>NZ_QNUJ01000001.1 GCF_003574625.1 Shinella zoogloeoides
GGCGGCACCTCGGCGACCATCGGGCGCTATATCCGCTACCGCAACCTCGCCACGCGGCTCTGCGTGACGGATGTCGAGAACTCGGTGTTCTACGACGCCTGGAAGAGCGGCGACATGGAGACGACCTGCACGACGCCGTCGCGCATCGAGGGGGTCGGCCGTCCTCGCGTCGAGCCGTCCTTCATCCCGACGGTCATCGATCACATGATCAAGGTGCCGGACGCCGCCTCCATCGCCGCCGCGCATGTGCTGTCCGACCGGCTGTTCCGCCGCGTCGGCGCCTCGACGGGCACGAACTTCTTCGGCCTCATCTCGATTGCCGACAGCATGATGAAGGAAGGCCGCGAGGGCTCGCTCGTCACGCTGATCTGCGACAGCGGCGACCGCTATTCCGGGACGTATTTCAATGCGGACTGGCTGGCGCAGAACGGTATCGACATCGCCCCCTGGTGCAGGGCCATCGAGACGTTCCTCGATACTGGAGTTCTCCAAGCGCCCTGAGGTGGGCAGGCCGCGTGATCGAACTTGTCGATTAATCGTGGCCTTCCCGCCATCTTGCCGGACTGAGGGCACCCCGGAATACTGGTTTACCGAACAGCCTGATAGGGTCGACCAGTATGGGACACATTGCCGAAGCCGTCATCGACGTCAACGCCGACCGCATCGATCGCCTCGTTGCGGAGCACCGGCCGGGGCACGGGCTCGCCCGCCCGTTCTACCATGACGCGGAGATCTACCAGCGCGACATGGAGCGGGTGTTCCGCCGCCACTGGCACTGCATCGCCCACGAGAGCGTGATCCCGAACGTCAACGATTTCGAGGTCTTCCGCATCGACAGCGAGCAGGTGATCGTCGCCCGCGCGGCCGACGGCTCCGTCCATGCCATGCTCAATGTCTGTCGCCATCGCGGCGCGGAGGTCTGCACGAAGCAGAAGGGCAATGCCCGGGTCTTCGTCTGTCCCTACCATGCCTGGACCTACGGCAACGACGGCAGCCTCAAGGCCGCGCGCCTGATGCCGAAGGAATTCGACCGCGGCGAGCATGGCCTGCGCAAGATTCATGTCCGCGTCGTCGAGGGACTGATCTTCATCTGTTTCGCCGAGACGCCGCTCGATTTCTCCGAGGTCGAGAACCTGCTGCATGCCACCTGCGGCCAGTATGGCTGGGCGAGCGCCCGCGTCGCCCACCGCGAGAGCTATCCTGTCGCCGCCAACTGGAAGCTGGCGGTCGAGAACTATGTCGAATGCTATCATTGCGGCCCCGCGCATCCGGAATATTCCCAGACCCACGCGCTGGAGCAGCCGCTCCACATGATCGAGGCGCTGAACGAGGCGATGGAGGCGCGCACCTGCGCGCTCGGCATCGAGGTCGGCTCGGGCAACCACTGGCAGACCTCGCGCGAGGGCCGCGAGGCGATCCACGCCTTCCGCTATGCGCTCTATGACGGGGTGCAGAGCGGCAGCGAGGACGGCAAGGCGGTGGCGCCGTTGATGGGCCGCTTCAGCGACTTCGACGGGGGCGTGACCTCCATCCATCTCGGCGGCACGACCTTCCTCGTCTGCTATCCCGACCACGGCATGATCTACCGCTTCATCCCGAAATCGGCGGAGAGCTGCGAGATGGAGCTGATCTGGCTCGTCGACGGCAAGGCGGAGGCGGGCAGGGACTACGACCTCGCCAAGCTCACCTGGCTGTGGAAGGTGACGACCGAGGAGGACAAGACGATCATCGAGCACACGGCGCGCGGCGTGCGTTCGCACTATTTCGTGCCCGGCCCCATCGCGCCGATGGAGCATAACGAGCTGCGCTATATCGGCTGGTATCTCGACGAGATCAGCCGGGCCTGAAAAGCTGCGCCTTCTTGACGCGACAAGGCCCCGCCTCTTCGGCGGGGCTTGCCGTTTCGCCCTTCCACGATACTTTTGCGCAAGCCGTCAAGCGTATGACGCGTTGGATGCTGCGCCTTGCGGAAAAGGGCGTCATAGCAGGCCATTACTTTCAACGGGCATGAGCGTGAGAATGATCGGACAGGTGCGAACGGAAACGGGACGGCTTCCAGCCTCGATGGAAGCCCTGCCGAAACAGGTCCCGCCGGTCGCGGACCTCGTCACGCTGCTGCCGCGGGGCGTGCGGGTCTACCTGACGGATATCGGCGCGCCGGAGACCGAGGCGGAAACGCTGGCCGCCGCCCGCCGACTGCATGAGGCCGGCTGCGTGCCGGTACCGCATCTCGCCGCCCGGCGGATCGCCTCGCGGGATGCGCTGGAACGGCGCGTCGGTCGCCTGGCCGAAGAGGCGGGCGTCATGGACGTGCTGGTGATCGGCGGCGGCATCACGCCGCCGGCCGGGCCGTTCTCGTCCTCGCTCGACGTTCTGGAAACGGGCGTTCTCGACCGCTTCGGCATCCGCGATTTCGCCATTGCCGGCCATCCCGAGGGCAGCCCGGATTTCACCGACGTGGTCGCGCTGGAAGCCTTGCGCCGCAAGCTGGACTTCGCCGAGCGGACGGATGCCCGCCTGCGCATCGTCACGCAGTTCGGCTTCGACGCGCAGAAGGCCATCGCCTGGGCGGACGGGCTGGTGCGCGCCGGCATCGACGTTCCGATCCATCTCGGCGTCGCGGGACCGGCCAAGATCACGACGCTCATCAAATACGGAACCATGTGCGGCATCGGGAACTCCCTTTCCGTCCTGACCCGGCATGGCGGCGGGCTCATGGCGCTCGCCGCCGGCTATTCGCCGGAAACTGTCGTCGGCCCCGTCGAGGAGCGCTGGCGCACGGCGATGCCGGGCCCCATCACGCAGATCCACGTCTTCCCCTTCGGCGGGCTGGACAAGTCGGCTGGATGGCTGCGCAAGCGCGGCTCCTGGTGACGTTTCGCGCCAGGCAAAGGCACCGGTCGTGCGTGCCGGCCACAAGTCGATGGCGGTGAATGTGGAGGCGATTGCCGGGGACCCGCTCGCTGGTGCGCAATGAAACCGTGGAAAATCCACCATAGCCGTTGACGCATTTTTTACCTCGTCTACTATATCTTGTGTTCGAGGTTCCTTCGATTCGAAAGGATGGAAGGCTAAGACGGGAATCCAGGGCGGCCATGATGGCCGCGTCAATCCGGAGCTGCCCCCGCAACTGTAAGCGGCGAGCATTCGTTCGATGAGCCACTGGGGCGTAAATGCCTTGGGAAGGCGGACGGATGCCGCGACCCGCAAGCCAGGAGACCTGCCTCGAGCATGAACGTCCACGGGCGGGGTGTCCGGATGGCGAGCGTTGGGTTGTGCAGGATGCCGCCCGCCGTCTCCCCTGATCCCCCGCGAAATGCCTCGGGGTGAAGTCATGTCGATCGTGTTGCCAGTCCATCCGCGCGAGTAGGCGGCGCCCCGCGTCCGGCCGTCCGTAGACGGCCGCCCTTATCACCGAGAATTCATCGAACGGCCATCGGCGGATGGCCGGGCGATATCCCATGCCTGATCGAAAACGAGGAAAGCCATGTCCATTACCGTCTACTCCAAGCCCGCCTGCGTCCAGTGCACCGCGACCACCCGCGCGCTCGACCGCCAGGGCATCGACTATCATGTCGTCGACATTTCCGAGGATGCCGATGCCTATGCGCTCGTGCAGGGTCTCGGCTACCGCCAGGTCCCGGTCGTCATCGCCGGCGAGCAGCATTGGGCCGGCTTCCGCCCGGACATGATCAGCGCGCTCGCCTGAGGAGAAGGCGGTGGGGGGCCTCGTCTATTTTTCCAGCCGGTCGGAGAACACCCGGCGCTTCGTGGAAAAGCTCGGGGTCGAGGCCCTGCGCCTGCCGCTCGACGCAGCCGGTGAAGCCCCGCAGGCCGACCGGCCCTTCGTCCTGGTTTCGCCGACTTATGGCGGGGGCGGGGAGAAGGGGGCGGTGCCCAAGCCCGTCATCCGCTTCCTCAACAATCCGCGCAACCGCAGCCTGATCCGCGGCGTCATCGCGGCGGGCAACACCAATTTCGGCGCCGGATATGCCGTCGCGGGAAACATCATCTCCGCGAAATGCGCGGTGCCGTTCCTCTACCGTTTCGAGCTGCTCGGCACGGTAGAGGACGTCGACAATGTCAGACAGGGACTGGAACGATTTTGGACACGATGAACGCTTCGACGCCGCGGGATGCGAGCGAAAAACCGCCTCACGCTTTTTCTCATCCCGCGGGAGATAAGCCGGCGAAGGCCCCGGAGATCACCGCGCTGGATTACCACGCGCTGAACGCCATGCTGAACCTCTACGACGAGGAGGGGAAGATCCAGCTCGACAAGGACCGGCAGGCGGCCAAGCAGTATTTCCTCCAGCACGTCAACCAGAACACCGTCTTCTTCCATAATCTCAGGGAGAAGCTCGATTACCTCGTGACCGAGGGCTATTACGAGCAGGAGGTGCTGGACCAGTATTCCTTCAACTTCGTGCGCGACCTCTTCGACCACGCCTATGACAAGAAGTTCCGCTTCCCGACCTTCCTCGGCGCGTTCAAGTACTACACGTCCTATACGCTGAAGACCTTCGACGGAAAGCGCTATCTCGAACGCTACGAGGACCGCGTCTGCATGGTGGCGCTCGCTTTGGCGCGCGGCAACGAGCAGCTTGCCCGCGACCTCGTCGACGAGATCATCTCCGGCCGCTTCCAGCCGGCGACCCCCACCTTCCTCAATGCCGGCAAGAAGCAGCGCGGCGAACTCGTCTCCTGCTTCCTGCTGCGCGTCGAGGACAACATGGAGAGCATCGGCCGCTCGATCAATTCGGCCCTGCAGCTTTCCAAGCGCGGCGGCGGCGTCGCGCTGTCGCTGACGAACCTTCGCGAGATGGGCGCCCCAATCAAGCAGATCGAGAACCAGTCGTCGGGCGTCATCCCCGTGATGAAGCTGCTGGAGGATTCGTTCTCCTACGCCAACCAGCTCGGTGCGCGGCAGGGAGCGGGGGCGGTCTACCTGCACGCCCACCACCCGGATATCATGCGCTTCCTCGACACCAAGCGCGAGAATGCCGACGAGAAGATCCGCATCAAGACGCTCTCGCTCGGCGTCGTCATCCCGGACATCACCTTCGAGCTCGCGAGGAACAATGAGGACATGTACCTCTTCTCGCCGCATGACGTGGAGCGCGTCTACGGCGTGCCTTTCACCGAGATCTCAGTGAGCGAGAAGTATCGCGAGATGGTGGAGGACGGCCGCATCAAGAAGAAGAAGATCAAGGCGCGCGATTTCTTCCAGATCATCGCCGAGATCCAGTTCGAGTCCGGCTATCCCTACATCATGTTCGAGGACACGGTGAACCGGGCGAACCCGATCGCCGGCCGCATCACCATGAGCAATCTCTGCTCGGAAATCCTCCAGGTGAGCGAGGCGAGCGAATTCAACGACGACCTCTCCTATGCCAAGATGGGCAAGGACATTTCCTGCAATCTCGGCTCGCTCAACATCGCCGCCGCGATGGACAGCTCCGATTTCGGCCGGACCATCGAGACCTCGATCCGTGCGCTGACCGCCGTTTCCGAGATGAGCCACATCTCCTCGGTTCCCTCGGTCGAGAAGGGCAATGACGACAGCCACGCCATCGGCCTCGGCCAGATGAACCTGCATGGCTATCTCGCCCGCGAGCGCATCTTCTACGGTTCGGAAGAGGGCGTCGATTTTACCAATATCTATTTCTACACCGTGACCTACCACGCCATCCGCGCCTCCAACCGGCTGGCGGTGGAAAAGGGCGTCAGCTTCAAGGGCTTCGAGAATTCGAAATACGCTTCCGGCGAATACTTCGACAAATATACCGAGGCCGAATGGCTGCCGGCGACGGAAAAGGTGAGGGCGATCTTCGAGGAGGCCGGCATCCATATTCCGACGCAGGAAGACTGGCTGGAGCTGAAGACGGCCGTCATGGAAGGCGGGCTCTACAACCAGAACCTCCAGGCCGTGCCGCCGACCGGCTCGATCTCCTACATCAACCACTCGACCTCCTCGATCCACCCGATCGTCTCGAAGATCGAGATCCGGAAAGAGGGCAAGATCGGTCGCGTCTACTATCCGGCCGCCTTCATGACCAACGACAATCTCGACTACTACCAGGACGCCTACGAGATCGGACCGGAGAAGATCATCGACACCTATGCGGCGGCGACCCAGCATGTCGACCAGGGCCTGTCGCTGACGCTGTTCTTCCGCGACACCGCGACGACGCGCGACATCAACCGGGCGCAGATCTACGCCTGGAAGAAGGGCATCAAGACCATCTACTACATCCGCCTTCGCCAGATGGCGCTGTCCGGCACGGAAGTGCAGGGCTGCGTCTCCTGCGCCCTCTGACCTCTGGGGACCAGAATGAACATCCAAGTGAAGACCAAGACCCCGAAGGTAGCGAGCGCCATCCGCGCCATCAACTGGAACCGCATCGACGACGACAAGGACCTCGAGGTCTGGAACCGCCTGACCGGCAATTTCTGGCTGCCGGAAAAGGTGCCGCTTTCCAACGACATCCCCTCCTGGGCGACCCTGAAGCCGGAAGAGCAGAAGCTCACCATCCGCGTCTTCACCGGCCTCACCCTGCTGGACACGATCCAGAACGGCGTCGGCGCGGTGCGGCTGATGGAGGATTCCGCCACGCCGCATGAGGAGGCGGTGCTCTCCAACATCTCCTTCATGGAGGCGGTGCATGCGCGCTCCTATTCCTCCATCTTCTCGACGCTGTGCCTGACGCCGGACGTCGACGACGCCTATCGCTGGTCGGAGGAGAACGAGTTCCTGCAGAGGAAGTCGGCGCTGATCATGGAGCAGTACGCCTCCGGCGATCCGTTGAAGAAGAAGGTCGCATCCGTCTTCCTGGAAAGCTTCCTGTTCTATTCCGGCTTCTACCTGCCGATGTACTGGTCGAGCCGCGCCAAGCTCACCAACACCGCCGACATGATCCGCCTCATCATCCGCGACGAGGCCGTGCACGGCTATTACATCGGCTACAAGTTCCAGCGGGCGATAGAGCGGCTAAGCGCGGAGAAGCAGCAGGAGATCAAGGATTTCGCCTTCGACCTGCTGCTGGAGCTCTACGACAACGAGACGCGCTATACCGAGGAACTCTACGACGGCGTCGGCCTCACCGAGGACGTCAAGAAGTTCCTGCACTACAACGCCAACAAGGCGCTGATGAACCTCGGCTACGAGGCGCTCTTCCCGCCGGAAGCCTGCAAGGTGAACCCGGCCATCCTCTCGGCCCTTTCGCCGAATGCCGACGAGAACCACGACTTCTTCTCCGGCTCCGGCTCGTCCTATGTCATCGGCAAGGCGGTCGCGACCGAGGACGAGGACTGGGATTTCTGAGCCTTCCGGGAGCCTCTTCCCGCGCGATCGAAACGGCCTCGCCTTTGCGGGGCCGTTTCCGTTTTCGGGACATTGAAGCCGCCGCGGCGGCGTGTCGTTGCGGACACCGCTTATGTCGTATTCCCGAGCGTCATTTCGCCTGCCAAGTGGTTTGCTGCATGTGTTCAAGGTGCCGTCCCGCCCATGCCGGGGCCGATCGTCGGAAATCCCGCACCCGCCTTGAAGCGTGAGGCCCGGCCGATGGCCCGGCTGCGCGGCGTCCAGAGCACATCCTGCCCGCGGAGGAGCGGGCCGGTACCGGCGTTTAACGAAAAGGAGGAGATGATATGAGCAGGAACAGAGGCGTCGTCTACATGCGCCCCGGCAAGGTCGAGGTCCGCGACATCGACGATCCCAAGCTGGAGGCCCCGGATGGCCGCCGCATCGAGCACGGCGTGATCCTCAAGGTGATTTCCACGAATATCTGCGGCTCCGACCAGCACATGGTGCGCGGCCGCACGACGGCGATGCCGGGACTCGTCCTCGGCCACGAGATCACCGGCGAGGTCATCGAGAAGGGCATCGACGTCGAGATGCTGCAGATCGGCGATATCGTCTCCGTGCCCTTCAACGTCGCCTGTGGCCGCTGCCGCTGCTGCAAGTCGCAGGATACCGGCGTCTGCCTCACGGTGAACCCGTCGCGCGCCGGCGGTGCCTACGGCTATGTCGACATGGGCGGCTGGATCGGCGGGCAGGCACGCTACGTCACGATCCCCTATGCCGACTTCAATCTCCTGAAGTTCCCCGACCGCGACAAGGCGATGTCGAAGATTCGCGACCTCACCATGCTCTCCGACATCCTGCCGACCGGCTTCCACGGCGCGGTGCGCGCGGGCGTCGGCGTCGGCTCGACGGTCTATGTGGCAGGCGCCGGTCCGGTCGGCCTTGCGGCCGCCGCTTCCGCGCGCATCCTCGGCGCGGCCGTGGTGATGATCGGCGACTTCAACAAGGATCGCCTGGCGCATGCCGCCAGGGTCGGCTTCGAGCCCATCGACCTTTCCAAGAGCGACAGGCTCGGCGACATGATCGCCGAGGTCGTCGGCACCAACGAGGTGGACAGCGCCATCGACGCCGTCGGCTTCGAGGCGCGCGGCCATTCGGGCGGCGAGCAGCCGGCCATCGTGCTCAACCAGATGATGGAGATCACCCGCGCCGCCGGCTCGATCGGCATTCCGGGCCTCTACGTCACCGAGGATCCGGGTGCTGTGGACAATGCCGCCAAGCAGGGCAGCCTGTCGCTGCGCTTCGGCCTCGGCTGGGCGAAGGCGCAGTCCTTCCACACGGGCCAGACGCCGGTGCTGAAGTACAACCGCCAGCTCATGCAGGCCATCCTGCATGACCGCCTGCCCATCGCCGACATCGTCAATGCCAAGATCATCGCGCTCGATGACGCCGTCCAGGGCTACGAGAGCTTCGACCAGGGCGCGGCGACCAAGTTCGTCCTCGACCCGCATGGCGACCTCCTGAAGGCCGCCTGAGGCAGGGCCCTCGCGCCGGCCGGCTTCCGGCCGGCGCAAAGCGGCATCATGAATCGCCTTCCGGCCCTGCGGGCGAGCCGAAGAACCGCAACGCCCAGCGCCGGCCGTCGCTGGTGAGCGTCAGCATGCCGAGCGGCTCGACATCCGCCCGCCAGACGGCGGAGAGCGGCGCCCCGAGGACATGGGCGAGAACGATCTTGAGAATGAGGGCGTGGGTGACGGCGAGGCGATGCCCGCCCGCGCCGTGCTGTTCCTCGAGCCATGCCGCGCAGCGCGCCCGTGCCTCCTCGATGCTTTCCCCGCCATGCGGCTTTGCGGCCGGATCGGCCATCCAGTGCTGGAGCCCGGGCGGGTCCTCGCCCGCGATATCCTCGAGGCTGCGGCCGCGCCATTGCCCGTGATCGATATCGCGCAGCGCCTCGCAGGGAACCGTCCTGGCGGAAAAGAGCGCGGCCGTTTCGCGGGCCGCGATCTCGGGCGCGTGGAGCACCGCCGCATAGGCGGGCAGCCGCCGGGCGAGGCGCCCGGCCTTCCCGGCTTCCTTCGGCAGCAGCGGCTCGTCGGCGGAGAACCGGGCGAGGCGGTTGGCGGCGGTCGCGCCCCGGCAGAGCAGCGTGATACGGCTTGCCCGCACGCGCCGGATGTCGACCTCTTCCGTTCCCTCGCTCACGATCGCTGTTCCTTTCGGCAAGAATGAAGCCCAGCGGGGCGGAACTTCGTTGACTCCCGCGAAACGCCCCTGATAGAATCCTATACCACCTTGGGAAGCCAGTGAAATTCTGGCGCGGTCGCGCCACTGTAATCGCCCCGGCGAAAGCCAGACCTCGAGGTGTATCCAGTTCTTGCCCACAAGCGAACGCGTATTCAGAGAGGGACCATGTCTGACATCACCTTGAGCGGCGGCACGGCCGTCACCCCCATTCCCGCAAGCCAGCTGTTTCCATGGGCGCTTTTCGGCGGCCTGCTGATGCTGCTCGCGCTCTACTTCGTCAGCACCGAGGAAGGCGCGGCCCGTCTTCTGTCCGGCCTTGAGGTCCACGAATTCGTGCATGACGGGCGCCATCTGCTCGGCTTCCCCTGCCATTGAGGTGTTGAAATGACTGGTCATCTTTTGCTGCGAGGCATGATCGCCGGCCTCGTCGCCGGTCTTGTCGCGTTCGGTTTTGCCCGGATCTACGGTGAACCCCAGGTCGATCGCGCCATCGCGTTCGAGGAACTGATGGCGGCGGCGGAAGCGCCGGCGGATGGCGCTGCCGAGGAACCCGAAGCCGTGAGCCGCGAGACGCAGGCCGGCCTCGGCCTCTTCACCGGCGTCGTCACCTACAGCGTGGCGATGGGCGGGATCTTCTCGCTGGTCTTCGCCGGCCTCTATGGCCGCGTCGGCCGCCTGAGCCCGCGTTCGCTGGCGCTGCTGCTCGGCTTTGCCGCCTTCGTCGCGCTCGTGGTCGTTCCCGACCTCAAATATCCGCCGAACCCGCCGGCCGTCGGCGATCCCGAAACAATCGGCGTCAGGACCGGGCTGTTCTTCGTCACGCTCGCCGCCTCGATCTTCGCGCTGGCGCTGGCCGTCGCCTTTGCCCGCCGGCTCGGCGAGCATCTGGGCCGCTGGAACGGCGCGATCGTCGCGGGCATCGCCTATGTGGTGTTCCTGGCCATCGTCTTCCGCCTGCTTCCGGCGATCAACGAGGTTCCGGAGAACTTCCCGGCAACGGCGCTCTACGACTTCCGCCTGGCGACGATCTGCCTGCAGGTCACGCTCTGGACGGTCCTGTCGCTGGTCTTCGGCTATCTCGCCGAGAAGAGCCTCGTGCGCTCGGGCAATTACCGCGCGGTTCCGGCCGGCCTTTGATCGTTTGAACACGGGAATGCCGCGGCCTCCGCGGCATTCTCCAAGACGAGGGGAGGCCACCGCCTTGCGCCCGCTCCTTCTCCTGCTGTTCCTGGCTGTCCTCGGCGCGGAGGCGCATGCCCATGGCCGGCGCGCATCCTCTTCCGATATCACCGGCCTTGCCATTCCGAGCATGTCTCATGGCGCCCTGCTGGTGCTGGAGAATCATTTCGGCGCGATCCTCGCCCTCTCGGACCGGGCGAAGGAATCCGATCCCGTCTTCCGCAAGCTGAAGAACTATACCCGCATCCAGAACTACTATTGTCTCTGGGGAATGGCGCCCCGGGCGGTGGCGGACGAGGAGAGCCCGTTCAACGAGTGCTCCCACGCCTATCTGTCGGGCGCGCGGATGCTGCTTCTCCACATGCGCGACATGCCGAGCGTTTCCACGCCGGCGGGCGAACTGGTCTCCCGCATCGATGCCGAAATGGTTGAGCGCGGCAGCGCCCTTGTCCAATGCGCCTATTCGGACGAGCCGTTTTATACCGGTGACTTCATCACGCCGCATTGGGAGAACGTGGCCGGGCATCGCCCGACCCTGTTCGCGGCCCTGTCGCCCGTCCTCGCGGTGCTGGGTCTTGTCGCCGGGCGGCGGGTCATTCGCCGCTGACGCCCAGCGCCTCGGCGGAAATCCAGAAGACGGCATCCTGGGATTCGGCCGTTTCCAGCCAGACGAAATCGAGATGCGGGAACTCCTCCTCGAGGATTTCCCGGCCCGAGCCGATCTCGCAGATCATGCCGCCCTCGGGGTTGAGGTAATCGGGCGCGTCCACGAGGATGCGGCGGACGAGGTCGAGCCCGTCCTCGCCGCCGTCATGCGCCATCTCCGGTTCGGCGCGGAATTCCGGCGGATAGCCGTCCAGCGCCTCATGGTCGACATAGGGCGGATTGGTGATGATAAGGTCGTAGCGGCGGCCGGCGAGCGGCGCGAAAAGGTCGCCCTCGAAGAGGTTCACCTGCCCGGCGACATCGTGTTCGGCCACATTCAGTTCGGCGACCTCCAGCGCATCGGCCGAAAGGTCCACCGCATCCACCTCGGCCTGCGGGAAGAATTTTGCGGCAAGGACGGCAAGGCAGCCGGAGCCGGTGCAGATATCGACGACGCTTGCGACGGCCATCGGGTCCGGCAGGAAGGACGAGCCGTGTTCGCCGAGATATTCGCTGAACAGGATTTCGCCGATATGCGAGCGCGGCACGATGACCCGCTCGTCGACATGGAAGCGAACGCCCTGGATATAGGCGCGGCCCGTGAGATAGGATGACGGCTTGCGGGTGGTGACACGCGCCTCGATGCGCTCGGCGAGAAGCCGGCGCTCGGCCGGCAGCAGGCGGGCGTCGAGGAAGGGATCGAGTGCGTCGATCGGCAGGTCGAGCGAATCCAGGAGCAGGAAGGCCGCATCGTCGCCGGCCGTCGTCGTGCCATGGCCGTAGCTGAGGTCGGCGGCGTTGAAACGGGAGATCGCATAGCGCCAGTAATCGCGCAGCGTCACGAGTTCGTGGGTAATGTCGTCCTTTGTCAACGGCGTCTCACTTCGGGCTTTGCGGATTTGGCTGGACGACCCCGGCTTTAGAATGGCAAGGGCCTTTGGGTCAACCAAGGACGGCGAGATGAAGGGCATACGCAAGGCGCAGAAACCGAAAACGGGCCGTGAAGGCGGCCAGCCCGCGGGCGGTAAGCGGGTGACGTTGCCGCGCGCCCTCTCCAAACTCGGCTTCTGCTCGCGCACGCAGGCCGAAGTGCTGGTCCGCGAGGGACGGGTGACGGTCGGCGGCCGCGTGACGACTGATACCGAGACCTGGGTCGACCTTTCCGAAGCGGTGATCGCGGTGGACGGCAAGCGCGTCGCCGCCGAGGAGCGCGTCTACCTGATGCTGAACAAGCCGCGCGGCCTCGTCACCACGCGGCATGACCCGGAGGGCCGGCCGACGGTCTTCGATTGCCTGAAGCATCTCGACCACGCCCATCTTTCCCCCGTCGGCCGCCTCGACAAGGCGAGCGAGGGGCTTTTGCTTTTCACCAATGACACGGAATTCGCCCAGGCGCTGCTCGACCCTGAAACCCATGTCGCCAAGACCTATCACGTCCAGATGGACCGCAAGGCCGACCGAGAGATGCTCGACGTCATGATGCGCGGCGTCAGCCATGACGGTGACCTGCTGCGTGCCACGAAGGTGCGGACCGTGCGCGAAGGCGAGAGAAATTCCTGGATCGAGGTGGTGCTCGACGAGGGCAAGAACCGCCAGATCCGCCGCATGCTGGAGGCGCTGGGCATCGAATGCCTGCGGCTCCTGCGCGTCTCCATCGGCGATCTTGCGCTCGGCGATCTGGAGAAGGGGGCGGTGCGGATGCTGACGGAGGAGGAGGTGGCAAGCCTTCGCCGGCGCATCGCGGCAAGGCGGGCCGGCAGGTCCGGATAACATGAGCCTTTCGGCGAACATTACGGAAATATAATGATCCCAAGGGCTTCTCCTCGGGGCTTTCCGGTGCCACATGTCGATGAAAGGGACATAAGAGGCATGGCCTCGACATGTGGGAATGCCGATGACCAAGACCGCACGACCGAAGACGGATGAGAAGGCCGCCGACGAGGGCGGCCGCACGAATGTCACCTTCATGCCGGGCGCGACCCCGCCCGCGCGCCGCAAGCGCCGCTCGCGCGCCTGGGTCTGGCTGCCGGTCATCGCCATTCTCGCCGGTGCCGGCTATTACGGCTGGAAGGCCTATGCGCCCGCCGAGACGACGACCGCGATCATCACCCAGCCCGTCGTGCGCGGCGATATCGAGAATGCGGTGACGGCGGTCGGCACGCTGGAGGCGGTGAAGTCCGTCGATGCCGGCGCGCAGGTCTCCGGCCAGCTCAAGGCCCTGCATGTCGCCATCGGCGATGCCGTGACGAAGGACCAGCTTCTCGCCGAGATCGACCCGGCGACCATCGAGAACCGCATGGAGATCAACCGCGCGGAACTCGTCAATCTGCAGGCGCAGCTCGTTTCCAAGAAGGCGCAGCTCGAATTCAAGCAGGCCAATATCGCCCGCCAGCAAAGCCTTGTGGCCGGCAATGCCGCCGCAAGGCAGGCGCTCGACCAGGCCGTGGCCGACCTTGCTGCGGCGGAGGCGGACGTCAACGCCACCGAGGCGCAGATCCGCAAGCAGCAGGCGACGCTGGCCGGCGACGAGGTCGATCTCGGCTACACCAAGATCTACGCGCCGATGGCGGGCACCGTCATCGCCAATCCGGTCAAGGAAGGCCAGACGCTGAACTCGGTCCAGACCGCACCCACCATCGTCACCATCGCCGACCTTTCCACCATGACCGTGCGCGCCGAGGTTTCCGAGGCCGATGTCGGCCGCCTCAGAGTGGGCATGGAGGCCTATTTCACGCTGCTCGGCCAGCCGGGCAAGCGTTTTACCGGCAAGCTCCGCCAGATCGAGCCGTCCCCGACCGTCGAGAACAATGTCGTGCTCTACAACGCCCTGTTCGACGTGCCGAACCCGGAGGGCGAGTTGATGATGTCGATGAGCGCGCAGGTCTTCTTCGTACAGGCCGCGGCGCGCGACGTGCTGGTCGTGCCGGCCGGTGCGGTGTCGATGAAGCGCCCCGAGGGCGGCGGCAAGCCGAAGGCGGAGGTGACGGTCGTCACGGCCTCCGGCAGGCAGGAGGTGCGTGAAGTCGAGACCGGCATCCGCAATCGCGTCAGCGTCGAGGTGAAGAGCGGCCTTGCCGAGGGCGACAAGGTGGTTGTCAGCGCGGGCGGCGGCAATGCCTCGGGCGGCGACCGGAACTCGCGGCGCGGCATGCGCATGCCGCCGATGTTCTGAGGTGCGGCCATGACGGCGCTCATCTCGCTTAGGGACGTCACCAAGACCTTTCACAACGGCGACTTCGCCGTTGAGGTCCTGCACGGCATCACGCTCGATATCGAGGCGGGGGAGTTCGTGGCGATCATCGGCCAGTCCGGCTCGGGCAAGTCGACGCTGATGAACATCCTCGGGTGTCTCGACCAGCCGACCTCCGGCGATTACCTGATCGACGGCGAGCCCGTCGCGGGCTTCGAGAGCGACGAGCTTGCGGCGCTGCGCCGCCGCACCTTCGGCTTCGTCTTCCAGAGCTACAACCTCATCCCGACGGCCAGCGCCCGCGAGAATGTCGAGGTGCCGGCGATCTATGCCGGCCTTCCGGCGCGCGACCGGCAGGAGCGGGCCGAAGCGCTGCTCGGCTCTCTGAAGCTCGCCGACCGGCTCGATCATCGGCCGAACCAGCTTTCCGGCGGCCAGCAGCAGCGCGTCTCCATCGCCCGCGCGCTGATGAACGGCGGCCGCGTCATCCTCGCCGACGAGCCGACCGGCGCGCTCGACAGCCAGAGCGGCGAGGAGGTGATGGCGCTGCTGCGCCGGATGCACGAGGACGGCCACACGATCATCCTCATCACCCATTCGCGCGAGGTGGCGGAGGCCGCCGACCGCCTGATCGAGATCCGCGACGGCGAGATCATCTCCGACCGCGCCCGCAAGCCCCGTCCTTCCACCGAAGCCGCTGCCAGCCGGCAGAAGGCGATGAAGGAAGGCTCGGCCGCCATCGCCGACATTTCGGAGGCGATCAAGATGGCCTTCCGGGCGCTGCACGCCAATCTCTTCCGCACGGTGCTGACGCTGCTCGGCATCGTCATCGGCGTCGGCTCGGTGGTCGCGATGCTGGCCATCGGCACGGGCGCGCAGAACTCCGTGCTGGACCGCATTTCCGCAATGGGCTCCGACCTCCTGCTGGTGCGCCCCAGCATGGCGAGTTTCCGCGGCGGCAGCGGTAGCTTCCCCGTCACCCTCGTGCCGTCGGATGCCGATGCGATCCTCGAACTGCCGAATGTCGCCTTCGCCGTGCCGGAAATGACGAGCTCCGTCACGGTGCGCTACGGCAATATCGACTACCAGACGACAGCCAACGGCACGGTGCCGGCCTTCCCGCGCGCGAAATCCTGGACCGTCGCCTCCGGCGAGTTCATCAACCAGGACGACATGGACACCTATGCGCCGGTCGTCGTGCTCGGCCAGACGGTGGCGAAGACGCTGTTTCCGACCGGCGGCAATCCGCTCGGCCAGTATGTGCTGGTCAACAAGATCCCCTTCCAGGTGATCGGCGTGATGGCCGAGATGGGCGCGAGCGCCGGGGGCAACGACCAGGACGACGTGATGCTCGTACCGCTTTCCACCGGCAGCATGCGGCTCTTCGGCCAGCGCAACGTGCGCACCATCACCGTTCAGGTCGAGGACGCCTCGGCCATCGACCTCACGCAGGATGCCATTCAGACCCTGCTGAACGAGCGGCACAAGGCCGAGGATACGCAGATCACCAACATGTCCTCGGTGCGCGAGGCCTTCACCGAGACGTCGAACACGATGAAGCTCTTCCTCGGCTCCGTCGCGGCCATCTCGCTGCTCGTCGGCGGCATCGGGGTGATGAACATCATGCTGGTGAGCGTGCGCGAGCGCACCCGCGAGATCGGCGTGCGCATGGCGACCGGCGCGAGGCGGCGCGATATCCTCCTGCAATTCCTCATCGAGGCGCTCGTCGTCTCGGCCATCGGCGGGGCCATCGGCGTCGTGCTGGGGCTCTCCATCGGCGGGCTCGCCAAGGCCTTCGGCATGCCCGTCAGCTTCACGGCAGGACCCGTGACGCTCGCCTTCGCTTGCTCCTTCCTGACCGGCCTCGTCTTCGGCTACCTGCCGGCGCGCAACGCCTCGCATCTCCAGCCGGCCGTCGCGCTCAGCGCCGATTGAGGCTTAGCCGATCGCCGCAAGCCAGGCCGCGCGATAGGCCTCCAGCCCCGGCATGGTCGAAGGCTCGACCCGCGTCTCCTGCGTTGCA
Source organism: Shinella zoogloeoides (assembly GCF_003574625.1). Taxonomy (GTDB): domain Bacteria; phylum Pseudomonadota; class Alphaproteobacteria; order Rhizobiales; family Rhizobiaceae; genus Shinella; species Shinella zoogloeoides_A. Next base: position 16,591 of record NZ_QNUJ01000001.1, read on the forward strand.
ACCGGCGCGATGCCGGTGAGCAGCGAAGCGCCCTGGCTGGTGCCGGTGGAGCCCGGCACGGCGATGGCCGGGCGGGCGGTCAATGCGGCAAGCAGGGTGAGGTAGAGCCGGTTCGCCGCAAATGGTCCCTCGACGATCGTCGGTCCTTTTGCCCCGATCAGGCCGAGGCAGGCCTCGTTCATCAGCGCGAGGTAGAGGCAGGCGGCCGCATGCCGCTCGGCGGGGCTGGCGCCCTCCGCATTCAGCCATCGCCTTTGATGGCCGGGGAAGGGGCCGGAGCCCGGCGCGACATTCGGCGTGAGCATCAGCTTCTTTTCGATCACCGCGGGCAAAGTCGCGAGGATAGCTTCATCCGCCACGCTGCCGATTTCTGCCGACAGGATTTCGTACTCCCGCCCGCCCATGAAGCGGGAGGAGGGCACGGCGCGACCATAGGCATCGACATTGGCGAGCGTGTCGCGCGCCGGATCGAGATGTTCGAGATCGCCGCCGACGGCGAAGTTGATCACCCACGTGCCGGTCGAGGCGACCGAGAAAGGCGCCGCGCGCGCCACCAGATGCGGCAGCAGCGAGGCATTGGAATCGTGGATGCCGCAATAGACGGGGACCGAGACGTCGATGACTTCGGCAATCTCCGGCAGGAGGGGACCGAGGGCATCGAAGGCCGGCCGGATCGGCGCCATCAGCGGACGAATGCCGAGCGTGTCGACCAGCGAGGAATAGTCGCCCGTCTGTGGGTTCCAGAGATCGGTGTGGCAGCCGAGCGAGGTCACCTCGTTCGCCGCGATGCCGGTCAGCCGCGCCGCCCAGTATTGCGGGTAGGTGACGATGGCCGTTACTCTCGCGAATGCCTCGGGAAACATGGTCTTCTGGTAATGAAGTTGCGCCCCGACATTGAGGCCCATCGACAGGCGCGGCGAGCGTGTTTCCGCAAAGGACGGGCGAAGCGTGTCATAGGCGTCGCGGATCGCCTGCGGGTATTCGTGCTCGTAGTCGAGCACCGGCATGGCGAGCCGGCCATCGGCGTCGAGCAGGGCGGCGGAGGCGCCGTGCGTCGTGATGGAGATCGCGTCGAAGCCGGGTTCCTTCGCAAAGCGTCGGAAGGCGTCCAGTGTGAAGGCCCAGAGGGCTTCGACGTCGTAATGCGGATAGGGGCCATCCTTCAGAACGGTGTTGGCCATTCGCGCGGCTGCGATCTCCGCGCCGGTTACAGCGTCGAGGACGACGACCTTGGCGTTGGTCTTGCCGATATCGAGGACGGCGATGCGGCGATAAGCGGTCATGGCATGTGGAAGACGGGAACGAGGTCGCTCTGGACGGGGGAATTGTCCGGGTTGGTCTCCATGATATCGGCCATGTGCGCCCACCAGCGCTTCATCACGGGATGGTCGGGCAGAGCCGCCATCGTGTGGTCCCCCGGCCGGGTGAGGATGCCGAAGAGGATGTTGGTCTCCGGGTCGAGATAAATGGAGTAATCGGACGCACCGGCCTCGCGCAACAGGGCGACCAGTTCGGGCCAGATCTCGTCGTGGCGCTTCCTGTATTCCGCCTCCATGCCGGGATGGAGCTTCATCTTGAAGGCGTGCCGTTCCATCAGGCTCTCCTCGCATGCTGGACCCGGCGTGCGACGATCGGCAGGGCGATGGTGACGATCAGCAGCAGGCCGATGAAGATGGACATGACGATGCCGGGCACGTTGAGGAGGCCGAGGCCGAAGGTGACGAGACCCATCACGAAGGCGGCGATGACGACGCCGGCAATGGTGCCGGCCCCGCCGAGGATCGAGACCCCGCCGAGCACCACCATGGTCACGATCTCCAGCTCCCAGCCTTGCGCGATGGAGGGGCGGGTGGAGCCGAGGCGCGAGGTGAGGCACACGGCGGCGATGCCGCTCATCAGGCCGGTCAAAAGGAAGAGGATGAACTTCACCCGGTCGACCGGGATGCCCGAGAAACGGGCGGCCATGGCGTTGTTGCCGATGACATAGACGTGGCGGCCGAAATTCGTCCGGTGCAGCAGCACGCCGAAGACCACGGCCATGGCGAGGAAGAGCACGAATTCGAAGGAGAAGACCCAGACGACGTAGCCCTGGCCGAACCAGGCGAAATCGGCGGGATACTTGCCATAGGCCTGATCGCCGAGCACGATATAGGAGATGCCGCGGAAGAGGCTCATCGTGCCGATGGTGACGACGATGGAGGGCAGCTTGAGGCCGGCGACGAGCAGGCCGTTGAACGCGCCGCAGGCAAGGCCGGTGCCGATGCCGATCAGCACGAGGCCCGGCGTGCCGACGCCCATTTGCACCGCCGCGCCCATGGCGGTGGAGGCGAGCGCGATGATCGCGGCGACGGAAAGGTCGATTTCGCCTGCGATGATCAGCAGCGCCATGGCGAAGGCGACCAGCGCCTTTTCCGTGAAGTTGAACGTCGCGTCCGAAAGGTTCCAGGCATCGAGGAAATAGGGCGAGGCCAGCGAATTGGCGATGAAGATGAGGACGGCCACGCAGAAGAGCAGCACTTCCCAGCTTGCCAGCAGCCGCTTCATCGGCGTGCCGAGCCGGTCGGGGATCTGGCGGCGGATTGCAGTCTCGGTATTCATGCCAGCTTCTCCTTGGCGGCGCGGTCGCGCAGGATGATGCGGCCCTTCTTCTTCTCGGCGCGGGCGTTGAAGACGACGGCGAGGATGATGACGACGCCCGAGATCGCCATCTGTGCGAAGGGCGAGATGCCGATGACGGGCAGCGCGTTCTTGATGACACCGAGGAAGAGTGCCCCGAGCACCGTGCCGATCACGCTGCCGATGCCGCCGGCAATGGAAATGCCGCCGATGACGCAGGCCGCCACGCTGTCCAGCTCGAAACCGGCGGCGATGTCGACATAGGCCACCGCATAGCGAGAGACCCAGAGATAGCCGGAAAGGCCGGCGAGCGCGCCGGACAGCACGAAGGCGAGGAAGCGCGAGCGGCCGACATCGATGCCGGCATAGACGGCGGCCGTGGGGTTGCCGCCCGAGGCATAGGCGGCGCGGCCGAAGGGCGTGCGCGTCAGCACGAACCACATCATGAGCACGATGGCGATGGCGAGCCAGGAAAGGATCGGCAGGCCGAGGACGGGAAAGCGCGGCAGGTTGAGGAAATCGGGCGTCATCTGGTGGGCATTCACCCAGCCGCCCCCCGAGAGCACGAAGGCCATGCCGCGATAGATGGTGAGCGTGCCGAGCGTCACGACGATGGGCGGGATCTGCAGCAGCCAGACGAGGAAGCCGTTGATCGCGCCGAGCGCCGCACCGATGCCGACGGCGAGCACGATGAGCAGCGCCAGCGGCAGGCCGGGATAGGCGGCATCCAGCATGGCGACGGCCATGCCCGTGAAGGCAAGGTTCGCGGCGACCGAAAGGTCGATGGATTTGGTCAGGATCACCGTCATCTGGCCGAGGGCGAGGATGATCAGGATCGACGTATCATTGAAGATATTGGCGAGATTGGCGGGAGAGGCGAAGCCGGCCGCGCGCGTCGCGAAGCCCGCGATCATCACGAGGATGATCAGGGCCAGCAGGAGTTCACGGTTCTTGAGAAGACGCTGCATGCTCATCCGTCCCTATGCATTGCCGGTCGCCGCGCGCACCAGCGTTTCCGCCGTCAGCCCGTCGCGGTCGTACAGGCCGGCCATCAGCCCCTCGCGCATCACCATCACACGGTCCGACATGCCGAGGATTTCCGGCAGCTCGGAGGAGATCATGACGATGGAAAGGCCTTCGCCGGCAAGTTCCGAGATGAAGGCATGCACGGCGGCCTTGGAGCCGATGTCGATGCCCTTGGTCGGCTCGTCGAGAATGATGACCTTCGGCTTCGTGGCGAGCCATTTGCCGATCACCACCTTCTGCTGGTTGCCGCCCGAAAGCGTGCCGACCGGCACGGAGAGCGCGGCGGCGCGAAGGTCCAGCCGCTCTGCATATTTGCGCGCCAGCGAAAACTCGTTGATCGCTTTCAGGAAGCCGCGTGCCGAGGTGCGGGCGAGCGAGGGCAGCGACATGTTCTGGTAGATCGGCATTTCCAGCGCGAGGCCGTGGCGGCCGCGCTCCTCAGGCACGTATACGATGCCGGCGGCAATGGCGTCGGCGGAGGAGCGGATGGCGATCTCGCGCCCGTCGAGGAAGGTCTTTCCCGAGGCCGGAACGGTCATGCCGAACAGCGACTGGCAGAGTTCCGAGCGCCCCGCGCCGATGAGGCCGTAGACACCGAGGATCTCGCCGCGCCGGAGATCGAAGGAGATGTCGCGGAATTCCGTGTCGTGACAGTAGCCCTCGACCCTGAACACGGTCTCGCCGATGGCGACCTTGCTCTTGGGGAAGGCGTCATGCACGTCGCGGCCGACCATGAGCCGCACGATCTCCTCCTGCGGCGTTTCCTTCAGCCGGCCTGCGCCCACCATGCGCCCGTCGCGGAAGACGGCGTAACTGTCGGCGATCTCGTAAAGCTCGTCGAACTTGTGGCTGATGAAGAGGATGGCCTTGCCCTGTTTCTTCAGGTTTTCGACGATGCGGAAGAGATCGTCGATCTCCTTGCGGGAAAGGGCGGCCGTCGGCTCGTCCATGATGACGATGCGCGCCTCGACGGAAAGCGCCCGGGCGATCGCCACCAGATGCCGCTGGGCGATGGAGAGGTCCTTCAGCTTGATCGTCGGGTCGATATTGCTTTCGAGCTGGTGCATCAGCGCGCGGGCGCGCTCGTTGATGGTCTTCCAGTCGATGAGGCCGAAGCGCGTGCGCGGCGCGTGGCCGAGGAAGATGTTCTCAGCGACCGTCAATTCGTCGAAAAGCACGGTCTCCTGATGGATCGCCGTCACGCCCGCATCGATGGCGGCCTGCGCATTGGCGAAAGTCACGGGCTGGCCGTCCATGACGATCTCGCCCTCGTTGGGGCGGTAGATGCCAGTGAGGATCTTCACCAGAGTCGATTTGCCAGCGCCGTTCTCGCCGATCAGCGCCGTCACCTCGCCGGGATAGAGCGCGATATCGACGCCGTCGAGCGCCTTCACGCCGGGGAAGATCTGCGAGATGCCGCGCATCTCCAGAATGGGCGTTCCCGCCGCCTCGGCCCTCGCGACCGGAATGGAAGCTGCTGCGCTCGTCATCGACTGTACCGGAAAAGGAAAGGAAACCCGGCGGCCGGAGCCGCCGGGAGGCTGGTTCGAAGGATCAGAAGATCTTCGAGAACTGGTCGATGTTCGAGGCGTCGTAGACGAAGGGATCGGCCATGGCGGCTTCGCCATTGTCGCCGACCTTGATCTTGCCCATGCGGCCGGCTTCGATTTCCGAGCCCGGCGCGCCGTCCGTGTCACCCTTGACGAGGTGATAGGCGATCTGGGTGGCGGAATAGCCGAGGTCGATCGGGTTCCAGATGGCGAATTCCTTGGTCGCGCCCGACTTGATGGCGCCGGCCATCTCGGAGGGCAGGCCGAGGCCCGTCACGTAGACCTCGCCGATCTTGCCGGCATCCTTGACGGCCTGCGAGGCGGCAAGCACACCCACCGTCGTCGGCGCGACGATGACCTTGACGTTCGGCTGCGAGGTCAGGAGGCCGTTGGCTTCGCGGTAGGACTTGTCGGCCAGGTCGTCGCCATAGACGGTCGTGACGAGGTTGAGGCCCGGGAAGTCCTTGATCTGCTTCTTCATCTCCTCGATCCAGGTGTTCTGGTTGGTCGAGGTCGTCGTTGCCGAGAGGATCGCGAAGTCACCCTTGCCGTCCGGCAGGTGGTCCTTGGCGAGCTGCAGGCACATCTTGCCGATCAGCTCGTTGGAAGACGGGTTGAGGTGCATGATGCGGCCTTCCGGCGCCACGCCCGAATCCCAGGAGATGACCTTGATACCACGCTGCTGCGCCTTCTTCAGCGCCGGGACGACGGCGTCCGGGTCGTTGGCGGAGATCGCGATGGCATCGACGCCCTGGGCGATCAGCGAGTTGATGACTTCGATCTGGCCTTCGGCCGTTGTCGTGGTCGGGCCGGTATAGATGATCTCGACGCCGCCGAGTTCCTTGGCGGCTTCCTCCGCGCCCTTGTTGGCGGCCTCGAAGAAGCCGTTGCCGAGCGACTTGACGAGAAGGGCGATCTTCATGTCCGCGGCATTGGCCGTGGACACCATGGCGGCAAGCGCGAGCGCCGCGCCGGCGAGCAGTTTGGTGGTCAGTTTCATGGTTTTCCTCCCAGTGTTGAAACGTTCGATCCTCCCGGCCGCCCGCCTTGTCAGGCCGCCGAGGTGGAATCCTCCTTCTCGGTCGAAGCCATGGGCTTCACCGTGATGAGCCTTATGCCGGCATGAGCGACCATGGCGGCCGCCTCGTCCGAAATCCTGTCGTCGGTGATGATCGTGGTCACGTTTTCCAGCGGGCACAGAATGAGGCTGGAGCGCCGCTCGAACTTGCTGGAATCGACCATCACGATCAGCTCTTCCGCCTGCCGCATCAGCTTCTGCTCGCTCTGGATGACCAGCGCGTCCGCCTCCATGATGCCCAGCGCATTGACGCCCTGTGCGCCGATGAACATGCGCCGCGCATAGAAATTGCGGATCGCGTCATTGTCGAAGGGCGAGAGGATGAGGCTCTGGTCGCGATAGATCGCGCCGCCCGGAACGCTCACCGTGCATTTCGAATGCTTCACCAGATGCTCGGCGATGGCGAAGGAATTGGTCATCACCTGCAGGCGGCGGGCCGACATGAAATGCACCATCTGGAACGTCGTGGTGCCGCCGTTGATGATGATCGAGTCGCCTTCCTCGCAGAGCTCTACCGCGCGGCGGGCGATTGCGCGCTTGCGATCGATATTGATCGATTCGGACACCTTGAACGGACGCGCCGCCAGATTGCCGAGCTGCGGCGGGTGCACGGCCTCGGCGCCGCCGCGCACGCGGCGCAGCTTGCCTTGAACATGCAAGGCGGCGATGTCGCGGCGGATCGTGGCTTCGGATGCCTCGGTCAGTTCGGCGATATCCTGCACCGTCACGACGGGCTTTTCCTGGATCGCGCTCAAAATGATGCGATGGCGTTCGCGTTCGTGCATGGGGCTCCTCCTCAGTATGATTTATTCGCATTCAATTTATCTTGTCAATCAGAAACGATCAAAAAAGAGCATATTGCACTGCACAATGATCTTTAATGATCAAAAATGATTGACATTGCGAGGTGAGGTGCGCCATAGCTCTGACAAAGGAGACGGGAGGCCGCGCCGGCATCCCGTGATTGGACAGACCAGGGAGGATGTCATGACGGGCCAGCCCCGCCTTCTCGAAAACCGTTGGGACGACGCCTATGCCGCGAGGCTCGACGAGCCCGGCAAGCTGCTCTACCGCTCCAATCTCCTCGGCGCCGACAAGCGCATCACCAACTATGGCGGCGGGAATACCTCGGCCAAGGTGGAGGAAACCGATCCGCTGACGGGCGAGAAGGTCCGCGTCCTGTGGGTGAAGGGCTCCGGCGGCGACGTCGGCACGATCAAGCTCGACGGTTTCGCCACGCTCTACATGGAGAAGCTGGAAGCGCTGAAGGGCATCTACAGGGGTGTGGAGGACGAGGACCGCATGGTCGGCTTCCTGCCGCACTGCACCTTCAACCTCAACCCGCGCGCCGCCTCCATCGACACGCCCCTGCACGGCTTCGTGCCCCATGTGCATGTCGACCACATGCACCCGGACGCGATCATCGCCATCGCCGCCTCGAAGAATTCGAAGGCGCTGACGGCGCGGATCTTCGGCGAGGAGATCGGCTGGCTGCCCTGGCGCCGCCCCGGCTTCCAGCTCGGCCTCGACCTCGAAGCCTTCGTCAAGGCGAATCCGAAGGCCAAGGGCGTCGTGCTCGAAAGCCACGGCCTCTTCACCTGGGCGGACGACGCCAAGGATTGCTACCTGCTGACGCTCGACATCATCAACCGGGCGATCGAATGGTTCGCCGGGGAGACGGAAGGCAAGACGATCTTCGGCGGCGCCGTCGCCACGAGCCTCGACGAAGCCGGGCGCCGTGCCGTCGCCGCGAAGCTGATGCCGGAAATCCGCGGCCGCATCGGCAAGGGCGAGCGCAAGCTCGGCCATTTCGACGACCAGGCCGCCGTGCTGGAATTCGTCAATTCGAAGGACCTGAAGCCGCTCGGCGCGCTCGGCACTTCCTGCCCGGACCATTTCCTGCGCACCAAGATTCGCCCGCTGATCGTCGATTTCGATCCGGCAAAGCCCGACGTGGACGCTGTGATCGCCGGTCTCGACAAGGCGCTGGAAGACTACCGCGCCGACTACACGCGCTACTATGAAGCCTGCAAGCGCGGCAATTCACCGGCCATGCGCGATCCGAACCCGGTCATTTTCCTCGTTCCCGGTGTCGGCATGCTCTCCTTCGCCAAGGACAAGGCGACGGCGCGCATCGCCGGTGAATTCTACGTCAACGCCATCAACGTGATGCGCGGCGCCTCCACCGTCTCCGAATATCAGGGCCTGCCCGAGCAGGAGGCCTTCGACATCGAATACTGGCTGTTGGAGGAGGCAAAGCTCCAGCGCATGCCGAAGCCGAAGAGCCTTGCCGGCCGTGTCGCCTTCGTGACGGGCGGCGCCGGCGGCATCGGCCGCGCGACGGCAGAACGGCTGGCGGGCGAGGGTGCCTGCGTGGTGCTCGCCGATATCGATGGCAATGCGCTGGCGGAAGTCGGTGCGGATTTCGCGAAGAAGTATAGCGGCGATGTCGTGCGCACCGTTACGCTCAACGTGACGGACGAGGCGGGCGTCATTTCTTCCTTCGCGGAGGCCTGCGTCGAATTCGGCGGCGTCGATATCCTCGTCTCCAATGCGGGCATCGCCTCTTCCGCGCCGGTCGAAAGCACGGAGCTTTCGATGTGGAACAAGAATATCGATATCCTCGCGACCGGCTATTTCCTCGTCTCGCGCGAGGCGTTCCGCCTCTTCCGCCGCCAGAACATCGGCGGTAACGTGGTCTTCGTCGCCTCCAAGAACGGCCTTGCCTCCTCGCCCAACGCCTCGGCCTATTGCACGGCCAAGGCCGCCGAGATCCATCTTGCGCGCTGCCTTGCGCTGGAAGGCGCGGAAGCGGGCATCCGCGTCAACACGGTCAACCCGGACGCGGTGCTGCGCGGCTCGAAGATCTGGGGCGGCGAGTGGCGCGAACAGCGCGCCGCCTCCTCGAAGATCGAGGTGAGCGAGTTGGAGGAGCATTACCGCAAGCGCTCGATGCTGAAGCTCAACGTCTTCCCGGAGGACATCGCCGAGGCGATCTATTTCCTCGCATCGGACCTTTCGGCAAAGTCGACGGGCAACATCATCAACGTGGATGCCGGCAACGCGCAGAGTTTCCCGCGCTAGTCCGCGTGGATCAGGGAGGATGGAATGGCTGAATTCAGGATCGCGCAGGATGTCGTCGCGCGGGAAAACGACAGGCGCGCCTCGGCGCTGAAGGAAGACTACGAGGCGCTCGGCGCGAATCTCGCCCGCCGTGGCATCGACATCGAGGCCGTCACGGGCAAGGTCGAAAAGTTCTTCGTCGCCGTCCCCTCCTGGGGCGTCGGCACGGGCGGCACGCGCTTTGCGCGCTTTCCCGGCACCGGCGAACCGCGCGGCATCTTCGACAAGCTGGACGACTGCGCCGTCATCCAGCAGCTAACGCGCGCCACGCCCAATGTCTCGCTGCATATTCCGTGGGACAAGGCCGATCCGAAGGAGCTGAAGGCCAGGGGCGACGCCCTCGGCCTCGGCTTCGACGCTATGAACTCCAACACCTTCTCCGATGCGCCCGGCCAGGCGCATTCCTACAAATACGGCTCGCTCAGCCACACGGATGCGGCAACGCGCGCCCAGGCGGTCGAGCACAATCTGGAATGCATCGAGATCGGCAAGGCCATCGGCTCCAAGGCGCTGACGGTCTGGGTCGGCGACGGCTCCAACTTCCCCGGCCAGAGCAATTTCACCAGGGCCTTCGAGCGCTACCTCGCGGCCATGGCCGAGATCTACAAGGGCCTGCCTGACGACTGGAAGCTGTTCTCCGAGCACAAGATGTACGAGCCGGCCTTCTATTCGACGGTTGTGCAGGACTGGGGCACGAATTATCTCATCGCCCAGACGCTCGGCCCCAAGGCCCAGTGCCTCGTCGACCTCGGCCATCACGCGCCGAACACCAATATCGAGATGATCGTCGCCCGCCTCATCCAGTTCGGCAAGCTCGGCGGCTTCCACTTCAACGATTCCAAATATGGTGACGACGACCTCGATGCCGGCGCCATCGAGCCCTACCGGCTCTTCCTCGTCTTCAACGAGCTGGTGGATGCGGAGGCACGCGGCGTCGAAGGCTTCCATCCGGCCCACATGATCGACCAGTCGCACAACGTCACCGACCCGATCGAGAGCCTGATCAACAGCGCGAACGAAATCCGCCGCGCCTATGCGCAGGCCCTCCTTGTCGATCGCACGGCGCTTTCCGGCTACCAGGAGGACAACGACGCCCTGATGGCGACGGAAACGCTCAAGCGCGCCTACCGCACCGATGTAGAGCCGATCCTCGCCGAGGCCCGCCGCCGCACGGGCGGCGCCGTCGACCCCGTCGCGACCTATCGGGCCAGCGGCTACCGCGCCAGGGTCGCCACCGAGCGCCCCGCCTCCGTCGCCGGTGGCGGCGGCATCATCTGAGTCTATCGGGCTTCCCCCAAATCCTCTCGACCCCGGCGAATGTGGTTTTCGCCGGGGCTTTTTTGCGCGCGGAATTCCGTCGTCTGTACGCTTTCGCACAAAGTTCAGATGGCCCGGAACTTCCGGTGACGTTGCGTGTTCGATTCCTGCCGTGAAGGGAGGGCGAAATGAACGAACAGACCGATATCCAATTGCATTTCGACGTTCTCAGTTGCCGTGCGCTGGTGTGCTGCGAGGGCAAGGACTATGTGCTGCCGGATGCCTATCCGACCCGCGAGGCGGCCGAGGCGGCGGCGAAGAAATTCGCCTGGGAAAAGCTTGGCGCGCAGAAGCGTCGCGGCCGCAAGCCGTCCGACCTTGCCATCTGGCTGCGGTAGCTTTCGCGCGCGAATGTCCGTAAGGATAGGCTTTTGAGCAATTCCGGCAGCCGCCAGGCAATTTGGCGGCCCGGATTGCGTGTTCATAACGGAGTTCGCGCGTGAGCGTTGCATTCGTCAAGGAAGAGAGCGCGGAGACGGCGGCGGAAACCCAGCTGCCGGACCGTCCCGTTTCGCCGCATCCCAATCTCGTGACGGAGACGGGCCTGAAGGTGCTCGAGCGCCAGCTTCAGGAGGCGAAGGAGGCCTATGAGGCCGCCAATGCGATCGAGGACATCAATGAGCGCCGCCGCCAGCTGGCCGGCCCCGTGCGGGATTTGCGCTACCTTGCCGAGCGGCTGCGCACCGCCCAGCTCGTTCCGGCTCCCGCGACGAACGACGCCGTAGCCTTCGGCAGCACCGTCACCTTCAACCGGGACGACGGCCGCGTGCAGACCTACCGCATCGTCGGCGAGGACGAGGCCGATCCCAAGGCGGGGTCGATTTCCTATGTCTCCCCCGTCGCGCGCCTCCTCATGGGCAAGGCGGTCGGCGATGTGGTGACGATGGGCGGGCAGGAACTGGAGATCGAGAAGATCGCCTGATTGGCGATAGCCGTCATGAGAAAGGCCGGCATTACGCCGGCCTTTCCGTTTTGGCAGCCTTGCCCATGCCGTCCACGGCATGGGCATCGAGCTTAGAAGCTGACGGCGCGGTCGCCGTCCTCGTCCTGGATACGGGTCGGCAGGCCGATCCGGTTCAGGAGGTTGATGAAAGGCTTCGGCGGCAGTTCTTCCACGTTTGCCATCTTCTTCACGTCCCATTCGCCGGTGGCGACCAGCATCGCGGCGGCGACCGGCGGCACGCCGGCGGTGTAGGAGATGCCCTGCGAGCCGACTTCTTCATAGGCTTCCTTGTGGTCGGCCACGTTGTAGATGAAGACGGTCTTTTCCTTGCCGTCCTTCAGACCCTTCACGTAGTCGCCGATGCAGGTCTTGCCCTCGTAGCCGGGGGCGAGCGATGCCGGATCGGGCAGCACGGCCTTGACGACCTTGAGCGGCACGACTTCCTGGCCTTCGGCCGTCTTGACCGGCTGCTCGGAGAGCAGGCCGAGGTTCTTCAGGACGGTAAAGACGTTGATGTAGTGATCGCCGAAGCCCATCCAGAAGCGCACATTCGCGCCGTCCATGTTCTTGGCGAGCGAATGCACCTCGTCATGGCCGCACAGATAGGCGCGGCGCGTGCCGACGACCGGCAGGTCGTAGTCCTTGCCGATCTCGAACATCTTGTTGGTCTGCCACTCACCGTTCTGCCAGGAATAGACGACGCCGGTGAATTCGCGGAAGTTGATTTCCGGGTCGAAGTTCGTGGCGAAGTACTTGCCGTGGCTGCCGGCATTGATGTCGACGATGTCGACATCCGTGACCTTGTCGAGATATTCGTCCTTGGCGAGCTTGGCATAGGCGTTGACGACGCCCGGGTCGAAGCCGGCACCGAGAATGGCGGTGATGCCCTTCTCCGCGCATTCGGCGGCGCGCTTCCACTCGTAGTTACCGTACCACGGCGGGGTCTCGCAGATCTTGCCCGGCTCTTCGTGGATCGCGGTGTCGATATAGGCAACGCCCGTATCCATGCAGGCGCGCAGCACCGACATGTTGAGGAAGGCGGTGCCGACATTGATGACGATCTCGGACTTCGTCGACGTGATGAGCGCCTTGGTGGCCTCGATGTCGAGCGCGTCGAGGGCATGGCCTTCGAGTACGCCCGGCTGCTTCATCGCCTTCTTCTCATGAACGGACGCGATGATCTTGTCGCACTTCGCCTTGGTGCGCGAAGCGATGTGGATGTCGCCGAGCACGTCGTTGTTCTGGGCGCACTTATGCGCAACGACCTGTGCAACGCCGCCGGCGCCGATGATGAGCACGTTCTTCTTCATTTCCCGGAATAGCTCCTTCTGGGGTTGATGAGGGGGATTAGGAAAGGCTTGCTTCGTAGTCCGCGTAATCGAATTCGCGGACGGTGCGGATGCTGCCATCGAGTTCACGGATGGCGATCGCCGGCATTTTCACGCCGTTGAACCAGTTCTTCTTGACCATGGTGTAGCCGGCGGCATCCTGGACCGAAATGCGGTCGCCGACCTTCAGTTCCTGCTCGAAATTGAACTCGCCGAAGATGTCACCGGCAAGGCAGGACTTGCCGCAGACCATGTAGCGGTGCGGCCCGGTATTCGGGGAAAGCTTTGCGCTCTCGCGGTAGATCAGCAGGTCCAGCATGTGCGCCTCGATGGAACTATCCACGATGGCGAGGTCCTTGCCGTTGTTGAGCGTGTCGAGCACGGTCACCTCAAGCGAGGTGGACTTGGTGATCGAGGCTTCGCCCGGCTCCAGATAGACCTGCACGCCGTATTCGCCGGCAAAGCGCTTCAGCCGCTCGGCGAATTTTTCCAGCGGGTAGTCCGCGCCGGTGAAGTGGATGCCGCCACCCAGACTCACCCATTCCGCCTTCTTCAGGAGCGGCGCGAACTTTTCCTCGATGGTGCCGAGTATGCGGTCGAAGAGGTCGAAATCGCCGTTCTCGCAGTTGTTGTGGATCATGAAGCCCGACACGCGGTCCATGACCGGCTCGACCTTCTTCACATCCCATTCGCCGAGGCGCGAGAAGGGGCGGGCGGGGTCGGCAAGGTCGAAGCTCGACGAGGAGATGCCCGGATTGAGGCGCAGGCCCCGGACGATGCCGGAAGCCTTGTCGGAAAAGCGGTCGAGCTGTCCGATGGAGTTGAAGATGATCTTGTCGGCGTGGCTGATGACCTCGTCGATCTCGTAATCGGCATAGGCGACGGAATAGGCGTGCGTTTCCTTGCCGAAGCGCTCGTGGCCGAGGCGCACCTCGTTCAGCGACGAGGAGGTGGTGCCGTCCATGTAGTCCCGCATGAAATCGAAGACCGACCAGGTGGCGAAGCACTTCAGCGCCAGCAGCGCCTTGGCGCCGGAAATCTCGCGCAGCAGCGCGATCTTTTCCATGTTGGCGAGAAGCTTCGACTTGTCGATCAGATAGTAGGGCGTGTTCAGGGACATGGAGGGCCTGTCTTCTTGCTGTGGATCGCGCGCCGGAACGCGAGGAATCGCGGCAGAAGAGGCGTCAGCCTCCCGCTCCGCGTGGGCTCAGGGAAGGAACCGTCTGTTACGGTATCGTCGTCCGGACACGGCGATGTGACAGCGCCCTGGCGCTGTTCGCACGGTCAAGGTATCGGGTGAAATGGAGGACGGGCAGGCGCGGTGTCTTCGCCGGCCGCACGGAGGCGTCAGGCGTAACGGCGTCTAAGCCAGACCGTGCCGCGATGGCACGCATCGTAAAGCGTTCTTCCGTTCGGGGGGCATCTACCGAGCCCATCCCCGATTGGAAGAGGGCGTCGCAAGACATGGCGTCCTCCCCAACCAGCAGATGAAACCTGCAATAAGTGGGCGCTCTCTAGCACAGGCCGGCCGCAGAATTCAATGCGGTACTTTGGCCGATTTTTTTCGAAATCGGCTCTTGCACCTCTAGTCGCTAGAGGTCGTAGAACATCCTCAACAGACTGAAGAGGATTATGCGATGTCCGATGTGAAAGAGACGCGTTTCCGGGTGGAGGGCATGGATTGCGCCTCCTGCGCCAGCAAGATCGATACGGCCGTGCGCCGCATGCCGGGGGTCGCGGACGTTTCCGTTTCCGTCACAGCCGGGACGATGCGCGTGCAGCACGACGTGACGAGTGACCTGGAGGCGATCCGCCGCAAGGTCTCCGGCCTCGGCTATACGGTGACGCCAGGCGCGGCCGTGGCGGCGGAAAAGCCTGCGGGCAAGCATGTGCACGGCCCCGGCTGCGATCATGACCACGGGCACGATCACGACCATGCACATGATCACGACCACCACGACCATGATCACGCCGGCCACGACCACGACGCCAAGCCGAAGGCTGCGGCCATCGAAGGGCTACATGGGCACGACCACGGCCCATCGGAAGGCCCGTGGTGGAAGGGCAAGAAGGGCCGCCTCACCATTCTGGCCGGCGCATCGCTGGTCGTCGCCTACGGTATCGGCCATCTCTTCCCGGCGATCGAGATCTATGCCTTCATCATCGCGATGTTCGTCGGCCTCGTGCCGATCGCCCGCCGCGCCATCATGGCTGCGCTCGCCGGCACGCCCTTCTCCATCGAGATGCTGATGACCATCGCCGCCGTCGGCGCCGTCATCATCAACGCCACGGAGGAAGCGGCCGCCGTCGTCTTCCTGTTCCTCGTCGGCGAATTGCTGGAAGGCGTTGCCGCCGGCAAGGCGCGCGACAGCATCCGCTCGCTCTCCGCCCTCGTGCCCAAGACCGCGCTTCTCGAAGAAAGCGAGGGTCGCACGAAGGAAGTACCGGCCGAGCAGCTCGCCGTCGGTGCCGTCATCCTCGTGCGTCCGGGCGACCGCATTTCCGCCGACGGTACGATCATCGAGGGCGAAAGCGCCATCGACGAAGCGCCCGTCACCGGCGAAAGCACGCCCGTGCGCAAGGAAGTCGGGGACACGGTCTTCGCCGGTACGGTCAACGGCGATGCGGCCCTGCGCATCCGCGTCACCGCCGCCGCATCCGACAACACCATCGCCCGCGTCATCAAGCTGGTCGAGGAGGCACAGGAATCGAAAGCTCCGACCGAGCGCTTCATCGACCGCTTTTCCAAATATTACACGCCCGGCGTGGTCGTCGTCGCCGCGCTCGTCGCGCTCGTCCCGCCGCTCTTCTTCGGCGGCGTCTGGAGCGAATGGGTCTACAAGGGCCTTGCCGTCCTGCTGATCGGCTGCCCCTGCGCGCTGGTCATCTCCACGCCTGCCGCCATCGCCGCCGCGCTTTCGGCCGGCGCGCGGCGCGGCCTGCTCATGAAGGGCGGCGCGGTGTTGGAGGGCCTGGGCAAGCTCACCGCCATCGCCTTCGACAAGACCGGCACGCTGACCGAGGGCAAGCCTGTCGTCACCGACATCGTCGCCTTCTCCCAGCCGGCGGCTGAGGTCCTGCGCCTCGCCGCCGCGCTGGAGGCCGGCTCCAGCCATCCGCTGGCCCTAGCCATTCTCGGCAAGGCTGCCGACGACGGCGTCGTTCCCCCGGTCGCCACCGGCTCCCGCGCGCTGGGTGGCAAGGGCGTCACCGCCACGGTCGAGGGCAAGGACATCTTCCTCGGCTCGCCCAAGGCCGCTGCCGATCGCGTCACGCTCTCGCCGGAGGTGCAGGCAGCCACCACGGCGCTCAACGACGACGGCAAGACCGTCTCCATGCTGATCGTCGACGGTGTTCTCGCCGGGGCCATCGCCATGCGCGACGAGCCGCGCGCCGATGCCGCCGCCGGCCTGAAAACCTTGCGCGACGCCGGTATCAAGACGATCATGCTGACCGGCGACAATGCCCGCACGGCGAAAGCCGTCGGTGCCGAACTCGGCATCGAGGTCCGCGCCGAGCTGATGCCCGAGGACAAGCAGCGCATCGTCGGCGAACTCCAGCGCGAAGGCTTCGTCGTCGGCAAGATCGGCGACGGCATCAACGACGCCCCGGCGCTCGCGGCCGCCAATATCGGCATCGCCATGGGCGGTGGCACGGACGTCGCGCTGGAAACGGCGGATGCCGCCATCCTGCACGGCCGCGTCGGCGACGTCGCGCTGATGACGGATCTTTCCAGGCGCACCATGCGCAACATCACGGAGAACATCGTCATCGCTCTTGGCCTCAAGGGTGTCTTCCTGGTCACCACCATCGTCGGCATCACCGGACTCTGGCCGGCGATCCTCGCCGATACCGGTGCCACTGTGCTCGTCACGATGAACGCCCTGCGTCTCCTGAGGCCCATCAAGGGATGAGGCGTAGGACATTCTCCGGCCTTTTCATCGGGGCCGCGATCGTCGGAGCGACGGCCGCCGCCCTCATGTCGCGTGCCGACCGGCCGAAACAACGCGCCTTCACCCTGCAGACGGTCGACGGCGATCCCTTCCGCTCGGCCGATCTTGCCGGCAAGCCCTATCTCGTCTTCTTCGGCTTCACTCATTGCCCGGATGTCTGCCCGACCGCGCTCTTCGAGCTGTCGGCGCTCCTGAAGGATATCGGCCCGGCGGCCGATCGCATCACGCCGCTCTTCGTCTCCATCGATCCCGAGCGGGACACGGCGGATTTGCTGAAACTCTACATGACATCCTTCGCCCCGAGGATCGTCGCACTCCGCGGCGATGCCGCGCAGACGAAGGCGGCGGCGGATGCGTTCTCGGCCTTTTACCGGAAGGTCCCGACGGCGTCAGGCAGCTATACGATGGAGCATACGGCGGGGCTTTTCCTCATCCGCGCCGACGGCCGCCTGCAAGGCATGCTCGACATGCACGAGCCGCGTGAAAACCAGCTGCAGAAACTGAAGCTGCTGGCCGCGTCCTAGAGCATTTCCAGCCGAAGCGAAATCGCTTCGGCGTCGGATAATGCGATAAAAACAAGAATCTAGAACACGTTCGGAGAACCGGAGTTCACCGGACGTGCTCTAGTCGTGGTCGTCGGTGCAGAGGTCGTGGTTGGCCAGCGCCCGGATGACGTAGCAATCGCTGATCTGATCGGAGTGGCAATGGCTGGTGATGCGCTCCAGCTCCGCCTCCAGCTTGCGCAGCCGGTCGATCTTGCGCCGCACGGTCGCAAGCTGCTCGGCGGCGATGCGGTCCGCGTCGTGGCAGGGGCGTTCGGGGTGCTGGCTGAGGTCGATCAGCTCACGGATCGCATCGATGGTGAGGCCGAGGTCGCGGGCATGGCGGATGAAGGCGAGCCGGTCGCGCTCCTCGCTGGAATAGCGCCGCTGGTTGCCCTCGGAACGTTCGGCATGGGAGAGCAGGCCCATCTGCTCGTAGTAGCGGATGGTCGGAACCTTGACGCCCGTTTCCCTGGAAAGATCGCCGATCGTCAGCATTGCATTCGCCTCTTCAATGAACCCACCAAGAGATGTGGCGGGCACCGTCGCAAATCAAGTTTTCTCTCGGTAGAGCGGCCCGGCGCAAGCGTCTGACGATATTGTGTTCGTGCCGTGATGTCAGGTCGAAAGAAAGCCGCAAAGCTGGGGTTGAAGCTCAAGGGGCTTGAGGATTTAAGCTCCAGCCGAACTGCAGCCCCGGATTTGGGGCGAAAACTGAGGCATGACGCCGCGCGAGGGCCGATGAAGGCCGTAAGATTAACGAAGTTCTAAGCAATCGCTTGGACTCTGAACCGAGACGCGCCGCGGGGACTGCGGCGCACCACGGACCCCGAAAAACCGAAAACGACCCATGTTTGCGCTTCGCCACCGTCTTTCTCTTGAAACTGCCCGCCTGCGTCTCCCGCTTCTCGCGCGTCTTGCCGCTGCGACCGTCGCCGGCGGCCTGCTTGCCGGCTGCATGGCCATGGACGTCGCTTCGCTCGCCGAGGCGCCGAAGCTTTCCAACAAGGTGAAAGCCGAGATGTCGAAGAAGAAGATGCGCCCGGAGAGCCCCGTGCTCGTGCGCATCTTCAAGCAGGAAAGCGAGCTGGAAGTCTGGAAGGTCGATACGAGCGGCAAATATGCGCTCTTCAAGACCTATCCGATGTGCCGCTGGTCCGGAAAGCTCGGGCCGAAGACGAAGAGTGGCGACCGCCAGGCGCCGGAAGGCTTCTACCATGTCTCCGCCGGCATGCTGAACCCGAATTCGCAATACTATGTCTCGTTCAACCTCGGCTATCCGAACAGGCTGGAATCGGCGCTCGGCTATTCGGGCGAGGCGCTGATGGTGCATGGCGCCTGTTCGTCCTCGGGCTGCTACGCCATGACGGACCAGGGCGTCGGCGAGATCTACGCCATCGTCCAGAAGGCGCTGGAGAGCGGGCAGGACCGCTTCCAGGTGCAGGCCTATCCCTTCCGCATGACCACGGAGAACATGGCCAAGCACAAGGGCGACCCGAACATGCCCTTCTGGCGCACCCTGAAAGAGGGCTACGACGCTTTCGCCTTCACCAAGCGCCAGCCGAAAGTCTCCGTCTGCGGCGGCCGCTACGTCTTCAACAAGGAATTCGCGACCGGCGAGCCGAGCGATCCGCTGGCGCAGTGCCCGGCCACCGTCGACGGCGCCGACAATGAACTGATGGCGAAGATCGGTGCGGAACAAAAGAAGCTGGATGCGGCTTTTGCAGGCGCCGCGCCGGTTTCCAGTTTCTCCTATTCGGATGGCGGCATGCATCCGAGCTTCCGCTCGCTGCTCAAGCAGGAGGGAGCAAAGGGCATGGCCGCGCGCATCTCGCGGACGAAGTACCCGGTCAGCCGGCCCGAAGCCGCTCTTGCCGATCCCTATGACGATTGATGTGTGAGGACATGTATTGACTGGTGAAAGCGTAACCCGCCGGTCCTTCCTGCTCGGCAGCGCAGGATTGGCAACCACCGTTCTGGCCGGCTGCACCTCGGTGCCCGTGCGAGAAAGGGTGGCCGTCGAGCCCGAGCCGGTTGATACCAGCATCTACGCCGCCATGTACGGGCCGAAGCCGGACGAGCAGTTCCCGCTGCCGGCCATCCCCTACCAGAAGATCGATCCGCGCTTCTATCGCCAGATGGTGCCGAACCCCACCGGCGAGCGCCCCGGCGTGATCGTCGTCGATACCGCGAGCCATTTCCTCTACCTCACCTATGAGGATGGGCAAGCCATGCGCTATGGCGTCGGCCTTGGCCGCGCCGGTTTCGAATGGGCCGGCCGCGGCGTCATCCAGTACAAGCGCGAATGGCCGCGCTGGACGCCGCCGGACGAGATGATCGGCCGCCAGCCGGAGCTGGAGCCTTACAGCTCCCGCAACGGCGGCATGGAGCCCGGCCTCAAGAACCCGCTCGGCGCCCGTGCGCTCTATATCTTCCGCGACGGCGAGGATACGCTCTACCGCATTCACGGCTCGCCGGAATGGTGGACCATCGGCAAGTCCGTCTCGTCCGGCTGCGTGCGCATGATGAACCAGGACGTCATCGATCTCTATAATCGCGTGCAGAACGGCACGCCCATCGTGGTGCTCGGTTCGCCGGCCGTTGCCGCGGCCTATTGACTGTATACGATTTTCGCGTCTAATTGTGTGCGATATGGTTTGCTCTCATCGGGCAGGCCCGGTCGCGCATGATGGAGACGCGAGATGACGGAAACTCTTTTCACCAATGCGAAGCTGGCCGATGGCTCGCTGAAGGATATCGGCGTCGTGCACGGACGCGTCGTCTCGATCGCGCCGGCCGGCACGACATCGGATGCGGCGCGGAGGATCGACATTGCCGGTGCGCTGCTGGTGCCGGCCTTCGTCGAGGGTCATATCCACCTCGACACGAGCTTCTACGGCGACAAGTGGATCCCGCACAAACCCTGCACGAATGGTTTCGATGTGCATGAGCGCGTCGCCTTCCAGGCGCAGAACATGGCGCAGGCCGCGCCGATGGACGAGCGCGCCCGCAACCAGCTCGAGCTTTGCGTCGCCAATGGCTCCCTCCAGATGCGCAGCCATGTCATGGTCGACGGTTCCGTCGGGCTGAAGTCGCTGGAGACGATCCTGAAGGTCCGCGAGGAATATCGCGGCATCATCGATATCCAGCTCGTCGCCTTCCCGCAGAGCGGCATCCTGAAAAGCCCTGGCACGCCGGAGCTTCTGGACGAGGCTATCGCCATGGGCGCCGATCTCGTCGGCGGCCTCGATCCGGCGAGCTTCGACCGCGATCTTCAGGGCCATCTCGACGTCGTCTTTGGCGTCGCGGAAAAGCATGGCGTCGGGGTCGACATCCATCTCCATGATTTCGGTACGCTCGGCGCCTTCACGGTGGAGGAGATCTGCGCCCGCACGGTGGCGCTCGGCATGCAGCACAAGGTCGCGATCAGCCACGCCTACGGTCTCGGCAATCTCGACCGGGATGCCGCCCGCCGCATAGGTGCGAAGATCGCCGCCGCCGGCGTCTCCATCATGACCAACGCGCCCGGAGACCATGCCTTCCCGCCGGTCGCGCTCCTGCGCGCCGAGGGTGTCAACGTCTTCGCCGGCAACGACAATATCCGCGATTCCTGGTGGCCTTACGGCGATGGCGACATGCTCGGCCGCGCCATGATGATCGGCTACCGCTCCGGCTTCTACACGGACGAAGACCTCGCCGCCGCCTTCGATATCGTCACCGCGGCCGGTGCCAAGGCTCTCGGCCTCGAAGGCTACGGCATCGCGCTTGGCGCCAAGGCCGACTTCGTGACGCTCGCCGCCGAACATGTGCCGGAGGCGGTTGTCGCGGTTCCGAAAGGCCGGCGGGTCTTCAAGGAGGGCCGACTGGTCGCGGAGAACGGCGCGGTGGTGCGATAATCTCTCCGCCGTCACCTCTCGTCGAACAACCTCTCCTTCGTCATGGTCGGGCTTGATCCGAGGGTAACGAAAGAGAGGGCGTGCTTGAAGTGAATGGACGGTCAAAGTCTTCGCAAACCAAAAAGGCGTGCCGGCTTTCCACCGACACGCCTTTTCGTTTGATGTGAAGCCGCTTACGTGCGCGGCTTCAGGTTCTCGGGATCGTAAAGCGGCTTGTAGCCGATGCTGACCACCTCGACCGGGTAGCTCTCGTCGAAATATTCGATGTTGAGCTTGCGGCCCTCCTGGCAATAGGCATGCGGCAGGTAGGCAAGCGCGATGTTCTTGCCGATGGTCGGGCCGAAGGCGATGGAGGTCGTGTAGGAGCGGCGGCCGAGGTCGTCGATCAGGATTTCGCCGGTGGCCGGGTCCACGACCGGCAGGTTGCCGAGCGGGTAGCGCTTGACGCCGTTCCTGTCCGTATTCTCCGTCATGACGAGCGTGCAGAGCATGGCGGGCTGGTGGTCGCGCGCCTTGTATTCCAGATGCTTCGCCTTGCCGCGGAAGTCGGCTTCCTTGACCTTCGGGCGGGCAAGGTCGGCCTCGATGAGGTTGTACTGGGTAAGAAGGTCGGCGTTCTGGAGGCGCAGGCTCTTTTCCATGCGGCGCGAGTTGGCATAGGTCTCGACGCCGACAGCCATGACGCCGGTCGAACGCAGTGCATCCCAGACGGCAAGGCCGTCCTCGTATTTCATATGCAGTTCCCAGCCCTGCTCGCCGACATAGGAGATGCGGAAGGCGGTGACGTTCTTGCCGGCGATCTCGATCTGCCTGATCGCGGCGAAGGGGAAGTTCTCGACGTTCAGGCCATCGGGATCGGCCACCACCTTCTTCAGGTTCTCGCGGGCGTTCGGACCCCAGATGCCGATGGTGATGAACTTCTCCGACGTGTCGGTGATGGTAACGTCGAGGCCGCGATCCTCGGCGACGCGCTTCATGTAGTGGAAGTCGCGCGGGCCGGCATCGGCGCCGTTGACGAGGCGGCAGCGGTCGGCCATGCGGAAGACGGTGAAGTCGGCGCGCACCATGCCCTCGTCGTCGAGGAAGTGGGTATAGACGCCCTTGCCGATATTGCCGTCGCCGCCGATTTTCGCCGCGCAGAGCCATTCCAAGAGCTCGACATGGTCGGGACCTTCGATATCGACCATATGGAAGTGCGAGAGGTTGATGATGCCGCAGTCCTCGCTCAGCGCCAGGTGCTCGGCATTGGAGACGCGCCAGAAGTGGCGGCTGTCCCATTCGTTCTCGCGCACCGGCACGCGGTCACCGTACTTTTCCAGAAGGTGCTCGTTGGCCTTGTAGCCATGCGCACGCTCCCAGCCGCCGAGTTCCATGAAGTATCCACCGAGCTCCACCTCGCGCTCGTAGAAGGGCGAGCGCTTGACGCCGCGGCCCGAGGCATAGGGCTCGCGGTTGTGCACGGCCGGGAAGTAGATCTTCTGGGCGGCCTCGTAGGTGCGGCCCTCGATGAACTTCTCTTCCAGCTGGTGCGGGTAGAAGCGCGAATAGTCGATCGAGTTGTGGTCGATCTCGGTGCGGCCGTCCGTCATCCAGTCGGCGATCAGCTTACCGTAGCCGGGACCATCCTTGACCCAGATGGCGACGCAGTACCAGAGGCCGCGCACCTTCTGGCTCTCGCCGCAGGACGCGCCGCCGCCGGCGGAAACCTGCAGCAGGCCGTTGAAGGAATGGCCTTCGTTGTAGCCGAGTTCGCCGAGGATCGGCGTCAGCTCCATGGCCTTTTCGAGCGGCTCGAGGATCTGTTCCATGTCGAGGTCGCGCTGCGAGGGCGACAGGCGCGCCTCGTGCTTTTCAAGAATGTCGCGCGGATGGCAGAGACGCGGATTGGTGGTCTCGTAATAACCCCATTCGATCTGGCCGCCCTCGGTGGTCTTCGGGTCGCCCGTGTCGCGCATATAGGCCGAATTGCCCTGGTCGCGCAGCAGCGGGAAGCCGATTTCCTTGCCGGTGCCTTCGAATTCGTTGTACGGGCCGAAGAAGGTCAGCGGATGGTCGACGGGCATGACCGGCAGGTCCTCGCCCACCATCTCGGCGATCAGGCGGCCCCAGATGCCGGCGCAGACGATGACGTGGTCGGCCATGATCGTGCCGCGATGGGTAACGACGCCCTTGATGCCGCCCTTCTCGACGATGAGCGCGGTGGCCGGCGTGTTGCCGTAGACCTGCAGCTTGCCGGACTTCTCGGCGGCATCGACCAGCTTGCCCGCGACGGTCTGCGAACGCGGGATGACGAGGCCGGCATCGGGATCGAACAGGCCGCCCTGCACCTGGTCTTCCTCGATCAGCGGGAACATTTCCTTGATCTCGGACGGCGAGACCGAGCGGGCGCGCGTGCCGAAGGCGCGGGCGGAGGAAAGCTTGCGCTTGATCTCCTCCATCCAGGCGTCATCGCCCGTGCGGGCGACTTCGAGGCCGCCGATGCGGGCGTAGTGGCCCATCTTCTCGTAGAAATCGATGGAATACTGGGTCGTCCAGACCGAGAGATAGTCGTGGCTGGTCGTGTAGCAGAAGTCCGAGGCATGCGCCGTCGAACCGATATCGGTCGGGATGCCCGACTTGTCGATGCCCACGATATCGTCCCAGCCGCGCTCGATGAGATGGTGGGCGATGGACGCGCCCACGATGCCACCCAAACCGATGATGACGACCTTCGCCTTTTGCGGAAACTCTGCCATGCTGATAGACCCCGATGAGAAATTGCGCCCGATTTTAGGGCCTCGCTCGACGCCAGTGCAGCCTGTCTGCGACTCGTCCGCGACCAGTTCCGACAGTCCCTGAAAGCGGTGCCCCCGGCCGGTGGTGCGACCCTAGCCGAATGCCAGTCCGGCGCCACCTCTTTTTTGAAATGGCGAAGGTGGGGAGCGGCTGTCGAATCCGTGTCATAAGAAGAGGCCATGTAGCGGGCCGGTTCGACGGGGAGAGGACATTCGATGGATGAGGCAATGACCGCGCCTGCAAATTCGGACGCGCTGCAGGGCCACGGCGTTTCCTTCGGCGAGGCGCTGCGCGTGTGGGCGCGGGTCGCGGCGCTCAGCTTCGGCGGGCCGGCGGGGCAGATCGCGGTCATGCACCGCATCGTCGTCGACGAGAAGCGCTGGATCGGCGAGAGCCGTTTTCTCCATGCGCTCAACTATTGCATGCTGCTGCCGGGGCCGGAGGCGCAGCAGCTTGCCGTCTACATCGGCTGGCTGATGCACCGCACCTGGGGCGGGCTGGCCGCCGGCCTTCTCTTCATCCTGCCGGGATTTCTTTCCATCCTCGCCCTCAGCTATGTCTATGTGATCTTCGGCGATGCCGGCGTCGTCGAAGGGCTGTTCGTCGGCCTCAAGGCGGCGGTGCTGGCCGTGGTGGTGCAGGCGGTGTTCCGCATCGGCAGCCGGGCGCTGGTCAATCCGGCGATGATCGCCATTGCTGCCGGCGCCTTCATCGCCATCTTCGCCTTCAAGGTGCCGTTCCCGCTCATCATCCTCGTTGCCGCCATCGTCGGCTATGCCGGGTCGCGGTCGGGATCGCGCCTGTTCCGCACCGCCTCCGGCCACGCGGCCGCGCACGGAGCCGTGCTGCAGGATCGCGATTCGCTTCTCGGCGAAGGGACGCCGGCCCATGCCCGCCCCGATCTCCTCTGGTCGCTGAAGATATCGGCGGTGCTTCTCGGCCTCTGGCTCGGGCCGGTCGCGCTCATCGCGGTCTTCGCCGGCGGCGGCAATGTCTTCACCGAGATCGGCATCTTCTTCAGCAAGATGGCGGTCGTCACCTTCGGCGGGGCCTATGCGGCGCTTGCCTATGTCGCGCAGGAGGCCGTGCAGCACTACGGCTGGCTGAGGCCGGGCGAGATGCTCGACGGGCTCGGCATGGCGGAAACGACGCCGGGGCCGCTGATCATGGTGCTGCAATTCGTTGGCTTTCTCGGAGCCTATCGCGATCCCGGCAGCCTCGATCCGATGGTGGCCGCGACGTTTGCCGCGATCCTCACCACATGGGTCACCTTCGTTCCCTGTTTCCTGTGGATTTTCCTCGGCGCGCCCTTCATCGAGAAGCTACGCGGGAATGCCGCCCTTTCCGGCGCCCTGTCGGCGATCACCGCCGCGGTGGTCGGCGTCATTCTCAACCTTGCCGTCTGGTTCGCCATTCACACGCTGTTCGGCCGGGTGACTGTGCTGGCCGCCGGCCCGTTCCATATCGAACTGCCCGTCCTTGCGACGATCGTCCTGCCCTCGGCGCTGCTGGCGGCCGCGGCCGCCTTCGCGCTTTTCCGGCTGAAGGCGTCTGTGCTGCTGACGCTCGGCCTTGCGGCGCTGGCCGGCATCGGCTGGCGGCTGCTGGCCGGTTGACGGTCAGGCGATGACGTTGCGCACGAAACGCACGGGCACGTCGCCGGGATTGGCATAGGCATAGGCCCGGTCGGTGCCGTAGACGGCAAAGCTGCCCGCCGGATAATCCTTCACCGTACCCGAAAGTTCGAGCCGTAGCGTGCCTTCCGTCACCAGCACCATCTCGTGCCAGCCGGCCGGGTCCGGCTCCGCCTCGTAGCGCTCGCCGGGGCCGAGCGACCAGAGCCACATCTGTGCCTCCACCGTTGCCGGCGCGGAGCCGAGCAGGACGGCGGTGCTTTCGGCATGCTTTCCCCGCCACGTCACCTCGTTGATCTCGGCGGATGGCGCCCGGGCGGGATCGCGCACGAGATCGACGAAGCCGACGCCCATCGCCGCGGCAAGCTTGTCGAGGCTCGAGAGGCTGATATTGGCGTCGCCTCCCTCGAGCGCCACGATCATGCGGCGGCTGATGCCGGAGGCTTCCGCCAGTGCCGCCTGGCTGAGACCCGCCGCCTGCCTGAGGCGGCGCAGGTTGCCCGAGACATGGGCGAGGACGTCGCTGCGTTCTTGACTGTGCAATATACTGCTCTATCGTTCGTGTCGAAGGGCTGCTGCCCGCTTTTCGCTTTCTAACCCGAAAGGACCCCGCCATGAAGATACGTGATTTCGGCGTCGAGATCTGGATGAACCGCTATGAGAACCATTGCGAGCTCAATCTCGCGGAAACCTGCGTCGAATCGCTGACGGTCGCCGAGCTGCTCGACATGGCCGGCAAGCGCGACGACATCCTGTCCGAGCTGCTGCCGATGAAGCTTACCTACGGTGCGATCGAGGGCAGCGATCGGCTGCGCGGGCAGATCGCCGGCCTTTACGAGAAGCAGGCGATCGAGAATGTCGTCGTCACCCATGGCGCGATCGGCGCCAATGCGCTGGTGCACGAGACGCTGGTGGAGCCCGGCGACCGCGTCGTCTCGGTCCTGCCCACCTACCAGCAGCACTATTCGATCCCCGAAAGCTTCGGGGCGGATGTCGGCATTCTCAAGCTGACGCCCGAGCACGGCTTCCTGCCGGATCTTGCCGAGCTGCGCCGCCTTGCCACGCCCGGCACGAAGCTCATCTGCCTCAACAACCCCAACAATCCGACCGGTTCGCTGATGGATCGCGACTTCCTCTCGCAGGTCGTCGAGATCGCGCGTGGCTGCGGCGCCTGGATCCTCTGCGACGAGGTCTATCGCGGCACGGACCAGGAGGGCGAGGGCATGACGGCCTCCATCGCCGATCTTTATGAAAAGGGCATCAGCACCGGCAGCATGTCGAAGACCTATTCGCTGGCGGGCCTCCGCCTCGGCTGGATCGTCGGGCCGAAGGCGCTGCTTCACAAGGTTTCCATCCATCGCGATTACAACACGATCAGCGTCGGCATGCTGGACGACCATTTCGCGGCCATCGCGCTGGAAATCCGCGACAAGATCCTTGCGCGCAGCCATGAGATCACCCGGCGCAACCTTGCCATCCTCGCCGAATGGGTGGAGGGCGAGCCGCTGATTTCCTGGGTGAAGCCGAAATCCGGCACGACCGCGCTCCTGAAATACGACCTCTCGCTCACTTCCGAGGCCTTCTGCACCAGGCTGCTGGAGCGCACCGGCGTCATGCTGACACCCGGCAGCGCCATGGACATGGAAGGCTATCTTCGCATCGGCTACGCCAATGGCGAAGCGATCCTGCGCGAGGGCCTGAAGCGCTTCACCACCTTCCTTCGCGAGGAGCAGGCCGCGCGCGCCGCATAGCTGCTTCGTTAATGAAACCTTACTCACCCATGCATCCACTGCATGGGTGACGTGCCAGCTTCGCGCTTTTCCGCAGCGCAGCATGACGGTACAAGGCGGCCATCGAAAGACGCGGCGCCACGGACCGGTGCCGAACAGAGAGCCCTACGAAAGGGGATCATCATGAACATGGCACGTTCCTTCAACAATTGGCGCAAGTACCGTCAGACCGTCAACGAACTCGACCGCATGTCCGCTCGCGAACTGCGCGACCTCGGCATCGAGCGTTCGGAAATCAAGGCTGTCGCCCGCGCCGCCGTCGGCTTCTGACCGACGCCGCAAGGCAAGATTTCAAAAACGCCCGCCTTCCGGCGGGCGTTTTTGCATGTGCGAACGAATCACCTCGGCGAGACTTAATTCAACGGAATTGAGATATACGTTACGCGCATAACGCATAGCTGCATTGCAAAACGGTGCCTATGAAATAATCAGGAATCGGATATAGTCACACTTATCGAAGCAACGTACCTCCTCCCACGAAGCTTCGATGGATGCAGAAGGCCTACTCCTCCTCCTCCCAGGGCCGACTGCGGGAATGACGACACTCCTCCTCCCAGTCGTCATTCGGTTCTATCGGAAAGCCTGCCGCACCTCCTCCCGCGGCAGGCTTTTCCGCTTCTGGACCTGAATTTTCTCAAAAGAACAGTTCGAACGCTGGCGGGCCGGGCTTGGCGGATGTGCCCCTGCTCTCCGTCATTATGCCTATATCTCCGTCGTCATGCTCGGGCTTGACCCGAGCATCCATCCTGTCGGTAGAGGCAGGTGCAGGAGCGTGGAAGGCGGGGACGCCGGAAAGAAGCGGTGCCTCAGGCGACGTTGCGAAGGCCCGGAATGCCGGCCTGTCGCGCGGCGGGAATCTGCTGCAGCACTTCCAGCGCCAGCGCGCGGGCATTCTCCTGGGCCTTGTCCAGATTGCTGACGCGGCGCGCATCCATCGAATAGAGCGTGCCGCCGCAGCCGAACATGTCGCGGAAAGCGGAGCGTTCGATGATCGGCGTTTCGAGAAGGTGTACGCGCCGGGCGGCGAGCAGGCCCTTGACGGCGTTCATTGCGCGGGTCGTCACCATCGAGTTGACGCGCGTCAGCACGACGGAATGGCGGATGCGGATATCGGCCTTGTCCTCGAGATATTGCAGGAGCTCGATAACATTGGCGCCGCCCTGGGCGTCCATGGCCGACCCCTGCACGGGGATCAGCACATAGTCGGCATGGCCGACCGCCTTGGCGAGCAGCGAGGAGCGCGAGCCCGGCAGGTCGATCAGCACGAAATCGGCGCGCGCCTTCTCCTCGGCGAGCTGCCGGTCGATCGAGTTCATGGTGACGTAGGGCACCACGGTCAGCTTGCCGAGCGCGCTTTGCGACGTCTCGTACCAGCGGGTGATCCAGTGCTGCGGATCGGCGTCGAGCACCGAGACGCGGAAGCCGAGGCGGGCAAGCTCGGTGGCGAGCAGCAGCACCGCCGTCGTCTTGCCGGCGCCGCCCTTGGTATTGGCGAAGGTGATGACGGGCATGGGCTTCTACGGATCGGTTCGTCGAGCCGGTCATCGCTCGGGCAGGCACCTTCGCATGGTGCTTCGCCACTTTCGCCCATCATGGTTAATGGTGGATGAAAATGCCCTATCTGCGCCGGTCCGCCGCGAGGATTTCGCGGGCGATCTGGTCGAGCGGCAGGATCCTGTCGACCCCGCCATGGGCGATGGCCTCCTTCGGCATGCCGAAGACGATGGAGGACGCCTCGTCCTGCGCCACCGTATAGGCGCCAGCCTGGTGCATCTCGGCCATGCCGCGCGCGCCGTCGTCGCCCATTCCGGTCATGATGACGCCCATGGCGTTGGCGCCCGCGGCGCGGGCCGCCGAGCGGAAGAGCACGTCAACGGATGGCCGGTGGCGGGAGACGAGAGGCCCCTCGCGCACCGCGACATGGTAGCGCGCGCCCTGCCGCTCCAGCATCAAGTGCCGGTCGCCGGGGGCGATCAGCACATGGCCGCGCAGCACGGGGTCGCCGTGCGCCGCTTCCTTGACCTCCACCTCGCAAAGGCTGTTCAGCCGCTTGGCGAAGGCGGCGGTGAATTTTTCCGGCATGTGCTGGACGATGACGATGCCCGGCGAATTGGCCGGCAACTGTTCGAGCAGCACGCGCAGCGCTTCCGTGCCGCCCGTCGAAGCGCCGATGCAGGCCACCATTTCTGTCGTCTTGGCCATGGCCCGACCGGAGGGGGGCGGCAGCACGGCATCGGCGGTGAGCTTGGCCGTGGGCCCGCTTGCCGCAGCGCTGCGCCGGTTCGCGCCGAGCCGGGCGACAGCCGCGCCCTTGACCGCCTCGCGGATGCGCGTGCCGGATTCGGCAAGATGGTCGGCTGCGCCGATCTTCGGCTTGAGGATGATGTCGACGGCGCCGGCTTCCAGCGCCTGCATCAGCGTCTCGGAGCCCTCTTCCGTCAGCGAGGAGCACATGACGACGGGGATCGGCCGCTGCGACATGATCTTGCGCAGGAAGGTGATGCCGTCCATGCGCGGCATTTCCACGTCGAGCGTGATGACGTCGGGCAGCTCCTCCTGGATCTTCTTTGCCGCCATGAAGGGATCGGAGGCCGCGCCCATCACCTCGATCTCGGGGTCCTCTTCCAGCACATGGGTCAGCGCCTGGCGCACGCTCGCCGAGTCGTCGATGATGAGAACGCGGATTTTCTTGGCCGGAAGGGGCATCAGATCTTCTTGAAAACCGTGTTGGCGACCTGGCGCACCGGCAGGGGAATGCCGGTGACCGTTTCGGAATGGCCCACATAGAGGAAACCGCCGGGGACAAGGCAATCGCAGAGCCGTGTCAGCACCTTCGCCTGTGTCGGCTTGTCGAAATAGATCAGCACGTTGCGGCAGAAGATCATGTGCATCGGCTCGCCTACCTTGTAGGCGCCGTCCATGAGGTTCATGCGGGCAAAGCCGATGGTCGAGCGAAGGCGGGGATGGATGCGCACCTCGCCGCGCGCGGCATCGCGCGAGATCATCACGTGGCGCCGCTGGAGTTCGGCCGGCACGGGCTGGACCATGTCGCGCGGATAGACGCCGCGGCGGGCGGCGGCCAGCACATCGGTCGAAAGGTCCGTCGCGAGAATCCGGTAGTCGATGCCGGATGTGGCATCGGCGAAATCCTGCATGACCATCGCCATCGTATAGGGCTCGGCGCCGATCGAGCAGGCGGCGCTCCACAGGCGCAGCCGCTTGTGCCCGGCCGCGACCAGTTCCGGCAGGCCGGTCCGCTCCATGAAGTCGAAATGCTTCGGCTCGCGGAAGAAGTCCGTCTTGTTGGTCGTCACCGCGTCGATCAGGAAGATCGCTTCCTTCTCGATGCCGTCATGCTTGAAGAGATAGTCGCAATAGGCGTTGAAGCTGGGGATGCCGGTGGCCCGCAGGCGTCGCCGCAGGCGGCCCTCCAGCATGGTCAGCTTGGTGATCGGCATCTTGATGCCGCTATAGTCGTAGATATATCGCGACAGGGCCTCGAAATTCCGGCTGCTCAAGCCGTCTTCGCCCGCCTGCGCCCGCAATGCTGCTCCCACACCCGTCTCCTCGAGATTACGCCGTCGCGGCGAGGCGGTTCGCCGTTCCCATCATCGCCACTTCCGCGCTGGAGAAGAGGCGGGCGAGATCGACGATGACGACGAAGCCGCCATCGCGGCGCACGACACCGGCAATGTAGTCGGAGGGCCAGCGCACGCCGATGTCCGGCGCACCCTCGATCTCCTCCGCGCGGAAGGGAATGACCTCGTAGACGCGGTCGGCGACGAGGCCGAGCGTCAGGGTCTTCTCGCCGATCGGCACGTCGAGCACGAGCGCGCGCGTGTGCGGCGTCCTCTCCGTCTTCGTCATGCCGAGACGGAGACGCAGATCGATGACCGGCACGCCCTGGCCGCGCACGTCCCGGAGCCCGAGCAGATAGTCCGGCCCATGCGGGATCCTGAAGGCTTCCTCATGATCGAGGATTTCCCGGACCACCGAGACGGGGACCGCGAAGACCTCATTGTCGAGGGAGAAGGTGACGTACTGGGATTCGGAGGACGTGCCGGCCATGATCAAGCGCTTTCCCTGAAATCTGCGTCGTCGGCATCCGGGCCGCCCATCGACATGTCGAGGGCAAAACCGCGGGCGCGGGCCTGCTGGGCATTGACGCTGTTGTCGGACTTGCGGGTGGGAGTGGCCGCGGTCTTGGCGGCCGGGCGTGCCGCTGCCGGCGCCGGGCGGCGCTGGGCGGAAGCCGGGACGCCCGCCGCGCGGTCGACGCGGAAGAAGGCGATGGAGGTCTGCAGCTCTTCGGCCTGGGCGGCGAGCTCCTCCGAAGTGCCGGACATCTCTTCCGACGCACCGGCATTCTGCTGCGTCACCTTGTCGAGCTGCTGGATCGCCTCGTTGATCTGCGAGGCGCCGATATCCTGCTCGCGGCAGGCGGCGGAGATCTCGGAGACCAGTTCGGCGGTCTTGCGGATATCGGGCACCAGCCGGTTCAGCATGTCGCCGGCTTCCGTTGCGACGGAGACGGTCTGGCCGGAGAGCGTGCTGATCTCGGCGGCGGCCGCCTGGCTGCGTTCGGCGAGCTTGCGCACTTCCGAGGCGACGACGGCAAAGCCCTTGCCGTGCTCGCCGGCACGGGCGGCTTCCACCGCGGCGTTGAGGGCGAGAAGGTCCGTCTGGCGGGCGATTTCCTGCACGATGGAGATCTTTTCCGCGATGGTGCGCATGGCGCCGACGGCGCGACCGACCGCTTCGCCGGAAGCTTCCGCGTCCTTGGCGGACTGGCGGGCGATCTTCTCGGTCTGGGCGGCGTTGTCGGCGTTCTGCTTGATGTTCGCGGCCATCTCCTCCATCGAGGCGGAGGCCTCTTCGGCGGAGGAGGCCTGCTCGGTCGCGCCCTGCGAGAGCTGCTCGGAGCTGGCCGAAAGCTCCTGGCTGCCCGAGGAGACGTTGTTGGCTGCCGAAAGGGCATCGGCGACGACGCCGCGCAGGCGCTCCACCATGCTTTCCAGCGAAATGCCCAGCGTATCCTTGTCGGAGAGGGCTTTCGGCGTCACGGTCAGGTCACCATTGGCGATCTGGTCGGCGATGGTGGCCGTGTTGCGCAGGTTGCCGGTCATCACGTTGATCGTGTCGACAAGGTCCTTGATCTCGTCATTGGTCCTGATCTCGACATTCTGGTCGAGGTCGCCGACCGCGACGGCTTCCGCGACGCTCCGGATCTTGCGCAGGCCGGTATTGATGCCGAGCGCGATCCAGAGGGCAGCGCCGACGGAAAGGACGAGGGCGGAGAGGGTCAGGATGACGAGCGTGTAGAACGCCGTCTCGTAGCCGGCATCGGCGACCGTGTCGGAATCCTTGATCGCCTGTTCGGTCAGGTTGGCGAGAGCGGCCGTCATGCCGTCCAGCTTGTCGGCGGCGACGGCGCCTTCCGTCTGATTGATCTCGAGCGCCATGTCGCGCTGGCCGGAGGCCATCAGCGAGACGATCCTGTCGTTGATGGCGAGATAGTCGTCCCAGAAGTCGCGGATTTCCTGCCACTTGGCCTTGAATTCGCCGGTCGCGTCGTTCTGGCCGTCGTTCAGCGCTTTTTCGAAGGCCTCCCGTTCGGCCGCGATGGTGGCTTTCGCCTTGTTCGTCCGATCGAGCGTCGTCGCGAGCAGAAGGTCGGCCTCGGCAAGGCCCAGTCCGTCGAAGGCGGCCGCGAGGTCGTTGGAATAGTCGTCCTGCTGAATCGGGCCTTCGATGAGGTCGTTGCGCAGGGTGTTCATTTCGCTGAGGCTGCGGATACCGATGCCGGCCGAAATACAAAGAAGGGCGATGAGGAAGCCGAAGGCGAGGCCCAGCTTCAGCTTGATGGTAAGGCGCATCCTGTTCTCCTTGCAGATGCCTGTTGAGGGCGGAGCGGCCGCAAAGCGGCGCTCCCATGCGTGAAGACCGATACACTCACCCTTCCGCGGGCCGCCGGGGCAGCCCTTTCGCCGGCGCTGACATGCGCCGATGTCGATTGCACGGCGCGCCCGTTGCCGGGCGCGCCGCCATCATTGGTTCCGATCAGGCGCTTTCCCTGAAATCCGCGTCGTCGGCATCCGGGCCGCCCATCGACATGTCGAGGGAAAAGCCGTTGCCGCGCGCCGCTTTGGCGCTCGCCGGCGCGGGGCGATGGGCAGGGCTCGCGGCCGGTCGCTTGGCGGCGGGAGCAGCCATCTTCGCAGCGGTCGCCCGCAGCCGGTCGGCATGGTTCGGTTCCTTGCGGGCACCGTCGACGCGGAAGAAGGCGATGGAGGTCTGCAGCTCTTCAGCCTGGGCGGCGAGCTCTTCCGAGGTGCCGGACATCTCTTCCGATGCGCCGGCATTCTGCTGCGTCACCTTGTCGAGCTGCTGGATCGCCTCATTGATCTGCGAGGCGCCGATATCCTGCTCGCGGCAGGCGGCGGAGATCTCGGAGACCAACTCGGCGGTCTTGCGGATATCGGGCACCAGCCGGTTCAGCATGTCGCCGGCTTCCGTCGCGACGGAGACGGTCTGGCCGGACAGCGTGCTGATCTCGGCGGCGGCCGCCTGGCTGCGTTCGGCGAGCTTGCGCACTTCCGAGGCGACGACGGCAAAGCCCTTGCCGTGCTCGCCGGCACGGGCGGCTTCCACCGCGGCGTTGAGGGCGAGAAGGTCCGTCTGGCGGGCGATTTCCTGCACGATGGAGATCTTTTCCGCGATGGTGCGCATGGCGCCGACGGCGCGACCGACCGCTTCGCCGGAAGCTTCCGCGTCCTTGGCGGACTGGCGGGCGATCTTCTCGGTCTGGGCGGCGTTGTCGGCGTTCTGCTTGATGTTCGCGGCCATTTCTTCCATCGAGGCCGAGGCCTCTTCGGCGGAGGAGGCCTGCTCGGTCGCGCCCTGCGAGAGCTGTTCGGAGCTGGAGGAGAGTTCCTGGCTGCCGGACGAGACGTTCTCGGAGGCGGAAAGCGCGTCTGCGACGACGCCGCGCAGGCGTTCGATCATCGTGTTGACATGGCCGAGCATGTCGCCGATCTCGTCCTTCGTGGTGATGTCGGCAAAGCGGGTGAGGTCGCCATCGGCGACGGCCTGCACGGCGCTCGCAGCGCGGCCGAGGCCGCGGTTGATCGACAGGACGATCCAGGTGGCTGCAAGCGCTGCGATCAGAACCGCGATGGCGGCGGCTGCGATCATGACCGTCCGCGTGCTTTCATATTGCGCCTGGGCGCCGAGTTCGGCTTCGTCCAGGCGGCTTTCCTCGAGCTTGACGACTTCGCCGAGCAGCTTGTCGATCTCGTTGGTCACGGCGCGCGCATCGGTGTTCGAGATGCGGGTCGCGCCGTCCATGTCGCCGGCGAGCGCCAGCGCCCGGATGCGATCGTCGTTGCGGCGGAAATCGGTGGTGAAGGCGGAGAGCTTGTCCCACATCACCTTGCCCTGTTCCGTCGCCTTGGCGAGGATCTGCCCGAAGGTCGCGTCGAATTCCTTGCGCGCCTCGTCGCTGAGACCGATATAGCGGTTCGTCTCGGTGGTGCTTGCGGAAGACAGCATGTTCTTCTGCTGGCGAATCTGCTGGAGTTGCAGGTTGTTCAGCGTCTGGGTGAGCTTCAGGCGCTCGGCCGGGCCGTTCAGCACGTCGCTGAGCGTCGTGTTGAGACCGCCGAGGCTCATGATGCCATAGCCCGCGGTGCCGAGAAGCACCGCGATCATGAAGCCGAATGTCAGGAACAGCTTGAGTTTTATGGTAAAGCGCATGGGTCTCTCCTGAGTGCCTAGTTCGGCGCTTGCGCGTTGCCGGTGCGTTCCTTCCGGGAGGAAAAGATCGCGTGCAGATTCGGGACGATGATGAATTCGCCGCCCCGCTTGACGAGGCAGTTGATGTAGTCGGCGCGCCAGCGCATGCCGACGCTCGGCGGCGGCTCGCTGGCGACCTTCGGAAGGGTCGTGACTTCGTTGACCTTGTCGGTGCGGATGCCGACCAGCGTCGGTTCGTCGTCGAGGTCGAGTTCGATGACGACGATGCGGCTGTCTATGGTGGTTTCCGTCGCGTCCATGCCGAAGGCGAGGCGGATGTCGGCGAGCGGGATCACCTTGCCGCGGAAGTTGATGACGCTGGACACGAAGGGCTTGCTGCCGGGAACGTGGGTCTCCGGCAGAAGGTCGAGGATTTCCTGCACGACGGTCGCCTCGATGGCGAAGGTCTCGCCGTTGAGGTTGAAGGTGAGGACGGAAAGGTCCTCCTCAACGCCCCAGATCGTGTCGTGGTCGAGTTTCCGTGCTGCTTCGCTCATCCTGCCGCCCGCATTTGCGCCTCCTGATGCTGTCCGGCCGCGACCAGATGGGTGACGTCGAGGATCAGCGCGACGCTGCCGTCCCCGAGGATGGTCGCGCCCGAGAAGGTGGCGACGTCATGGTGCAGCTTGGACATGGATTTGATGACCGTCTGGTGGTCGCCGATGATCTGGTCGACGACGAGGCCGACACGCTCGGAACCCGTCGAGATGACGACGACCTTCTGGTGCGGATCGGGCTGGGTGCCGGTGCGGAAGAGCTCGCGCAGGCGCAGGAACGGCACGAGGCTGTCGCGCAGCGAGATGAAGGAGCGCCCGCGCGAGCGCAGGTCGTCTTCGAGCGAGAGCTCCAGGCATTCCTCGACCGCCGAGAGCGGGATGACATAGCAGCCCTCTCCGACGCGTACCAGCAGGCCGTCGATGATGGCGAGCGTCAGCGGGATGCGCAGCGAGACTTCCGAGCCGTCGCCCGGCTTGCTGGTGATGTCGATCGCCCCGCGCAGCGCTTCCACCGTCTTCTTCACCACGTCCATGCCGACGCCGCGGCCGGAAAGGTTGGTGACTTGCTGGGCGGTGGAGAAGCCCGGCTGGAAGATGAGCTGCAGCAGTTCCGGGTCGGAGAGTGGCTGGCCCGGCTGGATCAGGCCGGAGGCCTCGGCCTTGGCGCGCACGCGCTCGCGGTTGATGCCGCGGCCGTCGTCCTTGATGGTGATGATGACCTCGCCGCCCGTCTGGTGGGCCGAGAGGAGGACCTTGCCCTTCGCGTCCTTGCCGGCGGCGATGCGCTCCTCGGGCTTTTCGAGGCCGTGGTCGATGGAGTTGCGCACGAGATGGACGAGCGGATCGGCGAGCCGGTCGATGACCGTCTTGTCGACCTCGGTGCTCTCGCCCTCGGTGATGAGCTCGATTTCCTTGCCGGTCTCGCGCGACAGGTCGTGCACGAGACGGCGGAAGCGGCTGAAGAGGCTGGCGACCGGCATCATGCGCAGCACCATCATCGTGTCGCGCAATTCGCCGGAAAGGCGCTCGATCTCTTCCGAGACGGACCGCAGGCCAAGGTCGGCCGCCGCGCCCGCAAGCTGGGTGAGGCGGGACTGGGCGATGACCAGCTCGCCGACACGGTCCATCATCTCGTCGAGCCGCTCGGCGGGAACGCGGACGTTCTCGGCGGCGGACTTCGCCTGCCTGGAATCGTTGGCAGCCTGCACGGCCGGCGCTTCGCGCTCCGTCACCACCACCGCCTTCGGCAGGGGGGCGGGCTCGGGTGTTGCGGCCGGAGGCTCGATGGCGATCTCGGTGATCTCCAGCTCCATATCGTCCATGACGAAGATGAAGACGTCCTCGATGTCGCTGCGCGGCTTCTCGGTCTTCAGCGTCACGTCCCAGGAAAGGTGGATGTCGCGCGGGTCGAGCTCGGCAAGCTCGGGCACCTTCGCCGCATCGGCGACGATCCGGCATTCGCCGAGGTCGCGCATCTCGTCGAGCAGGCCGAGCGGATTGGTGCCGTTCGCCATGGCGTTGACGGGCAGGCTGAAGCGGATGCGCCATTCGCGCATGCCGCCGGACGCTTCGGCCACCGGCGGAGTCGCGACGGTAACGCTTGCCGCGGGGGCGGGCGAGCCCGCGCCGTTGACGGCGCGGTGCAGGTTGTCGAGGAGGCTCGCGCTCATCACGTCATGGTCGCCGTTCGGCGTTTCGAGCAGGGCGCGCATGTGGTCCTGCGCGGAAAGGACCGCCGAGACCAGCTCGTGCGTTGCCGGCACGTCGCCCTTGCGCACGCGGTCGAAGGCGGTCTCGCAATGATGCGTGAAGGCGGCCAGCGCCTCGAAGCCGAACATCGCGCCCGACCCCTTCAATGTGTGCAGGCCCCGGAAGACCGCGTCGATCTGGTCGCGGTCGTCGAGGCTGCGGGTCAGGTCCAGAAGGCCGGACTCGATCTGTTCCAGCAGTTCGGCCGCTTCTGTCCGGAAGACTGAGATCGGGTCCGGGTTGCTCATTTTCCGAGGACCTTCCGAGCTATCTTGACGAGGCTTTCCGGATCGAACGGCTTGGTGAGCCAGCCGGTGGCGCCGGCGGCTTTGGCCTGCGCCTTCAGTTCGCCGTCGGATTCGGTGGTGAGGAAGATGACCGGCACGCCGGTATGCGCGGGCAGCTTGCGCAGCTCGCGGATCATCGTCAGGCCGTCCATGTTCGGCATGTTGAGGTCGGTGACCACGAGGTCGTATTCACCTTCCTTCAGCTTGTTGAGGCCGTCGAGCCCGTCGACCGCCTCGGTCACGGCATAGCCGGCATTGCTGAGGGTGACGCGTGTCGTCAGCCGGATGCTGGCGGAATCGTCCACGGTCAAGATTTTCGCGGTCATCAATTCTTCTCCTGATGCAGCCAGAAATGCGCGGCGTCCGACGTCATCTCGTCGAGAAAGCCGCCGCGCTTCAGCACGTCGTAAAGGTCCCCCGCCGCCGGCCGCGCAAGTAGAAGCCGGCCCGCACGGGACTCGGCATGCTTGCGCGCCGCCGTGACGAGCTGGACGAAGCTGAGGTCGACCTGCGCCTCCTCGTCGATATCAAGTATCGCCGCCGGATTATTGTTCAGATGGTCCAGGATAAGCTCCTGAACTGCCAATATGTTCTTGATGGTAAGCGTCGTCGGCAAGGTTAACGGCGCGTCACCGGGCAGGGTGGAGGACATGGAGGCCCCGATAAACGTTTCTGAAGGGAGTATTTCCCGCGCCAGAATTCCCAGATACGCTTAATGAACCGTAAAGCGCGGTTGCCAAATTCATCTAATGGTAGTCGAAAAGGGAAAAATACGCCGGCTCACCCTAAGGTAGTTTAGTGGTATAACTTGTTGAAAAATATAACGCATAAATATAATTAGACATTAGTGATATTATTTATAAATCCCTAATTCTTGGGATGGGTGCAGCCTCGGGTAGTGGCGCGAAAAACGGGCTTTTGGAGGCCGATTCTACTCCATGAGGATATGCGAATTTACTGCGCGTTACCTTGTTCGCCCTAGGGT
The DNA here is from genome assembly GCF_003574625.1 of Shinella zoogloeoides. GTDB lineage: Bacteria > Pseudomonadota > Alphaproteobacteria > Rhizobiales > Rhizobiaceae > Shinella > Shinella zoogloeoides_A. The sequence continues at coordinate 55,474 of NZ_QNUJ01000001.1, forward strand.
CGGGCCAGATTTCTTGAAAGTGGGGTATGGCGTGTCAGGAACAGCGAGCGCAGTCCGCATTGAGCGGCAGACGGCCGAGGCGGAACTCGTCTTCCGTCTCGAGGGGGCCCGTTCCCGCATTGAACAGCGCTTCCTCGACGGGGGCGTCGTGCTGCTCGCCGTCCTCGACGTGCTCAACCGCCTGGTGGCGTCGCTGGAGAACCTGTCGCAATCGCTCGACGACGAGGCCGCCGAGGCGACGATCGGCCGGCTGGTCGCGACGGTCGACCAGCTCACCGCCCTACCGGCCATCGAGGAGACCCGTCAACAGCGCCTTGCCGGCGTCGCGGTGACGGAGAAGTCGCTCGGCACCCATATCGCGGACATGCAGGAGACGCTGCGTTACCTGCGCACCTTCGCCACCACCGCCAAGATCACCGGCGCCGCCATCCCGGACTTTTCGGGCTTCGCGGAAGAGATCCTCGAGCGCATCCATTTCGGCACGGGCGAGGTCAATGCGCTCGGCGCCCGGATCGGCACGCTCGGCGGCGTGATCGATGCCGCGTCCGCCGGGGGCGGGGAGGCGTTGGAGCGCTTCCGCCGCAGCGTGCCGGACATTGCCGGCAACCTCTCGCGCAACGCGGCGGACCTCACCGCCCAGCGCCGCCATCTCTCGCAGCTTGCTGGCAAGGTCGGTAGCTCCGCGCGCCTCGTGCAGACGAAGGTCGCGACAACGCTCTCCTCCATGCAGATCGGCGACATCACCCGCCAGCGCATCGAGCATTGCCAGTCCGCCTTCACCTTCCTGGAGGAATATCTCGCTTCCGCGGCGCTGGACGGCGAGGCGGCCAGCCGGCTCACGGCGCTGGTGCGTCACCTGGTGCGCGATCAGCTCGTCGAGATCGCCCGCGACTTCGAGCGCGAATGCCGGACCGTCGTCGGCACGATCCGCAGCTTCGGCGCGGATATCGATGCCCTGATGGCGCTCTACGGCGACATGGATGCCGGCGACGGCCATTCCGCCGACCGGGCCATGCGCATGCTGGAAGCCGATATCGATGCCGCGCGCGCCGTGGTGCGCGATATCGAGCAGGCGGCCGGCAAGGCCAATGCGCTCGGTTCGAGCACGGTCGAGACCGTTCGGGAACTGCTGAAGGGCGTGAGGACCATCCAGCTCGTTCGCACCGATATCCATTACATGGCGCTCAACACCAATCTGCGCTGCAGCAAGCTCGGCGAGGAGGGGCGCGCGATCAACGTGGTGACGGCGGAGCTGCGCAGCTTTTCCGCCCAGCTCGACGAGACCGCCGAGCGCATCCTCGCCGCCCTGCAATCGCTGGAGGACGATGCCGGCAAGCTCGGGGCGGCCGGCAATGCCGCCGATGGCTCCCTCGATGCCCGGCTTGAGGAAGTGCTGGACCATATCCGCCGCGCGGGCGACCGCATGGAGGAGGACATGTCGGCCCTGCGCGATTGCAGCGCCGACATCTCCGCCAAGGCCGGCCGCACCATCGCCGATCTCGACTTCAACGCCGAACTCGGCGACGTGCTCGCCGACTGCGCCGCGAGCATCGGCGACCTGATCGGCCCCGTCCTGCCGGACACCGCCGGCCTCGAGGAGGCGCTCGCCGACCTCGGCGGCCGGATCGCGCGGACCTACACGATGGTTTCCGAACGCGAGGTCCACGCCCGGGTCTTCGGCACGGTGGTGGAGATGCCCGCCGCACCCGCCGCCGCCCGGAGCGACGAGGACCTCTTCGACGACGCGCTGTTCTGAGCCCCTCGTTTCCGCATTATCGATACCCTGCGATCGGCCGGTCATTCCGGCCGTTTTGCCATAGGTTATTTCACTGTATTTTTGAAAATATAGCGCTGGCCAAGCCGGAAACATCGATATATCCAAGGGGATATGACGTTGCCGCAAGGGCAGGAAAAGGGAGAACAGGAATGAACCGTCGTCTGCTTCTGAAACTGGTCGTCGCCGCCTTCGCGGCCATGCCGCTCGCCCTGCCGGCCGCCGCCGCGGAGAAGGTCACCGTCTTCGCCGCCGCCAGCCTCAAGAACGCGCTCGATGCCGCCAATGCCGCCTGGCAGAAGGAAACCGGCAACGAGACGGCCGTCTCCTATGCCGCAAGCTCGGCGCTCGCCAAGCAGATCGAGGCGGCCGCGCCCGCCGATCTCTTCATCTCGGCAGACCTTGCCTGGATGGACTACGTCGCCGAGAAGAAGCTTATCAAGGACGACACCCGTTCCAACCTTCTCGGCAACCGTATCGTGCTCGTCGCGCCGAAGGACAATGCCTCGACCGTCGAGATCAAGGAAGGCTTCGACCTCGCCGGCCTCGTCGGCGACGGCAAGCTCGCCATGGGCGCGGTGGACAGCGTGCCGGCCGGCAAATACGGCAAGGCGGCGCTCGAAAAGCTCGGCGTCTGGTCCTCCGTCGAAGGCAAGGTGGCGGGCGCGGAAAGCGTGCGCGCCGCGCTCGCGCTCGTCTCGCGCGGCGAAGCGCCCTACGGCATCGTCTACGAGACGGATGCCGCCGCCGATCCGGGCGTCGCTGTCGTCGGCACCTTCCCGGAAGACAGCCATCCGCCGATCATCTATCCGGTCGCCATCCTCTCGGAATCGCAGAGCCCGGCCGCCGGCGCCTATCTCGATTTCCTGAAGTCCGACAAGGCCGCCCCCTTCTTCACCGAGCAGGGCTTCACCATCCTGAAATAGGACGAGTCTCAGGAAAGCCCCGGATGCCATGTCCGGGGCAGTTGTATTCGACGGGGAAAAGTTTTCCCGTGAAGATGCCCCTCACCCTAACCCTCTCCCCGCAAGCGGGGAGAAGGTGGCCGGCAGGCCGGATGAGGGCACACTACCCGGACGGCAATAGGAGACGGCGTGGACTGGTTTGCCTTGAGTGCCGAGGAATGGACGGCGATCCGGCTGAGCATCAGGGTCTCGACCGTCGCGGTCCTGGTCAGCCTGCCGCTCGGCATTCTCGTCGCGCTGGCGCTGGCGCGCGGCCGTTTCTGGGGCAAGTCGCTTCTGAACGGCGTCGTCCATCTGCCGCTGATCCTGCCGCCGGTCGTCACCGGCTTCATCCTGCTCATCCTGTTCGGCCGGCGCGGGCCCATCGGCTCGGTGCTCGCCGAATGGTTCGGCATCGTGCTCTCCTTCCGCTGGACCGGTGCGGCGCTTGCCTGCGGCGTCATGGGCTTTCCGCTCATGGTGCGCTCCATCCGCCTTTCCATCGAAGCGGTCGACCGCAAGCTGGAGGAGGCGGCCGGCACGCTCGGCGCCAGCCCCGCCTGGGTCTTCCTCACGGTGACCCTGCCGCTCATCCTGCCCGGCGTCATCGCCGGCATGATCCTCGCCTTCGCAAAGGCCATGGGCGAGTTCGGCGCGACCATCACCTTCGTATCCAACATTCCCGGCGAGACACAGACGCTCTCGGCCGCCATCTACACCTTCACCCAGGTGCCGGGCGGCGATGCCGGCGCCATGCGCCTCACCGTCGTCGCCATCGCCATTTCCATGGTCGCGCTACTCGCTTCTGAAATCCTCGCCCAGCGCCTCGGCCGCAAGGTAAACCTCGAATGAGCCTCGTCGTCGAAGCACGCCACCGGCTCGGCACCTTCGCCCTCGACGCCGCCTTCACCTCCGATGGCGGGGTCACGGCGCTCTTCGGCCGTTCCGGCTCGGGCAAGACCTCGCTCATCCGCATCATCGCCGGCCTGACGCGCCCGGCGGAAGGCGTCGTGCGCCTCGACGACGACGTGCTGGTCGATACGGCGCGCGGCGTCTTCGTGCCGCCCCATCGCCGCCGCTTCGGCTATGTCTTCCAAGAGGCGCGGCTCTTCCCGCACCTGACCGTCCGGCAGAACCTCAATTACGGCCGCTGGTTCTCGCCGAAGGGCACGCGCCCGGAAAGCCCGGATCGTGTCGTCGGCCTGCTCGGCATCGGCGACCTCCTCGACCGCCAGCCGGCCAACCTTTCAGGTGGCGAGAAGCAGCGCGTCGCCATCGGCCGCGCGCTGCTCGCTTCCCCGCGCCTCCTGCTGATGGACGAGCCGCTCGCCGCGCTCGACGAGGAGCGCAAGGCGGAGATCCTGCCCTATCTGGAGCGCCTGCGCGACGAGGCAGGCATTCCCATCGTCTATGTCAGCCATTCCGTCGCCGAGGTCGCGCGGCTTGCCGACCGGGTCGTGCTGATGACGGGCGGCCGTGTCGAGGCGGTCGGGCCGGCCTCCGACGTGCTCGGCGGCCCCCGCCTTGCCTCCGCCGCCGACCGCCGCGAGGCGGGCAGCGTGCTGTCCGGACATGTCGAGGCGCGCGATGCGGCGCATGGCCTTGCCACCATCCGCCTCGACGGCGGTGCGGCGATCCTTGTGCCCGGCGCTGCCGTTTCGCCCGGCGAGGCGGTGCGCCTGCGCATCCCGGCGCGCGACGTCATGGTGGCGACGGTGCGGCCGGAGGGCCTCTCCGCGCTCAACATTCTCGAAGGCACGGTGGAGACCATCGAGCCGGACGGCGAGGGCATGGCGAGCCTGCGCATCGCCTGCGGCGGCGATCACGTCCGCGCCCGCATCACGACGTTCTCCGTCGAACGGCTCGGCCTTGCGCCCGGCCTGCCGGTGCACGCCGTCATCAAGACGGTGGCGCTGGAATAGGATCAGTCCGCAAGGTTCGCGACCAGCCAGCCGATCTCCTCGGCAAGTGCCAAGCGCGCCTTTTCCTCCATGGCATGGTAATGCGCGATCAGCGCCTCGCCGAAGGGCGTCAGCACCGCGCCGCCGCCCTGCTTGCCGCCGCGTTGCGATTCCACCACCGGCTGGCGGAACAGCCGGTTCATCTCGTCGACCAGCAGCCAGGCCCGGCGATAGGACATGTCCATCGCCCGCCCGCCCGCCGAGATCGAGCCCGTTTCCCTTATGTGCGAGAGAAGCTCGATCTTGCCGCGGCCGATGCGCCCTTCCGGCTCGAGCTGGATCCGGAAGATGATCTTCGGTTCGGTCTTGGCGGCTGCTGACATGAAACTGGCCCGTATGGATACGGGCCAGTTATAACAGCGTTTTCCGCGGATTAAAGCTCAGGCTGCCCGCTTGAGGGCATCGCCGAGGATCGAGACGATGTCTTCGAAATGCTTCTTCTCGGCGATCAGCGGCGGCGAGAAGGCGATGATGTCGCCGGTGACGCGGATCAGCAGGCCCTTCTCGAAGCAGTCGACGAAGACGTCATAGGCGCGCGCGCCTGGTGCGCCGTCGCGAGGTGCCAGCTCGATGCCGGCGATGAGGCCGATGGTGCGGATGTCGATGACGTGCGGCAGGCCCTTCAGCGAATGCATCGCCGCATGCCACGCGTCCTGCAGCTCGGCACCGCGGGTGAAGAGGCCCTCGTCGCGGTAGATGTCGAGCGTCGCGATGCCCGCCGCGCAGGCCGCCGGATGGCCGGAATAGGTGTAGCCGTGGAAAAGCTCGATGGCGTTTTCCGGCCCATGCATCAGCGCGTCGTGCACCTTGCGGCTGGCGAAGACCGCGCCCATCGGGATCGCGCCGTTGGTAAGGCCCTTGGCGGTCGTCACGAGGTCCGGCGTCACGCCGAAATAGTCGGTGGCGAAGGCGGCGCCCAGGCGGCCGAAGCCGGTGATAACCTCGTCGAAGATCAAGAGGATGCCGTGCCTGTCGCAGATCGCGCGCAGCTTTTCGAGATAGCCCTTCGGCGGGATGAGGACGCCCGTGGAGCCGGCGACGGGCTCGACGATGCAGGCGGCGATGGTTTCCGCGCCGTGCAGGGCGACGAGCCGTTCGAGATCGTCAGCCAGTTCCGCGCCATGCTCCGGCTGGCCCTTCACATAGGCGTTCTTGGAGAGGTCATGCGTGTGGCGCAGGTGATCCGAGCCGGCAAGCTGCGGGAAGACGCGGCGATTGTTGACGATGCCGCCGACCGAGATGCCGCCGAAGCCGACGCCGTGATAGCCGCGCTCGCGGCCGATGAGGCGCGTGCGCGTGCCCTGGCCGATGGCGCGCTGGTAGGCGATGGCGATCTTCAGGGCCGTGTCGACCGATTCGGAGCCGGAGCCCGTGTAGAACACGCGGTCGAGCTTGGCGCCCTCGGGGCCGGGCGCGATTTCTGCGAGCCGCTCGGCGAAGTCGAAGGCGATCGGATGGCCCATCTGGAAGGACGGCGCGAAATCCATTTGCGTCAACTGGCGCTCGACGGCGGCGGCGATCTGCCGGCGGCCATGGCCGGCGTTGCAGCACCACAGGCCCGCGGTGCCGTCGAGGACCGTGCGGCCGTCGGTGCTGGTGTAATACATGCCCTCGGCGCTCGCGAGCAGGCGCGGCGCGGCCTTGAACTGGCGATTGGCGGTAAACGGCATCCAGTAGCTGTCGAGCACCGGTGCGTTGGGTTTGTTGTGAACGTTCATGGCAGATCTCCTCCCAAAGCAATTCCAGCAAAAGTGCGTAGCGGTTCTGCGTCCGGAATTGCGAAAAACGAAAAGGGTAGAGCGTTTTCGCGAGAAAGCGGAAATGCTCTGGCTGAGGGATTGACGCCATGATTTGCCATGCCGAACAAGTCCTTTTCTGGTTGACGTCAAGCGCTTGAAATTAAAAGATGGAGGAGCATCGGTTTTCGCTATTTCGAACATCTGAAACAGGAAGTGCCATGTCGGTCGATATCGGAGGCAGGCTGCGCCATCTGCGCATGGCCCACAATCTCTCCCAGCGGGAGCTCGCCAAGCGCGCCGGCGTCACCAATTCGACGATCTCGCTGATCGAATCGAATGCCTCGAACCCATCGGTCGGCGCCCTCAAGCGCATCCTCGACGGCATCCCGATCGGCCTTGCGGAATTCTTCGCCTTCGAGCCAGATCGCCCGCGAAAGGCGTTCTACCGGGCGGACGAGCTGACGGAGATCGGCAAGGGCGGCATTTCCTACCGCCAGATCGGCGACAACCTCTTCGGCCGCAGCCTGCAGATATTGAAGGAGTGCTACCAGTCCGGCGCCGATACCGGAAAGGTGCCATTGGTGCATGAGGGGGAGGAGGGCGGCATCGTGCTGTCCGGTCGCCTCGAAGTGACCGTCGACGACGAGCGCCGCATCCTCGGCCCGGGCGATGCCTACTATTTCGAAAGCCGCCGTCCGCACCGCTTCCGCTGCGTCGGCCCGGTGCCCTGCGAGGTCATCAGCGCCTGCACCCCGCCGACCTTCTGAAAGAAGAAAGCCCGCCGGAGGCGGGCTTTCGGGAAATGCGGCGGATCAGGCCTGAGTGTTGTCCTCGACCGGCGCATCGGGGCCGTTCTTCTTGATCGAATCGATGGCGTTCTGCGCGCTGGCCTTGCTGGAATAGCCTTCCGTCGAGAACATGATCTCGCTGTTGTACTTGAAGCGAACGCGGAATTCGCCGGCCTTGTCCTTGTAGATTTCAAACTTGTGCGCCATGGGCTTCCCTTTTCCCGGAATGTGAATCAGACGCGCTGAACGTGCCAGCGGCAACGGGCACTGACAAGAGCGCTGGTTGAAAAGTCCGCAGCAAATTGAAAGCGCCGGTTGGCGGGGCAGGCACGCTATTGACGAGTATCAGGGCCTGTGCGCCGGCTCGTCGTCCGCCGGGTGCCCGCCCATTCCAAGGCCGCCGCCCATGCCGCCTCCACCTCCCATACCCATGCCGCCGCCGCCACCGCCACCGCCGCTGCGCGCGCCTTCCTTGCCGCGCTCCGCCTTGCCCCGGCTGCTGCCGCCAGACGGGCGGGCCGGGCCTTGCCTCGGGATGGCAAGGTCCGCGGGAACCGGATCGAGATCGAGGGCGCCGCGAATGAAGGCGCGAAGGGAGACGACGAGATCATGGGTGTGCACCGGCCGGCCGGCGACCAGCTCCCGCACCGCCTTTTCCGCGAGCCGGACCTGCTCCTCGGTGCCGAGCAGCATGATGTCGGAAAGCGCCGCCTCCACATCGTCCCGGATGCGGCGGCTGCGCTCGGAGCTGGCAGAAAGATCGACGTCGCCTTCGACCGTTGCCTGCGGCTCCGCCCTCTGGCGCAGGTCGCGCAAATGGGTGGGATCGACCGCGAGATTGCCGGTGAAGGAGCCGCCGAGCGTCTTGTAGGCCGCGATCAGGGTGCGCAGGCGCTCGTTGATCTGCCGGTTCGCGCGCTCCCGCCGCTGCTGGATCGTCACCATCATGACAAGGCGGATGCCGATGCTGATGAGCGTGAACAGCGCCAGGCCGATCAGCGTGACGAGAAGGCTGTGCCAGGAAGTGAAATCGAGATTGCGCAGCACGTTGCAGGAATCCTTGAAATGGGGACGGACGGGCCGAATCTGTCCTGCCGCCGAGGATTGCGCAATGCCGGCATCGAAAATACCGTCGCCGGGCGCTTCGCATGGTCTGGCGCAAGGCCGCCGGGTAGGTCATGTTTCAACCTTGTCCGAAAAGGGCGATGAGGTGAAAGATGGTGGACGGGTCACTCGCACCTGGGCGGCCGGGGATAGCGGCGCGCTGGACATCAAGCGCCAAGAGCGGTGTCGGAACCGCGCTCTCGTTCCGCAGCCCGCTCTGGTTCACCATCAGCCACGGCATCCTGAACGAGATCTATTATCCGAGGCCCGACAATGCCTGCACGCGCGATTTCGGGCTGGTTGTAACCGGGGCAGACGGCGGCTTCTGGGAAGAAAAGCGTGATGCCAGCCATGACATCGAGGCCATGGAGAAAGGCGTGCCCGCCTATCGGCTCGCCAACAAGGCTCTGGACGATGCCTGGTGTATCGAGAAACTCATCCTGAGCGACCCGGCGCGGCCCTGCCTCCTCCAGGAGATCACCTTTACCCCGCTCAAGGGCAAGATTGCAGATTATCGCGCCTACGGCCTGCTGGCGCCGCATCTGGTGAATGCCGGCATGGGCAATACCGCCTGGATCGGTGAATATGGCGGCGTGTCGATGCTGTTCGCGACCGGGCGCGGCACGAGCCTTGCTCTTGCCTGCTCGCTGCCCTGGGGCGCCCGCTCCGCCGGCTATGTCGGCGTCTCGGATGGCTGGCAGCAGCTCCGCGCATCCGGTCGCCTCGATTCCGATTTCCGGTGCGCCGAAGACGGAAATGTCGCGCTCACTGCCGAAATCGGCTTTTCCGAAGACGCCCGCACGGCCGTCCTGGCGCTTGGCTTCGGCGATACGCCCGACGAAGCGGCGGAGCACGCCATTGCCAGCCTGTCGCAGGGGTTCGACACGGCGGCAAAGGTTTATCTTTCCGAGTGGCGGGAATGGCAGGCCAAGCTTGTGCCGCTCGACCGCGCCGGGCCATCCACCGCCCTCGATCCCTATCGCGTATCGACGGCGGTTCTGGCTACGCATCGTTCGTCGCAGCCTCCGGGAGCCGCGGTGGCCAGCCTCTCGATTCCCTGGGGATCCGCCAAGGGGGATGACGATCTCGGCGGCTATCACCTCGTCTGGCCGCGCGACCTCGTCGAGACGGCCGGTGGCTTTCTCGCCGCCGGCGACGCGGAAGAGGCGTTGCGGATCCTCGGTTATCTGGAGACCATCCAGCAGGACGACGGGCACTGGCCGCAAAATGCCTGGCTGGACGGCGCCGCCTATTGGCCGGGCCTGCAGATGGACGAATGCGCCTTTCCCATTCTGCTCGCTGACGCCCTGCATCGTGCGGGCCATCTGCCGGAAGAGAGATTCCAGCGCTTCATGCCGATGATCGAGAAGGCCGCGTCCTATGTGGCTCGCAACGGCCCGGTGACCGGCGAGGACCGGTGGGAGGAGGATGCCGGCTATAGCCCCTTCACGCTGGCGGTCGAGATCGCCGCCTTGCTGGCGGCCGCCGACCTGCTCACGCTTGCCGGCAAGGCGGACGCCGCCGCCTACCTGCGGGAGACCGCCGATTGCTGGAATGAACAGATCGAGCGCTGGACCTATGTCGAGAACACACCTCTCGCGGTGGAGCATGGCGTGGCCGGCTATTATGTCCGCATCGGCGCGCCGGATACCGCCGACGCCGCCTCGCCGAAGGACGGCTTCGTGCCCATCAAGAACCGGCCGCCGGAGGCCTCCAGCCTGCTGGTGCGCCAACTCGTCAGCCCCGATGCGCTGGCGCTGGTACGTTTCGGTCTGCGGGCGGCTGACGATCCGCGCATCCGCGATACGGTCACGGTAATCGATGCCTTGCTGCGCTGCGACCTGCCGCAAGGCCCGCTCTGGTATCGCTACAATGACGATGGTTACGGTGAGCATGACGACGGCGCGCCCTTCGATGGCTGGGGGACCGGCCGACCATGGCCGCTGCTTGCCGGTGAACGGGCGCATTACGAACTGGCCGCCGGGCGGCGCGAGGAGGCGGAGCGTCTGCTCGGCGCGCTGGAGGGATCGGCCAATGCAGGCGGGCTGATCCCGGAGCAGGTCTGGGACGGCGAGGACTTGCCGAATCTCGAATTGTTGCACGGCCGCGCCTCCGGCAGTGCCATGCCGCTGGTCTGGGCGCATTCCGAGCACATCAAGCTGTTGCGCTCGCTGAAGGACGGCGCCGTCTTCGACCTCCCGCCACAGGGGATCGAGCGCTATGTCAGGAGCAAGACCATATCGCCGTACCGATCATGGCGCTTCAACCAGAAGACCGCCTCCCTGCCCGCCGGCAAGCTCCTGCGCATCGAGGTTCTGGCGGCCGCCATGGTGCGTTGGAGCCTCGACGGCTGGGCGACCGTTCATGAGAGCGAGACACAGGAGAAGGCGTTCGGCATCCATATCGTCGATTTGCCCATTGCCGATGCCGATCCTGGTGCTAGCCTTGTCTTCACGTTTTTCTGGCGCGACGCAGGCCATTGGGAGAATGCGAACTACGCCGTTGCCGTTTTGCAATCCTCTTCAACGTCACCAGCACGGGAGTAAGATATGCAGATCGGAATGATTGGCCTCGGGCGCATGGGCGCCAGTATGGCGCGGCGCCTGATGAAGGCCGGGCATGAATGTGTCGTCCATGACATCAATCCGGCAAGCGTCGCCGATCTCGCCCGGGATGGCGCCGTCGGCGCGGCTTCTATCGAGGATCTCGTCGGCAAGCTGCAGAAACCCCGCGTCGTCTGGCTGATGCTGCCGGCCGCAATCACGCGCAAGGTCGCCGGCGCGGCCGCCGACTTCATGGAGGCGGGCGATTCCATCGTCGACGGCGGCAATTCCAATTATCGAGATGCGGTCGATCAGGCCGCGCTGTTCTCGAAGAAGGGCCTGAATTACCTGGATGTCGGCACCAGCGGCGGGGTCTGGGGGCTGGACCGCGGCTATTGCCTGATGATCGGCGGCCCGGACGAGGCGGTGAAGCGCCTCGATCCGATCTTCGCCACCCTGGCGCCCGGTGCTGGCGCCGGCAACGCGCCGGACGGTGCGGCGGGCACCACGCCCTATGGTTACCTGCATTGCGGTCCGAGCGGCGCCGGCCATTTCGTAAAGATGGTCCACAACGGCATCGAATACGGCATCATGGCAGCCTATGCCGAGGGGATGAACATTCTCAAGGCGGCCAATGCCGGCGCGCAGAGCCGCGATGCGGACGCCGAGACGACGCCGCTGGACGAACCGCATTATTACCGCTTCGACATCGACCTGGCTGAGGTCGCCGAGGTGTGGCGCCACGGCTCCGTCATCGGTTCCTGGTTGCTCGACCTCACCGCCGGCGCCCTTAAGGCCGACCCTGAGCTTTTAAAATTCAGCGGGCGGGTGTCCGATTCCGGCGAAGGCCGCTGGACGTTGAAGGCCGCGATCGATACCGGCGTTCCGGCCCCCGTTCTGTCGACGGCCCTGTTCGACCGCTTCTCCTCGCGCGGGGAAGCCGAATATGCCGACAAGCTTCTTTCGGCCATGCGCTTCGCTTTCGGCGGGCACGTCGAAAAGCCGAAGTCCCCGACCGGGGGAGAGAACGAATGAGCAGCCACCGATCCGACGTTCTGGTGCTGTTCGGGGCAACCGGCGATCTGGCCCACAAGAAGATTCTTCCCGCACTCTACTCCATGGTGAAGCGCGGTGTTCTGACCGAACCGGTCATCGGCGTGGCGCTGGAGGATTGGGATCGCGCGAAGCTGGCAGAACGCGCGCGCGACGGCATCGAGGCAGCCAACGGCAAGGTTGACGAGGATGCGTTCCGCAAACTTGCCGATCTCCTCCACTATGTCAGCGGGGACTACCGCGGCCCGGCAACCTTCACCCGGTTGAGGGAAGCGCTGTCGAGCGACAAGTCACCGCTCTATTATCTTGCGATACCGCCATCCATGTTCGAACCGGTGGTGCAAGGGCTGGAACAGTCCGGCGGCGCCGCCGGCGCCAGGGTGATGGTGGAAAAGCCCTTTGGCCGCGATCTGCAATCGGCACGCTGGCTCAATCGGGTCCTGCACATCGTCTTCGACGAGGCGTCGATCTTCCGCATCGATCACTATCTCGGCAAGGAAGCGATCCAGAATCTGCTCTATTTCCGCTTCGCCAATGCCTTTCTCGAACCGGTATGGAACCGCAATTTCGTCGATAGCGTGCAGGTCACCATGGCCGAGAATTTCGGTGTGGAAGGCCGCGGCCGGTTTTATGACGAGGTCGGCTGCATCCGGGATGTCATCGAGAACCATCTCCTCAACATCATTCTGCTTCTGGCCATGGAGCCTCCGGCCGGCAACAATGCAGACGATCTGATCGACGAGAAGGTGCAGGTCCTGAAGGCAGTGCGCACGCTGACGGCAAACGATGTCGTGCGCGGACAGGTCGATGGATATCTGCAGGAGCCGGGCGTCGCGGCGGCTTCGCCGCGCGAGACCTTTGCCGCCGTGCGCTTCATGATCGATACCTGGCGCTGGCAGGGCGTGCCTTTCTATATCCGCGCCGGCAAGAACCTGCCGGTGCATGCGACGGAGGTTCTGGTGCGTTTCAAGCAGCCGCCAATTGCCGTGTTCGATGCCGTCGCGCGTGACGAGGCGAATTATCTGCGTTTTCGCATCAGCCCCGATGTAGCCATCGGTATCGGTGCACGCCGCAAGGCGTCCGGTGATGCGATGGTGGGTGAAAAAGTGGAACTGAGCGCCCTCGACACGGATACCAGGAACGAAATGGAGCCCTATGAGCGGCTGATCGGCGATGCGATGAACGGCAATCGACAATTGTTCACCCGGCAGGATGCCTCGGAGATTGCCTGGCGCATCGTTGCCCCGGTGCTCGATGATCCGTCGCCGCCCGCCGTCTACCAGCCGGGAACGTGGGGACCGGAGGAAGCCATGGCGGGCTTCTGCCCGCCCGGCGGCTGGGTCGATCCGGGAACGTGACGGAGGGCGAGGCGATGGATGCATGCACCGAGGCAAATCAGCCGGCAAGCGACGAGCAGAAGATCGTTCTCGCCGTCGATATCGGTGGCTCCCATGTCAAGATCCGCACCAGTTCGGGCGGCGAGGAGCGCAAGTTTACTTCGGGTGCGGGCATGGGACCTGCCCGGATGATGGCGCAACTGAAAGTGCTCGCCCAGGATTTGCGCTTCGATGTCGTCGCCATGGGATATCCGGGGCCTGTCGTCCACAACCGGATCGTGCTCGACCCACGCAATCTCGGTCCGGGCTGGGTAGGGTTCGACTTTGCCGGCGCCTTCGGCAAGCCGGTCAAGATCGTCAATGACGCGCTGATGCAGGCGATCGGCTCCTATGAGGGCGGGCGCATGTTGTTTCTCGGCCTCGGCACCGGGCTGGGGGCGGCCATGATCGTCGACCATGTCGCGCAGCCCATGGAGTTGGCCCATCTGCCCTATAGGAAAGGCAAGAGCTTCGAAGCCTATGTCGGGGAAGCGGGGCTTGAAAAACGCGGCAGGAAGAAATGGCGAAAGTCCGTCTTCGATGTCGTGGAACGGCTGCGGGCTGCAATGGAGCCCGACGATGTCGTCATCGGCGGCGGCAATGTCGAAAAACTGGACGAAATGCCGCCCGGTGCCCGGCGCGGTGACAACGTCCTCGCCTTCGAGGGTGGTTTCCGTCTCTGGCACGACGCGGCACTCGTCGTTTGAGTCGGAACCGCGCTCCTTCACGCGGGCCGCGCGAAGGAGCGGGGTAGTCCCTGGCCGCCATGGTCGCCGCCAGGTCGTCCAATGCCGTTACTTGGTCGTGTAGCCGCCGTTGACGAGGATCGTCTGACCGGTCATCCACCAGCCCTCCGAGACCATGAACCGGATATAGGGGACGATGTCCTCGATATCGGTGAGGCCCGTTTTGGAGAACTTCGAGAGCGCGGCTGCCGTCTTGTGGTAGGCAACCGCATCGGCGCCCTCGGCCGGATAGAAGAACGACGTGTCCATCGGGCCGGGGCCGATCGCCGTCACCGAGATGCCACGCTCGCCGAACTCCTTGGAGGCCGCGCGGGTGAAATGCTCGACCGGCGCCTTGGTCCCCGCATAGGCGGCGTAGAAGGGTGTGAACGCCCCCAGCAGCGAGGTGACGAGCGTGCAGATCTTGCCGTTGTCGTTGAGGTGCTTGCCGGCCTCCTTGATGAAGAAGAAGGCCGATTTGGCGTTGACCGCGCTCATCTCGTCGTATTCGGCTTCGGAGATCTCGATCATCGGCTTCTTCAGCACCTTTCCGACGGTGTTGATCGCGATATCCGGCTTGCCAATCGCGGTGACAGTGTCGGCGAAGAGCTTTTCCATCGCGCCGGCCGTGGTGAGATCGGCCTGAAAGGCGACCGCGTCCGCGCCCGCTGCCTCGATGGCGGCGACGGTCGCCTCCGCATCGGCCCTGGTGGCGGCGCTGTTGTAGTGGATAGCGATCGCTTTTGCCCCATGGGCAGCGAGATCGCGGGCGATCAGCGCGCCGAGGTTCTTCGCGCCTCCCGCGATGAGAACGGTTTTACCCTTGATACTATGGTCGGTCATGGCGCGAGCCTCCGTGCTTCGTGCGGCCGCGTCATGCGATCGCTTTCGAGGGCGCACGATATCGTCTACAATTATGCTATAAAGCCGGTTATTCTGAAATCACCTGTCGTCATTCCTGTACAATAGAGGCGCCTTGCTTGGACCGCATCGACCTGTTCCGCATCTTCGTCCGTGTCGTCGAATGTTCGAACTTCACGCGCGCCGCCGATATGCTCGGCATGCCGCGCTCGTCCGTATCGGCAGCGGTGCAGGAGCTGGAAGGCCGTGTCGGGGCCAGGCTCCTGCACCGGACGACAAGGGTGGTCTCGCCGACGCAGGACGGCCTGGCCTTTTACGAGCGCTGCCGGCGGCTGATCGCGGATGTGGAGGAAGCCGAAAACGTATTCCGCCAAACCGCCGCGCCTTCGGGCCGGCTCCGGATCGATGTTCCGGGCCGTATCGGCCGGCTTGTCATCGCACCGGCACTTCCTGAATTTCTCGACACCTATCCCGAGATCGACATCGATCTCGGCGTCACGGACCGCGCGGTGAATCTGGTGGAGGACAGCGTCGATTGTGTGCTGCGCGTGGGGCCGCTCGCCGATTCAGGCCTGATCGCGCGTCAGATTGGCGATCTCCCGCTGATCAATGTCGCAAGCCCCGCCTATCTCCTGCACCATGGCATGCCTGAAGCGCCGGAAGACCTTCGCGATCATCTGGCGATCAACTACGCCTCGCCATCGAGTGGTCGCATCGAGGCCTGGGAATGGGTCGAGGACGGGGTAATCAAGACCCGGCCGATGCGCAGCCGCGTCGCGGTCAACAGCGCCGAAGCCTATATCGCCTGCTGCGTGGCTGGTCTCGGTCTGATCCAGATTCCCGCCTATGACGTTCGCGACCATCTCAGCGTCGGCGAGCTCGTCGAGGTGCTGCCTTCATATCGCGCGGAGCCGATGCCGGTGACGCTTCTCTATCCGCACCGCCAGCACCTTTCACGCCGGCTGCAGGTTTTTGCCGACTGGCTTGAGGCTTTGCTAAGGCAGAGGCTTCTCTGAATGAGGGGCAATGCGGCGGGCGCTTGGAGGCAGCGGCAAGCGCTTCAACGCACGTGGTTTGCGCGGAAGCGCCTGCTCGGCTGCGATACCCGCAGCTATGAAGGCTCCGGGATCGGATATGGCGTGGCCGGCAGCGGTGCCGTTTGGGGCGGAAAGTCAGGACAAGGCAGGCTGTTTCCTGCGAAATAGATATGATGGAAGGCGTCGGCACGTCCGCCGATCAGGCACACGTCGTCACGTCGCCAGCGCCAGGGCAGGGCGCAAAGCCTTTCTTCGAAATCCGCCGAAACGGTTGCCGACCAGAAAGCTGCGATGCCGCCGGGGGAGAGAATGCGATGGACGGATTTCAGGCCATCGTCGCTGTAAATCGCGTCATTCGTCTCCCGCACCGTGAAATCGGGGCCGTTGTCGGTGTCCATCAGAATGACATCGTAGCCTTTGTCCTGCCGCTTCAGAAAGTGCTGTATGTCGACCACGCGAAGATCCACCCGTCGATCGCGCAGCGGATGGCCGGCCAGATGGCCGATATGATCCCGGTTCCAGTCGACGATTTCCGGGACCAACTCGCAGACGGTCACCTCGGCATTCTCGTCGATCCAGTCGAGCGTCGCGCGCAGCGTGAAACCCATGCCGAGCCCGCCAATCAGCACGCGCCGGACCGGACGGCCGAGAAGCCGGAGGCTCCGCTCGGCGAGGACCGTTTCCGACCGGTGATTGATGTTGGACATCAGCTCCAATCCGTTGAAGCGGATCTCGTGGATGTCACCCTTCCTGCGTAAGAGAATCTCGTCGCCGGCTGCGTTGCAGATCCGTGCCAGTTCCGTCCATAAGGGCATGTCGTTTCCTTGCATTGTTCCATCGTCGGGTGAGGCGGTCCGTTCGGGTTGCCAGCGCTCAGAGGCGCGGCAACCCGGCGACATGGCCTGGCGCGTCTCCGCGAGACCGGCCGGTGAGCCCGAGAGCGCCCCCGCGGGAGTGAACAAGGCTACGAATGCGGTCAGGCAAGGCCGTGCCCCTCGTCGCATCGCGGACGAGCGGCTCGAGGCGTGCACGGTGGATGAGCGATAGGTCCATGGCGAGAAGCAAGGCGTGCTTGCCCAATGCGATCTCCAACAGTTGGCTGATGCGATGCGGCCCAAATCCCGCAAGCGCGTTCGCACGCCCGAAAGAGGGTGCGGCGGAGCCGAGCGGCGGGACATGTTCGGATAAGGCGAATGAACGCTCTCCCTGGGCGGCCTCTAACCAGGAGGAGGGCCGACCAGGGTCAGGAGCTCGTGATCAGACGTAACCTGGAGCTATGGCGGGTGAAAAGCGCGTTCATGCCGGTACTATCGGCCATGGAAAGCGGAAAGTCAAAGCACTGAAAAAAAAGAAAAAACGGGAAATGTCCTCCCCTTGAATAGGGCCGCGAGAGACCCTATGTCCAGGTCATGTGCATGGAAACGTTCATCAGGATGACCAGGCTTGCCGGCGAAGCACGTGCTTCGTCCCGGAGCGGCGCCCTTCCATTTTTCGATCGCCGCACGTAGCCAGCTCCGGGAATATTATCATTGCGGTTCATTTCAGCGATGCGCTTGCATCGCGCAAATGGAGCGTAACCGTGAGACATCCCCTCCCGTTGCAATTCTGCATATCCTGCAATCGTTCTCTGCCGCGCGCGGCTCGCCGCTGCCCGTGGTGCAAACGTCTGGCCGTTGCCCAGATCGATCCGGCGCTCATGCAGCGGAATGTCCCATCCGTTCACCGGTTCGGTGTCGAGGGGGAAAGGCTATGAGGGATGTTCTGAAGGAGCGGGCCGACGAAGTCCTGTTGCAGCGATATGGAGCCGTCCCGTGGCGGAGGGATCAGCGTGGCCGCGTGCGCGTGCTGCTCGTGACCTCCCGGGGGCGCGGCCGCTGGATCGTTCCGACGGGATGGCCGATGAAGGATAAGCCGTCCTATCTTTCGGCGGCGATGGAGGCTTTCGATGAAGCCGGCGTGATCGGCGATATCCTCACATACCCTCTGGCAGGCTATCGCTATGTCAGGGAGACGGCGGAGGGCGTGCTGCAACATTACCATGTGACCCTGTTCGCGCTACGGGTGCGCGGCACGCTAACGCATTGGCCCGAACGCAAGCAGCGCATCCGCGGCTGGTTTGATCCTGAGGAGGCGGCCGACAAGGTGGAGAATGCGGAACTGGCGCGCGCCATCCGAACCTTCCAGCCTGACTGAACTCCCTGCCGAGCCTGCTGCTCTCTGCTGAAGTTCGGCGCGACCGTCAGCTTCATGAGCCCACGGCATGAGGGCGAGGAATTGGTCGAAACCAACTCCAATCTCCGTGCTTGCGGCTTTTGATGCAAAGACCGCATTGTGGCTGGCCAGCCCTCTCCCCGATGGGGCCGGCTGGCGGTGAAGCGTTCGCGTCGGCAGTCCGGCTTCTCCGTCTTCGCGCCACCGGGCGTGCCTCGGTCAAGGTCTGGCGGAACCGCTTCCTTGCACTGATAGCGTTCTTCCTCGTCAAGCGAGGGCCAGGACAAACCGGCTATCCGGGCGGCGGAATGGGATGCCCAAAGCCCGGTATCGAGCGTATTACCGCCAAGGGTTTTCCGCGTTTGTTCGGCTACGTCGGCCCAGAATTTGGCGCGTGCGGCATGCCCATCCTCTGTCAGATACGCGCCGGAAGAGGGGGGCTAGCGTGCTCCCTCGCCAGAATATGGTTGTAGAATTCCTGTGCGAGGTGGCCGATTTGGTAAGCACGGGATTTGCGCGGGCTCTCTCGAAAAGTTTTTCGGTGAGCCGATATAGTTTGTCCACTCGCAGCCGCGCTGTCCTCGGGAGCAGGCTCCCAACATGCGCACGAACTCGCGTCTTTTCAGCCTGTCGCGCAAATTGGCGGGCACGACTCTGCGGAAATGAAACATACGTCCGCGCCGGACAACATTGAAAGGAGCTGCCACGTCGCTTCGCTCGCGTAGCGGTTTGTAGCAAAATGCTTCATCCCGCCTGAGGTGGCGCGAGACACTTTAATGATTTCAATGATTTAGGAGGAAGTTGGCTGGGGAACCTGGACAGTAATCCAACTTTTTCTAGCGCCTTGTTTCTGTTTATTTTATTGTTATTATTGACCTATTTCGATCAAAGTTGTAACACCGGACTGTAACGCCGGGATGCTACACGAGGACCGAAATGGCGCGTATCAGTTACCTTCTCCGTCGCGGCGCAAGCTACTATGCCCGCATCAAGGTTCCGACCGATCTTGTCGAGATCGTCGGCAGGAAGGAGCTTGTCAAAGCGCTCGGCACGAAAGAGGAAAACGAGGCGAAGCGCCTCATGTGGCCCGTGGTCGAAAACTGGACCCGGCAGTTTGATGACCTCCGCAGCCGTCGCACGATGACTGCCGACGACAAGGCCCATGCGACGTGGCAGCACTACGAAGCGACCCTTGAACGTGACGAGGCAGCCCGGCGCACCGCACCGACGCAGGCCGACGTTGACGAGGCGACCCGCGCCATGTTCTCGCGGGCAGAGCGCGGCGAGATAAGCAGCGCCGACCCGCTGGCGATCCTCGACGCCACGCTTGAGGTTCAGGCCAAGCAGCGCGCCCACGAGGTAGACGCCATTTCGCGCCGGGCGAAGCTCACCGAGATGCAGAAGCACCTAGCCAACGGGACGACGGCGCTCATCGCCCACGAGGTAGACGACTACGTTGACCAGAACCGACTTATCGTTGATCGCGACAGCCCCGATTGGAAGGACGCCGCGCGCTTGATGATGCGCGGCGAGGTCGAAGGCTTGAAGCGGTCTTTCGAGCGCGATGCAGGCGACTACACGGGCAGGCCGTCCGATCCCATCGTCAAGCCTGTCACCGGCAGCGCCCGCGAGGCCGCAGCGCCCGGCGAAACGATCATGGAGCTTTTCGAGAACTACGCCCGCGAGAACCCGAACCAGATCAAGCCGGACACGCTGGCGCAAGCTCGCCGGGACGTGGGCCTGTTCGTTGAATACGTCGGCAGCACATGCCCGGTGCATCGGATCGATAAGAAGGCCGTCCGCGAGTGGAAGGCGCTCTTGATGCAATACCCGGTCAAGGCGAGCGAGACGAAGGCATTTGACGGCATGAAGCTTGCGCAGATCGTCAAGCACAACGAGACGGTCAAGAAGCCGACCATCAGCACGACGACCGTTAATCGCTACCTGTCGGGGTTCAGCGCGTTTTGCACTTGGCTGACGAACCACGGCTATCTCACGGCAAACCCTGCCGCCGATATGTTCTTGAAAAAGTCGAAGGAGAAGACGACGAAGCCCTTCACGGTTGAAGACATGAACGCCCTGTTCAAGTCGCCCTTCTTCACGGGATGCCAGAGCGACGAAGCCCCGCGCTTTTGGAGCAAGCCCGGTAACGTCCTTATCCGTGACCATCGCTATTGGGTTCCGTTGATCATGCTCTATTCCGGCGCGCGTCCGGCAGAGATTGCGCAGCTAGGCGTCGATGACGTGCGCGAGGATCGTGGGCATTGGATCATGCACATCACGACAGAGGGGGAGGGCGACAAGAGCGTGAAGACCGACGGCTCTATGCGCGTCGTCCCGGTCCATCCCGAATTGATCAAGCTTGGCTTGCTCGACTACCATGCTGATATGAATGAGCGCGGTGAAAAACGCCTGTTCCCGCTGGCAGAGCGCAATGAGCGCGGGCAGATGATCGCCGACTTTAGCCGCGATTTCCCGCGCTACTTGACGAAGATCGGCTTGAAGGAAGGCCGCGGCCTGTCCCTTTACAGCTTCCGGCATGGTGCGGCTGACGCCCTCCGTCGAGCGGGCTTCCTTGATGAGCAATTCGGTTTCTTGCTCGGCCATACCTCCGGCACGATGACACAGCGCTACGGCACCCTGCCGCAGGGGATGCTTGAGCAGCGCGTGGAACTAGTGCGTGCAATTGCCTATCCCGGTTTAGACCTAAGCAGCCTAGTGCCGTTGACGTGATGGGCTACTTTGGCCGCCTGTTGTAGGGTGACTGGTTTGTCGGCTTGAGGGATATGTTCTCATCTTGAGCTTTAGCGCGGACCGAATCTTCCGTGCGACCTAGCTTAAGGCCCATGACTCGAGTTGGGGTGTTTTCTTTGGCAAGTTGTTTGAGGTCCTTCACGTCCTCACTCGACCACGGCTTTCCGTGGTTTTTCGGCTCTTTTGCCATTCCACTCTCCATTGCCATCATAAGATGAGTTTAGCCGATTCTTACAAGCAAGAGCGCATGATTCAATATTGCGGAATGATCAATTTTTCTGATTTAGAGTGGCCCAACTATCAATATTTTATAATTTAGGGATTCACTTTTCGTTCCTGTTGTGAGATTCTGCCCTCAAGTTAATTGAGGACGGACGCATGAACTTTCCCGGTATTGTTTTAAGTGCAAAGAAGGCGCTCGGCTTTCCGGTTGAACAGAAGGCGTATTCCCTCGCTGATGCCGCGATCAATGAAATCTTTGGCGTCGTCCCGACTGCATCCGGTGTTGTTGTTACTGCCAATTCCGCGATGGCCGTCCCGGCAGTTCTTCAAGCCGTCCGGTTAATCTCGGAAACTATCGGATCGTTGCCTTGCAAGCTCTATCGCGAAGCCAGTGACAGCAAGGAAGCGGCCAAGGATCACCCGGCGCACAAGATCACCCATAGCCGGGCAAACGACTGGACGAGCGCCGGGCAGCTTCGCGTAGGCCTTACCCTTGACGCCCTGCTTCATGGCGCTGGCTATGCGCAGGTTGTCCGCGCATCTGACGACCGTCCGCTTGAATTGCATCGGCTCGACCCGTCGAAGGTGCAGCGCCGTTGTGAGGATGACGGCGAACCCTTCTATCTCGTCTCGACCGAACGCGGACAGGTCCGGCTCTCCTATCGCGACGTTCTCTATATCCCGGCCTTCGCTGGCGTCTCGCCGGTCAAGCTTGGCCGCGAGGCTATCGGCATCGGCCTCACCCTCGAAAAGCACACTTCGAACCTGTTTAGCGACGGCGCGCGGCCCAGCGGCATGTTCTGGAGCGAGAACAGCGTTCCCGACACCGATGCGGGCACGAAGACCATCGCCAACATCTTGAAGGACTACCGGGCGGCGTTCAGCGGCGGCAAGCAGTCGCGTCCGCTCATCGTGCCGAATGGGTTTCGCTACCAGCAGATGGCCCTTGCCAGCACGGACGCGCAGTTCATCGAAAACCGCCTTGAACAGATCAACGAGGTTGCCCGCGTCTTCGGCGTCCCGCCGCACATGCTCTATCAGCTTGAACGGGCGACATGGAGCAACGCGGAACAGATGGCCGCGAGCTTCTTGCAGCTTTGCCTTCGCCCTTGGCTCGACAAGTGGCAGGACGCCTATGCGACTGTCCTTCTCACGGACGAAGAACGCGACACCCTCTATTTCGAGTTCGTCATTGACGACTTGCAGCGTGCCGACGCCGCAGGCCGGGCCGAAATCTTCGGCAAGCTTGTCGCCATGCGCGCCATGACCCCGAACGAAGTCCGCGCCGCAATGAACCTGCCCGCACTGCCGGGCGGCGACGAACTGGCGAACCCCTACACCACGACGACCACGACCGGCCCGGCAGAACCCCCGCAGCCGAAGGAGAACGCATGACCATCGCCCAGCTTTTGGCTTCGCTCGAAGCCCGCCTTGCGACCTATGAGAAGGCAACCAAGTCCTAATGCAGCACACCGCCTTTTTCGGTGACGGCGAAAAGACCTTCGCCCTCACGACCGAGATGATTCTTGAGCTTGAACGCAAGACCGGCGTCGGTATCGCCGCGCTCTACGCCCGGTTCATGCGGCAGGAGTTCCATTTCGCCGACATGATCGAAATCGTCCGCACCGGCCTCATTGGTGGCGGGACTTCCCCGGCAGATGCGCAGGTGCTTGTCGATACCTACGCCAAGCCCCGCCCGGTCATGGAAGTGTTTCCGCTCGCCTTCGACATTCTGGACGCCCGTTGGAGCGGGACGCCGGAAGCACCTGCCAAGCCCGATCTCGGCGAGATGGACGAAACCGTCTTCTGGACGAACGACGAACTCGAAGACGACGCGCCGGCACCGGCAGGCACGAAGCAGGCCGCAGCGACCGGCGATCTCGCCGCAGCCTTGAACGACGCGCTTACGCAGGTAGCCGAATGACCGACGCGCAGAACATCGAAATCAAGGCCGACGTTTCCATCGACGACACCGGCACCGTGACCGGCATCGCATGGCCGTTCGGCTCGCCGGATAGCGTCGGCGACGTAATCGAAAAGGGCACCGTCGCCTTCGCGAACAGCGTCCCGATGGTCATGGAACATGACCAGCAAAAGGTTGTCGGCGTTTGGGAAACCTGCACCGAAACCGACAAGGGCCTTGAGGTAAAGGGCCGCTTGTTCGTGGAAGGTATCGGACCCGCCCGCGATGCACACCGGCAGTTAAAGGCCGGTAAGATCGTCGGTCTGTCCATCGGCTTCCGTCACACCGGCTTCGAGCCGCGCGCCGTAGGTGGCCGCGTCTTCAAGTCCATCACCGTCAACGAAATCAGCCTTTGCCGTCGCCCGGTTCATCCCGGCGCGCACGTCACCGTCGTTAAGTCCCAGATTGAGGAAAATATGGAAAACGAAATCGAGAATGCACCGGAGGCCAAGGCCGACCCGGTTGTTACCCCTGACGAAATGAAGGCCATCAAGGCCCGCATGGACAAGCTCGAAGCCAAGGCGAACCGCCCGCTCGCAGCGAACAACAACCATCCGGCGGGCGACAACGACAACACCGAGAAGAAGGCGTTCGTCTCCTATCTTCGCCGTGGCATCGAACGTATCAGCCCGGATGAGGTCAAGGCGCTCACCGTCTCGACCGACGCCAATGGCGGATACCTGGCACCGGAAGAATTCGGCAGCGAGCTTATCAAGCTGTTGAACGAATACTCGCCGATCCGGCAGTATGCCCGCGTCGTCAATATCTCCGCGCCGGAAATTAAGTATCCGCGCCGCGTGTCTGGCACCGCTGCAACGTGGGTGGCCGAAACCGAAGACCGCACGGAAAGCGGCATGACCTTCGAACAGATCACGCTGACCCCGTTCGAACTGGCGACCTTCACCGACGTTTCGAACCAGCTTCTCGAAGACAATGCCTATGGCCTTGAGGGCGAACTTCTCGCCGACTACGCCGAAAGCTTCGGCAAGACGGAGGGCGTTGCATTCGTCAAGGGAACCGGCACCGGCCAGCCGCGCGGCATCATGACCGCGACCGGCATCAAGGAAGTGAAGACCGGCGTTGCCGCTGCCTTCCCGTCCACGAACCCGGCAGACGTGATTATCGGCATGTATCACCAGATTGCCACGTCGCACGCCCAGAACGGCGCATGGCTCATGAACCGCAACACTTTGTCCGTTATCCGGCAGTGGAAGGATGGCACGGGCCGTTACCTCGTGCTCGACCCGATCACCGCAGGCGGCGTGATGACGCTGCTTGGCCGTCCGATTGTCGAAATGCCCGACATGGACGACATCGGCGCGGGCAAGTTCCCGATCCTGTTCGGCGACCTGTCCGGCTATCGCATCATCGACCGCGTGGGCCTTTCGACCCTCCGCGATCCTTATAGCCTTGCTGGCAAGGGACAGGTTCGTTTCCACGCCCGGAAGCGTGTCGGCGCTGACCTGACGCACCCTGACCGGTTCGTAAAGCTCAAGGTCGCGGCATAACCCTATGACCTACAAGCGGCCCGCCTACGAAGAAGTGAGGATTGCGCACGGTGACAGCACCGTGACGCTTCGCCCTACCTTGCGGGCCGCTGTTACCCTCGAAGCTCGCTATGGCTTCCCGACCATGTTCCGGGCGCTCGAAGAAGGCAGCTTCACCATCATTTCCGATATCGTCGCGACCGCAGCCAATGGCGATCACGATGCAGCGACCTTCCTTTCTCCAGAAGCGGCGGGAAGGTCGCTTTCCTCTTTCATCGGTCTCGCCCGCATCCCGCTTGCCGAACTCGTTTCCATGCTGATGCCCGCGCCCGATCCGCAGGCCGTCAACGTTCGCCCTTCCGGCAAGTCCATCGCATGGGGCGAATACTATGCCGACCTCTATGAGAAGGCGACCGGCTGGCTTGGCTGGACGCCCGAACAGGCATGGAACGCTACGCCTACCGAAATCGACCTTGCCTATACCGGCCATATCGCGAAGCTCAAGGCCATCCACGGCAGCGGCGAGGACGACAAGCCGACCGCAAAGGCACCCGATCCCGAACAGGCATCGCGCAATGTCGCCGATGGCCTCGACCCCGAATTTGACCGTGCTGGCCTTCGCGCCCTCAAGGCAAAGATTGCAGGTGGCGTATGAGTAAGCCCGCCCGCATTTGCTCTTGTGGCCGTGTCGTCGCGCATGGCGTTCTTTGTGAATGCCAGCGCACCCTCACCCGCGAACGCAATGCCCGTCATGATGCCCGTCGTCCTTCGGCCCGTGCCCGTGGCTATAACCACGAGTGGCGCAAGGCCCGCACCGAATACCTCGCATCACACCCGCACTGCCGGGAGTGCAGCACCCACGGCATCACCCGCCTTGCGACCGTCGTGGATCACATCGTTCCGCACCGTGGCGATAAGCGCCTCTTTTGGACGCGGGCTAACTGGCAGCCGTTGTGTGTGCCTTGTCATTCGTCTGCCAAGCAGCGGCAGGAGCGCGCGCTATGACGCCCGCAGAACGCGCCCGGCAGATCGACAAGGAAGAATTTGAGGCGGAATGCGCAGCTATCCGGCAGCGCGCGATAAGCTATGCAGCGCGTCGTCGGCTGGAAAGGCGCACCGAGTTTCTAGCTGCGATCAACCGCGAGCCGGTCAAGTTCATTCCGCGCCGCTGGAAGGCGAAGGCCGCGCCCGCAGCCACGCCGCAGGTTATCGATGTTGAGGCCGCACCCGCACCGGAACCCGTCACGGTAACGGTTTCCATGCCGATCAAGGCCAAGCCGGTTGTTGTAAAGCAGCCGAAGCCGGAGAAGGTCAAGCAGCCTAAGCCTATCAAGTTGAAGCAACCGAAGCCCGTTGTGATCAAGGCCAAGAAGCCGAAGGCACAGCCTAAGCGGTTCACCGTTGATGGCCTCACCTTGTCCAAGACCGAATGGGCCAAGCATCTCGGCATCACCTACGGCGCACTCATGGTTCGTATGTCGCGGCTCGGCTCGCTTGAGGCAGCGATAAAGCTCGACAAGAAGCGCGAGGCTTTCAACGTGAACGGCAAGACCGTCACCGAATGGGCCGAACACTTCGGTCTTGCCCGCTCCGTCCTGTATCGCCGTATCAAGATCGATGGCAGCGCCGAACGTGTCATCAACGAGTTGATCGATTGCCCGCCCGTTGTCTATCGCCACAGCGACGGCGAGCCAAGGGTTGCCCGCACTTACACCTTCGACGGCAAGACCCTGACCGCCCGCGAATGGTCCACCATCACCGGCTTGCATGTCCGCACCCTTCGGTCACGCATCTCGACCGGCTGGACCATTGAGCACGCTCTGACGACGCCCGCCAACATGAGGCCGGGGGTAGCTTCGAACTTTGCCCCTTCATCGGGGACCGGCGCGGGGAGCACCGCGCAAGAGACACCGAATATAACTTTTTCAGGGAATGACGCATGACCGTCGTATCGCTCGACCTCGCCAAGCAGCACATGAAGGTGGACGGAACCGCCGAAGATGAGCTTATCACGCTCTACATCGACGGCGCGGAAGCGTGGATTGCCAACTATATCGGGAAGCCGCTCGCCGACTTCGATCCTGTCCCGGCAGACGTGAAACTCGCCGTCTTGAAGCTCGTCGCCTTCTACTACGAGGTTCGCAGCCTCGCGACCTACGGCCTTTCCGTCGATATGGCACCGCAGGGCGTGACCGCGATCCTCGATAGCTACCGTGAAAGGTGGTTCGGCGATGGCGAATAAGACCGACAACGGCCTCGCCGAGACGATGGCAGCATTCGACCGCATCGCCCGCGCGCCGCGTGAGGCCGTGCTTCCTGCCCTTATGAAGTCCGGTAACGAACTCGCAGCGGCCCAGAAGGCACTTGCGGAAACGTCCCGCGATACCGGCGCGCTCATCGACAGCATCGCCGTCACCATGCCCGGCCATTCGACGCCCGCGTATAGCCAGCCGGGCGGCAGTCGCGTTGCCGGTGAAACGGAAGTCATCGTGACGGCTGGAAACAGTGACGTGCGTTACGCGCACCTTGTCGAATACGGCACGTCCGACGCGGAAGCGCAGCCCTTCTTTTGGCCTGCCCTCCGTCTTCTCCGCAAGCGCCTGCAAAACCGCATCAATCGCGCCGCGAAGAAGGCCGTCAAAGACGCATGGAATGAGCAATGATTGAACCGACCCTCGCCTTACAGACCGCTATCCGCGCCCGCCTCATCGGCAAGCAGGACGTGACCGACCTTGTTCCGGCAGACCATATCCGGGCAGGCAGCACGCGGCCCGACAAGACGCCGTGCATCATCATGTCGGACGGCAACACCGCCCTGCACGGCCACGACTACAGCAGCCAGCGCACGGCATGGGTCTACCTCGACCTTCATATCTGGACGCTCGACGCCGGTCAGGACGCGGCGAAGGAGATTGCAGGCGTCGTAACCGCGGCCCTCGAAAAGCGGAACCTCGCTATCGAAGGCGGCTATTGCGATCACTTCAAGGTCACGGCGTCCCGGTTCCCGCGCGACCCCGACCCCGCCTACGGTCATGGCGTCCTGTCCGTCGAAGCCCTCATTCGGTGGATTGTCTGATGCTCAATATCGGGAACCTTGATCGCCGCATCACCATCGAGCGCGAGACGGAAACCGTCATGCCGTCCGGCAGCGTCGTGAAAGCGTGGACGCCGGTTGCGACGGTATGGGCCGAACTCATCCAGCAGACGGCGAGCGAGTTTTTCACCGGCTACGGCGAGGCAGAAACCGGCACCGTGATTTTTCGTGTCCGTTATCGCCCTGGCATCACGACTGCCGACCGCGTGACCTATGACGGCACTGCCTACGGCATCAAGGAAATCAAGGAACTCGGCAGGCGTGACGCGCTCGAACTTCGCGGCGAGGCCCTGACGTGACCCATCTTCGCGGCGTCAAGCCCGCCCTTGCACCCGACCGCGCACCGCTCACGAAGGCACCGACCGCGCCTAAGTGGATGACGGATGACGCGCGTGCGGAGTGGAAGCGGATCATGCCGCGCTTGATCGAAGATCGGATCATCACCCGCGCCGACCTGACCGGCATCGAGAACTATTGTGTCGCCGTGGGCCGCGTGCGCGAGATTGAGGCCATGTTCCGCAGTTACGGCACCTTGGACAAGACCCTGTTCGGGATGCAGAACCGCGCAATGCAGACGGCCCGGCAGCTTGCGGCGGAATACGGCTTGTCGCCGACCTCGCGCGCCCGTGTCGGCAGTGCAGCCGACAGCGACGATGACGGCGACAACCCCATGAGCGTCGGCAGGAACCGCGCCCATGCCTAAGAGCGCGTTCCCGCATTGGATTTGTGACGGCAGTGCCATTCCCGACCCGTTCGGCTATGGACAGGATGCCGTCGATTTCATCACGGCCTTGAAGCACCCGGCTAGCGCCGCGCCGAAGGGCAGTTTCCAGCTTTACGATTTTCAGGAGCGCATGACGCGGCGCATCTACGGCCCGCGCAATGCCGATGGAAGCCGGATCGTTCGCACGGTCTTCCTCATGCTGCCCCGTGGCAATCGCAAGACCAGCATCGCCGCAGCGTGGGCGCTTCTCCATACTATCGGCCCGGAAGCTCGCCCGGCTGGACAGGCCATCTTTGCCGCATCCGACCGCGAACAGGCAGGCATCGGCTTCAAGGAAGCGGCGAACATCGTGCGCGAGGATCGCCGCATCGTCGCCGCAACGCGCATCTACGATGCCCATAACTCGGCAAAGAAGATCATGTGCCGCCCGAACAAGGCGGAATTGCTTGCGGTTTCCAGCGACGGCGCGGCCCAGCACGGCAAGACGCCCAGCTTTGTGCTTGTTGATGAAATCCACGCTTGGAAGGGGCGCGACCTCTGGGAAGCGCTCAAGTCCGGCATGGCGAAGGTTCCCGACACGCTCATGATCATCGCCACGACCGCAGGCCGTGGACAGGAGAACATCGGTTTCGAGCTTTACGACTACGCCCGTAAGGTCGCGACCGGCGAGATCGACGACCCGTCGTTTCTGCCGATCATCTTTGAAGCAGAACCCGGCGATGACTGGCGTGACGAAGCCGTTTGGCACAAGGTCAATCCCGGCCTTGCCCACGGCTTCCCCGATCTCGGCGGATTGCGCACGATGGCACGCGAGGCCGAACACCGGCCCGCCGAACGGTTCGCCTTCCAGCAGTTCCACCTTAATATGTGGCAGGCCGCTTCCCGCGATCCGCTTTTTGATATGGCCGTTTATGATGCCGGGCGTGATCCGAACTTCGACCTCTCCGAACTTGAGGGCTTACCGTGCTGGCTCGGCGTGGACCTTTCCCGTTCCGGCGACCTCACGGCCATTGTCGGCGCATGGCGTCACGAGGATGGCCGCATTTCTGTCCACCCGTGGTTCTTCCTGCCGTCCGAAGGCTTGGAAGACAAGGCTAAGGTCGAACAGGTTCCTTATCTTCGCTGGCGTGACGACGGCCTTTTGACCGTGATCGACGGCCCGGTCATCGAACCCAACGTGATCGCCGACAAGATTATTGACCTTTGCGGCACCTTCGACGTGAAGGAAGTCGTCTTTGACCCGTCGCTTGCCGGGCCGATCATGAGCAAGCTCATGGATCACGGCATCAACGTGCTTCAGCTTCCCCAGACGAAGAAGGGCATGAATGGCCCGATCTGCGACCTTGAGCGTGTCGTGAATGGTCGCCGCATCCGGCACAGCGCGCACCCGATCCTTCGCAACCACTTCGAAAGCGTCGTCGTCAAGCGTTCAACCAGCGCCGACGAACTGACGACCATGCACAAGGGAACTCGCCACTCCAATCATATCGACGGCGCGATTGCGTCCGCACTGTCCGTCTTCCGGGCAGCGGCGAACGACAACGCCCCGACCCTTCACGAACTTGACCCTGACGAATACGCCGCCCGCATGGATCACATGTGGGAAGAAGCAGCATAGGAACAGCCGAAATGGATGATACGCAGCGCCTTGTCGTCAGCCTCGAAGCCCGCATGACGAAGTATGAGCGGGATATGGCCCGCGCCCGCAACGCGACGAACGACAACTTCAAGAAGATGGAAGGTCGCGCCCAGCAGTCGGCGCGCAACATGGAACGGACGATGGGCCGGGCGTCCGCGTCCATCGGCGAAAAGCTCCAGGGCATGTTCGCCCCGCTCATGAGGGGCGGCGCGGTTGTCGCTGGCGTCGGTGGCGCTGCTATCGCCCTCAAGGAAATCGCCAACAGCATCGCCGAAGTAGACCGCGAGGCCCGCAAGGCTGGCGTCACGTCGAAGGCTTGGCAGCAGTGGACCTATGTTGCGACCGCAACCGGCATGAGCATCGACGGCGTGACCGACGCCCTCAAGGAATTGAATATTCGCGGCAAGGAATTCGCATTGACCGGGAAGGGGAGCGCCGAAGCCGCGTTTCAGCGCCTCGGCTATTCCGCAACCGACGTTGCGCAGAAGTTGCAGGACCCTAGCCGTTTCATGGATGAAATCATCGGCAAGCTTAAGAAGCTGGATATGGCACAGCAGACCTTGGAGCTTGACGAAATCTTCGGCGGAACCGGTGCGGAACAGATGGCGAAGGTTCTCGGCCTGTCCGTCGCGGAAATCCAGAAGATGCGCAGCGAGGCCGCGACGTTTTCCGACGAGCAGGTTGAAGCCGCGAAGCGGATCGATCGCGAGTTCTCGACCATGTGGCGCAACTTCACGGTCTACGCCAAGCAGGCCGCGATTGAAGGCGTCAACGTCGCTTCGAAGGTGATCGACTTCATAAACAACCCGGGCGATCCGGGCGGGAGGAAGTATAAGGCTCTCATCGACCGCTACAACTCGCCGGAAGAGCAGTTGAAGCGGTTGCAGAAGCAGCGCGCCGGTATTGTCGCAGCCATTGAGCGCGAGAAGGCGAACACCGGCAACTTCTTGCAGCAGCAGGAGCTTCGCCAGCTTAATGCCGCCCTGTCTGCCGTGGACGACCAGATTCATGAGGTCACGGGCGGCAGCGACGAGTTTAAGCAGGCGCTCAAGGAACTGTCCGCAGCGAGCAACAGCTTGTCCGGCGCGTTCGGTGGCAACGTCACGGCGGCGGCCAACTTCAAGACGGCCCTTGTCGAACTCAAGAACCTCGTGCCGGAGTTGAAGGCCGAACTTGACACCCTCGCCACGACGGACGGCATCGACGCGGCCTACAATAAGGCCGTGCAGAACGCCCGCACCATGGGCGAGGTTATGAACGCCACGGACCTTGCGAACCGCGCCAAGAGCATCGCCCGTTTCGGCAAGCACGACAACATTCTCGACCTCATCGCCAGCGTCGAAAGCGGCGGGGACTACAATGCGACCCTCGACAATGGCCGGTGGACGGGCGGCGCGCAGAACCTCACCGGCATGACCTTGAATCAGGTCCGCGACTTACAGCGCCGTATGCTCGCCGATCCGGCGAACCGCGCCCTCTACGGCGACGGAAAGGGTTCGTCCGCGCTTGGCCGCTACCAGATCACCGGCCGGACGCTTGAAGGCTTGATGAAGGAGCTTGGCCTTTCCGGTGATCGTCTGTTCGATCAGGACACCCAGGACGAACTTGCCCGCGCCCTTCTTCGCCGTCGCGGCAATGATCCGGCAGAGCTTCGCAACGAGTGGGAAGGTTTGCGTCGTGTAGACGACGGCACCATTCGCAACGCTTACAACGGCACGCCCACCGCAGCCCAGCCGCTTGCGCCGACCGATAGCGAACGCGAGCGCACCGAACTCATCCGGCAGCAGGACGCGGCCCGTAAGAGCTTGAACCAGAGTGTCGAGGAAGGTCTTGCGCTCGCCCGTTTCGAACAGTCGATTTCCGGCATGTCTGCACAGCAGCAGCGTGTCGAGCTTGCCGTCTATCAGGCGCAGCAGGAGGCCAAGCGCGCGGGCATCACCTTGTCCGATCAGGAGCTTGCCAAGATCCGCGAGAAGATCACCCTCACCCAGCAGCTTGACGCGACGAACCAGCAGGTCGCCACGTCGTCGGACGGACTGCGCAACGCCCAGCAGTATTTTGCGGAAAGCTTCACGTCGTCCCTGTCGGGTCTTCTCACCGGGACGCAGGACTTGAACGGCGCGGTGCGCAACCTCATCAACAGCTTGATCGATGCCGCGTTGCAGGCCGCGCTTCTCGGCAAGGGTCCGCTCGGGGGGCTGGGTGGCGTCGGCGGTGGCCTCTTCGGTTTGCTCTTCGGCTTTAGCGAGGGCGGTTATACCGGCGACGGCGGGAAGTATCAGGCCGCAGGCGTCGTGCATCGTGGCGAATACGTGCTTTCGAAGGAGGCGACCCGGCGCGCGGGCGTGGCAAACCTCGACGCGCTGCATTCGTCGCTCAAGGGATACGCGGCAGGCGGTTACGTCGGCGGCGCGCCCGCGATCCGCAAGCCCGACCTCAAGGCCGCAAACAGCAACGCGACGAACGTCGTCACCATCTCGCCCGCGATCACCATCAACGCCAACGGTGGCGAGCCGGCACAGAACGCAGACCTCGCCGCGAAGGTAGGGAAGCAGGTCGAACAGCAGATGCGTGGCCTTGTGGCTGACGAGCTTCGCCGTCAGACGAAGGTAGGCAACTACATGAACCAGAGGGGCCGTTAGTCATGGACTTCAAGCAGCCCCTCGCGTTCTTCGTGCCAGTCCCTCACCTTCTCGCATAGCAAGCCTAAGAACGCCTCGAAAAACAGGTGCTCGGTCTCACCGTTCGGAGTGAAGGCGTAGAACACGTCATCAATGACATGCCATGTGCCGATGATCTCGCCATCGGCAATGTAGATTACGTCACCGCTTTCGCATTCGCGCTCTGTCATGCCGTCCAGATACAGCTTCCAATGCTTGGGAATTTCCATGTCGTCTCCGCGTCTTCGATTGCTAATGGACGGAGGGTGCGACGCAGGCGGTTAGCCGTAAAGACCCCGGCAGGGCAAAATTCGAGCCGCTGTCACTAAATGCATATATGCAAGGCGCTCACTATCCGCGTGACATGTTGCGCCGATGCAACGGTTTCGACCGGCGCTGTTTGACTCATAGCGAGTCACTGGCGCGTTTCGTGGCCTTGGACGCCTCATCACCCGTCCGGCACCCTGAAAGCCTCTCAGTGATTCGCTACGGCGGAAACGCGGAACGTCCCGTGTCCGATCCGAGACTTGTTCCGCGCCGGGGAGCGAAGCGACCGGCCGGGGCCATCTCATTTCGGTATGGGTATCTTCTTGACCAGACGCGGTAACGACTAGCCGGAACCTTGTTTCTCCAAGCGTGACAGGTTTCCGCGTTCCACTAATTCTATAATTACTAATAGATTATATAACTATTATATATTTACGAACGGAGGATTTTGTCACGCTTAGGAAAGGCACCCGGAACGCCTCTCTTTGTCACGCTTCCGGGAGTTAGAACGCTGCACCCCGTCACGCTAAGCTAGAACGGTGCATTTCGTCACGCTTCAAGATTTTTTGGACTTTCGACGCGGTTGCTCCAGCATACCGCTATAAGTTCCCATGCGCCGCACGTAACGGAGACACCACGGCATGGGACGGATGAATTTAAGCGGCTGGACGCCGGAGGCGATTGCGGCTCGCAAGCAGCAACAGGCCAATGACAGGCAGAAGCGAAAACGCGCCAAGGAAAAGGAAGAACGCGACATGGCGAAGAAGAAGGAAGTGCTCACCGAAAGCTCGCCGGAGGTTGTGGAATTCGTTGATGACCTTCGCGGGTTGAAATTCGTTGGCATGATTGAACTGATCGCGGCATGGGAACGCCGCTACAAGCAGCCCTTTCCAATCGGCAGTTCTGTTGTCGCCATCCCCGGCGAAACTCATGCCGAATATCATGAGCGTTTCGAGCACCATCGGCAGATGGCCTTAGCGAAGTTCTATTCGCAGGACTTCTATGCCCGGCAGAAGGCCAAGGAGCGGAAGAAGGCCTTCGACACCAAGGAAGCGATGGAAGCCAAGCGGGCGGGTATCTCTGTCTTCGAACTTCAAAAGCGCCGCAAGATCGCCGCAGCCGCAGCGGCAGAGGCGAAGAAGGCCCGGCAGGTCCAGCGGCTCGCCGACAAGATCGCGGCCTAACTTTTTTAGACTTTCTGACGCGCTCGCTCGGCCATCTCGCTATAACTCGATTATCACCGGGCGGACTCACCAGTTGGTTGGAGATAAATGAGAACGCCGGTCGCAGCGGCTTCCAGTCTTTTGCGGCTGGCAAGAATAGCCCCTCACGGTTTGCGCAAACCGTGAGGGGCTTTTTCGAGCCTGCGAAGACGAGCTAAGTAAGCGCTTACTTATTGTTTTTATTGATAAAACTTCAATACACCCTCTTGCCAAATCACGCCGCATGAATCACATGTGCCTCGCCTAATCACGGGCCGGGGACATAATCGAAATGCAGCCTGCCGTTTACTTCCATACCGACGCCTACCTTCACGCCATCGATACCGTCGAGAACGTCGCCCGGTCCTTCGACCCGGCCGAACCCGCCGACCTTCGCACGCGCATTATGGAAGCCCTCGGCGATCTCGGCATTTGGCCAATGGAGATTTTCAACGGGCAGGATGAGGGCGAGGTAATCGTGGCCGTGTAAAAAAATGAAACACCCTGTTGACAATTGTGAATGTGAATTCTATTTTCACATTCACAACAGGAGTTCACTGATGGCAAAGACGGCACTAGAGCGCAAACGCGAACAGCTTAACCGTGAGGCGTCACGTCTCCGATTATTGACGGAAAGCACTTATCCCTTCCTCAAGCTGCCATTCTTTCAGTGGTTGGACGAAAACAGCGGGCAAGAATGGGATAATGGCGACCTTCACAAAGACGCCTCGCGGATCATCTTCCCGGCCTTTGAAGACGATAGCGGTCCACGCTCCGTGGACGGGGAAGTCGAACGGATCGGTAAGGATGACCCGGAAGCGGACCCCTACGCCGGTTATGCTGGCTCTATCGGGCGGGCGGAACGTCTTGTTGACGATCTACTTGCCCTCGCCAGCATCTACGCCAACACGATCAACACCTACAAGAAGGAGGAACTGACCGCCCGCATCAAGGAAATCGAAGACGCTGACTTGTCCGACCCGGACACGAAGAAGAAGGCGCTCGCCGACATTGTGCGGTTGCGCAAGATGCTGGAACGGCTCGACAAGGCAAGTCGCATTAGCATTCCAGAATACAAGATCAAGGGCATCTAACGCCCGGAAGAAGGGGAACGGCAAAGCGAAGTTTGGTCGCCGAGCTTTGCCGCCCCGCAATCTCACACAGCAATAACAGCTAAGGAAATCACCATGTCTCTCGAAGATACCACGACCCAGGCACCCGCCGCAACGATCACGGAACGGGAGCTTTGGGCGATTTTCGTCGCTAATGCTTGGCAGACCACGTTTAGCATGGGTCCGACTGTCGAGCGGTGCAAGCCCGAAGACCTTCTTCGCGATCCGGGCATCCACGGTCTTACGTCAGAACTCTCGTCCAGCCTTGCGGATGCGGTCGAAGAAGTTGATGATCCGACTAGCGAACTCGACTGCTTCATTGACGATATCGAATCATATCTCGCTAACTTGAAGCGGGTTCGCGACCATTTCGATCGCATCAAGGATGCGTTCGTGGTTGACGATGATGGCGACGAAGTTCGCTATCGGATGCCCGTGGTTTCGGAGGCCGCGTAACATGACGATCATCGTCCATGATAAGCCGAAGCTCACCCGTCGTCACGAACTAGAATTTGAGATTGCCGGGCTGATCGAGGAAGCGGCTACGTCCGACGAGAAGGTCAGCCCGGATGGACTCGCAAGCTCCATCCTTGACCTTATCGAAATTGAGACGGGCGTCACGTTTGACGGCCCGCCCATGAGCGCCACGTAGCACACTAGGCACGTCAACCAGTAGAAGCCCGCCGCGAACATCGGCGGGCTTCTGTATGATTACTACCTGCCGAAAGTCATCTTCGGTTTCCGCTTGCCAGTCCGTTCCTCGAAGTATTCCACCGGCCACTCTGTTAGCGGGAAAATCTCGTGGAAATCGTCGTGGAGATTTTGAGCGAGGATTGGCAGGGTGTTCAAAAGCTTGTGCGCGTTAACCTCCGTTTCACGAATGAGGTCGCCGGCTCGCCATGCGTCATCGCCGCTTCTCTCGACGTAACGTTCATCAGCCACTCCACCATTGTGCTCGTAGACGTGACGCCGTTCCAACATCATCTTGAGGAAGTCCGTCGTCGGGCCGTCGATGCCTCTCAGCAGATCGACCTCGAACGCTGATTTTACCTCGTTAAAGGTGGCGCTCTCGATGTCATGAAAAATGAGACGATCTAGTCGCTTCATCCTAGAGGGCTTCATAGGGATGCGCTTTTTAAGTTGGTTGATCACGTCCCTACACGATGCATCGAACGCGGACACTGCCCTGCTGACAACAGCGTCGGGCGAGATCGATTTGTCTTTGAGTCCGCTTCGAAGCTTTTGAAAGCTATCGTTCAAGCTTGCCATGTTGTTGCGGTAGCCGCACGACGCGCAATAGCCGAATAGTCCGCGAATATCGTTAAACTCGCCGCACTTCACACACTCGAAGCGTGTTTGCTGCGTTTCCGACACATAGTAGAAGTCCGGGCGATTGCCGGTGTCTTCAGACCTAGCAATCGCGTCCATGTCGATCACGAACTCGGTCTCTGTTCCGGGTTCTAGGTCCGCCTCGATAGCT
This sequence comes from Shinella zoogloeoides, assembly GCF_003574625.1. Classification (GTDB taxonomy): domain Bacteria; phylum Pseudomonadota; class Alphaproteobacteria; order Rhizobiales; family Rhizobiaceae; genus Shinella; species Shinella zoogloeoides_A. The sequence continues at coordinate 92,194 of NZ_QNUJ01000001.1, forward strand.
TCGTAGTAGGTCGCGATGTAGTGTTTGATGTATCTAACATGCGCCTCCGTGAGGAAATGAAAGGCTTGTGTCCTCAGTCCGCAATAGGGGCATGTGAGTGGGTATATCGCAGGATGTGTTCCGTTGCGGTAGTAGCCGCTGCATCGTGGGCACTGGTGGCCCCATTTACCGTGAGAGTCGGACCCTAGGAACACTGCCATGCAGCCAGCCGGACAAGCTGGCTCGAAGGCTTGACCTATGCCGCCCATCCTAACGTCTGAAACGGGAAACCCTTGAGGCACCGCAGCATAGATAGCGATCATGACCATTGGGCCGGGACTTGAGCCGCGAAACCCCGCTGCGATGCTTAGGGCGCCATTCTCATCGCATCGGACGGCAAAAGTCGCCTGTCCGCCGCAATGAGCGATCTCGGTAAAGTCTTCGCTGTATGCTTTCATTGCGATCCCCTGTTCGCAGCAACTATCTTCGATAGCTAGGCGAGTCGCAATGTCACGTCTGTATCAACTACTAAGCTGTAACACTTAGCTTTCGCTAATGTTATTTAAGTGTTTGATTTTACTGAGAAAGATGGAGATGGCTGGGGAACCTGGATTCGAACCAAGATTAACGGAGTCAGAGTCCGTCGTTCTACCGTTGAACTATTCCCCAGCATGGCTGGTTCCGGCGGGGCCGGTGCCTGTGAGGCGGGCTTATAAACAAAAGGCGGCGTGTTGCAAATGTTTTTTTTTGGAAAAAATTGCGGCCTGCTGTTCGGCATGCACTGTTACCGCCGCGTCATAAAAAGAATTTGGCGAACCGGCCTGGCGCTGGTAATGTCGCGCCAACGAAGATCGAGAGAGCGCCTGCTTGCAGCTTAAGGCTTTGCGCGGCGCCATAGGCAGTACAGTGAACGACCCCGACAGCGGCGAAAAGCCGTCCGTTTCCGGGGCGCGAGATGCGGACAATGCGGGGCGGCCGAAGCGGTCGCGCCGTCGCAAGGGAAAGCAGAAGGGCGCCATGAGTCCCTCTGCCGTTTCCCCGTCCGCAGGCCAGGCGGCCGGTTTGTCCGCGCCCGCCGAGCGCCCCCAGGCCGCGACGAGCGGCAACAATGCGCGCCGGAACAAGCGTCGCAGGCACGGCAGGAATCCGGGCGGCGAGAATGTGCGCCCGCTCGCGCCCGTCGGCCAGCGCGAAGACCCCCAGCAGGATCAGGCGGATAGCCGCAAGCCGCGCCGCAAGCATCGTGGGCGGAAATCCGCGGCGCGTCCGGCCCCGGCGACCGCCGAAGCCGGCGGGCTCCTGCCGCCGATCGAGGCCGGCGCCGTGCCACGCCCGCCGCAGCACGTTGCCGAACCCCGGCGCGAGGCCGCGCCGCCGCACCGTTCGGCCGAGCGCGAGCATCACGACGCGCCGCTCTACGCCGCGCTCGACCTGGGCACCAACAATTGCCGCCTTCTCGTGGCCCAGCCGACACGACCCGGCCAGTTCCGGGTGGTGGATGCCTTTTCGCGGATCGTGCGCCTCGGCGAGGGGCTTGCGGCGAGCGGCCGGCTTTCCGACGAGGCGATGGACCGCTCCGTCGAGGCGCTGAAGATCTGCGCGGCCAAGCTGAAGAACCGCAATATCCGCCGCAGCCGCCTCATCGCCACCGAGGCCTGCCGCGCGGCCGATAATGGCGAGATGTTTCTGGAGCGCGTGCGCCAGGAGACGGGGCTCGAGCTCGAGATCATCAACCGCGAGACGGAAGCGCGGCTTGCGGTCTCCGGCTGCTCCTCGCTCGTCGGGCGCGAGGCGAAGTCCGTCGTGCTCTTCGACATCGGCGGCGGCTCCTCGGAAATCGCGGTCATCCGCATCGGCGACAACCGCTCCAGCCGGCTTGCCAACCACATCACCCACTGGACCTCGCTGCCGGTGGGCGTCGTCACGCTCTCCGAGCGCCATGGCGGACGGGACGTGACGCCGGAGAGCTTCGCGGGCATGGTCTCGGAAGTCGAGGGCATGCTGGCGAATTTCGATTGCCCGGGCGAGAGCGTCCATGCACCGGAGGATTTCCACCTCATCGGCACCTCCGGCACGGTGACGACGCTGGCGGGCGTTCATCTCGACCTGCCGCGCTACGACCGCCGCCGCGTCGACGGCGTGTGGCTCTCGGACGACGAGGTCACGGCCATGCAGGCGCGGCTGCTCTCCTGGGACTTTTCCGCCCGCGCGGCCAATCCCTGCATCGGGCCGGACCGGGCGGACCTCGTGCTCGCCGGCTGCGCCATCCTGGAGGCGATCCGTAAGCGCTGGCCGTCGCGCCGCATGCGCGTTGCCGACCGCGGCTTGCGCGAGGGCCTGCTCACCGACATGATGGCCGATGACGGCGTCTGGCGCCGCGGCCGCCACCGCCGCAACCAGCGCGGTGGCCATCGCAATCCGGCAAAGCCCGAAGGACAGGCGTCATGACCAAGACCCCCATCGGCCGCAAGCTCGGCCAGAAGGTCAAGAAGGGCAAGCTCAAGGCCTCTTCCCGCCGCTGGCTGGAGCGTCATATCAACGATCCCTATGTGCAGCGCGCCAAGCTGGAGGGTTATCGCGCCCGCGCGGCCTTCAAGCTGCTGGAGATCGACGAGAAGCACAACATCCTCGGCGGCGCCCGGCGCATCATCGACCTTGGCGCGGCGCCCGGAAGCTGGTCGCAGATCGCCGCCAAGGTGACGGGCTCGACGGATACGGACCCGCGCGTCGCGGCCATCGACTTCCTGGAGATGGACCCGCTGCCGGGCGTGCACATCCTGCAGATGGACTTCCTTGATCCCGATGCACCGCAAAAGCTCATCGAGGCCGTCGGCGGCACGCCGAATCTCGTCATTTCCGACATGGCGGCGCCGACCACCGGCCACCGCCAGACGGACCATCTGCGCACCATGCATCTGTGCGAGGTCGCCGCGCATTTCGCCGTCGAGGTGCTGGCCGAGGGCGGGCATTTCCTCGCCAAAACCTTCCAGGGCGGCACGGAGCGCGAGCTTCTCAACATGCTCAAGCAGAATTTCAGGCAGGTCATCCATGTGAAGCCGGGCGCTTCGCGCGCCGAGTCGGTGGAAATGTTCCTGCTCGCCAAGGGCTTCAAGGGCCGCAAGGCGAAGGATGAGGCGGCGGAAGAAAACGAGGAAGCCTGATGCTTCTCTACACCACGGTCGGCACCAATGATCTTGTCCGCGCCGGTCGCTTCTACGATACGGTCCTGCTGCCGCTCGGTTATGCAAGGCAGAAGGAAGCGACGGGCGAGATCGGCTATGCGGCGGATGGCGACGTGCGCTGCCGCTTCTGGGTCGTGGAGCCCTTCAACCGCGAGCCGGCCACCTTCGGCAACGGCGTCACCATCGCCCTTGTCGCCCCGAACCGTGCGGCTGTCGACGCATTCCACGCTGCAGCGCTCGCTGCCGGTGGTACGGACGAGGGCGCGCCGGGCCTGCGGCCCTTTCATGCCAGCTTCTATGCGGCCTTCGTGCGCGACCATGACGGCAACAAGCTGGCGGCTGTCTGCGAAAAGCCGGAATGATTTGATTTCTTGAGGCGGGGGCGTTCCTCATTCCGCTGCCGGGACCTTCTCCCCGCAGGCGGGGAGAAGGGGGGTGTCGCACCGTTTTCCCCCAAGGCTCAAGATGCAGGAAAACGATGCGCCCAGCGCTCCTCGCCCCGCTTGCGGGGAGAGGATGCCGGCAGGCAGGTGAGGGGCTTATCCTCCACGCCTCGTCATTTCACCGTCACCGCGTCTTCCTCCCGGCCCGCCATGCGGTGGCCCGAGACGGTCGAGCCCGCATTCTTCGCCATGGCGATGAAGGGTAGGACGGCGGCAAGCGTCAGCACCGAAATCACCATGAAGGCGATCTGGAAGTCGCGCAGTTCCAGCGGCGAGCCGGTGAGCGATGTCTCGATCTCGAGGATGGCGCCGGCCACCGCGACGCCGAGCGCCAGACTGATCTGCTGGAGCACCGCGCTCATCGAGGTCGCCTTGCTGGCGTCGACGTCGGGAATGTCGGCGAAGGACAGCGCGTTCACGCTGGTGAAGAAGAAGGATCGGGCAAAGCCGGCGATGAGCAGCACGCCGGCCATGAACCAGAAGGGCGTCGCGGGCGTGAAGAGGCCGTTGACGAAGGTCAGCGCCGCGCCGCAGATGCTGGCGACGATCAGCGTCGTGCGGAAGCCGGCAAGCGTGAGCACGCGCCTTGCGACGAACTTGGTGGTGATCGCCCCGATGGCGCCCGTGAAGGTGACGAGGCCGGACTGGAAGGGCGAAAGCCCGAAGCCGACCTGCAGCATCAGCGGCATCAGGAAGGGCACCGCGCCGACGGAGATGCGGAACAGCGTGCCGCCGATGGAGGCGGCGCGGAAGGCGCTGTCGCGGAAGAGTTTCAGGTCGAGCAGCGGCGTCGGATGGCGCCGCGCATGGCGGACGTAGAGCACGCCGCACAGAAGGCCGACGGCGGTGGCGACGATGCCGATGATCGGCGGCAGTGCCGGCAGGCTGACAACGGAGAGGCCGAACATCGTGCCGGAGGCGGCGACGGCGCTGAGGAAGAAGCCCGCCCAGTCGAGCGGCGGCGGGGCGGCGGCGCGGATCTCCGGCAGGTAGATGCCCGAGAGGACATAGCCGACGATGCCGACCGGCACGTTGATGAGGAAGATCCAGTGCCAGGAGAAATAGGTGGTGATGAAGCCGCCGAGCGGCGGGCCCGCCAGCGGGCCGACGAGCGCCGGGATCGTCAGCAGCGCCATTGCCGAGACGAGCTCGGAGCGCGAGGTGCTGCGCACCAGCACGAGGCGCGCGACGGGCGTCATCATCGCCCCGCCCATGCCCTGGAGGAAGCGGGCGACGACGAAGGCGACGAGGCTGTTCGCCACCGCACAGAGAATGGAGCCGGCGACGAAAACGAGGATGGCGAAGCGGAAGATGCGCTTTGCCCCGAAGCGGTCCGCCATCCAGCCGCTCAGCGGAATGAAGGTCGCGAGCGACACCATGTAGGAGGTCAGCGCCAGCTTCAGCGTGATCGGCCCGACGCCAAGATCGGCGGCGATGGCCGGCAGCGAGGTGGCGATGACGGTGGAGTCCATCTGCTCCATGAAGAGCGCGACGGCAAGGATGAGGGGAACGATACGGTTCATCGGCAGATCGCGATACTGGTTCTGGAGCAATTCCAGCAGAAATGTGCAGCGGTTTTGCGTCCGCAATTGTGAGAAAAATAAGATGGGCGCTTTTTGCGAAATGGCAGGAAACGGCAGGCGCTTGCGCGGGCACCGTCTTCTGCGCCCGTTGCCGGCATCTGTCAAATCGCGGCGGCCTCTCCTGGCCATCACAACCCCGTGATGGGGCGGGACTGCATCGTGACCGCGCCCTAGATCGGGCCATGGCATCCTGCCGCCGGGGTCCTGAGCCCAGGCAACACCTGACCGGAGACGATACCATGGGAGACCCTTCGACGATCTCGCGCCGATCCTTGTTTCTCGCCGCCGGCGTCGGCACATTGGCCGCGCCCCTGGTGCTGAACCGCGCCGCCCTTGCCCAGACTGAGACGGACACGACCGACATGAGAGCGAGCCCCATCGAAACGCGCAGCATGAAGCTCGGCAGCTTCCGCATCCTCACTGTGCGCGACGGCATCCGCCCTTCGGGCGCGCCGAGCGAGACCTATGGCATCGGCCAGCCCGCCGAGGCCGTCGCCGCCCTGCTCACGGAGAATTTCCTGCCCGCCGACACCTTCGTGAACAGCTTCACGCCGACGCTCGTCGATACGGGCGCGGAGGTCGTGCTGTTCGATACCGGCATGGGCGAGGGCGGGCGCAGCGCCGGCATGGGGCGGCTGCTGGAAGGGTTGAAATATGCCGGTTATACGCTGGACCAGATCTCCGTCGTCGTCCTCACCCATATGCATGGCGACCATATCGGCGGGCTAATGGAAGGCGGCAAGCCGGCCTTTCCCAATGCCCGCTACGTCACCGGCCGCACGGAATATGATTTCTGGGTCAATCCGGAGCGCATGGGAACGCCCGCCGAGCAGGGCCACCAGGGTGTCCTCTCCAAGGTCCAGCCGCTGGCCGAAAAGCTCACCTTCATCGAGAACGAGGGCGAGGTGGTGCCCGGCGTCACCGGGCTCGATGCCTTCGGCCATTCGCCCGGCCACATGATCTTCCGCGTCGAATCGGAGGGAAGGGCCCTGATGCTGACGGCCGACACGGCGAACCATTTCGTGCTCTCGCTCCAGCGGCCGGACTGGGAGGTTCGCTTCGACATGGACAAGGCCGCGGCGGCGGCGACCCGCAAGCGCGTCTTCGACATGATCGCGACCGACAGGCTCCCCTTCATCGGCTACCACATGCCCTTCCCCGCTGCCGGCTTCGTGGAAAAGGCGGGCGAGGGCTATCGCTTCGTGCCGGTGAGCTATCAGTTCGACGTTTGAGATGTCGACCGCGGTGGTGAGCCACGGATGTCTCCAGCTCGAGCGGTGGAGGCAAAAGCCCCTCATCCCGCTGCCGCGACCTTCTCCCCGCAAGCGGGGAGAAGGGACTTGGGGCAATGCCGTGCAACATCTGCCTTCTCCCCGCATGCGGGGAGACGATGCCGGCAGGCGGATGAGGGGCGGCGGCGCCTGTTCAGAAGCAGGCCCCGAAACCGATTGCCGGCTTTTTGCTATTCCCAATCCGTCATGAACGTGTTACCAGCCCTCGCCAACTTCCAAGAATTTCTTGCAAGCGACCGAGGTGGACAACTCCCAATGTCCTCCCTGGGCAGCCTGCTATTACACTGAAGGAACTTGGCCTATGGCGCGCATCATTGAAACGGCAACCGGTCTCGAAGCCCTGACCTTCGACGACGTTCTCCTGCAGCCCGGTCACTCCGAGGTCATGCCGGGCCAGACGAACATCGCGACCCGCATCGCCCACGATTTCGAGCTGAACCTGCCGATCCTCTCCTCCGCGATGGACACGGTCACGGAAGGCCGCCTTGCCATCGCGATGGCCCAGGCCGGCGGCCTCGGCGTCATCCACCGCAACCTGACGCCCGCCGAGCAGGCCGAGGAAGTCCGCCAGGTCAAGAAGTTCGAGAGCGGCATGGTCGTCAACCCGGTGACGATCGGCCCCGATGCGTCGCTCGCCGACGCGCTGTCGCTGATGAAGGCGCACGGCATTTCCGGCATCCCGGTCGTCGAGAACGGCGGCAATGCCAAAGCCGGCCGCCTCGTCGGCATCCTGACGAACCGCGACGTGCGCTTCGCCTCCGACCCGACCCAGAAGATCTACGAGCTGATGACCCGTGAGAACCTCATCACGGTGAAGGAGAATGTCGACCAGCAGGAGGCCAAGCGCCTGCTGCACCGTCACCGCATCGAGAAGCTGCTGGTGATCGACGGCGACGGCCGCTGCGTCGGCCTCATCACGGTGAAGGACATCGAGAAGTCGCAGCTCAATCCCAACGCCTCCAAGGATGCGCAGGGCCGCCTTCGCGCCGCCGCCGCCATCTCCGTCGGCGATGACGGCTTCGAGCGCGCCGAGCGCCTCATCGATGCCGGCGTCGACCTCATCGTCGTCGATACGGCGCACGGCCATTCGCAGCGCGTGCTCGATGCGGTGACCCGCGTGAAGAAGCTGTCGAACTCGGTCCGCGTCATGGCCGGCAACGTCGCGACGGCCGACGGCACCCGGGCGCTCATCGATGCGGGTGCGGATGCCGTCAAGGTCGGCATCGGTCCGGGCTCGATCTGCACCACCCGCATCGTCGCCGGCGTCGGCGTGCCGCAGCTCGCCGCTATCATGTCCTCCGTCGAGGCGGCGCAGGCATCGGACATTCCGGTCATTGCCGACGGTGGCATCAAGTTCTCGGGCGACCTTGCCAAGGCGATCGCCGCCGGCGCTTCCGCCGTCATGGTCGGCTCGCTGCTCGCCGGTACGGACGAGAGCCCGGGCGAGGTCTTCCTCTACCAGGGTCGCTCCTTCAAGGCCTATCGCGGCATGGGCTCCGTCGGGGCGATGGCGCGTGGCTCGGCCGACCGCTACTTCCAGGCGGAAGTGCGCGACACGCTGAAGCTCGTGCCGGAAGGCATCGAGGGCCAGGTGCCCTATAAGGGCCCGGTCTCGGGCGTGCTGCACCAGCTCGCCGGCGGCCTCAAGGCCTCCATGGGCTATGTCGGCGGCAAGGACATCAAGGAATACCAGGAGCGCGCCACCTTCGTGCGCATCTCCGGCGCGGGCCTGCGCGAAAGCCACGCCCATGACGTGACGATCACCCGCGAAAGCCCGAACTATCCGGGCGCCGTCTGATCGGCCGATCCCGACACGACCTTTGCGGAATGCCCGGCTTTTGCCGGGCATTTTCGTTTGGCGGGGTGCCACTCCCGTTTCGTTTTTCCGTTCGTCTGCATAGGATGAAATGCCGGCAATCTCGCCGGCTATCGGGGGAACATCATGAAGACGATTTTGGCTGGCGCCCTGCTGGGCCTGGGTCTCGTCGTGCCTGCGCAGGCGCAGACCGTCAATGCCGGCACCTACACCGTCGAGGGCACCAATCTCGACGGTTCGGCCTATGGCGGCACGGCGACCATCGAGCTGACCAGCGAGACGACCTGCTCGATCGAATGGCACACCGGCTCGACCACGTCGAACGGCATCTGCATGCTCTACGACAATGCCTTCGCGGCCGCCTATGTGCTGGGCGATGCCGTCGGCCTCATCGTCTACGAAGCCAAGGGCGACGGGTCGCTGGAAGGGGCCTGGACGATCAGCGGCAAGGACGGCTCCGGCAGCGAAACGCTGACGCCGCAATAGGAGGGCGCGTTTTCCTTCGGCTTGCGGCACGGCAGCCTTTCCGGTTGAGGCTTTCGCCGGAAACACTTATGCAGGTGGCTGAAACGCAAGCCGAAGGTTCCCCATGTCTCCCACGGAAGCCACGATCTGGCCGATGATCGCGCATGCCGCGCTCATTTTCGGCCTCTATATCCTGCTCTCGACCCGCCGCGTCGGCGCTGTCAGGGACGGCCGTGCCAAGGCCGAGCAGTTCCGCGAGAACCGGGACGAGCCGGCCGAAAGCCTCGTCGTCAAGAACGCTATCGCCAACCAGTTCGAGCTGCCGGTGCTGTTCTATGCGGTGAGCATCCTCCTCTACCTCGTCGATGCCGACAATCCGGTGACGGTCGTCGGCGGCTGGCTCTTCGTGGCGCTGCGCTACGCGCATGCCTATGTGCATGTCACCTCGAACCGCCTGCGCTACCGCCGCCCGCTGTTCATCGCCAGCCTGCTGGTCGCGATGATGCTCTGGCTCTGGCTCGCCGTCTGGCTGGCGCTGACCTGATCCCCGGTAACGCAGTTGTGTTGGGCGCGCCGGCGCGCGGGGCCTATCTTGTCCTTCTGGCCGAAAACCCGGAGGATCCGCCATGGACAGGACGCAGATCACGCAGGCGATGATCGACGCCTATGACGAATACACCCACCTGACGCTCGACCGCCGCCGCTTCATGGAGCGGCTGACGGCGCTTGCGGGCTCCGGCGCCGCGGCGGCCGCCATCGCGCCGCTGCTTGCCGCCAATTCCGCGAGCGCCGAGATGATCGCCTCCGACGACGAGCGCCTTTCGGCGAAGGATGTCGTCTATGGTGGCAGCTCGGGCGAGATGAAGGGCTATCTCGTGCGCCCGAAGGCGGCGACCGGGCCGCTCGGCACCGTCATCGTCATCCACGAGAACCGCGGCCTCAATCCGCATATCCGCGACGTCGCGCGGCGCATGGCGCTGGAAGGCTTCATTGCGCTCGCCCCTGATTTCCTCTCGCCCTCGGGCGGCACGCCGGACGACGAGGATCAGGCGCGCGACATGATCGGCAAGCTCGATCCGGCGGCCACGGCCGCCAATGCGGAGGCGAGCCTGCAGTTCCTGGCAAAGCTCGACGGCGCGAACGGCAAGGTCGGCGCCATCGGCTTCTGCTGGGGTGGCGGCCTCGTCAACCGCTTCGCGACGGCATCGCCGGAGCTGAAGGCGGCCGTCGCCTATTATGGCGCGCAGCCGTCGGCCGAGGCGGTGCCGAACATCAAGGCGGCCCTGCTGCTGCACTATGCCGGCCTCGACGAGCGCATCAATGCCGGCATCGATGCCTATCGCAAGGCGCTGGAGGCGAACGGCAAGACCTTCGAGATCCACGTCTATGACGGTGTCAACCACGCCTTCAACAACGACACCTCCGCTGCCCGCTACGACAAGGCGGCCGCCGACCTTGCCTGGCAGCGCACGGTGGCGTTCCTGAAGAAGTATGTCGGCTAGTCCTTGACTGTCAGCCGCATGGCGCAGCGCGTGTCGCGCGGCAGGCCGTGTTTGGATTCCTCGTCGAGCACCGCGTCGAGGCGCGCCGGAAGCGCTGCCTCGTCGAGCGTCTCGAAGCCCAGCCGCTCGTAGAACGGGCAGTTCCACGGAATGGTGCGGAAGGTCGTCAGCGTCACGGCCGCAAGGCCGCGTTCCGCCGCCTGCTCGACAGCATGGCGGATCAGCCGGCGGCCGATGCCGAAACCCTGGTGCAGGTGATCGACGGAAATCTCCCAGATATGCAGTTCGGACCCGACGACCTCGGCGCTCAGGAAGCCGACGGGCTGGTCGCCGTCGGCGGCCGCGACCCAGTTCGTGCCCTTGCCGATGAGGTCGTGGTGCCGCTCGGCGCTCTGCACATCGCCGATCGCCAGCCAGGAGAAGGCCTCGATGAGGCGGAAGGCCTGCGCGGCCGACCGCTCGATCCGGCGTAGCGTCTCGATTTCGTCTTCGCGGGCGGGCCGTACCGTCACCCTGGACGGCCCGGCCTTGCCTGCGGGGATGCCGTCCAGAGGAATGAGTGTCACCATCCCGGCAGGATCTGTCCCGGCCTCAGCCGCGCGAGGCGCGGGAAGACCTTCACTTCCGCTTCCGGCAGGTCATCGGCCGCCGTCAGCGGCGTGATGTTGTCGAGACAGGCGGTGATATGGCTGGTGATGGCGTTGGAGAGCGAAGGCGAAAGGCCCGGCCGCCGCATGATGCCGATCTGCACGGGCGCGAGCGGCGGAAAGCCGTCCGCCTGCGTCAGCACCTTCATGCCGGGGCGCAGCGCCGATTCCGGCAGAACCGAAACCGCCATGCCCGCCATGACGGCGGCGGCGACGACGGTGGAGGACCAGCTCGTGAACAGCACCTGGTAGTCGCGCCCGACCGAATCGAGCGCGGCGCAGGCGATCTGCCGCCACTGGCAGTCCCGCCGGCCGACGGCGAGCGGCACCGGCGCGTTCTCCGGCAGCGGATGATTGGCCGACATGACCCAGCAGAGCGGCTCCGTCCGCACCACGTCGGACTGGCGCTGGCGCGGATTGTGCGTGACGAGCGCGATGTCGAGTTCGCCCTTGGCCATCTTCTCGGCAAGGTCGACGGAGGGTTCGCACACGATATAGAGCTCGACATTCGGATGCGTCTTGGCAAAGCGCATGATGATCTCGGGCATGTAGCGGTCGGCATAGTCGTCCGGCGTGCCGATGCGCAGCATGCCCTCGAGGCGGTTGTCGTCGAAGGCGGCGATGGCCTCGTTGTTGAGGCGCAGCATCCGGCGGGCGAAGTTGAGCAGGCGCTCGCCCTCGGCCGTCAGCCTGTTGCCGCGCCCGTCCTTCATGAAAAGCTGCTTGCCGATACGCTCTTCGAGCCGTCGCATCTGCATGGACACGGCCGACTGGGTCTTGAAGACCCGATCCGCCGCCCGCGTGAAACTTCCGGTATCCGCGATCGCAACGAAGGTCTGGAGCTGGTCGATGTCTAACGGAGCGGACATAACGTTACTCATAAGATTGTTTGATTGATAGTATTAGAAACATTCGTTGGACTGATCAATGTCTTTCTGCGAAAAAGCGATTGTCGAACGATGGCTTGTCCGCCAGCCATTGCCGACAGGATCTGCCGCTTCGCCCAGACCTCCCGGCCGGCGGCTCTTCTTGCAGTCCAGTTCCCCCTCACCGTCACCCGTACCCTGCGGGCGGCGAACGATCACAGGTGCCGCGCGGGCCCCATCGAAGGACGATGGTGCGCGGAGCCGGAAAGGAGAAATGCCATGCGCATGATCGACCGCAGAATGGAAATCGAGGCACCGGCGAAACGTCGCCAGGTCTCCGGCCTTCTTGTCCATGTCCGCAACGCCGCCGCCAGATTTGCTCGTGCATGGCAGAACCGCCGCGCGATCAACCGGCTGAGCGAGCTCGACGACCACCAGCTCTTCGACATGGGCCTGTGCCGCAGCGACGTCCAGGCCGTCCGTTCGGCCTCCTTCTTCTCCGATGCCGGCTTGCATCTGACGATCGTGGCGCGCGAGCGTGCCCGCCGCCATGTGCGCCAGGGTCGCTCGGACTGATTTCCTCCGGCGCCGTCCTTCCCTCCCGGACGGTTCCTGACTTCCCCGCAGGGTGAGAGCCAATAACCCTGCCGCTTGCCCGGCGTGCGACTCCCAAGGTCCGCGTCGGGCTTTTTCAAAGGGCTATTTCCCGAAAATCCGCTTTACCTTAGGTAAACCACCCTCGGCTACCGTTGCCATGGCAGCCGCGGAGCCGTTCCGCGGGCATGACGCCGTCTGCCTTCCGGATGAGCCGGACCCAGCTCTAGCCCTCGGACGGATCGCCATGCGCATTTCGCGTAAACTGCCCCTTGCCGCTGCCGTGCTCACGCTTCTTTCCATCGGCGCCGCCAGCGCCGTGTCGCTGATCGTCAGCGCGGAGACCGTGACCCGGCAGGTGATGCAGAAGCTGGAGGCGACCGCCGACGGGCGCCGCAACGAGGCGCGGACCTATCTGGAGGGCATGAAGCTCGACCTCATCAGCCTTTCCACCGCCATGCCGACCACCCAAGCCTTCTACGGTTTCGCCGGCGCCTGGGGCGCGCTCGGCAAGGATCCGGCGAAGGAACTGCACGACCGCTACATCGCCAACAACCCGAACCCGCCGGCCGAGCGCTACCTGTTGGACACGGCGAAGAAGGACAATTTCGACCGCTCGCACAAGCAGTACCATGTCACCTTCCGCAAGCATCTGGAATCGCAGGGCTATGCCGATCTCTACATGATCGATCCGAAGGGCAACGTGCTCTATTCCGTCGCGAAGGCAGAGGATTTCGGCACGAACCTCCTCGACGGCCCCTACAAGGAAAGCGGGCTCGCCGCAGCCTTCAAGGATGCGATGGCGCTCAAGGATGCGGGGACGATCGTCTTTTCCGACTTTTCCGAATATGCCGCGCTCGGCGGCGCGCCGGCGGCCTTCCTCGCCGCGCCCATCACCATGAACGGCCGCACGCTCGGCATCATGGCGATCCGCGTGCCGAACGCCAAGATCGATGCCATCTTCGGCAACAGCAAGGGCCTCGGCGAGACGGGCGAAACGGTGCTGGTGCGCGCCGACGGCACGGTGTTGACCGATTCCGCCCGCACGCCGGAGCCCGACGCGCTGAAGGTCCGCCTCGACATCGCCAACCTGCCGGTCGGCAGCGAGGCCCATGGCATCATCACTGACGCGGCCGGCACGGAGCTCTATGCCGCCGGATCGCCGCTCTCCTTCGGCGGGGCGGACTGGTCGGTCATCGCCAAGATCACCCGCGCGGAAGCGACGGCGGGCCTGATGCGCGGCACGCTGATCGTACTCGGCCTGACCGCCGCGATCATCGGTCTCGCCATCCTCGCGGCGACGATCTTCTCGCGCGCGCTGACCCGGCCGATCCACCAGCTCGTCGAGGCGATGACCGCGCTGGCCGCCGGCAATACCGATATTGCGCTTCCGAAGGAAAACCGCGCCGACGAGATCGGCGACATGGTGCGCTCGGTCGCCGTCTTCCGCACCGCCGCGCTGGAAAAGGCGGCGCTGGAGCGTTCCAGCACCGAGGCGCGCGACCATGCCGCCCGCGAGCAGCAGGCGCAGGAAGCCGCCAAGGCCGCGCAGCAGCGCCAGGTGCAGGAGGCCGTCGGCACGCTCGGCACCGCGCTGGAGCGTCTTTCGGCCGGCGACCTCTCCACCGTCATCGGCCATGCCTTCGCCGAAGGGCTTGACGAGCTGCGTGTCGACTTCAACACCTCCGTCCGGCGCCTTGCCGAAACCATCGCCGCCGTCTCCGGCAATGCGCGCTCGATCGACGGCAAGGTCGCCCATGTCGATGCCGCCGCCCGCGATATCGCCGAGCGCACCGAAAGCCAGGTGGCGGCGCTGGAGCGCACGACCGAGGCCGTCGGCCAGATGATGGAGGCGATCCGCAACTCCACGGCCCGGGCCGGCGAGGCCTCCCGCATGGCGACGGAGGCGAAGGCCAGCACCGACCAGTCGAGCGGCGTCGTTTCCGATGCGGTCGCGGCCATGGAGCGCATCGAGGGCGCCTCGCGCGAGATTTCCAGCATCATCAACGTCATCGACGAGATCGCCTTCCAGACGAACCTTCTGGCGCTCAATGCCGGCGTCGAGGCGGCGCGGGCAGGCGAGGCGGGCAAGGGCTTTGCCGTCGTCGCGCAGGAGGTGCGCGAACTTGCCCAGCGCTCGGCGAATGCCGCAAAGGACATAAAGGCGCTGATCACCAAGTCCGGCGTCGAGGTGGCGAAGGGCGTCGATCTCGTGCAGCAGACGGGCGAGGCGCTGTCCGGCATTGCCGGGCAGGTCGCCCGCATCAACGACCATATCCATTCGATCGCCGCAGCCGCCAACCAGCAGTCTTCCAGCCTCGGCGATATCAGCCGGTCGATGGCCGAGATGGAGCAGGTGACGGCGCAGAACCGTCAGGCCGTCTCGCAGACGGCGGCCGGCATGTCCGGGCTTGCGGGCGATACGCGCTCGCTCGCGGCGATCGTCGAGCGCTTCAACGTGCCGGTCGAGGCGGAGAGGGAGCGCGCGGCGGCGGCCTGATCGTCAGGCCTTCTTGCCGCCGTCCGGCTCCACGCCGCCGCGCATGGTCTCGAAGATCGTCTCGATGTTGCGCTGGTAGTCCTTCTGCATCTCGAGCCCCGTGTCGAACATCGTGTTGACGAGGCTCTTCAGCGAATCGGCGGGCGAGGCATCCGGCGCGCTCGGCTTTTCGGCCGCCGGCTGGCCGGCCATGCCCGCCATCATGTCCTGGAAGGCTTTCGCGAAGGGGTTGTCGGTGAAGGGATTGGCCGGCGCTTCCTTCCTGCCGCCGAAGAAGTCCTGCGCGGCCTGCACGAAGGGATTGTCGGCGAAGGGGTTCGCCGGTTCCGGCTTCTTCGCAAGGCCCGTCGCCTCGGCCCATTGCTGCATCATGTCGGCAAAGGGATTGGCGGACGCCTTGCCGGTATCCGCACCGGGGAAGAAGGGCGCGAGCGACTGCTTGAAGATCCCGCCCATCAGCGTACTCGCCATGACGGGCAGCAACTGCTTGTAGATCTCCTGGCCGATGCCGGTCATCTGCGCCGCCTGCGCGGCGATGGCGCGGGAGACGTCCTTGCTGCCGAAGAGATGGCCGAGAATGCCGTTGCCCTCGGCAAGGCCCTGCGGCGTGAAGGCCTTGCCCATGTCCTCGAAATATTTGGCATGCTCGCCCGTCGTCAGCGCCTTCATGAAGGCGGCGAGGTCGTAGGGATTGGCGGCGTTGCGCTTGAAGCCCTCGGAAAAGGCCGGCATCAGCGCGGCGACGGCCTTGACGGCCTGCTCCTGCGCCAGCCCGAACTGCCGCGCCATCAGGTCGACGGCATGGCCGTTCTGCGCCTGCATCATCATGTCGTAGAGCGAAAGCATGGCAGACCCTTTCCCGCCGGCAGGCCCACTGGCAGGCCCATTACCAAGCATGTGCCTGCACTATAACGGGAATTTCGGCCGCGCAAACAGCTTTCTTGGGGTCGGACTCAGTACTGGTATTCGGAAAAGACCGGCTCGACGGAGCCGTTCCAGCGGCCGTTGTAGAGCGCCAGCATGTCTTCCGCGAGCGTCGCCTTCTTGGCCAGCACCTCGTCGAGCGGCGCGAGGAAGATCGTCTCGTCCACGCCGTCGCCATTGGTGCGGGCGCGGGCGGCGAGGCCCTGGCGGGAGATCGACACGACTTCGCGGGCGACATCGAGCAGCGGCTTGCCGCGGAAATCGGCCCTGAGGCCCTCGGCCGGCACGGCATTGCGCAGCGCCGTGACTTCCTCGACCGTCCAGTCGCGCGTCAGCGCTTCGGCCGCGTCGAGCGCGCCGTCGTCGTAGAGCAGCCCCACCCAGAAGGCCGGCAGCGCACAGATGCGCCGCCAGGGACCGCCGTCCGCGCCACGCATTTCGAGGAAGCGCTTGAGGCGCACATCGGGGAAGAGGGTGGAAAGATGGTTCGTCCAGTCGCCGAGATTCGGCTCGTAGTCGGCGATCTCGCCCTTGAGGGCGCCCGCCATGAACTGGCGGAAGGTGACGTGCGTGCAGTCGTGATACTTGCCGTCGCGAACGACGAAATACATCGGCACGTCGAGCGCCCATTCGACATAGCCCGCAAAGCCGAAATCGGGCGCGAAGGCGAAGGGAATAAGGCCGGCGCGGTTGTTGTCCGTGTCGCGCCAGATGTCGCCGCGCCAGGAAAGCAGGCCGTTCGGCTTGCCGTCGGTGAAGGGCGAGGAGGCGAAGAGCGCGGTCGCCATGGATTGCAGCTTCAGCGACACCTGCATCTTGCGGCGCATGTCGGTTTCGCTGGAGAAGTCGAGATTCACCTGGATCGTGCAGGTGCGATACATCATGTCGAGACCCTTGGTGCCGACCTTGGGCATGTAGCGGGTCATGATGTCGTAGCGGCTCTTGGGCATGCGCGGGGTTTCCGCGAAGGTCCATTTGGGGCTGCCGCCCATGCCGAGGAAGCGGATGCCGAGCGGTTCGGCGATCTCGCGCAGCGTCGCGAGGTGCTGGTTGGATTCCTTGCAGGTCTGGTGCAGGTTTTCCAGCGGCGCGCCGGAAAGCTCGAACTGGCCGCCGGGCTCCAGCGAGATGGCGCCCATGCCGGAGGGTTCGGCAAGGCCGATGATGTTGCCGGCGTCCATGATCGGCTCCCAGCCGGTCTTGGCCTGCATGCCGTTGAGAAGCGCCGAAATGCTCGCCTCGCCAAAATAGGGGACGGGGCTGTTGTCCGCCGTAAAGAAGACGAATTTCTCGTGCTCGGTGCCGATGCGGAACTTTTCCTTCGGCTTGCAGCCGTCGGCAAGATACTCGGCCATGTCCGCGACGGAGCGGATGGGCGTCTGGTCGGTGGTGTCACGGGCCATGGGCGTCTTCTTCTGAACGGATGGCGCCCGGCAGAACGCTGGGCCTGGGAGGGTGCTTGAACCGGAATTAGATGCGGTGCAAGCGAATTCCTTTCAAGGCAGATTCAAAAAAACCCAATCGACTTTTTCACGGGCGTGGATTTTCTTGCTTTTGTGCAAGTCCGGCTATCGCCAGTCGCCGATCGCCGCCTGGATGATGGCCATCGCCGCCACCGCGGCCGTGTCGGCCCGCAGGATGCGCGGGCCGAGCGGGATGGGCGTCACGAAATCGAGGCTGCGCAAGAGCGTGCGCTCACTGTCCGAAAAGCCGCCTTCCGGCCCGACGAGCAGGGCGAGCCTGCGCTCCTCGATCTTCTGCAGAACCGGCAGTGGGTTCTGGCTGCCATGGCCCTCGTCGCAGAAGACGATCCGCCGCTCCCGCGGCCAGTCGGCAAGCAGATCTTCGAGCTTGCGCGGCGCGGCAACCTGCGGGATCGAGAGGATGCCGCATTGCTCGGCCGCCTCGACGGCATTGGCCTCCAGCCGTTCCAGGCTGGTGATCTTGCCCTGCACATGCTGGGTCATGACGGGCTGGAGCACGCCGGCCCCCATCTCGACCGCCTTCTGCACCAGATAGTCGAGCCGTCCGACTTTCAGCGGTGCGAAAAGATAGTGAAGGTTCGATGGCTCGGGCTGCGGCCGGGTCTGCTCGACCAGCGTGAAGAGGAGGCGCTTGCGCGTCGGGAAGGAAAGCGTCGCGTGCCATTCGCCGTCGCGTCCGTTGAAGAGCAGCACGGCATCGCCCTCGGCCATGCGCAGCACGTTCGTCAGGTAGTGGAAATGCTCTTTCGACGCCTCCACGGCCACGCCCGCCGCAAGGGCGTCAGCGGTGAAGAGGCGCTGCATCCGGTAATTGGCGCGCATGACGTGTCTCAGCTGAAAAGCGTGTGGAGGGTAAGGAAGACGAGGGCGGAGAGGATCGCCGAGACGGGCAGCGTCACGATCCAGGCCGAGACGATCGTCATGAAATGCGAGCGGCGCACGAGATAGCGCCGGCGCGTCTCGTCCGTGTTGACCGGCGGCTGCTCCGGCGCGACCTGGTTGCCGCGGCTGCGGATATAGTCGATGCGGCGGCCGGAATTGCGCGTGTACCATTCGCGGAAGAGACCGACGCCAAAGACCGCGCCGACGGCGATATGCGTCGAGGAGACGGGGATGGCGAAGGCGGAGGCGGTCAGCACCGCGACGGCCGAGGAGAGCGCCACGCAGAAGGCGCGCATCGGGTTGAGCTTGGTGATCTCGCTGCCGACGATGCGGATGAGGCGCGGGCCGAAGAGCAGCAGGCCGAGCGAGATGCCGACGGCGCCGATGACCATCACCCAGAGCGGGATGGCGGACCCCTCGCCGGATACGCCGGAGCGCAGCGCCGAGACCACGCCGTAGAGCGGCCCGACGGCGTTGGAGACGTCGTTGGCACCATGCGCGAAGGAGAGGAGCGCGGCCGAACAGATCAGCGGAATGCGGAAGAGCGTGCGCAGCGACTGGTTGCGGTTGTCGAGACCCTCCGCATGGCGGCGGACGATGGGTCGGGTGACGACATAGGTGAGGACGGCAAAGCCGAGACCGATCAGCATCGCGTCGCGGAAGGAAAGGCCGAAGGAGCCGGTTGTGCCGCCATTTGCGAGGAAGGCCGCGAAGGCGCCGGCCATCAGTGCGACGAGCACCGGCACCCAGGTCTTCGCCGCCGCGATCTTGTCCTCGCGGTAGATGATGGTTTCCTTGATGAAATAGAGGAAGGCCGCAGCGATCACCCCGCCGAGGATCGGCGAGACGGTCCAGCTTATGACGATGACGGCGATGGCGTCCCACTGGACGGTATGGAAGCCGCTCGCCGCGGCGCCCGCGCCGATGACGCCGCCGACGATGGCGTGGGTGGTGGAGATCGGCGCATTGGCTAGCGTCGCGATATTGATCCAGATCGCCGCCGAGACGAGGGCGGCCATCATGGCCCAGGCGAAGGTCTCGGGGTTCGGGAAGGCCGAGCGGTCGACGATGCCGGAGGCGACCGTCTGCGCCACGCCCTGGCCGGCCAGAAGCGCCCCGGCGATCTCGAAGACCGCGGCGATGACGAGGGCGACGCCCATGCTCATGGCGCGCGCGCCGACGGCCGCGCCGACATTGTTCGTCACGTCGTTGGCGCCGATATTCATGGCCATGTAGGCGGCAAGGGCGGCGGTGACGGCGATGACCAGAACGCCCGCGGTGCCGGTGGCGAAGGTGCTGGCGACGACCATGGCGATCAGCAGGAAGACGAGCGAAATCCCCACGCCCGCCCAGGAGCGCAGCACGAACTGCGTGGCCTGTTCGGTATAGGTGAGTTTTTCAAGATCCTTGTCCAGCGTCGGCTTGCGAAGCTGGACCTGAGAATTCGCCATTCATGCTGCTCCGTTTCAAAGCCCCTCGCACTATCGTCTCAGGGCTTCGTCGGCAATATGACAACGGCCCGGCAGGGGCTTTTCAGGCGTCCGGCGGGCCGTTTTTGGGGATGGCCGCGATCTCGGAGAGGATTTTTCGCTCGAAGGCGAGGAGCAGCGTCTTGAGACCCGGCTCCTGCACGCGGTTGGCGGCTTCCGCACAGTCGACCCATTCGGCGCGGCGCTCGCCCTTTTCCGGAAAGTTCTTGCAGACGTCGTCGACGACGAGCGGGAAAACCCGCACCCGGCAATCGACCTTCATCCCGCCGGCGAGCCCCTTCAGATAATGATAGCTGCCGACCGGCTCGTCGCTGATGGCGCCCTTCACACCGGCCTCTTCCCAGGCCTCGCGCGCGGCCGCCGCCGCGGCCGTCTTGCCGTCCATCGGCCAGCCCTTCGGAATGATCCAGCGGCCGGTGTCGCGGCTGGTGATGAGGAGGACTTCGACCGTCGGACTCTTCTTCTTCACCCGATAGCACAGCGCGCCATATTGTTCGCGCACGGGCCTGCGGAACATGAGATGGACGTCACTGGCGATGCGGTTGAGAATGTTCAAGGTCTTCTTCATTCCTCTTGCCGGCCTCCCGCCGGGAAGCGTGCTCTGAGTCGTTATCGGCCATCTTGCTTGCGCGAGATTTGCGGCGCAAGTCAGGCTTGTGGGGGAAGGCCGCGCTTTTGCATGCGCAGCTGGGAAATCCTCTGCCATTCCCCGCTGCGCTCGGCTTCCCTGATCGCGGCGGCGATATAGTCCATATGCGCCTGGGCGGCCTGCCGCGCGCCCTGTCCGTCGCCCGCCATGATGGCGGAATAGATCGCCTCGTGCTGGGCAAGCAGATGTCCGCGCGCTTCCTCCGAGGAGAAAACGAGGTGGCGGTGGAAAAAGATCCCCTGCGCCAGGAGCCGGTAGCAGGCGCGCAGCGTGTGCAGCAGCACGATATTGTGCGCCGCCTCGCCGATGGCGTTGTGCAGCTCCACGTCGGTTTCGAGCTCTGCATCGAAGGAGCTGCCGGCATGGGCCGCGCGCATCGCCTTCATGATGCGGGTCAGCATCTGCCGGTCGTATTCGGTCGCGCGGCGCGCGGCGAGCTCCGCGGTGATGCCCTCCAGCTCCCGGCGGTATTCGATATAGTCCTCCGTCGCCCGCTGGTGGCGGGCGATGAGGTCGACGACGGGGCGCGAGAAGACCTGGCCGATGATGTCGGCGACATAGGTGCCGCCGCCGTGCTGGCTGATCAGCAGGCCGCGGTTCTCCAGCTCCTTCAGCGCCTCGCGCAGGATCGGGCGGGAGACGTCGAGGCGTTTGGAAAGCTCCCGCTCGCCGGGCAGCCGGTCGCCGTCGCGCAAGATCCCTTCGAGCAACAGAAGCTCGATCTGCCGCACGACCTCGTCCGAGGTCCGGCTATGGCTGATGCGGGCGAAAAGGTCGAAGGCGGTGTCGGTCACGCTGCGACACTACCAATGCGGGCGGAAACTGGTCAACAATCTTGTCCACTTCATGCCTGTGGACCTGCGTCAATGCGCCCTATCTCAGTATCCCTGACATTTGTTAAGACTATGCTGTTGCACATGAGGGGAAGGTGCAGGCATGGCTAAGGGCAGTTTCGCCTTTCCGCAGGCGACCGCGCGTGCGCAGGCGCTCGGGGAAATTCACGCAAGACCGTATGCGCTGGTGCCGTCGCCGCGCGTCATCTTCCAGCTCGCGTTCCTCACGGAGGGCGGCTCGGCGGTCGACCATGCCGTCATGGCGGAGCTGTCGCGCTCGCGCGGCATCTCGCCGCCCGGCCGCGATTCCAGCCACCACGCGCTGAGCTGGGGGCAGGGGACGCTGCGCTGGGAGCGCCATACCGAGTTCTCGACCTATTTCTGGGATGCGCCCGTGCCGGAAAAGTTCGGCGGCGAGGTGCCCGTCCATCCTTTCGGCGACAGCTTCTCGCCGCCCGGCACGCTGATCTCCGGCATCCGCCTCGAAATCCGGCCGGATTCGCCCGAAACCCGCGAGGCGATCTCCGCCTTCGATCCGACGAGCCTCTGTTACAGCGAGATCAAGAACGGCCAGGGCGTCGTCCTCACCGACTTCCGCCAGGACGGCGACGGGCTGACGCAGATCCTTGTCATCGACCGCGGCATGACGGAGGCCGGGCGCGGCGCGCTCGTCCAGCGCCTGCTCGACATCGAGACCTACCGCACGCTCGCCATGATGGGCCTGCCGCTCGCCCAGTCGCTCTCGCCCGATATCCGCCGCATCGAGGACGGGCTGACCGGCATCACCAATGCCATGAAGCAGCACGCCCGCGACAAGGCCGACGAGCTGCTCACCGAGATCACCCGCCTTGCCGCCGAGCTGGAGG
This sequence comes from Shinella zoogloeoides, assembly GCF_003574625.1. Taxonomy (GTDB): domain Bacteria; phylum Pseudomonadota; class Alphaproteobacteria; order Rhizobiales; family Rhizobiaceae; genus Shinella; species Shinella zoogloeoides_A. The sequence goes on from NZ_QNUJ01000001.1 coordinate 114,191, forward strand.
CCAATGCCGCGCTCAGCCTCTACCGCTTCGGCGCGAGCCGCGCCTATTACGGCATCGTGCAGGAGCGTATCCGCACGCTGGCCGAGACGGCGGTGCCGGGCTACGAGACGCTCGGCTTCTTCCTGGAGCGCCGGCTGGCGCCGGCCATGCGCACCTGTCAGTCCGTCGAGGAGCGGCAGGCGAACCTGTCGCGCAAGCTCGCCCGCGCCACGGCCCTGCTTCGAAGCTGGATCGACGTGGAGCTGGAACAGCTCAATTCGACGCTGCTCAACTCCATGGACCGCCGTGCGAAATTGCAGCTTCGCCTGCAACAGACCGTCGAGGGCCTGTCGGTGGCGGCGATCTCCTACTATGTCGTGGGGCTCTTCGGCTATGTGGCGAAGGCGGCGCACGGCCTCGGCCTGCCGATCAAGCCGGAGACGCTGACGGGCATCGCCGTGCCGTTCGTCATATTCGGCATGTGGCTGCTCGTGCGCGCCATCCGCCACCGCCATGCGGAAGAGGACCGGCACTGAGGGGAAGCGGCGGCCTTTCGGCCTCAATGCTCCCAATAGGGCTGGTGGCCGTAGAGCTCGGCGAGATAGTCGATGAAGAGCCGCACCTTGACCGGCAGGAACTGCCGGCTCGGATAGACTGCCGACAGCACCACGTTGCGCGAGCCCTCGTAGCCCGGCAACACCTGCCGCAGTCCGCCGCTCCTTAGCGCCGGGCCGACATCCCAGGTCGAGCGCAGCGCGATGCCCAGACCGGAGAGCACGGCCTCGGTCACGACTTCGCTGGAATTGGTATAGAGCGGCCCGTGCGGACGGTAGGTGATGCTGCCTTCCGGACCCTCCAGCCGCCAGGCGTCCTGCGTGTGCGGCGGCAGGCAGACATGATGCGCGAGGTCCTCGATCGAGGCCGGCGTGCCGTGGCGGGCAAGATAGTCGGGCGATGCGCAGAGCACGCGCCGCACCGGCGCGAGCCGGCGCGCGACGAGCGAGGAATCCGACAGTTCCCCGATGCGGATCGCAAGATCGAAGCCGCCGCCGACGATGTCGGAGAAGTCGTCGGTGAGGACGAGGTTGACCACCAGCTCGGGATAGCTGTCCATGAAGCCCTTGAGATGGGGCGCGATATGCATGCGGCCGAACGAGGTCGGCGCGGAGATGCGCAGCGAGCCGCGCACCGCGCCGGAGCGGCCGGAAACGAAGGCTTCCGCCTCCTCGATGCCCGAGAGGATACCGACGATGCGCTCGTAGAAGCCCTGCCCGGCCTCGGTCAGCGAGATCTGCCGCGTCGTGCGCTGGAAGAGGCGGGTGCCGAGCCGCTCCTCCAGCCGTTTCACGCGCTTGGAGACGACGGCGGGGGAAAGGCCGAGGGCCCGCCCCGCCGCCGACATGCTGCCCATGGCGATGACGCGGGAGAAGATTTCAAGATCGCCGAGATTTGTCACGCGCCGTCTCCGTCACCTGCGGTTCAATTGGTGGAATTGGCGATGACTTCCTCGCCGAACTTGCCGTTCTTCGGCTCCGGCTTGTAGGTCGAGTTCTGCGCCCGCATGACGCGGATCGGCCGGATGCCGGCCGCGAGCGCCGCCTTCATGTCGCTATCGGCGTCACCGTAATAGATCTTCAGCTTGTGGTCTTTCAGGAATTCCACCTTGTTTTCCGACGAGGCGGTGAAGACGACGTCGTTCATCTTCTCGATGCCGAAGGCCTTCTTGATGGCACCGGTCAGCGTCTCGCCGCCGCTGCCGCGGGTGCGGCCGGTGATGAAGAAGATCTCGTCGCCGCGCGCTGTATGCATGTCGATCAGCTTGCGCGCGACCTCCTTCGGAATGGAATACTGGTCGCAATTGTTGGTGTGGATGTCCGTCCAGAAGGCATCCATGTCGAGATATTCGTCCGAGGCCGGGGAATACTTCATCTTGCCGTAGTAGAAGCAGGGGCTGGAATAGAGCACCGTATCGTCCACGTCGAAGCCGACCGCCATGGGAGCTTCTCCCTCCAGCGAAGCCTCGACCTGCTCCACGGAAACCCAGTGCACCGGCGCGGTCGCCAGAAGCTCGGATGTCGTGATGCCGGGATTGAGGTTCGACACGTCTTCGGCGAAGGCGGAGCCCGCGAGCAGCAGAAGGGCCGAGACGGCCGTGAACGATTTGCGCATGCTTTCCTCCTCATGCCTGCCGATCGAAGGCGCGCGCGGGGCGTCGACTCCGGTCCGGGCGACTGTCGCATTCGTGTCACAGACGGTCAATGCGATCGCGGCGCGATCCACCTCTCTCTCGGGCGGGCGGTGGCGACGGCATGGGTTTGCACTGGCCGGGACAAGGTGGTAAAGAAAATGGACCACTTGGGGATATGGGCGGAAGCGCCCGACGTTCCTGCCCGGCGAAAGCCGCAGGAAACAGGCGAGAAGAGGCACGGAATGGATCAGATAGAGTTCCTGGAGCCGCGTCCGGCGGTGCTGTCGCGCCGTCGCGAGATCGTCGCCGATCTTCTCGATCTCCTGCCGGAAGGCTGTCTCGTGCATGAGCCGCGCGAGCTGGTTCCGTTCGAGACGGACGCCTTCGTCTCCTATCGCCGCCTGCCGCTCGCCGTCGCCCTGCCGGAAACGACCCAGCAGGTGGCAGCGGTCCTCAAATACTGTCATCGCTACGGCGTGCCGGTGGTGCCGCGCGGGGCGGGCACCTCGCTTGCCGGCGGGGCGATCCCGCAGGAGGACGCGGTGGTCGTCGGCCTTTCCAAGATGGCGCAGATTCTCGAAGTGGACTACGCCAACCGCACCGCCACGGTGCAGGCCGGCGTCACGAACCTCTCGATTTCCGATGCCGTCTCCGCCGACGGCTATTTCTACGCGCCCGATCCGAGCTCGCAGCTCGCCTGTACCATCGGCGGCAATATCGGCATGAATTCCGGCGGCGCGCATTGCCTGAAATACGGCGTGACGACCAACAACCTGCTCGGCGTCAAGCTGGTGCTGATCGACGGCACCATCGTCGAGCTCGGCGGCAAGGCGCTCGACGCCGGCGGGCTCGACCTTCTCGGCGTGGTCTGCGGCGGCGAGGGCCAGCTCGGCGTCGTCACGGAGGCGACGGTGCGCCTGATCGCAAGGCCCGAGGGCGCGCGCCCGGTGCTCTTCGGCTTCGACACATCGGAGGAGGCGGGCGCCTGCGTCGCCGACGTCATCGGCGCCGGCATCATCCCCGTCGCCATCGAGTTCATGGACAAGCCGGCCATCGAGATCTGCGAGGCCTTCGCCCATGCCGGCTATCCGATGGATGTCGAGGCGCTGCTGATCGTCGAGGTCGAGGGCTCCGAGGCGGAGATGGACGCGATGCTCGCCAGCATCATCGAGATCGCCGGCCGGCACGGCGTCAAGGTCGTCAAGGAAAGCCAGTCCGCCACCGAGGCGGCGCTGATCTGGAAGGGCCGCAAGTCCGCCTTCGGCGCCACGGGCCGCATCGCCGACTATATCTGCATGGACGGCACGGTGCCGCTCGGCCAGCTTCCCTATGTGCTGCGCGGCACGGCGGAGATCGTCGCCAGATACGGCCTGCGCGTCGCCAATGTCTTCCATGCCGGCGACGGCAACATGCATCCCCTCATCCTCTTCAACGCCAACGATCCGGAGGATGCCGCGCGCGCCGAGGCGGCGGGCAACGATATCCTGAAGCTCTGCGTCGATGCCGGCGGCTGCCTCACCGGCGAGCATGGCGTCGGCATCGAGAAGCGCGACCTGATGCGCCATCAATATGCCGAGGCCGACCTTGCCCAGCAGATGGCCGTGCGCGCCGCCTTCGATCCGCAATGGCTGCTCAATCCCTCCAAGGTCTTCCCGCTCGAAGGGCGCCCCGCCGCATGACGCCGATCCACGAACCGCTTTCCGAAGAGGCCGCCGCGCGCCTCGTCCAGGTCGCCGCCCTCTCGAAGACGCCCCTCGTCATTCGCGGCGGCGGCACGCGCAGCCTGCATCCGGCGCCCGAAGGCGCGGACGTGCTCTCGACGCGCGGCCTTTCCGGCATCGTCGCCTACAACCCGGCGGAAATGACCATGACGGCCCGCGCAGGCACGCCGCTGGAGGTGGTGGAAGCCGCCCTTGCCGAAAAGCGCCAGATGCTCGCCTTCGAGCCGAACGACCTGCGCGGCGTGCTCGGCACGTCGGGCCTGCCGACCATCGGCGGCGTCTTCGCCACCAATGCCTCCGGCCCGCGGCGCTTTACGGCCGGCGCAGCGCGCGACAGCCTGCTCGGCGTGCGCTTCGTCAACGGCAAAGGCGAGATCGTCAAAGCGGGCGGGCGGGTGATGAAGAACGTCACCGGCCTCGATCTCGTGAAGTTGCTCGCCGGCTCGCATGGCTCGCTGGCGCTCATGACGGAGGTCACCTTCCGGCTTCTGCCGGTGCCGGAAACCGCCGTCACGCTCGTCGTCTCGAACCTCAACGATGCGGAAGCCGCCGCCGCCATGGCGACGGCCATGTCGATGTCCGTCGAGGTATCGGGCGCCGCCCACCTTCCTGAAAGCGTGTGCGGCCGCATTGCCGGCGGCGCGCTGCCGGATGGCGCCGCCACCGTGCTGCGCCTCGAAGGGCTTGCCGCCTCGGTCGCTGTCCGCGCGGAAAAGCTTGCGGCCGCCATGGCCGGCTTCGGCGCCGTCACGCGGCTGGAAGGGGAGGTCTCGCGCCGCCTCTGGCGCGAGATTCGCGACGGCGCGCCCTATGCCGACGGCACACCGCGCCCGCTCTGGCGCGTCTCCGTCGCGCCGCTCGCCGGCCAGCAGCTCGTCGCCGCGCTCCGCCTCGAAGCCGGCGTCGATGTCTTCTACGACTGGCAGGGCGGCCTCGTCTGGTTGCGCATGGAGGCCGATCCCGAGGCGGAACTCCTGCGCCGCTACGTCAAGGCCGTTGGCGGCGGACACGCGACGCTGCTGCGCGCGCGGCCGGAGGTGCTGGCGGCGACCGAGACGTTCCAGCCGCAGGCCGAGGCGGTCGTGATGCTTCAGGCGCGGGTAAAGGCGAGCTTCGATCCGGACGGGCTGTTCCAGTCGCGGATGGTGGGGTGAGGAAATGATGACGATGCACGCTGTTCACCCCCCTCTGCCCTGCCGGGCATCTCCCCCACAAGGGGGGAGATTGAATCGTGGCACCGCCTTGCCCCCAGCCGATCTCCCCCCTTGTGGGGGAGATGCCCGGCAGGGCAGAGGGGGGTATGCCACGGCCTCGGAGGGCGCCCGCTGATGCAGACCAACTTCACCGCCGAGCAGCTCGCCGATCCCCATGTCGCGACATCGGAAAAGATCCTGCGCAAATGCGTGCATTGCGGCTTCTGCACCGCCACCTGTCCGACCTATGTGACGCTCGGCAACGAGCTCGACAGCCCGCGCGGCCGCATCTATCTCATCAAGGACATGCTGGAGAACGGCCGGCCGGCCGATGCCGAGGTCGTCACCCATATCGACCGCTGCCTTTCCTGCCTTGCCTGCACGACCACCTGTCCTTCCGGCGTCGACTACATGCATCTCGTCGACCATGCCCGCATGCATATCGAGGAGACGTACCGGCGACCTTTCTGGAATCGGCTGACGCGCAACATTCTGGCAGCGGTGCTGCCCCATCCCGGCCGCTTCCGTCTGGCGCTGAAGGCGGCAAATCTCGGCCGCCCCTTCGCCGGTCTCCTCAAGCGCTTCAAGCCACTGGAACCCTTCGGCGCGATGCTGGACCTTGCGCCGCGCAGCCTGCCGAAAGCCTCCGGCAGCGCAAGGCCCGGCACGCATCCCGCCGCCGGCCCGCGCCGCGGCCGGGTGGCGATCCTCTCGGGCTGCGCCCAGCCGGTGCTGAAGCCGGAGATCAACGAGGCGACGATCCGCCTGCTCACCCGCCTCGGCGTTGAGGTCGTGGCGCCGGCCGGCGAGGTCTGCTGCGGTTCGCTCGTCCATCATATGGGGCGTGAAGAGCAGGCGCTGGAAGCGGCGCGGCGCAATGTCGACGTCTGGCTCGGTGAGGTGGAGAAGGGCGGGCTCGACGCCATCATCGTCACGGCCTCCGGCTGCGGCACGACGATCAAGGACTACGGCTTCATGCTGCGCCTCGATCCCGCCTATGCGGAAAAGGCCGCGCGCGTCTCGGCGCTCGCCAAGGATATCACGGAATATCTCGCCACCCTCGACCTGCCGCAGCAGGAGGCGAGGGGGCTGACGGTCGCCTATCATTCGGCCTGCTCCATGCAGCACGGCCAGAAGATCACCATGCTGCCGAAGACGCTTTTGAAGAAGGCGGGCTTTGCCGTGCGCGATCCGGCGGAAGGGCATCTGTGCTGTGGCTCGGCCGGCACCTACAATATCCTGCAGCCCGAAATTTCCGGCAAGCTGAAGGCGCGCAAGGTGAAGAACATCGAGGCGACGAAGCCCGATCTCATCGCGACCGGCAATATCGGCTGCATCACGCAGATCGCCACGGGAACGGCGATCCCGATCCTGCATACGGTCGAGCTGCTCGACTGGGCCTATGGCGGGGAAAAGCCGGCGGCGCTCACGGCCCTGGCCATGAAAATGCCGGCCTGACGGCCGGCATCATCGCCTATCTTGAAAGGTCGGCGGCGATCAGCCGCCGAAGCCGAACAGCGTGCCGAGGAAGTCGATGCCGCGGTCGTTGTACTGGATCGCGCCCTGCTTGTTGCCGGGACCGACCACGATGACCTTGGTGCCGATATCGGCGCGGGCATAGAGGTGCTCCACGTCCTGGTTCATCATGCGGATACAGCCCGAGGACATGTTCTGGCCGATCGTCCAGGGCTGGTTCGTGCCGTGGATGCGGAAGATCGTGTCGCGGCCGCCCTGGTAGAGGTAGAGCGCGCGGGCGCCGAGCGGATTGTCCTCGCCGCCCTGCTGGACGACGGGCAGGATGCGGCCCTTCTTGGCCTCGCGGCGACGCATCTCGGCCGGCGGCGTCCAGGTGGGCCATTCGGCCTTGCGGCCGACCTTCACCACGCCCGACCAGCCGAAGCCGTCGCGGCCGACGCCGATACCGTAGCGCGTCGCGCGATTCTTGCCCTCGACATAATAGAGATACTTGTTGTTCGTATCGACGATGACGGTTCCCGGCGCCTGATCGGTGACGAACCGCACCTTGGTGCGCTTGTATTTCTGCGCCACCTGCTTCTTGCTCATGGGCTGTGCGACGAGCGTCACGGTGGAGGCCGTCTCGATCCGGTCGCCCGGTTGCGCGCCCGGGAAGGCGCCTGCCGACGTGACCGGCATCATCGCCGTGGCAGCAACCGTCGCTGCCAGCAAGATCGATGCGTATTTCCGCATGGTATAGTCCCTCTCACTCCTTGAATATCGTGAGGCTAGCCGAGAGTCTTGACCGATTGCAAGCCGGCTTGCCGGCAGTAAGACGGTTGTAAGGGCGGATTTCTTCGGCATCTGTTGCCGGAAAAGCAGACATCTCCGGCCGCAGGGCAGCCGGAGATGTTCTTTAGGCGTGGCGATTGCTGGAAGGCGAACCGTCAGATCACGATGACCTTGGTGCCGACCTTCACGCGTTCGTAGAGATCGACGACGTCTTCGTTGCGCATGCGGATGCAGCCGGAGGAGACGCCGTAGCCGATCGTCCAGGGCGCATTGGTGCCGTGGATACGGTAGAGCGTGGAGCCGAGATACATGGCGCGCGAGCCGAGCGGGTTTGCTGGCCCGCCGTCCATGAAGGCCGGCAGGTAATGGCCCTTGGCGGCCTCGCGCTGGATCATCTCCTTCGGCGGGGTCCAGCTCGGCCATTCGGCCTTGCGGGTGATCGTATGCGCGCCGGCCCATTCGAAGCCCGGCTTGCCGACGCCGACGCCATAGCGCCGTGCCTTGCCGTCGCCGAGCACGAGATAGAGGAAGCGGTTGTTGGTATCGATGACGATCGTGCCGGCCTTGTACTTGCTGTCGTAGGAAACGAGCTGCGGCAGGTACATCGGATCGATCCTCGAGCGGACCGGGTTCTGCGCGCGGCTCGTCACGGCGACCTGCTCGACGCGGGCGCCGTCGCGCCGGATGACGCGGCGCTGCTCTACCCGCTGGCGCTGGACGATGCGGCGGCTGTTGACGGCGGGCTGCACGCCCTCGCCGGTGAGCTGCATCAGCCACGGGGCGGCAAGGTCGGGGCTGACGATGACCGGCGGCCGGCTCGTGTAGCGGTCGCCCGCATAGGCATTGGTCGTGGTGGCCAGGATGGTGGCTGCAAGAAGGGTTCGTATCAACATCGGACGTACTCGCTACTGATCGTCGCCGGGATGCGCCGGAAGAAAGAAATGGCGCCGGTTCGCAGAAATGCTTGCACCCTTGGATGAAGCGAATGGTAAACGCCGGTTCATTCGCATTGCAGGAGGCGGATAAAGCTTTGAGTAGGGTTATTGCCCGCTTTCCAAATGTGGTTGATAAGTGGTAAACGGGAACAAACAGGAAACGGAGACGGCGATGACGGAACGCGGGCTGGTGGTGGGCGAGGACGGGCGGACGCGCTGCGCATGGCACGGCGGGCTCGAGGACTACCGCCGCTATCACGACGAGGAGTGGGGCCATCCGGTCACCAGCGACCACCGCCTGTTCGAGAAGATCTGCCTCGAAGGTTTCCAGTCTGGCCTTTCCTGGCTCACCATCCTGCGCAAGCGGGAAGGCTTCCGCGCCGCCTTCGCCGGCTTCGACTTCGACAAGGTCGCGACCTTCGGCGATGCGGATATCGCGCGCTGCCTTGCCGATGCCGGCATCGTGCGCCATCGCGGCAAGATCGTCTCGACGATCAACAATGCCCGCCGGGCGCAGGCGCTGCGCGAGGAGTTCGGCACGCTCGCCCGTTACTTCTGGGGCTTCGAGCCGAAGCCGGAGGAGCGCCCGGCCCGCATGGACTGGGAAACGCTTTCCGCCAACCCGACGTCGCCGACCTCGGTGCGCCTTTCGAAGGATCTCAAGAAGCGCGGCTGGACCTTCGTCGGCCCCACCACCGTCTATGCCTTCATGCAGGCCATGGGCCTCGTGAACGACCATGTGGAAGGCTGCTTCTGCCGCGCGGAAGTCGAAAAGAAGAGAAATCTGCTCGCACGGCCATAAATCCGGTATTGCCTTGGCAAAACGCTATTTGATTTTACAACGAATCATGTAGCTTAAGGTTGAGCGGCACAACCATACATCGGAAGTTCTGGGGTCGATTCGCACGTGCGTAGTCGTGGCGCGCGGCTTTGTGCTGCATGATCTGACATGAGGGGAAACATGTCGCCAAACGCACCTGCATTCGATGATTCTCGACTTGAGCCATGGGCCTGTGACAAGGCGCAGGAGATCATGCTCCGCGAGGGCTTTCGTCTCATCCGCTCGGCACGCAGCGGCAGCAATACCGATCTCCGTGAAACCAGCCTCATGATGGCCCGCGTCATTGCGGCCTCGCTGGTCGAGGCGTCCGCCCAGCGGCAGCGCGCGGGCAAGTAGCGGCTAACGCCGGCGGAGGATCTGTTCGACGGGCTTGCATGGCGGTCATGCCATGCGGCGTGGGCCTTCGGGCCAGGCGCGACGATGAGCGCGCAGGATGAACGGGCGTCCTCGGGCGGCTCCGCATGCCGTGCCGCAAGGCGATCCGCGCTTTCCGGCCTCACCCGGCTTGCCCGAGGGTCCACGACTGCCTTTGCGGAAAAGGCCCGCCTTGCGGCGGGCCTCCCTATTGGCTCACTTGGCGTTCTTGGCCAGCCACTCTTCCATCATCTTGATCTCACCCTCCTGGGCGCTGACGATGTCTTCCGCGAGCTTCCGGATGGCTGGGTCCTTGCCGTGTTCCAGCTCGACCTTCGCCATGTCGATGGCGCCCTGGTGGTGGGCGATCATCCCGCGCACGAAATCGACATCGGCATTGCCGGTGAATTCGATCTCCATGCCCTTGTGCATCTTCGCATTGGCGTCGACGAAGGCCTTGGTGGACGCGCTCTGGTCGCCCGTGGCCTGGCCCATCGTCATGCCCTGATGGCCGGAATGATCGGCGGCATCCTGGGCGATTGCGGGCATGGTGAAGGTAAGCGCGAGGGCCGCGCCGAGAAGCATGTTCTTTGCGTTCATGATGATTTCCAGTTCTGAATACGGTTGATGGTCGGGGCGCGGGCGCCCCGGATATCAGTCAAGCGTCGTCAGGACCGGGGAGGGGGATCGAGCGGGGGAAGCGCAAGGCCGGCCAGTTGCGGCGTGGCTGCGGAAACCGGGCTCGAAATGTCGAGATCGCGGCCGATCGGCTCCAGCCGGGCGGCTTCGATGGCGAAACAGGCCGAACAGGCGAGAGGATGCGCGGACGGCTTCGCCTTGCCGTGCTCGCCGCCGCCATCCTCGCCGGCCATGTGGTGCATGGCGTGCATCCCGGCCGGCTGCGCGGCCGTCATCGTCGCGGCGACCGCCGGCACCCAGCCGGAAAGGACGGCGCCCAGAATGGCGAGGACGAAGAGGACCTGTCTCATGGCAGGAGAGATAGGCGCACGCTGCGCAAAAGAAAAGGGGTGCCTATAAGGATGCTCCTCCTGCCCTGCTGCGCGCACCTGCGCCCTTGCCGCTGCCCCTTCAATCCGCTAGGGAAACCGCAACGGAAATACGGAATTTCGGGTATCCCGATGAGCGAAAAGCAGAAAAAGCCCCAGAAGCTGAAAGCCCGCCTGCCGCGCGGCTTCGTCGACCGTGACGCCGCGGACATCCGCGCCGTCAATGAGATGACGGCGAAGATCCGCGAGGTCTACGAGCATTACGGCTTCGACCCCGTCGAAACGCCGCTCTTCGAATATACCGACGCGCTCGGCAAGTTCCTGCCCGACAGCGACCGCCCGAACGAGGGCGTGTTCTCGCTGCAGGACGACGACGACCAATGGATGAGCCTGCGCTACGACCTGACGGCGCCGCTCGCCCGCCATGTCGCGGAGAATTTCAACGAGATCCAGCTTCCCTACCGCACCTATCGCGCGGGCTATGTCTTCCGCAACGAGAAGCCGGGCCCGGGCCGCTTCCGCCAGTTCATGCAGTTCGATGCCGATACGGTCGGCGCGGCCGGCGTACAGGCGGATGCCGAAATGTGCATGATGATGTCGGACACGATGGAAGCGCTCGGCATCGCCCGCGGCGACTACGTCATCCGTGTCAACAACCGCAAGGTCCTCGACGGTGTGCTGGAGGCGATCGGCCTCGGCGGCGACGACAAGGCAGGCGCGCGCCTCACCGTGCTGCGTGCCATCGACAAGCTCGACAAGTTCGGCCCGGAGGGCGTCAGGCTCCTGCTCGGCGCCGGCCGCAAGGACGAATCCGGCGACTTCACCAAGGGCGCCGGCCTCGATGCCGGACAGATCGAGAAGGTGCTCTTCTTCGTCGGCATCAAGGACTATGCGGAAAGCGCAGCGGATCTCGCCAGGCTCGTCGAAGGCACGACGAAGGGCGCCGAAGGCGTCGACGAGCTGAACCAGATCGGCCATCTCGTCACCTCGGCCGGCTATGGTCCGGACCGCATCAAGATCGACCCGTCGGTCGTGCGCGGCCTCGAATATTACACAGGCCCGGTCTTCGAGGCCGAGTTGCAGTTCGCCGTCACCAACGAGAAGGGCGAGAAGGTCGTCTTCGGCTCGGTCGGCGGCGGCGGCCGCTACGATGGCCTCGTCTCCCGCTTCATGGGCCAGCCGGTGCCGGCGACGGGCTTCTCCATCGGCGTCTCGCGCCTGATGACGGCGCTGAAGAACCTCGGCAAGCTCGGTCAGGAGGAGGTGGTCGCGCCCGTCCTCGTCACCGTCATGGACGGTGACATCGAGAGCATGGGCCGCTACCAGCGCTTCACACAGGAGCTGCGCGCCGCCGGCATCCGCGCCGAGATGTATCAGGGCAACTGGAAGAAGTTCGGCAACCAGCTCAAATATGCCGACCGCCGCGGCGCACCGATCGCCATCATCCAGGGCGGCGACGAGCGCGCGGAAGGCCTCGTGCAGATCAAGGACCTGATCGAGGGCAAGCGCCTTTCCGGCGAGATCGAGGACAACATCGCCTGGCGCGAAGCGCGCGTCGCGCAGGTTTCCGTACCGGAGGCCGATCTGGTCGCGAAAGTCCGCGAAATCCTCGACGCGCAAGCCGAAGACCGGGCGCGGCAGGGGTGATGGGCGTGTGGAAGACCCCTCCCCAACCCCTCCCCACAAGGGGGAGGGGCTTACTGTGCCGCACCCTGCGAATTCGATTTGAGACGGTGAGCAAGCCTTTATCTTTCTCCTCCCTTGTGGGGGAGATGCCGGCAGGCAGAGGGGGACTTGCCGCCCCGCGCCCGGAGCGTTTCCCATGCCTCTGACGAACCTGCCCGCCTTCGCGCCCGATCTCGTCGCCGACCTCGAAGGGCTCGGCACGGAGCGCGTCGATACGCCGGTCATCCAGCCGGCCGAACCCTTCCTCGACATGGCGGGCGAGGACCTGCGCCGGCGCATCTTCATGACGGAGAGCGAGACCGGCAAGAGCCTGTGCCTGCGTCCCGAATTCACCATCCCCGTCTGCCTTCGCCACATCGAGACGGCGATGGGCACGCCGCGGCGCTATTCCTATCTCGGCGAGGTCTTCCGCCAGCGCCGCGACGGCGCGAACGAATTCTACCAGGCCGGCATCGAGGATCTCGGCGAGCCGGATATCGCGTGCGCCGATGCGCGCATCGTGCGCGATGCGCTCCATGTCATCGGTAACCGGCTTCCCGGCATGGCGCTGTCCGTAACGCTCGGCGACCAGGGAATTTTCGAGGCGGTCGTCGCCGCCTGCGGCCTGCCGGCCGGCTGGCAGAAGCGTCTCATCCACGCCTTCGGCAATTCGGCGCAGTTGCAGAAGCTGATCGCTGACCTGTCCGATCCCGCCCCGTCCGGCGTCTTCGGCCCGGAGGTCGAGCGCCTTGCCCGCCTCGGCATCCTCGACGACGAGGCGAAGCTGATCGCCCATATCGACGCGACGATGGAGGCGACCGGCTATTCCACCAATGCCAGCCGCGGTCCCGCCGCCATCGCCCGCCGCCTGCGCGAGAAGCGCGAGCTCGCGAGCACGCGGCTCGACAGCCGCACGCTGGCGCTGCTCAAGGAATTCCTGGCACTGGAACTGAGCCTCGCCGACGCGCCGCAGGCGCTCGCCGCCTTCGCGGAAAAGGCCCGCCTTTCGCTCGGCGCGGCGCTGGAGCGCTTCGACGCCCGCGTTACGGCGCTGCGCGAAGCAGGCGTCGATCCGGCGACGATCATCTATCGCGCCGCCTTCGGCCGTCCGCTCGATTATTATACCGGCCTCGTCTTCGAGATCACGCCGGCCGGCGAGACATCGGTGCTCGTCGGCGGCGGCCGGTTCGACCGGCTGCTGACGCTGCTCGGCGCGAAGGAACGCATCCCGGCCGTCGGCTTCTCGCTCTGGCTCGACCGTATCGCAAGCGCCGGGGGAGCCGCCGCATGACCATCACCATCGGTCTTCCCTCCAAGGGCCGCATGAAGGAGGACAGCTCCGCCGTCCTCGCCCGCGCCGGCTTCACCGTCGCCGCCGTCGGCAACGACCGCTCCTATCGCGGCCGCGTCGAGGGTCGCGACGATATCGAGATCGCCTTCCTCTCCGCTTCCGAGATCTCCCGCGAGATCGCCAACGGCACCGTCGATTTCGGCGTGACCGGCGAGGATCTCGTGCGCGAGGGACTGGCGGAGGCCGATGCCCGCGTCGAGTTCTGCGCCCGCCTCGGCTTCGGCCATGCCGATGTCGTGGTCGCCGTGCCGGAGATATGGCTCGACGTCGACACCATGGCCGACCTCGGCGACGTCGCCACGGATTTCCGCGCCCGCCACGGCCGGCGCCTGACCATCGCCACGAAATACTGGCGGCTGACGCAGCAGTTCTTCTCGGGCAATCACGGCATCCAGCTCTACCGCATCGTCGAAAGCCTCGGCGCCACGGAAGGCGCGCCGGCCTCCGGCTCGGCCGACATCATCGTCGACATCACCTCGACCGGCTCGACGCTCGTCGCCAACCACCTGAAGATTCTCTCCGACGGCGTGATCCTCAAATCGGAAGCCTGCCTCGTGCGTGCGCGCAAGCCGGAGCACGAGGGCGATGCGGTGGTGGCGGAGATCATCGAGCAGGTGCGCGGGGCGCTGTAGGGGTAGGATTGCCCCTCATCCGGCCTGCCGCGACCTTCTCCCCGCAGGCGGGGAGAAGGGGTGTGCCGCACCGTTTTCCGTCCCATCGCAGGCAAGTTTGACGGAAACACGCCGAGGGGCGGGAAACCGGTCCCACACGTCTCCTTCGCCCCGCTTGCGGGGAGAAGGTGGCCGGCAGGCCGGATGAGGGGCTGGCACCCTCACCCTTCGCAAATTTCCCGCCACGTCACCCTGACATCGCCCGGCGGCCTGCCCTATCTATGAACTCCCATCCGTAAGGAGTTCCCATGTCCGACCTGTCGTCCTTCCCCATCACGAAGAAATGGCCCGCCAGGAATCCCGATGTCATTCAGCTCTATTCGCTGCCGACGCCGAATGGCGTGAAGGTGTCGATCGCGCTGGAAGAGCTCGGCCTCATCTATGAGCCGCACCGCGTCGATTTCGGCGGCAACGAGCAGAAGTCGCCGGAATTCGTGTCGCTCAATCCGAACGGCCGCATTCCCGCGATCATCGATCCGGACGGGCCGGGCGGCAAGCCGATCGGCCTCTTCGAATCGGGCGCGATCCTCGTCTATCTCGCGGAGAAAACCGGCAAGCTCATTCCGGCCGATCCCGCCGTGCGCTACGAGATGCTGTGCTGGGTCATGTTCCAGATGGGCGGCATCGGGCCGATGTTCGGCCAGTTCGGTCATTTCCACAAGTTCGCCGCCGAAAAGGTCGCCAACAATTCCTATCCGGTCGAACGCTACAGGGACGAATCGAAGCGCCTGCTTTCCGTGCTGGAAGAGCGCCTGAGGGACCGGCAATGGATCATGGGCGATGAATATACCATCGCCGATATCGCGACCTTCCCGTGGGTGCGCGGCGCGGATGTCTTCTATGGCGGGCGCGAGGTGCTGGATTATGCGGGCTTCCCCGCCGTCATGGCCTGGCTGGAGCGCTGCCTTGCCCGCCCAGCGGCGCAGAAGGGCCTGGAAATTCCTGCGAAGCCCTGATGCCGGCGCGACCCGTCCGAGCACGGTAGCGGCACGTTGACGCCGCGTGGCCGGGCGGGTTACGTCTCGGTGAAAACAAGGACGGACGGAAATATCGTGACGGGAAGACTGGTTGTAGCGGGCGGCGGCCAGGCCGCATTTGCCCTGGTTGCCAAATTGCGCGCATTGAAGGACGAGCGGCCGATCACCATCGTCGCCGCCGAGGCGAGCCACCCCTACCAGCGCCCGCCGCTTTCCAAGAAATACCTGCTCGGCGAGGCAGACCTCTCGCGCCTGATGTTCCGCCCGGAAAGCTGGTATCCCGACAACGGCGTCGACCTTCGCCTGTCGACGGAGGTCACCGCCATCGACCGCGCGGCAAGGCGCGTGACGCTCAGCGACGGCTCGATGCTCGACTATGAATTCCTGGCGCTCGCCACCGGTGCGACGCCCCGCCGCCTGCCGGCGGAGATCGGCGGCGACCTCGACGGCGTGTTCACCGTGCGCGACTATCGCGATGCCGACCGCCTCGGCCTCGAAATGCAGGAAGGCCGCCGGGCGCTCGTCGTTGGCGGCGGCTATATCGGCCTCGAGGCGGCGGCCGTCGCGCGGGGCAGGGGGCTGCATGTCACCGTCATCGAGATGGCCGACCGCATCCTCGCGCGCGTGGCATCGCCCGCGACGGCGACGATCCTCAAGGCGATCCACATGGCCCGCGGTGTCGATGTGCGCGAGAAGACCGGCCTCGTCCGCCTTCTCGGCGAAAACGGCCGCGTCACCGGCGCGGAGCTCTCCGACGGCTTCGTGCTGCCGGTGGATGTGGTGATCGCCGGCATCGGCGTGGCGGCCAATGACCGGCTCGCCCGCGATGCCGGGCTGGAGGTTGCCAACGGCATCGTCGTCGATGCCCATGCCCGCACGTCCGATCCCGCGATCTTCGCCATGGGCGACTGCACCGTCCTGCCCTTCGAAGGCAATCGCGTGCGGCTGGAATCCGTGCAGAACGCCGTCGACCAGGCGGAGGCCGCCGCGGCCGTCATCGCCGGCGGCGATACGCCCTATGTGCCGAAGCCGTGGTTCTGGTCCGACCAATATGATGTGAAGCTGCAGATCGCCGGTTTCTGCATGGGCTTCGACGATACCCTCGTGCGGCCCGGCCAGCGCGAGGGCAGCGTTTCCGTCTGGTACTTCCGCGATGGCAGGCTGATCGCGGTCGACGCGGTCAACGATGCGAAAGCCTACGTGGTCGGCAAGAAGCTGATCGAGATGGGCCGCACGCCGGACAGGGCGGCGCTTGAAGACCCGGCTGCGGACCTCAAGGCCCTGACGCTCTGAAATCCGAAGTTGAGCGGAATTGCCGTGGCAAACCAGCCGGTTGGCCGTTTTGATATTTGTTAAGCACGAATGGATACGGGCGGGCAGGAATCCGCCGGGATACGGGGCCGATTCACAAAGTCTTTAAGGTTGCCGGGCTCTGTGGTGCCATCTTGCCCTCCCGCCCGGTGTTCCCATGCTGCGCATTCTCAACTGCATCGTCGTCGAGCACGATCTTCGTCTCGTCGTGCTTGCCGCATTCATCTGCTTCCTGTCCTGCTATGTCGCGGTGACGCTGGCGCAGAGGGCGTGGGTCGCCGAAGGCAGGGCGCGCAATCTCTGGCTGGGCGCGGCGGGCACGTCGAGCGGCTTCGGCATCTGGGCGACCCATTTCATCGCGATGCTGGCCTATGATCCCGGCATGGTCATCGGCTATGACATGAAGCTGACGCTGATTTCGCTCGGCGTCGCCATCGTCGTGACGACGGCGGGTCTCGCGCTTGCCACCTATGTCGCAGGCCGCGCCGCCGTCATCGCCGGCGGCCTGCTGCTCGGTGCGGGCATCACCTCCATGCATTACATCGGCATGAGCGCGGTGGAACTGCCGGGCACGCTCGGCTGGGATGCCGTCTATGTCGCCGTCTCGGTCGTCTGTGCCGGCCTTTTCGGCGCGCTGTCGCTTCTCGTCTGCATGCGCCCGCAGCAGCGCGTGCGCGACCGGGCGCTGGCGACCGTGCTGATGGCGCTCGGCGTGGTGGCCCTGCATTTCACCGCCATGACCGCCGTGACCTTCCGGCCGGGCCTGATGCCGGTGAGCGACGACACGCTGATCTCGACCGGCCTGATGGTGCCGCTGATCGCGGTGGTGGCCTTCTCGCTGCTCTTCACCGGCCTGACGGCCGCCGTCTTCGCCCGGCAGGCCGAGCTGACCGCGACGGAGAGCACCCGCCAGTTCGCCATGCTCGTGCAGGGCGTCAAGGATTACGCCATCTGCATGCTGGACCCGGAAGGCCGCGTCGCCAACTGGAACGAGGGCGCCGAGCGCCACAAGGGTTACAAGGCGCAGGAGATCGTCGGCCGGCATTTCTCGCAGTTCTACGGCGAGGAGGATCGCGCGGCGGGTGCGCCTGAACGCGCTCTGCGCATCGCCCGCGAGGAAGGCAAGTATGAGGGCGAGGGCTGGCGCTATCGCAAGGACGGCACGCGCTATTGGGCAAATGTCGTGCTCGATCCGATCCACGATGCGGGCGGCATGCTGGTCGGCTACGCCAAGATCAGCAAGGACGTCACCAGGGAGAAGGCCGATGCCGACCGGCTGGCCGAAGTGACGAAGAACCTCGATCTCGCGCTCGAGAACATGTCGCAGGGCCTGTGCCTGTTCGACAAGGACGAGCGCCTGCTTCTTGCCAACCGGCGCTACAGTGAAATCTTCGGTTTCCCCGGCGACCGCATCCGGCCGGGCATGACCCTGCGCGAGATTGTCGAGCAGGGCGTCGCCGACATCTATGCCGATCCCGATGTCTGGCAGACCAAGGCGCGGGATGCCTACGCCCGCCGCCGCGCCGCGATCCAGGCGAACGATGGCGGCGTGATCGTCGAAAAGCTGCAGAGCGGCGTGTCGGTCCAGTTGCGCTACCGCACGCTGCCGGACGGCGCCTGGGTGGCGACCTATGAGGACGTTTCCGAGCGCCTGCGTTCGGAAGAGCAGATCTCCTTCCTCGCCCGCCATGACGGGCTGACGGGCCTGCCGAACCGCGCAAGCTTTAATAACCGGCTCGAGGCCGATCTCGATTCTGCCCGGCGATCGGGCGGCAAGGTGGCCGCTATCGGCATCGATCTGGACAAGTTCAAGGAAGTCAACGACACGCGCGGCCATGCGGCGGGCGACGAGGTCCTCGCGACGCTCTCGCGGCGCATGCAGGCCTGCCTCGGGGCCGACGAGACGGTGGCCCGCTTCGGCGGTGACGAATTCGCCGCCGCCAAGCGGTTCGAGGACATGTCGGACCTTACCGATTTCCTCCAGCGCCTCGAAAACTGCCTCACCGAGGACATCCGCATCGACGGCTACGACATCAAGCCCGGCGCGAGCCTCGGCGTCGCGATCTATCCGCAGGATGCCGACAATATCGAGGCCCTGCTCAACAATGCCGATCTTGCCATGTATCGCGCCAAGGACGCGCTGACGGAGACCGTCTGCTTCTACGAAGTGTCGATGGACGAGGCCGCCCGCAGCCGCCGCCTGATCGCCAACGATCTCTGGCAGGCCGTCGAGCGCAACGAGCTGCAGCTTCACTACCAGGTGCAGAAGGCGGTGAATTCCGGCGAGACGGTGGGCTACGAAGTGCTGCTGCGCTGGCACCATCCCGTGCGCGGCACCATTCCGCCGGGCGAGTTCATTCCGATTGCGGAAGAATGCGGCGCCATCCTGCCGGTCGGCGAATGGGTGCTGCGCGAGGCATGCCGCGAGGCCGCGACCTGGAACAGCGACCACAAGATCGCGGTCAACCTGTCGCCGGTCCAGCTCGGCAATGCGGATGTCGCCGATCTCGTCCAGCGCGTGCTGCAGGAAACCGGCCTCAGCCCGCACCGCCTGGAGCTGGAGATCACCGAATCGACCATCATCGGCGACAAGGAGCGCGCCCTCAACACGCTGCGCCGCATCAAGGCCCTCGGCGTCACCATCGCCATCGACGACTTCGGCACGGGCTATTCCTCGCTCGAAACGCTACGCGCCTTCCCCTTCGACAAGATCAAGCTCGACCGCAGCTTCATGAGCGAGGTGGAGGCAAGCCCCGAGGCGAAGGCGATCATCCGCGCGATCCTCGCGCTCGGGCAGACGCTGCGCGTGCCGGTGCTGGCGGAAGGCGTGGAGACGCGCAGCCAGCTCGACATCCTGCTCAGCGAAGGATGCGACGAGGCGCAGGGCTATTTCCTTGGCCGTCCGGTTCCGGTCGAACGCATCCGCCCCGGCGGAACGGCCAGCGAAGCCGCCTGAAGCGGCTGGTCTTTCGGTTCCTGCCTACTGCCGCCGGAAGCGGCGGCCGGCAAGGTCGATCTGGAAGCGGGGGAAGATGAAGACGCCGATGATGCTGCCGGCGTATTTCTCTTCCAGCCCCGTCGATTCCCCGACGCAGAATACCGGCTGGCGCGGCGCGCCGTCGACATGGATCGTGGTGGAGAAGCAGAAGGACGACGAGGAGGCTGCGGCCTGCTCGAAAAGTTCCAGGACGCGCGTGCGGTCGAGCGGCTCGTAGCAACGGATGAGGTTGAGCAGCCCGCAGGGGCGCAGCGGCAGGCCATGCGCCTGCGCGGCCTTTTCGCCGAGCATGAAGAGGCCGTTGGAAAGGTCGCCGGTCCAGCGCTCCGTCACGCAATATTGCGTCAGCAGTTCGTTGTCCGCTTCGTCGAAGTCCATCGAACCCGGCAGGAAAGGCGACGAGAGATCGGTCTTGATTATCTTGAACACTTACGACCCCACGGCAGCCGCTCGAATTTGATCCGCACATCCGCTCGCCGAGCGTGACATGTTGAAAACGAAAAATCCGGCTGACATTCCTCTCGAAGCCCGCCGAACCACTTTCTCATGTACTGAACTGCGCCCGGTTCCTGTGATCTTCGGATCGGACGTACGCGCGAAAACCGCGGCGGGCTCCCTCCGGAGCTTGCAGCGGCTTCATGGGACTGAGGGAATTCTGGCAGCACAGCCGACCGGTCGTGTCGAAAACCAGCACCTGAACCCCGGGTGAATCTTTAAAGTTCACTTGGGGCGTTGTTATAGTTAGTTTTTTGCTACCATCAACGGCTTTTTTGTCAATTATTGCACGGTTGGAAAATTTCTTCGGCAAGAACCCGCAAGCAAAAAGGGCGGCCCGAAGACCGCCCTTTCCGAACTGAACCGGTTTGGCTCAGATGCAAGACCCGAAGGTCTTACATCATGTCCATGCCGCCCATGCCGCCCATGCCGCCCGGCATGGCCGGAGCGTCCTTCTTGGGCAGCTCGGCGATCATGGCTTCCGTCGTGATCAGCAGCGAGGCAACCGAAGCTGCGTTCTGCAGGGCCGTGCGGACAACCTTGACCGGGTCGACGATGCCGAGCGAGATCAGGTCGCCGTATTCGCCGGTCTGGGCGTTGTAGCCGTAGTTGTCTTCGTTCTTGTCGAGGATCTTGCCGACGACGATCGAAGCTTCGTCACCTGCGTTTTCCGCGATCTGGCGAACGAGGGCCTGGAGGGCGCGGCGGATGATGTTGATGCCGGCTTCCTGGTCGTCGTTCTCGCCCTTGGCGGAGATCTTCGTGGAAGAACGGAGCAGGGCTACGCCGCCGCCCGGTACGATGCCTTCCTGAACGGCAGCGCGCGTCGCGTTGAGGGCGTCGTCGATGCGGTCCTTCTTTTCCTTGACTTCGACTTCCGTCGAGCCGCCGACGCGGATGACGGCAACGCCGCCAGCGAGCTTGGCAAGGCGTTCCTGCAGCTTCTCGCGGTCGTAGTCGGAGGAGGTTTCTTCGATCTGGGCCTTGATCTGCGCGACGCGGCCTTCGATTTCGGCCTTCTGGCCGGCACCGTCGACGATCGTCGTGTTTTCCTTGGAGATCGAAACCTTCTTCGCACGGCCGAGCATGTCGAGCGTGACGTTTTCGAGCTTGATGCCGAGGTCTTCGGAGATCACCGTGCCGCCCGTCAGGATGGCGATGTCTTCGAGCATGGCCTTGCGGCGGTCGCCGAAGCCCGGAGCCTTGACGGCAGCGATCTTGAGGCCGCCACGCAGCTTGTTGACGACGAGGGTCGCGAGGGCTTCGCCTTCGACGTCTTCAGCGACGATGACCAGCGGCTTGCCGGTCTGGACGACGGCTTCGAGAACCGGCAGCATGGCCTGGAGGTTCGAGAGCTTCTTCTCGTGCAGGAGAATGTAAGCGTCTTCGAGGTCGGCGACCATCTTTTCCGGGTTGGTCACGAAGTAGGGCGACAGGTAGCCGCGGTCGAACTGCATGCCTTCGACGACTTCGAGTTCGGTTTCGGCGGTCTTGGCTTCTTCAACCGTGATGACGCCTTCGTTGCCGACCTTCTGCATGGCTTCGGCAATATCGAGACCGATCTGCTTTTCGCCGTTTGCAGAGATCGTGCCGACCTGTGCGACTTCTTCCGAGGTGTTGATCTTCTTGGCCTTGGCCTGGAGATCCTTGACGACTTCTGCGACGGCGAGATCGATGCCGCGCTTCAGGTCCATCGGGTTCATGCCGGCGGCAACAGCCTTGGCGCCTTCGCGAACGATAGCCTGGGCGAGAACCGTTGCGGTCGTCGTGCCGTCGCCGGCGATGTCATTGGTCTTGGAAGCGACTTCGCGAACGAGCTGGGCGCCCATGTTCTCGAACTTGTCTTCCAGTTCGATTTCCTTGGCGACGGAAACGCCGTCCTTGGTGATGCGCGGAGCGCCGAAGGACTTGTCGATGACGACGTTACGACCCTTCGGGCCGAGCGTTACCTTCACGGCGTCTGCGAGGACGTCGACGCCACGCAGCATCTTTTCGCGCGCGGTGCGGCCGAACTTTACTTCTTTGGCTGCCATTGTGAGAACTCCTGAAGAGATATCAGCTGAATTGGAAAAGGGTTATCGGCAGATCAGCCGATGATGCCCATGATGTCGGCTTCCTTCATGATCAGAAGGTCTTCGCCGTCGAGCTTGACTTCGGTGCCCGACCACTTGCCGAACAGAACGCGGTCGCCAGCCTTGACGTCGAGCGCGACGACCTTGCCGGATTCGTCACGGGCGCCGGAGCCGACGGCGACGACTTCGCCTTCCTGCGGCTTTTCCTTGGCGGTGTCCGGAATGATGATCCCGCCCTTGGTCTTTGCTTCGGACTCGACGCGACGAACGACGACGCGATCGTGAAGCGGGCGGAAGGTGGTGCTTGCCATTGTCTTATCCCTCGATCGAATGACATTGCGGATCACGAAACGGATCCGATGGATTGATGTTAGCACTCACCGTTCAGGAGTGCTAGCGATGCCGAGATAGGCGGCGGCGGGTTTCGAGTCAAGAACGACGCCGCGAATTTATTTCGGCCGGAATGGTTACCGCAGCCGGCAGATGGGAGCGCTTTGGCATGTCATCAAGGCAGGCATATGAAATTTCGACCGTTTCCCTGTGGATGGGGCAAAATTGCGGGAAGAGGCTTGTTTTCTTGGCGTCGCTTTGCAATGTCAGCCGGGCTCGACCTCGACATGGAAAACCCTGATGGCTCAACGCATCCAATCCTTCCGCGACATCGCCTCGCAATACGACGTGGTGCTCTGCGACGTCTGGGGCGTCCTGCACAATGGCGTCGAGGCTTTCTCCTACGCCTCCGAGGCGCTGGCCGAAGCCCGCGCCGCCGGCCTGACGGTCGTGCTCATCACCAATTCGCCGCGTCCCCATCCGGGCGTGAAGGTGCAGATCCGCGGGCTGGGCGTGCTGGACGAGGCCTATGACCGCATCGTCACCTCGGGCGACGTTACCCGCGCCCTCATCGCCGAGGGTCCCGAGAAGATCTATTTCATTGGCGCCGACAAGGACATGCCGCTGCTCGACGGACTGCATGTCGAGCCGGTCGGGCTGGAGGACGCCGCCGCCATCGTCTGCGCGGGTCTGCGCGACGACGAGGTGGAGGCCGCCGAGGATTACCGCGCGGAGCTTTCGGCGCTGGCAGCGCGCAAGCTGCCCTTCATCTGCGCCAATCCGGACCTGGTCGTCGAGCGCGGCCACAAGCTCATCGTCTGCGCCGGCGCGATCGCGCAGCTTTATGAGGAGCTCGGGGGCGCGACCCGCATCGCCGGCAAGCCGCACCGGCCGATCTACGAGAAGTCGCTGGCCGAGGCGCGCGCGGTGCGCGGCGATTTCGACATGTCCCGTGTGATCGCCATCGGTGACGGCATGCCGACCGACGTGCGCGGCGCCGAGGGCTACGGCCTCGACGTCCTCTACATTTCCGGCGGCATCCATGCCCAGCACTATGTCGAGGGCGGCGTGACGGACGAGGGCAGGCTCGCCGCCTTCCTTTCCCGCGAGAACGCCCACCCGAAGTGGTGGATGCCCCGGTTGCAGTGACCGGACGGAGACGGTCGTCATGACGGTATTTCACAGGAACGAGACGAAACAGCCGCTGCCGGAGCACCTGCGCGGCGGCGTCATCGCCATCGGCAATTTCGACGGCGTGCATCGTGGCCACCAGGCGGTTCTGCAACGGGCGCTCGACATCGCGGCCGAGCGCGGTGTTCCGGCGCTGGTCCTCACCTTCGAGCCTCATCCGCGCACCGTCTTCCGCCCGGAGCGCCCCGTCTTCCGCATCACGCCGGCCCCGCTGAAGGCCCGCATCCTCGAAGGCATGGGTTTTTCCGCCGTCATCGAATACCCGTTCGACCGCGGCTTTTCCGAAATCTCCGCCCATGACTTCATCCGCGCCATTCTCCTCGACTGGCTGCACGCCTCCGAGGTCGTCACCGGCTTCGATTTCCATTTCGGCAAGGGCAGGGAAGGCGGCCCGGCCTTCCTGATGGCGGCGGGCCAGGAGAACGGCTTCGGCGTCACGCTGGTCGACGCCTTTCGCGACGAGAACGCCTCGGTCATCTCCTCCAGCTTCATCCGCTCGCTGCTCCACGAGGGCGAGGTAGCGGAAGCGGCGGGCCAGCTCGGCTATCGCTACACGGTCGAGGCCGAGGTGATCGGCGGCAAGCAGCTCGGCCGCACGCTCGGCTATCCCACCGCCAACATGCAGCTTCCCCCAGAGGCGGAGCTGCGCAACGGCATCTATGCCGTCCGTTTCCGCCGCCCCGACGGCAGCCTGCATGACGGCGTCGCCAGCTACGGCCGCCGCCCGACGGTCGACACGGACGGCGCGCCGCTGCTGGAGACCTTCCTCTTCGACTTCTCCGGCGATCTCTACGGCGAAGTCTCCGCCGTCTCCTTTTTCGGCCACCTGCGCGACGAGCTGAAATTCGCCGGCCTCGACGCGCTCGTCGTGCAGATGAAGCGCGACGAGGAGGAGGCAAGGGCCTTGCTTTCCGGCGTCCGCCCGCTTGGGGACATCGACCAGCGGCTCTGTTTCTAGAATGAACGGCGAGCCCTGCGCGCTCTATCTTTTCCGTTCCGCAGGTTTCGCTCCCGCGGGTGATACCGTGGTCAGCATCGCACCGCTGGAAAAGGTCGTCACCGTCTATGGCGGCGGCGGGGCTTTCGATGCGGACGGGCTTTCCGCAGCGTTCGGCGGGGCGGCCATCTTCAAGGACGAGGCGACGGGCGCGCTCTTTGCCGCTGTCTGGGGCACGCGCAACGCGTCTCGCTTCCGGCGCGAGATGCGCGAGCACATGCCTGTCATCCTTCGCCATGAGATGCCGGATGTGCGGCTGGTCGTCCGCAGCGCGGAAGGCAAGCGCCCCGCAAGGCCGCCGCTTGCCGGCAACTAGCAGGTGCTCACAAGGCCAGGCGGTCGATTGCGGCGCTTGCCGTCTTTTCAAAACGCCCAAAAGGCCGTAAGACCGCGCGCATGATGCTCCACCGGCCGACCATCGCTCTGCGAATTAGTGGCCCGGCCTTCCGCGCGCTCTGAGCGAGGCCGGAAGGTCCGGGATTTCGGGCGTTTCCAGAACGTCCCCGCCGTCATCGCCGGTGCAGATGACAGATATTTCCCCGCATGCGCGAAAGACCGCGCGACGAGACGATAGCCATATCCATGACCGATACAGCCGAAAAAGTCGATTATTCCTCCACGCTCTACCTGCCGCAGACGGATTTCCCGATGCGCGCCGGCCTGCCGCAGAAGGAGCCGGAAACGGTTGCCCGCTGGCAGAAGATGGAGCTTTACAAGAAGCTGCGCGCCTCCGCTGCCGGCCGTGAAAAGTTCGTGCTGCACGACGGCCCGCCCTATGCCAACGGCAACATCCATATCGGCCACGCGCTGAACAAGATCCTCAAGGACGTCATCACCCGCTCTTTCCAGATGCGCGGTTATGATTCCAATTACGTGCCCGGCTGGGACTGCCACGGCCTTCCGATCGAATGGAAGATCGAGGAGAAGTACCGCGAGAAGGGCAAGAACAAGGACGAGGTGCCGGTCAACGAATTCCGCCAGGAATGCCGTGACTTCGCCGCCGGCTGGATCAAGATCCAGACCGAGGAGTTCAAGCGCCTCGGCATCGAGGGTGATTTCGAGAAGCCCTACACGACGATGAACTTCCACGCGGAGGCCCGCATCGCCGGTGAACTCCTGAAGATCGCCAAAAGCGGCCAGCTCTACCGCGGCTCCAAGCCGGTCATGTGGTCTGTCGTCGAGCGCACGGCGCTGGCCGAAGCCGAAGTCGAATATGCCGATATCGAGAGCGACATGATCTGGGTGAAGTTCCCGATCGTCGACGGCCCGGCCGATCTCAAGGACAATTTCGTCGTCATCTGGACGACCACGCCCTGGACGATCCCCGGCAACCGCGCCATCGCCTTCTCCTCGCGCTACCCCTACGGCCTCTATGAGGTCGAAAGCGCCGAGAACGATTTCGGCCCGCAGCCGGGCGAAAAGCTGATCTTCGCGACGCGCCTTGCCGACGAGGCCGCCGCCAAGGCGAAGCTCACCTTCAAGTTCGTGCGTGACGTCTCGGCGGAAGAACTGGCCGCCATCACCTGTGCCCATCCGCTGAAGGACCTCGGCTATACCTTCCCCGTTCCGCTGCTCGACGGCGACCATGTCACCGACGATGCCGGCACGGGCTTCGTGCACACGGCCCCCAGCCACGGCCGCGAGGACTTCGACGCCTGGACGGCGAAGGCTCGCGAGCTGGAAGCGCGCGGCATCTCCTCGAAGATCCCGTTCCCGGTCGACGACGCCGGCTTCTACACGGCAGACGCCCCCGGCTTCGAGGGCGCGCGCGTCATGGACGACAACGGCAAGAAGGGCGATGCCAACGAGCGTGTCATCAAGGCGCTGATCGCCGTGAACATGCTCTTCGCCCGCGGCCGCCTCAAGCATTCCTATCCGCATTCCTGGCGCTCCAAGAAGCCGGTCATCTTCCGCAACACGCCGCAGTGGTTCGTCTACATGGACAAGGAACTCGGCGACGGCACCACGCTGCGCTCGCGCTCGCTTTCGGCGATCGACGACACCCGCTTCGTACCGGCCGCCGGCCAGAACCGCCTGCGCGCCATGATCGAGGGCCGCCCGGACTGGGTGCTCTCGCGCCAGCGCGCCTGGGGCGTGCCGATCGCCATCTTCGCCGACGAGAACGGCGAGGTGCTGGTGGACGACGCCGTCAACGCCCGCATCCTCGAAGCCTTCGAGAAGGAGGGCGCGGACGCCTGGTTCGCCGAAGGCGCCAAGGAACGCTTCCTCGGCAAGGAGCATGACGCGGCCCGCTGGGCGCAGGTCATGGACATCCTCGACGTCTGGTTCGATTCGGGTTCGACGCACACCTTCACCCTCGAAGATCGCCCGGACCTGAAATGGCCGGCCGACGTCTATCTCGAAGGCTCGGACCAGCATCGCGGCTGGTTCCATTCCTCGCTGCTCGAAAGCTGCGCGACGCGCGGCCGCGCGCCCTATAACGCCGTCGTCACCCATGGCTTCACCATGGACGAGAAGGGCGAGAAGATGTCGAAGTCCAAGGGCAACGTCGTCTCGCCGCAGGACGTGATGAAGGAATCGGGCGCCGACATCCTGCGCCTCTGGGTCATGACGACTGACTATTGGGAAGACCAGCGCCTCGGCAAGACGATCATCCAGACGAACATCGACGCCTACCGCAAGCTGCGCAACACCGTGCGCTGGATGCTGGGCACGCTGGCGCACGACACGGGCGAGGAGATCGCCCTTGCCGACATGCCGGAACTGGAGCGGTTGATGCTGCACCGGCTGTCCGTCCTGGATAGTGTGGTGCGCGAGGGCTACGACGCCTTCGATTTCAAGAAGATCGCCCGCGCGCTCATCGACTTCTCGAATGTCGAGCTCTCGGCCTTCTACTTCGATATCCGCAAGGATGCGCTCTATTGCGACGCCCCGTCCTCGCTGAAGCGCCGCGCCGCGCTCTCGGTCATCCGCAAGCTGTTCGAGTGCCTCGTCACCTGGCTCGCGCCCATGCTGCCCTTCACGATGGAAGAGGCATGGCTGTCGCGCAAGCCGGATGCCGTTTCGGTTCATCTGGAACAGTTCCCGGCGGTGCCGGCCGAATGGCGCGACGATGCGCTGGAAGCCAAGTGGGAGAAGATCCGCGACGTGCGTTCGGTCGTCACCGGCGCGCTGGAGATCGAGCGCCGTGAAAAGCGCATCGGCGCCTCGCTGGAAGCGGCCCCGGTCGTCCATGTTGGCGACGCGGAGCTTCTGAAGGCGCTGGAAGGCCAGGACTTCGCGGAAATCTGCATCACCTCGGCCATCACGGTCGTCGCCGGCGAAGGCCCGACTGATGCCTTCCGCCTGGCCGAAGTCGCCAAGGTCTCCGTCGAGCCGAAGCTGGCCGAGGGTACCAAGTGCGCCCGTTCCTGGCGCATCACGACCGATGTCGGTTCGGATGCGGATTACCCGGACGTTTCGGCGCGCGACGCTGCGGCGCTCCGCGAGATCGGCTTCCGCCGCGCCGCCTGACGGGCGTGCCTGTTGACGGCCGGTGCTTTCCGGCCGTCGATTTGCCCGGATGAATTGCGCTTGAGGACGTCATCCGGTAATGCTGCCTGAAAATGGTCGGATTGTTCCGCCATGGCACGGCGGACTTTTGCCGTGTCACAGGTATTCGGCGTACCGGCCTGCTGGAAGGGTATTCATGGGAATGACGCGAAATATTCGGGTGCGTACCGGCCTTCTCGGGCTCCTCGGCGGCAGCCTCCTTCTGACCGGCTGCATGGGCCCGACCTACGGCACGGACAAGTCCGCCGGCGAGCAGTTGGTGGAAGACCTCGGCAATGCCGTCATGATCCAGCCGGATAACAAGGACGCCAAGAAAATCCGCTACCAGCCGCGCGGTGGTCTCGTCGTGCCGAAGGACAAGATGGCGCTGGCCAACCCGCAGCAATCGGTATCCTCCAAGGATAATCCGGAATGGCTGGAGAATCCCGAGGACATGCGCGAGCGCCTGCGTGATGAGGCGGATGCGAACGCCAACGATCCGCATTACCGCTCGCCGCTCGCCAACCAGCACACGACGTCGAAGCAACTTTCGAGCGCCGAGCAGACGCAGGCCTACCGCGAAGCCCGCCGGCTGCAGCAGGGCGCCTATTCCGACAAGCGCCGCTACCTGAGCGATCCGCCGGTCGAATATCGCAAGCTGCCGGAAGAGGCGCAGGCCGATCTCGGCGAACCCGAGAAGCAGAAGGAACGCCGCCGCAAGAAGGAGGCCAAGGCCGCCAAGCAGTCGGGTTCTTCCTGGTGGCCTTTCTGACGAATGACCGTCTATCGAATTCGTCCGGCGACCGCGGCTGATGCCGCGATCATCCTGCGCTTCATCCGCGAGCTGGCGGATTACGAAAACGCCCTCGATGAAGTCGCCGCGACGGAAGAGACCGTCGCGACCTCGCTGTTCGGCGAGGGCTCGGTGAGCTTCGCGGCGATCTGCGAGACCGAGGCGGGCGAGCCGGCCGGCTCCGCCGTCTGGTTCAAGACCTACTCCACCTGGCAGGCGAAGAACGGCCTCTATCTCGAAGACCTCTATGTGACGCCCGCCCATCGCGGCGCCGGTGTCGGCAAGATGCTGCTGCGCCATCTCGCGCGCGTCGCGGTCGCGGAGGATTGCGCCCGCTTCGAATGGAGCGTGCTCGACTGGAACGAGCCGGCGATCCGCGTCTACGAGGCGATCGGCGCCGAGCCGAAGAAGGAATGGGTCCGCTACCGCCTGACGGGCGACCGGCTGAAGCGCTTCGCCGAAGGCTGAGGACGCTTAGCTTTCCCGCCGCTCCTTGAAGAAATCCTTGAGGATATCCGCCGCCGCGGTGCCGCCGATGCCGGAATAGACGTCCGGCGCGTGGTGGCAGGTGGGCTGGGCGAAGAAGCGCACGCCGCTTTCCACCGCGCCGCCCTTCGGGTCCTCCGCGCCGTAGTAGAGGCGTCGGATGCGGGCGAAGGAAATGGCGGCGGCGCAGAGCGTGCAGGGCT
Source organism: Shinella zoogloeoides (assembly GCF_003574625.1). Classification (GTDB taxonomy): domain Bacteria; phylum Pseudomonadota; class Alphaproteobacteria; order Rhizobiales; family Rhizobiaceae; genus Shinella; species Shinella zoogloeoides_A. The sequence goes on from NZ_QNUJ01000001.1 coordinate 143,688, forward strand.
CCAGCGTCACGTAGAGGTCGGCGCCTGTCAGCCGCTCCTGCCCGAGCTTTCGGGCGGCCTCGCGGATGACGGCGACCTCGGCATGGGCGGTCACGTCGTTCTCCGCCCGTGTGCGGTTGCCCGCCTGCGCGATAACGGCGCCGTCGAGCACCAGAACCGCGCCGACCGGCACTTCGCCCCGCGCGCCGGCGGCCCTAGCTTCCTCGAGCGCGATGTCCATGAAGCGATTTGTCATGCGCGGCACGAATTCCTCTTAACCCCGGACGCCTGACCTGATAGGACACGGCAAAACGCAGGCAGCACAAATGACATCCAAAGACAAGCCAAAACGGCCGGGCGGCAAGCCCTCGGGCCGCGATACCAAGCCGCGTGGCGCCGCATCGGCGACCGCGGGCAGGAAATCCTTTGCCGAGGGCAAGCCCGCTGGCAAGAAGCCGGGGGCAAAGCCCTTCGCCGGAAAGTCCGCCCCGCGTGACGACCGGCCGGCCCCCCGTGCGGCAAAGCCCGCGCCGGCCGCCTCCGCCGGTGCCGAGCTCGCGCCCGAGCGCATTTCCAAGCTTCTGGCCCGCGCCGGCGTCGCATCGCGCCGCGACGTGGAGCGCATGATCATGGAAGGCCGTGTCAGCGTGAATGGCACGGTGCTGGAAAGCCCGGTTCTCAACGCCACCTTCGCCGACCGCATCGAGGTCGACGGCATGCCGGTGCGCGGTATCGAGCGTACACGCCTCTGGCTCTACCACAAGCCGGCCGGCCTCGTGACGACGAATGCCGACCCGGAAGGCCGCCCGACCGTCTTCGACAATCTTCCCGAAGACCTGCCGCGCGTCATGTCCATCGGCCGCCTCGACATCAACACCGAGGGGCTCCTGCTGCTGACCAATGACGGCGGCCTTGCCCGCATCCTGGAACTGCCGACGACCGGCTGGCTGCGCCGCTACCGCGTGCGCGCCCACGGCAAGATCGAGCAGGCCGATCTCGACAAGCTGAAGGAAGGCATCGCCGTCGACGGCGTGCTCTACGGCGCGATCGACGCGACGCTCGACAAGGTGCAGGGCTCCAACGTCTGGCTGACGCTGGGCCTGCGCGAAGGCAAGAACCGCGAGGTCAAGAATGTGCTCGGCGCGCTCGGGCTCGACGTGAACCGCCTGATCCGCATCTCCTACGGCCCGTTCCAGCTCGGCGAGCTGCCGGAAGGTCACGCCCAGGAAATCCGCGGCCGCACGCTGCGCGACCAGCTCGGCCCGCGTCTCATTGAAGACGCCAAGGCCAATTTCGATGCGCCGCTCTTCGACCACGTCCCGGAGGATGCGGAGGAGAAGCCGGCGAAGAAGAGCCGCGGCGAAGCGCCTGCCTGGAGCGAGAAGCCGGCCGAGCGCCGCGAAAAGCCCGGCGACCGGCGCGAGAATGCCCGTGCCCGCCTCGACACGAAGCGCGACGATCGCTTTGGCGACAAGTCGCGCGGCGGCCCCCGTGATCGGGACCGCGACGACGACCGCTTCGATAGCAAGCCGAAGCGCGAGCCGGCGACCCGCGCCCGCAAATCCAATGTCTGGATGGCGCCCGGCGCCCGTCCGGTCGCCGAAAAGAAGGCGGAAAGCGCCGAGGGCGGGAAGCGTGAAACGCGCGAACGTCCCGAAGGCGCGCCCAAGGGCAAGCGCTACGGACGCTCGGCCGACGGCACGCTGACCCGTTCGGCGAAGAAGTTCGATCCGGACCGCAAGGGCCCGGCCCGCGGCCGCCCCGGCGATGACCGGGCGGAAAAGCCGCGTATCCTGAAAACCCGCGACGAGGACGGTGAGTGGATTCGCGCCTCCGAGCCGGAAGCCCGCGACGAGGGCGGGCGCGGCGGCTTCGGCCGCAAGCGCTCCGGTGCCGGCGACGAACGCGCCCCGCGCGGTTTCGGTGATCGCCCGCCGCGTGGCGACCGTCCCTTCGGCGAGCGCAAGCCGCGCGCGGAAGGCGAACGCTCCTTCGGTGATCGTCCGGCCCGTGGCGAGCGCAAGCCCCGCGCAGAGGGCGAGCGGTCCTTCTCGGATCGTCCGCCGCGCCGTGACGGCGGCAAGCCTTTCGGCGGAAAGCCCGGCGGCAAGTCCTTCGGCGGCAAGCCGGGCGGACGCCCGGCCGGTGGCAAGCCCGGTGGCGGTCGTCCAGCGGGCGGTGGCCGACCGCGCGGCAAGGGGAAGTAACGCATCGTGCGGATTGTCGGCGGAGAGTTTCGCGGCCGTTCGCTCGTAACGCCGAAGTCGGACGATATCCGTCCGACGACGGATCGCACGCGCGAAAGCCTGTTCAACATCCTGTCGCATGCCTATCCCGAGGCGCTCGACGGCACGCGCGTGCTCGATCTCTTCGCGGGCACCGGCGCCGTTGGTCTCGAGGCGCTGTCGCGCGGCGCGCGGGCGGCGCTCTTCGTCGAGCAGGGCGTCGAGGGCAGGGGGCTTCTCCATTCCAATATCGAGGCGCTGGGCGTGATCGGCCGTGCCAAGATCTTCCGGCGCGATGCGACGGCGCTCGGCGGCATCGGCACGATGGAGCCGTTCCATTTCCTCTTCGCCGATCCGCCCTATGCCAAGGGCCTCGGCGAACGCGCACTCGATGCCGCCCGTCGCGGCGGCTGGCTGGTCGACGGCGCCCTTGCGATCCTGGAGGAGCGCGCCGATATTCAGCCTGCCGCGGTCGATGGTTTCGACCTCTTGGAGGTTCGCACCTTCGGCGACACGCGTATGCATTTCTATCGCTACCGCGCCGGTTGACGTTCGGGCCCGCGGCGGCCTGCGCAGCAAAGGAATGAGCGATGACCGATGCCCTCGTTTCCGCTGAAAGCACCGGGGCCTCCGGCCCGACGGTCGCCATCGCGCTCGGCGGCGGCGGCGCGCGGGGCCTTGCCCATATCCATGTCATCGAGGTGCTCGACGAGCTCGGCATCCGCCCGGTGCTGATCGCCGGCGTCTCCATCGGCGCCATCATGGGCGCGGCGATGGCGGCGGGCATGACGGGCCGGGAGATCCGCGAGCACACGCTCGCCACCATCGGCCGTCCGGGCCAGATCATGAACCGGCTGTGGAGCCTGCGCCCGGCGGGCTTTTCGCAAATGGTCGCCGGGGGCTTCCGCGTCGGACAGTTCAATCTGGAGCGCGTGCTGAAAGCCTTCCTGCCGGAGCGCCTGCCGGAGACCTTCGAGGAGCTGCCGATCCCGCTGAAGATCATCGCGTCGGATTATTACGCCCAGTGCGAATGCACCTGCGACAGCGGGCCCCTGCTGCCGGCCATCGCCGCCTCCGCCGCCCTGCCGGCGGTCTTCCGGCCCGTGGTGCTGAACGGCCGCGTGATGATCGACGGCGGTCTCTGGAACCCGGTGCCCTTCGATCATCTTGCCGGCAAGGCCGACATCACCATCGGCGTCGACGTCGTCGGCAAGCCGCCGGCCGGCACGGCGGAGGTGCCGAACAGTATCGACAGCCTCTACGGCGCCACCCAGCTCACCATGCGCTCCATCGTCACGCTGAAGCTGGAAAAGGGCGCGCCGGATATCTTCCTCCAGCCGGAGGTCGGCCGCTTCCGCGTGCTCGATTTCGTCAAGGCCGAGGAGGTCCTCGCCGCTTCCGCCGGCATCCGGGATGAATTGAAGCGCGCGCTGGATGCGCGGCTTTCCGCCATCGGTTAGAGCTTTTCCGCCTTTTCGAACGCAAAACTGCTTCGCACTTTTGCTGGAAATGCTCTAGGCCGCATTCTCCTCTTCCTCCTCGTCGGCCTCCTCCGCCACCTTCTTCTTCGGCTTGACCAGCGGCTCCGGCTTCACCGGCTTGGAATGCAGCATGTGCCGCCCCGCGGCGATGCCTTCGGCCGCCTGCAGCTCCAGCCGCGCCACGTCGCGGCGGCGGATGTCGTCGCTGATCGCCAGCGCGTCGTCCGGCTCGACGCCGAGCTCCTCCAGCGTTTCCCGGCCGAAGACGAGAGCGGATTCGAAGGTCTCGCGCACGTCGTGCTGCACGCCCTTGGCCCTGAGCGCCAGGGTGTGGATGCGGTCGTAGGAACGCACGAAGAGTGTGGCATTGGGATATTCCGACTGCACGAGATCGACGATGCGGTCGGTCGCGCCCTTGCCCTGGGTGCAGATGGCGACGATCTTGGCGCGCTCGATGCCGGCCGCGCGCAGCACGTCCTTGCGCGTGCCGTCACCGAAATAGATGCGGAAGCCGAAACTCGCCGCCTGCCGCACGCGATCCGTCGAATGGTCGATGACCGTGACCTCGCGCCCGCCGGCTAGCAGGATCTGCGCGGCGATCTGGCCGAAGCGGGAAAAGCCGATCATCAGCACGTCGGCGCCGGCCCCTTCGAAATCCTCTTCGATCTCCTCTTCCGCGTCTTCGACGAGCAGGAAGCGCGAGAGCGCGGCGGCAATCGGCGTCAGCGCCATGGAAATGGTGACGACGGCGATCAGCAGCGAGGCGAGCCCGTCGGAGAAGATGCCACCGGCCGCCGCGGCCGTGAACAGCACGAAGCCGAATTCGCCGCCTTGCGGCAGCACGAGCGCGATGCGCACCGCATCGTTGTGCGGCGAGCCGGTGAAGCGGCAGAGGCCGTAGATGACGAGGCTCTTGACCAGCATGACGGCGGGCGTCGCGATCAGGATCGTCAGCCAGCTTGCGAAGATGACGTCGAGATGCAGCGACAGGCCGACGGCCATGAAGAACAGGCCGAGCAGGATACCGCGGAAGGGCTCGACATCCGCCTGCAATTCGTGCCGGTAGGAGGAATCGGCAAGCAGCACGCCGGCGAGGAACGCGCCCATGGCCATGGAAAGCCCGGCCATCTGCAGGAGCATGGCCGCTGCGAGCACCACGAAGAGCGCCGCGGCGATCATCGCCTCGCGCGCGCCGGTGCGGGCGATGATCTGGAACAACGGGTTGAGCAGGTAGCGACCGGCCACCAGCAGCGCCGCGATGGCGGCGATGGCGATGCTGAAATCCTCGAAGGCGCTGGTGCCGGCTTCGGGTTTCTGTTCGGCGAGCAGCGGGATCAGTGCCAGAAGCGGCACGATGGCAAGGTCCTGCAGCAGCAGCATGGAAAAGGCGCGCTGCCCGTAGTGCGTATTGATGTCGCCCCGCTCGTCGAGGATCTGCATGGCGAAGGCCGTCGAGGAAAGCGCAAGGCCGAAGCCGATGATCAGCGCGCCGTCCCATTCCTCCAGCCCGAAGGCGAAGGTCAATCCGGCGAGCGCAAGGCCGGTGATGGCGACCTGCGCGATGCCGAGGCCGAAGATGTCGCGCCGCATCGCCCAGAGCCGTGAGGGCTTCAGTTCCAGCCCGATGAGGAAGAGCAGGAAGACCACGCCGAGCTCGGCGACGCCCAGCAATTCCTCCCCGTCGCGGATCTGGTGCAGGATCGGCCCGATCACCACGCCGGCGGCGAGGTAGCCGAGAATGGTGCCGAGCCCCAGCCGCTTGAAGATCGGCGCGGCAAGCAGCGCCCCGCCGAGCATCATCAGGACCTCGTTATACGGGCTGTGGGTATAGGACATGCGGATGCTTTCTCTTCGGAGCCGGTCGCTGGGGGCAAAAAAGGAGGGTGGCCCTTGATGCCCGTACCGGCGCACAATAAATGGGGCAGCAAAGAAAGGCCAAGTCATGTCAGAGACGATCGATTCCGCAAGCCTTCTCGCGCGCGCCGGCGAACTCATCGACCGCGCCATACAGGCGGGGGCGGATGCGGCCGATGCCGTCGTCGTCCGGGGCCGCTCCTCCTCGGTCAGCGTGCGCCTCGGCAAGGTCGAAGGCACGGAAGCCTCCGAGAGCGACGATTTCTCGCTGCGCGTGTTCGTCGGCAAGCGCGTCGCCAGCGTCTCGGCCAATCCCGGCTTCGACCTGAAGGTGCTTGCCGAGCGCGCGGTCGCCATGGCCAAGGCCTCGCCGGAAGACCCCTTCGCCTCGCTCGCCGACGAGGCGGACCTTGCGAAAGACTGGCCGGACCTCGAACTCTACGACCCGACCGAGGTTTCCGCCGACCGGCTCACGGAAGCCGCTCTTGCCGCGGAAGCCGCGGCGCTTGCCGTTTCCGGCATCACCAATTCCGGCGGGGCCGGCGCTTCGGCCGGCATGGGCGGGCTCGTCCTTGCCACCTCGCATGGTTTTTCCGGCGCCTACAGCGCCAGCCGCTTCGGCCGCTCCGTCAGCGTGATCGCGGGCGAGGGCACGAAGATGGAGCGCGACTACGACTTCGATTCGAGCCTCTATTTCGCCGAGCTGAGGGATGCCGGGGAGATCGGCCGCGAGGCCGCCGCCCGCGCCGTCCGCCGGCTCAATCCGCGCCAGGTGCCGACGGCGAAGAACGTCACCGTCATATACGATCCGCGCGTTTCACGCGGCATCGCCGGCCATATCGCCGGGGCGATCAATGGCGCGGCCGTCGCCCGCAAGACCAGCTTCCTGCGCGACCGCATGGGCAAGCAGGTGCTGAAGGCAGGGCTTTCCGTCACCGACGATCCGCTCATCGTGCGCGGTCCGTCGTCGCGTCCCTTCGACGGCGAGGGCATCACCGGCCGTCGCCTCGCCATGATCGAGGACGGCGTGCTGCAGCACTGGTTCCTGTCGACCTCCACCGCCCGCGAGCTCGGCCTCCACACCAATGGCCGCGGCGTGCGCGGCGGGACCTCGGTCAGCCCCGCCTCGACCAACCTCGCGCTGGAGCCCGGTGATATCGCGCCGGAAGACCTGATCCGTTCCGTCGGCACAGGCCTCTACGTCACCGAGCTGATCGGCCAGGGCGTCAACATGGTGACGGGCGAATACAGCCGCGGCGCTTCCGGCTACTGGATCGAGAACGGCGAGCTGACCTTCCCGGTCTCCGAGGTCACCATCGCCTCCAATCTTGCCGACATGTTCCTGCGCATCACGCCGGCGAATGACATCGACCGCAGCTTCGGCGTCGCCGCGCCGACGCTTGCCATCGACGGCATGACGCTGGCCGGAAAGTAGGACCATGCCCAGCCCCGCCCACGCCTGGAGCGCAGACCTCGATCTTCTGGTCGGGGCTGCCCGGCTTGCGGGCGCAAGGGCGCTGGATTTCTTCCGCAAGGGACCGGACGTCTGGTGGAAGAACGAGGGCCGCTCGCCGGTGAGCGCGGCGGATTTCGCGGCCAACGACATCCTCAAGAAGGAGCTGCTCTCCGCCCGGCCGAACTACGGCTGGCTCTCGGAGGAGACGGACGACGATGCCGGCCGGCTCGATTGCGAGACCGTCTTCGTCATCGATCCCATCGACGGCACGCGCGCCTTCATCGCCGGCAAGGACATCTGGTGCGTCAGCGCCGCCGTCGTGCATCATGGCCGGCCGGTGGCGGGCGTGCTCTTCGCCCCCTCGCTCGGCGAGGTCTTCACCGCGGCGGCGGACGGACCGGCGCTAAAGAACGGCAGCCCCATCGCAGCGAGCGAGCCGGATGCGGCGCGCCCCACCCGCATGGCCGCGCCGGAGGACATGGCACAGGGTATCGACCGGCACATGATCGGCGGCGTCCACCGCATTTCGCATGTGCCTTCGCTCGCCTATCGCCTCGCCATGGTGGCGGACGGGCGCATCGACGGAACGCTGGTCAAGCGCAATGCGCACGACTGGGATCTGGCGGCCGCCGACCTCATTCTTTCGCGCGCTGGCGGCGGCCTCGTGACGCTCGACGGCGCGCCGCTTTCCTACAACCGCCCGACCGTCAGCCACGAGACGCTGGCGGCGGCGGGTGCCGCCCGGCTTTCCGGGCTCGTCGATGCCGCGCGGCACCTTGCCGGCCATTGACCTTTCTTTCGGAATACCGCAAACCGTCTGCCGAAATCGGCACAAGAAAAGAGAGAAACATGACCGAATCGATCGAACCGAAACAGCTCCTTCATCTCGTGTTTGGCGGCGAGCTGAAGACCCTCACCGAAGTCCAGTTCCGCGATCTCGAAAAGCTCGACATCGTCGGCATCTTCCCGGATTATGCGACCGCGCTGACAGCCTGGAAGGCCAAGGCACAGCAGACCGTCGACAATGCGCATATGCGCTATTTCATCGTGCACATGCACCGCCTTCTCGACCCGCAGAAGGGCTGAACCGCATTTGCGACACCGCCCCGCGCGGCCTTGCCGCGCCGGGCAGAAAGACTGGTCCTTCATGATTTTCGAGAGCCGGCAAGCCGTCAGAGAAAACCCAGCAGACATGCATGGCGGCCCCGCGTCCGCCGTTGCAGCCGGACAGGCGAAGGCGTGCCGCCCATGAGCACACGGCTTGCCCGCGCCGCGCTTTCGCTTTACCGCTGGGGCGGCGTCGCGCTCTATCCGGTCATCGGTCCCTATCTCGCGCTGCGCGCGGCCAAGGGCAAGGAGGAGCGCTCGCGCCGCAAGGAGCGCTATGGCGCAGCCAGCGTCGCGCGGCCGGAAGGCCCCCTCGTCTGGTTCCATGCCGCCAGCGTCGGCGAGACCAATGCCATCGTGCCGCTGATCCGGGAAGTGCGCCGCCGCGGCATCGCCGTGCTGCTCACCACCGGCACCGTCACCTCGGCCAAGGTCGTGCAGGACCGCCTCGGCAGCGAGGTCATCCACCAATATGTGCCGCTCGACCTCAAGCCGGCGGTCAGCCGTTTCCTCGAATACTGGCATCCAGACCTTGCCATCATGGCGGAGTCGGAAATCTGGCCGATGACCATTCTGGAGCTCGGCGCGCGCCATATCCCGCAGGTTCTGGTGAACGGCCGCATCTCCGACCGTTCCTTCCCGCGCTGGAAGCGCCGGCATGCCCTTGCCGACGCGCTCTTCGAGAATTTCGCGCTGGTGATCGCCCAGTCGGAAACGGATGCGGAGCGGTTCCGCACGCTCGGGGCCCTGCCGGTGCTCGTTTCGGGCAATCTCAAGGTCGATACGGACGCGCCGCCCGTCGATCCGCCCGTCCTGAAAGCCTATCTCGGCCAGATCGCGGGCCGCCGTACCTGGGCGGCAATCTCGACCTTCGACGGCGAGGAGGCCGCCGCCGGCAATGTGCACCGCATTCTCAAGGAGCGCGCGCCCGGCCTTCTCACCATCATCGTGCCGCGCCATCCCGAGCGGGGCGACGCCGTCGCGGACATGCTGACGGCGCGGGGCCTCAAGGTCGTCCGCCGTACCTCCGGCGAGCCGCTGACGCCCGATACCGACATCTTCCTGGGCGATACGATCGGCGAGATGGGCCTTTATCTCCGCATGACCGAGATCGCCTTCGTCGGCCGCTCGCTCTTCGCCGAGGGCGGGCAGAACCCGCTGGAGCCCGCCATGCTCGGCTGCGCGATCCTTTCGGGCGGCAACGTGCAGAACTTCCGCGAGGCCTACCAGCAGCTCGCCCGCAACGGCAGCGCCAAGATGGTGCGCGACATCGAGATGCTGGCCAAGGGCGTGCACTACCTGCTCGCCAACGACGAGACGCGCCGGCAGATGATCAATGCCGGGCAGGAGACCGTGCAGGAGATGCGCGGGGCGCTGCGCGCCACGATCAAGGGGCTGGAGCCCTATATCAATCCGCTCACCGTGAAGGCGCGGCTCCATCCGCGCCAGACCTCCTGAAAGGACAGGGCATGACCAAGGCGGCGACCATTTCCGGTATCCTCTTCGACAAGGACGGCACGCTGCTCGACTATGCCAGGAGCTGGATTCCGGTGAATTACGAGCTGGCCCGCATCGCCGCCGGCGGGGACGAGGCGCTCGCCCGCAAGCTGCTCGTGGCGGGCGGCATGGACCCCGACACGGGTTATGTCACGCCGGACAGCCTGCTTGCCGCCGGTAACACGGTCGAGATCGCCGAGGGCTTGGTCGCCGCCGGCGCGCCCTTCACGGTGGAAGGCCTTGCCACGCATTTCGACGGCCTCTTCGCCAATTCCGCCGCGCTTGCGGTCGCCGTCACCGACCTTGCCGCCTTCTTTGCCACCATGCATGCCCGCGGCTACTGGCTCGGCGTCGCCTCCAGCGACAACGAGGCCTCCATCCGCGCGACGGCGAAACGCTTCGGTTTCGACGGCTACCTGCACTATGTCGCCGGCTACGACAGCGGTTTCGGCACGAAGCCGGAGCCCGGCATGGTGCTCGGCTTCTGCGAGGCGACCGGCCTCGAGCCGCACCAGATCGCCGTCGTCGGCGACAACAACCACGACCTCCATATGGGCCGCAATGCCGGCGCCGGCCTCACCGTCGCGGTGCTGACGGGAACCGGCTCGCGGGAATCGCTGTCCGCGGCGTCCGACTATTGCCTCAACGACATCACCGAACTCCTGCCGCTGCTGCCCGAGGCGGCGGTGGCGCGCCCGGCGGCGTGAACGCGCCGCCTCGCCCCTCATCCGCCTGCCGGCACCTTCTCCCCGCAAGCGGGAAGAAAGGACAAGCGGCGGGGGCTTCCTTCATGCTTCTTTCGTCGGGGAAACCAGCGCCTCGTTCCCCTTCTCCCCGCTTGCGGGGAGAAGGTCGCGGCAGCGGGATGAGGGGCAGCGCCTCCGTCCCTCGCCATCCGGCGCTGTTTCCTGCAGTTGATTTTCCTCAGGTCTTCGCGTTTCCTTGCGCAACGACAGGGCAGGGCTATCCACGGGAGACGACATGGTAACCGAAGCGCCGCCTTTCTGGTGGACGAAGCCGGACTGGCGCGCCTATGCGCTCTGGCCGGTCTCGCGCCTCTACGGGCTGATCGCCGGCTGGCGCATGCGCAAGGGTCGCCGGGCCGAGGTGCCGGTGCCCGTCATCTGCGTCGGCAACTTCACGGTGGGCGGGGCCGGCAAGACGCCGACGGCCATCGCGCTCGCCCGCGCCGCCAAGGCGCGGGGCCTCCGGCCCGGCTTCCTCTCCCGCGGCTATGGCGGCTCGCTGGACGTCACGACCGTTGTCGATCTCAACCACCACCGCGCCCGCGCGGTCGGTGACGAGCCGCTGCTGCTCGCCCGCGAGGCGCTGACCGTCATCTCGCGCAAGCGGGTGAAGGGTGCGCGCAAGCTGGTGGAGGAGGGGGCCGACATCATCATCATGGACGACGGCTTCCAGAGCGCGCGCCTTGCCTTCGATTATGCGCTCCTCGTCATCGATACGCGCCGCGGCATCGGCAACGGCCATCTCGTGCCGGGCGGGCCGGTGCGCGCGCCGTTGGCCGAGCAGATGCGCCAGACGAGCGCGCTGCTCGCGATCGGTGACGGCGATGCGGCCGACCGGCTGATCCGCCAGGCGGCGCGGGCCGGCAAGGCGGTCCATCCCGCGACGCTCGTCACCGTGGGCGCGGAGGACCTGAAGGACGAGGTCGTCATGGCCTGGTCCGGCATTGCCGACAACGAGAAGTTCCACCGCACGGTGAACGAGACGGGCGCGCATCTCTATGTTTCCCGCAGCTTCCCGGATCACCACTATCTCACCGACGACGAGGTGGCCGAAATCCTCGACCATGCCGAAGGGCTCGGCTACCAGCTGGTGACGACGGCCAAGGACAGCGTGCGGCTCGCGGGTGGTCACGGCCGTTCGGAGGAACTGAGGAAAAAGAGCCGCGTGATCGAGGTGGAAATCCGCTTCGACGACCCGAAGGGGCCGGATGCGATCATCGACGCGGCGATCGCCAATGCCCGGCGGCGCAAGCTGCAGCGGCTGGCAAAGAAGTGAGGGATTAGGCAATAGGCAGTCGCCAATAAGGGATTGACGCCCTCACGTCTTTCGACAGCACCTACTGCCTACTGCCTACTGCCTCTTCTGGTTGGGCAGCACGCCGGCGCGCTTCTCCGCGTCGAGCGAGGCTGCGCAGCTCACATAGGCTTCCTGCCGGGCGACGCTCCAGTAGCGGAGCTCGTCGACCGGCACGGCCTCGCCGGTCATCGCGCAGGTGACGTGCGAGCCCGGCATCAGGATCTGGAAATCGCCGTCGAGATAACGGATCTTCGCTTCACGGCTGCCGCCGCGGCCTTCCAAACGGTTCATCATCGATTTCAGTATCCGTATCATCCGATGCCGATGCAATATCGCGCCGGCCGTCAAATTTCCAGCTTTTTCAGCTTCGGCCGAACAGTCGCTCGATGTCGGAAAGCTTCAGCTCGATATAGGTCGGCCGTCCGTGGTTGCACTGGCCGGAGCCGGGCGTCGCCTCCATCTGGCGCAAGAGCGCGTTCATCTCCTCCGGCCGCATGCGTCGGCCCGAGCGGACGGAGCCGTGGCAGGCCATGGTCGCGGCGAGATATTCGAGCCTGGCCTTGAGGCCGCTCGCCGTGTCCCATTCGGCAAGCTCGTCGGCAAGCTGGCGGATGAGGCCGGCCGCATCCATCTCGCCGAGCATGGCCGGCGTCTCGCGCACCGCGACCGCGCCGGGGCCGAAGCGCTCGATGCCAAGGCCGAGCCTTGCGAATTCCTCGGCATGGGAGACGAGCCGGTCGCAGTCGTCTTCCGGCAGGTCGACGATTTCGGGAATGAGGAGGGCCTGCGCCGGCACGGGCCGGGCATGCAGCGCCTCGCGCATCGCCTCGAAGACGAGCCGTTCATGCGCGGCATGCTGGTCGACGATGACGAGGCCGTCCTCGGTCTGCGCGACGATGTAGTTCTCGTGCAGCTGCGCCCGTGCCGCGCCGAGCGGATGGCGCTGCGGCGGCTCCTCCTCGCGGATGGAGGGGGAGGGCGTGAAGGCGGGCTCGCCGCGCGCCGAGGGCGCCGCGAATTCCGCAAAGCCCGCCTGCTGCCCGCGGAAGGCCGGCGGCGAGGCCGTGGCGCTCTCGAAAGGTCGGTAGGGCGAGGCGGAAGGGGTCCATGAGGCGGCGGGGCGCGCTGCTTCCGGCCGGAAGGCGCGCATCAGGCCGCTTGCGCCGGTCGTCGAGGCGCGGTCGCCCTCGCGCGCGAGCGCCTCGCGGATCGCGCCGATGATGAGGCCGCGCACGAGGCCGGGATCGCGGAAGCGCACGTCCGACTTTGCCGGATGCACGTTGACGTCGACCAGCGCCGGATCGATGTCGATGGCAAGCACCGCGACGGGATAGCGCCCGTGCGGGATGGTCTCGGCATAGGCCGCGCGAAGTGCCGACCAGATCAGCTTGTCCTGCACCGGCCTTCCGTTGACGAAGGCGAATTGGTTGAGGCTGTTGCCGCGGTTGAAGGTCGGCACGCCGGCAAAGCCGGTGAGCCGCACGCCCTCACGCTCCGCATCGATCTCGATGGCATTGTCGCGGAAATCGCGGCCGAGCACCTGCGCGATGCGGGCAAGCCGGTCCGTGCCGGTCGCGGGGAATTCCAGCGTCGTGCGGTCGGAGCCCGACAGCACGAAGCGCACATGCGGAAAGGCGATCGCCATGCGGCGCACGACATCGGAGATGGCCGAGGCCTCCGCCTTCTCGCTCTTCAGGAACTTGAGGCGGGCGGGCGTGGCGAAGAAGAGGTCGCGCACCTCGACGACGGTGCCGCGATTGGCGGCGGCCGGGCGTACCGGCACCACCTTGCCGCCCGTCACGCTGATCTCGGCCCCTTCGCCGGCCTCCGCCGTGCGGCTGAGCAGCGACAGCTTTGCGACCGAGCCGATGGAGGGCAGCGCCTCGCCGCGAAAGCCGAGCGTGCGGATATCGAGAAGGTCGGTGTCGAGCTTGGAGGTGCAGTGCCGGCGGATCGCCATCTCCAGGTCGGCGGGCGCCATGCCGCCGCCGTTGTCGGTGACGCGTAGCAGCGTCTTGCCGCCGCCGGCCGTGGCGATCTCGATGCGGGTGGCGCCGGCATCCAGCGCGTTCTCGATCAGCTCCTTGGCGGCGCTCGCCGGCCGTTCGATCACTTCGCCGGCCGCGATCTGGTTGATGAGGGTTTCGGAAAGCTGCCTGATGGTCATGGCGCCATTTTCGCGGATTCGCCGGCCGCCCGCCAGTGGGTGCGGCGGCTTATCCCGCCTCTTGGGCGCCGGCCGGTTTAATCAGGCTTTAATAAAATGCTGCGAACGTGCCGTTGCGCTTGTATGAGCACAAGCCGGCCGGGTTCTCCGGTGGACGATTGCAGCGTCGCTGGCCGCTGGCATTCCCCAATGTCCCAAGGTGCGTGAGCACCGATCAGCATGTTTTCGGGAATGCCAACAGGCGAGGACTGCCAGAATGAATGATGTAGCGCCGTCAGACGCGCACATCCGGTCGGGAATGTTCGAAGCCGCGTGCGATATCCTCGCCGCCGCGGTGATCGTCTATGACAAGAACGACCGCCTCGTCTTCGCCAGCCGGCAGGTCCTGCGCTATTTCCCCATTCCCGCCGAAACACTGGTGCCCGGAACACGCCTGCGCGACGTGCTCGGCGCGATCTTCGACAGCGGCGTGCGCTACGGCATCTCGCCCGACCAGCGTCACAAGCCGGTCAACCGCGAGGAGTGGATCTCCGCCCGCATCTCCGCCCATTGGCGCGAGCAGTACGATGCCGTCGAGCGGCTCGGGCGCGACCGCTGGATCCATTTCCGCAAGCGCCGCCTGCCGAGCGGCTACAACGTCACCACCTTCGTCGACATTTCCGAGCAGAAGAAGCAGGAAGAGCAGTGGCGCCTCGATCTGGAGCGCATCGCGCTCACCGAGGAAATCCTCGAGACCCTGCCTTCGCCGATGGTCGTCAAGGACCGCAACCTTGCCTATATCGCGGTGAACCGGGCGTTCTGCGCGGTCTACGGCACCGATCCCGACAGCATTCTCGGCCGCACCGTCTGGGCGCTGGCCGATGCGGAGAGCGCGGACCGCATCGAAGCGAGCGACCGTTCCGTGCTGGAGACGGGCGAGCCCTACATGCTGGCGGAGCATATCATCCGCGCCGACGGCTCGGATCTCTATGTCATCACGCGCAAGTACCGCATCGGCGCGCCCGGCCATCATGCCATCGTCACGGTGATGGAGGACGTCTCGGCCTTCGTCGCCGGCGAGCGGGTCATGACGGACGAGGGCGATGCGCTGCTGCGCGTGCCGGGCGGCTTCGTGCCCGCGCAGAACTGCTTCGATCCGGTGCGCGATGCCGAGCGCCGCCTGCTTCTCGACCAGTTGAACCGCGAGGACGTGACGGCAGTGGCCGGAAAGCGCGTGCTCGTCGTCACCGGCAATCCCCGCATCGAGGAAATCCTCGTCGACGAGTTCAAGGCCAAGGACGCCGATTCCTGCGCGGTCCATTCGGTGCGGGAATGCCAGGCCTTCCTCCTGCACGCGGCCGAGCAGGGGATCGTCCTCGATCTCGTCATCGTCGACGGCGACGTGCCGGACCATGCCGCGATCCGCAACAATGCCTATGGCGTGCCCGTGACGGTGATCTCGGCCGAAGGCATCGGTTCCGATTTCATGCGCGTCCTCGTGGAAGAGCACGAACTGCTTTCCGAGGATACCTCGCCGCTCGGTGACATCCTCACGCCCGTGCCGATTTCCGACGACTGGTACATCGCCACCGACATCACGACCATGCTGCCGGCCGCCGTCGGCGACGTCGAGGTGCTGGTCGCCGAGGACAACCAGATCAACCAGTTCGTCTTCTCGCAGATCCTCGAAGGCCTCGGCATTTCGCACCGCATCGCCGAGAATGGCGAGGAAGCGGTCATGCTCTGGCGCAAGCACCAGCCGCGCCTCGTGCTGATGGACATCGCCATGCCCGTGATGAACGGCATCGACGCGGCGAAGGAGATCCGCGATGCGGAGAAGCTGACGGGCACCCACACCCCCATCGTCGCCGTCACGGCCCAGGCGCTGAACGTCGACATGCAGAACTGCATGGATGCCGGCATGGACGATTACATCGTCAAGCCGGTCAGCCCGGAAATGATCGAGGCCGTCTACCGGCGCTATGCCGCACGCAAACAGGAGAAATCCGTCGCCTGACGCATGCGGAGAGAACTGGCCACCCCGTGCCCCGTCGCAAGGCATGCTTCAAGTTGAAAACGGACGGTCAACTCCCCAGAAATGGGGAGGTCTGTGGGAAGGACTGACGATCGCTTGCTATGCATTTGTTAACGGACATGCCCCATCGTAGGGCAGTCCTCGGAGGTCAGGCGCAAGTATGGGAAATCATTGATGAAGTCTGCTGATCATGCGGCGCTGGATGTTTCCCAGACTGATCTTCATGCCATGGCCTATACCGATCCCCTCACCGGTCTCGGCAATCTCTATCGCCTGCGCGACAAGGTGCGGCAGATCGCGCGTGAGCGCGAGGCGGACCCGGCGCCCTTCGCCATCGGCATCGCCAATCTCGACGGTTTCAAGCCCATCAACGATCTCTTCGGCCCGCGCGCCGGCGACGAGATCCTCTGCCAGGTGGCGCACAGGCTGAAGGCCTGCATTCCCGACGGCGCGACCGTCACCCGCCATGGCGGCGACGAGTTCGCCTTCGTGCTGCCGCTGGTCTTCGAGCGCAAGGGCGCGGAAAAGCTCGGCCAGATGCTGCGCGAGGTCCTGTCGGCCCCCTTCGATCTCGGCGACCGCAACGTACGCCTTTCCGCCTCCTTCGGCTTCGCCATCTATCCCTTCGCCGGCGAGGATTTCACCGAGCTGCTGAAGAGCGCCGATACCGCGCTTTACCGTTCGAAGCGCCGCGGGCGCGGCCAGATCACGGTCTATTCGCAGGAGATCGCCCAGGAGATGAAGCGCGCGACGCAGCTCGAGCAGGCGCTGCGCAATGCAATCATCGCCAACGAGGTGGACGTCCATTTCCAGCCGATCGTCAGCCTGCGCGACGATACCGTCGTCGGCTTCGAGGCGTTGGCGCGCTGGTGCGATGCCGATCTCGGCTATGTCTCGCCGGCCGTCTTCGTGCCGCTCGCCGAGGAGCGCGGCTTCATCGACGCGCTGTCCGACACGCTGCTGCGCAAGGCGGCGGAGGCGGCGCTTTCCTGGCCGAAGGAGTTGTTCCTCTCCTTCAACCTCTCCTCCGCCCAGCTCATGGACCCGAAGACGGCGTTCAACACGCTGGCGATCCTCAACCGCGTCGGGCTCGATCCGCGCCGGTTGGAGCTGGAGATCACCGAGACGGCGGTGATGACCGACGCCGACACGGCGCAGAAGATCATCGGCGAGCTGCGCGCGGCGGGCGTGCGCATCTCGCTCGACGATTTCGGCACGGGCCAGTCGAGCCTCGGGCGCCTGCGCGACTTCACCTTCGACAAGGTGAAGATCGACCGCGCCTTCGTCTCGCGCATTTCCAACGACAAGGCGTCCGAGCATATCATCAAGGCCATCGTCGCCATGTGCGAGGGGCTGGACCTTGCCGTCGTCGCCGAGGGCATCGAGGATTTCTCCGAGGCGCTGAAGCTGAAGGCGCTCGGCTGCGGCATGGGGCAGGGCTATTTCTACGGCAAGCCGGCCGATGCCGTCGCCACCATGCGCTTCCTCGCCGACCGCTATGTCAGCCTGGAAGGCCGCGCCGCTTCCTGATCCGGGCAGGCCTCGGGGCCAGGTGTCCCCGAATAAGTCAGTTCCTTAAATTTGCATGCATTTTCTTATCGGGATGGCAAATGCCTTCCGCTAGGTTTTCTCCAGAATCAAGTCTGGGGTGACAGCGATGGCGACCATCAAGGATATGCCCGTCCGGGCGACCGATCGTTCCAAGGTGCGTATTTTTGCGACGGTGAAGGTCATGCATCAGTCGACGCGGGCGCGCGTCGTCGATCTTTCGCCGAGCGGCATGGCATTCGACATCGAAACGCCGATCCAGGCCATGCCCGGCCAGCTCGTGACGGTGGAGAGCGAGGAACTGGGCCGGCTGAGCGGCACGGTGCGCTGGTACGCCAATGGCCGCCTTGGCATCCAGTACAAGCTGTCGACCAATGCGCTGGCGCAGATCACCTCCTATTTCCGCTTCTTCCATGAGGAGATGCAGCCCGTCCTGCGCCGTTGACGGATCGTCTCCATAAAAGCAGGTTATGGCGCCGGTAAGTTTTTTTCCGCGTTACAGCGGCGATCCGCCCTGTGTAGCCTCGCTGCGGTAGGTGCTGCAAGGCAACGAGGGGGAGGGCGCGCGCTGGCCATGATTTGCCGCCGCGGCCGTCGCCCCGGATGTCGCCATTTGCGACTATCTCCCGCACGATCACGGCCGACCTGCTAGGACCTTTGAGATGACGCTATCGAAAGACCCGCTGCTCCAGCCCTACCGCCTGAAGCACCTGACGCTGAAGAACCGGATCATGTCGACCTCGCACGAGCCGGCCTATTCGGAAGACGGCATGCCCAAGGACCGCTACCGGCTCTACCACCTGGAAAAGGCCAAGGGCGGCATGGCGCTGACCATGACGGCGGGCTCGGCGATCGTCTCGGAGGATTCCCCGCCCGCCTTCGGCAATCTCTACGCCTATTCCGACGAGATCGTGCCGTGGCTCAAGAAGATCGCCGACGACTGTCACGAGCACGGCTGCGCCGTGATGATCCAGCTCACCCATCTCGGCCGGCGCACGGGCTGGAACAAGGGCGACTGGCTGCCCGTGCTCTCGGCCTCGCCGGTGCGCGAGGCCGCCCACCGCGCCTTTCCCAAGGAGATCGAGGACTGGGACATCGAGCGCATCGTCGGCGATTATGCCGCCGCGGCCCAGCGCATGCAGGCTGCCGGCCTCGACGGCATCGAGTTCGAGGCCTACGGCCACCTGATGGACGGCTTCTGGTCGCCCGCCACCAATCGCCGCGAGGACGAGTTCGGCGGCTCGCTCGACAATCGTTTGCGCTTTTCCGACATGGTGCTCGATGCCGTGCGCAAGGCCGTGGGGCCGGATTTCATCGTCGGCATCCGCATGGCGGCGGACGAAGACTGGGACATCGGTCTTTCGCGCGAGGAGGGCGTCGAGATCGCCCGGCACCTCGCCGATTCAGGCAAGGTGGATTTCCTCAATATCATCCGCGGCCATATCGACCATGACGCGCATCTGACGAAGGTCATCCCGATCCAGGGCATGGCCGCGTCCCCGCATCTCGACTTTGCCGGCGACGTGCGTGCGGCGACGAAGTTCCCGGTCTTCCATGCCGCCCGCATCGCGGATGTCGCGACGGCCCGCCATGCGATCGCCGAAGGCAAGCTCGACATGGTGGGCATGACCCGCGCCCATATCGCCGATCCGCATATCGTCAGGAAGATCGAGGAGGGCAGGGAAGCGCAGATCCGCCCCTGCGTTGGCGCCACCTACTGTCTGGATCGCATCTACGAGGGCGGCGGCGCGCTCTGCATCCACAATGCGGCGACCGGCCGCGAGGCAACCATCCCGCATGTCATCTCGAAATCGCCGGGGCCCCTGCGCAAGGCGGTGGTGGTCGGCGCCGGTCCTTCGGGGCTGGAGGCGGCGCGCGTTCTGGCGGAGCGCGGCCATGCCGTCGAGGTGCTGGAGGCGACCGGCGAGGCCGGCGGCCAGATCCTGCTCGCCGCCCGCAATCCGCGCCGCAGGGAACTGATTGGCATCGTCGACTGGCGCCTTGCCGAACTCGAACGCCTCGGCGTGCCGATCCACTACAACGTCTTTGCCGGCGGCGATGACGTGCTCGCCCTCGATCCCGACCTCGTGGTGATCGCGACGGGCGGCATCGCACAGAACCCGGAACTGGAAGCGGGCGACGACCTCGTCGTTTCGAGTTGGGACATCATCGCCGGGGCGGTGAAGCCGGAAGGCCCGGTCCTGCTCTATGACGACAACGGCGCGCATACCGGCATGACGGCGGCGGAGCTGATCGCGAAGGCCGGCGTGGAACTGGAGGTCGTTTCGCCGGAGCGCTTCTTCGCGCCCGAAATCGGCGGCATGAACCACGTGCCCTATGCCAAGGCCTTCGCGGAACGCAACGTCCGCGTGACGATCAACACGCGCCTCAAGGCCGTGCGCCGCGACGGCAACGGGCTGGTGGCGACGCTCGGCTCGGATTTCTCGACCGACGCCTCGGCCGAGCGCCGTGTCGCGCAGGTCGTGGTCGAGCACGGCACCATGCCAATGGCCGACCTCTATTTCGAGCTGAAGCCCTTGTCGCGCAATCTCGGGGCGGTCGACTACAAAGCGCTCATCCGACAGGAGAATCCGATCCGATCCCGCAATCCCGAGGGCACCTTCGATCTCTTCCGGATCGGCGATGCCGTCCACAGTCGCAACATCCACGCCGGCATCTACGATGCCATGCGCTACGGCGTGCTGTTTTAGAGCAATTCCAGCAAAAGTGCGCAGTGGTTTTGCGTCCGGAATTGCGGTGGGGAGCGCTTCATAAGAAAAACCCGGTGGCGCAGGGCGTGCCACCGGGCTGGAGGTCAGGGAAGCCCGCCGGTTTATTCGGCCGGCTGGGTCGTGGCGGGCGCGGTGCCCGTGGTCGTCGACGAGGTCGTCGAGCTGTCGACCGGGGTATTGGCCTGACGTTCCGCCACCTGCTGCGCCTTGGTCTTGAATTCCGGCGCGGCCTGCAGGCTTTCAGCCGTTTCCGTGGTCGTCAGCTTGACGTCATCGGAGTCCGGAACCTGCGTGATCGAGATCTTCTCGAACGGCACTGCAACCCACTTTTCGCCGATGCCCAGGAAGCCGCCGACACCGATGATGGCAGCGTCGATACCGCCGCTCTTTTCCATGATGAGGTCGGAGATCTTGCCGATGTTTTCATCGGCGCTGTTATAGACCGCCTGACCGATATAGGTGTTGGCGCTGATCTGTTCGTCCGACTGGGCCGTCAGATAGTCACCACCTGCTGCCGGAGCCTGGGCGGTATCCTTGCTCGGGGTTGCGGGCGTCTGGGCCGTATCCGTGCTGTCGGTGCCGGTTGCCGGGGTCTGGGCCGTGTCTTCGCTCGGCGTCGTGCCCGGCGTGGCTGCGGTGTCGCCCGGGGTCGTGCCCTCAGCGCCTGCGGCCGGCTGCTGCTCCATCGTCTGGGGCTGGCCTGCTGCGGGCTGATTCGTGTCCTGTGCATAAGCCACCGGAGCCAGAGCCGCGCCCAGGAAGAGTGCACCAGCGGCAACGGAGGTAAGAAGTTTCTTGGTCATTTTGAACCTGCCTTTCGTCTCGTTGGCATCAAGGCGCGGCGGCGGTTTCGAAATGCCCGTCCGCACCGGCTGATGGACAAGGAACGACGACCCCCGGCTTTGGTTCCGATGAAAATTGCCTTCTTCTTGATTGCAGCCATGCAAAAGAAGCGGCCCGAACCCCTTGAACGGGGCGGACCGCCTGCCGATTTTGCATGGGAAATGCGGCAACGCTCTACAGCGCGAATTTCGGCTCGAAGCGCCCCTTGACCTCAATGCCGAGCTCGAAGGTCCTGCCGGCCTCGGGATCGGCCGCGCGGGCCGCATCGTCGAGATCCTGCCAGGCGGAGGTGACGAGAAGCCGGTCGGCCTTGCCGCCGATGAAGGCGGTGCAGCTCGCCTGCGCGGCGGGCACGTCGTAACGCGCGACCTTCGTGCCGTCCGGCCTGTAGACGTCGACGGCATTCGCGCCCCAGCGGGCGTTCCAGATCAGCCCGTCTGCATCGCAGACGGATCCGTCGATGCCCCCCGGCGTGCCGCTTTCGTCGGAGAGGACTTCCGGCGCGCCGGTCGGCAGGCCGGTCTTCGGATCGACCGCCACCTTCATCAGCCGGTTGACGTCCGTGTCGGTGAAATAGGCGGTGCCGCCGTCCGGCGAGAAGCAGATGCTGTTGGGGATGGTGATGTCGGAGAAGAGCTTCGTCACCCGCTCGCCCGCCACATGGTAGATCGCGCCGGAATGCTTTTCGGCGCTGCGGCCCATCGTGCTCGCCCAGAGCGCGCCGGAGGGATGCACCCGTCCGTCGTTGGAGCGGTTGCCCGCCTTGTCCTCCAGTTTCGCGAAGGGCGTCAGCCGGCCGTCCGCGACGCTGCGCACGAAAAGCCCCTGGTCGGAAAGGATGAGCTGGCGCTCCGCGTCGATGACGGCGAGCACGCTGCCGAGGAAGGGCAGGTCGTGCACGGCCTTCGTCATGGTCGCAAGGTGAAGTTCGTGCAGCTTCCGGCCGCGGATGTCGAACCAGAAGGCCTTGTCCGTCGCGGGATCGTAGGTCGGCCCCTCGCCGAGCTGGCAGGCGGTCTCGCAGAGCGTGCGGCCGGTAAAGGCATGGGTTCCGGTCATCGGTTTGCCCCGTAGACGGCATCATAGGCTTCGATGGTGGCCACGGCGCGGGCGCGGGCCTCGGCGCCCGTCATGCCGGGCTTGTAGAGGCTGGAGCCGAGGCCGAAGCTGCGGATGCCGATGGCGGCATAGTCGGCGAAGTTCTTCTCCGAGACGCCGCCGACCGCGGCGATTTCGAGGTCCGCCGGCAGGATGGCGCGGATCGCGTTGATGCCGGCCGGGCCGAGCACGCTGGCCGGGAAGAATTTCAGGCCCGTCGCGCCGGCCCGGGCGGCGGCAAGCGCCTCGGTCGGGGTGAAGACGCCGGGCATCGTCACCATGCCCTTGGCGGCGGCGGTGGAGATCACCTCCGGCTCGACATTCGGGCTGACCATCAGGCGCCCGCCGACATCGGCGAGGCGGTTGACGTTGGCGACGGTCAGCACGGTGCCGGCGCCGATCAGGCAGCCTTCCGGCGCCATCTTCACGGCGATCTCGATCGACCTGAACGGTTCCGGCGAGTTCAGCGGGATCTCGATGGCGGTGAAGCCGGTGTCGATCAGCGCGCCGACGACATCCTCGGTCTCGCCCGGCTTCAGGCCGCGCAGGATGGCGATCAGCGGGTGCTTCATGGGGGGGAAGGGAATACGGCTCATTGTTTCCAGCTTTCTTTAAAGGGACCAGAGCGCCCTGGCGCCCGCGGCAAGGCCGTTGCGCACGGCGGCATCGGCATCGATGAGGGAAGGGGTGAGGCCGGCGGCGGCGAGCGCCTCGCTGTAGAGCGCGCCGAGCCCGCCGGAAACGACGAGCGCGACGGGGGTTCCTTCCGCGACGAGCGAAAGCGCGCCCGCGATCTCCAGCCCGATCAAGGTGCCGGAAAGCCGCGCCTTGGCATCCTCGGGCGAAAGCCCGGCGATCAGCGAGCCGGCGCGTACGGAGAAGAGCTGGCTCGTGGCGAGCGCCGGCTTTTCCACCATGCGGGCGACGGCGGCGCGGAAGGCGGCATTGTCGCCGGAGATCGCGCCGGCCTCGGCAATGGCGTGGCTGAGGATGGTGTTCTTGGCGATGGCCTCGAAGAGCTCGCCGGTCATGAAGGTGGAAAAGCCCTCGACCCTGCCGCCGGAAAGGCGGACCCATTTGCTGTGCGTGCCGGGCATGCAGACGAGATGGTCGCCGTTGCCGAGTTCGCCGGCGGCGCCGAGAAGCTGCGTTTCCTCGCCGCGCATCACGTCGGGAGCCATGGCGTCCCGCTGCGCAAGGCCGGGCAGGATGCGGATATCCGCGTCAATGCCGGGAATGCGCACGGCGGCGGCCGGAATGTCGGCGAGCGCGGCGGGCGTGTCGAGATAGCCGGCCTCGATCCAGCCCTGTTTGGCGCCCGCCATGCCGCAGATGAGGACCGGCAGGCCCGCCGGCGCGGAAATCGCGGCAAGGTGGCTTGCCAGCACCTCGGCAAAGCCGGTGCGGGCGGCCGTCGTCATGCCTTCGCCGCTACGGCGCTCGGCAAGAACGCCGCCGTCCCGGCCGATCAGCCAGAGGCGGAAGCTGGAGGTTCCCCAGTCCACCGCCACATAGGCAGGCCCGGCGGTGCGTTGCGGGGTGGGTTCGGTCATCAGAGCATGCCTCCGTCGACGATGAGCGTTTGGGCAGTGATGGCGGCGGCGGCGTCCGACGCCAGGAAGAGGCAGGGGCCGACCATGTCGGCGGCGACGAGCGAGCGCTTCAGGCACTGGCGGTCGATGCCGCCGGCAATCGCCGCCTCGTCGATCCACAGGCGCTTCTGCCGCTCGGTCAGCACCATGCCGGGCAGGATGGCGTTGACGCGGATATTGTCCGGGCCGAGCCGGCCGGCGAGCGACTTGGTGAGGCCGACGATGCCCGCCTTGGCGGTCGCATAGGCCGGCAGCTCGCCCATGTTGAGCAGGAAGGCGATGGAGGAGAAGCTGACGATCGCCCCGCCGCCATTTGCGCGCATGTGCGGCGCGACGGCCTGTGCGGCGAAGAAGTGGTGGCGCAGGTTCACCGCCTGGTTCTCGTCCCAGTAGTCGGGCTCGACGGTTTCCAGCGCGTGCCGGTCGTCGCGCGCCGCATTATTGACGAGCACGCGGATGCCGCCGAGCACGGATGCGGCCTCGGCGACCGCCGCGCGCAGGGCGTCGATATCGCGCAGGTCCGTCCTTATATAATGCGGCAGGTGCTCCACCTTGCCTTCCAGGCCGGAGACGAGCGTGCGGCTGTCCGCCTCGGCGATGTCGAGGAAGGCGACTCGCGCACCCTCGGCGGCAAAGCCGGCGACCAGCGCCGCGCCGATGCCCGAGCCGCCGCCGGTGACGAGCACGCCCTGTCCTGCGAGGTCCGGATAGCGGCCAGCCATCGCTTTCTCCCGAAATGTTCCATTATTTGGAACTGAGTTTGATTATTCGGAATTATTCCGCTACGATGCCGGCCTGTCAAGGGATGGAAAAGGGCTGCGACGATGACGACGACGCGGAACGAGGAGGGCGGAACCGGCACGCTCGGCAAGGCGGTCGCCGTGCTGGAGACGGTGGCGCTTTCCGAAAGGCCAATGCGCTTTACCGACGTGCTCGCCGTCAGCGGCCAGCCGCGCGGCACGCTGCACCGCCAGCTTTCCCATCTGGTGCAGGAAGGACTGCTGGAATTGCGGCCCGACCACGCCTATGTGCCGGGCCTTCGCCTGTTGAAGCTCGCCTCGGCCTCCTGGGCGCGTAACGAGTTCCGCGCCGTCGCCGCGCCCTTCCTCGAGGCGCTGCACGGGGAGACGGGCGAGACGGTGCATCTCGGCGTGCTGCGCGGGCGCGAGATCATCTATCTCGACAAGGTCGAAAGCCGGCAGGCCGTCCGCATGAATTCCCAGATTGGCAATGCGTCGCCCGCCTATTGCACCGGCGTCGGTAAGGCGGCGCTTTCGGTGCTCGACGCCGCCGCGCTCGATGCGATCCTGGGAGATTTGGAGTTCCGCAGCTTCACGCCGCAGACCATCACGGACCGCGCCGCGCTGCTGGCCGAGCTCTCAGGGATCCGCGAGAGCGGCATCGCCTTCGACAGGGAGGAGCACGAGCCGGGCATCCGCTGCGTCGCCGCCCCCGTCATCGACAGCGGGCGCGGGCTGGTGGCCGGCGTTTCCGTCACCGGACCGGCCTACAGGGTCGGGCAGGCGCAGCTCGAAGCATGGGCGCCGTCGGTGCGCCGGGCGGCGCGCGCGATCATGGAGGAACTTGCCGCAAGGCTCGGCCCGCAACGATAAGTGGATTATGCGGCGTGCAGCCTATGGCTAAGTTGTTTTGCCTCCCGATTTTACGGTAAATTAGAAAATCGCGCTGGACGTGGATTGGGGTCGCCATTAGCTTTCCCCTTGACCGGCTTGTTCGAGCCGCGTCGCTTGCCGCGGACTTGAGGCGCGGTTCTCGAACATACTTGCATTGGGACACGGGGGTTCCTGAGGCAAGCAGGTGCATTGTGCGGATGGAGCTGTTCTGCCGCGCGAGCGCGTGCATTGCTGAAGGAAAAAGGGATATGGCGGATCGAATCCATACGACATCTGCACAGTTCCAGAACCGATGGGGTACGAACCTGTCGGCCCTGGCCGCGGAGGAGGACGTCGCCGAAAGGCTGGAGGGCATCGCGAGGCACTTCGGGTTCCGCGGCTATCTCCTGATCACCGTCCCGTCCGAGACCTCCACGGATTTCTCCTCCAGCGTTCTCCTGACCTCCTGGCCGGACGAGATGCTGAGGACCTACGACCATGCGGGCCTGATTTTCGGCAGTCCCGTCGTCGAGCGCCTGCGCCAGAGCACCAATCCCTTCGTCTATGACGCGGACGGCACCAACCGCCGGCGCATCGACGGCAAGGCAGCGATCGCCGCGGACCTCTTCGAGCGGCACGGCCTGTCGCGCGGGGCCTATTTCCCGGCGCACAATTCGGCGGGCCTGCGCGGCGCGCTCGCCTTCGGCGGCACGCGCGAGCTCCTGCAGCCGCGCGAGATGGCCGAGCTCAACGCGCTGGCGAACCAGATCTTCACGGAAGTCGTCGAGCGTCGCTCCGGCCGCGGGCCGAACGTGTCGCTGTCGCGCCGGGAGATCGAGTGCCTGTCCTGGGCGTCCGCCGGCAAGACCAGCGTGGAAATGTCGGAAATCCTCGGTCTCTCGGAGTATACTGTCAATCATTACCTGAACCGCGCAACGCGCAAGCTCGATGCGGTCAACCGGGTTCAAGCGGTCGCCAAGGCGATCCGCGCCGGGCTTTTGAACTGATGCATAAAAAACCTTGTGACTTTCTGGAAAGCGTGCGGTCCCGCTCCAACTGCCCAAGGGGAGGACTATTCTTTGCGGGGCACCATGACGGATGACGAGACCAGAAACGGCGAAAAGCAGGTGCAGGACGAAGGCGCCGAGATCGCAGCTCTCGAGACGCAGTTCGACATCGTGCGCTACATGCGCCGCAAGTGCGAGGAATACGGCCTCAGGTATTTCATCGTCTTCACGCTGCCGGGTTTCGAGGCGGAAAAGCTCTCGGCCTATTCCATCGTCAGCAACTGGCCGCAGGAGGTCCTCGCCAAGTACGACGCCATGCGCATGGTCCGCCAGAGCGCCGGCATCCGTAAGCTGCGGCTGACCACGGTTCCCTTCACCTACGACATGCGCGAATGGATCGGCGAATCCTCCGAACATGCCGATTTCAGCGAACTGCTCGATATGATGACCGGCCATGGCATGCTGGTCGGCCATTTCTTCCCCGTGCATGACGCGCTCGGCAATCGCGGCGCGGTGGTCTGGGGTGGCGAGAGCGCGACGCTCGGCCGCGACGACCGGCTGATGCTGCAGATGATCTCCGTGCATCTCTTCAACCGGCTTGCCGAGATCGGCTCGGCCTGGAAGTCGGGACAGGTCATGCTGACCGACCGCGAGATCCAGTGCCTGAGCTGGACGGCGGCGGGCAAGACGAGCCTGGAGATCGCCGAGATCCTCGGCCTCTCCGAGCACACGGTGAACCACTACCTCAACCAGGTCACGCGCAAGCTGGAGGCGGTCAACCGCACCCAGGCCGTGGTCAAGGCCATCCGCCGCGGGCTGATCGCCTGAGGCAACCTGCCGCAAAGCCGCAAGTGCCCGTCGCCGGCAAATTCGTTTGGCGGCGGCCTTTGCGTGCACTATCTACGGGGATAAAGGCAGCGGCCAGGCCGCGAGGGTATTCATCGAGGGTCTCATGACGGATGTAAGCAAGGAACAGGTGCTGGAACGGCTACGCACGGTGCGCGGTCCGGACATGGACGGCAACATCGTCGACCTCGGCCTCGTCTCGGACGTGTTCATCTCCGACGGCAAGGCCTATTTTTCCATCACCGTCCCGGCCGAGCGCGCCCGCGAGCTCGATCCGCTGCGCGCCGCCGCCGAACGCGTCGTCAAGGAAATCCCCGGCATCAAGGCCGCCATGGTGGCGCTGACGGCCGACAAGCGCGCCGCTTCCGGCCCGGCCGCCGCCCGCGCGCCGGCCCCCCCGCCGCCCGGTGGCGGCGCGGCCCACGGCCATGCAGGTCACAGCCATGCCGCGCCCGGCCAGCCGCCGCAGCGTGCGAAGGCCGGCATTCCCGGCGTCGGCGCCATCATCGCCGTCGCGTCCGGCAAGGGCGGCGTCGGCAAGTCGACCACTTCGGTCAACCTCGCGCTGGCGCTGAAGGCCAACGGCCTTCGCGTCGGTATCCTAGATGCCGACATCTACGGCCCCTCCATGCCGCGGCTCCTGAAAATCTCGGGCCGCCCGCAGCAGATCGAGGGCCGCATCATCAAGCCGATGGAGAATTACGGCATCAAGGTCATGTCCATGGGCTTCCTCGTCGACGAGGAGGTGGCGATGATCTGGCGCGGGCCGATGATCCAGTCGGCGCTGATGCAGATGCTGCGCGAGGTCGCCTGGGGCGAGCTCGACGTGCTCGTCGTCGACATGCCGCCCGGCACGGGCGACGCCCAGCTCACCATGGCCCAGCAGGTGCCGCTCGCCGGCGCGGTCATCGTCTCCACCCCGCAGGACCTCGCCCTCATCGACGCGCGCAAGGGCCTCAACATGTTCAGCAAGGTCGAGGTGCCGGTGCTCGGCATCGTCGAGAACATGAGCTATTTCATCGCTCCCGACACCGGCAACCGCTATGATATCTTCGGGCACGGCGGCGCGCGCAGGGAGGCCGAGCGCATCGGCGTGCCGTTCCTCGGCGAGGTGCCGCTGACCATGGACATCCGCGAAACCTCCGATGCCGGCACGCCCGTCGTCGTTTCCAACCCGGATGGGGCGGCCGCGAAGATCTACCGCGAGATCGCGACCCGTGTCTGGCAGGAACTGGAGGCGTTGAAGGACAAGGGCACCCGCGGCGCGCCTTCCATCGTCTTCGAATAGGTGAACCTTTACGCTTTCGGCGCGTTCGTGGCGAAAGCTTGATTTTTGTGCGGCGCCGAGCAATATGCGCGGCCGGCCGCTGAACGGCGGCGTCCAACCAGGAGTGTGAGCGATGGTCCGTTCCGGAGCCATTCGCCGGTGATCACGGTTTTCCGTTCCAACGGCGAGGCACGCCCCCTGCCGGCAGAAACAGATTCTGCGGTCGCCGAAGCCCTTGCCGGCGCCGTCTGGGTCGACATGGTCGAGCCGACCCGCGAGGAGGAAGCGCTGATCGAGCGCGTTCTTTCCATCGAGGTGCCGACCCGCGACGAACTCAAGGACATCGAGCCCTCGAGCCGCCTCTACACGGACGGCAACGCCGCCTACATGACCGCCTCGCTGATGGTGAAGGCGGAGAGCGACCTGCCGCAGCTGACCGACGTCGCCTTCATCCTGACGGCCGGCAGGCTGCTGACGGTGCGCTATGCCGAACCGCGCTCCTTCGCGCTCTTCAAGAGCGGCATGCACCGCATTCCCGGCGGCTGTTCCTCGCCGACCGTGATGGTCACGCGCCTATTGGAAACCGTCGTCGACCGCACCGCGGAAATCCTCGAAATCGCCGTCTCCCGCGCCGACAGGCTGTCCATCGAGGTGTTCGGCGACCAGCGGCACCTTAACCGCCGCCCGCCGCGCTATCTGGAGGACCGCGTGGTGCAGGTCTCGGCCTTGCACCGTCTCGTTGCCAAGACGCGCGACAGCCTGATGTCGCTGTCGCGTGTGCTGACCTTCCTGCATGCGCTGCCGGCCCTGCAGTCGGATCGCGAGAGCCTCGAACTCTGCCGCACGATCACGCGGGACGTGCAGTCGCTTTCCGAACATGCAAGTTTCGTGGCGGGCAACATTACCTTCCTGCTCGATGCCTCGCTCGGCCTCATCAATCTCGAGCAGAACGCCATCATCAAGATCTTCTCGATCGCTTCCGTCGTGCTGCTGCCGCCAACCCTGATCGCTTCGACCTACGGCATGAACTTCGACTTCATGCCCGAACTGCATCTTGCCTCCGCCTATCCGCTGACGCTGGTCGCGATGGTCCTTTCGGCAATCCTCCCGTTCTTCTTCTTCCGCTGGAAAGGCTGGCTCTAAGAGCCCGATCGCCCCATGCAACATCATCCCGGTAGCGCACCGCAGGCCCAGAGCAGGGCGCGCACGCTGTTTCTCCTCTCCCTCGGTTCCATCGGCGTCGTCTATGGCGACATCGGCACGAGCCCCCTCTATGCCTTCCGAGAAGCGCTGCGCCCCGTCGCGCAGGACGGCATCACGCGCGCCGAGGTGATCGGCCTCATCTCGCTGATCATCTGGACGCTGACGATCATCGTCACGCTCAAATACGTGCTCTTCCTGCTGCGCGCCGACAACCACGGCGAGGGCGGGACGCTTTCGCTGCTCGCCCTCCTGATGAAGACCGCCGGCCGGCGCGCCACAGTGCTGTTCTTCATGGGGGCGGTGGGCGCCGCGCTCTTCATCGGCGATGCCATGATCACGCCCGCCCTTTCGGTGCTGTCCGCCGTCGAAGGCCTGAAGCTGGTGACGCCGACGCTCGGGGACTATGTCGTGCCCATCTCGGTCGTCATCCTCGTCATGCTCTTTGCCGTGCAGTCGCTCGGCACGGCCGCCGTGTCGAAGTTCTTCGGTCCGATCACCGCCATCTGGTTCATCGTCATGGGCCTTGGCGGCATCCGCCATATCAGCGACGACCTCGGCATCCTCGCCGCCTTCAATCCCTATTACGCCGTGGTCTTCATGATCAACGAGGGCTATGTCGGCCTCGTCGTGCTCGGCGCCGTCTTCCTGACGGTCACCGGGGCCGAGGCGCTCTACGCCGACCTCGGCCATTTCGGCCGCCGGCCGATCCAGTGGGCCTGGTTCTGCCTCGTCTTCCCGGCGCTGACGCTGAACTATCTCGGCCAGGGCGCGCTGATTCTCGCCCATCCCGAGGCCTTCGAGAATCCGTTCTTCCTGATGTTTCCCAACTGGGCGCTGCTGCCGATCGTCATCCTGGCGACGGCCGCCACCATCATCGCCAGCCAGGCGGTCATCACCGGCGCTTTCTCGCTGACGCGGCAGGCGATCCATCTCGGCTTCCTGCCGCGCATGGAGATATTCCACACGTCCGAAACCCAGACCGGCCAGATCTATCTGCCGGGTGTCAACACGGTGCTGCTCTTCGGCGTCATGCTGCTCGTCTTCATCTTCGGCTCGTCCGAGAAGCTGGCGACGGCCTATGGCATCTCCGTCACCGGCGCGATGGTGGTGACGACCGTCATGGCCTTCGAGTTCCTGCGTGCCCGCTGGCGCTGGAAGCCGCTTGCCGCCATCGGCGCGCTGACACCGCTCCTCCTCCTGGAACTCACCTTCCTCGGCGCGAACCTTCTCAAGGTGCATGACGGCGGCTACGTGCCCGTCACCATCGCTGCCGCCGTGGTTCTGCTGATGTGGACCTGGACGCGCGGCACGCGCATCCTGCGCGACAAGACCCGCCGCATCGAGGTGCCGCTGCCGGCTTTCATCAAGTCCGTCGAAAAGCAGAGCGCCCATGCGCCGGTGCAGGTCGCCGGCACGGCGATCTTCCTGACGAGCGATCCCGATTTCGCGCCCGCCGCGCTGCTGCACAACATCAAGCACAACCACGTCCTGCACGAGCAGAACTTCATCCTGACGGTCAAGACCGCCAACACGCCGCGCGTCGTGCCGGCCGAGCGCTTCTCGGTGGAGCGCATCTCCGACCGTTTCTCGCGCATCGAAATGCGCTTCGGCTTCATGGAGACGCAGAACGTCTCGCAGGCGCTGGGGCTGATGCGCAAGGCCGGGCACAAGTTCGACATCATGTCGACCTCCTTCTATCTCGGCCGCCGCAAGCTGGTGCCCGATGCGCAGTCCGGCATGCCCATGTGGCAGGATCGCCTGTTCATCGGGCTCGCCAACCTCGCCACCGATCCCTCCGACTACTTCCGCCTGCCGACCAACCGTGTCGTGGAACTGGGATCGCACGTCGTCATCTAGCTGCACCCGCGAGATCACGCAGTCTGACGAAAACGTGAAGGGGAGGCACCTGCCTCCCCGATGCGGTTCATCAGCATTAACCAACCATCAAGGTTAATGCTTCATTTTACCCTGACAACGAGCCGCTTTGGGCCCGTGCCTCGGCGCGGCAGGCTCCTATCGAACAGTTCCGGGCAGGAGAACACGCCGGCGAGCCGTCGGCGCGGGGGCCTGCACATGCGTGCGGAGTAGACAGTTGCGTAAGCGTAGCATTCGTCATGCAAAGGCAGGCCGCTTCTTTGCGTATCTGAAGCGGGAATGGAAAGTCCCTCTGGCGCTCGGGCTCGGTCTTGCCGCCATCGTTCCCACCGAATCGGCAAGGACCGACCTTGCCACCTATCTTGCCGGCCTCAACCGCAAGGGTGGCAATCAGACCATGGTGCTGACGCGCTCGCCCGCCGGTTCCGTGCACGAGATCGAGATCGACTTCGCCGACGCCATGACCACCGGCGGCATCGAGAGCGGGGCCGGGGTGGACCTGCCGGGCGGCGTCAAGGCGGCGGTGCTCAGCGAAGACAAGGGCAAGGGCGGAATTCCCGACGAGGAACGCATCAACCGTCGCGACAAGAAGGGCCGCATCATCGCCGTCCTGCCCGTCCTGCCGCCGAAGGGCTTTGCCGCCGGCTCGATCCTGGAGCGCACCAGCTCGCTGCTTTCGCCGGTCTTCGACGCCGAGGAGCGCATGGCTTTCGCCAAGCCGCAGATCAAGGGCAAGGAGATCGCCATCGCCACTGCCTTCTACAAGAAGAAGGCCGCGCACAAGGATCCGGGCGTCTCGCCCATGCTCGCCAGCCTCGTCACCAACGACAAGGCCGACGTACTCGCCACCGCCTATGCTCCCGTCGGGCCGGACTATGCCCGGGAATCGCCTTTCGATTCGATCCTGAAGCCCAAGGAGGAACTCGGCCGCTTCATTCCCGACATCTCTCCCGACGATCACGCCTGGGCCGCAACGGCCCTGCCGGCGGAGGTCTTCAGCGCCAAGGAACAGAAATGCCTTGCCGAAGGCATCTATTTCGAGGCGCGCGGCGAGGAGGTGAAGGGCCAGGCCGCCGTCGCGCAGGTCATCCTCAACCGCGTGCGCAATCCCGCCTATCCGAAAACCATCTGCGGCGTCGTCTACCAGAACGAAAACTGGCGCGGCCGCTGCCAGTTCTCCTTCGCCTGCGACCGCATTCCCGACCTGATCCTCTCGCCCTGGAACTGGAAGACGGCCAAGGAAGTTGCCATGGCCGTCACCGCCGGCAAGATCTGGCTCGACGACGTCGGCTCGGCCACCCACTACCACGCGACCTATGTGAACCCGCCCTGGGGGCGGACGATGAAGCGCGTGGCCAAGATCGGCAAGCATATCTTCTACCGCACCTATGGCGGCGGCTGGAGCTGAGGGGCCTGCCGATCGTCCGGCGGGTGTGGTGAGTCCGTGCCACACCGCGCGCGATTCCCGGGGCGGAGAGTCGCGGCCTCCGCATGAATCCTGTTAATTAACTGATATTGTTCGATATTTTTGGTGTTGCGCAAAGCTTCGCCATGCCTTGACTATACCGGCACCTAAAACTATGTTGCGCCCGACTTCAAAAGGGGTCGGATATGGCTTGCAGCCTAGCCTTTAATATGTCCGCAATGGGGCGAATGCACCGGCGGAGAAAGACGAGGAAGGCGCCATGACCGATCAGCAAAAGGAAAGTCTGGAAGACCGGCTGAAACGCCTCGACGCGGAACTCGCGGAGCGGCGCAAGACAGACGGGGCGGATGCAGCCGCCGAGGCGAGGGCAGCCGAGAGCCGTACAGGCTACGCGGTCGCCATGAAGCTCTCGAGCGAGTTCGTCGCAGCCGTCATCGTCGGGGCGCTTCTGGGCTATCTTTTGGACCATTTTGCGGGTACAGGGCCTTGGGGGATGATCGTTTTCCTGCTCCTTGGCTTCGGTGCCGGCGTTCTGAACGTCATGCGCGCGGCTGGCATGGTGGCATCGCCCCATCCGGTCGACAGGCTGGCGGGGCGAGAGCCCGGCAAGGCCGGCGGCAGGCGGGACGAAACCGAGACGAAGGACGGCGCCTGACGGCGTGGTCCCTATAGTGGGTGACTTCCGCCGCAAGGCGGGCAAGCGAGAGAGATAAGCGGTGTCCAACGATCCGACCCATCAGTTCCTGGTCAACAAGATTGTTCCGATCGAAATCGGCGGCATCGATTTCTCGTTCACCAATTCCTCGCTGTTCATGGTCGCCACCGTCGCGGTCGCCGCGGGTTTCCTCTACTTCACCACCGGTCAGCGCGGCCTCGTGCCGAGCCGCATGCAGTCGGTCTCGGAAATGTCCTACGAGTTCATCGCCTCGATGCTGAGGGAAGGGGCGGGCAGCCACGGGATGAAGTTCTTCCCGTTCGTCTTCTCGCTCTTCATGTTCGTGCTGACGGCGAACCTCATCGGCATGATGCCCTATTTCTTCACGGTCACCAGCCAGATCATCGTCACCTTCGCCCTGGCGATCCTCGTCATCGGCACGGTCATCGTCTACGGTTTCTACAAGCACGGCTTCGGCTTCCTCAAGCTCTTCGTGCCCTCCGGCGTGCCCGGCGCGCTTCTTCCGCTGGTCGTCTCGATCGAGGTCATCTCGTTCCTCTCGCGCCCGATCAGCCTCTCGATCCGTCTCTTCGCCAACATGCTGGCGGGTCACATCACGCTGAAGGTCTTCGCCGGCTTCGTCACCTCGCTGAGCGCCCTCGGCGCCGTGGGTGTCGCAGGCGCCGTCCTGCCCCTTCTCATGACCGTCGCCCTGACCGGTCTCGAATTCCTCGTGTCGTTCCTGCAGGCCTATGTCTTCGCAGTTCTGACATGCATGTACCTCAACGATGCCGTGCATCCGGGTGGTCACTAAGGAAACAGTCGTCGGCGCCCTCGGGCGTCGCTCATAAGCCGCAACAACCCATTCAAGGAGTTCAACATGGAAGCGGAAGCAGCAAAGTTCATCGGCGCAGGTCTTGCCACGTTCGGTCTTGCCGGCACGGCTCTCGGCCTCGGCAACATCTTCGGCAACTACCTCTCCGGCGCTCTGCGCAACCCGTCTGCTGCTGACAGCCAGTTCGGCCGTCTCGTATTCGGCTTCGCCGTTACGGAAGCTCTGGGCATCTTCTCGCTGCTCATCGCTCTCCTCCTCCTCTTCGCCGTCTGATATCGGCAGAGGATCGGACCATGGCCCTTTGGGCCGTGGTCCACCGTACGCTTGAGTACATGATTGAGAGTGCCCCCTGGAGGTGAGCATGTCCGTGACCCCGGCGTCGGCCGAGTCCACCCCTTTCGAAATCGCCCAGGCCGAGACTCCTGCTGTTACCACGCATGAGGCCCAGCCGGCAGGCGAAGTGCACACCGAAACGGGTGTCGCACATGGTGAAGAGCACGCCACCGGCGTCTTCCCGCCTTTCGACCAGACCACATTCGCATCGCAGCTCCTGTGGCTGGCGATCACCTTCGGTCTTTTCTACCTTCTCATGTCGAAGGTTGTCATTCCGCGCATCGGCGGCATCCTCGAGACGCGTCATGACCGCATCGCGCAGGATCTCGACGAAGCCGCACGCCTGAAGGCGGAAGCGGATGCCGCGATTGCGTCCTACGAGCAGGACCTCGCGAGCGCCCGTGCCAAGGGCAGCGCCATTGCCTCGACCGCCCGCGACGAAGCCAAGGCCAAGGCCGATGCCGAACGCGCCAAGATCGAAGCCTCGCTGCAGGATAAGATCGCCGGTGCCGAGAACCGCATCGCCGAAATCAAGGCCAAGGCGCTTGCCGATGTCGGCTCCATCGCTGAGGAAACCACGGCCGCCGTCGTCGAACAGCTGATCGGCGCCAAGGCCACCAAGGCCGAGATCGCTTCCGCCGTGAAGACGGTCGCAGGCGAGTAAGGGAGGTTTCGATGGAATTCGACGCAACATTCTACGCCTTTGTCGGCCTCCTGCTGTTCCTGGCCCTCATCGCCTATCTCAAGGTTCCGGGCATGATGGCCAAGGGTCTCGACGCCCGCGCCGAGAAGATCCAGAACGAGCTGGCGGAAGCCAAGCGTCTTCGCGAGGAAGCCCAGCACCTGCTCGCAGAGTACCAGCGCAAGCGCAAGGATGCCGAGGCGGAAGCCGCCAGCATCGTCGCCGCCGCTGAACGCGAGGCAAGCGCGCTGACCGCCGAAGCCAAGCAGAAGACCGAGGAATACGTCGCCCGCCGCACGGTGCTCTCCGAGCAGAAGATCAAGCAGGCGGAAGCCGACGCGATCAACGCCGTGCGCGCCGCCGCCGTCGACCTCGCCGTCGCCGCTGCCGAGAAGGTCATCACCGCCAAGGCGGATGCGACCACCGGCAAGACGCTTTTCGACAACGCCGTCAAGGAAGTGAAGGCCCGCCTCAACTGAGGTGCCTTTCGCAGAACGATTTGGAAAGGCCGCCCCCGGGGCGGCCTTTTTGTATTGGCGGCTGCTTCGCCGATTATAGCCGACCCGCCGCTGAAGGTCAGGCTATGCCATGCTTCTTCAAAAGCGCCTGTTCGTCACCCGATATCCAGCCGAAAATCTTCGGCTCCCCGTCCAGCACCTGAACCAGATAGTGAACGTCAAAATCTATGGCGACGTCCGGCCGATCTGTCCGCGCATAGGTGGCGGTCCAGGCGACATGGGCCATGCAATGATGCTCATCGATCGGGGACAGGCGGATATCGCGTATCCGCATTTCCTTCGTCCCGATCGCGCGGTAGCGATCATGGCCCTGCGCCATGCCTCGCCTGAATTGATCGTCGTTCTTCCCGGTTCTTACCCCGGCGGGAGCGGCGCCTATGAACTCGGAAGCATAAAGCGATGCGAGTTCGCTCATGTCTGACTTGCCGCGCAGAGAGCGGTTGAAAAAGCGTTCGTACCGCTCGAGTAGTCGCCTTACAGCCTTCTCCATAGCGCGGCTCCAGATCGCCCGTTCCAAGTGAAGCATAGTCCAGGAAGACGCGTGTAGGGAGGGGGCCGGCCAAAAGCGGGTTCCGCAGACCCCGTACGGGTCGGCGCGTCAATCCTGCTTGAGCGGCCGGAAGCTCATGCGGTGAAGGCGGCAAGGCCCTATTGATGCGATAGCCTTGCGGTGGACTTCCGTGGCGTAGCCGGCGTGGATGGCGAAGCCGTAGCCGGGGAAGGTGGCTTCGGCGCGGGCCATCATGCGGTCGCGCATGACCTTGGCGACGATGGAGGCTGCGGCGATGGAGACGGAGAGGGCATCGCCCTTGACGACGGCGCGGCCTTCGCAGGCGAGCCCCGGTGGCACGTCGCGGCCGTCCGTCAGGACCAGCTTCGGCGTGACCTCGAGGCCGGCGACGGCCCGTCGCATGGCGTCGAGGCTGGCCTTGCGGATATCGATGACGTCGATACGGCGCGAAGAGCTGGACGCGACAGAGACGAAGGCGCTCTGCATGATGAGCGCGAAAAGCAACTCACGTTTTGCCGCGCTCAGCTGCTTGGAATCGTGGAGGCCGGGCGGGATATTGTCCGGGTCGAGCACCACGGCGGCGGCGACGACGGGGCCGGCGAGCGGGCCGCGCCCGGCTTCGTCCGTGCCGGCGACCGGCCACAGGCCCCGCTTGCGGGCCGCGATCTCCATCGAGAAATCGGGCCCTTCGGGCATGTCGAAAAGGAGGCGGGAATCGGAGGATATGCTCTTGGCCATGGCGGAGACCATGCACATCCGTCCGATTCCCTGCAAGTCCTCCGGCGGATGCGGCGCGCCGGAGGAGCTTCCGGGACGCCCAGGGGATGGCGCGGGCCGGAAAGCGGTTCTGCCGAGGCCGGCCTGCTATCGGGCCGGAGGGCATATTCAATGCCGTTAGCTGTATAGGCCCCCTCATCGGGCCCTTCGGGTCACCTTCTCCCCGAGGAGAAAGGGAAGAATGGCGAGATCCAATTCCATAGCGATAGGCTTGCCGGAGAGAGATGTGTGGCGACACATCCCTCGCCTGCGATGCGCATTTACAGCAGCGAAAGCTGCACGCCGCTGCCCGAGGGCGGGATGAACTGGTCGATGGCGAGGTTGCGGCGGGTGCGGGTCAGTTCCAGCCGCTTGGCGGTCATTTCGAAGCGGCGGGCGATCTGCCAGGCATAGGGGCCGGCGCCCTTCATGCGCTTGCCGAACTCCGCGTCGTAATCCTTGCCGCCGCGCATGGAGCGCACCAGCGACATGACGTGGCGGTAGCGGTCGGGGTAGTTGCGCAGCAGCCAGTCGCGGAAGAGCGGGCTTACCTCCAGCGGCAGGCGGAGCAGGACGTAGCTCGCTTCCAGCGCGCCCGCCGCCTTGCCCGAATCGAGCACTCGCTCGATCTCGTGGTCGTTGAGGCCGGGGATGATCGGCGCCATCATGATCGCCGTCGGGATGCCGGCTTCCGACAGCGCGCGGATCGCTTCCAGCCGGCGCGGCGGGGTCGCGGCGCGCGGCTCCATGGTGCGCGCGAGCTTGCGGTCGAGCGTGGTGACGGACATGCCGACCCAGGCGAGCCCGCGCGCCGCCATGCGCGAGAGGATGTCGATGTCGCGCATGACCAGCGCCGACTTGGTGACGATGGAGACCGGATGGTTCGCCTTGTCCAGCACGTCGAGGATCTGCCGCATGATGCGCCATTCCTTCTCGATCGGCTGGTAGGGATCCGTATTGGTGCCGATGGCGATGACGCGCGGCTTGTAGCCGGGCCTGGAAAGCTCGCGTTCCAAAAGCTTCGGCGCATCGGGCTTGGCGAAGAGCTTCGCCTCGAAGTCGAGGCCGGCGGAGAGGCCCATGAAGGCATGGGTTGGCCGGGCGAAGCAGTAGATGCAGCCGTGCTCGCAGCCGCGATAGGGATTGATCGAGCGGTCGAAGGGAATGTCCGGCGATTCGTTGCGGGTGATGATCGTGCGGGGCTTCTCGACCTGCACTTCCGTGCGAAAGGGGGGAAGCTCCTCCAGCGTCTGCCAGCCGTCGTCGAATGTCTCGCGCGTCACCGGCTCGAAACGGCCGGTGAAATTGAGGCTTGCTGCGCGGCCGCGCCGCCGGTCGCCGTCGACCCGCATGCCCGTCTGCGCCATCAGCGCATCGGCAACGTCCTTCGTGTGGCCGGGCGCCAATGCGCCCTGCCTGAGGCTCACAAGATCGTTCATGGCTGTCTCCGGGCGGGGCCGTCTCGCCCCGATTCAATGACTATATTCCTATCGCCGAAATGAGAACATTGCAAGAACAAATTTCCGTTCCGCCCGGCAGGGCGGCCGGATGGTGGCAATCGATGCTGCGATGCGGTATGGGAAGGAATGCTGACGATCATCATGGAATGCCACAACGACGAGGCGGAACTGGCGCAGACGCTTTCCGCGCTCGTGGCGGGCGCGGTCGAAGGCGTGGTGCGTGACGTGATCGTGCTCGACCACGGTTCGACCGACGGCTCGGCGCGGGTGGCCGACGCCGCCGGTTGCCGGTTTCTGACGGACTGGGACCTGAAGGACGTGGTGCAGTCGGCGCGCGGCGACTGGCTGCTGCTGCTGGAGCCCGGTGCCCGGCCGCTGGCGGGCTGGGTGGACGCCGTCACCGACCATGTCGCGATCGATCTGAAGCCGGCGCGCTTCGCCGCTTCCCGCAACCACCGCCGAGGCTTCCTCCAGCGGCTCGGCCGCAGGTCGCTGCTCGAACAAGGCTACCTCGTCAGCAAGCGCACGGCGGCGGCGGGCCTGCGCCCGGGCATGGCGCTGGCGGACATCGCCAACGGCCGGGCGGTGCGCGAGCTCCTCGCCGAGATCGTGCCGGCCTGGGCGGTGAAGGCGATGCGCATTAAAACACAGAATTAGAGAGTGCGGTCAGCCGGTCGAGCGTTTCAGATGCTCGTCGAGGCGCGGCATGATTTCCACGAAATTGCAGGGCATGTGGCGATAGTCGAGCTGCGCCTTGAGGATGCCGTCCCAGGCGTCCTTGCAGGCGCCGGGCGAGCCCGGCAGCACGAAGACGAAGGTGGCGTTGAGGACGCCGCCGGTCGCGCGCGACTGGATCGTCGAGGTGCCGACCTTGTCGTAGGAGATGCGGTGGAAGACCTCGGAAAAGCCGTCCATACGCTTCTCGAAGATCGGCTCCAGCGCCTCCGGCGTCACGTCGCGGCCGGTAAAGCCCGTGCCGCCGGTGGTGATGACGACGTCGATGGCTTCGTCGCGCGTCCAAGCCTCCACCCGGGCGCGGATCGCGCCGACATCGTCCGGCGCGATGGCGCGGGCGACGAGGCGGTGGCCGGCATCGGCAATGCGTGCGGCGAGCGTATCGCCGGAGCGGTCGGTCTCGGGCGTTCGCGTGTCGGAGACGGTGAGCACGGCGATGCCGACGGGAATGAAGGGTCTCGTTTCGTCAAGCTTCGCCATCGCTGCCTCCGATTGTCCGGGTGGCGGTGACGAACCAGCGGGGATGGCGCTGCGCCAGCATCGCCGCCGCCGCTTCCGCCGCCGCCTCGCTCGTATATAGCGCGAAGCAGGTGGCGCCGGAACCGGACATGCGCACCACGCGCGCATCCGTCGCGGCAAGGCTTTCCGTGATCATGGAGATATCCGGGCAGAGCGCGCGGGCAGGGGGCTCCAGATCGTTGCGCAGGCCGCCGATGGCATCGAGCCAGCCGGCAGGCGCGTCGTTCAGGATGAGCGGCGGATTGTGCCGGGAGGCGAGCGCCTTGAAGACCGCCGGCGTGGAAACACCGACCAGCGGATTGACCAGCACCATCGGCAGCGCCGGCAGGGCGACGGGCGTGATGTCCTCGCCGATACCGCGGGCGATCAGCGGGCGGCCGGCAAGGCACATCGGCACGTCCGCGCCGAGCCCGAGGGCAAGCGCCTCGCGCTCCCCGTGCGGCAGGCGGGCCCGCCAGAGCACCTCGAGGCCGCGCAGTGTCGCCGCCGCATCCGCCGAGCCGCCGCCGATGCCGGAGGCGATGGGCAGGTTCTTTTCGAGATGGATGTGGACGGGCGGGGCGGCCTTGCCGTGTCGGGCGAGCGCAGCGCGCAGGCGGTCCCGGGCACGGATGACGAGGTTGTCGCCCCCTGCAGCAAGGGTCTCGGAAAAGCGGCCGGAAAGCGTGAACCGGTCTTCGGCCGCGGGCGACAGGCCGATGCGGTCGCCGAAGGCGGCGAAGGTCACGAGACTGTCGAGGAGGTGGTAGCCATCCTCGCGCCGGCCGACGACGGCGAGCGCGAGGTTGATCTTGGCCGGTGCCGGTTCGACAACGGCCAAGCCCGAAAGGCTTTCGACGGGCATCGCGTCAGGACTTGCGGTCTGTCGCCTTGCCTTCCGGCGAGGTGTTCTGCGCGGGCTTGTCGTCCTTGGCTTCCGCGGAGGCAGGGACGGTTTTCGGCAGGTCCGGCAGGCCGTTCTCGACCTTCAGTTTGATCTTGGGTATCTCCGCTTCTTCCGGCTTCAGGCCGAGCGCGCGGTTCCACTGGAAGGTGGCTTCCAGCTTGCGGCCGACGCGCCAGTAGGCATCGCCCAGGTGATCGTTGATGGTCGGGTCGCCGGCCTTGAGTTCGGCCGCCCGTTCCAGTTCCGCCACCGCGTCATCGAAGCGGCCCATGCGATAATAGGCCCAGCCGAGCGAATCGACGATATAGCCGTCGTCGGGCTTGAGGCTCACCGCCTTGCGGATCATGTCCAGGCCCTCGTCGAGGTTCAGGTTCATGTCCACCCAGGAATAGCCGAGATAGTTCAGCACCTGCGGCTGGTCCGGATTGAGCTCCAGCGCCTTGCGGAAGTTGGGCTCGGCCTTGTCCCATTCCTTCAGGCGTTCATAGGCGATGCCGCGCTGGAAGAAGATGGTCCAATGGGTGCGCTGCGGCACGGAGCCGATGACGTCGACGGCCTTGTCGTAGAGCGCGCCCATCGCCTTGTAGTCCTTGGCGTCGGAAAGCACGCTGCCGAGCGCCAGATAGGAGCGCAGGTCGGAGGGATCGGCATCGATCAGCTCCTGAAGATGCTTCCTGGCATCGTCGGGCTTGCCGGTGTCGTTGAGGTTGAGGCCGAGCTGCAGCTCGGAAATGCGGCGCATCGGCGACTTTTCCGGCACGGCGCGGTAATATTCGATCGCCTTTTCCGGCTTCTTCTGGGTCTCGGCAAGGCCGCCCAGAAGCACCAGCACATCGTCGCTGTCGGGATCGAGCGCGTGGGCGGCCTGCAGATAGAGCGAGACGATGTCTTCCGCGCCCTCGCGGTTCAGCGCCCCGCCGATGGAGAAGAGCACGGCGGCGGCGCCCTGCGCGGCGGTGCGTACCTGCTGCTCCTGCTTGTCGCCGGCCTCGATGCTCTGGCGAAGCGCCTTCAGCGGCGCATAGCTGTTGACGAAGTTGTCGCCGACGGAAACCGCGTCGAGCGCCTTCTGCCTGTTGCCCTCGCGCGCTTCCAGCCGTGCCAGTGCCATCACGGCGC
This sequence comes from Shinella zoogloeoides, assembly GCF_003574625.1. Classification (GTDB taxonomy): domain Bacteria; phylum Pseudomonadota; class Alphaproteobacteria; order Rhizobiales; family Rhizobiaceae; genus Shinella; species Shinella zoogloeoides_A. The sequence goes on from NZ_QNUJ01000001.1 coordinate 185,570, forward strand.
GCAGGAACGTGTCGGGCGCGGCGCTCGCGCCGTTACGGTCGAGGATCGCCTCGTTGAGCCGTGCGCGGGCCGTCGTCTTGTCTCCCGCGGCAGCCGCCAGCGCGCCGGCATGATAGTTCTTGAAGATGGCGAGCCATTCCGGTCCTTGCATGCCGCTGATGAGCTTCAGCGCTTCCTTCGGCTTGCCGTCGCCGAACTTGGCCCAGGCAAGCAGCAGGTCGTTCATCATGCGGTCGAGATCGTTCGGGCCCTTGTAGGCGAGGATCTTTTCCGCGGTCTTGTATTCGCGCTTGCGGATCGCCTCCATGGCGCGCACGACCGAGGTGATGCGCTCGACGGCCGGATCGTTCTTCAGCGTGTCGGCGAGCTTCACGCCTTCGGAGAAGTCGCCGTTCATCAGGTGCGTTACCATCAGGCGCTGCTTGACGTCCGAATTGGTCGGGTCGAACTGCAGCGCGATCTTGTAGAGCGTGACGGCGGTCTCGTAGTCCTTGTCGAAATCCGCCGTGCGGGCGGCGAGGAACGCGCCCGAGAAGGTGTTGACGCTGAGCGGATCGAACGGCGTTTCCTCCGCGGCGGCTGTGGCCGCTGCTGCGGGCTTGTCCTCCGCGAATGCCGCCAGAGGACCGGTGAGCGCGATGCTGGCCGCAATCGCCACGCCGGAAAGAAGCCGAAGGAGAAGGGAATGCCGCATCAAAATGCCTTTCGCCGGAAGGTATGGAGTTCGCCCCGAGCCGCGCATGGCACATCGTGCCACGATGGCGCCCAAATCAGTCACGGACTCATGACGGCAGAGAATGGCTTTTTTGGCGCGGTGCGGCAAGAAAATCCTGCCGCCCGCGTTTTCTCGGGCCGGGTCAGCTGACGCGGGCGATCGAGAAGTCGATGACCTCGAGCAGCGCGTCCTTCCAGGGCGAGGCCGGCAGCGGGGCGAGCGCGTCGCGGGCGATCATGCCGTAGTGCTGGGCGCGGGCGATGGTGTCGGCAAGGCCGCCGTAGCGGGTGATGAGGCCGAGCGCGCGCTCCAGATTGGCGTCGTCGCTGTTGCCGCCCTCGATGGCCTCGCGCCAGAAGGCGCGGTCTTCCGCCGTGCCGCGCCGCCAGGCGAGGATGACCGGCAGCGTGATCTTGCCTTCGCGGAAGTCGTCGCCGGTGTTCTTGCCGAGATCGGCGGCCTTGCCGCCATAGTCCAGCGCATCGTCGACGAGCTGGAAGGCAAGGCCGAGATTCATGCCGTAGGACTTCAGCGCGTTGCGCTCGGCCCGGCTGGTATTGGCGATGATCGGGCCGACTTCGGCGGCGGCGGCGAAAAGCGCGGCCGTCTTGGCGCGGATGACTTCGAGATAGTCGTCCTCGGTCGTCTCCATGTTCTTGGCGACGGAGAGCTGCAGAACCTCGCCCTCCGCGATCACGGTGGCGGCGGTGGAGAGCACGTCGAGCGCTTCCAGCGAGCCGACCTCGACCATCATCTTGAAGGCCTGGCCGAGCAGGAAGTCGCCGACGAGCACGCTCGCCTGGTTGCCCCAGATCATGCGGGCGGTGGACTTGCCGCGGCGCATGTCGCTCTCGTCGACGACGTCGTCGTGCAGCAGCGTCGCCGTGTGCATGAACTCGACGCTGGTGGCGAGCTTGATGTGGTGGTCGCCGTCATAGCCGAACATCGAGGCGGCCGCGAGCGTCAGCATGGGACGCAGGCGCTTGCCGCCGGAGGAGATCAGATGGTTGGCGACTTCCGGGATCATCTGCACGTCCGAACCGGCCTTCGACAGGATGAGCTGGTTCACCCGCTCCATGTCGGCTTTCGTAAGGTCGACGAGCGGCTTCACCGATGCCTGTTTGTTTTTGCCTTCTTCAAGCGGTATCACGACGCCCAAATGCCCGGACTCCTGTTCATTTTTGTTGAAAGACAATAGAAAGCGGGGCCTTCTGCGGCAAGAGGCGAATTGTCCCGCCCTCGGAATTAAGGCTGGAAAAAGACCGGAATGATCGAACTGATCCGTACCAACGACGCCGTCCTGCTCTCCTTCGCGGAAAGCCTGATGAAGGAGGCGGGTATCCACTGCCTCATCGCCGATGAGGGCATGAGCATTCTCGAAGGCTCCCTCGGCATGCTGCCGCGCCGCTTCCTGGTGGAGGCGGACCGGGAGGACGAGGCACGGCGCATCCTCACGGATGCGGGGCTCGGGGCGGAGTTGCGGCCGTGAGCATGTGGGCGGGCAAGTGCCCCTCATCCGGCTGCCGCCACCTTCTCCCCGCAAGCGGGGAGAAGGGGAATGCCGCCCGGCTTTCCCAAGTCAGAAGACATTCGCCCTTGCCCAAAACCTCGCCGCTTGTCCCTTCTCCCCGCCTGCGGGGAGAAGGTGGCGGCAGCCGGATGAGGGGCATGGGGCGCTGCCCAGGTGCCGCCTCCCACTCGTTCTCCGCCAAGGCTCCCCACCCATGACCGTCCGCGAAACCGTCGACGCTTTCCACTATGGCCGCTTCCACATCGTCCAGCCGAAGGGCATAGGCCATCGCTCCGGCATGGATGCGATGCTGCTCGCCGCGCTGGTCGCGGGTGAAGGGCCGATGCGGGTCGCCGACCTCGGGGCCGGGGCGGGGGCGGCCGGCCTCGCCGTCGCCTCGCGCCTTGACAAGGCGGAGGTGACGCTTGTCGAGCGCTCGCCGCTGATGGCCGGCTTTGCCCGCAAGACGCTGGTGCTTACCGCGAATGCCGCTCTTGCGGGCCGCGTCTCGGTGCTGGAGGCGGATGTCTCCCTTTCCGGCAAGGCGCGCATCGCGGCCGGCCTTCTCGACGACGTCTACGACCACGTCATCATGAACCCGCCCTTCAACGACCGCACCGACAGCCGCACGCCCGATGCCCTGAAGGCGGAAGCCCATGCGATGGAGCACGACCTCTTCGAGCGCTGGATCAAGACGGCCGGCGCCATCATGAAGCCCGGCGGCCAGCTCTCCCTGATCGCCCGCCCGCAATCCATCGCCGAGATCATCGCCGCCTGCGGCCGCCGCTTCGGCGGCATCGAGATCACCGCCCTCCATGCCCGCGCCGGCGAAGTGGCGCTGCGCATCCTCGTCACGGCCATCAAGGGCTCGCGCAGCAAGCTCGCGCTGCGCATGCCGCTCGTCATGCACGAGCCCGGCCAGCACGACTTCACCCCCTTCGTCGACGACCTCAATAACGGCCTTGCGGCCTATCCACGCCTGCCGAGGGCCTGATTTTTCAGGCGCGGCATTGCGTTTTTTCCGGCCATGCATACATCTGCCGGGCAACCGAACAGGAGACAGGGTCGCGCGATGGCCGGATTTTTGAAGAGACTGGTGCCGAAGAAGTTCCGCAAGGAAGGGGTCGTCATTCCGGTCGTCCGGCTGCAGGGCGCGATCATGACGGGCGGCAGCCAGTTCCGGCCGGCGCTGAACCTCGCCGGCGTCGCCACGGCGCTGGACAAGGCCTTCGCCTACAAGGATGCGCCGGCGGTCGCCGTCTCCATCAATTCGCCCGGCGGCTCGCCGGTGCAGTCGCGTCTGATCTTCCAGCGCATCCGCGATCTGGCGGCCGAGAAGGGCAAGCAGGTGCTCGTCTTCGTCGAAGACGTCGCGGCCTCCGGCGGCTACATGATCGCGCTTGCGGGCGACGAGATCTTCGCCGATCCCACCTCCATCGTCGGCTCGATCGGCGTCGTCTCGGGCGGCTTCGGCTTCCCGGAAATGCTGAAGAAGATCGGCGTCGAGCGGCGCGTCTATACCGCCGGCACCAACAAGGCGATCCTCGATCCGTTCCAGCCGGAGCGGGAGAACGAGATCGAATACCTCAAATCCCTCCAGCTCGAGATCCATCAGGTCTTCATCGACATGGTGAAGGCGCGGCGCGGGGCAAGGCTTGCCGATGACCCGGACCTCTTTTCCGGCCTGTTCTGGACGGGCACCCGCGGGCGGGCGCTCGGGCTTGTCGACGGCCTTGCCGACATGCGCTCGGAACTGAAGCGGCGCTACGGGCCGAAGACGCGGCTGGAGCTCGTCTCGGCGCCGAAGGGGCTCTTCGGCCGAAAGACCCCGGGCGTCGGGGGGCTTTCCGGCGACATGGCGGAGCGTATAGGCTCTGCGGGTGTGGCGACGGTAGCCGACCTTGCGGAGGAAAAGGCGCTGTGGGGTCGCTTCGGCCTTTCCGGCTAAGGCGCCGACAAAACGATAAGGGGAGGGGCGATGGCCCAGATCATCTTTCTGCTTCTGGTCGTCGGGCTTGCCTGGTACGGCTATCGCAAGTTCGTGACCGATGCCGAGCGGCTGAGCAAGCAGCGCCGCCGCACCGAGGAGGAGCGCCGCACCGGGGCGACGGGCACGCTCGTCAAGGATCCGGAGACCGGCGAATACCGTTTGCGCCGCGACGACGAGTAGCGTCGCGGCACGCCTCCGTCCTGCGGCGGGACCGGCGGAAAGAGGCCCCTCGTGCCGTTCCGGCACATTAACCATGCCCCGTAAGGTTAACGGCGTATTTATCCGTTTGCGGACGTTCCCCGCCGTTGCGCCCGCGCGCAGGCAGGGCGATCTGTGGGCCAGGGTTGCATGATGCGGCCCGTGACGTGTCCGCATGAACGGAGTTACCCATGGCCTCGCTCGATCTCGACCGGATCAACACCATCGTTGTGACCGGTGGCGCGGGCTTTGTCGGCTCGCATATCGTCGACGATCTCCTGGTGCATTGCCCGCAGGCGCGCATCCGCGTGCTCGACGCTTTCACCTATGCCGCCGACATGTCGCATCTCGACGCCGCCTTCCGTACCGGCCGGGTGACGATCCAGCAGGGCGATGTCGGCAATCTCGATCTCGTGACGGAGATGCTGAAGGATGCCGACCTTGTCGTCCATGCGGCCGGCGAAAGCCATGTCGAGCGCGCCTTCGCGGTACCGGAGCGCTTCACGGTCGCCAATGCGCTCGGCACGCAGGTGCTGGTCGAGGCGATGGGTCGCCGCCGCGTGCCGCTGATGATCCATGTCGGCACCGCCGAGGTCTATGGCGCCGGCGGGGGTGCGCCGATCGGCGAGAGCGCGCCGCTGTTGCCGGACAATCCCTACGGCGCCTCCAAGGCCGCCGCCGAAATGCTGATCGCCGGCCTTCGCCGTTCCTTCGATCTCGATATTCGCGTGCTGCGTCCGGTCAATATCGTCGGCACGCGGCAGAATACGGAAAAGCTTCTGCCGCGCTTCCTCGAAATGGCGGCCGTCGGCCAGCCGCTGCCGGTACATGGCGAGGGGCACCAGACGCGTGCCTTCGTCACCATCGCCGATTTCTGCGCGGCGCTGAGGACCGTCGTCACCCGTGGAGCGGAAAACGCCACCTACAATGTGGCGGGTGACGACCTCCACGACATCCTCTCCATCGCCCGCATGGTGCTCGAGGCCGTTCAGGACCCGGTCGCGGGCGTCGCCTTTACCGAAGGCCGGCCGGGCGATGCCGGCCGTTCGCCGCTCGATACAAGCGCGCTACAGGCGCTCGGCTGGCGGGCGACGGGAACGCTGCGCCGCGAACTGCCGATGCTGGCCGCCTGGTACGGTGCCCGCGTGCCGGGCGGCGCGCGTCGCCGCATTCGCGGCGTGCCGGGCCTTGCGCCGCAGCGGGTGCAGGCCGTCACGCAGGCCGCCGGTTCCGGCCTCTTCCGTTCGCTGGAGCGCCATTGAGGCGGCGTCCGCGCCAGGCCGAAACCCTTGACCCATCAGGCGCATCGTGGCACCAGTCCGCAAGCTCTTCCAGAATGCCCGGACACGAAACCGATGACCTCCACCGCCCTGCCCGACCACATGAATCCGACCCGCTCCTTCCAGGGGCTGATCCTGACGCTGCACAACTACTGGGCGGACAAGGGCTGCGCGGTGCTCCAGCCCTACGACATGGAGGTGGGCGCGGGCACGTTCCACCCGGCGACGACCCTGCGCGCGCTCGGCCCGAAGCCCTGGCGGGCGGCCTATGTGCAGCCCTCGCGCCGCCCCTCGGACGGCCGCTATGGCGAGAACCCGAACCGCCTCCAGCACTATTACCAGTACCAGGTCATCCTGAAGCCCAACCCGTCGAACCTGCAGGAGCTCTATCTCGGCTCGCTCGCCGCCATCGGCCTCGATCCGCTGCTGCATGACGTGCGCTTCGTTGAGGACGACTGGGAAAGCCCGACGCTCGGCGCCTGGGGCCTTGGCTGGGAGTGCTGGTGCGACGGCATGGAAGTCTCGCAGTTCACCTATTTCCAGCAGGTCTGCGGCATCGAATGTGCGCCCGTCGCGGGCGAGCTGACCTATGGCCTGGAACGCCTCGCCATGTATGTGCAGGGCGTCGACAACGTCTACGACCTCAACTTCAACGGCCGCGAGGGCGACGAGAAGATCACCTATGGCGATGTCTTCCTGCAGGCCGAGCAGGAATATTCCCGCCATAACTTCGAGTATGCCGACACGGCCATGCTGCACCGGCACTTCATCGACGCGGAGAAGGAGTGCCAGGCGCTTCTCGCGGCCGGCGCACCGGGCGATACCAACGCGCTGCACAAATGCGTGCTGCCGGCCTACGACCAGTGCATCAAGGCGTCCCACGTCTTCAACCTGCTCGACGCGCGCGGCGTGATCTCCGTCACCGAGCGCCAGAGCTACATCCTGCGCGTGCGCACGCTGGCCAAGGCCTGCGGCGAGGCCTTCCTGCTCACGGATGCGGGCGGCGCGAACTGGACCAAGGACGCGGCCTGAACGGGATCGCCCCACATCCGGTTGCCGCCACCTTCTCCCCGCAAGCGGGGAGAAGGGGATGGAGAAACGGCTTCCTACCCATCCAAGCTTTGGGAAAACCTTGCATCCTCCCCTTCTCCCCGCTTGCGGGGAGAAGGTCCCCGCAGGGGGATGAGGGGCAATCCTTTCTCTCCTTCTTCAAACCTTCGCCGAAACCGTCACCCCCAGCTGCCAAACCGGCTTGAGCGTCGGATAGGCGCCGGTCGGGAGCTGGCCGGCATAGGTCTGGAGGGCCCGGCGCACACCCGAGGGCCGCTCGACCGAAGCGCCCGTCGCATAGGCGAGGAAGAGGGCGGCAAAGCCGAGGACGTTGATGGAGAGGGCGAGGGTTTTCATGGCGGCTGCTTCGGGTTCGGGTGGTCGATGAAGCAACTATCGGGCAAGGCGACCGGCGGCGCGGTTCCCGCGGTTACAGGAAAGCGGCCTCCGGGGCTTTCCAGCGGCGTTTCGGATGCTAATCTCCCGGAAAACGCGAACAGGGAGCTTTGAAGCGCATGATTGGTCTCGCAATCGCGGCGGTGGTCGTCATCTATGCCATCGTCATCTACAACGGCCTCGTGCGGGCGCGGCAGATGAAGGAGGAGGCCTGGTCCGGCATCGATGTGCAGTTGAAGCGCCGCGCCGACCTCATCCCCAACCTCCTCGAAACCGTGAAGGGCTATGCCGCGCACGAGAAGGAGACGCTGGAAAAGGTCGTCGAGCTGCGCAACCGGGCGCAGTCCATCCCCGCTGGCGACGTCGCCGGCCGTGCGCAGGCAGAGGGCATGCTGAGCCAGGCGCTCGGCCGCATCTTCGCCCTTGCCGAGGCCTATCCGGACCTCAAGGCAAACCAGAACTTCGCCGAGCTGCAGCAGACGCTGGAGACCATCGAGGGCGAGATCCAGATGTCGCGGCGCTACTACAACGGCGCGGCCCGCGATCTCAACGTGAAGGTCGAGAGCTTCCCGTCGAACCTCCTCGCCAGCCTCTTCAAATTCGCCAAGGCGCCCTATTTCGAGATCGACAACCCGGCCGACCGCGCCGTGCCGACGGTGAAGTTCTGAACCCGGAGCGCCCGATGACGCGGATCGCCGCCCTCCTTGCCCTGTGGTTCTGCCTTCTTGCGGGAGGCGTGGCGCGCGCGGAGGAATATTTCGACCGCTACAATTCCGATATCGTCGTGGCGAGGAACGGCATGCTCACCGTCACCGAGACGATGCGCGTCCACGCCGAGGGCAACCGGATCCGCCGCGGCATCTACCGCGACTTTCCGCTGACCTTCACCGACGCGGACGGCCGCGAGAAGGAGGTCGGCTTCAAGATCCTCGGTGTCGAGCGGGACGGGCGGCCGGAGCCCTATCACACGGAGAGCATCCGCCACGGCATCCGTATCTTCTTCGGCTCGTCCGACACGCAGCTCGCGCCGGGTTTCCACGACTATCGCCTGACCTACGAGACGAGCCGGCAGATCCGCTTCTTCGACACGCATGACGAACTCTTCTGGAACGTCACCGGCACGGAATGGGCCTTCCCCATCCACCGGGCGAGCGCCACGGTGACGCTGCCGGCGGGTGTCAGCACGCAGGAACTCACCTACTTCACCGGCCCCTATGGCGCGACGGAGAGGAACGCCCGCGCCGAGAACCGCGGCAACCGCGCGCTCTTCGAGACGACGCGCGCGCTCGGCCCGCAGGAGGGCCTGACCATCGGCGTGAAGATGCCTGCCGGCAGTATCGATAAGCCGACGGCTGCCGAGGAGCGCGCGCTGTTCTTCAAGGACAACCGCAATCTCTTCCTCGCCTTCGGCGGCTTCGCGCTCGTCCTTGCCTACTATCTCTGGGCCTGGCTTACCGTCGGACGCGATCCGCCGCGCGGCGTGGTCGTGCCGCGCTGGGATGCGCCGGAGGGCATTTCCCCGGGGCTGGTCAACTATATCGACGAGAAGGGTTTCGGCGGCCACGGCTGGACGGCGATCTCGGCGGCCTTCCTCAACCTCGCCGTCAAGGGACTGGTGGAACTCAGCGACCTCAAGAATTCCATCACCGTGACGCGCACGGACAAGCCGGTGCCAGGCCCGCTGCCGACCGGCGAGGCGACGCTGCTGGCCGCCCTGCCGGCGGCGGGCAGCCATTTCTCCATCCAGAAATCGAACGGCAGAAGCGTCCAGAAGCTCGGCCGCGATTTTCGCGACGCGATGGAGAAGGAGCACCGGCAGAAATACTACCACGCCAACTGGCCGCAGGCGATCGGCGGTATCGTCCTGACGCTCGCCTGCCTTGCAGCGCTGCTGATCTTCGGCTCGCTGCCGGAGGAGGGCATCGCGCTCGTCGTCATGCCCGTCTTCGCCTCGATCTTCATCTCGGTCTTCGCGGCTGGGCTCGGGCAGAACCTGCGGCAGGCGAGGACCCTCGGCGCGCGCATCTTCGCCGTCGCGCTCATCGCCTTCGTCGGCTTCATCCTCCTGACCGTCTTCGGCGGCATCGCGCTGGCGACCTTCGTCTCGGTGGAGGCGGCCGGGCAATTGCCGCTCTTTGCCGCCATCGGCGGCATCGTCGTCACCAATCTGGTCTTCTTCTTCCTGATGGGAGCGCCGACGCCGGTGGGGCGCAGGATGATGGACGGCATCGAAGGGCTGCGCCAGTACCTGACGCTTGCCGAAAAGGACCGCATGAACATGGCCGGCGCGCCGGAAATGTCGCCGCGTCATTACGAGACATTGCTGCCCTATGCGGTTGCGCTCGGCGTCGAGAAGCCGTGGTCGCAGACCTTCGACCGCTGGCTGCTGACGGCCGCGGCCGCCGGGGCTGCTGCCGCCTACCAGCCCGCCTGGTATCACGGCGACGGCTTCTCCTCGGGCCGCTTCTCCGACCGGATGGGCGGCTTTGCCGGCTCCATGGCGGGCACGATGCGCTCCTCGCTGCCCGATCCGCCGAAAAGCTCGTCCTCCGGCTTCTCATCCGGCGGCGGCTCGTCCGGCGGGGGTGGCGGCGGCGGTGGCGGCGGGGGCTGGTAGTCAGAAGTCCTGGTAGTTGAGCGGCGTCACTTCGACGAGGTTGCGGCCGGGGGTGACCGTCGCCGCGCCCGTCGCGGCAAGGCCGGCGGTGGCATCGGCCGAAACGCTGACGGAGAAGGTGGCGGCGGTGCCGGAGGCAAGGGTGATCACGCCCGTCGTCTGCGCCGCCGCGCCGGTGGCGACCGAGGCCTCGACGGAGGCCTTCAGCGCGCCCGTCGCCGGAATGGAGGCGGTGAGGATATCGTCCACCGGCTCGAACGGCTTTTCGGGCAGGAGGCTGCCGAAGGCCCAGACCTGCCGCAGCGCCGCCTTGTCCATCGGTGCCACATTGACGTCGATATCGCTTTCCGTGCCCTTCACGCGGTATGGGCAGCGGCGCTTCGTGCAATTGGCCGCGGCGGAGAACTGCCAGAGCGCGTAATTCTCCCAGTTGCCCATCGGGAAGCTGCCGGCGATGGCCGGCTTGTAGCGGGCATACCAGAGCGGCAGGCGCGAGAGGATGCGGTACCTGTCGCGGTTGGCGGCGATGTACCGGGCGGTGGCATGGTTGGTGTAGAGCACCGGATAGCGGCCGGTGCGCGTCTTGACATGGCCGGCGAAGACCTGCGCATCCTCGAGCGACATGTAGTTGTCCGCATCGATGCCCTCGATGTCGAGCACCATCATCTCGTCGTCCCGCGGATTGGCATAGTCGAGGAAATGGTTGGCCTGCTCGATCGGGTCGCCCGGCCGCGCCAGGTGATAGGCGCCCCAGAGCAGCCCCTTCGAGCGGGCGAGCAGCCGGCGCGTCTCGTAGAGCTCGCGGCTCACCGCATATTTGCGCCACATCGTCCTGCAATGCGCGACCGTGTCGCCATTGTGGTCGCCCTTGCAGCTATAGCTTTCCGGCAATCCGTCCGAGGCCTTGGAGATGAAGCCGGCGATGCGCTTGTCGGCGAGCATCTCGGACCAGTCGATCTCGTTCAACTCGTAGGCATCGATGACGATGGCATTCTCCGGCGTCTTCCACGGCTCGACATCCGCGGCCTGTGCCGCAAGGGCAAGGGTCGACGGGAGGAGGAGGGCGGCAAGGCCGGAAAGCTGCGGATTCATGGACGCTCCTTGCGAATCTCAGGTCCTTCGCAAGCACCCATGGTGCGGCTATCATGGTTAACGAAGCGCTAAGCGATGCCTGCCGGTTCCGGCGGGCGGAACCATCCGGGCCGTTTTGCGTTTCAGCATCAAAGCCTTGCGCTTTGCGCGCGGCAATCGATCCGGGAGAAATGCCATGAGACTTACAAGCAAATGCCTCGTCGTCGCCATTTCCGCCCTCTTTGCGGCAACGCCTGTCGTGCCGGCTGGGGCCATGCCGCTGCCGGTGGTGAAGGTGCAGCCGGCCGACGACGGTGCTAGTGTGGTCCAGCGCGTCGCGGACCGGCGCTACTGGCGCAAGTGGCGGAATTCGGGCGGCCAAAACTGGAATCGCCATGACCGTAGCGGGTATGGGCCGCGCCATGACCGCAGTGGGTATGGCCCGCGCCATAACCGCTATGATCGGGGTCGCTACTATCGCCATGGGCCGCGCTACTATCGCCACGGCCCACGCTACGGCTATTACCGCCACCGCCATCACAGCGATGCCTGGGTTCCCTTCGCCATGATGGGTATGGGCGCCATGATCGGCAGCGCGGTGGCGAACGACCGCGGCTACTATCGCGGCGGCAGTTCGCATGTGCGCTGGTGCGCCAACCGCTACCGCTCGTACCGGGCCTATGACAACACGTTCCAGCCCTATCACGGGCCGCGCCGCCAGTGCATCTCGCCCTATCGCTGAGGTTCCGTCTTCAAGGCGTCCGATGGCGCTGCGGCATGCAAACGGGTCGACCGGCTCCTCGCCGGCCGGCCCGTTTCTCTTCGGGAATATGTTGTCGAATATTGACGTTTACGTAAAAATCAATAATCTTCCGGCCAGCAAGCGGCGCCCATGGTTCGGGCGCGATGGAGGAGGATAGAGATGTACAAGGCGCCGGTCGAGGAGATTGCGTTCACGCTGAAGCATGTGGCGGGACTCACCCCGGCGCTGGAAGGCGGCCATCTCGGCGACCTCACGGACGATCTCGTCGATGCCATCCTCTCCGAAGCCGGCCGTTTCGCCACCGAGGAAGTGGCGCCGCTCGCCGAGATCGGCGACAGGCAGGGCGCCCGCCTCGCCGACGGCGTGGTGAAGATGCCCGATGGCTGGCCGGCGCTCTACAAGGCCTGGGCGGAAGGCGGCTGGAATTCGCTGACGGCCTCGCCCGATTTCGGCGGGCAGGGGCTTCCCCACATGCTGCATGTCGCCGCGCTCGAAATGTGGAACGGCGGCTCCATGGCTTTCGCCATCGGCCCGACGCTGACCATCGGCGCCGTCGAGGCGCTGGCGGCCCACGGCTCCGACCATCTCAAGCGCACCTATCTGCCGAAGATGATCTCGGGCGAGTGGATGGGCTCGATGAACCTCACCGAGCCGCATGCCGGCTCCGATCTCGGCGTCATGAAGACCCGCGCCGAGCGCCGCGCCGACGGCACCTACCGCCTCTTCGGCCAGAAGATCTTCATCACCTATGGCGAGCATGACTTCACCGACAATATCGTGCATCTCGTCCTTGCCCGCCTGCCGGATGCGCCGGCCGGCACGCGCGGCATCTCGCTCTTCCTCGTGCCGAAGTTCCTCGTCAACGACGACGGGTCGCTCGGCGCGCGCAACGACGCCTATTGCCATTCCATCGAGCACAAGCTCGGCATCCACGGCTCGCCGACTTGCACCATGATTTACGGTGACGGCCGCTTCGGCGATGAGCCGGGGGCTATCGGCTGGCTCATCGGCGAGGAGAACCGCGGCCTTGCCTGCATGTTCACCATGATGAACAACGCCCGCCTCGCCGTCGGCATGCAGGGCGTGGCGATCGCCGAGGCCGCGACGCAGAAGGCCATCGCCTATGCGAAGGAGCGCACGCAGGGCAAGGCGCCCGGCTGGCAGGGTTCTGGCATGAGTCCGATCATCGAACATCCGGATGTCGCCCGCATGCTCCTGACCATGAAGGTGCTGACGCAGGGCGCCCGCGCCATCACCTATGCCTGCGCCCATGCCGTCGACATGGCGCATGGCGAGGAGGCGCAGCACTGGGCGGAGCGCGCGAGCCTCCTCACTCCCATCGCCAAGAGCTTTGCCACCGATGCCGGCGTCGATGTAGCCTCGCTCGGCGTGCAGGTGCATGGCGGCATGGGTTTCATCGAGGAGACGGGCGCGGCGCGGCTCTACCGCGACGCCCGCATCGCGCCGATCTACGAAGGCACCAACGGCATTCAGGCCATCGATCTCGTCACGCGCAAGCTGCCGCTTTCGGATGGCAGCCACGTGCGCGGCTTCATCGCCGAGCTGCATGCGATCGCGGCAAAGGCGAGCGCCGCGAATGCGCCGCAACTCGGCGAGACGGGCGCGCGCCTCGAGGCCGCCATCGCCGATCTCGAAGCGGCCACGGAATGGCTGCTTGCGACGCTCGCCGACGGCCGGCAGGCCGAAGCGCTTGCCGGCGCGACGCCCTACCAGCGCCTCTTCGGCCTCGTGCTCACCGGCGCATACCTCGCCAAGGGCGCGCTCGCCGATGGCGGCGACGGCCGCAATGCCGAACGCGCCGCCCTCTGCCGCTTTGCCGCGGAGAATGTCATCGGCGAGACGGCGGCGCTGAGAGACCGGGTGATGTCCGGTGCCGCCAGCCTGGAAGCAGCGCGGGTGGTTCTGGAATAACACCCCTCCCCAACCCCTCCCCACAAGGGGGAGGGGCTTAATGTGCCGCCCCGGTGGCAATCATTTTGGAACGGTGGCAAGCCTCTATCTGTCTCCCCCTTGTGGGGAGATGCCGGCAGGCAGAGGGGGGATTGCAACCGAATAAAGGAACCCACGTCGATGACCGACCATATCCTGATCGAGCGCCCGGAAAGCGCCCCCGGGGTGCAGGTGATCCGCCTCAACCGGGCGGAAAAGAAGAACGCCATCACCCGCGCCATGTATCAGGCGATGACCGACGCGCTGAGGGCGGGCGATGCGGACGACGGCGTGCGTGCGACCGTCTTTCTCGGCTCCGAAGGTTGCTTTTCCGCCGGCAACGACCTCAACGACTTCATGGCCTTCGCCATGGGCGGCACGATGGGCCGCGAGGTGATCGATTTCCTCCACGCGCTCGCCGCCCACGGCCAGCCGCTGGTCTCCGGCGTCGATGGCCTTGCCATCGGCATCGGCACAACCATCCATCTGCATTGCGACCTCACCTATGCCTCCATCCGCACGGAATTCAGGACGCCCTTCGTGGACCTCGCCCTCGTGCCGGAAGCCGCCTCCAGCCTCCTTGCCCCGCGCCTGATGGGCCACCAGCGCGCCTTTGCGCTGCTGGCCGCCGGAGAAGGCTTTTCGGCGGCCACCGCAAAAGATGCCGGCCTCGTTTATGCAGTCGTGGAGCCGGCCGCCGTGGAGAACGAGGCGCTTGCCGCCGCACGACGCCTTGCCGCCAAGCCGCCGAAGGCTCTTGCCATCGCCCGCAGTCTCATTCGCGGCGACCGGGCGGAGGTCGCAGCGCGGATCGACGAGGAGGCAGGCCATTTCGCCGCGCAACTGAAGAGCCCCGAGGCGCGCGCCGCCTTCGAGGCCTTCATGGCGCGGGGCAAAGGATAGGCGTCCCCCATTTGTGGTCCGTCAATTTTAAGAGGACCTTAAACACGTTTTCCTATGGTGCGGCATTCTCCCGGCGATCCAGCCGGCTGCCGCATGATGCGGTCGACCTCGCCTCCGGCATGCCGTTCAGCATAGCGCCGGCGCTTTTGCGCCGGCGATCGGAAGGAACACCGCTACCGTGTCCAGACGCTCCAATCTCATGACGCGCATCCTTGTCGTCGCGTCCCTCGTCGTCATCGCCGCCTTCACCGGCTTTTCCCTCTATATCGACAGCCTGCAGCGCTCCGTGCTGACGAAATCCGTCGAGGAGAGCATTGACAGTTCCGGCAAGCAGGCCGCCCAGAGCATCGCCAACTGGCTGAACGGCCGCGTGGCGCTGACCGAAATGGCCGCCAACGCGGCCGCGAAATCCACCGACCCGGCCGGCACCGAAGCCGTTCTGGACAACGAGGTCCTGAGCAGCCAGTTCATCTCCACCTATGTCGGCGACGAGGCGGGCGTCTTCACGCAATGGCCGAAGTCGGACATGCCGGAAGGCTACGATCCGCGCCAGCGTCCCTGGTATCAGGACGCCGTCAAGGCGAATGGCGGCGTGCTGACCGAGCCCTATGTCGACGCCTCCACCAGCGACCTCGTCATCACCGCGGCGGTTCCCGTCAAGCGTGACGGCAAGCTCGTCGGCGTCGCCGGCAGCGACTTCTCGCTGAAGTCCCTCGTCGACATGGTCAATTCGGTCGATCTCGGCGGCGCGGGCTTTGCCTTCCTCGTCAGCAAGGACGGCCAAATCCTCGTGCACAAGAACCAGGCGCTCGTTACCAAGACGCTCGCAGACGCCTTCCCCGAAGCGACGCCCGCCATCGGCAGCGGCATCGTGCACACGACCTATGACGGCAAGCCGGTGCTCGTCTCCTTCGTGCCGGTCACGGGCCTGCCGTCGGTGGAATGGTATCTCGGCTTCACCATCGACAGCGGCATGGCCTTCTCGGCCATCGACCAGTTCCGCATCGCCGCGACGATCGCCACCGTGCTCGCCGTCATCGTCATGATGGGCTTCCTCGCCACTGTGCTGTCGCGCCTCGTCGTGCGCCCGGTCAAGGACATGACCGTCGCCATGGACAGGCTTGCCGCCGGTGATGTCGGCACTGAAATCCCCGGCGAGGAGCGACGCGACGAGATCGGCCGCATGGCCGCCGCCGTCGCCGTTTTCCGCGACAATGCCATCGAGCGCACGCGTCTCGAAAACGCCGCCGAGGAGGGCCGCGTGCTTTCCGAAAGCGAACGCCGCGAGCGCGAGGCGATGAAGGCCCACGAAGCCGCCGAGATCCAGCACGCCGTCGAGGCGCTGGCCGATGGCCTCGGCCGCCTCGCCGAGGGTGACCTTGCCCACCGTATCGAAGAACCCTTCGCCGGCCACCTCGACCGCCTGCGCACGGACTTCAACCACTCGCTGACCAAGCTGCACACAGCGATGACGACCGTTGGCCAGAACGCCCGCGCCATCGATGCCGGCGCGACGGAAATCCGCTCGGCCGCGGACGATCTCGCCCGCCGCACCGAACAGCAGGCGGCTTCCGTCGAGGAAACCGCAGCGGCGCTGGAGGAGATCACCACCACCGTCAAGGACTCGACCCGCCGTGCCGAGGAAGTCGGCTCGCTCGTCTCGCGCACCCGCACCGGCGCCGAAAAGTCCGGCGAAGTGGTCCGCCGCGCGGTCAACGCCATGCAGGGCATCGAAAAGTCCTCGCACGAGATCTCCAACATCATCGGCGTGATCGACGACATCGCCTTCCAGACCAACCTTCTGGCGCTGAATGCCGGCGTCGAAGCCGCCCGCGCCGGTGAGGCCGGCAAGGGCTTTGCGGTCGTGGCGCAGGAAGTGCGGGAACTTGCCCAGCGTTCGGCAAACGCCGCCAAGGAGATCAAGGCGCTCATCACCACTTCCGGCGATCAGGTGCGCTCCGGCGTGACCCTCGTCGGCGAGACGGGTGCCGCCCTCGAGGCTATCGTCCGGGAGGTGCAGGAGATCAACGGCCATGTGAACGCCATCGTCACTGCCGCCCGCGAGCAGTCGACCGGCCTCCAGGAAATCAACACCGCCGTCAACACGATGGACCAGGGCACGCAGCAGAACGCCGCCATGGTGGAGGAACAGACCGCCGCCAGCCATGGCCTGGCCGCCGAGGCCGCAGCCCTCAACACGCTGCTGGCGCAGTTCAGGCTGGGGGCGGGAGCCGCCTCCCACGCCACCCCGTCGCGCCGCGCGGCTTGAACATAGAAGCCCAGGAAAACGAAAGGCCCGGATCGCTCCGGGCCTTTTGCTATGCGGCTTTCTCCAGCACCGCCACCGCCTCTACATGCGCCGACCAGAGGAACTGGTCGATCGGCGTGACGAGGCGGATGCGGTAGCCGGCGGCGGTGAGGATGGAAAGGTCGCGGGCAAGGCTCACCGGGTTGCAGGAGACGGCGACGATGGTCTTCACGCCGGAGCGGGCGAGTTCCTTGCACTGGTCCTCCGCGCCGGCGCGCGGCGGGTCGAAGACCACGGCGTCATAGACCTTGAGTTCGGAGGTCATCAGCGGGCGGCGGAAGAGATCGCGCCGCTCCACCGTTACGGGCTTGAGCCCCTGCGTGTTGCGGGCGGCGTGGTCCAGCGCCTTGATGGCCTTCTCGTCGCCCTCCACCGCATGGACCTTGGCCTTGCGCGCGATATGCAGCGCAAACGTGCCGGAGCCGGCGAAGAGGTCGGCGACGCGCTTGGCCTTGCCGAGCGCGTCCAGCACCAGTTCGGCCATGGCCTCTTCCGCGGACTTCGTCGCCTGCGTGAAACCGCCCGCCGGCGGGAAGACGCGCACGCCGGCAAAGTCGATCTCCGGCTTCACCGGCTCGATGAGGATTTCGCCGTCATTGGAGACGCGGGCGATGCCGCGCAGCGAAAGGATGCATTCGGTGACGGCCCGTCGCTCCCGGTCGCCGACCTTCTTCACGCCCTCGAAGGCGAGGTCTAGGCCGGTCGCGGTTTCCAGCACCGTCAGGCGGAAGGGCTCGCTCGACGTCGCGATGGCCGCGGCCACCCGGCGGATGTCCTCCAGCCGGGAGACGATGCCGTCGCTGGCGATGGGACAGTGCTCGATGGAAACGATGTGGTGGCTGCCGGCCTGGTTGAAGCCGAGCAGCATGCCTTTTTCCGTTTTGCGCGCGGTGAAGGCGACGCGGCGGCGCTCGCCCGGCCGGGCGATGACGAGCGGGGCGACATCCGGCGTCAGGCCTTTAGCTTTCAGGGCGTTGACGACGAGGCCGCGCTTGAAGTCGTGGTAGAGAGCGTCGCTCGCATGTTGCAGCGTGCAGCCGCCGCAGGTGCCGTTCTTTCCATCCGGGCCGAAATGCACGCAGGGCGGCTCCACCCGCTCGGGCGAGACGACCGACATGGACATGACGGTGCCGTGGTTCTTCACCCGCGCCACGGCGACCGTCTCGCCCGGCAGCGTGAAGGGCACATAGACCGGGCCGCCCGGCGCCTCGGCGATGCCGTCGCCGCCGCTGCCGAGCCGCGCGATGGTGAGGGTTTCCGTCGTCATGGCTTTCGCCCTCCAAGAAGAAATTCGTGATTGCCGTCGCCGCCGGTGATGGGCGACGGCACGAGGCCGAGGTTTTGCCAGCCCATCTCCTCGACCAGCCAGCGTTCCAGCTCCGCCGCCACGGCGGGGGCGCTGTCCGGGTCCTTCAGAAGCCCCGCCTTGCTGATAGCCTCGCGCCCCGCCTCGAATTGCGGCTTGACGAGAAGGGCGCAGAAGGCACCGGGCTCGGCCAGCGTCAGCGCCGGCGGCAGGGCAAGCTTCAGCGAGATGAAGGAGACATCGGAGACGACCGCGCCGATGGTGCGTCCGCCAAGATCGGTCCGGCTGAGCGCCCGCGCGTTCAGCCCTTCGAGATTGGTGACGCGCGGATCGGCGCGAAGGCGGGGATGCATCTGGTCATGGCCGACATCGACGGCGACGACATGCGCCGCGCCGCGCTCCAGCAGGACCTGCGTGAAGCCGCCGGTGGAGGCGCCGATATCGAGACAGTCGAGGCCCTTGGGATCGAGCCCGAACCGATCGAGCGCCGCCGTCAGCTTCAGCGCCGCGCGCGACACATAGGCCTGTGCCGGATCGTCGATAGCGAGGGTGGCGGAGGCCGGAAAGCTGGCGCTCGGCTTGGTGACGACGCGGCCGTTCACCGTGACGGTGCCGCGCGTGATTGCATCGCGCGCCCGCGAGCGGCTGGCGACGAGGCCGGCATTCAGCAGGAGCTGGTCGAGGCGGATGGTTTCGCTGGTGTGGGACATGCGCCTCTCATGCCGCTTCGGCGGCAAAGAGGCAAGCCCCGGCAAGCGGATGAGGGTGCCTCAGCCCGCCGCGCCCACATCCGCGACGGCCTTCTGGCCGAGTGCCTGGAAGATGGTGGAGACGATGCCGGCGCGGTCGAGGCCGGCCTTGGCATACATCGCCTCGGGCTTTGCCTGTTCCATCCATTCGTCCGGCAGCACCATGGGACGCACCTTGAGGCCCTGGTCGAGCAGGCCCTCCAATGCGAGGAATTGCAGCACATGGCTGCCGAAACCGCCGACGGCGCCCTCCTCGACGGTGATGAGGACCTCGTGGTTGCGGGCAAGCTGGCGGATGAGGTCGTGGTCGAGCGGCTTGGCGAAGCGCGCGTCGGCAACCGTGGTGGAAAGGCCGGCGGCATCGAGGTCTTCGGCGGCCAGCAGACAGTCGGCAAGGCGGGTGCCGAAGGAGAGGAGGGCGACCTTCGTGCCTTCCTTGACGACGCGGCCCTTGCCGATCTCCAGGATTTCGCCGCGCGCCGGCAGGTCCACGCCGACGCCTTCGCCGCGCGGGTAGCGGAAGGAGATCGGGCCGGCGTCATAGGCGGCGGCGGTGCGCACCATGTGCTTCAGCTCCGCCTCGTCGGCGGCGGCCATCACTACGAAGCCGGGGAGCGTTGCAAGATAGGTCGTGTCGAAGGAGCCGGCATGGGTCGGCCCGTCGGCGCCGACGAAGCCGGCGCGGTCGATGGGGAAGCGCACCGGCAGGCCCTGGATGGCGACGTCGTGCACCACCTGGTCGTAGCCGCGCTGGAGGAAGGTGGAATAGAGCGCGCAGAATGGCTTGTAGCCCTCGGCGGCAAGGCCGGCGGCGAAGGTCACGGCATGCTGCTCGGCAATGCCGACATCGAAGGTGCGAGAGGGATAAGCGTTCGCGAGCTTGTCGAGGCCGGTGCCATTCGGCATGGCGGCGGTGACGCCGACGATCTTGTCGTCGAAGCCCGCTTCCTGCACCAGCGCATCGGCGAAGACGGAGGTATAGGCGGGCGCATTCGGCTTGGCCTTGGCCTGCGCGCCGGTGATGACGTCGAACTTGTTGACGCCGTGATACTTGTCGGCGGCCGCTTCCGCAGGCGGATAGCCCTTGCCCTTCTGGGTGACGACGTGGATCAGGACCGGGCCCTTGGAATTGTCGCGCACATTGCGCAGCACGGGCAGGAGATGCTCGAAGGAATGACCGTCGATCGGGCCGATATGGTAGAAGCCCATTTCCTCGAAGAGCGTGCCGCCGGTGACATAACCACGCGCATGCTCGACGGCGCGGGTGATGGCGCGGTCGACCTTCTTGCCGAGATAGGCCGTCAGCTTCTTGCCGAGTTCGCGGAAGCCCATATAGGTGCGGCCGGAGGCGAGGCGCGCCAGATAGGCGCTCATCGCGCCCGTCGGCGGGGCGATCGACATGTCGTTGTCGTTGAGGATGACGATGAGGCGGGCATCGAGCGCGCCGGCATTGTTCAGCGCTTCGTAGGCCATGCCGGCCGACATGGCGCCGTCACCGATGACGGCGATGACGTTGCGGTGTTCGCCCGAAAGGTCGGCGGCGACCGCCATGCCGAGGCCGGCGGAGATCGAGGTCGAGGAATGGGCGGCGCCGAAGGGGTCGTATTCGCTCTCGGCCCGGCGGGTGAAGCCGGAAAGGCCGTCTTCCTGGCGCAGCGTGCGGATGCGGTCGCGACGGCCGGTGAGGATCTTGTGCGGATAGCACTGGTGCCCGACGTCGAAGATCAGCCGGTCCTTCGGCGTATCGAAGACCTTGTGGATGGCGATGGTCAGCTCCACCACGCCCAGGCCTGCGCCCAGATGCCCGCCGGTGCGCGAGACGGCGTCGACCATTTCCGTGCGCAGCTCCGCCGCCAGTTGCGGCAGGTCACGGTCTTCGACGGCCTTCAGGTCCGCCGGGATGCGGACCTTGTCGAGCAGGGGCGTGGCTGGCGTTTGTGTCACTCTCATGCCTCGTTGTCGGGCCCGAAGATGGCAGCTCCTCGCGGAGGCGCGCCCGGGCGTTCGGTACATGTACCGCGCTAGCCTGTCACATGCAGAATGCGGCGCGCGATTTCAACCGTTTCGGCAAGTCTAGAGCGTATTTCGCCGGATTGATACCTTACAAACCGACGCATGCACCGAGTCTTGTTGGGAAAATGGGGCATTTTGCGGACACGGTATCGTGACCGGCGGGGCACGCCTCCCGGCAGCCCTACGCCTTCTTTTTCGCACGGGAGGATTGGTTGAGCGCGACGGCGGCGCGGATCAACGCCTTCAGCGCCTCCTCCCTGATGGCCTCGCCCTCGCGAAAATCGATAGCGCGGCGCGTATTGCCGTCGAGGCTGGAGTTGAAGAGCCCGGCCGGATCTTCCAGCGAAGCGCCCTTGGCGAAGGTCATCTTCACCACGGCCTTATAGGTCTCGCCGGTGCAGAGGATGCCGTCATGCTCCCAGACGGGAACGCCGCGCCACTTCCATTCCTCGACGACATCGGGATCGGCTTCCTTGATCAGGGCGCGCACGCGCGCCAGCGTCTCGCCGCGCCAGTCGGCAAGCTCGGCGATCCGCCCGTCGATCAGGTCGGAAGGGGATTGTGCATCGCTTTGCATCGCAGCCATGGTCGTCTCCGTTCGTTACAGGCGCTCGCCGGGAAGTCGTTACAGGCGCTCGCCGGGAAGCCTACTTGCCTGCCGTATCCACTCGGTAAGTAGGGCTTCATCCATGTCGTCGCCTTCGTTGATATGGAAATAGCGCGTTTCCGGTGTCTTTGAGGCGACCGGCGGCACCGGGTCGAGCGAGGTGCCGCGAAAGAAGGTCAGCTTTATGTATTTCGCAAAGCAATGATAGCCGAGAAACCAGCCATCGCCCTCGATGCCGTAGAACGGCGAATTCCACTTCACCGCCTTGTGGACATCAGGCACCGCCCTCTCGATCAGCGCATCCAGCCGCTGTCCGATATCGCTCTTCCAACCCGGCATCGCCGCGATATAGGCTTGGACCGGCCCATCGCCGTAGCCCTTGGCGATCTGCGGATTGCCACCTGAAAGCAGGACGGGCTTTTCGGTCTTCTCGCCAGCCATCACACCCTCCTAGCCGTGCCGCCACCGAGCGGCATAGGGCAGCGCGAAGAGATAGAGCCCGCTTGCGAGAAGCAGGATGAGCGGGAAGAGGGCGAGAAGCCCGACCCAGAGGGGCGGCTGCCCCTGCGTCATCGCCGCGATGTTGATGAACACGGCGAGCGTGAAGAGGATCGAAAGCCAGCGGTGAACCTGACGGATTTTCAGGGTCCAGTTCATTGCGCTCCTCCCTGTTCCAGCCCTACCAGGACCCGTTCGAGATTGGTGAAGTGCTGCTCCCAGCCGTAGCGCGCACCGCCGAAGGCCTGCTGCTGCTCCGGCCGGAAGCCGGTCTGTTCCATGCGCAGCAGCGTGCCGGAACCCGTCGGTGTCAGCGTGAAACTCACCACGCTCCTCAGATCGAAAGCGGGGTCAGCATGCACGTGATTCCAGGTGTAGGTGAGGCTTTTTCCGGGCTCCACCGTCAGCACGTCGCATTCGACGCTGCCCCAGTCTCCACTGAGCGTGAACTTGTGGCCGACGACGGGCGCAAAATCGTTGCGCATCAGCCATTCGGCGATGAGGTGCGGCTGCGTCAGCGCGCGCCAGAGTTTTTCCGGCGGATGCGCGATCTCGCGCTCGACGACGACAGAGCGTATCTCCGTGTTCATTGGTCCATTCTCCTGAGCAAATTTTCGAGATCGTCGAATCGCGCCTCCCAGAACCGGGCCATCTGGCTGGTCCAGTCGACCAGCGGCGCAAGCGCGCCGAGCTGCGCGCTGTAATGGGTCTGCCGTCCCTCGTGGCGGTCACGCACGAGGCCGGCCTGCTTGAGGAGGCCGAGATGCTTGGAGACGACCGGCTGCGAAACCCCGGCCTGCGCCGTCAGCGCCCCCACGGTCTTTTCGCCCTCGCGGCACAGCCGCTCGAAAAGCGCCCGACGCGTGGGGTCGGCCAATGTGCGGAAGAGGATGTCGTGCGGTTCGGTCAAAATCCATACCTCGATGGCTATGGATTTTTATATAGCTCGATAGCTATGGATTGGTCAATGGCAAAACTTCTTAGGCATCATCTCCGAGCTTGAATCGGGGATTGGGAGCTTCCGCAGGCGCGGTGTATGCTCGGGCCAAGCCCGAGCGTGACAACAGAGAGAAGAGAAAAATAAATAGCTCTCCGCCTATGTATCATCCTGCCGGCAGCGGCACGAACTCCTCCTCGTCGCCTGGCACGATATCGAAGCGGCCGGTGCGCCACTCCTCCTTGGCCTGCTCGATCCGCTCCTTGGAGGAGGAGACGAAGTTCCACCAGATGTATCGCTTGGATCCGAGCGCCGCACCGCCGAAGAGCATGATGTGACAGCCCTCCGGCCCCGCCTTCAGCGTGATGTGGTCACCCGCGCGGAAGACGAGCAGCCGGTCCGCCTCGAAGACGTCGCCGGCGACATCCAGCGTGCCGGAGAGAATGTAGACCGCGCGCTCCTCCCAGTCCGCCGCCAGCGGTGCGGAGGCGCCGGGGGCGAGCATCAGGTCCGTATAAAGCGTATCGGTCGGCACGCTGACGGGCGAGGCATGGCCCTCATACTTTCCGATGATCGTGTGCCCGGTAATGCCGTCGGCTGAGAAGGCGGGAAGTTCGGCCTTCGTCGTGTGGGAGAAGACCGGGGCGGATTCCTCGAGATGGTCGGGCAGGGCCAGCCAGGTCTGGAGGCCGGAGATCGATTGCGGCTTGCCGCGCAAGTTCTCCGGCGAGCGCTCGGAATGCACGATGCCGCGCCCGGCCGTCATCAGGTTCAGGTCGCCGGGGGCGATCACCATCTCGGTGCCGAGGCTGTCGCGATGCTTGATCTCGCCGTCGAAGAGATAGGTGACGGTGGAGAGCCCGATATGCGGGTGCGGCTTGACGTCGATCGCCTCGCCCGCGCGCAGCAGCGCCGGCCCCATGCGGTCGAAGAAGATGAACGGCCCGACCAGCCGGCGCTTGGCCGTCGGCAGCGCCCGCCGCACCTCCAGCCCGCCGATATCGCTGGTGCGCGGAATGATCAGATTTTCCAGCGCATCGCACGCCGCCGCATCCCCCGCTTCGGGGTCCTGTCCCGGAAAGAAGCTCATCACACCCTCCTGTGGTTGGTTCGTGCCCGCATGCTAGCGGGCAAGGAGGGGCGTGGATAGGGCGGCGGCTGTTGACGATGTGTCGCCGGAACGAAGCTCACGCCCCGTCGAGCGGTTCGGTGCCCTGCGGCTTGCCGGCGCGGTCGAGGCGGATCTTCTCGATGCGGTTCTCGGCGGCCGAAAGCAGGGTCTCGCAGTGCTTCTTCAGCGCTTCGCCGCGCTCGTAGATCTCGATGGAGCGGTCGAGCGGCACGTCGCCGCGTTCGAGAGCGGCGACGATCTTTTCCAGTTCTTCGACGGCCTGTTCGAAGGAAAGGGCGGAAACGTCGGGGGCGGTAGCGGTCATGGTCAGCCTCTCATCAGGCGGTAGATATGGGTGGCGGCGGATTCGGCGAGGCCCTGCAGGTCGTAGCCGCCTTCCAGCAGGCTGACCACCCGGTTGTTCGCCGATTTTTCGGAAAGCTCCATCAGCCTTCCCGTCGCCCAGTCGAAATCGTCGGCGACGAGGTTGATCTGGGCGAGCGGATCGCGGTGATGCGCATCGAAGCCGGCGGAGATGACGATCAGGTCCGGCTTGAAGTCTGCGACACGCGGCAGGACGCGCGACTTGAAGGCCTCGCGGAAATGGTCGCTGCCGTCATTGGCCGAAAGCGGCGCGTTGACGATATTGCCCGCGCCCGTCTCGTCCTTGGCGCCGGTGCCGGGATAGAGCGGCATCTGGTGCGTCGAGCAGAACAGCACGGACGGGTCGTCCTCGAAGATATCCTGCGTGCCGTTGCCGTGATGCACATCCCAGTCGACGATGGCGATACGCTCGGCGCCATGGGCCTTCTGCGCGTGGCGGGCGGCGATGGCGGCGTTGTTGAAGAAGCAGAAGCCCATCGCCTTCTCGCGCTCGGCATGGTGGCCGGGCGGGCGGGCGGCGACGAAGGCATTGTCGGCTTTGCCGGAAAAGACGGCGTCGACCGCCGCGATGGCCCCACCGATGCCGGTCAGCGCCGCCTGCAGGCTCGCAGGGCTCGCATAGGTGTCGGCCTCGACCTGGTTGATGCCCTCTTCGGGCATTTCCGACATCACGGCGCGCAAATGGCTTTCCGGATGGGCGAGCAGCACGAAATCCTCGTTGGCCTGCGGGGCCTTCTCGCGCACCAGCGGCGAAAAGCGTTCGTGCTCCAGCGCGAGATTCAGCGCCCGGATGCGGTCGGACCGCTCCGGATGGCCCTCAGGCGTGTGGTGCTCAAGGAAGATCGGGTTCTCGAAGAGAAACGTCGTCATGGCCGGAAGCTACCCATTGCGGTTGGCGAGGTCCACGGGAAATGGGCCAGTGTCCACCCTTTTCAACCGTCACGGCGCGATGAGGAGCTTTCCGCTGCGCGCCGGGTCGTCCTGCCTGGCGAGGGCCGCCGGCAGGTTCCGGAGGGCGAAAACACCGTCGACATCCGAGCCGAGAATGCCTGCGCGGATGCCAGCGAAGCTCTGGGCGAAGGCGGCCTCGATGGCGGCGCGGGGGGCGGAGTGCACCCAGTTGCGCAGCCAGAGGAAGGAGAAGGCGACCTCGTCCCGCCGCGCCGTCACCAGCGCCGGGTCGAGCTGCGTACCCGAGAGCGCACCGTACTGGATGAAGGCCCCGCCGCTGCGGATCTGCCGGAAAAGCGCATTGCCCGGCTCGCCGCCGACCGCGTCGAGCACACCGTCGAGCGGCGCTGCCGGCTGGACGGCGATCTCGCCGTGAAAATTCTCGCCAAGCCGCGCCGCCGTCGCGGCACTGCGTATCAGCGCGACAGGGTGGAACCCGGCTTCGGCGAGGAGCACCAGCAGCATTCGGCCGATGGCGGAAGCGCCGGCGGTGACGCCGATCCGCTGGCCGCCCGCCTTGCCGAAATGCGTTTCGACGGCATCGATCAGCCGGAAGGCCGTGAGCGGGTTCACATAGGCCATGGCCGCCCGGTCGTCGGAAAGGTCGTCCGGCACGGCAAAACACCATTCGGCGGGGCGGACGAGGTATTCCTGCCAGAGGCCGCTTGCGCCGATCGGCAGCACGCGCTGGCCGACCGCAAGGCCGCTGACGCCCGTGCCGAGCCGCGCGATTTCCCCCACGCCCTCGAAGCCCGGCACGAAGGGCAGGGCGGTGCGGCTGCGATAGGCGCCGGTGACGGGAATGAGGTCGGAAGGGTTGATCGCGGCGCGGCGGATACGGATTTCCACCGCGCCGGGGCCGGGTGCCGTGCGCTCCACCTCTTCGAGGCCGATCACCTTCCGGGGATCGCCGAAGGCATGGGCGACGGTACGCAGCACGGGTTCAGGCGCGTTGCGGCAGCAGCGGGTAGCCGGCGAGCACGGCGCGACCGGCAAGGGCGGCGATGCCGACCTTGATCAGGTCGCCCGGCAGGAAGGCCACGGACGCGGCGACCGCCGGCAGGAAGGCATTGCCGGTCGCGTAGCTCAGCCAGACGAGGCCGAAGAGATAGACGGTCACGACACCGCCGATGAAGGCGGCCGCGACGAAGGCGGCGATCTGGGCGATCTCGTTCTGCCCCTCGCGCACGAGGCGCTCTGCGATCAGGCCGCAGACGAGGGCGCCGAAGGCCCAGCCGACGACATAGCCGCCCGTCGGGCCGGCGAGCACGGCAAAGCCGCCGCGTCCGCCCGACAGGACGGGCAGGCCGATGGCGACGAGCAACAGGAAGAGCAGCATGGAGAGGAAGCCGCGCCGCGCGCCGAGAATGCAGCCGGCGAGCATCGGGCCGAGCGACTGCGCGGTGATCGGCACCGGAATGAAGCCGAGCGTGATGGGCGGCAGAAGGCCGAGAACGACCATGATGGCGGCGAAAAGGGCGACAAGCACGAGATCTCTGGTGGTCACTTCATGTCCTCGTTCGAAAAGGCCAGTGGCTCGAAAGGCCTCGGCACTTTAGTGACGCCGAAAGCCACGGGCGTCAATCGCCATGGCGATCGTATCCGCATCCTTCAGCGTCAGGATGATCAGCGGCACAAGGGCCGTGAGCGGGCGCAACGGCAGGCCGCGTGCCCTGTGTGCATCGGCGATGTCGTGATAGCGCGCCAGAATCTCCGGCACGAAGCGGATGACGAGGCCGACCGCAAGGCTTACATCCGCCGCCCGCACGAGGCCGAGGCGTTCCAGCGGCGCGGCAAGCCGTGCGATCTCGTCCATGAAGGCCGAAATGCCGGTCGACGCGGTGATGGCGGCGGCAAGCAGCACGAGGATGGAAAGCCGGCAGAAGACGACGACCGCCTCGTGCGGCGATACGAAGACATAGTTCGCGGCCGCCACGAGCAGCACCGTGAAGAGCACGAAGCGCGTGCGGCGGAACGCTTCCGCAATGCCGATACCCGTCGAAAGGAAGAGCGCGGCCGCAAGGCCGAGCGCCGGCACGAGAAGGCGAAGGTCCGAAAGGAAGAACAGCCCGATCGCCGCCGTGAAGAGCACGATCAGCTTGCCGCGCACCGGCATGCGGTGGAGCGGCGAGTTGCCCTCGATGTCGAGCCCGTTCAGCATGCCGCGATCTCCCGGTAGGCGCGGATCGCCTCGTCCGGCGGCGCATCGGCGGCAAGCCGGCCCTCGCTGAAGACGAGCACCCGGTCGAAGCCTTCGAGCAGCGCGAGGTCGTGGGTGATGACGAGGACCTGTTCGGGCAGGCCGGCGATGGTGCGCTCGATCAGGGCGCGGTTCTTCAGGTCGAGCTGGTTGGTCGGCTCGTCGAGGATGAGGAGGTCCGGCCCGGTGACGAGCACGCTGGCGATGGCGCCGAGCTGCGTCTCCCCGCCGGAGAGCTCGTGAACCCGCCGCCGCGCGAGATGCGATATGCCGAAGCGGGCTAGAATGGCGTCCGTCCTTTCGGCGATCTCGGCCTTGGCGAGGCCGCGATTCTTGAGGCCGAAGGCGATGTCCTCGGCAAGGATCGGCAGGATCATCTGGTGCTGCGGGTTCTGGAAGATGAAGCCGGTCCGCCCGCGCGCGGCCGCCTCGTCCTTCACCGTATCGAGCCCCCCGACCGTCACCGTGCCTTCGGTCGGCTTGACGAGGCCGTTGATGAGGCGGGCCATGGTGGTCTTGCCGGAGCCATTGAGGCCGACCACGCCGATGCGCCGCTCCGTGAGCGAAAGGTCGAGCGGATGGAGGGCGATGCGCCCGCCGTAGCGCACCGTGGCGGCGGAAAAGACGATGTCCAAGAGCGGGGTTCCGGTTCGTAGAAAATCGGCGGGAGCTATAGCACGGCTCGGAGCAAAGGGAACCTCGGGGTGGTTGCATTCAAGACCGCGCCTTCAGCTTTCTCCCCCCTTGTGGGGGAGATGCCGGCAGGCAGAGGGGGTGGCCCCGCGCAGCAGGGGCGCTACGCGGGAAGACCCCTCCCTAAATCCCTCCCCACAAGGGGGAGGGACTTAAACTGCCGCACCCTCTGCGTTCTTTCTTGATGGATGCGCCAGCCTCCTGCTTTCGAAGGGAGAGCGGCCCCGTGGGACTCCACAGGTGATGGCCTCGCGCGTGTGGAGGAGATGCGGGTTGAGTCGAAAAATATGGAACAAACCAAGAATATATGCCTATCATGCACCCATGACGATTCTTCTCCTCAATGCCGAAGCCCGGCGCATCTTCCTCGCCCGCCAAGGCCTCAGCGCCTCTCCCGGCCGCCTGCTCGGCAAGGAGGGGCTGCTCCGGCTCATCCACGATATCGGCTTCGTGCAGGTGGACAGCATCGCCACCGTCGAGCGCGCGCACCACCAGATCCTCTTCTCGCGCAACCAGACCTACCGGCGCGAGCATCTGGCCGAGCTTCTGGAAAAGGACGGCGAGCTTTTCGAGAACTGGACGCATGACGCCTCGATCATTCCGAGCGCCTTCTTCCGCTACTGGAAGCACCGCTTTCGCCGTGAGGACGCCACCATCATCGAACGCTGGCGCAAATGGCGCGAGCCGGGTTTCGAGGAGGCCTTCGACGAAACCTATGCGCGCATCGTCTCGGGCGGCGCGGTGCTTTCGCGCGATCTGAAGGCCGACGATCACAGGTCCGGCGGCTGGTGGAACTGGCACCCCAACAAGACGGCGCTGGAATATCTCTGGCGCACCGGCAAGGTCGCCATCGCCCGGCGGGAGAATTTCCAGAAGGTCTACGATCTCGTCGAGCGTGTCGTCCCGACGCATCATCACGAGCCGGATGTGGAGCACGACGCCTTCGTCGACTGGGCCTGCCGCAGCGCGCTGGAGCGACTCGGTTTTGCCACCCACGGTGAGATCGCCGCCTTCTGGGACCTCATCTCGCCGGATGAGGCGAAGGTCTGGGTGGAGGCCCGCCGCGACGAGCTTCGCCCCGTCCTGATCGAGCCGGCCGACGGCGGCAAGCCACGCGCCTCCCACGCCTTCGCCGATTTCCCGGAACGTCTCGGCGACATTCCCGAACCGCCGAACCGGCTGCGCGTGCTCTCGCCCTTCGATCCGCTGATCCGCGACCGCAACCGGACGGAACGGCTCTTCGGCTATTTCTACCGCATCGAGGTCTTCGTGCCGGAGCCGAAGCGGCAATACGGCTACTACGTCTTCCCGCTGCTGGAAGGCGACCGCCTCGTCGGCCGCATCGACATGAAGGCCGACCGCAAGGCAGGCACGCTCGACGTCAAGCGCCTCTGGTGGGAGCCGAAGGTGCGCGCCTCCGCGGGGCGGATGGAGCGGCTGGAGGCGGAGCTGGGGCGGCTGGTGAAGTTCTCCGGCGTGGAGGAGGTGCGGTATCTCGATGGGTGGCGCGGGGAGGGGGCGTAGCGCGGCCCCTCATCCCGCTGCCGCGACCTTCTCCCCGCAGGCGGGGAGAAGGGGTATGCCGGGCCGTTTTCCAGACATCGCGACCATGGCGCGGGGTGAGGCAGCGCCACAACGCCCTTCTCCCCGTTTGCGGGGAGAAGGTGCCGGCAGGCGGATGAGGGGCAGCTACGCCGCCACTGGCCGCCCGCCGAACGCACCCCGCGCATTTTCCGCAAGCGCCCGAAACTTGTCCGAAGCCCCGGTCAGCTTCACGTCCCATTCCGGGTCGGGCACCTGTCCGCGGATCGTGTCGAAATAGACGGCCATCAGCGCGGCGATGGCGAAGGGCTCCAGCACCGCGGCCTTGAAGGCCCAGGCGAAGACGATGGCGACGACGAAGCTGAGGCCGGCGATCTCGCCGGGGAAGGCGTAGAGGATCGCGGCCGCCGGCGCGAGTGCCAGCACGAAGACGAGGATGGAGAGGATCCACAGGAAGACGGAGAGCCAGACGGCGTTCTTCACCATCTTCAGCCCGTTCTGCGCATAGAGCACGAGGCCGCGGCGGGAGCTTTCCCAGACATTGTCGCTGTTCGTGCGGATGTTGTAGCCGAGGATGATCTCGTCGACATAGGTCAGCGAAAGGCGGATGACGGTGTTGGCGAAGCGCGCGATGCCGTCGAGGCCGGGGATCGGCAGGAAGGCGGCGACGGCGCCGATAAGGCCGGTGATCGCCGCGATGACGCCCTTGATGAGCTGGTCGAGCGCGAAGAGCACGTTCGCCTCGCCGAAGCGGGCGGTGACGATCTCGCGGCCATAGGCGACCTGTCCCTTGCCGTCCGGCAGCGCCTCGCCGTCGATCAGCTTGACGATGACGGCGATATGGGCGGCCTTGACCATGTAGAGCAGCCATTCGCGCGCCCAGTAGACGGCGACGCCGACGAAGCCCATGCCGAAGATGCCGCCCCATATGGCGAAGGATTCCGGGCTGTCGCTGAGCGAGCCCACCCCGTAGCCGATGCCGGCGCCGGTGCCGGTCGCCAGGATGAAGGCGAGCGTGATGACGAAATAGATCGCCATGCGCATGAGGATGAACGGCATCGTCCGCGCGAGGATGCCGATGGTCCTGCCGATGCTGAAGTCCCACATGCCGTCCGCCCCCCAAGGAAAATCCCGCAACCGCGAGACGTTTCACGGATGCGGGATATTCAATGGGGCTGAAATTCAGCAGAGGTCTGTGGCGCTGATCTTGATGCCGAAGCCCTCGAGGCCGACATAGTGGCGCTCGCGCGAGGCCATCAGGCGGATCGAGGTGATGCCGAGATCCTTCAGGATTTGCGCGCCGAGGCCGATTTCCAGCCATTCGCTCTCGCGGGCCTGCGCCTCGTCATGGCCCTCGCGGTCATGCATGCCCTTGCGCGCCGTGGACGACTGGCCGACGCCGACGGAGCCCTCGCGCAGATACACGACGACGCCGCGGCCCTCACTTGCGATGCGCTTCATGATGGCGTCGATCTGGCGGTCCGCGCCGAAGACGTCGCCGCCGACATTTTCGAGATGCAGGCGCACCGGAATGTCGACGCCGTCGCGGATGTCGCCGAAGACGACGGCGAGGTGCTGCATCGGGTCCCAGGGCAGCGTGTAGGTCACGGCCCTGGCCCTGCCGTAGGGCGTCTCGATATCGAAGCTGCCGACCTGCTCGATCAGCGTTTCCTTGCGCTGGCGATAGGCGATGAGATCGGCGACGGAGACCTGCTTGAGGCCGTTCTTCTCCGCGAAGCTTGCAACCTGCGGGCCGCGCATGACGGTGCCGTCGTCGTTGACGAGCTCGCTGATCACGCCGATCGGCGGCAGGCTGGCGAGCTTGCAGAGGTCGACGGCGGCTTCCGTATGGCCGGAGCGCATCAGCACGCCGCCCTCTCGGGCGACGAGCGGGAAGATATGGCCGGGGCGCACGAAGTCGCTCGGGCCGATATTCGGATTGGCGAGGTTGCGCACCGTCAGCGTGCGGTCGTCGGCCGAAATGCCCGTCGTCGTGCCGTGCTTGAAGTCGACGGAGACGGTGAAGGCGGTGGTGTGCGCCGAATCGTTCTCCGCCACCATGGCGTTGAGGTTGAGGCGCTTGGCTTCCTCGCGCGGCATGGGCGTGCAGACGATGCCGGAGGTGTGGCGTACGATGAAGGCCATCTTTTCCGGCGTGCAATGCACGGCGGCGACGATCAGGTCACCCTCGTTCTCGCGGCCGTCGTCATCCATGACGACGACGATCTCACCGGCCTCGAAGGCGCGGATGGCGTCGACGACACGCTTCTGGTCGTAGCTCATGGCAGGCTCCTATTTCAGACGGCCGGTCTGGCCGCGGTCGCGCAGGTAATGGTCGGCAATGGCGCAGGCGACCATCGCCTCGCCGATGGGCACGGCGCGGATGCCGACGCAGGGATCGTGCCGGCCCTTGGTGCGCACGTCGACATTGTTGCCGTCGGCGTCGATGGAGCGGCGCTCGGTGAGGATGGAAGAGGTCGGCTTGATGGCGAAGCGCGCGACGACCGGCTGGCCGGTCGAGATGCCGCCGAGGATGCCGCCGGCATGGTTCGACAGGAAGATCGGG
This sequence comes from Shinella zoogloeoides, assembly GCF_003574625.1. GTDB lineage: Bacteria > Pseudomonadota > Alphaproteobacteria > Rhizobiales > Rhizobiaceae > Shinella > Shinella zoogloeoides_A. Next base: position 217,878 of record NZ_QNUJ01000001.1, read on the forward strand.
TTGCCGTCGTTGCCCATGCGCATCTCGTCGGCGTTCGCTTCGCCGGTGAGTTCCGCGGAGGCGAAGCCCTCGCCGATCTCGACGCCCTTGACGGCGTTGATCGACATGAGCAGCGAGGCGATGTCCTGGTCGAGCTTGCCGTAGATCGGCGCGCCGATGCCGGCCGGAACGCCCTCGGCAACGACTTCCACGACGGCGCCGACGGAGGAGCCGGCCTTGCGGATGCCATCGAGATACTCTTCCCAGACAGGCACGATGGCGGGGTCGGGCGCGAAGAACGGGTTGTTGTTGACCTCGTTCCAGTCCCAGTTATTGCGGTCGATCCTGTGCTTGCCGATCTGCACCAGCGCGGCGCGCACCGTCAGCCCCGGCACGACCTTGCGGGCAAGCCCGCCAGCGGCGACGCGCGCCGCGGTCTCGCGGGCGGAGGAGCGTCCACCGCCGCGATAGTCGCGGATGCCGTATTTGACGTCATAGGTGTAGTCGGCATGGCCCGGGCGGTAGCGGCGGGCGATCTCGCCGTAATCCTTGGAGCGCTGGTCGGTGTTCTCGATCAGCATGGAGACGGGCGTGCCGGTGGTGATTATCGTCTCGCCGTCCTCGTCCGGCATGACGCCGGAGAGCACCTTGACGAGGTCGTCCTCGCGGCGCTGCGTCACGAAGCGCGACTGGCCGGGCTTGCGCTTGTCGAGCCAGGCCTGGATTTCGGCGAGCGTGAAGCGGATGCCGGGCGGGCAGCCGTCCACCACGCAGCCGAGCGCCGGCCCGTGGCTTTCGCCCCAGGTGGTGACGCGGAAAAGGTGACCGAAAGTGTTGTGCGACATGAGCGGAACCGGACCTGAAAGATATGCGCCCTCTCTTAGTGGAAAAAGGCCGGGAGGGACAAGGGTTTCGCGCTTCCGGGGTGCGATTGCCCCTCATCCCCCTGCCGGGACCTTCTCCCCGCAGGCGGGGAGAAGGAACATGCGGCCCGGCTTTCCTGCCGGCGGAACGCTTGCGATTGAGGGAAACGATGCATCCTCCCCTTCGCCCCGCCTGCGGGGAGAAGGTCCCGGCAGGGGGATGAGGGGCAGCCTCGTAGCTAAGAAGCGATCTTCCACCGCATCTCGGCGCCGAAGGCGAGGAACGCCTCGTGCGAGAGCGGCCTGGCGAAGGCGAAGCCCTGCAGGAGGTCGCAGCCGAGCCGGTTCAGCATCTCGGCATGCTCCATGGTCTCGACGCCCTCCGCGACGATCTCGATGCCGAGCGAGCGGCCGATCTCGATGATCGAGCGCACCAGCGCCTGCTCGTTGTGCGAGGAGAGGATCGGCGCGACGAGCTGGCGGTCGATTTTCAGCCGTTTCGGCTTCAGCTTCAGGAGGCTGACGATGGAGGTGTGGCCGGTGCCGAAATCGTCGATCTCGATATCGATGCCGAGCGCCTTGATGCGCTCGAGATTGGCGAGCACGACGTCGTCGCTCTCGTCGAGGAAGATCGATTCCACCAGTTCGAAGGAAATCTGGCCGGGCTGGATGGAGAGGCCGGTGAGGCTGTCGATCAGGCTCTCGTCGCGCAGGCGCCGGGCCGAGACATTGACCGAGATCTTCGGCATGATCAGGCCCTGCGCCGCCCAGCGGGCGCAGTCGATCAGCGCCTTTTCGAGCACGATGCGGTCGAGCGTCGCCATGACGTTGAGATCTTCGGCGATCTTGAGGAAACGGTCGGGCGTCAGCAGGCCGTCGCGCGGATGATTCCAGCGGATCAGCGCCTCGGCGCCGGCGAGCTTCATCGTGCCGGCATCGATCTGCGGCTGGTAATAGGGCACGAATTCGTTGTTCTCGATGCCCGAGAGGATGTCGTCGGCGATGCGCTTGTTCGAGATGATCTCGGCCTGCAGCACCTCGGTGAAGAATTCGTGGCGGTTCCGTCCCATCGCCTTGGCGCGGTAGAGCGCGATGTCGGCATTGACGAGCAGCTTCGCCGTATCGATGGCGCGGCCCTCGGCGAGCGCGATGCCGATGCTGACGCCGAAGCGGCACAGATGCCCCTCGTATTCGACGGGTTGCTGCATGAGGCCGATGATGCGGCGGGCGAGCGTACTGAGATAGGTCTCGTCCGTCGTGCCGCCGGCGACCACGAGGAATTCGTCGCCGCCGATGCGCGCGACGAGATCGCCCGGCCGCGCGCAGGAGCGCAGCACCTGCGAGGCATGGATCAGCAGTGCGTCGCCGGCCGCATGGCCGAGCGTGTCGTTGATCTGCTTGAAGCGGTCGAGGTCGATATGCAGGATGGCGACGCGCTCGTCGGCGGTCCCGCTGCGCGCTGCGATCGCGGTCAGCTCGTCATCGAGCCTGCGGCGGTTGGCAAGGCCCGTCAGCGGATCGTGCAGCGCATTGTGCTCGATGCGATCCTTGGCCTGCGCCAGTTCGACATTCTTGGCGTCCGCCTGTTCCTTCGCCGCCTTGAGGCTCTGCTTGAGGATCACGTCCTCGGTGACGTCGAAGGCGAGGCCAATGAGCTTGCGGCCGCCGTCGGGGCCTCTGTGGATCTTGCCGACGGAGCGGACGTGGCGAATGATGCCCTCGGCAAGCAGGATGCGCGCTTCGTGAACATAGGGAAGATCGTGCTCGATGCAGTGGCCCACATTGTGCATGATCGCCTGCCGGTCCGCCTCGTGGATCGAGCCCAGCCACATTTCGCGCGTGACGACGCCGTCGGTATAGGTGAGGCCGTAGAGCTGGTGCATGCGCTCGTCCCACAGCGTTAACTCGTTCTCCAGGTCCGCTTCCCACAGGCCGCACTGGTAGGAATCGAGCGCAAGGTCGAGGCGCCGCGTCAGCTTCGCAAGCTCGGCATTCTGCACCTCGGCATGTTCCTTGGCGCGTTGAAGCGCCTGGTTGAGCAGGACGTCCTCGGTGACGTCCCAGCTGATGCCGGTCAGTTTTTCCATGCCGTTCGGGCCGACGAGGCGCGAGCCGACATTGCGGATATAGTGCCAGCTGCCGTCCGGCATGAGGATGCGGTATTGTGACCGGTATTCGCTGCCGCCGGCCAGGATGAGGTCCATCTCCGCCTTGGTCTTGGCGATGTCGTCGGGATGCAGCACCGAGCGCCATTCGTCGTCGTCCGGCGTCTCGTCTTCCGGAAAGCCGTGCAGGCGGTGCATCTGGCTGTCCCAACTGCGGCCGCCCGCGGGGAGTTCGATTTCCCAGATGCCGATCTTGGAGGCGTCGAGCGCGATGTCGAGGCGTTGCGACAGGGACTGGACCTGCCGCTCGCGCGCCCGCAGCCGCGCCATGTTGCGCTGCCGCTCGCTGACGAGGCCGCCGGTCAGGAAGATCGGGACGATGATGATGAGCGCGGCGGCGGCGGCGGTCAGCCTTATCTGCATGAGGTTGGCGGGTGGATGGTGCCAGCCGCTGGCCGGAACCGCGCCCAGTTCCCAGCGACCGCCGGGAAAATCGAGCACCTGCACGACCGGTTCGTTGTCGAACACGTCGGCGCTGCCGAAGAACGGATCGACGATATTGTCCGGCACGCTCACGTCGCGGATGGCAAGTTCGATGTCGGTGGTGTGCTGCGGGGCGCCCTGCCGCATATGACGGCCGGTCTGGAGCAGGCCGGCATCGATCAGCAGCCTGCGCTCGTCGATCAGCCCGTCGATATAGCCCCAGAAATCGCTCCGCGCGTCGACACGGGTGAAGACGGGCATGAAGAGGTGGAAACCGCGCCCGCCGCTGGCGAATTCGACCGGACCGAACATCAGCGACCGCCCGCGCGTTCGCACGCGCTCCGCTGCGGTGCGGAAGGAGGGAAAGCGGTTGAAGTCCGTGCCGAGATAATGCTCGGCGCCCTGTCGCGGAAATACCTGCGAGACCTTGCCGCCGGGTGCCACGCCGATCCGGCGGAAGTGGTTGTTCTGCACCATCAGCTTGTGGGCGAAAACGCCGAACTGCGCGGTGCCCTGATCGGGGGCGACGGAGAACAGGTTGGAAATGCTGCGCAGGGCGGCGATATTGCCCTTTACCTCACTCTGCAGGCGTGCGGCCGCCAGCGTCAGGTCGGCCGATACATGGTTTTGCAGTTCGCTGCGGTAGATGTTCTCGTTCAGCCGCTCATAGAGCACGTCGCCGGTGAGGATGACACAGCCCGCGATCGCGGCGGGAACGAGCGAGGGCCGCGCCCACTCTGCGATGGACGCCAGATGACGGCGAAGGGCGGCGAGCAAAGGCAAAAAGAATTCCCCGGTTGTGGCGAAACACTATGGGAGGCTTCCTTAAAATTGCATTTATAAGCGACTGAAATACTTGTGCTTCCTCCTGACTGTGGGTAGCAGCGGGGGTTTACCCGTCGGACAATGCGGGGGATGACGCATACCGTCACCTTGATTCGCGGGCCCTTTCCCGTCATCCATTCCATCCGGGACGGGCAACGGGCGAATTTCGCCATATTTGGGGGGCATCTGACGTGACCGGCAAAAAGACTGATTCATTTCCAGGGATTCGCAAGATGCGGTTGCTCATCGCTACACTGATGGCCATGGCTGTTCTCCTTTCACCGCTCGCCGCTTCCGCGGAAAGCGCCGATGTCGAGGCGGTGATCACCAAGGTGGATACGGCCAATCTCAGCCTGTCGCTCGACGACGGCAAGAAGTACCAGGCGCCGGAGGAGTTCAACTTCGACGGCCTCGAGCCGGGCGTGAAGGTGGTGGTGTTCTACACCGACGTCGACGGCAAGCGCGTCATCAACGATCTGGAGATCGTGCAGTAAGAGGTGGCGCTGCCTTTCATCCCCCTGCAGGAATCTTCTCCCTGCGGGCGGGGCGAAGGGCGCTGGGTGCGTCGGCAGGCAGCTTCAATCAGCACGGCATCCTAAAGCCAGTGCATCCCCGTTCCGTCGAGCCTGAGGATGCGGTCCTGATGGATCGGCGTGTTCGCTGCCTCTTCCTCATCCATGCCATTGAGCCGGAAGGCCGCGCGGAAGACGCCGCCGTGGCTGACGCAGACCGTCGGGCGCGTCACGTCGCCGAGGAACGAGCCGATGCGCCAGCAGAGGATCTCGTAGCTTTCGGCGTCCTCCCCCGGGGGAATGAAGTTCCATTTGGCGCGGGCGCGCTCTTCCACCCGCTCCGGGGCGCTCGCCTTCAGCTCGGCGAGCGTATGACCTTCCCAGTCGCCGAAGGAGAGTTCGACGAGGCGCGGATCGGTGCGGTAGGCGAGCGGGTCGAGACCCATGGCGCGGCGCAGGATCTCCATCGTCTCGCGCGTGCGCCCGAGCGGGCTCGCCACGAAATCGAAATCCGGAACGGTGTCGCCGAGAATGCCCTTGAGGGCATGGCCGTTGCCGGCCGCCTGGCGGCGGCCGGTGTCGTTGAGCGGGATGTCCTTCTGGCCTTGCAGCCTGCCCTCTGCATTCCACGCGGTCTGGCCGTGTCGGATCATGTAGATGAGCAAGGCGGGTCCCTGAAGTGCGTCAGTCCTTGATGACGGAAATGTCCGGTGCGTCCACGGCCTTCATGCCGATGACATGGTAGCCGCTGTCGGCATGGTGCGTCTCGCCCGTGACGGAGCGCGACAGGTCCGACAGGAGATAGAGGCCGACATCGCCTACTTCCTCGATGGTGACGGTACGGCGCAGCGGCGCATTGTACTCGTTCCACTTGAGGATATAGCGGAAGTCGCCGATGCCGGAGGCCGCGAGCGTCTTGATCGGGCCGGCCGAGACGGCGTTGACGCGGATGTTCTTCGGGCCGAGGTCGACGGCGAGATACTTGACGCTCGCCTCGAGCGCGGCCTTGGCGACGCCCATGACGTTGTAGTTCGGCATCACCTTCTCGGCGCCGTAATAGGTCAGCGTCAGCATGGAGCCGCCGTCGGTCATCAGCTTTTCCGCACGGCGGGCGACCGACGTGAAGGAATAGACCGAGATCTGCATCGTCTTGGCGAAGTTGCCGGGCGTGGTGTCGACATAGCGGCCCGTCAGCTCTTCCTTGTCGGAAAAGCCGATGGCGTGCACGATGAAGTCGATCTTGCCCCACATCTTCTCGATATTGTCGAAGACGGCGTCGATCGACGCCTCGTCGGAAACATCGCAGTCGCCGGCCAGCACCGCGCCGATTTCGGCGGCCAGCGGCTCGACGCGCTTCTTCAGGGCATCGCCCTGGTAGGTAAAGGCGATTTCGCCGCCCTGTGCATGGATAGCCTTGGCTATGCCCCAGGCGATGGAACGGTTGTTGGCGACGCCCATGATGACGCCGCGCTTGCCCTTCATCAGACCAGATGCCTGAACCATGGTTTGCCCCCTGATATCAAAGTCGAAATTGCCTATGGCATAGGCGGCAATGCGGTTCAAGCGCGCGGGGGTTCAGGAACTGTTAGCATCCGTAACATTGGGTGCATGTTTCACAGAAGAATCATAAATCGATTAAAGATAGAGACCTTCGCGCAGCGACCGCATGAGATCGATCATCTTGGCATCCGGCTTCTCCCACAGGAGAAGGCGGATTTCGGCAATGAGATCACCACGTTCGCCGTTGTCCTTCGTCAGTCCCTCGCCCTCGATGCGGATCGTCTGGTCCGATCCCGACCAGGCCGGAACCGTCACAGGGATCGGGCCGAGCGGCCCGTCGATCGTCGTCTCGCAGCCGAGGACGGCGTTCTCGATGGTGATCGGCAGGTCGATCCTGAGATCGAAACCGTCGGTGCGGAAGCGGCCGGGCGCGACTCGCACGGTGACGACGGCGTCGCCCCGCCGCAGATTCTCGATGCGGTATCCGGCCTCCCTGAGGCGGATGACCTGCCCGTCCGTCGTGCCCGCTCCGATGGGTACGCGGATCGTCTGGCCTTCCGGCGTCTCGATGGTCGGACGCACCCGGTTGAGGATGTCCTCCACCGTCACGGTGATGTCGGTAACGAGATCCGGCGCCTTGTCGATCCTTGCGCGGCTGCCGCGGATGCGGCGGATGATGGCGGAGATGATGGCGCCGCCCGGAGCGCTGCCGCGCGCCGGCATCGTCTCGTCGGTGGCGGCGGGCTCGTCCGCGGGTTTGCGGGCATCCTGCGCCGCGGCCGGCTGCGGCTGGGCCGGCGAGGCGGATTGCGCCTGCGGCTGGGGACGGGCCTGCGGTCTCGGCTCAGCCTGCTGGCCGCGGGAATCGACGCCGAAGATGCGGGCGATCATGTCTTCCGCGTCCTCGGACATGCGCGGGGCTTCGACCTTGCCCTTGCGCTCGGCCTCTCGGCGGCGCATCTGCTCCATGCGGCGAAGCTCGGCCTCGCGCTGCTGGCGGTCGTAGCGGCTGCGCTTTTCCGGGTCGCGCAGGAGATCGTAGGCGCGGCCGGCCTCGGTGAATCGCACGGTCGCGAGCGGGTCGTCGTGATTCTGGTCGGGATGCACGGCCTTCGCCAGCGAGCGCCAGGCGGCCTTGATTTCCTCCTGGCCCGCATTTCGCTTCACGCCGAGGACCGAATAGGGATCACGCATTACTTCCACCCGTTTCCGTTTACAGTCCAAGATAGCGAGAAACGTCCTAATCGGCTGTTACGGATCAGGGTTGAGAAAGTGCAAATACGCCCCGAACCGGGTCAGCCCTGGCGGTCGAAGGCGAGCAGCAGCCATTCGCCGGTATTGCCCATGCAGGTGCGGCCGGTGAAGCTGGCGATGCCCTGGTAGGAGTGCTTGGTCGTCACGAAGTCGCGGCAGGGACGGCCCGCCCTGTCCTGGTTTTCCGCGATGCTGCTGATGACGCCCGCGCTGCCCGAGGCGGAGTTCGCCCAGGGAATGGGATTGCCGCCGGTGCGCAGGAGGTCGGCCGAGGACACGGCATTGCGCACGGTGATCTCATCGGTCAGCCGTTCCGCGTTGCCGTTGGGCACAGTGTTGGTGCGCACCGTCTTGTCGACGTTGCTGTCCGAGGAGAACAGGTCAAGACCGCTCATGCAGCCCGAAAGCGCCACGCCGGACATCATGACGGCGGCGAGCCCGAGGCTGCGCGTCCAGTTTGGCTTTGTCTCCGGTCGCGTCTTTGTTATGTCTTTCACTCCAGACTGCCTCATACAGCTAGATAGATCGGCATTGATTCAAATATGAGCGATAATGCGTTAACAAGCGGTGACTTCACCGAGCAAAACGAACCCTATGCCCTGTTCGGCGCGTGGCTGGCGGAAGCCGGCAAGAGCGAGCCGAACGACGCCAACGCGCTGGCGCTCGCCACCGTCGACGAGACGGGCCTGCCGAATGTGCGCATGGTCCTGCTCAAGGGCTTCGACGAGCGGGGCTTCGTGTTCTACACGAATTTCGAGAGCCGCAAGGGCGTGGAGATCCTGGGTGCCCGCAAGGCTGCCATGTGCTTCCACTGGAAATCGCTGCGCCGGCAGGTGCGCGTGCGCGGCGATATCGAGATCGTGTCGGATGCGGAGGCCGACGAATACTATGCCTCGCGCCCGCGCGGCAGCCGCATCGGCGCCTGGGCCTCCAAGCAGTCGCGGCCGCTCGAAAGCCGCTTCGCGCTGGAAAAGGCGGTCGCGGAATATACCGCGCGCTATGCGATCGGCGACATTCCCCGCCCATCCCACTGGTCCGGCTTCCGCCTGAAACCCGTCTCCATCGAGTTCTGGCACGACCGTCCCTTCCGCCTGCACGACCGCGTGGAATTCCGCCACACGGAAGATGGGAAGGGGTGGACGAAGGTGCGGATGTATCCGTGAATGAAATGGCATGGGGGAAGGGGCGCCCCTCACCTGCCTGCCGGCATCCTCTCCCCGTAAACGGGGCGAGGAGCGATGGGCGCGCCGTTCTGCCCCTTCTCCCCGCCTGCGGGGAGAAGGTCCCGGCAGGGGGATGAGGGGCAATTGCTCGAAGCCTACCGCCGCATCAGCCTGAACGGGATGCCCGAAGCGAGCGCGCCGACATATTTCGGCTTCTGGTAAAGCCCGTTCAGCGAGATGCGGGGAAGGGCGGTCGGCATGTCGAAGGAACGCGCGGAGAGCGTGCCGGGCTCGGTCGTCACGGCGGCGCGGAAGCCGAGCTCCTTGGCGAGGCGGTATTCGCGCGGCGATGCCGCGGCGCGGTCGCCATAGGGATAGGCGAAGGTTTCCGGGCGCTGGCCGGTGATCGCGGCGATGCGCTCGGCCGACTGGTCCATCTCGCGGCGGGCCTCGTCCTCGCCAAGGCGCGACAGCGCGCGGTGGCTGACGGTGTGCGCGCCGATCGAGGCGAGGGGGTTGACTACGAGGCTCTTCAGTTCCGGCTCGCGCATGACGAGCCGTTCCGTGATCATCAGCGGATCGATGCCATGGGCCTTCGCCACCGTGTCGAGCCGCTCGATGGCCGCGGCCTCGTCGGCTCCGCCATGGACGAACCGCGCGAAACGGGCATAGGCCGCCTGCTTCTGGAAGGGCGTGGCGAGCGGCATGGTGACGGGGCCGGAGCCGAAGTCGAATTCCAGATGCGGCACGGCGCGCAGCAGTTCCGTCACCGTCTCCCACCAGATGCCGTGCGTCTTGCAGGAAAGGCCGGGCGCGACGAAGACGGTGAAGGGTACCTTGTGCCGGGTGAACACCGGCTGGGCGTGGACCGCATTGTTACGGTAGCCGTCATCGAGCGTGAAGGCGGCAAAGCGTTCGCCGGCGCGCGCGATGGCAAGGCGCGCGGCCATGTCGGCAAGCGCGACGAACTGGTAGCCTTCGTCCCGAAGATGCTCGATGGCGGCCTCCAGGAATTCCGGCGTGATCTCCAGATGCGCATTGGGATCGAAGGTCTGCGGCGCTTTCGGCCGCACATGGTGCAGGGTGAAGATCGCGCCCATGCCGCGGGCGGACGCCATCAGCCCGACGCGCTCCGCCAGATGCGCGAACTCCAGCCCGCCGGTGATCACGGCGCGCTTCAGTCCCTGTCGCATGACGCTGCGGATCGGCATGTCGTCTTCGTCTTCCCTTGCTGTTTTCCGCCGTGGTTATCGCATCCGGTCGGTATCCGAGTGGTTAACAACGGCTTTCCTGTGACGGGGCGGCGCGGGCCGGCCGGACTGGAAGGTGAGGATGCGGATCACCTCCAGGAAGACGGTCGTGAGATCGGCGAGCATGTTTTATTCCTCCATGCCTGTTTTCCGCATGGATTGTCCGCCCGCTTGCCACCTGTCCTCAAACGAGTTTATCGTCGAATTCAGATGACTTGAGGTTATGCGATGAAACGTGGACGGCTGCCGCTGACGGCGCTGAGGAGCTTCGAGGCGGCGGGCCGGCTCGGCAGCTTCACGCTTGCCGCCGACGAGCTCGCGGTCTCGCAGGCCGCCGTCAGCCGGCAGGTCAAGGAGCTGGAGGCCGATCTCGGCAGGCCGCTCTTCGAGCGCCGCCACCGCGCCGTGCGCCTGACGCCGGCGGGGCAGGCGCTGCTTGCCGTCCTGTCGCGCTCCTTCGACGCCATCGACGCCAGCCTGTCGGAGGTCCGCGGCCGGCGCGGCGGCGGGCTGGTGGAAATCAGCGCCGAGCCGTCCTTCGCCGCCTGCTGGCTGGTGCCGCATCTCGACGATTTCCGCGGGGGCCATCCGGAGATCGACGTGGCGGTCGATTCCGACATGCGGCTCATCGATTTCCGCGCCCACGAGGCGGAGATCGCCGTGCGGCATGGACTGGATGCGAAGGTCTGGCCGCGCACCGAGGCCGACCACCTGATCGACGTGGAACTCGTACCGGTGATCGCGCCGGGCCTTCTTGCCGGGGGTCCAGCGATAAGGACACCGGCCGACCTGCTCGCCCATACCCTGCTGCACGAGGAGAACCGCAGCGTCTGGGAGCGCTGGTTTGCCGCCGCCGGCCTGCCCGATGTAGCGCTCGGCCGCGCGCAGATTTTCGCGGAAGGCAATCTGGTGCTGCAGGCGGTGCTGCGCGGCCACGGTGTCGCGCTGGTCGACAGTTTCCTGGCCGCCGAAGACATCGCCGCCGGCCGCCTCGTCCAGCCCTTCGACCTGTCGATCCGCCACGGCGCCTACTGGCTGGTGGCGCGCAGCTTCAAGCGCCTCTCGCCGGAGGCGCGCGCCTTCCGCGACTGGCTGCTGCGGCGCATCGAAGCCTGAAAATCAGGCCTTCGTGCCGCCGACGGTGATCTGGTCCATCCTGAGATGCGGCTGGCCGACGCCGACCGGCACCCACTGACCGGCCTTGCCGCAATTGCCGATGCCGGTGTCGAGCTTCGTGTCGTTGCCGATCATCGAGACGCGGCGCATGGCGTCCGGCCCGTTGCCGATCAGCATGGCGCCCTTGACCGGCGCCGTCACCTTGCCGTTCTCGATGAGATAGGCCTCGGTGCAGCCGAAGACGAACTTGCCCGAAGTGATGTCCACCTGCCCGCCGCCGAAGGAGACGGCATAGAGGCCGTTCTTCACCGAGGCGATGATCTCCTCCGGCGTCCTGTCGCCGGAGAGCATGTAGGTGTTCGTCATGCGCGGCATCGGGCGGTAGGCATAGCCCTGGCGGCGGCCGTTGCCGGTCGCCTTCATGCCCATCAGGCGGGCGTTCTGCCGGTCCTGCATGTAGCCGACCAGCCTGCCGTCCTCGATCAGCACGTTATAGGCCGAGGGCGTGCCCTCGTCGTCGATGGTGATCGAGCCGCGGCGGTTGTCGATGGTGCCGTCGTCGACGACGGTGACGCCCTTTGCGGCGACCTGCTCGCCCATCAGCCCGGCAAAAGCCGAGGTCTTCTTGCGGTTGAAGTCGCCCTCCAGCCCGTGGCCGACGGCCTCGTGCAGCATGACGCCCGGCCAGCCGTTGGAAAGCACAACGTCCATCGTGCCCGCCGGCGCCTCGACGGCCTCGAGATTGACGAGCGCCTGGCGCAGCGCCTCGTCGGCGCCCGCGCGCCAGCTTTCGCCGGTGAGGAAGGCGTCGAAGGTCGTGCGCCCGCCGATGCCGTAGCCGCCTGTCTCCTGCCGGTCACCCTCGCCGACGACGACGGAAATGTTGACGCGGGTCATCGGGCGGACGTCCGTGACGCGGTGGCCGTCGGCGCGCAGGATATTGACGACCTGCCAACTCGCGGCGATGGAGGCCGTCACCTGCCGCACCTTCGGGTCCTTGCCGCGCAGATAGGCGTCGATCTCGGTCAGAAGCGCCACCTTCTGCTCGAAGGTCGGCGAACCGATCGGATTGTCTTCCGTATAGAGCCGGCGATTGGTGCCGACGGGCGCGTCGGCATAGTCGCCGGAAAAGCCGCGCGTCACTGCGCCGGCCGCATCCGCCGCGCGCTTCAGCGCCGAAAGCGTCATCTCGCCCGAATGGGCATAACCGACCGCCTCGCCCGCGACGGCGCGCAGGCCAAATCCCTGGTCCGTGTTGAAGCTGCCGCCCTTCAGGCGGCCATTATCGAAGGAGAGCGATTCGGCCTGCGCATGTTCGAGGAACAGTTCGCCGTCGTCCGCTCCTTTCAGCGTCTCCCGCAGCACCGCCTGAACGGACGCCTCGTCGGCATCGAAGAGGGAAAGAAGGTCGGTGTTCATGGGCGGCTCCGCAGGCTCTTGAATACGGGGTTCATGTAAGTTCCCCGGCGGCGGGCGGCAAGCCCGCCGGTGCGCCTCTTACGGCAGCGCGTCGTAGCCTTCGCCGAAACCCTTGAGGTCGACGGGGATGCCGATGCCCTCTTCCGGCGACTGGAAGACGATGAAGGTGGCCGTCGCGCCGGAGCGGAAGGTCTTCAGGAGCTCGTCCTCCAGCACGACTTCGGCATAGCAGCCGTCGGAGAAGCAGCGCACGAAATAGGCGCGGCCGATATCCTTGCCGTCGACATTGAGGCCGAGGCCGTTCGGCAGCAGGACGCCGAGCGGGGCGAGCACGCGCAGGATTTTCGCCTTGCGGTCAGCGGTCTTGAGCACGACGACCGAGAGGCCGAGCTCGGGCCGGTCCTCGGCAAGCACGTTCTGCATCAGGGCGCATTGTTCACCGGAGGCGCCGGCCGGCTGATCGCAGACGATCGACCAGGCGCCATGGTTCGATTTCACCGTGCCGGGCTGCTGGGCCGCCGCAAGGGACGGGAGCGCTGCGGCGCCGAGCCCCAGAACGGCAGCTCCAAGTGCCGCCCGGGACAGCCGGGAAAGGGAAGCAAAACCCATGAAAACCTCGGAATCTCGAATCAATCGCGGTATCTTTGAATAGGCGGCGGGGAAATGAAAAGCCCCGGCCGCTCATTTCCGATTGATTGAAGGCGGAAATTGGACGGCGAACAGGCGGGACGACGATACTTTATATATAACCCGCGTGGACTGCGGTGCGCGGCAGGCGGGCAGGGCGCTTCGGCTCGCCGCGGCCAAACCTTTCATGCTATAGGGAATTATGAAGAAACTGTGGGGAGTCGCCCTGGGCTTTTGCTTTTGCGCAAAAATGCCGCACGGGGTGTCCCCCATGGCTGTTGCGGCGAGCATGAAACTATGATTTTAAGCACTCAGTATAGCAGGGATTCTGCGCGTCTGTTTGATCCCAATCAAACGCCTTGGGGAGATACGTTGTGAAAAACAAAGCTTTTGCAGTTCTGGCCGCCATCGGCTGTCTGCTCTTTGCTTCGACCGCCTTCGCTGACCAGCCGATGCCGTGGCAGAAGGGTCTTCAGCCCGCCGCGACCTCGATCATGGAAGAGGTTCGCTGGTTCGAGCAGTACACACTCTGGTTCATCGTCCCGATCACCCTGTTCGTTCTGTTTCTCCTCGTCCTCATCGTCGTGAAATTCCGCGAAAGCGCGAATCCCGTCCCGTCCAAGACCAGCCACAACACGGCGATCGAAGTTGTCTGGACGCTCGGTCCGGTCATCGTTCTCCTGTTCCTCGCCGTTCCTTCCTTCCAGCTTCTGACCAAGCAGCTCGCTCCGACGGAAGAGCCGGAAATGACCATCAAGGCCACCGGCTATCAGTGGTACTGGGGCTACGAGTACCAGACGGGCGACAATCCGCTTTCCTTCGACAGCCTGCTGATGGCCGACGCCGACCGCGCCGCCGCCGGCAAGGAAGACAAGGCGGTCTATCCGCGCCTCCTGACCGTCGACAACGAGCTCGTCGTCCCGGTCGGCAAGCATGTCCGTCTTCTCGTCACCGCCGCCGACGTGATCCATGCCTTCGCCATGCCGTCCTTCGGTATCAAGATCGACGCCGTTCCGGGCCGTCTCAACGAGACCTGGTTCAAGGCCGATCGTGAAGGCCTGTTCTACGGCCAGTGTTCCGAGCTCTGCGGCAAGGACCACGCGTTCATGCCGATCGCCATCCGCGTCGTCTCGCAGGAAAAGTTCGATACCTGGCTTGCCGCCGCCGCGACGAATGTCGGCGATGCAAACAAGGCCCTGATGGCGTCTGTCGATGGTGCGGCCAAGTCCGTCACCGTCGCCGAAAACGCCGCGCAGTAATTCTAGGGAGTTGAGACCATGGCCGGAACATCCGCTGCCCACGGCGATCACCACGATCACCACGAACACAAGCCGCTTAGCTTCTTCCAGCGTTGGTTCCTGTCGACCAACCACAAGGACATCGGCACCCTCTACCTGATCTTCGCGATCATCGCCGGCCTCATCGGCGGCACGCTGTCGATCTTCATGCGCATGGAACTGCAGGAGCCGGGCATCCAGATCTTCCACGGTCTGGCGCAGATGGTCTACGGCTTCGAGGGCGATGCTGCCATCGATGGCGGCAAGCACATGTTCAACGTCTTCACGACCGCGCACGCGCTCATCATGATCTTCTTCATGGTCATGCCGGCGCTGATCGGCGGCTTCGCCAACTGGATGGTTCCGATCATGATCGGCGCGCCGGACATGGCGTTCCCGCGCATGAACAACATCTCGTTCTGGCTGATCGTCCCGGCCTTCCTGCTGGTGCTGCTCTCGATGTTCGTCGAAGGCCCGGCCGGTGCCTACGGTTCCGGCGGTGGCTGGACGGTCTATCCGCCATTCTCGACAACGGGCCAGCCCGGGCCGGCCATGGACTTCGTGATCCTCGGCCTGCACATCGCCGGCGCGTCCTCGATCCTCGGCGCGATCAACTTCATCACGACGATCCTCAACATGCGCGCTCCGGGCATGACGCTGCACAAGATGCCGCTCTTCGCCTGGTCGGTTCTGATCACCGCCTTCCTGCTTCTGCTCTCGCTGCCGGTTCTGGCAGGCGGCATCACCATGCTGCTGACGGACCGCAACTTCGGCACGGCCTTCTTCGCGCCGGAAAACGGCGGTGACCCGATCCTCTTCCAGCACCTGTTCTGGTTCTTCGGTCACCCGGAAGTGTACATCCTGATCCTGCCCGGCTTCGGCATTGTCAGCCACATCGTGTCCACCTTCTCGCGCAAGCCGATCTTCGGTTACCTCGGCATGGCCTATGCCATGGTCGCCATCGGCGCCGTCGGCTTCATCGTGTGGGCGCACCACATGTACACGGTCGGCATGTCGCTCGACACGCAGCGCTACTTCGTCTTCGCCACGATGGTCATCGCGGTTCCGACGGGCGTGAAGATCTTCTCGTGGATCGCGACGATGTGGGGCGGCTCGATCCGCTTCACGACCCCGATGGTCTGGGCGATCGGCTTCATCTTCCTGTTCACCGTCGGCGGCGTCACGGGCGTCCAGCTTGCAAACGCCGGCCTCGACCGCGCCCTGCACGACACCTACTATGTGGTTGCCCACTTCCACTACGTCCTGTCGCTCGGCGCCGTCTTCGCCATCTTCGCGGCCTGGTACTACTGGTTCCCGAAGATGACCGGCTACATGTATTCCGAGTTCATCGGCAAGCTGCACTTCTGGGTCATGTTCATCGGCGTGAACCTGATCTTCTTCCCGCAGCACTTCCTCGGCCTTGCCGGCATGCCGCGCCGCTACATCGACTACCCGGATGCCTTCGCCGGCTGGAACGCGGTGTCGTCCTACGGCTCGTATATCGCAGGCGTCGGCGTCCTGATCTTCCTCTTCGGTGTCTTCGAAGCCTTCGCCAAGAAGCGCGTCGCCGGCGACAATCCGTGGGGCGAGGGTGCCAACACGCTGGAATGGCAGCTCTCTTCGCCGCCGCCCTTCCACCAGTGGGAACAGCTCCCGAAGATCAAGTAAGGTCTTGCAAGATCGAGGCCGCCGGCGACGGCGGCCTCAAGACTGGCAGAACATGCGAATGCCGACGGAGATCGGCGGGTCGTTTGGCAGCAACCGGCACCCCACACTCCGTCATCCTCGGGCTTGACCCGGGGATCCATGCCACCTCTCCGGCCTGCCGTGGGGGTGGATCCTCAGGTCAAGCCCGAGGATGACGACAGAGAGGGAGGGCCGGCAGGCCAGCGCTCTTGCGGACAACGGAACGAGACGGAAAGAACATGGCGGTCATCGAGCATCACGAAACGATCCCGGGCGGCGGCGAGGTCTACCTCTCCGAAGCGTCCCCGCGCGATTTCTTCGAACTGCTGAAGCCGCGCGTCATGTCGCTGGTCGTCTTCACCGCTCTTGCCGGCCTCGTGGTTGCGCCCGGCACGATCAATCCGTTCATCGGCGCGATAGCGATCCTCTGTATTGCCGTGGGCGCCGGTGCTTCCGGTGCCCTCAACATGTGGTACGACGCGGATATCGATGCGGTCATGACCCGCACCGCCAAGCGTCCCATTCCCTCGGGCCGTATCCGCCCGGAAGAGGCGCTCGCCTTCGGCCTGACGCTCTCGGCCTTCTCGGTCGCCATTCTCGGCCTCGTGGTCAACTGGCTTTCGGCGGGCCTGCTCGCCTTCACCATCTTCTTCTACGCCGTCATCTACACGATGTGGCTGAAGCGCTCGACGCCGCAGAACATCGTCATCGGCGGCGCGGCCGGCGCCTTTCCGCCGATGATCGGCTGGGCCTGTGTCACCGGCGGCGTCTCCATCGAGAGCGTCGTCCTCTTCCTCATCACTTTCCTGTGGACTCCGGCGCATTTCTGGGCGCTTGCGCTGTTCAAGATGCGCGACTACGACGCCGTCGGCGTGCCGATGCTGCCGAATGTTGCCGGCGAGGCCACCACGAAGGTCCAGATTCTCGTCTATGCGGTGCTGACCGCCGCCATCGCGGTCGTGCCGAGCGTCCTCGGTTTCGCGAGCCTCGGCTATGGTCTCTTTGCCGCAGCCCTCGGCCTCGGCTTCGTATGGTATTCTGTCGGCGTGTTGCGCATGCCGGAGGGCGACCGCGCGATGGTTCCGGCCAAGAAGCTCTTCGCCTTCTCCATCGTCTACTTGTTCGCGGTCTTCTCCGGGCTGATGCTCGACCACCTGATCGCCTCGTTCGGATGGGTATTGTAATGGAAACGGTAACTCTCACGGAAAGCCAGAAGAAGGCCCGTCGCGGCCGTAACATCGCGCTCGGCGCGGTGCTCCTGGGCCTCGTCGTGCTGTTCTACATCGTCACGCTGGTGAAATTCGGCGGCGGAATGGTGGGCTGAGCATGAGCGAGATGAAGAAGACCGAAAAGAGCAGGCTGGGCAATGGCGCCATCGTCGCCATCTGCTGTTCCTTCGTCATCGGCATGGTCGGTGCGGCCTATGCCGCCGTGCCACTCTACGAGATGTTCTGCAAGGTGACGGGCTACGGCGGCACGACGCAGCGCGTCGAGCAGGCGTCCGACGTCATCCTCGACAAGAAGATCAAGGTGCGCTTCGACGCCAATGTCGGCCCGGGCCTGCCCTGGACCTTCGAGCCGGTGCAGCGCGAGGTCGAGATCAGGATCGGCGAGACCGTGCAGATTCTCTACAAGGCCCGCAACAACAGCTCCAAGGCGACGACCGGCCAGGCGACGTTCAACGTCACGCCAGAGGCGACCGGCGCCTACTTCAACAAGGTCCAGTGCTTCTGCTTCACCGAGACGACGCTGAAGCCGGGAGAGGAAATGGAAATGCCCGTCGTCTTCTTCGTCGATCCCGAGATCGTCGGTCCGGTTGAGACGAAGGGCGTCCACACGATCACGCTGTCCTATACCTTCTATCCGCGAGAGGCGTCGAAACCGGTGGTTTCGGCTGTGGACGTGAAGGCGGACAACGCGAACAAGCTTTGAAATATATGCGTTTCCGGCTATGCCGGGAACGGAACGCGATACATTCGGGGATAAGTCACATGGCCGATGCGCATCAGAAGAAACACGACTACCACATCATCGACCCGAGCCCGTGGCCGCTGCTCGCCTCCATCGGCGCCTTCGTCATGGCTTTCGGCGGCATCGCCTACATGCGTTACCTGTCGGGCGGCGCCTTCCACATGTTCGGCATGGACCTCGCCACGCCGTGGGTCTTCTTCATCGGCTTGCTGATCACGCTCTACACCATGTACGGCTGGTGGGCGGACACGGTGAAGGAAGCGCATGAGGGCCACCATACCCGCGTCGTCTCGCTGCACCTGCGCTACGGCATGATCATGTTCATCGCTTCGGAAGTGATGTTCTTCGTCGCCTGGTTCTGGGTCTTCTTCGACGCCAGCCTCTTCCCCGGCGAGCCGATCCAGGCCGCCCGCACCGCCTATACCGGCGGCGTCTGGCCGCCGAAGGGCATCGAGGTCCTCGATCCCTGGCACCTGCCGCTCTACAACACCATCATCCTGCTGCTGTCGGGCACCTGCGTGACCTGGGCGCACCATGCGCTGCTGCACAACGACCGCAAGGGTCTCGTCAACGGCCTTGCGCTGACGGTCGCCCTCGGCGTGCTGTTCTCTGCCGTGCAGGCCTACGAATATGCCCACGCGCCCTTCGCCTTCAAGGACTCGATCTACGGCGCGACCTTCTTCATGGCGACCGGCTTCCACGGCTTCCACGTCCTGGTCGGCACGATCTTCCTGATCGTCTGCCTCATCCGCGCCATGCGCGGCGACTTCACGCCGAAGCAGCACTTCGGCTTCGAGGCGGCCGCCTGGTACTGGCACTTCGTCGACGTCGTCTGGCTCTTCCTGTTCTTCTCCATCTACATCTGGGGTGGCTGGGGCGCCCCGCTCGCCCACGGCTGAGCTGACGAAACGCAACGACACGAACGGCCGCAGCGATGCGGCCGTTTCTCTTTCAGGCACCTTTGTCGCGGGCTTTCGATTGGACGGGGCGGGTGGTGGCGATTATAGGTGGTGCCGGCCTTCACGCGATCGGTCTACGAAACGGAATTTCACCATGGACGAAGACAAGGCACTCTATCCGCCCATCGATCCCTTCAGCGCCGGGGCGCGTGGCCGCTGCCCGCGCTGTGGCGAGGGCAAGCTCTTCGACGGGCTGCTGAAGGTCCGGCCGGCCTGCACCAATTGCGGGCTCGACTATTCCTTCGCCGACTCGGGCGACGGCCCGGTCGTCTTCGTGCTGCTCATCGTCGGCTTCGTCGTGGTGGGCGCTGCGCTCTGGATGGAGGTCAACTACAACCCGCCGCTCTGGGTGCATTTCCTGCTCTGGATCCCGCTCGTCATCGGCCTCGGCCTCTGGCTGACGCGCATCCTCAAGGGCCTGCTGATCACCCTGCAATACCGCAACAATGCGCGGCCGGGCGAGATCGACCGTGGCTGAGGTGCCGGCAGGCCGCGCGCCGCGCATGGGCAGGGCCAAGACGGTCGTGACATGGATCGCCTTCTTCGTCGCGCTCGCCATCCTGCTTTCGCTCGGTACCTGGCAGGTCCAGCGGCTTTACTGGAAGGAAGCGCTGCTCGCCGATATCGCCGAGCGCCGCGTTGCCGCCCCCGTGCCGCTTGCCGATATCGAGGCGATGGCGGCAAGGGGCGAGGATATCGAATACCGTCCGGTCACCGTCTCCGGCGTCTTCGCCAACAACCGGGAGCGCCATTTCTTCGCCACCTGGCATGGCCAGACGGGCTATTACATCTATACGCCGCTGCAGCTTGCCGACGGCCGCTTCCTCTTCGTCAACCGCGGTTTCGTGCCCTACGAGGCGAAGGAGCCGGAAATGCGCAAGCAGGGCCAGCTTACCGGCGAGCAGACCGTCACCGGCCTTGCCCGTGCCCGCCTTGCCGAAAAGCCGTCCTCCATCGTGCCGGACAATGATATTGCCAAGAACATCTTCTACTGGAAGGACCTCGATGCCATGGCATCGAGCACCGGCATTGCCGCGGACAGGCTGGTGCCCTTCTTCGTCGATGCGGGCGATGCGCCGAACCCGAAGGGCCTGCCGATCGGCGGCGTCACCCAGTTCGACCTGCCGAACAACCACCTGCAATATGCCGTCACCTGGTACGGTCTGGCCGCAGCGCTGGTGGGCGTGGCGCTCTATGCCCTGTTTCGCCGGAAGGGCGATCCGGCGCCCTGAAAGTGCCGCCTGAAGCTGTTTTCCCTTGGCGCGGCGGCCTGGGACGGCCTATATGGGCGCAAGGCCCCGTCCCATTTCCGGATAACCGATGAGCATGATTGAAAACCGACCGGACTTGACCATCAGGCTGTGCGGCCCGCGCGGCTTCTGCGCGGGCGTCGACCGCGCCATCCAGATCGTCGTGCTGGCGCTGAAGGCCTATGGCGCACCGGTCTATGTGCGCCACGAGATCGTGCACAACCGCTATGTCGTGGAGGGGCTGGAAGCCAAGGGCGCGATCTTCGTCGAGGAACTCGACGAGATTCCGGAAGAGCACCGCCAGCAGCCCGTCGTCTTTTCCGCCCATGGCGTGCCGAAATCGGTCCCCGCCGATGCCGAGGCGCGCAACCTCTTCTATCTCGACGCGACCTGCCCGCTCGTCTCCAAGGTCCACAAGCAGGCGATGCGCCACCAGCGCCTCGGCCGCCATGTCGTGTTGATCGGCCATGCCGGCCACCCGGAGGTCATCGGCACGATGGGGCAATTGCCGGAGGGCTCCGTCTCGCTGGTCGAGACCGTGGAGGACGCCGACAGATACGTGCCGCCGGACCCCGACAATCTCGGCTTCGTCACCCAGACGACGCTCTCGGTGGACGACACGGCCGGCGTCATCAAGCGCCTGCATGAGCGCTTCCCGAACCTCACGGCCCCCGCCGCCGATTCCATCTGCTATGCCACCACCAACCGGCAGGAGGCCGTCAAGCAGGCTGCGCCCGGCTGCGACCTCTTCCTCATTGTCGGCGCGCCGAACTCCTCCAATTCCAAGCGCCTCGTCGAAGTGGCGCTGAGAGCCGGGGCGGCGAAATCCGTGCTCGTCCAGCGCGCCTCCGAGATCGACTGGGAGACTATCGGCGACATCCGCACCGTCGGTCTCTCGGCCGGCGCTTCCGCCCCGGAGGTCATCGTCAACGAGATCATCGAGGCCTTTCGCGCGCGTTACAACGCGGTGGTGGAACTCGCCGACACGGTCGAGGAGAACGAGCACTTCCTCGTGAACCGTGAACTGCGCAGCATCGAGCTGACCTCGGCCGACATGGCGTTTGTCAATGGCGAGTGAGACTGTGAACCACTCTTGCACCCCTCATCCCCCTGCCGGGACCTTCTCCCCGCAAGCGGGGAGAAGGGGAAATCCGGGCCGTCTTCCGTTCCCTTCTTCCCACTTTGCGGTTGGAAGGGAACCTGTGAGCCCATCGCTCCTCGCCCCGCTTGCGGGGAGAGGATGCCGGCAGGCAGGTGAGGGGCAGCGCGCCGCACCGACCACTTATCCGATCGACCCCACCCATCAAGCCTGAGACCCGCCGTGGCCGTCTATACTGATATCACCGAAGACGATCTCTCCCGTTTCCTCGCCGCCTATGACGCAGGCACGCTGCTCTCCTACAAGGGCATCGCTGAGGGCGTTGAGAATTCCAACTTCCTGCTGCACACCACGAAGGGCGCCCTCATCCTGACGCTCTACGAGAAGCGCGTCGATCCGGGCGACCTGCCGTTCTTCCTCGGCCTGATGCACCATCTGGCGGAAAGGGGCCTGTCCTGCCCGCTGCCCCTGCCGCGTAGCGATGGCGCGTTGCTCGGCGAGCTTTCAGGCCGCCCCGCCGCCGTCATCTCCTTCCTCGAAGGCATGTGGCTGCGCAAGCCGGCGGCCAAGCATTGCCGGGAGGTCGGCCGCGCGCTGGCGCAGATGCACCTTGCCGGCGAGGGCTTCGAGCTCACCCGGCGGAATGCGCTTTCCGTCGATGGCTGGCGGCCGCTCTGGGACAAGTCCGCCGACCGCGCGGACGAGGTGGAAACGGGGCTGCGGGACGAGATTCCTGGCGAACTCGATCTCCTGGAAGCACGCTGGCCGAAGGACCTGCCGACGGGCGTCATCCATGCCGACCTCTTCCAGGACAACGTCTTCTTCATCGGCGACGAGCTTTCCGGCCTGATCGACTTCTACTTCGCCTGCAACGACATTCTCGCCTATGACGTCGCCACCTGCCTCAATGCCTGGTGCTTCGAGAAGGATGGTTCGTTCAACCTCACCAAGGGCATGGCGCTGCTGGAAGGCTACGAGAGCGTGCGCCCGCTGTCCGACGCCGAGGTGGCCGCCCTGCCGCTGCTGGCCCGCGGCTCGGCCATCCGCTTCTTCCTGACGCGGCTCTACGACTGGCTGATGACGCCGCCCGGCGCGCTGGTCGTCAAGAAGGACCCGCTCGAATACCTGCGCCGGCTGCGCTTTCACCGCCAGGTGCTTGACGCCCGCGAATACGGGCTTTCCCGATGAAACATGTCGATATCTTCACGGACGGCGCCTGCTCGGGCAATCCCGGCCCCGGCGGCTGGGGCGCGGTGCTGCGCTATGGCGAGGTCGAGAAGGAAATGTCCGGCGGCGAGGCGGCGACGACGAACAACCGCATGGAGCTGATGGCGGCGATGAGCGCGCTTTCCGCGCTGAAGAGCCCGTGCGAGGTCGATCTCTACACGGACTCGAAATACGTCATGGACGGCATTTCGAAGTGGATCTTCGGCTGGAAGAAGAACGGCTGGAAGACCGCCGACAAGAAGCCCGTGAAGAACGGCGACCTCTGGCAGGCGCTCGACGAGGCGCGGCTGCGCCACAAGGTCGAATGGCACTGGGTCAAGGGTCATGCCGGTCACCCGGAGAACGAACGCGCTGATGAGCTGGCGCGTAAGGGCATGGCGCCGTTCAAAGGCAGTAGGAGTTAGGAAATAGGCAGTAGGAAACAGAAGGAAGGAATGTTCCCTCTACTGCCTACTGCCTACTGCCTACTGCCTACTGCCTCATCAAAGCTGCTCGATCATCGCTGCCGCACCGGAAACCGTCGCCTGGCCGGGGCTTTCCTCGACATTGAGCGCCTTCACCACGCCGTCCTCGACGAGCATGGAATAGCGCTTGGAGCGCACGCCCAGCGTGCCGGCGGAAAGGTCGATGTCCATGCCGAGCGCCTTGGTGAAGGCGGCGTCCCAGTCGGCGAGGAAGCGCAGCTTGCCCGCGCCGCCCGTGGAGGTCGCCCAGGCGCCCATGACGTGGTGGTCGTTGACGGCGACGACGGCGATGTCGTCCACGCCCTTGGAAAGGATCGCGTCGCGGTTTTCCAGGTAGCCCGGCAGGTGGTTCAGCGAGCAGGTGGGCGTGAAGGCGCCGGGTACGGCGAAGAGCACGACGCGCCTGCCCTTGAACAGCTCGTCCGTCGAGATGTCGGCGGGGCCGTCCGGCGTGCGTTCCTTCAGCTTGAGGTCGGGCAGCTTGTCTCCAACGGCAATGGTCACGGCGTCTCTCCTGTCTGGTGGCAAAATGGCTTGCGGCGGAACTATAGGGGAGCGCTAGTCGATGGCAAGCGGGCTTTCCATCGTCTTCTCGCCGGCGCGCACCGTCAGGCGGATAGGGTCCTTCGCAAGATCGAAGACCTTGGGCTTGTGCAGCACCGGCACCTCGGCGACATAGGCATCGCCCTCAAGCCGCGCGGGGCTCGCCGCGCCGAATTCGAAGCTCGATGAGCCCGAGAGGAAGACGTCGGGAAGAGGGCCGTCCGCCGGCGCCTCGAAGCGCACCGTCACGCTCTTGCCGTCCGCCGCCCACGTGCCAGAGAGCGGCTTGAAGCCGTTGCCCGCGCCGCCCGGCAGCGCCGCCTCGGCATCAGTGACGGCGGCTTCCTCGAGCGGGTTGGCGAAGCTTTCGCCGCTCGCATCCACCGTCAGTTCCGCCTGCACGGGAATGCAGATCTCCTTGCAAACGCCGATGAAGACGGTGGCGGTGATCGGCCCCCCCGCCTTGTCGAGCGTCAGGGGCAGGCGCACCGGCCTGTCATAGCCGATGTAGTGGGTCTCGGCATCGCCGAGCCGCTTCGGCGCGGGAAAGCCGACCGATGTCAGCGTCGCCCCGGTGACTGCCACCGAAGGGGGGATGCCGCTGCCGCCGGGATCGCGCCAATAGGTCTTCCAGCCGTCGTGCAGGCGGATGTCGAGCATGGCGCGCATCATGCCGTCGGCGGAAGCGGGAAGGGCAACGAGGCGCACGTCCCCGCCCGGCGTCTCCACCCAGGAAGAGGACGCGGCGGCGGCGGAAGAGGCGGCGAAAAGCAGCGGGATGACGGCGATCAGCAGGCGTTTCATGGCCTCATATCTAGCGCCGGCTCTTGCCGCTTGCCAGCAACAAAACCTCGCGCGGCCATCATAAAAGCTTGATCGCGCGCCGGCCCGGCATGCATTTCACGTAAGGCCGGACGGGCGGGCCGGCGAAAAGAACGCTTTTCATTTGGCCGCGAATTGATAGGCTGTCTGCACTATGGCTATGTCGGTTCTGAAAAAGACACGAGAACGCGGCTTCCTTGACGGTCAGTTCCTGATCGCCATGCCGGGGATGGCCGACGACAATTTCGCCCGCACCGTGGTCTATATCTGCGCCCATTCGGAAGACGGCGCCATGGGCTTTGTCATCAACCGGCCGCAGCCGCTTAGCTTCTCCGACGTGCTCCTGCATCTCGATCTCCTCGGCGAGGAGGAAGTGATCCGCCTGCCGGGCGCGACGCTCGATTTTCCCATCCGCTGCGGCGGGCCGGTGGAAAGCGGGCGCGGCTTCGTGCTGCATTCGGACGACTACATGTCCGAATCCAGCATTCCGGTCAGCGACGAGATTTGCCTGACCGCGACGCTCGACATCGTGCGCGCCATTTCCCGTGGCCGCGGCCCGCAGCGCGGCATGATGATGCTCGGCTATGCCGGCTGGGGCGCGGGGCAGATCGAGAACGAGATCGGCGCCAACGGCTGGCTGAGCTGCCCGGCGCAGGAAGAGTTGATCTTCGACACGAACCTCGACAGCAAGTACGAGCGCGCGCTCGGTCTGATGGGTATTACGCCCGCCATGCTCTCCACGGAAGCGGGCCACGCTTGAGGGTCTGCCTTCCGATTTTTTCGCCCTGATGGAACCTGCTGCGTTGCACGCCGTTCTCCCGGCGCGCTGATAGTGGCGCTTGCAACCGGACACAGGGAGCATGACGATGGGCAGCACGAGCGACAAGATCAAGGGCACCGCCAACGAACTGGCCGGCAAGGCCAAGCAGGCCGCGGGCAAGGCGACCGACAGCCCGAAGATGCGCGCCGAAGGCGCCGCACAGGAAGCCAAGGGCAAGACCCAGAAGGCCGTCGGCAAAGCCAAGGACGCGGTCAAGAGCGCCGTCGACCGGCTCTGATCCTGTCCGGATGGCCAAGGCCGTCCAGTCCTTTTCGAACAGGGATACCCGCACCGGCAAGGGCCGGTGCGGGTATCCTGCCGAATGCACCGAACGATCCGGGACGCCATGAAACTCTTCACCTGCGGGACCTGCGGCCAGACGATCCATTTCGACAACCGCCTCTGCATGCGCTGCGGCTCGCCGCTCGGCTTCCTTGCCGCGGACGTGACGCTGCATGCCCTGGTTCCGGAAGGCGAGGGCGTCTGGAAGATCGCGTCGGGCGATGGCCTCTATCGCTACTGCACGAATGCCGTCCATGATGTCTGCAACTGGATCGTCCCGGCTGATGGTGCGCATGCCTTCTGCGAGGCCTGCCGGCACAATCGCATCGTGCCCACCACCGATCCCGTCGGGCTGGAGCGCTGGCGGCGCATCGGCGCGGCGCAACGGCATCTGTTCTATTCGATCCTGCGCTGGAAGCTGCCGCATCCGACCCGCGAGGAGGATCCTGCCGGCGGACTCGTCTTCGATTTCCTTGCCGACGAACTGGATGCGAACGGCAATGTCGTCGCGGCCGCCATGACCGGCCACGAGGATGGTTTGATCAGCCTGCGCGCCGCCGAGGCGGACGATGTGGTGCGCGAGAGCGTGCGCGTCGCCATGGGCGAGCCCTATCGCTCGCTGCTCGGCCATTTCCGCCATGAGGTCGGGCATTTCTACTGGACGCAGCTCGTCCGCGACGAGGCGACGCTGGAAGAGGCGCGCAATCTCTTCGGCGACGAGCGCGAAGATTACGCCGCCGCCCTCCAGCGCAACTACGACGAGGGGCCGCCTGCGGACTGGCAGGAGCGGTTCATCAGCACCTATGCAAGCTGCCACCCGGCCGAGGATTTCGCCGAATGCTGGGCGCATTTCTTCCATATCGTCGATACGCTGGAAACCGCCCGCGCCTTCGGCCTCAACACCGATCCGAAGGGGCATGAGGAACTGGAAGCGGAAGTCACCTTCGATCCCTATAGGGCGCCGAATGCCAGCCGGCTCGTCGAATCCTGGGTTCCGCTCAGCGTCGCGATGAACGCCATCCAGCGCTCCATGGGCCAGCCCGACAGCTACCCCTTCGTGCTCTCGCCGCCGGTGGTGGAGAAGCTGGATTTCATCAATCGGCTGGTCAGGGCAGTAGGCAATAGCCAATAGGCAGTAGGTAGTTTCTACTGCCTATTGCCTACTGCCTCTCACGCCCGCTTCATCAGCGGAAAGCGTTCCTTCAGGAGACGCAGCACCGAGTCGTAGCCGATCGGCGGGCCGAAGATGTAGCTCTGGCCGAACTCGCAGCCCATGTTGCCGAGCTCGATGGCGTCCTCTTCCGACTCGATTCCTTCCGCGACCACCTGCATTTCCAGTTCCCGCGCCATCGAGATGACAGAGCGCAGCAGCACGGTGCGTTTGTCGGAACCGTCGCGCACCAGCGCCTTGTCGATCTTGATCGTGTCGAAGGGGAAGCGGGTGAGATAGGAGAGCGAGGAATGGCCCGTGCCGAAATCGTCGAGCGCAAGGCCGAGGCCGACATCGCGCAGCTTGTTGAGGATCAGCCGGGCCTGTTCCGGATTTTCCATCACGACGGATTCGGTGAGCTCCAGCTTGATCTTCTGCGGCTCGCAGCGGGTGCGGGCGAGCGCCGCGCGCACGTCGTTGTAAAGCTCGTTGTTGAGAAGCTGCGCGCTCGACAGGTTGACCGAGACGAAGACCGGAAGCTCGCCGGTCTGGAGCTGCCAGTCCATCAGGTCGCTCGCGGCCTTGTCGAAGGCGAAGAGGCCGAGCTGGTTGATGAGGTCCGACGCCTCCGCGATGGGAATGAACTCGGCCGGCGAGATATTGCCGCGCTTGGGATGGTCCCAGCGCATCAGCGCCTCGAAGCCGGCGATCTCCGCATCCTTGAGCCGGACGATCGGCTGGTAGACGAGGGAAAGCTCCTTGCGCTCGATGGCGCGGCGCAGGTCCGTCTCGATCTGAAGGCGGTCGGCGCCGAAGGTGCGGAAGGCGGGGCGGAAGGGCTCGACGCGGTTGCCGCCGGCCTTCTTGGCCCGGTACATGGCAAGCTCGGCATCGTTGAGCAGGCCGGCCGCATCCTCCTGCTGGTCGACCCAGGAGACGAGGCCGATGGAGGCCGTCAGGATGATCTCGCGGCCGCCGAAATTGATCGGCACCATGATCGCCTTGCTGACCGCATCGGCGAAATCCGCCACCTTGGCGGGATCCCGCTCCGACATGAGGATCAGGCCGAACTGGTCGCCGGCAAGCCGGGCCAGCGTATCCTGCGGCTTGAGGAGCCGGCGCAGGCGCCGGGTCAGCGCGATGAGGATATTGTCGCCTGCGGCGATGCCGAGCGCGTCGTTGACCTGCTTGTAGCGGTCGATGTCGATAGTCAGCACCGTCGGGCGCACGGTCTCGGAGCTGGCGGTCAGCGACAGGATCGATTGCAGGCGGTCGAGGAAGACCTGGCGGTTCGGCAGGCCCGTCAGGTTGTCGTGCAGGGCGTCCTGCAAGAGCCGGTCGATCGAGTTGCGCTGCTCGGTGATGTCGATGATCGTGCCGACGCAGCGGATGATCTCTCCGTTGGCGCCAAGCACGGGGCGGGCGCGGATCGAGAGCCAGTGGTAGTGGCCATCCTCGGCGCGCACGCGGAACTGGTGGTTGAGCCGGCCCTTGCGGTGCTCCAGCAGCACGTCGAGCGTGGCGCGGAAGCGGTCGCGGTCGTCGGGGTGGAGGCGCGGCAGCCAGTTGCGGGCCGGGCCGTGCATGACGCCGGGGGCAAGGCCGAGCTGGATGGAGATGTCGGGAATGGTGACGACGCGGTCGCGCGCCACGTCCCAGTCCCAGACCGTGTCGCCCGAGCCCGTCAGCGCCAGCGACTGGCGCTCGAGATCGGAGAACAGGCCCTGGCTGTAGGCGCCGCCGGCAAAGGCGTGCTGCATCACCGTGAAGCCGATGAGGAGCACGATGAGGACGAGGCCGCCGCCGAGCGCTGGCTGGATGATGTCGTTGTTGAGCTGGCCCGTTACCGTCAGCCAGGCGCCGAACAGCCAGACGAGGATCAGCGCCCAGGCGGGTACGAGCAGGATCGCCCGGTCATAGCGGTTGAAGCCGAGATAGGCGATGAGCACGATGCCGACCGTCGCTGTCAGCGCGAAGGAGAGGCGGGCGATGCCCGAGGCGATCGGCGGATCGTAGATCGCGACGCCGAAGAGCAGGCCGAGGCCGAGGATCCAGGCGAGCGTCGCATAGGCGAGATGCGCGTGCCATCGGTTGAGGTTGAGATAGGTGAAGAGGAAGACGACAAGGCCCGCCGCGAGAAACACCTCCGTTCCCGCGCGCCATATCCGCTCGTCGCCCGCCGTGATCGAGATGAGCTTGGAAAGGAAGCCGAAGTCCACGCAGATATAGCCGAGCACAGCCCAGGCGAGCGCCGCCGTCGCCGGCAGCATGGAGGTGCCCTTCACCACGAAGAGGATGGTGAGGAACACGGCGAGCAGGCCCGCGATGCCGAGCACGATGCCGCGATAGAGCGTGAAGGCGTTGACCGTGTCCTTGTAGGCGTCCGGTTCCCAGAGATAGATCTGCGGCAGGTCGGGTGTCGCGAGCTCCGCGACGAAGGTGACGACCGTGCCGGGGTTGAGCGTGATGGAGAAGACGTCCGCCTCCTCGCTCGGCTCGCGGTCGAGCGCGAAGCCTTCGCTCGGGGTGATCGAGATGATGCGCTTGGAGCCGAGGTCCGGCCAGAACAGCTTGGACTGCACGAGGCGGAAATGCGGGGCGACGATCACGCGGTCGATCTGCTCGTCGGAAACGTTGGCGAGCGCGAAGACCGCCCAGTCGCCCTGGTGCTCGTCGGAGGTGGCCCGCACCTCGATGCGCCGCACGATGCCATCGGTGCCGGGCGCTGTGGAAACCTGGAAGGCCTCGCCCCGGCCGGTATAGATCTCGGTGGTGGCGGTGAGGTCGAGCGCGGTGTCGTCACGGGAGATTTTTACCGGCTCGACGGCATAGGCGCGCCCCGGCAGCATCCCCGCAAGGAGGATCGGCACCAGAAGGATGAAAGCGAGCAACCGGCTGGCACGCAGCGCTTGCGGCACGAAGGAAGACGTCATTGAAAGTGCATTGTCCTTAGGTACTGCCCAGTCCTGCCGCGCCCGGTGCCGCCTGGGGCCGCCTGTCGGCGGCCAGAAGCGAGAACATCACGTGGTCGCGCCACTCCCCGTTTATCTTCAGATACTCCCGAAGGTAGCCTTCCCGCTGAAAGCCGGCCTTTTCAAGGAGACGTATGCTTCTTGTATTGTCTGGAATACAGGCTGCCTCGATACGGTGCAACTGAAGGCTCGAAAAGATATAGGGTATGGCGAGGTTGAGTGCACCGAACATGTGGCCCTGGCCGGCATGGCGCTCGCCCATCCAGTAGCCGATCATGCAGCATTGCGCAGCTCCGCGCCGGATATAGCCGACGGTGAGGCCGCCGAGCAGCGTCTTCTCCTCGCGCGTGAAGACGAAGAGGGGGACGGCCTGTCCCGACGAAAATTCCTGTTCATTACGAAGGACGCGGGCGCGGAAGGCGCCTTCCGTCAGGTCGTCGCTCCGCCATGTCGGCTCCCAGGGTTCGAGGAAGCGCCGACTCTGGGAGCGCAACGCATACCATTGCCTGTAATCCTGGAAACGGGGGAGGCGAAGCAGGTGCCGTTCGCCGGCAAGTTCCACGGTGTCGGGCTGGCGCGACAGAAACCGAAAAACCGACCGTGCCATTCAGTCCTCCGCGCGCCGTCCTCGTGGCGGCCCCTTTCTCACAAAGACTATGCCGAGAGCCTCGCCGGCGTCAAATGAAACGGGGCAGTCCTATGGCGCCGGCGACACCCCTTTTTCGTTCGCGTCGCCGGGCCGATTCGGGCCTGCTTCGGTGCTATGCAAAAGCCGCATGTCAGCGGTGTGAGCATATGCATTTTCTTTAGGCAGGAGGTCGCTTATCTATTGATCAACGCAAGGGAAACACAAAGGAATTGAACGATGAACATCTTCGCAAAGCTCAAGAAGAATGCCGCTGACCGCCGCGCCGTCCGTGAACTCGGCGCCCTCGACGACCGCGCCCTGCAGGACCTCGGCATCTCCCGCTCGAACATCCAGGCTGCCGTCAAGGGCATGGTCGTTTTCGGCTGATACGGCCTGGGGCCAACGCCCCGCGCCATGAGGGATGACATCGGCGCGCCAGATCCGGCAGCGCCAGTCCGGTCATCCCGCCCCATTCATCGGGACCTCTCTCCTCCCAGGGTCCCGATCAGGCAACCCGCCGCAAGGCGGGTTTTATTTTGCCCGCTTGCGGGCTCCCAAGGATATCGGAAAAGGCGCGGCTTCAGCTCGCCGCGCGGTCGATGGTCCCGCGCGAGAGCGAGCGCGTGATGTCGCCGGCCGGGACCAGGTGTTCCAGCGGGCCGATGGCCGAGATCGTCGGCACCGTGTCGAAGAACAGGCGTCCGGCAAGGTCCGTCAGGCGCTCAATGGTGATGCCGGCGAGGCGCTCCATCAGCTCCTCGTTCGGGATCGGGCGGCCGTAGAGCATCATCTGGCGGGCGATCTGGCCGGCGCGGGCGGCCGGGCTTTCCTGGCCCATCAGGAGCTGGGCGCGGATCTGCGCGCGGGCGCGCTCGATTTCCTGCTGGTCGATCGTCTCGGACGACTTCTTCAATTCGTCGAAGATGACGGGCATCAGCTCGGGCAGGTTCTCGCCGCCGGTCGCGGCATGGATGCCGAAGATGCCGGTATCGGAAAAGCCCCAGTGGAAGGCGTAGATCGAGTAGCAGAGGCCGCGATGCTCGCGCACTTCCTGGAAGAGGCGCGAGGACATGCCGCCGCCGAGGATGTTGGCGAGAATCTGCGAACAGTAGAAGTCGCGGGCGTGGTAGGCCTTGCCCTCGAAGCCGAGCAGCACCTGCGCGTCCATGAGGTCGCGCGTCTCGCGGATATCGCCACCGGTATAGCGGGCCGGTTCGAAGACCGGGGAGATTTTCGGCGCGGTCGGCAGCGAGGAGAAACGGTCCTCGACCTGGCGCACGAATTCGTCATGGTTCACCGCGCCGGCCGCCACCACGAACATGCGGTCCGTCGTGTAGTTGCGGTCGAGATAGGAGCGGATCTCGCCGGGCGAGAAGGACAGTACCGTGTCCGGCGTGCCGAGGATGGCGCGGCCGATGATCTGGTCGCGATAGGCGACCTCGGAGAACTTGTCGAAGACCACGTCGTCCGGCGTGTCGTTCGCCGCGCCGATTTCCTGGAGGATGACGTGCTTCTCGCGGCGCAACTCTTCCTCGTCGAAGACGGATTCCGTCAGGATGTCGGCGAGGATGTCGACCGCGAGCGGGACATGGTCCTTGAGCACGCGGGCATAGTAGGAGGTGGTTTCCGTCGAGGTGGCGGCGTTGACCTCGCCGCCGACATTCTCGATTTCCTCGGCGATCTGGCGGGCGGAGCGGCGCTCCGTGCCTTTGAAGGCCATGTGTTCCAGAAGGTGGGCGATGCCGTGCTCGTCCGTGGTTTCGTTGCGTGACCCCGACTTGATCCACACGCCGAGAGCGACGCTCTCCAGATGCGGCATGTTTTCGGTCACCACGGTCAACCCGGACGCAAGCCGGGTGCACTCAACTTTCATCATACGCACTTTCTGCGATTCTATCCCCGAACCCGCGTATGCTTCCCGATGAAGGCTTCCACCGCATCGAGTTCCGCTTCGAGGACGTCGAACCGCTCCTCCCTTTGCATGAGGTCAGCAAGCCACGTCGGAAGCGCCGGGTCAATACCGCATGCCGATTTTACTGCGGCGGGGAATTTCGCGGGATGCGCGGTGGCGAGCGTCACCATCGGCGCGTTCGGCTTCTCGTGCTTGGCGGCGACGAAGACGCCGATGGCCGAATGCGGGTCGAGCAGGTATCCGGTCGCAGCCAGCGTGTCCTTGATCGTCTGCGCTACCTGCTTTTCCGAGGCGCGGCCGGCGCGGAACTTCTTGCGGATCGTCTTCAGCGCGTGATCGCCGATCTCGAAGGCGCCGGACTGCTTGAGGCTCGCCATGGCGCGGCGCACGGCGCCGGCGTCACGGTCGTGGGCTTCGAACAGCAGCCGTTCGAAATTCGACGAGATCTGGATGTCCATGGAGGGCGATGTGGTCGCCTTGACGTCCTTCATCTCGTAGCGGCCGGTCTTCAGCGTGCGGGCGAGAATGTCGTTCTCGTTCGTCGCGATCACCAGCTTGTCGATGGGAAGGCCCATGCGCTTGGCGGCGTAACCGGCGAAGATATCGCCGAAATTGCCGGTCGGCACGGTGAAGGAGATCTTCCGGTCCGGCCCGCCGAGCGCGACGGCCGTCGTGAAGTAATAGACGATCTGGGCCATGATGCGCGCCCAGTTGATCGAGTTGACGCCCGAGAGCTTCACGCCGTCGCGGAACTTCGTGTCGTTGAACATCGCTTTCACGAGGTTCTGGCAGTCGTCGAAATTGCCCTTGACGGCGAGCGCGTGGACGTTCTTGTCCTTCGAGGTGGTCATCTGGCGCTGCTGCACCGGCGAGACCTTGCCTTCGGGGAAAAGGATGAAGATATCGGTGCGCTCGCGACCGGCAAAGGCGTCGATGGCGGCGCCCCCGGTATCGCCCGAGGTGGCGCCGACGATGGTGGCGCGCTCGCCGCGGGCGGCCAGCGCATGGTCCATCAGGCGGGCGAGAAGCTGCATCGCCACGTCCTTGAAGGCGAGCGTCGTGCCGTGGAAGAGTTCCATGACGAAGGAATTCGGCCCGGTCTGGACGAGCGGCACGACCGCCGGGTGGCGGAAGGTGGCATAGGCCTCGTCGATCATCGCCCGGAACTTTTCGGCAGGAATGTCGCCCTCGACGAAGGGAAGAAGCACTGTGAAGGCGATTTCCTGATAGGACTTGCCGCGCAGCGCCCGGATGTCCTTCTTCGAGAAGGACGGCCATTCGCGGGGCACGTAGAGGCCGCCATCACGGGCAAGGCCCGCCAGAAGCGCATCGGAGAAACCGAGGGAAGGGGCCTCGCCCCGGGTCGAAACATAATCCACGTCGCACGTCCTTGGATTTGCAAATGCCGTTGCGTCCGGCCCGTCCCGATGAAGCGAGGCGGGCCTCTCCGAATTTCTGAGGGCGGTTTCATTCGACAATCGATTTTTCGCCGCGTCGCTGCTATAGACCATCGCCTAGGGTCGTGAAAAGGCCCGTAAAACGAGTTCCGAAAGGCTTGGACGCCGGGGGCGGGGCCTGATCGCAGGGGTAGAACGTATCGTGTTTGGAATGACCATCCGCCGTTTTCTCGGCATCTCCCTTCTCGCCGTCGTCGCCGGCTGCAACCAGACCGACAAGCCAGCAGATCTCGGCGTGACGAGCGATCCGTCGGGCGTGCAGGCTGCCACGCAGCAGCAGACGCAGGTCGCGGTGATCCAGGGCTCGTGCCCGCAGGTCTTCCTGCGCGACGGCACCGCCGTCCTGCAGCGCTACGGCAAGGGCGCCAAGGACGATCCGCAGAACCTTGCCTACCAGGTGACGCTCGGCGACACGACGCGCCAGTGCGTGCTGAACGAGAACCAGCTCGTCATGACGATCATGGTGCAAGGCCGCATCGTCGTCGGCCCGGCCGGTGCCGGCGGTACGGTAACGCTGCCGATCCGCGTCGCGGTCATGGACGGCGAGACCTCGCATTATTCCCAGCTCGTGCAGTTCCCGGTCACGATTCCGGCCGATGGTAGCGCGGCCCAGTTCATCTTCACCCAGAGCAATGTCGCGATCCCCGGCGGCTCCGGCAGCTTCACCAAGGCCTATGTCGGCTTTGAAGAGGGATCGGCGAAGAAGCGGAAGAAGTAACCGCTTCTGCACATCTCAAAAGAAAAGGCCGCGGAACATCGTCCCGCGGCCTTTTCTTTTGAGATGATCGGAAGGCTCAGATCGCTTCCTGCCATTCGGCGAGCGCGGCGATGACGTCCGGCAGCTCGCTCATGCGCGAGATGACGGTTTCCGCGCCGGCTTCCGTCAGGCGGTCGGCATGGGAAGGGTAGGTGTGCGAGGCGCCGGTGAAGCCGACGACGCGCATGCCGGCGGCGCGGGCTCCCGCAATGCCGTGAACCGAATCCTCGATGACCAGCGTGCGCGCCGGATTCGCGCCGAACTGCTTTGCGCCGTGCAGGAAGATATCCGGCTTCGGCTTCACGCGGTCGGCGCCGAGATCCTTGGCCGAATAGACATAGGGGCCGAAGACCTCCCGAAGCCCGACCTTCGAGAGCATCATGTCGAGGCGGTGCGAGGCCGAATTCGAACAGATGCAATAGGGCCTGGGGATGCGCGAGAGCATCGACTTGACGCCGTCGATGGCCTTCACCTCCTGCGCGAGGCGCAGGTCGAGCAGCTTTTCCGACTTGTCGAGCAGGGTGGCCGAGAGAGGGATGGAGGCTTCGCGCTCGACGGTGAGCAGGATGTTGTGCCAGGTCATGCCGGCAAAGCGCTCGCCCATTTCCTCGACGCCGATCGGGTAGCCCGCATCCGTCAGCAGCGCCGATTCCACTTCCGCCGCGATGATTTCCGAATCGACGAGAACCCCGTCGCAATCGAAGATGATGAGATCGAAACCGTTCATGAGCTGCTGTCTTTCATAGGGGCAAGTCCGGGAGGGCTGCATCCGGAATTACGGAAGAACGAAGGGGCGCAGGGCGCCCGTGAGGCCGCGGTTTCCCTACACGAAAGGGGGGCGTGGGACAATTGCCGATTCGGGGAGGGAGCCATGCGTGGCGGCCGGGAGCGGCTGCCCCTCATCCCGCTGCCGCGACCTTCTCCCCGCAAGCGGGGAGAAGGGCATTGCCGCACCGCTTTCCCTCTTTGGGCAGAACGTTGCCATGACTTCCTTCTCCCCGCCTGCGGGCGAAGGTGCCGGCAGGCGGATGAGGGGCATTCGCCAGCCCTCACGGAAACAATGCCGTGAACTTCCGCTCGCCTTCTGCCGTGAAGCGGATGGCGCGGCTGTCCTTCTCACGCTTCGCCCAGCCATCGGCGATGAAGCGGGCGAGCAGGGCCTCGCCGAGCGAGCCGGCGAGATGCGAGCGGCGTTCGCTCCAGTCGAGGCAGGTGCGGCAGACCGGGCGGCGTTGCGCCCTGAGGGTGGGGACGTCGATGCCAAGCGCCGCCACGCGCGCTTCGCCGGAAGCCGTCAGCTCGGCATCGTCGCCGTCGAGCGTGACGTCGCCGTCGGCCACCATCCGGTCCAGCATGCGCACGCCGAAATCGCCGGCAAGGTGGTTGTAGCAGACCCGCGCCCGGCGCAGCGCCGGATCCTTCGGGCCGGGGCGGGTGCGCAGCAGGCCGCGGTTCGCCGCAAAACCCATGATGCTTTCGAGCAGCAGCCCCACCTCGTCGTCAGCAAGCGCGAAATAGCGGTGCCGCCCCTGCTTGCGCTGGGCGACGAGCCCGCCGGCTTCCAGCTTGGCAAGGTGGGAGCTGGCCGTCTGCAGCGTGACGCCCGCCGCGCCGGCAAGCTCGGTTGCCGTCAGCGCCTGCCCGCCCATCAGCGCGGTCAGCATGTTGGCGCGCGCGGGATCGCCGATCAGTGCGCCGATCTGGGAAATGTCCGGTCCTTCTTTCATACTTCGATGATAGCCGAAGCATTGGCGTCGGGCAATGTGGGAAAAGGGATCATCGCAATCAAGGAGACGAAGATGATCACCTGCTTCATTCGCTACGAGATCGACCCCTTCAAGAAGGATGCCTTCGCCGAATACTCCCGCAACTGGGGCCAGGTGATCCCGCGCTGCGGGGCCGATCTCATCGGCTACTTCGCCCCGCACGAGGGCTCGGCGACCACGGCCTACGGCGTCTACAATATCGAGAGCCTTGCGGCCTATGAGGCCTATCGCGCCCGGCTTGCCGCCGATCCGCTCGGCCGGGAGAACTATGAATTCTCCCGCAGGGAGCGCTTCATCCTGAAGGAGGACCGCATCTTTCTCAGGAACGCGTCGCTGCCCCATGCGCCGAGGGTGACGCCATGATCGCGGTCATCTTCGAGGTCGTGCCCGCGCCCGGCCGCATGGACCTCTATCTCGACACGGCGCGCGACCTCCGCCCGCTGCTCGACGGCATCGAGGGCTTCATTTCCATCGAGCGCTTTCGCAGCCTCACCGATCCGACACGGCTGCTTTCGCTCTCCTTCTGGCGCGACGAGGCGGCGGTGAAGGCGTGGCGCACCACCGAGGAACATCGCGCTGCCCAGTCGCTCGGCCGGGGCGGTGTCTTCGACGCCTATCGGCTGCGCATTGCCAGCGTCGTGCGCGACTACGGCCTCAACGACCGGAACGAGGCGCCGGAGGACAGCCGCGCCTTCCACGCGGCATGAGGACGATGCGGTCCGCATATGGCGGGCCGCATCGTCTTTCGGATCACTGCACCGTCACCTCGGCCCGCTCGCCGGCCTTGACGGTCGCCTTCGCTTCCTTGGGCGCGACGTCGCCCTCGTATTTCACCGCGACGATGTAGTCCCCGGGCGGCACCGTGTCCTGCCATTCCGCGCCGTAATTGATCGACACGGACTTGCGGTTGCCCTGGATGTCCTTCGCGGCGCTGAGGATCTCGATGGAATTGGCCCCCGGCGCGGTGATCGCCAGAACCCCGGCATTGATGTTGACGACGACTTCCTTCATCTCGCCGGCCTTGACGGTGAAGGGGATTTCCCCCGTCGCCGAGCCGAGCTTGGCCGTCAGCACATGGTCGCCGGCCGGAATGTCGAGCTTCGTGCCGGTGCCGTAGCCGTAGGCGACGCTCTTGCGGCTGCCGTCGATCGCCTTTTCCGGCGCCACGATCTCGAAGAAGACATTGCCGGAATCGACCTCCGGCCCGCCTTCCGCATAGACCGCCTTGTTGAGGACGATGCCCGCGCCGATGACGAGGTCGCGCGCGATCTCCTCGCCGGCCTTCACCGCGATGGTTTCCTCCACCTTGGAGGGGCCGATGGTGCCCTGCAGCTTCACCTCGCCGGCCGGAGCATAGAATTTCGCCGTGCCGTAATAGGTGCTGGAGTAGCTGCCGAAGGAGACCTGGATCGCGCCGTTCGAGTCGGGCTCGGCGTCAGTCGGCGTGCGCCGCGCGGTGACGGTCATATGCCCGGAATCGAAGTTCACGAAGGGCTTTGCCACCTCGCCGGCCTTCACCTCGAAGGGAACCTGCCGTTCGATCGCGCTCTGCAGTGTCACGACGGCGATGTATCTGCCCGGCGGGTAGCTGCCGGAATAGGCGCCCTTGTACTGGCTGTCGATATAGTCGCCGGCCGGCTTGCCGTCGGCACCGGCATTGTAGATCAGCCAGTGGACGTCATCATTGTCGCCGAGCGACGGCCCACCTTCCGAAAGCACGCTGTCGGCCGCGGTGTTGAATTCGACGGCCGGCTCCGGCGTGGTCTCGACCACTTCCGGCTCGGGCTTGGACATCGGCGCTTCCGCTACCGTCTCCGTCAGCGCGGCGACGAGCTGGCCGGCATCCGATGCCTGGAAATATTTGCCGCCGGTATTTTCCGCAAGGCAGGCGACCTGCTTGCCTTCCTCCTCCGTCAGGCCGAAGCCCACGACATGGGTGGTGAAGTCGACGCCCTTGCTTTCGAGCGCGGAGGCGAGGGCGCAGGGATCGGCCTCGCAGGTCTCCAGCCCGTCCGTCACTAGAACCACCGTCGCCTTCTCCTCGGTATATTTGAGGATGTCGGCGGCCTGTTCGACGGACTGCGTGAGCGGCGTCTTGCCCTTCGGGTTGAGGCCGTTGACGAAGGCGGTGATGGCGTTTTCGGTGCCTGCGGCCGGCGGCACGGCCAGCTCGATATCGCTGCAAGAGCCTTTTTCACGATGGCCGTAGACCATCAGGCCAAGCTCTGTGCCCGTCGGCACGGACTTCAGCACCGAGCCGAGCGTCTCGCGGGCGATCTCGATCTTGCTGCGCCCGCCGATCTGGCCCCACATGGAGCCGGAGGCATCGAGCACGATCATCGTCTTGTCGGCGGCAAGCGTCCCGCTGGCGGCAAGCAGCCCCGCCAGAAGCATGAAAACGGCTCTCAATCGCACGGTCGTCCTCCTCGTTTGCCGGAAAAACCGGCCGATCCCCTCGGCCAGGCGGCGGCATTGTCAGGGAAACGTGCGGGAAGGGGCGTCTATTCGCGGTCTCTTGAATTCGGCGCCGCGGTCCCCTTGCGAAACGGTTTTCGCTTTTTCTCCAAACCCTTCAGTCTTTGGTAACCATCTTCGGTAACCATAAGCACCATCAAGTTCCGTTCCGAGTTAGCGTATCAGCGAGTAAAAAATGCCATCTGTTCTTTCGCTTGCAGACGTCTCCCGTTCGCCCCGCAAGAGCGGCTGGCTCGACACGATCATCAAGGGCGACTGCGTTGCCGCGCTCGAAGCGCTGCCGGACCAGTCCGTCGACGTCATCTTCGCCGATCCGCCGTACAACCTCCAGCTCGGCGGCGCGCTGCACCGTCCCGACCAGTCGCTGGTCGACGCCTGCGACGACGAGTGGGATCAGTTCGCCTCCTTCGAGGCCTACGACGCCTTCACCCGCGCCTGGCTGCTCGCCTGCCGCCGCGTGCTGAAGCCCTCGGGCACGATCTGGGTCATCGGCTCCTACCACAACATCTTCCGCGTCGGCGCCACGTTGCAGGACCTCAATTTCTGGATCCTCAACGACATCGTCTGGCGCAAGACCAACCCGATGCCCAACTTCAAGGGCCGCCGCTTCCAGAACGCGCATGAGACGATGATCTGGGCGACCCGCGATCCGAAGGCCAAGGGCTACACCTTCAACTACGACGCCATGAAGGCCGCCAACGACGACGTGCAGATGCGCTCCGATTGGCTGTTCCCGATCTGCAACGGCGGCGAACGCCTGAAGGACGCGGACGGCAAGAAGGTGCATCCGACGCAGAAGCCCGAAGCGCTGCTCGCCCGCATCCTCATGGCCTCCTCCAAGCCCGGCGACGTGGTGCTCGACCCGTTCTTCGGTTCCGGCACGACCGGCGCCGTCGCCAAGCGCCTCGGCCGTCATTTCGTCGGCATCGAGCGCGAGCAGAGCTATATCGATGCGGCCCGCGCGCGCATTGACGCGGTCGAGCCGCTCGGCTCCGGCACCCTTTCCGTGATGAGCGGCAAGAAGGCCGAACCGCGCGTCGCTTTCAACACGCTCCTCGAAAGCGGCCTTCTCCAGCCCGGCACGGTGCTGACGGATGCCCGCCGCCGCCACAGCGCCATCGTGCGCGCCGACGGCACGCTCGCCTCTGGCAACGATGCCGGCTCCATCCACCGCGTCGGCGCCAAGGTGCAGGGGCTCGACGCCTGCAACGGCTGGACCTTCTGGCACTATGCCGACGGCGCGGAGCTGAAGCCGATCGACGCGCTGCGCGCTGTCGTGCGCTCCGGCATGGCCGGCCTCGAATAGCCGGCTGACGACCCTTCGACCCTTTCTCCAGCTGCGGCCTCCGGTGTTCCCTGCACCGGGGGCTGTGGCTTTTGTGGCCGGCGCTGCAGCCCTCATCCGGGCTGCCGACAAAAGCGTTGTACTTTCCTCCTGCGCGCACATTTACGGTGCCGCGTTCAAACGATGTTAACCATCGCCCGCTTACTGTGATCCGGCAAACACATCAGGCCAAGCAACGGAAATCGTTGCGAAAGCCGAGGCCGATCAACCGGCCGGATATCGCTTTTCCGGTTTTTGTACCTTCAGTCCCGGAAATGCGAAAACGCCCGGAGCCTTGCGGCTCCGGGCGTTTCGGTTTCGGGCCGGATGTGGCCGGATCAGAGCGCGATGCCGTGCGCGGCAAGGTCGCTCTTCAGCTTTTCAGCACCGGTGAACAGCACGGCGTTCCAGCCCGCCATGCGCGCGCCCTCGACATTGGCCGGTGCATCGTCGATGAAGAGCGTATGGGCGGGCGAAAGGCCGAAGTCGCGGCTGTGCTTCTCGTAGATCGCAAGATCCGGCTTGATGAGTCCGATCTCGCCCGAGACGGTGACGCCGCGCGGCTTGTCGAGGAAGGGGTACATCCTGCGCGCCTCCTTGAAGGTGTCGGCGGCGAAATTGGTCAGCATGGTGACGTCGCGTCCCTGTGAGATCAGCGTCTCCAGGATCGCAACGCTCTCCACATAGGCGGGCGAGACCATCTCGTGCCAGTGCTTGCGGAAGGCGCGGATCTGCTCGACGCGCTCGGGATGCGCCTCGATCAGCAGCGCCTCGGCATCCTCCCACCGGCGCCCGCGGTCCTGCTCCAGGTTCCAGTCATGCGTACAGACATTGGCGAAGAACCAGTTGCGCTCCGCTTCGTCGGGGATCAGCCGCGCGAAGGGGATATGCGGATCGTAGTGGATCAGCACCCGGCCGATGTCGAAGACGATGTGGCGGATTTCGATGCTGCTCATGCTTTCCTCTTTTTTTGAAATGCGTCCGGTATGGCTTGCGTGATGGCCTTCTTCATGACGGTCGGCAGCGCCTCGCCGTCGAGCGTTTCCTTCGGCTGCCACCATCCCGCGCCCGCCTGCGCATCCCGCGGAACCACGGAGCGGTAGACGCTGAGGCGCAGTTCGAAATGCGTGAAGACATGGACGACGGTGCCGCAGGCCTGCCAGTCCGCCGAAAAGGGCGCGGCGGAGATATCGGTCTCCCCGTCGATCCGCGCCGTCCAGGCGCTGCCCGGCACTTCCGTCATGCCGCCGAGAAGGCCGCTTTCCCCCCGCTTGCGCAGGAAGACGGCGCCGGTCTCGTCCTCGGCAACAAAGG
Organism: Shinella zoogloeoides; assembly: GCF_003574625.1. Lineage (GTDB taxonomy): Bacteria > Pseudomonadota > Alphaproteobacteria > Rhizobiales > Rhizobiaceae > Shinella > Shinella zoogloeoides_A. The sequence goes on from NZ_QNUJ01000001.1 coordinate 259,129, forward strand.
CCGCGCCGAGCCGGACGGGCTTTTCCTTCTTCGCCGCCTTGCGCGGATAGAGCTCGGGGTCATCGCGCCCCAGCACCCGGCAGTCCGAGTTGAACGGACAGAGCGCGCAGGCAGGGCGGCGCGGCGTGCAGATCGTCGCGCCGAGGTCCATCATCGCCTGGGCGAAGTCGCCCGGCCGGTCCTCCGGCGTCATTTCGGCCACCAGCGCGCGCATTTCCGGCTTTGCCGCCGGAAGCGGCGTCTCGATGGCGTGAAGGCGCGAGACGACGCGCTCGACATTGCCGTCGAGCACCGCGCTCTTCCGGTTGAAGGCGATGGCGGCGATGGCCGCCGCCGTATAGTCGCCGATGCCGGGCAGGGCCTTCAATCCCTCTTCCGTGTCGGGAAAGACCCCGCCATGCTCGAAGGCGACGGCTTCGGCGCATTTCTTGAGGTTGCGGGCGCGGGCGTAATAGCCGAGGCCGGCCCAGGACTTCATCACGTCCTCGTTGTCGGCCTTCGCGAGTTCCGTCACGGTTGGCCAGCGCGCGGTGAAGAGCGCGAAATAGGATTTGACCGCCTGCACGGTGGTCTGCTGCAGCATGACCTCGGAAAGCCAGATGCGGTAGGGATCGGGCGCAATCCCCCGCGCCGCCATCGGCGGGCTGACGCGCCACGGCAGATCGCGGTGGTGCCGGTCGTACCAGGCGAGAAGCAGGTCGGCGGGCGCCGCGGTCCGGTGGGATTGGGTCATGGTCTGCCTGAAACGGGATCGGGGCGCTTCTATAGCCTGACAGGGCGGCGCGCGCAAAACCGCTGCACATTTCTGCTGGAATTGCTCTATAACTGGCCGAGTGGTCCGCGATGTTCAAGGCATCCTGCGGGCGAGAACAGGAATATTTTCCCGCAAGGGGTAGGCCGTGAACGCGAAAATGCCCGCACGCCAGTCGAGACGCGGTGTCGTCCAGATCAGCGAGGTCGCCAACGACCTCATCGATCCCGTGCTGGCAAAGCGCGCCGGCATCAACACGATGCTGCTCGGCTCGTGGGAGGAGATCGCCGGCGCCGAGTTCGCCGAATGCACGCGGCCCGAGCGCATCGCCTGGCCGCGCCGCGCCTCGGAAATGGCGGGCGAGGGCGGTGGTCACCAGCCGGGCGTGCTGACCATCGCCTGCGAGGGCGCGCGCGCGCTCTTCCTCAGCCACCAGCAGGGCGAGATCATCCAGCGCATCAACGGCTTCTTCGGCTTTCCCGCCGTCAGTCAGGTGAGGATCGTGCAGAAACCGGTGGCGTTGCATCCGCGCCATCGTCCCCGGCCGCGTCCGCTGACCGGCGCTGCGGCCCGCCATCTCGACGAACTGGTCGAGGGCATCGAGGGCGAGGCGCTGAAGGCGGCGCTGAAGCGCCTCGGCACCGCCGTGCTCGGCCGGCGCCGCTGATCATCGAACGGTCACAATTCTTTGAAGTTACTGGCCTTCACACCGCTTGTTCGCGCCCGAAAGCAGGTATAACGGGAGAGCGAAAGAATTTTACATCCCTTCCGACAGGAGAGACCATGTCCCTTTCCGAAATGAGCCTGATGAAGCGTCTTCTGACCGGCGCCGCCGTTGCGGCGCTCGCCGTGACGCTGGCCGCCTGCTCCGACGAGAAGAAGGAGACCGCCAAGGCTCCCGAGACCAGCCAGACGACGGGCGAGACCGCAAGCTCGACGCCGGCGACCGCCTCGGGCACGTCGAACGAGACTACGGCGGCAACGACCGAAACGGCGGCAGCGCCCGCCGCTGCCGTGGACGTCCCGTCTTCCGAGGGCAGCGTGGACATGGCCGAGGTGCTGAAGCCCGGCGCCCTGCCGGACATGGCGCTCGGCGAGGCGAATGCGCCCGTCACCATCGTCGAATACATGTCGACGACCTGCCCGCACTGCGCGGACTTCCACAACAAGACCTTCGACGCGATCAAGACGAAATATGTCGACAGCGGCAAGGTCCGTTTCATCGTGCGCGAATTCCCGTTCGACCCGCGTGCCGCGGCCGCCTTCATGCTGGCGCGCTGCAACCCGCAGGACACGACGAAGCTCACCGAGGCTGCGCAGTATTTCCCGATGCTTTCCATGCTGATGAAGCAGCAGGAAACCTGGGCCGCCGCGCAGGATGGCCGCGAAGCGCTGCTGCAGATGTCCAAGCTCGCCGGTTTTACACAGGAGAGCTTCCAGGCCTGCTTGACGAACCAGAAACTTCTGGATGATGTGAACGCGGTACGGGAACGTGCCGCCAAGGAATTCGGGGTCGCCGCGACGCCGACGTTCCTGATCAACGGCAAGCGCTACGCGGGGGACATGTCGGTTGACACCATGTCGGCCCTCATCGACAGCATGCTCTGATCCTTCGACCGGATTTTCGGCGGGCGACGGCGGGAGCCGTGCGCCCGCTTTTTATTTTGCGGCGGCGTTGCCCCTCATCCTCCTGCCGGGACCTTCTCCTTGGCCGCGGGGAGAAGGAGGAAAACGGCGCGTCCATCGTTCCTCGCCCCGTTTACGGGGAGAGGATGCCGGCAGGCAGGTGAGGGGCATCCTTCGCCGTGCGAAGGAAGGGTTTCCCGCCCTTGCCGGTGCCGCATGAAATTCACCAAGCTCCGCCTCCTCGGCTTCAAGTCCTTCGTCGAGCCCACCGAATTCGTCATCGAGCGGGGCCTGACCGGCGTCGTCGGGCCGAACGGCTGCGGCAAGTCGAACCTCGTCGAGGCGCTGCGCTGGGTGATGGGGGAAAACTCCTACAAGAACATGCGCGCGTCTGGCATGGACGACGTCATCTTCTCCGGCTCCGGCAACCGCCCGGCGAGGAACACCGCAGAAGTCGGCCTCTATCTCGACAATTCCGACCGCACCGCGCCCGCCGCCTTCAACAACGAGGACGAGATCCAGGTGACGCGCCGCATCGAGCGCGAGAACGGCTCGGTCTACCGCATCAACGGCAAGGAGGCGCGCGCCAAGGATGTGCAGCTCCTCTTCGCCGACGCCTCCACCGGCGCCCGCTCGCCCTCCATGGTGGGGCAGGGCCGTATCGGCGAATTGATCCAGGCCAAGCCCCAGGCCCGCCGCCAGCTTCTCGAAGAGGCGGCCGGCATTTCGGGCCTTCATTCCCGCCGGCACGAGGCGGAGCTGCGCCTGCGTGCCGCCGAGACCAATCTGGAGCGGCTCGACGATGTCACCTCGCAGCTGGAAAGCCAGATCGAGAGCCTGAAGCGCCAGTCGCGGCAGGCGAGCCGCTTCAAGGCGCTTTCGGCCGATATCCGCCGCCACGAGGCGATGCTCTTGCATATCCGCTGGGCTCAGGCCAAGGAGGCCGAGGGCGAGGCGGAAAGCCAGCTCAACCAGGCGACCTCGCTCGTCGCCGAGCGCGCCAATGCGCAGATGCAGGCGGCCAAGGACCAGGCCGTCGCCAGCCTGAAGCTGCCGGAACTGCGCGAGAACGAGGCCAAGCTCGCCGCCGTCCTCCAGCGCCTGCAGATCGCCCGCGCGCAGCTCGAAGAGGATTCCGCCCGGCTGCTCCGCCGCCGCGACGAACTCACCCGCCGCCTCGCCCAGCTCGCCGAGGATATTTCCCGCGAGGAGCGCATGGTGGCCGATAATGCCGCCGTGCTGGAACGGCTGACGGCCGAGGAGGAGGAGATCGGCGAGATCCTCGCCGAGGCCGACGAACGCGCCGAAGCGGCCCGCGAGACGATGGACGAGGCCGCCGCGAAGCTTGCCGAAAGCGAAGCCGCCCTTGCCGCCGTCACCGCCGAGCGGGCGGAGGCGCAGGCCGTGCGCAACCAGCTCGAAAAGGCGATCCGCGACCTTTCCGAACGCCATCTCCGGCTCGGCCAGCAGTTCGACGCGCAGGCGCGCGAACTGGAGGAGATGGACGCCCGCATTGCGGGGCTTCCCGATCCGGAAGAGCGCCGCGTCGCCGTGCAGTCCGCCGAAGAGGCGCTGGAGGCGGCCGGCGACATGCTCGTCGCTGTCGAAGAGGCCCTGGAAGAAGCCCGTTTCAACGAATCCGCCCTGCGCGGTCCGGTCGATGCCGCCCGCGCCCGGCTTGCCGGGATCGAGACGGAAGCCCGCACCATCCGCCGTATGCTGGAAGCCGGTGCCGCCGGTGGCTCCTTCGCGCCGGTCGTGGAGGAGGTCGATGTCGACCGCGGTTATGAGACCGCGCTCGGTGCCGCGCTTGGCGACGATCTCGATTCGCCTGCGGATGTGGATGCGCCCGTTCACTGGCGGCTGTCGGGAGACCCCGTCGGCGATCCGGCCCTGCCAGATGGCGTCCCGGCGCTGATCGCCCATGTCCGTGCGCCAAAAGTCCTGCACCGCCGGCTTACCCAGATCGGCCTTGCCGCCAGCGTGGAGCTGGCGCTGTCCCTGCTGCCGAAGCTGAAGCCGGGCCAGCGGCTCGTTACGCGCGACGGCGCGGTCTTCCGCTGGGACGGCCACGTCACCGGCGCGGATGCGCCGAGCGCCGCCGCCCTCCGCCTCGAGCAGAAGAACCGCCTCGCCGAACTGGAGACCGAGGCAGAGGACGCCCGCGCGGCGCTCGCCGAAGCGGAAGCCGATCTAGCCCGCGCGGCCGAGACGATCCGCGCCGAGACGCAGCGCCAGCAGGCGGCGCGCGAGGCGCAGCGGGGCGCTGCCCGCACGCTGGCCGAGGCCCGCGAGGCGCTGGAAGCGGCCGAGCGCGCCTCCGGCGACCTCATCCGCCGCCGCGCCGTGCTCTCGGAAACGCGCGCCCAGATCGAGGCGCAGGTGGAGGAGGCCGCGGAAAGCCTGGAGGATGCCCGCGCCGCGCTGGAAGACGCACCGGACCTCGCCGATCTCGATCTGCGCCTGCGCACCCACACGATGGATGTCGCGACCGACCGGGCGACGCTGGCCGAAGCCCGCGCCGCCCATGACGGCCTCGCCCGCGAGATGGCCGACCGCCGCCGCCGGCTGATGGCCATCTCGGCCGAGCGCGAGACGTGGAAGAGCCGCGCCGCCAATGCGCAAAGCCATATCGCCACCCTGCGCGAGCGCGAAGGCGAGGCGCGCGAGGAGATGGAAGAGCTCATCGAGGCCCCCGACGAGATCGAGGAGAAGCGCCGCGAGCTCCTGACCGGCCTCACCAATGCCGAGGCCGCCCGCCGCGAAGCCGCCGACGCCCTCCAGGAGGCCGAGAACCACCAGCGCGAGGCCGACCGCATGGCCGCGACGGCCCTTTCGCAGCTTGCCGAAGCCCGCGAGGCGCGTGGCCGCTCGGAAGAACGTCTCGTCTCCGCCCGCGAGCGCCGCGTCGAGGGCGAGGCGCGCATTCGCGAGGCGCTGTCCTGCGCGCCGCACGAGGCCCTGCGCCTCACCGGCCATCCGGCCGATGCCCCGCTGCCCGATCCGCGCGAACGCGAACGGGAGCTGGACCGGCTGAAGATGGAGCGCGAGCGCCTCGGCGCGGTGAACCTGCGCGCCGAGGAAGAGCAGAAGGACCTCACCGAAAAGCTCGACGCGCTCGTTGCCGAGCGCGAGGATATCATCGAGGCGGTGCGCAAGCTGCGCTCGGCGATCCAGAGCCTCAACCGCGAGGGCCGCGAGCGCCTGCTCGCCGCCTTCGATGTCGTCAACGTGCAGTTCCAGCGCCTCTTCACCCACCTCTTCGGCGGCGGTACGGCGGAGCTGCAACTGATCGAGAGCGACGACCCGCTCGATGCCGGCCTCGAAATCCTCGCTCGCCCGCCGGGCAAGAAGCCGCAGACCATGACGCTGCTTTCCGGCGGCGAGCAGGCGCTGACGGCCATGGCGCTGATCTTCGCCGTCTTCCTCACCAATCCCGCGCCGATCTGCGTGCTGGACGAAGTGGATGCACCACTCGACGACCACAATGTCGAGCGCTACTGCAACCTGATGGACGAGATGGCGGCCTCCACCGAGACCCGCTTCGTCATCATCACCCACAACCCCATCACCATGGCCCGCATGAACCGCCTCTTCGGCGTCACCATGGCCGAGCAGGGCGTGTCGCAGCTGGTCTCTGTGGACCTGCAGACGGCCGAGCAGCTTCGCGAAGCCTCCTGATCGCCGGGAACAAAAGCCTTTCCAATGCGTTGACCGCCGCCCGCACGTTGCGGCGGGACTATGCAATTGGGGATCACACGTGAGCAGAAACGCACTTTACATGATCATCGGCGCCCTCATCGTCGTGGTGGCCGGGTTTTCCTATTATGCCTGGCAGCAGGAAAAGAAGCCGGACGGCGTGGAAATCCGGCTGGACGACAAGGGGCTTTCCATCGAGGGGAACTGAGCCGCCGATTGCCGCCGTGCCCGACGGGCACGGCCATAGCCTCCTCTCGTGATGTTGCATTGCCGTTGCAAAATTGATGCAATGCAGCAAATTTCCCATCCTACCGCGTTTTCAAAGGGATGCAGTTCCTGTAGATTGCGGGGACGCATTTGGGAGGCGTCGATGGAGAAGTGGGTCTATACCTTCGGGGGAGGCCGTGCCGAAGGCAGCGCGGGCGACCGCAATCTGCTGGGCGGTAAGGGCGCGAACCTTGCTGAAATGTGCAATCTCGGCCTGCCGGTGCCGCCGGGGCTCACCATCGTCACCGCCGCCTGCAATCATTATTACGAGAACGGCCGCTCGCTGCCCGCCAGCCTGAAGGATCAGGTCCGCGAGGGGCTTCGCCATATGGAGGCGATCACCGGCCGCGCCTTCGGCGACACGGCGAAGCCGCTGCTGCTTTCCGTGCGCTCCGGCGCCCGCGCCTCCATGCCCGGCATGATGGACACGGTGCTGAACCTCGGCCTCAACGACCGCACGGTCGAGGCGCTCGGCCACGATGCGGGCGACGCGCGCTTTGCCTGGGACAGCTACCGCCGCTTCATCCAGATGTATGGCGATGTCGTCATGGGCCTCGACCACGAGGTCTTCGAAGAAATCCTCGAAGACGAGAAGGGCCGGCTCGGTCATGAGCAGGATACGGAGCTCTCCGCCGTCGAGTGGCAGCATGTCATCGCCCGCTACAAGGAGATCATCGCGGAGGAACTCGGCGAGGAATTCCCACAGGACCCGGAAGTCCAGCTCTGGGGCGCCATCGGCGCCGTCTTCGCAAGCTGGATGAACGCCCGCGCCGTCACCTACCGCACGCTGCACAACATCCCCGCCGTCTGGGGCACCGCCGTCAACGTCCAGGCCATGGTCTTCGGCAATCTCGGCAATTCCTCGGCCACCGGCGTCGCCTTCACGCGCAATCCTTCGACCGGCGAGAACAAGCTCTACGGCGAATTCCTCGTCAATGCGCAGGGCGAGGATGTCGTCGCCGGCATCCGCACGCCGCAGAACATCACCGAGGAGGCGCGCCTTGCCTCCGGCTCCGACCGGCCCTCGCTCGAAAAGCTGATGCCGGAGGCCTTCGCCGAATTCCGCGGCATCTGCGAGCGGCTGGAGCGGCATTACCGCGACATGCAGGACCTCGAATTCACCATCGAGCGGGGAAAACTCTGGATGCTCCAGACCCGTTCGGGCAAGCGCACGGCCAAGGCCGCGCTGAAGATCGCCGTCGACATGGCGACGGAAGGGCTGATCAGCGAGGGCGAGGCCGTCTCGCGCATCGATCCCGCCTCGCTCGACCAGCTCCTGCATCCGACCATCGATCCGCGCGCGCGGCGCGACGTCATCGGCTCCGGCCTGCCGGCCTCGCCGGGCGCGGCGACAGGCGAGATCGTCTTTACCTCCGAAGAGGCCGTGAAGGCGGATGACGAGGGCCGCAAGGTCATTCTCGTGCGCATCGAGACCAGCCCGGAAGACATTCACGGCATGCATGCCGCCGAAGGTATCCTCACCACGCGCGGCGGCATGACCAGCCACGCGGCGGTGGTGGCCCGCGGCATGGGCACGCCCTGCGTTTCCGGCGCGGGCACGCTGCGCGTCGACCTGCGCAACGAACTGCTGATCGCCCACGGCGTGACGCTTCGGAAGGGCGACATCATCACCATCGACGGCTCCTCCGGCCAGATCCTGAAGGGCGAGATCCCGATGCTGCAGCCGGAGCTTTCCGGCGATTTCGGCCGCATCATGGAATGGGCGGACCGCACGCGCCGCATGAAGGTGCGCACCAATGCCGAGACGCCGGCGGATGCCCGCGCGGCCCGCTCTTTCGGCGCCGAGGGCATCGGCCTTTGCCGCACCGAGCACATGTTCTTCGAAGGAAGCCGCATCAATGTGATGCGCGAGATGATCCTTGCCGAGGACGAGGCCGGCCGCAGGGCCGCGCTGGCCAAGCTGCTGCCCATGCAGCGCTCGGACTTCGCCGAGCTCTTCGAGATCATGCACGGCCTGCCGGTGACGATCCGCCTGCTCGACCCGCCGCTGCACGAATTCCTGCCGAAGAGCGACGAGGAGATCGCCGAGGTCGCCGCCGCCCTCGCCATCGACGAGGCCGTGCTGCGCCGACGCGTCGATACGCTGCACGAATTCAACCCCATGCTCGGCCATCGCGGCTGCCGTCTTGCCATCTCCTATCCCGAGATCGCCGAGATGCAGGCCCGCGCCATCTTCGAGGCCGCTGCGGAAGCGGCGAAGAAGACGGGCGCTGCCGTCGAGCCGGAGATCATGGTGCCGCTCGTCGGCCTCAAGGCGGAACTGGACTATGTGAAGGCCCGCATCGAGGCGGTGGCGAAGGCGGTGATCACTGAGAGCGGCGTGCCGATCACCTATCTCACCGGCACGATGATCGAGCTGCCGCGCGCGGCCCTTCGCGCCCATGTCATCGCCGAATCGGCCGAATTCTTCTCCTTCGGCACCAACGACCTGACGCAGACGACCTTCGGCATCTCGCGCGACGACGCCTCGGCGTTCCTGTCGACCTATATCCAGAAGGGCATCGTCGAGCAGGACCCGTTCGTCCAGCTCGATTTCGACGGCGTGGGGGAACTCATCCGCATCGCCGCCGAGCGCGGCCGGCGCACGCGCAACGACCTCAAGCTCGGCATCTGCGGCGAGCATGGCGGCGACCCGGCTTCGATCCATTTCTGCGAGGATGCGGGGCTGGATTACGTCTCCTGCTCGCCCTTCCGCGTGCCGATCGCGCGGCTGGCGGCGGCGCAGGCAGCGTTCAAGGGCAGCAAGGCCTGAACGGCGGAAGCGCGAAGGCGCTCGCCTTAGCGGTGCCGGTGGTCGCGCACGATGATGACGGGCGGCGGCATGTAGAGCGCGTCGCGGCTCGCCTGCCGCAGCGCATAACGCCGGTCGAGGTCGATGCGTTGCAGGCATTCCGCAAAGGCATCCGTGCGGGGGCGGAAGCCGTAGGAGACGCAGCGATCCTCATCGGCCGCGCGCATTTCCTCCGCCGTCTGGCAGCCGGCGATGACGACGGCGATGGCCGCAAGGGCGGCGAGCTTTGGAAACATCGTGGACATGCGGCCTCCGGCGGTCTGTTGACCCCATGGAGATAGGCTTGCCCGGGCGCTGCGGCAAGCCCTCAGATGCGTTCGAGCACGTCGATGAAGGCGTCGGCGAAGCGCTTGAGGTCCTGCGTCGAATCGTCAGGGCTCTCGACCCGGATCGCGGCGCCTTCCGCATCGAGCAGGGCGAACACCACTTCGAGCGATCCTGCGTCTCCCTTCGGCACGCGTAGCGCCGCAATCCGCAGGCAATCCTCCGCAAGGCCGGAGGCGGGCAGCTCGAAGAGGAAATCCCCGCCCACCTGGCCGGCGGCGCTGCGCACGGCCTCGGTGAAGGTTTCCGCATCGCCGGCAAAGCCGTCGAGCGAAAGTTCCAGTTCCAGAAGCTCCAGGGGGAGGGCGGGCTCGCCAGCATTGGTGGCGACAGGTGTGTCGGCGGCTGTCTGCGTCGGCAACATCGTCAGGCTCCTAGCGCAATTCCAGCGAAGCGGTCCTGCCGCCGGAACTGCATCGAATGAAATTCCCCCGTTCGTGAAAACTCGTTAACGAGCGTGGCAAATTTGCGGCACGCAAGGATATTTGCCGCGCGAGGCCGGAAAGTCACAGCCACGATGCCGCAGCGGAGCGGTGGAAAACCGCGCCCTGTTGCGCTAGGAAAAGAGCGCGGCAGCGGCGCCGCGAGCATCCGGTGAGGCCATGGCGATCACGATCCAGTATGAACGGCCCGTTTCCCTCGCGGCGCACTGGGCCCGGCGTCTGGCGCTGTTTTCCTGCATGCTCTTCGTCGCCGTCGTGCTGTCGCATCGCTTCGGCCCGCTCACCACGCCGCATTTCCTGGCGCTCGCCGGCTTTGCCTGCGCCATGGCGGCGGTCGCCGTGCTGCTGGCCGCATTCGGCCTTGCGCGCCTCTGGCAGGTCGGCGCGCGGGGCGGCAAGGCATCGCTCGTCGCGCTGCTTTTTTCGCTGCTGCCGCTCGGCGTCGCGGGCGCGGCCGGCTATTCCTATTTCTACAAGCCGGCGCTCTTCGACGTGACGACCGATACCGCCGCGCCTCCGCCATGGCTCGCCGTGCCGTCCGCCGAACAGGACTGGCTGCCGCGGGCCGGCGCCGTGACGCCGCGTGACCGTGAAATCCAGCTCGAAGCCTATCCCGCCCTTTCCGGCCGGCGCTACGAAGGCGCGCTCGATCGCGTCTATCAGGGCGTGCGCAAGGTCGCAGCCGCCTATGGCATCACCATCACCGCGGAAGACGGGCTCGACAATATTCTCGCCGATCTCGAGGACCTGGTGGTCGATCCGAGCAAGGCGGCGCAAAGCTCTGACGCCCTCGGCGAAGTGCCCATCCCCGAAGCCCGCCCGCTGGAAACGCCCATCAAGCCGCATATCGGCGGCGCTGGCGACGTGCTCCTGCAGGGGGAGTGGCGCTCGCCCGTCTTCGGCTTCCGCTTCGATGTGGTGATCCGCCTGCGCGAGGAAGCGGAGACGACGCTGGTCGACATGCGCGCTGCCTCCCGCTACGGCCCGCACGACCTCGGCATCGGGGCGGATCTGGTGGAAGGCTACCTCAAGGCGCTCGATGCCGAATTGCTGGGCATCGCCGGCGACTAGCGCCTGCCTTGTGACGCATGTTCAAAGGCCGGGAGCGGGGAAATAGAGCCCCTTCAGCGAAGGCGGTCCCTCCGTCACCACCTCGCCGCGCGCGACGAGATCCTCCAGATGCGCCAGCACCGAAAGCGCCGCCGCCCCGTGCAGTCGCGGATCGGTCTCGCGGTAGATGACCTTCACCATGTCGGCGATCAGTCGGTCGCCGGCGCGGATGCGTTCGCGCACCGCCCGCTCGCGCATGCGCCGGTGGGTGCGCAGCCCGCGAAGGAAGGAGGCCGGCTCCGTCACCGGCCCGCCATGGCCGGGAAAATAGATGCGGTCGTCCCGTTCCAGCAGCCGCTCCAGGGAGGCCATGTAGTCCGCCATCGCGCCGTCCGGCGGGGCGACGATGGTCGTCGCCCAGGCCATGACATGATCGGCGGAAAAGACGATGCCGTCCGGCCCGTCGAGTGCGAAGGCGGCGTGATTGGCCGTGTGGCCGGGGGTCAGCAGCGCCGTCAGCGCCCAGCCGTCGCCCTCGACGGTCTCGCCGTGGCCGAGCGCGATGTCCGGCGAAAAATCCGTGTCCGCGCTTTCGGCGAAGGGATTACGCTCGCCGGCATGGAGCGGCCGGGCGGCGCGGTGCGGCCCTTCGGCGACGATGAGCGCCCCCGTTTCCGCCTTCAGCCGCCGGGCGAGGGGAGAGTGGTCGCGGTGCGTGTGGCTGACGGCGATATGCGTCACCTCGCGGCCGGCAAGCGCCTGCATCAGCGCGCGGAAATGCGCCTCGTCCTCCGGTCCGGGATCGATCACCGCCACCGAGCGGTCGCCGACGATATAGCTGTTGGTGCCATGGAAGGTGAAGGGGCTGGGATTGTTGACGGTGAGGCGCTGCACACGCGGTGCGACCGACACCGCCTCGCCATAGGCCGGCTTGAAGGCGAGGTCGAAATGCGGTGCGTCGTCCTTCCCGTCGCTCGCTTTACCCGTCACTTGTATTCGATCTCGATGAAGCTCATCGGCTTGTCGCCGCCATTGACGACATTGTGCGCCACGCCCGCCTCGCGGCGATAGACGGCACCGGTCTTGGTGTGGACGCGCCGCTCGCCGGTCTCCTCCTCGATGAGGAAGTCGCAATCCGTCATCGGCACCACGACATAGCCGAGCCCGTGCACATGATGGCCGGTATCGGCGCCCGGCTCGAAATCCCAGCGCGTGACGCGCACCACCGCGTCGTCGAGAAGAACGGTGGGCACGGCCGGCGGGCGGGCGCGGAACTGGGACATGGCGGCTCCTCGGGAAGACGGCGGCAGAGGCTTTGGCTTGCAGCCGGGCGGATGATCTCTCCGCCGGAGCCTATCGCCGCAGCACCGGCCTGCCAAGCGGCAAACCCGCCGGAATCGCCGCTCGCCCCTTTAGAATAATCGCGCAAAATCGGAACTTAAGCATTGTCCGCGCCCTCCCGCTTTGCTATCAGGCTCCCGCCGTGTTGGGGCGTCGCCAAGCGGTAAGGCACCGGTTTTTGGTACCGGCATTCCCAGGTTCGAATCCTGGCGCCCCAGCCAGTACTTCCTTATTTCAAGTCAAATCCCGGTTCTCCAGCACTTCCGAGTTAGCTGGGAATCGAATTCGGGGCACTGTCGTACAGGATTGTCTTACACGACTGTCGTACACAGCTGTCTTACGGGAAGGCGGACAAGATCCTGCTCACCCTTTCAGAGAGGGTTCAGCATGACGGCAATTCAACACGTCTTCAAACGCGGTTCGGTCTACTGGTGGCGGCGGCGTTTACCGAATGGAATCGGTGCTCGTGCTTGGATGCGGCTCGAATTGAGCCTGCACACCAAGGAGATGGAGCTGGCAAGGAGAATCGCGCCCGAGGTTGCGCTCGCCAGTGATTGTCTTTTGCCAGCCTTGAAGAGCAAGATGATTTCTCCCGAAGACGCCAAGAGGATACTGATTCAGGTTGCGACGAAGCACAGCCATTATCTCGACGCCATAACGTCCGGCCGTGACGCCCAGAAATCCCGCAGAAGCGAGACCGTGTCGGCATGGGCCATTCGGCTCTATGCGGCCCAAGGGGAGAATGCTGCCATCGGTCCGATCGAGGAGCGCGCGTTGTACGCGGCCGGTCTGGACAACAGCATGATCGACGAGGTCAGGAATTGCCTTGAATTCCACAGGACATCCGGCTTCGCCCGCCCCGGCAGACAGAAACTCGAAGGTATCTTGAAGCAGTACAACATCCCACTTGTCGACGGTCATTTCCGGGAGGCAGAATCAATCTACATGCGCGGTATGGCGGCAGCGCTCCTTAACACGGAGCGGCGTTGGTCTGGGGTGCGGGAAGACGATCTTGCACTTGTGCAGGCCGCGCTGTCCGCTCAGGTCGTGCTACCGACCGCGATAGCCGCGACGGCGCCCTATGCACGGCCGGTCCCCGAGGAATTTCCGCTGGCTGCACAGACTCCGGCCATAGCCTGTCCGGTGGCCTGGCAACCCGGCGGGACTACAGCCGCCCAGCCTGCCGCGACACAAGAAGTTGAGGGAGATGATACCGACGGTGCCGACCTCGAAGAGGAGATGTTCGATACGGAAGGCCGTGGCCTTGTCGAACTTGTGACAAGGGCAGCGGGTGAGTGGCTGGCATCGGGCGACTGGAACAACAAGACCTGCAAGCAGCATATCGCCCTTGCAAATCTTTTCGTCCGATTCATGGGACATGATGATCCTCGAAGAATGCGGCAGTCGCACATCGCCGATTTCAAGAGTATTTTCTACAAAATGCCGAAGCACTACGGGAAATCTCCGAAGGATTTCGATTGTAGCGTCGCTGAAATCCTGAAGCGCGCGGAGAATTTGTCCGCCGATGAAAGAGGATTTTCCACCAGCACAATCAACAGACACATGACGCAGATGGGAAATATTGTCGACGTCTGCAAGCATGCAGGTTACCCCTTCGGTCACTATGAAGGTGTTGCAGGACTGCGATCGAAGAGGAAGGGAGACGTTCGCGACGAGCGAGGCCGGTTCAGCACTGATGAACTCTCGGCTTTATTTAGTCTTCCTATCTGGAACGGCTCGGCAAGCGAGAGCGAACGACTGGATAACGGTGAGACTGTTTTTCATGATGCGGCCTATTGGTTGCCGCTTATGGCGGTTTATAACGGCGCGCGGCGTGAGGAGAATTGCGGGCTTTTGCTTAGTGAAATTGACGACGATGGTGAATTGCCGTGTTTTCGCATCGAAAACAACTGGATTCGCAAGTTGAAGAATCCCCAATCAAAGCGCCGTACCCCGATTCACGCGGAACTTGTTCGATTGGGCTTTCTCGAATATGTGGCCGCGCTGCGTAGCTCTGGCCACAAACTGCTATTTCCGGAATTGCGAGCGGCGAATAGTGCAACGCCGATGGGAGACGTCTTCGACGACAACTGGCAGAAAATGCGTGCCGCTGCGCTGTCAAACGCCAAGGAGGAGGGGAAGGTGTTTCATTCCCTGCGACATTGGTGCAACAACGAAATGAAGCAGGGGGATATTCGGCCTGAAATAAGGAAAGACATCCTCGGTCATTCGAACGATGACGTGAACGAAGGTCGCTACACAGATCCTGCACGATTGAGGGTTATGGCGCAGGCACTGTCCGTAGTTCCCGTACCGAGCGCCAAGCTGTTGCCTCATCCAATCAGGTTGATCAAGCAGGTCGTCAATCACGAGAAACGCCTCGGGCGGTCGAAGAAGTCGGACTCGTGATCGTCTTGCGGCAGGAGCGGATGCTCTGCGGGCGAATTTGGGTCTCGATGCGCCAGTTGAGATGAAAGACGTCCGACGCGGAAATAATTGCCGGATCGTGACTGCTGGCGATTGAAAAATCAATCAATGATTGCATTTTGAGGGGTGCGACGGGGATGCATTTGTGGTGCGTCAACTTGTCGCAGTTTTGGCATTTTGAAGCGAATCCGCACTTCGGAAAACCCAATAAAATCAGTAAAAGATATTTGTAATCAATAGCTTATGTGTGTCGTCGATTTGACAGGTGGACCTCATGGAACGATCATGGAGGTACAGCAAACGTGCTGGATAACCGAAAGGATCACATATGAGTACAGTCATCAAGTTGAAGGGTCACAATCAGAAGAAGGGGAAGGGAAAGCCAGTTGCCGCGGCTTCGGCGACCGTCGGCGAACAAGACAACGCGCTCCGGCGCGCGTTGGAGAAGATCGTTGCGCTGAACCGGGATTCTACCCATCACGCCTTCGAGCTCGGCGCCTGCTTTGCCGAAATCAAGGCGCTCGTCCCGGAACGGGGCTTCGGCAGGTGCCTCAAGGTCTTCACGGACTACACCGTCCGTTCCGCCTGGAACTACATCTCGGTCCATGAGCGGCTCGGGGACTATCGGGACGCTCTGCTGAAGCATGCGATTCTGCCGACGGTGATGTTCGAGCTGGCCAAGGGCGAGCCCGCGCAGATCGAGGCGGTCATCGCGCAGATGGAGAGCGGCGAGCGCATCAAGGTCAAGGACGTCAGGGAGATGCTCGGCACGAAGCCGAAGCGCAAGAGCGATGCTGCCATCCTCAATGCAGGAGGTCCGGCCGGTCTTCGCAAGGTCGCGGAGTGGAAGATCGATCGGGATGCCGTTCAGTTCGGCCAACTGATGTCGGCGGTGCTCGATCAGGTTGAGAAGGCGCTGGAGCCGCTTGCTCGCGGGCGCGCCGTCCGGAAGGGCGCGCTTCAGGACAAGATCGTTCATGACTGCCGGCACGCGCACGATCTCGTCAACAGCATCGCCGCGCCGCTCCAGCCTCAAATGATCAAAAGCGACAACTGGCGGCCGGCCAGGCTTCCGGAAGGGACCGTCTGGCGCGAGGTCCAGATGCTGCTTCACCGTATGGGCGGGGTCGAGTCCTGGCCGGCCCGCGACGACTTCGTTCCCTGGCTTCAGAATGAAGTCGTGCCGCTGCTGCGCTTCGTCGTCCACGGCGAGCCGTTGCCTGGCGAGGTCGAAGACGTCGATGAAGAAGCCACCGTTGAACAGGTTGAGCGTCGGGCAGCCTGATACCGTGCTCGCCTGCAAAATCCAAAGGCCCCCGCGATCGTGCGGGGCCTTTTTGCGTTTGGGGGCAGGTTTATGCGGTGGGAGCAGTATGCTTCCCGGATGTGTCGTCTTGCGTCGCCGCGGCCGACGCGGTCCACTCGCTGACGAGGATCGGGAAACTCGCGCCGGTCGCCGGACACCAGACAACCCCCCTCGGCAGGTCGAGTGCGATAATGGCGCGTTCGCTGAGGCCCTCAGGAGCGGTGATCCTTCTGGTGAACGCGGCGAGGGCCTTGTGTGCCGATGCGCCATCCGCGCCGTTGTCGAAGCTCATGGTGTATCCCTCACCCGAGCCCAGGCCGTCGCAGGGGAAAATCCTGTAGCGGTATCGATAGCTTCGAATAGTGCCGTTGCGGCCGATCTTGCGGGTGACATAGGGCTCGAAATCCTTCGGGTCGCGGTCGCCGGCATGCCACCGGCCGATGACGACGATCTGCCGATGGCGGATGAGATCGCGTTCGGCCGACCGCCGAATCTCCGCCTCGAAAGCCGCCGCCTTCATAGCCAGCGGGTGTTCCGCCGATACAGGTTCTCCGTTCAGGAAGGTATGCAGGGTATCAGGCGTTACGACGATTGCGGCATCCTCGCCCGGCAGCAGCAGTTTGCCTCGATAGGAAAGCTTGCTTTTCGCCCTGGCCTTCAGCGCGTCATCGAATGCGTTCGGGAAGTCGGGTGTATCCAGTGTCAGCATCTATTGAACCGCAAGCGCCCGCTCTATCACCCCAGCAAGCGCGCCATCGCCGTACATGCCTTCGAAGTCTGCTGAGGAGACCCGCGGCATTCCGGGATTGCGTCGACGAATGTGGCAGCTGTCTTCAAGAATGGTCCGCCCGAACGGCAGATATTCCACTTTGATGCGGTAGCCGTCCACATAGTCGAGCCTGTAGCCCTTATCGGAACTTATTTCTCCTCCATGTTTGTATGCCGCCCTTTGCAGCTCCTCCTCTATGAGGGCGTAAGCGCTTTCGTCCCTTCGCCCTGAAGCATCTCTCGAACCGAACCGGCGCGGGCCCGCCAAGGCAAGAAGTTCTATGAGAAGACGAAGCTCGAAACCGGGCGGCAGGGCCTCGTCAATCCAGATGTAGACGACATCCTCGTCGCAATATTCGTTATGATGATGCTCGATGATCATATTCCATGTCTTCCATGGTTGTCCGGGTTCGTTGTTGCCGGATAGCCGGTCGCGAGAAGGATTGCATTGCCGATCATCTGAGGGATGAACGGCACGACGGCGTTGCCGATGGCGCGTATTCTGGCCATCATACCCGATCGCATCGAGTGCAGAGAGCAGGCGTTCCAGTCCGCGAGAGCGAATTTGGGAGATGTTTTCCAGAATGACGAGTCGTGGAGCGAGTTCTTCCGCAAGGCGGATGACCTCCCGCCAGAGCCCCGTCCTTGATCCGTCAATGCCTTCGCCGCGACCGGCGATGCTGACGTCCTGGCAGGGAAAGCCGGCGCAGATGACGTCGACCGCGATGCCGTCGTGTTTGAGAATGTCGGCGTTGAGCGTTCGAACGTCATGATAGATGGGCGCTTCCGGCCAATGCTTTGATAGAATGCGGCGTTGGAATTCTGCGATCCCGCAGAAGGCGACGGTCCTGAACCCGCCCGTGCGCTCCAGCCCGAGACTGAAACCGCCAATTCCACTGAACGGGTCGAGAACACGCAGACTGGTCATGCGGGCTCCCGCTTGCGCGCCTTCCTGTCCTTCCAGCCCGTAAAGCGGTTCCACTCCGCGACAAGGATCGGAAACTCGGGAACTTGCGGCGGACACCACACGACACCGAGCGGCAGGTTGAACAGCCCGATCAGCATCTCGTGCAGATGGGGATATGTCGTGATCGCCTCGCTGAAAGAGACAAGCGTTCGGCGTGCGAGCGTCCCGCTCATCGTCCGGTTGAGATTCACGACGCAATGGACCTTCGGCCAAGCGTCGTCGCGCGGAAAAATCTGATATTCATACTGACGGCTTTGCGTGGAGCCGTCATGCTCGGTCCTGTTAAGGAGATAGGGCTCGAACACACTCTTGTCCTGGCCGTCGCCGCTCCACCGGCCGACAATGGCGATCTTGCGGCAGAAGAGGCTGAGGTCGCCAGCCATTTCGCTTCGGATTTTCTCCTCGTGCCTGGTCGCCAACGCCATCAGCGGATGACCGGCCGGCGCGGGCTTTCCATCGAGAAGGATACTGAGAGCGTCCGGCGTGACAATGATCGCCGCATCCTCGCCCGGAGCGAGGAGCTTGCCCTGATATTCGATCTTCCGCTTCTTGCTGCTCTCGCATGCCTTCTCGAATTGCGCCGGGAAGTCTGGTGTCTTTAGTATCATCTCGTAGCTACTCCGTACTTGTTGCTATAAGAAAATGAGAACTGCAAAAATCACCAAGCACAACCCCTATTATGACTATTTTTATATTATATCGAAGGAGCGAGGCCAAATCCTTTATTTTCAGGGTATGAGAGTGCCGCTAATTTCTGGACTGCCGGCCGTTTGGAAGGGGAGGCGAAAAAAGTCAATGTTGACAATTGTTTTGCTATTGACAGGCTCGAATTCCTGCCGAACCATTGGTGTCGCAGCGTATGGTTTCCGAACCAAAAGGATTGAAGTTTCCGAGTGCAGTATCGCGTAAACGGAGAAAAATTGGAATAAGATGGCGAACCTCGCAGTAAGTCTCCAGCGAAAGCGAAGAAACGGCCGGCGAGCAAGGTGGAGGCTCAGCGGGCGAAGGATTTGCAGGCGATCGGTGATTATTTCAATCGGGCTCTTGGTCTGGTCTGATCGAATGTCGGCAGACGAGGTGTGGTCGCGCCGCCTGGCCGGTCTTCTCTCACGAGGGTGCGAGAAGGATGCGCTAGGGGCATGCTCTAGCGTTCCGAAGGCGACCCGCGTTCGGCATTAACCATACCGGAGCTCTATCTGTTCCGGATGTGTTCCGCCGGCTTGCCGGAAGGGAATCTCCGGGCTATGCCAGTCTGGTCTGTGGAAACTGAAACCTCTGAAGACACTTAGCGGCCCCCGAGGATGTTGGCGCATCCGCCGAGGGCCTGACCAGAAACCTTCTGTTGAAAGGCTACCGGCTATGTCGACCCTTAAATGCTTCGCTTCCCGGGTGGAAGCTTCTTCTCCCCGTTCTCCTGTCGAGAACCGCCGCTCCGTGTCGATGTCGCGCGGCCGCGGCTGATCGCAACCGATCGTCCGTTCTGCGAAGTCCGATGCGGAAATCGTTTCCGCATCCGTGGACCTGTGTCCGCCGTTCGCAGGGCTGGTGATCCCGATCCTTCGACAGGAGAGATATGATGGACCTGAACACAGATAATGGCGTGCCGACGCCAATCTATCCCCACACGGCCGATCTCGCGGTCCTGCTGCCGTCCCTTGAGGCTCTCGTCGACGAGATCGTCGCGACGGGTCTGTCGCGCGATGCCCTTAGTCGGGCGCTCGATGCGGGCATGATCGAGGTGACCGCCGTGCTACGCGCCGTGCCGGCCGCCGAGGGCAAGCTGCTGGAGCGCGGCATCGCCTTGGTTGCCGGCCGCAATCCCGATCTCGTCGTGCTGACGCAGAACCTGCGCCTGCCGGTCACGAAGGCCGCCAGCGAACTCGTCGAGATGAACGATCCGGCATTGTACCGCTCGCTCAGTCTCGATGCCGATAGCGGCGGGCGCAAGACTTACACGCCTGATCTACTGATCCTGAACCGCAGGACCGAGGTCGCGCATCTGGTCGACGTGAAGAGAAGCCTCGGCTCGTACGAGTTGTCTCGCATCGCCGAACTGAAAAGCAGGATGCTGGCGGCGGCACTGGTCGTTCCCGATTTGCTCTATAAAGAGCATCGCAGGCTGCGGGCGAAAGAGGTCCGGGTGGTCGTCCTCAATGCGGAAAACCAGCGCGCCGATATCGACGGCGGTGTCTGGCCGCTCTCGCATCTCGATCATCTTCTTGAGGTTACCGGAGCCGGCGAGGCCATGGCGCATCTGCGCGAGCTTTTCCAGCGCCGGGTCGAGGAGAACTGGTCGGCGGCGCTGGCCAGCTGTCGGCAGGTTACTTCTGCCGGCAATGCCCGGAAAGCGTCGACGCTTCATTGCGATGGCGACGACGTCTGCGGAACAGAGACTCGGGGCCGGCCGCGGCTTCCCGTCGCGATAGGCTTTGCGCGCGCGCCGCGGGCCGCCAGCCCGTAGCTGCCCGGACCACACCTTCTTCCCTTGCTGAAACTGTTTTGACGCCTGGTCCTTCGGACAGGCGATGAGGAGACGTCTGCCATGACGCAACCCGCTTCCAATGTCATTCCCTTCCCGATCACGCGAACCCTGCCGGTGATGACGGCGCCGTCTTTGCAGGAGCGGGCGGCCGCGTTCACCGCTGCGGTCGAATCTGCCGGTGAGCACAGCGCCCTGTCTGAGGACTGCGCTGCACATGTCGCCGCGGTCGTGCGCGCCTCGATCCGGTTTGCCCGCCGCAAGGGCGTTCGTCTCGATAGCCTGCCGCCGCAGTTGCGCGTCTGGCTGATCGATCTCTGCAATCAGGGTGACCCGACCTGCCGCATGATCCGCGACTGGCTTTCCGGAAACCGCCTGTTCTGTGCGTCCCTCGTGAAGGAGACTGTATGATGGACACGCTGACGGATCGGATGACGCGCTATCTCCTGAAGCGCCTTCGCCGCCGCGCCGTGCTGACGCTCTATGAGCGGGCGGGCGATGCGGGATTGCTGACGTCCGCCTTCATCGAGGGGGAGGAGCGGAAAGGGACGATCTGGAAGGTGACCGATCAGGCCTGGCATTTGCTGACCGGCAATCCCGATCGGGATCGCGCGACCGTCGCGCGGATGATGGGCGTGGGCCGCGCTCCTCGTCAACGCGCCGACGAACCCATCACCTTTATCGTGCCGGATGAGGATGCGGTCGACGGAGTTGTGACGTTCGAATGCCGAACCGTGGGCGCATCGGAGGATCAGCCGAAGGGCAGGCGAAGGAAAGTCCAAAGGGTCAGCACAGCGGGTAGCCGAAGCGCTGGCACGCTGGATATCGACTTTCCCTATGTCACTGCGCTTCTTCGCGAGCATCTGCCGCCGCCAAATCCCGTCCGTGCGGCCGTTGCGCTGCTCGTTGCCCGCGCCGTCGGCGCCAGTCTGCCTGATATACAGACGCTGATCGAGGCGCTGCGTCCCGCAGCGCCGTTTGTCCTGTTGAAGGCGCCCGTGCCGCGCTTCGAGCTGTGCCTCGGCATGATGCTTGAGGATGGCTTGCTCCTGCCGTTCCGGGCGGCGCTCGAAGACGTGCTTCGTGATAATCCTCTGTCCGGCCGGTACAGGCAGCAGCAGTCCGCGGTGAATCGGCGCAAGCTGAAGACGCTTTCGGGTATCGCAGTCGAGAATACGGACGATCAGGACATCCGGAAGCAGTTTCGTCAGGCGCTCCTCGATGAGCCTGCGCCGATCCTCCTTGCCGACGAGACCCGTTCCGCCCTGACGCCGGTCGTCACCGAGACCGCCGATCTCGTCCTCGAATGTGGTGGGATCGATTATGAGATGCTCGCGGAGCTGCTGCATGTCTGCTGTGGCACTCCCCCGAAGCAAAGCCTGATCGCCATGGATGACATGGCGTTCGATCCGGAAAGCCTGACCCTCGACGACGTCGCGCTTGCAGTTCGCCCGGGGAGGGCGGTCGAGCAGACGCTGTCGGTGCTGGCCATGCTCGCCGAGCGCTCGGCGGCCGAGGAAGAGGAAGAGCGGGAGGGCAAGGATGAGCGAGGCCGGAAACAGCGGTCGGGAAAGGGGCGGGCCAGCGAGACGACGTCGCAAAGGAATGCCGGAAAGAAGAAGCCGCAGGATGTCGGTATCGAAGTGATCGAGCCGGTCACCCCGCCGGATAGCGACGCGGCCGCGGCTGATGCGGCGGGAACACCGTCACAGCAGGATCGTCTGCTGTCCGTCGAGACGCTTGCCGGTTACGGCCCGGCGCGTGACTGGGCGCTCAACCTCAAGGCTGATTTGCTGCTCTGGAAGCAGGGGAAACTGCGCTGGGACGAGATGACGACGAAGCTTCTGTTGTCGGGGCCGCCCGGAACCGGCAAGACGATCTTTGCCCGGGCGCTCTGCAACACGCTCGAGGTTCCCTTGCTGGCGACATCGGTCGCCCGCTGGCTCGAGCCCGGCTATCTCGGCGATGTGCTGACACGCATGTCGGCATCCTTCATCGTCGCCACGGAGCGCGCGCCGTCAATCCTGTTCATCGACGAGTTGGACAATATTGGCAGGCGGCAGGGCGCGGGCAGCAGAAACTACGACGACTACTGGGCGTCGCTGATCAACCGCATGCTCGAACTGCTGGACGGGGCTTCGAAGACGGAAGGCATCATCGTCGTCGGGGCCACCAACCTTCCGGAGAGGATCGATCCGGCGCTGTTGCGCTCCGGCCGGCTGGAAACCCACGTCCAGATTCCAATGCCCAACCTGGAGGCATTGGTGGGCATCCTCGGTCATCACCTCGGCTCCGATCTCCATGCGGTGCTCGCTTCCGCGCCTGTGGCGTACGCACGGCGACGTCTGCGCCCGCCGCCGCCCATAAATGGTAAGCCGCCAGTCCGGCATGAGCCGGATTACAAGCCGCAAGCAGAGAAAGGACGCCGTCATGACTGAAGCTGCCGATCATTCCCGGTCTCCGGGTAGCTTGCGTCCGCTCGCACTGCTGGCGCTTGGCCGGACGGGCGCCGATATCGAGCGTCTCGTTCGCGAAGTCAGGAGCAAGCTGCGGCGTGAAGGACGAGCGATGGTCTGGGACGATCTCGAAACGGCCCTGCGCGATGGACAGGCGGCGATGTCCGACGATCTGCGCCGGCGGGCAAGCGTGCATGAGGCGGGACATGCATTGGTCTACACGTTGACCGGCATTGCCGAGGTGCAGGCCGCGAGCATCGGTCTCCACGGCCTCGGTATGGTCGCAACCGTCGCGAACGATTGTTTGCCGCAGAACGAGACCTGGCTGACGAACGCGATGGCCGCGATCCTGGCGGGGCGGACGGCGGAGCTGTTGCTGTTCGGCGAAACGCTTGCAGGGGCTGGCGGTGCAGATGAGAGCGATCTGGCGCGGGCGACGGACATGGCGCTGGCCGCGGAGACGCGGCTCGGCTTCTCCCGCCATCAACCGCTGCTCTACCGCCCGCCCACCGCGGCGATGAACGAGCTCGCCCTTGATCGCGACCTAGCCGAGCGGGTTCATGCACGGCTCCTTGCTGCCGAGGCCATTGCAAGGCAACTGCTGGAGGAGCATCGGAACCTGCACCGCGAGATCGCCACACGTCTGAGTGCAGTCGGGATCATGTCGGGCGACGAACTGCGGGAAATAATCAACGCCGCAAAGTGCGAGGCTGGCTGACTCGAATACGTCGCCGACATGGTCGATCAACGTGCGGGGGCGGCATTGCGCCGTGTCCGCACGTCGTTCTGCATCAAGTCGATTTGCGCCGATCCGATGTGGGTTGCGGGCATGTTGAAACACATCATCTCAATTTACCCTGACGCGATTCCCGGCAGGAAATCCGCGTTGCCGGATTGGGAAACCGCGATTCAGTGGCAAACCCCGTTTGCAGGAAACGGCGTTTGCGGGCGAGGGGAAGCGCGGTCTGCAAACCTCGTTTGTCACTTGCATCGCCGCCGGCGAGGCTGGGTCTCCAACACAAGGAGACAAGCATATGGCCAGGAAATCGATACGACAGAGGAATGCCGAGCAGCGGGTTCGCCAGCAGAGGGTGAGGGACGATGCCCGGGAGAACAGGCGGCCGACGCGGGACGATATCGCCCGCACGTTATTGTGGCAGATGATCGTGACGGCGAAACAGAAGAAAAAACGCGACGAGATACTCGACAGGCTCTGCGACGAGATCGTCGCCGAACTGGTGCTCCAGGGCTTCGATATGTGCGAGAGCGAGGTCGTGTTCGAGGCGCTGGCGGAGAAGTACGAGCCCGACATAAGGCCCTTCCGTATCAAGCGATATCTGGAGGGGAAGGCTTGTACCCGCGGGGACCAGCAGTGATGCGCTGTCTGTCGGTGTCCAGGCCGCCTTCTAGGCGATTGATCCGGCATGCCCCCCGCATCCTCTCGGCAAACGATGTCGTCTAATATTCTGCGCTCTCTCCCCATTACTTCGCAAAACGACGTTTGCAAAAGGATGCGGGCGACCCCTTCATAAAAGGGTGAGGGTCATTCAATGATCTCGGAGGAGGAGGTCTCGTTTGCCGAGCCAAATGACTCGTATCATTGTCTCAGATTATTGGTGACGTTAGGCCTCTCGAAGAGTTGGGAGTTATCGCCAGTTTAGTCGCCAATTGGGAATTTAATATCGCGTAAATGATTGATAATGCAATCTTATCCATCATTATACACGAAAGACAAGCTGTGCGGTTAACGTACAAATCTCTGGCACAATCCGCACAACTGGCCTAGGATGCCGGTCATGGATTTGCCCGTCGCCTCGCCCGTTGCCGTCCCGGCCTTCACCGCCGCCCTGCCCGGCTGGGCGCTGCCGCGCGGGCGCGAGCCGGACGCGCTTGCGGCGGCCTTTTCTGCCGGCATCGCGTTGAAATCGCTGGATGATCTTGTCCGCTCCGCGCCCGCCTGGGCCGGCTGCTGGCGCTCCCGCCAGGCCCTCAAATGTGCCGCCGTCGCGGTGCGGCTGATGGGTCGCAGCGAGGACGAGCCGGCGTTGCGCGATGCCGTTCTGCTGACGGGCGCCGGCGACGATCCGGGGCCGGCCGGCCGGATGCTTTTGGCTACCAAAAGACTTTCCGTCCGAAAGCCCGCCTTCTCCTCGAAGGCGGTGGCGGAGCTCGCCGATCTGTTGGGGCTGGCCTGGGACGATCGGCTCACCGCGGCCGTCGACCATGCCGACGACGCGCTGCAATCCGGCCGTCCGGCGCCGTTCGCGGCTGCGGACCTGGTCACGGCCATCCACGCCGCGCGCCCGGATGCCGAGCCGCTCGCCTGGATGCTTGCCGACCTGCTGATCGCCGCGTTGCTGAAATGGGATTGTGCCGTGCCGCTGCTGATGGCGGAGCGCTACGGGCCGGCCTTCAAGACGCTTGGGGGCAGGGGCCGCGTGCGCCCGGGGGAACCCGCCTTTGCCCGCGCCGTCTGCCTTGCTCTCGTCGAGGCAACAGGCGCCGCCCTGCGCACCGCCGGCGAGATTTCTCGCCGCGCCGAGACGCTGATCGTCACCGCACCAAAGGTTCGCACCAAGGGCGCCGGCGCCGTCATCCAGGCGCTTCTCAATGAGGACGCCGTGGCGGCCTCGGCGCCCGGCAGCAATCTCTCGCGCTGGGCAGCGACCCGGCTGTTCGACAGGCTGGAAGGCTTTGGCGCCGTCCGCGAATTGTCCGGTCGCAGTTCGTTCCGGATCTATGGGTTATGATGATGAGCGAACCAGAGACGGCCAGCACGCGACGAGGCCGCAGATCGACATCGGAGGACGAAGTCCTCCTGGATCGAGAACTGGTGGATCTGCCGCCGGACCTGCGCTGGCGCGAATGGATGCTGAGGGTCGAGGCGGTGATCTTTGCCGCGGCCGAGCCGGTCGGCCGTGAGACGCTGGCGCGCGTCGTCGGCAAGGACTGCAGCATCGACCTCTTGATCGACGACCTGCAGGAGGAACTCCGTGACCGGCCCTACGAGATCGTCTTCGTCGCCGGCGGCTGGCAGCACCGAACGCGCTCGCGTTTCGCCGTTTCGATCAGGGCGTCGCAGGCCTCGACGCGGAGCGCGGCGCCGGCGCTGTCCGACTTCGAGGCCATGGTGCTGATGGCGATCGCCTATTTCCAGCCGATCACCCGCGGCGACCTGTCGAAAATCTTCGGCAAGGAGGTCAGCCGCGACACGATCGGTGCGCTGCGTGGCGCCGGCTTCCTCGCCTCCGGCCCGCGCAGCCCGACGCCGGGTGCGCCCTATACCTATGTCACGACGAAACAGTTCCTCACCGCGTTTGCTATGGAGACGCTGCGCGACCTGCCGGATATTGAGGCGCTGGAGGATGCGGGGCTCTTAGGTCGAGGAACGTTGCACTATGGTGAGCGAGCGCCGGCCAAGTTGATCGGGGATGATGAAGAGCCCCAAGATGTATAGGTAGCGTTGTCAAGGGTCGGTATCGCGTGATTATCGGTACTCGTTGGGCTTGACGAAATGGCTCCTAATTTGGCTAGAATGGCTTGCGAAGAACGAACGGGGAACATATCTTTAGTGTCAAAGGGCGGCCATTCTTCATATGAAGGCTTGATGTTTGCCGTCGGCGTCCTGGCGGGACTGATCTTTGCAATCTGCGTATTGGTTGGGTTCCATTTGGGGCCGGAGGATCTTCAGAGCGTGACAATGTCCTATGCTGACTTAGCTGCGATAATGTTGGGAGCCGTGTCAGTCATCGTCACGGTGCTTGGTGTGGGGATCGCTGTGCTGGCCCTATGGGGGTATGCGCAGTTTAAGCAATCAGCCGCGAAGGCTGCCCACGATCACGTAGATGACGAACTAAAGGCAGGAGTACTCCGTGACCAAATCAGCCATTTGATCGTGGCGGAAGTTACCAAGCAAATGGACGACGGCAAGCTTCGCAAGATTATGGAGGAGCGCGTCGACCGACAGAGAATGCTAGGCGCGAGTCAACGCGCGGCAGAGCAGGCCTCTGATCTGATCGGCGATGAGGAAAAAGAATATGGCGAGTGAGGTTCGAAAATGATGAGTAGGGAGTGGTCAAGTCTGCCACCTGCCACCAGAGCTTCGCTCGAAGAAGTCCAAGCAGCCGTGCCTGTCAAATTGTCGGCTCTCGCACGACTTCTGGGGCTGACGATTAAATCTGCGACGCTGGCCGCAGGAATTTCCGGGGAGATACGCCCGGATCCGGCTAATCCGGGTCGGTACGTCATCAGGGTCAATCGGCATGATTCACCTGAGCGGCAGCGCTTCACCATCGCTCATGAGATTGGACACTTCCTACTGCACAGAGAGCAGATTGGGGACGGCATCACTGACGATGTACTCTATCGTTCAACGCTTTCCGATCGAAGGGAGGCAGAGGCCAATCGAATTGCTGCCGACATATTGATGCCTGATCGCTTAATCAACCAGGCTCTTGACAGAGCAAAACTTATTGGTGTGGATGACGTCCCTGAGTACCTTGCTCGTCAATTTGAAGTATCAGATGCTGCGATGAAAATTCGACTCGGTTTGAAATAGCGGGAGGGGCGAGCTAGTTGCGCGATCTACATGACGTCAGTTACGTACCTCTATTGTCTGTCCGGCCGGCGGAGCTTCGCGCACTGAAAGAGCTTCCGAATAGGAGCAAAGACCGTCTCTTTCCATATTCTACATTGCGCCCTTGGACGAGCGCGCGCCACCTCGACACTGTTCTTTCCAAGATCGACGAGGCCTACCCTGATCGTCCGCTGATCGTCGATGCTGGTTTACCGGATGCGGGGGAGACGGGGACACGGCCAGTGCATTTGGAGTTGCAGGAGTTGCGAGAACCGACCGATGGCTATCGGAATTGGTTTGAATTCCTTGAAGGCAGGGAGAATTTCGTTCCTGCCTTGCAGTTGTCGGATCCGGACGAGCTCGAGCGACAAATCGAACTGTTGGCGTCGCTCGGCCGTGGGATAGCCGCGAGGTTTCCAAGTCACCTGTTTGGGACGGCGGCGGGTGTCGCCCAGGCAATCGGGGAATATGTGCCCGGTGATCAAATTTGCATCGTCCTCGATTTTGAGCAGGCTAGCCGGCATTTGCTTACTCAAGCATTGACTACGAAGAACACGATCGAAAACATACTTGAGGCCGTTCCCGCGTGTGCGGTATCGATTTCAGCCTCGTCGTTCCCTATGGATTTTACAGACCGTACCGAGCAGGAGATATACGAGCGGCGTTTCTTCAACGAAGTTCGAGAACAGCTGCCGGGCTCAAATCTCATCTACAGCGATCGCGGCAGCGCACGGGCTGAACGTCAGAATGGCGGCGGCGGAGCTCCCGCCCCTCGGGTTGACCTCGCCACGGTGGGACAATGGGGCTTCTTCAGAGAGATCGATGTTGGCGACCGTGACCAAGCCTACTTCGATGCTGCTACCCGTGCCATCAACTCCCCATACTGGGACGAGGATCTCCATGTATGGGGAACGCAGATGGTGCAGAGAACCGCGGCGGGAGATGAAACAGCCATCGTGTCGCCGGCGCGCTCAACCGCTGCGCGAATCAACATACATCTTCAGCAGCAACTCTTTTATGACGACCCAAATAGTAAATATGACACCGACGAGGATTGGAGCGACGATTGAAATGATCTTAGCTCGGATGCGCAGACTGCCGACGCGATAACCAGAGTTCCCACCGCGATTTCTGTTCTTCGCTATGATCATTTGCGCGCTTGCGGGTCGATGCGAAGCGGCTGAGAACCGGGAGGTAGCTAGCTGCTACCGTCCTACGTCGCGAAACGAGTGCCCAGAACGATTTGCTGGTTGCGCTGTAGCGCTGCTTAAACTCAGCAAGGAGAGCTGAGCGTAGTTCATCTAACGGGTGTCCTCGTAGAACTTCCATAAGTTCGCGACGCGAATGGCGCCCATCGAACCGCATAGCGAGCCGTTGCAGCGTCGTCTTCGGCAACGCGTGGAGAATTGCGGACTTCCTGGTCTCTTCGTCAGGCCGGTCAAGCGACTGTCGACCTCGAACCTCAGTTATGAATCCCGCGTCGGAAATAGAGTACAGCGAAACCGCCGCACAAAGCATTTTTGCCGCGGACGCGCGGTGCTTTTCCGCGACGAGTACATAGACATCGTCGAACACTTGAAGATAGGCGGCCGTTTGACCCTGTAGGCGCGATAAAGAATCGAACTCGCTCTTGATCTCCACACCTACGAACCGCCCGCGTTCAAGGATTGCAAGATCAGCCCGACGCGTCGCCCCGTGCACCTGATACTCGTTCGAAACCAACGAGCGGCGAGTGATCTTGCCGTCACTCAGCAAGAACTCCAAAAATTTCGCTTTTAGCGTGGCCTCGGTGGCACGAGAATTGACGATATCCATGGCGCGACCTCTAGCCTAACAAGATGCTTCCTTGCCACTTATTTCAAGTGGTGAGTTTTCACGAATGAGTCATCGTTCAGGGCAGGAAAGCACACCTCGATTAACGACGAGTGGATCGTCACTGCAATATTGAGCGGCAAGCCGACACTTGCCGAATCCGACGCGACGGCTCGGGGTCACGCCGCAGGTGGCGCGTCGGATCGTGACGGAGCTGGGCCCGCGCGAGGTGACGGGAAGGTGGTTTCGGGCGTGCTCAAAACCTATCTGATAAGATTGCTTGGATCATGCCTCCAGCTTGGAGAATTTCCACCTCCCGCTGGGTTTGAACCGCAGCCGTTCCGACAAGTCGCGTGCGGTGCTTATCGGCATTTTGAATGACCACGCTAACTTCACCTCGTGGTGCGACGTCGGTCGCATCAACTTCGATCCTACACTGCGGGCCGATGGATATGGGAATGGCAGTATCGATCGCGATGGGAAGTACGCCCATGCCGATCAGGTTCGTGCGATGGATCCGTTCGAAGCTGCGAGCGATGACGGCGCGCACGCCGAGCAGCGCGACACCTTTCGCCGCCCAGTCGCGCGAGGAGCCGGCGCCGTATCGCTCGCCGGCAACAAGGACAACAGAGTGGCCGTCCTGCCGGTAGCGTTCGGCGATTTCCCAGAGTGGGCCTTCCTCCATGCTCGGCGCATGAATGGTGCGTGACGCGGGGTGACCATCAATCAGGAGATTGCGGGCGGCGCGATTGTCGAAGAGGCCGCGCACCATTGCCTCCCAATTGCCGCGCCGGGCGGCATAGACATTGAGATCGTCGGCGGGGTCGCCGCGCGAAACGAGGTGACGACCGGCATAACTTGCGGCGCTGATCTGGCCGGCCGGGGAAATATGGTCGGTCGTCATGTCGTCCCCGAGCACGAGCAGGGGGTGCGCGCTATAGGCGCCGAGGCGGCTGGCTGGCTGTGCCGAGGCAAAGGGCGGACGACGTAGATAGGTGGAGGCGTCATTCCAGGGAAAGAGCGCGGATGCAGGGGCATCGAGTGCCTGCCAGGCCTTGTTTTCGGCGGCTTGCGAAAAGGCCTGCCGGAAATCGGCCGGCTCGGAAAAGCGCTGCACGACGGTGTCGATCTCATCGGCGGAAGGCAGGAGGTCGCAAAGACGGATCACCTCGCCCTGCGGCCCCCGTGCAACGTCCGCATTCATCGGATCGACGGCGAATTTCCCCAACAGCGACAGCGCGACAACGAGCGGCGGCGCGGCAAGGAAGCCGAATTGAAGGGCGGGATGGACGCGGCCGGGAAAATTGCGGTTGCCGGAGAGCAGGGCGGCGGCGACCGTGCCCTCGGCGATCGCCTCTGCCATGTCGGCCTGTAACGGGCCTGAATTGCCGATGCAGGTCGTGCAGCCATGGCCGACGATGCCGAAGCCGAGGGCTTCCAGGTCGGCAAGCAGGCCGCTGCGGGAGAGAAAGCGTTCCGCAGATGGCGAGCCGGGGGCGAGCGAGGTTTTGACCCAGGCCGGTGGGCGCAGGCCCAGGCGACGCGCGTTTCGCGCGACGAGCCCCGCGGCAGCCAACAGGCGCTGATCGGAGGTGTTGGTGCAGCTTGTGATGGCGGCGATGGCGATCGCACCGTCCGGGATGGTTTTTCCCGGTTCAAAGGGGCGACCGCTTGCGGCCTCCAGCGCCTCGGCGGCGGCGGAGATCGCCACCTTGTCCTGCGGCCGGCGCGGTCCAGCGAGAAGGGGTGTGATCGCCGAAAGCTCGAGCTCAATCACGCGGCTGTATCGTGGTACTGCTGCTGGCGTGAACCAAAGGCCCAGGGCCTTTGCAGCGGCCTCAACGAAGGCACAGTGTTCGGGGC
This sequence comes from Shinella zoogloeoides, assembly GCF_003574625.1. Classification (GTDB taxonomy): domain Bacteria; phylum Pseudomonadota; class Alphaproteobacteria; order Rhizobiales; family Rhizobiaceae; genus Shinella; species Shinella zoogloeoides_A. Next base: position 290,096 of record NZ_QNUJ01000001.1, read on the forward strand.
TGCGACCCGTCTGGCGTAAATAGGCGACAGTCTGTCTGTCGATCGGGAAGAAGCCTGTCGAAGCGCCGTATTCGGGTGCCATATTGGCGACCACGGCGCGATCGCCGCAGGAGAGCGTAGAAAGGCCTTCACCGAAAAACTCGACGAACTCTCCCGAAACGCCGTGTTTCCTGAGAAGGTGCGTGACCTCAAGGGCAAGGTCCGTCGACAGCACGCCCGGCCCGAGCCGACCGGTGAGCCGGACGCCGACAACATCCGGCAGTCGGATCGTCACCGGCATCCCGAAGAAGACGCTTTCGGCTTCGAGGCCCCCGACCCCCCAGGCAAGCACGCCGATGCCGTTGATCATCGGCGTATGGCTGTCCGTTCCGATCAGCGTGTCGGGCGCGGCAAAGCGCCGGCCATCGCGCTCCGCGACATCTATCACGGTCGCGAGCTGTTCGAGGTTCAGCGTGTGCATGATGCCGGTACCGGGTGGATGCACGCGCACGCCCGGAAGCGCGGTGGTTGCCCATTTCATCAGCCTGTAGCGCTCGCCGTTGCGCTCCATCTCGCGGCTCATATTGTGTTCGCGGGCGCCGCTGCGGCCATACCAGTCGACCGCCACGCTGTGGTCCACGGAGACATCGATGGGAAGCATGGGCGTCAGGCTCGATGGGTCGCCGCCGGCCTCCGCGATCGCGTCGCGCATGGCGGCGATATCCACGAGCGCCGGAACGCAGGTCGTATCGTGCATGAGGACGCGGGAGGGATGGAAATCCACCTCGGCCTCGCTCGTACCTTCGGTGAGCCAATTCCACAGCGCATCGGTGAAGGCGGGCAGCCGGTCGGGATCGCGGCGGGCGACGTTTTCGAGGAGGATGCGCAATACGAACGGCAGGCGCTCGACATCCGCGAATGCCGCGCGAAGATCGATGGCCCCGACGGCACCAGTCGCAGTTTCGATCTGTATGGCCATGCACAACTCCAAATATGATTTTTAATGCTTAAAAAACCAATTATTGGAGAATGTCAACGAAATATAGCGAGACCTTTGGCTTTTAACCGGCGTGATATGCAAAATTTGCCGCTTGTTGTTTCCTTTGTGCTCGCCATGGAATAACCTCCCGCCGATTGCTTCAGAAGACCGGATGAAACCCATGCGCTCCAGCCAGCTCGCCCAGACCATCGCGAACGAGATCACGCTACTCGTCACCTCCGGCGAGCTTTCGGTGGGTGATCATCTGAAGACGCAGCAATTGGCCGATCGCTTCGGTGTTTCCCGCTCGCCGGTGCGCGAGGCGATGGACATGCTGGCGACGCAGGGTCTGCTGGAGCAGAAGGAAAACCGCGGCTTTTTCGTCCGGGAGACCGCGGGTGGCGTCGTTGAGCAGGTCCGTGACGATGCCGAGCCCTTCGAGGTCGCCAACGACTACCAGCGGCTGGCCGAAGACTGGCTTACGGACCGTATCCCCGCCGAAGTCACCGAGCAGATGCTGCGCGAGCGGTACGAACTGACCAAGTCGCAGCTCAACGACGTTTTGATGCGTGCGACCCGCGAAGGCTGGGCGGAGCGCAAGCAGGGATACGGTTGGCGATTCCTGCCCGTGGCGAAAACACCGGAAGCTTTCGAGCAGATCTACCGGTTCCGCATGCTGATCGAGCCGGCCGCGATGCTGGAGCCCGAATTCCGGCTCGACCGCAAGATCATCGAGGAGCAACGCCGGCTTCAGATGCGCATGCTGGATACGGATATCGAGCGGCTGCCGGCCGAACGCCTTTTGCACAATGGTGCGCTCTTCCATGAGGAGCTGATCAAGATGGCGAACAATCCGTTCTTCCACATCTCCCTGGTGCGGGTGAACCGGATGCGTCGCCTGCTCGAATACCGCTCCCGCGTCGACCGCAGCCGCACGGTGCGCCAGTGCCAGGAACATCTCGAAATTCTTGATCTTCTTGAGCGCGGCGAGGTCGTCGAGGCCTCCTACGCCATGCGCCGGCATCTCAGCGGCGCGCTCTCCAAGAAGTCGCCGATCACTTGGTCGTGGTCGCACCAGGCGCACGAAAAAGACAATCTCGAAAAATAGGGATTGCATTTTCAGATTTAAAAAGCCAATAATCTGCTCGTGATGAAACGGGGCGATGTCGCTCGCCGCCTCATGGGAGATGTATCTGATGAAAATATTCGTGACGCCGTGTGACGGGATCGGCCCGGAAATCACCGCGGCAACCATGGAGGTCCTTAAGGTCGCCGATGCGGCGTTCGGTCTGGGCCTCGAATACCACTTCGAGGACACCGGCTTCACGAGCCTGGAAAAGTTCGGCACGACACTGCGCGACGAGACCATCGAGCGCGCGCGCACCTTCGACGGCGTCATCCTCGGGCCGCAGTCCCACATGGATTATCCGGCGCGCGACAAGGGCGGCGTGAACGTCTCCGCCGGTTTTCGCGTCAAGCTCGACCTCTATGCCAATGTCCGTCCGGCCCGCTCGCGCCCGTTCCTCAACGATGCGAAAAAGATGGACCTCGTCATCATGCGCGAGGCAACGGAAGGCTTTTATCCAGACCGGAACATGTATGCCGGCACGGGCGAATTCATGCCCACCCCCGACGTCGCACTCTCTGTGCGCAAGATCACGGCATCGGCCTGCGAACGCATTGCCCGCCAGGCTTTCCTGCTTGCCATGAAGCGCAACAAGAAGGTGACGGCGGTCCACAAGGCCAACAACTTCATCCTGACGGACGGCCTGTTCCTGCAGCAGGTGCGCAAGGTCGCCGCGGAATTCCCCGAAGTGACGCTCAACGAATTCATCATCGATGCGATGGCCGCCCATCTGGTGCGTGACCCCTCCCGCTTCGACGTGATCGTCGCGACCAACTTCTACTCGGACATCCTGTCGGATCTCGCCAGCGAGCTTTCCGGCAGCCTCGGCCTCGCCGGTTCGATCAATGCCAATGCCGAGACTGGGCTCGTCTGCGCCCAGGCACAGCATGGCTCGGCGCCCGATATCGAAAACCAGAACATCGCCAATCCCACCTCGCTCATCCTTTCCGCGGCGATGATGCTGAGCTGGCTCGGCGAGCAGCGGGGCCTGCCACATTTCGAGGCGGCGGGGGCGGAAATCGAGCGCGCCGTCGACGAGGTTCTCGCCAATCCGGCGACCCGCACGCGCGATCTCGGCGGCACCACCAACACCGATGCGTTCGGCGCGTTTGTCGCGGGTGCGGTACGGGCCGGCGGCGAGCGGAAAGTCGCAAGTGCCTGACAAGAGTATTTGCATTTTGAATTTATGAAATCCAAAATGCAAAGCATGAAGGAGGCGAGGGCAGGGAGTGGCCCTCGCATGACCTGCCCGCAGGCGCTGGACGCGCGGGCCAATCTTTGGGAGATGAGAGATGAATTGCACGATATCCGCCCGCTCGGCCGTCTTTGCCATTAGCACGGCGCTCATGACCGCTTTCGGCGCATCCGCTTTTGCACAGGACGTTCCCGCCGGTTATCCGGCCAACTATGCCGAGGTCATCGCCGCGGCAAAGCAGGAGGGCACGGTCTCGGTCTATACCTCGACGGACGCCGCCCAGTCGCAGAAGCTGCAGGACGCCTTTACCAAGAAATACGGCATCAAGATCGCCTATAACGACCTCGGCACCAACGGCGCGTACAATCAGGTCATATCGGAGGCCGCCGCCGGCCAGACCACGGCCGACGTGGTCTGGAGCTCGGCCATGGACCTGCAGATGACGCTGGTCCAGGAAGGCTATGCCGCCGAATATGCCTCGCCGGAAGCCAGCCATCTGCCGGCCTGGGCCAATTACAAGAACACGCTGTTCGGCACGACGGTCGAGCCGGTCGGCGTCATCTACAACACCAAGGCGCTTTCCGAAGATAAGCTGCCGAAGACCTATGCCGAGATGATCGCCTTCCTGAAGGACAACAAGACCGAGCTTCAGGGCAAGGTCGCGACCTTCGATCCGGAAAAGAGCGGTTCGGGTTTCCTGCACCACTCCAACGATGCGCGCAATCGCCCGGATTTCTGGGATCTGGCCAAGGCCATGGGCGATGACGGCGCGAAGATTTATTCCAGCTCCGGCGGCATGAAGGAAACCGTGGTTTCCGGCGAGAACGTCATCGCCATCAACATTATCGGCTCCTATGCGCTCGACTGGGTAAAGGAGAGCCCGAACCTCGGCGTGCATTTCGCCGCCGACTACACGCCAGCCTTCTCACGCCTTGCGCTGATCACCAAGGATGCGCCGCATGCGAATGCCGCGAAGCTCTTCGTCGATTTCATGCTGTCGGCTGAAGGGCAGTCGCTTCTCGCCGAAGGCGGCCTGCCGTCGGTGCGTGAAGACGTGACCGCCGGCCTCAACATCAAGACGCTGAACGAGCGTGTCGGCGGTGGCCTGAAGCCGATCGCTGTCGATGAAGGCGTGCTCGAATATATGGAGCCGACCAAGCGCGTGCAGTTCCTCAACGACTGGAAAGCTGCCCTCGGCCGCTGATGCTTAGCCGGCCGCGGCGTCTGTTGCGCGCCGCGGCTCCGCCCCCGTTTGCGAGAGGCATAGAATGTCCACCCAAATCCAAGCACCGGCTGCCGTCAACCTGACCAAAGCCGCGGCCGAAAAGAAATATCCGGCCAGGATGCCGCGGCACGGAAATGCCGGCCTGTATCGGCGTATCGTCATCGGGCTTCTGGCGATTGCCGTCCTGGCCCCCGTCGGCCTGATAATCTACCAGAGTTTCCTGACGGCCGCCTTCTTCAGTCCGCGGGCGAAATTCGGCCTCGATGCCTACAAATACGTCTTCACCGACAAGAATTTCTACAAGGCTCTCGGGACCACCGCGGTCTTCTCCTTTGGCATGGTCGCGATCGCCGTGCCGCTTGGAGGGCTGCTCGCTTTCCTGATTACGCGCACTGACATCAAGGGTAAGCGCCTGCTCGAAATCTTCGTGCTTGTGCCTATGTTCATTTCCTCGATCGTGCTGGCCTTCGGCTACACGGTTTCCGTCGGCCCGACCGGTTTCGTCTCGCTCTTCATTCGCGGCCTCATAGGCTTCGTGCCGTGGAACATCTACAGCTTGCCTGGCATGATCCTGATCGCCGGCCTCAGCCATGTGCCGCATGTCTATCTCTATGTTTCCTCGGCCATGCGAAACCTGCCGTCGGACCTCGAAGAGGCTGCCCGCACGACCGGTGCCTCCATCTGGCAGGTGTCGCGTGACGTGACGCTCCCCATGGTGCTGCCGGCGCTGATCTTCGCCGCGTCGCTCAACATCCTGCTCGGTTTCGAGACCTTCGGCATTCCGCTTGTTCTGGGCGATCCGAACGGCATCATGGTGCTGACGACCTATATCTACAAGCTCACCACCCTGTTCGGCACGCCAACCTATCAACTGATGGCCGTTGTCGCCGTCGTGCTCGTGCTGATCACGCTGCCGCTCGTCTGGATGCAGCGCCGGCTGCTCCGAAATGCCCGCAAATATGCCGCGATGGGTGGCAAGGGCGCCCGCGTCTCGACCCTGAAGCTCGGCACGAGCGGCCAGGTCATCGCGCTTTCGATCATCGGCTTCTGGCTTTTCGTCTCCGTTGTCCTGCCGATCGGTGGCATTGCAGTACGTGCCTTCGTCGATGCCTGGGGCGAGGGCGTCAATCTTTGGGACCAGCTTACCTTTTCGAACTTCGATCGCATGCTGGAAGTCCCGAGCCTCGTGCGTGGCATCATCAACACGGTACTGCTCTCCGTGGTCGGCGGCGCCGTCGCGGTCGGCATCTATCTGATGGTCGGCCTTGCCGGACATCGCAACTGGGGCCTGTCGAACACCGTGCTCGACTATATCGTGCTTCTTCCGCGCGCCCTCCCAGGCCTCGTGATCGGCCTCGCCTTCTTCTGGGTCTTCCTGTTCGTGCCGCTGCTTACGCCGCTGCGCCCGACGCTGGTCAGCCTCTTCATCGCCTATGTCGTCGTGGGTCTGTCCTATGGCCTGCGTCTCCTCCAAGGCACGCTGATCCAGGTTGCGCCAGAACTGGAAGAGTCCGCCCGCACCACAGGCGCCACCATCGGCCGCACCTGGAAGGACGTGGTTATCCCGATCGTCCGGCCCGGTCTTGCCGGCGCCTGGGCGCTGATCATGATCATCTTCCTTCGTGAATATGCGACGGGCGTCTATCTCATGGGCGCTGGCACGGAAGTCATCGGCTCGCTGATGGTCTCGCTCCTGCAGACCGGCGCCATGAACACGATCGCCGCCCTTTCCCTCATCAGCATCGTCTTGACGGGCGCAGGCCTCGCACTCGCCCTCCGTTTGGGAGCAAAAATCCATGACTGAACTCGTCGTCAGCAATGTCCAGAAATGGCTGGGCGGTCTGCAGATCCTAAAGGGCGCGTCGTTTACCGCGCAGCGCGGCTCCATCGTCGCCCTGCTCGGAGCCTCGGGCAGCGGCAAAACCACCCTGCTGCGCTGCATCGCCGGCCTCGAACAACCGGAAATCGGCCAGATCGTCATCGGCGGCAAGACCGTGCTGGATGGCGAGAAGAAGCTGGCGCTTCCGCCCGAGCAGCGCAATATCGGCCTCGTCTTCCAGTCCTACGCACTCTGGCCGCACCGGACGGTCAAGGAAAATGTCGGCTATGGCCTGAAGTTGCGTGGCGTCACGCAGGCCGACATCGAGAAGCGCGTCCAGGCGATCCTCGACCGCATGGGTCTTGGCCACCTTGCCGATCGCTTCCCCTCGCAGCTTTCCGGCGGCCAGCAGCAGCGCGTCGCAATCTGCCGGGCGCTGGTCTATGAGCCGCGTGTGCTGCTTCTCGATGAGCCGCTTTCCAACCTCGATGCCAAACTGCGCGAGGAGGCCCGCTACTGGATCCGCAAGCTGATCCTCGACCTCGAAATCTGCGCGATCCTCGTGACGCATGACCAGAGCGAGGCGCTTGCCGCCGCCGACAATATCCTGCTGTTGCAGGATGGCCGCATCGTCCAGCAGGGCGGGCCGCAGGAAATCTACTCCAACCCGAACAGTTTCTATTCGGCGGATTTCCTCGGCGCGAACAACATCGTCAAGGCCAAGGTCAAATCGGTCGATGGCAAGAGTGCCGTCATCGGCGGGGAGAACTGGAGCCTCGACGGCACGGTGCGCGAGGCCGCGGGGATTGCGGCATCGGACGAGGCACGCGCGGTCATTCGCGTCGAGCAGATCAGTGTCAGCGACCAGCCGCAGGCCGGCGGTCTCGAAATGAACCTCGACGACAGCATCTATCTCGGCGACCGCTGGGAATATCGCCTGCGTCGCGGCGATTTCGTCGCCAAGGCGCATGGCGCAAAGCAGCTCTCAACCGGCACTGTCTGGGCGCGCATTCCCTCCGAAAGCGTCTGGGTCTTCTCGGCAGGCCAGCGCTAGCAAGGCCGCCATTGGCGGTCGCCGCTCCTCCCGGCGACCGCTCCTCTTTAAGGGAACGACATGTCCAGACAGCCCCGTATCACGCTCGTCCATGCGACGCCGATCGCGATGGAGCCGATCAGACTGGCCTTCGCCTCCGCTTGGCCGGAGGCCGATGTGGTCAATTTGCTCGAAGACAGCCTCTCGCCCGACCGTGCCAAAAGCAGCGACATCACCGATGCCCTGACGGACCGTGTCGTGGCGCTGACGCAATATGCCAGACAGATCGGCAGCGCCGCCGTTCTCTTCACCTGTTCAGCGTTTGGCCGGGCCATCGAGCACGCTGCCACCGCGGTCGACATTCCGGTGCTGAAACCGAACGAGGCGATGTTCGAGGCCGCCATCCGCAAGGGCGGCCGGACTGCCATGCTCTACACCTTCCCGCCGGCGCGCGAGGGGATGGAGGTGGAATTCCACGAGGAAGCGGCGCGGCTCAATCCCGGTGCGACGATTGCAAGCTTTCTTGTCGAAGGCGCGATCGAAGCGGTCAGGGCGGGCGATATCGAAACCCACAACCGGCTTGTCGCGAACGCTGCCGCCGGGATTTCCGGTTTCGACGCGATCACCCTTGCCCATTTCTCGACGGCCCGGGCGCGTAGCGCTGTGGCGGCAGCAACCTCCATCCCGGTCCTGACGAGCCCGGACGCTGCCGTGGCGAAGTTGAAAAACCTTATCGGTTGAAAATCCCGAGCGCTCGAAAGAAAGAGAGACGGAAATGCTTCTTGGCGTCATAGCTGACGATTTTACCGGAGCGAGCGATATCGCCAACACGCTCGCCAAGGGCCTGCCAGGGCAGGGTGGTCTTCGAACCGTGCAATATCTCGGCGTGCCAAGGGACAAGGCCGCCGCAGAAGTCGAGGCCGGCGTGATTGCGCTGAAGAGCCGCTCGATCGAGCCGGCGTCTGCTATCGAACAATCGCTTGCCGCCCTTCGTTGGCTCTTGGATCAGGGCTGCAGGCAGATCGTCTTCAAGTATTGCTCGACCTTCGATTCGACGCCGGCCGGAAACATCGGTCCCGTTGCGGAAGCGCTTGCCGGGGAACTGGGCGTCAAAGGCGTGATCGTATGCCCGGCGTTCCCTGGCGCTGGCCGGACGATCTATCAGGGCCACCTCTTCGTGAAGGATCAGCTTCTCAACGAATCGGGCCTCCAAAACCACCCACTCAACCCGATGACGGATGCGGATATCCGCCGTTGGCTAAGGCTTCAGACGACGGCTGATGTCGGGCATGTCGATATCGGCGTCGTCTACGAGGGCTCTGTGGCCGTCGAAGAGGCCTTGGCGGAGAATGCACGGCAAGGACGCACGCTCGTCATCGTCGACGCGATCACCGATGATGATCTCGTCGCCATTGGTCGCGCCGCAGCTTCCCACCGCCTTGTCACCGGTGGCTCAGGTATCGCAATAGGCCTTGCCGCGCACTTCATCGGGCAGGGCCTTGCGTCCGGTATGGGTGCGGAGGTGATCGGGCTTGAGGGGCCGGAGGCCATCCTCGCCGGTAGCTGCTCGGGTGCGACCCGCGGACAGGTTGATCTCCATCGTAAGAGTCATCCGACCCTCGCCATCGACGTCGCCGGCGTCATGGACGGCTCGGTGACCATGTCCAACCTTGTTTCCTTCCTTCTGCAAAACCAAGGTAGCGCGCCTCTGGTTTATTCGTCGGGCACGCCTGACGAGGTTCGGGCCATCCAGGAGCGTTTCGGTCGGGAAAACGTCGCGACAGCGCTCGACGCGCTTTTCGCCTCCACGGCTCGAGAACTCATCAAGGCCGGCATTCGCCGGCTGGTCGTTGCAGGCGGGGAAACGTCGGGCGCGGTTGTCTCGGCGCTCGATCTCGGCGCGTTGACGATTGGAGCCGAGATTGACCCGGGCGTGCCGGTACTGCTTTCCGGCGGGGACAGGCCCGTGGCGCTCGCCCTGAAGTCCGGCAATTTCGGCACGCCCCATTTCTTCAACAAGGCGCTGGAAAGGCTTGCTGGCAAATGAGTTCGGAAAGCAGGCTGCGTGAGGAGATCGCCCGTCTTTCGAAATCGCTGTTCGATCGTGGTTTCTCCGTTGGATCCGCCGGAAACGTCAGTGCGGCGGTCGACGACGGGATCCTGATGACACCGACGAATTCGTGCCTCGGCTTTCTCGATCCGGCGAAAATCTCGAAGCTCGACCGGGACGGCAACCATATCGCCGGCGACAAGCCATCGAAGGAAGTGTTCCTGCACCGGGCATTCTACGAAACGCGTCCGCAGACAGGCGCGGTGGTTCACCTGCATTCGACCTTCGCCACCGCCCTTTCCTGCCTAACGGATATCGATCCGCAGGACTGCATTCCGCCGCTTACACCCTACGTCGTGATGCGCGTCGGCGAGGTGAAGTTGCTGCCCTACGTCAAGCCTGGCGATGAAGGAATGGGCGATATGATCCGGGATCTCGGCGGACGATATGCAGCCGTGCTGCTCGCCAATCATGGGCCTGTGGTCACTGGAAAGGACATTACTTCAGCCGTCTACGCCGCCGAGGAACTCGAAGAGACCGCAAAGTTACTTGTCCTCCTGCGTGATGCGCCGAAGCGAATGCTGTCCCCTGAAAATGTCGAAGAGTTGAAGGCCGTCTTTAGCGGCTATTGAAGGAGTACCCATGAAAACCGCAGATCTCGTCGACGCCCATGGCGAAGAAGTACATTTTTGCGACCTTCCCTTCGTGAAATTGGGAAAGAAGAAGTCGTTCTCCGGACCGATCATGACGGTCAAATGCTTCGAGGACAACGCGCTCCTGAAAGCCGAGCTGCAGAAGCCGGGTGAGGGCAGGGTCATGGTTGTCGACGGTGGGGCGTCGAGCCGTGTCGCGCTTCTCGGCGACCAGATCGCGATGATCCTGCGAGATAACGGTTGGGCCGGCATCGTCATCAATGGCGCGGTGCGTGACAGCGCGGAGATCAACGAGATGGTCGTCGCCGTCTTCTGCCTTTCGGTGACTCCAAAGAAGTCTGTGAAGGACGGTGCGGGAAAGGCCGGTGGCCCGGTCCACTTCGGCGGCGTTGCCTTCACCCCTGACCTTTACCTCTATGCGGACGCCGACGGCGTGCTGGTGAGCGCCCGCGATCTGCGTTGAGGATCAGGCACCATGACTCGACAGCGTTTCTCGGCCCACATCGGCTATCTCTACACTGATCTGCCGCTTGTCGAGCGGCCGGCGGCGGCCGCGCGCGATGGGTTCACCGCCATCGAGCATCCCGAACCTTGGTCGATCCCGGCGAAGGATATGCGGGCGCTTCTCGCTGATCTCGGCCTCACCTTCTCGCAGGTCACGTCAGGCATGGGCGATGCGAACAGGGGAGAGAAAGGCCTTGCCGCGCTATCCGGTCGCGAGGCCGAATTCCGCGCCGGCTTTGATCGCGCGCTTGACTATGCCGTGGCGATCGGTTGCCCCTTTGTCCATCCGATGGCCGGCGTGCCGAAGGGTGATGTTCTGGATGCCGCGGAGACCTACCGGCTCAACCTGTCCTGGGCATTGATCCGGGCACAGGGCAGCGGCGTGCGTGTCCTCGTCGAGGCGATCACTATTCCCGGCTATCATATGGGCAGCCTTGCTCTGACCGCGCAATTGCAGGATCAGTTCCACGGCTGTTTCGACTTACTGTTCGATACATATCATGCAGCTGTCCTCGGTGAGGATCCGGTGCGCTGGGTTGCACAGAACGCGAAACGCATCGGCCATGTCCATGCTGCCGATCATCCGGGCCGCCATGAGCCCGGAACCGGCGCGCTCGCCTTCGACCGCATCCTGGCGGCCTTGCAGGGGGCCGGCTACGCGGGCGCCATCGGCTTCGAATACATCCCCTCCGTCACGACATCCGCAAGCGCAGCCTTTCTGCCGGGCTGGAAGCGGCTTCTTTCCGAAAAGGTTTCCCCATGACGACGATCACCTCGGTCAACCCCGCCACCAACACGCCGATCAGGATCTTCGACCTGCAGGACGATGCCGCCATCGATGCTGCGCTGGCAGCGGCCTCCCGCGCACAGCACGCCTGGCGCCAGGTGCCGGTGACCGAGAGAGCCGCCTTGCTGGTCCGCATGGCGGCTGCATTGCGGTCCGGCAAGGTCCGCTACGCCGAGATGATCGTGCGCGAGATGGGCAAGCCGCTCGTCGAAGCCGAGGCCGAAATCGAGAAATGCGCCTACAACTGCGATTTCTACGCGGAGCACGCGCCGAGCTATCTTGCCGACGAACCGGTCGCGTCCAATGCGAGTGAAAGCGTTGTTGCTTTCGAGCCACTCGGCGTGGTGCTGGCGATCATGCCGTGGAATTATCCGTTCTGGCAGTATTTCCGCTTCGCCGCCCCGGCGCTCGCCGCTGGCAATGGGGCAATTCTCAAGCACGCCAACAACGTGCCGGAATGTGCACTCGCCGTGCAGCAGATCATGGAGGCGGCGGGCGCGCCGGTCGGTCTGACGGCGACGCTGCTCATCGACAATTCCAAGGTTGCCTCGATCATCGCCGACGAGCGGATCGCCGCAGTCACGCTGACCGGCTCGACGGAGGTTGGCGCCATCGTCGCGGCGCAGGCCGGCAAGGCGCTGAAGAAGCAGGTTCTGGAACTTGGCGGCTCCGACCCCTTCATCGTGCTCGCCGATGCCGATCTCGAGGCGGCGGCCGAGACCGCCGTCAAGGCGCGCTATATCAATGTCGGCCAGTCCTGCGTCAACGCCAAGCGCTTCATCGTCGAGGCGGCGGTGGCCGACCACTTCTCGGATCTCTTCGTGGAGAAAGCCGCCGCGCTGAAGATCGGCGATCCCATGGAGCGCGATACGAAGATCGGCCCGATGGCCCGCGAGAACCTGCGCACCAGCCTGCACGAGCAGGTGAAGCGCTCGCTCGCCGAAGGAGCGGTGCTGAAGCTCGGCGGCGAGCCGATCGAGGGCGATGGCTTCTATTATCCGCCGACGGTGCTCGACCACGTCAAGCCCGGCATGACCGCGTTCCGTGAGGAGACCTTCGGTCCGGTCGCCGCCATCATCCGGGCAAAGGACGCCGACGAGGCCGTGGCCATGGCCAATGACAGCGAATACGGTCTTGGCGCCGCACTCTGGACGGGCGATCTCGTTCGCGCCCGCCATCTTGCCTCCCGCATCGAGTCCGGCGCCGTCTTCATCAACGGCATGACCGCTTCGGATCCACGCTACCCCTTCGGCGGCATCAAGCGTTCCGGTTACGGGCGCGAGCTTGGCGTCTACGGCATCCGCGAATTCGTCAACATCAAGACCGTCTGGATCGGTCCAGCCAAGTGAGGTCCCGTATGTCTGAACCCGCTATCCTGCGCCCGCGTGAACTCAAGACGAACGATCGTGGAAACGGTGCGCGCACCACCCCGTTGGTCACGCGCAAATGCGGCTCCACCAGCATGATCAACGGCATTACAGCCTTCGATCCGGGCGCGGCAATTGGTTTGCACAAACACAATTGCGAGGAAAGCGTGACGATCCTCGACGGTCAGGCCATCGCCGAGATCGATGGCGTCCGCTATCCGCTCGGCCCCAATGACACGACATGGATCCCTGCGAACGTGCCGCATCGCTTCATCAACGCGTCGGACACCGAACCGATGCGGATCTTCTGGGTCTATGCCTCGATCGATGCCACCCGCACGATGATCGCGACTGGCGAGGAGCACTCGATCGATGCTGAGCATGGTCATAGGCGGGGAGAAACGGAATGATCCGAGAAATCGCCGAACTGACAATCACGACGGGACAGGAGATCGATTTCGAGCGCGGCGTCGAAAAAGCCGCACCACTCTTTCTGCGCGCGAAAGGGTGCCACGGTGTGTCGCTTCAGCGCGTGATGGAAAACCCCGGCATCTATCGTCTCGTCGTCGAATGGGAGACCGTCGAGGACCATATGATCGGTTTTCGCAGTTCTGCCGACTTTCAGACATGGCGTGGATTGGTCGGTACATATTTTGCCGCGCCCCCGGTCGTCACGCACACGCAAGAGGTCGCGTGCTACAGGTGATGAGGCCGAACGTCATGAGGTCAGCGGGTCTGTTTGCGCTGACGCTCGCCATAGCCGCCATTGGCGGTTACCTGATGTGGCTGTTGCATATGCCGCTCGCGTGGTTGATCGGGGCAATGCTGGTCACGGCTCTGTCCGCATTCCTGCGAATCCCGGTGTCCTTGCCGAAACATGCCCGGCCACCCATGACAGCGGTGATCGGTGCGATGCTTGGCACGTCGTTTTCCCCGGACATCTTCCAGCACGCTGGCTCTTGGATCGTTTCTCTTGCCGGCCTTGTCGTTTTCATTGCTGTGACCGGTGGGCTGGCCTTCCTCTATTTCCGACGTGTCGCCCGGCTCGATCCGGTCACCGCCTATTTCTCGGCGATGCCCGGCGGGCTTGTGGAGATGATAACGCTTGGCTCTGAAAAGGGTGGCGATGAGCGTATGATTGCGCTCATCCATGCCGCCCGGATTTTTCTGGTGGTCCTGACCCTGCCGTTCCTGATCGAGACTTTGACCGGTTTCGACATCGGCCGCACGGGCGCAACGTCTACGGCCTCGGCGACCGTCGCGTTTGACGATCTCTTGTGGTTCGCCGCCGCCGTGATCGGAGGGGTGACACTCGGAACTGTCCTGCGGTTGCCGGCCCGCTTTCTCGTCGGCCCCATGCTCCTGAGTGCAGCGTTGCATCTTGCCGGCGTCACGGATTTCGAGTTGCCGGCAGTGGCGCTCGCGGGCGCGCAGGTCGTCATCGGCGCGACCATCGGCTGCCGCTTTGCGGGGGCCTCGCCTCGCATCGTGCTGCAGGCCATGGTGTTCTCGGTGGGCGCCACCTTCATTATGTTGCTCGGCACAGCCGCATTCGCCTCGACACTCGCCCTTGTCGGCGGGGATCGCTTCATTGCCTATGTGCTGGCCTACTCCCCCGGTGGCGTTGCTGAGATGAGCCTGATCGCGCTTTCGCTCAATGTCGAGGTGCCCTTCGTCGTTCTGCATCACATTGTTCGCGTGCTAACGGTCGTGGCGGGTGCAGGCGTGACGTTTCGGTTTCTCCTTAGCCGATGATTTGAAGCAGGTTTTCAATGCGGCTACGGTTCTAATCGGCTGGTCGCCGGTTCGATTCCTTTCAAGAGCGGGCTGAAACTCGGAAACCCCGGACGGGACGCGCTCATTTACAAGGCTACCAAATAGGGATAAGATTTATCCGTAATTCAAAAGCTTGGGCGCTCCCGCATGATTCTCAAGAGCCAAGTCGAATGGGCGCTCCACTGTTGCGCCATTCTCGCTGGCCTGCCTGAAGGGCGATATCTGTCGACCAAAGCGCTGGCGGAATTCCACGGGCTTCCAAAGGAATATCTTTCCAAAGCCCTGCAAAGCCTGTCACAGGCAGGTCTTGTTCACACGACGCTTGGCCCGTCGGGGGGCTACCGTCTGGCGAAGCCGCCGGCAGAGCTTACATTTCTGGATGTCGTCGAGGCGGTCGAGGGGACCGGGCGGACATTCGTTTGCCAAAACATCCGGGCCAACAATCCCTGCCGACCGAAAGGCTACTGCGAGAGTGGCCCATGCGCCGTGGCGAGGATCATGTGGGAGGCTGACGAAGCCTGGCGGGCAGCTCTTCGCAGGGTCACGCTTGCCGACCTTGCGACGATACTGGAGCAGGAGATCGATCCGGGCATCTGGGCCGGAACCTTCGACTGGGTGTTAAAACGCGCCGGGTAGAATGGCGAGTGGTCTTGCCTGGCTGTCATCACGCATCTCGTTCGGGACAACGAGGTAGGCGTGGGCCGGCACGGCGAAGTGAAGACCATGCGACCCACAATGGCGGCTGACGACATCGATGACCTCGTTGCGCGCCGGTGTGCGATCGGCCGGGCTGAGAACGCGGAACTGCAATTCGACATCCACCGCGATCGCATCGATGCCCTTCAACGCGGCCACAGGAGGCGGTTCCTGGACGATGTACCGGCAATCCTTGAGTGCGGATGTCAGAACAGCACCGATTGCAGAAGGATGCCGGTCGGCCACAATGCGGATGACCAGCGTGACGAGATGCGATTCATCCGGGCGCGTGAGATTGGTGAGGCTGAGTTTTGCGAGAGCGCTGTTGGGCACTATGACGACGTTGTGTGCCGGCGTGAGGATTTGCGTCGAGCGCCAGTTGTTCTGGATGACGCGTCCTTCTGTACCATCCGCGAGCTGGATCCAGTCCTCTATCGAAAACGGGCGGCCAAGCGTGAGGGCCACGCCTGAAAACAGGTCGCCCAAGGTGTTCTGCAATGCAAGGCCCAGGATGATGGCGACGACACCGGAGGTCGCGACGAGTGTCCCGATCGGTGCGCCAAATACAAAGCCGATGATGGAGAGAGTGACGCCGAGGTAAACGCCGGCGACGATCAGATCCTGGATCAACCTCGCCTCCTGCGGCCTGCGATCGAGGACGATGTAGAGGCGCACAAATCCGATCGTCGCCCATGCGAGATGAACCCACCAGAGAATGCGCGCGGATGTGCCGAGATAGGCATTCACGCCGTCCAGTTCACCTGCCGTTCCCCGATGCGGAAGAATACCGGACGACAGCAGGGTGACTGTCATCGCTGTAAAAAAAAGGATTTGAACGATAAGGCGCGCCGTCGGTCGACCCTTGCCCTGCGCATGCCAGACAATGATGCCGATCACACCAAGGAGATCGACGATTGGGAATGTGAGAGAGGGCAGGTCGCCGGCCATGCGGGTCGCTCCGGGATGATGAGGAAGAAGGGCCGGATGTGGTTGTTGCATCCGACCCTGCTGAGGCCGTCACTTCCTGAGCGGGAAGGTCAGGTCCTTCTGATCGGTGTCGACCACGAAGACGGCAAGGAGCTTGGCGGGCTTCTCGTCGCTGCCATTCTTGCTGACGCCGTGGCGGTCGCCCGGCATCTCGGAGAAGTTTTCGCCGGCCTTGTATTCCCTGACCGGACCGTCATTGACCTGGCTGAGGATCGATCCTTCCAGCACCGTGGCATAGATGAAGGCACTTTCAGGATGCGTGTGCGCGTCCGAATAGCCACCCGGACCGTATTCGACGAGAACGCCTTTGAGGCTCTTGCCCGGCACAGTGGGCAATTGATGCTCATAGACAAGGGTGACCTTGGATGCCGAACCGCCCGGTGCATCGTGCGCGGCGGCGCCACCAGCGGCGAGCGCCGTGATGGCCATCGCGGCAAATGTCTTACTGATCATGATATTCTTCCTTTCAAGACGGGTCATTTGCGTGGCGCGGTGGCGAACCACTGTTCGAAGCCGATTTTGCCTAGGCGTGGATTGTCGTCGGAGACGAGCGAGCCATCTTCCAGGTGCGCGCCAAAATATCTGGCCTGCGGATCGGCAACGACCTGCCGGGTATCACCCGTCGATTCCAGATAGCGGGCGACCAGCTCGTTGAGCCGGAAGCGCTCGGGGCCCGCAATCTCGATCAGTCCATTCATGGGGTTTCCAAGCGCCACGTCGACCATCGCGTCCGCGACGTCATCGGAGGCGATCGGCTGAACAAAGGCCGGGGACAGATGAACCTTGCCCTCGATCAGGGCCGACTGGGCGATCCCGGCGAGAAACTCCATGAACTGGGTGGAGTGGACAATCGTGTAGGGAATGCCGGCCTCGCGGATCAGCTTTTCCTGAATGAGTTTGGCCCGGAAGTAGCCACTTTCCTGCAGGCGCTCCGTCCCTACGACGGACAGCGCGACGTGGTGTTTCACGCCGGCGCGCTTTTCTGCTGCAAGCAGGTTGCGACCGGAAGTCTCGAAAAACTCCATCACCGCCTTGTCTTCGAACGACGGGGAATTGGCGAGATCGAGGACGACCTCGGCCCCGGCGAGCGCTTCGGCGAGACCTTCGCCGGTGATTGTATTGACCCCGGTGTTCGGCGAGGCAGCGATCACGTCGTGGCCTTTTGCCCGCAGACGTTCCGTGGTCTTCGAACCGATCAGGCCGGTTCCGCCGATG
Organism: Shinella zoogloeoides; assembly: GCF_003574625.1. GTDB lineage: Bacteria > Pseudomonadota > Alphaproteobacteria > Rhizobiales > Rhizobiaceae > Shinella > Shinella zoogloeoides_A. The sequence continues at coordinate 307,487 of NZ_QNUJ01000001.1, forward strand.
ATGACGATTTTCATGATCTTCCCTCTGTCTGCTGTTTTTACATCATTATCCGGCGCAGAAGCGCCACCGTGTCGACTGGAAATGCTCAGTTGAGGCCGGCCCTTTCCAGGCCGTAAAGCTTGTCCGCCGAGCCGGGTACGGCCTTGAAGGCGATGCTGGCGCGGTTCCAGGCATTGATGGCCATGATCGAGAAAGTCAGGTCGGAAATTTCCTTCTCGGAAAGCTGGCCACGGACCCGTTCGTACAGTTCGTCGGGAATGCCGCCCTTGGGCAGCTCGGTGACGGCTTCGGTCCAGGCCAGCGCCGCCCGCTCACGGGGCGCGAACAAGTTGGATTCACGCCAGATCGCGACGTGATAGAGGCGCAGTTCGCTCTCGCCGTGGATCTTCGCTTCCTTCACATGCATGTCGAGGCAAAAGCCGCAGCCATTGATCTGGGAAGCACGAATATTGACGAGGTCGCGGATCGACTGCTCGATCACGCTGTCCTTCAACGACATGCTGAGTTCAGAGACTTTCTTGAAAAATTCAGGCGACTGGGCGGCATAGTTCAGGCGCTGCGTCATGGCGTTCTCCTCTATTAAGGACTTAAAATATCCTTATGGATATAGAATATCCGTAATGGATGGACGCGCAATCGAAACCGGTCTAAGGTTTCGGCATAACGCTTATTCGTATTGGTATGGGGCACAGAAAGGCGATCGGGATGGATGTCGTTTCAGCGCTGAGATCGTTCCTCCGAGTTGCGGAGACCGGGTCGTTCTCTGCTGCAGCGCTTGATCTCGGGCTGACCCAGCCGGCGGTGTCGAGGCAGGTGTCTTCGCTCGAGGAGCACTACAGCACCCGACTGTTTCACCGGACAACCAACGCACTGCGCCTGACCGTCGAGGGAGAGCAGATGATCCCGATGGCGCAAAAGGTTATCGACGCGGTGGAAGCGCTTGGCGAAACGGCCTCGCCGGACGGCATCGTGACTTCTGGTAGGGTCAAGATGAGCCTGCCAGCAGCGCTTGGCCTCTACATCAGCGATCAGCTTCCCGCCTTCCTGGCGGGCCGGCCTGGTTTGTCAGTCGATATCGTCTTTCGCGAACATTCTTCTGACCTCGTTGGCGAGGGCATCGATCTCGAAGTTCGCATAGGCGATGTATCCGATAGCAGTCTGATCTGTCGCCGGATCGGCTGGACGACCGCCTTCCTCGTCGCGGCGCCCGGCTATCTCCAAAGGCGCGGTATTCCGGGCCATCCGTTTGAAATCCCGAGCCATGATTGCATCTGCTACAACCGGGGCGGCGAGGAACGGTCCTGGAGCTTTTCGAACGGGGCCGACATCGAGAGGGTCAAGCTCACTCCCAGGTTGATGTTCAACAATACGGTAGCGGTGCGCCGGGCCGCGCTCGCCGGCGGCGGGCTGGCTGTGCTGTCCCACATTCTGGCAGCCGATGACATCGCCACAGGGTGCCTTGTCGAAGTGATGCCCGCCTTTCGACCCGAACGGTTGCCGATCTCCGTCGTCTACGCCTCGCGTCGCAATCTCCCGCTGCGTGTCCGCGCCGTTCTGGAGTTCCTGGTCGATACCGTTAGCCGGGATGAACTGATGGGGGAGGTGGCAGCAACTGCGTGATGTCAGAAGTCTCGCAAGCTAGCTAATCGCGAGTTAGGGGGGCCGACGGATGACGTCGGTTCGGATCTATTCAAGAGCATTGAGAACAGCGAAGCGAATAGCTCGTTAGGTTGTGGTCCGGACGAGGCTGAGCTTTTGAAGAACCTCTCGGGGCGCCGGCATGCGCCAAACGGTCTGGAAGCACTCGACGACATTGGCGGAGGTTACGGCGAGGCCGGGAAGAGCAATCCAGGCCGGCGGTAATCGACCGAGGAGGGTGCTCACCACAATGGAGGCGGCTGTTTCTCCTTGGCGGAAAGGCTGCTGGGCGGCGATGGCGACCAGCGGTTCGTGCGCCGCAAGCGCGATCGCCGCATCGTGGCCGAGATCGGCCGTTACCATCGGAAGGCGACGATCCAATGCGCGAAGCGCCTCTATCGCGGCGATGGCGGGCGTATCCCAGACGACGAAGAGGCCTGCGAGGTCGGGGCGCTCGGTAAGAAGGGCGTGGGTGGTCAGGCCAGCATCCGCCAAGGTCGAAAACCGCCGGATGCGTAGATTCACATCCGGGCGATTGACTTGCATCCATTTCACGAAGGCTATCTCGCGCTCGTTCGTCGCGAAGAAGTCGGCGTCGTAGCCGAGTACACCAACCTCGGCGCCGTTAGGCACATGCGGCGAAAGCCCCTCGGCGGCGATTTTGCCAAGGCCGAAATTGTCTGCCGAGACGAGCGAGATGTAATCCTTGCCCGGCAGGAGGCCTGTCGGCGCATTGTCGAGAAGGACGAGCTTGATGCCGGCCGCCGCGACTCGGGCGTGGGCAGCGGCGACCTTCGAATTGGCGACAGGCAGCGAGATGATGGCGTCCGGCACCTCGCCGATCAACCGGTCCAGCGCTTCGATCTGCACCTCCGGCGTGAACGCGCAGTCGACGACCTCGATGACGGCGATACCGCAATTGCCGAGTGTTCCGACGATGCCGGAAATCTGCTGTTTCGCCCAGTCGCTGGCCAGCGTATGCAGCACAATCGCCACCCGGAAGCCGCCGGCCCGCGCCCGCGCCATGTCCTCGGGCAAAAGCAGGACCCGCTCGGGCGCCGAGGCCCGCTCTCCATGCGGTCCGAGACCGGTAATGGTCATTGCATCCTCCTCACATGTCCGGGGGACGGACAGTATTTCCCTCAAATGTCCTGCGGTCCATGATCTGGGCCTTCATCTGCTGGAACAGTGGATGGGCCTGCGGCCTGCCTGCCATGATCCAATCGCGCAGCAGCGAAGGCCCGAAGAGGCCTTCGGCGGCGACGATCGCGGCGCCGACGAGGCCCGACGAATTGCCCATCTGGGAGCGCACGATCTGCAGGTCGCGGCTTACCAGCGGATGACAGGCGCCGTAGATCGCCTCGCGGGCCGAGGCGAGCAGGATGTCGTTCGTCTGTGCAATCGAGCCCGAGAGCACGATGAGTTCGGGATTGAGCATATTGGCGAGCGTGGCGACGACCTGGCCGATCAGGCGCCCGCTCTGGGATAGAATGTCGATCGCCGCTACGTCGCCCATCTGCGCGGCCTGCGCGACCTCGAGTGCAGTGACGGGGCTGCCTCGTCGCAGATGATCGGCAAGGGTGGGGCTAAGGCCGCGTTCGGCGGCAAGCCTGCCCTCCTGCGCGATATGGTCTGATCCGGCCATGGCCTCGAGCGTGCCGCTCCGCTCGCCCGCCGTCACGGGTACGGAGCCGATGAGGCCGACCGCGCCCTGCGCGCCGCGGAAGAGTTCACCGTTGCTGGCGAGGCCGGCGCCGATGCGTTTGCCGACCTTGACGAACAGCATGGTGCGGTTGCTCTCACCAGCGCCCGCATGCAGTTCGCCCATCGTCATCGTTTCGACGCTGGAGCGCAGCCATACCGGTGCATCGAAGGTGGCGACGAGCGTCTCGACCAGGGGAAAACTGTCCCAGCCCGGCAATACGGCGGGCGTGGTGCGCTGGAAAAACACTTCCCCACCATCGGGCACGGCGCCGGGAACGGATATCGAGATGCCATAAAGCGGCGGGTTTGCCTGCCGCTCCAGAATCCAGCGGAAAAGCGTCACGAGACGGTCTGCAAGGCCGGGCGCCGGCTGGGTGAGTTCGGTCGCCTCGTGGTGTTCCATAATGAGGGAGCCGGCGAGATCGGCAATGCCGACGCCAAGCGCGGTCTGATCGAGCGTGGCGACGAGAATGCGGCCGCGGTCGGCGGCAAAGCGCACGAGGCGCGGCGCGCGGCCGCCGGTGGCGGCGCCCAGTTCGCTTTCGTCAACCAGGCCGAGTTCACCCAGCGTGCCGAGCCGGTCCGCGACCACGGCGCGGCCGAGTTCGCTTTGCCGCTCGATCTCCTGGCGGGTCGTCGCGCGGCCGGTCCTGACGAGATTGAGGATGTCCACGAGGCTCGGGGCAGCGGTTTCCGAGACGCTGGGGCGCCCCTTGCGTCGCGGGCGGATGTCCGCCTCCACAGATGCCATCCTTGGCATGACCGCATCCTTTCCCCGCGATTCCGATCCTCGCCCGATGTGATAGCTAGCCAGCTTTCGGCTGGCAACTCTAATCTTTTGTATTAAATCTGCAAAAGATTACGATGATATGCGTGTAAATTATTGACATAGATTTTTTGTCACCGTAAGACGGAGCCACTGAAGTCGAGACGGTCACTGGGAGGAGGCGCCGATGTCGGAGTTCAAGCTCGCCTATCATGCGAATTGCTGGGGCAACCTTGGCGGGGACGCCGTTGGCGTTACGTCGATCACCAATCTTGCCTATCGAACCTTCGGCGACATGCGCCGTGCCTTTGCCGATATCGCGTCAGCCGGTTACGAAGGTGTCGAACTGTTCGACGGCAATTTGCTGGATTTCAGCGCCGCTGAGATGCGGGCGCTGCTTGGCGACAATGGCCTGATGCTGGTCGCGACCTATGCCGGCGGCAACTTCATCTTCGATGACATCCTTCCCGAGGAGCTGGCGCGGGTCGTCCGCGCGGCGGATCGCGCTGCCGAACTCGGTGCGCCGCATCTCATCGTCGGCGGCGGGGCGAAGCGCTTCGACGGCATCCGCGAGGCGGATTATCACAAGCTCGCCGCGGCCCTCGACCGCGTGAAGGAAATCGCCGAGGCACGCGGCCTTGTCGCCCACTATCATCCGCATCTTTCGACGATCGTCGAGGGACCGGCAGAGGTGCGCAAGATCTTCGCGCTCACGGGAATCGATTTTTGCCCGGATACCGCCCATCTCGCTGCCGCTGGCGGTGACCCGGCGGCGCTGATCCGCGAGCATGCGGCCCGCATTTCCTATGTGCATCTCAAGGGCTTGCAGAGGAAGCCCTTCGCTTTCACGCCCATCGACCGCGGTGACGTGCCGACGGACGGCATAGTCGCCGCACTCCGGGAAGTCGGCTTCGGCGGGTGGATCTGTGCCGAACTCGATAGCTGGCCCGATCCGCTGGAGGGGGCGAAGGCCAGCATGGCCTATCTCAAATCGGCCTGACGGCCGCACCGGGGCGAAGCCCCACTTTCGGGAGGAGGAAGTTATGATTTCAAGACGAAGCCTTTTGGGCACAGCCGCCGTGCTGACGCTCGCATTTGCCTTTGCCGCACCGGCCGTCGCCGATCCGGATACCGCGCTTGCGGAGCTTCAGAAGACCGTTCTTTCAAAAGGCCCCTCAGGCGAATCTCCATCGCCGGCCTCGGACGTCACGCTTACCGATGAGGAGCTGGCCAAGATCCAGACCATGAACGCGACGGCCGCCATCGTCATGCACTACGGCGGCAACGACTGGTCGCGGGCTCAGATCAACGGCCTGCAGACGCAGTTCGCCGCCATGGGCATCAAGGTTCTTGCGGTGACCGACGCCGGCTTCAAGCCTGAAAAGCAGGTATCCGACCTCGAGACGATCATGGCGCAGAAGCCGGGCATCATCGTTTCGATCCCGACTGATCCGACGGCGACCGCCGCAGCTTACAAGGCGGCTGCGGAGGCCGGCACCAAGCTTGTTTTCATGGATAACGTGCCGACCGGTTTTGTGGCCGGGAAGGATTACGTATCCGTGGTTTCGGCTGACAACTACGGCAACGGCGTCGCTGCGGCTCATCTCATGGCCAAGGCGTTGAATGGCGAAGGCGATATCGGACTGGTCTTCCATGCTGCCGATTTCTTCGTCACCAAGCAGCGCTACGATGGCTTCAAGGCGACGATCGCGTCGGACTATCCGAACATCAAGATCGTGGCCGAGCAGGGTATCGGCGGCCCGGACTTCTCGGGTGATGCGGAAAAGGCGGCATCCGCCATCCTGACCTCGAACCCGAACGTCAAGGGTATATGGGCGGTCTGGGACGTGCCGGCAGAAGGCGTGATCTCGGCAGCGCGCGTTGCCGGCCGCGACGATCTTGTCATTACCACGATCGATCTCGGCGAGAACGTGGCGATCTCGATGGCCCAGGGCGGTTTCGTCAAGGGGCTCGGTGCCCAGCGGCCTTACGATGCCGGCGTGGTCGAAGCCAAGCTTGCCGGCTACGCGCTGCTTGGAAAGCAGGCGCCCGCTTTCGTCGCGCTGCCGGCTCTGCCGGTGACGCGCGAGACGCTGCTCGACGGCTGGAAGGCCGTTTATTCGGCCGAGGCGACCGACAACATCAAGTCAAGCCTCGGACAGTGACGGATGCGGTGCGGGGCAACGAGCGTGCCCCGCGCCGCATGGCATGAGCCGGCCTTGGCCGGCAGATGGAACGCGGCTCCCAGCAGCCGACCCCTTTCAGGAGAAAACCGATGACCAAAGTGATGAACGTCGCCATGATTGGCGGCGGCTTCATGGGCAAGGCGCATGCCATGGCCTATGCCGCGATGCCGATGTTCTTCTGGCCCGCGCCGGCCATTCCCCACCGCAAGGTCGTCGTCGACGTGACCGACGGCATGGCGGAGGAGGCGCGTCGGCGCTACGGCTTCGAGGAGGCGTCCTCGGACTGGCGCGCGGTCGTCAATCGGCCGGATGTCGATGTCGTCGATATCTGCACGCCGAACAACGTTCATGCCGAGATCGCCATCGCGGCGGCCAAGGCCGGCAAGCATATCATCTGCGAAAAGCCGCTCGCTCGCACCGTCGAGGAGGCGAGGGCGATGCATGACGCGGTCAAGGCCGCCGGCGTCATCCATATGGTCGCCTTCAACTATCGCCGCACGCCGGCCGTGGCGCTTGCCAAGAAATATATCGAGGAGGGTCGCATCGGCCGTATTCTCAATTTCCGCGGCACCTATCTGCAGGACTGGTCGGCCGACCCGGATTCGCCGCTTTCCTGGCGCTTTCAGAAGAAGATCGCCGGCTCCGGCTCGGTCGGCGACATCGCCACCCATGTCGTCGACCTCGCCCACTATCTCGTCGGCCGGATCGCCGAGGTCAACGCGATCACCACCACCTACAACAAGACGCGACCGCTGCAACAGGGCGGCGTGGATAAGCTTGGCGCTGCGGAGAAGGCTGCGGACGCCGAACGTGGCGAGGTTGATGTCGATGACGAGGTCGTCTCGATGCTGAAATTCGAGGGCGGTGCGATCGGCAGTCTCGAAGCGACCCGCAACGCCTATGGCCGCAACAACTTCATCACGCTGGAAATCCACGGCACCAAGGGCTCGATCCACTTCAACTACGAGCGCCGCGACGAGCTTCAGGTGATGTTTGCCGACGACCCGGCGGATGCGCGCGGCTTTCGTACCGTTTATACAGGCCCGGCGCACCCCTATGGCAACGGTCTCTGGCCGATCCCCGGCCTCGGCATTGGCTATTCGGAAACGAAGATCGTTGAGTGCTACGATTTCTTCTCGGCCATTGCGAAGAACCGGCAACCCAGCCCGAACTTCGAGGACGGGCTCAAGACGGAACTCGTCGCCGACGCCTTGATCCGTTCCGGCGAAACCGGCCTGTGGGAGAAGGTGGGATGAGTGCGAGCGCCGCTGCCGTCCGCATGACCGGCATATCCAAGACCTTCGGAGGGGTGCATGCGCTGGACGACGTGTCCTTCGAGGTCATGCCCGGCGAGGTCCATGCGCTGCTGGGCGGCAACGGCGCAGGCAAGTCGACGATCCTCAAGGTGCTGAATGGGGTGCATCGCCCTGACAAGGGCACAATCGAGGTCGGTGGCGTACCCCTGACGACGCATACGCCGGAGGCGTCGCGCGCCGCCGGCATCGCCATGAACTACCAGGAAATGAGCCTTGTCCCGACGCTGACGGTTGCCCAGAACATCTTCCTCACGCGCGAATACCGCGTCGGCACGGGGCTTATCGACGACCGGGAGGCCGAGCGGCGCGCGGCGGACCTTTTCGCGCTGCTCGATGTCTTCGTCGATCCGAAAGCCCTCGTCGGCGATCTCGGCGCCGGGCAGAAGCAGTTGACGGAAATCGCCAAGGCGATCTCGCAGGATGCCAGGGTGCTGGTGCTGGACGAACCGTCGACGGCGCTCGCCGTTTCCGATGTCGAGCGGCTCTTCGTCTTCCTGCGCAAGCTGAAGGCGAAGGGCGTGGCGATCATCTATGTCAGCCACCGCATGGACGAGATTGCCCGCATCGCTGACCGCGCAACGATCCTGCGCGACGGCCGCCACGTCATCACCGCTCCGCTCAGCGAATTGCCGATCGATACGATGATCGAGCATATCGTCGGACGGCGCTCCAAAGGGCTGTCGGACGTCGAGCGCGGCGCGGCCGTGCGGGGCGATGTTCTTCTGGAACTGAAGAATGTCAGCGGCCGCCACAAGCCGGAGGACATTTCCCTGACGTTGCATCGCGGCGAAGTGCTGGGGCTCGCTGGCCTTCTCGGTTCCGGCCGCTCGTCGCTCGCACGGGTGATCGCCGGCATCGATCCGGTCCTCAAGGGCGAAATCCGCATCAAGGGCCGCGCGGTCGTGATCCGCAAGCCGGGGGACGCGATTGCGGAGGGTGTCGCGCTTGTTCCAGAAGCACGCGCGACCCAGGGCATCATCCCCGCTCATTCGGTTGCCTCCAACATGATCCTCGCCGTCATCGACCGGCTTTCCGCGGGCGGCCTCGTCGATACGAAGGCGGCGAACGACCTGACCGACGCGCAAATCGAGCGCCTGCGCGTAAAGACGGCGAGCCGCGATCATGCCGTCTCGACGCTCTCGGGCGGTAACCAGCAGAAGGTGGTCATCGGCAAATGGCTCGCCACCAATCCCGACATCCTCATCCTCGACGAGCCGACCGCGGGCATCGATATCGGTTCGAAGTCCGAGATCATTCGGCTCGTGCGTGAACTCGCCGCCGCCGGTAAGGGCATCATCATGATTTCGTCCGAACTCTCCGAGCTTCTGACCGCCTGCGACCGCATCCTCGTCATGTCCGAGGGACGTGTGCATCAGGATCTCCCGCGCGAGGCGCTGGAGGATCCGTCCGTGCCGGCCGACGACCTTGCTCACCGTCTCCAGGCCGCCGAACGGCGGCTCCAGATCGAAATCCAGAAGGCCCTCGCGCTTCAGGAGATATCCCATGGCTAACCCCTTCTTCGCCAACTGGCGCCAGAATATCATCTATATCGGCTTCGTCGTCATTTTCATCGTCTTTGCGGTGACGCTGGCCGACAAGGGGTTCCTCAACCCCAACAACCTGCTGAACATCGTGCGGCAGACGGCGATGATCGCCGTCATGGCCATCGCCATGACCTTCGTGCTCTCGGCGGGCGAGATCGACCTTTCGGTGGGTGCTGTCGCAGGCCTTTCGACCGTCACGGTCGCGATGGCGATTGCGGCGGGCGGGCCGGTCGTCGGTGTCGGCGCCGGCATCGCCACGGGGCTTGCGGTCGGCATGTTCAACGGCTGGCTCACCACCCGTATCGGCATTCCTTCCTTCCTCACCACGCTCGCTATGATGGGCATCGCCAAGGGCGTCGCCATGTGGATATCGGCGACGGCCGCCGTGCCGATCCTCTCACCCGGCTATTCCTGGCTCTTCGGCGGCGGCAATCTCGGGCCGGTGCCGGTGCTGCTTCTCTGGATGGCGGTTCTCGGCGGCATCGGCCATATCGTGCTGCGCCGCTCGGGCTTCGGCCGGCGGGTGCTGGCGACCGGTGGCGGCGAGACGGCGGCGCGTTATTCCGGCATCGACACGAAGGCGATCAAGTTCAAGGTGCTGGTCATCTCCTCCTCGGCGGCGGCGCTCGCCGGCATGCTTTATGCCGGACGCCTGCAATCCGGCCGTTTCCAGCTTGGCGAGGGCGACGAACTCTCGGTGATCGCCGCGGCGGTGCTCGGCGGCACGAGCCTCTTCGGCGGCAAGGGAACCGTGATCGGCACCATCGTCGGTGCGCTGATGATCGGCCTCATCAACAACGGCCTTATCCTGATGGGGCTCGAATTCAGCCAGCAGCTTATCGCCCGCGGCGGCATCATTATTCTCGCCGTCGCGCTCAGTCAGAAGAGGAACTGAGCATGGCCGTGACCATCGTGGAAACCGTCAGCGCCCGTCCGGAAAGCTGGCACGAACTTGCGGCGCTTCCCGGTGAGCAAGTTGCACCGACTCGTGCCGAAATGGGCTGCATCAACTACGATTTCCATGTGGATGTGGCAGGCCCGCGCGTTCGCGCTCTACTAAACCGGGCCACCCAGGCAGATCTCGACACCCGCCTGGCCATGCCGCACCTCTTGCCGCTTCTGCCTCAGATCGACCGGTTGCCGCAAGACCGATCAAGATTCGCCATCTTCATATGCTCATCGGTATAATTGGCACAACTCCGATAATGTCGGCAGCTATCTTGCGGCCACGGTTCCTTTGCTAAGTCGGCATCGAGCTTCGAATGATGAAAACCGCTCGCGAAGTGCTGCATGGGCATCTACACTGCAGCCATGAAGAAACCGCGTTCCACACGTGTGCCTCAGTCTCCGGAGGGTCCCTATGAACATGAAGGAAATTTCGTCCGGGGCACCCTCCAGAAGCAGGATCTGAACCGTTTTCTCGATTTCGTCGTCGCGCTCTATGACGAAGGTGAGCGTATATTCGGGGCGCAGATCGCGCAGCGTGACATGCGTATCGTCATCGAACTGGTGCGTAATCACCTGTCGGGCGTGCTGGTAACAAAATCGTCTCTCGCCGCGTCGTCCGGGCTCTCTTATGGCACCGCGATGCGGGCGATCGACGCCATGCTCGGGGCGAAGCTGATCGTCGCGCGACCGCGGACATCAACAGGACTTTCCTATTCGCTGCATCCTTCCGGTGACCTGATCTCGCGATGGCATGCTTTCTCCCATCGCGGGGAGAGATTGTTACGGGACGTGACGACCGAAGCCGATGCGGAAAGGGTGCCTTCGCAACGGCGCGCGGCGCCGGATGTTGCCGCCGGCATCATTCCCCCGCCGGTCGTCCTGGACAGCAAGCTCTCGCTCGGGCGGGCGCTGCGCGTGCTGTTGCATGCGGATACTACCTTCATGGCGATGAGCGCGCTCAAGCGCCAGCTCGAACTCATTCTCGGCGTGCCGATCGAAGCCCATGCCCGTGCCATCGACCCGCTGCATGCCGAAATCGTGGCCAATAGCAGGCGGTCGCAATCGCGCTATGATCTTATCGCCTGCGATCTGCCATGGTTCGGCGAGATGGGGTATCATGGGCGCCTGTTGCCGCTCGACGGGCTGATGGCTGAGAAGCCGGTGGACCTTGAGGATATCTACCCGGATGCGCTGGCAAGCTCACGCCATGGCGGCCGGCAGCTCGGCATTCCCATGTTGATGACAGGCGAGGTGCTGGCTTACCGCACCGACCTGATGCAGGAGCGGGGCTTGGAGCCACCGCGCACGGCGCAAGATGTGATCGGAGCCGCTCGGCGGCTCCATGATCCGGCAAAGGGCATTTTCGGAATCGTGTGGAATGGCGGCCGCGGCACGGCGCTGGGCCATAGCTTTATCATGATGATGGGTGCGTTCGGGCGCCCGATCGTCGATCTTCCGCGCACGGAACGAGGTTTCGAAGTCGCAGGCGCACGGGGCGAGGAGCTGCGCCCGACGTTTTTGTCGGAGGAGGCAAGGGATACGGTGGACTACATGCGGGCGTTGATCGAGGTGTCGCCGCCGAACATCCTCGACATCACCTGGTTCGAACGCGCAAGCATCTATGCCAATGGCAACGCGGCTCTGGCTTATTCGCATTCGCTGCTGGCCCACCTGCATGAGGCCGTTCCCCAATCGCCGGCCTATCGCAAGACCGGATATCTGCCGCATCCCACAGGCCGCAACGGCCGGCCGATCGTACCGGTCGGCGGCTATGCCCTGGGAATACCCGCCAATATCGCGGCTTCGCGGATCGGCTCGGTGTGGGAGGCGCTGCGCGTGCTCACCTCGTCGAATGCAGTCAAGCTCTATCTCATGAACGGGAGCCTCGCGAGTTCGCGCATCAGCGTCAGCCGCGATCCGGAAATCCGCTCGATCTCGCCCTTCATCGGCGCCATCGATGATTTCAACACGAAAGGCTATCTAGGGATGTGGCCGCGTCCCCCTATCGTCGGCGTACCCGAAATCATCGCAATTGCAGGCGAGGAAATTCACGATCTCTTGAGCGGTCGCAAAGCGGTCATGCGGGCCTTGACCGATGCGCAGAACCGCGCGGATGCCGTGATGCGGCAGGAAGGTCATTACTAACCCATCCGCCGGCGGATGCGGCAATGCCGCAGTTTTATCCATTATGGATATATTTGAGGCTGGCCTCCGACGGCGGCTCGTCCTAGCGTGTGCTCATTCGAACCGCATATTGCGGAACGCAGTGGAGGCTGCGGACACTGGGAAGGGCAGGGACCTGACGGCCGAGGCCGGAAGGATTACCGCGCAAGCACTATCAATAGAAGCCGGCAGACAGGGAGCGGCCGCCGCATGGCGCCGCGCCGGTGGACAGTCGCGTCCGGAGGAGAGACCATCATGGCGTTCAAATACGCTTTCAATACATGGGCCTATTCGAGTTTTCCTGCTTGGGTTCCATCCTATTCGCTGGAGGAAACGATCCGGCGCATCGCGGCTATCGGCTATGATGGTATCGAGATCGGTTGCGCGGCGCCGCATGCCTGGCCGTCTCACCTTTCCCAAGAGCATCGTCGGGACCTGAAGGCGCTGATGGGGGATGTCAACCTCAAGCCCGTCTCGCTGCTGCCCGCCCCCGGTGGCGGACCGGGCAACAATCCGGCCTCGCTGCTCGAGGCGGAACGCACGGCCACGATTGCCCATTACAAGGAAGTGGTGGATCTCGCCCATGATCTCGGCGCCGAGCGCGTCCTCTATATAGCCGGCTGGCGCTCCTTCGGCACCGGATACCAGCAGGCTTGGGACTGGAGCTTGACTGCTCTTAGGGAAATTGCCGCGCATGCCCGCGACAAGGGCATCGGCATCAGCATCGAGCCGACCTCGTCGGACTCCAATCTGATCGACACGCCCGGGCAGGCGCTGCTGCTGCGGGAGCAGGCAGGGTCGGACAATGTCAAGGTGATGTTCGACACCTTTCATGCGCTTTACCGGAACGAGATCAGTTCCGACTACGTGCACGAAATGGCCGCGCATCTCGATCATGTGCACTTCGCCGATACCGACCGGCTGCCCCCGGGCGAGGGCACGGTTGACTGGTACGGGGTCATGAAGGCGCTCAAGGATATCGGCTTTAAGGGCTACTTGACCATGGAAGCGGGCTTCAGCGGCCGCAATTTCGATCCCGATCGGGTTGCCCGCAGCGCGATCGGTTACCTGAAGGATCTCGAAAAGACGCTGGATTGATTGTGTAGGGAGGAGGAAACCCAATGAAGCTTGAATTGAGACGACGCGGGCTCGCCAAGGCGGCGACGTCGGTGATCATGCTGGCCACCGCGTCGACCGCGCTGGCGCAGGAGAATGTCGTTACGCAATGGGACCAGTTTTCCAATGCCGGCATCACCGCCGCCGGCCCGGCGATGGATGAACTGATCAAGATATGCGAAGCGTCGCTTAAGGACGTCAAGATCCTTCGCACGGTGGTCCCGTCGATCGGCATCCGCGAGAGTTACCGGCTCGCCGTATCCGCCGACAAGACGCCGGACCTCGGCTATACATGGCCTGCCGCCTCGGTGCTGGCAGGATATGCCCGAACGGGCAAGGTGGCACCGCTCGACGACTACTACAAGAAGTACGGCTGGGAGAACGTCAACGCCTTCTACCGCGGCCGCAATTCCTATCAGGGCAAGCTCTACGCCGTTCCGATGGAGCAGGACCTGATGGGTGTATACTACAACAAGGCGATGTTTACGGAATTGGGTCTCGCCGTGCCGACGACCTATGCCGAGTTCAAGGATGTCGTCGAAAGGATCAAGGCGGCCGGGCGCGTTCCGATCGCGTTCGGTAACCGTGACCGCTGGCCGGCCACCAATACGATGAGCCTGATCCTCGGCCTGACCGCCGGACGTGCGGATGAAGAGAAGGTGTTCTTCGGCGACGAGCCCTGGAGCAATCCGAAGTTCAAGCTAGCAGCCGAGACGTTCCAGCGATGGGCCAATGACGGATATTTCCCGCGGGGTTTCAACGGCATCGGTTACGACGAGGCGAACGCCCTGTTCCTGGGCGGCCGTGCGGCGATGACCATCACCGGCACCTGGGTGCTGCAGGACATGGCGCGGGGCGCCAAGTTCGATCTCGGCGTGTTCATGCTACCGCCGATTGCCGACGACGTTCCGGCCGGTACGATGTGGGGCGAAGGTTCGCAGTGGCAGATTTCCGCTGCCGCGGCACAGAACGTCAAAGACGCCGCGGCGAGCTACATCGACTGCCTGACGTCCAAGGATAGCCGGAAGGTCTGGGTCGAAAAGGGATATCTCGTCCCCATCGGCACGACGCCCGACGAACTGAAGAACTGGGAAACCCTGCCAGTCGTGAAGGACTTCTACGCGGAGGGTCTCAAGACTCCGGACGCGAACTTCTATGACCTGCACACCACGGTCCCAGAGAGCGTGACACAGGTGCTCTATCCCGAGCTTCAGAAGCTGATCGGCGGCGAGACGACCCCGGACGACTTCCTTGCCGCCATGCAGGCGTCCTGGAAGGCCGCCATCGACAAGGGGGAGCGCTGGGTCCCCTGACGCCGCCGCAGTAAAACCGGATGGCGGCGTGAGCCGTCATCCTCAAACATTGGATATGATGATGTACCGCAGCCGACAAGCCTGGCTCTTTGTGCTTCCCGCACTGCTGCTCTATGGCGCTTTCGTTGCAGTCCCGATCCTCCAGGTTGCTGCCTACAGCATGTTCTCCTGGGATAATGGATCGATCAAGGCGTTCGGCGGCCTGTCGAACTACACCCGGCTCATGTCCGACAACGTTTTCTGGACGGCGCTCGGCCACAACGCCATCTGGGCGGTGCTCACCCTGTGCTTTCCGCTGCTGATCGGCCTCGTCCTCGCCTCCATCCTGGCCGAACGCTCGCCGCGTCTCGTCAGGATCATGAGCGCCGTCTATTTTCTGCCGCGGACGATCCCGCTGGTCGTTGCCGGCATCATTTGGGGATGGATCTACAATCCGGTATTCGGACTTCTGAACTATCTTCTCGATATGGTGGGGCTCGGCTCTTGGGGCGGCGCCTGGCTCGCCGAGCCCGGCTCGGCGCTGATATCGCTCAACGCCGCCGGCGCCTGGACCTTCTACGGCTTCTGCATCCTGATCTATCTCTCGGCGATCCAGTCGATCGATCCGTCGCTCTATGAAGCGGCATCGCTCGACGGTGCGAGCTGGGGGCAGCGCTTCCGCTTCATCACCGTCCCGCTGCTTAAGAGCACGACCCTGTTCCTCAGCCTCTACTCCGCGATCGAGGCCATGCGCTTCTTCGATCTGGTCTGGGTCACCACGCAGGGAGGACCCGGCTACGACACCGAAGTCCTGACCACGCATATCTACAAGACGTTCTTCCTGGTCGGCGATTTCGGCTATGCCGCAGCGCTCTCCGTGGTGCTTTTGGTGATCGTGCTTCTTGTCGGCAGCCTGAGTTATCGCATCCTGAGGCAGTCATGACCCGTACCTCGCGTATTCTTCAGCATATCGTTCTGCTGGTCTTTGCGCTCTATGCGCTGATGCCGATCTATCTGGTGCTGCTTGCCTCCGTTCGCAGCGAGTCCGATCTGTTCTCCGGGCCGCTTTCGCTGCCCTGGCCGATCGACTTCTCGAATTTCAGGCGCGTCTGGTTCGAGAGCGGCTTCTCGCAATTCATCGTCAACAGTCTGGTGATCAGTGCCGGCTCGACCCTTCTGGTCGTGCTGACGGCGCCGCTGGCGGGATTTGCCTTCGCTAAGCTCAAGTTTAAGGGCAAGGAGGCGGTCTTCGCGCTCTTTCTTGCGGGCCTAGTTGTGCCTGCACCCTCAGTGATCGTCGCGCTTTACGGTGATTTGCAGGCTTTGGGGCTTCTCAACACCCGGATCGGGGTCATCCTGCCGCAAGCGGCGCTGTTGCTGCCGTTCTCCATCTTCATGATGCGTACGGTGATGGAGGATGTGCCGGACGAACTGCTCGAGGCGGCGGTCATCGATGGTGCGACCTTGTTCGAGACCTATGTGAAGGTCGTGCTCCCGGTGGTCCGCCCCGGCCTCCTGTCGTTGGCTCTGATCGCCTTCCTGTTCTCCTGGCAGGAATATCTGCTGCCGCTCGTGGTGATTCAGGACGAAGCTCTCAAGCCGCTGACCGTCGGCGCCGCCACGCTCCAGGGCCGCTATGGCGTCGACTATGGCGGGATCGCTGCCGCAGGCATCATCGCCTTCGCACCGATCGTCGCCCTTTTCCTGATCCTCCAGCGGTCCTTCACCCGCGGACTTACAGCCGGCGCCGTCAAATAATCATTCGAGAATTCCGGAGTCATTTCATGAAAGCTGTCTTTCTTCCTGGCAACAAGCGCGTCGAAATCCGCGCCGTCGAAGTGCCGAAGCCGCGCCAGGACGAGGTGCTCGTCCAGGTCAAGGCGTCCTGCATCTGCCGCAGCGACCTGAGTCTCTATTATGGCAATGCTGTCGTCGGCGGCGATGCGGCCGGGCGCTGCATCACAGGCCACGAGCCAGCGGGTATCATTGTCGAGGTCGGTTCGGCGGTACGGCAATTCAAGAAGGACGACCGGGTGGCGATCCATCTCGCCGTTGGCTGCGGCGTCTGCGCCTATTGCCGCGCCGGTCACTTCCATCTCTGCGCCGAATGGACCTGCCTGGGCTTCACGGCGGATGGCGGCAATGCGGAATATATCGCGGTGCCGGAACGCAACCTGCTGCGTCTCCCCGACAGCATGTCCTATCTGGCGGGCGCGATCTCGACGGATGCCTTCGGAACGCTGTGCAGCGCGGCGCGAAAACTCGGCATCAACGGTCTCAGCACCGTGGGTATCTGGGGACTGGGTCCGATGGGATCGGCCGGCGTGCTTGCCGCCAAGGCGCTTGGCGGCAAGGTCATCGCGCTCGATCCGATCGCGGAGCGTCGCGAGTTCGCGGCGAGCCTCGGCGCCGATCTGGTGCTGGACCCGACATCGCCGATGGCTCGTGAGGAAATCATGGATTTCGCCGGCGGAAGGGGGGTGACCGCGGCGCTCGATTGCTCGGGCAACGGGGCTGCCCAGAACATGGCGCTCGATGTCGCCGCTCCCTTCGCCAAGGTGGCCTTTGTCGGCGAGAGCCGGGAAACGACAATCAAGACGAGCGATCAACTGATCCGCAAGCAGGTCAGCCTGATGGGCTCATGGTATTTCGGCGTGTCGGAGTATGACGACATCCTGCATATCGTCGAGACGAGCAAGATCGATCTCGAAAAGCTGGCTACCCATACATTCTCCCTGGACGAGGCCGAGACGGCCTTCCGGCTGTTCGACGAGCGTAAGACGGAAAAAGCCGTCTTCCTCATGTGAGGCGCGACACCAGGATGACCGAAATACAGCGCAAGGGAGACAAGACATGGCGACGGTGAGTTTTGACAAGGCGCGGAAGGCCTTCGGCGCACATGAGGTTCTAAAGGGCATTACGCTCGATGTCGCCGACGGCGAGTTCGTGATCCTTGTCGGGCCATCGGGTTGCGGAAAGTCGACGCTTCTGCGGATGCTGGCCGGGCTCGAACAGTCGACCGGCGGTGATATCCGGATCGACGGCCGCAGCGTGATCGGCGTGTCTCCCAAGGACCGCGACATCGCTATGGTCTTCCAGACCTACGCCCTTTATCCGCATATGAGCGTGGCCGAAAACATGGGCTTCTCGCTCCGGCTTGCAAAAGCGCCGAAGAGCGTAGCGGACGGCAAAATTCGCGCTGCGGCCGACATGCTGGACCTCACTCAGTTGCTGGATCGCTATCCCAAGCAGTTGTCGGGCGGCCAGCGGCAGCGGGTGGCCATGGGCCGCGCGATCGTTCGAGATCCGAAGGTCTTCCTGTTCGACGAGCCACTCAGCAATCTTGACGCCAAGCTGCGTGTGCAGATGAGGGCTGAGATCAAGGCCTTGCACCAAAGGCTCAAGACGACGAGCATCTATGTGACGCATGACCAGGTCGAGGCAATGACGATGGCCGATCGGATCGTGGTCATGAACGGCGGCGGGGTCGAACAGGTCGGTAGCCCGCTCGAGCTCTACGACAACCCGGCCAATCTGTTTGTCGCAGGCTTCATCGGCTCGCCGGCGATGAACTTCATCGAAGGCACACTCGAGCCGGGACACGGATTCCGTGCCTCCGGCGGGGAAACGCTGCCACTGCCGCCGGACATCGAGGCATCGACCGAACGCACCGCGGTCTATGGTATTCGGCCGGAGCACATCGAAATCGCCAAGGATGACCAGACACCCACATTGAGGACCACGGTCGCGATCGTCGAACCGATGGGTGCGGAGACACTGATTCAGGCGCATTTTGAAGGAGGAAACATCACACTTTCCTATCGTGGCAAGGAACGCTTCAAGGCTGGCGATCACTTGGCTCTGCTGTTGGACGAACAACAAGCTCATGTGTTTGATGCCAGGACTGGCGACAAATTGTCGGGTCACCACCAAGATGTTAGCGGGCCGGTTCTCCGCTAGCTTTGTACCTCCTTGGTACGGTGAAAGGTTCGAATCCAGTGGGCCTCGCTTCCTACCGGTTTGAATTTACCCGGATTCAGAAGCGTGGTTCGTAGAAAACTTCAAGACCAATTCGTAGGCTGTGCTTCGTCCGCCAGCCTCGCCTTTTTGCAGGACGCCTTTCGCCATCAGGTCTGCAATGTCGCGAGATGCCGTGTCCTGGGATGCGTTTGTCAATTTTGCCCACTTGGTCGATGTGAGATTGCCTTGGAAGTTTCCTTCTAACAGCCGGTTGAGGACCTTGGCTTGTCGCGGATTAAGATTGCTTGCGGCATGCATCTGCCAGAAATCATTTTTCAGGATCACGTTGTCGAGGGTCAACAGCGCCTCGCCAACAGCATTGCCCAGACGATCGAGGAACCACTCGATCCAATTCGTGATGTCGAGGCTATCCTTCCTGGTGATTGATTGCAGGGCTTCATAGTACCCGATGCGGGATCGCTCGATTGCTGCGGACATGGAATAAAGCCGCTGGGCGCCCCCACCACTGCGTGCAAGCGTCATGTCGGCGATTGTGCGAGTTATGCGGCCGTTTCCATCGCCGAAAGGGTGGATAGCAACGAACCAGAGATGAGCAATGGCTGCTTTGATGAGAGGATCCGGTTCGTGCGATCCGTTAAACCACTCAAGGAAAGCTGACATCTCAGCTTCCACGCGGTCTGCGGGCGGAGCAACATAGTGGACTTTCTCGTACCCGAATGCGCCGGAAACAATTTCCATGCGGCCGCCAGAGTCGTCACGCCAATCGCCGACGCGAAGCTTATGACCCCATTCGTTGCGACCAGTCGGGAAAAGAGCTGCATGCCATTGGAACAGTCGTTCTGCTGTCAGTGGGTCTGCGCAATTGATCGTGGCATCGAGCGTGATATGGACGATGCCCTCAACAGAGTGGTTTGGCGTCACAAATCCATCGATATCGATGCCAAGCCGCCTGGCGAGCGAGGATCGAACCTGTTGCTCATCCAGTTGCTCTCCCTCGATCGCTGACGATTTTACAACATCGTCCGTCAACGCTCGTAGAAATGTTGCCTCGCGCGTACGAAATCCGAGACTCTCGGCGCGGCCAATAAGCCTTCCTTGATCGAGGCGTACGGCCGCAATCCTTGATGTAAGGCGGTCAATGCGCCAATCGAATTTCGGCCATAGGGTGGCTTGCCAGATATAAGTCATATCCCACGATAAAGCTCGTCTGCGGAGAATAGCAAGATTTATCTCCGCATATTTGCGGAGATTATCATCGGTATTCTCCGCACCCAAAGCTGGGCATACAAAACAGCGTCGATTTTATCCCGCTCGCGTAGCGTTGCTGGCTATGAGGACCGAACCGGCTGGCCAAACCCGACTTTGAGGCAATCCAGTCCATAATAGGCTGGAAGACGACGATGCAAGCGGGTCAGTTATGTTAGTTAGCCTAATGCCGGTTATCCATCTGAAAGAACACAAGCTTTAATTCGTATGTCGCGGGTTCGAATCTCTTCAAGAGCAAACAGAATCAGTTCAATCCGCTACATCAATCTCACCTTGGAGAAATATCGACGCGGAGCCGCTGAGAGCCACGCGATCGGCCAACATCTTACAGTAGACCGTTCCCCCTCGAGGCGATAATTGACGACCTATAAGAGCTTCTTTTCCGAGGCGCTTTGACCAATATGGCGCCAAGCAGCAATGGGCGACGCCCGAGACAGGGTCCTCTGGTACTCCGTTCGCCGGCGCAAAAAATCTCGATACGAAGTCATACTTGGTATCCTGCGCGGTGACGATGACCGCAGGTAGCGGGAGCCCAGCGACTGCCGCAAAATCGGGACGTAGATTTCGCACTTCTTCGGGCGAATCGAATACGGCTAGATAGTGCTTGGCTGCCCACACCTCTTTTGGTTTTGCGCCCAAAGCGTCGGCGAGCCCTTCATTTCTGCTCAGGCTTTGTGGGATAAGCGCCGGCATCTCAATCTCGAGCCGCTCAGCGACCCGACGAACGCGCATAATGGATGTTGCTGAATTGAATGTCGCTACATTGGCTGATTTGAATATCTTTTCCAAGACCAGATGCCCAGCGGCCAATGTGGCATGACCGATCATGTCCACCTCTCGAGTCGGGGTGAACCAGCGGACGTCAAAGCTCACTTGCGTGCCATGAGAAGCAGTTTCGCTCGGTACAAAGAAGACCGTCTCGGATAAATTGATCTCTGAAGCTATCCGTTGCATGATGTCGGTTGGTAGCCAAGATTCCAAGGGGCAGACGCCCGCTGGGTTCCCTTGCATAGGGCGATCGGCGAACGCATCGATAATATAGAGCGGAAGTTTCATATATTTCTCCGGTTATCGCTGCACGGAAGATCTTCTGACGTGTTCAGCCCATGCGCTCGGAGGCGTAGGAGCCGGGCGAGGGCGGGAAGACGATGGTCTTGTTGCCGTTGAGAAAGACCCGGCGGTGGATATGAGCATGGATTGCCCGCGCGAGCACCTGGCTCTCCACGTCGCGGCCGAGGCTGACATAGTCCTCCGGGCTCTGCGCATGGGTGACGCGGATGATGTCCTGCTCGATGATCGGCCCCTCGTCGAGGTCGGCGGTGACGTAGTGCGAGGTCGCGCCGATCAGCTTCACGCCGCGCTCGAAGGCCTGCTTGTAGGGGGTCGCGCCCTTGAAGGACGGCAGGAACGAGTGGTGGATGTTGATGATGCGGCCTGACATCTCCCGGCACATCTCGTCCGACAGCACCTGCATGTAGCGCGCCAGCACGACCAGCTCCGCGCCCGCCTCGCGCACGATGCGCACCTGCTCGGCCTCGGCCTGCGGCTTGTTGTCCTTCGTGACCCTGATGCAGTGGAACGGGATGTCGTGGTTCACCACCACCTTTTGGTAATCCATGTGGTTGGAGATCACCGCGACGATATCGACGGCCAGTGCCCCGATGCGCCAGCGGTAGAGCAGGTCGTTCAGGCAGTGGCCGAAGCGGCTCACCATGATCACGACCTTCATCTTCTCGCTCTCGTCATGGAAGGCGGTGGTCATACCGAGGCTTTCGGCGACCGGCGCGAAACCCTTGCGCAGCGCCGCGAGCCCGCATCCCGTCTCGCTGACGAAGCTCACGCGCATGAAGAAGCGGCCGGTCTCCGCATCGTCGAACTGGGCGCTGTCGGTGATGTTGCAGCCGTTCTCGGCAAGGTAGCCGGCGATCGCCGCGACGATGCCGCGCCTGGACTGGCAGGTCACGGTGAGGGTGTATTTGGTCATGGGGTGCTCCGCTCGGAAGGGGTGTCGGTTCAGGCGAGGCCGTGCGCGCGGCGGCATGCCGTCAGGGTGTTGGCCAGAAGGCAGGCTATGGTCATCGGGCCGACGCCGCCAGGAACCGGCGTGAGCGCGCCCGCGACCTCGGCGGCGGCGGCGTCCACGTCGCCCACCAGCCGGAAGTTTCCGTCGCGCTCGACGTGGTTGATGCCGACGTCGATGACCGTCGCGCCCGGCTTAATCCAGTCGCGTTTCACCATGCCGGGCCGTCCGACGGCGGCGATCAGGATATCGGCGCGGCGGCAGAGATCGGCGAGGTCCTTCGTCCGGCTATGGGCGATGGTCACGGTGCAATCCTCGGCCAGCAGAAGTTGTGCCATCGGCTTGCCGACGATGTTGGAGCGCCCCACGACGACGGCGTTCAGCCCGGAAAGCGAGCCGTGGCGGTCGCGCAGCAGCATGAGGCAGCCGAGCGGCGTGCAGGGCACCATCGCCTTCTGCCCCGTGCCGAGCAAGCCGACATTGGAGATGTGGAAGCCGTCGACATCCTTGGCGGGCGCGATGGCGTCGATCACCGCCGCCGCATCCATATGGCCGGGAAGCGGAAGCTGCACGAGGATGCCATGCACCGCCGGGTCCGCGTTCAGCCGCTCGATAAGCGCGACCAACTCCGCCTGCGACGCGGTTTCCGGCAGCCTGTGCCCGAAGCTCGCCATGCCCGCCGCTCGCGTCTGCGTACCCTTGCTGCGCACATAGACCTCGCTCGCCGGGTCCTGCCCGACGAGAACCACCGCAAGACCGGGAACGAGACCGTGCGCCGCCTTGAGTTCCGCGACCTCGCGGGCGATCTTTTCGCGCAACGCCCCGGCGAAGGCCTTGCCGTCGATCATCGCCGCGCTCATGCGCGGGGTTCCGCGAGGCGCTGGACGGAGGTTTCCAGCGCATGCCACAGTGTGCCGGCGGCCGAGCGCATGCCGATCACGGCGAGCCGGTCCGCCGCGCGGCGGATGACGAAGACGCTCATGTGCTCAAGGCCGGTTCGGGTAGCCGTGCCGGGGCCGAAGCGGGCCGGATCGAGGTTCACGAGCTTTGCCATCAGCGCGAGGATCGGCGCCTCGCCGGCGGCGGAGCGGACCTCGAAGGCGACGAAGCCATCGGTCTGCTCGGTAACGGAGCAGCCGGGACCGGCGGCGGCCACTTCGGCGGCGAAGTCCGTTTCGGCGCGGCCGGGGCCTTCGACCAGCCATTGGCCGGAGCTGGTCCAGAGCGCGGCAGCGCTATCGTTCTCCGTCCACAGGCCGGGGCCGGGGAGGGCGAGGCCGAAGGGGGCGGGCTCCGCGCTGCCACGCCGTAGCGCCAGCGAGGCGAGTGCGAGGCCGGTGTTTTCCTCAAGCGTCAGCGCGCCGTGCTTCACGGTGCGGGCGGTCGCGCCGCCGAGCGCTGTGATGGGTTTCAGGTCAGGCACGGAGGCGTTCTCCCTCGGGATCGACGAAATGGGGCGACACGACACGCAGGCGGACGGACTGGCCCTGCAACGGATTGGCGGCGACGATCACCTCGCCGAGCCGTTCGGCGCCGTTCGCGAGGAAGCCGAGGCCGATGGCCGAGCCGACATGGGGCGAGTAGCAGGCCGAGGTGATCCAGCCCTGGTCGGTTCCGGTGTTCTGCACCGCATCCGCGGTGAAGAGGTGTGAGCCGGCGACGACGGGCTCGGCGGGGTCGACCGGCTGGAGGCCGACGAGGCTGTGCGTTTCCGCGACCAGCCCCTCGCGCCGCGACATGACCGTGCCGATTGCATCCTTCTTGGCGGAGACCATGCGGCCCATGCCGAGCATCTGCGCGGTGGTCTGGCCGTTCAGCTCGTTGCCGGCGGCATGGCCCTTCTCGATGCGCATCACGCCAAGCGCCTCGGTGCCGTAGAGGGTAGCGCCGAGGTCGGCGCCATTCTCGATCAACCGCGCCATAAGCGCATTGCCGTAGCGGGCGGGAACGGCGATCTCGTAGGCGAGTTCGCCGGAGAAGGAGATGCGGAAGAGCCGGGCCCTCAAGCCCCCGCAGACCGTCAGGCCGGCGCAGGCCATGAAGGGGAAGGCCGCGTTGGAGAGGTCGAAGCCGTCCACCACCCGCTCCAGCAGGCGGCGGGCGTTCGGTCCGGCGACGGAGAACTGCGCCCAGGCATCCGTGGTGGAGATGAGCTGCACGTCGAGCTCCGGCCACAGGCACTGGCGGGCGAATTCCATATGGCGATAGACCGGGCCGGCCTGCGCCGTCGTGGTGGTCACGACATAGTGCTGCTCGCCGAGCCGCGCGCAGGTGCCGTCGTCATAGGCATGGCCGTCCTCGCGCAGCATGAGGCCATAGCGCACCATGCCGACCTTCAGGCTCTTCATGGCGTTGCAATAGAGCCGGTCGAGGAATTCGGCCGCATCCGCGCCCTGCACGTCGACCTTGCCGAGCGTGGTGACATCGCAGATGCCGACGCCCTTGCGGGTGGCGAGCACCTCGCGGTCGACCGTCTCGCGCCAATGGGCCTCGCCCGGCTTCGGGAAATATTGCGCCCGCATCCATTGCCCGACCTCGACGAAGACTGCGCCTTCAGCCTTCGCCCATTCATGGCTCGGGGTGAGCCGGCGGGGGCGGAAATGCTGACCCGTATCGCCGCCGCCGAGCACCGAGAGCGAGACCGGCGTATAGGGTGGGCGGAAGATCGTCGTGCCCGTCTCAGGGATCGCTTTGCCGGTCAGTTCCGCCATCACGGCGAGCGCGGTGACGTTCGCCGTCTTGCCCTGATCGGTCGCCATGCCGAGTGTGGTCCAGCGCTTCAGGTGCTCGACGGGGCGCATGTTCTCCTGATGCGCCAGCTTGATATCCTTGACGGTGACGTCGTTCTGGAAATCGACCCAGGCGCGGCCCTTGCCCGGCACATGCCAGAGCGCCTCCATCTTCGCCTCTTGGTCACGGCTGCGCGGCAGCGACGGCATTGCCGCCCTAACATTTAAAGCGCGGAGCGCCGCCACGCCGGCTTCCGCGCCGGAGGCCATGGCCGCCGCCGTGCCGCCCTTGCCGGCCGCCGCACCGGCGACGGTCATGCCGTCCGGCAAGTTGTCGCCGGGCAGAAAGGTTTGCCGTGCCTCGTCCCAGACGGGGCGGCCGCGATGGTGCGAGGCGAGATGGATGTTCGGGTTCCAGCCGCCGGAGACGGCGAGGCCGCCGCAGGCGATCCATTCCTTCGTATTGCCGTGCGTCACCTCGATTGCGGAAAGGCCGAGCCGGCCCTTGCTGTCGGAGACGGCCGCGCCGGCGATCAGGCGGTAGTCGCCGGTTGCTTTGGCATCGGCGCGTGAATCTACCACGGCGGCGATCCGTACACCCTTCGCCAGTAGGTCACGGGCGGTGCGATGACCGTCGTCGCCATTGGTGAAGATCGCCACGGTCTCGGCGGGGCTTGCGGCCCAGCGGTTAGCATAGGCGCGCATCGCACCTGCCAGCATAATGCCGGGGCGGTCGTTGTTGCGGAAGGGAATGTGCCGCTCAGTCGCGCCGGCCGCCAGCACGGTGCGTTTCGCGGTGATGCGCCACAGCGTTTGGCGCACCCTTTTGCCTGGTTCGGCAAGGTGGTCGCTCACCCGCTCGACCGCGCCGTAGACCCCATGGTCGAAGGCGCCGAAGACGGTGGTGCGGCGCAGGATATTGAGATTAGGCAGGGTCGCAAACTCGGCCTCGACCTTGGCGATCCAGTCCGACGCTGGGGCGTAATCCAATGTCTCGCTCTCGGCGAGAAGCCGGCCGCCGAGACGATTGTCCTCGTCGGCGAGGATGACCCGGGCGCCCGCACGCGCCGCGGTCAGGGCGGCGGCGAGGCCCGCGGCGCCGCCGCCGATCACCAGCAAGTCGCAGTGCAGAAAGCCCTTGTCGTAGGCGTCGGGATCAGCCTCGCCGGACAGGCTTCCAAGGCCGGCCGCGCGGCGGATGGCCGGCTCGTAGAATTTCTCCCAGAGCGCGCGGGGCCACATGAAGGTCTTGTAGTAGAAGCCGGCGGTCAGGAAATCCGAAAAGTAGTCGTTCACCGCCAGCGCGTCGAAGGAAAGCGAGGGCCAGCGGTTCTGGCTGCGGGCTTCCAGCCCGTCGAAGAGTTCCACGACGGTGGCGCGGGTGTTCGGCTCGTGCCGCGCGCCCGCGCGCAGCTCGACCAGCGCGTTCGGCTCCTCGGAGCCGGCGGTGAAGACACCGCGCGGGCGATGGTACTTGAAGCTGCGCCCGACGAGGCGCACGCCGTTCGCCAGAAGTGCAGAGGCGAGCGTGTCGCCGGGATGGCCCTGATAGGGCTTGCCGTCGAAGGTGAAGCACAGCGTCCGGCTGCGGTCGATCAATCCGCCCTTGAGCCTCATGCCGCACCTGCTTTGGCGCTGAACGCCACGTCTCGGGCAAGTTCCGCGCCGAGGATTTCATGGGTCACGGTGTTGCGGGTGACGACCAGCCAGCTTCGATCGCCCTGTTCATGGAACCAGAGTTCGCGATGGATACCGGCCGGGTTGTCGCGCAGATAGACGTAAGTGTTGAAGGCCTCGGCCGCGCCTTCGGCCATGCCGTCCGGCCGGTTGAGGAGCGCGGCGTCGCCGAGATAGGTGAATTCCTGCGCGTCGCGGGGCCCGAGAAGGGGATGGGGGATCAGCATCGGGAGAAACCTCAGTGCAGGTTCGGTTGGGCGCCCATGCCCTTTTCGTCGATGACGTAACCGCGCTGGAAGCGGTCCAGCCGGTAGGCGCGGGCGGTGTCGTGGGGCGTGTCGGTGGCCAGAAGATGCGCGAAGGCATAGCCGGAGGCGGGGGTGGCCTTGAAGCCGCCGTAGCACCAGCCGGCATTGAGGTAGAGGCCCTCGATCGGCGTGCGGTCGATGATCGGCGAGCCGTCCATCGACATGTCCATGATGCCGCCCCAGATGCGCAGCAGCCGGGCGCGGCCGATCATCGGCATCAGCGCCATGCCGCCCTCGGCGACGTCCTCGACGACGGGAAGATTGCCGCGCTGGGCATAGGAATTGTAGCCGTCGATATCGCCGCCGAAGACGAGGCCGCCCTTGTCGGACTGGCTGACGTAGAAATGGCCCGCGCCGAAGGTGATGACGCCCGGAATGGTCGGCTTCAGCCCCTCGGAGACGAAGGCCTGCAGCACATGACTCTCGATCGGCAGACGCATGCCGGCCTGCGCCATCACCCGGCCCGTGGAGCCGGCCACCGCCACGCCCACCTTGCTCGCGCCGATATAGCCGCGCGAGGTTTCGAGGCCGAGCAGGCGGCCGTTCTCGATGCGGAAGCCGGTGACCTCGCAGTTCTGGATGAGGTCGACGCCGGCAAGGTCCGCGCCGCGCGCATAGCCCCAGGCGACGCCGTCATGGCGCGCGGTGCCGGCGCGGCGTTGCAGCAGGCCGCCCTTGATCGGGAAGCGAGCATTGTCGAAGTTGAGGAAGGGGATCATCGCCCGCACCTGCTCGCGGTCGAGCAACTCCGCATCCGCGCCGGCGAGCAGCATGGCGTTGCCGCGCCGCCGGTAGGCGTCGCGCTGGGCGTCGGTGTGGATCAGGTTGACGATGCCGCGCTGGCTCACCATGGCATTGAAGTTGAATTCCTGCTCCAGCCCCTCCCAGAGTTTCATCGAGAACTCGTAGAAGGGCTCGTTGCCGGGCAGCAGGTAGTTGGAGCGGATGATCGTCGTGTTGCGGCCGATATTGCCCGAGCCGAGCCAGCTCTTCTCCAGAACGGCGATCTTCGCTTTTTTGAACGTGTTGGCGAGGTAATAGGCGGTCGCGAGCCCGTGCCCGCCCCCGCCGACGATGACATAGTCGTAGGCCGGTTGCGGATCGGGGTTGCGCCACAGCGGGCGCCAGCCGCGATGGCCGGTCAGGGCTTCCTTCAATATTCGCAAGGCCGAGTAGCGCACGGGCGATGATCCTCGAATAGCAGGGTGTCGCCGACTGTTGTAGCGTGGCGCGGCGTGAAGCATTTGCACGGAGCGGACATTTTCTTGTCCTTGCGTGCCGTCGCTGCTAGAAGGGCCGGGCCATGAAGATCGGTTTCATCCTCACACCCGGCTATGCCCTGATGTCGCTGGCGAGCGCGGTGGAGCCGCTGCGCGCGGCGAACCACTTGGCGGGCAGGACGCTCTATCCCTGCTCATTCCATTCGGTGGTCGGCGGCTTTGCGGCCTCCACCTCCGGCGGCGGGTTCGAGACGCTGCCGCTGTCGCGGTCGCAGGAGAGCGGACTCGATCTCGCCTTCGTCGTGGCGGGGGGCAATCCCATGCTCTACGAGGACCCGGTGCTGGTGCGCGGGCTCCGGGCGCTGACGCAGCGCGGCGTGCGGCTCGGCGGGATTTCCGGCGGCGCGGCGATCCTCGCCAAGGCGGGGCTGATGGCGGGACGGCGCTTCACGGTGCACTGGGCGCATATCGACGCGCTGATCGAATATGCGCCGGACCTTTTGATCGAGCGGGCGCTCTACGTCATCGACCGTGACCGTTATTCCTGCGCCGGCGGCGTTGCGGCCATGGACATGATGGGCGCGCTGATCGCCCGCGAGCACGGCGTGGCCTTCGCGCGTGAGGTCAGCGACTGGTTCATCCATCCGCGCCTGCGCATGGCCGACGAGCCGCAGCAGGCCGGAGCCGGCCAGCGCTTCAACCTGCATCACCCGACACTGGAGGCGGCGGTGGAGCTGATGGCGAGCCATCTCGCCGATCCTCTCTCCCCCGCCCAGCTCGCCGCGCTGACGGGCATGAGCGTGCGCCAGCTCCACCGGCTGTTCGCCGGCCAGTTCGGCGTGTCGATGATGGTGTTCTACCGCGACCTGCGGCTTGCCAAGGCGGACGAGCTCCTGCAGCAGAGCGCGCTCTCGCTGCTGGAGATCGCCATGCTGACCGGCTTTTCCAGCGCCGCCCATTTCACTCGCTGCTTTACGGAGAAATACGGCTTGCCGCCGAGCCGCAAGCGGCGGGCGGGGCACTCCGTCCGCAATAGTGGCAACTCCTAAAGTGCTGACACCTATACACAGCTTGAGCGTGATTGATGGGGCATAATAAAAAATGCACCACAAATCAGCGAAATATTCTTGCCTGAAAAAGGAAAGATGGTAAGGATGTATATAGCTGATCGCGGCTCTACCAAAAAAGGGGAATGTCATGTCGTTGAAATCGGTGCTTCAGGCCTGCGTATTCGGAACCTTCGTCGCTGCCATGGCTGCGCCTGCAATGTCGCAGGATGCGTCAATCACGGTCGCCTCCTTCGGCGGTCACTATGGTGACACCCAGAAGAAGGCCTATCTCGCCCCTTTCCAGCAGGAGACCGGCATCAAGGCCAATATGGTCGACTATAATGGCGGGCTCGGAGAGCTGCGCGCCCAGGTCGAAACCAACAACGTCACCTGGGACGTCGTCGATATGGAAATGCAGGATCTCGTGCGCGCCTGCGACGACGGTCTGCTCGAATCCGTGAGCGACGTCGAATTGCCGAAGGCGGCCGATGGCAGCGATGGCAAGGCTGACTTCATCGACGGTACGCTGAACGACTGCGGCGTCGGCACTATCGTCTGGTCGATGATCATCGCCTACAACAACGACATGTTCCCGGGCGAGAAGCCGTCGACGATGGCGGACTTCTTCGACGTTAAGCGCTTTCCCGGCAAGCGTGGCCTCATGAAGAAGCCCCAGGCCTTCCTCGAATGGGCGTTGATCGCTGACGGCGTAGACGCCAACGAGGTTTACAAAGTACTCGCGACCCCTGAAGGCCTTGAGCGCGCGCTCGCCAAGCTCGATACGATCCGTGATCACATCGTCTGGTGGGATGCCCACGCTCAGGCTCCGCAGCTCCTGGCAGACAAGGAAGTCGCGATGACGATGGCCGCCAACGGACGTATCGACTCCACCGCGGTCGGTGCTGACAAGCCCTTCACGATGATCTGGGACCGTCAAATCTGGGTGCAGGAATTCTGGGCAATTCCGAAGGGTTCGAAGAATATCGATTCCGCGAAAAAGTTCATCTCGTTCGCTTCCCGTCCGGATCGCATGGCGGAACAAGCCGGCATGATCTCGTATGGGCCGGTCCGCAAGTCGGCGGCTGCGCTCGTCAGCGAGGAAACGCGTGCGCACATGCCGACTGAAGCGTCCAACTTCAAGACGGCCGTCCACAATGATGTCGAGTTCTGGGCGGACCACGGCGATGCGATCAACGAGCGCTTCCTCGTCTGGCTGAACAAGTAAGCATCCGCACATAATTCATAACCATCTGGAGACTTTTACGATGCTTGAAGAAGCACGAGCGAGAACGCGCGCCCTGCAGGATCGCCTGCGTAGCGAGGGGGTCGATCTTGCGATCTTTACCGACGAGAGTTCGATTGCATATCTTGCCGGGTTCTGGGGCTATCTTTCTGTCGAATTCGGCCGCCCGACCTTCCTCCTCGTCCGTCCGGATGAGGAGCCTACTGTCATCACGCCGCTCATGGAGCACGAGATGGTGGCCAAGATGACCTGGGTCGAAGACGTCCGTGGCTGGGAGGATTCTGGCGCCAACCGCTGGGAAAACGTTCTTCGCGACGCGATTGGCAAGGCCCCTAGTGCGCTGTGGGTCGAGACCAATTTTATTCCGGCGATCGTCCGCAACTTCCTCGACGAGGAATACAGGGGCACGCCGCTCAGGAACGTTTCCCGGGTTCTCGGTGAAATGCGGATGATCAAGTCTCCCGCTGAGATCGAGGTCATGAAACAGGCCGGACAGATCGCCGGCGCCATGATGGCGGCCGCGCATCAGTCGCTCGAAGTCGGCGCGCCCGAATACGAATCCGCTTTGGCGGTCATCGCCGCCGGCACCCGCAAAGCTGCGGGATTCCTGACGGCGAAAGGGTGGGAGGCATTCGTCTCTCCGCTGATCCACAATCTGCAGATTATGCAGTCGGGCGCAGATACGTCGATGGTCCATCGCCGGTCGAGCACGAAGCTGCTGGAGAAGGGCGATCCCGTCTACTTCTGCTTCTGCAACATGGCGCAGTTCAAGCAATACAAGCTCGGCTTCGACAGGATGTTCTTCGTGAAGGAGGCGACCGACGAGGCGATCAGGGTCCAGCAAGCGGCTATTGATGCGCAGCAGGCCGCATTGCGCTCGATCCGGGCCGGTGTCACGGCGGAGAGTGTCGCGCAGGCGGCCAATGACTGCTACGCGGCGGCAGGATATACCACAGGCTATCGCACCGGTCGCTCGATCGGCGTCGCCTATCTCGAAGCTCCGGAACTGAAGGCCGGCGATACGACGGTGTTGCAGCCCGGCATGACTTTCGCCGTCGATGGCGGCATCAGCCTCGACGGGCGTCTCGGCGGCCGCATCGGAGATTCGATCGTCGTCACCGAAACAGGCTTTGATTATCTGACCGACTACCCGCGGAAGATTCTGTACTCGTAATCCGGCATAGAGATGAAACAGAACCTCAAAGTTGCCGTCTACCAGAGCGACGCCCAGGCGAATTGTTCGCCTGAGGCGCGGCTCGCGGATCTCGAGCGGGCGCTTGCCAATAGTGCCCGCTCTGCGGATCTGGTCGTATGTCCGGAGCTCTTTCTCTCCGGCTATCGGGCGGGGGAGCGGCATCGCGTGCTCGCCCAGCCCGCCAGTGGGCTTTTTTCAGATGCTGTTATCGTGCTTGCGGAAAGGCATCGTTGTTGCATTGTCTACGGTTATCCCGAGTTGGCGGATGGCCTGGTGTTCAATTCGGCCGCAGCCATCGGAGCCGATGGGAAGCTTCTCGCGAACCATCGCAAGACACTTCTGCCGAATGCATACGAACGGACGTGGTTTACGCCAGGAGATCATTTCACCACGTTTTTCGTCGGTGACTGGAAGGTCGCACTCATCATTTGCTACGAGGTCGAGTTTCCGGAAATTCTGCGCGAGACTGCGCAGCAAGGTGCTGACCTCGTTGTAGTGCCAACGGCGCTGACGAAGAATTGGGGCGTCGTGGCTCATCAGGTGGTACCGACGCGGGCATTTGAGAACGGGGTCTATCTCGCTTACGCCAATCACGCAGGTGAGGAACACGACCTTTCGTATCTCGGGGCGAGCTGCATCGTCGGTCCGCATGGAAACGATCTCGCACGGGCAGGTGCGTCTGAAGAGTTGATCATCGCTGACTTGGACGCGCGATCTTTGCAAGAAGCGCGCGCCGTTCTTCCCTACCTAACGGATTGCAGACGGATCACTCAGTTGCGCTTGTCCGCGTAGCAGAAATATGCTGATCGGCGCGCCCGCAGGGGCGCGTCGGGGAACGATAAGAATGCGCCCGAAGAGGCGCAAACGGATGACCTGCACGGTCGCCTATATTCGCGAAAGCGCCAGAGCCGGCTCGTCGAGAACGAGCGTTAAGCGAGCGGATGCAAATGCCGCTGCGTATTGGCTCCAATGTACTGGAGGAAGTCTTGATCACCGATAGCAATGCCGAGACGCGCCAAAGCGCAGCGGGACCGTCAGCACAGGCCGGCGATGCGATTGTCCGCTTCGTGAATGTTCAGAAAACATATGATGCCGAGCGTCTTATTGTCCGCGACCTCAATCTGGATATCGCTCGCGGTGAGTTTCTGACGCTTCTCGGGCCATCGGGATCTGGCAAGACGACGACCCTTATGATGCTTGCGGGCTTCGAGCCGGCGACGCATGGCGAGATCATGTTGAACGGCAAGTCGATCAACCGTGTGCCTCCGGACAAACGCGGGATTGGCATGGTGTTTCAGAACTATGCCCTGTTTCCACATATGTCCGTCGCGGAGAACCTCGCATTTCCGCTGCAGGTGCGTTCAATCTCGAAAGCGGAAATTGAGGACCGGGTCAACAAGGCGCTTGACATGGTGGAACTCGCCGGCTTCGGTTCGCGTCGGCCGGCACAACTCTCCGGCGGGCAGCAGCAGCGTGTGGCAGTCGCGCGTGCGCTCATCTTCGAGCCTGAACTCGTCTTGATGGATGAACCGCTCGGCGCGCTCGACAAGCGTCTGCGCGAGCAGATGCAATACGAGATCAAGTCGCTGCATGATCGGCTCGGGGTCACGGTCGTCTACGTGACGCATGACCAGGGCGAGGCGCTGACGATGTCCGATCGGGTCGCGGTCTTCAATGATGGCGAAATCCAGCAGCTCTCGACACCGTCCGAATTGTACGAGAAACCCGGCACGGCATTCGTCGCTGACTTCATCGGCGAGAACAACAGCCTCACCGGCGTGGTGGATCTACGGGACGAGACTGGAACCTGCACGATCACGCTTCCGAACGGGCAGGGCGTGAAGGGTGTTGCAATCGGCGGACTGCGTACGGGAGACGCGGCTACGCTCTCCATCCGACCGGAGCGTATTCGTCTCGACCCGGCGGCCGAGGGTGACAAGATTTCGGCCCTCGAGGCAACCGTAGACGACCTGATTTACCATGGGGATCACGTCCGACTCCGCCTGGCGGTGACAGGACAGAGTCCTTTGGTCGTCAAGGTGCCGAATGACGGTCAGAGTGCGCTGTTGAGGAAGGGCGCCACAACTCGGATCGGTTGGCTCGCGGAAAACTGCCGCGCCTTCAAGCAGCAAGGTGGACGCCATGGATGAGGCTGTTCTCTCCCCAGGTGAGCGAGCTTTGCTGAAGAAGCAACTGGCATCGGCCCTCCGCCGCCAGAAGCTGCGGGCATTCCTGCTGGTGGTGCCGCTTCTGATCTTCGTGCTCGCCACGTTCATATATCCGATTGCGGGAATGCTGGTACGGAGCGCTTACAGTCCGGAATTCGGAAATGAAATGCCGCGGACCGCGCACGTGCTCGCCTCATGGACGGGGCCAGCGCTGCCAGACGAAGCGGCCTTCGAGGCATTGGTGCTCGATATTAAGGATAGCCAGTCTCGGCAGACGACGGGCCGCATCGCAAACATCGTCAACGCGGAAATGCCGGGCGCGCGCAGCCTCATTATGAAGGTAGGTCGTGGTGTGGGCGACCTGCACGCGCCATATCGCGAGTCTTTGGTTCAAATGGATGACGGCTGGTCCAAACCGGGCGTCTGGCAGACACTTCAGAGCCTTTCGGCTCAATATACCGGACGCTTCTACTTGGCTGCGCTCGATCTGCAGACCGATCCACAAGGCGCCATCGTCGCACAGCCCAAGGACAAGCGCATCTATGTGCCGCTGTTCCTGCGCACCTTCGCGATCGGCGCCCTCGTCACCCTCTGCTGCTTGCTGCTGGGCTTTCCTGTCGCCTACTGGTTGTCGGTCTTGCCTATGCGCTATGCGAACCTGCTGATGATCCTCGTTCTGCTGCCGTTCTGGACGTCGCTTCTCGTCCGCACCACGGCGTGGATCGTGC
This sequence comes from Shinella zoogloeoides, assembly GCF_003574625.1. Lineage (GTDB taxonomy): Bacteria > Pseudomonadota > Alphaproteobacteria > Rhizobiales > Rhizobiaceae > Shinella > Shinella zoogloeoides_A. The sequence continues at coordinate 341,744 of NZ_QNUJ01000001.1, forward strand.
TACTCCAGAGCCAGGGTGTCATAAACTCGTTCCTGGTCTGGACGGGCGCGATCGATGACGGCAACCGTTTGCCGCTAATCTTCAACAGCACCGGCACGATCATCGCCATGACCCACATCCTTTTGCCGTTCATGATCCTCCCGCTCTATTCGGTCATGAAGACTGTTCCGCCCTCCTACATGCGCGCAGCGCGGTCACTCGGTGCAAACCAGGTCACGGCATTTGTGCGCATCTACCTTCCGCAGACGAAGCCTGGGGTTGCTGCTGGTTGCCTGCTCGTCTTCATCCTGTCGCTCGGCTACTACATCACGCCGGCCCTGGTCGGCGGCGAGAGCGGCACGCTGATCTCCAACATCATCGCCTATCACATACAGAAATCGCTCAACTGGAGCCTAGCTGCAGCCTTGTCCACGTTGCTGCTGGTGAGCGTTCTCCTGCTGTATTGGGCATACAATCGACTGGCTAAGGTCGATGGTTTCAAGCTGGGCTGAGGAGAAGAATTCATGTCCCTGCCGGTTTATGCGCGTCCTTGGGAACGTCTCTGGTATTACGCATTCAGAATGGTCTGCATTCTCATCCTCCTTTTCCTGGTGATCCCGGTTCTGGTGATCATTCCGCTGTCCTTCAACGCCGACCCGTACTTCACCTTCACCGAAGGAATGCTGAGGCTCGATCCTCAGGCATTTTCGCTGCGGTGGTATCGCGACGTTTTCCAGAACGGCATGGTCAACCCCGATAGTCCGATGATGAGCTGGACGTGGCTGACGGACGTCTGGCAGAACAGTCAGTGGATTCATTCGGCCAAGAACAGCTTCCTCATCGCGCTCGGCGCCACGGCGCTCTCGACGGTGCTTGGAACGCTGGCGGCACTGGGCCTTTCGCAGGCTACCATGCCGGCAAGCAGGTTCATCACGGCATTGCTCATTTCCCCGATCATCGTGCCGATCATCGTGACCTCCGCGAGCATCTATTTCCTATTCGCCAGCCTTGGGCTGACCAACACCTATATCGGCGTCGTATTAGCGCATACCGTGCTCGGTACACCGTTTGTCGTCATCACGGTGACGGCCGCGATGGCGGGTTTCGACCGCAGTCTTATCCGAGCGGGCCAGATGCTCGGTGCGCGGCCGCACACCGTCTTCTTCAAGATCATCATGCCGCTGATCATGCCGGGGGTCATTTCGGGTGCGCTCTTCGCGTTCGGCACGTCGTTCGACGAGGTGGTGGCGGTGATCTTCCTCGCCGACTACGACCAGCGCACCATACCGCGCCAGATGTGGGCGGGTATCCGGGAGCAGATCTCCCCATCGATCCTCGCGGTGGCGAGCATTCTCGTCTGCCTTTCGATCCTGCTCCTGACCGTCGTCGAATTGCTGCGCAGACGCGGCGAACGTCTGCGAGGACTGACGCCGGCATAAAGCGACCGTTCTGGAACGACGGATGAAGTGGAGTGTTTATGAAGCCGACAATAGGCGTTATCGGGACGGGCGATTTTGCAACCTACCTGATCGGCGCCCTGCGAAAGGGCGGCCATGATGGGCGTATCCTGCTTTCGCCCTACAGCCACAAGAAAGCCGAGGCACTTGCCGAGCGGCATACCTGCGAAGTGGCTGCCGACGAAGAGCGCATGCTTGCGGAGTCTGACTGGATCGTGCTGGCGGTGCGGCCCGAACAGTTGGACGCCGCGCTGGCGAATCTTTCGCTGCTGCCCCGGCATGTGGTGATCTCGGCCGTCGCCGGCACAACGATCGCGCGGCTGCGCGCGAAGCTTGGAGAGGATACGCCGGTGGTGCGCATCATGCCCTCCAGCTATATCGATACCGTGAGTGGCGGCGTCATCCCGATCTACCCGTCCTCCACCGAGGTCGAGGCCGTTCTGCGCACGGGCGGGACAGTGGTGACATTCGACAGGGAGGAACAGTTCGAGCTCTCGCTGGCCGGTGCCTGCCTTTCCGGTTGGGTATACCGTTTTGTCGGCACGCTTGAGAACTGGTTCGTGGAGCGGGGGCTGTCACAGGAGCAAGCACGGCTCATAGTCGCGGGCAATATCGCCGGTGCGGCCGGCTATGCCATGGCGCTTCCGGCTGCGAGCCTGGCGAAGATTTCTGACGGGATTGCGACCGAGGGCACCTTCACGAAGGCGGGGCTTGATCACCTGCTCGACCGCGAGGCGGCTTTGCTCTGGCGGCAAGCGCTTGATATTGTCTACGCCAGATTGAGCGCTTAAATGGAAGTGCATTTTATGGCGAAAAAGGATTCCGGTGAAAACGCTTGCCGGAACGGCGGAACAACCGGAATACGATATGAATTCTTCCAGCGATGTTGAACCAAAGAAGGCTTCAGCCTCGTATATTCACGATTTGCTGCGGGATCGGATTTGCTCGTTGGAGTATAGACCCGGGCATATGCTTCGGGAGAATGATGTTTCTGCAGAATTCAGTGTCAGTCGAACGCCTGTCCGAGAGGCTTTTCAAAGACTGTCCCTTGCCGGTCTGGTAGAAATTCGCAACGGGATAGGCACGTTTGTCACGCAGTTCGATTCCGAGCAGATCGAGTCGGTTTTCCAATTCCGCTCCGAAATGGCAGCGCTCATCGGACGAATGCAGACGCGAGACGCCACGGATGACGACATTAAGATCCTCGAAGCCCTTCTTGAGCGCGCTCGAAAATTGAAAGACCGGTTCGATGTTGACGAACATTGGAAGATTAATCACGAACTCCATTTCGCCATAAGTAGCTTGGTCCTCAATCCGGCTTTTCTTGAGGTTTGGCACAATCTCTATTTTCAAGCTGCGAGAGCGTGGTATGACGTGTCGCGGTTGATCTCTGCCGACGCGATCCGATTGCTATGTTCGGAAATCACGGAACTTTTGACGGCTCTGACCGAAAACGATCGTGCCGCAATCGGAAGTATCAGGCGCAACTACATCAACTATTTTCGGCGTCGGATCGTAGATGTAGCATAGTTCGGCGGCTAAAATGACCTCTCAACGGACGTCGCCCTCATCTGCGACACTGTAAGTAGCTACCCGCGACAAGCCATACGAGATGTGGTTGCGTTGCACGAACCCGACGGCGCGAAGGTCGCGAGCGCGGAGGGCGCAACACAGTTCATCGACCTCGTTCTTCAGAAAGAGGACTTCTTCATCCCACATGCGATCGATGAAAATGTACCAGGCGCGAGACGCCTGATGGTACAGGCGGTCGTGGACCTCCCGCATGGCAGAGTTGTTGATCAGCGCGTTTACGGCCAAATGCAGGATGTGGTTTACCTGCCAAAATTGCTCGGTATCTCTTTTCCGAAGAAGGGCTTCGATGCGTGGTACCAGTGGCTCTATCGCCTGGAGGGCTTCGTCGGAACGGTCTACGGCGCCGAAGTCACCAATCATCTCGCTGAGCCGCAGGCGAAACGCATAAACATCCTTGAACTCGCGAAAATCGACGCCGGTAACGGTTGTACCGACGCCGTTCTTCGTCTCGACGAGCCCTTCATAGTCGAGGCGCTGGAGCGCCTGACGAACTGGCGTGCGGCTGACATTGAATTCGGCCGCTAGTTCCGCCTCGACGAGCAGTTCACCAGGCCGATAGGTGAGCAGGCAGATTCGGTCGCGAAGAACGCGGTGAATCTCCATTGCCTGCCCACGTATGGGTGGGCGAGGAGCCTTCGGTTTCGCTCCGCCAATTTGCTCGAACATCAGAAGTCCTTGAATAGCCGGCCGTATCGGTTGTGCTTGTCCCGCACCCCGGCAAGCCGCATGCAGTCCCACATCATGGCCTGGTTGCTTGTGACGACAGGCTTGCTGGTTTCCTGCTCCAGCGCTTCGATGATATCGACGGAACGAAGCGCGCCGCAACTGATGAATATGGCTTCAGCTTCGGGCCGATCAACCTGTTTTGCGAATTCAAGGATGTAGTCTGGCGTTACGCGAACCATGTCTTCGTCGTTTTCGATGGATAGCCCTTCGATATGGAGTACGTCGAAGCCCCGCTCCTCCATGTAACGGCGTTCGATTTCGTTCACCGGGTCAACGTAGGGCGTGGCGACTACGATCTTTTTTGTGTTCAAGGCCTCCAGGCCGCGCATCACTCCAGAAATGATGGATGTGGGCTTAGCACCAGGGGCGCCGCGGTTGAGTTCTGCAAACACGCGGTCTTCTCCAATCACCACGCTTCCAGAGGTGCAGGCGTAGCAGATTGTATCCAACTGTACATCAGGGGTGATGAGTGCGGCGGCATCACCAATACCGGAAACCATGCTCGCCAACGTGTCGACGTCGATGCGGTTCGCCATCGGAGCACGCTGGAAATGTACGCCCACACCGTCAGGCGCCAGCTTGAACATGTCTTCCTCGATCGTTTGTTCCATCGCGAGGAGGACAAAACCTAGTTTTGCCTTGTGGTGCCGACCGGCGTCGAAGCGGATGCCGCCGCGCCCTACATGATCTTCAATCGTACCAGTGCGTGTCATTCATTCCTCCACCTTTCTGTAAAGCTGTACATAGCTAACCTAAGGAGAGCAAGAGCACACGACAAAAGTTTGGAAAAAATGAGAAAAATGTCCCGGAAACATAACAATTGGTGGAATGCTGCATACAGCATAGCGTTTCTGAAGGGAGAAGGGCGAATGCGCAAGGAATCTATCTCGATCTTTGCCGGCCGCTGCTGTGTTGCTGCCGTGGAGTTGTGGCACGCGCCTCTTCAAAGCGAAGCTCGCCGCTCGAACTGCATCCGAGGTGTGAATGTTCGGGTGGAGTAGATGGAACAACAAACTATTGCCGTGGTTTTCGTCGCGACGCAGCTGGTGGTGCCACTTGCGCCGGCAATGCCAGATGGATCGAGATCGACGATGGCGGCTGACAAGCTCTCAACCTCTGAAAAGAAGCGGAGTTTCAAGCAGACGAAGGAACCGAGCGGATCGGTGGAGTTCAACCCGTCGAACCGGCGCGCTTCTCATCCAGAAACACGACGCCACGCGTCTTCATTACGATCTCCACCTCGACCTCGACGGCCTGTTCAAATCCTGGGCGATGACCAAGGGGTCGTCGCTCGATCCAAGCGACAAGCGGTTGGCGGTCGAGGTGGAAGATCACCCGCTTGACTACGGCGGCTTCGAAGGCACGATCTCGAAGGGCCAATATGGCGGCGACACGGTGATGCTGCGGGACCGAGGCTATTGGGAGCCGGAGGGCAATAAGTCACCGGAGGAGGCGCTTTAAATTCATGCTGCACGGTAAGCGTCTGCAGGGCAGTTTCGTACTGGTTCGGATGCGTCACGACCGCGACGGCGGCAAGCGCACCAGCTGGCTGCTGATCAGCACCATGACGACCATTCCGTCGAGGAGAACGGCGCGGCTGGCGAGGACGATCACAATTAGATCGCCGCACTTTTGAAAATCGGTAGCAGAATTACGGATTCGTATCCTCCCAGACCTGAGCGGAAATCTCCATCCTGATTCGCTTAAAAAAACTGCCCGATGCGCACACCGGGCAGTTGATAATTGGTCGAGTACGTGACGGAAATTATCGCGAAGCGTATTCCGCCTCGTTGGCTTTCGTCACCAGCTCGAACGGTACCCAGTAGACCGGCTCGACGGCCTCGCCCTTCACCATCTTGGTGACGGCTTCGACGGCCTTTTCGCCTTGCCCCTTAGCATTGTGGAAGACGGTGATATCGAGGTTTCCTTCGGCCATCTGGTGGAGCGCTTCGCCCGTTCCGTCGATGCCGGCGAAGACGATGGGCTTCGGGTTGGCGCCGGCGGCGATCGTTGCGAGGATGGCCCCGATCGCCATTTCGTCGTTGTTGGCGATGACCCCGTCCACATGCTCGCCCGAGGAAAGGATGTTGGTCATGATGTCGCTCGCCTGCTGGCGCTGATAGTTTGCACTCGGCTTCTGAATGACTTCGATATCCGGGTATTTCGCCAGCACCTGATCGATTCCGCCCGTCCGGACAGTTGTGGTGTTCACGGCGAGCTCGCCCTGGAAAATCACGACGCGGCCCTTGCCGTTGAGCTGCTTGGCGAACTCCTCGGCCTGCATGACGCCGGAGGTCCGCTCGTCGGAGCCGACATAGATGACGTTCTGCGGCAGGTCCTGATCCGGCTTGCGGGCGACATAGATCAGCGGGATGCCGGCGGCTTGTGCCGCGGCCGTCATCGGCTGCGTTGCGGACGTGTCGACGGGCGAGACGATGAGGGCCTTCACGCCGGAAGCGATGAGGTTGTTCACCTGGTCGGCCTGCTTGCTGACGTCGCCCTGGGCGTCTTCCGCCTGGACGCCGAAGCCGGCCTTCTCGGCATTGGACGTGATGCTGTTTCGCAGATTGGTGAGCCAGACGTCGTCGAAATAGGGCATCGACACGCCTATATCGTCGGCGCGTGCTGCAAGGGTGGAACAGAACAGTGTCGCGGCGGTCGCGGCGGCGAAGGCCACCTTGTGCAGATTTAGCATTTCTCCTCCTTCGGCAGGTCTCCTCGCCTGCCAATTGTCAAAACAGGATCAGCTAAAGCGCGATCGATCGGAAAAGCAATCAGTCTGATATTTTTCGTCTCAGTCCGTATCCATTCTGCTGTAGGACTATATCAGGATGTGTCAGAAGATGCTTTCGGCAGTCGAGGTGACGAACGGTAGGATGATTTCTGCGCGTCCGCGATCGGTTCGGTCGGTGTCGGCCGCTTCCAGCATAGCGGCAACGAGCCTTTCTGCGAGATCAGCCAGGGGGTGGCTGAGTGCGACCGCAAGGCTACCTTCCATGAGGGCCTGGCGCGTTTCGTCGTTCAGCTCGCAACTGATGAGGTGAGGTGTCTTCCCGTCAGCCTCCCGGATGGCCCTGACGGCTCCCCTGATGCCCCCGCCCGTCACATAGATCGCGGTCAGGTTCGGATGCCGGCGCAGCAGGTCCGAGGTCGCATCATAAGCGCCAAGGTCGGTCTCGTGGGTGGTAACCGCCTCAAGGACCTTCAGGGACCGCGCGTGTTCGCGCAGATAAGAGCGGAATCCCATTTCCCGCTGCTCCTGGCACACGTGCCGGTGTGTTCCCATGAGGATCGCGACCTCGTTTCCCTTGCGCTGCAGGTTGTCGGCGAACCAGGCCGCGGCCCTGCCGAATTTGCGGTTATCCAGCCCGACATATCCAGCCCGGCCGCTTGAGCTGATGTCGGAGACGGCGGTGAACACGGCAACGCCTCTGTCCGCCAGTTCATCGACAGCGCGGTTGACGAGCGGGTGATCGGCGGAGGTGATGGCAATGGCGTCGAACGTCTCGCCGAGTTTTCTTAGGGTATTGGCGATGATGAGAGGGTCGAGATCCTCGATATGCTCGACATGGGCGACGACGCGACTGTCCGCGCGGGCGCCGCTCGCCTCCCGGAAGCGCATGCCGAGTTCCTTGTGAAAAGGCATGCTCTCCTGCTGGACGATCATTCCGAGACGCTTGACCGGGAGGTCCCCCTTAAGGTGGCTACGGATGGTCGCCGTGCCGTAGAAGCCGATATTTTCCGCGATGGCGAGGACGTGCTGCATCATGTCGCCACGGACCTGTCGTCCGGACAGCACGCGGTTGACGGTCGATACGCTGACGCCGGCTTCCCTGGCCAGATCGGCGATTGTGACACGCTTCATCTTGAAACTTTCTGAAACAAATAGTTCGGCTGTTTGGCATGTGCTGAGCCGAAAAGTATCACGCTGGTTGCCCTCCTGGCAATGCGCTGCGAATATTGACCGACATCAATTGGAGGAGTGACGCCATGCTGTTCAAAAAGCGGCCTGAAAAATACGAGCTCTCGAAGGCCTTCGACGCCAATTCCGACCTTGAGGTCGCCGATCCCCAGGAGGGGGAATGGTGGACCTTCGACATCAAGCGGAAGGACCTGAAGCTGCTGATGAAGCGCGAGGATCGCCGCCCCCTGATCAACTATCTCACATGGTTGGCGCTCCTCGCCGCCTCAGGCGTACTGGCCTACCAGACGCTCGGCACCTGGTGGTCGATCGGCGCCTTCCTGCTCTATGGCACCATCTATAGCTCTAGCGACCCGCGCTCCCACGATCTGGGGCACGGCGCGACGTTCAAGTCCCGCCGGCTCAACGCGATCTTCTGCAATCTCTGCCTCTTCATGACGATGAAGGAGCCGGTCGACTGGCGCTGGCGGCATACCCGCCACCACACCGACACGATCCATGTTGGCCTCGATCCCGAAATCCTGGTGACGCGGCCCGCCGATCTCCTTAAGGTAGCGGCCGACTTCTTCTTCCTGGTGCAGGCCAAGGGTGAGCTCAAGGGAATTGTCCTGCATTCCCTCGGCATCGTCACCAGCGACGCCAGGTTCTATGTGCCGCGCAGCGAATGGCGCAAGATGTTCTGGTCGAGCCGGTTCTATCTCGCCTGCATGCTCGGCACCGTCGGCTATTGCGTCGCGGCGCAGACCATCGTGCCGCTGCTCTTCATCTGGGGGCCGCGTTTCTATGCCAACGGGTTCTATTTCTTCGGCTTCCTGACGCAGCATGCCGGCCTTGCGGAAGATTCCTACGACCATCGCCAGAACACCCGCACGTTCCGGATGAACCCGTTTGCCGAGTTCCTATACGCCAACCTCAATTTCCACATCGAGCATCACGTCTATCCCTCGATCCCCTACTATAACCTGCCCGTGCTGCACGGCATGGTGAAGGAGCAGCTACCCCATACTTATCGCAGTCTCTTCGAGGTCATGCGCGAGGTTCTGCCGGCGCTCTGGCGTCAGGCGCACGACCCTGGCTACTTCGTCGTCCGCACGGTGCCGGGCCGAGCCCACCGCGAGGAGAATACATTGTTCCCGAGCGGCGTCGCGCCGGCCGAATGAGAAAGGAAGGAGGACGTCCATGTCCGGAAATTGGATCAGGGTCTGCGCCGCCGACGAGATCGATGAAGAGGACGTCGTGCGCTTCGACGCGGGCGGTCGTACCTACGCCGTCTACCGCAGCGCGGACGACGACTATTTCGCGACCGACGGCCTGTGCACGCACGAGCGCGTCCACCTCGCCGACGGGCTCGTCATGGGCGACATCATCGAATGTCCCAAGCACAACGGCCGCTTCAACTACAAGACGGGCGAGGTGAAGGGCGCGCCGGTCTGCATCAATCTCAAGACCTATCCGGCAAAGGTCATCGACGGCGACGTCTATATTGCCGTCGGCGACTAGGAGGGGCGGGTGATCTTCAGGGAACATGTGCGCTGGGAGATGCTGCGGCCGGAGGAATTCCTCGCCCGGCAGAATGCAAGGCCCGTCGTCTATCTGCCGATGGGCCTGTGCGAGCCGCATGGCCATGTGGCGCCGTTCGGGCTCGACACGATCAAGGCGGACTGGCTCTGCGACATGGCGGCGGAGCAGTTCGGCGGCATCGTCGCACCCACGATGGCCTATCATGTCCACGAGGTGGGCTATCATGCCCCCTGGCTGCGCGAGGTGATGGGCGGGGTCAATCCGCGGCTGGCGGCCCTGCCGGCCCATCTCCTTCTTGAGACGCTGTTCTACCAGTTCCGCGCCTTCCGCAATGCCGGCTTTTCGGGCGTGGTCGTCGTCAGCGGCCATCACGGAAGCCAGGAAGACCTGCGTATGGTGGCCGGGGCCTTCTCCGCCGCCTTCCCGATTGACCACTTCGTGCGGACGGATCCGGAGCTGGTGACGGGCGCCTTCACGGGAGACCATGCCGGCCGTTACGAGCTTTCGCAGCTGCTGCATATCCGTCCGGACCTCGTCGCCATGGACCGCGCCGGTCGCGTCCGCACCGACCCCCTCGGCCGGTTCGCGCAGAACCCCGACGTGGCGGAGGCGAGCGCCGGGGAGGGCAGGGCGATCCTCGATCTGTCGCTGAGGGCGATCGGCGATGCGGTGGAGGCCTTTGGCCTCCGCCCCTCCGGTGAATTCGTTTCGATGGAGGCGGCCGGGCAGGTTTGGGATGCCGTCGCCGCGCGGCGAGCTGACTGGGCGACGGCGGGTTGATCCGCCTCCCGCGACGGTCAGGGGGCGGGAGCTGGGTTCGCGCTGGTCGATTTCCGGACGATCAGTTCCGGAACGACGAGGCTGTGCGTCGCGGACGTCTTCTTTCCGGCGATGCTCTCCGACAGGGAGAAGAGCGCCTGCGAGGCGAGCTGGTGCACGGGCTGCCGCACGGTCGTCAACTCGATGGTCGCCGTCGCCGAGAAAGGCATGTCGTCATAGCCGACGAGAGATGTCGGCAGGCACGCGGTACCCGTTCCGGAAGAGGTAATTGAGCACGCCGATCGCCGTCATGTCGTTGGCGGCTGCGCCGGGCAAAGAACGTCGCGCAGCCGGACCAGCCGGCATCGATCGAATAGTCGCCGCGCACGATGAGCGGCGTCAGGCCGTGCGCCTGCATGGCCGCGACATAGCCCTCACGCGGCGCCCGGCGCCTGTGCCGTCGATGCAGGCGATCCGCCCGTGGCCGACTCCTCAGCCGGGCCGTGCCATCTGTCGCAGAAGGCCAGGGAAAGCGGCCCTTCTCCAGGACCTTGTAGTAGAGGCAAAATCCCTGACCATCCCAAAACAGCAACTTGATGCGATCACCACGGCGGCCCCGGAATGCGAAGATCGAACCGGACACGGGCTTCTGGCGAAGCGACGATTGCACCAGCGCCATCAGGCCATCGATCCCCTTGCCTATGCCCGGTCTGCAGTCTCTAAAGTGACGCTGCCGAGACAATTCTCTGGAGCCGATCCACAGATTATCCTTGAGCAAAGTCGAGCAAGTGGGTGTGCTGCTCTTCGGTTAGCGGTCGGATTTTTTTGCCGTCTAACATAAGAAACAGTTTAGCCGTTTCCTCCAGTTCTTCGGTTGCATATTGTGCTTCACGCAGCGTCTTTCCGGCGACGACCGGGCCGTGATTAGCGAGCAGGATGGCATGGTTATCCCTTGCCTTGAGCGAGACCGCTTCTGCCAGTGCATGATCGCCCGGCGGGTAGTAGGGAACGAGCGGCAACCGTCCGACCCGCATCACGTAGTAGGCCGTGAGCGGCGGCAGCAGATCCTCAGGGTCCAGCCCGTCCAGAATACTAGCGGCGACGGCATGGGTGGAATGAAGATGGACCACTGCCGCGGCCCCTTTGCGCGCGCAATACACGCACTGATGTAGGAAGGCTTCCTTGGTGGGTCTATCCCCGCCAACATGTACGCCGTTGGCGGAAAACTTCGACAGGCGCGCGGGATCGAGTGTGCCGAGCGATGCATTGGTTGGCGTCATTAGCGTTTCGCCGGTCGACAGACGGGCGCTGATGTTGCCGGTCGAGCCGAAGGTGAAAAGCCGGTCGAACAGCGATTTCCCCACTTGGACAATTTCGTCGCGCAGGCGGGTTTCTTCGGAAAGGAGTGCGGTCATGAAAGAAGGTTCCAAGCTTTGGAGAAGAAGTCGATGGTACCGAAATTGCCGGACTTGAGGGCAAGCGCCACTGGCTTTGCGTTGCCGAAGCTTAATGTCCAGGGGACACCGGGATCGATCTCCGGCCCAATCAACAGCGCGGAGACGCCCAGTGCTTTGACAACGGCCCCCGAGGTTTCTCCGCCAGCCACCACGAACTGGCTGAACCCGCGCGAGCGTAAGGCCATCGCCACATCACCGAGGAAGCGTTCGATCAATGCGCCGGCCTTTTCACGGCCAAGCCTGTTCTGGGTGAACCGCACGACATCCGGGTCAGCGCTGGAATAGATGAGTGGAATGGCGGCGTGTTGGGCGACTGCCCAATTAATTGCATTTTCCGGCGTCAGGGTGCCCGAGGCGATGTCCAGGGGGACGATTTGGAAGGTGGGAGTGCCATTTGCGATTGTCGCTTCTATCTGCTCGCGTGTTGCCTGGGAGCAGGAGCCCGCCAACATGACGGCGCGGCCCGCAGGGGCGGCGAACGATGCAGTCTTCTTGCGCGTCGCGAGCACGCCTGCGCGGCGGAAATTCTCCGGCAGGCCGAGTGCAATGCCGGAGCCACCCGTCACTAGTCCGACGTCGGCAAGAGCCTCGCCGATTGTCCTCAAGTCGTCGTCGCAAATGGCGTCAACCACTAGAATGCGGGTGCCGGCTACCACCGCTCTTGCAAAGGCTTCCCTGATCGCCGCGCTTCCACGCATCACGACGTCCCGGTTGATGAGATCGACCGGCAGGTGCGTCTGGGCCTGCATCAGCCGGACTAAGTTCGAATCCGTCATCGGGGTCAGAGGGTGGTCCTTCATCGAACTTTCCGAAAGAAGCACGTTGCCGACAAAGAGGTTGCCGCGATAAACCGTGCGACCATTCGTAGGAAAAGCTGGGCAGACAACTGTGAACGGTTCGCCCAGCGCCGCAAGCAGTGCGTCTGTGACGGGGCCGATGTTTCCCTCTGGAGTGGAATCGAACGTCGAGCAGTACTTGAAGATAACTTGCCGTACATTGGACGTGCGAAGGCATGCAAGCGCGGCAAGTGACTGGCTCACCGCCTCGTCAGCCGGAAGGGTGCGCGACTTTAGAGCAAGTACCACTGCCTCGGCATCGCCGAAATCGAACCCCTCTTGCGGAACGCCAACTACTTGAACGGTTCGCATCCCCTCCCGTGAGAGAGTGAGGGCAAGATCGGTGGCACCAGTCAGGTCGTCGGCAATGGCTCCGAGGAGCATGTCATTCTCCACTGCATATTGGTTGCGCGGTGCGTTCAGCCGTCGAGGCCCGGATAGACCGCGTAGAAATCTGGCTGCGCGCATGCCATTTTCGGATTGCCGCCGAATGCCGGCTTTTCGTACCATGGCTTTCCGTAGCTCTTCAGGCTTGCCTGAATGGTATCAACATAAGGCAAGCCTCCCTCGCGGAGTTTTGCGCGAAACCCGGCAAGGTCCGGATAGGCTTCCGTCGAACTCCACCAGATGGCGCGACCCGCGAGGTAGCCACTAGCACCGGCGCGGAAGGCGTAGGTCAGAATCCGCCGGAAGGGCTCCATCCCGGCTCCTGCAGATAGCATGACCCAAGGCCGGTCCAACCGTTTGTCGATCTGGTCGAACCAAGCCTGTGTTTGACGCATCTCCTCACTGTCATCTTCCGGTGCGACAATGACCTTTGCCGGAATTGGCGATTCCAGCTTGAAGATATCAATGCCGTACCGTTCCTTTCGGAACTCCTCGACGGTTTCGATGACCATCTCTGGTCGCTTGTTTTTATCTTCGGAATAGGAATCCGTGTTACCTTCGGCGCCGAGCGGATAGACAAGTGGCTCCAGAAGGAAGGCGATGTCGTGCTTGCGGCACTCGCGCCCGACCATCTCGACAAAATCCTGCTGGTGACGAAGCACATCCGGTGAGGCATCGGGGCGATACCACAGCATCACCTTGACGCCATCAGCACCGAGTCGCTTGATTTTCTCGACCGACCAGTCGGGATAAGCAAATGTCTTGCGGCCGCCGGATGTTTCCTCGCAAGCCCATTGCTCGAGCGTGATAAGCAGGCCCTTGCCGGGATCGAGCGCCCCATGCCCATAGGGATACGCATAACCGGGATCGAGCAGCATGGCTGAAGCGCCACCGGAAAGTTCCTCGATCAGGACTTTTTTGAATTCCCCGACTTTCTCGTAGGGAGCCGTCGAAAGGCCAAGTCTTTCGGAAACAAGCGCTTCCACGCCCGGACGCTGATCGACGGCGACCATCTTGAAGAAGCCATCCTTGTCGGCGAGGCGACGCATGCACCAAAATTTTCCTGCGGAAAGTTCCATCTTCGTCCTCAATCACTTTGGGTCGGCCGAACATCGCGGCTGCGCGGCACCCGTTAGAGCCAATTTCTCTTATAGACAGTTTTTTTTATTTGTGTAGGCTATAGAAAATATTTTTCAAATATGAGGTGTGTTATGGCTGCTGCGGAGCCTCGTCTGCGTATCATCTTCGTCCATACGGTTGCGGGGTTGGTCGAGAAATTCAAAAGTCTCACCGAGAACGAATTTCCCGGTATCGAGTTTCTGCATGTCGTCAACGAAAGCCTGCTCCATGACCTCCTGAAATCGGGGCCGTCTCCTGCCAATACACGCCGCATCGTGCAGCAGGCGGTGCTGGCGGCGGAAGCTGATGCGCGTCTTGTCGTCTTCACCTGTTCTTCGACATCACCGGCGATCGATATCGCACGCACGATGGTTGATGTTCCTATTGTCAAAGTCGACGACCCAATGGCGCAGAAGGCCGCGTCTATCGGTGGGCGGATCGCAATTGTCTGCACGACACAAAGCACAATCGCGCCAAGTCGGGCACTTGTGGAGGCGCACGCCCGTTCGCTCGACCAGCCGGTCGAGGTGGAGGTTCGGCTGGTCGAAGGCGCGTTCGACGCGCTTCGCGCTGGCCGCCGTGACGAGCATGATGGCCTGGTGACTGCGGCGGCAGGCGAGTTGGCCGCGCGTGCCGACGTCCTTGTCCTTGCGCAGGCCTCGCTTGCACATCTTCAGGCGTCGTTATCGGAGGGGCTGGCTATTCCTGTCCTCTCCAGCCCACCCCTTCTTCTTGAGGAGTTACAACGCCGGATAGGGGAGATGCGCCAGTGAACGACGTCAATTTCGTGCACGAGGCCAGTGCGCTTTCGGACTGGCTCTACGGAGCCGCCATGCCGCTCTGGCTGGCGCACGGTATTGACTGGGAGCGTCGGGCGTTTCACGAATCGCTCGACCCTGAAAGCCTTGTCTGCGGGGTTGATTTTCGCCGACTCTATGTTACGGCGCGGCAGATTTACGTCTTCGCGCAGGGGGAGAAGGCCGGTGTGGCACGCGCTTCCAGGGCCGTTACGCTCGGCCTCGATTTTTTGGAGAACCGCGCCCGCCAAGCCGATGGCGGTTACGCGTGGCGCTTTGCCATCGATAACGCGGTGACCAACCCGGCCCGCGATCTCTACGATCTGGCATTCGTTCTTTTCGGCTTCGCCAATGCGAACCGGCCTGAGCGCTGTCATGCCGCCGCGCTGCAGTTGATGGACTTCATCGATCGCGTTCTGAAAGATCCATCTGGAGGGTGGCAGGAAGCCGATCCGCCGCGGCTTCCCCGTCGGCAGAACCCGCATATGCATCTTCTTGAGGCGGCACTTGCAGCCTATGAAGCATTTGGCGATTCAGTCTTCCTGGAAGTGGCCGATGCGGTTGTCGGATTGGCGATCGCGCATTTTATCGACGAAGACAAAGGTCTGTGTGAATATTTCGATAGCCGGCTGACGCCAATGACGGACGGAGCAGGCCATTACGTCACGGAACCGGGGCATCATTACGAATGGGCCTGGCTGCTGGCCCGGTACGGAAAATTGCGGAAGGTGACGGCGGAAGCCGCTAGGCGCCTACAGAGTGCCGCAACCAGCCTCATTCGCCTTGCCGACCGGAACGGACTTTCCAGCGCGGCAAATGCCGCCATCGATGAAGTGATGAGCGATGGCACGATCGTCAGTGGGAAAGCCAAACTCTGGCCACAAACCGAGCGCCTGAAGGCGAGGCTCGCGTGGCCTGGATCGGCCAGCGCACCGCTATCCTCGGCCGTCGAGGGGCTTCGGGCCTATATCGACGGCATGTCACCCGGCTGCTGGCGGGAGCAAAGAGATGAAGACGGAAACTTCATTCCGCAGCCCATGCAGGCAAGTTCCCTGTATCATCTGACATGCGCCATTCTGGAAGCCAAGGCGCACGCTTGATCCCGCCGTTATGGCGCCTTCGGCGTTTGTCCACGCGCGGCAGCCTCCGCGACGGCGATGATCAGCGCCTGCGACAGGCAAACCTGCGCGACGATCGAGCGAAAGCCGAGAAAGTCGACGTCTCTGACTTCCAGAACGGCGGAAGCCCCCCTGGCTATCGGGCTGAGGGGGCCGTCCGTGATCGCCACGACTGGCGTGCCGACGGCAATGGCGTGATCGACGGTTTCCACTGTTTCAGGCGAGTAGGGATGCATACTGATGGCTATGAGCACATCGGCCGGTTTCATAATCTTCACATCGTCGGCCAAGGTGCCGCCGGCGCCGGATAGCAGGCGGGCGTTTCGGCCGCTTCGCGTAAAGGCATAGGAGAGATAAATGGCAAGAGCATGGGAACGGCGCTGGCCGATCACATGAAGATGCTCCGTTCCATTTATCAAATCCACGGCTTTGCGGAAGGCTTCGTAATCCAGGCTTTCGGCCAGATGCCCCAGCGAACTGCGATTGATGTCGATGAATTGGGTTGGAATGTCCTGCTGCGCGCGGGACGTCTCGCTGCCGACTTTCCGCATAAGGCGGATGCGTTCGCCGTAGCTTGGTGCCTGTCGCGCAAGTGCGCCCTGAAATACCTTCTGGAATTCGGAGAAGCCAGAAAAGCCGAAGGCCTGCGACAGGCGTACGAATACTGATGGCTGGACATTCGCCCGTTTTGCGAGCTCCGTGATGGTTTCCAGCGCCACCTCGTTGGGGTGTTCAAGCGTATATCGAGCCGCTAGTTGCAGGCGATTGCTCAACTGATCGTAACGGTCAAGGATTTCCTTGTGGAGCTCCTCCATCTGGATTTCTTTCGGCATGTGCGTCACCTCCGGAGAATATGAAAAAAGATTTTCAAAAATGTTGCAATAGAATTTTCTTTCTGAAATTATGATGTCGGTTCTGGATCCTGTGGGAGGGGTCGCAGTCGCAATCGGTTCTGAAGGCGTGGCGCAGGCATGGACTACATATTCCAATTTGGGGCAATTCTGGACAGTCTGCCGCGCCTATTGGCGGGTGCGAAACTAACCGTGATGCTCACTGTTGCAACGATGCTTGGCGGTGTCGTCATCGGTATTCTCGGTGCCATAGGCCGAATGTTCGGGCCGCCTCCGATCCGCGCGGCTTTGACGGTGTATGTCGAGACCATTCGAAACACGCCATTCCTTATTCAGCTTTTCCTGATCTATTTCGGACTGCCATCCCTCGGCATCGTCCTGTCTCCGACCTGGGCCGCCCTGATCGGGATGACGGTCAATTGCGGGGCCTATGCCATCGAGATCATTCGCTCCGGTATCGTTTCCATACCGCCAGGTCATTTGGAAGCAGGCCGGGCGCTGGCGTTCCGCACCCGCGACATTATCCGTCACATCGTGCTTTTTCCAGCCATGCGTGTGGCCTTGCCGGCGTTGGGAAGTCAGTTTGTTCTCGTGATGCTCGGCTCCAGCGTCGTCTCGACCATCGCAACGGAGGAACTGACCGCGGTAGGCCATCTGCTAGAAACGGAAACTTTCCGTCCCTTCGAAGTCTACATCGTCGTCACGATCCTCTATGTCGCCATCGCTTTCGCGATGAAAGCGATGTTCGCGGGGATCGGACATTTTTACTTCAACCGGCGAGGTGGTCTGTGATGCGGGAATTCAGCACCGTTGAAATGATCTACATTCTGTCGGCAGCACGCTGGACGATCACACTGTCGCTCATCGCGTTTATCGGCGGCGGTATCCTTGGGCTCTTCGTCGCTTTGGCGCGTGTTTCGCCCTCGCGGGCGGTTCGCGTGATCACCGCGGGCTACATCCAGGTATTCCAGTGCATCCCGCTGCTCATGCTGCTGTTCCTGATCTTTTTCGGCCTTGCCATGACCGGTTACAGCCGCAATCAGTATTTTGCCGTGTCGGTTGCGCTCTCGCTCTATGCTGGCGCCTATCTCGGAGAGATTTGGCGCGGTGCGATCCAAGCGGTTCCGCGTGGTCAGTGGGAAGGTTCTCTCGCGCTCGGCTTCAGCTACTTCGAACAGTTCCGCTATGTGATCTTTCCCCAATCGGTACGGATTGCAATCCCGCCGACCGTCGGCTTTCTCGTGCAGATCATCAAGAACACGTCGCTGGCTTCCATTATCGGCTTCACGGAGCTGACCCAGGCGGCGCAGTTCGTAAACAATCTCACCTACGCGCCTTTCAAGGTCTATCCCTTTGCCGGCGCCATCTATTTCTCAATGTGCTTTCCGCTGTACCTGCTCAGCCGCTATCTGGAGCGTCGTCTCGATGTCCATAGTCCAAATTCAATCCATCACTAAACGCTTCGGAGCCGTCACTGTCCTTGAAGACGTCTCTCTCAAGGTAGACGATGGCGAGGTTGTCGCCATTATCGGTCGAAGCGGGTCCGGCAAGAGCACGATGCTCCGCTGTATCAACGGTCTGGAGCCTATCCAGGGCGGTGTCATTCAGGCGGCCGGACACACGGTGACGCAGGCGCCCGCGGCCTTGCGCGCCCTGCGGCAGGACGTCGGCATGATCTTTCAAAGCTTCAATCTTTTCCCGCATCTGACCGCGCTGGAGAATGTCGCCCTGCCGCAAGTCGTCGTAAAGCGCAGCAGCAAGGAGGAGGCGCGGGCGGTTGCCGCCAAGCTGCTGGAGCGCGTCGGGCTGACCCATCGCGTGAACGCCTATCCCGCCGCGTTGTCGGGCGGGCAGCAACAGCGCGTGGCTATTGCTCGAGCACTTGCGCTCAACCCGAAAATATTGCTCTGCGATGAGATTACCTCGGCTCTCGATCCGGAAATGGTCGGGGAGGTTCTCGATGTCGTGCGGGATCTCGCAGTGAAGGGCATGACGATGCTGCTCGTCACGCATGAAATGCGTTTCGCCCGCGACGCGGCAACCCGCATCGTCTTCATGCATGCCGGAAAGGTCCATGAGGAGGGACCGCCGGATGTCATTTTCAGTCGACCGGTGACGCCTGAGCTTCGCCAGTTCATCAAAACGATCGGCATGGACTGAAATCAGCCGATCGGCAGACCATAAATCCAGAGGAGGATCGCATGCGTATTTTCAAACTCGCTTCGGCCGCACTTATATTCCTGGGCCTGAGCAATGCCGGTGTGTTTGCCCAGTCGGTGGACGACATCAAGACACGGGGCACCGTCCGGATTGCCATCGATACCAACAACCCGCCTTGGGGCATGATGGATGCATCCATGCAGCCCGATGGCAATGACGTATCCGTGGCAAAACTGCTTGCCAAGCACATGGGCGTCGAGCTGGAAATCGTGCCAGTCACCTCACAGAACCGCATTCCCTATGTTCTTTCGGGGCAGGCCGACCTGGTGATTTCCTCGCTAACGATCACACCGGAGCGCGCGCAGCAGATCTGGTTCTCGGTCCCCTATGCCATGCAGGAAAGCGTCGTCATGGCGCGCAAGGATGCAAAGATCGAAAGCTTTGAAGATCTCGCCGGCAAGAAGGTGTCAATCGTTCGTGGTGCTATTCAGGAGCCTCTGCTCGTCGCAAAGGTACCGACAGTTGAAATGATGCGCTACGATTCCGATGCCAGCACGATCCAGGCCGTGACTAGCGGCCAGGTCGACGCCGGGGCCGTCGGCTTCCTGACACCGGCTGCGGTCAACAAGACTCAAGGCGCCGATAACTATGAGAAGAAGCTAAGCCTCGGCCAGCAGCATTTCGGTATCGGCATGAAGCGCGGCAATATCGATCTGCTTCAATGGGTCAACACATTCATCTATTATGTGCGCCAGAATGGCGAGCTGGCAACCTCCTTCGAGCACTATGCGGAGCAGCCCTTGCCGGAATTGCCCTCCTTCTAACATCATTCCGGCGCTCCGAAGCCTTCGGGGCGCCAATCTGTCATATTTGGAGAGACATATGGCGTCGGTAGCGTGTTTGGGGATGGCTGTATGGGATCGTATCTTCAGTGTTCCTGCTCTTCCTAAAGGGCCGATCAAACTCTATGCAAGTCGGTTTGTGGAGACTGGCGGTGGGCCTGCGGCGACCGCGAGTGTCGCAATCGCGCGGCTCGGCGGTTCTCCCCGTCTCATCGGGCGCGTGGGAAATGATACCGTCGGACAACTGGTCATCGATGAACTGGTCCACGAAGGCGTCAACGTCTCGGGTCTCGTCCGGCTGGAGGGCGCCCGTTCCGCCTGGTCAAGCGTGTCGGTGGATACGCAGGGCGAACGCCTGATCCTGAATTTTCCGGGAGAGGGCCTTAATGTGGAGCCTGCCTGGATAAACGAGACGCTACTTCGCGGATGTGGCGCGCTGCTGATCGATATGGGATGGCGGCGTGGAGCGATGGCGGCAATCCGGATCGCTCGATCCCTGAACATTCCCGTAGTGCTGGATGCGGATTTCAGTCCGGATCCCGAAACGCGGGAATTGATCGCCAATGCCGATCACGTCCTGTTTTCTCAGGCATCTCTGCGACAGATGACCAAAACTGATGATATGCCGCTGGCCCTGCGGCAGGCGGTATCGCTTGCCGCGAATGCCCAGGTCATTGGCGTCACCGTGGGCGGGGAAGGATGCCTGCTTTTGGAAAACGATACATTGACAGCCGTGCAGGGCTTGAAGGTCGACGTAGTGGACACGCTCGGCGCCGGCGATGTCTTCCACGGCGCGTATGCGCTGGCTATCGCCGAGAATGCCTCGGTTGCAGCAGCGGCTCGCTTTGCCAACGCCGCCGCCGCTTTGAAATGCACCCGCCATGGTGGTCGCGCGGGTTCTCCTGTACGTCACGAGGTGGAGGCTGCTTTAGGAAGGTAAGACAAAACCTGACGCGGACAGGAGTGTTTATCGATGATATTTATCGGTGCCAGCGATGTTCGTAGACGCGTGCACAAAAGGCCGCCGGGTCAATGAGCGCCCAATCCTGTGCACTTGGGTGCGCATGAGCAGTCTGCGGTTCATATCCCTTCAAGAGCCCAAAATTGCCAGCCTTTCCCGCTCCTCCGCTGTGAAGGTCTCGAGGAGGTAAGCGCCCTCGTCCAGTCCCTCGACGCTCTCGCTGAGAAAAAGCGCCTGGTAAAGTCTGAAAGAATGTCGCAGCTCCCGGCCTCCGGAGTCAAAGACCAAAGCGCTCCATCAGGAAATCGGGACGCACGTCATAGCTGTCGGCGATGGAAGCGAGGCCGGAGTCCGCCGTATCCGCAAGGATGCCAGTTCGGACAAGGCAGGACGACAGGCCGGCGCCGGCAGCGCCGGCAATGTCGTGCTCCAGACTGTCGCCGATGCAGACGATGCGCTCCGCCGGAACAGCCTTCAGCAGCGCCCTCGCTTGCCGGTAGACCGCCGGATACGGCTTGCCGAACCAGCGGACGGGACCGCCGAGTTCCTCGTAGGCAAGCGCGATGCTGCCTGCGCCTGGCGCAATACCTCCGCTCTTCGCTAGCTTGTGACGATCAGGATTGGTGCAATAGCAGGGCACCCCGCGCCGTGCGGCCGGTTCGAGAAGCGTGCGGTAGTCCGCAAGCAGTATGCGCTCGGCTTCGCTGCCGGAAATGATCACGACATCGGCCAGCGCCGCATCCTCGACGCTCTCGAAACCCAGGCGGTCGGCTAGATTGCGGTCACCGCCGCTGGAAATGGTCAGGCAACGCGTGCGGCCGGAGCGGTTGGCGGTTTCCACGGCGAGAATATCGTGGGCCACGTCACCGGAGGTCAGGAAGCGGTCGAAGCCGGCACGATCGAAGCCGAGCTTGATCAGTCGCTCCGCATTGTAGTCGCCGCTGCGGCCGGAATTTGAAAGGATGACGATCGCCTTTCCCAGCGCCTTCAGATGGAGCAGCGCTTCGTTAGCACCGGGATAGGCAAGGTCGTCATCCCTGAGCACGCCGAACTGGTCGACGAGAAAACCATCGTAGCGCTCTACCAGCGCAGCGAGGGTCGTGTATGGCGCGATGCTCATGGCCAGCGGGCCTTTCCGGCAAGAACCAGCGAGGCGGTGCCGACGGCGGCCTCTGCCGAGCGCGACGGGAGGAAGGGAACGCCGAGCGCTTTTTCACGCATCCGTGTCCAGGCCGGGTTGGCGGCGCCGCCACCCACCGTGCGGACGGATCGAACCGGGGGGCCGCCCAGATCGGCAAGGCGGTCATAGCCCGATTTTTCGATTGCCGTCATGCCTTCGAGAAGCGCCTGGAAGAACACGAGATCGTCCGTTGGGCGCGGTTCCAGCAGAGGCGAATATGCGGGGTCGTTTGTCGGGAATCGCTCGCCGGGCTTGAGGAGCGGATAATAGAAAAGGCCTGTCGGCTCATCCGGCCGAAGCAGCGGCGTCATTGCCTTCAAACGCGCGCCATCGAAGAAATGGCGGATAACGGCACCACCCGAGTTGGAGGCCCCGCCGGCAAGCCAGAAATCGAGGATGCGGTGCGAATAGATGCCATAGTCGGCCGCGTCGATCGGCCGGGCCGAAGCAACCTTGACGACGAGTGTCGAGCCGAGCGCCGTGACGCCGTCGCCAACGGCCGAGGCTCCCGTCGCCAGGAAGGAAGCGCAGCCGTCGGTCGTGCCGGCATGGTAGCGGCAGCCGAACGGCAGACCGAGCGCCCGCCCTGCGGCGCCGGTAACCGACAACGGTGCCCCGGCGCGCCGGACAGCGGGCAGAAGGGCAATGTCCATGCCGCAGGCCTCCAGCCAGTCCGGCCAGGTCTCCGCGGTCAGGTCGTAACCGGTCTTCAATGCGTTGTTCTCATCACTCGCCCGCTCCGCAAGGCCGAGCTGCATGAGGATCCAGTCGGCCTGATGCAGGACGGCCTTCACGCCGGGCTGGCGTGAGATATGGATGGCGCGCGCCAGCGCAGATGTCGATCCGCGTGCCGGATTGTCCGGCGGTGCGCGCTGCGCGATGCGCTCGACGACAGCGCTGTCGGGACAGGGGTCGTTGTACATCAGGACATCGCCGACCGGCGCACCTGCCGCATCGACTGCAAGCACCGTGCCGGACGTGCCGTCGACCGCGATGCCCTCGACCGAGTCGAAGGAAAGATGTGAGGACAATTCGGCAAGGCATGCCTCGACCCCCCGCCGCCAGACGGCCGGCGAGCGCGCGGCCGCCGCATCCGGAAAGGGAAAGGCGGCCATGCCGAGCGGCGAGCCATCCGTGGCGAGCGCCGCGGCCCGCACTCCCGATGTGCCGAGATCGATGCCGAGGGCGATGGCGCTCCGTGCCGCGACGCTCATGCCTGGCGGCTCGCCTTGCGGTCGAGCGCCTGTCGATATTGCTCTGCCTCCCAATGGGTCAGCTCGTGCTCCTGCGCCGGATCGAGATAGGCGACTGCAGCGCCCTCCGGAACACGGGAAACCACTTCGGCGAGGCAGCGCGCCATGACGCGGCCGCCCTCGGTGAGCTCATTGGCCAGGAGTACGCCCTTCCCCGGCGCCAGCAGCATCTTGGGAACCTGGAGGTTCCGTGACCGGCGGTCCGCCGTATAGGCTCCCGCCGTCTGGCCTTCGGCCAGCACGCCGATTTCCGTGCCGAGAAAAATGACATGGTCGGGATAGAGCGAGCCGCGGGTCGCGATGGCGACGCTTATCGGGCTGAGCGCGGTCTTGTGGCTGCCGGCATCCTTCGCGGGGTGGAAATCGCTCCCGCCCGCCAGCATCTGCAATTCCATCGGATCGGCCGCCGTAGCCGGACGCTCCTCCACCGTCAGCGCCGCCGTCACCCGGGCAATGCGTTCGCGCACCTCATCTACCGTCTCACCCGTGACGATGACGCCGTGGTTGAACAGAACCAGCACATCCGGGCGGCTTGCGGCGACACGGTCGATCTCGCGGGCAAGCGGCGTGCCGGGACGACGGTAGGGAATGGCCGCCCAGGTCAGATCCGGCAGGCGCGCCATTCGTTCTGCAATCACCGCTTCACGGTTCTCCAGCACGGAAAGGGCGATAGCGTTCACACAATGATAGTGCGCGACGACGGCCTGCGGCAGGGCGGCATGAAAACTCGTCTCGATCGACGGACGAAGCCCCGAGGCATTCAGATCTGCGAAGACGAAGTCGGTGGCTTTTTCTGCGCGCGGATCGCCCGCCTTCAGCGCCTCCACAAGTGGAGCGACCTCCACCGGCACCATGATGTCACGCTCGCCGGCATGCGCAAGCCACATACCTGACGCCTTCACCCACATCACGCCATCGCGCTTGAAGGAGGTGTTGCCACCGGCTCCCTGCGTTTTCAGGATGTCGCTGCCGACAGCCTTGGAAAGCGCAAGAAATGCCTCGAAGGCGGCGTTGTCGCCCGACGGAATACCTGAAGCCATGCCGGCCTCCTCCTCTCACCAGCTCGCGCCTGCCCACGGGTTTCCCCATGTGAGCAAACTTTTTCTCAATCGTATTTATTTGATCGAAAATCGTCAACTATGAAGATTCTACGTCAAACATCTTGCTATTCTCCAATCTCTGTGACTATCTTTACTCATCGACGAGGGAGACGTCGGGAGGATCCGTCTTGAACGATACCGAGCGCCACAAGGCCATCATCGATCTGCTGCGCGAGACGCCTTTTGCGTCCGTACGCGATCTGCAGGAGCGCCTTGGCGCCTCCCCCGCCACCATTCGCCGCGACATCGACAAGTTGCATGAACTCGGCCGCGCCCGGAAAGTCTACGGTGGCATTTCCGCCGGAGAGGCCGGTGGCAGCGCCAGGCTCTCGGCCCGCCCCTACGACGAGAACCGCGACATTGCCGTCGAGGCCAAGCGGGCGATTGCAGCGAAAGCCGCCGAACTGGTGCGCGATGGTGACGCCATCATCGTGCATGCCGGCTCGACCTGCTACCAACTCGGCACGCTGCTGGCACGGCGCAATGTGCGGCTGTGGACCAATTCCATGCCGCTTGCCGCCCATCTGAGCGAGCACGGCACCTGCCAGCTGTCGCTCGCCGGCGGCGAACTCTACCGCGAGCCCGGTATCATTCACGATCCGGCGGCCGGCGCGCCGGGCTTCTTCGCTTCGCGCTTCTTTCTGGGCACCCAAGGCATCAGCAGCAAGGGGCTGCTCGAATCCCATCCGCTGCTCGTCAAGGTCATCGGCGAGCTCGCGGCCTGCGCCGACGAGATCGTGCTTCTGGCCGACAGCCGGAAATTCTCCATCCAGCCGCGCAACATCGCCTTGCCGCTCTCGCGTATCGGCACCATCATCACGGATGACGGCCTGACCGATGCCTCCGCCAAGATGCTGGAAGAGGCAGGCGTCACCATCACGATCGCGACCGTGGGAGGGGAAAATTGAGCCCGTCCCCCATCGCCGTGTTCGATCTCGGCAAGACCAATTCGAAACTCTTCGTGCTCTCGGCTGACGGCAAGGTTATCGATGAATCGCGCACCCGCCCCATCTGGAAGCGGTTAGGCGATCTGAGTGTTCTCGACGACGCGGCGCTCTTCGCATGGATGGAGGGTGAGCTCGCCCGCGTGGTATCCAACCATGGCGTCGACCGGATCACCTTCTCGGGCCATGGGTGCACCTTCGCGCTTGTCGCCGGCGACGCCCTTGTTCATCCCGTGCTCGATTACGAGCAGGAACCTCCGTCGGACATTGCCGGCCGCATCGATGCGCTCGTGCCGGATTTCGGCGAAACCTTTTCGCCGCCCTTGCCGCTCGGCTTCAACTATGGCCGCCACCTTCTCTGGCTGAACGAGCGCGATCCCGCGCTCTTCGGGAAGGCCGATACCATTCTGGCCTATCCGCAGTTCTGGAGCTGGAAGTTTTCAGGCTGCACGGTGTCCGAGGTTTCCTATCTCGGCTGCCATTCCCATCTGTGGGCGCCGCTTGCCGATGATTTCAGCAGCCTTGTCGATAGGATGGGCTGGCGCGGCAAGATGCCCGCGTTTGCGCGGGCCGGAAGCCTGATCGGCACGCACCGCGTATCGCTCGACGACGGGCGCAGCGTGGAAATCGCCGTCCATAATGGCGTGCACGACAGCAATGCGGCACTCTATTTCTATCGCTCGCTGGGTTTTTCCGATTTCACGCTGGTCTCGACCGGAACCTGGGTGATCGTCTTCAACCCTGCAAGCCCGCTCGAGCGGCTCGATCCCGCGCGCGACATGCTGGCCAATGTCACGGTCGATCACCAGCCGGTCGCCACCATCCGCTTCATGGGAGGCCGGGAATATGATGTCGCGAGCGGCGGCTGGGCCAGACCGGTTTCGGTGGAGGCCGTGGCCGCGGTGATTGCCAAGGGCGCCTTCGCGCTGCCCTCCTTTGCCGCGGGCGGCCCCATGCAGGGTCATGCCGGACGTTTCAGCGGCCCTGTTGTCGACGGAGAGGAGCGTGCCGCCGCCGCCCTGCTCTATGTCGCGCTGATGACCGATCTGTCGCTCGACCTCATCGGTTCGCAAAATACCATAGTCATCGATGGCGGCCTGGTAAAAACCGGCCTTTATGCCGCCATCCTCGCCGTCTTGAGGCCGGGCCAGACGGTTCATACCAGCGCCAATCCGGAAGGAAGCGCCTTCGGCGCTGCTGCCCTCGTCTTCGACGCTTCGGGCAGCAATCCCTTCGTCAACGACTGCGCGGTGGCCGCGCCCGCTGCCATCGCCGGTATCGAGGCTTACAGGCAGGACTGGCGTCGGCAGGTCGAGGTGATGACGCGGGGCGAGATCAGGGAGAAGCGTGCATGACCGGACAGGCCACGACTCCCCTTCTTGAAATGCGCGACATCAGCAAGACCTTTGGTGCATCCAGGGCATTGTCGCATGTCAGCCTCACGGTGCATTCCGGCGAAGTCCATGCCCTGATGGGCGAGAACGGCGCCGGCAAGTCGACGCTGATGAAGATCCTGTCCGGCGCTTACACCGCCGATCCCGGCGGCTCCGTGCTGATCGATGGCGAGCCGGTCACGCTCGGCGATCCCTTGAAGGCCAAGGCCCATGGCATTGCCGTCATTTATCAGGAGCTTTCGCTCGCGCCGAACCTCACGGTGGCGCAGAACATGTTCCTGGGCAACAAGCCGTCGCGTTTCGGCCTTGCCGATCACGCCGAGATGCGCCGACGGGCCGAGCCGATCCTCAAGCAGCTTGGCATCGGCTTCGATGCTACTCGCCGGGTTGCCGAACTCTCGCTCGGCGAGCGGCAGATGGTGGAGATCGCGCGCGCATTAACCACCAATGCGCGCATCATCGTCATGGACGAGCCGACGACATCGCTCACCACGCGCGAGACCGATCGGCTGTTCGACGTCATCGCCCGCCTGAAGGCCGACGGCATCGCCGTCATCTATATCAGCCACCGCATGGAGGAGATCTACCAGCTCTCCGACCGTGTCAGCGTGCTGCGCGACGGTGCCTATATCGGCACGCTGGAGCGCGACGGCCTCTCGGCCGGCAAGCTGGTCTCGATGATGGTCGGCCGCGACCTTTCGTCCTTCTACAAAAAGGAGCACCGGCAGGTGGAAGGCGTGCGCACCGCCGTTCTCTCCGTCACCAATGTCGGTGACGGCCAGCGCGTGCATGATTGCACTTTCGATGTGCGGGCGGGCGAAGTGCTGGGCATTGCCGGCCTTGTCGGCTCGGGCCGCACTGAACTCGCCCGTCTCGTCTACGGTGCCGACCGCCGCACCTCGGGTGAGATCAGGCTGAACGGCGAGACGCTGGCGATTGCCTCGCCGAGGGATGCGCTCGATGCCGGCATCGCCTACTTGACCGAGGACCGCAAGGCACTCGGCCTCTTCCTCGACATGTCGATCAGCGACAACATCAATATCGGCGTCATCGTTGAGGATGCCAAGGCGGGCGGCGCTCTGAACTTCGCCAAAGCGAGAGAGCGGGCCATCGGCGCCGTCAAGGCGCTATCGATCCGCACGGCCGGCACGCAGATCAATGTCGGCGCGCTCTCGGGTGGCAACCAGCAGAAGGCGCTGCTGGCCCGCCTGCTGGAAACCAGGCCGAAGGCGATCATTCTCGACGAGCCGACGCGCGGTGTCGATGTCGGCGCGAAATCCGAAATCTACCGCATCATCGACGACCTTGCCCAGAGCGGCATCGCCGTCGTCGTGATCTCCAGCGATCTGCCGGAAATTCTCGGCATTGCCGACCGCGTTCTGGTCATGCGCGAGGGGCGCATCGCCGGCGAGGTGAGCCAGCCGATCGAACAGGAAGCCATCATGGCGCTGGCAACAGGCACTGCCGGCGCGGCGGCGTGACGAAACAGAGAAACGGGACGAAACCATGGCTGCAAGCGAAACCGAACAGGCCCGAATGGACAAGCTGAAGCTGCGCTCGACGCTGACTGCGCTCGGCATGCTGCCCGTGCTCGTGCTGCTCGCAATCGGCTTCCATCTGCTTTCCGGCCGCTTTCTGTCGGTCAACAACCTGTCGATCGTCATGCAGCAAGCCTCGATCAATACGGTGCTGGCTGCGGGCATGACCTTTGTCATCCTGACGGGAGGCATCGACCTGTCGGTCGGCTCAATTCTCGCCGCCTCGGCCATGATCGCCGTCATCGTCTCGCTGGTGCCGGATCTCGGCATGCTCGGCGTTCCTGCCGCCATCCTTGCCGGCCTTGCCTGCGGCTTTCTCAACGGCGCGATCATCGCCTGGCTCAAACTTCCGCCCTTCATCGTCACGCTCGGCTCGCTCACTGCCATCCGCGGCGTTGCCCGCCTGCTCGGCAACGACACGACCGTCTTCAATGCGGATCTGCCGTTCGATTTCATCGGCAACGGTACGCTGTTCGGCATACCGTGGCTCGCCATCATCGCGATCGCGACGATCATCGTCTCCTGGTTCATCCTCAAGCGCACGGTGCTCGGCACCTGGATTTATGCCGTCGGAGGCAATTCCGAGGCCGCGCGTCTCACCGGCATCAAGGTGCCGCTGGTGCTGCTCTTCGTATATTCGATATCGGGCCTGCTTTCCGGTCTCGGCGGCGCCATGTCGGCCGCCCGCCTCTATGCCGCAAATGGCCTGCAGCTTGGGCAGGCCTATGAGCTCGATGCCATCGCGGCCGTCATTCTCGGCGGCACCTCGTTCGTCGGCGGCGTCGGCTCCATCTGGGGCACGCTGATCGGCGCGCTCATCATCGCCGTGCTCTCCAACGGCCTCATTCTCGTGGGGGTCTCGGACATCTGGCAATACATCATCAAGGGCCTCGTCATCATCGTCGCCGTTGGCCTCGATCGGTACAGGCTGAAAGGACTTAGCCGGACATAAAGTCCGGTTGAACGAACCGGTCGTTACCGGAGACAACGGCGCAAAACGCGCCACTAAAGGAGGAAAACATGCGTCTCATCTCGAAGCTCTTCATTGGCACCGCGCTCGCCGCCACGATCGCCATGCCCGCCGCCGCCAAGGACCTCAACAAGATCGGCATCTCGGTCGGCCTGCTCGGCAATCCGTTCTTCGTCGCAACCATCAAGGGTATCGAGGACCGCGCCAAGGAAATCAATCCGAACGTCGAAGTCATCTCCGTCTCGGCAGACTACGACCTGAACAAGCAGGTCTCGCAGGTCGACAGCTTCATCGCCGCCGGCGTCGACATCATCATGCTGAACGCCGTCGATGCCAAGGCCATCGCACCCGCCGTGAAGAAGGCGCAAGCCGCCGGCGTCGTGGTTGCCGCATTCGACGTTTCGGCTCCCGGCGCCGATGTCACCGTCATGACGAACAACGTCAAGGCTGGCGAAGAAGCCTGCAACTACATCGCCGAGAAGCTCGGCAACAAGGGCGACGTCGTCATCATCAACGGCCCGGCCTCCTCCTCGATCCTCGAGCGCGTCCAGGGGTGCAAGGACGCACTCGGCAAACATGCCGACATTAAGATCCTGTCTGACGACCAGAACGGCCAGGGCTCGCGTGATGGCGGTCTTGCCGTCATGCAGGGCCTGCTGACCCGCTTCGACAAGATCGACGCGGTCTTCGCCATCAACGACCCGACCGCGATCGGTGCGGAACTTGCCGCCAAGCAGCTGAACCGCAGCGAGTTCTTCTTCACGGCCGTTGACGGCGCGCCGGACATTGAAAAGTCGCTGGCCAGCGGCAATTCCATGATCAAGGCCTCGGCCTCGCAGGATCCCTATGTCATGGCCGGCCAGGCCTTGCAGCTTGGCGTCGAAGTGCTGAAGGGCAACAAGCCGGCCGAACCCATCGTGCTGCTCGACCCGAAGCTGATCACGGCTGAAAATGTCAAGGACTACAAGGGCTGGACCGCAGCCCGCTAAATCCTTCTCCCGGACGGCCGGGGCGCCCCGCAAGCGGCGTGCCCGGCCGA
Source organism: Shinella zoogloeoides (assembly GCF_003574625.1). GTDB lineage: Bacteria > Pseudomonadota > Alphaproteobacteria > Rhizobiales > Rhizobiaceae > Shinella > Shinella zoogloeoides_A. The sequence continues at coordinate 371,647 of NZ_QNUJ01000001.1, forward strand.
TCTTCCATTTTTCCTTTCAGAAAGCGGCCGGCTATGTCGAAAATCGGTGTCCATTCCTTCGTCTGGAGCGCGGGCTCGTCCAGGAGCGATCTTGAGAAGGCGCTCGAGAGCACCCACAGGCTCGGCTACAAGCTCATCGAATTCTCCTATCTCGATCCCGAGCAGGTCGACGTGAAATGGCTGTCCGGTCGCCTCGGTGAACTCGGCCTGGATGTAGCGATAAGCATGGGCCTTCCGCCGGAGGGCGACATTTCCAGCGAGGATGCATCGGTCGTGGCGAACGGCGTCGATATTCTCTACCGCGCCGTAGCCCTGGTGCGCGACCTGGGCGGCACGAAACTGGCCGGCATCCTTAGCTCCGCCCATGGCAAGCAGGAACACAGCCTGACGCGCAAGGCCTGGGACACCAGTGTCTCCGCCCTGTCGAAGGTGGCGGACCGGGCGAAGGCCGCCGGCGTCACGCTCAATCTCGAGATCGTCAATCGCTTTGAGAGCAACATGCTGAACACCGCGGCACAAGGACTGGCCTATATCCGCGACACCGGAGCGTCCAACGTGCTCCTGCATCTCGACACGTTCCACATGAACATCGAGGAGGCCGATGTCGGCCTCGCCATTCGCCACGCGGCTGACAAGATCGGCTATGTCCATATCGGCGAAAGCCATCGCGGCTATCTCGGAACGGGCACGATCGACTTCGCAGCGATTTTCGACGCGCTTGTTGCGATCGGCTGGGACGACTACGTCACTTTCGAATCGTTCTCGACGACCATCGTCGACAGGGACCTGTCGCTCAAGACGGCGATCTGGCGCAACCTCTGGGACGACAACGTCGCGCTCGCCCGCCACGCGAACCGGTTTATCGAATTGGGCCTGGAGACGGCTCGTCGTAAGAGCGAGCTCGTGTGCCAAGCTCACCTCCCGGTCTAGCGACGCTATGCTATCGAACTGACCGGCGGGTTCCTTTCCATTCAGGAGCGATTGTTCTCGTCAGTTCGGTTTCGAACCTGTAGACCGGGGCGACGGGCCCGAAGATCTCCTCGCCTGCGATGGCGGCGTCGGTGGGCACGTTTTCGATGACGGTCGGTGGATAGAAGTAGCCGTTCCCCGAAAGCGGCTTGCCCCCTGTCGTGACGCGGGCGCCAGCGGCCACCGCTTCCGAGACGAGCCTGTCGATCTTGCGCACCGCATTCGTCGTGATCATCGGACCGCATTGCGTGTCGGGATCGTAGCCGGGGCCGACCTTCATCGCGGCCATGCGCGCGGTCAGCCCCGCGACGAAGGCGTCGTGAATGCCTGACTGGACGTAGAAGCGGTTGGCGGCCGTGCAGGCTTCGCCGGCATTGCGCATCTTGGCGACCATGGCGCCGTCGAGCGCGGCTTCGAGATCCGCGTCGTCGAAGACGAGGAAGGGCGCATTGCCGCCGAGTTCCATCGGGCAGCTGACGACCGACTTGGCGGCCTCGGCGAGAAGGGTGCGGCCGACGCCGGTCGAGCCGGTGAAGGAGAGCTTGCGCACGCGCGGGTCGGCAAGCATGGCATTGGTCACGCCACTCGGGTTCGTCGTGGTCAGGACATTGACGACGCCTGGCGGCACGCCCGCTTCCTCACCGAGACGGGCCATCGCATAGGCGGTCAGCGGCGTCTCGGAGGCCGGTTTCAGGATAACCGTGCAGCCGGCGGCGAGCGCCGGGCCGATTGATTTGTCGTGAGGGCTATGATTCAGGCTGGCGTGAAGGAGCCTGACTGATGAGTAGTTTTTTTGGCTGACGGACGAGCAAATGGCTTGTCCGTCAGCCTTCGGGCTCAAGTCTGAGAAGACCGATCTCGAACAATTCAAGCTGGCACTGGAAGACTTGAAAACGGCCATGGCCACCATCCATACCGAGGATGAAGCGGACATTCCTGCTGGAAACAGGGTCACCAAGCCACGCGCAATCAATCGTGGCTCCCTTCCGAAGCATCCCCCGTGTCGAGCGGAGAATGCTTCGCGGAAACCCTGACAAACCGGGGCAGGCTGGCTGATCCCTCTCTGTTCCGGTTTCGTCCAATGAAGCGCTCCGCAATCGGTCCGTCACAGACGTTTGTTCTCGTGCATGGTGCCAGGACGCACCAAGAATAGTGCCGACCCGGCGACGCCGCTCGAATAGCGGGTTTAGCCGTGGCCGCCTTTCGTGAGGCGAGTTCTGTTGGACAAGCATACGCGTGCTCGCGCGTCAGGCCTTCGATCCAGACGCTCGGCGCACCGCGAAGATGCGGCCCGGGGCAGTAGGCCGTTTCGGCCTTCACGGGGCAGGCCAAGCGAGAGGAAATAGCACGGACTATTACCTTTCCTTCAGGGCCAGAGCCGCTTCAACGCGGTTGCGGACCTTCAGCTTCCTTAGAATATTTGTCACGTGGAATTTCACGGTTTTTTCATGGACTCCAAGGTTTCCGCCGATCCCTCGATTGCTGAGCCCTTGCGCCAAAAGCTCAAGGACGCGTAGCTCTCGCAAGGTAAGGCGGGCGAGGGGCGCCGTTTCCGCTTTGCCGCTCAACCGGGTGAGAAGACCGAGGCTGAGGCTCGGTGTTACGAAGGTTTCGCCGGCCGCGACGCTCTTCACGGCGGCTATCAGATCGTTTGCGCTAATACCCTTCAGAACGTAGCCAGATGCACCGGCCTCTATTGCCCGCATCACGTCATGGCCGTCGTCGGAGCCGGTGAGCATCAGGACACGCGGCGGCCTTTGCGTTGCGGTGATCGCCGCGGCGGCATCGATGCCGTTGCCCGGCATGGATATGTCGAGCAGGATGACATCCGGCTCATGGCGCTCGACCAGTTCGAGCGCCTGGCTGCCGGAATTTCCTTCCGCGATGACTGTGATTGTGGGGTCGAGCGCGAGCGATTGCGTGACGCCTGCTCTGAACAACGGATGATCGTCAACCACGATAATTCTGATCGGCGCATTCATACTTCATCTCCTCCGTTCAGGACTGTGGCCATTTCGATGACTGTGCCTTGTCGGCCATGGCGCACGGAGAACGTGCCTCCGAGGCTCTCCACGCGCTGCCGCAGCCCGAACAATCCGAGGCTGCCCTCGGACGTTTCCGGGCGTCCGGCCGTCCCCGCGCCGTCGTCGCTGACGCGCAAGACGAAAACGTCGCCTTCGTGCCGGCATTCGACGGTTTGCCCATGCCCGCCAGCATGGCGATAGGCGTTGTTGAGGCCCTCCTGCACGAAGCGGTAGGCGCACAGGCGCATTGCCTGCGAGGAGCGGGACGGCGGCGTGCCGTCGCAGATCAGGGAGACGGCGGTGCCGGTTCTTCGTTCATGCACGCGCACCACGCTTTCGACGATCTCACGCAGGGACAGCGCCTGGATCTCCGGCAACACCAATCCCCGCGCGATCGCGCGCATGTCATGCAATGCATCGCCCAGAAGGCCCTCGATCGCCGTCAGTATCGCCGCCCGCCCGTCTTTGTCCGCCGCGCGCCGGACCTGCTCGATCTTGAGTGCGGAAAGACCGATGAGTTGAACCGGGCCGTCGTGCAGCTCGGCGCCCACGTTGCGCAGGTAGCTTTCGTTCATCTCCACCAGCCGGCCCGAGGCCCGCTGGACCTTCATGCGCAACTCGCTGTTCTGGTGGGAGACGCGCTCGATCTCGGCAAGGCGGCTCTCCAGGGCGACCTGCTGCCGTCCAATCAATCTGCTGTTGCTGTAGACGACACCGGTCAAGGCGAGTGCGATCGACAGGGCCGCCCCGCTGACGACGAGCCATGTCTGCACCCGCAGCTTCAGCAGCTTGGCTTCGAGCGGTTGTGTCAGTTCATGGATTTCAACGACGGCAATGATGCGGCCGGACCCGTGCTCGCGCAGGGGAACGTAGATTTCCAGATATTTCGTCGTCCACGCCCGCGCGACATGTTCGCCGGCGGCAAGATCGGTGTATCGTGCCGAAACCTCGCCGTCGAATGCCATGGCGGCGCCTTCCGGTGGCGGAAATCGCCCGCCAATCAGATCGGATGTGGTCGAATAGGTGACGAGCCCGTCACTCCTCCAGATGTCGACATGGGCGAAGCGGTCGGCGAAGGCGCCTTCCTTCAGCGCCTCGTCCAGGCGCGCGATGGCCTGCGGGCCGAGCACTTCCCGACGCGCCAGTTGCTGGACCAGGGGGGAGAGGAGGCTGTCCAGGAAGAGAGCGGAGCTTGCCGCGGTGCTTTCCACCGTCGCGCGGGTGACGATGCCGGAGATGACGACGCCGGCAAGGAACATCGCCGCCAGCATGATGAGGCCACCCGACAGCGCAAACTGTATCGGCTGGCTCAGGCTCCGGAAGCCGTGTGCCCGATGAAAGCGTGGCGATGTGGCTGCTGCATCGACCATCGGCTTTGAAAATGCTCCTGTGGCCCTCTCGCCAAACGATCACGGATCCGCCTTGTCGGCTAGCGCCGATGGTCCAATCATCCGCTCGGACCAAAGTCGAGTAAGGTCCCCGCCTTGCGATCTGGTCCGGTTGCCCTTTCGGGGAAGCAACTCGTCAGACCATCCGTCATGGCGCGAGAGCCGAGATCAGGCGCATCATTCTCCCGAAATGCGCATCGCGCCCGCAGAAGGCGGCGCGCGTGGCCGACAAGAAGCGTCAGGGGACGCTACCAAGGGGAGAATGGTCATGGTCAATATCGTCAAGCACGACCTGCAGTTCATCTTGAAACAGATCAAGATCGCCGAAAGGCATGCCGCCGGCGAGGATCTCTACACGCTCGTCGCGGAGGCCGGCGGCGTGGACCCCAATTCTCCCGCCGCCGCGCAGATTCACCTGCTTCCCTATGGCTTGCGGACCGTCGACGGCAGCTACAATAACCTCCTGCCCGGCCGGGAGCACTGGGGCTCGGCGGACCAGCAGTTCCTGTCCCTGACCGATCCTGCGTTCGGCCAGGGGACGGGCACGTTCCCCTACGCATCCAACAACAACTACGGCCAGCCCGGCGATGTGGTCGATGCGGCGCCCCGCCTGATCTCCAATCTCGTCGTCGACCAGACGCTCGACAACCCGGCGGCCATCGTCGCCGCGCTCGAATATGCCGGCGTCGTGGGACAGGCGCAGGTCGACGCTCTGCAGGCCATTCGCGCCGCCCACGCCATCGTGAAGGAACTGCCGGTAAATTCCCAGGCCTATGGGCTGGCCAAGGGCCAACTCGACGCGCTTCTCGCGCAGAACGGCATCGAAATGGACGGCCCGACGGTCTTCCTGCCCAATGTGTCGCCGGATATCGGCGATTCCGCGCCCTTCAGCGCCCTCTTCACCCTGTTCGGACAGTTTTTCGATCATGGCCTCGATCTCGTGGCCAAGGGCGGCAACGGTGTGGTCTACATTCCGCTCTCGCCGGACGATCCGCTCTACAACCCTGCCACTCCGCATACCAACTTCATGGTCTTGACCCGTGCGACCACCGGCGAGGGTGCGCGCAACACCACGACGCCATGGGTGGATCAGAACCAGACCTATGGCTCTCACGCCTCCAAGCAGGTCTTCATGCGCGAATATGAGGAGGGGCCGGACGGTACCCCCGTTGCGTCCGGTCGCCTGCTCGAGGGAAACGGGCACGGCTTGGCGACGTGGGCGGATGTGAAGGCGCATGCCGAGGACATGCTCGGTATCAGGCTTACCGATGCGGATATCGGCAATATTCCCCTGATCGCGACCGATGAATACGGCAACTTCATCCCCGGCGCCAACGGCTATCCCCAACTGGTCGTCGGGCTCGGCGCGGACGGCATTTTCGGGACGGGTGACGATGTCCTTGTCGAGGGCGATCCGGACAATCCCGTCGATCCGACCGCCCTCGGCGCCTTCCGCACCGGCCATGCGTTCCTCGACGACATCGCCCACAACGCCGTGCCGATCTTCACGGCCGGCGGCGAGCTTGCCGAGGATGCCGACGGCGTGGCGGGCAATGCCGTCGCGAGCAGCATGGGGCATAATCTCGAATATGACGACGAGCTTCTGGATGCGCATTTCATCACCGGCGACGGGCGCGGAAACGAGAATATCGGCCTGACGACCATCCACCATATCTTCCACGGCGAACACAACCGCATGGTCGAGGAGACAAAGCAGGTCGCGCTCGAGGCCGCGGCGAATGGCGATATCGCCTTCCTCAACGAATGGCTGCTGGTGGACGTCGCCGCCGTTCCCGCCAATCTCGAAGATCTCGTCTGGGATGGCGAGCGCCTCTTCCAGGCGGCGCGCTTCGTCACCGAAATGGAATACCAGCACCTCGTTTTCGAGGAATTCGCCCGCAAGATGCAGCCGGATGTCGATGCCTTCCTGTTCGAGCCGGATGCCGACATCAATCCCGCGATCTTCTCCGAGTTCGCCAACGTGGTCTATCGCTTCGGCCACTCGATGCTCAACGAGACTGTCGATCGTATTGCTGCCGACGGGTCGACGAATCCCATGTCGCTGTTCGATGCGTTCCTCAATCCCGTCGCCTATGACGAGGGCGGGAGCCTGACCCATGCACAGGCGGCCGGTGCGGTCATTCGCGGCATGAGCGCCCAGGTCGGCAATGAGATCGACGAGTTCGTCACGAATACCCTGCGCAACCAGTTGCTCGGCATCCCGCTCGACCTGGCGACGATCAACATCGCGCGCGGCCGCGATACCGGCATGCCGACCCTTAACGAGGCGCGGGCCCAGTTCCAGGCCATGGCCCAGGGCGATAGCCAGCTGGCCCCCTATGCGAACTGGACTGACTTCGCGCTCAACCTCAAGAACCCGGCCTCCATCGTCAATTTCATCGCAGCCTACGGCACGCATGCGACGATTGCGGGCGAGACGACGGTGGACGGCAAGCGCGCGGCGGCGATGGCGATCGTGTTCGGCACGGCTGAGACGTTCTGGGACGAAAGCCTCGGCGCGAACCGGACCATCCTGCCGCCGGCTGACCGCGCGGCCTTTCTTTCCGGTACGGGCGGCTATGCCGACGGGCTCGGCGGTCTTGCCAATGTCGACCTGTGGGTGGGCGGGCTTGCCGAAAAGAAGATGGATTTCGGCGGCATGCTCGGCTCCACCTTCTCCTTCATCTTCGAACTGCAGATGGAGAACCTGCAGGACGGCGACCGCTTCTACTACCTGTCGCGCGTCCAGGGCCTCAACCTGCTCTCCGAACTGGAAGGCAATTCGCTCTCCAAGATGGCCCTGCGCACGACCGATCTCGCCGAAACGGGCACCGCGATCCCCGGCGACTTCTTCTCGCGCCCGGACCGCGTTCTCTATCTCGACGCGGCAAGGCAACTGGCCATGACGGGCCAGGGCGACCCCGTCCAGGACAATCCCTATCTGGAGGCCCTGTCTCCTCTGGTCGAGCGTCGTGATGCGGATGGCGACGGCATTGCCGAATATCTGCGTTACAATGGCGGCGAGCACGTCGTTGTCCAGGGCACCGACAATGACGATCACATCATCACCGGCGAGGGTGACGACACGATCTGGGGCGGGGCCGGCAACGACCGTCTCGAAGGCGGCTACGGCGTGGATCATATCCACGGCGGCTCGGGCGACGACATCATCACCAATGCGGGAACCGACATCGGCGCGATGGACTTCCTGCATGGCGAGGAAGGCAATGACGTCATCCATGGTGGTAGCGGGCTTTCGCTGATCTTCGGCAACGAGGGCAACGACTTCCTGATCGCCGGCCCCGACGGCAAGACCGTCATGGGCGGCGTCGGCGACGACTTCATCCTCGGCGGCGACGGAATGGATTTCCTGCTCGGCGAGGCCGGCGACGACTGGCTGGAGGGCGGCGGCCGCTTCGATACGCTGGCCGGTGAAAATTCCGAGTTGATGTTCAACTCTACCATCGTCGGCAACGACGTGCTGAACGGCCAGAGCGGGGATACGGACTATGACGCCGAGGCCGGCGACGACATCATGTTCCAGGGCGTCGGCATCCAGCGCAGCAACGGCATGTCGGGCTTCGACTGGGCGATCCACAAGGACGATCCGATGGCGGCGAATTCCGATCTCGGTATTCCCGTCTTCGCGAACCAGGAAGCCTTCATCCTGCGGGACCGCTTCGATCTGGTGGAGGGGCTTTCCGGCTGGAAATTCGACGACGTGCTGACGGGCCGCGTGGTGCCGGTCAATACAAGGGTGGAGGCGACCGGCACGGCGGCGATTCCCGGTCCGGATGCGCCCCTCTACTCCTATTCGAATGCCCTTTTGGAGCGGAACGTCGCTCTTGTCGACGGGCTGGATATGCTGGTCGCCCATCGCAAGCGCCATGTCGAGATCGGAAACGACGGCGTTGCGGAGACGATCGTCCTCGAAACGGCAGATGCCTCCGATATCCTGCTCGGCGGTGGCGGTAGCGACCGCATCAAGGGTCTTGCCGGCGACGACGTCATCGACGGCGACAAATGGCTCAACGTGCGCATCCGCATCGTCGCGGACGGTCAGGTCTACACGGCCGACGGGATGACGAAGAAGGTCTATCTCCAGACCGACATGGTGAACGGGGTGCTGCGGGCGGGCGCAACCGCGCAGTTCGGCGCGCGCTCTCTGGACATGCTGATGCTGGCCGGCGTCTTGAATCCGGGCCAATTGTCGATCGTGCGCGAGATCGTCGACGGCAATGCCGCAGGCGATATCGACACGGCCGTCTATACGGGCATTCGCGAGCATTACGCCTTCGGCGTGAACACGGACGGCAGCCTCTATGTCGACCACGCGCCGCCGGCCACGGACGAAACCGATCCGCTTGCCGAAAACATCGAGGGCGTGACCGAGCGGCCCGTTCTCGACGGCCGTGACACGGTGCGCAATATCGAGCGGCTTGAATTCACCGACCTGACGATGAACGTGATTTCCGGCACCGCCGCCGGCGAAACGCTGAACGGTAACGTTGCGGGCACGGGCCTGATCCACGATGTCCTCATGGGTTTCGAGGGCAACGATACGCTCAACGGCCTTTCCGGCAATGACGTGCTGATCGGCGGCGCCGGCAACGACACCTTGCGCGGCGGTGCCGGCGACGACATCTATGTCATGGGCCTTGCCGACGGCACGGACCGCATCGAGGAGACTTCCGGCAACGACCGGATCAGCGTGGCGACGAATGGCGAGGCGCTTTCCGCTTTCAACTTCAGCCGGGCTGCCAATGGCGATCTCGTCATCGTGCTCAACGGCCAGACGATCCGCGTGGCGGGCCAGTTCAACGATCCCGGCAATGCCGTCGAGACGATCACTTTCGACGGCGGCAGCTATCAGGGCTATGAGCTTTACGTCGCCGATGACGAGGGCGATGAGGTCATGCGCGGCAGCTACACGCTGCACACCGGGACGGGCACCACGCTGGAGGCCGCGCCGGATGTCGATACCATCCTGGTCGATCTCGGCGGTTCCCAGTCGACGACGCTGCTGGGCAATACCGGCGACGACATGCTGTTCGGCAACAACGGTGCCGATACGCTCAACGGCGGCGCCGGCGCTGATCTTCTGGTCGGCGGCTCGGGGGGCGATACCTACATCGTCGATGACATCGGTGATACGGTGGTCGAGCTGGAGAACGGCGGAACGGACACCGTCCAGACGACGGTCGCAAGCTACATGCTGGACGCGAATGTCGAGAACCTGACCTATACGGGCGGCGGTGCCTTCACGGGGGCCGGCAACAAACTCGACAACGTCATCACCGGCGGCGCCGGCAATGACAGCCTGTACGGCGAGGCCGGCAACGACCGGCTGTTCGGCGGCGACGGGGACGACTTCCTCCATGGCGGCGCCGGCGACGACGTCATCAATGCCGGCAGCGGCAACGATGCGGTCAATGGCGGTGCCGGTAACGATACGATCAATCTCGGCGCCGGCTTCAGCAGGCTGGTCTACGACGGGCTGGATTTCGGCGACGACGTCGTCACGAGCTTCGATGCCAATCCCACCGGCGGCGGCCAGGACAAGGTCGACCTGAGCGGCCTCGGCATCACCGACGCGGACTTCGACGCGCGCGTCTCCATCACGTCCGACGGCAGCAGGACCCGCATCGATATCGCCGGCGGCGGCTCGATCACGCTCAACGGCGTTCCGGGAATCGGCAATAATATGGTGAACCGCGCGGACTTCATCCTTGCCGGCGAAACGACCATTGCCGGAACCGCCAGCGGCGATGCCCTTGAGGGCACCGCAGGCGCCGACATCATTCTCGGGGGCGGTGGCGGCGACACGATCAACGGCGGCGCGGGCGACGATGTCATCGATGGCGGGACGGGGGACGACTTCCTCTTCGGCGACAGCGGCGACGACATCATCCACTGGCAGGCGCCGGATGGCGGCTGGGACGTGGTCGACGGCGGTTCGGAAGGCATTGCCGGTGATACCTTCGTCATCACCGGCGACGACGCCTACGAAATCTTCCGCTTCTATCCCGCCGAGGACGCCGAGACGGTCATTCCGGGTCTCGTGCTGCGCGGCGGCGGCACCGAGATCGTGGTGACCCGCACGGTCGTCGTGAATGGCGTCGAAGGCGTCCCGCAGGTCATCGCGGAACTGTCCGAGATCGAGGAGATCGTCATCAACGGCCACCCGGCCGGCGGCTCGGGCACCGCTGGCGGCGACCGCTTCGAACTGATCGGCGATTTCGCCGAGCAGGGCGAGGAGACCAGCCTGCGGCTGAATACGATCACCATCGTCGGCTCGGACGGTGACGATACGGTCGACATATCGCGGCTCGCGTCGGCTCATCGTGTCGTCTTCAAGACCAAGGGCGGCAACGACACGATCATCGGCACGCTGCGGCCGCAGGACGTCGTGCAACTGCCCGACGACACGACCCTGGACGATTACGACATGGTCCGGAACGTCAACGGCTCCACCACGCTCGTGGGCGATGGATATTCGCTGACCTTCTTCAGCGGCGGCGGCCTGCCGCAGTTCACCTCCGGCGGCGAAGAGGTCGGGCCGGGCAACGTCGTTCCGCCGGTGGGCGGCAATGAAAATGATGACGACGAGGACGATGGCGCCGACGACACCGTTTCCGGCGGCGGCGATGACGACCCGGCCGGCGAGACGGGGGGTGGGGACAATGGGTCTGCAGTCCTGTTCGGCACGGCGAACGGCGAGGCCATCGTCGGTGGTAACGGCCGGGAGATGATCTTTGCCGGCAACGGCGCCGACGACGTACTCGGTGGCGGCGGCAGCGACATGATCTACGGGGATGCCGGCAACGACCGTCTCTTCGGCGAAAGCGGCGACGACCTGCTCGACGGGGGCCTCGGTAACGACACGGTCTTCGGCGGCGACGGCAACGATATCTTCGTGGCGTCGGTCGGCGATGGCGACGACGTCTACTACGGCGACCATATGAATGGCGGCGACGGCAACGATACGCTCGACATGTCCGCCATCAATGCGAACATCACGGCCGATCTCGGCACCGGCTTCAATGGCCGTGGCAGCGTGGTCAGCGCCCAGTCCGGCTCCGACACGATCCGAGGCATCGAGAACATCATCACCGGATCGGGCAACGATGTCATAACGGCAAGCGCTGCCGTGAACGTGATCGACGGCGGGGCTGGCAACGACATCTTCCGCTTCCTGTCGGCGGCCGATGCGGATGGCGACACGATCATGGGCTTCCAGCCCGGCGACAGGCTGGACCTCAGCGCAATGGACGCCAATTGGACGGCATCCGGCAACCAGTCCTTCACGCTGGTCTCCGGCGCATTCTCCGGCGCGAGCGGCGAACTGCTCGTCACCCACGAGAACCGGGACGGCATCGACTACACCGTGATCGAGGGCAATACGTCCGGCGGCAACGCGGCGGACTTCAAGTTCTCGGTCAAGGGCTCGCACAACCTGACGGCCGGCGATTTCGATCTCTAGCATGCTTGGGGCCGGAGGCGCCCGGGGCGCCTCCGGCAAGCGAAATCCAGTTCAGCGGGTGATAGTCATGCGTTCCAAAGAGCCGATGTCCGCAACCAGGCGGAAGAATGCCGAGAAACTGACCGGCGGCTTTCGCGCCGTGGGCCTCTTCCTCTTCGCCATGTCCGGTGTCATCAACATCCTGGCGCTGACGGGCGCCTTCTACATGCTCCAGATCTACGACCGCGCGCTGACGAGCGCGAGCATCCCGACGCTGCTCGCCATCTCGATCCTGGCGGTCGGTCTCTATTTCTTTCAGGGCCTGTTCGACATCCTGCGTTCGCAGATCCTCGTGCGGATGGGTGCCCGTCTCGACCGGAAGATCGCGCCGCTGGCGCATCGGGTCGCCGTCGACATGCCGCGCTTCGGCTTCTCGACGGCGGAATCGCTCGAGCGCGGGCGCGACGTCGATACGGTTCGCGGCTTTCTCGGAAGCCAGGGGCCGGTCGCCCTGTTCGATCTGCCGTGGATGCCGCTTTTCCTGGCCTTCGTCTATATCCTTCACCCGCTTCTCGGCGCGCTTGCCCTCGGCGGGGCGGTGCTGCTGACGCTCCTGACCATCGTCACGGAACTGATGACGCGGAGACTGGCGAGCGCCACCCACACTGCCGTCGTGACACGCAACGCCATCGCCGATTCCAATGCCCGCAACGCCGATATTCTGAAGGCGATGGGCTTTGCCCGCCGGGCCGTCGAACGGTTCAACCGGGCCAATGAAGATCATCTTCATCTTCAGACGCGCGCCAATGACATCACCGGCACGTTCGGCGCCATTTCGCGCGTCGTGCGGATGATCCTGCAATCGGCGGTGCTGGGGCTGGGCGCTTACCTGACCATCCAAGGCCAGCTGTCCGCCGGAGCCATCATCGCCGCCTCCGTCGCCTCGGCAAGGGCGCTGGCGCCGATCGATCTTGCGATCGGCAACTGGAAGAGCGTCGTCGCCGCGAGGGCGGCTTTCCAGCGGCTGAGGGAAACGGTCGTGGCGCTGCAGTCCGCGAGCGAGCCGATGGACCTGCCGGCGCCGGAGCGCTCGCTGAAAGTCGAAGGTCTCACGGTCGCCGCGCCCGGATCGGGCCGGGTGCTGCTGAGCGACGTCAGTTTCGAGCTCCGGGCCGGGCAGGCCCTCGGCGTCATCGGCTCCAGCGGCGGCGGCAAGACCACCCTGGCGCGCGCCTTGAGCGGGATATGGCCCACGCTGCGCGGCAGCGTGCGGCTGGACGACGCGGAACTGACCCAATGGGAAGACACCCGGCTGGGTTCCTATATCGGCTACCTGCCGCAGGAGGTCTCGCTGCTCGACGCCACCATCGAGGAGAACATATCGCGCCTCGACGGCGATGCGGAGGCCCGGGCCATCGTCAAGGCGGCCGCGGCGGCGGGCGTCCATCCCATGATCGTGCGCCTGCCCGAAGGCTACAAGACGGAACTGGGTCCGCTCGGCGTGTCGCTCTCCGGCGGCCAGCGCCAGCGCATCGGCCTCGCGCGCGCCCTTTACGGCGATCCGTTCCTCGTCGTGCTCGACGAGCCCAATTCCAACCTCGACAGCGAGGGCGAGGCGGCCCTGACCGCCGCCATCGAAGGCGTGAAGGGGCGTGGCGGCATCGTCGTCGTCATCGCGCATCGCCCGAGCGCGCTAGCCGCGGTCGATATGGTGGCGGTGGTGCAGAACGGCAAGATGACGGCCTTCGGGCCGAAGGAGGACGTGCTCGGCGCCGTCATCCAGGCGACCCCGCCCGCACCGGCCGCCGCATCCGCCAGCCACACGAGAATGGAGCGCGCCGGCCTTGCTGCGCGGGTTTCGACATGATCATCGATGTAAAGGCAACGAAACAGACCTCCGTCGAACCCGATCCTTCCGAGCGCTATGTCTTGAAGGGAGCGGATAGGAAATCCAGGACACCCTTCACGCTCGGCCTGATAGTGGCGGGCCTGGTCCTCTATCTCCGCTCCTTCTTCGAGAGCAGCGCCCGGCCGGCAGAGGAGGGAAGAGAGGATCGCGAACGGGCGGAAAAGGAAGGCGAAGCGCCGTCTTCGGATACACTGCAGGATCTGGTCCTGCCGGTCGATCACGAGCTTTCGTCCCCGGACCACTATCCGCAGGAAAGCGACCTGCCGAACGACGAGCGCTTCCTGCAGGGGCTCGCCCGGCCGGAGGGCGTCACGTTCGACATGGAATTTAGGGGATGGGTCGGCGCAAAGACATTTGGCTTCGGTTCTCTTGCGGCCAATGACAACGCATTCCCCGGCTCGCTTTTCCAGGGGCCCGCCACGGGGGGCGAGCCTGCGGGAGGAGGAGGCCAGCCGGGCATTCCCGAACCGAACCCGGAAGGAGCCGGCCAGGAAGAGCCCGGAACTGACGATCCCGGCGAGAACGGGGAGACGGAGCGGGTCAACCGGGCGCCGCGTGTCACGGGGCCCGTCTATCTGCTGGATGTCACGGGATGCGCCTTGCTGGCCATCGCCCTTTCCGACTTGCTGCGCAACGCCCACGATCCGGATGGCGATCCGCTTTCCATACGGAACCTGACAGTGTCGCAGGGGACGTTGGTGGCGGCAAACGGGCATTGGCTGTTTCAGGCCGGGCCGAAACTCGAAGGGCGCGTGACGCTCACCTATGAAATCACGGATGGCGATTTCTTCGTCGAGCAGGTCGCCTATTTCAACGTCGGGCGAAACCGCATCGAAGGATCGGGGGGTGATGACATCATCCTCGGCAGTTCCTGCGGCGACGACATCGCCGGCGGCGATGGGCACGACAATATCGATGCCCGGGGCGGCGACGATGTCATCGCCGGCGGGGCGGGCGACGATCATATCGTGGCGGGCGACGGCGATGATATCGTCTTCGCCGGGCATGGCAACGACATCGTTTTCGGCGGTGCCGGCAACGACACCATTTCCGGCGGGGACGGCGACGACCGGCTTTACGGCGATGCAGGTGACGACACCCTCTTCGGGGATGGGGGAGACGACATGCTGTTCGGCGGCGCCGGCGCCGACATCCTGGACGGCGGGGACGGCGACGATCGTCTCGACGGCGGCGATGGCGACGATCTCCTGATCGACGGTCGCGGCCGTGACGGCAATTTCGGCGGTGCCGGCGACGATCGCATCGTGGCGGCCCTCGACGGGGACGACGATATCCATGACGGCGGCGAAGGGCACGATACGATCGACTATTCCCGCACGGTTTCCGGAGTGACCATCGATCTCGACGGCGGCCGGGCATCCGGCGGCGAAATCGGGGACGATACGATCGCTTCCTTTGAGGCCGCCGTCGGCGGACGCGGGGACGACCACATCACCGCGAGCACGCAGCACGCGAATATCCTGGCGGGCGGTGAGGGAGACGACGTCTTCCGCTTCCTGCCTCCGGCCGCGTCGGCGGCGGGCGGCGAACCCCCTGTCGCGACAAATCACATCATTCTCGATTTCTCCGTCGGTGACAGGATCCACATGTCGAAATATGACATCTTCGAACGCGTCCTCGACAGGCATGAGGACCAGTTCGAGGCGATCTACGGCAATGACTTCGAAGAAGATGATGTCGCCATCCGCTATCGCCACGACCGGATCGACGAACTGAGCCGGACGATCATCGAGGCGGACTTCAATCGGGACGGCATTTGGGAAACGACCGTGACGATCGACGGGGCTCGCATGCTCGTCGTCATCGAGCATGTTTGACGGGAGGCTTCAATGAGCAAGGAAACCAGCAATCCCTTTCGCATCGGTCCCCGGATTCTGGCCGGCACCACCCTCGGCTTCCTGCTGGTTGCCGGTGCGGGAGGCTGGGCTGCGACGATGCAACTGTCCGGCGCGGTCATCGCGCAGGGCCAGATCGCCGTGGACCAGCAGATCAAGGCCATCCAGCATCGCGACGGCGGCATCGTCAGCGAGATCGCCGTGCGCGAGGGCGATCTCGTGAAGGAGGGGCAGGTCCTGCTTCGCCTCGATGACGCACAGACCCGGGCCGAACTGTCCATCGTCAGGGCGCAATTGCTCGAGCTGACCGTCCGCAGGACCCGCCTTCTGGCAGAGCGCGATCTCCTGGCGGAAATCGAGTTTCCCGGCGGTCTCGATCTCGGCCATGCGGAAAGACGCCTGCTTGTCTCCGGCGAGAGGCGGCTGTTCGAGGGCAATCGCCTCAACCGGGAAAGCCGCAAGCAGCAGCTCGAGTTGGGCACTGTCCAAGTCGCGAAGGAGATCGTCGGGCTGGAAGCCCAGCGCAGCTCCAAGTCCGATGAGATCGCCCTGGTGGAGGAGCAGCGAGCAAAGCTCGAAAAGCTTGCCCGCCAGCAACTGATCGAGCGCGCGCCGCTTTATTCGGCGAACCGGGATTTCGCTCGGCTCCAGGGCGAGCAGGGTGAGATCGACGCTGCCATTGCCCGTGCGCGCAGCAAGGTGAACGAGATACGTCTGCAGATCATCGCCATCGACGAGACCGCCCGGACGGAAGCGCAGCGCGAGCTGACGGCTGTCGAGACCAAGCTGTCCGAGCTCCAGGACAGGCAAATGGCGATCTCCGACCGCCTTTCGCGCACCGAAATACGCGCGCCGCTTTCCGGCACGGTCAACGAGCTCAACATCCACACGATCGGCGGCGTCATCACGCCCGCCGAAGTTCTGGTGACCATCGTTCCCACGAATGCGCGGCTGAAGGTCGAGGTCATGTTGCAACCAACGGCCATCGATCAGGTCGAGCCCGGCAGTTCGGCACGGCTGCGCCTTACTGCGCTGAACCAGCGCACGACCCCAGAGCTTTTCGGCTTGGTATCCCACGTCTCGCCCGCTACCACGCGCGATGCCGCCAGCGGACAACTCTACTACAAGGGTGATGTTGAGATCAAAGAAGGAGAACTGGCCAAGATTGGCCAGAGCCGGCTCATTCCCGGCATGCCGGTGGAAGTCTATGTCACGACCAGCGAACGAACCGCTCTGTCCTATCTCGTCAAGCCGATTGTCGATCAGTTCAGCAAGGCGTTCCGGGAGCGCTGACCCATCCGATCGCTGGTGGTAAGGCTATTGGCGTTTGCCGCTTCGCGTGTATCCTGCCGAGGGGAAACGGGAACGGATGCCATCTGTCATGGAGGAGCACGAGAGAGGGAACGGCTGGTTTTCGGGCTTGAGCCTGTCGGGCCAGTTTCTGGCGGCGGCGGCCGTGGTTTTGTGCCTGTCGATGGCCGTGCTCGGGACCTGGATCAACCGGCAGGTCACGCGAAGCATCCTCGCGGTATCCGGTTCGGCCGGGGCCGCCTTTCTCGATGCCTTTGTCGAACCACTGATTCAGGATATCGGCCCGGACGGCCGGTTGCCGGCCGGGAGCCACAAGGCGCTTGATGCCCTGCTTTTCGATGATCAGCCCATCCGAAGAAGCATCATTTCCGTCAAAATCTGGCAGCTCGACGGTACGGTGATCTACGTCAACAAGCCGAAGGACCTAATCGGTCAGAAATACACCTCGACGGACGTCACCAAGGCAGCAAGCGGTGAAATCATCGCCGAGTTCGATGACATGACGAGTGGCGAAAGCGCTCACGAGCGACAGCTCGGTCTGCCCACGATCGAAGTCTATGCACCCTTGCATCGCAATACGACCGGAGAGGTAATCGCCGTCGGCGAGATCTACGAGAATGCCGAGATTCTCGCCGCGCAGCTCGAGCTCAGTGTGATGCGGACGTGGATTGTCGTGTGCTTCACCACCCTGGTCATGCTCGCGGTGCTCTATCTCATCGTGCGCCGTGGGAGTCGGCTGATATCGTCCCAGCGGGCAGAGCTCCAGGCACGCTTCCGGGATTCGCAACAGCTGGCGGCAACGAACGAGGATCTTCGCTTGCAGGCCGAGCGTGCCAGACTGGACGCCAATGCGGCCAATGAAGAGCTGATCGGGCGCATAGGCCTCGACCTCCACGATGGTCCGATACAGATTCTGAGCCTGTTGATGCTTCGGCTCGGTAGGCTCCGCAAAGACGGATCGGCAAGGGAAAATGCCGCCAATGCCGCAGTCATCGAGGAACTGACGGCCGGTGTCATCCATGAACTGCGCGTTCTGTCGGCGGGGCTGGTGTTGCCGGAGATCGGTGATCTTGGGGTAGGAGAGGCCATCAGGCTCGCCGCCGAGCGCCATGAGAATTTGACTGGCACCCGGGTCGACGTCGTGTTCGGCGATCTCCCGGAGCATGTCACAGGCGCCTTGAAGATCTGCATCTATCGCATCGTCCAGGAATCGTTGAGTAACGCGTTCAAGCATGCTGGCGGCGCCGGGCAGCGCGTTCGCGCTGAACTGAGAGGCGCAAATATCGGATTGCAGATATCGGATAGCGGTGGTCTTGCATCGGAGTGCAGGTCACCTGCCGGCGACGGGTCCAGGCTTGGCCTCCGCGGCATCCAGAGCCGCGTCGAAACCTTCAGCGGCACGCTCGTCATTCGATCGGACGCCGGCGGTACGGTGGTCGATGTCGAATTGCCCATCAGCAAGCTGGCTCTGATCAAAGCTGGCTTTAGGAACGTTCCCGTGCTGTGAACGGCCTCGGAATACCTTCAATTGAGGAAACCGTTGCCCTTCTGACTGCTCGCCTTTTCGGCGGCGAAACCGCCAAGTTCTTGCGCTGCGAGCACGACCTCTACCCGGTTGCGGGCATGCAACTTCTGCATCAGGAGCGTCATGTAATGTTTCACCGTTTTTTCGCTTATTTGGAGACGGTGGGCAATCTCCTTGTTTGTTCTGCCGAGCAGGAGGAGCCGGACGATCTGATCTTCGCGCACGCTCAACCTGACTGCCTGCGACGGCGGCCGGGGCATCGCCGACGCGCGAAGCGCCGAAATCACCTTACTGGCAAAGCTCGGCGTGATGAACGTCTCGCCAGCGAGCACTGTTTCGATCGCCTGCATCAATTCTTCGTCCGTGCTGCCCTTCAGCACATAGCCGATGGCCCCGGCCTCGAAGGCCTTCACCGCATGATCGATGCCGGCGGAGGCGGTGAAGACGATGACCTTGGTTTGAGGCGCGACTTCGCGGCTGTGATGGATCGCCGCAAAGACGTCCCCCGGCATGTTCAGGTCGAGCAGCAGTATATCGGGATGCATTGTTGCCGAGACTTCGACGACATCGGATGCACAACGCCCCGTGCCAATCACCTTGAAGCCCGGCATATCGGAAAAGATATGTGCCAAGCCGCCTAGCAGCACCGGGTGATCATCGACAAATGCTATGGAGACGACTGCCATACATGAAGCTCCCCTTTTTACAGGTATAAATTGTACCTTCAGTGCAGATTGACGTAAACCGATAAGTTAACACATGGTAAATTAAAGTCATGGTAGTGGCTCCTACATCCCTGCCTCGTCCGTTCTTCAGGGCGTCCGGAGCACTGACCCTTCGAGTGATGCCGCTCGTCTCGACAATGTTGCGCTCCAATTTGCTCGGGCGCGGGTTTCGCGCTTCAAAAAACGCGGTACCCGAGGCTCCATCGAGCGTTGCATCGGCCGCCGGCCCGGTTTCATGAATCTCGCGAGAAATATCGCTCCGCGTAGCTCTCGAACTCTGATCGGTGCTTGTCGACCTCGCCGGCGATGTGAGTCTCCAGCATATATCTTGCGAATGCGTCCGTGCAGATGGATCGCGACTGAACCAACGGCGGAGGTGATCTCGTCATGCATGTTTCTCACTGCCGATAGCTCGTGAGCTTGGAACACGTCATCGCTAGAAGACATTCCCAAATGACTAGCCCGCGTCGGGGACCGGAACCATTGGAAAACCGATCGGCTTCATGCCGCTAACCTCTACAGTTCGGGTTAACGACGCTTTCGACCGGATCGCCACTTGGTGGGGGTAGCCGGTTGGAAGAGGTGACTGCGATGAAATATGAGAACGCCATGTACATTATCTACGATGTTCTAAAGAAAAGCGTTCTTGTGGAATTCAGGGAGGGCGTCGCCCTATCTGGAGGGCCTGTTTTTGACTCAGCGCGACGCCATAGGGGCCGGCGAGAATCTGTGTCGGACGTTGGGCTGGGTGCCAGAGCAACGCAGGACGGGGCCGTCTTCCATGAGCAATATGCGAAATTTGAATCCCTTATAGAATGTGTAAGCCAATCTGGGTAACGCGGGGAAATCGCTCACCAAAATCTACTCGCGACTGTCCACTGGCGTAGCCTGCGCATGACCGATAGGCCGGCCGCCAGCCTGGCGCCCGACACCGGCTTTGGCATGCAGCGAGAGCGCGCCAATCTCGCCGGGGAGATACGATCCGCCGGAATGCGATAGCCCAACCGATAATAAGCCATGGCCAGGAACAGCGACGTACTCGACCCGGCGCGGAAGCTCCACCAGAGTGCGTCCTGGCCCAGCATGCCCTGAAAGGCATAGGCGAAGGTGGTGCGCACGTAATGTCCTGAACATCGTGCATGGGTGTCAGGAGCGAGGCGCATTCGTGACGGCGCTCGATCCTCATGTGTCCACCCGAGGGGAGGTGGGGCACATCTTCTGACGGTCCTTGGCATGGTCGCCCAAATGGAGCGCCGCTTCATAAAGGAGGGCAGAGGGAGGGAATCGAGCGAACCAAATCCGCTGGCGCCTACAAAGGCAGTCGCCAGCGTATCGATCGGGCATTGGTTGAAGAACTCAATCGTGAAAATCTGGGCGCCTCGGTGAATGCTGAGAGAGCATCGTGCTCCCGCATGCAGGTCTACCGCGTATCCTGCCCGCTCAACCGAGCAAGTTCGATGATCCAGTCTTTCGTCTGCTCAACGGAGAAGCGTCGCCGCGGGGCGGATTTTGCCACGAGAAACTCACGGTAGCTGCTCGTCCTCTCGTCGATCGGGAGTTTTACCAGGTCGCCCTTCTCCACAGCCTGGTGGACATAGGGGTGCCAGCCCAGTGCGACGCCGTGCCCGAAACGTGCGGCTTCCAGCACCATGGCATAGGTAGTTAGCCTCCGGATGATCGGGCTCCCTCCCGCTTCCAGCCACGTATTCCAGTCCATCAGGGGGCTGGTATAGTTTTCGAGCTGCAGTAAGGGCACACGGCTGAGGCAATTGGGTCCCTGAATAGCGTGGGCGGCGACGAAGTCTCTCGACGCGACGGGATAAACCCGTTCTTCCAAAAGTGGATAGCTCTCGACATTCGGCCACGAGCCGGTTCCAAAGCGAATTTCGAGATCGAAATCGTTGTTGCTGAATTCTGGCAGTTCATCAATGCAAACGAGATGCAGGCGAATATCGGGAAAACGTGCATAGAAGGCGCCTAACGCCGGCATCAGCCAAAGCGAGGCGGCCGCGACGTTGACGCGGAGCGAGACGACGCCGTCGTCCTCCCGCGGCAGCGCCTTTGCCGCATGTTCGATACTGCGAAACGCGGTCGCGACTGCGTTCTGGAATTGCTGCCCGGCGGCGGTGAGCCGGATTCGCGTTCCCTGCCGTTCGAACAAGTCGGTTCCCAGCGCCTGTTCGAGTTGCTGGATGCGCCGGCTGACCGCAGGCTGGGCGACGAGCAATTCGCGCGCCGCGCGGCTGAAATTGCCGTGCCGGGCAGCCGCTTCGAATGCCACAAGGTTATCAAGTGTCCCGACGGTCTTCCTCAGATCGCTCATGCAAATCCCAAATGGCGCGGAAATCTCGTGTCTTTCGACGCTGCCTCTTATAACCTCATCGTATAAGGACTATCAGATTTTTCGTCGTTCTCCCAATCGGCATTTGACCGCAAGCTCTTGTTCGGCGCGCTGAATACGCCGCACGAGAAAAAAGGGGACGGACATGAACAGACTGAAGATCATGGTGGCTTCCACGCTGCTGACGCTCACCACGCTGTTGGCGCCCGCTGCGAAGGCGCAGGAGGCGGTCGATACGGTCGCGCAGATCAAGGAGGCAGGTGTGCTGAAGGTCGGCATGGCGGACTCCGTGCCTGCACAGCAGAAGAACCCGGTCACCGGTGAGTGGGAAGGATTCAACGTCGATATGGCGAAAAACCTCGCCGAGGTTCTCGAGGTGAAGCTCGAGATTGTCGATACGACCTGGTCGACGATCATCCCCTCGCTGGTCCAGAAGCAGTTCGACATCGCCATGGTGGATATGTTCCGGACTCCGGCGCGTGCCGTCACGGTCGATTTCACCGACAGCTACATGACCACCGGCAATACCTGGCTGGTCGGCGCCGATGTGGACGTGACCGACTGGAAGCAGTTGAACGATCCGAAATACTCAGCTGTCAGTATCGCAGGCATGGCCGCGGTTGCGCAGAGCGATCGTCTTCTGCCCGAAGCGCAAAAAAAGGTGATCGTCTCGGACAACGCTGTCGCTGGGCAGCTTGAAGTCGCCGCCGGTCGTGCCAGCGCCCATCTCAGTGACCTCTTGCAGAATGCCTTGTTCATGAAGGCCAACCCGAACGCCAAGGTCAAGGTGCTGGGAGCGGATGCGCCCATCGAGGCGACGGGCTATTCCTATGCGGTACGGCCGGGCGACTATCACTTCCACGCTTTCCTCAACACCTGGATCGCATACACCAACACGACCGGTTTCATCTCACAGACGAAACTGAAGTGGTACGGCATCGAGTAAGTGGTCTCGCACGCGATGTTCGATTTGCTCGCTCCGTACATTCCCGCGCTGACGCAGGGATTTGTCCTGACGTTGTTCTACTTTGTACTCGGAGCCATCGGATCGATGGTTTTGGGGATGCCTGTGGCCTTGGCCCTGGGCAGTTCCTCCGCCATCATCCGCCTTCCGAGCGTCGCCTTTGTGGAGTTCTTCCGCAATACACCGCTGCTGGTGCAGTTGTTCTGGCTCCATTTTGCCCTGCCCGCACTAACGGGGTTCAACACCACGGCACAGCAGACCGGAGCAATTGCGCTGGTGATCGTGATGACTGCCTATATGGCAGAAGTCTACCGCGCCGGTTTCAATTCCGTGGCGAGGGGGCAGCATGAGGCGGCGCTGGCGCTCGGCCTCAATCCACGCCAGCGGTGGCGGCTGGTCATCATCCCGCAGGCGCTCGCCATGACTATGCCGGCGATCGGCAACACGCTGGTCAGCCTCCTCAAGGCGACGGCGATCCTCTCGATCCTGGCCGTGCCAGAATTGATGCGCACAACGTCGCGCATCAGCGACTACACGGCCGATCCTATTCTTTTCTACTCCCTCGCCGCCCTGATCTACATCGGCTCCGGGCTCGCGTTAGCGGGTGGTCTCCACAGGCTGGAAGTGCGGCTCAATCGTTGGAGGCACCGGTAATGTTCGACTATCAAATCGTCGTTTCGGCTTTCCCGGCCCTTCTCCAGGGCCTTGTCACGACGGTGCTCGTCACCATCGCTGCCTTTTTGCTTGCGACGGGCCTGGGTACGCTGCTGGGAGCCGCGACCCTGTCCCCGCGGCGCTCAATGTCGAAGGGCGCGTTGGGGTTTCTGCACGTCGCCCGGGCCACGCCGGAGATGATCGCGATCTTCTGGGCCTACTACTGCCTGCCCATCCTGCTGGGCGCCAACCTTTCCGGTCTGACCTGCGGGGTGCTGGCGCTTGGCCTGATCGGTGGCGGCTATATGGCGGAGATCGTGCGCGGCGGCATCCTCGCCGTCGACCGGGGGCAATGGGAGGCCGCCCGGTCGCTCGCCATCCCGCGACCGGTGATCTGGTTCCGCGTCATCGCGCCCCAGGCCATGCGCAAGATGCTGCCGGCCGTGGTCAACTACTTCACCGATCTTCTCAAGGCGACGACGCTGCTCGCCGGCATCGGGGTGGGGGAGGTTGCCTATGTCGCCTATCTCAGCGGCTCGGCGTCGTTCCGCTATCTCGAGCCGCTGACGGGCGTCGCGATCCTCTTCTTTCTTCTCATCTTCCCGCTCAGCGTGATGGCGCGCCGCCTCAACGCCCGCGGCTCCAGCCATTGAAAAGTTGCCATCATGAACTCAACCGCTACAGCTTACCTGCCGTTCGACGCCGTCTGGAAAATGCGGATTGACCACCCGTACTCCTTGTTCGTCAGGGAGGGAGCGACTCTCTGGTCATGCGGTCAATGCCCGCTAGACAGCCTGGGGAACGTCCTGCATCCCGGCGATCTCCTGCGTCAGGCGGATGCTGTGACAGGCTTTATCCGCCGCTTCCTGGGTGAGATGCATGGCCAAACCTCCGGCATCGGCCGCCTCGTCGTCTACTATGTAAAGACCGCGCCGGGCGATGCTGCGCGCCTGAAGGACTTGTTCCGCCGTGAATTCGGCCAATCTGTTCAGGTCGTGCCGGTGGCCATCCCGCATTTCTACTACGATGGGATGCTGATCGAGGTCGACGTGTTTGCCTCGGATGAGAAGGCGGAAGGCACCTCCTTTGTCGATGGAGAAACTGGGTTGACGCTGGAGGTATCGGATGCAGGTCCGTTCGTCTGGGCGACTGTTTCGTCTCCGCGATCTGCTTTCAAGGACATCGGTTCCCGGTTGAAACGGCTACTCGTCCGCGCAGATCTTTCATGTGAAAACCTGCTTGCGGAGCAGTGGTTTCTTCCGGTCGGCTGCGAACTCCCCGACAGGGTCTTATCTGGGGATGACGATCGCGTGGCACAAAATGCTGTGCGGGTCTCCGATGCCGAGGCAGAGATCGTGGCGGAACTAACATTTGCCAAGGCTGCGGTCGCAGGCGGTTGGCCACAGGTGAATGTCCCCGACACGGATCATTTGTCGATGTCGTTGCGTGCGGCGGGTGGGCATTTCCATCTGACGGCGCTCGACGCCTCGCCCAATCGCGGCCTTGTCGAGCAGACAGCAACCATCATGAAAGCGGTCGAGGCGTTGTTTGCCGCGGCTGGGGTGAGTTTCCGGGACGTACGGAAGGCGACCACCTATTACGTTGCCGGCAGCTCGGCCGACGAACTTCATGACAACATGTCGGTCCGCAACGGCTACTACGCGAAACCAGGTCCGGCGTCGACCGGCCTGCCTGTCGAAGGTTTGGCGGTTTCGGGCGCGCGGATCTCGATCAGCATGCTTGGCGTGATGTCGCATGACCGCTGAACGGTTTCACGTGGCGGGAGAGGAGATCGTCGTTCATCGTTTCGGCACCCCCGGCGCCCGGCCGAAAGTCTATCTGCAGGGTGCCCTTCATGCCGGTGAAGTCTCGGCGACAATGGCACTCGTCGACCTGGTCGGCCTGCTCGAGACGGCAGACGCTGCCGGTGAGGTTTGCGGCGAGATCATTGTCGTGCCGCATTGCAATCCTCTTGGGGCAAAGCAGTGCGGGCAGTCTCGCGCGTGTCGGCACGCCCGTCGAACGCCTGCAAGCGGGCTTGATGACATTGGCCTGGGGATCCGACATGATTGTCGATGTCCACGCCGACATGGAAGCCCTGCTTCATCTCTATACGTCCGAGATTTCCTGGCCGCTATTCCGGCCACTCGCGCAGAGATTAGATGTTCCCGTCGTCATTCTCGCGAACAAGTCGGCGGACCGTCCGTTCGACGAAGTGCATGGTGAGGCGTGGGACACCATCAACGCACATCTCGGCGAAGGCGCTGGCCGGTCCGGATTCCGAACGGCCGCCTGCACGCTAGAGCTACGCGGACTTTCCGATGTCACACCGGAACTTGCGGCTACGGACAGTCGGGCGTTGTGCGATTTCCTCCTTCAGTCGGGCGCATCAATGGGCGCCACCCAAGCTTCCGCGGATGCAACCGCCTTCGTCACTACGTTGGATGCGGTCGAGGCGGCAATAAGCGCGATCACGGGTGTGGCCATTCCCCTGAAGCCACTCGGAGCAAAAGTCGACGTCGGCGACGTGGTTGCAAGGCTCTACGATCCGTTCGAACCTGACCCGGGCCAATGTTGGCAGGATGTTGTCACAGAAATGGAAGGCATCATATTCGCGCGATGGCATCAGCGAGTGATTCAAGCCGGAATGACCGTCGTAAAGATAGCGGGCTCGGAGAGGAAACGTTCTGCGGAAAGAGTGCTCTTGCGTGATTGAGGATATGCCATTGAACGAAGTGGCCGCTGGTTCGGATCTCCTCAAGAGCTTTCCTGGTCTTCAGGCACAACACCGTAAGCTGTTCGTTGCCGGACCACAGCAAGAGCTGGTGGCATCACTTTTCTCTTCCAACCACCGATCGCGAGGCTTGCAGCTTGATGGCCGCGCCGTCAGCGTGACCTCGAATGTGCCGTCGGCTAGCCGCGGTAACGATGCGCAATATTGCGCCATCGGCCGGTTTCCATCGCTGACCTCGAAGGTGAGCTTGGCCGCCGGATCGAGCCGGACGTGATCAGAAACCTTGCGGATGATGGCGGAGAACTTGCCCGCCGGCATATGGCT
This sequence comes from Shinella zoogloeoides, assembly GCF_003574625.1. Taxonomy (GTDB): domain Bacteria; phylum Pseudomonadota; class Alphaproteobacteria; order Rhizobiales; family Rhizobiaceae; genus Shinella; species Shinella zoogloeoides_A. Next base: position 397,833 of record NZ_QNUJ01000001.1, read on the forward strand.
CCGGCCGTCCTCATCGATATCCTAGAGCTGGATGAACATCTCCGACCAAGCTTCCGGGTTGGCGCCACAGTCGAGTGCCGAGAACGCGCCCGCCTTGACCTCGGTGACTTGGTAGCCTGCCTTCACTGGCTGCCCTTCGTACAGAAACACCAGCGGCGCTTCCGGCACGGCCGCCAGCCCATCGAGAAGCTGGCCCAGCGTGATATCGGAGGAAAAGGCCTTGTCGATTGTGGTCATGTGCGCTACTCCTATTGTTCAATAATTCAAGGATTGTTGAAATATGGACGAGCGTCAAGCCCTCACGTCGTTTGCGGCTCTATCGCAGGAAACACGTCTCGCCATCGTTCGCACGCTGGTCGTCGCCGGACCGGATGGGCTGGCTGCCGGCTTCATTGCCGAGCGCATGGGCGTCTCGCCCTCGAATGTGTCTTTCCATCTTAAAGAGCTTGAGCGATCGGGCCTTATCACGCAGCGACGGGAATCCCGTTCGATCGTCTATAGTGCCAGCTACGATGCGCTGGCCGACCTCGTGAAATTCCTGATGGAGGACTGCTGCGCTGGCCATCCCATGATCCGCGAGGGTGTGCAGCGGCCCGATGGTTGCTGCAAGACGGATGTTGCCCGGAGCGAGGGCGACATCGTTGCGTAATGCAAACGTTCCCGTTGGCATCGTCGCCGCGCTCGGCCTGACCCAGATCATCGGCTACGGCACCCTCTACTATAGCTTCAGCATTCTGGCGCCCGGCATGGCGGCGGATCTCGGCATCACCGTCGCACAGGTGTTTGCTATCTTCTCCGCGTCACTCTTCGTCGGCGGTCTCTCGGCACCCTACATAGGTCGGCAGATGGATGGTGTCGGCGCATCGACCGTCATGGCGATTGGCTCGGTGCTGTCCGCCTTGACCTTGATCCTCTGCGCTTGGTCGCCATCGGTGGCGATCTTTGCACTGGCCATCGTCCTGTTGGAGATATCGTCCGGCATGGTCCAGTACCAAGCCGCTTTCGCGGCACTGGTCGAGGCCGATCCCCGGTCCGCATCGCGGAGCATTACCTATCTCACTCTGATCGCCGGTTTCGCCTCGACGATCTTCTGGCCGATTGCCACGGCGCTGCTCGGCTATCTCTCGTGGCGGGAAATCTATCTCGTCTATGCCGGGCTCAATCTTGTTGTTTGCATGCCGTTCCACGTCTGGATCATGCGGAAGGGAAAGGTGGCTGCGGCCGGCGGACTAAGGCCGATGCGCGAGCCTGTCGTCGGGGCTGTTCCGCGCGAGCGTCGGCGCAGTGCGGTGATCGTCGTATCGGCTGCATTCGCGCTGCTCAGCTTCACCCTTGGCGCGATGCTGGCGCATATGGTGCCGATGCTCGGAACGCTCGGCTTCGGAAGCGCCGCCGTCGTCATCGGCTCGCTGTTCGGCCCGGCACAGGTTCTCAGTCGCCTTGTCAACATGATCTTCGGCACGCGGCTTTCCCTGCCGGGCCTTGCGGTTCTCTCCGCGGTCTTCATGGTGCTGAGCGTCGTCATTCTGGCGCTGTCCGGCAACTGGCTTCCCGGCGCGGTCGCCTTCTCGATCTGCCTCGGCCTCGGATCGGGCATCAACAGCATCGCACAGGGCAGCTTGCCGCTCTACCTGTTCGGCTCGGATGGATATGGCGCGCTCACTGGCAAGATGGCGGCGGCAAGGCTGGCTGCCGGCGCTGCGGCCCCCTTCGCCTTCGCCGCGACGATGGAGCAATTCGGTATAGTCGCATCGCTTATCCTGAGCGCAGCCCTCGGCTCTGTCGGCATAGTAGCCTTTGTTGCGGTCGCGACGGCGACCAAGCGGACGCTCGTCGCTGCCTCGACCCCCTTAAATTGAATGTAGCGATACGCGCCTATCAAGCTCGGCCGCCTGCTCTTTCCGCTCGCTGTAGCGGTCAGTGAGATAGGCGGAAGCATCGCGCGTAAGAAGGGTGAACTTCACCAGCTCCTCGCACACATCCACCACCCGGTCGTAATAGGACGAGGGCTTCATCCTGCCATCGGCGTCGAACTCCTGATAGGCTTTGGCGACCGAGGATTGGTTCGGGATGGTGATCATCCGCATCCAGCGGCCGAGAATGCGCATCTGGTTCACGGCATTGAAGGACTGGCTGCCGCCCGAGACCTCCATAACGGCAAGCGTTTTGCCCTGCGTCGGTCGGACCGATCCGACAGAAAGCGGAATCCAGTCGATCTGAGATTTCATGATGCCGGTCATCGCGCCGTGGCGTTCGGGGCTCACCCAGACCTGCCCCTCCGACCATTGCGAAAGATCGCGCAATTCTTGCACCTTCGGATGGCTCACCGGCGCTTCGTCAGGCAGCGGCAGACCCCTTGGATCAAACATGCGAACCTCACATCCGAGCCTTTCTAGCAGCCGGTGGGCCTCGAATGCGAGCAGGCGACTATAGGATACCTCGCGCAGTGAACCATAGAGGATCAGGATGCGCGGCCTGTGCATCGAGACTGTGGGACGCAGGGCGCCGAGATCGGTCGGGCGCAGGTGATCGCCTTGCAATGCTGGGAATGTATCAGGCAATGCGCTTTCCTTCCTGATCGAGAACCGGTTCACCGTCCTCCTTGAAGAACGGCCCCTTGAAGGTATCTGGCAGGATGTCGAGGGCGACCTCGGACGGACGCGCGAGCCGGGTGCCGAGCGGTGTCACGACGAAGGGGCGATTGATCAGGATCGGTGTCGCGACCATCGCGTCGAGCAACTGGTTATCGGTTAGGTTCGGGTTGTCGAGGCCGAGCTCGGCATAGGGCGTGCCTTTCTCGCGAATGGCTTCTCGGACAGTCAGGCCGGCATCTGCGATCATCGTCTCAAGCTGCTCACGGGTCGGCGGATGCTGTAGATACTCGATGACGACGGGATCCATCCTGGCAGCACGGATCAGTCCCAGCGTGTTGCGGGACGTTCCGCAGGCGGGGTTATGGTAGATGGTAACGTCCATGGTCAGTGCCTTTCGGTGACGGCAGTTCGGGAAACGGCAGGGGCGGCCTCGTACCAATTCTTCGAGCGGTTCACGATCCAGACGACCGACAGCATGACCGGCACTTCGATGAGAACCCCCACCACGGTGGCGAGCGCCGCGCCGGACTGGAAGCCGAACAGGCTGATGGCGGCGGCGACCGCAAGTTCGAAGAAATTGCTAGCGCCGATCAGGGCTGACGGGCCGGCAACGCAGTGCCGCTCGCCGGCCATCCGATTGAGCAGATAAGCGAGCCCGGAGTTCAGATAGACTTGGATCAGGATCGGCACGGCGAGCAGACCGATGACGGCGGGCTGCGCGATGATCTGTTCTCCCTGAAAAGCGAAGAGCAGAACCAGCGTCGCGAGCAGCGCCACTAGTGAAATAGGCTGCAACCTTGCCAGCACGCCATCCAGTGCCCGCGTCGTTCCTTCAGCGGTCAGCCGGCGGCGGATGACCTGTGCGATAATGACGGGCACGACGATATAGAGAGCGACGGAGAGAACGAGCGTATCCCATGGCACGGTGATGGCGGATAGGCCGAGCAGCAGGCCAATGATCGGAGCAAAGGCGACGACCATAATGGCATCATTCAACGCGACCTGTGACAGCGTGAACAATGGCTCCCCGCGTGTCAGGTTGCTCCAGACGAACACCATAGCCGTGCAGGGAGCCGCGGCGAGAATGATCAGGCCGGCGATGTAGGAGTCGATCTGGTCTGCAGGCAGGTAGGGGCGGAACAACCAGCCGATGAACAGCCAACCGAGGACGGCCATAGAGAACGGCTTGACAGCCCAGTTGATGAACAAGGTCACGCCGATGCCGCGCCAATAGGTGCCGACCTGCGCCAGAGACCGGAAATCGATCTTGAGCAGCATCGGAATGATCATCAGCCAGATCAGGATCGCCACGGGGATGTTCACCTTGGCGACCTCGGCCGCGCCGATGATCTGAAAGAGACCGGGCATGACATGGCCGAGGGCAATACCGGCGATAATGCACAGGAACACCCAGATAGTCAGATAGCGCTCGAACGTGGACATCAGGCGGACTTTCCCTGCGGCGATGTCGAACCTTCCATCGCACCGATCTGGCGAAGCTTCGTTTCGAGCGCCATGTGATCGATGGACGTTAGCGGCAGACTGACGAACGCCGCGATCCGATTCTTGAGGAAACGGGCTGCCTGAGCGAAGGCACGCTGGATCTCGACTTCCGAGCCTACAGCGGCAGCAGGGTCCTCGACGCCCCAATGGGCGGTCATCGGATGGCCGATCCAGACTGGGCAAGCTTCGCCGGCGGCGCTGTCGCAGACGGTGAAGATGAAATCCATCTGCGGCGCGCCGGGTTCTGCGAATACGTCCCAGCTCTTCGACGAGAAACCCGTCGATAAATAGCCCAACGCTTCCAGCTCCTTCAGGGCATGCGGATTGACTTCGCCCTTCGGCTGGCTGCCGGCGGAGAAGGCTTTAAATCGTCCGCCGCCCTCCTTGTTGAGAATGGATTCGGCGAGAATAGAACGAGCGGAATTGCCCGTGCAGAGGAACAGCACGTTGTAGGTCTTATCGGTCATGGTCGTGGTCCGTGGTTAGGTCGGCGGCCGGGTAAGCCTCATGATGGTCGCTGACGATGGGCAAATGGAGGAAAGCTGGCGGGTCGCCAGCACGGCTGCGGGAACGCTGTCCCGCTGGATTTCAGAAAATCCGATGCGCGTGAAGAACGGTGCTGCACTCGTCGTGGCAAGGAAGACGTCGCCGGCATGGTCGAGACCCGCCATCGCCCGCTCGACCAAAACGCTGCCCAGTCCTTGCCCCCGATAATAGGGAAGCACGACAACCGAACGGAGGAAAAAGTCATCACCGCAGCGCTCGACACCGAGGAAACCGATAGCCCGGCCATCCGATGACTGCGCCCTGTAGAAGGTACGCCCCTGATCCTCGATGTCATCCGTTGGCAGATGCGCTTCCGTCAAGGCTGCCTTGAGGCCAGCGTCGTTGCCCTCAATTCGCTCCAACGTGATCGCGCTCATGACAGCTTCGCCTCTGTGGTGCAGCAGGGTGTCAACTCGGCGATGAGCGGAGCGCAAAGCTCCGTCGATCCACCGCAGCAGTCTTTGAGCAGGAACAGCGTCAACTCGCGCAAGCCATTGAGGTCTGCCCGGTAGATGATCGACCGGCTCTGCCGCTCGCTCGTAACCAAGCCTGCCCGCGAAAGCGTCGCGAGATGCGCCGACATGGTGTTTTGCGGCACGTCGATGAGGCGGGCCAACTCGCCGGCCGGTATGCCATCAGGCTCGCGCCGAACGAGGAGGCGGAAGGTCTCCAGTCGTGTGGTCTGTGCCAAGGCGCCGAGCGCCGCTATTGCTGCAATATTATCCATACATCCAGAATAACGGATTCGTTAAAATTGTCAACCAAGTGTGGTTCCTGCGCTTCCAGTAAATGCTGGAAGCTTTTCCGATATTAAAATGGGGTGAGCGGATAGGGACGACAATGTGGCCCAGGTCCCCTGAGTGTCTTCAGGCCGGGTGTCGTGTGCTCTGTCCATTGTCGACCATAGCCCGCGGACCTTGATTCAAGTGCGTGTCGTCGACGGATTTTGTCCTGCGCCATTGCCTGTCAAAACTCTTCTGGTCGCACGTGCGGAAAAGCGGCGCCGGTCAGATGGCCAGTTGCTCGAAGGCTTTCGAGAGCATGTATCCTGCGACGACGAAGATGAGCAGGGCGAAGACGGTGTTGAGTGCGCCCTTTCTAGCGGCGAGTTTTCGCGCGGCGAAGGCGCCCAGCAAGCCGCCGACAACGCCGCCACCGATAAAGACGATGGCGAGTCCCCAGTCAACCAGGCCTGAATAGGCATAGTTGAGGGAAGTCGTCAGGCCGAAGGCGGTGACAGCGAGGAGCGAGGAGCCGACGGCGGAGAGGATGGGCATGCCGGTCGCGGTGATAAGGCCAGGCACGATGAGGAAGCCGCCGCCGATACCGAAGAAGCCGGAAAAGGCGCCGGTCAGTCCGCCGAAAGCGATCACCTTCGGGGCGTTCTCGCGGGAGCACTGCGCATTTGGGTCACCCTCCGCGCCGCGCCTTTTGAACATCAGCGCACCGACGACGAGCATCAGTAGGGCGAAAAGGATCAGCAGGTGCTGCCCATCGATCATCTTGCCGATGGAGGAGCCGACAAGCGCGCCCGCGATCCCAGCGAGGCTGTAGAGACCCGCGCAGCGCCATTTGACGTTGCCGAAGCGGGCATGCCCGAGAAGGTTGGCAAACGCGTTGACCGCGACTGCGAAGGCGCTGGTGCCGATGGCGAGATGCGGGTTGGGAACGCCGACCATATAGACCATAAGGGGCACGGCGAGAATGGAGCCGCCGCCGCCGAACAGGCCGAGGGTAAAGCCGACAAGTCCGCCAGACAGCCCGCCGAGGCCGTATTGAATGGGTTCCAGAAGCATGCCGCACCTTTCGCCGCGCGTTCAGGCGGCCTTGGTTCGGTGTGGTCGAAAAGTGTGCAAGGCGATGACCTTCTTTGCGGATTATCGGATCACCGCTGCGGGGCGGCCGAGCGTCAAGCGATAGAGGATCATGCCGGCAAGCATGGCTGCGACGAACAGGGCAGCCTCCCAGCGCCCCGTCGTCAGGGCCGCAATGGCGGGGCCGGGGCAAAGGCCGACCAGTCCCCAGCCAAGTCCGAACATCACCGCGCCGCCGATCAGCGCCCGATCCACGCGGCCATGTTCTGGAACGTAGAACCGATCGTCGAATGCCGGCGCATTTCGCCGCTTCCGGATCAGGTAGGCGAAGGAGGAAGGGATCAGTGCGCCGCCCATGACAAAGGCGAGCGAAGGGTCCCAATCGCCGGTGACATCAAGGAAAGCGAGGACGCGGGCGGGATTGATCATGTCCGACATGACGAGCCCCGCGCCGAAGAGGAGGCCGCTCAGGATCGCAGCAAGGGTTCTGGCGAACATCAGACGATGCCTCCCAAGACATGGCGGACGGCGAAAACCGTGAGGGCGGCGACGGTCATGAAGACCGATGTGGCGACCAGCGAGCGCTTCGACAGGCGTGCGAGGCCGCAGACGCCGTGACCGCTCGTACAGCCGGAGCCGAGGCGCGTACCGAAGCCGACGAGAAGACCGGCGACAATGAGCAGCGGCGCCGACGCGGGGAGGGCGATCTCGGCTTGCCGGAGGAAGGTCGAGGCAAGTGCCGTGCCAGCCAGAATGCCGCCGAGGAAGCCAAGGCCCAGTGTGCTGATGCCGGTGCCCGTGAGGCCGGCGGCCGATGCCGCAAGGCCCGAAATCCCAGCGATGCGGCCGGTCGTCAGCAGATAGAGGCCGGCCGAAAGGCCGATCAGCAGGCCGCCGGAAAGCGGCCAGAGGATGTTGAGGTCGGTCATGAGGTCACAGGACGTTGAGAGGGATCTTGAGATACTGCACGCCATTGTCTTCGGCGGGCGGAAGCTGGCCGCCGCGCATATTGACCTGCACGGACGGTAGGATCAGCTTCGGCATGGCGAGCGTCGCGTCGCGCTCGGTACGCATCGTGTAGAAGTCGTCCTCGCTCACGCCCTCGTGGACATGGACATTGCCGGTCCGTTCTGCGCCGACGGTGGTCTCCCAGGCGTAGTGATCGCGGCCGGGCGCCTTGTAGTCGTGGCACAGGAACATGCGTGCTTCATCTGGAAGCTTCATGAGGCGCCGGATCGAACGGTAGAGCTGGCGTGCGTCGCCGCCGGGGAAATCGCAGCGCGCTGTACCGTAGTCCGGCATGAACAGCGTGTCGCCGGGGAAGACGGCATCACCGATGACATAGGCCAGACAGGCGGGGGTGTGGCCAGGGACGTGAAGCACGGTCGCCTCCAGACTGCCGATCGAAAAGCGGTCGCCGTCGTTGAAAAGCTGGTCGAACTGGCTGCCGTCCCGCTGGAATTCGGTGCCGGCGTTGAAGATCTTTCCGAAGACCTGCTGCACGCGAACGATTTCGCGCCCGATGGCAAGTTGGCCGCCGAGTTCGGCCTGCAGCAGCGGCGCGGCGGAAAGGTGATCTGCATGGGCGTGGGTCTCGAGCAGCCAGTGCACTTCGAGACTTTCGGATTTTATGTAATCGATGAGCGCCTGGGCGGAAGCGCTCGTGGTGCGGCCCGAGGCCGGATCGTAGTCGAGCACGCTGTCGATGATGGCGCAGGCATTGGACTGCGGGTCGCGCACGACATGGCTGATCGTGAAGGTCTGCTTATCGAAGAACGATTTTACAACAGGGTGTTTTGTCGGATTTGCAAGGCCCGCTGCGGCCATGGCGCGGGCGTGATCGAGGGGGAAATCTGAAACGGTGCTTGGCATGGCTCGGGTTCTCCGTAGAGGGTGATTAATAGATATATATTTACAGTAATTATGCAAGTATGTATTTTGTGGAAATCGAAACCGACAGCCGTTATCACGGACGCCCGGCCTGCACCCAGGAATGCGATCATGACGGAAACGAACACCCACTCAGCCCGCCCACCGCGTATCGACGAGGCTGCGCCCGGATTCGCCGCGCGGTCCACCGCAGGTCCTGTTACGCTGTCGGCCTTCCGTGGGCGCTGGCTGGTGTTCTTCTCGCACCCGGCGGATTTCACGCCGGTTTGCACCAGCGAATTCATCGCACTCGCGCGCGCGACACCGGAATTCGAGAAGCTCGACTGCGCTCTGCTCGGCCTTTCCGTGGATAGCCTTTATTCCCACATCGCCTGGCTACGCGACATCGAGGGACGCTTCGGCGTGAAGGTCACGTTCCCACTCGTCGAGGATAGCGCCATGGTGATCGCGCAGGCCTACGGCATGATCGACGGGACCGCACAAAGCAGCGCGACCGTCAGGGCGACCTATGTCATCGACCCGGACGGCATCGTGCGCGCGATCGTCTGGTATCCGATGAATGTCGGGCGCTCGGTCGATGAGCTTCTGCGCCTCGTTGCGGCCCTGCAAACGGCCGAGCGCGAGGAGGCCTCGACGCCCGAAGGGTGGCGACCAGGCGAGACTCTTCTCGAGCAGGTACCCCTTGCCAACGAGGACGATGGCGCTCTGCGTGCGGGCGAGGCCTGGTATTATCGGGAGAAGCGGGCATGAGTGGGGCAGCGAGCGTTTCGCTGGAAACGATGATCGCCAAGGCGCCGGAAGCGGCAGATTTCATGCGCCAGTTCAGCAACGCCAATCGTCTCATGCTGCTATGTCAGATCGCACGCGAGGAAAGCTCGGTCAGTGACATTCAAGAGGCGCTCGGCATCAAGCAGCCGGCGCTGTCCCAGCAATTGGCGGAGCTTCGGCAGGCCGGCCTTGTCAAGACACGCCGGGAATCGCGTCAGATCTACTATTCCATCGCCGATGGCCGTGCCGAGGCGGTTATGGGATTGCTGTTTGAGCTGTTCTGCGGCAGTGAGGCGCCCTCATCCGCCGGGCTCGCGGAACGGCGAGACGGCGCGCCGGCCCCGGATGTGCTCGGAGATGCGGCTCATTTCGCCCGCATCGTTACTTCGGAATAGCCTGTCGGGTTGTCGAGGGCGACCAGTCTATTTGACCCAGACCGGGTCGCATGGCGGCGGGTTGAGGCGTGGAGCCCGGCGGTCTTCTTCATGTGGCCGGGAGCGGTACGGCAACAGGCTGGTTCCGTCCATACCTTCTAGCACGACATGAACCGGCTTCGGCTGCTTTCATCGAGAAGAAAGCGGGTGATCCCGCCAAATACCAACTCTCTGAGGCGACTATGTCCATATGCGCCCGACACTATGAGATCCGCACCGCTCTGATCGACAAATTGCAGCAGGCCGATCGTCTCATCCGCGCTTTTAGAGATATGGGATCTGGCTCTCACGTTGTGGCGGGCGAGGTACGAGACGACGTCCGCATTGCTCTTTCGCAGCGAAGCGTCGGGCTCGGAGCTGACCGAAACGACGATCACGTCCTGGGCCAAGGAAAGCAAAGGAATGGCATCGGCCACGGCACGCCGCGCCTCGCGTGTGTCCTTCCAGCAGACCACGATCTTGCCTGACGCTATCGGTTCTGCGGCGCGGCGCGCTACCAGCACAGGACGGCCGGCGCGCAGTGTGACGCCGGCTGGATCAGCGGTACTATATGAATCCCCTGAATGCGCACCTTCTGCTGCAGTCATGAAAATCAGGTCGGCGGCGCGGGCAGCTTCAACAATTGCCTCGGTGGGCGCGCTAATCTCCGCACGCCATTCGAGTTCGACCCTACCGGCCGCCGCGGCACGAAACTCTTGATGAACCTGCTCCATGCGATCTTCAAGGTCCCTGTACATTTGCTGCATGGCGCTCGTTGCTGCGAAGCTGGTCGCTTGCATGGCGAACGGAGAGAGGAGGGGCTGGGCAGCGCACAGACCAATCACCCGTGCGCCTACTTGCGATGCCAGCTCGACCGCAGCATGTGCAATCGGCTTGACTGGTCGATCGATGTCCAAGTTCAGGAGAATGGTACGATAGCTCACGGCTCTCACCTCCGCGGACGGTTGGAATACCATGAGACTAATTCCGGGTGCGCAATGCGCGTTGACACCGGTCAAACGGGGCCAGTTCAGGCTCCTCTTTTGACGCAGATCATCGCGGTATGCAGGTGCCGGGAGCAAGCTTTCCTTCATCGCATGACCATTCTGATGAAGGAGCTCAGAGATGTCGTTCAGGACCATACTTTCACTCATCGGCACGACAAACACCGAGGCGGATATCGATAAGGCCGTAGCACTGGCAGCAGAAATCGACGCGCATCTTTCCGTCATTGCGCTGAGAACGGCGATAACGCCGTTCGGGGCCGACTACCCGGCTGCGGCCGCATGGCTGAACGAGCGCCAAAGGGAGATCGACGAGGTAGTCGATGCTCGACGCATTGCTGATGAACGCTGCAGGAAAGGTGGCGTATCTTTCGATGTCGACCATATCTACGACGATCGCTTCATTATCGAGAGCAACATCGGCACGCGGGCAATGTATGCGGACGTGGTCGTCGCCGGTGAAGGTGTCCGCTCAGACACCGAGCTTCGCAAGGCTGCGATCGGGGCGACGGCGTTCAATGCCGGTACGCCTCTGCTCTTGGTGCCGAAAACAGGCCGCGCCACCCTCAAGCCGAAAAACGTCCTTCTGGCGTGGAATTCGCGTCCCCAAGCAGCCAGCGCCGCAAAGGCAGCTATCGAGATGCTGAAAGGCGCCGATACCGTTCGCCTCGTCGTCATCGATCCGGATTCGTCTTACTTCGAGAATGGTGGAGAGCCGGGCGCTGACATGGCGGCCTTCCTGTCGCGTCACGGTGCAAAGGTCGTGGTTGAGCAGATCGCGAGCGGCCAAAGATCGACTGAGGACGTGATCCGCCAACATGCGCTCGAACTCGGCTGCGACTTGATCGTCATGGGGGCCTATGGCCATTCACGTCTGCGCGAGCGCGTTTTCGGGGGCGTCACCGCTTCGATCCTCGAGGCCTGCGACGTGCCTGTCTTCATGGTGCGGTGAGACCTGGAGCGCCCCAATGCTCATATCGCATCGGGGCGTATCCTTGATCCCGTACCATTCAGGCATTTGTCAGGATGGCACCTTATTGCTGGATGCATTTCCAGTAAAAGGAAGCCGATATGAACATCCGTCGCAATATCTTCGCCGCACTTGCTATCGTTGCAATCACCTCGCCTGCATGGGCAGCGAATACCGTCAAGGTCATCGAAAGTGGCGAAGGCGGTGGTCCGATGACGCTCACGCTCGATCATCCCACGATAAAGGCAGGAGAGACGACCTTTGTTGTGCACAACGATGCGGTTACGGAAGAGCACGAAATGGTTCTGGTCAAGCTGAAGTCGGCCGATCAAAAGATCGATGTCGTCGCCTCCAAACATCGGGTGGACGAGAAAAAATTGAAGAGTCTCGGCGAAGTGGCGGATCTGAAACCGGGCACAGACGGCGAGCTGAAGGCGAAGCTTGCTCCTGGTTCCTATCTCCTGCTCTGCAATATCAAGGGCCACTACGAGGCGGGAATGCACGCCATGCTGACGGTGACGAAGTAACCGCATCCTTCGGGATGCCATCACACGAAAGAAGGCGAACCACGTCCATGGCTACGACCGCATCGCTCTCGTTTTCCCTTCCGCAGCGCATCTTGCACTGGCTCACAGCGGGGCTCGTCTTCTTCAACCTGTTGCTCCCGGACGGCATGAATGCCTGGAACAGGAGCATGAAGCAAACCGGCGCGGCGAGCGCCGAACAGGTTACAAGTGCCAATATTCATGCCTATGCCGGCATCGCGATCCTTGTTCTCGTCGCCGTTCGCCTTATGCTCCGGCACGTCCAGGGCGTGCCGGCTGCGCCCGCGGCCGAGCCAGCGATATTCAGGTCGGTAGCCAAGATTTCCGAATGGACGCTCTATCTCCTCCTGCTCGTGATGCCGCTCACCGGCGCCGCCGCCTATTATCTCGGATACGAGGTCGCAGGCGACCTCCATGCCGACGTTCTCAAAGCCGTTCTGTGGGCGGTTGTCGGGCTTCACGTCCTCGGGGCGCTGGCGCACCAATTCTATTGGAAGACGAATGTGCTTCGGCGGATGACGGTCGGTTGATCGTTCTCCATCCTGCCCCCGAAATGCCGGTGAAAGCGTTCGTCATAGCGTGGGAAGAACGCTGTGCACAGCAAAGGCCGTGACGCCGGCGGCGACCGTGAGGACGGCAAACGGCATGCTGAAAGAGGGCGGCCCAAGCAGGATGGCAATGACGGCGCGGCACAGGGCATTCGTTGCCATGGCGACAAGGAGTGCCTTTCCGATGACGTCGAGTGGCAAGACATCCCGGCCCGCTTGCAGGGCGGCCAGCACGGCGACATCCACGTCGACGATGCCCGTCAACGCGGTCGTGGCCAAAAGTCCGGCGCTGCCGAAATGGGAGACGAGAACCGCGCTGGCTATCGTGGCCGCCGCGAAAATCGCCGCGAAGACCAGCAGCGGGCCTATCTCGAAGGGATTGCTGGTGGGCACGTCCGCGAAGGGTCTGTCTTGCGGCCAGTAGAACAGCGCGAACCCGGAACCGGCGAAGACGACGGCGGCCGCGGCGGCGGCCGGACCGGCGGGAATGATCGCTGCCGGGTCGATCAGCAGGATCAACCCCATCACGCGCAGGATAGACACCGCCGCACCGAGCGCCGCAGCGCCGGCAAGCGGAAATGGATCGGCGGAGCGTTTTGCGGTTCGCGCCAGAACCATGGTGACTGCGGTGGACGAGACGAGGGAGCCGGCAATCGCGCTCAGCATGAAGCCCTTGCTCGCTCCGAAGATCCTGACGGCGATGTAGCCGAGGAACGAAAGACTTGCGGTCAGGACGGTGAAGAACCAAACCTTCCACGGATTGAGCCCTCCCCAGGGATCGATGGTTTCGTTCGGCAGGATCGGAAGGATCACCGCCGTCATGACGGCCAGCATCATTGCGGAGCGCAGTTCTATCCAGGTCAAGCGCTTCAGGAAGCGATGCAGGACGTTGCGGCTTGCAAGCGTGGCCGCGAGCGCTGCCCCTCCCGCCGCCGCGGCCTGCGCATCGCCGGCGACAGCCAGGCCACCGAGCGCGAAAACGCCAAGACCCGCCATAACAGTGGTCACGCTGTAGTCTGAATCCGAACGCGCTTCGCGCAGCTTGAACACAGCTAGCGTGGCGGCGAAGCCCAGAAAAGTGATTGGAAACACCATCGGATAACCAAGGGCACGAGCAACCGCCGCCAGCACGCCGCCAAGAAGCCCCGATATCCCGAAGGTTCGTATACCGGCGGTTCTGCTGCCTTCGGGGGCATCGCGCTCCTGCCAGCCGCGTTCAAGCCCGACCAGAAGGCCGATCGATAGCGCGATACCCAATCTGGCTATGAGTGTGTCCATTGAAAGAGCCATCGGCAAAGACCCGGTCAGCGCGAGGTGCGGCAGTGTTCACCCACATTCTAGAGGAAACGCCGCTTCCGGAATTGATCTTGCGCAAGGTGGGCGCGGCCGTTTGCGGGCTTATTCATCTCGCATCCTGTCGATAGGGAGGGCAACGTGCTGCAAGCGAACAAAGGCATCTGGCAGCCACGGTCGAGCATCGTCCTGGTCGGGATCGCCGCCGGGGGGCTGGTGATCGGTCTGGCCTTGTCGTGGCAGGTCGCCCGCTACGCTCATTTTGTATGGAGCGCAGCGACGTTGGCCGTCCTTGCCAGTCTCCTTCTGCAGGTTCTCAGCGCCTTGCGCCGGGGAGATGTCGGGCTCGATATCGTTGCGGCGCTTTCCATGTCGGCCGCGATTGTGTTCGGCGAGCCGCTTGCCGGAAACGTCGTCGGCCTGATGTATGCGGGCGGCCAGCTCCTCGAATCTTTCGCCGAAGGGCGCGCGCGGCGGGAGATGACCGCCCTGATGGGGCGCATCTCGCATTTTGCCATGCGCCATGGCGCAGGCGGGCTTGAGGAGATCGCGATTCCCCGGATACAGCCCGGCGACCGGTTGCTGATCCGTCAAGGCGAAGTGCTGCCGGTAGATGGGATCGTTTCCGGCGAAGGTGCGGCGCTCGATATGGCGGCCTTGACGGGAGAGCCGCTGCCGCAGCCGGTGCCGCCTGGATCCGAAGCGTTGAGCGGTTCGACCTGCGTAGGGGCGTCCTTCGATCTTGTCGCCAGCCGGACTGCCGCCGAAAGCACCTATGCTGGGATCGTCCGGTTGGTCGAGGCCGCGCAAGCGAGCAAGGCGCCGATGGTCCGCATGGCCGACCGTTTTGCGATGGGCTTCCTGGTTCTGACCCTCATCATCGCGGGTGGCGCCTGGTATTTTTCGCAGGATCCCATCCGTGCGCTCGCCATCCTTGTCGTCGCAACACCCTGTCCCCTGATCCTCGCGGTCCCGGTCGCCATTATTTCCGGTATGTCGAAGGCGGCGGGCATCGGCGTTCTCGTAAAGAACGGCGGCATGCTCGAAATGCTGGGGCGGGCGCAGACCGCGGTTCTCGACAAGACCGGCACGCTCACCCATGGTCAGGCGGCGGTGGTCGACATCAGGACGGCAACGCCCTTTACGGCGGAAACGGTGCTAAGGGCAGCCGCTAGCCTGGATCAAGCTTCCGGCCATGTCGTTGCCGCTGCCCTGATCCGTGCGGCGGCCGAAAAGGGCCTGTCTCTGTCGAAGCCGGAGAGTGTGTGGGAAGTGCCTGGCACTGGCATAGAGGGCTATGTCGAGGGACGACGGATTGTTGTCGGCGGGAGTGGCTTTGTGCAGCGCGCGTCTGGCTGCGAGGATCCGCATGACCTGATCACGCCCGAGATGCGGGCTTCCATGACTGTGGCCGTCGCCATCGATGGAGCGCTCGCGGGCATGATCGTTCTCAAGGACCAGGTGCGCGCAGATGCGTCGTCGGTTCTGGCGGATCTTCGGGCGGCAGGCATCCGCAGGCTCGTGCTGGCGTCTGGCGATCGCACGGAGATCGCGCATGTTGTTGGCAAAGCGCTTGGCATGGATGCTGTCTTCGGCGACCTGACACCGGAAGCCAAGGTCGATGCGGTCAGAAAGGAGATCGGAAACGGCCCGGTGATGATGGTAGGGGACGGCGTCAACGACGCGCCGGCGCTGGCGGCGGCCGATATCGGCGTCGCCATGGGCGCCCGCGGCACGGCCTCGTCTTCTGAAGCCGCAGGCGTCGTGGTCCTTGTCGACGAGCTTGCGCCACTTGCCAAGGCGATCTCAATTGCGCGTCGAAGCCGCCGGATCGCCCTTCAGAGTGTGGCTGCGGGCATTACGCTGTCGATCGCGGCGATGATTGCGGCGGCATGCGGATATCTTGAGCCCGTGGAGGGTGCGATCCTCCAGGAGGCGATCGACGTCGCGGTGATCCTCAATGCCTTGAGGGCGCTCCGCTAGATGCCGCTCATCCTGTTTCCGCCGATGCCTCACGGCCACTGATCTCGACGATTTCGAACTCGAAGAAGACATGAGGCGATGCAGTGACCGTTGATTGCGGCTGGGGCTTGAGTGCCCCTGGCTCCCACCAGTCAAAATCCTCCGCAAGAAGCGACCAGGCTTTCAGCCGTTCCTCGTGAAATTCATTGGTATCCGGCAGCTCGCGAAAGGCGACGTCGATCACCACGCTTTTCCAGTGCTGCTTGCTCTCGAAAGATTCGATAAGCAGGCAGGCCCGGGGATTGGCATGAAGGATGGCCAGTTTCTTTCCAGGCATCGAGAAGGCATAGAGACGGTTCCCCGAATGCGCATAGGAAATCGGGACGACATAAGGGTTGCCGTTTTCCGCGCAGGCCAATCTCGCCACGCGGTTTTCGGCAATCATTGCCGTGCATTGGTTGTGCGTCATTTCCCGGATCATCATCACGAAACCTCCCTTGTGACGCCGCCGGCGACGGGTGGAGGCCGACGATCCATTTCCGCTTGGCTGAAAGTTTCTTCCTATTTCGTCGGCGGTTCATTGACGCACGGCAAGGGAGGTGAACCGAAGGGCGGCTCACCCGAATTTCCCCGGTGTGACCCTTCTCATGACCAGTTTCTCAATTTCCAGGATGGTCATCGTCAGCACGCCGGCAATCAGGATAAGCAAGCCGTCAGCAAGGGAAAGCGGAGCACTGCCGAAGAGAGCGTGCATGAACGGAGCGAAGGTGAAGAGAAGCTGCGCGGCGGCGACGACGGCGATCGCCGTGAGGACAGCCGGCGTGCCCATCGCGCCGACCAGGCTGAACGAGGTCCGGTGCAGGTAGCGCACGTTGAACAGATAGAAGATCTCCATCACCACCAGTGTATTGACCACCATGGTGCGGGCGCCGTCCTCGGCATAGCCCCTGTAGAGCGCGTATTCGAAGATGCCGAAGACGCCGAGCATGAAGATAAGGGAGACGAAGGCGATGCGCCAGACGAGGAAGCGCGAGAGGATCGGCGCGTCGCGCCGGCGCGGCGGGCGGCGCATCACGCCGGGCTCCGAGGGCTCGAAGGCGAGCACCAGGCCGAGCGTCACGGTGAGGATCATGTTGATCCAGAGGATCTGCACCGGCGTCATCGGCAGCGTCAGGCCAAGAAGGATCGCGAAGATCACGCACAGCACCTCGCCGCCATTGGTGGGCAGCGTCCAGCCGATCACCTTGCGGATATTGTCGTAGACCGTGCGGCCCTCGTGCACGGCGGCGACGATGGAGGCGAAATTGTCGTCGAGCAGCACCATCTGGGCGGCCTCCTTGGCCGCCTCGGTGCCCTTGCGGCCCATGGCGACGCCGACATCGGCCTGCTTGACGGCCGGCGCGTCGTTGACGCCGTCGCCGGTCATGGCAACGATGTGGCCGTTCGCCTGCAACGCCCGCACGATGCGCAGCTTGTGCTCCGGCGTGGCGCGGGAAAAGACGCTGACCTCCTCGACGATCCGGCGCAGGTCCTCGTCCGTCATGGCGCCGAGCGCGCTGCCTTCGAGCGCCTTCGGGTCGTCGGCGATGGCGAGCTTGCGGGCGATGGCGACGGCCGTGCCGTTGTGATCGCCGGTGATCATCTTGACCGCGATGCCGGCGGAGCGGCACTCGGCCACCGCCGCGATCGCCTCCTCGCGCGGCGGATCGATGAAGCCCGCGACGCCGAGGAAGGTGAGGCCGGTCTCGACCATGGCGAAGGTCAGCCGCTCGACATCCCTTCCGACGTTTCCCGTCGCAAAACCGAGCACGCGCTCGCCCTCGGCGGCGGCGGCGTCGATGCGCTGGCGCCAGTAGGCGGGGTCGACGGCGCCCGTCGCGCCTTCGCCCGCCTGGTTGGTGCACATGGCAAGCACCCGCTCGGGCGCGCCCTTGACGAAGATGCGGCGCGTGCCGTCCGGGTCGTCGTGCAGCGTCGCCATGAAACGGTGCTGGGCGTCAAACGGAATCTCGTCCAGCCGGCCCCAGATTTCGCGCTCGGTCTCCGGATGCAGTCCGGCCTTCGCGGCGAGCGTGACAAGCGCGCCTTCCATCGGATCGCCGAGAACCGTCCATTGCCCGCCGCGTTCGACGAGGCGGGCGTCGTTGCACAGCAGCGCGGCGCGGATCAGTTCGTCGCGGACGGGATCCGGCGGCGCGGTGCCGCCGTCCGCGGCGGCGAGCGTGCCTTCCGGCGCATAGCCCGAGCCGGCAAGTTCCGTCATGCCCGCGGCGGTGACGACATGGCGCACGGTCATCTCGTTCTTCGTCAGCGTGCCCGTCTTGTCGGAGCAGATGACGGAAATGGCGCCGAGCGTCTCGACGGCCGGCAGCCGGCGCACCACGGCATTGCGCGCCGCCATCCGTCGCACGCCGATCGCCAGCGTGATGGTGATAACAGCGGGCAGCCCCTCCGGCACCACGCCGACGGCGAGCGCCACCACCACCATCAGCGCATCGACCCAGTCATAACTTCTCGCCAGCACGGCGAAGAGGAAAACCACGGCGGCCATGCCGATGGCGAACCAGGTGAAAAGCCGGCCGAATTCGTTGATCTGGCGCAGCAGCGGCGTCGTCAGCGTCTGCACGTTGCCGATGAGGTCGGAGATGCGGCCGATCTCGGTGCGGCTGCCCGTCGCTACCACCACGCCGTGCCCCTGGCCGGTGGTGACCAGCGTGCCGGAATGGAGGATCGGCAGCCGGTCGCCCAGCACGGTCTCCGGCGGCACGGCTTCCTCCCGCTTTTCGGCGGGCACGGACTCGCCCGTCAGGATCGCCTCGTCCGCGGTGAGCCCGCGCGCCCTGATGAGGCGGATGTCGGCCGGCACCTTGTCGCCCGCCTCCAGTACGACGATGTCGCCGGGAACGATCTCGCGGGCATCGACGATGTACCGTTCGCCTTCGCGCACGACGACGGTGTGCGGGGCGATCATGTCGCGGATTGCGTCGAGCGCCCGCTCGGCCTTGCCCTCCTGGATGAAACCGACCACCGCGTTGACCACCACGACGATAACGATGACCACGCCGTCGATGACATGGCCGAGCAGCATGGCGGCGAGCGCGGCTGACAGGAGGAAATAGATGAGTGCGTTGTTGAACTGCGCAAGGAAGCGCAGGACCGGATGCGTGCGGGCGGCGGCCGGCAGCTGGTTGGGGCCATGGATGCCGAGGCGGCGCCCGGCCTCGTCATGGTCGATGCCGTCGAGGCCCGTCGCCAGCGCCGCGCAGGTCTCTTCCTTCGTGCGGGCGTGCCAGGCCTGCGGGCGGGGTTGAATATCGACTGCGCTCATGCCCTTCTCCTTCGCCATCATGCCTCCTTTTCCGTTGTGCCCGTCATCCATCCGATCGCGCGCCTCTGCCGGGGACGATCATCACGTCGCACTCCACCCCGTCGAGAAGCGCCTCGGCGACGCTGCCGATCAGCGCGCCGAGAAGACCGGTGCGCCCGTAAGTGCCGGAAAGGAGCAGATCGATGTCTTCCCTCATCGCGAATTCCGCCAGAAGGGTCGCGGGATCGCCATGGGCCACCTGGATACCGACATCCTCTTCTCCTTCCGGCAGATGGCTTGCGAGGAAGGTCTTTGCACCCTTCCGCGCCAGGTTCGCTCGGCCTTGCTCGGAACCATCCTTGTCGTCGAGAAAACTGCGGAACGGCATGTCGAAGGCGTGGAAAAGCGTGATGTACGACGGCGGGAAGAGCAGGGCGCCCATTTGGAGCGCGTCGACGGACGCTTCAGAGAGATCGCTGGCCACCACGATGCGGCGATAGGCCTGCCGCGCTCGCTTCTTCACCACCAGCACCGGCAGGCCGGCCTGGCGCACCACGCTTGCCGTCGTGCCGCCGACCAGCATGTGCCCCAACGCGTCATTGCCGGCAATGCCGGTGACGATCATGTCGCACTTCCTTTTGCGCGCGACGGCGAGGATGACGTCGGCCGGCTCTCCGTCGCGGATATCGACATCCCAGGCGATATCGCCGACATCCGCGAACTCGCGATCGAGATGGTTGGACGAGCGCCGCCTGGCGGCGGCGAGGACGGTGGAGGCGGCGGCGGTCATGCTCACGACGTCGAGCGCATGCACGATCGTCAGCTTCGCCTTCCATGCCCGCGCGAGGTCGAGCGCGCGGTCCTGCGCCCTGTCGCAGCGTGCGCTGAGGTCCGTTGCAAGAAGAAGGTGGCGAGGGGGCGTTTCGGCCATGGGCACGTTTCCTTGTCGCGTTGGCGCAGCGAGGCAGCGCGGTTGATGGCGGCGGGGCTCACCCGGCGGTGTCCCCCAGGATCGAGACGGTTTCCTCGGCGATCACCTGTTCCTCGTCGGTGGCGATGACGAAGGCGGCGATGCGGCTTGCCGGAGTGCTGATGCGGGTCGCGTTCGCGGCATTGACGGCGAGATCGAGGTCGAGGCCGAGCCAGCCGAGCCGCTTGCAGACAGCGGCCCGCACCGCCGGCTGGTTCTCGCCGACCCCGGCGGTGAAGACGAGCGCATCGAGGCCGCCGAGCGTTGCGGCAAGCCGGGCGATCTCGCCGGCGATGCGAAAGGTGAAGAGGTCTATCGCGTCCTTCGCTTCCGGCGCATCGCTTTCGATGAGGTCGCGGCTGTCGGCGCTGATGCCGGAGACGCCGAGAAGGCCGGACCTGTTGTAGAGAAGGTCCTCCACCTCCCGCAGGGGCCGTTCCTCCTGTCCGAGAAGATGCAGCAGCACGCCGGGGTCGAGCGCGCCGCAGCGCGTCGCCATGGGAATGCCGTCGAGAGTGGAAAAGCCCATGCTGGTGTCGCGGCTGATGCCGGCTTCAAGGCCGCAAAGGCTAGCGCCGCTGCCGAGATGGGCGACCGCCACCTTGCCGCGCGCCGTCTCCGGCGCAAGGCGGGCGAGCTCGCCGGCAATGTACTTGTAGGAAAGGCCGTGGAAGCCGTAGCGCTTGATGCCCCGGTCATGCAGGGCGCGCGGAATGGCGAAGCGGCGCACGAGCGTCTCGTTCGTGCGGTGGAAGGCGGTATCGAAGGAGGCGGCCTGCGGCAGGTCCGGCCGCATGCCGCCGACCGCGCGGATCAGTCGCAGGCTCTGCGGCTGGTGGAGCGGCGCGAGCACCGTCAGTACTTCGATGGTCGTGATCGCCTCTCCGTCGAGGCGGACGGGGCCGGCGAAGCGGTCACCGCCGTGGACGACGCGATGCCCGACGGCCGCGATCTCCCCGAGATCGAAGCGGCGGCCGAGGATGGCAAAGACCTCCGACAGGATGCTGTTCAGGTCCTCGCCCGGCCGGGCCTCCAGCACGGTCTCGCTCCGCGCATCCTCCGCGCTCACGGCGAGGGTCAGGGGATCGTGGCGGAAGTCGATCACGCCGCGGGCGATGCGGACCGGGCCTTCGGCGCGCAGCGTGAAGACGCCGATCTTCACGGTCGACGAGCCGGCATTGAAGATGAGGAGCGTTCTTTCCGTCATGCGGGCAGCCCCTCCGCCGGCAAAGGCGCGGCCACCATCCTTGCGAGCGCCGCCGAGGCGATGCGGGCCGAGAGCGGATCGGCGCGGCTGGTCAGCACGATGGGCACCCGCGCGCCCAGCACGAGGCCGGCCGCCGTGGCGCCGGCGAAGTAGATGAGCTGCTTTGCCAGCATGTTGCCGGCCTCGAGGTCCGGCACGAGCAGGATGTCGGCCTGCCCGGCGACGGGCGAGACGATGCCCTTGGTACGGGCGGCATCCACGCTGATCGCGTTGTCGAAGGCGAGCGGCCCGTCGACCTTCGCCCCGGTGATCTGCCCGCGCGCCGCCATGACGGTCAGCGCCGCCGCGTCGAGTGTCGCGGGCATCTTGGGGTTCACGGTCTCCACGGCGGCAAGCACCGCCACCTTCGGCTCCTCCATGCCGAGCCGGCGCAGGAGGTCCACCGCGTTCTGGCAGATGTCGCGCTTGTGCTCCAGCGTCGGCTGGATATTGATCGCGGCGTCGGTGACGATGAGCGGCTTGTCGTAGGCAGGGATATCCATGGCATAGACATGGCTGATGCGCCGCTCGGTGCGCAGGCCCGAGCCTGGCGCGACGACGGCGCAGAGAAGCTCGTCCGTGTGCAGGCTTCCCTTGACCAGCACGGCGACCTTTCCCGCCACGGCCATCTCCACGGCGCAGGCGGCCGCGGCATGACTGTGCGCGACGGGAACGATCTCGATCCCGTCGAGCGGGACCCGCGCATCGTCCGCAGCGGCGCGGATCTTGCCTTCCGGGCCGATGAGCACCGGCTCCAGCAGGCCGGCCTCGCGCGCCTCCAGCGCGCCGGTGATGGCGGCGGCCGAGCAGGGATGCACGATGGCGGCCCGGATCGGCGGGAGGCCGCGCGCCCGCGTCACGAAAGCCTCGTAGCGGTCATGACGGCGCAGCGACACGTCGGGCAGGGGCGTGCGCGGCCATTCGATGCTGTGCTCCGGCGCGATCACCGTCGCCGTTCCCCTCAGCACCGCCTCGCCCTTCCGGTCGGTGCAGACCGTGTCGAGCACGACGATGCGCTTTTCGGGCCGCTTCTCCGTCACCGTGACGGTGGCGGTGATGGTGTCGCCGGGCACGACCGGCTCGAGGAACCGGAGGTCCTGGCCGAGATAGATCGTGCCGGGGCCGGGCAGGCGCGTGCCGAGCACGGCGGAGACGAGGGCTGCCGTCCACATGCCATGGGCGACGACATGGCCGAAGAGGCCGGTCCTGCGAAGGCGGTGTCGCCGGGCCGGAGTTCGTCGAAGGTCCTGTTGCGGAGGAAGCCGTCCATCGGCGATTCACCTCTGGAAAACATAGGTACCGGGAGCATCGGCGACGGGTCTGCAGCCCTTTCGGCGGGCGCCCATGGATGGTGCGTCGACCCGTTCCGGCGCCGAATGCGCGGCAAGCCAGCCCGTCCAGGCCTCCCACCACGAGCCCGGCCGCGCCTCCGCCGTCTCGGCCCATTCATCGGCGCCCACGCACAGTCCGTCCGCCGCGCGCACGGCGATGCGGTAGCGCCGGCGCGGGCGGCCGGGCTCGCTGACGATGCCGGCATTGTGGCCGCCGCTGGTCAGGACGAAGGTGAGTTCGGTGTTGCTGAGATAGTGGATCTTGTAGACCGACCGCCACGGCGCGACATGGTCGCGCTCGGTACCGACCACGAACATCGGCACGCGGATGTTCTGGATGGCAGCGGGGCGCCCCTCGACCATGAAGCGGCCGGCGGCGAGCTCGTTGCCGAGATAGAGCCGCTTCAGGTATTCGGCGTGCATCCGGTAGGGCATGCGGGTGGAGTCGGCGTTCCAGGCCATCAGGTCGATCATCGGCGTGCGCTCGCCGATCATGTGCTCATGCACGATGCGCGACCAGACGAGGTCGTTCGAGCGCAGGAGCTGGAAGGCTCCCGCCATCTGGTCGGCCGAAAGATAGCCGCGGTTCCACATCATGCTTTCGAGCACATGCACCTGGCTGTGGTCGATGAAGAGGGCGAGCTCGCCGGGCTCGGTGAAGTCCGTCTGCGCGGCAAGCAAGGTCAGGCTTGCCAGCCGGTCGTCGCCGCGATGCGCCATGTCGGCTGCCGCGATCGCCAGGAGCGTGCCGCCGAGGCAATAGCCCGCGGCGTGGACCTTTCGGCCGGGAACAACGGCATTCACCGCATCGAGCGCCGCCATCACGCCAAGCCGGCGGTAGTCGTCCATCGTCAGGTCGCGGTCGGCCGCCGTGGGATTGCGCCAGGAGATGCAGAAGACGGTATGGCCCTGAGCGACCAGGTGGCACACGAGCGAATTGTGCGGCGAGAGGTCGAGAATGTAGTATTTCATGATCCAGGCTGGCACGATCAGGACCGGTTCGGCCGCCACGGTGTCGGTTGCCGGGGCGTACTGGATCAGCTCGATCAGATGGTTGCGGTAGATCACCTTGCCTGGTGTCGCGGCGACGTCCCGGCCGACGACAAAATCCTCCGTTCCGGCCGGCTTCTGCCCGGTGGCGAGGCGGCCGGCATCCTCCATCCCGTTGCGCAGGCCGTCGAGGAAATTCACGCCGCCGGAGCGGATCGTCCTGTCCATCACCTCCGGATTGGCGAAAGGCATGTTGGAGGGGGAAAAGACGTCGAGGATCTGGCGGACGGCGAAGGACACCACGTCCTCGTGGTGCGGCGCGACACCCGGCACCTCCTTCGTCGCATTGTGCCACCATTGCTGCTGGAGAAGGAAAGCCTGAGCCCAAATGCTGAAGGGCGGCTTCCTCCAGCGTTCGTCGGAGAAACGGTAGTCGCCGGGTAGGGGCTCGATGCACGGCGACGCATCTGGTGTTGCCGCCACGGCCGCAAGGTGGCAGAGCAGGCGGACCGCCTTGCGGTTCGCCTTGTCGACAAGTTCCATCCGCTTCCCGGGGGCCGAGGCGAGGTGGACCGACCAGTCGAAAAGGGCAAGTGCGAAGGCAGCAGGCGACATGCCGGCGCTGAACTGGCCGGCGATCGCTTCCCGCAGGCGATCGATCGCGCGAAAGGCTTCGCTTCCCAGTTCCTCCATCCGGGAGACGGGCGGCAGATCCGTCATCCGCCGGGAGGCCAACATCTCGCTCGCCGGAGCATTCATGGGTGTCTCCTTCGGCAGAAGGGGGTTTCCGCTGAAGACAACCTCATGATTGGATAGCGGATCGAATATTACCCTACACAGGGCAGTCTTTATCTCCGTTGACGCAGATCAAGTTTCATTGCGCGAAACCACCTAGAATGCGATCTAATCGAAACGGGAGTTCGTCATGTCCGCGAAGAATGCGACAGATGCGGAACGAATCGCGGCTGGCTTCGCGCCTAGGGTCGCCGATCCGCTTCTTTTGGCGCCCTTCAACATCGGAATGGCGATGTACAGGCATTGGCTGGGCGTGACGTCACGCCTGCTTGAGGATCAGTGCGCGCATCTCCAGAACCTTGCCGACTGCGAGGATCCCTTGAACATGCTGGTCTGCCAAACCGAGTTTGCCGAAAAATCCCTCGCGGCAAGCCTCCACGAACTGCGCCAAGGCGTCGACACGATTGCCGACACAGCCTGTCGGCAGCTTACCCGCGACGGGGCGTTGCCGCAGTAGCGTTGCGCTTTTCTGAGTAAACAGGCCGTTACAGACGTTGAAGCCGTGGAGCAGGCGGCAGGGAGAGAGGATATGGCAAACGAGCCTGACACCGGAGACCTCGCGCTGATCGACCGCTACTGGCGGGCGGCCAACTATCTTTCGGTGGGCCAGATCTACCTAATGGACAATCCGTTGCTCCGCGAACCTTTGAAGGCGGAGCATGTGAAGCCGCGCCTTCTCGGCCACTGGGGCACGACGCCGGGCCTCAACTTCATCTATGCCCATCTCAACCGCATCATCCGGGCGCGCGACGCCGATGTCCTCTATATCTGCGGCCCCGGCCACGGCGGGCCGGGCATGGTGGCCAATACCTATCTGGAAGGCACCTATTCGCAGGTCTATCCCGAGATCGGCGAGGATGAGGCGGGGCTGAAGGCGCTGTTCCGGCAGTTCTCCTTCCCGGGCGGCATTCCGAGCCACGCGGCCCCTGAAACGCCCGGCTCCATCCATGAGGGCGGCGAACTCGGCTATGCGCTGGTGCATGCCTATGGCGCGGCCTTCGACAATCCGGACCTCGTCGTTGCCTGCGTGGTGGGGGATGGCGAGGCCGAGACTGGCCCGCTCGCCGCCGCCTGGCATTCCAACAAGTTCCTCAGCCCCGTCAGCGACGGCACGGTGCTGCCGATCCTCCATCTCAACGGCTACAAGATCGCCAATCCGACCGTGCTGGCGCGCCTGCCGGACGAGGAGCTGGCCCATCTCTTCACCGGCTACGGCTACGATCCGATCTTTGTGGAGGGCCATGAGCCGCAGGCCATGCACCGGGATATGGCGGCCGCGCTCGACAACGCCTTCGACCGCATCGCGGCCATCCGGGCCGCGGCGAAGAAGGATCCCGCCCGCAGGCCGCGATGGCCGATGATCGTACTGCGCAGCCCGAAGGGCTGGACGGGGCCGAAAGAGGTGGACGGCAAGGTCGTTGAAAACCACTGGCGCTCGCATCAGGTGCCCGTTTCCGAATGCCGTACGAACGCCGCGCATCGTGACATCCTCGAAACCTGGATGCGAAGCTACGATCCCGAAGACCTTTTCGATGCGGATGGCCGTCTGAAGCCGGAGCTGCGGGCGTTGGCGCCGACAGGCGTGCGCCGCATGGGCGCCAGTCCGCACGCCAATGGCGGCGTCCTTCACAGGGAGCTGCTCACGCCCGAAATCGCTGGCTATGCGGTTGCGGTGGATCGGCCCGGTGCGCTGGAGGCGCAGTCGACGAAGGTTCTTGGCGATTATCTGCGCGACGTGATCCGGTTGAACGCGGCCGGCCGCAATTTTCGCGTCTTCGGGCCGGACGAGACGGCCTCGAACCGGCTCGCCAGCGTCTTCGAGGCGACGGATCGCGTGTGGATGGCCGAGAGACTGCCGACGGACGATCATCTCGCGCCGGAAGGTCGTGTCATGGAAGTGCTCAGCGAACATTTATGTCAGGGCTGGCTTGAGGGCTACCTGCTAACCGGACGGCATGGTTTCTTCTCCTGCTACGAGGCCTTCATTCACATCGTCGATTCGATGTTCAACCAGCATGCGAAATGGCTGAAGGTAGCGCGCGAGCTGCCCTGGCGCAGCCCCGTCTCCTCGCTCAATTACCTGCTCACCTCCCATGTCTGGCGGCAGGACCACAACGGCTTTTCCCACCAGGACCCCGGCTTCATCGACCTCGTCGCCAACAAGGGAGCCGATATCGTGCGCGTCTACCTGCCGCCGGACGCCAACACGCTGCTCTGGGTCGGCGACCATTGCCTGCGGACATGGAACCGCATCAACGTCATCGTGGCCGGCAAGCAGCCGGCTCCGCAATGGCTGACGATGGACGAGGCGACCTCCCATTGCGAGGCCGGACTTGGCATCTGGGACTGGGCGGGCACGGAGGAGGGGCTTGGGCCCGATATCGTGATGGCCTGCGCGGGCGACGTGCCGACCATGGAGACGCTCGCCGCCGTCGATCTCCTGCGGCGGGCGCTGCCGCACTTGCGCATCCGCGTCGTCAACGTCGTGGACCTGATGGCATTGCAGTCGCCGCAGCATCATCCGCACGGTGTTTCGGACGAGGATTTTGACCGGATTTTTACCCGAGACCGGCCGGTCGTGTTCGCCCATCACGGCTATCCGTATCTTATCCATCGGCTGGTCTACAAACGCACCAACCATCCGAATTTCCACGTCAAGGGCTTCGTCGAGGAGGGCACAACGACCACGCCCTTCGATATGGCGGTGATGAACAGGCTAGACCGCTATCACCTCGCCATCGAGGCGATCGAACGCCTGCAGGCTCTTGCCGAGCGGAAACTGGACCTCGTCGCCACGCTGAAGGCGAAGCTCGACGCACATCATGCCTATGTGCGCGAGCACGGTGAGGACATGCCCGAGATCCGCGACTGGAAATGGCCCTATGCGCGGCAATAGGCCAATCCGTGGGCAAAGCGGCCCGTGAGGGGAGGAAACCATGCTGTCACTGAAATCGCTCGGCGGTGCCGGAACCGTTACCGGCTCGAAGCATCTGCTCACTCTCGGGGGACACCGCATCCTGATCGATTGCGGCCTCTTTCAGGGCTTGAAGAACCTGCGAGACCTCAACTGGACACCCCTGCCAGTCTCGCCGCGCAATATCGACGCGGTGATCCTGACGCATGCGCATCTCGATCATTGCGGATATCTGCCGCGCCTGGTGCGCGAGGGCTACCGTGGCAAGATCTACGCGACGCCGGCCACCCGCGATGTCGCCGAGTTGATCCTCATGGACAGCGGCCATCTACAGGAAAAGGACGCGGAATTCCTCAACCGGCACAAGCTGTCGCGTCACCAGCCGGCTCTTCCCCTCTACACCGTCCATGACGCGCAGAATGCCGTGGAGCACTTCTCGACCGTTGAATTCGATCAGACCGTGCGGCTTTCCGATGGCGCATGGTTCCGGTTCCACCGTGCGGGCCATATTCTCGGCGCGGCATGGGTTGAGATGGCCTGCGGTGGGCAGAGGATCGTCTTTTCCGGCGATATCGGCCGCTACGGCGATCCGCTGATGCCGGACCCGGCCCGACCGGTCGAGGCGGACTATGTCATGATCGAATCCACCTACGGCAACCGCATTCACGACAAGACCGACCCAGAAGATGCCCTGCGGGCGGTTGTGGAGCGCACGATCAAACGTGGCGGGACGCTCGTCGTTCCGGCCTTCGCCGTCGGGCGCGCGCAGGAATTGCTCTACTATTTCTGGAAGCTGAAGCAGGCGGGGGTTCTCGGGGACGTACCCGTGTTCCTCGACAGCCCCATGGCCATCGATGCGACCGGGCTCATGGGCCGGCATCCGAGGGATCATCGGCTTGACCCCGAAAGCTGCAAGAAGGTGTTCGGCATCGCGCGCTACACCGACGACGTCGAGGCCTCGAAAGCGATCAGCGCGAGCCCTATTCCGAAGATCGTCATTTCCGCCTCCGGCATGGCGACGGGCGGCCGTGTGTTGCATCATCTGAAAGCCTTCGCGCCGGATGCACGCAACACGATCCTGCTCGCCGGCTTCCAGGCCGCCGGGACGAGAGGCCGCTCGCTTCAGGACGGCGCGAAAGAACTGAAGATCCATGGTGACTGGATTCCGGTCAATGCGGAGGTGGCCCATCTCGACATGCTCTCGGCCCATGCCGATGCCGATGAATTGATGCGTTGGCTTTCGGGTTGCCCGCGTCCGCCGCGCAAGGTCTTCATCGTGCATGGGGAGGCCGAGGCATCGGAAGCCTTACGCGTGCGCATAGGGCGCGAGCTGGGTTGGGAGAGCGTGGTACCGCGCCTCGACCAGGAATTCGCGTTGTAAGCGGGACACTCGGGGCTCAGGTGGACCGGAGATCCTTACGGATGAGGATAAGCGTCGGATCGTCAGGGTAGGGGACAGCGATAAAACCCTGTTGCCGCTCGAGTTCGATGGCCTCGTGGTTTTCCCGGCTTTCCAGCGATTCCAGCGTCTTGACGCCGCGGGCCTGCACGTAGCGGGCGACATGGCGCAGCATTTCCCAGCCGACGCCCTTGTGTTTGTCGTCGGCGCGCACGGAGATCGCCACTTCTGCCTTCGTCATCGACGGGTCGCAGGCCACGAGCGCCGCTGCGGTAATCTCGTCGCTGCCGCCGGAGAATGCGAGGAAGTGCTCCGTGGTGACATGGTCTACCTTCGTCATGGAAAGCAGGCGGTCATGGCTCACTTCACGGACACCGCCAAGAAACCGGAAGCGTAGGTCCTCGGGCGTTACATGTCGGAAGAATTCCGCCAGAAGCGACTCGTCCTCCGGCTTGACCGCGCGCACATGCAACATGAGCCCCGTATGGGTCATGAGAGCGGTGTCCAGTAAGTCGTTGGCTATCGCCTCGGCCGGGATCGTCAGCGCGCTGCCGGTTTCTATGATGACCTTGAGGGCATGCGTATCGGCCGCACGGGAGAAGGTCTCGTAGGCTTCGCCGATCCGATCGAGGCTGAACCGATGGGTGATCAGCTTCTTCGGGTCGATCTTGCCCGACTGCACGGTTTTCAGCAGCATCGGCGTCGTGACCGTGTCCACCAGCCGCGTGGTGATGGCGATGTTCTGCGACCACAGTTTCTCCAGATGCAGGTCGGCCTTGACCCCATGCACGCCGATATTGGCGATGACGCCGCCGGGAGCGACGATCTCCTGGCAGAGCTCGAAGGTGACCGGAATTCCGACCGCCTCGATCGCGGCATCGACGCCCTTGCCGCTGGTCAAGGCCAGGAGCTGGCGTGCCGCGTCGCCGCCGCTCGCCCGGACGGTTTGCGTCGCACCGAAGCGGCTGGCTACGGCAAGTCGGTTTTCGTCGAGGTCGATCATGATGATCTCGGCGGGAGAATAGAACTGTGCCGTGAGCAGCGCCGCAAGCCCAATCGGGCCGGCGCCGACGATGGCCACCGTGCTTCCGGGCTGCACCTTCCCGTTCAGCACGCCGCATTCGAAGCCGGTGGGAAGGATGTCGCTGAGCATGACTAGAGCTTCCTCGTCCGCGCCGTCGGGGATCGGATAGAGGCTGGTGTCGGCATGAGGGATGCGGACATATTCGGCCTGTGTCCCGTCGATCGTATTGCCGAGAATCCAGCCACCGGTCGTGCAATGAGAATACATGCCGCGCCGGCAATATTCACACTTGCCGCAGGACGAAATGCACGAGATCAGGACGCGGTCGCCTTTGGCGAACTGGGTCACGCCGGCGCCCGTCCCTTCAACGATGCCCACGCCTTCGTGACCGAGGATACGGCCGGGCGTACAGGTCGGCACGTCACCCTTGAGGATGTGCAGGTCGGTTCCGCAGATCGTTGTGCGCGTCACCTTGACGATGGCGTCGGTCGCCGCCGTGATCGTGGGCAGCGGCCGTTCCATGAGGGACTTCCGTCCCGGACCTTCGTAAACGAGAGCCTTCATCTCAATCTCCTATGCGGGGTTCGAAGTTTTGAACGCAGGAGAGAATGAGCCTTGCTTTCGTGATGGGCTTTGACGCCGGTCAAGGCGAAGAGCGGCAATGGCGCGCAGTCTTTTTCAATGTTTAAGAACTCCGGGAGACCAGCCATGACTGCCGCAGATGTTCATTCCGCTTCCACCACCTCCGCTCCGGCGGCAAAGCAAACCAAGCTGCATCTGGGCGCGCTGACGGCGCTCGTCATCGGCTCCATGGTGGGTTCGGGCGTCTTCAGCCTGCCGCAAAACATGGCGGCCGGGGCCGGACCGCTCGCCATCATGATCGGCTGGGCGATCACCGCCGTGGGAATGCTGGCGCTGGTCTTCGTCTACCAGTCGCTGGCGACGCGAAAGCCTGAACTCGACGCCGGCCCCTATGCCTATGCCAAGGCGGGGTTCGGGCCTTTCATCGGCTTCAACAGCGCCTGGGGCTACTGGATCAGCGCCTGGGTCGGCAACGTCTCCTACGCGGTCATTGTCTTCAGCGCGCTCTCCTACTTCTTCCCGGCCTTCGGCGACGGGAACACCTGGCAGGCGGTGCTCGGCGCCTCCGTCCTTCTCTGGGTGATCCATTTCCTTATCATGGCCGGCGTGCGGCAGGCGGCGATCGTCAACCTCGTCGTCACCGTCGCCAAGATCGCGCCCATCGTGCTTTTTGCCGGCCTCGTCGCGGTCGCCTTCAAGGTCGATGTCTTCAACGCCGATTTCACCGGCCTCGGCAATGCCGGGCTCGGCTCGATCATGAACCAGGTGAAGAGCACGATGCTTGTGACGCTCTGGGTGTTCATCGGCATCGAGGGCGCCAGCGTCTTTTCGGCCCGTGCCGAGCGGCGCAAGGATATCGCCACGGCAACCGTTCTCGGCTTTTTCACCTGCCTTGCGCTCTATGCGCTCGTCTCGCTGCTCTCGCTCGGCATCCTGAACCAGCCGGAACTCGCCGCCTTGAAGAACCCGTCCATGGCGGGGGTTCTGGAGGCCGTTGTCGGGCCGTGGGGTGCGGTGATCATCAATCTCGCGCTCGTCGTCTCCGTCATCGGCGCCTTCCTGAGCTGGACGCTGCTTGCCGCCGAGATTCCGCATGTCGCCGGGCGCGACGGCACCATGCCGAAGTTCTTCGGCCACGAGAACGCACGCGGCGTGCCTTCGACCTCGCTGCTTATTACCAACCTGCTCGTGCAGGTTTTCCTCGTCATCACGCTGTTTGCACAAAGCACCTATCAGGCGCTGTTCTTCATTGCCTCGGCCGCAATCCTCGTTCCCTACATCTTCTCCGGTGCCTATGCGGCAAAGCTTGCGATCACAGGCGAAAGCTATCGCGAGGGCGAGGGCCGGAACGGTCCCATGCTGATCGGCCTTCTCGCAACGGTCTATGGTCTCTGGCTCGTCTATGCGGCCGGCCTCTCCTACCTCTTCATGTGCGCCATCCTCTATGCGCCGGGCATCGTCTTCTTCGTCTGGGCACGGCGGGAAAATGAGGAGCGGGTCTTCCATCCGGTCGAGGCCGTGCTCGCCGCTGCGCTGGTCGCGGTGGGGATTTATGCCGCCTACGCCATGTGGACCGGCGCAGTCAGCGCCCTGTGAACCCGTCGAAAGGAATCGTCATGACCACTCTTGGCGCTCATTCCGAAGTCGGTCGGCTGCGCGAGGTGATCGTGCACCGGCCCGACCTCAGCCTTCGCCGCCTCACCCCGGACAATTGCAGGGCGCTGCTGTTCGACGACGTGCTATGGGTCAAGCGCGCCCGGCAGGAGCATGATGTTTTTGTCGACGCCCTTCGCGAGCGCGGCGTCACCGTGCACCTGTTCGGCGATCTGCTGGCCGAGACGATGGTGCTGCCGGATGCCCGCGACTGGCTGCTCGACCGGCGCGTCGATGCCTCGGTGGTCGGCTACGACATGGTGGGCGAGCTGCGCGGCTGGCTGGACGAGGTGCCGGCCGACAGGCTCGCAATGCTGCTGGTGGGCGGCATCGCCCGCGCCGAACTGCCCTTCCAGCCGGCGGGTCTCACCGGCCGGACGCTGTTGCCTCAGGATTTCGTGCTGCCGCCGCTGCCGAACCAGCTCTTCATGCGCGACAGCTCCTGCTGGATCTACCGCTCGGTATCCGTCAACGCCATGTACTGGGCCGCGCGCAAACCCGAGGCGGCGAATGTCGAAGCGGTCTATCGGTTCCATCCGCGCTTTCGCGATGCGGGCCTGCCTTTCGTCTCGCCGGACAATCCCGGTCCCGGAGTGAGCCTGGAAGGCGGCGACGTCATGCCGGTCGGCGGGGGTGTCGTGCTGGTCGGCATGGGCGAGCGCACGACGCCGCAGGCGGTCGGCGGGCTGGCGCGCAGCCTGTTTTCGGCGGGCGAGGCAACCCATGTCGTCGCCGCGCTGATGCCGCGCGACCGCTCGTTCATGCACCTCGACACCGTTTTCACCTTCTGCGATCGGGATCTCGCGACCATGTATCCGCCGGTCGTCGAGCGGCTGCGTACCTTTTCGCTGCGGCCGGGCGAGGGCGAGGCTGCCGTCGACGTCATCGAGGAGACGAAACCCTTCGTGGAGGTGGTGAAGGAGGCAATGGGACTGAAGACGCTGCGCATCGTCTCAACTGGCGGCGACGCCTATGAATCGGAGCGCGAGCAATGGGACGACGGCAACAATGTCGTCGCCGTCGAGCCGGGCGTGGTCATCGGCTACGACCGCAACGTCTACACCAACACGCTGCTGCGTCGGTCCGGCATAGAGGTCATCACCGTGGAGGGCGCCGAGCTCAGCCGAGGGCGTGGCGGTGGCCATTGCATGACCTGCCCCATCGCGCGCGACCCGATCTGACGAAGGAGGAACTGACATGCCCGTCAATCTGCATGGTCGCAATGTGCTGACGCTGGACGATTTTTCCGGCGCGGAGATCCGCTACCTGCTGCGTCTCGGCGCCGAACTCAAGGCGGCGAAGCAGGCGGGAACGGAGGTGCAGCGGCTTGTCCGCAAGAACATCGCCCTGATCTTCGAGAAGGACTCGACCCGCACGCGCTCCGGCTTCGAGGTCGCAGCTTACGACCAGGGAGCGCATGTCACCTATATTGGCCCTTCCGGCAGCCACATCGGCCACAAGGAATCGATGAAGGACACGGCGCGCGTGCTCGGGCGCATGTATGACGCCATCGAGTTCCGAGGCTTCAGTCAGCATCAGGCGGACGAACTGGCTGCCTATGCCGGGGTTCCGGTCTATAACGGGCTGACCGACGAGGCGCACCCGACCCAGGTGCTCGCCGATTTCATGACCATGCGCGAATTCTCGCACAAGCACCTCTCCGACATGACACTCGTCTTCGTCGGTGAGGGGCGTGACAACGTGGCGACGTCGCTGGCGATCGGTGCAGCGAAGGTCGGCATGGACATGAGGATCGCCTCGCCCCGTTCTCTCTGGCCGGATGATGGGTTCTGCGATCACGTTCGCGGCCTGGCCGAAACGAGCGGCGGCAGCTTCAGGCTGGACGAGGATGTGAACGCGGCCGTGCTCGGGGCTGATTTCGTCTATACGGACGTCTGGCTTTCCATGGGCGAGAATGAAAATGCCTGGCGAGAGCGCATCGAACTTCTGACGCCCTATCGTGTGACCCGCGACCTCATGGCGGCCACGAGAAGGCCGCATGCCAAGTTCATGCATTGCCTGCCCGCCTTCCATAATACCGAGACGGAGGTCGGGCGGGATATCGCCAGCAGCTTCGGCATCGATTGCATGGAAGTTACCGACGAAGTTTTCGAATCCGCCGCATCCGTGGTCTTTGACCAGGCGGAGAACCGCATGCACACGATCAAGGCGATCCTCGTCGCCACCATCGGAGGCTGACATGCGGATCGTCGTCGCTCTCGGCGGCAACGCCCTCCTGCGGCGCGGCGAGCCAATGACGGCAGAGAACCAGCGCGCCAACATTCGCCGCGCGGCGGCGGTGCTGGCCAAGCTGATCGCTGCGGGCCATGCGCTGGTGATTACCCATGGCAACGGGCCGCAGGTCGGGCTGCTTGCGCTCCAGGCGGCAACGACGCCCGATGCGCCTTTTCCCCTCGACGTGCTCGATGCCGAAAGTGCCGGGATGATTGGTTATGTGCTTCAGCAGGAACTCGGCAATGTCGTCCAGGATCGGCTGTTCGCCACGCTTCTGACGCAGGTTCGAGTCGATCCTCGGGATTGCGCCTTCAGGGCACCGACAAAGCCCATTGGCCCCGTCTACGACGAAACGACGGCGCGACGGCTGGCGGCGGAGCGGGGCTGGCAGATCGCACCCGACAATGACAAATGGCGCCGTGTCGTCGCCTCGCCGAAACCCTTGGCGATCCTCGAAGCGGAGGTGCTCGGCCTGCTCGTCGAACGCGGTGTCATCGTTATTTGCGCCGGCGGCGGGGGCATCCCCGTCGTGGAACGGGAAGATGGCAGCCTTATCGGCATAGAGGCCGTCATCGACAAGGATTTTGCTTCCGCACTCCTCGCGCGCCAGCTTCATGCGGACTTTCTTCTCATGTTGACCGATGTCGACGCCGTTTATCGTGGCTGGGGCACGGATGCCGCCGTTCCTCTCGGCATCGTGAAGGCATCGGATCTTGCGCCGGGCGATTTTCCCGCGGGCTCGATGCGGCCGAAGGTCGAGGCAGGCATCGCGTTCGCCGATGCCGGTAAGCCGGCCGCGATCGGCCGGCTCGAGGATGCCGTGGAGATCGTCGCGGGCCTACGAGGAACATGGATCGAACCGGTGGATGCGTGAGGCATCGGCACGGCCGCGTTTGACCCGCGTCAAGGTGTCGTGCACCCAAACGGCTATCTTCTCAACAAATAGGCAGGCAGGACGGAGGACAGTCCAGTGAGCTACAAATCCATTCTTGTTAATCTGGATATCGAAGGGCCGATCGTTCCGATCGTGAAGGCGGCAAACGAGCTGGCTCAACGGTGGAACGCCAAGCTGACCGGCTTCTGCGCGGCCGATGCCTACCTTCCGGTCACGGGGCCGGAAGGTGCGGAACTGGCGGCGCAGGTGTGGCGGCAGATGCGCGACGACGACGAGCGCCGTTTCAAGGACCTGCGCAAGGAATTTGAGGCGCTGGTTGCCGGTGCTGTCGCGACCGACTGGCGCGTCGCGCAGGAAAGGCCGACCTATGCGCTGACCCAAGCGGCGAGGATCGCCGACATCGTCGTCACCGGGGCTGCCGACGGCGCGGCGACGAAAGACACGGCGCGCCGGGTCGATCCGGGCAGCGCGGTGCTGCAGCTGGGCCGGCCTCTCCTGGTCGTCGGGAACGACACGGACCACCGCGTCGGCCGGAAGATCGTCGTTGCGTGGAAGGATACGCGCGAGGCGCGGCGGGCGGTCGCCGACGCCATGCCGTTGTTGCAGGCTGCCGATGACGTCGTGGTTGCGACGGTGGCTCCGGCCATCGATCAGTGGGCGCGCGAGAGCTTGGGCGACGTGGTATCCTTTCTCGCAGCTCATGGGGTGACCGCACGCAGTGAAACCATTGAAAGCGGTCGGGAAACCGACAGCCTGATCGAACTCGTCGATCGGCACGACGCCGATCTCGTCGTATCCGGCGCCTATGGGCACAGCCGCCTCAGGGAGTGGGCGTTCGGCGGTATGACCCGATCGCTGCTCGACGAGATCCGGATCAGCCGTTTCATGTCCAACTGACGGATCTGGAACGAGCGGTCGCAGGCGGAGACACGAAAATGCAGCCGGAAACGTCGCCGTCGCAGGCCGTGGATTCGGTGCCGGCCTATTGGTCCATTTCCGCCGAGGCTCTCCTTGCGCGGCTGGATACCCGCACAAGCGGGCTTTCGAGCGAGGCCGCGAGGAACCGCCTCAACCGCATCGGGGCCAATACGATCCGGGCGGGGCAAGGTGGTTCGGCGCTTGCGGCTTTTGCGCGGCAATTCCGCAGCCCGCTTGTCCTTATCCTCATCTTTGCTGCCATCGTATCGGGTGTCGTCGGTGAGGGCAGCGAGGCGGTCATCATCGGCGTCATCGTGCTGGCGAGCTGCGTTCTTTCCTTCTCGCAGGAATATGGCGCCTCCCGCGCCATGCAGGCGCTTACCGCCCGCATCGCCCGCAAGGCCCTCGTGCTGCGCGACGGGCGGGAAACCCTGCTTCCCGTCGAGGAGATCGTGCCGGGTGATATCGTGCGGCTTTCGGCGGGAAACCTCATCCCGGCCGACGGCATTCTCCTGGAGACGCGCGACTTCAATGTCAGTGAGGCGGCGCTGACCGGCGAGACCTTCCCGGTGATCAAGACGGCGGGCATCTGCCCGCCCGAAGCCCGCCTCGGCCAACGGACGAACACGGCCTTCACCGGCACCTCCGTGCGCAGCGGCACGGCGAAGATGGTGGTCGTGAAGACGGGCGGCGCGACCGAGTTCGCCTCCATCGCCGCGACCATCGCCCATGTCGCGCCGGAGACGGATTTCGCGCGCGGCATTCGCCGCTTCGGCTATCTCATGACGGAGATTATGCTGGTCATCGTCATCCTCGTCTTCTTCGCCAATCTCCTGCTGCATCGCCCGGCGGTGGATTCGCTGCTGTTTTCCCTGGCGCTCGCCGTGGGGCTGACGCCCGAACTGCTGCCGGCGATCATCAGCGTGACGCTGGCGCGTGGTGCCCGCACCATGGCCGCGAACGGCGTCATCGTGCGTCGGCTCGACGCCATCGAGAACCTCGGCAGCATGGACCTTCTGTGCACGGACAAGACCGGTACCCTGACGGAAGGTGTCATTCATCTCGACGCCTGCCTGGACGTTGCCGGGACCGATGCACCGCAGGTGCGGCTTTGGGCGCTGCTGAACGCCACATTGCAGACGGGAATGGCGAACCCGCTGGACGAGGCCATCGCCTCCGGAAAGGGCGCGCGGGACGACATTGCCGCCTATGCCAAGGTAGACGAGATCCCCTATGATTTCATCCGCAAGCGGCTCTCCGTCGTCGTCCGTCGGGCGGAGGAGCCGGAAGACCTGATGATCTGCAAGGGCGCGGTGCAGACCGTGGTCGGGGCCTGCTCCTTCGTGCTTGCCGAGGACGGCGCGCCGGTGCCGCTCGATGCAGCCGCGGCTGCGGCGATCGATGGGAGGGTGCAGGCCTGGAGCGGAAAGGGATATCGCGTTCTCGGACTGGCCGTGCGCCGCTTCGCGCGGCAGGACAGCTATCGCCGGGAGGACGAGGCCGATCTTGCCCTTGCCGGCTTCCTGCTGTTCTTCGATCCACCCAAGACGGGCATGGCGGAAACGCTGAAGGCGCTGGCATCCCGTGGCATCAAGGTGAAGATCATTACGGGCGACAATCGCTATGTCGCTGCCCATCTTGCCGAAACCGTGGGGCTGCCGCACCGCCGCGTCCTCACAGGAACCGAGGTGAGCCGACTGACGAAGGAGGCACTGGTGCGCCGCGTCTCCCAGAACGATATCTTCGCGGAGATCGATCCGAACCAGAAGGAGCGCATTATCGCGGCGCTGCGCAAGCACGGCCATGTCGTCGGCTATCTCGGCGACGGCATCAACGATGCACCGGCCCTGCACGAGGCCGATGTCGGCATTTCCGTCGAGGGCGCGGTGGACGTGGCGCGCGAGGCGGCCGACATGATCCTGCTCCAGCGCGACCTCGGCGTGCTGCTGCGCGGGATCGACGACGGACGGAAAACCTTCGCCAACACGATGAAATACATTTCCATCACCACCAGCGCGAATTTCGGCAATATGGTTTCGATGGCCTTCGCCTCGCTCGCCCTGCCGTTCCTGCCGCTGCTCGCACCGCAGATCCTGCTCAACAATTTCCTGGCAGACATGCCGTCGCTCGCCATCGCCACCGACAATGTCGACCTCGATCAGGTCCGCACGCCGCGACGCTGGGACATTGCCTTCGTGCGCCGCTTCATGGTGACCTTCGGTCTGGTCAGCTCGCTTTTCGATTTGGTGACCTTCGCCTTCCTCCTCCTCGTCGCTGGGGCGACGGCCTCGGTATTCCAGACCGGGTGGTTTGTTGAATCCTTGGTTACTCAGCTTGCCATCGTTCTCGTTGTGCGGACGCATGTAGCCTTCTGGCGCAGCCGCCCGAGCGCCTTACTTTCCTCGCTGACGCTGGCCGTCGCCGTGTTTGCCATCGCGATCCCCTATCTGCCCGGCGCGGACTGGTTCGGCTTCGTTGCTCTACCGCTGCCGGTCGTCGGCGGTCTGATCGCGATCACGCTTGCCTATCTGGCGGTTTCGGAAACGGCAAAACACTGGTTCTTCGCGCGCGAGCGCCACCGCAGGCAAGTACGGCGCCGCGTTTGACCCGGGTCAAGGCACCGACGCGGCAAAAGGATTTGATGGTGGTTCATCAGGAGATCGCCATGCCGCGCCGCATCCTCGTCATCATCGGCCATCCCGACCCGGAACCGAAACGGCTTTGCCGGGCGCTCACCGCCAGCTATGCTGATGGAGCCCGTTCCGCGGGACATGAGGTGCAGCTTATCGATGTCGCGGCGCTTGACTTCCCCCCGTTGCGTTCGATGGAGGAATTCGAGCAGCGCCCCCTGCCGGTGACGCTGGAGGCAGCGGTTGAGGCAATCCGGCATGCCGAGCACATCGTCTTCGTCTTCCCGCTATGGCTCGGTACGATGCCGGCCTTATTGAAAGCCTTTCTGGAGCAGGTGATGCGCCCCGGCGTCGCATTCGCCTATTCAGAAGCGGGCGGCGGCGGTTTCGCGCGAACGCTGCTCAAGGGGCGTTCC
This sequence comes from Shinella zoogloeoides, assembly GCF_003574625.1. Lineage (GTDB taxonomy): Bacteria > Pseudomonadota > Alphaproteobacteria > Rhizobiales > Rhizobiaceae > Shinella > Shinella zoogloeoides_A. The sequence goes on from NZ_QNUJ01000001.1 coordinate 436,988, forward strand.
GCGCGGATCATCGTGACCATGGGCATGCCCGCCTTCTTCTACCGGCTCTGGTATCTCGGCCACGGCGTCGCGGGTATACGCCGCAACATCCTGAACTTCGTGGGCATCAGCCCCGTCCGGGAAACGCTGTTCGGCATGGTAGATGGCGCAAGCGCCGAGACGCGCGCAAAATCGCTCACGAAGATGCGGGCCCTCGGTGCGCGCGCCGGCTGACCGGCAAGGTCTCAAGGCACCAGCACGGCCGCGCCGTTGAGACGGCCCGCCCTGAGATCGGCAAGAGCTTCGTTGGCTGCGGCGAGGGGATAGGTCGTGGTGTGCGTGCGCACGCCGGCGGCATGCGCCACCGGAAAGAATGTCTCCGCGTCGCGCCGCGTCAGGTTGGCCACGGAGACGAGCTCCCGCTCCTCCCACAGCACCGCATAGGGCATGGACGGGATGTCGCTCATGTGAATGCCGCCGCAAACGACACGGCCCGCCTTGCGAACCGCGCGTAGCGCCGCCGGCACGAGTTCACCCACAGGGGCGAAGATCAGTGCAGCATCGAGCGGAACTGACGGCACCTCCTGTGAACCGCCGGCCCAGACGGCGCCGAGGCCGAGCGCAAATTGCTGCGCATCCGTATCGCCAGGCCGGGTGAAAGCATAGACCTCGCGGCCCTGCCAGACGCAGACCTGCGCGATGATATGGGCCGCGGCGCCGAAGCCATAGAGCCCGATGCGCTTTCCCTCGCCCGCTTTCGTCAAGGCCCGCCACCCGATTAGCCCCGCGCACAGGAGGGGGGCCAGCGCAACCGGATCGGCGTCGGGGTCGAGATCGAAGGCGAAGCCGGCGTCGGCCACCGCATGGGTGGCAAAACCGCCATCACGCGTGTAGCCGGTGAAAAGCGGCGCATCGCAAAGGTTTTCCGCATCGGACCGGCAATAGGGGCAGGTGCCGCAGGTATGCCCGAGCCAGGGCACGCCGACGCGCCGGCCGAGCCGAGAGGCATCGACACCGGGCCCGACGGCCTCGACGATGCCGACGATCTCATGCCCCGGCACAAGCGGCAGCTTCGGATGTTCCAGCTCGCCGTCGACGACGTGGAGATCCGTGCGGCACACCGCGCAGGCCTCGACCGTCAGCCTTATTTCGCCCGGTCCAGGGATCGGATCGGGATGTTCAACCAGGACAAGCCTTGTTCTCGGTCTTTCCAGGATCATCGCCTTCATCGCTGACCTCCAGTAGAAGATGCGAAAAATGTGAGGCGGAAGCATTGCTCCCGCCTCGTCGGCCGTCGTCAGTCGTGTCACATCATCCGACGGAAATGTGGTCTTCGACCGCATGGACGCCGGCGGCGGCCCAGGCAGCCTGTTCGGCGGCACGGCGTTCGGACCACGCATGGACCCGGCCGTCCAGGCGTACCTTGCCGCCATCGAGAACGGCGACTTTGATTGCCTGCGCTTCGACCTCCGCATTGCGTTTCAGCGCATCTTCGATCCGCTTCTTCACGTCGAGCGCCGAGACGTGGTGCTTGATCTCGACCTGGTTCGTCACGCCGATGACGCCGGCGAGGTCACGCACCGCATTGGCGGCCGCGATCCGCTGATATTGCCAGTCGACCTTGCCGCTCAGCGTGATCCAGCCCTTCTGGACCTTCACCTGCACGGCGTTGTCGGGGACCGATGTGTTCCAGGCGATCGAATTGATGGCGCGCTTGGCGATTTCGTCATCGGCCGTGCGGTTGGTTCCGAATGGCCGTACTTCGATCTCCTGGGCGATGCCCTTGACGCCCTTGACCCGTCCCACGACGTCCTCGATCTTGAGTTTCTGGCTGTAGGTCGGGACATGCCCGGTCAGCGTGATGATGCCGTTCTCCACCGCCACGCCGATATCGGCCGCGTCGATGCTGGGTTCGAAGTCGAGTTCGTCCAGGATGTCCTGTCTCAATGTGCTGTCATTCATGACTTTCACCTCGTTCTTCCGGCGGGCACCATTCCCGCCCTGAGCCTGTTCATTCTCCGACGGGAAAGGCCTGCATGCGTTGACCGGCGTCAAAATCGGCATTTTTCGAACGTCACCTAGCTGTCGCTGGCGGGCTTCTCGCCATCGCCCCAAGGCCGCCAATGGGTGGGGGACACATCGACACGCTCACGCGTGCCCGATTTCACCCACCCGACCAGCGTGCGCCGGCAGGGAAAGATCAGCGTGTGCGTTCCGTCGCGGTCGACGACTGCCAGTTCGATATCCTGATTGTAGGGAGCGGTGGAAACCGGTTGCCACATTGAGCGATGTCTACGAGGAGCCGGATGCGAAGGCGCTCAGGCCGTTCGAATAGCAGCCTCGATCTCCGTTTTGGAGCGTCCGGTCATGTCCTTGACGATTTCGCCAAGCAGCCGTTCCTTCAGACTCCGATGAAAGTGCCGACGCATTTCGCCGAGGGTTCGCGCGTCCGCGATGATGAGCAGCGTGGTGATCTCGCAGGCGACAGCCGCCCGGTTAAGCGCGGCGCAGGCCGTGGCGGCGAAATCGTCTTCGAGGAGGCGCATCTTGTCCGGGTTGGCGATGCTGTTCCTGTGGTGTGCGCCGGAGCCGCCATGTCCTTCCGGCAGCCGGGGCGTGGGCAGGGCGAGGAGTTCGATGCCGGGCTCGTGGGCCATGTTCTTGAAGAGAAGCAATCTGTGGCCGTCGACGACCGCCACTGTCGCGCCATTGGGTAGGATCATTGTGGTTCTCCCTGTTGGGCCGCGCCCTACTGTCGGGTCGGCGGAATCAACGACCTGCCTCAGGTCACTGTGCATCAGGCAGCGAGATCGTGCAGTGCCTGCCTTTTGACGATCTCCACGCCGCGAAGGTTCGGCAGCCGGATGACGCCTTTCTGGCGGAGCCTTGAAAACACGCGGGAAACGGTTTCGATGCTGAGGCCGAGATAGTCGCCGATATCGGCGCGAGCCATTTGCAGCTCGATCAGCCGCAGGCCGCCCTGGCGCTCCGACATGTCGAGAAGGAAGGCGGCGACGCGTTCCGTCGCGTTCTGCCGGCCGAGCACGAGCAGATGCTCCTGCGCCCGAACGAGGCTTTGCAGGGCCATGGGAAGCAGTGCGCCGGCATGATCACCATGGAGCGGCGTGGTGCGCTGCATTCTTATGCCCGTTGCGCATGTTGCTTCGGCAAAGAAATGGTGGTTGGCGTCGGTCTCGAACCCGAACATCTCCCCGGCGAGGTGAAAGGCGGAAATCTGGCGTCGTCCATCCGCCAGCAGCCGATAGACCCGCACGGCGCCGAACTCCACGGTATAGAGGCTGCCGCACTTTTCGCCCTGCGCATAGATTTCCGCGCCGGCGGGAAAGAATGTCGGCGCGTCGCTTGCCGGTCGACGACCGGCCATCCCCGGATCGAAGGCGGCCCTGCGATGAAACGATGTCAGAATATCTTCATGAACGGTCATGATTTTCTCCCTGAAGTCGATGGGAGATCATCGCGCAAATCCTGCGAAACGAAATTCGGTCATGTCCGTAGGGGAAAATGCTTAGCAGTCTGCCCGCGCCGTTGGCGGCGGCCTCAACGACGGGTGCTGGCGACCTTGAGGGCGATAGCCATTCGGACGAGTTCGGCAAGGCTTTTTGCTTGCATCTTCGACATGATGTTGGCGCGGTGGACCTCTACCGTGCGCGGGCTGATGTCGAGATCGTAGGCGATCGTCTTGTTGGGCAGGCCGGAGACGACGGCGGAGAGGACCTCGCGCTCTCGATCCGAAAGGCTGCTCAGGCGTGTCCGCAACGCCCCGGTATCGCCGGAAACCTCGACTGTGTCTTCCAATCGGCTGGCAGCCCGCGTGATCGCGTCGATCAGGGTTCCGTCCTCAAACGGCTTTTCGATGAAATCGATCGCGCCGGCCTTCATGGCCGACACTGCCATCGGCACGTCGCCGTGCCCGGTGATCACGATTGCCGGGGGGAGGGCTTTGATTGCGCCGAGTTTCTCCAGCAGCTCGACGCCGCTCATATCCGGCATCCGCAGGTCGGTCACCAGACAGGCATGGGCGAGTGTCGGCGCGACGGCGAGGAAATGGGTGGCGGATTCGTGCACGCGCACTGTGAAACCCGACATGGTGAGAAGAAAGGCCAGCGATTTGCGCACCGGCTCTTCGTCGTCGACAATATGCACGACATAGCTATCAGGTTTCATAGTCCGCCCCCTGTCCGGCAACCGGCAAGGAGAACCGGAACGTCGTTCCGCCGCTCTCGTTGCGCCGCGCCGATATCTCGCCCCGATGGGCCTCCACGATACGCTTGGATATGGACAGCCCTATACCCATGCCGCTCGCCTTGCTGGTGACGAAAGGCTGGAACAGCCGGGAAGCGATCTCGTCGGAAATGCCTGGCCCTGTATCGGCGACTTCCACGACGACCTGATCGGCTCCGTCCGTCAGGGTGCGCACGACCAGTTCGCGTCGCCCGCTATCGCGCATGGCTTCCATGGCGTTGCGCATCAGATTGATGAGAACCTGCTGAATCTGGACGCGGTCGACAAGAACCGCTTTGGTATTAGGCGAAAAGGCGAAAACCGATCGGATGCCGAGTTCCCTTGACCCGACAAGGGCGAGCGCACCGGCTTCCTCGATCAGTTTGCGCATGTCGTGCGGCGCTTTTTCCGTTTCGCCACGCGTGACGAACTCGCGAAGGTGGCGGATGATTTCGCCGGCTCGCAATGATTGCTTTGCGGTCTCTTCCAGCGCCTCCCGCATCTGGGCGACGGGTTCCTCCGTCATGCCGTCCAGCAGCCTGACACAGCCCTGGGAATAGTTTGCGATGGCCGCCAGCGGCTGGTTGAGTTCATGCGCCAGCGTGGAGGCCATTTCTCCCAGTTCGTTGAGCCGCGCGAGCCGCGCCAGTTCGTTCTGGATTTCCTGCAGCCGCGCCTCGGACTCCTCGCGTTCGGTCAGGTCGCGAATGAAGCCCGTGAAGAAACGGCCATTCGAAGATTGCACCTCCCCGACCGCGAGCTTCATTGGAAAGGTCGAGCCGTCCCGACGAAGGCCCACGACCACGCGGTCCACCCCGATGATGCGCTTCTCGCCCGTTCTGACGTAGCGCTCGATATATCCGTCGTGCTCGCGATGATAGGGTTCCGGCATGAGGATATCGACGTTTCGGCCGAGCACCTCAGCCTCGGTATAGCCGAACTGCCGCACGGCGGCGGCGCTGAAAGAGGTGATGCGCGCCTGTTCGTCGATGACGACCGTCGCGTCGGGCACGGTGTCGAGGATCGAGCGGAGATGCGCCTCCCGCGCCCTGAGCGCGCTTTCGGTTCTGTCTATGGCCCTGCGCGCGTGGTGCAGCATCTCGCCCATCCACGTGATCGCCAGCCCGACGAGCGCGAAGACTGTGACCTGAAGCCAGATTGTTCCGTTGGGGCCGGCGACATAGGTCGCGCTGGCGAGCGAAAGGGCCAGTGCTAAAAGGCCAGGCCCCATGCCGCCGGCGATGGCAGCGACGAGGATAACCGGAATGAAAAGGATGAATGTCGCGGTATTCCCGAATACGCCCTGAAGCAGCCAGCGAAAAGCGAAAACCGATGCCACCAACACCAGCGCCAACCCATACCCGACGCCTCCCTCGAAGCGGCGAGAAAAGATTGCCTGCAGGAAGCGTCCCTGCAATCCGGGTAGATCGCGCGCCGGCATGGTTTTCCTAACGGGACGCCAGCCCGGGCGCCATCGGGAGGAGAGATTTGACCGGCGTCAAGGATACAGCCGCCCGGACATGAAAGGAAGTAAGACAGGCATATTCGAACAGGAGCGGCGCGATATGGACCGGAAACACACGCTCAATGTCGGTTACTTCCTTCTGGCGCTATTTCTGCTCGGCGCATTCCAGACATGGCTTGCCTGGCGAGACGTCGCCCAGCTTTCCCATACCGAACTGATGCAGATGGTGGGCGAGGGCAAGGTGGCGTCGGTCACCATCACGGAAACCAGCGTCCAGGGCCACTTCAAGACGCCGGTGGACGGCAAGAGCCTCTTCCTGTCCACCCGCGTCGATCCGGACGCGGCGGCGGCCTTCGAGAAGGCGGGCGTCAAGGTGACGGGCGGTAGCGACAGCAACTGGCTCACCACGATCCTGTCCTGGGTCCTGCCGGTGCTGCTCTTCTTCGGCGTGTGGATGTTCCTCTTTCGCGGTTTCGCCGAGCGGCAGGGCATGGGCGGGCTCATCAATATCGGCAAGTCCAAGGCGAAGGTCTATGTCGAGCGCGAGACCGGCGTGAGCTTCGAGGACGTCGCGGGGGTCGACGAGGCGAAGCTGGAGCTGATGGAGATCGTGTCCTTCCTGAAGGACAAGGACAAATACGGCCGCCTCGGGGCGCGCATTCCCAAGGGCATCCTGCTCGTCGGCCCGCCCGGTACCGGCAAGACGCTGATGGCCCGCGCGGTCGCGGGCGAAGCCGGTGTGCCGTTCTTCTCGATCTCCGGTTCGGAATTCGTTGAGATGTTCGTCGGCGTCGGGGCGGCGCGGGTGCGCGACCTCTTCGAACAGGCGCGCAAGGCGGCCCCGTGCATCATCTTTATCGACGAACTTGATGCGCTCGGTCGGGCGCGCACCCCTTTTAGCGGTTATGGCGGCGGCGACGAAAAGGAGCAGACGCTCAACCAGTTGCTCTCCGAGCTCGACGGCTTCGATCCGCGCGTCGGCATCGTCCTGCTGGCGGCGACGAACCGGCCGGAAATTCTCGATCCGGCATTGACGCGTGCTGGCCGCTTCGACCGTCAGGTCGTGCTCGACCGGCCGGATCGCAAGGGGCGCGAGGCGATCCTTAAGGTTCACATGAAGCAGGTCAGGACCGCGCCGGGGTTGAATGTCGGAGACATCGCGGGGATTACTCCCGGTTTTACCGGCGCTGATCTTGCCAATCTCGTCAACGAGGCGGCGATCTTCGCCACCCGCCGCGACGCGGACGAGGTGACCATGGCCGATTTCACCGAGGCGGTGGAGCGCATCGTCGCCGGCGCCGAGCGGCGCGGCCGGCTGCTCCGGCCCGAGGAGCGCGAACGTGTCGCCTATCACGAGATGGGCCATGCGCTCGCCGCCGCCTCGCTTTCGAAGACCGATCCCGTCCACAAGGTCTCGATCATTCCCCGCTCGATCGGTGCGCTCGGCTATACGCTGCAACGGCCCACCGACGACCGCTTCCTCATCACCGCCAGCGAACTGAAGGAACGGATGGTCGTGCTGCTGGCCGGTCGCGCGGCGGAAGAGGTCATCTACGAGGAGATATCGACGGGAGCGGCCGACGATCTGTCCAAGGCGACCGATGTCGCGCGTCAGAGCGTCACCCGTTTCGGCATGAGTTCCACGCTCGGCCCGGCGGTATTGGAAGAAGAGAAGCAGCAATGGCTGGGCGACGGCGCGCGGCTGCAGCCGAGGGACTATGCCGAGGCGACGGCGCGGGAAGTCGATCTTGCCGTGCGCGGCATGCTGGATGAGGCGGCCACCGCGGCGCGGGATCTGCTGCACGCCCGCATTGAAGATCTCCGGGCGGGCGCCCGCCTGCTTATCGAGCGCGAGACGATCACGCCCGACGATTTTCCGCCGCTTCGGCGGGCTTCCGAAAGCAAGATCATGCCGCCGGCCAGAGATCGCGCAGCGGTTTCTTCATCGAGTTCCTGACCTGCACGATCTCGCCATGGGAAATGTGCCTGTCGAGCAGGCGGAAAACGGCACGCACGGCCTCGTCCGGGTCGTTGAGCATGTCGCCGGAAAAGGCGTCCTCGACGCGGGCGATGAAATCCTCTTTCTTGCGCTCCCATACGGGCGTATCGAGGGGTTTCCAGTTCTCGAAATAGATGCCCCGCACCAGAACGGGCAGTTGCGAGGAGAGGTCCGTCATCTCTTCCGTCGAAAGCCAGTCACGCAGGGCGTGCAGCACGCACCGCAGCAGGTGATAGGCCCGCGGCTGCGTCCAGCCGAGATCCTCGGCGAGTTCGTTGACCCATTGCTGCGCCTGTTGCGCGGCCTGGGTGAAATTGGTGATCGATGTGCCGCTCATGCGGGTCTCCCTGGAAAATCCCGGTGCGCCGGCCGGCGCACCGGTGATGGTCGCAATGATTATGCAGCCTTGACTGCGATGGTCTTTTCCGCCTGCTTCGCCTCGGCGGTCTTGGGCAGCTTGACGGTCAGCACGCCCTTGGCGAAGGCGGCGTCGATCTTGTCGGCGTCCACCCCGTCGGGAAGCTGGAAACTGCGCTGGAACGAGCCGTAGCGGCGCTCGGAGAGATAGTAGTCCTTCTGCTTTTCTTCTTTTGCCTCCTGCTTTTCGCCCTTGATCGTCAGCGTATGATTGGAGAGCTTGATCTCCACGTTCTTCTCGTCGATGCCGGGAAGCTCGGCCGTGATCTCGTAGGCGTCGGTCTTCTCCACGAGGTCCATGGCGGGCAGCACCTGCCATTCATCGCGGGACATGCGCGGCAATTCGAAGCCGAAGACGCTCGACGGCAGGCGCCAGTCGAAGGGATGGAAGCTCTCGAAAAGCTGGTCGATCTCACGCCGCAGGCTTTCCAGCGGACGGCGCTCGTCGCGCTTGGCAGGGGCGGTCGTCTTCGTGACGGGCATTTTGGTGGCAGCTTCGGCCATGATTGATCTCCTTTGCGTTGAATAATCGTCCTCATTGCCGTCACCCCGGTCTTTTTCGCGCGCCCAGAACGGCGGGGCGGAGGGGCGGCGGTGTTTCCCGCCGAAAAGTCGCTCGTCGGCGCGCTGCCGCGCCGGGCCTTGCTTCGCCTGATCGGCTCGATCCGGCAGGCATCCCAGAAAACGCCGGCCGCCGTCTTGCCGCATTGACGCGGATCAAGGTCGTCGCGGCCGGGTTCTGATTTTCATTCTGAAGACTTTCAAGACGGAGCAACGGCCGTGATCGTATCACCGGAAACAGGCAACGAGCATCAGGGGGCCTGCATCGGCCCGCTTGCCAGGGAAGGAATGCCGTCATGATGGCCGGCAACCGGCTCTGGCTCGCCCTTCTCCTGCTCGCGGCCCTTGCGGTCGGCGGGTTCTATGCCTGGCGGCAGGCCGGAAACGGCGCGCTGCCGGACGGGCTGGCGAGCGGCAACGGGCGCATCGAGGCCGTCGAGATCGATGTCTCGGCGAAATCGCCGGGGCGGATCAAGGATATCCTCGTTGATGAAGGCGACTTCGTGAAGGCGGGCGATGTGCTGGCCCGCATGGATACGGCGGAACTTTCGGCTCGTCGCCGGCAGGCGGAGGCGCAGTTGCAGCGCGCCTCCATCGGCGTGGACACCGCCGGGACGCTGATCGCCCAGCGGGAGGCCGAGAAGACGGCGGCCGCCGCCGTGGTGACGCAGTGCGAGGCCGAGCACGATGTTGCGCAGCGCACGCTGGCGCGCTCGGAACAGCTTGCCGCCAGCAACACGATCTCGCAGCAAATCCTCGACAATGGCCGCGCGGCCGAGCGCAGCGCCGCCGCCGCTGTCGCCGCCGCAAGGGCGCAGCTTGCGGCGAGCGAGGCGGCGATCAACGCGGCGCGGGCGATGGTCGTGGATGCGGAGGCCGCCGTCGACGCGGCGCGCGCCGCCATCGAGGCCATCGACACGGAAATCGACGACGGGACGCTGCGGGCGCCGCGCGACGGGCGCGTGCAGTATCGCGTCGCCCAGCCGGGCGAGGTGCTCGGCAGCGGTGGCCGGGTGCTCAACCTCGTCGATCTCGGCGACGTCTCCATGACGTTCTTCCTGCCCACGGCCGATGCCGGCCGTGTCGCCATCGGCACGGAGGTCCGGCTCGTTCTCGACGCCGCGCCCCAATATGTCATCCCCGCCCGGGCGACCTTCGTCGCCGACGTGGCGCAGTTCACCCCGAAGACGGTCGAGACCGAGGAGGAGCGCCAGAAGCTGATGTTCCGGATCAAGGCGAAGATCGCGCCGGAGCTCCTGCGCAAATATATCCAGCAGGTGAAGACGGGCCTTCCCGGCGTCGCCTATATCCGGCTCGACCCGAAGGCGGAATGGCCCGCCGCCCTCAAGGGAACCCTCTTGCAATGACCCCGCAGGCAACCGCGCCGCGCCGGGTGGCCCGGCTGAAAAATGTCGGGCTTTCCTATGGCAGGACGCAGGCGCTCGATGCCGTCACGCTCGACATGCCGGCCGGCTGCATGGTGGGGCTCATCGGCCCCGACGGCGTCGGCAAGTCCAGCCTGCTGTCGCTGATCGCCGGGGCGCGGACAATGCAGGAGGGGCATATCGAGGTGCTTGGCGGCGACATGGCGCGGTCCGCGCACCGGCACGCCGTCTATCCGCGCATCGCCTACATGCCGCAGGGCCTCGGGCGCAACCTCTATCCGACCCTCTCCGTCTTCGACAATATCGATTTCTTCGGCCGGCTTTTCGGCCACGGGCGGCAGGAGCGGGAGCGGCGTATCGCCGAGCTTCTCGATAGCACCGGGCTTGCGCCTTTCGCCGATCGGCCCGTAGCCAAGCTTTCGGGCGGCATGAAGCAGAAACTCGGCCTTTGCTGCGCGCTGATCCATGATCCGGACCTCCTGATCCTCGACGAGCCGACGACCGGCGTCGATCCGCTGGCCCGCCGACAGTTCTGGCAGTTGATCGAACGGATCCGCGTCCGCCGCGAGGGCATGAGCGTGATCGTCGCCACGGCCTATATGGAGGAGGCCGCACGCTTCGACTGGCTGGTGGCGATGGACGGCGGGCGGATCCTCGCCTCCGGCACGCCGGACGAGCTTCTGCGCCATACGGATACCTCCGACCTCGACGCCGCCTTCATCGCCCTGCTGCCCGCCGAAAAGCGCGCGGAGCACCATCAGGTCGTCATTCCGCCGCGCCCCGCCGATATGGACGGGGAGATCGCCATCGAGGCGGAACATCTGAGCCGGCGTTTCGGCGATTTCACGGCCGTGGACGACGTGAGCTTCCGTATCGCGCGCGGCGAGATCTTCGGTTTCGTCGGCTCGAACGGCTGCGGCAAGACGACCACGATGAAGATACTGACCGGCCTCCTGGAGGCGAGCGGCGGGAGGGCAAGCCTGTTCGGCCGCAAGATCGATCCGCGCGACATCGCGGTGCGGCGGCGTGTCGGCTATATGTCGCAGGGTTTCTCCCTCTATTCGGAACTCACGGTCCGCCAGAATCTGGAGCTGCACGCGCGCCTCTTCGGCATGCCCGCCGCCGATATCGCGGCACGGGTCGAGGAGGAGGCCCGGCAGTTCGCGCTGGCCGGCCACATGGACGCGCTGCCCGGCGCCCTGCCGCTCGGCATCCGCCAGCGGCTGTCGCTGGCCGTCGCGACGATCCATGCGCCCGATATCCTGATCCTCGACGAGCCGACCTCCGGCGTTGATCCGGTGGCGCGCGACGGCTTCTGGCGCATTCTCGTCGACCTGTCGCGGCGCCGGGGCGTCACCATCTTCGTGTCGACCCATTTCATGAACGAGGCCGAGCGCTGCGACCGCATTTCGCTGATGCATGCCGGCAAGGTCCTCGTCAGCGACACGCCGGCGGCCATCGTCGCCGGCCGCAACGCCGATACGCTGGAAGCCGCCTTCGTCGACTATCTGGAAGAGGCCGCGTCGGCCGAAGGGGCCACCGCGTCCGTGCCGGAAGCACCGCCGCCGCAGGAGGAAAGCCCGCGTCCCCAGCGCCGCTTTTTCGACCTCCGGCGGATGTTCGCCTATACGCGGCGCGAAACGCTCGAATTGCTGCGCGACCCGATCCGCGCGACGCTGGCCATCATCGGCAGCCTGATCCTGATGGTGGTGATCGGCTACGGCATCAACATGGATGTCGAGAACCTTTCCTTTGCCGTGCTCGACCAGGACGACACCGCCATCAGCCGGGATTACGGCCTCCAGCTCTCGGGCTCGCGCTTCTTCACGGAAAGGCGGCCGCTCGCTGGCCATGCCGACATGGACCGGCGCATGGAAAGCGGCGAGATCAGCCTTGCGCTGGAAATCCCGCCGGGCTTCGGACGTGACCTGGCGCGCGGCCGCCCCGTCGCCGTCGGCGCCTGGATCGACGGCGCGATGCCCATGCGGGCGGAGACCGTGCGCGGCTATGTCGAAGGCATGCACATGGCCTGGCTTGCGCAGAAGGCGCGCGAGACCTACGGCAAGGATGCCGCGGGGGGCGATTTCCAGCTTGAGGTCCGCTACCGCTACAATCCCGATGTGCGCAGTCTTGACGCCATGGTGCCTGCGGTCATTCCCATGCTGCTGTTGATGATCCCGTCCATGCTGGCGGTGTTGAGCGTGGTGCGCGAGAAGGAACTGGGCTCGATTGTCAATTTCTATGTCACTCCGGTGACGCGGCTGGAATTCCTGATCGGCAAGCAAATCCCCTACGTGGCCGTGGCGATGATGAATTTCGTCCTGATGACGGCCTTCGCCGTCTTCGTCTTCGACGTGCCCTTCACCGGCAGCTTCGCCACCCTGTCGGCAGCGGCCTTCCTCTATGTCATCGTGGCGACGGCGATGGGGCTCGTTCTTTCCACCTTCCTGAACAGCCAGATCGCGGCGATCTTCGCGACCGCGCTCGTCACCATGCTGCCCGCCTCGCAATATTCCGGCCTCATCGATCCGGTGACGTCGCTTCAGGGGTTCGGCGCCTTCATCGGCCGGATCTATCCGACGACCCATTTCATCACCATCGCGCGCGGCACCTTCTCCAAGGCACTCGGCCTTGCGGACCTCGCTAGCGCCTTCACGCCGCTGCTCATCGCCATACCGGTCCTGGTCGGCCTTGGCGTACTCTTCCTCAGAAAGCGGGCACGTTGATGCGGGCAGCGAACATCCTCCATCTCGGCATGAAGGAACTGCGCGGCCTCGGCCGCGATCCGGTGCTTCTCCTCCTGATCGTCCACGCCTTCACGCTGGCGATCTACACCGCCTCGAAGGCGATGCCGGAAACGCTCAACCGGGCGCCGATCGCCATCGTCGACGAGGACCGCTCGGCCCTGTCGGCGCGCATCGCCAGCGCCTTCTACCCGCCCTATTTCCTCGCGCCGTCGCTCATCTCGCAGCAGGAGATGGACAGCCGCATGGATGCCGGCCTCGACACCTTCGCGCTCGACATCCCGTCGGGCTTCCAGCGCGACCTTCTCGCGGGCCGGGCCCCGACCCTCCAGCTCAACATCGACGCGACGCGCATGTCGCAGGCTTTTACCGGCGGCGGCTATGTCCAGGCGATCGTATCGGGTGAGGTGGACGAATTCCTCGCCGGCCACCGCGCGCAAACCGTGCTGCCAGTCTCCCTCGACCTGCGCGCCCGCTTCAACCCGGAGCTGGACAAGGGATGGTTCGGTGCGATCAGCGATGTCATCACGTCGATCACCATGCTGTCGATCGTGCTGACCGGCGCCGCGCTCATCCGCGAGCGCGAGCATGGCACGATCGAGCATCTTTTGGTGATGCCGGTGACGGCCTTCGAGATCATGGTGAGCAAGGTCTGGTCGATGGGCATCGTCGTGCTGGCCGCTGCCGCCTTCAGTCTCGTCTTCGTCGTGGAGGGCCTGCTCGCCGTGCCCGTCAACGGCTCGCTTACCCTGTTCCTTGCCGGCGCGGCGCTCGATATCTTCGCAATGACGTGCCTTGGCATCTTCCTTGCCACCGTGGCCGGCTCGATGCCGCAGTTCGGGCTCCTGCTGATGATGGTGCTGATGCCGCTGCAACTGCTGTCGGGCGGCGTCACCCCGCGCGAAAGCATGCCCGATGCCATCCAGTTCATCATGTTGGCGGCGCCCAACACGCATTTCGTGATCCTGGCGCAGGCCGTTCTGTTCCGCGGCGCGGGACTGGACATGGTCTGGCCTCAGCTTGTCGCAATGTTCTTGATCGGCGGGACTCTTTTCGCCTTCTCCCTGAGCCGCTTTCGGCATTTCCTGCAATAGAATCCAATCTCACGATTGTGCATGAGATTTTTCGGTTCAAGATCGGGCCGATAGTTCGATTCCTTTTAAGAGCCCACTACACGGCAACCGAGACGCCTGGAAAATTTATCGCTGAGCAGTCCTCAGCGGACTGGTGCCGATAGCGCCTCGCCCAGGGTTGCGCCTAAGACAAAGTTGCCTGCTCTGCCCCGAGTAGTTGGCCCGGGGACTATACCATCTCTGCAGAAGCACTTCGCGCTTGCGTAGTTCGAGTGGCGTTGCACTTTCAGGATCGTGTAAGAGATCCGCTTGCAAGGTTCCGGCTCAAGGCTGGGACAAGGGGTAGTTGGGGGGTTACCCAACTTTACCCAGAACGCCTCCCGCTTTTCCCCTAGCTTCGCCGACCCTCGCGTATTCCTTCATCGAAGGTTCACCAGGGAATGGAGTGGTGGACCTCGAATGATCGATTTTTTCCATTGGGAGGAAAACATGCGTTCCACGATAAGCACATTCTGCTCACATGCGCGCCGTGCTGCCAGACACAACATGGTCGGCGTCTTGCTACTGGCGACAACCGTTACAATGTCGACCTCCGCGATCGCCGCAGACATGAACTGGCGGCAGTTCGAAGGCACTACGATCACCTGGGCATACGACATTCACCCTTACGCCGATGCACTGAGTGCCGAACTTCCGGAATTTGAAAAGCTCACCGGAATCAAGGTTACGCCCGAACTCTATCCGGACGACTCCTACTGGAATAAGCTAACCATCCAGCTCACCACGAAGTCTCCCGCATGGGACGTTGTGGGGACCGGCATTCAGCCTGCTTGGGATCTCGCGCCAAGCGGTGCCCTCGAGCCCTTGGGTAAGTATCTCAACGATCCGGCGCTCACCGACGCGTCTTACGACTACAACGACTTCTTCCCGGCGCTGCGTTCGGCCCTGACCTGGAAGATGGAGGACGGCCAGATCGCGGCAGGCGGCGACGGTGAGGTATGGGCGATCCCGCACGCCTTCGAGAACATTCAGTTATTCTACCGCAAGGACATCCTGGAAAAGCATGGCATTCAGGTGCCGACGACACCTACGGAAATGGGTGCGGCATGCGAGAAACTGAAGGCCGCCGACCCGCAGATCACTCCGCTTGGGGTCCGTGGCGTTCGCTTCTGGGCCAGCATTCACACCGCCGTGGCTTCCATCGCGAAATCATACGGTGTCCAGGACTGGGTGATGAAGGACGGGAAGTTGGATACCGGTCTCGACTCCCCTGAATCGATCGCGTTCCACAAAGACTACGTGGACATGATCAAGAAGTGCGCTGCGCCATCCTTCGCCAACGATAACTGGTACCAGGTCGTCGACGGGATCTCCTCGGGTCGCACGGCAATGGCCATCGACTCCAATATGTTCGGCTTCTGGAACGACGTGAAGGGCCAACCGGCATCTGGTAAGATCGCGTTTGCACCGCCGCTCCGCGCACCAGATGCAAAGGGGCCCAGCTCGAACATCTGGATCTGGTCGCTGGCGATGAACTCGGCATCGGAGAAGAAGGGGGCGGCATGGCTCTTCATCCAGTGGGCGACTTCGAAGAAGGTTGCACTGGCGGGCGCTGTCGCAGGCAAGCTCGTCAATCCCCCTCGTGCCTCGACATGGGGCGACGAGACCTGGCTGAACTACGCATCGCAGCCTGAATTCAACAACTTCGTCGAAAGCTTCAAGGCCACCCAGGAACATGCGGCACTTGCTTTCACACCCCGCGTTGGATTTGGCGAAGCGATGAATGCCTGGGCCGTCGCGATGCAGAAAATGGTCAACGGCGACGACGTCGAAGCCACTCTCCACGCGCTGGCCGAAGAAATTCGAGCAGGCCTCTGAGAATGGCCGGGGTGATGGCTGAGCCGTCACCCCGTCTCCAGGACGATTGGAGTTTATCATGACGACCCAAGTTTCAAAGGTGGTGGCGTTGCGCGCCGCGCCTTCGCTACAGGCTTCTGAGGCGACCAAGGGCGAGCACACAGAACGTCAGGTTGACTGGGTGAGCCTGCTCGTAATCGCTCCCGCTATTCTTATCCTGCTAGGCTTCCTCGCTCTGTTCTTCTACGGAGTCTATCAGTCGCTCACCGATCTTCGCCTTGGACGACCAGTCGTTCGCTTCGTCGGGTTCGCGAATTACGTTGCGCTGATGAAGACGAGCGAATTCTGGAACAGCGTCAGAGTAACCGTTGTCTACGCAGTTTCAGCTGTATTCATAGAGGCTCTTCTAGGGCTGATGATAGCGAAGCTCTTCGCATCCGGAGTGACGTTGGCCCGCTGGCTGCGCCCTCTGATACTCCTTCCGCTGGTTCTGCCGCCAATGAGCGTCGCGCTCATGTGGACGACGATGATGAATCCGCAGAGCGGGATCCTCAACTACCTGTTCTCCCTGGTCGGGATCGGGCCATTCTCCTGGATTTCCAGCCCTGCAACCTCGCTAATATCCGTCATCCTCATAGATGTGTGGACCTACACACCCTTCTTCGCGCTCATTATCTTCGCCGGGCTTCAGGGGATCACGGACGATCTGCGAGAGGCCGCACGTATCAATGGCGCGAAGGCGTGGGCGACTTTCGTGAACATCGAGCTTCCACTCGTCGCGCCGTACATCCTGATCGCAGCCCTGTTCCGCCTGATTGAGTCGTTCAACCAGTTCGACATCATCTTCGGGACCACGCAGGGAGGTCCGGGCAACTCAACCTCTGCACTTTCTGTTCAGGCATACATCACCGCCTTCCAAAATCTCACGTTCGGACGAGGCGCGGCGATGATGGTCGTCAACTGGCTGATCGTGCTGATCGGAGCGATGCTGACCGTCAAGCTGTGGCAGGCTGTCCGCCGCCGCGTGAACTGAGGGAGGAACTCATGGATTTCACACGCACCCCGCTTACATCTTTCGTGCTGAATCTCCTGGTCGCAATCTGCGCCTTGGTCCTCGCCTTCCCGTTGGTCTGGATCGTGATGATGGCTTTGAAAGATCAGAACGAGGTCATGGCCTGGCCTCCGACCTTCATTTTCACACCCACGCTGGAGAACTTTCGCGTTCTTTTCGACGTAGCGCAGGCTGGGGCCACAAGCTACGGGACGATCAAGGTCGACTTTCTCACCCCGATCATCAACAGCATCATAGTGGCGCTGGGTTCGGTGATTGTCTCGCTCGTCGTCGGCGTTCCTGCTGGATATGTACTCGCCCGACGGGACGTGCCGTTCAAGGAGGATGTCGCGTTCTTCATCCTTGGTTTCCGGTTTGCGCCCGTTCTCCTTGTCGTCATTCCGCTCTTCAATCTGTTCCAGTCGATCGGCCTGTATGACACCTACATCGGGATGATCTGGGTCTATCAAGTCGTAACGCTTCCGATGATCGTCTGGCTGAGTCGTTCCTATGTCGAAGACATCCCTAAGGACATCGAGGAGGCCGCAGCAATCGATGGTGCGAAGCCCTTCCGCATCGTGCTGCACATCGTCCTTCCCCTCCTGAAGACCGGGCTGATCGGCGCGTCGCTCCTGGTGTTCCTACTCGCGTGGCACAACTTCGCACTCGGTCTGATGCTCAGCTCCACGAAGGCTCCGGTGACGGTGGCGCTGCTCAAGCTCCTCAATCCCGGCGTGCAGTTCTATCCGGTCATGGCGGCGGGTCTTGTCGTGACCATGATCGTGCCTGTCATCCTGATCGTCGTCGGACAGCGCCACCTCGAACGTGGTCTCACCTTCGGAGCCGTCAAATGAGCACGAGACCTCTCATATTCTTCGGCACCACCAACCTGGACCTCTGCTTCAACGTTGAGCGGCTTCCGACACCGGGGGAGAGCCTGATCGGGTCTCTCTCCAGGAACCCCGGCGGGAAGGGTGCGAACCAGGCGGTTGCGGCGGCTCGGTTGGGTGTTACCCCGCGGTTGTTCAGCAGGCTCGGTGACGATGACGCAGGAGTGGAGCTTCTACGGTCACTCGTTTCTGCGGGTGTCGATACCCAAGCCGTGCAGATCGCGGTCGGTGAGGTCTCTGGCTCCGCCCTGGTGATGGTTGGCGACGACGGCGGGAACATGATCGTCATCGATCCGGGCGCCAACGCCCGGGTGACACCGGAGATCATCGAAGCAGGTTGCGATCATATCGAAGAAGACGCGATCGTCGTCGCCGAGATGGGGTTGCCGACTGATGCGCTCGAGCGACTGTTCGATCTCAAGGGCGAGCGGAACTTCACGCTGATATTCAATCCTGCGCCTGTACGTCACGGGCTGACGAGGGACGCTTGGTCGAAGGTGGACTTCGTCACTCCGAACGAGTCAGAGGCATTCGAACTGACGGGCATCGAGATCGTGTCGATGGAGGCGGCGCGGCAAGCTGCGGATGCCTTGCTGTCGCTTGGCCCGAAGGCGGCTCTCATCACCCTCGGTGAACGAGGAGCATTCTTCTCCGACGGAAACCAGACGTTCGTCGTTCCCGCCTTTCCCGTAGTCGTGGTCGATACGACTGCAGCAGGAGATGCCTTCAACGGTGGGTTTGCTGCAGCGCTCGCTACAGGCTCCTCGATCCGCGATGCCGTACGACAGGCGATGGCGGTAGCCGCGCTTTGCGTGACCCGACGAGGGGCTCAGCAGGCCATGCCCTCGGCTGTCGAGGTGGATCAGTTTCTCAATCACAAAACACTTCTGGAGATATGATGACAAACTCTCTTTTTGAAATGTCCGGCAAGACGGTCTTGGTGACTGGTGCGGGTGGCGGGATCGGTGCCGCAATCACCGGAGCATTTCTCGAAAGCGGCGCTACCGTCGTTGCTACGGATGCCAACAAGGATGCCTTGGAACGGACGCTCGCCACGATCGAGGGTGGAGATCGCGTACTGGCATTGTCGATGGATGTGACCAGCGAAGCAGACATCGGCCGGGTGATGGACACCGTGGCTGAGCGCTTCGGCCGGATCGATGTTCTCGTGAACAACGCAGGCATCAAGTCCGGAGAAAAGCTCCTGTCCGGTGACACTAGCAAGATTGAAAAGACCATGGAGATCAACTCCGGTGCGGTGCTGCTTTGCTCCAAGCTCGTGGTCAATCGGTTCATGAAGGATGGCGGCGGCCGCATCGTAAACATCGGGTCATCGCTTTCCTCGCAGGGTGCCGTGTTCAACTATCAGGCAGGCGGTGCCGACTATTGCTATTCCAAGGCTGTGGTTCACGACCTGACAAAGCTACTCGCATACGAGTGCGCACCTCTTGGCATCAATGTGAATGGTGTGGCGCCTGGAATCATCGATACGCCAATGCACGGACGCCCCCGCGAGGAAACGGAAGCACGCCACGCCGGGCGGATCCCTCTCGCCCGTGTTGGAACGCCCGAGGACGTGGCAGGCTTGGCCGTGTTTCTAGCCACGCCCGCGGCAACCTACATCACTGGACAGATCGTACACGTTAACGGCGGGATGTTGATGAATGGGTAAGCTGGACAATCCATGGCCCGTGATCCGGGGCGTAGTGTCGGACCTCGATGGCGTTGTCTATCGAGGCAAGACCCCTATTGATGATGCTGTAAAGGCATTTCAGGCGTGGCAAGCGGAAGGGATCCCATTCTGCTTCGTGACCAACAACTCGACGCATACGGCTGAGGACGTTGTTTCCAAGCTGGTCTCATTCGGAATCGATGTGACTCTCGACAATGTCGTCACCTCTGCGGTCACGGCTGCCCAGCTCATCAGGCAGCGCTTTCCCGAAGGGACGCGCGTGTTTGTCATCGGGGCTCCGTCCTTGAAGCAGGCGATCGCCGCGGCCAATCTGGAAATCACGGAACATGAACCTTCCGTCGTGGTGATGGGTCTGGACCGGGAGATCACACACGAGAAGATGAGGATCGCTGTTGATGCAATCCTGAAGGGGGCGCTGCTTATCGGAACGAACCCCGATCTGCTTCTTCCGACCCCTACTGGCTTCGAGCCGGGTGCCGGCGCAATCCTGACTGCAGTGGCGACTGCCGCGCGCGTCAAGCCGATCATCGTCGGAAAACCGGAAGTCCACATGATCGAAGCTGCGCTGAAGCGGATAGGTACCGATCGTTCGTCCACCTTGATGATCGGGGATCAGATCCCAACCGACATCCAGGCTGGAAAGAAGGCTGGCCTCTGCTCGGTCCTCGTCACGACGGGTGTCCCGCCCGTCGAGGATGCGACGCTTCTGCCGCCCGACTTCACTATCGCAACGCTCAGGGAAATACCGGGAGTGCGCTGAGGAGGCGCATCACTGGATCTGTAGGAGGAACACATGGCCGACGTTCAACTTGATGGTATTCGAAAGGCATACGGAAGTCTCGAAATCCTTCGTGACATAGATCTTGAGATCGAGCACGGAGAGTTCGTCGTTTTCGTCGGGCCATCGGGCTCTGGAAAATCGACACTGCTCAGGATGATAGGCGGTCTTGAGCAGATTTCCGGCGGTACGCTGAAAATTGACAGCAAGGTTGTCAACCGCGTTGATGCGGCCGACAGGAACCTCGGGATGGTTTTCCAGAGCTACGCGCTCTATCCGCATTTGAGCGTGCGTGACAATCTGGCGTTCCCTCTGCGCATGGCAAAGGCGCGAAAGGAAGAAATCGCGGTCAAGGTCGGCAACGCCGCAAAGTTGCTTCAGATCGAGCACCTGCTTGACCGGAAGCCGAAGGAGCTTTCAGGTGGACAAAGGCAGCGCGTGGCCATTGGACGGGCAATTGTTCGGGAGCCGAAAGTGTTCCTGTTCGACGAACCGTTGTCGAACCTGGATACCGAGTTGCGTGTACAGATGCGGGTGCAGATTGCAAAGCTGCACCGTCAGCTCGGAAACACGATGATCTACGTCACCCACGACCAGGTGGAAGCGATGACGATGGCGGACAAGATCGTGGTGCTGAAGGACGGTCGCATCGAACAGGTTGGAAGCCCCCATGATCTGTACCACAAGCCAGCGACTCAGTTCGTTGCTGGCTTCATCGGGTCGCCCCGGATGAATTTCCTTCTTTGCAAGGTCAAGTCAAGGAACGAAAGCCAGGTGGAGATCGGAGTGGGTTCAAACGGTCGCTGGCTTCCGGTCGACGGGAAAGAGGTAGGGCCGGGAGCGACCGTAACGCTCGGGATCCGACCTGACGACTTCATTGCACCATCGGGCAATCCTGGCGAACTGCTTGTCGACATCGAAGTCGATTTTGTCGAGCATCTGGGCAGCGCCACCTATCTCTATGGGACGGCTCTCGGAGAGAACGTCGTGGCGCGTTCCCCTGACGATCATTTCCATGTGGGCAGGCAAGGGCCGATCTCGCTGGCCGTCGCCGCCTCGGATTGTCACGTGTTCGGACGTGATGGCAAGGCACTGCCGCGTTTCCAGGCACCGAAAAGCTGGAGTTGAATGTTCGGGCTGAATGGTCGATCCTGCTGCCGCTGAAAATGAGGATCGATCACCATTTCCGAGCTTAGACAGTTTCTGAGCGATTCGAGATCATTCATGCTTGGGGCCGCCATTGGCTCCGGCATGACGGCGCGCGCTGCCGAAAGGGCGGGAGCGGATTTCGTTCTGGCATTGAACGCCGGCCGTTTTCGAGCAATGGGTGGATCCTCTCCGGCATCGATCCTTCCGATACGCGACAGCAACGCCTTTGTCGAAGGGTTTAGTCGTTCGGAGATCCTACGCAGTACGCGGCTCCCGGTGTTCTTCGGCGCGTGCACATTCAATCCGACGTTGGACATCGATCTCTTCCTCGACCGATTGAAGCGGTGGGGTTTCGCTGGTGTGACGAATTTCCCATCTGTCATCCACCTCGATGACCCACGCCGGGCGATTCTCGAGGAAAGCAAGCTTGGATATCAGAGAGAGGTCGATCTCCTTGTCAAAGCCAGACAGCGTGGAATGATGACCATAGCCTACACGCGTACGCAGAGCGAAGCGCGTCGTATGGTCGAAGCAGGCGTTGAGGCCATTGCCATGAACTTCAACCTAAACGCTGCAGAGACGGCACAGTCTGCATCCTCGATAGGCCTGCCAGAGCTAGCGGCAAGGACGAGAGACATTGCCCGAACCGTTCATGGAGTAGACAGAAATGTCGTCTGTCTGCTCGCGGGCGGTCCGATCACCAAGCCTGAGGAACTCATGGATGTCTGCAGGGAAACTGGGACGCAGGGCTTCATAGGGGGCTCATCTCTCGATCGTGTGCCTTTGGAGACCTCGGTCCTGGAAATGACCTCGGGGTTCAAGACAATCCACGTCTTGCGCGAGAAGGTCGATCTTCTCGAACGCCGGCTCCAGCTCAATGGTTACAGGCACGGAGTGATTGCCCAGTCTGCGACGATGAACAAGTCGCTCGACGCTGCAAAACGCCTGGCAACGGGAGCAAATCCCGTACTGGTGTCGGGAGAAGCGGGGGCCGGGAAGCGGCGTGTCGCATCGCTTGTCCATTCCCTGTCTGGCCGGAAACATCGAAAGCCCGTGGTATTTCCTTGCCGTCCGTCTCCGGGAAGCCAGAATGCGATCGCGCTGTTTGGTCTGGATGCCGACAAGGATACCCGCCGCCGAATTTCCGTGCTCGAAACTGCTTCAGAGACCTCGCTCGTCATCCTTCACGTGAACGAACTCTCAGTCGAGGAACAGGAAAAACTCGCCGATTTCATCGAGTCGGGTTCGTACACCGCACACAACGGCGCGACGACGAACCGTTCCGATGCGAAGATAATCGCCACGTGCACGATACCAGCCGGGAGGCGTTCGTCGGAAGGTCTTCTGACCTCTCGCCTGCGCGACGCTTTTGCTGGCCTCGAAGTGGTACTGCCTCCGCTTCGGGATCGTCTGGAGGACCTGCCGGCCTTGATCCATCATTTCACAGTGGAAACGAGGGGTGATGCGTCTGCAGGCGTTCTTGCCATCGAGAACTCTGCATTTCTTGCACTCGCAAGTCATTCCTGGCCCGGAAACATCAGGGAGCTGCGGCATGTTGTCGAACAGTTGGCCATCCTGCCTCCGGATGTCGCGATCGCTGCAGATCGGATCAGTGCAGTGCTTGGAGTGAGCCCGCCGCCCGCAGAACCCACAAATCTATCCGAGCGGGAGTGGATCATTGATGCACTCCGGCGGAACAAGCTGCACCGCGGGAAAACAGCCCGAGCGCTGGGTCTGTCACGCAAGACACTTTACAACAAAATCAGAAAGCTTCGCATTCTCGACTAATGGCTTCGATGGCTATCTGAGCGAAAGGATCGGCGGTGCTCCTCGACGATCGGCATTGATCTCGGGGTCACATTCTAAGAGCAGGCTTTCACTGATGGGCAGATGCAGCGACGAGACTGGCACGCTGACTATTGCATCCAGGAGTCCTGATAGACGCAACTCGATGGTGCTGATCTCCTCCGTCCGCGATGCTGCGTACACGAGCCCTAAACCGATCTCATGAAACCACTTCATCCTGTCGATCTCGATCGTGTTGCCCTCCTGGGGTGACGACTGTCCTTGCTTAACCTCGACAAGAGAGGCGGGAGGGAAGTTCACAACCCCGGCAAAGCCCTGATCTATCAGCAGATCACCGAGGTCCTCCCACAGCGGAAATGGATCGATCATCATCACAGCGGCATAGCAGTTGGGCCTTGCTGGGCTAACTGTGGTCCTCAGTGCATTCATCAGCTCTGCGTTCCAGTCGAGCACAGGTAGCGTTGCCAACACTAGCGGTGAGCCTTCTGGGAGGACTCGAATCCCCGGGGCGAAGATAACGCCTTGGCTCGCAGGGCAGTCGTGCGCGGCCCCTATGGAAAGCTCTGTGTTATCGACAATCGCCCACATACCCAATTTTACCCATCTCTCATGTCGCGCTTGGTTCTGCCAATAGCAGCGAGGGACTATTCGTACTCAAAATTGCCCAGGAATCGAGCAGACTCAAGGGAGGGTCACATGTCAATCTCACCAAATCGGACAGCGCGATCTTTGATTGGCGCACGGGCGCTGGCCTTATGAGCGTATCTGTGTCGAAGGCGGACGCGATCGCCATCGTAGCGACCATGGATACGAAAAGCGCAGAAGTCGATTTCGTTTCCAATATCATCCGGCAATGCGGAAGGGATGTTGTCCGGATCGATGTCGGTACTTCCTCCTCATTTCCTGACCGATCGAACGATCCGGCAAGCCTGCTCAAGTCGATTGCGCAGCGCGCACGCGTATCGATAGGGGAGATGCAGGCTGATGGCAGCATAACTGCTGTGATCGGTATTGCCGGCGGTAAAGGGAGCGGCCTCTTCGGCGAGGTGGTTGCAGATCTGCCTTACGGCTTCCCCAAGCTGCTTGTATCGAGTGCGAGGCCAGCGCTTCTCGCGGAACTCGCCAAAACAAGCGACATTCTCCTTTACCCGACCTTGGTGGATCTGTTCGGCGTGAACGGCTTCACTTCACGGATACTCACAAATGCTGCTCACGCTATCGCATCGCTGCGGTACGCGCCGCAAAAGGACGCGCGGCGCTCGATAGTCGCAATTTCCGCCTTCGGCGTAACCACTCCAGCCGTGGACCGATGCGTTCGCTTGCTCGCAGATCGCAATATCGAAGCCGTCGTGTTTCCAGCGAATGGATCAGGGGGCCGCAAGATGGAGGTTCTTATCGAAGACGGAGAATTCGACGCCGTGCTCGATCTGACGACCACAGAACTGGCGGACGAACTGCTCGGCGGAACAGCCAGTGCAGGCGATAGAAGACTGACTGCGGCGGGCTTGATGGGAATTCCTCAGCTCATTGCTCCAGGCGCCGTAGACATGGTCAACTTCGGGGTGCCGACGAGTGTTCCGGAGCGGTATGCGCATCGGTCATTCTATTCCCACACCCCCTACACGACCCTGATGCGCACGACCCCTGAGGAAACGCGCGAGATTGGGCGGCGCACAGGATTGAAGCTCCGGAGTGCCTCAGGGCCAGTGTGCGTGATGTGGCCCGAGAAAGGTGTCTCCGACTACGATCGCGAGAACGGGGTGTTTCACGATCCTGCTGCAAACGAGGCCTGGCTTTCGGGTGTCGAGGACACTCTTCCAGAGACGGCCAAGTGCATCAAAATCCCATTCCACATCAACGATCCTGAATTCGCCGATGCTGCCGTCGCGTGGATCCTTGAGAAAATCAAAAGCGAGGTTGTAGCCGATGAAAATGTTTGAACGTTCGGAAATCCTTTCGGCTGTGGCTGAGCAGACCGCAAGCGGAAATGCCATTCTGGCCGCAGGAAGTAGTTGCGGCCTGGTCGCCAAGTGCGCGGTGCTGGGTGGAGCGGACATGCTGGTCGTCTACAGCACCGGCCTTTCGCGTCTTATGGGCCTGCCAACGAGCCGGATTGG
Organism: Shinella zoogloeoides; assembly: GCF_003574625.1. Taxonomy (GTDB): domain Bacteria; phylum Pseudomonadota; class Alphaproteobacteria; order Rhizobiales; family Rhizobiaceae; genus Shinella; species Shinella zoogloeoides_A. The sequence goes on from NZ_QNUJ01000001.1 coordinate 462,194, forward strand.
AGATTCGAACGCACGGACCATCGAAATGGCGGACGAGATCCGGAACGTCGTCTCGACCGTCCCAGTGATCGGCGGCGTCGAGGCATGGGATCCTGTCAGACTTGACCTTGATCGCCTGCTCGACAGGTTCTGGGCCGCTGGATACTCCGGTGTGATCAACTACCCCACCATCTCGACGATGGGTGATAAATGGCGCGATCGAAGAGGCCGCGTTGGTCTGGGTTTCGACCGGGAGGTCGAGATGATCAGGTTGGCGCGACAGAAGAATATTTTCTCGATGGCCTACGTAGCCTCGGCTGAAGATGCGGCTGCGATGGCAGAAGCGGGAGCGGACTGCATTGTTCCTCACGTAGGGGCAACCCGCGGGGGCTTGGTCGGTCACGAGGAAGGCCAGGCGGTCCAGGAAGCAGTCGTGAAGATCAACAAGATCAACGATGCCGCCAGAGCCGTACGATCCGACATCATTCTTCTTGCCCATGGCGGCGCTGTCGCGGAACCCGAAGACACGGTAGAAGTGTATCGGCAGACGAAGTGTGTTGGCTTCGTAGGAGCTTCCTCGATCGAAAGGATACCGATCGAGCGGGCAGTGCAGGCAGTTGCCAAGGCGTTCAAAGCCGTCCCGGTCCCCCGTTCCTGATCCTCGATCCATTATCTATTCAGCGAGACTGATATGACCCTAGCATCCGCTTCTATCGGCACCAGGCCTGCCGATTCCAGCCAATGGGACGAAATCTATGATGTCGTCGCCGTTGGCAGCGGAGCAGCAGGCCTATCTGCTGCTCTGTTCGCCTCGCAATCCGGACTTAAAGTCCTCATATGCGAGAAGTCTCCCAAGCTGGGCGGAACGACGGCCCTCTCTAACGGAATGATCTGGGTGCCTTGCTCTCCGCAGGCCATCGCAGCAAAAGTTGCCGACAGCATCGAGAATGCGAGGACCTATCTTAGGAACGAACTGGGTAACTACTACCGGGAGGATTTTGTTGAGGCGTACCTGACTGACGGACCGGCGGCCTTGAGCCAGATAGCTGACGGGACTGACGTCAAGTTCACGCTGGCCTCTGCACCGGACTATCATTCCAGCCAGATCGGCGGTGTGGAGTCCGGTCGAGCCCTTAGCCCTGCACCATACGACGGCCGTCTTCTCGGGAAGGATTTCGATCTCGTCGGTGATCCCATTCGTGTTGTCTTGGGGGGTATGATGATCTCCTCCGGCGAAGTGACGAAGTTCTTGAATCCATTGAAGTCGGTCGATTCGATGCGGCATGTCCTGAAGCGCGTGGGACGTTACGCTCGCGACAGAATGTCGTATCGTCGCGGAACCGAGTTCAGTGGCGGAAACGCCCTGATTGCGCGTTTCATAGCCAGCCTTAGGAAGCGTCAGGTCGCGATCTGGACCGAAGCCCCGCTTGTCCGCCTTGTTATCGAGGATCAAAAGGTGGTGGGCGCAATTATCCGCCGCAACGGTCGAGATTTGCGTGTCAGGGCTGATAGAGGCGTGGTTCTCGCGACAGGGGGCTTTCCCCGCGACGCAGGCCTCCGGGCATCACTAAGTGGACCGCACCAGCATGATGATACGCTTGCTCACCCGGACTCTACGGGGGATGGCATCAAGCTCGCCCAGCAAGCAGGTGGCGCCATAGACAATGATGTGGCGAGTGCAGGGTTCTGGACCCCGGTTTCACTCCTGCGTGACAAGAAAGGTGGCCAGCAGACAGTACCGTATGGGTGGCTGGATCGCGGCCGCCCGGGAGTGATCGCCGTCGGGCCCGATGCGCGGCGCTTCGTTAACGAGTCCAATTCTTATCACGATATCTGCCTTGCGATGTTCAAGAACGGATACCCGAAGGACAAGCGCTTTTTTTTCATCTGCGACTCCGAGTTTCTTAAAAAGCGCGGAATGGGACACATGTTGCCGTGGCCGTGGACCATGGGAACAAGGGCATATGAGCGGGTCGACTACATCAAGGTGGGTGCGACAATCGCCGACCTTGCTAGGAAGATAGGGATCGATGCCAAGGATCTTGAGAAGACCGTCGAAGAGCACAATACGCATGCGCGGTCTGGCAAGGATCCTTACTTCCAGCGCGGAGAGTCTGCTTTCAACCGCATGCTGGGCGACCCTTCAGTTGGAACGGTGAACCCAAACCTCGGATCGATCACTGCCGGTCCGTTCATCGCTCTGCCGATCGTGCCGGCTACCCTGGGGACCGCGACGGGACTATCAACTGACACGTGGGGGCACGTGCTCGATCAAGACGGAAAGCAGATTCAAGGACTGTACGCTTGCGGCAATGACGCAACTTCGCTCATGCGTGGCCTTTATCCAGGTGCCGGGATCACGATCGGACCAGGTATCGTTTTCGCATACCGAGCCGCAAAAGCTCTTGCTGGTCGCAATTCGTGAGGAATTCAGATGCTGACAATAAACAGATTAAGTCTCGCCGACGCTCACATCCTGATCGGCGGTGCTCGTGCAAAGGCTGAAGAAATCGGCGTTCCCATGTGTATTGCGATCACCGACGAGTCCGGGCAACTGATAGCATTCGAGCGAATGGACGGTGGCAAGATAACAAGTACAATCATCGCCCAAGACAAAGCCTACACCGCTGCCGGGGCGAAGAGATCAACGGAAAGCTATGGTACAGCCAGTCAACCGGGACAGCCTGCCTATGGTATCAACTCGACAATTGGCGGTCGATTGACGGTAGTTGCTGGTGGCATTCCGGTGATTGTCGAGGGCGAGGTTGTGGGCGGCATTGGCGTCAGTTCCGGTACACCAGCGCAGGATCACGCCTGTGCTCTCGCAGGAATCGACCGTTTTCTAGTCGAAGTTTGATTCCTCAAAGCTTGATCGCAAGAGTCACATCAATCTCCCAAGCAGGTGTGACATGCCCTGCAACGTCGTTGCAGGGCATCCAATTTATCTACAGTGTAGCGTGAAAATCGGTGACCTCTTCGTAGAGGTACCGAATATTGCGTAAGTCAACGTCTTGATTGTTTGGGTCGCGCCCGTAGAGTTGAGGCGGCTGTTGCTCAGGCCCTCGAGCGATCGGCCAATCCCGATGGCAAGCAACTGGTCCAAAGGGATATTCGGGGTGAATCAAACCACTGAACGACAGGAATGACCGTTCGTATCCATTCAAGAGCTTAAGAAACGAGATTTCTTGAATGACGATATGGGTGGAAAATCTAATGAGCGGCGGTCTCCAACTGGCCAGCTTCATGTCGATGTGTAGTGGTCGGTCGACACCGATCCTATCGCGACAGGCGACCTTCGTCGTCGATTAGCGTCAGCCGGCAAGGCGCGGCATCGCTCCACGTCCAAAGGACTAGATTGGCATCGTCTCGGGCCGCGCCGGGTGCAAAGCTCCTCACGATCAATCCATGATAGCCGGCAGCGGCAAGCCGACCTGCGAAGGCTTGCGTCTTCGCCTCTCCGGTAGTTTTCATCTGATCGCGCCAAGTGGGATCCGCCAAATCCGCATTGTCCATGCCTTCAGCGCGCAGAGCGATATCGTCGCGCGTATCGAATATGCGTTCGAAGACCGCATCATAGGAGACGAGCGTCGTCGGTTGCAGGGAGCCGGCCTGATTGGCTTCGCGCAAAGCCGTGACGATTGACAACGACGTATAGAGTGCCGGCGTCCCCTTTCGGTTGAACCGACCTCCATAGAGTTCGGCGCCGCGTCCCGACATCGGCTCGCGTGCATAGATCGGGTTGAGCGCCCGGTAGAGTGTTCCTCGAAACTTCATCGGCGCGGTCAGGCGTGAACGCCGGCATCGACGGCGTCGATATAGTCGAGAACCTCGTCAGCTCGGCCATCGCGTACGAGCTGCATCGCCGTGAAGCCTGAGAAGCCGGGCAACGGTTCGGAGCGATACCAGGCATAGGCCATCAGGGCGGAGCCAAACCGAGGCTCGACCTTGTTGACGATCTCGGTCATCTCCCGAAGGCGCCGCTGCGTCTTGTCCGAGCGAATGCGGTCCTGCCGCTGGATCGCGTCCTTCCCGAGCCCTGCGGTCCGAGCGATCTCTTCGCTCGTGGTGCGCAGGGCACTGGCGATCTTGCGTGGCGAGAAAAGTCCGCCATCGGCATATTGGGCGAGACCCATCTCAAAACCTCCGTTCGACCTGCCAACCATTATGACGCAATATAGCGTCAGGATTCGCGGAATTCAATGAGGAGCGGAGGGGAAGAGGAGATAAGAATCGGAGAAAGATGCCGCTCGCAGATCGGGCGAACTGCTGACACAAGCTCTCAACCGCGCCTCGTACTCCCGGCTGTCGTCCTGCGCAGCGCTGTGAGCCCTGCTGGGCGGGCCAGGCAGGAGAGGCTCGGCCGCACTTGCACCAACCCGCTCGCTCGGCGTCGACGGTCTCAATAAGAGTAGGAGTTTGCATTGACGTTAAGCTTCAGACCGCGAACCGTCGGTTCGGTTCCTTTCAAGAGCTTATCAGTCACGTATGTTCATGACCTCTCGGACGCAGTCGTGCCTATTCCGCGGCGGCAAGGGGACCGAAGGAAACGTGGGTCGTATAGTTCTCGCGCAGGAAGGCGATGAAATTGTCCTGGAACTGCCGCGTATGGGCATGGGCCAGTTCGTCGGCCAGGTCGACGTTCTTGGCCCTGATTGCTTCCAGCATCAGTTCGTGTTCGTCGGTGAGCAGATAGCCGTCACCGCCGCGCTCCAGATATTCGAAATGCAGGTGCAGCATGCGCTGGCCCTGGTTGAGCAGCCGCTCATAGAACGAGGCTAGATAAGTGTTCTTGCCGGCATAGGCGATGGCCATGTGGAACTGCTTGTTGGCCTCCGACATCTTCAGATGCACGCCAGTTTTCACCGCCGCTTCAAACTCCTTCTGGCGCTTGGCGATGATCTTCAGGTCTGCTTCCGTCCGCAGTGTCGCGGCGAGGCGCGTGTTCATGCGCTGGGCGACGTCGAGCGCCTCGACATATTTCGGAAAGCTCGCCACCTCGATGGGAGCAACGATGGTGCTGCGGTTGGACAGCGTCACCACCAGCTCTTCACCTGCCAGCCGGATCAGGGCCTCACGGATCGGCGAGCGCGACATGGCGAAGCGTTCGGCCAGCGTCGTCTCGTCGAGGAGCTGCCCAGGCGGCAGGGTCAGTGCCAGAATTTCGTTGCGCAGCGTGTCGTACACGCTTTTCGAGCCCATGCCGCGCACGCGTTTCGATTCAATTTCCTCAGACACTTACGTCCCTTTCCGCATGTCGCGGCCATTGGGCCAGAAAATCAGGCGCACAGCAATCGTAAAATTTCCGCTTGACTTTGTCGACACTGAGACGACATAATTTCTCCAGTCGACACGGAGCCGACAGAAAAAGACGACAAGAACGGCCGAAGCCGACGGGTGGAACCGCGCGTTGAACGCGCTCAAAATGGGGAATGCACATGCTTTCGAATGTGATGACGTCCGCTCTGCGGGCGACGGCCGCGCTCGCCCTGGTGGCAGGGCTTTCGACCCCTGCCATGGCCCAGGCGGCCGAAGGCTACTGGCAGGGTGTTCAGAAGAGCGGCACGCTGCGTTGCGGCGCAGCCGTCGCCCCGCCCTATGTGATGCGCGATCCGGCGAGCGGCGAATATTCTGGCTTCTACGCCGATCTTTGCCGGGAGTTCGCCGAGGCGCTTCAGGTGAAGCCCGAATTCGTCGATACGACTTGGGACAACATCGTGGCGGGCCTTCAGGCCGGCAAATGGGACGTCTCGCTGGCGCTGAACCGCACGCCGGCCCGCGCCATGGCGGTGCAGTTCTCCATCCCGGCGATGGAGTACCAAATCTCGCTCGCCTATAACAAGGACAACCCGAAGATCCCGGCCGGCGCCACATCGGTGGCCGATATCGACAAAGCTGACGTCACGCTTGCCGTCATGTCGGGCACGGCGCAGGACAAGGCGATCTCGGCGGCCGTCAAAACCGCAACGATCCTGCGTCTTCCGACCAATGACGAGACGCGCCTTGCCGTCGTCTCGCGCCGGGCGGATATCTTGGTCGATGCTTCCGACACGAACCAGCTCTTCACCCAGTCGAACCCCGATTGGGCCGTGGCGCTGAACCCAAAGCCGGCCCTTGCCAAGCAGGGCGTTTCCTTCGGCCTGCCGCACCAGCTTTCCGCCGCCGATGTCGAGGTGGTGAATATCTTCCTTGAGGAGCGGGTCGCGACCGGCCATGTCGAGGAGCTCATCCACAAGGCGGTTGACGAGGTTCTCACGGCCGGCCAGTGAACCATCCGGGGCCGCCTTGCCGCGGCCCCGCCTGCCTGTTCCAAGGAGGAGAGTTTTGACGATGTCGGACAGCACCGCGCCACTGGTTAAGATCGAAGGACTGCACAAGAGCTATGGCGGTGTCGTTAAGGTGCTGCAGGGCCTCGATATCGAGATGAAGGCGGGTGACCGCGTCGTCGTCATCGGCCCTTCCGGCGGCGGCAAGTCCACGCTCCTGCGCGTGCTGATGGGACTGGAGCAGATCGACGGCGGCTCCGTCGCCTTCGGTGGCAAGCCCTATATTTCCGCCAATGGCAATGGCAGGACAGTGATCGACACGAAGGTCAGGCGCTCGATCGGCATGGTCTTCCAGCATTATACGCTGTTCCCGCATCTGACCGTGATCGGAAACCTGATCCTTGCGCCGATGAAGGTGAGGAGCGAGAAGAAGGCGGAAGCCGAGGCGAGGGCCATGGCGCTTCTCACGCGTTTCGGTCTGGCGCAGAAGGCGAATTCCTATCCGGCCCAGCTCTCCGGCGGGCAGAAGCAGCGCGTCGCCATCGCTCGTGCTCTCATGCTCGATCCCAAGCTGATGCTTTTCGACGAGGTCACCTCGGCGCTCGATCCGGAACTGGTAGCCGAAGTCGAGCAGGTGATCATGCAGCTCGCCCAGCAGCAGATGCCGATGGTCATCGTGACCCATGACATGTGGTTCGCCAGAAATATCGCCTCCCGCGTGATCTTCTGCGCCGGCGGCGTCGTCGTCGAGGACGGCCCGCCCGAACAGGTGCTCGGCACGCCGAAGGAGGAACGCACGCGCGAATTCATCGAGCGGGTGTTCCATATCAGGCATTGAGGGGCGGGCCATGAACTACAGTTTCGACTTCGCATCCGTTTTCCGCAATCTGGGACCTCTCTGGGACGGTCTCCTCGTCACGATCCAGCTGACCATCGCGGCCAATGCCATCGGCCTGACGCTCGGTTTCGCACTGGCGCTGCTGGTCATGAGCCGCTGGTCGGTAGTGCGGTTGCCGGTCATGCTGTTCGTCGAATTCTTCCGCTGCACGCCGGCAATCATCCAGATCGTCTGGTTCTTCTATTGCGTGCCCATGCTGTTCAATGTGTTTCTCGGCTCGGTTACGATGGGTATCCTGGCGCTTGGCCTCAATCTCGCGGCCTTCAACGCCGAGGCCTATCGCGCCTCGATCCAGGCGGTGCCGCGCGAGCAGCTCGATGCGGGCGTGGCACTCGGCCTGACGCCGCTCCAGCGCATTCTCTACATCGTGCTGCCGGCCGCCGTGCGCAATTCCATTCCCGTTCTGCTGACCAACGGCATCGGCACCTTCCAGCAGAGCGCGCTGGTCGCCATCGTCGCCGTGCAGGATCTCATGTACCAGGGCAAAACCCTCGCTACACAGACCTATCGTCCCATCGAGACCTTCACCATCGTGGCGCTCGTCTACTTCGCCGTGTCGTTCCCGGTCTCCCAGATCGTCGGCTATCTCGAACGTCGCCGCGAAGCGCTGGCAAGCTGAGGAGAAGGCTATGAACCTGAACTTCGCCATCGTGCTCAAATATCAGGACGCGCTTCTGCTCGGCCTCTGGATGACGTTGAAGCTGACCCTGATCTGCATTGTGTTCGGCTGTGTCCTCGGTTTCCTGTTGGCGCTTGCCCGCACCTCGAAAAGCAAGGTGCTCAGGAGCCTGGCGAGCGTCTATGTGGAGTTCTTCCGCGGCACGCCCGTACTCGTGCAGCTCTTCTGGATCTTCTTCTGCCTGCCGCTGGTGCTCGGCGCCGAGCTTTCCAACATGGCCTCGGGCGTGATCGCGCTGACGCTCTATATGGGGGCGATCAGCAGCGAGACATTCCGCGCGTCACTGAAATCGGTCGGCCGCGAGCAGATGGATGCCTGCGTGGCTTTGGGGCTTTCTGCCTGGACGCGCACGACGAGTGTCGTTCTGCCGCAAGCCGTGCTGCGCGCCGCCCCGACGCTTCTGTCCAACTGCGTTAGCCTGTTCAAGGAGAGCGCGCTGGTCTCTGCGGTCGGCATGGCGGACCTGATGTTCGTCGGCCAGAACATTTCCAACAACACGGCCCGCCCCATCGAGGTGCTGACCGTCGTCGCTCTCATCTACTTCGTCATCGCCTTCCCGCTGACGCGCGCCGTCACGGTCGTCGAACAACGCATCCTCAAGCGGCTGGCTGCCTGAAGCGCCGGCATCCGAACCCTCGAAATGGAGACTCCCATGAAACTGTCAGGCGTCATGCCCGCCCTCGTCACCCCCTTCGACACGCAAGGCCGGGTCGATTTCAAGGCTTTCGAAAAGCTGCTCGCTCATCTGCGTGAAGCCGGGGTGACCGGCTGGGTGCCGAACGGCTCGACGGGCGAATATTTCAGCCAGTCGACCGAGGAGCGCCGCGACGTGCTCAAGTTCGTCAAGGATTTCGCCAGGCCGGGTGAAACCCTGATCGCCGGCACGAACGCACCCGCTACGCGGGAGGTCATCGAACAGACCGCGATGGCAAAGGAAATCGGCTACGACACGGTGCTGCTCGCACCGCCCTTTTACACCCGCCCCACTCAGGCCGAACTCATCAAGCACTACGAAACCGTGCTCGCCGCGGTCGACGTCGATCTCGTGCTGTACAGCTATCCCGCCAAGGATGGGTCGGACATCAGCTTCGAACTGATGGATCACTTCGCCGACAATCCGCGTGTCATCGGCATCAAGGAAAGCTCGGGCGTGCTGCAGCGCGCGATCGACATCGCCAGCCGTTACGAGGGCCGGATCCAACTGGTTTCGGGTTCGGACGACATTGCGCTCGATTTCATGTTCTGGGGCGCGGAAAGCTGGATCTGTGGCCCGTCGAACTGCATGGCCAAGGCATGCTGCGATCTCGACCGCGCCTACAAGTCCGGCGATCTTGGCAAGACCCGCGAGATGATGAAGATCCTCTACCGGGCGATGAATATCCTCGAATCCGGAAAATTCGTCCAGAAGATCAAATATGGCTGCGAATTGCAGGGCCTGCCGATGGGCGAATGCCGCGCGCCGCTCGGTCCCTTGACGGACGAGGAAAAGGCCGAATTCCGCGCCGCCATGCAGCCGATCCTCAACTGGTAAGCTGACAGGGGCCGGGCGCAATGGTCGCCCGGCTGTTTCCTGACACCTAATGGGAGAGACGAGCATGACCACCGTCGTTGTCGGCGCGGGCATCATCGGCACGGCCATCGCATACGAACTGCAGAAGCGCGGCCGGCAGGTCATCCTCCTCGACAAGGGCGAGGTCGGGCGCGGTGCATCCTATGGCAACATGGCCTCTATTGCCGTGACCGAGTTCATGCCCGCCTCACGGCCGTCGATCTGGAAACAGATTCCCGGCTGGATGCTGGATCCTGAGGGACCGGTGTGCGTGCGGCCGACCTATATGCCGAAACTCCTGCCGTGGTTCGCCCGCTTTGTCGCGGCGTCGCGGCCCGGAAAGCTGCGCCAACTCGAGGCGCAGGGTGCCGCTCTCTGCAAGCGCGTCTATGACGACCTGCTGCCGTTGTTGCGGGAAACGGGTCTGGAAGGCGAGCTGACGGAGGAGGGCTGCCTTTCGCTCTACAGCAACGAGGCGGAGTTCCGCGCCGACCGCGAGCATATCGAAATCCTCGAGCGCTTCGGCTTTCCGTATCAACGACTGACGGGCGTGCAGGCGCAAGAGCTGGAGCCGGAACTGTCTGAAAGCATCGGCATTGCCGTGCTGTTTCCGCAGAACCGGAGCCTGCGTGACCCGTTCCGGCTAGTGAGCAGCCTTGCGCAACGCTTCACCGCGCTCGGCGGTGAAATCCGGCGCGGGACGGTCGCGGGCTTCGACCGGTCCGGCCGCATCACCGCCGTCCGGCTTGCGGAAGGCGACCGCGTCGCAGCCGAGGAGGTGGTGATCTGCGCCGGCGCTTATAGCTGCTTGCTGTCGAAAATGCTGGGAGAACCGATGCCGCTCGAGACCGAGCGCGGCTATCATACGCAGATCATGTCCCCGGGCATTTCCATGCGTCATTCGATCATCTGGCCGGCGCGGGCTTTCATGGTCACGCCGACGGCCGGCGGCATCCGCGTCGGCGGAACTGTGGAGATGGCGGGCCTTGACGCCGCGCCGGATTATCGCCGTTCGAAGATTACCGTGCGGCGGACGCAGACGGCGCTGCCCAACCTGCGCTGCGAGGATTTCTCCGAGTGGATGGGCCACCGCCCGGCCTTGCCGGATACGGTGCCGGTCATGTCGGCCTCAGCGAGGGTACCGGGCGTCTTCTACGCCACCGGCCATGGCCATCTCGGCGTCACCTATGCCGCGACGACTGCACGCCTGATGGGAGACCTGATGACCGGCGTGGTGCCGCCCATCGACATGCGCCCTTATCGTATAGACCGCTTCTGAAGCACAGCGAGGATACCATGCAGAACAAGCTCTTCATCGATGGCCAGTGGGTCGCTCCATCCGACGGAACCATGCTTCCCGTGATCGATCCGGCAACCGAGGAGGTCTTCCACCACATCGCCGCCGCCGGTCTCGTGGAGGCGGAACTGGCTGTGAGGGCCGCCCGCGAGGCCTTCGATTACGGCCCATGGCCGCGCCTTACCGGTAAGGAGCGGGCAAAATATCTCCGCGCCATGGCTGAGGGTATCCGCGACCGACTGCCGGACCTCGCGCGCATGGAAACCCGCGACAATGGCAAGCCGCTGCCCGAATCCGAATGGGACCTTTCGGATGCTGCCGGCTGCTTCGATTTCTATGCTGACCTCGCCGAGGAGCTGGACGGCGAGGTGGAGGAGGTGAAACTGGCGGATGCGCGCTTCGTCTCGAAGGCCGTGCGCGAGCCGCTCGGCGTGACCGTCGCCATCGTGCCCTGGAACTATCCGCTGCTCATGGCCTCGTGGAAGATCGCTCCGGCGCTTGCCGCCGGTTGCACGATGATCCTCAAGCCGGCGGAAACCACCTCGCTGACCGCATTGGAACTCGGCGTGATCGCTGAGGCTGCCGGCCTTCCGAGGGGCGTGCTGAATATCCTTTCCGGCAAGGGTTCCGTTGTTGGTCAGGCACTGGTCGAACATCCGCAGGTCGACAAGGTCGCCTTCACCGGCTCCGGCCCGGTCGGTTCGCGCATCATGGCCACGGGCGCGAAGGACATCAAGCGCATCAGTTTGGAACTCGGCGGCAAGTCGCCCTTCGTCGTCTTCGCCGACAGCGATATCGAAAAGGCGGTCGAATGGATCATGTTCGGCATCTTCTGGAACCAGGGCCAGGTTTGCTCGGCCACCTCGCGGGTTCTGGTCGAGGCTCCGCTCTATCCGCGATTGCTTGAACGGTTGGTCGAAGAAGCGAAGAAGATCAGGGTCGGCAATGGACTCGACGCGGGTACTTTGCTTGGTCCGCTCGTCAACAAGGGTCAGTACGAGGATGTGCTTCGCCATATCGATCGGGCGGTCGAGCAGGGCGCAACCATTGCCTGCGGCGGCCGACACGACGGTTTCGACAGGGGCTTCTGGGTCGCCCCCACCATCCTCACCGACATGGCGCTAGACAGTGACGCCTGGGTGGAGGAAATCTTCGGCCCGGTCGTCTGCATCCGCCCCTTCGAAACGGAGGAAGAAGCGATCCGTCTCGCCAACGACAGCCGCTTCGGTCTCGCCGCCGCCGTCATGTCGGCGGACGACGAACGCTGCGAACGCGTCGCCGCCGCCTTCCGCGCCGGCATCGTCTGGATCAACTGCTCGCAACCGACCTTCACCGAGGCGCCGTGGGGCGGCTACAAGCAGTCCGGCATCGGCCGCGAACTCGGCCGATGGGGCCTCGACAATTACCTGGAGACCAAACAGATCACCCGCCTCGTCAGCGAGGAGCCGTGGGGGTGGTATCTGAAATGATCTTCGACAAGGCGCTCGATATCCTCCTCGTCCATTGCCAGGGCGAGAGCGGCAATGTCCTCATCGGTGGCGCGCCTGAAATCCCGGGCGCGACCATCCTCGACAAGATGAACCATCTGAACGACGTGGACCCGTCGCTCCGCCTGTTCCTGACGCGCGAGCCGCGTGCGCAGGTCGTCCACACGACGAACCTCCTCCTGCCGCCGACGCGGCCGGATGCCGATGCGGCCTTCGTCGTACTCCAGCCGGACCGCGCCCATCCGATGTCGGGCTCTAACTGCATCTGTGTCGTGACGACGCTTCTGGAAAGCGGCCGTGTTGCCAAGGTCGAGCCGGAAACGGTGGTGCGGCTGGATACGGCGGCCGGGCTGATCGTCGCCCGCGCACGCTGTGAGGGCGGACGCTGCCTCTCGGTCAGCCTCGACAACGTTCCGGCCTTCGTCCATGCGCTCGACGTCATGATCGACACACCGAAATGGGGCAAGATTACCGGCGACATCGCCTTCGGCGGCGTCTTCTACGCCCAGATCGACGTGGACCGCGTGGGGCTGCGCATCGTGCCGGAGCACGCCCGCGCACTCGCCGAGGCCGGAACCGAGATCAAGGCTTTGCTGGCGGGGCAGGTCGCGGTGGAACACCCGGAAATCCCTGGCCTCGACGAGATTGCCTATGTGATGTTCCGCGACTACCAGCCCGATGGCTCGGTCGTTACCTGCACCACGCTGAAGCCGGGGCGGGTGGATCGCTCGCCCTGCGGCACGGGCTCCTCGGCCAATCTCGCTATCCTCCATGCGCGAGGGCAGGCGAGGACCGGTGATCTCCGCGTCTCCCGAAGCATCATCGGCGGAGAATTCACGGCGGAAATCCTCGGCGAGACGACGGTTGGAGGCCGTCCCGCCGTGCTGCCACGCATCACCGGCCGGGGCTATGTCTTTGGCCGCCAGCAATTGCGGCTCGATCCGCTTGATCCGTTCACGCAGGGCTTCGCCATGTCGGACACCTGGGGGCCGCAGGTGGGGGAATTATGAAACTGTCGGGACAATCTATTCTTGTGACGGGCGCTACAGGTGCCATCGGGCAAGCGATCTGCCGGGCGTTGGTGGCGGATGGCGCCAATGTCGTCGTCCACTACGGCCGCAATCGCGATGCCGCCGAGGCGCTTGTGAAAACGCTCGATGGGCGGGGCTGGTGCGTACCGTCCGATCTTTCGGACCCGGCCGGGCCGCAAACCCTGTGGGACGGTGCGCTTGCCGCCGCCGGCCGGCTGACGGGCCTCGTCAACAATGCCGGCATCCGCTCTGAGGTCTCGGTCGATGCGCCGATGGAAGAATGGCAGCAGGTCTGGGCGCGGGAGATGCGGGTCAACTTCCTGTCGGCCGTCGACCTGTCGAAGCTTGCCATCCAGCATTTTCGCGCCCATGGCGGAGGGCGGATGGTCAATATGGCAAGCCGCGCCGGTCAGCGCGGTTACACCTCCAGTGCCATGGCCTATGGTGCCTCGAAAGCCGCCCTGATCAACCTCACCAAATCCATCGCGCGAAGCCATGGGCACGAGGGTGTGACCGCCGTCGCGCTCGCGCCCGGCTGGGTGCGCACTGAAATGGCCGAGGCCTATATTGGCGAGCATGGCGAGGCGGCGGCTCTGGCTGGCATCCCCATCGCCCGGATGGCCGACCCGCAGGAAATCGGCGAGATCACCGCCTTTGCCTTCCGTCCCTCGCAAGCGTCGCTGAACGGCGCGGTGCTGGATGTGAACGGCGGTAGCTACATGAGGTAATCCCATGCGTTTCAAGGATAAGGTTGTCATCGTCACCGGGGCTGCCGGTGGCATTGGAGGAGCGATCAGCGCCCGCTTTGCAGCCGAAGGCGCGCGTGTTGTCGTCACGGACATGAACGGCGAAGGGGCCGAGGCTACGGCCGCGCAGATAACGGCCGCGGGCGGCAGAGCGCGTGCCTTCGCCAGTGATATATCCACTGCCGAAGGCTGCCGGGCGATCATCGACGATGTCGTCGCCACGGAGGGAAGCATTGACGTGCTCTGCAACAATGCTGGGATCAACCGGCGCGGCAACCTGCTCTCGTTGATGCCGGATGACTGGCGGTTGAGCTTCGCTGTCAATGTCGATGCGATGTTCCATCTCTGCCAGGCGGCGCTGCCGCCCATGATCGCGGCCGGCGGCGGGGCCATCGTCAACACCGCCTCGCAATGGGGCCTTCACCCGGCGCCGAACCACATCGCCTGCAATGTCACCAAGGCGGCGGTGGCGAGCTTCACGCAGAACCTTGCCCGCGACTACGCGCCGGACAAGATCCGCGTCAACGCCGTCTGCCCCGGCGAGATCCACACGCCGATGCTGGAAGCCGGGGTGAAGCGCTCGGGGCGTACCATCGCCGACCTCAACAGGCTGGTGCCCTTCGGCCGCATCGGCAGGCCGGAGGAGGTCGCCGCGCTGGTCGCCTTCCTCGCCTCCGACGAGGCGGCCTTCATGTGCGGTTCGCTGGTCGAGATTACAGGGGCGCAGGCGGCTTCCCGATAAGGAACTCTCACACCTTTCTGAATCAGAAAAGTCGAAAACCACCTTCAAGAAGCAGGTCTGCGGTTCACTTCCGCTCAAAAGCCTTTGTGAACGATCGTCGATATCAAGCGCTTCCACGTCGAATGAGTTCGCCCGAGAGCATTCGCGTTATGCCATCGTCGGTGGGCTTGATGCTTGGGTCATCGATCAAGCTCAACGCTTCTTGAACCATACGTTCCACGGGTTGCCGAATTGTGGTGAGCCTGTAAGCGTTCCACGATGCCATGGGAATATCGTCGAAGCCGACGACTGCAAGATCTTCCGGAACACGAATTCCGCGTTCGCGCGCAGCGTCGATAACGGCGAGTGCCATGATGTCGTTGCAGCAAAAGACCGCTTCCGGAGGCTTGGTAGCCGCTAAAAGAGCCTGTCCGGCGAGATAGGCACGACGATACTCGTATTCCCCCGAGGCTTGAGCATGTATGCCGATACCGGCTTCACTTAGAACGTCGCGGAAGCCGCGCGCCCGCTCGGCATGGGTCGACGTGTTGGCGATACCGCCGAGGAAAGCGATCTTTCGATGTCCTTGTACCATCAGGAACCTGCCAACGTCCCGCCCACCCTGGTAGTTGTCGCAGGCGACCGCGTTGGTGCGAATATCGCGTTGCACCCGATTGAGGAGGATGACCTTGATCTGATGCTGCCGGCACGCGCGCGCCATCTTCGACGTAAGTTGCGCGGACGTTATGATGATCCCGGACGGCCTTGAGGCCAGGATCTGCTCAGTCGCGGCGTCGACATCGGTATGAGCGGGAAGGGTGTACACCAGCAACTGCCGTTCGCTTTCCTGCAGTCGCTGCGCCAATGCGTCCAGTACCGTAGGATAAAAAGGGTTTAGGAGATCACCGGCCACAAGAGTGATCGTTCGAGATGCGATGACCTTGGCCGTCCGCCGTGCCGGGCTGATATAACCGATTTCTTCTGCGCACGCGAATATTCGCGTGCGCTTTTCCGCCTGGATCGACGCGCCCGGCGTGAATGCGCGCGAAACCGCGGCGACGGAAACGCCTGCGGCATGGGCAACCTGTTTTGCTGTCGGCTTCATGGCGAATGATTGAAACTTTTTCACACTATCGATGAAAACTTGCGCCCGGGAATTAGCATCATATCCTCCGCCGCGAAAGGGAGATCACCGATGGCTATTACCTACCTCAAGAGTGGCAAATCCGAATCCGAACGTTCGGAGGACGATACGAAGGTCAGGACTATTGTCGCCGACATCCTGAGAGATATTGAAACGCGCGGCGATGCCGCCGTGCGCGAGTTGTCAGTGAAATTCGACAATTACGCTCCCCCGTCCTTCCGGCTCTCGGCTAGCGAAATCGAAGCGCTGATGAACAAGGTGTCGGCGCGCGATATGGAGGATATCAAGTTCGCGCAGGCGCAGGTGCGCAACTTCGCGCAGGCTCAACGGGACTCGATGCTCGACATCGAGGTCGAGACGTTGCCCGGCGTTATCCTTGGCCACCGCAATATCCCGGTCCAGTCCGTCGGCTGCTACATTCCGGGAGGGAAATTCCCCATGGTGGCGTCCGCCCATATGTCGGTCGCCACGGCGTCGGTCGCGGGTGTGCCCCGCATTGCGGCGGCGACGCCCGCCTTCAAGGGCGAACCCAATCCTGCGGTCATCGCCGCGATGCATCTCGGCGGCGCTCATGAAATCTATGTTCTCGGCGGCGTCCAGGCGATCGGCGCCTTGGCGTTGGGCACGGAAACGATCAAGCCCGTTCATATGCTCGTGGGGCCTGGCAATGCGTTCGTCGCCGAAGCCAAGAGGCAGCTCTACGGCCGGGTGGGGATCGATCTCTTCGCCGGACCGACGGAGACGATGGTGATCGCCGACGAAACCGTCGATGCGGAGCTTTGCGCGACCGACCTTCTCGGCCAGGCAGAGCACGGCTACAATTCCCCCGCCGTTCTCGTCACGAACTCGCGCAAGCTCGCGGATGCGACGCTTTCCGAAATCGACCGGCTTCTCGCAATCCTGCCGACAGCCGACACGGCATCGCGTAGCTGGAGCGACTATGGCGAGATTATCGTCTGCGACAGTTACGAGGAGATGCTCGATGTCGCCAACGATATCGCGTCCGAGCATGTGCAGGTCATGACCGACCGGGACGACTGGTTCCTTGCCAATATGCATTCCTACGGCGCGCTGTTCCTCGGTCCCAAGACCAATGTGGCGAATGGCGACAAGGTCATCGGCACCAACCATACGCTCCCCACCAAGAAGGCGGGCCGTTATACGGGTGGATTATGGGTCGGCAAGTATCTCAAGACGCATTCCTACCAGAAGGTCCTAACCGATGAGGCGGCCGCCCGGATCGGGGAATATTGCTCACGTCTCTGCATCCTGGAAGGTTTCGTCGGGCATGCCGAGCAGGCCAATGTTCGTGTCCGGCGCTACGGTGGAAGGAATGTGGCCTATGGGGCGGCGGCCGAATAGCCGTCGGCTCCGGGAAACCAGGTGATGTGATGACCCTGAAATTGCCCCGCACGCCGTCCTTCAGACTGGATGGCCGTAACGCGCTTGTTGTCGGAGCATCTTCCGGCATCGGCCAGGCCGCCGCCGTAGCACTCGCGGAGGTCGGTGCACGGGTGACGCTGGCAGCACGTGCGATAGACAAGCTCGAACTCACGGTTGCGTCGATGAATGACCTGGGCCTTGAGGGGATGGCGGTCGCGCTCGATGTCGGTGACGTCGAAGCGATGGAGGCGACGCTAGTGTCGCTTCCTGTCTTCGACATTCTCGTCAACAGCGCCGGTCTTGCACGGCATGGGCCGGCACTGGAGACGACCCCCGCCGATTTCGACGCCGTCGCGTCGATCAATCTTCGGGGGGCCTATTTTCTGACGCGCGCCATTGCCAGACGTTTGATCGAGGCGGAGCGACCGGGATCGTTGATCAACATTTCTTCCCAGATGGCCCATGTCGGCGGCATCGACCGGGCCGTTTACAGCGCCACGAAACACGCTATCGAGGGCTTTACGAAGTCCATGGCGATAGAGTGGGGCTGTTGCGGCATCCGGGTGAATACCATCTGCCCGACATTCATCAAGACGCCGTTGGCCGAGCAGACATTTTCCAATCCCGAGCGGGTCCGATGGATCGAGGAGAAGATCAAGCTTGGCCGTATCGGCGAGCTGGAGGACATCATGGGACCGGTAACCTTTCTCGCCTCGGACGCCTCGGCGATGATCACCGGAACCGCCTTGATGGTCGATGGCGGCTGGACGGCCGGCTGATGCAGTCTTCGCCGGTCGTGTGAACGTCACGGGACCTGGGCTAAAGGATTGCCCAATTCCGCTCCTGATAGTCCCGCAGGATGCCTTCGACCTTCCGCGCGCAGTCGCGCAAGGAAGGAAGGATTTTGGTTTCCAGCTCTTCCGGCGACATGCGGTCGCGGTGCGAGGCAACGCTCATGGCGGCTACGACGCGGCCCGCCCGTTCTCGCAGGGGGACCGCGATCGAGATCGTACCATTTTCCATTTCGTCGATGGCGGTGGCGAAATCGGACCGTCGCGCCTCACTCAAGTGCGCTTTCAGGATCTCGACCTCGGTTATCGAGGCTGGTCCCTGCTTCCGCAGGACAACAGTGGCCAGCCGGTTGTCCAGTTCGCTCACCGGCAGAGAGGCCAGCAGCATTTTGCCGCTCGCCGAGCAATGCGCCGGAAGGCGGTCGCCGACCCCAAGCCGTGACGTATAGATGCGCCGCGTCGCATCGCGACTGACGAACAGAATGTCGAGGCCTTCGAGGACGGAGATCGAGCAGGGCTCGTTGAGCTGGTCAGCCAGTGCAATGACGACGGTCGAAGCAGCGCTCCAGATATTGGTACGTCGCAGGACCCCGCGACCGAGTGACAGCACTTTCGGCGTCGACGCATAAAGGCCGCGCTCCTCCTTGACGTAGCCGAGGCTTTCCAACGTCAGGAGAATCCGTCGTGCCGCCGCGCGGCTCACATCCATGGCCCGGGCGACCTCCGTGCAGGTCGCGGGAGCATCGGCCTCCGCCAGCTTTTCAAGACAGGAAAGACCCCGGGCGAGGGTCTGGGCGAAGTCGCGTTTCTGAATGTCTGTGTCCATGGCGACTAGTCATCTCACGGCATTGAAAACCTGTCAATGTGCGATTATCGCGCAAGTGCGCGATATGTTGACAATGGGTTTTGAATGTGAAATACCCCTGATGCTCACCTCTGAGGAAGAAATGACGGGGTGGGCAAATGTGAGGAAACTGTTCAGGTGGCCAAAATGCGCAGCAGGCTGAGAAGCCCGCGCCGATCGTACGCCGAATGGTCTGAATGCCCGAAGGAGGAATAGATGGGTTCGGTTCGGCTAACGCTTGCTCAGGCAATCGTCCGGTTTTTGGTCGCACAGAAGATCGAGGACGAAGGCGAAATCCTCCCGCTGTTCACGGGCGTCCACGCGATTTTCGGCCATGGCAACGTGACCTGCCTCGGCTCCGCGCTCGAGCAGGTTCAGGACGTGTTGCCGACCTATCGCGGCCAGAATGAGCAGTCGATGGCTCTGGCAGCGGTCGCCTATGCCCGCGCTCGTCGGCGCAAGCAGATCCATGTCTGCTCCGCCTCGGTCGGGCCGGGCTCCTCCAACATGGTCACGGCCGCCGGCGTTGCGATGTCCGACCGTCTTCCGGTCCTGTTCCTGTGCGGTGACAACTTCGCTTCGCGGCTGCCCGATCCGGTCCTGCAGCAGGTGGAACACTTCCACGATATGTCGCTGACGACGAACGATGCCTTCAAAGCCGTCTCGTCCTATTTCGATCGCATCACCCGGCCCGAGCAGATTCTTACCTCCTTGCCGCAGGCCGTCGCCTTGATGCTCGACCCCGCTGCCTGCGGTCCGGCGACGATCTCGCTTGCCCAGGATGTGCAGGGCGAAGCCTTCGACTATCCAGAATCCTTCTTTGCCGAGCGTGTTCATCGCATTCCGCGCTATCCGGCGGCCGACTACCAGATCGAGGCGGCTGTGGAACTGATCCGCGCCGCGAGGCGTCCGTTGATCATCGCGGGTGGTGGTGTGCACTATTCCGGCGCGACATCCGAGCTTGCCGATTTCAGCGATCGCTTCGGCATTCCGGTCGCGGAAACCATCATGGGGCGGTCGGCACTGCTCCATGAGCATCGTCTCAATCTCGCTTCGATCGGCGTCATGGGCGGCAATGCCGGCAACAATATCGGCGAGAAGGCCGACCTGGTGATCGCGATCGGCACTCGCATGGCCGACATGATCACGGGCTCGTGGAGCGTCTTCCGCGATCCGGATGTCAAATTCCTTTCGCTCAACGCAAACCGCTTCGACGCGAACAAGCACATGGCGCAGCCGGTCGTCGGGGATGCAAAGCTGTCGCTGGCTGCAATCGCTGGCAAGCTCGGCGATTGGCGTGCTCCGGCGGCTTGGGGCGAAGAAACCGTGAAGGAAAAGGCGGCTTGGGATGCGGTCATCGAAAGCCGAAGCGGCCCGACGAACCAGGAACTCCCGAACTATCCGCAGGTGATCGGTGCGGTCCAGCGCAGCGCCAAGGCGGATGACGTGATCGTGTCCGCCGCCGGCGGCTTGCCGGGCGAACTCTATTGCACATGGAAGTCGATCGGCATTGGGACATTCGAATCCGAATACGGCTTCTCGTGCATGGGCTACGAAATCGCCGGGGCCTACGGCCAGAAGATCGCTAATCCCACGCGTGAGATCATCGCGATGCTGGGCGACGGCTCCTACATGATGCTCAACTCCGACATTTACTCGTCGGTCCTGACCGACAACAAGATCATCTGCATCGTCTGCGACAATGGCGGCTTTGCGGTCATCAACCGGTTGCAGACCGGCAAGGGCGGCGCCGAGTTCAACAATCTGCTCGCCTCGTCGAAGCATGTCGGAGACGTGCCGCGGATCGATTTCGCGATGCATGCGCGGTCGATGGGGGCGGAATCCGAGAATGTCACGTCGATAGCCGAGCTCGAGGCCGCGCTTACCCGCGCCCGGGCGAGCGACCGAACCTATGTCATCGCCCTTCGCACGCATCCCTATGAATGGATGGATGGCGGTTCGTGGTGGGATGTCGGGATGCCCGAAGTGACGGATCGTGCCTCGATTGCCGCGGCCCGCGACGCTCAAGAAGGACAGCGCAAGCATCAGCGCAAAGGGGTCTGAACATGCCGGGTCCCGCGACACGGCGCATCCTGTTGACGGGCTCGACGGGAAATCTTGGGCACAAGGCGACCGTCGCGCTCAACGCGACCGAGGGCATCGAACTCACTCGTATCGGGCGCAACGGCGGGAACGATCCGGGAGTCATTACCGCGAACCTTGAGGTCTTTGACAATAGCTGGGCGACGCATTTCGGTGGGATCGACACCGTGCTTCACCTCGCGGCCGATCCGCGTGCGGCCGGCGATTGGGATAGCGTCATGCAGCTCAATGTCGATCTCGCGCTGAATGTCATCCGGGCGGCGCGCAGCGGAGGCGTGAAACGGTTTGTCTTTGCCAGCTCGAATTGGGTTCTCAGCGGGTATCGCTTCCGCAGTGAAGAATTGACGGCTGGCTTGCAGCCTCGGCCGGTCAATCCCTACGGCGCGTCAAAGCTCTTCATCGAGCGCTATGGCCGGATGGTCAGCGAGGAAACAGGCATGGCGTTTCTGTCGCTGCGGATCGGCTACTGCCAGCCCGGAGAAAACAAACCCGGTCCGCACATGGCCTTCGGGCTCTGGGGCCAGCAGATGTGGCTCGGCAACGATGATTGGGCTCAGGCCGTCGTCAAATCCGCGACCGTCGATTTTACCGGCTTCCACGCGATCAATGTGGTCTCCCGCAATGATGGCATGCGCTGGAACCTGGAAGAGGCTCACCGGGCGATCGGCTATGCGCCCTTCGAGCGTCATCGACCACACATGACTCTAACGGGCCGTCTGAAAGATCGGGCCGCCCGGATTCGCGAGAAGCTGATGCCATTGGGTGTCGCAGTGCCAGTCGTTGGAAAGCGCTGGTGAGGGAGGGAACATTGAAGAAAATCGTCGTGATACAGCCGCTTCGAGCCGAAGCGCTCGCCCTTTTCGACCAGCGCAGTGACGTGTCGTATGAAGTCGTGACGGATTTCTCGAAAGACAACTTGCTGAGGCATGTTGTCGACGCCGATGCGATCACGGTGCGCGATGCACCGCTACCGGAGGAGGTCCTTGCCGCGGCATCGAAGGTCAAGGTCGTGTCCCGGCACGGCGTCGGCTACGACAACATCCCCATCGATTACTGCACGTCGCGTGGCATTCCGGTGACGGTCGTCGGCGATGTGAACGCGATCTCCGTTGCCGAGCAGACCATGTTCCTCATGCTGGCAGCCGCGAGGGCAGGGGTTCAGTTGGATGCCGCGGTTCGTAATGGCGACTTCGCAGCTCGTTCCCGGCTGCTCGGTGTCGAGCTTCGCGGCCGCACGCTTCTTCTGGTCGGTTTCGGCCGGATCGGACGCGAGGTCGCGAAACGGGCAGCGAGCTTCGGAATGGACATCCTGGTCCGCGACCCCTTCGCGTCGCGCACGGCGTTTGCCGGCGCATCCTTCGTCGATACGCTCGAGGAGGGGCTTGCCGCGGCGGATGTCGTCAGCCTCCACATTCCGCTCTCGGAGGCCACGCGAAACCTCATCGACGCGGAGGCGCTGAGAACGCTCAAGCGAGGCGCCATTGTCATCAACACGGCCCGGGGCGGCATCGTCGACGAAGCGGCACTCGTGGACGCGCTGAAGAGCGGTCACGTCCGCTCCGCAGGGCTCGATACCTTCGCCGTCGAGCCTCTTCCGTCCGGCGATCCGCTGATTTCGGAGGGACGTGTTGTCCTGAGCCCGCATTCGGCGGCGCTCACGGAGGAATCCCTTGTCGCCATGGGCGTCATGACCGCGCGCAACGCGCTGGCCGGTCTCGATGGCAACCTCGATCCGGCGCTGGTCGTCAATCGCGCAGTCCTGAAGGTGGCCGCCGATGCGCAATAACAATATCCGCGATGTCTGGGCAAAAGGCGAGGCTGTCGTATCTGCATGGCTGTCGATCGGAAACGCCTACACGGCGGAGATTGCCGGCTGGTCGGGCTATGACTGCGTGCTGGTCGATCTGCAACACGGGATGACCGACGTACAGACGATGATCGCAATGCTGCAGGCGATTTCGGCAACGCCCGCGACGCCGATCGTCCGTGTTCCGTCGTGCGATCCGGCAGCCATCATGAAAGCACTGGATGCAGGCGCTTTCGGGATCATCTGCCCAATGATCAACAACGCCCGGGAAGCCGAAGCCTTCGTTGCCGCAACGCGATATCCGCCGCTTGGGAACCGCAGCTTCGGCCCCGCGCGCGGCCTACTCTACGGCGGCGCCGACTATTTCGCCCATGCCGATGCCTCGATCGTCCGCCTGGGCATGATCGAGACGCGCGAGGGGCTGGAGGCGCTCGACGAGATCCTCGCGATCGACGGGCTTGATGGAATCTTCGTCGGTCCGAACGATCTCGGCCTGGCGATGGGGAAGGGTACGCTTGGCGACCCGACCGATGAGGCCGTGCGCGAAGCGATCCTTCGCTGCCTGTCCGCTGCCAGGGCGCACGGAAAGCATGCCGGCATCTTCTGCCCGTCGAGCGCGGTCGCGGCGCGGCGCAGCGGCGAGGGCTTCGATTTCGTCGTGCCGAACAGCGACGCAAATCTTCTGAAATCGGCTCTGATTGCGGAAGCGACCGGAGCCCGTGTGAGTGACCGCAAATAGGTGCGGAGCAACCGATGATGCGGGAGCGTCATCTTTAGAGGAGGAGAATGGAATGAAGAATTTCCTGAAAATTGCAGTTCTCGCGGGCGCAACACTCGTCGGCGCCGTCACGAGCGGCTTTGCGGAAGAGCGCCTCATCATGATCAGCCACGGGCTCGCCAACGATCCCTACTGGAACATCGTGAAGAACGGCGGCGATACGGCGGCCAAGCAGATGGGCGTGAAGTTCGACTATATCGCGCCGGAGACGTTCGATATGGTCCGCATGTCCGAACTCATCACCTCCGCCGTCAACCAGAAGCCGGACGGCATCATCGTCACGATCCCGGATGCGGATGCCCTCAAGGACGCGATCAAGAGCGCGGTCGCCTCGGGCATCCCGGTCATCTCCGTCAATTCCGGTGCGACGGTTGCCAAGGAATTCGGCACGCTCATCCATATCGGTCAGGACGAATATCCGGCCGGCAAGCGCGTGGGCGAGCGGCTGAAGGAACTCGGCGCCAAGAAGGCGATCTGCATCAATCACGAGGTCGGCAACACCGCTCTTGATGACCGTTGCCGCGGCGTGACCGACGGCTTCGGCGGCGCGGTCACGATCCTGCCGACGTCCAACGACTTCCAGGAAGTGAAGTCCAAGGTGACCGCGGCGCTGTCGAGCGACGCGGAGATCGATACCGTCGTCGGCCTCAGCGCCGGCCAGGCCGGTGAGCCTGCGGTCGCCGCTGTTCAGGACCTCGGACGGACCGACGTGAAGGTAGTCTCCTTCGATCTGTCGCCGGGCTTCCTCCAGGCCATCATCGACGGCAAGGCGGAGTTCGCCGTGGAGCATCAGCCCTATTTCCACGGCTATCTCAGCACCGTCCTGCTGACGAACTACATCCGCAACGGTCTGATGCCGACCAACGACTTGATCGAGAGCGGACCGAAGTTCATCACCGCGAAGGAAGCGCCGCAGGTCCTGGAGCTTTCCGAGAAGGCCATCCGATAGCAGAAATCGAGGCATGGATAGCGTGCAGCTATCCATGCCCGATCGGGAGATAGTGACATGGTAGACGTATCCAAGGCGCCCGAAGGCGGGGCTAAAGACGAGCGATTGATCCGCGTTTCGCTGATGGCATCCCTGATCCGGAAGCCGGAACTTGGTGCCTTGGCCGGCCTGGCCTTCGTGCTTGTGTTCTTCCTCACGACCGCAAGCCCGCAGATGTTCACGCTGGCTGGCGTGATGAACTTCATGGCGCCGGCCGCCCAGCTCGGTATTCTCGCAGTGGCGGCTGCCCTGTTGATGATCGGCGGCGAGTTCGACTTGTCGATCGGCTCGATGATCGCCTTCAGCGGCATGGTTTTCGGCGCGGCCGTCGTGGCCTGGGGCTTGCCGCTCAGCGTTGCGATTCTGCTGACGCTGGCTGTTGCCGCGTTGCTTGGTATAACCAACGCTCAGATCGTGATGCGGACCGGCCTGCCGTCGTTCATCGTGACGCTAGCGTTCCTGTTCATCCTTCGCGGTCTCTCCCTCGTCGGCCTAAAATGGGTGACGGGCGGCGCGACGCAGATGCGAGGAATCAAGGAAGCCGCCGCGGATAGCCCGCTCGTTCCCTTCTTCTCGGGCGATGCGTTCAAGGGCTTTTTCCAGTATCTGGCCGACAACGATCTCATCACGAAGTTCCCCAACGGTAGCCCCGCTGTCCCCGGCGTACCGGTGGAACTCCTGTGGTTCCTGGCCATTGCGCTTGGAGCGACATACCTGCTCGTGCGCACAGGCTTCGGCAACTGGATTTTCGCTGCGGGTGGTGATGCCAATGCCGCTCGCAATTCCGGCGTGCCGGTTGCCCGCGTGAAGACGATCCTGTTCATTCTGACCGCCTGTGCCGCGGCCCTGGTCGCCATCCTGACCGTGCTCGACGCCGGATCGACGGATGCCCGACGCGGCTTCCAGAAGGAATTCGAGGCCATCATCGCCGCGGTTATCGGCGGCTGCCTCCTCACCGGCGGCTACGGTTCGGCAATCGGCGCATTCTTCGGTTCGATCATCTTCGGCATGGTCCTCATCGGTCTCACCTACACGCAGATCGACCAAGACTGGTATCAGGTGTTCCTCGGCGGCATGCTTCTCCTTGCCGTCCTCTTCAACAACATCATCCGCAAGCGCGTAACCGGCGAGCGTTGAGGAGAACGTCCATGCTGAACAGTCAAAACTCTGACAACACGACCCCGTTCATCGAGATCAAGAATCTCGTGAAGCATTTCGGGCCGGTGATCGCACTGAACGGCGTTTCGCTCAGCGTGCACCCGGGAGAGGTCCTCTGCTTGCTGGGCGATAATGGTGCGGGCAAGTCGACCCTGATCAAGACCCTGTCCGGCGTGCACAAGCCGACGTCGGGCGAATTTCTTGTCGACGGCAAGCCTGTGGAATTCGGCAGCCCGCGAGACGCGCTGGATGCCGGCATCGCGACGGTCTATCAGGATCTCGCCATGATCCCGCTGATGTCGGTCAGCCGGAATTTCTTCATGGGCCGGGAGCCCATGAAGCGCATAGGGCCGTTCTCCTGGTTCGACGCAAGGTTCGCCGAGAAGGTCACCCATGACGAAATGATGAAGATCGGCATTGATGTGCGTGATCCCAATCAGGCCGTCGGCACCTTGTCCGGCGGGGAGCGCCAGTGCGTCGCGATCGCCCGGGCGGTCTATTTCGGCGCGAAGGTGCTCATCCTCGATGAGCCGACCTCGGCGCTTGGCGTCGCCCAGACCTCCATGGTCCTTAAATATATCGATGCCGTCCGATCCAAGGGCCTCGGCGTGATCTTCATCACGCACAACGTTCGTCATGCCTATGCGGTCGGGAACCGCTTCACGGTCCTCAATCGCGGCAAAACGCTCGGCATCTTCAAGAAGGACGAAATCGCGATCGACGAGCTGCAAAACCTGATGGCCGGCGGGAAGGAATTGCAGACCCTTTCCGACGAGCTTGGTGGAACAATCTGATACGTCATACGGAGACAAGAAGTGACCGTCATTAAAGTAGGTCTTATCGGCGCGGGCTGGATGGGCCGCGCCCATGCCGCCGCGTTCGAAAATGCCACGCGGATATTTGGAACCGACCCGGCTATCCTGAAGATCGCCGCGGTCGCCGACGTCAACGAAGCGGCGGCGAAGGAATTCGCTGGGCGCTTCGGAGTTGAGCGCCATACAGGGGACTGGCGTAGCATCGTGAATGATCCCGACATCGACGTCATCGACATCACGACGCCCAACGATGTTCATCCTGAGATCGCTCTTGCTGCCATCGCCGCCGGCAAGCATGTCTATTGCGAAAAGCCGATGGCGAATACGGCAGCCGAAGCCTGCCGGATGCATGAGGCCGCCCAAAAGGCCGGCGTCGTGACCGTCGTTGGCTTCAACTACCTGTGCAGTCCCATCCAAGCCTATGCTCGCCAGTTGATCGAGAATGGTGAGCTCGGTGAGATATTCCATTTCCGCGGCACGTTCGACAACGACTATATGGTCGATGAAAGCTTCCCGTTCACCTGGCGGACCGATGCGAAAGCGGCGGGCAAGGCCGGGGCGCTGGGCGACATGGCAAGCCACGTCCTCAGCCTCGCGCACTATCTCGTCGGGGAGGTCACCGAGGTCAGCGGCGCGCGTCAGGTGCTGCACGCCAAACGGCGTGATGCGAAGAGTGTCGAGCGCGCCGTCGAGAATGACGACCTCGCGCACTTCATCTGCCGTTTCAAGAACGGCGCCTCCGGCTATCTCGAGGCAAGCCGTATCGGGACCGGCCGCAAGCTCTACCTCTCCTACGAGATCCAGGGCACCAAGGGCGCCCTCTTCTTCGACCAGGAGCGGATGAACGAACTCAACCTCTATCGCGTGACCGACGATCCCGCGGAGCGCGGATACAAGCGCGTGCTGGTCGCGCCGCAGCATCCCGACTATGCCGCCTTTTTCGGCCTTCAGGGCAATCCGCTTGGCTATAACGACCTGAAGATCATCGAGGCTCGCCGGCTCATCGAATCCGTCGCGGCGGGCAAGAGATGGGTCGCGGATTTCGAATTCGGCTACATCGTCGATCGCGTTGTCGAGGCGGTGCTGGTTTCGGCCGATGAAGGCCGGTGGGTCAAGACCGAGGAGATCGCCTGATGCCCGTTGCCTATCGGCTTGCAAACGCTCCCTGCTCCTGGGGCGTCGATTTCGCCGACCGCCCCGAAAACCCCGCCTGGACGAAGGTTCTCGACGAAGCGGCCGCGGCAGGGTTTTCCGCGATCGACCTCGGGCCGGTCGGCTATTTCCCGACCGATCCGTCCCAGCTCAAGGACGAGCTTGCAAAGCGCAATCTCGTGCTTTCCGCAGGCGGCCTTTTTGATCCGCTGACAGATCCCCGCGCCTTTGAACGTGTCGTCGATAAGACGCGCCGAACCTGCGCCATCCTGAAGGATCTCGGTGCTCCCCGTCTCGTGATCATCGATCGCGTTTCGGACGAGCGTGGAAAATATGCCGGCAGATCGGGCGATGCTCCCCGCCTTTCTGCAGATGAATGGAAGGCGATGATGGGCCGCATTGTCGAGCTCGCGAAGATCGCCGGGAACGACTACGGCGTGAAGTCCTATCTGCATGCTCATGCAGGTTGCTATGTCGAGTATGAGGACGAGCTCGATCGTGCGATGAGCGATCTTCCCGACGATCTTGTCGGCCTTTGCGTCGATACTGGTCACTCCGCCTATGCCGGTATCGACCTGATTGGCCTCATCCGCCGATATGGCAGCCGTATCGGTCACATGCACCTCAAGAACATCGACAAGCAGGTCCACGCGGCCTGCATCGCCGATGGAACTGGTTTCTTCGACGCGATTGCCCGCGGCATCTTCTGCCCACTGGGCAAGGGGGTCGTCGATTTTGTCGCCGTTCGTGATGCTCTGACAGCGATCGATTATCGCGGAATGGCGGTCGTCGAGCAGGACGTCGATCCGACGGGGGATGCATCGCCGTTGAGCAATGCGCGGGAAAGCTTTGACTATCTCGCTTCGATCGGGATGTCCTCCTCGGTAAGGGGATGACGATGGAGGCATCCTGCATTGTCGATTGCAAGAATACCCTTGGCGAAGGCTGCGTCTGGGATCATCGCGACGGGTGCGTCTATTGGACCGATATTGCTGAAAGCAGAATCTATCGGCTAAGCGGGGATGGGACTGTAACCGTTTTCCCGCTTCCGGAGCGTGCCGGTTTCATCCTGCCGCGCAAGCAGCCGGGTTTCGTGGTTGGGCTGGCAACGCGGGTGGCCATCAGCGATGCCGGTTTCAAGTCCTTCGAGACGATCTCCGTCATCGAAGAGGATCTACCCCAGACCCGCGTCAACGATGCCGCCGTTGATCCGTTCGGCGGCGTAGTGTTCGGGACGTTCGACGAGCGAGACCGCAAGCCCGTCGCGGCTCTCTATCGCTGCTCTCAAGAAGGCAAGGTCAGTAAGTTACTGTCCGATGTCACGATCAGCAACGGAATCGCGTTCTCGCCGTCAGGCGACCTCATGTATTTCGCCGATACCGCGGAAGGGACGATCCGGCGGTTCCAGATCGGTACTTCCGGCTGGGGAGACCTCAGCGAAATCAGTCCGCTGGCGGGACTCGACATTGCCGATGGTCGACCTGATGGTGCGGTGGTCGACTCTGAGGGCGCTTACTGGAATGCCCGCGTCTGGGGCGGATGCCTTGTTCGCATCAGTCAGGAAGGTGTCGTGCAGGAAAGGGTTCAGCTTCCGACAAAGGGGCCGACATGCGTGACGTTCGGGGGGAGGGATCGGAAGACCCTTTTTGCGACGACGCTTCGCGTGATGCACACCGCCGAGGAGCTTCGCGCGGCTCCCTTTGCTGGCGGGTTGTTCTCGGTCCAGGTCAAAGTGCCAGGTCCCCCGCAACGTCTTGCTGCAATATAGATCTACGAGGAAAGTCCTATGAGGTTTTGTGTTTTCGGTGCTGGTCGCATGGGCGCGCAGCACATAGCGAATTTGGCGGCGCACGACACGGCCGTGCTGGAATATGTCTGTGACGTCGATCTGGAGCGCGCCCGACAACTTGCGGGACGGTACGGGGCTAAGGCCATCGCCGAACCCCGTATTGCCCTCGATGATCCATCGGTCGACGCGGTCATCATCGCGTCCGCGACGAACACGCATGTCGATCTCATCGTCGAATCGGCCAGGGCTGGCAAGGCGATCCTCTGCGAGAAACCGATTGACCTCGACTTGGCGCGCGTGGACTATTGCGCGGATCGGATCAAGGACTGCGACGTGCCGATTATGATCGGCTTCCAGAGACGGTTCGATGCGACCCACATGGCAGTCAAGCAGGCCGTACTGGACGGAGAGGTTGGTTCCGTCGAAGTCGTCACGATCATCAGCCGCGATCCGTCACCGCCGCCAGCCTCGTACATCGCTGTGTCCGGGGGCCAGTTCCATGACCAGATGATCCACGACTTCGATATGGCTTTGTGGCTGACAGGTGCAATAGGGCGTCTGGAGCTCTGCGCGATGGGCAGCAACATGGTCGATCCGGCCATCGGCGAACTCGGCGACACCGACACGGCTCACGTCATGATACGCTTTGAGAATGGCGCCATATGCCGCATCGATTGTAGTCGCCGGGCTGTCTACGGTTATGATCAGCGTGTCGAAGTGTTTGGCTCCAAAGGAATGGTCACTTCAAGCAACCTTCTGAAGACAGGTGTTGAGCGCTTCGGAGCAGCCAATACGGGGGCACGCGACACCCTGCTCCCAAGCTTCATGGAACGCTACCTCCCGACTTATGCTACTGAACTGAACTATTTCGTGGATGCGGTTTCGAATGGCCGGAAGATTGAATCTGATTTTCGGAGTGGACGGAACGCGGTGTTGCTGGCAGATGCCGCACGCAGGTCGATGACGAGTGGGGAACTCGTGCGGATCGACTTGGGAAGCTGAAGCCCTACCTATGGCATCCCTCTCGACCGCATTCTTCCGGTTGGGAGGGGGCGATTGTGATTGCTCGCCTCGCAAGACGCAGGTCACTTTTAGATGTTTGGGCGCACGATCTTCAGTTCGAATCTATTCAAGAGCGTGAATCAACGCTTCGTGCCTGGTTGCGTGCATGGAGCAATAAGAATTATCGTCGCTCATCCCGCAGGTCGTCCTCGATTCTTGACACATTCTGCATCATCTTCTCGTTGCCGAACGCCAGGCAGTGGAACAGCACCTCGTTGAACATGATCTCCAGCGCGCGTGTCATCACGGCGTCCGCGCCGAACAGGTTGATCCCCGGCGGGGTGATTATCGGGATGTCGGCAATGGCTTCCAGGGGGGAGGTGGAGACGCCGAGGACGGCGGCGAGGGTGGCGCCGCGCGTCCTGGCGATCTGGGCAGCGTGCAGCGTCGGCCGCGTCCGGCCGGAATAGGAAATGGCAATCGCCAGATCGCCCGGCTCCATCAGGGATGCGCCGGCGATCTGGTTGTGATGGTCCTCGGAGAATGCGATGCGTATGCCGAGACGCATCAGGCGCTGATGCAGGTCCAGCGCCACGACCGCCGAGGCGCCGACGCCGAAGACCTGCACGCTGCGCGCGTCGCGGATGGCATTGACGAGCCGGTCGAGCTCCGTGGAATGGGACAGGAGATCGGCAAAGCGCAGGGCCCGGACCGACGCGCTGTGAAATACCTTGTAGGCGATTTCCGCAAAACTGTCGGAATGGGCGATGGCGTCCGACACCACATGCGTCGAGACCGGCCCCTGCATGCTGCGGCTTTCCTGAAGCAGCGCCCGGCGCAACTCCTTGAGGCCGTTATATCCCAGGCGCTTGCAGAGCCGGTCGACCGTCGAGCGACTCGTCCCCGTTCGTTCGGCGATGGCCGAGGAGGGCAGGCCCGCCACGTCATATTCGGCAATGCTCAGCAAGAGCTCGATGACGCGCTTTTCAGCGGCCGAAAACTCCATGCGCGAGACGCGGTGGAGCAGAGAATCCCCTGTGGAGGTCATTTTACCCTCGTTTTTGACGCATTATGCTTCATAAATTGCATAAAAAAACATTTTGCGAAACATAAACTGTCATGTAGGCAAAAGACGGAGGACGGCTCGGGAGTGAGGCCGTCAGCAATGGAGGAAATCATGAATTTCATCAGGAAATCCGCATATATTGCCGCATTGTCTGCTGCGACCGTCCTGTCGGCATCGTCCATGGCCGCCGCCGTCGAGCTGACCTTCTGGCACCACACCTACCCGCCGGCACGCGAATTCATCGAGAAGAAGGCCGCCGAATTCACCGCGCAGCATCCCGACATCACGATCAAGCTGCATGACGACCCGCATGGCGACTATGAGGTCAAGCTGCTCGCCGCGATCGCCGCCGGCAACGCGCCGGACATCGTCAACGTTCTCGACTACCTCTTCCCGCAATATGCCGGCCGCGGCATTCTGGCCGAAGTCGACAATGCCGCGTTCGGCGTGAAGGACGCCGCCGAGCTCGAGTCGCTGTATCAGCCCCAGGCCCTCTCCGGCCTGACGATCAACGGCAAGGTCTACGGCGTTCCGGAAGAGTTCAACACGCTGGCGCTCTTCATCAACAAGGCGCATTTCAAGGAGATCGGCCTCGATGCGGAAGACGAGGCGAACTGGCCGAAAAGCTGGAACGACCTGCTCGACGTCTCGGCAAAGCTGACGAAGGAAGACGGCTCGCGCCTCGGCTTCAACTGGGTCTGGAACCTCGATCCCTACTGGTATGCCCAGCAATACTGGCCGATCCTCCAGCAATATGGTTGCGATGTCGTCGATGCGAACGGCAAGGCGACGATCAATTCGGATGCCTGCGTCAAGGCCTTCACCGAAACGTGGCAGGCGCTGATCGACAAGAAGATCGGCGGGCCGACCATGGCGACCGTCAATCCGGTCAACGCGCTGCAGGACTTCAGCGAAGGCCGCCAGTCCATAGCGATCGCCGGCATCTGGGCGCCGCCGCTGTTCTCCGACGAGGTCAAGGAGCAATATGTCGTCGCCCCGCTTCCGCAGCTCGACGCCGCCAATCCGAAGACGCTCCTGAACTCCTATGCGCTGGCCGTCACGGAAGGCTCGAAGCACAAGAAGGAAGCCTTCGAGTTCCTCAACTTCCTGACCTCCGACAGCGCGGGCTACCTTGCCGCCACGGGCTATGTCACGGGCCGCAAGGGCTGGGCCGAGAGCGAGACGGCGAAGAACACCCGCGGCGCGGCGATCTTCGCCGAAGGCCAGAAGCACGGTTCCTTCGTCTGGCGCTCCGAGACCTGGACGCAGGAAGGCAACGCGATCAAGGCCGCCATCGAGCAGTTCGCCCAGGGCGTCCCGGTGAAGGATGCGCTCGACCACGCCGCCCAGGACATCGACAGCGTCCGGCAGAAGTAAGGCCCGCAGCAATGAAGATCGGACAGAGCCGTTTCCGGCAGAGCAACGTGACCGTCTGGGGCATCGTCTTCGCGCTGCCCGCCCTCGGCTACATCCTGCTGTTCCAGCTCTATCCGATCCTCTTTTCCTTCTACATCAGTCTTCATGACTACGATCTCCTGTCGGACCCGGTCTATGTCGGCTTCAAGCACTTTGCCGCGCTGCCGCATGACCGGGCCTTCATGAGCTCGCTCTGGATCACCATCGCCTATGTCGCCTATACGGTCGTGCCGGTTCTGGGGTTGTCGTTCGTGATGGCCTGGGCGCTGACGCAGGTGCGGACGTCCCGCAGGCTGTGGCGCACGCTTCTCTTCATCCCCTCGGTCATGCCGATCGTCTCGGTCGCGCTCGTCTGGAAGCTGATCTTCAACTTCAACGGACCGATGAACGACGCGGTCACCAGCCTCGGCGGCAGCCCGATCCCCTGGCTCAACAATAGCAATTACGCGCCGATCGCTCTCGTCATCATGAGCTGGTGGCACGCGGCGAGCTACTACATGATCATCTTCCTTGCCGGCTTCCTGGCGATCCCGCGCGACTATTACGAGGCGGCGTCGATAGACGGTGCGCGCGGCTTCCAGGTCCTGCGCTACATCACGCTTCCGGCGATGAAGCCGACCATCGCGCTGGCGGTTGTGCTGTCCACGGTCAACGGACTGAAGACCTTCGCCTTCCAGCAGATCGTCACCGACGGCGGGCCGGCCAATTCCACGCAGATCATGACCCTTTTGATCTACAAGACGTCGTTCAGCTATCTCGATATGGGTCGCGCCAGCGCCTATTCGGTCGTGCTTTTCGGCGGCATCCTCCTCGTCAGCCTCGTGCAGATCTGGCTTCTGAGGGACCGCAATGCCTAGCTCCGCCTTCCAGCGCTACAGCGCCATCGCCATTCTCCTGCTCGGAGCCGTGCTCACGCTCTATCCCGTCGTGTGGATGGTGTCCTCCTCGCTCAAGGAAAGCCGGGAAATCTTCAGCACCGCGCTCTTCTCGATCGGATCGGCCGGGTTCAGGAACTATGTCTCGGCCTTCTCGCAGCGCCCGTTCTTCGTCTATCTCCTCAACTCGCTTCTCGCCTCGGGCATTTCCGTGATCCTGACGGTGCTGCTGAGCGCGCTTGCGGGCTACAGCTTCGCCAAGTTCCGCCATGGCCTCGCGCCCCTCTTCTGGATGATCGTGCTCGTTTCCGTGATGATCCCGCTCGAAGCCATCGTCATTCCGCTATTCCTCGAAGTGCACGCCTTCGGCTGGACCAATACCTATGCCGGCCTGATCCTCCCCACGGCCTTCAACGTGGTCGGCATCTTCATCTTCCGCCAGGCGATGGTGTCGATCCCCGACGCCTATATCGAGGCGGCGCGGATCGACGGCGCGAGCGAGCCGCGCATCCTTTTCTCGATCATCCTGCCGATGGTGCTGCCGACGGCCGGCGTGGTCGCGATCCTGACGTTCAACCTGACCTGGAACAGCTATCTCTGGCCGCTGATCGTCGCCTCCGACGATACGCTGCGCACGCTTCCGCTCGGCATGGCCGCGTTCCAGGCCGGCTTCAACACGCAGTACGGCGAGGTCATGGCGGTTTCCGTGTTCGGCGCCTTGCCCACCGCGATCTTCTTCCTCTGCCTCCAGCGATATTTCGTCGAAGGCGCCGTCGCATCGGGTGTCAAATGAGATATGCGGTCGATCTCGGCGGCACCCATGTGCGTGTGGCGGCCGCGCAGTCCGGCTGCGAATGGCGCCACCAGCACCGCTCGCGCCGCGTGGCCGGAATGACGCCGGCCGACTTCGTCGCCCTGCTGTCCGACCTCATCCGCGAATGGGGCACCGGCCGGCCGCAGTCGATCGGCGTTTCGGTCGCCGCGGTGGTCGATGACGAGGGTTATCTCCTCGCCTCGGAAAACCTCGGCTGGAAGGACGTGCCGCTGCGCCGGATCCTGGCGGATGCCTTTTCCTGTCCCGTTCTCGTGGAGACCGACGTCTTCTGCGGCGCTGCCTATGAAACGCGGCTCGGTGCCGCGGCAGGCGCGACCTCCGCGCTCTATCTCGGCATCGGCACGGGCATCGGGCATGCGCTGATCCTCGATGGCCGCGTGTGGCGCGGTGCGCGACGCGGCGCGAACGCCTTCGGCCATACGATCGTAGATCCCTCCGGCGCGCGCTGCTATTGCGGCCATCAGGGATGCCTTTGTACCGAGGCCTCCGGCCTCGCGCAGGCGGACAAGTCGGCGAGCGACGTGCCTCTTCAGCGCCTGGCGCTGTCCATCGGCAATGCCGTCACGCTTGTCGAGCCCGAATGCGTCATCCTTTCCGGCGGCGCCCTCAACCAGGCGTGGTTCGATCTCGACCGGCTCGCCGCGCTCATTCCGGCCTTCACCTATCCCGCAGCAAGCCAGCCGCGCCTGGTCCGCAGTTATGCGGCGGACCCGAACCTGTGCGGCGCCCTTTTACTATCGATGGAGCAATCATGATCAGAGAAAGCGCAACCTACTGGATCAACAAGGCCTATCGCGAGGGTTGGGCCGTGGGCATGTTCAACGCGCATCACCTGGAGGCCGTTCAGGCGATCTCCAGCGCTGCCGAGAAGGCGAGGGCGCCGCTGATGCTCAGCACCACGATGGGCGGCCTCAAGCATGTCGGCCTCGATTATTTCATGGGCATGGCCAAAGCCGCGCGCGGCCGCACGTCCGTCCCGCTCATCCTCCATCTCGACCATGGCGCCGACTACGAGACGGTGCGGATGTGCATCGAGGCGGGTTTCGATTCCGTCATGATCGACGCGTCGAGCGCATCCTACGACGAGAATGTCGAACTCGTGCGCAAGGTCGTTGCGCTGGCGCGCCGCCACGGCGTCGGCGTCGAGGCGCAGATCGGCGAAACGCTGGCGGAAGAGGGCGACGAGGTCATCGAGCGCAAGACGACGGTCGAGGAGGCGGTGGCCTTCGTGCGCGACACCGGCGTCGATTATCTCGCCGTCTCCATCGGCAATACGCCCGGCGTTCTCGGCGACGGCGCGCCGATCGACGTGCCGCTGGTCGAGCAGCTTTCCGCCGCGCTGAAGATGCCGCTGGTGCTGCATGGGGGAACGAGCGTTCCCGCCGAGACGGTTTCCG
This sequence comes from Shinella zoogloeoides, assembly GCF_003574625.1. Taxonomy (GTDB): domain Bacteria; phylum Pseudomonadota; class Alphaproteobacteria; order Rhizobiales; family Rhizobiaceae; genus Shinella; species Shinella zoogloeoides_A. The sequence continues at coordinate 498,187 of NZ_QNUJ01000001.1, forward strand.
CCGTGGTCAAGGCGGGCATCGCCAAGATCAACATCGACGCCGCCGTCAAGGGCGGCTTCCGCGAAGCGCTGATCAAGGCCTACAGCGTCGCCGACCCGGTGGTCGATACGCGCGAGCCGATGGCGGAGTCGCGCAGGCTCGCCGAGATCGCCGTCGACCGCCGCCTGCGGATGTTCGGCGCCAACGGACGCGCGGAGTAAAGAGCCATGCCGGCAGCGCCTGCGTCCCAAGTCATCCTGCTCGTGGGCCTGCCCGGCGTCGGAAAGACGACGCTCGCCGATGCGCTGGCCCGGCGCATCGGTGCGGAGATTCTCAGTCGCGACAGGATCCGGGATGCGATCTTCCCGGATGTCTATCTCGACTATTCCCCCGATCAGAACCAGGTCGGGACGGATGCGCTGCTTTCCGTCCTGCAATATATCCTGCACCGTCACGACGGGGCCCGCCTGATCATCGACGGCAAGCCGTTTTCACGCGCGCACGAGGTTCGCAGCATCGTCGCGCTGGCGGAGCGGCACCATGCGCGCGTCCATGTGGTGCATTGCGACGCGCCGCTCGATGTCATCAGCGAACGGCTGAAGAACGGCCTTTCCGATGCCTCGAACCTCAGGGCGCAGCGCACCCCGGAAAAGGCCGCGCGCATCCATGGCGAATTCGAGCCGCTGGATCTCCCGCACATCAGGGTCGACATGACGGGCGCGCTCGACGGCATCGTCGAAGAGATCGTCGCCTATATGGCGGAGGGCGGGAACGCCGTGCCGCTCAAGAAAGAAAGTGGAACCTGATGGCCAGCGTAACCCTCTCCGACGTCCGCAAGCGGTTCGGCGACCTCGAAACCATCCACGGTGTCTCGATCGATATCGCCGACGGTGAATTCGTGACCCTTGTCGGCCCGTCCGGATGCGGGAAGTCGACGCTGCTTCGGATGATCGCGGGGCTGGAATCGGTGACGGGCGGTTCGGTCTCGATCGGCGGCAATGTCGTCAACGATGTCGCACCGCGCGACCGCGACATTGCCATGGTCTTCCAGAGCTACGCGCTCTATCCGCATATGACGGTCGCGGAGAATATGGGTTTCTCGCTGAAGCTGCGCGGATTGCCGAAGGACGAGATCGACAGGGCGGTCCGCTCCGCCGCCGCCATTCTCAACCTGGAGCCGCTTCTTGCGCGCTATCCGCGCGCGCTTTCCGGCGGCCAGCGCCAGCGCGTGGCCATGGGTCGCGCGATCGTCCGCAAGCCGGCCGTCTTCCTGTTCGACGAGCCGCTGTCTAACCTCGATGCCAAGCTGCGCGTGCAGATGCGCCAGGAAATCAAGGACCTGCACCAGAGGCTCGGGACGACGTCCATCTATGTCACGCATGACCAGGTGGAGGCCATGACCATGGCCGACAAGATCGTCGTGCTGCGCAATGGCAGGATCGAGCAGGTCGGCCGTCCGCTCGACCTCTACGACCGTCCCGTCAACCGCTTCGTCGCCGGCTTCATCGGCTCGCCCGCCATGAATTTCATACCTTGCAGGGTGTCGCAGGGATTGCTCGTCGCCGGGGACGGGACCGTCCTCGCGACGGCGACAGGCGCATTGGGAGCCTCGGGCGATATCGTCTTCGGCATACGCCCGGAGCATGTGGAGATCGACCCTGCCGGCATTCCGGCCCGTGTCCTTCTCGTCGAGCCGACGGGGTCGGAAACGGTATTGTCGCTGGAGATCGCCGGGGAACGCATCCTCGCCAGCATGCGTGAGCGAACGAATGCCGATATCGGATCGACAGTCCACGTCTCCTTCCGAAAGGAGGCGCGACATGTCTTCGATGCAAACGGGGTGCGGCTTGGATAGGGTGTCGGCTGGCGTTCCCCTATCCTTCGCGCTTCGTCTGCTCGGCGCTGGCCTTCGCCCTTTTGAGATGGCCTTTCATCAGATCGGCTGCGAGCGGTCGCCCTCCTGGAGCGCGGTGATAATGCGCAGGTGCTCCTGGCACCATTCGCGCACGCGCCGCCCATTGGTAGCTGGCGAATTCCAGCAGGCGACGAAGGCGGTTCACCGCTTCGTCAGCGGCCTCCATGAAGCCCCGGTGTCGAAGTCCTCCTGGATCTGTGCCCAGGCGAGAAGGCCCGCCAGGTCAACGATCAGGTCGATGTCGTCTGTGGCACGCACATCCTCGAGCGTGACCGGATCAGTGATGAATAGCACGGGCGTGCCTCCGCCAAGGAAGACCAAGCGCGAGCGGAGGTCTTCGCCAAGGGCCGAGGCAACGGCTTTCATCATTTCCAGCAGTTGAGCGCGGATCGCGTCATTTGCTCACGATCCTTGACTTGAGGTGGTTGGCCGCGAGACCAACTTCCCGCTGGTTCCCGAGCCGGATCGCATCGACCAACGCGAGGTACTCATAGAGTACGTCGTCCTTCAGGACTGCGTCCAGCACGGCCGTGACGAGCGGCTCCACCACCTGCTCCATCTCCCTTCCGTTGGCATAGGGCCAAACGTAGTTGTACGTCCCGCCGCTGATCAGGAGTTCCGTGAGCATAGTCATCTCTGAACAACTCTTTCAAACTGTCTTCGGCTTTTGCTGCATCACCATGATGCGTTTAAATGAGCGCTATCACTGCAATGGCTGCCAGAGCGAGGATTTGTGATTAATTCTCGCATCTCTCGAGAGATGGCTCATGCCAACAGTAGCGGGCGATCATTGCGCTGAGCCGGTGCTCGATTCGAATCGCTAGTCCGCTGCATAAGAAGTTTTCATCCTATTGGCGTTCACTGTTCGATTATGCCGCAATCCTTTGCGGCCATTGAATGCTGGGACCCGATAGCCCCAAGAAGGGCGAAACGAAAAAGGAGCTTGCATTGTATACAGAGTACAGTATGGTGAGTGCATGGATATGAGCCACTCATACAAGCTTTCGGCTGGAATCGCGGACAACCTCGTTGCCGTGCTTGAGAATGCGATTGTCTTCCTAGAACTCGCGCCGAGCGAGCGGCTAACCGAGGAAGATGTGGCGGAGCGCTATGGTGTCAGTCGCTCTCCGGTGCGGGATGCGTTGCGTTCGCTGGAGCGTGACGGTCTCGTGCTGCGCGAGGCGCGCAAGGGTATCTGGGTCACGCCCATGTCGTTGCGGGATTTCGATGAGATCTACCGCTGCCGCATCGCCCTGGAAGCCATTGCGGCCGAGCAGGCGGCTCGCTCTGCTAATGCCGCCCTTAAGGCACAGCTCTGGCAGGTGCTCGACGGGATGAAACAGGCGCGGGAGGCCGGCGATGCCCGGCTCTTCTTCACGCATGACGTGCGCGGTTCCGAGCTGATCTACGAGATCGCTGACAACACCACGCTACGCCGGCTGCTCAAGGGGCTGGAAAAGCAGGCATTGCGCTATCGCTATCACCTCTACCAGCGCGACCGGAATGTGGTGGATCTCTCCTTCGACGACACGGCGCGGGTTTTCCAGGCGATCGTGGACGGCGATGCCGAGCGTTCCTACGCACTGGAGCACGATCTGATCGAGAAGATCTGGCGCGAGACGCGAGACGCGATCCGTGCGGAGTTCGGAGAAGGTCGCAAATGATCGGCGTCGAGGCGGCTTTTCCCTATATCGACACCCATACGGCCGGGCATCCGACCCGTGCCGTTTTGGGAGGGATTCCGCCGCTTCGAGGGCGCAGCGTGCTGGAGAAGCGCGAGGACTTCGAGCGCCGCTTCGATCATCTCCGTCCCGCGCTCCTGCATGAGCCCCGCGGCCATGCCGCCATGGTGGGGCTCATTCCGGTTTCCTCCGAAGTGGCGGATTTCGGTGCGATCTTCATCTCGTCCTACGTCTATCTCGGCATGTGCGGCCACGGCACCATCGGCTTTGCCAAGACGTTGGCCTTTACGGGCGCGATTTCTCCGGCCACCGGCGACCGGTTTTCGCTGGAAACGCCGGCCGGTGTGGTCGATGTCCGGCTGGAATGGGACGGGGAGGGGCGTCTCGGCGCGGTCTCTCTGAAGAACGTGCCTGCCTATATGGGCATCGAAGGACTGGAAGTGGAGGTTCCGGGGCTCGGTACGATCCGCACCGACATCCTCTATTCCGGCATGTGGTATGCGATGGTGGCGGCCGACCCGCTGGGGCTGGCGCTCACCCCCGAAAATGCTTCGGCCGGCCTTGCGCTCGGCTGGAGGATCAAGGAAGCCATCGCGAAGGCCACGGACGGACGGCCCGAGATGCGCGGCCTTCCTGCCCCTTCGGTCCTGTTCCATAGTGATCTCGGCAAGGGGGATTCGCGCCAGTTCCTGGTGCTCGCGCCCAACAAGTACGACCGTTCGCCCTGCGGCACCGGCACCTGCGCGCGGATGGCGCAGCTGCTGATCCGCGGCGAATTGTCGGAGACCGATACCTATCGCGCCGAGAATATTTTCGGCGTGCCCTTTGCCGCGGAACTTGCCGAAAAGAGCGAGACCTGCGGTACGACGGGTTATGCCGTCATCGTCCGGGGAGAGGCTCATGTCGCCTCCCAGGGCACACTATACCTCGAAAAGGGTGATCCGCTTTCCGGGGGGTTCCTGAGCCGGTGAAACGCTCCGCGCTCAATCGTTGAAAGAAATCAGGGAGAGTTGAAATGTCATTTTTCGGAAACATCCTCCGGGCCTGCGCCCTGGGGGCGGCGGTAGCTGTTGCCGCGTGGAGCCCGGCGACCGCCCAGGAAAACCCCTCGGCGGTGATCGACGAGATCCGCGCCAGCGGCGAACTGAAGATCCCGGTCATGGTGGGCGAGGAGCCCGGCTACATCAAGGACCCGTCCACCGGCACCTGGAGCGGCTTCTACGTCGACTTCCTGACGGACGTCGCGAACGAACTCGGCGTCAAGGTCACGCCGGTCGAAACCACCTGGGGCAACCTTGCCGCCGACTTCCAGGCCAACAAGATCGATGTCGCCATCGGCGTGAATCCGAACCCCAAGCGCGGCCTCGTGGTCGACTATCTCTGGGAGCCGATCTTCACGGATGCATGGGGCGTCTTCTCGCCGAAGGGCAAGCCGGTCGCCACCTGGGCGGAGCTGAATACGCCTGAAAAGACCGTCGTCGTCCAGAAGGGCTCGACGATGCAGATCGTCGCCGAGGCGCTGCTACCCAAGGCGAAGATTACCGTTGTGGAAGATCGCAACCTCGCCATCATGGAACTGCAGGCCGGCCGCGCGGACGCGATGATCCAGTCGATCTTCGATGTTCTCCAGATATCCAAGCAGGTCAACGGCGAGGTTTCGGTGCCCGAGCCCATGCTGCGCAATCCGGCAACGCTGGCCGTCGCCCGCAAGCCGGGCAATGCGGGCTTCATCAACTTCCTGACCAACTGGATCCAGCAGCAGCGTTCGCTGGGTCTTGCGCAGGGGCGTCTTGCCAAGTCGTGGGAAGACCGGGGCATCGATCTGTCGATCCTGCCCAGCAACTTCAGCTTCTGATCCGCCAAGGGATCTGCCGACGCCTTGTTCGGCAGGTCCTCACACCCCGCGCCCGTGCGGTGCCGGTCGAACCAGCCTGGAGTCACGCATTTGTTCGATATTTCCGTCATTCAGCAGAACTGGCCGTTGTTCTGGAACGGGCTGCTGGTCACGCTGTTCTATTCGGCGATCTCCATCGCCGCAGGTCTCGTGATCGGATTGGTCGTCGGATTGATCCAGCTCACCGGTTCACGCGCCCTTTCCGTGCTCGGGCGCGTCTATGTCGAGATCTTCCGCAATATCCCGCTTCTGGTGATCCTGCTGTGGATCTATTACGCCTTCCCCATTTTCGCGGGCCTTGCCGTGACCAAGTTCTGGGCCGGCTTTGCGGGCCTCAGCCTCTATGCCGGCGCCTTCTATGCCGAGATCCTGCGGGCCGGCGTCCAGTCGATCGACAAGGGCCAGACCGACGCCTCCACCGCGCTCGGCATGACCTACGGCCAGCGCATGCGCCGCGTGATCCTGCCGCAGGCCTTCCGCCGCATGATCCCGCCGCTCGCCGGCCAGTCTATCATCCAGATCAAGAATACAACCCTCATGTCGATGATCACCGTGCCCGACCTGCTCTACCAGGCAAGCTATGTCAGCTCCTTCACCTACCGGCCGATGGAAGTCTACACCATGGTCGGCGTCATGTTCCTCGTCCTGCTGGTGCCGCTGACATTCCTGTCGCGCAAGCTGGAAACCATCTCGGAGCGCGTCAAATGAGCAAGTCCGATCCGCTTCTGAAAATCGAGGGCCTGCGGCTGAAATTCGGCCAACGCGAAGTACTGAAGGGCGTCGACCTTTCGGTCGAGAAGGGCGAGGTCGTGGTGCTGATCGGCGCTTCCGGCTCGGGCAAGACCTCGCTGCTGCGCTGCATCAACCTCCTCAACATGCCGTCCGCAGGCCGCATCACGATCGGCGGCGAGGCGATCTACAATGCAGACCCGGCCGGCCGCGACGGCAATGGCGTGCCGTCCAAGATCGTGAACCGTATCCGCTCGCAGACCGGCATGGTGTTCCAGCAGTTCAACCTCTTCCCGCACATGACGGCTCTTGAGAACGTCATGGAAGGGCCGGTCACGGTGAAGGGCGCGAATGTCGAGGTGACCCGCAAGGAGGCGCTCGACCTGCTCGCGCAGATGGGCCTTCAGGAGCATGTCGGCAAGCATCCGCGCCAGCTTTCTGGCGGTCAGCAGCAGCGTGTCGCCATTGCGCGCGCCTGCGCCATGCAGCCGCAGGTCATGTTGTTCGACGAGCCGACCTCCGCGCTCGATCCCGAACTGGTCGGCGAGGTGATGAAGGCCATGGTCGATCTTGCCCGCACCGGCATGACCATGGTCATTGTGACCCACGAACTCGGCTTCGCCTTCGAGATCGCCGACCGGGTGATCTTCCTCGACCTTGGCACCATCGCAGAGGACGGGCCGCCGAAGGATGTTCTGCTGCGACCGACCCATCCCCGGCTGAAGAGCTTCGTCGGCCGTTTCCACGAGACCGCCGACCTACTGCGCCCCTTCCTCGAAGGCGGCTGATCCGGAACGAACGGCGCATTGCCGAACCCGCATCCAGAGCGCCGGCCCGCTGGGGCCGGACGGTTTCCTGCGTCCCGTCGCGGGCAAGATATGAAGGTAGAAAAGCATGTCCCTCAGCTTCAATCCCGACACAGTCACCATTCCCTCTGGCCACCATATCGGCGGACGCTTCGTCGAGTTGCCCGGTGAGAAGATCGCCGTGCTGCGCCCCTCGGATGAGCAGCCGATGCGTCCCGTCACTGATGGCGGCAAGGATGCGGTCGAGATGGCCGTTGCCGCTGCCAAGTCCGCGCTCGCCGCCTCCGGCTGGGCGCGAATGAACCCACGCGACAGGGCGAAGGTCCTGTTCCGCTTCGCCGGGAAGATCGAGGAAAAGGCCGAGTATCTCGGCCGCCTGGAAGCCATGGGCTCGAGCCGGCTTGTGGCGGGCACGGTCACCGGCGATGCCATCCGCACCGCCGGCGTCGTCCGTTACTTCGCCGAATACTGCGACAAGCTGGAAGGCATCGTCACCGCCACCAAGGCGGAGACGCTCAGCTATACGCGCCGGGAACCCTACGGCATCTGCGGCGCGATCGTGCCGTGGAACTTCCCGATGATCACCGCCGCTTGGAAATTCGCGCCGGCGCTCGCGGCCGGCAACGCGGTCGTGATGAAGACGTCGGAACTGACGCCGCACAGCCTGCTGGCGCTCGCCGAATGCGCTGCGGAAGCCGGACTGCCGGGCGGTCTTCTCAACGTGCTGAACGGCTGGGGGCATACGACGGGTGCGGCCATCGTCGCTCATCCGGACATCGGCATCGTTTCCTTCACGGGCTCCACGAAAACCGGTACGGCGGTCATGACGCTTGCGGCGCAATCCGGCATCAAGCCCGTCGTTTTGGAGCTCGGCGGCAAGAGCCCGCAGATCGTCACCCGCAATCCGGGTGACATGGATGCGGTGGCAACGCGCGTCGCGAACGCCTTCATGGTCAATGCCGGCCAGGTCTGCACGCTCGCCTCGCGGCTGATCGTCGACCGGTTGGTCGCGGACGAACTGGTCGACCGCGTCCTCGAAAGGACGAAGCAGATCAAGGCCGGCCCCACATGGGACGAGGCCACCACCTTCGCCCCTGTGATCTCCGCCCGGCAGTTCGAGCGGATCGACCAACTCGTGCAGGAGACCGTGAAGCAGGGCGCCGAGGTGCTGACCGGCGCGGCGCGGCTCGAAGGTCCCAACCAGGGCAACTTCTATGCCCCGACGGTGCTGGCCAATGTCTCGCGCGCCAATATCGGTTTCACAGAGGAGTATTTCGGCCCGGTTATGTCGGTGACGACCTATGACGAGATCGAGGAGGCCATCGCCGAGGCGCAGCACCCGATCTACGGCCTTGCCGCCTCCGTCCACACGCAGGACCTGAAGCTTGCCATGAAGGTCGCCGACTCCGTCGAGGCCGGCATGGTCTGGGTCAACCAGCACGGGCGCGATCCCGAATTCACCTATGCCGCCGGCGGCTGGAAGGGCTCGGGCTTCGGCAAGGACATGGGCCGCGCCGGCATCGAGGAATTCACCCGGCAGAAGGCCGTGTGGATCAACTATCTCTGAGGACTTCGCAAATGATCTACGATTACGTCATCGTGGGGGGCGGCTCGGCCGGCGCGACGCTTGCGGGCCGCCTGTCCGAGAACCCCGCCAAACAGGTGGCGCTGCTGGAAGCAGGTCCCGACACCCCGCCTGACAACGTGCCGGATGTGATTTCCGACAGCTATCCGGGCCTTTCCTATTTCGACCCGGCGTTCCACTGGACGAAGCTCAGGGTCTTTGCCCGAAACCCCCGTTCCAATTCCGAGGTCATCCCCCCGACCCGCCTGGAGCAGGCGCGGGTGATGGGCGGCGGATCGTCGATCAACGGCCAGTTCGCCGTGCGCGGGCTTCCCGCCGACTACGACGAATGGGAGGCGATGGGCGCCGCCGGCTGGAACTGGGAGGGGATGCTGCCCTATTTCCGCAAGCTGGAGCGCGATCTCGACTTTGACGGCCCGCTGCACGGCAGGGAAGGCCCGATGCCGATCCGCCGCGTCTTCCCCGAGGACTGGGCGGGCTTTACCAAGTCGGTGCTCGCCGTCACCGAGCAGGACGCTCCTTACAGAAAGGACTACAACGCCTCCTTCGACGACGGCTCCTTCCCGCTTCCCCTGGCCAACGAGAACGACCGGCGGGTCTCGACCGCCATCGGCTACCTCACCCGCGAGGTGCGGGCCCGCAAGAACCTGCATATCTTCGCCAATACGCAGGTCGAGGGGCTGGAGATCGAGGGCAGGCGCGTTACCGGCGTCAATGCCCGCACGGCAGACCGGCCGCCGGAACTCTGGCAGGCGCGTGAGGTCATCCTGTCCTCCGGCGCGCTGCATACGCCGCCGATCCTACTGCGCGCCGGCATCGGCCCGGCCGCGGACCTTCGCGCGCTCGGCATTCCGGTCGTGGCGGACCTGCCCGGTGTCGGCGCCAATCTAATGGATCACCCGCATCTTTCCGTGGGCGCGCATTTCAAGCGTTCCGCCCGGCTCAAGCCCGGCCAGCGCCGCCATATCTTCCTCGGCGTGCGCTATTCCTCCGGCTACGACGGCTGTTCGCCGTCCGACATGCTGCTGATGCCGGTCAACCGCGCCGGCTGGCATCCGCTCGGCAAGGCGATGGGCGCGCTGAACGTCTGCGTGAACAAGTCCTATTCCCGCGGAAGCGTTACCCTGAAGACGGCCGACTGGCGCGACGAGCCGGTGGTCAACCTCAACCTCGGTGGCGACGAGCGCGACCTGATGCGTCTCGTCGACGGTTTCGAGCGGATATACCGCATCATGGAGGACCCGCGCGTGCAGGCGCATGTGAATACGTGGTTCCTCGCCGGCTATACCGAGGAAGCACGCTTGCTTTCCGTCCGCAAGCTGTCGAACTACGTCAAGACAGGGGCGGCGGCGCTGCTTTTCGATTATGCGCCCTTCTTCCGCGAGACGCTCCTGCGCCACAAGTTCGGCACCACGGAGCGGATGCACGAGATGATGCAGAACCGCGACCTGATCGTCGACTGGGCGAAGAAGGCGGTCTGGTCGGGCTGGCATGTCTCCTGCAGTTGCCGGATGGGCGGCGACGACGATCCGATGGCCGTGCTCGATAACGAGTGCCGGGTGCGCGGTGTCGAAGGCCTGCGCGTGGTCGACGCGTCCGCCATGCCCTCCGTCATCGCGGCCAACACCAATATCACCACGATCGCGATGGCCGAGAAGGCCGCCGATCTGATCCTGAATTCCTGAACCAGATACCAAGAGGAGCCCGAAATGCGAGAGAACAAGGTCAAGACCCTTTGGTCCAAAGGCGAATGCGCCGTCACCGGCTGGCTGGCGATCCCCTCCGGCCTTTCCGCCGAGATGATGGCACAGCAGGATTTCGATGCGGTCACGGTCGATATGCAGCATGGTTGCGCGGACTATTCCGACATGCTGTCGATGCTGCAGGCGATTTCCACCACCGACAAGACGCCCTTCGTGCGCGTGCCGTGGAACGATCCGGCGATCATCGGCCGCGTGCTGGATGCCGGTGCCTTCGGCGTGATCGTGCCGATGGTCAACACTGCCGCGGAATGCCGCGCCTTCGTCGAGGCCTGCCGCTACTATCCCGAGGGCGGCCGTTCCGTCGGCCCGATCCGCGCGGGCCTCTACGGCGGTGCGGACTATTTCGCCAATGCCAACAAGACGGTCATCACCATGGCGATGATCGAGCATAAGGACGGCGTCGCCAATCTGGACGAGATCCTTGCCACGTCGGGCCTCGATGCGATCTTCGTCGGCCCGTCGGATCTTGCCGTGTCCATGGGATACACGCCCGGCTTCGATCCGAAGTGGGGCGACGTGAACGAAGCGATCGCGCTGATCGCCGACCGTTGCATCAAGGCCGGCGTCGTTCCGGGCATCCATGTCGGCTCGGTCGAGTACGGGCAGAAGATGCGCGACCTCGGCTACAAGTTCATCGCCTATCTCTCGGACTTCCGCATGCTGCAGATCGCCTATTCGCGCGCGCTGCCGTCGTTCCGTGCCGGCAAGCCGGCGCCGGACGCGCCCTGAGGCGGATAGGATCGGAGCGGGAAGATGACACAGCCGCGTCGCAGCGAAAAAGTGATCGTCATCGGTGCGGGCATCATCGGTGTCTGCGCGGCCAACGCGCTTGTCGACGAAGGCTTCGCGGTCGAGGTCGTCGATCCGCTCGATCCCGGCAGTCCGGGGCAATGCTCCTATGGCAATGCGGGAGGGCTTTCACCGGGCTCCTGCATTCCCAATGCCATGCCCGGCATCGCCGCCCAGGTGCCCGGCATGCTGCTCGATCCGGAGGGGCCGATCGGGCTGCGCCTCCTCGATCTTCCCCACGCTTTGCCGTGGCTCCTCCGTTTCCTCGCCAATTCCCGCCTTTCGCGCGTAAAACGCATATCGGACGGGATGATCGCGCTGAACCGGCTCACGCTCACCTGCTATGAGCCGCTGGTGAAGGAGGCGGGCTGCGAGGACCTGATCGTGCATCGCGGCCAGCTTTTCGCCTACGAGAATCCGAAAGGCCCGGAAGGCAGTGCCTTGTCCATCGCCATGCGGCGCGAGCGCGGCGTCAAGGTCGAAATCCTCGATGCCCGCCAGATGCGGGAGCTGGAGCCGGCCATCTCGCCGGCCTATTGCGCCGGGGTCTTCCTGCCGGAGCAGGGCCAGTGCCCCAATCCGGGCCGGCTCGTTTCCGCCATCGCGCGGCTTGCGTCGGACAAGGGCGCCGTCTTCACCCGCCGGAGTGTAAGAGCGCTCGTGCTGGAGCAGGGGCGTGTGGTGGGCGTCTCGACCGAGGCCGGCGTGATCTCGGCCGACAAGGTGGTGATCGCCGCCGGTGCGTTTTCCGCGCCCTTCGCCCGGCAGGTCGGCGTGCGCGTTCCGCTGATCAGCGAGCGCGGCTATCACATCATGCTGCCCAATGCGGACACGGGCCTGAAGGTCAACGTCAACGCCGCCGAGCGCAAGTTCGTCGCCGCGCCGATGGAGGGGGGACTGCGCCTTTCCGGCACGGTGGAATTCGCCCGGCCGGAGGCTGCGCCGAACTGGCGGCGGGCGGATATCCTGCTCAGCCAGGCACGCCACATGTTCCACGGAGCCGACCTCGGCGGCATGGAGCGCTGGATGGGCAACCGTCCCGGCACGCCGGACAGTATCCCGGTCATCGAGGTTGCCCCGCGCCACGACAACGTCATCCTCGCTTTCGGCCACGGCCATCAGGGCCTGATGGGCGGATCGGTGACGGGCCGCCTGGTGGCGGAGCTTGCCGCCGGTCGGCCGACCTCCATCGACATATCGCATTTCCGCTCGTCCCGGTTCTGATCGGGCCCGCGCGGCAACACGGCCATGCGCCGGACAAGGAGAAACCGATGTATGAAGAAACAATCGACCTGCTGATCGACGGCGTTTTCCGCAAGGGCAGCGAGGGCAAGGGCCAGCCGCTCGTAAATCCCGCGACCGGCGAGGAGATCGCCACGGTGCCGCATGCCTCGGCCGCCGACCTCGACGCAGCGCTCGCCGCTGCCGATCGCGCATTCGGCCCCTGGAAGGCGCTGCCGGCGGTCAATCGCTACAAGATCATGATGAAGGCCGCCGACCTGATCGACGAGCGGCTGGAGACCATCGCCCGTGTCCTGACCATGGAGAACGGCAAGCCGCTCGCCGAGGCCAGAGGCGAGGTCGCCTTCTCGGCGGAAGCAACGCGCTGGTATGCCGAGGAAGGCAAGCGCGCCTATGGGCGCATCGTGCCAGGCCGCGTTCCGGGCCAGCGCCAGATGGTTTACAAGGAGCCGGTGGGCGTGGTTGCGGCTTTCGCGGCCTGGAACTTCCCGGCCTCCAACGTGATCCGCAAGATATCCGGCGCGCTTGCGGCCGGCTGCTCGATCATCCTCAAGACCGCCGAGGAAACCCCCGGCACGGCCGTGGCCTTCGCCCGCTGCTTCCAGGATGCCGGCCTGCCGAAAGGCGTGCTGAACCTCGTCTTCGGGGTGCCGGACGAGGTCTCGCTTCATCTTCTCGCCTCGCCGATCCCTAGGAAGGTGTCCCTTACCGGCTCCACTGCCGTGGGCAAGCTCCTGCAGAAGCGCGCCGCGGACACGCTGAAGCGCACGACTATGGAACTCGGTGGCCACGCCCCGGTGCTGGTCTTTGCGGATGCCGACGTGGACCACGCGGTGGCGACGCTTGCCGCCGCCAAATTCCGCAATGCCGGGCAGGTCTGCACCTCGCCCACCCGCTTCTTCGTGCATGAGAGCATCGCCGGTGCCTTTGCCGCCGGCATGGCCGCGAAGGCCGCCGCGCTGAAGCTCGGCAACGGGCTCGATCCCGAAACACAGATGGGACCGATGATCGCCCCGCGCCGCTGCGACGCCATCCAGTCGCTGGTCGACGATGCCGTCGGCAAGGGGGCAGAACTCCTCGCCGGAGGCCAGCGTCTGGACCGGCCGGGCAATTTCTATGCGCCGACCGTGCTTTCCAACGTGCCGGAAAGCGCCCGGATCATGTCCGAGGAACCCTTCGGCCCCGTCGCCTCCATCGTGCCGTTCTCGACCTTCGATGAGGTCATCGCCCGGGCGAACGCTCTGCCCTACGGCCTTGCCTCCTTTGTCTTCACGAAGGACGGGGCGACCGCGCGCGATGCGGAAATGGCGCTGGAAGCCGGTCTCGTCGGCGTGAACCACACGATGATCTCGACCCCCGAGACACCGTTCGGCGGCGTCAACGAATCCGGCTTCGGTTCCGAGAGCGGTATCGAGGGGCTGGAAGCCTTCCAGCGCACCAAGTTCGTATCCGAACTGTTCTGAAATATCCCGATGAGGCGGTGGGGTATCCCGCCGCTTTCCGGCAGGAGGAAAAATGACCGACAGGACCACGCCCAGGATATTGATCGTCGATCTGGTGGGCCTTGCCATCGGTCCGGACGGGCTTCCGGATCATTCCGCCGTCAAGGCGCATGTGGAGGCCCGGGGCGGCGTTTTCCATGAGGGCTCGGCGCGTGCCATGCCGACCCCCGAGCCCGGACGGGCGCACTTCTATTACCAGCCCATGCTCTCCACCGAGGCCGAACTTCTGGCCGAAGCGGGAGACGGTCTCTACGATGCCGTCATCGCCGCGGCGACGTTCCTGCCGAAAGGCATGCGCTTCGATCTCGGCGGCGTCCGGATCGGCACGGGAACCGGCAATATGGGTTCCGCCAGTTGGGGTGGCGGTGATGGCCAGGGCGGCATTGCGCCGCTGATGAACACGCCCGGCATCAATGCGCGCGCCACCGCACAGATGGTGATGAAGGCGCTCCTCAGGGTGCGCCCCGACCTGCCGGTTGACGAGATGAACGCGCTGGTGGCTGCCGGCCGTTTTGACACCGGGACCGATCTGGTCCGCTTTCCGACCGCCAAGCTGGAGGGCAGGACATTCGCGGTGATCGGCTACGGCAATATCGGCCGGGAAGTGGCAAAGCTCGCCCGGGCTTTCGGAATGACTGTGCGCATCTTCGCCCGCCCGCGCCATAGGGTGTGGATCGAGAGCGAGGGCTTTGTCTATGCAGCCAGCCCCCTTGAAGCCGCGGCGGATGCAGACGTCCTTTCCGTCCATGTCGGCCTCGGATCGCTCGGGCCGAAAGGCCATGCCAATGCCGGGCTGATCGGTGCGAAGGTGCTATCGGCGCTCGCCGAGGGGGCTGTGCTCATCAATTACGATCGCGGCGAGTTGGTCGATATCCCGGCTCTGGCCGCCGCCCTTTCCTCGGGGCGCGTCTCGCACGCCGCGATCGATGCCGATCTCTTTTGCGACGCGTCGAGCGGCGCGCTGTCCGGCCCAATGGCTCCCTATCTGTCCCTCTTGTCGGAGCACGGCGCACGGCTGTCGCTGTTGCCCCATGCCGCCGCGGATACGGATCACCCGACCCGCGTGGTGGGGGCGATGCAGGCGGTCAATCAGATCCTCGATGCGATCGAGCGGCGCGTTGTCCGCAATCTCAGGGGCGATCTGCCCGAAGGATACACCGACGCCGGAGCCCGGACACCAGCCGGACTTGGCGGCGTGACCGCAGGCCATCTGGAGGAATTGCGTTGCGACAAGGCCCAAATGGAAGCGCTACACACCGCCGCGCAAGGCGTTCTCTTGGCGTTGGACAGATTGGCGAGTGAAGGTGTACGGACAGCGGGTAGCAATCTGTTGCTCAAGAGCAATATCCTCGCCACGCTGCTGCGAGCGCAATCACTGGAGGGACCGTTCTATGGTTTATCTGAAACAGAGTGAAGGCTGTTAACTACATAAGCTTTTCGGAGACTGCTGTCTTGCCGGAGCCGACTGGGTCGCCGATGCCGACGCGCAGGCGACCGTTCTTCGATGTCATGGAAACTCCCTTGGAATGAAGGCCCGCTCAGAAGAGTCGGACCGGCAGGGTTTCGTGCCGAAGCCTCACGATCTCCGCCTGCATGACGCCGGAACCGAGACCGTCGCGTGTTGAAGCGACCGCCGCCGCTGCAAACGCGACGATCCACGTGTCTAACATCGTCAGAACCGCGACACCACGGCGCTGGCCGACAGCGCCGCAATGGATGGCGACCGAAACGAGGTTCGACGCGACCGCGTACGGATTCATCGATGTCCATATGTTGCGAGTTTTCCAATGAAATCTCGCAGGATCGGGTTTCGGTTCACCGCGTACACATAGCGTATCTGATGGCGCGACCGATCGACAGCGTAATGCAGGTCGTCGGTCAGGATAGGGGTGGGTATGAGAACGCTTGGCGCCCAGACAGGGTCGAGCACCCAGGCGGTTGCGCCCATGTCCCAGATCTCTTTGGCCCAACCGGTGTGATCATCGCAGTAGCCCTTGAAGCGCATGGCGAGAAAGCGACCGATCTCGCCATGCGGTTCGACATAGCGCTCGATCTCCGGCACGGTGCTGTGCAGAATCGATGTCACGCCCTCGCAAGGAACAAGGACCAGCGGTACACCGGAATCGAACAGCACCTGCACGCCGCCGATATCCTGTTCGAGATTGAATTCGGCCTGATGCTGCCAGTCGATGGCATGGCCGCCGAGCCAGATGACGACGATCCGGTCGATGATGTCGGGAGCGGTGAGCAGGGCGGAGGCGACGTTGCTGATCGCGGCGATGGCGACGACATGCAGCGGGTCCTCGGGTGATGCGCGCCGTGCGCGGGCGATCAGGTCGTCGACGGCGGGGGCGGCGACAGGTCGTTTCTCGCGGCCGACATAGCGGGTGACGCCGCGATGCACGAGGCCTTCATGGGGAATGGAAAGCCGTTCGAGCAATGCGAGGATTTCCTGATAGCTGAGTTCCATGCCTTCTGCCGGATCGCATGTTGTTTCATTGACGAAGGGCGCGGCATAGATCGCCTCGACCGTGACGCGCTCTGGCGACAGCAGTGCATGGACAATGGCGAACTGGTCGTCGATCTCGTTGAACGTGTCCGTATCGATGACGATGCGACGTTTGCCGGAATGAGGCTCAAGCATCGCCAGACGATGGCCTTCGGAGAGGGACATGGGATTTTCCTTTGGTTATTGGGCGCTACGCAGGCGTCCGGCGACGCCGCGCAGGATGCGATCGAGATTTATGGCAAGCAGGCAGAAGACGAGGCCGGCAGTGACGCCGAGGCCCGCATCGGCCTTGCCGAGCGCGACATAGATCTGCTGGCCAAGCTCGGCGGTGCCGACGGTGGCGGCGATCGGCAGCATGGTGATGGCGGCCATGATCACTTGGTTGAGGCCGAGCAGCAGAGCCGGTCGAGCCGTTGGCAATTGTACGAGAAATGTGCTCTGGAGCGGCGTGCAGCCGAGTTGCCGCGCCGTTTCGAGAAGTGTCGGCGAAACATTGCGCAAACCCGTCTCGGTATAGCGAATGGCCGGCACGACAGCGTAAAGTGCGATCGCGATCAGCCCGGCAAATTCGCCGACCTTGAAGAACATCAGGGCCGGAATGAGGAAGACGAATTGCGGCATGGTCTGTAGGGCGTCGTTGACGGGGCGTAGCAGAGCCGAGAAGCGATCGCTGCGTGCGGCCAAAACTCCGAGAAGCCCGCCGGCAAGCGCACAGAGCGCCACGGCGACGACGACCAGATAGAGCGACTTTACGAAGGGCACCCAGAGACCCGTTGCCAGCACGAAGGCGAGGCTGAGGCCGGTGAAGAGTGCCAGCCGCAGTCCTGCAGCCCGCCACGCCGCCCAGACGGCCAGCGCAACTGCAGCCGGCCAGGGAAAGGCGACGAGCCCGGTATAGAGAAGCGCGGCGAGGCAGAGGATTGCCGCAGCTGCCGAGGGCCGGCCCTTCGTCATCTGCCGGAGCGCGAAGAGAAGCGCCAGCGCGGCATATGCGGCCGCGACGGCCGGCGTCATGGAAAAGCCCCAGGTGATGGGCAGCACGGCTCCGGCCAGGCCAACGCGCAGCGGCAGAACGAGATAGAAGAGAACCGCGTTCTTGATCGCGTCCAGAACGTCGCTGTAACGTGCTACGAAGCCGAGAAGCACCTCGTTGATCAGGCCGAAATCGACGATGCCGCGCGTCTCGTTCCAACCTTGGAGCAGATGAGGCGCGGCCAGCCGTGCGGCGGCGCCGAGCACGAGCGCCGCACCGGCGACCGCGAGGACGGCAGGCCAGCTGAGCCCGCCTATCCGGGTGCCGGACGTTGCAGGAGACCGGAAAAGGCCGGCGGTGATGCGGTCGACGATCACCGAGATCAGGACGATGACGAGACCGGCCAGCAGGCTCTTGCCGAGATCGGCCTGTCGCAAGCCGCTGAGCACAACCCAGCCGATATCGTCGAAGCCGCCGATGATCGAGGCGGTGATGACCATGCTGAGCGCGGCCATCGTCGTCTGGTTGAGACCGAGCGCCAGCATGGGGCGAGCGGAGGGAAGTTCCACCCAGACAAGCCGTTGCCAGGTGGAGCAGCCGCTCATTTCCGCGACTTCGAGGCGCTCGCGCGGAACTTCGACGAGACCGCTGAGAGTACAGCGCGCCATGGGCGGTATCGCGTAGATGGCGGTGGTGACGAGCCCGGCGATCGGGCCGAAGCCGAACAGCAGGAGCAGCGGCAGAAGATAGGCGAAGGCCGGGAAGGTCTGCATGAAATCGAAGGCCAGCTCCAGCCCCTGGCGCAGCCGCGGCAGGAAGAAGGCGCCGAGCCCGAGTAGGAAACCGAGCGAAACCGACAGCGGCACGGCGAGTATCACGAGCGACAGTGTTGCCATGCTCTGCATCCAGAAGCCGGCCAGCACGATATAGACGACCGCGGCAAGGACGAGGGCCGCGAGGCGGATGCCGCCTGCCTTGAAGCCGATCAGCGCCACCGCCAGAGCAACGACCGGCCAGGGCAGGAATTGCAGGATACCGATCAGCGTGGAAAGAAGCGCGCCCGCAAGCTTGCCGATAAGGCTCGTGACCGGCTGGATGGCGGGAACGAGCCAGCCGAGAACGGCGTTAATGCCAGCCGGCACGGGTATCGTCCAGTTGGCGGGGAAGGCGGCGATAGGCGGCACAGCCTTGGCAGCGGCAAGACTAGCCAGCATCAGTGCAGGCATGGCCGCCATCTTCAGGAGGGCGGATGCGGAGGAAAGTGCATTTCCAGGTTTCATGCGGGTATCGCCCGGTCGCTACCGAAAAAGCCGCTCATTTCCGCTGCCGATATCTCGCCGACGCGGTTTCCGTCCGCATCGCAGATGCTAACCGCAGCCGCGCCGCCCAGAAGCGTGGGCAGGATGTCTTCCAGCACATCCTCGGTCGTGAAACGGGGCATTGCCTGTCCGTCGCCGGTTACCGGCCGCATCACATCGACAGCGCGGATCACCCGGAGCAGCGGTACGTCGCGCAGGAATTCGGCGATATAGCCGTTTGCCGGGGCGAGCGCGATTTCGGCGGGCGTGCCGATCTGGACGATCGCGCCATCGCGCATGATGGCAATGCGGTCCGCCAGCCGGAAAGCCTCCTGTACGTCGTGGGTGACGAACACGATGGTCTTGCGCAGGATCTTCTGCAGGCGGATGAACTCGTCCTGCATCTGCCGGCGGATCAGCGGGTCTAGGGCAGAGAAAGGCTCGTCGAGAAACCAGATTTCGGGTTCGGCGGCAAGCGAGCGGGCAATGCCGACACGCTGCTGCTGGCCGCCGGAAAGCTGGGACGGGAACTGGGCTTCGCGTCCCTCGAGACCGACGAGTTCGGTCATTTCGCGAGCCCGCGCCTCGCGGGCAGTCCGGTCGATACCCTGCACCCGCAACGGAAAAGCGACGTTGTCGAGAACATTCAGATGCGGCAGCAGGCCGAAATTCTGGAAGACCATGCCCATCGCCTTGCGGCGCAATTCAGTCATCCTGCCGCGGCCGACCGCAAGCAGGTTTTCCCCGTCCAGGGTAACGCTGCCGCCGGAAGGTTCGATCAGCCGGGTGAGGCAGCGCAAAAGCGTCGACTTGCCCGAACCGGACAGGCCCATCAATACGAAGATTTCGGCCTCGTGGATATCGAAGCTCGCACCTGCAACGGCGGCGAGCGGCTTGCGGCCATCCCGCTCGCGCTGCAGGGCGGCCGGGTCGCCCGTTCGGGCGACGTCGGCCGCTTCCTGTGGCGGGAGACCATAGATTTTCCAGAGGTTTCGGCAGGCGAGTTTTACCGGTCTGCCGCTTGGGGAGAGAGGCGAGGAGATCATGACCATATTCCGGAGATGGCTACTTCTGCGCCGCGTCGATCCAGGGCGACCAGCGGGTGGTGTTGGCGTCGACCCAGGCGCTGACGACCGCGCCGATCTCCTTCTTGTTCTGGTCGATCTCCAGCATCATTTTCTGCTGGTCCTCGGCGCCAAGCTGGTATTGCTTCATGAAGGCATAGGCCGCCGGCCATTTTTCACCGAAGCCGGCGCGCACCACCTTGATGACCGGCGAAGGCAGGATGCAGCGACCGCCATCCTTTGGATCGCAGGGCGGCATGTCGAGCCAGTTCAGCTTGACCTTGGCGAGCAGCCAATGCGGTGCCCAGAAGCGCATGAGCAACGGTTTGTCGGCCGCGGCGGCGGCCTGCAGTTCTGCCACCAGCGCGCCTTCGGATCCGGCAGGAACGGCGGTCAGCGGCAGGTTGAAGTCCTCGATTTCATTTGCAGAAGCCGTCCCCCAATCGGCGGGATAATCGACGAGGCGGCCGTTCGGCAGGGTTTCGGCCGTGGCCAGCGCCGCTGCGCAGGAAGGTTCCAGCAGCGCCTTCCAGTCCGGCAGGCTGGGGCAGATCGCAAGCGTCGCGTCGGTATAGGCCCAGCCGTCGCGGGCATTGAGGCCGAGATCGCCGACGGGTTCGACCTGTTTGGCCTCCAGCATCTTCGGATAAATCTCGCCGAGATTGTTGGTCCACAGCTCCGGCGTCATGTCGATGGAGCCGTCCTGCATGCCGATCCATTGCGGAAAGCTGCCGGCGGTGACGTATTGCACCTTGTAGCCGAGTTTCTCCAGGAGCTGGCCGGCGACATGGGCCGTGATGTTCTGGCCGGTCCACTCGTTGAGCGCGATGCGGATCGGCGCCTGTGCATCGCCGAGCGGCGCGGCCGTCGCCAAGCTCACGGTAAGGGATGCAAAACCCGCGGCTGCCGCCAGGCAGATGGATCGAGCGCTGAGCACGTAATTTCCTCCTTCAATGCCTCACTCCTGAAGGCACCTTATTTCAGACCGGCTGGACGGTCTATAAAAAACCGTCCAGCCGGTCGAAATTTTTTCGGAAGAGGGTTTTTCTATGTGGACTTTTTGCTATGTCTCGTCGTGGGGTTGCGGATGAGGGGGGTCGAGCAGGCGATGAAGGACGGAAAACCGGTGCGGAAAACCCGCAAGAGCGGCGATGAGATCAGGACCGCGATCGTTAACGCAGCGACTCGCATCGTCATGGAGCGCGGCGTCGCTCGCATGACACTGGCTGATGTCGCCACGGAAGCCGGAATCAGCAAGGGCGGCCTACTGCACTATTTCGCCTCCAAGGATGCGCTGATCCGCGCCATGATTACGGCGGGGCTTGATTCCTTCGAGGAAAAGACGATGGCGATGGTGGAGGTTGACCCCAGCCCAGGCTCTTATCTGCGCGCCTATATCACCACGAGCTTTCCCGCCGAAGGGGCCGACGACATCGCGGCAGCGATGATTGCCGGCATTGCGACCGATCGCGATCTTCTCGCTGATTACGCCGTGGAAAACACAAAGTGGTCGAGCCGCTTGAAGAAAGACGGGCTCGATTATTTTTATGCCGAGGTGATCCGTCTTGCCGTGGACGGGCTTTATTTCAACGAAGCAATCGGACTGCCGCAGTTCGCCCCTGAAGACCGGAAGGCCTTTCTACGGCGCCTCATGGAGATGACGTGGGAGCGTAACGGTAACGCCGGCCGCGAGAGCGTTTAGAAAAACAAGGACGCGAGATACGGCTCTTATCCGTTGAGAACTTTGCGACACATCCGCAGCATGGTGAAGCTTGCCCGCGACCGATTGGTGCCGATAAGGCGAGTAAACAGAGGAAGAGTTGAGTCCATGAGAGCACTTGTCCAGCGCGTTTCCTCCGCCAGCGTCACCGTTGACGGTGTGGCCGCCGGTAAGATTGGCAACGGACTGCTGGTCTTCGTCTGCGCGATGAAGGGCGACACTGAAAGAGAAAGCGAATGGCTGGCGCGCAAAATCGTTAACCTGCGCATCTTCAGGGACGATGCCGATCGCATGAACCGTTCGCTTGTCGATGTCGGAGGTTCCGTCCTCGTCGTCAGCCAGTTCACGCTGGCCGCCGAGACAAAAGGCAACAGGCCCGGCTTTTCTACAGCCGCGCCGCCGGACGAGGGGAAACGCCTTTATGAGGTCTTCTCTGCCAATGTCGCAGCGCTTGGCGTTACGGTTGCGAATGGCATCTTCGGGGCGGATATGCGTGTTGAGCTCGTAAATGACGGTCCCATGACAATCTGGCTGGATACGGTGTCCGGTTAAAGGCACGGGTTCTACGGTTCGAATCCTCGCACGCCGTCATGACGAGTCTTCGACATCCTGATTGGTGGAGGACGGAATTATGCCGGGCCAATAGAAGGCATTGGTGGTTGGACGTGGACCGAATATCGCTTGGCCGACCCGAACGACATCCGCGCCTTCTTCAATGGCCATCTCGAAATCCCCCGACATGCCCATGGAAAGCTGTGTCAGGCTGGCATGGGCTGTCACGGCGCGATCCCGCAAACCGCGGAGCAGGCGAAAGCAGGTGCGCACCCGCTCATGATCGGCGCTAAAGATCGCCAGCGTCATCAGACCACGCGGCTTGAGCCGGGGGTATTCGGATAAGCGCGCGACGAACGGCATGAGATCGGCGGGATGCAGGCCATATTTGCTTTCCTCGCCGGAGGTGTTCACCTGCACGAACACGTCGAGATCGCGATCTAGGGCATCGAGCCGGCGGTTCAGTTCCTCTGCCAGGCGGAAGCTGTCCAGCGCGTGAAACTCTGTCGCCAGCCGGACTAGATATTTCACCTTGTTGGTCTGGAGATGGCCTATGATGCTCCAGCGGATTGGCAAATCGCTCAAGGTTGCCTGCTTGTCACGAGCCTCCTGGAGCTTGTTTTCCCCAAAGTCCGAAATTCCGGTAGCATGGGCGAGCCGCAAGATGTGAGCCGGGACTGTCTTGGTAACAGGAAGAAGGCGCACGTCGTCAGGGGGCCGTCCGCTACGATGGCAGGCAGTTGCGATACGCGCCTGCACGGCTTTCAGGTTCGCCGCGAATGTCGTCGTGGGATCGTTGCCGAAGCGAGCGATGTCCTCTGGCGAAAGCTCGATCTTAGATCGTGTGTTCATGCCGATCTCGCCCCGAATCAATAGGGCAACGGGAAACGCGCGACGAGCTGGCGTATCCGGCCCTTGATGTCCGGCCGGCGCGCATCGAGCGTTCCGCTACGGACAGCTTCGAGAGTGTCGAGCATGAACGCGGCAATCTGGCGATATTCATCGACACCAAAGCCGCGCGATGTCCCGGCGGCGCTGCCGACACGGATGCCGGATGTGACCATCGGCTTTTCCGGGTCGCTCGGTATAGCATTCTTGTTCAGCGTGATGCCGACTGATTCCAGCGCCTTTTCGGCGATATTGCCGGTTACGCCGATGGGACGCAGATCGACCACGGCCAGATGGCAATCCGTGCCGCCGGAGGTGATCTTCAAGCCGCCATCGGCAAGAGCCTGCGCCAACGCCTGACAATTCTCGACCACCGCCCGCGCATAAGTTTGGAACGATGGTTCCAGCGCCTCGCCGAATGCCACGGCCTTCGCGGCGATGACGTGCATGAGCGGACCACCTTGCAGACCGGGAAAGACTGCCGAATTGATCTTCTTCGCGATCTCCGCGTCATTGGTCAGGACGACCCCACCGCGTGGTCCTCGCAAGGTCTTGTGCGTGGTCGAGGTGATGACATCGGCGAAGGGAACGGGCGACGGATAGACGCCACCGGCCACGAGGCCGGCGAAGTGCGCCATATCGACCAGCAGGGTCGCGCCAACGTCATCGGCGATCTGTCGGAAGTGCGCGAAGTCCATGACGCGCGGATAGGCCGAACCGCCGGCAATCATCAGCCTGGGCCGGTGCTGACGGGCAAGCGCGGCCACCTGATCCATGTCGATGAGATGGGTTTCCGGGTCCACGCCATAGCTGACGACGTTGAACCAACGGCCCGACATGTTGACCGCAGCTCCATGAGTGAGATGCCCGCCCGCCTTGAGGTCGAGTCCGAGGATCGTATCGCCAGGGTTGAGCAGCGCGAGGAAAACCGACTGGTTGGCCTGGCTGCCCGAATGCGGCTGCACATTGGCGTAGGTGCTGCCGAACAGCCTGTTCAGCCGCTCAATCGCCAGATCCTCGACGACATCGACATTCGCGCAGCCGCCATAATAGCGGCGATGCGGATAGCCTTCGGCATATTTGTTGGTGAGCACCGATCCTTGCGCATCGAGCACGGCCTGGCTCACGAAATTCTCCGAGGCGATCAGTTCGATGGATTCGCGCTGCCGGATCGTTTCGCTGGCGATTGCGGTGGCAACGGCATTATCGGCGACAGACAACCCGGCTGCGCTCACACCTGCTTTTTTGACATTCTGGACTGCGTGCGGCGCGGCCGATGTTTGCATTGCTGATCTCCTTCAAGGTGCTGATGACTGGTTCGCCGCCGGGCTGCCTCGCGCGGCGGTGTTTCACCAGCACCTATCATGGGCGTGGTCTGCTGTTCCCCTCCGCTTGCCGCGAGTTGATCAGACCATTCGATTTGAGACGGAAACGGCCGATCTATGATTTCGATATCACCCGGAGCGCGTTTGCCAGCTTCTTGACCGCAACCTCGATCTCGGCCGGCGTATAGGCGGCAAAGCCCATCAGGAAACCGGCCCTGGCTTCGCCGGATGCGTGCAGCGCCGACAGCCCGAGAAGTTCGATCCCGACACGTCGCGCCGCGTCGATGGCTGCGCGCTCGGATAGATCGCCTGTCAGCAAGCAGGGCATTTGTAGCCCGCCGATGGGAACGCGCGGTTCGACAAAATCCGACAGGTGTTTGTTGACCAGTCCAACGAGCACGTCGAGCCGCTCGGCATAGATGCCGCGCATGGTGCGGACATATGCGCCGAAATGCCCGCCTTCCATAAAGCGGGCCAACGTCAGTTGCGCCATGGGAGCCGTGTGACCGTCCAGAAGCGTGCGCGCCACCGTCATCGGCTTCACCAGTTGCGGCGGCAGCACGACATAGCCGATCCGCAAGCCTGGAAAGAGCGACTTGGTGAAGGTGCCGATATAGATGGTGCGATCATGCGGATCGAGACCCTGCACGCAAGCCGTCGGCTTGCCCGCATAATGAAACTCGCTGTCGTAATCGTCTTCGATAATCCATGCCTGGTGCCGGGCGGCCCATTCGATCAGGGCGAGCCGACGATCAAGCGCCAGCGTCGCGCCGGTTGGGAACTGATGCGAAGGCGTGAGGAAGACGGCCTTTGCCTTTCGTGGTTCGGCCCTGATCTGCTCGACCACGATGCCCTGCCGGTCAACGTGGATCGGAACACACTCCAATCCTGCCGCATCGAAGGCTTTGCGCGCGCCGTAATAGGCCGGGTCTTCGATGAAGCTCCGATCACCGGGATCGAGCAGCATATTGGCGCAGAGCGACATGGCCTGTTGCGAACTGGTCAGCACCAATACGCGGTCGGCGGTGGCGCGCGCACCGCGCTCAAGGTTCACATAGTCGGCGATGGTGCGGCGCAGCGGCTCGGTTCCCTGCGGATCGCCGTGATGGAGGGCCTGCGCGCCGACCTCCTTGCGCACCTGCCGTTCCAGCCTCTCCCAGAGCGGAAGCGGAAATGTCCGGGTTTCCGGCACGCCATGCGCAAAGGGGCGCGGGATCAACATCTCGCGCACCCCGCCGCTGCGGAACATGCCGTTGCCGCGCTTGCTGAGGTTCGGGGCCTGGTTGCGCGCGAGCGCGTCACGCTGGGAAAGACGGCGGCCGGGCGTGAACTCTGTGATCTCGGCTACGAAACTGCCGCTGCCGACACGGCGGTCGATGAACCCCTCAGCATGAAGCTGCGCGTAAGCCGTTTCAATCGTGTCGCGTGACACCCCCAACGATTTTGCGAGCGCACGCGACGCCGGCAGCGGCTTGCCCGGCCCCAGTGCGCCATCGACGATCAGTTGCCGGATCGCCCGCTGAATCCGCGCATGAAGCGGCATCGCCGCATGGGCGGGATGGGCAAGCCATGCCTTCACGGATTCGAGTTGGGAGTGCTTGAACAAATGGTCCGAATCTCTCTGGGAAAATGGATGGGCAAATCAGGCCATTGATCGGCTACTTGTCAAGGCAATTCGTCGCCTCCGCGATCCCAAAGCCTTCAGGAGT
This sequence comes from Shinella zoogloeoides, assembly GCF_003574625.1. Classification (GTDB taxonomy): domain Bacteria; phylum Pseudomonadota; class Alphaproteobacteria; order Rhizobiales; family Rhizobiaceae; genus Shinella; species Shinella zoogloeoides_A. Next base: position 524,111 of record NZ_QNUJ01000001.1, read on the forward strand.
TTCGTCACGACCATGCCTTCCAGCTCATCACCCATTCGTCTCAACGATCTGACCTATCCCATCGTGGCGGGATTGATCTCCGTTATCGTCAATTATGGCGGCACCTTCATTCTGGTCTTTCAGGCCGCAAAGGTCGCGGGGCTTAGCCCGGAATTGACGGCCTCCTGGGTGTGGTCGGTTTCGATTGGCGTCGGGTTGACCGGACTGTTCCTGAGCTGGAGGTTTCGCGAACCAATCATCACCGCCTGGTCCACGCCAGCGGCGGCGTTCCTCGTCACGGCATTGGCAACGACGCCCTATTCAGAGGCGGTCGGCGCTTACATGATCTCGGCGGTGGCCTTCGTCGCGCTTGGACTGTCGGGCTATTTCGAGAAGGTGATCTGGCTGATTCCGCCGGGCATCGCCTCTGGTCTGCTTGCGGGCATTCTGTTGCAATTCGGCATGGGCGCATTCGGTGGCGCAAGCGTCGATCCGCCGCTGGTCGGCCTCCTGATCGTCGCCTATGTCGTGTTGAAGCGCTTCTCCGCCCGCTATGCCGTGGTCGGCATCCTCGCCCTCGGACTGGTCTTCCTGCTGACACAGGGCCGGGTCGATCTGTCGGGGTTGAAACCGGAGTTTGCCGCGCCCGTCTTCACCATGCCGGAGTTTTCGCTGAATGCACTTCTATCCGTCGCGCTGCCCCTATTTCTCATCACGCTGACCGGCCAATACATGCCGGGAATGCTGGTGCTGCGGAATGATGGTTTCAAGACGAGTGCTAATCCCATCGTCACCGTGACGGGCCTCGGTTCTCTCATCATGGCCCCGTTCGGCTCCCATGCCTTCAACATCGCGGCCATCACGGCGGCAATCGCCACTGGCAGGGAAGCCCATGAAGACCCGCGCAAGCGCTGGATCGCCGGCATCGCGGCGGGCTGCTTCTATGTGCTGGTCGGGGTGTTCGGCGTCACGCTCGCCGCCGTCTTCATGGCCTTCCCGGCAACCTTCATCACGACGCTTGCCGGTCTGGCGCTGCTCGGCACCATTGGCAGCAGTCTCGCCGGAGCGATGGCCGATCCGACATCGCGTGAAGCTGCACTCATCACCTTCCTGGCGTCCGCTGCCAACATCAAACTGCTCGGCATCGGCGGTGCGTTCTGGGGGCTGATGATCGGCCTTGTCGCTTACATGGTTCTGAATGGCCGTCTGCCGTGCCGTGAACAAGGAAGGCGGCGGGGTTGCGGCTGTGATGCTGGCGTGAGGGAACGCGATGAGTGACCATCGAAGTTGAAGTGAAGGCCCTTGCGAACGATACTAGACATTATCGGAGATATCTGAGGCTCAGCAATATTAGAGGCATTGCCAAAGCACAGAAGGACAATCCTCCCAGGTGCTGGCACCCCAGGACTCCAAGTACGCCACCGAGTGCGAAGAAGACAATCGTGGCGAAGTGGAGCTTCAAGCGCAGTACAATTGCTAGCTTCTCAGTGCTCGAGTTGCCTCCTAAGAGCATGGCGATGCCAACGCCGATGTCGGTAGCGATGCCCGAGACGTGGGTTGTTCGCACACGACTACCGGAAATCCGGGTTGACGCCGCATTTTGTAATCCCATGGTTAAGCTTAACAGGCCTACTACTAGCACGCCATGTGGTGGCCGCGTGCTCAGGCTGATGACAAGCCCCACAAAGATAAGAAAAGCGGCCTCGATAATCAATGTAAGGGCGTAGATGTTGCTGCGCTGCTGTCGTTTGCCAAACTCGATAAGAATCGAGGCAATGAAAGCGCCAAAGATGAACATCGCTACGATTGTCAGGAAACCGAGCGCCAAGTCGGATTGCGAGACCGCAAAGAGATCGGAGGCCATCGAGACATTGCCGGTCATGTTGGCCGAGAAGTAGCGGTAGCCAAAGTAACCAGCACTGTTCACGCCGCCTGCGACGAACGCCAGAATTGAGGCCAGCATCAGGTCGGTTGCTGGTGTCCTCTTGTCACCTTCTTGGATGAGCATTTCGATTTTACATTGCTATGGATGCGGTGAGGGAACGAGCCCACGCCTCATTCCTGCGGGGCAAGATGCAACGCCAACGCTCGAAAGTCGATGGGGTCAGAGACCCATTTATGTATCCGAGAAGTGTCGGTCGCTCGGGGCTAAGCCGTCCTAAAACCGGAATGATATGTTCAGGCGAAGGCAGGTTGCCGTCGAGTTTTTGGCGGTGCGACTGCTTGGCTGCTGAGGATTCCTGCAACAGGAGCTGCACTCTTGTTGTTCGCGGCGCAGGGTCTGGCAGATGCTGGTCAGGCAGCGAATCTAGACCAAGCGTACTAGTCCGCCACAGGAGTTAAAGGGGCTGATGCGCAAGAGCACCATACGGTTCGAGCACAGGTGAGAGCGAGACCGTCATCGTGTTTGGACTATGCGTGGTTAAACTGAAGATCAGCTTGCAGCCCGTTGTCGGTTTCCCGGTTCCGCAACGCAAAGCCTATGCGATAGGCATCGACGATTTCGCGGACGATGGAGAGACCGAAACCCGAGCCGGGTGATGCCGTGTCGAGACGCCAGCCTCGGCGGGTGAGATTGTCGAGTTCCTGCTCCGGCACGCCTGGGCCATCGTCCGAGATTGTGAGATGCAAGCTGGTTTCATCGCGCCACCAGCGGACGTGGATCTCGGCCTTTGCCCATTTGACGGCATTTTCGAGCAGGTTGCCGATGAGCTCGCGAAAGTCGGCTGGGTCCATGGCCACGGTCTCGGTGCTTGGGCCGTCGATCTCGAACCGCAGCCGCTCGCCGGATGGGGAGCGCTTGAGGATGCGCACGAGCTCGCCGACGATCATGGCGACGTCGGCATCCGAGCGGCGCAGTTGCGCGCTGGCGGTGATGCGGGCGAGCGCCAGCTCGCGTTCCACGTGGTTGCGCATGACGGATGCCAGATGCTCCAGTTCGTCCGCCATGGCGGTATTTCCCTTGTCGCGCAGGGTCACGGCGTCGTTCGAGAGCACAGTCAGCGGCGTGCGCAGGCCGTGGGCGAGGTCGGCCGCGCGCTTCCTCGCCTTGCCCATCATCGCTTCCTGCGTATCCAGAAGCGCATTGACTGCCGCCACGGTGCTCTGGAATTCGCTAGGATAGGGGCCGGTCAACTGGCTGGCACGCCGCTCGCGGATGCGCACGATCCCTTCGTTCAGCGCCGCCAGCGGCCGCAGCCCGAGGGTGAGCTGCAGGATCGACGCGACGACGAGGAAGGCGCCGAGCCCGGCGACGGCCGGCAAGATGTCGCGGATGAAAGCGGTCCTGGCCTCCTCCAGCGTGCGCGCGTCGATGGCGGCCGCGATGCGCAGCGCGCGTGTCCCCTCTGGTGCGGCGACCCGCACGAGCCGTTCGAGGACGATCAGCGAACTTCCGGCTGGGCCGGGCAGCAGGTAGCGATGGACCGCGCCCTCGGCGTGCTGGTCCGCAGGCAAGGCGAGGGCCGTGTCGAACAGCGAGAGCGAACGGATGGTCTGCCCCCGCGCATCGTCGACGATCTGCCAGTAGAGCCCGCCATAGGGCGTGGCGAAGCGCTGGTCGAGCGGACTTTCCGGGCGCTGGAGCGTGCCGTCGGCGGCAAAGGACAGCGCGCCGGCCAGCGTGTTGATATGGCTGGTCAGCTCCGCGTCGATGCGATTGCTGATGTTGCTCGAGAAGAGCGAGACCAGCAAGGTGACGGTCAGCGTCAGCGCGAGGCTCACCGTCAACGCGGAAATCAGCAGGAGGCGGCTGCGAATGGAGGCGGGCCATCTCATGCGGCGGCGATCCGATAGCCGTAGCCGCGGCGCGTCTCGATGAAGGCCTTTCCCAGCTTACGCCGCAGCCGGCCGATCAGCACCTCCACCGAGTTGCTGTCGCGGTCGAAATCTTGGGCATAGAGCTGCTCGGTTAGTTCCTGCTGGCTGACATAGCGCTCGCGGTTCTGGAACAGATGGTGCAGGCAGCGATATTCGAGCGGCGTCAGGTCGATCGGACGGTCCCGGAGCGTCACGGATTTGCTGCGCGGATCGAGATGCAGGTCGCCGGCACTGAGCACCGGGCTCGGCTCGCCAGCATAGCGGCGCAGGATAGCGCGCAGGCGGGCGAGGACTTCCGCGATCTGGAAGGGCTTGGCGAGGTAGTCGTCCGCCCCGGCGTCGATGCCTTCCACGCGCTCTTCCCAGTTGCCGCGCGCCGTTAGGATGAGGACGGGGAAGCGGCGCCCGTCCTTGCGCCAGCGCTTCAGGATAGTCATGCCGTCCATGGAAGGCAGGCCGAGATCGAGAATGACGGCGGCGAAATCCTCGCTCTCACCGCGATACCAACCGTCTTCGCCGTCGCGGGCATGGTCCACGACATAACCCGCCCGCTCCAGATGGGCGATGAGATCGCGGGCGATCAGCCGGTCGTCTTCGACGAGCAGTATGCGCATCATTCGTTCTCGACTTCGAGGATCGTGCCGCTCGCTGCGTCCATCTCGATTTCGACGAGCTGTCCCTCGGGCGACAGGACTTTGAATTTATAGAGGAAGCGCCCGTGTTTCCGGCGCGGCTCCACGCGCACGATATCGCCCTTGAATCGCTGGCGCACGATCTCGCGCAATTCGGCGAAGGGTTTGATTGTGCCCCTCGAGACCGCCTCCTGGGCAGCGTCGAGGGTGTGCCCGTCCGTGTCGTCGCCGTCATCGTCCGCATGGGCGGCCACGCCGGCCGACAGGAGCCCGGCAAGGGAAAGGGCGGCGATGGACATGAGGAGGATACGCATGATCGAAGCGTAGCACGCCGAGGCTGAAATTTTGCTGACATTTCCCGTCAGCCATCGCTCAGCCACGGTTGCCTATGGTGCGTCCAGCGTCGGGGCAGGGTGCTCCGGCCGGCCACAAGGAGAAATTCCATGAAGACATTCCTTCTCGCAACCGCCCTTCTGGGCTTGTTCGCCGCCGGTGCGGCCCGCGCCGAAGATGAAGGCAAGGGTTGCAACGTGCCGAAGGACAAGTGGATGACCGAGGACGCCATGAAGGACAAGGCCAAGGCGATGGGCTTCGACGTCCGGCGGATAAAGGTCGAGAACGGCTGCTACGAAGTCTATGCGATCGACGCCAAGGGCGCCAAGGTCGAGACAATCTTCAATCCGCAGACCGGCGAGCCCGTCGGCTCGGAAGGAGCGGAATGATGGCGCCGCTCTCCCGAACCAGTGGGGCGGGGGAAAGCGTCAAGGTGTGGGACCCGCTCGTGCGGGTCTTTCACTGGTCGCTGGTCTGCCTCTTCGTTTTTTCCTTCGTTACCGGCGACGAATGGAAGAAGGCTCATATCCTTTCCGGCTATGCTATCGCCGGGCTGATCGCCTTGCGCCTTGCCTGGGGGCTGCTGGGGCCACATCACGCACGCTTCGCCAACTTCCTCTACGCCCCCACGACGATTCTAGCGTTCCTCCGTGACAGCCTCGCCTTCCGCGCCAAACGGTATCTCGGCCACAATCCGGCGGGTGGCGCTATGGTCGTCCTGCTGCTCACTGCGGTGTCCGGCATCGTGACCACCGGTTATATGATGACCACGGATGCCTATTGGGGGGTCGGCTGGGTGGAGGATGTCCACAAGGTCCTTGTCTATTCGACCATCGGGCTGGTCGCCCTGCATATCGCTGGCGTTGTTCTAGCCAGCGTCGAGCACCGGGAAAACCTCGTGCGTGCCATGGTGACGGGAAGAAAGCGCCGCGAAGGTTGATGTGCGGTTGTCTATATGGCACCATTTAGAATAGTTCTAAATAAATAGCCTGACGTCATCATGCAACCACAGTCGATCTGCTGAAATCGGAGATGCCATGCGCGCCGTCCACAAGGAAAGCCACCTCATCGAACGTATCGGCTGGCTCCGCGCGGCGGTGCTGGGTGCCAATGACGGGCTGATCTCGACGTCGAGCCTCATCGTCGGTGTCGCGGCGGCGACCGCGGCATCGCAGGAAATCCTCGTCGCTGGTGTCGCCGGGTTGGTGGCTGGTGCGATGTCGATGGCGGCAGGGGAATATGTCTCCGTCAGCTCCCAGGCCGATACGGAACAGGCCGACATGGCGCGTGAGCGTCACGAGCTGGCCACCCAGCCGGAGGCGGAGCTGGCAGAACTCGCCGCAATCTACGAGCAGCGCGGTGTCGCGCCGGATCTTGCCCGCCAGGTCGCCGAACAAATGATGGCGAAGGACGCCTTCGAAGCTCATGCACGGGACGAACTTGGCCTGTCGAGCCACGTAATGGCGCGGCCTGTCCAGGCGGCGCTGACGTCGGCGGCGACATTCGCGACGGGCGCGGCCCTGCCGCTGGCGGTCGCCCTGCTGACGCCGTCGGGAACGGCCGTCTGGGCTGTGTCCGTTGCCTGTCTCATCGGGCTTGCCGTCCTCGGCGCGATCGGCGCGCGTGCCGGCGGTGCTGGCATCTGGCGGCCGACTGTCCGGGTCGTTTTCTGGGGCGCGGTCGCCATGGCGTCGACGGCGGCCATTGGCACCCTCATCGGCCGGGCGATCTGATCATGAAACGTCTGTCGTTCGATACGCCGACGATGATGTCGCTGCTGACGGTGCTGGGCATGATCCTCGCCGCGGCCGGAACCTGGCCGCCGGTCGAGGGGCTTGCCGTTCTGCGCTGGCCCGGGCTGGCGCTCGTCTATGTCGCTGGTGGGGTGCCGGCCACGGGGAGCGCGCTTTTGGCCCTGTGGCGAGAGCATGTCCTGGACATCGATCTCTTGATGGTGGTCGCGGCAGTCGCGGCCGCAGTTGTCGGCGCGCCGTTCGAAGGCGCCGTGCTGCTGACGCTGTTCAGCGTATCGACGACGCTCGAGCATCAGGCGCTCGGACGTGCGCGCCGCGCCGTCGAGGCGCTGATGGCGTTGCGCCCCGAAACGGCGTTCCGCAGGCAGGCCGATGGCTCTGTCCTGGAAGTTCCCGCGGCGGAGCTGGCTGTTGGGGATGTGGTGATCCTGCGGCCCGGCGCTCGCGTGCCGGCCGATGGCGTCATCCTGCGGGGGCGCGGCGGCATCGATGAAGCCAATATCACCGGCGAATCCATGCCGGTCTCCAAGGAGGCGGGCCAGCAGGTGTTCGAGGCCACGGTCAATCTGGACGGCATTCTGGAGGTCGCGGTCGCAAGAACGATCGGTGACAGCACGATCGCCCGCATGATCCGGCTGGTCACGGAGGCCCAGGAGGCCAAGGCTCCATCCGAGCGTTTCAGCGCCTGGTTCGGGCAGCGCTATACTGTCGCCGTCCTTCTGGGCGCAGCTCTCGCCTTCGCTGTTTTCTATGGGATCGGGCGCGATTGGGAGCCGGCGCTCTATCGCGCTGCGACCCTGCTGGTCGCGGCCAGCCCCTGCGCGATCGTCATATCGGTGCCCGCGGCGATCCTATCGGCACTCTCGGCGGCCGCGCGGGGCGGCGTGTTGTTCAAGGGCGGCGGCGCGCTTGAAACGCTGGCCGCCGTTGATGTCTTCGCCTTCGACAAGACAGGCACGCTCACCAACGGCCGGGCGGCCGTGACGCGGATCGTCGCGTTGGACGGGGACGAACGCGGCTTCCTGTCGCTGCTGGCCGGGCTCGAAGCCCATTCCGAGCATCACGTCGCCGCGGCGATCCGCCGGGAGGCGGCCGCGCGGGATATAGAGCCGGCGCGTGTCGCGGATGTCAGCGCTCGCCCGAGCGCCGGAATCGTCGGCACGGATGCGCTTGGCGTGCTCTGGGCTGGAAACCTCCATCTCGTCCGAGACATGGGGGCTTCTGTCGACCGTATTCAGCTTCAGGAACTCACCGACAGTGCCGAAACCGTCGTCTATCTGGGGCGTGGAGAAAACATCCTCGGCGCCGTCAGCGTGGCGGACGAGGCGCGGGCAAGCTCTGCCCCGGCGCTTGCGGCCCTGCGCGCCGACGGCGTGCGCCGCATCGTCATGATGACCGGTGACCGTCGGTCGGTGGCGTTGCGGATCGGCGCGGGGCTCGGCCTCGCTCCCGATGAGATTCATGCCGAAATGCTACCGCAGGACAAAGTGCTCCATGTGGGGGAACTGGCGGGCGGCGGCACCGTGGCCTTCGTCGGCGACGGCGTCAACGACGCGGCCGCTCTTGCCCGCGCCGATGTCGGCATCGCCATGGGGGCGGCCGGCTCGGAGGTCGCCCTTCAGGCGGCCGATGTGGCTCTGCTGTCGGAAGACATGAAGAAATTGGCCGATGCGCACCGGCTGGCGCGCCGGACCGCGGCGGTCATCCGGCAGAACCTTGTCGTCGCGATCGGTGCCATGCTGGTGCTGGTGACGGGCGGATTATTCTTCGATCTGCCGTTGCCACTAGCAGTGGTTGGACATGAAGGCGGGACCGTGCTCGTGGTCCTCAACGGCCTGCGCCTGTTGTCGGACCCGATCCGGTGGCCTGTGGACGCGAGCAGATTCTCCCGTCCTTCAGGGGAGCGGCCGATGGCGGCGCCCACTTCGGCCGCATCGCCCGCCGATGGGCCGGTGTAAGCGCCGGCCGCGCCCAATGGTCAGCAGGACAGGAAGCGATTGCGGGTATTCTCATCGAGAAGCAGCCGCGTGATGCCGCCGAAAGCCCATTCCCGCAGGCGGCTATGGCCATAGGCACCGGTGACGATGATATCTGCATCGCTCGCGTCGATGACTTGTAGGAAGCCGATTGTTTCGTCGGCGCTTTTGATCATCTGCGGCCTCGCTTTCACATTATGCTGGGCGAGATAGGTGACGATCTCGGTGAGACTCTGTATCTCGGCTGGTGTGGGCTCCGGGGAAACAGACACGACGGCAACATCATAGGCGACGGAGAGCAGGGGAAGCGCATCCGCGATTGCGCGGCGGGCTTCACGGGTGTCTTTCCAGCCGACGACGATCTTTCTTGCCGGAAGCGCGTGCTGGCCGCTTCGGATCACCAGCAGGGGACGTCCTGCGCGCAGCACGACGGTTGCCGGGTCCGCCCGGTTTCCGGCCGCCATCAGAACGAGATCGGCGATGCGGGCGGCGGTCACGACCGCCTCGGTCGGCGTCGTCGCTTCCCCGCGCCATTCGGCCTCGATCCGGTTTGCCGCCAGATGAAGGAACGCGGCGCGAATCTCCTCCGCGTGCTTCTTGGGCGTTTCGGTGGCGCAAAGCCCGATGAGCCGTGCACCCGAGCGGGACGCCAGATCGATTGCGGCGCGCATGATCGGCTCAGCGGGCTGGTCGATATCGAGATTGACCAGAATGGATCGATAAGCCATGTGTGCATTCCTCCGTTCAAGGCAAGTGTCGAAGAGCATAATGCCGATCGCGAAGCACATATTGACCTCGGTCAAAATATCGCGTGGCGCATCGCCAATCGATTTTTAGGCCTTCGTGCCGTTGACCGAAATCAACGCCTGAAACAAAGTCCTCCGAATTCTGCCATGATGATTGTTACGGAGGCAGATATGTCGAACACACTCCACACTTTGGCGAAGAATTTCGTGGCCAGGCGGATTGAATCCGTGTCCTGAAGGTCGCCGATCCGGCTTTTGCTGACCTACTGGGGGACTACGACGCGGTGAACGACAACATTCATCTCGCGGTGATGAATGTCGCTCCGGTCGGGCAGGGTCATGAGATGATGCGCCGCAAACAGCGCCTCGCCATCGAAGACCGGATCATGGAAGCGCTTCAAGGCGCCTGACGTTCAGCCGGCAGAGGGCGAGACCGGTCAGCCGCGCCGTCCCGCTTCCAGCAGCGCCTTGCCGTGGATCGCAAGCATGCGCTCCTCATTCGTCGGGATGATCAAGGTCTGGAACGGCGGTAGGAACTTCAGCCGGACGAGGATCGCATCCCGAACCGGCCCCGCGTTTTCCCCGACCCCCCCGGTAAAGACGAAGGCGTCGAGTCCACCCATGGACACAGCCATCATCGCCGTGAACTGCGCTACCTTCAGGGCAAAATAGTCGAGGGCGAAGCCGGCTCTTGAATCCGTGCTTTCGAGCAAGGTCTTCACGTCGTTGCTGAGGCCGGACAGACCCTTCAGGCCGGATCGTTCGTAAAGTGCGTGTTCTACCTCGTCAGCGCTCATGCCGAGCTGACGCAGCATGTAGGTAACTGCGCCGGGATCGATTGCGCCGGTGCGGCTTCCCATCGGTAGACCGTCGAGCGCGGTCATGCCCATCGTCGTGTCGACGCTGATGCCGTCCCTGAGGGCGCACAGGCTCGCGCCGTTGCCGAGATGCCCCACCACGACCCGGCCGCGTGCGAGATCGGGATGTTCGCTTGCAAGCACACGGGAAATCCACTCGTAGGACAGCCCATGGAAGCCATAACGGCGGATGCCTTGGGCCCGTAGCGAGGCATCGACCGCAAAAGCCTGGAAAAGCGGCGCATGGCCGGCATGAAAGGCGGTATCGAAACAAGCGATATCCGGGGCGTCCGAGAGGCGGTCCGAAGCTGCGATGCCCGCAAGGTTGTAGGGCTGGTGCAATGGCGCGAGCGGCGCTAGCGCCGCAAGCCGCCGCAGGATTTGGGGCGTGACGATGACGGGCGCGACGAAATCGGCGCCGCCATGCACGATTCGGTGTACCGTCGCCACCATGCGCCAGGCATCGTCGTACCGGTCGATGAGATCGATCACCGCGCCCATGGCGGTCTCGTGGTCGTTGGCGGCAAGCGCCCTGTCGATATGAACGTCGCCCGCCGTAATTGTCGCGCTCAGTCTTGCCTCGGTGCCTATGCCGGTGACCTTGCCCTTGGCAAGCTTGTCGAGCGCATCGTATCCGAAGATCTCGAATTTCAGGCTCGAGGACCCCGTATTGAGAACGAGCAATACATTCATCATTTGATGCGGCCTTTGGCGCGGGCATCCGCGAGCAGGCAGGCAAGGGCGGAGGACAATAGGCGTGTGCGCTGGTCGTCGGCCCGGCTCGTCAGGACGATGGGAACACGGGCGCCCAGCACGATACCGGCCGCCTCCGCCCCGCCGAGGAACGTGAGCTGCTTTGCCAGCATGTTGCCGGCTTCGATATCGGGAACGAGAAGGATGTCGGCATCGCCGGCGACAGCCGACACGATGCCTTTCTCCCGCGCCGCCTGCGGGCTGATCGCATTGTCGAAGGCAAGGGGACCGTCGATCAGGCAGCCGGTTATCTGCCGGCGGTCCGCCATCTTGCAGAGCGCGGCTGCGTCCAGGGTCGCTTGCATCTTGGGATTGACTGTTTCCACCGCCGCGAGAATGGCGACCTTCGGTGGTCGCGCCTCGCCAAACACCACGCACCAGAGATCAACGGCGTTCTGGATGATATCGGCCTTCACTGGAAGATCGGGCAGGATATTAACGGCGGCGTCGGTAATCATGAACGGCTTCGGATAGGAAGCGATGCTCATGAGGTAACAATGGGAGATGCGCCGCTCCGTGCGCAGCCCGGCGCCGGCCTTCACGATCTCGCCCAGAAGTTCGTCCGTGTGCAGCGAGCCCTTCATGATGGCGCTCACATTGCCACCCGCGGCCAGTTCCGCCGCCTTGGCCGCGGCCGCATGGCTATGCTCAGTGTTGACGATCTCCCACCCTGCTATATCAATCCCGGCCTCTCTGGCCGCCTCGGCTATCCGCGCCGCAGGCCCAATGAGCACCGGCGCGATCAGGCCTTCCCGCATCGCCTCGAAACCGGCCGCAATCACGTTGGCCTTCACTGGATGCACGATCGCCGTACAGGTGGGCGGCAGCTTGCGGCAAAGGGCCAGAATCGCATCTGTCTGTCCACTCATCGCACGTTCCCCTAGCGCCTTATGTAAAGTTGTGGATGAGCAATCTTCACGATGGTCCGACCCTAGGCAAGAGGCCTTTTCCCTTAAGGCGCCCACTGCTGCACAGCGACGTTTGGTGGAGTTTGCACCGAGTGTTCGAGGCTTTCGATGGGAAAACGTATTGAGATCAACGGTCGCTCGATTTTTCCTATTTCTCAATTCGGCGTAGGAGGAATATATATTTTCATGTCGAAATTGATATTCGTAAATAAAAAAATCATTTTGACGTTCGTCAAATTTCAAGATCTCATTCTGATGAATGTATTATTTATCGTATGTGCTATTTGGCATACGGTTTATATTCGATTTTCATAGAAATTTAATTTTCAATATGTTTATCGGGCAGAGCGAATGTGCCGCTTTCATGAAAGGCATGATGCCTGCATTCAGGAGTGTCTTTTATGCGATTGGTCGATATTTCCGTTAGCAAGCGTCTTTGGGCAGCCGTCGCGGTTCCGATGTTGGCGGCCGCTTATCTTGCCTATGCCCAGAGTTCCGAGCGTCTCGAAACCTATCGGAACATGGGCGATATCGTCACGGTCAGCCAGGAAATGGTGAAGATCGGCGGTGTCGTTCATAGCCTGCAGGTCGAGCGAGGTTTGACGACCGGGTTTCTTGGATCGAAGGGAGCCACCGGCAGTGCAGAGCTTCGTGTGGCGCGCAACGCCTCCGACGCCGCGATGACCGGATTCGCGCAAAGCATGAATAATCTCGATGCGGCGGTCGACGCCGATCTCTCTTCGGTACGGCGCGGTCTGGAGGAAAAGCTGGCCGCGATCGCCGACCTGCGCCCGTCCGTCGATGCGCTGACGGCGGGGGGGCCGGATGCCTTTGCAACCTATACGGCCACCATTGATGATATCATTGTGCTGACAAATCGCCTGTCCAGGCTCGCTTCTGATGCGGGGATTGCGCAACGCATGCTCGGCTATGTCCATCTGATGCAGGCCAAGGAGGCGGCCGGTCAGGAACGTGCCCTCGGCAACGGCTTCATCGTTTCCGGTCGGGTTGATCCGGTACGGTTTGGCTTATTCGCGGGGCTTGCCGGTCAGCAGGATGCGTTGATCACATCGGCGCTCTCCGTGCAGGATGATAGTCACCGTGCCCGCTACGAGCATATGCTGACTGATGTGTCGCAAACGATGGAGGATTTTCGCGCGCGTATCGTTGCCGGAGGCGTGGATGCGATGCTCGAAGGTTTGGAGAGTCCGCTATGGTTTGCTGCCGCAACGGAGCGTATCGATGCGCTGAAGGTAATAGAGACTGAAAATCTCAAGGATATCGGCGATCTCGCGCTTGCGACTGCCGGGGCGGCCTATCGCAGTTTCCTCACTCTCGTCCTCGTTTGCATCGTTGTCGGCCTTATGGTGATGGGCCTTTCCGGATTAATGGCGATGACGGTCGTACGTCCGATCGGGCGCATGGTCGGAGCCATGGATCGACTGGCTTCCGGCGATCTCGACTTTGATCCGGTCACGACCGGCCGCAAGGATGAAATCGGTGACATGGAGCAGGCCGTAGAGGTTTTCCACGAGGCTGCCGTGCGTAATCGAGAGCTGGAAGCGGCAGAGACAGAGCGGCGCGCACAGGTCGAGCGCGAGCGCACCGAGATGCAGCAGGCCGCGGAAGCCGAAGCCGAGGCTCGTCTCGTCCGTGCAACCTCGATATTCGCCGCCAGCATGCAGCGCCTTGCGGCTGGTGACATGATGTGTGAGTTGCAGCAACCGCTCGACACGCATTTCGAAGCACTTCGGCAGGACTTCAACGCATCTGTCCGACAATTGCGTGAAACCCTGGAAAGTGTTGGTGTCTCGGTTTCGACCGTCACGGGCGGCTCGCGTGAGGTGTCGTCGGCGTCCGACGATCTTTCCCGCCGCACCGAGCAGCAGGCCGCGTCGCTGGAGGAAACCGCTGCGGCGCTGGAAGAGATTACCGCCAATGTGGCAGCGACCTCGAAACGCGCAGACGAAGCCCGCGACATCGTACGACATGCGGAGAGCAGGGCCGGGCAGGCAGGCACCGTCGTAGAGAGTGCTGTTCTTGCGATGGAACGGATCGATCACGCTGCACGGCAGATCGGCCAGATCATAGGCGTCATCGACGAGATCGCCTTCCAGACTAATCTTCTCGCGCTGAATGCCGGGGTGGAAGCGGCACGCGCGGGGGAGGCGGGCAAGGGCTTTGCCGTCGTCGCGCAGGAGGTTCGTGAGCTTGCCCAGCGGTCCGCCAAGGCTGCGAGGGAAATCAAGGAACTGATCGGCAACTCCGAAGCCGCCGTGGGCGAGGGCGTGCGTTTGGTCAGCGATACCGGCGCGGGGCTCGACGAGATCGCTGAACTTGTCCAGTCGGTTACGCGGCACATGGAGGCAATCGCGACGGCAGCGCAGGAACAGTCCGCTGGTCTTCTGCAAATCAACACCGCGGTAAATCACATGGACCAGGTCACGCAGCAGAATGCTGCAATGGTTGAGGAGATGAATGCCGCTGGTGCCGCTCTGGCGCAGGAAAGCGCGACACTCGATGGTCTTCTCGCCCGGTTCCAGTTCGGCCGCCCGGACGGATGGGATAGTGCACAACGAGCCGCCTAGCAAAGAGGTGTGGCGCCATCGTTCGCCGCTGCACCTCAATTCGGCAACGCTTCTTGGATATTCGCGATCAATGCCGAAGACTTCGATAAAACGGCTGCGTGGTCCCGCTGCGGTGAGTTTGTTCAGTGCATCGTGCGCCGTCCGGAATTCATAGCCCTCCCTGAACGCGCAGGAAGTCGATGATGCGCCCTAGACCGTCCCCATGCTTCCTTCGGCGACCATCATATGCACGGCCTTGAAGGCGTACGCTTGTACACCAAGCTCAAGACCATCACGACCCGCTGGCCGACTGGCATCCGTTCAGGCGCGGATTTCGTCATGCCGACGATGCGATAGGGCCAGACGTCGGGATATTGCGCCGCCGAGGTCACACTCGGCGGTGTATCTCACGGTACGTTTATCGGTGGTCTTGCAACAGCAGGCTCCACCCTGAATGGAGCCGCCACATGTCCGGAGGTTGATGGCGCGGAACTTGTCGATCTCGCAATTTTTCCCGACGAGGGAAACTCCATCTTGCCTGAAATAGACATAGTGCTCACCACTATCCCGCATCTCATCGGAGGAGATTCGAACTGCACCTATGTGTTCCGAACACACTGTTGAAGTCTGCTTTCTCGACCTCGTTCTCCACAAGCGGACTATCAGCTCACGGCCCCAAATCGGATATCTAGCGTGCGCAAGCTGAAGTGCACAACCGGCCCATATTGGTACTCAATGTATCGACCTACTGCTATTCGGGATATTCAGAAAGTTCTGCGGTCATGCACCGCTAGCGCCGCGCGAATAGATGACTATAGTCAAATGGCCGCCTCCGTCAGAGAAGGCCTTTGGCCTTGAGGTCGGCGGCGAAGGTTGCGAGCGGCATGACCAGCGTGAGGGGACTGTTTTTGAGCGGCTCGGCCCCGTAGCTGGCATACCATTTGGCCGCCCGCCCCCCCTTTGCGTCGATGATCAGCAACGCGCCGCCAGCCTCGGTGGCGACCCGCAGGCAGCGCAACGCAACGGCCGCGAGGAGTTGGCCACCCAAGCCGTGGCCGGCTACCTTCACGTCGGTCGCAATGCGTGCCAGCTTGAAACCGGAAACCTCGTGCTGGGCCAATCCTTTCGTCATCGACGCCGGCACTAGCTCATGGGCTATGGCGGAGGGGGCAACGGTGTAGAAGCCGAGCACGCGATTGGGCGTGGCGACGTCGATTGCGCAGAAAGTCTTTGAAGCATTTTGTTCGTGGCTTTGACGCGCGTAGCGCCGGAAAAACTCGTTCATCGCCGGATCGCCGCAGTCGAAAGACTGACGATCATGCGACTTCGCGATGGCTTCTTCTCTCCATGTGGGCAGTGTCATAGGGTGTCGGGCAACGCCGCGATTGCCGAGCGCAATTTTGCGTTGGGCTTAGGCGGGTTTTCCATCAGCTCAAGCACGCGCGCATGATCGCGTGACGAGAGCCGAACGACCTCGGCCGCCTCGATCACGGCTTCGGCCTCCCGCAAGGCGGTCTGGGTCACGAAGTTGGTCAGGTCGGTGTTGCGCAATGCGGCCGCGCGTACGAGCTTGGCCTTCGTTTCCGGCGAGACGCGCAGATTCATGCGCTTGTTGTCATCCACGGCAGCTTGGGGCATCTCCATCTCCCTTGTGCAAGGTACTTGTTCAAGATGTACGCGAGCTTGGCTTGATTTTCAAGGTCGTGCGTCTTGATGGTGTACGTAATCCTCCGGTCGCTTGCCGTAGAGGAGGCTTTTAAAGCAAGGTCTCAAGTTTAAGACGCGCCAAGCCTGATTAGTTTCCCGGGAAAATCCGCTGGACAGATTATCACGACCCTGCTGTCGCTGTGAGCGTTCAGGTAGCCGTCTAGCCGCCCCCGAAAGGTCCATCTGGTGGGACCGATGGATTGACTGTCACTGTAGGGGCGTAACCATAAGGCGGCGATAATTTCGCATAGCAGCCATAAAATTCCACCGGACTGTCGTATTGGATTGTAGTACAAGACTGTCGTACAGGGAGTATTAGGTGATAAGGGTTTAATAATCTTCTCAATGGCTTGAAATAGGGCGGAATCCTTGGCTGGGAATCCTGGCGCCCCAGCCAGCGCTTATTTCGAGCTTCTGAAGCTCTGGATTACTAAGCGTTTTCAGATCGTTGATGATGTTTGCGGAAGGGCGTATCCGAAGACTGCCCTCACCTCTGCCTCGGACGTAGCAGCAAGCATCGAACGTTGCAGGACGGTGGCCGGCCTTGTTGCTGCTTTTTCGAGGCGCGAGCTTGCGAGCACGGTGCGTCCGCAGCGCTGGCGTATTTCCAGCAGGTCCGTAGCAGAGCGGCGGGCTGCACGGCATTGAACCGGTCCGATTAGGCCACGGCAGGTCGTTCAGTCTCGTCTGATCGCGGCAGCAATCTGCTCGACAACGCTTCTTAGCGGTGCATCGATATCGACAATTATGGCTTTCTCATCGTTCTCTGGCAGCTCGAGTGCGGCGAATTGGCTGTCGACAAGGCTCGTCGGCATGAAGTGCCCGGCCCTGGTGGCCATGCGCGCGCCAATCAGGTCCCTACTGCCGGACAGGTGGACGAAGGTGACCGGTGCGCCGGCCTCGCGGCGGATGTGGTCGCGGTAACTGCGCTTCAGCGCCGAGCAGCCGAGAATGAGGGTGCTGTCCGGTTCGGCGAGCCTCTGGCCGACGAGGGTCAGCCAGGGCCAGCGGTCGTCGTCCGTCAGCGGTTCGCCACGGCTCATTTTCGCGATGTTTGCCGGCGGATGCAGGTCGTCGCCGTCGAGATAGGTGGCGTCGATGCGCATGGCGAGAGCCGTGCCGACTGTCGTCTTGCCGCAGCCGGCGACACCCATGAGGACGAGGCGCTGCTGGTCGGGAGGGATACCCATGTTAGAGCGAGGCCGTGATGCCGCCGTCGACATAGAGCACGTGCCCGTTGACGAAGGAGGAAGCATTCGAAGCAAGGAAGACGCAGGCGCCGACAAGCTCCTCCACTCTTCCCCAGCGGCCGGCCGGCGTGCGTTTCTCCAGCCACTCGGTGAAGGCCGGGTCGGCAACCAGTGCGGCATTCAGCGGCGTATCGAAGTAGCCCGGCGCGATGGCGTTGCATTGCAGGCCGTATTTCGCCCAGTCCGTCGCCATGCCCTTCGTGAGGTTGCCGACGGCGCCCTTGGTCGCGGTGTAGGGCGCAATGCCCGGACGGGCGAGCGCGGTCTGGACGCTGGCGATGTTGATGATCTTGCCGGCGCCGCGGCCGATCATGTGGCGGGCGACGGCCTGGCCGACATTGAAGACCGTCGAGATGTTGGTCTTCAGGAGGCGTTCGAAGGCATCTTCCGGAAAATCCTCCAGCGGGGTGCGGTGCTGCATCCCGGCATTGTTGACGAGGATGTCGATGGCGCCGACCCCGGTCTCGAACGCATCGATGGCCTCGCGCACGGCCCCATGATCCGTCGCGTCGAAGGCGAGCGTGTGCCCGGCGCCAAGGTCCCGCGCCGCGGCGGCGAGCTTGACCGCATCGCGGCCGTTGAGGACGACGTCCGCACCTGCGGCCGCCAGCCCCCTTGCAAGCGCAAGGCCGATGCCCTGCGAGGAGCCGGTGACGAGCGCGCGCTTGCCCGTCAGATCGAACAGTTGAGTACTCATGGGCTTCCTTCCATGGGATTCAGGCAAGTCCTCGCCGCTGTCGACAGGCGAGGAGGGGGAGTGCAGGGTCAATGTCCCAGGAGGTGCGGCACCGTGGTGCTGATCTGCGGCACGAAGGCGAGGATCAGAAGGTACACGATGAGTACGCCGATGAAGGGCAGGGCGTGCTTGACCACATCGACAAACCGCGCCTCGGCGATCGCGCTGGTGATGAAGAGCAGCACGGCGACGGGTGGCGTGACGGCGCCAAGCTGCGTCGTGACGATCATCAGAATGCCGAGATGCAGCGGATCGAAGCCGAAGGCCTGCCCGACATAGGCGGCAACAGGAACGAAGACGATCAGCACCGCAAGGCTTTCCAGGAACATCGTCAGGATGAGGATGATGCCGAGCAGACTGAGCAGGACGACGTAGCGGTCGCTGGAGATCGATTGCAGCAGCGCGAGAACCGACTGGTTGAAATTGACGTAGGACAGGAGCCAGCCGAGTGCGCCGGCGACGGCGATGATGCCGACGACCATGGCGACGGTAACGGCCGCATCCAGGAAGATGCCCGGCAGGTCACGCAGACGGATCTCGCGATAGACGAACATGCTGACGATGGCCGAGTAGAGGCAGGCCGCGACGCCCGCTTCGGTGGCCGTGAAGACGCCGGCAAAAATGCCGCCGAGGATGATGAACGGTGCCAGAAGCGCCACCCATGCGCCGCGGATGCCGTTCAGGATCTCCCGGAACGTGGCGCGCTTCGTATGATGACGCAGGGCCGGATATTGCGGGAACATCGCGAGGATCCGGATGAAGCCCGACAGCAGCGCGGCAAGAAGCAGGCCGGGAACGATGCCCGCCATGAAGAGGCCGCCGATCGAGACACCCGTCATGGCGCCATAGACGATCATCGTCATCGAAGGAGGAATGATGGGGCCGATGATGGCTGCGACGGCGACGATGCTGGCGGCGAGGCCCGGCTGGTAGCCCTGTTTCTTCATCGACGGGATCATGATGGAGCCGATCGATGCAGCCTCGGCCGCAGAGGAGCCGGAGACGTTCGCCATGGCCGTGCAGGCGACGACACTGGTGTGACCGAGGCTGCCGCGCAGATGCCCGACGAGCGTCTGCGCGAAGGTGACGAGCGCACCGGAAAGCCCGCCCTTGGACATCAATGATCCCGCAAGGATGAAATAGGGTAGCGCGAGCAGGCTGAAGGAATCCAGCATGGCAAAGGTGCGCTGCGCGAAGAGTGCGAAGTTGACGCCGGGCATGACGAAGATGCCGGCCGCGCTGGTCAGGCCGATCGCCAGCAGCACGGGTAGACCCAGCCCGACCAGAACGAGGAGGCCGCCGAAGAGAAGAATGAGCGTCATGCTGCCGATACTCCCAGTACCTTTTGAAGCAACCGGTCCACGGCCGTGAAGACGAGATAGGCTCCGCCGATAAGGAGGCCGAGATAGACTTTGTCCATCGTCACGCCCATGCCGGGGCTGGTCTGCCGCCAGGCGACGCCCATCAGCGTTGCGGTTCCGGAGATGATCGCGATGCCCAGAACCAGCCAGGCGAGATCGATGATCCAGCCGAGAACCAGCGCGCCGCGAGCGCTAAGCGCATTCTGGAGAATGTCGACGCCGATATGGGCGTTGCGGCGATAGCCGATGGGCACCGCGAAGAACACCAGCCAGATATGGCTGTAGCGCTGGAACTCTTCCGACCAGCTCAGCGTGCTGCCGAGGAGGAACCGGTTGAAGACCTGCCACAGCGCGGCGAAGACCATGGCGGCGAACAGGATGACGACCGCGATCTCGAACAGCCGATGGACTGCCGAGAAGAGCGTGCCGAGCGGCCCGGGAAGCGTCGCGACCGGCTTGCCGGATGCCTCCTTCTCGACCGTATCGAAATCAGATGTGACATGCATCGCAACCCCTCCCTGCGACGTGGTAGGCAGATCGGCCGGGCCACTCCCGTCCCGCTGCCGTCCGCCTTTGTTGATTGATCTGCCGGTGCCGCCTCAGCGGAACTTCGCCTGCATCGTCCCGATGCCGGGAATGGCATCCTTCAGATGAGCGTGCCGCTCCTCGAAATGCTGGAGCAATCCGCGCTTCGTCCGGCCGGCGAGAATGGTGAAGATGTATTCGGCATGGCCCGGCGAGGTGACCGTCGGGTGATAGCCGCCGGCGACCAGCACCGTATCGCGGTGACCCGTCATCACGACCTGTCGCGCCTCGCCTTCATGATAGAGGAACTGACCGCCGAAGCCGGTCTCGGGCTGGAAACGGTAGTGGTAGAGCTCTTCGTGGTCCGTTTCTCCGTCCCGGTCCGTATCGTGCTTGTGGGGCGGGTAGCCCGACCAGCAGCCCTGTTCGCAATAGAGCTCGCTGACCAGCAGGCGACCGCTGCGGCCTTCTCCGTTCTGGCCGAGAAGGTGGTAGATGTCGCGCCGCGAATGCGTCTCGCTGGAACCGACGGCGACCATTTCCACCTCTTCCGGCGTCACGCGGAACGGAGGGTACTCCTCTACGCAGTGCGCGCCGGCAATGGCGACCTCGCAATCGCTGAGTGCCTCGATGGTAATTGCGCCCCGGCTGCCGGCGTAGACGCTGTCGGCGCGGCCGTCCCAAATGCTCTGTCTTCCGCCGACGGCGCTGAAGCCATGCCCGCCGACATGGATATCGACGAGGCCGTGCAGCGGCACGAGATGCGCTTCCAGCTCTTCACGCTCGAAGACGTGGCGTTCGCCGGCCTTCAGCCTGACGAGGTTGAAGTAGATGAGCGAAAGGGGTCCGCCCGGCACGACGATGGGCTGGTTCTCGTTGTCGTGCGCGTGAATGTGAAAGGACATGGCATTCTCCGGAATGGACGGCGCCCCGCCAGGGGCGCCGCTGATAGGTTCACTTCGCCGCGGCGCGGATCTTTTCGAGGAGCCCGGTGGCTTCGAAGGATGTGGCAAGCTCGTCCTGCACGCTTGCGGCGGCCGACTGGAGCGGTGCCGTATCGACCTGCGTGACGTTGACGCCTGCATCGGCCAGGGCCTTCAGGGCTTCGCCTTCGCGCAGCGGTGCCAGCGAACGTTGTGCATCGCGGGCAAACCAGGCCGCCTTCTGCAGGGTCGCCTTGTCGGCTTCCGAGAGCGAGCTGACGAAAGTGCTGGAGCAGACGAATGCCAGCGGGCCGAACAGGTGGCGCGTCAGCGCGTAGTTGTGCGCGACCTCGTTGAACTTGTTGGCGAGGATGATGGAGGCATTGTGCTCAAGCCCGTCGAGCACGCCCGTTTCCATGGCCGTGTAGATTTCACCGAATGCCATCGGCGTGGCATTGGCGCCCATGGCGTTGATCGCCTTGACGTAGGTATCCGTCGGGATCGTGCGGATCTTCAGGCCCTTGAGGTCTTCGACATTCGTGATGGCCTTGTTGGTCGTGGCCACGTTGCGATAGCCCCAGCTATCCAGCCAGGCGATGACCTCGAAGCCGCTGTCGCGCAATGCGGTCTGCAGCTCCGCGCCGACCTCGCCGTCGAGGACACGATGGACATGGTCGTAGTCCTTCCAGAGGAAGGGCAGGTCGAGCACGCCGACCTTCTTCTCGAAATTGCCCAGGATGGCGGTGCCGGAGATGATGCAATCGGCACCGGAGCCGAGCTGCATGGCCTCATAGACCTCGCGCTCCTGGCCGAGCTGGTTGTTGGGGTGAATGGTCACGTTGAAGTTGGTTCCGAAGTCCTGTGCATACTTCTGGAACAGCCAGGAAGTCGTATGGATCTCGGATTCCATCGAGTCCTGATGCGCATGCGCGAGCTTGAGTTCGACGGCGTGAGCCGACAGGCTCATAAGCAACGCGAAGCCCGCGCCGCCAACGAAAGTGGCAGTCCTCATTATTCCCTCCCAGGGTGTTGAATTACCTTGCCGCGGAGCGCGGATCAGGTTCCGGCGTCGAGTTCGCTGTAGCGCGTCCCCGTCATGATCAGGTGCCGATGCATGGCATGGCCCGCCGCGTCCGCATTGCCGCGCTCGATGGCGCGCAGGATGGTCGCATGCTCCTCCAGCGCCTGGGTCGCACGCCCTGCATCGCAGGTGCCGCTTTCCTTGGCACTGGAAATGATACGGGGCGCGAAGACGCTCACCATGGAGTGCAGCGCCTCGTTGCCGGTTGCCTTGGCGACTTCAAGATGGAAGAGCACGTCCGGCTCGATGGACGGCCGGTTTTCGGCGACCGCGGCTACATGGGTTTCATGCACCGCGCGGATGGCGGCGATCGCAGCCTTGCCAGCCCGTTCCGCAGCAAGACGCGCCGTCTGCACTTCGAGAATCCTGCGCGCCTCGACCATGTCGGCAGGGGCCGGGTCGGCAATCGACAGCATGTTGGCGATAAGGCCCGAAATGCCCGAGGACGTCATGTTGTCCTCGACCACCGTGCCGCTCTGCGGGCGCGTGCGCAGGATGCCGAAGAACTCCAGCTTGAGAAGCGCCTCGCGCACGGCGCTGCGTCCGACGCCAAACTGTTCAGCGAGGGCACGCTCCGCCGGCAGGCGATCACCGGGCTTGATGACGCCCTGGGCGATGAGGGCGCGGAGCTGCTGGATGATCTGCTCGGACGGACTCGTGACGTCGATCCGGCTCAATCCCTTCAGAACTTCCATCCCTGCCTCCCTCTGGCATCATCCGATTGCCATGGGATAGCATCAAGGAGTAAATTGGTCAACCAGTCGCTAGTTGATCAGAAAAAATGATTTGCCCGCCTTAAAAGACGAATACACACCAAGCTGTGAGCAATGCCGTGAGCGGTCCTATGCTGTTATCGGTTCGAGCCTTTTTAGAAGCCAGCGTCACAGCTTATCTGCATAAGCCCAGAGCCGCTGCGTCTACCAGAAGAGTGGCGTCCGCGTGCGCATTTAAGGCCGAAGCTGGGATGGGAGCGCAGTGGTGAAACGGCGACGCAATCGACGAGAGACGGCATGGAACAATTCATCATCAGTGGCGCGATCCTATCGACCAATTGCGCGCTGATTCCGCCCGGCCTCACGCTCATCTTCGGCATCATGAACGTGCTGAACTTCGCACGCAGCCGGATGTTCATGATCGGCAGCCTCGTGGTCTACTGGGTCTGCGCGGTCTATGGAATGCCCTATGGGGTGAGGCTGACGGGCCGCAAAGAAAACTCGATGCTGCTCGCCGTCGGCACGGCTTTCGTGCTGTGATATCGCCGAGTTCCATGGACCGTCTTCGCGGAGCGGTATCTGGATGATGAATATGAAGCTGCCCTATCAAGAGGCTGGTCATCCGGGCTTCGAGGAAAGAAGAGAGCGGGATAATCAGTCATAGCTGTTTTCTTACTCGTCGATGGGAATCGCCGGAATGTTCAGTGGCGCCCGAGTACGTGCCATTTCTCCGCGCTCTTGCCGGATAAGGCGATGTAATGCCCGTAGAGATTGGCGGTCGGGTCGCAATGCGTCGCGGCGAGAAGCAGGCGGCTACCGAGGCGCGGCGGCTTCCGTCCCGGTGGTAGCCGGACGACGCCATGTTCATCGCCAGCAAAGTGGTAGGAGGAACCGTTCGGCGCGCCGAGGATCATATCCGGCACAGGGCCGTTGAAGGCAACAGCCTTCGTGCCAGCATCCACCGTCACCTGTCCTTCGCGGTTGGCCGACACCACGGTTGTCAGGATGAACAGTGATTGTTCATAGGGCAGGGCGCCGCCCTCCTTGTCGGTGATGCGTCGATAGTCCGCGTCCATGAAGACATAGGAACCGACCTGCACCTCGTTGAACGGCCCGGCGCAATCGAAACCGAAGGTTCCGGTGCCGCTGCCCGTGACGATGTCTGCCGTGATCCCGGCCTGGCGCAGCCCGGTGAGGGTCTGCCTCAAGGTATCCGCCACCTGCCGGGCTCCGGCTTCGCGGGCATCGTGATCGGCAATGTGCTGCACCTGTCCAGCAAAGCCTTGAATGCCACAAAAAACCACAGCAGGGGAAAAGACCGCACGTTCTGCAAGCGAAATGGCGGCAGCAACGGACTGTGTCCCGGAGCGGCCCTGCCCGACATCGAGTTCGACGACAACCGAAATGGGGCGGGCATTACGGCTTTTTACCGCCTCGATCTGGGCTAGATGATCCTGATGATCGAGGGTCAAGGTGAGATCCACCCGTTCGCCCAGTTGCACGGCGCGCGCGTACTTTTCATCGCCCGCCAGCGGAGACGTAATCATCAGGGGCCCGACGCTGGCGTCGGCAAGCGCTTCGGCCTCGCCGATTGTGGCGCAGGCGATCCCCACGGCCCCCGCCTCGAGCTGGAGGCGCGCAATCTCGGCGCATTTGTGAGTTTTTGCATGCGGCCGCAACGCAATTCCGGCCTGCCGGGCATGGAACGCCATGGTATCGATGTTGCGCGTCAGCGCGGCGACGTCGATCATCGCGCAAGGCGTTGGCAGGGAAAGCAGGCGTGGATCGTCCGGACGAAGCGATGACATGGCTGCTCCTCCTAGGGTCAGGACTGGTTGCCGCGGAAGCGCGACAGGCGGAAGGGGGAGGGATCGACCACCGGATTGTCGTTGGCGACGAGATCAGCGGTCAGGCGGCCGGCGCCCAGACCCAGCCCGAAGCCATGACCCGAATAGCCGGTGGACACCACCAGACCTGGTGCGGCCTCCACAGGCGCGATGACGGGAACGGCGTCGGGTGTGACGTCGATCAGGCCAGCCCATTCTTCCGCAATCTTTGCGCCACGGAAATGGGGGAAGGTTTCCACCAGATGGTGCCAGGCTTTCGAAAGATCGCGGCGGACAGGCGCTGGGTCCAGGACGGCATCCGTTCGCGGCCGGTTGAACTGTTGGGGGGAAAGAAAGCTTCCGGCTGTGCGTCTGCCTGCCTGGAGCCGGATAGAGCGCCACTCCTCCCGCATCAGCCCGAGGAAATCCGGCAGGAAGCGAAAACTGTCGGCGACGATTTCCGCCGTCATCGTGGTGCCGAAGCCGACCGTATAGCCGCCATCGAGCCGTTTGCGGATGGAAAAGCCGCCGCCTTTCATGGAAAGAGCAGGACCGCCATCGAAGGCTTCGGTGCGCAATGTGGATTCGGTGATCGCAAGCTGCGGCAGGCGGATGTCGAGGGGGCGCAACATGGCGCTTGACCAGGCGCCTCCCGCAAGCACCACTCGCTGGCAGGCGAGACGACGCCCCCTGTCGAGCAGCACGCCGGATATCCGCCCGCCGGAAAGCTCGATCCCCTCCACGGCAGTGCGGGTATGGATGCGCGCTCCTGCCCGCATGGCGGCGGCGGCGATGGCGGGGGCGGCCATGCCGGGTTCAGCTCGCCCGTCGGAGGGGGCGTATAGCGCTTCGCGCCACCGGCCGCGATGTTCGGGGACGAGGCGGGAAATTTCGGCAGCGGAGAGCATACGGCAATCGACACTGTAATCGCGCGCTTTTTCCAGCCAACCGTGGCCCTCGTCGATCTGCCGGTCAGTGGAAAAGACGTTCAGCGTGCCGCAGACGGCAAAGCCGGTCGCGCCCGGCAGGCGGGCTTCCAGATCGCGCCACAGCCGCATGCTTTCGAGTATCAGCGGTAGTTCGCGGATATCGCGCCCCTGCGTTCGGCACCAACCCCAGTTGCGGCTGGATTGCTCGCAGGCGATCTCCGATTTTTCAAGGAGAGCCGTCGAAATGCCACGCTCGGCCAGAAACAGCGCCGTGCTGCAACCGATGATCCCGCCGCCGATGATGACGACATCGGCCGCCTCGCCGGTCCATTGAGATGTAACGATCCTGTTCACTCGTGGTGCCATGGAAAATGCCTTCCTGTCTGAGACTACAGCCGCCTTTGCGAGAGGATGCGGAATAGCGCGATGCCGATGAGGGGTAACCCGACGGTGATGGCGACCATGATGGTGCCGAGCGCATTGATCTCGGGGCTGACGGAATCGCGCAGCATGCTGTAGATTTGCGTAGGTAAGGTTTCGGTGCCGACCGGACGCCAGAAGATCGAGGCGGTGACGTTGTCGAAGGACAGCGTGAAGGACAACAACAGTCCGGCGACGACGGCCGGCATCAGCAGCGGCAGGGTGATTTCGCGGAATACCTGGAAGCGGTTGGCGCCAAGGGTGGCGGCGGCTTCCTCATAAGCCTTCTGTATGGTCATCAGCCGTGCATGCACGACCAGCACCACATAGGGCAGTGCCAGCATGATATGGCCCGTCAGCAGCAGCCCGAAACTGCGCGGTTGCTTGAACCATTGCAGGAACAGCAAAAGTCCGACTGCCAGCACCGTTTCTGGCACCAGAAGCGGGGTGAGCAGGAACGTGTTGATGAGCTTCTTGCCGGGAAACTCGTAGCGGACCAGTGCAAGGGCGGCGAGAATGCCGACGGTGCCGCAGATGAGAGCGGTCAGCACGCCAAGTAGCAGCGAGGTTTTCAACGCGCGCATCACCGTCTGGTTGGCGAAGAGTTCGCCGAACCAGTGCAGCCCGAAGCCCTGGATCGGGAAGGAGCCGTATTCGGCGGTGTTGAAGGAAAGCAGGATCACCACGAAGACCGGCCCGAACAAGAACAGGTAGACGAGCGCGGTGAAGAGTTTGAGCAGCCAGCCGGGGCTGTCATCGGCGGAAGTCATCGCGTCAGCCCTTTCGTGATCGAACCGATGCCGAGATAGCGGCTATAGACGGCGGTCAGCAGAAGTAGCAGCAGCGTCAGGGCGAGCGACAGCACGGCGCCCATCGGCCAGTTAAGTTCGTGATTGATGGTGTCGGCGATAATGTTGCCAAACATATAGTCGTCGGGTCCGCCAAGGAGGGCTGGCGTGATATAAGTGCCCGCCGCCAGTACCAGCGACAGGAGAATGCCGGAGCAGAGGCCCGGTAGTGACAGCGGCAGGGTGATCTCGCGGAACGCCTGCCATGAGGTGCAGCCAAGGGTTCTGGCGGCATGCAGCAGGTTGCGGTCGATGCCATCGATGCTGACATAGATGTTGAGGATGAGATAGGGCAGCACGAAGCTCAATATGCCGAGGATGACGGAGAATTCGGTGTAAAGCAGGGTCAGCGGCGCATCGGTGATGCCGGCCCACATCAGGAAGGCGTTCACCGCGCCGCGTTCGCCGAGAATATTGATCCAGGCGAGGTTGCGGATGATGAAGCTGATCCAGAAGGGCAGGACCAGCAGCAGCAACAGGAAGGGCCGCAGCATGGCGGCGGAAAAGGCGATGGTATAGGCGACGGGGTAGCCGATGAAGACGGCGATGATGGTGGCCGTCAGCGCTATGCGTATGGTTTTCCAGAGGCCGGTATAATAATAGGGATCGGAAAACAGCATGGCCCAGTTTTCGAGGTTAAAGCCCGCGGCATCGCGGCCGCCGCCAATATAGGTATTGAAGCTGTAGCGCAGCATCATTGCGGTGGGTGCGATGATCAGCAGCACCAGCACAATGATGGCTGGTGCCAGAAGTAGGATAAGGCGCAGCCGGTCGCCGCGCTCAAGGGGAGCCGCCGCCATATCAGACCCTTCCTTCGATGGGCAGATGGTTTCCGGCTGCATCGAGAAGGGCGATGCGATCGGGATCGAAGCTCGTTTCTGCCAGATCGCCCACCTGCAGCGGGCGGCTGTCGTCGGGGGCGGAGGCGGTGATGCGCAATCCTTCGAGGTCGAGCGTGTAGGTAGTCTTGTCGCCGAGGAAGGTGCGCTCGACCACCCGCGCCGTGGGGGCCTGGGACACGCCCGGCGGGCCGACACGGACATACGGTGAAC
Source organism: Shinella zoogloeoides (assembly GCF_003574625.1). Taxonomy (GTDB): domain Bacteria; phylum Pseudomonadota; class Alphaproteobacteria; order Rhizobiales; family Rhizobiaceae; genus Shinella; species Shinella zoogloeoides_A. Next base: position 551,806 of record NZ_QNUJ01000001.1, read on the forward strand.
GGATGACGGCTTCGACTGCTTCGCCCGGTCTTGCTGATACGCGGCCGGGGATGCGGGTGCGAATGCCCACCACATCGATTAGCGTTGAATCCTTGTCGCTTTCGGCCACGGTTGCCGCAAGCACGTTGGCGTGGCCGAGGAATTCTGCGACGAAACGCGACTTCGGAGTGCGGTAGATATCCTCCGGCGTGCCGGTCTGGATGATGCGCCCGTCCTTCATGACAACAACCACATCGGCCATGGCGAGCGCTTCTTCCTGATCGTGGGTGACGAAGACGGTGGTGATGCCGGTTGCCTGCTGCAGCGCGCGGATTTCGCTGCGCATGTCGGCGCGCAGGTTGGCGTCGAGCGCCGACAGCGGTTCGTCGAGAAGCAGGACGTCAGGCTTCGTGACGATGGCGCGGGCAATGGCGATGCGCTGTTGCTGGCCGCCGGACAGTTGCGATGGATAGCGCACTGCGGTTGCGGGAAGACGGACCATCTCCAGTGCTTCGTTGACCTTTGCGGCGATCTCAGCTTTCGGCAGGCCGCGATATTTGAGGCCGAAGGCGATGTTGTCGAACACCGTCTTGTGGGGGAAGAGAGCGTAGTTCTGGAAGACGAGGCCGACATTGCGCTTGTGGATGGGCACATCGGTCACCGGGCGGCCGTTGATGAGGATGTCGCCGTCGCTTACCCCGGCAAGACCGGCGACGGAGCGCAGCAGGGTGGTCTTGCCGCAGCCCGATGGTCCCAGCAACGCCACGAAGCCGCCTGTCTCCACAGTCAGGTTGACATCGTGAACGGCAACGAAGGAGCCGTAACGCAGCGTGACTGAGCGAAATTCCAACATGATCCGGCAGTACTCCTTTGTGGACATGAGAAAGAGACACGCAGCGTTCGAGGGCGCCACGTGTCTTCGGCGATCCCGGGCGCCTCAGGCGCCCTTGGCGATCCGCCGCCACTGGGTTTCGAACCGGTCGAGATTCTCCGCCCAATAGATGCCATCGGGGATGCTGAACCCGGCAAAGGTGCCGCTCGGATCGTAGCCCGCCTGTTCCTTCAATTGCTGGGGGAACTCGGTCTGCTTGGGATCGAGCGAGGAGCCGTTGTTGGTGCGCTGGCAATAGTCGAAATTGACTTCCGGCTTCAGCAGGAAATCGAGCAACTTCTCGCAGGGCTCCATTGGCGAACCTTTCAGCACGAACAGATTCTGCATCCAGGCAAGGCACTGTTCCGGTTCCAGATACTCGATCGGATAGCCCTGCTTCTTCAACGCCGTGGCGCGCGTCGACCAGATATCGGCGATGATCACCTCCTCCTTGGCGAGCAGATCCATGACCTCCGCCCCGGATTCCCAGTATTTCTTGACCAGCGGACGCTGCTCGCGAAGCGATGTCATGAGCGCGTCGGTGTTGCTCATATTGTTCGTATCCTGTCCGGCATGGACGGCCGCTGCCCAGATGCGCTCCATCGCATTGTTGCTGAGCGCCATTTTGCCTTCAAAGCGTTTGTCCCACAGCAGCTTGAAGCCGAGCGATCGGGCCTCTTCCGGTGACACATGCTTGGTGTTGTAAGCAATGCCAGTTGTGCCGTAATTATAGGGAACGCCTGAGAGCTTGCCGTTCGGTGTCAGCTTGCGCAGCCGTTCGATGAGGGTCGGCGAGACAAGCTTCAGATTGGGGATATTGGCTTCGTTCAGTTCGGAATTGGCTTCGAGATCGACATAACGCTTGTACATTTCGAAGCCGGAATTGGCGAAGACGTTCAGATCGCCCGCACCGCCCGATTTGATGCGGGTGATGACCTCGGTTTCGTCGCCGAAGGTGCCTTCCACCACTTCGATGGCGGTTGCCTTGCTGAACGGTGCAAGGCCCGCCTCGTGCATTGCCTTCTGCGTCATGCCGCCGAAGCCGTAATAGGTAAGCTTTTCGCCCGCGGCCCAGGAGGGCGCGGCCTTCAGGGCGACGAGCGCCGCCACGGAGCCAAGACCGGCAAGGTTGAAGGCGCGGCGGCTGATGCCTTTTTGCAATTTGCTGTCGTGATGGTCGCTCATGCTGTTCCCCTTTGCTGGTTTGTTCGGAATTATCGGACGTAGGAGCGTGTCGGCGCGAAGGGCGCCAAATCCAGAGCCGGTTTGCGGCCTGAAACGAGATCGGCGACGACCTGACCGGTAGCGGGGCCGAGCGTCAGGCCAATATGGTTATGCCCGAAGGCGAGGATGACGTTCGGATGCCCCGGTGCCGGGCCGAGAACCGGCAGCGAGTCCGGCAGGGACGGGCGCAGACCCAGCCATTCGCTTTTCGGCTCGCCTGCAAGCGAGGGCAGCATGGTGCGTGCATGCACGAGAAGCCGGTGGGCACGGCCGTAATCGGGAGGAGCATCCCGCCCGGCATATTCCACGCCGACGGTCATGCGCAGGCCTTCCTCCATCGGGCAGAGGTTGATGTAATGCTCGGCCCACAGTGTCGGGCGGCTCAGGGTCTTTTTCGGCTGGGGCAGGAGAAGGTGATAACCGCGCTCGGATTCGAGCGGCACGGATAGGCCGAGGCTTTCGCACAGCGGCTCTGACCAAGCGCCGCAGGCGACCACGACGGCATCGAAGGAATGCGCGCCGCTTTCGGTGACGATCGTGCAGCCGCCGTCGCGGCTTTCGATGCGCGTGACGGCGGCCGGGCGCAATTCGCCGCCATGCGCCAAAAGATGATTGACGCATGCCTCGACCAGCCGCTTGGGATTGCTGACGAAGCGCGAATGCGGCTGTAGGACGCCCATTGAAAATTTCGGCGCCAGATGCGGCTCCAGATCGTGGATCGCCGACCGGTCAAGCACATCCAGAGCCATGCCATGCTCCGTCGCGAAGCGACGCGAATCCGCGCCGCCCTCAAAGCCCGCCTCGGTGGAATAAACCGTCAATCTGCCGACATTGTGAATAACATCGCCAACAGGAACGATGCGAAGAAGGGCATCGTAAGCTGCGATCGCGTTGCGGCTCAGCGAAAGCAATGCCTGCGCCGTCCTTTCGATCTTCGACCAGCGCGTGGCGAGCACCAGTCGCATCAGCCAGGGTAGCGCCTTCGGGAAATACCCCGGGCGGATGATGACCGGCCCATCCCTGTCCATGAGCATGGAGGGGATTTCGCGCAGGATGCCGGGCGTGGCGATCGGCAGGCAGCTCGAGGCCTCGACGATGCCGGCATTTCCATAGGATGCGCCGCCCGCCGGGCCTCGCGGATCCCACAAGGTTACCCTGTGGCCGACGTTCTGAAGAAAGACCGCCGCGGCCGCGCCGACGATGCCCGCGCCGATGACTGCGATGGTTCGCCCCTGCAAGGGAACGGCTGGATTGCTAGGCGAGACCTCGGACATAAATGGTTTTTAACCGCAGAGCGGCTCCTCCATAAAACCATACAGCACGAGAATAAATTCATACAAAGCCTACTTTGTCTATATTAATATCGCGAGAAAACCATTTTTAATTGGTTTCTTGATTCAGATCGACCGGAAGGCTATTGTTCGAGAGATCGCCATTTTGGTGCTAAGCATGCGTAGTTTTTGTGTTTCTTGAGATCTTTGACGTTAAATCCAAAGCATGGCCCGAGACAGACAATGAAGAGAGAAAAGCCAGACAAAGGGCCGGCCTATTCAGCGATTGCTGCACGTCTACAAGCTGAGATCGCTTCCGGGCTCTATCCGCCGGGCACTGCCCTTCCAACTCAACGCGATCTCGCCACCCAACTCGGCGTGAACGTCTCCACGATCCTGCGCGCTTATCAGGAACTTCAGGCGCGCGGACTTGTGATGGGCAAAAAACGTCTCGGCACCATCGTTGCTTCACAGTCGTTTTCGCCGCCGGAAACCGCAGCCGGGACTGCCGAACTTGCCGACCTCACATATAATTCTCCGCCCGTTTCGGATTTCATTCTCGCTTATGCTGCTGAACTCGCCCGCATCGGCAGCGATCCCCGCTTCAAGGAAGTGGAGAATTATTCTTCGCTGAACGGTTCGCTCTGGGCGCGCGCGGCGGGATGTCAGTGGATGGCGGAGGCTGGCCTCGCCACTACTCCCGACCGCGTCGTCGTCACGAGTGGCGCGCAGCATGGTCTGTTCACGGCGCTCGCTACCTTCATCAAGCCCGGTGATGTGGTGATGACCGATCGACTGACCTATTTCGGGTTACGCGCGCTTGCCGCAACCCTTCAATTCTCTTTGCTTTGTGTCGATTCCGACGAGCAGGGCCTTATCCCGGATGCTATTGAAGCGCTTTGCCGAAATCACCGGATGGCCGCGCTTTTCGTCGTGCCTACATTACACAACCCCACCGCGAAGACGCTTGACGCAGAGCGAAGGGCCCGGATAGCTTCGCTGGCGCAGACCTTCGACTTCATCGTCGTCGAGGATGACGTCTATTCGCTGCTTGCAGAAAACGGACTGAGGCCAATCTCATCGATGTGTCCGGAGCGCGCCTTTTATATCACGACGGCTTCAAAGGCTCTCGCGCCCAGTCTCTGCTTGGGATACCTCGTTGCGCCGGCCGACCATATCGGTATTGCGGCCGAATCCGCTCGCCTGACCGGATCCATGTCGACGCCTGTTTCTGCACTAATTATGAGTCGGTGGATCGAGGTCGGCACTGCTCGCAGGTTGCTCGAGGCCAACCGGCGAGAAGTCAATAAGCGTCAAGTAATGGTCGCGGAAGTCTTCAGCGGCTTGGATTACCAGTCGGCGCCCTATTCAATGTTCCTGTGGCTGCGCTTGCCGCAGCCGTGGCGAGCGCTCGACTTCGCCGCCAGCTGCCGCCGCCGCGGTGTGAAGATCCTGCCGTCGCCCGATTTCGCCGCCGACAACAAGGAAATCGAGCAGGCGATCCGAATCAATATTTCCGGCTCCATCACTATGGAGCGTCTGCGCCAAGCGCTGGAAACCATCCGAAGCCTCTGTGAGGATAGGCCTCGAGCGGTTCATGGATCGGTATAGCAGATGGCAAGTGACTAGCCGTATGGGCTTTGAAAGCTTGCACGTTTGTCTTGCGCCGATCCGCGTCCGGCTCGGATTTCGTGGGCGAGAGTCATGGAAGAATCGGGAGGAGGGGCGGTTCGTATCCCTTCAATACCAAAAGCGGGTTAGCTGCCATCCTAGCCACGCCAGCGTCATGCCTCGCTAGCAATCTCGACAGCGCGATAGTGGGCTGCGATTGCCGCGAGGTTGAGTGGACTTTTCAGGGCATCGTTATCGATAAGTACGCGGAGCGATGCTTGGGTGGTGCTGCCTGGGCTGATGACCTGGCGGCGCAATTCTGTAGGGGAAATGTCGGCGGCCTTTGCCAGGGCACCGGCGCCGGAGACGATTTCCCTTGCAAGCGCCAGGGCGGTTTGTGGCGGCAGGCCGAGGTGACTACCTCGTGGCCATGCTGCCGCAGAACTTCAATCTCGCCCTCGGGCTCTGGTATTTCTGCAATCAGAGCGCCCTGTCGCCGGCGCCGGAAGCGGTGGACTATCGTCCGCTAGCCAACGCCATCCTCTGCGCAGACAGCGAAAGAGCCCGCGGCCTGATGCGCCAGCACGTCGCACATGATTCCGACCGCGTGCGCGATCTTCTGTTCAAGGACTCCGCCTGAGCTGACAGGTGCCCCGCTGAAATCCGGCGGACTTGCCGATACCGGGAGGCCGGGTTACACGAGACAGGTTCTGCCATGCCGCCCCTAGGTGCGGCGAAGCGATTGCCAAGGTGACGAGCTTGTCCTCTGATGACCAGAAAAGTGCCGACGATACCGATCCGCTGATGGTGCGATCCGTGGAAAAGGCGTTTCGGGTGCTGGAGGCCTTCGACGGCACCAACAGGACCCTCAGTCTGGCGCAGATCGGCGCGAATGTCGGCCTCGACAAGAGCGCCGCGCAACGTTTTACCCATACACTGAACAAGCTGGGCTATTTGCAAAAGGACCCGGTGACCAAGCGTTTCGAGCTCAGCCTGCGCAGCCTCGAAATGGCGCGCCATTTCATCACAGCCAACCCGCTGGTCAACCAGGCGATGCCCTATCTCCTCCATCTCAGCCGCGAGACGGAGGAGGCGGTCAACCTCACGCTGCCTGACGGTACGGAGATCGTCTTCGCTGCCCGTTTCATGAGCCGCCATATGCTCAACACCGATGTCGTCGTTGGCACGCGTATGCCTGCCTTCTGCACGGCGCCGGGTCGGGCGATCCTCTCCCGACTGCCGGCGGCGGAGGCTCTCTCGCTCATCGAGCGGTCGCCCTTGCAGGCCTTCACGCCGCAGACGGTACACACGGTCGATGGGCTGGTCGAACGGCTCGATGCCGCACGTAGTGCCGGTTATGCGACGACTTGGGGTGAGTTCTTTCCAGGCGATCTCTCGGTCGCTGCCGCGGTGATTGACCAGATCGGACGTCCTGTTGCAGCGGTCAATATCGGTGTGTCCAACGCGCGCTACACGGCGGAAAAGGCGGAAGAGACATTCGCGCCTCTCGTCGTGGCAGCCGCGCGCTCGATCTCGCAGGCCTCCTCTACCTTCTAACGTCTTCAATGCACGATTTTCGAGCCTTCGCCGACCTGCCGGCGAGGGCTTTTTTGTGTCGTGAAAACCCCATTGACAATTTCGTGTATTGAAATACGATACTCCGTATCGCAATACAATACGATGGATCACATGACAAATTTCATTTTGACAGAGCAGCGCGGCTCTTGCCGCGTGATCACGCTGAATCGCCCTGAGGTTCTCAATGCCTGGCATTCCCACATGCGCCTTGACCTCATGGCTGCGCTGGAATCCGCCGAAGAGGACGCCGCCGTCGGTGCGATCATCATGACCGGGGCAGGCGAACGCGCCTTTGGTGCCGGGCAGGATCTCAACGAGACCAAGACCTTCGACCCCGACCGCGCGGAGCTCTGGATCGGCGAATGGGAGCGGCTCTACGATCGGATACGCAGCCTCTCCAAGCCGTTGATCATGGCGCTGAACGGCCTGGCTGCAGGCTCGGCTTTCCAGGTGACCTTGCTCGGCGATTTCCGCATCGGCCATGACGGCGTGAAGATGGGGCAGCCGGAGATCAATTCCGGGATCGCGAGCACGACTGGTCCATGGATCATGATGGAGATGATCGGGCTTGCGCGCACCACCGACCTGACCCTCAGCGGTCGCATGATGGAGGCGGCGGAATGCGTCGCCATCGGCCTCATCAACCGGATCGTCCCGCGCGTGGAGGTGCTGGAAGCATCATTGGCGCTCGGCGAACAGCTTGCCGCCAAGCCGAGGCTTGCCATGAAGCTCAACAAGCAGCGTTTCCGTGAAGTCACCGAGGTCCGTTTCCGCGACGCGCTTGCAGCCGGCGTGCGCAACCAGCGCATCGCCTATGGCGACGGCGAGCCCAACCGCATGATGGAACAGTTTTTCGCCGCCAAATCAAAGGCGAAGTCCGGCTGAACCGCATTGCAGTCCGCTTTTCAAGATCAATGATTTTTCAGGACTATAGTGTGGAAGACCAAGGTTTCATTTCTCGCCTGCCGGCTCGGGCCGCCGCTTCGCCCGATGCCATCTATTCGACGTTCGACGGCGAACCGATCACCTTTGCCGCTCTTCATTCCAAATCGGACAATGTCGCGGTCGCGCTTCGTCGCCTCGGCGTCGAGAAGGGCGATCGCGTGGCGCTGATGCTGCGCAACAGCCCCGACAGCCTCGCCGTGCTGTTCGCCATCGCCAAGTGCGGCGCCGTCTGGGTGCCAGTGAATGTGCAGCTGCGTGGCGACGGGTTGAGATACATTCTGGAACATTGCGATCCGCGCGTCGTCTTCGCCGATCGTGATCTCTTTCCGAATATCTCGGAATGCGGTGCCGACATCTCGGCGTTCCGGCTCATCGCAGAGGCAGGCGACACGGAATCGCTCGACCGGCTTGCCAACGGCGATCACGTTTTCGCCGAGCCGCTGCCGGCAGCCGATGACCTCTTTGCGCTGAATTACACGTCCGGCACGACCGGCCGCCCGAAGGGGGTGCGCGTCACCCATCGCATGTTACGCTATGCGGCGGAGGGCGCGATGCTCTGCTCGGATGCGCGCGATGGCGATGTCTTCTTCGTCTGGGAGCCGCTTTATCACATCGGCGGCGCGCAGCTTATCCCGATCCCGTTGCTGCGCGACGTCAAACTGTCCATGGTGCAGCGCTTCAGCGCCAGTCGTTTCTGGGATCAGGTGCGCGACTGCGGCGCGACGCAGATCCACTATCTCGGTGGTGTGTTGCAGATCCTCCTCAAGCAGCCAGAGAGTGCGCGCGATCGTGACCACAAGGTTCGCGCCGCCTGGGGCGGTGGTTGTCCGCGCGATATCTGGCGCGCCTTCGAGGAGCGCTTCGGCACGCCACTGCGCGAATGCTACGGCATGACGGAATCCTCCAGCATCACCACATTCAACGCGGCCGGCGTACTCGGTTCCGTCGGCACGCCTGTGCCTTGGCTTTCCGTCGAGATTCTCGACGAACAGGGTGCGCCCGTAGCGGCGGGCGTGCATGGCGAGATCGTCGTCCATCCGCGTCAGGCGGGCGCGGTCTTCGCCGGCTATTTCCGCAATGAAGAGGCGACAGCCAAGGCGCTCCGGCCGGACGGTTTCCACACCGGCGACCTTGGCATGATCGATGCGGACGGCAACCTCTTTTTCCTCGGCCGGCTGACGGACAGCGTTCGGGTGAAGGGCGAGAACGTTTCGGCGTTCGAGGTGGAGCACGTCGCCGGCAGTCATCCGATGGTTGAAGACTGTGCGCTGATCGGCGTCAAGGCCGAAGTCGGCGAACAGGAGATCAAGCTGTTTATCAAGCCCAAGGAAGGGGCGGCCATCGACTATCCGGCTTTCTCCGATTGGCTTGCTCATCGTCTGGCGCCGTTCCAGAACCCGCGCTACCTCACCGTGGTCGAGGAGTTCGAGCGCACGCCAAGCCAGCGCATCATGAAGCACCGACTGCCCGTATCCGTCGAAGGCAGCTGGGACAGGCAGCAACGCACCGGCCGATGAGGTCCGGTCCCGATACGCCCACAACCGCATACCCCAAGGGGAGACAGTCAGAATGAAGGCCGCCGTTCTCTACACGTTCAACGAAGACCTCGTCATCGAGGATGTGCCGATCGCTAATCCCGGCGATCGAGAGGTGCTGGTGCGCATCATCGCGACCGGCGTCTGCCACAGCGATCTCAGCGCCGCAAAGGGCAAGTCGCGCCCCAGCCTGCCTGTCATCCTTGGCCATGAAGCGGCCGGCATTGTCGAGCGCATCGGTTCGGCAGTGTCGAAGGTGAAGAAGGGCGACCACGTCATTCTCTCCTGGGCGCCCAACTGCGGCGAATGCTTCTACTGCCACAAGCGCCTGCCGACTATGTGCGACACCTATGGTGACGCTGCGGGCGGCAACACGCTCTGGAACGGTGCCCGCCGGCTCGGCAGTGCGCAAAAGCCGGTCAATCATTTCACCTGCGTGTCGAGTTTTGCAGAGCTCGCGGTCGTGCCGGAAGCGGGCTGCTCCAAGATCGAGCACGACATTCCCTTTGAGGTCGCAGCCCTCGTCGGTTGCGCGGTAACGACGGGTTTCGGCGCGGTGGTGAACGATGCGCGCGTCGAGCCCGGCGAGATTGTCGGTGTCATCGGTATCGGTGGTGTGGGCATCAATGCCATCCATGCGGCGTCCATCGCTGGAGCCGAAGCGGTCGTCGCCATCGATATCAATCCGGAAAAGGAAGCGGTCGCCCGTTCGTTCGGCGCGACGCACTTTCTGAATTCCGCAACGCAGGATGTCACCGCGGAACTGAAGGCGCTGAGCCGCGGCCGCGGACCCGACAGCATCATCGATTGCACCGGGCGGCCCGCGGCAATCGCACTTGCCTATGACAGCGTCCGGCTCGGCGGTTCAGTGATTTCCGTGGGCATCGCCGCCAAGGGCGAGATGGTCTCGCTGCCGGCCTCGACTTTGCCGAATACCCAGAAGCGCATCATCGGCAGCAACTATGGCGGCGGGGTTCCCGAGCGTGATTTCGAACGCATCCTCGGCCTCTACCGGGCCGGCCGTTTCGACCTGGATCGCCAGGTCGGTGCGCGCGTGCCGCTGGAGCAGATCAATGAGGCCTTCCGCTGGCTGGAGCAAGGCGTTCTTGCCCGCACGCTCGTGTGCTTCGACCGATGACTGACGAAATCCAATGAGACAGAACATGTATCCTGATACCCAACTCTTCATCGCCGGCGAATGGACGAACGGCTCAGACGGTGAAACGCTCGCGGTTCTCAATCCGGCGACCGGCGGCGAAATCGGCCGTGTCGCGAAAGCGACCACCCGCGACATGGATCGTGCGCTCGCAGCCGCTGCCAAAGCCTTCGAACAGTGGCGCAAGACGACGGCACGCGACCGCGCAAAACTGCTCCATGCGGCCGCCGACAAGCTGCGTGCCCGTATCGATGATATCGCGCCCGTCCTGACCATGGAACAGGGCAAGCCGCTTGCCGAAGCCCGGTCGGAACTGCGCAACGCCGATGATGTCATCCGATGGTTCGCGGAAGAGGCCATCCGCTCCTACGGCCGCATCATCCCGGCGCGCAAGCCCGGCGTGCAGCAGATGGTCATGAAGGAGCCGATCGGCGTGGTCGCTGCGTTCACGCCCTGGAACTATCCGGTCGCCCAGGCGATCCGCAAGATTTGCGCGGCTCTTGCCGCCGGCTGCACGGTCATCCTGAAGGCCGCCGAAGAGGCGCCGGCCTCCTGCGCAGCCATGGTTCGCGCCTTTGCCGATGCCGGTTTCCCTGATGGCGCGATCAACCTTCTCTACGGCACACCTTCGGAAATTTCCGAGTATCTCATTCCGCATCCGGTGATCCGCAAGGTGTCCTTCACCGGTTCGACGCCGGTCGGCAAACATCTGACCGCGGTCGCCGGCGCCCACATGAAGCGGGTGACGATGGAGCTGGGCGGCCATGCGCCGTACATCGTCTGCGCCGATGCGGACCTTTCGTCCGCGGTTTCGATGCTGGCCGGCCACAAGTTCCACAATGCGGGCCAGGTCTGCATCGCGCCGACGCGCGTGCTGGTGGAAGAGCCTGTCTTCGACACTGTCCTCGAAGACTTCGTCACCGCGGCGAAGGCCGTGAAGGTGGGAGATGGTCTTTCCGACGGTATCGACATGGGGCCGATGGCGAATGCCCGCCGCCTCGACGCGATGGACCGACTGATCGGCGACGCGGTCGCCAAGGGCGGCCGCCTGCTGACTGGCGGCAACCGCATCGGCAATGCCGGCTTCTTCTTCGAGCCGACGGTGCTGGCCGACGTGCCGCAGGACGCCGCGATCATGAACGAGGAGCCGTTTGGGCCTGTCGCGGTCGTCAACCGTTTCGCGGCGGTGGATGCGGCAATTGCCGAGGCGAACCGGTTGCCGTTCGGCTTGGCCGCCTATGCCTTCACGCGGTCCCAGAGACACGCGCAGCGTTTCGCCGAAGACATCGAAACGGGCATGCTTTCGATCAACGATTACGGCCTTGCCTATGCGGAGGTTCCCTTCAACGGCGTGAAGGATTCCGGGTACGGCTCCGAGGGCGGGCCTGAGGCACTTGAGACATTCCAGACGATCAAGTTCGTTTCACAGACGAATTTGTGAAAATCACAAAAATGAAATCTTGACTTCATTTTTTCATTAGTGTGAATTTCGTTCTGAAGTGAACACACAGGAAAGACCCTCTCTGCCATGTCCCAGAACGCCTATGCCCTCCCGCAGCGCGCGCCCCTCTATCAGGCGCCGCCGTTCGATTACAAAGCCTTCAGCAAGGTCAGCGTGTTCTGCCGCGTTGACGAGGCGGCGATCCGCGCGGCTTTGCCGGCGCAGTTCGACGTCCGGGGCGACGTTATCGAATTCTTCATCATGGACGTGCCGGCCGGCGGCGCGCTCGGGTCCTATGCGGAAGGCGGCATCGTGGTGCCGATGAGCTACCAGGGTCGCCCGGGCGGTCACGTGCTGTACGAGATCGTCACCAATGATGACTCCATGGCGGTCGGCCGCGAGGTCTGGGGTTATCCGAAGAAAATGGGCGAAGTCGAGTGGAAGGCGAGCGAAACGGCAGTCACGGCCAAGCTCTCGCGCCGCGGCACGTCGTTGATCGAGATCGACTTCAAGGCTGATGGTCCGGCCTTCGAGAAGCCGGCTCTACACCCGCGTTTCCAGACCCGTATCATTCCGTCGCCGGAAAATGCGGCCGTCGAGACGCAGATCATCGAAAACTCGCTCGGTCAGTCCGAAACGCTCCGTCATGCCCTCGGCAGGGCCGAGATCAAGATCGGTGGCAGCGCCAGCGATCCGTTCTCCGACTTCCAGATTCGCGAGATCGTCGGTGCGGAAATGATCGTCGCCAACTTCGTCCTCGGCTTCGGCAAGATCGTCGGCTGAAAACGAGCTGAACAGGGAACCGTACACATGATGTGTGCAAATGCGCCCGAAAAGATGTTCAGGCTCGATGAAAAGCGGGTCTTCATCACCGGTGGCGGTGGTGGCATCGGTCGCGCTGCGGCGCTGATGTTCGCTGCTTTCGGGGCGCATGTGGTGGTTCTCGATCGGGATCGGCCGGCGGCGGAAGCCGTTTGCCGGGAGGTGCAGGAGGCTGGCGGTGCGGCGACAGCCTTCGCCCTCGACGTTACCGATGAGGGCGATGTTCTGGCTGTCTTCGCCGCGGCGGAGCAGGAGGCAGGCGGTCTCGACATTCTGGTCAACAATGCGGGCATCTCGATCCGACGACCATCGATCGAGCTTGCGATCGAAGATTGGAACAGCGTCGTCTCGGTCAATTTGACGGGCATGTTCTTGTGCTCGCGGACGGCTGCCCGCTCCTGGATCGCTCGGGGCATGCCCGGCGTGGTGATCAACACGGCCTCGATCATGAGCTATTCGGGTGGTGGCCTCCATCCGAACCTCTCGTATCAATCGACCAAGGCCGGCGTGGTGAACCTCACCCGGACGCTGGCCGTCGAATGGGCCGATCACGACATTCGCGTCAACGCGGTGGCGCCGACCTGGGTTCGCACGCCTCTGATCGATCATTTGATGGCCGACGGATCGCAGATGGAAAAGATCCGCAGCCTGACGCCACTGAAGCGCCTGGCCGAACCGGACGAGGTGGCCTCCGCCATGATTTTTCTGGCCGGACCGGCCTCGGCAATGACTACCGGCCACGTGCTGGCGGTTGACGGTGGTTATCTCGCGAAATGAGGAAGGGAAGGGAAACTTCAGGTAGTCGCGTGCCTGGTCACTTCTGTGAAGAATGTGCCGAATAATTTCATGCGTGCGTTGCCCGGACGGGAGTTCCGTGCGACGAATCTCAACGAGCAAAAGGGGAACCAAAATGAACAGAACCCATATACTTCTTTCTGCCGCAGCACTCCTCTTCGCCTCCGGTGCCATGCCGGTGCTGGCAGATGACATCGTGCTGGGTGGCAGTGCGCCGATGTCCGGCGCACAGGCCGAGTTCGGCCAGTCGCAGATCGACGGCGCCCAGCTCTATTTCGACCAGCTCAACGAGAAGGGCGGCATCAAGGGCAACAAGGTGGTCTTCCGCCCGCTCGATGATCGCGCCGACCCGCGTCAGGGAACGCTCGTTGCCCAGCAGTTCTGCGACGACAGCGCCGTCATCGGCGTCATCGGCCACATGAACAGCGGCGTCACCATGCCTGCCCTCGATATCTACTCGGAATGCGGCATGCCGCAGGTCGTCCCCGCGACCAACCCGGAACTCATGCGCATGGGCTTTAAGACCGTTGTGCGCCCCGTCGCAAACGACTTCGTGCAGGGCGCATTGCCGGCGAAATATGTGACGGAGAAGCTCGGCCTGAAGAATGCCGTGCTCGTGCATGACAAGACCGTCTTCGGCCAGGGCATCGCGGGCGTCTTCAAGGACAATTTCGAGGCCGGCGGCGGCAAAATCTCCGGTACCTTCGGCACGAACCCCGAGGACGTCGATTTCTCGGCGCTGATCGCCTCCATCAAGCTGGAAAACCCCGATGTCGTCTATATGGGCGCCGGCATGCCGCAGCTTGCCCTGTTCCTCAAGCAGATGCGCGAGCAGGGCCTGAAGGCCCAGTTCATCGGCCCGGATATCGGTTTTACCGTCGATTTCATCACACAGGTCGGTGCAGCGTCCGCTGAGGGTGCGCTCATGACCTTCCAGCTTCCGCCCTACGATTCCTCGCCGGAACTGAAGGACTTCTCCGACCGCCACCAGGCCCGCTTCGGCCGTGCACCCGGTCCCTATGCCTCGCTCGGCTTCGCCAATGCGCAGGTGATGGCCGCCGCGGTGGAAAAGGCTGAAAGCCTGGACCGCACGGGCGTTCTCGCGCAGTTGCATGGCGTGACGGTAGAGACATTGCTCGGCCCGGTCGCTTTCGATGAGAATGGTGAAAACACCACCGCGCCGATGTACCTCTACGTCGTCAAGGACGGCAAGTTCGAACTGATCAAGCAGTAATCAGCTGGACATTTGTTCAACGGGGCCGGCGCAGTCCGTGCCGGCCCGTCGTCATAGAGGCGATCCCCTTGTTTGACTACTTTCTCCAACAGCTGATCTTCGCGCTCGCTATCGGTGCTATCTACGGATTGATCGCCCTTGGCTACACGATGGTCTACGGCGTGATGCGCCTGATCAACTTCGCCCATGGCGAGTTCTTCATGCTCGGCCCGTATATATACACGTTCATTTTCAGTGGGCTTATCGGCCTGGGTGGTTTGGCGCCGGTGCTCGATTCCGCCGTCGCGATCATCGCGAGTTTCGTTATCGTCGGCCTGCTCGGCGTGGCGATCGAGCGCTTCGCCTACCGGCCGCTGCGCGCCTATGGCCGCCTTGCGCCGATGTTGAGCGCGCTCGGCATGTCCATCGTGCTGCAGAGTGCGGTGCGTGTGACGGTCGGCCCGCAGCCGGTGCATTTCCCGGCGATCGTGCCAAGCACACCGATCGATGCGCTCGGCGGCATGGTGACAACGGTACAGTTCGGTATCCTCGTCGCTGCGGTCCTGTTGATGGTGGGCTTGACGCTCTTCGTCAACGGCACGCGCCTCGGTATCTGGATCCGTGCGGCGTCCGAGAGTTGGACGACATCGAGCCTGCTCGGCATCCGTGTCAACCGCGCTGTCAGCCTTGTCTTCTTCATCGGCCCCGGGCTCGGGGCCATGGCCGGCATCATGTACGCATCTTACTATGGCATCATGCAGCCGACCATGGGCTCCGTCATCGGCCTGAAGGCTTTCACAGCGGCCATTCTCGGCGGCATCGGGTCCATTCCGGGCGCAATGCTCGGCGGCTTCCTGCTCGGCGCTATCGAGACTTTCGGCACGGCCTTCCTGCCGATTATCTCCTTCGGCTACATCGGCACGGAATATCGCGATGTCTTCGCCTTCGCCGTTCTCATTCTCGTTCTTCTGTTCAAGCCCGCCGGCTTGCTCGGCGAGACCGTCTCGGAAGAAACGACCGTTGCAAAGAAGGATTACTGATCCATGGGGAATTCGGTGATCGCCCGGCGGCTCAGTCTTCTTGCGGTTCTCGCGCTTTGCGTGGTTCTGTTGGCGCTGGTGCCGTACCTTCCATCCTACTACGTCCGCGTCGTGGACAGTATCCTGATCTACATCATCCTGGCTGTCGGCCTGAACCTCGTGGTCGGTTACGCAGGTCTGCTCGATCTTGGCTTCATCGCTTTCTACGCGGTGGGCGCTTATGCCTATGCCCTGCTTGCCAGCGGGCAATTCGACATCCACCTGCCGTTTGTCGTCATCCTGTTCATAGGAGCCGCAGCCGGCGCCATAGCGGGGATCCTGCTCGGGTTTCCGGTTCTGAAGCTGCGCGGTGACTATCTCGCCATCGTCACGCTCTCCTTCGGCGAGATCATCCGCATTGCCATCAACAATGCCGATGACCTGACCAACGGTCCGCAGGGTATTGCCGGCCTCGACCGGGCGAGCCTCTTCGGCCTGCCGCTAACCAGCCCGGTGCATTTCTACTGGCTGCTGCTCATGCTGGCCATCATCGTCTGCGCTGGCGTCTACTACATGGAACGCTCAATCCTCGGGAAAGCCTGGCGGGCGCTGCGCGAGGACCAGGACGTGGTGCGTGGCCTCGGCATCAACACCACGACGCTGAAGCTGCTGGCCTTTGCGCTGAGTGCCGCCATCGGCGGTGCCGGCGGCGTGATCTTCGGCTCCTTCCAACGCTTCGTCAGCCCGGAAAGCTTCACCTTCCAGGAGTCGTTGCTCGTCGTGCTGATCATCATCATCGGCGGCGTTGGTAATATCGTCGGCGTCATCGCCGGGGCCGTGGTGCTCATCGTGCTGCCGGAAGTCCTGCATTTCGCCGCGCAATATCGCCTGCTGATCTATGGCGTCGTCCTCGTGACCGTTATCGTTCTTCGTCCTGCCGGTCTCGTCTCGCCCCGCTTCAACCTCGGCTTCATCATTCGAAAGGTCCGGAACCTATGGCTCTCGCCCTCGAAAACGTAAGCAAGCATTTCGGTTCACTCGTCGCGATCCGGAGCCTGTCGTTGTCCTTCGACGTCGGTTCGATCTATTCGATCATCGGGCCGAACGGTGCCGGCAAATCCACCGTCGTCAACATGATCGCCGGCTCCTATTCGGTGACATCAGGTACGATCCGGCTGGGCGCGACGGCGCTCAACAGGTTGCCGAAGCACCGCATCGCCCAGCTCGGCGTGTCGCGCACCTACCAGAACCTCCGCCTCTTCGACGGCATGACGGTTCTCGAGAATCTCGAGGTCTGCTTCTTCCCGCAGTCGTGGTTGACCTTCCTGACCGGTGCGAAACGGCTGAGTAAGGCCGAGCGGCTCGAGGTCTGCCACGCCTGCCTCACCGAATTTCATCTTTCGGATGTGGCGGATGTTCTGGCCGGCGACCTGCCGTACGGGCGGCAGAAGATCCTCGAACTGGCGCGCGCCTTCGTCACACAGGCGCCGATCGTGCTGCTGGACGAGCCGGCCGCTGGCCTCAACCATACCGAAACGAAGGACATGGCGGCGATGATCGCCGGCCTGAGACGTGAAGACCGCGCGATCATCCTCGTCGAACACGACATGGACATGGTGATGTCCATTTCCGACCGGATCGACGTCTTGAACTATGGCGAGCTGCTTTGCTCCGGCACGCCGGATCTGGTGCGCACGAACGAAAGAGTGCAGGAGGCCTATCTTGGAACCACGGAAGAACTCGACGATATCCGCAAGCTTGCTCAAAGTCGCCGGGCTCAAGGCGGGTTACGGGCGAACGCAGGTATTGTTCGGTATTGATCTGGAAGTCCGCGCCGGCGAGATCGTCACGATCATCGGCGCGAACGGCGCGGGGAAGACATCGACCCTGCGCTCGATTTCCGGCCTGACACAGATCTATTCCGGTGAGATCGAGTTTAAGGGCCGGCCGATCAAGGGCCTGCCGCCTGAAGAGATCACCCGCCTCGGTCTCGCCCATTGCCCGGAGGGTCGCCAGATCCTCCAGCGGCTGACGGTCGAGGAGAACCTGCTGGCCGGCTACATCCCCGGTCGTGGGCGCGGCTTCGACGAGATCAGGACCCAGGTCTACGACATGTTCCCGATCCTCAGGGAGAGGCGGCATTCGCTGGCGAGCCGGATGAGCGGCGGCCAGCAGCAGATGCTGGCGATCGGCCGCTCGCTGATGGCGACGCCCGAGCTCCTGATGCTGGATGAGCCTTCGCTCGGTCTGGCGCCGAAGATCATCAACCAGATCTTCGAGATCATTATCACGCTGTCGAAATCCGGCATCAGCCTCATCGTTGTCGAGCAGAATGCCGCGGTGGCCCTGGAAATCGCCGACTATGCCTATGTGATCGATGCCGGTTGCTGCTCGGTGGAGGGGGGCGCCAACAATGTGCTCAACGACCCCGATCTCAAGGCTGCCTATCTCGGCGCCTGACAGGGCATATACGGAGGAAACATGCCTAAGGTCCAGACATCCGTCCTGATCTCCGGCGCGGCCTCCGGGATCGGGCGGGCAACCGCGATTTATCTGGCTAAAGACGGTGTCGCGCTCACCCTGTTCGATCGCAACGCGTCGGCGATGGCGGAGGTAGCAAGCGCCTGCCAAAGCCGGGGAGCGGCGGTCATTGCGGTGGTGGGTGACGCGTCGGCGGACAACGACGTCGGGAGTGCGGTCGGCCGGGCTGTCGAAGGACACGGCCTTCTCTCCGGTGTTGTCGCCGCAGCCGGCGTTGCACGGAAAGGTGACGTCACGACGCTAACCGACGAGACCTGGGAGATCACGCTGGCTGTGAACCTGACAGGCCCTTTCCTGCTGGCGCGGCATGCGGTTCCGCATCTGTTGCACAACCCGTCCTCCGCCTTCGTCGCGGTCAGTTCGGACTCCGGTGTGCGTGGTTCACGTGGTTATGCCGCCTACAGCGCATCAAAGCATGGTGTGGTCGGCCTGATCCGTTGCATGGCGCTCGATCATGGCCCCGAAGGCCTGCGCAGCAACGTCGTCTGCCCGAGCTTCGTCGACACGCCGATGGCTGACGGTCTCCTGAAGGAAAGCTGCGGCGGCTACGACCGAGCCTTCTACGAGCGCCGCGTGCCGCTCGGCCGTTTCGCCCGGCCGGAGGAAGTGGCTGATGCGATCGGCCACCTGCTGTCGCCGCAGGCGAGTTATGCCAACGGTATGGTCTATATGTTGGATGGCGGCACCACGGCGGGAACGTTTGGCTGAGATGGCCTGGTAGATGGGGACAACCGGCCCGGTGGGGATTGCAATCCAAGGCTGGCGTTGACTTCGATGAAGTGTTTGATCAATTCCATCATTCAAGTGAATTTATCAGGTTATGCTCGATGTCCAATTCTGTTTTCGAAGCCCCGACGCCCGATCATGTAGGCAAGACGCTGCGTGAACTTCGACGCTCACGACGCATTACCATCCAGCAGCTTGCCGAAGGGCTGAACCGTTCAACGGGTTATGTCAGCCAGCTCGAACGCGGCCTGTCGCAGCCGACACTGAAGGACTTGTACGCAGCCTGTACGATCTTCGGCGTGCCGATGAGTTGGTTTGTCGATCTGGAAGAGAAGCAACCGGACGCCGAGCGCGAAAAGGATATCGTCGTTCGCAGCGGGCAACGCCGCTTCATGCTGCATCGCGGTGCACGAACCGAACTCCTGACGCCGCAGCTCGATTCCGATGTCGAATTCATGATGTCGACTTTCGAACCCGGTCTTGAGACGGAACCCAAGAACGTGCCGACGTCCGGCGCCGAATACGGGTACATTCTCAAGGGGCGTCTGGAGCTCTGGGTGGATGAAGAAAAGTTCGAGCTCGTCGAGGGCGACAGCTACCGCTTCAATCGCTCGTCGACCTACCGCTCCCACAATCCCTCAAAGACTGAACCGACCATCATCATCTGGGTCGGCGTTTACAAGTAGGTCACGGCAGGCGTAGACGCATGGCATCTCCCCTTTTCGATCCCGCGGCATTTTTGGGCAAGGTTGCCTTCGTTTCAGGCGCCGCTTCGGGTATCGGCGCTGCGACTGCCCGCAGACTAGCCGATCTCGGTGCGAAGCTCGTTCTCGTGGATCGGGATAAGATACGTCTGGACGCCTTCGCCAAGACGCTCCCATCGGAGACCGTGCTGGCGGTCGAAGTCGATGTCACAACGATAGCCAGCGTGGAAGAGGCTATCAAGCGTGGTGTCGACAAGTTCGGCGGCCTGGATTTCGCCGTCAATTCCGCCGGCATCGACTTGCCGCGCTGCGCAACCGCGTCTTATCCGTCTGAGCAATGGGACAGGATCATTGCGGTCAACCTGACCGGCGTGTTCAACGCGGTGCGGCACCAGGTTCCGGCCATGCTGGTGCGCGGCGGTGGTTCCATCGTCAATGTCTCTTCCATCATGGGGTTTCGCGGCTTTGCCGGCCAGCCGGCGTACACTGCCGCCAAACATGGCGTCATCGGCCTCACCAAGGCAGCCGCCCTCGACCATGCAGCACAAGGCATCCGCATCAACGCTGTCGCGCCGGGCTTTATCGACACGCCGCTGCTGGGACATTTGAACGACGAAAAACGCCGGGCCGCTGCCGCACTTCATCCGATGCAGCGGGTCGGGCAGGCGGACGAGATCACCAATGTCATTCTCTTCCTGCTATCCGATGCCTCGTCCTTCGTCACCGGCGCATGCTTCGATGCCGATGGCGGGTACCTCGCGAAATGATGGCCCTGTTCCGCCTGCTTCAATGAAAGATGGAGTCAGCGGTTCGTATCCCTTCAAGAGCTTAATAGGGACATGTCGGCGCGAAATGGTTTGGGTTCACTATGGGTTTTGTCATGCAATTGCATTGCCTTATCCTTGGATGTGGAGATAACTATGGCTGCAAACGCACTTGTCCAAGCACGCATTGATTCTGAAGTCCGCGATCGTGCCTCCGCCGTGCTTGAGAGCATGGGGCTTACGGTATCTGATGCGGTGCGTGTCCTGCGTATGCCGTTACCGAAACGACATACGTATTCTTCGCGTCCTACATGGCGCGCAGGAATGGCCAGACTCATTGCCAACCGGGTGATTCGACGCCAATCAGTCGGGCGGTAGCTCCTGCCCTTTCAAGAGCTTTGGTTAGCTGTATTTTTTGTTTCGTCCCGCGGCCCCAACGGCGAGGCCGCTTCCTCGATGAGCCAGTCGATGAAGGAACTGACCTCGGCGGTTTCGCGCTTCACGTCGGGGCAGATGCAATAGTAGTTGTGAAGAGCTGGCACGATCAGGCGGAGCGGCTGCACGAGCCGGCCTTCGTCGAGATCGCGTGCCGACACGACTTCATCGCTAAGCGCTACGCCAAAGCCATCTCTAGCTGCCTGGAGTACAATGCCGAAATCGTCGAAATGCACGTCGGACTCGCCGGCATAGGGAATGCCTGCTTCGGCTTGCCAGCGTCGCCACTGCGAGCCGTCGTCCTCATGCAGTAACCGATGAAAGGCGAGGTCCGAGGGCTGGCGGATGGCGTTCGGCCCGCGCAGGAGTTGCGGGCTGCAAACCGGCGTCATGTGGATGCCGTGCAGCAGACGCCACCAGAAGCCCGGCCATGGCGGCATGCCGTAGATGATCGCGACATCGGTCTTGCGCCAGTCGACGCCGTGGAAATGGCTAGAGGTCAAAACCTTCAGCTGGAAATTCGGGCTTTCAGCCATGAAGGTGAAAAGCCTGGTGGCAAGCCAGGCAACGCCGTGTACCTGCGGGATGGAGATGGTCAGGGCCCGCTTTGGCGCTCCGCCATATTTATGCGCCGACAGCTGACGCACGCCGGTGTGGATGGCCTCCATGGCGCTGGCCACGGAGCGCTGGAGTTGGCTCCCGCTCGGCGTCAAAGCCAGTTGCCGGCCGCGTTTTTGAAAGAGATCGACGCCGAGCGTCACCTGGAGAGCGCGGATCTGCTGGCTGATGGCGCCCGGCGTCACATGCAGCTCGGCCGCCGCCGCGCTGACATTGCCAAGCCGCGCGACGCTTTCGAAAACGCGAAGTGCATGAAGGGGTGGCAGCGCCATCAGTCTCTTCCCTCAATTGATGTTCAACGGATCAGGCATTCTGGTCACGGCCCGGCCGTAGTTGCTCGACCACGCGGTCGGCCAGGGCGCGCAGCACGGGGTCGTTTGCACGATCGACCGGGCAGACGATGTAATATTCCCGCGCCGCATTGATCGTGGTGGAAAACGGCTGGATAAGCCGCCCTTCGCTCAGATAGCTTCGCGTCAGGACATCCGAGACCAGCGCCACGCCGCGGCCCTGAACGGCGGAAGCGATCGCCTGCGCCACCGAGTTCACCCGGACACGGGTGTTGCCCTCAAGGGCGATCCGTGCGGCGACGGACCATTTTGCCCATTCCCCACCGTCGTCTTCATGCAGCAGAGCGACGGAGCTCAGCTTTCTGTCGCGATTGCGCAGGTCGAGCCGCGGGAACAGGGTCGGCGAGCACACGGCACAGAGCCGGACTTCGCTGAGCAAGCGCCAGTATTTTCCGGTGAACGGTGGATTGTCGTAGACAACAGCCAGATCGTTCTCTGCCCAATCCACCTCCGCAGCGGTGATCGCCTCGTTGATGGTGAGGTTGGAAATACCATGCGACTGCGCGAAATCGACGACGGTTGCCGTCAGCCAGGCAATCCCGAGCGCGGTCGGTACGGAAACCGACAGCGCTGCGGGCTGGTCGCCGGCGGTTATTTTTCGCGATGCCCGTGTCGCCGTATCAAGCTGCCCCAGGGATATGGCGACGGTCTGCGAAAAATCCCTGCCCGCCTGGGTGAGGGCAACATTCCGGCCCGACTTTCGGAACAGAATGATGCCCGTCGCATCGCTCAGCTTCTTGAGCTGCAACGAAATGGCGCTCGGGCTGAGGTTCAGTTCCTCCGCCGCCTGGCGCACGCCGCCGAGGCGTGCAGTCGCTTCGAAAGCGGGCAGATATTGCAGGTAGGGCGGGAGGCGGCTCATCTGGATATCCGACTGTTCGTTTAGCATTATAGAACGGTATCGGTGATTTTAAATTGATTTTTTCAAACTATTAGGGGTGCTATCCCATCGACAAAGAGGAGCGTGGTCATGATCTCGGCAAAACCATTCGACTATCCCTATGACGGCAATCTCGATGTCCGCAAAACGGCGCTTGTCGTCATCGACCTGCAGGAGGATTTCCTTTCCACCACGGGCTATTTCGCAAAGCAGGGATATGATCCCGCACCGCTGCGCGCGATCCTTCCCGCGGTAAACCAGCTCATCGCTGCCTGCCGCGAGGCGGGCATCCTGATCATCCACACGCGACAGGGTTATCGCGAAGACCTCGCGGACATGACCCCTTACGAAAAATGGCGCCGGCAGCGGTCGGGTCTTGAGGGCACGACGGCGTTGCTGCGGTCGAGCCCCGGTTTCCAGATCGTTCCCGAACTCGATGTGCGACCGGAAGACATCATCGTCGACAAGACCTGCAACAGTGCCTTCACCTATACCGATTTCGAGCATGTCTTGCGCGCACAGGGCATTACACATCTGTTGTTTTCCGGCTGCACCACCGACGTCTGCGTTCACACGACGCTGCGCGAAGCCTGCGACCGGAATTTCCAGTGCCTGACGATCTCGGACGCCTGCGCCAGCGGCGATCAATATGCCCATGAGGCTGCCCTGCACATGGTCACCGTCGAGAACGGCATTTTCGGCGCGCTGACCGATACGGCGGCGGTGCTCGAAGGCCTGAAGAAGCTCAGGAATTCGAAGGCATGAGTGAGATCCAGAAATACGTTTCGCTGATGCGCCTGACGCAGAAGGGGCTTGACGAACTGACCGATAGCGCGAAGCGCCGGAAGGTCAGTGAGGACCGCGTCGCTGCGCTCGGCGGGCGGTCGATCGCCTTTTACGCCCTGCTTGGGAACTATGATTTCATGCAGGTTTTCGAAATGCCGAGCAATGAAGCGATGATGCAATACGTGCTTACGGCGCGCCGGGACGGCCATGTCGAGCCACTCATCCTCCCCGCATTCGACACCGAGACATACGGCCAGATTATCAACGCCGTAGGCTGATCAAACATTTTAGTTTTCCTGCGGTTTTTTGAGGAAAACATTTAGCTTGTTTGCGAAAGGCACTCGTATACGACTTCACAAAACACCGATGCAAGACATCAAAAACAAGGGAACACGACCATGATGAAAGCAACACTGGGAATGAAAATGTCGCTTCTGGCAGGCACTATATTTGCCGCCATGTCCAGCGCCGGTACCGCCCTCTCCGCCGATCAGAAACCCGATTTCGTATCGGGTGGCGTCTTGAAGATCTGCACCAGCGGCGAGTTCCCGCCGATGGAATATTATGAAAATCCGGGCGACAAGGACCTTGTCGGCTTCGAGATCGATGTCATGGATGCCATCGCCAAACGGTGGGGTGCGAAGGCCGAGTATGTCGTCGGCGACTTCAAGGGGCTGCTTCCGTCGCTCGATTCCAAGCGCTGCGACCTCGTCGCAAGCGGCATCATGATCACGCCGGCTCGCCTCGAAAAATACGACGGCATCCCGTATTTCGGCTCTCACGTCGTGCTTGTCACCGCGGCGAGCGACACGGAGACGAAAGTCCCGGCCGATGTCAGCGGCAAGATCATGGCGATCGAAGCCGGCACGACCTACGAAAAGACGGTCGCCGATCTCAATGCCGAACTGGAAGCAGCCGGCAAGGACCCGATCCAGGCACAGACCTACCCGTCCGCATCAGGCGTCATCGAGCAGATCCTGGTCGGCCGCGCGACCGCGACGATCACGCAGGACACGACCGCTGCCTATCGCATGCTGCAGGTGCCGGGCCGGCTGGCCATTCCCTACACCTATGAGGAAAGCGAGAACTACGGCATCTACCTGCGCAAAAGCGATGGCGACCGGCAGATGCTGAAAGAGGCGATCGAGGCCCTGCAGGCGAGCGGCGAGATGAAGGCGTTTCTCAAGAAGTGGAACCTGCCGGAAACCTCGACCAACGTTTCGCACGACGTGAACTGACGATAGGCGGTTTCCGTTGTTTGAGCTCGACCTCTTCCTGCAGGCGATCTTCAGCGCCCCCCTTTTCAAGGGGGCGCTCCTGACGATTGGCCTCTCCCTCTGTGTCATGGCCGTGTCCCTCGTGCTCGGCATGGGGCTTGGCTCCATGGCAGGCTCGCCGCGCCGCTCCGCCCGTTGGCTGGCGACGCTCTATGTCTGGCTGTTCCGCGGCGCACCGGCATTGCTCGTGCTGCTGTTCGTGTGGAACGGCCTGCCGCAGATCTCCGAAATCTTTCGGGCCGGCTGGTTCACGCCGTTCTTCGCGGCCTTCCTGGCGCTGTCCCTGATCCAGATCGCCTATCTGGCGGAGATCCTGCGAAGTGCCTTTGCCGCCGTCGGACATGGGCAGCGCGAGGGTGCGGCGGCGCTCGGCATGCACCGCTGGCAGATCTTCCTCGTCATCACCATGCCGCAGGCGCTTCGCATCGCGGTCCCCTCGCTGATGAACGAGTTCATCTCTCTGTTGAAGACCACGTCGCTTGCGACCGTGATCTCGCTCAAGGAACTGATGACTGTCTCGCAGTTTGCGATCGCCACCAGCTTCCGCTTCCTGGAGTGGTACGGCGCGGCCCTTGTCTACTATCTCGTCATCGTCTCGGTGCTGACGCTCGCCCAGAACCGCATCGAATATGTGCTGTCGCGCGGCTATCGCTGATCGCCGCAAACCCACGGGTTGGATATGAACATGCAAACCGCAATTCAGGTTGCCGGCGTCAACAAATGGTATGGCGCCTTCCAGGTCCTCAAGGACATTGATCTGACTGTGAACAAGGGCGAACGCATTGTCATCTGTGGTCCGTCGGGCTCGGGAAAATCGACGCTGATCCGTTGCATGAATCGGCTGGAGGTGCATCAGGAAGGTTCGATTACTGTCAACGGGGTCGAGCTGACCAGTCAGCTCAAGCGCATCGATCGCGTGCGAAGCGACGTCGGCATGGTCTTCCAGCACTTCAACCTGTTCCCGCACCTGACGGTTCTGGAAAACTGCACGGTCGCCCAGCGCTGGGTGCGCAAGCTGCCGAAAAAGCAGGCGACCGAGATCGCCATGAAGTACCTTGAACGCGTGCACATTCCGGAAAAGGCCGACAAGTATCCCGGCCAGCTTTCCGGCGGACAGCAGCAGCGCGTCGCCATCGCGCGCGCCCTTTGCATGAACCCCAGCATCATGCTGTTCGACGAGCCGACTTCGGCGCTCGATCCCGAAATGGTCAAGGAAGTGCTGGACACGATGATCTCTCTTGCCGCCGATGGCATGACGATGATCTGCGTCACCCACGAGATGAACTTCGCGCGCGAGGTCGCCAGCGAAGTCGTCTTCATGGATGGTGGCCAGATCATCGAACGCAACAAGCCCGACATCCTGTTTTCCGCGCCGGCACATGAGCGCACAAGGCGCTTCCTCGGCAAGCTGCTGCATTGAGCCAGGCCATGTTGAGCAATACGAACTGGTTTTCAACGCAGGCGATCTCGGACCGGCTTACCCGTGTCTGGGAGCCGCATGTTCATGGTTTTTTCCGGGCCAATATGTTCCACGTCGTCGGCAGGGATGCCGACCTCGTCATTGATTTCGGCATGGGCCTAGCCGATCTCCGGAGCGCGCTCCGCATCCCTTCCGGGAAACCGGTGCTGGCTGTAGCGACCCATGTGCATGTCGATCATGTCGGCTCGTTTCACGAATTTGAGACGCGGCTGGGCCACGCCGTCGAAGCCGAGGCCTTCGCACGCATGCCGGATGCGGACACGCTCGCCGACTATTTTCGCAAGCAGCCGGACGCCCTGACCGCAGCAGCACCCACCGGCACTACGCCGGAAGCCTACAAAATTTCGCCGGCTCCGCTCACCAAGGCCCTGGCAGAGAACGACATCATCGACATCGGCGATGCCAGCTACACGGTTCTGCATCTTCCCGGCCACTCTCCCGGTTCCATTGGCCTGCTCGACCAGAGGACGGGGGAGTTCTTCAGCGGGGACGCCATATATGAGGGTGGCCTCGTCGATGATTTGCCGGGATGCGATATCGAAGCCTACAAAATTACCATGAATCGCCTATCAGACCTCGACGTCGATGTCGTTCACGGCGGTCATGGACTGATGTTTGGCAGAGATCGGCTGTGGGAAATCGCAATGAGCTATCTGGCTTCGAAGGAAGGGTGAAGAAGGCAAACGATCCAGGTGATCAATCCGGAGCGATGCTTCATTTTTAGGCACGGACGTAATGTTCGCCAAATATGGGTAGTCGCCGGTTCATCTCCTTTCAAGGGACCGCTCTTACCCTATCGAGAGTTGATGCTTCCATGCGCTGGCCTGCTGCCGAGGCACTTCGCAAATGGTCCTGAAACAGCGCTCGAAAGTCGCGAAAACGAGCAAAACCAAGTGCGCGTATCAATCGCATGATTGTCGACGGCGACACCGTAAAGGTCTGTGCGATGGATCTCGCCGTGCCGAATGCGACGATCTCGGGCCGCTGGAAAACAATGCGAGCGATGCGCTCGCATTGTGCGGGAAGGCGAACGGCGCGATTGGCGATCTGCAGCTTTAGCGCGGCCATGTCCTTTGGCTGTTCCATGGCCGCATCCTTTTTACGAAAGCATTGAAACGGCGGACTTTGTTTTGACCGAATCGATGCAGGCCAAGGCAATTGCCAGGGCATTGCGGGCGTCGGCGCCGGTGGGCGCGTGCGCGACGCCTTCGCCACGGACGGATCGGACGAAAGAGGCGAGCTGGGCCGTGTAGCCGTGAATGAAATGGTCGGTGTCGCGGCGCCACGTGTCGTTCGAAACACCATTGGCGTCGAAGAGCGTCATGCTGGAGCGGCGGACGTCACCCATCGTCACCATGCCGGCGGAACCGAAAACCTCGCCACGAATGTCATAGCCATAGAGGGCGGAGAAATTGGCTTCTGCGACGGCGACCGATCCATTGTCGAAGCGAATGGTGACGACCGCGGTGTCGAGAAAGCCTTTGTCGCGGGAATCCGGACGAACCAGAGCATCGGCCGTGGCGTAAACCTCGACCGGTCGCGCGCCGGGGTTCAACCAGAGCAATGTGTCGAAGTCATGGATCAGGGTCTCGTAGAAGATCGTCCAGAGCGGGATCTTCTCCGGATCGGCGCCGAAGGGGCCGGGGTCGCGCGTCAGCGAGCGAATCAATTGCGGCGTGCCGATCTTGCCGGCGTCGATAGCAGCACGGCCCTCGGCAAAAGCCTGGTCCCAGCGGCGGTTGAAGCCGACCTGAAGCGGTACGCCGGCGGCCTTCGCCGCGGCAATGGCCCTGTCGGCTTCATCGAGGGTAAGAGCCATGGGTTTCTCGCAGAAGATCGCCTTGCCGGCTTCGGCAGCTTGTACGAGCACGTTGGTGTGGAAGCGCGCGGGCGTCGCGATGATCACGGCTTCCAGGCCGGGATGGGCGAGAAGGTCGGCAATATTGGTATAGGCTGCGTCCACTTCGAGGTTTTTAGCGAGTTTCGCGGCTGCGTCCGGCGCAGGGTCTGCGATGGCGACGAGGTCGGCGTCGACAAGGCGACGCGCAACAGTTTCGCCGTGGAAGGAACCGATGCGACCGGCGCCGATCAGGCCGACGGAAACGGGGTTGGTCTTGGGCATGGGATTGTCCTTGATTGGGAAGAATTCAAAGGGTGAAGGCGGTGCGGAAAGCATCGAGAGCGATATCGGAATCACCCGCCGCCCAGGCTTCAAGGCCGATGGGGCCGGAGTAGCCCATGGCGTGGAGCGCTTTGGTGACACCGGGCCAATTGACCTCGCCGGTTCCCGGTTCGCAGCGTCCGGGAACATCGGCCACCTGGATTTCTCCGATCCACGGCAAGCATTTGCGGCAGAGTTCGATGAGATTCCCCTCGCCGATCTGCGCGTGGTAGAGATCGAGGTTGAGCCGCAGGCGCGGATGATCAATGCTGGAGACGAGGGCAAGCGTGTCCTCGGCGCGGCCGAAGGGAACACCAGGATGGTCGACCGGTAGGTTGAGGTTCTCAAGCGTGAAAGTGACGTCTTCCGCTTCCGCCAGATCGACGATGCGGCAAAGGGTGTCACGGGCCTTGAGCCACATGGCGCCGTGACGAAATGCGTCCGCCGCGCGCCGATGAACAGAACCAGGATCGCATCGTCGCAATGGACCAAGCGGCTTCAGCCCGTCCTTTCGGCTTGGCTGCTGGCTTTGGTCTATTCGGATTGAGAATTCCTGGTGCTGATCGGTCTGCCATCACGAAGGTAAGACCTCATGAGCATCGATTTCATCTGTGAGGAACGTAGCCCTTCTTCCGGCGGCCGGAGGCAATGGCCCAGCTCAAGTTCGGTTCAAAAGAAATTTGCCTTCAGCCAAGCCAAGGAATCCTCGGGCATAGCCTTCGCCTTCAGTGCCTCAGCGAGCGAACCAGCGACAACGGCGCGATGATCAGCAGCGGCCCGCCGACCGCGCCGTCGGCCAGCCCGACGCCGTGCTCGACCGCCTCCCTCTGACGATCGTTGAGTTTTCCAGATATGCCGCCGCCATGTGTCCCCAGCGCCTAAGTAAATTCCCTGTCTCTCCTAGCGGCGGATATTCCCTTGATTCAGCTATGGTCTTCGTTTCAACGCTTTAGCTGTGGTGAGACTTCTCGGTCGGAGGCCCGATTGACTCGCTTCGTCAATCGGAACGAATAAAGAACTTATCGGCTTAAACGGCGGCTGAAAACCCTGAAGAAGCGGCAGTTCTGCCGTGGCGAGCCATGCCATCGATCCCGTGCTTGTCGAGCTTCGCGAGCGCATGGTCCGCTTGAAGGTGCGGTCGTGCGCCCCCCCCTCTTCACTGTCCTTCGCGGTTCCCGATATCGATCGGGCCTTACCGGGAGGAGGGCTGGCCTTCGGGGCGTTGCATGAGGTTGCCGGCGGGGAGGCGACACGGTCGACGGAGCGGCTGCGGCGCTGGTTTGCCGCCCAAACGAAAGGAAAGTCTTGTGGCGCATGTCGCGCCCCGACCTGTTCTTCCCGACGATCACTTAGGCCGATTTGCATCGATTACGGTTTTTGGTGTGAAAGCGACCGGGAGGGAGAGGTGCCGTCTGCCACGGAGGAGGGCTATCTTTCGGCGAACTCCTCCGTCTGTCGATGACCGCCTCGCGCCGCCTTAGTTTGCAGCTAAAAAACCGGCTACATGGCGATCGTGCTGAAGCGTTGGCGGCGGCAGAGAAGAATGCCGCGACCCATCTTGAAATCTCGCTTGATAAATGCGCTTCGTGCCACCGACAACTTCCGCCCGGCAGAAATGATCTACGCAAGACATAGAACGCCACCTCGAGAAGATGCGGGGCGGGCGGCTCTCATGCGGGTGGCAATAGCCAAAGGATTGGGTCGTGGATCCGATTGACGCATCGGAATCGCACCACCGGATCGGTACGGGGACGTCAAAGCTTGAAGAAGCTCGCCATCAGTTCGAGCTGCTGTTCCAGCATCGGCTTGCCGAGATGGATGCGGCAGCCCGCGTCGCGGGCGGCGGCCAGCAGGGGGGTGATCTCCGGCTCCATGACGACCTCGGCGACGACCATTCCGGGCGCAAGGCCCGCTCCGTCGAGCGGTAGCGGATCGCCGGGCTTCATGCCGAGGGAAGTGCCGTTAATCACGATGTCATGGCCCGCCGGGTCGGCCGTGCCGACGCTGACGGAGACGTCGGGCGCATGGTCGCGGATTCGGTCGCAGAGATCCTGCGCCTTGGCCGACGTGCGGTTCGCCAGCGTCAGGTGGGAAACGCCCGCCTCGATCATGGCGAAGGCGATGGCGCTCGCCGCCCCGCCGGCGCCGACGAGATAGACCCGCCTGCCTTTGACGGAAACACCCTCGGACGCGAGCCCAGCGACGAAGCCCGCCCCGTCCAGCATGTCGCCGACGAGCCGGCCGTCATCCTCGCGACGGATGACGTTGACCGCGCCCATCATCCGGGCGCGCGGGGTGATCTCGTCGCAGATATCCGCCATCGCGCCTTTGTGCGGCACCGTAACGATGCCGCCGTCGAAGCTCTTCAGCGTGCGTAGCGAGGTGGCGAAGGCCGCGAGGTGCTCCGGCGCGACCTGGAACGGCACCATGACCGCATCCCGCTCGCGCCGGATAGCGATGGCATTGATGCCGGGCGGCGCCTTCACATGGCCGATCGGATCGGCAAGGATGCCGAGGACGCGGGTCTTGCCGGTGATGGCGGTGAGGTCGCGGCCCGGCATCTCTTACTTGCCCCAGGTGAGCGCGAGCGGGTTCACTTCGCGCGCCAGCTCCAGCAGCCCTTCGCGCATAGCCGGATGGACCGGCTCCAGTGGATGGCGCACGGCATCCGAGCCGATCACGCCGCCCTCTGCCATGACGATCTTGGCGGCACGAAGACCGCACTGGCGGTTCTCGTAGTTGATAAGCGGCAGGATGCGCTGGTACGCGGCGGCGGCGAGATCGCGCCGGCCGGCAACGTGATGCTCAATCACCGGTCGGATGAGATCGGGCAGCAGTGCGCTCGACATAACGCCCGTCGCACCCGCATCGAGGTCGGCCATCAGCGTGATCGCTTCCTCACCGTCGAACGGCCCCTCGATCACCGCGCCGCCGGCGGCGATCAGTGCGCGCAGCTTGGCAGCGGTGCCTGGCACCTCGATCTTGAAATAGCGCACCAGCGGCAGTTCGCGCGCCAGCCGCACAAGGAAGGGCACGGACAGGTGTACACCGCTGAGCGGTGCATCCTGCACCATGATCGGAATGCCGGCGGCGTCCTGCACGCGGGCGAAATGGTCGAAGATCGCCTGCTCGTCGACGCGCAGCGCGCCCGCGCCATGATAGGGCGGCATCATCATCAGGAGGCTCGCGCCGTGCTTTCGCGCATGGGCGCCGCGCTCGGCGGCGATGCGCGTGGAAAAGTGGCTGCACGTCACCATGACCGGCACGCGGCCGGCGACATGGGCAAGACTGTCCTCGGTGAGGATGCGGCGCTCCTCGTCGGTCAGGAGGAACTGTTCGGAATAGTTGGCAAGCAGGCAGATGCCGTCCACGCCCTGGTCGATCATGCAATCGAGCACGCGGCGCTGACCCTCCAGGTCGATATCGCCATTGTCATGGAAGGGCGTCGGTGCAACGGGGAACAATCCGCGATAGGGCATAGCGTCGGCGGTCATGGTCTATCCTGTACTGAAAACGGTCATGAGAGGACCGGCGCGGGTTTTTCCCGCGCCGGCAAACGGCTTATTCTTCCGGAATGGTCTTTGGCAGCGACTGGTGGAAATACTTCTCGTAGATCGCGTTCAGCTTGCCGTTTTCGAGATTTTTGGCAACCCATTCGTCGACCCAGGCCTTCAGCTCGTCGTCGCCCTTGCGCAGGCCGACGGCCATCGGATAGGCGGCCATGTCGAGCTTGACTTCCAGGTTGAGTGCCGGGTTCTGCTCGGCCACCTCGTTCGCCGTCGAAAGCGCGGCGGCGAGAATGTTCTGCTGGCCGGTCGCGACCGCGGTGTTCGTGGTCGCCTCGTCCTCGTAGCGCACGATATTGGCGTCGACGCCATTGTCCTTGACGATGCGGGTCAACTCGATGTCAGCGGTAGTGCCGCGCGCCACGGCGAGCGACTTGCCGGCCAGATCGGCGGGCGCCTTGATGGCTGTGTCCTTGGAGGCCGAGACGACGACCGGAATGACGCCGTAGGGCTTGGAATAATCAATGACTTTCTTGCGCTCGGCGGTGATCGAGAACGAGGCGATCACCATGTCTACCTTGCGGCTGATCAGCGAGGGCACCCGGTTGGCACCGGAAACCGGGACGATCTCCAGCGGGACGCCCATGTCTTCGGCGAGCAGCTTGGCCGTCTCGACGTCCGAGCCGGTTTCCTTCGCCTCTGAATCCAGCATGCCGTAGGGCGGGTGGCTGACGTCAATGGCGACGATCACTTTGCCGCGTTCCTTGATGGCGGCGGGCACATCGGCCGCGCCGGCGGCGGTGACGCCGAAGGCAAGGCCGATCACGAGGCTTGCGGCCGTTGCGGCCAGTTTGAGTTTCAACATGGTTTCTCCTCCTTGGGTTGAATGGTTCAAAGCCCGTTGCCGACAAACTGCCGAAGTTCGGCCGTTTGCGGATCGAGCAGCATGTCACCGGGTCCGGTTTCCCAGACACGGCCCTGATGCATGAAGACCACCTGGTCGGCGACCGAGCGCGCGAAGGCCATCTCGTGTGTCACCAGCATCATCGTCATGCCGTTCGAGGCGAGGCGCTCGATGGCCTTCAGCACCTCGCCGGTCAGTTCGGGGTCGAGCGCCGAGGTGACCTCATCGAAGAGCATCAGGCGCGGATGCATGGCGAGCGAGCGGGCGATGGCCACGCGCTGTTGCTGGCCGCCGGAAAGCTCCTCGGGGTAGGACGAGATTTTGTCGGACAAGCCGACCTGCGCCAGCACCTCCTTGGCAAGCTCCCGCGCCTCGGCCGGGGCGATGCCCTTGACCTTGCGCGGGGCGAGCGTGACGTTCTGCTCGACCGTCAGATGCGGGAAGAGGTTGTAGCTCTGGAAGACGATGCCGACGTCCTGGCGCAGCGTGCGCAGGTCGACCTTCGCCGCGGCGAGGTCATGGCCGCAAACCTGCAGCTCGCCGGCCTGGAAGCGTTCTAGTCCGTTGACGCAGCGCAGCGCCGTGCTCTTGCCGGAGCCGGAGCGTCCGATCAGCGCGACGACCTGGCCGGGCGCCACTTCGAGATCGATGCCCTTCAGCACCTCGATCTGGCCATAGCTCTTGCGCAGGTTATGGAAACGAACCATCGGTTGGGTTACGCCTGACATAATGGATTGTCCTTCGTGTGATTGAGCCGATGATGGAGTCTGGGCCCGGCGGTTCAATTGCGGTGAAGCTTTCGTTCGAAGCGGCGCGCGATGACCGACATCGGGAAGCAGATGGCGAAGTAGATCAGCGCGGCGATGGTGAAGACGGTGAAGGGCTTGAAGGTCGAGTTGTTGATGACCTTGGCCGAATAGGTGAGGTCGAAGAAGTTGATGACGACCGCGTAGGACGTGTTCTTGACGATCTGCACCAGGAAGCCGACCGTCGGCGGGATAGCGATGCGCAAGGCCTGTGGCAGGATGACATAGATGAAGCGCTGCGGCTTGGTCAGCGCCAGACATTCGGCCGCCTCCCACTGGGTCTTCGGCACGGCCTGGATGCAGCCCTTCCAGATCTCGCCGAGATAAGCGCCGGAATAGAGCGTCATGGCAAGGCCGGCGGCCGCCAGCGCGGGCACCTCGAAGCCACCGATACTGATGCCGAAATAGACGACGAACATGATAACCGGCAGCGGCACGCCCTGGATGAATTGGACGAGGCCCGAGGAGACGATGCGCAGCCACCTGGCTTTGGCCGAGCGGGCGAGCGCCAGCGGCAGGCCGAGGATCGTGCCGCCGACGAAGCCGAGCAGCGACAGGACGATGGTCCAGCCGGCGCCTTGGAAGATATAGGCGATCTGTTGGATGGTGAGTCCCAGCATGGTTCTACCTCAGAGGGGCGTGCGTAGCCGGCGGCGGCGGGGGAAGGAGACTTCCGCGATGCCCATCAGGACCACGCGCAGCAGCGAGGCGAGGCCGAGATAGAAGACGGCGATGACGAGGTAAACCTCAAACCCGCGGAAGGTGAAGGACTGAATCATGTAGGCGACGCCCGTCAGTTCCTCAGCGGAAATCTGCGACATGATGGAAGTGGCCAGCATCATCAGCACGAACTGGCTGACGAGGGCGGGATAGACCCGCTCCACCGCCTGCGGCACCTCGACATAGACGAGGGACTGGAACGGGCTCAGCGAAAGACAGGATGCCGCCTCGAGCTGACCGCGCGGAATGGTCTGGAAGCCAGCGCGCATGATCTCGGCGGTATAGGCCCCGACATTGATGACGAGCGCGATCACCGCTGCGGCGAAGGGGCCGACATGGACCTGCAGCGAGGCAAGGCCGAAGAATAGCCAGAACACCTGAATGATCAGCGGCGTGTTGCGGATGGCCTCGACATAGACCGTGGCGATGCGCTGCGCCCACGGCCCGCCGCGAAGGCGCGCGACGGCGACGAGGGTGCCGAGAAGGAAGCCCGGCAGGATCGAGGCGACCGTCATGCCGATGGTCAGCCAGACGCCATTGATGAGGTCCAGCAGGTAATCGTTCAGGAACGAGAAATCGAATTCATACATGGCGGCACGCGATTCCGGACTTCACGACGGAAGGCAGTGCAGCCCCCGCATTTCGAGCGGGCATCGGGCGACATCGCAAGATCGCAACAGGCATCTGTCCGGGCCTCCTCCCCACGCCAATTTTCCCTCGACTGGCAGTTGACTTTCCGGCCTCTACCATGAATGATCTATGCACGCAATATTCATTTTAGGATTTCTCTCATGACGACGGATACGATCTCCCCGGTGATCAGGCTCAACCCGGCCGACAATGTGGGCGTGGCGCGTACGGCGATACCCAGCGGCACGGCGATTGCCGAGGGTGGGGAAATCGTCATCGCGCATACGGACATCCCGAGCGGCCACAAGGTCGCGCTACGCACCATCGCGCCGGGTGAAGCCGTCCTGAAATACGGCCAGGTCATTGGCGTTTCGACCGGAACTATCGCGCCGGGCGACCATGTGCACCTGCACAACCTCGCTATGCAGGAAAGCCACGCGACCCATCATTTCGCCGAGGACGCCCGCGAAACGCCTCTTCTTCCTGAAGGCGAGCGTCGCGGCTTTGAAGGCTATGTGCGGCCCGATGGGCAGGTCGGTACACGCAATTTCATCGGCATTGTCACCTCTGTGAACTGTTCTGCCACGGTGGCGCGCGCCATCGCCGACCATTTCAATCGCGGCGGCGGGCTCGACGGCTACGATAACGTGGACGGGGTGGTCGCGCTGACGCACGGCACGGGCTGCGCCATCAACATGAAGACGGAGGGCTACCTCTATCTCCAGCGCGTGCTTTCCGGCTATGCGCGCAACCCCAATTTCGCCGGCATCCTCTTCATCGGCCTCGGCTGCGAAACGAACCAGATTGACCCGATCGTCCAGAAATTCGGGCTGACGGAAGGCCCGCTCCTTCGCACCATGACGATCCAGAACCTCGGCGGCACGCGCAGGACCATCGAGGTGGCGAGCGACATCATCCGCGAGATGTTACCGGAAGTGAACGCCGCCAAGCGCACGACCGTGACGCTCACCGGCCTCAAGGTCGCGCTGCAGTGCGGCGGCTCAGATGGCTATTCCGGCATTTCCGCCAACCCGGCGCTCGGCTATGCGGCCGACCTCATCGTCCAGCACGGCGGCACTGCCGTCCTCAGTGAGACACCGGAAATCTATGGCGCCGAACATCTTCTGACGCGCCGGGCCGTCAGCGCCGAAGTGGCGCAGAAGCTGATGGACCGCATCGAGTGGTGGCGCCACTATACCGAGCGTAACGGTGCCGAGCTCAACAACAATCCCTCCCATGGCAACAAGCTTGGCGGGCTGACAACCATTCTCGAGAAATCGCTGGGCGCGGTCGCCAAGGGCGGTTCGATGCCGCTGGAGGCGGTCTACGAATATGGCGAGATCATCGACCGCACCGGCTTCGTCTTCATGGACACGCCCGGCTACGACCCCGTCGCCGTAACGGGACAGGTGGCGGGCGGCTGCAACGTCATCGTCTTCACCACCGGCCGTGGCTCGGTCTCCGGCTTCAAGCCCGCCCCTTGCATCAAGGTCGCCACCAATACCGAGATGTACGAGCACATGAGTGACGACATGGACATCAACTGCGGTGACATCGTCAACGGAACGGATAGCATCGAGGCGGCCGGCCGACGTATCTTCGAGAAGATTCTGACTGTCGCTTCGGGCGAGCACACGCTAAGCGAGGATTTCGGATTCGGAGACAACGAGTTTGTGCCATGGCAGATCGGAGCCGTAACCTGACAGCATCCGCGACCGAGCCCGCCGCTCCGGCGGGCTCGACCACCTATGCGACGATCGCGGCGCAGATCCGCAAAAGCATCGAGGCCAGCGCCCTGTCGGAAGGGACGGTGCTGTTGGAAGGGCCGCTTGCTGCAATGTTCGGTTCCAGCCGCTCGCCGGTCAAGCGTGCGCTCGCCTCGCTGGAAGAGGAGGGCCTCGTCAGTCGCTTCGACGGGCGCGGGCTCCTCGTCGGCAAGGGCGAGGCGCCGCGCAGGCTGAAGATTACTCCGAAGATGTTGATGCTCGACGACGAGGATGGTTTGAACGCCAAGATCTTCGCTTGGCAGCCCTTCTACTACGAATTCGAACGCGAGATCATTCTGCGCTCGGTCTTCGGC
Source organism: Shinella zoogloeoides (assembly GCF_003574625.1). Classification (GTDB taxonomy): domain Bacteria; phylum Pseudomonadota; class Alphaproteobacteria; order Rhizobiales; family Rhizobiaceae; genus Shinella; species Shinella zoogloeoides_A. The sequence continues at coordinate 588,634 of NZ_QNUJ01000001.1, forward strand.
AGGGCGCGCGTCAACGAACTGGCGCTGGCACGCCACCTCGATGTCGGCCGCACTGTCGCCCACGATCTTCTGACCCATGCCCGTGAGGTTGGCATCCTGCAGAAGGACGACGGGTCGCGCTGGTGGATCGTGCCGCTCGACGAGGTACGTTTCGAGAATCTCTACCAGTTGCGAATCCTTCTCGAACCGGTCGCCCTCACCGGCGCGATGGAGCACATACCCCCTGCCAAGCTCGACGCGGTCGAAGTGCGGCTTCACCGTGTGCAGCGCGAATTTCCCGCCGTTCCCGGCGCCGACTTCGACCGACTGGAGGCCGATCTCCACATCGACTGCATCAGCTACAGCCCCAATCCCGAGATCGTCGAAGCCTTGAGGCGCAGCCGCTGTATCCTGGTGGCGGGCAAGCATATCCAACTCGCACTCGAGAACGGCAACGGCGTCGATCCCTTCATGGAAGAGCATCTGGAGATCGTACAGGCCTTGCGTGACAAGGATGGGGAGGCCCTTCGCAGCCGCCTCATCCGCCATCTTGCGCTCTCGGCGGAAAAAGCCGCCCTCCGGCTTCAGTCCTTCCGCAGTTCCCAGGTCATGGCCGATTTGCCTTACGTCTTCGACTAGAGACCGCGCCGCCGGGATATGGACGTTGAGCTCGTCAGCGACCGGTTGCAGGCGTCGGAATGAAGGGGATGGGCACGAAGCCGATGTCGTTCATGATCGTCCCGAGTGCAAGCCGGGTGAACCTCTATGATAGGGTGGAGGTGATCCCGCTCGACAAGATCACCGGTTTCTTTCGACCAGCACCTTGCCGCACATTGGACATGGCGAAGGGCTTCGGCACGTCGGAAAAGATCATCGTAACGGGCTGGGACCCGGGTGGCGAGGCGCCCATGGCCCATGCCTTGTAGCGCCGCGCCCGACGAAGGGGTGAGAAAGGAAGCAGACGATGAGGAGCCGCGCGTCGGCGCCACCGGCCCCCGAACCCGCTTAGCGGACCGTCACCGTCACGCAGCCGGACAGGGTTTGTCCCCTCACCTTGGTCGTCGCGTTGCGGGTGGAGAACCGGTCTTTGCCCTTGAAGCGGGCCCTGGGCGTGTCATCGACGAGGGGTCACTCACCGCCGCCACGCCCAGCGGAAGTGAGACCGAGCGGTGATCCGCTTTGGGGAACTCACGCCATGGCCGGCTCGCCGTGCAATTTCGGCCAATGACACATCCCGGCGCAATACTGCAGCGTGAATCCCTGAATTCCGCCGTGCTCCTTCGCCTTGTGCTATCGAGGGCGGTTTCCTATGGTGGCCGCGTTCGAGGCGACAAACGATCGGGAGGATCGCAGGTGCCGACTGAAGCCGCGCGTGCATCGCGCGACACGTCCGCCGATCCGGAATTCGGCCCCTGGCTGGCGCAAGCCTCCATTCTCATCGTCGATGACGAGCCGGGGATGCGCAACTTCCTCATGCGCACGCTCGGTCCGCGCTGCAAGCGGCTGGAGCTGGCGGCCGATACGAACGAGGCTTCGCAGAAGCTTGATCGGCATCATTTCGACATCGTCATCCTCGACAACATCATGCCCAGGAAGAACGGGGTAGAATGGCTTGCCGAGCAGCGGGCGATCGGCTTCTTCGCCGATGCCATTCTGATGACCGCCTATGCCGATCTCGAAACCGCGATCCAGGCGCTGCGTGCCGGAGCCGTCGATTTCATCCTCAAGCCCTTTCGGTCGAACCAACTGCTCAATGCGGTTGCCCGCTGTCTTGATCGGATTCGGCTGCAGCGCGAGAACTACGTGCTGCGCTACGAGCTGAAGGCGGCGTCCGACCACATGCTGCTGCGTGACCGGCTAATCGGCGAATCCGCCGCGATCGCCGGGGTGCGCGAAACGATTGCCCGCGTTGCACCGCTGCCGACCTCCGTGCTGCTGACAGGCCAGTCCGGCACGGGCAAGGAGGTGGCGGCTCGTTCGCTGCACGCATTATCCGATCGGGCTGGCAAACCCTTCGTTCCGGTCAATTGCGGCGCGATCCCCGCGGATATGATCGAAAGCGAGCTGTTCGGTCACCTGAAGGGCGCCTTCACTGGTGCCGACCGAGGGCGGGAGGGCCTATTTCAGCATGCGCAGGGCGGTACGCTGTTCCTCGACGAAATCAGCGAGATGCCGCCCGCCACGCAAGCCAAGCTGCTGCGCGTGCTGGAGGATCGCAGGGTGCGGCCGGTCGGTTCCGAACGTGAGGTTCCGGTCGATCTGCGCTTCGTCTTCGCCACCAATGCGGAACTGGAAAAGGAGGTGCAGGCTGGTCGTTTTCGCGCCGATCTCTTCTTCCGCATCAACGTTATGCATATTCATCTGCCGCCTTTGAAGGAACGGGATGGCGACGCGGTGGAGCTTGCGACCCTCTTTATGAAGAAGCTTTCCGCGCAGCTCGCCATGCCGGTAGTGCCAATCGACAGTGCGGCGCGGCGGGCGCTTGCATCCTATGCCTGGCCAGGCAATGTGCGCGAACTGCGCAACCTCGTCGAGCGGGCCTTAATCCTCGGCCGCTTTCCCGAAAGCTTCGGATCTGGAGCTGCTGCCGCCGGTGAGGGCGGGTCGCTGGCGGACGTGGAGCGCCGGCACATCCTTGCGGTTCTCGCTGCCTGTAACGGCCAGCGCGAAGAGGCGGCGCGCCAGCTTGGCGTCTCCCGCAAGACCATCGACCGGAAGCTGGCTGCCTGGGATGGCTGACCGTGGGCACGGGATTCGCCCGGTGCGCTCCGTGCGCTACAGGTTGCTCGCCATCGCGCTGCTGCCCATGCTGGTTATCCTGCCGCTGCTGCTTGGCGTCACCGTCTATCGCTGGAACGAGAAGTTCGATGCAGCGTTGATCTCCAAGGTCAATGGTGACCTCACCATCGCACACCAGTACCTTGCCCATATTCTCGACAATACCGGCGAGCACATCACTGCGCTCGGCGGTTCGGTGCGTTTCCGGGATGTCGTCGGTGACAAATCCCGGCTGACGGCTCTTCTCGATGAGGCGAGGTCGCGGCTGGATCTCGATTTTCTCTATCTGATCGATCCGGAGGGACGGCTCGTCACATCCGTGACGGCGCAGACCGCCAGCGTCCTTCGCACCGACTGGCCCGTCATCCGCGATGCGCTCTCGGGCACGCCATCGACGGGCATCGCCATTTTCGACAATGCCGATCTCGAAAAGCTCTCTCCGGGCCTTGCCGCCCGCGCGCGCCTGCCGCTCGTCCCGACGCCGAATGCGATGCCGACGGAACGGCTGGAGGAGACGCGTGGCATGGTAGTGCAGAGCGCCAGCCCGGTGACCCTCGCCGAGGGACGCAGGGCCGTGCTTGTCGGCGGCATGCTGCTCAACCAGAACCTCAATTTCATCGATACGATCAATGATCTCGTCTATCGCGAGGCGAGTTTGCCGGAGGGCAGCCAGGGAACGGCGACGCTGTTCCTCGATGACGTGCGCATCAGCACCAATGTACGCCTCTTCGAAGGCCGCCGCGCGCTCGGCACGCGTGTTTCCGCGGCGGTGCGTTCGGCCGTGCTCGGCGAGGGGCGTACATGGCTCGACAGCGCCTTCGTCGTCAACGACTGGTATATCTCCGCCTATGAGCCGATCACCGACAGTCGCGGGAAGCGCGTCGGCATGCTCTATGTCGGATTTCTGGAAACGCCTTTCACCGCTGCGAAACGCCAGACGCTGCTCACCATCGTTCTCGCCTTCCTGGCGATCACGGCGGCGAGCGTGCCGATCTTCCTGCGCTGGGCGCGCGGTATCTTCGAGCCGCTCGAGCGCGTCGACGCGACCATCGCCAAGGTCGAGAGCGGGAATCTCGGCGCACGTACCGGCGCAGTTGACAGCCGGGACGAGATCGGCCGGGTTGCCGTGCATCTCGATGATCTGCTCGACCAGTTGGAGCGCAGCGACCGGCAATTGAGGCGTTGGAACGAGGAGCTGAACGCCCGCGTCGACGAGCGCACGCGTGAACTCAAGCTTGCCAACCGGCAACTCGAGGCGACCACCAAGCAGCTCATCATGTCGGAAAAGCTTGCCGCCATCGGTGAGATCACGGCTGGCGTGGCGCATGAGATCAACAATCCCATCGCTGTCATGCAGGGCAATCTGGAGGTCATCCGGTCCGTGGTGGGAGAACAGGCCGAGCAGGCGAAGGTGGAGTTCCAGCTTCTCGATGATCAGATCCAGCGCATCAGCTTGATCGTCACCAAACTCCTGCAATTCGCCAAACCGGAGGAATTCGCGGGTTTCGTCGACCGCCATGCACCCGATATGGTGATCGCCGATTGCCTGCCGCTCGTCCAGCATCTGCTCGCCAAGGCGGCAATCGAGGTGCGGCTGGAGAATACGGCGGAGCGGCTGGTGCTGATGAACCGCACGGAGCTGCAGCAGGTCGTCGTCAATCTGGTAGTGAACGCCATTCATGCCATGCCCGACGGCGGCAGGCTCGGTATCGAGACGCACGACAGCACGCGCGGGGGGCGGCGCGGCGTGGAGATCGTCGTCAGCGACAGCGGCGTTGGCATGGATCCGGAGGTGGCGGCGAGGGTGTTCGATCCATTCTTCACCACCAAGCGGCAGGAGGGCACGGGCCTCGGCCTTTCCATCAGTCAGACGCTGGTGACGCGGCAGGGCGGAGCCATCTCGCTCGCCAGCCGGCCGGGCGAGGGCGCGACCTTCATCGTCTGGCTGCCGGAGGCGGAATGAAGGGACAATTTGTCTGCCGGACGGACAAATTGTCCGGTTTCTCCGTCGGCGCTTTGCTAAATCCCTGATTTGAAAAGTCATACTCTTTGGCATGCGCCTTGCAGGGTTCGTTGCGGGAGGCCCGGCCTGTCGTCTGCATGGAGGATGCGGGCGTTTTGCCGGGTGCGGGGGAAATCGTTCCTCTCCCTGTCGCGACATCTGCGCATCAGGACGATGCGTTGCGGAGGAGAAACATGACTGTATCGACCGAAACCTATGCCGGCGGCTATTCCGGCAGCATCCTTGACCGGGAGCGCATCGTCGCCAGGCCCGGCTTCAATCGCTGGCTCGTTCCGCCGGCTGCGCTCGCCATCCATCTGTGCATCGGCATGGCCTATGGCTTCAGCGTGTTCTGGCTGCCGCTGTCCAAGGCGATTCCGGGCGCTGCCGATGGGACCTGCGCGGATATCAATCTCCTGTCCGCGCTTGTCACCACGAGCTGCAACTGGCGGGTTGCCGATCTCGGCTGGATCTACACGCTGTTCTTTGTGCTCCTTGGCTGTTCGGCCGCCATCTGGGGCGGATGGCTGGAGCGCGTCGGCCCGCGCAAGGCGGGTTTCGTCTCGGCCTGCTGCTGGTGCGGCGGCATTGCTGTCGCAGCCGTCGGCGTCATGACGCACCAGCTCTGGCTGATGTGGCTCGGCGCCGGCGTCATCGGCGGTATCGGCCTCGGGCTCGGCTATATCTCGCCGGTCTCCACGCTGATCAAGTGGTTCCCGGACCGGCGCGGCATGGCGACCGGCATGGCGATCATGGGCTTTGGCGGCGGAGCGATGATCGGCGCGCCGCTTGCCAATCTCCTGATGAACGTCTTCAAGACCGATACGTCCGCCGGCGTCTGGCAGACCTTCCTCGTCATGGCGGCGATTTATTTCTGCTTCATGATGGGGGGCGCCTTCGGCTACCGCATCCCGCCGGCCGGCTGGCGGCCCGAGGGCTGGACGCCGCCGGCGGCCAAGTCGACCATGGTCACCGCCCGCCATGTCCATCTGCGCGACGCGCACAAGACCGCGCAGTTCTGGCTGATCTGGCTCGTCCTCTGCCTCAACGTCTCCGCCGGTATCGGTGTGATCGGCATGGCTTCGCCGATGCTGCAGGAAATCTTCGGCGGTCGCCTCATCGGCCAGCCGGAACTCAGCTTCGGCCAGCTCGACACGGACCAGAAGGCGGCCATTGCCGCCATCGCGGCGGGCTTTACCGGCCTTCTGTCGCTCTTCAACATCGGCGGGCGCTTCTTCTGGGCCTCGTTGTCCGACAAGATCGGCCGCAAGAACACCTACTACACCTTCTTCATCCTCGGTATCGTTCTTTACGCCCTGGCGCCGACGCTGGCGGATATGGGCAGCAAGGCGCTCTTCGTGCTGGCCCTTGGCATCATCCTGTCGATGTATGGTGGTGGTTTCTCTACCGTTCCCGCCTATCTCGCCGACATATTCGGCACGCAGTTCGTGGGAGCCATCCACGGCCGCCTGCTGACGGCCTGGGCGACGGCCGGCATCGTAGGTCCGGTCGTCGTCAACTATATCCGCGAGGCGCAGATCTCCGCCGGCGTGGAGCCGGGCCCGGCGCTTTATACCGGAACGATGTATATCCTGGCCGGCATGCTGGCACTCGGTTTCATCGCTAATCTTCTGGTACGCCCGCTCGCCGACAAGTGGTTCATGTCTGACGAGGAGGTCGCTTCGCTACAAGCCAAATCCGCGGCGGCAAGTGCCGGTCCGAGCGGTTCGTTCGGCATCGGCACGGGCGGCCTCGATGCCAAGGCGGTGCTTGCCTGGGCTGCCGTCGGCATTCCGCTGCTCTGGGGTATCTGGGTAACGCTGAAAAACACGGCGGCACTGTTCTAGAGTTCCAGTAAAACCGCTGCGCACTTTTGCTGAAAGTGCTCTGAGGATACTGGCTACAGTCCCGGCCATCGGCCGGGGCTGATGGAGGATCGATCTGGCAGGAATTTGCCAGATCCCGGCTTGGTTCGGCAATAAAATGCCGTTCGGACCGGAAGGGCCCGGCCGAAGCCGGGCCTTGGAATGACGTCGCGGAAGGGCTGCGCGTGCAATTGCGGAATCGGGCGGAGCTCGCTCTCCTCCTCGTTCAGGGTGGAGCGAACGTGGAAGAGCCTCGCAATCTTGCCGGCGAAGAACAGGTCTGGGAGCAACACGCCGACGAGAACGCCCTTTGCAAGGTCGTGTATACCGACCACAGTGGCCATCGTCGCCGGCGTCACGATCGGCGCAGGTTCAGGATCGAGCACCAGGAAAACGTGCCGATCGATATGTTGTCTGGCCGATCGGCGGCCAGAAGAGCCACTCGGAGTTTTACCAGATCCGGGAAACGAAGCCGTTATAGAAAATGTTGCGCGCGGCTCAACACCGTTCCGCTTTCCACATGCATCGGAGCGCATTCATGCGCTTGGCGGAATTTCTTCCTGTCCCTTCTCCGCTGCCCGCCGCGCCCGGATGGCCGCGGCGATGAAGACGCGCGACAGTCCATGGTAGAGCGGTTCGCGCGAGAGGATGCGCGACGTCAGGTAGCCGAGCATTGCCACGGCCATGATGGGGATCACGGCCTCGTGGTCGCCGGTCATTTCGAGGATGATGACGAAGGCGGTCATCGGCGCCTGCACGACGCCGGCGAAGTATCCCGCCATGCCGAGCACCGCCGAAAGGGCGATGCTCGTGCCGAGGAGCGAGCCAAGCGTGCTGCCGAGGCCGGCCCCGACCGAAAGCGATGGCGCGAAGATGCCGCCGGGTATGCCTGAAAGCATGGAGAGGAAGCCGGCTGCGAATTTTTCGAGGAAGAAAAGCAGCGGCAGGGCTTCGCCCTGCACGGCGCCCTTGGCCTGCTCGTAGCCTGTGCCGAAGGTCTTGCCGCCGGAGATGACGCCGATGGCGGCGATGGCAAGGCCGCAGCAGAGCGCCAGCAGCACCATGCGCCTCATCGGCGCCGGCTGCGCCCAGCGACGGATGCGCTGGCCGAAATGCAGTGCCATGCCGCTGAAGGCGGCGCCGAGCGCGCCGCCGCCGATGCCGCAGGCCAGAACGAGCCCCCAGTCCCGCATGCTTAGCGGTGCGACGGAGGTGGAGCCGAAATAATGATAGCTGCCGGAAAGGCCGAGCGCGGCAAGGCCTGAGAGGATGACGGCGGCGAGAACGATGCCATTGGTGCGGGCCTCGTAGGTGCGGCCCATCTCCTCGATGGCGAAGACGATGCCGGCGAGCGGCGTGTTGAAGGCGGCGGCGATGCCGGCGGCCGAACCCGCGAGGATCAGGCCGCGTGCCTGTGCCATGCCGCCGAAGCGGGCGACTGCCAACATGATCGACGCGCCGACCTGCACTGTCGGGCCCTCGCGGCCGATGGAGGCGCCGGAGAAGAGGCCGAGCACGGTCAGGAGAATCTTGCCGAAAGCGATACGCAACGAGAGCAGCCTGCCGCGATCCTCGTCATCTTTGAGATGCCGCGCGGCGATCGCCTGCGGAATGCCGCTACCCTGTGCGTTCGGGAAGAAACGGATCGCAAGATAGGCGGAGAGGGCGAAGCCCGCCGGCGTCAGAAGCAGCGGCAGCAGAAAGCTCCATTCCGTCGCCGTCGTCAGGCGGCCGAACCCATGCTGCGCCAGGTCGGCCAGCTTGGCGAAGCCGACGCTGATCACCCCGGTCGCCAGCGCCCCGCACCAGAAGACGAGCCGCGGGCGCCAGAGGGAGAAAGAACCCCAGAAAACGCGGGATCGGCGGAGCAGCTTGGATTTTCTGTAGAAGGTGGGCATTCTCGACTTCAGGCATCGTGGTTGGAAGAACCGGACGGGCAGCCGATTTCACGCAAATCCCAGTACCCTGTCCAGCCCTTCCCGCCAATTTCCTGCTCCGCAAATGCCTTCCATTGTCGCCTCGCCGGGGCTGGTTGAGCATATCTGGTCCCGTTGAGGGCCCTGCGATTGGAAAATCCGGCCCGGTTTGCTCGAAGAGATTCGTTCATGCCGGCACCCTTGAAAGAACCTGAAGGTCGCTGCCGGTTGGGCTCTGGAATACACGCAAGCCGAATTCCGGAAGGATCGCGAACAGGTGGTCGAAGATGTCCGACTGGGTGCCTTCGTATCTGGCCCAGGCCGTGGTGTTGGCGAAGCAATAGATTTCCAGTGGCAGGCCTTCGGGCTGGGGCGGGAGCTGACGCACCATGATCGTCATGCCCTGATGGACGCCGGGATGATTGCGCAGATAATCCTCCACATAGGCGCGGAAGGTGCCGACATTGGTCGCGCGGCGCGTATTGGCGGGAATGCGGGCACGCTCGCCAAGCCTGCCGTTCCATTCGGACAGTTCCTCCTGCTTGTGCTTGAGATAGGTTTCCAGCCGGTCGAGCCTGGAAAGCCTTTCCTCCTCCTCGGTGTCGAGGAAGCGGATGCTCGTCTGGTCCAGATAGAGCGCGCGCTTGATGCGCCGGCCGCCCGCTTCCTGCATGCCGCGCCAGTTCTTCACCGGCTCGGTCACGAGCTTGCGGATGGGGATCGTGGTCACGGTCTTGTCGAAGTTCTGCACCTTGACGGTGTGAAGGGCGATCTCGACGATGTCGCCGTCGGCATTCTGGCCGGGCATCTCGATCCAGTCGCCGACACGCACCATGTCCGTGGAGGATATCTGGATGCCGGCTACCAGCGACAGCAGCGTGTCCTGGAAGACCAGGATGAGGACGGCGGCCATCGCGCCGAGGCCGGACAACAGGATCAGCGGCGAGCGATCTATCAGCGTGGCGATCATCAGGAGTGCGGCGATGACGTAGACCGCGATCTTGACGACCTGGATATAGCCCTTGATCGGCTTCAGCCGCGCGTCGGGACGGCGATGATAGGTGGTGTCGACGATGTTGAGTGCCGCGCTGATGGCCATGGCGACCGTCAGGATCATGAAGGCGCTGGAGACGTTACGCACCACGACGACGACGAAGGCTGGCAGATTGGGCACGAGCGCGATGCCCGCCGAGACGACGAGCGCCGGCATGACATTGGCAAGCCTCTCGATCAGGCCATGCCGGCGTAGTTCCGGGTCGCGGCCAAAGGCGGTGAAGGCAAGCACGCGGTTGAGCGTACGCACCAGCAGTGCCTTCACCACATAATTGGCGAACAGCGCGGCAAAGCCGAGAGCGAGAAGCGCTATCCCGGTCGTGAGGATCGGGTGGATATCGGCAAAGTTTGAAATCATCGTCACTCCTGAACGTCTGTGCGGCGCCCCTTGCGGAGCCTGCCGCTGAAAGGAATTGTACCGGCTGCGCAACGCTTCGGCGTCTTCTTCGACCGGCCAAAAAGGGGCTTCAGGCGGCCTTCAATGCGACACCGGGCGTGGCGTCTTTGCCTTCCGGGCGAATATTCCCGAAAGGTGGGAAGGTCGGTGCGATGCAGAATAGGGCTGAGTTTTTCCCTGCCGATGAAAGAAACAATCCGAAAAAATCTGCGGATTCTGGCCGATACCAATTGATAATCCGTGTCGCGAAACACTGGAAGAATGATAATATAAAGACAAAGAGAGCGATTGATCCGGAAGATGCTTTGATGGTGTTCTTTCCAATCTCTGTCATCGGCGATTCCTTTCGCTTTTTGTCCGCAGGCATATTCGGACACATTCCTCCGGTCGGGATCAATACGTTCTTATTCCATGAATTGCCGGGCAGGGCAAATCTGTGATGAAAAACAGTGCGGGCGGCCTGCATCGCTCCGGGGCGACTGGCCGCGCTGCTCGGGTGGCGGACGCGGCGCGCTATGCACCCGACAGGAAACCAGGCACCCAGCGCCGTGGTTGTCCCGGTCATCGATCGGTATGCAGGCGTTATAAAACCGCAACTTTAGAGGCGGCCGCGTCAAGGCCGCGTACCAGCCTCTTGTTTACGCTCCGCAAAACAGTTGGCCGGACGGCCCCGCGATGTTGCGCCGGACGTTGAACGGGCGTCTAAGGAAACAGGCAGTCGCCTTGCGTTTGGCGATGACGAGCACTCCGCGCCCGTCATCCCGGGCGTCGGACCCGGCGAACAATCATCGCATCCAGCGACAGCAGCCCCGGGCCCCGAGCGGCGATGAACAGCAGGCAGACGGCCCAGGTGCCATGCGTCGGCCATGCGTCGGGATAGACGAAGATCTCGATCACCAGCGTCATGCCCAGAAGCGCCAGCGCCGACAGGCGGCTTGCAAGGCCGACGACCAGCAGGACCGGGAAGACATGTTCGGCAAGAGCCGCAAGATGCGCGGCGAGCCATGGATCGATGAGGGGCAGCTTGTACTCGTTCTCGAAGAGATAGAGCGCATTATCGGAGAGCATCCAGCCGTTCACCTTCGTCTGGCCGGATTGCCAGAAGACGGCGGCGATCGAGAGCCGGGCAACCAGTGCGATGAGATCGTTCGGGATGCGGTCGAGTGCAGCAATGACCTGTCCGCCGAGACCCTGCGGCGCGGAAGTTACGGGGTCAGACATCGTGTCGGTCTTCATGGAACGTCCTCCTTGAATGTCGTGAATGCGCCGGAACGGAGCAGGATGGCGAGCGCTTCGGTGAGATCGAAGCCGTTGTCGTCCAAAGCCGCGGCCGCTTGCGCGAGGTTCGCTCCTGCGGCGAGGCGGCGGAAGAACCGCGCGCCGGCCGGCGGCAGGGGAATAACTTCGACGGCAAGGCGCGGGCGAACGATGAGCGCATGTTCTCCTTGCCAGGGATCTATCGGGCCGAGCGGCCTCTCGCCGGCATTCATCGCCCAGATCGTCACCATGGGATGGGGTGAGGAGAGGATGGACAGTGCGGGGTGCGGTACGAGAACGAGGCTGCCGAGCCGGGCCGGATCGACCGCGGCCAGCGCTGCCGGATCGAGCGGTCGCGCGTTGGCCGCGTGATAGGCGCGTCCGCGCGCCACTTCGAGACGCATCACATCGGGCAGATAGGCCAGCGGCCGTGCAGGCTCGAAAGCCGCTGCGAAGTCCGGAAAATCGTCGCCATAGGCGAGTAGCACCGGCGAGTGTGGCGGATGGTCTTTTATGAAGTCCGCTGCCATGGCCCGGAAGAAATCCGCCCCGACGATGCTTTCCGCCGCGGGAAAGCGCGAGGCCAGGGCACCCGCGAGGCTTGCCTTGACATTGTTCCGATAGACGTCGTAGCGGCGCTGCGGCACGGCTTCGTTCCATGCCACCAGGCCATCGGGCGGCAGGCTTGTTCCGAAAAGTCCGGCGGCAAAGGCGTTCTGGGTGATCTCTGACATGGTCAGGCCGCTCTCTGCCGTGCGGCATCGTCGAGCATGCGCTGCGCCGAGACCACTTCCTTGCGCAGCACCGGCCAGGCCGGCACGTCATTGTCCCATTCGATGAGGCTTGCCACCGGCCCGATACGGCGAAGAACGGTCTGGTAGAGCGCCCAGACGGGGTCCTTCACCGGCGTGTCGTGGCTGTCTATGAGCAGGGGCGCACCGAGATCGTCCACCGTTTCGGAATGGCCGCTGAGGTGGATTTCCCGCACGGCTTCGAGCGGGAAGCGGGCGACATAGGCGTCGGGATCGAGATTATGGTTCGTTGCGGCGACGAAGACATTGTTGACGTCGAGCAGCAGGCCGCAGCCGGTGCGCCGGACGATCTCGGCCAGGAAGGCGGTTTCCTCGATCGTACTTTCGGTAAAGAGCAGGTAGGTCGCGGGGTTTTCGAGCAGCATCTGCCGGCCCAGTGCCGACTGTACCTCGTCGATGTGATCGGCGACGCGGACGAGCGTTTCCCCCGTATAGGGCAGGGGCAGGAGGTCGTTGAGGAAGACGCTGTCATGGGTCGACCAGGCGAGATGCTCGGAGAAGCTCTCCGGCTGATAGCGGTCGCAGAGCGCCTTCAGCCGGGCGAGATGATCACGGTCGAGCGGCTGCAGGGAGCCGATGGAAAGGCCGACGCCGTGAATGGAGATGGCATGGTCCTCGCGCAGCTTGCCGAGCTGCGCATGCGGCGGGCCGCCTGCGCCCATGTAGTTTTCCGCATGGACCTCGAAGAAGCCGATGGGCTCCGGCGCGGCGAGGATATCGGCGAAATGCTCGGGCTTGAAGCCGGCGCCGGCACGGCGCGGAAGCGTGGAAGGGATCATGACGAGACCTTTCTGAAGAGAGGTGACGGCGCCGGGCCGGCGCCGTCCGCTGCAGGACTCGCGTCAGGCCGGGGCCGGGCCCTGTTCCAGCATGCCGTGCCCGTCGGGGGTCTTCATCGACATGCAGGTGCCCTTGGGAACCAGCTTGAAGGCGTTCTTCTGATAGTCGATCTTCGAGGTGCCGGCGCAGGTCGTGCCCGGGCCTGCGGCGCAGTCGTTCTGGCCCTTCATCGCGATGCCGTAGCACTTCTCCTTGGCGTCATCGGCGGCGGCGGGCGTGGCAATGGCGGCAAGCGCGGAAGCAAGCGAACCGGCAAGGGCGAGGGTGGCGATCGTGGTCTTCATTCTCTGTCTCCGTTTTGGGGCCAGCCGCAATTGGCTGTGCAGGATCGGCTACGGAGGGAAGGAGACGGCTCGTTACAGCGGGGCCTATCGATTTTTCACGAAAACCTTGACGATGGATCGATCCGTTTAAGAAAAAATCCTTTTGTATCAGCTGTTTGGGCGTTCCGTGCATTTCTCGCTGCACGCGCGGTAACAAATTCGTGTCTCCCGGCGTAGGGTAGACAGCAGTGAAACAGTCGGCGCGCGAAGAGGAATGGGCAGCATGGCTGCGCCTTGCCATGAAGGGCGAGACGCAGGCCTATAGCCGTTTCCTCGTGGCGGTAACGCCGTATCTGCGCGCCATGGCGCGGCGGCGTTGCGACCAGTACGGCGCTCCGGCGAGCGAGGCGGAGGATGTCGTGCAGGAGGTGCTGCTCGCCATCCATCTCAAGCGCGGCACATGGGACCCCGCCCGACCGCTCGGCCCCTGGTTGACGACCATCGTGCGCAACAAGCTGGTCGATAGCCTGCGGCGCCGTGGTCGACACGGCAATGTGCCGCTGGAGGATGTTGCGGATTTCCTGGAGGCGGAGGACGAGACGCACGAGGCTGCCGACCGGCTCGATGCGAAGACCATGCTCGACCGGCTGAAGGATCCGCAGCGTGACATCGTGCGCTCGATTTCCCTGGAAGGTGCGAGCGTCAGGGAGACGGCGGAGAGGTTGAAGATGACGGAGGTCGCGGTGCGCGTATCCCTCCACCGGGCGCTGAAATCGCTGGCGGCCCTTTATCGGAGCGAATGACATATGAAGACCGACGACCTGATCACCCTGATGACGCAAGATGCATCTGTCGACCTGCGCTACGGCCGGGCGCTTGTACTTGCGCTCGGGACGGGCACTGTCTTTTCCGCGGTGCTGCTGATCGTCACGATCGGTCTGCGGCACGACATGGCGAGTGTCTTCGAGACGGTGCGTGTGCTCTTCAAGATAAGCGTTACCTTGGTGCTCGCCGTCCTTGCAGCCCGGCTTGCCATGCGCATCGGCCGGCCGGGGGCGGAGATGCGTTTCCCCGCTCTCCTGCTCGGCGTGCCCTTTGCCATGGTCGCTGTCGCCGTCATCATCGAACTCACCACGCTGCCGGTTGATGCTTGGCGGACGAGTCTCGTCGGACGCAACGCGCTGTTCTGTCTGTTCTTCGTGCCGGTCCTGTCGCTTGCGCCCTTGACGGGCCTGTTCTGGGCGCTGAAAAAAGGCGCACCCGAAAATCCGACGGCGGCCGGTGCCGCTGCCGGCCTTGCGGCAAGCGCAATTGCCGCAGCGATTTACGCCTGGCATTGCCCTGACGACAGCCCACTCTTTCTTGCCACCTGGTACACGATCGCCATCGCCGGCGTGACCGTCGCAGGCGCACTGCTTGGCCGGCGATTGTTGCGCTGGTAAATCGCGAACCGAGCTGGCGTGTGATCAGCGAAAGGCTGTGACATCACAGGTACGGCAGGGCTTTCTGCAATCGTAGTGTTAGACAGATTTCTGCCGGTGTCTTCATCGTGCAGGGCTGGCAGGACGACACGGTCTTCAAGGACCTGCGCATCCAGGCGCGCGCCGCGGCGGATATCTCCGTCGCGCTCCTCAAGGGCGAACCGCTTGCGAAGGGCCTGATGAACACGAGCTTCGACAATGGCGGCAATGTCATCCCCGGCGCCTCGCTGCCGGTGCCCTCGGCTAGAACCCTTCAAGCGCTGCGGTGCCGCGCCATCAGCTTTGCCTGCAGCACGACGACGACGAGCAGGAAGGCGCCCCGGATGACGGATTGCCAGTAGGCGGAAAGCGAGATCCAGCCGAGGCCGTTTTCGAAGTTGAGGATGTTGAAGACCATGGCGAGGAGCAGGGCGCCGGCGAGCGTCGCCCCGACGGAACCCGAGCCGCCGGTAAGCAGCGTGCCGCCCACCACGACGGAGGCGATGGCGAAGAGCTCCCAGCCGACGCCCTCCGTCGGCTGGCCCGCGCCGAACTGCGCGGCGAGGATGACGCCGGCAAGGCCGGCGAGCGTGCCGGAGGCGAGATAGACGGCGGCCAGCGTGCGCTCGACCTTGAGGCCCATCAGGCCGGCCGTCGCCTCGCCGTCGCCGATGGCGAGGATATGGCGGCCGACCGGCAGCTTCTCGAGCACCAGCCAGCCGAGGACATAGGCGGCGATGCCGATCCAGGCAGGGATGGGAAAGCCCAGGAAATCGTCCTGGCCGATGGTAGTGAAGCCGCTGTCGTAGGAGACGGAGACCGACTGATTGTCGGCAAGCAGCAGCCCTGTGCCATAGGCCGCCAGCATGGTCGCGAGCGTGGCGATGAAGGGCTGGATGCGCATCTTCGTGATGATGAAGCCGTTCAGCGCACCGACGGCGAAGCCCGCCGCCATGCCGCCGAGGAGGCCGGCCGCCCAGTGATAGGGCGACAGGAGGGCCGCCACCACGCTTGCCATCGCCGCCGTGCCGCCGACCGAAAGATCGATGCCGCCGGTGATGATGACGAAGGCCATGCCGAGCGCGATCAGCGCGAACATGGAATTGTAGCGCAGGAAGCTGAGGATATTGAACGATGACAGGAAGTTGTCGTAGCGCAGCGCGCCGAACAGGATGAGGCCGGCGAGCGCGAGAATGACGCCGGCGCGGGCGAGATCGCCCGAGGACTTGATGGCGAAGGGGCGGAGGAGGGCGTGCATGATGGGTCTCCTCAATGCCTGTCGGCGCGCTGCTGGATGAAGACGGCGAGCACGATGAGCCCGGCCTTGACGATGAGGGCGGCGGCATCCGGCACGCCATTGGCCAGCAGCGTGTAGCGCACGAGCTGGATGACGAAGGCGCCGATGACGGTGCCGACGATGTTGGCCCGCCCGCCCGTCAGGAGCGTGCCGCCGACGGCGACGGCCGCGATGGCGTCGAGCTCCATGCCGAGGCCGACGAGATTGGCGTCGCTCGCCGAATTGCGCGCGACCACGACGAGGCCGGCAAGACCGGCCAGCGCACCGCTGATCATGTAGACCAGCAGCTTGACGCGCTTGACCGGAATGCCCGTCAGCCGCGCCGCCTTCTCGTTGCCGCCGACGGCGATGACCTGGCGGCCGATGACGGTGTAGCGGATCATGGCGGAGGCGAGCGCGACGATGACGATCATCAGCACGACCTGCGCCGGAATGCCGGCGACGCGGCCCATGGCGATGAACTGGAATCCTTCGTTTCTGAAGACCTGCAGATTGCCGTTGGTCATGACCTGCGCGATGCCGCGGCCGGCGATGAACAGCACCAGCGTCGCGATGATCGGCTGGATCGAGAAGCGGGTCACGAGCAGCCCGTTGAACAGGCCGAACAGGCCGGCGACCGCGACCGGGATGACGAAGGCGAGCGCCACGGCGAAGGCCATGTTCTCCACCTGCCAGAACTGGCTCATGAAGATCATCGGCGCCAGCGCCCCCGATATCGCCATCAGCGAGCCGACCGAAAGGTCGATGCCGCCGGTGGCGATGACCAGCGTCATGCCGGTGGCGACGATGACGATGGTGGCGACCTGCGTGAGGTTCACGTTCAGCGTCTGCCAGGACAGGAAGTTCGGCGTCACCGCGATGTTGAAGACGATGAGCGCCAGGAAGGCGACGAAGGTGCCGTAGCGGCTCGCCAGCGAAAACAGCCGGCCGCCCGAAGAGAGCGTGCCCGGCGGCTGCGGGGCGGGGGTCTCGATCGTCGTCATGTCATTTCACCTGATGGGTCCACCTGATGGGCCATGGCCGAAAGCAGCGCCGCCTCGCTCAGCTCCCCGCGCGGCAGGGTCGCGACCGATGTGCCGTCGCTGAGCACGGTGACGCGGTCGGCGGCGGCGAGAAGCTCTTCCAGCTCGGAGGAGATCATCAGCACGCTGAGGCCCTCGTCGGCGAGGCTGCGCAGGAGCTTGAGGATTTCCGACTTCGCGCCGACATCGATGCCGCGGGTCGGCTCGTCGATGATGAGGACGCGCGGATCGGTGGCCAGCCAGCGGGCAAGCAGCACCTTCTGCTGGTTGCCGCCGGAGAGTTCCTTGATCGGCTGGTCGGGCGAGGCGCATTTGACGCCGAGCGCCCGGATGTAGCGGGTGACGATCTCGTTCTGCCGCGCGCGGTCGACGATGCCGGCCTTCCTCAGCTTCGGCAGCAGCGCCAGCGTCATGTTCTCGCGGATGCTCATGTCGGGCACGATGCCGTCGATCTTGCGGTCCTCGGAAACGAGGCCGATGCCGTCGGCGATCGCATCCGCCGGCTCGCGATAGGCGCGCTCCCGTCCGTCCATGCGGATGGTGCCACGCTGCATCCTGTCCGCGCCGAAGACGAGGCGGGCGGTCTCCGTGCGGCCGGCGCCGAGCAGGCCCGCAAGGCCCGAGATCTCGCCCTCGCGCACGTCGAGGCTCACGTCGCGCACGCGCACGCCCGCACCGGCATGCTCGACGGAAAGGCGGACGGGCCGGTCGGGCACGTCCCCGTCCGGCGCCATTGCCTGGAAGGCGGCGAGCTCCTTGCCGAGCATGTGGCGCACCAGCGCCATCTTGGGCATGTCGGCCATCGGGCTTTTCGCCACCGTCTGGCCGTCCCGCATGATCGTCACGCGGTCGCAGATCGCATAGAGTTCGTCCAGCCGGTGGCCGATGAAGATGACGGCGACGCCGGAGCGCTTCAGCGTGCGGATCGTCTCGAAGAGCACCGCGACCTCCCGCTCGTCGAGCGAGGAGGTCGGCTCGTCCATGATGACGAGGCGGGCGTTCTGCGTGACCGCGCGGGCGATCGCCACCATCTGCCGGGTCGCGGCATCGAAATGCGCGACGGGACGGTCGACGTCGATGGAAAGGTTGAAGGTCTTCAGCACCGCCTCCGCGCCGCGCCGCATGGCGGCGTGGTCGATCAGGCCGAAGCGCCTGGGCTCGCGGGAGAGGTAAATATTCTCTGCCACCGAACGCTGCGGGGCGAGGTTGATTTCCTGGTAGATCGTCGCGATGCCGGCGGACTGGGCCTCCGCAGGCATGGAGAAATCGACCTCCCTGCCGTCGAAGGTGATGCTGCCTTCGTCGCGGCGATAGACGCCGGTGAGGATCTTGATCAGCGTGGATTTTCCCGCGCCGTTCTGCCCGACCAGCGCCATGACCTCCGCCGGCTCGACGTCGAGCGAGGCGGATTTCAGCGCGGCGACGCCGGCGAACACCTTGGAAATGCCCTGCATGGACAGAAGCATCGGTTCCTCCTCTATCCCACCCATGACGAACCTACACCCGAACCGGCGGAAGATCGCTCGAAAACGGCCGAGACGGTGGTGCCGCCCCGGCCGCATATGGCTTGGGAGTTTCGATCAATAGGCGCCGTCGAGTTCCGCGGCCGCGTTGGACGCGTCGTAGAACTTGTCGTCGTTGACGAGGATCGGGTCGATGGCCTCGCCCTTGGCGTAGCGCTGCATCGTCTCGAACGCCTTCGGCCCGAAGCGCGGGTTGCACTCGACGACGGCCGCGATCTTGCCGTCGACCACCGCCTGCACGGCTTCCTTGCCGCCATCGATGGAGAGCACCAGCACATCCTTGCCCGGCACCTTGCCGGCCGCTTCCAGCGCCGCGATGGCGCCCATCGCCATCTCATCGTTGTGAGCGTAGATGATGTCGGCATCCGGATGCGCCTGAAGCAGCGCCTCGGCCACCTGGCGGCCCTTGTCGCGGGCGAAGTCGCCGGTCTGCGAGGCGACGATCTCGAAGCCGCCGGCCGCCTTGATCGCCTCGTCGAAGCCCTTCTTGCGGTCGTTGGCCGGCGACGAGCCGGTCGTACCTTCCAGCTCGATGATCTTCGACTTGCCATTGGCGTTCTTGGCGAGCCATTCGGCGATGCGCTTGCCTTCCTCGACGAAGTTCGAGCCGATGAAGGTCAGGTAGTCCTCGCCGGCCTTGGCGAGCGAGGGATCGACCGAGCGGTCGAGCAGGATGACCGGGATGCCGGCCTTCTTGGCGGCCATGACGGCCGGGATCAGCGGCTTTTCCTCGCGCGGCGCGAGGAAGATGACGTCGACGCCCTGGGCGATCATCGAGTTGACGTCAGCGACCTGCTTGGCGGCCGAGCCTGCGGCGTCGGTATAGACGAGTTGGTAGCCGAGCTTCTCGGCCTCGGCCTTCATGCTGTTCGTCTGGGCGATGCGCCAGGGATTGTTGGATTCGGTCTGCGCGAAGCCCACCTTGTAGGTGTCCTTCTGTGCGAGCTTCGGCACTTCGGCGATTGCGACGCCGGCGACGGCAAGCGCGCCGATGGCCGTTGCCGCAAGCATGAAGGTGCGACGGGACATGGATGTCATGAGCGGTTTCTCCTCCCAGGTTCTGGCCGGTGCTCCTCTACCGGACGTGAGCAAATTCCTGCTTCACATGCGCAAATCTTGCGCTAATAATATTAGCAGTCAAGAGCCAAAATTATGAGCACTTGCAAAAAGTCCGTGTGCAGTGCAAAGCACGTCGAGGGCAGGGAGCGACGCATGGCAAGAGGAAACGGGCGCAATTCGGACAGGCAGGGCAGCGGACGCCCGACCATGACGGATATTGCGCGCATTGCCGGCGTTTCGCAGTCCAGCGTTTCGCTCGTGCTCAATGAGATGTCGGGTTCGCGCATCTCGCCCGAGACACAGCAGAAAGTGCGCGAGGCTGCTCATAAAATAGGTTATAAATTACCTGCGACGCGCAGCCCTGTCGCCGCCGCACCCGCCGTCGAGAAGGATACCATAGCCTTCATCGTCGACGAAATCTCCACCAGCCCCCATCCCGTCGTCAGCCTCGACGGCATACGCGACCATGCCTTCGAGCAGGGGCTGCTCGTTTCCGCCCATGCCACGCGCTCCAATCCGGATCTGGAGGCGGCCGTGCTGCGCTCGGTGCTGCGCGACCCGTCGATCGCCGGCGTCATCTATGCGACGATCTTCACGCGCAAGGTCTCGGTGCCCAAGGCGCTGAAATCCATCCCGACGGTCCTCCTCAATTGCTACTGCGAGCCGCGCCAGCATGTGGCGATCGTGCCGGGCGAGGTGGCGGGCGGCTTTGCCGCGACGGCGCATCTGACGTCGCTCGGCCACAAGCGCATCGGCTTCATCAATGGCGAACCGTGGATGGACGCGGCGATGGATCGCCTCAAGGGCTACAAGCAGGCGCTCGCCACCGCCGACATCGCTTTCGACGAGAGCCTCGTGCGCGACGGCGACTGGCTGCCGCTGCGCGGCTACGAGGCGGGCCTCGAGCTTCTTTCGCTGGACAATCCCCCGACGGCGATCTTCTGCGGCAACGACCTGATGGCCATCGGCGTCATGGAGGCGGCGCAGGAAAAGGGGCTACGCGTGCCGCACGACCTTTCCGTCATGGGCTACGACGACCAGGAACTCGCCCGCTACACCCACCCGCCGCTCTCGACGCTGGTGCTGCCGAACTACGAGATGGGCCAGAAGGCGGCCGAAATCCTCATCGACATGGCGATCCACGGCAAGCAGATGCGTCCGATGACCATCAAGGTCGATGGGCCGCTGGTGGTGCGCGAAACCACGGGCGCCACCCGCAAAAGCTAGCCGCCTTACTCGAACAGGTCCGGATTGTCGGCCTCGATCTGCGGCAGGTCGGCCAGGATGCCGTTGAGGTGGCTGCGCATGGCGGCCTCTGCCGCGTCGGCGTTGCGCGTGTCGATGGCGTCGATGATCGCCTCGTGCTCGGCGATCAGCCGGGTCATGGAATCGGGATGGCGGAGCTGGAGATTGCAGACCCGGTCCATATGCGCCTTGATGTCCGATATGGCGCTCCAGGCTAGGCCGCAGCCCGCCCCCTCGGCAATCGCGATGTGGAACTGTTCGTCCTCGCGGCGGAAGGCATTGTGGTCGTGCGCCTCCATCGCCGCCTTCTGGCGGGAAAGGATCGTGTCGATCCTGCGCCGCGTCCAGCTGTCGAAAGCCTCGCTGGCGCGGCGGGCGACGGCGGTCTCCAGCGCTTCCCGCACGAAGCGCGCCTCCATCATCTGGCGCGCCGAGATGCGCACGACGACCGTGCCCCGGTTGGGGCGGATATCCACCAGCTTCGATTTCCCGAGCGCGATCAGCGCCTCGCGCACCGGCTGGCGCGAGACGCCCATGCGGGTTGCGATCTCCTGTTCGGAAAGCCGCATGCCGGGGGCGAGCTCCAGGCGGATGATCGATTCCCGCAGGTCGCGCTCGACCTGCGCCGCCGCGGTTTCGCCGGTGTCGATCTTGAGGGATTCAAGGTTCATCTCTTTTACCGCCGTCATGCGTTGACATCCATTTGAAGCCACCATACAGTACCATACAATTCATGCGCAACAGAAATCCGGCGGCCTGACAGCCGGATCAACAGGGAGGGGCCGGCAACCATTGCCCGGCCGGAAGACGATATTGCTGTCCAATTTCATTGCACCCGATTCCCGCGACCCGCGGCTGAATATTAAATCCCGCTACCGGATGCTTGTCGATGGCAAGTCCGTCGATGCGGCATCCGGCAGGACGATCGACCGCGTGAGCCCCGGCCATGCGGGCGTGGTCGTCGGCACCTGGCCGGAGGCTTCGGCGGATGACGTGCGCCTTGCGATCGCGGCGGCCCGCCGGGCTTTCGATACCGGCCCGTGGCCGCGCATGTCGGGCGCCGAGCGCTCGCGCCTGATGTTCAAGGTGGCGGACCTTATCCTTGCGCATCAGGAGGAACTGGCGCTTGCCGAAAGCCTGGAGGTCGGCAAGCCGATCGCCCAGGCGCGCGGCGAGATCGGCTTCTGCGCGGACCTCTGGTCTTATGCGGCCGGGCAGGCGCGCGCGCTCGAAGGGCAGAGCCACAACAATATCGGCGATGACCGCCTCGGCCTCGTGCTGCGCGAGCCGGTCGGCGTCGTCGGCATCATCACGCCCTGGAACTTTCCCTTCATCATCGCCTCCGAGCGCGTGCCGTGGGCCATCGGCGCCGGCTGCACGGTGGTACTGAAGCCATCAGAATTCACCTCCGGCACCTCGATCCGCATGGCGGAGCTGGCCCGGGAAGCCGGTATTCCCGACGGCGTCTTCAACGTCGTCACCGGCTATGGCGATCCGGCGGGACAGGTGCTGGCGGAAGACCCCGGCGTCGACATGGTCGCCTTCACCGGCTCCGTGCGCGTCGGCACCAGGCTCGGCGAGATCGCGGCGCGCAGCGTCAAGCGCGTCGGGCTGGAGCTCGGCGGCAAGGGCCCGCAGATCGTCTTTGCCGATGCGGATCTGGACGCTGCGGCCGACGGCATCGCCTATGGCGTCTATCACAATGCCGGCCAGTGCTGCATTTCCGGCAGCCGACTGCTGGTCGAGGAAAGCATCCGCGACGCGCTGATGGAGCGCCTGCTCGACATTTCCCGCAAGGTGACGTTCGGCGATCCGCTCAACGAGCGCACCAGGATCGGCGCGATGATCTCGGAGGCGCATGCGCAGAAGGTGCATTCCTATGTCGAGGCGGGCGTTGCCGCCGGCGCGGAACTGCTGCTCGGCGGCGAGAGGGTCGGCAGGGAGGCCGGGCTCTACTATGCGCCGACGGTCTTTGCCGGCGTCACGCCCGACATGTCGATTGCCCGCGAGGAGATCTTCGGGCCGGTGCTCTCGACGCTGACCTTCAGGACGGCGGACGAGGCGGTCGCGATGGCCAATGCCACGGAATTCGGCCTGTCGGCCTCCGTCTGGTCGACCAATCTGGAAAACGCCCTGCAGAGCATCCGCCGTATCCGCGCCGGCCGCTGCTGGATCAACAGCGTGATCGACGGCACGCCGGAACTGCCGATCGGCGGCTACAAGAAGAGCGGCCTCGGCCGCGAGCTCGGCCGCTACGGCTTCGACGAATATTCCCAGTTCAAGGGCGTGCACGTCACGCTCGGGCGCCCGGCGCCCTGGTTCGCATGACCGGCTGCTTCGGCAGGGGCAATTCCAGCAAAAGTGTGAAGCGGTTTTGCGTCCGGAATTGCAAAAAAAACAAAGAGATAGGGCGTTTTCGCGTTTCGTAGAAGCGCGGAAAGGTTCCGGAGGAAAATCTCGGCTGGCGTGATCTTTGGTCGGAGCCCGCCAGCCGAGACTTGGGTCTTTTGGACCCGCATTGCACATCCAAAGGGAGGATACGCAAATGAGATTGACCAGGTTGAAAGCCGCAGGCCTGGCCGCGGCTGCCGCCACCATGATGGCGACCACGGCGCTTGCCGCGGACGTCAAGGCCACGATGATCATCTACCTCGATCCGAGTGTCCAGTTCTTTAATCCCGTGGTGAAGGGTGCGCAAGACGCAGCCGCCCAGTTCGGCGTCGATCTCGACGTGCAATATGCCAACAACGATCCGGTACGCCAGAACGACCTGATCGAGAGCGCGACGGCGAGCGGCGTCGACGGCATCGCCGTCGCGATCTCCTCGTCGGATGCCTTCGACGAGAGCATCTGCGCGGCGGTCAAGGCCGGCATCATCGTCATCGGCTTCAACAACGACGACCTCGAAGGCGCCAAGGGCAATTGCCGCCAGGCCTATGTCGGCATGGACGAGTTCGCCTCGGGCTACGAGCTCGGCAACCGGATGATCAAGGAATTCGGCCTGAAGTCCGGCGACGTCGTCTTCAACCCGCGCGAAATTCCCGAGGCGAGCTTCGCCGTCGCCCGCGGCGGCGGCATCGAGAAGGCGATGACGGAAGCCGGCATCAAGGTGGAGACGGTGCGCGCCGGTCTCGATCCGGCCGAAGCACAGAATATCATCGCCCAGTTCCTCATCGCCAATCCGAACGTCAAGGCGCTGTTCGGCACGGGGTCGGTCACCTCGACGGTCGGCGCGGGCGCCATCAAGGACGCCGGCGTCGATATCCCGTTCGGCGGCTTCGACCTTGCGGTCGAGATCGTCAACGCGGTGGAGTCCGGCGCGATGTTCGCGACCATGGACCAGCAGCCCTATCTCCAGGGTTACTACCCGATCGCCCAGATCGCGCTTGCCAAGAAGTACGGGCTGACCCCGACGGATGTCGATACGGGGCAGGGCGCCTTCCTCGACAAGTCGCGCATCAGCTCGGTCAAGCCGCTGATCGGCAGCTACCGCTAACCGGATATCGCGGGAACCTGCCGGCATGAACCGGCGGGTTCCCCGTTCCCTAACGATCGAGTGCCAGACCGTGACACCCATCCTTGCCGACAGTGCCGCGCCCCGTTCGCGCACGCAAAGACAATCCCTTCTGAAGCAGATCATGGCGATGCCCGCCGGCGCGATCTTCCTCGTCTTTATGGCGTTGCAGATCGTCTGCATCGCCGGTGCGCTGATCTATCCGAACGAGTTCCGCTATCTCTCGCCGCAGAACCTGACGATCCTGATGAAGGCGATCCCCGTGCTCGGGTGCCTGGCGCTCGGCGCCGGCGTGCTGATGATCGCGGGGGAGTTCGACCTTTCCATCGGCTCCGTCTACACCTTCACCGCCGTCCTGATGGCAAGCCTCGTCGGGGCCGGCGTCAGCGCCTTCGTCGCCGCCCCTCTCGGCATCGTCGTCGGCCTCATGATCGGGTTTCTGAACGGCCATATAACGCTGCGCTTCGGCCTGCCGTCCTTCATCGTGACGCTCGGCGGCCTCCTGTTCTGGCGCGGCGCGGTGCTGCTCTACAACGGCGCGGTGCAGGTGCGCTTCGATCCCGAGCCGATCTTCACCAGCCTGTTTTCCGGCACACTCCTCGGCATCAACGCGGCCTTCATCTGGATCGTGCTCTTCGTCGTCGGCTTCCATTTCCTGCTCCACCGCCACCGCTTCGGCAACCATGTCTTCGCGACGGGCGGCAATCGCGGCGCGGCCGAGGCCATCGGCATCAATACCAACCGCGTCAAGCTGATCGCCTTCGCCATTGCCGGCGGCATGGCTGCGATGGCGGGCATCCTGGCGACGGCCCGCGTCGGAAGCGTGCAGCCCGGTCAGGGCGCCGGCCTCGAACTCCAGGCGATCGCCGCCTGCGTCATCGGCGGCCTGTCCCTGCGCGGCGGGCGCGGCTCGATCGTCGGCATCTTTCTCGGCGTGCTGCTGATCCACACCATCACCGACGTGCTTCTGCTGCTGCGCGCACCCGGTTTCTATCTCGACATGTTCATCGCGACGCTGATCGTGCTGGCCGCCATCTTCAACCATCTTATCGAGCGGCGAGGCGTTGCGTGATGTCCCATCTTCTCGAACTGCACAACATCTCGAAAAGCTTCGGCGCGCTGACGGCGCTGCGCGATCTCAGCTTCCATATAGGCGAGGGGGAGGTGGTGGGCCTCCTCGGCGACAACGGCGCCGGCAAGTCGACGACGGTCAACCTCATCTCAGGCATTCACAAGCCGACGGATGGCTATCTTAGCGTGGACGGCAGGAAGACGCTCTTCACCTGCCGGTCGGATTCGGCCGATGCCGGCATCGAGACGATCTACCAGCACACCGCGCTGGTCGACAGCCTCTCCATCACCCGCAACATCTTCATGGGCCGCGAGCTGACGGATCGCTTCGGCTTCCTCCGGCAGGCCGAGATGCGGACCATCGCCATGGAGGTGCTGCAGAACGCCGTGCACATTTCCGGTATCGACTCCCCCGACACGCTGGTCGGCAATCTTTCCGGTGGCCAGAAACAGGCCGTCGCCATCGCCCGCGCGGTCTATTTCAAGAAGCGCGTGCTGCTGCTCGACGAGCCGACCTCGGCGCTCTCCGTGCGCGAGACGGAGGCACTGCTGAACCAGGTGCTGAAGCTGAAGGCGGAGAACGTCTCCAGCGTGCTGGTGACGCACAACATCTACCACGCCTACCAGGTCTGCGACCGCTTCGTGATCATGAGCCACGGCACCAAGGTCTTCGATGTCGCCAAGGCCGACACGACGATCAGCCAGCTCACCGACTACGTCGTGCTCACCTGATCCCCAATCTTGAAAGGCAGATGCCGTGACACTTTCCGTATCCGTACGCCAAGCCGTAGGACCCGAGGACGCCGCAAGGCGCAACACACAGGGGCTGCGCGACGGCTTCGTCATCGAGGGCCTGTTCCAGCCCGGCGAGGTCAACCTCACCTACAGCCATCTCGACCGCATGATCGTCGGCGGCGTGGTCCCGACCGACAAGAGGCTCGAAATCGGCCATGTCGCCGAAACCGGTACGGACAGCTTCCTCGAGCGTCGCGAGGCCGCCGTCATCAATATCGGCGGCGCCGGAACGGTGAGCGTCGGCGGCAGGGACCATGCGCTCGGCTTCCAGGAGGCGATCTATATCGGCATGGGCGAGGGTGCGCTCGGCTTCGCCAGCGGCGACCCGGCGGCGCCCGCGCTGTTCTACGTCCTCAGTGCACCGGCCCACCGGGCCTGCCCGACGGTGCACATCACCCGCGAGATGGCAAGGAAGGTGCATCTCGGCTCGGCGGAGGAATCCAACCATCGCACCATCAACCAGTATGTCCATCCCGATGTCTGCGAGAGCTGCCAGCTTCTGGTCGGTCTCACCATGTTCGAGCCGGGCTCCGTCTGGAACACCATGCCGGCGCATGTGCATGACCGGCGCATGGAGGTCTATCTCTATTTCGGCATGGAGGCGGCGACGCGCATCTTCCACTTCATGGGCGAGCCCGGCGAGACCCGGCATGTCGTCTTGAAGAACCACGAGGCGGTGCTCTCGCCGGGCTGGTCGATCCATTCCGGCGCTGGCACCGGGCGCTACGCCTTCATCTGGGCCATGGCTGGCGACAATATGAGCTTCACCGACATGGACAAGGTTCCGATGGAAGCGCTGCGATGAGCCTTTTCGACCTTTCCGGCCGCTGGGCCATCGTCACGGGGGCCAATACCGGCATCGGCCGCGCCATCGCCGTCGGGCTCGCGGCGGCGGGCGCGGATATCGTCGGCGTCGGGCGCTCCGCCATGGCGGACACCGAGGCGGAGGTGAGGGCGGCCGGCCGGCAGTTCAAGAGCGTGACGGTGGACCTTTCAAGACCGGGCGGCGCCGCCGCCGTCATTTCCGAGGCGCTGGCTGCCGGCGCGACGCCGGACATCCTCGTCAACAATGCCGGCATCATCCGCCGCGCGGATTCGCTCGACTTCACGGAGGAGGATTGGGATGTCGTGCTCGATACCAACCTGAAATCGGTCTTCTTCCTCTGCCAGGCCTTCGCCAGAGCCGCGATAGCGGCGGGGCGGCCGGCGAAGATCGTCAATATCGCCTCGCTGCTGTCATTCCAGGGCGGCATCCGGGTGCCGTCCTACACGGCGGCCAAGAGCGGCCTTGCCGGCATAACCCGGCTTCTGGCGAACGAATGGGCGGCGCATGGCATCAATGTGAATGCCATCGCCCCCGGCTATGTCGAGACGAACAACACGACGGCCCTGCGTGCCGATGCCGAGCGCAATGCCGATATCCTGAAGAGAATTCCCGCCGGCCGCTGGGCGCGGCCCGAGGACATGGCCGGCGCGGCGGTTTTCCTCGCAAGCCCGGCCGCCGATTACGTTCATGGCGCCATCCTGCCCGTCGATGGCGGCTGGCTTGCCCGATGAGAGGACCCATGCAGCCCTATACGCTACCCGAAGACACCGTCTGGACCGAAGTCGCCCCCGGCAACCGCCGCGCCGTGCTGAGCCACCGCCCGGAACTGATGCTCGTCGCATTCCGCTTCGAGGAGGGGGCCATCGGCGCCCTGCATTCGCATCCGCATACCCAGGTGAGCTATGTCGCCGAAGGCCACTTCGACGTGACCGTCGACGGCGTCACCACGCGGCTCGGCCCCGCAAGCAGCTTCATCGTCGCGCCGAACCTCGTGCATGGGGTTGTGGCGCTGACAGATGGCCTGCTGATCGACACCTTCACGCCATGCAGGCGTGATTTTCTCGCTGACCAAAATTGAGTGAGGCTGGTCCCCTTGCTTGGAGAAGGATAAGCGCGCTTCACCTAAACTTCAAAAGCCGGACAGTCGTCTGCGGCAAGGGTGCTGGTACCCCGACAAGGGTACCTTCACGCGCGCCCTGGAATTCTCGCTGTCCGGCGCGCGGTCGGAAGGGGCGGGCTGGATAAATTCAGGCCGGGGGATGTCCCAGCGTAACATACGTCCCCGAGCCGTGACGTCTTTCGACCAGTCCGGCAAAGACCAGCATGCCGATGGCCTCGCGTATCGTTGCGCGGGAGACTGCATAACGGCCGCTGAGATCGAGTTCGTTGGGCAGCTTCTCGCCGGGCAGCCGGTGGCCGGTGAGGATTTCGGCGCGCAGCCGTGCCGCGACCTGGATATTCAGGGGCTGGCGTTCCAGGGGGGCGAGCCGATCGGCCGATGCGGCGAGGTCCGAGGGGTTGCGTTTCATGCCGCGCCGTTCTGCCCGACAGGATCGGCCGGCGTGAGCCGGACGGCATATCGGCGCGCCAGGACCGCGCCGACAAGTATCTGGATCTGGTTATAAAGCATGATCGGGAGCACGATCATGCCGAAGCCGGACGTGCCCGCGAAGAGCACCTGGGCTAGCGGCAGGCCCGAGGCCAGACTTTTCTTGGAGCCGCAGAAAACGGCCGCGATCTCGTCCTCACGGGAGAAGCCGAGCAGGCGGGAGCCACAGGTCGTGAAGGCGACCACCGCGGCGAGCAGGATGGTGCACAGGACCACGGCCAGGCACAAACCGGCGGCCGGCAGAACCTGCCAAAGCCCTGCGGTCACGGATTTGGAGAACGCCGAATAGATGATGAGCACGATGACCGACTGATCGTAGTTCTCCAGCCAGTGTTTGCGGCTGGCGAGTAGAGGGCCGAGCCAGCGATGCGAAAGCTGTCCGAGACCAAAGGGCAGGAGCAATTCGAGAACGACGTCATGCAGCGCCTGGCCCAGGTCGATCGAGCCGGAAGAGCGCATGAAGATGGTCATGAGGAGCGGCGTGAGCAGCAGTCCGAATACGTTGGAGCCGGCGGAGTTGCACACGGCGGCCGGCACATTACCCTTCGCCATGGCCGTGTAGGCAATCGAAGAGGAAATCGCGGAAGGGAGCACGCCGACATAGATGAACCCGAGGAGAAGGTCCGGCGGGAATATGCCTTGCGGGAGGAGACGCAGCGGCTGGACGATGAGGGGAAAGACCAGGAACGTCGTGGCGAAGATGAAGGCGTGGAGCTGCCATTGCTTGAGGCCCGTCAGGATCGCCCTATGCGACAATGCGGCGCCATGGCCGAAGAAAAGCAGGGCGACGCCGATCGTTCCGAGCAGATCGACATTGTCAGCCCAGCGACCCGTTGCCGGGAAAATTGTCGCGACGATCACCGCAGCGATCATCAGGATGAGGAAGGGGTCCATGCGCATTTGCGATCCATAACTTTCCGAGACGTGTCTCATTCGACTTGTTGTCCTGGATTTCGTGTATTGATCTTGGGAAATGGTCTACAAATTGGTCTGGAAAGGATCGGCACGATGGCAGAGCGCAAGTCCGTCCATGAGGTTGAGCAGGAGCTGCGCGCCTTGCTGGAGCGTCACAATCTCGGCGCACAGGACCGGCTTCCATCGGAGCGCGCCCTTGCGGACCTGTTCGGCTGTAGCCGGGAGACGGTTCGAAAGGCCCTGCGCCGGTTCGAGCGTGATGGCGTTCTCTGGCGCCATCAGGGACAGGGGACGTTTGTCGGCGGCGCGCCCGCAACCGTCGAACGCTCTCTGGATCGGGTGATCGATACCGTATCGAGTATGGATCTGATGGAGGCGCGGCTTGTTTACGAGCCGGCACTGGCGGCGGCAGCGGCACGGTCGGCGACGCCCGAAGACCTTGTCGTGCTGCGGCGTCTGGCGGCCGCGACGGGCGCGGCTCGCGACTGGCGGGAATACGAGACGCTCGACGATGCCTTTCACAAGGCCGTGGCGCGCGCCAGCGGCAACGCGCTTCTTGCGGCGATGCTGACGTCTCTGGCTTCCGTTCGCGGTCGCGCCGCATGGCAACGGCGCCACGATGCGATTTTCCGGGAGGCCCGCAAACGCGAATATGCGACCGCCCAGAGCGCGATGCACATGTCTGTCGTCACGGCGATCGAAGCGGGCGACAGCGTTCAGGCTCACGCGAGCATGAAGCTCCATCTGGAAGCCATCCGCCGGCTTCTGATCCTTTGCGAGCAGCCCGGCCGGGTCGTCCGCCAAGACACCGCACCCTGAATTCGGCAGAGCCTGCGGCGGCGTCGCCCGCTCGGATCGACCATCCGCCGCGTGGTCATTGCCAAGGGAATTGTCAAATCTCGGAAAAGGTGGCACGCCGAGACCGGCCCTTGAACTGAACATCTGGAAGAAGACGAGTCGTATATGTCCCAACGCTTCAGCGTCCTGGTACTGGGAGCCACGGGCTTTATCGGTTCCGTCATCGCTGGCAGGCTTCGCGAAGAAGGGCATGCCGTCACAGGGCTTGGCCGGCATCCCGACCGTGCGAGAAACCAGCATCCCGATATCCGGTGGTTGAAGGCTGACCTCAACGATCTCGGCCGGGCCGGGGATTGGGCGCCGCTCCTTCGGGATCAGGATGTCGTTGTCAATTGCGCCGGGGCCCTGCAGAACGGCCTCCATGACGATCTCGCCGCCGCGCAGGAGCGAGCCATGCTGGCGCTATACGAGGCCGCCAAGCAGGCGGGCCTCCGCCTCGTCATTCAGATTTCCGCCAACACGATGGATGCCGGCGCCGAGACGGCCTTTCTCAGCACCAAGCGCGCGGCCGACCGTGCGCTCGCTTCCAGCGGCGTGCCATATATCATCCTGCGCCCAGCCGTCGTCATCGGCCGCAATGCATTCGGCGGCACGGCGCTGTTGCGTTCGCTCTCCGCGCTGCCGGGACCGATCCCCCTTGCCTATGCCGACAGTCCCGTAGCCACCGTTTCGGTGGAGGACGTCGCAACCTGTGTCGCCAGAGCCGTTACCGGCATGATCCCCGCCGACGGCGATTACGATCTCGCGGCAGCGGAAGACATGAGCTTCCGCGATCTGGTGACGCTGCATCGCGCGTGGCTGGGGCTTCCGCCGGCCCGTATCCTGGCGCTTCCCGGCTTTCTTGCCGGACCGGTCAGCGCGCTTGCCGATCTGGCGGGCAAGTTCGGCTGGCGGTCTGCGATGCGGTCGACCGCGATAGCCGTGATGGCTGGCGGCGTATCGTCGGGGCGTCAGGGTGCCGTGCCGGCCGGCGTGACCTTCATGAAGGCATCGCAGGCCCTCGCGCGCCATCCTGCGGGTGTGCAGGACCTTTGGTTCGCGCGGCTCTACCTGCTCAAGCCGCTGATCGTGGTGGTATTGTCGATCTTCTGGATGCTGTCCGGGCTGATCCCGCTTTTCGACCCCGCAGGCGCGGCCTCTTTCTTGCGGCCGTTCATGCCCGTCGCTGCCGTCTGGTTCGTGACCTTCGCCACGTGCGCCGTCGATATCGCGCTGGGGCTCGCCGTTCTCTATCGACCATGGACGCGCCGCGCCCTGCTCGGCATGCTCATCGTCTCTGCGGCCTATCTTGCCGGTGGAACGATCCTCACGCCGGGCCTCTGGCTCGACCCGCTCGGCCCGTTCGTGAAGGTTCTTCCCTCCATGGTCCTGGCGGGTGTCGCCATCGCGATATTGGAGGAGCGCTGATGCCGGAATGGGTGGATATCCTGCGGCTGCTGCATGTCGTCGGCGCGACCGTTCTGTTCGGCACGGGCGCGGGCATCGCCTTCTTCATGGTCATGGCTCATCGGACCCGTAATTCCTCCCTCATCGCCCATGTCGCGGGAACGGTCGTCGTCGCCGATACGCTTTTCACCGCCACAGCCGTCGTCCTCCAGCCGGTCACGGGATACCTGCTCGCCCGAGAGATCGGATGGTCGCTCACCGAAGGCTGGATCGTCCTGTCGCTTCTTCTCTATGTTCTGACCGGCCTGTTCTGGCTGCCGGTTGTGGCCATTCAAATCAGGCTGAGAAACCTCGCCCACGTTGCCGCGATCAACAACGAGGTACTTCCGCCAGCCTACTTTCGTCTCTATCGCATCTGGTTTCTGTGCGGTTTTCCGGCGTTCTTCGCGGTTATCGGCATTCTCTGGCTCATGCTTGTGAAACCGTCTTTTGCGTTCTTCTGACGTGTCTCGAGCGTCCGTTGTTGAAACCGAACGACGGAATGGCCTGACGGGAGCGACGGATGATCAGCCGGCCATATCCTTGTCGACGCGGGAGCTGTCAAAGCAGCGCTGATGGGCGATGGCAGCAACGCCGATGGCGCATTCGTAGGGTTCGAGACTGAACAGGCGAACCTCCGGCGCCGGCAGACCGGGAACGATGCCGGCGGCGACATCCCGGCGGAGGCCCTCGATGATGAGGGAGAGTACCGGGCCCAGCGCGCCGCCGAGGAAGACCGTCGAAGGATTGAAGATATTGGCAAGGCTGACGATAGCCAGCGAAAGCCATCCTGCAAGATCGGCCACGGACGCCATCGCCGTGGGATCGCCGGAATTGAAACGGTCGGCCACTTCCGCCGAAAGCGCCTCGAATTGCGCCTCTTCGAGACTGTCTGTCCCCAGATAGGACCGCGCCAGCGCGTCGAGCCCGACATGGCTTTCAAGGCAACCGCGGTGTCCGCAGCTGCAAACGGCGCCATCGCGGGCGATGCGCATGTGGCCGAGCTCGCCGGTGGCGCCGCTCGCGCCGCGCAGGAGCCGGCCGTTCATCACCGCCGCCCCGCCGCATCCCCGGCCGATCACGAGAAAGACGGAGCAGCCGGTCTGGAGTTCCGGCATGGTGTAGACGGATCCAAACGCCGCGGCGCCGGCGTCGTTTTCCACGAAACAGGGCCGGCCGACGGCGGCTTGCAGGGGGGTCAGGAGATCGACTTCCTTCCAGCCAAGGATCGGCAGATTGATGACAAAACCTTCCAGATTGACCACGCCGGGTACCGTGACGCCGACGCTCTGAACGCGGCCGGCATAACGAAGATCGCGCTCCAGCATCGCTACATGCGCGGCGATCGCGTCGACGACCTCTTCCGGCGTGATCGTGCGGCTGACATGCACATCGGACGTGGCGACGCTGTTTGCCGTCAGGTCGATAAGGGCATAGCGCAGAATGCCGACGCCGATCTCGACGCCGAGGAAATAGATCGCACTCGGGTTGAGCGCGAGTGCCACGCCCGGCCGCCCGGCATCGCGTGCTGCCCCCGGCGTCTTTTCTTCAGGCTGCACCTCGCGCACCAGTCCGCGCAGAGCGAGACCGTTGACGAGGCGCGTCACCGAGGCCGGTGTCACCTCGAGATGACGGGCGATATCGGCCCGGCTCGCCGACCCGCCCAGCCGCAGGAAACGAAGGATCTGCCGCTCGTTGATTTCCTTGGCAAGGGTCTGGTCTGCCATGTCGGAATCCCCCGCCTTTCAGCATGCGATGTCTGGAGTCATTGCGTTTATTACTTTTATAAAAAAATGTCATTTTGTTTCGGGCAAATTCACGGCTCATGATTTGCCGTCCACGAGAAAAATTCACGAAAATCGGGCCTTGAGTCCATTATGTCAGCCTTATTGACGCAATTTGCCCGCGGGAGCGCAAAAACATTCCTCGTTGACAAAGGTAAATGCGTTCTATTTCTTACTTTAAGAAAGATATTTATCCAGGCTCAGGGAGGAGGTTGGATGAGCAAGCTTGCCAGTCTCGAAAACATTGTCATGGAATTTGGCGCCATCCGCGCACTCGACGGCGTGTCGATCGATATCAACCGTGGCGAAGTGCTCGGCTTGATGGGCGACAACGGCGCGGGCAAGTCGACGCTGGTGAAAACCATCGCCGGAAACTTCCAGCCGACCGCCGGCCGCTACGTCTTCGAGGACCAGGATGTCAGTTTCTCCGGCCCGGCCGATGCCCGCCGGCACGGCATCGAGGTCGTCTACCAGGACCTGGCGCTCTGCAACAACCTTACGGCCGCAGCCAATGTCTTCCTCGGCCGCGAGCCGATGCGGCAGGTCGGACCGTTCCGGGTGCTCGACAAGAAGCTGATGAACACGCGTTCTGCCGAAATCTTCCGCGAGCTGAAATCCGAGACGCGGCCGGCTGATCTCGTCGATCGCATGTCAGGCGGCCAGCGGCAGGCCGTGGCGATAGCCCGCACGCGCCTTTCCAACTCCAAGCTGGTGCTGATGGACGAGCCGACCGCAGCCATCAGCGTGCGGCAGGTGGCCGAGGTGCTGGCGCTGATCCGGCGGATGAAGGAACAGGGCCTCTCGGTCATCCTCATCAGCCACCGCATGCCCGATGTCTTCGACGTCTGCGATCGTGTCGTGGTCATGCGGCGCGGCCGCAAGGTCGCCGACAAGCCGATAAACCAATCCAGCCCGGAGGAGGTCACCGGCCTCATCACCGGTGCCATCCACGCCGCCTGAGAAGGGAGGAAACCATGTCCCAGCAAGACGTCCCCGACATGAACATCGACCTCCTGAAGCGCCATGACCGATCGCTTCTGCGCCGGCTGATGCTCACGCAGGAAATGTGGATCGCGATTGCCATCGTCGTGCTTGGCCTTGCCGTCTCGATGATCTCCGGCAAGTTCGCCACGTCCGGCAACCTCTTGAACGTGCTGCAGAATGCCTGCTTCATCGGCCTGATGGCGCTCGGCATGACACCGGTGCTGATCAGCGGCGGGATCGACATTTCCGTCGGTTCGATCCTCGGGCTCAGCGGCGTGACCCTCGGCGTCCTGCTGAATGCCGGCGCGCCCTTGCCGGTCGGCATCGCCGGGACGCTTGCCGTCGGCCTCGTTTTCGGCGGACTCAACGGCGCCGTCATCACGTTCGCCAAGTTGCCACCGTTTATCGTGACACTGGCGACCCTGTCGATCGGGCGCAGCCTTGCGCTCGTCATCAGCGACAATCAGGTGTTTTACGAGTTTGGCACGGCGACGGAATCGATCCTGGCGCTCGGCGGCGGCTACACGCTCGGCGTTCCCAATGTCGTCTATGCGCTCGTGGTCTTCGTCATCGTGCTGCATTGCCTCCTGACCATGACGCGCTGGGGCCGCTACATCTTCGCCATCGGCGGCAACGAGAGCGCTGCGCGTCTTGCGGGCATCTCGGTCGATGCCATCAAGGTCTCGGCCTATGCCTTCAGTGGCCTGATGGCCGCGGTCAGCGCGATCTTCCTCGTCGGCTGGCTCGGCGCCGTCACGAACGCCATCGGCACGGGCTACGAATTGCAGACCATCGCCTCGACGGTCATCGGCGGCGCGTCCCTGACCGGTGGTTTCGGCACGGCGCTCGGTGCCGCGATCGGCTCGATCCTGATCGAGGTGATCCGCAACGCGCTGCTGATCGCCGGCGTCAATCCGTTCTGGCAGGGCACGTTCGTCGGCGGCTTCATCCTCGCCGCGGTGCTCCTCGAACGCATCCGGTCGCTGCGCCGCTGACGGCCGCGCCCGCATAAGGTCAGGGCGCGGGGGAGGAGTGCCGCTGCGCCGTGAAACGAAACGTCTTTAACAGCGAACCAAGGAGGAGATACCATGTCGCTGTCAGGAAGCCTGAAATTTACCCTGTCGTCCGCGGCGATCGCGCTTTGCGCCTTTGCCTCGACGGCCAATGCCGCAGACCGGGAATTCGCACTGGTCTTCAAGGTGCTCAACAACGCCTTCAGCCCGCCGATCGACGCCGGCTGCAAGGACGCTGCCAAAAAGCTCGGCGACGTCACCTGCACCTATATCGGCCCGACGGAATATGACGAAGCCAAGCAGGTGCAGCTTGCGCAGGACATGATCACCCGCGGCGTCGACGGGCTCGGCATTTCCGCCGGCAACCCGAAGGCGATGGCGCGCATCCTCAAGATGGCGAACGACAAGGGCATCCCGGTCGTCACCTTCGACACCGACGTGCTGCCCGAAGATGCCGGGCTGCGCGCCACCTATATCGGCACGGACAACTACTCCTTCGGCGTGGAGCTCGCCAAGAAGGTGCTGGAGAACAAGAAGGAGGGCGGCACGGTCTGCATCCAGTCCGGTGCGCCGGCTTCTGAAAACCTGAAAGCCCGCGTCCAGGGCATTCGCGACACGCTCGCCGGCGCCTCGAAGGACCAGCCGGTCGACACGCTCACCGGCCAGAACGGCTGGACCGAGCCGGCCGGTTGCCCGGTCTACAACAACGACGACATCGCGCTCGCCGCCCAGCAGGTTCGCGACGTCATGACCAACCATCCGGACCTCTCCGCCTTCGTCGCCGTCGGCGGCTGGGCGCAGTATGCGCCGCAGGCCTATAAGCAGGCGATGGAGCCGCTGAAGGAACGCCTCGACAAGAAGGATCTCGTCGTGGTCTTCGGCGACAATTTCGGCCCGCAGCTTCCGCTGCTCGCCGAGGGCCTCAGCCACTACAATATCGGCCAGCGTCCCTATGACATGGGCTACGAGACGATCATGGCCCTCGACAAGCTGACCAAGGGCGAAAAGCTCGAGCCGTTCATCCAGACCGGCACCGAGACCTGCACCCCGGCCGATGCGCTGACCACCTGCGGCAAGGTGGCCGCCAAGTAACACGTCGCCAGAGGGGTGGGCCGGCGGAAAACGTCGGCCCACCCCATTCCAGACAGGATAGGGATATGAGAACGCTGAAACTGGGTATGGTCGGCGGTGGGAACGGTGCGTTCTTCGGCGCCGCACACCGTGCCGCCGCCGCGATGACGGGACGCTTTTCGATGGTCGCGGGCGCCCTTTCGAGCGATCCGGTTCGCGCGCGGGAAAGCGGGCACGATCTCGGTCTCGCCCCCGAGCGCTGCTATGACGATTTCGAGACGATGGCGAAGCGCGAGGCAAACCATGGCGGCATCGACCTCGTCGCCGTGGTGACGCCGAACCACCTGCATGCGCCCGCCTGCCGCGCCTTCCTCGGCGCCGGCATCAACATTCTCTGCGACAAGCCGCTGACCGCCACGCTGGATGAGGCGCTCGCACTTCAAGCGGCAGCGGAGGGCAACCCCTCTCTTTTCGGTGTCGCCTACACCAATGCCGGCTTCGACATGGTGCGCGAAGCGCGTGCCATGGTGGCGGCCGGGGAAATCGGCACGGTGCGCCTGGTGCGCGTCGTCTTTCCGCAGGAATGGCTGGCCACTGCCACCGAGGCGACCGGCAACAAGCAGGCCGAATGGCGCACCGATCCGGCAAGAAGCGGCGCCGGCAGTCTCGGCGATATCGGCACCCACGCCTTCCATCTTGCAGAATTCATCACGGGCCTCACGGCGACTGCCCTTTCGGCCGAAGTCGATACCTTCGTTGCCGGCCGCCGCGTCGATGACAACGTCACGGCAAAGCTGCGCTTTGACGGCGGCGCCAAGGGGCTGCTCTGGGCAAGCCAGGTGGCGATCGGCGAGACCAACGGGCTCAGGATCGATGTGCATGGCGACAAGGGCTCGCTCGGCTGGACGGTCGAGGCGGCGAACCAACTGGCCTTCGCGCCGCTCGGCGGCCGGCGCATGGTGATCGACCGGGCCTCGCACGGAACGGCCTTCAAGGGAACGATGCCGCCCGGACATCCCCAGGGGTTCATCGAGGCGCTGGCGCGGCTCTATCTCGACATGGCCGACCAGATCGACGCGCGTCGCGACGGCCGCGCTCCGGCGGCGGACGCCCTGCTGCTGCCCGGTATTCGCGATGGCGTGCGCGGCCTGCGTTTCGTCGATGCCGCCCTTCGCTCGGGCGCTGAAGACGGCCGCTGGACAGACATCTGAAGGGAACCGTTCATGACCACACCTTTCCGTATCTTCATCATGGCACATCCGCGCCTCGTGGAAGATGTCTTCACGGACGACCATCTTGCGCGGCTCCGTGCGCTTGGCGACGTCGTCATCCATGAGGGCGATGTGCTGACGGATGAGGATTTCGAACGCCACGTTGCGCCGGCCGATATCGCGATGGGCATTTTCGACATGCCGGCCGAGCGGCTGGCGCGGTGCCGAAGCCTCAAGGCCTTCGTCAACAGCGAGGGAAATTTCCTGCCCAATATCGACTACCGCCATTGCTTCGAGCATGGCATCCGCGTGCTGTCGGCGAGCCATGTCTTTGCCGAGCCGGTCGCCGAAATCGGGCTGGCCATGGCGATCGACCTCGGCCGCGGCATTACCGAGGCCGACCGGCTGATGCGAGAGGGCAGGGAAGAATACGGATTTGCGGCCAACCGCACGGCGCTGCCTTTGATGCGTGCCCGGGTCGGGCTGATCGGCTTCGGCGATCTTGCCCGCGCGCTGCTGCCCTTGCTGAAACCGTTCACCTCGACCATCGACGTCTACGATCCGTGGGTGCCGGCCCTCCTGGTCGAGCAGGCCGGCTGCCGGCCGGTGGCGCTGGAGACCGTGCTTGCCGAGAGCGATTTCGTCTTCGTGCTCGCCGGGGTGACCTCCGACAATGCCGGTTTCCTCGACAAGCATGCGTTCGAAACGATGAAACAGGGGGCGTGCCTGCTGCTTTTGAGCCGCGCTGCGGTCGTCAATTTTCCGGACATGCTGGAGGCGGCCGCTTCCGGCCGGATCCGGGTTGCGACCGATGTCTTTCCCGTCGAGCCGGTCGCGGCCGACGATCCGGTGCGCGGGACGCCGAACATCATCCTTTCGCCCCATCAGGCCGGCGCCATGGAATCGACGCTGAACGCCATGGGCGCGTCGATCACCGCCGATATCGAACTGATCGCCCGCGGTCTTCCGCCCGCCGTCTGCAAGGTGGCGCAGCCGGAGACCGCCATGCGCTTCCGCAGCATGCCTGTGTCGAAGAGCTGAAGAATAAGGACCGGTCCTGAAAGCGCCGTCCACCATGGAAAGGACAATGAGATGAATGAGGGCAAGCCGCTGCTGAAGGTCGGAATTCTCGGTTGCGGGCCGATCTCGCAGGCCGGCCATTTCGAAAGCGCCGTGAAAGCGCGCAATGCCGAGCTTTACGCCATCTGCGACGTCGCGGACGACCTGCGCGCCCGCATGGCCGCGACCCATGCGCCGAAAAAGGCTTTCTCCGACTACGATGCGATGCTGGCCGACCCGGATGTCGATGCGGTCATCATCGCGACGGCGGATGCCTTCCACGTCGCCGCCGCAGCCCGCGCGCTCGAGGCCGGCAAGCATGTGCTCTGTGAAAAGCCGCTCGGAATGACCGTCGAGGAGGTCGAGGGCCTGCGGCCCGTCGTCGAGAAGAGCGGCAAGGTCTTCCAGGTCGGCCATATGAAGCGCTACGACGCCGGCCTCCAGAGCGCCAGGAGCTTCATCGATACGGAAATGGGCGAGATGCTCGCGCTGAAGGCCTGGTATTGCGATTCCACCCATCGCTATGCCGTCACCGACGCGGTGCAGCCCTACATGATCCGCAGCGCCAACGCGAAGAAGCCGTCGCGAAATCCGAAGGCCGATCTCGAGCAGTATTTCATGCTCGCCCATGGCAGCCACCTGCTGGATACCGCCCGCTATTTTGCCGGTCCCATCCTCGCGGTCGATGCGCGGCTGCGCCAGCGGTTCGGCGCATATTCCTGGTTCATCGACGTCGAGTTCGAAAATGGCGCCATGGGCCATCTGGATCTGACGGTTGCCGTGCGCATGGACTGGCACGAAGGCTTCCAGATCTACGGCGAGTACGGCAGCATTCTCGGCAAGACCTACAATCCCTGGCTGTTCAAGAGCAGCGAGGTGGACATCTTCAGCGAAAAGACCGGGGCGACCAGCCGCGTGCTGGGTGCGGACGGCCACTTCTACCGGCGCCAGCTGGAGGGGTTTGCGGATACGATTCTCGATGGCGGGCCGCTGACCGGCGCGGGCATCGATGACGGCATCGCCTCGGTGCGCGGCATGGCGGCGGTGATGCAGTCGGTTCGCGCAAAGGCGCCGGTCAAGCTCGCCGACGCGCATGGGAGCGTGTGATGCGCGCCGGTATCTTCGCCAAGACCTTCGCAGGCACGACGCCGGATGTCGTGCTCGCCGCCGCGCGCGATGCCGGCTACGCGTCGGTGCAGTACAATTTCGCCTGCTCTGGCCTTGGGGCCTTGCCGGAGGCGATCCCGGACGCTGCCGTCGCGGCGATCCGTGAGGCATCGGAACGAACCGGTGTCGCCATCGCGGCGATCTCCGCAACCTACAACATGATCCACCCGGATATCGCCGTGCGGGAAGCCGGCCGGCGCAGCTTTGCGGCGATTGCCGCAGCGGCGCATGCGGCCGGTTCGACCCTTCTGACCGTCTGCACGGGAAGCCGGGATGCCGCCGACCAGTGGCGCGACCATCCAGACAACCAGGGGGCCGAGGCCTGGCAGGACATGATCGCCGAGTTCGGCCATCTGCTCGCCATCGCGGAACGGCACGATATCTTCATCGGCGTCGAGCCGGAGCTCGCCAATGTCATCAACTCCGCCGCGAAGGCGCGGCGGCTGATCGAAACGATGGCGAGCGAGCGCATCCGCATCGTGCTGGATCCGGCCAATCTCTTCGAGAACGAGGACGCTGAAACGCGCGGCCGCATCATCGACGCGGCTATCGACCTGCTGAAAGACCGGATCGCCATCGCGCACGCCAAGGATCGCAACGCCGACAGCTCCTTCGCTACCGCGGGCAGGGGCGTCATCGACTATCCGCGCTACGTGGCCTCGCTGAAGCGGGCAGGCTTCGACGGCGATATGATCACCCACGGGCTTTCGGCGGCAGAAGCGCCGGGCGTCGCCGCCTTCCTCGCGCCCCTCATCGCCCCGGAGGGTCGCAACGCATGAATCCGATCCGCCATCCCGTCGAAGGCGCGAACCTCGCGGTCTACGAGGAGGGCGA
This sequence comes from Shinella zoogloeoides, assembly GCF_003574625.1. Taxonomy (GTDB): domain Bacteria; phylum Pseudomonadota; class Alphaproteobacteria; order Rhizobiales; family Rhizobiaceae; genus Shinella; species Shinella zoogloeoides_A. Next base: position 629,538 of record NZ_QNUJ01000001.1, read on the forward strand.
GGGCATGCCCTTCGTCTTCCAGCATGGCCTTTGCGGGGATCAGGCCCAGCCGGGCCAGGTCTTTCCGGCCGCTGCCGGCTTCAGGCGCATCACCGTCGAATGCCGCGGCCACGGTGCCTCGGATGCGGGTTCCAAGGCGGCCTTTTCGATCGCCACCTTCGCCGACGACATTGCCGGCTATCTTGCGGCGCAAGGTGCCGGACGAGCCGTGGTGGGTGGAATCTCGATGGGGGCGGCGATCGCGCTGCGGCTTGCCGTCCGCCGGCCTGAACGGGTTCGGGCGCTCGTGATCGCGCGGCCCGCCTGGATTTGTGCCGCCAATCCGGCAAACATGGCGCCGAACCGCATTGCCGGTGAACTTCTCGACCGCTATCCGCCGCAGGAGGCGCGCCGGCAGTACGAGGCCTTGCCCCTGGCGGCAGAGCTGGAACGGGAAGCACCGGACAATCTTGCTTCGATCCGCGGCTTCTTCACGCGCGAGCCGATCGACGTTACCGCAGCGCTGCTCCGGGCAATCTCGATGGACGGCCCCGACGTCACCGAGGCGGAGGTCTCCGCCATTGCCGTGCCGACGCTCGTGATCGGCCATGGGCGCGACCTCGTTCATCCGCTTGGTCATGCCCGGTCGCTTGCCGGGATGATCCCGGGCGCGCGGCTGGTGGAGATCACGCCGAAGGCGGACGATGCCGACGCCTATCGTGCCGATTTCCGCGCCGCCCTGTCGGCCTTCCTCAAGGAGCTCTGAGATGCGGCCGCCTTCCGATTGGATTGAAACCTTGCCCGAGGACCGGCTGATGGCCGAGACCGTCGTCACGAGGTCGCCCGCCTTCGAGGCGGAGGGGCTGGCCTCGTCCGCAACCGGTGGAACGACAAGAGGCCTTGTATGAACGACGATTTCACCATCGGCCTCGATCTCGGCGGCACACAGGTTCGCGCCGCGCTGGTGCGCGCCGGAAAGGTTTTTGCGCGCACGGCGGCGCGCACGGATATCAGTGGTCCGGAAGAGGTGATGCGCCAGTTCGGTGCGCTTGTCGCGGAGGTGTCGCGGGCGGCAGGCAGCGCCCCGGTCCGCGCGATCGGCATGTGCGCCCCGGGGCCGCTCGATACCGTGAGCGGCGTTATCGACCATATTCCGACCCTTCCCGGCTGGGAGCAATTCCCCCTGCGCGACCGCCTGTCGGAGCTTTTCGGCCTTCCGGCCATCGTCGAGAACGATGGCATCGCGGCCGCCTTCGGCGAATGGCAATACGGGGCTGCGCGCGGGCTGGACCACATGGTCTATGTCACGGTCAGCACGGGCATCGGCGGCGGTGTCGTTGTCGACGGCCGGCTGATGCACGGGGCGCGGGGCATGGGCGGCCATGTCGGGCATTTCACGCTGGTTGCGGAAGGGCCTGTCTGCTCGTGCGGGCGCGTCGGTTGCTTCGAAGCGGTTGCCGCCGGTACGGCCTTCGGCAAGCGGGTCCGCGCGTCGGCAAGCGGAAACCCCGCCTCCTACCTTGGCAGGATGGCCGAGCACGAGACGCTCGAAGGCCGCCACGCTGTGGAGGGGGCGCGAGCAGGCGATGCCGCCTGCCTCGCCCTCGTCGCTGAAGAGGCTGATTGGCTCGGCTCCGGTTTTGCCAGCCTGCTGCATCTCTACAGCCCGCAGATGATCGTCATGGGCGGCGGCGTGTCGGCCGCTTTCGATTTGCTCGAACCAGGCATTCGTGCGCGCATCCGCCGCGATGCCATGGCCCCCTTTCGGGAGGTGCCGGTCGTACCTGCAAGCCTTGGCGACGATGCCGGTCTCGTCGGGGTGGCCGATCTCGCGATTATCCGGCAGCGGGCATCGAATACATTACGTCGGCCGGCATGTTCGGAATTCAGCGGCATGCCTTGAAGGTTATACCTTTCAAGCACTTGCCGCTCGAGCGCGCGCCGGCTCATATCCATTCAAGAACACGGACCTTTTGATCTCTCGACCGAAGAGCCTTTCCTGCCAGTAGGCGCGACTCGGTCGAGAGGCGGTCCGGGCCTCGGCTGACGAACTATCGCCTACTAACCAGGTGATTGGTGCGAATGCCGCGTTTCACGAAAAGATCGCGGCTGTTGGCCGAAATCCTCACTTTTCATGGCTTCTCTCTCGCCTTCTCACCAAGCAGCAACGGTTATGGCACTGGCACCGCCCCAATTCGAGGACTGCTGAGCTGCCCATCGTCCTTGATGACCACTCCGCTATCATTACGGCAATCGTCGAGAAGAATGTCGAAGAAGCCGATCGCTTGAGCAGGGCTCGCGCGGAGCAAATTGCCGCGCGTATGTCGAGGGTGTTTGAGCAATTGTCGAATTCTGAAATCGAACTCCCTTGATTGAATATTTGCCCCCCGCAAGGATGGCCGCACGCAAGGGCAAGGAGATCATCGCCGTCCGCGGCGGCGGCGCTGAACGGCCCGCCGGACTTCGTGACGTCGGCCGTCGTCGAATATCGGGCACGCGGTGAACGCGTCAAAGGGGTTTGGCGCGATCCCCGGCCTTGAGGTTCGTGCGCCGGAGGGGGCTTCTACCTCTCCCCGAAATGCGCGCCTTTGGACTATCGCGGTCCTTCGTTCCCGGCGCAGGCCCGGCATAGCCTTTTCTATGCCGGGCCTGCGAGCGTGGTGCAGGATTTATCGAGGTTCGTCGCTGTGTCTCGAAGGTGATTTGAGGATCTGACCTTTAGAGCGACGGATTCCTCTATTCGCTTGCGTAGCTTCCATCCGCCTTGTGCGTTTCGTTGCCGGAAAGAGGCGGCGTGAAGACGCAGACGAGCAGCAGGTCGCCTTTCGTGGCGCGCAGGATGTGCGGATCGTTTTCGTTGAGCGAATAGATCGTGCCCGGCTTGATCGGGAACACTTCCCCGGTCACCTTATGCTCGACTTCGCCCTCACCCGAAATGCAGTAGTTGCTTTCGAAGTGGTTCTTGTAGTGAAGATGCAGTTCGGCGCCTTCGAGGACACGGGTTTCATGCACCGAGTGGCCCATGCCGTGCTCGCGTACGATCATGCGCTTGCTCTGCCAGCCCGGCCCGGAGACATCCCGTGCGGATCCTGCCATTTCCTGTGAGGTGACGACGATCATTTCAAACTCCTGGTTTTTTCAAAGGGGGTTTCGGATGGCTTTCGCAAGGACCGGTTCAAGCATCCCGGCGATGGCCAGGAGCTTGTCGTCGGCGCCGCGGGTGCCCGTCAGCATCATGCCGATGGGCAGGCCGCCGGCGGGCAGCGTGACGCTCGGCAGGTCGAGCCGGTTTGCGAATTCGGTGAGGGAAAAGGAACGGCTGTTCATCGCGAGATAGCGAGACTGCTCGTCAAGGTCGCCGGCGCGTGGCGGCATCATCGGCACCGTCGGCAGCACGAACGCGCCGAAGCCCTCGATTTCCCGGTCGAACTGTTTCCGGCATGTGTCCAGCTCGACGAGCGCCCGGCGATATTCACCTTCGGGCGCCTCCGCCCCCTGCCTGAGGCGTGTCGCGATCAACGGGTCGTAGAGATGTTCCGCAGCCTTCAGGAGCGCCTCGTGGTACCTGTAGGCCTCATAGCCGATGATCCGCCCCTCGACGGTGATCCGCGTCGCCGACTGCAGGCTCGGGAGTGGGATTTCCGTGATCTCCACGCCTTCATCCGCCAGGGCGTTCATGCAGCGCGTGAAGGTGTCGCGGACGTCCGCGTCGATGGTGGCTTCCTTGTAGAAGGCCGGGATGGCCAGACGAAACGGCGTGGGCTCCGGCTCGGAGATTTCCCCATGCGCGAGGAGCGCATCGACGATCCGGCACAGGTCCGCCGAGCGGGTTATGAGGCCGGGCACATCGAAGGACGTCGACAGCCATTTCATGCCGTCGCTCGAATAGCGGCCACGGCTGGGCTTGAAGCCCACGACGCCGCAGAACGCCGCGGGGATACGGGCAGAGCCGCTGGTGTCCGAGCATACCGCGATATCGCAATATCCCCGCGCAACGGCGACCGCCCCTCCGGAACTGGACCCTCCCGCCACCCGCTCTCCCGTCGCATCGAGCGGCGTGCGGGGCGTGCCGAAGGCCAAGTTCAGGCCAAGGGCGCCATAGGCGAATTCCGTCATGTTGGTCTGCGCGACAAGGGTCGCGCCGCAAGTGCGCAGTCGGGCGACCATGGGCGCCGTTTGCGTTGCCGCCGGTGAGCCCGCCAATGCTCTCGACGCGCAGCTGGTGGGCCACCCCTCGACGTCGAAACAGGCCTTCGCCGTCATCGTCAGGCCCGCGAGCGGCGGCAGCGAGGCCCCTTCCTGCCGAAGGCGTTCCCAATCGGCCAGCTCTTGGCCCGCGTCGGCGAAGCGTTCCGCAAGAAAAATCGCCTGGCCTTGCCAGGAGCGGGCCTGATAGTCCGCGATGGCAGCCGCAAATTTGGCGTGCGGGGAACGAGGGTCGGTCGGCGCGTTCGGCATGTCGGTCACGTTTCTCATTCTACATCAGCGTCATCAGCATCGCCTCGGCATCGGCGAGATAGATCTCGAGGCGGTCGGCGGCGGTCTCGTATCGGCCCTCGGCCAGAAGTCCGTGGATTTCGGTTTCCCTCATCAGCCACGGTTCCTGGAATGCGCGCTCCTGCGCCCCGGTCACGAAGACGAGGCGCAACTGGGTGACGAGGAGCGAAAACATCTGGTCGAAGATCGGGCTGCCATGAAGGGCGACGATCTCCTGATGGAAGCGCAGGCTCGTCGTTGCCCCGACCTGCCAGTCGGCCCGCTCGATGGCCCCCGTGCCTTCACGCGTGAGGTCCCCGAGCCGTTGCAGCCAGTCGGCCGGCACGGACTGTCGGCCGCGCAGCGCGCTCAGTTCGACGACGCGGCGCACGATGAAGATGTCCTTCAGCTCGGCCGCGGAAAGGCGCTTGACCCGAACGCTCTTGTTGCGCTCCTGCGACAGCAGCCCCTGCTGGCGAAGCAATTGCAGGGATTCCCGCAGCGTGTTGCGGGATACGTTATAGACGTCGATCAGCTCGGCCTCGATCAGGGCGGCGCCGCTCAGGATCCGTCCGCAAAGAATGCTGTTGCGGATTTCATTCGCAACCCGGATGAAAGCTGGTTCGTTTGGAGCGGTTTCGGTCATGTCGGATCTCAGTTTGTCAGGTTCTTCAAGAAGGTCCTGAGCTGAGGATACAGGCCCGCCTTGATGTTCGCGGGCGTATCGTCGCAGATCACCTTGCCCTGCTCCATAAACAAAATGCGATCGGACACATCGAAGGCGAAATTCATCTCGTGCGTGACGATCACCATCGTGACGCCGTCGCCTGCCAGGGAACGGATGACGCCCAGGACCTCGTCCACGGTCTCCGGGTCGAGCGCGGAGGTGGGCTCGTCGAACAGGATGATGCTCGGCGACATCATCAGGGCGCGCGCGATGGCAACGCGCTGCTGCTGGCCGCCCGAAAGCTGGTGAGGATATTTGCGGGCATGCGCGGCCATGCCGACTTTCGCCAGATAGTGGAAGGCTTCGGCCTCAAGGTCGGCGCGCGTGCCGAGACCATGGTAGAGCGGGGCGAGCAGGACATTGTCGAGGATGGTGCGGTGGTTGAACAGGTTGAAGCTCTGGAAGACCATGCCGACATCGCGGATCAGCCGGAAATCCTCCTTGAACAGGTGGGCACCCGACGCGGACGCCCCGGCGGAGATGAAGGGTTCGCCATGCAGGCGCACCGAGCCGCTATCCATGTGCTCCAGTCCGTTCAAGGTCCGGATGAAGGTGGTCTTGCCGGAACCGGAGCGCCCGATGATAGAGATCACCTCGCCCGGCTGGACCGTCAGATCGACGCCCTTGAGAACCTGCAGGTCGCCGAAGGCCTTGTGGACGCCCTTCGCCTCCAGCGCCGGAACGTCCGCCGGCTGGCGCCTGGAGGCCGGCCGGGCGGTGAAGCGCGCGATCTTCGCCGCGACTTCCCCTTCCGAGAGCGGCTGGGCCTTCTGTCCCAGCCGGTTCACGTCAGCCGATCGCTCGAGAAAGGTGATGCTGCGATCGAAGATCGTGACGATAAGGATGTAATAGAAGGCGACGGCCGTGAGCGTCTCGAGGATCAGGAAGTTCTGGGTGTAGAGCCGCTGGCCGACAAGCAGGATTTCCGCAAGCGAGATGACGGAAACGAGCGAGGTCAGCTTCACGATCGTCACGAGCTCGTTCGCAAGGGCGGGAAGAGCGACGCGGATCGCCTGCGGAATGACGATCAGGCGCTGTATCCCGAAAAAGGAGAGCCCGAGCGCGCGGCCGGCCTCGACCTGGCCTTTCGGTATGGCGATGAGCCCGCCTCGATGGATCTCGGCCATATAGGCCGCCTCGCTGACGACGAGGGCGATGAAACCGGCCGTGAAGGCATTCGACAGGACCGACCGGAGCGCGGGGAAGACCTGCGGCATGCTGTAGATGAAGATGAGCAGGACCAGCAGAGGCAGGCTTCTGAAGAACCAGATATAGGTTTGCGTCGCGCGGGCCAGCACCTTCCACCGGGATCTCTTGGCAAGAGCGAGAGCGAAGCCGACGACGGCGGCGACGAGCCAGCTCGCCAGACTCAGTTGCACGACCGTCCAGGACGCCAGCCAGAAATCGGTATCGGCCAGAAGGCCAACGGTATAGTGCCAGTCGAAACCCATGGGAAACTGCTCGAAAATAAGAGGGGGACGCCGGCCTCGCGGGCCGGCGTTTCGATACGCCTGGAAGACGGATTTACTGCGCGGTGGACGTGACGCTCTCGATGTCCGCGTCGCTTACCGTCGGCATGCCATATGCGTCGGCGAGAGCGGCATAGCTGCCGTCCTGGCGCATCTTCGAGAAGGCTTCGCTGACGGCGCCGTAGAGGTCCTTGTTCTGCGGGCTGACGGCGACGCCGATCAGCACCGGATAGATGAGGTCCTTCGACGTCACCTCATAGTCACTCGGGAACTTCTTCAGGAGTTCGGCCGCCACGACATTGTCCATGAACTCGACATCGATGGAGCGGGAACGGAGCGCCTGCGTGACCTGGGCGTCCGTATCGAATTCGCGGGTCTCGATGGCGCCGAGGCCGTTCGCCGCGCAGTGCTCGTCCGAGAATTTCTTGAGTTTGGGCAGCCAGGATGCGCCCTGCATCGAGCCGACGACCTTGCCGCACAATTCGGCTTCCCCGGTAGGACGGAACGTCGCGTCCTTCAGCACCAGCAGCGAAGAGCCGGCCTTGAGATAGGGAATGAAGTTCAGGATCTTCTGCCGCTCCGGCGTGACGTAGAGGGCGGAGGCCACGACGTCGAAATGGTTGGCCCGGATACCCGTGATCAGGCTTGCGAAGCGGGTGTCGATGAACTCGGAGCCCAGCTCCAGGCGCTTGGAAAGGGCCTGCATGAATTCGACGTCGAAGCCCGCCGGCACGCCGTCCTTCAGATAGGCGAAGGGCGGATAGGTCAGGTCCGAACCGACGGAAAGCGTTCCCTCCTTGATCGTCGGAAGCGGCGCGGCCTGCGCGGGCTGCATCGTGGCGGACGCCAGCAGCAGGGACGCGGCCACGGTGCCGGCAGCGCATAGTCCGGAGAGAATTCGCGATGGATCGAGCATATCAACCTCCCATATTGCTCAACAAGATTGTTGAACAGTTTTGTTCATCAATTTGCGAGAGTCAAGAGGGGATTTACCGAGCCAGGCTGTCCCCGATCCTCCTTCCTTTCGTGAGGTATGGAGTCCGGGGGGCTACAGTGGATGTGCGTGCACGCGCTGGCGCAGTCTCTGCGAGGACCGCACTGCAGCGGCCCGCAATGAGTGCGGTCCGCCTATAGTTTCTGAAATATATTTCAGATGATGAATTATATTGACATGCGTTTCATCTTCGCCTCTATTGCCCTTCATCGGACTTCGAGGAGGAAGTTCGGTTTCAACGCGATCTGCGGCGTCTTCGGGACGCCCTCGGGCTTTTGGGAGGGGCTTCGGCCTCGAGGAGGAAACTTGCGCAAATTTATCGGCTCGACCGCCATGGCGGTCCTTGCGGCAACGCTTTTTGCCGGCACGGCATCTGCGGAGACGGACAACCCGTTCCGCTGCAAGCCGGGCGAGAAATACGTCATGAACGTCATGGTTTCGGGCGTCGAATACTGGTTCCCGGTCTATGAAATGTTCAAGCAGGCGGGCCAGCAGCTCGGCTGCGAGACGGAATATACCGGCACGCCGGAATATGACGTCAACAAGCAGATCGCCACCTTCGACCAGGCGCTGGCGCAGAACCCGGCCGGCATTCTCGTGCACCCGATGAACTCCGATCCGTTCATCGAGCCGATCAATCGCGCCATCGATCAGGGCACGGCCGTCGTGACCTTCGCCGCAGACTCGCCGCTCTCCAAGCGCGTCTCGTTCATCACCTCGGACAATACTCGCGAAGGCACCTACGCGGCCGATGCGATCGCCGAAAAGATGGGCGGCAAGGGCGAATATGCGGTGCTCGAGAACCCGGGCCAGGACAACCACGACAAGCGCATCGCCGCCTTCATCGCCCGCATGGAGGAGAAGTGGCCCGACATGAAGCTGGTCGGCCGCGCGGCCTCCAACCAGGATCCGACCAAGGCCTATCAGGGCCTGTCGAGCCTCATCCAGGCCAACCCGAACCTCGGCGCGGTCTTCATGCCGGAAGCCAACTCGGCGATCGGTGCGGCGCAGGCCAACAAGGAAGCCGGCGGCAAGGTCCTCGTCATGTGCGCCGACGTCAACGCCAATATTCTCGACATGATCAAGGCCGGCGAAGTCTTTGGCTCGATCAATCCGAACCAGGGCATGCAGGGTTACATGGGCTTCATGCTGCTGTGGCTTGCCAAGCACCCGGAATTGATCGACCCGATGAACGATGCCAAGCGCTCGGGCTTCAACCCGATGAGCATCCCGGTCGTCGACAACGGCCTGTCGATCGTCACGGCCGAAAATGCCGACGATTTCTACTGGGACAAGTACCTGAAGCGCCGTGGCACCAAGGGTATCGAGGAGTAATCTCCCAAGAGACGCCATCCGCGCCGTGCGGCGCGGATGGGCTTCGGGGAGAGGGAGGAAGACGATGGCGGAGCCGGTGCTCACCATTCATGGCGTGACCAAGCATTTCGGGGCGGTGAAGGCTTTGACGGATGTCGGCTTCACGCTCGAACGCGGCGAGGTCCATGCGCTCTGCGGCGAGAACGGTGCCGGCAAGTCGACGCTGATGAACATCATCGCCGGCGTCTTGCAGCCGACCGCGGGCGAAATCCGCGTCGACGGCCAGCCGGTGCGTATCGCGTCCCCCGCCGCCGCGCAGTCGCTCGGCATCGGCCTGGTGCATCAGGAAATCGCGCTCTGCCCGGATGCGACGGTTGCCGAAAACATGTTCATGGCGGCCACCAACCGCCGCCGCTCGCCCCTCATGAATTACCGCGCGCTGGAGCGCGATGCGCAGGCCGTGATGAACCGTCTCGCCGCCATCGACGTTCGCCGCAAGGTCGCCGATCTGCCGATTTCCAGCCAGCAGCTCGTCGAGATCGCCAAGGCGCTGACGCTCGACTGCCGCGTGCTGATCCTCGACGAGCCGACCGCGGCGCTGACCGAAACCGAGGCGCAGCAGCTCTTCTCGATCATCCGCGATCTCAAGGCGAATGGCATATCGATCATCTATATCAGCCACCGCATGGCCGAGATTTTCAGCCTTTGCGACCGTGTGACCGTCTTCCGCGACGGCCGCTATGTCTGCACGGACCGTATTTCGGACGTGACGCCCGACGACGTGGTGCGCCGCATGGTGGGCCGCGAGATCACCCAGCTTTATCCCGACAAGCTGCGGCCGGACGAGAAGACGGCCGAAACGATTCTCGAGGTCGACGGCATCGGCGACGGCTCCCGCTTCCAGAATGTCAGCTTCAATTTACGCAAGGGCGAGATCCTCGGCATTGGCGGCCTGATCGGCTCCGGTCGAACGGAGATCGCCGAGAGTATCTGCGGTCTGCGGCCTTGTACCGAAGGCATGGTGCGGCTGCATGGCGCCGTACAGAAGATCGCCACCTATTCCGATGCGGTGAAGGCGGGCATCGTCTACCTGTCCGAAGACCGGAAGGGTTCCGGCGTCTTCCTCGATATGTCCATCGCGCAGAACATTTCCGTACTGGACCTGAAATCGCTGACCAATGCCGCCGGCCTGCTCGATGGCCGTGCCGAAGCGGCTCTGGCCGAGGATTTCGCAAGGCGGCTCGCCGTTCGCATGGGCGGTATCGAGGCGCCGGTCAAATCGCTGTCCGGCGGCAACCAGCAGAAGGTGGCGATCGCCAAGCAACTGGCCGTGAAGCCGAAGGTCATCCTGATGGACGAGCCGACGCGCGGCATCGATGTCGGCGCCAAGACCGAAATCCATCGCCTGCTGCGCGAGCTTGCGGGCTCGGGCATCGGCATCGTCGTCATCTCCTCGGAAATGCCGGAACTGCTCGGTCTTTGCGATCGCGTGCTGGTCGTCCGGGAGGGGCGCATCGCAGGCGAACTGGGAGCTGACGAGATGTCGGAGGAGGCCGTGATCCGTCTTGCCTCGGGGCTCGGCGCGGCGCGGGTGGCAGATCATGCGGCGTGAGAAGAAACTGGGAGAGCGGGAAATGGCAATCGACACGATGGCGGGTGCAGCGCCGAAAACATCGTCCTTCAGGCGCATCGGTTCGATGCGCGAGGCCGGGCTGATCGCGATCATCCTGACGCTCGGCGTGATCATGAGCTTCGCCTCGCCGCACTTCCTGACGCTCGGCAATTTTCGCGCCATGCTGATGAGCTTCTCGGTCGAAGGCATCGTCGTCGTCGGCATGACGATCCTGCTCATCGTCGGCGGCATCGACCTGGCCGTCGGATCCGTCGTCTGCTTTGCGATGGTACTGTCGGGTTCGCTCTTCCTTGCCGGACTCGACCCGTGGACCGCCTCGCTGATCGGCATTGCCGCCTCGAGCGCCATCGGCGGCGCGATGGGTTTCTTCGTCACTGTCGTCGGGCTCAACCACTTCATCACGTCGCTCGCGGCCATGGTGATCGTGCGCGGTCTCTGCCTCATCATCACCAAAGGCACGCCGCTGTCGCTCTTCACGCTGCCGGCGGCCTTCAAGGAGGTCGGGCAGGGTACCTTCTACGGCGTGCCCTATGTCATCCTGATCTTCGTGGCTATCGTCATCCTGTTCGATTTCCTGCTGCGCCGGGCGACCGCGTTCCGCAAGGTGTTCTACACCGGCAGCAACGAGAAGGCCGCGCTCTATTCCGGCATCAAGACCAATCAGGTGAAGTTCTGGGTGACGGTGCTGTGCTCGACCCTCGCAGGCGTGGCCGGCGTGATCTACATGTCCCGCTTCGGCGCCGCCACACCCACCTTCGGCGCGGGCATGGAGCTGAACATCATCGCAGCCGCCGTCATCGGCGGGGCCTCGCTCAGCGGCGGCTCGGGCACGGTCCTCGGGGCCATCCTCGGCATGGCCTTGCTCTCGCTCGTCACCTCGTCGCTCATCCTGCTCAACGTATCGGTCTATTGGCAGGACATGATCAAGGGCTGCATTCTGCTCGCCGCCGTCTCCATCGATCATTTCATGCACAAGCGGAAGGCCAGCTGATATGCCGATCGCCAAACTGAAACCCAAGACGACCGCCCCGCGCGAGGAAATCGTCATCGCCCGCCAGATGCATCAGGCGCTCGTCCTGCACTTCCTGGAAGGCCTGACTCAGGCGCAGATCGCCGATCAGCTCGGCATCTCGCATGCCACCGTCAACCGCCTTATCAAGCGCGGCCGCCAGCTCGGCCTCGTCGAGATCAAGATCAAGTCGCCGGTCGAGCCGCTGGTGGACATGGAGGAGCGGCTTCTGGCGCTCGGCGGCATCAGCCGCGCCGTGGTGGTGCCGACCGTCTCGGACAATCCGCAGACCGCGCTGCTCGCGGTGGGAGAGGCGGCGGCGCGGCTGCTTCTGGAGGAGATCGCCGATGGCGATACGATCTGCATCACCGGCGGCAAGGGTGTCGGCGCCGTCGTCGCCGGACTGCAGGCCGCGCGCCGTTACGATGTCGAGGTCATCCCGGCGACCGGCTGCGTGCAGGGAAAACACTATACCGACGTCAACCACGTCTCGACGCTGATGGCCGACCGGTTGGGTGGCCGCTCCTGGCAGATCCACGCGCCGCTCTTTGCCGACGACGCCGCGCAGCGCGCGATGCTGATCAACATGCGCTCCGTCGCCGATGTCTTTCAGCGGGCGCGCGAGGCCAAGGTGGCATTGGTCGGCATCGGCTCGATCCTCAGCCAGGATTCGACCTATTACGACCTGCATCCCTCCTCCAGCGAGGACCGCAATGCCATCGAACAGTCCGGTGCGAGCGCAGAACTGCTCGCCCATCTGCTCGACGGCGAGGGGCGGGTTTGCGACTACGCCCTCAACCGCGCGCTCGTTTCACTGACGCTGACGGAATTCGCCTCGATCCCGACGAAGATCGGGGTGGCGAGCGGCCTCAACAAGGCCGGCTCGATCCTCTCCGTGCTGCGCGGCGGCCATCTCGACACGCTCGTCACGGACGAAGCGACCGGCGCGCGCATTCTCGACCTTGCATCCGAAGAAGGACTTTCCGCATGAGCGGCGAACAGTTGAACCGTGAAATCGGACGCTCCGGCGTCAGGGCCTCGGCCGTCGGCCTCGGCACCTGGGCCATCGGCGGATGGATGTGGGGCGGCACGGACGAGGCCGAATCCATCGCCGCGATCCAGGCCTCGCTCGATGCCGGCGTGACGCTGATCGATACAGCCCCGGCCTACGGTCTCGGCCGCTCGGAAGAGATCGTCGGCAAGGCCATCGCCGGCCGCCGCGACAAGGCCGTCATCGCCACGAAATGCGGCCTCGTCTGGCATACGGGGAAGGGCAGGCATTTCTTCGATCAGGACGGCAGGCCGGTTCATCGTTATCTCGGCCGCGACGGGATAATCCACGAGGTCGAGGAAAGCCTGCGCCGGCTCGGCACCGACTATATCGACCTTTACATCACCCATTGGCAGGATCCGACGACGCCCGTCGAGGAGACCGTCGCGGCGCTGGAAGATTTGAAGAAAGCCGGAAAGATCCGGGCAATCGGCGCCAGCAACGTCAACCGGCCGGAACTGGAAAAATACATCGAGACCGGGTCGCTCGATGCGATCCAGGAGCGGTTCAGCATGATCGATCGCGAGATCGAGGCGGACCTGCTGCCGCTCACCCTTCAAAACGACGTGGCGACGCTCAGCTATTCCTCGCTGGCGCTCGGCCTGCTCTCGGGCACGATCGGGCCGGACCGGGTCTTTGCCGGCGACGACCAGCGCAAGGACAATCCGCGTTTCTCCGTTGCGAACAGGCAGAAGGCCAGGGATTTCTCCGATGCTATCCGCCCGGTCGCGGAACGGCACGGCGCCAGCATCGCGCAGGTGGTGATCGCCTGGACGCTGGCGCAGCCCGGCGTGACCTTTGCGCTCTGCGGCGCCCGAAACCCGACGCAGGCGCTCGACAATGCACGGGCCGGAACGCTCCGGCTCGATCACGACGATCTTGCGGCCATCGACGCCGGTATTGCGGCAAAACTGGCCGATATGGACGGATAACGGACTGCCATCATGAACCGGACAGAGACATTGAACGGGCTCCGTCAGAGCCCGAAGGTGGACGTGTGCGTCCTCGGCGGCGGCATCAACGGGCTCAGCGTCTTCCGCGAGCTGGCGCTGCAGGGCGTCAACGTGCTGCTCGTCGAAAAGGCGGACTATTGCTCCGGCGCGAGTGCGGCGCTCTCGCGCATGGTTCATGGCGGCCTGCGTTATCTCGAGAACGGCGAGTTCAGCCTGGTCAAGGAATCGCTCGTGGAGCGCGATCGACTGCTGCGCAACGCCCCGCATTATGTCGCGCCCTTGCCGACCACGGTGCCGATCTTCGACACCTTTTCCGGTCTCGCCAATGGCGTGGTGCGCTTCCTCGGCCTTACCCGCCGCCCCAGTCGCCGCGGCGCCATCGCCATCAAGGCGGGGCTCGGCATCTACGACTTTCTGACGCGCAGGCGCGCCCTGATGCCGAAACACGAATTCCGCAGCCGCAGGGCGACGCTCTCGAAATGGCCGGCGCTCAATTCGTCGATCCGCAATTCCGCGACCTATTACGACGCCTGGGTCAGCCATCCCGAGCGCATCGGCATCGAGCTTCTGCGCGACGGCCTGTCCGCCGGCGCGAATGCCGGAGCGCTGAACTATGCGACGATCGAGGAAGCCGGCGCCGGTCGCTTCGTCCTGCGCGACGGTCTGTCCGGCGAGGCGCTGCCCCTCGAGCCGCGGCTGATCGTCAATGCGACGGGCGGCTGGATCGACATTGCGAATGCCACGCTGTTTTCAGGCGAGGCACGGCCGGCGCCGCTGATGGGCGGCACCAAGGGCTCGCATCTCATCATCGACAACCCGTCACTCCGCGACATGCTCGACGGCCACATGATCTATTACGAGAACGAGGATGGGCGCATCTGCATCCTGTTTCCCTATCTCGGCAAGGTGCTGGTCGGTTCAACGGATATCCGCGTCGACGATCCCGGCACGGTGCGCTGCGAGGCGGACGAGCGTGATTACATCCTGCAATCGCTCGCCTTCGTGCTGCCGGGCGTCACGATCCGGCCGGAGGAGATCGTCTTCCAGTTTGCCGGCGTGCGCCCGCTGCCGGCGAGCAAGGACAGTTTTACCGGCCGCATCCCGCGCGACCATTTCTGCACCGTGCTGGATGGCCGGAATGGCGGGCCGCCGGTGCTCTGCATGATCGGCGGCAAGTGGACGACCTTCCGCTCCTTCGGGGCGCTCGCCGCCGACATGGCGCTCAAACATCTGGGCGTGACGCGCCGTATCGATACCGCTGAACGGGCGATCGGCGGTGGCCGCGTCTTCCCCAAAGATCCCGGGACCTGGATCCGCGACCTTGCCGCATCGACCGGTCTTTCCGTCGCGCGCGTCACGGTTCTCTTCGGTCGCTACGGTACGGAGGCCGAGAACGTCGCCCGTTTCATCGCGGCAAAACCGGATCACGCGCTGCCGCATGCTCTCTACAGCGCACGGGAGCTGCAATATCTCATCCGTGCCGAGGCGGCCGAGCATCTGGACGACCTGCTGCTGCGCCGCACGACGCTGGCGGTCTCGGGCGATCTTTCGCTCGCCATGGCGGAGGCCGTGCTTGAGTTGCTCGCCGCCGAAAAGGGCTGGTCCGCGCAACGGGCGGTCGAAGAGCGCGGCCGTTTTCTGGATCTCATGCGTGAACGCCACGGCGTTACCGAACAAACCCTTTCCGTACGGAATGAACACAGGAGTGAATTATGCGAGACAACCGCAAAGTCCGGATGAACCGGCTGTTCGGCAAAGGCCGTTGCCTGGACGTGGCGATCGACCATGGCGTGTGCAACGAGCCGTCCTTCCTCGATGGGCTGGAGGATGTTCCGGCCGTGGTGAAGGCGCTGGTCGATGCCGGGCCGGATGCGATCCAGATGAATTACGGCCAGGCCGACCTGCTGCAGGACATTCCCGGCAGGGACAAGCCGGCGCTGGTCATGCGCATCGACATGGGCAACCCCTATAACCGCATCCGCCATCGTGACATGTGGGCGGTGCTGCAGAATGAGGCCGAGCCGCTGATCGGTGCGTTGCAGATGGATGCGGCCTGCGTGGTCGTCAACCTCTTCATGCTGCCGGATGAACCGGATCTTTTCCGCCAATGCGTGCAGAACATCGCGCGCGTCCGGGCCGATTGCGAGAAATATGGCATGCCGCTGATGATCGAGCCGCTCGTCATGCAGCCCGTCACCGAGCGCGGCGGCTATATGGTCGACGGCGACGCCGACAAGATCGTCACGCTGACGCGGCTTGCCCGCGAGATGGGCGCCGATATCGTCAAGGCCGATCCGACGACCAACGCGGAGGATTTCCATCGCGTCGTCGAGGCGGCGCGCTGCCCGGTTCTGGTGCGCGGTGGCGGCAAGGAAGATCTTTCCGCGGTCTTTGCGAAATCTGCCGCCTTGATGCGGCAGGGCGCAATGGGCATGGTCTATGGCCGCAACATCTACCAGCACGCCAATCCGAGCGCCGTGGTGCGCGGGCTGATGGCGATCATCCATGCGGATGCGAGCGGCGAGGAGGCCTTCGCACTTTACCAGCAGGGATGAGACGCCGGGTGGTCGCGGGAAATACGCGAGGCGATTTCCCGCGATCGCGCGAGTAAAGTGAACCTGGGAGGGGTTCTGCATGCAAAAATATCTTCTGGGGCTCGATGCGGGCAACACGGTCATCAAGGCCGTCATCTTCGACCTCGAAGGGCGCGAACTCGCCCATGCCGGGGAGGAGGGGCATAGCCGCATGCCGTGCCCCGGCCATGTCGAACGCGATCTCGACGAACTCTGGGCCAACGCCAGACGCGTCATCCGTACCTGCCTCGACAAGGCGGGAATAGCGGCCGTCGACATCGCCGCGATCGGCTGCGCCGGCCATGGCAACGGGCTCTATGCGCTCGACCGCGACGGCGCGCCGCTGATCGGCATCCAGTCGATCGATACGCGCGCGACCGGTCTGGTTGAGGAATGGCTGACCGAAGGCGTGGGCGACCGCACCTATCCGATCGCCCGGCAGCGCCCCTGGCCGGCCCAGACGCCGACGCTGCTCGCCTGGCTGAAGCGTTTCAGGCCCGATGTGTTCAAGCACATCGGCACGGTGTTCTACTCCAAGGATTTCGTGGTGAACCGCCTGACGGGCCAGCGTGTCAGCGAGGTCTCGGACATGTCCGGCGCCGGGCTGCTCGATCTGGCGGCGCGCCGTTATGACAGGACGCTGATGGAGGCCTATGGCCTCGGCGATTGCATGGACCTTCTGCCGCCGCTTATCGAGAGCGCCGACATTGCGGGGCGCGTGACGGGGGCCGTTGCGGCCGAAACCGGGCTTGCCGCGGGCACGCCCGTCATCGGCGGGCTGTTCGATGTCGTCGCCTCGGCGCTCGGCTCCGGCGTTTCGCGCACGGGCAGCGCCTCGATCATCGCCGGCACCTGGAGCATCAACCAGGTGATCGTCGATGGCCCGGATTTGAAGGGGCCGGTGTTCATGTCTTCCACCTTCGACCGCACGCGCTACATGGCGATGGAAAACAGCGCGACCTCGGCGGCCAATCTCGAATGGCTGGTGCGGGAATTCTTCGACGGCGATCACCATGCCGCCGTCTCGCCCTTCGATGCCTGCTGCGCGCTTGCGGCGGCCGTGGAGCCTGCGGCGGACGATCCGCTCTACCACCCTTATCTCTACGGCGCCCAGCAGGATGGGCACGCGCGGGCAGGCTTTTACGGCGTAGCCGGCTGGCACACCAGGGGCCATCTGATCCGCGCCCTGCTGGAGGGCGTCGCCTTCGGCCACCGCCAGCATGTCGAGACGATCCGAAAGGCGGGCGCGACGTTCGAAGAGGCGGTGTTGTCGGGCGGTGGTTCGCGCAGCAAGCTTTGGCCGCAGATTTTTGCGGATGTGCTCGGCGTGCCGGTCTCGGTTGCCGCCTCGCGGGAGACGGGCGCCCTCGGCGCGGCGATCGCGGCCGGCACGGGCGTCGGCCTCTTTGACGATTTCGCGGCGGGGGCCGAGGCCATGGTGCGGACAGAGCGGCACTACAGGCCGAATGTCGGCCTTGCCGCGCACTATGCGAGGCGCTACGCGCTTTACACGGATATCGCCGAGGCGATGACGCCGCTCTGGCGGCGGCTGGCGGCTTCGGAAAAAATGGCAACGGGAGTTGCGGCGTGAACCATCCTGTCAATGAAACGCCGGTCGATGAGGGCAGCTACGATTTCATCGTGGTCGGTGCCGGTTCGGCCGGCTGCGTTCTGGCGAACCGGCTCTCCGCGGACCCCGGAAACCGCGTCCTGCTGCTCGAGGCGGGCGGGTCGGACCGCTACCACTGGGTCCATGTGCCGATCGGCTATCTCTACTGCATGGGCAATCCGCGCACGGACTGGATGATGAAGACGGCGGCGGAGGCCGGGCTCAACGGCCGCGCGCTCAACTATCCGCGCGGCAAGGTGCTGGGCGGCTGCTCGTCGATCAACGGCATGATCTACATGCGCGGGCAGGCGGCCGATTACGATGGCTGGCGGCAGGCGGGCAATGCCGGCTGGGGCTGGGATGATGTGCTGCCCTATTTCCTGAAGTCGGAGGATAATTATCGCGGCTCGTCCGCCGTCCACGGGGCGGGCGGCGAGTGGCGCGTCGAGCGTCAGCGCCTTTCCTGGCCCATCCTCGACGCCTTCCGCGACGCTGCCGAGGAACTCGGCATCCCGAAGACCGACGATTTCAACGGCGGGGACAACGAGGGCTCGGGCTATTTCGAGGTCAACCAGCGCTGCGGCCTGCGGTGGAACACGACCAAGGCGTTCCTGCGCCCGGCGATGAAGCGCCCGAACCTGCGCGTGCTCACCGGCGCGGAGACGCACCGCCTGGAATTCGACGGCAAACGGGCGACTGGCGTGCGCTTCCGGCTGAACGGCCGGCCCGCCGTCGCGCGCGCCTCCCGCGAGGTCATACTGTCGGCGGGCGCGATCAATTCGCCAAAACTCCTCGAACTGTCGGGCATCGGCCGGCCGGACCTGCTCTCCGCGCTCGGCATTCCGCTGCGCCATGCGCTTGCCGGCGTCGGCGAGAACCTGCAGGACCATCTCCAGATCCGCACGGTGTTCCGCATCGAAGGCGCAAGGACGCTGAACCAGCTCTATCACAACCTCCTGAGCCGCGCGGGCATGGGTCTGGAATATGCGTTCCGCCGCTCCGGCCCGCTCTCCATGGCGCCGAGCCAGCTCGGCATCTTCGCGCGGAGCGACCCGGCGGTCGCCACGGCCGACCTGGAATATCACTTACAGCCGCTCAGCACCGACCGGCTCGGCGAGCCGCTGCACCGCTATCCGGCCGTGACGGTCTCCGTCTGCAATCTCCGGCCGGAAAGCCGCGGCACGGTGCATGTGACGGCGGACGATGCGGCGCTCGCCCCGGAAATCCGGCCGAATTACCTGTCGACGCCGGGCGACCGTCTGCTGGCGGCCAGATCCATCCGCCATGCGCGAAGTCTGATGGAGACCCGGGCGATCACCCGCTTCCGGCCGCAGGAAATGCTGCCGGGTAAGGAATATCAGAGCGACGACGAGCTCATCCGGCGCGCCGGCGACATCGCGACGACCATCTTCCATCCCGTCGGCACCTGCCGGATGGGCGACGATCCGATGGCGGTGGTGGATGCCAGGCTGCGGGTGCGCGGTCTCGACGGGCTGCGCGTCGTCGACGCCTCCATCATGCCGACCATCGTTTCGGGCAACACCAACTCGCCGGTGATCATGATCGCGGAAAAGGCGGCGGAGATGGTACTGAGCACGCAATAGATGGAAGATGTTTCTTCCGCCGGGTTGTTCAAGCTTCGCGCTGTGCCAATGTCAACGTGCCATCGCAGAGTGCTGCCAGGGATCAACTCGGCATGGGGGTGAGAGACACCATGCGTTTTAATCCTTGTGCCTTAGCGATCGTGTTCTTCCTTGCGCCAGGCAAGCACCTCGCCGGAAGTGGCTTTGCCGCCGCGCGGGCCGTGGATCGTGACGGAGCGGGAAGCGGCCGCGATGGAAAAGTCCAGCGCTTCGGCGAAGGACCGGCCCTCTCCCAAGCACCAGGTCAATGCACCGCCGAAGGTGTCCCCGGCGCCGGTCACGTCGACCACGTTCACGGGATAGCCGGCGGCCTGCAGTCGCGTCTCGCCGTCGAATGCCTCGGCGCCGTCCGCGGCCATCGTGCGTACCACCCAGCCGATTTCGTGGTCGCGGATCCATCCGCCGATGCGAGCCATGTCGTTATGGCCGAAGGCGGTGCGGAAGCCGACCTGGTTGAAGATGACGACGGCGGCGCCGGTGAGGTAGGGCATGTCTTCCGGCGTGCAGCCGCCGACATCGAGGTCGAAGATGGCGCGGCGGCCGTGGCGCCTCAGGTCGGACAGAAGGTCTGCCTGTTTGAGCACGTCACTCCCCGTCCGGCTGTGCAGCCGGCGCACGCGGTAGAGCGTCGTATAGAGAAGGCCCGGCCGGCGCAGCGCCGCCAGGGTCGCCGGCGCCAGCCACATCGGCTGCTCGCCCATCTCGACCGTCAGCACGACATGCTCGCCGTCGATCAGGAAGATCAGGTTGCGTGATTCCGCGATGGCGGGATCGACCAGCATGTGCTCGATACCGACGCCGTTCTGCCGGAGGTCGTCCGTGAGCCGCCCCGACAGCGGGCTGTCGTTCAGCAGGGAAATGAACTGTGTCTCACCGCCGAGTGCGGCATGCACGACGGCGGCATTGGCGATGGAGCCCCCGATCTCGGCCGGCAGTTCCTGTACCATGCCCTTGTCGGCGCGGCCGGGCCAGCGGTCGGCGGTGTAATATTCGTCGAGCGCCACGTCTCCGATGAAGAAGGCGGTCATGCTGAGGGCTCGTCATTCATCTGGATTCGACGCGGTCCGCCCTTGACCGGAACCCACGGGCTTTCCCCGAGGCCGCAGATTGCCATCCAGTAATAGGGCGTGGCGCGCGTAGCGCCCCGGCAGGCATCGTGCCAGACGTTCCGGTGCATCACCACCACCTGTCCGGGCGCGATGACGAAGGCCTCGATTTCGTCGCGATGCGGTGCATCGGCCTCGGAGGCGGGAGCCACGGCGAGCACGATCGGCTCGGCCGCGCAGAAAAGCGCCTCCTCGGTCTGCGGGTGCCGTTCCATGGCGGTGCACGGCCATGGCGCGCTGCCGCCGCGCGTCATGCCGAGATGGCCCGAACCGTCGATCAGCGGGGTGCGGGTAAAGCCGTCGTTCCAGCCGTCGCCCTTCGTCCAGATCACGTTGGGATCGGTATCGCCCGCAAGATCGTAGACCCTGCCGTAGCGGGCGAAATTTTCGGCCGTCACGGGCCGTGCGATAACGGGGGTCATGCAGCGCTCCTTGCGAGGCGGACGGAGCGCATCAGGCGGGCGACGTGGGACGCCTCGACGCGGCCGGTATCCTTGTGGTCGTGCTTGAACCAGCTTCCGACGATCGCGCCATCGGCATGGGCAAGCTGTTCGACCGCGTTCGTTTCGGTAAGACCGGCGCCGATGAGAAGCGGGACGGTCCCACCGGCCGCGGCGCGGAAACGGGCGACCTTGTCCATGTCGGTTGGCTGGCCGGTGGCATCCGACGTCACCACCAGGCCGTCGCAGCGCTGAGCGCCGAGGCGCACGTCCTCTTCCTCCGGCCGGCCGGAAAGAACCGGCTGGTACTTGAACCGCACCCCGCCGAGCAAAAGCGCGGAAACGCTCGCCCGCCGGGCGGTGAAATCGGCGGCGAAGGCGGCATCGTCTTCCGGCGACAGGTGACCGGCGACGGAATCGACCTGAATGAAGGAAACGGGATATTGCCGGGCCAGCGCAAACGCGCGTGTGTCATCACGCAGGACGTTGACGCCGATCTTCGCGCCGAGGCCGAGGCCGCTCAGCCGGTCGAGCACACGCTCGACATCGTCGGCATCGCCGAAATAGTTTTCCACCACCAGCCCGTCGACACCTTCGCCGGCCATGATGCGGGCCTCTTCCTCGGCCTGGGCGAGTTTTGCGGCGGGGTCTTCACCGGCAAGATGCAGCATGCCGAGAATGGGCTTCACGGTGGCGAAGGTCTCGCTGAGACGGCTCATGTCATTTCTCCTGCGTCGCGCCGCCCTCAGGCCGGCGCGGTATCGCGCCCCCAGCGCGTTGCGAATTTCATCTGGACGGCCGGCGAGTAGACGATCGACGTGCGCTCGACCAAACGGTCGTCGGCGTCCAGTACATCTCCGCTGGCGCAAAGGTAGCCCGGCACCTGGGGCGCTGCCGGGCCGAAGACCTCCCGCAGGCGATCGGACGGCGGCACGACGGTGAGCAGCAGTTCCGAGCGCAGGGGATGGCGGTCATAGTCGCGGCGCAACACCTCGTAGAGCGATTGCGCGGCGAAATCATAGGTCTCGATGCCCGGATAGAGGGCGAGATCGAGCCGGGACGTATCGACGTTCAGCCAGCTGACCGTTTCGTCATTGGCGAGCCCGCGGGCGCGCACGAGGATGAGCTCGCCGTCTTCCACCCGATGGTCGAGCACGCGGGTCACCGGGCGCTGGCCCTGCCGGCGGGCAAGCTCGGTAAAGCTGCCGAAATTCCAGATATTGTGGCTGATCGGCCTGTGCGAGACGATCGTGCCCCGCCCGCGCACCTGCTGGACCAGGCCTTCCGACACCAGAAGCGCCATGGCGTTTCGAACCGTCGTGCGGGCGATGCCGAACTGATCGCGCATCTGGTTTTCCGAGGGAATGGCTTCGCCTTCGGAAAAGTCTCCGCTGAGGATCGCGGCGCGCAGCGCCCGGTAGAGCTGGCGGTAAAGCTGTTCGCTCGAATAGGGATCGAGGCGAAAGCGCGACAGCCGGTCATCCGGATTTTCGCCCGCAACGCTGGCATCTGGTGTGGAAGGGTGGGTCAAGGCAGGCTCCGGTGCGGTTCCGTTACTTCGTGGCTCCGTTTATCTTGAACTCTTCGACGCCCGCCTCTTTCAAGCCGTAGCGGTCGAGGATCTGTGCATAAGTGCCGTCTGCCTTGAGCGCATCGAGCGTGGCGTGCACGGCGTCGCGCAGCTCGCCATTGGCCTTGGCGAAGGCGATGCCGTAGTGGTTGACGTCGCCGACCTCGCCGATCTGGTAGAACTTGCCCGGCTCCTGCTTCATCAGGTCGAGCAGGCCTTCGAGGCCGATGACGGACGCCTGGGCGCGGCCCTGGCGGATCTGCATGATGTGCTCGGCCTGGGTCGGAATCTGGATGACGGTGATCAGCTTGTCGGCCGGGCAGATCGACTTGCCGAGCTCTTCGGCCCAGGTGACCCAGCTCGTTCCGGTCGCGACGGCGACCGTCTTGCCGCAGAGGTCGGCCTCGGTCTTGATCTTGTCCTGATGGTCGATGCTCGAATAGAAGACGTTGCCGGTCTTGAAGTAATCGATGAAGTCAAGCTGCGTCTGGCGCTCCACCTTGTCGGAGAAAGCCGTGATGATCATGTCGGAGCGACCGGTGACGACCTGCGGGATGAGCTGCGGAAATTCGACGTTCTGGAATTCCGCCGTCAGGCCGAGGCGCTCGGCGATCGCCTTGGCAAGGTCGATGTCGAAGCCCTTCAGCTCCGTCGAGCCGGCGTCGTTGTATTCCATCGGCGGGTAGGCAAGGCTGATCGTGAAGTTCAGCTTGCCGGCGGTACGCACGGCCTCCGGCAGGGCGGCGGCAAGCTTTTCGTCGCCGGCCGCCTGTGCGGCGCCGGCAAGGCTGATGAAGGTGGCGGAAGCGAGCCCCAGAACCATCGGCAGTATCGTCTTCATGTCCGTTCTCCCATTGTTGGACTGATTTCTTTTCGAGCATTCCCGGGCGGGAACGCTTTTTTTAGGCGAGCACGCGGCTCAGGAACGAGCGCACGCGCGGATCTGCGGGGTTGCTGAGGACATCGCCGGGCGCGCCCGTCTCGCGGATCTCGCCGTCGATCATGACCACGACGCGGTCGGCCACTTCGCGGGCGAAGCCGATCTCGTGGGTGACGACGATCATGGTGGTTCCGCCGCGGGCGAGCGTGCGCATCACCTCCAGCACCTCGCCGACGAGTTCCGGATCGAGCGCGCTGGTCGGCTCGTCGAACAGCATGACGCGCGGCTCCATGGCCAGCGCCCGGGCGATCGCCACGCGCTGCTTCTGGCCGCCGGAAAGCTGCGAGGGGTAGCTTGCGGCCTTGCCGGCCATGCCGACCTGCTCCAGCAGTCCCATGGCGCGCGCCTCCGCCTCGGCGCGCTTGAGGCCGCGCACCACCATCGGACCCTCGATGACATTGCCGAGCACGGTGCGGTGGGCAAAGAGGTTGAAGTGCTGGAACACCATGCCGAGCTGGCTTTGCTGGGCGCGCAGGCGCTTGACCGGCAGCTCCTGCAGGGCGCCGCGGGAAAGCGCGTAGCCCATGATGGCGCCATCGACCCAGACATAGCCTCCGTTCGGCGTCTCCAGGTGATTGATGCAGCGCAGGAAAGTGCTCTTGCCGCTGCCGGAGGGGCCGAGGATGCAGAGCACCTCGCCATGGGCGACATCCAGGTCGAGCCCCTTCAGGACCTCGTGGCTGCCGAAACTCTTGCGGATACCGACCGCCTTGACTGCGAGGCTCATGCTTCCTCCGGGGCGGCCGGGCGGCGCGCCCAGCCCTTGAACCACGCCCGCTCGTCGCTCGTGGCGGAGGCGTCGCGGCCGAAATGGCGTTCGAGGTAATACTGGCCGATGGAAAGCACCGTCGTGCCGGCGAGATACCAGGCGGCGCAGACGAACAGCAGTTCGATGACGGCGCCGTTGATGAAGTAGATGCGCTGCGCCGCGTTCAGCATTTCGCCCATGGCGATCGTGGCGGCGAGCGAGGAGAATTTCAGCATGCCGATGGCGCTGTTGCCGAGCACCGGCAGGATCAGCCGCAGCGTCTGCGGCAGGACGATGCGGCGCATGGTCTGGCCGGGCGTCATGCCGAGCGTATGCGCTGCCTCCTTCTGGCCCTTGTCGACGGCGCCGATGCCGCCGCGCACGACTTCGGTGAGATAGGAGCCCTCGTTGACGCCAAGCC
The DNA here is from genome assembly GCF_003574625.1 of Shinella zoogloeoides. Lineage (GTDB taxonomy): Bacteria > Pseudomonadota > Alphaproteobacteria > Rhizobiales > Rhizobiaceae > Shinella > Shinella zoogloeoides_A. The sequence goes on from NZ_QNUJ01000001.1 coordinate 654,193, forward strand.
CGAGCACGGCGGCGACGAAGGGCGTCACGACATCGACCATGCGTGCATCGACGAGGCCGGGAATATAGAGCCGCGGAAAGACCAGCGCGATGTTGAACCAGATCAGCAGCTGGAGAAGCACCGGCGTGCCGCGGAAGATCCAGACATAGAGCCAGGCAGCGAAGCGCAGGATCGGGTTTTCGGAAAGCCGCATGATGCCGAAGGCAAAACCGAGCGCGACGCCGAGCGCCAGCGCGCAGGCCGAGATCAGCAGCGTCCAGCCGAAACCGGTGACGATGACCCCCGCCGTCAGGAATTGCCCGACGACGGTCCACTGGATTTGCCCGACGGCGAAGGCCCGGCCGATCACGGCGAGAAGAAGAAGGACGATGCCGCCGCTGATCCAGCGGCCGGGATGTCGCAGGCGGCGCACGGCCACGTCCGGACCGGGAAGGTCGGCGGGCGCGAGCGTTGCGGTTGATTTCGGGGCGGGCTGTTGCATGGCATCCAATTGTAGGGTTAGGCCTACAACTTACTAGGCAGCATTCATCCGGGAGTCAATACGCGTTCTGCGACACCTGAAGACCCACCAAGATTGCCGCGAAGGAATGTCAGTGCGGTTTGCGCACGCTCCTGGCGATGGCTGCCGCCAAGGTCTCGGCGGCCCGCGAGGGCTTGTTGCGTGGATACGCGATGTGGAACATGTCCTCGAAGGTCATGCGCTCGGGTGCGAGGATCCGCAAACGGCCGTTGCGCACCCATTCCTCGGCGTAATGATCGGGCAGGAAGCCGATATAGGCGCCGGAAAGCAGCAGAAGCAGCGTGCCTTCCATATGCGGCGTCGCCGCCGCCCAGTTGAAATTGACGCCGCAGATCGTCTCGTTCAGCATATAGGTGCGGCCGGCGAAGGACTGGGCTTCCAGAAGCGCGTCGGTGAGGTCGGCATCGGGGCGGTCGAAGAGAGGGTGGCCGTCGGCGCAGTAGAGTTTCTGCATTTCCGAAAAGACCGGCTGGCTGCGGACGTTCGGCATGACGCTGCCGACCGATGGCATGAGGACGATCTGGTAGGAACCGTTCAGCAGCCCCTGATGCAGGACCTGCGGCGCCGCAACGTCGATCTCCAGATGCACGCGCGGCGCTTCCGCGTGAAAGGCGGCGAGGGCACCGGGAAGATTGAGGTCGCGGTTGCTGATCATCGCATCGACCGTGCCGAAGCTGAGATTGCCGGAAAGCTCGCCCTGCGCCTCGCCGATACGGCTCTGGAATTTCTCCAGCGAGCCGAAAAGCTCGAGTGCCGCGTCATAGACGAGCCGCCCTTCCTCCGTCAGCTGGAAACCGCCGCGTCCGCGGGTGCACAGGCGCAGGCCGATGCGCTCCTCCAGGTGCCGCATGTGGGTGGAGATGGTCGCTTGCGTCATGCCGAGCGCCGATTGCGCGGCGGAAAAGCCGCCATGCTGCACCACCGAGGCGAAGACGCGCAGCAGCCGAAGCTCGGCATCGCCAAGCGACAGATTGAGGACACGGTGCCGGACCTTGTTGATCATTCATTGATTAATGCACAAGTGAACATCCAATCATAGATACTTTTAAACGTTTCGGCCTTTGGCACACTCCTTCGCACCTTTGGAGGAGGGCACATGACCAGCAATTCGTATGAGACCGGGCGCCTGAACCTGCCGTTCGTCGGCATCTGCACCTTCGGCAAGTATCCCTACCAGCCGGATTGGGACGCTATCGACGCGGATGTCGCGATCCTCGGCGCGCCCTTCGACTGCGGCACGCAGTGGCGCGCCGGCACCCGCTTCGGGCCCCGTTCCATCCGTGAGGCCTCGACCCTGTTCTCCTTCGGCCATGGCGGCGCCTACGACCACGAGGACGACGTCACCTACCTGCCGAGCGGCGAAGTCTCCATCGTCGATATCGGCGACGCCGACATCGTGCATACCGACACGATGAAGAGCCATGCCAACATCGAATTCGGCGTGCGCAAGATACTCGAAGCCGGCGCGCTGCCGGTGGTGCTGGGCGGCGACCACTCGATCAACATTCCCTGCATCAACGCCTTTGCCGAGGACTGCGAGAAGAACGGCCCGATCCACATCGTGCAGATCGACGCCCATCTCGATTTCGTCGACGAGCGCCACGGCGTCCGCTACGGCCACGGCAACCCGATGCGCCGCGCGGCGGAAAAGCCCTATGTCAGCGGCCTGTCGCAACTCGGCATCCGCAACGTCTCCTCCACGGCCAAGGAAGGCTATGAGGATGCGCGCAAAATGGGCTCCGATATCCTGTCCGTGCGCCAGATCCGGGCGCTGGGCACGGAAGGCGTGGTCGAGCGCATTCCGGCGGGCGCGCGCTACTATGTGACGATCGATATCGACGGCTTCGATCCGTCGATCGCGCCGGGCACGGGCACGCCGTCGCATGGCGGCTTCATCTATTACGAGGTGCTGGAGATCCTGGCGGCACTGGCCAAGCGCGGCGATATCGTCGGCGTCGACCTGGTCGAGGTCGCGCCCGACTACGACCACACCGGAGGCACCGCCATTCTGGCCGCACAGGTTCTCATGAACCTCATCGGCCGCATCATGCACGCCAAAAAACGCTGATCGAACAGGCCCGGGAGAACCGGCGCGCCCATGGCGGCCGGCCGGGGAGGAGGAAAGCATGGACTCGGTCGTCCGCAATTATCTGGATCAATACGGCGTCAGCGACGCGACGCGCCGGTTTCTCGCCAAGCCGCAGAAGATGTTCATCGACGGCGCCTGGGTCGATAGCGCAAACGGCGCGACCTTCGACATCTTCGAGCCGTCGACGGGCGGTCTCGTCACCCACGCGCCTTCGGGCACGGCGGATGATCTGGACAGGGCCGTCCGGGCCGCGCGCCGCCAGTTCGACGGCGGTGAATGGCGCCGCCTGAAGCCGCTGGAGCGGGAGCGGCTGCTGCACCGCCTTGCCGACCTCATCGAGACCCATGGCGACGAACTTGCCGAAATCGAAGCCATCGACATGGGCAAGTCCGTGACCTTCGCCCGGGAGATCGATATCCAGGGGACGGTCGATACGTTCCGCTATTTCGCCGGCTGGCCCTCCAAGCTGCATGGGCGCACGGTCGAGCCGTCCATTCCCGGCAACTACCTTGCCTATACCCGCAAGGAACCGCTGGGCGTGGTCGCGGCCATCGTGCCGTGGAACTTTCCGCTGCAGACCATGGCGTGGAAGGTCGCGGCGGCGCTGGCCGCCGGCTGCACGGTCATCGTCAAGCCGGCGGAGCTGACCTCGCTGTCCACCCTGCGCTTTGCGGAACTGGTCGAGGAGGCCGGCTTCCCCGATGGCGTCGTCAATATCGTCACGGGCAAGGGCAGCGTCATCGGCGCGGCCATGTCGGCCCATCCCGGCATCAACAAGGTGACCTTCACCGGCTCGACGCCCGTCGGGCAGGAAGTCGGCCGCACGGCGGTCGGCAATCTCAAGCATGTCACGCTGGAGCTTGGCGGCAAGTCGCCGGTGCTGGTGCTCGACGACGCGGATCTGGCGAGCGCCGCCCGCGCGGTGGCAAACGGCGTGTTCTTCAACTCCGGCCAGGTCTGCGATGCCGGCACCCGCGTCTATGTCCAGCGCTCGGTGCACGACGCCTTCCTCGACGAGCTGATCGCGGTCACGCGCACGCTGAAACTCGCGCCGGGCCTCGACCGGGATTGCTATATCGGCCCGATGGTCTCGGCCCAGCAGAAGAAGGTCGTCGCAGGCTATATCGAGGCCGGCCGGCGCGAGGGCGCGAAGCTCGTCCATGGCGGCGCAACTCCGGAAGGTCCGGGTCATTTCATCGAGCCTGCGATCTTCGCCCATTGCACGCCGGACATGAGCATCGTGCGTGAGGAGATCTTCGGGCCGGTGCTGGTGACAAGCCCGTTCGATACGCTGGAGGAAGCGGTTTCGCTGGCGAACGACACGCCCTTCGGGCTCGCCGCCGCGATCTATTCGAACGATCTCGCCCGCGTGCACACGCTCATCCCGCAACTGCATGCCGGTTCGGTCTATGTCAACGCGCATAGCACGATCGATCCTTCCATGCCGTTCGGCGGCTTCAAGGATTCCGGCTTCGGCAAGGATCTCGGGCCGGAACAGCTCGACTATCTCATGGAGACCAAGGCGGTGTGGATTACGCTGCCATAGATCCAGCCGGCCGCCGCCCATGGGCGGCCGCCTCACGACCATCGGCGGCCGATGGAGCCGCCTTTCATCGCGGAAAGACGCCCAAGGCGCGACGCGAAAGGGGAACCGAACATGGAAAACGATATCGCCTGGCAGAACGAACTGGCGCGCCGCGCCCGCATCTACGAGGACATCGAGGCGGGGCATCGCTTCGAGGGCACGATGACCGTCATCGACTATGCCTGCATGATGGCGCTGACGCTCGTGCTGGTCGTCGCCTTCTGGGTCTGGGGAGGCTGACATGACCGATCACGTCAGCCAGGGCGGCTTTGCCATCGCCGAAACCGAACGGGCGGAAGCCGAGCGCAACCGTGCCGCCGCCGAGCGGGGCGATGCGCCGCTGCTTCCCTCCGAGCGTCTATGGGGCTTCTGGGAGTTCACCTACGCCAATTCGGCGCTTGCCATCGCCACCTGGGCCTTCCTGATCGGCGGGTCGGTCGGTCTCTTCGTCGGGCCCAAGGAGGGCATCGCCGCCATCATCATGGGCAATATCGTCGGCGTCATGCTGACGGCCCTTTCCACCACGCCGCTTTCCGGCCGCTACGGCATCGAGCAGTTCATCGCCCTGCGAAGCCAGTTCGGCTATAATGGCAGCCGCATCGTCTACGTGCTCGCCGTGGTCATTCTCACCATGGGCTGGCTTGCCGTGCTTGCGATGATGTTCGGCCGGTCGATCGACGGGCTGACGGCGCTGAGCGCCGGCGAGGCGGCCAATCCCACCGGCATCAAGATGATCGTCGCCGCCGTCGGCGCCATTCTCGTCACCTGGTTCATCGTCGCGAAGGGGCCGACCTCGATCAAGTTCTTCAACATGGTCGTCTCGCCCGCGCTGGTGATCCTGATGATCGTGATGCTGTACCTTATCCTCCAGCATCGTTCCTTCTCCGAATTGCTGGCGATGCCCGCGCTCGCCCCGCCCTTCGAGGACAACACGCTCAACTTCATCATCGCCGTGGAGGTCAACCTTGCCGCCGGCTTCTCCTGGTGGCCCTATATCGGCAACCTGGCTCGCCTGACGAAGAACGAACGCACGGCCTTCTGGCCCAACGTCGTCGGCATCTTCGGGGCGGCGGCTCTCGGTGAGATCGTCGGCCTGCTTGCCGCCGTCGCACTCGGCGACAGCGACCCGACGATCTGGATGACCAAGATCGCAGGTCCCGTCATCGGTATCATCGCGCTGCTCTTCGTCGCCTTCGCCAACATGACCTCGATGGCCAATATCCTCTACACCTCCATCGTCGGCCTGCGGCAGGTGGGCACGGCGTCGATCCGCGCCATCTCCTGGGGGGCGATCCTCTTCCTGTTCTGCATCATCCCGCTCGGCCTCGTGGTCTTCTATCCGCAGATGTACGACGGCTTCTTCATCTTCCTCGTCTGGACCTCGGCGCTGAATTCCGCGCTCGCCGGCATCGGCATCGCCGACTACTTCTTCCTGCGCCGCCAGAAGCTCGACATGCGTAGCCTGCATGGCCCGCAGGAAAACGGTCCCTACCGGTTCTGGGGTGGCTTCAACCCGATCGGCCTCTTCGCGCTTGCCATCGGCTTCGGCGTCTACGTGCTCGTCTTCAATCCGCAGACGCTCGCGAGCCTGCCGGTCTTCAAATACCTCACCGCCTCCGTGCCCTCCTGCCTTGCGGCCGGCACGGTTCACTATGTCCTGACCCGGCTCTTCGCCCGCGGGCGCGGCTGGGGCCTCTACCCGTAACCTCTGGATGACCGCCATGACCGAGACCTACGACTACATCATCATCGGCGCCGGATCGGCCGGCTGCGTGCTTGCCAACCGTCTTTCGGAGGACCCGGCCACCAGGGTTCTGGTTCTCGAATATGGCGGCAGCGACAAGTCGATCTTCATCCAGATGCCGACGGCGCTGTCCATTCCGATGAACGGTACCAAGTACAACTGGAAATACATGACCCTGCCGGAGCCGGGCCTCGACGGCCGGCAGGTGCATTGCCCGCGTGGAAAAGTCATCGGCGGCTCTTCCTCGATCAACGGGCTCGTCTACATGCGCGGCAATGCGCGTGACTTCGACGAGTGGGAGGAACTGGGCGCGCGCGGCTGGCGCTATGCCAATTGCCTGCCCTATTTCCAGCGGGCCGAAAGCTGGCAGGACGGCAGCGATGCTTATCGCGGTGCCGACGGCCCGCTCGCCACCAATGCCGGCAACAAGATGAAGAACCCGCTCTACAAGGCCTTCGTCGATGCCGGGCACGAGGCGGGATACATCACCACGAACGATCCGAACGGCCATATGCAGGAGGGCTTCGGCCCCATGCACATGACCGTCAAGGACGGCGTGCGCTGGTCGACGGCCAACGCCTACCTGAAGCCGGCGATGAGCCGGCCGAACCTCAGGGTCGTCACCCACGCCATGACGCGGCGCGTGCTGCTGGAAGGCAAGCGCGCCGTCGGTGTCGAATACGAACTGGCCGGCGGCGAGCGCATCGTGGCGAAGGCCAGCCGCGAGGTTCTGATCTCCTCCGGCCCGATCGGCTCGCCGCATCTCCTGCAGCGCTCCGGCATCGGCCCGGCCGCCGTGCTGCGGAAGGCGGGCGTCGCGGTGCTGCATGATCTGCCGGGCGTCGGCGAGAACCTGCAGGATCATTCCGAGGTCTATATCCAGTATGCCTGCAAGGAGCCGATCACGCTGAACGGCAAGATGGGGCTGCTGAGCCGCGCCATGATCGGCGCGGAGTGGCTGCTGTTCAAGAAAGGCCTTTCGGTCTCCAACCATTTCGAGAGCGGCGGCTTCATCCGTTCCGATGCGTCGCTGCAATGGCCGGATATCCAGTTCCACTTCCTGCCAGCCGCCATGCGCTACGACGGCAAGAAACCGCTCGACGGGCACGGCTTCATGGTGCTGACCGGCCCGAACAAGCCGAAGAGTCGCGGCCATGTGCGCCTGCGCTCGCCGGAGGCGCACGAGCAGCCGGATATCCTCTTCAACTATCTCGACCGCGAGGAGGACCGCGAAGGCTTCCGCCGCTGCCTGCGGCTTACCCGCGAGATCATCGCCCAGCCGGCCTTCGACCGGTTCCGCGGCGAGGAGATCGCGCCGGGCAAGGATGTGCGCAGCAATGACGAGATCGACGCCTGGGTGCGCGAGACCATGGAGAGCACCTATCATCCCTGTGGCTCCTGCCGCATGGGCGAGGACGCCATGGCGGTCGTCGACAGCGACCTCAAGGTGCGCGGCCTCGAAGGGCTGCGGGTGATCGACAGCTCCGTCTTCCCGGCCGAGCCGAATGCGAACCTCAACGCGCCGACCATCATGCTGGCCGAACGTGCCTCGGATATCGTGCGCGGCAAGCCGCTGCTCGCCGCCTCGAATGCGGAGGTCGGTGTTGCGCCCGGTGTTGGCACGACCCAGCGCAGCGGCTCGCCGGTGCGTACCCTGCAGCATTGAGGGGATCAACGATGCCGCGGGTGATAGGACATGTTGTTGCCCGGCGGGAACGGGAAGACCCGGAGGAACGGCACGATTGGGCGCTCTTCATAGAGGCCCTGTTTCGTGGCCTGCAGGCCCGCTTCGCCATCTGGTCCTCGCGGATTCACGGGGGGCATTATCGGGAAAGAGCCTCTGCGAGGCGCCCGAGATAGGGCTTCATCCGTTCGGCGGGCACGCCGGCATAGCCGAGGATGAGCGCACCAGGCTTTGGGATCGCGACGGTGTAATCGGAGAGCGGGTAGCATTGCAGGCCCGCTTCGAGAACATCGCGGCGAACGGCGCTGTCCTCCCGTTCGCTCGAAAGCCAGGCAAGCGCGTTGAGACCGCTTTCGGAACAGTCGATGCGGGCGAGCCCGGCGAGCGCGGCTTGACCCGCCTCCAGAAAGGCTTCGCGGCGCTCCGAATAAAGGCTGCGCATGCGGCGTAGATGGCTGGCGAAGTGGCCTCCGCCGATGAATTCTGCGAGCACGAGCTGGGTTTCCACGGGCACGCTTCGATTGATCAGGCCCGAAAGGTTGCGGAAGGTATCGACAAGCCGCGGCGGCAGCACGAGATAGCCTACGCGCACCCCGGGATAAAGTGCCTTGCTGAAGCTTCCGGCGTAGATGACGCGGTCATGGCCGTCGATGGAACGCATCGAGGGCAGCGGGGCACCGTCGTAGCGGAACTCGCTGTCATAGTCGTCCTCGATAATCCAGGCATCGTTCATCCGTGCCCATTCGAGAAGCGCGAGCCGGCGCGGAAGCGAAAGCGTCACGCCGAGCGGATGGTGCCGTGAGGGCATGACGAAGGCGATCCGTGCATCCGGATAGCGCATCGCCGCACCGGCGACGTCCATGCCTTCGCTGTCGACATCGGCAAGGCACATCCGGAAGCCAAGCGTATGGAAGAGGTTGTAGGCGGTGACAGGGCCAGGATCCTCGAACCAGATGCCGTCACCCGGATCGGCCAGCGCGAGCACCGCGAGCGTGAAGGCCGCGTGCCCGCCGGGTGTGATGACAATCTGCTCGGGATCGCAAGGGTCGTGCCGATGCACGGCGAGATATTCGGCGATCCGCTGGCGCAGAATGAGTTCGCCGCCAAGATCGCCATAGCCAAGCGCGGCCACCCTGCCGCCGCGCGTCACCGAATTCCAGCATTTGCGCCACAGTGCAAAGGGAAAGCGGTCGATAGCCGGTCGGTTGGGAAGGAAGGGCATCGCCTCGAACTGGCCGATATCGGCCGACATCTGCCGGGAGAGAGTGCCGATCCGCGACAGCCGGAGCGGCAGCGTATCGGGTGCATTGGCCACGGGTTTGCGCCTGTACGGTCTTGCCGCCGGTGTCGGCAGGGCGGCAGAGACGAAGGTGCCGGCTCCCTGGCGCGCCTCGAGATATCCCTCGGCTTTCAGGTTCTCCAGCACGCGCACCAGCGTCTGGCGTGACAGGCCGAGCTCCTCGCAGAGAATGCGGCTTGCCGGCAGGCGCGTGCCTGCACGCAGATATCCCTTGAGGATCGCCTGGCGCAACTGGTCCTGCACCTGCCGGAATTTCGGGACGGCCGCCGCCGCATCCAGGCGAAGGAAAGGCAAGATCGGGCCTTCGAACTGCTTGGCCATGGCGACCTCGTAAATTGGTACAATCAAAAGCACAATAATGGACATTTTATTGTTGTCCAATTGTTACATGCTCCATCTACACGAAACGCACCGATGCAGCCCCCGGGACGCAGACAGAGTGCGGGGGAACCGGAATACGCGGCGGCACTGCGGCCCATTGCCAGGGCCGGCCAGTAGCCAGCGACCACCAATTGTCGAAGATGCCAAACAGGAGGAATTCATGAAGAAGCACCTATCCCACACCGTCCGCTCGACGTTCGTCTCCACGCTCGCCATTGCTGCTGCGCTACCGGGCCTTGCCCGCGCCGAAGCGCCCCAGGAACTCATCGATGCAGCCAAGAAAGAGGGCATGCTGACGGTCATCGCGTTGCCGCACGACTGGTGCAACTACGGCGAAGTCATCGAAGGCTTCAAGGCGAAGTATGCAGGCATCACCGTCAATGAGCTGAATCCCGACGCCGGCACGGCTGACGAGCTGGAAGCGATCCGTTCCAACAAGGGCAATACGGGCTCGCAGGCTCCTGACGTTGTGGACCTTGGCCTCGCCTTTGCGCCGGCTGCCACGAAGGAAGGTCTGCTGCAGCCCTACAAGGTGGCGACCTGGGACGAAATTCCCGACAACATCAAGGATGCGGACGGCAACTGGTACGGCGATTACTACGGCGTCATGGCCTTCGGCATCAACAAGGACCTGATCCAGACCTCGCCGGCCGACTGGTCCGATCTTACCAAGGCTGAATATTCCGGTTCGGTCGCACTAACCGGCGATCCGCGTTCCTCCGCACAGGCGATCCTCGCCCTGATGTCGGCCGGCATTTCGCGCGGCGCAGAACCAGGTGCGGAATCCGGCAGGAAGGGGCTGGAACTCTTCGCCGAACTGAACAAGGCCGGCAATTTCGTGCCCGTCCTCGGCAAGGCCGGAACCATCGCGCAGGGCCAGACGCCGATCATCGCGGCCTGGGACTACAACCTGCTCGCCTGGCGCGATGCGCTGAACGGCAACCCGCCGATGGATGTCATCGTGCCGAAGACGGGCGTGGTCGCCGGCGTCTATGTGCAGGCCATCTCGGCCTATGCGCCGCACCCGAACGCGGCCAAGCTCTGGATGGAGTATCTTTACTCTGACGAGGGGCAGATCGGCTGGCTGAAGGGCTACTGCCATCCCGCCCGCTTCAACGCCATGCTGAAGGCGGGGAAGTTCCCCCAGGACCTGCTCGACAAGCTGCCGCCGGCCGAAGCCTACGAAAAGGCGGCCTTCCCGAGCGTCGAGGCGCTTGACGCCAACAAGGGCGCGATCATCGAAGGCTGGGACAAGGTCGTCGGCGCCAACGTGAAGTAACAGACCCGGCCGGAGGCCCAGCTTTCTACCCGGCGTCCGGCCGAACTCCCCTCAGGAAACAATCCGATGACGACAAGCGCCGCACTGCTGCCGGCGGCCTTGCGGCCGCGGCGGCTTCTCAACTGGGTCGGGGTCGCCCCCTTCTTTCTCTTTGCCACGTTGTTCCTGATCCTGCCGACGCTCAACATCGTCGTCGGCGCCTTCCGCAACGCACAGGGTGAGGTGACCCTCGAAAATCTCGGCAAGCTGCTCTCGCCCTCGATCAGCGCGGCCTTTTGGATTTCCATCGAGCTCAGCCTGCTGACGGCGGTGCTTGGCTGCCTTTTCGGCTTCCTCATCGCAGCCGCCATCACGCTCGGCGGCCTGCCGCGCTGGCTGCGCAACGGTATCGTCACCTTCTCCGGTGTCGCTTCCAATTTCGCCGGCGTGCCGCTCGCCTTCGCGTTCATCGCCACGCTCGGCCGGCTCGGTTTCGTGACGATGCTGCTGCGTAACTGGTTCGGCATCAATCTCTATGGCTCCGGGTTCAACATCGTCTCGTTCCTCGGGCTGGCGCTCACCTATCTTTATTTCCAGATCCCGTTGATGGTCTTGATCATCGCTCCCGCGCTCGAAGGCTTGCGCCGCGAATGGCGCGAGGCGGCCGAAAGCCTCGGTGCCTCCGGTGCGCAATATTGGCGGATGGTGGCCCTGCCCGTCCTGTGGCCGTCGCTGCTGGGTACGCTGGCGCTGCTCTTCGCCAATGCCTTCGGCGCCGTCGCCACGGCCATCGCGCTCACCGGTTCCTCACTCTCCATCGCACCCATCGTGCTCTTTGCGCAGATCCGCGGCGACGTGCTGAACGATCCGCATCTCGGCTATGCCATCGCCTTCGGCATGATCCTGCTGACCGCGATTGCCAACGGCATCTACATCCTCCTGCGCATGCGCGCCGAACGGTGGGTCAAATGACGGGAAAACGCTTCTGGTCTCTTGTCGCCGTCGCGCTGGGCGGCCTCTATTTCCTGCTGCCGCTCGCCGGCATGGTCGATTTTTCGATGCGCATGAAACGCGGCGAATACAGCTTCGAAGCCTATCGCATCGTGCTGGCCGATCCGCAGTTCCAGCAGACTTTCCTCTATTCGGTCGGGCTGGCGTTGCTCACCATCGCCCTCGGTATTCTCCTTGTCGTACCGACCGCCTTCTTCGTACGGCTGAAACTTCCGGGCCTGCGGCCTGTCATCGAGTTCATCACGCTGCTGCCGCTGGTCATTCCGCCCATCGTCATCGTCTTCGGCTATATTCGTATCTACAACACGTCCTCCATCCTGCCGTTGACGGGAACCTGGTGGGGCACCAACCTCCTCCTGCTCTTCGGCTATGCGACGCTTGCGCTGCCCTACATGTACCGCTCGGTCGATACGGGCCTGCGCACCATCGATATCGCCAGCCTTACCGAGGCGGCGCAGTCGCTGGGGGCCGGCTGGGCGCGAATCCTTGCGGTCGTCATCCTGCCGAATGTCTTCGTCTCGGTCCTGTCGGGGGCGTTCCTGACCTTTGCGATCGTTATCGGCGAATATGTCTTCGCCGCCCTGCTGAACGTCAATTCCTTCGGGCCCTACATGGTCTGGATGGGCAGCAACCGCGCCTATGAGCCTTCTGCGCTCGCCGTTGTCGCCTTTGCCATCACCTGGGCCTGCATGGGGCTGATCCAGCTCTTCACCCGTTTTTCGAAATTCTCCACTGCGAGGCGCTGACCATGGCTTTTCTCGACATCCAGCATCTGGAAAAAACCTTCGGCTCGCTCCGCGTCGTCAAGGATTTCAATCTCGGCATCGAAAAGGGCGAGTTCGTTTCCTTCCTCGGCCCGTCCGGTTGCGGGAAGACCACGGTGCTGCGCATGGTCGCCGGTTTCGAGACGCAGACATCCGGCACGATCCGCATCGACGGGCGGGATGTGACGGACCTTCCTGCCAACCGGCGCAAGATCGGCATGGTCTTCCAGGCCTATGCGCTTTTTCCCAACCTGACGGTGGCCGACAATATCGGCTTCGGCCTCAAGGTTGCCGGGGAGGGGAAGGCGCAGATTGCCCGCCGCGTTTCGGAAATGCTGGAACTGATCGGCCTGCCGCAACTGGGCGAGCGCTATCCCTTCCAGCTTTCCGGCGGCCAGCAGCAGCGCGTGGCGCTTGCCCGCGCGCTTGCCCCGCGCCCGCAGGTTCTGCTGCTCGATGAACCGCTTTCGGCGCTCGATGCAAAAATCCGCATCAGCCTGCGCGAGGAAATTCGCCGCATCCAACAGGAGCTTGGCATTACCACCATCTTCGTCACGCACGATCAGGAGGAAGCCCTCTCCATCTCGGACCGCATTGTCGTCATGCATCAGGGTATCGCCGATCAGGTCGGCACGCCTTTCGAGATCTACAACCGCCCGGCGACGCGTTTCGTGGCGGAATTCGTCGGCACGCTCAATCTTGTCGATGCCGATGTGGTCGAGGCGGAGAGCGGCAGGGTGCGCTTCGGCGAAGTGCCCGTCGCGCTGAATCGTCCCCTGTCTGCGCGCGCCGGTGAGCGCATCAGTCTGGCGCTGCGGCCGGAAATCGTGGCGCTCGGGCGCGCCGAGGGGCATGACGTCGTGCTTTCCGGCCGCATCGCCGAAGTGCATTTCCTCGGGTCGGTGATCCGTATCCGCGTGGCGGTGGGCGGCCAGATTCTCTCCCTCGATACATTCAACCAGCCCGACCGGCCACCCCCGGCGGTGGGCGCGCCTGTCGAGGTCAGCGTATCCGGGCGCGATCTGCTGGTGCTCGCCGCCTGAACGCGGAGCACAGTCATTCTCAAGGAGGAGCCGACATCGTGACGGAAATGCCATGGGGCCGGGAAGCGTCTCGGGATTGGCGTGAAAGAGTGGCCGCGTTGCCTGCGGCAAGCCGCCTCCGGCTTGCCGCTCGGGCACGCAGCGCACCGCTCTTCGCCCACGCTTATGCCTTCCATCTCAACATGCGCTTCGGCGGCATGACGCCGCTGCAGCTCGTGGATTTTGCCGAAGCGCAATGCCTTGCCGGTCTCAAGCTGCATGTCGACGACGGAGAACAGGCCAGCCTCAGCCGGATGAGCGACGATGCGCTCACTGCCTTCGCCGCGCAACTGAAGGCGCGGGGATTGGAACTTCATATCGAAACCAGCACGACGCATGCGAGCGGTCTTGCAGACGCCGTGCGTATCGGGCTGGCCACGGAGGCGACCTCCCTGCGGTGCTATCCGCGCTACGAGGGGCGGGTATCGCAAATCATCGCCTGGACGATCGCCGATCTGCGCCGCCTTGCCGATTTCGATCCCGAGGGCCGGTTGCGCTTGACGCTCGAACAGCATGAGGACCTGAAATCGGAAGAGCTCGTTCATATCGTGAATGCCGTCGCCAATCCGCGCCTCGGCCTGCTTTTCGACTTCGGCAACATGATCAATGCCTATGAACTGCCGATGCCGGCGCTCGCGATCCAGGCGCCATATGTCACCGAAGTCCATGTCAAGGACTGCCTCGTGCAGCCTGATAATGGTGGCTGGGCGCACCTTGCCTGCCTGTCGGGCGAGGGCCATCTGCCGATGCAGGCGATGTTCGTGGACCTGCTTGTGCTGGGGCGAGACCGGCCCCAGGTCCTGGCCTTCGGCCTGGAGGAAGAGGAAGGTTATTTCGCACCGGCTTTACGCCGGCCCTCGGACGGACCGGATCCCTTCATTCCCGGCCGTACGGCAAGCTTTACCGATATCGGTCCGGGCAATATCGAGGTGCGCCTGAGCCGGGAGGCGGCTGCCGCCCGACGGCAGGTGGAAACGATCCGCGCCATGCTCGAAGACATCGCCCATGAAGCTGAAAGGACCGAAGGATGAGCGCCCATATCACTTGCCCGCCGGAATTCCTGGCCTTGGCGCACGCCATGGCCGATGCCGCCGCCGAAGCGATCCGGCCGTGGTTTCGCAAACGGATCGCCATCGATGCCAAGGCCGACGCCAGTCCCGTCACGATCGCCGACCGCAACGCGGAAACGGTCATGCGCGGCATGATCGAAGCTGCATTCCCGGACCATGGCATCAGGGGTGAGGAATTCGGTGTCTGCCGTAGCGATGCGGACTGGGTCTGGGTTCTGGATCCGATCGACGGCACGAAATCCTTCCTTTCGGGGTCATTCGCCTTTGGCACCCAGATCGCGCTTCTTCATCGTGGCGAGCCCGTTCTCGGCCTGATCAACCAGCCGATCACCGGCGAGCGCTGGCTCGGCACAGACGCGGCGGCGACCCTTAACGGCGAGCCGATCCGCACCAGCGACAAAACCGGGCTCGCTGAGGCCATTCTCTATACATCCGCCCCGGAGCAGTTCGACCGCGTGGGCCACGACCGTTTCGCGGCGCTTGCGGCGAAGGTCAGCTTCAGCCGGTTCTCGCACGATTGCTACGCCGCCGGCATGCTCGCGCTCGGCGGCATCGACCTGCTCGTTGAAAGCAACGTCTTCGACTACGACATCCTGCCCCAGATGCCCATCGTGGAGGCGGCTGGCGGCATCGTGACCGACTGGGAGGGGCGGCCGCTTGTCGATGCCCGTCGATACGAGGCTGTGCTGATGGCGGCCAATCAGGAGATTCACCGTAGGGCCTTGGACATATTGAACCAATAATACGGCGGACGGTAAATCCATGGCCTGATCATGCATAAGCTCGGGAATGAAAGCCTGAATTGAATTTACTCCGGCATCAGGCCGTTCACGCTTCAAGGATGAGGCCGGCGGCGATGATTGCCAGCACAAGCGCCGCGATAGCCGTGTAGGCGTAGTCTCTTTCTCGCAAAAAGATGGCCAGCAGCAACGCCACGCGCGCGACCGGCAGCGAGATGAACATCACGATGCCCGCTCTCATGGCGTCATGTCCGCTCAGCGGGAGGGCCGGCCAGCGTGGCACCGGTTCGAAAAGGGTCAGGAGAAGACCGAAGGCGACCAGCGCGGTGGCGAGCCAGGTTCCATATCGGAGAAGTCCGGCAATGATCTGGTCCCGCCGTTCGAAATCGTCTGTCCCGGGCTTCATGCAAATCCTCCGGCAAAGTTGAGATCGAAGGCGCTCAGCACCATCAAAACCGCCAGCAGCGAAAGCACGATCACGAAGAAGACGCGCAGCCTGTCGGCCGGAAGCCATATCAGCAGGCGCGCGCCCAGAAGCGCGCCGCCGACCGAGCCGATCGCGATGGGGCCGGCAATGCCGATGTTGATATCGCCTCTGACGAAATAAGCGCCGGCACTGGCGGCTGCGGTGACGCCGATCATGAAATTCGAGGTGGCGGACGAGACTTTGATGGGAAGCCGCAAGGCGGTGTCCATGGCCGGGATTTTCAGGACGCCGGAGCCGATCCCCAGCAGTGCGGAGATGAGGCCTGCGCCATACATCAGCGCCATGCCGAGCGGGACGCGGCCAACCTGGTACGATACGATCTGCCCCGACGCCGGATCGGGAAAGCTGGAATGCAAGCGCAGGACCGAACCCCAATCCTTCACGTTCGGTGCGGCCGTATCAATCGCCTCGTGCCGTCGCGCAAGCATCTGCTTGGCAGAAATCGCCAGAATGGCCGCAAAGAGACCGTAGAGGGCTCGCGTCGAGACGATCCCGACGAGGAGCACGCCGGTCAGGGCCCCGAGCGTGGTGGCCGTCTCCAGCACGATGGCAAGGCGGATATTGGTCAGGCGTCCTTCCAGAAACGGGGCCGCACTGCCGCATGAGCATGCGATAACCGAAACGATGCTCGCGCCAATCGCGACATGAATGTCCACGCCGAACAGCAAGGTGAGGATCGGCACGATGAAAATGCCGCTGGCCATGCCCAGCACACCGCCGAGAGCACTGGCGCCGAACGCGGCCACGAATAGCCACAGGGTTTCCATTGCCCCGCCTCCCGTCACGAACGGCTGCGCGGGCGCCGTTCCAGACGCGTGACAAAGCTGATCAGGTCGCCGCGATAGTAGAGCCTTTCATAATCGACGGGGCGATGCCCTTCGGTGTAGGACGTCCGCTCGATCAGGAAAATCGCGCTGCCGGGCTCGATGCAGAGGGCCTGTGCTACGTCAGGCGCGGCGGTCGTGGCTTCCAGCCGGTACTCCGCTTCGACAAGCGGCAGGTCATACCTGTCTTCGAGCAGCGAAAAGATAGGCTCGGCATCCAGATCATGGGTGACGATCTTCTTCCCGATCTCGTGCGGCAAGTAGGTTTCATCAAATGACATGGCGACGCCATCGGCCATCCGGACGCGCTGAATCCGCATGACGAGGCTCCCGGGCGGCACGGCCAGTTGCCTGCCGGCGACCTCATCGGCAGGCACGCTTTGCTTGTCCAGCAGCTGGGTGGTCGCCGTGCGGCCAAGCGCCCGCATGTCCTCGACAAAGCCTGTCAACTGGGTCAGTTCCTGGGTCACCTTCGGCGGCGCGATGAAGGTGCCTTTGCCGCGACGGATTTCGACCCGTCCACGCGACACAAGGTTTGCGATCGCTTTGCGAACCGTCGTGCGGCTGACGCCGAAGCGTTCAATCAGACGATCTTCCGGTGGAAGTTGGTTGCCGGGATGAAGCACGCCGGCGGATATGTCGGATATCAGCGCCGCTTCAACTTTTGCGTAGAGGGGGCTGTGGTCATCGTCAATGTTCATGACGGTCGTAATGACATAATGACGTCACTATGTCGATGCTTTCCCGTTACGCCACATTTGACATGAGATGCCGATCGCGAGCGGTCCTGCGTAACGGAGCGAACGTGGTGAAGGCATCGTTTGTTGTCGGGAGCCGGGCGCTACGGGAAAGGGTTCCGCCTTGCAGGCCTTTGCAAGGATTCTTACCCGACGCAACTTGACTGCAAACATCTTTGCCAACACAATCGGCGCTGCAAACAACTTTGTCGGGCGCAATGAACATTCTTGATCGCATAAAGGCCAAGTCGAAGAAGCTGACAGACGCGGATCAGAAGCTGGTCGCGACCATGCTGACGAACCGCGCGGAGGCAGCCTTCCTGTCGGGGCCGCAGATCGCCCAGCGTGCAGGCGTTCATGAAGCGACCGCGACAAGGCTGGCGCAGAAGCTCGGCTACAAGGGCTTTCCGGACCTGCGCGCAGAGCTACAGCGCGAAGTGCTGCTGGACCAGGATGCGGCGAACCGCATGCGCCGCTCGGTCGCCAAGGTCGAGCACGGCGACTATCTGACGGACCTCATCGATGCCGAGATCGCCGCGCTGGAAACGCTCGCCCGCGCCGTGCCGCAGGCCGATATCGACCGCGCCGCCGACATGATCTTCGAGGCACGCCGGGTCTTCGTCTTCGGGCAGGGCCATGCGCAGTCCGTCGCCGGCTTCCTGCAGCGCCGGCTCGACCGTTTCGGCATGACGACCATCGCGCTCACCGGCCGCGGCCGCGACATCGCCGAGCGTCTCGTCGGCATGGACGGCAACGACATCGTCATCTCGCTCGCCTTCCGCAAGCAGCCGCAAAGCTATGCGCCGCTGGTGCGCCATGCCGCCCGCGTCGGCGCGCGCACCATCCTGATCTCGGACCTCGCCGGTCCGCTGATGGAGCCGCCGGCCGATCTCATGCTGGCCGCCCCGCGCGGCCGCTCGGGAAGCGAATTCCAGACCCCGACCATCCCCTTCGCCATCGTCAACGGCATCGTGCTGACGATCGCGGGGCGGCATGAACGGGAGATCATTGGAAGACTGGAAAAACTGTCGGGGCTTTTCAACGACTTCAACTGAACGAAACCTGGAGGAGGAAACCATGCTGAAACGACTGTGTTCGACCGCCCTTGCGGCCTTTCTCGTTCTGCCGGCCGCCGCGATGGCCGACGATCTCGACGGGCTGACGCCGGAGCAATTGCTGCCGCTCGCCCAGAAGGAGGGCAGCGTCACCGTGTTCTCGCTGTCGAGCCGCATCGCCAAGATCGAAGCAGCTTTCGAGGCGGCCTATCCGGGCATCGACCTCATCGGCCTCGACATGAGCTCGACAAAGCAGATCGCCCGTGTGGAGGCTGAGCAGCAGGCCGGCGTGCATGCCGTCGACGTGCTCTACATCGCCGATTCCCCGGTCGTCTTCACGAAGCTCCTGGAGGAGAAGCGCATCGTGAACTACGTGCCGCCGCGCGTCGCGGGCGTGCTGGAGGATCGCTACAAGGCGCCGCTCCTCACGCAGCGTCTGTCGACCAAGGTGCTGATGTACAACGAGAAGGCCTTCCCGGATGGTTCGCCCGTCACCAATCTCTGGCAGCTCACCAAGCCGGAATGGCAGGGCCGGGTGCTGATGGTCGATCCGAGCCAGCGCGGCGAACTGCTTGATCTGCTCACTGAAATCTCGCTCCATCCCGACGAGATGGCGGCCGCCTACAAGGCCGAGTTCGGCAAGGATATCGAAGTCGAGGACGGGCTTGAAGGCGCCGGGGAGCAGTTCATCAAGGCACTCATCGAAAACGACCTGATCATGCTGCCCAACAGCGACGTGCTCAACAAGTCGGTCGGCGACGTCAACGCCAAGAACCCGCCCGTCGGCTTCGGCACCTATTCCGACCGCCGCGACAACGAGAAGGAGGGCTGGGCCCTGCAGGTCGCCAACAATGTCGAGCCTGCCAACGGCATCCTCTTCCCGGCGATCCTGACCATCGCCGACAAGGCGCCGCATCCGGCGGCCGCGCGCCTGCTCATCGACTTCATGTTCGGTGACGACACGCCGACCGGCGGTCCGGGCTTCGAGCCCTTCAACGTGCCGGGCGACTATGCGGTGCGTCCGTCCATCGCCGATCATCCCGATTCCGTGAAGCTCGGCGAACTGAAGGCCTGGACGATCGATCCGGCAAAGACGGCGGCTGCGCGCGGGCGCATTTCCGACCTCATCATCACGCTCCAGTAACGAACCCGCAGGCCGGCGTGTCGCGCGGTTCCTTGTGGGAGCTGCAAAGGCATCAACACGGGCGCGCCGGTCCGCGCGGAGGGTTTTCATGACATCGACTTCGCTTTCCGTGCCATCGGGCAGCCGGCTGTTCCGATCGGGCTTCCTGTTGCCGGCCGCGCTGGTGCTCATCGTCGCCGTGCTGGTGGTCGCGCCGCTCCTGCGCATTCTCCTGTCGACACTGACGCCGGAGGGGTTTGCCGCCTGGACGGCGGTGCTCGCCAGCCCGCTTTCGACCAATCTTTGGTGGCGGCCGCTGCTGAACACCATGCTGCTCGGCTTCAGCGTCGCCAGCGGCTGCCTGCTGATCGGCGGCTTCCTCGCCTGGCTCGTCGTGCTTACCGATGTGCCCGGTCGGCGCTTCCTCGGCATGATGGCCTCGCTGCCCTACATGATCCCGAGCTTTGCCGCCGCGCTCGCCTGGGGCACGCTGTTCCGCAATTCACGCCTCGGCGGTTCGGCCGGCTTCTTCGAGACGAACGGCCTTGCCATTCCAGACTGGCTCGCCTGGGGCCTCATCCCCACGGCCATCGTGCTGATCGCCCACTATTATTCGCTCGCCTACACCATCATCGCCGCCGCGCTCGGCTCCGTCGGGGCCGATCTCGTCGAGGCCGGGCAGATGGCGGGCGCAAGGCGGCCGCGCATCTTCTTCGGCATCATCCTGCCCGTCGTCACGCCGGCGCTGATCGCCGCGGCCTCGCTCACCTTCGCCGGTGCCGTCGCCAATTTCGCGGCGCCCGCGCTGCTCGGCCTGCCGGTGCGCATGCAGACGCTCTCCACCCGCCTCTTCGGCATGATCGAGACGGGGCAGAACGAACGCGGCTTCGTGCTCGCGCTGCTGCTCATCGCCGTTTCCGCGCTGTTCCTCTTCCTGTCCGACCGTCTGGTGTCGGGTCGCAAGGCCTTCATCACGGTCACGGGCAAGGGCGGCCGCACGAAGCGCTTTCCACTCGGCGCCTGGCGCTGGCCGCTCTTTGCCGTCGCACTGCTGATCGGCCTCCTGACCACCGTCACGCCGGTGCTGGTGCTGGCCGCATCCAGCCTCGCGCCGCAGAGCGGAGCGCTGTTCTCCAACTGGACGCTGCATTTCTGGATCGGCGAGGGGGGCGGCGAGATCGCGCAGGGCCAGGCAGGCATCTTCCGCAATCCGGTGCTGATCGACGCGCTCTGGAACACCATCCGCCTCGGCCTCGTCGTCGCCTTCACCACCATGCTGCTCGGGCTGGCGCTCGCCTATACGATCGTGCAGCGCAAGGGCACTCTCCTCGCGACGCTGCTCAGCCAGCTCGCCTTCCTGCCCCTGCTGGTGCCGAGCATCGCCTTCGCCGCGGCCTATATCGCGCTGTTCGGTGCGCCCATCGGCCCGTTCCCCTCGCTCTACGGCACCTTCGCGCTGCTCGTCGTCGCGGCTTCCGCGCATAACCTGCCTTTCGCGGTGCAGTCCGGCCGCTCGGTGCTCGGCCAGATCTCGGCGGATATCGAGGAGAGCGCGCGGCTGACCGGTGCGGGCCTCATCCGCCGGCTCGTCGCCATCATCTTCCCGCTGGCGATCCGCGGTCTCTTCGCCGGGGCGATCCTCGTCTTCGTGAAGATGGTGCGTGACCTCTCGCTGGTCGTGCTTCTCTTCACCGCCACCTCGCCGGTGCTCAGCATGGTCGCCTACCGCTATGCGTCGGAAGGCTTCATGCAGTTCGCCAATGCCATCACCCTCGTCATCCTCGTCGTCTGCCTTGCGGCCTCGTTCCTGGCCCATGTTCTGCAGAACCGCGTCCAGAAATGGAAAGAGCAATGAACGCCATCGCCACCGGCGCTGCGGACGCCATACAAATCCGCAATCTCGTCAAACGCTTCGGCGCCTTCACCGCCGTCAAGGACGTCGATATCTCCGTGCCCGCCGGCTCCTTCCTGGTGCTGGTCGGTCCCTCCGGCTGCGGCAAGTCCACGCTGCTGCGTATGCTGGCCGGCCTCGAAAGCCCGAGCGAAGGGGAGATAGCCTTCGTCGGCAAGACGGTTTCCAGCGGGGCGGGCGGCGTCATCGCCGATGCCGGCCGCCGCAATGCCGGCCTCGTCTTCCAGAGCTACGCGCTCTGGCCGCACATGACCGTCGCGGGCAATATCGCCTGGCCGCTGAAGGTTGCCGGCTGGCCGCGGGAAAAGCGCGAGAAGCGGGTGAAGGAAGTCCTCGCCCTTCTCGGCATCGATGCGCTCGGCGAGCGCTACCCGGCGGAAATCTCCGGCGGCCAGCAGCAGCGCGTGGCGATCGCCCGCACCATCGCGCCGGAACCGAGCATCCTGCTCTTCGACGAGCCGCTTTCCAATCTCGATGCGAAACTGCGCATCGAAATGCGCAGCGAGCTGATGCGCATCCACCGGGCGACCGGCGCGACGTCGGTCTACGTTACCCACGACCAGGTCGAGGCCATGACAATGGCGACCCATGTCGCGGTGCTCAACAACGGCCGCGTCGAGCAGTTCGGCAAACCGATCGATCTCCTGCGCAATCCGCAGACGACCTTCGTCGCGACCTTCCTCGGCACGCCGCCGGCAAACCTCCTGCCGGTGCGCAGGTCGGGCGAAAGCCTCGTCTTCGGCGAGACGGCGCTGGCTCCGGCCGCGCTGGCCGGCGGCCGGGACGAGGTGCAGCTTCTCTACCGCGCCGAGGAGGTCGGCGTCGGCGCCGTGGCCGGCGCACCGACGCTTACCGCGCGGTTTGCCGAGGCCGCGCCGATCGCCGGGCGGACCATGGTCACGGCGATGGTGGGGGATCTGCGCATCACCGGCATGGCCGACGGCTATTTCAGCGCGAGCCCGGGCGAGCCCGTTGCGCTTTCTTTCATTCGCACACCCGATGCGGTCTTCGCGACCACTGGAGAAAGGATACATCAATGAGGCTGATCCTCATGCGCCACGGCGAAACGGAGTGGAACGCCGAACAGAGGCTGCAGGGACAGGACAATTCGCTTCTCTCCGAGCGCGGCGTCGCCCAGGTCAAGCGCTTCCGCGCCTATGCGAAGGCTCTGCAGCCGGCGCGTATCATCGCCTCCGATCTCGGCCGCACCCGGCAGACGGTCGCGCTGATCGGCCATCCCGACGCCCCCTCGGACGAGCGGTTCCGCGAGTTGGACATGGGCGAATGGACCGGCCGCTGCAAGCCCGACCTCATCGCCGAACGGCCCGACGACTACGCGGCCTGGCGGGCCGGGCGCTTCACGCCGGATAGGGGCGAGACCTGGGGCGTGTTTCGCAGCCGCGTTGCCGAAGGGGTGCGCGACTGGATGGCCCGCACGGAGGGCGATCTTCTCGTCGTTGCGCATGGCGGCGTGATCCGTGCGGCCTGCCATGAATTCCTCGACCTGCCGCCGTCCCGTGTCGTGCCGGTAACGCCTGGAACGGCGACCATCCTCAACTTCCCGGGGCGGGACAGATCGGCTGCGCAGCTCGAAGGCTACAATATCGGGTCTGTTGCTCCCGATGTTTCGGTCGCCGATTGATCCCCGAGGCGGATCGTTGCCTTCGGCTTCGTCCGCCTCCACCTTTCCGCGCCTGCGGGACTTTGCGGTCCTGCCATTCGAAACTGCCGGGGAAGTCCGGATCGGCAGGCCGGACTTCCCGTTTTCATCTCAATGTCCGGTCGATGCTGAGAACGCGGCATGCTCCTTGTCGTGCAGGGCGAAGCGGTCGAGCATGTGCGCGCTCGCCTCGTTGACGCCGGACACGGAGACATCGATGCCCTGCCGGCGGTACCTGAGGACGATCTTGTCGAGGGCGCCGACGGCGGTAATGTCCCACAGATGCGCTTGCGACACGTCGATCGTGACCTTGCTTACCGGCTCGGTGAAATCGAAGGCGGCGATGAACCCTTCCGCGGAAGCGAAGAAGATCTGACCGTCGACATGATAGGTGCGCTCGCTCTTCTCCTCGTTCAGGGTGGAGCGAACGTGGAAGAGCCTCGCAACCTTGCCGGCGAAGAACACGCCCGAGAGCAACACGCCGACGAGGACGCCCTTTGCGAGATCGTGCGTGCCGACCACGGTCGCCACCGTCGCCAGCATCACGATGGAAGACGACGGCGGATTTCGGCGAAGGTCCAGGATCGACCGCCAGGAAAACGTGCCGATCGATACCATGATCATGACGGCGACCAGTGCCGCCATCGGGATGATGCGTACGAGATCGTCCAGCACGAGGATGAGGAACAGGAGAAACGAACCGGCCACGAAGGTGGAGAGCCGTCCGCGACCGCCGGAGGTGACGTTGATCATCGACTGGCCGATCATGGCGCAGCCGCCCATGCCGCCGATGAGGCTGGAGGCGATGTTGCTTGCGCCCTGCCCGATGCACTCCTGGCTCTTCGAGCTTGGCGTGTCCGTCATGTCGTCGACGATCTGGGCTGTCAGCAGCGATTCCAGCAGGCCGACCGCGGCGAGCGCCACCGAGTACGGGAAGATGATCTGCAGCGTCTCGAAGGTCAGCGGGACCTTTGGCAGCGCGACGATCGGCAGAGCGGACGGCAGTTCGCCGAGATCGCCGACGGTGCGCAGATCCAGGCCGCCCCACCAGGCGATGCCGGTCAGGACGAGAATGGCGACCAGCGGCGAGGGGATGGCCTTGGTGACATAGGGAAAGAGGTAGATAATCGCGAGGCCTGCGGCGATCATGGCATAGGTCAGCCCCGGCACGCCGATGAGTTCCGGCAACTGCGCCATGAAGATCAGGATCGCCAGCGCGTTGACGAAGCCGGTGATGACCGAGCGCGAGACGAAGCGCATCACGCGGCCGAGCTTCAGGAGGCCGGCGCCGATCTGGATGAGGCCCATCAGCAGCGTGGCGGCGAAGAGGTATTCCAGGCCGTGCTCCTTGACGAGCGTGACCATCAGAACGGCGGTTGCCGCCGTTGCGGCCGAGATCATGCCCGGCCGGCCGCCGGTGAAGGCGGAGACGCAGGCGATGGCGAAGGAGGCGAAAAGCCCGACCTTTGGATCGACGCCGGCAATGACCGAGAAGCCGATGGCCTCCGGAATGAGGGCAAGCGCGACGACGATGCCGGAGAGAATGTCGGCGCGAACGTTCGAGAACCACTCGCGCTTGTAGGCTGTCAGATTGAACATGGGAAAGTCCGCAAGAGTAGTGCATCCAGACCGGACGATGTCCGGCACGTGAACTGGTTTGATGCTTTTGCGTTGTCTGGCGGATCGGCGGCCAGAAGAGCCACCCGGAATTTCACCGGGTCCGGGGTGAATGAAGCCGTTATAGAAAATGTTGCGCGCGGGTCAACGGCGATTTCGGACAAGATGTGGCGGGATGGCCGGAGGAAAGACGATGAAACGAAAGGCAGCCTCTCCTGCGGCGCATTTTCGGGCATCGCGCAGCGCAATCCGGCAAGTCGGGTCCCCGCGGCCGTTGCATCCGTTCTGCCGGCATTCTCCTCTACCGTCGAACATCCCTTGAACCGCCCATGATGTCGGCCGTGGCCTGTCAGTGGTGGCCGGTTACGGCTGCCTGAAGCAGGAAAGCATCTTACTGTCGATGAGATCGATCTCTTTTCGGTTGACAGAGGAAAAGGGCATGCTATCCGTTAATGAGATCGATCTCATTTTCACGGAGGAGAGAAAAATGAGCCGCATCCGCCGCATGATGATTGCTGCAACCGTTTCCATGCTCGCCATCGGCGCGCATGCCGCAAATGCCGAGGACAAGCTGAAGGTCGCCTTCATTCCCGGTATCGCTTCCGACCCGTTCTTCCTGGCGATGGAGAAGGGCGCGCGGGCGGCGGCCGAGAAGCTCGGCGTCGAGCTCGTCTGGCAGGGCAGCGCCTCGGAATATTCGCCGCAATCGCAGATGCCGTTCGTCGATGCGGCGCTTGCCGACGATATCGATGCGCTCATTCTCGTGCCGACCGATCCGGACTCGCTCCAGCCGGCCGTCGTGCGGGCGGAGGCCGCGGGCATTCCGGTCATCACCGTCGACACGACCGTCACCGACCAGGCCTACCTGACCTCTCACATCACCGGCGACAATGTCGACGGAGGACGGCAGGCGGCCAGGACGCTGGCCGGGCAGATCGGCGGCGAGGGCAAGGTCTTCATCATGTCCGGCTCGCCGGGCGCGACGACCAACACCTTGCGCGAACAGGGCTTCCGCGAGGAACTGGCGGCGAACTTCCCGAAGATCGAGATCGTCGGCCGCGAATATGCCAACAGCCAGCCGGCCACCGCGACATCTGCGGTCAACACGGTGCTTCTGAACCATCCCGATCTTGCCGGCATCTTCGCGATCGACGGCACGAGCGGCACGGGCACGATCGCCGCTTTGCGCAACAGCAATGCGGTCGGCAAGGTCAAGCTCGTCGGTTACGACGCCTACAAGGCGCAGGTCGATGCGTTGCAGGAAGGCGTCTTCACCGCGCTGGTCGCCCAGCAGCCGGCCAAGGAGGCGGAACTGGCCCTCGAATACGCCAAGGCGAAGGTCACGGGCGAGGGCGCCGACAAGATCGAGAAATCCGTGGTCATTCCGAACGTGGTCATGACCAGGGAGAATTTCGCGGAGACGGGCTCCTCCATGTATTCGGAGTGAGCCGGCGGCTCTCCTGTTTCCCGCGCGGAGATCTACGACAATGGAAATGCAAGGCAAGTTGGCCCGCCTGAAGGCGTCCGGCCTCAGGCAGGATGTCGTCCTGTTGCTGCTGTTCTGCGTGATGGTGCTGGCGTTCTCGCTCGCCAATCCCCGGTTCTTCTCGGTTCGGGCCATGGCGAACATCCTTCAGGACTTCTCGCCCGTCGTCCTGATGGCGATCGGCCAGACCTTCGTCATCGCCTCCAGGGGCATCGATCTCTCCGTGGGCTCCGTTCTCGGGCTGGCGGGCGTCTCCATGGCGCTCGTCATCCGCGCTGCGAACGAGGCGAGCATCGATCCGTGGCTGGCGATTGCGCTCGGCCTTCTGGCAGCGGTCGGCGTCGGCGTCGTGGTCGGCCTGATCAACGGGTTTCTGATCACCTATTGCCGGCTGGTGCCCTTCGTCGCGACGCTGGCGACGATGGGCGCGGCCGCCGGCATGAGCCTCGTGCTGACCGGCGGCACGCAGATTGCCGGCGCGCCGAAGGAGGTCATCCTGCTCGGCAACGCCACCTATTTCGGCGCGCTGACCGTGCCCGTCATCGCCGTGTTCGTCATCATCGCCGTCTCCTGGGCCTTCATGTCCCGGGCCCGGTTCGGCCGCTGGACCTATGCGATCGGCTCCAATCCCTTCGCGGCGCGGGGCGCGGGCATCGATGTCGAGCGGCATCTCATCAAGCTCTACCTGCTGTCCGGCGTGCTGGCAGCCCTTGCCGGCGCGTTCGTCTATTTCCGGCTCGGCTCCGGCTCGCCGCTCTCCGGGCGCGGCGGCGAACTGAACGCCATCGCCGCGACGGTCATCGGCGGCGTCAGCCTGCTCGGCGGCACGGGCAAGCTGTCGGGCGTCGTGGTCGGTGCGCTCATCACGACCGCGGTGCTGAGCGGCCTCATCCTGATCGGCGTCCAGCCCAACTGGCAGCAGATCGTCGTGGCGGCGCTCATCGCGCTGGCCGTTGGTATCCAGGGACTTGGCGCAAAGGGAGGCCGCTGATGGAAAACGCTTCCGTTCTTTACGAGGTCCGTGGCGTGGGCAAGCGCTATGGCGGTGTCGTGGCGCTCGACAATGTCGACTTCGCCCTGCGCGCCGGAGAGGTGGTCGGCCTCGTCGGCGACAACGGCGCGGGCAAGTCGACGCTGGTCAAGGTGCTGTCCGGCGCGCACGAGCCGGACAGCGGCGAGATCTATCTCGACGGCGTGCGCCGGGTATGGAAATCGCCGCATGACGCGCTGGAGGCGGGCGTCGAGACACTCTATCAGGATTCGGGCGTCGCGCCGGACCTTACGGTGGCGGCCAATGTTTTCCTCGGCCGCGAGATCGTGCGCAAGGGCCTTCTCGGCAAGCTCGGCTTCCTCGACGAGAAGGCCATGCGGCGCCAGGCCCATGCCGGGCTCGAGCAGGTCGGCATCGCCGTGCCGGCCAGCGATCGCCCGGTGGCGCGCCTTTCGGGCGGCCAGCGCCAGGCCGTCGCCATCGGCCGGGCTGTCGCCTGGGCGAACAAGGTCATCCTTCTGGACGAGCCCACCAACCATCTCGGCGCGCGCCAGGCGGGGGAGGTGCTGGAGATCATCCGCAATGCCCGCGCCAAGGGCTTCGGCGTCATCTTCATCTCCCACACGCTGCCGCACGTGCTGGAGGTGACGGACCGCATCGTCGTCCTGCGCCTCGGCCGGGTGGTCGTGGACGCGCCGTCCTCGGCATTCACACCCGACAGCCTCTTGAAGGCGATCACCGGCCTCGGTCAACCTGAAGGAAAATAGCCCCATGCTGCTGCAAGTCGCGCTCGACAAGCCCGAGCATCTCGGAATCCTGCCCGCTCTTACGGGCCTTGCCGATATCATCGAAGTGGGAACCCCGCTTCTCAAGCGGTTCGGCGTCGCCGCCATCACGACGGTGCGCGAGATCTGCCCCGACGTGCCCGTCCTCGCCGATACGAAGACGGTCGATGGCGGCGCGCTCGAAGCCAACATGGTGTTCGGCGCGGGCGCCTCCTTCATGACCGTGCTGTCCTGCGCCCCCAGGGCGACGCACGAGACGGTCGGCAAATGCGCCGTCGCCTTCGGCGCTTCCGTCATCGTCGACACGATCACGGAATCCGGCAAGCCGATCCTGCTCCCGCAGGACTTCGCCCTGCCGGAGGGCTTTGCCTATGTCGCGGTGCATTCGCCGACGGATGCGCGCCTCGCCGGCGACAATTCGACCGGCCACATCGACGCCGTCGCCGCCATGCATGCGCGCGGCTTCCGCGTGTCGCTCGCCGGCGGCATCGGCCCGGCGACGCTGGATTCGGTCATCGCCGTCAAACCCGAGATTCTCGTCGTCGGCAGCGCCATCACAGAATCGGAAACCCCAGGAAAGGTAGCATCATGGATCAAGGAACGGCTCCCGGAACAAGGCCTTGGCTGGCCGTGGGACAAGAAATAGGCGAGCTGCTGGAGCGCATCGATCCGCAGGCCTTCGCCGCCGTCGTGGAGGCTTTCCGCGATGGCGACCGCCGGTGGTTCTTCTCCGGGCAGGGACGCTCGGGGCTTGCGGCCCAGATGTCGGCGATGCGCTTCATGCATCTCGGCAGGTCCGTGCATTTCGTCGGCGAGGTGACGGCGCCGTCCGTCCGCAAGGGTGATGGCCTTTTGATCATCTCCGGTTCCGGCGAGACGCCCGTCAGCCTCAGCTACGCGAAGATCGCCAGGGCCGAGGGCGCGACGGTGATCACGCTGACGCACAAGCCGAAGGGCACGCTTGCCGGCATCGCCGACATCGTTCTGCCGGTTCCGGTGGTCGAGACGAAGCAGTTCGGCGGCAGCCTCTTCGAGCAGACGTGCCTGCTTCTCCTCGATGCGGTCGTGCTGCAGCTTGCCTCCGGCATCGCCGATGCCCATGGCACAATGGCCTATCGGCACACCAACCTGCAGTGAGCCGACGATGCATGGTGTCGTAACCATCGGCGATTGCATCGTCGACGAAATCAGGGCCGAGGGGAAAGACCCCGAGCGGTTCGCCGGCGGGGCAGGGCTCAACCTTGCCGCCGGCATCGCCCGGCTCGGCCTGCCTTCGACACTCGTCACGCGCGTCGGCCAGGACCGGGACGGATACTACCTCCTGCGCTATGCGCGCGAACGCGGCATCCGGATCGTCAACACGCCGACGGTGGACCCGACCGGCGTCGTCAGCTCGACGCGACTGAACGGCGAGCCGAGCTATGCCTTTGCGCCGGCCATGTACCGCCGCCGGATCGCGTTCGGAGCGGAGGCACTGCATGTGCTGTCGAATGCCGCCGCCGCGGTCGTCAACTCGTATCCGCTGGACAATCCTTCGCATGCCGACGATCTGGTGCAGGCTTTTTCCGCCGCGCCCGGCTTGCGGATCGTCGATCCCAATCCCCGTCCGCGCCTGATCTCCTCCCTCCCGGCCTACCGGCAGGGATTCGAGAAGGTCCTTCCCGTCGCGAGCCTCGTGAAGCTCAGCGACGAGGATGTTCAGCTCCTCTATGGAACGGACTGGCGGTCGGTGGCGGAACATCTGTTCGGCATGGGGGTCGAAAGCGTCCTGTTTTCCCATGGTGCAGGCGGAGCGACCCTGGTCGATCGGTCCGGCCTTCAGGTCGCGGTTCCGATTGCGGGCAGACCGGAGCCGATCGTCGATACGATGGGGGCCGGCGACGCGACGCTGGCAAGCCTTGTCGCCTCCTTGCTGCGCGGCGGGCGGCCCGGCACTGCGGATATCTGGCGACAGTATTTGATGGAAGCGATGGCGGTCGCCGCCGCGACCTGCCGCCGGGCAGGCGCCGAGCTCGTCCTGCCGTAGGGCCGCGCCTCGGGCTACCCGGTTTCCATCCCGGGAGGAACCCAATATGGGATATCGACATGCGGTCGGAAAATCGGAACGGAACATGACGCAGGCACCGAATGACAAGGCAGCGAGATTGATCGACGTGGCGCGGCGCGCCGAGGTGTCGCGCGCCACCGCCGCGCGCGCGCTCGGTGGTTACGGCCTCGTCACGGAGGCAACGCGCGAACGCGTCCTGGCGGCGGCGGCGGAGCTGAACTACCGGGTGAACGAACTGGCCCGGTCGATGCGCTCCGGCCGGTCGCTGACGATCGGCGTCGTGGTCGCCGACATCTCCAACTCGTTCTTCAACAGCGCCATCCGCGCCATTATCGAAACCGCCTCGATGGCCGGTTACCAGATCCTCGTTCTCAATACGGACGACGATATCGAGAAGGAGCGTAACGCCGTCAGGGTTCTCATCGAGAAGCGGGTCGACGGCCTTATCGTCGTGCCTGCTTCGCAGCATGAAATCGAGCATTTGCTCGTCCAGAGCGAGCCGGAAGTACCGGTCGTGCTGTTGGACCGGCGCGTCGATTCTGACGAAATCGATTTTGTCACGACGGACGATCGCGTCGCAGCCGGGGCGGCGATCCGCCATTTTGCCGCCGCGGGCCATGTGCGGATCGGCTTGCTGGTGGCGACTGCCAGCGTCGAAGGACATTGCCTGGCCATGCCCGAGCAGGTGGTGAGCACGGTTCGGGATCGTGTCGACGGGGCAACTGCGGCGCTGGCCGAGTTGGGGCTTGCGGTCAATCCGGAATGGACGCGCTACTGCCACAGCAGCGTGGAGACGGCCCGTGCGGCGATGGCGGAGATTCTTGCAAGCCCCGAACCGCCGACCGCTATCCTCGCCACGAACGAGGAAATGGCGCTGGGCGCGTTGGCCGCAGCCCAGGAATTCGCGGTCGGAATTGGCGAGGCTCTCTCGATCATCGCTTTTGACGAAGCGCCATGGACCGGAGTGTTCCGGCCGCCGCTGTCCGTGATAAGGCGTCCTGTCGCCAAACTCGGTGCGGCAGCAGCGGAACTCCTGCTCAAGAAGATCGAGGATAGCTCGTATCGCAGCTCCCAAGTGCTCCAGGCGGAGCTGATCGCACGGCGATCGGTAGAAGCGCCCGCGCTATAGCCGCTTCCGAGCTTGATGGTCGAGCCACACCTGTTCCAACGCCTACACGGCAAGAAAGCCGTCGACCCAACCGAATGGGTCGACGCAGGAGCATAATCTTATTCGATGACGGTGATCTTCGAGCCGTTGAGGAACTTCGCCGGCTCGAAACCGCGGGCAATGGCCATCGGCACCATCAGCAGCTGGATGGGCAGAATCTCCAGGACAGGCAGAAGCCCTTCCGCCACGGTGGGCAGAGACAGGACCGCTTCGCTCCCTGAAAGCGCGGTCGCCGTGCTTTCGGGCGCGACGACGAGGCTGCGGCCACCGAAGCGGGCAATGTCGGCGACGGTCTTCAGATTGAGGTCGAGCGTGGCGCCGGGGCCGCCGAGGAACAGCATGCTGCGGAAACCGTCGCGCACCAGTTCCAGCGGACCGTGGCGGAACTGGCCGCCGGACAGGGCCTGTGTCGGTGCCTTTGCAGCCTCGGCCGTGACCAGCGCGCCCATCATGGCGCTGGCGTAGCTTGCGCCGCGGCCGATAAAGGTCAGAGGCAAGTCATGGCCGAGGAAGGCCAGCATCTCGTCCAGCCTCGCGGGCACCCTGGCCAGAACCTCGTCCGTGGCGTCGGCGAGCGTTGCGATATCCGCGGCGACCGTGTCGCCCCCGTCGATCAGCATGCGTTCGAAGATATAGAGGGCAGCAAGGCCGGCGGTATAGGTCTTGGTCGAAACGGTCTGTTCCGGACCGACCTCAGTCGCCAGCGCCAGCGACGCCCAGCGTGCCAGAGTGTTGTCGCGGGGGTTGGTGATCGCTACGCGGATGCTGACGCCGGCATCCAGTTCCGTCAGGCGGCACAGTTCGACGCTCTCGCCTGACTGCGAGATGGCGACGACCATGGCGCCGGGACGCAGCAGCATCGGTGCCTGCTGGATGAGTTCGGACGTATCCCAGAGCGAGACCGGGACGGGAAGCGACTGGCTCAGCCGCAGCCAGGTGCCGTAGGCACTGAAGAGGGATCCGCCCATGCCGGTGAGAATGATGTGCCGGACGTCGCCCTTGTCGATCGCGGCGCGGATCGCCCGGATGTCGGCGGCGAGGCCGGGCGTGACGAGCCGGCCCAGCTTGCGGATTGCTGCCGGCTGTTCGGCGATTTCGTCGAGATAGGACTGGGACACGGAAACTCCATCAAGGCTTGGGGGTGGGAAAGATTTGCGCGGCGGCGCCGATGATGCCGGCATCGTTGCCGAGCGAGGCGAGCGAGAAGCGGACGGGTGCGAGATAGAGGTCGAGGCCCGAGAGCCGGGCCTCGCGCTCGAGCGGGCCCAGCAGCAGGTTGCCGGCGGCGCTCAGCCCGCCGCCGAGCAGGATGACGTCGGGAGCGAAGATCTGCGCCCAGGTCGCAGCCCCACGCCCGAGCCAGCGCCCGACATCGGCGAGCATCGCCACTGCAACGGGGTCGCCTTCAAGGCCCATCACCACGACATCCGACGCGTCGGGCTCCCGCCCGAGGCCGCGCGCCCTTGCCGCGAGCGGACTCTCCGGCATTTCGGCGCAATAGCGTTGTGCGATTCCGTTCAGGGCGTCTGCGGAGGCGAGCGATTCCAGGCAGCCGACGCATCCCTGCCGGCAGGGCCGACCGTCGCTTCCGTGAATGATGAGCTGCCCGGCGTTCCCGAGGCCGCCGCCCGAGGTGATGAAGGGCTTTCCGTCGACGGTGAGCGCAACGCCGATGCCGGTTCCCGCCGCGATCAGCAGCGAGCGTCGGGCGTCCCTGTCCCTGCCGAACATGGCTTCCGCCAGGCCGGCCGCGGTCCCGTCGTTTTCCATCCGGGCCGGAAGGCCGAACAGGCTGCCGATGCGCTCGGCCAGGGGGAAATCGTCGAGGGCAGGGATGTTGCCGAGATCACCGGAAAGATTGTCCGGATGGATGCGCCCCGGAAAGCCGATGCCGATGCCCAGTGGCTTCGCCTGCGGATGGGCCGACAGGATATCGCCGATCGCATCCGCATATTGCCGGACGATGGCATCTGCGCCATCGGCCTCGCTGACGACGATGCGACGCCGCTCGGCGATTTCGCCTCTGGTCGAGACGAGGCCGATCTTCGTGCTGCCGCCGCCGATGTCGATGCCGATTGCGAAATCCTGTTGCGACACGGGCGGGCTCCTAGAGGCGGTAGCGGTTGACGTTGAGCATGAAGCCGCCGCCCTTGTAGACGGACTTCACATATTCCACGGCCTGATCGGTGTCGGTCACGGTGACGCGCCAGACGCTGAGCACCGGCGCGCCGGGCTCGATCTTCAGGTAGCCGGCCTCCTCGGCGGTCGCTGCCGTGGGCTCGAACAGCGCATCCGTCCAGGTGGGCACGATGCCCCAGGTCGCGGTCATTTCCGCATAGAGCGAGCCGCTCTCGAACATGTCCCGTGTCGCGGAGGGGTAGAGTGCCGTGGGCAGATAGGCGTCCTCCAGCGCCACGGGGTCGCCGTCGATACTGCGAACGCGGCGCAGGAAGATGAAGTCGGTGCCGCTTTCGCCCTCGCTCTGGAGGTGCTTGCGGAAAGCGGGCGAAAGTTGCCGGCGTTCCTCGTAGGCGACGACGGTCGAGCCGGGCTCGGCACCGAGTTTGCGCACTTCCGTCGTGAAGCTGTGGAAGCCGGAGACGCCCTTCATGCGCGAGGCGGTGCTGAAATAGCCGCGGCCGTGCTCGCTGTAGATGACGCCGCGGGCTTCGAGCTGCTTGAGGGCCTGACGGATCGTGACGCGCGAGACGCCGAATTCGCGCGATAGCTCGCCTTCGGACGGAAGGGCGAAATGCGCGCCGTTGCGTGCCTTCACCTCGCTGTCCAGGATTTCGGCCACCTGCACATACATGGGAACGGCGCCGCTCTTGCGGATCGGCTTCTTCTTCAGCCATGTCTCGGTCATCGGTCTTCCTTTCTCGTAAGGGCGATCAAACCGTCAGTCTCTAACATGTCGAGACAAGTCGGCAAGCGCGCCCCGCTGAGCATCCCCTTCAAGCCGTCAGCGCCGCGTCATGGTTGCGGCGATCTTTTCCGCCGCCATGATGATCGGCGCGTTGATATTGGCCGAGGGCACGCGCGGAAGAATGGAGCCGTCGACGATGCGCAGCTTCTCGAGCCCATGCACGCGGCCGGCCGAATCGGTGACGGCGAGATCGTCCGTACCCATCCGGCAGGTGCTCGTCGGGTGGTGCTCGGTATTGGCGACGGTGCGCAGCCACGCTTCGATCTCGGCATCCGTGGCCTTGATGTCGGGTGTGTCGACCGGCTGGCCGCGATAGCGGCCCCAGGCCGGCTGGCGGGCCATTTCCAATGTCTTGCGAATGCCGTCCACCATTTCCAGCGTGTCGCGCCGGTCGGTGAGATAGTTGAAGCGGATGGAGGGTTTTACCGTGGGATCGGCGGATTTGAGCGCGATGCGGCCGCGGCTGTAGGGGCGCATCTGGCTGACGAAATACTGGAAGCCGTCGGAGATCGTCACCTTGCCGGACTGGAAGTCGGCGAGGAACGGCAGGAATTCATGCTGCATGTTGAAATAGGGAAGGGCCTCGTCGCTCTTGAAGAAGGCGCCGACCTCGAAGAAGTTCGTCGCGCCGAGGCCGCGCTTGAAGAGCAGCCATTCGATGCCGAGTTTCAGGCGTCCGACCATGCTCAGTTGCCGGCGGATGGAGACACCGCCCGGTGCGGTGAAGCGCAGCGGGGCGACGACGTGGTCCTGCAAATCCGCGCCGACGCCCGGCAGGTTGGCAGCGCTGGCGATGCCGTGCTCCGCCAGCGCCGCACGGTCGCCGATGCCAGAGAGCATCAGCAGATGCGGCGAGCCGACCGTGCCGGCCGAAAGGATGGTCTCGCGCGCAGCGCGGATCGTCCTGCGTTCGCCCTGCCGGACGATTGTCACCCCGGTTGCCGTCCGGCCGTCGAGGAGAATTTTTTCGACAAGGCAGCCGGTCATGACGGTGAGGTTGGGACGGTTTCCGGCAGGCTTCAGATAGGCGAGGCTGGTGCTGCAGCGCACCCCGTCGCGGATCGTCGCCTGTGTGATATGGACGCCGTCCTGCGCGCCGCTGTTGTAGTCCCCCGCATCCCGCAGGCCGAATTCCTGGCCGGCCTTCAGGAAGGTCCGGTAGAGCGGATGGTCGGCCTTGCTGCGCACGACACTGATGGGACCGGAGCCGCCACGCATCGGGTCGCGTCCCCCCTCGAAACTTTCCAGCTTCCTGAAGAAGGGCAGGCAATCCTCGAAATCCCAGCCTTCGACGCCGAGATCGCTCCAGCCGTCGTAATCCTGCTTCGCCCCGCGCACGAAAACCATGCCGTTGATCGAGGAGCTGCCGCCGAGGCCGCGGCCGCGTGCCTGACCGATGCTGCGGCCGTGCAGTTCCGTCTCCGGTTCGCTCTCGAATTTCCAGTTGTAACGGTCACTTTCGATCGGAAAGGTGAGCGCCGCCGGCATCTGGATGAAGATGCTGCGATCG
Source organism: Shinella zoogloeoides (assembly GCF_003574625.1). Lineage (GTDB taxonomy): Bacteria > Pseudomonadota > Alphaproteobacteria > Rhizobiales > Rhizobiaceae > Shinella > Shinella zoogloeoides_A. The sequence goes on from NZ_QNUJ01000001.1 coordinate 689,749, forward strand.
CTCGGGCCGGCCTCGATGAGGCAGACCGAGACGGCAGGATCCGCGCTCAGCCGGTTCGCCAGCACGCAGCCGGCGGAGCCGGCGCCGACGATGACATAGTCGAATTCCTGGATTGTGCTGCGCATGTCTGTCTCCGATGCAACCGGTCTGCGGCCCTGTGCATCCTCGCCTGTTCGGCCTGCCTCGTGAGAGGTTTTGCGAGGGGGATGGACAGTGGTTCGTCTCTGTGTTAGCAAACTGTCTAACATGTAGTAACAAGTTGTCAAGCGGTCAACTTATCTACATGTCGTCAAAACAACGGGAGCGAGACTATGAAACGAAGGGGATTCATCACGTTGGCGGCGGCGCTCGCCGCCTCCGCACTGTCCTCCAGCGCCTTCGCCATCGACTGGAAGCAGCAGTCCGGCCAGCAGATCACGGTACTGCTCAGCGAGCATCCCTGGACGGCCGAACTGCGCAAGCATATCGGGGAGTTCGAGGCCGAGACCGGCATCAAGGTGAAGATCGACGCCTTTGCCGAAGACCTTTATTCCGACCGTATGAACCTTGCGGTGCGTTCGGCCGATTCCGTCGCCGACGTCTACATGATCCAGATGGACTCGGCGCTTTATACCCAATGGGAAGCCGGGGTCGTCGAACCGTTGACGCCCTATCTCGACGATCCCGCCAAGACCGAGGCGGATTACGATCTCGCCGACTATCCGGAAGGCTTCCGCGCGGGTGCGTCCTTCCCGGTTGGCAAGCCGGATCCGCAGCTCTATGCGATCCCGATCTCCTTCGAGGCCTATACGCTCTTCTATAACAAGGACCTGGTCGAAAAGTATCTCGGCGGCAAGGTGCCGGCCACGATGGACGATCTGATCGCCGCGGCAAGCGAGATCAGCGCCAAGGGTGAGGGCAAGGTCTTCGGCGCATCCATGCGCGGCAAGCGTTCGGCCGAGCTCGTCGACACGATGACGGGCATCGTGCTCGACGCCTGGGGCAGCCAGCCGGCCGATCTTCCCTACAACATCTGGTTCGACGGTGACTGGTCGAAGCCGCGCTTCGACGATCCGCGCATCGCCAAGGGCCTCTCCTATTATGCCGGGCTGCTGAAGGCCGGTCCCCCGAGCGCGCTTTCCTATGGCTGGGAAGATGCGAGCCGCTTCTTCTCCCAGGGCAATGCCGCCTTCTTCGTCGACGCCTCGGTCTTCGGTCCGGGCTTCGAGGATGCCAAGACCTCGGCGATCGCGGGCAAGGTCGGCTATGCGCCGCTGCCGGCCTCCACGGGCGATATCGGCTATAGCGGCCACTGGTCCTGGGGCGTTTCGATCGCGAAGAACTCGCCGAAGAAGGATGCCGCCTGGCTCTTCGTTCAATGGGCGACGAACAGGAAGATGACGGCGGCGCTCGGCGTTGCAACGGGCGGTGCGCCGCGCGACTCGTCCTGGGCCGATGCCGACTACGTCAAGGCGCTCGACGCCGGCTATGTCGCCGCCGTCAAGGAGCAGATGCAGCATACCCGGCCCACCTCGGTCTTCCGCCAGGGCTGGAACGATGTCGTCCTGCTGATCGTCGATGCGATCCACCAGATCTACCAGGGCACGGCCCCGGAAGATGCCGTGGCGGAACTTCAGACGAACGTTCAGGACACGCTCGAATAGACCGGACCCGTGGGGCCGGCGAACCGGCCCCACGCTTTTCAAAGCAGGATCGTATCGACCATGCGCCGAGACAAACATATCCGTTGGCTGATCGCGCCGGCCCTCGTGCTGCTGGCCGCGGGAACGCTCTACCCCGTCATCTATGCCGGCTACCTCTCGCTCCTTCAGTGGAACTGGGGGTCGGAGGCGAAGTTCGTCGGAATGCGCAACTTCGTGCGGATCCTGTCGGGGACCGGCTTTCCGAAGGCGTTGTTCAACACCTTCTATTTCGCGGTCTTCGCCGTCGTCATCGAGACATGTCTCGGCCTCGGCCTGGCGCTTGCGATCAATCGCATCCGCATCGGCGCGGGCCTGATCCGCACGCTGATGATCCTGCCGCTGATGGTTTCGGGCATCGCCGTGTCACTGATCTGGAAGGTCATGCTCGACCCGACGCTCGGCATCGTCAACTATCTCCTGTCGCTTGTCGGCATATCCGGCCCTGCCTGGCTCGGAACCGTGCCGACCGCCATGCCGTCCATCATCATGATCGATACCTGGTGGCAGACGGCCTTCACCTTCATCATCCTCTCATCCGCGCTGAAGAGCCTGCCGGCCGAGCCTTTCGAGGCGGCGAGGCTGGAAGGCGCGACGCCTTTCCAGACCTTCCGCTACGTCACGCTGCCGATGCTGAAGCCGGTGTTGATCACCGTCATCATCTTCCGCACCATCGATACGCTGAAAGTCTTCGACATCATTTTCGGTACCACCGGGGGCGGGCCGCTGAGGGCCACGGAAAGCGTGCAGACCCTCGCCTACCAGACGGCGTTCAAGTCCTACAAGTTCGGCGAGTCCGCGGCCATCGCCGTCGTCTTCTCGCTCATCATCCTGACGCTTTGCATCATCTACCTGGTGATCGACACCGACGATGGAGAAAAGGCATGACCGCCTCCGCTTCCGCCCGCCGCGCGTTCTGGCCCTATGCGGTCGCCGTCCTCGCCGTCGTCGTCTCGCTGTTCCCGATCTTCTGGATACTGACCATCGCGCTGAAGACCCAGGTCGACGCCTTCGCCATGCCGCCGGTCTGGTTCTTCTCGCCGGTCTGGGAGAATTTCGGCAAGGCCTGGTCCTCGACGGGCTTTTCCGGCGCCTTCTTCAACAGCCTCATCGTCTGCGCCATCGGCAATGTGCTGGCGCTCGCCGCGGGCATTCCCGCCGCCTACTACCTCAACCGGAAACATGTGCCGGGGCGGCGCACGATCCTGATCTGGCTGCTGATCTCCTACATGCTGCCGGAGTTCCTGTTCATCGTGCCGATGTACGTGCTCTTCCAGTCCATCGGGCTCTACGACACGGTGATCGGCCTCGCGCTGATCTACCAGGTCTTTACGCTGCCCTTCACGATCTGGCTGCTGCGCGCCTTCTTCGCCGATATCCCCGAAGCCCTTGCCGAGGCGGCCCGGCTGGAAGGGGCGAGCACCTTCCGCATCGTCTGGACGATCTATGTGCCGATCGCCGCCCCCGGCATTGCCGCAACCGTCATCCTCAATTCCATCAAGATGTGGAACGAGCTGACCATCGCTCTCGCATTGACCTTCGAGAAGGCGCAGACCGTGACGCTCGCCGTCGCCGGCTTCCGCGGCTACGCCTCCATCGATTGGGGCGCGATGTCGGCCGCCTCCATCATCATCATCCTGCCCATGGCCCTGTTCGCCATTCTGGCGCAACGGCGCATCGTGCAGGGCCTCAGCCTCGGCGCGGTCAAGTAAGCCGCATCGGATCAATCAAGGAAAAAAGCCATGTCCGCCGTTTCCCTTCAGGGCGTCGATATCTCCTACGGTTCCGTCGATGTCGTTCGCAATCTCGATCTGGATATCAAGGCCGGCGAGTTCGTCGTCTTCGTCGGCCCGTCCGGCTGCGGCAAGTCGACGACGCTGCGCCTGATCGCCGGGCTCGAGGAGGGCCGCGCGGGCCATGTCTCCATCGGCGGCCGTGTCGTGAACGATGTCGATCCGGCCAGGCGCGATGTCGCCATGGTGTTCCAGAACTATGCGCTCTTCCCGCATATGTCGGTGGCCGACAACATCTCCTTCGGCATGCGGCTGCGTGGCGAGGCGAAGGGGAAGATCGCCGTGAGCGTTGCGGACGTCGCGCGCATGGTCGGCCTGCAGGACCACCTTCACAAGCGGCCGGGCGCGCTTTCCGGCGGCCAGCGGCAGCGCGTGGCGCTTGCCCGCGCCATCGTGCGCAAGCCTGCCGTCTTCCTGTTCGACGAGCCGCTCTCCAATCTCGACGCCGAATTCCGTGCCGCCATGCGCTATGAACTGAGCAAGCTCCACCGCGAGCTTGGTTCGACCATGATCTACGTCACCCACGACCAGGTTGAGGCGATGACGATGGGCGACCGGATCGCCGTGCTGGCACCCCTGAAGCAGGCCGGCCGCTCCAATCTCATGCAGTTCGGCACGCCGGAAGAAGTCTATCACCGTCCCGCCAATCTCTTCGTCGCCAAATTCATCGGCTCGCCGCCGATGAATTTCTTCGAGGCTCGGGCAGAAGGCGGCAGCATCCGCATCGGCGCCCTGAACCTGCCGGGCGCGGGCCATCTTCCGACCGCGCTCACCGTCGGCATCCGGCCCGAGCATGTCCGCCTCGGGGCAGGCGACGGGCCGTCGATCGCCGGCACCATCGAGGGCGTGGAGAACCTCGGCCATGAAAAGCTCTGGTTCATCGCCACCGCCGAAGGGCGTATCGTTGCCCGCACGTCGGATAGCGCAGGCCATGGCGTCGGGGAGAATGTCGCCGTGCATCTCGTGGCGGACAGGTTGCACGTCTTCGACCGCACGACCGGGGACAGAGTGGAGGTCTAGGACGAGCGGCGCGCCGTCTGCGGTGGTCAATCGTATGCCGGCGGTGACCGCGGCAAACCTTGCCAACTTGCACTGGCGGGAAATATACCTGCAAAGGCAGAATGTCTCTGTGGCCGTTGTGCAGGGAGGGTGCGGTGGTCCATTTCAACCGATGGGGAGGCATGCCTGCCGTTCAGGCCGGCCATCGGCCCCGTTTCGAGCGAATGAAGGCGGTTGCCCTGCGTTTTCATCCGGTAGCCCATGACATGGTTTCGCAGCCCGACTGTCCTTTCGATTGAGACCAGAGGAGTTGGAAATCATGATGCAATCCCGAGGCGCACTTGGGCCGGCCTCTAGAATATGGCTGTTCGTGCTCGGCGCCGTTCTCATTCTTTGCGGCCTGTTTTTCGCCATCGGCGGCGCGAAGCTCGCCATGCTCGGCGGTAGCTGGTACTTCCTGATTGCCGGCATCGCCATCGTTCTCTCCGGGCTGCTGGTCGTTCTGCGAAAGCCTGCGGGCGCGCTGCTTTTCGGCCTTGTCACCCTGCTCACGGCCGTCTGGGCGGTGTGGGAAGTCGGTCTCGAATTCTGGCCGCTGAATTCGCGGCTGCTTGCCTTCGGCGTCGGTACGACGGTCGTGGCGCTCTCCTATCCATTGCTGGGCCGCGCTTCGGGGCGTTCCCCGGCCACCGTGCCTTCCTTCGTCGTCGCCATCCTGCTCGCCTGCGCGTCCGCCGCAGGTTTTGCAGGCATGTTCGTGCCGCATCCGAGCGTCGCGTTCTCCGGCACGCCCGACGCGCTCGTCAAGGTCGACCCGGCCAACGAGCAGAAGAACTGGGAGGCCTACGGCAACACATCCGGCGGCAGCCGTTTCGTCGCCCTCGACCAGATCACGCGCGACAATATCGGCAAGCTCCAGGTCGCCTGGACCTATCGTACTGGCGATACGCCGATCAGCCCCGGCGGCAACGGCGCGGAAGACCAGCAGACGCCGCTGCAGGTGGGCGATCGCGTTTTCCTGTGCACGCCGCATAACAACGTCATCGCCATCGATGCCGATACCGGCAAGGAAATCTGGAAGAACGAGATCAATGCCCAGTCCTCCGTCTGGATGCGTTGCCGCGGCCTTGCCTATTTCGACGCCACAAGGCAACTCGTCCAGCCGACGGCGGCAGGCTCCACGCCGGTGACGCCGGTCAGCGTCACCGAAGGCGCGCCGTGCCAGCGCCGCATCCTGATGAACACGATCACGGCCGAACTGATCGCGCTCGACGCCGACACCGGCGCATTCTGCCCGGACTTCGGCAATAATGGCCGCGTCGATCTGAAGGTCGGGCTCGGCGAGGTTGCCGATCCGAGCTACGTTCTCACCTCAGCGCCGACGCTGGCCGGAACGACGGTCGTGGTCGGCGGCCGTATCGCCGACAATGTCCAGGTCGACATGCCCGGCGGCGTCATGCGCGGCTTCGATGTCGTGACCGGCGAGTTGCGCTGGGCGTTCGACCCGGGCAATCCCGAAATCACCAAGCTGCCGCCCGCGGGCCAGACCTATACGCGCTCGACGCCGAATGTCTGGGCCTCGATGTCCTACGATCCGGCATCGAACACCGTCTTCATGCCGGTCGGCAGCCCCTCGGTCGATCTCTACGGCGCGACACGCACGGCGCTGGACCACAAATACGGTGCTTCCATGCTGGCGCTCGACGCCACGACCGGGCGCGAGAAGTGGGTCTACCAGACGGTCCATAACGACCTCTGGGACTTCGACGTGCCGATGCAGCCCTCCTTCATCGACTTCCCGAAGGCGGACGGCACGACGGTCCCGGCGCTGGTGTTCGGCACCAAGGCCGGGCAGATCTACGTGCTCGACCGCGCCACCGGCATGCCCTTGACCCAGGTGGATGACGTTCCGGTGAAGGCCGGCTCGATCCCGAACGAGCCCTATTCTCCCACGCAGAAGCTCTCGGTCGGCATGCCGCAGATCGGCGCCGAGACGTTGACAGAAAGAGACATGTGGGGTGCGACGCCCTTCGACCAGCTTCTATGCCGCATCGGCTTCAAGGGCATGCGCTATGATGGCGTCTATACCGTGCCCGGCACGGATCTGGCGCTGAATTTCCCGGGCTCGCTGGGCGGCATGAACTGGGGCGGCATTTCCACCGATCCTGTGACGAACACCATCTTCGTCAACGACATGCGCCTTGGTCTCTGGATCCAGATGGTCGAGGCCGCACCCACCGAAGCCGTCAGCAGTGGCGGCGAGGCGGTCAATACCGGCATGGGCGTCGTGCCGATGAAGGGAACGCCCTACGCCGTCAACAAGAACCGCTTCCTTTCTGTCCTTGGCATCCCCTGCCAGAAGCCGCCCTTCGGCTCGATGACGGCGATCGACATGAAGACGCAGAAGATCAAGTGGCAGGTTCCGGTCGGCACGGTGGAGGATACCGGCCCGCTCGGCATCAAGATGGGCCTGCCCATTCCGGTCGGCATGCCGACGCTGGGCGGCACGCTGGCGACGCAGGGCGGCCTGGTCTTCATCGCGGGCACGCAGGATTACTACCTGCGCGCCTTCGACAGCGCCACCGGCAAGGAGGTCTGGAAGGCGCGCCTGCCCGTCGGCAGCCAGGGTGGTCCGATGAGCTACAAGTCGCCGAAGACCGGCAAGCAATATATCGTCATCTCCGCCGGCGGTGCCCGCCAGTCGCCGGATCGCGGCGATTACGTGATCGCTTACGCGCTGCCGGATTGATCGGCTTGGAGATCGCCCCGGCCTTGAAAAGGGCCGGGGTATCGCTTCCTCGCCGTGGGGATGCAGAAGGTTGAGGATCAGCCGCAACCGATCGCGCTCCTAGACAATCTCGACATTCACCTTCGAAGCGCGAATGAGATCGAGTTTGTCGGGCGGTATGTCGCCGGTCAGGATCACCAGATCGAAATCCGTGATCTCAGCCACATAGTTCAGTGCGCTGAAGGTGAACTTCGTGGCGTCGGCGAGGAGGATGCGCTTGCGTGCCACCTGCATCATTGCCTGCTTTGCGCGCACCACGATCTCGTCGGGCGTATAGAGCGAAAGCCCCTGGATCGTCGTGGTCGACAGGATCGCCACGTCGACATGGTAGGAGCGGATCGCCTTTTCGCAATTGGCTCCGAAATAGCCGTGATAGCCCGGATGATAGCGCCCGCCTGTCGAGATCAGGTCGATTTCGGGGGCGTGGCGGAGCTTTTCCAGGATCGGCGCCGCATTGGTTACCACGGTCAGCGGGGCGACATCCAGCAGGAATTCGCTGAGATAGTAGGTGGTGGTGCTGTCGTCGATCATCACCGCATTGCCGGGCTCCAGCCGGGCGACCGCTGCGCGCGCCAGCCGCTTCTTGTCCTCCACGTTCTTGCGCCCGCGATAATTGTAGCTGCTTTCGAACAGAAGCGACTTTTCCGCTGAGACCGAGCCCCGCAGGCGCCGCACGAGCCCTTCCTTTTCGAGCACGGAAAGGTCGCGGTGGATGGTCATCAGGCTGACGCCGAGGGACTCGGCAAGGTCCCGTATCTGGGTCGACGAGCCGCTCATCAGCGTCTGGATGATTTTCGTGCGCCTTCTCTCGGCCTTGGAAGAGGCGGCCTCGGGATTGGAATTGTTATGATCGTCCATGTCGTCCCGCTCTGAATTTAACATTTTTCCTTTATTGGGGAATTCATGCTGCGTGTCCATCGAATTCTTGCGCAAGCGCGAAATCTGGAAAAATGACGAATTATCAGCGTTTTTAGCGGATTTCCTCGGATCGGAAGCGTAGTTTTTGAGGATGCGGGCATTTAGCGTTTTTGGCGATGCAACATAAATTCCGATATAAATAACATAATCCTTGATATTTATAAAATCGATTGCTAGGAATCGATCATTCGACGGTGGGAGGTCACCGACAGGCAAGACGGCGTTTCCGGCGGGAGCTTCAGGCTCCGGGCCAGCGATGGCGCGCGTCTGTAAGAACGTCGCCGGACGGGCGGCAGAACAGAGGATGACATGGCAGATCTGGACGACATCAAGGACGGCAAGGACTGGGGACGGGATCGTCCGGCGGACACCTCGCGCTTCTTCCTCAAGGGCAATGCGCATCACGACTGGGGCATGAAGGCGCGGCTTTCGCAGGTCTTCCGCCCCGATACCGGCCGCACCGTGATGCTGGCCTTCGACCATGGTTACTTCCAGGGGCCGACCACGGGCCTCGAAAGGCTCGACCTGACCATCGCGCCGCTTGCCGCCCATGCCGACGTGCTGATGTGCACTCGCGGCGGCCTGCGCAGCTCGATCCCGCCGGAATCGCTCAAGCCCGTCGTGCTGCGCTGCTCGGCCGGCAACTCGATCCTGACGGAGCTTTCCAACGAGCTCGTGAGCGTGGAGATCGACGACGCCATCCGCCTCGGCGCCGCCGCCATGGCGGCACAGGTCTATATCGGCGCGGAATACGAGCACAAGTCGATCGCCAATGTGGTGAAGCTGATCGATACCGGCACGCGCTACGGCATCCCCACCATGGCCGTCACCGGCGTCGGCAAGGCGATGGCTCGCGACGCCCGCTACTTCGGCCTCGCCACCCGTATCGCGGCGGAAATCGGCGCGCAGTTCGTCAAGTCCTATTATGTCGACGAAGGCTTCGAGCGCATCACCCTCGGCTGCCCGGTTCCGATCGTCATTGCCGGCGGCAAGAAGCTGCCGGAGCGGGAAGCGCTGGAAATGGCCTATCGCGCCATCGACCAGGGCGCGGCCGGCGTCGACATGGGCCGCAACGTCTTCCAGTCGACCGATCCGGTGGCGATGCTCGCCGCGCTCGCCGCCGTTGTGCACGAGGGCCGGACCGGCGCGCAGGGCTACGAGCTCTTCCAGGACCTGCACGGCAAGACGGCGGCCTGAGGGCCGCCATCGCCGAGGGGAGGGGCCGGGTCTTGCGGCCCGGCTGCATAACAAGGATCATCGCATGGAAAACCTCTGGAACGAGGCTGAAGCGGACAAGGCCATCACGGGCCTCGACTTGCGCGCCTACTCGTCGCGGCTCATCGGCCGTGACCCGGCCATGGTGCTGCATGGCGGCGGCAACACGTCCTACAAGGGGGCTCTCACCGACCGTTTCGGAAACGAGCGGCAGGTGATCTGGGTCAAGGCCAGCGGTTTCGACCTGGGCACGATGGGCATAGAGGGCTTCACCGCGCTCGATCTTCCCGCATTGCTGGCGCTCGCCGAGCTTGAAACGCTGACGGACGGCGACATGGTGGCCGAGGTCAAGCGCGCCCGCCTCGACCCGCAGGCCGCGGCCGCCTCCATCGAGGCGATCGTTCATGCGCTGTTTCCCGCCGCCTATGTCGACCATTCCCATGCCGACGGCGTGCTGACGGTCTCCAACAGCACGAACGGGACAGCGCTGCTGCGCGAAATCTATGGCCCCCGCGTCATGATCCTGCCTTATGTGAAGCCCGGCTTCGATCTCGCCCGCCAGATGCGCGCGGCGCTCCTTTCGCCGGAATTCGCAGAGGCCGATGCGATCATCCTGGAGCATCACGGCGTCTTCACCTGGGGCGATACGGCCCGGGAAAGCTATGACCGAATGGTGGCGATCTGCGCCCGCGCCGAGGATTGGCTTTCCGCCCGTATTCCGCCCCTGCCGGCTACCCCGGATGCCGCGACCGATCCCGTCGATATCGCCCGTTTTCGCGGAGCCGTCAGCCGCATCGCCGGCCGCGCCATGATCTCGCGTCCCGTGCCCGGCGTGCCGGCTTCGGAGATCGCGGAGATCGCCCGGCTTTCGCGCCACGGCACGCTGACGCCCGAACATGTCATTCACAACAAGCCCTTTCCCGCCGTCATCGGCGATGCACCGGAAAAGGCGCTGGAGGACTTCGCCTCCGAATACCGCGCCTATGTCGAGCGCAGCGGCGACAAGGACCTGATACCGCTGCCGCCCCATCCCCATTGGGCCCTGCTTTCCGACGGCGCGGTGCGCAGCTTCGGGCCGACGCTGGCGCGCGCGCGCGTCTCGGCGGACGTGGCCGCGGCCAATCTGCGCGCCCTTCGGCTGGCGGCTCGTCTTGGCGGCTGGCAGGGGCTCGACGAGGCCGACCTGCGCGCGCTGGAATATTGGGAACTGGAGCAGGCCAAGCTGCGGGCGCAGGGCGCGCTGCCGCCGCTGGCCGGCAGGGTCGCCGTTGTCGGCGGCTGCGCCACCGGCATCGGCCGTGCCGCAGCCGAGGCGTTGCGTGATCGCGGCGCGGTGGTCGTGGGGCTCGACATCAACCCCGCCGTCAAGGACCATATGGATCGTCCCGGCTATGAAGGCATCGTCGTAGAACTGACCGATGAAGCGAAGGTCAGCACGGCCTTGCGGCAGGTCGTGAACGACTATGGCGGCCTCGACATCCTGGTCTCCAATGTCGGTATCTTCCGCGCCGGCGCGAATATCGAAGTGCTGGACGATGTGGCATGGGACGCATCGCTCGCGGTCAATCTGACCTCGCATCGCAAGCTTCTGAAGCAGGCCGTTCCGTTCCTGCGCCACGGCGTCGATCCGAGCGTGGTCTTCATCGGCTCCCGCAACGTGCTGGCGCCCGGCGCTGGCGCCGCCGCCTATTCCGTCTCGAAGGCGGGGCTGACGCAATTGATGCGCGTCGCCGCCCTCGAACTGGCGCCGGAGGGTATCCGGGTCAACGCGATCCATCCCGACGGCGTCTTCGACACCGACCTGTGGACGCCCGAGGCGCTGGCGACGTCGGCGCGGCGCTACGGCCTGACGGTCGAGCAATACAAGGCGCGCAACCTCATGCGGACCGAGGTCACGTCGAAGGACGTGGCACGCGCGGTGGTCGCGCTGGCGGACAGCACCTTTTCCCGGACGACGGGCGCACAGATTCCGGTGGATGGCGGCAATGACCGGGTCATCTGAACCGGAGGAATACCAGGCGGCTGGATCGTAAAAGCCCAGCTTCCGAAGAGCGACAGCAGGAAGAACCGGTTGTAAAGCAAGCACCAGCACAAGAGGAGGATAGGATGCGAGGCTTTTTGAAAGGACTGACCGCGGTATCGGCACTGTGCCTGATGGCAGGGGCCGTGTCCGCCAAGGATTACAAGGTTGCCGTCATCCGGTGGGAACCGAACGACATCTATTTCAACGGCGTCGCGCTCGGCCAGCAGCAGGAGGCAAAGCGCATCCAGACCGCGACCGGCGACACGATCACGTTCAACGTCTTCGGCGCGAACGATGCCGGCCAGCAGCTCAAGGCGCTTCAGGCGCAGTTCGACAGCGGCGTGGACGGTGTGCTCCTGACGCCCTGGCGCGGTGAGGCCATGCGCAGCATCGTCAAGCAGTTGCAGGAGGCCAACATTCCGGTTGTCACGACCAATGCCTGGGTCCCCGGCGTCAAGCAGACCTTCGTCGCCTTCGACAACGAGACGGCCGGCCGCCTCGGCGGCGAGGCGCTGGTCAAGCGCCTCGACACGCTGCGCGGGGAGGGCTGGGCCGAAAAGGGCGGCGTCTTCATCGAACTGCGCTGCATCATCACCGCTTCCTTCGATATCGCGCGCCACACCGGCTACCGGTCGGCGCTCGATCCGATCGCCGCCAAATATCCCGGCGTCAAGATCGTCGAGCAGGAAGCGGGCTGCGACGGCGGCAAGGCGCGCAAGGTGGTCGACGACGTGATCTCGCGCGAAGGCGCGGACAAGATCCTCGGCATCGCCAGCATCGACGGCACGATGGGCATCGGCGGCGCGGTTCCGGCCTTCAAGGCGCAGGACCTGCTCTTCCCGATCGACGATCCCAAGCACATCCCGGTCGCGACCATCGACGGCACGGTGCCGGAATTCCAGTCCATGGCCCGCGGGGAGATCGACCATATCTCCGTGCAGCCGGCGACGGGCGAGGGCATCATCTCCATGCGGATGCTCTATACGTTGATGTCCGGCAACGCCTTGCCGGAAGAAGGCAAGGTGCTGCTCGACGGGGAAGATCCCGTCTGGGCGCCGGTGAAGGTGCTGAGGCCCGACGCGATCGAGGGTTCCTGGTACCAGACGCAGGCCTATAGCGTGCCGGGCGATGCGAACTACGACGACCCGCACAACTGGGCGAACGAAATGACGGTCGAGCAGACGGGCAAGATGCCCGACTTCGGCAAGTAACCGGGCCTCGGCTGCGGGCGCGCAGGCGCTCGCAGCCATTCCCGCAACAGGAGTTCACATGACACTGGACCCTTCGCTGAGCTTCGCCGTGCAAGGCGTGACCCGCCGGTTTCCCGGCGTTCTGGCCGTCGATTCCGTCGATCTGGGCGTCCGCAAGGGCGAGATACACGGTCTGATCGGCAAGAATGGTGCGGGGAAGTCGGTGCTCGTCTCCATGGTGGCGGGATTGCTCGCACCGAGCCAGGGACAGATCGTCACCGAACACGGCGCGCTGACGCCGACGCATTCCGGCCCGGCGCGCGCCAAGAAGCTTGGTATCGCGCTCGTCACCCAGGAGCCGGCCTTCGCCGCCGACCTTTCCGTGGCGGACAACCTCTTCATGGGGCGCCATCCGGGCGGCCGCCTGAATTTTCTTGCCCCCTCCGTGACGCGCCGGCAATCGGCGGAGGTCATCGGCGAGCTCGGCCTTCGCGCCCGCCCCGAGGATCGCATGGGGGACCTGCCGCTGGAGACCCAGCAGCTTCTCGCATTCGGCCGCGCGGTCTTCATCGAGAAGGCGCGCACGATCCTCCTGGACGAGATCACCGCATCGCTGACGAGCGAGCGCAAGGAGAGCCTGCTCGGCCTCCTGCGCCGGTTGATCATCGAACAGCCGGACCTGTCCTTCACCCTGATCTCGCACCACGTCAGCGAGGTGATGGGCTTTACCGACCGCGTTTCCGTGATGCGCGACGGCGAGCGCGTTGCGACGCTGGAGACGGCGGCAACCACGGGCAGGGAACTGGCCGACTGGATTGTCGGCGACGTCGCGCGAACCGAGATCAACTATACCGACCAGCCCGAATTCACCGCCCCTCCCGTGCTCACCGTGCGGGGGCTGAAGGCCGGCCGCTCCCTCGCGCATCTCGACCTTGCGCTTCATCGCGGCGAGGTGCTGGGCTTTGCCGGCCTGGAAGGCTCCGGCAAGGACGCGGCCATCGAGGCGCTTTACGGGCTCGTTCCGAACTATGGCGGCTCCATCGAGATGGACGGCGTCGAGGTGCATCTGAAAAGCCCCAAGGCGGCCCAGACGGCGGGCGTCTCCTTCCTGCCCAAGCATCGCGAGGAGCAGGCGGTGATCCAGAACCGCTCCGTGCTGGAAAACGCGATCATCGCCGGCCTTCCGGTGCTGACGAACCGGCTCGGTTTCGTGCGGCGCGGCGAATGCGAGGCCGTCGCCCGGTCCATCGTGACGCGCCTCAAGGTCAAGACGCCCGGCCTCGACGTGCCGATAGACGGCCTGTCGGGCGGCAACAAGCAGAAGATCCTGCTTGGCCGTCTCTCGCTGACGGCGCCGCGGCTGGTGCTTTTGAACGAACCGACGCGCGGCGTCGACATATCGGCCAAGCCGGACATTCTGAAGATGATCCGCGAGGATCTGTCGCGCGATGCGGGCGTCATCATGATCTCGGAGAGCGAGGAAGAGCTGGCCGAGATCTGCGACAGGATCCTGATCTTCTATCAGGGACGTGCGGTCCGGGAATTGAAGCGCGGCATGCCGGGCTTCGATGTCGAGACGATCTACAAGGCGATACAGGGCGTAGAGGTGCGGGTATGACTTCGGTGAACAAATTCGTTTTTCTCATTCTGGAAAAGCACCTGATCTGGACCCTGCTCGCGCTGTTGTGCCTTGCGGGCCTGGCGGTGCCGGGCTTCCTTTCGGCGCGCAACATCCTGAACGTGATGTGGGCGGCAGCCCCGCTCGGCTGCATGGTGCTCGGCCTGTTCTTCGTGCTGCTGACCGCCAATGTCGACCTGTCGCTGGAATCGACCTTCGCCCTCGCGCCAGCGCTGGCCGTCGTGTTCTTCTTCCAGGGGATGGGGCTCGACAGCTATCCGATCGTCGCCGTGCTCTGCACGCTGCTGTTCGGCGCCATCGCGGGGCTGGTGAACGGCCTGTTCTCCGTCAAGCTGAGGGTCAGCTCCTTCCTCGTCAGCCTCGGAACGATGCTGCTGATGCGCGGCATCGTGGTCTATCTGATCCCGGAAGGCGTCTATTATCTGCCCGAGGGCTATGTCTATCTCGGTTCGGCCAAGCTCTTCGGCATCCTGCCGGTGGCCGTCCTGGTCTGGATCGCGATCTTCGTCCTGGCATGGCTGATGATCGACCGCCACCGGCTCGGCAAGGATATCCTCGCGCTCGGCAACAACGAGCATGCCGCGTTCGTGGCGGGCGTGAACATCGAGCGGACCAAGATCGTCTGCTTCGTCATCGCCGGCTTCCTGGCGGCGCTCGGCGGGCTTCTCGAGGTCGGCCGGCTGGAATCCGTCGTGGCCGACATGGGGCAGGGCGATATCATGATGGTCTTCGCCGGCACCATTCTCGGCGGCACGGCCCTCACCGGCGGCAAGGGTAATGTCGGCGGTGTCTTCGCGGCGGTGCTGGTGATCTCGATCATCGAGAACCTCATGAACCTTCACGGCGTGCCGCCTTCGATCCGGCAGGTCGTCTTCGGCGGCGTGCTTCTGGTGGCGATCTATCTCGCCAGCCTGCAGGAGCGGCTGCGCCACGCGCGGCTGGAGTCCTGAAATGCCGGCCTATCTCCTGGGGCTGGACAGCGGCCTCACCGTCACCAAGGCCGTCGTCTTCCGGGACGACGGCAAGGTCGTGGCCCTTGCCCGCCGCGAGATCGCGCAGATCAAGGCCGTGCCCCGGCACGTCGAGCGCGACATGACGGCGCATTGGCAAGCCTCCGCCGCGGCGATCCGCGAGGCGCTGGAACAGGCGAGCGCCTGCGTCGGCGCGACGGTCCGCCCGGCCGCCGTGTCCGTGGCGGGCCATGGCGACGGCCTCTATCTGCTCGACGGCGCTGGTGCGCCGCTCGGCCTTGCCGCCACCTCGCTCGACAGCCGCGCCCAGCCGCTGCTGCGCCACTGGGACGAGACGGGCATATCGGAAAAGGCGCTGGAACTGACGGGGCAGCGTCCCTTCGCGTCCTCCCCGGCGCCGCTGCTTGCCCATATGAAGGCGCAGGAGCCGGAACGCTTCCAGCGGATCGCGGCCGTCCTCTCCTGCAAGGACTGGCTCCGCTTCTGCCTGACGGGCAGGGTGGCGACCGATTTCACCGAGGCAAGCGTCGCCTTCACCGACATAGGAACGCAGCGCTACAGCGAGGAGGCGCTCGCCCTCTTCGGTCTTGGCGCCGTTGCGAATGCCCTTCCGGACGTGCTGATGCCCTGCGAGGTCGCGGGATATGTCACCGAGGAGGCTGCCCGCGCGACGGGGCTTGCGGCCGGAACGCCGGTTGCCACCGGATTGCATGACGTGACGGCCTGCGCCGTCGGGGCCGGGGTGACGAAAGCCGGCACGATCGCCGTCATCGCCGGCACCTATTCGATCAATGAAATGCTGGTCGACGTGCCGGGAACGTCGGTGGGCTGGAATGCGCGCAATGGATTGCGTCCCGGCCAATGGATGAACATGTCGGTTTCTCCCGCCTCCAGCGCCAATCTCGACTGGTTCCTGGGCACGGCCGCGCGGGACGCGCTGGCGGGCGGCGATCCCTTCGCCCTGCTTCAGGCCGAGCTGGACGCCGTCGCGGACGATCCCTCCGACATCGTCTACCTTCCCTATCTCTACGGGTCCCCCCATGCCGAGGATGTGCCGGCGGCCTTTCTAGGGCTGCGCGGCTGGCATGGGCGGGGCCACATGCTGCGCGCCGTCGCGGAGGGCATCGTCTTCAACCACCGCCACCATGTCGATCTCATCGACCCGGACGGAAGCGTCGGCAAGGTGCGCCTGACGGGCGGAAGCAGCCGCAATCCCTTCTTCGGCCAGCTCTTCGCCGATGTGCTGAACCGCCGCGTCGAAGTGCCGGAAATGCCAGAGGCCGGGGCGCTTGGCGCGGCCATCGCGGCGGGGATTGCCGTGAACGTCTACGGCGACTGGGAGGAGGCGACCGCGCGGACCGCGCCGGACCTGCGCATCTACCAGCCGGGCCGGGCTGTACCCCGCCTTCAGGCCGGCTATGGCCGCTATCGCGAGGCCATCGACACGGTCATGCACCGCCACAAGGAGAAGACCGCCCCATGAGCGCAGGCGACACCACGCGCGAAGCCCGGCTGGAGGCCCTGCGCCGCATCGGCCATGTCCCCGTCCTGATCGTCGGCGGCGGGATCAACGGCATGGGCACGTTCCGCGACCTCAGTCTCCATGGCGTCGGCTGCCTCCTCGTCGAGCAGGGCGATTTCTGCGCCGGCGCCAGCAGGGCCCCGTCACGCATGATCCACGGTGGGCTCAAATACCTGGAAACCGGTGAATTCCGGCTGGTCAGGGAATCCGCCGAGGAACGCAATCGGCTGCTGCGCAATGCCGCGCACTATGTCCGGCCGCTCGAAATGATCATCCCGATTCATTCCTGGTTCGGCGGCGTCGTTCCGGCATTGCGGAAGTTCCTGCGCATGCCGGCAAAGATCACGGAGCGCGGCGCGCTGGTGATCAAGCTGGGCCTCTGGCTCTACGATCTCTATGGCGCGCTGAACCGGACCATGCCGCGCCACCGCATGATCGCGCGGCAGGACATATTGCGCGAAATCCCCGATCTGGACCCGGACCTGAAGATCGCTGCCTCCTACTACGACGCCTGGATCACGTCGCCCGAACGGCTCGTCGTGGAACTCGCCCTCGACGGCATGGCGGCCAATTCCGGCAGCATGGCGCTGAACCACCTGCGTTTCAGCGGGATCGACGGCAACCGCGTCGAGCTTCAGGACGTCGACACGGGCGAGGCGTTTTCGCTGACATGCGACGTGCTGGTCAACGCCGCGGGCGCCTGGATCGACCGGGTGAATGCCAGCGCGGCCCCCGGGCGCCGGATGATCGGCGGCACCAAGGGCAGCCACCTCCTGCTCGACCTTCCGGCTTTGGCCGAAACCCTGCACGGCCGTATGATCTATTTCGAGGCCGAGGGCGGGCGTATCTGCATCCTGTCGAACTTCATGGGGCATGTGCTGCTCGGCTCCACCGATATCCCGGTTGACGATCCAGACGGCGTGGCCTGTGACGACGAAGAGGTGGACTATCTCCTTGGCGCGTTCCGGCGGCTCTTCCCGCAGGTTCCGGTCGATCGTGCGAGCATCTTCTTCAGCTATGCGGGCGTCCGCCCCCTGCCGGCGAACGATGCAAGCGACCCCGGCGCCATCAGCCGCGACCACTCGATGCCGGAACTGCCTCCTGAAGGCGAGCGCCGTTTCCCGATCGTCTCGCTTGTCGGCGGCAAATGGACCACCTTTCGGGCCTTTTCGGCCGAAGCGACCGACAGGATACTCGCCCATCTGGGCAAGCGCCGCTCATCCTCGACGGCGGATCTGCCTATCGGCGGCGGAACGGGCCTTTCCCAGGACGCCGCTCCGACGGAGCGCCTGTTGTCCGCCATCACGGATGAGCACGGGCTTTCGCGCCAAAGAGCCCGCCAGCTTGTCGCCCGATACGGCTCGCGCGCAAAAGCGGTCGCGCCGGCGCTCGCGAAGGGCGAAACCTTCTTGGCCTCCTTGCCGGAATTTTCTCGGGAGGAGATCGCGATCATCTGCGATACGGAACTGGTCCTGCACGCTGAAGACTTTCTCTTCGGGCGCAGCTCGGTGTTTCTGGAGCGGCCGCTGGGCCACGATGCGCTGGAGGAACTGGTCGGTGTCATCGGACTGTTTCGTCGTTGGGATGACGCGCGGCGGGCGGCGGAATTGGAGCGGTTGGTATATCGTTACCGCAAGCTGCATCGGATCGACGTGTCCGGGCTGACAGGATCGCGGCCTCGATTTATCTGAGGTCACGGAAGGAGCGCGGAGGGCCCTGCCAATGGACGACGCCATCGCCACTTTCATTCTGGACCAGATGGCGGACGCCCTGATCTTTGCGACGGTCGATGGAAAGATAGCCGGGTGGAACGGCGCGTCGACTGCGCTTTTCGGCTTCGAAAAGGACGAGGCCATCGGTGAATCGCTCGATCTTATCATTCCGCCGCATCTGCGGGACGCGCACTGGGCCGGCTTCGATTCCGCCGTCAAGGCGGGACAATTGAAGCTGAATGGCCGGCCGACACTGACCAGGGCAACACACAAGACGGGGCGCAGGCTTTATGTCGAGATGAGTTTCGCACTCGTCCGGTCCTCCGATTGCGTCGTCGGTTCTGTTGCCGTGGCGCGAGATGCGACCGAGAGAGTTGAGCGAGAGCGGGCAAAAGCGGCCCGATAGCCGCTGCAGTCGCTGTCAGGCCGGATTTCCATGCGAATACGATGTCGTGGGTTGCCGGAACGCATGTTGCCGTCGGGACACAAGAAGAACTTGTCTAAGGGTGCCAATTTCTTCGTTTAAGCCGATGGCCTGTGCAGGCATCTTCTGACTTGCCTCATGGGAATCGTGTGATGACGAAAGCACTTGTCACGGGGGCGACGCGTGCTCCCGGACGCGCGATCGCCACTTCGCTTGCAAAAGTAGGCTGGGAAGTGCACGCGCTCGGTCGTGATCGGGTCGCGCTCGATGAGATGCGCGGCGAACACGGGATCGTGCCGCTGGCCATGGATCTGACGGATCGCGAATATGTCCGCTCCGTTGCGGAAGGCCTCGAAACCGATGTCCTCGTCCATGCTGCGCTCCGCTGGCCCGAAGAGAACCGTTTTCTCGGTCTTGCGGAGGCGGACATCGACATGGCTCTTGAAGTCAATCTGTCCGCCATGCTGCATGTCACGCGCGCCGTCCTGCCCTCGATGATCGAGCGCGGCCGCGGTGCGTTCGTGATGCTCTCCCTGGATGGCAGTAACGCGAATGGTGCGATCGAACGGACCGTCGCTGGGGCGATCGACGGGTTTTCGCGCGCGCTTGCCGATGAAACCCGGGGCAGCGGCGTATCCGTTCATCGCCTTTCCTTGGGAGAGCCGCCGTTCCAGCATTTGGGGCCGCAGGTCCTTTCGCTGCTGTCAACGGGCGGCTTTCAATCTCAATTCATCGAACGACAGGAATACGGACATGGAACGTAATGGAGGGCAGCTGCTCGTCGAGTGCCTCCTGGCGCTGGGCGCGACGAAGAGCTTCGGGGTGCCGGGGGAAAGCTATCTCGCGGTGCTCGATGCGCTGCACGACACGGGCGGACGCCTCGACTACGTTCTGTGCCGCAATGAGGGCGGGGCGGCATTCATGGCGGCGGCCTACGGCAAGCTGACCGGCCAGCCGGGTATCTGCTTCGTGACCCGTGGTCCGGGCGCCACCAATGCCTCGATCGGCGTGCATACGGCGATGCAGGATTCCGCGCCCATGATCCTTTTCGTGGGCCAGGTCGGGACCGACATGAAGGGCCGGGAAGCCTTCCAGGAAGTGGACTACAAGGCCGTCTTCGGCACCATGGCGAAATGGGCGGTCGAGATCGACCAGGTCGAGCGCATCCCGGAAATCCTTTCTCGTGCCTGGACGCTTGCCGTCTCGGGTCGTCCCGGCCCGATCGTCATCGCCCTGCCAGAGGATATGCTGACTTCGCTCACCGCGGCCGCGCCGCTGTCCGGTCCCGTGGAGATCGCCGAACCCGCGCCGTCGGCCGCGGGCATGCTACGCGTGCGGGAGATGCTGGAAGGCGCTAAGCGCCCCGTCGTTCTCTATGGCGGCTGCAACTGGGCCGAGGGCTCCATGGCCGCCGTCCAGCGGTTCGCCGAGGCATCCGACATTCCGGTCGTTTCCGTCTTCCGCTATCAGGATCAGTATGACAACACCTCGCCGACCTTCTGCGGCGAGGCCGGGGTCGGGATGGTCGCCTCCGTCAAGGAACTGCTGCGCGAGGCCGATGTCATCCTCGCCATCAACAACCGTTTCGGGGAGAATTCCACGGACGGCTACACGCTGTTCGACGTTCCGCAGCCCCGCCAGCAGATCATCCACGTCCACGGCTCGGACCTTGAAATCGGCAAGGTCTATCGGCCGGCGCTCGGCATTCACGCCGGCCCGAACGCCTTCGCGCATGCGCTCGGCGCGCTGGAGCCCGTCAAGGGCGGATGGGCGGAATGGCGGGCCAAGGGGCGTGCCGCCTATGAGAAGGGCTTCGACCTCCCCGACTTGCCGTCGCCCGTCGACATGGGCAAGGTCACGGCGCTGCTGAACGACGTCCTGCCGGAGGACGTGATCCTGACCAACGGCGCGGGCAACTTCACGGTCTGGCCCAACAAGTTCTTCAGGTTCGGGCCGAAGGCGCGGCTTCTCGCTCCGCAATCGGGCGCGATGGGCTATGGCGTGCCGGCGGCCGTGGCCGCAAAGGTCGCCCATCCCGAGCGCACGGTCGTCTGTTTTGCCGGCGACGGTGATTTCCAGATGAACTGCCAGGAGCTGGCGACCGCCCTTCAGCATGGGGCGCAGCCGATCATCCTGCTGCTCAACAACGGCATCTACGGCACGATCCGCGCCCATCAGGAGCGGCATTATCCGGAACGCGTTTCCGGCACCACGATGGTCAATCCCGATTTCGTCGCGCTGGCGAAAGCCTATGGCTTCCATGCCGAGCGGGTGGAATCGACGGCGGACTTCGCCGCCGCTTTCGAGCGCGCTCGCGCATCGAAGACCGGTGCTCTCCTCGACCTCGCTATTTCACCTGAGGCGTTGACCCCTCGCCAGACGCTGAGCCAAATGCGCAAGGCAGCACTTTCTGCAAAGGAAACCGCATGACACAGCGTCACGACATTCGCCTCGGTGCCGATATCGGCGGGACCTTTACCGACATCGCGCTCGATGTGCGGGGCAAGCTCTTCTCCACGAAGGTGCTGACCAATTATGCGGCCCCCGAGCAGGCGATCCTCGACGGCATCGAGATCGTGGTGCGGGATGCGGGGATCGCGCCGAAGGATATCGACATCGTCATCCACGGCACGACGCTCGCCACGAACGCGCTTATCGAACGTCGTGGCGCCAAAACCGCGCTGGTGACGACGGAAGGCTTCCGCGACGTCATCGAGATGCGCACGGAAAACCGTTTCGAGCAATACGATCTCAGCCTCGTCCTGCCGAAGCCGCTGATCCCGCGCGAGGATCGCTTCCCGGTCAAGGGCCGCATTGATGCACAGGGCAGGGAGCTTCAGCCGCTCGATGAGGCGGCGCTGGAGGCTCTGGCGGACGTCATCGCGGAACGCGGCTTCGGGGCCGTCGCCATCGGCTTCATCCATTCCTACATGAATCCGCGGCACGAGGAGCGCGCCCGCGAAATCCTGTCGAGAAAACTCTCGATCCCGATCTCGATCTCGTCGGAAGTCTCGCCGCAGATGCGCGAGTTCGAGCGCTTCAACACGGTCTGCGCCAATGCCTATGTGCGCCCGCAGATGGCAGACTATCTCTCGCGCCTGCAGGTGAGGCTGAAGGAGATGGGCGCGGATTGCCCGGTCTTCATGATTCATTCCGGCGGCGGCCTCATCTCGGTGGAAACGGCCTCGGAGTTTCCGGTGCGACTCGTCGAATCCGGCCCGGCGGGCGGGGCGATCTTTGCCGCCGATATCGCCCGCCGCTTCAGCCTCGAGCGCGTCGTCTCCTACGACATGGGCGGCACGACGGCGAAGATCTGCCTCATCGAGGACTATCAGCCGCATACCGCGCGCACTTTCGAGGTTGCGCGCACCTATCGCTTCTGCAAGGGGTCGGGCATGCCGATCTCCATTCCGGTGATCGAGATGATCGAGATCGGCGCCGGCGGCGGTTCCATCGCCTGGGTCGATGCCATGGGCCGCATCCAGGCCGGCCCTGAATCCGCAGCTTCGGAACCGGGCCCGGCCTGCTACCAGCGCGGCGGCGAACGCCCGGCGATCACCGATGCGGACCTCGTGCTCGGCAAGCTCGACCCCGACAATTTCGCCGGCGGCAAGATCAGGCTTTCGGTCGACAATGCCAGCGCGGCAATCGCGCGCGATGTCGGCGACAGGCTGAAGCTGGCGACCGAAGCCGCCGCCTTCGGCATCGTCGAGGTGGTGGACGAGAACATGGCCAATGCGGCGCGTGTCCATGCCGTCGAGAACGGCAAGACCATCTCGGAAAACATCATGATCGCCTTCGGCGGCGCAGCTCCCCTGCATGCCGCCCGGCTCTGCGAGAAGCTCGGCGTCGACCAGTGCCTCATCCCGCAGGGCGCGGGCGTGGGCTCGGCCATCGGCTTCCTCAAGGCGCCGTTCGGCTATGAAGCGCTGGCCTCCAAGATCATGCGCCTGTCGAAATTCGATGCCGGCGCGGTGAACACCATGCTCGACGACCTGAAGGCGACCGCCGAAGGCTTCGTGCGCGCCGGAACGGATGGCGCGATCGTGCGCGAGATCACCGCCTTCATGCGTTATGCCGGCCAAGGCTGGGAGATTCCCGTGGCGCTGCCCGATCGTGCCTTCACGGCGGCGGATACCGCAATGATCGAGGCTGCCTTCAAGGAGCGCTATGCCCAGTTCTTCGGCCGTGCGGTCGAAGGCCCGGAAATCGAATTCGTCACCTGGTCGGTAAAGGCGCAGGACGTTCGCCCCGAAGGCGAGCGCTTCACCCTTGAAACGGACGGTGTCGTCGCATCCGTGCCCGTGACGAGAGCGGTCTTCGATCCCGCGTCGGGCAAGGCGCTGGAGACGGCGATCGTGCCGCGCGATACGCTGTCGCCGGGCGCGCGGGTAACCGGCCCCGCCGTCATCGTCGAGCGGGAAACCTCCACCATCGTCACGTCGCCGTTCGATGCCGTCATCCAGATCGACGGCACCATTCTTCTCGTGCGCAAGGGTCACTGATCATGAGCGATATCAATGAAATTCGCATGCAGGTCATGTGGAACCGCCTGATCTCGGTGGTCGAGGAGCAGGCGCTGACGCTGCTGCGCACCGCGTTTTCCACTTCCGTCCGCGAGGCGGGCGACCTTTCGGCCGGCGTCTACAACGCCAGGGGCGAGATGCTTGCCCAGGCCGTCACCGGCACGCCCGGCCACGTCAACACCATGGCCGAAGCGGTGCTGCATTTCATCGCCGAAATTCCGCGCGAGGAAATGTATCCGGGCGATACCTATGTGACCAACGACCCATGGAAGGGCACCGGCCACCTGCACGACATCACCATGGTCTCGCCCTCCTTCAAGGGCGAGGAGCTGATCGGCTTCTTCGCCTGCACGGCGCATGTGGTCGATGTCGGCGGTCGCGGCTTCGGGGCGGACGGCAAGTCGGTCTATGAGGAAGGCATCCAGATTCCGATCATGAAATTCGCCGAGCGCGGCGTGGTGAACAAGGATCTCCTGAAGATCCTGCGCCTCAATGTGCGCGAGCCGAACCAGGTGATCGGCGACTTCTATTCGCTCGCCGCCTGCAACGACGTCGGCCACAAGCGGCTGATCGAGATGCTGGTCGAGGTCGGCTACGACAATCTCGACACGCTCGGCGACTTCATCCTGTCGCGTACGCATGCGGCGACGATGGAGCGTATCGCCGGCCTGCCGAAGGGCGCGTGGACGAATGACATGCTGACGGACGGCTATGACGTGCCGATCAGGCTCGCGGCCGAAGTCTCGATCACCGACACGGGCGTCAATGTCGATTTCTCCGGCACGGACGCGATGAGTCGTTGGGGCATCAACGTGCCGCTGATCTATACCAAGGCCTATGCCTGCTACGCACTGAAATGCGTGGTCGCGCCCGATATCCCGAACAATGCGGCGTCCCTTGCCGCCTTCAACGTGTCGTCGCCGACCAATATCCTGAATGCCGAGCGGCCGGCCCCGGTTTCGGTGCGCCACGTCATCGGCCATATGGTGCCGGATCTCGTTCTCGGCGCGCTCGCCAAGGCGCTGCCCGGCCAGATTCTCGCCGAAGGCGCGGCCGCCCTGTGGAACATCCATATTTCGGCCCGGCCGGTTGCAGGCTCCGCCGGCCGCCGTGCCGAGGTGCTGATGTTCAACTCGGGCGGCATGGGCGCGCGCCCGGGCATCGACGGCCTGTCTTCGACCGCCTTCCCCTCGGGCGTCCATACGATGCCGATCGAGGCGACCGAGCATACCGGCCCCATCGTCGTCTGGCGCAAGGAGTTGCGCCCCGATTCCGGCGGTGCCGGCAAATATCGCGGTGGCCTCGGCCAGATCATCGAGATCGCGCCGGCCGAAGGCCATGAGTTCGATTTCTCGGCCATGTTCGACCGCATCGCGACCCCGCCGCGCGGGCGCGACGGCGGCGAAGACGGAGCACCCGGTTCGGCCAGGCTCGATGACGGCACGAAGCTGCGGCCGAAGGGCTGGCAGCACGTGCCGGCAGGCCGCAAGCTGGTGCTGGAACTGCCCGGCGGCGGCGGCTTTGGAAACCCCGCCGAGCGCTCGGCCGAGGCAACGGTCGAAGATCTTTCCAAGGGCTATGTGACGGAGAAGAAGCAATGAGCCATATCGCCAGCCGGCTTTCCGCCGTCAAACCGTCCGCCTCCATGGCCGTTTCGCAGGCCGCCAAGGATCTGGCGGCCACCGGTGTCGACGTGATCGACCTCGGCCTCGGTGAGCCGGATTTTCCGGCCCCCGCCCACATTACCGAGGCCGCCTTCGCGGCGGCGCGCAAGGAGCGCATGCTCTACACCGCCTCGCTCGGCACGGTGGAGCTTCGCAAGGCGATCGTCGCCAAGTTCAAACGCGAGAACGGCCTCGACTATGCCATCGACGAGATCGCGGTCGCCAACGGCGCCAAGCAGATCATCTTCAATGCGCTGATGGCGACGGTGGAGGAGGGCGACGAGGCGATCCTGCCCGCGCCATACTTCGTCTCCTATCCGGAAATGGTGAAGCTTTTCGGCGGCGTGCCGGTCACGCCGGCCTGCCCGGCGGAAAACGGCTTTCGCCTGACGCCGGAAGTGCTGGAGGCGGCGCTCACGGACAAGACCCGCTGGCTGTTCCTCAACATGCCGGGCAATCCCTCCGGTGCGGTCTATACCGAGGCGCAGTTGAAGGCGCTTGGCGCGGTGCTGGCGAAGTACCCCAAGGTCATGATCCTCTCGGACGAGATCTACGAGCACATCCTCTTCGACGGGCGCAGCTTCGTCTCCTTCGGTGCGGCCTGCCCGGAATTGCGCGACCGTTCGCTGATCGTCAACGGCATGTCCAAGGCCTATGCCATGACCGGCTGGCGCGTCGGCTATGCCGCAGGTCCGAGGGACCTGATCAAGGCGATGGCGACGATCCAGAGCCAGTCCTGCACCTCCGTCTCGGCTCCGGCGCAGATCGCGGCGAGGGCGGCGCTGGAGGGGCCGCAGGACTGTGTCGCCGAGTTTCGCACCGCCTTCGAGCGCCGCCGCAACCTCGTTGTCGAGGGCATCGCGAAGATCAACGCGCTGAGCCTCGACCCGCCGGAGGGCGCCTTCTACGCCTATATCGGCTGCGCCGCGCTGATCGGCGCGAAGACGCCGGCCGGGAAGACGCTGGAAGACGATGTCGCGGTCGCGAAGTATCTTCTCGACGAGGGCCATGTGGCGGCCGTTCCCGGCACGGCCTATGGCCTGTCGCCGTTCTTCCGCATCTCCACCGCGACCTCCGACGGGGTTCTGGCCGAGGC
The DNA here is from genome assembly GCF_003574625.1 of Shinella zoogloeoides. Classification (GTDB taxonomy): domain Bacteria; phylum Pseudomonadota; class Alphaproteobacteria; order Rhizobiales; family Rhizobiaceae; genus Shinella; species Shinella zoogloeoides_A. The sequence continues at coordinate 715,908 of NZ_QNUJ01000001.1, forward strand.
GGTGAAGCGTATCGGTGAAGCCGTTTCCAAACTCGAATTCTGATTGGAAGGAAGAATGTCCAAACCCTACAAGACCATCCTGATCACGGGGGCGGCCGGCCGTCTCGGCACGGAACTGCGCCGCGGCCTCGCGCCGCTGGCCGACCGGCTGCGGCTCGCGGATGTCGCGGAAATCAAGGATATTCAGCCGAACGAAGAGGCGATGGTCTTCGATCTCGCCGACGAGGCCGCCGTGATGAAGGCGGTCGAGGGCGTCGACGCCATCGTGCATTTCGGCGGCGTGCCGCTGGAACGCCCTTGGGAAGATATCCTCGACGCCAATATCCGTGGCAGCTACCACATTTATGAAGCCGCGCGGAAGTACGGCGTCAAGCGCGTCGTCTACGCTTCTTCGGTCCATGCGATCGGCTATCACACGCTTGAAGGCCATATCGATACGGATGCGCCGGTGCGGCCCGATAGCCTCTACGGCGTTTCCAAATGCTTCGTCGAGGCGCTCAGCCGCTTCTACTGGGACAAGTTCGGGCTGGAGAGCGTGTGCCTGCGCATCTTCTCCTCCTTTCCGGAGCCGGCGGATCGCCGCATGCTCTGGTCCTGGCTGTCCTTCGAGGATTGCATCCGCCTCGTCACCGCCAGCCTGACGGCGCCGCGCGTCGGCCACACGATCAGCTTCGGCCTCTCCGACAATGCCGTAAAGCCGGTCGACAATTCGAGGGCCGGCCATCTCGGCTACGTGCCGCAGGACAATACCGAGCGCTTCCGCGCCAGTGTCGAGGCGGAAAAGCCGCCGGTCGATCCCAAGGCGCCGTCCACCCTTTATCTCGGTGGTTGGTTCGTCGATATCGGCCACCCCAATGATGAGGCATCGAAATGAAAGACCAGTATGACGTCGTCATCGTCGGCGGCGCGGTAATCGGCTCCGCCGTCGCCTATTATCTTGCGGCCAATCCCGATTTCGACGGGTCGGTGCTCGTCATCGAGCGCGATCCGACCTATCTGCAGGCGGCGACCTCGCTGTCGTCCTCCTCGATCCGCACGCAGTTCTCCAACCCGATCAACGTGAAGATCAGCCAGTACGGCTCGCAGGTCATCCGCAATTTCGGCGAGATGATGCAGGTCGAGGGCGACAGGCCGGATCTCGGCTTCCATTCGGGCGGCTATCTTTTCCTGGCCAATACCCCGGAGCAGGCGCAGGTTCTCAGGGAGAACCACGAGGCGCAGGTTTCCTGTGGCGCAGATGTCGTGCTCTGGAATCGCGACGAGCTCGCGAACGCCTTCCCGCATCTCAATGTCGCGGATATCGAACTGGCCTCCTATGGCCGCTCCGGCGAGGGCTGGTTCAACAATACCGGCCTGATGTACGGCTTCAAGAACAAGGCCCGCTCGCTCGGCGTCGATTATGTCACGGACGAAGCCGTGGCCATCGGCCGTGACGGCGACCGGGTGACGTCGGTGACGTTGAAATCGGGCGCGGTCGTCAAGGCCGGTACGGTCGTCAACGCCTCCGGTCCCCGCGCGGCGCTCACCGCCCGCATGGCCGGCCTCGATATTCCGGTCGAGCCGCGCAAGCGCACCCTGTTCGTCTTCGATTGCGCCAGCACGCCCGAGGGGACCGCGCGCGTCAACCAGGGGCGGCTGCCGCTGATGATCGATCCCTCCGGCGTCTTCTGCCGGCCGGAAGGCCGTTTCTTCCTGACGGGCTGCGCGCCCGTCGAGGACCCGGCGGCCGACTGGGACGACTTCGAGCCGCGCTACGAAGAGTTCGAGGAAATCATCTGGCCGGCGCTCGCCGAACGCTCGCCCGCCTTCGAGGCGATCAAGGTGGTGAACCAGTGGGCGGGTCATTACGACTTCAACACGCTGGACCATAATCTGGTCGTCGGCCGCCATCCCACGGTGCGCAATTTCGTCTTCGCCAACGGGTTTTCCGGCCACGGCCTGCAGCAGGGACCGGCAACGGGGCGGGGCGTTTCCGAGCTGATCGTCTATGGCGAGTATCGCACATTGAACCTGACGGAAGTCGGCTATGAGCGGATCGTGGAGAACCGCCCCTTCCTCGAAAAAGCTGTGATATAACGACCGCCGGCTCCGCCCGCGCGGCGGGGCCGGTCGTCATTGAAAATCGCCTGCCGGAGGGTGACTTGGCTGGACAACATACGCGGCTTCCCCCTCTCAATGCATTGCGCGCCTTCTGGGCCGTCATGCGCCAGGGGACGTTTCGCAGCGCGGCGGACGAGCTTCTCGTCACGCCGCAGGCCATCAGCCAGCAGATCAAGTTGCTTGAGGATACCCTGCACGTTCCGTTGTTCGAGCGGAAGGCGCGGGTCATCGAGCCGACCGAGCATGCGATCATCCTCTCGCATTTCATTCAGGCGGGATTCGACGAATTTACCGAAGGCATCCGCCGGGTCACCAATTCGACTTACCGCAACCGCATCAACATCAATGTCAGCCCGTATTTCGCCACGCGCTACCTGATGGAGCGGCTCGAGCGCTTTCGCCAGCTCATGCCCGGCGCCGATATCCGCCTGACGACGATGGTGAATGTCCGCGACTTCGCGGCGGACGAGGTGGACGTCTCCATCCAGTGGGGCTTCGGCAACTGGAAGGAATATGATGTCCGGTTGCTGATGCACGATCCGAAGATCATCTGCTGCTCGCCGGAACTGGCGAGGCAGATCTCTTCGCCTGCCGATCTCGGCCGCATGACGCTGCTCCATCCCGTCATGGCGCGGGACCTCTGGCGCAAGGTGCTGGCGCATCTCGGCCTGCCGTCGATGGAGATGGCCGGCGAGATCGAGTTCCAGGACGCCGCGACGATGCGCAGGGGCAGCATTTCCGGCATCGGCGTCGGCCTCGTTTCAAAGCTCGATGCGCTCGCCGATATCGAGGCGGGTACGCTGGTCGCGCCGCTCGGCATCGATATCCTCGAGACGATGGACAAGAAGGACGTCCCCGGCTTCTACCTCGTCGTTCCGAAAGCCCATAAGCGCGTAAAGATCATCTCTGTCTTTTGCGACTGGATTTCTGCCGAACAATGGTGAAGCTTCATAAAGGGGCGCGAGAGAACCCCTTCGTGCAACCGGCTCAGAGGGCCTTCTCAAGCTCCGGGAGGATTTCGAAGAGGTCACCGACGAGGCCGTAGTCTGCGACCTGGAAGATCGGCGCCTCCTCGTCCTTGTTGATGGCGACGATGACC
>NZ_QNUJ01000010.1 GCF_003574625.1 Shinella zoogloeoides
GGGCCATCATATCGTTCTGGGCGGAAGCGACAAACTGCTGTTGCATGATGTCGATCACATCCATCGACGCCATGATGTTGGCGACGTCATTATGACGCTATTGATATGAAGCGATCCGGGAGGCCGCCAGCTGAAATGCGCTTTCGTCGTCCCGATTCAGTGGCAACGTCATTATGTTGAAATGTCCCTGCACCGCATCGTGCTCGGACTTGCCGGCGGTACTGCTCTGAGCCCAAAGCTTGGACCGCCGGGAGCTGGAGTTTTCCGGCTCCGATCACGATGACGGACTGGTTGCGCCACCTTGCACGCCCGTCGGATCGATATGCCCCAATCCACCAGCATCCCGTCGATCAGTTTTCGCTGGCGGACAGGCCTCAGAGCTTACGGCGGATAACATCCTGCAGCATCTCGCGGTCCAGCGTCAGATTTGCGACAATCTTCTTGAGCCTGGAGTTCTCGTCCTCCAGAGCTTTCAGACGGCGCATCTCATCGGGCAACAGGCCCGCATACTTCTTGCGCCAATTGAAATAGGCCGCCTGGCTGATACCCGCCTTCCGGCAGATCTCTGCCACTGGCACGCCATCATCGCCCTGCTTCAAAATAAACGCCTTCTGGGCGTCCGAAAACTTCGATGCCTTCATGCTTCCGCTCTTGTTCCCAGCCGGGAAATTACCACAGAAAACTCCAGTTAAGAGCGGTCCAGTTTTTTGGGGATCAGAACAGCTATCATGATGCACGGCTTCGTATCGTGGCCGCTGGGACGTGGGGCTTGATCGATATCCGCGCTTTCAGGTGCCGATAAAGCCGCTTCAAACAGTTCGGGGCGCAGGCCATCGCCACGCTGAGCGGCAATAGCATGCAAACCACGCAACAACGTCATCATGGATTTTCCTCCCTCGCATTTTCCCGATTCGATTGTCAAACCGCATTGATGTGCCTGAGTGCGGAGGAATGACCCCAGATGTGACCTGGGGCGGCTCCCCCTTCTGGTCGTAGAGAGGGTCTGTTTCCGGGAACAGACCTTGCGCCTGCAGCGCCTCTGTTATCCGCTCCGGCCTGAGCGCGCGTTCCAGCTCCTCCAGTTGGCCGGATGCCCATTCGATCATTCTCTGGAATTCCGGGGAGGTCGTGTCGCTATCCTGCCGGAGACAAGCGCTTATCCAGGTCTTCAATTCGAGCGCCTGCCTCTGCCTGTCGAGGAGCTGCCGAAGCACTGCTCGGCGCGCGACTTCGCGCTGGCGCCGAACATCGGCCATCTGCTGACGGCGGCCGAGCTCTTGTGGGTTGTAGATATCAGGGGCGTCCATGCGCAACTCCATCTGGATTTGAACGCCGACGATACGGTGACTATTCGGGAGGCCGCGCTCCGAATATTGCCTTCAAATCGAAAATAGCAGCAGGCACCCAAGGAGATCCGACGACCGATATTCGATTTGAAAGCAAGGTTCGGAGATCGGCGCGCCGCGGCCGCTTCTATGTTCATCCCGCAATGAGCCTGGAAGGTAAAAACGATGCGTGAGATTATTCGCTTTGCGTGGGGGATCAGCTCCCTTGGCGACTTTGTCGTCGCTATGTCCGAGAAGGGTCTTGTCGCCCTCGAATTCAGTTCAATGCACGCGGCGATGGAAGACGCATTGCGCATCCGTTTTCCGGAAGCTGAACTTGAGCGTAGCGAGGACGGGCTGGCTGCCGTGATGGAGGTTGTGGCCGGCGTCATCGACGATCCGGCCTCCGACTGCGGCCTGCCGCTTGATCTCCGCGGCACATCTTATGAGGTGCAGGTCTGGATGATGCTGCGGGAAATTCGGGCGGGGCAGACGACCAGCTATGGGGCTTTGGCCGCCAAACTGGGGTCACGCGATCCGCGAGAAGTGACCGCGGCGATCGCCAACAATCCGATCGCAGTGATCGTGCCGTGCCATCGCGTCATCAAGAAGGATGGCTCGATCTCCGGCTATCGCTGGGGTGTGCGCCGCAAGCGGGCGCTTTTGGCGCGTGAACAGCATGGGGTGGAACGCTAGATGTCGGATATGGACATGTTTTTGAAGGGTGCGCTGCGTGAGGAGCAGGCCGCGATCTCGCCGCTGGCGGGGCCGGGGAGTGATCTTCCCGAACCACTGGAGGTCATCCAGTTGTCGCTTGCATCCGTCGTCGCTGCCCGCGAGCGGTTTCCCGGCTATCGCCTGACGCGGCTGGTGGCCGCGCGGCTCGAACTGGACGAAGCCGATATCGGTCGCCTTTCTGGTATCCTCGATGCCGATCTTTTTCGGCCGACCCCCGGCGTGACGAGGCCCTTCGATTTCCATTTGCGGGACGTGATCGCGCGATACGATCTGGGCGCGCTTTTCCGTGACGACGGGCATGCACCCTATCATCATTCGATCAGGCCGACCGGCTACGACTTCCACCGCGACGAGGTGATTCCTGTCGGAATGGAGCAGTGGCGCGCCGATTATCGTCACATGCCGGACGAGCGGCAGATGATGGCCGCGTCCATCGTCTGGCTCTACAGGGCGGGGAAAGACAATGTCTGGCTGCGGCGGGTTCCATGCACATGGCATGCTGCCGACGTCATCGCCTGCTTAATCGCCGCTGGCGCTTTTGAGGACTGGACGCGCCTCTATGCACTCTATCCGGGCTGGTAGGTGCTGTGCCGTGAGGTCCGGACACAACCACCGGCAGGAAGCAGGCGAACGTCAGTGCAGCGCCTGTAGCCGATGGTCGACACGGACATCGCGGAGAAAGTCCAGCCAGGTGGCGATATCGTCATCGGTGGGCGTGAATCTGAAGGCCTTCTGCACCAGGACCAGAACGCCGTTGGGTATGGAAAGCTTGAACCAGGTATTTTCCGGCTGGCCCGCTTCCCTGTTGAGCGCGCAGATCTGCGACCAGATCAGCGTCGGCTGTAGACCCTCATGCCCTTGCTCGATGATTTGCACCGAGCCGCGAGAACACATCTCCATCCACCCCTCTTTCATGCCGGCATAGAAGCTGTCGAGCGTATAACCGTTGACGTTGCGCATCACTTGAACTGTCAGCATTTCGGTCCATGTATCGAGCGTCTCCTCTTCGGGGAGCATCTCGATCGTCACGCCGACGTCATTCTTGATGCGGAAGGCTACCTTGTAGCCGTATGGGGTCTTTGAAAGCATGACTCCACGTTGCGATCCGGCCTTTCGCCGGCACTCCGTTTCTTGCCTTCGAATTCGAAAAACTGAAAAACGAAGGCAGAAAATCGTTTCCGATTCAAAGGCATGAAACGGAGTTTGGCGCTCGGCAAGCTCCAATATCCCTCTCGCCAGGTCATCGAGCGGTTTCGATGGTCCCAGATTTGAAGAGAGGACTTTTCCATGAGCAAGGAAGAAGACAACAAGGCCGTCGTCGTGCGCTGGTTCACCGAATTCTGGGGCAAGGACGTCAACCTTGCCGTCATCGACGAGATCGCGCATCCCGACATGCTCCTCCACTATTCGCTGCATGAGCCGCGCCGCGGCCGTGCCGACATCAAGGCGTTCATGATCGACTTCCGCGCCGCGTTCCCCGACCTTAACTTCTGGGGCACCGCAGACCTGATCGCCGAGGGCGACTATGTGGTCGGCCAGTGGGAAGGCGGCGGCACGCAGACCGGCGCTGCCTGGAACGATGTCCTTCCGGGCTATGAGGGTCTTCCCGCCGCAACCGGCCGCAAGATGCACTTCACCGGCAAGACCGTGCTGAAGGTGGTCGAGGGCCTGATCGTCGAGGAGAACGGCCTGGACGACGGCCTGACGGCGATGATGCAGCTCGGGCTGATCAAGAAAGCCTGATCGAACCGGTATCCGCCCGCCCAAGGGCCGGTGCCTTTCGAAGGGAGGATTGAGGCTCGCGCCCCGGCGCGGGCCTCGATTGTTTTGGCGGCCTCTGAGTTCCCGGGAATTGTTGATTTCAGAACAGGATACGGAGCGCTCAAGGAAACGGACAGCGGTAAAACCAATGCATTGATCTTCATTGTTACGACGAGGAAGCACCGCCATGATACGCATCGGTTATGCGCCCGGAGCCTACGATCTTTTCCATATCGGCCATCTGAATCTGTTGCGTCGCGCCAGAGAGCAGTGTGATTACCTGATCGCCGGGGTGGTGTCGGACGAGATTCTGGCGAAACATAAGGGCGTCGTACCTGTTATTCCGCTCGAGGAGCGATTGGAGATCGTCGGAAACATCAGTTTTGTCGATGCTGCCCACCCGGCCATGACGAACGACAAGCTCGAAATCTGGCGGGATCTGCGCTTCAACGTGCTCTTCAAGGGGGACGATTGGCGTGGGACCGAGAAAGGTGACGAACTCGAACGCGAATTCGGAGCAGTCGGGGTAGATGTGATCTTCTTCCCCTATACGCACGCAACGTCGAGCAGCGCGCTCCGAAAAGCCATTCATACCAGGAGCGGGCTGGCAAACCATATCGCTACCGCCGAGAGTTTTTCGGGTGGCGTTCGCGCAATGCCATTTCCGCTGCAGTCGGAAGGGATGTTCCATGCCAGCGTCCGGTAACGCCCTTCTAGCAATTCTCGTGATCGTTCTGGCGATTTCGCTTTGCACCTGGAGCGGTCGCGGGACGTCCAACGGCGGCCCCAGGAAGCCACCAAGGCTCGGGTAACGCGGTCGCGGGTGATAGCGACGTGGTCTTCGGGCCATTTTCCTTTCCTTCTCCGAGGTTGTGCCCTCGGCACGGATGCAATGCGTTGCCGGCATCGGCCGGGCGCTTGATATTCGCTCGATATCGGGTGGTTGACTGTTCGATTTGAGAGCAAGGATCGGAGTGCGGCCGGCTTTGGTTCTGGAGCAAGCTGGCACCAGATCAAATGCGAGTGAAAGACAATGGAACAGGACATCCAGCCAATGAAGATATCTCGCAAGTCGGCTCTGCCTGTTGCCGACGACCCGCGCTGGGCGCGCATCGTTGCCCGCGACAAGACCGCCGACGGTGCGCTCTGGTATTCTGTTTCGACGACGGGTGTCTATTGCCGCCCCTCGTGCCCGTCCCGCACGGCAAACCCGAAAAACGTGATGTTGCATGACACGATCGAGAGCGCGCGGGCGACAGGGTATCGCCCCTGCAAACGGTGCAACCCCGAGGGCCTTTCGCTCGAATGCGAAAACGCCGCGCTGGTCGCGAAAGCCTGCCGCCTCATCGAGGAGCGCGAGGAGGAGCCATCGCTGGAAGAGCTGGCGGCTGCGGTCGACCGCAGTCCGAGCTATTTCCACCGCGTCTTCAAGGCTTCAACGGGCTTGACGCCAAAGGCCTATGCCTCGGCGAGCCGTGCGAAGAAAATCCGCGAGGGTCTGGAGACGGGCGCCAGCGTCACCGAGGCGATCTATGACGCCGGCTACAATTCAAGCGGCCGCTTCTACGAGAAGTCCACGGGTATGCTCGGAATGACCCCGACGCAATACCGGACCGGTGGCGCGAACGAGGAAATCAAGTTCGCGGTCGGCCAGTCCTGTCTTGGTGCGATTCTCGTCGCTTCCAGCACCAGGGGCGTGGCCTCGATCCTGCTCGGCGATGATCCGGATGCGTTGGTCCGTAATCTTCAGGACCGCTTTCCGAAGGCGCGGCTGATTGGCATGGACCGCGAATACGAGGCGCTGATCGCCCGCGTCTGCGGCTTCGTCGAGAATCCGGGCATCGGGCTCGATCTTCCGCTCGATGTCCGTGGCACGGCCTTCCAGCGTCGTGTCTGGCAAGCGCTCCAGGAAATCCCGGTCGGCGCGCGTGTGTCCTATGCGGAGGTCGCGCGGCGCATCGGGTCGCCGACCGCGGTGCGCGCGGTTGCCGGAGCGTGCGCCGCCAATAACATCGCGGTCGCCATTCCCTGCCATCGCGTGGTGCGCAATGACGGGGCGTTGTCGGGCTATGCATGGGGCGTCGATCGCAAGCGCCAGCTTCTCGATCGGGAGGCATCGCAGAATGCATAAGGATCGGAATATCGACGCTTTCGCGCCGCTTTCGGACTGCGGAGCGGCAAATCGAAATCAGCTCACCATTGCCGGGGCGGTATCTGAATGAACTTTCATACCCGCTACGATGAATCCGTCGCTTTCCTCGCGAGCCACGATGATGACTGGGCGAGGCTGATCGACCTGATCGGCCCTTGTCGGCACGACCCCAAGGCCGCCCGCGAACCCTATGAGGCGCTCGTGCGGGCAATCGCCTATCAGCAACTGACGGCCAAGGCCGGCGATGCGATCATTGGCCGTCTGAAGGGCCTTTTCGAGGGGCGTGATTTCCCAACCCCGGAAGACCTCATCGCAATGGAGTTCGATACGCTTCGAACTTCTGGCTTCTCTGTCAGCAAGATCGCCACCATCAAGGCGATTGCGCAGGGGACGATGGACGGCCTGATCCCGACTCGCGCCGTCGCCGCCACCATGGATGACGAAACGCTGATCGAGCGCATGGTCACCATAAAAGGCGTCGGCCGTTGGACCGTCGAGATGCTGCTGATGTACTCGCTGGAACGGATGGATGTCTTGCCCGTCGACGACTTTGGTGTTCGGGAAGGCTATCGCGTCCTGAAATCGTTGCCCGGGCAGCCGAAACCGAAGGAATTGCGCGAGATCTCAAAAGCATGGTCGCCGCATCGTACGGTCGCTGCCTGGTACCTTTGGCGCATCCCGCGCGAGCGCGGAAATGTGCTTGCCTAAAAGGGCCGGGAAGAGTGTCATGCCGCTTCAAAATCGCGTAACCCCTTTCGGCGACATCGTTGCCATCTCCCAGCGGGGCCTGTTCACCGGCAATCGCGGCATCATCCACGATCCCACCACGAAGACGCTGCTGCGAAAGCGCTGGGCGACACACGCCTGGCTTATCTGTTCGTGCGACTTCAAAGGGCGCCGTCGGAGCGTCATGGCCCTGCGAAGCTGGACGGAATTGTTCTTCCTTGACGAGGCTGTGGCGCTGGCCGCCGGTCATCGTCCCTGTTTCCTGTGTCGACGCGAAGCCGCGGAACGATTTCGCGCGTGCTGGGTCGCCGCGAGGAACGAGCCTCGGAGCCTGGCCGCGCGGATGGATTCCGTGCTGCATGCGGAGCGGTGGGAACGCGGCCGTCAGCGCATGCATCCAAATCCGTATCTGCTGACGGAGCTGCCTGACGGCGTTGTCGTCGCCACGGAGGGGGAGGCATATACGCTGCGCACCGGCCTTGCATATCGCTGGACCGTCGGGGGCTACGACCGGCCAGTGGTTCTCCATGATGCCAGTTGGCTGCTGACACCGCCATCGACGCTCCTGGCACTCTTTGAGGGCTACGAGCCCGTCCTTCATCCCTCGATCAATGCGACACCGGATAGGCCCTGATATGCCCGATCTATTTGACATGCTTGCCCCGACCGAACTCTCCGTCGAAAACATGGCCGAAGGCGCCATGCTGTTGCGCGGTGCAGCGCTTGCCTATGAGAAAGACCTGCTCGTGGCGCTCGGCGATATCACCGGCCAGTCTCCCTTCCGGCACATGGTCACGCCCGGCGGCTTCACCATGTCGGTGGCGATGACCAATTGCGGCGCGGCCGGCTGGGTCACGGATCGCACCGGTTATCGCTACGATCGCAACGACCCGGAGACAGGCCGTCCCTGGCCGGCCATGCCGGACTGCTTCCTCGATCTGGCAGTGGAGACAGCGACGCGGGCAGGTTACCCGGATTTTCGCCCCGACGCCTGCCTGATCAACCGCTATGAGTCCGGTGCTCGTCTCTCGCTGCATCAGGACAAGAATGAACGGGACTTTGCCAATCCGATCGTGTCGGTCTCCCTCGGCTTGCCGGCGACCTTCCAGTTCGGTGGTCTGAAGCGGAACGATCCCGTGAAGAAATATGCATTGCGGCATGGTGACGTGGCGGTCTGGGGCGGCCCGTCGCGGCTCTTCTATCACGGCGTACCCGAATTGAAGGAGGGCCTTCATGAGACCGTCGGGCGGATGCGGATCAATCTAACGTTCCGGGGAGCGCTGTAAGTTTCGAATATTCCTTCGGTTTGACGACAATAACCGGAGTGCCGCTGAAACAATCTTGGTGCCAGATGTGCTATCAATCGGAAAGTCGACCTGCGGATTTCTGGTCGTTCAGGATCGGACAGCCGCAACGACAAGGACAAGGATATCCAGGCTTATGTTCTCGCGCGGCGGATTCGATGCGAAGGCGAGCCGGCGCAGGCTACCCGGAACGGAAGCGGCTGCCGACGCCCTCGTTGCGCTTGCCCGGGACAATCCGGATAAGGCGCTCGTCATGAGATATATCGGCCAGCTCGTGGCTGATGGCTACGCGGAATGGGCCGCGCTCGCCAATGGAGAGATCGAGGTCTGTTTCACAACCGGTGAAACCTACTTGCTCACGGAAACCACGATCATCAGGCTCGCTTGACCGATTGCCCGCCGAAAGCGCCGTGCGTCTCCCGCGTGCGGCGAGGAGATGTTTTCTCGCGATGGCGGCCGGCCATCGCAGTTTGAAAGTATGAATCGGAGTGTGAGCGCGGGTCGAAAGTGCTCGATAGGGCAAGGCGTCACTCAGCGCCGCTCTCTCGCCGCTTATCCCGGAAGAACACGATCATGAAAATGCAACTGGACCACGATCGGCCCGATGTCCCGTTCGCGGGTTACATCGAGCGTATCGCGCGCTATCCATGGGACCGCATCGCGGGCGATCTCGATGCCTACGGCGCTGCCGTTCTCCCCGGCCTGCTGTCCGACGACGAGTGTGTCGCCGCCGCGGAATTCTTCAGCAGCTCCTGGCTGGTCCGTGTCCCTGCTGTGGAAGACCAGCGCGCCTGGGGCAATGGTAATTATCGCTACATGCGCTATCCGCTTCCGGCGCTCGTCACCAGCCTGCGGACGGCCATCTATCCGCGCCTGGCGCCGATCGCCAACGCATGGAACGAGAAAATGGAGATCGGCGAACGTTACCCGATCACCCATGAGGCTTATCTCGAGACCTGCCATCGTGTCGGCCAGACCATTCCAACGTCGATGATGCTGGAGCACGCCGCCGGGCAGCAAACACTGCTGCACCAGGACATTTACGGCGAGCGGGCGTTTCCGCTTCAGGTCGCGATCATGCTCTCGCAACGCGGGGCGGACTATGCCGGTGGCGAGTTCGTAATCACCGAGCAGCGCCCGCGCATGCAAACCCGTCCCGAGGTCGTCACTCTCGGAAAGGGCGACGCCGTCGTGTTTGCCGTCTCGAACCGCCCTGTAACGGGCACGCGAGGCACGTATCGCGTCAACTTGCGCCATGGCTTCAGCCAGGTTCGCGAGGGCCGGCAACATGTGCTCAGCATCATCTTCCACGACGCGGCCCTGTAGGCGACGGAGACCTGACGATGACAATTCTTCAAGCCGAGAACCTTTCCCCCGCCGAGCGCGTGGATCGGGTCGATTGGGACCGCATGGCGAAAGATCTCGCCGGCGGCGGTTCGGCTGTCGCCCGGCAGTTGCTGACGCCTGAGGAATGCGAGGCGCTCACGGCCCTTTATCCGCAGAACGATCTCTTCCGCAGCCGCGTCGTCATGGCGCGCTACGCATTCGGCAAGGGCGAATACCAGTATTTCAGCTATCCCCTCCCGGATCTCGTCGGCGAGTTGCGCACCGCATTCTACCGTCGTCTGGCGCCGATCGCCAATGGCTGGAACCAGCGGATGCGCATCGATACCAGCTATCCGGCCGAGCATGCCGATTATCTCGACCTTTGCCATCGCGCCGGCCAGAAGCGGCCGACGCCGTTGCTGCTCGAATATGGTGCGGGCGACTACTGCTGCATGCATCAGGATCTCTATGGCGATCTCGCATTTCCCATGCAGGTTGTGATCCTGCTGGCCGAGCCGGAGCAGGATTTCACCGGTGGGGAATTCCTGCTCGTCGAACAGAACCCGCGAGGCCTTTCCAAGGCGGAGGTCGTTCCGCTTCGGCAGGGCGATGCGGTAGCCTTCGCCGTCAACCACCGGCCGGCGAAAAGCGCGCGGGGAACCGCGCGCGTGAACCTTCGTCACGGTGTCAGCCGCCTGCACTCCGGGCATCGCCATACGCTCGGCATCATTTTCCACGACGCGAAATAGGCGATGGCCGATCGATAGGCCGGGCGCACAAACGCCCGCCATCATTCATTCTCGCAACAAGACTTCGATTTGAAAACAAGGATCGGAGTTCGAGGGCGCGGTGAAGGTCGTAGTTTCGATCATGAGGTTCGAACAAGGAGATACGACGATGAACCGCATGATCAATATCGATATGCTGCGGTCCGATCCGCAGGAAAATGCAATTCCGGTGACCGCTGACGTTCTCTCTTATGCGATCGCCAACTGCGAAATGGGCAAGGTGCTGGTCGCACGCAGCCCGAAGGGCGTTTGTTCGATCCTGCTGGGCGATGATGCAGAGGTGCTGGTGGAGGATATTGCCGGCCGCTTCCCGCAGTCGACGCTCGTTCCGAACGAGCGCGCTGTGAAGGACGATGTCGCCAGGGTCCTGCGCTATCTCGCGAAACCCTCCGACGGTTTGCAGTTGACGCTCGACATGCGCGGCACGCCGTTCCAGCGCCGCGTCTGGGAGAAGTTGCGGACCATACCCACCGGCCGGACGGTGAGCTACACCGAGCTTGCCCGCTGGGTGAGCCCGCTTTCCCATCCGCGCGCCGTCGCTACCGCCTGCGCCGCCAACCCGATCGCGTTGGCCATCCCCTGCCACCGCGTCCGGCGAAGTGACGGCGGCCTTGCCGGCTATCGCTGGGGGCTCGAGCGCAAGCGCATCCTCATCGAGAAGGAAGCCCGGGCATGAACGGGACTGCGAACACCATGGTTCCGGCCTCCGCGGATGTACCCGCGGAGGCTCGGATTGCCGCCTATGACTGGCAGGCGCTGGCCGGCGAGCTCGACAGCTATGGCTGCGCCGTCCTGCCCAACCTTCTCTCGGCGGAGGAGTGCCGCGGCCTCGCTGCGCTCTATCCCGATACGAGCCATTTCCGCAGCCATATCATCATGGCGCGGCATGGCTTCGGGAAGGGCGAATATCGCTACTTCAAGTATCCGCTTCCAGATATCATCGGCGGTATCCGCACGGCCCTCTATCCGCCCCTTGCCGGTGTCGCCAATCGCTGGAACGAGCGGATGGGGCTGGACCAGCGGTTCCCCGGCGAACACGCCGCTTTCCTGAAGCAGTGCCACGATGCCGGCCAGGTCCGGCCGACGCCGCTCCTGCTGCAGTACGTCTCCGGTGACTTCAACTGCCTGCATCAGGATCTCTATGGCGATCTCGCCTTCCCGATCCAGGTGGCGATCCTGCTGTCCGAGCCGGGCCGCGATTTCACGGGCGGCGAGTTCGCACTGACCGAACAGCGGCCGCGCATGCAGAGCCGCGTCGAAGTCGTGCCGCTGCGCCAGGGTGATGCCGTTGCTTTCGCAGTTCACAATCGCCCGGTCCAGGGGACGAAGGGAAACTATCGCGTGAACCTGCGCCATGGCGTCAGCCGCGTCCGCTCCGGCATGCGCCACACCGTCGGGATCATTTTCCACGACGCGCGGTGATCACGCGATGCCGGCGCCGCACTTGGCGCGGCGCCGGTTCATCAAGGAAACACGCCCTGTCGCTCGGGGACGGGTTTTCCAGGTGAGCCGGACTGTGTAATCGACAAGCGTGTATCTGCCTGCCGCATGGGAATGCGCGCCGTCGAACTCCAGATTTTGGAAGAAGTTTCCTCTGGGTGCGAGATTCATGATCTATATGTCTCTCTCGTCAGGGCGATAACGAGGCATGAGTCAGAACCGGCGCGATGCGAGTTGCATCTAAGCGTTGAGGAAACCTTCAACAGGATTGTCTCTCTGGTTCATATCTGGGGCACCCTTCTCAAAGTGAAAGCCCGCGCAGGGGCACATGGGAATCGCCGCACCGCGAAAATGGCGGTGCGGCGCTGTCATTTGATTTTTCGAAATCCGTTCGCCGAGGCTCATTCCCGATTTGCGGATAGCAAACGGAGTGCTGCGGGGCACCGCTTCGAGGAAAGTCGCGTAAAGGCCGCGGAGAAGCCGCCGCCAGCAACGAAGGCGCGACGTATCATGCATAAGGCTCAATTCACCAATCCGGCAATCTCAGTGGTGTCGCCAGGCGCGACGATCCTGACCCGCGAATTGTTGGTCAGGGGTGGTGCAGCGTCTCTCGTCCACAGGGATGCGGCGGACGTTCGACTGTTGTCGGACGAGCAGCGCCGCACGTCGCTTGACACATTCATGAAGAGCCGGCCAGCGGGTGATCTCTGGATTTTCGCTTACGGATCGTTGATCTGGAATCCGGCGTTGCGAATCTCGGAACGCCGAGTGGCAGAGATTCATGGCTGGCATCGGTCGTTCTGCCTATCGATGTCGGTCGGACGTGGTACGCCGGGTCAACCCGGACTGGTGCTGGGTCTTGACCGTGGCGGTGTTTGCAAGGGCGTTGCCTATCGGATCGACGAGCGCGACGTCTCGTCCGAGCTTCCCATCCTGTGGAGCCGTGAAATGCTGGTTGGTGGCTACAACCCGATCTGGACTGACTTGATCGGGGATGGCGGTGAAAAGTTCGGTGCTGCGATCATCTTCACGATCGACCAAGGACACGACAACTATGCCGGAGGCATATCGCTGCAAGAGAAGGTCAGGCGCCTGGCCATTGCGGAGGGAAGCTGGGGATCTTCGGCAGACTACCTGTTTCGCACGATCGGCAGCCTTCGCGAGCACGGGATCCACGACGTCGAAATCGAACATCTTGGAGTTATGGTCGCCTCTGCTGCATTCGAAGCATTCGGTGAGGCTGCTTGACCCAACACCGCGCTTGACCTCTGACCCCATCCTGGGCGGGCGCGCGATGTCTCATGTCATGTATTTTATTCTAAATTAGTGAATATGATTTCAGGGGCGCTAGGCCGTCCGGATATGCTCCAGAGTCTATTGCCCAACCGATAGGACTGGAGGGTTCTTACCGGAATAGGCCGACGGCCCCTTCAAGAGCACTTGCCAATGCCGGCATCCGCGGAAGCGCTGTGCAGCAGGTTTACGGCCTTGCCGCGATCTCGTAGCTTTCGTCGATCCGGCTGCACAGTTCTTCGGCGGTCACCGAACCGTCGAGTCGTGCCGTCACCCAGTGTTTCTTGTTCATGTGGTATCCGGGGAAATAGCTGTCGCCATCGATGATGTTGCTCAGGTATTCCGGTTTCACCCTGAAGTCGATGATCTCGATCTCGTCGTCTCCGCCAAGCCCGATCTTGTTTGCTTTGACGACCAGGAGCGCGGCGTACCATTTTCCGTTGTCCTGTCGCCGGAAAACCGCGTTGTAGGGAAATTTCGCCCAAAGGAACTGCAACTCATCCCGGTAGGTATCGCGAACATGCTGGATAAGGCGCTTTGCGATCTCGCTCCTGAATATCTCATGGTCGAAACAGGCTTCGGCGATCCGGGAGAGGACACCTTCGTATTCCCGGATGAGTTCGAGGTCGTCTTCGCCTGTGCCTTCCGGGGCTTTGTGGAGCGAGTGAGGTTCCTTCGTATGTGCATCGATCAAGTGCACGGTCACCCCGCCCGCTGGCGTAATGGTGATCGTCATTTCATACCGGCCACCGGAGACGTGCGTGGAATAGGCGTATTTTCCGCGGCTCCTGACGAAGCCGAAGGGGATGAGGCGGCTGGTGTCGACCCTCTTGTTTCGGAAAATAGCTTCCATGCCGGTCATAGGATTCTCCAATCGGATACGCACGCGATTTGCGCATCATGCCACGCTGGCGCGATAATTCGTCCGATGTGCACAAACCCTTTGCCATCGAGCGCCACCTCGCGAATTGCTAAACGGTCCTCGGCCGGCAGGGGGTGCCGAGGGCGCATTCGAGCGCTTCGCGATCCCATTTGCCGAGATCGGCCGCCGCCTCATAGGTGCTCTGCAGGAACGCCATCAGTGTCGCTTCCGGGTCGGGGGCCATGCGCACGGCATCATAGGGCAGCAGGAACTCGCCGAAGTCCTGCGAGAAGAACGCCTCGCGTGGTTGGACGGATGCGGCGGAAAAGCCTTCCGGCCCTGGATAGGCATAGGAATAGAAGGCCGGGTAGTCGATCACCCCGCCGCCCGGCCAGAAGCCGGCGCTGCTCACCTCATGCGAATAGGCTTCGCGGGTCACTGTATCGGACAGGCGCGGAATGCCGCCTGGATGCAGCGGCGCGTGCCGGCCGGAAAAGCGCGTCATGGCGAGATCGAAGCCGCCCCAGAAGAAATGCACCGGGCTGACCTTGCCGAGGAAACCGGTGCGGAATCGCGAAAACACCGCCTGCGTCGACAAAAGGATGCGCCAGAAACGGTTGGCATACAGGGGATCGTAGGCGGTATGGACATTGTCCCGGTCGAAAACGATGCCGTCGGGTATCTCGCAGGGCAGCGTATCGATCGGCGTGCCGAGCCCGAGTTCGATCAATGCTTCCATCACCTCGCCGTAGAATTCCGCCACCGGCTTCGGCGCGAGCATCACCTGGCGCATATGGTCGTCGCTGGTTCTGATCCAAAGCACATGGTCGATGAAATCGAAATCGATCTGAAAGGCCCGCGCGCCGGCCGGCATGGGCGAGGTGGTCAGGCCGCGCGCCGTCACATAGAGCGCGACCTGCCAGGAATGGTTCAGCCAGGGCTCGCGCATGAGCCTGATCTTGCCGACGATCTGCGTCCACAGATGCAGCGTCTCATAGGTCGGCCTCCATGCCGCATAGGGCAGTTCGGGCCAGCGTTCCGTTTGCAGGGCAGAAGACATTCCTTTCTCCCGTTGCTTTCGAATTCGGAAGACCGGCTGGATGGCTGCCGGCCGATCACTGCCGACGTCTTTGGACTGTTGGCGGTATATAGGGGACCGTCTGCAATATGAAAGCGAAGCTGCCAGACGATCAAGCCGGTCTTGAAACCCTTAAGGGAAACACTGCCATGCTCTGCAAATTACAGATCCTGAACCTGGTGGACGCCTGTCATGTGCTTGGCCTTGCTTACTGAACGCGGGTACCCAGGCCGTCATCCGAGGCCAGTATGGCTTTCACGTAATCCGGCCTGAGCGGAATCCGGCGCGCGGGTTTGCCCGTCGCATCCAGGAAAGCCCCAGCGATGGCAGGTGCAGCCAGGGCGTTGGCGGTTTCGGAGCCCGTGCCGAACACGCCGAGTTCCGGCCGTGATACGATAACCACTTTAACCTCGGGTATTTCCGACATGGTCAAGATGGGATAGCCGCTCCAATCCTCCGAAGTGATGCCGCTTTCATCAAAGGTGACTTCCTCATGAAGGGCGATGCTTGTTCCCATTAAACCGCCCGCCTGCACTTGGCGTTTAAGCTGAAGCGGATTCACGACAACGCCGGGTTCGACAATGATTGTCAGTCGCTCGACCCGTACTTCACCCGTGTCCGGCCTAACCGCGATATGTGCTGCGCAGGCCCAATATCCCTGCTCGCGGACAATCATGGATACACCTTGGCCGCGCAGCAGTCCGTCACCGTCTGCCTTTTGTGAGGACGATGCCGCTCGGGTGACCCACCCGCTTTCCTCCCGCAATCTGGTCAACACCCCCTTGAAGCGGTCATCGCCTACGTGATCAAGCCGGAACTGGAGAGGATCGGCACCTGCCAGCGCGGCGGCTTCCGTCACGGCGACCTCGCGCGGGAAGTTTTGCTGGAACTGGATAGGTGTCCGCATACTATGGTCGCGCAGCCCGAGGTTGATCGGAGATTCCCGCTGTCCGATCTGGAAGGCGCCGTGGCCTGTTACCGCCACGTTTGGCACGGTGTCATAGGCCCAGGGGTCCGACATGATCATCTTGTTGTTGGAAATCGGGACCGGGTTTGTCGGGCTTGGCGGATCTATGACCGGCAGCCCAGCCAGAATCGCACTTATCAGGCGGTCATCCTGCATCGGCGGACCTTTGTGGTCGGCCCGATAGGACGCCATCCGACCATGGTCGTCCAACCCGATTGAAACGTCAGTATACATGGGTGAAGACTGGGTCGACCATTTCATGTCGTCATCTCGCATCCACTGCAAGCGCACAGGGCGACCAAGTTCCTGAGAAAGCAAGACGGCCCCGTCCTCCGAACCGGCGTTGCCGCCGTTGGATCGGCCGAAATGGCTGGGTCCCGGATAGGTGCGGATCACCACCGCCTCTTCGGGCCTGCTCAGCATCCTGGCAATGGAGTACCGCAAGAAACCCGGATTCTGGCTGTGTGTGTGAAGTGTCACCGAACCGTCTGGCCGAACGTCCGCCAGGGAAACTGTCGGCCCGATGGGAGCATGCTTGAGGAAAGGCGTGAAATAGGTACCTGAATGGGTCTTGGCGACGGCGATGGCAACATCGCCCTTGTTCTCTTTTCCCGCCGTTCCGGATACTTCGTCCCACTTCACCTCCTGGCGCAGATGATCAAGCAGTTGTCCGGAAGGCGGCAATCCCTTCCATTCGCTCCACTGGGTATCGTCGGCGATCTGTACGGCCGCTTGCACGGCCTCCCACTCGCTTTCCGAAACGACCGCGACGAAGTTGCCAATGACGACGACCTGCGCCTTGGGGAACTGGCTTCTGTCGACTTTACCCACGGCAACCAGCGTCGAGCCAAGCGTTGCAGGATGGACGGCGCGGGCGTGCAGCATTCCCGGTAGCTTGACATCTCCCACCCACACGGTCTCGCCCGCAATCTTGGGTCGGATCGAGGGGTTCTTATAGGGCTTCCCCACGACCCTATAGGCGCCGATGGGTTTGAGGGGCGGGTCGCCGAGGACCTCAACGCCGCCAAAATCGGTTTGATTTCCCTTCACGGGAATTGTGAGCCGAAGATCCTGGCCAGCCACCAGTTCTCCGTAGGTCGCCGACGTGCCTGCACCCGAGATCACCCCATCGGCGACCGAAATCTGGTTGCGCGGGACGCCGAACTTCTGGCTAGCCAGCTCAAACACGGCCTCACGGGTGTACGCCGCAGCCTTGCGCAGGTTCGACAGCCCCATGCTCATCAGGGCGAACGTTCCGCCGCCGTCGGGTGTGACATCAGTGTCGCCGGAGACCACCGTGGTGATCGCCTCGAATGCTATCCCCAGTTCGTCAGCCACAACCTGGGGATACGCGGTATAGATCGTGCTCTGTCCAAGATCGCTCTTTCCGGTACGGATCAGCACGGTGTTGTCCGCGTGTATCTCGATCCAGGAGGTGGACCGGGCGGGATCCAATGCCGCGGCCCTGCCGCCGGGCGCTGCCCATGCAGGAACGCTGAAGGAAACGACCAGCGCGCCGCCTGCTGCGAGAAAACCGCGCCGACTCAACGCTGCCTTGCCTATCGTCATTTCCCCGGGCCTAGTCATGGCGTGCTCCCTCGGACATGAGCTGAGCGGCACGATGCACCCCGTCCAGAATTGCAGCATAGCTGGCGCAGCGGCAGAGGTGGGGTGACGGGCCGGACTCCGTCAGGGCCGCCTTGATCTCCGCATCGGTTGGCTTCGGGTTTTGATCAAGCAACTCCGTGACTTTGATCATCATGCCGAACTGACAGATCCCGCACTGCGGCACCTGCTCTTCAATCCAGGCTTCTTGAACCGGGTGCAATGTCCGGGCCGCCTGGTCGGAGGAGAGGTTACGCTGCTTCGCCCAACGGGCCGCCAAACCTTCTACGGTCGTGACTTCCCTGTCTGCGACCGCATCGACAGGCGTTACGCATGAACGGATCTCCTCGCCATCCAACAGCACCGAGCACGCACCGCATTGCGCCAGCCCGCAGCCGAACTTGGGCGACATCACATTCAGTTCGTTACGCAGAACGTACAAAAGGGGCGTGTCGGGCGGTGATTGAACCGTCCGCATCTCACCATTGACCATGATACGGATCACCGCTTCCTCCACGTCGATATGAAATTTACATCGCTTCCCACCGTTCGACCGATCGCCGGTGCCGCCCGGATGACGAAGGAAGATCCATCCCGGTAAAACGGTGTCGCCTCGCGCTATGCGCGCACACCCGGGTTATTCCCGCCCTCGGCGCGAATTGCCGCAATGCGGGATGGTTTCCTTAGTCTGCTGGACTGCTAGCCCGGAACTCGCCGGCCTGTCGGCGTACCGTTCGAAATGCTTCCGATCAAAGTTACGGCTTCTATATTTATAAAAAAAGCCATACAAAATTGAATATTCTATTCAGGAGAATTGAAATGCGGTCACCCGGAATTCCAAGCCTGGACCAGCTTCTGGTCCTGTTGGCCGTGGTCGAGGCTGGAAGTTTGACTGGCGCGGCAAAGCATCTTCAGCGGGCTACCTCGGCTATCAGCTACGCTGTCGATACGCTGGAGAAGCAACTGGGTATTTCCCTATTTGACCGCGGAACGACGCGAAGGCCGAGACTTACGCGGGAAGGAGAGGCCGTCGTTGCCGAGGCCAAAGCCGTTATACACCGGGTCGATACCTTGCGCTCCCGTGTGCGGGGCCTCCTCGACGGCCTCGAATCCGAGGTATTGCTCGTGGTCGACTGCATGTATCCGAGCGATCAGTTGCTGGCGGTGCTGCACGACTTCCATGCGGCATTCCCAACCGTCCCTCTGCGGCTCTCGGTGCAAGCACCCGACGGTGTCGAACGGGTCGTCCGCAACGGCGATCCGTGGATTGGCGTTGGAGGCGTGCTCCATATCGACATGACCGGCCTGAAGCGGGTTCAGATCGGCGCAGTGCAGATTATTCCCGTCGCCGCTCCGGATCACCCCCTGGCGCTGGCTGACAACAAGTCGCCTTCCTCCGCTTCGGACCATGTTCAGCTTGTTCTTTCCGATCAGCCCACACCCGGACCACGTGACGTCGGCGTTGTCAGCCTGACGAATTGGCGCGTTGGTGACATGACATTGAAGCATAAGCTTCTCGTCGCCGGACTGGGCTGGGGCGGAATGCCGGAGCCGGCCGTTCGCGCCGATCTGCAGGCGGGAAGGTTGGTGCGACTGGACCTGCACGATTGGCGCGGCGGAGCCTACGAGATGCAGGTGGCGTACAAGACCGAAACGCCGCCTGGTCCTGCCGGCCGGTGGCTGATCGAGCGTCTGGTGCTTTCGTCGCCGGCGTACGACAGTCGATCTTAGCGCAATCCGGCCAAGGTCAGAGACACAGCACGACTGCGTCAATGCTCGATCCGTTCAGCCGCGGGGAGGGTGCGAGGATAATGCCCTGCGAGCGAAAGCGCGGCAATGCCTGCCCGAGCGAAAGCCTCTAGGTATGAATCATCGCTATGACGTGAATAGGCACCCACATTGGTTTCGATCCAGCGCCCTTCGTCTCCCGACCACATCACGATAGGGAAGTCATGCACCGGGTCTGCACCTGCCATCTGCCGAATGATCTCGCGAGTTGCGATGGGCGTTGCCGCCGGCGTCAAAGATACTGCGGTAGAAGAGATTTCCATGGTGGATTCCTCCTGATTAGCGCATGGAATGGCCGTACGGGTCGATCAATCCGCGTGGGTGAGGTCCTCACCCACGCCAGGACTGGATCGCGTGACGGTAAGAGAGATGATCGGTTCACTCTGTCTTGATCTTGACTGCCGCGCGCTCCGCCCAGCGGCCATGGAAAACGACGGAACTGCGAGTGGCCAAGGTGAGGGCGATGAGACCGCCAGCGAGACCAACGTTCTTCAAAAGTGCAATCGGGTCGCCCAAATGGGACACCAAGCCCGTTGCGATGCACCACAAGGCGAAAAGCGTGGCGACAATTCCGGTCCGGTACCCGGCCAGCAAGGCGGCCCCGCCGGCAATCTCGCCCGCGCCGATGAGATAGACCATCAAATGCGGGGCCGGCAGACCCAGTTGTGCGAAAAATCCTGCCGTCTGCGCGGCAAATATGAATTTCATGGCGCCGCTGACCAGAAACAGAAGTGACATCAGCGTACGCGACAAGAGTAACGGGATGTTTTGCATGATACGAATTCCTTCTTGCTTGAAGTGAGTTACCTTCCGCAGTTCCTTCGAACACTCTGAGGCGAGATGCAGGTCTTCCGACATGCGATCTTGCCCGAGTGGTGCGGAATTGCGGCAGTCTAAGCGGCGGCCAGGTGCGATAGCGCCATGTCCCTCAGGACGGCATTTTCCATGTTCGTCTCATCGAGGCGCGCGGCCACGATGTCGCCGATTGAAAGCACGCCCACGAGATTCCGGCCGTCGACGACGGGGACATGACGCATCCGCGACAGGGTCATCATCGTCATGACATTGTGGATCTTCTCGTCAGGCCGCACCTGGGGAAGATCCGTGATCATGATGTCCCGGCTGAAGAGCTGCATCGCTGCCGATCCATGCTTGTTCAGCGCGGCGACGATTTCGCGCTCGGAAATGATCCCGGCGACGCTCCCGTCGATCCGGACAATGACGACGGCGCCGATATTTTCAGCGCGCATCAGGTTGACGATTTCGCTGACCGGGGTCGTGGGAGGACGGCTGATGATCCGCCCGGCCTTGCGGCGAAGTATCTGGTCCAGGGACATTGCTGCTACTCCTTCGTTTTCTTGGGTTTCAAGTTCTGTTGAAGGATGTACGCCATTTCCTATTACTTGATTAGATGGGGAAGATGGATGTCACTTGCTCATAAATGGAAAGATCGGGTTTCGAAGATGTAGCTGGACGAGACCGGCCTCTTCATCGCGTTGACGCGATATGGAGGCTTTTTCGAAGCGGGCGACGGCACGGCATTTCTCCCGACATGGCCAGCAGGCGTATCGAACCGGCATCAGGCGTCCGGCCATGCAATGATCGACACGCCGTCCGACGCTGACCGGTGCGGGACACGATCTGCTCGACCGCTGCGCGAGTGCCGTGGAGACGATCTGGTAGGCCAATCGGGCATCCGCTTTCGCATCGACGGAGATCCCGCGCCGATCGCCTGACCGCGATCCGGTTTGCCGGCAATGCGAGCGCGCGACCGCTTTCCTATCTTGTTGCCAATACAATGTATCGATTGCAGCCGAATACCGGCCGGATCAATTTGCCCCATCGATCATCGAAGCGTCTCGGCGCTTGCGGAACACAGACGGCGGAGACACCGGCATGGAATTGACGTTTGCGACGGTCCTCGTCGCCTTTGCCGGCGTATTCCTGATCAGCTTCATGCGTGGCGCCTTTGGCGGCGGCTTTGCCATCGTCGGCATTCCGCTGCTGTCGACCGTGATGGACCCGGTCGTCGCCGGCGGCCTGCTGGCGCCCCTTTTCATCGCGATGGATCTCTATGCCTTGCGCTACTGGAAGCCTTCGACCTGGTCGAAACCGGATCTCGTGCTGCTCGTGCCCGCGCTGGTGATCGGCATCGGGGTCGGCTATCTGGTGTTCCGCGTCCTCGATCACCGGGCCATCGCGATCCTGATGGCCGCGATCACGCTCGCCTTCGTCTGTCTCTGGCTCCTTCGCGGGGCCGAAGTGACGCATCGCCCCCGTTCCACGCCAAAGGCGGTCGCGGCCGGCTTCACCTCCGGCATCACGACCATGGTGGCGCATTCTGGCGGCCCGCCGCTTGCGATGTATCTGCTGCCGCTCGGCCTCGGCAAGGAACTCTATGCAGGAACCACCAGCCTGTTCTTCACCGTCGGCAATGCGACCAAGCTGGTCCCGTGGCTGCTGCTGGCGCAGCCGGCGACCGAGACCTGGAAACTGATGGGGATTTGCCTGTTCGCGATCCCGTTCGGCGTGTGGTCGGGCTGGCGCCTCCATGGCGTGCTGGACCAGCGCCAGGTTTATCGCGCCTGTTACGGGTTGCTGGTCGTGACGGCGCTGAAACTGTTGTGGGACGGTATGTCCGGCTGCCTGGTGTGATACTGTCTAAGGTCTGCAACGGCATCCACGGGTAGCCGCCAGCCTGACCGGCGACGGTCGTGAGCCGGGCTCATGGGCCATGCAGGGCAAACGCCTGTTCGAACTTGCGCATGACGGAGGTGACGAAGGCCTTCACGGCGGGGGAGACCTGCCGGTGACTGGGATAGACGACACACAGGCTCTGATTGCCGCGGCTGTATTGCGGCAGGACGGGCACCAGCGCGCCGCGGGCGATATCGGCCACCGTGACCACGCTCGGCAGCAGCGCGATGCCGAGGCCGGCGAGGGCTGCCTGATGCAGCGCCCGCGTATTGCCGGCCGCGAAGGGGCCGGCGACTTCGACCTGTTCCTCGACGCCGTCCGAACCTTGCAGGCGCCATAGGGCGCGGCTCGACGGGTGCGGCATCGTCAGGCAGCGGTGCCGCGTCAATTCCGCCAGCGTCCGGGGTATGCCGTGCTTGCCGACATAGTCGGGGCTTGCGAACAGCGCGATGGGCGGAACCGGCATCCGGTGGGCGATGTAGCCCGTTTCGCTGTCGGCACCACCCCGGAAGGCCACATCGATGCGATCGGCGATCAGGTCGACCATCGCGTCGTCGAGCAGGAATTCCAGCCGGACCTGCGGATATTCCTCGAGGAAGGCCGCGGCGGCCGCGGGCGTGTAGAAGTCGAGAAAGTTCGCGGTCGAGGCCACACGGACAAGGCCGCTCGGTACCTTCCGCCCGGCGGTCAGGTCCTGGCTGGCCTGCTGCAGGCTGTCCACGGCTTCGGTACAACGATCGTAAAATCCCTGGCCGGCGTCGGTCAGCGTCAGCTTGCGGGTCGAACGCTGCATCAGGCGCGACCCGAGCTGGTCCTCGAGCCCCTGAATGCGCCGGCTGACGGTATTGGGCGGCATGCCGAGTCGCCGGCCGGCCTCCGAGAAGCTGCCGTAGCGCACGACCTGCACGAACAGCGCGATATCGTTGAAATCGAACATGGCAGGATATTACTTCAATTTCTGGCTAGATTAAATCCAATCATTCCGTCTAATCGATGGATCGGATCGGCGCTATCTCTTTCTGGCAACCAGCTGAAGGGATTGTGCCATGACCAGTATGTTTCTCCTTCTCGCCACCTTGTCGCTCGGTGCGTTCGCGCTCGTCCAGCCCCTTCCGAAGCGGGCCGGTCTGGCCGTGGCAATCAGATTGCCGGTCTCGAACGACAACAGTTGAGCAGCCCCGCACCGGTGGCCCGGCAACGGGTCGCCTGCATCCACGTCCAAAACAAATTGGAGTTCTCCATGAGCCCGCATTCAACGCCCCGCATCGGCATCATCATCGGCTCCACCCGGGAAGGGCGCTTCGGTGACAAGCCGGCCCGGTGGATCAGCGGCATCGCCGCCAAGCGCACCGACATGCAATTCGAACTGATCGACCTCAGGGACTATCCGCTGCCGTTCTTCGAGGAACAGATGTCTCCCGTCTATGCGCCGCCGCAACACCCGGTCGCGCAGCGCTGGGCCGCCAGGCTGGCGACCCTGGACGGCTTCATCGTGGTGACGCCGGAATACAACCATAGCGCCAGCGCCGTGCTGAAGAACGCACTCGACTATGCCTACAAGGAGTTCAACCGCAAACCGATCGCCTTCGTCGGTTATGGCGGTGTGGGCGCGGCGCGCTCGGTCGAGCACCTGCGGATGGTCGCGGTCGAGCTCCAGATGGCCCCGATCCGCTTCGCCGTCCATATCGGCATGATCGAGTTTCTCGGCGTCTGGCAACAGGGCAAGAGCTTCGACGACTTCCCGCATCTCGGCCAGGCGGCCACGGCCATGTTCGAGGATATGGCCTGGTGGACGCAGGCGCTGAAGGCAGCGCGGGAAACGCAGGACTGACGTGACCGCTGCGCTGCGCGACTGTTTCGCCGCGCAGCACAATCGACCTCCCTCATATCCGGAAAGGAAAACACGATGCCTCGCAATCAATCTACCGCCTATGCCGTCCCGGCTCCGGCCGCCCGGAAAATCTTCAGCCGGACCGGCGGCACGCCGCGCGGCCCCATCACCCGCCTGATGAGCCCGTCCGACCTCGGCCAGTATCTCAAGCCGTTCGTCTTCCTCGACATGGTCGACGCGCCGTCCTCGATCACGGCCAGCGACAATCTCCATCCGCATTCCGGTATCGCCACGGTGACGGTGTTGACGGAAGGCAATCTCCGCTTCGACATGGGCAAATGGGGCGCCGGACGGCTCGACCATGGCGGCGTCGAATGGATGCGCGCCGGCAGCGGTATCTGGCATGGCGGCGAATACCGTCCCGATACTGCACCCCACTTCAAGGGCTTCCAGCTCTGGGTGGCCTTGCCCGCCGCGCTCGAAGCCAGCGAACCGGAATGGCAGTTCATCGAATCGAAAGACATGCCCGCGGTCGGCTCGGCGCGCCTGATCGTCGGCAGCTACCAGGGCAAGATGAGCCCCGTGCGCGCCTTCGACGGCCTCAACTACCTGCTGGTGACGCTCGCGCCCGGCGAGGCCTGGACCTACGAGACGCCCGCAGGCCACGATGTCGGCTGGCTCAGCCTGTCGCATGGCAGCCTGCTGGGCGACGGCCGCTACGACGCCGGCGAGCTGCTCGCCTTCGACCGAAGCGATGCCGCGATCCCGCTGCTCGCCGGCCCGGAAGGCGCGACCTTCGTGCTCGGTTCGGCCGTGCCGCATCCGCACGACCTCGTCCTCGGCTATTATTCGATCCATACTTCCGAAGAGGCGCTGAAGGCCGGAGAGGCGCGCATCGCCGAAGTGCGCCACCTCTACATGTAAGCACCGATTGCCATAAAGGGAGACAATCATCATGCCAGCCCCCACGCCCCTCGATATCGTCAACGCCTTCTCCCTGCGCACCGTCACGGCCGCGGATACCGCGGAAATCGCCGAACTGGTCAGCGACGATGTCGACTGGTTCGTCGTCGGCGATCGGGCGGTCGTGCCCTGGGCCGGCCGCTGGACCGGCAAGGCGGGGGTCGCGCAATTCTACGCGACCTTGCGGGCCGAAACCGTTTCCGAGCGTTTTGACGTGACGACGGTGCTCGCCCAGGGAAACCGCGTCGCCGTGATCGGCGAACTGGCGACGCGCGTAAAACGCACCGGCAAGCGCATCGAATGCGAATTCGTATTCGATTTCGTCGTGGAGAACGGCCTCATCACCCGTTTCCGCCCCTTCGAAGACAGCCTCGCCGTCGCGCTGGCCTGCCTATGACACGATGTCGTGACGATGGAAAACAACCCATGACAGCCTTTCGTTTTCGCCATGTGTCGTGGGTTGCATCGTTCCTCACGACCTACCGGCCGCGGCCGCGTCTGCCCTATTCGGCCATGCACGCGGCGCGGCCGAGCATTCTCGATCTGTCGGGACTTCGGTACTTCGCAGACGACCCCGGGGACAGTTTCAGGAAGTTTCAGCCTCCGGTCGCCGTCAACGGCGAGATCGCCTATCTCGCGCTTTCGGGCGGAGGCGCGGATGGCGCCTTCGGTGCCGGGGCGCTTGCCGGCCTGTCCGATGCCGGTTCGCGTCCCACATTCTCGGTCATATCCGGTGTCAGCACCGGGGCGCTGATCGCCCCTTTCGCGTTTCTCGGGTCCCGCTACGATCCGACGCTTGCCGAACTCTATACAAGCGGCATCGCCGCCAGCCTGGTCGATGGGGCCGCCCCGCTCAGCATCCTCGCCACCTCGGGCCCGCTCGCCAACAACCGGTTGCGGGCACTGATCGACCGCTATGTGGACGAGGCGCTGCTCTCGGCCATCGCCGCCGAAAGCGCCGGCGGGCGCATCCTGCTCGTCATCACGACCAATCTCGATACCCAGAGGGCAAGCGTCTGGAATCTCGGCAAGATCGCGGAGATCGGCACGCCGGAGGCGCTCGCCCTGTTTCGGCAGGTTCTCACGGCCTCGGCCAGCGTGCCGATCATATATCCGCCGGTCCTCATCGAGGCAGAGGCGGACGGTCACCGTTTCGAGGAAATGCATGTCGACGGCAGCGTGACGTTTCCGATCCACACCCTGCCCGAGACCTTCCTCTTCAGGGGGCGGAACCTGCCCGGGCCGAAGCTCAACCTCTACGTTCTCATCAACAACAAGCTCCGCCACGATTTCCGCATCGTCCCGGTGGAAGCGCGCAAGATCGCGGCGCGCAGCGCCAGCACGCTGGTCAAGATGCAGACGCGCGCCATGATCTTCGAAACCTACAATTTCACGCGCCGGAACGGCTCGGGCTTCAACCTCGCCTATATGGACGACGACATCTCGACCGAGGGCGCGGACGATTTCGACACGGACTACATGCGGTCTCTCTTCGACCATGGCTATGCGCGGTCGGGGTCGGGAGACCTCTGGAATACGGAACTGCCGCCGGAAGCGGCGTTCTGATCTGGTGACCTCCTTCGTCGTCGAGGAAGGCGGCAGGGTGTTCGAGGGCATTCACGCTGTCAGGGAAGCATAGTGCTACGCATCGCAACGCGAACGAATTCGTTGACGATCGCGTCCAAGTCTCTGTGTCCTCAGGCCCCGCAACCAGCCTTGTCGAATAAAACCCGTTGCTTGCGCAGCGGGTTTTTGTTGCCCACGCCAGACCCCAGCCGAACACAGCCTCGATATCGGCGCTGTGCCTTCTATGGTTAGCATAACGTTACCTTGCATTTTCCAAATTGAATTAAGTTGCATTTCGAAATACATCGCGCGTTCACCGTGTATTTTAGCGGGATATACAATTCGGCCGGATAGATTTGCCCTCAACCTTGGAGGGTTATCCGATGGCAAGAAGACAGGCATCCCCGGCAGGACGGCATTATCTGACAGTGATGAGTGGCATCCTGTTGGGCGGGTTCCTGTTTGCGAATGGCATCACGAATGGTGAGGCGGATGCGGACCGGGCATTCCGGCAGGGGCCGGCCGTCATCGCGGCAGATGATCTCGGTCTTGACATGACGATGACCGGCACTGTGTCCTCGGGCCTTTTCGGCTCGGTGGCCTTTCCCTTCAAGCCCGGCGCCCTGGTGCGCTGGAAGGAGATCGAAGCCGCCGCGGCTGGCCTTTCGCCGGAGGATTGCGGCGAGCAGGCGACGTGCCGGACCCGCCTGAAGATGCTGCGCGAAACGATCGACGCCGCGGCCGATCAGCCGCTTCTGCGCAAGATCGAGGCGCTCAATGTCTCTGTCAACCGGCTTGTCCGCTATACCAAGGACGTCGATGCGCACGGCGAACTCGACTATTGGGCGACGCCGGCCGAAATCCTCGCTCTGGGCAAGGGTGACTGCGAGGACTATGCGATCCTCAAGCTTGCCGCCTTGCGCCAGGCGGGCATCGAGGCCGAAAGCATGACGCTGGTCGTCCTGCGGGAAACGCGGCGCAACTTCTACCACGCCGTCCTGACGGTCGCGATCGACGGCAAGAACTACGTGCTCGACAACATGCGCGACGTGGTTCTGACGGATCGGCAACTGCCGGACTATCAGGCGCTCTATTCGCTCGGAACCGAGCGTGCCTATGTCCATGGCTACAAGCGCGGCTCGGAATTCGCCATGCAGAAACGCCCTGCCTCGCTCGACGCGGTGCAGCCGGGCGAAGGTATTCCGGCGTTTTGACGATGAAAGGCTGCCGCCCGGTCAGGGCAGCACGTAGCAGAGCATGATGCTCTGCCCTGCGGCCGGCGCCAGCAGGGCGTTGAGTACACCGCGCAGACGACGCCCCCCGAGCCCGACGGTAAAGCCCGCTTCAAGCGGCCGATTGCCATTCGCCTTCAGATTGGCGGCGAGGACGGCAAGCTGCACGTCGAGCGCAAGGCGAAGATCGCGGTTGACCGGTTCCGTTTCCCCGTGGGAAAAACGGGCCTGTATATAGTTCAGGAAAGACTGGTTATAGGCGATGAGCCGCTTGTCCAGCCCGAGGGCGAATGCCGGGGCGGGCGACGCGCGCACCAGATTGCCGATGCCGGACGGATCGGTGACTTCCCGCTCGGCAGCGAGCATATCGAGCGCCGAGCGCAGGCAGTAGACCCGCAGGAACGCCGTCGTGTTGGCCTCTTCGGGCGCCTCCGCGAGGATGGCGCCGACCAGCGCGCCGATCTTCTTCTGCCTGAGCTCCGCGATTTCCCGCAGTACCCGCCAATAGATCGCCTCCAGGCGAATGCCGCGACGAATACCGCCGTCCTCCACGACGCGGAAGACAAGCTCGCTATCCCGTGTCTGCGGGCGGTCATCCACCTTGTCGGAAGGTTGCGCCATGATTACCGTTCCTGCATGGCCTCGGTACGCGCCTTGTTGATGGGCTTCAGCAGATATTGCAGGATGGTCTTGCGGCCCGTCATGATGTCCACGGAGGCGACCATGCCGGGAATGATCGCATGGGACTTGCCGTTGCGGACGATCTCGGATTTGTCCGTCTTCACCTGCGCCAGATAGTAGGTTTCGTTGGACTTCTCGTCGAACATGGAGTCGGCGGAAACGTTGGACACCTCGCCGTGCAGGCCGCCATAGATGGAGAAGTCGAAAGCGGTGATCTTCACCAGCGCCGGCTGGCCGGCCCGGATGAAGGCGATGTCGTTGGGCGATATGTGAGCTTCCACGAGCAGCGTGTCCGACGTGGGCACGACCTCGGCGACGATCGTGCCGGGCTGCACATACCCGCCGATGGTGGTGATCTCCAGCCGGTTGACCACGCCGTCCACCGGCGAGCGCAGGTCCGTACGCTGCACCCGGTCCGATGCGCCGCGTACCGTTTCTGTCACGACGGAAAGATCGGCAAGGGCCTTTGTCTTTTCCGCCAGCGCCTCCTGCTGGAAGGCGAGCATGATCTCGTCCACCTGGAGCGAGGCTTCCTTGATGGCGGCGCGGATGCGCTCGAGCGATTCCTTGAGCAGCTTGAGCTGGCCGGTCGAGTCGGTCAGTTCCTTCTGCACGCGCAGGAGATCGGTCTGGGGCGCCAGCTTGCGCTTGACCAGCGGCTCCAGAAGATCGGCTTCCTTGTCGGAGACCGCGATGTTCTTCTCGAGGCGGTCGATATTCACCAGCGCCTCGTCAAGCTCCTTGCGCCGCTGCAGATGGCGCTCCTGCAGGACCGAGAGCTTGTTCTGGAAGGCATCGCGCCTGGCCTTCAGGAGCTGGGCCTCGTTGGCGCAGATTTCCGGGCTCGATTTGGCGACCTCCGGCGGGCAGGTCATCGGCGAGAGCATGTCGCCGGCCTGCTCCATCTCGAGGCGGGCGATCTGCACGCGCAAGGCCCGGGCGCGCGCTTCGAGTTCGCCGAGCGTCGAGGTCGTGGCCGTATCGTCGAGCCGGACGATGAGATCGCCCTTCTTGACGATCTGGCCGAGCTTCACGGCGATTTCCTGCACCACGCTTGCTTCCGTCGCCTGGATGAGCTGCGTGCGGGAGACCGGAACGACCTTGCCCTGTCCGCGGGCGATCTCGTCCACTTCGGTGATCGCCGCCCAGACGACGAAGAATACGATCAGGAGGCCAACGGAGACGAGGCTCATCCGCGCCCAGAAAGGAGGGGAATCCGTCATGAAGGCCGTCCCGCTTTCTTCTGCAGCTCCTCGATGACCGCGCCCTTCGGCCCGTCGGCGATGACGCGGCCGGCCTCGAGGACGATCAGCCGGTCGACCAGCTCGAGCATGCTGTAGCGATGGGTGGAGATGACGATGGTCGTTTCCGGACCGAAGGCGGTGGACAGGTTGGTGATCAGCCGGCGCTCAGAGGCAAGGTCCATCGCGCCCGAAGGCTCGTCGAGGAAGATGATCTTCGGCTGGGCGAGCAGCAGGCGGGCGATGGCCACCGCTTGCCGCTGGCCGCCGGAGAGATTGCCGCCGCGCTCGCCGACCGGCATGTCGTAGCCGCGGGGATGGCGGGAGACGAACTCATCGACGCCCGTGCGGCGCGCGACCTCGATGATATCGGCGTCGCTCGCCTCCGGATTGGCCATCAGGAGGTTTTCCTTCACCGAGCCGGAGAACAGGTCCGCCGACTGCGAGGCGACCGCGACCGCCGTGCGCACCACCGCCGGGTGATACTGGCGGATGTCGATCCCGTCGATCATCAGGCTGCCGCCGGTCGGGGGATACAGCGCGCCGAGCAGGCGGCCGATGGTCGTCTTGCCCGAGCCGATGCGGCCGATTACGCCGACGCGCTCGCCCGGCCGGACAGTGAAGGTGAGGCCATTCAGCACCTTCTGGTCGGATCCCGGATAGGAGAATTCCACCTGGTTGAAGGCAAAGCCGCCCTTGGCGATATCGCGGTTCACGAAGCCGGTGGCGCCCGGCAGGTCCTCGGGCATCTCCATGATCGAATTGAGGATACGCAGCGACAGCAGCGCCTGGCGCAGGCGCGCGAGCGTCATGGCGATCTGCCCCATGGGCGCGACGGCCCGGCCGGACAGCATGACCGCCGCGATGATGGCGCCCGACGACATCTTGCCCTGCGAGAACTGGTAGGCCCCGGCGAGGATGATGACCACCGAGACGAGCTGCGAGACGAACTGTGTCCAGTTGGCCGCCGAGGAGGAGAGCTGCTTGATCTCCTCCGAGGTCAGCGCCGCCTTCTTGGAGAGCTCGTGCCATTTGCGCAGCAGGTTGCGCTCCGCCTTCAGCGACTTGACGGTCTCGATGGTCGAGATCGTCTCGACGAGCAGCGATTGCTTCATCGAGGATTCGTTCGTGGCGGCCGCGACCCGCCGGCCGATCCGGTGCTGCGCGATGAGGCCGATCGCCAGCGCCAGGAGGAAGGCGCCGGCCGGAACGATGACGATCCAGCCCGACACCAGATAGATGACGATCAGGAAGACGAAGACGAAGACCGTATCGATGAGCACGCTGATCGTGTTGGAGGTGAAGAATTCGCGGACGAATTCGTATTGCGTGATGCGGCTTGCATATTCGCCGGTCTGCATGGGCCGTGCCGACATGCTGGCGTTGAGCACCTTCTCGAAGAGCAGATAGGAAAGCTTGAGGTCGGCGCGGCGGCCGGCATAGTCGATCAGCGCGGACCGGGCGGTCTTCAGCACGAGGTCGAAGAGGATCGCGCCCGAGACGCCGAGCGCCAGCACCCAGAGCGTCGCCTTGGCGTCGTTCGGCAGGATGCGGTCGTAGACGTTCATCGTGAAGAGCGGCGAGGTGAGCGCCAGCAGATTGATGAACAGGGCGGCGACAGCGACCTGCGCATAGGAGCGCCAGAACGGAACGAGCGCGCTTACCAGCCAGTGCTGGCGCACGATTGTGCCGTCTCTGCCTTCGATGGCGGATTTCATCGTATCCGCGCTGACCGTGCTGAACGCCAGCACTGCCCGGATGCTTTCCCTGGCGGGCAGGTGGCCTTGCAACTGGCTGCGCATGGCCTCGACATAAGACGTATTGCCCGCCCCGTGGATTTCCAGCAGCGAGACTGCGGATCCGTCGTTGAAAAGGATGATGGCGGGCAGGTCGAAATTGCCGGCGGCGAGATCGCGCCAGCCGAAGGCGCGTACATCGAGGCCGACACGGTCGCTCAGACGCTGGACGTCTTCCAGCGACGGCATGGCCTCGTCGAAGGGCACGCCCGAAAAGAGGACGACTTCAGACCCCGGCCGGCCGAGAAAGACGGCGACCCGCTGAAAGGCTGTCCTGAAGGTTTCTCCGCCGATCGAGGCCGGCTCAGGAGCGGGATGTACAATGCCGGCCGTTT
Source organism: Shinella zoogloeoides (assembly GCF_003574625.1). GTDB lineage: Bacteria > Pseudomonadota > Alphaproteobacteria > Rhizobiales > Rhizobiaceae > Shinella > Shinella zoogloeoides_A. Next base: position 31,496 of record NZ_QNUJ01000010.1, read on the forward strand.
CGGCGGCCAGCGTCACGGCCATCGCCCGCGAAAGGACGACGGCGTCGTGCCTGTCGCGAAGAGCGAGATATCGCTCCCGCTCAAGCCAATCGGTCCGCGACAGAGCATGCGTATTGCTTTCCGCTCGTTACTTCATGTTGGCCAGCAGGTCCATCGGCAGGTCGTTCACTTGCCGTGAGGGCATGCGGCGGTAGGTTTCCGTCGGCGCCGTTTCCGGTACATGGAATTCCGCGCGGGCATAGGCATCCGACTGCTTCGCCGGCGTCAGGTTCATGCTGCTGAGCAGCATGCCGCTGGCCGCGAGGATGCGGTATTCGGCAAAACGGGCGGCATAAACGGCCGTGCGCGACAGGACGTTGACGGTATAGCGCGAGTTCTGCGCGCCGAGCACGTCGAGCAGCGAGCGCCGGCCGACCGCGAGCTGCTCGCGATAGGATTCCACGAGGTTGCCGTTGACGCCCGCCTGCTGCTTCAAGGTGGCGGCAAGTTCCGTCTGGCGGATGCGGCGATCCCAGGAGACGCGGACGGCTTCTTCCACTTCGCGGTAGCTCTGGTGCAGCACGAGGCGCTGCTCGCTGGCGCGGCGAATCTGTTCCTGCTCGTTGGCGATGTCGATGCCGCCGCGATAGAGGTTCCATCTCGCCACGACGCGCGCCTGAAGGCTGGTGCTGCGGCCGTCGTTTCCATCGATGTCCATGCCCGTGCGGGCGCGGCCTTCGAGCGAGACCGTCGGGAACATGTCGGAGCGGGCGCCCTTCACCATGGCGTCCGCCGCGTCGATATCGGAGTTGGCGACCTTGATGCGCGCATTGTTGGTGCGGGCAAGGCCGATCGCCTCGTCGAGCGACTTGGGCAGGGCCGCAGCCATGGAGCCCGGCATGGTGGGATTGGAGAACGGCTTGCCGACGAGACGCTGGAAGCGAATCTTCGCCGATTCCAGCTCTTCTTCGGCTTCCTTCTGGCGGGCCTTGGCGGCAAGCAGCCGTTCCTGTGCCTGCTGGCGGTCGGCATCCGTCAACGTGCCGCCGGAGATCAGCGAACTGATGTCGCCGAGCATCTGCTGATGGACGGCCGCGTTGCGGCGCGATTCCTGGACGATCTCGCCCTGGAGCATGATCTCGAGATATTCGCGCACGACCTGCAGCGCGATCGTCTCGGAACGCTCCAGCACACGGAACGAGGCGCTATCCACGCGGGCGGCCTGACGCTCCAGCTCCGCCCGGCGACCGCCGCCGTCAAAGAGCTTCTGCGTGACGGAGAGGCCGACATCGGCGGGGTAGAGCGGATCATCCTCGATGCTGGTGAGGCGTCGGGAATTATTGTCGAGCCTCTCGATGCCGGCACCCGCTTCCAGATCGACACTCGGCAGGTAGAGGCCGCGCGCCTGGCGAAGCTCGAACTCGATGGCTTCCCGGTTTTCCAGCGCCTGACCGATCTCAGGGTTGGATTCCAGCGTAACCGCCATCGCTTCCTTCAGGGTCAGCGCATGCGCATTGACCGGCACAAAGGCCGCCCCTACCAACAGAGCAGCCGAAATGGCGCCTAGAAACGACCTGTGCATTATTGCCCCCGACCCCATATGAACCGCGCCGACGCCCAATCGGCAGCGCAGGTTCACTTCCTTCACTCATTCTTAGGCACGTCGCGAGGCGTGCAGCAATCGGACGATTCGCAAACATCCTTAACAAGCAATATTATATGCAACCATGTGGCGATTCCGCCACATTTTCCCTTGGGCTTACCGGACGACGACGAGGCTTCCGACGCTGACCCTGTCGAAAAGCTCGACGACATCGTCATTGGCCATGCGGATGCAGCCGGAAGAGACGGCCTTGCCCAGGGTCCAGGGCTCATTGGTTCCGTGGATGCGATAGAGCGTATCGCCGAGATAGAGCGCGCGTGCGCCGAGCGGGTTTTCAGGTCCGCCTTCCATCGTTGCCGGCAGAATCCTTCCCTTCCGGGCTTCGCGGCTCACCATTTCCGCCGGGGGCGTCCAGCTCGGCCATTCCGCCTTGCGGCTGATCTTCTGCTTGCCCTTCCACGCGAAGCCCTCGCGGCCGACGCCGATCGCATATTGGCGGGCAGTGCCGTCTCCATTGATATAGAGCAGCCGCCGCTTTCCCGTATCCACGATGATCGTGCCGCGCTTGAATTCGCCGGCATAGGCGACGGTCTGCGCGGGGATCGGGGAGGCGCTCAGCCGTCCCGAAAGCTTGCGGGTATCGATCCGCTTCACGGTCCATGTGCCGGTTCTGGCGTCGAACTGGCGGACCGCCTGCTCGGCAAGGGCCGGGGAGGCGGCGAACAGGGCGGAGAGAATGGAAAACGCCGCGATGCGGCTGCGCGAAACGATGGGCCGAACTACCCGCATGAAAAGGCTCCCGGTAGGTATGACCGATTTATATCGCCTATTGGTAGAATCTGACAGATGTCGGAAACGGCGATTTTACACGCCTGCTTTATAAGCCTCGTCATACCGGAACTCGGCAGACATGAGGACGATGGGCATGCGGGACACCTTTTTCCTTCGCGGGACGACGAGCGGCTGGCTGGCGGGGGGCGGTGCTGCCGCGCTCGGGCTGGGGCTGGCGGCCGCGGCCGTCACGAATGCCGTTTCCTCGACCGTATCGGCAGCGGGCAGCGCCGTGCTTGCCGGCGGGGTGGCGCTCGCCGTATCCCTTCCGCTTCTCTACACCTGCAGCCGCATGGCGAAACGGATCGCCGCCTTGCGCAGGGAGGTCCAGCATCTCGGGCAGCGTGACGGGCTGACGGCCTGTCTCAACGAGCCCACATTCTCGGCGCTCGTCGATACCTATGCGGACCGCCGCGCGGCCCCGGACGGCTCCAGCCGCGGAACCGTCCTGCTCATTCATGTCGATGACCTCCCGATCGTCAACGATCGCTTCGGTTATAGCTGGGGCAACGAAGCTCTCGTCCGGATCGCCGCCGCCATTCGCGGGACCGTCCGGCAGGGCGATATCGTGGGCCGTATCTCCGGCAACCAGTTTGGCGTCTTCCTTCCCGGTGCGGACGAGACGAATGCGAAGGGCGTCGCCGACCGCATCCACGAAAGCGTCACCGGCCTCGATTTCCTGCCCGCCGGCGTCCGTTATCCGCTCTCGATCCGGGCAGGCGCGGTCATCCTCGCCGACCGGGCGAAATTCGACGACCTGCTGAAGGCGGCTGTCGGCACCCTGGAAATGACCAGGGAGCAGGGGGAGGACTGGATCCGCTACACGTCGCTGGGCGGATGGCCACAGGACGGCGCGGCGAGACTCCAGTAACGCCACCCTTGGATGGGAAGCGCGATCCGACGGCGGGAAAGCCTGTCGCCTGTGGACCGCGACAGTCCGTAAGTTAACCAATCGTAAAAAAGGAACCAGGCCGATATAGCCCGATATATGGCACCCGATGCCCCGCTATTGATCGGCCAAAAATTCCGTGGCTTGACTAGCGCAATTGTAGAAGGGGTTCGGCTATGACTACCGAGGGCTTTATCGAAAATCTGTCTGTTTCCGACGCTTCGCACGGCGCCGGCGAGCGCCCGGCGGCGTTCCCCGCCGAAGCCGGCGGGCTGGCGCACGAGGCGCAGCAGATCGCGCAGGCGGAGACGCAGCAGGGCGCAGCAGCCGTCCCGCAGTCGGGCGAGCAGATCGTTGCCGCCGTGGATAACGTCGTCAAGCTCCCCGCAGGCACGTCCATCGAAAAGGTCGAGATCGACGGCGACAACCTCATCCTCGTCCAGCCTGACGGCAGCCGCATCGTCATCGAGCACGCCGCCCTGCACGTTCCGACCTTCGTTATCGACGATGTCGAGATTCCGCAGGAAGCCCTGGTCGCCGCGCTCGAAGCAAGCAACATCAACGTGGCGGCCGGCCCCGACGGCACGCTGACGGCAGCGGCTGCCGGCAGCGAAAGCGCCGGCGGCAACTTCAGCGAAGCCATTCCCGGCATCGGCGACGCGGGCCCGGCAATCGACCTCCTGCCTCCGACGGCACTGCAGTTCGGCGCGCCCGAGGATCGGCAGCTTCTTGCCGCGTTCGATGCGCCCAATCGCGGCCCGGGGATAGAGTTTCCGGAAAATCCCTCGACCGGAGAAGGTGAACCCGACCTGCATCTCCGCGTTGAGACGGTCTACGAAAAATATATGAAAGACGGGACAGAGGGGAACGGAGAGGACAACGACGGTACCATCGTTAAAGGTACATTCACCATATCCGACCCTGACGGCCGCGGTGACATAGCCTCGCTGACGATCCAAGGCCTTGAGCCTCTTCCGGCCGGTGTAAGTTCCACGCATCCGATTGGCGAGCTTGTGGGGTGGACTATCTATGGTGCGCATGGCGTCCTGAAGATCACCGCTTACGATCCCCTCTCAGGCAAGGTGAGCTACGAATACACGCTGACTAGCAAGGTCAATCACCCGGTCGCGGGACAGGCCGATATTGCAGACGATGCAGATCATTTCACCATCCAGGTCACCGACAAGGGCGGCCTCGGCGCGTCGGCGACGCTGAAAATCGATATCGTCGATGACGTGCCCAAGCTCGACATCCAAGGAAATGCCGTTCAGGTCGTTCACGATGAAAGCTTCGGCCCTCAGGGCCAAGGCGCGAACGATATCAGCAAGACCATCCCCAATCTACAAGCGCTGGCGCTGTTTGCACCAATCGCATCCAAGGGCAAGGACCCGCAGTCTCCACTCGGTCTGCCGCTCGGGTTCGCCCATAGCAAAGGAGCGATCGTAGACGTCACGGTCAATCATGGAGCGGACGGGCAAGGCAAGCCGCTGTCCTATTCGCTTGCGACGGAGGCGGGAACGGATTCCGGCCTGTCGACAACGGAAGGCGGCAGGATCTTTCTCTACGCCGAAACCTATAACGGCATCACCTATATCGTCGGTCGCCTTGGCGAGGGCGATACCGCAAATCCGGAAGGCAAGGCCGCATTCGCGCTGCACAGCGACGGAAACGGCGAGGTCACGGTGGCGCAGTGGCTTTCCATCCATAACACCCAGGCAGGCGGTAGCGCGGCCGACTACAACGAAGTGGACCATCTCGCCGCGGGCGCGGTGTTTGTCGTGGTGACTGCTGAGGATGGAGATGGCGACAAGGTCAGCAAGACCGTCGATATTTCCGGACAAATAGGCTTCCGCGACGACGGACCGGATGCCCGGGACGCGAAGGGGCTCTGGACGCTCGACGATGAAAGCTTCCACGACGGCATCAAGGGCGGGCCGGGCGACACTTCTCCTGACTTGGTTCCCAAGCTCGCCGGTGTTCTGCCCTTGAATGGCGGCATGGACGGGGTGAAGCAGGTTTCCGTCTCGGAGGCCGTCAATGTTGTTAATGACAAAGGCGATTCGTCGGCAGTCCTGAAGGCGATCTTTGTCGATGGTCAGGGCGTTGGGCACGCTTGCGATGTGACGGTCGGATGGACCGAGAACGGCAGCGGCGGAGGCACGCTCAAAGGTACGGCAGAATACGGCGGGACTTCCTTTGATGTGTTTACACTCAAGGTGAATGCCGATGGAACTTATACGCTCCAGATGCATGCCCCCCTCGATCACCCGCTGACGAGTGAAAGCGGAAGCGATATTGCGACCTCCTGGGAAGACAATCTCAAAATCGAGTTCAGCTACACGGTGACCGACGGTGACGGCGATACCGCTTCCGCTAAGCTTTCCGTGACCGTGAATGACGACTCGCCGGAGTTCGCTTCCAGCGGGAGCCGCGACAGCACGGTCCAGGACGATCACGGGACGTGGACGGCGAGTGGCGACGTCCACATAAAATTTGGCTCGGACGGTCAGCATGCGAACGCGGCGGGAGAGGCTGACGGCCTGAAAATCACCGACTACAACCATCACCTGGCTGGGGTTACGGAAACCTTGTCAGATGATGGAAGGACGGTGACTGCAAAAATCGACGGAACAGACAAGCTTCTCTATACGCTGACCTTGAACAATGACGGCAGCTATACCTTCGTACAGCACAACGAGTTGCCGGGTGGCGTTGGAAGTCTGCCGATGGTCTCGACCGGCGGCGGCTTCGGACCGACATATGATCCGAAGAGCTTCGCCGGCTTCACGCTTGCCGGTGTGAGTGGACCGCTGAGCGGTTCCAACGGTGTCGGCGTGAGCGACGGCAACATGGATGCCGGCGACAGTTTCAAGATTTCGTTCGACCACGCGATGGTGTCGGCCGATCTCGGCATCAAGGCGCAGGGGCAGGGCACGCTTTTGCTGCACTGGACTGCCTATGACGCAGATGGCAATCAGGTTGCGGACGGGTATACCAACGCCTTTGGCAAAGATGCTTCGAGCGTGGCGATCACACCGCCGGCGGGCGTCGTGTTCCAGTCCCTCAGTGTCGAGGTTGCTTTGGGGAGTGCCCCCAGCCCGCATGCGCCAAACTTCAAACTGACGGGCGTCGGCGGCGAGACGCAGACGACGGTTCCCCTCGACAAATTGACCTTTGGCGTCTCCGCAACGGATGGTGACGGCGACACCGTCTCCGCCGATTTCACCGTCGGGATGCATGCTTCCGGGCCGACCATCGCCATCCCTGCCGCAGGTAAGGCTGACGCCGGCACCTTGGTTGATGAAGCGGGCCTTTCGGTGCGTATCATCGACGGACATGAGGAGGCAGCCGGTTCGAAAGCCGGTACGGGTGTGGACACCGCAAAAGGAACGGTCGCCTTCACCTCGCAGGGCGCTCCCGCCGAAGTCACACTGGAAGGCAAGGCCCTGTCTTCCGACAAGGACAACCCCACGACCGTCAAGGACGACGCCGCCGGCGCGCTGAAAGCCTGGTACGTCTACGACACGACGACGGGTAAGGGTGAAATCCACTACGTCTACACATTAAAGGACAATACGTCCGGTGACGGTCGCTCGGTCGCGTTCGACGTGGCTGTGAAGGATGCGGGCGGCGCCGATATATCCGGCAAACTGGTCATCGACATCCTCGATGATGGCCCGACCGCCCGCACCGACGATGGAAATGTCGTCAAGGGCGCGACGCTCACGGTATCGGCGGACGATGGCGTGTTGCATAACGATTCCGCCGGCGCGGACGGGTATGCATCGGAAGGGGGTGTCGTCGGTGTCCGTGCCGTTCTCAACGGCAACGATATCACGACTGCCGTGCAGGTCGGCATCAACACCGCGATTGTGGGATTGTATGGCACGCTGACGCTACAGGCGAACGGCTCTTATGAATACAAGGTCACCGCCAGCCACATCCCTCCGGATGCGCAGGACAAGTTCGTCTATTCCATCATGGATGGGGATGGGGATCTCTCGACGACGACGCTGACGATCAATGTCGCGAACGTCGTCCTCACTCCCGACAATCAGGTCGGGGTCGTCCATGAGGCCGCGCTTGATCTGGTGAAAGATCCGGCTGACCTTGCCATCGGAACGGTAAAGGGCTCGAACCCTGCGAGCCCGTTGGAAACTGTTACGGGGCAACTCCACGTGTCCGGCAGCCAAGGTATTGTCTACGAGGCCTTTACCAAGACCACAGCGCACGGGGTCTTCGAGCTGAAGACAGACGGTTCCTGGACATATACGCTGACGTCACCTTATGACAGCGGCGCTGTCCAGGGCGACAATACAGTGTCGGGCGATCAGTTCGCCTATACGGCCAAGGATGCTTTCGGCAATCTTGTCCAGGGGACGGTGCAGGTTAATGTCGTCGACGACGTTCCGGCCTTCACCCTTGTCAACGACGGCAACCGCAATGGGGTCGTGGAGCTGTCGGCGTCCAACCCGGGGGCGAATGTTACCTATACCGGCCAGTTCGCGGAGTGGCATTATGGGGCGGATGGATACAAAAGTATCACGATGCCGACGCTGCAAACCGGCAATCTGAAGGTGGAGACGGTCTCCTCGGGTCCGGACAAGATTGTGCTCGACCTGAAGGAGAACGGCACCGTCGTCGCCAAGCTGACGCTGAATGCCAACGGCACCGATTCACTGGAGGTGATGCACCGGGAAGGCAAGGTCGACTTTACCCCCTTCCCGACGAATAACGGTGGCGGTGGAAAGCCGGTCGACTTCAAGGTCATAGACTTGGCAGACTTCGATGTTGTCGCATCCGCCACCAAGAACGGCTCCAAGGATCAGGTGAATTCCAACAATGGGTGGGGTGTCGACAACGGCAACATCAACAAGAACGAAGCTATCCTGTTCAAGTTTGTCGACAATCTCAGCGACCCCTCGAATCCCGCTGCAGTGAACGCCGCCGCTGGCCATCGTGCTTATGATTTCCAATTCACGACAACAAGTCTCAACGGATTCCCTGGTCCCAAGGACGACGCGGTGGCCTCCGTCATCGTCAGGGTCTACCTTGACGCCGGGATGACGAAATACGATGAGGTCACGGTTTCTGCAAAGCAGGGAGACAGTTTCCAGATCAGCCATCTCGACTGGTCGGCGGCTGCCGGCAATGGAAGTTACCATTCGGGCGATCCGATATTCGGCGTACGGGTTCTCAACGCGACAAATAAGGGTACTTTCCGCCTGGATGACATCGCGGTTGGCGCCGACCATGTCACTCCGCCGGCCGATCTCGACTTCAAGGGCATCGAAATAAAGATCACGGATGGCGATGGCGATACCGCCACGCAGAAATTCGACGTTCATATCGGCGGAGCGTCCGGCGATCATTTGACGGTGGAAGCCGTTGCCGGAACATCGGATAACGACACGCTGCACGGAGCCGCCGGTAGCGATACCCTGATCGGCGGGCTTGGTGATGACATCCTCTACGGGGGGGACGGTAATGACATTCTCATTGGCGGGCTGGGCCATAACACGCTGTATGGCGGCGGAGGCAACGACACGTTCGTAATTGACGCGTCGAAGGCACTGTCGGGGGCGCTGTCGGACATGATCATGGACTATCACAACGGCCAGAGTGGAGAGCATGATGTGGTCGACCTGAGCGAATTGCTGCATGGCATCACCGTGACGGAGGCGAACCCCATCGGCAACTATGTGAAGGTCATCGACCATGGCGCGGACGGGGCCGCCGCGGATGAATTGCAGGTCAGCACGACCGGCAATGCCAGCGACTTCCACACAGTCGCGGTTCTGAATACGGATGCAGGCGTCAAGATTCTCTATAATACGGACCATACGGAAACGACTATTCCGCATCCTTGAGGATACGATTGCGCCCGGCAGTCCTCTCTAGGCTGGCGGGCGTTGAAACGAGTGTAAAATTAGAATAAGCGAAAATGAGGCTTTTCAGTCTTCCGGGGGATTTCATGTTTTCGATGCGAAAGGCTCTTGCCGCGGCGCTTCTGCTGGCAGGAAGCGTGACGGCTCAGGCTGCGGATATCGGTGAAGGGTATGCGCAGTGCGCGCTGGCGACGGGCTCGACCCTTGCCGGCCAGCAGAACAATGCAACGCTTTCCGACGAGGTGGTGCGGTTGATGAACGAGGCCGTGGGGGTCGCCGACGATCCCCGCTGGATCAATTCGCGCCAGCCGGCCTTTACCTGGGCTTCAGAGGCGAAGGCCGCCTGCGGCAAGGCCTATGGTTATCTCAAGGCGAGCTATCGCGACGAGGATTGGCTCAACAAGTGCGAATGTTTCCATTCGCGCATGCTTCAATACATGAACTGATCCATGCGCGTTCTTCTTCGCGGTTGCCGCGTTTTCAGCGCCTGCTCGCTTGCGCTTGCACTATTGGCCGCCTGTCAGTCGGGCTCGGCGCCTGAGGCATTGGACAGCGCCGCGCACGAAAGCCATGCGGCGGCCGACGTTTCCACGCGTGTCGGATCGGGCAGCGCCCATGTCGATCTCTTCATCGATCGCAGCATGCCGGGCACCGCCGACGACTATCGGGACGGCGCGGCACTGGCGGCCAAGAAACTTGGAGCCGGCAAGCTGGCGCTTTCCGTGCACGATCTGCGTTCGGGCACGGGGGATCTCGCAGGCGAGGTCCGCAAGGCGGCTGCCGGCGGCTCGAAGTTCTTCATCGGACCGCCGTCCCTTTCGGGAGCCGCTGCTGCGGCGGCAAGCGGATCCGCTGTCGTGCTTCTGGCCAGCGAGCCGGTGGCAGGTGGCGGCGCCATCATTTCCGATGAGGTCGATGGCCTCATCGAGGTGGCGGCCTATGCCGCGGGTGCCGGGCGGAAAGACATCATGGCGGTCGCTTCGCGGCACCTGAGCGATGTGGAGGCGCAGCGCCTGCGTAGCGGCCTGAAGAAGGCTGGTGCCAACCTTCTCGACATCGTCACGGATCCGAGTTCGCCAGCCGGCAAGAAGAGCCTCGCCAAGCTCGCCAGCGTGCAGGCGGTGCTGCTGATCGGCGAGGATGCGCCGAAGGTAATTGCACCCATCCTTCGCCAGGGCGGCGCACTGCCGGCGGACGTTCCGTTCCTCGGCACGGCGACCTGGCCGGCCAGTAGCTATGCCGAGCCGGCGCTGGAAGGCGCGATGCTGGCCTTGGTGGATCAGACCGCGCTGAAACGCATCTCCAAGCCCTTCCAGGAGGCCTATGGCCGGCCCCTGTCCCTTGATGCCGCCTACGCATTCGATGCGGTCGCCGTTGCGGCAGGCATCGTGCATTCAAAGGGAGATCAGGCGCTGACGGCCGACGCCCTTCATGCTTCATCGGGCTTTGCAGGCGCCACTGGCGTCTTTCGCTTCGACGCACAAGGTCGCGTAGAGCGCCGTTTCGCCGTTTACCGTCTGGCACATGGCAAACCGAGCCTGCTGGACGCCGCGCCCATGGGGTTTTGATACCGGGATAGACCCATAGGGGCGCGAGCGGCGAGATGCGATCGTGCGAGCTGTCAACTGGAAGCAGGGGATTGGTGGCCGGAGCTTGGCGGTGGCGTTTCGTATTTTCGTGCTGGCGCCGCCGGCCCGGCGAAACGGCACCAGCGGAAGAACGCTGATCTCCGTTACTCTGCCGCACGTGTCTCGGCGCCGGCGTCTCGGTCCTTCAGGAGATCGAGCAGCACGAGGCGGATGTGATCGACGTGCTCGCGCATGAGCGCCGCACCTTGTTCGAACCTGCCTTCGCGGCAGAGCTTCAAGATCGACTTGTGCTCTTCGACCGCCCGGTTTCGATCCGGAGTGATATTTGTCAATTGGATGCGGGTATGCCGGTCGCATTCCGCAAGAAGATTTTGCACCGTCGCCAGGATACGGGGGCTGCGCGCGTGCCGGTACAGCGTCACGTGAAAGTCGGTGTTCAGGTCGTTCCAGCTGTCGACATCGACCGCTTCCATCGCAGCCGTATACCGTTCCAGATTTTCGGCAAGATGCTGGAAGTCGTCGGCCGTGAGCTTCGGGGCGGAGCGGAGGAACAGGAACGGCTCCAGCAGCAGCCGCATGTTGAAGAGCTCTTCGATCTCGTCGACCGACAGTTCGACGACGACGGCTCCGCGGTGGGGCATCATCGTGAGGATGCCTTCCCGCTCGAGAACCAGCAGGGCTTCTCGAATCGGAATCCGGCTCATGCCGAACTCTTCCGCCAGTGCGTCCTGACGCAACCGCATTCCCGGTGGATAGGCGCCGCCGAGGATGCGTTCGCGGATGGCGGACGCAGCGGCCTCGGCCATGGTTTTGTGCATCAACCCTTTGCCGACCGTTGCCATGCCGTGTCGCCCGTCTCTCATGAAATCGATTTGTTGATTTATATGATGCTGAAAGAGGCCTGTCCAATCCGGCAGGGATGGTGCGGGCAGTCGTGGGCGTGAGAACGAAACTCGGGGAGCCAGCGGGCGCGCGCCCGTTCAGGCGTCGTGGCCGAGCATCTCGATCTTTTGCAGGAGCGCCGAAGAGACTTCCACCCCGTCGGCCTCGCTTCTCTTCCTTGTTTCGTATCGCCGCTGCGACGGCAGCCGGACGCCCGGCTGAGACAAGGCTTCGGCAAAGAAGCCTTCCCCGGCCTTGCGGGCGTCAACTCCGAACACGCCCGGATCGATGACCACAAAAAGCTCGCCGCCCGGCGGAGGTCCCCCATCCGAAATGTCAAGGCGGGCGACCTGGCCGCTTGTGCGTTCACCGATGAGCGGGCCGGCGATCAACTCGACCATCATCGACAAGGCCGAACCCTTGTGACCGCCGAACGGCAAAAGCGCGCCGCCCAAGGCGCTTCCGGCATGCACGGTCGGGTTTCCTTCGCTATCGATGGCCCATCCCTCGGGGAGCCGTTCGCCCGCCTGGTTCCGCAGTTCGACCTCACCGCGCGCGGCGGCGCTTGTCGCAAAATCGAAGATGAAGGCACCCCCTTCGGGCCGCGGCCAGCCGAAGGCCACCGGATTCGTGCCCAGCAGGCGCCGCACGCCGCCGTGGGGCGCGACGGCGCATTGCCCGACGACATAGCACCATGCCACCAGATCGGCTGCAATCAGCGGTTCGAGGTCCGCCCACAGGGCGGAGAAGTGATGCGTGTTTCCGCAGGCCAGCGCCGCGATACCGTTTTGCCGCGCGGCGGAGACGAGTGCGGTCCTTGCGGCTTCGAAGGCGGCCGGCGCGAAACCCCTGTCGCCGTCGACATATATGACGCCGGGAGCCCGCATGTTCACCCGAGGTTCCGCGGCCCCGTTGGCTCGTCCCGAGCGCACGGCCGCGACATAGCCTGGCACACGGTACAGTCCATGGGATTGGCAACCGTCCGCTTCCGCCCGGGTGACGACATCCGCAACGGCGCGCGCCTGCTTGTCCGAAAATCCGTTGCGAGTGAGCGCCAGCATCGTAATCGACCGGATTCGATCGAGCGAAAGGTTTATTGACGTCATTGCCATTTCCTTGCCGGGGCGGCTTGCCAGTCGATTGTCCATTGCCGAACTAGATTTGCATAAAATATACAAAATGAACAGGGCTCTTTACGTGGAATGCATGAGAGGCGCGCGAAACGTGCCGCCAGCCTCCGGAAGGGGCGGCCCCGACCTCTGCCGGTATCGGACCGCCTGGGATGGCTGGAGGGAGCAGGAGTGGCTAAGGCCCGGAAAGAGCGTCCCTTTTCTCGACGAGGAAATCGACCAGCGCGCGGAGCTTCGCCGGCATCTGCTCGCGAGACGGCAGATAGAGATCGAAGCCGTCGAAAGGCGGACACCAGGCATCGAGCACGCGCAGCAGTGCCCCGCCGGCTATATGCTCGCGCAGGGCGATTTCCATATGCATGACGAGCCCTGCGCCCTGCAGCGCCGCGCGTATCATCATCTCGTCGCTGTTGGTGACGAGGCTTCCACGCGGGGCGATCTCGAACTGTCGTCCGGTCGCCGGGTCCGTGAAATCCCAGCGATAGAGGCCGCCGCCTCTGCTGGGCCGAAAGCCCACGCAGTCGAACCGCTCAAGCTCGGACGGCACCTGCGGCGGGGGCTTTCCCGCGAAGAAGGCGGGGGAACCGACCACCGCCATCGCCATGGGCGGGCTGATCGGAATGGCGATCATGCTGTCGTTGACGCTCTCGCGCAGGCGAATGCCCGCGTCGCATCCCTCGCCGATGATGTCGCCGAGGCCGTCGTCGATGATGATTTCCAGATGGACGAGCGGATAACGCCGTCTGAATTCGCCGAGATGCGGCTCCAGGAAATAGCGGGCGGCAAAGCCCGAGGTGTTGATGCGCAGTTCGCCCGTCGGGCGCCTCGCCGAGGCGCCGAGGTTGCCCACCGCATCCGTGATCATCGCGAGGCCCGGATTCATCTCGGCCAGAAGCCTGCGGCCATCCTCGGTGACGGACACCGACCGGGTCGAACGGTTCAGCAGACGGACATCAAGCCGTTTTTCCAGCGTGCGGATGATCTGCGAAAGCGCGGAAGGCGAAATGCGCATCTGGGCGGCCGCGCGAGTAAAGCTTCCCGCGCGTGCCACTTCCGCAAATGCCGCGAGCGCGGGAAGCAGATTACGGTCCATGGGTTCCTGATTGTGAAGATAGGCTTCAAACTCATTGAAGAATGCCCGGATTTTTCGAAGCCGTCCAGGGGATTATCTTTGTTGAGGAATGGTAAGCGGCAGGCGCCCGCTTCCCGGGAAATCTGCAAGGAGATGACCGTGACGAAGATATCGATCCTCGGTGCGAGCGGCCAGATCGCCCGCCATGTCGTGAACATGCTGGCGGGACGGGAGGGCGTCGCGATGACCTTGTTCCTGCGCGATGCGAAGAGGCTCGGCCGGGACATTCCGGGCAATGCCCGCGTGATCGCGGCCGACGTGCTCGACGGTGCCATGCTGAAGGCGGCGGTGGCCGGGCAGGACATCGTCTATGCAAACCTTGCAGGCGATATCGATCTGCAGGCAGCTGCGATCATCGCCGCCATGAAGGAGACCGGTACGGAAAAGCTGGTCTTCTGCACGACGCTGGGCATCTACGACGAGGTGCCCGGCAAGTTCGGCGAGTGGAACAACCGCGAAATCGGCGATTATCTTCCGCCCTATCGCAAGGCCGCCGACCTGATCGAGGCCTCCGGGCTGGATTATGCGATCCTGCGCCCGGCATGGCTGACCGATGCGGAAGAGGTGGATTTCGAACTCACCGAGCGCAACGAACCGTTCAAGGGAACGGAAGTGTCGCGCAGGAGCGTCGCGGCCGTGGTCGTCCAGCTTGCCGAGGCGTCCGGCCCTCTCGGCAATCGCAATATCGGCATCAACAAGCCCGGAACGGATGGCGGCAAGCCCGCCTTCATGTGACCTCGCCCGAAGCGATCCGGCCACCAATCAATCGGAATTGACGAAAGAGGAGACTGCATCATGGAAACCGTGAAAATCCGCAACCGCGACATGTCCTGGGACATCGCCGCCGATATCCATTTTCCGCCGGACTTCGACAGGTCGAAGACCTATCCGGCCATCATCAGCGCCCATCCGATCGGGAGCTGCAAGGACCAGACCTCGGGCAATGTCTATGGCGTTGCACTGGCAAGGGAAGGCTTCGTCGTCATCGCCTTCGATGCCAGCTTCCAGGGGTCGAGCGGGGGCGAGCCACGCTTCATCGAGGACCCGACCCTGCGCGTCGAGGATTTTCGCCACGTCACCGACTATCTGGTGACGCTGCCCTATGTCGATGAGAACCGCATCGGCGTGCTCGGTATCTGCGGCGGTGGCGGCTATTCGATCAATGCCGCGATGACCGAACGGCGCATCAAGGCCGTCGGCACCGTCACAGGCGCAAACTACGGCCGGCTGATGCGTGAAGGCTTCACCGGCTACGATCCGATTGGTGCGCTGGAAGCGATGGCCAGGCAGCGCACGGCCGAGGCCCGCGGCGCGGAGTTCAAGGTCGACGACCTGTTGCCGCCGTCGCCGGCAGAGGCCCGACGCCTCGGCGTCACGGATCGAGATCCCCTGGAGGCGACCGAATACTATCGCACGCCGCGCGGCCGGCAGCCGAACGGCCTCAATCGCTCGATGCCCTCGCATCAGGCCGCGGCCATTGGCTGGGATGCCTTCCACCTGGCCGAAGTCCTCCTGACCCAGCCGCTCTGCGTCGTTGTCGGCGATCAGGTCGGCGCCTTTGGCGCCTATCGCGACGGCTGCGAGATCATCGGCCGTGCCGCCTCGAAGAAGAAGGAACTGGTCGTGATCGAGGGCTGGTCGCATTACGACCTCTATGACAAGCCCGAGCCGGTCGGGCAGGCGCTCGCAAAACTCATCCCCTTCTATAGGGAAAACCTCTGATCGGGATCGCCTGGGTCTGCGGCCTTATTCTTATCGCAGGCTCGACAGGCTCAGGCCCCCCTCTCGCGAAGAGCGTCCGCGATAACCGAGAACGCCGGCAGGTTCTGCCGGCGGCTCGGATAATAGAGGTAGTAGCCTTGAAATTTCGGCGTCCAGTCCTCGAGGACGAGTGTCAGGCGTCCTTCCCTGACATGCGCCTCGACATAGCTCTCGGGCACAAAGGCAATGCCGTATCCCTGCAATGCGGCATTCACCATCTCGTTGTCGGTGTTGAAGGTGAACCGGCCCTCCACCCGCACCCGCACCTCTTCCTCGTTCTTCTCGAATTCCCAGGCGTAGAGGCCGCCCACGCGGTCCAGCCGCCGATTGATGCAATCGTGGCGCATCAGTTCCTGCGGCGTGGTCGGTACGGGATGCGCCGTGAAATAGCCCGGCGAGCCGACGGCGACCAGCCGCCAGTCTGGCCCGATCCGGACGGCGATCATGTCCTTCTCGAGGCTCTCGCCAAGGCGCACGCCCGCGTCGAAACCGTCCTGGACGATATCGCGGAACGAGTTGTCGACGCTGAGCTCCAGCTTGATGTCGGGATATTCCCCGAGGATCGGCGCGAGCTTGGGCCAGACCACACTCTCCATTGCGTGGTTCGACAGGGTGATCTTGACCGTGCCCGCAGGCTTGTCACGGTAGGCCATCAGCGCTTCGATGTCGGCCTCGATCTCCGAGATGCGCGGTCCGAGCGATTGCTTGAGACGCTCCCCGGCCTCGGTGGTCGACACACTGCGCGTCGTCCGCGTCAGCAGCCGCAGCCCCATCCGGGCTTCCAGCTCCTTGACCGCATAGCTCAGGGTGGATTGCGCAACGCCGAGTTTGGCGGCCGCCCTGGTGAAGCTCCGCTCCTCGGCGACCGCGAGGAAAAGCAGCAGTTCGTTGAAATTTCCGCGGGCCATGCCGGATTCCCTGGTTGGCGGGCTTTCTCCATTAATAGCCGAACTCGATAAGTCCATGCAAATTGCGGCAGCTAATCCGCATTATCGAACGGTGCTACTTGTCTCCCGACGAAGCGAGGCAGGCGCTGCGCCCCGATAGGGGCCGGCCATCGTCGGACATGGCGTCCCGGCGCACGGGAATGCCCCAACGGCAACACGCGGCCCTCGCCGGATTCCATGAACAGCCCCTTTTGAAGCGAAACATCGATATGGACACCGCATACGACATGAAAATCGAAACCCGGACGACGCCGTGGAGCGCCGTCATCTGCATGATGCTGACCTCCTTCACGCTCGTCGCCTCCGAGTTCATGCCTGTCAGCCTTCTCACGCCGATCGCGGATGAACTGGCGATCACCGCCGGCCAGGCGGGGCAGGCGATATCGATTTCCGGCTTCTTCGCGGTCTTCACGGCTCTGTTCAGCAACGTCGTGCTCGGCCGTTTCGACCGTCGTCTGGTCGTCCTCGGCTACACCATTGTGCTCGTCGCCTCCGGTCTGATCGTGACGCTCGCACCGAACTACCTCGTGTTCATGATCGGCCGCGCGCTCATCGGCATATCGATCGGCGGCTACTGGTCGCTGTCGACGGCGATCATCGCCCGCATCGCCTCCACGTCCGACGTGCCGAAGGCGCTTGCCATGCTTCAGGGCGGTAGTGCACTCGCGGCCGTAATCGCGGCCCCGCTCGGCAGCTTCCTCGGCGGCCTGATCGGCTGGCGCGGCGCGTTCTTCATCGTGGTGCCGATCGGCGCCGCCGCCTTCCTCTGGCAACTTGCCGTCCTTCCCCGGATGCCGGGCGCCCGGCATGGATCGCTCGGCCGGACGTTCGCCCTCATGGCGAACCGCACCTTCGCACTCGGCATGACCGCGATGATCCTGTTCTTCATGGGGCAGTTCGCACTATCGACCTATCTGCGGCCGTTTCTCGAAGACATCACGCTCCTCGACGTCAACGCGCTCTCGCTCGTCCTTCTCGGGGTCGGTCTTGCGGGTCTCGGCGGCACCTGGTTGATTCCCGGCATTCTGCGCTCCCATATGGGGCACGTCCTGATCGGCTTTCCCGCGTTTCTGGTGATTGTCGCGCTCGCCCTCGTCGGCCTCGGTTCGTTCGCCTTCGTGACGGCGGGCCTGCTGCTTCTCTGGGGATTGTTCACGACTCCTGTTCCGGCGGCATGGACGACATGGATGACCCGGACGATTCCCGATCGTCTTGAGGAAGGCGGAGCGTGGTTCGTCGCACTCATCCAGTTCGCCATCACGTCGGGCGCATTTGCCGGCGGCCTGCTGTTCGATCACGTCGGCTGGTGGAGCCCCTTTGTCCTGACCGCCGTGACGATGGCAGCTTCCGCCCTTGTCGCGTTGGCGGTAGCGCGCCCGTGGGCGCGTCGCGCGATGTTCGCCTAGGAGCGGCATGGCGGCTCCCCACTGAAAGCGGGCGTGTCACGGCTGCGTGCTTCGCGTGAACTCCCGCACTTCCCGCAGGATCCAGTCCCGGAAAATGCGGACCTTCGGGTGGTCCTGATTGCCGATCCTGTAGATCAGGTCGTAGCCCCATTCGACTTCAAGCGTCGCCTGCGGGAAGAGCGATATCAGGCGGCCGGCGGCAAGGTCCTCCGCGACGAGGACGCTCCGGCCGAGCGCGACACCCGCCCCGCGCACGGCAGCGTCGATGGACATGCTGCCGTGGCTGTATCCGGGTCCGCGCCTGCCCGGATAGGGCAGCGCCATCATCGCGAACCACCGTTCCCATGTCGTGTTCATCCCGATCTCGTGGATGAGCTGACATTTCGCTAGATCGTCCATCGCATGGAACCCGCCCATCCTGTCGCGATAGTCAGGGGAGCAGACCGGCGAGACCGTTTCGTTCATGATGCGCTCGGATGCCGCGAAGGCATACTCGCCGTCGCCATAGCGCAGCGCCACGTCGACATGGCCTGCCGCGAAATCCACCGGTGCATCGGTTACTTCCAGATGGATATCGAGATCGGGAGAAGTCGCCATCAGGCGATGAAGGCGCTGCGTCAGCCACTTGCTGGCAAAGGAGACGCTGCAATTCACGACCAGACGGGACGTGTCGTTCTTCCGGCGCAGTTCCTCCGCCTCACGTGCCAGTTCCGACAGGAGCCGCGTTACCGTGCTGAAGAAAGCCTGCCCCGCATCGGTCAGCTCGATCCTGCGGGTGAGGCGGCGAAAGAGCGGCACGCCCAGATGATCCTCCAGCGCCTTGATCTGGCGGCTCACGGCGCCGTGGGTCAGGTGGAGCTCCTGCGCCGCGAGCGTCATGCTCAGGCGCCGTCCCGTCGCCTCGAATGCCCGGAGTGTCTGAAGCGGGGGAAGCTGGTCGGCCATGGTCATATGCGTGATCTGGTATCACGCGTCCTGTGAGAACAAATGGTTTGTCGGGCGGGTAAATCCCGGCCTACACATGACACAGTCGCAAGCGAGTGCCAATCCGCAAGGCCCCCTGGAAGTGTCTCAGAATTCCCCTGACGTAACCGTCGCGCCGCAATCGCTCACCTCGATAGGTTCCCTCTCGATGAAGAGCTTCGGAGCCATGTTCCTGCTGGCGCTGATGTGGGGACTTTCGATCCCGATCACCAAGCTTGGCCTCGGCAGCATCCCGCCCATGACCCTGACGGCGCTCCGCTTCATGGTCGCCGTGCCGCTGATGATGTTCCTGGCTCGGCGGGAACTGCGGGTTCCCGCAAAGGCGGTTCTTCCCATCATCGGCCTCGGCGTCATGGGCATCACGCTCGGCAACGTCGCGCAGTCCTTCGGCGTGCAGGGCACGTCGGCCTCCGTTGCGACCATCCTTTCGGCAACCATCCCGCTGTTCATCGTCATTCTGGCCGCCATCCGCTTCAGGCAGTCGGTGACGCCGCTGCAATGGAGCGGCCTCCTTGCCGCTTTCCTTGGGATCGCCCTCGTCGCCGTCGGCAGTGGACCGGGCGTCGACGACATGTCGAGAACGACGGTCTCCGGGGTGGCCCTGATGCTGATCTCGTCCGCCGGCATCGCGGCCTATTACATCTGGAGCGCCGAACTGGCGGAGAAGTACGGCCTGCTGCCCGTTGCTGCATGGAACATGCTCGTCGGGCTCCTGACGGTCCTGCCGCTCGCGGGCTGGGAAATGTCCCGCCAGCCTGTCGGCATCACCGCACAGGCTCTGGCAGCCATCGTCTATCTCGGCGTCGTGGTCACCGTGATCGGGCTGATCCTGTGGCTCTATCTTCTGAAGGCTGTTCCCGCCCGCATCGCTGCGAGCGTGCAATATCTGCAACCCGTATTCGGTATTGGCGCCAGTGCGTTTCTGTTCGGCGACAGGCTCGGCCTGCTGTTCGCCGCGGGTGTGGCGCTTGTTCTCGGCGGCCTCGCACTCGCGGCTTGGGGTAAGCGTGCCAGCGCCCACACATGAAGTTTCATTTCCCCCGCTCGGTTTTTACTCCCCGAGCGACTTGGCCCGCCCCGGTGGCGGGCCTTTTTTCATGAGCCGGTGAGGTGGCCGGAGCATGGTGCCGCCCCTGCGGGCGCCATCCGGTGGCCATTCGCCGGCCGCCGCGCGGGTGTCAGGGCCTTTCGCCCCTTGCCATGCGCGCCTCGATCTCCTCGATGATCGGCGGCAGGTCGGCGACTGTGTCGATGATGTAGTGGGGGCGGTGGCGACCGAGGGCGGCGCTCGCCTTTTCGCGCAAGGCCTGGCGCTCCCCGTCGGAGAGGGCGGCGAGTTCGTCCGCGGTGACGCCGGCCTCGTTGCCGGAGAGCGCGAGGCCCACCGTCCAGGTGCCGGCTTCCCGGCCCTCGTCGATGCCGACGCCGGTATCGTCCACCTTCACGACGGCAGAGGCCGGCCAGACGTCGAGGTCGAGAAAGCACCTGTACATGTTCATCGGCGTCGGGCGGCCATGCGGCAGGTCGCCGGCGCAGACGAGGTTGTCGGGGGCGTAGCCCTGCCTTTCGGCGAGCGGCAGCACGCGGGCCATGATCGAGCGCGTATAGCCGGTGGTGGAGCCGATCTTCAGGCCCCGCCCGCGCAGCGCCGCGACGGTCTCGACCGTGCCGGGCACGAGGTCGCAATAGTCGCTGACGACCTGCTCGTTGAGCGGCACGAAGACGTCGTAGACCGCCTGGATGTCCTCGGTCGCCGGCGCGCGGCCGTGCTTTTCCGTCCAGGCGGCGCGGATGCGCGGCTGGGCGAGCATGGCCTCGATATGGTCCCATTTCGGCCGGCCCATCGGCTCGCGGGCCTCCGCGATGGAAACCTCGATGCCGAAGCGGCGGAAGGCCTCGACGAAAACGCCCATCGGCGCGAAGGAACCGAAGTCGATGACCGTGCCGGCCCAATCGAAGACGACAGCCTTGAGATGGCTCATGATGTTCTCCTAAGCATAGATATCGGAAATGACCTCCTCGCCGAGCGCGAAGCCCGTCGAGGCGCCGGTGCCGCCCGTGACCATGACGAGGCGGATATTGTCGGCGGGCCTGTCGAC
This sequence comes from Shinella zoogloeoides, assembly GCF_003574625.1. Lineage (GTDB taxonomy): Bacteria > Pseudomonadota > Alphaproteobacteria > Rhizobiales > Rhizobiaceae > Shinella > Shinella zoogloeoides_A. The sequence continues at coordinate 52,616 of NZ_QNUJ01000010.1, forward strand.
GAGGACGGTTCGGTCGCTGGCCGAGGCATAGGTGCCGACCCAGCGCGCCGTGACGCGCCGGCCCGGCATGTCGAAGATCTCGTCGAAGCCCTTGAGGATCAGGTCGTCGATGCGCTCCTCGGCGAAGGGCTGCGGGGCGTTGCCGTAGACATGGCTGTCGCCGACGACCAGTGAGCCGTCCGAGGACTGCACGGCGATGACATGGATGCCGGCGGCGCGCATCTCGGCGCAGTCGGCGTCGAGCCGGGCGGCGAGCGCGCGGCCTTCCGGCAGGTCGGCGAAGCCCTCGTAGCGGCCGAAACTGAGGTCCGACATGACGGCCGCGCCGAAGCGCACGGGCGCCGCAGGGGCGATGCGCAGCATCTGCAGCGTGCAGACCTTCAGGCCGTAGGGCGCAATGCGCCCGGGATAGAGCGTCGAGAAATCGTCGCCAGGGCAGACGGCGACCGCCCCGGCATTCAGTACGCCGCGGCTCGTCTCGATGCGCTCGCCGTCGATGCCGGTGACGGCGGTGCTCCAGTGGAAGGAAACGCCGTGCTTCTCTTCCAGCCAGACTGCGAGCTTCGGGATGGCGTCCTTCGATTCCACCCGCAATTCGTGCGGGCTGTAGAGGGCGCTGCGCATGCCGTTTTCGCGAAGCGCCGGCACGTAGTCCAGCGCCTTGCCCGATGTGATGCTGTGGCAGTCGGCGCCCATCGGGGTTTCGAGGAAGGCGTCGAGCACGTCCGCGGCCTCCCTGCGATAGGCCGGCATGACGAGGCCGCGATGCACCACCTCGATGCCGGCCTGCCCGACGATCTCCGCCCAGACGTCGCGGGCGCGGCGGGCCCTTGCCCAATGCTCGCCGGCCTTCTGGCCGGAAACGGTGACGAAGCCGAAATTGCGGATGGAGGCGCCGACGGCCCTGGCGTTGCGCTCGACGACGGCGACCCTCTTGCCCTTGCGGGCGGCGGCGAGCGCCGTGCCGAGGCCGACGATGCCGGCGCCGACGACGACGAGATCGAATCCCTGATTGCTGCGCATGGTGGTTTCCCGGTTCAGCGCGTGCGCCAGGTCTGGAGGCGGCGCACCACGGCATCCGCGCCCCAGCCGTGCAGCACCCGGACGACGACATTGGTGTAGAAGATCATCATGCCCATGGCGGCGGCCGGCGCGATGTCGCCGGCATCGTCCATGTTGAGCACGGCGATGGAGGAGAGGGTGGTGGTGGAGGAATAGATGAAGACCACCGCCGAGACCGTCGTCATGGCATTGACGAAGAGGTAGATCCACACCTCCGCCATGGCGGGGAAGCAGACCGGTATGCTGACGCGGCCGAGCGTGCGCCAGAAGGGCTGCTTCAGCGACATGGAGACCGCCTCGAACTCGCCGTCGAGCTGCTTCAGCGCCGTCGCCGCCGTCAGGTGCGGCACGATATAGAGATGGCTGATCGTGCAGACGACGAGGATCGCCATCGTGCCGTAGATGAAGTTCAGCGGATTGGAAGGGTTGTTGAAGAAGAAGATATAGGCAAGGCCGAGCACCATGCCGGGCACCGCCATGGGGATCATGGCGAGCATCTGCATGATGAGCCGCGGCGTCTCGAAATTGCGCGTCTTCTCGACCAGATAGGCCCCGAGGAAGACGATGCCCGCGCCGATGGTCGCGACCAGCACGGCGAGTTGCAGCGAATTGGCATAGGAGCGCCAGCCGCCGCCGTCCATGCGGTTGAAGTCGTAGTGCTGCAGGCCGGGCGTCAGGTCGTAGGGCCAGAACCTGGCGAGCGCGGCGAGCTGGCACATGCCGATGATCGAGAGCAGGAACAGCGAGACGGCCGCGCAGAAGGCGAAGAAGACGCGGTCGCGGCGCTTGTCCTCCTTCGGCGTATAGGGCATGGCGCGCGCCGTCATCTGCGCCACCTGGCGGCGGCTGACCATGCGGTCGACGACGAAGGCGACGATGGCGGGCAGCAGCAGGACGAGCGAGACGACCGCGCCCATCTGGAAGTTCTGCTGGCCGATCACCTGCTTGTAGATGTCGAGCGCCAGCATCGGGAAATCGCCGCCGATCACCTTCGGCACGCCGAAATCGGTGACGACGAGCGTGAAGACCACGAAGAAGGCGGAGATCAGGCCGTAGCGCGCGCCGGGCAGCGTCACGGTGCGGAAGATGCGGAAGGGGGAGGCGCGCAGCACCTCGGCCGCCTCGTAGAGCCGCTGGTCGCTGGCCGAGAGCGCCACGGTCATGATGACGAGCGCATGCGGCAGGGTGAAGAAGACCGAGGCGAGCACGATGCCGAGCGGGCCGTAGATCGGCACGCCGAGGAGGATCGGTGTCAGCACGCCCTGCTTGCCGAAGAGATAGACGAGGCCGATGGCCGGCAGCAGCGAGGGCACGAGCACCGGAATGGAGGCGATGAGGCGGAAGACGCCCTTGCCGCGCATATGGGTGCGCATCAGCCCGTAGGCGAAGGCAAAGGAGAGCGGCGTGACGATGCCGGCGACGAGCATGGCGACGATCAGCGAGTTGAAGATCGACTGGCGAAGGCTCGCCGTGCGGAAGTAGAAGGCGAAATTGTCGAGCCCGTAGGCCATGGCCGGCTTCATCTGCACCGCGCCGAAATCGGCCTTCGCCACCTCCACGGTCTTGCCGAGCGTCGGCTTGCCGCCGATGACGATGAGGCCCCCTGCCGGCGAGGTGTCGCTGAGGCGCACGGCCTCGATGTCGCGGCGCTCGCGCTTGGGAATGATGGCGGCGGGCTCGATGCGGCTGCGCTCGCTCGGCATAAGGTCGGGGTTCTGCACGAAGCCGGATTTCAGCGCCCAGTCGGCCAGCGTGCCCTGCGGCGTCCAGGCGCCGTCCTTGCGGAACTCGACGCTCACCTGCTGCAGCGGGAAATGGAAGGTCTGCAGGGCCTTCATGCCGACCAGCGACAGCGGCAGCACCAGCGCGACGACGAGATAGAGCATGACAAGGCCGAGGAGGCCCCGCTGGATCAGCTCGTCGCCGGCGAGCTTCGGCCGGATGCGGGTGCGGCGATAGGCGGGGGGAATGACGATGCCGCGGGCGGCTGCGATATCCGGCATGGTTTTCTCTCTGTTCTGGCGCAGTTCCGGACGGAAAACCGCTTCGCACTTTTCCTGGAGCTGCTAGACCGCCTGCGCATAGACACGGATGCGCTCGCGCGGGATCGCGACGGGCATTTCCTCGCCGGGGCGGAGCTTCAGGTTGCGGATGTCGTGCATGGCGACGTCGGCGCGCAGGCTGTTCTCGCCGAGGTCGCCGCCGCCGAAGCGGGCGCGGAAGAAGGAACCGAGGAACTCGCCCTCCTCGATGCGGGCGCGAAAACTGTTCGGCCGCCCGTCGGCGGTGCTGACGACGACATCCTCCGGGCGCACGGCCGCAAGGACCGAACGCTCGCGCTGGCCGGACGTGTCGGCGTCGAATTCGATGCGGCCGATGCGCACGCGGTTGTCGGCGACGATCTCGGCGGGGATGAAGTTCATCTCGCCGACGAAATCGGCGACGAAGGCGCTGGCCGGGTTCTGGTAGATCTCCTCGGGCGTGCCGACCTGCTCGATCTGGCCGCCGCTCATGACGACGATGCGGTCGGCCATGGTCAGCGCCTCGTGCTGGTCGTGCGTGACCATGATGGTGGTGACGCCGAGATTGCGCTGGAGGTCCTTCATCTCGCGGCGCAGGTGGTTGCGGACCTTGGCGTCGAGCGCGGAAAGCGGCTCGTCGAGGAGGAGGAGCTTCGGCTCGGTCGCCAGTGCGCGGGCGAGCGCCACGCGCTGCTGCTGGCCGCCGGAAAGCTTCGTCGGATGTTTCCTGCCCTGGTCGGGCAGGCCGACGGTGTCGAGCAGCGAAGCGACGCGCCTGTCCATCTCGGCGCGCTTCAGGCCGCGCCCGACGAGGCCATAGGCGACGTTCTGGTTGACCGTGAGATTGGGGAACAACGCATAGGACTGGAAGACGATGCCGAAATCGCGCTGAGAGGGCGGCAGGGCCGAGACGTCGCGGCCGTTCATGAAGATCTGCCCTTCGCTCTGGATGTCGAGGCCGGCAATGGCGCGCAAAAGCGTGGTCTTGCCGCAGCCGGACGGGCCGAGGAAGCAGATGAACTCGCCCGGCCAGATATCGAGCGAGACGTCCCGCAGCGCGGAGAAATCGCCGAAGGATTTCGTGACGTGGTCGATCCGCACATGCGGCTGGTGCTTCAGGTTGTCGGTCTGCATGAGTTGCCTCTGCCTGTGGAAATGGAAATACGGGGAAAGACCCCCTCTGCCTGCCGGCATCTCCCCCACAAGGGGGGAGAAGGATAGAGGCTTGCTCACTGCTCGAAATCGAATGCAAACGGAGCGGCGAGGTAAGCCCCTCCCCCTTGTGGGGAGGGGTTGGGGAGGGGTTTCGCGATCAGCCCTTCGGCTCGTTCTTGCTGCCGTAGCGCTTTTCCCATTCGGTCAGGATGCGCTCGCGGTTGGAGGCCGACCACTGGAAGTCGTTCTTGATCATCTTCTTGTCGACGTCGGCCGGGAAGTTCTCCACCGGCTGGGCGATGCCCGGAACGGCGAGGATCGCGTAGTTCTGGTTATAGAGCTTCATCGCGTCCTCGGAGATCGAGAAGTCGAGGAGCTTCTTGGCTGCGTCCAGCTTGTCCGTGTCGGCGACGATGGCGGCGGCTTCCGCATCCCAGCCGATGCCTTCTTCCGGAACCACCACCTCGACCGGCGCGCCGCGGGTCTTTTCCTGCGCGCCGCGGAAGTCGAAGGAGATGCCGATGGTCACTTCACCGCGGGCGGCGTCCTTGCAGGGCTTGGAGCCGGAATGCATGTAGCTGGAGATGTTGGCGTCGAGCGCGTCCATGTAGGACCAGCCCTTTTCCTCGCCCATCATCTGCAGCCAGGCGGCGACATCGAGGAAGCCGGTGCCGGAGGAGGCCGGATTCGGCATGGCGATCATGCCCTTGTATTCCGGCTTGGTGAGGTCGGCCCAGCTCTTCGGCATAGCGGCGCCGGCCTTTTCAAGCTCGACGGTGTTCACGCAGAGCGCCGCAGACCAGGCATCGAGGCCGACCCAGGCCGGCGGATTGGCTTCGTCCCGGAAGCGCGGGTCCAGCTTGTCGGCGCCGGCCGGGGCATAGGCTTCCAGCATGCCTTCCTGCTTGAGCAGCAGCAGCGAGGTGGCGGCAAGGCCCCAGACCACGTCGGCCTGCGGGTTTTCCTTCTCGGCGAGCAGCTTGGCGGTGACGACGCCGGTGGAATCGCGGATCCAGTCGATCTTGATGTCCGGGTTCGCCTTCTCGAAGGCGGCCTTGTAGGCCTCGAGCTGCTCGGCCTCGAAGGCGGTGTAGACGGTCAGCCTCGTCTCGGCGAAAGCCGAGCCGGCGGCAAGCGCGGCCAGCGAAAGCGTGGCGGCGAAAAGGTGGTTCTTCATCGGGAGCCCTCTCGAATATGGGGATTAAGTTCGAGGGAACAGCTAGCCCTGTTATATGACAGGCATATGAAACGCGCTAAATCATAGATTTTGTCTATGATCGATTGACCCGTCGCCGGGAACCGGGCCGCCGGCCAGCCCGTAATGGGCGCGGGCAATGCCGAAAAACGCTTCGACGGCGGCATGTTCGCGGCATTCCGGCAGGCAGACGAGATAATGGCCGATGGAAAGTTCCGGATCGGCCAGCGGCACGACGTCGATATTGCTGTCCGCCTGCACCTCGCCCTCGATGGCGCAGCCGAGCCCGATGCCGGCGGCCGCCGATGCATAGGCGACGTCGAGCGTGGCGACTTCCAGCACGCAGTTGAGCGTGACGCCCGCCTGCCGCGCGGCAAGGTCGAGCGTCGAGCGCGTGCCGGACATCCGGTTCCACAGGACGAGCTTTTCGGGGGCGAGCTGCCGTAGCGTCAGCGCGCTGCCCTGCAGCGCCGAATGGCTCTTGGGGCCGTAGATGACGATGCGGCTGCGCAGGATCTCCTCGCAGAACAGCCGCTCGTCGGCGAGCGGCATGGAGACGGCGGCAAGGTCGAGATCGCCGTTCAGCACGTCGCCGAGCAGGGAAAGCGAGGGGCCCCCTTGCGTGTTGATATGGATCGCCGGATAGCGCCGCACGAAGGCGGTCAGCGCCGGCATGATCAGGCGATGGGCGGAAAAGCCGACGCCGAGCGTGCCGCGCTCCATGCGCGCTTCGGAATAGAGCGCCTCGTTGACGTCGGCGAGGCATTTCAGCGTGACGCGGATCTTCGCGATCAGCTCCTGCGCCCCGGCCGCGACCTTCACCGTATGCCCCTTGCGCTGGAAGATGCGCCGCTTGCAGAGCTGCTCGAAGGCCTGCACCTGCGAGGAGACGGTCGGCTGGCTGATGCCCAGTTCCTCGGCCGCGGCGGAAAACTTCCCCGTGCGCGACAGCGCCTCCACGGCCTTCATCTGGGCAAGGGTGACACTCATGCTGCGGCTCCTGCGAATGCGTCGATCACAATCGCATTAGTCTAGCACCGCTCTGTGACGATTGGCTGATGCCGGTTCAACCCTTGCCGTCCGGCGGCGCATCCTTGGAAAGCATGTCCCGGGAGATCGGCGCGATCGCCATGGAATCCTCGCCGCGGTGGAAGGCGATGGCGAGGCGGAAGGAATGGGCGATGCGCAATGCCCGGTTGAGGAAGAGATCGGCGACCTCCGGCGGGCAGAGCCGCTCGACCGTCGCCCGGAAGAGCGAGAGCCAGCGGCGGAAATGCGCTTCCTGAAGCTCCGGGATGGCAAGATGCGGCGGCAGCGGGCGGCCCTCGTAGCGGTCGGTGCGCAGCAGCGTCGCCGACCAGAAATTGCACATCCTGGCAAGATGCGCCGGCCAGTCATCCGGCGCGATATGGCCGTTGAAGATCGGGCCGAGCAGGTCGTCCCTGCGGATCTCGTCGTAGAAGCCGTGCACCACGGCATGGACCATCGCCTCGTCCAGCACTTCCGGCAGGGGCTTGCCGTCGATGACGATGGTGCGCTGCGGCGCAGGCCGGCCCCTCATCGGATCGCCCTGTAGCTGTGCCAGGTGCCGTGGCCGAGCAGTGGGAAGATGACGATGAGGCCGAGGAAGCCCGTGGCGATGCCGAGCGCGGTGAGGACGAGCACGATGGCGCCCCAGGCGAGCATGACCGGCAGGTTGCGGAAGACCAGCGAGATGCTGGTGCCCATGGCCGTGAAGGCATCCGTCTTCTCGGCGAGCAGCATGGGGATGGCGAAGGTGCTGATGGCGAAGGAGAAGGCGGCGAAGAGCCCGCCCACCGCCGTGCCGACGGCGAGCATGCCGAGCCCCTCGGGCGTCGAGAACAGCATGGCGACGACACCGTCGAGGCCGGGGAAGGGGCGAAGCCCCACGAAGAGCGCATAGATGATGACCGCGGCGCGCATCCAGACGACCATCAGCAGGCAGAGGATCGCGCCGGTATACCAGACCTGCCCGCCCGAAGCGGCCTTGACGAAGATCATGCGCGACAGGCTCGGCGCGATGCCGTCCTCCAGGTCCCGGCTCTTGCGGTAGAGGCCGATCGCCACCAGCGGGCCGACCACCATGAAGCCGGCGAGCGCCGGGAAGAGGATATAGTCCAGCTCCCAGCGGAAGAGGCACCAGACCACCGCGATGGAGATAAGGAAGACGGCAAGCCCGTAGAGGAGGCTCGGCAGCGGCGTGTGCCAGAGGTCACGCCAGCCGGCGGAAAGCCAGCCGAGGGCGGCGCTGGCGGGAAGGCGGCGGCGGCGCTGCTCGGCGAGCGGCAGGGGCGCGTTGCCGGTCTTTTCGGTCGTTCCCATGGGGTCTCCTCCGTTCAGCAGGCCGGGCCGGCGGCGCGGTATGCGCCGTCCCGGCCTTGCGTCTTCAGGTGCTCCACGCAGTCGGGCTGCGAGGAGAGGGCGACATGGACGAGATGCGCATTGGCGCCGATGAAGACCAGCACGCCCGCCCCGACGATCAGGAAGGAGACGAGCCGCCAGTTGAGGCGCGGCTTTTCCGCAAGCGTGTTCATCGGGCGGCCTCCCCGAGCGTGCCGACATAGAGCGCCAGGATCTTGATGTCGACCGGCGAGAGCCGGCCCTCCCAGTGCGGCATGTGGCCCTGCCGCCCGGAATAGATCGTGGTGTAGACCGTCTGCGCGTCGCTGCCGTATATCCATGTCGCGTCGGTAAGGTTCGGCGCACCGACATCCGTGCTGCCATGCCCGTCCTCGCCGTGGCAGGCGACGCAATTGTCGGCGAAGACCTGCTTGCCGTCCTCGACCAGCGCCTTGTCGCTTGCCCCCATCGGCAGGTCCGAGAGCGAGCGCACATAGGCGGCGACCGCGCGGACCTGGCCGTCGTCGAGCACGCCGTCGCGGCCGAAGGCCATCATCTGCGAGACGCGCGTCTCATCGTTGGTGGCGTTGATGCCGATGCGGATCGTCTCGGCGATGGTGTCCGGCTCGCCGCCCCACAGCCAGGCCCTGGCGGCAAGGTTGGGAAAGCCCGGCCCGCCGGTGCCGCGCGTGCCGTGGCAGGCGGCGCAATTGTCGATGAAGAGCGTGCGGCCCGTCTCGCGCACATGGTTCATCAGGTCGGGATCGGCGGCGATGTCCTCGAGGCTCGCCTCGGCGATGCGGCCGGTCCAGGCCGCGCGGGTGGCGGCGGCGTCCTCGACCTGCTTCGTCACGACGGCGCGCTGGTCGATGCCGAGCAGGCCCTTCGTATAGGTGACGCCGAGCGGCCAGGCCGGCATCAGGATCCAGTAGCCGATGGCGAACAGCGTGGTGACCGTCAGGAAGAAGATGACGACGCGCGGGATCGGCGTCTCCAGCTCCTCGATGCCGTTCCATTCATGCCCGGTGGTCAGCCGCCCGGTGGCGGGATCTTTTCTTTCCGTTGCCATCGTCTAGTCCCCCGGCCGGTCGTCTTTGTCGAGAATGCTCTTCTTCGCGCGGTTGAAGCGCTTCCGGTTGCCCGGCCAGAGGGCGTAGATCAGCACGCCCACGGCCATTGCGATGAGGTAGAACAGGCCCCAGCTCTTGGCGAAGGCGACGATGGTGCCGTGATCCGCGTCCATGTCATTCCTCCTTCACTGCTGCTTCCTGGTGGGCGGCCCCGGTGAGCTGGCCGACGATCTGGAGATAGGCGACGAGCGCGTCCATCTCCGTCAGGAGGCCCGGATTGCCGTCGAAGGCACGCACATTCGTCTTCTCGCCGTAGCGCTCGCTGACGCCGGCGGCCTCGTTGCCGTCCGGGTTCGCCTGGCCGCGGGCGTCCGCCACCGCATGTTCGATCATCTCGTCCGTATAGGGCACGCCGACCGTGCGCTGGGCGGAAAGGTGCTCGCCGAGATCGTCGATCCTCAGCGCGTTGGTCTTCAGCCAGCCGTAGCGCGGCATCACCGATTCCGGCACCACGTCGCGCGGGTTCATCAGGTGGGCGACATGCCAGGCGTCGGAATACTTGCCGCCGAGGCGGGCAAGGTCCGGTCCGGTGCGCTTGGAGCCCCAGAGCATCGGGTGGTCGTATTTCGATTCCACGGCGAGCGAATAGGGGCCGTAGCGCTCCACCTCGTCGCGCAGCGTGCGGATCATCTGCGAATGGCAGGCGTAACAGCCCTCGCGGATGTAGATGTTGCGGCCGGCCAGCTCCAGCGGCGTGTAGAGCCGCATGTCCGGCGCGTCCTCCACCGTCTCGTGGATGGTGAAGAGCGGGGCGATCTCGACGAGGCCGCCGATGGAGGCGACGCCGACGATGGCGAGCACGAAGCCGATGGCGTTGCGCTCGATCCTGCGGTGGAAGAATTCCTTCATGGTCATTCTCCCGCCGGTGCGAGGACGGGAACGTCGCCGCCCGCCCCGGTCTTCAGCGCATGGCGCGCCATGCGGATCGTCATGCCGACATTAATGCAGCAGACCACCGCGCCGGCAAGGAAGAGCAGGCCGCCGAAGGCGCGGGCGATATAGTAGGGATGCATGGCGACCAGGCTGTCGATGAAGGAATAGGCGAGCGTGCCGCTGTCATTGTAGGTGCGCCACATCAGGCCCTGGATGATGCCCGAATTCCACATGGCGAAGACGTAGACGACGGTGCCGGCCAGCGCGAGCCAGAAGTGGACCTCGATCAGCCTGGGTGAATACATGCGCTCCGTCTTCCACATCCACGGCACGAGGGCGTAGAGCGAGCCGAAGGTGATCATCGCCACCCAGCCGAGCGCGCCGGCATGGACATGGCCGACGGTCCAGTCGGTATAGTGCGAGAGCGAGTTGACGGCGCGGATCGCCATGAACGAGCCCTCGAAGGTCGAAAGCCCGTAGAAGACGGCGGCGACCATCATGAAGCGCAGCGTCGCGTCGTCGCGCACCTTGTGCCAGGCGCCGTTGAGCGTGGCGAGCGCGTTGCCGGCAGACGCCCAGGAGGGCACCAGCAGCACGATGGAGAAGGTCATGCCGAGCGTCTGCACCCATTGCGGCAGGGCGGTGTAGTGCAGGTGGTGGGCGCCCGCCCACATATACATGAAGGTGATGCCCCAGAAGCTGATGATGGAGAGCCGGTAGGAGAAGATCGGCCGCTCCGCGCGCTTCGGCAGGTAGTAGTACATCATGCCGAGGAAGCCGGATGTCAGGAAGAAGGCGACGGCGTTGTGGCCGTACCACCATTGCGTCATGGCGTCCTGAACGCCGGAAAACAGCGAATAGCTCTTCGCATGGCCGAAGGAGACCGGCACGGCGAGGTTGTTGACGATGTGCAGCACCGCCACGACCAGGATGAAGGCCATGTAGTACCAGTTTGCCACGTAGATATGCGGCTCCTTGCGGCGCTGGAGCGTGCGGATGTAGATCAGGAAATAGACGACCCAGACGATGACAAGCCAGATGTCGGCATACCATTCCGGCTCGGCATATTCCTTGGACTGGGTGAGGCCCATCAGGTAGCCGGTCGCGGCGACAAGACAGAAGAGGTTGTAGCCGATCAGCACGAACCACGGGCTGAACTGGTCGGGCAGCCGCGCGCGACAGGTGCGCTGGAGGACATGGAAGGAGGTGGCGATCAGCGCATTGCCGCCGAAGCCGAAGATGACGCCGGACGTGTGCACGGGCCTCAGCCGCCCGAAGCTCGCCCAGGCCGAATCCACGAAGGTCAGCTCCGGCCATGCCAGGAGCGCCGCCACCCAGACACCGACGAACATGCCGGCGACCGCCCAGGCGAGCGACAGGATGATGCCGACCCGCGTCGGGTCGTCGTAATATTCCGAAAGCCGGCTTTCCGGCGGCTCGGGGGAGAAGAGGACGGACAGGACCGCAAAGCCGAAGGCGAGGCTGAAGGCGAGCACGATATAGCCGTGCACGGCGAGCGGATCGCCCTGGCCGGCCACCGCCATGGCAAGCCCCACCAGCGCCAGCGCGCCGAGCACGAAGAGCGCGGCATGGCGCTCCGAAACCGTCAATCCGGATAGCATTGCGTTCCCCTTTCCTTCACGCCGCCGCGAGATCGATGCCGAGCAGCGGGCCGAGCGAGGCCCTGTCGCGTACGATATCCGCAAGCGTGTATTTGTCGAGCACGGACAGGAAGGCGCCGAGCGCCTCGTGCAGCATGCCCTTCAGCCGGCAGGCGGGCGAGATGGCGCAGGCGCCCCCCCCCGGCCTGCATGCATTCGGCCAGCGAGAATTCCTCTTCCGTCGCCCTGACCATTGCCCCGATGCCGATCTCGCGCGGCGCCCGCGCAAGGCGGATGCCGCCGGCCCGCCCGCGCGTCGTCTCGACGAGGCCGAGATCGCGCAGCGTCTGCGCGACTTTCAGGAGATGGTTGCGCGAAAGCCCGTAGGCCTCGGCGACGTCGTTCACCGTGCACGCCCCGTCCCGCCGTGTGGCGACGTAGATCAGCATGCGCAGGGCATAGTCGGTATGAAGCGTCATCCGCATCCGTGATATCCGGCCACCGGTGGATAAAAGGTATTGTGGATACCACTTTTAGCGCAAGGATTCCCGCGATGGAAGCGCAATAGCGTCGCAGGGGAAAGCGCGCGCCCCTTCGGTATCGGGGCGCGCGCCGGATCGGGGTTTCTGCCCCGGAATTACTTCCAGCTCTGGTAGTCCGCGGCCGTGCATCCGAAGGGGGCGAGGCCGTCGCCGAAGCGGGCCTTGAGCTGGTCGCAGCCCCATCGGTTGAGCGCTTCCGGCATCATGTCGTTGATGTCCATGCCCGGCGAATTGTACTGCGAGGGCGCGCTGGTCACGTACCAGAGCCAGTAGCCGAAAATGCCGCCGACGATGAGCAGCACGACGAGGAGCGCAAGCCCCAGCCGCTGCGCGAGCGACAGGCCCTTCCTTGCCGGCGCGGGGGCGAGGGCGGTTGCCGTCGTCCCGTGGCCGGCCGCGGCCGCCGATGCGTAAAGCGGCTCCAGCGCCTCTCTGCGCTCCTCGGGCGTCATATCGATCCGCTCCAGCCGGTCGTCGACGAGGACGGGCAGCGACGTGGCGCCGTGCCAGACGGCAAGGGCGACCGGGTGGCTGCCGGCATCGCCGACGATGATAGGCTCGTGCCCGCTCTCGAAATGGGTATGGGCGACCCGCTTGGTCTTCCGCTCGCTCAGCCGGTCCGCATAGGTGACAGCAAGGCGGCCGCGCTTCGTCTCCATGCCGGTGATCTCGACCGGGATGACGGTGAGGGGTGCCGGGTGCTGCAACTGGGCGCGGGCGCGGACGATGCGAAGGGCGAAGAAGATCATCGCAAGGCCGCCGCCGCCGAGGAGGAGGGTGAAGACCGCCAGCGTGATGATCCGGTTCCAGAGCATGTCCAGCCCCAGCGTGATCGTGGCGAGCTCGGGGTGATCGGCCGAAACGACGAGGCCCGTCTCGTAGTCGCCGCTGTGGAGGTCGACGAACATGACCTCGACATTCTTGTCGTAGCGCTGGCCGTTCTGCTCGTAGGAGAGGTCCACCTCGCAGGTGGTGAAGAAGGCTTTCCGCGTCCTGCAGCTCCCGTCGATATTGCCTTCGACGATGAGCGGATTCTGGCTGATCGTGTAGTCGCGCAGGATGCCAGGCCCTTCCATCACCATCATGAAGACGGCGATCGCCAGCAGGACCGGCGTGGAAAAGTAATAGGCGAGCGGGATGGAGATCGCCCCGCGCTGCAGGGCGAGGGGACGGGCGGGAAGCTTGATGGTGGGAAAGGTCATGGTCTGCCTGAAAATGAATTGGCCTGAAGGTATCGACGTATCGGAAACGGCACAGGGCACCGGTTCATTCGGATTGAAATGCTTTGGCAACGGCATCATCGAAAATGCGGCCCGCGCCATTGCGATCCGAGGCCTTGCAAAGCAAGTTCGGGGCAAATGCAGGAGATTTTCATGAGTCGGCAATGGGTTCGCACATTTTCCCTGGTTGGTTTTCTTCTCGGCGCGGTGGCCCCGGCCCATGCGGTGGAGCTGGCGAAGGTCGCCGGCCACACGGTCGAGATCAGGGAAAAGGACTTCGAGAAGGTACTCGTCGTCGACGGCCGCGAGCTGCACACGAACCAGATCGTCTTCCTCGATGACGTCTATGCCTTCGGCGATACCGTCGCGCTCGTCGGCACCAGTTCGGGCGGCGGCAATGCCTGCGACGGCGCGCCGTTCGTCCTGTCCTTTCCCGGCCGCGGCGCGCCGCGGATAGACGGGCCCATCGACAGTTGCGTCTCCGTATCCTGGGCCGTCGAGGGGGCGGGCCTCGTCTTTTCAACGGCGAGCGTCCCCGGCCGCGAAACGGAGCGCTGGCAATGGACCGCCGAGCGCGGCATCGCGCCGCTCGCTTCCGTCGCCTTCCAGGCGGATGCGGCGAGCGGCTGGGCCAATCTGCGCGAGCGCACCTTCACCCATCCCTCGGAAGCCTTCGGCAACGGCGAGATTGCCGCAAGCCTCAAGATGGTGCTCGGCTCGGATTTCGAGCATTTCCAGACGCTGATGACCGGGGTGGGAAGCGGCGAATTCAAGGGCGACGACTTCGTCGGCACGGCCTGCCGGCCGCATGCCTGCCTCGACGAGGCGGGGTTGATCTTCCTCTCCTCCGGCGAGCGCCGCGTCTATGCGGCCTGGAAGCCGGACGGCGGAAAGATCGCGGTCTTTCCCGCGCCCGTGAAGGACTGGCCGGAAAAGGCCAGGGCGGAATTGCGCGAATGGGCCAGGCAATGGCCGTGACGCCTCTATAGGCGAGGAGTAGATCCTCGCCCGCATCCGCCGGCAATCGGCAACTATTCGTTTTCGTTTGATATAGCGCAACGATCATTCCGCGCGAACATTCCAAAGCTCCGGCAATGGTTTGCTGGAACGCCCTGGAATGAAATTCATCCGTCTCGTCCTTCTGCTCTGCATCGGCCTGTGCCTCGCCGTTCCCGCCCATGCGGCCTCGGTGCTGCAGCAGTACCTGCCCGCCGCGACGGCCTCCGACCTGGTTCCCGGTGCGGAAGGCTTCGGGCCGATCCGCGACGACCTGGCGGTGGCGCCGGTGCTCAAGGGCGGCGAGACGGTGGCCTGGGTCTTCATGACCTCGGATTTCGTCGGCACGACGGGCTATTCCGGCAAGCCGATCCACACGCTCGTTGCCGTCGGCAAGGATGCGAAGATCGTCGGCGTGCAGCTCGTCAAGCATTCCGAGCCCATCGTCCTCATCGGCATTCCCGAGGCCAAGGTGAAGGCGCTGGTCGCGAGCTATGCCGGCCTCGACCTCGTCGCCGAGGCGAAGTCCGGCGGCACGGCGCATGAGGTGGACATCATCTCCGGCGCGACCGTGACGGTGATGGTGATCGACGATTCCATCGTCCGCTCGGGGCTGAAGGTCGCCCGCGCGCTCGGCCTCGGCGGCCTTGCCCCGGAAACCGAGAGCGCCGGCCCCCGTTTCGAGATCGATCCCGACGCCGCCGCGCCGGCCGACTGGATCGAGGCGGAAGGGGACGGCACGTTGCGCCGGCTGTCGCTCGACGTGGCGCAGGTCAACGCCGCCTTCGCCGAACATCCGGACGTGCGCGCCCGCGACCGGGCGCTGACCGAGGCGCCGCAGACCACCTTCATCGACATGCAGGCGGCGCTGGTCTCCGTGCCAGCCATCGGCAAGGCGCTGCTCGGCCCGGCCGGGGAGGCCAATCTGAAGGGCTGGCTGAAGGAGGGCGAGAACGCCATCGCCGTGGTGGGCCGCGGCCTCTATTCCTTCAAGGGCTCGGGCTATGTGCGCGGCGGCATCTTCGACCGCATCGTGCTGATCCAGGACGACGTCTCGGTGCGCTTCCGCGACCGCGACCATCACCGCCTCGGCGCCATCGCGCTTTCCGGCGCGCCGGAATTTTCCGAGATGGACCTGTTCCGCATCCCGGCCGGCGTCGGTTTCGATCCCGCAAAGCCCTTCCGCATCCAGCTTCTGGCGCAGCGCGAGGTCGGGCCGATCGAGAAGGTCTTCCACACCTTCGATCTCGGCTACCAGCTGCCGCAGAAATACCTGCGCGCCGTCGCGCCGCCGGCAAAGGAGGTCGCCGCCGTCCCCCCGCAGGAGGAAGGCTCGGCGCAGGCAGACCTCTGGAAGCGCATCTGGGGCGATTCGAAGCTGAAGATCGTCGTGCTCGCCGGCATGCTGGCGGTGCTGACCGGGGTCTTCTTCTTCCAGACCTATGCGGTCAGGAACGCCCGCGGCTTTTACATCTTCCGCATCGTCTTCCTGACCGTGACGCTGGTCTTCCTCGGCTGGTACGCCAATGCGCAGCTCTCGGTGGTCAACCTGATGGCGCTGTTCGGCAGCCTCGTCAGCGGCTTCAGCTGGCAGGCCTTCCTGCTCGATCCGCTCACCTTCATCCTGTGGTTCGCCGTCGCCGCCGCGCTGCTCTTCTGGGGGCGGGGGGCCTATTGCGGCTGGCTCTGCCCCTTCGGCGCGCTTCAGGAGCTGACCAACCAGATCGCCCGCAAGCTCCGCATCCCGCAATGGACGCTGCCATGGGGCCTGCACGAGCGGCTCTGGCCGGTGAAATACATGATCTTCCTCGGGCTTTTCGGCGTGTCGCTGATGAGCGTCGAGCAGGCCGAACACCTCGCCGAGATCGAGCCGTTCAAGACCGCGATCATCCTGAAGTTCATCCGCGCCTGGCCGTTCGTCGCCTATGCCATCGCGCTTCTCGTCGCCGGGCTCTTCGTCGAGCGGTTCTACTGCCGCTACCTCTGCCCGCTCGGCGCGGCGCTCGCCATCCCCGCGCGCATGCGCATGTTCGACTGGCTGAAGCGCTACCACGAATGCGGAAATCCCTGCCAGACCTGCGCCATCCAGTGTCCGGTGCAGGCGATCCACAAGACCGGCGAGATCAACCCGAACGAGTGCATCAACTGCCTGCACTGCCAGGTCCTCTACCAGTCCGAAACCGTGTGCCCCGTCGTGATCAAGAAGATGAAGTCGCGCGCCAGGCTCGCGGCAAGTCCCGGCGGCGCGCCGATCCACCAACCCGCAGCCAAGGTTTAACCGAAGAAGGAAATCCACCATGGAAACGAAGGAAAACAAGGGACTGAGCCGCCGCGCGCTGTTCAGCGCGACCGCGGGCTCGGCGGTTCTCGCCGGCACGATGGGGCCGGCCGCGCTCGGCCTCGGCGCAGCAAGCCTTGCGACCCCGGCCCATGCCGCCGCCGGGGCCGACGGTTCCGTCGCGCCCGGCAAGCTCGACGACTATTACGGCTTCTGGTCCTCCGGCCAGACCGGCGAGATGCGCATCCTCGGCATCCCGTCGATGCGCGAACTGATGCGCGTGCCGGTGTTCAACCGCTGCTCGGCCACCGGCTGGGGCCAGACGAACGAATCCATCCGCATCCACCAGCGCACGATGTCGGAGAAGACGAAGAAGCAGCTCGCCGCCAACGGCAAGAAGATCCACGACAACGGCGACCTGCACCACGTCCACATGTCCTTCACCGAGGGCAAGTATGACGGCCGCTATCTCTTCATGAACGACAAGGCCAATACCCGCGTCGCCCGCGTTCGCTGCGACGTGATGAAGACCGACGCGATCCTGGAAATCCCCAATGCCAAGGGCATCCATGGCCTGCGCCCGCAGAAATGGCCGCGCTCCAACTACGTCTTCTGCAACGGCGAGGACGAAGCGCCTCTGGTCAACGACGGCTCGACCATGAAGGACGTCTCGACCTATGTGAACATCTTCACCGCGGTCGATGCCGACAAGTGGGAAGTCGCCTGGCAGGTGCAGGTCTCCGGCAATCTCGACAATTGCGATGCCGACTACGAGGGCAAGTGGGCCTTCTCGACCAGCTACAATTCCGAAATGGGCACGACGCTGGAAGAGATGACCAAGTCCGAGATGGACCATGTCGTCGTCTTCAACCTCGCCGAGATCGAGAAGGCCATCGCCGCCGGCAAGTTCGAGGAGATCAACGGCGTAAAGGTGCTGGACGGCCGCAAGGAGGCGAAATCCCTCTTCACCCGCTACATCCCCATCGCCAACAACCCGCACGGCTGCAACATGGCGCCGGACAGGAAGCACCTGTGCATCAACGGCAAGCTCTCGCCGACCGTCACCGTGCTCGACGTCACGAAGTTCGACGCGATCTTCTATGACGATGCCGAGCCGCGCAGCGCCGTGGTGGCCGAGCCGGAACTCGGCCTCGGCCCGCTCCATACCGCCTTCGACGGCCGCGGCAACGCCTATACCTCGCTCTTCCTCGACAGCCAGGTGGTCAAGTGGAACATCGAGGAGGCGATCCGCGCCTATGCCGGCGAGAAGATCGACCCGATCAAGGACAAGCTCGACGTCCAGTACCAGCCCGGCCACCTGAAGACCGTGATGGGCGAGACGCTGGACGCCACCAACGACTGGCTGGTGTGCCTGTGCAAGTTCTCCAAGGACCGCTTCCTCAATGTCGGCCCGCTGAAGCCGGAGAACGACCAGCTCATCGACATTTCCGGCGACAAGATGAAGCTGGTGCACGACGGCCCGACCTTCGCCGAGCCGCATGACGCCATCGCGGTCTCCCCCTCGATCCTGCCGAACATCAAGTCGGTCTGGGACCGCCAGGATCCGCTATGGTCGGAGACGCGCAAGCAGGCCGAGGCCGACGGCGTCAATATCGACGAATGGACCGACGCCGTCATCCGCGACGGCAACAAGGTGCGCGTCTACATGACCTCCGTCGCGCCGAGCTACAGCCAGGAAAGCTTCACGGTGAAGGAGGGCGACGAGGTCACGGTCATCGTCACCAATCTCGACGAGATCGACGACCTGACGCACGGCTTCACCATGGGCAACCATGGCGTGGCCATGGAAGTCGGGCCGCAGCAGACGAGCTCTGTCACCTTCGTCGCCGCCAATCCGGGCGTCTACTGGTACTATTGCCAGTGGTTCTGCCATGCCCTGCACATGGAAATGCGCGGCCGCATGTTCGTGGAACCGAAGGACGCCTGAGAAATGCGGCTGCCCGTCCTCCTGATCGGCCTTCTGCTCGCCTCGCCGCTCGCCGCGGCGGAGCGCGCCGTCGCGCCGGGTACGAGCAGCCTCGCGGCGGCCATTGCCGGGGCGGCGCCCGGCGATGTGCTGCGGCTTTCCGACGGGGCCTATCCGGGCCCCGTCACCGTCGATAGACCCCTCACCATTACCGGCCCGCGCGGGGCGGTGGTGGATGGGCTCGGCGAGGGCAGCGTCATGACGATCGCCGCGCCCGACGTGACGCTGACGGGCTTCACCGTCACCGGTTCGGGCCGGGTGAACCAGGACCTCGACGCCGGCGTCAAGATCCTCAAGGGTGCCGACCGCGCCCGCATCGAAAAGCTGTTGGTCACCGGCAACATGCACGGCATCGACGTGCATGGCGGCCGCAACGCGACCGTCGCCGGCAACGAGATCGTCGGCACGGACAGCGCGCGCATGAACGAGCGCGGCAACGGCATCTATGTCTGGAACAGCCCCGGCACGCTCTTGGAGAACAACATCATCCGCTACGGCCGCGACGGCATCTTCTCCAATGCCAGCGCCGACAGCATCTATCGCGGCAACGTGATGCGCGACCTGCGCTTCGCCGTGCATTTCATGTATACCCGCAACACCGAGGTCTCCGGCAACGTCTCCATCGGCAACCATCTCGGCTTCGCCATCATGTTCTCCGACAGGGCGAATATCCTCAACAATCTCAGCCTCGGCGACCGCGAGCACGGGCTGATGCTGAACTATGCCAACAATGCCGACGTCACGGGAAACCTGGTGCGCGGCGGCACGAGGAAGTGCCTCTTCATCTACAACGCCCACAAGAACCTCATCTGGAACAACCGCTTTGAGGGCTGCGGCATCGGCATCCATTTCACCGCCGGCTCGGAGAAGAACGTGCTGACCGGCAACGCCTTCGTCGGCAACCGCGAGCAGGTGAGATATGTCGGCACGCGCAACATGGAATGGAGCCATGAGGGCAGGGGCAATTTCTGGTCCGACCACCCGGCCTTCGACCTCAACGGCGACGGCATCGCCGACAGTTTCTACCGGCCCAACGACCTGATGGACCAGATCCTCTGGTCGCAGCCGGCGGCAAGCCTCCTCATCGGATCGCCCGCCGTGCAGCTCGTGCGCTGGAGCCAGCGGGACTTTCCCGCGACGCTGCCCGGCGGCGTGCGCGACAGCGCGCCGCTGATGCGGCCCCTCACAATATCCGTCCCGCCCGACATTCTCGGCTACGAGGCCGAGGCCGCCGGCCGCTGGGCCGAAGGAAATGACGATGACACCGACCCTGACAATCTCCCGGCTCACTAAGCGCTTCGGCGACGTCGAGGCGCTGAAGGCCGTTTCGCTGACGCTGGAGGCGGGCAGGCGCGCGGCCCTGCTCGGCCATAACGGGGCGGGCAAGTCGACGATGATGAAGATCATCCTCGGCCTCATTCCCTATGACGGCGGCGAGGTCTCGGTCTGCGGCTCCTCGCCCGGCTCGTCCTCCGCCCGCGCCGCGGTCGCCTACCTGCCCGAGAACGTCGCCTTCCATCCGGCGCTGACGGGCGAGGAGCAGCTTCGCTATTATCTCTCGCTGCGCGGCGAAAGCCCGCGACAGGCGATGGAACTCCTGTCGCGCGTCGGCCTCGCCCATGCCGCGCGGCGGCGCATCGGCACCTATTCCAAGGGCATGCGCCAGCGCGTCGGCCTCGCCCAGACGCTGATCGGCAAGCCGCGCCTGCTCGTCCTCGACGAGCCGACCTCCGGCCTCGACCCCGTCTCGCGCCGCGATTTCTACGACCTGCTCGACGGTCTTGCCGCCGAGGGCACGGCGATCCTCCTCTCTTCGCATGCGCTGACCGAGGTGGAGGCCCGCACCGACCGCATCCTCATCCTTTCCGGCGGGGCGCTGGTGGCGGAAGGCATGCTCGCCGACCTTCGCGCCCGCGCCGCGCTGCCCGTCGCCCTGCTGGTGCGGCCCGCGCCCGGCCGCGCGCCGGCGCTTGTCTCGGCCTTTCCCGAGGCGTCCGCCGGCGGCGACGGCCTGCTGCGCCTTTCCTGCGCGCAGGCGGAGAAGCTGCCGCTGCTCGCCCGCATATCGGCGCTCGGCGGCGAGGTCGCCGATCTCGACGTGATCCCGCCGAGCCTCGAGGACATCTACAGCCATTTCAGCCGGAGGGACGGGCAATGAACCGCATCCTCGCCACGGCGGTCTCGGAATTCCGCATCGCCTTCCGCAATCGCTGGGTCTCCATCGCAACGGGCATGATGGTGCTGTTCGCGCTGGTGCTCGCCGCCGCCGGCGCCGCCCCGACCGGCGATGTCGGCGTCGACCGGCTGTCGGTGACAGTCGCCTCGCTCACCTCGCTCGCCGTCTATCTGGTGCCGCTGCTGGCGCTCCTCATGAGCTTCGACGCGGTGGCGGGCGAGGTGGAGCGCGGCACGCTGCCGCTGCTTCTCACCTATCCCGTCTCGCGCCTTGAGATCCTGCTCGGCAAGCTCCTGGCGCATCTGGCGATCCTCGCGCTCGCGGTCACGCTCGGCTATGGCGCGGCGGCGCTGGTCGCCGTCTGGTCGGATCCCGGCGCGGTGGCGGGTCTTGCCTCGCTCTGGCGGCTGGTCTGGACGTCCGTCGCGCTCGGCGCGACCTTCCTCGGGTCGGGCTATGCGCTCTCGGCCCTGGCGCGCCGGCCCTCGGGCGCGGCGGGGCTTGCCATCGCGCTCTGGCTGGCGGCCGTGGTGCTTTACGACCTTGCCCTCCTGGCGCTGATCGTCACGGACAGCGGCGGGGCCTTCACCACCCATGCGCTGCCCGTCGCGCTGCTCGCCAATCCCGCCGACGCCTTCCGCGTATTCAATCTCTCGGCGGCCGAGGCGGTCGCCGCGGCCGGCGGCATCGGCGGGGCGGCGCGGGCGATCCCGCTCTGGCAGTCGGCCGCCTCGCTCCTCGTCTGGCCGCTTGCGGCCATCGCGCTTGCGGTCGCAGCCTTCCGAAAGGTGACGCCATGAAGAACCGTCTCCGCCCCGCCGTGCTTCTGGCGGCGCTCCTCCTTCTTTCCGCCTGCAAGGAGGACGCCGCCCGGGCCATCGTGCCGCAGGAAATGACGCCCGAGACGCTCGGCCATTACTGCCAGATGAACCTTCTGGAGCATCCCGGCCCCAAGGCGCAGGTCTTCCTCGAAGGCAATGCCGCCCCGCTCTTCTTCAGCCAGGTGCGCGACGCCATCGCCTATGCCCGCGGTCCCGAGCAGGTCGCGCCCATCGTCGCGGTCTATGTCAACGACATGGGCGCGGCGGGGGCGACCTGGGACGAGCCCGGCAAGGGCAACTGGATCGCCGCCGACAAGGTCTTCTATGTCGTCGGCTCGGCCCGGCGGGGCGGCATGGGCGCGCCGGAGACCGTGCCCTTTTCCAGCCGGGAGCGCGCCGCCGCCTTCGCGCTCGCGGAGGGCGGCCGGGTGCTCGCCCTTACCGACGTGACCGACGCCATGGTGCTGACGCCGGTGGAGACCGGCGGCCGGCCCGATACCGACGACGCCGACTATCGCGACCGCCTGAACGCCCTTACCCCGTCCACCGGAGGCTGAACCCATGCTGATGACCCGCCGCCGCCTCATCGCCATTTCCGCGGCCTTCGCCGCCCTGCCGGCCGCCGCCCGCGCCGATGGAGGAACCGCGCGCCTGTGGACCGGGCAGGCGCTGGGCGCGCGCGCATCGATCCGCCTCGACCACCCGGACGGCGAGGCCATCGCCGCCCGCGTCATGGCCGAGATCGGCCGGCTGGAGGATATCCTCAGCCTCTACCGGCCGGAGAGCGCCCTGTCGCGGCTGAACCGCGAGGGGCATCTTGCCGCCCCGCCCTTCGAGCTTCTGGAATGCCTGTCGCTGGCCGGCGCGGTGCACCATGCGAGCGGCGGGCTGTTCGATCCGACGGTGCAGCCGCTCTGGGTGCTCTGGGCAGAAGCGGCCGCGAAGGGAAGGCGGCCCGATGCGAAAAGCCTCGAAGGTGTGCTGCGGAAGACCGGCTGGGAGAGGGTGGAGCTCGACGCGGCGGCGATCACGCTGCGGCCCGGCACGGCGCTGACGCTGAACGGCATCGGCCAGGGCTATGTCGCCGACCGGGTGGCCGCGCTGCTGGAGGCCGAGGGCCTCACCGACATCCTGATCGACACCGGCGAGTTCCGCGCCCTCGGCGGCCGGCCTCACGGCGGGGAATGGCCGCTGCGGCTTGAAACGGGCGGGCGCGTGGCGCTGCGCCAGCGCGCGCTGGCGACCTCCGCCCCGCTCGGCACGACCTTCGACCAGGCCGGCCGGGACGGCCATATCCTCGATCCCGAAACGGGCATGCCCGCGCCGGCGCAATGGCGGTCGGTCTCGATTTCCGCCCCCTCGGCGGCGATTGCCGATGCCCTCGCGACGGCCGCCTGCCTGATGCCCGACAGGGAGGCGGTCCTTGCCATGATCGGCCGCTTCGACGGCGCGCGGCTGGAAGCCGGGGTGACGGTTTAAGGGAGCGGTTCCCCGAGCGGAAAGACGGTTCAACGCGGGCGCATTACACCTGCCTCACGTTACGTAAGATACACGCTGCGTTGCATCGGGTATATTGGTTTTCTCTGGTATTGATTGGTATTATCCGCACAGATAAGTAATACTTACGATATAAATTCGAACGGAATTTGTTCTTCGTCAATTTTTGGCGAAGTATCGGCCTCCGATTTACAGTGTTTGTTTACTGTCCCCTGCGAAAAATCGCTACAGACCGAAGGCTGGAGTCCTGATTTGGGACTTGCGTCATTCGCCAACCCAACTGCAGAGGATTTGCCGATGTCGGCGCAGGATGCCAAGACCCAGCAACTGAACGAGCGTCTCCAGTTCGTCGAGTTCGACGCCGGCCAGCGCGCGGCGCTGAAAAGGGCGCTGCCCACCATTTCCGCCTCGCTCGACGGCGCGCTGGACATCTTCTACGGCAAGGCCCGCGCCACGCCCGAGACCGCCCGGTTCTTTTCCAACGAGGCGCATATCCAGAGCGCCAAGGGCCGGCAGGTCAAGCATTGGGAAGTGATCGGCTCGGCGAAGTTCGACGCGCACTATGTCGATGCCGTCACCACGATCGGCAGGACCCATGCCCGCCTCGGCCTGGAGCCGCGCTGGTATATCGGCGGCTATGCGCTGATCCTGGAAGCCATCGTCGAAAGCGTCGTCCGCAAGCATCTCGAAGGCTTCCTCTACCGCAGGAAGGCCGATGCGCTGAGCGAGGAGATCACCGCCATCGTCAAGGCCGCGCTGGTCGACATGGACTATGCGATCTCGGTCTATCTCGACGCCCTCCAGGAGGAGCGCGAGAAATCCGAGGCCGCGCGCCAGGCGCTGAACGCCGAGCAGGAAGAGGCGCTCGGCGCGATCGACACCTCGCTCAACCGCCTTGCCGGCGGCGACCTCACCGCCGCCATCGCCACGCCGCTCGCCCCGCAGTTCGAGCGCCTGCGCTCCAATTTCAATGCGGCGATCGAGAAGCTGGACGACACGCTCGGCGCCATCGTGACGGCGGCGGACGATGCGGCCGGCAATTCCGGCGAGCTGGTCCACGCCACCGACGACATGGCCAAGCGCACCGAGCAGCAGGCGGCCTCGCTGGAAGAGACCGCCGCCGCCGTCGAGGAGATCACCACCATTTCCCGCGAGGCCGCGCAGCGCGCCGAGGAGGCCCGCCGCGTCGTCGGCAGCGCGACGGAGGAGGCCAGGCGCTCCGGCGCCATCGTCGAGCAGGCGGTTTCCGCCATGGGCGCCATCCAGGAATCCTCCGGCAAGATCACCCAGATCATCGGCGTCATCGACCAGATTTCCTTCCAGACCAACCTGCTTGCCCTCAATGCCGGGGTCGAGGCGGCACGGGCGGGCGAGGCCGGCAAGGGCTTCGCGGTCGTCGCGCAGGAGGTGCGCGAGCTCGCGCAGAAATCCGCCGAGGCGGCCAAGGAGATCAAGGCGCTGATCGACAAGTCCTTCGAGGACGTGCAGCTCGGCGTGTCGCTGGTGCACAAGACGGGAGAGGCGCTGCATCACATCGGCGAGCAGGTCGTCAATATCAACGGCCATATCGACGCCATCGCCAGCTCCGCCCGCGAACAGTCGGCCGGCATCGCCGAGATCAACACGGCCGTCGGCAGCATGGACCAGATGACCCAGCAGAACGCCGCGATGGTCGAGGAGACCAACGCCGCCACGCACAATCTCATGCAGATCAGCACGACGCTGAAGGGACTGGTGGACAGCTTCACGGTCTCGGCCCAGCGCAGCCAGCGGGCGGCAAGGGCGGCGCAGCGGCGATACGGCTGAAAGACGCCGGGCGGGGCGCTGCTCAGAAACGCAGCGTCAGGCCCAGCACGGGGCCGCTGAGGCGCGTGTCGAAGACATGGCCGCCACGGTCGTAATCGACATCGAGCACCTTGTAGCCGGCGGAGACGGAAAGGTGGTCGGTGAAGGTATAGTTGATCGTGGCGAGCGCCGACCAGGTGATGTCGGATCCCGCGCCGAAGCCGCCGACATCCGCCTGCGCCTGCACGGAAAGCTTGTCCGTCAGGGGAAGGAAGGCGCGCAGGCCCACCACCGGATCGACCCAGCCGAAGCTTTCGCCATAGGTGCGCGACACGCCCAGCGCACTGACCGTCACGTCGTTCGAAATATGCCAGAAGCGCGCGCCGGCAAGGGCATCCAGCGTGAAGTCGTGCGTATCGACGACGCGGTAGCCGCCCTGCAGCGTGGCCATGAACTGCTTGCTGTCGACGCTCCCGTTGATGATGGTGCCGGGTGGTACCGGCAGTGCGGGCAGCGCGCCGAAGGCATGGCTGTCCGTGGTGTCGACAAACATCATGTCGCCTGACAGGACGAAGCGGTCGTAGCGCGCCCAGACATTCACGAAGCCGCCGAAGTTGAGGTCGTCCATGACGTCGGAGAAGGATTTCTCCACGCCGATGGTCGGCGCGCGCCGGAACGGCGAGATGTCGCCCTTGAGGCCCGCGGCCCACATGTACGGCGTGATCTGCAGGGCCCAGCCGGGGCCTGCATCCGTGACGGCGGCGGGCTCTTCGGACGGGCCGGCGAAGGCATCGGCGGCTGAGGCCGTCTGTGCGGTGCAGGCGGCGGCGAGGGCGAACAGGGCGGCGTATCGGATCACGAGATTGTCCTTCAGGCCGAAAGCATGTTCTTGTGAATGCGGCCATCCTTCATGATGAGCTTCATCGTGCGTTCCGGGTCGGCGATCAGGGCGATATCCTCCAGCGGATTGCCGTCGACGACGAGAATGTCCGCATAGGCGCCGGCCTCGATGCGCCCGAGCCTGCCCGGATAGGGATTGCGTGGCCCCGAGAGGCCGGCAAGCTCCGCATTGCCGCTGGTCAGGAGACGCAGGACATCCGCGGGCTCGTACCATCGGGCGAACTTCGCGAGCTGCTTGCCCTGCGTCGCCGTGCCCCTGGGGCTGAACAGGATATCCGTGCCGAGCGCCATGCGGACCTTGTGCTTGCGCCCCAGCTCGACCGCCCGGCCGGTGCCCTCGGCGATGGCCTGCTGCTGCATGCGCTGTTCCGGCGACGGATAGGTGTTGGAATCCTCGTCGGCCAGGAAGGGCTGGATGCTCCACCACGCGCCCGCATCCGCCATCCGCCGCACGGTTTCCTCGTCGGCGAGCTGGCCGTGCTCGATGGATTTCACGCCGCAGGCAAGGGCGCGCTGCACGCCGGCCGATGTATAGGTGTGGACGCAGACATAGGTGCCCCAGTCGGCGGCGGCGGAGACCGCGGCCTTCATCTCCGCCTCGGAATATTGCAGCGCGTCGATCGGGTCATAGGCCGAGGCGACACCGCCGCCGCCCATGATCTTGATCTGGCTGGCGCCCAGCATGAGCTGCTCGCGCACCCGGCGTAGCACCTCGGCCTCGCCATCCGCGATGGCCGATATGCCGGCCCGTTCGGCGACGCTGAGGTCTCCCTGCGCGGTGCGGGGCAGGTCGGTGCGCATGCGGAAGTCGCCGTGCCCCGAGGTCTGCGAGATCATGGCGCCGGATGGATAGATGCGCGGCCCCGCGACATGCCCCTCGTCGATGGCGCGCTTCAGCGCGAAGGAAGGGCCGCCGACATCGCGCACCGTCGTGAAGCCGCGCAGCACGGTGCGCTCGGCTTCCTCGGCGGCGAGCAGGTGGACATAGGGGATATCGGCGGTCATCGCCGTGAGTTGGGAAATGCCGGCGAGGATCGAATGCCAGTGGGCGTCGATCATGCCGGGCATCAGCGTGCGCCCGCCGCAGTCGATGGCATCGGCATCGGCGACCGTCTCCCCGGCCGCCACCAGCGCCTTGATGAGCCGGCCCTCGACCAGCACGTCCCGGCCCTCGGCAAGCGTGGCGTTCTTTCCGTCGAAGATCCGGACATTCGCGAGCCGCACGGCCCTTGCGGGCGCCTGCGCGAAGGCCGCGCCGCCAAGGGCGGGGGCGGCGAGGCTCGCCGCGATGCCTTTCAGGACCGAGCGGCGGGAAAGGCCCGCATCGATGCGGGAGAATAGATCCCGGGCGAGCGGGCTGTGGCACGCGCAATCCCCCTCATGCGTGAGATGCCGGTATCTCTGGCCAAGACGAAACAACAAGGCGCCCCTCCCTCTGCTCGAAGACCGACTTATGCCCAGCGGCGGAAACTTAATCAACCGGTGGCGGCGAAATGTCTCTGCCGGCAATCGACCGTTCCCGGCGCGGGATCGGAAAATCCCGACACACTTGTCACTCCCGGCAATCGGTCCTTCCGGCCTAGTCTCGGCTTTGCAGCGACCGAAGCGCAGGAGAGGAAAATGGCAATGCCGGTGACAGTCGGGAGGCCGCTCCCATGGAGCGCGCATGCGGCGGACTGGCTCTGCCTTGCCGCATCGCCCGTCTTCGCCGCCATGGCATGGGCCGCTGCCGGCGACCCGATGGCCCTCTGCGCCTCGGGCCCGCTGCCGATGAACGGCATGGCCGCGATGTACCTGCTGATGGCTCTTTTCCATCTGCCGCCCTGGCTGAGGCTCGTTTCCCGCCGGGCGCGGCGCTTCCCGCCCGACACATCAACCGAAGGAGAATGACAATGCAGCACCCCATCGTTTCGCGCGAGGACTGGCTTGCGGCCCGCAAGGCGCTCTTCGAGAAGGAGCGCGCCATGACCCACCAGCTCGACGCCCTGCGCGCCGAGCGCCGGCAACTGCCCTGGGTCAGGGTCGAGAAACCCTATGTCTTCGACGGTCCCGACGGCGACGTCACGCTCGGCGACCTCTTCGGCGACCGCAGCCAGCTTGCCGTCTACCACTTCATGCTGACGCCCGGCTCGGACCACATCTGCCCGGGATGTTCGTTCACGGTGGACCACGCCGATGCGGCACGCCGGCATTTCGAGCAGGCGGACCTCGCCTTCGCCGCGGTTTCCCGCGCGCCGGTTCGGCGGATCGAGGCGGTCAAGGAGCGGATGGGCTGGACCTTCCCCTGGGTCTCCTCGGACGACCGCGACTTCAACTACGATTTCGGCGTGTCGTTCAGGCCGGAGGACCGCGCCGCCGGCCGCGCACTCTACAATTACGGCCTGACGACGATCCGCAACGCGCCGGACATGTTCGGCCTCAGCGTCTTCGCCAAGGATGAGGAGGGCAACATCTACCACACCTACTCGACCTATCACCGCGGCACGGAGCTGCTGATGGGCGCGCTCAACTGGCTCGACCTCGTCCCCAAGGGCCGCAACGAGAACGGCACGATGAGCTGGGTGAAGCTGCACGACGAATATTGAGGCTGATAGCGGGGCGCGGGCGGCGGCATTGCGCCGCCCGCGGAAAATCCTACTTGCCGAGCCAGACCGTCCCGCTCCGGTTGACGACCGGCACGCCGACGGCATTGCCGTATTCGGTCCACGAGCCGTCATAGTTGCGGGCGTCGTAGCCGAGCAGGCGCTTCAGGGCGAACCAGGTGTGGCTCGACCGTTCGCCGATGCGGCAATAGGTGATGACCGGCTTCGTGCCGTCGATGCCCTTCTCGGCATAGATGCGGCGGATCTCGTCGAGCGGCTTGTAGGTGCCGTCCTCGTTGACGATGGTGGCCCACGGCACGTTTTCCGCGCCGGGAATGTGGCCGGCACGGATCGACAGTTCCTTGACGCCTTCCGGGGCGAAGACCTTGCCGAGATATTCGTCGGGCGAGCGGATGTCGACCAGCTTGCCGTCGATGCGGCCCTCGGCGACGTCGAGCGTGTTGGCGAGGCGGGCGCGCAGGCCGTCGTCACGCCCGGGCAGCTCCAGCGCCGTCGCCTCGTAGGCGGGCACCGCCGTCGTCAACGGCAGGCCGCGCGCCTCCCACAGCTTGCGGCCGCCGTCGAGGAGCTTTGCCCGCGTGCCGAAGCCATAGACGTCGAGGACCCAGACGCCCCAGGCGGCGAACCAGTTGTTGTGGTCGCCGTAGATAATGACGGTGGTGTCCTCGTCGACCCCCGCCCGGCGCAGCTGCGCCTGGAGCTTCTCGCGTGAGGCGATGTCGCGGTTGACGGTGTCGACGAGGTCCGTGTGCCAGTTGAGATCGACCGCGCCGGGAATGTGGCCCTTCTCGTAGACGCCGGTATCGACGCTGACCTCGAAGACCCGCACCTTCGGGTCGGTGAGGTGGTCCTTCAGCCAGTCCACGGTCACGAGGGAATCGGTTGCTGCTGTCGTCATGATGCTTTCCTTTCGTCAGTCGTTGAAATGGCGGCCTTCCGTGACCTCGGCCACGTAGCCGGCGCGGATGGCGAAATCGCCGAAATGCTCGCCCGGATGCCGCTCGCGGGCGAAATGGCCGATCACCTTGCCGAGGAGATCGAGGATCGCCGGCTCCGCCGCGTTCTCCAGCACCATCTTGTTGAGGCGCTGGCCGGCAAAGCCGCCGCCGAGATAGAGGTTGTACTTGCCCGGCGCCCGGCCGGTCAGCGCGATCTCGGCGATATAGGGCCGCGCGCAGCCGTTCGGACAACCGGTCATGCGGATGGTGATCGGCTCGTCCGAAAGGCCGTGTTCGGCGAGGATGGCGTCGATCTTGTCGATCAGCACGGGCAGGTAGCGCTCGCTCTCGGCCATGGCGAGGCCGCAGGTCGGCAGCGCCACGCAGGCCATGGAATTGCGCCGGAGGCCGCTGCCGCCGCCAAGCGTGTCGAGCCCGTGCGCCTTCAGGAGCGCCTCGATGGCCGGCCGGTCGGCCGGCCCCACCTCGGCGATGACGAGGTTCTGGTTGGGCGTGACGCGGAAGGTGCCGCGATGCGCCTCCGCGATGGCGCGCAGGCCGTCGAAGAGGGCGTTCCTCACGCGGCCGTTCTCGATGCGCAGCGTATAATGCTCGCGCCCGTCCTCGCCGCGCTGCCAGCCGAGCGTGTCGCCGTTGGTGGCGAAGGCGTAGGATCGGGCGTCTCCCAGCGCAAAGCCCAGCCGGTCCTCGATCGCCGCCTTGATCCAGTCTAGCCCCTTGTCGTCCACCGTGTATTTGAAGCGGGCGCGGCTGCGGTCGGCGCGGTCGCCATAGTCGCGCTGCACGCCCATGACGGCGTCGCAGGTCTCGATCACCCTGTCCTTCGGTATGAAGCCGATGACGCTGGCGAGCCGCGGATAGGTCTTCGGCGCCTGGTCCGTCCGCCCCATGCCGCCGCCGACCGCCACGTTGAAGCCGGTAAGCCGGCCGTCCTCGATAATGGCGATGAAGCCGAGGTCCTGCGCATAGACGTCGATGTCGTTGACCGGCGGAATGACGAAGCCGATCTTGAACTTGCGCGGCATGTAGGTGCGGCCGTACATCGGCTCTTCCGGCCCGTCGCCGCGCGTCTGGCGCTCCTCGCCGTACCAGATTTCCGGATAGGCGCCGGTCTTGGGGGTGGCGTGGTCGCTCGCTCCCTTGGCGAGCGCGTAGACCTCGGCATGCAGCGCTGAAAGCTGAGGGTTGATCGAGGCCATGACGCCGCGCGCATCGTCGCCGCAGGCCGCCTTGGTATCGAGCGCGACGTCGCGCAGCCCTTGCATGACGGCCCTCAGGTTCTTCTTGTGGAGGTGGTGGAGCTGGAAGGTCTGGCGCGTCGTCAGCCGTAGTGTGTCGCCGGCATAGGCCCGTGCGAGCGCATCGAGCTTCAGCCATTGCGAGGGCGACAGCACCCCGCCCGGCAGGCGCACGCGCGCCATGAAGCGATAGGCCGGCTCCAGCTTCTGCCGGCGGCGCTCGTCGCGGATGTCGCGGTCGTCCTGCTGGTAGAGGCCGTGGAACTTCATCAGCTTGATGTCGTCGCCGGGCACGGCGGCGGTCAGCGGGGCGGCAAGGCCTTCCGCAATGGTGCCGCGAAGCTGTTCGCTGTTCGCCTTCATCGTCTCGTCGGCGCTCAGCCTTTCGAGCGGCTGGGAGATGTCGCGGCTGCGGTCGGTTTCAAGAAGGGTCATCGTCGGGGCCTCAATAGACGTCGATCTGGTAGCGGCGGCTTTCGCGCAGCGCGGCGAGATAGTCCTCGGCGGCGGCCTTGCCGCGCCCGCCTGCCTCGGCGACGATCGCCGTGAGCGCGCGGTGCACGTCGGGCGCAAGCTTCGCCCCGTCGCCGCAGACATAGAGATGCGCGCCCTCTTCCAGCCAGGCATAAAGCTCGCGGGCCTCCTCCAGCAGCCGGTGCTGGACATAGGTCTTTTGCGCGCCGTCGCGCGAGAAGGCGACGTTCATGCGCGACAGCACGCCGTCCTTGAGGAAGCCCTGCCATTCGGTCTGGTAGAGGAAGTCGCTGTCGAAGTTGCGCTCGCCGAAGAACAGCCAGGCGCGGCCCTTGGCCCCTTGCGCCTCGCGCTCCTGCAGGAAGGCGCGGTAGGGGGCGACGCCCGTGCCGGCGCCGATCATGATGATCGGCGCGTCGCCTTCCGGCAGGCGGAAACGCGGGTTCTCCTGCACATAGACGGGAAGGACCGTCTCCGGGCCGGCGCGGCGCGAGAACTGGCCGGAGGCGACGCCGTGGCGCTCCTCGCCGTTCAGCCCGTAGCGAACGGTGCTGACCGTCAGGTGCACTTCGTCGGGAACCGCCGTCGCCGAGGAAGCGATGGAATAGAGCCGCGGCTGGAGCGGGCGAAGGCCGGCAGCGAGCGCCGCCGCATCGATGCCCTTCGCCGGGTAGCGGCGCAGGATGTCGATGACGTGGTTTTCCCGAAGGAACGCCGAGCGCGCATCGCCTGCCAGTTCCTTCAGCGCGGCAGCGCCCGTCACCTCCGCCCATTGGTCGAGGAAGCGCGGCGTGGCGGCGGTGATCTCCAGGACGCCTTCGAGCGCCTCGCCGAGCGTGGTCGCCTCGCCCTTGAGTGT
Organism: Shinella zoogloeoides; assembly: GCF_003574625.1. Lineage (GTDB taxonomy): Bacteria > Pseudomonadota > Alphaproteobacteria > Rhizobiales > Rhizobiaceae > Shinella > Shinella zoogloeoides_A. The sequence goes on from NZ_QNUJ01000010.1 coordinate 84,349, forward strand.
CAGGGCTTCGCCGCCGGAAAGGCCGAGCGCCGAGAGGAGCCCCTCGACGAGCGCCGGATCGTTGCGCGGCATGACGCCGAGCGCGTCGCCCGGCGCGAAGACGAGGCCAGACGCCTCCAGCGAGAGCTCGACATGCCGCGTCTCCTTGCTCGATCCGCGCCCGGTAAGCGCAAGATTCTCGATGACGATGGCCGGGAAGGGGTTCTGCCTGTCATAAGCGGCTGCCGATGGCGTGGCCGATGCGGCGGCGGCCGGCACCGCTGCGGTTCGGGCCGGGGCGAGGGCGGCGAGAGCCGTCTCGATCCAGGCGGCGGCGGGGTCGTCATAGTCGACGTCGCAGTCGACACGCTCGTGCAGGCGTTCAGCGCCGAGCGCGGCGAGGCGGTCGTCGATACGCCGGCCCGCGCCGCAGAAGAACTCGTAGGTGGAATCGCCGAGCGCCAGCACCGCGTAGCGCAGCCCCTCCAGCCGCGGCGCCTTGCGGCCCTCGACGAATTCGAAGAAGCCGGCGGCGGAGGTCGGCGGCGCGCCCTCGCCATGGGTGGAGGCGACGATGAGGAGGTCCTGCTCCTCCTTCAGCCGGCGCGGCTTGTAGTCGGCCATGTCGGTGAGAACCGGGGCGAGGCCGGCGGCATGCGCCCGCTCAGCAAGGCGGGCGGCGAGGCGCTTTCCGTTGCCGGTCTCGCTGCCGTAGAGGATGGTGAGCGTGCGCGCGGCGGCGGCCGGCGCGGGGTCGAGCCCGGCGGGCACGAGATGGGCCGCCTCGGGGCGGCCGGCATCGGCCAGCCCGGCGAAATAGCCGCTCAGCCAGAGCGCCTGCTGCGGCTTCAGCGCCGTGGCGACGGCGTGCACCGTCCTCCACTGTTCCTCGCTCAGCCCGGGTCCGTTGAATTCCACGACAGTCATGCGTCCGCTCGCCTCCCGAGGCCGGAAAACCGGCATTTCCAAAGGGTTCGGCGGCACTATTGGCGGGCGTCGGCAGGCATGACAAACGAATGATATTGCCGCCTCGGTGCAAGAAAATTGCAGTCAACGCGTCTTTAGGCAGGCGTTCCAAGCGGGAAGGAAAGGGCGTTCCGGGCGTTCTGCAGCGGCCCGTTTTCTTGGGACAATCTACCCTTTGCCGGCCGGCGATTTTTTCGGGATTCAGCCGGTTGGCGCCTTCCGCGCGCCTCCAGGAACGGGTCACGGCGCAAGCGTTTTGTGCACCTGCGCGCCGACGACCCGGTCTGTGCCCGCTGAGCGGAGGCTTTTTTACTGTTGTAAAAATAAAAATACATCTGTATCAATTTGCACGCGGGCTTTGGGTTTTGGGAGCGAGCCCACGCAAAGCCCTCGTTCCATCACTCAGGCGGGAGGGATCTCGCCTGCTCCAAGGGAGGTCATCATGAAGAAACTCGTCACGTTGCTGGCATGCGCCGCCGCGTTCGCGCTGCCGGTCGTCGCCTCGGCTGAGGATGCCGCCGGCACCACCAAGAAGGACAGCTACCGCTTCGTCGTCGTGCCGAAGGTCGTCCATCCCTGGTTCGACAAGGTCAACGACGGCGCGCAGGCCGCCGCCGCCGCGATCAAGGCGCAGACCGGTTCCAGCGTCGAGGTCATCTATTCGGCGCCGCAGTCCGCCGACGTCGTCCAGCAGAACCAGATCATCGACAGCGCGCTGGCGACCCAGCCGGATGGCCTGGCGCTCGACCTGCTCGATCCTTCGGGCAACCGCGCCTCGCTCGAGGAAGCGCAGAACCAGAAGATCCCGCTGGTGATCTTCGATTCCGTGCCGCCGGAAGGCATGGCGATCCCCTATATCGGCTCGGACTTCTGCGAGCAGGCCAAGATCGCCGCACGCCGCCTCGTCGAGGTTCTCGGCGGCGAGGGCGAGGTCGCCATCATGCAGGGCGTGCCGACCGCGCCGAACCATTCGATCCGCGCCGAGTGCCACCGCCAGGTCTTCGCCGAGCATCCGGGCATCAAGGTCGTCGCCGAAGGCATCGACAATGACAGCATCGAGACGGCGCAGCAGCAGGCGGCCGCCATCATGCAGGCGAACCCCAACCTCAAGGGCTGGGTCGCGTCCGACGCCGCCGGTCCGATCGGCATCGGCCAGGCCATCGTCGAAGCCGGCAAGCAGGGCAAGGTCACGCTCGTCGGCCTCGACAACCTGCCGGAAATGCTCGACATGATCCGCGAAGGCGTCGCCGACAGCTCCTCGGCCTCGCAGCCGGAACTGCAGGGCTACTGGTCGGTCATGCTGCTGTGGGCGCAGGCGACGGGCGCCAAGGTGCCGGGCTACCTCGACACCGGCAACGCCTTCCTCACCAAGGAAAACGTGGGCGGCTGATCCGGCGCGACCGGATTGCCGTAAGGCGCGGGAATATTTCCCGCGCCTCTTCATCTCATCGTGACGCGAGGTGCCCCATGGCCTATCTCGAAACCCACGGCCTTGGCCGGGACTTTCCCGGCGTGACCGCCCTCGACAAGGTCGACCTGTCGATCGAACTCGGCCGCACGCATATTCTCGCCGGCGAGAACGGTGCCGGCAAATCCACCCTCGTCAAGATCCTCACCGGCACGGACCGGGCCTCGCGCGGCAAGGTGCTGATCGACGGCCGCGACCCGGCGGAGGACCCGAGCCTCTACAAGAACGTCGCCTATGTCCCGCAGGAGCTCAACCTCTTCCCGCAGATGAGCGTCGCCGAGAACCTCTTCATGCCGTTCAGCCGGACGGGGCATGGCGGCCTTCTCGTCGATCGCGGCGCCCTCGTCGAGGAGGCGCGGACCTATCTCGAGCGCTTCGGCATCGAGGCCGACCCGCGCGAGCTGGTGGCCAATATCTCGGTTTCCGACCAGCAATTGCTCCAGATCGCCCGCGCCTGCACCAATGCCAGCATGAAGGTCCTCATCCTCGACGAGCCGACGTCGTCGCTGACGCGCGTCGAGGTGGACCGCGTCTTCAAGGTCATCCGCGGTCTTCTCGACCGCGACCATGCCATCGTCTTCATCAGCCACAAGATGGACGAGGTCTTCGCCATCGGCGACGACTACACGGTGCTGCGCAACGGCGAGAAGGTCGAGAGCGGCCGGATCGCGGATATCACCGAGGCCGACCTGATCCGCGCCATGTCCGGCCGCGATGTCGCCTTCGAAGAGCATTTCCGGCCGAAAGGCCCCGTCACCGACACCATCATGGAGGTGCGCGGCCTTTCCGGCGCCCGCTTCCAGGATGTCGGCTTCGAGCTGCGCCGCGGCGAGATCCTCGGCTTCGCCGGTCTCGTCGGCGCCGGCCGCTCGGAGGTCATGCAGACGATCTTCGGCTTCCTCAAGGCCAAGGCCGGCACGGTTAAGGTCGATGGCAAGCCGTGGACGCTCAACGACACCGCCGCCTCGGTCGACGGCGGCATGCTGTACCTTTCCGAGGAGCGCAAGCACCACGGCATCTTCCCGCTCCTGTCGCTGCGCGAGAATATCGGCATCTCCATCCTCTCGCTGACGAAGGGGGCCTTCGGCATCAGCAGCGGGCGCGAGCGCGAGGCGGTGCAGAAGATCATCGACGACTACGGCATCCGCACCTCGGGCATGGGCAAGCGCATCTCGCAGCTTTCCGGCGGCAACCAGCAGAAGGCCATCATTGGCCGGGCGATGGCGACGCGGCCGCGCGTGCTGATCTTCGACGAGCCCACCAAGGGCATCGACATCCGCACCAAGACCGAGATCTACCGGATCATGAAGGGCCTTGCCGAGGAAGGCGTCGGCGTCATCCTCGTCTCCTCGGAGCTCGACGAACTGAAAAAATGCGCGAGCCGCATCGTCACGATGCACCACGGCCGCATCACCGGCGCGTTCGATACCGCCGAAACCAGCAATGAAACACTCGTAGGCGCCATCTTCGGCACGGAGGCGAAAGCCGATGCAAAGTAAATCCCTCGCGCTCCTGACGCGCAGCCCCCTTGCCGGCGTTTTCGTCGCGCTCGCCGTCATCTTCGTGCTGTCGGCGCTGATCTCTCCCTATTTCCTCACGCCCTACAACCTTTCGGTCATCGCGCGCGGGCTTGCCTTCGTCGGCCTCATCACCATCGCGCAGTCCATGCTGATGGTGCTCGGCGAGCTCGACCTCTCGCTTGGCGTCATCGGGGGCCTGTGCGGCGTCATCTCCGGCATCCTGATGGTCCGGCTCGGCCTGGAACCCTATTCGGCCATGCTGCTCGCCATCCTGCTCGGCGCCGGCCTCGGCCTCCTCAACGGCCTGCTGGTGACGGTGCTCAGGCTCCATTCGCTGGTGCTGACCATCGGCACGGCCGGCATCTTCGGCGGCGCCAACCTCGTGCTGACGCGCGGCGTCGCCATCACCGGCATCCCGCGCGAGGTGCAGTATCTCGGCCGCGGCGATGTCCTCGGCATGCCGGTTCCCTTCGTCATCATGCTGGTCGCGCTCGCCGTCGCCACCTTCGTCATGCTGAAGACGCCCTTCGGCCGCTACATGTACGCCATCGGCAACAACCAGGCCGGCGCCCGCATGCTGGGCATCAAGGTCGACAAGATCCGCCTTCTCGTCTTCGTCGCCGCCGGCGCCATCGCCGCGCTCGCCGGCGTCCTGATGGTCGCGCGCCTCGGCACCGCCCAGCCGTCGATCGGCGAGACCTGGGTGCTGGCGCCCATCGCCGCCTCGGTCATCGGCGGCGTCGCCACGACGGGCGGCATCGGCAGCCCCATCGGCGCGATCTTCGGTGCCGGCATCATCGCCATCATCGAGAACATCATCGTGCTCTTCGGCGTCTCGCCCTACTGGCAGGGCATCGTCTCGGGCGCCATCGTCGTGCTCGCCATCTCCTTCGACGCCGTTTCCCGCCGTTATCTGCGCCGCGACGCCTGACGGCCGGCCGCATCGATCTGACGAAAGACAAGAGAATGAACCAGGAAGTCAAAACCAAGAAGCTGATCAACGCGCCGGAGAACATCATCCCGGAGATGATCGAGGGCATGGTGGGCGCGCATCCCGACATGCTGCGCGTGGAAGGGGAGACGGGACGGGCGGTCGTCGCCGTGGACGGCCCGCGCGACGGCAAGGTCGGCATCGTCGTCGGCGGCGGCTCGGGCCATGAGCCGGCCTTTGCCGGCTATGTCGGGCGCGGCCTTGCCGATGCGGCGGCCGTCGGCAACGTCTTCGCCTCGCCTTCGCCGGCGCATATCGCCGAGGCGGCCCGCGCCGCCGATGGCGGCGTCGGCGTCGTGATGCTCTACGGCAACTACACCGGCGACGTGCTGAACTTCACCATGGCAGCCGAGGAGCTGGAGCAGGCGGGCATTCCGGTGCGCCATGTCGCCGTTGCCGATGACGTCGCCTCCGCGCCCGCCGGGCGCAAGTCCGAGCGTCGCGGCATTGCCGGCGACTTCTTCGTCTTCAAGGTCGCGGGCGCCGCTGCCGATCTCGGCGAGCCGCTTGCGCGGGTCGAGGCGCTGGCCCTTGCCGCGAACGATGCGACCCGCTCCATCGGCGTCGCGCTCAGCCCCTGCTCGCTGCCACAGACCGGCAAGCCGAACTTCACCATCGGCGACGAGGACATGGAAATCGGCATGGGCCTGCACGGCGAGCCCGGCATCCGCCGCCAGAAGCTCGCCCCCGCGGACGCGGTGACCGACGAATTGATGGACGCCATCCTCGCCGAGCTCGACCTCACGGCCGGTTCCCGCGTTGCCGTCCTCGTCAACGGCCTCGGCGCCACCTCGCAGATCGAGCTCTACGTCATCTTCCGCCGCGTCAGGCAGCGGCTTGATGCGCTCGGCATCGACATCCACGCCTCCTGGGTCGGCGAATATGCGACCTCGCTCGAAATGGCCGGCGCCTCGGTGACGCTGATGAAGCTCGACGACACGCTTCAGGCCCTGCTGGACCATCCCTGCCGCACGCCGGCCCTCGTCGTCGGCGCCTTCGAGAAGAGCGACGTTTCCGCCCGCAGCCGCAAGGCCGTCAAGGCCGCCGAAAGCACGGCGGCCGCGCCGGAAAAGCCGCGCGAACTCCTCACCGAGGGCGATGTGACGCCGACGATCTTCCGGGCGATGATGCATACGGTCGGCGAGCAGATCATCGCCGAGAAGAACTGGCTTTCCGAGCTCGACGGCGTGATCGGCGACGGCGACCACGGCGTGACGATGGAAATCGGCTGGAAGGCCGTCCAGCACGCGCTGGAGGACACGCAGGCCGATGAGACGATCGAGGGGATCTGCAAGCGCATGGCGAAGGCGTTCCTCGATGCGGTCGGCGCCTCCTCGGGTCCGCTCTATGCCACGGCCTTCCTGCGCGCCGGCACGGCTGTCAGCCACAGGCTCAACCTCGACGGCGCCGGCATGGCCGAATGGCTGGGCGCCGCCTGCCAGGGCATCCGCGACCGCGGCCGGGCCGAGCCGGGCGACAAGACGATGATCGACGCCTGGGTGCCGGCGGTCGAAGCGGCGCAGGAGATCGCCAAGGGCGGCGGCTCGGCCATCGACGTGCTGCTTGCCGCCCGCGACGGCGGCGAGGCGGGCATGAAGGCGACGGCGGCGCTGGAATCGCGTCGTGGCCGCTCGGCCAAGCTCGGCGCGCGCTCCGTCGGCCATATCGATCCCGGCGCGGCCTCGACCTATGTCACGCTGCGCGCGATGGCGGCCGCCTTGCAGAAGGCGCTTGCCTGACCGGCCTCAGCGCGGGCCCTGCAAAAGGGCCCGCGCCACGCCTTCATTGGTGACCAGCCGGTTGACATAGCCGGCGCGCAGGATCGCCCGGATGATCGGGATCTTGCGGATGCCGCCGGAGACGAGCACCGAAATCGGCTTGAGCTTCAGCTTGTCCGGTGGCAGCGCGATGATCGAATCGTTGAGGAAATGGTCGATCGTCTGACCGCGCGCGTCCAGGAACCATCCCATGAACTCGCCGACCGCGCCGCGCTTCAGCACCGTGTCGAGATTGTCCTTCACCACGCGGATCTGCGTCAGCGACGTCTCCTGCGCGAGCGCCCCGCAGGAGACGATGCCGATATCGGCGATCTCCGTGCGTGCCAGCACGTCCGTCAGCTCGTCGTTGAGGAGCAGCGCGTTGCGGCTTTCCGGATTGGCGCAGTAGATCGGCGCCGTCAGGTAGTGACATTCCACGCCGAGCGCCCGGGCGAAGGCCGTGGCGACCTCGAACGTGTTGGTGGCCGAGCCGCTGGTGACGCCGCCGGTAAGGCCGACGACCCAGCTTTGCGAGCGCGGCCGCGCCCGCAGGCTGCGCACGGCAAAGCTCAAGGTACGGCCCGAGCCGATCCCCACCCCCATGTCGCGCCCTTCGATCAGGTCGCTGGCGAGCGATCCTGCCGCCTCGCCGATCACGCGCTTCTGCTCGATATAGTCGTCGAGATCCGGCACCACCACGGCATCGACCAGCCCGTAGCGGGCGGAAACCTTTTCGGCGAGCTCGATGCAGTCGGTGAGCGGCAGGCTGACCTTGACCTGCACGCTGCCGGAATCGCGCACCTGGCCGATGATCTTGTTGACCTTCAGCCGGGTGATGTTCATGCGCTGGGCGATTTCCTGCTGGGTCTGCCCGCCGATGAAATAGAGCCACGCGACGCGCGCGCGCTCCAGTTCCTCATCGAAATGTCCCCATTCTTCGCTCATGCAACATGTTCTCCCGGCGTGCGCGTCCTCGATACGTCAATTCGCCTGTCGGGAGCAACTGCTGCTGTCCGCCGCCGTTTCAGTATCCGGCGAGCAGCTCGATCCTGGAGCCGTCGACGAAGCGTTCGAGCCGGAATTCGCGCGGGTCCACGACCGGATTGCGGCCCAGCACGAGATCGGCCATCAGCCGGCCCGCGCCGGGGCCGATGCCGAAGCCGTGGCCGGAAAAGCCGGTCGCGATGAAGAAGCCGGGGATTTTCGCCACGCCCGAAATCACCGGGATGGCATCCGGCGTGGCGTCGATATAGCCGGCCCAGCGCTGCGCGACCTTTGCCGAGGCCAGCGCCGGGAAGGCCTTCTGCGCCGAGGCCATGGCCATGTCGGCCAGCTTGCGGCTCGGCTTGGGATCGAGCACGCGGCAATATTCGAACGGGCTCGGCTCGTCGAGGCTCCAGCGGCGCGGCATGCGCGCCTCGTCGAGAAAGCGCCAGCCGGCGCGCAGCATCAGCGCGCGCCATTCGGCCTTCAGCGCCGGCACGAAATCGAGCGCATAGCGGAAGGAGGCCGGCACGATGTCGACGACGTTGCCGATGCCCGAGGCGATGGTGTAGCCGCCGTCCTGCCGCTTGCGGATGGCGAAATCGCCCGCCCACATCGCCTGGTCCGGGCCGCCGTCATGCGGCTCGGTGCGAAGGACGGAGTTCTTCACCTTCAGTTGCGGCAGGTGGATGCCGGCATCGAGGCTGCGGGTGAACATTTCCGACCATGCCCCGCCCGCCAGCACCGCCGCGCGGCAGCGGATCGTGCCGCGTTCGGTCACGACCGCCGAGATCGCCCCGCCGGAGGTCTCGATCCCGCGCACGGCGCATTCCGTCAGGATATGCGCGCCGCATTCGCGGGCGCGCTCGGCAATGGCGGGCGCCGCCTTCTGCGGCTCGGCCCGCCCGTCGTCGGCGCAGTAGAGCGCGGCGGGCGGGCGAAGGCGCGATTGCGGAAACATGGCCGAGAATTCCGCGCCCGAGAGCATCCGGCAATCGACGCCGAGCCCGTCGAGATGCTTCAGCCAGGTCTCGTAGCCGGCGCCTTCCCGCTCGTTTTCCGCGTTGAAGAGAATGCCGGCCTGCGTGAAGCCGGTGTCGCGCCCGGTCCGCGCGTTCAGCCCGCGCCAGATGCGCTGGGCTTCCAGCACCAGCGGGATTTCCCGCGGGTCGCGCTTGGCGACGCGCACCCAGCCCCAGTTGCGGCTGGACTGCTCGTGGCCGATGCTCCCTTTCTCGCACACCGCGACGCGCTGGCCGGCTTCGGCAAGCTCCAGCGCCGTCGAGACGCCGATGATGCCGCCGCCGATGACGACGACATCGACCTCCGCCGGCAAATCGGCATCGCCATGGACGGGTACGACAAAGGGACCGGGCATCGAAAGAATTCCTTGATTGGGTTCGCGGCGGATATCCGCCGCTCGGGAGAGACAGGCCGGCGGCTTATCCGCCGGTGCCTTCCTCGATCCTCGGGAGAAACCATGCGAGCAGCCCCGCCAGCGGCAGGAAGGAGCAGAGATGGTAGACCGTCTCCACGCCGTAGCTGTCGGCAAGGATGCCGAGGAGTGCGGCGGCGATGCCGCCGAGGCCGAAGTTGAGGCCGTAGAACAGCCCGCCGATCAGGCCGATGCGGTTCGGCAGAAGCTCGATGGCATAGATCAGGATCGAGGCGAAGGCGCTTGCCATGATCAGGTTGATCATGACCGTCAGCACGCCGGTCCAGAAGAGATCGGCATAGGGCAGGATCAGCGTCAGGGGAAGCGGGCCGAGCACCGAGATCCAGATGATCCGGTAGCGGCCGATCCGGTCGCCGACGATGCCGCCGATCAGTGCGCCCGCCGCCGAGGCCAGGAGGAAGATGAACAGCATCATCTGTGCCGAGGGGATGGAGAGGCCGAACTTCTCCATGAGATAGAAGGTGTAGAACGAGCGGAAGCTCTCGCCATAGGCATTCTTGGTGAACATCAGCAGCGTCAGCACCACCAGCCCCGCGGCGATCGTCGCGGGGGCATGGCGCACGGTGCCGGTCGCCGTCTTGGCCTTCGCCCGCATCGCCGAGAATTCGGCGCTGATCTGGCGCTGCTTGCTGCCGATCCAGACGAGGAGCCCCATCGCCATCAGCGCCAGCACGGCGAACCAGGCAAGGCTCGGCTGGCCCCAGGGAACGATGATCAGCGCGGCGAAGACCGGCCCGAGCGCGCCGCCGGCCTGTCCGCCGACCTGGAAGAGCCCCTGCGCCAGCCCCTGCCGCCCGCCGGCGGCATAGCGCGCCATGCGCGTCGCCTCGGGATGGAAGATCGACGAGCCGATGCCGATCAGGGCCACCGAGACGAGGATCACCGCATAGCTGTGGGCGAAGGCGAGGCTGACCAGCCCCGACAGCGTGAACATCATGCCGACGACCGGGGAATAGGGCGCGGGATGCTTGTCCGTCACCATGCCGATGGCCGGCTGCAGCAGCGAGCCGGCGATCTGGAAGGTCATGGTGATCATGCCGATCTGCACGAAGTCGAGCGCATAGGCATCCTTCAGGATCGGATAGGCCGCCGGGATCAGCGATTGCATCAGGTCGTTGAGAAGATGGCTGAAGCCCAGGACGACGAGGACCGCAAGATAGGTCCTCGGCTGCGTGGCGGTGCGGATGGCGACGGTCATATCGGATTCCATGAGCGGCCGGATGCGGCGATGGGTCTGCTGCTGCAGCCGCATCCCCGCATGGCCGTTCTCGAATGAGTGCATTTCCGGCAAGAGCGCGAAGCGGCCCTGCGTTCGAAAATGCGGAGAAGCAAAGAGCTGGAGCGTTTTCGCGATTCGGGAAAAGCGGAAATGCTCCAGGTCTTCTCAGAGCGTGCTGACGTTCTCGGCCTTCGACTTTCCGGTCTTGCGGTCCTGGCCGATGTCATAGCTGACCTTCGTGCCTTCCTGCAGCAGCCCGCCCGGCTGAACGGCCGATACGTGGACGAACACGTCCGGTCCGCCATTGTCTGGAACGATGAAGCCGAAGCCCTTGTCCTGGTTGAAAAACTTAACAGTTCCGGTTGCCATGATATCCTCGTGTGCGAAAAGCCGTCTTTCGGCCGCCGGAGCTTATGCATCGCGAGTGCATGCGGCAACAGCTTATTCGCGCCATATCGGCGGCAATACGGGTCAGGCGGAGGTTTCGAGCTCTTCCGTCAGGCGCGCGAGCATCGCATCGCACCGCGCAAGCTGCCCGGCCGCGATAAATTCGTCCGGCTTGTGGCCCTGCTCCATCGAGCCGGGACCGCAGATCGCCGTGGAGAGGCCGAGCGTCTGGTCGAACAGGCCGCCCTCGGTGCCGAACGCCACCTTCAGCGTGGTCTCGTCGCCGAGCAGGCGGGCGAGGAGGCGGCCGGCGGGCGCGTCGGGCCGGGTGGCAAGGCCCGGATAGCCGGAAACCTCCTCGATCTCGATGCAGGCCATGGGGAAGCGGCCGCGATAGGGCGCCGCGATGGCCTTCGCATCGGCGGCGATGCCGGCGAGGATGTCGGCGGGATCGTCCCCGGCGATGTTGCGGATCTCGAAGTCGATCTCGCAGCGGCCCGGCACGATGTTGAGCGCGGTGCCGCCGCGCATCATGCCGGCATGGATGGTGGAATAGGGGATGTCGTAGTCGGCATCGCGCGCGCCGTGCGCCGCCAGCGCCTCCTGTCGCGCCTCAAGGGCCTGGATGAAGGCCGCGCCGAGATGGAGGGCGTTGAGGGCCTTCGGGGCGAGGGCGGAATGGCCCTCCTGGCCGTGGCAGCAGGCCCGCAGCGCCCGTTTGCCCTTGTGGCCGGTGGCGATGCGCATCTCCGTCGGCTCGCCGACAATGCACAGCGCCGGCCGCTCCGTCCGCGCCGCCAGCGCCTCGATCATGCCGCGCACGCCGATGCAGCCGATTTCCTCGTCATAGGAAAGGGCAAGATGCAGCGGTCGCTTCAGCGGCCGGCCGGCGGCGATAAGCGCCGCGCGCAGGCTGGCCGCCACGAAGCCCTTCATGTCCGCCGTGCCGCGCCCGTAGAAGCGGCCGTCGCGCTCGGTGAGCGTGAAGGGATCGCTGCTCCAGGCCTGCCCCTCGACCGGCACGACATCCGTATGGCCCGACAGGACCACGCCGCCGGCCCCTTCCGGCCCGATGGTCGCGAAGAGATTGGCGCGGCTGCCGTCCGGGTGGGAAAATCGTTCGATGCGCGCGCCGGCGGGGCGCAGCAGGCTTTCCACATAGTCGAGCAGCGCGAGGTTGGACATGCGCGAGACGGTGGGCTCGGCGATGAGGCGGGCGAGGATTTCCGGCGTGGAGAGGATCATGGGGGTGCTGTCGTGTGGTTGGGGATGATGGTGCTTCGGGCGTATTGGAGGGTATCACCTTTGTCTTGGGATGGCGCTTGCCCCTCATCCGGCCTGCCGGCCACCTTCTCCTTGGCTGCGGGGAGAAGGGGATATGCCGGACCGGTTTCCCCAACCAATAACCGTGCGTGTGACACGTCCCCTCTCCCCGCTTGCGGGGAGAGGGCTAGGGTGAGGGGCAAGCCCCAGACGCGACGCAGATTATCACCCCTCACAAATCCCCCGGCACGCCGTAGCTCGGCGCGCCCGAGGGGTTGAGCGCGCGGGTGACATAGGCATCCATCTCGCCGTGCCAGCGCTCCCATAGGGCGGCGCATTCCTCGATCGGATCGCCGTCGGTCCAGTCGATGCGCAGGTCCGCGACATTCCAGGAGACCTTGTCGACCATGACGAGGCCCATGGAGTGGACCGGCCCTTCCTCGCCGCCAGCGGCGAGCGCCGCGCGCATGGCGGCGATCAGCCGGTCGCCGAGATGTTTTCCGGTCGCGGCCTCGAAGGCTTCCACCATCTTCCGCGGGATTTCGGTGCTGGTCAGCATGTTGCCGGCGGCGACGACGTTCGTTCCGCACGCCGTCGCATGGGTACCGAGGGTTTTCGCGCCGGAGTAGGCAGCCGTTCGCCCTGCCGAATCGACGAGGGCGAGCTGGCGGTATTCAATATGCGGGGCCTCTGCGACCAGCCGCTCCAGCGCCGCTTCCGCCGAAAGGCCGCCGGCCATCAGGTCCAGCCCCTTCGGGCCGAGGCGCGGGTCGGTGACGTTCTGCGTCGAGACCGCGCCGACGCCGGCGCGCGCATGGGCGCAGCGTGCCGCGACGCTCGGCGAGGAGGAGGAGACGGCGACGCCGAACATGCCGGTGTCGGGGCAGCGGCCGGAGACGGAAAAGGTCATGCCGGCCTCCTTCAGGCTGCGTCGGGAATGACGGCGGTCGCCTCGATCTCGACCAGCCATTCCGGCCGGGCGAGGGCGGAGACGACGAGGCCGGTCGAAACCGGGAAGACGCCCTGAAGGTACTTGCCCATCTCGGTATAGACGGCCTCACGATAACGGATATCGATGAGATAGACGACGACGCGGCAGATATGGCTGAGGTCGGAACCGGCCTCCTCCAGCAGCATCTTGATGTTCTCCATCGCCTTGCGGGCCTGCGCGCCGGCATCGCCGACATGCAGGCTCTCGCGTGTGTCGAGGTCCTGCGCGATCTGCCCGCGCACGAACACCGTCGTCCCGCGCGCCACCACGGCCTGGCAGAGATCGTTGTTCAGCTTTTGCTCGGGATAGGTCTCCTTCGTGTTGAAGGGGCGGATGCGGGTGTGCACGGGCATGGAAGTCTCCTTGAGGGTATGGGAAAGCGCCGCGGTCGCCCGCGGCGCGAAAGCGGGGCTACTGAAGAAGCTGCGTCCAGACGCGGGTCACCAGATCCTGCGCGGCGGCCGAGCAGGTGCGCGAGAAGGTGATCGGCACGTCCGGATAGAGTTCCGGCGCCGTTTCCTTCGTGTTGACGACCTTGTCCGCGATGACCTTCATCGGCGAGGAATGGGAGTAGAAGTTCATCTGCTCCGTGGCATTCTCCTGCGTCGACATGAACTCGATGAACTTCACCGCATTGTCGTGGTTCGGCGCATCCTTCGGGATGACATAGCTGTCCATCCAGCCGACGAGGCCTTCCTTGGTCATGGCGAGCTTGACCGGCGAGCCGGTCTTGCGGGCGCGCAGCGAGTCGCCGTCCCACCAGAAATGCGCCGAGACTTCGCCTGACGCGAGGCGGCTTGCGATATTGTCGGAGGAGTAGACGGCGACGGACGGCTTCTGCGCCATCAGCAGGTCCAGAACCTTCTTCATTTCCGCCTGGTCTTCCGAGCAGAAGGGCACGCCGAGATAGAGCTGGGCCGCGCCGATCACCTCGTCGGGATAGGAGAGGAGGGCGATCTTGCCCTTCAGCTCTTCCGTCGGCTCGAAGAAATACTTGAAGCTGTCGGTCGGGCCTTTGTACTGGTCGGTGTTCACCACGAAGCCGGCAGTGCCGTAGGCGAGCGGGATGGAATATTCCTGCTTCTCGTCCCACCACTGGTTACGCCACTTCTCCTCAATGTTCTCATAGGCCTTGAGTTTGTTGGCCTCGAAATTCTCGATGATACCCTGGTCGATCATCACGCGCAGGAAGTGCTGCGAGGGGGTGGCGATGTCGTAGCCGGAGGAGCCGGCCTGCAGCTTGGTCAAAAGGTCTTCGTTGGAGGTAAAGCTGTCGACATTCACCTTCACGTCGTTCTCCTTGGAGAATTTCGCGATGAGGTCCGGCGAGATGGATTCGGCCCAGGCGTAGATATTGAGTTCGCCGGCGGCCTGTGCGCTCGTGGCGAAGCAGAGGGCGAGGGCGGTGGCGGCAAGGTATTTCTTCATTTTATGTTCCTCTCTTTGATTATCGTTCTGTGATTATGGTTCTGCATTTTCGCGGGCGCCGCGCGCGGCAACGAGTAGCGCGACGGTGGCAAGGACCAGCGATGCCAGGATCAGCAGCGTCGCGATGGCGTTCAGCTCCGGCGAGGTGCCGGCGCGGATCAGCGAGAAGATGTAGACGGGCAGCGTCGTCGAGCCGCCGGTCGAAAGCAGGTTCGAGGTGATGAAGTCGTCCATCGAGATGAGGAAGGCGAGCATCGCGCCGGAGAAGACGCCGGGGAAGATGAGCGGCAGCGTCACGCGGCGGAAGGTCGTCCAGCGGTCGGCATAGAGATCGGCGCTCGCCTCTTCGAAATCCAGCGACATGCCCTGCAGGCGGGCGCGGATCGGCAGGAAGGCGAAGGGCGTGCAGAAGGCGGAATGGGCGATGACGAGCCGCAGCATGCCGTTCTGGATATCGAGCAGCGAGAAGAGAAGGAGCGTTGCGACGGCCAGCACGATTTCCGGCAGCAGCAGCGGCAGGTTGACGATGGTCTCGGAGAGCTTGCGGAAGCGCAGGTTCTTGCCGCGGATGATGGCGAGTGCGGCGGAAAGCGCGACGAGGGTGGAGACGACGGTGGCGATGGCCGCGACCGTCAGCGAGGTCTTCAACGCATTCATCAGCGCGGCATTGTTGAGCGCCGAGCCGTACCATTTCAACGAGAAGCCGGTCCAGACCCCGGCAACGCGGTTGGCGTTGAAGGAGTAGACGACGATGACCGCGAGCGGCGCATAGAGATAGAGGAAGAAGAACACGGTGAGCGGGGCAAGGCCCGGATAGCGCTTGACGTCGTGGCGAATGCTCATGGCGTCGCCTCCCGGCGGCCGGCGCGCAGCGCCGTGAAGATCAGGAAGACCATGACGAGGGCCATCAGCGCCATGGCGATGGCCGCGCCGAAGGGCCAGTTGCGGCCGCCGCCGAACTGGAGCTGGATGAGCGAGCCCATCATCATCTGCTTGCCGCCGCCCATCAGGGTCGGCTCCAGCACTGCGCCGAGCGCCGGCACGAAGACGAGGATGGCCCCGGCGGTGAGGCCCGGCGCCGTTAGCGGCAGGATCACCCGCCGCAGCGTCACCCAGCGATCACCGTAAAGGTCGTGCGAGGCCTCGATCAGGGTGCCGTCCAGCTTCTCGATGGAGGCGAAGACCGGCAGCACCATCAGGGGCATGGCGGTATAGACCATGGCGGTCAGTGTCGCGCCGTCGTTGAACATGAAGCTCATGCCGGCGGGAAAGCCTAGCGTTTCCAGCAATTTCGGCAGCGTGCCGTCCTTGCCGAGGATGATCATCCAGGCATAGACGCGCAGGATCATCGAGACCCAGAAGGGCAGCGTCACGAGATAGACGAGCGCCGCCTTGCGGCCCGGCGGCTGGCGCGAGATGAAATAGGCGACCGGTACGGCAAAGAGGAGGCAGATCAGCGTCGTCGCGCCGGCAAGCAGGAAGGTGCGGCCGATGATCAGGAGATATTGCGGGGTGAATTCCAGCTCCCCGGTCCAGCCCTCGTTGAAGAGGATCTGGCTGTAGCCGGAAAGGTTGAAGTCCCAGGTGAAGCCGCCATAGGCGCCGCGTGTCGCCACGGAGACGGCGGCGATGATGAATATCGGCAGGATCAGCGCGAAGCCCATCAGTAGGCGCGAGGGCAGGAGGCCCCAGAAGGAAAGATCGTGCCAGAAACGGGCGCGGGGCGCGCGCACCGTCTCGGCGGGGATATGGAGGGCGCTGTCCGTCATGCCGCCAGCACCCGCGCGGAACCCGCGACGAAGCCGACGGGGACCGTCGCGCCGAGCGGGATCGTGTCGCCCTCGCGGGAGGCGTTGCGGCGCGAGGCGCGCAGTTCCGTGCCCGCGACGTCGAGCGTGTAATGGGTGTAGCCGCCCATGTAGTTCTTGTTGGTGATGCGGCCCTCGAAGGTGATGCCTTCAGCCTGATTGCCGAGATTGATCTTTTCCGGGCGCACGGAGAGCGTCGCGCGGCCCTTGGCGGTCGGGCCGGTCGCCGGCACGGTGATGGAAAGGCCGAAGGGCGTGCGGATGGTCGCCTCGCCGCCGGATGTTTCCAGCACCTCGACGTCGAGGAAATTCGTCTCGCCGACGAAATCGGCGACGAAGCGGTTGACCGGCTCCTCGTAGATCTCCGCGGGCGTGCCGATCTGCTGCACCTCGCCGCCGCCGAGCACGGCGATGCGGTCCGACATGTCGAGCGCCTCTTCCTGGTCGTGCGTGACGAAGACGAAGGTGATGCCGGTGTCGCGCTGGAGCGTGCGCAGCTCGTCGCGCATCGCCTGCCGCAGCTTCAGGTCGAGGGCGGAGAGCGGCTCGTCGAGCAGCAGCACTTCCGGCTCGGGCGCGAGCGCCCGGGCAAGCGCGATGCGCTGGCGCTGGCCGCCCGAGAGCTGGGCGGGCTTGCGCCTGGCCATCGGTCCCATATGCACGCGCTCCAGCATCTCGCCGACGCGTGTCTTGATACGGCCCTGCTCCCAGCCGAGGTTTTCGAGGCCGTAGGCGACGTTCTGCTCCAGCGTCATGTGCGGGAAGAGGGCGTAGCTCTGGAAGACCGTGTTGACCCGCCGCTTGTGCGGCGGAATGGCGACCACTTCCTTGCCGTTCAAGAGGATCGAGCCTGCGTCCGGGCTTTCAAAGCCGGCGAGCATGCGCAGCAGCGTGGTCTTGCCGCAGCCCGACGGGCCGAGCATCGTGAAGAACTCGTTGCTGCCGATGTCGAAGCTGACCGATTTCAGCGCCTGATAGGCCCCGAAGTTTTTGGAAACCGACTTCACTTCGATGGCCTTGGACTCAGTCATGCGTCGTTCCTCACGCCGGTTCGAGCTGGGTGACTTCGCGGCGGAAGGGCAGGGCATCGCCGATATCGGGCGTGTCCAGTTCCCGCGCGTAGCGATGGCCCGCATAGGTCGCCCAGGCGATGGGGGCCGGGGCGCTGGCATCGCCGATGATCTTGACCGACCTGATGCCGGCATCCGCCCAGTCCGCCTGCCGGGCGAGAAGGTCGTTGTAAAGCGCATCCTCGGCAAGGCGCGAGGCGACCATGACGATGGCGTCGCAGCCGATGGCCGTCTTGCGGCCGGTATAGGTGCAGTTGGTCTCGACCTCGCCGGCGCGGATGGCGGTGACGCCGCGGTTGAGGCGGATGTCAACGCCGAGATCGTCGAGGCGCACATGGATCGCGCCCTGTTCCAGCGTGTTGCGCGTCCAGTCGGAAACATAGGCCGAGGGCGTAACGAGGATGACGTTGGCGCCGGCCTTGGCCATCACCTCGGCCATCACGCCGCCCATGTAATAGTGGTCGTCGTCATAGACGACGACGGTCTTGCCGGTAAGGTTTTCCGGATGGACCTTCGCCATCACGTCGTCGGGCGTCCAGACGGTCATGGCCGGGTCGATCGGCATGGGCACGACATGCTGGCGGGCGACGCCGTCGCGCCGCCAGTGCGAGCCAGTGGCGATGGCGACATGCTCGAAGCCGAAGCCCAGCACGTCCTCGGCCGTCAGGCGGCTGTCGAAATAGGTCTCGACATTGGTGCGCTGGGAAATCTGGTACTGGCGGTAGTCGACGACGCGGCCCCAGGCGGAAAGGCCGGGCAGCAGCCGCTCGCGGGCGACGCGGCCGCCGAGCGTCGTGGTGGCCTCGGCCAGCGTCACATCATAGCCACGCAGCGAGAGGGCGCGCGTGGCCTCGAGGCCAGCCGGGCCGGCGCCGACGACGAGCACGGTCTGGCTCTCGCCCTTCTCGTTCATGCGCTCGGGGTGCCAGCCCTTGCGCCATTCCTCCATGAAGGTCGGGTTCTGCGTGCAGCGGCTGATCGACATGGTCATGTCGCCGGTGATGCACATGTTGCAGCCGATGCATTCGCGGATGTCCTCGATGCGGCCCTCCTCGATCTTCCTCGGCAGGAAGGGATCGGCGATGGAAGGGCGGGCGCAGCCGATGAAATCGAGCACGCCCTGGCGGATCATCCGCGCCATCACGTCCGGCGAGGTGAAGCGGCCGACGCCGACGACGGGCTTCGAGGAGAGTTCCCGGATGCCCTTGACCAGCAGCTCCTGCGCGCCTTCCTCCTTGAAGCGCGAGGGGCCGGAACAGTCCTCCCAGGCGCCGTGCGCGAGGTCCCAGAGATCGGGCAGGTCGGCGTTCATCTCGACGAATTCGCGCACTTCCGCATTGGAGAAGCCGAGCTCGCCGATCGTCTCGTCGAGGCTGACGCGCATGGTGATCGCGGTCGTGTCGCCGACGGCATCGCGGATATCGGCGACGACCTCGCGGGCGAAGCGCGAGCGGTTTTCGAGGCTTCCGCCGTATTCGTCGGTCCGCTGGTTGGTGGCGCGCGACAGGAAGTGCTGGAAGATGCCGAAGCCGTGCGCGCCGTAAAGACAGATGAGGTCGAAACCGGCCACTTTCGAGCGCTTCGCCGCATTGACGAACCAGCGGCGGAGATTCTTGATATCCGTGAGGTCCAGCGCGCGGGCCTGCACCGGATCGTTGGTGAAGGTGCGGATCGGCAGCGCCGAGGGGGCGAGGGGCACCTCCTTGGTGTAGAAGTTCGGGCCGTTGATGCCGGAATAGGCGAGCTGGATGCCGGCGAGCGCGCCATGCACCTTCATGGCGTCGGACATGCGGCGAAGGCCGGGAATGTCCTTGTCCTCCCACAAGCGCAGCTCGATGAAGGGCGTGATCTCCGAGGTGTGATGCATCTCGGTCTGCTCGGTGAAGATGACGCCCCAGCCGCCTTCCGACTTGATGCCGCGCATGGCCGCGGCCGCGGACGGGTCACGGTAGCCGCCGCCGTTGCAATGCGGCACCTGGTAGAACCGGTTTTTCGCGACATGCGGGCCGATCGCGAGGGGTTCGAACAGGATATCGTATTTGGCGTCACGCATGGCGGTCCCCGGGTTTTGTGAGGCTATTGGATTGGGCGAAGTGCCTCCGGTAAATGATGCGTTCCGGAAGCATGGATTAGGTTCAGGCTAATCGAGATGCGCGGTGTGAAGGTCGCGCCTTTTCAGTTTTCGCGCGAATAAACGGCGCCTTGCAAAATATCTTTTGATTTCAGTCAATTATGAAGACGGCGGCGCCGGCTTCCGCTTGCGGGCAAAAGCGCAAGCACGTGCCGGCGCCGCCGATGATCGAAATACGGGCCGGCGCGTGCCGCCGGCCCGGGCAGATGCCTAGTATTTCACCCACACGGTTTTGAGCGCGCAATACTTGTCGAAGCTGTGGATGGAGAGGTCGCGGCCGAAACCGGACTGCTTGACCCCGCCGAAGGGCGTCATGGCGGAGAGCGCATCGACCGTGTTGACGGAGACCGTGCCGGCATTGAGCCGGTCGGAAACCGAGAGCGCGCGCGAAAGGTCCTTCGTCCAGACGGAGGCGGCAAGGCCGTATTCGCTGTCATTGGCGATGCGCAAGGCTTCTTCGTCGCTGTCGAAGGGCGTGATGGCGAGGACGGGGCCGAAGATCTCCTCCCGGGCGATGCGTGCGTCCGGCGCGACCTCGTTGAAGATGGTCGGCTGGATGTAGCAGTCCGAGCCGTCGCGCGTTTCGCGCGCGCCGCCATGGGCAAGGCGCGCCTCCCCGCGGCCGATGTCGATATAGGAAGCGACACGGTCGGCATGGCTCTTCTCGACCAGCGGGCCCATGCGCGTGGCAAGGTCGAGCGGGTCGCCGAGCGGCCATGCGGCCGTCGCGGCGATCAACTTCTGCGTGAATTCCTCCTGCACGGAGCGGTGCACGAGGAGGCGGGAATTGGCCGAGCACACCTCGCCGGAGTTGAACAGAATGCCGAAGGCCGCCATCTCGGCCGCCCTGTCGAGGTCGGCATCGGCGAAGACGAGGTTCGGTGACTTGCCGCCCGTCTCCAGCCAGACCTGCTTCATGTTGCTTGTCCCCGCATAGGTCATGAAGAGCTTGCCGACCTTGGTCGAGCCGGTGAAGACGAGGGCGTCGACATCGGGATGGAGGCCGAGCGCGCGGCCGGCATCCTCGCCGAAGCCGGGCACGACGTTGAGAACGCCGTCCGGCAGGCCCGCCTCGGAGGCGAGCTCCGCCAGCATGAGGGCGGAGAGCGGCGACTGCTCGGCCGGCTTCAGCACGACGGAATTGCCGGTGGCGAGCGCCGGCGCGAGCTTCCAGGTCGCCATGTCGAGCGGGAAGTTCCACGGCACGACGGCGCCGATGACGCCGAGCGGCACGCGGCGGATCATGGCGAGGTCACCGCGCCCGGTGGGGGCGATCTCGTCATAGAGCTTGTCGATGGCCTCGGCATGCCATTCGAAGAAGTGGGCGGAGCCGGGTGCGTCGATGGTGGAGCTGTCGCCGATCGGCTTGCCCATGTCGAGCGTGTCGAGGAGGGCGAGTTCCGGCACGTTCTCGCGGATGAGGGCGGCAAGGCGCAGCAGTACGGCCTTGCGCTCGGCCGGCGACTTGCCGGACCAGCGGCCGTCCTCGAAGGCGCGGCGGGCGGCGGCGACGGCGGCGTCGATATCCTCGGCGGTGCCGCGTGCGACGGCGGTCAGCACCTGCGCATTGGCGGGATTGACGGTCTCGAACCGGCCGCCCTTCGCGGCATCGCGGAAGCGTCCGTCGATATAGAGGCCGTTGCGGAATTTCAGGCTCGCCGCGCGGGCGCGCCAGTCGATGGTCGTCGTCATGAACTGCCTTTCTTTGCGGGTGGGGTCTCGGCGGAAACCGGCAGGTCCATGCCCATGCCGCGGATCGTCTCGCCGCAGAAGTCGATGAAGCGCCGCACGGTGAGCGCCGGATTGGCATCGGCCATCGAGAGGATGCCCATGCGCATGGGGCGCAGGTTCCCGGTCAGCGGCACGAAGACGAGGCGGCTGCCGTCCGGCGCATAGGTGGAGACCGGGCGGATATTGGCGATGGAATAGCCGAAGCGGTTGGCGACCATGGCGCGCATGACAGACATGTCGCGCGTGCGCTCCGCCACATGGGGCGTCAGGCCCGCATCGCGGAAGAGCGAGAGGAAATAGGCCGAGGAATGCGGCAGGTCGAGCAGGATCATCGGATGCGGCGCAAGGTCCTCCACTGTCACCTCGCGGCGGCCGGCGAGCGGATGGTCCTCGTCGAGCACCGCATAGGGCGGCAGCACGGCGAGCTCGTGGAAGGTCATGTCGGCGGGAATGTCGAGATCGTAGCTGAGCGCGATGTCGAAGCGCGCCATGCGCAGCCCTTCGAGGATGCGCGCCTGGTCGCGCTCGTACTGGAAGAAGTCGACATCCGGATAGCTGTCGGAGAAGGCGCGGCGCAGCGGCGGGATGACGGCCTGCGCGAAGGTGACGAGACAGGCAACATGCAGCGGCCCGCGCACCTGGCCGGTCAGCTCGTTGGAAAGCGCGTTGAGCTTTGCCGCTTCCGAGAGGATCTGCCGCGCCTGCGCGACGAAGCCGTGGCCGGCCTGCGTCAGCGACAGGCCGTGCGCGTGGCGGCGCACGAAGAGGTTGATGCCGAATTCCTTCTCGAGCTGCGAGATCGCCGCCGAGACGGACGGCGCCGAAACGTTCACCCGTTCGGCCGCCTCCGTGACGGAGCCGAATTCCCCGACCGCGACGAGATACTCCAGTTGCCGGAGCGTGAAGCGCAAGGCCATGTCTGTTCCCCTGTTGAGGCCCCAATTAAGGAACAGATTCGCCCGCGCGGAAAGGGTGCGTTCCGTCAGGCTGTGGACGGCGCGCTCGCGCCTCGGGGCGGGGGGACGGTTCATGGCATGCTCGCTTCCTCCTCGCGGGCGGCCGATGCCCTGGCCTTTCAGGAGGCCACGGCGGCGACGCCGGCGTCCTTTCCGCTGCGGTGTTCGGCGATGTAGCCGGCGAGATAATCCGCGTCGTGCCAGCAGCCCCAGATGAAGGAGGAGGCGCGGCGCGACAGCCACGGCAGGCCGACGAAGAAGAGGCCGGGCACCTTCGAGACGCCGCGCTCGTGCACGGGGCGGCCCTTCTCGTCGAGCGCGTCGAGCTTCAGCCAGCCGTAGTCCACCGCATAGCCGGTCGCCCAGATAATGGAGGTGATGCCGGCCTCCTTGAGGTCCAGCGCGAGGATCGGGTCGGTCACGCAGGCAGGGTCCGGTTCCCTGTGGCGCGCCTCGGGATCCTCCGGCAGGTCGAGGCCCTGTTCCGCCGCATAGGCGTCGGCGCGGTCGAGCAGGGAGAGATGGTTGGCGTCGCCCCGCGCGATGTTCTCCGCAAGGTCGGGCGCGACATGCAGCACGCCATCCCTGTAGGATTCGGCGCGGCCGAGCAGCGTCATGCCGCGATTGCCGAGGCGGCGGAAGTCGACCGTCTGCCCGCCATAGGCGCCGCTGACGGCGATGGTGACATGCTCGGTGTTCGGCGCCGGCACCTTGAGGTCCCAGATGCCGAGCACCCCGAGCCACCA
Organism: Shinella zoogloeoides; assembly: GCF_003574625.1. GTDB lineage: Bacteria > Pseudomonadota > Alphaproteobacteria > Rhizobiales > Rhizobiaceae > Shinella > Shinella zoogloeoides_A. Next base: position 107,200 of record NZ_QNUJ01000010.1, read on the forward strand.
GCAGAAATCCTTGCCGCGATAGCGGCGCGGCGGCCTGTCGTGCGGGCCGATGGAAAGGTAGACGCGCCGGCCGGAGCGCAGGAGCTCGTCGGCGATCTGCGTGCCGGAGGAGCCGGCGCCGATCACCAGCACCGCGCCCTCGGGCAGCTGGCCGGGATTGCGATAGGCGTTGGAATGGATCTGCGTCAGGCCTTTCTCTTGCGGCACCAGCGCCGGCATGACGGGGCGCTGGAAGGCGCCGGTGGCCGAGACGACGTTCCGCGCCTCGATCACGCCGTCGGAGGTCTCGACGCGGAAGATCTCGCCCTCCTTGCCGACCGACCGGACCTCCACGCCGCAGCGGATCGGCGCCTTGATCTTTTCCGCGTAAGTCACGAAATAATCCGCCACCTGCTCCTTGGGGGCGAAGGCCTCGCCGTCGAGGCCGGGGAAGGTCATGCCGGGAAAGCGGTCGTGCCAGGCGGGGCCGTTGGCGACGAGGCTGTCCCAGCGGGCGGTGCGCCAGTTCTCGGCGATGCGGGCCTTTTCCAGGACGAGATGGGAAATGCCGCGCCTGCCGAGATGCTCGCTCATCGCGACGCCCGCCTGGCCGGCGCCGATGACGAGCGTGTCCACTTTTTCCACTGCCATGCCGCTTTCCTTTCCTTCCCGGAACGCCACCTCTGTGACCGGTCCTGCCGATGTGTAAGGGAAGGGAAAAAAAGCGGACATGAGTGTTTGATTCAGCGATGCTTAGGCGGTCGCTAAGCCATGGAATCGCCGCCGCCCAATGAGGGACGGGATGGAAAAGGCGGCGGATGCGTTTTTGGAGCGCGCGTGAAGGGCAAGGTTGGGCTAGATTCGGATTCGCCCTGAAGCCATCGAAGGACGCCGCACCGTGAGCAAGCCGAACTACCGCGACATCGCCCGCCATGCCGGCGTGGGGACGGCGACGGTCGAGCGGGTGCTGAACGGGCGCGGCGGCGTGCGGCCGGACCTCGTCGCCAGGGTGGTGATCGCCGCGCGCGCCCTCAAATATCCGCGCACGCTGCCCGATACGCATCGCGGCCTGCTGCGCATCGAGGTGCTGATGGTGCGGCCGGAGACGACGTTCTACCGGCGGCTTTCCCGGGCCTTCGAGCGCATCGCCGCGACGCTCGACCCGCTGGTGGTCGTCCAGCGCAGCTTCACCGAGGAGATGAAGCCGGAAGCGATCGCAAGACGCATCCTTTCCACCGAGACGCCGCGCGCGGGCCTCATCCTCGCCGTTCCCAACAGCCCGCTGATCAGCGCGGCGGTCGAGGCGGTGGTCGCCCGGGGCATTCCGGTGGTCCATGTCGTCACGCGCGCCTCGGGCCATACGGGCGAGTTCGTCGGCATCGACAATCACGCGGCGGGCCGCACGGCCGCCTTCTTCATCGCGCGCATGGCGCGGGCGGCGGGGCCGGTCGTCGCCCTCTGTCATCCCATTTACCAGGTGCATCGCGACCGCATCCGCGGCTTTTCCGACTATTTCCTCAAGCATCCCGGCCCCATCGCCTTCGAATGGCTCGGCTTCACCCGCGACGAGGAGCATTTCAGCGCGGAAACGCTGGCGATGGTGCTCGAAAGACACCCCGATCTCGTCGGCCTCTACAATGCGGGCGGGGCGAATGCGGCGCTGATCAGCGTGCTGCAGCGCCACCCGCGCGGGCGCGACATCCTCTTCGTCGGCCATGAGCTGACGGACTACACCCGCGCGGCGCTCGGCGAGGGCATCATGGACGTGGTGCTGGACCAGGCGCCGGAGGCGCAGGCCCAGCGCGCCCTCGATCTCGTCCTGCGCCGGATCGGCCTGACCGACATCGAGCCGGACCGCAATCCCATCCGCTTCATCACCATCACGGCCGAGGGGCTTTGATCTGATTTGATCAAGGAAGCCTTCGGCGCGCCGCCCTGTTCCTGATATTTTTCAAGTCAGGAGGAGGGCCGGCGGCGCTCTCCCGTCATCCGGAAAATTGTGCGGGCGAAAGCCCGAAGGAGAGCGCAATGGACGATCTGAAATACGGCAAGCGCAACAAGCGCGGCGACTGGGCGCCGAACGATCCGGTGGAGACCGCGCCGCTGTTCGCCTTCCCGCCGAAGCTCATGGCGATCCTCAGGTGGTTGCCGCACTATTTCTTCCCATGGAACGTCATCTTCGCGCTCTCGGCGGTGGCCTACTGGGCCTGGGTGATCCCACCGGTCGAGACGATGAAGACGCTCGCCATCGGCTGGGCGCTCTGGCTCTACGCGGTGAACGCGGTCTGCGTCTTCCTGTTCTACGGCGCCTTCGAGCTTCACCTCTACGTGCTGAAGCGGCAGGAGAACCGCTTCAAGTACAATGGCAGGTTCCCCTCCGACCAGAAGAACAACGTCTTCTGGTTCGACCGCCAGAACGTCGATAACATGCTGCGCACCTTCCTGTCGGGCGTGACGATCTGGACGGCCATCGAGGTCGGCATGCTGTGGGCCTATGCCAACGGCTATGCGCCCTGGCTGACCTTCGCGGAGAATCCGTGGACGCTGGCGCTGGTCGCGCTCGTCGTGCCGATCATCCACGAGTTCCACTTCTTCTGCATTCACCGGCTCATCCACGTGCCGTTCCTCTACAAGTGGGTGCACTCGGTCCACCACAATTCGGTGAACCCGTCGCCGTGGTCGTCGCTGTCCATGCATCCGGTCGAGCATTTCCTCTATCTCGGCACGGCCTTCTATCACCTGATCCTGCCGTCCAACCCGGTGCTGATGCTCTACCAGCTCCACTATGCCGGCTTCGGCGCCATTCCCGGCCATGTCGGCTTCGACAAGGTGGAGGTTGGCGAGGACAAGCTGGTCGATAGCCATTCCTATGCGCATTACCTGCACCACAAGTATTTCGAGGTGAACTACGGCGACGCCCTGATCCCGCTCGATAAGTGGTTCGGTACCTGGCACGACGGCTCGCCGGAGGGCGAGGCCCGCATGCAGGAGCGCTACCGCAGACGCAAGGAAAAGCTCGCCGCCCGCAAGGCCCGCACCGAAGTCCGGGGAGCAGCAGAATGACCTGGGTATCCGCCTGCAGGATCGACGACATCGAGCAGGAGGGCGCCGTGCGCTTCGATCATGGTGGCCGCACCTATGCGATCTATCGCGGCCCGGACGACAGCGTCTATTGCACGGCGGGCCTGTGCACCCATGAGGCGATCCATCTTGCCGACGGGCTCGTCATGGATTTCGAGGTGGAATGTCCCAAGCATTCCGGCGCCTTCGACTATCGCACCGGCGAGGCCCTCCGCCTTCCCGCCTGCGAGAACCTGAAGACCTATCCCGCCGAGGTGATCGACGGCGAGGTGCGCGTGGCGCTCGCCTGAGTCCACGCATCATCGATCGGGCCCTTCGGGCCTCCGGTGTGCGAGCGGGTGAACCGGCACCCATTGGGAGGAATGACATGAAATCTCTATGCCTGGCGGCCGTTCTGGCCGCCTTGATGGGAAGCGCTGCTTCGGCCGAGACGATCGGTGTCTCGATGCAGAGCTTCGACAACAATTTCCAGACGCTGCTGCGCGAGGGCATCGGCGCCCGCGCCGCCGAGGTGAACGGCGTCAGCGTGCAGGTCGAGGACGCGCAGACCGACATCTCCAAGCAGCTCAACCAGGTGAACAACTTCATCGCCGCCGGCGTCGATGCGATCATCATGACGCTGACGGACACCTCCGCCGCCCCCGGCGTCAGCGAGGCGGCGTCCAAGGCCGGCATTCCGCTGGTGTTCCTCAATCTCGAGCCGGAAAACCTCGCCAGCCTTCCCGAAAAGCAGGCCTATGTCGGCTCGAAGGAGACTGATGCCGGGCGGCTTGCCGGGGAGGCGGCCTGTTCGCTGCTGAAGGAGAAGGGCAAGGCGTCGGATGCGCAGGTCTATATCCTCATGGGCGACCTTGCCCATCAGGCGTCGCGCGACCGCACCTCCTCCTTCAAGGACGCCCTGACGGGCGGCGACTGCAAGGCCGTGACGATCGCCGACGAGCAGTCCGCCGCCTGGACGCGCACCAATGCGATGGACCTGACGACGAACTGGATCACCGCCGGCCAGCCCATCGACGTGGTCTTCGCCAACAACGACGAGATGGCCATCGGCGCCATCCAGGCGCTGAAGGCGGCGGGCGTCTCCATGGACGACGTGATCGTCATCGGCATCGACGCCACGCAGGACGGCCTTGCCGCCATGGCGGCCGGCGACCTCGACGCGACCGTGTTCCAGAACGCCAGGGGCCAGTCCGGCAGCGCGCTGGACGCCGCCGTGGCGCTCGCCCGTGGCGAGGCCGTCGACAGGCAGGTCTGGGTGCCCTTCGAGCTCGTCACGCCGAAGAACATGGCGGACTATTCCACGCGGAACTGATCCTCCCCGCCGGTGCGTTTCCGAACGCGCCGGCAACACTTTCCATGGAGAGCCTCATGAACGGGATCGTCATCATCGGCGCGGGCGAAGCGGGCACCCGCGCGGCCTTCGCGCTCCGCGAGACAGGGTTTTCCGGGCCGGTCACGCTGGCCGGCACGGAGCCGCATCTTCCCTATGAGCGCCCGCCGCTCTCCAAGCCGCTGGACGGCGCCGTCCAGATGAAACCGATCTGCTCGGCCGAGGCTCTCGAAGCCGCCGGCATCGACTATCTTCCCGGCATGCCGGTGACGCAGATCGACACCGCCCGTCGCCACCTTCTCCTCGGCGACGGGCGGACGCTTGCCTATGACAGGCTGCTCCTTGCCACCGGCGCGCGCCCCCGCCGGCTCGCCTGCCCGGGCGCCGAACGGGCGCTCGATTTCCGCACTTTCGCGGATGCGGCGGCGATCTTCTCCCGCGTTGAAGGGGTGGAAACCGTCGCGATCGTCGGCGGCGGGCTGATCGGCATGGAGCTCGCGGCGGTGCTGCGCGGCAAGGGCATCGCCGTCAGCGTCGTCGAGGCGGCGGCAAGGCCCCTCGGCCGCGCCGTGCCCGCGCGCCTTGCCGCGCGGCTGCATGCGCGCCATGCCGAAGAGGGCGTGCGGTTCCATCTCGGGCAGGGGATCGCCGAGATCACGCCCGATGCCGTCGTGCTGGCCGATGGCACGCGGGTTCCGGCCGATATCGTCGTCTCGGCCATCGGCGTCGTGCCGGATACCGGCCTTGCCGATGCGGCGGGGCTTGCGACCGGCAACGGTATCCTGACGGATGCCTTCCTGCGCACCAGCGATCCGCATGTCTTCGCGGCCGGCGACTGTGCGGCGGTATCCGTGGCCGGCGGCGGCCATGTCCGCTTCGAAAGCTGGCGCAACGCGCGCAGCCAGGCCGAAACCGCCGCGCGCAACATGGCGGGCGCGAGCGAAGCCTTCACCGCAATCCCGTGGTTCTGGTCCGACCAGTACGATCTCGGCTTGCAGGTCGCGGGCCTGCCCCAGCCGGGGCATGACTGCATCCTGCGGCCGGCCGGGGAGGGTGAGCTGGAATTCTATCTCGACGGCGGGCGTCTCGTGGCCGCCGCCGGCCTCGGTCCGGGTAACAGCCTTGCGAAGGACATCAAGCTCGCCGAGATGCTGATCGCCGCCGGCATCAGCCCGGATCCCGCCGTGCTCGCGGATCCCGTCGTGAACCTCAAGGCCCTCCTCAAGAGCGCGCGGGCGGCGTGATGCAGAAACTGCTGTTCTTCCAGTCGCTCTGGGCCATGGAGCGCCGGCATACGGACGGCCATGAGCGCAGCCTTGCGGAAAACATCGCGATGATCGCGGAGGCGGGCTTCGACGGCGTCAGCGCGCATTACACGAAGCGCGCGGACGTCAGGGCGCTGAACGAGGCGCTGCGGGGAACCGGCCTCGGGATCGAGGGCGTCTGCTTCCCGCGCACCGTCGAGGACCTGCGCCTGCCGCTGGAACTGGCCGCCGAATATCCGGTGAGGCACATCAACCTCCAGCCCGATATCCGCCTGCGCCGGGTGGAGGATTGCTTGCCGCTGCTCGACGGCTGGATGGCGCTTGCCGAGCGGGCCGGCATTCCGGTCTTCATCGAGACGCACCGCGACCGCATGACGACGGACCTGTTCTTCACGCTCGATCTGCTCGACCGCCGCCCCGATCTGCCGCTTCTCGCCGATCTCTCGCATTTCCTCGTCGGCCGGGAATTCGCCTTTCCGGTCGAGGAGGAGAACCACGCCCTCATCCGGCGCATCCTGGAAAATGCCAAAGCTTTCCACGGCCGCGTTGCCTCGCGCGAGCAGGTGCAGATCGAGATCTCCTTCCCGCATCATCGCCCCTGGCTCGACCTCTTCCTTACCTGGTGGGACGACGGCTTCCGCCACTGGCGCGCCCGTGCAGCCGAGGATGCCGAACTGGTCTTCACCTGCGAACTCGGCCCCCAGCCCTATGCCATCACCGGAAGGGACGGCAACGACACGACGGACCGCTGGGCGGAGGCCTTGATGCTGCGGCAGGAGGTGCGCGCGCTCTGGAAGTGAGGGGAGGCGGCGAAGCCGCCGCCGCTTACGCCTGCTCGGAGGCCCGTTCCAGCGCCTTCAGCATGGTGCGCTCGGCAAGGTTCAGATAGGTCTCCATCTGCGCCGCCGCCTCGTGCGGCCGGTTCTCCTCGAGAAGGGTCACGATGGCGTCGTTCATGTCGACGAAGGGCGCGTGCAGGTGCTCCGGGTCGTTGAGCAGCCCGAAGCAGAGGCGCAGCTCCGCCGAGATGCGCTCGTAGAACTCGTTGAGCCGCACGCTGTCGGAAAGGTCGATGATGGCGGTGTGGAAGATCATGTTGGCGCTGCCGACGCCGAGCCAGTCGCCCTTTTCGCGCTCCTGCTGCGCCCGGCCCACGGCCTCGCGCATCACCCGGATCGCCGGATGCTGGTGCCATGCCTGGCGCAGCGCGCCGCATTCCAGCATGCGCCGCACGCGGTAGATGTCGATGATCGAGGCCATGGAGGGCACGGCGACGAAGACGCCGCGATTGGCCTCGTGCCGCAGCAGCCCATCCTTGGTGAGCAGGCGGAAGGCCTCGCGCAGCGAGTTGCGCGAGACGTCGAAACGCTCGCTGAAGGCCGCCTCCGAAAGGCGCTGGCCGGGCGAGAGCTCGCCCGAGATCAGCAGCGTTCGAATGCGCCGCGCCAGCCGGTCCGCCAGTGGCAGGCCATTACCATCCTCGCTCATGCCATCCTCCCCGTCCCAGGCTTTCAACCGCCGGAACGTGCCCTATTTCAATGCTGGCCTTAGCACGAATGCAGAAGGGACGGTGCGAAATTCGTCGCCAATCCCGTGCTATCTGATTGGTAAAAAGGCAGAAATAAGGAACGATAGGGAATTATTGTTGAACAAAGTTGACATTTTTGTGTAGCAATGCATCATTCCACCATGCGCCACCCGCGAGGGGCGGGTGAAGGAGAGCGGAGAAATCTCATGGAACAGAATGCAGCAGCGCCTGCCGCCACGGGTGTGGTCGCGCAGGGCGTCCACACCGTCAAGTCCCGTCGCGCCGCGCTCATCGCCGCGATCTTCCTGATGGCGACCAGCGCCATCGGCCCCGGCTTCATCACGCAGACGGCCACCTTCACCACGAAGCTCGGCGCCGCCTTCGCCTTCGGCATCCTTGCCTCGATCGTCATCGACTTCGTCGTGCAGCTCAACATCTGGCGCATCGTGACGCTGACGCGCATGCGCGCCTCGGATGTCGCCAATGCCGCCATTCCGGGCTCCGGCTATCTGCTCGCCGTCCTCGTCATCGTCGGCGGCCTGTTCTTCAATATCGGCAATATCGGCGGCACGGGCCTCGGCCTCAACGCCGTCTTCGGCCTCGATCCGAAGATCGGCGGGGCGATCAGCGCGGTCTTCTCCATCGGCATCTTCCTGTCGAAGCGGGCCGGCCTTGCCGTGGACCGCTTCATCGTCTTCGCCGGCATCCTGATGATCGTGCTGACGCTCTACGTCGCCTTCGTCTCCGGCCCGCCGGTGGGCGAGGCGCTCTATCAGACGGTGCTGCCGGCGACGATCGACTTCGCGACGATCACGACGATCGTCGGCGGCACGGTCGGCGGCTACATCACCTATTCCGGCGCGCACCGCCTGCTCGACCGCGGCATGGTCGGCCAGGAGCACCTGCCCGCCGTCAACCGCGCGGCGCTGACCGGCATCGCGGTGACCGGCCTGATGCGGTACGTGCTCTTCCTCGCCATTCTGGGCGTCGTGGCGAGCGGCGTCGTCATCGACACGTCCAGCCAGGTGGCGAACCCGGCCGCACAGGCCTTCCAGGCCGCCGCCGGCGATTTCGGCCTGCGCCTCTTCGGCATCATCTTCTGGGCGGCGGCGATCACCAGCGTCATCGGCGCGGCCTATACGTCGGTGTCCTTCATCACCGTCTTCAAGCACGATGTCAGCGAGCACACGCGCAACATGGCGACGGTGCTGTTCATCGCCGTCTCGCTGGTCTCCTATCTGCTGATGACCACGCCGCCGGCCGCCATGCTGGTCTTCGTCGGCGGCCTCAACGGCCTCATCCTGCCCATCGGCCTGTCCATCTTCCTCTTCGCCGCCTGGAAGCGCGAGGACCTGATGGGCGGCTACCGCTATCCGCGCTGGCTGCTCGTCCTCGGCGTCCTGGTCTGCGCATTGACATGGTATATGGGCTACAAGTCGGCCGGCACGATCTTCAGCCTGCTCGGCTGACAAGGGAGGAAATCATGGTAGCGATCGATCTCAACAGCGACCTCGGTGAAAGCTATGGCGCCTGGCGCATGGGCGACGACGCGGCGATGCTCGCCGTCGTCTCCTCCGCCAACATCGCCTGCGGCTTCCATGCCGGCGACCCGGCGGGCATCTACCGCACGGTCAAGGCCGCCGCCGCCAACGGCGTCGTGATCGGCGCCCACGTCTCCTATCCGGACCGCGTCGGCTTCGGCCGGCGCGATCTCGACGCGACGCCCGAAGAGCTGATCGCCGACGTGATCTACCAGATCGGCGCGATCAAGGGCGTTGCTGCCGCCGCCGGGACCACGGTGCGCTACGTCAAGCCGCATGGCGCGCTCTACAACCGCATCGCCTATGACGCCAGGCAGGGCCAGGCGGTGATCGACGGCATCAAGGCCGTGGATCCCTCGCTGATCCTGATGGGTCTCGCCAATGCCCCGATCCTCGATCTCGCCCGCCGCTCCGGCCTTGCCGTCGTCGCCGAAGCCTTCGCCGACCGTGCCTATACGCCGAAGGGCGAGCTCGTCTCCCGCCGCGAGGCCGGCGCCGTGCTGCATGACGAGAAGAAGATCGCCGACCGCATGGTGCAGCTTGCCCGCGAGGGCACGCTGGAGGCTATCGACGGCAGCACGATCCGCGTCGAGGCGCAGTCGATCTGCGTGCATGGCGACAGCCCCGGTGCCGTGGCCATCGCGCAGGAAATCCGCCGTCGCTTCGAGGCCGAAGGCATCATCATCCGCTCCTTCGCCGACAAGGCGTGAGGGCGCGGCCATGACGATCCCGACCGCCTATCTAAACCATGTCGACGCGTCGAGCGCCCGCAAGGCGCGCGCCACCTACCGCGACGGCCTCGTCGCGCCGACCTCTGGCATCGCGCCCGGCTTCACCCAGGCCAACATGATCGTGCTGCCGCGCGACTGGGCCTTCGATTTCCTGCTCTATGCGCAGCGCAATCCGAAGCCCTGTCCGGTGCTCGACGTCTCCGATCCCGGTTCGCCGACGACGCTGCTGGCGCCCGATGCTGACCTGCGCACGGACCTGCCGCTCTACCGCATCTGGCGGGACGGCAAGCTTGCCGAGGAGACCCCGGACGCGACGGCGGCCTGGGCGGAGCGCGACGACCTCGTCGCCTTCCTGATCGGCTGTTCCTTCACCTTCGAGACGCCGATGGTCGAGGCAGGCATCGAGATCCGCCACATGACGGACAAGTCCAACGTGCCGATGTACCTGACCGACAGGGCCTGCCTGCCGGCCGGGCGGCTCAAGGGCAACATGGTCGTCTCCATGCGCCCGATCCCGGCCGCGCGCGTCGCCGATGCCGCGACGATCTCCGGCCGCTTCCCGGCCGTGCACGGCGCGCCCGTGCATATCGGTGCGCCGGAAGAGCTCGGCATCGCTGACCTCGCAAAGCCCGATTTCGGTGATGCCGTGCGCATCGAGCCGGGTGAAGTGCCGGTCTTCTGGGCCTGTGGCGTCACCCCGCAGGCGGCCGTTATGGCCTCCGGCGTGCCCTTCGCCATCACCCACGCGCCGGGCTACATGTTCATCACCGATATTCCCGATTCCGCCTATCACGCATGAGGGCATGATGCGCTTTCTTCCCGTCAGCCTGACCACCATCCTCGTCGAGCTCGCCGATCTCGACGAGACGCTCGCGCTCTTCGCCTCGCTGCAGGCGGACCCGGTCGACGGCATCGAGGAGATGGTGCCGGCGGCGCGCACGCTGATGATCCGCTTCCGCCCGGAAAAGGTGACGTCCGCCGAGCTTGCCGCGCGGATCGCCACCCGCGACCTCTCGGCGAAGATCGCGCCTTCGGAACATCTGGTGGAAATCCCCGTGCGCTATGACGGCGAGGACCTTGCCGACGTTGCGGAACTGACGGGCCTCAGCGTGGCGGAGGTCATCCGCCGCCACACGGAGAGCGAATTCACCGTCGCTTTCTGCGGCTTCGCGCCGGGCTTCGGCTATCTCGTCGGCGGTGACACCGCCTTGCATGTGCCGCGCCGCAAGAGCCCGCGCACCCGCATTCCGGCCGGCTCCGTGGCGCTTGCCGGCGCCTTCAGCGGCGTCTATCCGCAGGCAAGCCCCGGCGGCTGGCAGATCATCGGCACGACGCCGGTCAAAATGTGGGACATCGACCGCGATCCCGGCGCGCTGTTCCAGCCCGGCTACCGCGTCCGCTTCTTCGACATGGAGCAGCCGGGCAGGACCGTCAGCATCCCGCAAGCAGCGCGCCGCAAGGAACGCGCCGTCGCGCCGCAAGCGCCGCAGTTCAAGGTGCTCGCCGCGCCGATGCCCGCCGTCTTCCAGGACCTCGGCCGCTTCGGTCAGACGGGGCAGGGCGTTTCCGCCTCCGGTGCGCTCGACCGCGCCGCTTTCAATGCCGCCAACCGCATCGTCGGCAACCCGGCCAACACGCCGGTCCTCGAGCTCACCCTTGGCGGCTTCTCCTTCACGTGCAACGCCCGCGCCGTGATCGGCCTTGCCGGCGCGGCCTCGGCGGTGACGGTCCGCGATGCCGCCGGCCGCAGCCGTGATCTAGCGGCCTATGAGCCCGTCTCGCTGGAGCCCGGCGATGTCGTGACCATCGGCCAGCCGAAGAAGGGCATGCGCGCCTATCTCGCCGTGCGCGGCGGCTTCGACGTTGCCCCGGTTCTCGGCAGCGCGGCGACCGATACGCTTGCCGTCGTCGGCCCCGAGCCGGTTACGGCTGGGACGGTGCTTGCGCTCAGGGGCGGGGAGGGGCTCGCCAGCGTCTCCCTCGACGAGGCCCCGGCCTTTGACCTGCCGTCAGTGGGCGATGTCGTGACGCTCGACGTGGTGCTCGGTCCGCGCACGGACTGGTTCACCGAGAAGGGTATCGAGACGCTGACGAGCCAGCTGTGGCAGGTCACGCCGCAATCGAGCCGCGTCGGCATCCGCCTTGCCGGCGATGTGCCACTGGAACGCAAGGACAGCGCGGAACTGCCGAGCGAAGGCACGGCGACGGGGGCTATCCAGGTGCCGCACAGCGGCCAGCCGGTGCTCTTCCTCGCAGACCATCCGCTGACCGGCGGCTATCCCGTCATCGGCGCTGTCGCCGAATATCATCTGGACCTTGCCGGCCAGATTCCCATCAACGCAAAAATCCGTTTCCGCCCGATCGGCCCCTTCGCCGAAATCGCCGCGACCCGATAGGAGAGTGCCATGAAGAAAGTGCTGATCGCCAATCGCGGCGAGATCGCCGTGCGCATCCTGCGCGCCTGCCGCGACCACGGCCTCCAGTCGGTCGCTGTCTATGCGGACCCGGATGCCGACGCGCTCTTCGTGCGCCTCGCCGACGAGGCCTATGGCCTCGATGGCGTGCGCCCGGCCGAGACCTATCTCGACATCGAAAAGCTGATCGCCATCGCCAGGCGCTCCGGCGCGGATGCTGTGCATCCCGGCTATGGCTTCCTCTCCGAGCGGGCGGAATTTGCCAAGGCCGTGCAGGATGCCGGCCTCATCTGGATCGGGCCCGACCCGCATGTGATCGAGGCGCTGGGCGACAAGGTCGAGGCGCGGCGCATCGCCACCAGCGTTGGCGCGCCGCTCGTCGCGGGCAGCGACGGCCCCGTCTCGTCGGCGGCCGAGGTCATCGCCTTTGCCGAAAAGCACGGCCTGCCGGTCGCCATCAAGGCGGCGCATGGCGGCGGTGGGCGCGGCATCAAGGTGGCCTGGAAGATGGAAGAGGTCGCCGACCTCTACGAATCCGCCGTGCGTGAGGCGACCGCCGCCTTCGGCCGCGGCGAATGCTTCCTCGAACGCTTCCTCGACCGGCCACGCCATATCGAGGCGCAGGTGATCGCCGACAGGCACGGCAACGTGCTGGTGCTCGGCACCCGCGACTGCTCGGCGCAGCGCCGCAACCAGAAGCTCATCGAGGAGGCCCCCGCGCCCTTCCTGACGCCGGAGCAGCGCGAGCGCATCCACGCCTCCGCCAAGGCGATCTGTGCCGCCGCCGGCTATTCCGGCGCCGGCACGGTGGAGTTCCTGCTCGGCGCCGACGGCACCATCTCGTTCCTGGAGGTGAACACCCGCCTCCAGGTCGAGCACCCGGTCACCGAGGAGACGACGGGCATCGACCTCGTCATCGAGCAATTCCGGATTGCCGAGGGCAAGCCGCTCGCCGTCACCGAGACGCCGGAACCGCGCGGCCACTCCATCGAGTTCCGCATCAATGCGGAAGATCCCGGCCGCGGCTTCCTGCCGACGCCGGGCGCGATCACCGCCTTCGATCCGCCTTCCGGCCCCGGCGTGCGCCTCGACAGCGGCGTTGTCACGGGCTCGACGATCCCCGGCGTCTTCGATTCGCTGATGGCCAAGCTCATCGTGACAGGCGCGACGCGCGAGGAGGCCCTGCGTCGCGCGCGCCGGGCGCTGCGCGAATTCCGCATCGAAGGCGTTGCCACCGTGCTGCCCTTCCACCGCGCGGCCATCGATACCGACGACTTCATCGGGACGGACGGCTTCAAGGTCCACACCCGCTGGATCGAGACCGACTTCGCCGCCATGCCGGAAGCCGCAGCCCGGCCCGAGCCGGTTGCCGATCCCTCGCTGGTTCGCACTCATCTCGAAATCGACGGCAAGCGTGTCTCGCTCGCGCTGCCGAGCCTGCTTCTGGCCGGCCTCGGTGCCGTGGGGCAGGGCACGTCATCGGCCGCGAGCGCGGGCAAGCCGGTTGACGACGGTATTGCCGCGCCCGTCTCCGGCACGCTGCAGGCCTTCAAGATTGCCGACGGTGCGACGGTTGCGGAAGGCGATCTCGTCGCGGTGATGGAGGCGATGAAGATGGAAACGCAGGTGCTCGCCCCCAAGTCCGGCCGCCTGCGCCTGCGCGTCAAGGAAGGCGATTACCTTCAGGCGGGCGATACGCTGATGGTGTTCGAGGGCTGAACCGGCCCTCCCACCTGTCCCAAATGGGACATTGACCCGAAAGGGCTGCGCTTGCCTTAATCCCCCCGGATTTTCATTTGGGGGGAACATGGTACGCACGCTCACAAGCACGCCCAGGGCCGACGGTTTTCGCGCGCCGGGGGAATTCGAACCCAAGGCCGGCTGCTGGCTGATCTGGCCGGAGCGGCCGGATACCTGGCGGCTCGGCGCCAAGCCGGCGCAGAAGCTTTTCGCGAAGGTCGCCGCGGCGATCGCTGAAAGCGAGCCGGTCACCATCGCCGTCTCTTCCCGTCAGTGGCTCAACGCCCGCGCCATGCTGCCGGAGAGCGTGCGGCTCATCGAAATGACGACGGACGATTCCTGGCTGCGCGACAGCGGCCCGAACTTCGTCGTCAACGACCATGGCGAGGTCCGCGGCGTCGACTGGACCTTCAACGCCTATGGCGGCAATGACGGCGGCCTCTATTCGCCCTGGAACCTCGACGATCTCGCCGCCCGCAAGGTGCTGGAGACCGAGGGCATGGCCCGCTACCGCTCGCCGCTGATCGCCGAAGGCGGCGGCCTGCAATGCGACGGCGAGGGCACTCTGATCACCACGGAACAGTGCCTGCTCAACCGCAACCGCAACGGCCATCTCGGCAAGGCGGCGGTGGAGCAGCAGCTCTGCGACTATCTCGGGCTGGAACATGTCATCTGGCTGCCGCGCGGCTTCTGCTTCGACGAGACGGACGGCCATATCGACGACGTCTGCTGCTTCGTGCGGCCCGGCGTGGTGGCGCTGAGCTGGACGGAGGACCGCGACGATCCGCAATACGAGATCGTGCGCGAGGTGGAGGAGGCATTGCGCTCGGCCCGCGATGCGCGGGGCCGTTCGCTCGAGCTGCACCGCATCTACCATCCGCGACCAATCGAGATGACGGCGGAGGAGGCGGCGGGCGTCGACCAGGTGGACAGCACCTGGGCGCGGCCGGCCGGCAACCGCATCGCCGCCACCTATATCAACTATTATCCCGGCAATTCCGTCGTCGTCGTGCCGCAGTTCGACGACGAGAAGCTGGACCGTGCCGCGAAGGCCAAGCTCGCCGAGCTCTTCCCCGATCACCGCATCGTCGGCATCGACAATTCCCGCGAAATCCTGCTCGGCGGCGGCAATGTCGCCTGCATCACCCTGCCGGTCTATGCCGGCCAGACGAAAGCCTGAGGGAGAACGCCATGCGCAGAACGCTCGTCTCGATCCTCGCCCTTCTCTCCGCCACGGGCGGCGCATGGGCGCAGGAGGAAAAGGTCGTCAACGTCTACAACTGGTCGGATTACATCGCGCCCGACACGGCGGAGAAATTCGAGAAGGAGACCGGCATCCGCGTCGTCTACGACGTCTATGACGGCAACGAGGTGCTGGAAACCAAGATGCTGACGGGCGGCTCGGGTTATGACGTCGTCTACCCCTCTGCCTATCCCTTCCTCAAGAACCAGGTGAAGGCCGGAGCCTTCCAGCCGCTCGACAAGGCGAAGCTCGGCAATATCGGCAAGCTCGATCCGCAGGCGCTCTCGCTGATCGCGGGCGCGGACCCGGACAACGTGCATGCCGTGCCCTACATGGCCGTCACCGACGGCATCGGCTACAATATCGAGGCGGTCAAGCAGCGCATGGGCGATGCGCCGGTCGATTCCTTCGCCATGGTCTTCGACCCGGCGATCGTGGAAAAGTTCGCCGATTGCGGCGTGGCGATGATCGATGCGCCCGCCGAGATCATCCCCATGGCGATGAACTATCTCGGTATCGATCCGCATTCGACCAGCCCGGACGATATCGCCAAGGTCGAGGACCTGCTGCTGAAGGTGCGCCCGCACATCCGCTATTTCCATTCCTCGCGCTACATTAACGATCTTGCCAACGGCGACATCTGCGTCGTGCTCGGCTGGTCGGGCGATATCCTGCAGGCCAAGGCCCGCGCCGCCGAAAGCGAGAAGAAGCTGGAGATCGCCTATTCCATCCCCAAGGAGGGCACGCTCATCAACTTCGACACGATGGCGATGCCGAAGGATGCGCCGCACCCGGAAAACGCGCTCGCCTGGATCGACTTCAACATGCGCCCGGACATCGCCGCGGCCAATTCCAGCTACGTCTCCTATGCCAACCCGATCCCGGAATCGCTGCCGCTGATGGACCAGGCGGTGGCGAAGGACCCCGGCGTCTTCCCGCCGGATGACGTGAAGGCCAAGCTCTTCGTGGTGGAATCGAGCGATGCGAAGCTGCTGCGCCTGCAGAACCGCATGTGGACGCACATCGTCTCGGGGCAATAGGCTTGGTGAGGGTTTCCCGCCGATTTGAGGAAAACGGCGCGGCGTTTCCCTTCTCCCCGTTTACGGGGAGAAGGTGGCGGCAGCCGGATGAGGGGCCGTCCCGGCCTCGCGCACGGCGGCCATCAGCTCGACCTGCGAGTGGAGGCCGAGCTTGCGGTAGACGGTCTTGATGTGGTTGCGCACGGTGCCGGGAGCGATGGCGAGGTCGCGTGAGATCGTCTTGGCGCAGCCGCCGTCGATGAGGAGGAGGGCGATCTGGCGCTCGCGCGGGCTGAGGCCGGCAAGCGACAGCCGGCTTTCGCCGGATGGGCGCCATTGCCGCCAGAGCCGTTCGAGCACGAGGCGGGTGGCGTCGGCCGTCGCCTCGGCGACCGCGAGGTCCTCGGTGCCGAAGGGGCGGGCGCCGCGGCGGCGGAGATACGTGACGAAGCCGGCGGCGTTGCGGTCGAAGTTGAAGACGCCGGTGATCTCGTCGAAGCTGCCGGAGGGCTCGTAGAAGTCGCGGTAATAGGCGCTGGTGTGGAAATCGCCCTTGTCGAGCGCGGAGAGCGGCAGCAGGAAATCCTGCCGCGTGCCGGCGAAGAGGCGGAAGAACGGGTCCTGCCGGTACTTGCGGGTATCGTAGTTGCGGTTCCAGTGGTCGGGATCGCGCTCGTAGATGGTGATCGAGGCGCTGTCGCGCAGGTAGAGACCGATATAGACTTGGTCGGAGGCGACGAGATGGCGCGCACCGGCCGTGAAATGGGCCGAGATCTCCTCGGGCAAGGTGGCGCTGACCGCAGCGGTGATGCCGCTGCTCCAGTGCCGGAGCTGCTCGAAGGTGAGGTCGGGTCGCATGGGGACAGGATAGACGGGGCGGCCGGGAATTCAAGCCGGACGGCCCCGGAAGATTGGCAACAGGGAGCGTTAGAGAATGCGCAATGTCACGGTGGCCGCCACGCAGATGGCCTGCATCTGGGACGAGAAGGCCAATATCGAGCGGGCCGAAGGGCTCGTCCGGCAGGCGAAGGAGAAGGGGGCGGACCTGGTGCTGATCCAGGAACTCTTCGCCGCGCCCTATTTCTGTCAGGACCAGATCCACGAATTCTTCGCGCTTGCCCGGCCCTTCGAGGGCAATCCGCTGATCGCGCATTTTGCAAGGCTCGCCGCCGAGCTCGGCGTCGTGCTGCCGCTCAGCTATTTCGAGCGCGCCGGCCAGTCCTATTTCAACAGCCTCGCGGTGATCGACGCGGACGGCCGGGTGCTCGGCAATTACCGCAAGAGCCACCTGCCGGACGGGCCGGGCTATATGGAGAAGTTCTATTTCTCGCCCGGCGATACCGGCTTCAGGGTGTGGGATACGCGCGCCGGCCGCATCGGCGTCGGCATCTGCTGGGACCAGTGGTTCCCGGAGGCGGCGCGCTCCATGGCGCTGCAGGGCGCTGAAATCCTGCTCTATCCGACCGCCATCGGCTCCGAGCCGCACGATGCGGGCCTCGATTCCAGCGCGCACTGGCAGCGGGTGATGCAGGGCCATGCCGGGGCAAACCTCATGCCGCTCGTCGCCTCCAACCGCATCGGCACGGAAGAGGGGCGCAACGGCACGAGCATCACATTCTACGGCTCGTCCTTCATCGCCGATCCCACCGGCGCCAAGGTGGCCGAGGTCGACCGGACGACGGAGACGGTGCTGACCGCCACCTTCGACCTCGACGCCATCGCCCACCAGCGCCGCTCCTGGGGCGTCTTCCGCGACCGCCGCCCGGAGCTTTACGGCCACCTCGCGACGCTCGACGGCCGCAGGCAAGCGTGAAGCAAGGGCACGGCGTCCATGGACGCCGTGCCTTTCTCATCACATGGCGTGGATGTAGCCGAGCGAGACGGCGGCCATCCAGATGGCCATGGCGATCATCATCAGGTTCTCCGTCAGCGAGATGAAGCCGAGCGGCACGTTGCTCGACCCGCCGACGCAGGCGCATTTCAGCTCGCGCCGGTCGATATAGACCGCCTTGAAGACCGAGGCCGCGCCGATGGTGCCGATGAAGAGCGCGACGGGAACCGAAAGCCAGGTGAGCGCGCCCGCCACCATCAGAACCCCGGCGAGCCCTTCGGCATAGGGATAGATATAGCTGTAGGGCACCCAGCGCTTCGCGAGCAGGTCGTAGTTGAGGAACATGGTCGCGAAGCTCTCGACATTCTGGAGCTTCAGCATGGCGAGGGCGACCATCGAGAAGGCGATGAACCATTCGGCCGCGCGCAGCGTGAAGGGCGAGCCGCTGACCGCGTAGCTCGCGGCCATCGCCGTCAGCGCCGTCAGGGTGAAGAGCACGGCGACCGGGCGATAGGTGGTCGCCTTCGGGTCGGCGACGGGCTTGCCGAGATGGCGGCGAAGGTCGTCGTAGCCGCCGACGCGCTCCCCGTCGATGAAGACCTGCGGGGTGGTGGCGACATCGTGCTCGGCCTTGAAGGCGTCGGTTTCCGCGCGGCTCGTGAGGTGGCGGTCGTCGACCTCGTAGCCCGAGCGCCGCAGCAAGTCCTTTGCCTTCAAGCCGTAGGGGCAGGTGTGGCCGGGCATCACCATGCGGTAGAGGATGGCCTTGCGGCCGGTGTTTCTTACCTTGTCCAACATCTCACGTCTCCTGTCTTGTGAAACCGTTGGCAGGACTATAGGTTCCGTACCATGGTACGGAGTCAACACCCTGAAGAGCTGACGATCGGAAAACTTGCCGCTGCCGCCCATGTCGGCGTCGAGACCGTGCGATTCTACCAGCGCCGCGGCCTGCTTGCGACGCCGAAGCGCATCGACGGCATCCGCCGCTATGGCGAAGCGGACCTCTCGCGCCTGCGCTTCATCCGGCAGGCGCAGACGGCGGGCTTCACGCTGGAGGAGATCCGCCAGCTTCTCGCGCTCGATGCCGGCGAGGACCGCGCCGCGGCCCGCGAAATGGCGACCAGGCGCCTTGCCGAACTCGACGCACGCATGGAGGACCTGCAACGCGCCAGGGCCTCGCTGCAGAAGCTCGTCTCGGAATGCGCCGTCGGCAGGACCGGCCCCTGTCCCATCCTGAAATCCTTCGAGGCGTGAGAAGCGCCACGCTTAACCTTCTGTTCGTCTAGTCTCGCAACAGGCGTTTAGGAGTCTCCCGCTAAGGTGCCGGCATGTTGCGGTGCTTCTCGGCGCCGCGTTTCGTGCGCTGGCAGCTCCATCATGGGCCGCCAACGGTCTCCTGAAAGGAGCGCGTTCGGAATGGATGCGAAAACCATATTCACGATGGCGTCGATCATGGTGCTGGCCAACGGGGCCATCCTGACCGCCATGGGACGCGAACTGCCCGCCGGCCTCAGGCCCGCGGCGCGGCAGTGGTGTCTCGGCACGCTGCTGGTGGCATTCGGATGCATCGTCTTCGCGCTCGGCGGTCCGTTGCCGCGGCCCCTGATGCTGACGGCTGCCAATGCGGGCTTCGCCTTCGGGCTGACGGCCTATTGCGTGGCGATCCGCCGGTTCCTGCGGTTGCCGGTCGGCGCGTGGCTGTTCCTACCGGCGCTGGCGGCCTCGCTGGTCGTCGCGTGGTTCTCGGCGGTCATGCCGAACTTCCATGTCCGCATGGCGGTGGTTTCCGTCGTCTGGGTCGGGCTGATGGCGATGTGCGTCAGGGATCTCATGAACAGGGGCCGGGGCGAGGCCTCGCTCGCCCGTTCCATCCTCACCGCCATGTTCGCCGGCGTCGGCCTCTATGCGGCGGCGCGCTGCATGCTCTACCTCGTCGCCGACGTTTCCGAGGGCTTTGCCGTGGAAAGCGGCGGCAACTGGCTGAACGTGCTGTCGGCCCTGCTGATGACCACGCTGCCGGTCATGGGCACCACCGCCTTCCTGCTGATGTGCTCGGATCGCCTGCAGCGCGGCCTGGAGCGGGCCGCCGATACCGACTACCTGACCGGATTGCCGAACCGGCGCAGCCTCGCCCGCGCCGGCGCCGAGGCGTTTCTTTCGGCGCGGCAGGCCGGCGGCGGCCTCTGCCTCGCGGTGTTCGACATCGACAAGTTCAAGGCGATCAACGACACCTATGGCCACGATGCCGGCGACCGCGTGCTCGTCCATGTCGCGAACCGGCTGCGCGCCGGGCTGCGCCCCGCCGACCTGATCGCCCGCACCGGCGGCGAGGAATTCGTCGTCCTCTTCCGCGACCTGGCGGAGGCCGACGGGCTCGCCATCGTCGAGCGGATGCGCGCGGCGGTGGAGAATGGCGGCTTTTCGGCGGATGGCGAAGGGATCGCCCTGACGGTCTCGGCCGGTCTCGCCGCGCGCGCGACCCGTGACGAGACCTATGACGACCTTCTGCGCCGGGCCGATGCGGCGCTCTATCGCGCCAAGGCGAACGGCCGCAACCGGGTCGAGGCGGCGCGGCCGGATGGAACAGCGGATGCCCGCCGGGTGCGGACCGCTCCGCCGGCCCTCGCCACCGAGGACGCCGCCTCGCTTGCGGTGAACCCGGAGGCCGGGGCCGCTCCGGTTCAGATCTCCAGATAGGACGAGATGATCGCCGCGATGTCGGATTGCGGATCGCTCGTCGTGGCGTCCGCCGTCGGCTCCGTGCTTTCCGTGGACGTTCCGCCCGTGCCCGACGTGCCGCCGGTTGCCGTCGTCGCGGCGGGGCCGCGCGGCAGGGCGGCGACCTGCGCCGGGGTCATGGCGGCAAGCTGGGCGGGCGTGAAGGCATTGGCCTGCTCGCTGCTGAGGCCGGCGAGCGCCGCCGTGCTGAGGCCGAGCACCGCATTCGTGCCGAGGGCGACGATATGGTCCGGCGAGAAGGTGGCAAGATCGTCCGCGCCGAGCCCGGCCGTCTGCGTCGCCGTCATCGCGCCCGCCTGCTCGACCGTCAGCGCCGCCACCTGGGCCGTGCTCATGGCGTTCACCTGGCTGTAGGTCAGGGCCGCGATCTGGCCGGTGCCGAGGGCCGCGATGCTATCCGTCGACAGCCCACCGATCACCGCCGGGGAAAGGCCCTTGATGGCCGAGGGGCTCATCGCCGCCAGTTCCTCGGTCGAGATGGTCTGCATATGCGCCGGCGTCAGGCCGGCTGTTCCGGGCGAGCTGAGGGCGGCGATCTGCGCCATCGAGAAGGCTTCGAGCTGCTCGGGCGAGAGCGCGGCGACCTGGGCGCTGCTGAGACCGGAGATCGCGCCGGTGCCGAGTGCGGCGATCTCGGCATCCGAAAGCGTCGCAAGATAGCTCGGCGGCAGGCCCTTGATGGCGCTGGAGCCGATGGCGGCGAGCTTGCTCGTCGAGAAGGTGTCGAGCGCCTCGCTCGAAAGCCCGCCGAGCGCGGCGGCCGTAAGGGCTGCGACCTGGCTGGCCGAGAGGGATTCGGCCTGCTCGAAGGTAAGGCTCGCGGCCTGCATGCCGGTGAGGCCGGCAATGCCGCTCGGGCTGAGGGCGGCGATCTGGCCCGGCGTCAGCGCCGCGATGTCCGCGACGGCGAGGGCGCCGACCTGCTTGGAGGTGAGCGCGTTGATCTGCGCGGTAGAGAGCGCGGCGATCTGGTTCGGGCTGAGGGCGCTGATCTGGCCCGTCGTCATGCCGCCGATGCCGGCGGGGCTCAGCGCCTCGATCTGCTCCGGCGAGAAGCCGGCGAGGATGGAGGCGGAAAGGCCGGCCATGGCCGCCGAGCCGATCGCCCCGATTTCCGCGGTGGTGAAGAGGGCGATGTCGGCGGCGTCGAAGGCGGCGATCTGGCGTGAGGTGAAGGCGCCGATCTGCGTCGCCGTCAGCGCCTCGACCTGATCGGCGCTGAGCGCAGCGATCTGCTCGCTCGTCATGCCGGAAATGCCGGCCGTGCCGAGGGCGGCGATCTGCGCCGTCGTCAGCGAGGCGATCATGCCGGTCGAAAGGCCGAGAATACCCCGCGAGCTGATGGCCGCCATGTCCGCGGACGAGAACTGCGCGAGGTCGTCGGCGCTGAAGGCCGCGATCTGCTGCGAGCTGAGGGCGCCGACCTGCGTGTTGGTGAGCGCTTCGGCCTGCGCCGTGCTGAGGGCTGCGATCTGCGCCGTCGAGAGGGCCGCGACGCCGGCCGTGCTGAGCGCGGCGATCTGTTCGGGCGAGAGGGTGGCGATATTGGCCGTGGTCAGGGCAGCCACCTGCGTCGAGCCCATCGCCGCCATCTGCAGGCTCGTCAGCGCCTCGAACTGGCTCTCGCTGAAGGTGCCGATCTGCGCGCCGGTGAGGCCCGCCGCGTTCAGCGCGGCGACCTGGGCGGGGGTAAGCGCGGCGATCGCCGCCGTCGGCAGGCCCGCCACCGCGCGCGAGGTGATCGCGCCGATCTCGGCGGGCGTGAAGGTCTCGAGATTCGTGGGGCTGAAGGCGCCGATCTGCGCCGAGCTCAGCGCGGCGATCTGCGTTGCCGTCAGCGCCTCGGCCTGCAGCGGCGAGAGGATGCCGATCTGCGCCGAGGTCAGGCCGGCGATGCCGTCGGCATTGAGCGCGGCGATCTGGGCCGGCGTCAGCGCCGCGATGCCGTCAGCGCGCAGCGCCGCGACCTGCCGGGAGCCGAGCGCGCCGAGCTGCGCCGTGGTCATGGCCTCGATCTGCGTGCCGGAAAGCGCCGCGACCTGGTCGCTCGAAAGCCCGGAAAGGCCGGCGGCGCTTAGCGCCGCGATCTGGCCGGTCGACAGCGAGGCGAGCATGGCGGTCGAAAGGCCCGCGATCGCGCCCGAGCCGATGGCCGCGATGTCCGCGGAGGAGAAGGTGTCGAGCTTGGCCATGTCCAGCGCGGCGATCTGGCGCGAGGAGAAGGCGGCGATCTGCGCCGGCGTCAGCGCCTCGGCCTGCGCGGTGGAGAAGGCGGCGATCTGCTCGGGCGTCAGGCCGGCGATGGCCGCCGCGCTGAGGGCGGCGATCTGCGCCGTCGAGAGCGTCGCGATATAGGCCGGGCCGAGATTGGCGATCTGCCGCGCATTGAGCGCGCGGACCTGATCGGCCGAAAGCGCATCGAGCTGGTCGCTGGAAAGGGCGGCGATCTGCTTCGTCCCGAGCCCGCCGATGGCGGCGGTGCTGAGCGCCGCGACCTGCCCCGTCGAGAGGGCGGCGATCACCTCGGTCGAAAGGCCGCCGATGGCATCCGAGCCGATGGCGGCGATCTCGCGCGTCGAGAAGGTCGCGATGCCGTCGGATGTGAAGGCGGCGAGCTGCGTGGAGCTGAGCGCGCCGATCTGGCTCGTCGTCAGGGCTTCTGCCTGCGCGAGGCTGAGGGCGGCGATCTGCTTGGTGGTGAGGCCGGCGATGCCGGTGGAGCTGAGGGCGGCGATCTGGGCGGTCGAGAGGGCGGCGAGCGCCTCCGTCGAAAGGCCCGGCAGGGCGCCGGACGAGATGGCGGCCATTTCCTGGGTGGAGAAGGTCGCGATGTCCTCGGGGCTGAGGGCGGCGATCTGCGTCGAGCTCAATGCCGCGATCTGCGTGCGGGTCAGCGCCTCGGCCTGCTCGGTCGTGAGGGCGGCGAGCTGCTGGGTGGTCATCGCGCCCATGGCGGCCGCGCTGAAGGCGGCGATCTGGGCGGTGGAGAGCGAGGCGAGCGTCGCCGCCGAAATGCCCTTGATGGCGCTGGCGGTGATCATCGATATGTCCTTCGTGGAGAAGGTCGCGATCTCCGCCGTGCCGAATTCGCCGATCTGGTCGGGATTCAGCGCGCCGACCTGGGCGCTGGTCAGCGCCTCGGCCTGGCTGGTGCTGAGCACGGCAAGCTGCTGCGAGGTGAAGCCGGCGATGCTGCCGGCATTGAGGGCCGCGATCTGCCCGGTCGTGAGGGCGGCGATCTGCGCCGTGCCGAAGGCGGAAATCTGCGAGGAGGTCAGCGCGGCCATCTGCCGTGTGCCGAGCGCGCCGATCTGCGACAGGCTGAGCGCGGCGATCTGGCTCGAGGTGAGGCCGGAAACGCCGGAGGCGCTGAGGGCGGCGAGCTGGGCGTTCGACAGGGCGTCGAGGTCTGACGGATTGAGCGCTGCGACCTGGCTGGACGACAGGGCCGCGACCTGCGCGGTGGTCAGTGCGGCGATCTGGTCGGAGCCCAGCGCGCTTATCTGGCCGGAGCGCAGCCCGGAAACGGCCGCCGGGGTGAGGCCGGCGAGCTGTTCGGGGGTGAGCGCCTTCACATCCGTGTCGAGCGCGCCGGCCTGGGCGGCGGTCAGCGCCTTGAGATGGGCGGCGGAAAGCTGGCTGACCTGCAGCGGGCTCAGCGCTTCGATCTGGTCGCTCGTCAGGCCGGTGAAGGCGCTGGTGCTGAGGGCGGCGATCTGCGCCGAGGTCAGCGAGGCGAAGGTGTCCGGGGCGATGCCGGAGACCGCGCCGCGGCTGAGGGCGGCGATCTGGGCGGTCGAGAGCGCGCGGATGTCCTGCGGTTCGAGCGCGCCGATCTGGGCGGAGGTGAAGCCGCCGATCTGCGCCGTCGAGAAGGCCGCGATCTGCTCGCTTGTCAGCGCCTCCATCTGCGAGGCGGTCAGGCCGGAGAGGGTCGTGCGGCTGAGGGCTGCGATCTGCGCGGTGGTGAGCCCGGCGATGGCCGCAGGGCTGAGGCCCGCGATGGCCTTGCTGGAGATCGCCGCGAGGTCTTCCGTCGAGAAGGTGGCGAGATCCGCTCCGCTGAGGGCGGAAAGCTGCGCGGAGGTCAGCGACTTGACCTGCTGCGAGGAAAGCGCCTCGATCTGCGCCGTGCTCAGCATCTCGATCTGGTCGGCCGAAAGGCCGCCGATCGCGCCCGTGCCGATGGCGGTGATCTGCCCGGTCGCAAGGGCCCTCAGGAAGGCTTCGCCGAGGCTGGCGATCTGCGCCGCCGTCAGGCCGCCGATCTGGCCGCTCGTGAGCGCGGCGATCTGGGCGGTCGAGAGTTCGGCAAGCGCTGCGCTGCCAAGGCCGTTGATGGACTTGGTGTTGATCGCCGCCATGTCCTCGGTGGAGAAGGTCGCGATGCCCTCCGCGCCGAGCGCCGTGATCTGCTTGGCGTTCATTCCGCGAATCTGGTCGGGCGTGAGCGCCTCGACCTGGCCGGTGCTCAGCGCCGCGATCTGCAGGGTGGAAAGGCGCGCGACGACGCTCGGGCTGAGCGCGGCGACCTGCTCGGGCGACAGGGCGGCGATGGCCGAGGTCGGCAGGCCGGCAATGGCCTTGCTGTTGATCGCCGCGATCTGGGCGGGCGTCATGTCGGCCAGCACGGCCGGGTCGATGGCCGCGATCTGCGCGGCGTTCAGCGCCCCCATCTGCGAGGGAGAAAGCGCCGCGATCTGCTCCGTCTTCATCGCGCTGATCTGCGCCGTGGAAAGACCGGTGAGCGCAAGGGTGCCAAAGGCGCCGATCTGCTCGAGCGAAAGGGCGGCAAGGACGCTGCTGCCGATGCCGGAAACCGCCCTGTTGCTGAGAGCCGCGATATCGGCCGTCGAGAAGGTCGAGAGCGCATCGACGCTCAGCACGGCAAGCTGCGCGGCGGTCAGCGCCTTCACCTGCGTCGGGGTGAGGGCTTCGATCTGGCCGTTGTCGAGGGCGGCGATCTGCGTCGTCTTGAGCGCACCGATCTGGGCGGAGGTCAGCGCCGCGATCTGGCCGGTGGTGAGGGCGGCGAGCGCATCCGGGCCGAGGCCGATGAGCGCGTTGTTGCGGATCGCGGCGATGTCGCTGCTGGAGAAGGTCGAGAGCGTCTCCGGCCTGAAGGCGGCGATCTGGGCCGCGGTCATCACCTTGATCTGGGCGGGCGTGAAGGCTTCGACCTGGCTTTCGTCCAGCGCGGCGATCTGCGCCGGGGTAAGGGCGGCGACCGCCTTCGTGCTGAGCGCGGCGATCTGCGCCGGCGTCATGCCCGAAATGGTATCCGGGCTGAGACCGGCGACCGCGGCCGGCGAGAGGGCCGCGATGTCGGCTGTCGAGAAGGTGGCGATGCCGGCCTTGTCGAGGGCGGCGGCCTGGATGGCGGTGAAGCCCTTCATCTGCGTCGGGGTGAAGGCCTCGACCTGCGCCTCGCTCATGGCGCCGATCTGCGTGGCCGTAAGGCCCCGCACCGCCGCGCTGCCGAAGGCGGCGACCTGGCGGGTGGAGAGCGCCGCGATGCTGTCGGTCGTGAAGGCGGAGACCTGCAGGGCGGTGAGCGCCGCGATCTGCGCGGTGGAGAGCGCGCCGACCTGCTCGGTGCTGAGGGCGGCGATGGCCGCCGTGCTGAGCCCGGACAGCGATTTCGCCGAAATCGCGGCAAGGCTGTCGGTCGACATGCGCGCGAGGTCGTCGGCGCTGAAGGCGGCGATCTGCGCGGCGCCCATGGCGGCGAGTTGCCTGGATGTGAGCGCGGCGGTCTGGTCGGGCGTGAAGGCGGCGACCTGCGCGACCGAAAGGCTCTGGATGGCCTGAACGCTCAACGCGGCGACCTGCTCTTCGGAAAGCGCCGCGATGGCGTCGGTGCTGAGTCCCGAAAGGGCCTTGGCCGCGATGGCGGCGATGTCCTCGGCCGAGAAGGTGGCAAGGCCGTCGGCGGAGATGGCGCCGAGCTGCTGGGCCGACAGCGCCTTGACCTGCGCGGGCGTCAGGGCCTCGACCTGCCCTTCGGAGAGCGCGCCGATCTGTGCGGTGGAGAAGCCGGTGATGGCGCTGCTGCTCAGCGCGGCGATCTGTTCGGCCGAGAACGCCTTGACCGCCTCCGCGCTCAGCGCCGCGATCTGCGCGGGCTTGAGCAGCGCGATCTGCGCCGTCGTCATCGCGGCGATCTGGTCGGGCGTGAGCGCTCCGGTCTGGTCCGTCGTAAGGCCGGCGACGGCGAGCGGCGCGAGCGCGGCGACCTGTCCGCTGGAAAGCGCCGCCAGCGCCGCGGGGCTGAGGCCCTGCACCGCCTTGTAGCTGATCGCCGCCATGTCCTCGGTCGAGAAGGTCGCAAGGTCCTCCGGGGCGAGGGCCGCAAGCTGCGCGGTGCCCAGCGCCTGGACTTGCGACGGCGTCAGGGCCTCGGCCTGGTCGGCCGAAAGCGCGCCGACCTGCGATGCGGTCAGCACCGCGACCTGGCCCGTCGTCAGGTTCTCGATGGAGGAATGGGTGAGTGCGCCGATCTGGTCGAGCGACAGGCCGATGATGGCGCCCTGCGAGATGGCGCTGATCTGGCCGTCGCTGAGAATGCCGATATCCTCGAGTTCCAGCGCCGCGATCTGCTTGGAGGAGAAGGCGCCGATCTGGCTCGTGGACAGCGAGGCCACGTCCTCGGTCGACCATTGCTGGATCGTCTCTGTCGAAAGCTGCCGGATCTGGCTGAGGCTGAGCGAGGAAACGATCGACGTCATGGCAAAATCCTGGGCAAAGTCCTGAAAGAAGGAAACGAAAACACACGTAAATGCACGATCCGGCAGCCTGCTCGATACAACCGTGAGCTTGCCTGAACCTGTAGGTGTGTCCTCGTCGGCCGGACGTGCCCGCCCGGCCCTTCGCTCCGCCCTTCCGGCGTCCCTCAGGTGGGGAACTGGCGGTAGCATTCCTCCGCGATCTGCTGCAGGACATCGCGGGAAATGTCGCCTGTCACGGCATAGCCGAGGTCCCCGTCGATCCAGTAGAAGGTCTCGATGCCGCTGGCGGAGGCGAAGCGGAAGCTCGTCGTGCGGTTGTCCCCGTTGCGCCCGACGAGGACGGTCACGCGCCGCCCGGCCTCGTTCTCATACATGAACATGGCGCCCGGCCTGTCGGCGACGGGAAGGAGGCGGCCGCCGACCAGCCGGAAGCCGATGGATTGCAGGCTCGGCACCTTGAGGTCCGGTATGGCGAGCCGCTTGCCGAGCCATGCGGCGAGATGCGTCTCCTCGTCGGCGAAGACTTCCACGGGATGGCGTACCTCGCTCGCATAGATGAGATAGGCGTTGCGCGCCTCCTGCGGCAGCGCGTCCATCGCCGCGACTTGCTGCGGCGGCGCTTCGAAAAGGGGCGGCACGAAATGGCCGGCAAGCCCGCCGAGCACGAAAAGGCCGGCGGCGGCGGCCGCCATGGCGAAGCGGCGGGAGCCTGCCCCTGCCGCCGCC
This sequence comes from Shinella zoogloeoides, assembly GCF_003574625.1. Classification (GTDB taxonomy): domain Bacteria; phylum Pseudomonadota; class Alphaproteobacteria; order Rhizobiales; family Rhizobiaceae; genus Shinella; species Shinella zoogloeoides_A. Next base: position 135,095 of record NZ_QNUJ01000010.1, read on the forward strand.
GGCGACGAGACGAGACGGGTATCGGACGGGCGGGAAACGGCATGGCCGGCAAAGGCGTCGCGCAGGCTCTCGTTCTGCGCCTGCCAGTCGGCGACGAGCCGGGCGGCTTCCGGGTCCTCCGCCAGATGATCCTCGACGTGCCGGCGCTCCGCCTCGTCGAGCAGCCCGTCGACATAGGCGTGCAGATCGGGTTCGCCGATGGGTTGGCGCTCGCTCATCGTGGGCTCCGCAAATGAATGACGTTTTCCTCCTGCAGCCTTTGCCGCAGCATCTGCCGGGCGCGCGAAAGGCGCGACATGACGGTACCGACAGGAATTTCCAGGATTCCGGCGACCTCCTGGTAGGAATGGCCTTCGACGGCGACGAGCATCAGCACCGCCCGCGCCTCCTTCGGCAGGATCTCCAGCGCCTGCACCAGCCGGTTGCGTTCCAGCGGATCGGAAGGCGCGGCGTTCTCGGCCACGGCCTCGGCTTCCTCGATGCCGACGGAAGGCCGCCGCGCGACGGCCCGCTGCGCGTTGAGATGCAGGTTGGTCATGATCCGGTAGGCCCAGGCGCGAATGTTCGCGCCGCGCCATTGCGCGCGGTGGACGAGCGCCTTCTCCACGCAGTCCTGCAAGAGGTCCTCGCTCTCCGCGTCGGAGCGCGTCAGGCTGCGCGAATAGCGCCGCAACTGCGGCAGGAGGGCGAGGATCTGCGCCTCGAAGGCAGGGGGCGGGGAGGCGTCGCCTTCCCGCCCGCCGCCGTCGGTCATGGCGTGGGGATCACGGCCTTGCGACATTCCAGACGCCGTTCATGCCGTCGCCGGTCGCATCGCCTTCCTTGGTGTCCTTGGCCCAGTAGTAAAGCGGCATGCCGTCCTTCGCCCATTGCTTCGACCCGTCCTTGCGGGTGACGAGCGAATATGCGCCTTCCGCCTTGGCGTTGGAAGCGGCCTTGGCCGGCGGCCAGTTGGCGGCGCATTTGTCGTAGCAGGCGGACTTGCCGTGCTTGTCCTTCTTGAAGGTGTAGAGGGTCATGCCCTTTTCGCCGGCAAGCACCTCGCCCTTGTCGGTCTTCACGGTCTTGAACGGCTCTGCCGCAAAGGCGGTGCCGGCAAGGAGGGCGGCAGCCAGCGGGACGAGAACAAAGAGCTTCATGGTCTTCTCCATCGTTATGACGCGCTTCCGGAGCCGTCCATGCCAAGACACCGGACCGCGCCGGTTTATTCCGTCCCGCGATGGAAAAATGTGAGGACCCGCCGCCGGCTCAATGCCCGGTGATGCCGTCGGCGATGGCCGCGAGCTTCGACGTGTGCTGGAGGCCCGCAAATTCCCGCGCATCCGCCATGCGGTAGAGCTGGTACATGGAATGGACGCCGAGCCAGCGAAAGGGCTCCGGCTCCCATGGGCGCACCGTGCGGTTGACCCAGGGAAGGCCGGTTAGTTCCGTTTCGCGCCGGAGCACGAGGTCGGCCAGGGTCCGCCCCGCGAGGTTGGAGGAGGAGACGCCGAGGCCGACATAGCCGCCGGCCCAGCCGATGCCGGTTTCCCGGTCGAAGCCCGCCGTCGTGCACCAGTCGCGCGGCACGCCGAGCACGCCGCACCAGGCATGCTCGATCTTGAGGGATTTCGTCTGCGGCAGGAGGCGGGTGAGGATGGCATGGAGGGCGTCGATGGTCGCCTGCTGCGTCCGGCCGTCGATATCGGTCCTCGATCCGAAGCGGTAGGGAACGCCGCGCCCGCCCATGGTGATGCGGCCCTCGCGGGTGCGCTGGGCATAGCAATAGGCATGCGCCGCATCGCCGAGCAGTTCATGGCCTTCCCAGCCGATCTCCCGCCACAGCGCTTCGGGCAGCGGCTCGGTGACGATCTGCGCGCTGTTGAGCGGCAGCCATGTGCGCTCATGGCCCGGCAGGCCGGCGGTGAAACCCTCCGTGGCGCGGATGACGACCGGCGCGCGGACGGTGCCGCGCTCCGTCTCGACGCGGCCCTTCGTGAAGCCGGTGACGGCGGTGCCCTCGAAGATGCGGACGCCGAGGCTTTCGACGACCTTCGCAAGCCCGCGCACCAGCTTGGCCGGTTGGACGCGCGCCATGTCGCGGATGACGAAGGCGCCCTCGACGCCGGCGATGCGGATGCGCCGCGCCGCTTCCTCCGCCGACAGCATCTCCATGCGGTCGGCCGGCATCTCCCAGTCGAGATAGAACTGGTATTCCTCGCGGGCGCGCTCCAGTTGCGGCCTGTTGGTGGCGACGGTGATGTTGTCGACGCGCAGGATATCGGCATCGATGCCCTCGGCCTCGGCGACGCGGATCACCTCGTCCACCGTGCCCGCCATGGCGCGCTGCATGTCGACCACCGCGCCGCGCGTCGCGGTCTTGAGATACTTTTCCCGCGACCAGCCGAAGCCGCCGGAAAGCCAGCCGCCGTTCCGCCCCGAGCCGCCGAAACCGGCAAATTCGCGCTCGACCACGACGATGTCGAGCGAGGGATCGGCCTTCTTCAGGTAATAGGCGGTCCACAGGCCCGTATAGCCGGCGCCGATGATGCAGACATCGGCCTCACGGTCTCCGGGAAGGGCGGGACGCTTTTGCGGCACGCCGCCGATATCGGCGTACCAGAAGGAGATGTTGCCGTTCGTCGTCACGTCCATATGCGCTGCCTTCGCTTCCGCCGTTCCTGACGTGAAGGCATATTGGCCGGCGGGGGCCTTGGCAATCGCCGGACGAAAAAGGGCGCCCCGCGGGGCGCCCTCCGGATGCGGTGTGGAGACCGTTACTGCTGGTCGAGAACCTTCGTCAGGCTGAGGGCGGCGATGGTGCAGATCGCGCCGGAGATCAGGTAGCCGCCGATGAAGATGATGCCGAAGCTGGAGGCGAGACCCAGCGCCACGAGCGGCGCGAAGGCGGCGCCGATCAGCCAGGCGAGGTCCGAGGTCAGCGCCGCGCCGGTATAGCGGTAATACTGCGTGAAGCGCGAGGAGACGGCGCCGGAGGACTGGCCGAAGGTGAGGCCGAGGATGAAGAAGCCGATGAGGATATAGGCATCCTGGCCCTTGCCGCCGGCATCGAGCAGGAACGGCGCGGAGAAGGAGAAGATCGCGATCAGGATCGCGCCGGCCATCAGCTGGTTGCGCCGGCCGATCCGGTCGGCGATGACGCCGGAAAGGATGATGCCGACCGCGCCGAAGGCCGCGCCCGCCACCTGCACCCAGAGGAATTCCGCCGCCGACTGGCCGCCCTTGAGCGTGACCCAGCTGAGCGGGAAGATCGTCACGAGATGGAACATCGCGAAGCTGGCGAGCGGCACGAAGGCGCCGAGCACGACGTCGATGGCGTGCTTGCTCAGCATCTCGAAGATCGGTCGGGCCTGCAGCTCCTGCGCCTCCATGGCCGCGCCGAACTCCTTGCTGGCGACGATGCGCAGGCGCGCGAAGAGCGCCACCACGTTGATGGCGAAGGCGACGAAGAAGGGATAGCGCCAGCCCCAGGCGAGGAAGTCCGCCTCCGAGAGATTGCTGACGAAATAGCCGAAGAGGATGCTGGCGAGCGCAAAGCCGATGGGCGCGCCGAGCTGTGGGATCATCGCGTACCAGCCGCGGTGGTTGGCCGGGGCGCTGAGGTTCAGCAGCGAGGCGAGGCCGTCCCAGGCACCGCCGAGCGCGAAACCCTGTCCGAGCCGGAAGAGCGCGAGGAGGGCCACCGCCCAGTAGCCGAGCGTGTCGTATCCCGGCAGGAAGGCGATGGAGGCCGTCGAGCCGCCGAGGATCACCAGCGCCACCGTGAGCTTCGTGCCGCGTCCGTAGTTGCGGTCGATCCACATGAAGACGAAGGAGCCGACCGGGCGGGCGAGGAAGGCGAGGGGGAACAGCGCGAAGGACATCAGCGTCGCCGCCACCGCATTGGGCGCGAAGGGGAAGATGAGCTTCGGGAAGACGAGGATGGAGCCGAGGCCGTAGACGAAGAAGTCGAAGAATTCCGACGTGCGGCCGATCACCACGCCAATGGCGACGCTGCCCGGCGAGAGCGGCTTGTCGTCCTGGTGCATGCGGCGGGCATCCCGCTCCAGACCGGACGATGTGGGATTGATGGCCGAACTCATGAACGCCTCCGCGTGGATTAGGGTCATGTCACTAGAATGTTGATCAATCGGCCTCGAAGATCAAGGACCGGCATGCGTCGCTTTGCTGGTGCCGAAATTGACAACGGGCATTTCTATTGCGCTAGTACAATCGCGCATCGACAGAAAGCCCCTGATTGTCTACCGTGCTGCGACAGAATGCTGCGCTGCGACGATGGACCTCATTTCCAACCGCCACCGCGCCCGACTATTGCCGACTAGACAGAACGCAAGTTGAGGCCGCAATGCCGAAGCAATTCAGTTTAGCCCGACACTCGATCACTTTGGCCCCCATGCTCGCCATCCTTTCCGGATGCAATATGGTCGTGATGTCTCCTTCCGGCGATATCGCCACGCAGCAAAGGGACCTGATCGTCATCTCGACGGTCCTGATGCTGCTGATCATCGTGCCGGTGATCTTCCTGACCCTCTTCTTCGCCTGGCGCTACCGCCAGTCCAATACGGCGGCCAAGTACGATCCCGAATGGCACCATTCCACGGGCCTCGAGGTCATCATCTGGTCGGCCCCGCTCGCCATCATCATCGCGCTCGGGGCGATCACCTGGGTCAGCACCCACAAGCTCGACCCCTACCGCCCGCTCGACCGGATCGACGCCGCGCGGCCGGTCTCCGAAGAGACCAAGCCGATCACCGTCGAGGTGGTGGCGCTCGACTGGAAGTGGCTTTTCTTCTATCCGGACTACGGCATCGCCACGGTCAACGAGATGGCGGCGCCCGTCGATGTGCCGATCAACTTCAAACTCACCGCCTCCTCGGTGATGAACTCCTTCTACGTTCCCGCGCTCGCCGGCATGATCTACACGATGCCGGGCATGGAGACGAAGCTGCACGCCGTCATCAACAAGGCCGGCGAATATGACGGCTTCTCGTCCAACTACAGCGGCGACGGCTTCTCCCATATGCGCTTCAAGTTCCACGGGGTGGACCAGGCCGGCTTCGACGCCTGGGTCGCGCAGGTCAAGCAGAACGGCACGGCGCTCAACCGCGACGCCTATCTCAAGCTCGAAAAGCCGAGCTCCAGGGAGCCGGTGCGCTACTACGCCTCCGTCGACGACGGGCTCTATGAGGCCGTGCTCAACATGTGCGTGCGCGAAGGCCAGATGTGCATGAAGGACATGATGCATATCGACATGATGGGCGGCGCGGGCAAGGAGAGCCAGGAGAACCGGGCGAAGCTCCAGCACGACAACCGCCACGCCGCCGGGGAGGGGACCGCCGCGACCTTCCCCGAGACCGGCAATCCCGCGCGCAGCGAGGAGCCGGCCGAGGGCGTCGAGGAGCGGCAGGACGAGCCCGCCGCGATGGACCACGACGCGCACCAGTCGCACTAGACCTCATGGCGCCCGCCCCGGCGGCGGGTGCCCAAGGCCCGGACAAGGGCCGCATCTGAAACGATATTGGACGATCCCATGTTCGGTGACACCAGCCTCACGCATTTCCTCTTCGGACGGCTTACCCTGGAGGCGATCCCCTATCACGAGCCCATCCTCGTCGTAACCTTCGCCGTGGTGGCGCTGGGCGGCATCGCGCTCCTCGCGCTCATCACCAAGTTCAGGCTCTGGGGCTATCTCTGGAACGAGTGGTTCACGTCGGTCGATCACAAGAAGATCGGCATCATGTACATCATCCTCGCCATCGTCATGCTGCTGCGCGGCTTTTCCGACGCGATCATGATGCGCATCCAGCAGGCGATCGCCTTCAACGGCAGCGAGGGCTACCTGCCGCCGCATCACTACGACCAGGTCTTCACCGCCCATGGCGTGATCATGATCTTCTTCGTGGCGATGCCTTTCGTCACCGGCTTCATGAACTATGTCGTGCCGCTGCAGATCGGCGCGCGCGACGTCTCCTTCCCCTTCCTCAACAACTTCTCCTTCTGGATGACGACGGCCGGCGCGATCATCATCATGATGTCGCTCTTCGTCGGCGAGTTCGCGCGCACCGGCTGGCTGGCCTATCCGCCGCTGTCGGGCGCGGACTACAGTCCCGGCGTCGGGGTCGACTATTACATATGGGGCCTGCAGGTGGCGGGCGTCGGCACGACGCTGTCCGGCATCAACCTCATCGCGACCATCGTGAAGATGCGCGCGCCGGGCATGACCTTCATGAAGATGCCGATCTTCACCTGGACCTCGCTCTGCACGAACATCCTGATCGTCGCGACCTTCCCGATCCTCACCGCCACGCTCGCGCTGCTCTCGCTCGACCGCTATGTCGGCACGAACTTCTTCACGAACGACCTCGGCGGCAACCCGATGATGTATATCAACCTCATCTGGATCTGGGGCCATCCGGAGGTCTACATCCTCGTGCTGCCGGCCTTCGGCATCTTCTCCGAGGTGGTGGCGACCTTCTGCGGCAAGCGCCTCTTCGGCTATGCCTCGATGGTCTATGCGACCTGCGTGATCATGATCCTCTCCTACCTCGTGTGGCTGCACCACTTCTTCACGATGGGCTCGGGCGCCTCGGTCAACGCCTTCTTCGGCATCACCACCATGATCATCTCGATCCCGACGGGGGCGAAGATGTTCAACTGGCTCTTCACCATGTATCGCGGGCGCATCCGCTACGAGGTGCCGATGCTGTGGACGGTCGGCTTCATGGTGACCTTCGTCATCGGCGGCATGACGGGCGTCATGCTCGCGATCCCGCCGGCCGACTTCGTGCTGCACAATTCGCTGTTCCTCATCGCCCATTTCCACAACGTCATCATCGGCGGCGTGCTGTTCGGGCTGATGGCGGGCGTCGTCTACTGGTTCCCCAAGGCCTTCGGCTACAAGCTCGATCCCTTCTGGGGCAAGATGAGCTTCTGGTTCTGGCAGATCGGCTTCTTCTTCGCCTTCATGCCGCTCTACGTGCTCGGCCTGATGGGCGTCACCCGCCGCGTCAGCCAGTTCGAGGATCCCTCGCTGCAGATCTGGTTCGTCATCGCCGCCTTCGGCGCCGTCCTGATCGCGCTCGGCATCGCCTCCTTCATCGTCCAGCTCGTCGTCAGCTACCTGAGGCGCGACCAGTTGCGCTGCGACAGCGGCGATCCGTGGGACGGCCGCACGCTGGAATGGTCGACCTCCTCGCCGCCGCCGGACTACAACTTCGCCTTCACGCCCGTCGTGCACGACCACGACAGCTGGTACGACATGAAGAACCGCGGCTATGTGCGCCCGCTGGAAGGCTTCAGGCCGATCCACATGCCGAAGAACACCGGCACGGGCGTCATCCTCGCCGGGATCAGCACGGTGCTCGCCTTCGCGCTGATCTGGTACATCTGGTGGCTGGCGGCGCTCTCCCTCATCGCGATTATCGCGGTGTCGATCGCCCATACCTTCAACTACGACCGCGACTTCTTCATCCCCGTCGAGACGGTGACGGCGACCGAGGACGCGCGCACGAAACTGCTGCAAGAACGGACCTGAGCCCATGAGCGCGACCCAAGTCCACGACACCGGCGAAAAGCCGACCTTCTACCTGACGGAAGAGCACCATCCGGAAAACAGCACCATGCTGGGCTTCTGGCTCTACCTGATGAGCGACTGCCTGATCTTCGCCGTGCTGTTCGCGACGCACGCCGTGCTCGGCCGCAACTATGCCGCCGGCCCGTCGCCCGCCGACCTCTTCGACCTGACGCTCGTCGCGATCAACACGGCGATGCTGCTCTTCTCCTCCATCACCTACGGCTTCGCGATGCTCCAGATGGAGCGCAACGCCAAGATGGAGACATTGGTCTGGCTCGCCATCACCGGCGTTTTCGGCGCGGCCTTCCTCGGGCTGGAGCTCTACGAGTTCTACCACCTGATCCTCGAGGGCGCCGGCCCGACGCGCTCGGCCTTCCTGTCGTCCTTCTTCACGCTGGTCGGCACGCACGGCCTGCACGTCACCTTCGGCATGATCTGGCTGATCACGCTGATGGTGCAGGTCAAGAGGCGCGGCCTCACCCATGAGAACCGCCGCCGGCTGATGTGCCTTTCCATGTTCTGGCACTTCCTCGACGTCATATGGATCGGCGTCTTCTCCTTCGTCTATCTTCTCGGAGTCCTCGGATGAGTGCGCACCACACCCACGAAAGCGCGGCCGAAGCCCATCACGGGCACAGCCACGGGCACGAGGCCGGCCACGGCTCCTTCAAGGGCTACATGATCGGCTTCCTCCTGTCGGTCGTCCTGACGGCCATTCCCTTCTGGCTGGTCATGGCGGGCGTCATGGAAAGCAAGCTGCTGACGGCCGTCCTCGTCATGGGCATCGGCGTCGTGCAGATCTTCGTGCACATGGTCTACTTCCTGCACATGAACCCGCGCTCGGAAGGCGGCTGGACGCTGATGGCGCTGATCTTCACGCTCATCATCGTCGGCATCGCGCTGGCGGGCTCGCTCTGGGTCATGCACCATCTCAACGCCAACATGATGCCGATGACCCACGAGATGATGAAGAACATGCCGTGAGGGCAGGCGGCCGGTGATGACCAGCGCGCATCCGCAGGAGGCAGGGGAGGCCGGGCCATCCTCCCGCGCCCGAACGGCCCTTGCCGCCTTTCTCGTCCTGCTCGTCGCCGTCTTCCTCGCGCTCGGCACCTGGCAGGTGCAACGGCTCTTCTGGAAGCTCGACCTCATCGCCCGCGTCGAAAGCCGCATCCATGCCGATCCGGTCCCGGCGCCGGGACGGGCGGAATGGCCTTCGGTCGACAGGGAGAAGGACGAATACCGCCGCGTCACCGCGACCGGCCTCTTCCAGCACGACAGGACGGTGCTGGTGCAGGCCGTGACGGAGCGGGGCGCCGGCTTCTGGGTGGTGACGCCGCTCGTCCTTGCCGACGACTCGGCGATCCTGATCAATCGCGGCTTCGTGCCGGCGGACAGGAGCACGCCCGAGGCGCGGCTGGCGGGCGAAATCGCCGCCGGGCCGGTCGCCGTCACGGGACTGTTGCGCATGACGGAGCCGGGCGGGGCGTTCCTGCGCTCCAACGATCCGGCGGCGGACCGCTGGTTCTCCCGCGATGTCGCGGCCATCGCGGCGGCAAAGGGCCTTGCCGATGTCGCGCCCTATTTCATCGACGCGGATGCGACGCCCAATCCGGGCGGGCTGCCCATCGGCGGCCTCACCGTCGTCGCCTTCCGCAACAGCCATCTCGTCTATGCATTGACCTGGTATGCACTCGCCGCCATGAGCGCGGCGGCGGTCTGGCGGGTCTGGCGCAGGCGCGTGACATAGGCTGGAAAAAAAGAGCCCCGCACGAAGCGGGGCAGCGAGCGTCACGGTTGGCTCCCGGTGACGCGGGGAAGCTCGCGGGTCACGCGAGTGACCTCCCACTAGGAGTTTGCCTCCGCGCAGGGAAGGTCTGATTCCGCGAATCCGGTACGCTTGTGCAAAAAAATGCGCAAACGGCCGCGTCACCTCCCTGCGTCAGGACATTTCCGCTTTTCTCCGAGCCGCAAAACCGCTTCGCACTTTGCTGGAAATGCTCTCGGCCTCCGCGTCACTTCGCCTTGTCTGCCTTCTTTTCGCCGACCGGGAAGCGCAGTGCGATGCGCGTGCCTCTCTTCTTCACGGCGGGGCTTTCCGCCTGGATCTTGCCGCCCATCGCCTCGGTGAAGCCGCGGGCGATGGAAAGGCCGAGGCCGGTGCCGGGCGCCCGGCCATCCGGTTTGCCGCGGCGGTAGAATTTCTCGAAGATGCGGTCGAGTTCCGCAGGGGGAATGCCCTTGCCGAGATCGGTGACGGAGATCAGCACATCCCCGCCGTCGCGCCGCGCATAGACGTTGACCGGCTCCTCGCCGCCATATTTCACCGCATTGTCGAGCAGGTTGAAGAGCACTTGACCGAGCAGCACGCCATCGCCCTCGATGGGCGGCAGGTCCGGCGCGATGCCCGTTTCGATCACCTTGCCGGGGAAATACTTGCGGGCCCGCTCGACGGCCGTCTGGACGACGTCGGCGACGTCGAGCCGGTCGCTCTTCGGCTTCAGCATACCGGACTCGATGCGCGTCATGTCGAGAAGGTTCGAGACGAAGCCGCTCAGGCGGCCGCCTTCCTCCTCGATCAGGCGGAGGTCGCCGTCGCGCTCCTCGCGGGGCATCGTCTCGCACTGCTGGCGCAGGTTCGTCGCCACATCGACGATCGTCGCGAGCGGGGTGCGCAGGTCGTGCGAGATGGAGGCGAGCAGCGTCTCCCGGTAGCGCTCGCCCTCCAGTCTGGCGGCCTGCTCCACGCTCTCCTCCGAAAGGCGGGCGCGGTCGAGGGCGATGGCGGTCTGGTCGAGGATGGCCGAAAGCGCCCGCTCGGCATTGAGGTCGAGCCGTTCCTCGGTCTGCTCGATGCCGCAGACGCCGACCAGCCCGTGCGGGCCCATCAACGGGCGGAATTCGAAGCGGCTGTCCGGCAGCGTGCCGGTGCCGGCCCCGGCGGTCTCCTGCTTGTCGCGTGTCCAGCGCGCGGCGGTGAAGTCGGTGGTGTCGAGGTCGGTATCGGGCGGCCAGACGGCGGCGACCCTGAGGTCCCCCTTGTCGGGCAGCAGGAGCACGATGTTGCGCCGAAGGCTCGCCTGGAGCTGCGAGACCGCGACCCAGATCGCGTCGTCCGCCGTCGCGGTGGTCGAGAGCTTGCGCGAGAAGTCGTAGAGCGACTGCAGCGCCGTGGCGCGCACCCGCGCCACCTCCGCCTGCTCCTTGATGCGCGAGGCGAAACCGCCGGCGATGATCGCGACGCAGAGGAAGACGACCAGTGCGAAGACCTCGTGCGGCGCGGTGATCGTGAAGGTGTGCAGCGGATCGATGAAGAGGAAGTTGTAGGCGAGCGCCGAGAGGATCGCCGCGATGAAGGCGGAGACATAGCCGCCCAGCACCGCCGAGCCGAGAACGGCGAGCAGGAAGAGCAGCGAGATGTTCGGCAATTCGGCGAAGACATAGACCAGCTTGCCCGCGACGGCGATGGCCGCGGTGAGGCCGATGGCGATGAGGGCCGGCTGGCGATAGGCGGCAAGCCCCGGCAGCGCCATGCGCCGTGGCGCGGTTGGCTTCTCGTCCTTTTCGGGCGTCACGAAATGAATGCCGATGCCGGCGGCCTTGCGCGACAGCGTGTCGGGAAGGGAGCGCGAGAGGAAGCGGGTCCAGCCGCGGTTGCGCTTGGCGCCGATCACGATCTGCGTCGCGTGCTCGCGGCGGGCGAGCTTGAGGATCTCCTCGACGAAATCGTTGCCGACCACCCGGCGCGTCTCAGCGCCGAGCTGCTCGGCGAGGCGGAACAGCGCTTCCATGCGCTGCAGCCGTTCCGTCGTTTCCTCCTCGCGGTCGGCCCGCTCGATGGAAACGACCAGCCACGGCGCGTTGAGCCCGGAGGCAAGGCGGCTCGCGACGCGCACCACCTTCTCGGAAAGCTCGTCCGGGCCGACGCAGACGAGCAGCCGCTCGCCGGTGGCCCATGGCCCCTCGATGGCGTGCTGCTTGAGATAGTCGACCATCTGGTTGTCCACTCGGTCGGCCGTGCGGCGAAGGGCAAGCTCGCGCAGCGCCGTGAGGTTGCCGAGGCGGAAGAAGCGGTCGACGGCGCGGCTCGCATTTTCCGGCAGATAGACCTTGCCTTCCTTGAGGCGCTCGATCAGCTCGGTCGGCGGCAGGTCGACCAGAACGATCTCGTCGGCCTTCTTCAGCACGGTATCGGGAACGCGCTCGCGCACCGTGACGCCGGTGATCTGCGCGACGAGGTCGGCGAGGCTTTCGAGATGCTGGATGTTGAGCGACGTCCAGACATCGATGCCGGCCGCGATCAGCTCCTCGACGTCCTGGTAGCGCTTGGGGTGCCGGCTGCCCTCGGGGTTGGAATGGGCGAGTTCGTCGACGAGGACGATGCGCGGATGGCGCGCCAGCGCGCCGTCGACGTCGAATTCCTCGCGCGCCTGGCCATCCTGCGCGCCCGCAAGGCGCGGCAGCACCTCCAGCCCGTCGAGAAGGGCCGCCGTCTCGCTGCGGCCGTGGGTCTCCGCCAGGCCCACGACGACATCCACGCCTTCCGCCTTCAGGCGTCCCGCCCGCGTCAGCATGGCGTAGGTCTTGCCGACGCCCGGTGCGGCGCCGAGGAAAACGGTCAGTTTGCCCCGGCGATCACTGTCCGCCGTGGCAGGCGATGCGTCGGGATCCGGTCTGCGACTGTCGTCGCGGTCGATGTCCGTCATTCTCACTCTCGTGTTCGGCGCGGGAAAGGCGCCGGGTTGAGCTGTAGCACGTTCATCCGCGGCTCGCCGATGAATCCGAAAGGCGCCTTCTACACGCTTTTCGATGGGGCTTGCCATATCCGTTTCGCCGGATTGTGCGGCCGGCGCATCGCCCGATGCGAACTGCGCTGTTGACGCGCGCCGCGCGGGGCCCTCTTCTGGCCGCATATCGAATTGCGTGGGGGAATGCATGACCGACCAGAAACGAGTAGCGCTCATCGCCGGGGGAGCCGGCGGCATGGGAGCGGCCATCGCCGCGCGGCTTTCCGCCGACGGCTTCGCGGTCGCCATCGCCGATCTCGAATCGGAGCGCCTGACGGCGACGGTGGAAACGCTGGGGGCCGGCGGCGGCGAGGCACTCGCCGTGCCGCTCGACATCCGCAAGGTCGCCGGATGCGCCGCGGCGGTCGAGGCCGTCATGGCCTGGCGCGGCCGGCTCGACGTGCTGGTCAATTCCGCCGGCGTCTGGCGCGAGGGCGAGGCGGTGACGATGACGGAGGCGGACTGGGACCTCGTTCTCGACGTCAACCTCAAGGGGGCGTTCTTCCTCATCCAGGCGGCGATCCCGCATCTGGAGAACGGCGCCTCCATCGTCAACATCGCCTCCGATGCCGGGCTGGTCGGCAACAACGGCGCGTCGATCTACTGCGCCTCCAAGGGCGGCCTCGTGCTGCTCACCAAGGCGCTGGCGCTGGAACTCGCCCCGCGCCGGATCCGCGTCAACGCCGTCTGCCCCGGCGATGTGGCGACGCCCATGATCGAGTTCCAGGCCGAGCGCTATGGCGGGGGCGATCCGGACGGCTACAAGGCGAAGCTCCTGTCGAACTATCCGCAGCAGGCCGCGGCCCGCTTCATCCGGCCGGAGGAGATCGCCCGCATGGTCGCCTTCCTCTGCGAGAAGGATGCCGCCCCCGTCACCGGCGCGGCGCTCTCGATCGATTTCGGCGTGACCGCCGGCTACTGAGGAGAAGGACATGCAGCGCCAGACGGCAATCATCACCGGCGCGGGCGCCGAGGACGGCATCGGCCTTGCCTGCGCCCGCAGCCTTGCGGAGGAGGGCTTCCACGTCCATCTCGTCGCGATCGGCGAGCGGGTCCTCGCCCGCGCGGAGGAACTGCGCAAGGCGGGCTTTCCGGCGACGGGCCACCTCTGCGACCTGACCTTGCGGGCGGCGGTGGAAAGGCTCCGGCAGGAAACCGGCCCCGCTTCGGTGCTCGTCAACAATGCCGGCATGGGCAACCTCGCCCAGCCCGCCTTGCAGCGCGAATTCGTGCAACTCGAGGAAGAGGACTGGGACCGCGGCATCACCGTCAGCCTCAAGACGGCGTTCCTCGCAACCCGCATCTACCTGCCGGACATGCTGGCGGACGGCTACGGCCGCGTGGTCAACGTCGCCTCCGTGACCGGCCCCTATGTCGCCAATCGCGGCGAGACGGCCTATTCCGCCGCCAAGGCCGGCATGGTCGGCATGACCCATGCGCTGGCGCTGGAGGCGGGGCCGCAGGGCGTCACCATCAATGCCGTCGCGCCGGGCTGGATCGACACCGGCGCCTCCACGGAAGAGGAGCGCCGCGCCGCAAGGGCAACGCCGCTCGGCCGGGCGGGACGGCCCGAGGAGGTCGCGGCCGCCGTCGCCTTCCTGGCCTCGCCGAAGGCGAGCTACATCAACGGCGCGGTCCTCGTCGTCGATGGCGGCAATATCCTGCAGGAGGCCAAAGGCTAGATTGCATGCTTCATCGCCCGGGCGAGGACCTCGTAGACCCGCGGGTCCTGCATGTGGGCGACATTGAAGCGCATGAAGCCGGTCGCGCTCTGCGAGATGCTGAAGACGTTGCCGGGGGCGAGGACCACGCCGTCGGCGACGGCGGCCTGGGCGACGAGCGCCGAATCCAGCCCTTCCGGCAGGCGGCACCAGAGGTTGAAGCCGCCGCGCGGCAGGAGCCAGGGTTCGATGCCGAGCCGCTGCAGCCGCTCCACCGTCTCGCGCCGCACCCGCACCAGCCGGCGGCGCAGCTCCTCCATGTGCTTGCGATAGCCGCCACCCGACAGCATGTGGGCGATGATCTCCGCGGAGATCGGGTTGGGCCCGCCGAAATTGGTGGCGATCTGGAGATCGACCAATCCCTCGATCCAGTCCGGCCGCGCCGCGATATAGCCGCAGCGCGCCGAGGCGGAGAGCGTCTTGGAATAGCTGCCGATGCGGATGACGCGGGAAAGCCCGTCGAGTGCCGCAAGCCGGGTCGAGGGCTCCGGCTCGAAATCCGCGACGATCTCGTCCTCGACGATGGCCATGTCGATCGCGCCGGCGGCGTTGAGGAGCCGGTGGGCGACCTGCGGCGAGAGCGTGGCGCCCGTCGGATTGTGGATGGCGGAATTGGTGATGTAGAGCCGCGGCCGCGCGGCGGAAAGCTGCGCTTCGAAGGCGGCGACATCGGGGCCCGAGGTCGTATAGGGCACGCCGACGACACTCACCTGATGGGCCTTCAGCAAAGCCTGGAAATTGAAATAGCAGGGATCGTCGACCAGCACGGTGTCGCCCGGCCGCAAAAGGAAGCGGCAGATCAGGTCGAGCGCCTGCGTGCCCGTATTGGTCAGCATCAGGTGGTCCGGTCCCGCCGCGATGCCGTCTTCGGTGAGGCGGCCGAGCAGCAGCCGGCGCAGCGCCGGCGAGCCGCGCGTGCTGCCGTAATAGGCGAGGAAGTCGCTGTCGCTGCGCGCAAGGCTGCGGATGGCGCGGCGCAGCGCCGCGTCCGGCATCCAGTCGGAAGGCAGCCAGCCGCAGCCCGGCTTGAGCACCGCTTCGCCCGCATCGAGCGCCTGCCGGGAGACCCAGAAGGGATCCACCGCCCGCGCCTTCGGAGTTTCCGCCGAAAGTTTCAGCGGCGGCTGGGCGCTGCTCGCGACATAGAAGCCCGAACCCCGCTGCGCCCGGATCAGCCCTTCCGCCGCGAGGCGGTCATAGGCCTCGACGACCGTCGAGGGCGAGACGCCCATCGTCGCGGCGAAGCGCCGGATCGAAGGAAGCCGGTCGCCCGGGGCGAGGGCGCGGCCGGCAATGCGGCCGCGGATCGCCGCCATGACGTCGAGGGTCCGGCTTCCGGCGGAAAGTTCGGTCATTGTATGGCTCTCCATACCAATACAGTTTGCCATAATTGTACGGTTTTGTTCCTGCCGCCGCCAGTCCCCCCGATGTATCGAAAGGACGAATGCGAGGTATCATGAAAACAGCGACGGACGGTTGGGGCAGCGGGCTGCTCGGGGTCATCATCTTCAGCGGATCGCTGCCGGCGACGCGCATCGCGGTATCCGGCTTTTCGCCGATCTTCCTGACATCGGCGCGCGCGGTCATCGCCGCGCTGCTCGGCGGCGCGCTGCTCTTCGTGCTGCGCCAGCCGAAGCCGTCGCGGGACGATCTCTTCTCGCTCGTCATCATCGCGCTCGGCGTCGTCGTCGGCTTTCCGCTGCTGACGGCGATTGCGCTGCAATATATCACCTCGGCGCATTCGATCGTCTTCATCGGCCTCCTGCCGCTCTCCACCGCCGTTTTCGGCGTGCTGCGCGGCGGGGAGCGGCCGAAGCCGCTCTTCTGGCTGTTTTCCGTTCTCGGCAGCGCGACGGTGGTGGGCTTCGCGCTCAATTCCGGCGCGGAGGTATCGCTTGTCGGCGACCTGCTGATGGTCGCCGCCGTCGTCGTCTGCGGCCTCGGCTATGCGGAGGGCGCGGCGCTGTCGCGCCGGCTGGGCGGCTGGCAGGTCATCTCCTGGGCGCTGGTGCTGTCGCTGCCGGTGATGGTGGTGATCGGGCTCTTTCGGCTTCCCGAAAGCTGGGCCGGCATTGCCGGCGATGCCTGGGCGGGGCTCGCCTATGTCTCGGTCTTCAGCATGCTGATCGGCTTCATCTTCTGGTATCGCGGCCTTGCCCTCGGCGGCATCGCGGCGGTCGGCCAGCTGCAGCTTCTGCAGCCCTTCTTCGGCCTGCTGCTCGCCGCCGGCCTGCTGCACGAGAAGGTGAGCCCGCTGATGGTCTTCACGACGCTCGCCATCGTGCTTTGCGTGGCCGGCGCGCGGAAGTTCGCCCGCTAGCATGGTATCGCCATCCCCGCGGCCGGAGCCGCGGGGATGGCGTCATCGGCTTCAGCCGCAACGGGCGGCGAAGGTGGCGGGGCCGATCTCCTTGCCGTTCACGATGAAGACCGAGCCGCCGGGCTGGTCGATCGAGCCGCTGAGGCCGCCGTTCCATGACGGATCGGATTTGCAATCGCGCGGGGTGTTCCTGACGGTGACGCTGCCGGCAAGGTCTTCCGTCGGCCCCATGAAGTAGAGGCCCGCCGTCCTGGCGTTGTCGATCACCACATTCTCGAAGGTGATGTCGGAGACCGGACCGCCCATGAAGCCCCACTCGTCGCCATAGAGGAACATGCCGTAGGTGCCGGCATTGGTGATCGTCACGTTCTTCAGGTCGATGCCGGAGACCGGGTTGAAGAAGATGCCGGCATTGGTGGTGCCGTCGATCTTCAGGCCGTCCACGCTGACATTCGTCGTCTGCGCCTCGTCCGGCAGCGTGGAGGCGGTGACGAGCATCAGGCCGTTGATGCCGCCCTTCAGCGACATGTCGGTGATCCGGACATTCGACGTGCCCTGCAGCACGACGAGGTCCATGTCGCGATCCTGCTTCGTGTTGTCGATCGTCACCCTGTTCATGGTCACGTCGTCGGCCGCGACGAGGAGGATGCCCTCGCGGCGCGAGCGGGTGATCGTCACATTGTCGATCGTGATGTTGCTGGCAAGGTCGGTGATCACCGGCGGCCAGTCGCTGTCGTCGATCGCGCTGCCGGCGAAGATGCCGTAGGTGACGTTGTCGATCGCCGTGTCGCGGACCGTGAGGTTCTTCGTGCCATGGGCGCTGATCGCGGCAAAGGGCGCGCGGTTCGGGTCGCCGACGGCAAATTCGCAAGTCGTGTTGTTGGTGCAGATGTAAAGGTCGTGGATGGCGCTGTTCTCGATCACCGCGCCGTCGACGCGCGTCAGGCGGATGCCGTCCTGCGCGGTTCCCGAAACGTCGACCCGGTCGATGGTGAGGCCGGCCGTGCCGGTGCTGCCGATGCCGGCAAGCCCGCCGGTGACCGAAAGCGTGGAGAGCATGCTGTTCGAGGCCATCGTCACGACGTCCTGCGCCGGATCGTAGCCGGTCAGCGTCGTCGCCGCCCCGCTGTTGGTGAAGATGCCGCCGCTCCGGCTCGAAGCGCCGCGCAGCGCCAGCGTTCCCCCGCCGCCGAGCAGGGCCTGGCCCTCGCCGAGCATCAGCGAGCCGTCGAGGCCGATATTGCCGTCCGCCAGCACCAGCGCGCCGGTTCCTGCGCCGGCGAGGAGGGCGTTGATGGCCGCGGCATCGCCGCTCGCGCCGGAAATGTTCAGCACGGTATCGACGGTCTGCCCGTTGAAGACGAAGACGGCGTCTTCCAGCGCGCCGCTCGCGGCGATCTCGGTGCGGATGCCCGCATTGCGTCGCACGGCCTGCGTCATGGGGTCGAACGGATCGACCGCTTCGCCCGCCGGCGCGCCGAACGGAATGCGAAGCCGCGCCATCACGCCGCCGGTCAGCTTGTCCTCGTTGTCGTAGGCGGCGCTTGCGCCGAAGGCGAGCGTCGAGCCGGAAGGAAGGCCGGCGACATTGGCGATGGTGAGCTCCGCGCGCAGCTTGGCGCCGAACATGTCGCTGACATTGCGGCCGTCGTACCAGTAGCTTCCGGCGAAGAGCTTCAGCTCGGCGTTTCCGTCCGGCGAGATGCCGGGAACCTTGACGCCGACTTCGGCATCCGCGCCCGTGCGGCCTTCCTCGCGCCCGGCGCGGAATTTCAGCGCGCCGTTGCTGATGACGCCGCGGCCCGCCCCGTCGGCCGCCTTGCTGCCGTGCTGCGGCAGGTAGATGTTGGCGCGGGTCTCGAAGACCGGGCCGAGCGCCTCGGCGCCGAAGGAGAGCTGGTGGAAATCGTTGCCATAGCTGGAGCTGAGATAGTCGTAATAGCCGTAGAGGCCGAACGTCCACTGGCCCGGCGCCCCGAAGCGGTAGCCCGCGCCGAGCGAGCCCTGCCGGATGCCGCCTTCGACGAAAGCGCCGCTGAGGTCGAGGAAGAACGCCTGGCCATCGTCGAGGCGGAACGGCAGCATGATGCCGAGATTGCCCGCCGCCTCGCCCCCGAGCCAACGGCCTTCGAATTCGGTGAAGCCACGAATATCGGTGGCATGGGCATGCGCGACCCCCACGGCCACCGCTGCTAGCGGCCCGGCTAACCCTTTAACAATGTTCATAAATATCTCCAATTCGACAATCCGCAGCGCGGATGCGATCGGCGATATTATTCATGAGTTAAAGAATCAACTTTTAAAATATCAAGGCCCGGACGGCATTGACCGCCGCACGGTCCGCCGGTGCCGGAAAGGATTTGGGAGGAGGGGTGCTAAAGGTTGAAAAACCAATCGTTAACCATGTCGCAAAAAGGACGACCGCCCTTCCTGCCGGAAAGGGCGGTCGTTCAAAGGCGACAAAATGGCGCAGTTGCGACATCCGCCCCGCAGGGGCTCAGTTCGGCCTTGCGGGCGGCTCTTCGGGCGGGATCATGACGCCCGCCGCCTGCTCGCAGACTTCCACATGTCGTTCCAGCGCCTGGTTGGAGAGGATGGCGCTGATGGTGGTGATGTCACGTCCCTGGTATTTGGGCATCCGTTGGACTGCCTTCAGTCTTTCCAGAAGCGCGAAACGGGTCATGACATTCTCCTTGAACTTGGATGTTGAAAATGGGGTATCGGCCCCCAATGGAGGCCGGTGGCGAGGTCGCTGTCCTTCGATGGTGCGGGATCGGTGCCCGGCATCCGCCAGATGCACGGGCGCGAGGGGAGGGCGGCCGTCAGGCCGCCTTCTTGGTGGGATCGAACGGGATCTCGATGTCGACGGCAAGCGTGGAGACCTGCGCGCCGCGTTCCATCTTGATGGAAACCTTCTCGTCGTCGACCTGCATGTGCTTGGAAATCGCCTTCAGGATTTCGTCGCGCAGCTTGTTGACGAGATCCGAGTCGCCGGTGGAGGCCCGCTCGTGGGCGAGCAGCACCTGCAGGCGCTCGCGCGCTGCGGGGGCCGACTGGCCGCGGGAGAAGAAACGGAACGGGTTCATGCCGCTTTCCTTCCGAAGATCTTGCCGAGGAAGCTGCGCTTGTCGCCGGGGATGGTGACGGGCAGGGTTTCGCCCTTGAGGCGGCGGGTCGCTTCGAAATAGGCGAGTGCCGGGGCGCTGCGGCCGTCGGCGAGCGTCACGGGGGCGCCGACGTTCGACGCGCGCAGCACGTCCATGCTTTCCGGGATGATGCCGAGCAGCGGGATGGAGAGGATTTCCAGCACGTCGTCGACCTTCAGCATGTCGCCGCGCTCGGCGCGCACGGCGTCGTAGCGGGTCAGCAGCAGGTGCTTTTCGATGCGCTCGCCGTTCTCCGCCTTCAGCGTCTTGGAATCGAGAAGGCCGATGATGCGGTCCGAGTCGCGGACGGACGAGACTTCCGGATTGGTGACGACGATGGCGACGTCGGCATGGCGCATGGCGAGCGTCGCGCCGCGCTCGATACCGGCCGGGCTGTCGCAGATCACCCAGTCGAAGGCGTTCTTGAGGGCCGCGATGACCTTCTCGACGCCTTCGGGCGTCAGGTTGTCCTTGTCGCGGGTCTGCGAGGCCGGCAGCAGATAGAGCGATTCCAGGCGCTTGTCGCGGATCAGCGCCTGCGTCAGCTTGGCCTCGCCCTGGATGACGTTAACGAGATCGTAGACGACGCGGCGCTCGGCGCCCATGACGAGGTCGAGATTGCGCAGGCCGACGTCGAAGTCCACGACGACGACCTTCTCGCCGTTCTGCGCCAGCGCGGCGCCCAATGCGGCCGACGACGTCGTCTTGCCGACGCCGCCCTTGCCCGATGTGACCACGATTACCTTGCCCATATGTCTCTCCAGTCCATTGGATTTCGTCAGCCGAGTGCCGCGGCCTTGATTGTTTCGCCTTCCAGCCAGACCTGCCCGGGCTTGCCCCGCAGCTCCGGCTCCATGTCGTCCGCCGTCTTGTAGAACCCGTCGATGGCGATCAGCTCCGCCTCGAGCTTGCGGCAGAAGATGCGCGCCGAGGCATTGCCGGTGGACCCCGCCAGCGCCCGGCCGCGCAGGGGGCCGTAGACGTGGATGGAGCCGCCCGCGACGATCTCCGCCCCGGAGGCCACCGAGCCGATGATGGTGACGTCCCCCTCCGGGAAGAAGATCGACTGGCCCGAGCGCACCGGCCGCGAGACGACCAGCGATGGCGTCGTCTGAACCGGCGTCGCGGCGACGGGCGGGGCGCTCATGACCGGCTCTGCTGCTTCCACCGGCTCCGCGGGGGCCTTTTCCGGCGCCTCGATATCGGCGGCCGGGCGTCCGTCGGTCATGGCCGGCGGCATGTCGGGGCCGAGCAGCGAGGAGCGCGCGCCCTCGATGCCCATGACGCGCACATTGCGCGCATTGAGCTGGTCGACCAGCTCGCGCAGCTCCGCCCGGTCGATATCCAGTCCCTCGACGTCCAGCACCACCGGCCGGCGAAGGAAGAAGCCGGCCGAACGGGCGGCGAGGTCGTCGAGCCGCCGCAGCCAGTCCGCAAAGGGCAGCTCCGGGGTCAGCGCAAGCGCAAGGAAGGACCGCCCCTTGAGGCGGATCGGCCGGGGTTGAGTTAACACGTCAGTCATCTTGGTTAATTTTCGGTAGCTCCGGTGTAGCGGTGAAATGGTTAACAAAAGGTTAATTTGCAGGTCAGGCTGGCGCGAGGCATGCCTTCCCGGCGGCGCGGACGGGAATATCGCGGGCGAAGGAAACGTGGAGGTAGACGTGCCATATTCTTCGCGCCCGGTGCGGGTGGAAAAGGGGCTTTGCAAGGGGTTTGGGGGCGGCTGATTCGATCTTCGGGTCGGGCCGTTACAGGGAGCATGGCTCTTCGGGTGTTCTCGCAGGCGGCCGGGCTGTCATATGGGAGGAGGGCAACGTCGAATTCCATATGAGATGGCCATGCGGGCGGGCGTGCCGCCCGCCCATGTGGAAACGGGGGAAAACGGCGCGGCCCGTTTCCCTTCAGGAAGAGCCGCAGGCAGGCGAAATAACCCGCTTCCCGCACGAAAACGCAGCGTTCCCCTTGCCCGCTGAGCCTTGACCTTTCTCGGGCCCGCATCCTATCTCGTCTCCAGACAGTGGCGGAACACGGGATAAAGCACGATGGCAGCCCATATCAGCGGCGCGGGACTGAAGCGGCAGGCGGTGTTCTGGCTCATCGCGCTCGTTTGCTTCGTCCTCTTCCTGCTCGTCTTCTCCGATATCCTGCTGCCCTTCATCGCCGGCATGGCGCTCGCCTATTTCCTCGATCCGGTGGCGGACCGGCTGGAGCGCATCGGCCTGTCCCGCATGATGGCGACGGTGGTGATCCTCATCACCTTCGTCGTGCTCTTCGCGCTGTCGCTGATGATCGTCATCCCGCTGCTGGCGACCCAGGCCGCCGATTTCCTCGAAAAGCTGCCGGGCTACGTCACGCAGCTCCAGGAGCTGGTGGCGAGCTTCAATCCCGACCTCCTGCCCAAATGGATCAGCAGCCAGATGGGCACGATCAAGCAGAGCTTCTCCTCGATCCTCGCCGAGGGCGCGGGCTTCCTCGGCACGGTGTTCAAGCAGCTCTGGAATTCCGGCATGGCGCTGGTCAACATCGTCTCGCTGCTGGTCGTCACCCCCGTCGTCGCCTTCTATCTCCTGCTCGACTGGGACCGCATGATCGCCAAGGTGGACAGCTGGGTGCCGCGCGACTATGTCGACAATGTCCGCCAGATCGCTTCCGAGATGGATGCGGCGATCGCCGGCTTCGTGCGCGGGCAGGGCTCCATCTGCATCATCCTCGGCCTTTACTACGGCATCGGCCTTTCCTTCGCCGGCCTCAATTTCGGCCTGCTGATCGGCCTCTTCGCCGGCCTCATCAGCTTCATACCCTATGTCGGCTCGCTGGTCGGGCTGGTGCTCGCCATCGGCGTCGCCGTCGTGCAGTTCTGGCCGGATTACTGGATGGTCGTGCTCGTCGCCGTCATCTTCTTCTCCGGCCAGTTCATCGAGGGCAACATCCTCCAGCCGAAGCTCGTCGGCTCGCGCGTCGGGCTGCATCCGGTCTGGCTGATGTTTGCGCTCGTCGCCTTCGGCGCGCTCTTCGGCTTCGTCGGGCTGATGATCGCGGTGCCGGCGGCCGCCGCCGTGGGCGTGCTTGTCCGCTTCGGCCTCAGGCGCTACCTTGACAGCGACCTCTATTACGGCAGCAGCAAGCCCATCCTTCTCGAAGAGAGCACGCCGGAAGACGAGTAGGCGGCAGGAATCCAGAGTACCGAGTAATGTCCATGACGTCGCGCAAGACAGCCGAACAGTTGCCGCTGGCCTTCGGGCACGATCCCGCGACGGGCCGCGACGACCTGCTCGTCGCCGAGCCCGTCGATGCGGCCGTCGCGATGATCGACGCCTGGCCGCACTGGCCGGCGCCCGTCGTCGTCATCGCCGGGCCGATCGGCTCGGGCAAGTCTCACCTCGCCGCGATCTGGCGCGAGAAGGCCGGCGCGGCGCTGATTGAGGCCGAGCCGGGCAGGGGAGCGGAATCGGCGGCCGAGCACGGCCCCGTCCTCATCGAGGATGCCGACCGCAAGGGCTTCGACGACCGCACGCTCTTCCACGTCATCAACAATGTGCGCCAGCACGGCCACACGCTGCTCATCACCAGCCGGCTCTGGCCGATGTCCTGGCCGGTCGACCTGCCGGACCTGCGCTCGCGCCTCAAGGCGGCGACGGTGGTGGAGATCGGCGAGCCGGACGACGAACTGCTCTCGCAGGTCATCGTGAAACTCTTCGCCGACCGCCAGCTCTTCGTCGACGAGAAGCTGGTGGCCTATATCGTCGCGCGCATGGAGCGCTCGCTGGAGGCCGCGCAGACGCTGGTGGAACGGCTCGACCGCCTCGCGCTCGCCCGCGGCAGCCGCATCACGCGGGCGCTGGCGCAGGAGGTGCTGGGGGAAATGGTGGGTGAGGAGGACTGAGGGGGCAACACGATTGTCCCCCGAATTCCACCGCCCCCGATTGACTGTCACAGTTCTGTCGTCAAACTGCGCTAAGCGCTTCGTGGAAAAGCATAAATCCTTTCCCGTTCGAAGCTGCGTCGAACAGGTGGCCAACCGGGCGGAACATCCAATGGATACAGCGACTTCCGATCTTTCTCAGGAAAAGCCCGCCGAGGGCGCGCGCCCCGATGGCGCTTCCGTCGATGTCGAAGCGCTGATGGCGAGCCCCGAGCGCTTCATCAACCGCGAATTCTCCTGGCTCCAGTTCAACCGCCGCGTCCTGGAAGAAACGCTGAACACCGCCCATCCGCTCCTGGAGCGCGTGCGCTTCCTGTCGATCTCGGCCGCCAATCTCGACGAGTTCTTCATGGTGCGCGTCGCCGGCCTCGAAGGTCAGGTGCGCCAGGGCGTCGGCATCCGCAGCCCGGACGGCAAGACCTCGGCCGAGCAGCTCGACGATATCCTCAAGGAGATCGACAACCTCCAGATGGAGCAGCAGGCCTCGCTCGCCGTGCTCCAGCAGTATCTCGCCAAGGAAGACATCCTCATCGTCCGCCCGACGGCGCTTTCCAGCGACGACCGGGTCTGGCTGCAGCAGGAATTCACCCAGTCGATCTTCCCGGTGCTGACGCCGCTTTCCATCGACCCGGCGCACCCGTTCCCCTTCATCCCCAACCTCGGCTTCTCCATCGGCCTGCAGCTCGAAAGCACGATGGGCAAGGAGCCGATGACGGCGCTGCTGCGCCTGCCCGTCGCGCTCGACCGCTTCATCCGCCTGCCGGACGCCGGCGGCGCGATCCGCTACATCACGCTGGAGGACGCCGTCGGCCTCTTCATCGGCAAGCTCTTCCCCGGCTATATCGTGCGCGGCTCGGGTACGTTCCGCATCATCCGCGACAGCGATATCGAAGTGGAGGAAGAGGCGGAAGACCTCGTGCGCTTCTTCGAGACGGCGCTGAAGCGCCGCCGCCGCGGCTCGGTGATCCGCATCGAGACCGACTCGGAAATGCCGGAATCGCTGCGCCGCTTCGTCGTCGGCGAGCTGAACGTGCCGGACAACCGCGTCGCGGTCCTGCCGGGCCTGCTCGCCCTCAACACGCTGTCGGAGATCGCCAAGGCGCCGCGCGACGACCTGAGGTTCGAGCCCTACAATGCCCGATTTCCCGAACGCGTCCGAGAGCACGCCGGAGACTGCCTCGCCGCCATCCGCGAAAAGGACATGGTCGTCCACCACCCCTACGAAAGCTTCGACGTGGTGGTCCAGTTCCTTCTCCAGGCTGCGCGCGATCCTGACGTCCTGGCGATAAAGCAGACGCTCTACCGCACCTCCAACGACAGCCCCATCGTGCGCGCGCTGATCGACGCCGCCGAGGCCGGCAAGTCGGTGACGGCGCTCGTCGAGCTGAAGGCCCGCTTCGACGAGGAGGCCAACATCCGCTGGGCGCGCGATCTGGAGCGCGCCGGCGTGCAGGTCGTCTTCGGCTTCATCGAACTGAAGACCCACGCCAAGATGTCGATGGTCGTGCGCCGCGAAGAGGGCAGGCTGCGCACCTATTGCCACCTCGGCACGGGCAACTACCATCCGGTCACGGCGAAGATCTATACGGACCTTTCCTTCTTCACCTGCAACCCGACCATCGCCAGCGACATGGCGAACATCTTCAACTTCATCACCGGCTACGGCGAGCCGGAGGCCGGCATGAAGCTCGCCTTCTCACCCTATACGCTGCGCCCGCGCATCCTGCGTCACATCGACGAGGAGATCGCCCATGCGAAGAACGGCGCGCCGGCCGCGATCTGGATGAAGATGAACTCGCTGGTCGATCCCGACATCATCGACGCGCTCTACCGCGCCAGCCAGGCGGGCGTGGAGGTGGACCTCGTCGTGCGCGGCATCTGCTGCCTGCGCCCGCAGGTTCCGGGGCTTTCCGACAATATCCGCGTCAAGTCCATCGTCGGCCGCTTCCTCGAACATTCCCGCATCTTCTGCTTCGGCAACGGCCACGGGCTTCCATCGGACAAGGCGCTGGTCTATATAGGCTCGGCGGACATGATGCCGCGCAACCTGGACCGGCGGGTCGAGACACTCGTGCCTCTGATCAACCGGACGGTGCATGAGCAGGTCCTCTCGCAGATCATGCTGGGCAATCTGATCGATAACCAGCAGAGCTACGAGATTCTTGCGGACGGAACGTCCCGGCGCATGGAAGTGCAGCCCGGCGCCGAGCCGTTCAACGCTCAGCACTACTTCATGACCAACCCCAGCCTGTCCGGCCGGGGTGAAGCCCTGAAGTCCTCCGCACCGAAGGCGATCGCGGGCTGGCAAGGCCGGCGCAAGAAGTAACTGGATATGCATGGTCGAATCTGAAGCCCAGGGGCGTCTGCCTGGAATTGCCCCGGTGTCGGTCGTGGATATCGGCTCCAACTCGATTCGCCTGGTGGTCTACGAGGGCATGAGCCGTTCGCCGGCCATTCTCTTCAACGAGAAGGTCATGTGCGGCCTCGGCCGGGGCCTCGCCAAGACTGGCCGCATGGACCAGGCGAGCGTCGACCGGGCGCTTGCAGCTCTCCACCGTTTCAAGGCTCTTTCAAGGCAGGCCCGCGCCTCCACCATGTTCGCGCTGGCGACCGCCGCCGCGCGCGAGGCGGAGAATGGCCCCGATTTCATCCACCAGGCCGAGATGATCCTTGGCCAGAAGGTCCGCGTGCTGACGGGCGAGGAGGAGGCCTATTTCTCCGCCCTCGGCATCGTCAGCGGCTTCCATGACACCGACGGCATCGTCGGCGACCTCGGCGGCGGCTCGCTGGAACTGATCGATGTGGCCGGCGGCATGATCGGCAAGGGCGTCACCCTGCCGCTCGGCGGCATCCGCCTGTCGGAAGCCTCCGGCGGCTCGCCCGCCCAGGCCCGCATCGTCGCGCGCAAGTATCTGCGCACCGCCAATCTTCTCAAGAATGGCGCGGGCCGCGCCTTCTATGCCGTCGGCGGCACCTGGCGCGCCATCGGCACGCTGAACATGGAGGTGCGCAACTATCCGCTGCACATGATCCAGGGCTACGAGCTCGGCTTTTCCGACGCCATGGATTTCCTGACGGATATCGTCACGGCCAAGGATCCCAAGGACGCGGCCTATGCCACGATCTCCAAGAACCGCCGCAACCTCCTGCCCTTCGGCGCCGTCGCCATGCAGGAGGCGATCGCCATCATGAAGCCCTCGCGGGTCTTCTTCTCCGCGCAGGGCGTGCGCGAGGGCTATCTCTATTCGCTGCTGCCCGAGCGCGAGAAGGCGCGCGATCCGCTGCTCGCCGCCGCCGGCGAGCTTGCCATCCTGCGCGCCCGCTCGCCCGAGCATGCCCGCGAGCTTGCCGAATGGACCGGCCGCATGATGCCGCTCTTCGGCATCACCGAGACGGACGAGGAGCGGCGCTACCGCGAGGCCGCCTGCCTCCTTGCGGACATAAGCTGGCGCGCCCATCCCGATTATCGCGGCCTCCAGGCGCTGAACCTCATCGCGCACGGCACCTTCATCGGCATCACCCATCCCGGCCGCGCCTTCATCGCGCTCACCAACTACTACCGCTTCGAAGGGCTCAACGACGATGCGGTGAGCAGCTCGCTCGCCGCCGTCGCGACGCCGCGCCTGCGCGAGCTTGCCAAGCTCGTCGGCGGCCTGCTGCGCGTCGTCTACCTTTTTTCGGCCTCCATGCCCGGCGTCGTGCCGCGCCTTGCCTTCCGCAAGTCGACGCAGGCGGATGTCGACCTCGATCTCGTCGTGCCGCCGGACTATGCCGAGCTCGCCGGCGAACGGCTCGAAGGCCGCCTGCAGCAGCTTGCCCGCCTGACCGGCAGGAAGCTCGCCTTCAGATACCTTTAGGTCGCCATGCGGATCGTGTCCTTCCTCGCCGGTTTCCTCTTCGCCGCAAGTGCGTTCGCCCAGGACTGGCAGGCGGTCGAGCGGGTGGAGCCCTACACGGTCGAGGGCGCGACGGGCCTTGAGATCTACCGCTCGATCGGCGAGCGCGGCCCGAAGCTCGGCGTTGCCCGCGTCATCGCCCATACCGGCTTCAAGCTCACCTGGACGCGCAAATACGAGCGCAAGGGCAATGCCTGCGTGATCACGGTCAACCGGCCGAAGCTCATCATCACCTACACGCTGCCCAGGCTGAAAACCAAGCTCGCCGAGCCGATGAAGGGCCGCTGGGACACCTTCCTCGCCGGCGTCACCGCGCACGAGAAGGTGCATGGCGACTTCATCCGGGACATGGTGAAGGAGATCGAGGCGATGAGCGTCGGCATGACGGTCGAGAACGACCCGGACTGTCGGAAGATCCGCCCGCAACTGCAGGCCCGCCTCGGCGAACTCTCCAACGCCCAGCGCGCCCGCAGCCGCGATTTCGACCAGGTCGAGATGAGCGAGGGCGGCAACGTGCACCAGTTGATCCTGCGGCTGGTCGATCCGCGGTAGCGGAAAATCGCCTTCCCGGATCGTTACTTACGGGAAGATGGCGGCGCCTCCTGCCCCTTCTCCCCGCAGGCGGGGAGAAGGAGAATGCGGCCCGCTCTCCGGTTATTCCGCCTTCAGGAACTCGCCCACTTCCAGCAGCACGAACTCGTTGTCGTCCGCCTTGTCCAGCGCGCGACCGGCGGAGAAGGGCAGGTTATTGTCGTTGCCGACGATGATGTGCGTCTCGTCCACGCGATCGACATTCTCGATGGTGACGAAGGGCATGTCGTAGAAGCCCTCGCCGCCGCCCTGGCGCTTCCTGTTGTCGGGGTCGGCGATCTTGAGGAGGTCGATATAGCCGATCTTGCGCACGGCCTTGCCGGCGTTCTCGTCGGTCATGGCGATCTTGTAGATGCGCTTGACCTTGGAGGCGGGGGCGAAGCAATCCGGCTTCGGGTCCTTCGGATCGGCGCAGGCCTTGTCGGCGGTGCCCGCGCCGTTGTCGCGCTCGATCACGAGGGCGGTCGTCGCGTCCAGCATGTTGAAGTCGCCGATCGCCTCGCCGCCTTGCGAAAGCGGATAGAGCCAGCTCCGGCCCGTCCATGCCTTGGAGGCGACGTCGAGCTCGATGATGCGCAGCGCCGGGCGGCCTTCGGCCTGTTCGACGCTCTCGCCGTCGAGCCAGATCGGGCCTTCGAGCAGGCCATAGAGCTTGGCGCCGTCCTTCGACATTGCAAGGCCCTCATAGCCGCCGGAGCGCTTGAGGTTGAAGGCTGGCATCTTCTTGGAGGGATCGGCCTGCACGGCAAGCGTCGGGTTGTCCGGCGAGGTCACCGGCTTGCCGTCGACTTCGGTGGCGATGACATCCGTCAGCTTGCCGTCGAGGTCGAATTTCAGGATATAGGGGCCGAACTCCTCGCCGATCCAGAAACCGTCCGCCACCGGCTGGATGGATTCGACGTCGAAGTCGCCGCCCGTGAGGTAGCGCGTCGCCGCGCCTTCCATGACGATCGGGAAGGGCGCCTTCCTGTCGGGATCGGAAAGGAACACGGTCTTGATCGGCTCCATCGTGCCCTTGTCCCAGTCGAAGCGCACGTGATGGATCATCAACATGGCGTCGGTCGAATTCAGCTTGTTGCCGAAGCCGTTATCCGAGAGCGTCCAGAACGTGCCGTCCTCCATGGCCTTGATGCCGGAGAAGCCCTGCATCGGCTGGCCGTCGAAGGGCAGCGAAAGGCCGGTTTCGCGCACGCCGTCCTTGCCCATGATGCTGCCGAGGGCCTCGGTGCGCTTGCGGTCGGGCGTGGTGAACTTGCCGGAGGTCTTCAGGTAGTCGGCGGCATCGGCCGGCGCGGCGAGGATCGTGTTGGCCGGAAGGATCGTGTGGGCCTTCAGCGTGGCCGGAAATTCCTTGTCCGCGGCGAAGGTTGCGGTGGACGTCAACAGCGCGAGCGCGGCGGTGGCGAAAAGGTGCCTGGTCATGAAAATCCCCATGGGTTTGCAAAACGGGTCGGCAAGGCGACGCCGCTTGATAGGCGTCGCGCATGACCGCGGCTTGACAGTTGGGTATCGCTTTCGTGACCTCTTTGTTTTGCCGCGTTTCCGAACGCAAAACCGCTTCGCACTTTTGCTGGAAATGCTCTAGGGATCAGTTCCGGTGCCCGGCGGCCAGCGCCGCGAAGCGCCCGGGCGTCATGCCGAGCGCCTTCTTGAAGTGCCGGTTGAGATGCGCCTGGTCGGCAAAGCCGCTGGCGAAGGCGGCTTCCGCGATGGTCTCGCCGGCCGTGATCAGCGCTTTCGCCCGCTCCAGCCGCCGCATGACGAGATAGCGGTGCGGGCTGGTGCCGAGGAGCTGGCGGAACTGCCGGGAAAGCGCGAAGCGGTCGAGCCCCGTCACCGCCTCCAGCTCCGCGGAGCCGACCTGCCGGGAAAGGTTCCCGCGCAGGAAATCGCAGGCCCGCTGCACTTCCGGCCGCGCTAGCCGCACCGCTCGCGCCTGCGGCGCCCCGGCATGGTCGAGGAGGGCGCCCGCGATCTCCCCGACGATCTCGTCCAGCTTCAGCGGCTCGATCGTCTCGTCCATGCTGCCGATGGCGTCGAGCAGCAGGCCCGCAAGGCGCGGATCGTCGACGACGGGCGCGGCGACGAAGGGCAATGTCCGCCCGCGCCCGGCCGTCGCCGGCAGGAAGCGCTCCGGCGGGATGTAGATCATGCGGTAGGTGAGGCCTTCCTCGGTGCCCGCGCCGCCGTCATGCAGCTCGTCGGGATGCAGCACGATCACGTTGCCGGGCGGGCTGAAACGCGCCTCGCCGCGATAGCGGAAGGTCTGGATGCCGGCCATGGTGACGCCGAGCGCATAGGTATCGTGCCGGTGCGGCTCGAACCCCTTGCCGCGGAAGCGCGCCTCGATGCGCTCGATGCCGGCAAGCTCCGGCGCGACGACGATGCGGTCTTTCTCCTCGCACGAACGTTCAAGCGGATCGTCGAGCGCGCCTGCTATCGCATTGGCCGCGGAATAGTCCGCGGCCTTTTCCCGGGAGAATACCTGCATGTTCGATACCAAGTTCGCCGTGGTGCTGCGCGAGGATCTGGAGGTGTGGCAGAAGCTCAACGTCACCGCCTTCCTGTCCGGCGGCATCATCGGCCGGAAGCCGGAGCTGATCGGCGAAGCCTACCGCGATGCGCGGGGCAATGTCTACAATGCCCTCAGCGTCCAGCCCGTCATCGTTCTGGCCGCCGACGGCGCGACCCTCGCGAAGATCCACGCCCGCGCGCTGGAGCGCGAAGTGCCGGCCTCCGTCTATATCGAGGAAATGTTCGCCACCGGCCACGACGCCGCCAACCGCGCCGTCTTCGAAAAGTTCGGCCCTGACGACGCAAAAATCGTCGGCATCGCCCTTCACGCCGACAGGAAGACCGTCGACCGGATCACGAAGGGCGCGAAGCTGCACGCGTGAGGCTGGACAAGGAAGTGCACTCGGCGCACTATATCGTTGATTTAGTGCGCCAAGTGCACTATTTTATCGCTTGAGTTGGATGTGCCGACACTCTTCGTGTTCGGAAACTTGAAGATCCGCATGTTCGCTGACGACCATAACCCGCCGCATTTCCACATCCTGACGCCGGAACATGAAGCGCTGGTGCGGATTGCCGATCTTGCGGTTCTGGCAGGCTCGATCGACCGCCGGTCCTATGATCTGGCGTGCCGCTGGGCCTTGGAAAACAGGGAGTTGCTGGAACGTGAGTGGCGCCGCCTCAATGAACGATGACATCATTTCCGTGGGCCGGCCTTTGCCGCGCATCATGAAAGCCGAGGCGCTTGATGGCCGGCGCGTGCGCGTTGTCTGGCGTGACGGGGCGAGCAAGGTGGTCGATCTCGGCCCGATGCTGGAAAGCCGGCGCATCTTCATCCCGCTTCGGCAGGACGATGCGCTCTTCCGCGTGCTCGCCGTCAGCGAGGAGGGGGATGCGTTGGTCTGGCCGGGGGACGACCTCGAATGCTCGGCGGTCTGGATCGAGGCGCTGCCATCCGACGATTTCGAGAATGCGGATTTCAGGGCGGCAATGGACCAGCTCGGCATGTCGCTGGATGGCATGGCGGCCGCGCTCGAAGTCTCGCGCCGCCTCGTTGCCTCCTACCGCAAGGACAAGCCGATCCCGCGGCATATCGGTCTTGCGACCCGCTACCTTGTCGAGCACGCGCGGCGCAGGGCTTAAAGCTCCACCGCCTCGATCTTCCGGTCGACGAAGCGGAGCGCCACCTTGCCGCCGATGAGGTTGAGGGCGGTCTCGCCGAAGAGGTCGCGGCGCCAGCCGTGGAGGGCGGCGACGTCGGCGGCTTCGCCATCGACGGCGATCTTTTCGAGGTCGTCGGAATTGGCGATGATCTTGGCGGCGACGCCCTGCTTTTCCGCGACGATCTTGAGGAGCACCTTCAGCATCTCGCTGGCGGCGGCCGCGCCCTCCGGCACGTGGTTCTGGCGCGGCAGGCGCGGCAGGTCGGCCTTGGGGATGGCGAGCGCCTCGCCGATGGCCTCGAGCAGGGCGGCGCCCGATTGCGAGCGCTCCCAGCCCTTGGGAATGGTGCGAAGACGCGCCAGCGCCTCGGCGTCGGCGGGCTGCTGCTGGGCGATTTCGTAGATCGTGTCGTCCTTGAGGATGCGCGAGCGCGGCACGTTGCGCGCGCGCGCCTCGCGTTCGCGCCAGGCGGCGACCTTCTGCAGGACGGCCAGCTCCATCGGCTTCTTGACGCGCATCTTGAGGCGCCGCCAGGCGTCGTCCGGATGCAGGTCGTAGGTATCACGCGATTCCAGCACCGCCATTTCCTCGGTCAGCCACAGCGAGCGGCCGGCGCTTTCCAGCTTCTCCTTGAGCGCCAGATAGACGTCGCGCAGGTGCGTCACGTCGGCGAGCGCATATTCGAGCTGCTTGTCGGTGAGCGGCCGGCGGCTCCAGTCGGTGAAGCGCGAGGACTTGTCGATATGCACGCCCTTGATCTTCTGCACGAGCTGGTCGTAGGAAACGCTGTCGCCGAAGCCGCAGACCATGGCGGCGACCTGCGTGTCGAAGATCGGATGCGGGATCAGCCCGCCGCGGTTGAAGATGATCTCGATGTCCTGCCGCGCGGCGTGGAAGACCTTCAGCACGGCGGGATTGGCCATCAACTCGAAGAACGGCTGGAGGTCGAGGCCCTTGGCGAGCGGATCGACGATCACCTCGATCTCGGGCCCGGCGAGCTGGATCAGGCAGAGCTCCGGCCAGAACGTCGTCTCCCGCAGGAACTCCGTGTCGATCGTCAGATACTCGGAACGGGCGAGCGTCTCACAGGCGTCGCGAAGGGCTGCGGTTGTCTCGATGATCTGCATAGGCGGCTCTGGCGGGCTTTTCTTGAAATTTTTGATCGGGCAGCTTTAGACGTTCCACCCTTTTGCCACAATCAAAAACTTGCGCCGGAGGCGGCGCGGCAAGAGCGGTTACACGCGAAAGGCCCGGATGCAGGCACATCCGGGCCCTTTCGAAGGTCAGCATACGCGGGACTACTTGCAGACCTTGAACTTCCTGATGATGACGTTGCCGTAGTCGTCGTAGGACTTCACCTTCTTGATGAAGCAATGCGGCTTGTGGCCGTAGCCGTAGTAGCCGGCCTGCGAGGGAGCGGCGAACGAGATGGCGGCGACGGCCGCGATGGCGGCCGAAACGATGATCTTGCGCATGGGTCTCTCCCGATCGGTTCGGACGAGCCTCTCTCATCCGGTGATCCGAATGTCCCATGCCGCCTCGCCGCCCGCTGTTTCCCCGGAAACAGAAAGGCCGCCCGCGGGGCGGACGGCCTTTCGTTCGGTCGGGGCAGGGAAGCGTCAGGCGACCGTGGTCTTGACGTCGAGATTGCCGCGGGTGGCGTGGCTGTAGGGGCAGACGACGTGGGCTTTCTTGACGAGGTCTTCCAGCACAGCCTTGTCGACGCCGGGGGCGGAGACTTCGAGCGCCGCCTCGATGCCGAAGCCGCCGCCGTCCTCGCGCGGGCCGATGCCGACCGTCGCGGTGACTTTCGCGTCATCCGGGATCTTCACCTTTTCCTTGCCGGCGACGAATTTCAGCGCGCCGAGGAAGCAGGCGGAATAGCCGACCGCGAAGAGCTTTTCCGGGTTCGCGCCGGACGCGCCGTCGCCGCCGAGTTCCTTCGGCACGGTCAGCGTCACGTCGACGGTGCCGTCTTCCGTTGCGCCATGGCCGGCGCGGCCGCCCGTTGCGGAAGCCTTGGTCCTGTAGAGAATGGGCATGGTTGTCTCCTTCCTGTCGTCGTTGATGATGGCTATTTGATAGCGCAAAACTAGATTGCGCGCAATATGATTTTGCAAATTGCAATTTCGGTCGTTTATGCGAGAATGGCAGCATGAGCGACAAACGTGACGAAGCTGAGACGAACGACATTGCGCCGGGCATGCTGGCCCTCGACCAGCAGCTCTGTTTCGCCGTCTATTCCGCGGCCCATGCGCTCAACCGCACCTACAAGCCGCTGCTCGATCCCTATGGCCTCACCTATCCGCAATATATCGCGCTGATGACGCTGTGGGAGGAGGATGGCCGCACGGTCAAGGCGCTCGGCGAGACGCTGGGGCTCGATTCCGGCACGCTCTCGCCGCTGCTCAAGCGCCTGGAGGCGGCGGGCTACATCCACCGCGCCCGCGACAAGGCCGACGAGCGCCAGGTCCTCGTCACCCTCACCGACAAGGGCCGCGCCATGCAAAGCGAGGCTGTCGCCATCCGCATGGCGATCGGCAAGGCGACGGGCTGTTCCATCGAGGCGCTGCAATCGCTCACGGTCGAGCTGCAGGCGCTGGCCGGGCGGCTCGAGGGCGCGGACAGGCGCGACGACGCGGCATAGGGGTAGTTTTCGCCTCTTCACCCTGCAAGGCCTTCGGGTTAAGGTCCGCGCGGCGTCGCAAGCGCCAAGGGGGCAGGGGTGAACGGGCAGGGGTCCTGGCAGAAGGCGAACGTCGCGGCGGGCCTTTGGTGCGTCGCGGTCGGTGTCGTCATGTTGACGCTGTGGCTCGCCGAGCCGGCGGCGCTCGCCGCGCGCCATCCCGCTCTTTTCGGCATGAAGTTCAATGCGGCGCTCGCCTTCACCGCCATGGGGTCCGCCGTGCTTCTGGCCGGCCGCGGTTTCCGGCGTCTTCCGGCCGCGCTCTTCCTCATGGTCTTCATCTATGGCGCGCTGGCGCTCGCCCAGCATCTCTTCGGCATCGATGCGGGCATCGACACGCTGCTCGACCGGCCCTTCGTCGATATCGGCACCAGCCGGCCCGGCCGCATCGCGCCCAATACCGCGCTGTGCTTCATGCTGGCAGGCCTTGCCTTCCTGCAACGCGCGCTGCAGGGCAGGAGCGGGATGCTGCAGGTGGCGCTCGGCATGGCCTGCGTCATCATCGCGGCGGCCGCGCTGATCGGCTATGCCATCGCGCTCGATTTCGCCCATGACTGGGTGCGCTATACGCGCATGTCCTTCCAGAGCGCGAGCTGCTTCGTCGCGCTCGGCCTCGTGCTGGTCTTCGTGGGCACGCAGACGACCGGCTACCACCGGATCGCGCTGGCCGGGGCGCTCGGCCTCGTCACCTATCTCCTGCTGCTCGCCATGACCTATTACGAGCTGGCGCGCTACGAGAAGGCCTTCGGCATCACCTTCTCCAGCAGCGACAGCACCGCCCGCTCGACGCTGTCCTCGCTCGTGCTGATTTCCGGCGCGCTCTACAGCGCGCTGATCGCCCATCTCTACATCTCCTCGCGCCGGGCGCGCCGCATGGCCGGCGAGCTTGCCGAAAGCCGCGCCCGCCTTGCCGCCATCATCGACAATGCGGTGGACGGCATCGTCACCATCGACGAGCGCGGCATCGTCCTTTCCGTCAACGCCGCCTGCACGCGCATCTTCGGCTATGCGCCGGAGGAGATGGTCGGGCGGAACGTGAAGATGCTGATGCCCGAGCCCTATCACGGCGAGCACGACGGCTATCTTTCCGGCTACCGCCGCACCGGCGAGGCGAAGATCATCGGCATCGGCCGCGAGGTGGAGGGCCGGCGCCGCGACGGCACGGTCTTCCCGCTCGACCTTGCCGTCGCTCGGGTGGAGCTGAACGGCGCGACCATCTACAGCGGCATCGTGCGCGACATTTCCGAGCGCAAGGCGAACGAGCAGGCGCTGATCGAGGCGAATGCCGAGCTGGAGGAATTCGCCTACCGCACCTCGCACGACCTGCGCTCGCCGATCGCCTCCTCGCTCGGCCTGCTCGGCATTTCGCGCGAGATGATGGCGGAGGGCGACATGGCCGGGCTCGGCGAGATGCTCCAGCGCATGGAAGGCAATTTCCGCCGCCTCGACCACCTGATCCAGAACATCATCACCGTCACGCGCACCCGCCTTTTGGAAGAGGAGGACCGGCCGGTGGGCCTGCGCGCGCTCGTTAGCGAGGCGGTCGATGCCCTGTCGCATCTCGACGACGTCCGGCGCATCCGCATCGAAAATCATGTGCCGCCAGAATTGACAATCGTCAGCAAGCCGTCGAAATTCCAGGTCGTCGTCGGCAACATGCTGTCCAACGCGGTCAAGTACCACGACCCGAAGGAAGCCGAGCCGGCGATCGATATCCGCGCCTTCCGCTATGCCGGTAAGCTGCGGCTGTCGGTGGAGGACAACGGCCTGGGCGTTCCGCCCGCCAGCCGCCATTTGTTGTTCCAGATGTTCAAACGGCTGCACCCGAACCGTTCCTTCGGCAGCGGGCTCGGCCTCTATATTTTGAAGAAGACCGCGGAATCCCTCGGCGGAACCGCACTTTACGAAGCAAGGGATAAGGGCAGCCGCTTCATCGTGGAACTGCCCGATGGGGAATAGAATGAAGATCACCTCCATTCTCGTCGTCGACGATGACGAGAACGACCAGTTCATCTGCGAATACACGATCCGCAAGTTCGATCCGTCGATCCGCGTCACCAAGGCCTTCGACGGCACGGAGGCGCTGGACGCGCTGCGCGTCGAAACGCCCGACGCCATCATCCTCGACATCAACATGCCGGTCATGAACGGCTTCGAGTTCCTCGACCGCTATGCCGAGGAGTTCGAGGTCCACGCCCCCGTCGTCGCCATGCTCACCAGCTCCCATCTCGGCAAGGACCGCGAGCGCGCCCTGCAATACAGCTTCGTGAAGAGCTATTTCGAAAAGCCCCTGGCGGCCGACCATCTGCGGGTCATGACGGATTTGCTGGAGGGGTGAGGGAAGGAGGGCGGATCTGCGGATGCCACCCCCCTCTGCCCTGCCGGGCATCTCCCCCACAAGGGGGAGATTGGATGGAGCGCCGTCTCGCCCATCTCCAGCGTTGCTGATTGAGCAAGGTTTTCGCGTCTTGCCGATCTCCCCCCTTGTGGGGGAGATGCCCGGCAGGGCAGAGGGGGGTATGGCATCCGCCGCCGTTGCATACGATTTCCGCATCCCCCGCCGCTTTCCCTCTCCCTTTCCGCAAAACCTTCGCCATAGTGGCCGCATGTCCACGATTCGCCCGCTGATTCCCCTTCTCGTGACCGCAGGCATCCTGATCGGGGGCAACGGGCTGCAGGGCACGTTCATCGCGCTGCGGGCCTCCGACGAGGGCTTTTCCACCTCCGTCATCGGCTTCGTCGGCGCGGGCTATTCCATCGGCTTCGCCATCGGCTGCATCTATGTGACGCGCGTGCTGCGCGCCATCGGCCATATCCGCACCTTCTCGGCCATGGCGGCCATCGCCTCGGCCTCGGCCATCGCCATGGTGCTGGTCATCGATCCGGTCTTCTGGTTCCTGATGCGCCTCGTCGCCGGCGTCTGCTTCGCCAGCCTCTTCGCCACGGTCGAAAGCTGGCTGAACGCCGCCGTCACCAATGCCAACCGGGCGCGCACGCTCTCCGTCTACCGCCTCGTCGACCTCGGCTCGGTCACGGCGGCGCAATATGTCATTCCCGGCGTCGGCGTCGGCGGCTTCGAGATTTTCGCCATCATCGCCATGGCGCTGTCGCTCTCGCTGGTGCCGATTTCGCTTGCCGACCGCTCCAGCCCCACCGTGCCGGAGGCGATCCGCTTCGATGTGAAGAAGCTCTGGAACATCTCGCCGCTCGCCACCGTCGGCTGCATCGTCGTCGGCCTCACCAATGCGGCCTTCCGCAATCTCGGGCCGATCTACGCCCACGATATCGGCCTGTCGGTAACGGCGATCGCCAGCTTCATGAGCGCCGGCATCGTCGGCGGCGTGGTGCTGCAATATCCGCTCGGCATCTATTCCGACCGGCTCGACCGGCGCCTCGTCATCCTCTTCGCCACGCTCGGCTCGACATTCGCCGCGCTGTACCTCGCCCTCTTCGCCGGCGGCGACGAATGGAAGAACCTCGTCGGCATCTTCGTCTTCGGGGCCTTCGCCATGCCGCTCTATTCGCTCTGCTCGGCGCATGCCAACGACCATGCGGGCGAGGGCGAGCATGCGCTGGTCTCGGCCGGCATGCTGTTCTTCTGGTCCTGCGGGGCGATCATCGGGCCGCTTTTCGCCTCCGTCCTCCTGCAGTTCCTCGGGCCGCAGGCGCTCTTCCTCTATACCGCCGTCGTGCTCGTCGCCTTCATGGCCTATACGGCGCTGCGCATGACCGCGCGTCCCGCCGTGCCGGCCGGGGAGCGGCGCAGCCGCTTCCGCACCCTGCTGCGCACCTCCTTCTTCTTCAACAAGCTCGCCGCGCCCGAGAAGGACCGCAACGGTAGGCCCTAGACCCCAACAACGGCCTGCGGCAATCTGGTCGCGGCATGCTTATTGATGAGCGCCGTCCTCAGGTTTAGAAACGGGTCACATACCCGGAGGGACCGCCATGCTGACACGTCGCACGCTGTTGAAGAGCACTCTTGCCGCCGGGGCCTATGCCGGCGGGCTCGGCCTTGCCGGGTATTTCGGCGGCATTGCCAGCGCGAAGGCCGCCATGCCGCTCGTCGCCCGCCGCACCGAGGCGCTGATCACCGACAAGGGCCCGACGAAGGGCGCCATGACCTATGGCGAGGCGGAGATCCCGCCGGTGCTGCGCCTGCGCCGCGGCGAACGCTTCAACCTGCGCCTCGACAACCAGTTGGACGAGCCGACGACGATCCACTGGCACGGCCTTCGCATCGACAACCGCATGGACGGCGTGCCCTTCCTCACGCAGCCCTATGTCTATGGCGGCGACGGCTTCGACTATGCCTTCACCCCGCCCGATGCCGGCACCTTCTGGTATCACCCCCATTGCAACACGCTGGAGCAGATGGGTCGCGGCCTTGCCGGCCTCGTCGTCGTGGAGGATCCGGCCGATCCGGTCTTCGACGCCGAGATCGTGCTGAACCTTCGCGACTGGCGGCTCGGCGGCGACGGGCAGTTCATCGCCCAGTTCCGCCCGCGCGATGCCGCCCGCGCCGGCACCTTCGGCACCGTTCGCACCGCCAACTGGCGCCGGGAGCCGCAATATGACGCGCCGGCCGGCGGCCTCGTGCGCCTGCGTCTTGCCGCCACCGACGTCACCCGCATCCTCGCCCTCGTCGTCGAGGGGGCGGAGGCGCAGGTCATCGCCGCCGACGGCAATCCCGTGGCCGAGCGCTTCGCGCTGGACCATCTCCTGGTCGGCCCCGGCCAGCGTCTCGATCTCGTGCTGCGCATGCCGGACGGCGAAGGCGCGGTCGCGACCCTCAAGGACCTGCGCGGCACCAAGCCGGCCACGCTCGCCACCTTCCGCGCCACCGGCGCCTCGCTGAAGCGGGACATCAGGGACCTGCCGGCGCTGGCCGCCAATCCCATGGCCGAGCCCGATCTGTCCGCCGCCACGCAGCTTCCCTTCATCCTCAGCGCCTCGGCGGAGGAACGGCCGAAGGACGGCATCTGCGGCTCGCTCGGCTATAATTTCTGGGCCATCAACAAGGTGCCGTGGGCGGACGACACGGGCGACCCGACCGCTCCGCTCGCCGAGATGAAGACCGGCCGCACCTATGTCTTCAACGTCGAGAACCCGACGCCGCAGGTCCACCCGCTGCACCTGCACGGTCTTGCCTTCCGGCCGATGAACTCCAACAAGCAGGCCGTCCGCCCGCATTTCACCGATACCTATCTCATCCTGCCGGACGAGAAGGTGCAACTCGCCCTCGTCGCCGACAATCCCGGCGACTGGGTGTTCCATTGCCACATCATCGAGCACCAGAAGACCGGCATGACGAGCTACGTCCGGGTGGCGTGAGGCCAGATCGCATCTTGTCACGGGAAATATAAAGCCTATATTGTTTCCCATGAAAGGAGATCGCCCCATGCAGCGCAAACCCCTGTTGCAAGCCAATGCCGAAGGCACCGTGCTCACCAAGGCGACCGTGCGCGCGGCGGACGGACTGGGACTGACGGCGCGCATCCTCTCGGCGGTCATCGGCGTTTCGGAGGCGACGGTCTCGCGGCTGAAGCGGCAGGACGTGCTGCTGGAGCGCGGCACCAAGCCCTTCGAGCTTGCCGTGCTGCTCGTGCGCCTCTTCCGCTCGCTCGATGCCATCACCGGCGGCGACGAGCGCGTCGCCCGCGCCTGGATGACGGCCGACAACACCGTGCTCGGCGCCCGCCCCGTCGATCGCATCGTCTCCATTGCAGGCCTTGTCGATGTCCTTGCCTATCTGGACGCCCGCCGCGCTCTCGTCTGAGGCGCGGCCTTTCAAGGGCGGCGTCTGGCGGTTCGTCGAGGCGCAGCACCGCGTCTCGACCCTGAAGCTCGTCGATACGCTGGACGAGCAGGCGCTTCTCGAAGACCTTCTGGAAGAGAGCAAGCCTGTCCTGCCGCCCGAATGCGCCGGGCTCGACTATCTGCTCGCCACGCCCTTCCGCTACGGCGCGGTCTATCCGCACGGCTCGCGCTTCCGCCGGGCGGGGCGCACGCTGGGCGTCTATTACGCGGCGCTGACGGTGGAGACGGCGCTTGCCGAAATGGCCTTCTACCGCCTGCTGTTCTTTGCCGAATCGCCGGCGACGCCGCTGCCGGGCAACGCCGCCGACTACACCGCC
Organism: Shinella zoogloeoides; assembly: GCF_003574625.1. Lineage (GTDB taxonomy): Bacteria > Pseudomonadota > Alphaproteobacteria > Rhizobiales > Rhizobiaceae > Shinella > Shinella zoogloeoides_A. The sequence continues at coordinate 175,549 of NZ_QNUJ01000010.1, forward strand.
TTCCGCGCTGCCGTCGCGACGCAAAGCGCCATCGACCTCACCCTGCCGCCGCTCGACCGCGACGCCGCGCACTGGACGCACCCGACCGACTACGCCGCCTGCCAGTCGCTGGCCGACGGCGCGCGGCAGGGCGGCATCGCCGCCATCCTCTACCGCTCGGTGCGCGATCCCGCCGCCGGCACCAACATGGCCCTCCTGACGGCCGCCGGCTTCGCCGAACCGCGGCCGGTGGAGCGCCAGACCTGGCGCATCCGCCTCTCCCCCCTCGGCGTGCAGGCCCTCTGCGACCACCCGCCAAGACGCATCGGCTTTTCCCGCGAGGATTTTCGCGGGGATTCGCGTATCGGGTGAAGCGGGCATCGCCGCTTTGATGCGAGATGTGCCGCCCGGCTTTCCTGCGAAAAGCGCGGCTTGGCTTGCCGGCGGGACGCGACGTTCAGGTTGCAGGCAGACTTGCCCATTCCGGACGCCCACTCCGTCGTCATAGTCGGGCCGCCATACCTCCACCGACGCCATGGTCGTGCTTGATCCGACCATCCACGCCCCGGGTGTCGCATGGATCCTCGGGTCAAGCCCGAGGATGACGGAGGAGAGGGGCGGACTTTACCGGCAATCCAAGTTGCCTTTCGGTCCTCCATTCCGGATGGAACCCGCGCTACCCCTCACTGCCGGGTTATCATATGAGGACGTCTCCTCATTCCCATTCTCCCCCCGGGGAGAAGGTGCCGGCAGGCGGATGAGGGGGATGCCGAAGGCAAAAAAAGAAAAGCCTTTCTTCACTGCTCCTCCCTCATCCGACCCTTCGGGCCAACTTCTCCCCGAGGGGAGAAAGGAAGAGGGGCGACGTCGCGTTCAAAGGCGGCAGCCTGCCCCTGTCGACCCCGCTCAAGCCAGCATCGCCGTCTCCGCGAAAAAATCCTCCGGCCCGTCCACCTCGATCAGCCTGCGCCTCTCGATCAGCCAGAAGCGGTTCGCCACCGCGCGCACGAAGGCGCGGTCGTGCGAGACGAAGAGGCAGCTTGCCTCCTGCGCCGTCAGTTCCCGCTCCAGCGCCTCCTGCCCCTCGATGTCGAGATGGTTGGTCGGCTCGTCGAGCAGGTAGAAGTTCGGGTTGGCGAGCCGCAGCACCAGCATGCCGAGCCGCGCCTTCTGCCCGCCGGAAAGCTGCCCGACCGGCCGCCCCTGCATCTCGACGGAAAAGCCCGCGCCGGCGAGCAGGCTGCGCGCCCGCTGGTCGCCCACGTCGAAGCGGTGGATGATCGTGCCATGCGGCGTTTCCCCATCCGAAAGGTCGGACAGCGCCTGGTCGCCATAGCCGAGCACCAGCGAGGGCGTTGGCCTGATGCCGGGCTCGCCCGCCCCCTCGATCGCCTGCCGCAGCCGCCGCACCAGCCGCGTCTTGCCGGTGCCGTTGAGGCCGAGCAGCGCGATGCGGTCGCCCTGGCAGATGAATTTTTGGCCCGTGCGGAAGAGAAGCGTGCCGTCCGGTGTCTCCACCGCCGAATCCTCCAGCGTCACCAGCACCTTGGCATGGGTGCCGCGATTGGCGAGGCGGATCGCGCCGGCCGAGCGCTCCAGATGCGCCGGTTTCGCCGCCTCCTCGATCCGCTCGGCCCGGGCCTTGAGCTGCTTGGTCTTGACCACCAGCAGGTCGCTGCCGGAATTGATGCCGATATTGTTGAGCTTGGCCGCCTGCTGGCGAAGCTGCTGGGCGGTCTTCATGTCCTTCTCGAAGCGCCGCTCCTCCGCCGCATCCGCCTCGTCCAGCGCCACGCGGGCGCGGGAATAGGGCAGCGCGAAGAGCTGCGAGCGCTCGGGGCGCAGGAAAAGCGTGCGGTTCGTCACGGCATCGAGGAAGGCGCGGTCGTGGCTGGAAAGGACGACGGGCATGTCGCGCGGCAGCGTGGCGAGCCAGTTCTCCATCCGGGCGATCTTTTCGAGATCGAGATGGTTGGTCGGCTCGTCGAGCAGCAGCACGTCCGGCTCGCCGACGCGCACGCGGGCGACGAGCGCGATGCGCTGCCATCCACCGCTCAGCGCCGCCAGCGGCCGCTCGCGCAGCACCTCGGGCACCTCGAGCTCCTCCAGCGTCACATCGGCGCGCCAGCTTTCGCTCTCCTGCTGCTCGGGCGAAAGGGCGTCCAGCACCGCCTCGCGGAAGGTGAGTTTTTCGAGGCCGGCGGGAAGGTTCTGCTCCATATGCCCGACGGTGAGGCCGCGGGCGCGGGTGATCTCGCCCGTCGTCGGCTCGAAGTCGCCGGTGATGCATTTCAGGAGCGTGGATTTGCCGCGCCCGTTGGCGGCGACGAGCCCGATGCGGTCGCCGGCGGCGATGGAGAGGTTGAGATTGGCGAAGAGGTCGGTGGACAGCGTGACGCCGAGCGCACGGATATTGATGAGCGACATGGAAATTCTCTGGTCTTCATGGCCCTCGCGGCGCGGCGTCAGCCGTCAGGCGCGCGGAAGGGCGGGGAGGTTGATGCGGGCGCAAGGCCGCATCGCCGGATAGGGCAGACCAGAAGAGAAAGTGTGTTCGTTCCGATCAGCCCTGCAAACGCATTTGCAGGGCAAGATCAGGGCCATGTGTGCGATGTGGCAGGAAGCCGGACTTCACGGCACAGCCCTCTCTTTCGTGTTGCGAACGGGGTATGGGTAGCACCAGATACAGCCATTGGCAACGCCGCCGCCCCTCATCCCGCTGCCGCGACCTTCTCCCCGCAGGCGGGGAGAAGGGGAATCCCGCACAGGTTTCCTGCAAATCGGACGGATGAGAGAAGAACGCGGCAGTCCCACATGTCCCTTCTCCCCGCTTGCGGGGAGAAGGTGCCGGCAGGCGGATGAGGGGCTACCCGGCCGCGCTTACGACCAATCGCCGCCACCACCTCGCAAGCGGTGGGATGCTGCCGGTTTCCCAAAAATCGCGCCGATGAAGCTGGAATGCGGCAGCGCCACAAATCCCTTCTCCCCGCTTGCGGGGAGAAGTTGCCGGTAGGCGGATGAGGGGCCTGCCAGACCTCGCAGCCTACCGCCGCAGGCTTCCCAGAATCCCCCGCACCAGCGCCCGCCCGAGCGAGGAGGCCACCGTGCGGGCGACGGATTTCATCGCCGCTTCCGCCACCGTCTCGCGCTGGTAGCCCGCACGCGGCTTGGCCTGCTTGGGAGCGGCCGGTTCCTCGTCGCCGAAGCCGGGCAGCGTCCAGCGGCTGCCGCCGGAGGGCTGCTGGCCGGCTTGGTCGGCCTCGGCCTGCTGCGCGGCGGCGTCGGCCGCCTTCTTGGCGCGGGCCATCAGGATTTCGTAGGCCGATTCGCGGTCGAAATCCTCGTCGTAGAGGCCGGCGACGGGACTGACCTTCATGATGTCCTGCCGCTCGGCATCGCTGATCGGCCCGAGGCGCGAGGCCGGCGGGCGAATGAGGGTGCGCTCCACCATGGAGGGCGCGCCCTTGCCTTCGAGCGTGGAGACCAGCGCCTCGCCGGTGCCGAGCTGGGTGATGACGGTAGCGCAGTCGAAATCCGGGTTGGGACGGAACGTGTCGGCGGCGGTCTTCACCGCCTTCTGCTCGCGCGGCGTATAGGCGCGCAGCGCATGCTGCACGCGGTTGCCGAGCTGCGCGAGCACGGTTTCCGGCACGTCGAGCGGGTTCTGCGTGACGAAATAGACGCCGACGCCCTTCGAGCGGATGAGGCGCACCACCTGCTCGACGCGCTCGATCAGCACCTTGGGCGCATCGTTGAAGAGCAGGTGCGCCTCGTCGAAGAAGAAGACGAGCTTGGGCTTTTCCGGATCGCCCACTTCCGGCAGCACCTCGAAGAGCTCGGAGAGCATCCAGAGCAGGAACGTGCCGTAGAGGCGCGGGTTCATCATCAGCTTGTCGGCGGCGAGCACCGAGATCGCGCCGCGCCCGTCATTGGTCGTGCGCATGATGTCGGAAATCTTCAGCGCCGGCTCGCCGAAGAACTGCACGGCGCCCTGCTGCTCGAGGATCAGCAGCTCGCGCTGGATCGAGCCGACGGAGGCCTTTGAGATGAAGCCGAACTGGTTGGAAAGCGCCGAGGCGTTCTCGCCCATATAGTTGAGCAGCGCCTGAAGATCCTTCAGGTCGAGCAGCGGCAGGCCGCCCTGGTCGGCGATCTTGAAGGCGATGTTGATGACGCCTTCCTGCGCGTCCGTCGCGTTCATCAGGCGCGACAGCAGGAGCGGCCCCATCTCGGAGATGGTGGTGCGCACCCGGTGGCCCTTCTCGCCGAAGAGGTCCCAGAAGATCACCGGGAACTCCTGGAAGTCGTAGGGCTCCAGCCCGATCTGCTGGGCGCGCTTTTCCAGGAAGTCCTTGGCTTCGCCCATCGCGCCGATGCCGGAAAGGTCGCCCTTCACGTCGGCACAGAAGACGGGCACGCCCGCATTGGAAAAGCCCTCGGCGAGGATCTGCAGCGTCACGGTCTTGCCGGTGCCGGTCGCGCCGGTGACGAGGCCGTGGCGATTGCCGAACTTCAGCTCCAGATATTCGGGCTTGTTGTTCGTGTCGTCCGGCTTGCGGCTGGTGCCGATATAGAGTTTTCCGTCTTGAAGAATGGAATCCGCCACGTTGAAACTCCTTGGGCTGCCGGTTCTGCGATTCGCGGCAAGGCGTCGCCGCGGCGATGTTTTCATTGAATCGTCGTGCTCAGTTTATAAGGATAGTCCTGCAGGCAAACAACACGCTTTCAAGGCCTTGCCATGGCGGGGTCAAGATGGGAAAGCGCGCCGGGCTCGCTTGAGTTTGCCGGCGAATTCATTTACCTTGACGTTAACGTCAATTCCTTCGGAGGATTTTCCATGAACGATCTCGTCTCCCGCGTTGCCGATGCCGTCGGCATCGATGCCGCCCTTGCCGAAAAGGCGATCGGCATGATGCTCGGTTTCCTGCAGCGCGAGGCGGCCGATGGCCCGGTCGCGAAGATGATCGAGGCCATTCCCGGCGCCTCCGACCTCGTCGCCCAGTATAATGGCGAAGGCGAGGGCAAGGGCCTGCTCGGCGGCCTGATGAGCGCCCTCGGCGCCGGTGGCGGCGTCATGGGCCTCGGCCAGCAGCTGATGAGCCAGGGCCTCGGCATGGGCGAGATCACCGGCCTTGCCAAGGAAACCATCGCGGTCGCCCGCGAACATGCCGGCAGCGACGTGGTCGACGAAGTCGTCGCCTCGGTTCCGGGGCTCAGCCAGTTCGTCTGATCGGGCGGGGTTGAAGACCCCTCCCCAACCCCTCCCCACAAGGGGGAGGGGCTTACCGTGCAGCACCCTCTGCATTCAAATTTTGAACGGTGAGCAAGCCTCCCCTTTCTCCCCCCTTGTGGGGGAGATGCCCGGCAGGGTAGAGGGGGCCTTTCTACCGCCGCCGCGCGAAAACCAGCGCCGCAGTAAAGACGGCAAGGCCGAGGCCGACCGAGAGCGGCCCGGCTTTCGGCCCGCCGGCCTCCATGATCGCGCCGGTGACGCTGGAGCCCGCGCCGCTGCCCGCCGCATAGGCGAGCGCGAAAGCCGCGCTGCCGGCCACCAGCATCGCGCCGTTGTAGCGCTCGCCGAGCATGGTGAGCGCGCAGGTATAGAGCGAGAAGGTTGCCGTGCCCATCAGCGCGAAGACGGCGAGGATCGCAATTTCCGATTCCATCGACGGCAGGATGAGATAGCTCGCGGCAGCGATCGTCACGGCGCTCAGCGCCACGCGCTCGCGCGGCAGCTTGTCGAGCATCAGGCCGATGAAGGGCTGGGCGATGGCGGTCGGCAGGGCGAGCACCGTCACGCTGACGGCGGCGAAGGCCTGGCTGTAGCCCATCTTCACGAAATAGACCGGCATGGCGGAGATCGCCGCGATATCGGCGAAGCCGAAGACGAAGACCATGCCGACAAGCAGGGGCGCTGCCCGGAAGAAGCGGAAGACGGCACCCGTCGAGGAGGGCTCCGGCACCGTCCGCGTCGAGAACATCAGCATGCCGGTCGCGAAGGCGACGATGGCGAGATAGACCGCCGTCAGCGCGAAACCGAGCCCGCCCTCGCTGCCGAGCAGCGGAATGGCGAGCGGCCCCGCGGCGAAGCCGGCGCACATACCCGCCCCGTAGGCGCCGGAGATCCGGCCGCGCAGCCGGTCCGGGCAGGCGGCGCTCAGCCAGGCCTCGCCGAGCATGAAGATGAGGCTGGCGAAGAAGCCGAGCAGGAAGCGGGCGCCGAGCCACACGGCGAAGGAGGTGGAGGCGGCGAAGGTGGCAAGGCAGAGCGAGCAGCCGACGAGGCTGGCGATGATCAGCCGGTCGGCCCGCCAGCGCGCGGTGAGGCTGCCGAGCAGCAGCGTCGAGGCGGCAAGCCCGCCGGCGAAGGCGAGCGCGTTGACCCCGATCAGCGCCGGCGAATAGCCGCGCGATTCCAGCGTCAGCGAGATCAGCGGATAGGTGAGCCCCTGCGCCACGGAAAAGGCGGTGACGCCGAGGATGACGGCGGCAATGGCCGGCCAGTCCGGCGCAAAGACGGTCGGGGACGAGGTCTGCATGAAGGGCTCCCAGCCGCTCGCGGCGCGGCACATCACCCATATCCGGCCGGCGGGCCTTTGGGAAGCCGGCCCGAGAGGCGGCGAGGGCATCGTCATAGGGCAAGCCGGCCCCCCCACATCCGCTTCTCCCCTCGGGGAAAAGGCGCCGGCAGGTGGATGAGGGGACACCGCAGGCGGAACTCACGATGCGCAAAAACCCGGATGGTGAGGAAAAGCCTCCGCATCCGACCTTCGGGTCCCCCTCTCCCCGACGGGAGAAGGGGATTTTCGAGTAAGGCGTGCCTTTTACGCCGCCTTGTCCCATGCCGGAGCAAGCCCGTCGGGACTGACAATGCGGCCGTCCGGGCGGGCGAGCTTGTGGATGCGCATCATCTCGCCAGGCGTCAGCACGAAGTCGAAGATGGCGAGGTTTTCGGCAAGCCGGCTGTCCGTCGCGGTCTTGGTGAGGGTCACCACGTCCGGTTGCTGCACCAGCCAGCGCAGCGCGACCTGCGCCGCCGACTTGCCGTGCGCCGCCCCGATTTCCTTGAGCACCGGATCGTTCGGGACCTTGCCGTCGGCCATGGCGTAGTAAGCGGTCAGCGCCATGCCATAGGTCTCCGCGGCCTCCAGCACCTTCATCTGGTCGAGATAGGGATGGTATTCGACCTGATTGGTGGCCAGCGGCGCAGCGCTGAGGCGCACGGCCTCGGCCATCAGCGCCGTGTTGAAATTGCTGACGCCGATGTGCCTGGCAAGGCCCCGCTCGCGCACGGCGTTGAGTTCGCCGATCTGCACCTCGAGCGGCACGGCTTCGTTCGGCCAGTGCAGGAGGAGGAGATCGACATGGTCGGTCTTCAGCTTCTTCAAGCTTTCCTCGACGGAGGCGGCGAAGCGGTCCTTGCCGTAATTGGCGACCCAGACCTTGGTAGTGAGGAAGATGCTGTCGCGGGCGACGCCGGATGTCCGGATGGCCTCGCCGACGGCGGCCTCGTTCTCGTAGATCTGGGCGGTATCGACATGGTTGAAGCCGCTCTGGAGCGCCTTCGGCAGGATCGAAATTACCTCGGGTTCAGGCATGCGGAACGTGCCGAAGCCGAGCTGGGGAATATGGGCGCCATTGGCCCTGACGGTTTTCATGGGTTTTTCTCCTTGTGAGGTTGGTGGCCCGCCGGAGCTCTCTTGAAGGAACGCCCCGGCGGTCGAAGGGTTTCAGGCGGGTTGGCAGGCGGCGTCCGGCTGGCTGCGCTCGCGCCGGTCGAGCGCGCCGCTGGCAAGGGTCAGGCCGAGCGCGCCGGCAACGAGGATGGCGCCGACCCACGGCGTTGCGCCGAGGCCGAGCGGGGAGGCGACCACCATGCCGCCAATCCAGGCGCCGGCGGCGATACCGAGGTTGAAGGCGGCGATGTTGAGCGCCGAGGCGACGTCGACGGCGGCCGGGCGATGGCGCTGCGCCATGGCGACGACATAGAGCTGGAGACCGGGCACGTTGGCGAAGGACAGGAAGCCGAGCGCGGCGAGCGTGACGAGCGCCAGGGCCGGCGAGGGGGCGGTGAAGGTGAAGAGCACCAGCACGGCGGCCTGCAGGGCGAAGAGCACGACGAGCGCCCTGACGGGATCGCGGTCCGCCACCTTGCCGCCGACGACATTGCCGAGCGCGATGGCCGCGCCATAGAGCACCAGCACGAGGCTGACCGTACTTTCGGAAAGGCCGGTGACCTGCTGCAGCAGCGGCGAGAGGAAGGTGAAGGTGACGAAGGTGCCGCCATAGCCGAGCGCCGTCATGGCGAAGACGATCAGCAGCCGGCCGGAGCCGAGCACGCGCACCTGTTCCATCAGGCCGGCCGGCTCCTCGCGCTTGAGGTTCGCCGGCAGCAGGAGGGCGATGGCGGCGAAGGCGACGAGGCCGAGGCCGGCCACGGCCCAGAAGGTGGCGCGCCAGCCGAAGGTCTGGCCGATGAAGGTGCCGAGCGGCACGCCGGTGACGATGGCGACCGTCAGCCCCATGAACATCATGGAGATGGCGGAGGCGCGCTTGTCCGGCGCGACGAGATCGGCCGCGATGGTGGCGCCGACGGAGAAGAAGACGCCATGCGCGAAGGCCGACAGCACCCGGCCGGAAAGCAGCATGCCGTAGCTCGGCGCGAGCGCCGCCAGCGCGTTGCCGGCGATGAAGAGCGCCATGAGGCCGAGCAGCAGCGGCTTGCGGCCGAGCTTTCCGGTAAGCGCCGTCAAAACGGGTGCGCCGAAAGTGACGCCGAGCGCGTAGACGGAAACGATGAGGCCGGCGAGCGGCAGGGTGATGTGAAGGTCGGAGGCGACGGTCGGCAAGAGGCCGACGATCACGAATTCCGTGGTGCCGATCGCATAGGCCGCGACGGTCAGGGCAAGGAGGGCAAGTGGCATGGTTCAATCCCCGCGCCCGGTGGCCGGGCGTCCTGTTGGTGGGTGATCAGGTTCGGGGCGGAATATGGGGCAGGGCCACTTGCGCGTTAATCGGGAGCAGTGGATAAGAATATGTGAAGTCAATTCACAGGTGGCGCATGGACAACCGGGCCGGCGAAATGGAGGTCTTCGTGCTGGCGGCGGAGCTGAAGAGCTTTTCCGCCGCGGGTCGCAAGCTGCGCCTGTCGCCCTCCGCCGTCAGCAAGCTCGTCACCCGTATCGAGGACCGGCTCGGCGCGCGGCTTCTGGTGCGCACCACGCGCCGGCTGGAACTGACGCCGGAGGGCGAGGTCTATCTCGGCCGGGCGCGGCGCATCCTGTCGGAGATTGCAGAGACGGAGCGGATCGTCGCCGAGGGCGCGAAGGTCGTGCCGCGCGGCCCGCTCCGCGTCAACGCGTCGGTGGGCTTCGGCGAGCGCTACATCCTGCCGCTGCTGCCGGCCTTCCTGGCGCTCTACCCGGAGATCGAACTGGACCTGACGCTGACGGACGGGGTGATCGACGTGATCGGCGAGCGCACCGACGTCGCCATCCGCTCCGGCCCGTTGCGAGACTCCTCTTTGAAGGCGCGCAAGCTGCTGGAAAGCCGCAAGGTCGTCATCGCCTCGCCGGATTATCTCGCAAGGCACGGTACCCCGCAGCATCCCGCCGATCTCGCCGCCCACAATTGCCTGCGCTTCAACTTCCGCCGCAGCATGGACGACTGGCCCTTCCTGTCGGAGGATGGCGCCACCGAGCCCTATGAGATCACGGGCAACATGCTGGTCTCCAGCGGTGCGATCCTGCGCCAGCTCTGCCTCGATGGCCTCGGCCTCGGCCGCATCGGCCGCTTCCATGTCGAGCCCGACATCGCCGCCGGCACGCTGGTGCCTGTAATGGAGGCCTTCAATCCTGGTGATATCGAGATCGTTCACGCCGTCTTCGCCGGCCACGAGCATCTGGCCGCGCGCATCCGCGCCTTCATCGATTTCCTCGTGGAGAAGATCTGAGGGTCAGGATTTCACGGCGATGATGAAAATCCGCGGGAAGCGCAGCAGGCGCTGCCCGTCCGCCATCGGTCGGTAGGCCTTGCCGATGCGCGCCTCGTAATCCGCGAGGAAGCCATCCCGCTCCCGCGCCGGGATGCGGTCGAGATAGGGGCGCAGCCCCGTGCCCTTGACCCATTCGACGATAGCCGCCGCATCCGGCATCGGGTGGTTGTAGGCGGTGTGCCAGACGTCGACACGCGCCGCCTTCGGCCCGAGCGCATCGAAATAGGCGGCGGGGCTGGGCAGCGGCTTGCGGCGCGGCGTACCCTCGGCAAAGGCGCTGTGCCAGGGGCCGGCCAGCGCGCTTTCCTCCATCAGGAGATGGGAGGGTTCGGTAAGGTTGTCCGGCATCTGCACGGCCAGAACGCCGCCGGGGCGAAGGCCGTCCATCAGCCGCGTCATCAGTGCCACATGATCGGGCAGCCACTGGAAGACGGCATTGGCGAAGAGCAGGGCGGCCGGCTCCGGCGGCTGCCATTTGGCAAGGTCGCATTCGACGAAATCCACGCCCGGCAGGCGCTGGCGCGCCGCCTTCAGCATGTCGGCCGCGCTGTCGACGCCGCGCACGCCCCGGCCGGGGAAGCGCCTGACCAGCAGTTCCGTCGAATTGCCGGGGCCGCAGCCGAGGTCATAGACCGTGCCGGCCCTGAGATCGGCGGGCACCTGGGCGAGAAGATCGGCGGCCGGGCGCGTGCGCTCGTCCTCGAATTTCAGGTACTGTGCGGCGGACCAGGCCATCTTACAGGCTCTCCAGCGAAGGCAGGATAAGGGACGGGCCGAGGTCGAAATATTCGTCCGGCATGTTGGACCGGTTGATCCAGACGGTGCGGAAGCCGAATTTCGTCGCCCCGGCAATGTCCCAGCGGTTGGAAGACTGGAAGGAGACGGCATTCGGATAGAGCCGGTAATTCGTCGTCACCAGATCGTAGACGGCGGGGGCGGTCTTGTAAGTCTTCAGCGCATCCACCGAGAAGATATCATCAATCACGGTATCGAGCGCCGCATTCTTCACCGCCGAGGCCAGCATGGCGGGCGAGCCGTTGGAGAGGATGGCGATATGCGCGCCGCGCTGCTTCAGCGCCTTCAGCACGGCCGGCACTTCCGGATAGCAGTCGAGCTTCCAGTAGGCGTCGAGCAGCTTCTGCCGCAGCGCGGGATCGACACCGCCGATGCGCTGGAACGTATAGTCGAGCGCCTGCTCGGTGAGCTGCCAGAAATCGGCATAGGCGCCCATCAGCGCCCGCGTCCAGGAATATTCGAGCTGCTTGGCGCGCCAGATCTCGGAGAATATCTGGTAGTTCGGCCCGACATCCCCCGCATGCCGCCGCACCGCCGCATGCACATCGAACAGCGTGCCATAGGCGTCGAACACATAGGCGGCATGGGACATGGTGGCGATTCTCCTGCACTTTGCCGTCGATTGGCGGTTATCGGGCGGCGAATGTCAATTGTTCGTATCGGGTGGGGCACCCCCCTCTGGCCTGCCGGCCATCTCCCCCACAAGGGGGAGATTGGATGGAGCGACGTTTCGCTTCCTCTCCAGCGCTGCTGTGTGAGCTAGTTTCTTGCCTCTTGCCGATCTCCCCCCTTGTGGGGGAGATGCCCGGCAGGGCAGAGGGGGGTGAGCCAAGCCCACCACCCTCAGAACCGCGTGATCACGCTGATCCCCAGATCCGTCGCCCGGTCCATCGCCATCAGCGCCGGCACGGCTTCCTCAAGCCCGATATGCCGGCCGATCAGCTTCTGCGGCGAAAGCTTGCCGCTTTCGATCATCGCCAGCATGGCGTCGTAGCGCCAGGCCTGCATGCCGTGGCTGCCGTAAATCTCCAGCTCGTGGCCGATGACCTGCGCCATGGGAATCTGCGGCGTCGCATGGTCGGCCAGCATCAGCCCCACCTGCACATGCCGCCCGCGCCGCCGCAAATTCTTGATCGAATTGAAGCAGGTGACGGGCGAGCCAAGCGCGTCGACAGAGGCATGCGCCCCGCCGCCGGTGATCTCCCGCACCGCCTCGGCGACATCGGCCACCGCGCGGGCATTGATCGCCGCGACCGCGCCCATCTTCTTCGCGAAGTCCAGTTTCTCGGGGGAGATGTCGATCGCGATGGGGTTCGCCCCCAGCGCGGCGGCGATCATGATGGCCGAGAGGCCGACGCCCCCGCAGCCATGCACCGCCACCCATTCCCCGCCGGTCACCCGCGCCTGGTCCACCACCGCGCGGAAGGAGGTGGCGAAGCGGCAGCCGAGGCTGGCGGCCGTGGCATAGTCGATGGCTTCCGGCAGGTGCACGAGGTTCTGGTCGGCATGGTCGATGGCGACATATTCGGCGAAGGACCCCCAATGGGTGAAGCCCGGCTGGAACTGTTCTTCGCAGACCTGTTGATTGCCCGAGCGGCACTCGCCGCAATGGCCGCAGCCGGAGACGAAGGGCACGGTCACCCGCTCGCCCTCGCGGAAGCGGGTAACGGCCTTGCCGACCGCCGCCACCGTGCCGGCGAGCTCGTGCCCCGGCACATGCGGCAGTTTGATATCGGGATCGTGACCCATCCAGCCGTGCCAGTCGCTGCGGCAAAGCCCCGTCGCCTCGACCTTGATCACCACGCCGCCGGGCGTCGGCGCCGGATCCGGCAGGACGCGGATATCCGGTTTCGCTTCAAAGGCTTCGTAGTACATCGCGCGCATGGCCGTCTCCCTTTGTCTCTTCTATCGCATGCACCCGGAAACCCCTCAACCGGGCCATCCATGACAAGACCTGATGCACCCATTCAACATCTTGAATGGACATGCGGCGCGCTCTGGCGGAAGGCAGGGCGACTTGACCGCTCATCCCGGTCGGGCCTTGATGGGCCAGGGCATTTCCGCTTTTCTCGCGAACCGCGAAACCGCTCCGGCTCTTTGGTTCTTCGCATTGGCGGACGCCGAACCGCTCCGCCCTTTGCCGGAAATGCTCTGGAAGGAGTTTGAAACATGCCAGTCGATACCTCACCGCGCTCCGCCACCTGGACCTTCGTGGACGGCGAATGGATTTCCGGCAACCCGCCGCTCATCGGCCCCACCTCGCATGCCATGTGGCTCGGCTCGACCGTCTTCGATGGCGCGCGCTGGTTCGACGGCATCGCGCCGGACCTCGACCTGCATTGCCGGCGCATCAACCGCTCCGCCGAGGCGCTGGGCCTTGCGGCGACCGTCTCCCCGGAAGAGATCGAGGCGCTCGCCTGGGAAGGCGTCAAGAAATTCGACGGCAGGACGGCGATCTATATCAAGCCGATGTACTGGGCCGAGCACGGCTCGCCGATCAGCGTCGTGGCGCCGGATGCGGGCTCCACCCGCTTCGCGCTCTGCCTGTTCGAGGCCTCGCTGGGCGATCCGAATGCCCGCTCCTCGCTGACGGTCTCGCCCTTCCGCCGCCCGACGGTGGAATGCATGCCGACGGATGCCAAGGCCGGCTGCCTCTACCCGAACAATGCCCGCATGCTGGTCGAGGCCCGCAAGCGCGGCTTCGACAACGCCCTGGTGCGCGACATGCTGGGCAACGTCGCCGAGACCGCCTCGTCCAACATCTTCATGGTGCGCGACGGCGTCGTCTTCACCCCCGCCGCCAACCACACCTTCCTTGCCGGCATCACGCGCAGCCGCGTCATCGGCCTTCTGCGGGACGCTGGCTTCGACGTGGTCGAGACCACGCTCACCCCGGCCGACTTTGCAGCGGCCGACGAGATCTTCACCTCCGGCAACTATTCCAAGGTCGTCCCCGTTACCCGCTTCGAGGACCGCGACCTTCCCCACGGCCCCATCACCGCCAAGGCCCGCGACCTCTATTTCGACTGGGCGCATTCGAACGGCGATGCGTGAATGAGGAAAGGCCGGTGGGAAGGCCGCTTCGGTCATGCCGGCGGCCCCCGCCATCCGCCTGCCGGCCCCTTTTCCCCGTCGGGGAGAAGGCGGCCCGAAGGGTCGGATGAGGGGGCTCGCTGCCAGTAGCGACGCCTGCCGAAGCCCGGCGGGGTCGTCGCCTATTCCTGCCCCGCCGCATCCTGCGTCGTATTGTCCCCCGTCTCGGCGCGCTTCTTCGCCGCCGCCTCGCGCTCGCTTTCCCGCACCACATGCAGGAATTCCGCGGCAATCGGCGGGGAGACTTCCACCGTCTTCTTCTGCTTGTCGTAGATGCAGACATAGGTGATCTGGCTCTTCGATTCCGGCGAAAGTCCCTCGATCGCCGCGATGCCGAAGGATTGCGTGCCGGTCGGCTCGACGAAGACGTTCGGCGTTCCCAGCACCTCCGGCAGGCTGGCAAGGCAGCTTTTCTCCACATCCGCGCGGAATTCCTCCCAGGCATCGGAGGAAGAGGCATGGGCGCCGGCGGCGGCAAGCGAGAGGACGAGGGCGGAAAGGGGGATGATGCGCATGGAGGGCTCCGGGTTGGCGGGAAGGGCGAAACGCCGCGAATCGGAAAGGGGTTCCGCCCGCCCTTGATCCGGCAGGCGAAACGGGAAGGATTTTGCCGCATGTCAGGAAAATTTGGAAGGCGGGCGGTTGCCTCTTCCGGTTGCCGCTCCTATGTTCCGCTCACGGATTTCCTTCACAAAATTCCGTCGCCAGAGCAATTCCAGCATTGGCCGGGAAACCGGCCCGCCTTCGGAATTGCGGCAAACAAAGAGGAGACACCATCATGGCTTTCGAACTTCCGCCGCTTCCCTACGATTACGACGCGCTCGCGCCCTTCATGTCGCGCGAGACCCTCGAATATCACCACGACAAGCACCACAAGGCCTATGTCGACAACGGCAACAAGCTGGCGGAGGAAGCGGGCCTTGCGAACCTCTCCCTCGAAGAGATCGTCAAGAAGTCCTACGGCACCAACCAGGGCCTCTTCAACAATGCCGGCCAGCACTACAACCACGTCCATTTCTGGAAGTGGATGAAGAAGGGCGGCGGCGGCAAGAGCCTGCCGGGCGCGCTGCAGAAGGCCATCGACAGCGATCTGGGCGGCTATGACAAGTTCAAGGCCGATTTCGTCGCCGCCGGCACCACGCAGTTCGGCTCCGGCTGGGCCTGGCTCTCCGTCAAGGACGGCAAGCTCGCCATCTCCAAGACCCCGAACGGCGAGAACCCGCTGGTCCACGGCGCGGAACCGATCCTCGGCGTCGACGTGTGGGAACATTCCTACTACATCGACTACCGCAACGCCCGCCCGAAATACCTCGAAGCCTTCGTCGACAGCCTGATCAACTGGGACTACGTCCTGGAGCGCTACGAAGCCGCAACGAAGTAAGCCTTCGGCTTATCGGATTTCGAAAACCCCGGTCGGAAACGGCCGGGGTTTTTGTTTGGCGAGCCTTCTCTCCAGCTGCCGAAAAGGAACGGGTTTTTCAATTTCGTCCGATGTGTGATATTGTGCTGACATGTACACAAACCAGTACGGATGGCCACCATGAGCAGCACGACGATGACGATCCGCGTCAGCATCGACATCAAGGAAAAGCTCGACAGGCTGGCGGCGGACACGCGCCGCAGCCGCTCCTTCCTCGCCGCCGAGGCGGTCTCGGCCTATGTCGCCAGGGAACTGGCGATCGTAGAGGGCATCAGCGAAGGCCTTGAGGACGTTCGCAAGGGGCGGACGGTTTCGCATGAGGAAGCCATGTCCGAACTCGCCTCCGCGATCGATACGGCTGAGCGCGACCGGTCGTGAAGCGTCCCGTCCGATGGTCCCGCGCGGCTCTCGATGACCTGAAGCAGCAGGTCCGCCACATCGCGAAGGACGATCCCGCAGCGGCACGCTCGGTTGCCGCGCGGATCGATGCGGCGGCGGTCCTGCTGGGCGAACGCGCCGTCGGCCGGCCGGGCCGGGTCGGCGGCACCTACGAGAAATCGGTGAGCGGTCTTCCCTATGTTCTCGCCTATTGCATGGAGATGGCCGAGGGGCGGGAGACCCTGTTCATCCTGCGCGTCATCCATGCCGCGCGGCAATGGCCGCGCGAGGAATGGCCGGAATAGGGCAATTCCGGCAAAGTGGAGCGCGGTTTTGCATCCGGAATGCGTGAAACGCTTAGGAACCCGCCGCCGCCCGGTTCTCCGCCCAGCCGGAAATCCACATCTGCCGCAGTCCGTCGCCTTCGCCGCGAAAGTTCCCGCCCGTCGCTTCGCAGGCCTCCACCCGGTCGGCGCGGAAATTGCGGATGGCCTGGCGCAGTTCGCACCAGGCGACGATGTTCGCCGTTTCCGAATAGTAGATGAGCGCGATGGGGCGGATGGTGCGCTCGGTGGCGCGGGCATATTCGTCGCGGTAGTCGATGAGCAGCTTCTCCTCGTCGCGGATCGCCCGGCGCACCGTGGCAAGGTCGATGCCCTCGGGCTGGCGCGGCGCGGTGCCCCAGGCGTGCAGCGCGCGGGCGGAAAGCGTCTGGCGCAGCGGCGGCGGCACGGCGCCGGCGACCTTCTCGCCCACCCTTCTGGCGGCCGCCTTCAGCTCCGCGTCCCCTGTTCGCTCCAGAAGGGCGAGCGCCAGCACCACGGCCTCCGTCTCCTCGATGGTGAACATCAGCGGCGGCAGGTCGAAGCCGGGACGCAGGATATAGCCGATGCCGCGCTCGCCCTCGACCGGCACGCGCATCGCCTGCAGCGCGGCGATGTCGCGGTAGATCGAGCGCGCCGTCACCTCCAGCCGTTCGGCGATCTCGGCCGCGGTCACCGGCTGGCGGGCGAGCCTGAGGATCTGGATGATCTCGAAGAGCCGGGATGCCTTGCGCATGTTTTTCTCCGTCACAACTGACACACCCCTGTCAGTGGCCTTCGCTATAGCACGCCTCAAGCGCTTGAAACGAAAGGCAGCATAGGGCTGCGGCGCGGCAAAAGGCAACGGCCAACTGACATGACCTACAGCGAAAACCTCTGGCTCTTCTTCCTGCTCGTCTCCGGCATCATCATCGTGCCGGGCATGGACATGGTCTTCGTGCTGGCAAGCGCGCTTTCCGGCGGCCGCAGGGCGGGGCTCTCGGCGACCTTCGGCATCATGGCGGGCGGTCTGGTGCACACGCTCTATGCCGCCCTCGGCGTCGGCATGCTGCTGCATTTCGCGCCGAAACTCTTCAACGGGCTGCTGGTGCTCGGCGCGGCCTATGTCGCCTTCATCGGCTGGCAGCTCTTCCGCAGCTCCATCGTCATCGGCGAGGTCGATGGCCTCGAGCGGCGCGGCCTTGCCACGCGCTTCCGCCAGGGTGCGCTGACGAGCCTCATGAACCCCAAGGCCTATCTCTTCATGCTCGCCGTCTTCCCGCAGTTCCTGCGCCCGGAATTCGGGCCGCTCTGGCGCCAGACGCTCGTCATGCTGCTGATGATCTGGGCGACGCAGCTTGCCGTCTATGGCGGCCTCGCATTGGCCGCCGCCAAGAGCCGCGCCGCGCTCGTCGGCAGTCCCGCCGCCACCCGCCTCATCGGCCGCGCGGCGGGCGTGCTGCTCGTCGCGATCGCCGTGTTCACGGTATGGCGGGGCTGGGGGACGGTTTGAGGTCTTCGGCCGGTGTTGCGGACCTTGCCGCGAACAGGCGCTTCAGCGCGACATGCAGGAGAAGGACGACCAATATGGAGGTATAGCCGTCGATCAGGTAGTGCCAGCCGAAGAGCGCCGAGCTCATGAGGATGACGAAGACATAGGCAAAGCCGAGAAGGCCGGCGGTGCGGCTGAATTCCCGCAGGAAGAGGGCGTTCATCATCGTGACGCCGACATGGACGCTCGGGAAGGCGGAAATGCCCGTCCCGAGGCCCGCGACGTCCTGAAGATGGTTCTGCCACAGATAGGTCTGGAAGGCCGCCACCACGCCATTGTCGAGCATCCGCAACTGCGCCGCGAAGCGCGCGGCATCGCCGGTGACGTGCCCGTAGAAGGCCGGACCGGCGGAAAGAAAGAGGCAGGCGAGGAGGTTGCCGAGTACCGCCCAGGCGAGGGCGAAGCCGAGGCAATAGCGCAGGCGGACAGCGCCCCTTGCGCGCAGCACGATGAAGAAGAGCGGCACGAAGGCGAAGGCCGTCCAGGCGACGGAATAGTTCCATTCGAGGATGGAGAGGATATGCGGGTTGCCGAAGAGCGCCATCAGCCGCGGCCCGGGATCGACGCCGCCGAAGAGCAGGGCATCCAGGTCGGCCTGCACGCGGTCGTACGGAAAGCCGTTCCTCAGGGCCGGCATCATCGTCTTGAACGTCGTGAACGAGCCCATGAAGAGGATGACGGAGCCGAAGACGGCGGCGGCGCCGGCCAGATGGCCGAGCAGCGCGGGCGGCGGCAGCGTCACCCAGGCGAGCGGCGCCTTCGGGTTGCGGAACACGCCGGCGACGAGCTTGCCGAGGAGGAGAATGGCCGGAAGCCCCAGGAAATAGACCGGGCCGAATTGCGCGGCATATTGCAGGTAGGCCGCCGCCGTGAAATCGGCATGCCAGGTGAGGATGCCGACGACCAGCGCCATATGCGCGAGCACGAAGACATGGAACGGCAGCATCTGCCGCAGGTCGGCGGACAGGGTCTTGAGGAATGCGTTCCGCATGCTGGTGGCCCTCGGACCGGCACTGTGTCGATGCCCGAGTTGTGCTTATAAAAGATCAAGAAACGTTGAAGATGCGGCCGCCCGTGGCGTTCCGACGCATCGCTGGCATCAAAAAGATTTTACTGTCGTGGATTTTCTAAAATGCAATCATGGCCGCGCATCGCAAATCGGCGGCGCGGCCCCGGCCGGCCGCCAGCAACGGGGAGAACTCCATGAAGTTCAGGACTTTGGCGGCCGCGGCCGCGCTTGCAGTCATCGGCGCGGGCGCCGTCGTGGCGGCGGACGAGCCGCAGGTCGTGCGCCAGCAGATGATGAAGAAGGTGGGCGGGGCCATGGGCGCGCTTTCCGGCATCGCCAAGGGCGAGAAGCCCTATGACGCGGAGGTCGTCAAGGCATCGCTGACCACGATGAGCGAGGTGGCGAAGGCCTTCCCGGAGCAGTTCCCCGTAGGCTCCGAGACCGGCCATGACACGGAAGCCAAGGCGACGATCTGGGAAAAGATGGACGACTTCAAGGCCCATGCCGCCAAGCTCGGCGCGACCGCCGACACGGCCCTTGCGAGCCTTCCGGCGGACCAGGCGGGCGTCGTCGCGGCGCTCGGCGCGATCGGCCCCAATTGCGGCGGCTGTCATGAGGTCTACCGCGTCAAGAAGTGACCGCGGTGGACCGGATCATCCCGAAAGAATGAACACCGTCCCGGTGCCGGCCGCCGGGATGGAACCTTTGTGTTTATGCGCCGCGGCCTCTTCGTCGGAAGGGACGGGCGCAGGCGGGGAGGACCCATGGCACTCAAAAGACTTCTTGGCGGCGTGGTGCTGCTCGGCGCGATCGGCGCGGGCGCATTCGTCTTCCTGACGGCGCCCGAGCGGCTTCCGGCCGAGACCTGGGCCGCCGCCGGCGAGCCGGACCTTGCCAATGGGGAACGCATCTTCCATGCGGGCGGCTGCGTGAGCTGTCACGCGGCGCCGGGCGCGCCGGACGACCAGAAGCTGGTGCTGGCCGGCGGGCTCGCGCTGAAGAGCCCCTTCGGCACCTTCCATGCGCCGAACATCTCGCCGGACGAGACGGCGGGCATCGGCGCCTGGACACTGGCGGAATTCGGCGACGCCATGAAGCGCGGCACCGGCCGCGACGGCGAGCACCTCTATCCCTCGTTCCCCTACGCCTCCTATGCGCGCATGACGGTGAAGGACATCGGCGATCTCTACGCCTATCTGAAGACCCTGCCGAAGAGCGGCAATGTCGCGCCGGGGCACGAACTGCCGTTCCCCTTCAACATCCGCCTCGCGCTCGGCGGCTGGAAGCTCCTCTACCTCAACGAGGCGCCGCGCGTGGCGCTCGCCGATGCCGACGAGACGGTCAAGCACGGCCAGTATCTCGTCGAGGGGCCGGGCCATTGCGGCGAATGCCACACGCCGCGCGACATGCTGGGCGGCCTGAAGACCGACCAGTGGCTCGCCGGCGGGCCGAACCCGGAAGGCGAAGGCCGCGTCCCCGACATCACCCCCGTCGAGGGCCGCTTCGGAAGCTGGAGCGCAGGCGATATCGTCAACTACCTCGAAACCGGCTTCACGCCGGAATTCGACAGCGTCGGCGGCGCCATGGTCTCCGTGCAGAAGAACATCGCGCTGCTGCCGAAGGAAGACCGCGAGGCGATCGCCGCCTACCTGAAGGCGATCCCAGCACGGTGAGGTTTGGGGGCGGGGTCTGGCGGTTTGGGGCCAGGCCTGACGGGGTCTGACGGTTTGGCGGAGCTTGAACGCTCGGTCGGCGGAGCGCTCAGGGGGCCGGAACGTTAGGCGGGCCCAAGCGTCCGGTAGGCCCGACGCCCGATGGGCCTTGACGCCCCGTGAGCCTGAATGCCCGGGGCCTTGCGCGAGCCGCATCCTCTCTGCCGCCCTGACGGGACACTCACCTCTCCTTTGTCATCCTCGGGCTTGACCCGAGTATCCATGAGTCACGGCACGACCTGAGCTTGAGGCGCGGGCCCTCGGGGCAAGCCCGAGGATGACGATGGAGGGTGGGGTGGGCAGCCTCCTGCCGCCGTGCAGGGCATGGCCGCCACCAAGCCGGAATGCCCCAGGCCGGGTGCCCAAGCCGAGATGCCTTCAGGCTGGCGAAATGCCGCCAAGCCGCGACAATGCCGAAAAGTCGGGTGCTGCGGCCATAAGGTGGGACACTGCCACCATCAGGTCCGGCATTTTCGCGGCGCGGTCGGCCGCTCTTGCGTGGGCGACATGCGTTCCGCACCAGCCCTTAATCCTCAGCCCTTCGCCGCCCCGTGCTCATCCCCGTACATCGCCAGATAATCCCGCAGCTCCGCCGAGCCGAGACCGATGGCCTCGACGATTTCGCGGGCGAAGGTGGCGGGTGCCGCGCCGGAGGCGGTGATGACGCCGCGGTCGTTCACGGCCTGCGGCTGGTCGCGGTAATGCGCCGCGCCGCGATAGTCCGGCACGAGCTTGCCGATCTGGCCGGGATAGTTGCCGGTATGCGCCCGCGTGTCGAAGAGGCCGAGGCGGGCGAATTCCAGCGTGGCGTCGCAGATCGCCGCCACCGGCTTGCCGGCGCCGACGAAACGCCCGACCGGAGCCGAGAGGTCGGGCGCCGCGCCGGATTGCCATATCGTGCCGCCGCACACGACCAGCACGTCGAAATCGGCAGGCATGGCGGCTTCCGCCTTGCCTGCGGATTTGACGGCGAGGCCGCCGAGCGAGGTGACGTCGGCCCCGCCGGGCGTCAGCACCACGGTCTCCGCCCCGCAGTCGCCGCGCGCCGTCGCCATCAGCAGGGCGCATTCCCAGTCCGCGTAGCCTTCCGTCAGCACGATTGCCAGTCGCTTCGCCATGCCGGCCTCCGTCGGTTCAGCCCAATGCCTGGACGTAGCGCATGCCCGTCACCGGGCCGGCGCGGAAGTTCATCTGCTCGTAGAAGCGGTGCGCGCCGAAATTGCCGGTCGCCGCGCTCACCGAGAGGTAGCCGCAGCCGGAGATGCGGGCATGCTCGCGGGCGCGGGAAACGAGATGGCGGCCGATGCCGTGGCCGCGATTGTCCTCGCGCACGAAGATCTGGTGCAGCTCCATGCCGCGCACGCCTTCCATGGCGCGGTACATCGGCACCATCAGCGCGTAGCCGATCAGCCGGCCGCCGGCTTCCGCGACGAGGGCGGTGATCCAGGGATGGGTGCCGAAGAGGTCGCGATCGAGGTCGACGGCGGTGATCTTCGCGGTGTCGCCGTGGCATTCGGCGTGCAGCGCGATCATGTCGAGGATCTGCTGCAGGTCGCCCTGGCGCGCGGCGCGGATGGTCAGCATCGGCGGGCGTTCGACGGCGTGGGGATCGAGCTTGATGACGGTATTCAGCATTTCGGGCTCCTTGGTTTTCGTGCCATCAGGTGCCCTAAAACAACAAAGCCGCCTGATGGCGGCTTGTTGACATGATCGAACAGCCGCTCCTTATCGGAACAGCCAAAAATACGTTGCGGCGATGTGCGTGCTCTTGATCATGGTCGCGATATTCTCCCTTTCGCGCCGTTTGTCAACTGGCTTTCTCATGGGAAAGAGGAAGGATGAAAGCGAAGGCCGGTCAGGCCTTCGCTTCCTCCGTGCCGGCCGCGGATTGCCCTTCCGAGGGGCCGGCCTGCTGGGTGTCGTCGATGCCCAGCCGCTCCTTGATGGCGCGGCGGATCTCCTCCTCGATCGCCTCGCGCTGCTCAGGCGGCAGCGCGGCGAGGCTCTCCTCGGTGAGGCCCATCGATTCGAGCAGCTCCTTGCGCAGGCGCTCGACCGGGTTCATCTTCGAAAGCTCCATGAAATCGGAGAGAAGCCCCTCGCTTTCCCGCTCGGCCTTCTCCTGCTTGTTGACCCACAGCGCATTGGCAAGGCCGGAAGGCATGGCGGCGGAGGTCTCCACCGTCGGGATGTTGCGCTTCCACGCGCCGCCGCCCTCGCCCATGCCGTTGGAAAGGCTGTCGCCAACGCCGGCGGCGGGCCGCTGCCGGCCGAGCGCATAGGCGGAAAGCATGCTGCCGTCGATCTTCATGAAAGGCTCCCTCGAATTCCTTTGGGAAACCATTAGCGGTTGCGGCTTTTGCGAGACTTGTCTCAGGTCTCGCTCTCGATGCGCCCGGCGCCGAGGGTGACGACGTGGTCGAGGGGGGCGATCACGCCTTTCCGGTGGGTGACGGCAAGGATCGTCACGTCGCCGGCAAGGCTGCGGATATGCTGCATGATCTCCGCTTCCGTCGCCTCGTCCAGCGCCGAGCTCGCCTCGTCGAGGAAGAGGAACTGCGGATCGGCATAGAGCGCCCGGGCGATGGCGATGCGCTGGCGCTCGCCGCCGGAGAGCTTCATGCCCCGCTCGCCCACCATGGTCTCGAAACCGTCGGGCAGGGCCTCGATGAAGATCAGGATCGCCGCCTTCTCTGCCGCGCGCCGCAGCCGCTCCGGGTCCATCGGCCGGCCGAGCGCGATGTTGACGGCGAGCGTGTCGTTGAGCAGCGTCGGCTCCTGCGGCACGATGCCGACGGCGGCGTACCAGTCGCGCTGGGAGACGGCTTCGAGGTCCATGCCGTCGACGGCGATGCGGCCCGAGGCGGGGCTGAGCGATTTGAGGGCGAGGCGCAGCAGCGTCGACTTGCCCGAGCCGGTTTCGCCGACGAGATAGGTGATGCGCCCGCGCGTCGCCGAAAAGCTGATATCCGCGACGCCCCGGCCGTTCTCATGGGCATAGGAGACCTTCTCGAAGGCGAGGCGGCCGTCTCGCGGCAGGAAGCCGCCGGGCGTTGCGGCATCCTCTTCCTCCGGCGCGGCCCAGATGCGGGCGAGCGGCAGCAGCGAGGCCCGCGCGCGCACCACGTCGTCCAGCGCATGGCCGATCATCTCGAAGGGCATGTTGAGCTGGAGCAGCAGCGTGTTGAAGAGGACGAGGTCGCCGACGCTGAGCTCGCCCGCCCGGTAGCGCGGCAGGAGCAGGAGGAAGGTGACGACGAATTGCAGCGCCAGTCCCGCGCCGAGCACCGCGCTGTAGCCGATGCGGCGGCGGCAGAAGGCGGCCCAGTTGTCGCGCTCCTCGCGGGCCTTGTCGGCAAAGCGCGCCTGCATCCAGCCGTGGCTGCCGAAATGGCGCAGCGTCTCCATCGCCGCCATGGCGTTGCCGACGAATTTCGCATTCTCCTGCCCGGCCTCGATGGCCGCGTCGAGGAAGCGGCGCGTGCGGTGGTTGGCAAGGGCGGTGAGGGCGACGAAGCCGGTGCCGTAGACGATGACGATCAGCACGACCTCGATATTGATCGTCGCGCCCAGCATGGCGAGCGCGAGCACGATCTGCGTCGTGCCCGGAATGAAGACGATGAGGCCGAGCTGCACGAGCGTCATCAGCGCGCCCTGTCCGCGCCGCCGCGCGCCTTCGATCTCGGCCGGGTTGTGCTCGACGAAGAAGCCGGCCGTCTTCCTCAGCAGTCGGTCGAACAGGCTGGTGCTGGCGATGAAGCTGAGGTTCTCCGCGCTCATGTAGGAGAGGTACTGCACCATATGCTGCAGCGCCGCCGCGATGCCGATGAGCAGGGCATAGACGACGAGGCCGGCGGCCAGTCCCTCGGCGAGCCGGTCGGCGGCCATTGCGTCGATGAGGCGCGAGAAGAGATAGGGCGCGGCGACGGCGGAAACGGCCGAGAGGAAGACGATGACGGCGACCAGCGCCAGCAGGCCGCGCGAGGAACGCCCGTAATTGGCAAGGATGATCTTCACCGGCGCGGCGATCAGCCGCCAGTCGTCTTTCATGGCGAATCTCCGGGGGAGGATGGGCAGGGCGCCATAATGGTAAGACCGGCGTCGGGTGGCAACCCAGTACCGGGCTTTCCGTGGTCACGGCAAGGTTGATGCGCTTGCCGCGGCCATTCCTCCGCCCTGCCGGGGATATCCTCACTGGGTAGGCTGTAGCCTATGAAGTACGACGTTGCCGCTCTTTCCTTCTCCCCCTCGGGGAGAAGGTGGCCCGTAGGTCGGATGAGGGGGTAGGGCGGTGTAAAGCCTTATATGTTCGTGCTGGAGAGGCCCCTCATCCCCCTGCCGGGACCTTCTCCCCGCAAGCGGGGAGAAGGGGCAGGATGCGAGGCTTTCCTCAATCTTGTGCGGGGAAACATATGCCCCAAGTCCCTTCGCCCCGCTTGCGGGGAGAAGGTGCCGGCAGGCGGATGAGGGGCGCGCGGCAGCGCCGAATTCCCTGACGAGCAGCCTCTTGTGGAGGAGAAGCCCGGCAGGGCAGACGGGGATGAACCCTACGCCCCCTACGGCAGCGTGTAGGCGATCACGTAATCCCCCGGCTTCGTGCCCACCGAGCCGTGGCCCCCGGCGACGATCAGCACATATTGCTTGTCGCCGACCGTGTAGGTCATGGGCGTCGCCTGTCCGCCGGCGGGAAGGCGGGCTTCCCAGAGCTGGCGGCCGGTGGTCACGTCATAGGCGCGCAGATAATCGTCCACCGCCGCGCCGAGGAAGGCGACGCCGCCCTTGGTCATCATCGGGCCGCCGATGCCGGGCACGCCCACCTTGAAGGGCAGCGGCAGCGGCGTCATGTCCATGACCGTGCCGTTCTTGTGCTTCCAGGCGATCTTGCCGGTGGCAAGGTCGGCGCCCGCGACATAGCCCCATGGCGGCGCCTGGCAGGGAATGCCGAGCGGCCCGAGGAACGGACCCATATAGACGCCGTAGGGCGCGCCGTCGTTGCGGTTGAGGCCCTGTTCGGAGCCCTTCTCGTCCTGCCCCTTCGGCGGCACCTGGTCGCGCGGCACGAGGCGGGAGGTGAAGGCGAGGTAGGTCGGCATGCCGAACATCACCTGCCGCTCGGGATCGACCGCGACCGAGCCCCAGTTGAACGTGCCGAAATTGCCGGGATAGACAATGGTGCCCTGCAGCGAGGGCGGCGTGTAGCGGCCCTCGTATTTCATCGACAGGAAGTCGATGCGGCACATCATCTGGTCGAACATGGTGATGCCCCACATGTTCTTCTCGGTCAGCGGATCGGGCATGAAGGTGAGGTCGGAGACCGGCTGGGTCGGCGCGGAGAAATCCTCCGGGATCGCGCCGGTCGGGGCCGGCACTTCCTTGACCGGGATGATCGGCTCGCCGGTGCGCCGGTCGAGCACGTAGATGTCGCCCTGCTTGGTCGCGCCGACGAGGGCGGGAACGGTCGTCCCGTCCCGGGTGATGTCGATCAGCGCCGGCTGGGCGGGAACGTCCATGTCCCACAGGTCATGATGCACCGTCTGGCGCACCCAGCGCAACGCGCCGGTCTTGATGTCGAGCGCCACGATGGAGGAGGAGAACTTCTCCACATTCTCGCTGCGCCCCATGCCGAGCTGGTCCGGCACCTGGTTGCCGAGCGGGACATAGACGAGGCCGAGCGCCTCGTCATAGCTGAACACCGACCAGGAATTCGGCGAGTTGACGGTGTAGACCTGTCCCTCGGGCAGCGGCGTCGTCACGTCCGGATTGCCGGAATCCCAGTTCCAGACCAGCGCGCCGGAATTGACGTCGAAGGCGCGGATGACGCCCGACTGCTCCTTGGTGGAATAGTTGTCGTTCACCGCCCCGCCGATGATGATCTTGCCGTCGGTGATGACGGGCGGCGATGTGGAGTAATAGTAGCCGGCCGGATTGTAGGGCATGCCCTTTTCGAGATGCAGCACGCCGTTCTCGGCAAAGCCGGTGCAGACGTCGCCGGTCTCGGCGTCCAGCGCGATCAGCCGGGCGTCGGAGGTCGGCAGGTAGACGCGCGTGGCGCAGGCCGTGCCGGCGGTGGCGGCCGGATCGGCATAATATGTCACGCCGCGGCAGGTCTGGTGCTGGCGGTCCGGGTTCATGCCGGAATTGGAATCGTATTTCCACTTCTCCTTGCCGGTTCCAGCGTCGAGCGCGATCGCCCAGTTGTGCGGTGTGCACATGTAGAGCGTGTCGCCGACCTTCAGCGGCGTCACCTGGTAGGTGGTCTCGCCGACGTCCGCCGGCTGCTTCACGTCGCCGGTCTGGTACTGCCAGGCGACCTTCAGCGTGGAGACGTTGTCGGCATTGATCTGGTCGAGCGGCGAATAGCGCTGGCCGTATTGCGTGCGGCCATACTGGTGCCATTCGCCGGCCGGCACGTTGCCGCCGAGCGCAGGCGTCGCGTTGGCGATCTCCTTCGGCAGGCTGCCGGCAAGGTCGTGCGGGTCCTGCGTCATCGAATAGCCGGCGACCGCGATGGCGACGAGGACGGCGACGGCGAGCGGCATCGCCGAGGCGGGATAGGGCGTGCCGGTGGGGCTCGCAAAACCGAGCGGCCGGCGGATGGCCGGCAGCATCAGCCACAGGCCGATGAGCACGATGACGCCGCCGCGCGGGCCGAGCTGCCACCAGTCGAAGCCGACCTCCCAGACTGCCCAGCCGAGCGAGCCGAGGACGATGAGGGCATAGAGCCAGAGCGCCGCCGCCGAGCGGCGGAAGAGCAGGGCGGCGGTGACGAGGAAGGCAAGGCCGGTGACGAGATAGTAGGGGCTGCCGCCGAGCGACAGCAGCCACCCGCCTCCGCCCGTCAGCACCAGTCCTATGATGGTGAAGAGGACAGCGGTCAGCGTGAGCAACATGATGATCTCCGTGGTTATGCCGGCCGGGGAGATGCCGACATGACGTCCGGCTCAAGGAGGGACGTTTGTGAAACTAGGGCACAAGCGTGACGCTTCAATGCTGCCGCATTTCAAGTTTCGGAGCAATCTATAGGTGTGTTTTCTCCTATGTGCCGCAGAAGGTTGCCGTCACCTCCTCGCCCGGTTTCGGCGGCTGCGCATAGGCGTCAAAGGCCGGCTGGTCCTCGTAGGGGCGGGCAAGCACGTCGTTGAGCGCCTCGAACAGCGAGAAATCGCCATGATCGACGGCCTCCGTCAGGGCTTCCTCGACCTTGTGGTTGCGCGGGATGAAGGCGGGATTGACCCGGCGCATCGCCGCCGTGCGCGCCTGCGGGGAGGTTGCCTCCCGCGACAATCGCTCGCGCCAGACGGCGAGCCACGGTGCAAGGGCGCCCGGATCTTCGAGCAGCGCGCCGAGCGCGGCATCCCCGCCGCTGTCTTCCGCCGCATCCGCCAGCCGGCGGAAGGCCAGCGTATAATCGGCCTTCTGCTCGTAAAGCAGGATGAGCAGGTCGCGGATCAGCGCCTGGTCGCCCTCTTCCTCATGCCCGCCGAGCCCGATCTTGGCGCGGATGACACGCTTCCAGTGTTCCTGGAAGCGCTCCATGAAGCGTCCGACGGCGGCATTCGCCGCTTCCACCGCCTTGTCCTGGTCCTCGTCGAGGATGGCGAGCATCGCCTCGGCGAGCCGGGCGATGTTCCACTGGCCGATCATCGGCTGGTTGCCGAAGGCGTAGCGCCCGCCATGGTCGATGGAGGAATAGACGGTGCGCGGATCGTAGCGGTCCATGAAGGCGCAGGGGCCGAAATCGATGGTCTCGCCCGAGATCGTCATGTTGTCCGTGTTCATCACGCCATGGATGAAGCCGACGCCGAGCCATCTGGCGATCAGCGAAGCCTGCCGCTCCGCCACCGCGTCGAGCAGCGCGAGCCAGGGCTTTTCCGCGCCCTTCAGCTCGGGATAGTGCCGCTCGATGACATGGTCCGCCAGCACGCGCACATTTTCGGTATCGCCGCGCGCGGCGAAGAACTGGAAGGTGCCGACGCGGATATGGCTCGCGGCGACGCGGGTGAAGACCGCGCCCGGCAGCACCCGGTCGCGATAGACCGGCTGGCCGGTGGAAACGGCGGCGAGCGCCCGCGTCGTCGGGATGCCGAGCGCATGCATCGCCTCGCTGATAATATATTCGCGCAGCACCGGCCCGAGCGCCGCCCGCCCGTCGCCGCGGCGCGAATAGGGCGTCTGGCCGGCGCCCTTGAGCTGGATGTCGCGGCGCTTGCCGTTGCGGTCGATCACCTCGCCGAGCAGGATCGCCCGCCCGTCGCCGAGCTGCGGCACGAACTGGCCGAACTGGTGGCCGGCATAGGCCATGGCGAGGGGCAGGGAGCCGGGCAGGGGCGTATTGCCGGAGAAATAGGCCGCACCGTGCCGCTCCAGCGCATCGGCGTCGAGCCCGAGCTCCTCGGCGAGCGCCCGGTTGAACCGGATCAGCCGCGGCGCTTCCACCGGCGTGGGATCGACCGGCGCGAAGAAGGCGTCCGGCAGCCGCGCATAGCTGTTGTCGAAGGGAATGGGGCGGGACTTGTCCGCCGCTGCCGTCGTCGTACCGCTCATGATCTCCCTCCCTTGCTGCCTTTCCTATCAGATAGGGTGTCGCGGGGCGGAGCGAAAGGTTTTCGTGTTTTGTCGGAGAATTGCGGTAACGCCCCTGCTTCGCGGGCCCACTCCCTCTGTCTGCCGGCATCTCCCCCACAAGGGGGGAGAAAGCAGGAGGCTTGCTCACCGTTCAAAATTGAAGGCCACCGGAGCGGCAGTTCAAGTCCCTCCCCTTGTGGGGAGGGATTTAGGGAGGGGCCTTCCCGTCCGTCCTACATCTTCCCCGCCACCTTGATCGCGAAGGCATATTCGAAGGCGATCTCCTCCAGCCGCTGGAAGCGGCCCGAAGCGCCGCCGTGGCCGGCGCCCATATTGGTCTTGAGGAGGATGGGCTCGCTGCCCGTCGTCTTCTCGCGCAGGCGCGCCACCCATTTGGTGGGCTCCCAATAGGTCACGCGCGGATCGGTGAGGCCGGAAAGGGCGAGGATGGCGGGGTAGGGCTTTTGCCCGACATTGTCATAGGGCGAATAGCTCGCCATCAGCTGGTAGAAGTCCTTGCTCTCGATCGGGTTGCCCCATTCGGGCCATTCCGGCGGGGTGAGCGGCAGCGTGTCGTCGAGCATCGTGTTGAGCACGTCGACGAAGGGCACGGCGGCGATGATGCCGCCGAATTTTTCCGGCGCCATGTTGGCGATGGCGCCCATCAGCATGCCGCCGGCCGAGCCGCCTTCGGCGACGATGTTCGCGTAGGACGTAAACCTCTCCTGATTCAGATAGTCCGCCGCGGCGATGAAGTCCTTGAACGTATTGGTCTTCTTGTCCATCTTGCCGTCTTCGTACCAGGCAAAGCCCTTGTCCTTGCCGCCGCGGATATGGGCGATGGCATAGACGAAGCCGCGGTCGACCAGCGACAGGCAATTGGTGTTGAAGGACGCCGGGATGGTGATGCCGTAGGCGCCGTAGCCGTAGAGCAGGCACGGGGCGGAACCGTCGAGAGGCGTGTCCTTGCGGTAGAGCAGGGTGACGGGCACGCTCTCGCCGTCCCATGCGGGGGCGAAGACGCGGCGAGTGACATAGTCGTCCGGGTTGTGGCCCGAGGGGACCTCCTGCGTTTTCAGCAGCCTGCGCTCGCGCGTCGCCATGTCGTAGTCGAAGAGCTGCGAGGGTGTCGTCATCGAGGAATAGGAGAAGCGGATGACGTCGGTGTCGTATTCCGCCGCGCCCGAAAGGCCGAGCGAATAGGCCTCCTCGGCAAACGCGATGGCATGTTCCGCGCCGCTCTCGCGTTCGCGCACCACGATGCGCGGCAGGCCCTCGTGGCGCTCCAGCCAGACGAGGTGGCGGGCAAAGGCCATGTGGCTGAGGATCAGCGTGCCGGGGCGGTGCGGCACGACCTCGGTCCAGTTCTCCCGGCCGGGCGCCGTTACCGGCGTCTGCATGATCTTGAAGTCCTTCGCGCCATCGGCATTGGTGAGGATGTAGAAGACGTCGCCGCCCTCCGTCATCGAATATTCGAGGCCCGTCTGGCGCGGGGTGACGACGACCGGATTGGCCGTCAGGTCCCTGGTCGAGAGGAGGCGGTATTCGCTCGTCTCGTGGTCGTGGATGTCGATATAGATGAAGTCGTCGAGCAGCGACCCGCCGACCGACATGAAGAAGCCGGCGTCCTTCTCCTCGTAGACCAGCCGGTCGTTCTCCTGTCGCTCGCCGAGGATGTGGTGGTAGATCTTCGAGGGGCGATGGTTCTCATCGAGCGCGGTGTAGAAGAAGCTCTTCGCATCGGGCGCCCAGACGCCGCCGCCGCCCGAATTGACGATCTCGTCGGCATGGTCCCTGCCGGTCGCAAGGTCGCGCACCTTCAGCGTGAAATATTCCGAGCCCTTGTCGTCATAGCCCCAGATGCCGACGGAATGGTCGGTGGAATGGTCGATACCGGACAGGCGGAAATAATCCTTGCCTTCGGCCTCCCTGTCGCCGTCGAGCAGGACGGTGCGTGTCCCCCCGTCGCGCGGCTCGCGGAAATAGCGCGGCTGCTCGCCGCCGGTGACGAAGGACGTGCCGTAGGCGAAGGGACCGTCCTTGACCGGCACGGAGCTGTCGTCCTCCTTGATGCGCCCGCGCATCTCGGCGAACAGCGTCTTCTGCAGCGCCTCGGTATCGGCCATGGCGGCGGCCATATAGGTGTTCTCGGCCTCCAGATGGGCGCGGATCTCCGGCTGGAGGATGGAAGGATCCTTGAACATCGCCTGCCAGTTCTCGTCGCGGAACCAGGCATAGTCGTCGGTGCGGGTGATGCCGTGGCGGGTGTCGGAAACGGGCTTCCTCGCGGCGACGGCGGCGGCGGGCAGGTTTTTGAAGACGGACAAGGGCTCACTCCGCAAATCGGTAGAAGGGAATGAGACAGATAGAGAGCCCCGTCCACCGCATCAAGCGGCAAGCTCGCGCGCATGCGAAAGCGCCGGAAGGGGCGCGCGGCATGCCGGCAGGGGCGCGAAGGGAGGCCCCTTTAGAAAGGGGGTTTTGGTTCCGAAGGGAAAATGGCACCGAGCGCGCCCATCAGCTGGACGGCTCTTTCATCGGTCAGCCTGTAGAAAATCTGCTTGCCTTCCCGGCGCGATTCGACCAGTCCCGCCTCGCGCAGCACGTTGAGCTGCTGGGACAGGGTGGGTTGGTGAACGCAAAGTTCCTCTTCCAGTTCGCTGACAGAGGCTTCTTTTTCGCAGAGTGTACAGACCAGCATAAGTCGGGCCGGGTGGGCCAGTGACTTCAAGAGGCTGGCGACTCTTGCCGCACGAATGGCCCGGGCCCGCGAGGCAGGCATTGCCTCCCGGAACGGGATGATGACCACAGGATACTCCGTACATTAGCAGTCTATTTTATATTATACCATATGTTAACCAAGAGCCAACCCTGTCAGCCCGGCAGGTTGGGCTTGGCCTTGCGTTTTGCGGGGCGCAGCTCGTCGGCGATGGTCATGCCGATGATGGAAAGGGGCAGGGCCAGCATCGCGCCGGCGGCTCCCCACATCCAGGTCCAGAAGATGATGGCGGTGAAGATGATGAAGGCGTTGACCTCCAGCCGCTTTCCCATCACCGCCGGCATGATGAGGTTCTCCATGGTCAGGTGCACCAGGAAGAAGGCGAGCGCCGGCAGGAGGCCCATGGTCAGCGTCTCGTGCGTCAGCAAGCCCGCTACGGCGAGCGAGATCGTCATCAGCGTGACGCCGAGGAACGGCACGAAGCTGGAGATGAAGGCGAAGAGCCCCCACAGCGCCGGCATGGCGAGCCCGCCGCCCCAGGTGATCAGCGCCGTGACGACGCCGAGCGCCGCATAGACCAGCGAGGCCGTGGCGAAATAGTAACCGAGCGCGCTGTCGATGGCGTTCATGATGCGGATGGTGGTCAGCCGCTGGTTGCGGCGCGGAAAGGCCATGATGATCATCTGCCGCAGCTTCAGCCGCGCCGAGAGGAAGAGGACCAGAGCGGCGAAGAAGATCATGCCCTGCAGAAGGGCGGGCGTCAGGCTGCCCGACACGATGCTGAGCACGCTGCCTGTGTTTTCCAGCACCTTTTCCATCGACATCTGCCCGCTCTCGAACATCTGCGGGCTGATGTTCAGCCAGCCGAAGCGGGAAAAGAGCGGGGTGATGCGATCATAGGCGCCGCGCACGAGGTCCGGTGCGTTGGCGGCGAGCTGGGCGATCGGATCGGCAAGCATGCCGGCCACGAAGAAGACGCCGAGCCCGAACAGCCCCGCCAGCAGCAGCGCGGTGGGCAGCGGCGGAATGCCGAGGTCGTTCAGCTTTTCCGCCGCCACGCCGAAGATGAGGCCGGTCACGACGGCAAGGCAGAGCGGGGTGAGGATCGGCGCCATGAGATAGACGACGCCCATCGCCATGATGAAGAAAATACCGATGGCCGCCCAGGCGGCGGCGATGTCGAGCCCGTAACGGCGCGGCTTGCCGGCGGCAGCCTCTCCGTCCGGCTCGATGCTGCCCTGCAAGAGCCGGCGTTCGGCCGGTTTTCCGGATATGTCATGCATGGCGCACCCCTCGATTTCGCGCTACAAACGCGGGTCGCGACGATAAGTTCCAGCAATGACTCATGAAACCTTGGGTAGGTTGCAGCCCGTCGTCAAATAGACATATTGCGCGCTAACCCCGAATTAAGACGTCAGGCATGACGCCAAGAAGAGGAGGCAGAGAGTTGAAACCGCATGCAATCGGGCTCCATATCGCCCTTTGCACTCTTGCGTTCGCACCGCTTTTCGCCGAGCCCGCCATGGCGATAGACACCCGCGTGCGCAACCAGTTGCAGAAGCTGACCCCGGACGAACGGCTGGAGCAGCGCTGCGATATCGAGGCGATGGACGAGATCAGCGGCGCCAGGGCCGGCTTCCGCCCGGACAAGGTGATCGCCTACGCCTTCGGCGACCCCAAGCTCGACGGCACGACTTTCAAGACGAAGGGCGCCGTCTTCCGCAGCAAGGGCGAATGGTATCGCCTGTCCTACAAGTGCGAGGCGAGCTCCGACCGGCTCGATATCCACGCCTTCAAGTACAAGATCGGCGACCAGGTGCCCCATGAGGACTGGGCCGAGCATTATCTCTACGATTGAGATCGCCGGTAACTTTTGAGTGATCGGCCTCTCCCTGCGGGCGGTGAGACGGTCGTATTTGGCGTCAACGTTGCCCCTCTTCCCTTCTCCCCGCTTGCGGGGAAAAGGTGGCCGGCAGGCCGGATGAGGGGCAGCATACGCGTCTGCCCGCCCGATGGTTCAGGCCGAAAGCCTCAGACCGATCCCCCACGGATCGACCAGCGAGACCGTGCCGCCCGAGTGGGTGGTGGGAATCGCCAGTTCGTCGAGCTTTTTCGTCGCCGCTTCGAGCTTTGCCGCATCGTTGAAGCGGATCGTGTAGTCCGAAAGGCCGGTCATGCCGTCCGCGCGCTTCGGCTGGCCGCGTGAATTCCAGACATTCGCCGCGACATGGTGGTGATACTTGCCGGTGGCGAAGAAGCTCGCGCCCGGATAGCGCGCCATGACGTCGAGGCCGAGCACGTCGCGGAAGAAGGCGTCGGCTTCGGAAATATCGGAGACCTGCAGGTGGATATGGCCGATGACGGTGCCATTCTCCTGCCCCGTCCAGCCGTCCTTCGGCGCCTCGTCATAGAGCGCCTGCAGCTCGAGCCGGTGCGTCGCCATCTTCACCGTTCCATCCGGCACATAGGTCCATTCGGCGCGGTCGCGGTCGCGATAGATCTCGATGCCGTTGCCTTCCGGGTCGTCGAGATAGATCGCCTCGCTGACCAGGTGGTCCGAAGCGCCGGTCAGCGCCACGTTGTTATGGGCGGCATGGGCGAGCCAGCGGCCGAGTTCCCTGCGGTTCGGCACGAGGAAGGCGGTGTGGAAGAGGCCGGGCGCGTTGCGCGGCGCGCGGGCGGCGTTGCTGCCCGTCGTCAGCGTGAGCAGCGGTCGCTCGCCGACGCCAAGCGTCTCGCCCGAGGCCGATCCGTCGAGCACCGAAAGGCCCATGACCTTCTGGTAGAAGGAAGAGACCATCGGCAGGTCGATCACCGTCAGGTGCGAATGGTCGACGAAGGCCGGCATGTCGACGGCGTGGCTGGCATTGTCTGTCATGGATGCGGTCTCCGCGCGAAGGGGCCCGGCCTTGCCGGCGGCGATGCCCGCGGCGGCGGCGCCGAGGAATGTCCGTCTGTCGAGGTCCGTCATGATATGATCCCTGTCTCGGTTTCCCTCGGAAACCGTTCTGTCGGGAGGAATATGGCGGAGCCGCAGCGTTCACGAAAGATGGCGTTTCGGCGATTTACCGTCAACATGGCGTTGACGAAGCGCGGCCGGGACTTGATTCCGATCAATGCCGTTCGGCAATGGCAATGCCAGTTTCACGCCCATCGAGAAAAGGAGACCCGCATCGTGAAGGACCTGGCGCATTACAAGGACATTCTTCTCACCCGCAAACGCGAGCTTTACGGCCGCTTGAACAGGATCGAGAAGGATCTCGACACGCTCAAGAGCGGCGACAGCGGCGACCGCGCCATCGAGCGCGAGAACGACGAGGTGCTGGAAGAATTCGGCACGACGGGTCTCAAGGAGCTTGAGGCCATCGAGGCCGCCCTCGACCGCATTGCGGCCGGCACCTTCGGCACCTGCGCCAAGTGCGGCGAGCCGATCTCGCCCGCGCGCCTTGCGGCCGTGCCGCATGCGGCCCTGTGCGAGGAATGCATCGCGCGGCAGTGAGGGCGGGCTCCATGTCGCGCGGCAAACTTTCGTGATGGCCGCGCGGCGCGGGAAATCTTGCCTGCGAGGCGAAAACGCGACACCATGAGGAGAGGTTATCGCAGGCAGGACACCCATGGAAATCAAGGGCATCAAATGGGACTATGACCGCTACGAGGTGATCGCCGACGGCATCGTGCATGGCGTCGGGGTGGTCTTCGCGCTGGTGGGCGTCACCGCTCTCATCTTCTACGCCACGGTCTGGGCGACGAGCGGGCAGCTGGCCGCGGCCTGGATCTACGGCATCGGCCTCGTCCTCGCGCTGGCGACGTCCTTCGCCTACAATCTCTGGCCGGTCTCGACGGTGAAGTGGCACCTGCGCCGCTTCGACCATTCGGCGATCTTCGTGCTGATCGCCGCCACCTATACGCCCTTCCTGCAGCGCGGTATCGAGGATCCGTTCCTCGCCGGCATGCTCGTCTTCATCTGGGTGATGGCGGGGGCGGGCGTGGCGCTGAAGTTTCTTTTTCCCGGCCGCTACGACAGGCTGGCGATCCTCATCTATCTCGGCATGGGCTGGAGCGGCGTCTTCGCCGCCGGCCCGCTGCTGACGCATCTTTCCGTCGCCACGCTGACGCTGATCGTCGTCGGCGGCCTGCTCTATTCGGTCGGCGTCATCTTCCATGTCTGGGAGCGCCTGCGCTTCCAGAACGCCATCTGGCACGCCTTCGTCGTCGCGGCCGCGGCCGTCCACTATTCGGCCGTCGTCACCAGCGTCGTTTCCGGCATCTGATCCCGCTTACTGCGCGGCCGGCGCGGCGCCCTGCGCGCTGGAGCAGCCCTCCGCCGGACGCAGGGTTTTCACAAGTTTGCTGACGATGGGGGAATATTCCGGCTTCGATGCCTTTGGAAACTCCAGAACAAAGGACGAGACGGAATCGTCGCAGAGCCGGATCACGCGATGATAGAAGATCGTATTGCCGCGTGTGCCCGACAGGCTGGCCCAACCGTTTGTCTCTCGGTCATAGCTAATGTCCCAGCCTTCTCTCCGGTAGGTCTCCCGCCGCCCGGCGACCTCGTCCTTGAAATCCCCCTCCGCGAGATAATGCCCCCAGACGGCAAGCGTCGCCGCGCCGCGTGCATAGGTGCGCCCGTCGCCATTGTCGGCCTCCTGCACCATCGCGAAGCCCGGCGGGATCTCGACGGCGAAGCCGAAGCGCGGATTGGCATAGGGCTCCCAGCCGGAGGCAAGGGCGGCGGCGGGAAGAAGGAGGAGGAAGAGCAAAAGGAAGCGTTGCACGGCGGTCTACTCGTCGATGATGTCCTCAGGGTAACGGATGAGAGCGGGCGTTTCATCGACCTGCCGTTGAAGCAGGCTGGACAGCTTTCCCGCTCCTCCTGTATGGCATGGGCAAAGGCAGGGGGGAACCATGGACATCACGATACGCGACGCCGCGGAGGCCGATCTCCCCGGTATCATGGACATCTACAACGATGCCGTCGCCAACACGACGGCGATCTGGAACGAGGCCGTGGTCGACCTCGAGAACCGCAGGGCGTGGTTTTCCGCCCGCCGCGAGCGCGGCTTTCCGGTCCTCGTCGCGGTTCGCGGCAAGCAGGTGCTCGGCTATGCCTCCTACGGCGACTGGCGCGCCTTCGACGGCTTCCGCCACACCGTGGAGCACTCCGTCTACGTGCAGAAGGATGCGCGCGGCACCGGCACGGGCAAGCGCCTCCTGAAAGCGCTGATCGACCGGGCGGGCTTCAATGGCATCCATGTCATGGTGGGCTGTATCGAGGCGGAGAACACCGCCTCGATCAGGCTGCACGAAAAGCTCGGCTTCCGCGTTGTCGGCCGCTTCAGCGAGGTCGGCATCAAGTTCGGCCGCTGGCTGGACCTGACCTGCATGGAGCTGAAGGTTCCGGCACGCTGATTGGAGCGTCTCCGCTTTTCTCCGAACCGCAAAACCGCTTCGCACTTTTGCTGGAAATGCTCTAGTCCTCGTCGAAGCTGAGCGCCACGCCGTTCATGCAGTAGCGCAGGCCCGTCGGCGGCGGGCCGTCCGGAAAGACGTGGCCGAGATGGGCGTCGCAATCCGCACAGCGGATTTCCGTGCGCGTCATGCCGTAGGAATAGTCGGAATGATCCGTGACCGCGCCCGGCTCGATCGGCTGGTAGAAGCTCGGCCAGCCCGTGCCGGAATTGTACTTCGCCTCGGACCGGTAGAGCGGCCTGTTGCAGCAGATGCAGCGATAGGTGCCCTTCTTGGAAAGGTCGAAATCGGGGCTGGAGAAGGCGCGTTCCGTGCCGTGCTCGCGCGTGATGCGGAACTGCTCCGGCGTCAGAACCTGCCGCCATTCTTCCTTGGTCTTGTTAACCTTCAACGTCGTCGTGTCGCTCATGGCGTCCTCCTGTCGAGCCATAGATAAGACGGCGATTGTGGCAAGACAATTGGCGCGCGTGGTTGAAATTCACCGCATTTCCTCCTATCCTCCATATTATTAATGATGGAGGAAGTTATGCCTCTCAATATCAAGGACAACGAGGCGCACAGCCTCGCTCGCAAGCTTGCCGCAGCGACCGGCGAGAGCCTGACGCAGGCCGTCAAGATTTCCATCGAGGAGCGTCTGGCGCGTGTGCGCCATGCCCATGCGCCGCAGCTTGCCGATCAGCTCGACCGCATCGCTCTCGATTGCGCGAGCCTGCCGGTGCTGGATCCACGCACGCCCGACGAGATTCTCGGCTACGATGAAAGCGGCTTGCCGTGATGATCGTGCTCGACACATCCGCGCTCTTCGCCATCCTGACGGACGAACCGGAGCGACGGGTTTTCAACGAAGCGATCGAGCGCGCTCCCGCGCGCCTCCTCAGTGCCGCGACGCTGCTGGAAACGAAGATTGTGCTCTTCGCCCGCTACGGTGCGCCGGGCGTCAATGCGCTCGACGCCTTCCTGCTGCGGGCGGGCATTCGCGTCGCGCCGGTGACGGCCGAACAGGCCGAGATCGCCTTCGACGCCTTCCGGCGCTTCGGACGCGGCACGGGACATGCGGCGCATCTCAATTATGGAGACTGCTTCTCCTATGCATTGGCGCGTGAAAACGCCGCGCCCTTGCTGTTCAAGGGTGGCGATTTCATTCATACCGACGTAGAAACGGCACTCTGATGCTTTGAAGGGTAACGACGGGCGAAGCCCGCGGATGGGGAGAGGGGATGACGCCGGACACGATGGGCCTGACTTTCGTTGCCTTCTGTCTGCCGTTTCTCGGCGCGCTGATCGCGCCCGCCCTCACGCGGCTTCTCGGCCACAATGCCGCATGGCCGCTGGCGCTCGTGCCGCTCGCCGTCTTCCTGCATTTCCTCGGCTTCAACGCGGAGGTCTCGCATGGCGAGGTCATCACCGGCGGCTATGCCTGGGTGCCGTCCTATAATGTCAGCTTCTCCTGGCTGATCGACGGCCTGTCGCTCGCCTTCCTGCTGCTGATCTCCGGCATCGGCACGCTGATCGTGCTCTATGCCGGCGGCTACCTGAAGGGGCATCCGCACCAGGGGCGGTTCTTCTCCTTCATCCTGATGTTCATGGGCTCGATGCTCGGGCTCGTCGCCTCCGACAGCTTCCTGATGCTCTTCGTCTTCTGGGAGTTGACCTCGATCACCTCCTTCCTGCTGATCGGCTTCGATCATACGCGCGCCGCCGCGCGCCGCGCGGCGCTGCAGGCGCTGGTCGTCACCGGCGGGGGCGGGCTCTTCCTGCTCGCCGGCCTGCTGCTCATGTGGGACGTCACCGACGTCACGCAGCTCTCGCTGCTGATGTCCTTCGGCGATGAGGTGCGCGCGAGCCCCTTCTACCTGCCGCTGTTCTTCCTCATCCTCGGCGGGGCCTTCACCAAGTCGGCGCAGTTCCCGTTCCATTTCTGGCTGCCCAATGCCATGGAAGCGCCGACGCCGGTTTCGGCCTACCTGCATTCGGCGACCATGGTGAAAGCCGGCATCTATCTCCTGATGCGGCTCAACCCGGTGCTCGGCGACACGCTGGCCTGGGAGACGATCCTGCCGGCCTTCGGCGGCCTGACGCTGCTCGTCGGCAGCGTGCTCGCCATCCGCCAGAGCGATCTCAAGCTGATGCTCGCCTATACGACGGTCGCCTCGCTCGGCCTCCTGGTGCTGCTGACCGGCTTCGGCTCGGAATATGCGGCGGCGGCGGCCGCGCTCTATCTCGTCGCCCATTCGCTCTTCAAGGGCGCGCTCTTCATGGTCGCCGGCATCGTCGACCACGAGACCGGCACGCGCGACATCACGAAACTGCGCGGGCTCGCCCGCGCCATGCCCGTCACCTATCTCGCCGCGCTCGTCGCCGCGCTCTCCATGGCCGGCCTGCCGCCCTTCTTCGGCTTCCTCGCCAAGGAGGAGATCTATGTCGCGCTTGCCGGCGGCAATCTCCGCGCCATCGCCTTCACGCTGGCGGCCATTATCGGCAACGGCCTGATGTTCGCCGTCGCCTTCGCCGTGGCGCTGAAGCCCTTCCTCGGCGCGCCCGTCGAAACGCCGAAGAAGCCGCATGAAGGCCCCTTGCTGCTCTGGGCCGGCCCGATGCTGCTGGCGATCAAGGGGCTGACCATCGGCGTCTTCTCCGCCACGGCCCATGCGCTGCTGACCTCGCCGCTCGCCTCCGCCATCGCCGGCAAGCCGGAGGTCGTCACCGTCTCGGCCGTGCCGCATGTCGGCATGCCGCTTCTCCTCTCCGCCGTCACGGTCGCCCTCGGCGTCATCGTCTTCCTGTCGCTCGACAAGGCCCGCGCCGCCGCGGACCGGCTGGTCGAGGACATCGGCTGGGGGCCGGACAGGGGCTTCGACCAGGTGATGGCCGGGCTGGTGCGCGGCGCATCGCTCGTCACGCGCCTCACCCAGCCGGGCCGGATGGAAATCTACATGACCGCGACCTTCGCGGCGGTCGCGCTGGCGCTCCTCGTGCCGCCCGCCGTCTATGGCGAATGGCCGCGCCTGCCGGTCTGGCCGGCCGGCATGCCGTTCCATGAGCTTGCGGTCGTCGTGCTCGCCGTCGTCGGCATCGGCGCGGTGCTGACGGCGAAGAGCCGCCTCACCGCCATCGTCGCCCTCGGCATCCAGGGTTTCTGCGTCGCGCTGCTCTTCCTGCTCTTCGGCGCGCCGGACCTCGCCTTCACCCAGTTCATGATCGAGACGCTCTCGGTCGTCATCCTCGCCCTCGTCATGACGCGCCTCCGGCTGACGCCGCGCGACCACCGGCCGCTGAGGGAAAAGATCCCGGACGCCGCCATCGCCATCGCCTGCGGCCTCGGCTTCGCGCTCTATCTGCTGAAGGTCACGCAGGGCCGCTTCGACACGGCGCTCACCGATTTCTTCAACCTCTATTCGAAAACCATCGCCCACGGCGCCAATGTGGTGAACGTCATCATCGTCGATTTCCGCGGCACGGACACGCTCGGCGAGATCGCCGTCGTCATGGTGACGGGCCTGGCGATCCTGTCGATCATCCGCATCCGCAAGGGCGGCAGGGCGAGGGGGGACGCATGATGGTGCGTCTGCACGTTCCTGAGCCCTCCCGGTCATCTTCCCTGCAAAGCGCGGAGGATCGCACGTTGCCACATCTTCCTTCTCCCCGCTCGCGGGGAGAAGGTGCCGGCAGGCGGATGAGGGGCGGGCGGGCAACGCTCCCGCCGCTGTCGAGCTTCATCGGTCGGCGCTGCCCCTCATCCCGCTGCCGCGACCTTCTCCCCGCAGGCGGAGAGAAGGGGCTGGGCGCGGGGCTTCCCGTTTCCAGGCTGCGCTCCTGCCTTGGCCGGAAGGCGTTCGGGCACACCGCTCCCGGAGGCATCCGGCCATGAACACCCTCATCTTCCGCACCGTCGCCCCGTTCCTCACCGCCCTCATGGTGCTGTTCTCGATCTTCGTGCTGCTGCGCGGCCACAACGAGCCGGGCGGCGGCTTCATCGGCGGGCTGATCGCGGTGTCGGCGCTGGCGATCTTCGGCATCGCCAACGGCATTTCGGCCGTGCGCCAAGCGCTGTGGTTCCACCCGATGGCGATCTCGGCCTTCGGCCTCTTCATCGCCTGCATCGCCGGCCTGATGTCCATCCTCTTTGCCGTGCCCTTCATGACGGGGCTTTGGATCTATCCCTCGGTGTTCGGCGTCGAGATCCCGCTGTCCAGCGTCATGCTGTTCGATACCGGCGTCTATCTCGTGGTGGTGGGCTCGATCACCTCCATCGCGCTGGCGCTCGAGGCGGGGGACGACGTCTGATGGAAGTGCCCTTCATCCTTCTCGTCGGCCTGTTCTTCGCCGCCGCCGTCTACCTGATGCTGTCGAAGTTCCTGGTGCGCGTGCTGCTCGGCGTCGTGCTGCTCGGCAATGCGGTGAACCTCCTGCTCTTCACCAATGGCCGCATCCTGCGCGAGGTGCCGCCGATCATCCCGGCCGGGCACGACGTGCCGGCGACGCTCACCGCCAATCCGCTGCCGCAGGCGCTCATCCTGACGGCCATCGTCATTTCCTTCTCCTTCTTCGCCTTCCTGCTGGTGCTCGTCTACCGCGCCTACCAGGACCTCGGCACCGACAACGGCAACGAGATGCGCCTGGCGGAGCCGGAGGACGAACCCCTTCCGCCGACCGGCTACTGACAGGAACCGACCCGCCAATGGCCGTGAACCCGCAAGACCTTTCCGCAGCACTCGTCACGACGCCGGTCGCGACCGCCGACTGGCTGGTCGTGCTGCCGCCCGCCTGGTGCATCCTTGTCGGCGCGGTGCTTCTGATGCTGCGCAAGTCGCTGCATGTGCAGGGCTGGATCGCCGTGCCGGCGCTCGCCGTGCTCGTCGCGCTCGATGCGCTGCTGCTCGCCCATGTCGCGGCGAACGGGCCGGTCACCATGGTCATGGGCCGCTGGCTGCCGCCCTTCGGCATCGCCTTCACGGCGGACCTGACGGGCGTGCTCTTCGCGCTTTCCGGCGCGGTGGTGGCGCTGGCGGGCGGCGTGCATGCGCTCGCCGATATCGACGGCAGCGGCCGGCGCTACGGCTTCTATCCGTTCCTGCTGCTCCTGATGGCCGGCGTTTCCGGCGCCTTCCTGACGGGCGACATCTTCAACCTCTATGTCTGGTTCGAGGTGCTGCTGATCTCGTCCTTCGGCCTCATCACGCTCGGCTCGGAGCCGCGCCAGATCGACGGCGCGATCAAATATGCCTTCCTCAACCTCATCGCGACGACGCTCTTCCTCATCGCCACCGGCTATCTCTATGGCGTCTTCGGCACGCTCAACATGGCCGACATCGCCGCCAAGGCGGCGGCCGGGCGTGAACACCTGCCGCTGATGACGCTCGCCACGCTCTATCTCCTCGCCTTCGGCATGAAGGCGGCGGCCTTCCCGGTGAATTTCTGGCTGCCGGCCTCCTACCACACGCCGAAGGTCGTCGTTTCCGCGCTCTTCGCCGGCCTTCTCACCAAGGTCGGCATCTATGCGCTGCTGCGCACGCTGGTCATGCTCTTTCCCGTCGAGCGGGAGGCGCTGAGCTTCGTCATCGCGCTCATCGCCGTCGCCACCATGCTCGTCGGGGCGCTGGGCGCGCTCGGGCAGAGCGATATCCGCCGCCTGCTCGGCTATGTCGTCATTTCCGGCATCGGCGTCATGCTGGCGGGTCTGTCGCTCGGCAGCCCCGGGGGCATCAGCGGCGCGATCTTCTATGCGCTGCATTCCATGGTGG
Organism: Shinella zoogloeoides; assembly: GCF_003574625.1. Taxonomy (GTDB): domain Bacteria; phylum Pseudomonadota; class Alphaproteobacteria; order Rhizobiales; family Rhizobiaceae; genus Shinella; species Shinella zoogloeoides_A. Next base: position 218,280 of record NZ_QNUJ01000010.1, read on the forward strand.
TCATGACCGCGCTCTACATGGCGGCGGGTCTGGCGGGACGGCTCGCCGGCTCGTTCGACCTCAACCGGCTCGGCGGGCTTTATAGCCGCTCGGCGCTTTTTTCCGCCCTGTCGCTGGTGCTGTTCTTCGCCGTCTCCGGCCTGCCGCCGTTCTCCGGCTTCTGGCCCAAGGTCATGGTGGCCAAGGCCGCCATCGACATCGGCGCCTGGTGGCTGACGGCGGCGGTCTTCCTCACCGGCTTCCTGACCACCATCGCGCTGGGCCGCGTCTTCCTCTTCGCCTACTGGCGTCCCGCCGGCGAGGCCCTGCCGGCCATGGCGATCCCTATAAGCGCGCTCCTGCCGCTGGCGGCGCTGACGGCGCTCACCGTCGTCTTCGGCCTCTTCCCCGAGGCGCTGCTCTCGACCGTCCAGCACGCCGCCGAGGGACTTTCCGATCCGCGGGCCTATCTCGGCTCGGTCTTTCCGGGGGTGAACTGACCATGCGGCCGACCGTCACCATCGCGCTCTTCGCCCTCGTCTGGCTCGCCGTTTCCGGCAGCTTCACCGTGCCGAACCTCCTGCTCGGCATGGCCGCCGGCGCGCTGTCGTTGTGGTTGATCCGCGGCCATATCCAGCCGGACGGCCGGCGCCTGCGGCCGCTGAAGATCCTCTCGCTGCTGGCGCTCTTCATCAAGGAGCTGGCGCTCTCGGCCTGGAAGGTCGCGGTGCTGGTGGCGAGCCCGAAAATGACGCTGAAGCCCGGCATCTTCGCCTTCCCGCTGACGGTCGACCGGGATTTCGAGATCACGCTGCTCGCCAATCTCATCACGCTGACGCCGGGCACGCTCTCCGTCGACGTCTCGGCGGACCGCATGGTGCTCTACGTGCACGCCATCGACTGCTCCGACCCGGCCGGCGCGCGGCGCGACATCGCGAACGGCTTCGAGAGGAAGATCCTGGAGGCTTTCCGCTGATGGACGCGCAAACGATCATCTCCGCCGCCGCCGCGATCGCGCTTCTCCTGATGTGCGCGGCCTTCTTCCTGACGGCCTTCCGCGTCGTCCGGGGGCCGACGCTGCCGGACCGCATCGTCGCGCTCGACATGCTGGTCGCCATCGCCATCGGCTTCATCGCCGTCGTGGCGATCCGCACCGGCTTCAACCTCTATATCGATATCGCCATCGCGCTCGGCCTCGTTGGTTTCCTGGCGACCGTCGCCTTCGCGCGCTTCGTCATGCGGCAGGGCATGGAAGCGGGCGAGGAGAGCGAGGCACTTGCGGAAGGGCGCAAGCGGGAAAAGGCGGGCAAGCGGAGGAAACGCCGATGACGGAGATGATCCTGGCGCTCGTCGTCGCCGTCATGCTGGTGGCGGGCGGCATCTTCACCTTCCTCGCCGCCGTCGGCCTCATGCGCCTGCCGGACGTCTATACGCGCATGCATGCGGCCTCCAAGGCCGGCACCGTGGGCTCGGGCCTGATGCTGCTTGCGGCGGGCATCCACGCCTTCGACATCGCGATCCTCACCCGGGCGCTCGCCGGCTTCGTCTTCTTCGTGCTGACGGCGCCGGTCGCCGCCCACCTCGTCGCCAAGGCCGCCCATGGCGCGGGCTATCGCCTCGCACGTGCGACCGTGATGGACGATATGCATGAGGCCGAGAAGCGCAACGCCAAGAAGCATTGACATTTGGTTTATAGATCATGGCCGGAATTTGAGTATCCACTGAATTTCAGCGGATAGATTGAAGGCATGAAAGCTCTTTCTGTGCTTTGTCAAAATAATACTGGACAATCAAACCGGGAATGATATTTCAGGCGAAGTAAAGCATTCCGGTTGATTTAGCGCCTGCATCGATTTCCTGTCTAAGTTGAGTTCCTGCCGTAGTCGCGCGAATGCGGTATTGATGACGGCAAGAGAATCGCTGAAAACAGCGGCCGCTGTAGTGAAAAGTTATATTGGCGTAAAATGCCGCTGTTTCGAACGTCATCGTTCGCGCGAGCATCGTTTTGCCACATAATCAGCTCGAAGTAAGGCTTTATCCGGAATTCAGGAACGCGGTCGTCAGCAGCGCTTTCGACTACAACGATATCCGACAGGAGAAAGAAATGACAGAAACAACCCTTGGCGCCGGCTCCAATCTTCTCGTCGAGCTTACTGCCGATATCGTTGCGGCCTATGTCGGCAACCATGTCGTGCCGGTCTCGGAGCTGCCGGGCCTGATCGCCGACGTGCATGCGGCGCTCAACAACACCACGCAGCCCGTCGCCACCGTCGAGGCGCCCGTCGCCGCCGAGAAGCCGAAGCCGCCGGTGCCGGTGAAGAAGTCCGTGCAGAACGACTACATCATCTGCCTCGAGGACGGCCAGAAGTTCAAGTCGCTCAAGCGCCACCTCATGACCCATTACGGCATGACCCCGGAAGAATACCGCGAGAAGTGGGACCTGCCGGCCGATTACCCGATGGTCGCCCCCGCCTATGCCGAGGCCCGCTCGCGCCTCGCCAAGGAAATGGGCCTCGGCCAGCGCCGCAAGGCCGGCAAGTAATCCAGCTTACTTAGTCTGCGCCAGTTCAAGGGCCGGTGCCGTGAGGCGCCGGCCTGATGCTGCCGGCCAGACCAAAATCTTCCCTCGTCATGCGCGGGCCCGACCCGAGCATCCACAAACCTCGGACTCAACGCCGGGGATCGCGACGGGAACGAGGGTGCCGATGATCCAAGGCCGGAGCCGCAAGGCTCCGGCCTTTTGCGTTGCGGAGACGCCGGCAAGGCCGCGCTTTTCGCACAAGGCTTCGCAAGGGAAAAGGAATATAAGCCTATATCGGGGATGCCTGTCACAAATATATGAAGAAATTCAACGGATGATTGCGCCAGGGTGCTTCATTCATCCTCGCCCATCCTCTAGGGTGTATGAATAAATTCCTATCAACGGAGTGGCCAGTCATGCACCAGTTCATCGTTTCCCAGAGACGGTCGTCCCGAGCGGTTCCACCTTCCGCCGGCCCCGCGCCGGAAGTCAAGGGCGCCGGTTCCGGCATGGAGCCGGGCGAGGGGACGCGTGCCGCCCGCCGGACGATGGCCGTGCAGGAGCCGCCGACGGTGCCGGCGCCCGTCGCCTGCCGCATCGTGCGCCAGCTCGTTCTGGAGATGACGGCCCTTGCGGGCGACCGCCCGCTCTGGCGCCGCGACAGCCGGCGCACCACCTGCCATGTGCGCCAGATCGCCATGTATGTCTCCCACGTCGTGCTGCGGCTTTCGCTCTCGGAGATCGGCATGGCCTTCGGCCGCGACCGCACCACGGTCGGCCATGCCTGCAACGTGGTGGAGGATCGCCGCGACGATGCCGCCTTCGACGCCTTCGTCTCGGCCATCGAGCGCGTCGTCCTTTCGGTGTTCGGCCCGGCGGGGATCGGCAGCCATGAGTGACGCGACCGCACGGAAGAATGCCGCCGACCTTGCGAAGCTCCTGCGCTTCCTGCTGGCGGCCGGCGAAGCGCGCCTCGAGGGCGAGGGCACGCTCGCCGCTGCCGGCGGCAGGGCGCAGTCCGTCTCCCCCGCGATCCTCGGGGAGGCCCTTAGCCTCGGCCTCGTCCGCCGCGACGGGAACCTGCTGGCGGCGACGCCGGAGGCGCGCGCGCATCTGCGTCGCCGGCTCTGCGAGGCGGAAACGCCCTTCGCAGGTCAGCACCGGGATATCGAGGAGGTCGTGGTGCTGCGTGACGGCGTGCGCGAAAAGGCGCTCGCCAACCGCGTCGAATCGCCGCTGGCGGGCCTTTCCCGGCTGAAGGAGAAGTCGGGCGACGCCTATCTTCCGGAAAGCGCGCTCGCTGCCGGCGAACGGTTGCACGCCGATTTCACCCGCGGCGGCCTCCAGCCGCGCATGACCATGTCCTGGGAGCCGCGCATCGCCGGCCGCCAGAAGGGCGAGGCCGGCGCGTCGCGCGACCTTACCGACACGGCGCTCGCCGCGCGCCTGCGCGTCGCCCGTGCCATCGAGGCGATGGGCCCGGAACTCTCCGGCGTCGCCCTCGACGTCTGCTGCTTCATGAAAGGGCTGGAAACCGTGGAACGCGAACGCCAATGGCCCGCCCGCTCCGCAAAACTCCTCCTGCGCGCTTCCCTGATGGCGCTCGCCCGGCACTACGCCCCGCCGGCCGCCGGTAAGCGACGGGCACATGCCTGGGGGGCGGAGGGGTATCGGCCGGAAATACCGTGCTGAGATTCGCCCCTCGCCCTGACCCTCTCCGCCGAGCAGGGAGAGGGGGCGTGCCCCACGCATGGTTATTGGCTAGGGGAAACGGTGCGGCATATCCCCTTCTCCCCGCTTGCGGGGAGAAGGTGGCCGGCAGGCCGGATGAGGGGCAAGGGGCCTCGCCTCATCTCTCCACCACGGGGGCAGGACCTTTGCCCGCTCCCCGGCAAGCTTCCCTACGCCGCCACCCGCATCGCCGCCTCTTCGCGGATGCGGCGCACCATCGAGCGCAGGCCGTTGGCGCGCTGGGAGGAGAGGTGTTCGACGAGGCCGATCGTGTTGAAGGTGTCGATGGCGTCGAGGGCGGCGATTTCGGAGGCGTGCCTGCCGGAATAGATGGCGAGCACGATGGCGACGAGGCCGCGCACGATATGGGCGTCCGAATCGCCCTCGAAGGTCATCACCGGGTCGGCGCCGCCCGCGCTGTGGCTGACGAGCCAGACCTGGCTGGCGCAACCCTGCACCTTGTTGGCCGCGGTGCGCTGGTCTTCGGGAAGGTCCGGCAGCGCCTTGCCGAGCTCGATGACATAGCGGTAGCGGTCCTCCCATTCGTCGAGGAAGGCGAAGTCGTCGATGATCTCTTGCAGCGTGGCCATGTTCGTTCCGTCCGGGCTATCCGCCTTCCATATAGGCGAGCCGGCCCGCTATTTGAACCGCAAACCGCCGCGCGCAAAAAGAAACGCCGCAGGGAACGGGTCCATGCGGCGGTTGCTAGGCAACGAGTGAGGCAGGCAGAAACTTGGGGAGCAATGCCGCAAAGGCTGCGGGATCGCGTCTTGGAAGAGGGGCGGCGTCAGCCCTTGTGGTCGGGGCGGCGGGTCGGCACGGCGATGGTGCCGGTGATGACCTCGTCGTCGGCGTCGATCTTCGCGACGGCCGGAAGCGGCTGGTTCAGCGCTTCCTTCTTTGCCGGCTCGGCAGAGGCGACGTCCTCGTCGGCGAACTGGGTATCGAGGAACTGGTAGGCGATGCGGGCGCCTTCACGGGCCCGGTGGCCGAGGGCGACGAAGGTCTCGCTGCCCTTCTGGCAGACATCCGGCTTTTCGGCGCACATGCCCGTCACATAGTTGAGCGCCTCGCTGGCGGCGCTGAACGTGTCGCCGATCTCGACGCTCGGCCCCCTGTTCAGCTTGTCGGAGGATTCCGGGTCCAGGAAGGGGAGCAGGACCAGAACCAGTGAGAACCAGAACGTTCCCTTGATCAGAAACCACATTGCTTGCCATCCTCGTTGGTGCCCCGGCGTCTTGCGGCCGTCGGCTCGTTTGGTCCTTGGCGAACCGTTGATGCGAGAATAGGGGCCGGAAGGAAATTCCCCTTTGCAGGAATCGTTCGGGTTTTGCCCAGTTTTGATTAAAATGCGATCTATTTCGCACTTTACCGGCATTTGCGGCAGATTTTAGCGATCGGCGTTAAGGATGATGGCGCGCCATCGGGGTCCAAGCTGCCGGAATGCCGGGAAGGGGGCGGCAGGGGCCTTGCCCCAAAAGTTAATATGAACAGAAAAATGCCGCAAAATGAGGCGCTTACGCCCCGTTAACCACGCCGGACGAATGGCCGTTGGATTGCCCCGAAATGGGACTTTTGGGCCTTTTTCGCCCGCTTGCGGCCCCTGCCGTTTATCCTTTCCTTAAGTCGCCGATGCGATTTTGGCCTCACAGAAAAGAACATGAACGGCAGGGTTTTGCGTTGCGCCAATTGACCATCATCGCGGACAGAATGGCAGCCCGTCTGGGCGCCGTTGCTGGCGTTGCTGGCGCGGGCGCCGCCGATGCGCGCCCCTCCGCCTCGCTGCGCGCGACGACGCTGGCGCTGCTTGCCGCCGTGCCCGGCCTGCCGCTGGCGCTCTCCGCCGTCCTGCCCGCTTCCGCCGCGCTCCCGGCGGGCGTCGCGCTTGCCGGCGCCGGCGCGCTGCTTTCGGCCGCCGTCACCTCGGTGCGCCGCCCGAAGCCGCTCCCGCACAAGAGCTTCGCCGAGACGATGGCGGAGGCCGCGCCGAGCGACGTCTCGCCCTACGATCTCTTCGCCGGCCTCGTCACGCTGCATGATGCGCGCGGCTTCGTCACCGCCGTGCACGGCCGCGATCGCGCCGACATGCTCTCCTGGATGCGCGATCCGGCGGGCCGCGGCTATCTCGACCAGATTCACGTTTCCGACCGCATCGCCTTCCTCGCCGCCATCGACCGGCTGCGCCAGGGCGGCGCCCGCGAGACGGTGGACATCCGCATCGACCGCCCGCGCATCGAGGTGGATGCCGAGCAGTTCATGCACATGCGCGTGGAGATGACGGCGCTGGCCGGCCCCGACGGCGCGCTCGCCGCCGTGGTCGCCCAGTCGCGCGACATGTCCGACGAGGCGCGGCTGCGCAACGAGAATGCGCGCAAGGCCGAGGAGGCCGAATCGGCCAACGACGCCAAGACGCGCTTCCTCGCCGCCGTCAGCCACGAGCTGCGCACGCCGCTCAACGCCATCCTCGGCTTTTCCGACATTCTCGCCGGCGAATATTTCGGCCGGCTGGAGAACGATCGCCAGCGTGAATATGTCGGGCTGATCCACCAGTCGGGCTCGCATCTCCTGTCCGTGGTCAACACCATGCTGGACGTCTCGAAGATCGAGGCCGGCCGTTACGAGCTGCTGACGGAACCCTTCCTCGTCGCCGACAGCGTCAAGGCCTGCGAGCAGATGCTCGGCCTCCAGGCGCGAGAGAAGGGCATCAAGCTGACGAGCCGCGTGCCGCGCGCCATCGGCGAGGCCGTCGCCGACCAGCGGGCGATCCAGCAGATCCTCATCAACCTCGTCGGCAACGCCATCAAGTTCACCGACCGCGGCGGCATCGTCACCATCGATGCGGCGCGGGAAGGCCGCGACCTGCTGCTGACGGTCAGCGACACCGGCATCGGCATCCCCGCCGACAAGCTGGCGTCGATCGGCCAGCCCTTCATGCAGGTGCAGAACGAGTATACCCGCAAATACGAGGGCACCGGCCTCGGCCTGTCGCTGGTCAAGGGCCTCGTCGCGCTGCACGGCGGCAGCTTCGCCGTCGAGAGCCGGCCGGGCGAGGGCACCGTCATCACCATCCGCATTCCGGCGGACGGGGCGGGCGTGGCGCGCGACGGGGAGCTGCGGCCCGCGGCATCCACCGTCGATTTCCCGCCGCGCCTTGCAGCGGGGGCAGAGAAAGTTTACCAGCCGTCGGACGATGGCAAGGACACGCAAGATGAACGCGCACGTCAGAAGACAGCCTGAGCGGCGGCCCCAGGGCCAGGTCCGCAAGGGCGGGTCTCGCGGGCGCAGCCAGCCGCAGCGCCGGCCGAATATGGTGATCGCCGGGCTTTCCGCCCTCGGCGGGCTCGCCGCGCGCCATCCGGGCGTGATCGGCGGCGTCTCGGCCTTCGTCGTCGTTTTCTCCTTCGTGGCGGCCAATGCGCTCTGGTACCAGCCGGGCGGCCATCCGTCGCCGTTCCTGAAGACCCGCTCGGCCGATAATTCCCTCGGCTTCACCGCCACCCGGCCGGAGCCGCACGACCAGACGACCTTCGTCATCGAGCGACTGGAGGAGGGCGAGGCCCTGCCGGAAGTGACCGATGTGACCCCGGCCGAACGCCCCTTCGACGAGGTGGCGAGCCTCATCGAGAAGCAGCCCGCCGCGGCGGCGGGCGCGCAGGCGAGAGCCAAGGACGAGGCCGACCCGGTCGCCGCCGCCATCCTGCGCGCCGAGGCCGATCCCGGCGTCACCTCGGCGGTCGCAAGGCCCGCGCCGAGCGAGCTGGTGATGCAGATCCAGAAGGGCCTCAGCAACATCGCCTATGCGGACATCGCCGTCGATGGCCTGATCGGCGAGAAGACGCGCACCGCGATCCGCCATTTCGAGAAGCATTACCGCCTTCCGGTTACCGGCGAGCCGAACGAGCAGGTCCTCGCCAAGCTCAAGGACATCGGCGCGCTGTAGCGCCCGCCGCGTGGGGCCCCGGATATGCGCCTTCGCACTGATATCTTCGTCTCCGCCCTGATGCGCCGGGTCTTCGCCCGCGGTGATTTCGCCGCCGTGGAGGCCAAGGGCGCGGAGGAGGCGGGGGCGGTCTTCGTGCGACAGATATTCCGCGACGGCACGGAAAGTCTCCACGCGCCCGCCCCGCAAAGTTTCTTCGACGAGGACGACACTGGCCGGCGGCTCTTCGAAACGCGGCTGGAGCGGGCGGAGGCGGCCGCGGTCACCGACGCCGTGGCGCGCGAACGCCGCTTCGACGGCGATCTCTGGGTGATCTCCATCGAGACGGACGATCTCGGCGATCTCATCGCGTTTGCCGGGGCGGAGCCGAAGGATGACGGGTTCTTCCGGCGATAGAGGAGGAGGGTCCTCCAACGTAGGCGATGCGCCCCTCATCCGGCCTGCCGGCCACCTTCTCCCCGCAAGCGGGGCGAAGGGGATATGTCGAACCGGTTTCCCCAAATGACTACCGCGCGTGGAGCACGTCCCCTCTCCCCGCTTGCGGGGAGAGGGTTAGGGTGAGGGGCAAGCCTCCGCATGACGCCTGTTCCGCCGGGAACAGCGGCCCACATCCGGCCATGGGAAAAGCAAGGCACACAGGCAGCGGCCTGTGCGGACCCCTGGAGAGACCCATGCTGATCGTGCTGCCTGCCCTCGCGCTGCTGATTTCGGGAATGTTCGTGCTGACGACGCTGGCCGCGCTTTCGGGCGGGCGGGACGAGGAAGCTGCGGTCCGCGCGCCGGTGCGGCGCCGGGTGTTTTGAGGGGGCGTCAGCCGGCGGCGCTCTGCCGGCCGGGTCCTGGGAATGCGTCCCGATGCTCCAGCCCTCCGGCCGGGGCAGCGTCGCCGTTGGCGGCCTTCAGCAGGCCGTCGCCATTCGTGTAGCGGTCGGCTCTCTGCCAGCTCTCGACACGGCGGGTCGCCTCGGCGGGGTCGAGCGAGGCGATGAGCGTCTCGGCGCCGCCTTCGGCCAGATGCGGATAGATCGTCCTCAACACGGAGAGGCCGTCGGCCTCCGCCACGCCGAGCGCCAGCAGCGTCTCGCCGAGCTGCCGGCCCGAGACATCGAGAAGGATGCGTTCGGAAAGCCACTGGCTGGAGGCGAGCGCATCGGCGAGCGTCACCGCGATCATGCCGACATCGCCCGAGCGCGCGAAGCGCACGAACAGCGCCTGATGAATCTCGCTTGCCGGCACCAGCCGGACGGGCGCCTCGGCGGCGGGCGTCGCCGCGCGCACGAGCGCGCGCAATTCCGCGCGGATTTCCTCTTCCCGCTCCAGCCGCGCGGCCTCGCGAAGGGCCTCCGCGCGGTCCTCGCCGGTCCTGCGGCTGGCATGCTTCTGGTGGGTACCGACCAGCGCCTCGATGACGGCGGGCGAAAGATCGTCGCGCCGGCCGATGGCGCGGGCATGGTCCGGGCCGGTGGCGCGCAGGATGTCGAGCAGCGTGCCGTCGGTTATCGCCTTCGAGCCCATCAGGAAGATGGCCGCGATGCCGATCGGCTGATGCGCGATGAACAGGGCGGTTTCCTGCGGCACCTGCGGGCAGCGCGACAGGGCGGCGACGGCCTGCCGGCGCGCTTCATCGCTGGAAGCGGCATAGAGCTGTTCGAAAAGTTCGCCGAACTGGACGAGATCCGACCGCGACGGAAAACGCAGGCTCTCGAAGCTGGAGACCGTGGCCATCAATACGATGTCCTTCGGCCGCCCGGCTTGCGGTCTCTCCAGTTCGCGAAACCTGTCCGCCACGAAACACCTGTCATCCCCGGACCGGCAGCCCCCTGCCGATCCCCATATCACTCATGAAAAGTAGAGGAAAAACCTTAGCGAGCCGTTAACCTTGCCTTTTCGTAAACGATAGCGAATACAAGCAGCTATACTGTCCGGAACCGGGATTTTCCGGGTGTGCCGGCCGATTGGCGCCGGCGTTGCTCGGACGGCATTCGTTGTTGCCCTGCTTCATGCTAGAGTGGTGAAACGACGATGCCGAGCCTGCTGTGGGTTCCGGGGAAAACGGGGACATTCACCGCTTTCACGTATTTAAGGCCATACTAATGCCCAACTTGCCCGTTTTTTCCCGGTCTTGCGCGCACCGCTTTGTCCTGCGTTTTACCCACGGCCGTTTCCCGTGCGGTTTCGGAGTAGCGCTTGAAGAAAGGCCGGCCTTTGCCGGTCCCCTTTCCACCGGGCGCGCATTCAGCGCTACATCTTAACGGGAATTTTAGGAATGACTGATAGACGTCTCGTAAACGGAGACACTCTCATGAAGCCGATCGCCAGCACTGCTCGCATTGCATCCATCGCCCTGGTCGCACTTGCGACGACGACCGCCACGGCAATGGCCGTGTCGGGGACGGGGGCCTTCTACACGGTCGGCAATGACCACGGTGGCATGATCGTCGATTATGCCCTCAAGGCGGCTCAACTCGAACAGACGGGGCAGCCGGTGAAATTCAGCGGCCGCTGCGATTCCGCCTGCACCATCTATCTCGGCCTCAACCAGGAGCAGCTTTGCGTGACGCCCGCCGCGCGCTTCGGCTTCCACCTGCCGTTCGGCAGCTCCTCGCAGGGCAACAGGGTCGCCGCGACCTATCTGCTGAAGAAGTATCCGCGCTGGGTTCTCGGCTGGCTGAGGGACAATGGCGGGCTGAACCGCAATCTCAAGGTCATGCCCTATGAATATGTCAGCCAACATATCAGGCCCTGCGGAACGCAGACCACGGATTTGTAAAACGGCAGGCGGCCGGAGCGGGAACGCTTGCGACCGGGCTGGTTGACATGGAATGAACAACGCATGAGGCCAAGGGAGCGCTGCTCCCTTGGCCTTTTTCGTTTCGAGGTTCAAGCAACGACCGTTGCTGCGGTTCCTTGCTTAACGATGGCCACCGCCGCCGCCATTGCCGCCGCCGCCGCCACTGCCGCCGCTGCCGCCGTTGCTGCCGCTGCCGCCATTGCCGCCGTTGCCGCCAGCACCGCCGTTGCCGCCACCGGAGCCGCTACCGCCGCTGCCACCGCCGCCGCCGCCGCCGCCGCCACCGCCGCCATGGCCGCTTCCGCCATTGCCGCCGTTGCCGCCGCCGCCGCCGTTACCGCCACCCTGGCTTCCGCCATTGCCGCCGTTGCCGCCGCC
>NZ_QNUJ01000011.1 GCF_003574625.1 Shinella zoogloeoides
TGGGTGCGCAAGATGCCGAAGAAGGACGCCGAGGAAGTGGCGATGCACTATCTCAAGCGCGTCAAGATCCCGGAACAGGCCCACAAATATCCCGGCCAGCTCTCGGGCGGCCAGCAGCAGCGCGTGGCGATCGCCCGCTCGCTGTGCATGAAGCCGAAGATCATGCTGTTCGACGAGCCGACCTCGGCGCTCGATCCGGAAATGGTCAAGGAAGTGCTCGACACGATGGTATCGCTGGCCGAAGAAGGCATGACCATGCTGTGCGTAACGCACGAAATGGGCTTTGCCCGCCAGGTTGCCAACCGGGTCATATTCATGGACCAGGGCCAGATCGTCGAGCAAAACTCGCCGCACGAGTTCTTCGACAATCCGCAGCACGAGCGCACCAAGCTCTTCCTCAGCCAGATCCTGCACTAGGATCGGCAGCGAGACAGAAAAGGCGGGCCTCAGGCCCGCCTTTTTGTTTGGAGTGAGTGCGCGCCGCGGCGTGGATCCTCGGGTCGAACCCGAGGATGACGACAGAAGAGAAGATGCGCGCGGTGGAAGAGTACTGCATTCCGCACCGTTGAACGGGTGGGAAACTATCGCCTCCCTTCCGTCATCCTCGGATTCGACCCGAGAATCCGCGCGACAAACACTTCCGTACCGGCATCACCCCTACACCCGCATCTCCGCCCGCAGCTTCAGCGGGCTCGCGCCGAAATGATTGCGGAAGGCGCGGGAAAAGGCGGAGAGGCTGTCGAAGCCGCTGCGCAGCGCCACATCCTGCATCGACAGCGGCGTGTCGCGCACGAGGCGCTGTGCGGCGGTCAGCCGTAGGCGCAGGTAATATTTCCCCGGCCCGATGCCGAGCCCGCCCGCAAACAGCGTCTCCAGCTTGCGCGTCGAGAAGCCGAGCCGGCGCGCCAGCGCCGCGATGGTCAGCGGACGGTCGATGGTGCGCTCCATCAGGCGGATGGCGGCGGCGAGGTCCGGCTGGTGTTCGGCAAGCCGGCCGAGCGAGACGAGCGGCTGGGCGTCCGTCGCCGCATGGGTCTCGTCATAGACGAAGACGCTCGCCACATCGAGCGCGACGGCCGAGCCGAAGCGCTCGCGCACCAGATGCAGCATCATGTCGAAGGTCGGCGAGGCGCCGCCCGAGGTCCAGAGCGGCCCGTCGGTGACGAAGCGGTCCGCCCGCACGTTGAGGGCCGGAAAGGCGGCGGCGAAATCCTCCAGCTCCTCCCAATGCGCCGTCGCGTCGCGCCCGTCCAGGAGGCCCGAACGCGCCAGCAGCCAGCAGCCCGATTCGATACCCGCGACGATACCGAACCGGCGCGTCACTTTCTTGAGCCGACTAATGAAGCTGCGATTCGCGTGGCGATCCTGGTTGAAGCCGGCTATGACGAGCAGCGCGTCACCGCTCATGGCGTCGTCGAAGCTGCCGTCGACGCGGATTTCCACGCCGCAGGTCAGCACCACGGGCTTGCCGCCGGGCGACAGGATCGTCCAGCGGAACACCGGTTCCGGCATCACGCGGTTGGCCGCGCGCATGGGATCGAGCACGGAGGCGAGCGACATGATCGACGACTCCGGCAAAAGAAGGATGGTCACGTCGAGCGGCCCCTGCCGCGGCGCTTGCCTGATCATGTGGAAATTGTCAAAAAAGCTGCGCCTTATGTCAATCGGCAAAAAGGCGTTCGGGCATGATCGGCCTTACAGGAGATCTGGAGATGCAGCCGGATTGCGGCGAAAGCCCCTGTACCCCGAACACCCTGATCCGCAAACTTACCGGAACGGGTTGGCGAGCCGAAAGGCGGACCAGCCCGTTTTTTTTGACATTTCGCGCAAAACCATCTGCGTGTGCGGCGGAAATGGAACCGAATCCGGCCTGAGGACGTTCTGGCGCCAAACAAGCAGGAAAGGTTATCCCATGCTGAAGATGAAGTCCGGCCTTGCCGCCGGCGCCCTTTCGGTCGCCGTTGCCCTCACCTCCTTCGTGCCTGCCCAGGCGGTCACTTTTCCTCAGGTTCCCGTCCCCTCGGCCTCCGCGGTGGAACAGGTACAGTACCGTCACCAGCGCCGCTGGCATGGCCATCGCGGGTATAACCATTATCGCCCGGGCTACCGCCGCCATTCGGACGGCTGGTGGTATCCGCTGGCCGCCTTCGGCCTCGGTGCTGCCATCGGCGGGGCGGTCGCCAACCAGCCGCGCGCCAGCGGAAGCGCTCATGTGAACTGGTGCGCCAACCGCTACCGCTCGTACCGGGCCTATGACAACACGTTCCAGCCGAACAACGGCCCGCGCAAGCAGTGCTTCTCGCCCTATTCGCGCTGAGTGCCCTGAAATGCAAAAAGCCCGGCGGAAATGCCGGGCTTTTCGTTTGAACGCTGTTCTCAGACGAGGCGGCTCTGTTCCAGCGCCGCTTCCACGAAGCTTGCAAAGAGCGGATGCGGATCGAGCGGCCGGCTCTTCAGTTCCGGGTGATACTGCACGCCGATGAACCACGGATGGTCGGCATATTCGACCGTCTCCGGCAGAAGGCCATCCGGCGACATGCCGGAGAAGACGAGGCCGCAGCTTTCCAGCTTGCCCTTATAGTCGACATTAACCTCGTAGCGATGGCGGTGACGCTCGGAAATGTCCGTCGAGCCGTAGATGTCGGCGATCTTCGTGCCGCCCTTGAGCGAGGCGCGGTAGGCGCCGAGGCGCATCGTGCCGCCGAGATCGCCGGAAGCGGAGCGCTTCTCCAGGTCGTTGCCCTTCACCCATTCGGTCATCAGGCCGACGACCGGCTCGGCCGTCTTGCCGAACTCGGTGGAGGAAGCCTTTTCGATGCCGGCGAGATTGCGTGCCGCCTCGACCACGGCCATCTGCATGCCGAAGCAGATGCCGAAATAGGGCACCTTGCGCTCGCGGGCGAAGCGCGCCGCATTGATCTTGCCTTCCGAGCCGCGCTCGCCGAAACCGCCGGGAACGAGGATGCCGTGCACCTTCTCGAGGTAAGGCGCCGGGTCTTCCTTCTCGAAGACTTCCGATTCGATCCACTCGAGCTTGACCTTGACGTGATTGGCGATGCCGCCGTGATAGAGCGCCTCTATCAGCGACTTGTAGGCGTCCTTGAGGCCGGTGTACTTGCCGACGATGGCGATGGTCACCTCGCCTTCCGGCGTCTTGATGCGGTCGGAAACCTTCTGCCAGGCCTCAAGGCGCGGCTTGGGCGCCGGCTCTATGCCGAAGGCGGCCAGGACCTCGTCGTCGAGGCCTTCCTTGTGATAGGCGAGCGGCACGTCGTAGATCGACGCCACGTCGAGCGCCTGGATCACGGCGGTCGGGCGCACGTTGCAGAACAGCGAGAGCTTCTTGCGCTCGGCTTCCGGGATTTCGCGGTCGGCGCGCACCAGCAGGATGTCCGGGTGGATGCCCATGGCCTGCAGCTCCTTGACGGAATGCTGCGTCGGCTTGGTCTTCAACTCGCCGGCGGCCGGGATATAGGGCATCAGCGTCAGGTGGACATAGACGGCCGTGCCGCGCGGCAGGTCGTTGCCGAGCTGGCGGATCGCCTCCATGAAGGGCATGGCCTCGATGTCGCCCACCGTGCCGCCGATCTCGCAGAGCACGAAGTCGTAGTCGTCATTGCCTTCGGTGACGAAGTTCTTGATCTCGTTGGTGACGTGCGGAATGACCTGCACGGTCGCGCCGAGATAGTCGCCGCGGCGTTCCTTGTCGATGATGTTCTTGTAGATACGGCCAGTGGTGATGTTGTCGGTCTTGGTCGCCGAGCGGCCGGTGAAGCGCTCATAGTGGCCGAGGTCGAGGTCGGTCTCCGCGCCGTCGTCGGTGACGAACACCTCGCCGTGCTGCGTCGGGCTCATGGTGCCCGGGTCGACATTGAGATAGGGGTCCAGCTTCCTGAGGCGCACGCGGTAACCGCGGGCCTGAAGGAGAGCTCCGAGTGCAGCGGCCGCGATGCCTTTTCCGAGGGAAGAAACCACGCCGCCAGTGATGAATACATATCGCGCCATGGGAGTCACCGGATACCTTTTCAAAATCGATTCCGCTACCGAAAAATCACCTTGGGCGTGATTTCGGAAGTCGCAATCGGCGTTTTACACAGAAGAAGGCCGGTTGGTTTGCGCCAACCGGCCGGTTTGTTTTCGCTTTTGCGGCTTACTGGCCGCTCGGGACGCCGGCGTTGCCGCCCTCGCCCGTAGCGGCACCCGTGCCGGTGCCCGTCGTCGTTGTCGACGAGTTGCCCGTGCCGGTGGCCGCGCCGCCTTCGCTCGGAACGGTTTGCGTGCCGGTCGTCGCGGGGGTCTGGTTCGTGTTGTTCTGGGTGCCCTGGTTCTGCTGGGCGCCACCGAGCGCGTCGAGAACGCCGCCCGTGCCGGTCGTGCCCGGAATGCGGTCGAGAATGTCGGTCGGCTGCGTCTCGTAGCGGGCGAGGATGCCCATGCCGATCGCCAGAACGAAGAACAGCGTCGCGAGGATCGCGGTCGTGCGCGTCAGCGCATTGGCCGTGCCACGGGCGGACATGAAACCGGAGCCGCCGCCGATGCCGAGGCCACCGCCTTCAGACCGCTGGATCAGCACGACGCCGATCAGCGCGACGACGACCATGAGATAGATGACGAGCAAGATGGTCTGCATGTTTTCCAAGATCCCGGCCAGACGGCCAAATTTCAGGTTTGCGGCTCAATATACCAAGCCGCGCGGCATTCCAAGCCCTTCCCGTCGTTCCGCCCGCCCTTTTGCGGGCCGGCGGACGGGCCTCAGGCCGTCAGCGCTTCATATGCGCGGTAGATGGCAAGGAAGTCGTCCGATTTCAAGCTCGCCCCGCCGATCAGCGCGCCGTCGACATTGGCGACGCCCATCAGTTCCTTCGCATTGCCCGGCTTGACCGAGCCGCCATAGAGAATGCGCATCTTCGCGCCCTCGCCGGCAAAGCGCGCGGTCAGCTCGGCGCGCATGAAGGCATGGGCCTCCTCCACGTCCGCCGCCGTCGGCGTCAGGCCCGTGCCGATGGCCCAGACCGGCTCATAGGCGATCACGGTGTTTGTCGCCGTCGCGCCGTCCGGCACGGAGGCGGCAAGCTGAGTCTTGAGCACGTCCAGCGTCTTGCCGGCCTTGCGCTCATCGCCCGTCTCGCCGATGCAGACGATGGCGACGAGTTCGTTCTGGTGGGCGATCTCGGCCTTGGCGCGCACCAGCGCGTCGCTCTCCTCGTGGTCCGTGCGGCGTTCGGAATGGCCGACGATGACGTGGGTGCCGAAGCAGTCGGCGATCATCTCGGCCGAGATGTCGCCGGTATGCGCGCCGGACGCCTTCTCGTGGCAATCCTGCGCACCGATCTGGAGCGGGCTGTCGTCGCAGAGCGCGGTCGCGACGTAGAGCAGGGTCGCCGGCGGGCAGATCAGCGTCTCCACCCTCTGCGAGAGCGACCCCTTCACGCCTTCGGCCATCGCCTTGATCTGGTCGAGCGATGCGCGCGTGCCGTTCATCTTCCAGTTTCCGGCGACGAGCGGTGTAACGTCCGGTGTCATGAGCATCCCCTCCATAAAGCGTTGGCATGGGGCGTAGCAAATCGGGGCCGCCAAGAAAAGGTGCGTTCTGCCGCGCGCGGGCTTGAATATTCCGCGTTCGTGAAACGTAATGGAGCAAGGCCGAGATCGATCGATGCAGGATGGACGGGGCGCATGCTTCCCTCACGACGCCGCATAGCCGTCGCTATGGCCGTGCTCCTGCTTGCCGGCGGCGTGGCGGCACAGGACGGCCCGGCGCAGACGCGCGGCCTGATGCCGATAAAATCCCCCGTCGGCCGCGTGACGGCCGAGGAGACACTGGCTTCGCGCGAAGTCAGCGCCCGGCGCGTCGCGCTCGTCGTCGGCATGTCCGCCTATACCTCCATCTCGCCGCTGCGCAACACCGAGGCCGATGCCCGCGCGGTCGGCGCCATGCTCGAAAAGCTCGGCTTCACGGTCGACCTTGCGATCGACGTGCCGCTCGCGCAGATGAAGGAGACGATCGCCGCCTTCTCGCGCAAGTCCGAAACGGCGGATATCGCCATGGTCTACTATGCCGGCCATGGCGTCGAGGCGGCGGGCGAGAACTACCTCATTCCCGTCGACATCCATGTCGACGATCCCGGAAAGATTCCCGAGCAGGCGGTCAGCCTGCGCTCGGTTCTCGGCAGCGTCGCCAGGGCCCGCAAGCTGCGCATCGTCATTCTCGATTCCTGCCGCAACAATCCCTTCCCCGCCTCCTACGACCTCGCCGCGACGGCCGGCATGGCCGGCGCCTCGGCGACGGGCGACGGGCTCGCCGCACCCGATCCCGCGCAGGGCATGCTCGTCGTCTATGCCGCGGAGGGCGGCAAGGTGGCGCTCGACGGCGAAGGCGAGCACAGCCCCTTCACCAGCGCCATCCTCGAAAGCCTGCCGCGTCCCGATGTCGAGATCGGCCTCGTCTTCCGACAGGTCCGCGACCGGGTGATGAGCCTGACGGCCAATCGCCAGCAGCCGCATTTCTACGGCTCGCTCTCGGGCGCGCCCTTTTTCCTCGCCGGCGGGGACGCGAAGGTCGCCGATATCGCCGACAAGGCCGGCCAGTGGCAGGCGCTGAAACCCGATCAGGCGGCACAGCTCGCAAGCCTTGCCGAGGAAGGCAACACCCGCGCGATGATCGGCCTCGGCTATATGGCGCTCTCGCCGGATTCGGCCAAGTTCCAGCCGTCCGAGGCCTTCAGGCTCTTCGGCAAGGCGGCGGAGGCCGGCGATGCGGAGGCCATGTTCGAGCTCGGCAAGCTCCATGAAAAGGGCATCGGCACGCCGCAGAACGTGCCCGAGGTGCTGAAGCTCTACCGCAGGTCCGCCGATCTCGGCTTTGCCGATGCCATCAACGATCTCGGCTTCCTCTATTACCAGGGAACGGAGGGCCTGCCGCGCGATCCGAAGAAGGCGGTCGAGCTCTTCATCAGGGCGGCGGACCTGCGCCATCCGCAGGCCATGTTCAACGTCGCCGCCCTCATCGACGACGGCGTCATTCCCGGCAAGACGCCCGAGGATGCCGCGGCCTATCTCTACCAGGCGCTGCGCGCCGGCGTCGACGACGTGCTGGCTCAACTCACCAATCGCCCGACCATGTTCAAGCCGGAAACACGGCGCGCCCTGCAGGCCGAACTCCGGCGCAACAGGTTCTATACCGGCGCGATAGACGGCGATCTCGGCGCGGGCACCCAGCGCAGCATGCGCATGGCCTTCGGGCAGACACAGTAGCGGGAGGCGGAAGGACGATGGGAAAGCCTGAAACAGTGCGCCCGCTCGCAGCGGCCTTCCTTGCAACGGCGCTCGCCCTCGGCTCCATGCCGGAGGCCTACGGACAGGCAGCCCCGGCGCCGGGCGGCGGCACGACCACGGGAATCGCCACAGGATCGGGCGGCGGCCTCATGGATACGCCGACACCGACCGACTACCTCACCCGTTCCATCGTCAGGAACATCAACGCCGCCAGCGCCGAATGCGCGGCCTACGAGCCGGTCTACCGTATCGATTGCCTGCGCCAGCGCCTCCTCGACATCGCCCGGCGCATCCCGAAGGGCAAGGCCTATGACGAGGCCCGGCAGATCGTCCAGCGCGCCGCCGGCCGGCTCGGGCGCATCCAGGCCGCCAATCTCGACGCAAAGGCCCCGCGCATGCGCTCGCGCGGCAATGCGCGCATGAAAGAGACCAAGACCTATACGGCCGTCCGCAAGCGCAATCTCGAAAAGGCGATGGAGGCGGCCCGGCAGGTCATCGAGGAGGCGCAGACGCAGCTCCTGCGCGCCTCGGAAAATTCGGAGAAGCGCGCCAGCCACTACCGCGACATCGCCGCCGCCGTCGGTTCGACCAAGGTCCTGCTGCGCTCGATCTGAGCGGAACGCTTACTGCGCGAAGATCCAGTTCAGCGTCTCGCGCCAGTCGGTCATGCGCACCGGCGTGCCGTGGCCGCCCGTCTGGAACAGCACGAAGCGCGTTGGAATGCCGGCCTTCAGCAATTTGCGGAAGACGGCGATCTGGTCGTTGGCTGCATAGACGCTGTCGCTGTCGCCATGGGTGAAGAAGACCGGCAGCTTCGCCTTGAAGGCCGGGGTCTTGGCATAGTCGCCATCCGCCGCCCCGCCCATCAGCACCATGCCGGAAAGGCTCCTGACCGCCGTCGCATCGCGCACGACGCGGGCGCAGATGAAGCTGCCCATCGAGGCGCAGGCGAGGATGACGGGCCTGTCCGGCGAAAGCGCCTTGGCGCGCAGGATCAGGCCGGAGATGCGCGCCGCGCCCGCATCGTCGAAGGAGGGCGCGCTCGGCGCGTAGTAGACGCCGCCGTTCTGCACGGCGAGGTTCTTGATGCGGTTGAAATTGCCGCCGAAGTTCCAGTCGTTGTTGCCGAGCCGACGGTCGCCGCCCCGGCCGTGGATGAAGATGACGGTGAAGGAGGCGCCTTCGCCCTTTCCGGTCATCGCCACGTCGATCGGCCCGGCGGGCGTATCCACCGTCAGGTTCTGCTGCGCCTTCTTCACCGCCGTCGAGACATAGGCCGATCTGACGCGCCGCTCGGGCACCTGGTCGCGGCCGTTGATGTCGCGCATCTCCTGGTAATCGACGACGCGGAGCGCGCCGTTATCCGTCGTCTCGACCACGGCGGGATAGCCGAAGAGCTCGTCCTTCCAGGGCTTGAGCGTCAGCGCGGCGGCACTGTCGGCCGTAAAACCGGCGAAGAGCGCGGCCAGAATCAGCCGGCGGAGAGAATGAACTGTGGACTGACGCATGAAGTGAGGCTCCCCTGGGCTGGCGATACTTGCCATCCGTCCGCGCGCAAAGCAATCCTCGCCCGGCGGTTGGCGCGTCCGGACATCGCGAAAACCCACGGAATCTGGCAGAGTCGCCAGTGATTCGCTGACGACCTCATCCTTGCCGGCCCCGATCCCCATGGATCGGCGGGAAGAACCGGCAAACGGAACAAACTCTGAACGGCCCATGCAAGACGACAATAACGACCTTTTCGCCAACATGCCTTCCGAGCCTGCCCGGCAGCCCGCCGCGGCGGAGGAAAAGCCCGTGCCCACGCCCGCTCCGGCCCCCGCCGCCGAAAGCGCGCCGGCGCCCGCCGCCCCGACCGAAGGCTCCGGCGGCTACGACGCCTCTGCCATCCGCGTGCTGGAGGGCCTCGAGCCCGTGCGCATGCGCCCCGGCATGTATATCGGCGGCACGGACGAGAAGGCGCTGCACCATCTCTTCGCCGAAGTCATCGACAACTCGATGGACGAGGCCGTCGCGGGCCATGCCAATTTCATCGAGGTCAATCTCGATGCGGACGGCTGCCTGACCGTCACCGACAACGGCCGCGGCATCCCTGTCGAGAACCATCCGCAGATGCCCGGCAAGTCGACGCTGGAGGTCATCCTCACCGTGCTCCATGCCGGCGGCAAGTTCGACGGCAAGGCCTACGAGACCTCGGGCGGCCTGCACGGCGTCGGCGTCTCGGTGGTCAATGCGCTGTCCGACCTCCTCGAAGTCGAGGTCGCGCGCAACCGCAAGCTCTACCGCCAGCGCTTTTCGCGCGGCAAGCCGCTCGGGCCGCTGGAAGATCTCGGCGACGTGCACAACCGTCGCGGCACGCGGGTGCGCTTCCATCCCGACCCGGAGATCTTCGGCGCGCATGCCCGTTTCGATCCCGGCCGCGTCTTCCGCATGGCCCGCTCCAAGGCCTATCTCTTCGGCGGCGTGGAAATCCGCTGGAGCTGCGATCCCTCGCTGCTGCCCGAAGGCTCCGAGACGCCGGAAAAGGCCGTCTTCCACTTCCCCGGCGGCCTGAAGGACTACCTGCAGGCGACGCTCGGCAAGGACTATACCGTCACCCGCGAGATATTCGCCGGCAAGAGCGAGAAGTCGGGCGGCCACGGCTCGCTGGAATGGGCCGTCACCTGGTATGGCGGCGATTCGCTGATCCATTCCTACTGCAACACCATCCCGACGGCCGACGGCGGCACGCACGAGGCGGGCCTGCGCATCGCGCTCACCAAGGGCCTGAAGAACTACGCCGAGCTGACGCAGAACAAGCGCGCGGCCGCCATCACCACCGATGACGTGATGATCTCGGCGGTCGGCATGCTCTCGGTCTTCATCCGCGAGCCGGAATTCGTCGGCCAGACCAAGGACAAGCTCGCCACCGTCGAGGCCCAGCGCATCGTCGAGAACGCGCTGCGCGACCCCTTCGACCATTACCTTGCCGACAACCCCGCCGAAGCGGCCAAGCTGCTCGAATGGGTGATCGAGCGGGCGGAAGAGCGCATGCGCCGCCGCAAGGAAAAGGAAGTGAGCCGCAAGACGGCCGTGCGCAAGCTGCGCCTTCCCGGCAAGCTCGCCGACTGCTCGCAGAGCTCGGCCGACGGTGCCGAACTCTTCATCGTCGAGGGCGATTCGGCCGGCGGCTCGGCCAAGCAGGCGCGCAACCGCGCCAACCAGGCCATCCTTCCGCTGCGCGGCAAGATTCTCAACGTCGCCAGCGCCGGGCGGGAAAAGCTCGGCGCCAACCAGCAGATTTCCGATCTGGTGCAGGCGCTCGGCTGCGGCACACGCTCGAAATACCGCGACGAGGACCTGCGCTACGAACGCGTCATCGTCATGACCGACGCCGACGTCGATGGCGCGCATATCGCCTCGCTGCTCATCACCTTCTTCTACCAGGAGATGCCGGATCTCATCCGCGGCGGGCACCTCTACCTCGCCGTGCCGCCGCTCTACCGCATCAGCCAGGGCGGCAAGACGCTCTATGCGCGCGACGACGCGCACCGCGAGGAGCTGATGCGCACCGAGTTCAACGGGCGCGGCAAGGTGGAGATCGGCCGCTTCAAGGGCCTCGGCGAGATGCTGCCGGCGCAGCTCAAGGAAACGACGATGGACCCTTCCAAGCGCACGCTCCTGAAGGTGGCGATCGACGACGTCGATTTCGAGGGCACGCGCACGGCGGTGGACGACCTGATGGGCACCAAGCCGGAGGCCCGGTTCCGCTTCATCCAGGAGCGCGCCGTCTTCGCCGACAACCTCGATATCTGAGGCCTTGCCGCCATATTTTCGCGGCAATGCCGGCCTCTAACCGGGGCCATCCAACGCGGAAAGGACGGCCATGAAAGCTGCGCTCATCGTCATGACGATCATGGGCTGCGACGACAGCGCGACCCAGTGCCACTATATCGATACGGTAGACCGGAGCTGGCAGACCGTGGCGCTTTGCGACGCGCAGGCCGAGACCTATATCAACCGGCACCAGGACAAGAACTATCCCGTCATCGTCGCCGTCTGCGAAACTTCCGGCGACCGCATGACGGCCGAGGTGACAGCGCCCGATCCGAAGCCGGCCGAGCCGGCGACGGGCATGGAAGCCCCTGCCCCCGTCGAAACCGAACAGGCGCGGCAGGGCCTTGCCGCCCGCACGCTCGCCTTCGTGAAAAAGGCCATCCCCGACGCCGCCTCCCTGAAGGCCGCCGTCACCACGCCGGTCCGCTATGCGGAAGGCGGTTATTCCTGGGTCGTGAAGCGCTTCGCCGATTGATCGGAAGTATAGTCGGAGGCGTCCTTACGCCGCTTCCCGCGTCGCGATGAGCGCGTAGCTTCGCGCCGTCTGGCGCTGCTCGGCGATGGCAAGCCGCTCGACAAGTTCAAGCATGGATTGGCAGGAGGCGTTGCCCGTGGCGCGGGCGCGGGTGAGCAACCGTTCGCAGACAGAGAGCAGGCCGTCGCCACCCTTGGCCTCGCTACGCCAGAGCATCGTCGCCTCGGCGAAGAGCGCGCTGATATCGCGGCCGAGGCCGGCCGTTTCGTAGAGCGCGCGCACTGCCGCCTCGCGGCCGTCGGAAAGGATCGAGCGGACGCGCCGTTCCGCCTGCCCCGAAAGATTGGTGATGGCCGCCGCGAAGAACTCGACGCGGCCGGTGCACAGCGCATGCATGAGGAAGACCGGTGTCAGGCGGCCGGCAATGCGCAGATGCTCGACGAGCGCCGGCATTTCGCCCGCTCCCACTTCAGCGGCCATGCCGATCGTCGCGACGTCGCAGGCCTCGCGCGTGATGCGCTCCACCCGGCTCGTGCCGACGGCGGCCTGGATCAGACCGAAGCCGGCAAGCGCCGAGCCGATCTTCTCGACCAGCGCATGGCGGGCATCGCTCGGCAGGTCCGTCCGGTCGAGCAGGAGCGCGCGGATTTCCGCGTCGTGCCCGAGCCGGTCGGCAATACGCGTCAGACTGCGGCGGGAGATCGCCGCGCCCTCGTTTTCGAGAAGCGCCAGTATGTCCGGCGCCGCGCCGACTTCCGCAAGCGCCGCCGAGACCGGACGCGAGACGAAGGCGCGGTGCGCGATCAGCGTGCGCGTCATGTCGCCGCCTTTAGCGGCAAGATCGACCAGATCGGCATCCGTCAGCACGGGCGAACAAAGAATGACATGCGCGGCGATTTCCGGCTGGTCTTCCGCCAGCGACAGCACGACGGCGCGCGGCGCGTCCTCGCTCTCGGCAAGGGCCTCCGCCAGTGCGAGCCGCACCTTCGGCGCCGGGTCGTCGAGCAGGAAGATCATCGCCATCTCCGCCGCATGCCGGTCGTCCGGCGCGATGCGCGAGCGGCTATAGGCCCGCGCCAGCACGCTGGCGGCCTTCGCCCTGTCGGCTGCCCGCGCGGTCTCGACCCAACGGAGAAATGCATGAACGATCAATGGACGCCCCAAACGCCTGTATACGCTACGGAGGCCAAGGTATCGCCAAAGTGTTTAAGATTGGTTCACCATATCCATTAACCGAACGGTGAGGCGACGAATGTCGCCCGGCGATGGATTCTCGGGCTCGCCCTGAGGATTTCTGCCTCACCCGGCTTTCGGCCGCGTCATGGCGAAGACATCCGCTCCGCCGTCGCAATAGTCCATGTAGCCCATCCGCCCGAGCGGCCGGGCGACGGCCATGTCGATCATGCCGTCTTTCAGGATTTCCCGGCTTATATGGATGCCGACGACCTCACCGAATACCACCCAGTTGTCCGATTCACGCCCGTCGAGGCCGAGCGGCCGCAGGATCTGCGTCGCCCGGCATTCGAGCGCCGCATGGGCCTCGCCGACATAGGGCGCATCGACGAGCCGGCCGGCCACCGGCGTCAGTTTCGCGATATCGAATTCGTCGACGCCGTAGGGCACGGCAACCGAGCTTGCATTCATCTCCTCGGCGAGATGCCGGCTGGCCAGCGAGCAGGTGAAGACGCCGGTCGCCTCGATGTTCGTCACGCTGTCCTTGTGGCCGCTGGAGGAGAACATGACGAGCTTCGGCCTGTCGCTCACCGCGTTGAAGAACGAATAGGGCGACAGGTTGAGCCGCCCGTCCGCCGCCTTCGTGCCGATCCAGCCGATCGGGCGCGGCGCGACGATGGCCTTGAAGGGATCGTGCTTCAGGCCGTGGGCGTTTTCCGCCGTCTCGTAGAACAGCGCGTCAGGCGTCATCGCCGACCCATGTGACGATTTCGGCAAGCTCCGGCCGCGGCCGCTCGGTCGGCGGAACGGTGGGCGTGCCGACATGGATGAAGCCGGCGACCTTCTCGCCCGGCTCGACGCCGAGGATGGGATAGGCGCGCTCGTCGAAGGCATACCATTCCGTCAGCCAGTTCGAGGCGAAGCCATGGGCGTTGGCCGCCATCACGAGGTTGAGGCAGACGGCGCCGGCCGACATGACCTGCTCCCATTCCGGGATCTTGAAATGCGGCGCCGCGCGGCTGACGACGGCGATCACCACCGGCGCGCGGGTGAGCCGCGTGTTCTCCACCTTCACCATTTCTTCCGAAAGGTCGGGCTTGTCGGCGAGCGCGATCCTGGCCAGCGCCTCGCTGATCCGCTGGCGTTCCTCGCCGCGATAGACGATGAAGCGCCAGGGCGCGAGCTTGCCGTGGTCCGGCACGCGCGAGGCGAGCTTCAGCATCTCCTCCACCTCGCTTTTCGAGGGGCCGGGCGCACTCATCTGGAAGGCGGGGATCGACCGGCGGGTCGAAAGATAATCGATCAGCTTTATTTCGGTTTTCATCGCGAGGGAGTTCCAATATCGTGCCGCCGGCGCGGCCTTGAAAATGCCATTAGCCGGGCCTTCAAGTGGAGCCTTACAGTCAGGAAGTCAACCGTTCCCATGCGCATGCGTATCCATCCCGTCGCCGCCGCAGGCCTCGCCGTCGCGAGCCTTGCCACCTCTTTCGTGCCGGCGCGCGCGCAGGATTCGCTCGAGAGCTTTTCGCAGATCACGACGCCGCTGAAGGGCAGCAAGGTGATGTCCTTCAACCCCATCGTCACCGGCGAGGCGACGCCGGCGAACCTGCGCGACGTCACCTGCGAGGCGCTGCTGACCAAGGACGGCCAGCCGATGCAGCATGGCCTGACCTGGCGCGTCTTCTCGCCCATTCCGGCCGCCGACGGCAAGCTGCCACTACTCGCCACCTCCGAGGGCGGCACGGCCGCCTTTCACCTCGTTCCCGGGGAATATTTCGTCAATGTCGCCTTCGGCCGGGCCGGCGCGACGAAGAAGCTCGTCGTGCCCGAACAGGGCTCCGTCGACAAGCAGGTCATGGTGCTCGATGCCGGCGGCATCATGCTGAACGCCGTTTCCGGCGCGGATGTGCGCATTCCCCCGAAGGAGCTGAGCTTTGCGATCTATTCCGCCGAAGTGCGCGAGGATGGCGAGCGCAACCTCGTGATGGACGACGTGAAGCCGAATTCCGTCGTGCGGCTCAATGCCGGCACCTATCACGTCGTTTCCGACTATGGCGACGTCAACGCCGTCATCCGCGCGGATATCCAGGTAGAGGCCGGCAAGCTGACGCGCGCCACCATCCAGCACCGCGCCGCCAAGCTGACGCTGAAGCTCGTCTCCGAGCCCGGCGGCGAGGCCATCGCGGATACCGCCTGGTCGATCCTCACCTCCTCCGGCGACACGGTCTCCGAAAGCGTCGGCGCGTTTCCGACGCTCGTTCTGGCGGAAGGCAGCTACATCGCCGTCGCCCGCAACAAGAACAGGATCTACCAGCGCGATTTCCAGGTGAAAGCCGGCGTGAACACCGATGTCGAGGTGCTGCTCGACGAAAAGGCGAACGACCAGAAGGCCGCCGCCGAGGACGTGGTGGACTAGGCGGAAAAGCCCCTCATCCCGCTGCCGCGACCTCCTCCCCGCAAGCGGGGAGAAGGAAGATGTTACACCGCCTTGCCACAAGTCCCTTCTCCCCGCTTGCGGGGAAAAGGTGCCGGCAGGCGGATGAGGGGCAAGCGCCCCTCGCCTCAAGCCTTGCCGAGCTTGCGCTTCAGGTCCGGCGGCATCGCTTCCAGCGACAGGGCTTCGATCGCCTCGTCGAGCGACATCGCCGTCTGGTTCTGCGAACCGAGGCGGCGGATGTTGACGGAGCGTTCCTCCGCCTCGCGCTTGCCGCAGACGATGATGACCGGAACCTTGGTCACCGAATGCTCGCGGACCTTGTAGTTGATCTTCTCGTTGCGAAGATCGGTCTCGACGGTCAGGCCCGCCTCGCGCAGCTTGTCGGCCACCTCGCGGGCATAATCGTCCGCCTCCGAGGTGATCGTCGCCACGACCACCTGCATCGGCGCGATCCACAGCGGCATATGCCCTGCGAAGTTCTCGATGAGGATGCCGAGGAAGCGCTCCATCGAGCCGCAGATGGCGCGGTGGATCATCACCGGCTGGCGCTTTTCCGAGGCCTGGTCGATGTAGAAGGCGCCGAAGCGTTCCGGCAGGTTGAAGTCGACCTGCGTGGTGCCGCACTGCCATTCGCGGCCGATGGCGTCCTTCAGCGTATATTCGAACTTCGGCCCGTAGAACGCGCCCTCGCCGGGCAGGATGCCGGTCTTGATGTTGTTCGACTGCTGCTGGATCGTATCGAGCACCTGCTTCATCACGCTCTCGGCGCGATCCCAGAGCTCATCCGAGCCGACGCGCTTGTCCGGCCGGGTGGAGAGCTTGATGGTGATCTCCTCGAAGCCGAAGTCCTTGTAGACCGAGAGGATCAGGTCGTTGATGCGCAGGCATTCGGCCGCCATCTGCTCGTCGGTGCAGAAGACATGCGCGTCGTCCTGCGTGAAGCCGCGCACGCGCATCAGCCCGTGCAGCGCGCCCGAGGGCTCATAGCGATGCACGTTGCCGAATTCCGCAAGGCGGACGGGCAGTTCGCGATAGGACTTCAAGCCATGCTTGAAGATCTGCACATGGCCCGGGCAGTTCATCGGCTTCAGCGCGAAGACGCGCTCGTCGTCCGTCTCGTCGCCGGCGACCGTCACCTTGAACATGTTGTCGCGGTACCAGCCCCAGTGTCCCGAGGTCTCCCACAGCGACTTGTCGAGCACCTGCGGCGCGTTCACCTCTTCATAGGTGCCGGCGAGACGACGGCGCATATAGGCGACGAGCGTCTGGAACATGCGCCAGCCCTTGCCGTGCCAGAAGACGACGCCCGGTCCTTCCTCCTGGAAATGGAACAGGTCCATTTCGCGGCCGAGGCGGCGATGGTCGCGCTTCTCGGCTTCGGCGAGGATGTTGAGATAGGTGTCGAGTTCCTCCTGCGTGCGCCAGGCGGTGCCGTAGATGCGCGTCAGCATCGGATTGTTCGAATCGCCGCGCCAATAGGCGCCCGCGACCTTCATCAGCTTGAAGGCCGTGCCGATCTGGCCGGTCGCGGCCATATGCGGGCCGCGACACAGGTCGAACCAGTCGCCCTGGTAGTAGATCTTGAGGTCCTGCCCCTCGGGGATCGCATCGACCAGCTCGACCTTGTAC
The DNA here is from genome assembly GCF_003574625.1 of Shinella zoogloeoides. Lineage (GTDB taxonomy): Bacteria > Pseudomonadota > Alphaproteobacteria > Rhizobiales > Rhizobiaceae > Shinella > Shinella zoogloeoides_A. The sequence continues at coordinate 16,806 of NZ_QNUJ01000011.1, forward strand.
TTCTCGCCCTTGGCGGAGAAGACCTCCTTGGCCTTGTCGCGCGACCAGACTTCCTTGGTGAAAGGCTTGTTGCGCTGGATGATCTCCTTCATGCGCTTTTCGATCTTCGGCAGATCGTCGGGCGTGAAGGGCTCGTCCTTGGCGAAGTCGTAGTAGAAGCCGTTGTCGATGACCGGGCCGATCGTCACCTGCGTGCCGGGCCAAAGCTCCTGCACGGCCTCGGCCATCACATGGGCGGCGTCGTGGCGGATCAGTTCCAGCGCGCGGTCGTCCTCGCGGGTGACGATCTCGATCCGCCCGTTGGAAACGGGATCGGAGAGATCGCGCAGCTCGCCATCGAGCGCAATCGCGACCGCCTTCTTGGCCAGCGACTTGGAAATCGCCTCGGCCACGTCACGCCCGGTCGAGCCCGCGGGATATTCGCGAACGGAACCATCGGGAAAAGTCAGGGAAACAGGTGCAGACATTCAAAAATCTCCTATCCAGTCCCGCCAACGAATGCGGGTGGTATGCGAGGGTAAAGGCCGGGAATCCGGCATGTAGCGTGTGCGATATAGGGGGAAAACGGGGGAATTGGAAGAGACGCGGCAATGACGGCCGCCTAAAATTGCATTGACAATTCACCACAACCAGTTGCAAAAATTACTTTAATTCACAATGAAAGCTTAGCCGTTTATCACCCTAAACCTTGAAGCCACGGGGACGCTCTAGCGACTATGGACATTGAATTTCTGAAGGCCGGCAACCCAAATAGAATCGCTACGGTATACACAAGCTTTCTGCTCCCTAGCGAAATAGCCAAAATTCGAGAACAATCAAAAACCCATACGGCCGCCATGTATAACCTTGGATTGCAACACTACAGGTTTGCCATCTCTCTCGGAAGACCACATTGGAGGCAAAAAATATCGCGATTATACTATGCTAGCTACAATGTTTCAAAATCTATACGATTTAACCATGACGGAAATCATTCTACAGACGTAAAAGATCATACAAAAGTTGGGTCTTTGCCAAACGGATTTCCCAATAAGTCAACATATGAAAATGAATTGACAACATTGAGAGAAGATAGAAATTCGTGCGACTATGATCATATCATAAAATCTAAAGACCTCGTGAAAAGTACGGCAGAGTATGTCTCCATCGTTACCTCTTTCATGCGAGATGCTCACGACTACCTTTCTAATCGCGGAATTACTTTAGGAAAAAAAATATGAACGCTCAAACGGCGGTAAGAGATGTTCATGCCCGATTTGAAGGCCGTACAGGGCTTTCAGGACTTGAATTTGACGACATTGAAAAAGGAAACCGTCTCGTAAGGATAATATATGTCTCGTCAGTGACGGATCGCCTTTATACAATTTTAAACCAATGTATTTCCGAAATTAATAGTGAAGAAGAATACCACGTCACATTAAAACAGAGAGCCAGAGACTTTATCATTAACGGCCCCGAGTCTAGACTTTTATTAAAAGTTTTGAGCGAAAGCCAAAACATTAATCAACATAGCTTTTCAGATGATTTTTTTGATAGATATACGCCATCGGTGACGGGCGCGGAAGCACAAATTATTTCGGCCGCCAACCATATAGTCACCGGAAGGCGTGGGGCCGGAAAATCCATGCTTCTCCTCTATTGCTTCAGGAGGAGACAGAGAGAAAACCTCCCCAACGCTTGGATTGATTTGCAAATGTTTTCCGGAAGGATAGATGAGCAAGCGGTATCAGACGCCATAACAGAAATTCTTTATAGGATAGACTTCCCGGCTAACGCTTCAGACGAAGTTGTGGAATTGCGACATCGTTTTGAATCCGGCAATTTAACAATTTCTGAACTAAGAAAATTTACACCGAAGTTGCGCCGTCTATTCGAAAAAGTCTCATCTAATACAAATCTATTCATCTACCTTGACGATCTTCATGTCTTTCCTGCTGCCTATCAGCATTCATTGATGGACATTCTATACTCGATTGCTCGCGGAAATCGCGTATATCTGAAAATTTCAGCAATCGAAAACCTTGTCAAAACATACGACAATGCCACACAATCTGGTTTGCAAATTCCCCAAGATGCGCAAAAACTCGGACTAGACTATAATCTGACAAATCCGGATAAAGCTGCAAAGCACATAGAGGCGATTCTCGACTCGCATGCTGCATATTCGGGCCTTCCATCCATTCGTCGCTTATGCTCAAGCGCCGATGTCCTTCCCCGTTTGACGTGGGTAAGCGCAGGGGTGCCACGAGATGGCATGAACCTCTTTTCGCAATCGATGCTTAAAGCAGCATCAGAAAATAAGAAACGCGTGACAGTTTCGAATGTAAACATGGCCGCCTCTGACAATCTTAGTATAAAGATAAGAGACTTACAAACAGATGCGAGCGAATCAGCTATACGCCTTAATGACCTTCTCGAAAAGATAAGGAATTTTTGCGTTATAGAAAACAAAACTAATGCTTTTCTCGTAGAAATAAAATCCGGAGAGGACCATTTCAAGGACATCATGAGTCTTGTTCAATTAAGACTTCTCCATGTAATATCCGAAGGAATTACCCCAAAAGAAGCCGGAACGAAATTTATGGCATTTATTCTTGATTACGGCCTCTATACGGGCGTGAGAGCTGCGGCGAGTGTTGAGCTATTCAACAAGCAAACGGCACCTGTTTCGGCGAAGGATCTAAGAAAACTGAAAATATTGAGGGCCTAAATCAGAAATTCAATTCAGCGTTGCTTATCGGAAGTGCTGACCGTCGTAGCATAACGCGCACCACGACGTCGGCGCCATTGCCTTCAGGGAAGGGATTGCCGGCGGCAAGGCGCTTCCAGCCTTCGGCGGTGCGGGCGATGATGTCGACATGCTTGCCGAAGCGGGCGCGAAACCCCGCTTCCAGCCGCGCCTCGATTTCGGCGAGCGGCGCGGCCTCGCCGTCGAAGACGAGATTGCCGGTGGCGGCCAGCGTGCGGGCGTTGCGGAAGCCGAGGCCTTCGGCCATCGCCTTCAGGTCCGCCATCACCACCCTTTTCCCGGGCGAAAGCACGATGGAATGCAGGAGGGCGACATAGGTTTCCACCGCTCAGCCGCGCTCCGCCTTCGAGACGCGCCACAGCCGCCACGGCGCCCACCAGGCAAGGCGCGCTTCCAGTGCCTCCGGCACGGGATCGAAGCCATGCGTGCCGCCGGGACCACAGCGGGCGACGCGGAAGAGCGTCATGAACCCGCCGCGCCACAGGCCATGGCGCGCGACGGCCTCGTAGCCGTATTCCGAGCAGGTCGGCAGGTGGCGGCAGGAATTGCCGATGAAACCGGAGAGTGTGAGCTGGTAAAGGCGAATGAAGGCCATGCCGAAGAGGCGCCCCGGCGTCTTGCGGAACGGGCCGTTCCAGTTTCGGCCCTTGGGGCGCGGCCGTTCGGGAGCGTGGTGGCAGTCCGGGGCGTTACACATGGGCTTTGCGGCCCGGGGGAAGGATGCCCCTCATCCGCCTGCCGGCACCTTCTCCCCGCAAGCGGAGAGAAGGGACTCGCGGGAGCGTCCGGTGCCCCATCGACCGTGCGGCTTGAGGGGAAAACGGCGCGGCATTTCCCTTCTCCCCGCTCGCGGGGAGAAGGTCGCGGCACCGGGATGAGGGGCAGGCGGCAAACACCGCCCTCACCCGGCCTTTTCCAGCCGCTTCGCCTCGATCTGGCCGATGGCGTCGACCACGGCATCGAAGGTCAGCATGGTCGAGGCGTGGCGGGCCTTGTAATCCTTGACGGGCTTGAGGAAACGCATGTCCTCGAAGCGGCCGGCCGGTCCCTCGCCGTCGGCCTTCAGCATGGCGAGCATGTCCTCGCGCGCCTTGCGGATTTCCGCCACCGTCGCGCCGATCACGTGGCGCGCCATGACCGAGGACGACGCCTGGCCGAGCGCGCAGGCCTTCACCTCGTGGGCGAAATCGCTGACGGTATCGCCGTCGAGTTTCAGATAGACCTTCACGCGCGAGCCGCAGAGCTTGGAATGGGCGCCAGCTTCGGCGTCCGCATCCGGCAGGGTGCCGATGCGCGGGATGTTGCCGGCGAATTCGAGGATACGGCTGTTATAGATATCGTCCATCATGGCCCTGTTTTCCGCGCTTTTTGCGGAATCTTCAATGATCCGAGGAGATTATTCCGGCCTCGTCGGGAAAAAAGCACGGCGTGTCGCCTCAGGCCTCTTTCGCAGTGGTTGTTCGATACTATATGATAACTCGTATTGGGGTGAGGGTTTTACAAGTGTCGAACCATCACCTGTTGTTTGGGAAACCGTGCCGGACGGTCGATCGCACTGATGAGCGATGACCCGAAAGCCCCGGAGCCCGCCAACGGAACCCAAGCCTGCAGGGTTAGGCGAATGGCCAGTGGCGAGTCCGATAAACACGTCAGGTAACCTGCAGAAAGGTCAATGGGTCCATGGACGCCATAGTCACCAATTTTCCGCGCATCGAGGATGAAGCCGGCCGCCCCACGCAGAAAGAGGCGGAAGACGCCGTTCGCGTTCTGCTTCGCTGGGCCGGCGATGATCCGCAGCGCGAGGGCCTGCTCGACACGCCCAAGCGCGTCGCGAAAGCCTATCGCGAGCTCTTTTCCGGCTACGACCTCGCCGCCGAGGATGTGCTCGGCCGCACCTTCGAGGAGGTCGCCGGCTACGACGACATGGTGCTGGTGAAGGACATTCCGTTCTTCTCGCATTGCGAGCACCATATGGTGCCGATCATCGGCAAGGCGCATGTCGCCTATCTGCCGAACGGCCGGGTACTGGGCCTTTCCAAGATCGCCCGCGTGGTGGAGATCTTCGGCCGCCGCCTGCAGACGCAGGAGACGATGACGGCGCAGATCGCCAAATCCATCGACGAAACGCTGAACCCGCGGGGCGTCGCCGTGATGATCGAGGCCGAGCATATGTGCATGGCCATGCGCGGCATCCAGAAACAGGGCTCGACAACGCTCACCACCACCTTTACCGGTGCCTTCAAGACCGAGCCGGCCGAACAGGTCCGGTTCATGACGATGATCCGGAGCTAGGCCGAAGGCCGGCTCCGCCCGACGGAGCCGACCGCCATGCCGATCACCTTCCAAGCCCCCTCCAGGGACAAGGCCGAGCTGGAGACAGGCCCGGCCTTCACCCCCCGCTTCGACGGCAACGGTCTCGTGACCGCCGTCGTGACGGATGCGAGGGACGGCGAACTGCTGATGGTCGCCCACATGAATGCCGAAGCGCTGGCGCTCACCATCGAGACCGGCATCGCGCATTACTGGAGCCGCTCGCGCAATTCACTCTGGAAGAAGGGCGAGACCTCCGGCAACCTTCAGACCGTCGTGGAACTCAGGACCGACTGCGACCAGGACGCCGTCTGGCTGAAGGTCTCCGTCGCCGGCCACGACGCCACCTGCCATACCGGCCGCCGCTCCTGCTTCTACCGCACGGTCTCGGGCGGCCCGGACGGCGCGGTACTGACGATCACCGGCGGCGAGCCGCAATTCGACCCGGCGGCCGTCTACAGCAAAAATTAAGCATCTCGACGAATAGCGTCCCGTTCCGGCACGGATTTACCATTTGGCAACCTGTCGGGTCGCCTAATCCAAGCATGGCGGACCTTATCCCCGCCATGCGGATCAGGATATGGAACCCCATCGCTCGCATGCGCTTCGAAAGGTTTCCGACGCCACCCCCAAAGGGGTAGCGGTATCCGGGGCAGGCCCCCGTCTTCCGCCTCGAGAAAAGTGCTCTTTCCGGGATTTTTTGTCCCGAAAGTTCCCCGCGTCACAGATTGCAACTATTCTGCCATTTATTGTGCTCCCGAGGGCAGCCAATTGGCGGAACCGTTTGCTTTACCGCGAATTCCTTTAGGGAACGGAGGTCCGGAATGTTGAACTGGAGTTTCAATCGTAGCCTCGTAACGGCGGATGCCTCGGATCCCGGCGGACCTTCCATGAACGACGTTTCCCACATTCCCGCGCCGGCCCCGCCGCGCAAGCCGAAGATCGCCCTTGCCCTCGGCGGCGGCGCCGCCCGCGGCTGGGCCCATATCGGTGTGCTCCGGGCGCTGGAGGAAGAAGGTATCGAGGTGGGCATGATCGCCGGTACCTCCATCGGCGCCCTCGTCGGCGGCTGTTATCTGGCCGGCAAGCTCGACGAACTGGAGGCCTTCGCCCGCTCGCTCACCATGCGCCGCATTGCGAGCCTCCTCGATTTCACCATTCGCGGCTCCGGCCTCTTCGGCGGCATGCGGCTGACCAGGCGCATGCAGGAGCATATAGAGAACCTGTCGATCGAGGATCTCGACCGGCCCTTCGTCGCGGTGGCGACGGAGGTCAACAGCGGCCACGAAGTCTGGATCAACAGCGGCTCGCTGATCACGGCGCTGCGCGCGTCCTATGCCCTGCCCGGCATCTTCGAGCCGATCAAGTGCAACAACCGCACGCTGGTGGATGGCGCCCTGGTGAACCCGGTGCCCGTTTCCGTCTGCCGGGCGCATGAGGAGCTTCTGGTCGTCGCCGTCAACCTCAACTACGACCTCTACGGCCGCTCGGCCGTGATCAAGCACAGCGCGGGCCCGCAGAAGATCGAAGAACAGAAGCAGGAGGACAGCGCCGCCCGGCTCGGGCTGACGAGCGTCATGGTGCAGTCCTTCAACATCATCCAGGACCGGATTTCCCGCGCGCGCCTTGCCGGTGATCCGCCGGACCTCGCGCTGCATCCGAAGCTGGCTGATATCGGCCTTTCGGAATTCCATCGCGCCGGTGAATCCATCGAACGCGGCTACCTCGAGGGCAAGGCGCGGATTTTCGAGATCAAGCGGATGCTGGAAGTGGTGATGGCCCGCTGAATGCGGGCTTTCCGGAAGAAGCGACCGGTTCTTACACGGGAAAGACGAAATGGGCGGCGGGCGGAGCGATGGAAATCGTTCCGCCCAAACCCGTTCGGTGCCGTATCAGCTTGCGATATAGGCCTTGATGGCTTCGGCTTCGTGCTGGATCGCGCGGATGTGGGATTTCACCACGTCGCCGATCGAGATGATGCCCACCAGGCGGCCGTCCTTTTCCACGGGGATGTGGCGGGCGCGCAGCGTGCTCATCATTTCCATGAGCTCCTCGACCGTCTGGTTTTCGCCACAACGATGGACATTGCCCCACATGATGGAGGAAATGGGCTTGTCCAGGCATTCGCCGCCGCTGCGGGCGATGGCGGCCACGATATCGCGCTCGGTCAGAATGCCCGCGATGCGGTCATTTCGATCCACGATGACGATGGCGCCGATATGATTTTCATGCAGATAGACGGCAGCCTGCCTTACGGTGAGCTGCGGGCCGCCGGTTACGACGTTGCGGCCTTTTTCGTCCAGTATAGTCCTTACATACATGCGTACCTCCCGTGTGCATCATGACGCTGAGAGGCGGGACATCCGCGCAGGGATGCCCTGCCAGTACGGGGCGGCATCCCTTCCTCCTTGCGGATGCTACCCTGTTCCGGTGTGCATGTGCGAACCGGAACGATGTCATGGTGCGCCACGAAAGAGGCGATTGCAAGACGGCTAATAGACTATCGTTAATCCCGCCGGCTCTCGGCCACGGAAACGTCGAAGATCGGGAAGAACAGGAAGCCGAACAGGAAGCCGCCGATATGCGCTTCCCACGCCACCGCCCCGCCGGCGGCCACCGAACCGAAGATCTGGCCGAAGCCGATCAGGAAGTTCGTGAGGAACCAGATACCGGAAAAGACCAGCACGGACCGGTTGGAGAGTGCTTCGGGGATGGTGAGTCGGCGGTTGAGATGGGCAAACTGCCGGCTGACGCGCCCGCTCGGCGAAAAGACGAAGCGTGCCGCTGCGCCCATCAGGCCCGACACGACGCCGGAGGCACCGACGACGAGGATCATCGCGCCCCAGTGCAGGGCCGTGTGGAAGGCGACGGCCGCGATGGCCGAAAGGCACCAGAAGAGAAAGAACCGCACGGTGCCGATGCGCCGCACGACGGGCGCCCCGAAGGCGACCATCCAGAACGCATTGAAGATCAGATGCTCCCAGCCGCCATGCAGCAGCGAATAGGTGACCGGGCTCCACAGCCAGCTCAGGTCCCATTCGGAGAACGGAACGGCATAGCGTCCCGGGATGAAGGCGAATTCCAGCAGCACGTATTCGTCGGCCGACGGCGACAGGACATAGGTGCGCACCAGATGGACGAGCGTCAGCAGCCCGAGAACGAAGACGAGGCTTCCGGGCAGGTTGAACGCCGGCTCCCGCTTGCGGGCCTCGAACCCGTCACCCTGCACTTCGATGCCGTCGTTACTCATGACCGAACCACCCAACTCAAAAATCGATTCGTGCTTATATCGAGAAAAGAAAGGCCGTGCAGCTTTCGCCGACGGCCGGTGCCCCCAATCCCCGGGGCGAAACAGATGTGCAGTAAACCATTCCCTCGTGAAGGGATGCCGGATGTTCTCCCAAGCCGGTCGGCCGCGCAATGGAAACCAATCGTTAACCTTAATATCCGTCTGGCACGAAACTCGCACAGTCTCTCACAAATGCCCCCTGCACCGCCTCCGGCGTGCCGTAGCGGGACAGAGCAGACGGAAGAACGAGCATGCATACCAGAGCCGCAACCACGCTTTACGATTACTGGACGCGCCAGCGCGGCGAACGCGCCGTGCCATTGCGGAGCACCATCGAACCCGCCGACATCGCGGCGATCCTGCCGGATGTCTTCATGCTGGAGTATGGACGACTGCATGCGCCGCGCTTTCGCCTCGCCGGCACGCGCATGTGCGCCCAGTTCGCCCGCGAGCTGAAGGGCATGGATTTCGATGCGCTGTTTGCCCCGGACCAACGCAGCCGCGTGGCCCGCATGGCGGAAAACGTCATGGCCGAGGCCATGCCCGCGGTCATGCGGATCCGGCTCGTCGACGGCGCGCTGGAAAATACCGAGGCGGAAATCGTGCTGCTGCCGCTTGCGACCGCCGGCCGGACGGCCGACCGCATCATCGGCACCTTCGCCCCCCTGCCCGGCCAGCGCCAGCCGCTCTCGGCCTTCCGCTATGCCACGCTCGATGCGCTTTCGGTGATCGACCCGGCGCGCAAGGACGATCTGGCCGGCAACCGCCCGCCGATCCCCATGCCGACATCCGTCATGGCCATGCGTCCGGCCGGCTTCGGCCAGAAGATCAGCCGGGTCATGCACCTGCGCATTTTCGAAGGCGGGCGGAAGGACGGCGGATTGGCGGAAACGCAACCAATATCGCCCAAAGGTTGTTGAAACCACAACCCGAGGCGACATTTTCCCGCTCCGGCAAACCTTCTGTTAACCCCGAAAGGTTAAGGGTTGGAAAGAGATAGGACGATCAGGCACGCGCGCTCATGTACTCTTTCCAGCAAGCATCGCCGGCAACCAGAGCAGCGCAACCCGACCAGCGCAACTTCCAGCGCGTCTCGGTGAACCTGCCCGGCCGCCTGATGCTCGCCAGCCATGACGAATTCGACTGCACCGCCCTCGACATGTCGCCGGGCGACGCCAGCTTCGTCTGCAGCGCGCGCCCGCGGATGGGCGAGCGCATCATCGCCTATATCGACCATGTCGGCCGCATCGAGGGCTCCGTCGCGATCCTTCGCGAAGACGGCTTCGTCATCCAGTTGAACGCGACGGACCGCAAGCGGGAAAAGCTCGCGGCCCAGCTCACCTGGATCGCCAACCGGCACGAGCTCGGCCTGCCGGAAGACCGCCGCCACGACCGCCTCACGCCGCGCAACACGCGCACGGACCTGACGCTCGACGACGGCCGGCGCTATCCCTGCCGCATCATCGACCTTTCGCTTTCGGGCGCCGCCGTCGATATCGACGTCCGCCCCGCCCTCGGCACGCCGGTCCAGCTCGGCAACATGAAGGGGCGAGTCGTGCGCCACTTCCAGGAAGGCGTCGCCATCGAGTTCTCGTCCGTCCAGTCGCGGGAAGCCCTCACGGCATTCCTGTAGCATTCCGGCACAGCCGAAAGCCGATATTGTTTCAAAAAGGGCCCCGTGGGGCCCTTTGCTGTTTCAGCCCGGATCGAGGCACATTCTCGAAAAAGAAAATCAAAAAAAATTCTGCCGCGCGCGTCCATCATCGGGAAAAACGCAGCGATGCAAGTACGCATTATGCCCGACGACCATGTGGTACCAGCGCTCATCCGCGTGGAAATTCCGGCTTCCAATAAGCCGAACCCAGCCCAATATCACCTGCTTAAATCGAAAAACGATTATGAATCAGCAGCATGGCGGAAGATGAAAGCCCGCAACCGCGAGGGTATTCGCTACAATTTTAATCAAATTCGCTTCAAATACAGTTCAAATCAATCTCAAATTCTATTCTTGTTTTATGCTTATGCTATCTTGATTTGAACTAAGTTCTACTTCGGCTTTTCGCGCAAGCTCAAAACATAGCTGTCATTGTCGCCTCATCGAACGGGGACATAGCAATGACAAAAATCATCAAGACAGGGACGTTTGCATTCCTCCTTTCCCTGGTTGCGGCGCAGGCCGCCATGGCGCTGCCGGCCAATACGCCGCTTGCAGGCGCGACCAACCAGCCGATCGGCCACTATGAATTCTGCAAGGTCAATGCCAGCGAATGCGGCCCGAACGGCCGTGACGACGGCCCGCTCAAGCTGACGCAGGAAAACTGGAAGACGATCCTCAACGTCAACTACGCCGCCAACACCGAATTCGCGCCGATGACCGACATGGAAATCTACGGCGTCGAGGAGAAGTGGGCCTATCCGGAATATGCCGCCGACTGCGAGGACTATGTCCTCGTCAAGCGCAAGCGCCTGATGGAAGCCGGCATCTCGCCCGCGAACCTCCTGATCACCGTCGTCCTCCAGCCGAACGGCGAAGGCCACGCGGTCCTGACCGTGCGCACCGACCGCGGCGACTTCGTGCTCGACAACATGCGCAACAAGGTCCTGCTCTGGTCGGAGACCGAATACCGCTTCCTCAAGCGCCAGTCGTCGGCCAATGCCGGCAAGTGGGTCAAGCTGCAGGATGGCCGCGCCGAAGCTGTCGGTAGCGTCAGGTAAGGACCGGCGCCCGAGGGCGCGCGAAGAGACTGCCCGGCGGCTTTGCCGGGCAACAGAAAGGGCCCGGTCAGTCCCCCAACCCCCGTCCCCGACCTTGGCCCTGCGGCCGGTTCTCCTGTCCCGGAACCGGCCGCTCCCTTTTTGAGGGCATGCCCAGCCAAATCCTCAACCGAAAATTAACCATGTTGGCAGACCCTCCGCCCAGGTATCCCGCAATGGACGGGTCGAAAAAGCGCGAGGCGACATGGCTGCGATGGCAACCGGCAACGAGGACCATGCCCCGCTCATCTCCAATCGCCTGCTGACGCGCCTGACCGTCGGCGTCGCGGTTCTCGCCGGGCTGACGCTCGCCATCAGCGTCGCCGGCCGCGCATTGGGCGAGCGCATCGCGCTTGCCGGCCATACCGAAAGCGCTGAGGCCGTGGATGTCGTGATCGGCCAGGACCAGATCCGCCTTCCCGCCAATACGATCCGCTTCGAGGAGCAGCGCCGGCCGGGCCGCACGGAGCGCGTCGATCTCTACCTCACCTGGCCGGAGATGAATGGCTATTCCAACGGCGAGCGCATCCGCTTCAACGATGCGACGCGGCCCGAGAGCCTGATTTTCCTCAATCTTTCGCAAAGCACCATGTCGCGCGACATGTCCGGCCGGCTGGCGCCGATCTACAGCCACCTGTTCGACGACCGGACGGAATCCGGTCCGGCCGGCCTGACGATGCAGCCGCTGCGGGAGAATTCCGGCTATGGCGGCGAGGTGTTCTTCACCGGGACGCTGCCCGACGGCTCCGACTATGCGGTGCGCTGCATGATGCCGGCGGACGAATCGCAATCGACCAGCGCGGATTGCCAGCGCGATATCCACATCGGCCGCGATCTTTCTGTGCTTTACCGTTTTTCGAGCAGACTTTTGCCGCAGTGGCAGGCGATGGAGGCGCGCGTACGCGATTATCTCGCCGCATCCCTCGTCGAAAACGGCCGCCCTGCCTCGACCACCCGCACCCGATAAAACACGGCCAACCTGTGAAACCAATAATTCATCATAAACCGATTGGTAACGCTGTGTGGCTATTGTGCCTCAAACGGTCGTCGCGGCAGCTTGCAAGCGGACGGCATATGCAATCCGAGAATGAAGAGTAACGTAGTGTCCCGTTCCGTATTCCTCGATTTTCTCCCCCGCTCTTTCCAGGCGATTGCCAATGCGGCGAAAGGTCTGGTGATGATCGGCACGGTCGCCACCCTCGCCTTCGCGACCCCGGCCGCCGCAAATCCGAAATACTCGGGCATCGTCATCGACGCCAAGACGGGCAAGGTACTCTATAGCGAGGACGCGGACGAGCTGCGTTATCCGGCATCGCTCACCAAGATGATGACGCTCTACCTCACCTTCGAGGCGCTGGAAGCCGGCAAGATCCGCCTCGATTCGCGCGTCCCCTTCTCCAAGAATGCCGCCAGCGAGCCGCCGACAAAGCTCGGCGTCGGGACCGGCAAGTCCATCACCGTCGAACAGGCCATCCTCGGCCTCATCACGCGCTCGGCGAACGACGCTTCGACGGCGCTGGCCGAATTCCTCGGCGGCTCGGAAGAGCGCTTCACCCGCATCATGACGCAGAAGGCCCGCGCGCTCGGCATGACGCGCACCGTCTATCGCAATGCCAACGGCCTTCCGAATACGGCGCAGGTCACCACCGCGCGTGACCAGGCCCGTCTCGGCATCGCGCTGCGCCAGCACTTCCCGCAGTATTATTCCTATTTCTCCGTTCGCAGCTTCCGCCTCGGCAAGCAGGTCATCAACGGTCACAACCGCCTGCTAGGCAGCGTTCGCGGCGTTGACGGCATCAAGACCGGCTATACCCGCGCTTCCGGCTACAACCTCGTGACCTCGGCCGTCGCCGATGGCCGCAGCGTGGTCGGCGTCGTCATGGGTGGCCGCTCGGGCGGTGCCCGCGATCAGCAGATGCGCAAGCTGATCGCCACCTACATGCCGAAGGCCTCGCGCCGCGGCAGCGGCGATCTGATCGCCCAGACCAAGGATGCCCCGACGCTCAGCGCCGAAGTCGCAAGCAATGCGGCCGCCGCATCCGTCTCCGGCCGCGGCCTCGACCTGCCGGAAAACGGCCCGGTCCCGTCCTATCGCTACACCGAAAGCCATCTCGAAACGGCCTATGCCGCATCGGCCGACAGCTCGCAGGTCGTCGGCAAGCGTGCGCTCGCCGCAACCCTGAAGCTGCAGCGCGACGCCGCCGTTCCGCAGGAAGACCTGACGGAACAGGGCGACACCGGCGGCAATGTCGATAATCTGACCACCTCCGCCGTCGCCGAAACCACGCCTTCGGGCTGGGTGATCCAGATCGGTGCGACGCCGGACCGCGGCCAGGCGCAGAAGCTTCTGTCCAAGGCCCAGGACCAGGGCGGCAAGGCACTCTCCAGCGCAAAGCCCTTCACGGTCGCCGTCAATAGTGGCAGCGAACAGCTCTACCGCGCCCGCTTCGGCGGCTTCGACAACCAGGACCGCGCGACGGCCGCCTGCAAGGTCCTGAAGCGCAAGGGCTTCGCCTGCTGGGCAAGCCAGCAGTAACGCGATCGGACTGCGCCAAATGCGGCGCAGTCCCTGAAATACCGCCTTGCACCCGCAACGGCCACCGGAAAGGTATTGCGTACCAGAGGCTGCGGGGGGAAGGCAGGCAGGCCGTCACGACGGCTATGCCATCCTCGATAAGGTAATGCGTACGAGGCAGATCATGGCGATGAACGAGAACCTCTTCGATGTCCCACTCGCAGCGCGCGACGAAAAGCGCCGCTCGCTGAAGGGAACGCTCCATCCGCTGCACGAGGCGGCGATGCGGATCGCGGATATCGGGCTCGGCCGTTCACGCAACCGGACGAAGGATCTCGTCGGCATGCTGCTCGCCCACGGCGCCCGCGCCTGGCGCTCGGGCCAGCCGGTTGCCGGGATCCATCTCCATGTCGGCGTCAGCGAGCACCGCCACCCGGTTCGCCTGCGCCTTCGCTGAGGATCGTCAGAGAAGGCCGAGTTCGGCAAGCTCCCGGCGAAGTTCCATCGGCAGGTCGGCAGTGCCCTCGCCCATGTTCGTCAGGTCGCGCGGGGCATCCTCTTCGGTAAGGTAGCGCCACCCCTGAAAGGCGCGGCGCGGCTGGAGCGCGGTTTCGATGACCTCCGGCCCGAGCACGAGCTCGCAGCGCGAAATCCCGTCGACATCCGTGAAGGTCTTGATGTCCAGCAATTGCTGGCGCGCCTGCACCTGTCCCTTGATCACCCAGTAGAGCGAACCGCCATCGAGCAGTTCCCGGTCACGCTTGGGGATCATGCGGGTGATATGGCTGGAATGGGGCTCCATGCCCGCCGCCATCGCGATCAGCGAACGTTCGGACACCCATTCGCGCAGGTCCTCGATCGAGTCCGCGCCGACACAGAGTTTGATGAGATGAAGGGCCATGCCCCTTTGAACGCCCTTGCGGCGGCCCGGTCAAGGGGCCGCCGTGTCGCACTCCACAGGCAAGGGGCCTTCGCTCAGCACTCCACCACGTTGACGGCGAGGCCGCCGGTGGAGGTTTCCTTGTACTTCTCGTTCATGTCGACGCCGGTCTGGCGCATCGTCTCGATGCAGGCGTCGAGCGGCACGAAATGCTGGCCGTCGCCCTTGATGGCGAGCGAGGCGGCCGTCACCGCCTTGACCGCGCCGAGCGCGTTGCGCTCGATGCAGGGCACCTGGACGAGACCGGCAATGGGATCACAGGTCATGCCGAGATGGTGCTCCAGCGCGATTTCGGCGGCATTCTCCACCTGCTCGGGCGTGCCGCCCATCACGGCGGCAAGACCGGCGGCGGCCATGGCGGAAGCAGAGCCCACTTCACCCTGACAGCCGACTTCGGCGCCGGAGATCGAGGCATTGTGCTTGATGATGCCGCCGACGGCGGCCGCCGTCAGCAGGTAGTCGCGGATGCCGTCCTGGTCGGCGTCCTCATGGAAATGCAGGTAGTAGCGGATCGTGGCGGGCACGACGCCGGCAGCGCCGTTGGTCGGCGAGGTGACGACGCGGCCGCCCGCGGCATTCTCCTCGTTGACGGCCATGGCGTAGACCGAGAGCCAGTCGTTGGCGAGCAGCGGATTGGCCTTGTTGGAGCGCCACTCCTCCTGCAGCTTGTCATGGATCGAGCGGGCGCGGCGGCGGACTTTCAGCCCGCCCGGCATGATGCCCTCGTTCTTGAGGCCGCGGTCGATGCAGCGCTTCATCGCCTCCCAGATACGGTCGAGGCCGGCATTCAGCTCCTCGCGCGACATGGTGGCTTCCTCGTTCGCGCGCTTCATCTGCGCGATCGTCATGCCGGAGCGCTCGGCCATTTCCAGCATCTGCTTCGCCGAGGCGAAGGGGAACGGCACCTTCCTGTCGCTGGAACGCGCCTTGGCGGTGCGCATCTGTTCGAGCTCGGTATCGGTGACGACGAAACCGCCGCCGACGGAATAGTAGATGCGTTTCAGGAGCAGCCGGTCGTCGCGGTCATAGGCGGAGAAGGTCATGCCGTTGGCATGGCCGGGCAGCGGGTTCTTCTTGTCGAAGATCAGATCGTTCTTCGGCTGGAAGGCATAGCCGGGATGGCCGGGCGGCGTGATGCGCCCGGTGCGCTCAACTTCCTCGACGATCGCATCCATCCGGTCGGGATCGACGGAATCGGGCCGCTCGCCCATCAGGCCGAGGATCACCGCGCGATCCGAACCGTGGCCGACGCCGGTATAGGCGAGCGAACCGTGCAGGCTCATGCGGATGGCGGCGACATGCGCGCCGGTGGGGCGCGGCCAGTCGTTCGACAGGATCAGGTCGAGAAAACGGTTCGCCGCAGACATCGGCCCCATCGTGTGCGAGCTCGACGGACCGATACCGATCTTGAAGACATCAAAAACCGAAAGAAACATTCCCGGACTTCTCCTTGCCGCGGCAGGCTGCATGCTTTGATCCGCAAAGCTACGTTATCACGGACCGCGCCCATGGCGATCTCCCGACATCGGGTTTTACCAACGCGACATGGCGGGAAACAAAAACAGCGCGTCCCGAGGGAACGCGCTGTTAATGTAAGGGCTGTGGCCGGGTATTTTCAGATGCCGCCGAAAAGATAGGCGATGACCAGAACCGCGCCAAAACCGAGAACTGCCCGGGCGGTCACGCCCCAGCAGGATTTCTGAACTGTGCTTTCCATGATTTCCCCGATGGAACATGCCGGCGCAGCAGCCGTGATCGGCGCTGCATGGGCCCTGTTTAATGAAGAATTCATGAAACCGCAATCGCGAAAAATGGCGAAACCAAGGCGAATGCTTCATGGGTGACCTGCACGGCGCGCATGACCTGTCGCAAAATCAGACAGTTGCGGGCGGCAAGCCCGGCGCGCTTGTCGCCGCCTTTCCGCCGCAAGTCTGAACGGGTTTCGGGCAGCGGCGCCAGCCCCTTGCAAAATGCCGAATCCATGGCACAAACCTAGGCATGACCAGTCCGGATATCGCCGCCCTTGCCGTCTTCATCGTCCTGTGGGTCGGGTATTCCTGGCTTACCGACCGGGCGAAGCTGTTCGACCGCGTGAGCCTGACACGGGCGATGAGCTCGCAGCGCGCGATCTGGATTCGCAACGCCATGCACCGCGACCTGCGCATGATCGACACGCAGATCATGGCCGGGCTGCAGAACGGCACGGCCTTCTTCGCCTCCACCTCGCTTCTGGCGCTCGGCAGCTGCTTCGCGCTGCTCGGGGCGACGGACAAGGTTTTCAGCCTTTTCAACGACCTGCCGGAAGTATTCCGAGGCAGCCGCTCCGGCTTCGAGATGAAGGTCGGGGGGCTTGCCATCATCTTCGGCTATGCCTTCTTCAAGTTCGGCTGGTCCTATCGCCTCTTCAACTACTGCACCATCCTGCTCGGCGCGATGCCGATGAGCGGCGACATCCACAAGGATCCGGCCGCCGCCGACCTTGCCGCCGACAAGGTCATCCGCATGAATATCCTGGCCGCCAAGCACTTCAACAAGGGGCTGCGGGCGATCTTCCTGTCGATCGGCTATCTCGGCTGGTTCGTCAGCCCCTATCTCTTCATCCTGACGACGATGGGCATCATCGTCGTGCTCGTCCGCCGGCAGTTCTACTCCGAGGCACGCCTCGGCGTGCTCGAACGCCTCGACTGATCCCTTCCCCGGCCTCCTTTCGGCCATCCGCCCGGCGCAAGCTTGGCGTGGCATATTCCCATGGACCAAAGCAATGCAGCGACCCCGAACCATGACGACGACGGTGATTGACGGCAATGTGGAAGGAGACGGCGGCGCCACGCGCCGCCTGCCGCGCATTCCTTTGATCGACCAGGCCCGCGGCGTCGCGCTGATCGCCATGGCGAGCTACCATTTCACCTGGGACCTCGGCTTCTTCGGCTATATCGAGCCGGAAACGGCCACGACCGGCGGCTGGCGCCTCTATGCGCGGCTGATCGCCGGCAGCTTCCTCTTCCTCGTCGGCTTCAGCCTCGTCCTCGGCCACCAGCGTGGCTTCCGGCCGAAGCCTTACTTCATGCGGCTCGGCAAGATCGTGCTGGCGGCGGCGGCGATCACGGTCGCCACGTGGTTTGCCTTCCCGCAGACCTTCATCTTCTTCGGCATCCTGCACGCCATCGCGGCGGCAAGCCTGATAGGGCTTCTCTTCCTGCGCCTGCCGGTCGCCATAACCCTGCTGGCCGCCGCGGCCGTCGCCGCCGCGCCGCTTTATCTTCGCGCACCCATCTTCGATCATCCGGCGCTCTGGTGGGTCGGCCTTTCCGTCACGCCGCCGCGCTCCAACGACTATGTGCCGCTGCTGCCCTGGCTCGCCCCCGTGCTACTCGGCATCGCGGCCGCCCGGCTCTTCGTCGCAAGCGCGCTGCCCCAGCGGCTGGCCGGTTTCGGCAATGCGTCCAGAAGCCGGTGGAAAACCCTGCTGGAGCAGGCCGGCCGCCACAGTCTCGCCATCTACCTTATCCATCAGCCGGTGCTGATCGCGCTGGTCTACGGCTTCTCGCTGGTCATGCCTGCTCCCGCGGCCGACCCGACCGTCAGCTACACGAAGAGCTGCATGCGCGCCTGCATCAACGAGCGCGACGCCGGCTTCTGCCAGAGCTTCTGCGGCTGCACGCTGGACAGGCTGATGGGCGAGAACCTCTTCGCCGACCTGAACCGCGGCGCAATCGATATTACGGACCAACGCATTGCAACGATCTCCTCGCAATGCACGGCGGATGCCGACGCGAGGAGCGAGCCCCAGGAGTAGGATCATGAACGCCTATCGCATGAAGCCACTCGCCTTTCCCTGGCCGCCGCTGATCTACGGCGCGGCCATAGCGGCGGCCTTCCTGCTCCAGGCGTATTTTCCGCTGGAGGTCGCGGAGACGAACATGTGGTACGCGTGGGTGGGCGGCGGTCTGTTCGTGGTGGCGGCCGTGGTGCTGGACGTGTGGGCGATGCGCACGCTGCTCGACTGCCACACGACCATCCTGCCGAACCGCTGCTCGACCTATCTGGTCACGTCCGGGCCCTATCGCTTCACGCGCAACCCCATCTATCTCGGCTATACGCTGACGACCGCCGGAATCGGCCTCGCCCTGCTCAATCCGTGGTGCATCGTGACGGCCATCGTCGCCGCGGCCGTGACGAGCCTCGTCGCGATCCGCCGGGAGGAGCTGCATCTCCTCTCGCGCTTCGGCATCGATTTCGAACGTTATTGCAACGGCACGGCGCGCTGGATCTGAGCGGCAGGCCCTTCAGGTGCCGACGCCGATCTCGGCAAGGCGCGTGAGACAGGCTTCCTCGACATTGTCGAGCTCGGCCAGCGTCTCCTCGATGTCGCGGCGCTTCTGGCGCAACTCGTCGCGCTTCTCGTTGACCTTGTTCATCAGCATCTCGAGCTGGCCGACTTCGCCCGGCGGGTCCTTGTAGACGCGGATGATGTCGCGGATTTCCGCGATGGTGAAACCGATGCGGCGCCCGCGCAGGATTTCCTGGATGAGGCGGCGGTCCGCGGGGCGGAAAAGACGCGTGCGGCCCCGGCGCTCGGGGTTGATCAGCCCCTCGTCCTCGTAGAAGCGCAGGGTGCGGGTGGAAACCCCGAATTCGCGCGTCAGCTCGGTTATGCTATAAAACTTGTCCACGCCTGCTCCGATCTCTTCTACCGGCGCATTCTATTGACTTTTACGTATAAGTCAATTTTTCCCTAGCGGATGGCGAACCACCAGGTCGCAAGGCCGAGAAATGCGAGGAAGCCGACGATGTCGGTGACGGCCGTGACGAAGACGGCCGACGACACCGCGGGGTCGGCCCCTGCCCGGTCGAGAAAGAGCGGAATGGCGATGCCGGCGAGCGCCGCCGCCGTCATGTTGATCAGCATGGCCGCCGCGATCACGCCGCCGATATTGGCGTCGTGGAACCAGACACCGGCGACGAGGCCGATCATCAGGCCGAAGGCGATGCCGTGCAGCAGGCCGACGCCGGCCTCGCGGCGCACGACGCGCCAGGCGTTGTGAATATCGAGATTGCGGGTGGCAAGCGCCCGCACCGTCACGGTCATGGTCTGCGAGCCGGCGTTGCCGCCCATGCCGGCGACGATCGGCATCAGCACGGCGAGTGCCACGATCTCCTCGATCGTCGCCTCGAACACCGAGATGACGGAAGCGGCAAGGAAGGCGGTCAGGAGGTTGACGAGCAGCCACGGCGCACGCGAACGGACCGTCTCGATGGTGGTGTCGGAGAGCTCCTCGTCGCCGACGCCGCCGAGGCGCATAAGGTCCTCCTCCGCTTCCTCCTGGATGACGTCGACCACGTCGTCGATGGTGAGCACGCCGACGAGCCGGCCGTTCTCGTCGACGACGGCGGCGGAGAGAAGGTCGTACTGCTCGAAGAGCTGGGCGGCCTCTTCCTGGTCCATCTCCGCCGGGATCGGATGGTTCGTCTCCCGCATGATGGCCTCGATCTTCGTGCCGCGCGGCATGCGCAGGATGCGGTCGAGATCGATGGCGCCGAGCAGCCGGAAGGTCGGGTCGATAACGAAGATCTGCGAGAAGCTTTCCGGCAGGTCGGCATCCTCGCGCAGGTAGTCTATCGTCTGCCCGACTGTCCAGAACGGCGGCACGGCGACGAATTCGGTCTGCATGCGCCGGCCGGCCGTGCTTTCCGGATAGTCCAGCGAGCGGCGCAGGCGGATCCGTTCGGTGAACGGCAGCTTGGCGAGGATCTCGTCCTGGTCCTCCTGGTCGAGGTCTTCCAGGATGTAGACGGCGTCGTCCGAATCCATCTCGCCGAGGGCGGCGGCGATCTGCTCGTTCGGCAGGTGCTCGACGATGTCGAGGCGGATCGCCTCGTCGACTTCCGTCAGCGCGGCGAGGTCGAAGTCGGCGCCGAGCAGCGAGACGAGCTGGCGGCGCTGCTCCGGCTGGATCGCCTCCAGAAGGTCGCCCATTTCCGATTCGTGCAGCCGAGCGACATGCCGGCGCAGGAACAGGAGATCGCGGTCGGCGATGGCCGCGCCGACATGCATGAGGAAATCCGAGCGGACGGAGCCGTCCTCGGCATAGATGTCCTCGCCGTCGAAGGTACTGTGCTCTGCCTTGCCCTCATGGATACGGTCGTCGTCGCCGGTGTCTTCCATCGGGCCGCTCCTTGTATCGGGCTCGTCAGGCCCGGCACGCGGCGCGGGCGGATAACGACAGGGATTGCTTGCAGGGTTCCTCGCAAGACGCCGTCTTTCAGGGCCTTGCCTGTTTTCTGCTAGCCCAAAGCGCGCGGCCGGTCCATCGCCGAGAGGCGGCAAAAGCGGGGTCGATGCGAAAAATTCGCAACCTGTTGCAATTTCACGCAAATCGAACGGTTTGGCTCGGCGGCGTTTTCCGCCCGCTGCAAACGCGCTAGGAAAGCCTGTCCGATCCACCAGCCGGAGCCGTCCATGGCGATCCTTCCCATCCTGCGCTTTCCCGATCCGCGGCTGCGCCTTCCCTGCAAGCCGGTGGAAGCCTTCGACGCGCGCCTTGCCGAATGCGCGGCCGATCTGGCGGCGACGATGCGCGCGGCGCCCGGCATCGGCATCACGGCGGCGCATGTCGGCATCCTCGAGCGGCTGACGGTCATCGAGCTGGACGGCCCCGCTTCGCAGCGCGTCTATGTGAACCCCGCCGTGACGTGGTTCTCGCCCGAACTGCAGCGCCATGCGGAAGGCAGCGTCTCGATGCCGGGCGTCACGGACGAGGTGGAGCGCCCTGCCCGCATCCGCTTCACCTACCAGGACCTCACGGGGAAGACGCATTCGGAGGAAGCCGACGGCCTTCTCGCCGTCTGTCTCCAGCATGAGATCGACCAGCTCGACGGCATTTTCTGGATCGACCGCCTGTCGCGCCTCAAGCGGGAGCGGATCGTCAAGAAATTCCGCAAGGCAGGCGAATAGGGAACCAGCCGCGGCCTTCGGCGTTGAGGAAGCACCCCAACCCGAAAGGAGAAACCCGATGGTCGCAGCAACCCAGATTCGCGAACATATGGAAGTCAAGGCAGCCGACGGCGGCCATGTCGGCACGGTCGACCACATGGAAGGCGACAGCCGCATCAAGCTCACCAAGAGCGATTCCAGCGATGGTCAGCACCACCTCATTCCGCTCGACTGGGTGGACCATGTCGACGCCCATGTTCACCTGAACAAGGATGCCGACGAAGTCCGCCAGCAGTGGTCGTCGATGAACTGATCGCGAACGGCTTGAACAAGGGGCCCGCCGAAAGGCGGGTTTCTTTTTGGAAAAATGCTTCCGCGGTCAGTCGCCGCGCGCGGCGGCCGCAAGCTTTGCCTCGCAATGATGCTTCTTCATGGCGGTCGAGAGGTTTCGCCGTCCCCGCTCGTCGGCATCGGCCTTCGCCGCCTCCATGTTCCGGCACCATTCGGCATCGAGAACATGCTCGGGAATGTGCGGCATGCAGGACGCCAGCAGAAGCAGCGGGCAAAGGACAAGAAAGCGCATTCCCCAAACCTCCCCGGCCGTCTTCAGGCACCGCAAAAACAAAAAACCCGGCACTAGGCCGGGTTCTTTTGGTGCGGTCGAGAAGACTCGAACTTCCACGGGTTGCCCCACAGCGACCTCAACGCTGCGCGTCTACCAATTCCGCCACGACCGCATCGTGGTAGGTGTCGTCTTGCGGCGACGGGGGTGCATGTAGCAAAAGGTTTTGGGGTGCACAAGGCCGCGCGACAAGAAAAATGACGGAAAGCGAAACAATTTCAACACGACCTGTGGGAAAGCCCGGAAACCCCTGAAATCCTTGCATGATCGCCCCTATATCTGGCACAACGGAAAGCAAAAGGACGGCCATCATGCAGCGTCAGGACATTTCCATCTCCCTTCTCGCGCTCCCCGGCTCGCCGCCGGTGCGCTGGCGCATCGCGCGGGATCTCGTTCCCTATGACGTGGCCGTCGAGACCATGGAAAACGAGGCCGCGGCCATCGCCCGCGGCGAGGCAGACGAGCTCGTCTGGCTGGTCGAGCACCCACCGCTCTATACGGCCGGCACCAGCGCCGTTGCGGACGACCTTGTGGCGCCGGACCGGTTCCCGGTGTTTTCCACGGGCCGCGGCGGCGAATATACCTATCATGGCCCCGGCCAGCGGGTCGTCTATGTGATGCTCGACCTGAAGCGCCGCCGGCAGGACGTGCGCGCCTTCGTGGCGGCGCTGGAGGCGGTGGTGATCGATGCGCTCGTTTCCATGAACATCCGCGGCGAGCGGCGCGAGGATCGCGTCGGCGTCTGGGTGCGCCGGCCGGAGCGGCCGCCGCTGCCGGACGGCTCGCCCGCCGAGGACAAGATCGCCGCCATCGGCATCCGCCTGCGCCGCTGGGTAAGCTTCCACGGCTTCTCGCTCAACGTCGATCCCGATCTCGAGCATTTCTCCGGCATCGTGCCCTGCGGCATCCGCGGCTACGGGGTCACGAGCCTCGTGGATCTCGGCCTTCCGGTGATGATGAGCGATGTGGATGTCCGCATCCGCGACTCCTTCGAGCGCGTCTTCGGCCCCACCGCCAACGAGGCGGACTGTCCGTCCGAAAGCCGTCCGCAGGCCTGACCAGTCCCGGCCTCAGGCGAATTCCATGATCACGGCGTCGACGGCGAGGCTCTCGCCGGGCTTTGCCTTGATCGAACCGACCGTCAGGTCGCGCTCGGCGCGCAGCACGTTTTCCATCTTCATGGCCTCGACCACGGCCAGCGTCTCGCCCGCCTTGACCTCCTGCCCCTCGCTGACGGCAATCGAGACGACGAGGCCCGGCATCGGGCAGAGCAGCATCTTCGACGTGTCCGGCGGCAGCTTGACCGGCATCAGCGCGTCGAGCTCGGCAAGCCGCGGCGTGAAGACGCGCGTGCGCACGGAAAGCCCCTGCCAGTCGATGCGCATGCCATTGAGGAACGGGCGAAGCTGCGCCGTCACGCCGCGTCCACCGACCGTGCCGCGCCAGACCGCCTCGCCCGGCAGCCAGTCGCTCCGCACGGCGTCGCCCGCCGTCAGTGCATGATAGGCATCGCCGATCTTCACGACCCAGTCCTTGTTCTGCCCAGTGGCCGGGCGGAGCCGGTCGAGGTGATGCGACCGCCGCTCGGTATCGACGAGATGGGCGGAAAGCGCGACCCGCGCCAGAATGCCGGCCTCCTCCGCCGTCGGCTCCATGGGGGCGAAGCCTTCCGGATATTCCTCGGCGATGAAGCCGGTGGACAGCCGCCCTTCCCGCCAGCGCGGATGGCGCATCAGCGCGGCGAGGAACGGGACATTGTGCTCGATACCGTCGACCACGAAACCGTCCAGCGCATCGCTCATCGCATCGATGGCCTGAAGGCGCGTCGGCGCGAAGGTGCAGAGCTTGGCGACCATGGGGTCGTAATACATGGAAATCTCGGCGCCCTCGTAGACGCCGGTATCGTTGCGCACGACCGTATCGCCGCTCCGGCCCTCCGCTGGCGGCCAGTAGCGCGTCAGCCGGCCGATGGATGGCAGGAAGTTGCGATAGGGATCCTCGGCATAAAGGCGGCTTTCGACGGCCCAGCCGTTCAGCTTTATATCGGCCTGCGTCAGCGTCAGTTTCTCGCCGGCCGCGACCCGGATCATCTGCTCGACGAGGTCGATGCCGGTCACCAACTCGGTCACGGGATGCTCGACCTGCAGGCGGGTGTTCATCTCGAGGAAATAGAAGTTGCGCTCGCGGTCGACGATGAACTCCACCGTGCCGGCGCTCTGGTAGTCCACCGCCTTTGCGAGCGCCACCGACTGCTCGCCCATGGCGCGTCGCGTCGCCTCGTCGAGGAAGGGCGACGGCGCCTCTTCCACGACCTTCTGGTTCCGCCGCTGGATCGAGCATTCGCGCTCGCCGAGATAGAGCGCGTTGCCATGGGCGTCGGCGAGAACCTGAATCTCGATATGGCGCGGATCGACGATGTATTTTTCGATGAAGACGCGGTCGTCGCCGAAGGAGCTCTTCGCCTCCGAGCGGGCCCGCTCGAAACCGTCGCGTACCTCCGCCTCGCTCCAGGCGATGCGCATGCCCTTGCCGCCGCCGCCGGCCGAGGCCTTGATCATCACCGGATAGCCGATCTCACCGGCGATACGCTCGGCATGGCCCGCATCCTCGATGACGCCGAGGAAACCCGGAACGGTCGAGACCTTCGCCGCATTGGCGAATTTCTTCGATTCGATCTTGTCGCCCATGGCGCGGATCGCCTTCGGCTTGGGGCCGATGAAGACGATGCCCTCGGCCTCCAGCGCCTCGCAGAAGCTCGCCCGCTCGGACAGGAACCCGTAGCCCGGATGCACCGCCTCGGCGCCCGTCTCCTTGCAGCCGGCGATGATCTTCTCGGCGACGAGGTAGCTTTCCGCAGCAGGAGCCGGGCCGATATGCACGGCCTCGTCGGCCATCTCGACATGCAGCGCATCCCCGTCCGCATCGGAATAGACGGCGACGGTGGCGATGCCCATCCTGCGTGCCGTCTTGATCACGCGGCAGGCGATCTCGCCGCGATTGGCAATCAGGATCTTCTTGAACATGCTTTCCTCCCGGCAGTCTGCATCGGAGTTTTAGCCATAAACGGCACGCCCGTACAACGGCAGGATGGAGCGCACTTTAGTCGAAGGCGATGTCGGCGTTCGCCTTGCGGTTCTTGTGCTCGCGCCAGATGATGAAGAGGCCCGAGGCGACGATGATGCCGATGCCGAGCCATTTGGACGGCGTCGGGAAATCCCCGAAGATCGCATAGCCGAGAATGGTCGCCGAAATGATCTCGAAATACTGGAACGGCGCCAGCAGCGAGAGCGGTGCCATGCGGAAGGCGCGCACCACCAGAATATGCGCATAGCCGGAAAGCGCGCCGAGGATGAGGAGCAGCACGAGGGTGAAGAGCGACTGCGGCAGCGAGGGCGCGAAATCGGCAATGCCGGCCATATCGCCGGCGAACACCGCCGCCCCCATGAACACCATGCCGCCAAAGCCGGCGATCGTCTGCATGGTGACGGGAGAATCGGCATTGCCGATGGCGCGGTTCATGAAGAGGTAGACGGAATAGAGGAAGGCGCAGGCAACCGGCAGCAGCGCCGTCCAGCCGAAGAGAATGAAGCTCGGCTGGATGACGATCAGCGCGCCGCCGAAGCCGACGATGATGGCGAGCCATCGCCGCCAGCCCACCCGCTCGCCGAGGAACGCGGCCGACATCGCCGTCAGGATGAAGGGCTCGACGAAATAGATCGCGAAGACGTCTGCCAGCGGCATGTATTTGACCGCCGCGAAGAAGAACAGGCTCGCTGCGCCGTGGATCGCGCCGCGCAGGAGGTTCAGCCACGGGCGCTTCGGCCGCAGCATGGCGCTGCCCTGCGCGGTGAAGATCAGCGGGATCGTGCAGACGACCTGGAAGAAGAACCGGTAGAACGTCACCTGCCCCGGCGACATGCCGGCAAAGGTCGCCATGTATTTGGCGATGGCGTCCATGCATGGCAGCATCAGCATGGCGACGGCCATCAGCACGACGCCCTGCATGGTGCTGCCGCCCTCTTGATCGGTGGTGCTGCCGGCTGTGGCGTTCATGCGCATCTCCCTTGCTCGCCTCTGCATAGCGGTTTTCGGCCGGCTGGCAATGCGGAAATCTCTCTTCGCGCGGGCGGCGCAAAGCGGCGCAATTGAGGTAGAGGGCCATCCCCTCTTGCCTGTAAGCTCACGGGCGAGACAATGGAGGCCGTGATGACCTTTCCCGGCGAAAACAATACGATCCCCTTCCCTCTCGTCCGCAACGACAGCGATACGCTCGGCGGGCGCCTCTGGCGAGCGCGCGATGCGCTCGGCCTTTCCATCGAGATCATCGCGGCGCGGCTCGGCCTGCCGGAAGAGACGGTCACCGGCTGGGAGCGCGACCGGTCGGAGCCGGATAGCCGGGCGCTTTCCATGCTGGCCGGCCTGCTTGCCGTCTCCCCCGCCTGGCTCGTCGCCGGTGTCGGCACGGCGCCGGCCGTCCCCATGGACGATAATCCCGTCGAACAGCTCATGCACCAGCTCGGCGAGGTGCGTCAGCTTTTCGACAGGACGGGCAAGGCTCTCGCCGCGCTCGAAACCGAGGTCGCAAGATTGATCAAAAAAGATCAAGGCTGACTTTTTTACATTCGCCGCACTTGAGACGCCGGACCGGCTCTGCAATGGTCGGCCCGACACAGAATCCGCATAAGGGAGACGAACATGGACGTACGCGCCGCCGTTGCCGTTCAGGCCGGAAAACCGCTTGAAATCATGACCGTGCAGCTCGAGGGCCCGCGCGCCGGCGAAGTGCTTATCGAGGTGAAGGCGACGGGCATCTGCCACACCGACGATTTCACGCTGTCGGGCGCCGACCCGGAAGGTCTCTTCCCCGCGATCCTCGGCCATGAGGGTGCGGGTATCGTCGTCGATGTCGGCCCGGGCGTCACCTCGGTCAAGAAGGGTGACCACGTTATTCCGCTCTACACGCCGGAATGCCGCGAGTGCTATTCCTGTCTCTCCCGCAAGACGAACCTGTGCACCGCCATCCGTTCGACGCAGGGCCAGGGCCTGATGCCGGATGGCACGTCCCGCTTCTCCATCGGCAAGGACAAGATCCACCACTATATGGGCTGCTCGACTTTCGCGAACTACACGGTCCTGCCCGAGATCGCCGTCGCCAAGGTCAATCCGGACGCGCCCTTCGACAAGATCTGCTACATCGGCTGCGGCGTCACCACTGGCATCGGCGCCGTCATCAACACGGCCAAGGTGGAGATCGGCTCGACGGCCGTGGTCTTCGGCCTCGGCGGCATCGGCCTCAACGTGCTGCAGGGCCTGCGCCTTGCCGGCGCGGACATGATCATCGGCGTCGACATCAACCCCGACCGCAAGGAATGGGGCGAAAAATTCGGCATGACGCACTTCGTCAATCCGAAGGAAGTCGGCGAGGACATCGTGCCGTACCTCGTCAACATGACGAAGCGCAACGGCGACCTGATCGGCGGCGCGGACTACACGTTCGACTGCACGGGCAACACGAAGGTGATGCGTCAGGCACTGGAATCGGCCCATCGCGGCTGGGGCAAGTCGGTCATCATCGGCGTTGCCGGCGCGGGGCAGGAAATCTCCACCCGTCCGTTCCAGCTCGTCACCGGCCGTCAGTGGATGGGCACGGCCTTCGGCGGCGCGCGCGGTCGCACGGACGTGCCGAAGATCGTCGACTGGTACATGGACGGCAAGATCCAGATCGACCCGATGATCACCCACACCATGCCGCTGGAAGACATCAACAAGGGCTTCGAGCTGATGCATTCCGGCGAGTCCATCCGCGGCGTCGTGGTATACTGATGCCGGCAGCCGCCTATAGCGTCGACGTGCGGAGAATGGAAACGTTCTCCGCCGCCGAGCTTTATGCCCTGCTGAAACTGCGCGTCGATGTCTTCGTCGTCGAGCAGGCCTGCCCCTATCCGGAGCTGGACGGCAAGGATGCGGACGCCCTCCATCTTCGCCTGCTGATCGACGGCGAAACCGCCGCCTATGCCCGGATCTGGCGTCCCGAGAACGCCGCGCCACGCATCGGCCGCGTCCTCGTTTCGCCGGACCATCGCGGCAAAAGGCTCGGCGAGGCCCTCATGCAGGAAGCGATCCGCGCCTGCGAGGCCCATTTCCCCGGCACGCCGATCGAGCTGTCCGCGCAGAGCTATCTGCAGCAGTTCTACCGTTCCCTCGGCTTTTCTCCGACATCGGAGGAATATGTCGAGGACGGCATCCCGCATATCGACATGCGCCGGGCCGGCGCAGGCGTTGCGCAACGCGCCTGACCGACGGCGGAGCCCCGTGTCCAAGGAAAGAACGATCGCATGAGCGAGGATCTGCCCACCATCTATGTCGACGCGGATGCCTGCCCGGTGAAGCCGGAGATTCTCAAGGTGGCGGAGCGGCATGGGTTGCCGGTGACCTTCGTCGCCAATTCGGGGCTGCGGCCGTCGCGCGATCCGATGGTGCGCAACGTCATCGTTTCGGGCGCCTTCGACGCGGCGGACGACTGGATCGCGGAGAATGTGCAGGAAGGCGATATCGTAATCACGGCCGACGTGCCGCTGGCGGGGCGCACCGTCGCCAAG
Source organism: Shinella zoogloeoides (assembly GCF_003574625.1). GTDB lineage: Bacteria > Pseudomonadota > Alphaproteobacteria > Rhizobiales > Rhizobiaceae > Shinella > Shinella zoogloeoides_A. The sequence goes on from NZ_QNUJ01000011.1 coordinate 45,518, forward strand.
GGCGCGCATGTCACCGGCCCGACCGGCCGGCTGTTCGACAAATCGAACATAGGCATGGCGAGCGCGATGCGTGACCTCGGCGCGCATCTTCGCGAGACCGGTGAGAGCAAGGGCTACAACGCCGCCTTTTCGCCGCGCGACCGCTCCGCCTTCCTCGAAACGCTCGACCGTCTCTGCCGCCGGGCGAAGAACGCGCGCACGGGGTCGCCATCATGACGGCAAAACCCGGACCCAAGGTCTATGGCCGTCACGTGCCCTTCTATGCCGGCATCGGCGCTGCCGCGCTCGGCCTTGCGGCGGCCCTCTGGCTGAAGCCGGATTTCGCCATCGCCGCCGCGGCGACGTGCTTCTTCCTCTGCTATCTCCTGCTCACGGCCTGGCGTCTGCCGCGCCTGACGGCGCGCTATCTCGAGCACTATGCGACGGATGCCGACGAGCCGGTCGCCATCATCTTCGCCGTGACCTTCGCCACGGTCGCCGTCTCGATCGGCTCGCTCTTCGTCGTCCTCAACCGCAAGCCGGCCACCGGCACCGAACTGGCACTGGCCTTCGCCTCGGTCGCGCTCGGCTGGCTCACCATCCACACCATGGCAGCCCTTCATTACGCCCATGTGTACTGGCGGCCGGGCAGTGCCAAGACGGGCGGGGAGACCGGGCGCGGCCTCGATTTTCCCGGCGACAGCGAGCCCGGCGCCTATGATTTCCTCTATTTCGCCTTCGTCATCGGCATGACGGCGCAGACCTCGGATACCGCGATCACCTCCACGGCGATGCGCAAGGTCAATCTGCTGCATGCCGTCGTCTCGTTCTTCTTCAACACGGTGCTGGTCGCCGCCGCCGTCAACGCGGCCGTGGCGCTCGCCTCCTGAAACCGATCGGAGTTTTCCATGAAAGTGCTTTCCCAGAACACGGCCTTCGGCGGCATGCAGGGCGTCTTCACCCATGATTCGGAAGCCTGCAAAGGCGAGATGACCTTTGCCGTCTTCGTGCCACCGCAGGCGATCCGCGAGCCGCGCCCGGTGCTCTGGTATCTCTCCGGCCTCACCTGCACCCATGCCAATGTGATGGAAAAGGGCGAATATCGCCGCATGGCCGCCGAGCTCGGCCTCATCATCGTCTGCCCCGACACCAGCCCGCGCGGCAACGACGTGCCGGACGAGATGACCAACTGGCAGATGGGCAAGGGCGCAGGCTTCTATCTCGACGCCACCGAGGAGCCTTGGGCCGAGAACTTCCAGATGTACAGCTACGTCACGGAGGAGCTGCCGAACTTCCTCAGCCAGCACTTCCGCATGGACATGAGCCGGCAGGGCATCTTCGGCCATTCGATGGGCGGGCACGGCGCCATGACGATCGCGCTGAAGCACCCCGACCGCTTCAGGAGCTGCTCGGCCTTCGCGCCGATCGTCGAGCCCTCCACCGCCGACTGGTCGGCCCCGGCCTTCGAGAAGTATCTCGGCGCCGACAAGGCGAAATGGCGGGAGTACGACGCCTGCGCGCTGGTGGCCGACGGCGCCCGCTTCCCGGAATTCCTGATCGACCAGGGCAAGGCGGACGGCTTCCTGGAAAACGGCCTGCGGCCCTGGCTCTTCGAGGAAGCGGTCAAGGATACGGACATCAAGCTGACGCTGCGCATGCACGAGCGCTACGACCATTCCTACTACTTCATCTCGACCTTCATGGACGATCACCTGAAGTGGCACGCCGAGCGGCTCGGCTGACACAGACATGGCGGGGGCGCATGGCTGACATGCCGCCGCTGCCCTTGCCCTCCCCGCATCGATAGGCAATATTCCGCGCCGGTAGACGGCTACCGCCGGAAAGATTCGGTCACAAACGCGGGGACGGCCTCGCTCCTTTGAAACGGAGTAGGCACAATGCCCTGGATCCTTCTTACCCTTGCAGGTCTCTTCGAAATCGGCTGGGCCATCGGTCTCAAATACACCGACGGCTTCACGCGGTTCGTCCCCACCGTCCTGACCGCCGCTTCCATGCTCGTCAGCATCGTACTGCTCGGCCTTGCCGTGAAGACGCTGCCCATGGGCACGGCCTATGCCATCTGGACCGGCATCGGCACGGTCGGCACGGTCATTCTCGGCATCGTCCTCTTTGCCGAACCGGCAACGGCCATGCGCCTCGGCTGCATCGCCCTCATCATTACCGGCATCCTCGGCCTGAAGTTCGTCGCCTAACCCCGGCGATTGTCGAGCGCGAAGGCCCCAGGTCCCGCGACCGTCAGGTAGAGGAAGACGAAGCAGAAGAGGATCGCGGCATCGCCGCGATTGTTCACCGGGAAGAAGCTCTGCGGCGCATGGGCCATGAAATAGGCGACCGCCGTGAAGCCGCAGAGCACGAAGGCCACCGGCCGGGTAAAGAGCCCCACCAGGATCAGCAGGCCGCCGACCACCTCGAGAACACCGGCAAGGCCGATCAGGTTCATGAGATCGCCGAACGGCTGCTCGGCGGGCGGAAAATTGAAGAACTTCTGCGTGCCGTGCTCGATGAGGAGCAGAGCGGTCATGATGCGAAGCGCGGCCAGCGCCTGCGGCCGCCAGGCGGACAAACGGTCGAACATGCGATGCACTCCCTTTCGGTTCAAAGTGGAATGTTATCGTGCTTCTTCCACGGATTTTCCAGATCCTTGTTCCGCAGCAGCCGTAGCGCCCGGGCGATGCGCTTGCGCGTCGAATGCGGCATGATCACCTCATCGATATAGCCGCGCTCGGCCGCCACGAAGGGCGAGAGGAAGCGATCCTCGTACATCTTCGTATGCGCGGCGATCTTTTCCGGATCCTCGATGTCCTTGCGGAAGATGATCTCGACCGCGCCCTTGGCGCCCATCACGGCGATCTGCGCCGTCGGCCATGCATAATTGATATCGCCACGCAGGTGCTTGGACGCCATGACATCATAGGCGCCGCCATAGGCCTTGCGCGTGATGAGCGTCACCTTCGGCACGGTCGCCTCGGCGAAGGCGAAGAGCAGCTTGGCGCCGTGCTTGATGAGGCCGCCATATTCCTGCGCCGTTCCGGGCAGGAAGCCCGGCACATCGACGAAGGTGACGACCGGGATGTTGAAGCAGTCGCAGAAGCGCACGAAGCGCGCCGCCTTGCGGCTGGCATCCGAATCGAGCACGCCCGCCAGCACCATCGGCTGATTGGCGACGAAACCGACCGTCGCGCCCTCGATGCGGCCGAAACCACAGACGATATTGCGGGCAAAGCTTTCCTGTATCTCGAAGAAATCGCCCTCGTCGACGGTCTTGGCGATCAGTTCCTTGATGTCATAGGGCTTGTTGGCATTGGCCGGCACGAGCGTGTCGAGCGATTCGTCCACCGCCTCGACCGACTGGAAGCACTCGATCTCCGGCACGGGCGAGGTGTTGGACTGCGGCAGGAAGTCGATGAGCCGGCGCACCTGCAGGAGTGCATCGACGTCGTTGTCGTAGGCGCCGTCGGCAATCGAGGATTTCGTCGTGTGGACGGAGGCGCCGCCGAGCTCTTCCGCCGTCACCGTCTCGTTCGTCACCGTCTTTACGACGTCCGGGCCGGTCACGAACATGTAGGACGTGTCGCGCACCATGAAGATGAAGTCGGTCATGGCCGGCGAATAGACGTCACCACCGGCGCAGGGCCCCATGATCACCGAGATCTGCGGGATGACACCGGAGGCGAGCACGTTGCGCTGGAACACCTCGGCATAGCCGCCGAGCGCCGCGACGCCCTCCTGGATGCGCGCGCCGCCCGCGTCGTAGAGGCCGACGATCGGCGCTCGGTTCTTGAGCGCCATGTCCTGCACCTTCATGATCTTCTGGGCATGGGTTTCGGACAGCGAGCCGCCGAAGACGGTGAAATCCTTGGCGAAGACGAAGACGGTGCGGCCGTTGACCGTGCCCCAGCCGGTGACGACGCCGTCGCCGGCGATCTTGCTCTTCTCCATGCCGAAATCCGTCGAGCGATGCTCGACGAACATGTCGAACTCCTCGAACGAGCCCTCGTCGAGAAAGACCTCGATGCGCTCGCGGGCCGTCAGCTTGCCGCGCTTGTGCTGCGCATCGATACGCGCCTGTCCGCCGCCCATGCGGGCGCGCTCGCGCCGGACTTCGAGTTCGTGGAGAATTTCCTTCATGATCCCTCGGTTCCTCCCGTTTGTGACAACGGATTAGCATGCGGAACCGGGGGCTTGAAGGGGATCGCCCTACATAGATGGTCTTAGGGAAGGATCAGCGCGGGATATCGGCAAGCACGGCGGCGGCGACGTCCATCTCCCCGCGCCGCAATTCGCGGCGGCGGAAGGCCTCCTCGTCGGTGCCCCATTGCTCGATCTGCCAGTCCTCGTCGACATGGGCGAGCGACCATACCCGGTCGGCATCGATCACGCCTTCGGCGTGCGCCAGCGCCAGCAGCGCCGAGCCCGTCAGCGTCGTCACGGTATGCAGGCAGGCGAGCGCCAGCGGGTCGCGCCAGGCGGACAGAGCGTCCGAGAAGGCGGCGATGGCCGGGGCCGGCTGTTCCTGGTGCATCACGCCTTCGACGAGGATGAAGCGCGCGCCCCTGGCGTCCGCCGCCCAGCGGATGATCGGGTCCCATCCGTCGCGCTGACGCTCGACGAGGCCGGTCGGCGAATCCGCGCGGTAGCAGAGCATGTCCGTGCCGGCGAAGCGCACGATCTCCTCGAAGACGGCGTCGAGATTGTCCGCGACGCCGTCGACGGCCGTGTTGATAAGGCGCGTCACCGGCATCTTCGCGGGATCGATCTCCTCACCCTGCCCGTCCCATTCGGCGCGCAGGCGCTCGGCGATGGCGGGGGCCGGCACGGCGAGCAGCTTCTTGCCGGGCGTGCGCACGGGGCGGCCGTCGAGCAGGATGCGGTGGCCCTCGTCCGTGCTGTCGGTCGAGACCTCCTTGTAGAACCGCTTCGGCAGCGGCCGCTTCATCTGGATCTGCGCGCGGCGAACCGGATCGGGATCGCTCATCGCATCGGAAAGATCGCTCAGAATGTCACGCATCGGAAATCTCCAGCCATTCGAGAAGGTCTGCGGGCGTACGCAGGATGTAATCCGCGCCGGCCTCGACCAGTTCGGGCACGGAGGCATAGCCCCAGGAAACGCCGATCGCCCTGGCGCCGGCCGCCTTCGCCATCTGCATATCGTAAATCGCATCGCCGATGACAACCGTATCGGCCGCATCAATGCCCGCTTCGCTGCAGCATTCCGTCACCATGGCGGGGTGCGGCTTGGAGGGGCAGTCATCCGCCGTGCGCGAGACGAAGAAGGTCTTTTCGAAGCCATGCGTGGCGCGGATGAGGTCGAGGCCGCGGCGCGACTTGCCGGTGACGGCGCCGAGGAGAAGCGCGTCCTCCCGCTCCAGCCGCGCCATCATCTCGGCTATGCCGGGAAACAGCGGCTCCTGGAAGCCCGCCTCGGCGCGCACGCCGGTAAAGATCGCCTTGTAATGCGCGGTCATCGCCAGCGCCTCGTCGTCGACATGCGGCTTGCCCTGCATGCGGGCGATCGCGATATCAAGCGTCAGGCCGATGATCGCCTTGGTCTCGGAGACGTCCGGCCGGGCATGGCCGAAATCGACGAAGGTGCGCGCCATCACCTCGTGGATCAGCTTCACGCTGTCGACCAGCGTGCCGTCGCAATCGAAAAGAACGAGCCGCATCAGTCGTCTTCCCCGTCCGCCGCGCTCTGGTCGAAGCCGAAGAGGTTCCAGGTCTGCACCATGTGCGGCGGCAGCGGCGCGGTGACGCGCAGGCGCCCCCCGGAGGGATGCGGAATGTCGATGTGGCGGGCATGGAGGTGCAGGCGGTTCTGCACGCCGCCGGGGAAGCTCCAATTGGTGTCCGCATCGAAATATTTCGGATCGCCGAGGATCGGGTGGCCGATATGAGCCGCGTGGACGCGAAGCTGGTGGGTGCGGCCGGTATAGGGCTCCATCTCCAGCCAGGCGAAATTCTGCCCGGCCTGCTCGACCACGCGGTAGAAGGAAACGGCGTGGTCCGCGCCGTCCTCGCCGTGCCTGGCGATGCGCATACGGTCGCCGTCCGGCGTCTGCTCCTTGACGAGCCAGGTGGAGATCTTGTCCTCCCGCTTCTTCGGCACGCCCTTGACCACGGACCAGTAGGTCTTCTTGGTGTCGCGCTCGCGAAAGGCAGCGGTCAGCTTCTGCGCCGCGCCGCGCGTGCGGGCGATGACGAGGACGCCCGACGTGTCGCGGTCGAGGCGGTGCACGAGGCGCGGCTTCTCGCCCTTCTGGCTCGTCCAGGCCTCCAGCATCTTGTCGATGTGCCGGGTGACGCCCGAGCCGCCCTGCACGGCGATGCCGGCCGGCTTGTTGAGCACGAAGACCTTGTCGTCCTCATGCAGCAGCATGCGGGCGAGCAGCTCGCCATCGGGGGAATGTTTCAGGTCGCGGCCGGCGATGGGACCGGCCTTGACGCCCTTGGCATCGATGTCCATCGGCGGGATGCGCACGGTCTGGCCCGGCTGCAGGCGCGTATCGCTCTTGGCGCGGCCGCCGTCGACGCGCACCTGGCCGGAGCGCAGCAACTTCTGGAGCGGGCCGAAGCCGAGGCCCGGATAGTGGACCTTGAACCACCGGTCGAGGCGCATGCCCGCCTCGTCGTTGTCCACCTGCTTGTGTTCGATGCCTGCCATCTTCGCCTTCTTTCGTTGCGCCGCTCTTAGCGCAAGAAGGCCCGAAGGGAAACAGCCTAGAAAGCGCGGAAGGTCAGCGTCGTCAGCGAACGCACGATGCCGGGAATGGAGGCGACGTGGTCGTTGATGAACTTGCCGATGTCCTCCTCGCTGTCGACATAGATCTTCAGGAGGAGATCGTAGTCGCCGCTGGTGGAATAGAGCTCCGAGATGAGTTCCGTAGCGTAAAGCGCATCGGCGACCTCGTAAGTCTTGCCCGGAGCGCATTGCAATTGCACGAAAATCGGCTTCATCGGTCCTCCCGCGCCATCGGCGGCATGCTTGTCGTCCTGGTGCCGTGTCGGGCACGCCTGCGCCCGGACCACGCGAGCCGCCCGATTCCGGCGGCATCCTAGGCTCCTTATGACGGAATTTTCACGGCAAAGGCAAGGCCGCCCGAATTTCGTACAGATCGTTAAAACTCGATGAAAATGCAACCATTGCGTTTTACGCATGAGAAAGGCGCAACTGCTAGATTCGGTCAATCGACCAACCACGTTGAAACGCCATGACCCAGATCGTGACAGTCTCGCCAACCACCGCCGCCTACGCCTCGCAGGGCATGAAGATGCAGACCCGCACGGGCACGCTCTTCGAGCAGCGCATCCATCACTGGAGCGAAGATGCCAAGGTCCACGGCGATGCGCGCACGCTCGCCATGCTCAACGTCATCCAGCCTCCGGCGCTTGCCCTCGCCCTCCTCACCGCCCCGGTCAGCACGCCGCAGCTCACGGTCGCCGAGGCGCAGCGCCACTACGACGAGAATGGCGAGCCGCTGCCGGCCGAAGCGGTCTGATCTCTCCGGGAACATATTCTCCATCCTCTCAGGCCCCGCCCCGGGGCCTTTTTCTTGCCCGCCGGGGCCTACGACAAAAATTTGCTCGGCAGCGACGCCGCCTCTTGCCAAAGCGCGGGCAAGGTCGTTATCTGGAGCCGACCTCGCTGGGAGAAACCGGCCGCCCCTCAGGGGATGGCCGGTGCCGAAGGAGCAACCGCCCCGGAAACTCTCAGGCAAAAGGACCAGCAAGGTGCCGTCGGAACTCTGGAGAGAAGCGCGAGAGCGCTCGCCGAAGGGATAACAATCTCAGGCGAAGGGACAGAGGGGGCTCAGGAGAACGGCGCATATGCGCCTGGATTTATGAGCCGGCGCCCGACGCAACAGGGGCGCCCAAGGACTGGAGGGCGCCTTTTGGACGGAACGTCTGAACTCAAGAAAACCCCGCTTCACGCGCTGAACCTTTCGCTCGGCGCCCGCATGGTGCCGTTCGCCGGCTACGAAATGCCGGTGCAATATGCGGCTGGCGTGATGAAGGAACACCTGCACACCCGCACCGCCGCCGGCCTTTTCGACGTGTCCCATATGGGACAGGTCACCGTGCGCGCCCGCTCCGGCGACAATGCCGATGCGGCCCGGGCGCTCGAAACGCTGGTGCCGGTCGATATCGTCGGCCTTGGCGAAGGCCGCCAGCGCTATGCGCTCTTCACCAATGACGAAGGCGGCATCCTCGACGACCTGATGATCGCCAACCGCGGCGACCATTTCTACGTCGTCGTCAACGCGGCCTGCAAGGATGCGGATTTCGCCCATATGCAGGCGAAGATCGGCGAGGCTTGCGAATTGACGCTGCACGACGACCGCGCGCTGGTTGCGCTTCAAGGCCCCCATGCCGAGGCAGTGCTTGCGGAACTGTGGGCCGATGTCTCTTCCATGCGCTTCATGGACGTGCGCGCCTGCGACCTGCACGATGCCGACTGCATCGTCTCGCGCTCCGGCTATACCGGCGAGGACGGCTTCGAGATCTCCATCCCGGCCGACCTTGCGGAATCTGTCTGTCGCCGCCTGCTCGACCATCCGGACGTGCTGCCGATCGGCCTTGGCGCCCGCGATTCGCTGCGCCTCGAGGCCGGGCTCTGCCTTTATGGTAACGACATCGACACCGGCACGACGCCGGTGGAGGCCGGGCTCGAATGGGCCATGCAGAAGGTTCGCCGCAAGGGCGGCGAGCGCGAAGGCGGCTTCCCCGGCGCTTCCGTCATTCTCGACCAGCTCGAAAACGGCGCCGGCCGCCGTCGTGTCGGCCTGAAGCCCGAAGGCCGTGCGCCCGTGCGCGCCGGCGCGGTGCTGGCGACAGACCCCGAGGGCACGGACGTCGTCGGTACGGTCACCTCGGGCGGCTTCGGCCCGAATGTCGATGGCCCGATCGCCATGGGCTACGTCACCAAATCCGCCATCGCCCCCGGCACGCAACTTTATGCAGGCGTGCGCGGAAAATTCCTGCCGGTCACCGTAGCGACCATGCCCTTCGTCAAGAACACCTTCAAACGCTGACAACAGCCGCCAACTACAACTTCATTGAGAGGAACACACATGCTGAAATTCACCGAAGAACACGAGTGGCTGAAGATCGAAGGCGGCGTTGCCACCGTCGGCATCACGACGCATGCGGCCGAACAGCTCGGCGACCTCGTCTTCGTCGAACTGCCGGAAGTCGGCGCGACCTTCTCCAAGGGCGGCGATGCATCCACGGTCGAATCCGTGAAGGCTGCTTCCGACGTCTATTGTCCGCTCGACGGCGAGATCGTCGAAGTCAACGAGGCCATCACGGCCGATCCTTCCCTCGTCAACAGCGACCCGCAGGGCGCCGGCTGGTTCTTCAAGCTGAAGCTCGCCAACCCGGCCGATGCGGATGCGCTGATGGATGAAGCCGCCTACAAGGAGCTTGTCGGCTGATGAACCTGCCCAAGGATTTCGCCTTTACCGATTACCAGCCCTACGACTTCGCCAACCGTCGCCATATCGGCCCTTCGCCGAAGGAGATGGAGGCGATGCTGAAGGTGATCGGCTATCCGAGCCTCGACGCGCTGATCGACGACACCGTGCCGAAATCGATCCGCCAGACCAAGCCGCTCGAATGGGGCGCGCCGATGACCGAGCGCGAGGCGCTCGACAAGCTGCGCGAGACCGCGAACCGCAACAAGAAGCTCGTCTCGCTGATCGGCCAGGGCTATTACGGCACGATCACGCCGCCGGTCATCCAGCGCAATATCCTGGAAAACCCCGCCTGGTACACGGCCTATACGCCCTACCAGCCGGAAATCAGCCAGGGGCGTCTCGAAGCGCTCATCAATTACCAGACCATGGTCTGCGACCTGACGGGCCTCGACGTCGCCAATGCCTCGCTGCTCGACGAAGCGACCGCCGCCGCCGAGGCGATGGCCATGGCGCAACGCGTGGCGAAATCCAAGGCGACCACCTTCTTCGTCGACGAGAACTGCCATCCGCAGACGATCGCGTTGCTGAAGACCCGTTCCGAGCCGCTCGGCTGGAGCATTGTCGTCGGTGATCCCTTCACCGATCTCGATCCGGTCGACGTCTTCGGCGCGATCTTCCAGTATCCCGGCACCTACGGCCATGTCCGTGACTTCACCGGCCTCATCGCCCGGCTGCACCAGACCGGCGCCATCGCCGTCATGGCGGCCGATCCGCTGGCGCTCGCGCTCCTCAAGTCACCCGGCGACATGGATGCGGATATCGCCATCGGCTGCACCCAGCGCTTCGGCGTGCCGGTCGGCTATGGCGGCCCGCATGCGGCCTATATGGCCGTCAAGGACGCCTACAAGCGCTCCATGCCCGGCCGCCTCGTCGGCGTCTCCATCGACGCGCGCGGCAACCGCGCCTATCGCCTGTCGCTCCAGACGCGCGAGCAGCACATCCGCCGCGAGAAGGCGACGTCGAACATCTGCACCGCGCAGGTTCTGCTCGCCGTCATGGCCTCGATGTATGCCGTCTTCCACGGTCCGCAGGGCCTGAAGGCGATTGCCCAGAGCGTGCACCAGAAGACCGTGCTTCTTGCCAAGGGCCTCGAAAAGCTCGGCTATACCGTCGAGCCGGCGGTGTTCTTCGACACGATCACCGTCCATGTCGGCAAGCTGCAGGGCATCATCCTGAAGACGGCCGTCGCGGAAGGCGTGAACCTGCGCAGGATCGGCGACGACCGCATCGGCATCAGCCTCGACGAGCGCTCGCGGCCGATCACGCTGGAATCCGTCTGGCGCGCCTTCGGCGGCGATTTCGAAGTGTCGGCCTTCGAGCCGGACTACCGCCTGCCGAGCGACCTGCTGCGCACCAGCGAATACCTGACGCATCCGATCTTCCACATGAACCGCGCCGAAAGCGAGATGGTGCGCTACATCCGCCGGCTCTCCGACCGGGACCTCGCGCTCGACCGCGCCATGATCCCGCTCGGCTCCTGCACGATGAAGCTCAACGCCACGGCGGAGATGCTGCCGATCACCTGGCCGGAATTCTCGGAGATCCATCCCTTCGTTCCCGCCGACCAGGCGCTGGGCTACCGGCACCTCATCGAGGACCTATCGCAGAAGCTCTGCGACATTACCGGCTATGACTCGGTCTCCATGCAGCCGAATTCCGGCGCGCAGGGCGAATATGCCGGCCTCCTGACGATTCGCGCCTACCACCTCGCCAACGGCGATACGCACCGCGACGTCTGCCTCATCCCGACCTCCGCGCACGGCACCAACCCCGCCTCCGCACAGATGGCCGGCATGCGGGTCGTCGTCGTAAAAGTGTCGGACAACGGCGACATCGACATGGAGGATTTCCGCGCGAAAGCAGAGCAGTACGCGGAAAGCCTCTCGTGCTGCATGATCACCTACCCCTCCACGCACGGCGTCTTCGAGGAGAACGTGCGCGAGGTCTGCGAGATCGTGCACAGGCACGGCGGACAGGTCTACATCGACGGCGCCAATATGAACGCCATGGTCGGCCTTGCCCGTCCCGGCGATATCGGCGGTGACGTCTCGCACCTGAACCTCCACAAGACGTTCTGCATCCCGCATGGCGGCGGTGGTCCCGGCATGGGACCGATCGGCGTCAAGGCGCATCTTGCGCCCTTCCTGCCGGCAAACCCGATAACCGGCGAGGCCGGCGCGGTCTCGGCGGCGCCCTTCGGCTCGGCCTCCATCCTGCCGATCTCCTGGAGCTATTGCCTGATGATGGGCGGCGAAGGGCTGACGCAGGCGACGAAGGTGGCGATCCTCAACGCCAACTACATCGCCGCCCGGCTCAAGGGCGCCTATGACGTGCTCTACAAGTCCGCGAAGGGCCGCGTGGCGCATGAATGCATCATCGACACGCGCCCGCTCGCCGAGAGCGCCGGCGTCACCGTCGACGACGTCGCCAAGCGCCTGATCGACAGCGGCTTCCACGCCCCGACCATGAGCTGGCCGGTCGCCGGCACGCTGATGATCGAGCCGACGGAATCGGAGACCAAGGCCGAGATCGACCGCTTCTGCGAGGCGATGCTGGCGATCCGCGAGGAAGCGCGCGCCATCGAGGAAGGCCGGATGGACCCGGTCAACAACCCGCTGAAGAACGCGCCGCACACGGTGGAAGACCTCGTCGGCGAATGGGATCGCCCCTATTCGCGCGAACAGGCCTGCTACCCGCCGGGCGCCTTCCGGGTCGACAAGTACTGGTCGCCGGTCAACCGCGTGGACAATGTCTACGGCGACCGCAACCTCGTCTGCTCCTGCCCGCCGCTGGAGGATTACGCGGAAGCGGCTGAGTAAATCCCGGCCTGTCTCAGGTCCGCTCACGTCTCCTTCGTCATGGTCGGGCCTGATCCGACCATGACGCCAGAAAAGGAAGCGGCGTCGACATCGAACGAACCCCGGCCGATGCCATCGGCCGGGGTTTTCCATTGCGGGCAGGGATTGGATCAGGGTGCGACGGCGACGTCGACCCAGAAGCGAGTGAAGCCCTCGGCGAACTCGCGGTAGCCGCTCAGCGTCGAGGGTTTGACGGCATAGGCGTTCGCGCCGTTCTCATAGGCGCGGCTGACGTCCGCGGTGTTCGACGACGAGGAAAGCATGATGACAGGCGTCACCGCCGTGCGCGGCCGGCCGCGCAGGCGCTTGAGAAGCTCCATGCCGCTGATGCCGGGCATGTTGATGTCGAGCAGGATATAGTCGAAGGCTTCCGCATCGAGCCGGTCGCTGGCGGCCTCGGCATCGGCGGCATGGGTGATCTCGATCGGGCTTCCGGTATCGCTGAAGGCGCGCATGACGAAGCGCACGTCCACCGGATCGTCATCGACGACGATCAGCTTTCTGGCCGAACCTCCCACTGTTCGCTCCCCTTCGATTTCACGGGTTGCGGAAACGTCACGATGAAGCGTGCGCCGGGAGCATAGCTCGTGTCAAGCGCTATGACGCCGTTGTGACTCTCGACGATCCGCCGCGCCAGTGCGAGCCCGACGCCGGTGCCCTGATAGACCGTCTCGTCGCGGTGAAGCCTCTGGAAAACTTCGAAAATGCGTCCGACATGCTGCGGGTCGATGCCGATCCCGTCATCCTCCACAACAAGGTCGATGCCATCGGGCCGCTGCCTTGCATAAATGCGGACGGACGGCGCCTTGTCGGGACGGCGGTATTTCAGCGCGTTGCCGATGAGATTCTGCGCAAGGCGCTTCAGGAGCTCGGGATCCCCCATGATCTCCGGCAGCGGCTCGACCTCCACCCGTCCGCCGGTCTCCTCCACATGGCCCTCCAGCAGCGCCAGCGCATCGCCCACCACGCCGGAGAGCGAGACCGGCTTCGGCGTGGCGATGCGGTAGGCGATCTGCGAGAATTCCAGCAGGCTGTCGATGATGCGCCGCATGCGCGCGGAGCTCTTGCGCACATGATCGGCATAGGCCGGCAGTTCGGCGAACTCGCCGCGATGCACGTCCTCCGAGATCATCTCGGCGAACATCGAGAGATGACGCAGCGGCGCCTTCAGGTCGTGCGAGACGGTGGCGGTGAACTGGTCGAGCGCCTCGTTCTTGCGGCGCAGCTCGTTCGTCTGCGCCTCCACCCGCTGCTGCTGGCGCTTGGCCTCGGTGATGTCGCGGCCGACGCTGACAACCTCGCTGACGCCTTCCCCATCGAAGATCGCGACGGCCGTCCACAGCATCCACATCGGCTGGCCTTCGTGATCGATGCAGATTTCCAGCGTCTTCACAGGAGCGTCCCGCGTATAGGCGGCGATATCCATCAGCACGGCTGTCTGTTCCGGCGCGCAGGCGACCTCGGGAAGATACCGGCCGATCAGCGCGTCGGTGGTCGAGCCCATATGGGCGGCATATTTGTCGTTGGCGAAGCGGACGGTCAGGTTCCTGTCGAAGCGCAGGATCATGTCGGGCAGGATCTGCAGCAGGGAGAGATATTCGCGCCGCTTTTCCTCCAGCGCCGCCTCGGTGCGCTTCAGCTCCGATATGTCGATGCGCATGGCGACGATATCGCCCGTCTCGGCGACATGGCTTTCGCCGCGGATCCAGCGCCCCTTGCCGAATTCGAAGACGGCGCCGCCACCGCCGGCATCCCGGTGTTTTTCAAGGCGCTCACGCACCAGGGCCTCGGCCCCCGATGTTCCCTCCTCGATGCCGGGGTACATTCCGGCGCGGATATTGGCGCGCACGATGCTTTCCATCGTCGCGCCGACACGCACGGCATCCCGCGCGCCCGCGCAGCGCTCCTTGTAGGAGCGGTTGAACATCACAAGCCGCTCCGCCGGATCGAAGATCGCAAAGCCCTCGGTCATGGTGTCGAGCGCGGCAGCGATGCGCTGGCCGAGCAGGACCTGCTCGCCATGGCTGCCGCCGCTGAGGAGGCTGCGAAGGAGGAGCGCGTAGCGCGCCGCGCCGTCCGCTTCGTCCGGCAAAGGAATGACATGGGCCGTCGCTTCGAACAGCGAGCCGTTCTCGTGGCGGAAGGCGAAGGCATGGGTGTTCTCGCGACCTTCCGCGGCATGACGGGCAAGCAGCGTGGCGGGGTTCGCCCCGTCGATAACGGCGGCAGCATCGGGCCTGCGGCCGTCGCGATTCCAGCCGAAGGCGCGGGCCGCGGCCTCGTTGTGCGAGACGACGCAGGCCCCGGCATCCACGATCAGGACGGGAAACGGCAGGTTTTCGTAAAGTGCCGCGGCAAAGCCGGTCATCGCTCGCGCCCCTCCTGGCGATCACGGCGGCACGAGCCTCTCATGCCGCGCGTCGGAGACTAGGCAAAACCGTCCGTGAAGGGAAGCTGCAAGGATTCGCAGTCGTCGGCCAGCCAGTCAGGCGCGGACGGTCGGCTGGCCGGCGGCGGCAAGGGCTGCGAGATCGGCAGGCTTCAACTCGACCGATTCTCCGCAGCCGCAGGCGGATGTCTGGTTGGGATTGTGGAAGGTGAAGCCCGAACGCAGGGTCGTCACCTCGAAATCCATCTGCGTGCCGAGAAGATAGAGCACGGCCTCCGGCGCGACCCAGACGCGGGCGCCGTTCAGCTCGATCAGGTCGTCCTTGGCATTGGGTTCGGTCACGAGGTCGACGGAATATTCCATTCCGGCGCAACCGCCCTTCTTGATGCCGACGCGGATACCCCTGGCATCGCCACCGGCATTGTCGACGATCGCCTTGACGCGGTTTGCCGCCGCGTCGGTCAGTGTCATGACTGCAAAGGCCATGGGCATAATCTCCTTCGACCTAACGGGTTCAAGGCCCGATGGTTTCCGAATCTGAATCTAGTGATCGGCGGTTAAGCGATCAATACCAGCCAACCGCAACCTGCGCTTCTTCCGACATGCGGTCCGGCGTCCACGGCGGATCGAAGGTCATCTTGACCTCGACGCCGGACACGCCTTCCACGGCGCCGACGGCGTTCTCGACCCAGCCCGGCATCTCGCCGGCCACGGGGCAGCCGGGCGCTGTCAGCGTCATGTCGATCTTGACCATGCGGTCGTCCTCGATGTCGATCTTGTAGATCAGACCGAGCTCGAAGATATCGGCCGGGATTTCCGGGTCATAGACCGTCTTCAGGGCGGAAATGACGTCGTCGCTGAGACGGGCCAGTTCGTCGGCCGGGATCGCCGAGTGAACGATGCCGTCGCGGACGTCGATCTTGTCTTCCGTTGCGTCGAGGGACATGGGCCTGCTCCTAGGCAAAGAACTTGCGGGCATGGTCGAGCGCATCGGCCAATGCATCGACTTCGGCACGCGTATTGTAGAGGCCGAACGATGCCCGGCATGTGGAGGTGACGCCGAAGCGTTTCAAGAGCGGCTGGGCGCAATGGGTGCCAGCGCGCACCGCAACCCCTGCCCGGTCGATCACCATCGACACATCATGGGCATGGATGCCTTCCAGCTCGAAGGAGAAGATCGACCCCTTGCCCGGCGCCGTGCCGAAGATGCGCAGCGAATTGATCGCCGAAAGCCGCTCATGGGCATAGTCGCGCAGATCGGCTTCATGGGCGGAGATCGCCGCGCGGCCGATCTTCTCCATGTAATCAAGCGCATAGCCGAGACCGATCGCCTGCACGATGGGCGGCGTGCCGGCCTCGAAGCGGTGCGGCGGATCGTTATAGGTGACGATATCCTCGCTCACGTCGACGATCATTTCGCCGCCACCCTGGAACGGGCGCATCTCTTTCAGGCGATCCATCTTGCCGTAGAGCACGCCGATGCCCGAGGGGCCGTAGAGCTTGTGGCCGGTCATCACGTACCAGTCGCAATCGATATCGCGCACGTCGACCGGCATGTGCACTGCGCCCTGCGACCCGTCCACCAGAACCGGAATGCCGCGCTCGCGGGCGATGCGGCAGACTTCCTTGACCGGAACGATGGTGCCGAGCGCATTCGACATATGCGTGATGGCGATGAGCTTCGTGCGCTCCGTCAGGCACTTCTCGAACTCTTCGATCTGGAACGCGCCCGTCTCATCGACCGGCGCCCAGACGAGCTTCGCACCCTGCCGCTCGCGGATGAAATGCCACGGCACGATGTTGGAATGGTGCTCCATGATCGAAAGGACGATCTCGTCGCCCTCGCCGATCCTGGGCATGCCGTAGCCATAGGCGACCGTGTTGATCGCCTCGGTCGAGGATTTCGTGAAGACGATCTCGTCGACCGAAGACGCATTCAGGAAACGGCGCACTTTTTCGCGCGCCGCCTCATAGGCGTCCGTGGCGGCATTCGACAGGAAATGGAGGCCGCGGTGCACGTTTGCATATTCGTTGGAATAGGCATGTGCGACCGCGTCGATCACCACCTGCGGCTTCTGCGCCGAAGCACCGTTGTCGAGATAGACCAGCGGCTTGCCATAGACCGTTTTCGACAGGATGGGAAAATCCTTGCGGATCGCCTCGACGTCGTAGGCCAGTGCGGGTGCTTGTTCCATCTCGATCGTCCTAAACTAGGCGTGCTTTTCCAGCCAGGCGGCGATGATGCCTTCCAGCGCTTCGACCAGCGGCTCGTCTTCCAGCTCCTCGACGATCTCGGCGACGAAGGCGTTGACCAGCATGGCGCGCGCCTTGTTTTCCGGAATGCCGCGCGCCATCAGGTAGTAGAGCTGCGTGTGGTCGATATCGATCACGGTCGCGCCGTGGCCGCACTGCACGTCGTCGGCGAAGATTTCCAGCTCCGGCTTGGCGGAGAAATCGGCTTCGTCGGAGAGCAGCAGCGTGTTGCACGACATCTTGGCGTCGGTCTTCTGGGCATCCGGCGCAACGCGGATCTGGCCCTGGAAGACGCCGCGCGCGCGATCGAAGATCACGTTGCGGATAACTTCGCTCGACGTCGTGTTCGGCACGTCATGACCGACCGTGAAGGTCACGTCGTTGTGCGTCTCGCCGCCGAGAAGATTGATGCCGCGCAGCGTCAGGTCCGAGCCCTCACCCGAAACGACCACATGGATTTCCTGCCGGACGAGTTTGCCGCCGGCATTGACTACGTAAAGACGCAGCTTCGCGTCGGTGCCGAGCGTGATGCGGATCTGGCCGAGATGGGTATCCGCAGCGCCCTGCGTCTGCAGGATGATCCAGGTGATCTCCGCACCGTCGGCAAGCGTGATGTCGCTGACCGTCGTCACGAAGGCAGCGTTCTCGCCGCCGGCCACATGGCGCTCGATGACAGTCGCCTTCGTATTGGCGCCGAAGGTCGCCGGGAAGCGCGTATGCGTCTGGCCGGCGTTCTGGATCGTCTGGATCTCGAGCGGAGCTTCCAGCTCGGTACCGTCAGCCAGATCGAGCACGAAACCATCGCGCACGAAGGCGCCGTTGATGCGGCCGATGGCATCGTCGCCGTCACGGGCGGCAAGCCCTGCGGCGGCGGTGCCGTCCACCAGCGCGTCCTTGAAAGTCCGCACCGTCACACCCTCGGCCGTCGCGCGGGCGTCGGCGAGGCCGTTTGCGACCGAAACCACGGCCGACCCCTCGACCAGCGAGCCGACCTTGGCGACCGAAGCCGCCGGGTCGAACGCCGGAACGGCGCGCAGGAGCGCCTTGAGGTCCGTATAGTGCCAGGCTTCCACGCGGCGCGTCGGAAGACCGGCGGCCTTGAAGTCGCTGATCAGCGTATCACGTGCGGCCAGAACCGCGCCGTCGCCCGGCAGTTCGCCGATGGCGTTGTCATAGGCTTCGCAAAGCGCGGTCTCGGCGACCGAAAGCTTCATGCCTGTCTGCATGTTCATGGGATCACTCCTTCACCGTGCCGTCAGGCGGCAGCACCGATGATGTCGGCATAGCCGTTCGCTTCCAGCTCGTGCGCCAGCGTCTTGTCGCCGGACTTGATGACCTGGCCCTTGTAGAGAACGTGGACCGTATCCGGCACGATGTAGTCGAGCAGGCGCTGATAGTGCGTGATGACGATAACGGCGCGATCCGGCGAACGGAGCGCGTTGACGCCGTCGGCGACGATCTTCAGGGCATCGATGTCGAGGCCGGAATCGGTCTCGTCGAGAACGCACAGCTTCGGCTCCAGCAGCGACATCTGCAGGATCTCGGCGCGCTTCTTCTCACCGCCGGAGAAACCGACATTCAGCGGGCGGCGCAGCATTTCCGGCGCGATCTTCAGTTCGGCGGCGGCCTCCTTGACGCGGCGCATGAAGTCCGGCGTCGTCAGCTCGTCCTCGCCGCGCGCCTTGCGCTGCTCGTTCATCGCGACCTTGAGGAACTGCATGGTGGCGACACCCGGGATTTCGACCGGGTACTGGAAGGCAAGGAAGATACCCTTGGAGGCGCGCTCTGCCGGGTCGAGTTCCAGAATGCTCTCGCCGTTATAGAGGATGTCGCCCTCGGTGACTTCATAGTCCTCGCGGCCGGAGAGGATGTAGGAAAGCGTCGACTTGCCGGAGCCGTTCGGACCCATGATGGCGGCGACTTCGCCAGCCTTCACGGTGAGGTTCAGGCCGCGGATGATCTCGGTGCCGTCTTCGGCGATGCGGGCGTGCAGGTTCTTGATTTCAAGCATGGACGTATCCTTTTCGGACGAATTCGTTTGTCGGCGCGCGTCTTGCGCGCGCCCGGATGATCAATGGGCGAAGGTCAGCCGACCGAGCCTTCCAGCGAGATACCGATCAGCTTCTGTGCCTCGACGGCGAATTCCATCGGCAGTTCCTGAATGACTTCCTTGACGAAGCCGTTGACGATCAGGGCGATCGCCGCTTCGGTCGGGATGCCGCGCTGCAGGCAGTAGAACAGCTGGTCTTCCGAGATCTTCGAGGTGGTCGCCTCGTGCTCGAACTGGGCCGTGGCGTTCTTCGCCTCGATATAGGGCACGGTATGCGCACCGCACTTGTCGCCGATCAGCAGCGAGTCGCACTGGGTGAAGTTGCGCGCGTTCTCCGCCTTGCGATGGGCCGAAACCTGGCCGCGATAAGTGTTGTTGGAGAAGCCCGCGGAAATGCCCTTGGAGACGATACGGCTCGACGTGTTCTTGCCGAGATGGATCATCTTCGTGCCCGAGTCGATCTGCTGATGGCCGTTGGAAACGGCGATCGAGTAGAACTCGCCGCGCGAACCATCGCCGCGCAGGATGCAAGACGGGTACTTCCAGGTGATGGCGGAGCCGGTCTCGACCTGCGTCCACGAGATCTTCGAGTTCTTGCCGCGGCAATCACCGCGCTTCGTCACGAAGTTGTAGATGCCGCCCTTGCCTTCCTTGTCGCCCGGATACCAGTTCTGGACGGTGGAATACTTGATCTCGGCATCGTCGAGCGCGACGAGTTCGACCACAGCGGCATGAAGCTGGTTCTCGTCACGCTGCGGCGCGGTGCAGCCTTCGAGGTAGGACACGTAAGCGCCCTCTTCCGCGATGATCAGCGTACGCTCGAACTGGCCGGTGTTCTTCTCGTTGATACGGAAGTAGGTCGACAGTTCCATCGGGCAGCGAACGCCCTTCGGTACGAAGACGAAGGAACCGTCGGTGAAGACGGCGGTGTTCAGCGTGGCGTAGAAATTGTCTGTCGCCGGAACGACAGAGCCGAGATATTTCTTCACGAGCTCGGGATATTCGCGGATGGCTTCCGAGATCGACATGAAGATCACGCCGGCCTTTTTCAGCTCTTCCTTGAAGGTCGTGACGACGGAGACGGAGTCGAAGACGGCGTCGACGGCGATCTTGGACTTTTCGACGCCGGCGAGGATTTCCTGCTCGCGCAGCGGAATGCCGAGCTTCTCATAGGTCCTCAGCAGCTCGGGATCGACCTCGTCGAGCGACTTCGGGCCACTCTGGTTCTTCGGAGCGGCATAGTAGTAGAGGTCGTTGAAGTCGATCTTGGGATAATCGACGCGCGCCCAGGTGGGCTCTTCCATGGTCAGCCAGCGGCGATAGGCGTCGAGGCGCCATTCGAGCATCCAATTCGGCTCGTCCTTCTTGGCAGAGATGAAGCGGATGATGTCCTCGGAAAGACCCTTCGGGGCCTTGTCCATTTCGATCTTCGTCTCGAAGCCGTATTTGTACTGGTCGACGTCAATCTGACGGACCTGATCGATCGTTTCCTGCACCGCAGGCATATCGTTCTCCAATCTCGCCGGAGACAAGGTCCGGCAGCTTGTTAACGGGTGGCGGTGAGCCGCCGGTTATGTAAGCGCCAAAGGCGGCTTTTCCCACCCTTTGGCAAGCGAAAACTCGCGTTTCCGCAAGATTCCTTCAGGCCGCGTTCCCCGTCACGCGGCGCCGCGAGACGACGCGCGAGAAAGCGGCCAGAAACCGATCCACATCCGCCTGCGCCGATCCCGGCCCGAGCGAGACGCGAAGTCCGCCGAGCGCGGCATCGAAGCCCATGGCCGTCAGCACATGGCTCTGCCCGACCTTGCCGGACGAGCAGGCGGAACCCGCCGAAAGCGCGATTCCTTCGAGGTCGAAGGCGATCTGCCCCGTCTCGGACTTGAGACCCGGCAGGCTGAAGAAGGACGTATTGGCGACGCGCTCGCCGTCCGCGCCGTGGATGATCACGTCATTGGCCGCAAGCCGCATGCCCGCCTCCAGCGCGTCGCGCAGACCGGTGATCCGGGCATTGCGCTCAACCATGTCGGCGGTCGCCGCACGCGCCGCGGCGGCAAAGCCGGCGAGCGCCGCCGGGTTCTCTGTGCCGGAACGGTGCCCCTTCTCCTGCCCGCCGCCACGGATCAGCGGCGCGGGCATCAGCACCTCGCCGCGCGCGATGAGCGCGCCGGCGCCCTTCGGACCGCCGAGTTTGTGCGAGGAGACGATGAGGAAATCGGCATCCAGCGCCTCGATATCGACCGGCATGCGGCCGACGGCCTGCACCGCATCAACGACGAGGAGACCTCCATGGCGGCGCACGATTTCCGCGGCAGCCTTCACCGGCTGGACGATGCCTGTCTCGTTGTTGGCGAGCATGACGGCAACCATCGGCAGACCCTTGGCCTTGTCATGGTTCTGGAGCAGCGTTTCGAGCGCTTCCAGATCCACCACACCGGCGCGCGTGACCGGAACAGTCGTTACGTTCTCCCGCTGAAAGCGCCCGCCCTCGCGGACCGCCGGATGCTCGATCTCGGACACATAGAGATGACCGATGGCAAGCGGCGTGCGACCCATGCGGTAATCGGGCGTCAGGACAAGGTTCGCCGCCTCGGTCGCGCCACTCGTGAAGATGACATGGGCCGGGGCCGTATTGACGAGCGCGGCAACGTCACGGCGCGCGGCTTCCACCAGCATGCGCAGCGCCCGGCCCTCGCCATGCACGGAAGACGGATTGCCGACCGTGTCGAGCGCGGCGATCACGGCCTCACGCGCCGCGACCAGCAAGGGCGCGGTGGCGTTCCAGTCGAGATATGTGCGCTCAGTCTTCGTCATTCGTTATCCGTGCGTGTCCGGCAAGATCAAGACGACGTGCATTTTTCTTGAAATTTCCGCCGGGCTTGCCTTATGACACCAAACTCATGGCGCCAGATGCGTCCAAACAGTTTCGAACAGTTCTAAACTAGGTTCTAGAAAAGCTGAGTGCTTTCGTCAAGACTTGACTTGACAAGAATCCGTTTCAGAACGCGAATGTGCCGGAGTAAGAATGCCCGAAATCATCTTCAACGGACCCGCCGGTCGCCTCGAAGGCCGTTACCAGCCGTCCAAGCAGAAGAACGCCCCTATCGCCATCGTGCTGCACCCGCATCCGCAGTTCGGCGGCACCATGAACAACCAGATCGTCTACCAGCTCTTCTACATGTTCCAGAAGCGCGGTTTCACGACTCTCCGTTTCAATTTCCGTGGCATCGGCCGCAGCCAGGGCGAATTCGACCACGGCGCGGGGGAACTCTCCGACGCCGCCTCGGCGCTCGACTGGGTGCAGAGCCTTCATCCCGATTCCAAGAGCTGCTGGGTCGCCGGCTATTCCTTCGGCGCCTGGATCGGCATGCAGCTCCTGATGCGCCGCCCCGAGATCGAAGGCTTCATGTCGATCGCGCCGCAGCCGAACACCTACGACTTCTCGTTCCTGGCGCCCTGCCCGTCGTCCGGCCTGATCATCAATGGTGAAGCCGACAAGGTCGCGCCGGAGAAGGACGTCAACGGTCTCGTCGAAAAGCTGAAGGCGCAGAAGGGTATCCTGATCACGCACAAGACCGTGCCGGGCGCCAATCACTTCTTCAACGGCCAGACCGAGACGCTGATGGCGGAATGCGAGGACTATCTCGACCGTCGCCTTGCCGGCGAACTGACGCCGGAGCCGGCCGCCAAGCGCATCCGCTGATCGGCCGAAAACCAAAGACATCGAGCCCGGAGGCCCCGCCTCCGGGCTTTTTCTTTACCGTCAGTTCGCCCGCTTGACGACTTCCAGCACGACGGCCGACGGCTCGGCCTCGCGCACGCAGTCGCGGCCGGCATTCTTGGCGGCGTAGAGCGCGTCATCGGCCCGGCGCATGGCGAACCGGAAAGGCTCCCGGTCGCCGATTTCGGCAACACCGAAGCTGGACGTCACTCTTATTCCGGCCGGAAGGCCCGGAATGGGCGAGACGGCCCGCGTCGCCCGCAGCGCATGGGCAAAGAGCAAGGCGGCCTCCTTGCCGGTGCGCGGCAGGAACATGAGGAATTCCTCCCCGCCGATGCGCGCGGCAAGCGCGCCCTTGGGCGCCGCTGCGCTGAGCATCTCGCCGAAAGCGCGGATGGCCGCATCGCCGCCCTGGTGGCCATGGGTATCGTTTACCGCCTTGAAGTGGTCGAGGTCGCAGAGCACGATGCTGTGCGGCCCCGGGCCCGCAATCAGCGCATCGACCCGGTTGTCGAAGCCGCGGCGATTGAGCAGGCCGGAGAGCGGGTCGATCTCCGCGTTGACCTTCTCGTCCGCGACGATCTCCAGCACGAGCACGCAGAGCAGCATGAGGCCGACGGCGACGATGAGCACCGCGCCCATGCTCTGCGACACGAGCGCGAACTGGCTGGCGAGGTAGTCCTTCGCCGTATTGCCCGATCCAGCAAGGACGGCGGCAAAAGCCTTGAGGAGAAAATGCGCGCTGGTGACGGCCAGCAATACGACAAGCGCCCGGTCGACGAAGGTTTTCTCCCGCGCGCGCCAGGCCGCGAAGGCGCTGAGGCCGAGCGCCACCGCAAAAGGCGTCTGGTAGGGCAGCGCATGCTGCAGCGTGCCGCGCGGCAGATCGTAGATGAAACAGTCGACCGCGACGAAGGCGGCAAAGAGCGCGGCAAGCCCGAGCCGGCTGGTCTTCAGGCCATAAAGCTGACCGATGCCGACGCGCAGCATGAACATGCCGCCCAGCATCGAGGCGAAGGCGAGGATCGCCCAGGGTTTCGCCGGGGGAACATAGGCGACGAGCAGTTCGAAGACGGTCGAGAGAGACGCGACGGCAAAGCAGCCGGCAAACCAGCGGGCGGCGACCCGATTGCGGCTGCGGGCGGAAACCGCCAGGAAAAACATGCAGAAACACTGCGCGATGAGGAAGTTCACCGTCAGCAGGAAACCTGCGCCACTCATTGGCCACCTTATACAAGAACCGATGTCGCGCCGTGCGGAAACGCCCCGGTACGATCGGACGGATGCTAGAGAACGGCGACGAAAAAAGCGTTAATCGGAAGGGGCTGCTTTCCGCAACAGGCCGCCCGTCACCGGCGCCGTCACGCCCGTCGTTCCCGGGAAGGTGAGCGGCAGCCCGCGCAGCGAGCGCACGGCGAGATAGGCCCAGGCCTCCGCCTCCATGCTGTCGCCGTTGAGATCGACGGCCTCCGCGGCCACGACCGCGGCGCCCTCCGGCCCGGCAAGCGCTGCAAGGTCGCCCATGATGACCGGATTGAGCCGCCCGCCGCCGCAGACGACATAGAGCTTCGGCCGCTCCGGCAGATGGCGGGCGGAGCGCAGGATGGCGGCGGCGGTGACATGCGCCAGCGTGCGCGCACCGTCCTCGAGGCTCGCCTCCACGCCTTGTGGCGGGCGGAAATCGTTGCGGTCGAGCGAGCGGCGCACCTTGTCGGTGAAGAAGGCGTGGCCCAGGTAGCGCTCGGCAAGACCGGCGTCCACCCTGCCCTCCGAGGCGATCATGCCGCCCTGGTCGTAGGGAATGCCGGCATGGGCCTCCACCCACTGGTCGATCAGCGTATTGCCCGGCCCGCTGTCATAGGCGACGATCTCGCTGCCGCTGCCGACGAAGGTGATGTTGGAAATGCCGCCGATATTGACGAAGACCACAGCCTCGCCGCTGGCGCGGGAAAGGCCTGCGGCAAGCGCGGCATGGTAGGCCGGGATCAGCGGCGCGCCCTGCCCGCCATGCGCCATGTCGTTCGCCCGCATGTCGTAGACCACGTCGATGCCGGTCTCGCGGGCCAGCAGGTCGCCGTCGCCGAGCTGCACGGTGAGGCCCTGATTCGGCCGGTGCAGCACGGTCTGGCCGTGGAAGCCTATAACGTCGATGTCATCCGACCGCAGATCGTTCTCGGCAAGGAATGTGCGCACCGCCTCGGCGTGGCGAAGGGTCAGTTCGCGCTCGATCTCAGCCAGATCGCCCGGCCGCTCGCCGCGCTCGCCGATCATCTTGGCTGTCTCCAGTGCGCCTTGCAGCCGGCGGCGGAAGGCCACGTCGTAGGGACGCCCCATCGACGGTCCGCGCTCGACTACAGCCTCACCGTCCGTGCGCAGCAGCGCCACGTCGATGCCATCGAGGCTCGTGCCGCTCATCAGGCCAATCGCCGTCAACATCCCCGTCATGCCGCCACTCCAGAATCACTTTTGAAGTGATTATGCGCGCAAACGGTGCTAAACGCCCGGCGGTCCGCGGGAAAATCTTCCCGACCAAGCACGATCCCACCAGAGAGACAGGCCATGTCCGAATTCAAATCCGATTTCCTTCGCACGCTGAAAGAGCGCGGTTTCATCCACCAGATTTCCGATGAAACCGGCCTCGACGATCTTCTCGCCAAGGAAACCGTGACGGCCTATATCGGCTTCGATCCCACGGCGCCGAGTCTCCACGCCGGCGGGCTCATCCAGATCATGATGCTGCACTGGTTCCAGAAGACCGGCCACCGCCCGGTCTCGCTGATGGGCGGCGGCACCGGCATGGTGGGCGACCCCTCCTTCAAGGACGAGGCGCGCCAGCTCCTGACGCCGGAAACGCTGAGCACCAACATCGCCGGCATCAAGAAGGTCTTCTCCAACTACCTGACCTACGGCGACGGCCCGAAGGACGCGTTGATGATCAACAATGCCGACTGGTTGCTCGGCATCAACTATCTCGAGTTCCTGCGCGATGTCGGCCGGCATTTCTCGGTCAATCGCATGCTCTCCTTCGACAGCGTGAAGATGCGCCTCGAACGCGAGCAGTCGCTGTCCTTCCTCGAATTCAACTACATGATCCTGCAGGCCTACGACTTCGTGGAACTGAACAAGCGCTACGACGTGCGCCTGCAGATGGGCGGCTCCGACCAGTGGGGCAACATCGTCAACGGCATCGACCTCGGCCACCGCATGGGCACGCCGCAGCTCTACGCCCTCACCTCGCCGCTGCTGACCACCGCGTCTGGCGCCAAGATGGGCAAGTCGCTCTCCGGCGCCGTGTGGCTGAACCCGGAAATGCTCTCGGCCTATGATTTCTGGCAGTACTGGCGCAACACGGAAGATGCGGACGTTCCGCGCTTCCTGAAGCTCTACACGACGCTGCCGATGGACGAGATCGCCCGCCTTTCCGCGCTCGGCGGCGCCGAGATCAACGAGGTGAAGAAAATCCTCGCGACGGAAGTGACGGCGATGCTGCATGGCCGACAGGCTGCCGAACAGGCCGCCGAGACCGCGCGCAAGACCTTCGAGGAAGGCGCGATCGCGGAAAACCTGCCGTCGATCGACGTCGCGGCCGGTGAACTGGAAGCCGGCATCGGCCTGCTGACGCTCGTCGTCAAGGCAGGGCTTGCCGCCTCCAACGGCGAAGCGCGCCGCCATGTCCAGGGCGGTGCCGTGCGCATCAACGACACGGCCGTATCGGACGAGCGCCGCGTCATCGGCACGGCGGACGTTTCCGCCGACGGCGTGATCAAGCTTTCGCTCGGCAAGAAGAAGCATATTCTCGTCCGCCCGGCCTGAGCGGCCGGACACACTTCACCATCAAGGCCGCCTCCGGGCGGCCTTTTTCATTGGAACTCGAAGATGTTGCGGAAGACGCCCGGCGCGATGATCGAGAGCGGGTTGATGATGAGGTTCGGTTTGTCGAAGGCGCCGGAGAGCTTGAAGGTAATGCCGATCAGGCCGCGGTCGTTGCCGTTGCCGAGGATGATGCCGATCAGCGGCAGTTCGGCGAACAGCCGGTTTAGGCCATAGGCCGGCATGAAGGTGCCGGTCATGTCGATCCGGCCGTTGGCGTCGCGCACGGTTCCCTGGAAGGTCGCGCCCACCGTTTCGCCGCGCACCACGCCGTTGTCGAGGGCGAGCGTACCGCCGCCGATCCGCACCTGCGCGAAGCCGCGCGAGAATTTCACCGCGCTGACGTCGATCTCGCGGCGCACGGCGTCGTTCAGGCTGCGGCCGTTCTCACCGGCCGGGGTGGAGACGAGCGAGCGCAGCCGCTCCTCGCCGACGAGCGCGAAATTGCGGATATCGACCGAGCCCGCCCAGCCGCCATTGGTCCGCTGGCTCAGCCGCACGTTCAAAAGACCGCCGCGCAGGTGGCCGTAGATATCTGCGAAGCGTGCGACCGCGCCGGCGTCGCCACTCGTCAACTGGATGATATCGATGGCGCCGTTATTGGCGAGCTTCACCACCACCGGTGCGCCGCTCTCCGTCACGGCGGAGAGATCGACCGCTGAAATGCGATCGCCCGCCGTCGCATAGCGGAAATTGACGCCGGAAAGGGTCTCACCATTGAAGCCCACCACCCGCGAGAGATTGGCCTCCACGCTGATATTCTGCTTGTCCCCGCCGTCGCTGCCACCACCCGGATTCTTCAGCCGCGCCAGCACCTGGCGCAGATCCGCGGCCTCGCCATCGGCACGCACCTGATAGCCGGACTTGGCGCGGTCGACCTTCAGGCTGAACCGATCGTCGGCGGACAGGCGGACAGTGGAGAAGTTCGCCGAATCCAGCGTCGTGCCGTGAAACGCGAGATCGCCCGAAACGCTGAAACCGTCGCCGGCAAAGCGGAAGCCGGAAATCCGCGTCACCTTGTCGTCTGTATTCGCGGTCAACGTCACCTTGCCGCCGATGCCTGCGCCCTTCGTCCACCCAAGCCAGGGAATGGAGATCGCGGCAGCGCCGACATCGGCCTCGACCTGGCGCGGACCGTCGCCCTCCTGCTCTAGCCGGACCGCGATATTGCCCTCGATCACGTCGTCGAGCCCCGGCAGCAGCTTGCGCCGTTCCTTGTTGCCGAGCGTTCCGGTCAGAACCGTCTTGCGCACGATGCCCGCCTTCTTGTCGACCGGCTCGACCAGTTCGAGATTGAGCGGAACGCCGTCGATATCGGCTTTCGCATCGAGACTGGCCACCGTGGGATCGATGGCGAGCAGGCCATGCAGTCCCGTGACGTTGCGTCCGGCGATCGGCTTGCGCACGTCCACGTCGTCGAGGGTCAGGGCCGCGGTCCATTGCGGCGGCGGCGGATTGTGCGCGGAAACGACCCCGAAATGCGCCTTCACCTTGGCCTTCACGTGACCGCTGAAATCCTCCGGCGCAAAACCGGTCGCCGGCAGCGCGCGGATCGGCTTGTAGGTAACGAGTTCGGCGATGGCGTCGGCATCGCCGGAAACGTCGATGTCCATGTCCGCCATCAGTGGCTTGGTGTAATTGTCCGGCAGCACGAAGGTGCCGCCGGTCAGCGCTACCGTGCGCCCCGAGGGGAAATAGGCCGTGCCGCCGGTAATGGAGATTTCCGTGCGCGGGCCGCGCAGGCGGAATTTGCCGGACGTATCGCGCAGCGGCGGAATATCGCCCGCGATATTCATGCGGGCGCCCTCGATGTCGAAATCGATCTTCAATTCGTTCGCGTCGAGATGCATCGGCACGCCCGGCTCGCGCGGGCGACCTTCGGCAAGATAGAACTCGATGCGGCCATTGGTAATGGTGCCGCCGTAGATGTTCTTCAGAACCCAGCTGCGCGCTATCTTGCCCATCCAGAAGGGCCAGAACTGCTTGACCGCCGCGGATTGAAGCTCGCTGGCGATCATCACGAAACTCACCTCCGGCTCGCGGTCGGAAAAGCGCATCGCGAGCGAGCCGGCGACATTGCCCTTGTCGCTCGAAACGGCCATCTCGTCGAACTGCAGCTTCCTGGCCGCCGGCAGATAAGCGCCGCTCACCTTGGCGTCGAAGCGGATCGGCGCCTCGCTGGAATCGACCGGACGGCTGATCGCATTGCTGAAGACGAGGTCGATGGCAAAGCCCTTGTCCGACTTGTCGGATACGCGGTCGAGATCGATCAGGCCACCCGTGAAGGGAAAGTGCGAGAGCCCGACGCCGGCATCCGACGAGGCGAGCTCAATGGCCCCCTTGTCGAAATTGTAGGTCGCCTGCACGGTGGACGGCCGCAGCTCGGCGGCGACGCCGTCGCCGTAGATCGCGCCGGCGGCAAGCTTCACGCCCAGCGTCAGCTGCGGCTTTGCCTGTTCGCTCTCGCGGCGCGCGTGGATGGCAAGATCCACCGTCGTATCGAGGCCGGCATGCACCTCGCCGTCCGGGCTGTGGCTGAGGAAGAAGTCGCCGAGCGCAATATTGCGGATCGCCCCGTCGAGCCCCTGCACGGCCCCGTTGCCCGTCGCCGCCTTCAGGTCGATCTCCCCCTCCTTGCCCTGCAGCTCGAAGGCTCCCTCGATGGACATCACGCCGGCATCGTCGCGAGAAAACCGCAGGCTGGCGACGGAAAGCACCACGGGCTTGCCGTTCGGCCCCGCGAAGGTCGCACCGAGTTCGGAAATGCTGACGGCCTGCATCGCGTTGACGTCGATCAGGCGATTGATGCCGTCCAGCCGCTCGAAGGTGGTCTTGAGATAGTCCGGCACATCGGAAATGCGCAGCGCGGCAAGGTCGAGCGGCTTGCTCTTCGGCAGGAGCGCCGCGTTGAACATCGCGCCGTCCACATCGAGGCGGGAGACCGCGACATGGCCCGTGGCAAGCGCCCAGGGATCGAGCACGATGCCGACGGATTCGGTGGTCGCCAGCTCCTTGCCCGATTCGACCTCGATGATGCGCGCGTTCTCCGCCTTCAGCGCGAAGCCGTTGAGACCCGCAAGCCGCACGACCGTATGATCGACAGAAGCCCGGTAGCGCGGCCCGAGCGCCTGATTGAGCGCCGTGACGGCGCGGGCATTCAGCGCATTGTCGAAAATTCCCATCTCGACGAGGCCGATGACGACCGCGCCGAGGAACAGCACGAGCGCGACGGCCGTCGCGGCGATGCGGCAGAGAATACCCGTACGGCTCGTCTCGACGGCATGCAGGAGGATGGGCTCATGCGCCTGCGCGGACGGCAATTCGTGCAGCGGAACAATGTCCTGCTTCCGGAACACGACTTTCTCGCCGCGGATTTCTCCCATCTCGCGTCTGTTTCCTTTGCCCCTCTGCGCCGCGTTATCCCATGGAATTGCCGCGCATCGCCCGCTCACCGCTGGACGATTCTGCCTGTCACTATATATGCGGGAAGCCGTGTCCCTGACTCAAAAAGCCGGCCAAAGAAAGGAAATCCCATGGCAGAACTGGTCCGAGGCGCCGACGCGCCGGATTTCACCCTTCCGCGCGACGGTGGCGGCGCAATCTCGCTTTCCGAATTCCGCGGCCGCCCGGTCGTGCTGTTCTTCTATCCGAAGGACGACACGGAAGGCTGCACGATGGAAGCGAAGGATTTCACCGCCGCAAAAGCCGATTTCGATGCGGCGGGCGTCGCGCTCATCGGCCTTTCGCCCGATCCGGTGAAGAAGCACGACCGGTTCGTTCAGAAGCACGCCCTCGCCGTGCCGCTCGCCTCCGACGAGAGCCATGAGACGCTGGAGGCCTACGGCGTGTGGAAGGAAAAGAGCATGTATGGCCGCACCTATATGGGCGTCGAGCGCACGACGGTGCTCGTCGATGCCGACGGCAGGATCGCGGAGATCTGGTCGAAGGTGAAGGTCAAGGGCCATGTCGAGGCCGTGCTCGACGCTGCCAGAAAACTTTAAGAACCGGAAACAGGGCGCTGGAATGACAGACCTTCCGTATATCGAGAGCCTGCGTGGCGGGGCGACGGCGGCAATCCTTGCGGCCGACCTCGACCTGAAGACGGCGCTGTCGCAGGAGACCGCCCGGCGCTGGTTCGCCCGCACGCTTTCGATGCGCTCGCCGCGCGATCCTGCGCTGCCGCTCCGGCCGGGCCGCCCGGCAAAGCCGGCGCTCATTCCGCCCAAACATATGGAGAAGCGCTCGCTGCACACGCTGAAAGGCCGCATCGCCCTTCTCCATGCCCTCGCCCATATCGAGCTCAACGCCGTGGACCTCGCGCTCGACATCGTCGCCCGCTTCACGACGGAGCGGGTTCCGCATTCCTTCTTCGACGGCTGGATGCAAGTTGCGTTCGAGGAGGCCAAGCACTTCCGGCTCGTGCGCGATCGCCTGCGCGAGCTCGGCGCGGACTATGGCGACCTGCCGGCGCATGACGGGCTCTGGCAGGCCGCGCACGACACGCGCAACGATCTGACGGCCCGCCTTGCCGTGGTGCCGCTCATTCTGGAGGCGCGCGGCCTCGACGTGACGCCGACCCTGCAGGCGAAGATGCGCGAGACGGGCGACCACGCCAGCGCCGACATCCTCGACATCATCTACAACGATGAGAAAGGCCATGTGGCCGTCGGGGCCAAATGGTTCCGCTTCCTCTGCGCCCGCGAGAAGAAGGACCCGGCCGCCGCCTTCAAGGAGCTTGTCCGCCTGAATTTCCGCAGCCCCCTGAAGCCGCCCTTCAACGATATAGCCCGCGCCGAGGCGGGATTGACGCCGTCCTTCTACCGGGCGCTCGTTTCCGTCAGCCAAAGCTGATATTCCGGGCGGAAAAGCCGTCCTGGAAAGGCTTTATTAACCCTAACAATGTGTAATTCCCCGCACGAGAACCATGAGAATCGGCCGGGGAGTTTTAGGTGGCGGAGCGTCCTGAAAACCGTGTCTTTGGAAAACGCGCGCAGCAGCATGTCGTGATCCTGGCGAGCGGCGACAAGATCCGCCACATGACCATCCGCCCCTGGATGGCCGCCGTGACGCTCTGTTTTGCCGGCATGTTCACCGTCGGCTATCTCGCCGCCACCTCCTATCTCGTCCTGCGCGACGACCTGATCGGCGCCACCATGGCGCGCCAGGCCCGCATGCAGCACGACTACGAGGACCGCATTTCCGCCCTCCGCGCCCAGGTAGACCGCGTCACCAGCCGCCAGCTCCTCGATCAGCAAGTGGTGGAGGAGAAGGTCGAGAAGCTGATGCAGCAGCAGCTCGCGCTGTCCGAGCGCCACGGCAAGCTCGACGCCCTGCTGAGCCGCGCCGAAAGCAGCGGCGTCGATGGCGGCGAAACGGTGCCCCTACCCGGCGAGAAGCCGATGACGGACGGACGCCGCGCCGATGCGGCCGGCGCGATCGAGGCCATCATGGGCATTACGCCGCAGAAGACGACGCAGCTCGCCTATGCTTCCACGGGCGAATCGGTCGCCGACCACGCCGACCGCATGTTCTCGAAGGTCACGCTGTCGCTGAAGGATCTCGAGCACGAGCAGCTCGGTCGCATCCAGTCGCTCACGGCCGGCGCCTCGGAAACGGCTGACGCCATCCAGAAGATCCTGCGCCGCACCGGCTTCGACATCGCCGAAGGCATCCCGACGGATACATCCGCCGACACGGCCATCGGCGGCCCCTTCGTCGAGCCGATGAGCCCGGGCGATGCCTTCGAGGAATCGATCAGCGACCTCGATACCGCGCTGGACCGGCTCGACGCCGCCCGCCGCACGGCGCGCAAACTGCCCTTCGGCAATCCCGCGCCCGGCAGCAACATCACCAGCCGCTTCGGCAACCGTACCGATCCGTTCCTCGGCCGCCTCGCCCTTCATGCCGGGATAGACTTCCGCGCCGCGACGGGCACCGAGGTCCATTGCACCGGCGCCGGCACGGTCACGGTGGCCGGCCGCACGGGCGGCTACGGCAACATGGTGGAGATCGACCACGGCAATGGCCTGACGACCCGCTACGCGCACCTTTCCCGCGTGCTCGTCAAGATCGGCGACCATGTGGAAGCCTCCGATCCGGTCGGCCTTTCCGGCACGACGGGCCGCTCCACGGGCCCGCATGTACACTACGAAGTGCGCCGCAACGGCAAGGCCGTCGACCCGATGCGCTTCCTCACCGCAGGCATGAAGCTGACGACCTATATGGATTGACGTAGCGCAAGCCCGGGCGCTTCGGTATGACAAAATTGTCTGCCATCGGCTTCAAATCACTCGCGGATTTACCAAATTCGCTGATTTCCTTGACTTTCCGGCACTTTCGGCATATGTGCGCTGCATCCTTGCGGCTATTGCGCCGCTGAAACCCATAGCGTTCGCAAGAACCGGAACGGAAACTGTTTTCCCTTTGACCACTTTTGCTGATCTTGGCCTGAGCCCGAAAGTCCTGTCCGCCGTCACGGATGCGGGATATACGATCCCGACTCCCATCCAGGCCGGCGCCATCCCGCCGGCGCTCGCGCGGCGCGACATTCTCGGCATTGCCCAGACGGGCACCGGCAAGACCGCCTCCTTCGTCCTTCCGATGCTGACGCTGCTCGAAAAGGGCCGCGCCCGTGCCCGCATGCCGCGCACGCTCATCCTCGAGCCGACGCGCGAGCTTGCCGCGCAGGTCGCGGAGAACTTCGAAAAGTACGGCAAGAATCACAAGCTCAACGTGGCACTGCTCATCGGCGGCGTCTCCTTCGACGAGCAGGACCGCAAGCTGGAGCGCGGCGCGGACGTCCTGATCTGCACCCCCGGCCGCCTGCTCGACCATACCGAGCGCGGCAAGCTGCTGATGACCGGCGTGGAAATCCTCGTCATCGACGAAGCCGACCGCATGCTCGACATGGGCTTCATCCCGGATATCGAGCGCATCGCCAAGCTCATCCCCTTCACCCGCCAGACCCTCTTCTTCTCGGCCACCATGCCGCCGGAAATCCAGAAGCTGGCCGACCGCTTCCTGCAGAACCCGGAGCGGATCGAGGTGGCGCCGCCCTCCTCCACCGCCAAGACCGTGACGCAGCGCCTCGTCGCCACGCACGGCAAGGACTACGAGAAGCGCGCGACGCTGCGCGACCTCATCCGCGCGCAGGACGACCTGAAGAACGCCATCATCTTCTGCAACCGCAAGGTCGACGTCGCCGATCTCTTCCGCTCGCTCGACCGCCACGGCTTCTCCGTCGGCGCGCTGCATGGCGACATGGACCAGCGGGCCCGCACGACGATGCTGGCCAACTTCAAGGAAAACAAGCTCACGCTCCTCGTGGCATCCGACGTCGCCGCCCGCGGCCTCGACATTCCGGACGTGAGCCACGTCTTCAACTTCGACGTCCCGATCCATGCCGAGGACTATGTCCACCGCATCGGCCGCACCGGCCGTGCCGGCCGCTCGGGCGCCGCCTTCACCCTGGTATCCAAGCGCGACGGAAAATTCGTCGATGCCATCGAGAAGCTGATCGATCAGAAGGTCGAATGGCTGAACGGCGGCATCGAGGACCTGCCGCAGCAGGCCGAGAGCGAAGAGCGCGAACGCCCCCGCGGCGGCCGCGATCGCGGCGGTCGTGACCGCGACCGTGATCGTTCCCGCGGTCGCAAGGGCGAAAGCCGTGCGGCGGAAACCCGCATCGAGACCAGCGAGACCGAAGAGAAGGTGGAAGCCGTGAAAGCTGAACGCAAGGCGGAAGGGCGGCCGCAGAATTCCGCCCGCAATCCGCGGTCCGCAAACCACGCCGCGCCGCGTCCGGCCAACGACGACAGCCGCGATCGCCGCAACCGCTATCGCCGCGACGAGGATGACGGCCCGACGCCGCTCGGCTTCGGCGACGAGGTTCCGGCCTTCATGCTGATCGCCGGCAAGGCCTGATCCGATCCATGTCCATTCCAGGCATCGACATGCCGGGCCTCGGTTGTGGCCTGGCTGTTTTGCGTGAGGGCAAGCTTTTGCTCTATCGCCGCCTGCGTGCGCCGGAAGCCGGCTCGTGGAACATCGTCGGGGGCAAGGTCGACCACATGGAGCGCGCCGTCGACAGCGCCCGCCGCGAGGCCGAGGAGGAATCCGGCCTTTCCATCGGCGCCGTCGAGTTCCTCTGCCTTTCCGAGCAGATCATCGCGGACGAGCGCCAGCACTGGGTTTCGCTCATCTATGTGACCGAGGATTTCGCGGGCGAGGCGCGCGTCATGGAGCCGGAGAAGCTTCCGGAATTCGGCTGGTTCCCGCTGGATGCCCTGCCCTCGCCGCTCTCGCGCTTCGCCGCCGATGCCGTCAAGGCGCTCGGCGCGCGTCATTTCGCCCGCAACGCCGCTTCGTAGGCCCGGCGCACCCAGATGGCCATCTCGTCCGGGTCGTCGAGGGCCTCGTCCGGGATCGACCAGTAGGGCATCTTCACCGGCTTGCCGCTCCTGCCCTCGTAGGACCATTGTCGGCTGCCGGCGGCTTCGAAATCCGGCCCACTTTCCGCGTCCGCCTTCAGCAGGATCTCGCCATCCACCTCCAGCGCCAGGATGCGCCCCGCATGGTAGATGCCCTTGCCGCCGAACATGCGCCGGATCGTCACCGGCCCGAGCGCCTGGAACATTTCCTCGATCTCATCCCGATCCATCGCTAATCCCTCAGAATACCGCCCGCCGCGACCACTGCCTCCGGCGTGTCGACGTCGACATGCGCCGCCGCGCCGATCTCAACATCCACCACATCGAGCCCGGCGCTCTCGACGATATGGCGGGCGCCGACATCGCCTTCGAGCTGCAGGATGGCGGCGAAGGTGGCGCGGGGCAGCACGACGGGATTGCCGCGCTTGCCGCCCGACACCGCCCGCACGATGGCATGGCCGCCGGCCGCCGCAAAGGCGTCGAGCAGGCGGCGCACATCCGCGCCGGTGACATGCGGCATGTCGGCCAGCATCACTACGACGCCGTCGCAGCCCGGACCAAGCGCGGAGACGCCGGCGCGCAGCGAGGTCGACATGCCCTGCGCATGATCGGGATTGCGGACGATATCGATCCTGAGGCCCGCAAGCTCCGCCTCGATCTCCTCCGCCCGGTGCCCCGTCACCACGAGCACGCGCGACGGCCTTGCTGCAAGCGCCGCCTCCGCCGAGCGGCGGACGAGCGCCTTGCCTTCGAAGGCGGCGAGCAGCTTGTGGCTGCCCTGCATGCGGCTGGCGCGGCCCGCCGCCAGCACGAGCGCGGCGACGGAGAGCGGGCGCTCGGGCATGCGGATATCGCGCGGCTGGGGCCGGCTGGGAATCTCGGCCAGGAGCCCGCCGACGCCCATCCCGGTGATCTCCTGCGGGCCGGGCTTTTCTCCAGCGAAGATGCGGGCAAGCACCCAGTCGAAACCGTTCTCCTTCGGGCTGCGCGCGCAACCCGGCGCGCCGAGCACCGGCACCGACCCGATGCGCCCGAGAACGAGGAGATTGCCGGGATCGACAGGCATGCCGACATGCTCGACCACGCCGCCGGCCGCGCGGATCGCGGCGGGGATCACGTCATTGGCGTCAGTCACCGCCGAAGCGCCGAAAACGACGACGACATCGTTTTCCGGCGCCGCGCGGCGAATGGCATCGGCTACCGCCTCGGCCCGGTGCGGCACGCGCACCTCGTCGGTCAGCCGGCTGCCGGAGGGCGAGAGGCGCTGCTCGAAAAGCCGGCGCGTCTTGTCCATCACCGAGGGTTTGAGGGACGGCAGCTCCGTCGCGACGACGCCGACCCGATGCGCCGCGAAGGGCTTCACCTCCAGCGCCCGGCTCGACGCAAGGACGGCCGCGGCCGCCTGGACGAGCGCGCCGGGCACCGCGAGCGGAATGATCTTGACCGTCGCCACCATGTCGCCGGCCGCGACGCTGACGTGATCCGGCAGGGTGGCGAGCGTGATCGCCGGATCGATGCGGTTGAAGCGGTCGACCGCCGCACGGTCGGCAACGAAAAGGCCGTTTGCCTGCGCATGGAGATTGATGCGGCCGGTCGCCGGCGGCGTGAAGGCAAGATGATCCGGCGGGATAGCTGCGGCGATCAGCGCCGCCGCCTCGTCCTCGCCGATATCGCCCGGCTCAAGCCGCACGGCGATGACGGTCGAAATCCCCGCCCCGGCCAGCGCCGCGCGATCCTCCTCCGTCAGGATGCGCCCCTTGTGCAGCGACAGGCCCTCCGCGCGCACGCCATGCGCCAGCCGCGCGCCGACCGCGTCCCCGACCGGCACTTCCCCGAAGATCATGGCATGGCCTCGCGCAACGGGCGGCGGCGCAGATGTGCGACGATGTCGGCGAGGATCGCGACGGCGATCTCCGCCGGGCTCGCTGCGCCGATATCGAGGCCGATGGGCGCCGAGATCGTCGCGATTTCCGCCTCGCTGTGTCCCAGCGCCTTCAGTCGCTCAACGCGCTTGGCGTGGGTCTTCCGGCTGCCGAGGGCGCCGACATAGAAGCAGCCGGTGGAAAGGGCCTGCGACAGCGGAAAATCGTCGATCTTCGGATCGTGCGTGACGGCGGCGAGCGCCGTATAGGCGTCGAGCGGACGGGTCTTCAGCACATCCTCCGGCCAGTCCGCGACGAGATCGATGCCGGCAAAGCGCTCCTCCGTGGCGAAAGCGGTGCGCGGATCGATGATCAGGACGTCGAAGCCGGTGACCTTCGCCATCTGCGCCAGCGCCTGGCTGATATGGACCGCGCCGATGACGACGATGCGGGCGGGCGGCAGGTGGACATTGAGGAAGAATTTCCGTTCCTCCGCCTCCACCACGCCGGACCTGCCGGAGCGGAAGGCGGCGGTAACGGCCTCGCCGAGCGGCCCCGCGATAGGATCGCCCTCGCGGATCACCCGGTCACGCCCGTCGCCGAGATCCGTCAGGTGGATGACGGCACGGCGCGCGGCGCGTTCCTTGTTCAGCTTGCGCAGGAGAAAGGGATCCATCAGCCCACCCGCTCCACATAGACGCGGATGCGCCCGCCGCAGGAAAGACCGACGCGCCAGGCGGTCTCGTCGGCGACGCCGAATTCCAGCATGCGCGGCTCGCCGTCGCCTATCACCTCCATCGCCTCGCCGATGACCGCGCCCTCCACGCAGCCGCCGGAGACGGAGCCGTGGAAATTACCCTCGCCGTCGATGACGAGATGGCTGCCGACGGGGCGCGGGGCCGAGCCCCAGGTCTCGACCACGGTCGCGAGCGCCACCATGCGCCCGTCATCCATCCAGCGTTCCGCGATCGTCAGCGGATCGAGCACATCCTTCGCGTCCATTCTTTCCTCCTCCCTCATTCTCTCACGCTACGGGCAGGAAACGGCGCGGATCGCCGGCGCCGCGCCGCACCATGCCCGAAAGCGCTGCCACCAGATCCGCCATGGCCTCCAGATTGTGCACCGGGCGCAATTCGTCCACATGCGGCAGCATCGCCCGCACCCCGCGCGCCCGCGCCTCGAACCCTTCGAAACGCAGGAGCGGGTTGAGCCAGATGAGCTGTCGACAGGAACGGTGCAATCGGTCCATTTCCTTTTCGAGCAGTTCGATGCCCTCGCGCTCCAGCCCGTCGGTGATGAGCAACACGACGGCGCCCTGCGCCAGCACGCGGCGCGACCAGAGCCGGTTGAACTCCTTCAGCGTCTCGCCGATGCGCGTACCGCCGGACCAGTCGTTCACCGACTGGCTGCATGCCTCCACGGCAAGGTCGGGATCGCGGTGGCGCATCTGGCGCGTGACATTGCTGAGCCGCGTGCCGAACAGGAAGGCGTGGACGCGGCGGGTCTCGCCGAGCGCATGCAGGAAATGCAGGAAGATGCGCGTGTACTGACTCATCGAGCCGGAAATGTCGGCGAGCACGACGAGCGGCGGATGCACCGTCTTCGGCTCGCGGTGGCGCGGCAGGATCAGCGCGCCGCCGGTGCGCATGGCGTGGCGCATGGTGGCGCGGGCGTCGATGGCGATGGGACGGGTGCTGCGGCGGAAGCGGCGGGTGCGCACCTCGTCCATCGGCAGGACAAGATCGGCAATCGCCCGTTTCGCCGCCGCAAGCTCGGCGGATGTCATCTGCGCGAAATCCGTCCGGCGCAGGAGTTCGCTGCCCGAGGCGGTGAAGCGGGCGTCGATCTCGATATCCGGCTCGTCGCGCTCCCTGCGCCGGTCCTCCTGCCCGCCGAACAAGGCATCCGAGACGCGGGTTTCCCCGGCCTTGCGTTTTTCCCGCTCCTCGTGCCGGGTCACGACGGGCGACATCAGCGCGATCATCTTGCCGACGAGATCGCGCGAGCGCCAGAACAGGCGGAATGCCTCGTCGAAAACCGCGTCGTCCTCGTGGCGCTTGACGAGCGTCGCGTGGAGCGCGGTGTAGAATTCCTCGCGCTCGCCGATGCCGATGGCCTCCACCGCCTCGATGGCGTCCGTCACCGCCGCCGGGCCGAGGCGAAGGCCGGCCTTGCGCAGCACGCGGGCGAAATGCACGATATTGTCGGCGAGCCGCCCGTCAGCGGCAGTGCCAGAAATTCCGTTGCCCACCGCCCTTGCCATCGCTCAACCCGCCGCCGCCAGACCGGCCTTCACGTCGTCGAGCAGCTTGCGGCCCTCCGCGCCCTCGATGCGGGCGATATCGTCCTGGTATTTCAGCAGCGTTCCCAGCGTGTCGGAAACCGTTTCCGGATCGAGCGCCATCCGGTCGAGCTCGGTGAGCGCCGTCGCCCAGTCGATGGTCTCGGCAACGCCGGGATTCTTGAAGAGGTCGAGCCCGCGCAGCCTCTGGACATAGGCGACGACCTGCTGCGAGAGCGTGGCATTGCAGCCCGGCACCTTGCGGCGGATGATCTCCAGTTCCTGCGCGGCGTCGGGATAATCGACCCAGTGATAGAGACAGCGCCGCTTCAGTGCGTCGTGCACCTCGCGCGTGCGGTTCGTCGTGATGATGACGATGGGCGGTTCGGCGGCGCGGATCGTGCCGAGTTCCGGCACCGTCACCTGGAAATCCGACAGCACTTCCAGCAGAAAGGCCTCGAAGGCCTCGTCCGTGCGGTCGAGCTCGTCGATGAGGAAGACGGGCGCGCGGCCGTCCGGCGAGGACAGCGCCTGGAGCACCGGGCGGCGGATCAGGTAGCGCTCGGAGAAGATATCGGCCTCGATGCGGCCGCGGTCGGTGGTGCCGGAGGCTTCGGCAAGGCGGATCTCCAGCATCTGCGCCGGATAGTTCCACTCATAGACCGCCGAGGAGATGTCGAGCCCCTCGTAGCACTGCAGGCGGATCAGCGGCCGGTCGAGGGCGGAGGCCAGAACCTTGGCGATCTCCGTCTTGCCGACGCCGGCCTCGCCTTCGAGGAAGAGCGGCCGCTTCATGCGCAGCGAGAGGAACAGTACGGTCGCCAGCGAACGGCCGGCAAGGTAGTTCCCCGCCGCCAGCATCTCCATGGTCTCGTCGATGGATTGCGGGATCTGTCCGCGTCGATAGGGCACGTCGTTCCTCCATTCCGGAGGATGAACTTATAGCGCGCGGTAGCCCCGGTCCATATAGAGAAGCGCCGGTTTGTGCTCGCCGAAGGAGACGCCCATCACCTCTCCGATGAGCACCATATGGGTGGCCATCACCTTGAACTCGACGACGCGGCAATCGAAGGCGGCGAGCGCGTCCTTCAGCACCGGCGCGCCCGTCACCAATTCCTGCCAGTTGCCCATGGCGAAGCGCTGTTCGGAGGTCAGCGAGGGATCGCGGCCCGAAAAGGCATTGGCAAGCTCGATCTGGTCGGCGGAGAGCGTGTTCAGCGCGAAGCGGCCACTCTTCTCGAAGATCGCATTCTTGGGGTTGGAAGCATTGACGCAGGCGAGCAGCATCGGCGGATTGTCCGATACCGAGCAGGCGGCGGTGATGGTCACGCCGCGTTTCTCGCCTTCATGCGCGGTCGTCACGATCTGCACATGGCCGGCATAGCGGCTCATGGCATCCCTGTAGAGTGACGAATCCACCACCAACCTGTCCAACACGGCATTCTCCTTTGACACATGAGATACATGGCGAAAGTGAAGAAAAATGTAACCCCCGGGGCTGAAAATTCCTGTCCCGCCAGAGACAAAGCGGATCCCGGAACGATAATTCCCTTTGACGCCCGAGGCCCGATCCTTACAAAGGGCGGGATCGCGATCCATGGATTGAGAATGAAGACCGCCGCCCTTGCCAGCCTCTTCGCAGCGTCCGTGCTTGCCGCCGCGCCGGCAGCCGCCGCGGGCCTCACCTTCGCCGTCGTCGCGCCGAAGGACGGACCGCTCGCCATTCTCGGCCAGCAGGTCCGCGACGGCGCGCGCTTTGCCGCCGAGGCGAACGGCGACACGGTCGTCGAGATTGCGGAGGCCTGCGACGAGACGGATGGAGCCGGCATCGCCAAGGCAATCCTAGCGGCCGATGCGACCGCCGCCGTCGGCTTCCTCTGCTCGGAGGGGCTTGCCGCCTCGCTGCCCGCGCTCGCCGAGGCGAATGTGCCGGCTGTCACGCTTTCCGTGCGCTCCGGCATCCTCATGGAGGATGCGCTGAAGAAGAAATGGCCGCTCTTCCGCCTCGCCCCCGGCCCGAAGGCGGAAGCGGACAAGGCGGTGGAGGTCATCACCCGCGACTGGAAAGCCGAATCCTTCGCCCTCATCGACGACGGCACGATCCATGCCCGCGAGCTTGTCGAGGCCGTGCGGCTGCGGCTGGAGGACGTCGGCATGAAGGCGACCTTCGTCGATACGTATCGGCCGGCACAGGAACAACAGCTCGCGCTGGTGCGACGCCTCGCCAAGACCGGCGCCACCCATGTCTTCGTCGGCGGCGACCGCACGGACGTCGCCGTCATCGCACGCGATGCGAAAGCCGAGAAGAAGCCGCTTGCCCTTCTCGGCGGCGAGGCGCTGGTCGGCGCCGATCCCGTCGTGCCGATGACGGACGGCGTGGAGGCCATCGCCCTGCCCGACTACCAGTCCCTGCCGGAGGGCGCGCCGGTCGCCGCGGCGATGGCGGAAAAGGATATCGTCGCGGAAGGCTATGTGCTCCCCGCCCACGCCGCCGTCACGGTACTGGCGACGGCTGCCGCGGCAGGCGGCGACCTCACGCAGAAGCTCAGTGCCGGCAGCTTCGCGACGGCCATCGGCACGATTGCCTTCGGTGCCGATCACGAATTGAGGGAAAACCCCTACCGCCTGCTCGTCTGGCGCGCGGGCGCCTTCGTGCCGGTGGACAAGGCGGCGGAGAGCGAGTGATGGCGCCCGGTCCGCGGAACCTCATCACCGACGTTGCCGGCCTCAAGGTCGGCAACGCCACCGACCATGTCCTTCGCTCCGGCGTCACGGTCGTGCTCTGCGAGGAGCCCGCGACGGCGGCCGTGCAGGTGCTCGGCGGCGCGCCCGGCACGCGCGAGACGGATCTCCTGGAGCCGCACAACACGGTCCAGACGGTCGACGCGCTGGTGCTGTCCGGCGGCTCGGCCTTCGGCCTCGATGCCGCCTCGGGCGTGCAGGCGGGCCTGCGCGAGGCGGGGCGCGGCTTTGCCGTCGGTCCCCATCGCGTGCCCATCGTCCCCGCCGCCATCCTCTTCGACCTCATGAACGGCGGCAACAAGGACTGGGGCCGCTACCCGCCCTATCGCGAGCTCGGCTACCAGGCGCTCGCCGATGCGGGCGAGACCTTCGAGACCGGCAGCGCCGGGGCCGGCACCGGGGCCCTGACGGCGACCTTCAAGGGCGGAATCGGCTCGGCTTCCAGCGTGCTGGAGAACGGCTTCACGGTCGGCGCGCTGGTGGCGGTCAATGCGCTCGGCTCGGCCACCGTCGGGAACACACCGCATTTCTGGGCCGCGCCCTTCGAGGAGGACGGCGAGTTCGGCGGGCTCGGCCTCCCCACCCCGTTCCCCGCCGATGCGCGCATCCCACGCACGAAACTGTCGCCACGGCCGGCCGGCGTGGAGAACACCACCATCGCCGTCATCGCCACGGATGCGGTGCTGACGAAGGCGGAGGCCAAGCGCCTCGCCATTGCCGCCCATGACGGCTTTGCCCGCGCGCTCTGGCCGGCGCATACGCCGCTCGACGGCGATCTCGTCTTCGCGCTCGCGACCGGCAGGAGCGGCCGCGCACCGGCGGCGGAGGATTTCATCGATCTCTGCGCCGCGGCCGCCTCCACCATGGCCCGCGCCATAGCGCGCGGCGTGCACGATGCGGCGGCGATGCCGGGCGACGTGATGGCGACTTGGGCCACGCGGTAATTCGCCCGTTGTTCGGCCCTGCCGGGAATGGTATGGCGACGCCAGATTTCTCGCCCAGGAGCCTGACATGACCCTTCCCATCCGGATCGCGCCCTCCATCCTCGCCGCCGACTATGCCAAGCTGGGCCAGGAAGTGCGCGACGTCGTCGCGGCCGGGGCGGACTGGATCCATCTCGACATCATGGACGGCCATTTCGTGCCGAACATCTCCTTCGGCCCGGATGTCATCAAGGCGCTGCGCCCGCATACCGACGCCTTCTTCGACTGCCACCTGATGATCGCCCCCGCCGATCCCTATCTCGAAGCCTTCGCCAAGGCGGGCTGCGACGGCATCACGGTCCACGCCGAGGCCGGCCCGCATCTCGACCGCTCGCTTCAGGCGATCCGGGTGCTCGGCAAGCGCGCGGGCGTGGCGATCAACCCGGCGACGCCCGAAAGCGTGCTCGACTATCTCCTCGACAAGATCGACCTCGTCCTCGTGATGACCGTCAATCCCGGCTTCGGCGGCCAGAAGTTCATTCCGGCGATGGAAGAGAAGATCCGCCGCGTGCGCGCCATGATCGGCGAGCGGCCGATCGAGCTGCAGGTCGACGGCGGCATCGCCGTCGATACGATCGCCCTTCCCGCCTCCGCCGGCGCCAATGTCTTCGTCGCCGGCTCGGCCATCTTCGGCGGCGGCCATGTCGAGGCCTATCG
Organism: Shinella zoogloeoides; assembly: GCF_003574625.1. Taxonomy (GTDB): domain Bacteria; phylum Pseudomonadota; class Alphaproteobacteria; order Rhizobiales; family Rhizobiaceae; genus Shinella; species Shinella zoogloeoides_A. The sequence continues at coordinate 89,083 of NZ_QNUJ01000011.1, forward strand.
CAAGACCGTCGACACCCTGCGCGGCAATGCGGAGGGTGCGCGGGCGTGACGACCTCGGGAAGAGCGGCCATCGTTCTTGCGGCCTGCCTTTCGGCGGCGGGCGCGCAGGCGGGCGATTTTTCCACCTTCCAGTCCCTCGGCTTCTCGCCGGACGGCAAGGTCTACGCCTTCGAGGAATTCGGCGTCCAGGACGGCTCGGGCTTTCCCTATTCCAACGTCTATTTCATCGACACGGAAAAGGACGCCTACCTTCCCGGCACGCCGATCCGCGTGCGCATCGACGACGAAGCGGCCGGCATCGCCAAGGCGCGCGCGGAAAGCCGCGACAAGGCGAAGGCGCTCGCCGACCGGTACGACGTGCTGGCCAATCCCGGCGTGCTCGCTGCCTTCAACCCGATGGGCGAAGGCAATGTCGATACGAAGCGCATCGAATATCTCCAGCACGCCGTCGAACCGACGGTCGGCGGCGCCTTTTCCCTCGCCATCGAGGACATCGCCCTCGACATGACGGACCGGTGCCGCGACATCGCGCCGGACGGCATCAAGGGCTTCCGCCTCAAGCTCGTCAAGAACGACGGGACCGTCGCCGATACGCTGGTGCACGAGGACAAGCGCGTGCCCGAGAGCCGAAACTGCGCCTTCTCCTACCAGATATCCGGCGCGGTCACCTTCAACGCGTTCAATGTGAAACCGGTCCATGTCGCGCTCGTGCTGGTGCGCAGCTTCGGCTTCGAGGGCGCGGACGGCCGCTGGATCGCAGTGCCCTTCCGCCCGTAGGGCCGCCATGCGTTGAGCTTGCCGGCCATCTTTGCTAAAGCGGCGGCAATTCCCACCCTCCCAAGGAAAGTCTAGAGCCGATGATCCCTCGCTATTCCCGACCGGACATGGTCGCCATCTGGTCGCCCGAAACGAAGTTCCGCATCTGGTTCGAGATCGAGGCCTATGCCTGCGACGCGCTGGCCGAGCTCGGCGTCATCCCGAAATCGGCCGCGGAGACCATCTGGGAAAAGGGCGGCAAGGCCGAGTTCGACGTCGCCCGCATCGACGAGATCGAGGCCGTCACCAAGCATGACGTCATCGCCTTCCTGACGCATCTTGCCGAGTTCGTCGGCCCGGACAGCCGCTTCGTGCACCAGGGCATGACGTCTTCGGACGTGCTCGACACGACCTTCAACATCCAGCTCGTGCGCGCCGCCGATATCCTGCTTGCCGACATGGACCGCGTGCTCGCGGCCCTCAAGGCCCGCGCCTTCGAGCATAAGGACACGATCCGCATCGGCCGCAGCCACGGCATCCATGCCGAGCCGACGACGATGGGCCTGACGCTCGCCCGCTTCTATGCCGAGATGGATCGCAATCGCGCCCGCCTCGTCGCCGCCCGCGCGGAAATCGCCACCGGCGCGATCTCCGGCGCCGTCGGCACCTTCGCCAATATCGATCCGCGCGTCGAAGAGCATGTCTGCGCCAAGCTCGGCCTCGTGCCGGAGCCTGTCTCCACGCAGGTCATTCCGCGCGACCGCCATGCGATGTTCTTCGCCACGCTCGGCGTCATCGCCTCGTCCATCGAGAACGTCGCCATCGAAATCCGCCACATGCAGCGCACGGAAGTCCTGGAGGCCGAAGAGTTCTTCTCGCCGGGCCAGAAGGGTTCCTCCGCCATGCCGCACAAGCGCAACCCGGTGCTGACCGAGAACCTGACGGGCCTTGCCCGCCTCGTGCGCATGGCCGTCACGCCCGCCATGGAGAATGTGGCGCTGTGGCACGAGCGCGACATTTCGCATTCCAGCGTCGAGCGCGGCATCGGCCCGGACACGACGATCACCCTCGACTTCGCGCTGAACCGCCTAGCCGGCGTCATCGAGAAGCTGGTGATCTACCCGGAGAACATGCTGAAGAATCTCAACAAGTTCCGCGGGCTCGTTCACTCGCAGCGCGTCCTGCTTGCCCTTACGCAAGCCGGGGTCTCGCGCGAGGATGCCTACCGCCTCGTGCAGCGCAACGCCATGAAGGTATGGGAACAAGGCAAGGACTTCCTCGAGGAGCTTCTGGCGGACGGCGAAGTGCGCGCCGCCCTTTCCGAAGAGGCGATCCGCGAAAAGTTCGACCTCGGCTACCACACCAAGCATGTCGACACGATCTTCCGCCGCGTCTTCGGCACGGTCTAAGGTCTGAAAAGGCGATGGCGCCAATGGCGCCATCGCTCCCCTCTGGCGGGCGGTCTTGCACTCTCCTCCTGGCGCTTCCGCCCGCGAAACGTTCCCTATCCCTCGTCGACGACAATCTTCCTGTAGAGATGCCAGGTGGCATGGCCGAGGATCGGCATGATCACGGCAAGCCCGACGAAGAGCGGGATCGAGCCAATGATCAGCAGCGCCGCGACGATCAGGCCCCAGCAGGCGATCGGCACGGGATTGACCAGCGTCGCGCGCAGCGACGTCTCGACGGCTGCGACCGCCCCGACATCCCGGTCGAGCAGCATCGGAAAGGCGATGACGGTGGTCGCCAGCACGACCAGCGCGAAGCAGAAACCGATGGTATTGCCGGCCAGCATCAGGAGCAGCCCGTTCTCGGAATCGAAGACGGAGGCGAGGAACAGCGACAGCGAGCGCGGCGGCTCCGGCCCGTAAAGGCTGGTATAGAGCATCTGCGCGAAGACAAGCCATGCCACGAAGAGCACCATCAGCATCGCACCCAGGGCGAGGATCGACGGCAGGGCCGGCGAATGGCGAACCTCCAGCGCATGCAGCCAGGACGCATCCATGCCGCGCTCGCGCCGACGGCTGATCTCGTAGAGGCCGATGGCGAAGAACGGCCCGAGCAGCGCGAAGCCCGCCACCAGCGGAAAGATCAGCGGCAACATGTTGGCCCCGGAACTCCAGGTGACGAGCACCACGCCGCAGATCGGATAGATGAGACTGAGGAAGACGTAATGCGACGGCTTGGCGCGAAAATCGTCGAAGCCGCGCATGAGCGCATCCCGGATATCGGTGAGGCCGATCCGCCGGATTGCCGGATGGGCGACCATCTCGCCGGGGCCGGCCATGACATGAAAGCTCGCCATGATACTCCTCCTTGCCGGTTGGAAACCGTCAATGGCGCACCAAGTGGAGGGCAATCGTCCGCCACCACGGCAGGCCGTGACTGGCATTGAAGACCGCGAATCATACACCCGGAGGGCCGATTTGTCCCGCCCCCTTGACTTCAGCACTTCGTGAACGCACATCCGGGCGCATGAAAGTCTCGGAAGCAGATATCCTCATCGTCCCCGGATACAGCAATTCCGGCCCCGACCACTGGCAGAGCCGCTGGCAATCGAAACTCTCGACGGCGCGCCGCGTGGAGCAGGCCGAATGGGCAAAGCCCGTGCGCGAGGACTGGGTGCGGCGCGTGGTCGAGGACGTCGCGGCGGCCACGAAGCCCGTCGTCATCGTCGCCCATTCGCTCGGCGTTGCCAGCGCCATCCATGCCGTGCCGCATCTCGGCGACAAGGTCGCCGGCGCCTTCCTCGTCGCGCCGCCCGATGTCGCCAATCCCGATATCCGGCCGAAGCACTTCATGAGCTTCGGGCCCTATCCGCGCGATCCGCTGCCCTTCCCCTCGCTCGTCGTCGCCAGCCGCAACGATCCGTTCGGCACCTACGAACACGCCGACGACATTGCCGCCGCCTGGGGCTCGCTTCTGCTCGACGCCGGCGAATCCGGCCATATCAACGCGGAATCCGGCCACGGCCCCTGGCCGGAGGGAACGATGGTCTTCGCCCAGTTCCTCAGCCGTCTCAAGGCGCCGGCCTGACCGGCCGGGGCCCTCATTTCATCATTAAGAGGAATTTCATAGAAATCCTGCACGCTGCCGGCTGTTGAGTTCATTGCAGGCGCCGCGTTTATGGCCAAACCTTCCGGTTCGACCTCCATTGCCGTGCGGGAAGCGGAGCACGAATCGTTCTACCGCCGCCTGTTCGACCGTTCCGGTTTCGGCTTCGCCGCGCTCGATGGCGAAGGCCGCATCGTGGATGCGAATGCCGTGCTGCTCAAGGCGCTCGGCGTTGCCTCCTTCTCCGCACTCACGACCTTCAAGGCTGCCGTCTCGCCCAAGGACCGCGCCATTCTGCCGCTCGCCATGCGCGCGCCGATGGCCGAGCAGTCGCCATGGGAAATCCGCCTCCAGCGCGCGGATGGCGCGGAATTCTGGGTTCTGGCCTCCTTCATCGCACCGCCAGTCAATCCCGGCGAAGATGCTTCGCCGGCCCTGATCGTCCAGATCGTCGACATCGACGAGCGCAAACGCAACGCGCTGGAACTGGCCGAGCGGGAAAGCCGCTGGAACCACGCTCTCGAATCCGCCGGACAGGGTGTCTGGGACCATGATTTCGCTCGCGGCGACCTGTTCTATTCCCGCCAGTGGCGCACGATCCGCGGCCTTCAGCCGGACGACCCGATCGAGGGTAACCTCGATGCGTGGATCGATTCCGTCCATCCCGACGACCGGGCCCATGTGCTCGCGCAGATCGCAAGGCAGGAGAGCGGCGAAGCGCCGTTCAACGTCTTCAGCTATCGCGAGAAGCACAAGGACGGGCGCTGGATCTGGATCGAAAGCCGTGGCGCGGTGGTCGAATACGATGACGACGGCAAACCGAGCCGCATTGCCGGCACCGACACGGACATTACCGAGCGCAAGGAGGCGGAAGAGCGCCTCGCCCAGATGTCCCGCCGGCTGGAGCTGGCGCTCGACGTTTCGCGCATCGGCGTTTTCGAGGTCAACCTGCGCACGGGCGAGGTGCGCTGGGACGACCGGATGATCGAAATGTACGGGCTCACCGAGGCGCCAGACGGCACCACCTGGGAACGCGCTGTGCATCCCGGGGACAAGCGCAAGGCCACCGCCAAGGTGCGCGACGGTATCTTCCACAGCCGGGATTTCTCCAACGAGTTCCGCATCATCCGCGGCGACGGCGAGATCCGCCACATCCGCGGGCGGGCCGCGCCCTATCTCGACGGCACCGGCGTGCCGCGCCTCATCGGCGCGAACTGGGACGTGACCGACGACGTGCTGCTGCAGGAGGAGCTGAAGCACGCCAAGGAGCTTGCCGAAGCCCACAATGACGAACTGGAAGCGGCGCGGGCGCGCATCGAATACACCGCCCTGCACGACCACCTGACCGGGCTTCCGAACCGGCGCTACCTGGATGCGGCCATCGAGGAGGCGGCGGAGGCGGCGCGCCGGTCCGGCAGCCGGCTTGCCGTGCTGCATATCGACCTCGACCGCTTCAAGGAAATCAACGACACGCTCGGCCACCTTGCCGGTGACGAAATGCTCATACACGCCGCGAAGGTACTGGGCGAACTGAAGGGAGACGGCGACTTCGTCGCGCGGATCGGCGGTGACGAATTCGTCTTCCTTTCCAGCGCCTCATCCGGGCGGAACCTCGCAGTGCTTGCCGAGGCGATCGTCGAGGCGATGCGCAAGCCCGTTACCTTCAACGGCCATATCTGCCGCTTCGGCGCCAGCGTCGGCATCGCCAGCCAGTCGGGCGCGGCCGTCGACGCCAAGCAACTCCTCGTCAATGCCGACCTTGCGCTCTACCGCGCCAAGAACCGCGGCCGCAGCCGGCACGAGTTCTTCACCAGCGATTTCCAGGCACAGATCATCGTCAAGAAGCAGACGGCCGACGATATCCTCTCCGGCATCGAGCAGCGCCGCTTCCTTCCCTGGTACCAGCCGCAATTCTCGGCCCGCACGCTGGACATGACCGGCGTCGAGACGCTGGCCCGCTGGGATCATCCGACGCGCGGCATCCTTACGCCGGACACCTTCCTGAAGATCGCCGAGGATCTCGACTGCGTGGCGATGATCGACCGCATCGTGCTGGAACGGTCGCTTGCCGATTTCGCGGAATGGCAGTCCATGGGGCTCGGCATCGGCAAGATTTCGGCGAACGTTTCCTCCAAGCGCCTGCACGACCCGGAGCTCGCCCGCTCGTTGCAGATGCTGGACATCCCTCCAAAATCGCTGTCATTCGAGCTTCTGGAATCGATCTTCCTCGATGACTGCGACCGCACGGTGCTGGAAAACCTCGCCGAGATGCGCAGGCTCGGCATCGATATCGAGATCGACGACTTCGGCACGGGCCACGCCTCCATCATCAGCCTGATGAAGCTGCGTCCGCGGCGCCTGAAGATCGACCGGCAGCTCGTCAAGCCGGTCGCGCGCTCGCCCGGCCAGCGCAAGCTCGTCGGCACCATCATCGAGATCGGCCGCTCGCTGAATATCGAGGTGGTGGCCGAAGGTGTCGAGACGGCCGCCCATGTCGCCGTCATGCGCGACCTCGGCTGTGATATCCTGCAGGGCTACGCCCTCGCCCGCCCGATGCCGGCATCGGCGCTCCCCGCCTTCGTGGAGCGCCAGGAATGGCGCGCGAATGCCGGCTCCGCGCGCGACCTGCAGAACGAGATCCGCCGCGCCGTTACCCGCCAGAGCGTTTCCGGACGCTAAACCGCTTCGCGCTTTTGCTGGAAATACTCAGGAAACGCAAAAGCCGCCCGGCATGCCGGACGGCTTTCGAAAACGCGCGAGCGCCGTTCAGTTCGCTTCGAGCTGCGAAATGGCGACCGCCAGAAGCTCGATCATCTGCACGCGGATTTCATCTTCGGTGCGGGCAACGCCGGCCGCATCGAAATCGGCCTTGACCTTGCGCACGACATCCTCGTGGCCGACTTCCTCGAAGTCCGCGGCCACGACTTCCTTGGCATAGGCTTCCGCCGCTTCGCCGGTCTTGCCGAGCAGGCCGGCAGCCCACAGGCCGACGAGCTTGTTGCGGCGCGCTTCGGCCTTGAAGCGAAGTTCCTCGTCCAGTGCAAACTTGGCCTCGAAGGCCTTTTCCCGATCTTGTATGCCGCTCATATGTGTCTCCCGTAGATTTTCTGACCCGTGAGGCCTGACGATCATAAATCAAAACCCCGGCCGATATACAAGAGGAGCTTCCGCATCCCCCGGCAAAGGCCGGAAAACGGGGGATCGGGCGTCTCGGCGATTGTGAAACCGCGGCATTTCGTTTATGGGAGCCCGAAAGAAAGACACCTGCGCGGCCCAATCGCGCCAACAAAGAGAAAACTCCATGAACCGTCGCCGCCGTATCTACGAGGGCAAGGCCAAGATTCTCTATGAGGGTCCGGAGCCGGGCACGCTGATCCAGTTCTTCAAGGACGATGCGACCGCCTTCAACAAGAAGAAGCACGATGTCATCGACGGCAAGGGCGTGCTCAACAACCGGATTTCCGAGTACCTCTTCACGCAGCTGAACAAGATGGGCATTCCCACCCATTTCATTCGCCGCCTCAACATGCGTGAGCAGCTGATCAAGGAAGTCGAGATCATCCCGCTTGAGGTCGTCGTGCGCAACGTCGCCGCCGGCTCGCTCTCCAAGCGCCTCGGCATCGAGGAAGGCACCGTCCTGCCGCGCTCGATCATCGAATTCTACTTCAAGGCCGATGCCCTGGAGGACCCGATGGTCTCCGAGGAGCACATCACGGCCTTCGGCTGGGCAAGCCCCCAGGAACTCGACGACATCATGGCGCTCGCCATTCGCGTCAACGACTTCCTCTCCGGCCTCTTCCTCGGCGTCGGCATCCAGCTCGTCGATTTCAAGATCGAATGCGGCCGCCTCTACGAGGGCGACATGATGCGCATCATCATCGCCGACGAGATTTCGCCCGACAGCTGCCGCCTCTGGGACATCGCCACCCAGGAGAAGATGGACAAGGACCGTTTCCGCCGCGACATGGGCGGCCTCGTGGAAGCCTACCAGGAAGTGGCCCGCCGCCTCGGCATCATCAACGAGAACGAGCCCGTGCGCGGCACCGGCCCGGTTCTGGTGAAGTAACACGTCTCCCAAGGATGGAACGAAAGACATGATCAAGGCACGCGTAACGGTTACGCTCAAGAACGGTGTTCTCGACCCGCAGGGCAAGGCCATCGAAGGCGCCCTCGGCAGCCTCGGCTTCGACGGCGTCGGCCAGGTCCGCCAGGGCAAGGTCTTCGACCTGGAGCTCCAGACCGTAGACCGCGCCAAGGCCGAAGCCGACCTTAAGGCCATGTGCGACAAGCTTCTGGCCAACACGGTAATCGAGAACTATACTATCGCCCTCGCCTGACGGTTGAAGGGAGATGAAGAATGGCAGAAGTGACGAACGAGCTGCTGTACGAAGTGCTGAAAAGCATCCATTCCCGAATGGACAAACTGGATACCGGGCTTTCCGATCTTCGCAGTGAGATGATCACGATGCGGGGAGCGCTCGTGACAGTGCAGCAAGACGTTCACCACATCTATTCGCGCCTGGACCGCGTGGACCAGCGTCTCGACCGTATCGAAAACCGCCTCGAACTGCGTGAACTCGCCGAGGCCCAGGCAAGGTTTGAAGCACACCCATGAAATCCGCCGTCGTCCAACTCCCCGGCCTCAACCGCGACCGCGACATGATCGCTGCGCTGACCAAGATTTCCGGCAAGGCGCCGGTGACCGTCTGGCAGACCGAAACGGACCTGCCGGATGTCGACCTCATCGTCATTCCGGGCGGCTTCTCCTACGGCGACTATCTTCGCTGCGGTGCCATCGCCGCCCGCATGCCGATCATGCAGGCTATCAAGGCGAAGGCCGAGGCCGGCGTGAAGGTGCTGGGCGTATGCAACGGCTTCCAGATCCTGCTCGAAGCGGGCCTCCTGCCGGGCGCGCTGATGCGCAATGCCTCGCTGAAATTCGTCTGCCGCGAAGTGAAGCTGGAAGTCGCCAACGCTGACACCGACTTCACCCGCGCCTATGAAAAGGGCCAGATCATCCGCTGCCCGGTCGCCCATCACGATGGCAACTATTTCGCCGACGCCGAGACGCTCGCCAAGGTCGAAGGTAACGGCCAGGTCGTCTTCCGCTATGCCGAAGGCACCAACCCGAACGGTTCGATCAACGACATTGCCGGTGTGATGAACGAAAAGGGCAACGTGCTCGGCCTGATGCCGCATCCGGAAAACCTCATCGAGGCCGCCCATGGCGGTTCCGACGGCCGTGGGCTCTTCGCATCGGTTCTCGACGTCATCGCGGCCTGAGGCAACCTGACGAAACCTGCCGGACACGGGCGCCGAAAAGCCCCGATCCGCCGGCTTCATACGGTTTCGTCAGCCTCTCTTAACCGGCCCTTGCTATCAAGGCGCATGTTCGCTCCCGAAAGGTCTTCCATGCGCCCTCTCCTCTCCGCCAAGCTCCTCCTGCCGCTCGTCGCCGCTGCGGCCATGGCCGGCTGCCAGGCGAAGACCCCGGCGCCGAAGGCCGACAATCGCGCCCTTCCGATGATGGAGCGGGTCGCGCTCGGCGCGAATAGCTGCTGGTTCAAGTCTGGCGATCCGGCCTTCAAGGCCTATCGCCTCGCGCCGGAGCTGAATTCCTTCTCCGGCCGCCCGCGCATCTTGGTCGTCCACCGCAATTCGCCGGAAGCCCGGCCGCTGCTCGTCGTGCAGGCTGAAGGAAGCCCCGCCAAGCTCGACGCATTCGGCCCGCTGATGGGCGAAGCCGTCGGTCCGCGCATCGCGACCGACGTCAAGCGCTGGGCCGGCGGCGGCAAGGGCTGCTGACGGGATCAATCCCAGAAATAGGACTTTCCGGCCTCACGCCGGGCTTCGCTGCGGGTGAGCCCGACATCGCGAAGCTGCTCGTCCGTCAGTTCCAGCAGCGCATAACGCGTGTGTCGCCTGATACGCCATGCCTGATAGACGCGCCATGCGCGACGAAGGATCACGCGGAACGCGCCGCGCGACTTTAGCTCCGTGCCGGCGTAAAATGTCTCAATTGCCATCACTGCATCTCCTGAAATGTCACCGGAAATAGTGACAATCGGCAAAGACAGAGATGAATTGACTCACAAAACGGTGCAATATAAGAATTGCCACCATGACAAATTGGCTACCCGATCTCCAGGCCTCCGACGGGCCGCTCTATGTCCGCATCGCCGACCAGATCGAGCAGGCGATCAATACCGGGGCGCTCGCCGCCGGCAGCAAGCTGCCGCCACAGCGCAACCTCGCCTATGATGTCGGCGTGACGATCGGCACGATCAGCCGCGCCTACAGCATGGTGCGCGAGCGCGGCCTCGTCAGCGGCGAAGTCGGGCGCGGAACCTATGTGCTCGGCACGGGCGCGGAGGACGAGCCGGCGCCGATCGACACGGTCAGCGCACGGCTTTCCGGCACGCGGGCCGCCAATGCCCCGCCGGGCAAGCTGCGCTTCGACACGACGGCGGCGACGGATGTCGGCCAGTCGGCCGTCATCACCGATATCCTTTCCGCCATCTGCCGCGAGCAGCCGAACGAGATCGCCAGCTACACCCGCAACTTCCCGCAGCATTGGCTGGAGGCCGGGCGGCGCTGGCTGAAACAGGGCGACTGGCAGCCGAGCCTCGACAGCATCGTGCCGACGCTGGGCGCGCATGCGGCGGTCATTGCCGCGGTTTCGGTCATCACCTCGCCCGGCGACCGCATCGCCTTCGAGCACGTCACCTATTCGCAGATCAGCCGCGGCACCGCCCTCCTCGGCCGCCAGACCGCGCTCGTCGAGTCGGATGCCGAGGGGGTCATTCCCGAAGATTTCGAGCGGGTCTGCCTGCAGCAACATCCCAAGCTCGCCTTCCTGATGTCTTCGGCACAGAACCCGACCCTCGCCACCATGCCGGAGGAGCGCCGCCGTGCCATTGCCGCCATTGCCAGGCGGCACAATGTCTTCCTCGTGGAGGACAATCTCTACGGCGCGACGGCGGACACCGGCATTCCGCTGCTGGCGGAAATCGCGCCGGACCGCACCTTCCTCGTCGGCGGCCTGTCGAAGAGCGTCGCGGCCGGGGTGCGCGGCGGCTGGATCGCCTGCCCGCCGCATCTTGCCCAGCGCGTGCGCATCGCCCACAAGATGGTGAGCGGCGGCCTGCCCTATCTGCTTGCCGAACTCGGTGCGCGGCTGGTGCTGAGCGGCATGGCGGACACCATCCGCGGCAGGGTGGCCGAGGAAGTCGGCGCCCGCGAGGCCCATGCGCGGGACATCTTCGCCGGGCTCGATTTCAACTCGCACCCGCGCGTGCCGTTCCTCTGGCTGAAGCTGCCCGACCCCTGGCTCGCCGGCACCTTCCGGCAGGCGGCCTTCGACGAGGATATCCTCATCGACGACGAGGACGAGTTCAAGGCCGGCCGCACCGAAAAGACCTTCTACCGGGTGCGCATCGGCCTTTCCTCGCCGGAGAACCGCGAGGACGTCGTCACCGGCCTGACGCGGCTGCGCCGCCTGCTCGCCCATGGTCCGACAGGCTACGACAGCCCGGCCTGAAAGCCGCTTTCTCATGTGGTTGGCGGTCATTTTCCTGTCGCGCTGCAAAGCAGCATGGGGTAAAGAGACCGCAATCCTGCCCTCCACCGACAAGACGAGCGACGATGACCATTTCGAACACCCGCCCGATCACCCCGGAGCTGATTGCCGCCCACGGGCTGAAGCCGGATGAATACGACCGCATCCTCTCGCTGATCGGCCGCGAGCCGACCTTCACCGAACTCGGCATCTTCTCGGCCATGTGGAACGAGCACTGCTCGTACAAGTCCTCCAAGCGCTGGCTTCGCACGCTGCCGACCAAGGGTCCGCGCGTCATCCAGGGCCCGGGCGAGAATGCCGGCGTGGTCGATATCGACGACGGCGACTGCGTGGTCTTCAAGATGGAGAGCCACAACCACCCGTCCTATATCGAGCCCTACCAGGGTGCGGCGACCGGCGTCGGCGGCATCCTGCGCGACGTCTTCACCATGGGCGCCCGCCCGGTCGCGGCGATGAACGCGCTGCGCTTCGGCGAGCCGGACCATCCGAAGACCCGCCACCTCGTCTCGGGCGTCGTCGCCGGCGTCGGCGGCTACGGCAACTCCTTCGGCGTGCCGACCGTCGGCGGCGAAGTCGAGTTCGACGCGCGCTACAATGGCAACATCCTCGTCAACGCCTTTGCCGCCGGCCTTGCCAAGTCCAACGCGATCTTCCTGTCCGAAGCCAAGGGCGTCGGCCTGCCGGTCGTCTATCTCGGCGCCAAGACCGGCCGCGACGGCGTCGGCGGCGCGACCATGGCCTCGGCCGAATTCGACGAGTCCATCGAGGAGAAGCGCCCGACCGTTCAGGTCGGCGACCCCTTCACCGAGAAGTGCCTGCTGGAAGCCTGCCTCGAGCTGATGCAGACCGGCGCCGTCATCGCCATCCAGGACATGGGCGCGGCCGGCCTCACCTGCTCGGCCGTCGAGATGGGCGCCAAGGGCGACCTCGGCATCGAATTGAACCTCGATCTGGTTCCGGTGCGCGAAGAGCAGATGACCGCCTATGAGATGATGCTTTCGGAAAGCCAGGAGCGCATGCTCATGGTTCTCGAGCCTGCCAAGGAAGAGGAAGCCAAGGCCATCTTCGTCAAGTGGGGCCTCGACTTCGCCATTGTCGGCTATACGACGGACGACCTGCGCTTCCGCATCCTGCACCAGGGCGAGGAAGTCGCCAACCTGCCGATCAAGCAGCTCGGCGACGAAGCGCCGGAATACGACCGCCCCTGGCGCGAGCCGGGCAAGCCCGCCCCGCTGCCGGCCAATCTGGTCGCCGAGCCGAACGACTACGGACAGGCCCTCCTCAAGCTCGTCGGTTCGCCGAACCAGTCGAGCCGCCGCTGGGTCTACGAGCAGTACGACACGCTGATCCAGGGCAATTCGCTGCAGATCCCGGGCGGCGACGCCGGCGTCGTGCGCGTCGAGGGCCATGCCACCAAGGCGCTCGCCTTCTCCTCCGACGTGACCCCGCGCTATGTCGAGGCCGATCCGTTCGAGGGCGGCAAGCAGGCCGTCGCCGAATGCTGGCGCAACATCACTGCGACCGGCGCCGAGCCGCTCGCCTCCACTGACAACCTGAACTTCGGCAACCCGGAAAAGCCCGAGATCATGGGCCAGTTCGTCAAGGCCATCGAGGGCATCGGCGAAGCCTGCCGCGCGCTCGACTTCCCCATCGTCTCCGGCAACGTCTCGCTCTACAACGAGACCAACGGCATCGCGATCCTGCCGACCCCGACCATCGCCGGCGTCGGCCTGCTGCCCGACTGGTCCGTCATGGCGAAGATCGGCGGCGCGAAGGACGGCGACCATCTCCTCCTCATCGGCGTCGACGGCAGCCATCTCGGCCAGTCCGTCTATCTGCGCGACGTGCTCGGCATCGTCGACGGCCCGGCCCCGGAAGTCGACCTCTATGCGGAACGTCGCAACGGCGACTTCGTGCGCTCGGCCATCCGCAATGGCCAGGTCACGGCCTGCCACGACATCTCCTCGGGCGGCCTTTCCGTCGCGCTCGCGGAAATGGCGATGTCCTCCGGCAAGGGCGCCAGGATCGACCTTTCCGAGGCGAACGGCCCGGCCCATGCGCTGCTCTTCGGCGAAGACCAGGCCCGCTACGTCATCGCCGTGCCGGCCGATCTCGCCAACTTCGTCTGTGCCAATGCGGAAGGCGCGGGCGTGCCGTTCCGCCGCCTCGGCACGGTGGGCGGCGATGCGCTTTCCGTCGGCGACCTCCTGTCGCTGCCGGTCGCCAGCCTGAAAACGGCCCACGAAGGCTGGTTCCCGGCATTCATGGACGGCGAAGCCGCCTGATCGGCGGGCATCGACGCCAGGTGATTTGCGGGCTCATCGTTCCAGCGGAACGATGAGCCCGTTTCCTTTTGCGGCGGGCTGCGACGCACAGCCTGGCCGCAGTCGCGCGCGGCCGCTCTTGTAGAAGCCGGGATGGACGACCTCTGCGATTGACCTTTCCGGATGTTCGCCACTATCCTGCATGGGCAATAACGGAATCGGAGACTTCACTGTGGCAATGAGCGCCGGCGACATCGAAACCCTCATCAAGCAAGGCATTCCGGACGCCAAGGTGACGATCCGCGACCTTGCCGGCGACGGCGACCACTATGCGGCCGAGGTGGTGGCGGAAAGCTTCCGCGGCAAGAGCCGCGTGCAGCAGCACCAGATGGTCTACGAAGCGCTGAAGGGCAATATGGGCGGTGTGCTGCATGCCCTCGCCCTCCAGACCTCCGCGCCGGACTGATCCGGCGGTGGCCGACCTCATCAAGGACCTCGTCAGCGGCGTGGTGGACGCAGCCCTCAAGGAGGTGCTGAAGAAGACCGGCGTGCGGTCGGCTTCGACCCGCCGCAGGAAGGCCTCGGGCGGCCTCCTCGCCGACGTGATCGAAGCCGTGCTGAAGCCGGAGAAGAAGCCGGCGCGGCGCGCCCGCAAGCAGGTGAGCCGCCGCAGGACGGCGGCAAGCCGCAGCCCCCAGCGCAACCGCTAGCCTCGACCGACCGGGCAAAGGCGCGGCGAACGCGCAACACCCCGCAAGTCGTAAGGCAGCCCCCGGCGTTTTTTCCCGGGCGCTTCTGGCAATTGTCACACGAGATTGTTATCTAGGGCGAACGGTTCATCGCATCGGCCCTTGAAGCCGATTTGCCAGGGAATATTGAAATGAGCGGCATCCACGATTTCATCGACAATGAAGTGAAGACCAACGACGTCGTCCTGTTCATGAAGGGCACGCCGGAATTCCCCCAGTGCGGGTTCTCCGGCCAGGTCGTGCAGATCCTCGACTATGTGGGTGTCGACTACAAGGGCATCAACGTGCTCGCCGACGCCGACATCCGCCAGGGCATCAAGGACTATTCCAACTGGCCGACCATCCCGCAGCTTTACGTGAAGGGTGAGTTCGTCGGCGGTTGCGACATCGTGCGCGAGATGTTCCAGTCGGGCGAGTTGCAGACCCATCTTCAGGGCCAGGGCATCGCCGTCAAGGGCGCCGCCTGACGCCTTTCCGATCTTTCGCCGGCAAGCTTTTCAAAAGGCGCCGCACCCAGCGGCGCCTTATCTCTTTCATGGAATAAATTGATATGTCTGGACTTTCCCCTGAATCGGCCCAGCGCCTGAAAGGCATGGGCAAAGTAGAATTCATCGCACTGATGGCCCTCCTGATGGCGCTCAACGCGCTCGCCATCGACATCATGCTGCCCGGTCTCCAGGAGATCGGCGCCAGCCTCGGCGTCGAGAACGAGAACCACCGCCAATATGTCATCTCGGCCTACCTGATCGGCTTTGCCTGCGCGCAGCTCTTCTACGGCCCGATCTCCGACCGTTTCGGCCGGCGCAAGCCGATGCTCTTCGGCCTTGCCATCTATGCCGTGTCGTCGCTCTTCGCCATCCTCGTGCCGAGCTTCGCCGCGCTGCTGGCGCTGCGCTTCATCCAGGG
The DNA here is from genome assembly GCF_003574625.1 of Shinella zoogloeoides. Classification (GTDB taxonomy): domain Bacteria; phylum Pseudomonadota; class Alphaproteobacteria; order Rhizobiales; family Rhizobiaceae; genus Shinella; species Shinella zoogloeoides_A. Next base: position 104,391 of record NZ_QNUJ01000011.1, read on the forward strand.
CATCGGCTCGGCCGCAACGCGCGTCATCACCGTCTCCATCGTCCGCGACGTCTTCGGCGGGCGCGCGATGGCGGAGGTCATGTCGCTCATCATGATGGTCTTCATGGTCGTTCCGGTCATGGCGCCGGGCACCGGCCAGGTCGTCATGCTGTTCGGCGAATGGCACCTGATCTTCATCTTCATGGCGGTCATGACCGTGGTCGTCGGCACGTGGATGTATATCCGCCTGCCGGAGACCCTGCATCCCGAGGACGTGCGCCCCTTCACGGCGCGCTCGATACTCGGCGGCTTCCGCATCGTTCTCACCGACCGCGTGGCGCTCTGCTACACGCTGGCGAGCACCTTCATCTTCGGCGGGCTCTTCGGCTTCATCAACTCGGCGCAGCAGATCTATGTCGGCATCTACGGGCTCGGCGTGTGGTTCCCGCTCGCCTTCGCCGGCGTCGCCGCCTTCATGGCCCTGTCGTCCTTCGTCAATTCGCGGCTCGTCGGGCGCTTCGGCATGCGGCGCCTGTCGCATGGCGCACTGCTCGGCTTCCTGACCGTGAACACGATCTGGCTCGTCCTGACGCTGCTCTGGCCGACGCATCTGCCGTTTGCGATCTTCATCGTGATCTTCGCGCTGACGATGTTCCAGTTCGGCTGGATCGGCTCGAACTTCAACTCGCTCGCCATGGAGCCGCTTGGCCACGTCGCCGGCACAGCCTCTTCGGTGCTCGGCTTCATGGGCACGGCCGGCGGCACGGTGATCGGCGCGATCATCGGCCAGTCCTTCAACGGCACCTCGCTGCCGCTGGTCATCGGCTTCTTCACCCTCTCGGTGATCGGCCTCATCTTCGTGCTGATCGCCGAGCACGGGAAGCTGTTCCAGCCGCATAACAAGCCGGTTTGAGAAGGCGGCGGGGCTGCATGCAGTTCCGCTCCGCTTCCCAGCCTGCCCCTCTTCACGGCGTGGATCCTCGGGTCGAGCCCGAGGATGACGGGAGGCAAGGCTTGAAGGCAAACAAAAGGCCCGGATGCGGATGCAGCCGGGCCTTTTCATTCAATGCGCTCCACTCAGTCGACGAAGACCTCGCGGCGAAGCATCTCCCAGCTTTCCCTGTCCGGCGCCAGCAGCAGGCCACCCTCGACGTGATGGGGCCTGTAGGCCGAGCCGTCGAAACGGGCGGCATAGGCGCCGGCCTCCCGCGCGATCAGCGTGCCGGCGAGGTGATCCCAGGGCATCAGCTTGTTGTACATGAGGTAATGCAGGTTGCCGCCCGCGAAGGTGCGGTATTCGTGCGCGGCGCAGCGATAGTTGGAAACGAAGGCGACCTTGGCGAGGTTCGACAGGACGCGGGCGCGGCGCGCGCGGTCGAGGAAGCTGGTGGATGCCATGCCGGTCATCGCCTCGAGCGGCGCGGCGCCGCGCGTCTTCAGCCGGACCGCCGGGCGATGATCGCCCGTCTGCCAGGCGCCGCCGCCCTTTTCCGCCATCACGAAATCGTCGCCCATCGGATCGTAGATGATGCCGCCGACCGTCTCGCCGCCGGAAACGATGGCCGCCATGACGCCGAAGAGCGGCACGCCGGCCGCGAAATTGAAGGTGCCGTCGATCGGATCGACGACGATGGCGAGCTCTGCATCCGCAAGCTTGCCCAGCAGCGCAGGATCGGCCGCGACCGATTCCTCACCGACGAACAGCACGCCCGGAAACTGCGCCGTCACCTCGCGCTTGATGAAGCGCTCGGCCGCCTCGTCGGCTTCCGTCACGAGGTCGTTGGCGTCCGCCTTGGTGCGGATGTCGCCCTTGCCGAGGGCGCGGAAGCGCGGGCGGATTTCGGCCTCGGCCGCCTGTGCGAGCACGAGCGCCAGCGCATTGATGTCAATCGTCATTTTGTCTTACCGTTTCCAGGGAGGAGAAATCGAAAAGCTTCGGATCGAGGAGATGGGACGGGTTGGTGTGGCCCAGCGCCCGCAGCATGGCGTCCTTGCGGCCCGGCATGCGCGTCTCGATATCCGCCAGCATCGCCTTCATCGCATTGCGCTGGAGACCGTCCTGCGAGCCGCAGAGGTCGCAGGGAATGATCGGGAAGCGCATGGCGGCGGCGAATTTCGCAAGGTCGTCCTCCGCCGCATAGGCGAGCGGACGCAGCACCATCAGATCGCCCTCGTCGTTCAAGAGCTTCGGCGGCATGGCGGCGAGCCGCCCGCCGTGGAAGAAGTTCATGAAGAAGGTCTCGAGGATATCCTCGCGATGGTGGCCGAGCACCAGCGCGTCGCAGCCCTCCTCCCGGGCGATGCGATAAAGGTTGCCGCGCCGGAGCCGCGAGCAGAGCGAGCAATAGGTCGCTCCCGTCGGCACCTTCTCCTTCACGATGGAGTAGGTGTCGCGATATTCGATGCGGTGTTTCACGCCGATGGATTTCAGGTAGTCCGGCAGGATGTGCTTGGGAAAGTTCGGCTGGCCCTGGTCGAGATTGCAGGCGATCAGCTCGACGGGCAGCAGGCCGCGCCATTGGAGGTCCATGAGGAGCGCCAGCAGGCCGTAGCTGTCCTTGCCGCCGGAAAGGCCGACGAGCCAGCGCTTCTGGCCCTTGAGCATGGCGAAGTCGTCCATCGCCTGCCGCACGTGGCGGAGCAGGCGCTTGCGCAGCTTGTTGAAGGAGACGCTCGACGGCGCATCCGCGAAGAGCGGATGGCGGCCATCCTCCGGTGCATCGTCTTCGATTTCGGCAAGGGCAAGGGTCATGCGCCTGCAATGCCCCGAACGGCCGGCACAATCAAGCCCCGAAGACGGACCAGCCGGTGCGCGTTGCCAGCATTTCCAGCGCCAACGAGCCGAGCAGCGAATTGCCGTTCTCGTTGAGGCCCGGCGACCAGACCGCGACCGAGGCCTTTCCGGGCGCGACGGCGAGGATACCGCCGCCGACGCCGCTCTTGCCGGGCAGGCCGACGCGATAGGCAAAATCGCCCGAGCCGTCATAGTGGCCGCAGGTCAGCATCAGGGCATTGATGCGCCGCGCCCGAAGATGCGAGACGACGCGGTGGCCGGTGAGAGGATTGGTGCCGCTGTTGGCGAGGAACAGCCCTGCCCGCGCCAGCTGCCGGCAGCTCATCGCCAGCGCGCATTGATGGAAATAGACGCCGAGCACCAGTTCGGCCGCATGGTCGAGCTTGCCGAAGGAGCGCATGAAATTGGCGAGCGCGAAATTGCGGAAGCCCGTCGCCTGCTCCGAGCGCGCCACGGCCTGGTCGACGATGATATCCTCCTCGTCCGCCAGATAGCGCAGGAAGCGCACGACCTCGCCGATCGCCTCCTTCGGCGTGTGGCCGGCGAGCACGAGATCTGTGATGGCGATGGCCCCGGCATTGATGAAGGGATTGCGCGGGATGCCGGCTTCCTGTTCGAGCTGGACAATGGAATTGAAGGCCGAGCCGGAGGGCTCGCGCCCGACGCGCTTCCAGATGCCCTCGCCATGCTTGCCGAGCGCCAGCGTCAGGGTGAAGACCTTTGAGATGCTCTGGATGGAAAAGGCCTCATCCGCGTCGCCGGCAAGGTGGGTTTCGCCATCGACCGTAACGACGGCCATGCCGAATTTCTGAGGGTCCACATGGGCAAGCTGCGGAATGTAATCGGCCACCTTGCCCTCGCCGCGCCGCGGCGACAGGCTCGCATGGATTTCCTCGACGATAGCCTGAAGGTCTGTCACGCGGGTACCCCCAAAAGAAAAAGCCGCCAATCTCTTGGCGGCTTTTCCAGATTGCGCAAGGCGTCTTTCGCGAATTAACGCGAGTAGAATTCGACGACCAGGTGCGGTTCCATGACGACCGCGTAGGGAACGTCGGAGAGAACCGGAACGCGAACGAAGGTCGCGGTCATCTTGTTGTGGTCGGCTTCGATGTAGTCCGGAACGTCGCGTTCAGCGAGGCCAACGGATTCGAGAACCGTGACGAGCTGCTTGGACTTTTCCTTGACTTCGATGACGTCGCCCGGCTTGCAGCGGTAGGAACCGATGTTGACGCGGACGCCGTTGACCTTGACGTGGCCGTGGTTGACGAACTGACGGGCAGCGAAGACCGTCGGAACGAACTTGGCGCGGTAGACGATCGCGTCGAGGCGCGATTCGAGCAGGCCGATCAGGTTTTCCGGGGTGTCGCCCTTGCGGCGTTCGGCTTCGGCGAAGATCGCGCGGAACTGCTTCTCGCGGATATCGCCATAGTAGCCCTTCAGCTTCTGCTTGGCGCGGAGCTGAACACCGAAGTCCGAAAGCTTGGACTTGCGGCGCTGGCCGTGCTGGCCCGGGCCGTATTCGCGGCGGTTGACCGGGGACTTCGGACGGCCCCAGATGTTTTCGCCCATACGGCGGTCGATTTTGTACTTGGATGCAGCGCGCTTGCTCATCGCATTTCCTCTAGGTCTTGTTATGCCGTTCCCTTGCGGGACCGGCTGAAGGAAACACGCCCTCCTCTGAACCTTTTTCGGGTTCCGACAGGTTTCTCACGATCGCGACCGGAGAATCCACGGGACATGTCAAATGAAACACCGGACATTTCTGCCCGGCGCTGGCGGGGTCATTAGGCGGGTTTCAGGAAGATGTCAACGCGGAAAGCCCGGAAATCCGACTATTCCGCGGCATCGCGGTGAGAATCCGCAAGGTCCGGCCCGTTGGCGTCGCCCGGCAGCGTCTCGCAGCCGAGGTCCGGGAAGGCGACGATGCGGTGGCCGGCGAGATCGCTGTGCACGACCACCAGCCCCTGCTCCTCGAAATAGCCGAGGAGACGGCGCGCGCGGCGGGCCGAATGGGTGCCATAGGCGCGCGCGATCCGCGCATCCGAGGGGCAGGCCAGCCCGCGCACCGCCGCCTGCGCGACGAGCAGGAACACGCCCTGCAAATCCTCGGTGACGCTGCGGGAAAGATCGAGCGCCCTCGCCCAGACCTCCGTCGCCGCCGTCTCGGCATCCACACCCGAACGGGCGACCGCCATCTTGCGCCTGAAGGCCGGCAGCGAGAGCGGCGCGCCGGGCACGCGGCGGATGCGGCAGCGCACGAGGAAATCCTGGAACATTTCGGCATCGGCCCGGAAGGCGGCCTCGGGGTTGGCGAGGATTTCGGCGAGCGCCTGGTCGAGCAGGCTTTCGCGCTCCTCGGCGGAAATCTCCGGCGCTGGGGCTTTCGCCTCCGTCTGCACCGGCTCCGGCCGGGCGCGGGAAAGTTCGGCAAGGATATCCGTCGTCGGGCGCGGCGCGGGCGGCGCGCGGCGGACGACGGGACGTGTGAATTCGTCCGGGTCCGGCGTGAAGATCAGGTCTTCGACATCCTGCGGCGCATCCGGCAGGGGCATCAGCTTGGGACTGGTGGAGCGCGCGGAGGTCTCGACCGCGCCGATCGTCACCGGCAGCGGGCGGCGCGACAGCGCCGGGCCGAGCGCGACGAAGGAGCCGCGCGGCAGGTCGCGGAACATTTCCGCCTGCCGCCGGTCGAGGCCGAGAAGATCGGCGGCGCGCGCCATGTCGATATCGAGGAAGGTGCGGCCCATCAGGAAGTTGGAGGCTTCGGCGGCGACGTTCTTGGCAAGCTTGGCGAGGCGCTGCGTGGCGATGACGCCGGCAAGGCCGCGCTTTCGGCCACGGCACATCAGGTTCGTCATCGCGCCGAGCGAGAGTTTGCGCGCTTCTTCGGAGACTTCGCCGCTGACGGCGGGGGCGAAAAGCTGCGCCTCGTCGACGACAACAAGCACCGGATACCAGTAGTCGCGATCCGCATCGAACAGCGCGTTGAGGAAGATGCCGGCCGCGCGCATCTGCTCGTCGGCCTCAAGGCCCTCCAGCGAGAGCACGCAGGACACGCGATGCTGGCGAATGCGGGTGGCGATGCCGACAAGCTCCGCCTCCGTGCGCTCGCCATCGACCACCACATGGCCGAAGCGGTCGGACAGCGTGACGAAGTCCCCTTCGGGATCGATGATGACCTGCTGCACCCATTGCGCGGACTGTTCGAGCAGGCGGCGCAGGAGATGCGACTTGCCCGAACCCGAATTGCCCTGCACGAGCAGGCGCGTCGCCAGCAGTTCCTCGATATCGAGCCTGGCCGGTGCGCCGCCCTGCACCGTTCCCATGTCGATGCCGACCTTCATCCCGTTCCTCGTTCCTGAAAAATCCGATTCGCCCGGCCGCCTGCGGAGGGCCGGCAAGCCCTAACACGAAATCAACGCCCGTCGCGCCCGGCTTTTGAAAAACCCACAGGAATGCCGTGTCAGACGACGCGCAGACCAAAACCCTGCATCAGCCGGCACGTCGCGAAATCCGGCCTGCCGGAGGTGAAGACGGCGATGTCCTCGCCGGGCGCGATGGTTTCCAGCGGCGGGACGAGGCGGCGGGTCTGGCGGGCGATCGCCTCGGCGGGGTCGAGCCAGTCGACCGGCCAGGGGGCGAGCTTGCGGAAGAGGTTCGCCATGAAGGGATAATGTGTGCAGGCAAGCACGACGATATCGGTCTTGCGGCCCATCTCGTCGACGAAGCAGGGAATGATCTCGCTGCGCACCGCCTGGTCGGAAAGGCTTTCGCCGCGGATATAGGCCTCGGCCATGCGGGCGAGATTTTCCGAGCCGACGAGGCGGACGTCGCACTGGCTGGCAAAGGACTGGATGAGGTCGCGCGTATAGGCGCGCTTGACCGTGCCGGGTGTCGCCAGCACCGAGACGAGGCCGGAGCGCGTGCGCTCGGCGGCGGGCTTGATGGCCGGAACGGTGCCGACGAAGGGCATGTGCGGAAAGGCGGCGCGCAGGTCCGCGCCGACGAGCGTGAAGGCGGTGTTGCAGGCGATGACGCAGACTTCCGGGTCGTGCTCGTTCAGGAGCTTGCCGAAGAGCTCGACGATATGCGCCTTCAGCGCCGGCTCTTCCCAGCCGCCATAGGGAAAGCCCGCATCGTCGGCGACATAGGTGAAATGCCGCTCCGGCATCAGCACGCGAGCCTCGCGCAGCACGGTGAGGCCTCCGATACCGCTGTCGAACATGAGAACTGGCTTGGCGCTATTCGTCACGGGGCACCTTGGGCCGGCGGTTGCGGGTGCGGTTGGGATTGGTCGCACCGCGCGGCGATTCCCGCGTGAAGCGATCGAGGCAGGAGACGATGCCGCGCAAGACCTGGATCTCCGTGCCGGTGAAGGAAGGACGCGTCAGGATGGCGCGCAGGTTCTCCACCAGTTTGGGCTTTTTTTCGGCGGGGCGGAAGTAGCCGCGCGCATCGAGCGTCTCTTCCACATGGTCGAAGAGGCCCTGGAGTTCTTCCTTCTTGGCGGGGCGCTGCGGCAGCGCGTCGAAGGGCGTGTCCTCGACGGAGGCAAGGCCGCTCTTCATCCACTCGTAGCTCATGAGGAGCACGGCCTGGGCGAGGTTGAGCGAAGCGAAGGCGGGATTGACCGGGAAGGTCACCAGCTCGTCGGCGAGCGCGATCTCCTCGTTGGTGAGGCCCGTGCGCTCGCGGCCGAAGAGAATGCCGGTCTTCTGCCCGGCCCGGAAGCGCGTGCGCAGGTCGTCGGCGGCGACAACCGGGGAGCGGACTTCCTTGTAGCCGTAGCGGTCGCGCGCCGTGGTGGCATAGACGAATTCGAGGTCGGAGACGGCCTCCTCCAGCGAGGGATAGACCTTGGCGGCCTCGATGACGTGATCTGCCTTGCTGGCGGCGGAGATCGCCTTCTCGCTCGGCCAGCCGTCGCGCGGGTTGACCAGGCGCAGTTCCGCCAGCCCGAAATTCGCCATGGCACGCGCCACCATGCCGATGTTTTCGCCCAGTTGCGGATGAACGAGGATGATCGCCGGTCCTTCGGCGATCAGCGTGCGTTCGCTGTTCGTGCCTGCCATACCCAAATATCCCCAGAGCATTTTCGCTTTTCTCCGAATTGCGAAAACGCTCTACCTTTTTGTTTTGCCGCATTTCCGAACGCAAAACCGCTGCGCACTTTTTCTGGAAATGCTCTAGAAATTCGGGGGCTCACTGACACAAGCGGCCCGAAATGAAAAGTGCGCGCGGCACTCAGTCCGGATTTTCGGCAGCGCTGCCGGCTCCGCCGTTCGGTCCCTCCTCGGCGATCTGCTCAAGTTCCTTCTTGAGCGAAGCGCCCTCCTCGAAGCTGGTGCGCTCGATATCGTCGATGACGGCCCGGCCGTCCTCCTCGACCACCTTGAAGACCAGCTTCTCCGGCTGCCAGTCCGAGGCACGCTCGCCGAAGCAATGGCTGTTGTCGAAGGTGACGGTGACGTCCTCCGCGCCGTTCGCCGGCTGGCCTTCGGTCGTCACGACATCCTTGAGAGCGCAGCCGTCCTGCCCGCCGATGATCGGATCGTAGTCGAAGGGCGAGCCGCCGTCCTCGTAGGCGGGGTATTTCGCGGCTTCCCGGTATTTCGCGACGAAGTCCTTGCTGTAGAGGCGCGTCAGGAAATCCTCGCTGAAATAGTCCGTATAGGGCGGCGGATTGTCGTTGTCCGTTCCCGTATCCTGCCAGTTGCTGGTCGCCGCGGACATGATTTCGGCGACCGGCGCCTTGAAATCGGCCGCCTCGGCGGACAGGGGAAGCAGAAGGGCAAGCGCAGCCAGACCGAAACGCGACATCGCATTCTCCATTGGTGGCGGAAGGCCCGGGCGCCCACCGCGGGCAGACCTTCCTGAGACGGAATCGTGGCAAAACTTATTCCGCCCGCCCGCGAAAATAAACCGCCTCATCCATTGGTCGGCTTTGCCTTCCCGGCCGCGAGTGCTATAGGGCCAAGCGGTTCTTTCAAGTCCACGATCCGGGGCGCCCAGCCCCTCAGAAAACACGAGGTTCCCATGGCAAAGATCAAGGTCGCCAATCCCGTCGTCGAGCTCGACGGCGACGAGATGACGCGCATCATCTGGCAGTTCATCAAGGACAAGCTGATCCACCCCTACCTTGATATCGACCTCGAATATTACGACCTCGGCATGGAAAACCGCGACGCCACCGACGACCAGGTGACGATCGACGCGGCCAACGCCATCAAGAAGCACGGCGTCGGCGTCAAGTGCGCCACCATCACGCCGGACGAAGCCCGCGTCGAGGAATTCAAGCTGAAGAAGATGTGGAAGTCGCCGAACGGCACGATCCGCAACATCCTCGGCGGCGTCATCTTCCGCGAGCCGATCATCTGCAAGAACGTGCCGCGCCTCGTGCCGGGCTGGACCAAGCCGATCATCGTCGGCCGCCACGCCTTCGGCGACCAGTACCGCGCCACCGACTTCAAGTTCCCCGGCAAGGGCAAGCTGATGATGAAGTTCATCGGCGAGGACGGCAAGGAGATCGAATACGAGGTCTACGACGCGCCGTCCGCCGGCGTCGCCATGGGCATGTACAACCTCGACGATTCGATCACCGAATTCGCCCGCGCGTCGTTCAACTACGGCCTGCAGCGCAAGGTGCCGGTGTATCTCTCCACCAAGAACACCATCCTTAAGGTCTATGACGGCCGCTTCAAGGATATTTTCCAGCAGGTCTTCGACGCCGAATTCGCCGACAAGTTCAAGGAAGCCAAGCTCTGGTACGAGCATCGCCTGATCGACGACATGGTCGCCTCGGCGCTCAAGTGGTCCGGCGGCTATGTCTGGGCCTGCAAGAACTACGACGGCGACGTGCAGTCCGACATCGTGGCCCAGGGCTTCGGCTCGCTCGGCCTGATGACCTCGGTCCTGATGACGCCGGACGGCAAGACGGTCGAAGCGGAAGCTGCGCACGGCACGGTTACGCGCCACTACCGCCAGCACCAGAAGGGCGAGGAAACCTCGACCAACTCCATCGCCTCGATCTTCGCCTGGACCCGTGGCCTCGCCCACCGCGCCAAGCTCGACGGCAATGCGGAGCTCGCCAGGTTCTCCGAGACGCTGGAACGCGTCTGCGTCGACACGGTCGAAGCCGGCTTCATGACCAAGGACCTCGCCCTCCTCATCGGTCCCGACCAGCCGTGGCTCTCCACCACCGGCTTCCTCGACAAGATCGACGAGAACCTCCGCAAGGCCATGGCCGCCTGAGCCAACCGATAGAGAAAAGCCCGGCCCCAGCGCCAGGCTTTTTCTTTGCCCAGACTTGCACGCCTCTCCTCCGGCCCTATTCTCCCGCACACCGCATGCAGAGGAGACTATCATGGCCGAGGAACTGGTACTCTACAGCAACCCCATGTCGCGCGGGCGCATCGCCCGCTGGATGCTGGAGGAGGCCGGCGCGCCCTACCGCGTCGAGTGGCTGACCTTCGAGGGTTCGATCAAGGCGCCGGACTATCTTGCGGTCAATCCGATGGGCAAGGTGCCCGCCATCCGACATGGCGAGACGATCGTCACGGAAGCCGCCGCGATCTGCGCCTATATGGCGGATGCTTTCCCGGAAGCCGGGCTCGCCCCGCCGACGGACCGGCGCGGCGATTATTACCGCTGGCTGTTCTTCGCGGCCGGGCCACTCGAAACGGCCGTCTCGCTCAAGGCCTTCGGCATGGAGGTGCCACAGGAGCGCCAGCGCGCCCTCGGCTGCGGCAGCTACGGGACGGCGCTGGATACCCTCTCCTTCGCCGTCACACGCCATCCCTACATTGCCGGCGACACGTTCACGGCTGCCGACGTCTATGTCGGCTCGCATATCAGCTGGGGCCTGCAATTCGGCTCACTGGAAGACCGCCCGGAATTCAGGTCCTATTGGGACCGCCTGAAGGACCGCCCCGCCCATATCAAGGCAACCGCCCTCGACGACGAGGAGATGCATCGCCAGCTCCAGGCGGCGAAGGGCTGACCGGGATTTTATGTTGCCCGAAGCAAAAAGGCCGCCCGATGGGCGGCCTTTCCGTATGCGATGGGATGGAACCGATTACTCGGCGTCGCCTTCGGCGGCCTTCTTCTTGGCCGGGGCCTTCTTCTTCGGAGCGGCTTCCTCGCCTTCCGCAGCTTCAGCCTTGGCGGCAGCCTTCTTCTTCGGCGCGGCCTTCTTGGCTTCCTTCTCGGAGCCCTCTTCGTCGTCAGCCATCAGCTCGTCCTTGGAAACGGTCTTGTCCGTTACCTTGATTTCGCCGAGCAGGTGATCGACGACCTTCTCTTCGAAGATCGGGGCGCGCAGCGAAGCGGCGGCGCCGGGGGTCTTCTGGAAGTATTCGAGGATCTGCTTTTCCTGGCCCGGGAACTGGCGAAGCTGCTGGAAGAGCGACTGCTGCATCTCTTCGTCCGAAACCTGGACGCCGGCCTTCTCGCCGATTTCCGAGAGGACGAGGCCGAGGCGGACGCGGCGTTCGGCGAGCTTGCGATATTCCTCGCGAGCGGCTTCTTCCGTCGTGTCTTCGTCAGCGAAGGTCTTGCCGGACTGGGCGAGGTCCGTGTTGATCTGGCGCCAGATGTTCTCGAACTCGGCGTCGACCAGGCGTTCCGGCGTGTCGAACTTGTACATCTCGTCGAGCTGGTCGAGGATCTGACGCTTGACCTTCTGGCGGGTGACCGAGCCGTACTGGCTTTCGATCTGGCCGCGGACGATCTCGCGCAGCTTGTCGGCCGATTCGAGGCCGAGCTTGGAAGCGAGTTCGTCGTTGATCTCGATGGCGGCGGCGGCAGCGACTTCCTTGACGTTGATGTCGAAGGTGGCTTCCTTGCCGGCAAGGTTAGCGGCCGGGTAGTCAGCCGGGAAGGTGACGGTGATGACCTTCTCGTCGCCAGCCTTCAGGCCGACGAGCTGCTCTTCGAAGCCCGGGATGAAGCGGTTGGAGCCGAGGACGAGTTCTGCGTCTTCGTCCTTGCCGCCGTCGAAGGCAACGCCGTCGACCTTGCCGAGATAATCGATGGTGACGCGGTCGCCGTCGGCGGCCTTGCCCTTCTTCGTCTCGTAGGAACGGGCGCTTTCGGCGATCTTGAGGATCTGCTCGTCGACTTCCTTGGCGTCGATGTCGACGACTTCGCGCGTGACGGCGATACCGGAATTATCCTTCAGCGCGATGGCCGGGATGACTTCGTAGGACAGCGTGAACTCGAAATCGGCTTCGCCGTTCAGGATCTTTTCCGCTTCGGCCTGGTCCTCGGTCATCGCGACTTCCGGCTGCGTGGCGGACTTTTCGCCGCGCTCGGAGAGAATCGCGGACGGACGGTCGCGAACGATCTCGTTGACCAGCTCGGCCATGACGGACTTGCCGTACATCTTCTTGAGATGTGCGAACGGTACCTTGCCCGGACGGAAGCCGTTGATGCGGACACGGCCCTTCACGTCTTCAAGACGCTCGTTCATCTGAGCTTCCATGTCCTTGGCCGGGATGACGACCTTGATTTCGCGCTTCAGCCCTTCAGCGAGCGTTTCGATAACCTGCATGTTCAAACCTTCATTTCGAGTTGGCGGTGCTCAAACCGGCCTTCCGGTTATGGCGAGCACCCCGCCGGTCCATTTGCCGGCAGTGGCTTTACTGAATTCGGTGGCCTTTTGGCAAGCAAAATGGCGCTCTAATGCTCCACAGGACGCGGAAACCTCCATTTCCACGTCTGGTGGCTCTGGTGCGGGTAGAGAGACTTGAACTCCCACGCCTTGCGGCACCAGAACCTAAATCTGGCGTGTCTACCAATTTCACCATACCCGCGTCTCAGAAACCGTCTTGCCACAGGGGGCAAGGCCGCTCCCGTGGCGCCTTCCGAGCGCGGCGTCTCTATATCACCCGTTTTCCGCGGATCAAAGGAAAAATGTGGCCGAAAAGCCGCTGTCCCGGCCCTTCTCGCCTCAATAGAGCGGCTCCTCGTAGACCGGCTCGCCCTTCAGGATCAGCCGGGCGATCTGCGGCGTTCCGTCCCTGGCGACGCGCGCCTCGATCTCGAGCTCCTCCGCGTTGCGGGCGCTCTCCAGCGCCCTGCCCTCGCCCTCCGGGACATAATAACGCTCGATGCCGTACTGGACGAAGAGCGTATCGGGAAGCTCGCCATCGACGGACGAGTAGATCTCGAAGGGCTGCGTGCGCAGCACGACGCTGCCTTCCTGCGGAGCGAGGCCGGCGAAGCTCGCCTCCGTCGCCGTCCAGAGCCCGTCGGCGCCGGGCCTGACGCGGACGTCGAGACGCACGCGCGCGCCGCTTTGCGGAACGGCGCCGGTGACGATCGATTTCGGGATGGTCGAGATGGGATAGGAAAGCGTCACATAGTCGCCGCGCAGGAGATCGCGCGGATCGACCGGCATGGTCTTCAGGCGGATATCCGCGCCGTTGCGCAGGATGGAGGCGCGGCTCTCGACCACATAGCCGATGACGGCCGTCTGCAGTGCGGCGGCGACGATGGCGGCAACGAGCGGCGGGAGGCGGAAGAAGCGGGATTCGGTCATGGTCAGGCCTCCGCCTTCGTGCCGGCATGGGAAAGGCGACGTTCCAGCGCGATCACCGCCCAGGCGATGAGGGCGACGACGAACCCCGCGACAAGGAAGAATCCGGACGTGCCGATGATCGAGCCGATCGTCTCGGATGCAAGATACAGTGTCTCGGCGGCGAAGACGACATAGCCGAGATAGCGCACCGCGCCGTTCTCCTTGCCGGAGAGCGCGATACCGAGAATGGCAGCGCCGAGCGTGACGATGCCGACGAAAAGCCGCTGCTCCACGCTGTCGAATTCGGAATGCAGCGCGAGAAGGCCGAGCAGCAGCACGAGATAGGCATAAAAGGCGGGCGCTGCCCCGGCGCTGCGGGCAAGCGCGTGAAGCGGCGACTGCGGCAGGGCGGCGGCGAGATAGGCGACCGCGCCGAAAGCGGCAATCGCGATGGCGGCCGCCGGCGTCTCGTTCTCTCCATAGAGATAGGCGAGCCAGACGAGGAGCAGCAGATAGGCAAGATGGCGGACGCGGTCGGCGCCCGTATAGCGCACGAGCAGGATGACGATCACGGCCATCAGCGGCATCAGCCAGAGCAGCACGGTATCGTCGACACTATAGGATTGCGTCCAGTCGGCCCCCGCCACCACGAAGGCGAGGAAGCCGGCGACGGCCGCGACGGCGCCGGAGCGGAAAAGCACGGCGGTAACCACCGCGCCGGCGAACCAGACGAGCGCCGCCTGGAACGCATCGCCGGACAGATGATACATCTGCCCGACCAGCGCAATCGCGCCGCCGAAGGCGAGCGTGCTAAGGATCAGGAAGGCCCCGGCGAACCGCTCCGCCCCGCGAAGGATCAGGAGGCCGCCGGCAAGATAGGCCCCCCAGATCACCGCCACGATGCCGACGAGGCGGACAAGGCGGGGAATCGCCTCCCAGTTGGCGGCGACGAGCAGAAGCACGGCGGCGGAAACGAGAAGGGCCGCGATGATCATCAGCACGCGGCCGAGACTGAAGGCGCTTTCGCGGGAATCGTATTCGCGAAGCAGGCTGCCGGCGGTCGCGGCGTCGATCAGGCCCTGCGCCGTCCAGTGTTTGAGATCGCGCTCGAGCCTGCCCCTGTACATCCGCTCACCGTTCCCTTCGCTCTTCGTATTTCCATTCCTGTGCCTGAGAAACGATATAGGGCCGGCAGGAATTCGCAATCGCAGTGAAAATCCGAAAGACCGGCGATCTTTCACCTGAAACGCGCAGTCCGACCTTCACGGTTAACCGGACATAAAGAAATCCATGGCAGATTTAGCAACAGAAAGCCCTTCGGCTTGCGACCGACGACATGCAGCTGGCGCATATCATCCATGCCCATATTGCACTGCACAAAATCGGGAATCGCAGCTATAGTGCAGACATCGGATCAGAGATGATCCAGACCGAAAGTCAGGCGCCTTCGAGGCGACGGATGGACGGGGGCGAACTGGTCGAACGCCCGGCATGATGCCTCGGACCCGATACTCCGGAAACGGAGTTCGACAGGAATTCGGAGCGACGCACTCCTCCTCCCAGCGTCCCTCCGATACGATTGGCAACACTCCTCCTCCCAGTTGCCAATCATTATTATGACGCCCGCTGGATCTCCTCCCCCAGCGGGCGTTATTTTTGCGCCCTGCGCATGGCGAGCGGCCGGAGCCGTGGCATTTTCCAGAAAAATCGCTGGGGCCAGCCCGCACGTTCGAGGCATCTGCCCAATCCTTGCGCAATACATGCGTCGCGCGCATGGGTGCCATTCCAACCGGGCCCTACCGCGCCGCGATGGCCGAATCTATATGGTCCTCATCGGTCGGGCGACGATCTCCTCCTCCCGACGTCCCCGACAGGATTGGCGGCCTCTCCTCCCAAGCTGCCAATCGAGACCAGCAACGCCCGCCGGACCTCCTCCCCCGGCGGGCGTTGCTTTTTGCACTGCACTCACAGCTCAGCGCATAGCTTTGTTTACCTTTGTGGCGCGAGCCCGGAATTTAGCCAGAATTTTGCCGAAATTTCCGCTTGACATGCATGAAGCGCATAGGTGCCGTGCTATTCCAGCGCTGTTCATTTCGGCAATGCAGCGTATATTCCATTTCATCAGATCGGGGCGGCGCCAAGGACGAGCGGCCGCCCAGCAGGAAGCCCAGAAAGGGGTAAAGACATGAACCTGGCACGCTCTTTCAACAACTGGCGCAAGTACCGTCAGACCGTCAACGAACTCGGCCGCATGACGGACCGTGAACTCCGCGACCTCGGCATCGGCCGCAGCGATATCCCGTATATCGCACGCAAGGCCGCCAACTAAGCCGGCCGATCCATCCGGATCCCATTTCGAACGCCCTTCGGCTCCCGCCGGAGGGCGTTTTGCTTTGCACGTCTTTTTGCGCCGCACAATGTCGCTTTTTCTCATTCGCGACAAGAGAAGCGACCCGGCCTCGCGGCCGCAGAAATTGCTATTTGTCTGAAATGGCGCGCTTTTCGCCTCTTCCGCATGCAAGTCCGGCAAATGCCTCTTCCGTGGCCGTCTTATTGCACAAATGCATAGCAGCTGCATTTTCTTTGCACTGCACATTGACAGGGATGTCGCCTATATAGGCGTCACGAACCGGTGAGACAGACCTCCCGGGCCACACTTCGAGGAAGAGACCATGAACCCGATCCGCATTGCAAAGAACTGGATTTCCTACCGCCGCACCCTGAACGAACTCGGCAACCTGTCGAACCACACGCTCTCGGACATCGGCCTGACCCGCTACGACATCCGCGACATCGCTTCGCGTTCGTTCCGCTAAGCATCGCTGGTTTCCGCCGCTGCGGCCGGAAACGGCGACGCGCGAGGAACACTTCAAACGGCACCGCATGGTGCCGTTTTTGATTCCGGGCTCATGCCAAAGGCGGCTGGCGCTTTTCCTTGGAATGCACCGGCCGCCATGGTAACGAACCGCCCATGACAAAGACCTCTTCCTTCAGCCCCATCCATGTCATCGGCGGCGGCCTTGCCGGCTCCGAAGCCGCCTGGCAGATCGCCGAGAGCGGCGTTCCCGTCATCCTGCATGAAATGCGCGGCGTGCGCGGCACGGACGCCCACAAGACGGACGGCCTTGCCGAGCTCGTCTGCTCCAATTCCTTCCGCTCGGACGATGCGACCAGCAATGCCGTCGGCGTTCTGCATGCGGAGATGCGGCTTGCCGGCTCGCTGATCATGCGCTCGGCCGATGCCAACCAGGTGCCGGCCGGTGGGGCGCTCGCCGTCGACCGCGAGGGCTTTTCCGCCGCCGTGACGGCCGCGCTCGAAAGCCACCCGCTGATCACCATCACGCGCGAGGAAGTGACGGGCCTGCCGCCGGAGGAGTGGGACCAGGCGATCATCGCCACAGGCCCCCTCACCGCGCCCTCGCTCGCCGAGGCCATCCAGGCGCGCACCGGCGCCGATTCGCTCGCCTTCTTCGACGCCATCGCGCCGATCATCCATACGCACAGCATCGACATGGATATCTGCTGGTACCAGTCGCGCTACGACAAGGTCGGCCCCGGCGGCACGGGCAAGGATTATATCAACTGCCCGATGGACGAGGCGCAGTACAATGCCTTCATCGACGCGCTGATCGCCGGCGATACGACCGGCTTCAAGGAATGGGAAGGCACGCCCTATTTCGACGGCTGCCTGCCGATCGAGGTAATGGCCGAGCGCGGCCGCGAGACGCTGCGCCACGGTCCGATGAAGCCGATGGGCCTCACCAATGCGCATAATCCGACGGTCAAGCCCTATGCCGTCGTGCAGCTTCGACAGGACAATGCGCTCGGCACGCTCTACAACATGGTCGGCTTCCAGACGAAGCTGAAATACGGCGCGCAGGCCGAGATCTTCCGCCTCATTCCGGGCCTGGAAAACGCGGAATTCGCCCGCCTCGGCGGCCTGCACCGCAACACCTACATCAACTCGCCGACGCTGCTCGATCCTTCGCTGGCGCTGAAGGGCCGGCCGGGCCTGCGCTTTGCCGGCCAGATCACCGGCTGCGAGGGCTATGTGGAGAGCGCCAGCATCGGTCTTCTGGCCGGCCGCTTCGCCTCCGCCGAGCGCCGCGGCGAAACGCCGTCGCTGCCGCCGGAAACGACGGCCTTCGGCGCGCTGCTGAACCATATCACCGGCGGCCACATCGTCTCCGACGACGAGCCAGGCAAGCGCTCCTTCCAGCCGATGAACGTCAATTTCGGCCTGTTCCCGCCGCTGGAGCCGGGAGCGGTGACGAGACCGGAAGGCGTGAAGCGTTTCCGCGGCAAGGACAAGGCGCTCGCCAAGAAGCAGGCGACGGCGGCCCGGGCGCTGGAAGATTGCGCCCGCTGGCTCGGGCGCTGACCGGCCGAGACTAGGTCGGCTGTCCGGCCGTCCGGTTGTCCTGCGCCGCGATGCCCGGCATGAAGCTGCCGAGCATCCAGAGCGAGACCTCGGCGGCCTGCTTCTCGTCGCGGAATTCGAACAGGCCGCCCTCGAAGGCGGCGTTGGCGAATTCGATCGTCAGGCGCTTCGGCCCGGCGCTGGCAACGCGCACGGTGCCCGGCTCGATGAGGTGGCAGGAATAGTGGTGGCCATGCGCGTGCATGCAGCCCGCCTTGCCGTCATGCAGCCTCAGGAAGACCGTGCGGCCGTTGGCGGTGGTGATCACCTCGCGGATCGCCTCGCCCGGAAAGGCGCGGCCGAATTCCAGGATCGCAAGCCCTGCATTCTCCCCTGCCATTTCCGGCTCTTCGTTGCGCTTGCGGAAACGCTGACGGAAGATCAGGCCCGCCAGCAGCAGGCAGACGATGGTGACGGTCCAGAGCATCGACTCCACTCCTCCACGGAAAACGTTTCGCCGCTGTAGCCTACAAGGCTTGCGCCAGTTTTGCGTCCGTCAGGCGCCGTTCAGAACGGCCCGCGGCGCAGGGCCCGCCACATCCACCATTGCCGGCGCCACTGGGGCGGCTGGAGGGAGCGGTCGAGCGTAGCGGCGCCTGCCTTTTCCGCCGCCGCCAGTATAGGCGAAACGAGCGCGACCGGCAAAAAGGCCGGCCGATTGGCGGGCGACACGCCGTTTGCCGCCCGCGCCTTGGCGAGGTGGTCGCGGCCAAGGCCGACGAAGGCTTCCACCGCGCGGGCGGCGGCGGCCTTGTCGCTGCCGGCCAGAAGGGCCTCCGACTTCAGGCCGGTCGCGGCCAGGAGATCGGCCGGCAGATAGACCTGCCCGCGCCTGCGATGGATCGGCAGCATGAGCAGGGTACCGGCGATCGTCTGCGCCACGCCGGCATGGCCGGCCGCTTCCGCCGATTTCGGCGCGTTCTGCGGATCGAGGATGAGGCTTGCGAGCTGTATCAGCGCCGACGCGGTCTCGCCGGCATAGCCTTCCAGCGAGGCGCGGCTTTCCATCGGGTCGTTGTAGAGATCGAAGATGCGCGCCTCGATCATGTCCGTCAGCACGGCGACCGGCAGGCTGTGTTCCTTGACGCAGGCCACCAGCGCCGCGGCGAGCGGATTGGCCATGGCGTCGCCCTCGGCGCCGCCCTCCAGGAGATCGCGCCACCATTGCAGGCGGATTTCGCCGGGCAATGCCTCGCGCACCACGTCGCGCACGCGCGCGATCTCGGCATTGAAGGCATAGAGCGCGGCAAGGCTTCCGCGCTTTTCCGGCGGAGCCAGCAGGCAGGCGAGGTAGCGGTCGCGATCGGTGTCGCGAAGCGCCGCCAGGCAATGGGCATAATCGTCTTGTCTCTTGTCGGTCACGTCCGCAAACCGCCCTCGGTTCACACGGCGATGAGCGCGGCGGCGACCGCCCGGCTCTCGGCCAGCATGACGTTGAACGTGCGCACGGCAGCGCCGGTGCTCATCGGATCGGAGCTGATCCGGCGCTCGCGCAAAGCCGCCTTGATTTCCGGCGAAAGCGGGCGGATTTCCTTGCCGGTGCCGACGAGCAGCACCTCGATCTCGCCCGCCTCGTCCAGCACGCGCTCGAGATCGGCCAGCGTCAGCGGCGTCTCTTCGGTCTTGTCCCAACCGTGGATGCCCGAGGGCAGGCAGAGGATGGAGCCGCGATGCGACATGTCGGCAAAGCGGAAGCCGCCATTGCCATATGCGTCGATCGGCGCACGTCCGGGGAAATGCGCCTCCCGGATTTCGATGCCCTTAGCCATTGGCTCCCGTCGCTTCCGTGACCGGTCCGGTGCCCCCCTTGCCGGGGCGATAGCGCTCCGGCCGAAGGCGGAACAGAATGAGGATCGGTCCGGCAATGTAGATAGAGGAAATGGTACCGATTGCCACCCCGAAGAGCAGCGTCAGCGCGAAAGTACGTATCGCCTCGCCGCCGAAGAAGGCGAGTGCGGCAAGCGCGATCAGCGTCGTCGCGGAGGTCAGCACCGTCCGCGACAGCGTGCGGTTGATCGCATCGTCGATGATGAGCGGCAGCGGCATGCGCTTGAAGTGCCGGAGGTTCTCGCGAATCCGGTCGTAGACGACCATCGTGTCGTTCAGCGAATAGCCGGCGACCGTCAGGAGCGCGGCGACGGCGCTGATGTTGAACTCGATATCGGCGACCGCCAGGAAGCCGAGCGTGAAGAACACGTCATGCGCCAGCGCGATCACCGCGCCGATGGCGAAGTGCCACTCGAAGCGGATCCAGATATAGGCGACGAGCGCCACGAGCCCCGCCACGAAGCCGAGCGTCGCGGTATCGATCAGCTCGCCGGAAATCGCCGGCCCCACCACCTCGACACGGCGGAAGTCGTAGTCGTCCTCAAGCTCGCCGCGGGCGACCAGGACCGAGGTCTGCTCGGCATTCTCGCCCTCGCCCTGCGACGTCAGGCGCACGAGCGCGCGGCGGGGATCGAGGGGCGTGTCGACGCTCTGCACCGCGACGCCCGCGTCGGTGAGCCGGGCGGAGATGTCGAACGTATCGACCGGGCCGGACTTCGCCTGGATTTCGACGGCCGCACCGCCGGTGAAATCGATGCCGAGGCGCAGTTCGTCCATGATCAGCAGGCCGGCAATGATCAGCGAGACCGCTCCCGTTCCCAGGAAGATCACGTTGCGCACGGCCATGAAGCGCAGGTTGAGCCGGTCGAAGAGACCGCTGCGCACGCCCTTGGGCAGATGCGTCGGATGGCTGCGGCCGAGCCAGGCTCGCACCAGCCCATAGGTCAGCGTGAAGGTCGTGAAGAGCGTCGCCAGCAGCCCGACGCCGACGGCGAGCGCGAAGGCCCGGACGGGAGCCGCCGACAGCACGAAGAGCACCGCAACGGCGATCAGCATGGTCGCAGACGCGTCGAGGACCGTCGTGCGGGCGCGGCCGAAGCCGACGGTGACTGCATCGCGCAGCGAGCGGCCGCGCGTGCTCTCCTCGCGGATACGCTCGAAGATCAGCACGCTCGCATCGACCGCGAGGCCGACGGTCAGCACGATGCCGGCGATCATGGAGAGCGAGACGGGAGCCCCGATCAGCGCGAGGACCGCGAAGGTCACGAGGACGTTGAAGAACAGCGACAGCGAGGCGATGACACCAAGCACGCCGTAGAAGAACGTCATGAAGGCGACGACGGCGGCGACGGCGACGGCAAGCGCGAGCGCCACGGTGCCAAGGGACGTCGTACCGAGCGCGGGCTCGATCGAGCGTTCCTCCAGGATGGTCAACTGGGCGGGCAGCGGGCCGCTCGCCACGATGCGCGCGATATTGGCCGCTCCTTCGGCATCGAAATCGCCGGAAAGCCGCCCGACGCCATCGTTGATGGCGCCTTGAATCTGTGAGGTGGAGATCACCTGGCCGTCGAGCAGGATGGCGATGGTGCGGCCGCTGTTGTCGCGCGTGAAGGCGGCAAGGCGATCCGCCGCATCGGCCTTCAGGACGAATTCCACGAAGGGCTCGCCATTGGCGGCGGGCTGCGCGGATGCGACGTCTACCGCCGTGAAGAGATCATCCCGCTTCAGAAGATAGCCGACCGGCGGCTCGCCGGTGGAATACAGCACTTCGGAACCGGCCGGCGGGCCGTTCTCGATGGCGTCGTTGACCGGCATGCTGTCGTCAACGATGCGGGCGGAAAGCCGGCCAACCGTCGCCAGCATGTCCTTCACGCGCTGCGGATCGGTCAAGCCCGGCATCGACACGACAATGCGACCGCGCTCGCCGCGCGTGACGAGAAGCGACGGAATGTGAAGGCTTTCGACCCGCCGGCGCACGGCATCGACCGCGCCGAGCGAGGCAGCGGCGACCGCGTCGTCGATGACGGAGACGGACTGCGTGATGCGGAAATGGCCGGCCTCCGGCTCGCTAAGCGTACCGAGATCGAGGCCCGTCAGGGTCTGGCGCGCCGCATCCACGCGGTCCGGCGCCGTCACGGTCACGTCGACCGCGTCGTCCGCGCCGTTGAGATCGCCATAGGGGATGCCGGCGGCACGAAGCCCGTTACCCACCGTCTCGATGGCGTTGCGCAGGCGCTCGGCGGCGATGTCGTCGCGGGAAACGTCGAGCACGAGGCGAGAGCCGCCGGTGAGATCGAGGCCCGGCGTCAGGCGATGGGCCGTGAGCCAGCCAGGAAGCCCGGCCGCCATGCGTGCCGGCAACACGCTCGGCAGGATGACAAGAAGGCTCGCCACGAGGACGAGCCAGAGCAGTAAGGTCTTCCAGCGGGCGGATTGCTGCATCGCGATCTCGACTAAGGTCCGGCGGCAGTGCCGGCTGAAAACCAGTCGGGCCGCAAGGCCGAGGTTATCCCCGGCCGCGCGGCAGGCCAAGTCATTCCTTGACGGGTTCGCCCTTGACGCGAACTTCGCTGATGCCGCTGCGCACGACACGCAGGCGCACGCCTTCGGCGACTTCCACTTCAAGCTCGCTGTCGTCGACGACCTTGGTGACCTTGCCGACGATGCCGCCGCCGGTGACGACCTGGTCGCCGCGGCGGATGTTCTTCAGGAGCTCTTCGCGACGCTTCATGGATGCGCGCTGCGGACGGATGATGAGGAAATACATCACCACGAAGATCAGCAGGAACGGCAGGATCGACATGAGGATGTCTGCACCGCCCCCTGCCGCGCCGGGTGCCGCCGTCTGGGCGAAGGCCTCGGTAATGAACATCAGCTACTCCTTGAAATCTTGATTTTGCGCGGCCGGAGGGGCCATTTCGGTTGCCGGAATATAGGCAAGCGGGCATTGAATGCAACACACGAGACCGGGAAGCTCTCGGTTTTCAAGCACTTTCCCCCTTTTCGCGCCCCGCCGGCGCATGCTACCCGGCAATGAACCATCAGGAGAGAGACATTGCAGGAAGATCACGTCAAGCTGCTGCTGGCCGAAATGGGCCGCATCAACGCCGCACTGGAACGCCTCGCCGGCCCCGCCCCGGTCGTCAACGACTGGAATGCCGCCGACGTCTTCGTCTGGGCGCCCGCCCGCCTTCACGCGCAGCCGGTCAAGCGGCCGAACCGCATCGACATCGATCTCATCCGCGGCGTCGACCATGTGCGCGACATCCTGGTGGACAACACGGTGCGCTTCGCGCGCGGCCTGCCGGCGAACAACGTGCTGCTCTGGGGCGCGCGCGGCATGGGCAAGTCGTCGCTGGTGAAATCCGTGCATGCGCTCGCCGCGCAGGAAACGGGCAGCGGCCTGAAGCTGATCGAGGTACACCGCGAGGACATCGCCACGCTGCCGACGCTGCTCGAGGTGCTGAAGGAAACGCCCTTCCCCGTCATCATCTTCTGCGACGACCTGTCGTTCGACCATGACGACACGTCCTACAAGTCGCTGAAGGCGGCGCTCGACGGCGGCGTGGAAGGCCGGCCGGACAACGTGCTGCTCTATGCGACCTCGAACCGGCGGCACCTCCTGCCCCGCAACATGATCGAGAACGAGCAGTCGACCGCGATCAATCCCTCCGAGGCCGTGGAGGAGAAAGTCTCGCTCTCCGACCGATTCGGCCTGTGGCTCGGCTTCTACAAGTGCAGCCAGGCCGAATATATCGAGATGATCGACGGCTATGCCGGCCATTTCGAGCTCGACCTGCCGAAGGAGCAGCTCCACGCCGAGGCGCTCGAATGGGCGACCACGCGCGGCTCGCGCTCCGGCCGTGTCGCCTGGCAATATGTCCAGGACGTCGCCGGCCGCCTCGGCAAGTCGCTCACCAAGTAGGCCGGAAACAGGAAAGGCCCGGCAAGCCGGGCCTTTGAATCCTTTTTTGTGATCCGGAACGAACTATTCCAGGAAGGTCATCGGGTTGACCGGGGTGGCGTTCTTGCGCACCTCGAAATGAACCTTCGGGCGGGTGGCGTTGCCGCTCATGCCGGAGGTGGCGACCGTCTGGCCGCGCTGGATCTTCTGGCCGCGCTGAACGTTCAGGTCGCCGGCATGGCCGTAGACCGTGACCGTACCGTCATCGTGGCGCACGAGGACCGCGTTGCCAAGTTCCTTCAGGCTGCTGCCGGCATAGATGACCACACCGTTTTCGGCGGCCTTGATGGGCGTGCCTTCCGGAACGGAGATGTCGATGCCGTCATTGCGGTTGCCGTCGACATTGGCGCCGTAGCCGGCGATGACCGCGCCGCGCACCGGCCAGCGATACTTGCCGATGCCGGTCGATTCGGGCGCGGCATCCGTCACGTCGGACTTCTCCGTCGCCTCGGTGACCGAAACCGTCTTCACCGGCGCCTTGTAGGCTTCCGGCTTCTTCTCGGCCGCCTCGATCTTCTTGGCGACCGGAACCGATGCGGTCACGGTCTTGTCCGTCACGGTTTCCGCGGCAGCGCCGCCGGCCGGAATGACCAGCTTCTGGCCGATGCGGATGGAGGCCGTCTGCATGCCGTTCGCCTTCTTCAGCGCCTCGACGGAGACGCCGTTGCTGCGCGCGATCTTGGCGAGCGAATCGCCCGGCTGGACCTCGTAGCCGCCCTTGCCGTTGCCCTCAGTGGCATCGGCGCGGTTGGAATTGGTCTGGCCGCTTTCCGACTTCACCTTGTCGCGGGTGGTGGTGCCCGGCAGGATCGCGACATTCTCGCCGTTCTTGCGCTCGGGCGACGGCAGCCTGTTGTCGACCTTGAGCGTGCTGTCGGTCGAAGCCTTGGCAACGCTTGCCGTCGTGTTGAAGGTCGGGATGACGATCCGCTGACCGGGCTCGGCGTCGGAGGCGCGCTTCAGGCCGTTGGCGGCGAGGATTTCCTTTTCCGGCACGCCGTAGCGGTTGGCGAGCGTCTTCACGCTCTCGCCCTGGCGCAGCATGACGACCGGCGCGTTGTTCGTCGACCAGTTGCTCTTGCCCTTCGTCGTCGCCGTGGTGAGTGTATCGACGGGCTTTGCCTTGGCGCGCGGCAGCTCCTGACCGAGCGAGGCCTGACGTTCGGCCGAACGGCCGGCGGTCGGATCGGACAGCTCGCCGCGCTGCACGCTCATCGGCGTCGTGGCGTAACGCGTGCCGGAGCCGCTGGTGGTGGCCGTATTGATCGGATCGTAGGAGATGTTGCCCTGGTCGGGGAACGGCTGGTTCAGCGCCTCGCCCCGCGAGCCCATCTGGCCGCCGGAGGCATATTGCTGGCCGCCGTTGCCGATATCGCCGCGCGGAACGGGATTATCGCCACCGCCGCCGAACAGCGTGCGGCGCGGAACCGAACTCGTGGTCATGTTATCCTGACCGGAGCTGGAGAAGAGGCCGCCGAAGCGGCTTGCGTCCGAGCTGCACCCGGTCGCGACGCTTGCCAGCAGGGCCGCCGCCATCAGGCGGGTCGCGGTCCTACCAAAACTCGGCGATACACTCTTACGCATGAGACTAACCCAATCGGTACGCTACTTTGATGTAGACCGATTAAAGCGCGTTAGAGTTACTGCCCGGTTAAAGCCGGAGCAGTCGCAACGGGTTTTTGGTGAATTGATAACCATGGTGCCAGCGCACCATGGCAAAAGCGCGGTCGTTCCGTTCAGAAACCGGTCGCGTACATGCTGTCGGCACGCGAGATGCGGCCGACGATGCGCGCGGCATTCTCGAAGTCGCCCTGGCTCGGATGGAAGATCGACGCGATGGGCGTCGCCCGGCGAATATCGGGCTCCGCACCCTCCCCGACATTCTTCAGCGCGGCGTCCGGCGCGGTCATGTCGAGCGCGCTCTCGTTATAGGCGATGGCGCGCAGGGCCGAGACCGCGGGCTCGCGGGTGCCGGCATAGCGGGGGCTGCGCTGGTCCTGCGGCAGCATGCTGTCGAAATATTCGATATAGGCGCGATAATAGGCCTTGCGGTCGCCCTCGTCGAGGAAATGGCCGTAAGCGGCGTATTCGCGCTTTTCGAGGTCCGTCGTGTCGAGATTGTCGCGCTCGGCCTCGGTAAGGGCGGGCTGACTGTAAGTCGCCTCTTCCTTGGCGACGCTCAGCACCAGCAGCGCATCGACGGACAGGCCGACATGGGCGGACGGGTCGTAGCTGCCGCCCGCAAGCTGCGCGGTGGAGGCGGCCTCGGCATTCTCCTCGACGACATTCCCGGCAGCCTTCGTCGCAAGATATGCGAGGCTGTCGCCGGTCGAGCCGCTGGCGATCCTGTTCGAGACGTACATTTCCCTCTCCATTGGAACGGCCGAACCAACTGGGAAACCGGCGTTCTGCGTGGAACCTTCTGCTTCGTTTCCGGGCTACGCCCCGAAGCTTGCGCGAAGCTTGCGCTTCTTAACAAAAGGTTAACGCACTGAATTTTCGGCGGGATTCCCGGCAGCGCAGACGCGCCATGGCCCTCTCCCGCCGGAATTTCGGCAAAAACGGCGCGGGACTCAGCGGGCAAAGGCCTGCCGGGCTCGGATAATGGGCTGGAAAATGGGGTCTAGAGCGCCTGCGCCATCTGCGGGACGATGGGCAGATAGGGCACCGCGAAGAGGTCCTCACGGTCGAAGCGGCTGCCGGTCTTGACCAGCTTGAGCATGCGGCACTCGGTGTCGCTGACCATGACGGGCGCGATCAGCATGCCGCCGGAAACGAGCTGTTCGGCGAAGAAGCGCGGCAGGGCGGGAAAGGCGGCGGTGACGAGGATGCGGTCGAAGGTCCCCTCGCCCGGCATGCCGTTGCTGCCGTCGGCCTGACGCACGATGACATTGCGCACGCCGGCCTTTTCGATGGACTGCTGCGCATTGGTGACGAGCGTGCGGTAACGGTCGATGGTCAGCACGCGTTCCGTCAGGCGCCCCATCACGGCGGCGGTGAAGCCGCTGCCGGTGCCGAGTTCCAGCACGCGCTGGCCGGCCTTGAGGTTCAGGAGATGGAGCAGGCGGACCGCAAGGTCGATGCCTTCGATGAAGGAGCCGCAATCGAGCGGCAGGAGGCGGCTCGAATAGGCCTCGCCCGCGAATTGCGGCGGCACGAAAAGCGTGCGCGGCGTCTGTTCGACGGCCGTCAGGAGGTCGAGATTATTGATGCCCTCACCGCGCAGACGCAGGGCCAGCGCGGCAAAACCCTCCTTCTCGATCACCCGCCCCGTGTTCAATCGTCGCCCTTTCCGCCGAGCGCGCGCTTCACGCGATCCAGCACGGTATAGTCCGTGAGGTCGAGTTTCAGCGGCGTCACCGAGATCTTGTGGTTCTTCAGCGCATGAATGTCCGTTCCGGCGCGGAAATCGCCCTTCCGCTCGCCGAAGCGCAGCCAGTAATAGGGAAAGCCCCGGCCGTCGGCGCGCTCGTCGATCGTCAGGCCGAAATCGAGCTTGCCCTGGCTGGTCACCTCGACGCCCTGCAGCTCCTTGGGGGCGCAGTTCGGGAAGTTGAGGTTGAAGAAGGTCCAGTCCGGCAGCTCCACATCCAACAGCTGGCGGATGAGGTTGGGCGCGAAGCTTTCCGCCACCTCCCACGGCACGACGCGGCCGCCGGCATGGTTGTAGGCCTGGCTCAGTGCCATGGACTTGATGCCCTGCAACGTGCCCTCGATGGCGCCGGCGATGGTGCCGGAATAGGTGACGTCGTCGGCCATGTTGGCGCCGGCATTGACGCCGGACAGCACGAGGTCGGGCTTCTCGTCGAGCACTTCGCGCACGCCCATGATGACGCAGTCCGTCGGCGTGCCGCGCAGCGCGTAGCGCTTGTCGTCGATCTTGCGCAGGCGCAGCGGCTCGGAGAGCGTCAGCGAATGGGCAAGGCCGCTCTGGTCGGTCTCGGGCGCGACGACCCAGACATCGTCCGTCAGCTCGCGTGCGATGCGCTCGAGGACCGCAAGGCCCTCGGCATGTATACCGTCGTCATTGGTCAGAAGGATGCGCATTCCATCTCCCGCCTCAGGCGGCCTTCTCGATCTTCCTGAGGCCGCCCATATAGGGCAGCAGGGCCTCGGGCACAGTCACCGAGCCGTCGGCGTTGAGGTAATTCTCCACCACCGCGATCAGCGCCCGGCCGACCGCCGTGCCCGAGCCGTTCAGCGTATGGACGAAGCGCGTCGCCTTCTCGTCCTTGCCGCGGTAGCGGGCATTCATGCGGCGCGCCTGGAAATCGCCGCAGACCGAGCAGGACGAGATTTCGCGGAACGTGTCCTGTCCCGGCAGCCAGACTTCGAGGTCGTAGGTCTTGCGGGCGCCGAAGCCCATGTCGCCGGTGCACAGCGTCATGACGCGGTAATGCAGGCCGAGGCGCTTCAGTACCTCTTCGGCGCAGGCCGTCATGCGCTCCAGCTCGTCGATCGAGCTGTCCGCATCGGTGATCGAGACCATCTCGCACTTCATGAACTGGTGCTGGCGCAGCATGCCGCGCGTGTCGCGGCCGGCCGAGCCCGCTTCCGAGCGGAAGCACGGCGTCAGCGCGGTGAAGCGCAGCGGCAGCTTTTCCTGGTCGAGGATTTCCTCGCGCACGAGATTGGTGAGCGAGACTTCCGCGGTCGGGATCAGCCAGCGGCCGTCCGTGGTGCGGAAGAGATCTTCGGAGAATTTCGGAAGCTGGCCGGTGCCGAACATGGCGTCGTCGCGCACGAGGAGCGGCGCGTGGACTTCCGTATAGCCGTGCTCCTGCGTGTGCATGTCGATCATGAACTGGCCGAGCGCGCGCTCGAGGCGCGCGAGCTGGCCCTTGAGCACGGTGAAGCGCGAGCCGGCGATGCGGGCGGCCGCCTCGAAATCCATCCAGCCGAGCGCTTCGCCGATCTCGTAATGTTCGAGGGGCTTGTGGCTCCAGCCGGGCTTGTCGCCCCAGCGGCGCGTCTCGGCATTGTCCTTCTCGTCGCTGCCGACCGGCACGTCGTCGAGCGGGATGTTGGGAATGCGCGCGAGCGCATCGTTGAGCTCGGCGGTGACCTGGCGCTCTTCCTCCTCGGCGGCGGGAAGCTGGTCCTTGATGGCCGAGACTTCCGCCTTCAGCTTTTCGGCAAGCTCGGCGTTCTTGCTCGCCATCGCAGCGCCGATCTCCTTGGAGGCGGCGTTGCGGCGCGACTGCATGTCCTGCGCCGTCTGGATGACGCTGCGGCGCTTCTCGTCAAGGTCGATCAGCGTTCTGGCAAGGGGGCTCGCGCCGCGCTTCGCCAGGGCGGCATCGAGAGCGTCGGCATTGTCGCGGATCCATTTGATATCAAGCATCGTCGTTCCAGGCTTTTTCCGTGGATGAAACCCGACGGCGCCCGGCAGCGACCCTGCGGCAACGCCGCAGGCGAGACCTCAGTCGGCCTCGCCCGGTGTTGCAGCGACCTCGTTTTCCGCATTCTGCGCTTCCGAGGCGCGCGCCCGCTGCCGTTCGATGAGTCGGGCCGTGTAGATGGAAATCTCGTAGAGAAGGATGGCCGGCAGCGCAAGACCGATCTGGGAAACCGGATCGGGCGGCGTCAGCACCGCGGCCACGATGAAGGCGATGACGATCGCGTATTTGCGCTTGCTGACCAGCGCCTGCGTATCGATGAAGCCCGCGCGCACCAGAAGCGACGAGATGACCGGCAGCTGGAAGACGAGGCCGAAGGCGAAGATCAGCGACATGATCAGGCCGAGATATTCGGAAACCTTCGGAAGGAGCTGGATCGAGACCTGCCCCTCGCCGCCGCCCTGCTCCATGGCGAGGAAGAACCACATGACCATGGGCGTGAAGAAGAAATAGACGAGCGCCGCGCCGATGAGGAAGAGGATGGGCGAAGCGATCAGGAACGGCAGGAAGGCCGCCCGCTCGTTCTTGTAGAGGCCGGGCGCGACGAACTTGTAGATCTGCTGGGCGATCACCGGAAAGGCGATGACCAGCGCGCCGAACATGGCGACCTTGATCTGCGTGAAGAAGAATTCCTGCGGCGCCGTGTAGATCAGCTCGACATTGCGATGGGTCAGCCCCGCCCATTCCACCGCCCATTTGAAGGGCAGGACGAGCAGGTTGAAGAGCTGCTTGGCGAAATAGAAGCAGACGAGGAAGGCGATGAAGAACGCGCCGACCGCCCAGAGCAGGCGGCGGCGAAGCTCGATCAGATGCTCGATGAGCGGCTGGGGCTTGTCGTCGATGTCGCCGCTCATGCGTCGCCCTTCTTGGTCTTCGTCGTCTTCGGCTTGGCAGCAGCTTTCCGCGTGGCCGGAGCCTTGGCGGTCTCGGCCTTGCTGGCAGCCTTGGCGGCGGGCTTCACCTCGCCTTCGGCCTTGGCCGGCGCCTTGCGCGGCCTAGCCGTCTTAACGGCCGCCTCGGCGGGCTTCTTCTTCGCCGTCCTGGCGGTCGGGCCGGTCTTCAGCGGGGCTGCCGCGACCGGCTCGGCGGAGGCGGGCTTGCCCGCCTCTGACGGCACGGCGGCCGGCGTATCGGAGATGCTTTCGGCCGGGCTGGACGCCGGTGTCGACGTCGAGGAGGAGCTCACCGTCTTCTGGAGATCGGACTTGATCTCGTTGCCCATCTGCCGCAGCGGGTTGACCGCGTCGCGGATGGAGTTCAGCGGGTTCAGCTTCTGCGCCTCGCCGATCGTCTTCCTGACGTCGTCGAGATCGGCCTCGCGCAAGGCCTCGTCGAACTGCTGGCGGAAATCGCTCGCCATGCCGCGCATCTTGGACACCATGCGGCCAAACGTCCGCAGCATCTGCGGCAGGTCCTTCGGACCCACCACGATGATCAGAACGATGGCGATGACGAGTATCTCGGTCCAGCCGACATCAAGCATAGGATATTGTCCTTAGAAGCCGCAGACCGTCATCCGCAGCCGAATAGCGGTCACTTGGCTTCGTCAGCCTTGTGCTCGACCGTCTTCGACTGGTCGGCGCTGTCCTTTTCGTCGTCGGACATGCCCTGCTTGAAATTCTTGATACCCTTGGCGACGTCGCCCATGAGTTCCGGAATCTTGCCGCGGCCGAACAGCAGCAGCACAACCACCAGAACGATCAGCCAATGCCAGATGCTGAAAGAACCCATTCCCGTAACTCCCTTAGAAACCTGAACCCCGATTTAAGACGTTCAGCCGTCTTTTTCAAATACCAGTATGTCGCGCTGGTTAGCCGAAACCGTGACGTGGCGCAATCCGGCGGCATTTCTTTCCTGCACGCGGGTCCTCGCCTTCGCCCCGCCTATTCCTCTTCCTTCCCGCCCGGCGCGAGGAGACCGAGCTCCTCGAGGTCGAGCTGGGTGATCGGGTCCTCGTCCTCCGCCAACTCGTCCTCGCCAAGTGGCAGCGGCACCTGGAAATTCGACGGGATACGGCCGGAAAGCAGGCCCGCGCCCTTCAATTCCTCCAATCCCGGCAGGTCACGCAGCTCTTCCAGGCCGAAATGATCGAGAAAATCCCGCGTCGTGCCGAAGGTCACCGGGCGGCCCGGAGAGCGGCGGCGGCCGCGAAAACGCACCCAGCCGGCTTCCATCAGAACGTCGAGCGTGCCCTTGGAGGTCTGCACGCCGCGAATATCCTCGATCTCGGCGCGCGTCACCGGCTGGTGATAGGCGATGATCGACAGCACTTCGAGCGCAGCACGCGACAATTTGCGCACCTCCGTCTCGTCGGTGCGGATGACGAAAGACAAATCCGGCGCGGTGCGGAAGGCCCAGGCATCGTCCACTGCCACGAGATTGACGCCGCGCCCGGCATAGAGCGCCTTCAGTTCGCGCATGACATGCAGCACGTCCACGCCGCCCGGCAGCCGGTCGGCGATATAGGCCTCCGGCACGGGGCTCGAGGACGCAAAGACCAGCGCCTCGGCGATCCTCGCCGCCTCGTGCAGCCGGCGCGGATCGACGATCGTGCCGCCCTCGGCCTCCGGCGATGCGCCGTTCTCCTCTTCACTCACGCCCGGGGCCTCCTTCATCGTCCTCGGCTTCGCCGGCTTTCGGGCCGCGGCGAAGATAGATCGGCTGGAACACGCCGTCCTGGCGAAGCTCCAGGCGCCCTTCCCTCACCAGTTCCAGCGTCGCGGCGAAGGCGCTGGCAATGGCCGTGGTGCGCTCGGCCGGATCAGTCAGGTAGCGCAGCATGAAATGATCGAGCGCCGTCCAGTCGTCATCGAAACCGCCGATCAGCACCGACAGGATCTCGCGCGCATCGGAGAGCGACCAGACGGCGCGCTTTTCGATGGTGACCTGTGTGATGGCGTGGCGCTGGCGCAGCGACGCGTAGGCATTGAGCAGATCGTAGAGCGTCGCCTCATAGGCCGAGCGCCGGCCGGTCGGGATATGCTCCGGCATGCCGCGGGCGAAGACGTCGCGGCCGAGGCGATTGCGGTTGATGAGCCGGGTCGCGGCATCGCGCATGGCTTCGAGGCGCTTGAGGCGGAAGGCAAGGCTTGCCGCCATCTCCTCGCCCGAGGGCCCCTCGTCCTTCGCCTGCCTGGGAATGAGCAAGCGAGACTTCAGATAGGCCAGCCATGCAGCCATGACGAGATAGTCGGCGGCAAGCTCGATGCGGATCCTGCGCGCCTTGTCGATGAAGACGAGATATTGCTCGGCCAGCGCCAGCACGGAAATGCGGGTGAGGTCCACCTTCTGCGTGCGGGCGAGATGGAGCAGGAGATCGAGCGGGCCTTCGAAGCCGGCGAGATCGACGACGAGGCTTTCCTCCGAAAGCCCCCGCCCCCCGGCGTCGTCCTGCCAAAGGTCGTCCATCGGCGCATCCGCGCCGCGACCTTTCCTCGGCGGCTTCGACCCCGTTGCCTGCACGCTGCCTCCCGTGGGCCTCCCGTGGGCCCGCCGCGGCCGTCAGGCGACCGCGATCATGGCGTTGAATTCCTCGCGCAGCGCCTGTTCGTCCGCCCCGTCGGGCATCGGGAAGCCTGCGCGTACCGCATTCGCCCGCCGCAGGCTGTCACCGGCAAGGGCGGGAACGTTTTCGGTCACCGCAACCATTTCGTCCATGATGCCATGGCAATGCAACACCATGTCGAGGCCGGCGGCGATGATTCCCCTGCTTCTTTCGGCAATATCGCCGCGAAGGGCGTTCATCGAGACGTCATCGGACATCAGGAGGCCGTCGAAGCCGATATGGCCACGGATGATCTCCTCCACCACCTTTGCCGAAGTGGTCGCCGGATTGTCGCCATCGATGGCGGTGAAGACGATATGGGCCGACATCGCCATCAGCTCGTCCTTCATGCGCTGGAAGGGCACGAAGTCACAGGCCTCCAGCTCCTTGCGGCCCGCATGGACGACCGGCAGGTCGTGGTGCGAATCGACCATGGTGCGGCCGTGGCCCGGCATATGCTTCATGATCGGCAGCAGGCCGCCGGCCTTGAGGCCTTCCGCCGCCGCCTTGCCCATCGCCGAGACGATCTCCGGCTCCTGCCCGTAGGCGCGGTTGCCGATGACGTCGTGCACGCCCGGCACGGCGACGTCGAGCACCGGCAGGCAATCGACATTGATGCCAAGGCGCAGAAGATCGAAGGCATGCAGACGCGACATCAGCCAGGCGGCGCGCAGGCCCCGCGGCTCGTCGGCCCGGTAGATGGCGCCGAGTGCGGCGGCATTCGGATATTGCTGGACATGCGGCGGCTTGATGCGCTGGACGCGCCCGCCCTCCTGGTCGATGAGCACCGGGATGTCGGCTCCGCCGCCGATGCTCTCGCGCATCTCGGCCGTCAGGTCCGCCACCTGCGCCGGCTCGCCGATATTGCGGCCGAAGAGGATGAAACCCCAAGGGCGCTCGTTGCGGAAGAAGGCCTTTTCGTCGGCGGTGAGGCTCAGGCCCTTGCAGCCCGAAATGAAGGATTTCGATTCGCTCATGTCCGCAATCTTGGAATTTTCGAGGAGGAGACAGGCGTCGGCCGCCCGCGGGAATCGAAGGGGCGCGAACCATGTCCGCGCCCCTTCAGGATATCAGCCCGCCTCAGCGGGTGACGAGGCAGCTGCCGCCCGCGCTCTTGTAGCGGCTGCAGAGGGCGTTCGCGTCTTCGCGCGAGCCGGCCGGAATGCGGAGGCGGTAGAAGGTACCCTTGTTGGGGATCTCCGCCTTCTTGATATCCATGCCGCGACCGCCGATGACGCTACCGAATTTCGAGGACAGCGACTTGTAGGTCTTCTGTGCCTCGGCCTCGGAGGGAAGCGAAGCGATCTGGATGACGTAGCTGCCGGGTGAGACCTGGGTCTGTTCGACGGCCTGCTGGGTCTGCGTCGCCGAAGCGGTCTGCGTACCGGAGACGTTGCCGTTCTCGGTGACGGTGCCGACGACATTGACCGGCTGGTCGACCGGGCGCGTTTCGGGGAGCGGCGTGTTGCCGGCCGTCGCGTTCGTGTCCGTCGCGCCGACCGTGGTCGTCTTGACCGTGCGCACCGGCGCCGTGTCGTCGACCTGTGCATTGGCGACTTCGGCAAGCGCCGAGCGCGGCTTGGCGCCGGATGCGGCCTGCTCGGCGCGCAGCGAGGCGTCTCCGTCGAGCGTCGCGTTGGCCGATGCGGCGGCCTCGCCCGAGGCGCTGCCGGTGGTGGCCGTCGCCTTGGCGTCGAGGTCCGTGTCGGCGACCGTATCCTCGCGGGCGACGAGCGTGCCGTCCGGCTTGACGATCATGGTCTTGACCTTGCGCGGCGAGACGAGCGGCTTGTTGCCGGTCTCGGCGCTTGCCGTTTCCGGCTCGTCGACGCCCGGCAGCAGGCGGTTCTCATCATCGGCCGCCGCCGTGTCGGTGCCGTCCTCCGGGCCGTCCATCGGCAGGGCTTCCGGCGTCAGCGTGCGCTGGACGACGTCGACCGGCTCTTCCGTCGAGGTGACGAGCTGTTCCTGCTGCGGCCGGCTCGTCGTATCGCCGGCAACGCGGTCGTAGACGGCCTTGTCCTGGTTGGGAACGGTCTTGCCGCCCCTTTCCTCGGGCACGACCTTGATCGGATCCTTGTCGGCGAGGATGACGCGAGGCTCGCCCGAGCCGCCGACCGATCCGCCCGTGAGGGCCGACCAGGCGTAGACGGCGCCGCCGCCGACCAGAAGAAGGCCGGCGATGGAGGCGGCGATCAGCATGCCGCGGCGCGGACGGGCGGTCTCCTCGTCATAGCCGTCGCCGGAATAGAGCGCCGTCGCCTGGCCGGGATCGACCGGGATCGCCATGCGCTCCGGCTGGTTGAGCGAGCGGCGGAAGTCTTCCTCCAGCGCGCGCTCGAAATCATCGACGTCGTTGATCTGCGTCGCCGGCTGAGCCGTCGCGGCGGCGACGCTCGCCTTGTTCTCTTCAGCATGGGTCTTGGCCGGCTCGTTGAAGAGCTGCGCCATTTCCGCGTCGATGTCGAAATCGTAGTCCGGCTGGAAGACCGGCGGCTTTTCCTTCTCCACGACGGGAAGCTGCGGCACGTCGAGCTCGGTGACGGGGGAAACGCCCTCGTCGGTCTCGGCGATCATCGACGGATCGAAGGGCAGCGTGCCGTCGCTCAGCTCGGCGGTCACCGGCTGCGGCTTGGTGAAGGTGGAGACGGGCACCGCGACGACGGGCTCGCGCCGGACGGGCGTCTCGACCGGTGCCGGCCGTGCGACCTCTACCTTCACTTCGGCGGGCTTGGCCACCGGCTTCACCGGCTCCTCGTCCAGCGAGAAATCGGAGATATCGAGATCGATATCCGAGAGGTCGAATTCCATGTTCTCGAAATCGAGTTCGGGCTCGGAGGCCACCGGCGTCGGGACGGCGGCCGGCTCACGGCGTGCCTCGAAGACAGGCGTCTCGACGGCCTGCATCGGGGCCTTCACAGGCTCGACGAAGGGTGTCGCCACCGTCTCGGCGACGGGATCGCGATGCACGGTCGGCGTGGCACGGCCGAAAATGGCCGAAATATTCGCCGGCGTGTTGCTGCGCGCGGCAGCAGCGGCGATAACGGCGGCGCCGGCCGCGGCCGTTTCCGCGGACAGCGGCGAGCGGGCTTCCGGCATGGGGAAACGCTCGATTTCGGCGAGCAGCGCGTCACCATCGTAATTGCCGGACGTCGCCACGGATTCCACCTGATAGGCGGGCGCCTGGAAAACCGGCTCGACGTCATCGACCTGCCATTGCGCCTCGGCCGCAGCCGCCGCGCGGGCGCGGTCCTCACGCGTCTCGAACGGCATTTCGGCGACGAAATGCGGCTCCTCGCCGGCATAGGCCGCCGGCTCGGCATGGAACGGCTCGGCCTGCTCGACCACGGGATCGACCGGCATCCGGCTGTCGAAGACGGGCTCGACATGGGTGGCGACCGCCTCCGCGGCGACCGGCAGGGGCTCGACGAAAGCGGTCTCCGGCTCGTTCGGGAGATCATCGGCAAAGCCGTCGCCGATCGACAGTTCCAGCTCACGCTCCAGATCGAGCCCGACAGAGCCCTCGTCCGCCGTCAGCGGCTGCAGGCCGAGGAATTCCGGCTGGCGATCCTCGACAGGAGAGAATTCGGACAATTGCGGTTCTGCGGCCGGCTCGTGATAGGCAGGCTCCTGGCGGATCGGCTCTTCGAAGCGCGGCTCGAAGCGGTCGGCGAAGGCATGGGCGGTCGCCTCGGCCTCGACGGTCGGAACCTCGTGGACATAGGCCTCCAGCTCGTCGGCGAGAGACAGTGCCGGATCTTCGGCGAACTGCGGTTCCGGCTCGACGGGCTGCTCGACGGCAAGGGGCTCTTCCGCGAAGGACGGTTCGACGGGTCTGTCGAAGGCCGGTTCGCGATGATAGGGCTCGCTGGCGGCAAAGTCCCGGCTCGGCACCTCATCGATGAACGAGGCGCGATCTTCCATGGCGGGGGCCGGCTCTTCGAACACGGGCTCGACATGGCGCGCCACCGGCTGGGCGGCGGGGACCGGATCGGCGACGGGCGTCGGCGCGTCATATTGCTCGAAGGCGCGCAGAAGCTCGTCCTCAAGGGCGAGGACGGGATTTTCATGCCGCGGCGCCGCCTGGGCGGCGTCGGGGAAGGTTTTGCTGACACCCTGCACAGGATGCGGCTCGAAGTTGACGAGGCGGGCAAGCTCGCTCAACGGATCATCTTCTGCCAAGAGATCCGTGTCAGCGGTTCCGCTTCGCGCGAAGTTCTTGTCTGCCATACTGCTTCCCACTCACAAGCTACAAAGACGCGTTTGCCAGCTTATTGTGGGCAAATGGTGACGTTATCGCATTTCATCCGGTGCTGCGGTGCCTGTAATGGACAGGCCCGACTTAAGAACAGACGCGACAGCGTGCACCAGCCCAAGTCTGGCGATACTCAATTCTCTATTTTTATCGTTAACAAACCGTAATTCCGGCTGTTCCTTACCTTTGTTCCAGTGCGCATGGAACGCGCTGGCAAGATCATAGAGATAAAACGCGATGCGATGAGGCTCCTGCGCGAGTGCCGCGCCTTCGACCACGCGGGGATATTCCGCCAGCTTGGCGAGAAGCTGCAACTCACTGGAATCCGAGATGTTTCCGGCGATCGCGCCGGCCAGATCGAGCGAGGCTATATCGAGGCCCGGGAAGGCTTCGGCGGCCTGCCGGAACACCGACATGCAACGAGCATGGGCATATTGCACATAGAAGACCGGATTGTCCTTGGACTGCTCCGTCACCTTGGCGAAGTCGAAGTCGAGCGGCTCGCTGTTCTTGCGGTAAAGCATCATGAAGCGCACCGAATCGCGGCCGACTTCCTCGACCACGTCACGCAGCGTGACGAAATCGCCCGAACGCTTCGACATCTTCACCGGCTCGCCGTTACGGTAGAGCTTGACGAGCTGGCACAGCAGCACGGTCAGCTTGGCCTTACCTTCTGAAACGGCACGAGCGACGGCCTCCAGACGCTTGACGTAACCGCCATGGTCGGCGCCGAGCACATAGATCATCTCTTCGAAGCCGCGATCGAACTTGTCCTTGAAGTAGGCAACGTCGGCGGCGAAGTAAGTATAGGAACCATCCGACTTGATCAGCGGGCGGTCGATATCGTCGCCCACTTCCGTCGAGCGGAAGAGCGTCTGCTCGCGGTCTTCCCAGTCTTCCGGAAGCTGTCCCTTCGGCGGCGGCAGCACGCCCTTGTAGACATGGCCCTTGAAGGTCAGGTCGTTGATGGCGGTGCGGATCGGTGCGCCGTTTCCGGCATGCAGCGAGCGCTCCGAGAAGAAGACATCGTGATGCACGTTGAGGGCTGCGAGGTCCTCGCGGATCATCGCCATCATCATCGCGATGGTCTTTTCCTTGACGATCGGCATCCACTGATGCTCGGGCATGGCGCGAAGCGACGTACCGTGCTCGGCAGCCAGCGCCTCACCGACGGGAACCAGATAGTCGCCCGGATAGAGGCCCGACGGAATTTCGCCGATCGCCTCGCCCAGCGCCTCGCGGTACCGCAGGAAGGCCGAGCGCGCCAGCACGTCGATCTGCGAACCGGCGTCGTTGATGTAATATTCCTTGGTGACGTCATAGCCGGCAAAGCCGAGCAGGTTGGCGAGCGCATCGCCCACCACCGCGCCACGGCAATGGCCGACATGCATCGGCCCCGTCGGATTGGCCGAGACATATTCGACATTGACCTTGCGGCCGGCGCCGAGCGAACCGCGGCCGTAATCCGTGCCGGCCGCGATCACAGCGGCAAGCAGCTTCTGCCAGTAGGGAACGGAAAGGCGGACGTTGATGAAGCCCGGGCCCGCCACGCTGACATCGGCGACCTCGGGATCGTTCTTCAGCTCGGCGACGATGAGGTCGGCAAGCGCCCGCGGATTGAGGCCCAGCGGCTTGGCAAGAACCATCGCCGCATTGGTCGCGACATCGCCATGGCTCTGGTCGCGCGGCGGTTCGACGCTGATTCGACCGAAATCGAGCTCGGATCGCTTTTCGCGCACGATCTCGAGACCTTCGAGCACGGTTTTGATTCTGCTGTCGAAATCAGTAAAAAGGTTCATCTCGTCCATCCACGCGCAGCGGCGCCCTGCAGGGGCCAGGCCTGCGAAGAAGTTCAGGTGGGCGGGTGACTATCGCAATTCCGGGGTGTGGTCAAACAGCCGCCGGTGCGTGTCTATCGCGTAATTGTCGGTCATTCCGGCGAGATAATCGCCGACATGGCGGGCCCGGGCCGATTCCGGCATGGTCGCGATACGGTCCACCCAATAATGCCCCTGCATGAGCTGCGGGTCGTCCATATAGGCGTGGTAGAGGTCCGTCAGGATCGAGGCGGCGTTGGCGCGCACGCGCATCACTTCCGGGTGGCGGTAGATGCGGGAGAACAGCAGTTTCTTGATCTGCCGGTCCGTCACCGCCATCTCCTCGGAGAAGGTCGCGAGGCAGCGATGGGCCTTGCGCACGTCGTCGGCGCTTTCCGGGCGCTCGTCGTGGATCGCCTGCTGGGCGTAGCCGATGACGTCCTCCACCATGGCGGTGATCTGGCGGCGCATGATCTCGTGGGTGAAGCGCGGCTCTTCCAGCCCCGGATAACGGTCGTGCACTTCCTTCATCAGCCGCGCGAGGAACGGCACCTCCTCCAGCATCTCGAATTCGAGATAGCCGGAGCGCAGGCCGTCGTCGATATCATGGGTGTTGTAGGCGATGTCGTCGGCAATCGCCGCCACCTGCGCCTCCAGGCTCGCGAAGCTCGAAAGCTCCAGATCGTGCACGGCACAATATTCGAGGATCGGGCGCGGCACGTCGTCGCCGTGCGTGCACTCCCCCGTCGGCCCGATCAGCGGGCCATTGTGCTTGACGAGGCCCTCGAGGCTTTCCCAGGTGAGGTTGAGGCCGTCGAAATCGGCATAGCGGCGCTCCAGCTTGGTGACGATGCGCAGCGACTGGGCATTGTGGTCGAAACCGCCGAAGGGCTCCAGCACCTCGTGCAGCGCATCCTCGCCGGTATGGCCGAAGGGCGTGTGGCCGAAATCGTGCACCAGCGCGACGCCTTCGGCGAGGTCCTCGTCGAGCTTGAGGGCGCGGGCCAGCGCGCGGGCGATCTGCGCGACCTCGATCGTGTGGGTCAGCCGGGTGCGATAGTGATCGCCGTCGGCGGCGATGAAGACCTGCGTCTTGTGCTTGAGGCGGCGGAAGGCGGTGGTGTGGACGATGCGGTCGCGGTCGCGCTGGAAATCCGAGCGCGTCGGACTTTCCGGCTCGGGAAAGAGCCGCCCGCGGGTCGCCCAGGGGTCGGAAGCGTAGATGGCGCGCTGTCCCGCGCCGAAACCGAGCGCATATCTGTCAAACGTCATTCGTCACCTGCATTCACGCCGCCCATTGACGCGGCCTCAATGCCTTCATACCTATAGTGTGCATAGCGGCAAGTCCGGCTGCAAGCCGTGCTTGAAAGACAAGTCTTTTCAGGGATTTGCTTCAGGCATCGTGTGACAGCAGGACCGTTCGGCATCCCATTTGCCGGCCGTGTGAGACAAGCGATTCTCTCCGGATCTTGACCCCGGCAGGAGGCAGACATGACCGACAAGCTCGTAACCCTATCCGACGCCGCGGCACGGCGCATCGCCTCGATCCTCGGCTCGTCGCCGGAAAAGCAGGCGCTGCGCGTTTCCGTCGAAGGCGGCGGCTGCTCTGGCTTTTCCTACAAGTTCGACCTTGTCGAGGACCAGCAGGATGACGACCTGGTGCTCGAAAAGGACGATGCGAAAGTGCTGATCGACCAGCTCTCCCTCGTCTACATGGACGGATCCGAGATCGACTTCGTCGACAACCTGCTCGGCCAGTCCTTCCAGATCAAGAACCCGAACGCCGTCGCAAGCTGCGGCTGCGGCACCAGCTTCTCGATCTAAACAGAAACCCGACAGGAACCCGCATGCCGATCAAGATTGCCACCTGGAATATCAACGGCGTGCGGGCACGCATCGACAACCTCCTTGCCTGGCTCAGGGAATCGGCCCCGGACATCGTCGCGCTGCAGGAAATCAAGACCGTCGACGAGAGCTTTCCGCGTAGCGAGATCGAAGCGCTCGGCTATCACGTCGAGACGCATGGCCAGAAGGGTTTCAACGGCGTCGCTCTCCTCTCGAAAATCCGCCCCGACGAGGTGAACCGCGGCCTTCCCGGCGGCGACGGCGACGAACAGGCGCGTTTCATCGAGGGCGTGTTCTCCGTCGAAGGCGGCGCGGTCCGCGTCTGCTCGATCTACCTGCCGAACGGCAATCCGGCGGACGATCCGGTGAAATATCCCTACAAGCTCGCCTGGATGGACCGGCTCGTCGCCTTTGCCGAGAACCGGCTGGCGCTGGAGGAGCCGCTGGTGCTTGCCGGCGACTACAATGTCATTCCCGAGCCGCACGATTGTTGGGACGTCAAGGTGTGGGAGCGGGACGCCCTCTACCTGCCCCCGACCCGGCAGGCCTTCCGGCGCCTCGAAAACCTCGGTCTCACCGATGCGGTGCGCGCCACATCCGACGGCGTGCCGCTCTATACGTTCTGGGATTACCAGGGCGGATGCTGGCCGAAGAATTTCGGCATCCGCATCGATCATCTCATGCTGTCGGCGGAAGCCTCGGACCGCCTCATCTCGACGGCTGTCGAAAAGCATGTGCGCAACTGGGAAAAGCCGTCAGACCACGTGCCGGTCGTGGCGCTGCTGGATTTTGCCGCCTAGCTTTTCGCGGCGAGGCGCGCTTATTCGTTGGGATTGAAGCGGATGCTCTGCGCGAGCGCGACGCCCTTGCGGCGATCCTCCTCGCTTGCGACGGAGAAGGCCTCTTCCTGATTGGCCTGCAGCCAGGCACAGTCCTTGGGCAGACAATGGTCGAGGGCCGCGGTCATCATGGCAAGGCCGCGGGCGGTATCGCCTTCCTGGAAGATGATGTTGCCGAAGAGGCCCATGGCGCCGGCATGGCCGTTGTTGCGGGCGCGGTTCAGCCATTTCTTGGCCTGATGGACGCTGACCGAACCGCCCTCGCCCGTCAGCATCATGCGGCCGAGCTGGAACTGCGCTTCCGGAATGCCGAAGGCGGAAGCCGCCTGGAAATAGAGCTGGCGCGCCTGCGAGAGGTCGATCTTGACCGGGCTGTCGGGAATGCCGCGGCGGTAGTAGCTGGCGAGCGCGATCAGCGCATTGGCGAAGTAGCCGGTGTCTTCCGAGCCCGGCTCGACGCCGGCCTGGGCAATCTCGCTGTAGATCTTGAAGGCTTCGAGGTCATTCTCCGGCACGCCGTCGCCGTCGGCATACATGTTGGCGAGCGCCCAGCGCGAACCGGTATGACCCTTTTCCGCCGCGTAGCGGTAGGCCTCGACAGCGTCGCCCTTGCGACCTTCCTTGTAGGAGAAGAAACCGAATTTGAAGAGGTCGAAGGGGCCGCTTTCCTTGCTGACGCCGGCCTGGGGGTCGAATGCGAGGGCCTGGGGCGCCATCCAGGAGGACAGCGAGAGGCAAAGGCCCATTACCAGTACTTTCATCGGCAACAACTCGGACTTGGGCATCACTTCAACAATTCCGCGCCTCGCCTTCCTGTCTGTGCCGAACCGGAAATGCACGGGTCTCGTGCGGCTTTCCGGCAGTTTCGGCGACAATGACATCGGCTGGCTCATGGTTTCCCTTGGCGCGGTTCCACGCGTCTACATGCCCCTATCGCTGCGCCCCGTTTGTGGCGGGAAATGGACATTTCGTCGCTTGCCCATGGGTGTAGCAAACTCTGGAAAAAAATGTGTTGCGATTCCGTCACATATTTTCAGAGGTCGCTACGGTTTCCCCATGAGAGGTGACCGGCAGCAACGGAACATTAACCAAGAAAAGGGCCCGGCTATGACGCCGAGCCCGATTCCGGATCGAAAACCGCCGGTTCAGAACGAGATCTTGTAAGACCCCGTCACGCCATAGGCCCAGCCGCCGCCGCCGGTGGCATTGAACGCAGCGCCTTGGGTTGTCGACTGACTTCCAGTCGACATGTGGGTAACGCCCGCCCCAAAGCGCAAATCGCCAGGGCCAACTTTAGCCAGAACGCCGGCGCCGAGCGTGACTGAATCTTCGTGGATATCAGCGCCCGTGCTGACGCCACTGTCCCACGTCAAATTGATCGTACCGGTCAGCTTTTCATTGAACACATGGGCAACACCAGCTTGAACGGTCCAACCGTCTTTCCAATTGTAAACGTCTTTCTTATCGCTTCCACCAATTCTGTAGTTGAGTGCATCCAGAACGCTCCAGTCGGTCCACTTAGCCGAACCATAGACGAGCCAACCAGGAGCGACGCCGGTCTGAGCCGAAAGCTTCAAAGACTGAGGCATCGTTCCGTAGCCGGATGCTGAATAAGAGCCAACAGGCAGCGGCGGCAAGACAGAGTCTGAAACATCTAGATATCCCTCATCCGATTGGTGCTTGACCTGCGAGCGATACATCAGCGATACGCGCAGAGCGTATTCCGTGATCTCATATGCGGCGCCAATTCTGTATCCGTACGCGGCGTTATCTTCTATATGTAGCTTGGCATTCAGTAGGGCCGGCGCAGGACTTTCAGCAGTCGCATCATATGTAAAATCTTGAATGAATACGCCACCAAGAAGATGCAACTTTCCGGCACCGACATCGAGCTTCACATCGCAAGTCGTACCAAACTCGTTCGTTTCAAAGCCTTTGTCGCTGTACCGTTTACTTGGGTCCGCAATTTTTGACCGCGCGTCAGGCCCATAAGTCGCATCCGCGCCAAACGGCTGAGTATAAGTCAGTGCACACGCGAAATTCTCTGAAATTCCAATTTTTGCGGCAACGCTCGGAATCCAGTAATCGTTCGAATAAACCCCGTCATGGTTCGCTGTCCCGCCCGTCGTCTTGAACGTCCGGCGCGGGGAAACGTAGGTCGCGCCGGCGCGGAAGATGAAGTCGCCGCTTTCGAACAGGATGTCGGTGTCGGCCTCGCCGCGGCTATAGCCGCCGGCTTCGGCCGTGCTTGCCAGCGCGGCCAGCGCCACGGCGGCGAGAATTCCATTCTTGAAGATCTTACCGATCATCCATGCTCCCCCAAATGTCCCTGACGGCCTCTCCACCGCCATTTCGCAGCTGACTATCGAAGAGGAGTGCGGGCTTGGCAAATCCCAGTTTTTGTCTGTGATTCTCATATGCCGCTCGCAAAATTACGTAAGATTTTTTTGAAGCCCCTCAGCAATTCGAGGCCTCGAAATAATGTTCCAAGAATCATTTAAAAATCGCTAAAATATAGATGAACGTTTCAACGCCACTTCAGCATGTCACTTTTCGGACACATCGGGGATTTTGCATCCGGGGCCTCTGAACGAAAAAACCGCACCGTGTGAACGGCGCGGTTTTTCAGGCTTTTGCAACGACGGGCTGTAGAATCAGCCTGCTTCGCTGACGCGCGTCAAAGCCACGGAAAGGCTGGCAAGCTGCTGCTCCAGCTCGGTGAAACGCTCGCGCTCGGCCTCGACCACTTCGGGCTTGGCA
Organism: Shinella zoogloeoides; assembly: GCF_003574625.1. Classification (GTDB taxonomy): domain Bacteria; phylum Pseudomonadota; class Alphaproteobacteria; order Rhizobiales; family Rhizobiaceae; genus Shinella; species Shinella zoogloeoides_A. The sequence continues at coordinate 148,353 of NZ_QNUJ01000011.1, forward strand.
TTGGCGACGAACTTCTCGTTCGAGAGCTTGCCCTGAATGCGGCCGGCTTCGGCCTTCGCCTTGTCGATCGCCTTTTCCAGGCGGGCCTTTTCGGCGGCCAGGTCGATCAGTTTGCCGAGCGGCAGGCAGACGGTCGCCTCGCCGACGACGATCTGTGCCGCACCCTTGGGCGCTGCGTCCTCGAGGCGGATGTCCTCCACGCGGGCGAGACGGCGGATGGCCGAGTCATGCGTGGCGAGCCGCGCCCTGGTCAGCGCGCCTGCGCCGACGACGACCAGCGGCGCCGTCGCGCTCGGCGGCACGTTCATCTCGGCGCGGACCGAGCGGATGCCGGAGACGAGATCGACCAGCCAGTTGATCTCGTCGGCCGCAGCCTCGTCCGCATAGGCGGGCGCCGGCCATTCGGCATGGCAGATCATGCTTTCGCGCGTTACGCCCTCGCCCGCCGTGTGCGCCCAGAGCTCTTCCGTCATGAAGGGCATGAACGGGTGCAGGAGCTTGTAGGTCTCCTCCAGCACATAGGCCGCGCAAGCCTGCGATTCCGCCTTGGCCGCTTCGTCCTCGCCACTGAAGACGGGCTTCAGCAGTTCCAGATACCAATCGCAGAACTGGTTCCAGATGAAGCGGTAGAGCGTGCCGGCCGCATCGTTGAAGCGGTAGGTCTCGATTGCCTCGGTAACGTCGCGCGCCGTGCGGGCGAGTTCCGTCAGGATCCAGCGGTTGATCGTCAGCGAGGCCGTTTCCGGCACGAAATGCGGATCGGTCTTCACGCCGTTCATCTCGGCAAAGCGCGTGGCGTTCCACAGCTTGGTGCCGAAGTTGCGGTAGCCGGCGATGCGGGCCGGGTCGAGCTTCACGTCGCGGCCCTGTGCAGCCATGATCGCCAGCGTGAAGCGCAGCGCGTCCGCACCGTATTCGTCGATCAGCTCGAGCGGGTCGATGACGTTGCCCTTGGACTTCGACATCTTCTGCCCGTTCTTGTCGCGCACCAGCGCGTGGACATAGACGGTGTGGAACGGTTCGACCGGGTTGCCGAACTCGTCCTTCATGAAGTGCAGGCCCATCATCATCATGCGGGCGACCCAGAAGAAGATGATGTCGAAACCGGTTACGAGAACGTCGGTCTGGTAATACTTCTCCAGTTCTTTCGTCTGTTCCGGCCAGCCGAGCGTCGAGAACGGCCAGAGTGCGGAGGAGAACCAGGTGTCGAGCACGTCCTCGTCACGCGTCAGGATCTCGCCCGGCGCAAAATTCTCCAGCTTCTCCTCGACCCAGGCCTTCCATGGGCCTTCATGGGCGATGTAGTGCTGGATGGCGGCGTGAAGCGCCTCTTCCTCGGTCTTCTCGACGAAGACCTGGCCGTCCGGGCCGTACCAGGCCGGAATCTGGTGACCCCACCAGAGCTGGCGGGAGATGCACCAGGGCTCGATGTTCTCCATCCACTCGAAATAGGTCTTTTCCCAGTTCTTCGGAACGAAGTTGGTGCGGCCCTCGCGGACGGAGGCGATGGCGGGCTTGGCCAGCGTCGCGGCATCGGCGAACCACTGGTCGGTCAGCATCGGCTCGATGACGACGCCGGAACGGTCGCCGAAGGGCTGCATGACCTTCTTGTTCTCGACATAGGGAACGTCGTTGCCCTCGGCGTCCTTGACGGTGACGGCAAGGCCTTCGGCATTGATCGCCTCGACGATGCGCTTGCGCGCCTCGTAGCGGTCGAGGCCGCGATATTCGTCCGGTACGAGATTGATGTCGTCGACTTCCGCCTCGCTCGGCACGTTGCCGGACTTGGCGATCTCCAGCGCCTGCGCCGCATAGACGGCGTAAGGCTCGCCGTCGGCACGCATGGAAGCCTGCGTGTCCATCAGCCGGTAGAGCGGGATATTGTTGCGGCGGGCGACCTGGTAGTCGTTGAAGTCGTGCGCGCCGGTGATCTTCACCGCGCCGGAGCCGAAATCCTTCTCCGGATATTCGTCGGTGATGATCGGGATGAGACGGCGATGCTCCTTGGGGCCGACCGGAATCTCGCAGAGCTTGCCGACGATGGGCGCATAGCGCTCGTCGGACGGATGGACGGCGACCGCACCGTCGCCCAGCATCGTCTCGGGACGGGTGGTGGCGATGGAGATGTAGTCGCGCTCCTCCTCGAAGACGATGTTGCCGTCGGCGTCCTTCTCGACATAGGTATAGGTGGCACCGCCGGCCAGCGGATACTTGAAGTGCCACATATGGCCGTCGACTTCCCGGTTCTCGACCTCGAGGTCGGAAATCGCCGTCTCGAATTTCGGATCCCAGTTGACCAGCCGCTTGCCGCGATAGATCAGGCCTTCCTTGTAGAGCGAGACGAAGACCTCCAGGACGGCAGCGGAAAGCCCCTCGTCCATGGTGAAGCGCTCGCGCGACCAGTCGCAGGAGGCGCCGAGGCGCTTCAGCTGATTGAAGATCAGGCCGCCCGATTCTGCCTTCCACTCCCAGACCTTCTCGACGAAGGCCTCGCGGCCCATCTCGCGGCGGCCCGGAAGCTTCTCGGCGGCGAGCTTGCGCTCGACGACCATCTGCGTCGCGATGCCGGCATGGTCCATGCCCGGCTGCCACAACACGTCCTTGCCGCGCATGCGCTCAAAGCGGACCATGATGTCCTGCAGCGTGTTGTTGAGGGCATGGCCCATATGCAGCGAGCCCGTCACGTTCGGCGGCGGAATCACGATGGTGAAGGTCTCGGCGCCGGGCTTTGCCCCCTCGCCGGCGCGGAAAGCATCCGCATCTTCCCACATCTTGGCAATTCGCGGCTCGACCGCTGCGGAATCATAGTTCTTTTCAAGCATTTTCGTGCGTGGCCTGCTGTTTGTCGGTGGGTTTTGTAAACCGGATGGCCGGCATGAAGTCAACAATATCAGAAGAAAAGCCGCGCCGGGGGTTCGGCGCGGCTTAAATTGTCTTTTCGGTGAAGAAAAGCGGCGGCGATCAGCGGCGGGGGCCGCGCGCTACCCGCTCGATCTCCTCGCGCACCAGCCGCTCCACGAGGGTCGGCAGGTTGTCGTCGAGCCATTCCTGCAGCATCGGGCGCAGCATGTCCTCGGCGATCTCGTCGAAGGAGCGGCGCGGGCCGGCGTCGAGGGCTTCCGCCAGCGCGCCGAAGGACTGGGCGACCCGCTCGCCGACGGCCGGCGAGACGAGCGCGGCGATATCCCGGCCGGGTGCTGCGTCCTCGGTGTGAATCTCCACCGCCGGGGCGAAGGCCTCGATGCGTTCCTCGACCGGCTCGATCTTCTCGGCAGGCTGCGGCGCAGGCGCATCGTGGCTTGCCGTCGCGGCCATGCGCGCGGTCATCAGCGGATTCTGCTCGCGGGCGATGGCCGGGGCCGGCTCGATCGGCAGGGTTTCGGCCGTCTCGCGGTTAGCGGCGACATGGCGCTCGGAGGCGGCGCGCACGCGCGCGGCGACATCGGCCAGCGACATGGCCGGCTGCGCGCCCTGCTCCGGCCGATGGATCGGCTGGACGATGGCGGAATGCTGCTCCTCGGCATGGAAGCGGTCGACCACGACGGGGCTGTCCAGCAGGCTCGAATGGCTCTCGGTGGTGATGTCGAAGCCGTCGTCCTCGCCGGCATCGTGGGCCAGGTCCGGCTGCGCTTCGTTGTTCTCGATGATCTTGCGGATGGACGCCAGGATTTCATCCATGGACGGTTCACGCGCTACATTCGGCTGAGCCATTTCTATCCCCGTTCTCTGCGGCGTCCGCGACCTGCCGCAGGAGGCGTGCCGGACATGCCGAAGACCCTAGGCGAGTTCGGCGGCGAACTAAATCGCTGCGAATCAAGTGTTATAAGTGATGCACAGATTTGTTTGGCCTGCCAAGGCCCGGGCCGGCCCCGCGAAAAAACAAAGGCCCGCCGGACGAGCGGCGGGCCTTTCGATGTCCGTCCCTTTCGGGAAAGCTCAGAAGACGAATTCCTTCGCCTTGCGGAAGCCGGGAAGCGGCTTGACGGCGGTGTTGAAGACGTTGCGCTCGGCAACCCGGCCGCTTTCCTTGATATAGAGGCGTGCCTGCGAGGCGTTGCCGTAACCCTCGACGACGACGAGGCGTCCGCCATCACGCAACTGCGCGAAAAGCGGCTCGGTGACATATTCGACGGCGCCATGCACGAAGATCACGTCATAGGGCGCTTCCGGCGCATAGCCGGCTTCCAGGTCGCCGGTCACCACCGCGACATTGTCGAAGCCGAGGCGGGCGAGCGTTTCGGTTGCCGTCGCGGCAAGGTCCGTATCGCTTTCCAGCGCGACGACGGAGCTGCCGAGCCTGGAGAGGACGGCCGAGGCGTAGCCGGTGCCGCAGCCGACTTCCAGCACGACGTCGGCCGCCGCGATATCGGCAAGCTGGATCAGCTTTGCAAGCGGCGACGGCTCCATGAGATAACGGCCGGGGGCAAGCTGGATGTCGTTGTCGATATAGGCGAGCGGCCTTGCCGCCGCCGGCACGAACTCTTCCCGCGGCACGGTGAGGAAGGCGTCGAGCACCTCGTGCGACGTCACATCCGTCGTACGGATCTGGTTGTCCACCATCTTCGTGCGCGCTGCATTGTAGTCAATCATCTCTGGCCCTTAAGAATGAACGGCGAAGACCGGCGCAAAGGCCCGGCCCGCGCCGGATGCGTTGCAATTCTCATAGTGCGGTTTCGGGGCGGGTGTCCATAGGCAGCGGGCCGCTCGGCGCAAAAACAGCACCCTTCGCCAACCTGACCTTATCATGAATAAATTACTCAACATATTATTGCCTGTGATACGCATAATGTCGTATTGAGCACTCAGGTTTTAGCGGCCTTCACCGGCCGCGCCCGCCCGATTCCCGGAGTGGGCTTCGCTTGAATTGAGACATGCAAGAGGAATACGCCGTGCTCAAACGGTCTCGACTGCACTTCGCGATCATCCTGATGGCACTCGCCATGCCGCACGCCGTTTCGGCACAGAGCCAGGAGACGCCGTCGGCCCAGACGGATGCCGGACAATCCACCGGCACCACGACGACGACGACCGCCACGACGGACACGACGTCCCGGCCGGCAGCGGTGGAGAACACCACGCCGAACCAGGCGGCCGGAACCGGGGCCGACGCCGTGCAGGACGACGAGGACGCGACCGAGCTCGACGTCGTCGACGACGCGGAAGGCGCCCGTCAGGCCGGCCTGCCGCACGACCTTTCGCCCTGGGGCATGTTCATGGCGGCCGATATCGTCGTCAAGGGCGTGATGACCGGCCTTGCCTTCGCCTCGGTCGTCACCTGGACCGTGCTGCTCGTCAAGCTCGCCGAGCTCGGCGCCGCCCAGCGCTCGGCCCGCAGCGCCGTGCGCCAGCTCATTGCCGCCCGCGGGCTGGAGGACGGCGAGCAGGCGCTCGGCCGCAACCGCGGCGTCGCCGCGCGCATGACCCGCGCCGCCCGCGAGGAAATGGACGCTTCCGAGCCCGTGCTCGATCACGTCTCCGACGGCGGCGTGAAGGAGCGCATCGCCTCCCGCCTCGCCCGCATGGAAGTGCATGCCGGTCGCCGCATCGCCAAGGGTACCGGGCTTCTCGCCACCATCGGCTCCACGGCGCCCTTCGTCGGCCTCTTCGGCACGGTCTGGGGCATCATGAACTCGTTCATCGGCATCTCGAAGGCGCAGACCACGAACCTCGCCATCGTCGCGCCCGGCATCGCCGAAGCGCTGCTGGCGACCGCCATCGGCCTCGTCGCCGCCATCCCGGCCGTCGTGATCTACAACTTCCTCGCCCGCGCCATCACCGGCTACCGCCAGCAGCTCGCCGACGCCTCGGCGGCCATCGAGCGCCTTGCGAGCCGCGATCTCGACATGCGCCGCGCCCAGCGCCAGCCCGCGCAGCGCAGCGCCGCTTCCTTCGTGAAGGTCGGGTAACGCCATGGCCAGCAAGATCAGGGAAGGCGGCGGCGACGACCTCGAGGAGAACAGCGAAATCAACGTGACGCCGTTCATCGACGTCATGCTGGTGCTGCTCATCATCTTCATGGTGGCCGCCCCGCTCGCCACCGTCGACATCAATGTCGACCTGCCCTCCTCCGTCGCCCAGCCGACGCCGCGCGAGGACAAGCCGGTCTTCATGACGCTGAAGAAGGACCTCACGGTCTCCATCGGCAACGGCGAGATCGCGCGCGACAATTTCGGCCCCGAGATCGACGCCGTGACGGAAGGCAACAAGGATGCGCGCATCCTGCTGCGCGCCGACAAGGCCGTCGACTACGGCAGCGTCATGGACGTGATGAACCTCTTGCGCGGCGCCGGCTATGCCAAGATCGCCCTTGTCGGCCTCGAAGGCGCACCGGCGCAATGACCCCGAACGGCGCGCTTTCCGGCGCGCCTTCCGCCGCTTCCAAAAAAAGCTTGGCATTCGGCATGAATGCCTCTTGCACCCTGTCTAAATTCGTTCTAAACGCCCGGCACCACTCGCTTTATAGCAAACGGACGGCCTCGTGGCGGAGTGGTTACGCAGAGGACTGCAAATCCTTGCACCCCGGTTCGATTCCGGGCGAGGCCTCCACTCTCTCTTCAAATCGATGCTCAAGCGATTGAATCGACTTTCGATTTTCGGGAGTGGACAATTCACGCCCGGCGGGCCTTCAAAAAATCAGGCAAGCGTCCGCTTCGGGAGAACGGTCGACTTCGGCTCCTTGCCATAGACCACCGCCGCGAACATCAGCACGCCGACGAAGACAACCAGCGAACTGACCGCCGCCACCGGCTCGGCCGCGTCGTAGCCGAGATAGAGGACGTAGAGCGAGGGCGCGAGCACGGCTATGCCGGCCGTGTAGATCAGATATTGCAGATGCGCGAAACGCGTCTCGGCCTTGGCCGGATTGAAGGCATAATAGGTGCCGAACAACGCCATCGTCACCCAGCCGAGAAGGTTTGCGTGGGTGTGGGCGGCAATGACATTGTGATTGCCGGAGATCGCCATCTGCAGGCCCATGGCGATGCCCACGATCAGAAAGACGATGGCTGTCTTGAAGAATAAGCGAGAAAGCTGCGGCATGACGATCCCCCGGCTCGAACAGCGCCCCATCGGCGTGCGCAGGATATTACACCGAATCCTTATCATTTGATAGATTACTAATATTCGAACCGTGCGTTGTGTCGAGGGCCCATGTCTCGACAGGGCTTGCGGATACGCAGTTCGACGTGACCACCCTTCCCTTCTCCCCGCCGGGGAGAAGGGAAATGGGGAATGGTTTCGTTCATATTCGGCAGGCTTGCGGCGGAAGACAGTCCGGGAAGGCTGGCGGCAGAATGCCGGCGCGGCTTCGACCGCCTATTCCGGCTCGTTCGTCGGCCGGACGAGAGAAATGACGCGCGGCTTGGAGGGGGCGTCGAGCCATTCCATCCATTTTTCCCTGTCCTCGATCGTGTCGAAGAAGCGCCACACCTTGAAGCCCTCGCTCGTGGCTTCCAGCATCTCGTCGAGGGAAACGAGTTCGAGGGGCAGCGTCACTTCCGTACCCTCGTAGCGGACGAGATAGACGCCCGGTGCGGCCAGCCGAACCACCTGACCGCTGCCATAACTGCCATCCGGATTGTCAGCGGTGAAATACGTTCCGCTCAACGTGTCGGGTTCGCTGGTATTCATGGATATTCGATGCCCTTTCGACAGTTCATTCAAGCTCGCTGGCCCTGCCCACTGAAGGGCGGCCGCGGCGCAGCTTCAGAGTATCCGGTCGGTCAGGCAGGACGCAAGCCGGCTTCCTGCGGCGACCGGGGATACGCCCGCCCTCCTCCTCATGTCCTGCCGTTCAGCCCTTCAGGCCCGGCGCCGCCTTTGCGCGCCGGTGAAAATCCACGCGGACCACATTGGGCGCCTGCCCGGCGGCAAAAGCACTCGGCGGCGCCGAACCGACGGCCGGGATGTCGACCCCGCTCGCGGCTTCGTTTCCCGCCTGCATCTCCTTCAGCTTGCGGTACATCTGCACGACAAGCTTCTTGTAGAAGGCGATGATCTGCTGGTGCTCGCATCGCCGGATATAGAGTTCGTCGAACCGCTGACTCATCTTCCTCACGCCTCCGCTCTTGCAGGGATGGAATTCGCGAGAATTTCAACGGTTCCTAAAACGCTGACCTTATGGCTAACGATTCGTGACCGGCCGCGCCAGATCGGTCACAGGACGGTGAAGATGTCGGGGCCCTTCGGAATTTCTTCTCCATCGTCGTTCCGGATTTCGAGCGCCGCGAACTGCTCGCGCAGCCATTTGGCCGCGGGCCCCGCGGGGCGCTGCTTGTTCCAGATGAGTTCGAGCGCAACCGGATGCGCCCCTTCGTCGAACTGGAGCGGCGGCGTCGCGAGTTCCGTGGCGAGCGGCGAATTACCGAGAATATGCGCGGGGATCAGCGCCCAGCCGATCCCCCTGTGCAGGATCTGCAGGATCACCCAATGGCTCTCGACCCACCAGACTTCCGCGGCAACGCGCAGCCGATGGGTTTCCGCGCCGTCGCTGCGCTTGGCCACCATGATCTGGCGGTGGCGGCGAAGCTCCTCCCAGGTCACGGCGCCATCCGCCAGCGGGTGGTTCCGGCCGCAGACCAGAAGCAACGGCACCCAGCCTATGGTGTGGAAGCCGAGCGTCGGCGGCAGGTCGTCTTCCCGCCACATCACGCCGAGATCGACCTTGCCCTCCAGAACGAGCCCGGCGACATCGCGGGTGGAGGGAAAGAGCAATTCGAGCTCGACATGGGGAAAGCGCCGCGCGAAGGCGGCAAAAAGCGCGCCGATGGCCGGCTCGGGATAGAATTCGTCGACCGCCACGGCCAGGCGCGTTTCGACATGCTCCTCGAAGCTGCGCGCCACGCCGATCAGGTGCTCGCGGCGGTCGAGGATGAGCCTTGCCTCGGGGAGCAGGCGCCTGCCCGCCTCCGTGAGCGTCGGATTGCGCGTGGCGCGGCTGAAGAGTTTTACGCCGATATCGTCCTCCAGCGAGGAGACCAGCAAGCTCACCGCCGACTGCGCCTTGCGCAAATGCCGGGCGGCAGCAGAGAACGAACCCTGTTCGGCGGCGGCGACGAAGGCGTCGAGCTGGTCGAGTGAGACGGTCACCTATCCGTATTCCAGATGGTATCTAACTTTTCCATCCATGAATATCAGATAGAAGTAAGCGCAACAACAAACGAGGACATGAAATGCGCAGCTTCAGCGACCGGGTCCGTCACGCGGTCTTGTTCGAACTCATCGGCCTTGCGATCTTCACGCCGGGCGCGGCTCTGCTGTTCGACCAGCCGATGAGCCATATGGGCGTGATCGGGATCGTCTCCGCCACGGCGGCGACCATCTGGAACTTCGTCTTCAACCTGGCCTTCGACAGGACCATGCTGCGCCTTCGCGGCAGCGTGCAGAAGACGATGGCGATCCGCGTGCTTCACACGGGGCTCTTCGAGGCGGGGCTGATCGTCATCCTCATCCCGTTCATCGCGTGGTATCTCGGCATCAGCCTCCTCACGGCGCTGCTGCTCGATATATCGGTCGTTGCCTTCTACCTGGTCTATGCCTTCGTCTTCAACATCGCCTACGACCGGACCTTCCCCATCGAAACCGCTCCGCTGCCGCGCGCATCCGCGTGAGGCAGCGGGCCTGCCTTCAAATTGCCACAGGCGTTAAGGGGCTGTTTTCATTACAGCATTGTAATCTTTCATTCAGTTTTCGTTCATCGGTCCGGCCATAGGGTCCTCTCACCGACAACAAGGAGCCCAACGATGAAAATCTTCACCCGCACCCTTCTCGCCGCCGTCGCCCTTTCCTTTGCCGCCGCGCCGATGGCGCAGGCCCAGCAGTATGGCGGGCACGACCGCAAGCCCGGCTACTCCTCCTCCTGGGACAAGAAGCAGCAGTACAAGAAGCGCCACAACTGGCGTAAGGGCGAACGTTATTCCGACTGGAAGCGCCGTCCGCCGGTTCGTGACTACCACCGCTACGGCCTGCGCAAGCCCGCCCGCGGCCAGCAGTGGGTGAAGGTGGACAACAGCTACCTCCTGATGAGCGTCGCCACCGGCCTCATCCTCGGCGTCGCAGCCGCCCGTTAAGAAACAAAACGCCACCGCAGCCTTCGCCGCGGTGGCGTTTTTCCTTACCCAGCGATCAGCGAAGAAGCAGCGCCGTGCCGTAAAGCCCGAGGGCGAAGATCGTGTGCGCGACGAGATTGAGCGCCCGCACCGTATTGGCATTCGGCAGTTTCGAGGCGGCGACGCCAATGCCGAGGCCAGGCTGCAGCAGGAACCAGCCGGCACCGACGGTCACGATGCCGAGAATCCACGCCGGCAGGAAGGTGGGCGCCGCGAACCAGCCCGCGCCCATGACCAGGGCCAAAATCACCCCATAGAGAATGCCGACGGCATAGTGGCCGATCCAGCCGAGCGCCAGTTCGCCGGCATAGGGCTCGGCCTTGCCGATATCGTCATGAAAGACGGTTCCGTTCTTCAAATGCCAGAACCAGCGGCCGACCGGCGCCCAGTTCGGCCGCCCCTGGCGGAAAACCTTCCACAGGACGACAGCCCAGGCGTCCATCAGCACCGTCGCGCCGACCCCGATCGCGACACCCTTCAAAAGCAATTCCATGCAATTCCCCTCACCCGCAGTTATTCAACGGGTTAGAGCAGGTCCGCCGGCCGGAGGCAACGGCGTTCAGCGCGTATTGCGCCGGGCCTTGCGGCTTGCCCACCACACGGCAAGGCGGCGGCGCTGGCGGCGCACGAAGTGGGAATCGTGCGAAAGCACCAGCAGGCCGAGCGGAACCATCCAGAAACCGAGCACCGGCAGGAAGCCGAGCAGGCCGCCACAGACGAGAAGGACGCCGATCGTGGTGCGCAGCCAGCGCGATTCCGGCAGTTTCATGCGGAAGGCGCCGACCACGATCTCCCGGGTGCGCGGGTCTACCCCGAAATGCGTCTTGGTTTTCTTTGCCGCCATTCCCTGCCCGTTTCGCTGCAAAGCCCGGTTTTCCAAGGCTCTTCCTCTTCCCAGTTGGAGACTTCTCCACAATCAATCAAGCCCGATGCATTTTTTTGTCAAAAAGCGCTTGGCAAATCGATCAGGCATTTGTATTACGCGCTCACTCCGCAGCGAGCGGATGATCCCTGGTAGCTCAGCGGTAGAGCATTCGACTGTTAATCGACAGGTCGCCGGTTCGAATCCGGCCCGGGGAGCCAGTTTCTAGGAGGGCTGCGCTGAATAGCGCGGCCCTTCTGCTTTTCAGCGCCACACACGCAAAAGGGCCGCCGCTCGGCAACCCCTCTTCGATCTTTATCGATCTGGAAATCGCTAATGCCGGCTTGCCGGCGGGCGCTTCGTGTTCATCTGCAATTCGTGACGGGTGGCGAAGCGGCCGAAGAGGAGGAGGAGTTTGCGTTCTTCTGCCTTGTCGAGCCCGTTCTTGCGGCAATGCTCGAGCACGTCGAGAACATGGCGAGCCTGGCGCGGGCTGAACTGACGATTGTCGATGTGATGGGTCATGGCGGGCTCCTCCGTGCAAGCGGAAGAGAAACACGCCGGGCCGCGCTTTGTTCCCGGCGTGCGATGCGGTCAGGGCACGAGGCCGGCGCCGGTCTGGCCGGCGGTGCGCGCGGCGCCGTAGTCGCGCTCGTGGGCCGTGCGGCGGAAGGCCTGGCTGCGCTCGCGCGGGCGGGCGGAGGGATCGCTCAGCGGCGTTCCCATCACCCCGTCCGCATAGGTGCCGGTGGCGATGTCATCGTCGTCGGTAGGGGTGGCCTGAAAAAGTCCGAAAAGCATCGTGGTACCTCCAGTGTCGTCTCAAACGGGCGGCAGGCCTTTCCGTTCCGCCGCTCGCCGATAGACGCAAAATTAACCATGTTTGCTAACAGGACGTTAAAGCCCGCGCGCTTTCGGCCGGCCTGCGGCAGGAAGCCCCTACGGGAAGAAAAAATCCCTAGCAATCTCCGCCTGACAGGAACACCATTCCTTGCAAAGCCGGCCGCAGCGGCCGAAAAGACGACACCAATCCGGATTTGCAACGCGCGAGGCTCGATTTCCCATGTCCATTCTTCCGTCCGTTCTTGATGCAATCGGCAACACGCCGCTGATCCGCCTCAAGGGCGCCTCGGAAGCGACGGGCTGCGAGATCCTCGGCAAGGCGGAATTCCTCAATCCCGGCCAGTCGGTGAAGGACCGCGCCGCCCTCTCCATCATCCGCGCGGCGGAGCGCTCGGGCGCGCTGCGACCCGGCGGCGTCATCGTCGAGGGCACGGCGGGCAATACCGGCATCGGCCTTGCGCTGGTGGCACAGGCGCTCGGCTATCGCACCGTCATCGTCATTCCCGAGACGCAGAGCCAGGAAAAGAAGGACGCGCTGCGCCTACTCGGCGCCGAGCTCGTCGAGGTTCCCGCCGTTCCCTACAAGAACCCGAACAATTATGTGAAGCTCTCCGGCCGGCTCGCCGAGCAGCTTGCTCAAACCGAGCCGAACGGCGCGATCTGGGCAAACCAGTTCGACAATGTCGCCAACCGCGACGCCCATATCGAGATGACCGCGCCGGAAATCTGGCGCGACACCAACGGCAAGGTGGACGGCTTCGTCTCCGCCGTCGGCTCGGGCGGGACGCTTGCCGGCGTCGCGGCCGGCCTTCGCGCCAAGAATCCCAACATCAAGATCGCCCTTGCCGATCCGGATGGCGCAGCGCTCCATAACTTTTATGAGCACGGTGAATTGAAATCCTCCGGCAGCTCGATCACCGAGGGTATCGGCCAGGGCCGCATCACGGCCAATCTCGAAGGCTTCACGCCGGACTATTCCTACAACATCCCGGATTCGGAGGCCGTTCCGCTGGTCTTCGACCTTATCGAGAACGAGGGCATCGCCGTCGGCGGTTCCTCGGGCATCAACATCGCGGGCGCGATCCGCCTCGCGAAGGACCTCGGCCCCGGCCACACGATCGTGACGATCCTCTGCGACTATGCTAACCGCTATCAGTCCAAACTCTTCAACCCGGACTTCCTCGATTCGAAGGGCCTGCCGGTTCCAGGCTGGCTGAAGGCGAAATCGGGGATCAAGGTCCCCTACCAGCCGGTCGAATAGGTATCATGTCCCTTCCCACCATTGCCCTCTTCCGCGACGATTTCTATCTTTCGACGAACGAGGCGGTGGTGACGGCGGTGCACGAGGACGGCGGCATCGAGCTGGACCAGACCTGTTTCTACGCGACGTCGGGCGGCCAGCCCGGCGACACGGGCTTCCTGGAGCGCGCCGACGGCAGCCGCATCGCGCTCGGCCCGGCGGTGACGGGCGCGACCAAGGAGATCATCATCCACCGGCCGCTCGAAGGCGAGGCACCGCCCATCGTCGGCGAGACGGTCGTCGCCCATATCGACTGGGCGCGCCGCTACCGGCTGATGCGCATGCACACCGCCTGCCATCTCCTTTCCGTCGTCTGCCCCTACCCCATCACGGGCGCTGCCGTCGGCGAGGAGGACAGCCGCGTCGACTTCGACATGACGGAGACCATCGACAAGGACGAGGTGACGGCGAAGCTGATGAAGCTGGTCGAGGAGAACCACTCGATCTTCGTGCAGTGGATCACCGACGCGGAGCTGGCGGCCAATCCCGGCATCGTCAAATCCAAGAACGTGCGTCCGCCCATGGGCCTCGGCCGCGTCAGCCTCGTCTGCATCGGCGAGAATTCCGCCGTCGACAGCCAGCCCTGCGGCGGCACCCATGTTTCCGAGACGCAGGAAGTGGGCGCGATCCACATCGCCAAGATCGAAAAGAAGGGCAAGGAGAACCGCCGGTTCCGCATCCGCTTCGGCGCGCCGGCCTCCGAAGCCTGAAGGGAGAGAAACATGTCCAACGAAAAGAGCAGGTTCGTCGTTTCGGCGGATTGGGTGGAAAAGCAGCTCGGCGCGCCGGAATTCCGCATCGTCGACGCCTCCTGGTATCTTCCCGCGCAGAACCGCAACGGCGCGGCCGAATATGCCGAAGGGCACATTCCCGGCGCGGTCTTCTTCGACCAGGACGTCATCGCCGATCATTCCAGCAGCCTGCCGCATATGGTTCCCGCGCCGGACGTCTTCGCGGCCGAAGTCGGCAAGCTCGGCATTTCCGATACGGACACGATCGTCGTCTACGACGGCCCCGGCATCTTCACCGCGCCGCGCGTCTGGTGGCTGTTCCGCACGATGGGCGCGAAGAACGTCTTCGTCATGGATGGCGGCATCGACGGCTGGAAGAAGGAAGGACGGCCGCTGGAGACCGACCTGCCGGAGCCCGCGCCCGCCACCTTCCACACCAATTTCAATCCCTATGCCGTGACCTCCTTCGAGGAGATGCGCGGCATCGTCTCGACCGGCTCGAAGCAGGTCGCCGATGCGCGCGGCGCCGGCCGCTTCACCGGCGAGGAAGCGGAGCCCCGCGCCGGCATGCGCTCCGGCCATATGCCGGGCGCAAGGAGCATGCCCTCCGGCACCTTCTCGGAAGGCGGGAAATTCAAGGATCTCGCCAGCCTCCGCCGGCATTTCGAGGCGTCGGGCATCGATCTCTCCAAACCGGTCGTCACGAGCTGCGGCTCCGGCATCACCGCGGCGATCATCACGCTGGCGCTTCATTCGCTCGGCCACGAGGAAAACACGCTCTATGACGGCTCGTGGACGGAATGGGGCGGGCGCGAGGATACGCCCGTCGTCACCGGGCCCGCTGTCACCGGCAAGGACTGACCATGGCGAAGAAGGCCCAGTCCGCGCCGATATCCGTCACCATCACCGCGCTCGAAATGACCGCGCCGCCGAAGCAGAGCCTGCCGGTGCCGGTCAATGTGCAGACGGCCATCCTCGGCGCGCCGGACATTCCGCTCGCCTTCTACCGCTTCCTCTACCGGCAGGTGGGCAGCCGCTGGCACTGGGTCGACCGGCTGCGCATGGACGACGGGACGCTGACTGCCACGCTGCACGACAAGCGCAACAGCGTGAGCGTGCTTTACGTCGACGGCGCGCCCGCCGGCTTCTTCGAGTTGCTGCGGATCGATGACGACACGGTCGAGCTCTCCCATTTCGGCCTCTTCGAGCGGGCGCTGGGGCACGGCATCGGCAAATGGTTCCTGCTCCAGACGCTCTATGCCGCCTGGGCGCTCGGGCCGAAGCGGGTCGTCGTCACCACCAACAGCCTCGACCATCCGCGCGCCCTGCAGCTCTACCAGATGTTCGGCTTCTCGCCGGTCGGCACGATGGAGGCGGAGGTCACGCCGCTTTCCGATGCCGAGCTTCTGGCGCTCGCCAAACGCGACTGTCTGATGCCGGCCGAGCGGCGTTAATCACCCTGAACGGCGCCTAACCGGCCGGTTCATCTTTCCTTCAGGTCATGCGTGGCACTTTCCGCCCGAAAGACGAAACCGAAGGAGACACCGTCCATGCAACGCCGCGCCTTTCTGACCGCGTTTGCCGCAACCCTCGCCGCGCCGGCCTTCTCGGGCCTTGCCCTGGCACAGGAAACGCCGTCCGAGGACATGATCCTGCGCCGCCTCGACGCCGCGCCCGCCCGCCGCATGCGCGAGGACGAACGCGTGACCGTGCGCGAGTTCAAGCGCCGCGCGGACCTGCGCCGCGCCGCGCCGTCCATCGACATTCAGTCGATCAATTTCGAGTTCGCCTCGGCCGAAATCCCGCGCTCGGAATACCGCAAGGTGCGCCAGATCGCCCGCGCCATGGAGCAGATCCTGCGTCGCCGCCGCCGCGCCGTCTTCCTCATCGAGGGTCATACGGATGCCGTCGGCTCGGCCTCGTCCAACCAGATTCTCTCCGAGCGCCGCGCCGATTCGCTGAAATGGGTGCTGGTGCGCGAATTCGGCCTGCCCTCCCGCGCGCTGGAAACCGTCGGCTATGGCGAGGAATACCTGCTGGTGCCGACCGAGCGCGAGGAATGGCGCAACCGCCGCGTCACGCTCCGCCGCATCGACGAATTCGTGCGCTGATCGCCCGACCGACCATTCTCACCGCCGGCCTCGCGCCGGCGGTTTCGATTCCAGGCAGGAAACGGGTGTCGGGCCGGCGGGATTGCATGGATGCTCTTCACATCAAACGCAGCACCACCATGACCATTCGCTTCCTGCCCATGCCCACCGAAACTGCGAACATCTACTGGAGCGGCGGCCCTGATGCCTATGGCATGACGCCCGAGCGCCATGTGTCCGATGGCGACGGCGTGCCCTGCCGGCACTGCCTGCGGCTCGTCGGCGCCGGAGAGCCCTATCTCACCCTCGCCCACCGCCCCTTCCCGGCCCTCCAGCCCTATGCCGAAACCGGGCCGGTCTTCATCCACGCCGAACCGTGCGAGACCCATGAGCCATCGGAAGCGATGCCGCCGATGCTGACGAGCCGCGACTATATCGTGCGGGGCTATTCGGCGGAAAACCGCATCCTCTACGGCACCGGCGCCGTGGTGCCCAATGCCGATATTCCGGCCTATGCGGAAACTTTGCTTGCGCGCGAGGATGTCGCCTACCTGCACATCCGCTCGGCCCGCAACAATTGCTACCAGTGCCGCGTAGAGCGCGCATGAGAAAGGCCCGGATCGCTCCGGGCCTCGCAGGCGACTGACAAAGCCTCTCACCTCTCCTTCGTCATGGCCGGGCTCGACCCGACCATCCATGCTCCGGGTGAGGCGTGGATCCTCGGGTCAAGCCCGAGGATGACGTGGCGTGTGGGGCGGGTGTTCCGGCAGGTCGGGCCCAAACCTTTGCGGGCCCTTCCGCCGATACCCTCAAGCCACGTTCAACACCGCCTCCGGCGCGAAGGACTCGTAGCCGAGCGCTTCCGCGACAGCGCGGTTCGTCACGCGGCCCTTGTGCACATTGAGGCCGGCGCGCAGGTGCCGGTCCTCGGCAATGGCCTTCAGGCCCTTGTCGGCGAGCTGGAGGCCGTAGTGGAGGGTCGCGTTGTTGAGGGCGTGCGCCGAGGTGACCGGAACGGCACCCGGCATGTTGGCGACGCAATAGTGCACCACGCCATCGACCTCGAAGGTCGGGTCGGAATGGGTCGTCGCGTGGGACGTCTCGAAGCAGCCGCCCTGGTCGATGGCGACGTCGACGATGACCGCGCCCTTCTTCATGCCCGAGAGCATTTCGCGGGTGACGAGCTTCGGTGCGGCGGCACCGGGGATGAGCACGGCGCCGATGACGAGATCGGCGGAGAAGACCTCCTCCTCCAGCGCGTCGATGGTCGAATAGCGCGTGTGGACGCGGCCACCGAAGAGATCATCGAGCTGGCGAAGGCGCGGGATCGAGCGGTCGAGGATGGAGACATCCGCGCCGAGGCCGGCCGCCATCTTCGCCGCATGCAGGCCGACGACGCCGCCGCCGACGATGGCGACCTTGGCCGGGGACACGCCCGGCACGCCGCCAAGCAGGATGCCGCGCCCGCCGTTTGCCTTCTGCAGCGCCGTGGCACCGGCCTGGATGGAGAGACGCCCGGCGACCTCCGACATCGGCGCGAGCAGCGGCAGGCCGCCGCGGTCGTCCGTCACCGTCTCATAGGCGATGGCGGTGACGCCCGAGCCGAGGAGGCCCTTGGTCTGTTCCGGGTCGGGAGCGAGGTGGAGGTAGGTGTAGAGAATTTGTCCGTCGCGGAGCTGCGCCCATTCAGCGGGCTGCGGTTCCTTGACCTTCACCACCATGTCGGACTTCTGGAAAATGTCCGCGGCGGTGGGCACGATCTTCGCGCCGGCGGCGCGATAGGCGTCATCGTCTGCGCCGATGCCGGCGCCGGCCCTGGTCTCGACGATCACCTCGTGACCGTGGGCGACGTATTCCCGCACGGCACCGGGCGTCAGACCGACCCGATATTCATGATTCTTGATTTCCTTCGGACAACCGACACGCATGCGCGTTCCTTTCCCAGTGATGTTCCCGTTGTTGCCGCCGCGTTCGGCGGGGACATCATGGAAGCAGAGGATGCGTGCAATGTCCTTGCAAAGCCCCTTGGCGAAACGGTCTCCTTTCGAATATTCTTCGAATATCAGCGGAATTTTCGGAGAAAATTCGAATGGTGCAACGGGATGCTATCGATGCTGCGATCCTGAAGGCGGTTCAGCAGAACGGGCGAATCTCCAATGCCGAGCTTGCCGAGCGCGTCGGGCTCTCGCCATCGGCCTGTTCGCGTCGCCTGGATATCCTGGAAAAGTCCGGCATCATCAACGGATACCATGCCCGCGTCTCGCCCAAGGCGCTCGACTACAAGATGATCGCCATCGTGCATATCTCGCTCTCCGGCCAGTTCGCCAAGACGCTGGCGGAATTCGAGGCGGCGGTGAAACTCTGTCCGAACGTGCTGGTCTGCTACCTGATGTCGGGCGAATACGACTATATACTGCGCGTCGCCGCCAAGGACCTCGAGGATTACGAGCGCATCCACCGCGACTGGCTCTCGGCCCTGCCCCATGTGGTGAAGATCAATTCGAGCTTCGCGCTACGCGAGATCATCGACCGGCCGAATGTCGGGGTTTGAGCAGCGTGAAGCGGTTTTGCGTCCGGGATTGCGCGGTCAAAACCGCAGGCTGATGCCCGCGCGGCGCAAGAGCCAGTAGAACAGCGCAGTCGCGGCGATGCCGAGCATCATCGCCCAGAAGAAGCCGGAGCTGCCTTCGCTCAGCGGAAGGCCGCCGGTATTCATGCCGAAGACGCCGACGACCAGCGTGCCGGGCAGAAGCAGCGCGCTCATGATGGCCATGGCCCTCAGGCTCCGGTTGGATTCGTCCGCGAGCTCCGCCGCCATTTCCTCCTGAAGCAGCCGCGCGCGGTCGTTGACCATCACGATTTCTCGGTCGAGCCGTTCCAGCCGCATGGAGAGGCGCCCAAGCACCGCATGGGCATGCTCGGAAAGCGTCCAATCCTCCCGGTCCTCCTCCTCGAACAGCGCCACCATGCCGGCGACGGGCCGGTGCAGCGATACCGCGAGGCGGCGCACTTCCTTGAGGCTGCGGCGCTCGTCGCTGAGGCGTTCCGTCACCAGCCGGTCTTCCACGGCGTCGAGAAGCGCCGCCGCCTCCTTGAGGCGGATGGCCGTGTTCTTGCAGAAGGCGGTGACGATGGCTTCGAAGACCTCGTAGGCCGTCGTTGGGCAGAACCCGTCGGCGAAAGCGCGGCGCACGCGGTTCACCGCCTCGACGGGATGGCGGCGGCCGGTGACGAGCAGGCGCTCGGTCAGGGCGAAATGCAGCCGCCCGATGGTGGTGGAGGTGCGCTCCATGTCCTGCTGGAGATCGGCGACGACGCCGTGGGTCGTGCCCGCCTCGCAGCCGAGGACGAGGCTTTCGTCATTGCCTTCGAGGATGGCGCGCGCCGCCGCGGGCAGCCGGCACCTCGCCGCAAGCCAGCCCTGCATGCGCTGGTCGACGAGATCGACATGCAGCCACACCCAGCCGTCCTCGGCGGCAAGCGCCGCATCGAGCTCCGACGGCGCGATCGGCACGACCGGGCCGCCGGGGCCGGCCCGGTAGGCGCCGACGAGCCCCGGCGTCAGTCCTCTTTCCCTCTGGTCCAGCAGGTTCAAGGGAAGATCCGGCGTCAGTAGACGTCCGGCACGTACATCTCGTCCGGCGGCTCATGCCGGATATAGTCGTCGTGGCGCACGCGCTCCGGCAGTTCGATGACCGCCTTCGGCACGTCCTCGTAGGGGATCTGCGTCAGGAGATGGGCGATGCAGTTGAGGCGCGCCTTCTTCTTGTCGACGGCCTCGACGATCCACCAGGGCGCTTCGGGAATATGGGTGCGTTCCAGCATCTCTTCCTTCGCCTTGGTATAGTCCTCCCAGTGGACGCGGCTTTCGAGGTCCATCGGGGAGAGCTTCCACTGCTTCAGCGGGTCGTGGATGCGCATGCGGAAGCGGAATTCCTGCTCCTCGTCGGTGATCGAGAACCAGTATTTGACGAGCACGATGCCGGAGCGCACCAGCATGCGCTCGAATTCCGGCACCGAGCGGAAGAATTCCTCCAGCTCGTCCGGCGTGCAGAAGCCCATGACGCGCTCGACACCGGCGCGGTTGTACCAGGAGCGGTCGAAGAGCACCATTTCACCGGCCGAAGGCAGGTGCGGCACATAGCGCTGGAAATACCATTGATGGCGCTCGCGCTCGGTCGGCGCCGGCAGGGCGACGACGCGGCAGACGCGCGGATTGAGGCGCTGGGTGACGCGCTTGATGGCGCCGCCCTTGCCGGCCGAATCGCGGCCCTCGAACAGGACCACGACCTTCAGCTTCTTGTGGTGCACCCAGTCCTGCAGTTTCACCAGCTCGTGCTGGAGGCGGAACAGCTCGCGGAAATAGATGCGGCGCTCCAGCGTCTGGACGGGCGCCTCGGACATGCCCTCGGCGATGAGGTCGTCCAGCCGCTCCTCCTCGATCTGCATTTCCAGCTCCTCGTCGAAGCTGTCGGCGATCTCCGCCTTGATGCGGTTCAGGTGATGGTCGTCGAACATGAGCAATATCCGTCGATGAGGAAGGTGAAAGGCCGTTGCCGTCGGGAGGCGCCATGCGCGATCAAGCCATGGCGCCGCCTGCTCCTATAGGAAGCCTTCATGAACCTTTTGTGACGGAAAGCGGGTCGGAAACCTCAGACTTCCAGGCCGGACGAGGCTGCGGGCGCGGCGGTGGAGATCACCCGGTTCCGGCCGGCATTCTTGGCGGCATAGAGCCGCGCATCGGCCGCCGAGAGAAGGGCGTTCAGCGTGGTGCCGTCGCTGTAGCTGTTGGCGACGCCGATGCTGACCGTCACGGATATGCCGTCCGGCCGGCGGACCTCGTCCTCCACCATGCGGCGCAGGGCCTCGGCACGGTCCGTCCCGACATCCGGCGTGATGTCCTCCGACAGGATGACGAATTCCTCGCCGCCGAAGCGGAAGACCTTGTCATTGCCGCGCATCGCCCGCTGCAGGCAGGTGGCGACGGTCTTCAGCACCTCGTCGCCGGCAAGATGGCCGAACCGGTCGTTGACGTCCTTGAAGTGGTCGGCGTCGATGATCATCAGCGCCATCGGCTTGCCGGCCGCCAGCATGGCGGAAAGCAGGCGGGGCGCCTCGAATTCCAGCCGGCTGCGGTCGTAGACGCCGGTCAGCGCATCGCGGCCCGAGCGGTCGAGCAGGTCCTCGTAGCGCTCGCGGAAGGTCAGGTCGGCAAAGATGTCGGAAATCGGCCGCGGCGAGACCGGAATGGCCGAGATGCGCGAATAATGCAGATAGACCGTCATCATGACCGCATAGGCGCAGGCCGCCATCATCTTGGCGATCCAGCCGCCCCAGAACACCTCGATCGGCGCGTTATTGAGGAAATGCAGCGCCCCGTAGAAGCCCACCTGGTCGAATGTCAGCACGATGACGCCGGACACGAAGAAGCGCGTGGCCGTGCTCTTCTTGAACACTCGCCCCAGCCGCTCGTAGAGCAGGATGATGCCGAGCGAATCGAGATAGAGCAGCGTCGTGCCAAGTAGCATCAGCCAGCCCATCTCGTCGATGAAGGCAAGGTCGGCGACGCGGCCGGGCACCGCCCCCACCGTCTGGTGATGGCGCAGGAAGAAGCCGAGACCGACAGTCAGGAAGTTGCCGGCGAGCAGGCCGTAGATCGGCGCGCGCACGACCGCCGCGTCCTCCTTCACGTAAAGAAGGAGGATCATCATCAGCTTGCCGGAGAAGAGAACCGAGGATCCGGGCGAGATGACGCCGAAGGGCAGTTCGATATAGAAGACCGCCGCAAGATAGGTCTCGAGGAAGTGCATCACCCCGAGTGCCGCGACGAAGACGCCGATGCCGATCTGGTGGCGCAGGTGCAGAAGGCCCACCATGAAGACGAAATAAAACCCGGCCTCGATGAGAAGCAGGATCAGGTTTTCAGTTCCCATGGGCAATCCGCAGATTTTCGACTTTCCCCGCCAGTATAGCGGGAGAGTCACAACAAGTCGTTTCCTGCGGATACAGGCAATCGCGCCGGTTCTCCAGCGCGTTCGCGTCATTTTGTATGATTTATTTGCGACTGTCCGCCCGGATCAGACCGGCCGGCTCTCCTCGCCATCGCTGAAAAGCGAGGAACCATGCTGGTCGGCGATCTGCCTTGCCTTGCGGAAGGTCGAGGCGACCGTATCGTCCCGCGAGGAAAACAGGTCGGCGCGGATGAAGGTGCGCACCAGCACGCGCTCGCCATCCTGCTTTTCTATGCGGCCGGCAAGACGGAACTGGCCGCCCTCCGCGATGGGGGCCGCGACGAGGAGAAGGTCGTTATAGGCCTCGGTTTCCTCGGCGACCTTCGCCGGAGTAGCCGAGTCGCCGCCGCGACCGAAGAGTTTTGAAAAGAACGATGCCATGGCCGATTGCTAGCACAGGCGGAAGCGCGCTCCAAGAGGAACGCGCCGCCGGCTCCCGTGTCCCTTAGATGATGAGGTTTGCGAGAATCTCGTTCTCGGTGATGTCCTGGTAGCGCATGCCCGCAGTATCGAACGCCTTGCGCAGCGCGACGAAGTTCTCCGGCGCCTTTGTCTCGATGCCGATAAGGATCGAGCCGAAGTTGCGGGCGGACTTCTTGAGGTACTCGAAGCGGGCGATGTCGTCGTGCGGGCCGAGCAGGTTGAGGAAGTCGCGCAGCGCGCCCGGACGCTGGGCAAGGCGCAGGATGAAGTATTTCTTCAGCCCCGCATGGCGCATGGCGCGCTCCTTGACGTCCGGCAGGCGCTCGAAGTCGAAATTGCCGCCGGAGACGACGGCGACGACCGTCTTGCCCGCCAGCGCCTCGCGGCCGAGCGCCTCCAGAGCCGTCAGCGAAAGCGCGCCGGCCGGCTCCAGCACCACGCCCTCGACATTCAGCATGTCGATCATCGTCACGCAGATCGCGTTTTCCGAAAGCAGCATGACCTGGTCGGCGGAGAAGCGGCTGAGCGCGGCGAAATTGAGCGCGCCGATCTGCCCGACCGCGGCGCCATCGACGAAATTGTCCACCTGGTCGAGCGTCACCACCGTGCCGCTTTCGAGGCTCCGCTTGAGGCTCGGCGCGCCGGCCGGCTCGCAGAAGACGAAGCTCGACGGGCCGATCGTGCCTTCGAGATAGCCGGTGACGCCCGAGGCGAGGCCGCCGCCGCCGACCGGCAGGGCGACAATATCCGGCAGCTTGCCCTCGCCGAGCTGGGCGAGGATTTCCGCCGCCACGGTCGCCTGCCCCTCGATGATGTCCGCATGGTCGAAGGGCGGCACCATCTGCGCGCCGGTCGCCTCCGCATGGTCACGGGCGGCCTTGTAGCACTGGTCGAAGAAGTCGCCGACCAGCCTGATCGTCACGAACTCGCCGCCGAAGATGCGCGTCTTGTCGATCTTCTGCTGCGGCGTCGTCACCGGCATGAAGACCACGCCCGGCACGCCGAAATGCTTGCAGACGAAGGCGAAGCCCTGCGCGTGGTTGCCGGCCGAGGCGCAGACGAAGCTGCGCGCGCCGTCCGGCTTCGCCAGGACCTTGCGGAAGAAGTTGAACGCGCCCCGAATCTTGTAGGAGCGCACCGGCGAGAGGTCCTCGCGTTTCAGGTAGATCTCCGCGCCGTAGCGGGCGGAAAGATGCTCGTTGAGCTGGAGCGGTGTTTCGGGAAAGAGCCCGCGCAAAGCTTCGCAGGCTGCGTCGACGTCCGGTTTCATGCCGTTCGATGCCATCCTTGAGTTTGGACAATGCAAAGGCTATAGCATCGTGCAGAAGAGTGGACAGCGGTTTTCAGCAAAAAACGACGCGGAAAACAAAAAGTTGCCTATCGCAGCGACGGGCACGGCCCGCCCCGGCCGCGCGGCCTTTCGAGACCAGACCTTGAGCCCAGCCGGCATGCAGGACGACCACCGTTGAACGCCACGATTTTCCGGTCCGCCATCCATATCGCAGCCATCAGCGGCATATACCTTTCCGTGGCGATGCTGATTCCGGCCTTCATCGACATCTATTACGGCCATCGGGACTGGGAGATCTTCCTGCTTTCGGCCTTCATGACGGGCGGCCTGTCGCTGGCGACGGCGGCGGCGACCCGCGCCGGCCCGCCGCCCTTCAACAAGCGCATGGGCTTCCTCGTCGTCAACATGCTGTGGATCTCGGGCTGCTTCATCGGCGCGATCCCGCTGTGGCTTTCCTCGATGAAGCTGACCTTCGCGCAGGCCCTCTTCGAATCGGTCTCGGCGATCAGCACGACCGGCTCCACCGTCATCGTCGGCCTCGACAACGCCCCGCCCGGCATCCTCATGTGGCGCTCGCTGCTGCACTGGCTCGGCGGCGTCGGGATCCTGGCGCTCGGCCTCTTCATCATGCCGTATCTGCGCGTCGGCGGCATGTCCTTCTTCAAGCTCGAATCGTCCGACACCGCCGACAAGCCCTTCGCCCGCATCGCCAGCTACACCCGCGCCTTCCTCGCCATCTATGTGGCAATCACCATCATCTGCGCCGTCACCTATGCGGCGCTCGGCATGAGCCGCTTCGACGCGGTGAACCACGCCATGTCGACGGTCGCGACAGGCGGGCTTTCGACTCACGACGCCTCCTTCGGCTACTACAAGAGCCTGCCGCTGCTGTGGGCCGGCACCTTCTTCATGACGCTGAGCAGCCTGCCCTTCTCGGTGCTGATCCTCTTCGTCGTGCGCCAGCGGCTCGATGCCTGGCGTGACCCGCAGATCCGCGTCTTCCTCGGCTATCTCGTGCTCTTCTCCGTCGCGGCCAGCATCTATCTGCGCCTGCAGAACGGAGTCAATTTCCACGAGGCGCTGGCCCATTCCTTCTTCACCGTCTCCTCGATCATCTCGACGACGGGCTTTGCCAGCGACGACTATACGAGATGGGGCCACTTCATCGTGGCGCTCGCCTTCGTCGCCACCTTCCTCGGCGGCTGTTCGGGCTCGACGGCGGGCGGCCTCAAGGCCTACCGCCTCATCATCCTCTTCAACTCCATCCGCACCGGTCTCTACCGCCTCATCTATCCCGACGGCATCCATGCCGTGCGCTACGGCTCGATGACGGTCGATGCCGACCTACAGCGCAACGTCTTCCTGTTCTTCATCACCTATGTCGCGATCTCCGCCATCGGGGCGATCCTGCTCGGCCTGATGGGCTACGACGTTCTGACCGCCGTCTCGGCGGCGGCGACCTCGCTTTCCAACGTGGGGCCGGGCGTCACCCCGGAGATCGGCCCCGCCGGCTCCTTCACGGTGTTCCACGACGCGGCGCTCTACGTGCTCTCCTTCCTCATGCTGCTCGGGCGTCTCGAAATCCTCACCGTGCTGGTCATCCTGACGCCGCTCTTCTGGAAGAGCTGACGAGAGCCCCGGACAAAGCGCCGGCCATCCTTGACTGTTGCCGCGCTTCTTCGCATCCTGCCCGCAATCCGGCTGGAGGAAGACTGAATGTCCGTGTGGAAGTCCCTGATGCGTTTGACCTTTGTCGCCGCGCTCGCGCCGACGCTCGCGCTTGCCGGCCCCCTCGCGGACGCCGCGAACAAGGCGGAGGAACAGGCCGCCGCCGGCGACACGGTCGGCGCGCACAACACGATCCGCGACGCCTATGGCGCCTTCGCCGCGACGCTCCCCTTCTCCATCGGCAAGGCGATCTTCGTCGCCGCGCCGCCGCAGGGCTATGGCATGTATACCACCCGGCCCGATTCCAGCTTCAAGGCGGGCGAGGCGCTGATCTCCTATGTCGAGCCGGTCGGCCTCACCTGGCGCGCCGCCGATGGCGGCCTCCTGGAATCGCATTTCACCGTCGACCTCGAACTGCTCGATCCCAAAGGGACGAAACTTGCCGAGCAGAAGGCCTTCGGCTCCTTCGACTTCAAGGGCAGCGTGCGCAACCAGGAGGTCTTCGCCAAGCTGACGCTCAATCTCACGAGCCCGCCGGCCGGCGACTACGTGCTGCGCTACCGCTTCCGCGACAGCGCCAGCGGCGCGGTCGCCATCAGCGAGCAACCCTTCAAGATCGTGCCCTGAGCGGGTGCGCGTCCCGTTTACCGCAGTGCAAGAGAAATTGTGACAAGGCCGAATCAACGCTTTCCAGCGCGTTGACGGTCAATTATGACAGCCGCATGACAACCCCAGCCATGTAAGGGGCATCCATGCTTTCGCTGTTTCGCAAACTCATGCCGCGCGAAGACCGTTTCTTCGATCTCTTCGAGCAGCATTCCCGCACTGTCGTCGGCGCCGCCGAATCGCTCCGCACGCTGCTTGCCGGCGGCCCGGACATGGAAAAGCACTGCGACCGGATCGTCGAACTGGAAAACCAGGCCGACGAGATCACCCATGAGGTCCTGCAGGCCGTGCGCCGCAGCTTCATCACGCCCTTCGACCGCGGCGACATCAAGGACCTGATCCAGTCGATGGACGACGCCATCGACATGATGCACAAGACGGTCAAGACCATCCGCCTCTACGAGCAGACGAGCTTCCAGCCCGGCATGCAGGAAATGGGCGAGACCGTCGTCAAGGCCGCCCATCTCATCGCCGAGGCGATCCCGCTGCTCGACAAGATCGGCGTGCATGCCGGCCGCCTCGGCACCATCGCGGAAGAGATCACCCGCGTCGAGGGCCGCTCCGACGAATTGCACGACCGCGGCCTGAAGGACCTCTTCAGGGAATTCGGCAAGACCGATCCGATGGCCTATATCATCGGCAGCGAGATCTACGGGGAACTCGAGAAGGTCGTCGACCGCTTCGAGGACGTCGCCAATGAAATCAGCGGTATCGTGATCGAGAACGTCTGATGGACGCCACGCTCGCCCTTCCGCTGCTGGTCGGCCTCGTCGGCATCGCGCTCGTCTTCGACTTCCTGAACGGCCTGCACGACGCGGCGAATTCCATCGCCACGATCGTCTCCACCCGCGTGCTGCGCCCGCAATACGCCGTCCTGTGGGCGGCCTTCTTCAACTTCATCGCCTTCCTGTTCTTCGGCCTGCATGTCGCCGAGACGCTGGGCAAGGGCATCATCGATCCCTCCATCGTCAGCCCGCTGGTCATCTTCTCGGCGCTGATGGGAGCGATCATCTGGAACGTCGTCACCTGGGTCTTCGGCATCCCGTCGAGCTCCTCGCATGCGCTGATCGGCGGCCTCGTCGGCGCGGGCCTCGCCAAGACCGGCTTCGACGCCGTCGTGTGGAGCGGCCTCATCAAGACGGCGAGCGCCATCTTCCTGTCGCCGGCCATCGGCTTCTTCCTGGCGCTGATCCTCATCCTGATCGTCTCGTGGATCTTCGTGCGCCAGACGCCCTTTGCCGTCGACCGCACCTTCCGCGTCATGCAGTTCCTGTCCGCCTCGCTCTATTCGCTCGGCCACGGCGGCAACGACGCGCAGAAGACCATGGGCATCATCGCCGTACTGCTCTATTCGCAGGGCTATCTCGGCGGCGACTTCTACGTGCCCTTCTGGGTGGTGATCACCTGCCAGTCCGCCATGGCGCTCGGCACGCTGATGGGCGGCTGGCGCATCGTGCACACGATGGGCTCGAAGATCACCCGCCTCAACCCGATGCAGGGCTTCTGCGCCGAAACCGGCGGCGCGATCACCCTCTTCGCCGCGACATGGCTCGGCATCCCGGTCTCCACGACCCACACGATCACCGGCGCCATCATCGGCGTCGGCGCCGCCCGCCGCGTCTCGGCCGTCCGCTGGGGCATCGCCGGCAACATCGTCATCGCCTGGATCGTCACCCTGCCCTCGGCAGCAGCGATCTCGGCGCTGTTCTACTTCGCGGTGAACGCGGTTTCGGGCTGACGGCGAAGAAATGAGGGCTGTCGCTATCGCGGCAGCCCTGTT
This sequence comes from Shinella zoogloeoides, assembly GCF_003574625.1. GTDB lineage: Bacteria > Pseudomonadota > Alphaproteobacteria > Rhizobiales > Rhizobiaceae > Shinella > Shinella zoogloeoides_A. Next base: position 176,124 of record NZ_QNUJ01000011.1, read on the forward strand.
TCGATCTATCCCCTGAGCCGCTGCTCAGTCGACATAGTTGGCGAATACGCCGAAACCACTGGAAAAGCAGCTGCCGCCGCTCATCCATGTCGAGCTCTGGCCCGGCCCCACGCGAAGCGTCGCGCTGGCGCCGAGCGCCAATGCCAACCGTGCCTCCACCAGCCTCGAGCCGATATTGCGTACCGAGCAGCAACTTCCGCACGTCACTTCAACGTCCTTCGCGGCAGTTCCCGCTACTCCACCGAGCACCTGTGCGGACGAGACGGCTGGAAAGACCAGAGATATTGCAGACACCAGAAGAATTGCAGGCATTTTTCGATGCATTTTTCTCTCCTATGGTTTGATACAATCGTCATTCTTGAGCCATGCAGCCCGCACCGAAGGTCCGTTATTCGTAACATTCCTGTATATTACGGTGGCATAGCCTGAATCGCTGAAGCAGACATCTATGCCGCGCGTGTATTGGCCCCCAATGACGGTGAAGTTTCCTTTATCCGTCCTGCACACCTCGTCGTAGATGTTTATGACCCGCGTATCCCCGCTGAAAATGAAACTCCCATCAATGCAAATTGACCCTGCATGAGCGGTGCCTCCAACAAACATGGCGAGGCAGAATGCAATTTTTGATTTCATAACCCCCTCCATTTCAACATCTTAAAGTTATACTTATTTCAGTTGCAATTCAATAATAAAGCAACTTTAGAATGCATATTCGTGAATTTTCCCTGCAACCGCCCTTTGAAGGCTGACATCCGCAAGGGAAGCCAACTCGGATATGCCTGTAGGAAATGTTTTATGCCTCGCGCTCTTGACTGCTTCGCCCGAGCAATCGAAAACGCGCGGGAAGCGGGCGTGGCGAAACTGGTAGACGCAAGGGACTTAAAATCCCTCGGCCTTGGCTGTGCGGGTTCGATCCCCGCCGCCCGCACCAGCATTCTTCCGGAATCACGGCAAACAAAAAGGGCGCGGCCCCTGACGCTGGCCGCACCCTCTTTTTCAGCGACGTTTCAGGAGAACGTCAGGCCGAAAGCTTTGCCGCGATCTTGGCGACATGCGCGCCCTGGAAGCGGGCGGCTTCGAGTTCGACTTCCGAAGGCTGGCGCGAGCCGTCGCCGTCGGTGATCGTCGAGGCGCCGTAGGGCGAGCCGCCCTTGACGGCATCGACGCCCATCTGGCCCTGGAAGGCATAGGGCAGGCCGACGACGGCAAGGCCGTGGTGCAGCAGCGTGGGGATGAAGCCGAGGATGGTGGATTCCTGGCCGCCGTGCTGGGTCGCCGAGGAGGTGAAGACCGAGCCGACCTTGCCGACCAGCTTGCCCTGCGCCCACAGGCCGCCCGTCTGGTCCCAGAAATTGCGCATCTGCGAGGCGACCGTACCGAAGCGCGTGCCGGCGCCGACGATGATGGCGTCGTAGTTTTCGAGCTCGGCCACGGTGGCGATCTCGGCCTTCTGGTCCATCTTGTAGTAGGAAGCCTTGGCAACCTCTTCCGGAACCAGTTCCGGAACGCGCTTGACGGTCACGTCGGCACCGGCCGACTTCGCGCCTTCTGCCGCAGCATAGGCCATGGCTTCGATGTGCCCGTAGGCCGAATAGTAAAGAACCAGAACTTTCGCCATCGTCGTCTCCTGTCTTGCGATGCCTTTCCGCTTGATCGCGGCGTCGGCTTGGATGTAGCACTTCAAGGTGGCGGCCACCCAGAAGCTGCCCGGTCGACAGACTGTTCACCCTCCATTGACAATGCCGCCGCATCGGTCGGCAATATTGTCCGAAGTCCAGAGAGCGCCCATGAGTTCCAGCCCCGCCGCCACCGCCGCCATGCTCGCCATCGGCGACGAACTCCTTTCCGGGCGCACCAAGGACAAGAATATCGGCCAGCTCGCCGACATGCTCTTCCTCGCCGGCATCGACCTCAAGGAAGTGCGCATCGTCGGCGACGACGAAGACGCGATCGTCGATGCGCTGAACGCGCTGCGCGCGCGCCATACCTACGTCTTCACCTCCGGCGGCATCGGCCCGACCCATGACGACATCACCGCGGATGCCGTCTCCAAGGCGTTCGGCGTGCCGTGCCTGCACGATCCGCTGGCGATGGAACTGCTCGGCGCGATGTATGCGCGGCGCGGCGTCGAGTTCAACGAGGCCCGCAAGCGCATGGCGCGCATGCCCGAGGGCTCCGTCCATATCGAGAATGCCGTTTCCACGGCGCCGGGCTTCCATATCGGCAATGTCTATGTGATGGCCGGCGTGCCGCAGGTCTTCACCGCGATGCTCGGCACCGTCGTGCCGAAGCTCGAGGGCGGGCGGCCCATGCTCCAGCGTTCCGTCGCCTCGCCCTTCGGCGAGGGCGATATCGGCAGCGCGCTCGCCGAGATCCAGAAGAACCATCCGGAGACCAGCATCGGCTCCTATCCGCGCTTTTCGGAAAACCGCTTCTCGACGGAAATCGTCATCCGCAGCCGCGAGGAATCTCCGGCGCTTGCGGCCGAACGTGATATACTTGCGATGATTGCAGAAATCGCCGCGGCCAAGGCGGGCGTTTGATCCCGATCAAGGTTATGGCGTTTCGGCAGGCGCAAGGTTCGTGTGGACCAGACAGGAGGCCGAAATGAGCTACAAGACCATCGTGGCGGTGCTGAGCGCCGCGGAGGATGCCGGCAAGGTGACGGACCACGCGCTTGCGCTCGCGCGCCGCACCGGCGGGCATGTCGTCGGCATTCACGCGGAATCGCCGGTCGTGGTCACGTTGATCGCGCCCATGGAATATCCCGACCCAAGCGCCGTCCTCGACCTGCAGGAACGCGCCCGCCGGCAATCGCGCGAGGTCGAGCAGGCCTTCCGCTCACGCTGCGAGCGCGACGACATCTCCTATGAATGGCGCCTCTTCACCGGCACCGCCGGCTATGCCTCGGCCGGCGTCATCGACAGCGCGCGCGGCGCCGACATCGTCATCGCCGGGCAGTTCGACCCGGACGCTGACGGCCCGGCGCAGGAGGATATCGAAGACCTGCTCTACGAGAGCGGCCGCCCGGTCTACCTCGTCTCCAATGCGCCGGCCGGTCCCGAACCGATCGACCGGGTGCTGCTCGCCTGGAACGGCTCGAAGGAATCGGCGCGCGCCGCCTTCGATGCCCTGCCCTTCCTGACGGCAGCGAAGGAGGTCGAGATCTTCACCGTCGATCCGCCGGAGAACTCCATGCAGTCGCGCGAATTCTGCGGCGCCGAACTTGCGGCGACGCTCGCCCGGCACGGCATCAAGACCACCGTCGCCTCACGCGGATCGGAGCGGCATTCCGTCGCCGAGACCGTCAACCACCGTGCGACGGAGATCGGCGCAGGCCTCATCGTCATGGGCGCCTACAGCCATTCGCGGCTGCGCCAGCGCCTCTTCGGCGGCGTCACCAGCGCCATGATGCGCCACGCCCGCGTGCCGGTGCTGATGTCCCGCTGAAGCGGACTTCGCTGTGGATCGCCCGGCCTGCATGGCCGGGCGGCGATTTCCTTGAGCGGCGACTTGCATTAGAGAGAAGGAATCTTCTTTTTTCCGCCTATCAGGAGCCCGTCATGTCGCTGCCCGACAAAGCCTTCCCCGTTTCCTGGGATCAGTTTCACCGCGACGCGCGCGCGCTCGCCTGGCGGCTGGCGGACGGCGACCGCGAATGGAAGGCGATCGTCTGCATCACCCGCGGCGGTCTCGTGCCGGCGGCGGTCATCTCGCGCGAACTGAACATCCGCCTGATCGAGACGGTCTGCGTCGCCTCCTACCACGATTATGTCTCGCAGGGCGACATGCACGTCCTCAAGGGAATCTCGTCGGAGCTCACCGAGCAGGGCGGCGAAGGCATCCTTATCGTCGACGACCTGACGGATACCGGCAAGACCGCCGCGCAGGTCCGCGCCATGCTGCCGAAAGCGCATTTCGCCGCCGTCTACGCCAAGCCCAAGGGCCGTCCGCTGGTCGACACCTTCGTCACCGAAGTCAGCCAGGACACCTGGATCTATTTCCCCTGGGACATGGGCTTCACCTACCAGGAGCCGATCGCCAAGGGCAGCCGCGGCTGATAGCGGCGGCGTCTCGCCTGCCCTATGTGCCGGCGTTTCTTTCACGCCAGAGTCCTCGCCTTTTCCAGCCGTTTTCCGGGCGTTTCCGCCCGGGAAGCCGCAGCCTTGCGGCCGCTAAAAGGGGCCTCCGGCGAGTCGGGTTGACGGCAGGGAGAATCACTTTATCCACGGATCACAACTCTTCGGGGATGACTATTCCCTGATGTCGGGATGTCGAAAAATCCCTTCTTTTCACCCATGATTTTTTTTGCTTTTCCACAGAGGCATGTCACGCCGCCTCACCTTTCGGCCGGAACCTGCTGATTTTTCAGGCCTTGCGCGATGTCCCCATTTTCCACAGCCCACAGGCACAAGATATAGAGTTCAAACTTCATTCACAAACCAGCCCTTGACGAGAATCGGGCTGATGAGGTTAATGAATTCCAAGTTGCGGCGGCGACTGGACCGTAAAGTTACGAGGTCGGTTCCCATCACGAAATCGCGTTTCCTGCGCATGCGGCGGGGCGGATGATCCGCTCACCGCAAGGGTGCTTCCGCGCCCGGTTTTTTGATGCGCCTTCGCGCCCGCAGGGTCTGGAATAAACTATCTGTTAATACTATATTTAGTGTTTGCAGCCAAACTCAGCACAAGATACAGGACATCCGAGATCGATCGGGTTTCCCGCAAGGATTGGAAGATCGGGGCTGGCTGCAAGGGCATTGCGGCTGGACGGGGTTAATTGCGCCCTGTTTTCAAGGACAGGATGCGGCAGCAGAGGACAACGGAAATGCGCATAGAACGTCGCTTCACAAAACCTGGCCAGTCGGCCTATGCGGAGATCGAGTTCCGCAAGGCCACCAGCGAGATCAAGAACCCGGACGGCTCCATCGTCTTCCGCCTGGCCGATATCGACGTGCCGGCGCAGTTCTCCCAGGTCGCCGCCGACATCCTCGCGCAGAAATACTTCCGCAAGGCCGGCGTGCCGGCGCGCCTGAAGAAGGTCGAGGAGAACGACGTTCCCTCCTTCCTGTGGCGCTCCGTGCCCGATACCGAAGCCCTGAAGGCGCTGCCGGAAAACGAGCGCTTCGGTTCTGAAACCGATGCCCGCCAGGTCTTCGACCGTCTTGCCGGCACCTGGACCTACTGGGGCTGGAAGGGCAAGTATTTCGCTTCCGAGGAAGACGCTGCCGCCTTCAAGGACGAACTCGCCTACATGCTCGCCACGCAGCGCGTCGCCCCGAACTCGCCGCAGTGGTTCAACACGGGCCTGCACTGGGCCTATGGCATCGATGGCCCCGGCCAGGGCCATTTCTATGTCGACCCCTTCACCGGCAAGCTGACCAAGTCCAGGTCGGCCTACGAGCATCCCCAGCCGCATGCCTGCTTCATCCAGTCCGTCGAGGACGATCTCGTCAACGAGAACGGCATCATGGACCTGTGGGTGCGTGAAGCGCGCCTCTTCAAATACGGCTCCGGCACCGGCTCCAACTTCTCGCACCTGCGCGGCGAAGGCGAGAAGCTTTCCGGCGGCGGCCGCTCCTCGGGCCTGATGAGCTTCCTGAAGATCGGCGACCGCGCAGCCGGCGCCATCAAGTCGGGCGGCACGACGCGCCGCGCCGCCAAGATGGTCGTGGTCGACATCGACCATCCGGATATCGAGGACTACATCAACTGGAAGGTCAAGGAAGAGCAGAAGGTGGCGGCGCTCGTCACCGGCTCGAAGATCGTCGCCGGCCACCTCAAGGCCATCATGAAGGCCTGCGTCAATTGCTCGGCCGAGGGCGAGCGCTGCTACGACCCCGCCGAGAACCCGGCCCTCAAGCGCGAGATCCGCGCCGCCAAGAAGAGCCAGGTTCCGGAAAACTACATCAAGCGCGTCGTCCAGTTCGCCCGGCAGGGCTACAAGGACATCGAGTTCAAGACCTACGACACGGACTGGGATTCGGAAGCCTATCTCACCGTTTCCGGCCAGAACTCCAACAACTCCGTCTCGCTGAAGGACGACTTCCTGCGCGCCGTCGAGAATGACGGGGAATGGCACCTGACCGCCCGCAAGGACGGCAAGGTCATGAAGACGCTGAAGGCGCGCGACCTGTGGGAATCCATCTCCTACGCCGCCTGGGCGTCGGCCGATCCGGGCCTGCACTTCAACACGACGATGAACGACTGGCACACCTGCCCGGCTGCCGGCCCCATCCGCGCGTCGAACCCGTGCTCGGAATACATGTTCCTCGACGACACGGCCTGCAACCTCGCCTCGTTGAACCTCCTGCAGTTCAAGGACGCGGCGACGAAGAAGATCGACATCGCCGATTACGAACATGCCGTGCGCCTGTGGACCATCGTGCTCGAAGTTTCGGTCATGATGGCACAGTTCCCCTCGCGCCAGATCGCCGAACTTTCCTACGAGTACCGCACACTCGGCCTCGGCTATGCGAACATCGGCGGCCTGCTGATGTCCTCGGGCATCCCATATGACTCGGCCGAAGGCCGCGCCATCGCCGGTGCGCTGACCGCCATCATGACGGGCGTCGCCTATGCGACCTCGGCCGAGATGGCAGGCGAGCTCGGCCCATTCCCGGGCTTTGCGCCGAACCGCGACAACATGCTGCGCGTCATGCGCAACCACCGCCGCGCCGCCTATGGCGAGACGGCGGGCTATGAGGCGCTGTCGGTCAACCCGGTCGCCCTCATCCATGACGAATGCTCCGATCCGGCCCTGGTCGCCCATGCCACCGCGGCCTGGGACAAGGCCGTGGCGCTCGGCGAGAAGCACGGCTACCGCAACGCCCAGACGACCGTCATCGCGCCGACTGGCACGATCGGCCTCGTCATGGACTGCGACACGACCGGCATCGAGCCCGACTTCGCCCTGGTGAAGTTCAAGAAGCTCGCCGGCGGCGGCTACTTCAAGATCATCAACCGCGCCGTGCCGGAAGCGCTGCGCACGCTCGGCTATTCGGAAAGCCAGATCGCCGAGATCGAGGCCTATGCCGTCGGCCATGGCAATATGAACCAGGCGCCGGCCATCAACCCGTCGACGCTGAAGGCCAAGGGCTTCACCGACGAGAAGATCGAAGCCGTCAATGCGGGCCTGAAGTCCGCCTTCGACATCAAGTTCGCCTTCAACCAGTGGACGCTCGGCGCCGACTTCCTGAAGGAGACGCTGAAGGTCACGGACGAGCAGCTTTCGGACATGTCCTTCAACCTGCTGGAGCATGTCGGCTTCACGAGGAAGGACATCGAGGCGGCGAACATCCACGTTTGCGGCGCGATGACGCTGGAAGGCGCCCCCTTCCTCAAGGCCGAGCACCTGCCGGTCTTCGATTGCGCCAATCCGTGCGGCAAGATCGGCAAGCGCTACCTTTCGGTCGAAAGCCATATCCGCATGATGGCGGCGGCCCAGCCGTTCATCTCGGGCGCCATCTCCAAGACGATCAACATGCCGAACGAGGCGACCGTCGAGGACTGCAAGAACGCCTACATGCTCTCCTGGAAGCTCGCGCTGAAGGCCAACGCCCTCTACCGCGACGGCTCCAAGCTCTCGCAGCCGCTCAACGCCTCACTGATCGAGGATGAGGAGGACGAGGACGATGCCGTCGAGGCGCTGGTCGCCGCGCCCGCCGCCGCCCAGGCCGTGCAGGTCACGGAGAAGATCGTCGAGCGGATCGTCGAGCGCCTGGTGCGCGACCGCGAGAAGCTGCCGAACCGCCGCCAGGGCTACACCCAGAAGGCCGTCATCGGCGGGCACAAGGTGTATCTGCGCACCGGCGAATTCGGCGACGGCCGCCTCGGCGAGATCTTCATCGACATGCACAAGGAAGGCGCCGCCTTCCGTGCGATGATGAACAACTTCGCCATCGCCATCTCGCTGGGCCTGCAGTACGGCGTACCGCTCGAAGAATATGTGGAGGCCTTCACCTTCACCAAGTTCGAGCCGGCCGGCATGGTCATCGGCAACGATGCGATCAAGAACGCCACGTCGATCCTCGACTACGTCTTCCGCGAGCTTGCCGTCTCCTATCTCGGCCGCCACGACCTTGCCCATGTCGACACGTCCGACTTCGGCAACACGGCGCTCGGCAAGGGCATCCAGGAAGGCAAGACGAACCTGATCTCGACCGGCTGGACGCGCGGCCACAAGCCGACCCTCGTCCAGGGCGGACAGAGCGAGCGCTCGCTTTCCGAGCCGAAGGGTGCAGCCACCGCCGCGCCCGCCAAGGCAGCCTCGACCGGCAACGTCACCTCCTTTGCCGGCAGCGCCGCCCGCAAGCTGGAGCCGGCAACCGCCATCGCCACCTCCGAAATCGTCGCCTTCAAGCGCGACTACGAGGAACGCGCCGCCGAACTGGCCGAGGAGATCGCGGAAGAGGTAGCGGACGAAGCGCCCGAAAGCGTGACCGCGCTCTTCTCCGACAAGGCCGCCGCCGAAGCCGCCAGCGCCAAGGCCGAAGCCAAGAAGCTGGAAGCCGAACGCCGCATGCGCTCCATCGCACAGGGCTATACGGGCAACATGTGCTCCGAGTGCCAGAACTTCACCATGGTGCGCAACGGCACCTGCGAGAAGTGCGACACCTGCGGCGCGACCAGCGGCTGCAGCTAAGCGGCCAGGACCGACCTGATAAACGAAAACCCGGGGAGCGATCCCCGGGTTTTCCGTTTCAATGCCACTCACGGCTCACAGCCGAGGATTCACGCGGCACGGAACGCCCTTACCTTTCTGGCAAATACGCGCCCATTTTCCCGCCCCCGGCCGATGGCAGCGGCAAACCCGGCCGAAACCGACGAACTGCGGCAGGCACCTTTCCCGCCACACCGCAATGCATTGCAGCCTCGGCATGCACACGGTACATGCAAACCTCCCGTTACGGGAATCGACCTGAACCGAATCCCGTGATGCAGAAGGAACAGTCGATGCAGACAACGCCGCGCCGGGGGCTGGTCGCCCTTGCCTATCGCGTCCTCATCCTGCCGGGCGTCATCGCCTATCTCTTCGCCGTCAGCGTCGTGGTGCTTGCCGCCGACCGATTCTGGCTCGTCGATCTCCTCACCTTCGCCTGGCCCTATGTGGTGACCATCGGCGCCCTCTTCCTCGTCGGCGCCCTGGTGACGCGGCGGCTGAAGGCGATCGCGATGGCGCTGCTCGGCATCGGCGTCGCGCTCATTCCCGCCTTCGACGTGCCGACCGCCCGCCCCGCCCGCGATGGAGGGCTCAAGGTCCTCACGGCCAATCTGTTCGTCGGAAATGTCGAGGGACCCGCCGGCTTCATCGAGATCCTGCGCCGGGAAAAGCCCGACATCGTGGTTCTGGAGGAAACGACCCGCGTCTGGGACGAGGCGCTTTCGGCCGCCGGACTCTACCCTTACCAAAGCAGCACGGAAAGCCGCGCACGCGACAGCCTGAAGGTCTTTTCCCGCCTGCCGATCCGCGCCGAGACCGAGCTGAAGCGCGCCTTCACCGAGGAGCGCGCCTACAAGCAGCCGCTGCGCCTCGAGCTCGACCTCGGCGGAAAGCCGCTCTTCCTCTACGCCTTCCATCCCGAAACGCCGCGCCGGCCCTGGCAGTGGCGCGACCGCAACGCCTATCTTTCCGCCGCCGCCGATGCGGTAAAGGGCGATCTCGAAAAGGGCCCGGTCATCGTCGCCGGCGACTGGAACACGCCCACCTGGTCGCCGTTCTTCCGCGGCTTCCTGCGGCAGGCCGGCCTTGCCTCCACCGCGGGCGGCTGGCTGCAGCCGGTGACGCGCTTCAGCATGAAGCTCGTCGCCCTCGCCTATATCGGCGCCTCGATCGACCATATCGTCGTGTCGCCGGATATTTCCGTGCGGGCGCATCGCATCGGCCCGGCCTTCGGCTCGAACCACCTGCCGGTCATCGCCGAGCTTTCGCTGCCGGAGAGCTAGAGCACTTTCGCTTTTCTTCGAATCGCGAAAACGCTCTATCCGTTTGTTTCTACGCAATTCCGGACGCAAAACCGCTGCGCACTTTTGCTGGATTGCTCTAACCCTTCGCCCCCGCCGCAAAACACGCTATCCTGAGAAACACGACCGAAGGAGACGACCATGGCGACGGAAAAGGACAGCCCCAAGGCCTCGCTGAAAAAGGAACAGGCCCGCCAGAAGGAAAAGAGCCTCAAGGCCGAGCAGGACGACTATCTGGAAGAAGCGCTGGAGGAGACCTTTCCGGCCAGCGACCCGATCGCGCCCGGCGACGTCAGGGACCACGCGAAGTAAGATGGCCGCATGAGCCTGCCCTTCCTCTTCACCGGCCCGCAGGATGCGCTCGCCACCCTGCTGCTTGCCCATGGCAGCGGCGCGCCGATGGATTCGCCGGCGATGAATGCTGCGGCGACGGCGCTGGCGGCCGAAGGCCTGCGCGTCGCCCGCTTCGAATTCTCCTACATGGTGGCGCGGCGCACGGAGGGCAGCCGCAGGCCGCCGCCGAAGGCCGAGACCCTGAACCCGGAATTTTGCGCCGCCGTCGCCGAGCTCGGCGCTACGGGCAAGCTCGTCATCGGCGGCAAGTCGATGGGCGGGCGCGTCGCCAGCATGGTGGCGGACGGGCTTTACGCCGAAGGGCGCATCGCCGGCCTCCTCTGCCTCGGCTATCCCTTCCACCCGCCGGAAAAGCCGACGCAGCTTCGCACCGCGCATCTGACGACGCTTCGCGTGCCGGCGCTGATCTGCCAGGGAACGCGCGATCCCTTCGGCACGAGCGAGGAGGTTCCGGCCTATGGCCTGCCGGAGCGCATCCGCTTCCTGTGGCTCGAGGACGGCGACCATGACCTCAAGCCCCGCAAGAGCATTTCCGGCTTCTCCGCCGCCGACCACCTTGCCACGATGGCGAAGACGGTGAAGGCCTGGACGGAAAGGCTCTGAGCTGTTCCGCGGGAAACAGCGCGCCAATCCAGCCCATGCGACATTTCTCCTACCGGATGGCTCCTGCCCTCCGCGCAAAACGCGTCCGCGTCTGCCACCGAGCGAGCCGCCGATATGGGTCGATCGGCCGGGCCCCGCCGGCAGACGGCCTCACGGGCGCGGCGAAGCCCGGATGCACCTCTCCGCATCCGGGCTTCGCCCTTTGCGGAGATTTCGCCCGCCAATCTCTCCGGCCTCGGCCACCGCGGTAGAGTCGCTTTCGCAATGACGGCTCTTTGACATCGGCATGCTCATCCAACGCGCCTGCGACTTTGAATCAAGTCGCTGCGGACTTGAATCCGCTTTCCAGGACAACCGTTTGAATATGCGTCACTATTGCCTAGGGAGCCGCATCGCCTGCGAGAAGGGAACGTTAACCGGCGCATGCCATCATATCAGCGCTATCCCAGATATCCGGGCGACCCATGGCGCACAGCTTTTCCTATACGCATTACGACCTCGACATGCAGCGCAGCGGCACGGTGATCGAGATCACGCTTTCGGCCGTCGCCAATGTGCGCCTGATGAGCCATGCCAATTTCGATCTCTTCAGGAATGCCCGCCAGCACAAGTTCCTCGGCGGCGTTGCAAAGCAATCGCCGATCCGGCTGAAGATTCCGCAAAGCGGCCACTGGCATGTGGTGGTGGACATGGAGGGCCTTCCCGGCAAGGCGGAATCCTCGATCAAGCTGGTGCCGCAGGCGCCGCAGAAGCCGGCGCCCCGCTTCGGCGCCGCCTAGCCGTTCCCGGCCTTCTCCCGGCGCAGCTTCGCCCACCATTCCAGCCGCTTGCGCAGCTCCCGCTCGAAGCCGCGCTCCGGTGGATCGTAGAAGGTGCGGCGGCCCATCTTCTCCGGGAAATAATCCTGGCCGGAAAAGGCCTCCGGCTCGTCATGATCGTAGCGGTAGCCCTCGCCATAGCCCTCGCCCTTCATCAGCTTGGTCGGGGCGTTGAGGATGTGCTTGGGCGGCAGCAGTGAACCGTTTTCCTTCGCCGCGCGCATGGCGGACTTGTAGGCGGTATAGACGGCGTTGGATTTCGGGGCGGCGGCGAGATAGACGCAGGCCTGCGCCAGCGCCAGCTCACCTTCCGGCGAGCCGAGGAAATCGTAGGCGTCCTTCGCCGCATTGCAGACGACGAGCGCCTGCGGATCGGCAAGACCGATATCCTCCACCGCCATGCGCACCATGCGGCGGCAGAGGAACAGCGGGTCCTCGCCGGCATCCAGCATGCGGGTGAGATAGTAGAGCGCCGCATCGGGGTCCGAGCCGCGCACGGCCTTGTGCAGGGCGGAGATGAGATTGTAGTGGCCGTCCTGCGACTTGTCGTAGACCGGCGCGCGGCGCTGGACGATGCGGAAGAGATCGTCCTGGCCGAAGGTCTCGCCGGAGCGCGCCGCCCGCCACACTTCCTCCGCCAGCGTCAGCACCGCCCGCCCGTCGCCGTCCGCCATGCGCAGCAGCGAGGCGCGCGCCTCCTCGTCGAGCGGCAGCGGCTTTTCCTCGATGACCTCGGCGCGCTTCAGCAGCTCCTCAAGGCTTTGCTCGTCATGCGGCTTGAAGGTCAGAACGCGGGCGCGCGAGAGAAGAGCGGCGTTGAGCTCGAAGGACGGGTTTTCCGTCGTCGCGCCGACGAGCACGATGGTGCCGTCCTCCATGACCGGCAGGAAGCTGTCCTGCTGGGCGCGGTTGAAGCGATGGATCTCGTCGACGAAAAGCAGGGTCTGGCGGCCGCCCATGCGGCGCAGGCGCGCGGCCTCGAAGACCTTCTTGAGATCGGCGACGCCGGAGAAGATCGCCGAGATCTGCTCGAAGGCAAGGCCCGTCTCGCCGGAGAGCAGCCGCGCCACCGTGGTCTTGCCGGTGCCCGGCGGGCCCCAGAAGATCATCGAGCCGAGCGAACCCGCCTCGATCATGCGCGAGAGGACGCCGTCCGGACCGGTCAGGTGCTCCTGACCGGAGACCTCGCCCAGCGTGCGGGGGCGCAGGCGATCGGCCAGAGGCCGTTTTGCCGCCATTTCCTCCGGTTCACGCGGGGCGAAGAGGTCGCTCATCGGAAGAACTGGCGGATGCGCTGGCCGTCGCGCTCGATCTCGACGCGCCAGATGGACGGATCCTCGCCGACGAGCGCGGCGAGCTTCTCGGTGGTGGTGACGGGCGTGCCGTTCAGCTCGATGACGATGTCGCGCGGCTGGAGGCCGATGCGGGCGGCGGGCGAGCCGCGGTTGATCTCGGTGATCACCACGCCGGTGGTCGTCTTGTTGGTCGGCATGCGCAGCTCCTCGGCGACGCGCGGCGAGAGGTTCGCGACGACCGCGCCGGAGAAGGGATTGCGGCCCTCGATCAGCCGCTCGTCACGCGGCGTCGTCTCGGGCGCGCGGTCGAGGGAAAGCGTCAGCTCCTGCTCCTTGCCGTCGGCGATGACGGTGATGCGCGCCGTGCCGCCGATGCCGACGGTGGTGAGACGATAGCCCAGCGCATCGGGATGCTCGACCGGGATGCCGTTGACGGCGGTGACGACCTGTCCGGCCTTCATGCCGGCCTTTTCCGCCGGGCTGCCGGTCTGGACCTGCGAAATGAGCGCGCCGCGGGCGCGGTCGAGACCGAGGGCGTCGGCAACTTCCGAGGTCACCGGATCGAAAGTCGCGCCGATGAAGGGGCGATCGAAGGTGGCGTTGCCGTTCTCCGCGCTGGCGACGAAGGTCTTCACGAGATTGGCGGGAATGGCGAAGCCGACGCCGTTCGAACCGCCGCCGCGCGAGAAGATGGCGGTGTTAATGCCAATCAGCTCGCCGTTCATGTTGATGAGGCCGCCGCCGGAATTGCCGGGATTGATCGCGGCGTCCGTCTGGATGAAGAAGCCGAAATCGCCCGAGCGCACCTGGTTGCGGGCAAGCGCCGAGACGATGCCGCTCGTCACCGTCTGGCCGACGCCGAAGGGGTTGCCGATGGCCAGCACCAGATCGCCGACCTGGACAGCATCGCTGTCGCCGAGCGGCAGGGTGGCGAAATCGGCATCCGACTTGATCTTCAGCACGGCGAGGTCGACGCGCTCGTCCTTGAGCACGACGGTGCTCTCGAATTCGCGACCGTCGGCAAGCGCGACCTTGATGTCGCTCGCGCCCTCGATGACGTGGTTGTTGGTCACCACGAAGCCCTTGGCGCCGACGATGACGCCCGAGCCGAGCGAGGACTGTTTCTCGCTGCGGTTCGGCATGCGCTGGCCGAAGAATTCCTCGAAGAAGGGGTCGCCCTCGAAGATCGAGCGGCGCTCGACGACGCGCTCGGCATAGACGTTGACGACGGCATTCTCGACCTGCTTGACGAGCGGCGCGAAGGAGAGCTGCATCTCCGTGCGCGACTGGGGCACGGTTCGCTCCTGGGCCGTTGCGGGTGTCACCAGCGCCAGCGCCATGACAACGGGGGCGGCAAGCAGGATGCGGGCTTTCAGCATGGACGAGTCTCCTTCGTTTCCACGTCACGATCAGATAGGATTTCGCAGGAAAAAAGGCAAACCGCGCAGGTCTTTTCATGCGCCGGCGCTCACGCGGCGTGCACGAAAAAGTGGTTGCCGCAAATCTTCCCCGCCGTTGAAACAACATGGGAGTTCTTTACGTAGGTATCAGGCAAGCAACCGAATGGATCGAGCCGCCATGACCCTCTATCGCCCGCCCCGCATCAATGCCTCCGAGATCACGCCGGAAAGCTGTTTCTTCAACCGGCGCTCTTTTCTCGCCGCTGCCGCCGGCGGCATGCTGGCAGCCGCCGGAACGCCCGCCTTCGCCGAAGCGCTGAAGGCGTCGAAGAGCGCCTATACCGTCGATGAGAAGCTGACGCCGGAAAAGGACGTGACCAGCTACAACAATTTCTATGAATTCGGCATGGGCAAGGGCGACCCGCAGGCGAATTCGGAGAAATTCAAGCCGACGCCCTGGACCATCAAGGTCGGTGGCCTCGTCGGCAAGCCGAAGGAATTCGGGCTGGAGGAGCTGCTGGCCATGCCGCTCGAGGACCGGGTCTATCGCATGCGCTGCGTGGAAGCCTGGTCGATGGTGATCCCCTGGGTCGGTTTTCCGCTCGCAGCACTCCTCGACAAGGTCGAGCCGCTCGGCGATGCGAAATACGTCGCCTTCGAAACGGTCGTCCGGCCGAAGGAGATGCCCGGTCAGTCCGGTTTCTTCCAGTCCCTGCCCTGGCCCTATGTCGAGGGCCTGAGGCTCGACGAGGCGCGCCATCCGCTGGCGATCCTCTCCGTCGGTGTCTACGGCAAGACGCTGCCGAACCAGAACGGCGCGCCGGTCCGCCTCGTCGTGCCGTGGAAATACGGCTTCAAGGGCATCAAGTCGATCGTGAAGATCACCCTCACCGACAAGCAGCCGCCCTCGACCTGGAATATTTCCGCACCCGAGGAATACGGCTTCTACGCCAACGTCAATCCGGAGGTCGATCACCCGCGCTGGAGCCAGGCGAGCGAGAACCGCATCGGCGAAGGCGGCTTCTTCGGCGCCAACAGGCGCCCGACCCTGCCCTTCAACGGCTATGCGGACGAGGTGGCGAGCCTCTATGCCGGCATGGACCTCAGGGCCAATTACTGATGGCTCTGCTGCCCGCCCTGCCCCGCAAGTACCATGCCGCATCGATCTGGCTGCTCTATGCCGCCGGGCTTGCGCCTGCGGCCTACGGCTTCTGGCTCGGCGCGACGGGCGGGCTTCCGGGCAATCCGGTGAAGGAATTCGAACACCTGCTGGGGCTCTGGGCGCTGCGCTTCCTCGTCGCCACGCTCGCGATCACGCCGCTGCGCGACCTTGCCGGCATCAACTGGATCCGCTATCGGCGCGCCCTCGGGCTGCTCGCCTTCTGGTATGTGCTGATGCACTTCCTGACCTATATGGTGCTCGACCAGTACCTGAATTTCCAGGCGATCCTGATCGATATCGCCAAGCGGCCCTTCATCACCATCGGCATGGCGGCCTTCGTGTTCCTGATCCCGCTGGCGCTGACCTCCAACAACTGGTCGATCCGCCGGCTGGGTCCGCGCTGGGTGAAGCTGCACCGGCTCGTCTATGTCATCGCCGCCGCAGGCGCGCTGCACTTCGCCATGTCCGTCAAGGTCGTGGGTCTGGAGCCGTGGACCTATATCGGCCTCGTCGCGCTGCTGCTTGCCTGGCGCCTCGTGCGAACGCCCTTCAATCGCTGGAAGCGCGGGACGGGCGGACGGCCGCAATTCAACAGGGCATAACAGCAAAAGGCCGGAAGATCGCTCTTCCGGCCTTTCCTGTTTTCGTATCCCGAAGGGATCAGGCAGCTTCGGCAGCAGCTTCTTCAGCGGCTACGCGGGCCTTGTCGGCAGCGCCCTTGGCATCGACGTCGCGGTCGACGAACTCGATGACGGCGAGCGGGGCGTTGTCGCCGTGGCGGAAGCCGGCCTTCATGATGCGCAGGTAGCCACCGTTACGGTTGGCATAGCGGCTTGCGATCGCGTCGAAGAGCTTCGAAACGACGGCAACGTCGCGGATCTGCGAGATCGCCTGACGGCGAGCGTGCAGGTCGCCGCGCTTGCCGAGGGTGACGAGCTTCTCGACGATCGGGCGGATTTCCTTCGCCTTCGGCAGCGTCGTTACGATCTGCTCATGCTGGATGAGCGAGGCAGCCATGTTGGCGAACATCGCCTTGCGGTGGCTTGCGGTACGGTTGAGTTTGCGACCCGAATTCTGGTGGCGCATCTCGATTCTCCTTCACATGCAGGCAGTCGCCTGCCGTTTGATGGTGGCGCATGTCCGTCCCGCCTTGCGGGACAAAGGGACATGCGCAGTTCATAGATGCTAAGGCCAGCTTTGCGCGCCCCGAGGGGCGCGTGCGGCCTTAGTACTGGTCTTCGTAGCGCTTGGCGAGATCTTCGATGTTTTCCGGCGGCCATGCGGGCACTTCCATGCCGAGGTGCAGGCCCATGGAAGCGAGAACTTCCTTGATCTCGTTGAGCGACTTGCGACCAAAATTCGGAGTGCGAAGCATTTCGGCTTCGGTCTTCTGAATGAGATCGCCGATATAGACGATGTTGTCGTTCTTCAGGCAGTTCGCCGAACGGACGGAAAGTTCCAGTTCGTCGACCTTCTTGAGGAGCGCCGGGTTGAACGCCAGTTCCGTGACCGATTCTTCCTCGGCTTCCTTCTGCGGTTCGTCGAAGTTGACGAAGACCGAGAGCTGGTCCTGAAGAATGCGGGCCGCGAACGCGATCGCATCTTCGCCCGTGACGGAACCGTCGGTCTCGATGGTCATCGTCAGCTTGTCGTAGTCGAGAACCTGGCCTTCACGGGTGTTTTCCACCTTGTAGGACACTTTCTTGACCGGCGAGTAGAGGCTGTCGACCGGGATGAGGCCGATCGGTGCGTCTTCGGAGCGGTTGCGGTCGGCCGGGACGTAGCCCTTGCCGTTGTTGACCGTGAACTCCATGCGGATTTCCGCGCCCTCGTCGAGGGTGCAGATGACGTGGTCGGGGTTCAGGATCTCGATGTCGCCGACCGTCTGGATGTCACCAGCCGTTACGACGCCCGGGCCCTGCTTGCGCACGACCATGCGCTTGGAATCGTCGCCATCCATCTTGATGGCGATTTCCTTGATGTTGAGCACGATGTCCGTCACATCTTCCCGAACGCCCGGGATGGAGGAGAACTCGTGCAGGACGCCGTCGATCTGCACGGCGGTAACAGCCGCACCGCGCAGCGACGACAGGAGCACGCGACGCAGCGCGTTGCCGAGCGTCAGGCCGAAGCCACGCTCCAGCGGCTCGGCAACAAGGCTTGCCTTGGTGCGGCCGGAGGAGGTGAATTCCACCTTGTTCGGCTTGATCAGTTCCTGCCAGTTTTTCTGGATCATGTGTTTTGCCTTCCGTTCGCCGCCACCATCCAATCGTGACGGCCGAGCCCTGAAGTACCGCGGAAGCCGGATGGCCTCCGCGGTTGTTTGAAGTCGATGATCAGACGCGGCGCTTCTTGCGCGGACGGCAACCGTTGTGCGGGATCGGGGTCACGTCGCGGATGGACGTGATCATGAAGCCGGCAGCCTGGAGGGCGCGCAGAGCCGATTCACGGCCGGAACCCGGACCGCAGACTTCGACTTCCAGCGACTTCATGCCGTGTTCCTGGGCCTTCTTGGCGCAGTCTTCGGCAGCGATCTGGGCTGCGAACGGGGTCGACTTGCGCGAACCCTTGAAGCCCTTTGCACCGGCGGACGACCAGGCAATCGCGTTGCCCTGTGCGTCGGTGATGGTGATCATCGTGTTGTTGAACGAAGAATTGACGTGAGCAACACCCGAGGTGATGTTCTTGCGTTCGCGACGGCGGACGCGTGCGGCTTCCTTGGCCATGGATAGTCCTTTCGTTGATCTCGACACCGCCGTAATTCCAGCGGCTCCACCGGACGGGGTCGAAACCCTGCCCTGAACAGTATTTGCAGACATGCCCGAAGGCTCAGGTCTGCGGCGATATCGTCACTGCCGTAGCACCAGCAGCTCCACCGACCGGGATCCTCACAAAGGACAAGACCCCGCTCGAAACTCAAAAGAGGCCGGCGCGAAGCGCCAGCCTCCCGTTCCCCGTTTCCGGGAAATTACTTCTTCTTGCCTGCGATGGCCTTGGCCGGACCCTTGCGGGTACGGGCGTTGGTGTGCGTGCGCTGGCCGCGAACCGGGAGGCTACGACGGTGACGCAGGCCACGGTAGCAACCGAGGTCCATGAGACGCTTGATGTTCATCGAGGTTTCGCGACGCAGGTCGCCTTCGACCTGGTAGTCGCGGTCGATGGCTTCACGGATCTGCAGGATTTCTGCGTCCGTGAGCTGATGCACGCGACGATCAGCCGGGATGCCGACCTTCTCGATGATTTCCTGTGCAAACTTCGGGCCGATCCCGTGAATGTAACGGAGCGCGATTACGACGCGCTTCGCGGTCGGGATGTTGACGCCAGCGATACGTGCCACGCCTGTTCTCCTTGCTTCCAGTTGCCATCCGGCAAGTGGTCTTCTTCATTCGATACGGCCACGAAAGCCGCTGCTCAATCTGATGTTCGGGACATGTCGAAAACGACCGTACCCGGACTTCGTTCTTCGAAATCCGCGCCGATCGCAATGGTATGTCGCGAGTTGGCGCTGTCTTAAGGGGAATCGGCCGAAAAAGTCAACTCCCCGGCCGTCCTTTTTAACCTGATATCAGGCGTTCTCGAGGATTCCCGCGATCTGCGCGGTCACCTTGTCGACATCGGCCATGCCGTCGACCGTCTGAAGCTTGCCCGTCGAAGCATAGTAGTTCGACAGCGGCGCGGTCTTCTCACGGTATTCCGTGAGGCGACGCTTGAAGGCTTCCGGATTGTCGTCGGAGCGAACCGTGCCGCCGGCGGCAATGGTTTCGGCTACGCGATTCTCCATGCGCTTGACCAGCGCATCCTCGTCCACCTTCAGCTCGATGACCGCGTCGAGCGCGATGCCCTTGCCGGCGAGGATCCCGTCGAGGGCTTCCGCCTGGGGAACCGTGCGCGGGTAACCGTCGAGGATGAAGCCCTTGGCACAGTCCGGCGAATCGATGCGGTCGGAAACGATCTCGTTGACGATCGCGTCGGAGACGAGCTGGCCGGCATCCATGACGGCCTTGGCACGCTTGCCGACATCCGTTCCGGCGGCGACGGCCGCGCGCAGCATGTCACCCGTGGAAAGCTGCGGAATGCCGTGCCTTTCCGTCAGGAGCTTGGCTTGAGTCCCCTTGCCAGCGCCGGGCGGTCCCAGAAAAATCAGTCTCATCGTCCCCTCTTTCCTCCACGCAGCTTCGACTTCTTGATCAGCCCCTCATACTGCTGGGCGATCAGGTGGCCCTGTATCTGTGCTACAGTATCCAGGGTCACGCTGACAACAATCAAAAGCGACGTACCACCAAGGTAGAATGGCACCCCGGTCTGCGCGATCAGGATTTCGGGAAGGATACAGACGAACATCAGGTAAATGGCGCCGACGACCGTGATGCGGGTCAGCACGTAGTCGATATATTCGGCGGTGCGCTCGCCCGGACGGATGCCCGGAATGAAGCCGCCGTGCTTCTTCAGATTGTCGGCCGTGTCCTTCGGATTGAAGACGATGGCCGTGTAGAAGAAGGCGAAGAAGGCGATCATGGCGGCGTAGAGCACCATGTAGAGCGGCTTGCCGTGGCCGAGCGAGGCGATGATCGTCGTCGCCCAGTTCGGCATCGCAGCCGTATTCGAGAAGCCCGCGACCGTTGCCGGCAGCAGCAGCAGCGAGGAGGCGAAGATCGCCGGGATGACGCCCGAGGTGTTCAGCTTCAGCGGCAGGTGCGAGGTATCGCCCTGGAACATGCGGTTGCCGACCTGGCGCTTCGGATACTGGATCAGCAGGCGACGCTGGGCGCGCTCGACGAAGACGATGAGCGCGATGACGCAGACCGCCATGACGACGACCGCAAGCACGACGCCGATGGAAAGCTGGCCGGTACGGCCGAGTTCCAGCGTGTTGCCGAGGGCGCGCGGCAGGGCCGCCACGATGCCGGCGAAGATGATCAGCGAGATGCCGTTGCCGATGCCGCGCGAGGTGATCTGCTCACCGAGCCACATCAGGAACATGGTGCCGCCGAGCAGCGAGATGACGGTGGATATGCGGAAGAACCAGCCCGGATCGTTGACCAGCCCTGCCCCGCTCTCAAGGCCCACCGCGATGCCGTAGGCCTGCAGCGTGCCGAGCAGCACCGTGCCGTAGCGGGTGTACTGGTTGATGATTTTGCGGCCCTGCTCGCCTTCCTTCTTCAGCTGCTCCAGCGAGGGAACGACCGAAGTCATCAGCTGCACGATGATCGACGCGGAAATGTACGGCATGATGCCGAGCGCGAAGATCGCCATGCGCTCGACGGCGCCGCCGGAGAACATGTTGAAGAGGCCGAGAATGCCGCCCGACTGGCCGCGGAAGGCCTGTGCGAAGGCTTCGGCGTTGAGGCCCGGCAGGGGAATATGGGTGCCGAGCCGATAGACGATCAGCGCGCCCAGCGTGAACCAGAGGCGCTTCTTCAGGTCTTCCGCCTTGGCGAAAGTCGAGAAGTTGAGGTTAGAGGCAAGTTGTTCCGCTGCCGAAGCCATGCATTTCTCCGCGAAGCCGATCCGGCGGCGGTAACGCCCGGCCAGGTCCGGATTGGCTGATCCGTTGGCATTCGCGCCCGGCCCTCCCCGGACCGATCGCCAATGCTGAAATTCGTCGTGCCTGCCTGCGCCGTTGCGGCGAAGCGGGCGGATGGAGCCTAAACCGGTTGAAACGCGGATTGTCAAGCAATCCCGGCCTCACCCTGGCTTTTATTCCGGATAACGATGGGGACGAGAATCCCGACGGTCGTTGTGAGGCTCACATATGGGAGCAAAATCGCCCGGTGTGAAGCACACCGGGCGACTATTTTGTCGAATTATTCCGCGGCTTCCGCTGCTGCGGCCAGCAGCTTCACCGAGCCGCCGGCCTTTTCGATCTTCTCGACCGCAGGCTTGGAGGCGCCGGCGACCTCGAAGGCGACCTTGGCCTTCAGTTCGCCGTCGGCGAGGATGCGCACGCCGTCCTTTTCGCGGCGGATGACGCCGGCAGCCTTGAGAGCGGCTGCGTCAACGGTCGCCTTGGCATCGAGCTTGCCGGCATCGATTGCCTTCTGGACGCGGTCCAGGGAAACGATGACGAAGTCGGATGCGAAGATGTTGTTGAAGCCGCGCTTCGGCAGGCGACGGTAGATGGGCATCTGACCGCCTTCGAAGCCGTTGATGGCGACGCCCGAACGAGCCTTCTGACCCTTGACACCGCGACCACCGGTCTTGCCCTTGCCGGAGCCGATACCGCGACCGAGGCGCTTGCGGCCCTTCGAAGAACCTTCGTTGTCCTTGATTTCGTTAAGCTTCATGATCTCTACTCCCTCACTTCTCGTCGACGACGCGAACGAGGTGCTGGACGGCACGGATCATGCCGCGGACAGACGGGGTGTCTTCCAGCGTGCGAACCCGGTGCATCTTGTTGAGGCCCAGGCCGACGAGCGTTGCGCGCTGTACGGCCGGACGGCGGATGGGGCTGCCGATCTGCTCGACAGTCACCGTCTTCTTGGCGGTTTCTTTCTTAGCCATGGATCAGTGCTCCTTATTCTTCAGCAGCAACGCCAGCCGACTGACGACGAGCCTGCAGCGTGGCGTACTTCATGCCGCGCTGAGCTGCGATGTCCTTCGGGTGCATCTGGCTCTTGAGAGCGTCGAACGTCGCACGGATCATGTTGTACGGGTTCGAGGAACCGGTCGACTTGGCGACGACGTCATGAACGCCGAGCGTTTCGAAGACGGCGCGCATCGGACCACCGGCGATGATACCGGTACCGGCCTTGGCCGAACGAAGCAGAACCTTGCCGGCGCCGTGGCGGCCGTGCACGTCGTGGTGCAGCGTGCGGCCCGAGCGCAGCGGGACGAAGATGAGGTCGCGCTTGGCGGCTTCGGTGGCCTTCCGGATCGCTTCCGGAACTTCACGAGCCTTGCCATGGCCGAAGCCGACGCGGCCCTTCTGGTCGCCGACGACGACGAGAGCTGCAAAACCGAAACGACGGCCGCCCTTGACGACCTTCGCGACGCGGTTGATCGCGACGAGCTTATCGACAAACTCGCTGTCGCGCTCTTCGCGGTTCTGGCGGTCATCGCGACCGCGCTTTTCCTGTGCCATTGTCCTTTTCCTTTTTCTTTTCCGGGTGCAATCGGCAGATTGACGAAAGTCGCCTCCATTTCAGGAATGGAAGCGACCAATACCCTGAGCTGGTCGGCGGGCGCCGGAGCGCCCGACCGAGGATCAGAAGTTCAGACCACCTTCACGGGCTGCGTCGGCAAGAGCCTTGACGCGGCCGTGATAGAGGAAGGCGCCACGGTCGAAGACGACGTCCTTGACGCCGGCCTTGACTGCGCGCTCGGCAATGAGCTTGCCGACGGCAGCGGCTGCTGCCGTGTCGGCGCCCGTCTTCAGCGACGAGCGCAGATCGGTGTCGAGCGTCGAAGCAGCGGCAAGGGTCTTGCCGGCCACGTCGTCGATGACCTGTACGTAGATGTTCTTCGACGAGCGATGAACCGACAGGCGCGGACGGCCGTTGGCGACCGCCTTGATGGAACGGCGCACGCGGTTGGCGCGGCGCACGAGAGCTTCTTTAGTGCTAGCCATTTCGCGTGATCCTTACTTCTTCTTGCCTTCCTTGCGGACGATGCGTTCTTCCGCATACTTGACGCCCTTGCCCTTGTAGGGCTCGGGGCCACGGTATTCGCGGATTTCCGCAGCGACCTGGCCGACCTGCTGCTTGCTGATGCCGGTGACGATGATTTCGGTCGGCTTCGGAACAGCGATCGTGATGCCTTCCGGCGTCTGGTAGACGACGTCGTGGCTGAAACCGAGGGCCAGCTGCAGGTTCTTGCCCTGCATGGACGCGCGGTAGCCGACGCCGTTGATTTCGAGCTTGCGCTCGTAACCGTCCTTCACGCCCTTGAAGATGCCTTCGATCATCGTGCGGGACATGCCCCACTTCGAACGCGCATCCTTGGACTGGTTGACCGGCTGAACGACAACGGCGTTGTCTTCGAGCTTGACCGAAACTTCGTCATTGGCGACGAAGAACAGTTCGCCCTTCGGGCCCTTGGCGGTAACCTTCTGACCGTCGACGGTCGCGGTGACACCAGCGGGAACCGGAACGGGCTTCTTACCGATACGAGACATTGTTTTATCCTGTCTGTTCGTTATGGAGATCCCTGCCCTGTCTTAGAAGACAGAGCAAAGAATCTCGCCACCAACGTTCTGTTCGCGTGCCTGGTGATCGGCCATCACGCCCTTCGGGGTCGAAAGGATGGTGATGCCGAGGCCGTTCGCGACCTGCGGAATGGACTTTACCGAGACATAGACCCGGCGGCCCGGCTTGGAGACGCGGTCGATCTTGCGGATCACCGATGCGCCTTCGTAGTACTTGAGTTCGATGTTCAGCTCGGCCTTGCCGTTGCCGAATTCGACTTCGGAGTATCCGCGGATGTAGCCTTCAGCCTGAAGAACATCCAGAACGCGAGCGCGCAGCTTGGAAGCCGGCGTGGAAACGCTCGACTTGCGGCGTGCGGCGCCGTTGCGGATACGGGTGAGCATATCACCCAGGGGATCAGTCATTGCCATGTACCCGTCTCCTTACCAGCTCGACTTGACGATGCCCGGCACCTTGCCGAGATTGCCCAGTTCGCGAAGCGCAATACGCGACATCTTGAGTTTGCGATAGAAAGCGCGCGGACGGCCCGTGACTTCGCAACGGTTGCGAATGCGGGTCTTGGAGCCATTGCGCGGCATTTCGGCAAGCTTCAGGGTTGCCTTGAAGCGCTCTTCGATCGGAAGAGACTGGTTCATGATGACCGCCTTGAGAGCGGCGCGCTTGGAAGCCTGGCTGGCGACAAGCTTGCGGCGACGGTTATTCTTTTCTACTGCGCTGGTTTTAGCCATAACAGTTATCCTTCTTTACGCTTGTCGTTACGGGTCAGGCGCGGAACGGGAAGTTGAACTCTTTCAGAAGAGCCCGTGCTTCGTCGTCCGTCTTTGCCGTCGTGCAAACGATGATGTCCATGCCCCACATCTGATCAACCTTGTCGTAGTTGATCTCAGGGAACACAATGTGCTCCTTGACGCCCATGGCGAAGTTGCCACGGCCATCGAAGGACTTCGGGTTCAGACCACGGAAGTCGCGTACGCGGGGCAGCGCGATGTTCACGAGGCGATCCAGAAATTCGTACATGCGGGCGCCGCGCAGGGTGACCTTCGCGCCGATCGGCATGCCTTCACGGACCTTGAAGCCCGCGATGGAGTTGCGGGCGCGCGTGATGACCGGCTTCTGGCCGGAGATCGCTGCGAGGTCGGCAGCTGCAACGGTGGGCTTCTTGGAGTCCGCCGTGGCTTCGCCTACGCCCATGTTGATGACGATCTTGTCGAGACGCGGAATCTGCATCTCGTTGGCGAAGGAGAACTGCTCCTGAAGCGCCTTGCGGATACGCTCGACGTATTCCTTCTTGAGGCGCGGCTCATACTTGGTGTCAGCCATCGATCGACACTCCCGAACGCTTTGCTACACGAACCTTCTTGTCGCCCTCGACCTTGAAACCGACGCGGGTCGGCTTGCCGTCCTTGGGGTCGGCGATCGCGATGTTCGACAGATGGATCGAAGCTTCCTTGGTGATGATGCCGGCTTCCTGGGTCTGGGTCTGGCGCTGGTGACGCTTCACCAGGTTGATACCCTTGACGACCGCACGGTCTTCCTTCGGCATGACCTGAACGACTTCACCGGTACGGCCCTTGTCCTTGCCGGTGAGTACGACGACCTTGTCGCCTTTACGAATCTTTTGCATAGCCATCGCTCCTTAGAGTACTTCGGGAGCCAGCGAGATGATCTTCATGTGGTTCTTGGCGCGAAGTTCGCGCGGAACCGGTCCGAAGATACGGGTGCCGATCGGCTCTTTCTTGTTGTCGATCAGGACAGCGGCGTTGCTGTCGAAACGGATGACGCTGCCGTCGGCGCGACGGATGTCCTTGGCGGTGCGTACGACGACCGCCTTCATCACGTCACCCTTCTTCACGCGGCCGCGCGGGATGGCTTCCTTGATCGAGACGACGATAATGTCGCCGACCGAAGCGTACTTGCGCTTGGAGCCGCCCAGCACCTTGATGCACATGACACGACGTGCGCCGGAATTATCCGCGACGTCGAGGTTAGTCTGCATCTGAATCATGTCAGGTCGCCTTCTTGTTTTACCGGACCGGTTGGGTGTTAGCCCCCTGTTCCAGCTTATGGAAATTCATGTTTTCGCGCGGGATGGTGTGTTGCCAGGGTGGTTTCCCTTCGGCGAACCGACGGACCTTCCGTGCGCTCAAAGCAAAAGAACGCTCGCGATTCCGAGCGTCCTTGCGCTGCTTCATACAGATTTCCGCGCCAGACGCAAGGGCCTGGCGCAAAATCCGATGATTTAAGCCTGGGCCGATACGACGGTCCAGCGCTTGTCCTTGGAGATCGGTGCACATTCCTGGATGGAAACGACATCGCCGACCTTGTACTGGTTGGTCTCGTCATGCGCCTTGTACTTCTTCGACCGGCGAACGGTCTTCTGAAGCAGCGGGTGGGCAAAACGGCGCTCGACGCGGACGACAACGGTCTTGTCGTTCTTGTCGCTGACTACGGTGCCCTGCAGAATGCGTTTCGGCATATTTTTCTGGTCCTTAG
This sequence comes from Shinella zoogloeoides, assembly GCF_003574625.1. GTDB lineage: Bacteria > Pseudomonadota > Alphaproteobacteria > Rhizobiales > Rhizobiaceae > Shinella > Shinella zoogloeoides_A. The sequence goes on from NZ_QNUJ01000011.1 coordinate 202,356, forward strand.
GCCTTGGCTTCTGCCGCCTTCTGGCGGGCAATGGTCTTGACGCGCGCGATGTCCTTACGGACTTCGTTGATACGCGAGGTCTTTTCAAGCTGGCCGGTGGCCTTCTGGAAGCGCAGGTTGAACTGCTCTTTCTTCAGCTTGGCAAGCTCGTCGTTGAGCTGGTCGGCGCTGAGCGCCCGGACGTCTGCGGCTTTCATCGCTCTCGCTCCTTACTCTGCAATGCGCTGTACGAAGCGCGTCTTGACCGAGAGCTTGGCCGAGCCGAGGCGAAGCGCTTCACGCGCGATTTCCTCGGAAACGCCGTCGATCTCGAACATCATACGGCCGGGCTTGACCTTGGCTGCCCAGTATTCGACCGAACCCTTACCCTTACCCATGCGGACTTCCGTGGGCTTTGCGGTAACCGGGGTGTCGGGGAACACGCGGATCCACACACGGCCGGCACGCTTCATGTAACGGGTGATCGCGCGGCGGGCCGCTTCGATCTCGCGAGCGTTCACGCGGTTCGGTTCCTGAGCCTTCAAGCCGAACTCGCCGAAAGCGAGCTCGGAGCCGCCCTTGGCGACACCCTTGATGCGGCCCTTGAACTGCTTGCGGTACTTGGTACGCTTTGGCTGCAACATTTTTTTACTTCTCCGATATTGGCTGCCAAACGCGACTGTTACGCGTTTTCACGACGACGGTCGCCGCGGTCGCCGCGTTCACGGCTTGCGGGACCCTGGCTGTCACTTTCGCTGGCGCGACGCTCAGAGGCCATCGGATCGTGCTCAAGGATTTCGCCCTTGAAGATCCAGACCTTGATGCCGCAGATGCCGAATGCGGTTTCGGCTTCAGCCGTACCGTAGTCGATGTCTGCACGCAGCGTGTGAAGCGGAACGCGACCTTCGCGGTACCATTCCGTACGGGCGATTTCCGCACCGCCGAGACGGCCGGCGCAGGTGATCTTGATGCCTTCGGCGCCAAGACGCATGGCCGACTGAACGGCGCGCTTCATCGCACGGCGGAAGGCCACGCGGCGCTCGAGCTGCTGGGCGATCGACTGAGCGACCAGCGTTGCGTCGACTTCCGGCTTGCGCACTTCAACGATGTTGAGGTGCGTTTCGGAATTCGTCATCTCGGAAAGCTTCTTGCGGAGCTTCTCGATGTCCGCGCCCTTCTTGCCAATGATCAGACCCGGACGAGCCGAGTGGATCGTGACGCGGCACTTCTTGTGCGGGCGCTCGATGACGACCTTGGCGATACCGGCCTGCTTCAGCTCGTCCTGTACGAACTTGCGGATCTTCAGGTCTTCGTGGAGCAGCTGGCCGTATTCGGCGTTGTCGGCGAACCAACGGCTGTCCCAGGTACGGTTGATGCCGAGGCGGAAACCGATCGGATTAATCTTCTGGCCCATTATGCGGCCTCCCCTTTGGCTTCGACTTCACGGACGACGATCGTCAGATGCGAGAAAGGCTTCTCGATCCGCGATGCACGGCCGCGGCCACGAGCGGCAAAGCGCTTCATGACAATCGACTTGCCGACATAGGCCTCAGCGACGATCAGCGAGTCGACGTCGAGGTCGTGGTTGTTTTCTGCGTTGGCGATCGCGGACTCGAGAGTCTTCTTGACCGTCTCGGCGCTACGCTTGCGCGAGAACTCGAGCTCGGCGAGAGCGCGGTCCACCTTCTTGCCGCGGATGAGCGCAGCAAGCAGGTTGAGCTTCTGGGGGCTGACGCGGATCGTGCGCGCGATAGCCTGCGCCTCGTTATCCTTCAGCCGACGTTCGGCTTTAGCCTTACCCATCGTTACTTCCTCTTCGCCTTCTTGTCCGCGCCGTGACCGTAGTAGGTCCGCGTCGGAGCGAATTCACCAAACTTGTGGCCGACCATGTCTTCGTTGACGGCCACCGGGATGTGCTTGCTGCCGTTGTAGACACCGAAGGTGAGACCTACGAACTGCGGCAGGATCGTGGAGCGACGGCTCCAGATCTTGATTACTTCGCTGCGACCGCCTTCACGAACCTTCTCAGCCTTCTTGAGAAGATAGCCGTCAACAAACGGGCCTTTCCATACTGAACGAGCCATTCCTGACTACCTCTCTTACTTCTTCTTCAAGTGGCGCGAGCGCATGATGAACTTGTCCGTGGACTTGTTCGAACGGGTACGCTTGCCCTTGGTCGGCTTGCCCCACGGGGATACCGGATGACGGCCACCGGAGGTGCGGCCTTCACCACCGCCGTGCGGGTGGTCGACCGGGTTCATGACGACACCGCGGTTATGCGGGGTCTTGCCGCGCCAGCGGGTGCGACCGGCCTTGCCGTCGTTGATGTTGCCGTGGTCCGGGTTGGATACGGCGCCGATCGTTGCGAGGCAGGACGCATGAACCAGGCGCTGTTCGCCCGAGTTCAGGCGAAGGATCGCCATGCCCTGGTCGCGGCCGACGAGCTGGACGAACGTGCCGGCGGAGCGGGCGATCTGGCCGCCCTTGCCCGGCTTCATTTCGACGTTGTGAACGATCGAACCAACCGGGATGTACTGCAGCGGCATGGTGTTGCCGGGCTTGACGTCAACGGCCTTGTCGGACGCGATGACCTTGTCGCCGGCTGCCAGGCGCTGCGGGGCCAGGATGTAGGCCTGCTCGCCGTCGGGATAGCTCACCAGAGCGATGAACGCCGTACGGTTCGGGTCGTACTCCAGACGCTCGACCGTGCCCTCGACGTCGAACTTGCGACGCTTGAAGTCGATGAGACGGTAGGTGCGCTTGTGACCGCCGCCGATGAAGCGGGCGGTGATGCGGCCGAGGTTGTTACGGCCACCGCTCTTGGAGAGACCTTCGGTCAGAGCCTTGACGGGCTTGCCCTTGTAAAGGCCCGACCGGTCGACGATGACCAGCTGACGCTGGCTCGGAGTGGTCGGATTGAAGTGTTTCAATGCCATTTTCTTGTTTCCCTTTTAGCCGACTGCCCGATTAGAGCCCGGTGGAGACGTCGATGGACTGACCGTCAGCGAGCGTGACGATAGCCTTCTTGACATCTCCCTGCCGGCCGGCGAAGCCGCGGAAACGCTTTACCTTGCCCTTGCGGACGAGCGTGTTCACAGCCGTGACCTTGACGCCGAAGAGTGCTTCGACCGCAGCCTTGATTTCAGGCTTGGAGGCACGCTTGGCAACGTTGAAGACGATCTGGTTGTTTTCGGATACCAGCGTCGACTTTTCGGTGATCGAAGGAGATACGATCACATCGTAGTGGCGAAGATCCGTCATTTGAACCGCTCCTCGAGGGCTTCTACAGCAGCCTTGGAGAGCACGAGCTTGCCGCGGCGCAGAATGTCGTAAACATTGATACCCTGGATCGGCAGGACATCCACGTTCGGGATGTTGCGCGCTGCGAGCTTGAAGTTGCCGTCAAGTTCAGCGCCGCCGATGAAGAGGGCATTGGTGAGGCCGAGCGAAGCGAATGCGCCGGCCAGAGCCTTCGTCTTTGCTTCTGCAGCAACGAGATCATCGATGATGATGACGTCGTCAGCCTTGATCTTGGCCGAGAGGGCGTGACGCAGGCCGAGCGCGCGAACCTGCTTGGGCAGGTCATGGGCGTGGCTGCGGGATACCGGGCCGTGAGCCTTGGCACCGCCGCGGAACTGCGGAGCGCGAGCCGAATGGTGACGAGCGCGGCCCGTACCCTTCTGCTTGTACATCTTGGAGCCGGTGCGAGCGACTTCGCCGCGGGTCAGCGACTGGTGCGTGCCCTGCTGCTTCTTGGCGAGCTGCCAGCGGATGACGCGGGCAATGATGTCTTCGCGCGGCTCGAGGCCGAAGATCGCGTCGGAGAGGGAGACCTTGCCGGCGTCCTTCCCGTCGAGGGTCGTGACTTTGAGATCCATGATCAGGCTCCCTTACTTGGCTGCGGCGCGCACGGCGGCCGGACGCGGAGCGTCTGCCGGGGTGCCGGACTTGACGGCGTCACGAACGACGATCCAGGCGCCCTTGGAGCCCGGGACTGCGCCCTTGACGAGGATGAGACCGCGCTCTTCGTCGGTGGAGACGACTTCGAGGTTCTGGGTGGTGACGCGCGTCTGGCCCATGTGACCAGCCATGCGCTTGCCCTTCCAGACCTTGCCCGGGTCCTGGTTGTTACCCGTCGAACCGTGCGAACGGTGCGAAACGGAAACGCCGTGCGTTGCACGAAGACCACCGAAGTTGTGGCGCTTCATGGCACCGGCGAAACCCTTACCGATCGTGGTGCCGGTAACGTCGACGAGCTGGCCGGCGACGAAATGGCTGGCGGTGAGTTCCGCGCCGATCTCGATGAGGTTGTCTTCCGAAACGCGGAACTCGACGAGCTTGGCCTTCGGCTCGACGCTTGCAGCGGCGAACTGGCCGCGCAGCGCCTTTGCCGTGTTCTTCACCTTGGAAGAGCCGGCGCCGAGCTGAACAGCCGTGTAGCCGTTCTTGTCCTGCGTACGCTGGGCAACGACCTGGACGTTGTCCAGTCGCAATACTGTTACCGGGATGTGCTCACCTGCGTCATTATAGACGCGAGTCATCCCTACTTTCTGTGCAATCACACCTGAACGCATGGTTCAATCCTCTTAGAAGTCCTGGCGGGATCGTGACGTCCCGTCATGCCTCTTGGTTTAAGGATTCCACTCGGGCTCGAAGGCCGTCGGGTTTCCCGTTTTTAGAAGACGTCGGCTTTCGCCACGTACCTTCCTTGTTATTCGGCTTGCGCCAGGACTTAGAGCTTGATCTCTACGTCCACACCGGCCGCAAGATCGAGCTTCATAAGAGCATCGACCGTCTGCGGCGTCGGATCTACGATGTCGAGCAGGCGCTTGTGGGTGCGCATCTCGAACTGTTCACGGCTCTTCTTGTCAACGTGGGGCGAACGGTTGACCGTGAACTTTTCAATACGGGTCGGGAGAGGAACGGGGCCGCGGACGCTTGCGCCGGTACGCTTTGCCGTCGACACGATTTCACGCGTGGAGGCATCAAGGATCCGGTGGTCAAACGCCTTGAGGCGGATGCGGATGTTCTGGCCGTTCATACGACTTTTCCTTAGTTCGTTATCCGCGCGATTCTCTTGGGGAATGCGCTTTTTTGATTCTGGCGCTTCCCATAAAGGAAGGCGCACGAAAACACAATGCCGAAAGGCCAGTCCGCTAAATTATCAAAGACCGGAGGGGCAGGATGCGATCCTGCCCTTCCTATTTCAGCGGCCTGAAGCCTTAAGACTTACTCGACGATCGAGGCGACGATGCCGGCGCCGACGGTACGGCCGCCTTCGCGGATAGCGAAGCGCAGCTTTTCTTCCATCGCGATCGGAACGATCAGCTCGACGTCAACCGTCACGTTGTCGCCCGGCATGACCATTTCCGTGCCTTCCGGAAGCGTAACAATGCCCGTTACGTCCGTCGTGCGGAAGTAGAACTGCGGACGGTAGTTCGTGAAGAACGGCGTATGACGGCCGCCTTCTTCCTTCGTCAGGATGTAGGCTTCGGCCTTGAACTTCTTGTGCGGCTTGACCGAACCCGGCTTGCACAGGATCTGGCCACGCTCCACGCCGTCACGGTTCACACCGCGCAGCAGCGCACCGATGTTGTCGCCGGCCTGGCCCTGGTCGAGCAGCTTGCGGAACATTTCAACGCCCGTGCAGGTCGTCTTCGTCGTCGGACGGAT
>NZ_QNUJ01000012.1 GCF_003574625.1 Shinella zoogloeoides
AGCAGATGTCCGAGGGCTTCAGGCCATTGCGGCTTCCAGGGAAAATCCTTCGCGCAGCGTGACGTTCACTCTCCGTTCGGCCTTAACGTGTCTGGGGGAACAAATCTTGTTCCGCCCCCATCCTGCCGGAAGACCTGATCGCCATGCTGGAGACACTCGACCGCGGTTCGCTGCGCGGCATCAGGGACCGCGCCATGCTACTCATCGGCTTTGCCGGTGGCCTGCGCCGCTCGGAAATCACCGGGCTCGATCTTGGCCGCGACCAGACGGAGGACGGACGCGGCTGGATCGAGATTTTTGAGAAGGGCATGCTGGTGACGCTGCGTGGAAAAACCGGCTGGCGTGAGGTGGAGATCGGCCGCGGTTCCTCTGACGCCACCTGCCCGGTCGTCGCCGTCGAAACCTGGATCAAGTTCGCCAAGCTCGCAAAAGGCCCCCTGTTCCGCCGCGTAACCGGTCGGGGCAAGAACGTCGGCCCGGATCGACTCAACGATCAGGAGGTGGCGCGCCTGGTCAAGAAGACGGCGCTGGCCGCCGGCATACGCGGCGACCTGAGCGAAGGAGAGCGCACCGAAAAGTTTGCAGGGCATTCGCTACGCGCCGGCCTCGCCTCGTCGGCCGAGGTCGATGAGCGTTATGTGCAGAAGCAGCTCGGTCATGCCTCGGCAGAAATGACCCGCCGTTACCAGCGGCGGCGCGATCGTTTCCGCGTCAACTTGACAAAGGCAGCGGGTTTGTAGTCCGACACCGGAAGACCTGCTGCAGCTGAAAAACCTCTATCGAAGCCCAGAGCCCTCATAGTCGCCCGTCAGGTGCCGCGCTCCCTCCTACAAATCACATGCTTGCCAGCTCTTGCGCTACTTCTCGGAAATATTCTGGCGAAGCGTCTAGCAGCGCTGCAACTATCCCAATATTGTCTCTGCAAGCTGCCTTTGCGCCATAACGATCGTTCACATTTGGAAACGCTTGGGCCAGCAATTGCGCGATCACTCGGTCCGCAAAGCCCGCCTCGTAGAAAGCAAGCGCGGATTCTGTCTGAAGTCCATTTTTCACCTGGCGTTGAAGTAACGTCGCGGCGTCGACTAGGTCTGGCTCAATCGTTTCGAGCAGGTCCACGACCGAAGCCAAAATCATCGCAACATGATAACCAAAGCCATCCTCGCATATCGCTACGAGGTGATCGGCGGTGGCATGATTGCCACTCACACGGATATCGTCCTTCACAAGGATCTGCCGTATTTCGGCGAAGGATTTTCCGTCGGTCCAGGCCGATAGAATGGTGGGGATGACTGCGGCATCACTCAACGCCGACAGTGATTTTGCTGAAGCCAGTGGGAGCGCTTGCTCTATCAAAAGCGGCAACAGGGTTCCGTCTTTAACGGCTGCAGTCAGCTGCTCGGTGCTTGTTTCGACCCACGCGCTGAGTTTGCGAAGCGCAGCTGGCGCGAGTGGGGACTTCTTGATCAGCAAGCGGTAAGCGGCGTCGGTATTGTTCTGGATCGATTTGACCGTCGCTTGAAAGAGCGCAATCACGCGAGGTCGTGTTGTTTCATCAGCGAGATGATAGCCCAGAGTGTTTGCGGCCAAGCGTTCGGCGGCTTCAACGGCGTCTTCCGCTTCGAAGTCGATATGTTGAGCGAGGTACATTGCTATGCTTTGAATCGCCCTCGCCCTCCCCTGTAGATAGTCTTTGAGCTCGGAAGCGCTCACATTTGGGAACTGCTTGAGAACTTCCACGACAATCAACTCAATCGCCGCCTCATCTGCGAACGCTAAATTCTCACCAGCCAGATCGAAGGTGAGGACGATCGGAGTGCCAGCTGTCTGTTTATAATCGTCGAAAATTTGGAGGATACTGCTCTGGCTGGGTTCAGCACCGTCCTGGTCTAAAAGCTTTTTCGCAGCCTCCCATCGCCAGTTCTTATATTCATCTTCTCGCTCATCGTAGATCGGAGGCGCAGAGAATATGACACTGCTTTCCGTATGCATGCCGGCGCGGCCTGCTCGACCCATGAGGTTGTGAAAGTCACGGACTTTGATTTTCTCTTTGCCTTGTTGCGTGGCAGTCACCACCAAGTATTTGATCGGAAAATTCACGCCCTGCGCCAGCGTCGACGTACAGGCGACGATCCGTGCGTGACCTGCCTTCATCGCATGTTCGACACAAAGGCGAATCCCGTGTGGCGTGCTTGCGTGATGAGAAAGGACCCCCAAGCGACTTGCGCCGACCACGTCGACGTCATCACCGAGATTGTTCGCGATTAGGTTCGCAAGGCGGTCTAGCTCTTGTTGATCACACCATGCGCTCGGTTTCTCCAACTCGACCTTTCGCGTGAACAGATCGACTACGCGCCAGGAGACCTTCGAAACGCTGGCCTTTTGGCCGCAGAACAGTGCCACACTCCCGTTGCTGCCGAGGTGCAACGCGAGGTATAGTCCAATGTCAACACTCTCCGAGATTTCTGCGGAGTGATTACGATCGGGAAAGACGCGATCGCGTTCCCGTTTACTCTTCTTTTCAAGCGGAAGTTCTTCAATAATTCGAGGAACAAAATACTCGTCTTCGTCAGGATCCAACGGATTCACATACCGAAGCCATCCTCGCTCCTTCTGCCAGCTCGCGAAAGCAATGCTCTTCGCAGTCGGCAGAAGGCCCTTTCCCCCAACGATCGCAGACGGGTCTCCAATCAACCAATCCGCAATCTGGTCCGCATTGCCGATCACCGCGGAAATTAAAATGATTTGCGCAGCGGGCTTTAGCATCATTCGAAGCGACGAAAGGAGAAGCTCGTAGGTCGGTCCACGAGTGAAACCCTCGAACTGATGACCCTCGTCGTATACAATCAGTCCAATTCGCTCGGCCAACTCAGGAGCCCGGCGCAGCATGTAAAGCAGCTTCTCCGGCGTGATGACCAAGACACTATTTTGAGCAAGAAGCTGCTCAATTCCAAAGTCCATCAGATAGGAATCCGAAACTTCGTCCATGAGTATGTTCTCGCCCTGAAAGGCTCTTACTAGATCAGAGCGAATATCGTGGCAGAGCGACTTGAATGGCGCGACGATCATCGCGAGGGAAGTCCGTCCGGCAAGGAACGCTGCTCTGATGATAAGTTCTGTGGCGCGCGTTTTTCCGGCACTTGTCGGCATCTGGATAACGGCAGAGCGCCCATTTAGCAGATCGGCGTCACAGATACGCCGTTGTGCCGGCCAGAGTTCTATCGGGAAGCCCGGCTTCGTAAGCGCCGGTGACCAGGCAGCCAGGGGCGATCCTGAAGCTGGTGGAAGCCTGTTGCGCGACGAGTTTTGGATTTTACCCGCGCATATTGCCGTGACGATATCGGCGTAAAGGACCTCACGGTCGGTTCCGATTTCATACAGCGTCTTGCGAAGCTCACGGCAGAGCTCGGGAATGGCGCGTTCGTCCTCGTCCTGAAGCGCATAATGTGCACGGACCAACTCGAGCAGGCGATTTGCGAATGTCGAGTGAAAGATTTCTACGTCAATCGGCTCCAGTCGGTTCCGCAGGATTCTGCTCGCAAGAAGTGCTAGTCCGCCTCCAAGGTCAGCGGGAGGCTCATCTGAACGCTTCACCACCACCACAGCGTTTCCGATTGCGTCAGAAAGATAATAGGCTGCCGCACATAGAAGCGAGAATTCGACGGATATGCTGCCGTCTAACTTTGCCTCGAGATAAGAGTCGAAGAAAGTCGCGGCAAACCGGACGTTCTCATTGATTGATGTGTCTTCCGCCCAGGTAGGAGGATGGGCGCTCGTCCCCGGTTCGACAAAATGATCGGAGATGGCGCCCGCAGCATCTCCAAGGATTCCGACCGCAAGAGAATAGAGCGTGGCAGGATCGCGCCGCAGCTCGATGAAGTCCTCCGCAGCGACACGGAACTCGTGCATTTTTGCCGTTGCTCGAACGGTCGAGAGGACTTGTTGTGCAGCTGCATCAGGCTTCATTGGCTGCCCTTTCGTAGAGCGCATGCACGAGATCCATCATCGAAATGCCCTTGATGACGATGAGTTTCAGTTTGTCCTTGTTGGGGTGGTCTGAGACCTGCGTCTTCTCGAGTTCCATTTTTGCCGCGGTTTCTGCATCGAGGACAGCGACTGCCCCGCTCCATCGCGTGAAGGGTCGATCGGCCTCGTCTTGAAACCTCTCGACCTTGAGGGCGGCTTCCCGATTCTTGCGAAGCAGCCTCTTTTTCAGGGCGCTGAGCGTCATTGCCTCTCGTAGACGATCTTTTGCAGAATCGTCGACGGCTGTTTGAAGTCGATTCTCCGTGGTCGGACGCAGGCCGGATTTGGACTCTACGACAAAAAGCTCGTCCCTAGGGCTCGGCTTTTCACTGGCAAATCGAAAGCCTACCACATCCGTGCCGTTATCGGAGACGTTCGCGTTGATGCGGTCCTCGTAGCGGTGCTCACGGGGGCACCAGTATCCGAGAATGAACTCGATGTAGTCAGCAACAAGAATTTCTCCAAAGTCACCAGAGCGCGTGGCCGGCCCCGACCCGCCCTTGGCGCTCGGAAACTTGATCTCGGTTAGGAACTCGGCATTCGACTTTCCCGTCCCTGAAACAAGATCAGCAAGTTCCTCATCAAGGCAATAATGCTGCCGGAAATGCCTTGCCCATTCAGATAGAACCGCGGCATCCTCTTCGTGGTTGAGCTCCCAAACCTCAACTGTTGCGCCGTCCGCGGTTTTAAGAACTTCGTCGATTTTGTGGAGCCATTTTATATGTGTGGGCGTCATGTAGGACAACTTGTTTGCGACTCTCGGAGGGTGGTCCGATTCTCTCACCATTCGCAAACTTCTATACAACCAGACCGTAACTAGAAAATTGATTTCATCTCGACCTCTAGTTACTCGTTGGGTTAAATTGCTGAACGAATCCCAGGCTGGCGAATCCTAAGATCCAGCCCCCTGTCTTCTGCCACCGCAGAGACGGGTCTAGAGACGTTTTCAATTGATCGGTTGTCTGCGTGCACACCCTTTGAACAAAGGGTGCACTGATCATCGGGATCTGTCGACGAAACCCGCTTCCATCGACACATTCTGGCTACAAGTCGTTGCCAGCGACATAACCAGTATCTACACGGCGATGAAATGCTTAGGGCGTTCCACGTTCGCGGGACGCTGCTTGTCGACGCGATGGCGGACTATCGCGCTTCCGTGAATGGTTCTGACGGTGACGGCTTCAACTAAGCGGTATGTTCGGGATCGCACGATATCGTCGAGGTAGTTGAAGATCGAATGTACGTCGGGATGCAAGGTGTCGGGACTAAGACCGGACTGGAGCCCTGTAACAAGGTGGGACTGTAGCTTACTGATCTCAACAACAAGGATATTGCCACTGCAGATGTGGCAGCGGTCTCTGCCTTTGGCCCGTTGTCGATCATCGCGTTTAGCGTTGGCACATCCATCAGAATCGTCCTCCTGTGGCTCAATCCAATTTATCTCACCTCTGCCGTAGCTGATCATTCCAATCTTCAGCTTCTGGCCACAACCTCAGGAAAGTCGCCCCCGCTGTCTCGGCAGCACCCCTCAATCGCGCTGCGTAGACATCACCTTGGTCGTTTCCATCACATGCTGCCACGAGGCGAGTGCCAGGTCGGGCGGCAAGAGCCGCAATTCGGTCGGCTGTCGCAGGAGACCAGCCTCCACCGGTACTCACGTACTGGGTGTCGTCACGCCAATCCTCAATGGCGGCGAGGCTCAGCGCATCTATCGCCGCTTCCGTCACGCAAAGGCGTAACGCATCATCGTTGCCGATAACAAAAAGCGCCTTCGTCCCCCCATTGGAGAAGCCTCTCCACACGGGCCCGCGCTCCTCCCATCCCGTTACCGTACCTGAGGAGTTGGTATGGGGTGCCCAGATGGAGCCCCGAGGCCCTTCCTTGAGTTTGCCAGCCGTAACGGCTCGCACGAGAGTGTTCTCCGGGATAGCGCGTTCGGACGTGAGATATGCCCAGGCGGCGGATCCATGGGCCAACCATGGTCTTTGAGACCAACGCCTCGCGATCGCTGCAAGCGAAGTGGACTTCGACTGACGCTGCCATGCCGGCTCGACAGGTTGAAATCCGACGAGCCCGGCGATCAGCTTCAGCGCCGAGCTGAAATCAACGGCACCAAGATGCTGTGCCAATGATAAGACGTCGCCTTTGGCCTCCGATGTCGGATCGAACCACCCTCGCCCGCGGTGAACCACAATGATAATCTCTCCTTCCCCACGACGATACTTGGTCGCCTTTGGCGTGCTCTCGCGCAAGTCAACCATCCAGCCAGCGCTTTCCAATAGCGCCGCGCACGACACCTCCGCTTTAAGCCTTTCGACGTCATAATGCGGCATGGGCTCCCCCTGAAAATCCAATCGGGGAGACAAGAGACCCCGTACAGACCGTCACAGTTGTGATGTCGGTCACATATCCCATTGAATCAAAATGCATTATTCCGTTCCCAGAACCGTCAGCCCTGTTAGCTGCCGCATCTTTCTCGCGCTTCTCGCCCCAAAGAGTCACAGCTGTGACTCCCGAACGATCCGTTATGCGGGCCTCTCACCTGTCCGTTTGATGACGCCGTCCGCCAATCCGAACAAGCTCTTCTCCAGATGCAGGTTCCCTTCGACAGCGCGATCGATCATTGCCCGGAAATAACCTCCTGGGCTCGTAATCTGATCCGGCGATCGGGCGGCCTTCTCAAGCACTGTGGCAAGAATCGCGGCGGCTGCAAAGCGGCCGACCCTCGCCGTTCCATCCAGCCATCCAGCCTCGGATAAACCAATCATGAGACGCATTGTAGAGGCCGCGGCAGCAAGCTCAGGCCAACTGCGAATTTCCGCCCCTACCATCTCGCATGCCTGGCTGCAGGCAGATCTAACAAGGCCAACCGACACGGACGCTAGGACCTGGGATTGGATTTCGTCTACCGTGCCCGCAGATTTCTTCCGAACGGGGGGATGGCTTTCGGGCTGAGCTGCTCTAGACTTTTTTTCGGCTGATGTTCCGGCCGCTGCGCGGCCGGTGAGTTTTGTATCAAGTTCTCGCTCTTTAGAGCGAGCCCGTTTCTTCTTACTTTCAAGAGAGTTTTGAGGGGTTGTATTAATAATAGACATGACGCTGATGTCACCCTCGCCTGACATTTTCTGCGGAACATATTCCTCTGTCACCGCGAGAACAATCCGGGCGTGCATAGCCTCCAGCGCTTCCGCTTCCCCTTCCTTGTCTAGCCCTAGTTCCTTCAGGCCCTGCAGTTCGCTGTGCCAAGCCGCAGCGTGTTCAGGGTATGCTGCACATGCGTCAACGATGGCGCGCGAGGTCCTGCTGACGATCCTTCGGGCCTCCTGCTCGCTGTTCAGCCGAGCCTGGAAGTCTTCGACAAGAGCCTTCAATTCATGCAGCCGCACTCTCGCCGGCGTGAAATCCAAGCCATAGCCCTTCGAGATGTCTCCGTCCTTGTCGCGATATACAAAACGGCGCCCCGTCGGGCTGTCCCGATATGCGATGACGCCAGCCTCCACGAGGCGCCGAATGCAGCGCGTCACCTGCCGCTCCGAGCGACCCGTGTACTCGGCGAGCTTCGCGTTGGAGATTGCCACGATCGGGCGGTTCGTCCCCGCCCAATCATCAGCACGCGACAGCCCGATGAGGATATCCATGATATGGTAGGTCGAACCATCGATCCCGAGGATCGGTGCTGCCTTCTTCAGGAGGATTGCGACCTCCGCCTTCGTAGACTCGGGGATATCATTTGCCATTGCGAGCCGAGCGCTCGCGAGTATTGCAGGTGTAACGCGTCTGAAGGACGCGATCTCAGTTCCTCGGACCATAGCTGACCATCCCGCGACCAAGCGACCGCGGCTCCAATAGGTGAGTTGATGTCTAGCCAACAAAACAGGCGCAAAATATCGAGCCGAGGCTTGAGCCCAGGGCTTGATTGTATCAGCGCCTCGTCCTAGAATCAGTTTGCTACGACTGATGCTGACGGAACGGGAACGTTCTGTTGGCCATGGATCAAAGGGCTTGCCGATTGCAGTCGGTGAGCCCTTTTCCTTTCAGGGCTTAGTTCATTGCTCTTCGCCTCGCTCCGAACGTTTGAATTCTTCCAATAGCGTCGGCAGACGCTCGACAAGCCAGGTCGAAAGCCCGGCGGCCGGCGCGTGAGGAATGGAAAATTGCATCGCCTTGGGGGTCCGCTTTGTCGTCACGACCACCCCATGGCCAAGATCGATTTCGGCCGACTCCGGCGCGTTGGTTGGTCGTGACGACCTGTCCAGTACACGCATCACCGCGGTGAACCGGTCGTCCGAAGCAAGCGCCCGGAACTTCTCCGAACCAACCAAGCCGTTGAGGGCCGAGTTCGTATCCGACGGGAGCTTCTGGTCCTTGAAGAAAGCGCCAAGCTTTTCCCATTTCGGACGCCCGGTCGCGGGCGCTGGACCGATCCTGCGGGCAAGCGCTTCGGGAACCGCGTTGGCGGTCGCCGTCAACATCGAGATATAGGCGAGCCCCTTTTCTTCGTTGCGTCCTAGCGCCCTTGCAATCGTCTCTCGAGAAAAGCCACGCTTTTTGAGATCGGATGCGTACAACGCCTGCTCGATGAACGAAGGGTTCTCGCGCTCGGCGTTTTCAATCCCCTGAGCGACGACGAGCTCTTCGTCCGTCATCTGCATGACGATCGCACGAACGGGAATGCCTATTATCTGGCAGGCGCGATGGCGCCGGTGCCCGTAGGCGATCTGATACTGGCCAGGATGGTCGGGAAGGGGACGAACCAGAATAGGAAGTTTCTGACCTTCTCGGCGAATGCCTTCGACAAAACCAGCGAATTCCGGGTTCTCCTCAAAGTCCATCCGGTCCCGAACAAATGCGGGAACGACACTCGCCGGATCCAGTTCGACCGCGCTGTCGCCCGATTGAAGTTGCGCTCGCAACCGTTCGTTCTCGGCCTCAACCGCTGAGAAGGTCTGCTGCATCGACTTCACCGCACCCGACATGCTGCCGGATGAGGCTGGTCGAACGGTCGTACTGACGGGGGAGGGGATGTGCTTTTCCAACTCCTCGCGATTCACATTGGCGAAAAGGCTCTTCATTCGGTCAGAGCGGTCCTTGGCGTTCGTCATGTCCGACCCCATACCTGCTTGAGGTGGTTCAGAATCTCCTGATTGACGCTGTCTACCGATTCCAACGCGCGATTGAGCGTGTCTCTGCCAACCGCACCCCGCGCCATCTCATAAAGGCTCTTCTTCTCCAATCCCGCACTCGCAATCGCGGTTGTTTCGACGACGACAGGTGCGAGCACATCCTCGCCGAAGAGGGAGCGAAGAAGCGCAACGATATTAACCTGGGGAACGTCATTCGGGTCGTGACGCGTCAACACATAGCGGATGAAATCGTGATGCAGATGACCACCATTTTCCTCAATGACCTGGAGAATGTCGCTGGTCATCTTGAGGAACTGGTTCATGCTCGAGACGTCGAGCATCGCAGGATGGACAGTGACAAGGAGGGCGCTCGCCGCATAAAGCGCACCAAGCGTCAGATAGCCGAGCTGTGGGGGAGCATCGATAAGCACCACGTCATAGTCGTCTTCAACGCTGGCGATGACGGATCCAAGCCGGCGGAAGAACATGCCTTCCCCGCGGCCGTCACCACGCGCGATAGCCTGAGGGGTCTCGTGCTCGTATTCCATGAGCTCCAGATTGCCTGGGACAAGGTCGATACCTTCGAAATAGGTCTTGCGGATCACGCTCGCGAGCGGAACACGCTGCCCTTCATCGTAGCGAATCGCACCGTAGACGGTCTGGTTATCTTCGACGTCGATCTCCGGCTGGTACCCGAACATCGTTGACAGAGATGCCTGCGGATCAAGATCAATCGCAAGGACGCGCAGACCTTGTAAGGCAAGGAAATGTGCAAGATGGACTGTCGTGGTGGTCTTGGCCGACCCGCCCTTAAAATTAGCCACGGCCACGATCTGAAGCTTTTCACCTGCCCGCCGACGCGGAAGAAAGTCCAGTGCTTCTTTCGGCCGCTTTTTGGCAAGATGCTCGCGGATCTCATTAATCTGAGCGAGGGTGTAGGCGCGGCGACGGTTATCCTTGCCGTGTAGCTCCGGCGCAGCGCTCTCTCCATCAAGAGACATCTGTCTCAGGGTCGATTCTGCGATGCCAACCATCATCGCCGCTTCACGGGAAGTGAAGGTTTTGAGAGTCTTCTTTGCCTCGGGCGGATACATCTGAGAGCGGAGCGTCTGAAGCTGCGCCGCAAGCAAATGCGAGTGACGCGTAATCTTCGAGACGGACTCCTCGATAGGAGGTTTGGTGGCTGCAGCAGCGGGCATATCGCTCTCGACGGAAAAAAACTGACAATCGCTGAAAAAACGTCGCCGACGATTGCCCGATTCCTGCGGCCGGTCAAATCTTAATTGGTTAACAGAAGGTTAACGTCTAAACGTCGCCGGCTTCGAACGCTGCAAATGCCCAATGAATCAAACCACTTGGTGAGTTCCACGCTCTTCCTGGTGATCGAACAAAAAAGAGTCGATAACCTGTCGTGAGCACGTACGGCGTCCATCCAAGTGGCTTTTCAGCGCGACTCACTGGTTCGAGACGTCAAGCGCCAAAGGATGAAACGTGATTCTCCCATCGCCATTACCCTCGCGCAGGAATAACGGCGTAATTTAATGAGTTAAATCGAACTAGCTGCCGTTGGCTCCAGCTCGAAGCAATGCAAAAACCGTCGGAGACAGCGCAAACTGTCTGGCCGTTCCGCGACCCATTGAGTTCTTTCCAAGCGTTTCAACGAGCACTCCGCGCGCAACGAGCAAATCCATCGTCTCGACGACGCCGCCTCGGGTCATCCCGGTAAAATTGATGATATTTGAGAGCGTTAATGCTTCGCCGGCCAGGTGCATCATATAAAGGATGTTCAACACGCCGATCTGCTTGATCCGGGACTGCGCCGTCTCGTCTTCAAGCGGTTTTTCGAGAATCTCACGCACGGCGAAGGCCGATAGCGCCTGGCTTTGCCATCCGTCACTCAATTTGCTTGCCATCGATTTAACTATCTATTATTTGCATAGTATGAGCGTTAGGGCGAGACGATTCTTCGTATCCCGTCCAACGAAATTTCAATCGGAGGGTAGGGGGCATGAAGGGCCTTTTCTTTCGAACGTTCATAGCGGCGTTAGGGTTCGGTTCACTATATCTCAGTTCCGAGCAAAGTGCGCGGGCGGATGAGTGGGGTTGCCAGGTTATCCTGTGCCTATCCAATCCCGGTGGCCCGACACAATACGCCGAGTGCCGGCCGCCTATCCAGAAGCTCTGGAGATGGCTCGCCAAGGGCCGTTCTTTCCCGACCTGCAGCGGCGTCGGCTTCCAAAGCTCCCGCCCTCGATACGAGCCTTACTACTGCAACGACGGCTATCGCTTATCAGCCGGCTTCGGTCCGAGCGGCCGCGTGTCGACGTCGATGCGGCCAGTGAGCGATAGCCTTTGCCGGCGCGACCGAGACAATGCCGGCGGGAGCAATGGCTCCGTAATCTCGCCACGCTGGCAGCAAGTCGATGGCCGCTATCAGTGCATGGCCTACACCATCAGCCGCCCGCTGGTCCGTGAGAAACCTCGATACATCGATGTGACAATCGACGGCGTCGGCAAGCAGAGGGTGTGGTTCTAGGCATGCCCGTTGCTTTTCTCGATCTTGCGCAGTCCTGCGCACCCTTTGTTGCGTCCGAAACACTGGCCGGCATCGTGAGCCTTGAGAGTCGGTTCGAGCCTTTCAACATTCGCATCAACAGCGGCCGGCCGCTCAAGACACAACCGGCAACGAAGGCCGAGGCGATCGAGACCGCCACATCGCTGGTAGCTGAGCATCACGACATCCAGCTCGGTCTCGGCGGAATCGGGGTGGAGGAGCTTCAAAAGCTGAAGCTCTCCATCGCCGACGCCTTCGATCCTTGCCTGAACCTCCAAGCCACGGCCACGCTGCTGGATGGCTACTACCGTCTTGCCGTCAAGGCCGGCGCAGATCCTGCCAGGGCGGAACAGGTGATGCTTCAGTCCTACTATGGCCGCGACGATCCCTCGGTCGGTGCGATGGTCAACTACGACGATCAGGTTCGTCGCGAAATCAAACGGCTCGGCCCGACCATCGCCCGGTTGACGATCGCGGCTTCGGGGGAGGGGAGGGGGAACGACGATCCTGTCGCCTCCGCCCCTGTCGACGTCGTCGCAGAAGTGGTTGCGGAGAACGCCGAGCCGAAAACCACTTCAATCGCTTCCGCGCCGACATGGGACGTCTTCAACAGTCGACGCGGGTCTTCCGTCCTGGTGTTTAAGAACAATCAAATGGAGCAGAGTGAATGACTTTCAGTTCCCGTATCCGCGCGTTTGCGACCCCGTCTGCGATGGCATTCGCTGTGGTGGCGATGCTGGTCGAGCCGGCTTTTGCGCAGGCGGCCGGCATCGAGACGATCCTTCAGAACGTCGTCGATCTTTTGCAGGGCAACATCTTCAGGCTGTTCGCCACTATCGCCGTCATCCTGATCGCTCTGGCCTGGATGTTTGGCTACATGGACCTCCGCCGCGCAGGCTACTGGATCGTCGGCATCGGCGTGATCGCCGGCTCTTCGGAACTCGTCAGCACGATCATCGGGAGCTGACCAGATGGCGGTCACGCGACCCGAGCTCGAGGAAGACACCCTGTTCATCGCCTGCACGCGTCCGGCGATGATCGCGGGCGTCACGATGGAAGCCATAGGCATCAACGTCATGGCGACCACGATCTTCTACCTCGCGGCGGGCTCGGTCGCGTATGCGCTCGTGGGGGTCGTCTTCCATTTCGTGTTCCGGGCGCTGGTCAAGCACGACCACAACATGTTCCGGATCCTGGTGGCCTGGGTGGAGACCCGTGGACGGACCCGGAACGGCACCTACTGGGGTGGGGCCACGCTTTCCCCGCTGAAGCTCGTTCGGCGGTTCGACGAAAGGGATCTCGGATATGCCTAGTATCGCCACTCTCAAGTCCCGCGAACTCGCTCCGGAAACCTTCATTCCCTACGTGCGCCATGTCGACGAAACCACCATCGCGCTCGACTCCCGCACCTTGATGGTGATGGTGGCGCTCGACGGCGTGTCCTTCGAGACCGCCGACGTTCTCGACCTCAACGCGCTGCATCGTGATTTGAACACGCTCTATCGCAATATCGCGGATGAGCGGCTTGCCCTGTGGGCGCATCTCATTCGACGCCGCGATCGCGACTATCCGGACGGGACGTTCGCAACGCCCTTCTCGGCCGCGCTCAACGAAAAATATCGCGAGCGCATGGTGCGCGAGGACCTGTTCCGCAACGACCTCTACCTCACCGTCCTCTGGTCGCCGGCGCGCGATCCAGCCGACAAGGCCGCGAAGCTGCTATCCCGATTGCGGCAGCGATACCGTTCAGGCGTCGAACTCGACGAGGAGGCACTGAAGCACCTGCAGGACAAGCTCGTCGACGTGACCGCCGGCTTGAAACGCTTCGAGCCGCGCGTGCTCACCCTCTATGACCATGACGGGGTTCTGTTCTCCGAGCCGAGCGAGGTGCTGCACCAATTGGTTGGCGGCCGGCGCGAGCCGGTCCCGTTGACCGAGGGCCGGATCTCCTCGGCAATCTATTCCGATCGTGTGATCATCGGCCGCGAGACGATCGAAATCCGCCACGAGGCGGAAAGCCGATTTGCCGGCATGTTAAGCATCAAGGAATATCCCGCCCGCACCAGGACGGGGATGCTGGACGGCGTTCTTACCAGTCCCTTCGAACTGATCCTGTCGCAATCCTTCTGCTTCGCCTCCAAGGCGGATGCGCGTGTCATCATGGGTCGCAAGCAGAACCAGCTTGTGAGCAGCGGCGACAAGGCCGCCTCGCAAATCGATGAACTCGATGATGCGATGGACGATCTGGAATCGAACCGCTTCGTGCTCGGTGAACATCACCTGACGCTTGCTGTCTTCGCCGCCTCGGTCAAGGAATTGACGGACAATCTGGCCAAGGCGCGCGCTGGCCTGACGAACGGCGGTGCGGTCGTTGCTCGCGAGGATCTCGGTCTCGAGGCCGCCTGGTGGGCGCAGTTGCCGGGCAATTTCCGCTATCGCGCGAGATCGGGAGCGATCACCTCACGCAACTTCGCAGCGCTGTCGCCTTTCCACTCCTATCCGATCGGACAGAAAGACGGCAACGAGTGGGGACCGGCCGTCGCCTTGCTGAAGACGGCATCCGGCTCGCCCTATTACTTCAATCTCCACTATGGTGATCTCGGCAACACGTTCATGTGCGGCCCATCCGGCGCCGGCAAGACCGTGATCGTCAACTTCATGCTGTCGCAGCTTGAAAAACACGACCCGCATGTCGTCTTCTTCGACAAGGACCGCGGCGCGGACCTTTATGTTCGCGCCGCCGGCGGCACCTATCTGCCTCTCAAGAATGGCACGCCTACCGGCTGCGCTCCCCTCAAGGCCCTCGACCTCACACCGGAGAACAAGGTCTTCCTGACCCGTTGGGTCGGAAAGCTTGTCGGTTCCGGCTCGCGTGAACTGAGCGTCACCGAGTTGCGCGATATCGCCGGCGCCATCGACGGGCTTGCCGATCTGCCGACAGAGCAACGGACGATCGGCGCGCTGCGCACCTTCCTCAACAACACCGACATGGAAGGGATTGCGGCCCGGCTGCGGCGGTGGGAGAGAGGAGGGCCGCTCGGCTGGGTCTTCGATAATGTCATTGAGGGTATTGGCTTCGGCGACCTGGGAGGCAACGGCAAGTTCATCGGTTATGACATGACGGACTTCCTCGACAACGAGGAAATCCGCACGCCTTTGATGGCGTATCTCTTCCACCGCGTTGAGCAACTGATCGACGGCCGTCGGATCATCATCGTCATCGACGAATTCTGGAAAGCACTGCAGGACGAAGGTTTCCGCGACCTCGCGCAGAACAAGCTGAAGACGATCCGCAAGCAGAACGGGCTGATGTTGTTTGCCACGCAGAGCCCGCGCGACGCGCTAAACTCGCCGATCGCGCACACGATCATCGAGCAATGCCCGACGCAGATTTTCCTGCCGAACTCCCGCGGCAACCATGCCGACTATGTGGAGGGGTTCAAGCTCACGGAGCGCGAATACGAATTGATCGCCCGCGAACTCTCCGTAGAGAGCCGGCGGTTCGTGTTGAAGCAGGGGCATAACAGCGTCGTCGCCGAACTGAACCTCAACGGCTTCGGTGACGAACTTGCGATCCTCTCGGGCCGTACGGCCAATGTCGAGCTCCTCGACGCGATCCGCGCTGAAGTCGGCAACGACCCGAAGGACTGGCTTCCCGTTTTCCAGGCAAGAAGGAGTGCAAGCTGATGGCATCCTATAGACTTCATGGCGCGGCGTTCGCGGCAGCGCTTGTCCTTTCCGCCGGCGGCGCGGCAGGGCAGGGGATTCCGGTGATCGACCAGACGGCGATCCTGAAGCATATCGAGAGCATTGCGCAGCTGAAGTCGCAGCTTGACGCCCTTCATCAGCAGATCGAACAGGCCCAGCAGCTTTACGGTTCGCTCAACAAGCTGACCGATATGGCTGATGTGGCAAGCGTGCTCAATGATCCTGCGATCCGCAAAGCGCTTCCATCGGACTTTGCGGCGATCGAGGGATTGCTGAAGGGCGAGGGAACCGGCGTGTTCAAGGATTCCGCCTCGAAGTTCCTGGAGGGCAATTCCACCTATCGCACCGACGCCGACGATTTCTACGCCAAGGAACTCGCTCGCGTGCAGAACAAGAACGCGGGCCAGATGAGCCTGGGACAGCAGATTTACGATGCTGCGACGAAGCGCATCGACGGGATCGACCAGCTTCGCGAGAAGATTTCGACGGCAAGCGATGCCAAGGAAATCGCCGACCTTCAGGCACGGTTGCAAGCTGAACAGGCGTTTCTCCAATCCGACGTGCTGCGGATGGAAGGTCTGCGCATGGTGCAGCAGGCGCAGAACCAGGTCGACGAACAGCGCAAGGCCGAGGACTGGCGTCAGCGCATGGATGCGATGAAGGCGGCGCTGCAATGAGCCGATCTTTGCTCGTTTTGGCACTCCTCCTCCTTGCGGCCTGCTCAGAGAAAACCGAGCAATCCTATACCGTCGACCAACTGGTCGCTGACGAGACACTGCTCTCCCGCATTACGGCCGAGTGCCGCAACAATCCGGGCGAGTTGCGGGAAACTGACAACTGCCAGAACGCGGAAGCGGCCGACGGCAAGCTCCGCCTTGAGAAGATGCGAAAGGCCTTGGGGGGCTGAAGGTCATGTATCAGGTGTTCGAGTTCATCGACGGACAATTCAAGACGCCGTTGGAGACGTTCGTCTCGGAAGGCACCTCGAACATTGCCGAATGGGTGAGCGGCCCGCTGACGGCAGCCGTGACGCTTTACGTCATTTTGTACGGCTACCTCGTGTTACGCGGCTCAGTGCAGGATCCAGTCCTGGAGTTCGCTTTCCGGGCGATGAAGCTGGCGATCATCGTCATGCTGGTGAAAAACGCCGGCGAATACCAGACCTACGTCACGAACGTCTTCTTCGACATCCTCCCGCGCGAAATCGCCCAGGCACTGAACACAGGCACGACACCCAGCGCCAGCACGTTCGACAGTCTGCTCGACAAGGGGCAGGCTTCGGCAACCGACATCTGGTCTCGCGCCTCCTGGCCGGTCGACATTGTCACCGGCGTCGGCGGCATGATGGTGATCGGCGTCAGCTTTCTCGTCGCCGGCATTGGCTATGTCGTCTCGCTCTATGCGCGGCTGGCGCTCGCCATCGTCCTGGCCATCGGCCCGATTTTCATCGCGCTCGCCATGTTCCAGTCGACGCGCCGCTTCACCGAGGCCTGGATCGGACAGCTCGTCAATTTCGTCATTCTTCAGGTCCTCGTCGTGGCTGTCGGCGCGCTACTGATCTCGTGCCTCGATTCCACCTTCACGGCGATCGACGCCTATACCGACGTCCTCATGCGCCCGATCGCGCTCTGCGCCATCGGTATCGCTGCGCTCTACGTCTTCTATCAGCTGCCGACGATCGCTTCAGCCTTGGCATCCGGCGGGGCATCGCTGGCCTATGGCTACACCACCGCACGCGATGCTCATCAGGGCATGCTTGCCCGCGGCACCAGGACCACCGGACGCGCCATCATGCATACGGCTCGCTTCGTGGGCCGAACCGTCGGCGGCAGAGGCAGGAGCACGTGATGCTCCCAATAATGAGAAGAGGTCCACCTAGTATGATCAGGTTCCCAATTCTGCTGGCCATGACGGCCGCACTCGCCGGCTGCGCCTCGCTCACCTATCCGCTCCCGAAATGCGACGGGTATTCGCGCCGTCCGTTGAATCGGGCGATGTGGGAATGGGAAGGCGACAGCACGCTGAAGCGTCAGCAGTCGGATCGGCGATCCACGACCTCGGCCACGCCCTATGCTGAGGAGGGCAGGGAACCGGCAGCCTTCGCGCATCTCGATATCGACGGCTCACATCACCGTTGCGCGGGGTGACGATATGGTCTCGACAGACAACCTCAAAAGCTACTTCGAGAAAGCGCGTCGTTTCGATCAGGATCGCATGATGCAGATCGAGCGCTCGAACCGGATCGCCTGGTCGATTGCGATCGTCGCCAGCGCCATCGCCGGCGTTTCCGTCTTCGCGGTCGCAGGCCTAACGCCGCTGAAGACCGTCGAACCCTTTGTCGTGCGCGTCGACAATTCCACGGGTATCGTCGATGTCGTCTCGGCGTTGACTTCGACGGCCGGTACCTATGATGAGGCCGTCACCAAATACTTTGCTGCCAAATATGTCCGCGCGCGAGAAGGGTATGTCTGGAGCGAGGCGCAGGAGAACTTCCGCACGATTGCACTGCTGTCAACTCAAGCCGAACAGGCTCGGTTTTCCGCCATTTACCGCGGGAGCAATCCGGAATCGCCGCAGAACACCTACGGCCGCGCTGCGACCGCAAGGATCAACATCGCCTCGATCTCGCTGATCAATCAGAACGTGGTCTCGGTGCGCTATATGCGAACCATCACGCGCGGAGACGAGGTCCGCACGTCCCACTGGGTCGCGACCCTCACCTATTCCTATGCAAACGCCCCGATGTCCTCGACGGACCGGCTTGTAAACCCTCTCGGCTTTGCGGTCAGCGAGTACCGCGCCGATCCGGAGGCAATCAATTGATACGAAAGATCATCTTCGCTACGGCCCTGATTGCTGGAGCCGCCTCAACGGCTACAGCGCTAGAAATTCCTCGCGGTGCGTCGCAGGATAGCCGAGTCCGGTTCGTGAACTATCAGCCCTTCAATATTACCAGGATCGTCGGCACCTTGCGCTCTTCCGTGCAGGTCGAGTTCGCGGCCGACGAGGAGATCGCCCATGTCGCACTCGGCAACAGCGTCGCGTGGGAGGTGGCGCCGGCCGGCAACATCCTGTTCCTGAAGCCGCGCGAAAACCAGCCGGTGACGAACATCTCGGTGGTGACGACACGCCGGGATGGATCGACACGGAGCTACCAGATGGAGCTCACCGTGCGCGACGGATCGGTCGCAGCCGGGCAGAACACCTATTTCTATGTGAAATTCCGCTATCCCGGCGATGAAGCGGAACTTCGCCGCCAGCAGGCCGCTGCTCGCGCATTGGCCAATCAGGCGAAGGAAGCCGACAATGTGCTTGCTCTTCACGAAGCCTATGGCCCGCGCAACTGGCGCTATTCTGCACAAGGATCGCAGGCGCTGGAGCCTCAGAGCGTCTACGACAACGGAAAGGTTACGACCTTCGCCTTTGTCGGCAATCAGGAAATGCCTGCCATTTACATCGAGAATTCCGACGGTTCCGAGAGCCTGGTCCCGAAATCCGTCGATGGCAACCTGGTTATGGTCCACGCCATCAGCCGAAAGTTCATCCTGCGCCGCGGCAAGGATGTGCTGTGCGTCTTCAACGAGGCCTACGATCGTGTGGGCATCAACCCGGACACCAACACGACCTCGCCGTCGGTGGAGCGCATCGTCAAGGGCGATGCTTCCGCTCAGTAGGGAAGGGGAGACCATGACCCAGGAAGACCAAAATCACATTCCCGGTGAGCGCGCAGAAACCGTCACCGGCCGGCGGATCGACAATAGCCCCGTCCTGAAGAGAGGCGCGGTGGCCCTCGCCGTCGTGGCCTTCGTCGGGTTTGCGCTGTGGTCGACGACAGGAAAAAAGGGGAAAGACGACAACGCGCAGCCGGAGCGCATTGTCATTCGCCAGACAACGCCCTTCGAGGCCGCCAAGGAGAAGGTCGAGCCGAAGGAAGTCGTCCCCGAAGCAAAGCTCCCGACCCCGGCTGTGGAACCCGTTCCCGAGGAGAAGGACGAATTGCTGGATTCTGCTCGTCGCGCTCCGGTGATGGCCTTCAGCGGTGGGAAGAAGAATGCCACGCAACGCCAGGATACGGACAGTTCCGAGATTGCCGCAAACAGCAACTTCCTGCCGCTCGACAGCACCACGATGAACCAGAACCAACAAAACAGCGACCAGCAGCGCTTCGACGGTCTGTTGCGGCCGACCAAACTGGAGGGCTCTCGCGCCGGCACGCTCGGCAATCGCGACTTCATCGTCGCCATGGGAACATCGATCCCTTGCGTGCTGGAAACCGCGCTGGCGTCCGACCAGCCTGGGTTCACCAGTTGCGTGATCAATCGAGACATTCTCTCCGACAACGGCAGAGTCGTCCTCATGGAAAAGGGCACTCAAGTCGTTGGCGAATATCGCGGTGGACTGCAACGGGGGCAGAAGCGGCTGTTCGTCTTGTGGAACCGAGCCAAGACGCCGAAGGGGGTGATCGTCACGCTGGCGTCTCCGGCGACGGATGCTCTTGGCCGCGTCGGCGTTGACGGCTATGTCGATACCCATTGGTGGGAACGGTTCGGCAGCGCTCTGCTTCTGTCCATCGTCGGCGATGCAACCAGCTATGCCAACAGCAGGCTGCAGGATAGTGATGTCGATGCGCAAAACACGACCAGTGCCGGTCAGCAGGCGGCGGCGATCGCCGTCGAGCAATCGATCAACATTCCTCCAACGCTGAACAAGCATCAGGGCGAACTCGTCTCGATCTTCGTAGCCCGCGATCTGGATTTTTCCGGGATCTATCGCTTGCGCGTTACGGAGCCGAGGAACCGCATTCTCGATCGCGCGGTGCTGGGAGATTTCACGCCGGACTCGAAGTTGGTAACGAAGTAGTGTGGCGATGACAGAAGTGCAGGATGCGGCAGTTGTTCGTGAGTTGCTGAAGCCGTTCTCGGAATTCTTGCAGGATCCCTCGCTCTATGAGGTGATCGTCAATCGGCCCGGGCAGGTGCTGACCGAAGGACCCGGTGGGTGGCGGACCCATGATCTTCCGGAGCTTTCCTTCGACAAACTCATGCGTATTGCCCGGGCCGTCGCCAGCTTTTCCCACCAATCGATCGACGAACGAAGACCGATCCTCTCGGCGACCCTTCCAGGCGACGAGCGGATCCAGATTGTTATCCCTCCTGCAACGCTGAAGGGCACGGTGAGCCTGACGATCCGCAAACCGTCATCCGTCGACTTTACGCTCGACGACCTGGAGACAAGGCAGTTCTTTGCGAGCACTCGAACCGTTGAGACGGATGCGCCTAGCGACGATGGCGAGTTGCTTAACCTCTACCGTAGCGGACAGTTCAAAGAATTCTTGCGACAGGCGGTCGTCTCTCGGAAGAACATTCTAATTTCGGGAGCAACGGGTTCAGCGAAAACAACTCTCTCCAAAGCCTTGATAAAGCATATACCGCAGGAAGAGCGGGTCATTTCGATCGAGGACACCCCCGAGCTCATTATCCCGCAACCGAACCATGTACGATTGTTCTATTCAAAAGACCGACAAGGCTTGTCCCATGCGGGTCCGAAGGAGCTATTGGAATCTAGTCTTCGTATGCGCCCCGATCGCATCCTCATGCAGGAGCTTCGTGATGGCACCGCCTTCCACTACGTTCGAAACGTCAACTCCGGCCACCCCGGTTCCATTACCACTGTGCATGCCGACTCCGTCGCGCTCGCATTCGAACAACTGGCGCTCTTGATTAAGGAGTCAGAAGCAGGGCGGGACATTGAGCGAGTTGAAGTCTTGAATTTGCTTAGAGCATCGATCGACGTTGTTATTCAGTGCAAGCGTCTCGGCGGGACTTTTCGAGCGTCTGAGGTGTATTATTCATGCGCTAACTAAGTGCCCGTCGATGAGTATTGTCGCACCAGACCGATCTGGACCGGGCATGCCGCGTAGCTCAACAATGGCAGAAGCTGCCGTTGATGCGGCTGATCGGGTTGGGCAGCGAGACAATTGGTTCTGATCGTAAAAGAGGTGCGATTGAATCAAACCCGAAGCAGCAGCGATGTTCCGACCGCTCGTCGCCCGAGGCTGATAAAAGGCGCTGCACGCATGAAAAGTCGAAGGCGGCCGCATCAAGGGGCACGATCGCTGTATTCCATCCCCAAATCGGCCGACTGAATGTCAAAAGCCGAGACTTTCATTGACGGGACGAGATCACACGCCTTGTACTCAATAGGATTCCTCGCCGGCTCGTTGTTGACCGTTCACGACGGCATTCTGGTTACCGCGAAGTCGCTTTTGTGATCGTTTTTGATCGAATATCGCCGAATGATACGGCCGTCTCGTATCTATGGGGCTGGCCTCGCTTGATCCAATATCTCTGATCCGCAAACGTGCGCGGCGAGGAGATCAAATGATCAAAGAACAGCGACATGCACGCATTCTCTCGATCCTTCGCCAGCAGGGCGTGGTGAGCGTGGAGGAATTGCAGCGGTTCATGCCCGGCGTTGCGGCCGTGACGCTTCGGCGCGACCTGGCGCAGCTGGATGAGCTGGGCGCGCTCCGGCGCCGTCACGGCGGCGCGGCGCTTCCGGATGAAACGCTCGTCCGGGCCAAGGGCTCCCTGCCGGGCGCCGATGTCACGCCGCTCGCCTCCGATCTCGAATCCCTCGATGCCGTCATCCTGCCGCCCATCTCTGGCCGCGGCAGCGATGTGCTGCGCCGGGAGATCATTCGCCGCGGCATTCCCTTCATCGCCGAAAGCGCGCCGCAGTCGGGCGGCGCCTATCTCGGCCCGAATAACTTCGCTGCGGGCAAGGAACTGGGGAAGCTGGCGGGTCGCGAGATGAGCGATAGGCCCGTATCGCTCCTGGTGATCGGCGTCGCCGAACTTCTCAACACGCGTGAGCGTGTGGAAGGCTTCGAGGCGGGGCTGGCGGAAGCGGGCGTCAAGCCGATCGCGACCCACCGCGTCAACGGGCAGGGGAGCTACCGGATCGGCCTGCGCGTCGCCCACGATGCCTTCGCCGCCGACGAGGCGATTAATCTCGTCTTTGCGGTCAACGATCACGCGGCCATCGCGGGCATCGAGGTCGCGCAGCGCCTCGACCGGCAGGTCACGGTCTATTCGATGGGCGGCGAAAGCGCCGGCTTCATGGCGCGGCTTGCCGAGCCCGGCCCGCTTCGCGCAGTCGGGGCGCTTTTCCCCGAGGTGGTCGGACGCCTTGCCATCGACATGGCGGTGCTGGGCATTCTCGGACAGAATTCGTCCGACACCGTCACACCGCACGCCGTCATTACGCCGGAAACCCTTGCCGACTATTTCGAAGAGGGCGCGGAAGGCTGGCGTCTTCGGGAGGATGTTCTCGAACGGCTGGGCAGCATGCATCTCAGCTTCCAGGCGAAGCTTCTGCGCTCGCGCCGGATCGGCTTCCTGCCGCACTATCCGGCGCATGACTGGTATCGCAGCATGGCCGCCGCCATGCAGGTGCGCTGCAAGCTCTATGGCGCAGCGCTCGTCGTCTCTCCGCCCCACCACGGCATTTCCGCCGAGATTGCCCGGCTGCGCCGCGAGATCGCGCAGAGCGCGGCCCAGCTCATCCGGTCCGGAATGGTCGTCGCGCTGAACGAGGGGCAGGCGAACACGTTCTTGGCGGAAGAGCTGCGAAGCCTGGCGGCGCACAAGCCCGAGCAGGTCCAGGGCATCACCGTCGTTACCAATGCGTTCGACGTGCTACATGCCCTTGAGGATGTCTCCGCGATCAAGGTCATCCTCACGGCCGGGGAATACCAGAAGGCCGATCGCTGCCTCGTCGGCCCGAGCCTCGGAGCCATCTTCGAGCGGGTGCGCCCGCATCTCGCCTTCATCGCCGTGGACGGCGTGACGCCCGGCTTCGGCCTTTCGTCGCTGGACGAACGGCGCGCGCTGGCGGCCCTGCGTTTCATCAATGCGGCCGAGATCGGCATCGTGCTGGCCGACAGCGTCGCGCTCGGCTCGGACGCCAACCACCGCATCGCCGGCATCTCGCAGATCCGCTCCGTCCTTACCGATGACGGCGCCTTGCCCGAGGACCGCCAGCGCTTCCGCTCGGTCGGCATAGACGTGCTGATCGCGGGCGAAATCCATCCCGATCCGACATTCGAGGCGGACGGAAACTACCAGAATCGATCCTGAGACAAACCAAGCGCGAGGGAGGAAACCATGGCGCGATCACTGATGACGACCCTATTCCTGGGAACAGCTCTGCTTTCGGCAAGCCCGGTGCTTGCCGAGGAGATCACGCTGCAGTTCTGGGACAACCAGCAGACCGAGAGCGGCCTTTCCGATGTGCAGAAGGCGGCCGTCGAGCGGTTCATGAAGGAAAACCCCGATATCAAGATCGAGGTCACGACCGTTCCCTATCCGGAATACCAGCAGCGGCTGCTGACGGCCGTGCAGGGCGGCAATGCGCCCGATATCGCAACGCTGGACCAGATCTGGGTCGGCGCCTTCGCCAAGGCGGGTGCGGTGTCCGACCTGACGGAAGAGGCTGCCGCGGCGGGCCTCGCCCGTGACGGCTTCTTCGGCGGCGCCTGGGATTCGGCCGTGCTCGACGGCAAGCTCTACGGCATTCCGTTCAATGTCGATGTCTGGCAGTTCAGCTATTACAACAAGGCATTGCTCGACGCGGCCAAGGTCGATCCAGCAAGCCTCGGCACCTTCGAGGGGCTGAAGGCAGCGGCCGAGAAACTCACGGCCGACGGCAAGTTCGGCGTGGGCCTTTTCGGGCACAAGGGCGAGGATACGGTCGTCGTGGGCGACTCTTTCATCTTCTCCAACGGCGGCAGGATTCTCAACGACGACGGAAGCTGCGCGCTGACGGAAGCGCCGGCGGTCGAGGCGCTGACCTATCTCCAGGAGCTGTCGAAATTCGCACCCGGCGGCATCCTCAATGCATCGTCGGGCGACATGCGCGAACTTTTCCTGAACGGCTCGCTCGCCGTCGAGTTCTGGCCGGCGCTGGAACAGCCGACCCTCAAGAAGAGCAGCCTGAGCTGGGGCTTCGTGAACGGCACGGCGCCGGAAGGCAAGACTCCGGTCGGCACCTTCGGCGGCTGGAACCTCGCCGTCTTCGAGACGTCCCAGCACAAGGAAGCCGCCTGGAAGTTCATCCAGTTCATGGTGCGTGAGGATGTGAACGGCGACGTCGTCGATCTCATCCCGGCCAACAAGAAGGCCGCCGAAGCCTTCCTGACGAAGAACCGCCAGGAGCCGCAGGTCATCATGACGCATCTCGACAACGCCAGGGCCCGGCCGCTTTCGCCGCGCTATCTCGAGCTTGCGGATGCGCAGGTCGCCATGTTCCAGGACATCTATGCGGGCGGCAAGCCGGCCGATGCCGCGGCCAAGGCCTGCGACGTCATCAACACCCTCAAGTAATCCATCTATCGCCGCACCCCGGAAACGGGGTGCGGCACAGGACAAGGCTTTTTCCGATGCGCCAAGATCGCCGGCTTCACTGGCTGCTTCTTGCACCCGCTCTGCTCCTGATGGCGGTCATGCTGTACTACCCCATGGTCGGTACGGTCTATGAGAGCTTTCACGAGACGAGCTTCCTGAATCCGGGCCCGAAGTTCGCAGGGCTCGCACTCTACCGGCGCGTCCTCTCGGACGGCACCTTTACCGAAGTGCTCCTCAATTCGATCGTCTGGACGCTCGGGGTCGTACTGCTCCAGAACATCTTCGGCTTCCTTGCCGCGCTTTTGCTCAACCAGAACCTGCCGATGCAGGGCGTGCTGCGTGCCATCGTGCTGCTGCCCTTCATCCTGCCGGGCGTCGTCGCCGCGATCCTGTGGCGCTTCATGTACGATCCGCAGCTCGGTCTCGTGAATTCGCTGCTGTTGCAGGCCGGGCTCATCGAAAACAGCGTCGCCTGGCTCGCCGACAGCCGCATGGCCATGGCGTCCGTGATCGTCGCTGCGGTGTGGAAGGGCTTTCCCTTCTCCATGCTGATCTATCTGGCGGCGTTGCAGAATGTCGACAAAAGCCAGATCGAGGCGGCGATGCTCGATGGCGCCGGTCCGGTCCGCCGGCTGATCGACGTGACCCTGCCGGCGATCCGCGATGTGATCGTGGTCAACATCGTGCTGACGCTGATCCTCACCTTCAACTACTTCGATATCATCTGGGTGCTGACCAAGGGCGGCCCGCAGTCGGCGACCCACATCTTCCCCACCAAGATCTTCGAAACGGGCTTCGGCCAGTTCCGCTTCGGCGAAGCGGCGACCTACGGCGTCTTCTCGATCCTCGTTCTGTCCGTGCTCGTGGCGCTCTACGCCATCGTCCAGGGCGGGGCCAACCGGCGGAGGGCCGCAGCATGAAACAAACCCGCGCGACCCGTCTCGGATTGATGCTGCTTCAGCTTCTGCTGGCAACCGTCGTCCTTCTGCCGTTCTTCTGGATGATCTCCGTAAGCCTCAAGCCGCCGGCGGAACCCTTCGCGATCCCGGCCCGGCTCTGGCCTGACAATCCCACGGTCGACAACTACATCACCGCGTTCCGGCCCGAATTCCGGACCTATTTCTTCAACTCGCTCGTCGTGTCGCTGTCGACGGTCGTCATCACCGTCAGCCTCGGCCTTCTCGCGGCCTACAGCTTCACCCGCGCGCAGCTTGCCGCCATTTCGGCGCTGATCGGGCTGGTGGTCCTGGCGCAGATGTTTCCCCATTCGGCGATCATCATCCCGATCTACAAGATGATGCGCGCCGCAAATCTGCTCAACACCTATTGGTCGCTGATCCTTGCCTATGTGTCGGTGACGCTGCCGGTGGCGATCTGGATGCTGCGGGGCTTCCTGCTGAAGCTTCCGGCGGCACTGGAGGAATCCGCGGCCGTGGATGGCGCGACGCCGATGCGCGTGTTCTGGGACATCGTCGTGCCGCTCTCCCGGCCGGGCCTCATTGCGACGTCGGTCTATGTGCTGATCGTAACCTGGCAGGAGTTCCTCTTCGCGCTTTCCTTCACCTCCACCAAGGAGATGCGCACCCTGCCGGTCGGCCTCAACGATTTCATCGGCCAGTATGGCATCCGCTACGGCGAACTCATGGCCTCCTCGGTCATGGTCTCGCTGCCGGTCATGGCCGTCTTCTTCTTCCTGCAACGCTACTTCGTCGCCGGCATCACCGCCGGTGCCGTGAAAGGTTAGGCCATGGCGCTGATCGAACAGTCCGATCTTTCTCCCGGCATCCGCCAGATTCTCTTCAACCGGCCGGAGAAGCTCAATGCGCTCTCCACGCCGCTGATGAGCGAATTCGAAGCGGCGCTCGATGTGGCCGCCGATGATCCGGCCATTCGCGTCATCGTGCTGCGCGGGGCGGGCGGCAAGGCTTTCGTCGCCGGTGCCGATATCGCCGAATACCAGGGCAACAAGCGGGCGGAGTTCACCGCCTATCAACTCAACTCGCGCCGTGTCTTCGACCGGTTAGAGCGGATCGGCAAGCCGGTCATCTGCGCGGTCGATGGCTTCGCGCTGGGCGGCGGCTTCGAGATCGCGCTGTGCTGCGACATCCTCATCCTGTCGGACACGGCGCAACTCGGCCTGCCGGAAGGGCGGCTCGGCCTTTGCCCGGGTGGCGGCGGTACGCAGCGGCTGCTGCGGGCGGTCGGCAAATATGCGGCCTCCGATCTTCTTCTCGCCGGCTGGCGGATGTCCGCCCAGCGTGCCTTCGAACTCGGCATCGCCGCCGATGTCGTGCCGGCCGACGGCATGGATGAAGCGATCCTGCGGCGGGCGCGGGCCTGCCTGAAGATCGCCCCGCTCGCGGCGGCCGAAATGAAGCGGCTGCTTCGCGAAGGTCAGGATGCAGGCATCGAAACGGCCAAGAGCCTGGAGCAGGAAGTCCTGTTCCGCCTCTATTCCACGGCCGATGGCCAGGAGGGCATCGATGCCTTCCTGGAAAAGCGCGATCCCCAGTTCAGGATGGAATAATCATGGAATTCAAGGGCAAGGTCATTGTCGTGACAGGCGGGGCCAAGGGCATCGGCCGGTCCTGCGTGGAGATTTTCGCAGCGCGGGGCGGCAAAGTCGTCTTCTCCGACATCGATGAGGCGGGCGGCGCGGCGCTGGCCGACAGGCTGGGGGATGATGTTGCGTTCCTGCGCGGCGATGTCCGCCGTCTCGCCGACATGGAGGCGATGGCGCAGCTTGCCGAGACGCGCTTCGGCGGCCTCGACATCATCGTGAACAATGCCGCCGTCGCCCTCAACGGCGTGATCGACGAGATCGACGAGGAGCGCTGGACGACCGTCATCGATACCAATCTCACCGGCTTCTGGCGCACGATGAAGGCCTGCGTGCCGTTGCTGCGCAAGCGCGGCGGCGGCGCGGTGGTCAACCTCTCTTCGGTCCAGGGCCTGATCGGCTTCCAGGGCTGGCCGGCCTATGCGGCCACCAAGGGCGCGATCATCGCGCTCACCCGCCAATGCGCGATCGACCTCGCCAAGGCGGGTATCCGCGTCAACGCGGTCGCGCCGGGCACGATCATGACGCCGATGAACGAGAAGATTTTCGAGGAGACCGAGGACGCGCAGGCGCTGATCGACAGCTGGAACCGGGCGCACCCGATCGGCCGTTTCGGACAGCCCATGGAGGTCGCCGAACTCGTCGCCTTCCTGGCGTCAGACAAGGCGAGCTTCATCACGGGCGAGATCGTGCGTTGCGACGGTGGCCTCGCCATCCGGGGCGAATGATGTCGGAACTCCCGTCCATCGGCACGGCCTGCGGTGTGTTGCAGTTCGATCCCCGGATCGGCAACATTCCACACCTGCGCTTTCATTGGGCCGGCCGCTCGATCGAGCCGCTCTATGCCGCGCCCTGGCGGGAGGAGCCCGCGGTTCAGGCCACTTCGGGGCTCTCGCCGGCGGAACGTCGGCTGGCGGGAGATTTCTTCTGTGCGCCCTTCGCGGCGGCGACGGACGCGGCTGTTCCCGCCCATGGCTGGACAGCCAACAGCCCATGGCATGTCGAGGCACATGAACCCCACGCCATCCGGGCCGTTCTCGGGCGCGATGTATCCGGCGCGCGGGTCGTCAAGCGCCTTGAGATGGCGGAGGACGCACCGCTTCTCTATCAGGAACACAGGATCGACGGCGGGCAGGGCGTGTTGCCCGTCGCCCACCACCCGATGCTGCATCTTGCGGGCCGCGGACATTTCTTCACCTCGCCAAAACGGGCGGCTCTCACCTTTCCCGAGGTGTTCGAGCCGGGTCGCTCCTACCTTGCCTATCCCGCACGCGCCACCGACATCAGGCAGATGGCCGGTGCGGCAGGAGAGACCGTCGATCTTTCGCGCTGGCCGATCGGCTCGCGCAACGAGGATTTCGTCACGCTGGTCGAAGCGCCGGATGCGGTGCTCGGCTGGTCGGCGGTGATCCGTGAAGAGGAGGACGACATCGTCTTCTTCCTCAAGGATCCGTCCGTGCTGCCGGTCACCATGCTCTGGTTCTCGAATGGCGGGCGCGATCATGCGCCGTGGAACGGCCGGGTCATCGGCGTCACGGGCGTCGAGGACGGGTGCTGCCCGGGACCTGCCGGGGAAGCGGCCGCTGCCGTCGCCAATCCCGTCGCCGCTGAAGGCGTGCCGACCGGCCTGCCGCTTGCCGTGGGACACAGCCACGTCGTGCGCCATGTGCTGGGCGCAGTGCCCCGCCCGGCGGGCTGGGACGGCATTTCGGACATTTCCATAACAGGAGATCGGCTTTCGATCTCGGACGGTGCCGGGCGGCGGATCGATCTGGCCTGGCGCCGCGACTTCCTGAAAGGACACAAGTGACATGGCCGCAATCGAATTGCGCAAGCTGACCAAGAGTTTCGGTGCCTATACCGCCCTGGAGGGGCTGGACCTTTCGATCGGAGACGGGGAATTCCTGGTCCTGCTCGGCCCGTCGGGCTGCGGCAAGTCGACCACGATGCGCATCGTCGCCGGGCTTGAGGAGCCGACCTCGGGCGAGATCCATATCGGCGGTCGCCGGGTCAACGACACGCCGGCGCGCGACCGGGACCTTGCCATGGTGTTCCAGAACTATGCGCTCTATCCGCACATGACCGTCGGCGAAAACATCGCCTATCCGCTGAAGATCCGGAAGATTGCCCGGCCCGAGCGGGAGGCACTGGCGCGCGCGGCCGCCGAGCGGGTCGATATGGCCCATCTTCTCACCCGGCGTCCCGCCGAGCTTTCCGGCGGCCAGCGCCAGCGTGTGGCGCTCGCCCGGGCCATCGTGCGCCGTCCGCAGGTCTTCCTGATGGACGAGCCGCTCTCCAATCTCGATGCAAAGCTGCGCACGGTGATGCGGGGCGAATTGAAGAACCTCCAGCGCGACCTCGGCGTCACGACGATCTACGTGACCCATGACCAGGTCGAGGCGATGACGCTGGCCGACCGGATCGTCGTGCTCAACAAGGCGACCATCCAGCAGATCGGTTCGCCCGCCGAGATCTATGCGCGCCCGGCCAATACGTTCGTCGCCGGCTTCATCGGTTCTCCGCCGATGAACCTTCTGTCGGGACAGGTCGCCGACGGCTGGTTCTCCAGCGAGGGCGGGCGCTTTGCGCTGGCACATGCCGCCGGCGACATCACGCTGGGCGTGCGGCCCGAGCATGTGCGTGTCGCGGCGGATGGCAACGGCCATTTCTCCGGCACGGTCTTTTCGTCCGAGCTGCTGGGCGATTGCACGATCCTGACGGTCAGGGCCGGCGATGCGCTGGTCGCCGCGAAACTTTCGCCGGAGGCCGGGCTGGAGCGTGGTGCCCCCGTCACCCTCAGCTTCGAGCCCGGGCGTATGCATCTCTTCGATGCGGCGACCGGCCTGCGCCGGGGGGAGGCGTGATGTCGGCGCCTCTCCTCGGGCAGGATCGCCTGCGGGTGTTCTTCGACGGAATCTGGAGCGAGCCGCGGCTCAGCCATCCCGAGGGCGTTGCGGTCGGCCCTAACGGCTGGATCTGGTGTGGCAATCAGGATGGGGAGATCTGCCGTATCGCGCCGGATGGCAGCCGCATCGAACGGGTGGCGGGCACCGATGGCTTTCTCCTCGGCCTCGCCTTCGATGGCGACAGGGCTCTCTTCGCCTGTGACCTGAAGCATGCCGCCGTTTTCCGGCTGGACCTTGCCACCGGAATTCTGGAGCGGCTTGAAGCCCCGGGTCTGCGCATTCCGAATTATCCGGTCGTCGATCGGCGACATGGCCGGCTTCTCGTCTCGGACAGCCATGATTCCAGTGAGCCGGGTCCGGGCATCTGGTTCTTCGATCTTGCCGGTGGTCCCGGCAGCCTCTGGTGCGATGCCGGTTTCACTTTCGCCAACGGGCTTGCCATGCGGCCGGGAGAGGAGGCGCTTTACGTCTGCGAGACCTTTGCCCGGCGCGTTTCGCGCGTCGCGATCGCGCAGGATGGCAGCGCGGGCGCGATCACGGCCTACGTCACGGATCTGCCGGGATACCCGGATGGACTGGCCTTCGACGAGGCCGGCAATCTGCTGGTCTCGCTTTACGAACCTTCGCGCATCCTGCGTGTCGACAGGCAAGGCAACGTCGCCACGCTTGCCGAAGACCCGACAGCGCATCTCCTCTGCCATCCGACCAACATCGCCTTCGACGGCACGCGGCTCTTTGCGGCCAATCTCGGCCGCTGGCACATCGCGGAGATCGATTGCGATATAGGCGCCCCGCCGTTGTGGAGGGTGACCGCATGACGTTCATAGGCCTCACCTGGGACCATCCCCGCGGCTACAATGCGTTGGCTGAGACGGCGCGTCGTGTGAATGCGGGGCGCGTGCAGCCCCTGATCCATTGGAACAAGCAGCCCCTCGAAGGTTTCGAGAGTGCCCCCATCCGGGACCTTGCCGAGCGCAATGACCTGCTGGTGATGGACCATCCGCATATCGGCGAGGCGGTCGCGGAGGATTGTTTCTGGGCGCTCGAGGATCTCTATCCCGCCGAACAGCTCGCCCTCTGGCGACGCGACAGCGTCGGCCCTTCCGCCGCAAGCTACCATTGGGACGGCAGGACATGGGCGCTGCCGCTGGATGTCGCGACGCAGGTCATGGCCCGCCGCGCCGACCGGCTTCCGGAACCTCCGGAGAGTTGGGACGAAATCGTCGCTCTGGCGGCGCGGCTGCCGGTGGCGCAATCGCTCGCCGGCCCCCATGCGGTTCTGACATTGATGTCGATGGTCGCGGGCGCCGGCGGCTGCGTGGGCGGCGAAGACTTTCTGCCCGTTGCGGAAGGCGCGGCGGCGCTGGAGACCATGCACCGCCTCCATGCCCGTCGACCCACGGCAAGCGAAACGCTCAACCCCATCGGGCTTCTGGAGGCGATGGCACGGGGCGGGGATATCGCGCTGGTCCCCCTTGTCTTCGGCTACGTCACATATGCCGCGCTGGGGCATGCGCCGCAGGTCGTCCGCTTTTCCGATACGCTCCGACAGGGCGGCGGCGCGGGCGGCGTGATCGGCGGGACGGGCATTGCATTCTCGCGCCGCAGCCGGCCCACCCCGGAACTCCTTGACCACATCGCCTCGCTGCTTGCAGCACCGACGCAGGTCGAGGTCTTTCCCACCTTCGGCGGCCAGCCCTCGGCGAGGGCCGCCTGGCGGGATGCGGGCGTGAACGACGCCTGGGGCGACTTCTACCGCGGCACGCTCGCCACCGCCGAGACGGCGCTCCTGCGCCCCCGCTTCGACGGATACATCGCCTTCCAGACGGCCGCGGCGCAATGCGTTCGCCTGGCACTGGAGCGGCGGGAAGAACCGGAAACCACCCTTGCGGCCCTTCGCACGCTCTGGCGCCTCGCGCGCCAGAAGGCGAGAGGCCATCTCGACGACCGAAAAGGCTGATATCATGACCGACACCAACGCCGCCGCCGCTCCCGCCGCCCTTTCGGGCATTCGCATCCTCGATTTCTCGCACCTGCTGCAAGGCCCCTTCGCCACGCAGCTGCTGGCCGACATGGGGGCTGACGTCATCAAGATCGAGCGTCCCGGCAAGGGCGATCTTTTCCGCTCGCTGACCTTCCGCAACAAATGGGTAGGCGGTAGCGAGAGCCCGAATTTTCTAGCCTGGAACCGCAACAAGCGCTCGATCGCGCTGAACCTCAAATCCCCGGAAGTGCATGCCGTCATCATGGAGATGGCGAAGAGCGCTGATATCGTGGTCCAGAACTTCCGGCCCGGCGTCATGAAGGCGATGGGCTATGGCTATGAGGACTTCCGCGCGGTCAATCCGCGGATCATCTATTGCTCCGGCTCCGGTTATGGCGAGGACGGTCCCTATGCCGACCGTCCGGGACAGGACATGCTGGTACAGGGGCTGACCGGTATCATGGCGGCGACCGGACAGGCCGATGCGCCGCCGACGCCGGTCGGAGCCGGCTTCTCGGATCAGATCGGTGCGATGAACATGGTCTACGGCATCCTTTCCGCGCTCTACTGGCGGGAAAAGTCCGGGCTCGGGCAGGAAGTCAAGGTGAACCTCCTTGCCGGCATGCTTGCCCACCAGAACCAAGAAATGGTGATGGCGCTGAATTTCAACGAGGATTTCCAGCGGCCCCGCTCCGGCATCGGCCATCCCGGCATGGACGCACCCTTCGGCACCTATCCCACCACGGACGGCTGGGTGACAATCGCCATGAGCCCCTACCGCACGCTGGTCGGCGTTCTCGGCAATGACGAACTGCTCGTCTATGATGACCCCGAAACGCTCTTTGCGAAGAGGGACGAGGTCTGGCGCCGCCTTGCAGCAGAGACTGGCAAATGGTCGACGGCCGATCTTCTGGATGCCCTGCTGGAGGCCGATATCTGGTGCGGCGAGGTGAAGTCCCATCTGCGCGCCGCAGAGGACCCGCAGGTCCGCCATATGGGAATGGTGACGAGCTACGAACATCCGCGTGCGGGAACTGTCAAGGTCGTCGCCCCGGCCGTACGCTACTCGGAAACCCCCGCCACGATCCGCCGCCCGGCGCCGCTGGTTGGCCAGCACACGCGCGAGATTTTGCGGGAGTTCGGTTATGCGGAAGATCAGATTGCGACCTGGATTCTGTCTGGTGTGATCTCGGCTGACGAAGTCAGCGGATAAAGTGGGCTGAAAAGCATGTGCCGGGAGTGTTAGATATGTCACCAGCTTATATCCGCTAAAGCGGTCGGGTATCCAAGCCGACAGTATTCGTCGGCTAAGCCTTCTTTGGTTGTTGAGGTGTTGCGTCACCAAGCATAGCATGCCGCGCCACATTGGATTGCCCGGCGCGCCTGCATGGCTTCACGGCCTTCATATTGGAAGCCGTGAAGTCTATTGGTACTACCGCAGCATATCTGGAAATTGGCTCAGAATTTCGGCGGTGTGCTGCCGGCCTTGCGATAGGCGGCGATGACGGTGTTGCCCATCAGCATGGCGATCGTCATCGGTCCAACACCACCGGGAACCGGGGTGATGACGCCCGCGACTTTGGCAACCTCGTCATAGGCGACGTCGCCGACGAGGCGCGTCTTGCCCTCACCCTTTTCCGGCGCGGGAACGCGGTTGATGCCGACATCGATGACGGTCGCGCCGGGCTTGACCCAATCGGCCTTCACCATTTCCGGCCTGCCGACGGCGGCGACGAGGATATCGGCGTTGCGGCAGACGGCGGCGAGGTCCTTTGTGCGCGAATGGGCCGTCGTCACCGTGGCATTGGCGGCGAGCAGCAAAGCCGACATCGGCTTGCCGAAGAGGTTGGAGCGGCCGATCACCACCGCGTTGAGACCGGACAGGTCCTCGCCGTGGGTGCGGCGCACGAAGACCATGGCGCCGGCCGGAGTGCAGGAGACGAGACCGCCGTCGAGATCGCCCGTCGCCACCTTGCCGGCATTGACGACATGCAGGCCGTCGACATCCTTTTCCGGCTTGATCGACTGGATGATCGGATCCGAGCTCAGATGCTTGGGCAGCGGCAGTTGGACAAGGATACCGTGGATGGCCTCGTCGGCATTCAGCGTCTCGACGAGCGCGGCCAGCGCTTCCTGCGTCGTCTGTTCCGGCAAGGTGTGCTGGATGGAGTTGAAACCACATTCCTTCGACATACGGCTCTTCGCGCCGACATAGGCATGGCTTGCCGGATCATCGCCGACGATGACGACTGCGAGACCGGGCTTGATGCCGGCCTCGTTTTCCAATGTCACGGTCGCGGCCTTCACCGCGTCAATTACGGAAGCGGCAACCTGCTTCCCGTCAATCGTTTTAGCGCTCATCATTCAGCCCATCCGCTCGGATTTGTAGGAGCCGGGGCTCGGCGGGAAGACGATGGTCTTGTTG
This sequence comes from Shinella zoogloeoides, assembly GCF_003574625.1. Taxonomy (GTDB): domain Bacteria; phylum Pseudomonadota; class Alphaproteobacteria; order Rhizobiales; family Rhizobiaceae; genus Shinella; species Shinella zoogloeoides_A. Next base: position 34,691 of record NZ_QNUJ01000012.1, read on the forward strand.
CCGTTCATGAACACCCGGTGGTGAATATGCGCATGCACAGCGCGGGCGAGCACCTGGCTCTCCACGTCGCGGCCGATCGAGACATAGTCGTCCGCCGACTGCGCATGGGTGATGCGCGCGACGTCCTGCTCGATGATCGGACCCTCGTCGAGATCTTCCGTCACATAGTGTGCCGTCGCGCCGATCAGCTTCACGCCGCGCTCGAAGGCCTGCTTGTAGGGGTTGGCCCCCTTGAAGGACGGCAGGAACGAGTGGTGGATGTTGATGATACGGCCCGACATCTTCTTGCAGACGGCATCCGACAGCACCTGCATGTAGCGGGCGAGCACAATCAGCTCGGCGCCGGACTGCTCGACGACTTCCATCAGCCGCGCCTCGGCCTGCGGCTTGTTCTCCTTCGTCACCTTGATATGGTGGAAGGGGATATCGTGGTTGACGATGACCTTCTGGTAATCGAAATGGTTGGAGACGACGCCGACGATGTCGATCGGCAGCGCGCCGATCTTCCAGCGGTAGAGCAGGTCGTTGAGGCAATGGCCGAAGCGCGAGACCATCAGCAGCACCTTCATGCGCTCGTCGCTGTTGTGGAACCTATGGACCATCGCGAATTTCTTGGAGATCGGGGCGAAGCCGGCATCGATCTCGTCCTGCGTCGCGCCGCCCTCGCTGGTGAAGGTGAGGCGCATGAAGAACAGGCCCGTCTCGAGGTCGTCGAACTGCGACGAATCCACGATATTGCATTCCTTCTCGGCCAGGTAGCCGGTGATCGCGGCGACGATGCCGCGAGTCGATTGGCAGGATACGGTCAGGACAAAGGTCTTCATTCATGGCCTCCGAGTTGAATTGCAGCCAAACCGTCACGGTAGGCTGTTCAGTCTGGTCTAAAAAGGGCGAGGGTTGCAGCGGTCGGATGTGGTTCAGCCGGCCAGCAAAGTTTTTAAGCGGACATCGGGTGATGCCAAAGCGACCGGATTCGGCACCACCTTCGATGCTATCAGCCTTTCGGCGAGCTTGATGTCGCGAGCGACGGTAAGACCGCGACCGATCCCGCTGGCGGCCACAAGAACGCCATCGGCATTGAGGTGGAACAAGAGGAACGCGTCGCCATCGACGTCTCGACGAACTGTGGTCGCCGCACCGTCGGCAAGCCCCGCCACCTGAAGCGTCAGGTCGTATTGATCGCTCCAGAAATACGGGATCGAATTGATGACTTCGTTGGCGCCCAACATGTTCCTTGCCGCCAGTGCTCCTTGGTCGCGGGCGTTACGCCAAGCTTCAAGGCGCACCCGGCGACCGCCATAGACCGGAAGAGGGAACGAACAGCAGTCGCCGGCGGCGAAAACGTTCGGTGCGCTTGTGCTCAGGGTTTCGTCCACGGCGATGCCGTTGTCCAAGTCGATGCCTGCAGCTTCGGCCAAGGCGGTATTCGGCATCGCTCCGATACCAACCACGACGGTATCGACCGTGAACTCGGTTCCATCAGCAAGGTTGATTTCAACCCCGGTTTCGGTCTCGATCAGCGACGAGATACCGACGCCGCAGCGTAGAACGACCCCCTCCTGGAGGTGACGGGCCGAAATGACTGCGGCGATTGCCTCTGGAACGCCGCGCTGCAAAACGCGCGATTGGGCCTCGATGACGGTGACATCGCAACCCAGTGAACGGGCGGTCGCGGCAAGTTCGAGGCCAATGAAACCCGCGCCGATGATCGCGAGGCGACGCACTGGACCTATGCTGGAGCGGATGTCGACCGCATCGTCGAAGGTACGGAGGTATTTGACCCTGCCGTGAGCAAATTCCGATCCGGGAAGCCGGCGGGGGCGAGCACCGGTCGCGAGGAGCAGTTTTTCAAAGGAAATGCGATTGCCGTCGCTCAGCGATAGATGACTGTCCCCGAGGGAGATGGAGTCGACCATCACACCAAGGCGGACATCGATTTTGGCCTCACGATAGGCCTCGATGGGGGCAACAGGCTTGTGGCCAGCGCCGTCAACGAGCGTAGTTTTCGACAGCGGCGGGCGCTCGTAGGGCAGATGGCTTTCATTACCTATCAGCGTGACCGGCCCATCGTATCCGTTGCTGCGCAGGGCGAACGCAGCGCATGCGCCACACTCTCCCGCACCCAAGATAACCATTCCCGCGGTGCTCATGTCCGGCCTCCCGTTAGACTGCATCTCTGAGAAACGTTCATTTCAGCTTGCCCTCCGAAGGCTTCAGGACGTGAGCGCGGCTATCCGTTCGCGGCGAAATTTCACTCGCTCGTTATGTCCCGGCGTAGAGCAGCCGGGACCTCGCTGGCGAGCGGTTGCCGGCGGATGTCCAAGAACGGCGACGAGCTAGCGTTTCTCAACACCATTGAGGAACTTCTCGAACTCGGCGTCCGATATCGCAACGCTATGTTCGTCAGCTGGATAGGCGCCACTTCCGACATCGGCGCGGAACTCGCTAAACGCGGCTACCCGTTCGCCGTTGAGACGGTCGAATTCGGCCTTGAAGTCTCGGTAGGCCTTGGCGTGGCGCGGCAAGCGCGTGCGGCCATAGCCGAGTACATCTTCCGCAAAGAGATACTGGACGTCGCCGCCGGAGCCCGAACCGAGGCTGAAGTAGACCATCGAGGTGTTCTTCGCGAAAAACTCCGTTATCCGCGCCGGCACGACTTCAAGCTCGACCGCAAAGCATCCTGCTTCTTCCAGGCGCTGAAGCTGCTGCCACATCGCCAGGGCTTCCGCGGCGGACTTGCCGACCGCACGCCAGCCGGTCCAGGTGATGTAGGACGGAACGAGGCCGACGTGTGCAACGATGGGAATATGATTGTCGCACATTGCCTTCTGAATCTCGAAGGAGGCAGCGCAGTAGAAGCAATCCCCGCCGATGGCCGTATACTTGTAAGCCGCTTCGAGGAAATGCTCGGCGGTGACGAGCAATTTCCCGTCGACGGTTCCCTTCGTCGGTGGCGTCAGGCCAACCTGCACGAAACATGCGCCGGCAGCTTCCCGCATCTCAGGCGTGAAGTCCTTGGCCTCGATAGAGAGCAGGTCAATTCCAGCGGCCGCAGCCGCGGCAGCCTCATCCGTCGTGGTGACATACAGCATGGAGAGCTTTTCGCCCCGCTGCTTGCGTGCACGGATGTCCGCGACGTGCGGTCGTTTCTGTTTCAGGCTCATTGCGCCCCCTTTGCTGTTGTAACGCAGTCTCAATCAATCCACGCGCTGCAAGAAGGTCAGGGTCGACCCATTGCCCTCGACGAGCGGGGCGAGAGCGGCATTGAGCGTAGCGTTCTCGGGAGCTGACAAATGGGCCTGGAAGGCCGCTTCATCGGCGTAGATCTCGTAGACGACGAATTTTTCACGCTGGCCGTCGACGCGGTAGCAGACAAAGGCTTCGTTCCCGGGCTCGTTTCGGACGACATGACCGTAGTCGCTGAGCAATTCCTCGACCTTGTCGGCGGTTTCGAGACGCGCCGTAACCTCGGCGATCAGAATTTTCTGTTTGGCGGTGGTCATTGGAGCATCCTCAGACATCGATCTTGACGCGGCCGTCTTCGACCTTGACAGCGTAAGTGCGTAGGTTTTCGCACGCCGGAGGCGTCTCAACCTCGCCAGTCGTGAAGTCGAAGATGGACGAGTGCTTCGGACACTCGACCGTGTTCTCCATGACGAGTCCATCGGCGAGATGGATCTCCTCATGTGTGCAAAGCCCATCGGTGCAGTAATATTCGTTGCGATCGTTCCGGAAGATCGCAAAGGTCTTGCCGCCGTGATCGAAGCGACGCCCGCTTTCTTCCTCAAGGTCGTCCGCTTCGCAAACATCAATCCAAGGCATGGTCGTTCTCTTTCTCTAAAACTTTGAAAATCAGCGCTCGAGCGTCACTGCGATTTTGCCTTCAGGCGTTCCTTCTTTTCACGGAAGCGGGCCTTCATCTGTTCGTCCGACTCCTTGGAGCCGTCGTGATAGGTGCCGAAGACCCGATCGAACGGGACGAGGCCGTCGCCGCCGTAGTTCACCTCGAAATACTTGTGGTGCAGGTAGTGCATGTAGGCATGGGTATCGAAGCCGCCTTCTTCGGTGGTCTCGACCTTGTCAAAGCCGACGTGTCCGGGAACGGCGCCGAAGCCGGCGAAATGCAGCTGATAGAGCGCGATGATCGGGTTCGACGGGATGATGAAGTGCCAGAAGACCGTGCCGAAGTAGAGAAAATGTTCGATCGGGTGCATCGACAGCGAGGACCACGGGCTCGGATTGACCGAATTATGGTGGACGGAGTGGATGTACTTGTAGAGCACCGGCACATGGATCAGGCGGTGGATGCAGTAGAAGTGAAAATCGTGAATGATCGGCACAACGAATGCGACCAGTGCCAGCCAATAGGGATGCTCGGCGAAGTTCAGCCACGGAATGTAGCCGTTGGCGGAAGCCCAGAGCATCAGAACCTGCAGCGCTGTCCAGATCGGGACACCGATCAGCAATGAGCGCAGCATGTTATCGAGCGTCTGCTTCTGAAACCAGAAGACCTCCGACGGCTGGTCTTCGGGGAATTTGTGATTGTACTTGAAGCGGGTTTCCTGTCGCCGGCGAATGTAGAGCGGCAACTCCCAGGCCTGATACCAGAGGAACGTCAGCACGACGTTGACAGCGAGCATCGTGAGCGGCCAGCCCCACGTCACCGTCTGGAGAACCTCGGGAGCGGGGACGACGAGATACCAGTAGGCCACGGCGGAGGCCATGAACAGGATATTGTACGGGAAGAAGTAGGAGGGCAGCCACTTCAGAATTTTTGCGAGATTGGGAGGAAACGACCAGATCGGCGCCAGCTCAAGAAGCTTGTTCGGCGCCCAGTCACCACGCTTGTTGCGTGTTCCATACTTAGTGTCGTCCATTACGGCCTCCTTCAGTCGGTTCCGTCGAATGATCATGCGTCGAACTGGCCGGGCCAGACGACTTCGAATGGCAGCAGGCCACACGAAACCCGTGCGAACGAATGCACGAAACGCTTGGACTGCCTTATTTCCGGAGATGCGAAATCTGCAGGACCGGCGCTCCTCACGTCAGATCCTGCGTTGAGCGCTTTATCGCAATTTCTTTGCTGGTCGTCAATAACTAAATCCACTGGCTTTACAAAGTCGCATGAGATCGGTATCGGTTTGATTAATGTCGGTCTCCATGGCACAGACGTGGTGACGGTACGAAACGTCTGGTCGGCCGATGGAAGTCCCGGCGGCGAGGGTGCTGGATGGCGGGACGTCACCAACACCCTGGTCGCGGACGTTTCCAATCGCGGTGTCCCAGAAAAACGTGAGCTCTCTTCGACGATGTCGGACGATAGTAACTATGCAGATCTGATGGGCGATGCCACGCGCCGTGGCGGCAACCAAGCGGGTGTCAGGCAATACAATGAGCGTCTGATCATGGCTCTTGTCCGAGAGGCGGGTGCGCTCTCGAAGGCGGAGATTGCTCGAATTACCCGGCTGTCGTCCATGACGGTGACCACCATCGTCAACAAGCTTCTGGAGGAGGGCCTCGTTCGCAAGAAAGAGGTGATCCGCGGGCGCATGGGCCAGCCTTCGACGCCGATCGAGCTTGCGCCGGACGGAGCGATTTCGATCGGGATGAAAATCGGCAGGCGCTCGCTTGATCTCTTGGCGCTCTCCTTCGATCGAAGCGTGGTCGTGAAAAAGACTGTGACCTACGATGCGCTGGATTCCAGAAAATTTTCGGGTCTGATCGCCGAGGCCTTCGATCGTCTCTTTGCAAGCCTGTCCGATCTTCAGCGCTCCCGACTGGTCGGCGTCGGTGTCGCCGCACCGACGGCCATCGAAGCAGGGGAGGCGGTGATCGGCGACCCCGGCGGAAGCGTGCCGCGCTTGCGGGAGAAGGAACTGCTCGGGCACGTCGAAGAGGCATCCGGGCTGAGTGCCGTCGTGCTCAACGATGCGACGGCAGCCTGCCTTGCGGAGATAGACTTCAGCCGCGACCAGCGAAATCGGTCGATGATCTATTTCTATGTCAGCACGCTTATCGGTGGCGGTGTGGTCCTTGAGGGAAACCTGATCACCGGACGAACCGGCAATGCCGGCGCCGTCAACGCCGTTCCGCTCGGCATATCCGGTGGTGCGAAATCCGGCCCGCCGGCCCAGTTGATCGAGGCTGCTTCGCTCAATCGGCTGGAGACGATCGCTGAGCGGCAGGGTGTTCCCATAGGCGTTTTCCGGGAAGATGGAGGCCCTGCCTCGGCCCTCGACGAAGCCGCCTGGGCCTGTTTCGACGAATGGTGCGACCTTGCCGCAGATGCCCTGGCCCACGCCGCGATTTCCGGGACGAGCTTCATTGAGGCAGAAAGCGTCGTTATCGACGGCGTGCTTCATCGCGTCCTTCTCGACCGGCTGATCGCGCGGATCGGTGAACGGATTCCTCGCTACAATCTCGAAGGGATCAATCTGCCCGAGTTTCGCGCGGGTTCCATCGGCTTTGATGCGCGGGCTCTCGGTGCTGCCCTCGTTCCGATGTACGAACAGTTTGCGCCGGACAACAAAGTCGTACTTAAGCGATAAGTCGATGCTCACCTACTTGCGGCGAAGCGATCCACGCCAATATGACAACGTAATCATATGGAATTCCTCGCCTTAGATGTCAGCACAGACAATTGTTGGTTACTAGGAGAAACTTCGTAAACGCAGGGGGAGGCGAGCGTATGACTACGTTGACATATAGGCATGACTTGAGTAGCGTTTGATTGGCGTGGTGGATGAACGTCGTCGGTCATCGACCCTAGCTTTCGCGTAAGGGTCCAACCTTCATATCGAAAGATTTGTCCAATGAGTGAAGTGCGCGCCTTGGTGCTTGAGCGCCAACACCAACTGGGTCTCCGCGATATCGAGCTGCCGATGGATGTCGGCCAGGATATGGTGAAGATACAGATTCATACGGTCGGTATTTGCGGCTCCGACGTCCACTATTATACGCACGGGCGCATTGGGCCATTTGTCGTCGATCAGCCCTTAGTCCTGGGCCATGAGGCCGCCGGCGTTGTGGTCGAAGTCGGAGCAGGCGTCCAGCACTTGCGGGTGGGCGATCGCGTTTGCATGGAACCGGGCGTTCCTGATGCAACGTCTCGCGCGAGCAAGCTGGGCCTCTATAACCTTGACCCCGCTGTACGATTTTGGGCGACCCCACCCTATCATGGTGTTTTGACGCCCCTTGTCGTTCATCCGGCCCATCTCACCTTCAAGCTGCCAGAAAATGTGAGTTTCGCCGAAGGCGCGATGGTAGAGCCGTTTGCTGTCGGTTTGCAGGCGGCGTCCAAGGCAAAGATAGCACCCGGCGATACCGCAGTGGTTTTGGGCGCCGGGCCTATAGGAACGATGACCGCTTTGGCCGCGCTCGCTGGCGGTTGCGCGCGCGTTATCATAGCCGATCTCGCACAGGCGAAGCTGGAGATCGCAGCGCAATATCAGGGCGTAATTCCCGTTAACATAAGGACGAGCAACCTTGCGGAAGCCGTCAAGGGCCTCACCAATGAATGGGGCGTCGACGTCGTATTCGAATGCTCCGGCGCTCCACAAGCTTGGCAGGGTGTCGGCGATCTGATGCGCCCCGGCGGGACTGTCGTCGTCGTTGGAGTGCCGGTCGATCCGGTCTCTTTTGACATCGCGTCGCTGCTCGTCAAGGAAGTCACCGTTGCGACGGTGTTTCGTTATGCCCACCAGTTCGAGCGTGCGATCGCCCTGATCTCGGCGGGCAGCGTCGATTTGCAGCCACTGATTTCCGAAACGTTCTGTTTCGAGGACGCAGTCCTGGCCTTCGATAGAGCAGTCGAAGCGCGGTCAACCGACGTGAAGCTCCAAATTTGCTTTTCGACTTGAGGCGCTCCGCGAGCGCGTCCCAGATCTCCACTCTGCAACAGACAACCCCGAGGAAGCCATGGCGATTAGATTGACCCCAGAAAATTTGTCAAACCTCAGCGAAGCGGTTCAGGTCCCGACCTACAACGCAAGGCAGCTTCAGGCTGGTATCCTGCATTTCGGGGTTGGAAACTTTCATCGAGCGCACCAGGCAGTCTACCTCGACGACCTTTTCAATGCGGGCGACGACCGTGATTGGGCAATCGTCGGGGCGAGCATGCGCCCAGCCGACGAAGAAATTCGGCAAAAGCTGAAAACGCAGGACTGGCTGACCACCGTGGTCGAACAGGAGATGTCTGGATCGGCAGCTCGGGTCACAGCGTCCATGGTCAACTACCTTGAGATTGGGGACACATTCTCGATCATCGAGCATCTCGCCGCGCCAAGCACGCGTATCGTGTCGCTCACTATTACCGAAGGCGGCTACTTTATCGATCCGGCGACGCAGCATCTCGACGCCAACCACCCCGATATCGTAAGGGACGTTCAGGATCGCCTGGCCAATCCCCAGACGACATTCGGCCTGATCCTTGCTGGCCTGAAGCGTAGGAGCGAGGCTGGCATGCTGCCGTTCACCATCATGAGCTGCGACAATATTCCCGGTAACGGCCATGTCACCCAGCAGGTCGTGGTTGGGCTAGCGGAGCTGATCGATGTCGAATTCGCGGAGTGGATTCGAGCAAATGTCGCTTTTCCGAACAGCATGGTCGACCGCATAACGCCGCTGACAAGCGATCGCGAGCGCAAGCTACTCGAGGAGGAATTCGGCATTTCCGACAACTGGCCGGTGTTTTGCGAGAGCTACAGGCAATGGGTTCTGGAAGATAACTTCCCAGCCGGACGCCCGGCTCTTGAGAAAGTGGGCGTGCAGTTCGTGTCGGACGTTGTTCCGTTCGAACTCATGAAGATCCGCATTCTCAATGGCGGAGGCGCGATCGTCGGCTATCCTGCGGCGCTGCTGGATATCCACTTCGTTCATGAAGCCATGAAGCATCCACTGATCAACGCGTTTTTCCGCAAGGTTGAGCACGACGAGATCATCCCGGTCGTGCCGCCCGTTCCCGAAACGAACCTGAACGATTATTACGAGCTGATAGATCGCCGTTTCTCCAACCCGAAAATCGGCGACACGATCACTCGCTTTTGCCACGACGGGACCAACCGACAGCCGAAGTTCATCTTGCCGACGGTTGCAGACCGCTTGAAAGCTGGTGCAAGCGTGGACGGTCTTGCTCTCGTCTCGGCGTTCTGGTGCCGGTACTGCTACGGCGAAACCGACAGCGGCGCGCCGATCGCTTCCAACGACCCAAACTGGGATCGGCTTCAGGCCCATGCCCGACGAGCGCGCAGCTCCGGCGAAGCATGGCTGGAAATGACGGATATCTTCGGAGACCTGAGCCGGAATGATCGTTACATTGCCGCTTTCAAAGCCGGCCTGGAAAGCGTCTGGTCCAAGGGTACCTACGCAACCCTTGAGTCTTATCTTTCCTCATGAGCCTGAACCGGCGGGCGTGATAACGGCCCGCCGGACCATCTCCGGAAAAGTCCCGATCCGGGATGCCGTGTGAAGGCTGACGCCATCGAGCGCCATGGCGGACCTATGGAAGCAGCACCGACCAAATGAAGCTCGAAGCTTCATGAGTTCCCTGCGGACCGATTGCGCCCGCAGGGAAAAGCCATAGTAGCCGCAGCTATGCGGCCGCTATTTCGTTTGCCCCGGTGATCAGGCGGATCACTTCCTCGGGCGACGTTGTGGCTGTCTTTCTGCTTCCGGCGACACGCCCGCGCCGCATGATCCAGACGGTCTCGCAAAGCTCAAACACCTGGCGGAGATTGTGGCTGATGATCATGACCGCCATGCCCTGCTCCTTGAGGCGTTTGATGATGTCCTCGACGTGCTTTGTCTCCTGAACACCAAGTGCTGCGGTCGGTTCGTCCATGATAACGAGCCGCGAACCCCAGCCGACGGCCCGGGCGATGGCGACCGTCTGGCGCTGGCCGCCGGAGAGGTTGAGGACAGCATCGTCGAGGCGGGGAATGTGGACGCCGGTCTTTGCCAGAAGCTCGATGGCCTTCTTCTTCATCCGGTCATGAGCGAGGAGGCTGAGCGGGCCAAGCCGCAGCCGAAAATCCTCGCGGCCGAGAAACAGGTTCGAGGCGACATCGAGATGGTCCGCAAGGGCCAGATTCTGATAGACCGTCTCGATCCCGACCTTGCGCGCGTCGATCGGCGAACCGAACTGGCACTCCTGGCCGTCGAAGCGAATGGTTCCGCTGTCCGGTCGGATTGCGCCCGTCAGTGCTTTGACCAGCGTCGATTTGCCGGCCCCGTTATCCCCGACGAGCGCCACATGTTCACCCGGCCGGATGGAGAAGTCGACGCCATCGAGGGCGGCGACCCCACCATAGTGTTTGCTGATGCCACGCGCATCGAGGAGAAGCTCGCTCGCGCCGCTGGCGTTCTTGCCTTCCTGTGTCATCTTGGAATGCTGCATGATCACTCTCCTTTACACGCGGCTGAAGCGGCGCACGCGCAGCACATCGAGGCCCACCGCAACGAGGATGACGACACCGAGGGTCATCAGCTGGATGAACGGTGATATCTGAAGAAGGTCCATCCCGTTGCGGATCGTCGCCATCAGAATCGCGCCGAGCAGCGCACCCCAAATGCTCCCTCTGCCGCCGAACAGCGACGTGCCGCCGAGAACGACCGCGGCAATTGCATCAAGCTCGAGGCCCTGGGCGATCGTGCCGCCGGAGCTGTCGAGGCGGCCGATCAGGACGATTGCTGCAAGACCAGAACTCAAGCCTCCAATGAGGAAGGCTGCGATCTTATAAGGCGTGACACGAATACCGGCGAGCCGGGCAGCATCCTCGTTGCTTCCGATGGCGTAGATGTAGCGCCCCAGTTTCGTCTGCTTGAGGATGAATGCCATGATGACGAAGTAGGCCAGCATGATGATGACCGGAACCGGGACGAAACCGACATCGCCGCGGCCGAGGAACGCAATCAGGTCCGGCATCGGCGACGAATCGAAGCCGCCAGTGAGGTGAAGTCCCAAGCCTCGCCAGAGCGAAAGTCCGGCAAGCGTTACGATAAAGGCGGGCAGTCGGAAAACGGCAACGAGGAAGCCGTTGAACAAACCCACCGCGCCGCCGATGCCTATCGCCAGGGCGATGGCGAGGTAGGGATCGAGGCCCGTATGGACCATCAGCATCCCGACGACGGCGCCGGCAAGCGCAGCGACCGAAGCTGTCGCCAGGTCGATTTGGCCGGTCAGGATAACGAATGTCTGCCCGCCGGCAAGAATGGCGACGACCGCGGTCTGGACCAGGATCGTAAGAAGGTTGTCGGTGGTCAGGAAGTAAGGTGATGCGAAGCTGAGCAGCGTGACAACAAGAACCACCCCGCACCCCGCGCCGAGCCAGTCCATTTTCAAAAGGCGACCGAAGCCGGATGCGGGCGCAGGCTTGTTAGCCTGACCGCGCGATTGAACGGCAGTATTCATGATACGACCCTAGATCTCGAAGTGATGTGGACGGGCGGATCGGCGAGTGCGCCGGCCCGCCCGATCGGCCGCTCAGAGCGAGCCGAGGTGGTTGTCCTGAACATACTTTTCCAGGTTGTCCGGGACGACGACCGCGTGGCCGGTGTCGATACGCTCTTCGACTTTCTCGCCGCGCGCGGCCTGGATGGCGGCAGTAACGCCCTTGAAGCCTTGCATATAGAGCAACTGGGCGATGTCGCACTGGACCCATCCGAGCTTCATCTGCTTGAGGGCGTCAGGGGCGCCGTCGAAGCCGACGATCTTGATTTCGCCTGCTGTCTTGCGAGCCGCCTTCAGCGCGGCGATCGCGCCCATTGTGCCGCCGTCCCAGGCATTCGCGATGACGGAGACTTCAGGGTGAGCGCGAAGCAGCGCCTCGACCCCGTTCTGGGCTTCTGTCTGGTCCCATTTCGTCTGGACCTCGTAGATCGTGACGTTGGGCTTCAGGTCCTTGAGGGCTTTCACGAAGCCATCGTGTCGATCACGGCCCGTCGATTGACCCAGCGAGCCGTTCACGAGGATCATGCTGCCGTTGTCATCGATGTTTTCCGCGACCCATTTGCCTTGCGCCGCCGCCGCCGCGAGATTGTCGGTCGCGACGAAGCTGGTGACCTTGGCGCCATAGATTGCGGTATCGATCGCGACGACAGGGATATTCCGTTCGATCGCCTTCTCCACGGCTGGAGTAACGCCCGATGAGTCGGCCGGCGCGATGGCAAGCGCGTTCACTTTGCGATTGATCATGTTCTCGATTGTCGCCAACTGGCCGCCGAGATCGTTCGCGGCCGACGGGCCGACGGTAATCAACTCCACGCCGGCTTCCTTCGCGGCGTCGGCGGCGCCCTGGCTGATCAGGATCCAGCCCTGATTGGTCGCTGACTTGGTGACGTAGCCGATCGTGAGATCCGCGGCGAAGGCTGCGGTCGACGACGCCAGGGCTACGATTGCGGCAATTGAAACGCCCTTGAGATAGCGGGCAAGCGTGGACTGTCTTCCTGTGCGCATACGATCCTCCCGTTGATGCACATTGCTGGTCCTGGCCCGCGCGATTTCAGGAAGCCTCCCGGTCGATCGAGCGTCCATCAGCGTCCCATTACTAGCGCACGAAAATTCATTATGTCAACGTAGTCATATTATTCTGTCTGAGTGCCTGTCGTGAAAGGCATGCCGATGCAGGGGAGAAACGAAGCCACTCCTTCGTTCCAAACCAACCCATACGGTATAATAAAAACAATGGTATCAATCGCCTAGTCGCTTTCGTCGGCACGCCGATGGAGCGCACTACGCTGCAATCGTGGAGTGTCTCTTCAGTCAAAAGCATGACTACGTTGACATATGAACCGACTTCGGATATGGATGCCGGCGCGTTCATAGAGGACGCGACGAGTGGCGCGCTGCTCGACGGAGGGCCGCTACGCAGCGGTCGCCCTGGGGAGATGACAGGTCATATGTGAGGAAGTGGGCTGCGTCGTTCGTGCTTTGGTACGGCAGCGTGGTTCTTGAGCCGTTTGTCGGCGGGTCTGACCTGTTCTCCGCAGAATATCCGTGTCTCGTCGCGCCGACGCAATGAGGATCGACCTAGCTCGAAATTTAGGGGGGTACATGGCTACGCAAAACACGCGAATGCTGGCGCGCATGATGATGGCGCCGTCCGTAGGGCTGCTCTTGATCTGGATGATCGTGCCCTTGGTGATGACCTTGTGGTTCTCGTTTCAGAACTACAATCTTCTCAACCCCGCCAACGTGAGCTTCGCGGGCTTGTTCAATTACAAGTATTTCTACACCGACCCGGCGTTCTTCCAGTCGATCTGGAACACGCTTGCTATTGTTCTCGGCGTGCTCTGTATCACCGTGACGGGAGGCATCGCGCTCGCGCTGCTGATCGATCAGCCAATCGTGGGGCAGGGGCTCGTTCGTATCCTTGTAATCTCTCCGTTCTTCGTGATGCCGCCCGTTGCGGCGCTCGTCTGGAAGAACATGATCATGCACCCTGGATATGGGGTCCTCGCCGACATCAATCGCGCCTTGGGGTTGCAGCCGGTCGACTGGTTTGCACAATACCCACTCCTGTCGATCGTGATCATCGTGGCATGGCAGTGGCTGCCGTTCTCCACGCTGATCCTGCTGACCGCCCTTCAATCGTTGGATACCGAACAGAAGGAAGCGGCCGAGATGGATGGAGCTGGCGCGCTCAATCGGTTCTTCTATCTAACCGTTCCCCATCTCGCTCGCTCCGTCACCGTGGTGATCCTGATCCAGACCATCTTCCTGCTGGGTGTTTATGCGGAGATCCTGGTCACGACCAACGGCGGGCCGGGTTACGCCTCGACCAATCTGCCATTCCTGATCTATCGCACCGCGCTCCTCGGTTATGATGTCGGTGGCGCATCCGCAGGCGGTATTATCGCTGTAATCCTCGCCAACATCGTCGCCTTCTTCCTGATGCGCGCTGTTGGCAAAAATCTCGACAAGTAGGAGGAACGATCATGGCTCGAGCAGTTTCCAAGAAGAAGGTGGCCGTGGTCACCGTCATCGCGTGGATCGTGGCACTCATCATCTTTTTCCCGATCCTCTATACCATCATCACCAGCTTCAAGTCGGAATCGGAAGCCATCACCGGCTTCAACCTCATCCCCTCGGGCACGCTCGAGAGCTACGCCGCGGTGGAGGCCCAGAGCGGTTACTTCAAGTTCTTCCTGAACTCGGTGGTACTGTCACTCGGCTCAACCCTAATTGCTCTGCTGATCGGTGTGCCGGCAGCCTGGTCGATGGCGTTCGCGCCGTCGAACAGGACGAAGGATATCCTGATGTGGATGCTGTCCACGAAGATGATGCCTGCCGTTGCGGTGCTGGTGCCGTTCTATCTGATGTTCCGGGATTTGGGCCTGCTCGATAGCCGGGTAGGGCTCACGGTGATGTTGACGATGATCAACCTGCCGATCGTCATCTGGATGCTCTACACCTATTTCCGGGAGATCCCCGGCGAGATCCTGGAAGCGGCCCGCATGGACGGGGCGACGCTTTGGGGCGAGGTGGTCTATGTCCTAACCCCCATGGCGGTTCCGGGGATCGCGTCCACGATGTTGCTGAACATCATCCTGGCGTGGAACGAAGCATTCTGGACGCTCCGTTTGACCACGACGAACGCTGCGCCGCTGACCACGTTCATTGCCTCGTTCTCCAGCCCGCAGGGTCTCTTCTGGGCGAAGCTTTCAGCGGCTTCGACGCTCGCCATCGCCCCCATCCTGATAATGGGGTGGTTCAGCCAAAAACAGCTTGTCCGCGGCCTGACCTTCGGCGCCGTGAAGTAAACGAAAATCGGTGGAGGAAACCCATGGGCAATATCGTTCTCAAGAAAGTCAACAAGTCCTTCGGCGCAACGCAGGTCATTCCGGGCATCGATCTCACCATAGAGGACGGCGAGTTCGTCGTCTTCGTTGGCCCGTCCGGCTGTGGTAAATCCACGCTTCTGCGTCTCATAGCGGGCCTCGAGGATACCACGAGCGGGGCCATCGAGATCGACGGCAAGGATGTGACCGCGGCCGCGCCTGCCAAGCGCGGGCTCGCAATGGTCTTTCAGTCCTACGCACTCTATCCGCACATGAGCGTCGCCAAGAACATCGCCTTCCCCCTGAAGATGGCGAAGATGTCGCAGGCGGCGATAGACAAGAAGGTCGCCGACGCTGCGCGCGTCCTTAACCTCACCAACTATCTCGAGCGCCGACCGGGCCAACTGTCGGGCGGCCAGCGCCAGCGTGTCGCCATCGGTCGGGCGATCGTGCGCGAACCATCCGCTTTTCTCTTCGACGAGCCGTTGTCGAATCTTGACGCTGCGCTGCGCGGCACCATGCGGCTGGAAATCAGCGAACTGCATCACCAGCTGAAAACGACGATGATCTATGTCACGCACGACCAGGTCGAGGCCATGACCATGGCGGACAAGATCGTTGTGCTCAATGCCGGCAATATCGAACAGGTCGGGTCCCCTATGGAACTCTACCATCGGCCGAACAACCTCTTTGTCGCCGGGTTTATCGGCTCGCCGAAGATGAACCTCATCACCGGCAATATAGCCGTCCCGTTCAATGCGCAGACGATCGGCGTCCGCCCCGAACATATTGCGATCTCCAATACCGAGGGCGCATGGAGGGGTTCTGTCGGAGTCGCGGAACATCTTGGAGCCGACACCTTCGTCTATGTTCACACGGAGCAGGCCGGCAATGTGACAGTGCGTGCGCCCGGCAACATCGAGATCAGGCATGGCGACGTCGTGTACTTGACACCCGATCCCGACCATATCCATCGCTTCGATCGGGACGGGCTGGCAATTCGCTAGCGGCTAGTTTGGCGCGTCACTGCAATATCGCACCGGGCGCGCTCCAGAAGGAAATCCTCCGATTAGGGTCGTCTTGGTCGTTCCTTATCGGAGGATTGGTTGTTGTGGCTTTGGCGTCGGACGGACTACCGTTCTTCGAAGAACGGACCCCGAATCTCGCCCGACCCGCGAATGATCAGATGCGTGCTGAGCATTTGTGCGGATGGCTCCGGGGTTTCGCCATTCATGCGCTTCAGGAGAAGCTCCGCCGCAGTCTTTCCAATCAAGGCGGGGTCCTGCGCGATCACGGTGAGGCCGGGTTCGATCAGGTCGGCACCATCGAAGCCATCGAAGCCAACGATTGCGATCTGCTTGCGCTTGCCCAGGGCGAAAACAGCGCGCATCGCCGGTGCGCAAAGCGCATTCTGCGCGACAAACAGCGCCGTGATTGCGGGATCCGCCGCCAACATCCTCTCTGTTGCGCTTTGGACAGCGACCGCGTCGGGAAAACCCTGCAGGATGATCCCTGGGTCCAGTTCGATGTTTGCGCCGGCTGCGGCGTCCTCGTATCCTGCTAGTCGCAACTGAGAAGAGGCGACTGTCGGCCAATCGCCGATGAATCCGATACGCCGATGGCCATGGCGGATAAGATGATCGACGCCGATCTTCGCGCCTTTCCGATTTTCGGAGACCACCGAATCGACATTCAGAAATGCCGGAGGCCGGTCGATGATGACGACATGCGTTCCTGCTGCCATCTCCGTGCGAAGATAGCCCTGGTCGTGACTCGCCGGCATGATCACGAGGCCATCAACACGTCGCTTGGAAAAAGCGTGGACTGCGGCCCTTTCCCGATCGGACTCCTCGTCCGTCGATGCGAGGAATACGGCGACGCCAGTTTCTCGAAAAACATCCTCAACGGCGCGGTGAACAGCCGCGGAGAAAGGGTTGGAAATATCAACAAGGATAACGCCGACAGCGGAGGAATTGGCTCCGGCTCGCAGCTGGCTCGCGGCGAGATTGTGTCGGTAGTTGAGGCGCTGAATCGCCTCGTTTACGCGCAGTGAGATCGTTTCGGAAATGTATCTCTCACCGTTGATAACCCGCGAAACAGTTTTGATGCTGACATCCGCCAGCGCTGCAACATCGCGCATTGTGGCCCGCTGCAAGGGTTTCGCAATCGTGGCCCTTTCTTTTTTGTTGACCCGTCCCGTCATCGTCCTCGAACTTTCCCGCCTATTCGCCAAGTAGTCTTATCGTGATCCGTTACGAATGGCACCATTCGTCGATCGATTACACTGCCAACCACCGTGAATCTTCGATGGGGTTAGCCGCCTCAAACGCCGGTCAGCAGATTTGAAGGTTCCTACCATAGTGGCATTCGTGTCCGGTTGATTTGATTGAAGGCGCCTTCGCCTTTCAATGGCTGGCTTCCCGCGAGTACGCCAACTTCGTGGATGCTCACGGCAGCCATTTCCTTTTAAAGCCTCCCTTGGTCTCTATGCAGACACCAGCGTTCATTGGTAAAACTCGTAATTTGACATGTCAACGTAGTCATCACTGAGAGCACGCCATTCAAGCCTTGTACGCAGGACAAAAGTAGAGAGTGATAAAACATGATTGACAACGTAAGACATAGTCCCTTATGTTTTTGTGGAGCCGCACTCGGGGGCATTGTGCCGGTCGGCGGCGAAAGGGAGGAAGTCTGAATGAAGCGCTTGAGTCTGATGCTTGGTGGCTGCGTTGCGGCCATGTTCTCGGTGGCTGCACACGCTGAATCGCTGACGATCGCGACGGTCAACACCGGAGACCTGACGCGTATGCAGCAGCTGTCCGAGGAATTCACGAAGAACAACCCGGATATCCAGCTCAACTGGGTCACGTTGGAGGAGGGAGTTCTTCGCGAGCGCCTGACCACCGACATCGCCACCGAGGGCGGCCAGTACGACGTCATGAACATCGGCACTTATGAGGTGCCGATCTGGGCCAAGCAGGGTTGGATCCTGCCGCTCGACAAACTCGGCGCCGACTATGATATCGACGATTTGCTCCCCGGCGTTCGCAGCGCGTTGTCCCTGGACGGGAAGCTTTACGCGG
This sequence comes from Shinella zoogloeoides, assembly GCF_003574625.1. Taxonomy (GTDB): domain Bacteria; phylum Pseudomonadota; class Alphaproteobacteria; order Rhizobiales; family Rhizobiaceae; genus Shinella; species Shinella zoogloeoides_A. Next base: position 52,549 of record NZ_QNUJ01000012.1, read on the forward strand.
CTCCGTTCTACGGCGAGTCCGCCATGATCATGTACCGCACAGACATGTTCGAAAAGGCCGGGCTCAAGATGCCGGAAGCCCCGACCTGGGAATTCATCGCCGATGCTGCCCGCAAGATGACCGACCGCTCAACGGGCGTGAACGGCATCTGCCTGCGCGGCAAGGCCGGCTGGGGTGAAAACATGGCCCTGCTGACCACGATGACGAACACCTTCGGCGGTCGCTGGTTCGACGAAAACTGGCAGCCCCAGTTCGACAAGCCGGAGTGGAAGGAAACGCTTCAGTTCTACGCAGACCTGATGAAGGATGCCGGCCCGGTCGGCGCATCCTCGAACGGCTTCAATGAAAACCTCGCACTCTTCCAGCAGGGCAAGTGCGGGATGTGGATCGACGCCACTGTTGCGGCATCCTTCGTCTCGAATCCGAAGGAATCGACGGTTGCCGACAAGGTCGGCTACGCCCTCTTCCCCACCAAGCAGGGAATCAATAATCACGGCAACTGGCTCTGGGCCTGGAGCCTGGCTGTCCCCGCGAGTTCGCAGAAGGCTGAAATCGCGCAGAAGTTCATCGCCTGGGCGACGAGCAAGCAGTATACGGAGCTGGTCGCCTCCAAGGAGGGTTGGGCAAATGTTCCTCCGGGCACGCGCACCTCGCTCTACAAGAACCCGGAATACCTGAAGGCTGCGCCATTCGCAGAGCTGACGCTTTCAGCGATGAACGCCGCGGACATGACGAAGCCCTCGGTTCAGCCGGTCTCCTATATCGGTGGCCAGTTCGTCGCGATCCCCGAGTTCCAGGGCATCGGCACGACCGTCGGCCAGCTGTTCTCGGCGGTCATCGCAGGGCAGTCCTCTGTTGATGATGCGCTTGCACAGGCGCAGGCTGCGACCGTGCGCGAAATGACGCGCGCTGGATACATTAAATAAGTTCCTCCTCCCAGGGGAAAAGGCGGCCGTCCGGGCACACGTGCCCGGGCGGTTTGCTCACGTTTATTCAATCAGGGCCGCTACTTAGTTTGTCGCCATGATCGATCCGGCTGATGCGACCAGTTAGCTTGGAAGCAAATTCCAAAGCACACATACGCGGCTACGGAGACCGCTGACTGGAGGACGCGGCGAAAAAGCCCGGCCGCTCCAAGTTCCATAAGGCATCTTATGCGATATGTTATTGTCAAAGCTGAATAGAGGTGCGACGTCGCCAGCCAGTTAGAAATGCGACACTCGGCATCTCGTCTGGCTCTGACGATCAGCCCCCGATCCGACCGGCTGGTCCGGGTTGCAAGGAAGGAGCGGGGGCGGGTGAGGGACACCTTCCTGCTTTAGCTTTCTCAGTAGCAATTGTTCCGTCGCCGCCTGATACTCTTTTGCACCTGCGTGGGGCAGGTAGGGGTCAAAGCCACACGATGCTTCCGGAAATCAAATTGCAGCGTGAAGTCGATGTCGCCGCGCTGTCACCACTTCTTCGAGGTATGCTTCTTTCCGTTGCCTATGCTGACGGTGAGGGTGGCATCGGATTAACAGCCACCGGCGCCATGAACCGCAAGTTCGTGCATTGGGCCGCTGTGCACTTTCTCTGGCCAGGGTTCACAGCTGAGGATCTCTACAGCATGAACAAGGTGCTCAATGAGCGCGACATGCCACCGCTCTGGGTCGTGCGCGACATGACCCGTCATCTGAAGCTTCTTCGCCGGAAAAAGGATGTGCTGCTGCCAACCAGACGCGGCCGGGAGTTCCTGGTGAACCCGCAAGGCTTCTTCGATCTCGTCGCCACGGATTATCTCTATTCCTATATCCACGCCACGGAGCGCAAGGAGGAGGTCCAAGCGCGGTTACGCTGGTGGCGCATGTTCCTCAACCTTCTCAATATCAAGGCCAGAGAAGGGTGCACGCCATTGGAGCTTGTGAAGATCCTCCACCCAGACTTCGAGCCCCTATCTGAGACCGAAATGACACTGGAAGCCTGGGAGCTAAAATCCGATCTCCAATATGGTGTCCTGCGGCGCCTGTGCTGGCTGGGCCTGCTTTATGAGGCGCGAGAAGGGCTCACGCTTCTTCAAGACGGAGCCTTCCACAAGACGCCGCTTTGGTCCGCCTGCCTGCAGCTGGAATCAGATACGCAAAGCGACATCGGCGTGCACTGACAATCTTATTCCGCCGCTGGTTGCCTCAATAACGCTTTCTCTCGCCGTGCAATCACCGCCGGATCGTTCATGTAATCTGTCCTCGGCTTACGGCCACGCTTCTGATAGCCGTTCGCCGTGCTGCCGTCGCGAATGCCGAACATATGATCCGTCTGCCCGGTGCGGCGAGGGCCGCTTTTGCTCCGTTGCTGTTCTCGTCCAGCCTGCATCTCGGCGACGATCGACAGCATGTCGTCCAGACGCTTGTTCTCGACGACTTCCGGGCGATGGACCGACCGCAGCTTGTCAAAGGTTCTGTAGGGTAGGGCAAAACTCTCGTGCATGATCTCGAGGCGACCGTCCGGATAATCGCAAACAATCACCTTTTGGCCGGCCAGAGGCCTGGAAACGTCGGTCGGATCGAGAATGAACAGCACCTTGTCGTAGCGCAGCGTCAAAGCCTGCGACAGCGTGCGAACTTCCTTGCGGCACATGACGCCATCAAGGTTCTCGTGACCGGCCAACTGCCGGTGCATGTCCTTCGGATTGCGCGGTTCCTTGCCGAAACGCGCGTTGAAATCTAAAATGAACTCAGGCGCATACGCGTTGGCTTCCTCGATCGTGTCGATGCCGCGAAGCCGCATCTCCTTGACCAGCCGATCCTGCAATGTCTGGTTGGCACGTTCCACACGGCCCTTGGCCTGCGGGGTGTTGGCACAGATGATGTCGATGTTCAGCTCATAAAGCGCCCGGCCGAATTGTGTCAGGCCGCTCGTCCGGTCCTTCTGCGACGCATGGGTCGAACGAAAGACGCCGTGCTTGTCGCTGTAGAAGGCCAGTGGTTTGCCCCATTGCTGCAGATATGCCTTGGTCGCGCGCAGATAGTCGAATGTGTTCTCCGATCCGGCAAACCGTAGATGCAGCAGCTTGCCGGTCGCGTCATCGATATAGACGAGTAGGGCGCATTTGGGCCCACGGTTCTCGAACCACCAGTGATGCGAGCCATCGATCTGCACCAGTTCGCCAAAGCAATCACGTCGGCCGCGTGGCTGGAAAACCCGTTTCTTGCGTTCTCTACGTGAGACCCAGATACCAGCCTCGGTCATCCATTGCCGTAGCGTCTCCTTAGCCACAGAGATCCGGTGCAGCTCGATCAGCTTCTCACGCGCCAGCGTCGGACCGAAATCCAGATAGCGTTCGCGGATCAGATCCAGCGCCGCATTGCGAAACTCCTCGCTGTGGCGCCGATTGCTCGGCCGTGATCGCTTCTTGGAAACAACGCCAGCCGGACCATCCCGGTCATAGGCCTGCAGCAGCCGATGGACCTGGCTTCGACTTAGGCCGAGCCGTTCGGCAGCCTCGACGACGCTCAGGCGTTCGTCACGGATCTTCTGGATGATGTCGAGGCGATGCAACTCTTTCTGCGACATGGTGATCATAAAGGACATGACGACTCCGACCGCTCATGGTCTCAACCAGGCTGAAGATCGTCATCCTTGCTCCCAACGTTAGCTTTGACCAGTGCGTCGAAAGGCGAGACTGTCGCATCTCTAACTGGCCCAACTGTCGCATTACTAAATAGCCCTTACAGTTATATCATAACCACACATAATAGTGGAGGAACGCGACTGACATCGGGCCGAACGGTGGCCCACACCCTTGGAGCAGCCAAATGAATTCAAAAAGACCTTCTCGGTTTGAGAGGATTACACTTGAGGTCCAGGACGCTGAAAGCGTTCAAGACGCACTTCAAATATTCCAGCTCGCATACGGGGTGGACTTCTCAACATATCATCTCGCGCTCACGATTGTGGATATTGTGGACACGCCCTACGTGCGCACCACCTATCGCGATGGCTGGGTTTCCCGCTATCTCCTGCGTGACTACGTCAGGATCGACCCTGTTCTCCGCGAAGGACTCGTCCGGCAGTTGCCGTTCGATTGGCGCGAAGTCGAGATTCCATCTGCCGCGCACGAATTCCTACTCGATGCGCAAGATCATGGCGTTGGCGCCAACGGCTACTCGATCCCGATCGTCGACAAGTCGCGACGAGCGCTACTCTCACTGAACTCGCGGCAGGCGGGCGACGAATGGAGCGAAACCGTCGCGCACTATCGGGAGGAATGGCTGGAGCTTGCATTCCTGATCCATCACAAAGCGATCTTCGAGCTCTATGGACAGCACGATCCCATACCACAGCTTTCGGCACGCGAACTCGAGTGCCTGCATTGGAGGGCTCTCGGCAAGGACAGCGGCGACATCGCCGTCCTGCTGAAGCTGTCGGAGCATACCACGCGAGCCTACCTTAAGTCCGCTCGCAACAAGCTCGGTGGCGGCTCGATCACCTACGCGGTCGCCCGAGCGATCCAGCTTCGGCTGATTTATCCCTTTGGCAATACCCCCAGCTGAGGGTATCCATCTGGGGAATTTATCGCACGTGATTTGATCCGCATGATGACCTCCATCAACCTATGGAGGCACCGATGTATGTTCTTGTTCAGGCTCACGAGTACCACAAGCACCGCGATCTGCTCGACCAGTCGTTCAGGCTGAGAAAAAAGGTCTTCGCGGATCAGCTGGGCTGGGACGTCTCCGTATCCGGCCTGCGCGAGCGAGACCGCTACGACGATCTGCAACCGGCCTATCTGTTGTGGTGCGACGAGGAGAAGAAACGGCTCTTCGGTTCGGTTCGCCTGATGCCGACCACGGGTCCGACCCTGCTCTATGACGTGTTCAGGGGCACATTCCCCGATGCCTGCGATCTCATGGCGCCAGGCATCTGGGAAGGCACCAGGATGTGCATCGACGAGGAGGCGATCGCACCCGACATACGTCCGGATCGCGCGTTTTGCCTTCTGCTTCTGGCGCTCTGCGAGGTCGCGCTGGACAGCGGCATCCACACGATGGTCTCCAATTATGAGCCGCATATGAAGCGGGTGTATCAGAAGGCCGGGGCGGAACTCGACGAACTCGGCCGATCCGATGGATACGGCCGCTTCCCAGTCTGCTGCGGCGCGTTTGAGGTTTCAAACCGCGTGCTCGTCGCCATGCGGGAGAAACTCAAGGTCAGCGACCGGCTTTACCGTCGGCCGGCGTTTCCAGCCCGAGCCATCCCGGAGCCGGCGCGGATATCGGCATGAACTGCCCTCGTCCGGCCGAGGCCAAGCACCGCTCGGCCGGAACGTCTCGAACCCCTGGAGTCGCTGCCATGTACAAACATGTCGCCGAAGCCTTCGTGCCGGTTGCGCATGCCCGATGCGTTGCCGAAAAGCTCTGCACGAAATGCTGCGGCCATTGCCTGTCGATCGACGTCGCCGGCTCCGACAAACTCCTCACCTTCGAGGACGCCCGCGCGATCCTTCGACCGGCGGATACAGGTCTTCAGATGCGCGTCGAAGGACAAGACCTGGTCATGTTCTGCGGCGTGCGAATGCTCTTGCAGGGCCAGCTCGCGGCCGTTGCCACTGTCCAGGCCAAAGAAGTCGAATGGCAGCCCGCGGGACACGTACCGTTCCGAGTGTTCGGAACGTCCGCCAGAGATCTCGGGCAATAGTGCGGAGTGGGCGAAGGATCCTCGGCTTACCCGGATCACCTGCGCTCACCGACGGACTCCAAGCTGATTTCCGCGCGCAAGCTCGCGGTTCTGCCGGAGGTTCCTTTCCTGCAGGGCGCGCGACTGCTCATGGACCTGCCGTAGCGAAGCAGCCTGGTCACGGGTTACTCCGAGCGACGATGCGAGTCGAGCGATGTCGCCCGCCTTCAGATCGACCTTGTCAGACGGCGAAAGCCGCCTGTTGACAGCGAGCGCGATGGTCTCGAACTCGCGACGAAGGGTGGGTTCGCTGTTCAGTCGGCGGATCTGATCGTGACCTTCACTCCTCAACACTTCCGTCAGCTTCGCCGACGGCGCCGGGATTTCCACCCGTTGCCGCGCCTGAGTTTCGCGATGCTGGGTCACGATCTGGTGCCGCTCGAAATCCACCGCATGCCCGTAATCGGCCAGCGCGGCCGCGAGCTGCGGCGCGTGGGCTTCGGCAGCCTGTCGCGCGGGACTTTGGCCGCGCAACCACGCTTTCCCCTCCCCGGCCATTTCTCCGAGACGGCCCTCGCGGACATCGTTGCCGGCGGCCGCGCCGCTCCGGGCATCGCTGATGCTCAGCACTGATGACGACACCGCCTGACTGTTGCCGAAGACGATCCGCGACAGGTTCTCGATCTCGGCGCGCTTTCCCGCCAGCCGGCTGGAATTTTGCAAGCGCCCATCGATTTCGCCTTCCGTCAGGTCCGGCAATTGGCGAGGCGGGATGAGCGCTCCGCGTCGAACCGGCGCGACATCCCGACCGAGGCCCAGCCTCCGCTCATTCTCGGCAATTCCCGCCACGAAGGCGGTCAATGTTTTTCGCCGGTCGTCATCGAGGCGATCATGCCGCGCCGTCTCAGCCAGGACCGCCTCCATCATCGCCAACGCCCGTGAGCGATTGGCGATATCTTTCGTGCCGAGCCTGAGATCATCCCGTTTCGGCCGGAAAGGTTCTCCGGCCCCATCAACCACAGCGGTCGCGATCGCGGCACGCTCGACGATCGTCATGTTCCGATCCAGTTTTCGCCGCGCCTCGGCGATTGCCGCCGCATATCCGGGTTCGACGATATGGGTCATTGCTTCATTGGGTGTGACCAGGCCCTCAGCGATAGCTTCCGCGGCGCGCGCAAGGGTTCTGCGCATGCCGGCGGCTTCAATCCAGGAATCCGCGACGTTGGCCAGACGCGACATTCGGTCCGTCGGGCCGAAGACCTCGCGGTCGATCGCGATCCGATTGAGCTCGACTCCGAAATGCTCCGTCAAGCGACGGCGTGAGCCGTCCGCCCTTTCGACAACGAGATCAGCCGGCAAGGGGTGGGCTGCCGGAAACTCCCGCGATGCCTGCTTGTCCTGCACGGACGCCCGCGCCGCGACCAGTCTCCCGTCGTCAGGAAGCAGGTCGATGTTGCTCGCCGCCTCGACCAGGCGCAGCGCCAAATAGCTCTGCGCCAGCCGCCCGACAGCATGCTTCTCGACGTTTCCGATCGGCCGGCGCTCCGCATCGCGCACCGCATTGTCGTAAAGCTCGACGAACAGGCGATAGCCGTCGGCGGAATCCTGGAGGATCGTACGGCCGCGCCGCTGCCCCTGTTCGCCATCGGCTTCACGCCGCCGGGCCAGCAATTGCACGACATCGTCGGCAGCACGCACTTCCACAGCGGTGACCCGCTCCTCCGGAGCCCGGCGCTCATCCATGCGCGCCAGGACATGATTCCAGTCGTCGGTGAACCTTTGAAGCTCGCCTCGCGACATTGGTCGCGACTGCTCGCGTTCGAGGGCAACCCGGCCACCCGGAGCGTGCGCCCACTGACCGTCGCGGAACTCGTTGTCGTAGAGGATCATGCCGCCTCGTGTACGGACCTGCACCCGATCGACCAGACGCTCGCTTTCGAGCTTCTCCAGGCTGACGCGAAGCCCGTCCACCGCGGCGTCGTGGACGTGCTGCGGCGGGATGCGCGCCGCCTCACCGGCATGCAGCATTTCCTCGAACCGGTGGTGCGTGCCCTGCCAGCTGAGGCGCGGGTTGACGGCGACGGCGCGCACCTCGACTTCGTAGCCGGCATCCCGCGACATCCGGATCACGCGCGCGGCATTCTCCGGCGTACGCATGGTCGTCTCGAAGACGACATTGACCTTGCGCCCCGTCGCCTCGGACAGCAGCTTCTCCGTCCAGCGCCCGGCGTCGAGCTGCGTGAACTGCGAAGCCGTCTCCGGATCCTGCTGCTGGTAGGCGAGAAAGCGCGGATGATAGGATCGGAGATCGTCGCCGACAATGCGGATCGTCGGCCCCGACGCGGCGAGCTCGGTCTCGCTCGCCGTCAGCCCCGCGGTCTTTCCGGCGCCCGGCTGTCCGCCGAGCAGGATCAGCCGCGGCCGGTCCGCCCTGCGCAATCCGTCAGGCAGATAGTCGCGCACGATGTCGTTTCGAAAAATGCTCTCGTTCCGTTCCGGCGAGAGCAGGCCGGTCGCCTCCTCCGCCATGATCAGAACTCCGCCCAGAACCGGACTTCGTCCTTCACGCGTGGTCCCCAGACCGCGATGGCGTCCTCAACGGCCGGCAGGTTTTTGGGGGAAAGGCTGTGCTGAAGATCGAGAAGCGCCCGGCGGCGAGTGCGCAGATCTTCGGCCGCGACCGGCTCCCGGTCCTCGAGATCGTAGATGCGGGCCGTGACGATAGCCCGGGCCTGGTTGAGGATCTCGATGGCGACCTCGGTTCGGACGATCGCGTCGTACTGGATTTCCTGCTCGGTCATGACTTGCTCCTTTTGCTTCCTTCAAAACTCTCACCAGCTGACGCCGCGGCCGCGATTGATAGTGCGCCGGCGGCGTTCGGACATGATCTCCTGACTGGCGCCCGTGCGGACAGTCTGCTGCAGCACCTTCAGCCGTTCGCGCATTGCGGCGAAGGCGCGGCGCTGCGCCGGCGGGACGCGATTGACGACGTCCTTCTCGCCGCGCAGGATCGCGTCGCGGCCGAACCGCTGGTCGAGCGCCCTGCTGACATATGCGAACTCCTGCCAGATCTCCGCCGGGACCGGGACGGCGGCCTTCTCGCGCTTGCGGTCCTTCTTCTTCGCCTCGGCGGTCAAACGCTTCAGCACCTCCTCCGCCTTCTCCGAGAGCGCCGGGATCGACACCGCCATGCGGCCGCGCTCTTCGGTGACTGCCTTGCGCTCGGCGTCGAGGGCTGTTGACCAGGATGTAGCCAGAGAGCGGATCTTCGCCGCCGCGTCCGGCACGGCCTGAAGCGCTTCCTTGCGTTCGCGGCCGACCGCGAGCAGCTTGTCCATGAGACGATCGGAGCCGCGGAGCGCGCCATAGGCCGCCGGATCGTTGCTGACGGCAGCGGCGATCCGTTCACCGGAAAAGTCCTTGCCGATCAGTTCTTCGATCTTGGCGACGGAGCCGGCGGGATCGCGCCAGATGCGCCCGGCCGTTTCGGCGAGCGCTGCGCGGTGATGGCTATAATGTGGAACACCGAGCGCCCGTGCGCGAGCCTCGTCATCCACCGGCGTCTTGAACTCCGTCACGGCAGCGAGCATCGGCAACCGCGGGATTGTTTCCTTGCCGGGTTCCACGCTCGCACCGGCGACGATCTTCGACCTGTCCTGTTTTTCTGCAAGATGCTGCTCGTCGGTGAAGCGCCTCACCACCTCGAACAGGCGCACCAGCTTTTCGCGGCGCTCATCGGGAAGGTCGCCCGGCATGCGCTCGGCGATATTGCGCTCGGCAATCGCATCGGCCTCCGCGGTGAAGGCGCTCCAGCCGAAGCGCGCGCTCACTGCGTCGCTCACCGCCTTCACCTCCTGCACGACCTCCCGATCCTCGACGGCAAAGGAGAACGCGGTCTTGTAGGCGTCGTCTCCGCCGTTCTTGCGCACCGCCTCGATTTCGACAAGACGGGTCATCGTGCGTTTCGAGACCGCCGGGATCGACAGGGACATATAGGCCCGGCGCTTCTTCTCGCGATCCTGGAAGCGATCTTCATTTCTGCGGAATTCCGTCGCATGCGCGCGCGCCAGAGGCAGGAGGTCATCAAGGGCCGCCATCGCCGAGGCGCGCTCATCGCGTGCCGCCCGGCCGTCGACCATGAGATCGGATCCGTGCAGTCGGCCGAGCCGGTTCGGCGCCGAGGCGAGATCGTCGGCAAGCCTGCGCGGCTCGGTCGAAGAATCCGAAGCGAGCGCGTTCAGCCGGGCCAGCGCCATGTCCGGATCGCGATAGACCTTCTCAAGCACCGGCTGCAGGATCGCCTCCCGCTCCTTCCAACGGTCGGAGGAAAGCTGCGCACGGCGCGCATCCTCCTCAATGCTGCGAGCAAATGCGGTCGTCGGCGGGATTAGGTGATATCCGACAGGGATGTCGGCCGCAATCGTTTCCGCCCGCTCCTCATTATAGGCGATGCTGCGTTCGCGCTCGATCGCAAAGCCAAGCGCGATGCTCGCCCGCTCCCAGAGCCGCGCCACCTGCCCTCGCCTTTCCGCGATCCACGCCAGCCGCCGGGAAGCCCCCTCCTCCATCCCGGCCGCGACCTCGGCAGCCAAGTCGATACCACGCCGCCGGGCGAAATCGCTGGCATGCGCCTGGTAGCCTTCCTCGCTCTCGAAATCGAGCGTCGTGGTCTTCGCGCCCGAACGGCCGAGACGCTCGACCATCTGCTTGAACAATTCCGGCCGATGGCTTTCGCGCTCGATCCGCTCCTGACGCACATCGGCGGCTTCCACCTGCTTCGCCGACCAGACATTGCGTTCGACTTCACGTTCCTCGGTTCGCTCCTCGCCGGTCTCCTCGTCGACGACGGACACCTTCACCTTGACGGTTTCTACATCATCCTTGCGGAGCAATACGGTATCGCCCCTGGAAACGCCTCCCGCCTCCAAGGCCTTAGGCAGACTGACGCCCCAGAGCCGATGCACGGTTCCGTCATCGGTCTTCACGTCGGCATAGGGACTATCCTTGGCGTCCTTGTCCTCGGGGCGAAATTTCGTTTCCCCAGTCTCCACAAGCTCGCCGGTGACACCGGCGGCATGATCGGCGCGCGCCCAGCCCCATTCCGGCTTCGCCTCGAAATCCTCCCGGGCCGCGTAAAGGACGGCATTGTCGCGATGGCGGGTCATCGCGACATAGGTCAGATGCTGGTCCATCATGCCGGTGGCGAGCACGAAGGTCCGGTCGACCGTCGCACCCTGGGACTTGTGAATCGTCGCGGCATAGCCGTGATCGACATTGTTATAGCTAGCCTCGCTGATCACGACGTCGCGGCCATTGTCGAGACGCACCGAAAGCAGCGGCCCGCCGCGTTCATCGCCGGTGGCAACGACCGTGCCGAGCATGCCGTTCTTCACATACTGCGGGCCAAGGCCGGGCGCGCGAGGCTCAAGGAACCGGGCATTTTCGAGGAAGATGATACGGTCGCCGGCGGCAAACTCGCGGACCCCGCGCGCGGTGCGGAAGTCACGCGCGCCGGTGAGCGCGCCGTCGTCGATCATGACCTTGCGCAGGGACTCGTTCAAGGCGCGGACGTCGTCGTTGGTATGGGCAAGCACAAGCATCTCGTCGCCGCGAAGGTGAGGCGCATATCCTGTCACGGCGAATTGTTCGACAAGCGCACGGCGCGCGTCCGTCCAATCAGCAACCATGCGGCCGATGATCTCGTCGCGCGTCTCGGCCTCGACAATCTGATCGTGCGCGGCATAGACGTCGAGACCTTTTTCCACCTCGCCACGGGCGAACAGATACGACGCCTCGCGCGCCCAATCCTGACGCTGGCGGCGCACACCGGCAAGTTCCGCAAAGCCGATCCGGTCGCTGATCGCGCGAAACGCCGCGCCCGCCTGGATCGGCTGGAGCTGCATGGCGTCACCGACCAGAACGGCTTTCGCGCCGGCGTCCTCGACCGCCTTGAGGACCCGTGCCATCTGCTGTGAGGAGACCATGCCGGCCTCATCGATGACGAAGACGTTGCCACGCTCCAGAAGATCGCGCCCGCCTTGCCACGCAAGCTCCCACGACGCGAGGGTACGCGACTTGATGCCGGAACTGTCTTCCAGCCCTTCGGCCGCCTTGCCGGACAATGCCGCGCCAAAGACCTGCCGTTCCTCCCCTTCCCAGGCTACCCGGGCGGAGGCAAGCAGGGTCGACTTCCCGGCGCCGGCAAGACCGACGACGGCCGCGATCGCATTGTCGCCGGTGACATGACGGACGGCGGCAACCTGTTCCATGTCCAGCTTGAACGCCTTTTCCGGATCGGCCGTTTCGACCTGTCGTACCGTGGCGGAAACCTTTTCAGCGGCGACGCCAAAGCCGGTACGCTTCGACAGAACCTCGGCCGACTGCGCCATGTCATATTCGATGCGCAGGATCTCGCGCGTGGTGAAGACCGCAGGCTCCGACGCCTTTCCGGTCTGCGCATCGATCCGCTGCGGCTTCAATGTGATGAGATCGTCCGAGGCCATCAGCCGCGCCCGGATATTGGCAAAGTCGGCGGGATCGTCGACATAGCGATGCAGCGCCTTGGCGATGTCCTTCTCGTCGAAGGTGGAGCGTTCGTTGGCGAGCTGCTTCAGCAGAAGCTCCGGTTCCGCAAGCAGCCGGTCGGCCATGTCCTGCCGCCGCGCCAGATCGGCCGGCGCGAAATACATCTCGGCGCCCTTGCGGGCGAGCGCCGCTTTCTCCGGGCCAAGGTGCTTCTGGGCAATGCCATCGAGCCCCTGCTCGGCATAGGAGCGGCCGTCGAGGCGGATGTCATGGCCGGCAAGTGCAAGATGCCGATTGGCCGTTTCCGCCCAGCCGATCTTCCATGCCTTCATCGTCTCCTTGTCGCCGGCCCAGATCTTGTAGACGATCTTGCCGTTCGGCCGGTCGGGCGTGACGACGCGCAGCGGCTCGCCGTCGTCGCCGAGCACCGCCACCTTCTTCGGCCCGAATCCCTCTTCCGTCAGCGGCCGGAGCGCCGTCATCAGATGGATATGCGGATTGCCATCCTTGTCGTGATAGACCCAGTCGGCAATCATGCCTTTCGAGGTAAAATTGTCCCCCACGAACTCGCGGACCAGGGCGATGTTCTCCGCCCGCGTCAATTCCTCCGGCAGCGCAATGATCAACTCCCGGGCAAGCTGTGCGTCGGCCCGCGTCTCGAAGACGTCGACGGCGTTCCAGAGCGCCTCGCTCGCCGCCGCCACCGTCTTCCCCTCGACAGCGGTCTTCAGCCACCCAGGGATCTGGTCCGGCAGCGCCAGCTCCTCATGCACCAGTTCGCGAGCGCCGCCACGGTAGCTGAAGGACGTTCCGGCCTGGTCGTCCATCATCCGGGCGCGGTGACGATAGGCGGCTGCGGAGACGATGCTTCGCCCTGCCCCCCGTCCTATCACCTGCGCCCTGACGAACATGATCGCCACTGCCGTCTCCTAACCTTCCAAGCACGTCGCGCCAGCGACGTATATTGCGCCCTCAAATCGATCGGACCGCAGGTCCGATGCCGCTTTTCCGGAAAACGGCCCAAGCCGGAATTCCGGCATCGACGTTTTGGGGACTTGCACACGGTAGCTTATTTTACTATCGTTTTCTAGTCAGTATAATCATCCAAATGATGATTGTTCACGCGGAAAGGATAGCGATATGGCCGGAAAATCCTCGATTGTTGATATTGATACGCAGATCGAGAGACTTCGCGAACGTAGAAAACTTTTGATAGTTAAATCGGCGGATCGGTTCGCCCGTGCGGCGACGAAGTCGGGCCTGGCTGAGATGGAGATCGCCGACGAGGAGGTCGATCGCATCTTCGAGGAGATCGCCGCGCGATTTCGGGAAGGGAAAAAGAAAAGGCCTGCTGGCGCATCTGCTGCGTCGCGTGGATCGGCAGATGGCGGCACTGGAGCGGCGACGGAGGTTTCTCATGACGGCTGAGCGGAAGAAGGAAGCCCGCGAAAAATTCATGCTCGGCGGCATCGTCGTGCGGGCAGGTCTGTCGAAGATCGACCGGGCCTTCCTCCTCGGCGGATTGCTCGAACTCGCGACGATCAGGCCAGGAACATCGGAGCACCGGCGGCTGCGCGATATCGGCGAAGAGGCATTCAGGGCACCGGCGCTCGACGGCATGGGTGGCGGCATGGTGGAGGCGGCTGAATGACGACGCTGACCAAACCGCATCCGAGCCTGCTGCTGGTTCTGGTGCCGATCGCCGTCACGGCATTCGCCTTCTATGTTGCCGGCTGGCGCTGGCCGGCGCTTGCAGTCGGCATGTCGGGCAAAACGGCGTACTGGTTCCTGCGGGCCGCGCCATTGCCGGCGCTTCTGCTCGGGCCGCTTGCCGGGCTTCTCACCGTCTGGGCGCTGCCGCTGCATCTGCGGAGACCGATCGCCGTGGCGAGCCTTCTCAGCTTTCTGCTCGTCGCCGGGTTCTACGGGCTGCGGGAATTCGCGCGGCTTTCTCCGTTCGTGGAGAACGGAGCGGTGTCATGGGACGGAGCGCTTTCGTTTCTCGACAGGATAGCCATCGGAGCGGCCGTCGCCGGCTTTATCGCCGTCGCGGTCGCCGCGCGCATCTCGACGGTCGTGCCCGAACCGGTGAAGCGCGCCAAGCGCGGAATCTTCGGGGACGCAAACTGGCTTCCGATGGCGGCGGCAGGAAAGCTCTTTCCGCCTGACGGCGAGATCGTCGTCGGTGAGCGCTACCGGGTCGACAAGGATATCGTCCGGGACGTACCCTTCGATCCCTATGATCGCTCGACATGGGGAAAAGGCGGAACCGCGCCGCTCCTCACCTACAAGCTGAACTTCGACTCCACCCATATGCTGTTCTTTTCGGGCTCGGGGGGATTCAAGACCACGAGCAACGTCATACCGACGACGTTGCTCTACAGCGGTCCCTTGATCTGCCTCGATCCCTCCACGGAGATCGCGCCGATGGTCGTCGAGCACCGCACCCGCGCGCTCGGGCGCGAGGTGATGGTGCTCGACCCGATGAACCCCGTCATGGGCTTCAACGTCCTCGACGTCATCGAGACCTCGCTGAAGAAGGAAGAGGACATAGTCGGCATCGCGCACATGCTGCTGTCGGAAAGCGTGCGCATCGATACATCGACCGGCTCCTATTTCCAGAACCAGGCGCACAATCTCCTGACGGGCCTCCTCGCCCATGTGATGCTTTCGCCGGAATACGAGGGACGGCGAAACCTGCGCAGCCTTCGGCAGATCGTTTCCGAACCGGAGCCGTCCGTGCTCGCCATGCTGCGCGATATTCAGGAACATTCCGCATCCGCCTTCATCCGTGAAACGCTGGGCGTCTTCACCAACATGACCGAACAGACGTTCAGCGGCGTCTATTCGACCGCGTCGAAGGATACGCAATGGCTGTCGCTCGAAGGCTACGCCGCGCTCGTCTGCGGCAATGCGTTCAAGTCGAGCGATCTCGTCAGCGGAGAGAAGGACATTTTCCTGAACTTGCCCGGCGACATTCTGCAATCCTATCCGGGTATCGGCCGGGTGATCATCGGCGCGCTGATCAAGGCGATGGTGCAAGCCGATGGCGGCTTCAGGCGGCGGGCGCTGTTCATGCTGGATGAGGTGGATCTGCTCGGCTACATGCGCGCGCTCGAAGAGGCGCGCGACCGCGGTCGCAAGCACGGCATCACCATGATGCTGCTCTACCAGTCGGTCGGGCAGCTGGAGCGGCATTTCGGCAGAGACGGCGCGACGTCGTGGATCGACGGATGCGCCTTTGCAAGCTACTCGGCGATCAAGTCGATGGAGACGGCCAAGAACGTCTCGGCGCTGTGCGGTGTGATGACGGTAGAGGTCAAGGGAGATTCGCGCGACGTCAGCTTCGCCACGAAGAACGGCTCACCGCGAAAATCGGAGAACATCACCTATCAAGCGCGACCGTTGCTCCTGCCTCATGAAGTGACCCAGACCATGCGAAAGGATGAGCAGATCATCATCGTGCAAGGCCATAGCCCGATCCGCTGCGGGCGGGCGATGTACTTCCGGCGGAAGGATATGAACAAGGCAGCAAAGCCCAACCGGTTCGCCAAGCGTCATCGCTGATTGCAGCAAGGGACCGATGCGGACGCGCGCGGCGCGTTATGGATCGGTACGGCGATAGCGTTCGGCCGGGTCGGTCTCGCCCGGCGGCGTGATCCAGTCGACGAACCTGGAATAGCCCATGGCGAAGGCGATCGAGCCGATGGCCATCAGAAGGATGGCCCAAGGGGGCATTCCGGGCGAAGCCTCCGGTTTGACGAAGGCTGCGAAGGCAAGCAACAGCATCACCATGCCGCCGAGGATCATCACGTTGACGACCGGGCGCAGCGCGGAAAGGACGGCGAAGGCAATGTACCACGCGGCATGGAGCGTTGCCGCCACCATGGCGACGACAATCACGAACGGGAGCCGAACGACGAAGCGCAGCGCGCGCGAAGCGGCGCTGCGCTTCGTCGCGCCGGTCTCGGTGGCTTTAGGCTCCATGGACATGGCTGGCTCCTTGGACGGGCGAACTCTTGCTTACGAGAGAGTCTAGTCCCGCAAAAGGATCCAGACAACAACGGCGCGACCGGTCCGTAGCGTGTCGCGCGCAGTGAGAGTTGAAGGGAGGCGTGAACGCCTCCCTTCTTCTTGTTCAGACGCGAGCCGCGACGAACCGGATGCCGGTTTGCTGGCGGATGCGGTCGAGAATATCGAAGAGGCCCTCCTGGTCAGCCGCCGGAACGATGGTGTAGTCGAGATCCACCTCGCAAACGTCGTCCTCGATGACGACCTTCTCGCTGATTTCGTCGAGGATGGAGATCGAGCCCGACTTGATCCATCGGCGTTCGAAGTGTGTGCAGACATGGTAGATCTCGTAAAGGAAATCTCCCGCCCAGGTGCCCTTGTCAGCGGCAAACTGCTTCTCCGTCTCCATTTCCTCAAGAAGCGCCGCAGCAACCTCGTCGAGCTTCGTGACCAGCGTGTCATGCAGGTCGCGCGCGAACGCGCTCTTGCATGCCGCTCGGTTCGCGACGACTTCGGTGCGAAAGGCGGCGATGGTCGGAACGAGTGTGAGTGCGTTGAACGTCATCATGATATGTCTCCTTTCGATTGACGAAAGGTGTCGACGTTGTTGCCCGGCGGGGGTCAAGGACCGCGGAACGCGGCATGCAAGCGGCAACGCTGATTTTCCGGCGTCGCCCAACAGGCGGTGGCGGAAAATCAGCGTTGCCGCGCCGTCCTTGAGGCCCGGTGGGCTGGCGTAGAATGGGAAGTCAGAAGAAGAGCCCGCGGCCCGAAGGGCCGCGCCGTCTCCGGCGATCAGCCGGCGGGGTGCGCGAGGGGCATCCCCTTGCGATGAGACGGCCGGTCGATCCGGCTGTCTCGTCCGGCACGCGTGAGCATCATCAAGGGCCGAAACGTGCGGGACCGCCGATCCGCTCCCGCACGCGAAGGATGGGACTGCTTCCCTAGAAGGGAAGCTCGTCCCAGTCGGGGCTCGCCCGCAGTTCGGCGATTGCCTCGGCACGCTCGCCAATCAGCTTGTCGAGCACGACCTTGCTCCAGTACCGCTCGATTTCGGGTGCGTCGCAGCTGTAGAGGTTGTCCTCTACCTCTGCGATCATCTGGTCGATATCCAGGTGGTTCTTGGTACGCATCTTCGTCTCCTTCGCTTCAATGACGAAGCGGGCCTATCGCTTCTCGACGAGCGGGTCAGGGACCGCGAAGCGGCCGCCGGGGCGGGGAGTGGGGGAGCCGATTTTGTTGGCGGGCGCTACGGCGACCGACGACAAAATTGGGGGCACCGCTCATCCTTGAGGCGCTTGTCGGGAAGCGATAGGCTAGGTCGTCATTGAGAGAGAGATAGCCACGGCCCCCAAGGGCCGTGTCCATCTCCGGCGACCAGCCGGCGGGGTGTGCGAGGGGTATCCCATTGCGGCAAAGTGGCCGGTCGATCCGGCTGCTTTGCCCAGCGAGAGTGAGCGTGACCGCAGGCCGAGACGGCTTCGCCGGCTCGGGGAGCGACGGCACGGCGCGAGTAGGGAGCGGTCGGCCAAGGGCCGGCTCGCCCAGATCACCTTTCCTCTGAACCGTCCACCTATCAGGAAATTGAATCGAACCCGGCCCTCCGATTCAAAAGTGTCGTTGGACGTCGATCGGCGAACGGGCGATCTTCTCGCCATGCTGATGCAACCCTATCATCTCTATACGGAACGCCTGGATGCTGGCCGGAATATGGCGCGCTTCTATGCCCTTGCGATCGAGCAGACGCTGTTCGGGACACCCTGCCTGGTCCGGCGATGGGGACGGATCGGGACTGGCGGTCAGGCGAAGGTGCATCATTTCGAGCGGGAAGAGGACGCGGTCGCGATGTTCCTGGCGCTGCTTCGGGTGAGACGGTCTCGCGGATACGCCACGAAAGCCACGGGCTCGATGCATGGGCGGCGCTAAACGACGATCGGAAGGATGGGATGGGAAGCGGAGCTTCGGGCCGGGGCGCCGGTCGATCCGGCGCGTCGGCCCAATCGTGCAAGGCAAAAGCCTCCCTCAGTGGGGAGGCTCGGCGTCCTCGGCGGCGATGCGTGCGGCCAGTTCGGCGCGGGCCTGTTCCAGCTCGGCCTCGATCTGGGCGCGCTCGGCCGGGTCGCAGTGGTTCGCTTCGCGGCGCAGCTCTTCGATGTGGTTTTCGAGGGTGTTCGTCATCGTCGTCATCTCCTTGATGATGTGAAAGATGACGTTGTCGGCCATGACGGAGCGGTGCGGGTCAAAACCCGCTTTAGCGGCTCGCGCGTGGGGGAGCCGATTTTTTTGTCGAGCCGCTTTAGCGGTTCGGCGGAAAAATTGGGGGTACCACGCGGTTTTGACGCGCGCCGCTCCGTCATGGCAGACTTGGCGATCTGAGCAGACAGACCTTCCTCTCGTGGGGCACCGCTAAAATCCGGCCGCGCCGGGCGGCCGGATCCTATGGGATCAGGCGTGGAAATCGACCGTGCAGCTTTCCTGAAGTTGGATAGCCCACAGTCCTGCCTGTTCGGGCGACTGCCATGCAACACCGGAAATCCGCTTTCCCGACGGGCACCTGACGACAACGGCGATATAGGGGATGCCGTTGACCGGGCTCGTGTTGCTCCAGCCATGGCCGAGTTCGACGTCGCTGGTGTCGAGCCGGTAGTCGGGCGCGTAATGGTTCGTCCGTTCGATAGGGTGCAGGGCGATCGGCAGGTCGAGGAGGAACGACAGGTCGACGTCGATTCCGAGCGGTCCCGGCAGAAGCATTGCGATCAGGTGCGTGTTCATCGTAGTCTCCTTCACGAGGGGCAAAAGGAAGCCGGCCCCTTGCGGGGCCGGTTCGGTTCGGCTCACTCCGGGTTGTTCCAGAGGATCACCTTCTTGTTGTCCTCGCCGCCCGGCGCGGGGGCCAGGTTCCCGAAGATGACGCCGATCTCGGGGGCCTCCATCCGGATCGAGACGTATTCTGCCCCGCTGCGCGGCGAGATCTTGTTCCAGCCCGCGCCGATCTCGAACCCGGTGCGCTTGTTGATGACGCGGTAGTCCGGGGCGTCCTCGCGGGACTTGTGGGCGTTGGGGAGGACGGCGATCGGGGCATTGACGCGGAGCGTTGCGAAGACGCCTTCCATCGAGCCGTCGGCCTTGGTGGTGAGGTTTGCGATCGTGGATGCCATGGTAGTTCTCCTTCGGTTCCATCGGGACCGTTCCCGATGTCGGCAAAGGAGAGGGCTGACCTGCTGCGGTCAGCTCGGCGGAAAATTTTGGAAAATTCGATTTGCCGCCAAAGCGGACAAACCGAAATCGAATTTTGCAAAAATTTCTGTCGAGTCTTACCCCTTCAGGGGTTGGCCGCAAAAGCAGGCAGTCCTCTACAAAGTCGGCATCAATGGGAACGGGCCGTGTGGAACCGGAGGTGATGCGTGCCGTGGCGTCCCGACTTGCAGCCTCTCCGCCAGCGCTGCGACCGCTCGATGGAGGTGACTTTGCCTATCGGTTTGCGCGCCATTGCCTTTGCCGCCCTTCCCGCACGACTACCCCGCGAGGGCGCTCCGGGGTGCCGACGTCATCGCAAGCGCCCGGCGTTCGACGGCGTGGGTTGGGACCGGGGTGAGACGTGCAGCGGGTCCGATATGCCGCGTCTCGACCCGGATTGAGGTCTTCGAGGCAGGCATTATCTTCCGCATCGGTCCTGGCCGCCGCGCCCGGCGGCGAGGACGGCAAGGAGACGATCTCTCTCTGCACGACATCGGAGGGGCCGAGCGGACCGGTCCCGCAAGGGGCCGGCTTCCTGAAGGGCGGCAGGAAGCCACGGAGATCATCGCAGCGAGACGCCGGCGTGCTGTCGGCCGGCCGCGGCCGGGCAAGACGCCCGCCGAACAGGCGTTTCATCGCCCGTTGGCGAGATGGCGCTCCCCGTCGGTCATGCGTGCCTCGATCCGCCCCACCAGATCCCGGCCGGCATTGCGCAGCATCTCATGCCAATCGGGAAGGCTTCGGAGCGTGAATGTCGCTCTGCGCATCGTGTCGTAGACGACGCAGGGGGAACCGGCTGCGGCAAGGCGCAGCATGTTGAGGCAGGTTCCCGGCGAAGCGCCATCCCAGACCATCAGCCCGTAATCGGCCCGCCGCGCCATCTCGCGATCCTTTTCGGCATGAAAGGCGTAGCCGTGCGCGCCTCCCGGCGCAGGCCGGTGATATGCCGCCCAGTCGCCCAGATTGTTGCGCGGCTCGCTGCCGGCATGGAAGACGCCGACATGCTCATAGCCATAGCCGGCGAGCAGGCTCTGCGCCTCCGCATCAGCTCCGGGCGCATCGCCGACCAACACGCCATGCTCGGCGGCGATCATCGCGCCGATGCGCGCTATCACCGGTTCCGGCAGCTCGAATATGTCGCGTGATCCGCCTACGAATATCATCGCCATGGTCGCTCTCCTTTTTCCACCAACAGGCCTACCCCCTCCCTGCCCACCTCTCCCTCTAGGCGACCGCATCGAAGGAGCGGAACGGCGAAGCCGTTCCGCGGACCAGCAGACGGCCCGGGCCGGCCTTCGGCCGGCTTTTGCTTCGCGGGAAGAAAGCGGGACCCAGCCGTGCCAGACCTCCGCTCGGGACCTGCGACGATGCCCATCACGGCCAAAGCCGGGGATGCCATGCCGATGTCAAATATTGACATTAAAGTCCCGGTACGGGAAAATCCGCGTCGACAAATCCAACCGGGAGGGCGCGGCCATGACCAGCAGCCTGCATGTGAGTTTGCCCGACGAAATGCGCGCCTTCGTCGATATGCGCGCAAACGGCAAGAACCAGTACACGACGCCGAGCGAATATGTGCGCGCGCTGATCCGCGAAGATATGGCGCGCGAGGAAGACCGCCGTTATGCGGTCCGCTCCCTGTTGAAGGCGGAGGAAGAATTCCGGCGCGGGGAAATGATGCCGCTGTCCGCGCTGGATGCCGTCGACGCGGAATTGGACGAAGAGCTGCGTTAGTGGCTCCCCGCATCCTTATCCTGCCGACGGCGCTGGAAAACTACCGTCTGGCGATCCGCGAGACGGCGCGAATCTGGTCGCCGCAACAGGCGAAAGCCTATGGACGCCTGCTTCGGAAGGGCTTCGAGGAGATCCCCGAAGCCTATGCCCGCGTGCGCACGAAGAAGGACGAGCGGGTGGGCAATTCCCTGTTCCGCCTCCACAAGATCGAGCATCACTATGCTGCCTATATCGTGGTGGACGACGCGACTTTTGTCGTCGCCGCTGTTCTGCACGAACGGATGGACATTCCCGCGCAGCTGCGCACCGTCGAACGATTGACGGACCGGGAGTACGAAGCCCTCATGGGGCACCCTCGCCCGAAGCGCTGAACGCGCTCTTCGCCGGGCTGATCGCCCGGCGGAGACGAGCCGCGTTTCGCGGCTGGAAAGGAAAACGGCGCTCACGCGCCGTTGCCTCCAAAGCGCCAGACCGGGATGCCGAGCTTGCGGGCCTTGTCGGCCATATTGCCCTGGATGCCGCCGCCGGGAAACAGGATCAGTCCAGTCGGCATCGTTTCGATCAGCTGGTCGTTGCGCTTGAACGGCGCTACCGTGCGCGAATACTTTTTGAAGTTTGGCGGGAAGGGGATCTCCGTGACGCCGCGCGTACCGGCCCAGCGTGCGGCGATGCGTTCAGCGCCGGTCTTGCTGCCGCCGTGCAGGAGGACCATATCGGGGAATTTTGCGCGGGCGCGGTCCAGAGCGTCCCAGATCACCTGATGCTCGTTGTAGTCGGTTCCCCCGGAGAAGGCGATCTTGGTGCCGGCCGGGATCAGAACCTCGGTCTCGGCGCGCCGGCGAGCTGAGAGGAAGTCTCTGGAGTCGATCATCGCGGCGGTCATGTTGGCGTGGCTCACCTTCGATCCGGTGCGCGGCCGCCAGGCCGAGCCAGTCTGTGCCGCGAACAACTCGGCTGCATAGTCGCGCATGAACTCGAAGGCGTTGCGGCGCTCGAGGAGCGAGATGCCCTCCATGATATGGCGTTCGAGCTCGACGCTCTTGACTTCCGAGCCGTCCTGCTCGCGCTGCCCGTTTCGCTGGGCGTCCTCGTTGCGCTGAAGCTCGCGCTGGATGCGTTCGCCGGCGCGGTGGAAGAGGTTGACCGTCGACCAGAGCATGTCTTCGAGGTCGGGCTCCAGCCGCGTGTCGCCGAGCATTTCGAACATCGCGTCGAACATCGCGGTCAGCGCGGACTGGACGACTGGCTCCTCCGGCAGCGGGCGCGGGTCCGGCTCGTCCTCGAACGGACGATAACCGTAGACCTGCATCTCGTAGATGACCCGGTCGGTCGGGGACGATGTGTGGAGCTCGGTAGCGGCATCGATGGGAAGTTGGACGTTCATGGTGATCTCCGTCGGTTGCGGCCGCGCCTCTCGCGGCCTGACGGCGATCCCTTTCCATCCGGCGGGCGGGCCGGAACCGCGGCGCTCGCGCCGCGGCCCAGCGCAGCGCCGGGCCGCCGGGGACAGGTTTTTTGCTCCGCGAGGAGCGCCGGCTTCGCCGGCGCGGGGAAAAAACCTGTCCCCGGCGGTTGGAGGCCCGAACGCCTGATGGTAAGGGTCGCCTCTCGGCAGGCCCGCAGGTGCGCGCTCATCCGTGCGGCGACCAGCATGGCCGCCCTCCCCTCTGCCGCTCCCGCCCCGCCCATCTCCCCATCACGGCCTCATCACGACGGCAGAAAGACGCTTGCGTCTTCCGGGGCGAGCTGCGCCCTGAGACTGCCGATCAGGCGGCTCGGGTCCTGCCGCAGATCGTCGTTGAAGTCGCCGAGTTCCGGGGCGAGCACCAGCGGCAGGATCCCGCGGGCCTGCGCCCGGCGGCTCAGTCGCTCGATGCCGCTCCGGCCAGCAGCGTCGGCGTCGGCGGCGATGTAGAGGCGCATGCAATCGGGCGGCAGCTCGAAGGCGGCGAGGTGATTGGCCGTCAGCGCCGAGACCATCGGCATGCCGGGCATGACGTGCGACAGGGACAGGATGCTTTCGAGGCCTTCGCCGGCGGCCATGACCGATACGGGGCGGTGGACAGGAAAGGCGAAGCGAACCGCATTGCCGAGCAGGCCGCCGAGCGCCCGGCGGGGATCGTCGACCAGCGCCTTGCCGCAACCATCGGGGTCGAGCCAGGTGCGATGCACGCCGGTGATCGTGCCACCGGGGTCGGTCACGGCCGCGATCAGCGCGGGGAAGCTGCACGTCCGGCCCGTTGCGAGATCGCGATAGTAGCAGGACGGATGATAGCGAAGCGCGGGGTGCAGGGATGCGCGCAGGATGCCGCGCTGGCGCAGATAGCTGTCCGCGAGGGTCCCCGCCAGCGGCTGCGACATGCGGAACAGGCGTTGCGCACGCTCGTCAGCCGGTCTTACGACCGGCGGATCGGTTCGGGCGTCGCCCCTGCGGGACGCCGCCGGATAGGGTTGCGGAAGACTGAGGAACCGCCTCGCCTCGTCAGCGACGTCGCGGAAATCGACAAGCCCGCAGGTCTCCCGCACGAGATCGAGCAGGTCACCATATTCAGCCGTGGCTCCGTCAGCCCACCGGCCGGCGCGCGGGCCGGTGAGGTGGACATAGAGCGACTTGCCCTTGCTGTTGACGGTGTCGCCGACGATCCAGTAATTGCCGGCCCTGCGGCCGGCGGAAAGATAGTGCCGGCAAACCGCCTCGGCATCGCGCGCAAGACGGTTCGCCAGTTCGGAGGCCGTGAGCATGGCGATCCTCCTTCAATTCCGGCTGACGACATCGAGCAACCGATGACGCTGCATCAGGCGCGAAAGGATTGCAGCGCCTTCCTCGGTGACCGGAATGAAGAAGCGCAGCTTCCATGCGATCATCTCCGAAAACAGGCCGATCGCGCGCAGCCAGTCGCGCATCCCGTCCGTGAAGCCGGTCAATTCGACGCGGTTGTCGTTCATGACCCGGACGCGGCGCACCGTCATCTCACCGGCAAGGCTGATGATTGAGGAGCCATCGACCACCGACCGCCAAGCCTGCTCCGGATCGAGCACCTCGCTCCGGTCGATCCCGAAATTGTTGCACAGCCGGGAGAGGCCGGCCGGGGCGATCACGCGGCCGACGATGCGCTCGCCATCGTCGGTCTGCAGGCGGTAGACCCGGCAATAATCCTGCGGCAGCAGTTTCCAGATCGGCAGTAGCAGGCCCGAGACGACATGCAAGGTCGAGGTCGAGAATTCCGGCACCTTGGCGACCTCGGCATTCCAGGCGGCGGCGAACACCTGTTCGTCCGCCTCCTCCCAGTTCGTCTCTTCGAGATGACGGATCTCGAAGCGCAGTTCGTCCATCGGCCGGATCAGCGCGACGCGCGGCTGGAGCGAGCCGTCGTCGAGCATGATGGAGCGTGTCGGGGCCATGACGGCGGCGCGCTCGGACTTTGCGTTGATCATCAACTTCGCGCGCGGATCCCGCGCCACCAGACGAAGGGCATCCTCAAGGAGCATCGGCCGGTTGCGGTCCAGGCGCTCGATGGTCAGAAGGTGCGACTGCGCGCCGGTGACCGGATGCGTGTAGACCAGCTTGCGATCCTTCAGCGTCATGCGATCGGCCGTCAGCGTCTCCAGGCCCTTGTCGTAGACGCCGGCGGCGATGGCACCCTCGATGCGGGCCGCCAGCAGTTCCTCGAAGGACTCGAAGAGGACGTTTTGCATGGCAATGGTCAGCGCCAGCATGCGATTGAGGAAGGTGTGGATCGGCGGCAATTCATCCGTCAACCCACCATCCTCGTCGCAGAGTGAGAGGCCCGTGATCGTCTCGAAGGCTTCCAGCGAGCAGCCGGTGACCGCACCGCTATGGACGCGCTTGTAGAATTGCCTGAGCGCATCGCGGGCGTATTGGGATTCGAGATTGTCCTCGCTGCGGAACATGCCCTGCCCGCCGGTCTGGCGCTGGCCACGGGTGATCGCGCCGAGCGTGTCGAGCCGCCGGGCGATCGTCGAGAGAAACCGCCGCTCGGCCTTCACATCGGTCGCGACCATCCGGAAGCGCGGCGGCTGGGCCTGGTTGGTGCGATGGCTGCGCCCGAGGCCCTGGATCGCGACATCGGCGCGCCAGCCGGCTTCGAGCAGGTTGTGCAGGCGCTGGCGCTGGTTCTTCGCGCCAAGATCGGCATGGTAGGAGCGCCCGGTTCCACCGGCTTCCGAGAAGACGAGGATCGGCTTCCGGTCATCCATGAAGGCGCGCGTCTCGTCGAGATTGGCGCTGCCCGGCCGGCTCTCGACGGCGAAGCGGGCAAAAGCGCCGTCCCCATCCCGGCGCACGATACGACGGGAGCGTCCGGTGATTTCGGCGACCTTGTCCGATCCGAAATGCTGGACGATCTGGTCGAGCGCGGTCGGGATCGCCGGCAGGCTGCCGAGTTTTTCCAGCAATTCGTCACGACGGGCAGCGGCCTCACGGCACAGGACCGGATTACCGTCGGCGTCATAGGCAGGTCGGGAAAGCAGATTGCCCTCGTTGTCCGAATATTCCTCAAAGAGCTGGGTCGGGAACGAGTTCATCAGGTACTCCGCGACGATCTCGCGCGGGGTCACGTCGACCTGGATGTCGTTCCATTCCTCTGTCGGGATTTCGGCGAGCCGCCGCTCGGTTATAGATTGTCCCGTCGAGATGAGCTGGACAATCGCGGCATGGCCGTCCGCCACGTCCTGGTTGATCGTGCCGATCAGCGTGGGCGTCTTCATGCTCGTCAAAAGATGATTGAAGAAGCGCTGCTTCGTGCTCTCGAAGGCGGAACGCGCCGCGGCTTTGGCATTTTTGTTGAGCGTTCCAGCCGCCGAGGTGATGCTGCAGGCTTCCAGCGCCTGATCGAGGCGATTGTGGATCACCTGATAAGCCTCGGCATAGGAATCGTAGATGCGGACCTGCTCCTCGGTCAGCGCGTGTTCGAGGATCTCATATTCGACACCCTCGAACGACAGCGAGCGGGAGCCATAAAGCCCCATCGCCTTGAGATCGCGGGCGAGCACCTCCATGGTCGCAACGCCGCCGTCCTCGACGGCGGCGATGAATTCGCTGCGGGTGGCGAAGGGGAAGTCGGCGCTGCCCCAAAGACCGAGCCGCTCCGCATAGGCGAGCGACTCGACTTCGGATGCTCCGGTTGCCGAGACATAAACGACGCGCGCGTCGGGCAGCGCGCGCTGAAGGCGAAGACCGGCGCGACCCTGCTGCGAGGCAGCCTTGTCGCCACGGTCGGACTTGCCGCCGGCAGCGTTGGCCATGGCATGGCCTTCATCGAAGATGACGACGCCATCGAATATCTTTGCTTCATCGACCACGCCATCATGATCCTCGCCCTCGCAGAGCCAGTCGACGATCTGCTGGACACGGGAGGACTTGCCCTCGCGTTCGTCCGTGCGGAGCGTCGCGAAGGTCACGAACAGGATTCCCTCGTCCAGCTTGATCGGCTTGCCCTGCCGGAAGCGCGACAGAGGCGTGACCAGCAGCTTCTCCTGACCGAGTGCCGACCAGTCACGTTGGGCGTCCTCGATCAAGGTCTCGGATTTCGAGATCCAGACGTGCCGCCGGCGGCCCTTCAGCCAATTGTCGAGAATGATGCCGGCGGCCTGCCGGCCCTTCCCGGCTCCCGTGCCATCGCCGAGAAACCATCCGCGACGGTATCGCACCGCGCCCTCGGTTTCCGGGCTGACAGCTGTGAGATTGTCGAACGAGGCATCGACTTTCCAAAAGCCGGCGAGATGGCCGGAATGGGCTTCGCCGGCATAGATCACGCTTTCGAGCTGGGCGTCCGAAAGATCGCCGGCGGTGATCACGTTCCTGGGGAGGTGGGGCCGATAGCTGGGCTTGGGCGGGGCAACCGACGCCATGGCGACGGACTCGACCAGCTTGTCAGGATGCGGCTTGGCGTCCGGAATGCGGATTGCCCGCAGCTCGTAGGGCTCGTAGATGCCATCGGCGACATCCAGCCGCGCGGATGGCGGCGCATCGCGCAGCTCGTAGCCGAGTTCGACGATCTCCTCATGGGCAGGCGCGGGGGCCAATGACGCCCGGTTCGGTGCGCGGGGAGAGAGCGCGGGGCCCGACTGCAATCCCGCAACCGCGGCGGGGCGCAGTGTGTCGGCGGCCTTGCGCGCTGCCATTTTCGCGGCGCAGGCCCGGAGAATGCCGTTGGACAGCGCGCCTATGGAGTTCGATGCGGTCGACGGAGAGCGCGGCGGCAGGCCCGAGATCCAGGATAGCAATGTTGCGAGATCGGGTGCGACACCGCGACTTTCGGCCAGCTTCGTCGGGTCGGCCGCCACAATCTTGTCGATGACCGTCAGCCGCGTTTCCATCGTCGTGCCATGACGGGCAAAGACGCTGCCTGCGATCGCGGCGCTGAACGCGACCGTACCGCGCTCCTGCAAGCGAACGAAGGCGTCACGCCATTTCGGATTGTCGGGAGAAAGGCTGGAGCCGGTGATGGCAACGAGGCGGCCGCCAGGCACAAGACGGGCGAAAGCCGAAGTGAGATGCCGCCACGCTGCATCGGCCATGCGACCCTCGACATGCACACCGGCCGAAAACGGCGGATTCATCAGCACGACGGTGGGACGGGCGACGCGATCGAGATAGTCGTCGAGATGGGCCGCATCGTGGTGCGTGACCGATGTTCCTGGAAACAGTTGCTCGAGGAGGTAGTGACGGACCGGCGCATATTCGTTGAGAACGAGGCGCGCATGGGCGAGTTCGCCGAAGATCGCCATGAGGCCGGTCCCGGCGGACGGCTCAAGCAGGACGTCGTCCGCCATGATGGAGGCGGCCCTTGCTGCGACATAGGCGAGTTCGACGGGCGTGGAAAACTGCTGGAGCCTCTGGGTTTCCTCGGATCGACGCGTATGCGTCGGGTTGAGCGCCGCAAGCCTGGTCAGAATGGAAAGAGCCGCCTCGGGCATATTCGTCCGGGCGGAAATGGCCGAGCCGAATTTGCGAAGGAACAGTACCTGGGCGACTTCCGTCGCCTCGTAGGCGTCCTTCCACGACCAGAATCCCTCGGCGTCCGAACCGCCGGATTCAGTGGTGAGGACGGTGCGCAGGTGGGCCGATGTGATGGACTGGCCTGCTTCAAGAAGCGGCAGGAGCGCGCCCCCGGCTGCAAAGATGTTGCTGGCGCGGCTGCGTTGTTCGGGCAAGCGGGGCTTGCTGGCAAACGGGTTCGCGGCAAAGGAGGACCGAGCGTTCATGGGAAACCTCATCGAGAGCGGGAAAGAGCCGGCCGCCGGGCGCTCTCCAAGCCCGCCAGGCCACCCCTTCCCGGCCCCTCTCTCCCTCTCGGCGGCACGGGCGGCGGCGCCCGGCCTTCAGCCGGGCGCGAGCTTGAGGTTTCCGAATGCAGCAACGCCGGCGACCGAGACTTCGTGCAGGACAGCCTTGCCGCCGGCGGCAATCCATGCAGCCGCTTCCCCGGCCGATAGCTCATGTACAGGGACGAGGTTTCGCTCCGCGGCGGCGCGCTGGCGCTCGAAAGCGTCACAATCTTCAAAGGCGTAGAGCGTATCCCCAGGACCATCCCAGAAGACGATGGCGAAGCGCGTCGGCTCGACGACTTCCGAACGGAAGTTCAGGAACACCGGCGGTGCGAGGTAAGGGCGGGCGATGGCTGAAAGGCTCATGTTGCTCTCCTGAAAATGCAGAAAGGCCCGGCGCTCCTTGCGGAGCACCGGGCCTGGTTGGGAGGAAGGAAGGTGAATTGCGGGCAGTCGCCTACGGCTGCCAGAATGCGACAGAGTCGACGCGGGTGATGGCCAGAATGGGCTTGGCACAGGCTGGCGACGGTTGCACCGCGGTCCACCGGGATGTGATGAACCTACGGTCCGTCAGCGTTCGCGATTTGATCATCGCCGCTTGAACGGCGCCGGAAAGCTGTCGAGCTCCAGGCGCGTCGCGAGTGTCGTCGAGATAGAATGTTTCGCCGGGTCGGAGCGTGAGAAGCTTTGACACCAGCGATCCCTCCTTGAGCCTGCTCGTTCTAACGGTCCTTTTCATCGGATTCCTCCTTCTGGCAATAAAGTCACGCGCGGGTCCGCACGGCATACCGCGGCGGATGCCGTGTTTGATCGATCGGATAAAGCTTCTGGAAATGCGGCTGGATCACCGCTACCGGGACCCCCGCGCATCAATGAGGTTCAGCTGCGCAAGCGAGAAACGCGGTCCATTGGCGGATTGGCCGCCTAGCTATGCGTGTAGCCGTCGGCCTCTATACACAACCACATTCCGCACCAGGGCAGTGCAACGGCTCCGTCGGCAGCGGCGACAGGAATGGCAAGCTTCCTGAAAGCGCGATAGGAAAGGCCCTGATCGGCCTGTTGCCATTTCAGATGAATGGCGCGGCGTTGCTCCTTCGTGATGGGAAACACGCGATGTCCTCCTCTGTTGCGGGCGCATCGGCGCCCATGATGTTCAAACTGAGCACAGTCATTCGACGAGTTCGATTTCATCAGTGTCGAAGCCTTGGAGTTCCTCCGGGTCGAGGAGTGCGGTTGTATACTCCTCGGATCCCGGCACCTCCCAATCATCGGGAAGATAACTGGCGTCTTCGATCGCAAGACGCTTGGCCTCCTCGACGTCTGCCGCTTCCACTATGACGCGGCGGGTGACGGTCAACTGGGCCGTGACCTGGACTTCATATTCTGGCATCGCGCCCTCCTTATCGGATCTGCTGGTCAGCTTGCGTGAACTGAGGGGAGCTAGACGAACGTCCGTCCTCACGTTTGATGGTGCTCTCGTTCAGAGCCGAGGCGACATCTCGAAAGAAATGGAGCACCAGTCGACCATCGAGGAAAATCTCGGTTCCCAGATAGTCGTCGAGCAGGGCGTCCGGCACCACGTCGCCGGTTCCCACGATGCGGATCGTGAGCGCTTCAACAGGAGCGGTCGGATCGCATGCATACCAAACGAATGGCGACGGTTCGTCGGGATACTGGCGTGAGAGTTTCAGGATACGGGTGCCGCGAGGAGCCTGGATCGAGATCTCATCCGTGCGTGCCGCGAAGATCGGCAGCCGCTGCTTGTGAATTACGAGGCGCTGCATCCTCGCAAGCCGTTCTGCATCGTCTGAGGCGCGGTCTGCGGATGTCGATATGCCATCCTGCTTGAGGAGCTCGGTCGAGGGATCGACGGGATCTTCGATCCCGATCAGACGCCAAAGAGCGCGCGCCGCGGCGGTGTCGCACTGCGGCTCGCCAGTATCGATTCCGATGTCATAATATTCGGCCGAGGATCGATCAAACAGAGTGCCCAAGCGATCATAGACCTGCGATTTCCTTTCGATATCGGAGAGCTCGGTTGGAACCGTCTTCGCGATGTGAGCGTCGGCGAGCGCAAACAATGCAGCCTGGGTGCGCAAGAGGCGGTGGCCATCGACCCAGGCGAGGGCTGCAAAGAATCGCCGTCTCGGTGTATTGGTTGCGCGTTCCGCCAGGTTGGCGTCAATCTCGAACCGCATATCCTCCGCCAGGGCGCGTAGTTTTGCGGCAATGGGGGGAACCGGCTCGGGGGCAGAATCGGCTTCCTCCGCGTCGTCCAGACCTGCGGGCTCGGCAAAGCGTTCGGCCGCGGCACGATCCATGAATGCGAAACCGCCCGGCGCGCTTTCCCAGGGACGGAAGTACCATCCACCCTGCTTGCGCGCCTGATTTCGGAGTGCGCTGAATTCGGTGCAGTCGAATCGTTCGTCAACAACGCAAATGAAGATCGGGATGCCCCTCGACGTGTGCACATGCTCCGCGATGGTGAAGCGAGGGGCCGCCCTCGCACCGTAGACAGGCGCGCCGACGACGTTTTCGAGACGGGCGGAATTGGTTTCGTTTTGCATCATGCTCCTCCATTACTGCAGGCGTCCGCGCCGACGGGAGCTATGTGCCCGGCGGTCAGAGCAGGTCGGTGTTGACGGTGATGAAAGCGAGGGGTCGGCTACGTGGGATCAGGCGACGCCGGGCCATATCGACGGATTGTTTCAGGAAGGACAGGGTTCTCGTGCTCTCCCGAAATGTGGAGAGGCCCGGCGCTCCTTTCGGAGGACCGGGCCTGACAGGGAAAATGAAGATGAGGTGCGGGCGGCGGCCCGCTGCTGTCAGGCTTTCGCAGACGGACCTGTGTCGATGAAGACCTCGTCGCTATTGGCTTCGAGCAGCATCAGGATTCGGCCGCCGACCGCGACGCATTCATTGATCCAGCAATGGTCAGCGGCGGAATGCCGGCCGAACCGCTTCGCCGGAACATAGATGATCGTGAAATGCGGATAATCACGACCATCTTGTCCGCGATGGATGGTAGGGCCCTCGACCGCGACGACGATGCCGCCCGTCCCATACGATGTGCGAACAGTCATGCCCGGTTGCACCAGAGCCGGCACATCGGGCGCGCAGGGCGGCGTCAAGCGATATCGCCCGGGGTCATGTGCGCCGAGTTCGGCCGAGTAGAGCGAATGGGCAAGATGCGAGCCCGGCTCGCCGGGACGGGGTTTACGCCGAATCTGCATCGTCGCCTCCCTTTCCGTTGTGGTAGGGCGGGTCATTCGAAACCTCGCCATCACGCAGAGGATCGAGGAAATTCGGAGATCCGAAGCCCTTGTCGAAAAGCTGCTGCGCTTCGTCAGCATCGTCGGCGAGAACTTGCTGGGTGCCCTCGATACGCCAGTTGATGATCCACGGCTTCTTAGGCATGGCGACCTCCTGCAACGATCGTAACGACGCAGGTGTTGACCGCAGTCCCCGACGACCGGAAAGACCCTTCAGGAAGCGGTTCGATGGCACCGCCGTGGTCTGCAACGAAGTCGCGAAACGTCGTCGTGAGCTTGTTGGTCCTGAACAGAATGCCCGCGGACATGATCGCGACCAGCCGGCCGTTGCGCCTGAGAAAGCCGAACGCATGGATGACGTGACGGATGTCATCCTGCCCGGCGAAGGGCGGGTTCATCACGATGCGATCGTAGGATGCATCGGGCTGGATATCGAGGAAGTCGGCCTGTTGCCCGGTGCAGAATGAGGCGGCAGGCATGCTCTCGAGACGGGCGATCCTGAGCGCCAGGCGAGCGCATCGCGCCGCGTCGATCTCGATCGTATGGACATATCCGCCGGCGGCAACCGCCTCCACGGCGATGTTCCCGAGCCCGGCGCTCGGTTCGAGGACCCGCATCTGCGGCCTGATGTCGGCGCGGTCGGCCACATCGCCGGCAAGGGGTTGAGGCGTATCGAACTGGCCGAAGTCCTGTTTGATGCGGGAATATTCGCCGGTAAGCAGGATCGGTTCCAGCGCCTCCGCGGCATCCCCTTCGAACACATGGGCTTTTGCCGAGCGGTTCCACTTTCCGCCGGCGGCCTGAAGGACCTTGTCGATTTCGAGATAGAGCTTGTAATCGAGCTGGCTGACAAGGGAGACCTTCGATCCTTCGACGACGGCAGCGCCGAGAATCCTGAGTATGTTTGTCGCGATCTGCGGCATTGTTGAATTCTTTTTTTCGAGGGGAAAAGCGAGAAGACCCGCAGTGCATCGGTGCAGACTCCGGCGGCCGGACAGGTGAGACGGCGGGACCGGCGATGCGCAGCGTGTCGCGGGTTATGAGGCGTCAAAGTCGGAAGGCATTGGCGAGCTCGCGCCGGTCGATCCGATGCTCTGCGAGCATCGAGCGGTAGAAGCGCTTGCGCGCGAAGCGGAAGGCAGGATCGTGCCGGATTCGGTGATCGAATTGGCAGGCCGCGGCACGCACGACGGCGCGCCAGTTCGCATCCGCACGGATGCGAAGGCGTGAATAGACGGGATCATTCATGGCGGTGTTCTCAGGAGCGCGAGGGGCTAAGCCCGGGCAGATGTGCGCTCTCTCCAACCTTCAGCCGGGCCGCCCGGCCCGCTGCCCCCCTCTCACCCGGCCGTCCTGCCGCTTCGCCTGCCGCCTCGGCGACTGTCATCCGGAATGCGGACCCTCCGGCGTCGGATTAGCCGAACCGACGACCGGACGCATTGAAGGTGTAGGCATTGGCCACGATGGTCTCGTCGACCATTTCGTCGGAGGTCAGCGCGTTGTATTCGTTCTCGAGCTGTCGGTAGAGCCATCGGGCGAGATCGCGAAGAGCCTCGATGACCGTATCCTCAGCGTCAGCGGTCATGTCCTGATAGTTGAGACTTTCCCTCCTGACAGAGATCGCCATGCAATATTCGTGATAGTAGTTCCCGCGATGGCTGACATCGGCCCGAAGCTGGTAGAAGTTGCGGCGCTGGATCGCCTGCAGGCCGTCGGCGATCCCGTGCAGCATCGTATCCTTCGGCGCATGGTCCCGGATCGCGCGGGGCGAGCCCTTTCGATAGGAGTAGAGTGCCTGGAAAGACGCACCGTCTCCTTGAGACCAGAAGCCCGTGAAGTGTATTCTTGGCTCATCCCGTGTGCCGCCGCCTACAAGATGGACCGGAGATGTTTTAAGGCGAACGCCAAGGCATTCACATATTCGGCCGAAATCCTCGAAGACAAACTCGTACCACTCGTAGTCGAAGCCGCCCTCGCGGTACCAGGTGCGAGCTTCCTCCTTCGCTTTTTCCGACAATTCCTCGAATTTGTAGACCGTGGTTTCAATGACTTCGGGCATACGAACCTCCTGAATTGCAAAAGCCCGGCGCAGGGCCGGGCTCGAGGGGAATGGACAATGCCGGCGATTGCCGGCGGCTGGAATGGATGGCGGCTCGAAAGGGGCAGCGGAAAACTCCCCTCAGCGGTGTGCGGCAGCGCACAGCATCGCCAATCTCTTTTCCGCGGCACGTTCCTGCTCGCAGACGGTCGCGCTGCGTCCGTCATTCGGCCGTTCAGATAAGCAGACGATGGACGTTTTACTATAGGGATTTTTGATAGTATAACGCCACCACGCCGCGCAGGGTTTGGCCTGGGAAAGGGAGAGCGACAGTGCGAACATTCACGATCGGCGATGCGGTATTCTCGGAAAATTCCCCGGAATTCCGGGCGCTTCTTCCGCGTGCCTATGAAGAGCGGCTCCGCCCGATGTGCATGTGCAGGCAGCCGGCTGTTGCGATGTACATCGCCCGAATGGACGACCAGTATCTTGTGAAACGCATGCCACTATCCGGACGCGAGCACGACCCGGCCTGCCCTTCCTATGAACCGCCATATGAGCTTTCCGGCCTCGGGCCGCTCATCGGCAGCGCCATCCAGATCGACGCCAGCGGCAAAGCCGATCTGAAGCTCGATTTTTCCCTGACGAAACGGGGACCGCGCGCCGCGGCCGGTACGGCGGCGGAACAGTCGGAACCAGCTATTCGCAGCGAGCCGCGCAAGCTGTCGCTCAGGGCGATGCTTCATTATCTCTGGGAGGCCGGCGAACTGACCGAATGGCGTTCCGTCTGGGCCGGACGGCGCGGCTGGGGCCGTGTGCGCACCAGCCTGATCAACGCGGCGTCGCAGATGACGGCGAGAGGTGGACCGCTCAGCGACATGCTGTATGTGCCGGAGGTCTACCAGGCAGAGGACAAGGACGGCATCGCCGCCCGGCGCGCCACCGCTCTGAAACCCGTACAGGCCACAGGTTCGGGGCCGCGCAAGCTGATGATGATCGTCGCCGAGGTGAAGGAGTTCTCTCCGGCCCGCGAGGGACAGAGGATCGTGGTGCGGCACATGCCTTTCCCCCTGATGATCGAGGACGGCGCGTGGCGGCGGCTGGCGGCCCGCTACGAAACGGAACTCGAACTATGGCGCTCCAGCGAGGCGTTCCATCTGATCGTCATCGCCACCTTCGGCATCTCGACCTCCGGCATCGCATCGGTCGAGGAGGTCGCGTTGATGGTGGTGAACGAGCACTGGCTGCCCTTCGAGGACATCAACGAATTGCGACTGCTGGAGAAGCTCAGCCACCTGAAGAGGAAGAGCGTGAAGGGCCTGCGCTTCAACCTTCCGCGCGATGCGCCGATCGTGTCGGTGACGTTGCCGGAACAAAAGCCCGCGCCGGTGGCCATGTTCATCGTGCCGGCAAGCGCCGGCGACGACTACGAGCACGCGCTTGCCGACATGATCGAAACGAGACCCGAGATCACACCTTGGGTCTGGCGTGTCGGCGAGGGCGAAATCCCCCGGCTTCCCTGATCGTGGACTTCCCGGCGTAGGCCGTTGACAGGCTGGCGCGAATAAGAACAGCTGCCGGGAGACAGTCATCTGCCACATTCAGCCGGAGCATCATGAAGCCTGAGAAAAAGCCGTTCGTCGTCGAGTTCAAGAATCGGCGGCGCCTCTCCCGGAAAGAAACGTCGATCTGGGGGCGTATCGACCTGAAGGCCGCCAGCGAAGTGGTTGAGGTCGAAGAGATGGGCACCGAAGCTGCGTCGATGATCCACGGGCAGACGCCGGAATCCGAGGCGACGCCGACCCCGGCCGGGATCAGCGCCTGATCAACGTCATAGACTGGCGAAGACCGTGCATCAGGATTTTCGCGCGACGAGGTTCTCACTGGAGAGTGCTTCGGCCGCAACGTCCCGCCGGCGGCCGGCAACCGACGCCATGACGATCTCGAGAAATTCCTCGGGTTCGCCTTCCCGATACGGCCCGTATTCGCACCAGTCCAACGCACCGACGACAGCGGGAATGAAATCGAAATCGAAGGTAAATCCGCCCTCCTCCAATGCATCCGAGAGATCGGTGTACGCTTGCTCTGCAAGAGGTACGATCGCCAGGACATGACCCCGCATCGCCAGCCAGCCGGTCGCATCCCACAATTCGGACATGCGGATAATGCCATCGGGAACCGGACGGCGATCCTCGTGAAGTCCGCGAAAATAGAGCATGGCCTCCCAGATGCAGAGAGCCGTCTCCATCTCACCGACGGTGAAAGACCGAGGGGTGACAACCGGAGCACCGTCTAGCAACGAAGGCGGCGAGACCGGGGGCATCAGCGCGCGATCTTGCAAACGGAACCGCTTCAGCAGATCCTCGCTGGTCGCGTGATGGATGCCCTTGCCGGTGATGAGGGACACGCTGGCACCATAGGTCTCCAGCCGCTGCGAAGGGTGATTCATCCACTGGATCACCGTGACCTCCTGCAGGCTCGGCGATCGCGCGACAATTTCATGCACGATGAATTGCCAGGGGAATTCGGTCAGGCCGATATCGGCAGCGATGTCGTCACCGTCCGCAGATGTCGGCAACAGCGCGAGAATGCGGCTGCCGATGAAGGCATTGAGTGCGCTCCCCGATTGCGCCGCCGAGGCGCCAAAGGCGTCTACCAGCGCCTGCCGTTTCACAGTGATCGGATTGACCGGGCCGACGTCAGTGAACAGGACAAGCCCGGCTTCGGTCTCGCTGCATTCGAGAACGTGGGTCAGGATGAGCTTTTCGAGCGGCGTGATATCGGCAAGCGGGATTGGCGGATAGGTATAAATCCGGGTTTCGAGATTGTTCATGGGACTGCCTTTCAGTCGAGACGAGAAACCCGGCGCGATGGCCGGGTTGATGGGAGGAATGGTCGAGCATTTTTGATGAGGGCTATGTCGCCGGGCGCGGCGCGGGCGACGCACCGACGGACGGAGAAAGACCTTCGACCGAGATCTTTCGATGCTCGATCCTGATCAGAATCGCGTCTTCGCGCGGCACGCGCCAAACCAGTTCGCGTTCGACGACACGCACGATCGCATTGAGATCGGCAGCGTGCGCCGTTTCCAGCAAGGCGATGCTCAGATCCTCCGCCTCGTCGGAAAACCATTGCTCCTGCTCGTCGTAGGAGCCGGCTTCCGAATCGTCCGTGGGCGAATAGAGGGCATCGACAAGGAAGGTGGTCAGGTGTGACGGGGTGATAGCCGACTGCTTGGTGACGAGGATCTCCGCCTCGTCCAAGGAACCGTGATCGACCCCTTGGACGATCAGGTCGGTCTCCAGCACCCACTCGGTCTTTTCCGCGCGAGAAACGTCCAGAACCACCTCGAGGCGATCCGGCCGCGCGTTTGCGCCGAAGAGATCGAAGGGCTGATTTTCTTCGGTCGCGCCATCGATCTCCATTCTATAGGATCGGATCTGGATGCACCGAAGCGCGTCGTACCAGGCATAGCCGGCAAAAGCCCGGTGCGGGTCGAAGAGCGCCGGAGCACTGTCCAGCCGCGCGATTGCCCGGGCAAACGTCTGATCTTCGAGCGGCCCCTCTCCTTCGAAGACAATCGCGTCTTTCTCGACGGACGCAGGCGCGAGGACAACACTCCGGTCCGTGTCAGCGCACGAAGGCGAAAAGGGTCGCAATAGAGGCGCTGCCTCTTTCAGATCGATACCAAGCGTCCGGCCAAGCTGGTAGTCCTTGAACCTCAAACTGTGCGCACCGCTTGCCGCGATCATGCGAAAGAACAGGCGCGTGATCTCTTCGAGGAGCGCGACATACATCGCATCGCGCACGACATCCTTGCGGGCCGGAAGCACGAGCTTAAGGTGGGCACAATCGACCACGTCGATGCGCACGAAATAGCTGCGATGCCAGGATTGCTGAAGCTCAGGCAAGGGAATCTTCAGCGTCACGCCATGGAAATTGGCGTTGTCATCGTGGTAGCGGGAAACATCCCGGCCAAAGACACCGATCCGAATTCCTCGCCATTCCTCGATATGATCCGCGCTCTCGAGGAAGTCATTGAACGGCATTTCCTCGCCGTTGAAGACGACGGGAACAGGGAAAAAGCAAGCGGCGCGGCGAACCGCACTCGCAAAATGCTCCCCCTTCTTTTCCGGGAAGATCACCGTCAAGCCCTGATGGCCATCTGGACCGGCGTCGACGGTGACCGGTTCCTTGCCGTGAAAGGCATCCGGTGTCGCCGCGATCGCCCAGGTCTGGCCAGTGCCCTTCTGGCCGGCGATGATCATCGCTCCGCGATTGGCGAGGGAAAAGAAGCCCATTCCGGCGGCGTCTTCTGACAAGGACAGAGCCTTCGACCATTCGCTCCTTCCGAGAGAAAAGAGCGAGCGGGGGTCATCTAGGCCCGCGCCGTCATCAGCAATGCGAATTGCCGGTCCGAAACGTGGATCGTCGATCTGGTCGATCAAGACCTTCGCGGCCCCGGCGCGCCGTGCGTTCTGGAGCAGTTCGTTGAGGATATCGTCGATCGAGGCGTTGAAAAGGCGGCCGACCTTTTCGATGGCCTCCGCGGCGACCTGTGCGTGAAAGGAAAAGCTGGTCATTGTAAGTTCTCCAAAATGGCGAACGCCCGGCACGGTGGCCGGGCGCTAATGGGATAGAGGGGGGAGTGTGTGCGGGAGCGGAACGTGGTCAGGTCGCGCTTTCGAGCAGCTTGCGCGCTTTGCCCTCCAGTTCCAGGCGGGTGTCCTGATGGGCTTTTCCACGCGCGAGGGCCGTGATGCCCTGAACGAAATCGAAGATGGACTCCGGCGGTCGCCCCTCCTCCGAGAGGACCGTGTCGATGATTTTGCCGGTTTCCGCCTTGGAGAATCCACGCTTGCGCAGGAAGCTGGACCGGTCCTCTTCGTCGCGGGCGACGATCTTCTCGCGTGCAGCACGGATGCCGTTGATAAACGGCGCGGGCGATGAGTTCGCGAAATTCATCAGGGCCGGCGCGGCCTCGTGCGCAAAACGTTTTGCCGCGAATTTCGAGTGCCGAATGGTGATTTCCTCGAAATTTTCGCAGCCCCAGAGGTTCCGATTCATGCACACCGCTCGGAGATAGAAGCTTGCGATACCAAGCGTTTTCGACCCAACCTCCGAATTCCAGGCATAGAAGCCGCGGAAATAGAGATCTGGATCGCCATTCGGGAGTCGGCCGGCCTCGATGGGGTGCGTATCGTCCACCAGGAACAGGAAGACGTCCCGGTCGCTGGCATAGAGCGTCGTCGTATCCTTGGTCACGTCGACGAAAGGATTGTGGGTCATGGTCGACCAGTCGAGAACGCCAGGCACCTTCCAGATCGTGTCGCCGGTCCCGTTCCCGGCGATGCTCATCACCGCCGCAACGAGTTCCTTATCCCAGATGCGGCCATACTCGGGGCCGGTCACCGCGCGCAACTCGACGCGCCCGTCGTCCATTTCCAGGGTCTTGACCAGTTCGGCGCTGTGGTTGAGCAGCCCATGCTGGAGATTGATCGCGGCAAGTGGCGCGGGAAGCTGGCGCATGTAGCTCGCCGGCGCGCCGACAAGGCTGCACAATTGGCCGTAGCTCCAATGGGTCGGCGCCAGCGGCACGCGGCTGCCGGGAACCACAAGAGAAAGGCGCTCGGCATTATCGCGCGTCGCCTCGACGCGGATGTCCGCGCTCTCGACCGTGCGAACACGGGCGCGTTCCGTCCGCTCGCTGACTGAGCGATGGAGGTCAGAGAGCGAGAGGTAACGCTCGTCGTCCGGGCGAGAGAACCACTCGGACGATACGCGGCCGATGCGCTCGCCGCGCGAAATGTCGACCTTGAAGCCGGAGGATACGGCGGGCGGGCTGGAAATCATGGAATTCATAAGTCGTCTCCTAAAACGTGAAAGCCCGGCGCGAGGGCCGGGTTGGTGGAAAGAAAAGGGATGAAGCTCAGCGCGCTGGCGCGGGGTGGATGCGGTCGTCGTCAAACTCGACATTTTCGATGACGGGCTCCGTCCCGTCCGCTGTGACGCGATCGATGTAGATGATGGTGCCTTCACGCCGTTGATCGATCTCGATGTGTTCCGGCTGATCGGATGCCTCCATGGCCACCGTAGCGCTCGTCTTGGCTTTCTCGATCGCCTCAGCATCGCTGTCGGCCTCGAGGGCGAATCCGTCATAGGCACTCAGCCAGAATCCGATTTTGACTTTGTATTGCGTCATAGACGCTCTCCCTCGGCGAGATTGTCGGGATCGCGAGCGCCTGCGAGGATCGCCTCGCCACGGGCGACGGCGGAGACGGCACGCTCGATCCAGTCATCCGACGCCGCCCGGCCGGCCTGAACGTCCGCGAGAAGCAACTTCAGCAAGCCAAGCAGGATCTCGAAGTGCCGTACCTTCCGCTCGCTCGCTTCCGCAAAGTGCGAGGGAACAGGGATCGCCTGGCCGGAATAGGCAGCATCGACCCCGTTCCATATGCCGGAAATGTAGTTCTCGCCGGCGTCTTCGTAGCTCAGCTTTTCGCCGGACCAGTCATCGTCCTCGATGGCTTGCCGGCATGCGAGCGCAACGGTGTCGGCCTGGTAGGTACGATGACGGTAGGCTGGCAACCGGTAGCTTGTCTCAATGGTGTAGTCGGGCATCTCAAGCTCCTGAAACGAAAGAGCCCGGTCGCCGCTATCGCGCCAACCGGTCTGGTGAAGTGGGATTGGATCGGTGGGGCGTAGCTCACCGCGAAACGCTCGCGACCCGCAGTCCTGCGAGTGGGCTTCAGTCGATTGCCTGGAAGATCTCCGAGGCCTCGGGATGATCCGCCGAGTAGGCGTGGAGGCGCTCATATCCTTCGACGAGTCGATCGGACTGAAACTGGAATGACAGGTGCGAGAAGGCGAACATCGTGGCGATGATTCCGGCGGCCTCGGCGGAGACCTCGCCCTGGAAGCATGTGACGTCACCGGTAATCCGGAAACGTGTCCTGGATCTGGGTGCGAGGAAAAGCGGCTTGCTCTCGTGCTCGAAGAAGTCCCAAGAACCGCCACGATAGTCGAGAGGGCTCAGCCTTTCCATCCAGGCATAGACGGCATTCTCGGCGACGAGCAGGTGCGAACGGCCGAAGAGGGTCGGCAGGAAATCCTGACGGGCTTCGTCGGGGACGATCACCGCGCGCGGGGTATCGTTCAACATCACGCCACCCTCCCTTCGACAGCATCCGCGCAGATTTCCTCGACGCAAACCTCCTCGA
The DNA here is from genome assembly GCF_003574625.1 of Shinella zoogloeoides. Lineage (GTDB taxonomy): Bacteria > Pseudomonadota > Alphaproteobacteria > Rhizobiales > Rhizobiaceae > Shinella > Shinella zoogloeoides_A. The sequence goes on from NZ_QNUJ01000012.1 coordinate 93,528, forward strand.
GGCGGATATTGATGTGACCGCTCTCTTCGACCCAACGACGGGCGTCGGCCATGTTTGCCGCAAGGTAGAGCAGGATGCTGTGGGCGCCGTATTCCTGAAGGACACGAACTTCGCCGGCGAGGGGGCGACGGACAACCTCGAACGAGAGATCGCTATCGAGTGGAAAGGCTTCGCGGGCGGCGATCGCAGCATCGAGGTCCATTTGAAACTCGCCCGGTAGGAGCGTAATCGCGCCTGCCGTCGACCAGATGATGCTGGAACGAGGCGGCGTGCATCGCACGAGCCAACCGGCACCATTGCATTTCTTCCAGGCGGCGAGGGCATCGGCGTCCTCGTCGGATGGCCGGGGAACGGAATTGCGAAAGGAGATCATCGCGCCGATCGGCGCGCGTTCATAGATGGTCATGACGGACATGTTCGTCTCCGAATTTCGAGAAACAGAAAGGCCCGGCGCGACGGCCGGGCCCCGGATCGATCGTTGTTGGTCCGAGGATTTACTCCGCGGCTTCGAGATGCCCGCCGTTGTCTTCATCAGCGTCGGCGGCAGTCTGCTCGCCATCCAGCTCCTCGGTCAGGAAGGCCGGCAGCACGACGTCGCCAGCTTCGACGTCCTCGTCGTCGACCGTCACCGCATCGTTCGTCTCCGCAGTCCCGACTTCCTCGGCGACTTCGTCGGCGGGATAGCGCAGCACTTCGGGGAGCCATCCGCTACCGTCGAGCAGCCGGGCCGCCTCGCGCGCCATGTCCGGCTTCTTCAGGTGATCGATAAGCTGGGCCGACTGATCGCCCTTTGCTTCTCGAACGGCCTGCAGGATATGCGCCTTGGTCACGCGGCCCAGATAGTTGTCGACCGTCGGCGTCCAGCCCGCACCCACCATGCCGAACCCGATCGTCTGGGCCAGCTGCACGGCATGCTGGTTTTCCCTGGTCCGGCGGTTCCATTGCTGGATCGTGGCGTTCAGCGACATCGACGCGCAATGCGCAAACAGCGCCATCCGGCTGTCGTGATCGAGCGCGATCAGATAGGCCCAGACCGCATCGGCGTCACCGGGAAGATCGTGCCCCCAGGCCTCCTGGCGCTGTTCGATCTCCTTCGCCCAGACCGTATCGGAAAGGCTCTGCGTCTTGGTCGAGACCGTATGCTGCACCGAGATTTCCAGGCACGACGTCGTGCGGAAGTGATAGAAGGTGTTCAGCACGAGCAGGTGCAGCACAGCGATGAAGGCTACCATCGGCTCGTTGGCGAGCGCATTCCTGAGCGCAAGCGTGCGGGCGGCGGTCAGGTCCTCGATAAGCCGTTCCGACAGCGGCCGGATCTTGCCGTCGTCCTCGTCAGGCTCCTCGATACCAACGGGCTTGCCGTTGATCGTCACACCACCCCCTGCCGCAGCGGCGGTGTTGTCGCCATCGTCACCATCCTGCTCGGCGCCATCGCCATCCTGCGCCTCGACGACAGGCTCGTCTTCCGGCCGGACGAAGCCGCGCTCGATCCTGAGTTCACCGTTGCCGGCCAGCGAGATGAAGGCGCCGCCGCGAGCGACATCCTCGGGATCGAGGATAAAGGGTCGCTCATTCAGCGCCGTCAGCTGGGCGTCGAGATCGTCAAGGTGCGCCTCCGTCTCCTCGGAATAGTCGTCGGCAGCTTCGTATTCCGCGTTGAGCTTTTCGAACTCGGCCGTCAGGGCATCATGACGCGCGAGTTCCTCCTCGGTGAGCTCCGGCTGCTTTCCGTAAAAGCGACGAAGGCCGGCAGCATGGCCGAAGTGGAAGTCGATGGCGGAATCGACCCACTTCCAGCCCTCGTCGGCCTTCAGCGCCTCGGCATCAGCCGTCAGCTTCTCCAACACGAGCTGTTCGAGCAGCGCCGGATCCTGGAGCCATCCGCCGTTGTCCTGCTCGAAGAGATCACGCATGACAATGCCGCCGGCGGCCTCATAGACTTCGATGCCGACATAGACCGCACGGCGATCGCTCGCCCGGATCGCCGTTTCGGTGAGCAGCCGGCGGATGTAGTAGGGGTCGGTGCTTTGCGTGCGCGAAATCGTCTCCCAGACCTGCTCCTGCCGGGCGTGATCCTTGGTGATCGAGAACGCCATGACCTGGCCGAGCTTCATCTGGTCATCGCCATAGAGTTCGAGCAGGCGGGGCGACACCGAGGCCAGGCGGAGGCGCTGCTTCACCGTCGCAACCGAGATGTGGAAGCGGGCGGCGATTTCTTCCTCATCGAGCCCCTGGTCCCGCAGGACCATCATCGCCCGAAATTCGTCCAGCGGATGCAGATCGGCGCGCTTGACGTTTTCGGCAAGCGAGTCCTCCGCTTCGAGCGTATCGCCTTCGCTGACGATGCAGGGGACGCCAGTCGTCTTGGTCAACTGCTTCCGGTCGACCAGCAGCTTCAGTGCGCGGTAGCGGCGGCCGCCGGCAGGGATGCGGTAGATGCCGGTCTCCTTGCCCTCGGCGTCGAGTTCCGCGCGCACGTTGATGCTGGTGAGCAGCCCGCGGCGAGCGATGTCGTCGGCAAGTTCCTCGATAGAGACGCCGGCCTTGGTCTTGCGCACGTTCTGCTGGCTGAGGACGAGCTTGTTGAAGGGGATATCGCGCCCGACATTGAGCGCGATTTTCTGAATGGCCTGTGCCATGTCAATTCTCCGCGGCGGACCGGCCGGAGCCTCTCTCCAGCCACCTCAATCCGCCACGAACGCCCCGTCCCCCCTCTCCCTCTTTTGCCGGCCGCCGCCCTCACCGCCTGCCGCCAGCGCCCGCGTCGCCGCCGGCGTCGCGCGGGCAACTGTTCAGCCAGATCGCCATCTGCTGCCGCATGATGCCGATCGGCGCGCAGATTTCCGTGATCGCCGCGCTCCCCGCGACAAAACCATCCTCCTGAAACAGGTCGATGAGGTGCTGCATGACGTCGAGATAGAGGGCGCCACCAACCAGGCAGACATCGACGAACGGTTTCCGGCCATGCTCCGTCATCGAGGCGATGTGCATGCCCGGATGCTCGCCCGATGGCATCACGCGCCGCTGGGTTTTCGACAGCGGCCATCGCGTGCCGAGGCCGCCGGCCTTCATGGCGGTCGCAATCTCCGGCGTCATCCGTCGATCGTAGTTTTCGATAGTGGTCCTGGCTTCACGAAAACCGTACTCGGGCGACACGAAGGCAACCCGTGCCTTCTGCTCGTCGGGATCGACATGACGCAGTGTGCGCCAGAGCGGTCCGTCATATCGGTCACGCGCCGGCATATATTGCGGGCCGTCGCGCTTGGTCATCGAGCACGAAAGGATCAGCAAGCGTTGGGAAGGCGACGTGTCGGTCATGCGGCCCTCCCCCGGCTGGCCTGAAGGTCGAGCAGCTCAGCATAACGAGCATGGATAGAGACGCGGTCGACATGTCGCGCGCGAAATCCCAGCATCTCGCTAACCTCCGAGCGCACTTCCGCGAGGAGATCGGCCTCGCCGTCGGATAGCGTCCGGGTCGGCCAGCCTTTCACAAAGAGCATCGGCTTCGTCAGCCGGCGTTCCGCCTCACGACGGCGGTCCGCCTTTTCCTTGGCCATGTTGAGAAGATCGCGGATCCTCGGCTGAAGGAGATGGGGGGCGATATCGCCTAGCCACCGGCTGCTCTGAAACGCAAACGTGCTGCGGCATTCCAGGCCAACCATCTGTCGATAGAGATCGTGTGCTTCCGGCTGCGCCGCCGCGGCTACCAGATCGGGAAGGCTCGACATGATGCAGAAGCGGCACGAAACACGCGTGAGGCCAAACCGGCGATAGGCGGGATGGGGTTCGATTCCCCAGAAATCGAGCGACGAAAAGACCTCCGGCTCGGACCAGTCGAGTATCGGCCGCCAAGTCCATATTCGCTCGCCCGGCTTGTGATCGAAGATTTCGGCGCGGGCGCGCTGCCGGCTTTCCTCGCGCCGGACGCCGGTCACGCTGATGATCGGCAGTTTGGAGAACCGGCGTTTGAGTTCCGCATGGATTTTTGAGGTCTTCATCTCGGACGTGCAGTACCTCATAGCCGGCGTGCTCCAGCATGGGACGAGCGTCACGGTGCTGAGGTTTTCGTAGCGCGCGACGTTGGATCGCCAGCGGCTTTCCCACCGGTCCATCAGCCCACCTTGCTTGCGGCGGACGACAATGAGATCGGTGGCAAGGCGATCGGACAATTGCTCGCAGGTCGGGAGCGAATCCGCCCATTCGACCGAGCCGAGGTCGGCATGGATCAGCAGACGCGGGCCGGAATGTCCGATCCGATCAAGATACTCGAAGGTCGTCATGGCTGCGGCCTGGCTGTCCTTGCCGCCCGAAACACCGATGGCGACGGCCGCGCCTTGCTGAAGAAGATCCACGATCGGCGGAAGAATGGAAATCGACGGAAAAGCGCGGGAAATCGAAATCGCCGGCCGCGTCCTATGGGTGGCAAATCGCTGGTGCTCGGGATCCTCATTCGTATTGTGACGCATGGTGCGGCTCCATGGCGAGCAGCCGGAGCCTCTCTCCAGCCTCTCAACCCGCCGCTGCCGCTCCGCCCCCCTCTCCCTCCTCCACCCCCGACCCCCTCTACCCATTCCCGGCCGCCCGCGTCCCCGGCCCGGTTCGGAAGGTGGTGTGTCACGCGGGAGTGCGCGAAGAAATTTCAGGACAAATTCAACGGGATGTCTTATCTTCCGCCCCGAAGCGGTACGTGCCGCTTTGGGGCGTGGAAACCCCTGTGAACGGTTGGTGCTGGCCGATACAGCATCACCTCCTTGACCTTTGGGTCGGGGGGCCTGACGCTATGTCCAGGTTCTCCGAACTAAAAGCTCAGGGCCGTTTCACACGGTTTCCAACCCCCCGATCATGGGGTCATTGAGCATTGAACGGCGGGGACGTACCGCCGAAGTTGCTTCAGGAGAAACCGTTGGCTGAAGGTCTCGTCTTCACTTTCTATACCTACGCCGATGCCCGTATTCCGCGCGAGGAGCGCTGGAAACCGACAGGGCTGCGCGATATTTTCTTCGACAACTACGATGAAGTGAGGCGCACCGTTCTTGCGATGCGCGACGACATCGCCGCCGATCCCGACATGGAGTGGGAAACGACGAATATCGAGAAGGTTGAGACGGTCCCGATTTCTCAGTCCAGCATCTTGGCGTTGCTCAACGATGGACCCGGTGCGTTTGTCGACCGTTACGAGGTTGTGGAGACGATCGGGCGAAAGCACGAAATCTGATTTTCGCCCGCGTGGCAGCTCCGATCTTCATGCATGGTTGCCGTCTTCCAGTACGAGCTACCTATCCGGTTTGATGAACGGGGACGGCAGTAACGTGTCGTCTGGCAAATCCGACACGCGCTTTATCACCTCCTTGAGGCGGTCGATATTGAACGCATTATCCGCAAACCATATCTCGATCTCGGCCGGATCGAGTGTATCGACCATCGCGGTCGTCGGAACCGCACAACCAGAGTCCCGGATGGTGCGGATATTGTGTTGGTAGCGGCGGATTCGTTCTTCCATCGGAAGGTCCGGACCGTGCTTCAATAACTTCTCTTTCGGCCACGTTGGCATCAGGTTCGCTCCTCCAGAGCGCCGCAAGGGTACTTCGAAAAACTACCAAAGACCCTTAAAAAAATCCAACCCTGACACTCTATGCTGTCCGGATTGTTTCCGATGAAAATGCCTGGACGAATGCGCTTTTCGTTTATTCGCAGCGGATTTATCTTTGACCGCGTTATCTTCGCTAAAACCGAAACTTTTGCTTGGCTTCTCTCCGTTAGAGCAAGCCGCGCAGGCAACCGCCAACTTATGGACGCTTGGCAGATTGAGGTTTGCTCCCTGACGTCAGGTCGCACGATTTGCACCTTGAGCAAGTCTTCGGGCACTAGAAAGCCGAACGATCTATTTACGGGATTAGTCGCAGGAACCGAAGGAGCGCAGCGAATTCCTGATGATTTCCGGAGACCCTTTCTACGCCTTCGAGATCGATCCTTCGAGACACCTCCAGGCGGCTCATTGGTTTTGCATAGCCGGGCCAAACTTGGAGAAGGTTGGCCTGCGAGGTAGCGCTGTCTGGCGGATTTGCGGTTAGCCGACCCTCAAAATGCCTGAGAAGGAATGCCTCGTGGCATGGGGTCTGCCAAATGATTGAAATTTTGTTCTGGGCCGCCAGCGCGTGGACTTGCTGGCGACGCTGGTGGTCGCCTGCGATCTGATCGTCATCCATAAGGAGCGCACGATATTGAAACTCGGCACGCCGCTGGTTTCGGCGTGCAATTTCCTGCACTGCCTTTTTGACGCGGGCGAGCGGATCTCCCGCGCCAGGGTTGAGGTTCACTACCTCTATGTGAAACGGCAGCTCTTTTTGCCGGACGATATCGTTCAAAAACTGTCCGTAAGCCTGTTCGGATTCGCCCTCGCATCCGAGAAAGACGGGTTTGCGGACGGGAATATGTGCGTTGCGCCGTCTCATCCGATTTGTGGCACCGCGCCGAATGCCCCTCCAAGGTACTTCTTGTAGAGGTTGTCACTTCGCCGAACAGACTGGACGTCCATCAGGCTATATACGCTCGAGCGTCCGGTCTGATCCTTTTCGGTAAAAACGACCTCTTCCTTGCTGAGGTCATCAAGCAACGAAGCCGAATGGCAAGACATCCACAGCTGGGCTCCGCCCGGGTTGCGGTCTGGATCGTAGAACCACCGGACGATTTCCGGAAGGATCAAGGGATGGATCGACAGATCGAGTTCGTCAATTACCGCAACACCGCCTTTTTGGAGGGCCAGCAACAAGAGCGGAAATATCCGGATAAAGGATCGGGTTCCCTGACTTTCTAATATCCATGGCATGGGGACATGCAACCCCTCATGCTTGAACAGCGCGGTCGGACCCGATGCTGTCTGGACAATCTCCATTTGCTCGACACCCACGTCGATGCGCTGGAGTTCCCGATTGAGGCTCTGGACCGCCGCTGGATTTTGAGCCAGGAACGAAAAGACGTCCCTGTCGGTAAATTCCAAGCGTTCCATCAGTATGTTGCGGAAGACAGCGCTCGCCGCTTCCGCGAGCACTTTCGAAGGCTCGTGCTCGAAAAGAGCGAGGGTTGAGACAACGCTGGCATCGTCCCGAATCTTATCAATGACCTGGCTATATCCGGTCAGGGAAAACGTGCGTGAACCGCGCACATCCTTGCCTGTTCCCCGTTCGAACACGCGCTGCCATTTGCCCTGCCCTTCTGGCTTGTGACGGAGCGCTTCTCGACCGACCGTTCGGATCTCGCCGTCTTTCGGGAGCAGTTCCAGTTCGTATCGATAAAGACCGAAGTCCTCCTTGCGATGCGTAGGCGCGTTGACGGCAGCGAATGACAGTTCCGTAAGCGCGCCCATCTCAATGGCCAATCGGATTGGTCGGTTCATCGACTCCTCGTCATTGAACCGTTCGCAGGGCAATGTGCCCTGATGCTGGAAGCTGTCCTTGAGAAACCAGGAGAGAAACGTCAGAGCTTTGAGGACCGAGGACTTTCCCGAGCCGTTTGCGCCGAACAGCGACACCACTTTGGGTGCGCGTTCCTCCGCGCCGGGGAACACCGCGGAGAACCGCTCCGGGTAATCGGGTACGTTACGGGGAATCCGCAAGTCGAGAGCCTGCGGATCGCGGAACGAGTAGAAGTTCTCAATTTCCAATCGGTATATCATACCGGGAATATATGTTCTGTTATGCCAATTTCAACAAGAATTTGTCAAATTTGGGATTTCAAATCAAATCTTCTACCCGCCACGCTGATGATGATGACCGTTGTGGACCTTCATGCCATTCAAGCCACCGGCTAGTGAAAATTCCGGCTCTTGACCTTCAGCCGATCGATCAGAAGATCGGGGACGAATATGTCCCTGGCTGGCGCCGCCGCCTTTGGCCGCTCGCGCGGATCCGGCGCGCCATTGCCGCGCGCGAACTCGTCGCCCCGGCCATGCGGCAAGGGAAACTGCTCGTCCTGTTCTCCCAGCCGGCCGAGGTCATCCGAGAGGTCGAATAGCCGCTGCGCGACAAGATGGACGACGTCCCCTTCCCGCTGGATCTTGCCGTTAATTGCCATCATCGAAGCGGAGAGAAGAACGCGGCGCTGGCGCTCGAACAGCGTCGGCCAGACCACCGCATTGACGATTCCGGTCTCGTCTTCCAGGGTGAGAAACATGACGCCCTTGGCCGAACCCGGCCGCTGGCGAACGAGCACCAGGCCGCCGGTCATCAGCCAGCGGCCGTCGCGCTCGGCCATCGCCTCGGCGCATGTGACCATGCCCTTCTGGCGAAGGTCTTTGCGGAGGAAGGCGATCGGGTGCTGGCGGAGGGTGAGGCCGGTGTGCGCGTAGTCTTCGACGACCTCGTGCCCTGCCCTCATAGAGGGTAAGGCGACCTCGGGCTCCTGCAATTCCGCGACCTGGCGCGCTTCGCGCTCGGCGGCCGCGGCCCAAAGCTCAAGCGGCTCGTCACGCAGACCCTTGATCGCCCATAGCGCGTCGCGGCGCTGGAGCTGGAGCGATGGAAGAAACGCATCGGCCTCGGCCAGTTTCACCAGCGCGGCCGTCGGCACGCCGGACCGCCGCCACAGATCGTCTGCGGAGGCGAAGGGTTCATCGGCACGCGCCGCCACGATGCGGGCGGCATCCGCCGTCGAGAGGCCCTTCACCATCCGCAGGCCGAGACGAACGGCGCAAAGACGGCTTCCTTCGAGCTCCTCGAGCGTGCAGTCCCAGCGCGAGGCGGTAACGCAGACCGGCCGGATCTCGACACCATGCTGGGCGGCATCCCTCACGATCTGGGCCGGCGCATAAAATCCCATAGGCTGCGAGTTCAACAGCGCAGCGCAAAAGGCATCCGGGTGATGGCATTTGACCCAGCTGGATGCATAGGCAATGAGGGCAAAGCTGGCGGCATGGCTTTCCGGAAAGCCATAGCTGCCGAACCCTTCCAGCTGCGAAAATGTGTTCTCGGCGAACTCGGCCGAATATCCGTTCTTGACCATGCCGGCGATCAGCTTGTCCTTGAACTTGCTGACCCCGCCGGAGAACTTGAAGGTCGCCATGGATTTCCGCAGCTGGTCCGCCTCGCCGCCGGTAAACCCGGCGCAGACCATGGCGACTTTCATGGCCGACTCTTGAAACAACGGGACACCGAGGGTTTTCGAGAGCACCGCCTCCAGTTCGGGTGTCGGATAGACAACCGGCTCCTTGCCTTCGCGCCGGCGGAGATAGGGATGCACCATGTCGCCCTGGATAGGCCCGGGTCTGACAATCGCCACCTGCACGACCAGGTCGTAAAATGTGCGGGGTTTCAGGCGCGGCAGCATCGACATCTGCGCCCGGCTTTCGATCTGGAACGTGCCAAGAGTATCTGCCTTGCGGATCATTGCGTAGGTGGGTGAGTCTTCCGATGGGATCGAAGCGAGGTTCCACACCTCACCCTTGTACTTGGCCATCAGGTCAAAAGCCTTGGCCATGCAGGTCAGCATCCCCAGTGCGAGGATGTCGACTTTCATGAATTTCAGCGCCTCGATATCGTCCTTGTCCCATTCGATGACCTGGCGATCGTCCATGCGGGCAGGCTCGATCGGCACGAGATCGTCGAGCCGGTCATGGGTCAGAACGAAGCCGCCTGGATGCTGGCCGAGATGGCGCGGCGCGCCCATCAGCTGCTGCGCCAGTTCCAGCGTCAGCGTCAGCCTATAATCGGCTGCGTTGAGATTGTTCTCGCGGATCTGGCGTTCGGATACCCCTTCCGACCAACCCCAGACGCCGGACGACAGTTGCCCGATCATGTCCTCGGGCAGGCCGAGGGCCCTACCGACGTCCCGCAATGCGCCCTTGGCCCTATACCGCGTCACCGTGGAACAGAGCGCCGCCTTGGTGCGGCCATAGGTGTTGTAGATCCACTGGATGACCTCCTCCCTCCTCTCGTGTTCAAAATCGACGTCGATGTCTGGCGGCTCGTCCCGCTCCTGGCTGATGAAGCGTTCGAACAGCAGGTCGTTGGTATCAGGGTCGATGGAGGTGACGCCGAGGCAATAGCAGACGGCGGAGTTGGCCGCCGAGCCCCTGCCCTGGCAGAGAATGCCCTTTGACCGCGCGAAGCGGACAATCGAAAAAACCGTCAGGAAATAGGGCGCATAGTTCATCGTCCGGATCAGTTCGAGCTCGTCGCGCAGGGATGTCCGGACCTTGTCGGGAACGCCCTCCGGATAACGAGCCGCGGCACCTTCCCAGACGAACTTGACCAGCGATTGCTGCGGATCGAGGCCGGGAACGATAGCCTCTTCCGGATACTGGTATTGCAGCTCCTTGAGATCGAACCTGCAACGCTCGACAATCTCGCGGCTGCGCGCCAGAGCTTCTGGGTACTCGGCAAACAGCCGGTGCATCTCCTCCGGCGCCTTGAGAAAGCGATCGGCATGGCGCTCCCGGTCGAATCCGACATCGTCGATGGTCGTGCGGGTGCGGATGCAGGTCACGACATCCTGCAACTGTCGGCGGCTCGGCTCATGAAACAGCACGTCGTTGGTGACGACGGTCCTCACCTTGGCGCGGGCGGCCATGGTGGCGATGCCGTGCAAGCGCAGTCGATCATTCGGCCGGCGGCGCAGGTAAAGGCTGACATAGGCCCGATCACCGAACAGTTCGGCCATCTTGCGAAGCTGCACGGCGCAGGCGTCGTCGGCTTCATCCGGGACTAGCACGCCGATCATGCCGGCGGCGTGTTCGGCAACATCCGCAAAATCGATCAGGCAGTTTCCCTTGCCGCCGCGACTTTTGCCGAGCGACAGCAGCCGCGTCAGGCGCGAATAGGCCGGCCGGTCCATCGGATAGACGAGGATCGACATGCCGTCGGTGAGATCGAGCCGACAACCGATCACAAGCCGAATGCCGGTGGCCTTGGCTGCCTCCCAGGCGCGCACGATCCCGGCGAGACTGTTGCGGTCGACGACGCCGATCGCGTCGATGCCGAGCGCGGCCGCCGTGGCGAACAGTTCGTCGGCGCTGGATGCCCCGCGCAGGAACGAAAAGTGTGTCGTGACCTGAAGTTCGGCATAGCGCGTCATCCGAACACCCCATGCACAAACCAAAGATGCGAGCCGGTTTCCGGATCGATGCCGTCGCCGGCGCGATAGACCCAGTAACGCTCGCCAAGCTCGTCCTCGACCACGAAATAATCCCTGACCGCCTGGAACTCGCGCGGGCGACGCCACCATTCGCCAAAAATCCGTTCCGGGCCATCGGCGCGCACGACCTTCCGGCGCTTGCTGCGCCAGGTGAATATCGCTGGCGGCTGGTCCGGCAGGAGCGCGATAACCTCAATGCGTTCCGGATTGGCGAACAGCCGCGTCGGCCGCGGCCATTTCACCGCCCAGGCCTCGCCGATGTCAGGCGCGGTCGCGGCAATCCGCCGGACCGAGCGCTCCGGCACATCGGAGGCAACTGGCGCGACGCGAAAGAGCCGGTGGCCACGATTGCCCAGAATGTCGACCAGCGGGGTAATGTCGGCGACCTCCTCCTCTATCAGCGAAGAAGCGATCTGCCGCTCCTCCAGCGGCTCGGCAAAAACGGCGACCAGCACCAACTTCTCGATGCCGAAACCGGGATCGATCGTCTCGATGCGGTCGCAGAGCAGCTTCGACAGGCGCGCCGGATCGCGGACCGGTTTGGCGAGACCAGCGCGAAGATGCTGCCGGGTGTTGTCGACCCGGTGAATGAAGAGGTCGCAGCGCCGCGCGCCGAGACCGTCTTCGGCAAGGCGAGCCGAGAGCTGGCCAACCAGCCGGCGGACATATTTGGCGATGGTCTCCGGTGCACCGATCGGCTCGGCAAAATTCTTGCCGACTTCGACAAGCTCCGGCGTGCGGATCGGTTCGATCGGTTCGGCGATCCGGCCGAACATCTGATCCAGTCTGCGTCCAGGTTCCGGCCCGAACCGCAACGTCAGCGGCGCACGCGGCATGGCCGAGAGCTGGCCGACCGTGTCGATGCCGAGAACACGCAGGCCCTGGACGATCTCCGCCGGTAGCCGCAGCGCGACGATCGGCAGGTCGATGACCGCTTTCGTCACTTCGCCCGCCGGCACCACCGTCGTTTCCGTCGCCAGCAGCCGCGCGAGCGCATGCGCGGCGCCCCATGTATCGGCGACGGCGGCGCGCGCCGTCAGCCCGCGGCCGCGCAGCATGTTGACGAGGCCGGAGACGAGAAGCGCTTCGCCACCGCGCAGGTGATCCGCGCCTTCGGTATCGATGACAAGGCCGTCGGCGCCATCGACAGCGACAACGGGGCTATATTGCCGGAGCGCCCAGAGCGCCAGCCGTTCAAGTGCTGCTACATCCTCGGCCGGAGCTGCGTCGACCATGAGAAGATCGGCGACCATGGCCTGCGCCTTGCTGGCGGCCATGCCGATGCGCAGGCCAAGCTTCATGGCTATCGGATCGGCGGCAGAGATCCATCGCTTCGTTCCGCGGCGGGCGATCACGACCAGCGGCTTGTCAACCGGCAAGGCTTCGCCAGCGCGCCGTCTGATCCGCTCGGTCGCGAGCAGTGGGAAGAAGACAGATACGACCCTTGTCATCGGGGGCTCCAATTTCGAATTCGGCGCTTTCGCCCGCCTTTACGCGCATCAGTTCCGCCAGCCAGCGCGCCCTCCCGACGCCGGCAACAGGTAGTCTTTCCGACGGCAGGGTGCTGATGCGCCATCGCGTCGTCGAGGCGGTCGGCTGCCCATAGTCCGATGCCTCATTCTGTCGTCGCCATCGCCGGAGCACGATGCCCATGGCCCCCGTCTTCTCGGCGGCGAGTTGCAGGCGACGCGATGCGGTCATCGGGAGACGAACAAGCTCGCCGACCACGGAAGCAAGCCCGCCGAAGGACAGCCCCTCCTCCATCGCCGACAGCGCCTCCTCTTCCCGATCGCTTTCGCAGAAGACGACACGATCCGGATGGAGCCCGGCCTGAGCAACCGCAGGGAAAAACAGGTCGGGGCGCGTCATGCACCACAGAACCCTGCCTCGTGACCGGGCAGCGATGCCGGCAACGAACAACGCCGCCGCGGCCCCATCGACGGTCCCTCCCCCGCCGCCGGCGACCTCATGGAGCGCGCCGAAGGCGAGCCCTCCTCCCGGCAGCGCCCGATCAACCTCGTCAACGCCGAAAGGCAGGACCTGCCTTGCGCGCTGCGAGCCGCTTTCCAGCTGCTCGATACGCTCGCGAAGCTCGGCCAGCACGGGGTTGAGGGTATGGTTGGCCACGGCAGAATTGTTGCTCCATCAGGGTTTTCAGCGGTTCTTTAAGCTGATATGTTCATTATTTGTTCCAATTGCCCAACTGAGTCAATCGGGCCTCCGCCCCGGAAATCATCTCTCGGCTAAGTGTTGAAACGAATCCCTTAGTCGCTTCAACGGGATATCCAGTGATCGGAGGGGCAGGAAAATTTTCTTATGGTGTCTGGGGACAAATGGCGGCGGCGCATCTCGAAAAACTCAACGATCGGCAACGCGAAGCCGTCGAGCACGGTATCGGCCTGCCGGACGGAAAGATCGGTGGCCCGCTGCTGATTATTGCCGGCGCGGGCAGCGGCAAGACCAACACGCTGGCGCACCGCGTCGCGCATCTAATCGTCAACGGCGCCGATCCGCGCCGTATCCTGCTGATGACCTTTTCCCGGCGAGCGGCTTCAGAAATGGCACGCCGGGTGCAGCGCATCTGCCGGCAGGTGCTCGGCGACAACGCCGCCATCATGACCGACGCACTCGCCTGGGCCGGCACTTTCCATGGCATCGGCGCGCGGCTGTTGCGGATGTATGCCGAGCAGATCGGTCTCAGCGTCGATTTTACGATCCACGATCGCGAGGACAGCGCGGACCTGATGAATCTCGTCCGGCATGACCTTGGCTTTTCCGCCAAGCAGAGCCGGTTCCCCACGAAGAGCACCTGCATCGCCATCTATTCCCGCGTCGTCAATTCCGAGGCCTCGATCAAGGAGATCCTGAAATCGTCCTATCCGTGGGTGCTGGAATGGGAGGACGAACTGAAGCAGCTTTTTGCGGCCTACGTTGAAGCCAAGCAGGCTCAGAACGTGATGGATTACGATGATCTGTTGCTCTACTGGGCGCAGATGGTTTCCGAACCGGAGCTGGCCGAGGACGTCGGCAACCGCTTCGACCATATCCTCGTCGACGAATATCAGGACACCAATCGCCTGCAGGCGTCGATCCTGATGTCTCTCGCGCCCGGCGGCCGCGGCCTGACTGTCGTCGGCGACGACGCACAGTCGATCTATTCCTTCCGCGCCGCGACCATCCGCAACATCCTGGATTTCCCGAAGGAATTTTCGCCGAAGCCGGCGGACGTCATCACGCTCGACCGCAACTATCGTTCGACCCAGCCGATCCTGGCGGCCGCCAACGGCGTCATCGAACTGGCACGGGAACGCTATACGAAAAACCTCTGGACGGACCGCGCCTCCGAGCAACGGCCGATGCTGGTCACCGTCAAGGACGAGGTCGACCAGGCCGCCTATATCGTCGAGCAGGTGCTGGCCAACCGCGAGATCGGCATGACGCTGAAGCAGCAGGCCGTGCTGTTCCGAACCTCAAGTCACAGCAACGCGCTGGAGATAGAACTCACCCGCAGAAACATTCCCTTTGTGAAATTCGGCGGCCTCAAATTTTTGGACGCGGCCCATGTGAAGGACATGCTGGCGGTCATGCGGTTCGCGCAGAACCCGCGCGACCGGGTTGCCGGCTTCCGGGTGCTGAAGCTTTTGCCCGGTATCGGGCCGCGGACAGCCGGGAGTATCCTCGACACGATTGCCGCCGATCCGGAGCCGTTGCAGTCGCTCGCCGAAGTCCCGCCGCCGGCAAAGACCGGCGACGACTGGCCCGCCTTCGTCACGCTGGTCACGGCGCTGCGCAAGGCCGAAGCGGGCTGGCCTAGTGAAATCGGCACGGTGCGGATGTGGTACGAGCCGCATCTCGAACGCATCCATGAGGACGCGGACGCCCGCAAGGACGACCTGCTGCAGCTCGAACAGATCGCGGGCGGCTATGCGAGCCGGGAACGCTTTCTGACGGAGTTGACCTTGGACCCGCCGGACGCCACCAGCGACCAGGCCGGCGTACCGCTACTCGATGAGGACTATCTGATCTTGAGCACGATCCATTCGGCCAAGGGGCAGGAATGGCGGGCTGTATTCATGCTCAATGTCGTCGACGGCTGCATCCCGTCCGATCTTGGCACCGGCTCTACCCCTGAACTCGAGGAGGAACGGCGCCTGCTTTATGTCGGCATGACGCGGGCGCGCGACAACCTCACGCTGATCACGCCGCAGCGGTTTTTTACGAGCGGGCAGAACGCAAGGGGCGACCGACACGTCACCGCTGCGCGAACACGCTTCATCACGGCCACCCTCCTCCAGTTCTTCGAGGTGGCCGGCTGGCCGAAGGTGGGTGCTTCCGCCAGCGAGCAGAGCACGCGCCAGGTCCGCGTCGATATCGGTGCGCGGATGCGATCTATGTGGAAATGAGCCATGCAGCCCGTCACGTCGGCCGAGATAGAGGTGCAGAAACCGGACCGCGAAGACCAGGTCCGGCGCATCATCCATATCGACATGGATGCCTATTACGCCTCGGTCGAGCAGCGCGACAATCCGGAATTGCGCGGCAAGCCGGTTGCTGTCGGCGGCTCGGCCGCCCGCGGCGTTGTGGCGGCGGCAAGCTACGAGGCGCGTGCTTTCGGTGTGCGTTCCGCCCTCCCGTCGATCACCGCCAAGCGTCGCTGCCCGGATCTGATCTTCGTCACTCCACGCTTTGACGTCTATCGTGCGGTATCAGCGCAGATTCATGCGATTTTTGCAGAATATACCGACCTGATCGAGCCTTTGTCGCTCGACGAGGCCTATCTCGATGTCACGGCCAACAAGCAGGGCATTCCGATCGCGACGGAGATCGCCACCAGGATCCGCGCTCGCATCAAGGAGGTCACCGGGCTCAACGCCTCGGCCGGTATTTCGTATTGCAAGTTCCTCGCAAAAATGGCCTCCGACCTCAACAAGCCCAACGGTCAGGCGGTCATCACGCCGCGCAATGGACCTGCCTTTGTTGAGGGACTGGCCGTCAAGAAATTCCATGGTGTGGGACCTGCGACCGCCGCGAAGATGGAACGGCTCGGCATTCTGACCGGCGCCGATCTCAGGGAAAAGTCGCTTGCCTTCCTGCAAGAGCATTTCGGAAAGTCGGGTGCTTGGTACTACGACATCTCCCGCGGCATCGACGATCGGCCGGTCCGGCCGGATCGGGAGCGCAAGTCCGTCGGCGCTGAAGATACCTTCATGACGGATATCTTCGATCTGAATGCAGCCCGCGCCGAGATTACTCCGCTCGTCGATAAGGTCTGGCGGCACTGCGAGGCCAAGAATCTGCACGGCCGCTCCGTGACCCTGAAGGTGAAGTATGCCGATTTCCAGATCATCACGCGAAGCAAGACCGAAGCCGCGCCGTTCGGATCGGTCGCCGAGATCGTGGCGACCGTCCACTCCGTCCTTGCTCCCTTGTTTCCGACGGCGAAAGGGATCCGCCTCCTCGGCGTGACCCTGTCATCCTTCGCCGATGATGTCGAGCGCCGCCCGGACGATCAGCTCCAGCTGGAGATCTAGGTGGTCATTGATTGGCGCGGCCGGCCTCATCGAAATCCGCCTCACCTGCGCTAGGTTACTGCCAAGCCGCGATATGGCCGAACCGTGGAGGTACCATGTGCAACGATTACAGGCTGATGGTCGAACTCGCCTCGGTCATCGAGGAATTCGAGCATCTCAAGATCAATATCCGCTTTCCCGAGGGAAGGCCGAACATCGAGGCGCGCGAGGATATCAGGATCACCGACACGGCGCCCATCGTTCGCTCGGTCGAAGGCGACCGCGGGGTTGGCGAGCTTGTCCAGCGGCGATGGAGCTGGCCGGGACCGAGCAAGAATCCGGTCTACCATTTCCGGTCGGAAGGCCGCGATTTCAGCTCGCACAGGGCTTTGATTTTGTGCGACGGATTCTTCGAATTCACGAATCCGATCGAGAAAGACAAGAAACGCAAGGACAAGTGGCTGTTTCAGAAGGTCGGGGAACCGATCTTTGCCATCGCCGGCATCTGGCGCGCCACCGAAGAGGTCGGCGAGGCCTTTACCATGCTCACGATGGCGCCGGGTCCCGATATCGCACCTTACCACGACCGCCAGATCGTCATACTCGAGCGTGATGCGTGGATGGACTGGCTCGATTCGACCGTTTCGGCAAAATCGCTGATCAAGCCGCTGCCTGCCGGCTCCCTTTCCGTGGAGCAAGTCGGCTGATGCGCTTCTCCTTCCCGCATAGTCACGCCTTTCCCGGCGGCGAGGTCCGCGTCGAAGATGCGGAGGCTGCGGAAGGGATGTGTGTTGTGGAGTTCGGAGACGGGATCGCCATGATTGGAGAATGGCATCCGGACGGCGACGACATTCAGCTTTCTGTCCCGTCCTATCGCACGGCTCGCGGTACTGATGTCGATGCGCGCCGCTGGCGGCTGGTCATGGACAAGGCTGGAACTTGGCGTTCGCGGCGATCCGTGTAACCGTACCCTGCGGCGACCCCTTCCCGAAATGACGAAGGGCGCTCGACCCTTTCGGGGAGCGCCCTTCTGACCCGGACGACTGCGAACGCGCGACTGGTATCGTCGCTGCAGGCAGTTCATCGATGACGGGCAGTGAGCGATAGATGGGGAAAGCCATCTGGGAAATCAAGACCGTCGGGATTGCCGGTCGCCTGCAGCGGCGCATCGAGGCAGGCATCGCAGATACCGCAGCCGTCATCGTCCATCGCCCGATCCGCCTGCCCGCAACAGATGCACGCAGCTGTAGATCGGGCAGCGTGGTCGCACCGGCGCGGCAGCATGATTTCGGCGGCGGCGTCAAAAAGGGTATCGATGGGAATTGTCTTCATCGCGGCCGTCTCCAACGATCTTGAGCACAGATAGGAGCGCTCAAAATCTTTGCAATGGCAGGGAAAGACGCCCAGAGCGATCAAGTTGCTGCAAACGTCCGTGGAGCTTCGACGGCGCAGGGAACCTTTGAAATTCCGGGATGGTTTTCCCTCGGACCATCGCCGCGCCCGGAGCAGCTTCGTGAAAATCGCCACCTACAACGTCAACGGCATCAACGGCCGGCTTCCCGTCCTTCTACGATGGCTGGAAGAAGACGCGCCCGACATTGTCTGCTTGCAGGAGCTCAAGTCGCCGGACGAGCGCTTTCCCCGGCGTGACCTCCAGCGAATGGGATACGAGGCCGTGTGGCATGGGCAGAAAAGCTGGAACGGCGTCGCGATCCTCGCCAGGGACGCAACCCCGATCCTGACGCGCCGCGGCCTGCCCGGCGATCCCGACGACACCCACAGCCGTTATATCGAGGCTGCAGTCGACGGCATCCTGGTCGGCTGCATCTACCTGCCGAACGGCAATCCGGCGCCCGGTCCCAAATTCGACTACAAGCTGCGCTGGTTCGAGCGGCTGCAGACCTACGCGGCCGACCTGCTGTCGCTCGACCTTCCGGTGGCGCTGATCGGGGATTTCAACGTCATGCCGACGGATCTCGACGTCTATGCACCGGAGCGCTGGCGCGACGACGCGCTATTCCGACCGGAGGTCAGGAAGGCCTATGCCGATCTCGTCGCCCAGGGCTGGACCGACGCCATCCGTCAGCTGCATCCGAAGGAACGGATCTATACCTTCTGGAAATACTGGCGGAATTCCTTCGAACGCGACGCGGGCCTGCGCATCGACCATCTTCTCCTTAGCCCGACGCTGGCGCCCTGGCTTCGGAAGGCAAGCGTCCGGCGTGGTCCACGAGGCTGGGAGCACACCAGCGACCATGCACCCGTCATCATCGAGATAGAGCCACCATCGGATTGAGGTCAGGCGGAAGTGCGTCGGGTCGCCCGACGCTCGCGCGCCCTCGCCGTTCGACGCGCCTCGCGCAACTCCTCAAGGGTCGGTAGCCACCAGCCACGCCGGCGTTCTTGTTGTCCCGGCTCGACCTTCGACGGCCAGGTGTGGACAAATTCGTCCAGCGAAGGAGTTCGCCATGTGGCCCAAACTTGGTCCCCGAGAAGACCCGGATAGAGTTCGGCGATCTCTTCGCGCTCGACCAGTTCGCCGTTGCTGTCGCTCACGACGACAATCCCGTAGGCCGTCGTCGCAATCGGCCGATCCAGCGGGGGCAGATCATCAGCGGGAAGCGGGATGCGCCGGCGCTTGCGTTCGGCCGCCCGCAGGCGAGAGGTCCTCTCCTCGTCCGTCCCTCTACGCGCCCCGGCGCGCTTGCGCCTTTCTTCAGGCTCGCATCGCTGTGCTTCCGTCTCGATGACCTGCCAGCGATCAACGAGATCCTCATAGGAGGCGAAAGGCACCCGCCAGACCTTGTTGCCGCCATCCCAACGGGCGAAGGGCACTTGGCGGATTTCCTCGACCAGCTTGCGCGAATAGGGCGTCTTGATGCGAAACCCTTCTCTGTCAACGCCAAGATAGGGGCTGAGGATCGGCTCGAACTCGAACGCATCCCTGCCCTTCGCATCGGCATAGGGATCGACACGCGACTCTTCCCTTGCCATCCAGCGATCGATGCGCCGCCGCGCGGTCGTTCCAGGGACGAGCCACGCCTTCCGCCGGTCGCTCCAGCGGGCGCGCGGAAAGGCTTCGCGAAACCGCTGTACCGTCATCTGGTCGAACGGAAACGAGACGGCGGCGCGCTCGTCGTCCTCCGTGGCGTCCTGGCCAATGTCGTCACCGTCGACCATCCCATTGCCTTCCAGTTGCGATGCCCAAGAAACGCACGCCAACTCGAAAAGATGCAGCGAATCAAAGGCATGATCGAGACTCGTCAAAAGTGAGGATGAAGAGGCCTAAGTTATTGATTTCCGATTCTTTTCGACTCGGAACAAATTCGCATGTGATTCGCTTGACTCGCTTTGGTTGCGTCGAGTCGGGAGTTTCGAGATGGCCGGTCATCGTGCCCAGTGGAAGGGTTTCATCAAGTTCGGCGAGGTGAGTTGCGGTGTCGGCCTCTACACGGCGGCCAGCACGTCCGAGCGCATCTCGTTCCACACGATCAACAAAAAGACCGGCAATCGCGTCAACCGCGTTTTCATCGACAGCGATACCGGCAAGGAGGTCGAGCGCGAGGACCAGACAAAGGGTTTCGAGATCGAGAACGGCCAGTACATCATGATCGATCCCGAAGAGGTCGCCGCAACCATCCCGGAGAGCAACAAGACGCTGACGATCGAGGCCTTCATCCCCTGCTCCGATGTCGATGACGTCTATTTCGACAAGCCCTACTATCTCGTGCCGACTGACCGTGTTTCGTCGGACGCCTTCACCGCGCTCAGGGACGCCATGGAGAAGTCGAAGGTCGCCGCGGTCGCCCGCACGGTCTTGTTCCGGCGCATGCGCACCGTCCTGATCCGCACGCATGGCAAAGGCCTGATCGCCACGACCATGCAATACGACTATGAGGTTCGCTCCTCGGAAAAGGCATTCGAGGAGATACCGAAGCTGCGCATCAAGGGCGAAATGCTGGATCTCGCCAAGCACATCATCGCCACCAAGAAGGGCACCTTCGATCCGGCGGCGTTCGACGATCGATACGAGACTGCCGTCGCTGAACTGGTGAAGGCCAAGATCGAGGGCAAGGCTCTCCCGAAGCGCAAGGAAGTCAAGGTGTCCAAGCCCGAAGATCTTCTGGCCGCCTTGCGCGAAAGCGCCAAAATGCTGAAGGCCGATGACGACACGCCGAAACGCTCCGCCGCAAATGCCAACAAGGGCACCGGCCGCAAGCCGGCGGCCCGCGCCACCGCGTCGAAGGCGCGGAGCCCAGCGGCCGCACAGCGCAAAGCCGGTTGAGGAGATAGATCATGGCACCCCGCCCCTACTGGAAGGGCTATCTGAAGCTCTCGCTCGTCACCTGCCCCGTCTCGATGTCGCCGGCAACGTCGGAGAGCGACAAGGTCCGGTTTCACACCTTGAACAGGGAGACCGGCAATCGCGTCGTCTCGCAATATGTCGATGCCGTCACGCGCAAGCCGGTGAAGGACGACGATGAGGTGAAGGGCTATGCCCGTGGTGAGAACGACTATGTCCTGCTCACCGACGACGAGCTGGATGCGGTGGCGCTCGACACGGTGAAGACGATCGACATCGACAAGTTCGTGCCGCGCGACAGCATCGAATGGATTTATCTGGAAAAGCCGCATTATCTCGTGCCCGACGATCCGGTTGGCCACGAAGCCTTCGCCGTCATCCGCGACGCCATGGCGTCGGACAAGGTCTTTGGCGTGTCACGTCTGGTGATCGGCCGGCGCGAGCGGGCCGTCGTGCTGGAGCCGCGCGGCGAAGGCATCGTGCTTTGGTCATTGCGCTTCGGCGACGAGGTGCGGCCGGAGGAATCCTATTTCGAGGATATCGACGCGAGGTCCGATCCCGACCTCGTGCCCATGGTTCAGAAGTTCATCCAGCAGCACACGAAGACGTGGTCGCCGGACATGGTCTCTGATCCCGTTCAGGACGCGCTGCTCGACATCATCGCCAAAAAGAAGAAGGCGCTAAAGCCATCGAGGAAAGGCAAGGCCAAAGGTGAAGAGCGGCCGTCAGGCGGCAACGTCATCGATATCATGGATGCGCTGCGCAAGAGCCTCGCCGGCGAAAAAGGTAAGCGCGCCTCCTGAAATCGTCGCATGGGTCGCCTATGTCTGTTTCCTCTCGCACGCGTGATGGATCTCCATGAAAGTGAAGCGCCGATCTGCCATCCCCCTGCTCGACGACTCCGGCACGGCGCTGCAGTCGCGCCCGGTGCGCAAACGCAATCCCGCGCAGCCGAGCCTCCCGTTCGATCCGATGCCCGACCGCGTCGAGCCATGCCTCGCCCTTCTCCGGCCGGGGCCGCCCGAAGGACCGGACTGGCTGTTCGAAAACAAATGGGACGGCTATCGCCTCGCCATCCACATCGAGCCGAAAGGGGTGCGCATCATAACGCGCGGCGGTCATGACTGGACTCACCGCTTTCCGACTATCGCCGAAGCCGCGAAGAAGCTCGGCGTCGGAACCGCCATTCTCGACGGCGAAGCCGTGGTCCTCACCAAGCAAGGGCACGCTGATTTCGGGGCGCTGCAGCGTTCGCTCGGCGGCCGCGGCGGGAAGCGCGCTTCCACCGAGGCCATCTTTTTCGCGTTCGACCTGCTCTATTTCGATGGTCATGACCTTACCAAGACGGAACTCGACGTCCGGCGGCATCTGCTCTCGGATTTCCTCGACGGCGCCACCGGCGCGGTGCAGTTGTCAGAAGAGGCCCACGATGATGGCGCCGAGCTGTTGGCGAAGGCCTGCTCGCTCGGCCTTGAAGGCATCATCGCCAAGCATCGCGACCGACCTTATCGCTCCGGCCGCACGGGTGACTGGATCAAGATCAAGTGCGTTCAGAGCGAGAGCTTCATGATCGTCGGCTACGAACAATCTGCCGCGGCGCGGAGCGGGATCGGCAGCTTGCTGCTCGCGGCTCGGCGCGGCGACACCTGGGTGTCGGTCGGCTCGGTCGGAACGGGCTTCAAGACGAAGGACGCCGAATATCTGCGCAAGACGCTGGACAAGCTGAAGACGAAGAAACCGGCTGTGCCGCTGAAGGGCAAGAACTACGTGTTCGCGCTACCGACGCTCATCGCAGAGATCGAATTCCGCGGCTGGACCGACGACGGCAATCTGCGCCACGCCTCCTACAAGGGCCTGCGCGAAGTCCAGGATAATGCCGCGGTATTCGAGATGGAAGCCTCCGCCGTCGGCAAGTGACTATCGTCGCCGGTCAAGGTCGGCATGGTCGAGACCGAAGTGATCCAGCACCAGCTGCAAATTCCGGCGGTTTGACTTGAAATAGACGTCGAAGACGTCGCCAAGCACTGGCACGCTGCCCGCGACCGTATCGAAGCCGACATTGACCAGCATCTTGACGATGCTTGTCGTTCGGCACACCGAGACGGCGCGCCTCATTGACGATGACGAGGCTGACAGCCGCCGCAGCGAAATCGCCGATGCCCGGGATCAGGCCGAGAACAGAGTCCGCCCCGAGCGAAATCCGCGTGCCGGGAACGCGAAGCGCGGTGTCCATTAGCCGCGCCAACCCGCGGATTCGCCGGAGGCGCGCCAGCTTCTCGATGTGGAGATCGTGCTTCCTCATTCTTCCTATGTGGCCCCGACGCTCGTCCGTTCAAAGGTCATGCGGCCGCCTTGTGCTTGCCGAGCCGCTTGATCGCCTGTTCCAGAGGGCGCTGGCCTTCGCGATAATCCTCCCAGGCACTCGTCTTCGCCAGCAGCGCCGGCACGGTCCGAACCGTGAACCGCTTCGGATCGAGGTCGGATTTGACCTGCGTCCAGTTGAGCGGCATCGATACCGTGGCGCCGGGCCGCGCCCGGGGTGACAGCGGCGCCACCGCCGTCGCCATGCGGTCGTTGCGCAGATAGTCGAGGAAGATGCGCCCTTCCCGCAGGCTCTTGGTCATCTTGATGAGATAGAGGTCGGGATTGTCGCGCGCCATCCCCTGGCAGACGTCGTGGGCAAAGCCCTTGGCGTCGGCCCATGAGAGCGGCTTGCGTGCGTTGACCGCGAGCGGCGTCACGACATGCAGCCCCTTGCCGCCGGTCGTCTTGCAAAAACTGATGAGTCCGAGATCGTCCAGACGGTCGCGCATCTCGCGGGCGGCAGCAACCACGACCGAGAACGGCACGTCCGGGCCGGGGTCGAGGTCGAATACGAGTCGGCCCGGCACTTCGGGTTTCCCTGGTTCGCAGTTCCACGGGTGAAGTTCGATGCCGCCGATCTGCGCGATGGCGACGAGGCCTTCGACACGGTCGACCTGCAGATAGGGCTTCTTGTCACCGAAGACCTTGACCAGTTCCAGCAGGTTCGAGGTGCCGGGCATAGCGTGGCGCTGGAAGAACTGTTCGCCGCCGATGCCATCCGGTGCGCGGATGACCGAGCACGGCCGGCCCTTCACATGCTCGATGAGCCACGAGCCCATAGCTTCGTGATAGCGGGCCAGGTCTTCCTTGGTCACAGGCTTGCCGTCGCCGGCGTCCGGCCACAAAGGCTTGTCCGGATTGGAGATGAGCACGCCCATGACTTCGGCCTTCGCCCCTTTACGGCGCGCGGGCTTCGCCTGCACGGCCACGGCCGGCTCCGGCGTTTCGGTCCTTGCCGGCGAGGCCGGCTTTTCGGCCTCGACTTCCCCCGCCGGTTTGTCTTCCCGCAGGCCCTTGAACGCGGCTTGGCGAACCAGACCGTCCGCGGTCCAGCCGGCGAATTCGATCTCGGCGACAAGCTCGGGTTTCAGCCAGACGACTTCCTTCTCCTTCTTCGGCGCGCCTATCCCCGTGAAGGGGGATTTCTCCGCCTCGGCGGCTTTGAGCTTGGGCAGCAGCGTCTCGACCTTCTTGGCGCCATAGCCCGTGCCGACGCGGCCGACATAGACGAAATGCTCACCCCTGTTAACGCCGACCAGCAGGGAGCGAAATTTGCCGTTCGTCTTGGCATAGCCGCCGATGACGACTTCGTGCCCCGCGCGGCATTTCGATTTCGCCCAGGTGTCGGTCCGGCCGGATTGATAACGCGCATCCGCCTGTTTCGAAACGATGCCTTCGAGCGAGAGCTTGCAAGCGGAGCGAAGCACGGCGTCGCCGCCGGTCTCAAAATGCTCGACAAAGCGCAGATGCGGATCTTCGGTCGCGTTCGCGAGCATTTCCTGCAGCCGGGCTTTCCGGTCGACCAGAGGCTTGTCGCGCAGGTCCTCCCCTCCATCGAACAGGAGGTCGAATGCGAAATAGACCAGGTTGCCGGTGTTGCGCTCCGACAGCGCCGCCTGCAAGGCCGCGAAATCCGGGGCGCCATTGTCATCGAGCGCGCAGATCTCACCGTCGACGATACAATCCGGCAGCGATGCAGCGGCCTTCGCAATCTCCGGATATTTCGCCGTCCAGTCCAGGCCCTTGCGGGTTTTGAGCGTCACATCGCCGCCGACGACACGCATCTGAATTCGATAGCCGTCGAACTTGATCTCATGCAGCCACTTGTCGCCGGCCGGCGGGCGTTCGAGCGTTTCACAGAGCTGCGGAGGAATGAAGTCCGGCAGATCGGCTTCCGTCGTTGTCGCCTGGTTCTTGCGCGTCTTCTTCTTGCGCTCGTCAGCCGCAAGGCCGTGCTTGCTGTCCCAGACCGCGTCGGCCTCGACGTCGCCCCCTGCCGTCATGAACGCTACCGGCTTCCGCCCCTTGCCGGCGGCGATCTCTTCCATCTTCCGGCCGGATGCGACCGAGGTCAGGTTCTCCTCCAGGATGGCCGCGCCGTTCTCGTCGACGGAATGCTCGTCGTGGTGCTTGATCAGCAGCCAGTTGGTCCGTTTGCCGCCGTCGCGATCATTGCGCATGCGCACCAGAACGAAGCTGCCATGCAAGCGCTTGCCATGGAGCACGAATTTGAAATCCCCCTTCTTCAGAGCCTCTTCCGGAGACTTGTTGCCTTCAGGCTCCCAGTAGCCGCGATCCCACAGCATGACCGTGCCGCCGCCGTATTGGCCTTTTGGAATGGTCCCCTCGAAGTCGCCGTAGTCTAGCGGATGATCCTCGACCTCGACAGCCAGCCGCTTGTCATGCGGATCGAGCGACGGCCCCCTGGTCACGGCCCAGGATTTGAAGACGCCGTCGAGTTCGAGGCGGAGATCGTAGTGCAAGCGCGTGGCATCATGCTTCTGGATGATAAACCGCAGCCGGTTCGAGGATTTAACGGCCGCCGAGCCACTCGGCTCCTGCGTCTGATTGAAGTCCCGCTTCTTCCTGTAGGTCGAAAGCTTGTCAGCCGCCATGACCGTCCTCACCAGATCCTGCGGTCGACCTGCGCCGCAATAATCGGCACAGCCGCCGCGCCCGACGCGCCGAGCCGAAGGCGCTGCACCAGCCGCCCAAGGAGGTAGGTCATCGCGACAGTCGTGGCTATCCGCATCCATGGGTGACGTTCACCCCGCGACGATGGCGCATCGATACCTTCAGCCTCTTTCCGGATCGCCGACAATCGCGCTCGTAGATTCTCGACCTCCTTCCGCAAGGCCGCGATCTCTCGCTCGGCGGAGCGGTCGGCCCTCGCCGTGCTCGGATCCTCGGCTGGACTCTCTTCCTCGAGCTCGATGAGATGCTCGCGTAACTGTGACGGACTGTCGAATCCCTTCGCGCGGAAATTGGTCATCTGAAATCCCTTTGTTTGAGCCGCAATGGAGAACACAGGCGCGGCAAGCTTGTTCCGTCGTGTGCGCAGCGTGACGCTATGAAGAGGGCGACCCGTGACCAAGTGTCGAGGTAAGGCGGGTGGGCGCATGATCGCCGGCAAAAGATTTGACTTTCGTCATAGGCGCTCCACATCACCTGCGCTCATCCGACTCAAGCAGATGAGCCGGGGAGATTTCGCGGCAGCCCCCGCTGTCGAGGATCTCCCCATCGTCGAAATGCACGCAGGACTTTACATGCCCCTGATCAGAAAGACCGGCGCACCCGCGCCAAAGGAACTCGGATTGTTCTGGCAAATGCTGACATCCGAGGGAGAGACGATCGACGTCTTCGTCTTCGCAGGCACGCTGCAGGCGTTCGACAGCAGCGCGGTTGGCCCGGTCGGCCTCCTGAAACGACACCGGCAGTTGCTCGAGGAGATCGCGAGTGCAAAATTCGATCGCGAGGGCGGCATCGCGCCAGGACCGTTTCAAATCAGCTTGGACGACCTGCGGTCGACCAACCCGATTGGCGAGGACGGAAACCTGCAGGGCAGCGGCCAAGACTCGACTCTGAGGTCCTGACATGGTGTGGTCGGGTGCCGAGGAGGACACGGATGGCCTATGAGTGGGATGAGCGGCGCGCCCGGCGCGCGCAGTTGGTGAAACTTGCGACCGCCATGGCGTTGACGCTATCGGCCATCAGTGTGCCCGTCGCCGTACTTCTTGCCGCGTCACCCCTCTGACCACGGCAACGCTCGCGCAAGGACGTCGAAGCATTCTCCGCCGCCAAGTGATCCGCAGGAGAAGCAGATTGGACGATATGTCGGGCGTCTTTACATCGACCACCGAGCGTGCAGCATGGAACATCGCGGCCCGCCATCTGGCGCGCGGCCAGAAAGATCCCGTGATGATGATTGTCGACGGCATCGAGGAGGAGCGCAAACGCTGCATCGATTTGCTGCGGTCGGCCATCGGCAGGGACTTTGAAGTCCCGACTTTCATGGTCGATCCCGACCATCAATGGTGAGCCAACAGACCGGCTCATATGAGCGGACGAATCTGGATTCACATCGGCACGCACCTCTGGCAGAGTACCAAAGTGCTTGAACCATCGAGCGCCAAGGCCCGGTCGAGCTATACGAGGTGGCTCCCGGGCCGATTTCCTCGATTCTGTCTCGGTCTCTATCGGGCTTTGCCTTATGCGGCCGTGTCGCTGCTGTAGAACATTCGCGCCGACGCTTCGACGACCGAGCGATGTTTCCGGGCATCAAAGGCGCCAGACGGGAACGTTTCGATGAGATACCTGGCGAAAGCCTCCTTTGCGCCGTCGGACGGATCGAACCAGGGCTGCGATGTGATGTCATCGAACAGCAACTTGAGATCGCTCAGCTCCTCGGGCTGGAATGCCGTTTTGACGAACAAGTGATCCATTGGTGCCTCCCACAATCGCATCACAGGTAAGCAATTCCCTAGCCGTTTCAAGGTGGGTTTGCCCACATCGGGGTTCTTGATGGGAGTCGAACCGGCCACTCGGGACCGGCTATCAACTTATCCAGCGGGCCACCAGGACGAGCATTAACATCGCCACGGCCGTCAACGCCTTAGGCCGACAGAGAGCTATCCCAAAATTAAGCCGATAGAAGAGACGTTCTGGTCCTCGACGGGATATGACCAGCGCTTTCTCTGAGGGAAGGCACCAGCCTGAACGCATGACAGCGGCTTACTGCTCGCCTTCCAGCGCGCCCTCAATGTCTTGTACCGCGGCACCGGCAATGGCGTCGGCTTTGCTGGCCGCATCGAGGAACTCATCTTGCGAAGCGACTGTGTAGTTGCAACCGACGAACATCGTCCTGGGCTTGGCGGTCTCGACCGGCATGCCCAGCAGCATGGCCAGCGCATCGTCGGTAGGAGCGAAGGCGCCGATCATCGGGCCGGCCTCGGGATCGACGAAGCGATAATATTGCTCGGTCAACTTGATCGGCGCGCGCTTCATGCCCTCCTTCTGGATGGTGGCGAGGGCGGCGCCGTAATCCCGCTCCGTCACGACCCATTCCTGGAGGAACGAGATTCGGGTTGTCGGCGCGCCAAACACCGTGATCGGCTCCTTGAGATCGAAGGTTTCCAGCCCCATCATTCGATCGTGGCTGTCATCATCGACAGGTGTGAGCCACGCCGGCACCGCTCCTCCCATGAAAAGTGCCATTCCAACCTCGCCAAGGACCTCGCGGGGCGCACGGCACTCCACAAGCTGTTCCAGGAACCGTGGCGTTAGCTCGAACGTGTCCTGCCCGGCCGACAGGTCTTCGGCATGGGCAACGCCGAACCCTATCGAATGACACAGAAGTGCTGACGCGGCCCATGCTCTCGCGCGGGGCCTCGTTACACGTACGGCGGTTTGTTCCTTCTCGCGCGACGCCATATTGAGCTTCACGAGGCCGAGAACTTTACCGTCACGCCGCGCTGGCGGAAGTAGGCCTGCATCAGCTTTCTGCCGGAACGATTGCCATGCGGCAGCCTAGCCGGTTCGAATACAGCCTCCTTCAAACCCTCCCGCGTCAACGCCGCCTTGAGAGCCGCGATGTGCAGGTCGATGTCCGCATTATCAGCCTCAAGCGATTGATAAACACGGGCTGTTGCTTCCGCCACGGTCGGTTCGCTCACGATGAAACTCCTGTTCTTGTTCGACCAGCGCTTACCACGATTTGTCGCCTGAATACGACTTAGTTTACACAGCCTGCATGGTTGCCGAAAATCTCGGTCGGAGCGTTCCCGAGCGAACACACCGTTGGATCTCGTCCGTGTTGGACCGTTTGCCAAGTGGATCACTATATCGGATTATGGAAGCCTTGCGCCACGAACCCCTTGTGATGCTTCCGCTTCTTCTTCCGCGCGGGCGCCCGCCTCGTCGAGCCGCTTGAGCAAATCCTCAAATGCCGTGTTCGGCTGATCGATGCGATACATCGACTGCAGACGCCTGCGCATGTCTGGATTTGCGAAGCGTGCATTGTAGTCGGATCGGGCTTTCCCCTTGTGATGTTTAGACTGTTGCAACGCTGTCTCCGTAGGGCGTGTGCGGTATGCGGGAACCGGCGAGCGTTGCGGAATGTTCCGGCGATCTGCAAAGCTGCCTGATCGGCAGGACGGTCCTGTACGGAGATGAGCGGTTGAATATCCACCGAAGGTGGGAACTATCGCTTCCGGCGAACGCTTGCCATGCAGACTACGAGGCTTCGGCTCCCTCGGCGTGGCGGGCGGCGTCCACTTCGCAGATCAAGCCTGAAGGGGCAAACTCCAACCGCACTTCACCGCGAAGCTCGGATGCCAGGAGACGCTCGATAAGCTTCGAGCCAAAGCCGCGATGAGTTGGGGCGATAACATTCGGCCCTCCCTCTTCCTTCCAGGAAAGTACGAAGCGAGAAGCGTCTTGGTCCTCCTGCCAGTTTATCGAAACCCGTCCCCCATCTTGGGAAAGCGCACCGTATTTTGCGGCGTTCGTCGCCAACTCATGGAACGCAAGCGTCAACGCCGTGACCGTATGGGCTCCCACGCTGATCGCAGGCCCGTTTATCTGGAAGCGATCGGGGGAATAGGGTTGGAGAGCGGTATCGATAACGGCACGCAAATCCGCCTCTTCCCAGTTACCGCTCGTCAGAACGTCGTGAGCGCGCGCCAGGGATGCCAGGCGCTCGTCGAAGGTCCTAGCAGCTGCCCGCTCCTCCTCACCGTTGACAAATGTCTGCCGAGCAATCGCCGTCACCGTCGACAGGATATTCTTGATCCGGTGCTTGAGCTCGCCCATGGCCATCGCCTGAAACCGCTCGAATTGCTTCTTCCCGGTGATGTCCCGTGCGATCTTGGATGCTCCGACAATCTCGCCCGCTCCGCCATAGATGGGAGAAACGGTAAGGGACACATCGACAAACGTGCCGTCACGCCGCCGGCGCTTCGTTTCATAAGGCGGGACGTGTTCGCCGCGACCAATTTTGCGGAAGAGTTCGTGCTCCTCGTCGCTGCGATCCTCCGGTATCAACAACAATACCGAGCGGCCGATCATCTCATCGGCCCCATAGCCATACAGCCGTTCAGCACCGCGATTCCAGCTGGTGATCGTCATGTCGAGGTCAGAACTCAAAATCGCGTCATCCGTGGAGGCGATAATTGCAGCCAATTGGCGCTCAATGTCCTGCGCACGTTTCAGCTCGGTCGTCTCGTTGACAATGCAGAACACTCCGGCGACCGCACCATCGTCACCGTGGACAGGAGAATAGGAGATGTCGAAATAGACCGTCTCCGGCCCGCGCCCGCGCTCGATGTAGAACGGCCGGTCCTTGGCCGAAACGGTCTCGCCGGTCTCCAGAACACGCCTCAAAAGCGGTTCAAGGTCTGTCCACAACTCGGCCCAATATTCACATGCGGGTTTGCCCAACGCATGCGGATGTTTGTCGCCGATGGTCGGTGCATAGGCATCGTTGTAGAGGGCCAGGAATTGCGGTCCCCAGAAGAGGACGGTCTGGACGTTTGCTCCGAGCATGACATCGACAGCGGAACGGAGATACGGCGGCCACTCGCAAAGAGAGCCGACATTTGTTCGACTCCAGTCGAACGAACCGATCAATCGTGCCATCTCGCCCTTATGGCGAGGAACCCACGGACCCGACACAAAATCCCCCGCGCTCAGGTGGATCATGCCCCACGATTGGACAACCGCTGAAGCATTATAAAGATGGCATCGCTGGAAAATTCGTCAACAGGTCAACGACCACGCGGTGATCAGCGAGAATGGCGGCGCCATAAGCTCTCCGTGGTCGGCCGCCTTACTTGACGGCGCTGCGATAGAGAGTGATCCAGTCGGCCGGCGCGATGCCGCGGCATTCGCCCATCATGCTGAAGCCGGTGCGCGTGAAGGCGTCCCCGCCGCCGCGATGGAACCGCTGGGTGTGGCAACGGAGTTCCTGCAGCTTGCCGATTACGACATCAAGCCCGGCGTTACCTCGGATGAAGGCAATGGCGACACGTGGCCCGACATCCGCCGCAGGATTCTGAATGCCGATATCCTCATCATGGGCACGCCGATCTGGATGGGCCAGTCCTCCAGCGTCTGCAAGCGGGCGCTGGAACGCATGGACGCCTTTCTGGAGGAAAAGGACGATGAAGGCCGGATGGTTTCGTACGGCCGGGTCGCCGCCGTTGCCGTCGTCGGCAACGAGGACGGTGCACATCACGTCTCGGCGGAACTCTTTCAGGCTCTGAACGATGTCGGCTTCACCATTCCCGCCAACGCCGTGACCTATTGGGTCGGGGAAGCGATGGGTTCGGTCAATTTCGTCGATCTGACGGAAATCCCCGAGGTCGTGCGGTCCACGCTCGATCTCGTCGCCCGCAACACGGCGCATGCTGCCCGCCTCTTCAAGGCGCAGCCTTATTCTGGTGAAGAAGACTGACCACAGCGAAAAAGCCAAAGACGAACGACGCAAGGAAGAAAAGAACAGCTTCATCCTCGACTACCGACTGCTTCGGCAAGTCCACCTCACCAATCGTTCAGCGGAACAAAGCCTATCGCCCCCCGTTAGCGACCCATCCTCGTGATGAAAGGCAGCACCATGGACACCGCGCTTGAAGACCGTTTTCCGACCTGTCCCCTCTCCCTCACGATCAATGGCAAGCCCTACACGCTCGACGTCCATCCCTGGACGACGCTGCTCGACCTTCTGCGCAGCGATCTTGAGCTGACAGGCACCAAGAAGGGATGCGACCATGGCCAGTGCGGCGCATGCACGGTCCTCATCGAGGGGCAGCGGATGAACGCCTGCCTCAAGCTCGCCGTCACGTTGGAGGGAGCTGCGATCACCACCGTGGAAGGTCTTGGCACGCCTGAGGAAATGCATCCCGTGCAGAAGGCGTTCGTCGAGCATGATGCCTTTCAGTGTGGCTACTGCACTCCGGGGCAGATCTGTTCCACCATCGGGCTGCTGAACGAAGGGCATGCTTCCACGCGTGAAGACATTCGCGAATTGATGAGCGGCAATCTCTGTCGTTGTGGCGCCTATACCAACATAGCCGACGCCATCGAGGAGGTGCTCGCAGATAGAGCCTCCTATCGGGAGGCTGCGGAATGAAGCGCTTTACTTACACACGCGCCGAAACCGTTGCAGATGCCGTTGCAGCCCTTGCCGCCCGCCCGCAAGCCCAGTTTCTGGCTGGCGGCACCAATCTCGTCGATCTCATGAAGTACGACGTGGCGCGCCCGGACGCGATCATCGACATCAATTCTCTTCCCTTGAAGGAAATCGAGGAGCTGCCTGATGGCGGCTTTCGCATCGGCGCGCTGGCGAGCAATTCCGCCGTTGCCTACGATGCCCGGATTCAGGCACGGTTCCCCCTGCTTGCAAGCGCCATCCTCGCCGGTGCCTCGCCGCAATTGCGCAATGCCGCGACGACGGGCGGCAACCTTCTGCAGCGGACCCGCTGTTCCTATTTCTACGACCCCTCCACCCCCTGCAATAAGCGCGAACCGGGCAGCGGCTGCGCGGCCATTGGCGGCCTCACCCGCATGCACGCCATCCTTGGCGCCAGCGACAAATGCATCGCCGTTCATCCCTCGGACATGTGTGTGGCGCTCGCGGCCCTGGACGCGACCGTGGAGGTGGTGGGGCCTGACAGCGCAAGGGACATTGCCTTTGGGGATTTCCATCGATTGCCGGGGGACATGCCGCACCGGGACAATACCCTTGCGCGTGGCGAGATCGTCACCGGCATCCGTTTGGAAGCCAATCGTTTCGCCGGCCACTACACCTATCTGAAGCTGCGAGATCGTCTGTCCTATGCCTTTGCTCTGGTGTCCGTGGCCGCCGCGATGGAAATCTCCGACGGTCGCATCGTCGACCTTCGTGTCGCGCTTGGCGGCGTGGCGCACAAGCCTTGGCGCGATCCCCTCGTCGAAGGGGAGTATGCCGGTGCGCCGGCGCAGGATGTAACATTCCAGCACGTGGCCGACCGCCTGCTCCATGAGGCCAAAGGGCTTGGCGGAAACGACTTCAAGATTCCCCTCGCCCGAAAAGCGATCGTGCGCGCATTGCGCCAGGCGGCTGGCGGCACGCCCCAAAGCCAAACGATCAAGGCAATCCAGTAGGAGGCAAGCATGCTCGACCGTTCCAAAATCGTCGGCTTGCCGATATCGCGCATCGACGGGCCTCTGAAAGTGACCGGGCAGGCCAAATATGCAGCAGAACATTTCGAGCCCGGAATGCTGTTCGGCCATGTGGCGCTCGCCACCATCGCAGCTGGCCGCATCCTGGCAATCGATACGCGCGCGGCGGAACGCGTGCGGGGCGTGGTCAAGATCTACACCCATGAGAACCGGCCGAAAGCGGCCTATCGCGATAGCAAGTGGAAGGATGCCGTGGCGCTGCCCGGGCACCCGTTCCGTCCCTTGGAGAATGACCGCGTGCTGTTCGATGGCCAGCCGGTCGCTTTCGTGGTCGCAGAAACGCCGGAGGCCGCACGCGACGCCGCCGGCTTGATCCATGTGCATTATGCCGCCGAAACCCCGCATACCGACATCGTGGCGGAACAGCACAACAGCTACGAGCCGCCGGTCGCGCGCATGAAGCAGTTTCTGCCCCCGCCGCCGCGCGGCGACGCCGAGGCCGCTTTCGCCGCGGCACCGCACAAGATTTCTGCCGATTATGTGCTGGCGGGCGAACATCACAATCCGATGGAGCTGTTCGCAGCCACCGTGCGCTTTGAAGATGAAGGCAGGCTCACCATTCACGACAAGACGCAGGGCTCGCAGAACAGCCGCGATTACGTCTGCGGCGTGTTTGGCCTCGACCCCGACAAGGTGATCGTGAAAAACGACTTTGTCGGCGGCGCCTTTGGCCAGGCACTGCGGCCGAAACACCACCTCTTCTTCGCCGTCATGGCAAGCCTCGATCTCAGCCGGTCGGTGAAGGTGGAGATGACGCGGCGGGAAATGTTCTACCTCTCATGGCGCCCATCCTGCGTGCAGACCGTCTCGCTGGCGGCGGATGACGAAGGCCACCTTCAGGCCGTCCTGCACCACGCGGTGCACACCACCTCCCGCCACGAGGATTACCAGGAGAATGTCGCAAACTGGTCCGGCCTCGCCTACAAATGCGATAATGTGAAAATCTCCTACGAACTCGTAAAGCTCGACCTCGCAACACCTGGTGACATGCGCGCGCCGGGCGCGGCGAGCGGCGTTGCAGCACTCGAAATGGCGATGGATGAACTCGCCTACGACGTCGGCATCGATCCGCTGGAACTGAGGGTGCGCAACTTTGTCCACCGCGACCAGAACCAGGACAAGGCCATCACCTCCAAGGCACTGCATGCCTGCTACCGTGAAGGCGCTAAGCGCTTCGGCTGGTCGCAGCGCTCGCCCAAGCCGCGCTCCGTGCGCGACGGCAACGACCTCGTCGGTTGGGGCATGGCAGGCGGCATCTGGGAAGCCATGATGTCGAAAGGCGAAGCAGCGGTCCGCTTGTCGGCCGATGGGAATGTCATGGTCAGCGCGGCGGCCTCCGACATCGGAACCGGAACATATACGATCCTCGGCCAGCTCGCGGCGGAGGTCTTCGACTGTCCGATCGACGCCGTCACGGTGGACATCGGCAGGTCCGACCTTCCAAAGACCGGCGTCGAAGGCGGCTCCTGGACGGCCGCGACCACCGGCTCGGCCGTTCAGGCGGCGGCGAAAGCCGTCGTGAAGACGCTTCTGGATCATGCCAAGTCGATGGAGAATTCGCCGCTCGCCAAGGCGAGCGAAGAGCAGGTCGAAATCGCCGAAGGCCGCCTCGTTCTTGAGACCAATCACCAGGTCGGCATCGCTCTTGCCGACATCATGGCGATGGCCGGCCTCGACGCGGTCGAGGAGCACGCCAAGGTCGGCCCCGATATGCTGTCGATGATGCGTTATGCCGCCTATAGCCATTCAGCGGTCTTCGTCGAGGTGAAGGTCGATGAAGAGCTGGGTGTTGTGCGGGTCACGCGCGTGGTGAGCGCCATCGCCGCGGGCCGGATCCTCAACTCCAAGACCGCGCGAAGCCAGATTCTCGGCGGCGTCGTGATGGGCATCGGCATGGCTCTGCACGAGGAGGGCATGATCGATCATCGCACCGGCCGCATCATGAATCACAATCTTGCCGAATATCATGTGCCGGCCCATGCCGACATTCATGACATCGATGTGATCTTCGTCGAGGAGGATGACGACAAGGCAAGCCCGATCGGCGTTAAGGGGCTCGGCGAGATCGGCATCGTCGGCGTTGCCGCCGCTGTGTCGAACGCGATCTTCCATGCGACCGGCAAACGCATCCGCGATCTGCCGATTACGATCGACAAGATCCTCGAAAGCGAGGTCGTACAATGAGCGATCGCCTCGCCATCACACGACTTCGCTACTACCCCGAAGTCGAGAAAATCGAACCGGACGAGCCCCAAACCGCACGCGACATCGCCGAGACGATGCTCTCCATCGCCGAAAAGACCTATGCCGACAGCGGCCATGCGACCCGCTGCGTGCATGCCAAGAGCCATGGCCTGCTTGCCGCGCGCCTCGAAGTGCTCCCCGACCTTTCGCCGGAACTGGCACAAGGAATTTTTGCCAATCCGCAGACATATGAAGCCGTAGTTCGGCTCTCGACAACACCGGGCGACCTGCTACACGACAGCATCTCCACGCCGCGCGGTATGGCTTTGAAGGTGCTGGACGTCCAAGGCGCGCGGCTGCCCTGTGCGGAAGGATCGATTAGCCAGGACTTCGTGATGGTCAATGGAAAGACCTTTAACTCGGCGAGTGGAAAGGCCTTCTTGCGAAGCCTGAAGATGCTGGCTCTGACAACCGACCACCTGGAGCGGAGCAAGGAGCTGATTTCCAAAGTGTTTAAGGGCGTGGAAGCCGTCATCGAAGCGGTCGGTGGCGAAAGCGTGATGCTCAAATCGCTCGGCGGCAATCCGCAAACCCACATCCTCGGCGACAGTTTTTTCACCCAGCTGCCGCTGCGTCATGGCGATTATATCGCGAAGCTGGCCATCGTTCCGGCTTCGGAAAATCTTCGGGCGCTCAGCGGAACGAGGCTCGATACCGGCGCCGATCCCGACATTATCCGCCACGAGGTACAGCGCTTTTTTGCCGCGGAAACGGCTGTCTGGCATCTGCAGGTGCAGCTGTGCACCGATCTTAACGACATGCCAGTCGAAGGCGTCGACGCTTGGGACGAAGACAAGAGCCCTTTCATCACCATCGCCCACATTGTCGCCGAACCGCAACCGGCCTGGAATGAGGACCGCGTGCAAACGGTTGATGACGGCATGAAGTTCAGTCCATGGAACGGCGTTGTAGCGCACCGGCCACTCGGGTCGATCATGCGCTTACGCAAACTGGCCTACGAGAAGTCAGCCGCCTTCAGGTCACAGCGGAACGCGACAGCCGTGACTGAACCGGCGCATTGTCCGTTTGCGTAGACGGCTACCGTCCGGCCGCATCATGGATTACCTCACGACTTGCGCAGAGCCAGATCGCTTTGCTCTTGAATGGATCTGAATCGATGACCCGCACCTTCTTATAATTTGGCGGGCAGCGTATCGGTCCTGTCACTTGAGACCGCCATCCCCGACCACGGTCTTATAGCCATTCGGAAAGGCGTGATGAAATCGTGGGCGAAGGCGGCGCTCGCTGCTCGTTCGACTGCAGCCACGTCAGCCTCATCCACGATTTCCTCTTCGCCCAAACCGACCGCATGCTACACGTCTGCAATGCGCCGTCACCTGCAGCGACCTCGGCGATCCCGATTGCGGAAATGATCGTGACTCGGCTGACCGGTGTCAGCCCTAGTGCCACGAGGTGACATTGGCGTAAACGACACAATCCACCTGCTAGGTCACACGGCTTTTATCAGACGCGAGATATTCGGTGCGGACATCCACCGCGGCAAGCCGGCCTTCAACGACATCGCAATGCATGTGGCGCATGACCTCGAGAGGGCTGGCATGCATTGCCAGCCAGAAAAGACCACACTCCCGTTTGTGACCCGATAAATTCCAATCTGACGCGACTTCAAAGCTCGGTCATTCACCTATAACCACGAGAACATGGCTGTCCCCATCCAGCGGCAAGCGTATCGGGCCGCCGGCGTAGGGCAACGGCGCGCTGTCCAACGTCGCGGAGGGCGTGCTGTCTGGCCGATCCGAAACCCTTCCGATTTGGATTTCGTAGCGAGTATCACTCATTGTGATTATCACCTCGACCTGCGGCCATGATGCCGGCAGGCAGGGTTCCATCACGAGCACTCCACCTTCCCGGCGCAGGCCGAGGATGCCCTCGATGCCGGCACGATACATCCAGGCGGCGGAGCCGGTGTACCATGTCCAGCCGCCGCGCCCGATATGCGGCGCGACCGAATAGACGTCGGCGGCCACCACATAGGGCTCGACCTTGTAGCGCAATGCTGCCTCCGACGTGCCTGCATGGTTGATCGGGTTGAGGAGCGCGAAGAGATCGTGTGCCTTGTCGCCCTCCCCCAGCCGGGCGAAAGCGAGGATCGCCCACATGGCAGCGTGGCTGTACTGGCCGCCGTTTTCGCGCAGACCCGGCGGATAGCCCTTGATGTAGCCCGGATCACGCGGGGTCGCATCGAACGGCGGCGTGAAGAGGAGCGCGAGGCCGTCCTCCTTGCGGATCAGGTGAGTTTCCAGCGACGCCATGGCGGCGGCGGCGCGGGCGGGATCGGCAGCGCCGGACAGGACCGCCCAGGACTGGGCGATGCTATCGATCCGGCATTCGTCATTGTCCTTCGATCCCAGCCATGAGCCGTCATCGAAAGTGGCGCGCCGGTACCAGGCCCCGTCCCAGGTTTCCTGTTCAATGGAAGCCTTGAGCGTCTGCGCATGCGCCTTCCAGCGCGCAGCGCGCTCGGGGTCGCGGCTCTCCGCAAGCGGTGCAAACAGGTCGATCGCGCGGATCAGGAGCCAACCAAGCCAGACGCTTTCGCCCCCGCCCCCCTCGCCCACCCGGTTCATACCGTCGTTCCAGTCGCCGGTGCCCATCAGGGGCAGGCCATGCCGGCCGGTGAGCGCGACAGCCTGGTCAAGGCCGCGGGCGCAATGCTCGAAGAGCGATGCGAACTGGCCGGAGGGCGTCGGCTGGAAGAAGGCATCGTGTTCTCCCTCGGCGAGGACCGGCCCATCCAGGAACGGGATGGCTTCATCAAGGATCGGCGCGTCGCCGGCCGTTCCGATATAGGTCGCGGTGGCGAAGGCGAGCCACACGCGGTCGTCGGAAATCCGCGTGCGAACACCTGCGCCGGAATGGGGTAACCACCAATGCTGCATGTCGC
This sequence comes from Shinella zoogloeoides, assembly GCF_003574625.1. Taxonomy (GTDB): domain Bacteria; phylum Pseudomonadota; class Alphaproteobacteria; order Rhizobiales; family Rhizobiaceae; genus Shinella; species Shinella zoogloeoides_A. Next base: position 132,199 of record NZ_QNUJ01000012.1, read on the forward strand.
CTTCGGCAAACTGCCGCCCGGCGGCGCGCAGGATATGCGCCCGCGTCTCCTCCGGCCGGGCGAAAGCGAGCGCCATACCGTCCTGCAACTGATCGCGGAAGCCATAGGCGCCGCTGGCCTGGTAGAAGGCCGAGCGCGCCCAGATGCGGCAGGCAAGCGTCTGGTAGAGAAGCCAGCCGTTCAGCATGATATCCATCGCCCGGTCCGGCGTCCTGACCTGCACGGTCTGCAAAAGCGTCTGCCAATACGTCGTCACGTCGGCAAGAGCCGCATCGAGATCGGCGGCGCGGTAGCGGGTGATCAGCGCGCCCGCCGCCTCGGCCGAAGCAGCCTCGCCGAGGAAGGAGACGAGTTCGATGCTTTCGCCCGGGTCGAGCTCGACCGTGCATTGCAGCGCCGCGCAGGGATCAAGACCGGCACCGACCTTGGCGCCGAGCGGCATTCTCCTTGCGAGCGCCGCCGGTCGTGCGGAACTGCCGTTGCGTCCGAGGAATTCCGTGCGGTCGGCGGTCCATGCGGTCTGCCGGCCGCCGAGATCGGCAAAGGCGACGCGGCCGGGGAAACTCATGGCCGATCGATTGCGGGCGAAAACCGCCCTCGTCTCGGCGTCAAGGGATGTGGCGATGAAAGGTGCGCCGGCACCCCGCAGGGTGCCGAGCACCCATTCGGCATAGCTCGTGACCGACAGGCGGCGCGGCCGCGACGAATGGTTGGTCAGCGTCAGCCGCGAAATGCGGATCGGATCGGCGAGCGGCACATAGGACAGCAGCTCGCTTTCGATCCCGTGCGCCCGATGCGCGAAACGGCTGTAGCCGAAGCCATGGCGTGCAACATACCGCCCGTTATCCCGGATCGGCTGGGCCGTCGGGCTCCAAAGATCCAGCGTCTCCTCGTCGCGGATGTAAAGCGCCTCGCCGGAGGGGTCGTAGACCGGATCGTTGGACCATTGGGTGATCTGGTTCTCGCGGCTGTTTTCCGCCCAGCTATAGGCGCTGCCGTCGCTCGACACTTGGAAGCCGAAGGCGGGATTGGCGATGACGTTGATCCAGGGCATCGGGGTCGTCGCGCCGTCTTCCAGCACGGTGACATATTCCGTGCCGTCCCTGTCGAAGCCTCCAAATCCATTGAAGAATTCCAGATCCACCGGTGGCGCGACCATCTCGGCCGAGGATTTCGAGGGAAAGGATGGCGGCAGAGGAGCCGAGCGCTCGACGCCAGCAGAAAGGCGTGCGAGCTGATCGGCGATGAGGCCATGATGGGCGGACAGCACGACGCGCGCGGTGGCGTTCAGGAGATTCTTCGTCTCCTGGTTCAGGAAATCGGTGCGCAGCACATGCACCGCGCCCTGCGCCGGCATGTCGCCGAAACGCGGGCGGGACTGGCTGGAGCGCACGGCGGCTTCAACGGCGTTCTGCAAGTCCTGCACATAGGAGGCGGCACGTTCGTTGACGATCACCAGATCGACGGCGAGCCGCTTGATGCGCCAGTATTCGTGTGCGCGCAGCATCTGGCGCAGCTGGGGAAGGTCTTCGGTATCCTCGATGCGCAGCAGCACGATCGGCAGGTCGCCGGAAATGCCGTAGGGCCACAGGCCCGACTGCGGCCCGGCACCGGCGAGGATGGCATCCGAGGCGGGACGGAAGCGCGCGTCGGCATAGAGGATGGGCGCGGCAAGACGCTGGAAGTCCGACGCCTCCTCCAGATCCATATCGAGATGGTGAAGCTGCACCTGCGCCTGGGTCCAGGCGAGCGTCTTCGCCCGCTCGAAGGCGCTTCTGTCGTGGTGCTTGTCGATGCGTTCAAGAAGCTCTTCCCGCGACCGTGCGACAACCGTCCAGAAGGCAATGCGCGCCACTTTGCCGGGAAGCACCCGCACGCTGCGGCGCAGCGCGAAGATCGGATCGAGCACGGTTCCCGCGGTGTTGGACAGCGCCTGCCCGTCATGAATGGCGGCGGCCGTGGCGATGGTGCGGCCGCGCCCAAGGAAACGGGCGCGATCGGATTCGTATTGCGGATCGGCAATCGTATCGCCCTCGACCACGGTGAAGTTGGCCGCCCAGATCTCCGCCTCCGAGGGCGTGCGGCGGCGGCGCGTGGCGATGAGCGCGCCGTATTCGGCCAAATGCTCGGTCTCGACGAACATCTTGGCGAAGGCGGGATGCGCGTTGTCGGTGGCCGGGGTGGCGAGCACCAGTTCGGCATAGGAGGTCAGTTCGATCTCGCGTGCCCGCCGCCCGCTGTTGGTGAGGCAGATGCGGCGCACCTCGCCGTCGTCCTCGCCGGAGACGATGACATCCATCTCCGTCGTCAGCGTCTCGTCATGGCGGATATATTGTGCGTGGTCCTCGCCGAAGACCACCGAGGCCTCGGCCCTGTCGCCGACTACCGGCAGCGTGGGGGAGAAGATCGTGCCGGTCTGCATGTCCCTGAGAAAGATGAAAGCGCCACAATCGTCGCGGGTCGCATCCTCGCGCCAGCGCGTGACGGCGATGTCGCGCCAGCGGCTGTAGCCGCCGCCCGTGGCCGTCAGCATCACCGCATAACGCCCGTTGGACAAGAGATGCGTGACCGGCGCGCCGGCAACGGGCAGCGAGAGCCGGCGTACCGACGGCGCCGGGTTCAGCGAAATTCCTGCGGAGGCCTTGACCTCCTCGGCGCGCGGCCGGGCGATCGCCACATCGCGCGGCATGCGCTCCGACAGCAGGAGTTCGCTGGCCATGATCATCGGCTCCCGGTGGAACCGCGCCCGCATACGCCCGTCCTGCAGGAGGACGGCGATGGCGACGATGGTCATGCCTTGGTGGTGAGCCATGTAGCTGCGGATGATCTCGACGCGGGCGTCTTCGGGCAGGCGGGCGCGGGTGAAGTCCAGCGCCTCGTAGAAGCCGTGCAAGCCGCGCGCGCCAAGGGATTCGAGATGCCGGTAGTTTTCGAGCGCAGCATGGGGATCGACCATGGCGGCAAGGCCGGTGGCATAGGGGGCGATGACAATGTTGCCTGACAGCCCGCGCTTGAGGCCGAGCCCCGGCACGCCGAAGTTGGAATATTGATAGGTGAACTCGATGTCACGCGCATTGAAGGCGGATTCCGATATGCCCCAAGGCACGTGCCGCGACCGCCCATAGGCCTCCTGCCGTGCGACGATCAGCCTGTTCGTGTCGTCGAGCAGGCTTCCCGCCGGTGCGCGCATCACGAGCGACGGCATGAGATATTCGAACATCGAGCCCGACCAGGAGATCAGCGCCGAGCCGCTGCCGAGCGGCGTCGCCGCCCGGCCGAGGCGGAACCAATGGCGCGTGCTGATATCGCCCTTTGCGATGGCGAAGAAGCTCGCAAGCCGGGCTTCCGAAGCAAGAAGGTCGTAGCAGTTCGGGTCGAGCCCGTTGTCGGCGAGCGAATAGCCGATGGACAGGAGCTTCCTGTCGGGATCGAACAGAAAGGCGAAATCCATGTCGAGCGCCATGGTGCGGGCTGTGTCCGCAAGCGCCTGAAGCCGGGCTTTCACGGAGGCGGCATCATCGCGGAAGACCTGTCGGTCGCGCGCGGCCTGTGTGACGGATCGGGCGAGCGCGCCGATCCAGAACGTAAGATCGGCGGCCGTGCCGTCATCGGCAGGTGTTGCCTGCTCGGCCAGTTTCAGGGCCTTGTCCAGAAGCCGCGTCAATGCGGGTGTTGCGGCCTCGATGGATTGCGGGCCACGCACGAGGGTTTCAGCTTCGTCAATAATGTCCGTCAGGCTGGCACCGGGATTGCCGGCCGTCTCGCCGAGAGCCATGCGGGCGAGCGCCAGCGTATCACCGAAACCCTCCCCGTCTTCCGCCGGCGGCGTCCCGGCCCACTCCTCGCAGGCATTCGCCAATGCGATCAGGTGGCCGGCGAGATTGCCGCTATCGACGGAGGAGACATAGGCGGGAGCGAGGGTTCTGAGATCGCGTGTATCGTACCAGTTGAAGAAATGGCCGTTGAACCGGTCGAGCCGCTTGAGCGTCGAAAAGGTCGCTTCCAGCCGTTCAAGCGCTTCAAGCGTTCCCACCCAGCCAAAGTCGCGCGCAGCGACCGTCGAGAGAAGATAGAGACCGATATTGGTCGGCGAAGTCCGATGGGCGATGGCGGGCAGCGGGGTTTCCTGGAAATTGTCCGGCGGCAGCATGTTTTCCAGCGGCGTGACGAAGGTTTCGAAGAACCGCCATGTGCGCCGCGCGACGAGCCGGAGTTCCGCCGCATCGGCATTCGAAAGCGCCCTGCCCGGCCGTGCCGTCGGCGATCGGCTGACCCAGAGCGCGAGGGCGGGCGCGGCCGACCAGAGGAGTGCCAGCAACAGCGCCAGAGGCCAGGCGACCGGCGAAAACGCGACAGCAGCGGCCAGGAGGACCAGCCCGACGACGGTGCCGCCCGCCATGTCACGGTAGAAGCCGGCGAGCGTCAGCCGCATCCGGTTTCCAGCTGTCGCGGCGGTCGTCCACTCCAAGAGTTTCCTGCGCGTCACCAGCAGCCGACCGGCGGTTCTGAGCACGGCATCGCAATTGCGCCAAGCCTGATCGGGCAGGAAGGACAGGCCGAGCGCCGCCTGCATCGCGGCGAGCTTGATATCGCCGGCAAGCCTGACGGCATGGCTGCTCAGTTGCAGGCCGCTGCGGCGCGGCAGGATGGCGAAGGCCACCGGCAGGAAGGCGGGAAAGACGATGCATGAAGCGACCAGCAGCGCCGCGGTCACGCCCGCCTGCAACGGCATCGCGCAACAAGCCACGAGCGCTGCGAATGTCGACGGCGCGATGAGGGTGCGGCGCAGATTGTCCAGCATCTTCCAGCGGCCGAGTGCGGGAAGTGCCCGCCGCCCGAATATCCACGGTAGCAGCTGCCAGTCACCGCGTGTCCAGCGGTGCTGGCGCCGGGCGGCAACGTCGTAGCGCGACGGAAAATCGTCGACCACCTCGACATCGGAGGCGAGCCCCGCCCGCGCGAACGTGCCCTCGAAGAGATCGTGGCTGAGAAGGGTATTCTCCGGAATGCGGCCGGCCAGCGCCGCCTCGAAGGCATCGACATCATAGATGCCCTTGCCGGTATAGGAACCCTCGCCGAACAGGTCCTGATAGACGTCGGAAACGGCCGCCGCATAGGGATCCATGCCACCGGGCGCGGAAAAGACCCGCTGGTAGAGCGAGCCTTCGCGGCCGATGGGAAGCGACGGGGTGACGCGCGGCTGTATGATCGCATAGCCGTCGACGACCCGCTGCTGCACGGTATCGAAGCGCGGCCGGTTGAGGGGATGCGCCATCTTGCCGATCAGCCGCAGGACCGTGTCGCGCGGCAATTTCGTATCCGCATCGAGGGTGATGACATAGCGCACGTCCGGCGGGACGGATGGCGACTTTCCGCCAAGCGCCATGAAGCTGGTGTCGGTGGCGCCGCGCAGCAGGCGGTTGAGCTCGTGCAGCTTGCCGCGCTTTCGCTCCCAGCCCATCCAAACATTCTCGCTGGCATTGAACCGGCGCTTTCGATGCAGCAGCAGGAAGCGGTCGCCGGCCGGACCCGGCCCGTGCCGGCGGTTGAGGTCGGCCATGGTCTCAACAGCGAGCGCGAGAAGCGCGCCATCGCCCTCGACGGTCTCCTGCGAGGCGTCCTTTCCGTCGGTCAGCAAAGCGAAGCTCAGGTCGCCGCCCGCGCCCGAGAGATGATGGACCTCCAGCCGCTCGATCTGCTCCAGCAGGTCGGCACGATTGCTCAGGAGCGTCGGCACGACGACCAGCGTGCGTGACGACGATGGGACGCCCTGCGCGAGTTCCAGTCCCGGCAGACCGGTCGCGCTGTGGCTCCAGCTCACGAAGCGGTTGACGAGCGCCGTCGCGATATCGCTTGCCGGCAACAGCGCCAGCACCGCGAAGACGATCAAGCCGGGCGCCGAGAGACCGGCGATGGACAGCAGCCATAGCGCAAGCGCCAGAAGCATCGCCGTCACGAGCCCGATCGCCCCGACATAACCGGTAATGCCCGTGCGCGCCGCCAGCCGCCCAGCGATCAGATGCCGGGGCGGGCGGAACCCGACCGCGCGCTCTAGAGCCGGCCGGCCTTCCGCGATCAGGTGGTAGCCCGGATCGCCGACACGTTCGGCCTGCGAGGCGGTGTCCCCCGCGAACGGTGCGGCCTGCGCCGCTTTCACCGCCTGCCCGGCAATGTCGAGTTCCGACAGGTCCGAGCCGCGGGCGAGGTCTTCGAGGGCGCTGCGATAGAGGTTGCGCGTGGCGAAATCCATGCGGGCGAAGCTGCCGTCGGCCGAAAGGCACGCATCGACGAGGCTGACCTTTTCAAAAAGATCGGCCCAGTCAACATCGCTGATCAGCCGCATGCTGGTGATGATGTTCCTGATCGTGACATTCGACGCGCCCTGGCGCTGCTGGGCATGCCGCACCACGGCATCCACCGAGCTATCCTGCCTTGCCAGCCGCGCCTCCAGCCAGCCATGCGCCGGCGTCGTGCTGGGGTCCTGGTCGCGCAGCCGTTTGGCAAGCTGGGCCGCGAAGAGTTCGGGCAGGGGGTCGGCGGAGACCCTTTCAAGCGCGCTGCCGCGACCCTCGTTCGCCAAGAGCCTGTCGGCCAGCGCATCCGCCTCGGCACGCATGCGGCGCCCGGCGGTAATCTGGTCGGCAAGCCTGCGCAGGTTCTCGACGAGCACGATGCGCAGGGTGATCGCCACAGCCCACAATTCGCCGATCGTCAGGGGTTGGACCTTTTGATAGGCGGCTATGAAGCGGACGAGCGTCTCTGGATCGAAATGGCTGTCGGTGTGCGCGACGAAGGCCCAGGCAATGCCGAAGACGCGTGGATATCCGGCGAACGGCCCCTCGGCGAGTTTTGGCAGTTGCCTGTAATAGTTGGGCGGCAGGTCGTCATGAATCTCGCGTATCTGCTCCTCGACCAGATGGTAGTTGTCCAGCAGCCATTCGGCCGCCGGCACAACGCCGCGTTCGTTCTCCACCTCCAGGGCGCTGGCACGATAGGCGGCAAGCAGGACCGCTGCGTTGGTCTTCAGGCGCTTGTGCAGCGACTGGACGGACGGCGGCCGCTTCGTTACCGGCTGGGCCAGCGCTAGGGTCGCTGCGTGCTGCTCGAGCCTTTCAATGCCGAACAGTTCCTCCCGTACCGGCATGGGATCGTTCCACGGCCCGTCCGGCGTGCGGCGGAAACCGAAGCCGGACGACGGACGGTCGCCGTCGCCTTTCCCGTCCGCAGCCGCTGGCGGCTCCGGCGGCGGTTTGGAACCCTCCTCGGTGTGGAGGATCTGTTCGGCCCCGGTTCTTTCGACAACAGCGGTCTCCGAGTTGCCAATGTCTTCCACGCCACGCTCTTGGCCTCTGGCCATAATCATTCCTTTGCCCGGATGCGGCCAGGCAGCCGGCCGGGCGAAACCCGGCAATCGTTCTGGGGATGTGAAGGGTCGCCGAAGCTCCGCTCCAGTGTTAGGCGCTCTCAGCCGAAATCGGCACGTGTCAGGACGTAAACCGGCTTTCGGCCAGCGGAATAGGCGCGCCGCGCCGCCTTGTAGACAGAGACGCGGGCATCGTCGAAAGCCCTGAGATAACCGGCTTCGGATAGCACTCCCGGGAATAGGTCAGCCCCCGCGAAGAACGGAATCTCGAACATGCCGTCATGACCAATGAAACGGATACGCTTGCCAGCCTCTTCATAGCTTCGGCTTTGGTTTGGAAAACTGAGACTCATGGAACGTTCCTCGCAGTGAACGGCTGCCTCTTCGATACGAAAAGCCGCCATGAGCACCGGAATAGTCCCGCCGGCGCTGTTTAATAAAGAATTTCATCCAAAAACCTGATGCAGGCTGCACAAAATTCCAAAAACTCAAATAAAAGATGTAACTCATGACTGTAAATTCTCATCGACAACCCATGAGTTCATTTGTTTTTCGATTGAATTCATCATATCATAAAAATCAAAATCCTGAGTTTTTATTTTGCGGCGGGAAAACAATGAGTGACTTCAAAGAAAAAACTTTAAATTCATTTGCTTTCTGCGCGTTGAGGCGCACACTGAAACTGTCCGGATTGCCATTGGCTCCAGGTCCGAGCGCGGGCCCTTATCGATCTCGATAATCATCGATTCTAGGGAGTAAAGTCATGTCATTCAGTCTGAACATGGAAAAAGCAAAACCCTACATGGTGGGTTTCGTTCTCGGCCTCGTGGCTGCGCCGCTCATCGCCTTCAATGCGGGATGGGTTTCGACCACCAGCGCACGCGCCGAGGCGGTGAGAACCGCGCGGGTAGAGACCCTTGCGGGCATATGCTCCGCGACGGCCGGCCGCATAGCCACGGCCGCGAGCACCGATCTGGCAACCGTCAAGGGATACGAAAACCGTGCAAAGCGGGACGAACTCGTCGCCGCCGCAATGGCCGATATCCAGGTGCCGGCAGATCTTCTCAGCAAGGTCACCTTCGATTGCGGGCGCACATTGTCCTGACGAGCACTGAATTCACAAGATGCGAAGCCGAAGGCGTTTTCGCCTTCGGCTTTCGGTTGGAGTAATTTGTGAATTTCAAGCAGGCAGCCGTTCCTGTCATGAATCTTCCAACCAGACCTGCCTCCGTTGCTACTTTCGCTTCAACTTCGGCAAGGGCGCAGGATTGATCACCTCTTTCGCCAGGCGGAGCGCGCGCAATTTCTCGGTCTTCTTTTCCCGCGTTGCTGCCTCCTGGTCGATGATCCTCCAGGCGACCGAGTTGGTCTCCGACGCCTTTTTATCTGCAGTAGTCTTTGTCGGCTTGAAAAACCGCTCGCTGTTCGCTGTCATCCGTCAACTCCTTCATCCCGTAACGACTGATCGTCATCCAGGCGTCCGCTTATCTGTCACGACTGTGCTGCAACGACGAAGTCGATGGCGTCCTTAACCGTCAGGAATTCTTCGGCTGGCTGGTCGGGAATGGCGATTCCAAACTCGTCCTCGATGAGCATCACAATCTGGACCATTTCCAGGGAATCTGCCCCCAAGTCATCGATAATCGAAGCATCATCGACAACCCTCGTTATCTCGACGGCCAACTGTCCGGTGATAATGTTCCTTACGCGCTCGGCTATATCAGCTCTTGCGTCTTCCATGGCGTCTGTCCTGATGAAGGATATTATTGCACCGATGCCGGTTGACGCGATTGAGAGGGGTGAAGCCGATCATATCGGCTTTGGTCCGGGCGGTAGCCCCAAACAAAACCGATCGCCAAAACCAAGACGACGAGCATCGCTATCATGCGACCGGGCATCGTGGCCACCCAGCGGTGGAACCGCCTTCGTTTTCCCAAATCTCGACGCTGGCGCGCTGTTCTTGTGCGCGCGCTTTTCGGGATAGAGGATAGTTTCCGACATCAATCGTCGCCGACTTGATCAATCGGATAAGATTTGCCGCATCCTCATTCATGGTTTCCTGCCCGGGCACAAGGCTGTGGGTCTCATAGTCGGCGTTCTTGAGAATCTGCCGGAGGACGGTTCGGCGGTGCGTTCCTGGAATATCGGGGCCCTTGAAGATGAGGATTACCATAGCCAACCCTCCATGAGGAGGATGAGGCTCATCGTCAGGCTGGCTGCAAAAAACACATAGCCGCTCGCGGCGTCCGATACGTATTGCTGCTGTTTGCGGAAGAAAGCGGAAGACATCGAGTCCTCCTTCATTTTCAGGGCCAGGGTAACCACCCCTCAAACAGCAGCGCCCTTGTCAATGGCTGCTGGAATACAAACCTTGCGCCCGATACCTCGCATTGGCAAGTCCTCAATTGCGGTCGTTTCGTGCCGGCAGCGCGCCAAGGTAGGCGGTCTACGGATGAGAAGGCGAAGTACTGTTCACCATCGATGACTTTCGGCAAGGGCGCCAATCACGGTGACCTTGGTCAAAGACGGAACGTTGCGCGGTTCCAGGGGTTGGTGAGCATTGGCAGGAGAATATCGTGCGCAAAGTTCTGGTTGTCGAAGACGAAGTGCTGATCCGCTTGACATTGGTTGACGCACTGCATGAGGCGGGCTTCGATGTTCTAGATACCGGCTCGGCAGAGCATGCTATCGAGATCATAAACGAGCAGACGATCCATCTGCTTTTCACAGACATCCAGTTGCCAGGCAAGCTAACGGGCCTTGATCTCGCCCATAGAGTTTTCGAGCGTTTTCCCGATGCCGGGATTATCGTGGCGTCGGGCCGGATACACCCGATGAGCACGGATTTACCGCCTGCGGCAAAGTTCTTTTCAAAACCATTCGGCTTCGACGAGATCATCGCGTGCTTCAAAGCAATGAACCGTCCCTAGATTTCGGCCGCATTCCAAATGCACATATATGACTGCGCAAGCGATATGATCCGTGGCATAACGTGCTGGGCGGAGTTCGAGATATCTTCATGAAGATCGCAGTCGATACCGGAACGATTTCCTCCCGGGAGCGCTTCCTTGAAGCGATCGTGCAGAGTGCGATCGACTACGCCATCATATCCATGGATCTCGACGGCCTCGTGACAAGCTGGAACGAAGGCGCGGTAAAGATACTTGGCTGGAAAGCCGAGGACATGATCGGAAAACCGGGCACGGTCTTCTTCACGCAGGAAGACAGGGAAAATGGCGTTCCGCAGAAGGAGATGACCGCTGCCCTCAACCGGGGCCGGGGCAATGACGAGCGATGGCATCTGCGCGCCGATGGCACGATGTTCTGGGCCTCGGGCGAGATGATGGCGTTGCGCGCGCCCGACGACAAGATCATCGGCTTCATCAAGATCCTTCGCGACAGGACTGGGGAACGCGAACGGGAGGAACGTGAGCGCCTCCTCATGCACGAGCTCGCCCACCGCATGAAGAATACGCTGTCTGTCGTTCAGGCGATCGTGACGCAATCCTTGAGGAATGCGGTTTCACTGGACGATGCGAGCGACAAGCTTCAGCTGCGTATTGCGGCCTATGCCAAGGCCCATGAAATCCTGCTGCAGAAAGATTGGGTAAGTGCGACGCTCGCGGATGTCATGGCCGCCGCCCAGATGAATATCGGGTTGGACGGGAGCTCCCGTATCAGGGCAGATGGACCTGATATCCGGCTAGGACCCCAAGCGGCCCTATCGTTCGCAATGGTTTTCCACGAACTTCTCACCAACGCTTCGAAATACGGAGCCCTGTCAAACGAAGAGGGGCATGTCGAGATCTCTTGGGACCTAGAGCACCGCGATGGAATGGAGACACTCATCGTGTGCTGGCGGGAGTTAAATGGCCCGCGCATTGTCAATTTCGAACCGGACCGCAAGGGTTTTGGTTCGCGCCTCATCGTTTCTAGCCTGCAAGCCTTTGGGGAGGCATCCGTTTCCTACCGGCAAGAAGGGTTCGTCCTCCTTGCCGTGTTACCGCTCGCGAAACTTCAGCTCCAAAACGACTTGTCGGCAATTGAAAATGCGCCGTACTGAGACGATCACGTCGCTCTTCTAAATATTCAGAACCTGTTGGCCCTCAGGAACGATTTGAATCTCCCATCCTCCTGGCACTTGCAGAAGCAACCAACAAAAAAGGCCGGGGCGAAACCGCACCGACCTTCCTCATCATCGCTTGTCTACCAGTGCCAGTACATCCGTGGTCAAAAGCATGAAGCGATGACAGAAATTGCGAGCAACAGAGATTCTCCAGCGCTCATAAGCAATTCTGACAATCAATATATAGATACTAATTATGTCGAAAACAAGTGCAATCGGCATATCTTATTAATATTACAAAAGGAAAATGAGCTGAATCTCTAAAATACAAAAACCATTCGTTGCTAAAGAAGGGAAACGGGTTCACTGTAATTATTCCAGCAGCCATTTTACGGGCGCTGCTGTTTGAGGGTTTGTTACCCTGGCCCTAAGCGAGGAGGACATCATGTCTTCCCTATTTCATCTACCGAAGAAACACGATTTCGCGACGTTAGCCGGTTACGCCTTACCCGCGGCTAGCTTTGCATTAATCGTCTACATCCTGATCGAGGGATGGCTTTGATGGTTTTCAGCGCAATGACGGCGGAAAGGTGGTGCTCAAGATGACCGAAAGAACCACAGAAACCGAAATCACATTCACGCATCCATTTCATCTGGAGTCCCTTTCGGAGCCTCTGGAAGCGGGCACGTATCGCCTTGTCGTTGACGAGGAGTTGATAGAAGGCCTGAGCTTCACGGCGTATCGGAGGGTGGCGACCCATCTTGAAATTCCCGCGATCTCGGTCGCTATGGCCAGGCGCCAATTCCTTCAGGTGTCGCCGGGCGAGATCGAGAAGGCATTGGCACGCGATGGAGCTGGCATGGACGTGGGTCGACCTAACATTTCCTGATCGCAAGATTGATTGCCAATCGCCAATGCTCGAAGCGGGCGCTACGTCCTTCGAGTATCAATCATCCACCCGACGTAAAAAAGCCGGCGATTGCCGGCCTTTTCCGAGATGGTTCAACGCCTATAGCGCAGGCGCTCCTGTTCGACTTCCGCCGGCCCGTAGGGGTCGAGGGTGTCATCGAACCGGGTCCAGCCCTCGTTGGCATAGACCGCGCGCCGCTGGCCGGGATCAACCCAGTTCGACTTGCGAAGGATGGCTTCGGCCTCCGCCTGGAGGCTTTCGTCAACCTTCGCCGTCACGAGCGTCCCGCCGCGGCGAACCCCCTCCGCATAGACGTGCGCATCGTCTTCGGAGACGCCGGATTCGGTCAGCGCGCCGATCAGCCCACCCGCGGCGCCACCGGCTACGGCGCCTGCTACTGCGCCCGCCGCGGTAGCGGCAAGCCAACCGGCAGCAACCACGGGCCCGACGCCGGGAATGGCCATGATGCCGAGCCCCGTGAGAAGGCCGCCGACGCCGCCGACGGCGGCACCGATGCCTGCACCTGTCCCCGCGCCTTCGGCGGCATTGGTTTCCTTGTTATGACGTTCGTCCGCATTGTTGGAAACGATGCTGATATCGCTGGACGGCACGCCGCGTGCCTCCAGGGCGCTGACGGCAGCGCTTGCATCGGAATAATCGTCGAAAAGTCCTGTAACGGTTTTCATAGGAATCTCCTGAAAGCTGAGTTTAGTTGGCGACGATGTTGCCCTGATAGTCGAGCGCGACGCTCATGGCCTTGCCGTCCTTCGTCGCCTTGGCCTGCCAGACACCCTTGTCATCCAGCATGAGGCCGGTGACATCGGCATAGCCGGCTGCGGTAATGCGTTCCCGCGCCTGGTCCTCCGTGAAGCTGTTCGCGCCTTCGACCGGAGCAGTCGCATTCTTGGTGTCGGGCGTCGCAACAGCCGGCGTGTCGCCATCGGTTGTCGGGGTGGTTGACGTCTGAGCGAAGGCGCCAAAGGTCGATGCGCCCACCAAGGCGGCGGCTAGGAGAAGTTTTTTCATGATCTTGTTCCTCGTTGGAGCCTGAGATCAGGCCCTATTGGAACACCCTGTCTGTCGCATGGTTCCGCAAGTCAAAAAATAGAAATTACCGCGCCGTTTCATGGAACCTCAGGGGATTCAAAGAGTTGGGGCGCCAGGTGCGGGTACTCGCTCGCGCACTACTGGAGGTCTTCAAAATGGGTCGCGGCATTCTTCTCTGGCTTCTGGGTATTCCCCTGCCGATCGTTATCCTGCTCGTCCTTTTCCTGCGATAGGAGGCGGACATGTCCCTTTACAGGTCGGGTGTTTCCGACGTCGGTGTGGAATCCAGCACACCGGCCCTCGCATGGGGGCCGGTCATCGGCGGCGCGGTGGCCGCGGCGGCCGCCACGATCATTCTACTCCTGCTTGGCTCCGGCGTCGGCCTGACGATGGTCTCGCCGTGGTCGGGCGACAGTGCTTCCTTCACCACTGTCGGCGTCACGGCAGCGATCTGGTTCGTGGTCGTCCAGTGGTTGGCCTCCGCGCTCGGCGGCTATCTGACCGGCCGCCTGCGCACCAAGTGGGCCAACGTCCATACGGATGAGGTGTTCTTTCGCGACACCGCGCATGGCTTTCTAAGCTGGGCACTGGCAACGGTGGTTGTCGTTGGCATGGCGGGCTCTGCATTCACCTCGCTCGCCGGCGCCGGCGCCCAGGCCGTATCGACGGCGACAGCCACCGCCACGGTTGCGGGCACCGCGGCCGCGGCAAACAGCGATGCGGCCGCACCCGATGCTGCGACCGGCTACTTCACGGATATGCTGTTGCGCCCGCAGGATCTCGCGAGCCGCGCTCAAGCGGACAATGCATCGGCCACGGCCGAAATTTCCCGCATCCTGATGCAAGGTGCGGTAAATGACGGCGTGCCGGAGGCCGACCGGGCTTATATCTCATCAATCGTTGCGTCACGCGCCGGTATCCCACCCGAAGAGGCGCGCGCCCGGGTCGATCAGGTACTGACTCAGATCGAGGATGCGAAGAATGCCGCCCTCAAAGCCGCCGACGAGGCCCGAAAATCCGCCGCGACGGCGGCGATGCTTGGCGCCCTGTCCTTTCTCGTCGGCGCCTTCATCGCATCGGCTGCAGCAGCTCTCGGCGGACGCCAGCGTGACGATGAAGAAGCAGCCTTGATTGTTACACGATAAGCAATCTGGAAGCCGCCCTCTCGGGGCGGCTTCTTTCCGTTCATTCGCCAGAAGAATTATTGTGCAGCGCAGCAACTTTAATGCTGCGGAGGGGTTACAGTGTATGCGGCCAATCCGTCGCGCTACCTGGAGCTCCTCATGAGATCGCTATCTGATACACTCGAACGGCTCGCGCGACTGCGCTCAGTCAAGCCTGCGACATCGCCCGGCTCCATTCTCAAGAAGCTCGATCATTTCGGCGCAAACCCGGGCGCCTTGGCGGCGTGGCAGCATGTGCCGAAGCAATTGCCGGCGGGGCCGGCGCTGGTGGTCGTGCTGCACGGCTGCACGCAAACCGCCGCCAGCTACGATGTCGGTTCAGGCTGGTCCGCGCTCGCCGAGGACTACGGCTTTATTGTCCTTTTCCCCCAACAGAACAGGCAGAACAACGCGAACCTGTGCTTCAACTGGTTCAATGCCGCGGACACCCAGCGGGATCGGGGCGAAGTGATGTCGATCCGACAGATGATCGCCAGCGTGGTCGCCGAACATGGCGTCGATGAGCGCCGAATCTATATCACCGGTCTATCGGCCGGCGGCGCCATGGCGAATGCCATGTTGGCCTGCTATCCAGAAGTCTTTGCCGGTGGCGCTATCATCGCCGGGTTGCCCTACGCCGCCGCCTTGACTGTTCCCGAGGCGTTCGACCGAATGCGCGGGCAGGGTCTTCCCGGCACCAATAGCCTGCAGGAAAGCCTGCGCACCGCCTCACGCCATGATGGCGCTTGGCCGACGATTTCCGTCTGGCAGGGTACGAGCGACAACACTGTGGTCCCTGACAACGCAGCCGCGCTCGTCGCGCAATGGCGGGGCGTACATGCGGTTCCGGTACAGCCCACCCAAATCGAGACGATGGGTAGAAATTTGCGATCTGTATGGCACGACGATCGCGGCCTGGAGGCAATAGAACTCTACATCATTTCAGGTATGGGTCATGGCACGCCGATCGAAGCGTCCAGCGGATATGGTAGGGCAGCGCCGTTCATGCTCGACGTCGGTGTTTCCTCGACTGTGCAGATAGCGAGAGGCTGGGGCCTTGCCGCCTCCTTCGAGCGCCGCGGTCAGCCGCATGCGTCCTCCTTCCCAGACGAAACGGTCAAGCAGCCGCCCTCACCTGCCGGTGCTGACAACAGTATTCAGTCCATCATCGAGAAAGCGCTGCGTTCCGCGGGCTTGATGAAGTGAGGGTGGGTTCGGTTCGTACCGATTTATTTTCCGAGCAGCGGAACGTCGTCTCGGTTCCACGGTTGTTTGAGTCCATTCATCTCGAAAATTTGATCGGATTCTCCAATGGCTACGGAAAAGACTTTGAACGACCTCTTCCTTGATACGCTCAAGGATATTTACTTCGCCGAAAAACAGATCCTGAAGGCCCTGCCGAAGATGGCGCGTGCGGCCCAGTCGGAAGAAGGCAAAGCCGGCTTCCTGCAGCACCGCGACGAAACCCAGGGGCAGATCGAGCGCCTCGAACAGGTGTTCGAGCTCCTCGGCAAGCCGGCCCGCGGCAAGACCTGCGAAGCCATCCAGGGCATCATCGCCGAAGGCGAGGAGATCATCGAGGATTACAAGGGCACCGCCGCCCTCGATGCCGGCCTCATTTCCTCGGCCCAGGCGGTCGAGCACTATGAGATCGCCAGGTACGGTACGCTGAAGGCCTGGGCGAAACAGCTCGGGCTGAAGGACGCGATCCCCCTTCTCGATGCCAATCTCCAGGAGGAGATCGCCACCGACCAGAAGCTGACTGCGCTTGGCGAAGCCTCCGCGAACGCCAAGGGCTCGTTGAAGAAAGCCAGCTAGACTGCCGACCACACGATCAGGCCGCCCTTGAAGGGCGGCCCTTCTGCTTTCGGGTCATCGGCGCCCGTTGAAACCAGTTCATCAGGAGCCCACCATGGCCAGGAAGACAACCGCTGCATCGCCGCATCCCGCAACCAACACCGCCACGATCCACGATGTGAAGCTAAAGCGTGGGGTTGGCGGCGAACTGCACCAGACAGCCGAAGACGACACGCCCGTATTGACGACAGCCCAGGGCGGGCCAGTTGCCGACGATCAGAACTCGTTGCGCGTCGGCCCGCGCGGGCCGCTCGTCGTCGACGACTTCCATTTTCGCGAAAAGATCTTCCATTTCGACCACGAGCGCATTCCCGAACGGGTGGTACATGCCCGAGGTTATGGCGCGCACGGCTTCTTCGAAACCTATGAGTCGCTTGCCGCCTATACCAAGGCCGACCTCTTTCAGCGCCCTCGCGAACGCACGCCCGCCTTCGTCCGTTTCTCGACGGTCGCGGGCAGCAAGGGGTCAGTCGACCTAGCGCGCGACGTGCGCGGTTTTGCCGTGAAGATCTACACGAACGAAGGCAATTGGGATCTGGTCGGCAACAACATTCCGGTCTTTTTCATCCAGGATGCCATCAAATTCCCCGACATCATCCATGCGGTAAAACCCGAACCCGATCGAGGCTTTCCGCAGGCGCAGTCAGCCCATGACACTTTCTGGGATTTCATCAGCCTGACGCCCGAGAGCATGCACATGATCATGTGGGTCATGTCCGATCGCGCCATCCCACGCTCTTTCCGCTTCATGGAAGGGTTCGGCGTGCATACGTTCCGCTTCGTCAACGCCAAGGACGAGTCGACCTTCGTCAAGTTCCACTGGAAGCCGAAGCTCGGCCTCCAGTCCGTCGCCTGGAACGAGGCCGTGAAGATCAACGGCGCCGACCCTGACTTCCACCGCCGTGACCTCTGGCAGGCCATCCAGTCCGGCAATTTCCCGGAATGGGAATTGCAGGTCCAGCTCTTCGATCAGGATTTCGCCGACAGCTTCGATTTCGACGTGCTCGATCCGACCAAGCTTATTCCGGAAGAAATCCTTCCGCCGAAACCCATTGGCCGCCTCGTTCTCGACCGCATGCCGGACAATTTCTTCGCCGAGACCGAACAGGTCGCCTTCATGACGCAGAACGTGCCGCCCGGCATCGACTTCAGCAACGACCCTTTGTTGCAGGGTCGCAACTTCTCCTATCTCGATACACAGCTTAAACGCCTCGGTGGCCCGAATTTCACGCATCTGCCGATCAATGCGCCGAAGTGTCCTTTCGCGCACTTCCAGCAGGATGGGCACATGGCGATGCGCAATCCGTCTGGCCGGGTGAACTACCAGCCAAACTCGTTTAACGAGGGTCCGCGTGAATCGCCGATGCGTGGCCATCGCCCCTTCGCTGCTGAAGAACAGGGCATCAAGGCCCGGCTGCGCCCGGAAAGCTTCGCCGACCACTACAGTCAGGCCCGGCAGTTCTTCATCAGCCAGACGCCGCCGGAGCAGCGTCATATCGCAGCCGCCCTTACCTTCGAACTTAGCAAGGTCGAAACGCCGGCCATCCGCGAACGCATGGTGTCCCATCTCTTGAACATCGATGAAACGCTCGCGACGACCGTTGCCCAGAAGCTAGGCCTCCAGTCCATGCCGAAGTCGGCCGATGCGGCTATTCCGACCCGCCAGGATCTCGAAGTCTCGCCCGCGCTCAGCATCGTCGAGAACGGGCCGAAGCGCTTCGAGGGTCGTAAGCTCGGCATCCTCGTTACCGACGGCGTCGATGCCAAGCTGCTGAACGGGCTGATCACGGCGGTCAACAAGGAAAAGGGCATGTGCGAACTGATCGCCCCGAAGGTCGGAGGCGTCACGGCGTCGGACGGATCGTTGGTCAAAGCCCACCACATGATCGATGGCGGGCCGTCGGTCCTTTTCGACGCTGTCGCATTGCTGACCTCTGCCGAGGCGATCAACGACCTGGTGACGGAGGCGGCCGCGCGCGACTTCGTGGCGGACGCCTTCCAGCACTGCAAGTTTATCGGTTACGACCAGTCGGCCATGCCGTTGCTGGACAAGGCCGGGATCACCGATGCCCTTGATGAGGGGGTACTTGCCCTTCCCGGTGAGGATGGGCTTTCCGGTTTCGTGTCGGAACTGGGCAAGTTGCGCGTATGGGGCCGAGAGCCGTCCGTAAAGCTCGGCAAGGCATCGCAGCCTGCCAAATAGAGCTCGGCAAAGGGGCGCGCCGTCCTATTAGGAAGGCGCGCCCCTTTGCCGAGTCGCACTGGCGTCGTCCGCAACATGCTCAAGGACGGAGGCGCCGTCGCCGTTGGGTCCTATTCTTCTCCATCGCTCGGAATATGGCTATCGACGCCTCGTGTCATCGAAACGAAAAGTCGTCCGTGTATTCCGGTCGGCTTCTGCTCTTGAACGGAATCGAACCAACGCCCCATCTGCTACATTCACCACGCGCTTGAAAACACTGGATGATTTACTGCCCGCGAAGCACCGCGCACGGGTTCAGCGGCGACCGGCGATTTCCTAATCGGCAATCGCCTTTACGACCGCGAAGTCCATGTCGGCACGCGGTTCGATGCGCGCGACTTCGCTGGCGACCTTGGTCCAATGCCAGTAGTCACCGGCATTCCCTCGTGTTCGGCTGCGCGCGGCCCTTCGCTGAGCCTCGTAATAGGCGTTGACCGGGTCAACTGCAGCAAGCTGCCTGGCATCTTCCTGCCAACGGCGGCGGATCTCCCGACGGTGTTCGATCCATTGCCACAGGAGTTCGATCATGGCCGGCCCCGCTGCGACGCCAGAAGTTCTGATTGGGGGATCCAGATCGCCGAGGTCTCGTCGCCGAACGGCATGGCAGTTCCCTCGAAGGCGCATATCCCGACCCATGCGCAGATGACCGCGTCGAGCTTGTCCTCGAACGCCTTCAATTGCCATGATGGTGCCTCGAACGGAGGAAGCTGCAAAACGTCAGTGGCGCCCGGTATGTCCTCGTCGAGGCAGGCGACGATCGTCCGCCAGGTTTCGAAAAGTTTGGTGCGCCGGCCGGCGGGGCTTTCCGTTGGCCAGTAATTGCGGATCTTCCCGTGCTTGTAGGGCAACCGCCTTTCAGCGCGCATCAGTTCGACCAGGGCCGGATGCGGATAGACTTCCAACAGGCCCGGCACACCAACCTCTTTCGTCAACAGTCCGTATCCGCAGTTCCCGAAACCGCTCCTCAGATCGTCGCTGATCTTGCCGGGCCTGATCGCACTCGGCGTGTGCGTGCTGCAATGCCGGGCGCCATAGGCAGCCGAAACCAGATTGTCCGAAACTCGCCGCGCGGTGATCGGCTCAAGAGAAAGGGGCATATCCACCGCAACGAGGTCGATAGGAGCTCTAGCGATTTTCCCGGCTGCGGCAAGGAGAGCCGCGGCCTCTACGACGGAACCGGACGGTCGGGAGGTGGAGATCGGACCCTCCTCGGCGTGGTCCAGAAGGTGACGATAGGACGATCCCGCAAAGATCAGGCACCAATTGCCGGCCGCGGAGGAAACCAACGCGACACCGCTCGGCTGTGTTGCGGTCCAGGCTGAATCAATTCCCAGAATGGTTGTCATCCGCCTTCCCGACCATTCAAACAGCCCGGAAGCGATCGAACGCCGTCAGATACTTGACCGGTGGATCGGCATCCCAGCGATAGATCTCCGCCCGCAGGAAATGCAGTTCCTCGTCGAGCGCTGCCTCTGGCAATTCCACCCACCAGGATTTCGGGCGGCCGTCGGAGCCGTCGGACCAGCGATAGCCACGCGCCTTGAGATGATCTTTCATGTCGAATGGGCTGTTTTCGGCGTAGATGCGAACCCGCGACTGCTGGCTCGCCCGATAAAGTTCCGCGAATGGCGTTGCGACCGAAGCGGACCGTGTCCGCCCGAGCACTTCCAACAGCGCGAAACAATCGTCGACAGCGCGGTGCCCATCGTGAAAATATCCCGACTGGCCGATCAGGTAACCGAGCTTGCTTCCCTCGAAGCCGCGCGCCGACCAGTCGATTTCGGAGACCGAGCAGGCCCACGCCTTATGGGCAAAGATCGGCGAGAAGGCTTCGCAAAAGGGCCGGTCGAAACCGGCGTTGTGGGCAATGATCAGGTCCGCCGGTTCGATGAGGGATTTGAGGCGGGTAACGTCGATCACCTGGCCGGCGACCATGTTGTCGGTGATGCCGGTCAGCCGTGTGATTTCGGCTGGGATGGGAACGGTCGGCTGCTGGAGTCCGCCATAGACGCCGGTGACATCGCCAATCTCGCCCGCGTCATTGAAGTTGAAGGCGATAACGCCGATTTCGATAATTTCGTTGGAGCGGTGATTAAGGCCGGTGGTTTCGGTGTCGAGGATCACGCCTCGACGTGGAAATTCGGGCCGAGCATTCTCGACTGCTGATCGGGGCGGGAGCCTTCGCAGGATGCGATAGTTGCCGGTCGCTTCCAGATGGCAAGCCATAGCCTCGTCATCAGAACCGAAGCCGCCCTGCCCCCTTCCACCAACAGCCTGCGGCTTGGCCACCTTCGTGCTGGCCGGCAAAACAGCAGCTGCAAAGAAGTCGAGTTGCGACGTCATAGTATTCTGATCCGATTGCGGCATGGCTGGCCACAATACGCATCGGCATATCCGCAATCAACGACGCCCCCGATCGGGTGCACGTCCCACGAGGCCTGCGATGGAGGAACTGCGGACACGCACTATTCATAGCAAAGAACGACTTTGGGTACTGACGTCGAAATCGTAGGATGCCGAGCAACGATTTGACGATTTTGAGCACAGCCATGAACAATCAGGCGCAACAGCCGATCCGAGAACATCATTTTTATGTCTCAACCGCGAAATTCCTGTTCCACCACCCACGACACGGCATTGTGGCTGTCCGCGACCCGATACGACTGACGGACGCCAAACGGCATGGACTGGCCCCCATCGTACTTTATGGGCTCACCGTCGCCGGCCTGCCAATCCGCTGGTTGACGTTCTCCACGATGGAGAACCGCAAATCGTTCCGCGAAGTGCTGCTGACTGCATGGGGAAGCGCCGAGGGTTTACGCGGCCTGCCAGATGTTTTGCGGGTGAACCGCTACGTGGAACAGGCCGACCCATCATTGGCGGTTGATATTGCCAGGATCGGCATCCGGCTTGAGGTCGCCGACCCCAAGGACAAAGCGGCTCCGGCATCATTGCGCTCGGCTCGCGATGCTTCGTCGCTCCCCTTCGGAGGAGCATCGAGGGGTCGGTTCCGGCTGAGGGCGAAATGACACCCTAAGCGTTCGACCTGTGTCGTTGCACGATGTCAGCGACGGTGTTCTTGCTGATTCCGAGATCACGAGCAATCCAGCGGTAACTTCGCCCTTCTGCGCTCAACGTAATGACCTTCGGCGCAAGACGATCTGATTTGGGACGCTCTCCGGTCTGGCGGCCGAGCTTTTTGCCGCGCGCTTTTGCTGCGGCGAGGCCGGATTTCACCCGTTCGCTGATCAGGTCACGTTCGAACTCCGCAATGCCGGAAAGGAATGTCGCCAGCATCCGACCATGCGGCGACGACAGGTCGAAAGTCATGCCGTTCATGGCGATGACAGAAACCTTCCAGCTTTCCAGCTCGCGCAATGTGTTGAGCAGGTCGATTGTTGAGCGTCCCCATCTGGACAATTCCGCGACCAGGATCGCATCAACCTGTCTAGCCTGAGCAAGCGCCAGGACTTTTTTGCGTTCGGCCCGATCGAGTTTCGCGCCGGAGCCCGTCTCCTTAAAAGTTGCTACCACGTCGTACCCGGCACGACTGGCGAATGCCGTCAGGTCACGCTCCTGCCTTTCGCACGACTGATCAGCGGTTGAAACACGACAATAAATTGCGGCGCGCTGTCCCAATTGAACCCTCGTGGATCTTGATGCAGGAAGGCCTTGATTTGTATGGGCTGATTGTTGTCCAAAACAGACTATACTTCAATAGGGACAATCGCATCATGCCAAGGCGACACATTCTCACCGAGCGTCAGCGCTCGGCACTGTTCGATTTGCCTACCGACGAATTGTCGCTGCTCACGCATTACACACTGGCCGACGACGATCTTGAACATATCCGTGAACGGCGTAGACCGGAAAATCGGCTCGGGTTTGCCCTACAGCTCTGCGCGCTTCGCTATCCAGGTCGGGCGCTGACAGCCGGCGAACTGATCCCACAAGAAATCCTTTCCTTTATCGGCGCTCAGCTCGGCATCCCGGCCGATGCGCTTCTCACTTACGCCGCACGGCGCCAGACTCGCCAACAACATATGGAAGCCTTGCGCAATATCTACGGTTACAAGGCTTTCGCGGGTCGTGGCGTCCGTGATCTGCGAGACTGGCTTGTCGATCAGGCTGAAGATGCCAGGTCCAATGAAGATCTGGCACAGCGTTTCGTTGCACAGTGTAGGAAAATGATGACGATCCTGCCGGCGGTGTCGACCATCGAGCGCCTGTGTGCGGACGCTCTCGTTGTCGCCGAACGACGCATCGAGACACGAATTGCCGACCGGCTTGACCTTGAGGCGCGTGAGCGACTGGACGGGCTTTTGACCGAAATGGTTGACGGAAACATTAGCCGTTTCATTTGGTTGCGTCAGTTCGAGGTTGGTAGCAATTCGGCGTCAGCGAACCGTTTGCTTGACCGCTTGGAATTCCTGCGCGGTCTGGAAGTCGATCCCCAAATCCTCTTCGGCACTCCGCCACACCGCATCGCGCGACTGCGTCGGCAGGGAGAGCGCTATTTCACTGACGGCCTGCGCGACATCAGCTCGGATCGAAGGTGGGCGATCCTCGCCGTTTGCGCCGTTGAATGGGAAGCCGCAATTGCCGACGCCATCATCGAAACCCATGACCGCAACGTCGGCAAAACCTGGCGAGAAGCGAAACGGTTGCATGACGAGCGGATCGCTAGTTCCAAAACGGCAGTCACCGATACGCTTCGCGCCTTCACGGCATTGGGAGCTTCGTTGCTTGAAGCCCGCGATGACGGCATTCCGCTGGAAAATGCAATAGCGCGAACATCCGACTGGCTTCGGCTTGAACAATTGGTCGCAGCAGGGACGCAGCTTACCAACACGTTGGCAGACGAGCCGCTGGCTCATGTTGGACAAGGATATCATCGCTTCCGTCGATACGCGCCAAGGATGTTACGATGCTTAAAGCTGAAGGCCGCGCCAGTGGCCGAGCCGTTGATTGCAGCGGCAAAAGCCATCGGTGAAACGCGTGCGCCTACATCAACCGGTGTATCCTTTCTGCGACCGAATTCGAAATGGCATCGTCATCTCCGCGCGCGAGATGGGGGCGACATTCGTTTATGGGAGGTTGCGGTCCTCTTTCATCTTCGCGATGCTTTCCGATCGGGAGACATATGGCTTGATCATTCCCGCCGATACGGTGATCTCAAGCAGGTTCTTGTGCCGTTGACCTCGGCGCAGGCAAACGCCAGCTTGGCAGTTCCTCTCGATCCTCAAGCCTGGCTGGTAGATCGCAAAGCCCGTCTTGCGGACGGTTTTAAGCGGCTGGCGCGTGCCGCGCGCGACGGGACCATTCCCCATGGCAGCATCCAGGATGGAACGCTGCGGATCGACCGGCTCACCGCGGACGTTCCCGAAAACGCAGAGGAGCTGGTTCTCGATCTCTATCGCCGGATGCCGTCCGTCCGGATTACAGACATCTTGCTGGAGGTCGATGAAGCGGTCGGCTTCTCCGACACCTTCTCCCATCTGAGAACCGGAGCCCCGTGCACCGACCGGGTCGGCTTGCTGAACGTCCTGCTTGCGGAAGGACTGAATCTCGGCCTCCGGAAAATGGCAGAAGCCTCGAACACCCATGATTACTGGCAGTTGTCGCGTCTTGCACGGTGGCATGTCGAGAGCGAGGCCATGGACCAGGCGCTGGCGATGGTTGTGGCCGCGCAGGGGAAGCTACCGATGTCCCGGTTCTGGGGCATGGGGATCACCGCATCGAGCGATGGCCAGTTCTTCCCTTCGGCCCGGCAGGGTGAGGCGATGAACATGGTCAACGCCAAGTACGGAAACGAACCCGGCCTCAAGGCATACACTCACGTCAACGACCAGTTCGCACCGTTCGCGTCGCAGACTATTCCCGCGACAGTCAGCGAGGCCCCGTACATCCTTGACGGCCTGCTGATGAATGAGGCCGGTCGTCAGGTCGGAGAGCAATATGCCGATACGGCCGGCTTCACCGACCACTTGTTCGGGACCAGTGGAATGCTCGGCTACCGGCTCATCCTGCGCATCCGCGACCTGCCGTCGAAACGGCTCTACGTGTTCAACCCCGCAGCAACGCCCAAGGACTTACGCGGTCTGGTCGGTGGCAAAATCCGCGAAGAACTGATTGTGGCAAACTGGCCTGATCTGTTCCGGTGCGCCGCCACCATGGTCGCCGGCAAGATCCGGCCGAGCCAGTTGCTCCGAAAACTTGCCTCCTATCCTCGGCAGAACGATTTGGCGGCCGCGCTTCGGGAAGTTGGCCGCGTTGAACGCACTCTCTTTATTATAGAGTGGATTCTCGACACCGATATGCAGCGCCGCGCCCAGATCGGCCTTAATAAAGGCGAGGCTCATCATGCGCTCAAGAATGCGTTGCGCATTGGCAGGCAGGGTGAAATCCGGGATCGAACCACCGAGGGGCAGCATTACCGGATCGCCGGACTGAACCTGCTCACGGCGATCATCATATACTGGAACACCGTCCATCTCGGCCATGCTGTTGCCGAACGGCGGAATGAAGGTCTTGATGTCCCGCCCGAGCTTCTGGCCCACATCTCTCCGTTAGGTTGGGCGCACATCCTTCTGACCGGCGAATATCTCTGGCCCAAGGAGGCAACCCCTTAGGGTGTCATTTCGCCCCCTACCTGAACCGACCCCATTTACGAAGGGTCGTCGTAGGGAACACGGACGAGGTATGGAACCCGCTTATGGAAAAAGAACGTGACGTTAAAATCGACACAGGACGATCCAGCAGTCGAATTCACCAAGGCCGTTGGTCCCCCAAGGCTGCAGGCGCTCGGCGGGAACGTGAGATGCAGCCATTGTACGGTCCAAACGACTTAGGTACGCAGGTAGTTTCCACCGTTGATGTCGAGGACCGCGCCCGAAATGAAGCTTGCGGCATCGGAACAGAGAAACGCGATAGGAAGCGCCACCTCCTCGGGCCGCGCTGCCCGACCCAGAGGCTGCCGGGCGACCGCAGCCGGCACGTCGATCTCGCTGAGCATGGCGGTGTCTATCGTGCCGGGAGCGACTCCGTTGACCAGCACGCCCTGCGAGGTGAACCGCGCCGCCAAATAGCGGGTTAGCGTATGGATTGCGCCCTTGGTCACGCCGTAATGCGGGGCAACGCCGGGAAAGGTCCCACCGGTATGGCCGGCGACAGAGCCGATCAGCACGATGCGGCCACGCCCGCGCGCCGCCATGGCGGGGGCGAAGACCCGCGCGAGATGCATCGGCGCCTTCAGGTTGACATCGAACGATAGGTCAGCCTGGGCATCCCAGTCGGGCGCATCCCAATCCAGTACGCGATACAGCCCACTGGCGACGACTAAGCCGTCGATCTCGCCGGCCCATGCGGCCAGCTTGTCTGCAGCATCGGCGCACGCGATATCGATTTCCATTGCGCTTGCCCGATATCCTTGGGCGCGGAGCACCTGCACTTTCGGCTCGCAGCTGCTGCGATCGGTGAGCAGCACTTCCGCGCCCAGTTGACAGCAGGTCCGGGCCGTCGCCCAGCCGATGCCGCCCGCCGCGCCGGTGATGAGGATGCGGCGGCCGTCCAACCGGTAGGCCTGGGGAAGCGAAACTTGCGTTTCGATCATGTCTGGTCTCTCCTTTTCGCCTCTAAACCACCAGCGGCGCCGTCCTGGCAAGCAGCATCTGGGCGATGCTGAGGGCGGTCATATCCGAGGTTTTTGGGTTCGAGGGCATGGGTTCGTTCGCGATCGTCAAGCTCAGGCTGCCGAAATCTCCGGTCGCGTGGAGCTGATGAATATTCTTGTCTATTTCCGGGTCCGCGACCAGTTCAACCCTGGTCTGGTCCAGGCCCATGCTGGCAAGGGCGGTGGTGACCACCGCATTGGCGTTGGCCGGAAAGGTCGAGGCGGCTTCGCGGGCGGAGCCGCGAAAGAAAACCAGCACCTTGTCCAAGGCGTGGGAGTCGAAAATCCGCTCGGCTGCGGTTCCGCGCCAAGCCATAGGCGGTTTGCGGATGACATGTGTCACCTTGCTCAGCGGACGCAGGGAAGCGGCGGAAATCGCCTGGATACCGCCGAGCGCCCCATTTGCAATCAAAAGTTGCGATCCGGTAGCGACGGCAGTGGCGGTCAGCCTGTCGCGCAAATCGTCATCCGTCAGCGCGCTGGCCGAGCACAGGATGAGTTCTCGCGACGCGTGCAGGGCCGCATCTCCCCAGTCCTGAACGGCCTGACGGCTGGCGGCCTCGACCACCAGATCGGGGGCGAGCGCGGCAAGGCCCACCGGATCCGTGATCTGCCGGCACCCAACTGGCCACCAATCACAGCGGGAGGCACCGGGGCGCGTGACAATACCCACCAGCTCGATCCCGGTTTTAGGACGGGCGGCAAGCAGTGTCGCTACTCGCTCGCCGATTGCCCCTGATCCGATCAGGCACAGCCGCAGCGCGGATGCTGCGGGGACTGCGCTCACAGCTGCACCCAGCCGTCAGGCGGCGTCTTGCCGGGGTGGACCGTGCCGCATTCCGGGCAGGTACGCAGTTTCTCGTCGGCATAGAACTTGGCGTAGATCGGCGGCAGGTCATCGACGATGGATTCAAGGTCGACCTCGGCGCGGTGCACCCGGGTCGAGCATTCGAAGCAATACCATTCAACCGCGTCCAGTTCGCCTTCGGGGCGCGCCGGTTCGATGACCAGCCCGATCGAACCTTCCTGGGGACGCTGCGGCGAATGACGCATATGCGGCGGAAGCAGGAAGATGTCGCCTTCGCGAATCGGCACGTCGTAGAACTCGCCGGTCGTCGTGTCATGCAGCTTCAGCAGCATGTCACCCTTGAGCTGGTAGAAGAACTCCTCCACCGGATCGTCATGATAATCGGTGCGGCGGTTCGGACCACCGACGATCGTGACCATTAGGTCGGCATCCTTCCAGACCTGCTGATTGCCGACCGGCGGCTGAAGCAGGTGCTTGTGCTCCTCGATCCATTTCTGGAGGTTGAAGGCACTCAACTTCCCCATTGTTCACTCCCTTAGTTTCGGCGCTGCCGCGCCTGGTTTCAAGTCAGCGTCAGGCCGCAGCTTTCAAATGCCTCGCGCGTGGCCCGCTTTTCGGCCTCGGTCAGTTCCAGCAGAGGCGTGCGCACGCGGCCACCCACCTGCCCCAGCAGCTCCTGCCAGTACTTTTGGTGCGCGTGCGGCTTTTCGGTGGGTTTCGTGCGGCGGAAGGCGTCGCGCACCGGTTCGAGGCTAGCGCTGATGGCGCGCGCCTCTTCGAACCTCCCGGCAAAGGCTAGCTCAGTGTAATCGCGCATGCGTCGGTCGGCCTTAGTCTGCAACGTGTAGGGCGGCGAGGAGCAGAGATAAAGCTGCCAGCCCAGTTCGACGATGTTCTCGAGCCATTCCTCTTCCGAGGCGGTGGACACGAGAATGCGATCGCCGGCCAGTTCGGTCAGACGCTTGTACATCTCGCGAGGCACCGAATACTTTATCGCCACCACCGTCTCGATGTCGGCAAGGCGATTGCACAGTTCGGGACTCATCAGATAGCCGCTATCGGGATGCGACCACAACGCCATACCAATATCCACCTTGGAGGCGATAGATTCGTAGTAGCGCACCAGCGTTTCGTCCTGGGCCTTGAGGAAATGCAGAACTGGCGCGTGGACGACGATATAGTCCGCCCCGCAAGCCTGGGCGTGGCGGGCAAGATCGATCACGACGTCCATGTTCTGGTCGGAGCAGGACATGATTGTCTGGGCACGGCCATCGGCGGCCTTCACCGAAATGTCGAACATGCGCTTGCGCTCGTCGACCGACATGGAGAAGAACTCGCCCTGTTTACCGGCGACGAAGAGGCCTTCGATGCCGAGTTCTGTGATCCAATGCTCCATGTTGCGGCGGTAACCGCCCTCGTCGATCGCGCCGTCCTCGCGAAACGGTACATTGGCAGCAGCCCAGACGCCACGCATCGTGGCTCTGGAATGGTTCTTGGCGTCCAACCTGCTGTATTTCATCTACGGCGCTCCATCAAAACGATCAATTCGCCGCGATTTCATCCGGGGAGCAGTTATATTTCAAGAATGAAAATTTCTATCAATTAATAAGAAAAAGTTATAGATCGGGCCATGTCATAGAGTCGCGCCCGGCTGGGATCCGGCCCTGCACATGGTTTCGCAGCACGGCGATGAAGCTGCTGACGGCGGGCGAAAGCGATTTGCCGCTGGCGCGGATCAGGCAGAGGTCGCGCGACACCGTCGGGTCCACCAGTGGCCGCGCCACCAGATCGAACTGATCAGCCCTTGAAAGTGCATAGGTCGGCAGGACCGATACCCCCAGCCCGGCGCCGACGAATGCAAGCGCCGTGGTGACCAGCGAGGCCTCGAATTTCGGGCGCAGGACTTGTGAAGCCGACTCCGCTCCAATCTCCATCAGGCGCCGGATGCCGCTGCTGCGCGACATCGCAATCAGTGGCAGTGCCGGCAAATCGTCCCAGCGTACATAGGCGCCCGCGGCCAACGGATGGCCGACCGGCATGAACAAAGCAAGATTGTCGCGCATCAGAACGGTTCGCTCGATACCTTCCTCATGCGCGGAAAAGGTGCCCAGGCCGCAATCGGCGTTATTCGAGGTCACTTCTTCCCGGATGTCCAGCGCCGGCGCATCGAGCAACTCGACAGTGATGCCGGGGTATTCGCGATGAAAGGCAGCGATTGCCCATGGGACGATTGCGGACGACAACAATGGCGGCGCGGCGATGCGTATTCGCCCGCGGCGTCGGGCTGCGAGATCCCTGGCGTTCTGGATGGCATGGCCGAGATCCTCCAGAACCTTGGAGGACGAGGCGCGGAATTCTTCACCCGCCTGGGTCAGCTCGACCCGCCGCGTGGTCCGGTCGAACATGCGGATCCCCAGCTCGGTCTCGAGGTCGCGGATAGTCGTCGAAAGCGCTGGCTGGGCCACGCCCATATGCCGGGCTGCGGCAGAAAAGCTCTTGTGTTCCGCGACAGCCAGGAAGGCCTCGATCTGCTTGATCGCAATGCGCATGGGAATTTCCATTTATAGCCACAGGAGATGAATTAATACGATAATTCATTCTGGATGAATGAAAATGTCAATGCGATGGTTTCGAGGATCAAGCTGTTCCGCGAAAACCAGCAAGACTGGTGATGCGAGATGGCGCGCCTCGCATCCTGGCGAAGCCAGACTAACAAGGTATGAGAATGACGAGTTACCCAAAATTACAGCTCTATATTGCGGGCACATGGCGCTCTGGCGGTGAGTCGATCCCGGTCCTCAACCCGGCCGATGAATCGGTCATCGGCGAATTGCCGGTGGCGATGCGCGCTGATCTGGATGATGCGCTCGAGGCGGCGGACCGTGGCTTCCGGATCTGGTCGCGGACCGCACCGGCGAGGCGAGCCGAGGTGATACTGCGCGCCGTGGCGCTGATGAAGGAGCGCACCGAAGAAATCGCCAGGTCGATCACGCTGGAGCACGGCAAGCCCATTGCCCAAGCCCGGCTGGAGGTGCAGCGCGGCTGCGAATTCTTCGAATGGGACGCCGGTGAGGCGATACGCGCATACGGCCGGGTTATCCCCAGCGCCCCCGAGATCCGCTATATCGTCATCCATCAGCCGGTCGGCACGGTCGCTGCATTTTCGCCATGGAACTTCCCGATGAGCCAGCCGGCGCGCAAGATCGCCGGGGCGCTCGCCTCAGGCTGCTCCATTATCCTCAAGGCCGCCGAGGAAACGCCCGCCGGGGCGCTGCATATTGCACGTGCCTTCCATGACGCCGGCTTGCCTGCCGGGGTGCTGAACCTAGTCTTCGGGGTGCCGGCCGATATTTCATCCTACCTGATTCCCAAGGAGCAGGTGCGGCTGGTGGCTTTCACCGGCTCGACCGCGGTGGGAAAACACCTGACACAGATCGCCTCGCACAGCGTGACGCCCGTGCTTATGGAACTAGGCGGCCATGCGCCGGTCATCGTCTGCGATGATGTCGATCCGGCGGCAGCGGCGGCACTTTCCGTCTCCCGCAAGGCGCGCAATGCGGGCCAGGTCTGCACCTCGCCGACGCGGTTCTTCGTCCACAAGAACATCTATCGCGCGTTCCTCGACGCCTTCGTCGAGCGCGCAAAGGTGGTCCGGATCGGCGATGGATTTGATAGCAGCACGGAGATGGGTCCGGTCGCCAACCACAGGCGCGTCGAAGCCATCCAGACCTTGGTCGAGGATGCCCGTAACCGCGGCGCGCGCATACTCGCCGGCGGCGAAAGGCCGGGCGGCAAGGGCTATTTCTATCCGCTCACGGTTGCGGCGGAACTGCCCGAGGGTTCTCGGGCGCTGGAGGTCGAGCCCTTCGGCCCGCTGGCACTGATCAATCCTGTCGATTCCATCGAAGAGGCCATCGAACGGGCCAATGCTCTGCCGTTCGGGCTGGCGGCTTATGGCTTCACCCATTCCGCCCGCAACGCTCATCTGCTAGCCGAGCGAATCGAAGCAGGCAATGTCTCGATCAACACGCTCGAGGCCTCGGTAGCGGAAACCCCCTTCGGGGGGGTGAAGGAAAGCGGCTATGGCCGTGAGGGCGGCGCCGAAGGCTTGCACCACTATATGACCGTCAAAAACATCTCGCACCGAATGGTGCTGTGATGGCAGAAGCAACTGTAGCAAAGGGGGGTATTTGACATGAAGCATCTGAAAACCGGACTTATCGGCCTTGCGTCTCTTCTGGCTGCCGGAACGGTGGCCCAGGCTGAGGGCGTCTTGGACCGGGTGAAGGCGCGTGGCGAACTGCGCTGCGGCGTCGGAGACCCGACTCCGGGCTGGCACAGCCTGAACAACGACAACCGCTGGGTCGGCTTCGGCGTCGACTACTGCCGCGCCGTTGCGGCGGCAGTGCTGGGCGATGCGGAGAAGGTTGCGGTCATGCCGATCGGCTGGGCGCAATCCTACGAGGCGCTGCGCTCGGGCGAAGTTGATATCGCCACCACCTCCCATACCTACCGGATCGAGCGCGACACGGGTCTGCAGGTTAACTTTCCGTCCGCATATTTTTTTACAGGTATTACGGTGATGACCCGCAAGGAGCACGAGATCCGCTCCTTCGAGGATCTTGAAGGGGCCACCATCTGTCACATTTCGGGCAGCTCCGACGAAGCGACGATTGCGGAATGGTACCGCGCGCGCGGTCTGAAGTTCAAAAGCCTGCCCTTCGATACGATGACTGCGGTTTCCGAGGCATATTCCAAGGGGCGTTGCGATGCATTTGCGACCGAGCCGGCCCTGCTCGCGGGCTTTCGCATCGGCTATGCCGACCCGGAGGAGCATGAAATCCTGAACGATCTCTTTTCGATCGATGCGCTCGGTCCGATGGTGGTCGAGGGCGACGAGCAATGGAACAACATCACCCGCTCGGTGATCTTTGCCACCGTTGCGGCAGATCAATATGGGTTGACCGAGGCAAATGCCGCCGAAGTCGCGCAGAACTCGGACAATGCGTCTGTGCGCCGCCTGCTTGGTACCGAGGGTGAACTGGGCAAATTCATGGGCCTTTCCGCCGATTGGGGCCTGCAGGTCATCACGCAGGTCGGGGCCTATTCTGCAATCTATGACCGCAATCTGGGCAAGGGCAGCGCCAGCAAGATCGAACCGGGCTTCAACCGGCTCGTGCGCGATGGCGGCCTGTTCTGGTCACCCAGCTTCTGAGTGCCAGGAGCAAACCTCAGATGAAAACCAATACAGCCTGCAAGGATGATCCCGGCGTCGCCTGCGGCACGGACATTGCGGTGGACATCTCCGGACTGTGCAAATGGTACGGCGATTATCAGGTGCTGGACGGCGTCTCGCTTACGGTCAGGCGCGCTGAGAGGATCGTGATTTGCGGCCGGTCCGGCTCTGGCAAATCGACCCTGATCCGTTGCATCAACCGTCTCGAGCGTTACCAGGCGGGCCGTATTGTCGTTGACGGCATTACGCTCAACGACGACCTGCGGCGCATTGACGAGGTGCGCCGCGATGTCGGCATGGTGTTTCAGAGCTTCAATCTCTTTCCACACATGACCATCCTCGAGAACTGCTGTCTCGCGCCGATGCTGGTGAGGGGGATGAAGCGCCCGGAGGCCGAAAGGCTCGCGCTGCACTTCCTGGAAAAGGTGAAGATCCCCGATCAGTCCGGAAAATTTCCGGTGCAGCTTTCGGGCGGCCAGCAACAGCGTGCCGCCATCGCCCGCGCGCTTTGCATGAAGCCCAAGATCATGCTGTTCGACGAGCCGACTTCCGCGCTCGATCCCGAGATGATCAAAGAAGTGCTTGATACGATCATTGCGGTGACCGACGAGGGCATGACCATGCTTTGCGTGACGCATGAAATGGGCTTTGCGCGCAGCGTGGCCGACCGGATCGTTTTCATGGAGCAGGGACAGATCATCGAGGCTACCGATCCGCACAGTTTCTTTACAGCGCCGAAGCATAAGAGCGTGCGCCAGTTCGTCGAACAGGTAAGGACCATAGCATGACCTCATTTCAGAGACGGGGTCTGGTCTGCGCTCTCCTCGTTCTGGCGCTGGGTCTCGGCCTGGTGCTTTCCGTAGAGTACGGGTTTTACCTGTCGGCATCGGGACTGACGATTTCTTCGTTCGTCCTGCCCTGGGACCCGTCCTGGTCTTATCTGGCAGCGTTTGCTGTGGCGGCGGTCAATTCGCTGGCGGCCGGCCTTATCGCGATCCTGTTCTCGACCTTGATTGGGGTGGGAATCGGCATGCTGGGCACGCTTCCCAACCCGACCGCCAGGCTGATCTGCCAGCTGTATGTCGGCGCCTTTCGCAACGTGCCGGTGCTGTTTGTGATCCTTCTGTTCTATTTCGTCGGCATCCTTTTGCCCTCGCCCGCCAAGGCATCTGGCCTGCTGGAGCTGGTGTTCCTGTCGAACCGCGGTTTCGTTCTTCCCGAATTCCATCTGGCCGGAACGACCGACCTGGCGCTGGCCGGACTGGCACTTGCAGCGGGGCTGGTGCTATGGCGGTTGCCGGTTCCCGCACTGACCCGGCTGTGCGGCAGCGTGCTTGCCGCACTCGTGATCTGCTGGCTGTGCTTCGATGCCGAAGCTCCCGAACAGGGCAAGTTCGGCTTCCGCAGCGGATTTGAGATTCCGCTCGAGTTTCTCGCCCTGACCGCAGCCTTGTCTTTCTACTATGCCGCCGAGATAGCAGAGATCACCCGCGGCGCGATCGGTGCGGTCGACAAGGGAATAATCGAAGCCGCCCGCGCGCTCGGGCTGCACAGCTTCGACCGCTTCCGGAAGATCACCGCACCGCTCGCCCTGCGTTTTGGCTTACCAGCAGCGCTCAACAGCTATCTGGTGGTGATGAAGGCCACCTCGCTGGGCGTTGCGATCGGCTACACCGAGCTGTTTTCGGTGGCGCGGCTGTCGATGTCGGCCTCGGGACGCATCATCGAGTGCCTCAGCCTGATGGGACTCTATTTCTTGCTGATCTGCGGAACGCTTTCGCTGGTCGTGAACTATGTCAACACCAGGCTGAGAACACAGGAAAGACAATGACTAGCCTTTCAGCCCCTTCGCACAACCGGGTCCACCGGATCGGTTTCCTCCTCTTTCTCGGCCTGCTAGCGGTTCTGCTGCAGCCTTTTTTCCGCTGGGCCTTTCTAAATGCGAGCTGGAGCGGCGATGCCGAGACCTGCCGGGCCGGTGCCGGTGCATGCTGGGCCTCCATCCGGCTGCGGCTGGAGTTTTTGATTTATGGTTTCTATCCGACCGACCTGCGTTGGCGCCCTTTCACCGGGTTGATCATTCAGGGGATCGCGCTGGTATCGATCTGGGGCGTACCTAGCATTTGCAAAAGCCTGTCGCGCAGCTATCTGGCGGTGCTGGTGGCCTTCGTGCTCTCGTTCTGGGTGCTGGCCGGCGACGGCATGCTCTTGATCAATGTGCCCTCCCGGCTCTGGACCGGCTTTTCGCTAACCGTCCTGCTCGCCTTCGGCGGCTTTGTTCTGGCGTTCCCCCTCGGTGTTCTGCTCGCCTTCGGGCGCCGCTTCGGCAATGACTACGTCGCTGCTATCTGCGGCTGCTATATCGAGGTGATGCGGGCGCTGCCTTCGGTGGTGACGATGTTCGCGATCCTGGTCATTGCACCCTACCTGCTTCCAGCCGCGATCGGCGAGAATGTCTTCCTGCGCATCCTCCTCGGCTTCGTGCTGGCGATGTCGGCCTTCTATGCCGAGGCCCTGCGCGGCGCGTTCCTGACCTTCGACAACGGCCAGATCGAGGCCGCCCAGTCGCTCGGCCTGAAACGACTCAGCATCCACTGCCGGATCATCCTGCCGCAGGTGGTGATCCTGTCCTTCCCGGCCCTGATGAACATCAATCTGATGGTCTTCAAGGACACCGTGTTGATCCTGACTTACGGCTACTACGAACTTCTGGGTGCGGCCAACGCCTCAGTCAACACCCAGGAATGGAGCAGCTTCGCCATGGAGATGTTCCTTGTCGTCTATCTGGTGTTCTTGGGTTCGGGCATGCTGATCTCGACCGTCGGGCGGCGGATCGAAGAAAGCCTGCGACGGGTCTGAACCCCGATGGGCTGGCCGGTCCCAATTCCGGCAAGTCCGATCCGATGCGACGTCACCGGCACCTATCCTGGCGCATGCGCCCGGACGTGCCGGGATTTCACAGCTTACCAATGGCACAGTGCCATTATTGGCCCCGATCGTCCGCAAGGCAGGCAGCAGCGCGTCGATCCTGTATGCGGACGACGTGAGGGTAGAGGCAATAGGCTACTGCCTCGGCTCGAGAAAGCGCCGGACCATGGTGGTGATGAGCTTGCGGCTTTCGTCGAAGTCGATACCGGGAACCATCAGGGGCAGCATGGGTGTGGCGTCGACGATGGCGATCAGCATGGCGGCGGTATGTTCGGAGTCGAGACTCGCATCGACCTCGCCGCGCGCCTGACCGGCTTTCAGCGTATCCGATAAAAGCCGACGCACTCCGTCCGAATTGCGAGCGAGGATGTTGCGGATCCGCTCGTTACGCCCCGCCTCGGCCAGGAGCTCGAAGAGGATGCGACAGTGCGCGGCGTCGTCCCAGCTCTTCATGCTCCAGATTTCGGAAAGGAGCACCGTCGCTACGTCTCCCGCCTCCCGCTGCCGCTCGAAGTGGTTATGCAGCGTGGAGAGGTAATCATCGGCCATCTGCTCGACAATCGCCTCCTTGCCGGGGAAGTAGTGGTAGAGATGGCCCGGGCTCATCTCCGCCTCCTTGCAGATCATTGAGATCGAAGCTCCCTGCAGACCATGCCGCAGGAAGCAGCGATGCGCAGCCTCGAGAATCTGCTGCCGTTTTCCCTCGTGCTGCTCAGGGACGAGTTTGCGTGCCATGTTGCCTCCAACAAAAATAGAATGATCGCTCTATCTATATTGACGATAGAGCAAGACCGGAATATTAGAATGAACATTCAATCTATTATGGAACGCGCCGCAGGTCCAGTGCGGCCGTCTTCAAGGCGCGGGGTATCATGGCCAAATCGACCTTGTCATTTTCCTCTATCCTCGCTTGGCTGCTGGCGGCCTTCTTCCTGTTCGGGTTTTATGGAAATGCCTTCATCACCGTCGACTATGCGGCCGCCTATGCGCGTTGGGGCTACCCGAACTGGTTCCACTATCTCACCGCGGCGCTCGAACTTGCCGCCGCACTTCTGCTGATCGGCAGCGGTACGCGCATCTACGGCGCCGGGCTCGGTGCCGTGGTGATGGCGGCGGCGACACTGACCACGCTCGCCCATGGGGACTACTCCCACACGACGGCGCCTGCCATCGTGCTCCTCGTCTCCCTCACAGTCCTCGCGCTCAGCCTCGCGGCGCGGCGCAGGACCACTTGATCACTCCCCTCATTTCGGAGCAGACATATGAATGAACCAGTGCAATCGGCCGGTCCGGCCGAAGGAACGAACGCGTCCCTATCACAGGCCGATACATGGTCGGACCTCCTCACCGGGCGACATCTTGCCATCGTGACGGTTCTGGCGAGCGGCGTGCTGATCTACGCCATGAACCTCTATTTCACGGCCGCGCTGATGCCCTCCATCGTCGCCGATATCGGCGGCCAGCACTACTATGCTTGGGTGACGACATCCTTCGTCGTCGCTGCCATTGTCGCCTCGCTGTTCGTTAGCCGCATTCTCGATTGGAAGGGGCCAAGGGCGGCCTATGTACTGGGCTTCCTCACCTTTGCGTTTGGGGCCGCTGGCAATGCCTTGAGCCCGACTATGGAGCTGCTAATCGCCGGCCGTGTCGTCCAGGGACTCGGCGGCGGCCTCCTTGCCGGCCTTGGCTATGCGGTTATCCGCTCCGCCCTGCCCGAGCAGCACTGGGCCCGCGCGACGGGCGCCGTATCGGCCATGTGGGGTCTCGGCACGCTCTTTGGCCCCGCGCTCGGCGGTATCTTTGCCGAACTCGGCCTCTGGCGCTGGGCCTATGGCGCCCTGGCCTTTGCGGCGCTCGTTTTCACCATCCTTGCACAACGGTGCTTTGGCGGGGTCGCCGGGGCCCGCCACCGTGCGCCCGTGCCAGTCGCCTCGCTCGTTCCGCTAGTGCTCGCCATCGTCGCGATCAGCCTCAGCGCCGTCGTCCCGATTGGTTGGCCAACTCTGGCGATGGTGGGTGCAGGCTTGGTGCTTCTGGTCCTTTTTGTCACCGTCGAGCGGCGCGCGCACGATACCATCCTGCCGCGCATAACCTATCGGCGCGGCAATTCGCTGAAATGGGTCTACCTCACCGTCGCCGCGCTTAGCGCCGGCGTCATGGTCGAGACCTTCATTCCGCTCTTTGCGCAGAAACTCGCAGGCCTCGCCCCCCTTGCCGCGGGTCTTCTTGGCGCGGTGCTTTCCCTGGCCTGGGTCATCGCACAGCTCTTCGTCGTATCGGTATCGTCAGACGCAGGACGACGGCGCGCCATACGCCTCGGCCCGCTGCTGCTGACCGCCGGCCTCATCGCCT
Organism: Shinella zoogloeoides; assembly: GCF_003574625.1. Classification (GTDB taxonomy): domain Bacteria; phylum Pseudomonadota; class Alphaproteobacteria; order Rhizobiales; family Rhizobiaceae; genus Shinella; species Shinella zoogloeoides_A. Next base: position 169,844 of record NZ_QNUJ01000012.1, read on the forward strand.
ACGGCCTGCTGCAGGCGGAAGGAACCGACCTGGCGATAATCACCCTCTGGGCCGCCGTGCTGGCGGTCGCCGGCGCGGGCATAGGGCTTGCCTGGCCGCTGCTCGGCGTCGCTGCCATGAGCGCGACCAGCGACCCAGCGGAAGCCGGCAAGGCAGCAGCGGCGATCACGACGACTCAGCTCATCGCCTTCTCCGTCACCTCCGCCTTCGCCGGAACACTGATGGCTGCGGGCGGCGACTCGGTGCTGGAGGCCGCGCGCTACGTGACACTGGGCATCGCCCTCCTCACCCTCGCCGGCATTCTCACCGCTGGCATCGCGACGAGACGATAATCGGAGCCCGCCACACACCGCCGCAGCCGCGCATTTCGCAAAGCTGCGGCGAATGTCTATTCGTCGAAGGATGCCACGGATGGAAAGAACCTGCCCCAAGACCAGCCTGACGGTCGGCGACGTCGCGCGCCGAAGCGGCATCGCCATCTCGACGGTACATTTCTACGAGGCAAAGGGCTTGATCGCAGGCTGGAGAACAATTGGAAATCAGAGGCGCTACCACCGCGCCGTTCTCCGGCGCATCGCTATCATTCGTATTGCGCAGCGCGCGGGCCTACAGCTCGGTGCGATCCGCGATGGGCTTGGGGGCCTTCCGCAGGATCGCGTTCCCGACAAGGCGGATTGGCGGCGGCTTTCCGAAAACTGGCGGCAGATGATCGAGGACCGCATCGACTGTCTGACGCAATTGCGCGACCAGATCACAGGCTGCATCGGTTGCGGCTGTCTTTCGCTAGAGGAGTGTCCGCTGCGCAATCCGGATGACATTCTCGGCCGGGAGGGGACGGGGCCACGACGGCTTATCGCAGCCCCGCCCTCAGACGAAGACGAGGGCGGCCCCCGGGCGCGGGGAGGTCATCGCCGGGTCCGCGCATAGGCGCGGTCATGCCAGAGGAGCGGGCGCACGCCTTCGGAAATATCCGCTGCGGTCACGCGCCCGGCAAAAAGCATGTGATCGGCAATCGGCATGGCGCCGGCAAGCATGCAATCCAACGAAACGGCGGAAGCGAAGAGGCGCGGTCGGCCGGACCGCCACCATCCCCATATGCCCATGAGATAACGGCTCTCTGGGGAAACCTTTCCCGCGAAAGCGTCGGCGATAAGCTCCTGCCCCTCGCCGAGCATGGCGAGCGAAAAGCCCTGGCTTGCTTCGATGGTCTGGGCCAACGCACTGTCCCGCGTGATCGAGACGAGGATCGTTGGCGGATCCGCGGTAAGGGAAAAGGCCGCCGTCACCGTGCGGCCGGGGCAAAAGCCGGCGCATTCGGCGCTGACGACGCAAACGGTAGAGGCCATGCGCGCCATGGCCGAGAGGAAGACGGGCCTGGTAATCACGGGCTCAGGACGGTCCCGGTCATGTTCTAACGTGACGATGTTCATGGTCATGCTTTCCCGACAATGGCATCAGTCGCGATGCCGCTTAAGATAGGCGATGATGTCGCGAATATCCTTCGCCTTGCCGAAACCGGGAAAGGCCATCCATGTGCCCTTGATCATCGCCTGCGGCCGCTTCAGAAACGTCGCCAGCTCCGCCTCGGTCCAGACGAGGCCGTTTGCGGCGGCGGCACGCATGGCGTCGGAATAGGGATAGTCCGGAGAGGCCGCCGCTGGTCGCTCGACGACGCCTTCAAGCAAAGGGCCGCGACGGCTCTCGTTGGCATCCGGTCGGTGGCAGACCGAGCAGCGCTTGAAGAGCCTTTCGCCTGCAGCGAGGTCGGCGGCATCTTCAGCAAATGCATTGGGGGTGGTGGAGAGAAGAAGAAGGCTCGCAACAAGGGATGCGAGGGAATGGCGATCCATGGCCGAACTCCGTTGAGGTTGAGGCCATATCCCTATAGTTCCTCAACAATAGTTGAGGTCAATAGCGACTTTCCGGAAATTGCCGCTCATCCCGCGGGCGGAGATGCGCGCACGCGGCCGGCCGAGCGTACGGCGAAAGACGGCGGAAAAGGCACGCGGATTGTCATAAGCAGCATATCGCTGCAGCGGGCAAAACACTTCCCTGGCACCTGAAAAACAGGCAATTACAGACGGGCACTAGCCCAGCTCAGGACGCCGATATTGCTAACCGATAGCCCCATGACGACTAATCGCGTCCAGAGCCAGTCTGTGACCCGCGTAGACCGAGCCAACGATTGTGTCTCCGAGCGTACGCGCTGCTAGATAGCCAGCATTGAAGGCATCGCCCGCGCCGGTCGGGTCCACGACTTGGATGGCTTGTTCGAGCTCGATTTCCTCAGTCCTGCCCTCAGAGATAACGGCCATCAGGCTCCCACCGTTCTTCACAATGACCTCCGGAACACCCCATGTCGAGTATCGCTCCGCGCACGCGATCGGCGAGGCGTCCCTGAAATGCTCACGCTCGTCGCCGAAGCTCGGCAGAACGATATCGGCCAGTCTAGCGGCATTGGACAGGACGGCTCGCAATTGACTTTGCGAACTCCAGAGTTCGCGGCGAATGTTCGGGTCGAACACCACCCGGGCGCCCCTCAGCCGAGCGCGCTTGACGCTGCGCAGGAAGGATAGCCGCCTTGCGAGCGGCAATATTGCTAGGGTGATACCGCTGAAGTAGATGACGTTCGCGTCGACCATCGCCTGCCAGAGCACGTCTCCGTCGTCCGCCAGGTGGCGTGCGGCTGAATTCTTGCGCCAGTAGGTGAAACGCCGGTCGCCATTTTCCTGATGGATGATGTAAAGGCCGGGGAGGTAGGCCTCGAGCTCCGGGCTTCCCGCAAGTTCGATCCCGCTCTGCCTGATAAAGCTCCGCATGGCCTGCGAGTGGATGTCGCGTCCGGTCGCGGTGAAGAATGCAACCTCCCAGTCCGCAGCCGAAAGGAGGCGCCTCATATACCAGGCGGTGTTTAGGACGTCGCCGGCAAAGACGAGTTTCAGGGCACCCGCCTCCCCCGAAATCTCGATCATCGCTTCGCCGATGAAGAGAGCCTTTTGCACAGTCATGCAATGTTGCTCCAAGTGATCACCACATAACGTCGCCGCCGTTTGGGGACAGGCTCTGCCCGATGATGAAGGCGGCCTCGTCACTGGCAAGGTAAAGGTAGGCAGAGGCGACCTCTTCGACGGTGCCAATGCGCCTAATTGGCAACTGGGAGATTTTCCATTCCTTCCAGGCGGGGTCACTGGCATGCCACATCGGTGTGTCGGTCGGACCCGGGCATACGCAATTCACAGTGATACCTTGAGATGCGACCTCCTGGGCAAGCGAAACACTGAGGGCGACGAGTGCAGCTTTGGAGGCGCAATACGCGGCTTGCTGTGGCGCGGGTTTGTGGGCCAATTGCGACGCCGTGTTGATGATGCGGCCAAAGCCCCGTTGCAGCATATGGGGGAGCACGGCCTGTATCGCGTGCAGGGTGCCATCCAGATTCACATCGAAGACACGCCGCCACTCCTGTAGGGGCACCTCATGAAAATCTAGTGCCGGCGTGCCCGTCCCGGCATTGTTGACGAGGATGTCGATATGGCCAAGCGTTTCCAGCGCCCTGTCGACGACAAGTCGAACGGCTTGTGCATTCGTCACATCGCAGGCGATGCGGATTGCCGTTTCGCTTGACGACAACTCGTCAGCTTCGAACCTATCCGCGACACAGACCCGGATGCCGGATCTCTCGAAGCGATCGCGGACGGCAGCCCCGATACCGGATTTTCCGCCAAAGATCAGTGCGGTTCGGCCTTTGAACTCCGGCATAGTCATTGCTCCACTCGCGCGCGCGGAAGAAACCGACCATACCCAGGTTGGCCGCAAAATTCACCATTATCGACGATGACTTCCCCGCGCAGCAGGACCGAGACCACACGGCCCCTGACATTCAGGCCTTCATAGGCCGAATAGTCCACCGCATGGTGAAGATCGCTATTTCGAATGGTCCATTCCGCATTCGCATCGAAGAGGACGAGGTCGGCGTCACTGCCGACCGCGACATTGCCCTTGCGTGGCGCCAGGCCGAAGGTTCGTGCCGGGCGCGAGGACGCAAGATCGACGAACTGCTCGATCGTAATGCGGCCCTGGACGACGCCTTGATATAGGAGCACGAGACGTTCCTCTATGCCGGGAAGGCCGTTAGGGATCTTAGTGAAGTCAGCTCGCCCACCTTGTTTTTGATCGTAAAAGCGGGTCGAGGAATGGTCGGAAGAGACCGTTTCGAACAGGTTGTGGCGAAGGGCGAGCCAGAGCGCCTCCCGGTCCTTTTCCGTCCGGGCTGGCGGTGAGAAGACATATTTCGCGCCCTCGAATCCGGGCTGGTCGAGGCTTTCTTTCGTCAGGAAAAGGTAATGCGTGCAAGTCTCAGCGAGAACCGGCGCACCGCGCAGCTTGCCGCGAACGATTTCGTCGAGCGCCTCGGCGCAGGTGACATGGACAACATAGAGCGGTGCACCGGTTATCTCGGCCAATGCAATAGCGCGCGCCGTCGCCTCGGCCTCGGCGCGCGCCGGCCGGGTTTCGGCATGGTATTTCGGCGCGGTCTTGCCCTCTCGCAGATATTGCTGCTGCAAGTGATAGATGGCATCACCGTTTTCGGCATGGACCATGACCATGGCGCCGCACTGCCGCGCCGTTGTCATGGCCGTCATCAGCGCATGGTCATCCACCATGGCGCCACCCTTGCCGGACATGAAGAGCTTGAAGCTTGTGATGCCTTTCTCCGGCAATGTCGCCAGTTCCTTAGCGATCGCCTCGTTAAAGTCCGGAATAAGCATGTGATAGCCGAAATCGATCGCGGCCTTGCCCTTGGCCTTACCGTTCCAGTTTGCCAAGCCCTCCGCGAGCGTGCCGCCCGGCGTCTGTTGGCAGAAGTCGATGAGCGATGTTGTGCCGCCACAGGCCGCGGCAATTGTCCCCGAGCGGAAATCGTCGGCCGTCATCATGTTGAGTGACGGAGCATCGAGATGTGTATGGACATCGACGCCGCCAGGCAGAACCAGCAAGCCCGCCGCCGACACCATGCGTCGCGCCTCGGGCAATGTTCCCCCTATCTGCACGATGCGGCCGTCGTCGACGCCGATATCAGCCTTGAATGTCCCCGCGTTCGTCGCGATGGTGCCGTTGACAACAATTAGATCGATCATATATATCATTCTTTATGCAGAACATTGTACTATGCAAAGAACATAAGAGGCCTGTTACCCTCCGTCAACGGCTTTTCGATTACAAACACCGAAAAGCTGTGATAGGCCTCGACCCTCGCTCAAGGTTCTCATCATGACGTCTTCTCGCCCCCCTGTGGCCACCAACCCAGACTCGCCTTTGCAGGCCCCTGAAAAACTGACCCATGACGGCACCCACTGGATGGTCACATCGAGTGTTGGGGAGGGACGTAAGCCGGGTCTCGGCCTGGTTCCAGCCTTGGATAAGGCGATCGCCATCATCGAATATCTGAACTGGCAGCCGGACGACGAGGCGACGCTTGCCAACATTTCGTCGGCGCTGGAGATCACCAAGAGCCATTGCCATTCAATACTGAAGACACTGCAGGAGCATGGCTGGCTGCGATTTGACGAGCGGGCCAAGACCTATGCTCTGCATCCCGGACTCCTTGGCAGCGTCTCGAAGCTCCTGGCGATTCCGATAATTGACATCATCCGAACCGAGATTTCCAACCTGGTGTCCGCCATCCGGCTTCCCTGCGTATTATCGCAACCCATGCCGGACGACACATTCATGCTGATCGACAAGTTCCACGACCCGATGCGCATCGAGGTTTCCCTGCCGATAGGCTTTCGCTATCCGCGGGATGCGTCGGCGCAGATGCGCGCCTACCTCGCCTGGATGCCTGAGGAGAAGATCCAGGCCTGGTTCCAGGACTGGAAGCCTGTGCGATATACTGCTGCGACACTGATGACGCAGAAGGATATCGTCGGCGAACTGCAAGCAACACGGCAGCGGGGCTATGCCCGAAGCCGCGCCGAGTTCACGGATGGCCTCATGGCGCTCGCCCTACCGATCTTCGGAAAGAGCGGCGAGGTGGAGTTCATCATCAACTGCTCGGCACCCATCGACGTGATGAGCGCTCTCGAGGGAGATGTATCGACCGCAATGCGGCGGGCGGTGCAGAAAATCCACCAGCAGACCCTGGCGCGCCTGCCGCGAAACTTTCGCGGATAGGCTACCGGGCAATTCGGACCTTAGCTCTTCCTCTGCGCGGTTCTCAATTACCGAATCGCCTCGCACTTTCCTGAGCGCGTGCTTCAAGTCGCGCGGCTCCCGCGCGATCGACGCTCGGCCCGGACACGCCAGACGCATCGCTCCTGCAATGCGCATTCTTTCCGATCCTAATTCCGGTCGAAGCCGACCGAACAGTCACGCCGTACGCAGCAACGGGCGAGGCATGCATCAGAGCGTCGAAAAAATGCGGCCCGCAGCACGAAAATCGGCGTGCAGCGGGAAAAATCCACTTGACAGAAAAATTCCAGATGGTTGAGTAATCCGTATACAGAACACTATTCTTTATACAGAACACAACGAAAGGGGATGAAATGTCGGTCTCAGGGAAACACCTACAATCAGCTGCCCGCTTGCGAGGAGCAAACAGCTTGATCGCCGCTGTCGGCCTAGCTGCGCTGGCGCTTTCGCCCGCATTCGCCGAGGAAATCACCATCGCGACGGTGAACAACCAAGACATGGTGATCATGCAGGAGTACTCCAGCGTGTGGGAGCAGAAGACCGGCAACACCATCAACTGGCTGGTCCTGGAAGAGAATGTGCTGCGCCAGCGCGTCACAACCGACATTTCGACCAATGGCGGCCAGTTCGACATCATCACCATCGGATCCTATGAGGCGCCTATTTGGGGAAAGAACGGCTGGCTTCTTCCGGTCGACGACCTTGGCACGCAGTATGACTATGCGGACATTTTCGAGACAGTGAGGAAGGGGCTTTCCGTAGACGGAAAGATCTTCGCCTTGCCGTTCTACGCCGAAAGCTCGATGACCTATTATCGTCGGGACCTTTTCGAGAAAGCGGGCATTTCGATGCCCAACCAGCCGACCTATTCGCAGATCGCCGAATTTGCCGCGAAGATTCATGATCCGGATAACAAGGTCTATGGCATCTGCCTTCGCGGCAAGCCAGGTTCTGGCGAGAACATGGTCCCGATCATGACTTCGGTAAACACACATGGCGGCAAGTGGTTCGATATGACGTGGAACCCCCAGATCAACGGTGAAGCCTGGCATAAGGCGGTAAACCTCTATGTCGATCTGCTCAACAAGTATGGCCCGCCAGGGGTAACGTCCAACGGCTACAACGAGACCCGCGCACTTTTTGCCAGCGGAAACTGCGGCATGTGGATCGATGCCACCGTCGCTGCAGGCTACCTCTTCGACCCAGCGGAGAGCAAGGTTGCAGACACGGTCGCATTTACAAAGGCCCCAGTCGCAGACGTTCCCAATGGCGCTGCGCTGCAGTGGGCATGGGCGCTCGCGATTCCCAAATCGTCGATCAAGGCCGAGGTCGCAAAGAGCTTTATGGCCTGGGCAACTTCGAAAGAATACATCCGCGAAGTCGGCGAAAAGAAGGGCTGGATTCTGATCCCACCGGGGACCCGGAAGTCCACCTATGACCTGGCTGAGTACCAGAAGGTGGCGCCCTTCGCGAACTTTGTCAAAGACGCAATCCTGTCGGCCGACCCGACCAATCCCAGCAAGGATCCTGTGCCCTATACCGGCATAACATATGCGTCAATTCCGGAGTATCAGAGCATCGGCACCGAGGTCGGTCAGCAGATTGCGGCGGCCCTTACTGGCCAGCAGACAGTCGCTCAGGCGCTCGCAGCCGGTCAAGCCTTCACCGAAAAGACGATGGAACAGTCGGGCTACTTGAAGAAGTAGACAACTTTTCCTCCCGGAGTTGCGCTCGGCCGTCACCTTGGTCGGGCGCAGCTTGCGGATGGCATCGGAGATTATACATTGAACTCGACATCATCAGCCGTCCAGCACGGCATTGCCCAGATGGAGTCTTCCACCAGGGCCGAGAGCATCGGGCCGAAGACCTATCTTGTGGCGCCTTCCGTCGCGGTGCTGCTGGTCTGGATCACCGTCCCGACCGTCATGACCTTGTGGTTCTCCTTCCAGCACTACAATCTGGTCAACACCGCCGGCCGGGAATTCATCGGCTTCGCCAACTATCTCTACTTCTTCAGCTCGAGCTCGCTCACGATCGCGGCGCTGAACTCGATTTACGTGGTTCTGGGCGTTATCGCGATCACCGTGTGTCTCGGCATAGGACTGGTCCTATTGCTTGACCGGGACTTCACAGGGGCCAGAATTGCCCGCGTGCTGGCGATCTCGCCCTTCTTCGTAATGCCGACGGTCGCAGCGCTGATCTGGAAAAACCTGCTTCTCGATCCGGTTAACGGATTGTTGGCGACCGTGCTGGGCCTTGTAGGGCTGCCGGCGGTGGATTGGTTCGGCACGTTCCCGATGTTTTCAATCATCGTCATCATTGCATGGCAGTGGATCGGCTTCTCGACGCTGATCCTGCTGACAGCTCTTCAATCTCTCGACCATGAGCTGAAGGAAGCCGCGGCGATGGATGGCGCCGGCGCCTTCGCAACATTTCGTTTCATCGTGCTGCCGCATCTCGCGCGGCCGATCGGCATTATCGTGATGATCGAGACTATCTTCCTGCTGTCGGTCTTCGCCGAGATATTCGTGACCACATCGGGTGGGCCAGGCCTCGCCTCGACCAATCTTTCGTTCCTGATCTACGTGCAGGCGCTGCTGCGCTTCGACGTCGGTCTGGCATCCGCTGGCGGCGTCATTTCGATCATCTTGGCCAATGTCGTCGCCTATTTCCTGGCCAAGACAGTGTCTCGCTCGCTGGAGATTTGACCCATGGAAAAGCGCGGAACGTCATCCTCGACAGTCTTGAATTTCATCGCCGGCTGGGGCGCGGTGATTCTTCTCATCTTCCCAATCATTTGGATGTTCCTGACCAGCTTCAAGACCGAGATCGACGCCTTGTCACCGGAAGCATCACTGATCTTCCAGCCGACGCTGGATAATTACCGAACCGTGCTGGCCCGATCGAATTACCTCACCTTCGCGCTTAACAGCGTCTACACGTCCGTCGCCGCGACGCTGCTAGCGCTGCTAGTCGGCTTTCCGGCCGCCTACAGCATGGCGTTCCTTCCGACCGCGAAAACGCGGCAGACGCTGCTCTGGATTCTGTCCACAAAGATGATGCCACCCGTCGGCGTGTTGGTTCCGATCTACATTCTGTACCGCGACATGGGGCTCATCGACTCGCATCTTGGCCTGATTCTGCTCTTCATGTTCGCCAACCTGCCGATCGTGGTCTGGATGCTGTACTCGTTCTTCCGCGACATCCCCCGCGACATCCTCGAGGCCGCCCGCATCGACGGCGCCGGTCTATGGGAGGAATTCCGATATGTCCTCATCCCGCTCTCCGGTCCTGCGCTCGCGTCCACGGCGCTGCTGTCAATCATCCTCTGCTGGAACGAAGCGTTCTGGAGCATCAACCTCACCACGACCAAGGCGGCGACGCTCGCGGCTTTCATCGCCACCTACTCGGCACCACAGGGCCTGTTCTGGGCCAAGTTGTCGGCCGCCGCAGTGCTTGCGATCGCGCCCGTACTGGTCATGGGCTGGATTGGCCAGCGCCACCTTGTCCGCGGCCTGACATTCGGAGCTGTGAAATGAATGCGACCAAATCTGATTTGGAGAGGCCCACGATTTTGGTCACTGGGGCCCAGGGACTGATCGGGAAAGCCGCCGCGCGGGATCTGCGCGGCGCAGGTTTCCGCGTGCTGGCGACCGACCGCCTTGCCTCGGCCGATTGCCAGGCCCTAGATTTCACGAACAGCGCGGCGACCGACGCGCTCGCCGACAGTGGAATAGAGGCGATCGTTCACTGCGGCGCGATTTCTGGCCCCGCCGACGCCAGGAACAACCCGCAACTGATCGCGGCCGTCAATGTCGGCGGCACGATGAACCTGTTGGAGCTTGGGCGGAAGGCCGGTATCCGCCGCATAATCTACTGCTCGTCGACGAGCGTTTATGGTGACCTTGCCGGTGATGGCCCGGTCGTCGAGGATGTCCTGTTGCGGCCCAAGAGCCTTTACGGCGCCTCGAAGGCGGCTGGCGAGCTCCTCGTCGCCGGTTATGGCCAGCAGTTCGGCTTCAGCAGCATCGCGCTTCGGATCAGCACAGTCTATGGCCCTGACCGCAGGCACTTCTGCGCCGTCCGCACCCTTGTGGATGCAGCTGTTCAGGGCCGCAGGGGAATATTGGAACACGGCCTCCATGACTTCAGGCAGTATGTGCATGTTGATGACGTGGCGGCGGCGATAGTTCTGGCGCTCGAGGCGGATCGACCCAAGCGATCGACTTACACAATCACTGGGGGTGAACGACGGGATCTTGGCAGCATGGCTGGTCTAATTTCTCGCCTCGTTCCGGGCTTCGAATACCTGATCGGCGGAAGCCCAGATCCTGGCGAGGATCGTCATCCGACCTTCTCGATCGCCGCTGCCGCGAGCGATCTGGGCTTCGCGCCCCGAATTTCCATGGAACAGGGCATTGCCGCGTTGATCGCTCACGTTCGCGCCCACGGCCCCATATCGGAGCAAGCATGATGGAGCGTGTCCTCAGAATCGCAGCAGCACAAATGGGTCCGGTCAATTCCGGTGAGCCGCGGAGTGCCACAGTCGGCCGCATGATGGGGCTGCTCGATCAAGCGGCGGATGAAGGTTGCACTCTCGCGGTCTTTCCGGAACTTGCTCTGACAACCTTCTTTCCCAGGGTCTATCTCGCCGATCTTGCCGATGCGGACGGTTTTTACGAGCACGACATGCCGAACGCGGATGTGCAGCCGCTATTCGATCTGGCGCGACGTCGGCGCATCGGCTTCAGTCTGGGCTATGCCGAAATCACAACCGATGACGAGGCGACGCATCGCTACAATACGCAGATCCTCGTGGACCCCGATGTCGGGATCGTGGCCAAGTATCGCAAGGTCCATTTGCCTGGGCATACCGATTATCGGCCTGCAGATCCGTTCCAGAATCTTGAAAAGTACTATTTCGAGGTCGGCAATCTCGGCTTTCCCGTGGTCGATGCTTTCGGTGGCCGAGTAGGAATGTGCATCTGCAACGACCGCAGGTGGCCTGAGACCTATAGGATGATGGGTTTGAACGGTGTCGAGATTATTGTCCTTGGATACACGACGCCGCTTCACAATCCTCGCGCCGAACAGTCGGCGGAACTTCGCATGTTCCAGAGCCGATTGTGCATGCAGGCGGGCGCCTACCAGAACTCCACCTTCGTCGTCGGCGTCGCCAAGGCTGGCAGGGAAGACGGTGTCGACCTGATGGGCGGATCCTGCATCATACATCCAGACGGCCGCGTCATCGCCGAGACAAGCGGGGTAGACGACGAAATCGCGGTAGCGGACTGCAACCTCGACGACTGCCTAAACGGCAAGGCGGAAGAATTCAATTTTGAGCGAAACAGGCGTCCTGAACTCTACGGCGGCCTGCTCGCACCCCACAGGAGTATTCGATGACGGCAGTCAACATAGAAGGTTTGAACAAACATTTCGGCGCCATCCACACGCTCAAGAACATCAACCTCCATGTCGAGGAAGGAGAGTTTGTTGCTCTTGTCGGTCCATCGGGTTGTGGCAAGTCAACCCTGCTGAGGATCATTGCCGGGTTGGAGAGCTCCGACGGCGGTTCAATCAGGATAGGCGTGCGTGACGTCACACAGCTACCATCCAAACAGCGCGATATCGCCATGGTATTCCAGAGCTACGCGCTTTATCCGCACATGACAGTAGCGGAAAACTTGGGTTTCTGCCTTCGCATGCAGAAGCGACCGAACGGCGAGATCCGATCGAAGATTGTGGAGGCCGCGCGCATCCTGCATCTCGAGACGCTATTAGATCGACGTCCCAAAGAACTGTCGGGCGGACAGCGACAGCGCGTTGCCATGGGGCGTGCGATCGTCCGCGACCCACAGGTGTTCCTTTTCGATGAGCCGCTTTCGAATCTTGATGCAAAGCTTCGCGTCATCATGCGGGCAGAGATCAAGGAGGTGCAGCAGCGCCTGAAGACGACAACAATATATGTCACGCATGACCAGATCGAAGCCATGACCATGGCCGACCGGATCGTGATCATGGACAAGGGCGAAATCGTACAGGTCGACACGCCTATGGAGCTCTATCGCAGGCCCCGGAACACCTTCGTCGCCAGCTTCATAGGGTCTCCCCAGATGAACTTCATTGATGCCAAGCCCGACGGGAAGGGTGGAGTTGCGCTCGGCCAACACCTGGCGTTTCAGCCAGGTTCTGACGTATCCCAGAAGGCGGGCGAATTCGTCGTCGGGATCCGCCCGGAAGATTTACTCCTCGACGAGGAAGATGGCCTGCGAGCGAAGGTGACGCTCGTAGAACCGACCGGCGCACAGACCTATATCCATGCCTGCACCGAAGACGGCAACAGCCTGGTCACCATCGAAAACGGAGACCGGAGGCTCCGTATCGGAGACCAGATCCGCCTGAAGCCCATCATTCGGCACCTGCATCTCTTCGATCGGGCTTCCGGCGAACGCGTGACTGTCACCTGAGTGTGCCGGTGAGCACGTGGAGTTATGCATTCGGCGGGATCGACGAGCGAGAGCGGAATGGCACGCTTCGCGGCGGCCGACTGCCAGGTTCATTGGACAGAGGCGACCCTTCGTCGACTGCAGGTCTCCTTATATTGACCGATTTGAGGATGCAGATGTGCAGAACATCAAAATTTCTCACAGCGACCTTTGCGCGTCTGATACGACCCCACGGCGCTGTATGTGGTCTGGGCAGGCGATTTCGTCTGTGTGTCCAGTCAGGTTCCCACTATCGTGGCGAAGTTAACGTGGGTGGGCATCGTCGCGCAGACCGAATAAGTGATCGCCAACTCAAGGCCGTGCCGCCTGACGACAATTCGCGGCCGCGGTGCAAGCACCGCGGCTACCATCAGTGCCCTGACCCGGATCTCGGCAGGTTCAAATCGGCCTGCACCTCGCGGCCACTGGAGAGTTGTCGTACCCAATGATAGCAAGATCCTCGGGCACCCGGACCCCGTTGGTTCTGGCAGCGTTGATCAAAGGCACGGCGTCGAGGTCCGACCAGACGAAGACGGCTCTTGGACAATCCCTGGTTGCTAGGAAGTCCCTGATCGCAGCTTCACGGGTTTCGGCCACCGGTGGCAGCCGGATGATCTTGCTCTCCAGCCCAGCCTGTTTCATTGCCTCCAAGTAGCCCATCTCGCGTTGAAGCGCGACGACCTTCGACGGGGAACCGAGGAAGTCATAGCCGAGCATCGCTACGTCCCGGTAGCCTTGGCTCACTGCATGTTCTACAGCGAGCGCAGCCCTTCCGATCGTCGGAATTGACGGTGTCATAGGTTTGGGCGTGCGACTCATGATGGGCGATCACGCCGATTGGAATTAGGCGCGCATAGCGCTCCAGCACCTTGCCGGAGATACGTGGCGCAATGATCAATACGCCATCCATCCGGTTGTCGATCATCGACTCGATCATCGACGCCTCGATCGGGCTTGCCGAACGGCCGATACCGATCAGCGGCTCTCGATCACGCCTGCAAGAAACGGGTTCGACAGATCAATCACGAGCATGCCAATCGTATAGGTGCGCCCGCGCATGCCTCTTGCGGCGACCGATGGTCGATAGTTCAGCTTCTCGATCGAGGCTTCCACCTTGTTCCGGAGAACCGTACTGATGAGATTGCCCGGTTGAAGAAACTGCCGCCGCGACCGCCGTTTCGCCGTGAGGCATGGAGAAGGCGACGGATTTAAAACTGGATGTTCCGCCGGCAAGTGCCGAACCTTCGTTGCTCGCGGCTGATCGCCAGGCGGCGGACGATGACATAAAACACCGGTGTCAGCACCAGACCAAACAGCGTGACGCCGAGCATGCCGGCAAAGACGGCGATGCCCATGACGTGGCGCATCTCTGCGCCAGCGCCCGTTGCAACCACCAGCGGCACGACCCCGGCGATGAAGGCGAGGGAGGTCATCAGGATCGGTCTGAGCCGAAGCCGGGCCGCCTCGAGCACGGCGGGCATCGGATCGACGCCTTCGTCTTCCTTCGCCCGTGCGAACTCGACGATCAGGATCGCATTCTTGGCCGCCAGCCCCACGAGAACGACGAAGCCGATCTGCGTGAAGATGTTGTTGTCGCCTCCCGTAAACCAGACCCCGGCGATTGCGGACAGCAGCGCCATCGGCGCGATCAGCAGCACGGCGAACGGCAAGGACCAGCTGTTGTACTGCGCAGCGAGAATGAGAAACGCCAGCAGAACGGACAGAGGGAAGATGTACATCGCCGTGTTCCCGGCCTGCTTCTCCTGGTAGGCCAGTTCAGTCCATTCGAAGGTCATGCCGGGTGGCAGCGTCTCCGCCGCGATCCGTTCTATGGCAGCGGTCGCTTGCCCGAACGAATAGCCGGGCGCCGGGCCACCGCTGATATCGGCCGACGGGAAGCTGTTGTAATGCATGACGCGATCCGGCCCGGAGCTGTACTTGACCGTCAACAGGGCGGACAGCGGGATCATCTCACCCGCCGCGTTGCGCACCTTCAGCCGGCCGATATCCTCCGGCTGCATGCGGAACGGCGCGTCGGCCTGGACCACGACGCGATAGGTCCGGCCAAAGCGGTTGAAGTCGTTGGCGTAGAGTGATCCGAGGTTGACCTGCAGGGTTTCGAAGATGGTGTTGAGCGGCACCCCTTGAGACTTGGCTTTCACGCGGTCGATATCCACCTGCACCTGCGGCGCATTCACCTGAAAGCTTGCAAGCATTCCGGCAAGCTCCGGTGTCTGCATCGCCTTGCCCATGATCGCGCCCTGTGCTTCGGCAAGCGCCGCAAAGCCGAGCCCGGCTCTGTCCTCGACCTGGATCTTGAAGCCCCCGGTCGTACCGAGGCCCGGAACCGGTGGCGGCGGGAAGATGCCGGCGAAACCATCGGGTATCTGGCTGAACTTGCCCATCAACCGACCGGCAATCGCGAATGCGGACAGGGCCGGATCCTTGCGCTCGTCGAAGGGCTTCAGCATCGTGAACATGACGGCGGCATTGGGAATATTGACCATACCGTTGACGGAGAGCCCCGGGAAAGCGACGACGCTTTCAACGCCCGGTTCGGCAAGGGCGATCTCCGACATCTTCTTGACGACCGCCTCGGTCCGGTCGAGCGAGGCGCCCGTCGGCAATTGCGCGATGCCGACCAGGTAATATTTGTCCTGCGCCGGGACAAAGCCGGCCGGCACGGTCTGGAAGCCCAGCCATGTCGTGGCGACCAGGCCGGCATAGACGAGAAGAACGAGCACGCTGAGTCTGACGGCGCGACGCACCGACCAGACATAGGCGTTCGAAGCACGTTCGAAGAACCGGTTGAAGAGCCGAAAGAACCAGCCGAACAGGCCGTCGATCACCCGGGTCAGCAGATCGCGCTTCACCTCGCCGTGGTGCGGTTTTAGGAGCACGCCCGCAAGTGCCGGGGAAAGCGTGAGCGAATTGACCGCCGACAGGATGGTCGAGATGGCGATCGTGAGCGCAAACTGGCGATAGAACTCGCCTTGCAGACCGGACAGGAAAGCGGACGGAATGAACACGGCCGAGAGCACGGACGTGATCGCTATGATCGGCCCGGTCACTTCGTCCATGGCCTTGCGCGCCGCTTCCTTCGGCGTTTCGCCAAGCGCGATGTGACGCTCGACGTTTTCGACGACGACGATCGCGTCGTCGACCACGATCCCGATCGAGAGCACCAGGCCGAACAGCGACAGCGTGTTCAGCGAAAAGCCGAACATGTACATCAGCGCGAACGTGCCGACCAACGAAATCGGCACGGCGACCAGCGGGATGATCGACGCGCGCCAGGTCTGGAGGAAAAGCACGACCACAATGACGACCAGAACGATCGCTTCAAGCAGCGTCATCACCACAGCCTCCAGCGAGGCCTTCACGAAAACCGTGGGATCGTAGGCGATGCGATACTCTATGCCCTCCGGAAAGCCCTTCTGCAGTTCCTCCATGGAGGCGCGGATGGCGCTCGCCACATCGAGCGCGTTGGCGCCGGGGCTCTGGATGATCTGCAGCGCCAGCGCCGGCTTGCCATTCAATAGGCTGCGCAGGGCGTAGGAGTCGGCGCCCAGTTCGATACGGGCAATGTCGCGCAGCCGGGTGACCTGTCCATCCGCGCCGGTCTTGACGACGATCGCGCCGAACTGCTCCTCGCTGGATAGCCTGCCGAGCGTGTTGACCGTGACCTGCAGTGCTGCCGAGGCATCCGGTTGCTGGCCGACGGAGCCGGCGGCAACCTGAGCGTTCTGCTCCTGGATTGCAGCAACCACATCGGAAGCGGTCAATCCGCGTGCCGCCACCTTGGCCGGATCGAGCCAGACCCGCATGGAGTACTCGCCGGCACCCCAGACGAGCACGTCACCCACACCCGACAGGCGCGCAAGCTGGTCGCGGACCTGCAGCGTCGCGAAGTTCGACAGGTAGAGAGGATCGTAGCGGTCATCGGGCGAAACCAGGTGCACGACCATCAGGATGTCGGGCGAGGTCTTTTGCGTCACGACGCCGATGCGCTGAACCTCTTGCGGCAAACGCGGAAGCGCGCGCGAGACGCGGTTTTGCACCTGGATCTGCGCCATGTCGGGATCGGTGCCCTGCTGGAAGGTCACCGTCAGCGTCATGCGTCCGTCGGTTGCGGCTTGCGAGCTCATGTAAAGCATGTTCTCGACGCCGTTGATCACCTGCTCCAGCGGAGCGGCAACCGTTTCGGCGATCACCTCCGGGCTGGCACCCGGGTAGCTTGCGGTGACCTGTACCGTCGGCGGCGTCACCTGGGGATATTCACTGAGCGGCAGCTTCAGGAGGGTCAGGCCACCGCCGATCAGCATCAGGACCGAGAGAACGACCGCAAAGATGGGACGATCGACGAAGAAGCGTGGGATGTTCATCGACGCGCCTCCTGCGATGCGGCCGCTGCCACATCGCCTTCCGCGGCTTGCTCCGGCGCCATCGAAATCGCCTGCGGGTCCACCTCCATGCCAGGGCGAACGAGCCCCTTGACGATGACCTTCTCACCCGGCTTCAGGCCGCTTGCGACCACGCGCAGGCCGTCGATCATCGGGCCGAGTTCGATCGGCCGGTACTCGGCCTTGTTCCCCGAGCCCAGCGCCAGCACATAGCGGCGGCCCTGATCGGTACCGATCGCCTGATCGTCGATCAGCACGGTACGGGCCGGCTCGGCCGTCACGAGGTTCACCCGGGCAAACAGACCGGGCGCGAGCAGACGATCCGGGTTCTTGACGATCGCCCGGGCGCGGATGGTTCCGGCGCTGCGCTCGACCCGGTTGCTGATGAAATCGAGAACAGCGGCATGGGGGAAGCCGGCATCCGTCATCAGACCAACCTGGACAGGCAGGTTCGCGGTCCCTCCGTCTTCTTTTCCGGGACGCGCGCGCGCGACGAAATCCAGAAACGTGGCCTCATCGATGTCGAAGTAGACGTAGAGCGGGTCTCTCGAGACGATGGTGGTGAGAAGCGTGGAGGCACCCGCATTGCCGCCGGTAACCAGGTTGCCCTCCGTCACGCGCACCCGATCGACCCGCCCGCCGATCGGGGCCGCAACGCGGGTGAAGGAGAGGTCGAGCTCAGCCGCGGCCACCGCTGCCTTCGCCATGTCGACCTCGGCCTGCCGTTGGCGGCGCAGGGCCTCCGCGTCGTCATAGGTCTTGCGCGACACGGTCCCGTTCGGAGCCAGGGATTTGGCGCGCTGGAACGCGATTTCGGCATGCTCGAGAAGGACGATCGCCTGTTGCAACTGAGCCTTGGCTGAGTCCAGGGCAACCTGGAACGGACGTGGATCGATCTGGAAAAGGACCTCTCCCGGTTTCACGAGACCGCCTTCCGGAACACTCACGACGTCGATGGCGCCGCCGACACGCGGACGCAGTTCAACGGATTTCGCAGCCTCGAAATGGCCGGTGAACTCCACCGCAGGCGCGACATCGCGGGTGATGACCTCGGCGACCGGAACCTTGGGAATGGGCGCTCCCTCGGCCCCGGTCGCCGCGACTGCCTCGGACGCACTGGTCGAGGAGGCAAGCTCGATAAGACGGCTGGTGAAGGTTCCAATTGCGTCGCCGTTGACAAGGGCGAGCCCCCCAACGGCGGCGATACCGGCGAAGAACAGGACAGCGGCCTTTTTACTCATTCTCGTTCACCTTCATTTGCACACGCCGGCCGGAGCGGCCGCGATCAATTCTTGGAGAAGGTGCGTCTTCCAACGCTGGTAAGGTCAAGGCCCCGGAAAATTTCTGTCCCATAGCCTTGATGCAAGCTGTCAGGCCTTGGCTCGAGAGACGGGATTTTCAGCCTAGAGATACTGAGACGGAGACACTCCGGCGGAGAACCGCCGGCCACGACCGAGTTGCTGCCTTTTCGTGAAGTCACTCGTGATCGTCTTCGACGTGAGATCGCCCGAACGCGCATGCGGCTCGGGCGCGAAGTCGCCCGGGGGCTTGCGATCGATGCAAGCCCTCCGCCGCTCCAATCCAATGTTCCGAAACTGAACATGAAGATACCCCCTTGACCTTACCAGCGCTGGAAGCCGCACCCTGACGGCATCCTTCGCTTGCCGCCGTCAAGGATCGACCCGAGCGAAATCGAACTCTGTGAGGAAACAATAGAAATGACCGTCAAACGGATAGACATACGATCGGCACGAACAAATCTCGAAATGCGTGCCGATCAGACCATTCTCGATGCGGCGCTCGCAGCCGGGCTTCCTTACCCTCATGGCTGCCGATCCGGGCGTTGTGGAGCCTGCAAATCTCGACTGATCCAAGGCGGGGTGGAGCTTCTGCAGCATTCGCCCTTCGCCCTCACCGATGAGGAGAAAGCTGGCGGTCTCGTTCTTGCCTGCCGGGCGCTTCCCGTAACCGATACGGCGGTGGCTTGGCTTGGAAGCGGCGACGAAGATGTCGCACAGACACCCCAACAGCGAAACGGCATCGTTACGCGTCTGGAGGACCTCACGCACGACATCAAACTAGTACGCATCGAGACGGAGGACGGCGGCAGTGCGCGTTTCGTCGCTGGGCAATATGCGCAGGTCAGCTTTGACCGGGTCCCCGCCCGCAGCTACTCCATGGCCAATCGACACGGCGATGGCGGCGTAGAGTTCCACATTCGCCACGTCGTCGGCGGAACGACCTCGCAACATGTGCATCACGGGTTGATGGTCGGCGACAAGGTGACGCTCGAGTATCCGATGGGATCTTCCTATCTGCGGGAGAATCATGGCGGTCCGATCCTGTGCATCGCCGGCGGTTCCGGTCTCGCACCGATCAAATCGATCGTCGAGACCGCCCTTTCGCACGGCATGAAACAACCGATCCACCTCTACTTCGGCGCCCGCACCGAGCGTGACCTTTACCTCGTCGATCATTTCCGCGCGCTTGCGGAGTGGCACGCCAATCTTTTCTTCCACGCCGTCCTATCGGAGGCGGATTCGGCACGATATCGACGCGGATTTGTGACAAAAGCTGTGGCCGAGGATCTGCCTGACCTCGACGGATGGAAAGCTTATGTCGCCGGCCCGCCGCCGATGGCAGATGCGGCCAGGGAGGTTGCTTTTGCCCGTGGCCTGAACCGCTCCGACCTGCATGCAGACGCGTTTTTTACGTCCGAGCCGACGCCGACGATCCGGGCACCCCGTTCGTGAAGACGGCACAACGACGAGCATGGACGTCTGTAACCAAACAGGCTTCCATGAGGCTTGGCAAACTGCAGTCCAACGCTGTGGAATCTACAACCCATACACGGGCCATGGCGCCATCAAGTCCTTGCTGCCGCCATTACGTCCGAGACGGCTGGGCCATCTTAGTTGCCTCAATGAAGGAGGCGACGATAGCAGTGGAATGAAGCCCTCACAGCAAGACGCGTTCTCGCTCGCAAAGTTTCACAGCCTCGGTCCGCAACTCTTGACCTATATTCGTTCGAACCACGCAATTAGCATGGTGTCGCTCTGGAACCGCGAGGGCCAGAACGTCAAGGAACTGGGCAACACTCTCAAATCCGACAGTTGATACAAGGCGGCCCACCTCGGATGCGTACCCAGGAAAGGCGAACAAAGGTTGCTGGTTCGCGGAAAGGCGATGCCAACGACGATCGCTCGGCGCCAATGCCCGTCGAGAACGCATACGCAATGCCGAGCCGCAGCGGATCGTAGTCGACAACCGTGACAACGAATAAGTATTACCCAATCGATCACCAAATAGCCTTGCGAATCACATAAGTTCGTGCTTATGTATTAGCATGATCGAGAACGACATATTCCGAGCTTTGGCCGACCCGACCCGCCGCGCCATTTACGAGAAGCTAGCGGCAGGCGGCATGAATGCCAGCGCCCTGCGTGAGGGCATGTGCATCAGCCAGCCGGCGATGTCTCAACACCTCTCAGTTCTTCGGAGTGCAAAACTGGTACGTGAGGAACGTCAAGGGCGTTTCGTGAAATATGAGGTCGATCCCGAAGGGCTGGCTGTCATCGCGCACTGGCTGGCGAAGTATCGCACTTACTGGCCTCAACGCATTGAAGCCCTCAAAGTCTTGCTGAAGGATATGGACCAATGAACGACCGGAAGACCGAAGAGCAGAAGAACCGCATCAAACTCGAATATGACCTCGATGAACCGCCGCAAAAGGTCTGGCGAGCGATCAGCATTCCGGAGTTTCGTGACAACTGGTTGCCGACGGATGCTTTGGCCGACCCCGAGGCTACCTCTGTCGTACCCGGAGAGGAAGTCCGCTACAGAATGCGCGACAGCACACCGCCGTTCCTTGAAAGTACAGTGACGTTCAGGATTGTCCCAAACGCAGCCGGCGGAACCAGTTTGCGGATCATCCACGAACTGGCAGACGCAAGCTTCGCGCCGACGACGACAGCCGCGACCAACGATAACAGCCCTCCCTTCATACTCGCCGCCTGACGCGCTGAGATCCCCACAAATTCTGATAAGATTGGAGTTCGCCGATGCGCGAAGCGATGCAACTCGTCCCTATGGTCATAGAACAATCCAGCACAGGGGAGCGGTCTTTCGACATCTATTCCCGCCTTCTCCGCGAGCGCATCATATTCCTCAACGGGGAGGTGAACGACGCCGTTTCCGCTCTGGTGTGCGCGCAATTGTTGCTTCTTGAGGCGGATAACCCGCAGAAGCCGATTCATCTGTACATCAACTCACCGGGTGGCGTCGTAACCTCCGGCTTAGCTATGTATGACACGATGCGCTACATCCGCGCGCCGGTGCATACGCTTTGCATGGGCACGGCCCGTTCGATGGGATCGTTTCTGTTGATGGCGGGCGAACCCGGCCAACGCGCTGCTTTGCCCAATGCCAGCATACTGGTCCATCAGCCGTCTGGCGGTTTCCAGGGACAAGCGTCGGACATGCTCATCCATGCAGAAGAAATCCTGAAAACCAAACAAAGGATGACCCGACTTTATGCCGAACATTGTGGTCGCAGTTACGAGGAATTCGAACGCGCGATGGATCGCGATCGTTTCATGACGGCGGAAGAAGCGCTTGAATGGGGCCTAATCGACCATATTCTGCAACACCGGGAGGAAACGCTGTGACGGTCACGCCGTAAAATCCACGCATATCGCCTGCCTGAAGATTCGCCATAACCTCTGGCAGTATATGCAGCGGCTCCAGTCAATAAGGCGGTTTGTGGTTGCTAGAGAGAGAGGCGATGGGTGCCCCGGAGCCGATTAGGTCAGCCAGTTTGCCCAGCGCCTTTTTCAGATCATCGTGCGAAGGCCCCCCGAGACATAGACGAATTCCGCTCGCGTCGTCACGGGGATCGACGGTAACACTTTCCGGTGCAGTCACCGCGACGCCGAGTGCGGCGGCGGCCGCCGCGAAATGCCCGGCCCTGCTGCGAGACATGGGTAGCCAGGCGTGAAATGCTGCAGGATGAAAATGGCCAGCATCCTTGCCCAGCAGAGACACGGCAAGCGCTGAACGACGGCGAGCCTCGACGCCGATCGCCTGCCTGACAGACGCGACCACGCCATTGACCAGCCAATCCTCCATAACCGACATGGATAGCGGTGACGGTGCCATCGGCAGCGCCAGCAATGCTGACGCCGCCCGTTCTTCCATTCCAGACGGAAGCGTGAGGACGCCGACCCTCAGGCCTGGGCTGAGGGTCTTGGAAAGGCTGCTGACATGGATCACACGCTCCGGCGAAAGGGTTGCGAAGGTGGGCCGCTCCGCATCGTTGTCCATCGCATACACCCCGTCCTCGATAATGACGGCATTCCGCCTGCGGCAAATTTCGGCGATGACCTGCCGCCGGTCACGCCCCATTGTGGCAGTGGTAGGATTGTGCAGGGTTGGCGTGACATAGACCGCTCTGCGAGGGACGGAGGTTTCTTCATCCAGAACTGCCGCCAACGAGCCCGGCATCATGCCTTCCTCGTCGAGTTCGATCCCACGCAGGCGATAGCCTTTATGGCGCGCCAACGCGATGGCACCAGGATAGGTCAGTCGTTCGGTGAGAATTACACCGTCGCGCCCGCATGCGAGGTCGAAAGCCAGCGAAATCGCCTGTTGCGCACCGGCGGTCGGGATGATTAGTCGCGGATCGACGGCAAGCGAAAAGGTTTCCAACCAACGGGCCAGCAGCCGCCGGTGTTCCTCGTGGCCGGCTAAAGGCGCATAGAGGTTAAGTTGGGCCGCGTCGATCTTGCGTGCGATAGTCGTGAGCGTGCGCGCCAATAGGCGATCACCGATCATCGCTGGTGGCGTATTGATCGAAAGATCAATGAGCGGCCCCGATCGTGCCATCCCCATCGCCACGAAGGTTCCTCGCCCTTTAACGCTGCGCGTCAGGCCCTGGCGCTCAAGCATGGCGTAGGCCTTGGTGACCGTGCCAACGCCGATACCAAGCCTCCAGGCCAGATCACGATGGGCAGGCAGCCGTTCGCCGCTGGAAACGCTCCCCTCGAGGATATCCTTGCTCATCGCCTGCATCAAACGCTCGGCAGGATGGGCTGCGCCGTCGGTCAGTCTAGGTTGCCATGGGGACTGCTTACGCATCTGGTTCCTTAATAGTGTCTTGAGACACTTTAACACTGGATCATTAAGTGTCGCATAGACTATGACGAAGTGTCAAAAATAGATGCCAAACTCACCATTTCCGCTCGGCAATCGATGAAGGACTGCTCGTGACACCCACGTTGGTAGGAACCACAGGCTCCCATGGACTGCTTCAGACCGTCTTGGCCTTGATCTTGTATACGGTCGTGACGTCAATAACGCCTGGGCCCAACAACATGATGGTGCTGGCATCCGGTGTGAATTACGGCCTTCGACGAACGCTGCCGCATATCCTCGGTATCAGCTTTGGCTTTGCGGTGATGATCGTTGTTGTTGGCATCGGTCTGGGTACGGTGTTTGAGCTTTACCCCCTGCTCAACACCCTGTTGCGCTGGGTTGGCGCAGCCTATCTCGTGTATCTCGCCTACAAGATCGCCGGATCGGATGCGCCGAACAAGCCTGACAGCGCAAGGGTTATGCCGCTGGGTTTTCTGGGGGCCGCGGCTTTTCAGTGGGTTAATCCGAAGGCCTGGGTCATGGCGCTCGGCGCCGTGGCCGCCTACTTGCCGACGCATCCCTCGCTAGCATCCGTAGCGGCTATTGCCCTGTTGATGGCAGTGATCAACGCCCCGTGTGTCGGGATCTGGGCGGCATTCGGCGTCGGCATCCGGCAATTCCTGACGAAGCCTGCCCAATTGCGTGTGTTCAACCTGACCATGGCGGCTTTGCTGGTAGTATCTCTTTATCCGATCATGGTTCGATAGTTGAACCGGCAGCGTAAGTCTCGCGCGCATGCAGCCTCAAAACGAAGGCAAGTTTCCGGCAGAGGCTTCCACGATCGGAGTTTAGTTTGCACTACTGGGAGATGCATTCTCGCACGAGGTTTGGGCTTCGTGATCGCGCAGTAGCGCAAATGCCCATGAGACTGTTCGGCCTCCCTGCTACCCAGGCCTGAGCAGCACAGTCCGACCTGACGCGACTTGCGTCGCGCTGCGCCGGCCAGAACCCCGCACCGCTCCTACGTCCCAGGGAGCGCCTCTCCCCCCAAAGAAAACCAACTCGCTCCGACGTCACGTGTGCGTTCGTCAATTTCGCCCGTCGGTATTTCAAACTTTCCCTTATTTACGGAAGACAATCGTGCCCCGCTTAATGTTACCGACCTTCGCTCTGGCGGTCTTTTTCGTAGGAGCAACCGAATTCATGCTCTCTACAATGCTCTCACCTCTGGCATCGGCGTTTGATACAACACCAGCACACGCGTCCTGGCTCGTATCCAGTTATGCCTTCTCCTATGCAGTGGCAGCGCCGATCTTTGGGTTCCTGTCTGATCGCATCGACCGCCGCCGCCTCTTGCTGGCGTCGCTTGTCCTGTTCGCGATCGATGGTTTCGCATTGACAATAGCCCCAAGCTTCTCAATTGCCATTGCGCTGCGGATATTTGGGGGCTTGGCATCGGCAGCGCTGATACCAACAGCGTTTGCGTTGATATCCGATATCATGCCCGCGAACCGACAATCTGCTGCCATGGGGGCTGTCATGGTGGGGATGACGTTCGGAATAATCGCTGGTCCGGTAATTGCCGGCATTTTGACAGAGGTGTTAGACTGGCGTGTTCCTTTCCTCGTAACTGCAGTGGGCTGCCTACTGACATTCATCGTCGCTCATCGTGTGATCCCGCAGAGCACAACTCGCCGTCCCGAAACCAACATGCGGCGGTTTGGCTGGGTCGCCAAAGGAAGGATTGTACGCTTTTTGGTCGCAAAAGGCCTCTGGAACGGAACGGCTGTTGCCGGCTTTCTTCTTGCCGGTGAGGTTCTGCGACAACGCCACGACCTCAGCGTCGGGAACGTCGGCACCGTTCTCTTCGCATTTGGCCTTGGACTTCTACTCGGAAACCTTGGTGTTGGTTGGGCCGTCCGCCGTTTTCGGGGTGACGAACGGACTCTGATGGCGGCACTTCTGCTTTTGTGCGTAGCAGTTGGCACATTTATGATCGCCCCCTTGCCGCTCGCGGGAGCATTGGTGTGCCTGATAGTTTGGGGCTTTTCGATCGGGTTAGCGGCTCCAACCAGCACATCTGTGCTCGCCAGGCGCAGCGAAGACGATAAAGGTCAAGTCCTGGCAGTTTCCGAAAGCTTCAACAACTTGACGATTCTTGCGGTTCTACCCATCACAGCACTCCAGCTCGAGACCGCGGGCCCGGCCGGAACCATGATGGTCCTGGGTTTCACTCTGGCAATTGCGCTCCTGCTAACTACGGCAGACCTGTGGTCGTGATCAGACCTGGCGGAACGGCTATCGCAATCTACGCTCGACACGCGGAAAATGCCGAGTTCATGCGATGCGCAATACGCTCGCTTACGTTCCGAAGGGCCAGAACGCCGCCGCTATCAGCCAAGCGTTCATGACAATTCCGTCCAAACCTGGCGGCATGTCGCTGATCAACTCCGGGTTAGACGGCAGAAGCTCGACACCTTTATGGACGACGCCGAAGCTGACGTGCTTGCCTACATGGCGCCGCACCGGTGGTGGC
Source organism: Shinella zoogloeoides (assembly GCF_003574625.1). Lineage (GTDB taxonomy): Bacteria > Pseudomonadota > Alphaproteobacteria > Rhizobiales > Rhizobiaceae > Shinella > Shinella zoogloeoides_A. Next base: position 195,589 of record NZ_QNUJ01000012.1, read on the forward strand.
GGGCGATCTCGTGCTAAGAGCGGTGTGTCGGCTGGAAGCGCCGCCGGTTCGCCTATTCAAACCTTGCCGGGTTGAGGCGCTCGTGCACCTCGCCTTTTGGCGGCGGGCCTTCGAAGGAGTGAGGAAGGCGAAAATCGCAACAGTTATCCGGCGTAGTGCGGCATAACCAGCGCCAGCATGCCGCCGAGCAGCCAGGCGCTGAGTGCGGAGGCAAGGAACCGTTTGGTCGTTAGGTCCATCGACCAGCGCCGGCGCTATGTAGTATTTTATCTAGGATTTGAAGACGCTGAAGCCGCGCGCCTACATCCCCGGCAGCACTGTCAGCGGCAAGATGACGGTCCAGTAAAGCCGTCCGGCATGCCGCGGTCAACGTTTCGATCGACGTTCCGGCAGATGCCGCGATAGCCTGAGGGCAAGACCATCTGCCGAATAGGCGAACTTGTACATCGTCTCGTAACCGACGGCAAATCTGACGCCCGATGTTGCCAAGTCCATCAATCATAGTGTGCCGAGTACGCCTGCCCCATCTCGCTCGCCAACTTCACCGCGCCGAGAACAGGTGGATCGCGCACGAGAAACACGATGAGGCCGTATCGCTCCCGGATCAGGCGGCTCACATGGCTGAAGAACCGAGCCTGGCTTTCGAGTAAGCCGCCTCCGGCAAAAACCGGCCCGCGCGCCCCGCGTCGGTGAAGCCTGCCGACAAGGTCTGCAAGACTGGACGCCCCGTCCTCCAGAACGCGCCCGGCGATCCTGGAGCCACGTGCCGCAACCTCGAAGATCGCCGGCACGTGGCATGCCAGGGAAGCCCCAGAAGGCGCCTCCGCCAGCCGCTCGTTTGCGCGCAGTAGTCTAGGGATCGCCAGGCTATCCATCAGAGCCTGCGAAAGCTGGCGATCCGGCATTCCAAGGTCCTCGGCGGCGAGCGCCTCTTGGAGGGCGCGCCGAACCAAGCCGGCCCCGCCGCCATCATCGCCAATGAGCCATCCCCAGCCGCCGGCCGATATCAGCGTGCCGGCGCGATCTCTCGCGACAGCTATGGACCCTGTTCCGGCAATGAGCGAAATGCCTCGTCCCCGGCCTGCAGCCGCAAGCAACTCGGCGTCGTTTACGACCCGGATGTTCCACCCCGTCACACCACGAAGCGCGGTCTCGCAACGGCGGAGAGCCTGCTCGTCGTTGCAGCCGTTCGCCCCCATGACAACCCTCGACGGTGTAACCCCGTCGAAGGTCGCATCCACGAGGTGCTTCAACCGAAGGCAATCCTCGTCGGAATAGCTGGCGTGCCTCCAGGCAACCGTCGGAACCTGATGATCGGCCCGAAGTACTCCGTCGTGAGCGATCATCCAGCGCGTCTTGGTGCCGCCGACATCGATGCCGAGAGCGACTTCGGGCGCCCGCATCAGATCTGTTGCCCGAGGCTTGCACCATTGCCGACGGCAACGACACCCCCGATGATCACCGACTTCACTTTGAGATCACGGTCGAGCACCACGAAGTCCGCCATCTTGCCCGTCTCGATGCTTCCGATGTCGCCGGCAGCGCCAACCAGTTCCGCCGGCGTCAGCGACGCCATCCGAATGACCGAAGGCAGATCGCGTCCGACGGCATGCGCCATCGTTCGAACCATCCGGTCCATCCCGTGCATGGAACTTGCAAGGCTTCCATCGGCGCCTCTGACCGAATTGCCGTCGCTGAACACCCAGGTGCCGTCATCTTCCGAGCCGAACCTGTACTTGCCGGGAGGCGCATCCATGGCGCGGTTTGCGTCCGTAACCAGGCAGGTCCTTTGCGGGCCGATCATCTCGAAGGCGAAGCGCAAGAGATCGTCGGAGAGATGGATGCCATCAGCGATGACCTCGGTGCTCATCTCGTCGTTCATGAGAACGTATTGTTCCATGCCCGCCTGCATCGGCGTGCCAAAGCGCTGCCGCAACGACGACACGGAGCTCATTGCGCACCAAAAATGATCGACATGCCGCATGCCACGTGCGAACGCCGCCTCCAACTCGCCCCATGCCGCATTCGAGTGGCCGCAGGTAATGAAGCAGCCTTGCTGGCGCGCGAACTCGAAAAACTCGAGCGCGCCTGGCAGCTCGGATGCGCATGTCGCGATCCGGACGATCTCCTTGGTCAGGAAGTATTCATACTCTTCCCGAACGGGATCCCGGCGGCCTTCCTTAGAATGGACCCCAACCTTGTCCTCGGCGAAATAGGGACCGTAGAAGTGCACGCCGGCGATCCGGGCACCATCCGAGGGCAACCAATTCGATTGCACGTTTTCGCACGCTTTGATCATCGCATCGAGTTGCTCGAACGATCCGGTGGTCGTTGTCGGGAACACCGAGGTGGTGCCATGTCGCGCATGGGCGCGATTGACCGCCCTTACCGCTTCAGCCGTGCCATCCATGTAGTCTGCGCCCGCGGCCCCATGGATGTGGATATCGACAAAACCAGGGCAAATAAAGTGATCGGGCATGTCGAGTACGGTCGCGGTCTCGCCAATTCCCCCGTCGGCGGCAACGTTCGCAATGCGATCACCGCGGCATTCGACCACTGCGTTTTCCAGAATCCTGTTCGGGAGGACGACATTTCCTTTGATAGCCAAAGCGCTCATCACATAATCCTTGTTGAGATCTTGTGATTCCTGTATATGCACGAATACGTACAATCGTGCAATCTGGATGGAGCAGGAAATTGGAATCGACCCCGGACGAGCGCCGTAAATTCATTCTTGCTGAACTGCAGTCAAAGGGCCGACTCTCCACCGCCGACTTGGCAGAGCGCTTCTCGCTTTCGGAGGACACGGCGCGGCGCGATTTTCGGGAACTCGCAGCCGACGGCATGATCAAGCGCGTTCACGGCGCTGCCCTCCCGGTGACGCCCGGTGAACAACCCTTCCAGGGGCGATACAAGATTGCCAGGGACGTAAAGACGAAGCTTGCACGCATCGCCGCCGAGATCGTTCTGCCCGATCAGATCATCATGATCGATGGCGGAACCACCAATCTCGAGCTTGCCAAGCATCTGCCACTGGACTTGAGGGCAACAGTCATCACCAACAGCCCAACCATTGCGACGGCGACAGCCGAACACCGAAACCTCGAGGTCATCCTTCTCGGCGGGGTCTTCGACAAGCGGAGCCAGATGACTTTGGGCGCACGTGTCCTCGAGCAGATCCACGCCTTGAGCGCCGATATCTGCTTTATCGGCGTTCACGGTCTCCATGAGGAGTACGGCCTGACCACCGCCGGCTATGACGAAGCGTCGGTCAAAGGCGCGATGCTACAGGTGTCCGCCGAGGTGGTCGCGATCGCGACACCTGACAAGATCGGAACCGTCGGCGCCTACAAATTTGCCCCGCTCTCGGCGGTCGATGTTCTGGTGACCGACCGCAGCGCCCGCAACAGCCCGACGCTGGAGAAAGTTAGCGCTAAGGTCCTAACGGACTAAAGCCTTCGGCGCCAGTGGTCAGGCGCTGGGGCTAGCGGCGGTTTATGCTGGAGGAACACCTCGTTCGCGGAGGTAACGAATGAAACATTGGCTGGACAAGTTGGTCGACCTTGCCGCAATCCCTGGCGACGAACGCATCCTGAAACTCGCCCTTGCGGCTCTTACCGAACAGCTCGGGCTCGCAGGGTATGCCTATCTCAATATCCAGCCAGGACGCTCCGTCGCAATTTCGAACTATCACCACGTGTGGCAGTCCGACTATTTTGAGAAGGGCTATCTCACGATCGATCCGATAATTCGACGCGCCAGATCGCTGAAACGGACCTTCACCTGGACCGGCGAACAGCACATGACGTCGCCTTCAAAAGCCGAGCGGTCCTTTTTCGCGCATGCGGCAGACTTCGGGATCCGGTCCGGCATCACAGTCCCGATCAAAGCCGCATACGGCTCCATCGCAATGTTCACGCTTGCATCGGACAAGCCGGCAATCGGCCTGGACCGCGAGATCGACCCCGTCGAGGCTGCATCCGCGGTCGCGCAGCTTCATGATTTCACCGCGCTCGTGGAAAAAGACGGCGCGTTTGAGCTTGTGAGCGGCCTCGCCCTTGTTGAGCCCGGCCTGGCAACGCCGGCGCAGTGCCGGGCTGGAATACCACTCGATCATGAACAGGGTGCGCTCGATGCGGCCGAGTTCGCGCAACGCTTTGGCCAGATCGCTGGATTTCGACGAAGCAGAGAACGTCTTGAGGATCGCCGACGGCGCGACGGTGCGCGTCGTGATCGACGCGGCAAGACGCAGGAGTTCGTCCCAATGTTCCATGATGAGGGCGGTGTTGATCGGCACGCCGATATGATTTGCCAGCGCCGGATAGCTATCGGCCTTCTCGAAGGTGTGGAACTTCCGATCCTTGATATTGCGAAGGCGCGGCGCGAAGCGCTTGCCGATCAGGCAGAACAGCGCAAAAACATGATCGCTGGCGCCGCCGGTATCGGTGAACAGCTCCTCGATCTCCAGAACCGTGTCGTGGTCGAACAGGCCGTCGAGCACGTAGACGGCCTCGCTTTCGGTCGGGCTGATCGGCAGGATGCTGTAATAGCCGTATTGGTCGGAAAGGCCGCTGTAGAATTTTGAGCCCGGCTCACTGCCATAATGCAGGTTGATATCGCTGCGTCTGGCGGCCCGGTCGCTGGCGCGGAAGAACTGCCCATCGGATGAGGCTGTCGTTCCGTCACCCCAGATTTGCGAATGCGGATGGCGGGTATGGGCATCGGTAACACAGGCCTGCGCGGCCCGATAGGTTTCGGAGCGGGCATGGAAGCTGCGCATCCAGCCGATCTGGTGGGCGCTGATCCCCTTCGACGCCCCCGCCATGCGTTTCGGACCGAGATTCGTGCCATCGGCAAGCACGCCGGCCAGCATGGCCACGATGTTTTGCGGTGTATCTCCTGTCCGGACATGGGTGAACTGGTCGGCAAACCCGGTCCATTCATGCACTTCCCGCAGGAGATCGGGCACCTCGACCAGAGGATACATCTCCGTGATTTCGGTATTGAGTGCTTCCGCCGCGGCGGGAACATCGCTGATATGCGGCGTCACGATCAGCGTGCCGTTTTCCATCCTGACGCCATCGAGCTTGCCGAAACGGGCGCGCCAGGCCAGCCGTTTGAGGTTGACGTCCATCATCTCCCGGACGTCCGCGAGC
>NZ_QNUJ01000013.1 GCF_003574625.1 Shinella zoogloeoides
TTGAACTCGCCGAAGTACTTCGTGATCGCTGCAGTCGTCGACGTCTTGCCATGGTCAACGTGGCCGATCGTGCCGATGTTTACGTGAGGCTTGTTGCGCTCAAACTTACCTTTTGCCATGTCTTTTTCCTACTGAACGAAAGTTGGGCTAACCGGCCCGTCCGGTTTGGCAGGCGTTTAAGGCTTTCGCAACGAATGCGCAAGCCTTAAATGCACAGCGAAAACTGCGGGAAAGGAGCTTGGGAAAACCGGATTTGCCTTAGATCGGCATGCCGAATCGCTTTTTCAAGGCAAAGCGTTATGCCGAAACGCCGGCGCGCGGCGTCTCGGACATGAGGCAGGACATAATGGACGACGCACCCCGCCTCCCTTCGGCCGGCAAGGTACCCGTAACCCTGCCTTCAAGTCGGCCTTATCGCCGCCGCTAGATCTCGATCCCGGCTTTCCGGCAGAAATTCATCGTCAGCGCGGCTTTTCCTTCATCGCTGCCGACCCCGGTCACGGCGAAGGACGACTTCGGCGAGACGGTCAGGACGCCCATGAAGGGGAAGGCGCCGACATAGCCGCACACATTGATCACGCCATCGGGGCGGCGCGTCGCCTTCATCCGGTCGAGTTTGGCCGATGCCAGATCCTTGAGAGAACTTCGCACACCCGTCTCGACGACCTTCACGTCCGCCTGCGTCAGCGTGTAGGCGCTCGCCGAGGGCGCCGTTTCCTTTTGGGCGGTCTGGCCGCAGCCCGCAAGGGCTGCCGCCACGGCGACAACAACATAGGATTTCACATTCATGATGCTTCCCCCATCGCTCGCAAGGATCATGAGCCCAATCGGGGAAAGAGTCGAGTCGATCCTGCACGCCTGAATTTGCGGCCGGAAGGAGGAAGAAGGGAATGGGCAACAGGAGGTGCCCGAAAGACGCCCTCAACCTGCAAATGCCTGAAAATCTGGAGCGGGTAGCGGGAATCGAACCCGCGTATTCAGCTTGGAAGGCTGCTGCTCTACCATTGAGCTATACCCGCGGGGGTCTTGATCCGAAGCAACGGAATGGTGGAGGGAGTTGGATTTGAACCAACGTAGGCTGAGCCAACGGATTTACAGTCCGTCCCCTTTAACCACTCGGGCATCCCTCCATATTCCGTCGGGATCAAGCGACCAGTATCGACCGTTCGGCAGTGCCTTGCGGCGGCGCCTTCGATCTGGCGCGGTATATGACGGGCACAATTCATCCTGTCAACACGACGTCACGGAAAAAATTGCGAAAAATGTCGTCGTCCCCATGCGGGGCGTCCAGGCGCCCGCAATTGCTTCCTGCCCGATTTTTCGCGCGCCTTGCAAAACCGCTGCACACTTTTGCGCGACATGCATTATAGAAGCGGCATGAGCAAAGACGATACCGGCGGCAAGTCCGCAAAAGACACCCATTATGCCAAGCTCCGCCGGGCGCATCGCGACCAGCGGCGCGAGCGCGGCGAGATCCCGACGCCGAAGGACGACCGCCGCCGCCGGCAGGCGGAAGGCTGGAAGCCGCCGGCCGTCGCACCGGATCAGGTCCTCCTCTATGGCCTGCACACGGTGCGCGCGGCGCTCGACAATCCCGAGCGCCGGATCATCAAGCTTTCCGTCAGCCAGAACGCCGCCCAGCGGCTGGAGCTGCCGGACCTCTCCACCCTGCCCTATCCCGTCGAGACGGTGCTTCCGTCCGATCTCGACAAGGTGCTCGGGCCGGAAGCCATCCACCAGGGCGTGATGCTGGAAACGCGGCCGCTTCCCGTGCGCCGCCTCGAGGCGCTGAAGGATTCGCCGCTTCTCCTCGTGCTCGACCAGGTCACCGATCCGCACAATGTCGGCGCCATCATGCGCTCGGCCGTCGCCTTCAATGCCGGCGCCGTCATCACCACGCAGCGCCACTCCCCGACGGAATCCGGCGTGCTGGCGAAAACCGCCTCCGGCGCGCTGGAGCTCATTCCCTATATCCAGATCACCAATCTCTCGGATGCGCTGGAAGAGCTGCACAAGCTCGGCTTCCTGACCGTCGGCCTCGATTCGGAAGGCCCCGCCCCGCTGGAGGGCACGCTTTCCGGTCAGCGCATCGCGCTCGTCATGGGCTCGGAGGGCAAGGGCCTGCGGCAGAAGACGCGCGCGACCTGCAAGGCCCTCGCCCGCCTCGACATGCCCGGCGCCATCAAGTCGCTCAACGTGTCGAATGCGGCCGCCATCGCGCTCTACGCTTCGCATCGCCACCTGTTCGGCTGAACCGGTATTCCTGAATGCACAAAGGCCCGCCGGTGAAAGCCGGCGGGCCTTTGCGTTGAAACCGGTATCTCTTAGCTTGCGAGCCTCAGGTTACCGCGGCCGGAAATGACGCGCTCGGCTTCCGAAATGGCTTCGACCTTCGAATCGGCACTGAGGTTCAAGCCCTCGGCGCGAACGATTTCGATATCCGTGATACCGAAGAAGCCGAGCACGGTCTTCAGGTAGCTTTCCTGATGGTCCATGACCGCAGCCGGACCGGCGCTGTAGTGACCGCCGCGGGTGGAAACGATGATGACCTTCTTGCCCTTGGCAAGGCCTTCCGGGCCTTCCGCCGTGTAGCGGAACGTCTTGCCGGCAACGGCGACGCGGTCGATCCAGGCCTTGAGCTGGCTCGGCAGGGAGAAATTATACATCGGCACGCCGAGGACGATGGTATCGGCGGCGAGGAACTCGTCCAGCACGACCTTGCTCTCCTCGACCTCCGCGGCGACCTGCGCGTCGACCTCTTCCGGTTTGGCGTTGGCGGCCATCAGGTGGGCGCCGGAAAGATGCGGCAGCGGATTGGCGACGAGGTCGCGATAGGTGACGGTCGCGCCGGGCTGGTCGGCCTCGATCTGAGCGGCGACGGCAGCGGTCAGGCGGCGGGATACGGAATGGTCTCCGAGAATGCCGGAGTCGATATGGAGGACGTTCATGAGTCAGCACCTTTGCTTGAAATTCGATGCAACCCATATGCCCCGAAAACAATCACGCGATTAGACAGCAAAAATCCAATTGACTGTTTCAAATGAGAAACAATAATCGGGCAATGACCGGAGAAACGCCATGCAGGACCTGAATGATCTCGCGCTTTACGCCGCCGTGGTGCGGCACAAGGGCTTCACGGCGGCGGCCAATGCCCTGTCGGTGCCGAAATCGAAGATCAGCAAGCGCATCGCCGCGCTGGAGGAGCAGCTCGGCGTGCGGCTCATCGAGCGTTCCACGCGAAAACTCTCCATCACCGATATAGGCCAGTCCTTCTACGAGCGCTGCGAGGCGGTGCTGTCCGGCGTCGAGGCGGCCGAGGCCGTGGTCGCCGTCGCGAAGGCCGAGCCTGCGGGCACGGTGCGCCTGTCGATGCCGCCCGGCTTTGCGCCCGTCGTCGCCGATATCCTGCCGGGCTTCATGAAGCGCTATCCGCTGGTGCGCCTTTCGATCCTGACGACGGGGCGGCCGGTCGATCTCATCGAGGAGCGGATCGACGTGGCGCTGCGCGTGCGCGACAGCTACGACACCGACCAGTCGCTGATCGTGCGGCGCTTCGGCGGCACGCGCCGTTATCTCGCGGCAAGCCCGCGCTTCCTGGAGCGCCATGGCCCCATCGACCTCGACACGATCGGCCGCGTGCCGACCCTTTCCATGCAGGAGAACAATCCGCGCGCCATCTGGACGCTGTTCCACACAAACGGCGAGGTGCACGACGTCTCCCACTCGCCGGTGCTGACCTGCTCGGATTTCAGCGTGCTGGAACGGGCGACGATCGAGGGGATCGGCCTCGGGCTGTTGCCGGACATGATCGTCGAGCGCGGTTTTCGCACGGGCCTGCTGACGCCGGTGCTGCCGGACTGGACGAGCGCGGAATCGGCCGTCCACGCCGTCTTCACCTCGCGCCACGGCATGCTGCCCGCCGTGCGCGCCCTCATCGACCACCTCGCCGAAAACCTGCCGCGCTCCATGCAGCGCTGCCAGGAAATCGTGCCCCAGGCCGCCTCCGGCGGCGACTGGTCGATCTGAAACGGCCCTTTGCCCTTTACAGCGGCGGAGAATATGCTAACTCCCTCGCAGAGTGCCCTTATAGCTCAGTTGGTAGAGCACCTGATTTGTAATCAGGGGGTCCCGGGTTCGAGTCCTGGTGGGGGCACCACTTGTTTCTCCAAATCAATATTTTAGAGGTAATTCCGCAGTTCGCGATGCGGCATTCAAATATATGTCCGCGATTCCCTACTCCGCACGCCCGATAACGAAGGGCCGTGAACAGGTACCGGTCCGGGGAACAACATCGAGCTTGTCTCCGATCTTGTAACCATAACTCGGTGCGCCAATACCAACGACGACCCGACATACCACGCTCGTTCCCTTGGGTGTCCGTCGCGTGAATGAAAGTTCCGCGACGCTCACGGTGGAACCGCGAGACCTCGCTTCTTCCCAAACGTCCTCTATCGTCGCAACGACATGCTCCGCGTGCTTCACACGCCAAAAATATGCCCCTGCAAAGCCGGCAAAAAGGACAGCCGAACCAACCGTTGAGACAATCAAGACTGGAAGGGTATCCCGGTCTATTCCAACAAGGATCGGCACTGCGTGAACAACTCCGCTGACAACCCTCCCGAGCGTAGCCAAAGCCGAGCGGATTTCAACCTTTGCGGAGCTCACACCCTCTAGCACTATCAGCACAGTTTCCGGCTCGCTGCTGGCCAGAAGGGATCAGCAGGCATTCCGGGCTGGAAACGGTAGCGACCTCCGGGCTGCATCAATTTCCGCTCGATGCCTCCACGGTCGATTGTTTTCCTTCCGTTAAGCATTTTCCATCCCATTCATGAGCAAAATCTAAAATTAAATGGACTTCGCGCGCGGGAGGCCCCACCATGCGCCACGGGTCGGCCACATAGTCCGGACAGACCGTTTCGTCAGCGCATTCCTCCCGTTCCCGGGGTGCCCATGAGATACGTCATCGCCATCTTCGTCTTCGCCTGCGTCCTCGTCTGGGACTTCACGCAAAATCGTGGCGCCTATACACAGCAGGTCGTGCAGGACGCCGCCCATTTCGTTCGCACCACGCTTTGAGGCTCCCCTTCTCTTCCGATCGCCCTGCCGTCCTCGTCTCTTGACCTTTGTCGAAAGATAGAACATAACAAGAACATTCGGAGGATACGACGATGCGGAACGATACGCTCGAACGTGGAAATGCCATCCTGGAAGCCTGCCGGTCGCTGCGGGAGCGACAGATGCAGAACCGTCTCGAACTCCAGCGCAAGGCCGCGGCCGTCGCCAAGCCGCTTTATGTGCTGAAGAGCAAGAAGCAGTTGGAGCTGCGGCTGCAATGACCGTGCGGCAATCACCCGCCGGGCGCGAGGAGGCGGCCGAAATCCTCGCGCTTCACAACGGAAACGCGCTGGAAGCGCTGCGCACGATGATCGCCGAGCGCGACGCCGTCGAGGAGCGACTGGCCATTGCGACGATGATCATGACGCGCCGTTGCGACAGCCCGCGACACGGCCGGGGTGGCTAGGATTTCCGGGACATGCCGCGAACGGGCGATCCCTGCCGCAGATCGCGCGTCCGGCAGGCAGCTCCGCCGGCAGCGGCGCATTGCCGTGCGCCCTCACCTGTCCTATAGGCGTCTGTAGCTTGAACTCGGCGCCTTGGGGCGTCTGCCCTGCAATCGCTGCCGCTGGCGGCATGAAGCAGAGCGATCATACGGAGGAACGGACGTGGCGGCAGACAAGGAACCGGTTTCCAAGGTCACTGTGGAGAAGGACACCAAGGGGCGTTATTTCTTCGCGTTGACCTTTCGCGGCGTCACCTATCCGGTGAACGGTCCCTTCGCCAATCCGCTCCAGGCCGCTGCTGCTGGACAGACCATGCTAAAGCGTCTCGAGGCGCAGGCGGGCGGAAAATCCTGAGTGCGGCCTGCCGGCGGCACCCTTCCCTGGTATCCCTGTCATATTTTTCAGATGCGCATACCGTAAAGGCATGCGACAAAGGCCGGCCCGGGCAATTCCGGCAGGCGTGCGAGGCGCGTCTGCGGGAGGATCGCGCGGGCACAGGGAACTGTGGCTTGGAAAGCGGGCGGCGCCCGGACGAGGCTTTGCAGCGAGGATGCGGATCAGGGCATGACGCGTAATTTCACCTCCTTCTCCTTCGTGGCCTCGCAGGCCCCCGAAGCACAGGAAGCGCGCGACGAGCTGATCGCCATCTACGGCAATACGGACCCGGAAGAGGCCGACGTGATCGTGGCGCTCGGCGGCGACGGCTTCATGCTGCAGACGCTGCACACGACGATGAATTCCGGCAAGCCCGTCTACGGCATGAACCGCGGCTCGGTCGGGTTCCTGATGAACCGCTTCGACACGAAGGACCTTGCGGGGCGTATCGACGGCGCGGTGGAGAACGCCTTCCGCCCGCTGGAAATGACGACCGGCGATGCGAGCGGCCAGGAGCGCCGGGCGCTCGCCATCAACGAGGTCTATCTCTTCCGCCAGTCCTACCAGGCCGCCAAGCTGCGCGTCAGCATCGACGGGCGCGTGCGGCTGGAGGAGCTGATCTGCGACGGCCTCCTTCTGGCGACGCCGGCGGGCTCGACGGCCTACAACCTTTCCGCCCACGGCCCGATCCTGCCGCTGGAAGCGCCGCTCCTCGCCATGACGCCCGTCAGCGCCTTTCGGCCCCGCCGCTGGCGCGGTGCGCTGCTGCCCAACAAGGTGACGGTGGATATCGAGGTACTGGAGGCGGAAAAGCGCCCGGTCAATGCGGTCGCCGACAATACCGAGGTCAAATCCGTGACGACAGTGCGCATCGCCGAATCGATCGGCCTTTCCGCGCGCATCCTCTCCGATCCGGATCATTCCTGGTCCGACCGGATTCTCGCCGAACAATTCGATTACTGACGGTGCGACAGCATCAGGACAGGAGTTCGCCATGAGACGGCACCGGCTCGCCAGCGCCCTCGCCTTCCTCCTCCTCACCGGCTCCGCCGCCTTCGCCGCGGACGAGACGCCCGTTCCGGAAACCGTCACCTTCGTCGTGAGCACCGGCTTCTGGGAGGAGCCCGGCGAGGATGCTGCGGAGAGTGCGATGCGCCGCGGCTATTACAAACTCGCCGCCGTGCGCCAGCCGGACGGCACGGCGCAGGTCCATCTCCAGCAGATCGAGGCGACCGATGACGGCCCGAAGATCGCCTCCTCGACGGTCCTCGAGGAATTCTCGGCGCTGAAGCCTTACGTGACCGACATCCGCCCGGAGAACTCCTCCGGCATCACCGCCGAGCCCGGCCTCTTCGCCACTGTCTACCTGAAGACCGATCCCAAGGCCGCCGAGCCCGAAAGCTGGACCGTGCTGATCGACGATCTCGGCGAGATCAAGGTCGAGCGCGCGACGAACTGAAAACGGGCGCCGAAGCGCCCGTTTTCCATGTCATGTCCGGCAGATATCAGTTCAGGTCGTCGACGACCGCGTCCGCACCGCCATTGACGCGGTGGGCGAGCGCGGCTTCCATGAACTCGTCGATCTTGCCGTCGAGCACATCCGACGGAGCTGAACTTTCGACGCCGGTCCTGAGGTCCTTGACGAGCTGGTAGGGCTGCAGGACGTAGGAGCGGATCTGGTGGCCCCAGCCGATATCCGTCTTGGAGGCGGATTCGGCGTTGGCGGCGTCCTCGCGCTTCTTCAGCTCTGCCTCATAGAGACGGGCGCGCAGCATGTCCCACGCCTTGGCGCGGTTCTTGTGCTGCGAGCGTTCCTGCTGGCAGGCCACCACGATGCCGGTCGGGATATGCGTGATGCGCACGGCCGAGTCGGTCGTGTTGACGTGCTGGCCGCCAGCGCCCGACGAACGGTAGGTGTCGATGCGGCAGTCGCTTTCGTTCACCTCGATGTTGATCGTGTCGTCGACGACCGGGTAGACCCAGATCGACGAGAACGAGGTGTGGCGCCGCGCATTGCTGTCATAGGGCGAGATACGCACCAGGCGGTGCACGCCCGATTCGGTCTTGAGCCAGCCATAGGCATTGTGGCCCTTGACGAGCATCGTCGCGGACTTGATGCCGGCCTCTTCGCCGTCGTGGATTTCCAGCAGCTCGACCTTGTAGCCGGAGCGTTCCGCCCAGCGGGTGTACATGCGCAGGAGCATGTTCGCCCAGTCCTGGCTTTCCGTGCCGCCGGCGCCCGAATGCACTTCGAGATAGGTGTCGTTGCCGTCGGCCTCGCCCGAAAGCATGGCCTCGACCTGCTTGCGCGCGGCCTCGGTCTTCAGCACCTTCAGCGCATCCTCGGCGTCCTTGACGATCGAAGCGTCGCCCTCTTCCTCGCCGAGTTCGATCAGCTCGACATTGTCCCGGAGCTGCTGCTCGATGGCCTTCACGGCGTTGATGCCCTCGTCAAGCTGCTGGCGCTCGCGCATCAGCTTCTGGGCTTCCTGGGCATCGTTCCAGAGGCTGGGATCCTCTGCCTTGTTGTTCAACCAGTCCAGTCGTCTTACCGCCTGATCCCAGTCAAAGATGCCTCCTCAGCAGGCTTATGGCCTGCTTGATTTCGTCGACGATATTCTCGATTTCCGCGCGCATGTCCGTTTCTTCGATGCTTCAGGTTTCGGTGGCCCCGAAATAGAGAGGGCGGGCGCGGATGTAAAGCCCCGCGCCCGCCCTCGCAATTGGATCGGCTGGATCAGAACAGGCCGCCGCTGCCGCCCGTCACCGCCTGGTTGGCCTGCGGCGAGCTCTTCAGGATCTCGTCGGGCGTCGCATATTCGTCGCCGCCGATGACGGAGAAGACGTCGGCCGGGCCAGTGCCGGGCTTGAAGGCTTCCATGATCGTGTCCGGGTCGCCCTCATAGGCCTGCATGCCGGTCTTGCGGTTGACGGCGATGAACTTCATGCCCTCCGGCACGATGAACTTCGTCGGACGGGTGCCCTGGACGGCAGCCTGCATGAATTCGTTGAAGATCGGCGCGGAGAGCGATCCGCCGGTGCCGCCGCGGCCGAGCGGAGCCGGGCTGTCGAAGCCGATATAGAGGCCGGCCACGAGGTCCGGCGTATAGCCGACGAACCAGGCGTCCTTCTCGTCGTTGGTCGTGCCGGTCTTGCCGGCCGTCGGGCGGTCGAGCTTGATCTTGCCGGCTGCGGTGCCGCGCGTGACGACGCCTTCCATCATGGAGGTGATCTGGTAGGCGGTCATCGGGTCGAGCACCTGCTCGCGGTTGTCGACCAGTTCCGGCTCGGCCTGGTTTTCCCAGTCATTGGCGTTGCAGTTCTCGCAGGTGCGCTCCTCGTGGCGGAAGATCGTCTTGCCGTAGCGGTCCTGGATACGGTCGATCAGCGAGGGCTTGATCTGCTTGCCGCCGTTGGCGAGCACGGCATAGGCCGAGACCATGCGCATCACAGTCGTCTCGCCCGAGCCGAGCGACATGGCGAGAACGGGGAGCATCTTGTCGTAGATGCCGAAGCGCTCGGCATATTCGGCGACGAGGTTCATGCCCATGTCGTTTGCGAGGCGAACGGTCATCAGGTTGCGCGAGCGCTCGATGCCGAGGCGCAGCGTCGAGGGACCGGCCGAGCCGCCGCCGTAGTTCTGCGGGCGCCAGACCTGGCCGCCCGAGACCATCTCGAAGGGCGCGTCGAGAATCACCGAGGCCGGCGTATAGCCGTTGTCGAGCGCGGCGGCGTAGACGAAGGGCTTGAAGGACGAGCCCGGCTGGCGCATCGCCTGCGTCGCGCGGTTGAATTCCGACTGGCCGTAGGAGAAGCCGCCGACCATGGCGAGCACGCGGCCGGTATGCGGATCCATGGCGACGAGGCCGCCCTGAACCTTCGGCGGCTGGCGCAGGCGGTACGAATTGCCGGTCTCGGTCGGCTCGACATAGACGACGTCGCCGACCTCGAGGACCCCTGTCGGGGACTTCGCCGTCTTGCGGTCGCCCTTGGCGGAGCGATAGGCCCAGCTCATGTTCTTGGCCTCTATGCGGCCGGTCACGCGCTCGGCGACGACCTTGCCGGACGCCTCCTTGCTCGGCTGCAGGCCGATATCGGCGCCGCCGTCGTCGACGGCGAGGACCACCGCGAGCTTCCATTCCGGCACGTCGGAGAAGGCGTCGACCTTGGCGAGCGCCGGCCCCCAGTCGCCGCCGACCTCGATGGTCTTGACGGGACCGTGGAAGCCGCGGCGCTCGTCATAGCTCAGGAGGCCGTGCTGCAGCGCCTTGCGCGCCGCGACCTGGATGCGCGGGTCGAGCGAGGTGCGGACCGATAGGCCGCCTTCGTAAAGGGCGTTGTCGCCGTAGCGATCGATGATCTGGCGGCGGACTTCCTCCGAGAAATAGTCGGAGGCGAAGAGATAGGTGCCGCGGTGGCGCGGCGTGACGCCGAGCGGCTGGGCCTTCGCTTCCGCGCCGTCGCTCTGCGTGACGTAGCCGTTCTCGACCATGCGGTCGATCACCCAGTTGCGGCGCTCCAGCGCGGCGTCTGGATGGCGGAAGGGATGGTAGTTCGACGGGCCCTTCGGCAGGGAGGCAAGATAGGCGCTCTCGGCGATGGTCAGCTCGGTGACGGATTTGTCGAAATAGGTAAGCGCCGCGCCGGCGATGCCGTAGGAATTCAGGCCGAAGAAAATCTCGTTGAGGTAAAGCTCGAGAATGCGATCCTTGGAATAGGCCTGCTCGATGCGGAAGGAGAGGATCGCTTCCTTGACCTTGCGGTCCATGGTCTGGTCGGAGGACAGGAGGAAGTTCTTGGCGACCTGCTGCGTGATGGTGGAGGCGCCGACCGGACGGCGGCCAGAGCCCATGTTCTGCACGTTGACCACGATCGCGCGGAAGAGGCCGGTCACGTCGACGCCGGGATGCTGGTAGAAGTTCTTGTCTTCCGCCGAGAGGAAGGCAGCCTTCACGCGGTCGGGGATCGCCTGGATCGGCAGGTAGAGGCGGCGCTCGCGGGCATATTCGGCCATCAGCGCGCCGTTGCCGGCATGCACACGGGTCGTCACCGGCGGGGCGTAATTGTTCAAGACCTCATAATCGGGAAGATCCTTGGCCACACTTGCGAGATAGAGGGCGACCGCCCCCGCCACGCCGAGAAAGAACACGGCGCCAATCCCGAAGAAATATCCAATCAGTCTGATCATGAGCCAGTTACCGATGCCTTATGTCTTATAATGTCATCGGGCGATCCTGCCGCCCGGCCGAGCCGCCCCGGCCTCTTGTGCCGCGCCTTGCCTGTCGAAGACGAGTCGTCCCCATTTTTCCCGATCCCGTCTAGCGATCGGAATGTGAGGAAAATAGGGCTTACAGCATGCGCAGGGCCTTCGCCACCGCACAATGGCGGCCGCTGTCACTTTTCCGGCACAGGCCGATGCGGGCGAAAGTAGCATGCCTGCCCGCCCGCGTCTCGGCCATCCGCCGGCCAGGCTTAACCGCCGTTCGCGACGACGGTCGCCCGGTATTCCTCCACCGCGTTGGCGATAAGACCCGCCACCTTCTTCTGCCAGGCCGGATCGACCAGCAATTGCTCGTCCTCCTTGTTCGACAGGAAGCCGAGCTCCAGCAAGATCGAGGGCACGTCCGGCGCGGTCAGCACGCGGAAGCCGGCATGGCGGTGCGGATTGTTGATCAGCAGCACCTCGTCCTTGAACTTGCCGACGACACTCTCGGCGAGATTGATGGAGAAGGCCTGCGTCTCGCGGCGGGTGAGGTCCAGCAGGATGTCGGCCACCTCGGCCGGCTCGTCCACGAAGGCGATGCCGGCGATCTGGTCGGAAAGGTTCTCGCGCTCGGCAAGGCTTGCGGCGAGGCTGTCGGAGGCCTTGTCGGAGATCGTGTAGACCGTCGCGCCGCGGATGTCCTTCTGCTTCAGCGTATCGGCATGGATGGAGATGAGGAGATTCGCGCCCTCGCTGCGGGCAAGCTGCACGCGCTGGGAGAGCGACAGGAACTCGTCCTTGTCGCGCGTCAGGATGGCGCGTGTGCCGGGCAGCTTGTTCAGCGCCTCGGCAAGCTGATGGGCGAAGGCCAGCGTGACGTTCTTCTCCTCCGTCTTTGTGTTGGCCCCGCGCGCGCCGTTGTCGATGCCGCCGTGGCCGGCATCGACCGCGATGACGAAGGGGCCATCCGCCTTGCCGCCCGGCAGAATGACCGAAGGCTGCTCGCCGGCGGGGGCGGAAGCCTGCTGCCAGCTCTGCTTTTCCATCTGGCCCTGGAAGACCTCCCCGGTGACGATCGCCGTGTCGATGACGAGCCGGTAGCTCGCGGCCCCCTGCTCTTCCTGCACTTCCGCCAGCACCACGCCGACGGGGCGCGAGGCGGTCAGCACGATGCGGGAGCGGCCCTCTGCCATGGTGCCGTAGCGGATGTCGGAGAAGATGCCGCGCGCCTCCAGCTCGTCCGCCTTGATGCCGAAATCGGTCTCCGGCAGGTCGATCAGGACACGGTAGGGATTGGCGACATAGTGGACCTTGAAGTCCGGCTTGCGATCGAAATCGATGATGAGGCGCGTGCGGGCGTCATCGCCGGCGATGCGGGCGCCGAAAGCCAGCAGCGGCGCGGCAGAGGCCGGTGCGGCAAGTGCCGGCGACAGGATCGCAAGGCAGAGGGCAGCGGCAAGCGCGCCCGCCGCACGGCGGAAAAAACTCATTGTCGGAAGGTTCGGCATCACCACCTGCAGTCCGTTCAAACGCGTGGAAACCGCGCGATGCGGCGCTGGACAAGGCCTATAGATGCCCCCATATGGTTAACCGAAGCTTGCCGCGCGCACCCGTCGGCGGGTTCACGCACAGATCACGGCAAATCGATCAAGATTATGACGCTTTTGGCTTTTCCCTTGCCATTGTGACATATCCGCCATAAAAGCAAAATCAGGGAAAAAGAATTGACGGGATAGAATCGCTTAGAGCAGGCAGCCACTCCTTCGGGATCTTGGCGCCGAACCGGGCCTTCATCCGCCGTCGCGCTGCTTTTTCCCGGCCGATTAGATCGCGTAAACCGGCGGTGGCCGGAACAGTCAAGGTGGATTTCCACCGCACGCCCTTACCAAAGGGCATTTCATCGGACCGAACAGGTCTATGGCACTGGCATTCTCGTTGGACGTTGATGTTGTCACGGCGGATTTTATCAGAGGGTAACCAGCATCGGGGCGCATGCGTTCCGGCCTCCCTCCGTCCGCTTACCCCTCACCGGGGCCCGACGGGAACTTACTTATCCGGCGCATCCCTCTCCTCCCCCGGCCCATCCCTTTCAGGGATCGGCTCGCCGCCAGGATTGCGGCTGCGCCGAGGAGCTCAAATTACATGGCAGAGAAAATGCTTATCGACGCGTCTCACGCTGAGGAGACGCGGGTTGTCGTCGTACGCGGGAACCGCATAGAAGAATTCGACTTCGAATCCGAACACAAGAAGCAGATCCGCGGCAATATCTACCTTGCCAAGGTCACGCGCGTCGAACCGTCGCTCCAGGCGGCCTTCGTCGATTACGGCGGCAACCGCCACGGCTTCCTGGCCTTCGCCGAAATCCACCCGGATTACTACCAGATCCCCCTCGCCGATCGTCAGGCTCTCCTGAAGGCCGAGGCCGAGGAACATCGCCGCGACGACGATATCGAGCCGATCGAGACGGGCACGCGCGCCTCCGAGGAGAGCGAAGCACCGGCCGCGGTCGAGGTTGAGGCCGCCGCGGCCGTCGAAGAGACCGTAGCCGAAGCCCCGGCCGAGCCGGAAGTCGCCGAAGCCTCCGCCGATCTTGCCGCCGAGGAAGCGCCGGCCGAAAAGCCGAAGAAGCCCCGCCGCACCCGCAAGGCCAAGACGAAGACCGAAGAAGAAGCACCGGCCGCCGCGGAAGCCGCCGCTCCCAGCGAGGGCAGCGACGACGAGACGCCCGGCGGCGCGATGGCCATGGCCGTCGATACCGACGAGATCTCCGAGCCGGCCGAGCGCAAGCGTGGCCGTCGCCGCCGCGATGACGACGATGACGACGATCACAACGGTGAGGAAAAGGAAGTCATCGAATCCGTCGGCGCCGAAGACGCCATGGAAGAGGTGCCGGACCGTGTGCAGCGCAAGCCGCGCAAGCAGTACCGCATCCAGGAAGTCATCAAGCGTCGCCAGATCCTGCTCGTGCAGGTCGCCAAGGAAGAGCGCGGCAACAAGGGCGCGGCTCTCACCACGTACCTGTCGCTCGCCGGCCGCTACTCCGTCCTGATGCCGAACACGGCGCGCGGCGGCGGCATTTCCCGCAAGATCACCAACCTGCAGGACCGCAAGCGCCTGAAGGAAATCGCCCGCGACCTCGAGGTTCCGCAGGGCATGGGCGTGATCCTGCGCACCGCCGGCGCGAACCGCACCCGCGTCGAGGTCAAGCGCGACTTCGAATACCTGATGCGTCTTTGGGAGAACGTCCGCACGCTGACGCTCGCCTCCACCGCGCCCTGCCTCGTCTATGAGGAAGGCTCGCTCATCAAGCGCTCGATCCGCGACCTCTACAACAAGGACATCAGCGAGATCGTCGTTGCCGGCGAAGAAGGCTACCGC
The DNA here is from genome assembly GCF_003574625.1 of Shinella zoogloeoides. Classification (GTDB taxonomy): domain Bacteria; phylum Pseudomonadota; class Alphaproteobacteria; order Rhizobiales; family Rhizobiaceae; genus Shinella; species Shinella zoogloeoides_A. The sequence continues at coordinate 14,518 of NZ_QNUJ01000013.1, forward strand.
GAGGCGAAAGCCTTCATGAAGATGCTGATGCCGAGCCACGCGAAGGTCGTCCAGCCCTACCGCGACGTGCATCCGATCTTCTCGCGCTCGGGCATCGAAGCCCAGCTCGACCGCATGCTGCAGCCGCAGGTGACGCTGAAGTCCGGTGGCTACATCATCATCAACCAGACCGAGGCGCTCGTCTCGATCGACGTCAACTCCGGCCGTTCGACGCGCGAGCACTCCATCGAGGAGACCGCGCTCCAGACGAACCTGGAAGCGGCGGAAGAAGTGGCGCGCCAGCTCCGCCTGCGCGACCTTGCCGGCCTCGTCGTCATCGACTTCATCGACATGGAGGAGAAGCGCAACAACCGGGCCGTCGAGAAGCGTCTGAAGGACCATCTCAAGAACGACCGCGCGCGCATCCAGGTCGGCCGCATCTCGCATTTCGGCCTGCTCGAAATGTCGCGCCAGCGCATCCGCGCCTCGGTCCTCGAATCGACCATGCAGACCTGCCCGCACTGCAACGGCACGGGCCATATCCGCTCGCAGTCGTCGGTCGCGCTGCATGTCCTGCGCGGCATCGAGGAATATCTCCTCAAGAACACGACGCACGACATCACCGTCCGTACCACGCCGGACATCGCGCTCTACCTGCTCAATCACAAGCGCGGCACGATCATCGACTATGAGGCCCGCTTCGGCGTCGCCATCATCATCGAGGCCGATGCCCATGTCGGCGCGCAGCACTTCGCGATCGACCGCGGCGAGCCCGTCGAGAACCCGGTCAAGATCGAACAGCTCCTGCATTTCGAGCCGGAGCCGGAAGAAGACGACGTCGTGATCGAGGACGAGATCGACGAAGAGGAAGAAGACGCACGTCCCGCCGCTGCGGGCCAGGCTTCGCCGTCCGCCTCCTCCGACGAGAACGGCCGCAACAAGCGCAAGCGCCGCCGCCGCCGTCGCGGCCGCGGCCGCGAGAATGGCGAAGGCACCGATACGGCCTCCTTCGGCGGCGAACAGGCCGGCGACGAGGACGTCCTCGACGATGACGAGGCGGAAGGCGACGACGGCCAGGAAACCGCACAGGCCGATGCCGACGATTCGTCCGAGACGCGCCGCAAGCGCCGCCGCCGCGGCAAGCGCGGTGGCCGCCGCAACCGCCCCGAAGACGGCGTGGAAGCAGCAGCCGATGGCGACGACGCCGAAGGTGATGGCGAAAGCGACGAGGACGCGTCGGAAGATGCCGTCGCTGTCGAGGCCGAGGTAGACGTCGCCGCCGAGGAAGCGCCGGCCGAGCCGGTTGCCGAAGAGGCGCCCGCCAAGCCGAAGCGCGCGCGCCGCAGCCGTGCCAAGGCCGCAGCCGAAACGCCGGCCGACGAAGCTGCCCGTAGCGAGGTCGAGGCACAGCCCGCGCCGGTTCCGGCCGAGCCGGCAGCCGAAGCGACGCCGGTCGAACCGGAAGTCGAGACGGCCGCCGCCGATCTTGCCGAGCCGGCGAAGCCGGTCCGCGCGAACCGCGACATCAGCAACATCGCCTCCGAACCGGTGGTGAAGTCTTCAACCGCCAAGGAAGGCGCGCAGGAAGACGAGGCCGAAAAACCCAAGAAGGGCGGCTGGTGGCAACGCCGCGGCTTCTTCTAAGAGGCTGTCTGCATTACGGAATTGAAGAGGCCCGGTGAAAACCGGGCCTTTTTCTTGCGCGGGAATCGGGTGGTTGCGCCCTCCTCCTTCTGCGACATCGCTGTCGTCAGAACCAACAGGAGTTCCCCATGACACGCCTCGACGACAAGGTCGCCATCATCACCGGCGCAAGCTCCGGCATCGGCCGGGCCGCCGCGCTGCTTTTTACCCGGCAGGGTGCGAAGGTCGTGCTTTCGGCGCGCGGACGCGAACGGCTGGAAGCGGTCGCCGACGAAATCCGCGCGGCCGGCGGTTCGGTTGCAGCCATTGCCGGCGATGTGAGCGAGGAAGCGCATCACGAAGCGCTGGTCGAAGCCGCGCAGACGGAATTCGGCGGGCTCGACATCGCCTTCAACAATGCCGGCACGACGGGGCCGGTCGGCGCCCTGCCCGCGCTTTCCATGACGGAATGGCAGAAGGTGCTCGACGTCAACCTGACGAGCGGCTTCCTGGCCGCGAAGTACCAGCTTCCCGCCCTGGAGGCGCGCGGCGGCGGCAGCCTCGTCTTCACCTCCACCTTCGTCGGCTATACGGCCGGCTTTCCGGGGCTGGCGGCCTATGCCGCCTCGAAGTCCGGCCTCATCGGCCTCGTGCAGGTGCTCGCCTCGGAATATGGCCGCAAGGGTATCCGCGTGAATGCGCTGCTGCCCGGCGCGACGGATACGCCCATGGGCCGCGAAGTGGCCAATACGCCCGAGGCGCTGCAATTCGTCGCCGGCCTCAACGCCTTCAAGCGCATTGCCGCGCCGGAAGAAATCGCGGAAGCGGCGCTGTTCCTCTGCTCGCCGGCCTCCAGCTTCACGACCGGCACGGCGATGCTCGTCGACGGCGGCGTGTCGATCAACCGCGTCTGAGAAAGTGATTCAGGTGCCTGAAAGATCGAATCCGCTTGCGGGCGCAAGCCATTGAAGCGGAATCGCTTTCAGCCTCACGCGAGCCAGCGCGCGAGGCGGTCGACCGCCTCGCTCATCTCCTCGAAGGAGCCGGCATAGGAAAAGCGCATGGTGTGGTGGCCGTCGCGCGGATCGAAATCGATGCCGGGCGTCGCGGCCACATCCGTCTCGGCCAGCATGCGGCGGGCGAAGGCCATGCTGTCATTGGTGAAGCGGCTGACATCGACATAGGCATAGAAGGCGCCGTCCATCGGCGAGGCGATGGAGAAGCCGAGTTGCGGCAGGCGCTCGACGAGGAAATCGCGGTTCACGCGGTAGGCATCGCGATAGACGTTCAGTTCCGCCTCCGCGCCGAGCGCGGCTTCCGCCGCGATCTGCGACAGTTCCGGCGCGGAGATGTAGAGGCTCTGCGCGATGCGCTCGACCGGGCGCACCAGCTTTTCCGGCAGCACCATCCAGCCGATCCGCCAGCCGGTCATGCAATAGTATTTCGAGAAGGAGTTGATGATCACCGCCTCCTCGCCGAATTCCAGCGCCGTCGCTTCTTCGCCGACGAAGGTGAGGCCGTGATAGATCTCGTCCGAGATGAAGGCGATGCCGTTGTCCCGGCAATAGGCGGACAAAGCCGCGAGATTGGCGCGGCCGGTCACCGTGCCTGTCGGATTGGCCGGGCTGGCCAGCAGAACGCCGTCGATGCGGCCCGCCGCCGACAGCGCCTCAGGCGTCAGCGTGAAGCCGTTCTCGGCGCTCACCTCGATCTCCACCGTCTCGATGCCGAGCGCGGCGAGGATGTTGCGGTAGGCCGGATAGCCGGGCCGCGCGATGGCGACGCGGTCGCCCGCATCGAACAGCGCGAGGAAGGCGAGGTTGAAGCCGGCGGAGGAGCCCGTGGTGATGGCGATGCGGCCGGGATCGACCGTAACGCCGTGGCGGGTCCGGTAGAAATCCGCAATGGCCTGCCGCAGCGAAAGAAGGCCCAGCGCATCCGTATAACCGATGCGGCCGATCTCCAGCGCCCGGCGCGCAGCCTCTCGGGCGGCCTGCGGCGCGGGATGGACGGGCTGGCCGACGGCCATCGAGATCACCGGCCGGCCGGCCGCGCGGCGCTTCGTCGCCTCGGCGAGCACGTCCATGGCGTGAAAGGGTTCGACTGCACCGCGGCGGGAGAGTTTCATGGGTTTTGCTTCCGGTTGGTGGGATGCGGCCTTCCTGCCGCAAGATGCCGGCCTTCACAATCCCGCGAGGGCCGAAAATCCGCCGCTTTTGCCCTATCGTTTGCATGCCGCCCGCCATAAGGTCGTTGAAAGCGCTGCGCAGCGCATTGACGCGCGGGTGCCGCCAATGGCACTTCTCCGGCGCATCAAGGACGAGGACAGGACAGACATGACATTCCAGACGAAGCTCGCGGCCACCGTCGCTCTCACCATCGCGGTCGCAGCCCCCCTTCCCGCTCTCGCCCTCGACGACGCGCAGAAGAAGGAGATGGGCGAGTTCATCAAGGAATATCTCGTCGAGAATCCGGAAATCCTGCTCGACGTGCAGGAAGCCCTGCAGAAGAAGCAGGAAGCGCAGCAGCAGGCCAAGGCCCAGTCCGCCATCACCGACAACGAAAAGGCGATCTTCTCCTCGCCCTACGACATCGCGCTCGGCAATCCGAAGGGCGACGTCACCATCGTCGAGTTCTTCGACTACAATTGCGGCTACTGCAAGCGGGCCCTTTCCGACATGGACGAGCTGCTGAAGGAGGACAAGAACATCCGCTTCGTTCTCAAGGAACTGCCGATCCTCGGCCCCGATTCGCTTGCCGCCCACAAGGTGAGCGCCGCCTTCCGCGATCTCGCGCCGGAAAAGTACGGCGAATTCCACCGTGCCTTGCTCGGCGGCGAAGGCCGCGCGACGGAGGAGAGCGCCATTGCGCTTGCCGCCAGCATGGGCGTTCTGGAAGCCGATATCCGCAAGACCATGACCGAAAAGCCGCATGACGACGCGGTGCGCCAGGCCTATTCGCTGGCCAACGACCTCGGCATCACCGGCACGCCCTCCTACGTGCTCGGCCAGGAAATGGTGTTCGGCGCGGTCGGCGTGGACGACCTGAAGGAAAAGATCGCCAATGTCCGCGCCTGCGGCAAGGCGAACTGCTCGTAAGCGCCATTTTCTCGCCATGCTGGCCGTGTTGAGCCTTTGGCTTGTGGACACGCCCTTTCGACCGGCAAAGCCCCTTCCCTTGGGGCTTTCCTCACGCAAACCGCCGGTCTATAGGTAAATCTCTATCCAGCATGCGGAATTGCGAATGGCTTTACCCCTTTTCGTGCTCAACGGCCCCAACCTGAACGCACTCGGCAAACGCGAGCCCGGTATCTATGGCGGCCAGACGCTCGCCGATATCGAGGCTCTCTGCAAGGCCGAGGGCGAGACGCTGGGCTTTGCCGTCGATTTCCGCCAGTCCAACCATGAAGGCGATCTGGTCGACTGGATCCATGAGGCCGGCGATGTCGCTGCCGGCGTCGCCATCAACGCCGGTGCCTATACCCACACCTCGATCGCGCTGCACGACGCCATCCGCGCCGTGAAGGTCCCGGTCGTCGAACTGCACCTTTCCAACGTGCATGCCCGCGAGGAATTCCGCCACAAATCGATGATTGCGCCCGCCGTGAAGGGCGTCATCTGCGGTTTCGGTGCGCATAGCTATGTCCTCGCGCTCCATGCGCTGTCATCCATCACGAAATAAGAAGAACCAGAGGCTCACTTCCATGGCTGAAAAGAAACACGGCATCGATCAGGCTCTGATCCGCGATCTCGCCAACATCCTCAACGAGACGGACCTGACGGAGATCGAAGTGGAGCAGGACGACCTGCGCATCCGCGTCTCGCGCGCCGGCACGCCGCAATATGTCCAGGCGCCGATCGCCGCCCCCGTTGCCGCCAGCGCAGCGCCCGCACCGGTCGCCGCAGCAGCCGCGCCCGCCGATGCCCGCAGCAACAAGAACGCCGTGACCGCGCCGATGGTGGGCACCGCCTATCTTTCGCCCGCCCCGGGCGCCCGCCCCTTCATCGAAGTCGGCGCGAGCGTCAAGGAAGGCCAGACCATCCTCATCATCGAAGCCATGAAGACGATGAACCAGATCCCCGCGCCACGCTCGGGCAAGGTCACCGAAATCCTCGTCTCGGATGCAAGCCCGGTCGAATATGGCGAACCGCTGATCGTCATCGAATAAGGCGGATCCCATGATCTCCAAAGTCCTCATTGCCAACCGCGGCGAAATCGCCCTTCGCGTCCTTCGGGCGTGCAAGGAGCTGGGCATCGCCACGGTCGCCGTGCATTCGACGGCCGACGCCGACGCCATGCATGTGCGCCTTGCCGACGAGAGCGTGTGCATCGGCCCGCCGCCCTCGCGCGAAAGCTACCTGAACATCCACCAGATCGTCGCCGCCTGCGAGATCACCGGCGCAGACGCCGTGCATCCGGGCTACGGCTTCCTGTCGGAGAACGCCAAGTTCGCGGAAATCCTCGACGCGCACGGCATCACCTTCATCGGCCCGACGGCGGAACATATCCGCATCATGGGCGACAAGATCACCGCCAAGCAGACGGCGCAGGAACTCGGCATTCCCGTCGTTCCCGGCTCCGACGGCGAGGTGAAGCCGGAGAACGCGCTGGAAGTCGCCCGTCAGATCGGCTTCCCCGTGCTCATCAAGGCCACCGCCGGCGGCGGCGGACGCGGCATGAAGGTCGCCAAGACCGAGGCCGACCTTGAAGAGGCCGTCTCGACCGCGCGTTCCGAGGCGCTCGCCGCCTTCGGCAACGACGCCGTCTACATGGAAAAGTACCTCGGCAAGCCGCGCCATATCGAAATCCAGGTCGTCGGCGACGGCATGGGCAACGCGGTGCACCTCGGCGAGCGCGACTGCTCCCTGCAGCGCCGCCACCAGAAGGTCTGGGAAGAAGCCAATTCCCCGGCCCTCAATATCGAGCAGCGCATGAAGATCGGCCAGATCTGCGCCGACGCCATGAAGAAGCTGAAATACCGCGGCGCCGGCACGGTCGAGTTCCTCTACGAGAACGGCGAGTTCTATTTCATCGAGATGAACACGCGTCTTCAGGTAGAGCATCCGATCACCGAGGCGATCACCGGCATCGACCTCGTGCACGAGCAGATCCGCGTCGCCTCCGGCGCCGGTCTTTCGGTCAGCCAGGAAGACATCGTCTTCTCGGGTCATGCCATCGAGTGCCGCATCAATGCCGAAGACCCGCGTACCTTCGTTCCCTCGCCGGGCACGATCACGCATTTCCATGCGCCGGGCGGTCTGGGTGTTCGCGTCGATTCGGGCGCCTATCAGGGCTACAAGATCCCGCCCTACTACGACAGCCTGATCGGCAAGCTGATCGTGCATGGCCGCACCCGCGTCGAATGCATGATGCGCCTGCGCCGCGTTCTGGACGAGTTCGTCATCGACGGCATCAAGACGACGCTGCCGCTCTTCCAGGACCTGATCGGCAATCAGGACATCGCCAACGGCGACTATGACATCCACTGGCTGGAAAACTACCTGGCCAGCAAGACCGACGCCTGAGGGGCGTCGGCTCTGATGGCAGGGCGTCGCAGAAAGCACCCGGAGATCACCCCGGAACTGCTGCTGCGCGCCTATTCCATCGGGCTTTTCCCGATGGCCGATTCGGCAGACGACCCGGAGCTCTTCTGGGTCGAGCCGGATATGCGGGGCGTCCTCCCCCTCGACGGATTCCACGTCTCGCGCAGCCTCGCCAAGACGATCCGCAAGAACCCCTTCGACATCCGTTTCGATACCGCCTTCGACGCTGTCGTCGCTGCCTGTGCGGAGGCCGCGCCCGACCGGCCCTCCACCTGGATCAACGCCAAGATCAAGTCGCTCTACGGCACCCTGCACCGCATGGGCCATGCGCATTGCGTGGAAGCGTGGGAGGGCGACCAGCTCGTCGGCGGCCTCTACGGCGTCTCGCTGGGTGCGGCCTTCTTCGGGGAAAGCATGTTCTCACGCCGCACGGATGCCTCGAAGGTTTGCCTCGTGGCGCTGGTGGAGCGGCTGAAGGCAAACGGCTTCCGCCTGCTCGACACGCAGTTCACCACCGAGCACCTCAAGACATTCGGCGCGATCGACGTGCCGAAGATCGAGTATGAGGACATGCTGGCGAACGCGCTGGCCTCGCCGCACCTGCCGTTCTGACCGCCCCTCATCCGGCCTGCCGGCCACCTTCTCCCCGCAAGCGGGGCGAAGGAAATTTGCGGGTCCGGTTTCCCACTTCCATTGCCGTCATTGCTCTACAAGAAAGCGTCCGTTGAACTGGAAACAGTGCGGCATATCCCTTCGCCCCGCAGCCAAGGAGAAGGTGGCCGGCAGGCCGGATGAGGGGCGATGCGGCCGAAGCGGCCCCGGCCTACTTGCCATCCGGCGGCGGGACGTCCGACTTCGTCTTGCACTCGGTGAGCCAGACGTCATAGACGGGGTGCTCCACCGCGTTGAGACCGGGGCTGTCGGCGAACATCCAGCCGGTGAAGATGCGGCGAATCTTGCGGTCGAGGGTGATCTCGTCGACCTCGACGAAGGAGGTGATCTTCTGCGCTTCCGTATCGTCGCGGCTGTAGCAGACCTTCGGCGTCACCTGCAGCGCGCCGAACTGCACGGTCTCGCCGATATAGACGTCGAAGCTGGTGATGCGGCCGGTGATCTTGTCGATGCCGGAAAATGTGGCGACGGGGTTTTCGATACGCGCGGCGCTGGCCGCGACGGGCGCCATGACGAGACCTGCGGTCGCCGCTGCAAGCGCGACCGAAAGGAACCGCCCTGCGGCGCCTGCCCGTGAAAACCCTGCTGTCATCGATGCCGTCTCCTGCGATCCGAACCGGCCGTCGCCGGTCGCTTCGAGCTACCGGCGAAATGTGGCCAAATCGGTATCAGTTGCCCGGCGTCCAGGCGTCGTAGTCGCCCGTCACGCGCGGACGCTCGCCGGCAGCGGCAAGTGAGCCCGGCGGACGATAGGCCTGCGAGGTGCCGGTCGGGTTCGGGCGGTGCAACTTCTGCCATTCGCGCGCCTTGTATTCCTCGTCAGCCGGGGAAACGTCGGTGCGGTGGTGCATCCAGCCGTGCCAGCCGGCCGGGATGGCGGAGGCGTCGGCATAGCCGTTATAGATCACCCAGCGGCGCGTGCGGCCTTCGGAATCCTTGCCGCCCTGATAGTAGACATTGCCGAATTCGTCCTGGCCGACCCGGGTGCCGAAGCGCCAGGTATGGAAACGGGTGCCGATCGTCTGACCGTTCCACCAGGTGAAAATCTGCTTGAGAAGGTTCATGGGCTGGCGTCCTTGGCAGGGCCATGCCGGAAGCGCGGCCCGCGACTGATATTTCCTCAGCTTATGGCGCGCCATAGCCGAAATGTCCAGCGATTCCGACGGCTTCCCACCTGCCTTTTCGACACGCCCGCCGTCGCAACCGACGCCCGTCCCTCGGGTCGTTTACAGGCAGCCGAAAGATGTCGGAATGCCTGCAGCGCTTTTCAAGGGCAATCGCGTTTTCGTGATAAACAATTGAAATGCCGTTCTTTTTTTATGAACACAGCGGTCATAATTTTTGCACTAGTAACCATTTAATGAGGGCCCTACATGTTAATCATCGAAGCGGACATCATGTCGCTTCGGCAAGCTCAACGAAGCAAACAAGGTGATTAACATGAAAAAGATCGCTCTTTCCGTCGCCGCCCTCGCCCTTCTCGCAGCAGGCTCGGCATCGGCCGCATCCGTCAGCGGCATCGTGCAGGACTACAATGCCCGCACCGGCGTCATCTCCTTCCAGGACGGCAAGACCGTGACCCTGCCGAACAGCGTTCCGGTCCCGGCAAACCTCGCTTCCGGCACGTCCGTCAGCGTCCTGCTCAACTCGGACAACAACCAGCCCCGCGCCGTTCTGACCCGCTGAGCCCTCCCAAGCACAACACAGCAAAAAGGAAACTGAAAATGAAAACGATCGCTCTCTCCGTCGCTGCCCTCGCCGTCCTCGCAGCAGGCTCGGCATCGGCCGCATCCGTCAGCGGCGTCGTGCAGGACTACAATGCCCGCACCGGCGTCATCTCCTTCCAGGACGGCAAGACCGTCACCCTGCCGAACAGCGTTCCGGTTCCGGCAAACCTGACTTCCGGCGCCATCGCCGATGTCCTGCTCAACTCGGACAACAACCAGCCCCGCGCCGTACTGACCCGCTGAGCCCTCCCAAGCACAACACAGCAAAAAGGAAACTGAAAATGAAAACGATCGCTCTCTCCGTCGCAGCCCTCGCCCTTCTCGCAGCAGGCTCGGCATCGGCCGCATCCGTCAGCGGCATCGTGCAGGACTACAATGCCCGCACCGGCGTCATCTCCTTCCAGGACGGCAAGACCGTGACCCTGCCGAACAGCGTTCCGGTTCCGGCGAACCTCGCTTCCGGCACGTCCGTCAGCGTCCTGCTCAACTCGGACAACAACCAGCCCCGCGCCGTTCTGACCCGCTGATACCTTGGAATATCGCTACTTTGCAGAAGCGGCCCGCCACCCGAAAGGACGGCGGGCCTTCGTGTATCTGACGCCCGGACGATCCGACGAAAGCCGGCGGCCTCCTTGCCGAAACCGCCCTAGAAGTCGAGCCGTTTTTCCAGAACGAGCGTGGGAAGTCCCAGCGCGCCGCCTTCCGTCGCTTCGCCGATCTTTTCGAAGCCCAGCCGCTCATAGAATGAAATGGCAGCGCCGTTGCGCGGCTCGACATGAAGCCGCATGTATTCGGCATCGGGAAAGCAGGTTTCGAGCTCGGCGAACATGTCGCGGCCGATGCCCTGGCGCTGATAGCGCGGCAACACGTAGAGCTGGCGCAGGAAGGCCGTCTTCGGCCGGTCCTTCAGCATGGCAACATAGCCCATGCCGGCCAGCTCCTTGCCGTTGTCTGCGACGACGAACTCGCTGTCCTTGCGTTCCAGCTTGGTCTTGAGCGCCGGCACGGAATGCCAGTGCGCGGTGATCTCGCTGACCTTGTCGGCACCGTAGAGCGCGTCATAGGTCGCATGCCACGTCTCGGCCAGAAGCACGCTGACCTTCGCCAGATCGCGCTCGGAGGCCGTGCGGACGAAAAACACCGGATTATTCCTCGATGCCGAGCTTGGCCTTGACCAGCGCCTGCACGGCCTGCGGATTGGCCTTGCCGCCCGTCGCCTTCATCACCTGGCCGACGAACCAGCCGGCGAGCGTCGGCTTGGCCTTGACCTTCTCGACCTGATCCGGGTTCGCGGCGATGATCTCGTCAACGGCCTTCTCGATGGCGCCGGTATCGGTCACCTGCTTGAGGCCGCGCGCCTCGACGATCTCGGCTGGGTTGCCGCCCTCGTTCCAGACGATCTCGAAGAGGTCCTTGGCGATCTTGCCGGAGATGGTGCCGTCCTTGATGAGATCGATGATGCCGCCGAGCTGGGCGGGCGAAACCGGAGTCTCTTCAATGGCTTTGCCGTCCTTGTTCAAGGCGCCCAGCAAGTCGTTGATGACCCAGTTCGCGGCGATCTTGCCGTCGCGGCCGGCGGCCACGGCCTCGTAATAGTCGGCGATCGCCTTTTCCGAGACGAGCACCGAGGCGTCGTAGACGGAAAGGCCGAGATCCTTGACGAAGCGGATCTTCTTGTCGTCCGGCAGTTCCGGGAGGTCGGCAAGCAGCGCGCCGACGAATTCGTTGTCGAATTCGAGCGGCAGCAGGTCCGGGTCGGGGAAATAGCGATAGTCGTGCGCGTCTTCCTTCGAGCGCATGGAGCGCGTCTCGCCCTTGCCGGGATCGAAGAGGCGGGTTTCCTGGTCGATGCTGCCGCCATCCTCCAGAATGCCGATCTGGCGGCGGGCCTCATATTCAATGGCCTGGCCGATGAAGCGGATGGAGTTGACGTTCTTGATCTCGCAGCGCGTGCCGAAGGCTTCGCCCGGGCGGCGCACGGAGACGTTGACGTCGGCGCGCATGGAACCCTCGTCCATGTTGCCGTCGCAGGTGCCGAGATAGCGCACGATGGAGCGCAGCTTCGTCATATAGGCCTTGGCTTCGTCCGACGAGCGCATGTCCGGCTTGGAGACGATCTCCATCAGCGCGACGCCCGAGCGGTTGAGGTCGACATAGGACATGGTCGGATGCTGGTCATGCATCGACTTTCCGGCATCCTGCTCGAGATGCAGGCGCTCGATGCCGATCTCGATATCCTCGAAATTGCCCTGGCGGTCCGGGCCGAGCGAGATGGTGATCTTGCCCTCGCCGACGATCGGATCCTTGAACTGCGAGATCTGGTAGCCCTGCGGCAGGTCCGGATAGAAGTAGTTCTTGCGGTCGAAGATCGAGCGATGGTTGATCTGCGCCTTCAGGCCGAGGCCCGTGCGCACCGCCTGCCTGACGCATTCCTCGTTGATGACCGGCAGCATGCCGGGCATGGCGGCATCGACCAGCGAGACGTTGGCATTCGGCGCCTTGCCGAATTCGGTCGACGCGCCGGAGAAGAGCTTGGAATTGGAAAGGACCTGCGCGTGCACCTCCATGCCGATGATGACTTCCCAGTCGCCGGTGGCGCCGGGGATCAAGCGTTTAGGATCGGGGGTGCGGACGTCGACGAGGGTCATTGCAGGCTCTTTTTGTGGTGTCTTCGGTGCTGTCTCGGTAGAACATATGGGCAGGCGGCGCAAGGTTTTCAGCGGGTGCCGTTCACCCTCGTTAGCCAAGCCGCAAGGATGATCGGCTAAAAGCATGCCATGGGCACGACAACAACGCTTTTCGTCATCTTCCTTCTCTTCAACATCATCACGTTCTGCCTCTACTGGTGGGACAAGAGAGCGGCGCGGGACGGCCATTGGCGCGTTTCCGAAGCGCGGCTGCTGCAGTTCGCCTTCCTCGGCGGCAGTCTCGGCGCCGTCGCCGCCCAGCGGCTGCTGCGGCACAAGACGCGCAAGGAGCCGTTCCGCACGCAGCTCATGGCGATCCTCGTGCTGCATGTGGCGCTCGTGCCGGCGGCGCTGATCTTCGGCCCTAGTCTCCTCGATATGCTGCGTGCCGGCTGATACCCCCGTCGCCGGCATGTGTTGACATGTGGCAGGATTCGTAACTATTATTGTTACATGAAAAGAAACAGCCGCCTTTCCGCCGTGCTCCATGCACTCATGCACATGGCCGAGCGCGAGGAGCCGATGACCTCGGACGATCTCGCGCTCTGCCTCGACACCAATGCCGTCGTCGTCCGGCGCACCATGGCCGGGCTGCGCGAGGCCGGCATCGTGCAGTCCGGCCGCGGCCATGGCGGTGGCTGGCATTTCGCCCGGCCGCTCGCCGAAATCTCGCTGCTCGACATCTACAATGCCCTCGGCGAGCCGATCCTCTTCCAGATCGGCCCGGCGACGGAAATGCCGGGCTGTGTGGTCGAGCAATCCGTCAACCGGGTGATCGGCGACGCGCTGAAGGATGCCGAGGCGATCCTGATGGCGCGCTTCGCCGGCACGACGCTGGCCGATCTCGCGGCCGATTTCCGGATGGCGGCGAAACACTGCCGGGCCGACACCGGCTGAAGGCAACCAATTCCCAAGACCTGCATCGAACGGGCAGCACCGGCCGGCCGAACGATGCCGCTCGCTCCATAGAAAGGATGAACCATGACCGAAGATGCCATCATCATCGGCGGGGGCTTTGCCGGCCTTTCCGCCGCCATGCAGCTCGCCCGCGCCCGCCGCCGCATCACCATTGTCGACACCGGCGAGCCGCGCAATCGCTTCGCCGCCCATTCGCACGGCTTCCTCGCGCAGGACGGAAGGCCGGGCAGCGAGATTCTTGCCGATGCCCGCCGCCAGCTTGCCGCCTACGAGACCGTGACCTTCCGCGATGCGCCGGCCGAGGGGCTGGAGGGGGAAAGGGACGCCTTCTGCGTGGTCACCGGCGACGGCGGGCGGATCGCGGCGCGGCGCGTGCTGCTCGCGACGGGTTTCGAGGACCGGCTGCCCGCCATTCCGGGCCTTGCGGAGCGCTGGGGCAAGACGGTGCTGCATTGCCCCTATTGCCATGGCTATGAAGTGGGCGGCGGGCCGGTCGGGGTACTCGCACGCACGGCGGAGGCCGCGCGCTTCGCGGCGGTGGTCGCCGACTGGGGCGATGTCACGCTCTTCACCAATCAGGTGCCGGAGCCGGACGAGGAGGCCCTTGCCGTTCTCGCGAAACGCAATGTGAAGCTGCGGCCGGGCCGCGTCACGGCCATTTCGGATGGACCGGACGGCATGCTCGCCGTCGAGACCGGCCCCGGCATTCCGACGCTGGTCAAGGCGCTCTTCGTCATGCCGGAGGCGCGGGTGCGCAGCGCCATTCCGGCCGACCACGGCCTGAGGCTGAAGGAGACGCCCGTCGGCGCCATCCTCGACACCGACGACACCGGCCAGACCTCCCTGCCCGGCCTCTATGCCGCCGGCGACATCGCGCTCGGCGCGGCCAATATCTCGCTCGCCTCGGCCAATGGCGTGAAGACCGGCGTCTTCCTGCACCACTCGCTGATCTGGCCCGCGCATTGACCTTTATGGATGCCCCGGCTATTTCCGGGGCATCCGCAATGGAGTTTTGATGTCTAGCTCTGAGGCCCGCTGAGGACCCTGCCCGCGAAAGCTTGCGCGCAGGGTCGGAAAAACGATGAGCCCTGCCACCCCTCGGTGGCGGAACGTTTTTTCGCGTTCATTCGAACGCCGGACGGATTCTCAGGACAATGGACATTTCACGCGCCGAACAGCGCATCCTCCACCTGCTCGCCCAGGGCGGCAGGATCGATATCGAAAAAGACGACGACACCCGGAAGATCGTAACGGTCGCCTGCATCACGCGGGACGGCTGGCGGGCGAGCGGCCTCGACCTCGAACTCTTTCGCAAGCTGAAACGCCGGCGCTGCATCGCGTCTTCCGGCGGCAGGCCCTACCGCATCACGCAGCGGGGCCTGGAGCTGGTGCGCGCGCAGCAGGATAACCAGTGACCGACGGGAGGCGTGGCGAAAGCCCGCCTCCCTCAAAAACCGCCCGGCCCGTAGCCGATCGGCTCGTCCGCGACGAGCTGCCGGCGCAGGCCGATCGATTCGACGTTGCGGTCGAGCCGCGGCGAATAATCCACCGACAGCCAGCTCACCGAATAGCCATGCTTCTGGAAGAAGCCGACGGCCGCGGTGTTGCGCGCATGCGTCTGGAGGCGCACTGCCTCCAATCCGGCCGCGACGATCTCGTTTTCCATGGCGGCAAGCAGGGCGGAGCCGAGCCCCTTCCTCTGCTGCGGCGGGTCGATCCAGAGATCGGTGATCTCGTCGTCCAGCGCCTCGCGCGAGGCCCAGCCCGCAAGGACGCCGCCGAATTCGGCGACGCTCGCGCGCAGCCAATGGGCGGCAAGGAATTGCTGGAAGGCATTGCGGGCATGATCGCGCCGCACCTGGAGGTCGGCCACGCCGGTGACGGCCTGTTCCCAGGCCCGGACGCCGATATCGATCAGCGCCGGTACATCTTCCTCGAGGGCATTGCGAACGGTGATCATGCGGCTCTCTCCGCCACCATCAAAGCACCGCGCGGCGCGGTTGGCGAGAGACGCCGACCGCTATCCACGGAGATGATGAAGAGGCGGAGGCCGGTAAGGGGCCGGACGCCCCCTTACCACCAGCGCGTCGGCGCGAAGCGGCCGGCGGCCTTTTCGATGACATGGGCCGTCTTGAAGAGGGTTTCCTCCTCGAAGGGCTTGCCGATGAGCTGGAGGCCGAGCGGCAGGCCCTTGTGATCGAGACCGGCGGGAACGGAAAGGCCCGGCAGGCCCGCCATGTTCACCGTCACCGTGAAGATGTCGTTGAGATACATCTTCACCGGATCGGAGGCGAGGTCCTCGTCGGCGATGCCGAAGGCCGACGACGGGGTGGCGGGCGTCAGGATGGCATCGACGCCGGCATGGAAGGCCAGCTCGAAGTCGCGCTTGATGAGCGTGCGCACCTTCTGGGCCTGCAGGTAATAGGCGTCGTAATAGCCGGCCGACAGCACATAGGTGCCGATCATGATGCGGCGCTTGACCTCGGTGCCGAAGCCGGCCGCACGGGTCTTCTCGTACATGTCGACGATATCCTTGCCGTCGACGCGCAGGCCGTAGCGCACGCCGTCGTAGCGGGCAAGGTTCGAGGAGGCTTCCGCCGGGGCGACGATGTAATAGGCCGGCAGGGCGTATTTGGTGTGCGGCAGGGAGATGTCGATGACATCGGCGCCGGCATCCTTCAGCCAGGCGATGCCCTGCTGCCAGAGCGCCTCGATCTCCTCCGGCATGCCGTCGACACGGTATTCGCGCGGAATGCCGATGCGCATGCCCTTCAGCGACTGGCCGAGCGAGGCTTCATAATCCGGCACCGGCAGGTCGACCGAGGTCGTGTCCTTGGCGTCTACGCTGGCCATGGATTTGAGGAGGATCGCGGCGTCGCGGACGTCGCGGGCGATGGGGCCGGCTTGGTCGAGCGAGGAGGCGAAGGCGACGATGCCCCAGCGCGAGCAGCGGCCATAGGTCGGCTTGATGCCGACCGTGCCGGTGAAGGCGGCGGGCTGGCGGATGGAGCCGCCGGTATCCGTGGCGGTCGCGCCGGCGCACAGGAACGCGGCGACGGCTGCCGCCGAACCGCCCGAGGAGCCGCCCGGCACGAGATCGGCATTGGAGCCGGCCGCGCGCCACGGGTTCTTCACCGGGCCGTAATAGGAGGACTCGTTGGAGGAGCCCATGGCGAACTCGTCCATGTTCAGCTTGCCGAGCATGACGGCGCCGTCGTTCCACAGGTTCTGCGTGACGGTCGATTCGTATTTCGGCTTGAAGCCGTCGAGAATGTGGCTGCAGGCCTGCGTGTGCACGCCCTCGGTCGCGAAGAGGTCCTTGATGCCGAGGGGGATGCCTTCCAGCGCACCGGCCTTGCCTTCGGCGATGCGGGCGTCGGAGGCCTTCGCCATCTCGCGCGCCTTTTCGGGCGTGACGGTGACATAGGCGTTGAGCGCGCCGTTCGCGGCCTCGATCGCGCCGAGATAGGCGTCCGTCAGCTCGACGGCGGTGATCTCCTTGGCGCCGAGCTTTTCGCGGGCTTCGGCAATGGTGAGGCGGGTGAGTTCGGTCATGGAAGGACTACTTTCGGAAGCGGACGGCTCTGGCGGCGAAGGGCGTTATTCGACGACCTTGGGCACCTGGAAGAAGTTGCGGTCGGACGCCGGCGCATTGGCGACGATATCGTCCGCCTTGCTGCCGTCGTTGACGACGTCTTCGCGCTTGCGCATCTCCATGGGCGTGACGGATGTCATCGGCTCGACGCCCTCGACATTCACCTCGGAAAGCTGCTCGACGAAGCCGAGGATGCCGTTCAGCTCGCCCATCATGCGGCTTGCCTCTTCCTCGCTGACGGCGATGCGGGCAAGGCGCGCGACGCGCTTCACGGTGGCTAGATCTACGGACATGGGTGGTCTCCGACAGGAAATTTCCTACCCGCTATACTGACCAAGCCCAAGGGGCGCAACGGGGGAATGCCCCCTTTGCAGCCCCTCGCCGCTTTTCCGGCTGCTCAGCGCGAGACCGAACCGCCGACCTTCGGCACCTCGATCTTCGCCGACGCGCCGTCCATCGCCTGCACGAAGAGGTCGGCCGTCTGGTCGATGATGCCGAAGGAGCCGTAGTGACAGGGCAGAACGGTGTCGAACTTGAAGAAGCGTTGGCAGGCGAGCGCCGCCACGGCACCGCCCATGGTGAAGCGGTCGCCGATCGGCACGAGGCCGATTTCCGGCTGGTGCAGCTCATTGACCAGCGCCATGTCGGAGAAGATGTCGGTGTCGCCCATGTGGTAGAGCGTCGGCTCATCCTCGAAATGGAGGACGAGGCCGTTGGCATTGCCGAGCGAATGGGAAACGCCGTCCTCGGTGATCTGTGCGGAGGAATGGAGCGCATTGACGAAGGTGGTCGAGAAGCCGTCGAAATGCACGGTGCCGCCGGTATTGCCCATGTCGACCTTCTCCACGCCCTTCGCGCCGAGCCAGGCGGCAAGATCCGCATTGGCGAGAACCGTCGCGCCGGTTTCCGCCGCGATCTTGATCGTATCGCCGACATGGTCGCCGTGGCCGTGGGTCAAGAGGACATGGGTGAGGCCCGCGACGGCGTCCTTGCGGGTCGATTCGTCGAAGGCGGGATTGCCGGTGAAGAACGGGTCGATGAGGATTCTGGCCTTCGCCGTTTCGATCCGGAAGGCGGAGTGGCCGAGCCAGGTGATTTTCATGCGTGTTCTCCCGATTGAGTGCCTGCCCGCAATATAGAAACCGCGAGGGCTGTTTCCATCCGCGGCGCGAACGCTATAAGCGTGATTTAAACCTTATAAGCGTGGCTTACACCATAATGAAGGAACCCCGCCATGAGCGACGACGACTACATCTATGACGAAGCCACCGGCGAATGGCGCCCGGCCTCGGAAATCGCAGCCGAAAAAGCCGCCGCGAGCGTGGTGCACGACGCCGGCGGGAATGTGCTCGCGGACGGCGATTCGGTCGTGCTGATCAAGGACCTGAAGGTGAAGGGCGCCGGCCAGACGCTGAAACAGGGCACCGTGATCAAGTCGATCCGCCTCACCGACAACCCGGAAGAAATCGACTGCCGGCACGACGCCATCAAGGGGCTGGTGCTGCGCACCGAATTCGTCCGCAAGCGCTGAGGCTTTTCATGGCGACGCTCACCCTCGAAGAACTGGCGGCGATCCTCGGCCCCGGCCAGCCGATCGCCGGCCTCGACCTCGGCACCAAGACCATCGGCCTTTCCGTCTCGGACCTCGGCCGGCGGCTGGCGACGCCTCGGCCGGTGCTGAAACGGGTGAAGTTCACGCAGGATGCCGAGGTGCTGCTCGCCTTCGCCGAGAAGGAGAAGGTCGTCGCCTTCGTCATCGGCCTGCCGATGAACATGGACGGCAGCGCCGGCCCGCGCGTGCAGGCGACTCGCGCCTTCGTGCGCTCGATGGCCGACAAGACCGACATCCCCTTCGTCTTCTGGGACGAACGGCTGTCGACGGTCGCGGCGGAGCGCACGCTGATCGAGATGGACGTGTCGCGCAAGAAGCGGGCCGAGCGGATCGATTCGGCCGCCGCCTCCTTCATCCTTCAAGGCGCGCTGGACAGGCTCTCGTCGCTGGCAAGGGCTGCCGACGCCTGACGGCGCGCCCGCCACCAGGCGGCGATCTGCCGGCGCCGGCGGAAGGCGATGAGGCCGAATACCAGGAAACTGTCGAAGACGATGGCGCGCAGCACGAGCGGCGGCAGGTCTTCCGGCGGAATGCCGAGGATATGGCCGTAGATGCGGAAGACGAGGTCATGCGCATCCCGCGTCAGCATGAAGATGCCGAAATTCATGTCGTAATAGGAAAGCCCGTACCAGCTTCCGAGCAGCGCGATGGGACCGGCCCACAGAATCAGGAACCACTTCATGCCGCCCTCCTCCGCATCGCGAAGAGGTCGCCGGCTGCAAAGATCATCTCGCTGACCGCCACGCCCGCAACGAGCACGAGGAGCGGCACGACGATATCCACCGCCGCGAAGGAAAACAGGGTCGTCATGACCGATATGCGGGCCGTTCTGGCCATGGCAGGCACTCGCTTCACATGGTTAACACCAGGTAAACAGCACCTTTGCCCGTTAACCTTCCCCGCGCAACGGAAACCCTGCATTAAGGTTAATTTCCACACGGCGCTTCCCGGCCCTGCCCCTTGCAAGGCCGGCCGCGGCGTGGAATGAGCAGCGGTCCCTTCCCTGCCGATCCGGTGCCATGCCCGCCATCTTCGAAAGCATCCTGCCCGTCTTCCTGCTCGTGGTCCTCGGCGCCCTACTCAAGCGCTGGCGGCTGATCGACCGCGACATGTGGACCGGGCTCGAACAGCTCGGCTTCTTCGTGCTGTTCCCCTCCCTGCTCTTCACCACGCTCGCCAAGGCGGAATTTGCCGGCATGGCGGCGGGCGACGTCGCCCTCGGCTCCATCGGGTCGCTCAGCCTCATCGCGCTCCTCCTGGGCCTTTGCTGGCCACTGTTCCGGGCGGCGGGCATTTCGCCGCCGACCTATACCTCGGTCTTCCAGACCTCGACGCGGTGGAACGCCTTCATCGCGCTGGCGATCGCCGAAAAGCTCTACGGCGCGCAGAGCCTCGCGCTCGTCGCGCTGGTGGCGACGCTGATCATCATCCCGATCAACCTCTACAATATCGGCGTGCTGGTGCTCTTCGGCGGCGGTACGCGAAGCCTTGGAGCCTTCGCGCGGAAAATCCTGACCAATCCGATGATCATCGGCTCAGTGCTCGGCGTCGCGGTGAACCTCCTCGGCATCCGCATCTATGCGCCGCTGATGCAGACGGCAGGGCTAGTGGCGGATACCTCGCTCAGCCTCGGGCTCATCATGGTGGGGGCCGGGCTGAAGCTCGCGGATGCCCTGCGGCCCCGGCCGCTGGTCTTTCTTCCCGTCGTGCTCAAGCTGCTCTTCATGCCGCTGGTCATGACGGGCGCGGCCTATGCGCTCGGCATGCGCGGCGAGCAGCTTCTCACCATCGCCATGGGCGCGAGCGTGCCGACCGCGATGAATGGCTATGTGCTGGCCAAGCAGATGGGCGGCGACGCGCCTTTCTACGCCGCCGTGGCGACGCTCCAGACGATCGCCTCCTTCTTCACCATTCCGATGGTGCTGGCGACGACGGCTTATCTCGCCGGCGGATAGAGCAGGTCGACGATATAGGCCGAATCGAAGCGCGAATCGAGCATGCCGTAGGTCGAGCGCCAGCCGGAGGCGAGGCGCGTTTCGAGGAACGCATCGGCAATGCGGCCGGCACCGGCGCGGTAGAGTTCGGCGGCGGCGGCGGCGAGCGCCAGCTGCTCGATGAGCATGCGGGCCGCGCCCTCGTCGCGCTCGCAGAGCGACAGGCAGGCGCGCAGCACCTCCACCGTCTTGCGGCCGGCCGGGCCGAGATCGCGCGCAAGGCCGGCGAAGAGCATCTCGAAGAGATCCTTGCCCCGGCCGATGACGCGCATCAGGTCGAGCGCCATGACATTGCCGGAGCCCTCCCAGATCGCGTTGACCGGCGCCTCGCGGTAATGCCGGGCAATGGGCCGCTCCTCGACATAGCCGCTGCCGCCGATGCATTCCATCGCCTCGTAGATGAGGGCGGGTGCGATCTTGCAGCACCAGTATTTGGTGACCGGCGTCATGATGCGGGCATAGGCGGCGTCTTCCGCGCTGTCGCGCGCCTTGTCGAAGGCTTCGGCAAGACGCAGGGAAAGCGCGGTCGCGGCGGCGACGTCGAGTGCCATGTCGGCGAGGACCCGCGTCATGATCGGCTGGGCGACGAGCGGCTTGCCGAAGACATGGCGGCCGCGGGTGTGGTGCACGGCCTCGGCCAGCGAGGCGCGCATGATGCCGGAGGAGGCCAGCGCGCAGTCGAGCCGCGTCAGCGTCACCATGTCGAGGATGGTGCGGATGCCGGCATCGGGCGCGCCGAGCAGGAAGCCGAAGGTCTCGGAGAACTCGACCTCCGAAGAAGCGTTCGAGCGGTTGCCGAGCTTGTCCTTCAGCCGCTGGAAGCGCAGGCCGTTGCTGGAGCCGTCCTCCAGCAGGCGCGGCACGAGGAAGCAGCCGATGCCCTCGCGGGTCTGCGCCAGCATGACGAAGCCGTCGCTCATCGGCGCGGACATGAACCACTTGTGGCCGGTCAGCCGGTAGATGCCCTCGCCGACACGCTCGGCGCGCGAGGTGTTGGCGCGCACATCCGTGCCGCCCTGCTTTTCCGTCATGCCCATGCCGATGGTGACGGCGCTCTTCTGCATGGCGGGCTTGTTGGTGGAATCGTATTTGCGCGACAGGATCTTGCGGCCCCATTCGCGCTGCACCTGCGGCGAGGCGGAAAGCGCTGCGACCGAAGCGCTCGTCATCGTCAGCGGGCAGAGATGGCCGCATTCGAGCTGCGCCGTCAGGTAGAAGCGCACGGCGCGCGCCTTGTGCGCCCTGCCCTGCTCATCGGGCACGTTCTCCCAGAGCGAGGAATGCAGCCCGTTCGCCATGGAGCGGCGCATCAGCGCGTGCCAGGCCGGATGGAAATCCACGACATCGAGCCGCTCGCCGCGCGGACCGTGCGTGCGAAGCTGCGGCACGCCTTCGTTCGCCATGCGGGCGAGCTCCTGCGCCTCCGGCGCGGTCACGTAGCGGCCGATCGCGTCGAACTCGTCGCGCAGGGCCTTGGGCATGGCATCGGTGGCATCGACCAGCAGCGGGTCGGAGCGATAGGCGTTGATGCCCGACCAGAGCGGCGGCTGGTTGAGATCGGCAAGTTTCTGTTCGGTGTCGCGAGTCATGAGCGGGTTCTATCCCAAGTCGGGGCGGTGCGAAACGGGGCCTTGCGGCCGCAGGCGCGGTTGCGCGCACAAAAGCGTGGGAATGCGCAAAGCATTGATCCCTTCGCCTTGCCGGGGCCGGATCGAGGCTCTATAGACCCCGCGTATCCACGACAGTTGAGGCGGAGCCCCCATGGACTTCTTTCCGCATCGCCACCTTCTCGGCATCAAGGGTTTGACCGAGCAGGAAATCACCCTCCTGCTCGACCGCGCCGACGAGGCCGTGAAGATCTCCCGCCAGCGGGAGAAGAAGACGTCGACCCTTCGGGGCCTGACGCAGATCAATCTCTTCTTCGAGGCCTCCACCCGCACGCAATCCTCCTTCGAGCTTGCCGGCAAACGCCTCGGCGCCGACGTGATGAACATGTCGGTCGGCAATTCCTCGGTGAAGAAGGGCGAGACGCTCATCGACACGGCAATGACGCTGAACGCCATGCATCCCGACGTGCTGGTGGTGCGCCATTCCTCGGCCGGCGCCGCCGCGCTGCTGGCGCAGAAGGTCTCCTGCTCGGTGGTCAATGCCGGTGATGGCCAGCACGAGCATCCGACGCAGGCCCTGCTCGACGCGCTGACCATCCGCCGCGCCAAGGGCAAGCTCTCGCGCATCATCGTCGCCATCTGCGGCGACGTGCTGCATTCGCGCGTCGCGCGCTCCAACATCCTGCTGCTCAACGCCATGGGCGCGCGGGTGCGCGTCGTCGCGCCGGCGACGCTGCTGCCCTCCGGCATCGCGGAGATGGGCGCGGAGGTCTACCACTCCATGGAAGAGGGCCTGAAGGACGCCGACGTCGTGATGATGCTGCGCCTCCAGCGCGAGCGCATGTCCGGCGCCTTCGTGCCCTCGGTGCGCGAATATTTCCACTATTTCGGCCTCGATGCCGAGAAGCTGAAGGCGGCGAAGGAGGATGCGCTCGTCATGCATCCCGGCCCGATGAACCGCGGCGTCGAGATCGCCTCGGAGATCGCCGACGGGCCTCAGAGCGTGATCGAGCAGCAGGTCGAGATGGGTGTCGCCGTCCGCATGGCCGTGATGGAAACGCTTCTCCTCTCGCAGAACCAGGGTGCCCGCGCATGACCCGCACCACCGTCCTCAAGAACCTCCGCATTCTCGATCCTTCCCGCAATCTCGATGAAAACGGCTCCATCGTCATAGAGAACGGCAGGATCGCCGCCGTCGGCAGCGGCGCGCAGAACCAGGGCGCGCCCGAGGGCGCCGAGATCGTCGACGGGCGCGGCATGATCGCCGCTCCCGGCCTCGTCGATGCCCGGGTCTTCGTCGGCGAGCCCGGCGCGGAGCACCGCGAGACCATCGAATCGGCCTCCCGCGCGGCGGCGGCCGGCGGCGTCACCACCTTCATCATGATGCCGGACACCGATCCGGTGATCGACGACATCGCGCTCGTCGAATTCGTGCTGAAGACGGCGCGCGACAAGGCCGTGGTGAACATCCACGCGGCGGCCGCGCTCACCAAGCATCTCGCCGGCGAGGAGATGACGGAATTCGGCCTGCTCAAGGCGGCCGGCGCCGTCGCCTTCACCAATGGCCGCAACCCGATGCACAATGCGCAGGTGCTGCGCCGCGCCATGACCTATGCCCGCGAATTCGGCAGCGTCATTTCGCTGGAGACGCGCGACAAGCATCTGGGCGCCGGCGGCGTCATGAACGAGGGGCTTCTGGCGAGCTGGCTCGGCCTTTCCGGCACGCCGCGCGAGGCCGAACTCATCCCGCTGGAACGGGACCTGCGCATCGCCGGCCTCACCCGCGCGAAATACCATGCCGCGCAGATTTCGGTGCCGGAATCGGCGGAGGCCGTGAAGATCGCCCGCGAGCGCGGCGCGAACGTCACCTGCGCCGCCTCGATCAACCACCTGACGCTGAACGAGAACGACATCGGCGAATACCGCACCTTCTTCAAGCTTTCCCCGCCGCTGCGCGGCGAGGACGACCGCAAGGCGATGGTGGATGCGCTGGCCCGGGGCGAGATCGACATCATCGTCTCCTCGCACGATCCGCAGGACGTCGATACCAAGCGCCTGCCCTTCGCCGATGCCGCGGACGGCGCCATCGGCCTCGAAACCATGCTGGCTGCGGCGCTCCGCCTCCACCACAGCGGCGAGGTTCCGCTGATGCGCCTCATCGATGCGCTCTCGACACGCCCGGCAAAGATCTTCGGCCTCGACGCCGGCACGCTGGCGCCGGGCGCCCGCGCCGACATCGTGCTGATCGATCCGGACGAGCCGTGGCTCGCCGTCAAGGACGGCTTCGTTTCGCGCTCGAAGAACACGCCGTTCGAAGATGCCCGCTTTACGGGGCGCGCCGTTAGCACCTATGTTGCCGGCGAACGGGTGCATTCGCTCGGCTGACGGAACGCGGCGAATTGCCCCTCATCCGCCCTGCCGGGCACCTTCTCCCCGCAGGCGGGGAGAAGGAGACTTGCCGCAACGCTTCCATTCGCCTCCCCGCTTGTGAGGAGGGGGTCAGGGGCAGAGCGGTTCCATGGAAAGAGACGTCTCGGGGGAGAACACAGTGTCCGACATCTTCACCTGGCAGCTCGGCGCCTTGCCGACGCTGGCCGCCCTCGCCTTCGGCTATCTTCTCGGCTCCATCCCCTTCGGCCTGATCCTCACCCGCATGGCCGGGCTCGGCGACGTGCGCGCCATCGGCTCCGGCAATATCGGCGCGACGAACGTCCTGCGCACCGGCAACAAGAAACTCGCCGCCGCAACGCTGCTGCTCGACGCGCTGAAAGGCACGGCGGCGGCGGCCGTCGCCTCGCGCTGGGGGCTCGATGCCGGCATCGCGGCGGGCCTTGCCGCCTTTCTCGGCCATCTCTTTCCCGTCTGGCTCGGCTTCAAGGGCGGCAAGGGCGTCGCGACCTATGTCGGCGTGCTGCTCGGCCTCGTGCCGGTCATGGTCGCGGTCTTCGCCGCGGTCTGGATCGGCATGGCCTATCTCACCCGCTATTCGTCGCTCTCGGCCCTGGTTGCAACTGCCGTATCTCCGGTTGTATTGTGGTTCCTCGGTCACGAGAAGGTGGCGCTGCTCTTCGCCGTTCTCACCGTGATCACCTGGTGGAAGCATCGGGCCAATATCGGCCGCCTGATGAACGGCACCGAAAGCAGGATCGGCAGCAAGGGATAGCCATGGACGACCGCAGCGCAAGGACAAGAGGAATTGCGCTGACGGAACGACAGAGGATCGCCTGGCTGCGGCTGATCCGCAGCGACAATGTCGGGCCGGTCACCTTCCGCGAACTCATCAATCATTTCGGCAGCGCCGAGACGGCGCTGGAAATGCTGCCGGAACTCTCCCGCCGCGGCGGGGCCTCGCGCAGCATCCGCGTCGCCGGCCGGGCCGAGGCGGAACGGGAGCTGGAGATCGCCGAGCGGCACGGCGCCGGCTTCGTCGGCATCGGCGAGCCGGACTATCCGCCGCTCCTGCGCCAGATCGACGGCGCGCCGCCGCTTCTCGCCGTCAAGGGCAACCGCAAGGTCACGGCGGCGCCGGCCGTCGGCATCGTCGGCGCGCGCAACGCCTCGATCTCCGGCATCAAGTTCGCCAGCCTCGTCGCGCGGGAGGTCGGCCGCACCGGCTATGTCATCGTGTCGGGCCTTGCGCGCGGCATCGATACGGCGGCCCACCGCGCCAGCCTTTCCACCGGCACCATCGCCGCCATGGCCGGCGGGCTCGACAAGCCGTGACATACAGTACACAAAATCTTAGACGTGGAGTTTCTTCCCACACCCTTGAGTTTTAAATCTGCCCCTGAGATATCTCCAAAGGATCACATAGGGACACGATTTTGGCTAAGTTTCTTCACGCGCTGTCGCTTCAATTTTATCGCGGTATAGGACCGCAAGAGCAGCGAATGGCTGGCTTTCAGGACTTCAACTTCTTCATCGGCGCGAACAATGCGGGAAAATCGATTGTCTTGAACTTTCTTGCGCACCGCGTAGCGCAAGGCCGCAAAGGCCTCGATGCAAACTCGGTCGAGAGTTACAGGGGGCGTACTACAGGCTCGATGGCCTATTCGATAGGCATTCCCAAAGCGACATTTTTTACCGTCGCAACTGATCAACTGCCGCAAGGCCATCGTGACGAGTTCACGCGAGGCTTGGTGGAAAAGATTGTTAGCAGAATTAGCAAGAACGACCACGTTTGGGTTGCGACTGCCGAAGGTCGTGGTCACCTTGAGTATGCTGATACCACCGACGTCCTTGACCTATTTCACGAGCGTGAATGGCGAGCAATCTGGAGATTACTAACACGGCAAAGCGGCGGCAGCCTTGAAGGGGATTGCATACCGGGGACTCTAGGGAGCCTGATGCGGCCTCAAAAGATTCAGTTACCAGAAATACGGCTCATCCCGGCAAAGCGCGTGATCGGCCCGAAAGACGAGAAGTTTGAAGACCTAAGTGGGCGAGGCTTGATAGATCGGCTGGTAGAAATCCAAAGCCCCGATCATCACAGTTACGAGCACGACCGGGAGCAGTTCGCCAAAATCAATCGGTTTCTGCAAAGCGTTACGGATCGCCCCGACGCTCGGATCGAAATTCCTCATAATCGGAGCGCCATCCTGGTCCACATGGACAACAAGGTTCTCCCCTTAGAGTCTCTGGGAACGGGCATCCATGAAGTGGTTATGATCGCGGCGTTCTCTACAATTCACGAAAACTGCATCATGTGCATTGAGGAGCCGGAGATACACCTGCATCCGATCCTCCAGCGAAAACTCGTGCGATATCTTCAGGAGAACACAAGCAACCAATACTTCATCGCCACACACTCGGCCGCTTTCATCGACACCCCAGGGGCGGCGGTCTTCCACGTAAGCAATGATGGTTCCCAGACCTACATTCGCGGGACGCAATTGCGTTCCGAGAAATATCAGGTTTGCGCCGATCTTGGATATAAGGCCTCGGATATCCTTCAGTCGAACGCTGTTGTATGGGTAGAAGGGCCGTCTGATCGCATTTACCTAAAAAAGTGGATTGCGACACTGGATGCTGACCTCATCGAAGGGGTCCACTACTCAATCATGTTCTACGGCGGTCGCCTCCTCAGTCACCTCAGCGGGGAACCGGAAGCCCTGGAGGATTTCATCCAGTTACGCTCGCTCAACAGAAACTCAGCTATAGTCATAGACAGCGACAAGACAGGGCCTAAAGCCGCCATCAATTCCACCAAGGAGCGCTTGCAGGAGGAGTTCTCGAAGGACAGCGGCCTCGCCTGGATCACCAAGGGCCGCGAGATTGAGAACTACGTTGATCACACGGCACTCCAGACGGCGGTACAGGAACTAAACGCGGACGCCTACGATAAGCCGTCGGATGGTGGCCCATACGATCACGCCCTCTACTTCCTCAGGAACCAACCCAAGAAGCGCCGCAAGGAAACCAGTGAACCGGAAACTCTCCTGGAGACCAGCGTGGACAAGGTGGCGGTTGCTCGCAAGTTGTGCGAGGGAGAGCTATCGCTGGACGTGCTGGACCTCAGGGAACGCGCTACCGCGCTCGTGAACTTCATTCGCGAAGCAAATCACTTGAGACCGTTGAAGGGCTAGCATTCCGCCCGACTTTCACTGCGGGTATAGGCAGACCCCTAGCGTCCTCCAGGGGGACGGACAGGCGGCGCTGGCTGAGGGGGCGCAGATGGAACGCCGCCGCCCGGCGTAGGCCGGTTCGCGCTATTCACTGGTAGTCTCGGGGCTGGCTTGTGCGTCGGCAGGCCCTTCTGTTCCCATGACTGTGGCATCTGTGTCTTTTCGTTCATTGGCACCTTCCATATTGTAGTAGGCGTGTATCGATAAGAGCACTACTCCCGCGCAAAACAGCGATAAAGCCAAGAAGTTTAAGCTGTAGGTCGCCGTCCGATACCGATTGCCGATTTCATAAGGGGCACCTTTTTCGACGCGATCCGCAATCTTCTCCAGTTCCCTCTCAGCGTCCTTCGTTCCCGTCCAATATGACGAAATATTCGACACAATAGAGAGGCCGAATGCAAGCCAGCTGAGCACTAGCAACTGGGTAAATCCAGATGACCCGGCACTAATCTTGTCCACATTTGCTATTGATATCGCCAGTGCCCCACCGCTCACTGCGAGCACGGACCTGTCAAATGTCCGGTACTGGTCGTTTCGAAGCTCCAGCGTGCTCTTCCAGTGTTCGAGGAGGCGTGCGGTTTCTTGCTCATCAGGCGATGCCTCTACGCTCGCACCCACCTGTTCGTCTGCTGGTATAGGAGTGACTTGTGCCGTCGTTTTGTGCTCAGAGTTCTGACTATCTACCACTTCTCGTTCCGCCAAAGTGCTTCTCCCAGAACAGCGAAAGCGGAACCACGGTCATCCCCAGGACCGACCCGCCCACCAAAGCCATAGTGCAAACTCTCCCATTTGCTTGAAGGTATCCATTGTTCACACACTCCTGACACAGAATAATCCAAGATTTTCCCCAGGGGACTACCGGGGTCGAAAAATGTGGGAAGGGACACAGTCCGGCTTTGCCGCTACGCGGCCTCATCCTTGATCCTCTTCGCCAGTCTCGCCAGCGTGGACGTGGAGACACCCGTTCCCGGCGACATCGACCGTGCCGAGGAAGAGCGCGTCGGTGACGATGTTCGACACCAGGGCCTTAGCAGTCGAGGTGAATTCATCGTCGTCCGGCTGGACCACCAGGATGTCAGGGACGACACCCGGGGCGATCTCGTTGAGGGCGTTGGCGAAGTTGTCCTCATCGGCAAACGTGAGCGAGCCCACACCGGCACCGATGGCGACACCGGCCCAACCGCCTGTGCCGATGGTGGCGGCGACGGCGGGGAGAGCCTGACCGGCCCCCTCCGCAATCACTTCCCCAACACTCTTATCCGTATCGAACTTCGGATCGAGGCGTTCGGCGTAGTCGCGGACGAGGTTCGCGCCGTCACCGAGGATGCTCTCGGGAAGCAGGTTCTCGGCAGCGATCGCTCCGGCGTTCATAGCGCCCTGCCCGATGTCCACGGCGATGCCGCCAGCGGTCCCCCAGAAGCCCGAGGAGCCTGGGTTGTCGATCATCTGCTGCACGAGGTCTTCGGGCTTGCCGGACAACCGGGCGAAGTCCTTGACCGCATCGGGGTACTTGTGGGGGTTAGCGCGGACACGCGCGAGGGTCTCAGCGGATGGGAGGTGAGTCCCATCCGGCTGTCGGATGAAGTTCTTCATGGTTTTCCTTGAATTGCACTTCAGGAGAATAGGCCCGAAGGCCCCCCTGAGAGATCAATTGAAGCGTCCTGCCGGTGTCTTGGCGGTGTTACCGGACGGGAAGTCGCCCAACGTGCCGTAACCGGACACGCCGGTTCCGGCGATGTTGAAGAAGGTCGACATCGGGCTAATCGCCTGCCGGTTGATGTCGTTCTGCGCCGTGATCTGGCTGCTCTTTCCGGCCATCACGTAGTTGGCATTGGCAGATGACTTGCGGTCCTTCGCGTTCTCGATGGACAAGGCGGTCTGACGGGATTGCTCGGCAACCCGCTGTCCTGCGGTGGCACCGCCCATCCCCTCGCCCATGGCGCGGACGGCGGAGGCGGTGCGGTCGCCCTCAAGCTGAGCCTGATAGCCCTCCTTGTTTGCGCCATCGATCTGGATCAGCCGCTCTTGCTCCTGAGCAGCATGCTCCAGCTTCGCTTGCCGAATGGACTGGTCCATGTTGGCGTCGGCGGCTTCAGCTTCGCCAATCGCGGAGGCGGCACCTGAGGCGATGCCTAGAATGAAGCCGGGATCGCACACTCAGCGCTCCTTTCGATCATAAATGGGCGGAATAGTTCCCCGCGAGGCCCCAAGGGCTTCTTCGGGAAGACCGTCGCGCCGATTGCGCGGAGCCAGCGGAGATAAAGGCGGTTGCTGGCATGGGTGAAGTTGACGAGGTATCGAAGCTGTGAGTTCTCCGCGAACCAACGGCGGATGACATTGCGGGTCTCTCGCACCAGCGGTGCGCGGAACCGGGAGACAGTCGAGGTGCCAACAGCCCATACTCCTGCCGTCGTCTCGTCCAGCGGAGCGAAGCCGAAGACCAGTATAGGTCGCCCGTCGTGTTCCACGATGCGGACCTCAGAGGACTCGGCTACGGCCATGGTGAGGCGGTCGCGGTAGTTCGAGTGGCCGGAAGCCGCCCGGAGCTCCCTCGCGTCGGCAGCGCGGAGATTGGCGGCGATGTAGTCGAGGTCATCCGGCTGGAGTTCGCGGATGAGGTAATGGGGGGCCATGTTTATGCGGCTACTCCCATTGTTGCGGTGGAGGCCGTGGAGAGGCGTTTGGGTTCGGAGCTACCCTTGCCTACCTCGCCCCCGTCTTGCGCGTCCTTGACGCCTACGGAGTCAGGGAATGCCTTATATCGGACGGGATGAAGGGAGCGGGTCTCGCTTTCGACCACGTTGGTCCCGGCCCATGCCGCCAGAGTCCGGTCGCGACGGAAGACAGGGATGAAGCCTTCCCGGTCCAACGCCTTGCGGATGATGTGGACGCGCTCCTGCGGGTCGTGGCCTTGCTCGATCAGCTTTCGGCAGATTACCGGGATAGGACTCTTGGTGGTCCCCTTCTTGTGCAAGTCGGAATGCCCTGCGGTGGTGTCGCCTTTAACATGGCGAGCGGCATACGAGCCGATGAGTTCGATTGTGATGGTGGTGGCGGTGTTCAAATCTGGATACCTTTGCCAGTGGTCGGGCGGTTGCCCGGCGAAAGTGCGCGTGGTGCCGAAGGCACGGTGACGCGATGGGACGCCCGGGGGTGAAGCCGGGGCGGATGGGGTGATGAGATGGCGGTGGATTGGTCGGCTGGAAAAGTCAGCCGTGGAGAGCCGCGAGGGCCTCTCGGGTGTCATCGGTCACGGAAGACGACGAACGCGATAAATCGCTCCTACCGCAACAGAAAGGGCGTAGGTCTGGTGGCGCTGGAGGATGCAAGATTGGGAGGGACACCAAGGATGCCGCCGAGATCAAGCAAAGCACACCGCCGGGAGGCCTGAGCGATCTACAAGGCAGCATCCTTGGACCGTATGTCGTGGGAGGGCGACTATGAAGAAGGAGATGGAAGGTTCACTGAAGGGAACCGGGAGGTACTCAGTGACACCCTAAGAAGAATACTTCTTCATAACCTTCATTAAAAACCAAAAGAAACCCTAAGTGTAACTTAGAGTTAGATAGGGTAGACTGAATACTAAACTCAGGTCAAGAGGATTTTGTCTCCAGCGAAGCAAATACCCTGTCTTCTCTGCCATCCAAACCCCATCGGTTGTTCGAAGTTTTTCGTTCGTATGTGCAGTATTGAGGGGGTAATGCCTGTCGTCTTTAGGATCACTGAGCATCATCGCCGGTCTCGGAGGGCAATCTACCGGCCACCTGCCGAACCCCGCTGAAACGCCGTCACCGCAACAGAACGAACGCGGGTCTGGTGGAGACGGAAGGTGGCCCCGTGGGTGAACCGGCGGGGGCCGAAAGGTGGCTCGGCGTGTACTATATGCAGGGGTAATTCCCACAGACCCGTGGATGTTCTCTATATGAGCACTTAATTCCGGGACTGCGGTTGTAGGCTCAGGTAGTATCGTCGCTCCGCTCAAAATCGCTATCGCCGCTGTAGTCGAAGACAAGATTGTGAGGAAGCCGCCGCCCCCTGAGGTGTACGTGGGCACCGTTTATGTCACCATCGATGTACGGTTCCATCACGATCTTGTCGACAACGGAAGCAATCAGATTCCTTAGGGCTGGCCTATCGTTCATCCGCATGGCCTGAGCCCCCTTCAACGCCGTCGCGATACCCGCCACCTGGGAAGCCGCCTCGCTCTCCGCAGCGGCATCTTCGGACAATTCAACCAGACGCGCCCTCAGGGCGTCAGCGTCCTTGGAGAGCTTGTCAGCGGCCATCCGAAACGAACGCTGGTTCTCCGGCGTTTCCGCCTCAATGGACATCTGGATGGCGTTCTCTCGTCTAGCGTTCAGCGCCTCCAGGCGCTCCACCAGGGCGTCCCGCTCGCTTGGCTCGGGGCTGCTCCCAGGTGCCTCAACGGACCTCGCCAGGATGCCCCCGAGTCCCCCGACGAACTTCTCTTCGAAGAAGTCATAAGGCCAGTTTCGAGCGGTGCACTCGTTCCGGGCTGTCGCCCTATGGGAGCAAACCGCATACCTGTACCGCTTCCATCCGCTGCTCGTGGTCGTGACGTTCATCGGCCCACCACACCCGCCACAGATGAGGAGCCGAGGAAAGAGATTGGCATCCGTTGATGCCTGGGGGTTCCGCCTCTGCCGCCGCGCCCGATTGCTGATGGCAAGCGAGGTGGTCTCTGAAATCAGAGCCGGGAAATAGTTCGGTTGCTCATGACCCTTGATCACCAAGGTTCCGTAGGCTTCCTTGGATTTGAGGACATCTTGAACCATGCTCCGTCCCCAGGTGCCCCCGCGAGAACTCGGGATGCCCTTCTCGTTGATAAGGCGGGTGATTGCACTAGCGCCATACCCCGCCGCCGCAAGCCTGAAAATCTCACGGGCATCATCGGCACGGGCGTTGAACTCCTGGGTGTCCCTGTCGATCCAGAACGGCACCTTGCTTATCGGCACACGTTCGCCGGAGGCAATGCGGCTAATTCTGTTGCTCCAGGACTCTTTCAGCCGGACACTCTTCTTCCGGCTCTCGTCATGCGCAAGTTGCATGCTGACAAGTGAGGGGACCAGGAGCATCGGGTTTTCGCGGTACTTCGCGTCAGTGTGGATCGCCTCGTCCTGGAGGGTGACGATGATCAGGCCTGTCTTGAGAACCTCCAGGAAAATCGGCAAGACGTCCATCGGGTTCAACCGGGAGAAGCGGTCCATGTTCTCAATGAGAAGCACGAGATCGGCGGAGAGAGCGCCGGAGCGGATGCCGTTCAGGAACGCCCCAAGACCGGCCTCAAGGTTGCTCCCGGAAAACGCGCTAACACCCTCATCGACAATCTGGCGATCAAGCACCATCCCGGCCTTTGCCGCATACTCGGTGGCAATCTTGGTCTGGCGAGCGGACGAACTCCCACGCGATTGACGCCCTGAGGACCACCGGGCATAGGACACGGCGGTTTTGCCGGATAGCTCTGAGATATGCATGAGGTCACCTCGCGAAGCACTGAGACCTCAGCGATAGCGCTTTGTGTACTGTCTTTCAAGGCAAGCCGTATCCGCCGGAAAACATCGGCCTGCTGGAGGAACTGACGGACGGACAGGGCCTTGCCGTCAGCGAAATGCCCTTCGGCTGGGAGCCGCGGGCGCGGGACTTTCCCCGCCGCAACCGGCTGATCGCCGGCATGGCGCTCGGGCTGGTGGTCGTGGAGGCGGCGGTGCGCTCCGGCTCGCTGATCACGGCGCGCAACGCGGCCGATTTCGGCCGGCTGGTCTTCGCGGTGCCCGGCTCGCCGCTCGATCCGCGCTGCGAAGGCACCAACGGCCTGCTCAAGGACGGCGCGACCATCACCACGACGCCGGAGGATGTGCTGGAGGCCCTGCGGCCGCTGTCGGAGCCGGACCTCTTCACCCCCCGCCCCGGCGCCGGCGAGCCGGCGGAGGACGCCGCGCCCGGCCTGCGGCTGCCGCCGAGCGACGGGGAGCGTGACCGTATCGCGGATGCGCTGAGCCAAGTGCCCGCCGAGATCGACGAGATCATCCGCCACACCGGCATTCCGGCCGCGACGGTCTATCTCGTCCTTCTAG
Source organism: Shinella zoogloeoides (assembly GCF_003574625.1). Lineage (GTDB taxonomy): Bacteria > Pseudomonadota > Alphaproteobacteria > Rhizobiales > Rhizobiaceae > Shinella > Shinella zoogloeoides_A. The sequence goes on from NZ_QNUJ01000013.1 coordinate 48,194, forward strand.
AACTTGACCTTGCCGGCCGGCTTCAGCGGCATGTCGGCGGCGGCGTCTCGCTGAACCTTGAATGACAGCGGGCGCAACCCCGCCAGGATATCGCCCGCCTCCATATAGGCCATCTCGATGAAATAGCGCAGGACGTCCGCACCCTCGTTGTTCACGACGGTGCGCAACTCGCCCAGCATCTGGCGGCTGTAGGCGATGTTCTCCTCTGCCGTATGCGGCGGAAGCGCAGGTCTGGTGGGTTTCGAGTTCATGGCTTTCCCGTTGTGCCTACGTTTCGGAATCACCGAAAGGTTGCAATTCCTCTCCCTAGGAAACGATACAACGATTATTTATAATTGCAACACCACAATAATCTCGTATTGGTTGCATCTCGTTGCATTCGACTAATTTCAACCCTACCTCTTGACCCGAACGCTTTCCCTGTTCATGTCGAGACACGACTTTCCGGCGGATAAACGCCCTTTCGCCGCGCATCCAACCCTGCGGCGCCCGGTATCAGAGAAAATGACGATGAATGTTGTAGTTGTGGAATCGCCCGCCAAGGCCAAGACGATCAACAAGTATCTCGGCCCCGGCTACAAGGTGCTCGCCTCCTTCGGCCATGTGCGCGACCTGCCGGCCAAGGACGGCTCCGTGCGCCCGGACGAGGACTTCGAAATGTCCTGGGAAGTCGACAGCGCATCCGCCAAGCGCATCAAGGACATCGCCGACGCGATGAAGTCCTCCGACGGCCTCATTCTCGCGACCGACCCGGATCGCGAGGGAGAAGCCATTTCCTGGCACGTTCTGGACGTACTCAAGAAGAAGAAGGTGATCGGCGACAAGCCGGTCAAGCGCGTCGTCTTCAACGCCATCACCAAATCGGCCGTGCTCGATGCCATGCGCAACCCGCGCGACATCGACATCTCGCTGGTGGATGCCTATCTCGCCCGCCGCGCGCTCGATTATCTCGTCGGCTTCAACCTGTCGCCGGTGCTCTGGCGCAAGCTGCCGGGCGCGCGCTCGGCCGGCCGCGTGCAGTCGGTCGCATTGCGTCTCGTCTGCGACCGCGAGTCCGAGATCGAGCGCTTCGTCTCGGAAGAATACTGGAACCTCTCCGCGCTCCTGAAGACCCCGCGCGGCGACGAGTTCGAGGCGCGCCTCGTCTCGGCCGAAGGCAAGCGCCTGCAGGCGAAATCCATCGGCAACGGCGAGGAGGCGAACCGCCTCAAGGCCCTGCTCGACGGCGCGGCCTACCGCGTCGAGAGCGTCGAGGCCAAGCCGACGAAGCGCAACCCGGCCCCGCCCTTCACCACTTCCACGCTCCAGCAGGCCGCCTCCTCCAAGCTCGGCTTCTCGGCCTCGCGCACCATGCAGGTCGCGCAGCGGCTCTATGAAGGCATCGACATCGGCGGCGAGACGGTCGGTCTCATCACCTATATGCGTACCGACGGCGTGCAGATGGCGCCGGAGGCGATCGACGCGGCCCGCAAGGCCGTCGGCGAGCAGTTCGGTGCGCGCTACGTGCCGGAAAAGCCCCGCTTCTACTCCACCAAGGCGAAGAACGCGCAGGAAGCCCACGAGGCGATCCGTCCCACCTCCTTCGACCGCACGCCGGACCAGGTGCGCCGCTATCTCGATCCCGACCAGCTTCGCCTCTACGACCTCGTCTGGAAGCGCGGCATCGCGAGCCAGATGGCCTCCGCCGAGATCGAGCGCACCACCGTCGAGATCGAGGCCGACAATGGCGGCCGCAAGGCGGGCCTGCGCGCCACCGGCTCGGTCATCCGCTTCGACGGCTTCATCGCCGCCTATACGGACCAGAAGGAAGACGGCGAGCAGCCGGACGAGGGCGACGAGGACGGCCGCCTGCCGGAGATCAACGCCCAGGAAAAGCTCGACAAGCAGAAGGTGAACGCCACGCAGCACTTCACCGAACCGCCGCCGCGCTATTCCGAAGCCTCCCTCATCAAGAAGATGGAAGAGCTCGGCATCGGCCGCCCGTCGACCTATGCCGCGACGCTGGCCACGCTGCGCGACCGCGAATATATCATCATCGACAAGCGCAAGCTGATCCCGGAGGCCAAGGGCCGGCTCGTCACCGCCTTCCTCGAAAGCTTCTTCACCCGCTATGTCGAATATGACTTCACGGCGGACCTCGAAGAGAAGCTCGACAAGATTTCGGCCGGCGAGCTCGACTGGAAGCAGGTTCTCCGCGACTTCTGGAAGGACTTCTTCGCCCAGATCGAGGATACCAAGGAGCTGCGCGTCACCAACGTTCTCGACGCGCTGAACGAGGAACTGGCGCCGCTCGTCTTCCCCAAGCGCGAGGACGGCAGCGATCCGCGTATCTGCCAGGTCTGCGGCACCGGCAAGCTCTCGCTCAAGCTCGGCAAGTTCGGCGCCTTCGTCGGCTGCTCGAACTATCCGGAATGCAACTATACCCGCCAGCTTTCCGCCGATGGCGGCGCGGATGCGGAGGCGGCCGCCTCCAACGAGCCGCAGAGCCTCGGCAAGGACCCGCATACCGGCGAGGAGATCACGCTGCGCAACGGCCGCTTCGGGCCCTATGTCCAGCGCGGCGACGGCAAGGAGGCCAAGCGCGCCAGCCTGCCGAAGGGCTGGACGCCGGCGAGCATCGACCACGAGAAGGCGCTCGCCCTGCTCTCGCTGCCGCGCGACATCGGCCAGCATCCTGAGACCGGCAAGATGATCTCGGCCGGCATCGGCCGCTACGGCCCGTTCCTGCTGCATGACGGCAGCTATGCCAATCTCGAGACCGTCGAGGACGTGTTCTCCATCGGCCTCAACCGCGCCGTGACCGTGATCGCCGACAAGCAGTCGAAGGGCCCGGGCCGCGGCCGCTCCGCACCGGCCGCGCTGAAGACGCTGGGCGACCACCCGGATGGCGGCGCGATCACCGTTCGCGACGGCAAGTACGGTCCCTATGTCAACTGGGGCAAGGTCAACGCCACCCTGCCCAAGGGCAAGGCCGCCGATAGCGTCACGCTGGAAGAGGCCCTGGTGCTGATTGCCGACAAGGCGGGCAAGATGCCGGCCAAGGGCAAGAAAGCCCCGGCGAAGGTCAAGACCACGAAAACGGCCAAGGCCGGCGAAACCAAGACGGCGAAGCCGAAGGCGAAGGCTGCGGCCAAGCCCAAGGCGGCCGCGAAGGCAAAGAAGGCGTGAGGCCATGACGAAGGAACCACGCAGCCGGGCAGGACACGAAAGACGGCCCGGCCGCGCGGGCCGTGACCTGCCGCCTGCCGACAATGCCCCGATCATCCACGGCGCCGTCCCGCCGCGCGACGTGCTGCTGCGCTTCATTGCCGAGCACCCAGAGCAGGCCTCCAAGCGTGAACTCGCCAAGGCCTTCGGCCTGAAGGGCGAGGCGCGTGTGGAACTGAAGGCGCTGCTGAAATCCTTCGAGGAAGACGGCCTCTTGGAAAAGCGCCGCAAGTCGCTGGTGCGGCCGGGCGCCCTGCCCCCCGTCACCGTTCTCGACATTACCACGCGCGACGTCGACGGCGAGCTGATCGGCCGCCCGGCCGAATGGCTCGACGATGCGGGCGTTGCGCCTGCCGTGCTGATCCGCCAGTCGAGCGGACCGCGCAAGGACAAGGCGCCGGTGGCCGGCCTCGGCGACCGGGTGCTGGCGAAGATCTTCCCCGCCAAGGAACGCGGCGGGCCGGCCTATACGGGCCGTGTCATCAAGGTCCTCGACAAGAAGAAGAATTCCGGCATGGGCGTCTTCCGCTCCATGACGGGCGGCGGCGGGCGCATCATGCCCATCGACCGGCGCGGCGAGGAGATGGAGGTCGACGCCGAGTTTACGGCGGGCGCCAAGGACGGCGACCTCGTGGAGATCGATGTCGTGCGCATGGGCCGCTATGGCCTGCCGCGCGCGCAGATCAAGGGCGTGGTCGGCTCCGTCGCCTCGGAAAAGGCGATCTCGATGATCGCCATCCACGCCCACGGCATTCCCTATATCTTTCCCGATGCCGTCATCCGCGAGGCGGAGGCTGCCGGTCCCGCCACCATGTCGCATCGCGAGGACTGGCGGAGCCTGCCGCTCATCACCATCGACCCCGCCGACGCCAAGGACCATGACGACGCGGTCTTCGCCGAGCCGGACACCTCGCCCGACAATCCGGGCGGCGTGATCGTCACGGTCGCCATTGCCGATGTCAGCTACTATGTCCGCCCGAAATCGGCGCTCGACCGCGAGGCGCTGAAGCGCGGCAACTCGGTCTATTTCCCGGACCGCGTGGTGCCGATGCTGCCGGAGCGCATCTCGAACGACCTCTGCTCGCTGAAGGAAGGCGTCGACCGCCCGGCGCTCGCCGTGCGCATGGTCTTCTCGCATGAGGGGCGGAAGGCGAGCCACACCTTCCACCGCATCATGATGAAGAGCGCGGCCAAGCTCTCCTACCAGCAGGCGCAGGCCGCCATCGACGGCGCGCCGGACGACAAGACCGGCCCGATCCTCGAAACGATCCTGAAGCCGCTCTGGCAGGCCTACCGCATCATGACGGTCGGCCGGAACCGTCGCCAGCCGCTCGAACTCGACATGCCGGAGCGCAAGATCCTCCTGAAGGAGGACGGCACCGTGGACCGGGTCGTCGTGCCGCCGCGGCTCGATGCGCACAAGCTCATCGAGGAGATGATGATCCAGGCCAACGTCGCGGCTGCCGAGACGCTGGAGAAGAAGAAACAGGCCCTCGTCTACCGCGTGCACGACGCCCCCTCGCTCGCCAAGCAGGAGGTGCTGCGCGAGTTCCTGCAGACGCTCGACATCTCGCTGGTCAAGGGCGGCAACATGCGCTCCAACCATTTCAACGGCATCCTCGCCAAGGCCAAGGACAAGCCGTTCGAGCAGATGGTCAATGAAATGGTGCTGCGCTCGCAGAGCCAGGCGATCTACAGCCCGGAGAATATCGGCCATTTCGGCCTGAACCTCATGAAATACGCCCATTTCACCTCGCCGATCCGCCGCTATGCGGACCTGATTGTGCACCGGGCGCTGGTCGGCTCGCTCGGCCTCGGCGAAGGCGGCATCACGCCGGACGAAGAAGCCGTGCTCGACGATATCGCGGCGGAAATCTCCACCTTCGAGCGCCGCGCCATGGCGGCCGAGCGCGATACGGTCGACCGGCTGATCGCCCATCACCTTGCCGGCCGCATCGGCGAGGAATTCGACGGCCGCGTTTCCGGCGTCACCAAGGCGGGACTTTTTGTCACCCTGCCGGAGTATGGCGCCGACGGTTTCGTGCCTATATCCCTGCTCGGACGCGACTACTACATCTACGACGAGGCCCATCAGGCGCTTTCCGGCGAAAAGACCGGGCTCGGCTACCGTCTCGGGGATGAAGTGCGTGTGAGGCTCGCGGAAGCGGTGCCGCTCGCCGGTTCGCTCCGGTTCGACGTGATCAGCGAGGGACGCAAGATGCCGACGGCGGTGCGCTCCTTCCACAAGTCGGGCCGGCGCAAGGCTGGCGCGCCGAGACGCCAGCCGGGCACGCGCCCGCCCCGCGGCAAACGCTAGGCCATACAGCGGCCGGCAGGAGACACGACATGCAGACGAACGAAACCGACGGCAGCACACAGCATTTCGGCGACATGCCGGCCACTGCCCCCGCCGAGCGCCCGCTCGGGCGCGCCATCAAGCGCGGCATGCTGAACCGCTGCCCGGCCTGCGGCACCGGCAAGCTTTTCCGCTCCTACGTCAAGCCGGTCGATCATTGCGCCGCCTGCGGCGAGGACTACACACACCAGCGCGCCGACGACCTGCCGCCCTATCTCGTCATCACCATCGTCGGCCATATCGTCGTCGGCGGCTACATGGCGACGGACCTCATCTGGCCGCTCAGCACCTGGCAGCACCTCGCGATCTGGACACCGATCACGCTCATCCTGTCCCTCCTCCTGCTGCAGCCCATCAAGGGCGGCGCCATCGGCCTGCAATGGGCGCTGAAGATGCACGGCTTCGGCGACAAGCGGGAGGAAGCGGAAGAATCGCCCGCCTACGGCGACAGAACCGCATGACTGCGGTCCGGCCCGTCGATGCAGCCTCCATCCTGCTTCTCGATCGGTCGGGCGGCGGAATACGCGTGCTGGTCGGCCGGCGCAGCAGCCGGCATGTCTTCATGCCGGACGTCTATGTCTTTCCCGGCGGTCGGCGCGATGCGACGGACCGCCTGGTTCCCGTCTCCGGTCCGCTGAACCCGCTCGCCTACGAGCGGCTTTCGCTGCGGACCGGCACGCGATGTTCCGATTCGCGCCTGCGCGCCCTCGGCGTGGCGGCGCTGCGCGAACTCTACGAGGAGGCCGGCATCGCCGTCGGCCGCCCGCTGGACGCCGTGGCCGGGGGCGACCTCCCCTTCCGGCCGGACCTTTCCAACCTGCGCTTCCTCGCCCGCGCCATCACGCCCGCCGGCATGGTGCGGCGTTTCGATACCCGCTTTTTCACGTTCTTCACCGACGAAGCCGGCATCGATCCGGCCGGCGCGACCGCAAGCCACGAGCTGGAAGACGTGCAATGGATCGATATTTTTGATCACGGGGGCATCGATATGCCCGACATAACCGTATTGATCCTTGAAGAGCTTCGAAAAAGCATTCAGGAAGACAAGTCTTTACCCTTCGGGAGAGCCGCACCGCTGTACTACACCCAGCGCGGGCGCTTCCTGCGGGACCTGCTTTGAGGATCGATTGCATATGACGCAGCCGCAATCCGGCACAACCGGCCCGGTGGAGCACATTCACCGGCGGTCTCTCATTGCAGCCATCGCGGCCATTTCCGCAGTCGGCATCGCCATGGGCCTCGGTCTCCCGCTGCTCTCCATCATCATGGAAAAGCGCGGCATCTCTTCCACGATGATCGGCATCAATTCCGCCATGGCCGGCATCGCCGCCATGGCCGCCGCGCCCTTCACGACGCGCCTTGCGCATGACTGGGGCACCTCCACGACCATGCTCGGCGCGATCCTGCTCGCCGCCGTCAGCGGCCTCGGCTTCTATTACATCGAGAATTTCTGGCTCTGGTTCCCGCTGCGCCTCGTCTTCCACGGCGCGACGACCATGCTCTTCATCCTCTCCGAGTTCTGGATCAACGCGGCGGCGCCGCCGCGCCGGCGCGGGCTGGTGCTCGGCATCTATGCGACCGTGCTGTCGCTCGGCTTTGCGACGGGCCCCCTCATCTTCTCTTTGATCGGCAGCGACGGGGTGCTGCCCTTCGCGCTCGGGGCCGCGATCATCCTGCTCGCCGCCGTTCCCATCTTCATCGCGCGCGGCGAGAGCCCGATCATCGACGAGAAGCCGGAGCTGCATTTCATGCGCTACATCCTTCTCGTGCCGACGGCGACGGCGGCGGTCTTCATCTTCGGCGCGGTGCAGGTGGGCGGGCTCTCGCTGCTGCCGATCTACGGCACGCGCGCCGGCTTCACCGAATCGCAGGCCGCCCTGCTGCTCACCGTCATGGGCATCGGCAACATGGCCTTCCAGATCCCGCTCGGCATGCTTTCCGACCGCATGCGGGACCGCCGGAGCCTCCTGACGATCATGGCCGCCATCGGCCTCGTCGGCGCGCTCTCGCTGCCCGTCATCTCGCACAACTGGCTGCTGATGGCGGCGGTGCTGCTCGTGTGGGGCGGCTGCGTGGCGGGCCTCTACACGATCGGCCTCAGCCATCTCGGCTCCCGCCTCACCGGCGCGGATCTCGCCGCCGCCAACGCCGCCTTCATCTTCTGCTATGCGGTCGGCACGGTGGTCGGGCCGCAGGCGATCGGCGCGGCGATGGATGTCGGCGGCAATGACGGCTTTGCCTGGGCGATCGTCGGTTTCTTCGGCCTTTACCTGGTACTTTCTCTGGTGCGGATGGTTTTCCGACCGAAACGGGCTTGACTTTTCGGGCGCGATTTGTAGTTTCCGGCCAGATTTAAAGCCGTGGAACAGAATGGCTGTCCGCGGCTTCGTTTTTCATAAAGGCAGGACGACCATGGCCAAGGCTACCACCATCAAGATCAAGCTGCTGTCGACGGCCGACACCGGTTTCTTCTACGTGACCACGAAGAACAGCCGTACGATGACGGACAAGATGACCAAGACCAAGTACGATCCGGTCGCCAAGAAGCACGTCGAATTCAAGGAAACCAAGATCAAGTGATCCTGGGAGCCCTTTGAGGTTCGCAAAGGCGCTGGACGGAAACGTCCGGCGCCTTTTCTTTTGCCCCCTCGCCTGCAACCTCCTGCAACCGCCCGAATCGAAACGCCGCCCCCGTTTCCGGGAGCGGCGTCGAAACGGGGGTCGGTCAGGCACGACGACGGCACGAGGATTCCGTTTATGTCGTAGCTGACCGACCGACCCCACGACCCAGGAGATGCGGCGGACCTAGCATCATGGGGTAACCGGTTGTGCGGGCTTGTTTCCCGCCTATGAGTTGAGCATCGCGCGAAAGAGAAAAAAAATCAACGAATTCTTAACGCTCGCGGACCGCGTCCTTGTCTCATAGTTAATCGCCGGGCCCTGTTTTGTTCCATCGAGCGGCAGTTTCGTCATGGAAGGCGACACAGCGACGGGCGGCCGATTCGATCGTGGCACGGGCAAATCCACAACCGAGGAAACCTGCCGCCCTCACACGGCCAGATTGCGGAATCTGCAAGCCGTTGATTAGCTTCATCAAAAATGAATCATACGGCATACGGCCAAAAACCTGCCGAGAGACGTCAAGTTAACATGCGTCCAGGAATGCCCGGCAACTGCCCGGAATCAAAGGTAAATGCCGGAAATGTGAATACCCCTGTGGAAAAGCCGCTCAGGCGGCCGCGGCCACAACCCGGTTGCGGCCCGAGCGCTTGGCCTCGTAGAGCGCGGCGTCGGCACGCTTCACCAGCGCCTCGGGGCTGTCCCCTTCCGGCAGGATCGAGGCGATGCCCATGGAGGCGGTGATCGGCAGGAAGACATCCGTGCCGGGAATGCGGAAGGGCTCCCGCTCGACGATCGCCCGCAGGCGCTCGGCGACGCCCGCCGCCATCTCGGCGGAGGTATCGGGCATGACCAGCACGAACTCCTCCCCGCCATAGCGGCAGGCAAGGTCCGCGCCGCGCACGGCCGAGCGCACGCGGCTGGCGAATTCGCGCAGCACGGCATCGCCGGCATCGTGGCCATAGGTGTCGTTGACCAGCTTGAAGCGGTCGATATCCGTCATGCAGACGGAGAGCGCGCGGCCGCGCGCGGTCGCGCGGTCGATCAGCAGCTTCATGTGGTTGTCGAGATAGCGGCGGTTGTGCAGGCCCGTCAGACCGTCGGTGACGGCGAGCTCGATGGTCTGGCGCACGCTGGCGCGCAGGCGGTCGTTGCAGCGCTTGCGGCGGATCTGGGTGAGGCTGCGGGCGATCAGCTCGTTGGGATCGATCGGGCGCACCAGATAGTCGGTGACGCCGAGATCCAGCGCCCGCACGACCATGTCGTCGTCGCCCTGCTCGGCGATCAGCAGGATCGGCAGGAAGCGCGTGCGCTCCAGCGAGCGAAGCTGCGAGCAGAGGCGCAGCGGATCGTAGTCCTCGAAATTGGCGTTGACGATCACCAGCTCGTAATTGCTCTCGGCCGCCTGGAAGAGCGCGGCCTGCGGGTCGGACATGCAGGTGACGTCGGCGATGGGCTTCAGCGCGCGGGCGATGCGCTCCTGCGAGGTGGCGCGGCCATCGACGAGCAGGACGTCGCCCGGCTCGTCGCCGAGATTGCTGTCCAGCCCGTCCTCGAGGGATATCGCGCGGGCCGTCGCGGCGCGCAGGCGCAGCTCGTCCGTCAGCGTCTTGAGGCGCACGAGGCTCTTGACGCGCGACATGAGCTGCAGGTCGTTGACCGGCTTGGTCAGGAAGTCGTCGGCGCCGGCCTTGAGGCCGCGCACGCGGTCGGAGGGCTGGTCGAGCGCCGTGACCATGACGACGGGAATATGGGCGGTGCGCGGATTGGCCTTCAGCCGCTCGCAGACCTCGAAGCCGTCGATGCCCGGCATCATGATGTCGAGGAGAATGAGGTCGACCTGGGTGCTTTCGCAGATGGACAGGGCCTCGTAGCCGTTCTCGGCCGTCAGCACGTCGAAATATTCCGCCAGGAGCCGCGCTTCGAGCAGCTTCACATTGGCCGGGATATCGTCGACGACGAGGATGCGCGCTGTCATGTCGGCCTCACGCGTCCCCGAGATAGGTCTTGATGGTCTCGATGAACTTCGGCACGGAGATCGGCTTGGAGACATAGGCCTCGCAGCCGCCCTGCCGGATCCGCTCCTCGTCGCCCTTCATCGCGAAGGCCGTGACGGCGATCACGGGGATGACGTGCAGCTCGTCGTCCTCCTTCAGCCACTTGGTGACCTCGAGGCCGGAGACTTCCGGGAGCTGGATGTCCATCAGGATCAGGTCGGGACGGTGCTTACGCGCGAGATCGAGGGCCTCCATCCCGTTCCGGGTCTGGATGGTCGCATAGCCGGATGCCTCGATGAGGTCCCGGAAGAGCTTCATGTTCAGCTCGTTGTCCTCGACAATCATGACCTGCTTGGGCATCGTGCGTCCCTGTTCCTCTCGCCGGCCTTGCAACCGTCCGGGAGATAGATAAGTTGCGGCGAAGCCGAAATCCCCCAGCCCGACCGCAGCCACGTTAGCGTCACTTGGTTGATGAAAAGGTAAATTTCCCGAAGGAAAAGGATGAAACGCCAAAAAGAAACACCCGCGCGCGAAGACGCGGATGCGACCGCCCTTTCCATCCTCGGCTGGCTGGCCGGAGAGCCGGAGCTCCTGTCGCGTTTCCTGGCGCTGACGGGTGTCGCCCCCGGCGAGGTCCGCAACGCGGTAAACGACCACGGCTTCCTTGCCGGCCTCGTCGATTTCCTCATGGAGCACGAGCCGACGCTTCTGGCTTTCAGCGCCGCGACGGGCATCCAGCCGGAGGCCGTCGTCCACGCCCATGCGGTCCTGTCCGGCCCCCATGGCGGCGGCGACTTCTGACAAGCCGGCCCCTGCGGGCCATCCTGCGCATGCCTGTGCATCGTCATGCGTTCAGCCCTTCTTCCCGTTGAGACTCGCGAATTTAGGCGGTAATGTCGCGATGTTCAATATTTGTTCCAGATCATGAGCACCGCCGACATGCGTTTTCCGGGCTTCTGCCGCGACTGCCTTGCCGGGCAGCCCGCGGGCCTGCGCCGCTGCCGGGCCTGCGGCAGCCCCCGCCTCCTCTATCACGGCGAGCTCTACGACCTGACGCTCGCCCATATCGACTGCGACGCCTTCTATGCGGCAATCGAGAAGCGCGATAATCCGGAACTCGCCGACAAGCCGGTGATCATCGGCGGCGGCAAGCGCGGCGTCGTCTCCACGGCCTGCTACATCGCGCGCATCCATGGCGTGCGCTCGGCCATGCCGATGTTCAAGGCACTGGAAGCCTGCCCGAACGCCGTCGTCATCAAGCCGGACATGGAAAAATACGTCAAGGTCGGCCGCGAAGTGCGCGCGATGATGCAGGAGCTGACGCCGCTCGTGCAGCCGATCTCCATCGATGAGGCGTTCCTGGAGCTGAAGGGCACCGAGCGGCTGCACCACGATCCCCCTGCCCGCGTGCTGGCACGTTTCACCCAGCGCGTGGAGAAGGAGATCGGCATCACCATTTCCGTCGGGCTCTCCTACTGCAAGTTCCTCGCCAAGGTCGCCTCGGACCTCAACAAGCCGCGCGGCTTTTCCATCATCGGCGCAGCGGAGGCGCTGGATTTCCTGCGCGACAAGCCGGTGCGGCTGATCTGGGGCGTCGGCAAGGCCTTTGCCGAGACGCTGGAGCGCGATGGCATCCGCAGCGTCGGCCAGCTCCAGGCTATGGAGGAGACCGACCTGATGCGCCGCTACGGCGTCATGGGCAAGCGGCTCTTCCACCTGTCGCGCGGGCAGGACGACCGCGAGGTGCATCCCAACGACCCGGCAAAAAGCGTTTCGGCCGAGACCACCTTCTTCGACGACATCTCGCGCTATGACGAACTCACCGCGCATCTGCGCCGGCTGAGCGAGAAGGTCGCCACGCGGCTGCGTAAATCCGGCATTGCCGGCCACACCGTCGTGCTCAAGCTGAAGACAGCGGACTTCAAGAGCCGCACGCGCAACCGCAAGCTCGAAGACCCGACCATGCTCGCCGACCGGATCTTCCGCACCGGCATGGAGCTCCTGCGCAAGGAGGCGGACGGCACGAAATACCGCCTGATCGGCATCGGCGTGAGCGATCTTGCCGATCCCGGCCGCGCCGATCCGCCCGATCTCGTCGATCCCGCCGCAACGCGCCGCGCGGCGGCGGAAGCCGCGATGAACACGCTGCGCGACAAGTTCGGCAAGGCGAGCGTGGAGACCGGCTATACGTTCGGCAAGAACGGCCCGGAGCGCTTTCACGGAAAGTTGACCGTCAAGACCTCGGGGAAAACCGGCGATCCCAGCGAATAAAACCCCGCCGGCCCGCGTCCTTCCCTGCATCGGGATGGCACGGATCGTGCCGACCGCGCGGGTGCATCAAGCCTTCCTTAAGCCCGATGTCCTAGGCTTGCCACCGGTTTGTATTGCGTACGGATGGGTTACATGAAGTTTCGCCTCGCCACTGGCATGAGCATTCTGGGCCTGATGCTGAGCTGCACCACCGTGCTCGGCGGAACGCTGGAAGGGCCGCTCCAGATCATGGTGTCAAAGGACCGCCAGGAGCTGAAGATCTATGACGGCGGCGTGGTGGTGGCCACCTCGCGCGTCTCCACCGGCAAGGCCGGCCACGGGACGCCGACCGGCATCTTCTCGATCCTCGAAAAGAAGCGCTCGCACTTCTCGAACATCTACGACAGCGCGCCGATGCCCTTCATGCAGCGACTCACCTGGTCGGGCATCGCGCTGCATGCCTCCAACAGCGTGCCGTCCTACCCCGCCTCGCATGGCTGCGTGCGCCTGCCGAACGATTTCGCCAAGACGCTGTTTTCCGTCACGCGGCGCGGCGGTCATGTGCTGATCACCGACGGCGAGGTCGCGCCGCAGCGCATCGTGCACGACGCGCTCTTCCGGCCCTCCGTCGTCGTGCCCGACACGCCGCTGCTTTCCGATGCGGGCCTGCGCCCCGCGCTCATCGAGGCTGGCGACAAGAGCGTCGAGGTGGCGATGACCGATCCGAAGCCGGAAATCCTCACCCCGGCCGTGGAACGCACCGAACAGGACCCGATCCGCATCCTCGTCACCCGCCGCGGGGAGCGTGAGATGCTGCTCGATCTTCAGCGAATGCTGACGGACCTCGGCTACGATGCCGGCGTGCCCGACGGACGCCACGGCAAGCAGACGGTCGTCGCCATCCGCGCCTTCCAGCTCGCCGAAGGGCTCAAGGAGGACGGCATGGTGACGGCGGAGCTCCTCGCCGCGGTCTATCAGAAGGCCGGCAAGGGCACGCCGCCGAACGGCCAGATCCTCGTGCGCCAGAAATTCACGCCGCTCATCGAAGAGCCGATCACCATCCGCGAACCGGAGATCGCGCTCGGCACGCATTTCCTGCTCGCCCGCGACGTCGATGCCGACAAGGGCACGGCCGAATGGTACGGCGTGAGCATGGACAACCAGCTCCCGAAGGCCACCATGAAGCGCCTCCGCATCACCACCGAGGCCGACGCCGAAGCTCCGGACGCCATCGCGAGGACGCTCGACCGGCTCGATATTCCGGAAGAGACGCGCAATCACATCTCCCGCCTCGTCAGCGAAGGCGCGTCGCTCTCCATCTCCGACACCGGCCTCGGCCCGGAAACCGGCAACGGCACGGACTTCATCACCGTGACCCGCAAGGTGCAGAAGGCGGATGCCGCGGTCGTGCAGGGCAAGAAGAAGAAAAAGAAGAAGTCCTCGATCACGGTCGTCAACTGAACGGGCCGGACCTCAAGCCGGCAAGGTTCTGCCGGTTGGAAAGCGCCAGCCAAGCCGTACACCGAGCGTTCCGAGGGCAATCAGAACCATGCCGAGCGCCTGCGCGATCCCGAGCGGGTGACCATAGACGATCCAGTCGATGAGAATCGCGACCAGCGGATAGATGAAGGTCAGCACGCCGATGACCGGCGTCGACAGCTTCGGATAGGCCGAATACATCAGCACATAGGCAATGCCCGTGTGCAGGATGCCGATGCCGAGAAGCCATCCCCAGGACGCTGTCGGAATGGAACGGAAGATATCGGCAAACGGGGCAAGCAAGATGGTGCCGACAACGGTCTGGCACAAGGCCGTCACCTCCGGGCGTTGCTGCCCGAGGCCTTTCGCGAGAATGGTCGCGATCGCATAAAGTAGCGCGGCGCCAAGCGTCAGCGCGATCCCGACCACCCATGTCGTGTCGACCGCGCCGGAGGAGACGACAAGACCACTGGCGAGAACGACGCCGATAAACGCACCGACCATCCAGACGACCTGGTCGAGCGTGATCCGCTCCTTGAGGAACAGCACGCCGATCAGGACCACGAAGAAGGGCTGGATATGGTAGACGATCGTCGTCGTGGCGATCGATGTCATCGCGAATCCGGCAAAGAACGCGATCCAGCTCAGGACCATGCAAACACCGCCGAGCGCAGCCAGCGCCAGCCGGGCCGACGAAAGGTCGCGGGCCGGCAGATAGCCGCGTATCAGGCACCATGCACCGAGAAAGACGGTACCGAAGGCGCACCGCCAGAAAACCGTCGTTACCGGGTCCAGTCCGGCCTCGACCGCAAATGCCCCGACCGTGCCGACGATCACCATCGCGGCCACGAGCTTTGCGGCGGGCAAACGTGTGTCGGATGTTCTTTCCATGCTGGCCTCTCAAACAGGTTGAGAGGTCATATTGCGGCTTGGCACAATTCAATCAAACGAATAGATTTGGAGAACCCTATTCGTTATGCTGATAGCGCCATGACAAACCCTCTGGATATCGATCTGCTGCGAACCTTCGTTGCCGTTGTCGAAACGGGCAGCTTCTCCAATGCCGCTCCGCGGATCGGGCGCAGCCAGTCGGCCGTGAGCATGCAGATGCAGCGGCTGGAACAGGCCGTCGGCAAGCAGCTTCTGGTTCGCGGTCCGAAGGCCGTCACTCCCAACGCGGCCGGCTCGGATTTCCTGGTCCATGCCCGGCGGCTCCTGAAGCTGTCGGATGAGGCGTGGGCGAGCGTCACGCGGCCGGAAGAGAGCGGCCGCGTCCGGCTGGGTGTTCCGGACGACTACGCGGCTTTCCTGCTGCCGCCGGTGCTGGCCCAGTTTGCGGCGGAGCATCCGCGCGTCACGGTCGAACTCGTGTGCGAGCCCACGACCGCATTGACGAAGGCGATAGAGGACGCACGCATAGACTTGGCCATCGTCACCCGCCTGGCCGAGCAGCCCGTCGAGGTCCTGAGGCGGGAGCCCTTCGTCTGGGTCGCCTCTCCATCCCACATCGCCTGGGACGACGATCCGCTCCCTGTCGCGCTGTTCGAACCCGGCTGCACCGCGCGGATCAACGTCCTCAAAGCCCTCGCTGAAGGAGACCGCGCCTACCGGTGCACCTATTCGAGCGCCAGCCTGATGGGCCTTGTCGCGGTCGTGCAGGCCGGCCTTGCCATCGCCGGTCTGGCCCTGTGCAGCGTGCCGCCTTCCCTGCGCATTATCGGAGCCAACGAGGGCCTACCGCGTCTCGACGAGCTGGAAATCAGCATCCTGCGAAACCCGCGATCACGCAGCCCGGCGGTGGAACGCCTGAACGACTTTCTTCGCCGCGCCCTGTCATAAGGCAGGCGAAACGCCGCCAGCTCCGCCGAGGCGCTCCTTAAACGAGTTCCACGTCCAGCACGCCCGGCGTCGAGCGCATGGCTGCGGCGATTTCGGGAGAGATGCGGAAGCGTTCGTTTAGCTCCACCTCGATCTCGCGCTGGCCGCTTTCCTTGATGACGATGAAGGAGACGAGGCCGTCGCCCTTGGTGTTGAGGTGGGCGGCGATGGAGCGCAGCGGGCCGCTGTCGCGCACATAGACGCGCAGCGCCTTCTGGGTCTGGAGCGATTCCTCCTCCAGCGAGCGCAGGGTCTGGATGCGCAGGCCGATGCCTTCCGGCCGCTCTTCCGCCTGCACCGTCATGACCAGCGACTTGCCGGCCTCCAGCAGGTCGCGATACTGGTTCAGCATTTCGGAGAACAGCACCGCCTCGAACTGGCCGGAGGAATCGGAGAAGGCGACGATGCCCATCTTGTTGCCGGTGCGGGTCTTGCGCTCCTGCTTCGACGTCACCGTTCCCGCGAGCCGGCCGGCGGTGGCGCCGCGCTTCACCGCGGCGGAGAAATCGCCGAAGGTCTGCACGCGCATCTTGGCAAGGATCGGCGCATAGGTGTCGAGCGGATGGGCGGAGAGGTAGAAGCCGAGCACCTGGAATTCGCGGTGCAGCTTCTCCGAGGCGAGCCAGGGCGTATAGGAGGGCAGCGTGATGACCTCCGGCCCGGTCGCCGCCCCCATGCCGAAAATGTCGCCCTGCCCGCTCGTCTTGTTCTCCTGCGCGCGCTGGGCGGCGCCGAGCAGGCGGTCGAGGCCGGCGATCATGGCGGCGCGGTCATGGCCGAAGCAGTCGAAGGCGCCGGCGACGATCAGGCTTTCGAAGACGCGGCGATTGACGAATTTCGGATCGATGCGCTCGCAGAAATCCTCAAGGCTCCTGAAGGGCGCGTCGCCCCGCACCTCGACGATGTGCTGCACGGCCGCCTCGCCCACGCCCTTGATGGCCGCGAGCGCATAATAGATGCGGCTCTCGCCGGTCTCGAAATGGGCGAAGGACGTCTGGACGGAGGGCGGGACCACCTCGATGCCGAGCCGCCCGGCATCCTGCCGGAAGTCGTTCAGCTTGTCCGTGTTGGACATATCGTAGGTCATCGACGCGGCGAGGAACTCGACCGGGTAATGCGCCTTCAGATAGGCCGTCTGGTAGGAGACGATGGCATAGGCGGCGGCGTGCGACTTGTTGAAGCCGTAGTTGGCGAACTTGGCGAGCAGGTCGAAGATCAGGTCGGATTGCGGCTTGGAAACGCCGTTCTTCACCGCACCGTCGACGAAGCGGGCGCGCTGCTTGTCCATCTCCTCCTTGATCTTCTTGCCCATGGCGCGGCGCAGGAGGTCGGCCTCGCCGAGCGAGTAGCCGGAAAGGACCTGGGCGATCTGCATCACCTGTTCCTGGTAGACGATGACGCCCTGCGTTTCCTTCAGCAGGTGGTCGATCATCGGATGGATCGATTCGATCTCCTCCTCGCCGTGCTTGCGGGCGTTGTAGACCGGGATGTTCTCCATCGGGCCGGGGCGGTAGAGGGCCACCAGAGCGATGATGTCCTCGATGCAGTCCGGCCGCATGCCGATCAGCGCCTTGCGCATGCCCGCGCTTTCCACCTGGAACACGCCGACCGTCTCGCCGCGCGAGAGCATCTCGTAGGTCGGCGGATCGTCGAGCGGCAGGCTTTCCAGCTTCACCTCGATGTTACGCTTGCGGATGAAATCGACGGCGGTCTTGAGGACGGTCAGCGTCTTGAGGCCGAGGAAGTCGAACTTCACGAGGCCGGCCTGCTCCACCCATTTCATGTTGAACTGGGTGACCGGCATGTCGGAGCGCGGATCACGGTACATCGGCACCAGCTGCGACAGCGGCCGGTCGCCGATCACGATGCCGGCGGCGTGGGTCGAGGCGTGGCGGTAGAGGCCCTCGATCTTCTGGGCGATGTCGAGCAGGCGCGCGACGACGGGCTCCTTCTCGGCCTCCTCCTGCAGTTTCGGCTCCTCCTCGATCGCCTTGTAGAGCGGCGTCGGATTGGCCGGATTGTTCGGCACGAGCTTGCAGATCTTGTCGACCTGACCATAGGGCATTTCGAGCACGCGGCCGACGTCGCGCAGCGCCGCGCGGGCCTGGAGCGAACCGAAGGTGATGATCTGCGCCACCTGCTCGCGCCCGTATTTCTGCTGCACGTAGCGGATCACCTCTTCGCGGCGGTCCTGGCAGAAGTCGATGTCGAAGTCGGGCATCGAGACGCGTTCCGGATTGAGGAAGCGCTCGAAGAGCAGCGAAAAGCGCAGGGGATCGACGTCGGTGATGGTCAGCGCATAGGCGACGAGCGAGCCCGCGCCGGAGCCGCGGCCCGGCCCGACAGGGATATTGTGCTGCTTGGCCCATTTGATGAAGTCGGCAACGATGAGGAAGTAGCCGGGGAACTTCATGCGCTCGATGACACCGAGCTCGAAATCCAGCCGCTCGCGATAATCCTCCTCGCTATAGCCGGGCGTCAGGCCGAGCAGCGCCATGCGGCTCTCCAGACCCTCCACGGCCTGCCGGCGCAGTTCCGCCGCCTCGGCGCGTTCGGCCTCCTCCGGGTCCGCCGTCGCGCCGGTGAAGCGCGGCAGGATCGGCCCGCGCGTCTTCAGCACGAAGGAGCAGCGCCGGGCGATCTCCACCGTGTTCTCCAGCGCCTCCGGCAGGTCGGCGAAGAGCGCCGCCATGTCCTTGCGACTCTTGAGGTAATGGTCCGGCGACAGGCGGAAGCGGTTGTCGTCCGACACCATGGCGTTGTGCGCCACGGCCATGAGCGCATCGTGGGCATCGTAATCGTCAGGCGCCGGGAAGAAGGGCTCGTTGGTCGCCACCAGCGGCACGTCCCGCGCATAGGCAAGCTCGACCATGCGCCGCTCGTGCTGCCTGTCGTAGCGCCCGTGACGCTGCAACTCGATATAGAGCCGGTCGCCGAAGACGCGCTTCAGCGAATCGAGACGGGCTTCTGCGACAGCCGGCTGGCCGGCGAGGTAAGCCATGTCGACCGGGCCGCCCCGCGCCCCGGTAAGGGCGATCAGCCCCTCCGTCCCCTCTTCCAGCCAGCGATAGGCGATGTGGATCGCCTGGTTGCCCTCACCGCCAAGATAGGCGCGGCTGACGAGGTCGACGAGCCGCGCATAACCGGCATCGCTCGCCGCCAGCACCACGATGGACGGCAGCTTCTGGAGATGTGCCTGCGGGCCGCGCCGTTCCCCCTCGCCTTCGTCTTCCATGTCGATGGAGAGCTGGCAGCCGATCAGCGGCTGGATGCCCTCGCCGACCGCCTTCTGCGAGAATTCGAGTGCGGCGAAAAGATTGTTCGTGTCGGTGATGGCGATCGCCGGTTGCTGATCTGAAGTCGCCTTGCCGATGATCTTCTTGATCGGCAGGGCGCCTTCCAGCAGCGAGAAGGCCGAATGCACGCGCAGATGCACGAATTGCGGCGTCTCCGCGATCTTCCCGTCGTCCGTTCTGGGTGCCTCGTCCGCCATCGCAATCGTCCTTTCAGTCAGACGGGAAGCTTAAGCGGATTCGACCCCGTCTCGTCCAGACGGTTCTTGGCTTTGCACCCGGTTTCCACGCCGGGCGCACATGGCGGAAGGCCCCGCCGTCAGATGCCGAAAAGAATGACGGAGAAGCTGGCGACGAACATTGCCATGGAGGCGAATGCAGCAAGATCACGAAGAAAATCGGTCATTTTGGCTTCCTTTCCCTTTATGTTTTTAGTTTGTTCTATTTTTGTTCATGCGTCAACCGGTTTTCCACAGGCACCCGGAAAAACCTTCCGGCCGAAGATTTATGGTCGGGTCCAAACCAAGCATGACGCGCAGAGGCCTTCGGGACTTTGCCGACGGTTCGCCGGCCGGCAGGCTGCTACTTCCTGTTGATTTCCCCCATGGGACGGGTGCAAACCGGCTGCATGCTTTCGCGGCGTGCTTTATGGTCGCCTCCACGAATGGAGGAAACATGATGAAGCCCTGGATTGCCGCCCTACTTCTCTCGGTCACACTGCCCGCCGCCGCTGCGGCCGCGGACTTTCCGGCCGGTCGTATCATCGCCATGGCGAGCGGCGACTGGGACAAGGACGGCGCGCAGGATCTTGCCGTGGTGGCGACGCCCGGAGACGACGGCGGCGACGACAACGGGCTTTATGTCTGGCTCGCAAAGAAGACGGAGGGGCGCCTGACGCCGGTCCTGTCGCTGCCCAATTCCGTCTGGGGCAACTTGACCCTTTACGGGCAGGAGCCGGAGCTGACGGCGCTTGCCAACGGCTCCTTCACGCTGACGACGAAGAACGACGCGGTCGGCCGCGACCGCTGGCGCCAGTCGCTCACCATCGCCTATCGCAATTTCGACTTCATCGTCGCCGGCTACACCTTCTCCTCCTACGACACGATCGCGGAGGAAGGCGCGGAGAACAGCACGAACGAATGCGACCTCAACGTCCTGACCGGCAAGGGCAAGAGCAATGGCCAGCCGGTGGCCGGCAAGGCGCAGTTCGTGCTTTTGAAGGACTGGAAGGACGAGATCGGCCGCTCGATCTGCGGGCTGGACTGACAGCCGTCAGGCCAGCTCGCGCACGAGGCCGTCCTCGATCGTCACGCGGCGGTCCATGAGGCCGGCCAGCTCGTGATTGTGGGTGGCGATCAGCGCAGCGAGGCCCGACTGGCGGGCGAGCGCTTCCAGCGCCTCGAAGACATAGCCGGCGGTCTCGGGGTCGAGGTTGCCGGTCGGCTCGTCGGCGAGAAGGACGAGCGGAGCATTGGCGACAGCCCTTGCGATGGCCACGCGCTGCTGCTCGCCGCCGGAAAGCTCGGACGGGCGATGGTCGGCGCGATGACCGATGCGCATATAGTCGAGAAGCTGGGCGGCGCGCTCGCGCGCCTCCCCCTTGGAGAGGCCGCCTATCAACTGCGGCATCATGATGTTCTCGAGAGCCGTGAATTCCGGCAGCAGATGGTGGAACTGGTAGACGAAGCCGATCTCGCCGCGGCGGATCGCCGTGCGCTGGTCGTCGGAAAGCTCGGCGCAGGAATGGCCGTTGACGAGGACCTCGCCCACATCGGGCCTTTCGAGAAGGCCGGCGATGTGGAGCAGGGTCGATTTGCCGGTGCCCGACGGGGCGACGAGCGCGACCGTCTCGCCGCTCCGCAGCGTGAAGTCCGCCCCCTTGAGGATGGTCAGCACGGTCTCGCCCTGGCCGTAGTGCCGTTCGATGCCCTTGAGTTCCAAAGCCACGCGCGCATTCATGCGTTCTGTTCCTATTCGTACCGAAGGGCCTGGACCGGATCGAGCTTGGAGGCGCGCCAGGCGGGGAAGATCGTCGCGAGGAACGAGAGCGCCAGCGCCATGACGACGACCGAAACGGTCTCGCCGGCATTCATGTCGGCCGGAAGCTGGCTGAGGAAATAGAGTTCCGGGTTGAACAGCGTCGTGCCCGAAATCCACGAGAAGAACTGGCGGATGGATTCGACATTGAGGCAGACGATGACGCCGAGCAGGACGCCGGCAAACGTGCCGACCGTGCCGATGGCCGCCCCCGTCATGAAGAAGATGCGCATGATGGCGCCGGATGTCGCGCCCATGGTGCGCAGGATCGCGATGTCGCTGCCCTTGTCCTTCACCAGCATGATGAGGCCGGAGATGATGTTGAGCGCGGCGACGAGCACGATCAGCGTCAGGATCATGAACATGACGTTGCGCTCGACCTCCAGCGCCGAGAAGAAGGTGCGATTGCGCTGGCGCCAGTCGGTGATGAAGATTTGCCGCCCGGCGGCGGCCTCCAGCGGCTGGCGGAGCTGGTCGACGGCATCCGGGTTGGAGACGAAGAGCTCGATCGACTGCACGATGCCTTCGGAATTGAAGTAGAGCTGCGCTTCCTCCAGCGGCATGTAGATGATCGAGGCGTCGTATTCCGACATGCCGATCTCGAAGATGGCGGAGACGGTATAGGTCTTCACGCGCGGGTTCACGCCGAGCGGCGTGACGTCGCCCTCGGGCGCGACGAGCGTGATCTGGCCGCCGGCGCTGAGGCCGAGCTGCTCGGCCATGCGCGCGCCGATGGCAACGCCGCTGCCGGCGGCAAAGCCGACGAGGTCGCCTTCCTTGATATGGTCGGAGACGGCCTTCATCTTCGCAAGGTCGTCGGCGCGCACGCCGCGCACCAGCGCGCCGGTGCCCGCCCCCGCCGTGCCGGAGGCCAGCGTCTGGCCTTCGACGAGCGGGATCGCCATCGTCACGCCCGGTACGGCGGAAAAGCGGTCGGCCAGTGCGGCATAGTCGTTCAGCGGGCTGTCGATCGGCTGGACGATCATGTGGCCGTTGATGCCGAGAATGCGCGAAATCAGCTCGGTGCGGAAACCGTTCATCACCGCCATGACGATGATGAGGGTGGCGACACCGAGCATGATGCCGATGAACGAGAAGCCGGCGATCACCGAGATGAAGGCTTCCTTGCGCCGCGAGCGCAGGTAGCGCCAGGCGACCATCCGCTCGAAAGCGGAGAACGGGCGGTTTTTCCTGAAGACCTGAGCCTCGGTTGCGGGCGCGCCGCTCGCTGCGTCAGCCATGTTACCTCCCGTTGCCGCCGGTCCGCATCAATTGCCGGACGTCAGGCGATTGATGGCTGCCTCGATGGTCAGCGTCTCGCGTTCGCCGGTCTTGCGATCCTTGATCTCGACCTCGCCGTTCGCCACGCCCCGCGGGCCGGCAATGACCTGCACCGGCGCGCCGATGAGGTCTGCGGTGGCGAACTTGGCGCCCGCGCGCTCGTCCTTGTCGTCGTAGAGCACGTCGACACCGGCGTTCAGCAGCGCGCCGTAGATCTTTTCGCAGGCCACGTCGCAGGCTTCGTCGCCCGACTTCATGTTGATGACGATTGCCTCGAAGGGCGCGACGGCCTTCGGCCAGATGATGCCGTTCTCGTCATGCGAGGCTTCGATGATCGCCGGCACGAGGCGCGTCGGGCCGATGCCGTAGGAGCCCATGTGCACGGTATGCTCCTTGCCGTCGGGACCCTGCACCTTGGCGCCCATGGTTTCGGAGTATTTCGTGCCGAAATAGAAGATGTGGCCGACCTCGATGCCGCGGGCGGACAGGCGCTCACCTTCCGGGATCGCCTCGAAGGCGGGTGCGTCGTGCATCTCGGACGTCGCGGCGTAGCGCGAGGTCCACTTGTCGAAGATGGCGCGCAGGCCCGCGACGTCGTCGAAATTGGTGTCCACGCCCGGAATGTCGAAATTCAGGAAGTCCTTGTGGCAGAAGACTTCGGATTCGCCCGTATCGGCGAGGATGATGAATTCATGGCTGAGATCGCCGCCGATGGGGCCGGTGTCGGCGCGCATCGGAATGGCGCGCAGGCCCATGCGCGAGAAGGTGCGCAGATAGGCCGCGAACATGCGGTTGTAGGCATGCACGGCGCCTTCGCGGTTGAGGTCGAAGGAATAGGCGTCCTTCATCAGGAACTCGCGCGAGCGCATGGTGCCGAAGCGCGGACGGATCTCGTCGCGGAACTTGAGCTGGATGTGGTAGAGGTTGAGCGGCAGATCCTTGTAGGACTTCACGAACGAGCGGAAGACGTCCGTGATCATCTCCTCGTTGGTCGGGCCGTAGAGCATCGGACGCTCCTGACGGTCCTTGATGCGCAGCATCTCCTTGCCATAGGCGTCGTAGCGGCCGCTTTCCTGCCAGAGCTCGGCCGACTGCAGCGTCGGCATCAGGAGTTCCACGGCGCCGGAGCGGTTCTGCTCCTCGCGGATGATGGCGTTGACCTTGTCGAGCACGCGCTTGCCGAGCGGCAGCCAGGTATAGATGCCCTGGGACTGCTGCTTGATCATGCCCGCACGCAGCATAAGCCGGTGGGAGACGATCTCGGCTTCCTTGGGGTTTTCCTTGAGGATGGGCAGGAAGAAGCGGGAAAGGCGCATATCGGGTTCCGGAGTGACTGATCCGCCCTATTCGGGGAATCGGGCAAAATGACGTTGATTTTCATGCGTTCATAAACGCTTCGCCACAGGAAGGGAACCCGGCAGGGCGGGTGGCGGCATCGGCGCGAAGCACTGTCCACCGTCGTGGACGGCCCAAAGAAATGTGGCGAAAAAATGGGGCCGCAAATAACGGAAATTGCGCGTGCCTTGTCAACGGAAAAATTTTATTCCACTGTAGCAAAAATGCAAAAAAGCGGATGACAACGCCCAAGCTTTGGGCTAGTTTCAGGCCACAAAACAGGCAAGAAGTACAAATTCTCGCCAATTTCGCGGTCAAGTCTTGGGAGGATCAGATCTTTGGCGCGCGTAGACGCTGCCACCGCACAACGGATAAAGATCACGCGATACCTGTAAAACAAGGCTTTCAGCCTTGTTTTTTTTTGCTTTTCGCCCGAAGGCGCCTCTCCTCTAACAGCTTTCCCGTCCGGGTCCATGCGTCAAAGCCGCACACCGGCGGCCGCTGAGGAGACCTCCCCCACATACCGTAAGGCAAGACCGCGCGCAGGCGCTTCACGCTGGGTCGGGCATTCCCGTAAGACGGTTAGTTCCCGGCAATATACGAAGAAGGGCAATCGGAAGACTTTTTCTTCCCATCCCGGCAGTGGCGGAATGTCTTGCTTCCGGCCTGCTAACGACGCGTTAACGCCTGTGGCGGCCGCTCAGTCGTAGCTCGGATAGAATTGCGGGATCGCGTCGATGCCGTAGCCGAAGCGCACCGAGAGGATATACCAGGCGCCGTAGACGATGGCGGAGACGATGGTGTTCAGCAGCATGACACGGCCGCCGCGAAAGCGCGCGGGAGCGCTTTCCACCGTACCGGGCACCACCTCGTTCGCCTCGGCCTGGGTCTTCAGACCGAAGGGCAGGACGGCGAAGAGCGTCATCCACCAGACGACGAAATAGACGGCGAAGAAGGAAAACAGCTGCATGGTCGGTCCCTTGTGACAGCGGCCCTTTTACGCCTCTCGGCGAAGAAGTTCAAACGGGCGGTCGGCGCGACGTGCTGTCACACCTCTTCCAGCTCGACCAGCGTGCCGAGGAAATCCTTGGGATGGAGGAACAGCACCGGCTTGCCATGCGCGCCGGTCTTCGGCGTGCCGTCGCCGAGCACGCGCGCGCCGCTCGCCACCAACCGGTCGCGGGCGGCGAGAATGTCGCCCACCTCGTAGCAGATGTGATGCATGCCGCCGGCGGGCGCCTTTTCCAGGAAGGCGGCGATGGGAGAGCCCTCGCCCAGCGGCTCCAGCAGCTCCACCTTGGTGTTCGGCAGCTCGACGAAAACCACGGTCACGCCGTGCTCCGGCAGGACCTGAGGGGCGGAAACGGTGGCGCCGAGCGTGTCGCGATAGGTCGCGGTCGCGGCGGCGAGATCCGGCACGGCGATGGCGATGTGGTTGACCCTTCCGAGCATGCGCGTCTCTCCCATGGGGCAATTGGTCTACAGCAAGCCCCTCATCCGGCTGCCGCCACCTTCTCCCGCAAGTGGGGAGAAGGGGATGTCGTGCAGGTCCACCCAACGTCGTTCGAGGCAACGCCTCACCCCACCCTCCTCTCCCCGTTTACCGGGAGAAGGTCGCGGCAGCGGGATGACGGGCTGCGCGGCAATCAGACCTTCGTCAGGAACACCGTCACGACGGGCTTCTTGCCCCAGATCTCGTTGGCCGTCGAACGGACAGCGCGGCGCACGGCCTCGCGCACCATTTCCAGATCCTTGCGACGAGCGCGCGGGATGCTTTCGACGGCGCCGAGCACAGCGTCGTAGAGCGTGTCGCCCATATCCTCGCCCTCGTCGTCGAACTGCGGCAGGCCGAAGGGCTCGACTTCCGGGTCGCCCATGAAGTCGTAGCGGCTGTCGAGCAGGACGCTGACGGCGACGTGGCCGACGAAGGCGAGCTTGCGGCGGTCGCCGATGCCCATTTCCTCGTAATCGCCGATGAGGTTGCCGTCCTTGAAGATGCGGCCGAAGGGCGCGTGGTCGACGACCTCGGGCGCGCCGGGGGCGAGCTTCAGCACGTCGCCGTTGCGCACCCGCGGCACCTCGGCGATACCGGACTGCTCGGCAAGCTCGGCATGGGCCGTCAGATGCGCGGCCTCGCCATGCACCGGCACGACCATCTTCGGGCGCACCCAGCCGTACATCTGCTGCAGCTCATGGCGACGCGGATGGCCGGAGACATGCACCAGCGCCTCGGAATCGGTGACGATGTGGATGCCCTGCTCGATCAGGCCGTTCTTGATGTCGTTGATCGCCTTCTCGTTGCCCGGAATGGCGCGCGAGGAGAAGATGATCGTGTCGCCTGCGGTGAAGGCGACGTTGCGCATCTCGTCGCGGGCGATCTTGGCCAGCGCGGCGCGCGGCTCGCCCTGGCTGCCCGTCAGGATCACGACGACCTTGTCGCGCGGAATATAACCGAACTCGTCCTCGGCGATGAAGGGCTTCAGGCCCTCCATGAGGCCGATGTCGCGCGCCACCTCCGTCACGCGTTTCATGGAACTGCCGAGCAGCAGCACCTCGCGGCCGGCGGCTTCCGCGGCCTGCGCGATGGAGCGGATGCGGCCGACATTCGAGGAGAAGGTGGTGATACCCACCCTGCCCTCGGCGCTTTCGATGATCTTCGTCAGGCTCTCGGAAACCTCGCGCTCGGAGGGCGAGATGCCGTCGCGCACCGCGTTGGTGCTGTCGCAGATCAGCGCCAGAACGCCCTCGTCACCGAGCTTGCGGAAGCGCGCCTCGTCCGTCAGCGGCCCGAGCGAGGGTTCGAGGTCGATCTTCCAGTCGCCCGTGTGGACGACGGTGCCGAGCGGCGTCTTGATCGCCAGCGACATGGGCTCGGGGATCGAGTGGTTGACGCCGATGGCCTCGATCTCGAACGGGCCGAGATTGATCCTGTCGCCCTGCTTGAAGATCGTCACCGGGATCTCGACGCGGCTGCGCTCGAAGTCGCGCTTGGCTTCCAGCATGCCGGCCGTGAAGGGCGAGGCATAGACCGGCACGTTGAGGCCCGGCCACAGCTCGTTCAGCGCGCCGTAATGGTCCTCGTGGGCGTGGGTGATGATAATGCCCTTGAGGTTCTTGCGCTCCTCGGCGAGGAAGCGGATATCGGGCAGAACGAGGTCGACGCCCGGCAGGTCCGGCCCCGGGAAGGTGACGCCGCAATCGACCATGATCCACTGGCGGTTCGTCTTCGGGCCGTAGCCGTAGAGCGCGAGGTTCATGCCGATTTCGCCGACGCCGCCAAGCGGCAGGAACACCAGTTCGTCTTCTTTTGCCATCGGGTTCAAAAAATCCTATCCAAAAAATACGTCGCCGGCCGCGATCAGGCGCGTGCCGTCGTCATCCGTCTCCAGTTTCAGGAGACCTGTATCATCAATTCCGGCAAAGCGCCCGGAAATAGAATGGTCGGGGAGATTCACGGTTATGTTTTCCCCGATGCCGCCGGCGACCTGTTTCCAGCGCTCCATGATGCCCGCAATGCCGCGCCCGCGGTTCCAGAGCGAGAGCGTTTCCGCCATGGACTGGAAGAGCCAGGCGAAGAGTTCCTCGGGCGCGGCGGAGGCACCAAAATCGCGCAGCGTCGCGACCGGATAGAGCCCGGCATCCGGCGCGATAGCGACATTGATGCCAATGCCGATCACCAGGGCATGGCGGCCATCGGGCAGCGGCTCGCCCTCGACGAGGATGCCGCAGACCTTGCGCCGGTCGATCAGGATGTCATTCGGCCATTTGACCAGCACATCGGGCGCGTCGGGCGGCATAATGCGGCGGACGGCATCCTGCACGGCGACGGCAACGGCGAGCGGCAGGGAGCCGAGGCGGTCCATCGGCGCGGGATCGATCAAGAGCAGCGAGGCATAGAGATTGCCGGGCTCGGAAAACCAGGCGCGCCCGCGCCTGCCACGCCCGACGGTCTGCCGGCCGGCGGTGATCCAGAGACCGGAAAGCGCGCCCTTTCGGGCGCGCTCCAGGCATTCCGTATTGGTGGAGCCCACTTCTGCGAGCGCCTCGTGCCGGAAGTCGTCGAGCGACAACCGGCGAGGACTATCGGACCCGCTCAAAAGAAGGTCCGCGCCGCAGCTTCGGCCGCATTGCCGATCGGCCCGCCGATCAGCACATAACCGAGCACGAAGAGGCCGGCGAGGCCGAAGACCAGCTTCAGTTCGCCCGAGGTGCGGGCGAATTCGCCGGTCGGATCGTCGAACCACATCACCTTGATGACGCGCAGGTAATAGTAGGCGCCGACGACCGAGGAGAGCACGCCGATGATGGCGAGCGCATAGAGCTGCGCCTCGATGGCCGCCATGAAGACGAAGTACTTGGCGAAGAAGCCCGCCAGCGGCGGAATGCCGGCCAGCGAGAACATCATGATCGTCATCGCCGTCGCCATGAACGGATTGGTCGAGGACAGGCCCGCCAGATCGTTGATCTCCTCGACATTGCCGCCTTCCTTGCGGCGCATGGCGAGGATGCAGGCGAAAGTGCCGAGCGTCATGACCATGTAGATGAGCATGTAGAGCGCCACGCCGCGCACGCCGGCCATGGAGCCGGAGGCAAGGCCGACGAGCGCGTAGCCCATGTGGCCGATCGAGGAATAGGCCATCAGGCGCTTGATGTTGCGCTGGCCGATGGCCGCGAACGAGCCGAGAAGCATCGAGGCGATCGAGATGAAGACCACGACCTGCTGCCAGTCGGCAACGACCGGCTCGAAAGCGTCGATGACGATGCGAACCAGCATGCCCATGGCGGCGACCTTCGGGGCGGCCGCGAAGAAGGCCGTGACCGGAGTCGGCGCACCTTCATAGACGTCCGGCGTCCACATGTGGAACGGCACGGCCGAGATCTTGAAGGCAAGGCCGGCAAGGATGAACACGAGGCCGAAGACGAGGCCGATCGAACGGCCTTCCGCTGTCAGGGCCGCGGCGATCTCCTGGAAGCCGATATGGCCGGTGAAGCCGTAGACCAGCGACATGCCGTAGAGCAGCATGCCCGAGGAAAGCGCGCCGAGCACGAAATACTTCAGGCCGGCTTCCGTCGAGCGCAGGCTCTCGCGGTTGATCGCGGCGACCACGTAGAGGGCGAGCGACTGGAGTTCGAGCGCGAGGTAGAGCGACAGCAGGCTGTTGGCCGAGAGCATCAGCAGCATGCCGAGCGTCGAGAGCACGATCAGCACCGGAAACTCGAAGCGGTCGAGCTGCTCGGAGCGGGCATGGCCGACAGTCATCACCATGGCGGTGATGGAGCCGATCAGCGCCAGCACCTTCATGAACTTGGCGA
Source organism: Shinella zoogloeoides (assembly GCF_003574625.1). Classification (GTDB taxonomy): domain Bacteria; phylum Pseudomonadota; class Alphaproteobacteria; order Rhizobiales; family Rhizobiaceae; genus Shinella; species Shinella zoogloeoides_A. The sequence continues at coordinate 77,239 of NZ_QNUJ01000013.1, forward strand.
AGGCGTCGGAGACGAAGGCACCGCCATAGGCCTGCCCCTCGCCCGTCGCCAGCACCAGCCAGAGGCCGGCGATGATAAGAACCGCGACGGCGAGCCCGGTCACGGTCGTTCCCGACCGTTCGCCCGAGAAGACACCGATCATCAGCAGGACCAGGCCGCCGACGGCGAGGATGATCTCCGGCGTCGAGAGCTGAAGGCTGGCAAGGATTGTATCAGCAGTCATGTCTTGGGTCCCGTCGTCAGTTCGCCAGGAGCGCAACGGATTGCTGCGCCGCCTGCAGAGCCGCGGAATATTGGTTGAGAAGCGCGTCGACCGAGGCCGCCGTCACATTGAACACCGGAGCCGGATAGACGCCGAAGAAGATCGTCAGGATCACGAGCGGATAGAGCAGCAGCTTCTCGCGGCCCGACAGGTCGAGCAGCGACTTCAGGCTTTCCTTCTCGAGCGCACCGAAGATCACGCGGCGGTAGAGCCACAGCGCGTAGGAGGCCGAGAGGATGACGCCCGTCGTGGCGAAGAACGCGACCCAGGTATTGGCGCGGAAGGCGCCGAGCAGGGTCATGATTTCGCCGACGAAGCCCGAGGTGCCCGGCAGGCCGACATTGGCCATGGTGAAGACCATGAAGGCGACGGCGTATTTCGGCATGTTGTTGACGAGGCCGCCATAGGCGGAGATCTCGCGGGTATGCAGCCGGTCGTAGACGACGCCGACGCAGAGGAAGAGCGCGCCGGAGACGATGCCGTGCGAGAGCATCTGGAAGATGGCGCCCTGGAGACCCTGTGCGTTCGCCGCGAAGATGCCCATGGTGACGTAGCCCATGTGGGCGACCGACGAATAGGCAATCAGCTTCTTGATGTCGTCCTGCATCATCGCGACCAGCGAGGTGTAGATGATGGCGATGACCGACAGTGCGAAGACGAAGGGCGCGAAATAGTCGGAGGCAAGCGGGAACATGGCCAGCGAGAAGCGGATGAAGCCGTAGCCGCCGAGCTTCAGGAGGACGCCGGCCAGGATGACCGAGCCCGCCGTCGGCGCCTGAACGTGCGCGTCGGGAAGCCAGGTATGGACCGGCCACATCGGCATCTTCACCGCGAAGGAGGCGAAGAAGGCGAGCCATAGCCAAGTCTGCATATGGGCCGGGAAGTTATAGGCGAGCAGTTCCGTGATGTCGGTCGTGCCGGCCTGCCAGTACATCGCCATGATGGCGAGCAGCATCAGCACCGAGCCGAGCAGCGTATAGAGGAAGAACTTGTAGGATGCGTAGACGCGATCCTTGCCGCCCCACACGCCGATGATGATGAACATCGGGATGAGGCCCGCTTCGAAGAAGACGTAGAAGAGAACGATGTCGAGCGAGACGAAGACACCGACCATGAACACTTCCAGAAGCAGGAAGGCGATCATGTATTCCTTCAGGCGCTTCTCGATGGTGTTCCAGCTTGCAAGCACGCAGAACGGCATCAGGAAGGTCGACAGGATGACGAACAGCATGGAGATGCCGTCGATGCCGAGATGGTAGGAAATGCCGGTGCCGAGCCATTCATGCTTCTCGACCATCTGGAAGCCGGGGTTCGAATAATCGAAGCCGACCCAGATGAAGAGCGAGAGGACGAAGGTGAAGACCGTCGTCAGCAGCGCCACGTTGAGAATGTTGCGGCGGCCGTACGGGCTGTCCTCGCGGGTCAGCAGCAGGAGCGCCACGCCGACGAGCGGGAGGAAGGTGACCGCTGAAAGAATGGGCCAATCGGTCATCAGAGGGAACTCCCGAGCATCATCCATGTGACGAGTGCCGCAATACCGAGCAGCATCGCGAATGCGTAGTGATAGAGGTAACCGGTCTGGAGGCGGACGACGCGGTTGGTGACGTCGACGACGCGGGCGGCGATGCCGTTCGGGCCGAAGCCGTCGATGACGGTGCCGTCACCCTTCTTCCAGAGGAACTTGCCGAGCGCCTTCGCCGGACGGACGAAGATGGCGTCGTAGAGCTCATCGAAGTACCACTTGTTGAGCAGGAACTGGTAGAGACCGCGGTGCTGCTCGGCGAGGTATTTCGGGGTTTCCGGCGAACGGATGTACATGTACCAGGCGGTGACGAAGCCGATGGCCATGGCGGCGAACGGGCTCCACTTCACCCAGAGCGGGACGTTGTGGAACTCGTGCACGAGGTGGTTTTCGGCACCCGTGAAGAGCGCGCCCTGCCAGAACTCGTCGTAGTGGTGGCCGTAGAAATATTCCACGAAGAGCCAGCCGGCGAAGATCGCGCCCGCGCCGAGGATGAAGAGCGGAACCAGCATGACGGCCGGCGACTCGTGGACGTGGTGCATGACGTCGGCGGAAGCGCGCGGCTTGCCGAAGAAGGTCATGAAGGCCAGGCGCCAGGAGTAGAAGCTCGTGAAGAGCGCGGCGATAACCAGCAGCACGAAGGCGAAGCCGGCGATCGGGCTGTGCGAGGCGAAGGTGCTCTCGATGATCGCATCCTTCGAGAAGAAGCCCGCGAAGCCGATAACGGTGCCGGGAATGCCGACGCCCGTCAGCGCCAGCGTGCCGATCGTCATCATCCAGAAGGTGATCGGGATGTGCTTCCTCAGGCCGCCCATGTAGCGCATGTCCTGCTCGCCGTCGACGGCATGGATGACCGAGCCGGCGCCGAGGAACAGGAGAGCCTTGAAGAAGGCGTGCGTGAAGAGGTGGAAGACGGCCGCGCCATAGGCGCCGATGCCGAGCGCCACGAACATGTAGCCGAGCTGCGAGCAGGTCGAATAGGCGATGACGCGCTTGATGTCGTTCTGCACGAGGCCGACGGTCGCCGCGAAGAAGGCGGTGATGGCGCCAATGAGCGTCACGACCATCAGGGCGTTGTGCGAGAGTTCGAAGATCGGCGACATGCGGGCGACGAGGAAGACGCCGGCGGTGACCATGGTGGCGGCATGGATGAGGGCCGAGACCGGGGTCGGGCCTTCCATGGCGTCCGGCAGCCAGGTGTGCAGCAGGAACTGCGCCGACTTGCCCATCGCGCCCATGAAGAGCAGCAGGCAGGTGGCGGTCAGCGCCTGCGACTTGTCGAGGCTCATGCCGAAGAGGTTGATGACCGGCTCGGCGGCATCCGCGGCGCCTTCGGCCGGAAGGTAGGTCGCGGCGGTCGCGAAGATCGTCTCGAAGTTGATCGAGCCGAAGAGCACGAAGACCGAGAAGATGCCGAGCGCGAAGCCGAAGTCGCCGACGCGGTTGACGATGAAGGCCTTCATGGCGGCGGCGCTTGCCGAGGGCTTCTTGTACCAGAAGCCGATCAAGAGGTAGGACGCCAGGCCCACGCCTTCCCAGCCGAAGAACATCTGCAGCAGGTTGTCCGACGTCACCAGCATGAGCATGGCGAAGGTGAAGAGCGAGAGATAGGCGAAGAAACGCGGCCGGTGCGGGTCGTGGTGCATGTAGCCGATGGAATAGACATGCACGAGCGTCGAGACCGTGTTCACGACCACGAGCATGACGGCCGTCAGCGTATCGACGCGGAAGGCCCATTCGACATCGAAGCTGCCGGACTGGATCCAGGTCAGCACGCTCACCTTGATCATTTCCGTCTCGCCCATGGCGACGTCGAAGAAGACGATCCAGGACAGGACGGCCGCAATGATCATGAAGCCGGACGTAACGTATTCGGACGCCTTGGCGCCGATGGCGTTGCCGCCGAGGCCGGCGATCAGGAAGCCGATCAGCGGAAGGAAGACGATTGCCTTGATGATGGTATCCATGACCCGATCAGCCCTTCATCATATTGACGTCTTCGACGGCGATCGAACCGCGGTTACGGTAGAAGACGACGAGAATTGCAAGACCGATGGCCGCTTCCGCAGCCGCGACGGTCAGAATGAACAACGCGAAGACCTGGCCGACGATGTCGTTCAGGAAGTGCGAGAACGCCACCATGTTGATGTTGACCGAAAGCAGGATGAGTTCGATCGACATCAGGATGACGATGACGTTCTTCCGGTTCAGGAAGATGCCGAAAACGCCGAGGATGAAGAGGATGGCGCTGACGGTGAGATAGTGGGAAATACCGATTTCCATGATGCTTTTCCTTGTCCGCGCGGCCTCAGATACCCTGCCCCGGCTTCACCTTGACCACCTCGACGGCGGTTTCCGGCGAGCGGGCGACCTGCTGCGAGATGTTCTGGCGCTTGATGTGCGGCTTGTGGCGCAGCGTCAGCACGATCGCGCCGATCATCGCGACCAGCAGCACGAGGCCGGCGATCTGGAAGTAGTAGACGTAATGCGTATAGAGCACGTCGCCGAGGGCGGCGGTGTTGGTACGCTCGGCGATCGGCGGGATCGGCATCGAGACGGTCTTGGCAAGCTCCGGCGACAGGACCCAGCCGCCGGCGACCACCAGCAGCTCGATCGCCAGGACGATGCCGATCAGCGCGCCGACGGGAGCATATTCAAGCGCGCCCGCGCGCAGCTCGGCAAAGTCGATGTCGAGCATCATCACGACGAAGAGGAAGAGGACCGCGACGGCGCCGACATAGACGACAAGGAGGATCATCGCCAGGAACTCGGCACCCGTCAAAAGGAACAGGCCCGCCGAATTGAAGAAGGTGAGGATCAGGAACAGCACGGAATAGACCGGGTTCCTGGACGCGATCACCATGAAGGCGGACGCCACCGCCACGAAGGCGAACAGATAGAAGAATAGAGCCTGAAGACCCATTTTGGTGCCTTTTCGTCTTCCCCGGAGAAGGTTCCCCCTCCCCCGTCGAAGCCTGACGACCCTTCGTCAGGCACGTGCTTTCGTTTTGCCTTTCCGCTGCGTATCAGCGGTAAGGCGAGTCCATAGCGATGTTGCGGGCGATCTCCCGCTCCCAGCGGTCGCCATTATCGAGGAGCTTCTGCTTGTCGTAGTAGAGCTCTTCGCGCGTCTCGGTCGAGAACTCGAAGTTCGGACCTTCGACGATGGCGTCGACCGGGCAGGCTTCCTGGCAGAAACCGCAATAGATGCACTTCACCATGTCGATGTCGTAGCGCACCGTGCGGCGCGTGCCGTCGTTGCGGCGGGGACCCGCCTCGATGGTGATGGCCTGGGCAGGACAGATGGCCTCGCACAGCTTGCAGGCGATGCAGCGTTCCTCGCCGTTCGGATAGCGGCGCAGCGCATGCTCGCCGCGGAAGCGCGGGGAGACCGGGCCCTTCTCGAAGGGATAGTTCACCGTCGCCTTGGCGCGGAAGAAGTAGCGCATCGACAGGAAGAACGCGCCGACGAATTCCTTGAGGAACAGCGAATTTACGGCTTGCGAAAGACTAGCCATGCTTAAGCTCCAATGCTGCTGAAATCCCGGGCGGTCATGCGGACCAGCCCGTGAGCTTCAGCACGAATGCAACGATGACGACCATGGCGAGCGAGATCGGGAGGAAGACCTTCCAGCCGAGACGCATGAGCTGGTCGTAGCGGTAGCGCGGCACGAAGGCCTTCACCATCGCGAACATGAAAAAGACGAAGAGCGCCTTCAGAACGAACCAGACGATGCCCGGGACCCAGTTGAGGAACCAGACGTCCACCGGGGGCAGCCAGCCGCCGAGGAAGAGGATCGTCGTCAGGGCGCACATCAGGCAGATGGCGGCATATTCGCCGAGCATGAACATCATGTACGGGGTCGAGCCATATTCGACCATGAAGCCGGCGACGAGTTCGGATTCGGCTTCGGGAAGGTCGAAGGGCGGGCGGTTCGTCTCGGCGAGCGCCGAGATGAAGAACACCACGAACATCGGGAACAGCGCCAGCCAGTGCCAGTCGAGGAAGGACGGCGGCAGGCCGAGGCGCGTGCCGAGGCCGTCATGCTGGGCATTGACGATGTCGGACAGGTTCAGCGAGCCGACGCAGAGCAGGACGGTGACGATGACGAAGCCGATGGAGACTTCGTAGGACACCATCTGCGCGGCCGAGCGCAGCGCGCCGAGGAACGGGTACTTCGAGTTCGAAGCCCAGCCGCCCATGATGATGCCGTACACTTCGAGCGAGGAGATCGCGAAGATGTAAAGGATGCCGACATTGATGTTGGCGATCATCCAGCCGTCGTTGACCGGCACGACCGCCCAGGTGGCGAGCGCCAGCGTCACGGAGACGAGCGGGGCGAGCAGGAAGATCGCCTTGTTGGCGCTGGCCGGGATCACCGGCTCCTTGAAGACGAACTTCAGAAGGTCGGCGAAGGACTGCAGCAGGCCGAAGGGACCGACGACGTTCGGGCCGCGGCGAAGCTGCACGGCAGCCCAGATCTTGCGGTCGGCCAGCAGGATGAAGGCGATGGAGACCAGGAGCAGCACCAGAAGCAGCAGCGACTGGGCCACGATGATCACGCCAGGCCAGACATAGGTCGAAATGAAAGCGTCCATAATGCTTTATCCCTTCGCGCTCATTCCGCCGCGACTTTGAAATTGTTGCGGGCCAGAGCCGAGCATTCGGCCATGACCGCGGAGGCGCGCGCTATCGGGTTCGTCAAATAGAAGTCTTTGACCGGAGACGCAAACCCGGAATTCGCCATCGTCCCGCCTTTTTTCGCAAGGGCGGAGAGATCGGCGATATCGCCGGCTGCAATCTCGTCGATCGCGGCGAAATGCGGATGCGCCGCATAGAGCTTCGCGCGCAGCTCGGCGAGCGAATCGAAGGGCAGCTTCTTGCCGAGCACGTCGGAAAGCGCGCGCAGGATCGCCCAGTCCTCGCGGGCGTCGCCCGGCGCGAAGCCGGCGCGATTGCCCATCTGGACGCGGCCTTCGGTGTTGACCCAGGTGCCCGACTTCTCGGTGTAGGTCGCGCCCGGCAGGATGACGTCGGCGACATGCGCCGCGTTGTCGCCGTGCGAGCCGATATAGACCGTGAAGGCGGTCTTCCTGGAGAAGTCCATCTCGTCCGCGCCGAGCAGGAAGAGCACGTCCGTGCCCGTCAGCATGTCGGCTGCCGTCTTGCCGCCCTCGCCCGGCACGAAGCCCAGGTCGAGGCCGCCGACGCGCGAGGCCGCCGTATGGAGGACGGCGAGGCCGTTCCAGTCCGCTTTCACCGCACCGACCTTTTCCGCGAGCGCAGAGACGGCCGAGAGAACGGCAAGGCCATCGGCGCGCGACAGCGCGCCCTGGCCGACGATGATCATCGGACGCTCGGCCTTCTTGAGCTTGGCGGCGAACTTGACCGAACCGTCGATGAGGCCGGAGAGCGTGTCCGTGCCGGCGCCGAGATATTCGTAGCCGTAACGCAGTTCGCCCTCTTCGCCGATCACGCCGATCGGGAAGTTGTCCATGCGCCAGCGCTTGCGGATGCGGGCGTTGAGCACGGCCGCTTCCAGGCGCGGATTGGAGCCGACGATCAGCAGCGCGTCAGCCTGCTCGATGCCTTCGATGGTCGGGTTGAAGAGGTAGCTGGCCCGGCCGAGCGACGGGTCGAGCACCGAACCGTCCTGGCGGCAGTCGACGTTCTTCGAGCCGAGCGCGGTCATCAATTCGCGCAGCGCATAGATTTCCTCGACGGAGGCGAGGTCGCCAGCGATGGCGCCGATGCGGTCGCCCGCCTTGCCGGCAACGGCGGCCTTGACGGCGCCGAAGGCTTCCGCCCAGCTTGCCGGCTGGAGACGGCCATCCTTGCGGACATAGGGCCGGTCGAGACGCTGGGTCTTCAGGCCATCCCAGATGTAGCGGGTCTTGTCGGAGATCCACTCTTCGTTGATCTCTTCATTGACGCGCGGCAGGATGCGCATGACTTCGCGGCCGCGCGTATCGACGCGGATGGCCGAGCCGACCGCGTCCATGACGTCGATGGATTCCGTCTTGTTCAGTTCCCACGGGCGGGCCGTGAAAGCGAAGGGCTTGGAGGTCAGCGCGCCGACCGGGCAGAGGTCGACCACGTTGCCCTGAAGCTCCGACGTCATCGCCTGCTCGAGATAGGTGGTGATCTCGGCATCCTCGCCACGGCCGATCAGGCCAAGCTCGGTGATGCCGGCGACTTCCGTCGTGAAGCGGACGCAGCGCGTGCAGTGGATGCAGCGGTTCATGACCGTCTTGACGAGCGGGCCGATATACTTGTCCTCGACCGCGCGCTTGTTCTCGGCATAGCGCGAACTGTCGATGCCGAAAGCCATCGCCTGGTCCTGCAGGTCGCATTCGCCGCCCTGGTCGCAGATCGGGCAATCCAGCGGGTGGTTGATGAGCAGGAATTCCATCACGCCTTCGCGCGCCTTCTTGACCATCGGCGTGGTCGTGAAGACTTCCGGCGGCTCGCCGTTCGGGCCGGGACGCAGGTCGCGCACGCCCATGGCGCAGGAAGCAGCCGGCTTCGGCGGGCCGCCCTTCACCTCGACGAGGCACATGCGGCAGTTGCCGGCAACCGACAGCCGCTCGTGGAAACAGAAGCGCGGAACTTCGGCACCCGCCTCCTCGCACGCCTGAAGCAGCGTGAAGTGATCCGGGACTTCAATTTCTTTTCCGTCGACTATCAGCTTTGCCATATCTCAATCCCGCTTCTGACGCGGGGAATCCCGCGTCCTGCCAGCGCCATTCTCCGGCTTCCGTTCCGGGCCTTCGCCCTTCCCTTCGGCCTTTGTTCCATCTGCCGGTTCCGGCGGGCCTAGCCCCTGCCCTTCGCCAGCGTCCTTGCCTGCTCCACCCAGCCGTCGCGGGCGATGCGCCCGCCGAGACCGAGTTCGGCTTCGATCCTTGCGACATCCGCGTCCGTCAGGGCCGCGATGTCGGCGTAACGCTTGAGCCCCATGCCGTTCAGCACCTGCTCCAGCTTCGGCCCGATGCCCGAAATCGCCTTCAGGTCATCGGCCTTCCCGGCTTTCCCCGCCGGCGCCCTGCGCGCCGGTTTGGCTTCCGCCGTCTTCGGCGTCGCGCTCTTCTCGCGCGCCACCTTCATCTCCGGTTCCGCCTTCGGAACCATCCGCAGTTCCGGCTTCGCCTTCACGGGCGCCGCCGTCTCTTTCGCGGCTTCGGCCTTGGCGGTAAGTTCCGCCGCCTCGTCCAGCATCGCCTTCGTCCGCTCCGCCGCGCTCTGCATCACGCCCAGCATCGCCCCGGCCATCTGGCCCGCAATGCCGAAGCCGATCGCGGTCGTGGCGGCCATCGCCGCCATCGGATGCGCCATCAGCGGATGCAGCGGCATGTCCGGCATCTGCTTCAGCCACGGCGACAGCCCGAACGGATCGTCGCCGGCAGCTTCAGCCGGCGGGACGTGGGTCGCATTCGCATCCTGTCCAACCGGCTTCGTCATCGTCCTACTCCGCGGCTTCCAGCACCGCGCCATGCGCCATGGCATTGGCGGTGTACTGGTCGATGCGCGCCTCGATCTCGGGGCGGAAGTTGCGGATGAGGCCCTGGATCGGCCAGGCCGCGGCGTCGCCGAGCGCGCAGATCGTGTGGCCTTCGATCTGCTTCGTCACGTCGAAGAGCATGTCGATCTCGCGCTTCTGCGCGTTGCCGCGCACCATGCGCTCCATGACGCGCATCATCCAGCCGGTGCCTTCGCGGCAGGGCGTGCACTGGCCGCAGCTCTCGTGCTTGAAGAAGGCCGAGATGCGCCAGATCGCCTTGATGATGTCGGTCGAGCGATCCATGATGATCATGCCGCCGGTGCCGAAGGAGGACTTCACCTCGCGCAGGCCGTCGAAGTCGAGCGTGACATTCATCATGTCCTCGGCCTTGACGACCGGGCACGACGCACCGCCCGGGATGACGGCGAGCAGGTTGTCCCAGCCGCCGCGGATGCCGCCGCCGTGCTTCTCGACCATTTCGCGGAAGGAGATGCCCATGCTCTCCTCGACCGTGCACGGCTTGTTGACGTGGCCGGACATCATGAAAAGCTTGGTGCCGACATTGTTCGGGCGGCCGAAGCTGGAGAACCAGCTTGCGCCGCGGCGCAGGATCGTCGGCGTAACGGCGATGGACTCGACGTTGTTGACGGTCGTCGGGCAGCCGTAGAGGCCCATATTCGCCGGGAACGGCGGCTTGAGGCGCGGCTGGCCCTTCTTGCCTTCGAGGCTTTCGAGCAGCGCGGTCTCTTCACCGCAGATGTAGGCGCCGGCGCCGTGGTGAACGTAGATGTCGATATCGTAGCCGAGCTTGTTGTTCTTGCCGAGCAGGCCCGCATCGTAGCACTCGTCGATGGCAGCCTGGAGCGCTTCACGCTCGCGGATGAACTCGCCACGCACGTAGATATAGGCCGCATGCGCACCCATGGCGAAGGAGGCGACGACGCACCCTTCGATCAGCGTGTGCGGATCGTGGCGCAGGATATCGCGATCCTTGCAGGTGCCGGGCTCGGATTCGTCGGCATTGACGACGAGGTAATGCGGACGGCCGTCGCTCTCCTTCGGCATGAAGGACCACTTGAGGCCGGTCGGGAAGCCGGCGCCGCCACGACCGCGCAGGCCCGAGGCCTTGACCTCGTTGATGATCCAGTCACGGCCCTTTTCGAGCAGCTGCTTGGTGCCGTCCCAATGGCCGCGAGCCATGGCGCCCTTCAGCGACTTGTCTTTGGTGCCGTAGATATTGGTGAAGATGCGATCCTGGTCTTTAAGCATGATTCACCCCTTTACCGCGGCTTCTTGCCGAAGACGCGGATGTATTCCGCTTCACCGCCCTTGGCGAGCGCCTTGGCCTGCTTGACCCAGTCGTCGCGCTCGATGCGGCCCTTGAAATTCAGATAGAGATCGACCCACTCGCGCTCCGCCTTCTTCCAGGACGCGACTTGCGCGAAGGTGAAGATGCCGAGCTCGTGCAGGATGCCCTCGATCTTCGGGCCGACGCCGGAGATGAGCTTGAGGTCGTCGGGCGTCGCCGGGCGTTCCATGCCGGCCGGACGGTTCTTGTCCTCCAGCGACGGCTTGACGGCGGCCGCGAGCGGCTGCCTGGCCGCTGCGTCGCCGCCTTCGGCGCGCGTCTCGCCTTTTGCCTCGGCATTGGCGGCGGCTTCCTTCCTGGCGGTCGCGGGCGTCTTCAGCTTCGGGTCGGTCTCGTCGGCGTCCGTCTTGGCGCGGGCGGCGTTCGACGGGGGAACGCTGACGCTGTCCTCGTCGACCTTCTTGGCGCGCGTCGTGGTCTTCTTCGCAGCCGCTTCCGGCTCGTTCAGGCTGGTGAGGCCACCGGCAGGAGCCGAATAGATGCGGTCGATCTGCGTGCCCGGCTTGACGTCGGCGCCCTTGCCGGCGTCGAAGCGGTCGATGATGTGCTCAAGCTGCGTCGGCGTCAGGTCTTCATAGCTGTCCTTGAAGATCATGATCATCGGCGCGTTGACGCAGGCGCCCTGACACTCGACCTCTTCCCAGGAAAGCGTGCCGCTCTCGTTGAGATGGAAGGGCTCTGCGTGGATGCGCTTCTTGCAGACATTGATCAGGTCTTCCGCGCCGCGCAGCATGCAGGGCGTCGTGCCGCAAACCTGGACATGGGCGCGCGTGCCGACCGGCAGCAGCTGGAACTGCGTGTAGAAGGTCGCGACCTCGAGCACGCGGATATAGGCCATGTCGAGCATGTCGGCGACATATTCGATGGCCGCCTTGGTGACCCAGCCGTCCTGTTCCTGCGCCCGCATCAGCAGCGGAATGACCGCCGATTGCTGGCGGCCCTTCGGATACTTGTTGATCGTGGCCTTGGCCCAGGCCGCATTCTCCTTGGAGAAGGCGAAGCTGGCGGGCTGGACATTGTCATCGGCTAGTCGACGAACGGACATTCTGTAACGCCTTGTCTCAGTTAATCTGCCGGCGCCGCGTTCCCGCCTTGTCGGCGGAAGCGCGGCCGTGGGCCGGCGTGTCGTTCTGAAGGAATACGAAAGCACAGCCTGCGGACGCATGCGCCCGAACACCGGCCTTCGCGAAGGCGGCGGCGGTCGGGATCGCGGCGGTCACGGCAAGGGCTGCGTTCGGCATCAGCGGTCAACCTCGCCGAACACGATGTCGAGGGAACCCAGGATCGCCGAGACGTCGGCGAGCTGGTGGCCGCGACAGATGAAGTCCATGGCCTGCAGGTGGGCATAACCCGGGGCGCGGATCTTGCAGCGGTAGGGCTTGTTGGTGCCGTCGGCGACGACATAGACGCCGAACTCGCCCTTCGGCGCTTCCACGGCCGCATACACTTCACCGGCCGGCACATGGTAGCCTTCCGTGTAGAGCTTGAAGTGGTGGATCAGCGCTTCCATCGAACGCTTCATCTGGCCGCGCTTCGGCGGAACCATCTTGCCGTCGATGGAGGAGACCGGGCCGACCTTGGCGTCGCCGAGCAGACGGTCGACGCACTGGCGCATGATCTTGGCAGCTTCGCGCATTTCGATCATGCGGATGACGTAACGGTCGTAGCAGTCGCCGTTCTTGCCGATCGGGATGTCGAAGTCGAGGTCGGAATAGCATTCGTAGGGCTGCGAGCGACGCAGGTCCCACGCCGCGCCCGAACCGCGCACCATCACGCCCGAGAAGCCCCAGGCCCAGCAATCTTCCAGCTTTACGACGCCGATATCGACGTTACGCTGCTTGAAGATGCGGTTGCCGGTCAGCAGCTCGTCGATGTCGTCGACGGTCTTCAGGAACGGATCGATCCACTTGCCGATGTCTTCCACCAGTTCGTGCGGCAGGTCCTGGTGGACGCCGCCCGGGCGGATATAGGCCGAGTGCATGCGCGCGCCGCAGGCACGCTCGTAGAACACCATCAGCTTCTCGCGCTCCTCGAAGCCCCAGAGCGGCGGCGTCAGCGCGCCGACGTCCATGGCCTGGGTCGTCACGTTGAGGAGGTGCGAAAGGATACGGCCGATCTCGGAATAGAGCACGCGGATGAGCTGGCCGCGGATCGGAACCTCGGTGCCGGTCAGCTTCTCGACGGCGAGCGCGAAGGCATGCTCCTGGTTCATCGGCGCCACGTAGTCGAGGCGGTCGAAATAGGGCACGGCCTGAAGGTAGGTCTTCGTCTCGATCAGCTTCTCGGTGCCGCGATGCAGCAGGCCGATATGCGGGTCGACGCGCTCGACGATTTCGCCGTCGAGCTCGAGGACAAGACGCAGAACCCCATGCGCCGCAGGGTGCTGCGGGCCGAAGTTGATGTTGAAGTTGCGAACGTTGTGCTCGTTCATGCCGCTTGCTCCAGAGGCCGGCGCCCTAGCGGGTCGCCCGACCCAAAATCAGTTCGTCTTCGCCTTCTCGTCGCCCGGCAGCACGTAATCCGTGCCTTCCCAGGGAGAGAGGAAGTCGAAGTTGCGGAATTCCTGCTTCAGTTCGACAGGCTCGTACACGACACGCTTGACCTCGTCGTCATAACGCACTTCCACGAAGCCGGTCGTCGGGAAGTCCTTGCGCAGCGGGTGCCCCTCGAAACCGTAGTCGGTGAGGATGCGGCGCAGGTCCGGATGGCCGGTGAAGAGGATGCCGTACATGTCGTAGGCTTCGCGCTCGAACCAGTCGGCGCCCGGATAGACCGGGCAGGCCGACGGAACCGGCTGGTCCTCGCCCGTCGCGACCTTGACGCGGATGCGCAGGTTCTGGCGCGGCGACAGAAGGTGATAGACCACGTCGAAGCGCTCGGCGCGGGCCGGCCAGTCCACGCCGCAGATGTCGACGAGGTTGACGAAGCCGCACTGCACGTCGTCGCGCAGGAAGGTCAGAAGCTCGACGACGCGGGCGCCGTCCGTCTTCAGGGTGAGTTCGCCAAAGGCGATATCGGCGGAGGCGACGAGACCGCCGGCCGCTTCGCCGATATGGGAGGAAAGCTCCTGGAGGGCTTCGCTCATCGTGTCAGTCCCCTGCCCTTAACGTTCGATCGTACCGGTCCGGCGGATCTTCTTCTGCAGCAGGAGCACGCCGTAGAGGAGCGCTTCCGCCGTGGGAGGACAGCCTGGTACATAGATGTCGACCGGCACCACGCGGTCACAGCCGCGCACCACCGAATAGGAATAGTGATAGTAGCCGCCGCCGTTCGCGCAGGAGCCCATCGAGATGACGTAGCGCGGCTCGGGCATCTGGTCGTAGACCTTGCGGAGCGCGGGGGCCATCTTGTTGGTCAGCGTGCCGGCGACGATCATGACGTCCGACTGGCGCGGCGAGGCGCGCGGCGCGAAGCCGAAGCGCTCGACGTCGTAGCGCGGCATCGAGAGCTGCATCATCTCGACGGCGCAGCACGCCAGGCCAAAGGTCATCCACATCAGCGAGCCGGTACGGGCCCAGGTGATGAGTTCATCCGTGGAGGTGACAAGAAAGCCCTTGTCGGCGAGCTCGTTGTTGATCTCGCCGAAGAAGGCATCGTTGCTGCCGACGGGCTTTCCCGTGTTGGGATCGATGATCCCCTTGGGCTGCGGCGCGACGAGCGTGTTGTTCGTATGAGCTACTCCCATTCGAGTGCTCCCTTCTTCCATTCATAGATGAAGCCGATGGTCAGGACACCGAGGAAGACCATCATGGACCAGAAGCCGAACCAGCCCATGTCGCCGAACGAAACGGCCCAGGGGAAGAGGAAGGCGACTTCCAGGTCGAAGATGATGAAGAGGATCGACACCAGATAGAAGCGGATATCGAATTTCATGCGCGCATCATCGAACGCATTGAAGCCGCACTCGTAAGCGGAGAGCTTTTCCGAATCGGGGGCCTTGTATGCGACGGCGAACGGCGCGACCAGCAAGGCAATGCCGATCACGAGTGCGATACCGATGAAGATGGCGATCGGGATATAGGAACCGAGAAGTTCAGTCATTGGCGTCCATCCTGCCTGCTCGTGGCGCCGGAGAGACGCCTGATGGTCGAAGACCTGCAAGCCGATAAAGTATGTTGCAACGCCACGTCGTTAGCGCAGTGAGCGTCCCCGCGCAAGGCTTTGTCCGGCTTTCGCCGCAATCATTGTGTTCTTTTCCCTGTCGCTCCGAAGGCCGGGGACGGGCCTTTTTAAATCGTTACGATTCGATGAAAGGCGGAGCGCGGGACGTTTCGCCGCAGGCGCGGCGGAAAAGCCCGCCGCGGCCCCGCCCTTCCCTTAGTTCGCATTGAGATTGAGCATGGGGATCGAGCCGCCCGGCAGCATGGTGCGCGGCAGTTGTCCGTCCCATTTTTCCGCCTGCGTCAGCGAGACGAGGCCGGGATTGTCGCGCAGCGCATCGCCGCGCAGCTTGATGGCGCCGGCTTCCGCCTCCCCGCGCAGCTTGATCGCTTCCGCTTCGGCCTGCGCGGCCAGCCGCACGGCGTCGGCCTGGGCCTGCGCTTCGGCGCGGCGGGCGTCGGCCTGGGCCCGCGCCTGCGTCACGGTGATCTCCGCCTGCACCTTCTCGCGCTCGGCGTTCTGGCGCAGGCGCTGCACCTCGACCTCCGCCAGCATGCGCTGCTCGATGCTCGCCTCGTAGGCATCGGAGAAGTCGATGTTCTCGATCTGCACGCTATCTATGATGACGGGGCCGGAAACGCCTTCCTGGATCGCCGTCGCGACCTCGGCATTGAGGCGCCCGCGCTCCTGGATGGCCGTCACCGCATTGAAGCGGCCGAAGACCGTCTTCGTCTCCTCGAAGACCTTGCGCTCGATGAGGCGCGACATCAGCCCGTCCTCGCCGCCATAGGTCGCGTAGACGTCCTGCACGCGATCGGCCGGGATGCGGTAGTTCACGGAAAGCCGAATATCGGCCGGCTGCTGGTCGCGGCTATAGGCTTCCATCTTCTCGTAGACGACGGCCTTGGACTGAACGGAGATTCGCACGACCGAATCGATCAGCGGCAGCTTGAAGCCGAGGCCCGGCTCCGCGGTGCCGGCGACGGCGCCGTAGCGCAGGATGACCCCGCGCTCGCCCTGGTCGATGGTGTACCACGAACCGAACAGGATGCTGAGCGCCACGAGCGCGGCAAGGCCCGTCAAGGCCATGGTGACATTACGCATGCAAATCCCCTCTCTTCGCTCGGCAAGCTATACGAAGACGGGAAGGCGGCCAGAAACATTCGGCGCGACGGGAAGAATTTCCACGAAAATGTGCCTCATGCGATGCATGAGGAAACGACGACAATGGCCTGAAAGGAAAGAAATGGCGCGAGTGACGGGGCTCGAACCCGCGACCTCCGGCGTGACAGGCCGGCACTCTAACCGACTGAGCTACACCCGCGCATCTTTGTGGCCTTGCGGCCCCGAACGATCGTCCGGTCCTTCGAGTGGCGCGAGTGACGGGGCTCGAACCCGCGACCTCCGGCGTGACAGGCCGGCACTCTAACCGACTGAGCTACACCCGCATTCCTCGAAAGCGACCGGATGACGAAGCATCCGTCCCGAGCGGCCTGAGCCGTTCGATGAGCGGCTAACTACGGGGTTCGGGTTTGGGTGTCAAGCAGGTTTCAAGACAAAAGAATGACGCGTCGCGAAATGTTTCCACACCCTTGCACATCTTCATGGGGCCGTTCAAAAAAATGCAAAAAACTTTGCGATTGCCTCTTGCGGTTCGATCCGGTTCCGCATAGATCACAGCCACCAACGCGGCGGGCGATTAGCTCAGTTGGTAGAGCGCCTCGTTTACACCGAGGATGTCGGGAGTTCGAGTCTCTCATCGCCCACCATTCTTCCTCCGGAATTCGCACGCAGGCCCCGTAAAAACGGGGCTTTTTTCGTTCTGGCGTTGCCCTTCCCTGCCATAACCGGCCCGGCTATGCGGGCCGGTCCGGGGCGCCGCGTCAATGCGTTGTCGGCGGTTCTTCTTCCTCGTCGTCCTCCAGGAACGAATGGATGCCGTCCCTTGCGATCGTGGCCAGGAATTCGTCGAAGGCTTCGCGGTCGGTGGCGAAGGGCTCGTCCCATTCGAAGAGGTCTTCGTTCTGGGTGACGACCTCCAGCTTCCAGTCGTTCTGGGTGCCGGCGGGGCGGGAGATGTCGACGAGCACGGTGACGCCGTCTTCCGTGAATTCTCCCGAAAGCTCGGAATGCTCCAGTTTGGGCTTCTTGGTCATGGCGGGCGATCCTGCGGGCGTCTAGCCGGATTCGGGATCCGGCAGGGTCGAAATGGTGAAATCAGAACGGCCAGCGTGATCTCGCGGCAGCGACGTGACGTCAATCGGTCGCCCGACCCCGATCTAAAACTATCGGCAGTCGCGTTCTGGAATCCCTTGTGACAGAGCGGAGGGTATCCGTCCACCCTCGGAGTTCAGACGACCTGCTTGGGATGCGTCGGGGCGAATTCGGCGACGAGTTCGTGCTTTTCGCCGGGATAGGTCAGACGCACATGGGTAATGTAAAGGCCACCGCTCCAGGTGCGGCGTTCCACGACGAGGCAGGGCGTGCCGGGCGCGATGGCCAGAAGTTCGGCGGCGCGGACATCGGCGCCGACGGCGCGGATGCGGTGCTCGGCGGCGCTCCAGGGGACGCGGCTGATCAGCCAGGCGCCGGGGGCGACATCCTCGAACGTCTCTCCGGAGGCCTCGGGCACGGCTTCGAGGTTGATGAGGCGATCTTCCAGGCAGAAGGGCTGCGCGCCGGCAAAGTGAAGCGCCGAGATATCCGTCAGCCGGGCAGAATCGGAAAGCTCCATCAGCCGGCGGTCGACGGCCTTGGCCGCGCGGTCGAGGCGCGTGCGGCGCTCGTAGCGATAGGGAAGCCCGAGCGATTCGACTTCAAGCCGGATATCGTGGATTTCGAGAACCGCGGACTGGGCGTGCGGATGGGTGACGTAGCTGCCCGATTTGCGGCGGCGCTCGATGAGGCCGCGCTTGACCAGCTCGGTGATTGCCTTGTTCACCGTCATGCGCGAGCATTGATACTGTTCGGTCAGCTCGTGCTCGAAGGGGATTCGGTGGCCCGGCGGCCATTCGCCCGACAGGATCTTGCCCTCGACATCATCGAGGATGCGCCGGTGCAGCGAAGGCTCCCTGGCCTCGACCTCTGTTCTGTCCCCGTCGATGGAAATGGTCGCCTCCGCTCCGGGCGTGGATTCGCCCGGTCTCAGGAAAGTCATAGGAAAGGCCCGGTCGGCTTTCAATACGGCCTCAGGCCGTGGCGAGCGCCCGCATGGTCGCGGTGAAGCGCCGGCCGACCGCTTCGCGGGCGACGTGCCGGCCACCCTCGACCTGTTTGCGGCCATTCACCCAGACGCAATCGACTTCGGCACCGTTCGCGAAGATCCAGCCGTCGAGCAGGCCGTCGCCGGCAAGTTCGAGGCCGTGGCGGGCCTTGATACTGACGAAATCGGCTGCCCTGCCTGCGGCAAGACCGGCTTCCGCACCCAGCGCTGCCGCGCCGCCGACGAGCGCGCCGTCGAACAGCGCACGGCCCGTCGAGCCGCCCGGCTCCGCCAGGACATTGCGGGCGCGATGATAGAGGCGCTGGGAATATTCGAGCTGGCGCAGTTCGTCCGGCAGGCCGATCAGCACGTTCGAATCGGAACCGACGCCGTAGCGGCCGCCAGCGGCGAGGAAATCGGGCGCCGGGAAGGTGCCGTCGCCGAGATTGGCTTCCGTTACCGGGCAGAGGCCGGCAATGGCGCCGGCTTTCGCCATGCCCAGCGTTTCGGCATCCGTCATGTGGGTGGCGTGGATGAAGCACCAGCGGCCGTCGACCTTCTGGTTCTCCAGCAGCCATTCCACCGGGCGGCGGCCGGACCAGGCGATGCTGTCCTCCACTTCCTTCACCTGTTCGGCGATGTGGATATGGATCGGCTTGTCGCCGGCCATGGTGACGACGGCGCTCAGCTCATCAGGCGTGACGGCGCGCAGACTGTGCGGGGCGACACCCGTGACACCATCCGGCAACGAACCCGTGAGGGCGCGGCAGCGCTCCAGAAGGGCCGCATAGGAATCGCGGTCGTTGATGAAACGGCGCTGCCCCTCGCCCGGCGCGGTGCCGCCGAAACCGGCATGGGCATAGAAGACGGGAAGCAGCGTGAGGGCGATGCCGGTCTCGGACGCGGCCGAGGCGATCCGCGTGGCCATTTCGGCGATGTCGCCATAATGCCCGCCGTCCTTGTCGTGGTGCAGGTAATGGAACTCGCCGACGCGGGTGAAGCCGGCTTCCAGCATTTCCACATAGAGCTGCGCGGCAACCGCCTCGACATCGTCAGGCGTCATGGAGAGCGCAAAGCGGTACATGACATTGCGCCAGCTCCAGAAGCTGTCGCTGCCGGGGCCGCGCGTTTCGGCAAGGCCCGCCATGCCGCGCTGGAAGGCGTGGCTGTGCAGGTTCGGCATGCCGGCGACGAGGGTGTCGTGGCGTTCGTCGCCCGGCGCGGCCGCCCTGCTCTCGATTCCCGTGATCCGCCCGCCCTCGACGCTGATGCGGACATTGTTCGCCCAGCCGCTTGCGAGCAGCGCCTGCCTTGCATGAATGACGGCCATGGCCGGTCTCCTCTCCCGATGTGCACCCCTGACGCCGATCCGAAAAATGGCTCTTGCGTCCGATGTGATTATGTATATACATTATCTCCATCACAGGGAAGAGGCAATCACGATGACGGCAACGGAAAACGACATCGCCCGCGTCTGGCGCAATGCCCGGCTTGCGACGCTCAACGAAAGCCTGCCCGGCCTCGGCATCGTGGAAAACGGCGCGATCGCCGTCGTCGACGGGCGCATCGCCTTTGCGGGTCCGGAAGCAGAGCTTCCCGCCATGTTCGCCAAGGCGGAGAGCATCGATTGTGAAGGCCGCTGGATCACGCCCGGCCTCATCGACTGCCATACCCATCTCGTGCATGCCGGCGACCGCGCCCATGAATTCGAGCTTCGCCTTGCCGGCGCCTCCTATGAGGAGATCGCGCGGGCCGGCGGCGGCATCGTCTCCTCGGTGAAGGCGCTGCGCGCGGCAAGCGAGGACGATCTGGTGCGGGAAACCCTGCCCCGCCTCGATGCGCTGATCGCCGAAGGCGTGACGACGGTCGAAATGAAGTCCGGCTATGGCCTCGACACGGAAAACGAACTGAAGTCGCTGCGTGCGGCCCGCCGCATCGCCGACGAGCGCGACGTCACCGTGCGCACCACCTTCCTCGGCGCCCATGCGTTGCCGCCGGAAATGAACGGCGACAAGACGGCCTATATAAAGAAGGTCGTCACCGAGATGCTGCCGGCCGTCGCGGCCGAGGGGCTTGCCGATGCGGTGGACGGCTTCTGCGAGGGCATCGCTTTTTCGACCGCCGAGATGACCGAGGTCTTCGAGGCCGCGAAGGCGCATGGCCTGCCGGTCAAGCTCCATGCCGACCAGCTTTCCAATCTGCACGGCGCCGAACTTGCCGCCCGCTACGGCGCGCTTTCGGCCGATCACCTCGAATATACCGACGATGCGGGCGCAGCCGCGATGGCGAAAGCCGGCACCGTCGCCGTCATCCTGCCCGGCGCCTTCTACTTCATTCGTGAAACCAAGAAGCCGCCGGTTGATCTCTTCCGCAAGCACGGCGTGAAAATGGCGGTCGCAACCGACGCCAATCCCGGCACGTCGCCGCTCACCTCCCTCCTCCTCACCATGAACATGGCCGCAACCCTCTTCGGCATGACCGTCGAGGAATGCATCGCCGGCACGACACGCGAAGCCGCTCGCGCGCTTGGGCTGGTCGACGAGGTGGGGACGCTGGAGGCCGGAAAATGGGCCGATTTCGTTCTCTGGAACATCGGCCGGCCGGCGGAACTGGTCTACCGCATGGGCTTCAACCCCATGCATGCCCGTATCCGCAGCGGACACTGATCACATCATACGCAGCCTGTGCGCTGCATCGGGAAATGAAACATGACGATCACGCTTCATCCGGGCTCCGTGCCCCTGAAAACCCTCGAAACCATCTACTGGACCGGCGAAGCCGCCAAGCTTGACGCGTCCTTCGATGCCGGCATCCAGAAGGCCGCCGCGCGCATCGCGGAAATCGCCGCCGGCGACGAGCCGGTCTACGGCATCAATACCGGCTTCGGCAAACTCGCCTCCATCAAGATCGCACCGGCCGATGTCGCGACGCTCCAGCGCAACCTGATCCTGTCGCACTGCTGCGGCGTGGGCAAACCGCTTGCGGAAAACATCGTGCGCCTCATCATGGCGCTGAAGCTGATCTCGCTCGGCCGCGGTGCGTCCGGCGTGCGTATCGAGATCGTCCGCCTGCTCGAAGCCATGCAGGCCAAGGGCGTCATCCCGGTCATTCCGGAACAGGGCTCCGTCGGCGCTTCGGGCGACCTCGCTCCCCTCGCCCACATGACCGCCGTCATGATCGGCGAAGGCGAAGCCATCTATGCCGGCGACCGTATGCCGGGTGGCAAGGCCCTCGAAAAGGCCGGCCTGAAGCCGGTCGTTCTGGCCGCCAAGGAAGGTCTCGCACTGATCAACGGCACACAGGTCTCCACCGGCCTTGCGCTTGCCGGCCTCTTCCGCGCCCACCGCGCAGCGCAGGCCGCGCTCGTCACCGGCGCGCTCTCCACCGACGCTGCGATGGGTTCCTCCGCGCCGTTCCATCCCGACATCCACACGCTGCGCGGCCACAAGGGCCAGATCGATGCGGCCGCCTCGCTTCGTGCACTGCTGGCCGGCTCCGTCATCCGCGACAGCCACATCACCGGCGACGAGCGCGTGCAGGATCCCTATTGCATCCGCTGCCAGCCGCAGGTCGATGGCGCATGCCTCGATCTCCTGCGCTCGGCCGCCCATACGCTCGAAATCGAAGCCAATGCCGTGACCGACAACCCGCTCGTCCTGTCGGATAACAGCGTCGTTTCCGGCGGCAACTTCCATGCGGAGCCCGTGGCCTTCGCCGCCGACCAGATCGCGATCGCGACCTGCGAGATCGGCGCTATCGCCCAGCGCCGCATCGCGCTGCTGGTCGATCCGGCCCTCTCCTTCGGCCTGCCGGCCTTCCTCGCCAAGAAGCCGGGCCTCAATTCGGGCCTCATGATCGCGGAAGTCACCTCGGCCGCGCTGATGAGCGAGAACAAGCAGATGTCGCATCCGGCCTCGGTCGACTCCACCCCGACCTCCGCCAACCAGGAAGACCATGTCTCCATGGCCTGCCACGGTGCCCGCCGCCTGCTGCGCATGACGGAAAACCTCTCCGCCATCATCGGCATCGAGGCGCTGACGGCTGCCCAGGGCATCGAGTTCCGCGCACCGCTCACCACAAGCCCGGAGCTGCAGAAGGTCGTCGCCGCACTGCGCACCGTCGTGCCGACGCTGGAGGAAGACCGCTACATGGCCCCGGACCTCGCCGCCGCCGGCACGTTCGTCTCCTCGGGCGCGCTCGCCGCTTCCGTCACCAAGGGTATCCTGCCGGTTCTGGAGGCCTGACATGGCACTCTTCGAAACCCACCAGGGCACCTCGCCCGTCATTCTCGCCTTCCCGCATACCGGCACGGATGTTCCTGCCGATATTTGGGAGCGCCTGAACGACAATGGCCGCATCCTCGCGGATACGGACTGGCACATCGAACGCCTCTATGACGGCCTGCTGCCGAACGTGACGACCGTGCGCGCCACGTTCCACCGCTATGTCATCGATGCCAACCGGGATCCGGCTGGCGTCAGCCTCTATCCCGGCCAGAACACGACGGGCCTCGTTCCGGAGACGGATTTCGACGGCAAGCCGATCTGGAAGGATGGCGAAGCGCCGACCGAGGCCGACATCGCCTACCGGCTCGCCAATTTCCATGCGCCCTACCACGCGGCCCTCGCCGCCGAGATCGAGCGTGTGAAGGCGATCCATGGCGTGGCAATCCTCTACGACTGCCACTCGATCCGCTCGCTGATTCCCTTCCTGTTCGAGGGCCGGCTGCCGGACTTCAACGTCGGCACCGACATGGGGCGCACCTGCGCGAAGGAAATCGAAACGGCGACGTTCGAGGCCTGCGCGAAGGCCGAAGGCTATACCAGCATCCTCAACGGCCGCTTCAAGGGCGGCTGGACGACGCGCCACTACGGCAAGCCGGAAACCGGCGTGCACGCCATCCAGATGGAGCTCGCCCAGGTGAGCCATCTGTCCACGGAAGTCCCGCCCTTCGATCTGGACGCGGAAAAGGCCGCACGGCTCCGCGTTCACCTGAAAGACATTCTGCAACGCATCGAGGCGCTCGCCTCCACCCTCAAACGCTGATCCGGGAGAACCAGCCATGACCGACAATCCCCGCCACAATATCCGCGAAGTCCGCGCCGCCACCGGCACCGAACGCACCGCCAAGAGCTGGCTGACCGAAGCGCCGCTGCGCATGCTGATGAACAACCTCGACCCCGACGTCGCGGAAAACCCGCACGAACTGGTCGTCTATGGCGGCATCGGCCGCGCCGCCCGTACCTGGGCCGATTTCGACAAGATCGTCGCCTCGCTGCGCGACCTTGAAGAAAACGAGACGCTGATCGTGCAGTCCGGCAAGCCGGTCGGCATCTTCCGCACGCACAAGGATGCGCCGCGCGTTCTCATCGCCAACTCCAACCTCGTGCCGCACTGGGCCACCTGGGATCACTTCAACGAGCTGGATAAGAAGGGCCTTGCCATGTACGGCCAGATGACGGCCGGCTCGTGGATCTATATCGGCTCGCAGGGCATCGTTCAGGGCACCTACGAGACCTTCGTGGAAGCCGGCCGCCAGCACTATAACGGCAACCTCAAGGGCAAGTGGGTCCTCACCGGCGGCCTCGGCGGCATGGGCGGTGCCCAGCCGCTCGCCGCGGTCATGGCCGGCGCTTCGTGCCTTGCCGTCGAGTGCAACCCGGACTCGATCGATTTCCGCCTGCGCACCCGCTACATCGACGAGAAGGCCGAGACGCTCGACGAAGCCATGGCGATGATCGACCGTTGGACGAAGGCCGGCGAAGCCAAGTCCGTCAGCCTGCTCGGCAACGCAGCCGAGATCCTGCCGGAAATGATCCGCCGCGGCATCCGCCCCGACATGGTCACCGACCAGACCTCCGCCCACGACCCGATCAACGGCTACCTGCCGAAGGGCTGGACGATGGCCGAGTGGAAGGCAAAGCGCGAAAGCGACCCGAAGGCTGTCGAAAAGGCCGCCCGCGCTTCCATGCGCGAGCACGTCGAAGCCATGATCGCCTTCCAGGACATGGGCATCCCGACCTTCGACTACGGCAACAACATCCGCCAGGTCGCCAAGGAAGAAGGCCTCGAAAACGCCTTCGCCTTCCCGGGCTTCGTGCCGGCCTATATCCGCCCGCTGTTCTGCAAGGGCATCGGTCCGTTCCGCTGGGCCGCTCTCTCGGGCGATCCGGAAGACATCTACAAGACCGACGCCAAGGTGAAGGAGCTGCTGCCCGACAACAAGCACCTGCACAACTGGCTGGACATGGCGAAGGACCGCATCGCCTTCCAGGGCCTGCCGGCGCGCATTTGCTGGGTTGGCCTCGGCGACCGCCATCGCCTCGGCCTCGCCTTCAACGAGATGGTCAAGAACGGCGAACTGAAGGCTCCGATCGTCATCGGCCGCGACCACCTCGATTCGGGTTCCGTCGCCTCGCCGAACCGCGAGACGGAATCGATGAAGGATGGCTCGGACGCCGTATCCGACTGGCCGCTGCTCAACGCCCTGCTCAACACCGCATCCGGCGCGACCTGGGTGTCGCTCCACCACGGCGGCGGCGTCGGCATGGGCTTCTCGCAGCATTCGGGCGTCGTCATCTGCTGCGACGGCACGGATGAAGCCGCCGAGCGCGTTGGCCGCGTATTGTGGAACGACCCGGCGACCGGCGTCATGCGCCACGCCGATGCGGGCTACGACATCGCGCTCGATTGCGCCCGTGAAAAGGGCCTGCGCCTGCCGGGCATCCTGGGCAACTGATGAGCCGGTTGCTCCGCAACGCCGACCATCGCCGCATGCCGTGGAAGAACGGCGGCGGCGAGACGGTCGAGGTGATCGTGCATCCGGAAGGCGCGAGCCTTTCGGATTTCGGCTGGCGCGTCAGCATGGCGGGCGTGGCGAGCGACGGTCCCTTCTCCGTCTTCCCCGGCATCGACCGCACGCTGGCGGTGCTTACGGGCGACGGTATGGAACTGTCCATCGAAGGGCTTGGCGAGAGGCTGCTGACACCAAAGTCCGCACCGCTCCCCTTCCCGGCCGATGCGCCGACCACGGCACGCCTTCCCGGCGGGCCGATCACCGACCTCAACGTGATGACGCGGCGCGGCGTTTTCGGGCACAGCCTCGCGCATTACGTCGCCGAGGGCGCGAAGGCGCTCCCGGCATCGTCGGGCCAGCGTCTGCTGCTGGCGCTCGAACCGCTCGGCGTCTCCACGGCGGATGGCCTCCTCGGCCTCCAGCCGCTCGACGCCCTCGTGCTCGATAGCGCGGAGGAGGCGGAAGTGGTGCCGGCGGGCGCAAGCGCCGCCTTCTACCTCGTCGAAATCACGTCGGCCTGACCGGCGTTCCTTGTCCGTCCCTTCCTGGGATGTTACCTCCCGGCAAATTCATTTTTTGCCGGGAGATTTTCATGAGACATCGCACATTCGGCCGTACGGGCTTCACCACCACGGATATCGGCTTCGGCGCCTGGCAGATCGGCGGCGCCTGGGGTGACGTCAGCGAAGCGGATGGCCGCGCCGCCCTTCACGCTGCACTCGATGCCGGCATGACCTTCATCGACACCGCCGACGTCTATGGCGACGGCCGCTCGGAAAAGATCATCGCCGACGTGCTGAAGGAACGTGGCGGTGAGCGCCCGATGGTGGCGACCAAGGCCGGTCGCCGGCTCTCCCCGCATGTCGCTGACGGTTACAACAAGGCCAATCTCGAAAGCTTCATCGACCGCAGCCTGAAGAATCTCGGCGTCGAATGCCTCGACCTCGTGCAGCTGCATTGCCCGCCGACCGAAGTCTATTACCGCCCCGAGGTCTTCCAGGCACTGGAAGAGATCAAGGCCGCCGGCAAGATCGCCGATTACGGCGTCAGCGTCGAGAAGGTCGAGGAAGCGCTGAAGGCGATCGAATATCCCGGCGTCGTCAGCGTGCAGATCATCTACAACATCTTCCGCCAGCGCCCGGCGCGGCTCTTCTTTGAGGAGGCCGCCCGCCGCAAGGTCGCGATCATCGCCCGCGTGCCGCTGGCAAGCGGCCTGCTCTCCGGCAAGATCACGCGGGACACCGCGTTTGCCGCCGACGATCACCGCAACTTCAACCGCAACGGTGACGCGTTCGACGTCGGCGAGACCTTTGCCGGCGTGCCTTTCGAGACGGGCCTGCAAGCCGTCGAGGAAATCCGTGCACTGGTGCCGGCGGGCGAGAGCATGGCCGCCTTCGCGCTGCGCTGGATCCTGATGGCGGATGCCGTCAGCGTGGTCATCCCGGGCGCTCGCAACGGCGAACAGGCGAAAGCCAATGCGGCGGCCGCAAGCCTGCCCGCCATCCCGGAAAACGTGATGGAAGCGACGCGCGAGGTCTATGAGCGCCTCGTCGCACCGCATGTCCACCAGCGCTGGTAAAACAGGCAAAGCGCATAAACTGAAATGATAGCCAACATTATGGCTATCTATTTCGTTTATGCGCGGCCCCGCGCTACCGTTCCCCATTGCTCGCAATCACAACTGGGGAACAACCATGAAAAGAATGCTTCTTGCGCTGGCTCTCGCAAGCTCCACCCTGCTTTCGGCCACCGCATCCGCCGAGACGCTGAAGATCGGCACGGAGGGCGCCTACCCGCCCTTCAACTTCCAGGATTCGGCCGGCAAGCTCGGCGGCTTCGACGTGGAGATCGGCCTTGCGCTCTGCGAGAAGATGAAGGTCGAATGCGAAGTCGTCGGCCAGGACTGGGACGGCATCATTCCGGGCCTCATCGCCAAGAAATACGACATGATCATCGCCTCGATGTTCATCACCGAGGAGCGCAAGAAGCAGGTCGCCTTCACCGACCCCTACTATCTTGCCGCCATGACCCATGCCGCGCCGAAGAATTCCGGCATCACCGACTTCACCAATGAAGGCATGAAGGGCAAGACCATCGGCGCCCAGTCCGGCACCACGCAGGCCGACTACGCCGCCGCCGTCTATCCGGACGCCGACATCAAGCTCTACCCGACACAGGACGAAGTGAACCTCGACATGGCCAACGGCCGTCTCGACCTGCAGGTCGGCGACATGATCCCGCTGCTCGACTGGGTCACCAAGAACGACGACGGCAAGGCCTGCTGCGAATTGATCGGCAAGCCCATCACCGATCCGAAATTCGTCGGCGAAGGCGTCGGCATCGCCGTGCGCCAGGACGACAACGACCTGCGCGAGAAGCTGAACGCCGCGCTGAAGGCCATCCGCGAGGACGGGACGTATCAGAAGATCAACGACAAGTACTTCTCGATCGATATCTATACGATGAAGTGAGCGTGGGAAGCGTAGCGCGCCCCTCATCCGGCCTGCCGGCCACCTTCTCCCCGCAAGCGGGGAGAAGGAAACAAGCGGAACCGCTTTCCTTCCTCTCTGCCGGAGTTGCTTGAGGAAAAGCAGTGCACCATCCCCTTCTCCCCACTTGCGGGGAGAAGGTCGCAGCAGCGGGATGAGGGGCAGCCCGGCCGCACAGGGCAAGAGCCCTTGCCTTCCCCCGCCCCGCCGTCCTAGCTAGGCGCATGCCGATCAACCGCCTCGAACGCTTCGCCCACAATCTCGACTGGAACCTCCTGCGCACCTTCGTCGTCGTGGTGGAGGAAGGCTCGATCACGCGGGCGGCGAACCGGCTGCTGCTGCAACAACCGGCCGTCAGCATGGCGCTGAAACGGCTGGAGCAATCGGTCGGCCACCGGCTGATCGACCGCAGCCCCGGCCGCTTCGAGCTGACGGAAGCCGGCGAGCGCCTCCATGCGCTCTGCCGCGACATCTTCACCGCCATCGTGCGCCTGCCGGAGGCGATG
Organism: Shinella zoogloeoides; assembly: GCF_003574625.1. Lineage (GTDB taxonomy): Bacteria > Pseudomonadota > Alphaproteobacteria > Rhizobiales > Rhizobiaceae > Shinella > Shinella zoogloeoides_A. The sequence continues at coordinate 104,988 of NZ_QNUJ01000013.1, forward strand.
GAGCCCTCCGGCGAGGACATTGCCGGGCACATCACCATCCACGCCGTCAGCCACGCCATGAACCCGGAATGGGACCGGGCCATCGCCGATTTCTTCCGGTTGCATCCGCGCGTCACCGTCGGCGTGACGGTCGAGACGACGACGGACGTGATCCGCTCGGTCGAGCGGGGCGTCGCGACGCTCGGCCTTTCGGACGGCATCATTCCCGAGGGGCTGGACAAGGTGCCCTTCTGCTTCGAGCGCTATGCGCTTTATTGCGGGCGCGGACACCGGCTGTTCGGCAGGCGCGACGCGCGGCTCGAGGACCTGCGCGGCGAGCCCTATGTCAGCTTCCTCGCCGACGTGCTCGGCGGGCCGCATATGGGGCCGGTAACGGCGGTGCGCGCCGTCGGCTCCTTCGGCCAGCAGGTGCGGGCGCTGGCCTTCAACGTCGAGGAGGTGCTGCGCCTCGTCGTCGCCAATGCCGGCATCGGCATGCTGCCGGCCCACCTCACCGATCCGGCGCTGGCCGCCGGCGAGCTCTGGCAATTGCCGCCCTATGACGACCTACCGGTGACGGAGACCTTCCGCATCACCAATCCCGGCTCGGCGCTCAACCCGGCCGAGCGCGCCTTCCTCACCCATATCGCCGACGTGCCCGTCTGGCGCTGGGGCGAGCCGCATCAATCCTGATGATACCCGCCTTCAGCGCTATAAATTTGAAGAATATCGGCAGCTTTCGTAGGCCTTTCTCCACGAACAGACGGAGGCGGCCATGCAGACTTTCGACATCGCAATCATCGGCGGCGGCATTGCCGGCCTGTCGCTCGCCTATTTTCTGAGCCCGCACCGCTCCGTCGTGGTGCTGGAGCGGGAGGAGGCGCTCGGCTACCACAGCACCGGCCGCTCGGCCGCCGAATTCACCCTGCGCGACAACGCCCCCCTCGTGAACGCGCTGGCCCGCGCCAGCCATGCCTTCATGATAAGCCCGCCGGAGGGCTTTGCCGCCGTGCCGCTTCTCGTCGCACGCGGCAGCATCCTGTTCGGCGCCGAGGACAAGGCTGCGCTGGTGCGCGAACGCTTCGAGCAGACGAAGGCGCTCGGCGTCGCCGTCGAGTGGCTGGACGAGGCTGCGCTTCTTGCCCGCACGCCCATCATGAACCCGGCCTATGTCGCGGCCGCCTATTTCGACCCGGACTATTGGGACATCGAGGTGGACGCGCTCCTGCAGGCCTATGCTCGCCACGCCCGGCACAACGGCGCGCAGGTCCTCGAAAGGCGTCCCTTCACCGGCGCCCGACGGGACGGCGGCCGGTGGCTGATCGAGACCAATGGCGAAACCCTTTCCGCCGGCGTGCTCGTCAATGCGGCGGGCGGCTGGGCGGACACGGTCGCCAGCCTGTCCGGCGTCAAGCCCCTCGGCATCCTGCCGCACCGGCGCACCGCCGTCACGGTCGACCTGCCGGAGGGCGTGGATGCGGGCAGCCTGCCGGAAATGAACGAGATCGAGGACACGTTCTATTTCAAGCCGGAAGGCGGCCGCCTGCTTGCCTCGCCCGCCGACGCCACGCCCTGCGAGCCCGCCGACGTGCAGCCGGAGGAAATCGACATCGCCTATGCCGCCCATTATGTCGAGGAGGCGACGACGCTCAGTGTGCGCCGGGTCTTCCGCAGCTGGGCCGGCATGCGCAGCTTTTCCGCCGACCGCCTGCCCATCGTCGGGCCGGCTCAGGACGAGCCGTCCTTCTTCTGGCTCGCCGGCCAGGGCGGCTACGGCATCCTCACCTCGCCCGCCCTCGGCAGCCTTGCCGCCGCCCTCCTCACGGAAAGCCCGGTGCCGGAGCCGCTCGCCCGCGAGGGCATCGGGGCCGAGACCTTCAGTCCCGCACGCTTCCCCTGAAACGAAACGGGCGCCTCGAGGGCGCCCGTTCTGCTTTACGCTTCCGCAGCCGGCTTGCCGGCTGTGCCGGTGGCGCGGGCGGTGTCGCGATCCTTCCACCAGCGGCTGAGGAACAGCAGGATCGGGCCGCCGATATAGATCGACGAGGTCGTCGCGACGACGACGCCGAACAGCATCGGCCAGGCGAAGGGCTTGACCGTGTCGCCGCCCCAGATCGCCATGGGCAGCAGCGAGACCGCCACGGCGAGCGAGGTGAAGATGCATCGCATGACCACCTGGTTGATCGACAGGTCGATGAGGTCGGAGAACGGCATCGACTTGTACTTGCGCAAATTCTCGCGCATTCGGTCGTACACCACCACCTTGTCGTTGACCGAGTAACCGATCAGCGTCAGCACTGCGGCGATGGCCGTCAGGTTGAAATCGATCTGCATCAGCGAGAAGAAGCCGATCATCTTGGTGATGTCGAGGATCAGCGTCACGATGGCGCCCACCGCGAAGTGCCACTCGAAGCGCCACCAGATGTAGATCAGGATCGCCACCATGCCGAGGCCGACGGCGAGGAAGCCGGACCGCGCCAGCTCGGTGCTGACCGTCGGGCCGACCACTTCCGTGCGCTCGAAATTGGCGTCCGGGATCATCTCGGCAACGCCGTTGCGGATCTCCTGAAGCGCCGCGGTCTGCTCGGCCTCACCACCCGGCTGGCGCTGGACGCGCACGAGCACGGACGTGCCCTGGCCGAATTCCTGCAGCGCCACTTCGCCGAGGTTGAGGTCCTCCATCTTCTTGCGGAGCGTCGCGAGGTCGATGGGCGACTTGGAGGTCGCCTCGACCTGGATGCCGCCGACGAAGTCGATGCCGTAGTTGAGGCCCGGCGTGAAGAACAGGATGATCGAGCTCGTCGAGATGAAGGCCGACATGGCGATGGCGATGTAGCGGCCGCGCATGAAGGAGAAGGTCGGGATTTCCCAGACCTTGCCGAAGAGCGAATGGATATCGATCTTCTTCATCTTGCGCACGATGACCGCCTCGCGCATCAGGAAGCGCACGAAGGTGATCGAGGTGAACATCGAGATCGCAAGGCCGATGATCATGGTGATGGCGAAGCCGCGCACCGGGCCCGAGCCGAACATGAAGAGCAGGATCATGCCGACCATGGTCGTCATGTTGCCGTCGACGATGGTGGCGTAGGCCTTGTTGAAGCCGACGTCGAGCGCCTTCATGGCCCCGGCCCCACCCGCGGTCTCTTCACGGATACGGGCGTTGATCAGGATGTTGGCGTCCACCGCCATGCCGATGCCGAGGATGATGCCGGCGATGCCGGGCAAGGTCAGCGTCGAGCCGAGGAGGCCCAGCACGCCGATCGTCAGGATCGTGTGCAGCACGAGGCCGAGATTGGCGATGAGGCCCCAGGCGCCATAGAGCACCTGCATGAGGATGACGACGGCGAGAAGGCCGGCGAAGCCCGTATAAAGGCCCATGCGGATCGAGTCCGAACCGAGATTCGGGCCGACGGTGCGCTCCTCGATGATGGTGAGCGGTGCCGGCAGGGCGCCCGAGCGCAGCAGCGCCGAGAGGACGGTCGCTTCCTGCGGGTTGAAGTTGCCCGAGATCTGGCCCTGGCCGCCGATGATCGGCTCGCGGATGACCGGCGCCGTCAGCACCTTGCCGTCGAGGACGATGGCGAAGGGCTTGCCGACATTGGCCTGCGTGATTTCCGCGAATTGACGCGCGCCGGTGGAATCGAAGCTGAACGAGACGATCGGCTCGTTCGAGCGCTGGTCGAAGCCGGCCTTGGCGTCGGCCAGCCGGTCGCCGGAGATCGCCACGCGCTCCTCGACCGCATATTTGCGGCCGTCGTTCGCGCCGGGCAGGATCAGCACGCCGCGCGGGGCGACGCCGTTCGGATCCACGGTCTGGTCGACCATGTGGAAGCTCATCTGCGCGGTCGAGCCGAGAAGCTGGCGCAGGCGAGTCGGGTCCTGAAGACCCGGAAGCTGGACGAGGATGCGGTCGCCGCCGACGCGCTGGATCAGCGGTTCGGCAACGCCCACCTGGTCGACGCGGCGGCGGATGATCTCGAGGCTCTGCTCGACGGCGGCCGACATGCGCTCGTTGATGCCGGCTTCGGTCAGCGTCACGTTGATCTGGAGGCCGCTGGTCGCGACATCGATATCCGACGAGCCGGCGCCGAAGCCGAGCGTCGAGGTGGGCGCGGCAAGCTTGCGCACTTCCGGCAGCACCTTGTCGAGCGCCGCCTGGTCGGGCAGCGTGACGGTCAGCGTCGTGCCGTTGAGGCGGGCGGCCGAGGCACGCTCGCCGGCGGTGCGCAGGATCGCGCGGGTATCGTTGAGCAGCACGTCCATGCGCGCCTTGCGCAGCGCGGCGGAATCCACCTCCAGGACAAGGTGCGAACCGCCCTTCAGGTCGAGGCCGAGGGTGACGGGATTGGAGGGCAGGAAGTGCCCGTATTTCGCCTGCTGCTCAGGCGTCAGCACGTTCGGCACGGCCGCGAGCATCCCGAAGAGGATGATGGCGGCGGAGACAAACAATGCCCATTTGGAGGTTTTCATGGGGTTGTTCCACTTCAACTGCCGGAACGGCGCGACCGAAAAGGCCGGCGCCGACCGTGGGATCGGAATTCAATCGAATGGCGCGGCGCGTTAGCGCCGGAGGGCCTCAGGCGGCAAAAGCCGGAGGCGCGCGGCTGCGGAAGGCAGCACTGCCGGCCGATACCGGCGCCGCATCTTCCGCCGCCGGGAAGACGACGACGGACGCGGTTTCAAAGGGATAGAGCAGCGCGCCCGCGGACGGCAGGAGCGCCTTGCCGGCGGAATCGCCGTCCGCAAGGCCCGTCTTGGCCTTGGCGACGCGCCGTTCCGCATGGCTGCCGGCCGGGAACCAGAGGTCCTCGCCGGCAGACGAGAGCGGCGACGGCGCGAGTCCGCCCTCAGCGGCCGCGCGCTGCGGATGGCCCGGCGTTCCCGCATCGCCCGAAAGGGGAAATTGCGAGAAGAACAGCGTGAAAAGCAGCACGAGGAAGCCGACGGGTGCAAAACCCCGCTCCCAGATCGCCGCCTCTTTGCCTGTTCCGGTCGTCATGCCTGTCCTTAGCCTTCCCGCAATTCCCGATGGAGGAATTGCCGGGCGGAACGCCGCGCGAAGCAGTCTGCGCAGGCATTGCCGATGGTGCGCCAAGAAACATTTAACCCCCGGCAAGTCAAGTTCGCGGCGCCCATTCCGGCCGCTTCCGGGCCGTTTCAGCCGTCACAGTTCGTGGATCGTGACGTCCGGGCAGGCTTCCCGCGCAAGCTCCTTCAGGTGCTGGTGGTGGGTCAGGTAGATCACCTGCCCGCTTCGTGCCATCCCGCCCATGACGCGCAGCGCGTTCAGCGCCCGCCGGTCGTCGAAGGTCTCCATGATGTCGTCGGCGATGAAGGGCACGATCTCGCGGCTTGCGGCGATCTCGTGATAGCCGGCAACGCGCAGGGCGAGATAGAGCTGGAAGCGCGTTCCCTTGGAAAGGTCCCGCGCGAGCTTCGAGCCGCCCGCGGCGGCATTGACGACGAGGAATTCGCTGTCCTTCTCCAGCACCGTGGAAAGGCCGGCATATTCGCCGCCGGTAATGTCGCGGAAGGTGTGCGAGGCCCGCTCCATCATCGCGCTGCGATGGCGCTCGCGGTAAAGGCGAAGAGCCTGTTCGGCGGCCATGATGCCGGCGCGCGTCGAAAGATAACGCCGCGACCTTTCCGCAAGGTCGACCAGCGCGGTGCGCCGCCGCTCCTCCAGCGCCGCCGCCGCGTCGCTGCCGGCGATGGCGGCGAGCGCCTCCTCGGCCTTCGCCCGTGCGAGGTGCTGTTCCTGCACCGCCCGGTCCAGTTCGTCCAGCCGGGCCGAAAGGTCGCCGCGCTCGGCGGCAAGCTGGTCCTCGTCGACGACGGCGAGCAGCGCCTCGGCCTCGTCGACCGTTTCCGCGCGCATCTGCTGCACGAGATCGCGCGCGGCATCCTCCGCGCGGCTGCGCACCTCGTCGCGCTTGCGGTAGGCTTCGAGCAGGATCTCCGCCTCCGCGAGGCTTTCGCAGCCGAGGAAGGCAAAGATATCCGACTGGCGCGAGGCGAGCACCGCGCGGCGCTCGTCCAGCGCCCTCTCCTCCTCGTCGAGCCGCGCGAGGGCCTTGTCGATGGCCTCGCGGCGGTCGCGGACCATTTTCGCCGCTGCAAGGCGGCTTGCGAGCCCGGCGACGGTCGCCAGAGGATCGGCGGGATCGAAGGGTTCCGTCAGGCGATCGGCCAAGCGATCGGCAAGTCGGCCCGCATGGCCGGCATAATCCTCCTGGTCGCGGCGCATGGCCGCGATGCGATGCTCCAGTTCGCGCTGCCGCTCGACATTCTGGGCAAGCGCCTGCAAGGCGGGCAGCAGGGTCGCGAGGCGATCCGGATCGGCCGGGGCGCTGCCGCTCGCAAGCCACGTGCCGGCAATCGCCGTGTCCCAAACCTCCTGCCATGCCGCCAATGCGCTTGCGGCCTCGTCCATGGCCTTCCCGCGCGCCTCGACATCCGCCTTTGCGCGCGCAAGGCGCTCGGCGGTGGCAAGGCGCTCGGCGCGGGCGGTCTTCAGCGCCTCCAGCCTGTCCTCCGCAAGGAAAAGGGTCTCGTCGAAGCCCGCATCCTTTACCACCCCTTCGGGAAGGTAGGCGGAGAGGCGGGAAGAGACATCGCCCGCTTCCCGCGCGACAAGCCCCGCCTCCATCTCCTGCCGTGCAAGCATGGCGAGTTTCTCCAATGCCACGGCGCGGCGCTCCAGCCAGGAAACCACATCGGCAAGGGAGGCCTGCGGCGCGAGCCCGAGGCCGACAGCAAGGGCGGAGGATTCCGCCTCGATATCCGCCCTCTGCCGTTCCAGCCGCAGCGTCTCGGCGCCGAGGGTTTCGAGCCTTGCCGCCCCTTCGGAGACGGTGCGTTCGAGGACGCGGATTTCCGACAGGCGGTCGGCATTGCGCAACCGCGCTTCCGTCGCGCGGTCGTCCTCGCGCATCGCCGCCTCGAAGGTCCCGGCGGACGGTGCGTCCAGTTTCGCCAGATGCGCCTGCCATGCCGCTTCGCGCGCGGCGCGCAGGTGAGCGACCTCTTCCTCCCCCGCCGCGCCCGTTGCCTTGCGAAGCGCATCGAGCGTTGCCCTTGCGGCGGCGACATCGCGCTCCAGCACCGCGACCTGTTCCCGCTGCCGGTTCAAAGCATCGGCCGCCGCGTCGGATTGCCGGCGCAGGCGCTCCAGTTCGTCCGTTGCCGGAGCAGCGACGGCTTCCAGCGCAGCCGCGGAGCCCGTCCATGGCGCGAGGCGGGACAGGGCGCCATCCGCCTCCTGCTTTGCCAGCGCCGCAAGGCGCCGGGCCTCGCGCAGGCGGGCGGGCAGATCGCCGGCGCGGGCGGCGCGGACGATGGCGCCAAGGGCCGACTGGGCCTCCTCGTCGCGCTGTCTTTCCGCGTCGGAGGCGCTGCCGCCCCCGTCGCCAATGGCAGCAAGGGTCTTTTCCGCCTCCGCGCGCTCCCGCCCGGCGGCTTCGAACCGCTCGGCAAGCGCCACGCGCCGCGACAGGAGGGAGCCGAGCCGTTCGGCAAGGCCGGCGGGCAGCAGGATTTCAAGTGGATCGGCCTCGGCGGGCAGGCCCAGCGTGGCAATGCCGGCGGCGATGGTCGCGGCAGCGCGGTCACGGTCCGCCTCGCGGGCGGCAAGGTCCATGGCGGCGGTGCGGAAGCGGGCTTCCAGCGCCGAGCCGGAAAGCGCGGCGATATCGGCCTCGGCGGCGAGCACCGCAAGGTCTTCGGCAAGCGCGGCGCGCTCCGCCACATGGCGCTCGCGCTCGTCGACGACGCGCGTGGCCCGCGCGGCGATCTCCGCCTCTTCGCGCGCAAGCTCGCCGAGCAGCATGCGCCAGGCGGGCGGCGGCGAATCGCCGAGGTCGAAGCCGCCGAGCTCCGTGCGCAGCGCTCGCAGGCGATGGAGGTAAGGCAACGCGGAAAGGCTGCGCTCCGCCTGCGCAAGCGCTGCCCGCGCTTCTCCGCGCGCGGCCGTCGCCTTTTCGTGGCGCTGGGCCGCGGCATCGCGGTCGCGGACGAGCTGGCCGTAATCACGCGCGGCGACGTCGAGCGCCTTGCGCTCGGCGGCCAGCGCCTCGATTTCCGCCTTCAGGACCGACAGGCCGTGCTTGCGGCCGGAGGGGCGGTAGAAGTCGTCGGCTTCCGCCTTCAGCGCGGCGAGGCCGGAGGCCATGTCGGACAGGCCGGAGCTGGCGGAAAACAGCATGGAGCCGAGCTCGCCCTCGCTCTTCAGGATATCCTCGCCGCCCTTCTCGATGCTCTCGTCGTCCAGCGAGAACATGGTGCGATAGGCGTTGCGGTCCATCCCGCCGAGCACGGAGGCGAAGAGCCCGTCCGGCAACGCCCGGTCGTCGGCCGTGACGAGCGAGCCCTGGTTCTTCTTGAGGCGATAGGCCTCGTGCCGCTGCGCGCCGATGGAGAGCGCGCCGCCGACGCGCATCAGCGCATAGGGGTGGAGGAAGCCGTAGGCGCTCGATTTCTCGATGCCGAAGAGGAGATCGAGATAGGCGGAGAAAAGCGTCGACTTGCCCGCCTCGTTGGGGCCGTGGACGAGGTGGAAATCGGCCCTGCCCGGCTGCGCGCTGCCGAAATCCAGGCTGCGGTCGGTGAACTTGCCGTAGCGGACGAGGTCCAGTCTGTCGAGGCGCATGCGCTAGGCTCCCCCGCTCTCGCCGCCGAGGCGGGCGAGCACGGCGTCCGAGCCCTGAAGGGCGAGGTCCGACAGCAGCGCCTCCTCCTCCGCCTCGTCCGTGGCAAGGAGGCTGCGCGCCTCCCGCGGAAGCTGGCGCAGGAGATCGCCCAGCGTCTCGCGCAGCTCTTCCCGATAGGCATGGTTCTCCACGACGTCCTCGCGCATCAGGCGCGCCAGCTCGGCGAGCGGGCCGGCATCGGCGCCCGCTTCCGCAGCGGGTACGGAAACGGCAAGCTCCACCGCCTCGATCCAGCATTCGCCGAGCGAGGCGGCAAGGTTCTGCAATTCGGCAAGCAGCAGGTCCTCGTCGCGGCGCAGGCGCCAGGCGAGCGGCGTCGCGCCGGTCACGGCAAGGCGGGCGACGAGATGCGCGCCGCCTGCGGCCGCCCGCGCCGCGCCGAGCAGGCTTTCGGCCCGGTCGAGCATGCCGTTCCAGTCGTCTATGCCGGCAAGGTCGAGCGAAAGTCGCTCGAAGACCGCGACGGCGACACGGCGTTCCTCGCAGGTGATCGAACCGTCTTCGGCGACGGTGGCGAGCGTCACGCCCTTCGGCCCGCCCTCGTTGATGTCGCGGCCCTGCGGGTTGCCGGGCATGACGATCCAGGGCTTTTCCAGATGGACGCGCCGCTGATGGATATGGCCGAGCGCCCAGTAGTCGAAGCCGTGCGCCGAAAGATCGGCAAGCCCCACCGGGGCATAGGGATCGTGCCGGCTCGCGCCGGCAAGGCTCGTATGCATGAGGCCGATATTGACCGCATCCGGCACCGGCGCACGGAAGGTCGGCAGCAGCGAGGCGGGGGCGTGCGGATTGGCGAAGCTGACGCCGTGGACATGAACCTCGCGGCCATTTTCCAGCGCCCCCGCGCGCACCGGCTTGCCGCGCCCGTCGAAGACGTGGACGTTGGGCGGGAAGGTCAGCTCGCGGGTAATCTGCGACTGCGCATCGTGGTTGCCACGAATGATGTAGACGCGGATGCCGGCCGCCTCCAGCCGCCGCATCTGGCCCATCAGGAAGAGCGCGGTCGCCATGGAAGTCTGCGAACCGTCATAGAGATCGCCGGCGACGATCACCGCATCCACCGCCTCGGCGATGGCAAGGTCGACGATACGCTCCAGCGCCTTGCGGGTCGCCCCGCGCACGAGGTCGCCGAGGTCGGCGTTGCGCAGCGCGAGCGAGGCGAGTGGCGAATCGAGATGCAGGTCGGCCGTGTGGATGAAGCGGAATGGCATGGCCGGACCATCGCCCCGGCCACCCGCCCGGTCAATGCTTGCGGCCGCGCCCGCGACCTTATGGGCGGGTTATGCAGGGAAGAAATCGCCCCTCCCCGAAAAAGACCGAGAAGAGCCAAGAAAAACCGCCTGTTACCGAACAGTTCGCATTTACAGGGATCGTTCAATATCTATGATCAAATTCAACGAAAAACTTCGTGATCATTTGACATGGTCCCTCATAATACCTATATTCCACCTCATGAGTAGCACGATAGAAATCTCCCAAGGCATGTTCAAACTCTACCATCAGGTGAGTCGCCTGGTGAATGAGTGCATGATGGACGAAGGCGTCTCGCTCGCCCGCAGCAAGTTCCTGCTTCTTCTGGAATGTCAGGGCCCGCAGCGGTCGACGGATATCGCCTGCGCGCTTGGTTTCGCACCCCGTACGGTAACGGAAGCGATCGATGGCCTGGAACGCGACAAGCTCGTAAAACGCGAGCCCGACCCGAAGGACCGCCGCGCCAAGATCGTCTCGATCACGGATATGGGCCGGACCGTCATTTCGGCCGCCCAGCAACCGCAGCACAAGACGATCGAAGCGATCTTCAACGCTCTGACCGAAGATCAGAAGCAGCATCTGAAGGACATCATCGGCTGCCTCAGCGCCAAGACCGAAGAGCTGCAACGGGAAAGAGACAGGAACGCAAGCGAGCTGCCCGAGGCAGCGCCCGCGGCTTCATTGCGCGTCGTCGGCTAAGACCGAACGACAACGAGAAACGAAAAGGCCGGGATCGCAGGATCCCGGCCTTTTCGTTTGGACGTGGAAAACCGCGCCCTCCCCCGCACGAGGAGGACGCGGGACCCGCCGCCTACATGGCGTTGAGCGGGCCGATACCGAAGAACAGCGTTTCGCCGGACGAATCGTCCACGCCGTCATTGTCCGTCACGACGAAGCCGTTGCCGGCCGCATCGATCGTAAAGCCCTCGACCTTGTCAACGACATAGCCGTTGGTGGCCTTGAGGTCAGGAATGAGGTCGCGGACCTCCTCCTTCTTCACGACCGGCAGTTCACCGCCGAGCTTGGCCGGCTTCAGGTCGGCCAGCGCCACACGGTAGAGCTTCTTCAGCTTGGCGGCCTGGCCGATCAGGTTGTCACGCTCGATGATATAGGCGTGATCACCGTTCGCCGTGATTTCGGAGAGGCCGACCCAGCCGCTTTCCGTCTTGTCGAGCGGATAGCGGACGGCGCCCCATTCCTTGTCGGAGGGCTTGTAGGAGACGAGCTTCACGAAGCCCTTCTCATCATCGCCCCATTCGCGCTGCACTGCCATCCAGAGCACCGTGTCGTCACCCTCGCCGACGCTGGTGATACCTTCGAAGCCGAAGCGCTTTTCGCCGGCGCGCAGCTCGGCGGGAATGGCGATCTCCTTGTCGATCTCGCCCTTCGCGTTCACGTGGATGATGGCATGGGCATAGAGCTTGTCGGCATCGCCTTCGTTGGCCAGCCAGAAGCCGCCTTCGCCATCCGGCGTCAGGCCTTCGCTATCGAGCTTCTGCGCGGCGGCACCATTGCGGGTGATGCGCAGGGCATCGACGATCTTCGCCGGCTTCGCGGTGGCATCGATCGTGAAGATCGTCGGCTGCGAGGCATAGAAGGAATCATTGACGGCATAGAGCATGCCCGGCTTGTCCTTGACCGGGGCAAGGCCGGAAAGCGCGCCGAAGCCGATCAGCTCGCCGTCCTTCTCGGTGGAGACGATCTGCGGATAGGCAGCCTCCCCTTCCGCGCGTTCATAGATCATGACATGCGAGCGCGCGCCGCCGTCCTCGACGAGGTCGGCCTCGTTGGCCGTCACGAGGAGGTTGCGGGCAGGAATGGCGACGGCACCTTCAGGCGCGATACCGGACGGCAAGAGCTGCAGAAGCTCGGGCTCTGCGCCGGTGTCCTTGTAGACGCCGACGATGGAGGCGCGCTCGGCCAGCACGAAGAACAGGTTGTCCTCGCCGAATTTCGCGGCTTCCAGGCCTTCCGGCTCGACGCCCTTCTTGTTGCGCTTGTCCGGATAATGGCCGATCTTGGCGATCTCGCGTTCGAAGGCCGGGCCGTTCTCGTAGAGAACCTTGCCCTGCTTGTCGAAGATGGTGAAGCCGCGGGCGCCACCCTTCCAGTCGCCCTCGTTGGCGACGACGAGGCGGTTGTCGTCCAGCCACTTCACGGCGTCGGGTTCGCGGGCGACGTCCTCGACCTTGCCGGTGAACTTCAGTGCACCGTCCTTCTTGGTATCGACGCCTTCGAGGCTGACGGTGCCGGCGGAGAAGTGGTTTTTCACCGCGCCCGTCTTGCCGTCGACGATGACGATATGGTTGTTTTCCTGCAGGGTCACGGCGACTTCGTCGAGACCGTTGAAGGAGACGAATTCAGGCTCGGGGTCCTCCCCGGCGATTTCGGCAAGGCCGGTCAGGGCTACGTGCTTGATCGAGCCGCAATCGACGACGCCGTCCTTCAGCGACAGCAGTACCAGATCGCCGGCCGGCATCTGCGGGATGGCGCCGTCATTGACCTCTTCGTCGCGCTCGTTTTCGATGGCGATGGCGGCGAGCGTCTTGTCCTTGTTGAGTGCGATCGAATCCGGCTGGCCGCCGAGATCGCAGGTCGCATCGACTGCCTTCGAGGCGACGTCGACCTGGGCGAGGATGCCGGAAGGCTTCACATAGCTCTCGCGCGTGTTGACGGCGACCAGCGCCTTGCCGGCCGCAAAGGTCACGGAGGTCGGTTCGCCTTCGAAGGCGACGGTGCCGCCGGCCTTCGGCGCGCTGGCGTCGGTGATGTCGATGAAGCCGATCGCCTTGTTCGGGCTGTCGGAATAGACGAGCGTGTTGCCGTCCTCGGAGGCGGCGATGATTTCGGACGAGGTCGGCTTCGCCTTGTCCGCGCCTTCCGGCAGGTTGTCGGCGACGGCAAAGGACGCAATGCGATTGAATACGGGCTCGGCGCTGGCGGCAGAGGCCACCGATGCGGCGAGGAGCGCTGCCAGCGCAGCGGTGAGCGAACGGGTTTTCATGAAATCCTCCGGAATCCGGTCAATAGGAACCCGGCGGTTCTGAGGCTTTCCTGTTACAGCGCGATGACAATCGAGATGGTGAGGTGCGCCTTCCGCGCAAATAAAAAGGGGCCCGGACGAACCGGACCCCAGATCCTGAAATCAGGATGGCGGCGGAGTGGATAACCGCTCTGCCCTCCAGCGCCGCGCGTCGGTGACGACGCGCGAAAGGCCGAGAGCGTTTTAGCTGCCGCAGGACCGGCCGCGCTTGCACGCGGGGATCACACGGCGGCTGAAGATCAGCCGTTGACGGCGTCCTTCAGGCCCTTGCCGGCCGAGAACTTCGGCACGTTGCGAGCCGGGATCTCGATCTCGGCGCCCGTCGAAAGGTTGCGGCCCTTCGAAGCTTCACGACGCGATACGGAGAAATTGCCGAAACCGACGAGACGAACGTCGCCGCCGTTCTTGAGTTCGCCCTGGATCGTCTCGAAAACGGCGTCGACAGCAGATGCTGCGTCCGTCTTGGAGAGGCCAGACTTCTCAGCCACTGCGGATACGAGTTCATTCTTGTTCATGTTTCCACCCCTTTCTTACGGTTTGAAACGACTCATACAAGTCGGGGGCAGAATACGCATCGGCCTTCGCCCCGCAAGAATATTTCGCCCGAAAAGCCTGAGAATCCGGGGTTTACACACTCTTTTCGACGAAAAAGACCGGCCCAGGGGCCGGTCTTTTGGCATTTTCCAGTCATGGCCGGGCAAATTGCCCCGGGCGGAAGGCTCAGTGCGCGACCGCTCCGGCGCCGTCCTCGGTCGATTCGACGGGCGGCACCTTGGCCGCCTCGACCGTGCCGTCCCACTCGATCGGCTCGGGCTTGCGGGTGAGCGCATGCGCGATCACCTCGCCCATCCGCGAGACCGGGACGATCTCCATGCTGTTCTTCACATTGTCCGGAATGTCCGCCAGGTCCTTGGCGTTCTCTTCCGGGATCAGCACCTTCTTGATGCCGCCGCGAAGCGCCGCGAGCAGCTTTTCCTTGAGGCCGCCGATCGGCAGGACCCGGCCACGTAGCGTCACTTCGCCCGTCATCGCGATATCCTTCGAGACCGGGATGCCGGTCATGATGGAGACGATGGCGGTCGCCATGGCGATACCGGCCGACGGACCGTCCTTCGGCGTCGCGCCTTCCGGCACGTGCACGTGGATATCCGTCTTGTCGAAGCGCGGCGGCTCGATGCCGAAATCGACGGCGCGCGAGCGGACATAGGAGGCCGCCGCCGAGATCGATTCCTTCATCACGTCCTTCAGGTTGCCGGTGACCGTCATGCGGCCCTTGCCACCCGGCAGGCTGACGCCTTCGATGGTGAGCAGCTCGCCGCCGACTTCCGTCCAGGCAAGGCCCGTGACGACGCCGACCTGGTCCTCGCGCTCGGCTTCGCCGTGGCGGAAGCGCGGAACGCCGAGGAAGTCATGGATGTTGTCAGCCGTGACCTCGACCTTCTTCGCCTTGCCCTTGATGATCTCGGTGACCGCCTTGCGGGCGAGCTTCATCAGTTCACGCTCGAAGTTACGAACGCCCGCCTCGCGGGTGTACTGCTGGATGACCGCCATCAGCGCGCCGTCGGTGACCGAGAATTCCTTCGGCTGCAGCGCGTGGTCGCGGATCGCCTTGGGCAGCAGGTGCCTTTTCGCGATTTCCAGCTTCTCTTCTTCCGTGTAGCCGGCGATGCGGATCACTTCCATGCGGTCCATCAGGGGCGCAGGAATGTTCAGCGTGTTCGCCGTCGTCACGAACATGACGTTGGACAGGTCGTATTCGACTTCCAGGTAGTGATCCATGAAGGTCGAGTTCTGTTCCGGATCCAGCACCTCGAGCAGGGCCGAAGACGGATCGCCGCGGAAGTCCATGCCCATCTTGTCGATCTCGTCGAGCAGGAAGAGCGGGTTGGACTTCTTCGCCTTCTTCATCGACTGGATGACCTTGCCGGGCATCGAGCCGATATAGGTGCGGCGGTGACCGCGGATTTCGGCCTCGTCACGCACGCCGCCAAGCGCCATGCGGATATATTCGCGGCCGGTCGCCTTGGCGATCGACTTGGCGAGCGAGGTCTTGCCGACGCCCGGAGGACCGACGAGGCACAGGATCGGGCCCTTGATCTTGGTCGAGCGGGCCTGCACGGCGAGATATTCGACGATGCGCTCCTTGACCTTGTCGAGGCCGAAATGATCCTCGTCGAGGATCTTCTCGGCGGCGTTGAGGTCGGTCTTGATCTTCGACTTCTTGCCCCACGGAATGCCCGTGAGCCAGTCCAGATAGTTGCGCACGACGGTGGCTTCCGCCGACATCGGGCTCATCTGGCGCAGCTTCTTCAGCTCGGCATCCGCCTTCTCGCGGGCCTCCTTGGAGAGCTTGACCTTGGCGATCTTCTCTTCCAGCTCGGCCATCTCGTCACGGCCGTCCTCGCCGTCGCCGAGCTCCTTCTGGATCGCCTTCATCTGTTCGTTGAGGTAGTATTCGCGCTGGGTCTTCTCCATCTGGCGCTTGACGCGCGAGCGGATGCGCTTTTCGACCTGCAGGACCGAGATCTCGCCTTCCATGAAGCCGAGCGCCTTTTCGAGGCGCAGCTTGACGCTGGTCGTCTCGAGCATTTCCTGCTTTTCGACGATCTTGATGGAGAGGTGCGAAGCGACGGTGTCGGCGAGCTTCGAGTAGTCCTCGATCTGGCTCGCGGCGCCGACGACTTCCGGCGAAATCTTCTTGTTGAGCTTCACATAGTTCTCGAACTCGGAGACGACCGAGCGCGACAGCGCCTCGATCTCGACCGGGTCCTCGTCCGGCTCGGGCAGCACATGCGCCATCGCCTCGTAGAACTCTTCGCGCTCGGTGTAGCCGTCGATCTCCGCGCGGGCGCGGCCCTCGACGAGAACCTTCACGGTGCCGTCGGGCAGCTTCAGGAGCTGGAGAACGTTGGCGACGGTGCCGATACGGTAGATGGCGTCGGTCTCCGGATCGTCGTCGGAAGCGTTGATCTGGGTGGCAAGCATGATCTGCTTGTCGGTGCCCATCACCTCTTCCAGCGCGCGGATCGACTTCTCGCGACCGACGAACAGCGGCACGATCATGTGCGGGAACACCACGATGTCGCGCAGGGGCAGGACCGGATAGGCCGTGGAATCGTGCGGCGCAGACGTCTTTTTCGTCATGTCATTTCCTTTCAAACGTCCCGTTTCCGGGAACCGGTCCACTCGGTGCCTGGGAACACCGGGCCGGCTATCTTTTCCATCCACAGGTGGCGTGCGGCTAACGCTTTTTCAAGCCCGGCGCCGAGGTGCCCCACCCCCGCGCCGAACCAGACGAACCATCAAGGAAGTCTAGTCTTCCGCGCTGTCGCGGAACTTGCGGCCTTCCCCCGGCAATCATTGCCGGAGCATACGCGAAACAGAATCGAAGTCTTTCATATTCGCGCGGCGCGTGCCGTTTCGCAACGCCTCACCTGCGCGCCGGATCAGTCGCATATCATGCCCTCGATGGGCAGAAGCGGCTAGTCACGAAATATCACCAGTGATTTTCAAACGAAAAGACCCGCCGTGGGCGGGTCCAGATCGTTGGCAAGGAGAGCCGGAGGTTCAGGCCGAGACGTTCGCCTTCTCCTCGGAGCGCTCCGAGTAGATGTAGAGCGGACGGGCCGCGCCCTTGACCACCTCGTCGGAGATGACGACCTCGCGGACGCCTTCCAGCGTCGGCAGTTCGAACATCGTGTCGAGCAGGATCTTCTCCATGATCGAGCGCAGGCCGCGGGCGCCGGTCTTGCGGACGATCGCCTTGCGGGCGATCTCGCGCAGAGCGTCCTCGTGGAAGGTCAGTTCCACGTCTTCCATCTCGAACAGGCGCTGGTACTGCTTGATCAGCGCGTTCTTCGGCTCGGACAGGATCTGGATCAGCGCATCCTCATCGAGGTCTTCCAGCGTCGCCAGAACTGGCAGACGGCCGATGAATTCCGGGATGAGGCCGAACTTTACCAGATCTTCCGGCTCCAGGTCGCGCAGGACTTCGCCGACGCGGCGATCTTCCGGCGAGCGAACCGTCGCGCCGAAGCCGATGGAGGTCTTCTCGCCGCGGGCCGAGATGATCTTGTCGAGGCCGGCGAAGGCGCCGCCGCAGATGAACAGGATGTTCGTCGTGTCGACCTGCAGGAATTCCTGCTGCGGATGCTTGCGGCCGCCCTGCGGCGGTACGGAGGCAACCGTGCCTTCCATGATCTTCAGAAGCGCCTGCTGCACGCCCTCGCCCGAGACGTCACGGGTTATGGACGGGTTATCGGACTTGCGCGAGATCTTGTCGACCTCGTCGATATAGACGATGCCGCGCTGCGCGCGCTCGACATTGTAGTCGGCCGCCTGCAGGAGCTTGAGGATGATGTTCTCCACGTCCTCGCCGACGTAACCGGCTTCGGTCAGCGTCGTGGCGTCGGCCATGGTGAAGGGCACGTCGATGATGCGGGCGAGCGTCTGGGCGAGGTAGGTCTTGCCGCAGCCCGTGGGGCCGACCAGCATGATGTTCGACTTCGCCAGTTCCACGTCCGAGCCCTTGGCGGCATGCGCCAGGCGCTTGTAGTGGTTGTGCACCGCGACCGACAGAATGCGCTTGGCCTGCTGCTGGCCGATGACGTATTCGTCGAGGACCTTGATGATATCCTGGGGCGTGGGAACGCCGTCGCGGGATTTCACCATCGAGGTCTTGTTCTCCTCGCGGATGATGTCCATGCACAGTTCGACGCATTCATCGCAGATGAACACCGTCGGTCCGGCAATCAGCTTGCGGACCTCGTGCTGGCTCTTGCCGCAGAAGGAGCAGTAAAGGGTATTCTTGGAGTCGCCGCCGTTGCTGCCGCTGACCTTGCTCATATCACTTTCCTTCCAGCACGCCGTTCATCTTCAGGAAGATGGCCGGACCACTCAAACCACCTTCTCGGGGGGCCGCTCGCGCCGCCCTTCGAAGGCTCCAGGGGTACTGACCGGCATGGGCACCGCCCGAACCGGTGGCAACGAAGCCCCACCGAATTACCGAATGCTAGGTCTGTCAAATCAACATAGCATTAACGGCCAATATTAACGGGTTTGCCGTGCGGATAAAGCCCGTGACCATTACAAATGCGTCACAATATGCCTCATCCGCACACAAAACCTTGACTTCAGGCGTTTTCGCCGCCCTCGGTCTCGGCGCGGCTGGTGATGACCTGGTCCACCAGACCCCACTCCTTCGCCTCGTCCGCACTCATGAAATGGTCGCGATCGAGGGTCTGTTCCACTTCCTCGTAGGTGCGGCCGCAGTGCTTGACATAGACCTCGTTCAGCTTGCGCTTCATCTTGAGGATGTCCTTGGCGTGGCGCTCGATGTCGGACGCCTGGCCCTGGAAGCCGCCCGAGGGCTGGTGCACCATGATGCGGGCATTGGGCGTTGCGAAGCGCATGTCCTTGTGGCCGGCGGCCAGCAGCAGCGAGCCCATGGACGCGGCCTGGCCGATGCAGAGCGTCGACACGGCCGGCTTGATGAACTGCATCGTATCGTAGATCGCCATGCCCGAGGTCACGACGCCGCCCGGCGAATTGATGTAGAGCGCGATCTCCTTCTTCGGGTTCTCGGCCTCGAGGAAGAGAAGCTGCGCGCAGACGAGCGTGGCGATATGATCCTCGACGGGACCCGTCAGGAAGATGATGCGCTCCTTGAGGAGGCGCGAATAGATGTCGTAGGAACGCTCGCCGCGGTTGGTCTGCTCAACGACCATCGGCACCAGAGCCATGGCGGTATCTACGGGATTTCTCATATCAATCCTTCATCTCAGGTGGCTCTGAAACCCTTCGCAAACGTTGGGAATCAGCAAGTTTCGTCTTCCCTACATAGAGTGTCAGGGTATGCGACTTCAAGACGGCCAAGCGTTTTGCGGCGCTCTATGCCAGAATGCGGTTAACCGGCGCGAGGTGGAACCGCGATTTCCACAACCGAACCGGAGGCAAGGTGAAGGAAGGATGAATCCGGCCATCCCTCCCGCTCCATCCCATCGCCCCAGCCGCCGGACGGAGGCAGCCATGACGAGACCATCGATCGCAGCCCTTTCGCTGCTTCTCATGACCGCGACGGGCGCCTTCGCCCAGCAGGCGTCGGACACGATTGCCCCCGAGCGGGCGACCGGCCTTGCCGCGGCGAGCGTCGCGACCGCGAAGGACCATATGGTCGCCGCCGCCCATCCGCTCGCGGCGGCGGCAGGCGAGAAGGTCCTTGCCGAGGGCGGCAGCGCCATCGATGCGATGGTCGCCGTCCAGACCGTGCTCGGCCTCGTCGAGCCGCAGTCCTCCGGCCTCGGCGGCGGCGCCTTCCTCGTCTATTACGACGCCGAGGCGAAGCGCGTCGTCACGCTCGACGGGCGCGAGACCGCGCCGATGGAGGCGACACCCAAGCTCTTCCTCGACAAGACGGGCCAGCCGCTCGATTTCTTCGATGCCGTCGTCGGCGGGCGCTCGGTCGGCACGCCCGGCACCGTCATGCTGCTGCAGCAGGCGCACAACCGCTGGGGCCGCAAGCCGTGGAAGGACCTCTTCACGCCGGCGGAAACACTGGCGCGCGAGGGATTTGCCGTCTCGCCGCGCCTTTCCGGCCTCATCGCCGCGGAAGGCGAGCGGCTGAAGACCTTCGAGGCGACAGCCGCCTACTTCTTCGGCGCCGACGGCGCGCCGCTGAAGGCCGGCACCGTGCTGAAGAACCCCGCCTATGCCGAAACCCTCGCCACGATTGCCAAGGGCGGCGCGCAGGCCTTCTACAGCGGTCCGATCGCCGAGGGGATCGTCGACACGGTGCGCATGTCCGGCAGGAACGCCGGCGTCCTCTCGCTGGAAGATCTCGCCAACTATCGGGTGAAGGAGCGCCGGCCGGTCTGCGCCCACTACCGGGCGCTCGACGTCTGCGGCATGGGGCCGCCCTCCTCCGGCGCGGTCGCCATCGGCGAGATGCTCGGCATGCTGGAGAACTTCGATCTCAAGGCGCTCGGCAAGGACAATCCGGAAAGCTGGCGGCTGATCGGCGACGCCCAGCGCCTCGCCTTCGCCGACCGGGAGCGCTACCTCGCCGATACCGACTTTGTGCCCGCCCCGATCGAGGGCCTTCTCGACAAGACCTATCTCGGCGAGCGGGCGAAATTGCTCGACGGCGAAAAGGCGCTCGGCGACGACGCCGTGGCTGCCGGCAGGCCGGAATGGGACCACGCCTTCAACTTCGGCCGCGACGCAGCGCTCGAACTGCCCTCCACCAGCCATTTCGTCATCGTCGACAAGGCGGGCAACGTCGTCTCCATGACGACGACCATCGAGAACGGCTTCGGCTCGCGGCTGATGACGGGCGGCTTCCTGCTGAACAACGAGCTGACCGACTTCTCCTTCAGGACGCATGACGAGGGCGTGCCGGTCGCCAACCGCGTCGAGCCGGGCAAGCGCCCGCGCTCCTCGATGTCGCCGACCATCGTGCTCAAGGACGGCAAGCCGCTCCTTGCCATCGGCTCGCCCGGCGGCAGCCAGATCATCGGCTATGTGGCACAGGCGCTCGTCGCCTATATCGACTGGGGCATGGATATCGGCGACGTCGTCGCCATGCCCCATCTCATCAACCGCTTCGGCCCCTACGAGATCGAGGCGGGCACGGATGCGGAAAAGCTGGCCGGGCCGCTGAAGGCGCTCGGCTACGAGGTCAAGCCCGGCGAGATGAATTCCGGCCTCCACGCCATCGAGCTGACCGAGGGCGGCATCCGGGGCGCCGCCGATCCCCGCCGCGAGGGCGTGGCGGTCGGGAAATAGGCAAGGCCGGGAGGCGGTAGCGCGGCGCGATCCTAAAGCCGGATCACATAGTCCTTGCGAGTCGTTTCAACGACTTCCCAGGTTCCCTTGAAGCCGGGTCTGAGAATCAGGCGGTCGCCGGCCTTGAGCTCGAAGGTTTCGCCATCGTCGGAGGTCACGATGGAATGGCCTTCGAGGATGTGGAAATATTCCCACTCGTCGTACTGGATGCGCCACTTGCCCGGCGTCGATTGCCAGATGCCGGAATAGATGCCGCCATCGGCCTCCTCGATGTTCCAGCTGGTGAAGACCGGATCGCCGGAAATCAGCCTGTCGGCCGCCGGACGGCCTTCTTCCGGCGCGATGCCGGAAATGTCGAAATTGCGTGCCTTGCTCATGGCGGCCCTTTTCGTGTGCGTGATCGCCCCTCATCCGGCCTGCCGGATGAGGGGCGACCTAGATTTCTCAAGCCTTGGCGAGCGCCTGCTCGATATCCGCGATGATGTCGGCGACGTCCTCGATGCCGATGGAGAGGCGCACGACGTCCGGGCCGGCGCCGGCGGCGACCTGCTGCTCCTCGCTGAGCTGGCGGTGGGTGGTGGAGGCCGGGTGGATGACGAGCGAGCGCGTGTCGCCGATATTGGCGAGGTGCGAGAGCATTTCCAGCCCCTCGACGAAACGCTTGCCCGCCTCGTAGCCGCCCTTCAGGCCGAAGGTGAAGACGGCGCCCGCGCCCTTCGGCGAATAGCGCTGCTGCAGCGCATAGTTAGGGTCGGTCTCGAGGCCCGCATAGTTGACCCAGGACACCTTGTCGTGGCTCTTCAGCCACTTGGCGACGGCGAACGCGTTGTCGCAATGACGCTGCATGCGCAGCGGCAGCGTCTCGATGCCGTTGAGAAGCTGGAAGGCGTTGAAGGGCGAGATGGCCGGGCCGAAGTCGCGCAGGCCGAGGACGCGGCAGGCGATGGCGAAGGCGAAATTGCCGAAGGTGGCGTGCAGCACCATGCCGGCATATTCCGGGCGCGGCTCGGAGAGCGCCGGATACTTGCCGGAGGCCGACCAGTCGAAGGTGCCGCCGTCGACGATGACGCCGCCCATGGAATTGCCGTGGCCGCCCATGAACTTGGTCAGCGAATGCACGACGATGTCGGCGCCGTGCTCCAGCGGGCGCAGCAGGTAGGGCGTCGCCATCGTGTTGTCGACGATGAGCGGCAGGCCGTGGCGATGGGCGATCTCGGCGATGCCGGCGATATCGACGAAGGTGCCGCCCGGATTGGCGAGGCTCTCGATGAAGATCGCCTTGGTCTTGTCGTCGATCTGGCTCTCGAAGCTCGACAGGTCGGCCGGATCGGCCCAGCGCACATGCCAGTCGAACGACTTGAAGGCGTGGCCGAACTGGTTGATCGAGCCGCCGTAGAGCCGGCGGGCGGCGATGAAGTTCTCGCCCGGGCGCATGATCGTGTGGAAGACGAGGAGTTGGGCCGAATGGCCCGAGGCGACGGCGAGCGCCGCCGTGCCGCCTTCAAGCGCGGCGACACGCTCTTCGAGCACGGCCTGCGTCGGGTTCATGATGCGGGTATAGATGTTGCCGAAGGCCTGCAGGCCGAAGAGCGAGGCGGCGTGATCCGTATCGTTGAAGACGAAGCTTGTGGTCTGGTAGATCGGCGTCGCGCGGGCACCCGTCGTCGGGTCCGGCTGGGCGCCGGCGTGGACGGCGAGCGTGGAAAATCCGGGCTTGTTCTTGCTCATGAAATGGCCTCCCTGGCTAAAGTCGGGGCGACTATTTCAGAGACTTAAAGCCCGGTCAAAGAAAGATTTTCCGACGATCTGCCGGCCGCGCGGCCTCAGGCGACGAGGCGCGGATATTCGATCGCCGGGCAGCGGTCCATGACCACCTTGACGCCCGCCGCCTCGGCCTTCGCGGCGGCCTCGTCGTGCCGCACCGAGAGCTGTCCCCATATGACCTTCGGCAGCGGGGAGAGCGCCAGAACCTCGTCCACGACGGAGGGGAGCGCATCGGCGGCGCGGAAGACATCCACCATGTCGATGGGCTCGGCTATGTCGGCAAGGCGCGCGACGACGGTCTGGCCGAGAATCTCCTTGCCGGCCTGGCCGGGATTAACGGGAATGACGCGATAGCCCTTGCGCAGCAGGAAGGCCATGACCCGGTAGCTCGGGCGCTCCGGGTTGGGCGAGGCGCCGACCAGCGCGATCACCTTCGTCGAGCGCAGGATATCGGCGATGTAATAGTCCGGATAGGAATCGTGGTTCATGGCGCTTTCCCGTTTTCTGCGCGGAGAATTGGGGTAACGCAACGTGAAGTCAATATGAGCGCTCAGGACGCCTTGAGCATCAGCACCGGATATTCCGTGACCGGGCAGCGGTCCATGACGACCCGGATGCCCGCCGCTTCCGCCCGGGCGGCCGCCGCATCGTCGCGCACGGTGAACTGTCCCCAGATCACCGACGGCAGCGGGCGAAGGGCCAGCACCTCGTCGACGACCGCCTGGAACTGGCTGGCGGCGCGGAAGACGTCCACCATGTCGATCGGCTCGGGAATGTCGGCAAGGTGCCCGTAGACGGCCTGGCCGAGGATGGTCTTGCCGGCATGGCCGGGATTGACCGGGATGACGCGGTATCCCTTGCCGAGCAGGAAGCCCATGACGCCATGGCTCGGCCGCGCGTCATTCGGCGAGGCGCCGAGCACGGCGATGGTGTGCACGGATTTCAGGATGTGGCGAATATAGCTGTCGGGATAGTGATTATGGTTCATCGCTGCCTCCTCCGGCGTTCGCGACCGTCTCTCACTGGCTGCCTGTCATTCGTCGTCCCTGCCGCATTCTAGCCCGAAATCTTAAAGAAGGCGACCGTGCCCCTGCCCGCCTGCATGCGGGCCCTGTGCCGATTCGGGACAGATCGTGCGGTTTCCTGAAAATTGCCGGTTGCAAACCGCCTCTTTTGGGCAGATGAAGACGCACTCCCCTTCGCGCGCCTGCCCTTCCGAGGTCCCCGATTGCCGCTAGACGTTCTCTTTCTCGTGCTGTTCGGCGCGGCCCTGCATGCGACCTGGAATGCCCTCGTCAAATCCGGCACCGACAAGTCGCTCGACGCCGCGATGGTCTCGCTCGGCGGCGGGGTGATCGGCCTTGCTTTCCTTCCGCTGGTGCCGATGCCGCAGCCGGCGGCCTGGCCGTTCATCCTGACGTCGACATTCCTGCAATTCGCCTATTTCCAGCTCGTGGCCGCCGCCTACCGCACCGGCGATATCGGCCTCGTCTATCCGTTGATGCGCGGCACACCGCCCCTTCTGATCGCGATGACCAGCGGCGTGATCCTCGGCGAGCATCTGACGTCCATGGCGATGGTCGGCGTTCTCGTCATCTCGGCGGGCGTGCTCACCCTCGCCCTCGAGGCGCGCCACGGCAGCCGCCGCGCCATCGCCTATGCGTTCGCCAATGCCGTGGTGATCGCCGGCTATACCTTCGTCGACGGCGCAGGCGCGCGCGTCTCGGGCAACGCCGTCTCCTATACGCTCTGGCTGTCGCTTCCGACGCCGGTGCTGCTCTTCGCCTGGGCGGTCCTGCGGCGGGGCACCCGGCCGGTCTGGAACCATGTGCGGCGCAACTGGGCGCGCGGCCTCCTCGGCGGCGCCGGCTCCATCGCCTCCTACGGCCTCGCCCTGTGGGCTATGACCAGAGCGCCGGTCGCGACCGTGGCGGCGCTTCGCGAGACCGCCATCCTCTTCGCGCTCCTCATCTCGGTCTTCATCCTCAAGGAGAAGGCCGGCATCTGGCGCTACGTCGCCGGCTCGGTCATCGCCTGCGGCGTGCTGGTGCTGAAGCTGGCCTAGCTACTTCCGGTCCCATTCCGGCATGCGCTTGCCGAGGAAGGCGCCGATGCCCTCCTTCGCGTCGTCCGCGAGCATGTTGTCGACCATCGCTGCCACCGCGACGTCATAGGCTTCCGCTACCGGCAATCCGGCCTGCGCGCGGAAGGCTGCCTTGCCGATGCGCAGCGCCTGCGGCGACTTTGCGGCGATGACGGCAGCGTATTTGTCGACGACCTGACGGAGATATTGCTGCGGCACGATGCGGTTGACGAGGCCGAAGTCCTTGGCGGTGGAGGCGTCGATGGTCTCGCCGGTCAGCAGCATTTCCATCGCCTGCTTGGGGTGCGCCGCGCGGGTGACGGCGACCATCGGCGTCGAGCAGAAGAGGCCGATATTGACGCCCGGCGTGCAGAAGGTGGAGGTATCGGTGCAGATGGCAAGGTCGCAGCTCGCAACGAGCTGGCAGCCGGCAGCCGTGGCGAGCCCGTCGATCTCGGCAACGACCGGCTGCGGCAGCGCGGCGATCTTCAGCATGATCTCCGCCGCCATGCGCATGGTCCTCTCGAAGAAGGCGCGGCCGCCGTCGGCATCCTCGCGATGCGCGGTCATTTCCTTGAGGTCGTGGCCGGCGGAAAAGACCTTGCCCGTCGAGGCGAGCACGACGACGCGGATGGCATCATCGGCGGCGACGGCATCCAGCGCCGCGCCGAGCGCTTCCATGACCGCGATGGAGAGGGCATTGGCGGGCGGATTGTTGAGCGTGATCCGAAGGATCGGCTCGGCGCGTTCGACGCGCACCAGGCCCGTCGGCTCCTCTTTCCTGAACGACACCACATCCGCCATGATCGCCTCCTTCATGTTTCCGCCTCCGGTCCTACGCCGCGCGGCAGCCGGTTTCAAGCGCGCGTACATAGACTTTGAGAGGGCTTGCAGCGGCCGGAAAATCGGTCTTCAAAGCAGGCGACAGGAGAGAATGCCATGGAATTGACGCCCGTCATGAACCCCGAGGCGCTGAACCGCTTCCTCGAAACCGATTTTCCGCAGCTTCACACGGACGGCAAGGTGTTCGAGGTGGTGGATGTCTCCCCCGGCTCGGTCGTCATGCGCCTCATGCCGAACGAGCGGCATCTGCGCCCCGGCGGTACCGTCTCCGGCCCCACGCTCTTCGCGCTCGCCGATGTCGGCGCCTATTGCGCCGTGCTCGCCCATATCGGACCGGTGGCGCTGGCGGTCACCACCAGCCTCAACATCAACTTCCTGCGCAAGCCGAAGCCCGGCCCCCTCACCTGCACCTGCCGGCTTCTCAAGCTCGGCAAGCGGCTGGCGGTCATGGAAGCCTCGATTTTCGACGAGAATGCCGACGATCTGGTGGCCCACGCCACCGCGACCTATTCGATTCCGCCGCGATAATTTGTGGTATTTATATACCTCACAAATAAGCCATTGTTTTCATTATCGTATCTTTGACGTCGCCCGGATTGCGTCCCTTGACGTCCCATCGGCTCTCGCTTATAAGCCGCCCAGATCGCGGTCCCCACGGGCCGCGTTCGATTTTTGGCATCCGCAAGGGGCCAAACCAAGCAACAAGAAACGCCCGTCGCCCACAAGGCCTCGGGACCCTAAAGAAAGAGCTACTCCCATGGCAACCTTCGTACAGAAGCCCGCCGAGGTAGAGAAGAAGTGGATCCTCATCGACGCCGAAGGCCTCGTTGTCGGTCGCCTCGCTACCCTCATCGCTAACCGCCTGCGCGGCAAGCACAAGGCAACCTTCACGCCCCACGTCGACGACGGCGACAACGTCATCGTCATCAACGCCGACAAGGTCGTCTTCACCGGCAAGAAGTACTCCGACAAGAAGTACTACTGGCACACCGGTTACCCGGGCGGCATCAAGGAGCGCACGGCTCGCCAGATCATCGAAGGCCGCTTCCCGGAGCGCGTCCTCGAGAAGGCTGTCGAACGCATGGTTCCGCGCGGCCCGCTCGGCCGTCGCCAGATGAAGAACCTGCGCGTCTACGCCGGCTCCAACCACCCGCATGAAGCACAGCAGCCCGTCGCTCTCGACGTCGCCGCGCTGAACAGCAAGAACACAAGGAGCGCCTGATAATGGCCGACCTCTCCTCGCTCAAGGACCTCGGCGTCGCCGCTGCAGCTCCGGCCGCTTCCGCCCCGGTTCACGTCAAGAAGGTTGACGCCCAGGGCCGTTCCTACGCAACCGGCAAGCGCAAGGACGCCGTTGCCCGTGTATGGGTCAAGCCGGGCTCCGGCAAGATCACCATCAACGGCAAGTCGTTCGAAGCCTACTTCGCCCGCCCGGTCCTGCAGATGATCCTGCAGCAGCCGATCGTCGCAGCGGCCCGTGACGGCCAGTTCGACATCGACGCGACCGTCGCCGGCGGCGGCCTTTCCGGCCAGGCCGGTGCCGTTCGTCACGGCATCTCCAAGGCGCTGACCTACTTCGAGCCGGGCCTGCGCTCGGTCCTCAAGAAGGGCGGCTTCCTGACTCGCGACTCGCGCGTCGTCGAACGCAAGAAGTACGGCAAGGCCAAGGCCCGTCGTTCGTTCCAGTTCTCCAAGCGCTAATCGCTCGGAAGACTTGTTCTTCAGGAAAGGCCGGGGTTCGCCCCGACCTTTTCGTTTTCGGCGACACAAAATCCACAGAGTCCTCTTGCCTTGAAGGCGCCGATTGGCGAACGTCCCGCCAGACTTCGGAGGGACTTTCATGGCCAACAAGACGATCGACCACGCCATCACGGGCAAGACGCTGAAGAGCGCAGCCTCGGACCCGACCCATGCGGGCATCCTCTCCTTCATGCGCCGCCGCTATACGAAGGTGCTGAAGGACGTGGACGCCGTCGTCTGGGGCATTCCCTTCGACGCCGCGACCTCCAACCGTCCCGGCACGCGCTTCGGGCCGCAGGCCATCCGCCGCGCATCGGCGATCATGGACAACGATCCGCAATATCCGTTCGAACGCGACCTCTTCGAGGACATGGCGGTCATCGACTATGGCGACTGCCTGCTCGACTACGGCAACCACCAGAAGACGCCCGGCACCATCGAGCGCGAGGCGAAGAAGATCCTGAAATCCGGCGCCTACATGCTGACGCTGGGCGGCGACCATTTCATCACGCTGCCGCTGCTGCGCGCCCATGCCGAAAAATACGGCCCCCTCTCCCTCGTGCAGTTCGACGCCCACCAGGATACCTGGGCGGACGAGAAGGGCCGCATCGACCACGGCTCCTTCGTCGGCACCGCCGTGCGCGAGGGGCTGATCGATGCAGAAAGCTCGATCCAGATCGGCATCCGCACCCATGCGCCGGAGGATTGCGGCATCCGCATCCTCTACGGCTACGACGTCGAGGAAATGAGCGCCGCCGAGATCGCCGAAACGATCATCCGCCATGTCGGCGACCGGGCGACCTATCTCACCTTCGATATCGACTGCCTCGACCCGGCCTTCGCCCCCGGCACCGGCACGCCCGTCTCCGGCGGCCCGTCCAGCGCGCGCATCCTCTCGGTCCTGCGCAAGCTCGGCGCCCTCAACATTGTCGGCTCCGATGTGGTCGAGGTGGCCCCCGCCTACGACCATGCCGATATCACCGCCATCGCCGGCTCCAACATCGCCATGTACATGCTGGGCCTGCATGCCGAGAATCTGGCGGAGCGCCGCTGACGGTGCGGCATTGAATGCGACAGGCCGAGGGGTTATATCGGCCGCGACTTCTTATGTTCGTAATTCCGCAACACGCTTTTGCTGGAATTGCGCAAGGCTCTGACAGGATGGACAGCAGATGAAACCGAAGATCTTCATCGATGGCGAACACGGCACGACGGGCCTGCAGATCCGCACGCGCATGGCCGGCCGCAGCGATGTCGAGCTGCTCTCCATTCCCGAGGCCGAGCGCCGCAATGCACAGCTGCGCGAAGACCTCCTGAACAGCGCCGACGTCGCGATCCTCTGCCTGCCGGACGACGCGGCGAAGGAAGCCGTGGCCATGGTGTCCGGCAACAACGAGGTGCGCATCATCGATACCTCGACCGCGCACCGCGTCAATCCGGACTGGGCATACGGTTTTGCCGAGATGGACCGCGAGCAGCCGAAGAAGATCGCCGGCGCCCGCTATGTCGCCAATCCCGGCTGCTATCCGACGGGCGCCATCGGCCTCCTCCGCCCGCTCCGCCTCGCCGGCATCCTGCCGGAGGACTATCCGGTCACGGTCAATGCGGTCTCCGGCTATACGGGCGGCGGCAAGCAGCTCATCGCACAGATGGAGAATGCCGACCATCCCGAGCATGTCGCCTCGCCGCACTTCCTCTACGGCCTGCCGCTCAAGCATAAGCACGTGCCGGAGATGCAGGTACATGGCCTCCTTTCCCGCGCGCCCCTCTTCGCGCCCTCCGTCGGCAAGTTCGCGCAGGGCATGATCGTGCAGGTGCCGCTCTACCTCGCCGACCTCAACGGCCACGCCTCGCTGGGCTCGATCCACGAGGCGCTTGCCGACCACTATGCCGGGCAGGACATCGTCGAGGTGGTGGACCTCAAGGAGAGCGCGGCGCTCCCCCGCGTCGACGCCGTCGAGCTTGCCGATACGGACCGCATGAAACTCTACGTCTTCGGCACCGCCGGCGCGCCGCATGTCAACCTCGTCGCCCTGCTCGACAATCTCGGCAAGGGCGCATCGGGTGCGGCCGTCCAGAACATGGACCTGATGCTGAGGGGATGAAGGCCGGATACCCGTCCTTCCCCGCCGAATGGCGGATCGAAAGCGCCCGGCTTATTGCCGATACGGCTGCCGGAAGCGTCTATGAAGTGGTGCTTTCCGACGGCGCGAGCGCGATCATCAAGCACCTGAAGCCGAAGGTCCTGGAAGACAGCCTGCGCGGCGCGGATTTCCTCGCCTGGAGAGATGGCATCGGCTGTGTGAGGCTGCTTGCCCGCTCGGACGACATGTTGCTGATGGAGCATGCCGGCAAGACGACGCTGCGTGATCACCTCGAGACCCGGGGCGACGACGATGCGACCCGTATCGCCGCCGAGGTGCTGCGGGCATATCACCACCCTTCGCAGACCCCACCACCCGCTAGCCTGTTGCCGCTGCCGCGCTATTTTGCAAGCCTGTTCACCAAGGCCGAGCAGGACCGCAGGGAAAGCCTGGCAAGTCCCTATGTGGATGCCGCGGCTATTGCCGATGCGCTGATCGCCGACCAGCGGGATATCAAGCCGCTGCATGGCGACCTGCACCACGAAAACATCGTCCACGGCCCACGCGGCTGGCTGATCATCGATCCGGCGGGGCTGATCGGCGATGTGGCGCTCGACGTCGCCAACATGTTCTCCAATCCGCTCGACCGCTTCGACCTTACCCGGAACGAGGAACGGATCGCCGAAATGGCCGCGACCTTCGGCGAAACGCTCGGCCGCGACGGCCGCACGATCCTGCGCTACGCCTTCGCCTATGGCTGCCTGTCGGCCGCATGGCATGAGGAGGACGGCAGCGAAGAGGAGCGCGACAACGAACTCGCCGTCGCCGCCGCCGTCCGCAACGTTCTCGGGCAGGCCTGAGCGGGATCAGTCGTCCGCGATCTCGCGGGGAAACTCCCCATAGAACCCGCGCCAATGCGCGATGGCGAAGCCGAGCACGATCAGCGCGCCGCCCTGGTGGGCGAGCGCCCATACGAGCGGGACCTGCCAGACCAGCGTGAGGATGCCGATCGTCGCCTGCAGACAGACGAGGCCGAACAGCAGCAGCGCGCGGCGCGCATGCGTCGTTTCCGGTGCGGCGCGCAGCGACGAGACCAGATGGATCAGGGTAAGCGCGAAGAGCACATAGGCGCCGAGGCGGTGGACGAACTGCACGGTCTTCGGGTTTTCGAAGAGGTTGATCCACCAAGGCTGCTGCACGAAGAGGCCGCCCGGCACCAGCGCGCCGTCCATCAAGGGCCATGTATTGTAGGTGAGGCCCGCATGAAGGCCGGCGACGAGCGCGCCGAGATAGATCTGGAAGATCGCCATGCAGGCGATGATGCCGGCCATCCGGCGCGCGCCGGCGGTCGGCGGCGCATCCTCGCTATGCGGCGCGAGCGCGCGCATGATCCACATCGTCAGCGCGAAGATGAGACAGGCGATGGTGAGGTGCGTCGCCAGCCGGTACTGGCTGACCGAGACCCGCTCGGCAAGGCCGGAGGAGACCATCCACCAGCCGATGAAGCCCTGGAAACCGCCGAGCGCCAGAAGGCCGGCGAGCGGCCAGCGCAGCCGCTTCTCGATGCGTCCCGTGAACCAGAAGAAGACGAGCGGCACGGCGAAGATGAAGCCGATGGAGCGCGCGATCAGCCGGTGTGCCCATTCCCACCAGAAGATCGACTTGAACTCGTCGACCGTCATGCCCTTGTTGATCTGCTCATATTGCGGGATGCGCTTGTAGAGCTCGAACTCCTCCTGCCACTCGGCAGCGGTGAGTGGGGGGATGGCGCCGTGGATCGGCTTCCATTCGGTAATGGAAAGGCCCGAGCCGGTCAGCCGCGTCGCGCCACCGACGAGGACGAGGACGGCGAGCGCGACCAGCACGACGGCGAGCCAGCGGCGCACCTGGCGGCGGTTGCGGTCGATCCGGTCGCTGTCATGGCCGCTTCGATAGGCGTTGACGGTCGTGGCGTTCATTCTGTCGGCTCCTGTTGAACGGCAGCATGGCTGCCGCTTAGGATTTTTCAAGCAAGCGCCGGCGCAAAACCGCGCGGGCGCATTGGCTGGACTGGTTCCAGCGTTGATTTGCCCGACCAGCCCGTGCAAAACAAGGCCCGAACCTTTGCGGCATGCCGTCGCGCCCCGCCGCCCCCGTTTTTGAAAGACCGAAAATGCCCCCTCGCCTCAGAAAACTGATCGGCACGATCCTGATCATCATCCTCGTGCTCTTCTATGCCCTGGTCGCGACGACCGTCGCCTCGGCGACGCTCGGTCAGTCGCCGTGGTACATCCACCTTCTCTATTTCGCCGTAACCGGGCTTTTGTGGATCCTGCCCGCCATGCTCATCATCAAGTGGATGGAAAAGCCGGCAAAGCCGCGCGACGAATAGGCCGCAGGGCCCGCCGAATTAGGGAATCGATAACCGCACCCGCCGATTTCGCCGGCACGGAGCGGGCTTAAACCTTTTTCGCACGCCTTGCGCGTAGCCTCAAGGCGCGGCAATGCGGCCGCGTGGCCAAGGCAAGGGTCGAGGGCGATGCAACTGCAGATCAAGGCGTCCGGGCATGAACCCGCGGCCCTCCTTACGGAGGGAGCCGGCGACGTGCTGCATGCGGGCCTGCCGCTCACGCTTCGCCTGCACGACCGCATGGAGCCGCTGGAGGCGGCGTGGCGCGCGCTCGAAGCGGAAGACGGCCTCTCCCTCCACCAGAGCTACGACTGGTGCCGGGCCTGGGCGGAGACCCACGGCCACGATCTCATGATCATCGAGGGCCTTCGCGGCGGAAGCACGCAATTCATCCTGCCGCTGGAGGTCGTGCGCCAGGGGCCGCTGCGCACCGCCCGGATGATCGCCACCGATTTCAGCAATATCAATACCGGCCTTTACGGCGAGGCATTCCGCGAGACCTCCTCGCCCCGGCAGCTCCTGCGCGCCCTCGAGGACATGCGCGGCCAGCTTGCCCGCACCTGCGACCTGCTGCTTCTCGAGAAGATGCCGCTGGAATGGCGCGGCCGCGCCAGCCCCTTCGCCGCCCTTCCCTCGGTGATCAACCAGAACGCGGCGTTCCAGCTCGCGGTGTTCGACAGCTTCGAACGGACACTGGAGCAGATCAACGCCAAGCGCCGCCGCAAGCGGGCGCGCAACTCCGAGCGGCGCCTCGCCGCGACAGGCGGCTACAACCATGTCATCGCCGGGCCGGGCGAGGACGCGCTCGCGCTGCTCGACCTGTTCTTCCGCCAGAAGGCGGCGCGATTCGAGGCGATGGGCCTGCCGGATGTCTTCCGCGAGGAGCGTACGCGCAGCTTCTTCCGCGCCCTCGCCTCGGCCCCCGCGGCTGGCGGCAATCATCTCCTCCAGCTCCACGCCCTTCGCCTCAAGGGCGAGCACGAGGGACATGTCGCGGCCATAACGGGCCTTTCGCGCAAGGGCGATCATGTGATCTGCCAGTTCGGCTCGATCGACGACAGCGTGGCGGCGGATGCCAGCCCCGGCGACTTCCTGTTCCATATCGCCATCGAGAAACTGTGCGGCGAAGGCGTGCGGCTTTTCGATTTCGGCATCGGCGACCAGCTCTACAAACGCTCCTGGTGCCCGATCGAGACGGCGCAGCACGATCTTCTCTGGCCGGTAACGCTGGCCGGCAGGGCCGCGGCGACCCTGCACCGCGCCAAGGCCGCCACCAAGCGGCTCATCAAGCAGAACCCGCAGGTCTATTCCTTCGTGCAGCGCCTTCGCTTCGGCAAGGCGGAGCCTGCCGGATCCGCTACCGCCGCCGATTAGGCGGCCCGGCGGCCCGGGTGACCGGGGGGCTCCTTCGCCTCGCCCGTCATCAGCACGATCTCGCTGTAGCCCGCATCGCCGAAGGCGGTGAGCAGGTCGACGACCTCGTCCTCGTCGGCGCCGGGAAGGGAGAGGATGATATCCATCTGCTGGTCACGCGTCAGGCGGCGCACGCCCTCCACCTCGGCCGCCCCGCATTCCACGATCACCGTGTCATAGGCGTCGGACAGCGAATCGACCACCATCGCGAGACGGTCGATGCCGCGCATGGCGCGCCTGATATTGGCATTGCCGCGCGGGATGATATGGGCGTCGGAAAGCCGGTCGCCGTGGATGATGTCGCCGAAGGCGGCATCGCCGACGAGAAGATCGGTGATGCCGGGCAGGAACTGCGACTGCGCCATCAGCCGGGTCGGGCAGGCCGATCCCGTCAGGTCGATGATCAGCGTCTTGCGGTTTTCCTGCGCGATGCGGCGGGCGAGCATGACGGTGGCCGCCGAGCCGCGGTCGCCGGACGGCGAGACGGAGATGGCGACCGGGATTTCGTTCTCGACCAGA
This sequence comes from Shinella zoogloeoides, assembly GCF_003574625.1. GTDB lineage: Bacteria > Pseudomonadota > Alphaproteobacteria > Rhizobiales > Rhizobiaceae > Shinella > Shinella zoogloeoides_A. Next base: position 138,589 of record NZ_QNUJ01000013.1, read on the forward strand.
TAGTCGGCAACGGCGGCGATGGAATAATCCTCGTCATCCTCCGCTTCCACGGCGGCGATTTCCGCAACCTCCGGCTCCTCCTCGTCCTCGTCTTCCGGTTCCATGTCCGAGAGCAGCGAACGGGCCGGCACGACGGGCTCCCGGAAGGCCTCACGGTCCGCATGGACGACCGGCTCTTCCAGGGTTTCGACGGGCTCCGGCGTCTCCACAACCACTTCTTCCTCCTCGCGGCGCCGGGACGTCGCGGCAGCAGCGGCGGCGGTCGGCTTCAGGGCGCGGCCGCTGAAGAGTTCGGCAAGCAGGATGATGATGGAACTCAGCGCGAAGCCGGCCACACCGCCCACGACGGTGATCGGAACCACCTTCGGGAAGGAAACCTCCGTCGGCTCGACAGCCGCCGAGATGACGCGGGCATCCGCCGGGGTCGCGTTGTTGCTCGTGCGCGAGGTCGCCTCGCGGTAGCGCGCAAGATAGGTCTCGAGAAGCTGGCGCTGGGCGGCAGCCTCGCGCTCCAGCGCCTTGAGGCCAACCTCGTCCTCGCCGGCGCGGGCGGTGTCAGCCTTCAGCTTGTTGAGCTGCTGCGTGAGCTGGGTTTCGCGCAGCTCCGCCGTCTTCGCCTCGTTTTCGAGGCTCGACAGGATCTTCTGCGTTTCCGCCTTGATCTGCGTGCGGATACCGGAAAGCTGCGAGCGCAGGCCCTTCAACCGGGGATGCCCCTCCAGCAGCGAAGTCGAAAGGTCGGAGATCTGCCCCTGGATCTGCGCCTCGCTCTCCTTGAGCCGCTGGATCATCTGCGAGCCGACGACGTCGGAAAGCGTATCCGGCGACCCGCCGCTCTTCAGAACGGCACGCACGCTTTCGGCCCGTGCCTCGGCATTGGCGCGCTCGCCGCGCACACGGGCAAGCTCGGTGGAGATGTCGTTCAACTGGCGCACCGCGAAGGTCGAATTGTCGCCCGTCGGCAGGAGATCGGACTGCGAGCGGTATTCGGCGACCTTCTGCTCGGCCTCGCGCACCTTTTCGCGCAGGTTGGCGATCTCCGGCTCCAGCCAGCGCGTCGCCTCGGAATTGGTGTCGAGCTTGGCGCCACTCTGCAGGGAGAGATAGACCTTGGCCATCTCGTTGGGGATCTCGGCGGCAAGGCGTGGGTCCTTCGAGGCGAACTCGATGGCGATGACGCGCGAGCGCTCCACCTGGTAGACGGTCAGCTTCTCGGTGAATTCCTTGAGGACGCGCTCTTCCGGCGGCAGGTCGAGCGGGTTCTTGCGAAGGCCAAGAAGCACCAGAACGTCGGAAACGGCCGAGGGCTTCGCCGTCGTGTCGAACTCCTCCAGCTCATAGAGCTTCATGTTACGCGCGACCTGTTTGATGAGGTCGGCCGACTGGAGGAGCTGCACCTGGCTGGCGATGCCCGCCTCGTCGAAGGCCGGCTGCTCGCCGCCCTGCGCACGATCCTGCCCCGTCGTGAAGGCGGGCTCGCGCGTTTCGATGAGGAGGCGCGCCTCGCTCTTGTATTTGGGCGTGATCAGGCTCGCACCGGCAAAGGCGATGCCCGCGCAGGCGACGGTCGCCAGCAGCACGCGCATACGGTTGCGCCAGATCGCACCGAACAGACCGCCAAGGTCGATATCGACATCCTGCTGGCTCTCGTGAACGCCCGACATAACAAACTCCAAACCCGACGATTTGGCTGCACGGTAAACAAACATGGTAACGCAAGAGTTAATCTTCCGGCGCTTCCCCTACCCCGCGTTGTTCGTTTCTCCGGAAAAAACGGCCTTTGCTTCCGACAGGCGCGCGGCCTTTACCAGCCGTTAACCCTAACGGAACGATAACGGGGCCTCACATCTGATTTGGGACGGAACTGCGAAATGCGTGTCGCTACGATCAACAAGGGCATCCTGCTCGCGCTGGCGCTCATCGTGCCGGCCGTTTCGGGCTGCAGCAGCTATCGCCCCGCCCCCAAGGCCTTCCACGAGGCGACGATCCAGCCCTATCGCCTCGACAGCGGCGACCGGCTGCGCATCACCGTCTTCGAGCAGACCGGCCTCAGCAATACCTATACGGTCGACCAGGCCGGCTATGTCGCCTTCCCGCTCATCGGCGCCGTGCCGGCGCGCGGCCAGACCATCCAGGAACTGGAAAGCATCATCGCGGCGAAGCTCCGCCAGGGCTACCTGCGCGATCCGGACGTCTCCATCGAGGTCGACCGCTACCGCTCCATCTATCTCATGGGCGAGGTCGGTCAGGCGGGGCAGTACAGCTACGTCGCCGGCATGACGATCCAGAACGCCATCGCGGTCGCCGGCGGCTTCTCGCCGCGCGCCAACCAGCGCGACGTCGACGTGACCCGCAAGATCAACGGCAAGATCGTCACCGGAAGGGTCTCCATTTCCGATCCGGTGCTGGCCGGCGATACGATCTATGTGCGCGAACGACTGTTCTGATCCTCATGGCGGACGATGGGCCCCTGCGCATCATTCATTGTTTCAGGTCCCCCGTCGGCGGAATCTTCCGCCATGTGCGCGACCTTGCCGAATACCACACGCGGGCAGGCCATGAGGTCGGCATCATCTGCGACAGCCTTACCGGCGGCTCTTTCGAGGACAAGCTCTTCGACGAGATCCGCCCCCATCTCTCGCTCGGCCTCGTCCGCATGCCGATCAGCCGGTCGGTCAATCTGCGCGACCTCGGCGCCATTCGGGACAGTTATCGTGAAATAAAAGGTTTGCAGCCGGATGTCCTGCATGGGCATGGCGCCAAGGGTGGCGCCATCGCCCGGCTCATCGGCTCGATCCTGCGGGTCAACAGGTATCGCGTAGCCCGCCTCTATACGCCGCATGGCGGCAGCCTGCACTACACCCGGCGCTCGGCGACGGGGCTCGCGGTCCTCACCGCCGAGCGGCTTCTCGAACCCTTCGGCGATGCCATCGCCTTCGTCTGCGACTACGAGAAGGACGCCTATACCGCCCGCGTCGGCCGCCCGCGCATCCAGACGGCGCGCATCTACAACGGCATCCACGACCGGGATTTCGAGCGGGTCTATCCCCGCGAGGATGCGGTCGATTTCCTCTATATCGGCATGCTGCGCGACCTGAAGGGGCCGGACGTCTTCGTCGACGCTTTCGCCCGCGCCGAGCGCATCGCCGGCCGGCCGCTCTCCGCGCTGATGATCGGCGACGGGCCGGACAGGGAAAAATACAAGCAGATGATGCTGCAGCTCGGCCTCGGCCGGCGCATCGTCATGATGCCCGCCATGAAGGCACGCGAGGCCTTCGCCCTCACCCGCAACGTGGTCGTGCCGTCGCGCGCCGAGGCGATGCCCTATATCGTACTGGAAGCGCTCGCCGCCCAGAAGCCGGTCATCGCAAGCCGTGTCGGCGGCATACCGGAAGTGCTCGGCCGCGACAGCATCGCGCTCACCGAGCCGGGCGACGCCCAGTCCCTGGCGGCGGCCATGGCCCAGGCGATCGGCGATCCCGGCTGGCTGCGCAAGGTCATGCCGGAGCCCGCCGCCTTCAAGGAAACCTTCTCGGCCTCGGCCATGTCCGGCTCGATCCTTGCCCTTTACCGGGACATTCTCGCCCGCCAGGCCGGCGGCCGGCGGCTTGCGGAAACCTCGGCGGAAGCCCTGCCGTAAACGTTTCTTAGGGGCTTCGTGCTATTTCCGGCACAAAGCCCCAAAGGTGCATGCCATGAACCATGTCGAGAAGCCCGAATCCTTCGATCCGGAAGGTTTGAGACGCAGGCTCTCCGAAAGCCGGGGAAATGCGTCCGGCCCGGCTGCCGGCGGCGCGGAGGAAAAGGGCGTCGAGCTCAATCAGCTTGCCCGCCAGATCGCCGAACAGTTCCGCGACGACAGCTATTCGCCCGCCATGATCACCGGGCTGCTGCGCCTTTGCGAATTCGGCGCACTGCTTGCCCTCGGCTACTTCATCCATGCGCTCTATGACGGCTTCGAGATCACGGTGCTCTATGCCGCCGTGCTCGTGGGCGGCGCGGCCATCGGGGTCCTCCTCCTGCAACTCGCCGATGCCTATCAGGTGCCGGCGCTCCGCTCGCCCTTGCGCATGACGCCGCGCATCCTCGCCGCCTGGGCGGCGGCCTTCGCCTCCATTTCGCTCGTCCTCTTCTTCTTCAAGACGGGCGACCAGTATTCCCGCGTCTGGTTTGCCGCCTGGTTCGCGACGGGCGCCGTCTATCTCCTGTTCGAGCGGCAGGTGATCGCCTATGCGATCCGCCGCTGGGCCCGCAACGGCACGATGGAGCGGCGCGCCGTCATCGTCGGCGGCGGCGAACCGGCCAAGGAACTCATCCGCTCGCTGGAATACCAGCCGGAGAACGACATCCGCATCTGCGGCATCTTCGACGACCGCGACGAGCGCCGCTCGCCCTCGATCATCGCCGGCTATCCCAAGCTCGGCAATGTCGCCGAACTCGTCGAATTCGCCCGCCTCGCGCGCATCGACATGCTGATCATCTCGCTGCCGCTCTCGGCCGAGACGCGCATCCTGTCGCTGCTCAAGAAGCTGTGGGTGCTGCCGGTGGACATTCGCCTTGCCGCCCATGCGAGGGGCCTTCGCTTCCGCCCGCGCAGCTATTCGCAGATCGGCGCCGTGCCGATGCTCGACATCTTCGACAAGCCGATCGCCGACTGGGACAATGTCGCCAAGCGCATCTTCGACATCTTCTTCTCCGTCGTCGCGCTCGTCCTGCTCTGGCCGGTGCTGATCGGCGCGGCCATCGCGGTGAAGCTCTCCTCGCCCGGCCCGATCCTCTTCAAGCAGAAGCGCCACGGCTTCAACAACGAGGTCATCGAAGTCTACAAGTTCCGCTCGATGTACACGCATCTTTCGGACCCGTCCGCCCGCGCCGCCGTCACCAAGGGCGATCCGCGCGTGACCCGCGTCGGCCGCTTCCTGCGCAAGTCCTCCATCGACGAGCTGCCGCAGCTCTTCAACGTGCTGAAGGGCGAGCTCTCGCTCGTCGGGCCCCGTCCGCATGCCGTCGAGGCGCAGACGCACGACCGCAAATATGTCGATGTCGTCGACAGCTATTTCGCCCGCCACCGCGTGAAGCCGGGCGTGACCGGCTGGGCGCAGATCAACGGCTGGCGCGGCGAGATCGACCATGACGACAAGATCCGCTTCCGCACCGAATTCGACCTCTATTACATCGAGAACTGGTCGCTCTGGCTCGACCTGAAGATCCTGTTCCTGACGCCCTTCCGCCTGCTCAACACGGAAAACGCCTATTGAGCGACGCGACCCTCCCCCACGCCCCCTCCTTCCGGCCGCAGCTTGCGGCCGTCGGCATTATCGGCTCGGGGCTGGTGACGCTGGGCGTGTTCCTGTCGGGCTTCGTCATCAGCGAGCCGGCGCCCTATGAGGTCTTCATGGCGGCGCTCATCGGCCTCTGGGCGCTCGTGGGGCTGCGCATCTCGCGCACCGTCGGATCGCTTCTCGCCCTTCTCGTGGTCTTCAATATCGGCGGCATGCTTTCGCTGACGGTGATGGACGATCTTTCCGAGGGGCCGATGTACATGGCCGTCTCGCTGTTCCTCGCCATTTCCAGTGTCTTCTTCGCCGCGATCGTCGAGGCGAAGCCGGCACGGCTGCAGCTCATCTTCCGCGCCTGGGTGGCAAGCGCCCTCATCACCTCGATGCTCGGCATCCTTGGCTATTTCCATGCCTTCCCGGGCTCGGAGGCGTTCACGCTCTACGACCGCGCCAAGGGCGCCTTCCAGGACCCGAACGTCTTCGGCCCCTTCCTCGTCGCCCCCTCGCTCTACCTGATGCACGGCCTTCTCGCCGGCCGCATCCTCGGCGCGCCGCTGAAGGTGATCGGCGTCCTCATCCTGGCGCTCGGCATCTTCCTGTCCTTCTCGCGCGCGGCCTGGGGGCTCTACCTCTTCGCCGTCGCGGCGCTCGTCTTCATCATGCTGCTGAAGGAGCGCACCGGGGCATTCCGGCTGAAGATTCTCATCCTCAGCATCTCGGCGGCCGGCCTGATGATCCTCGCGCTGGTCGTCGCCCTGCAGTTCGACAAGGTCTCGAACCTCTTCTCCAGCCGCACGCAGCTCGTCCAGGAATATGACGGCGGCCATCTCGGGCGCTTCGAGCGCCACCGCATCGGCTTCCTGATGGCGATGGAAAAGCCGCTCGGCATCGGACCGATGCGCTTCGGCAAGATGTTCTCCGAAGACGAGCACAACATCTACCTGAAATCGCTCACCACCTATGGCTGGCTCGGCTTCATCACCTACCTGACATTGGTCGGATGGACGCTCTCGGCCGCCTTCAAGGCGCTGCTGCGCGACAGGCCATGGCAGCCCTACCTGATGATCGCCTTCATCACGCTGCTCGGCCACAGCGGGATCGGCTTCGTCATCGACACCGACCACTGGCGCCATTTCTACCTGCTGCTCGGCGTCACATGGGGCTGCCTTGCGCTGGAGCGCCGTTACACCCGGCAGGCGCTCAAAGGAAAAGCCGCCCCTCCTCCCGGAGAGACGGCTTTCGATAACCCATCGGGCAAATCTATCGCCTGATGGCCCTTGCCAGCGCTATCAGGATGCAGGCGCCGATGAAGCCGGCGACGAGATAGCCCAGCCAGCCGCCGAGCGAAACGCCGATCAGCCCCAGCAGGATGTTTGCGACCGCCGCGCCGACGATGCCGAGAACGATGTTCATCAGCACGCCCATATTGCTCTTCATGAACATTTCGGCGAGCCAGCCGGCAATGCCGCCGATGATGATGGCTGCGATCCAGCCGATGCCTGCATTTTCCATGCGTAATCTCCTCAAGCGTCAGATAGCCCCGGCACGACAAGCCGGCGGCGAGAAAACGCGAAGAGACGCGTAAAGTTCCATGCGGAACTTCAAATGCAATCTATGAGGGGAGAGAATGGTCGGAATGGCGGGATTCGAACCCACGACCCCTTGACCCCCAGTCAAGTGCGCTACCGGGCTGCGCTACATTCCGGACCGCGCAAACCCCTATAGTCTCGGGCATTTGGATGCAAGCCCAAAATTGCCAATTCGGGATGTTTCGTCATCGGCAATTCGAATTTCCTGCGGAGGACGGCGGCGTCCCTGCATCGGGTACGCGGCCTTCGTCCTCACGGCGGAGCTTGGCAAGCGCATGACGCTTCCAAGACAGGATTCTTTTCGCAAGCGTACCGGATTCGTCAAATCAGACCTTCCCGGCCATTAGACCAAAGTCTAAGACTGTTCCTGCTCGCTTGTCATTTTGCGAGCAACTCCCCCGCGTCACAGAGCCAAGCGTGACGCTTGTTTTGCCCCGCCATAGTGCGGGGCTTTTTCTTTTCGGGGATTTCCGCGGTTCAGCGGACCTGATCGAGCAGGCGCTTGCATTCCAGGAGATCGTAGAGCGCCTCCTGCAGGAGGGCGCGGTCCTCCTTGCCGACGCTGGTCTTGCCGAGCGAGATTTCCGGTGTCTCCTCGCCGCCGCCGACGAAGGAGAAGAAGCGGCGGCTGGCCGGCGCCTTGGCGCGGCCGACGATCTGGTCCTCGTCGCTGCCGGCCTTCGGCGGGGGCGGCTCCTCGTGGCTGGCGGCCGCCAGCGCCTCGACGGTCGCAAGGTCGCCGCTGGCAATCGCCGCGACGAACTTGTTGCCATTGACCTTGAGCAGCTTCTGCACGCCCTTGATCGTATAGCCGTGGTCGTAGAGCAGATGGCGGATGCCCTTGAGGAGATCGACGTCTTCCGGGCGATAGTAGCGCCGCCCGCCGCCGCGCTTCATCGGCTTGATCTGCGTGAAGCGCGTTTCCCAGAAACGCAGCACATGCTGCGGCAGGTCGAGATCGTCGGCGACCTCGCTGATGGTGCGGAAAGCGTCCGGACTCTTGTCCATTCTACCCTCGATGAAAGCTCACGCCGGCGCACGGGAAGCGTGCCGCCGAATCGTATTCATTTCAGCGGGTTGCCGGGCGATATTCAAGTTTCAAATTGCTAATGCCCGGCAACAGGCGGGAAAATCGCTCAGGACGCGGGAGAAGCGGGCTTCTGCTTCGCCTTGCGCGCGAGATGGGCCTTCAGCACCCGCTGCTTGAGAACGTTGGACGCCTTGAAGGTCATGACGCGGCGCGGCGAGATCGGCACTTCCTCGCCGGTCTTCGGGTTTCGCCCGATGCGCTCGTTCTTGTCACGAACCTGGAATGTCGCGAAGGAGGAGAGCTTCACGCTCTCGCCCCGAACGATGGCGTTGCAAATCTCGTCGATCACGGTTTCGACAAGCTCCGCGGATTCTGTTCTGGAAAGGCCAACCTTCCGGAAAACCGATTCGGCCAAATCTGCGCGTGTCACCGTCTTACCGCTCATCGCTCCTCACCGATTTCCTATTGAAAGCCTATGGTTAAGTGGCGGAAGAGTATTGTCCTTGCCCCCTCGGGTCAAGCGGGCCTGCTGCGCAGTCTCACCTTACCAGCGAAGCAGCACCGCACCCCAGGTGAAACCGCCGCCCATCGCCTCCAGAAGGACGAGGTCGCCCTGCTTGATACGGCCGTCTGCGGCCGCCGCCGCAAGGGCCAGCGGGATCGATGCCGCCGAGGTGTTGCCATGCTGGTCCACGGTGATGACGACCTTCTCCAGCGGGATGCCGAGCTTCCTGGCCGAACCGTCGATGATGCGCTTGTTGGCCTGGTGCGGCACCAGCCAGTCGACGTCGTCGGCGGTGAAGCCGGTGGCGTCGAAGGCCGAGACGATGACGTCCGTGATCATGCCGACCGCATGCTTGAAGACCTCGCGGCCCTCCATGCGCAGATGGCCGACCGTGCCGGTGGTGGACGGGCCGCCGTCGACGAAGAGCTTGTCGCGGTGCGCGCCGTCGGAGCGAAGCTGCGTCGACAGCACGCCGCGGTCCGCATTGGTCCCCGCCCCTTCCTGCGCTTCCAGCACGATGGCGCCGGCGCCGTCGCCGAAGAGCACGCAGGTCGTGCGGTCGGTCCAGTCGAGGATGCGCGAGAAGGTCTCCGCGCCGATGACGAGGACGCGTTTCGCAAGCCCGCCGCGGATATAGGCGTCCGCCGTCGTCACGGCATAGACGAAGCCCGAACAGACCGCCTGCACGTCGAAGGCGAAGCCATGGGACATGCCGAGGCGGTTCTGGATGTTCACGGCCGTCGCCGGGAAGGTGTTGTCCGGCGTGGAGGTGGCGACGATGATCAGGTCGATGTCGGCGGCGGTGAGGCCGGCATTGTCCAGCGCGGCGCGGGCAGCGCCCTCGCCGAGCGAAGCTGTCGTCTCGCCCTCGCCGGCGATGTAGCGCTGGCGGATGCCGGTGCGCTGCACGATCCATTCGTCGGACGTGTCGACCATGCTTTCCAGTTCGGCATTGGTGAGCACCCGTTTCGGAAGCGCCGTTCCGAAACCGCGAACCACTGAACGAATCATCCTATACCTCGTCGGTCACGCCCGGGGCGCCTTCGACAGGCCGGCCCGCGTGATACTTCTGCAAATCCCGTTCGATCTTGTCCCTGAGGCCGTTGCGGACCATGTCGTAGCCGACATCCACCGCCGCGGCGAAGCCCTCGGCATCCGTGCCGCCATGGCTCTTGATGACGATGCCGTTGAGGCCGAGGAACACGCCGCCGTTCGTCTTGCGCGGGTCCATCTTCTCGCGCACGCGGTCGAAGGCGCTCTTGGCGAGAATGTAGCCGAGCTTGGCAAGCCAAGTGCGCGACATGGCCGCGCGCAGGTATTCGGCGATCTGCCGCGCCGTGCCTTCCGCCGCCTTCAGGGCGATGTTTCCTGAAAACCCTTCCGTGACCACCACGTCCACCGTGCCGCGACCGATATCGTCGCCTTCCACGAAGCCGTAATATTCAATCGTGTCGAAATTGGCCTCGCGGATGAGCTGGCCGGCGGCCTTGACCTCTTCCTGGCCCTTGATCTCCTCGACGCCGACATTGAGGAGGCCGAGCGTCGGCCGGTCGATCTCGAACAGCGCGCGCGCCATGGCTCCGCCCATCAGCGCGAAGTCGAAGAGCTGGCTTGCATCGGCGCCGATCGTCGCGCCGATGTCGAGCACGATGCTCTCGCCCTTCAGGGTCGGCCAGATGCCGGCGATGGCCGGGCGCTCGATATTGGCCATCATGCGAAGGCAGAACTTCGACATGGCCATCAGCGCGCCGGTATTGCCGGCGGAGACGGCGACATCGGCCTCGTTTTTCGCCACGGCATCGATCGCCTGCCACATGGAGGACTTGCCGCGGCCGCGGCGCAGCGCCTGGCTCGGCTTCTCGTCCATGGCGACGGAGACGTCGCAATGATGGAAAGTGCTTGCAGCCTTCAGCTTGGGATGCTGCGCCAGAAGCGGCTCGCATTCGGCGGCATTGCCATAAAGTACGAAGCGGATCTCGGGATGTCGTTCGAGAGCCTTGGCTGCGCCCGGGATGGCGACCTTCGGACCGAAATCGCCACCCATGACATCGACGGATATTCTGACCACGCGAGTCTTGCCTTACTAGCCTTGATTCTTGTTCCAACGGCAGAGGGGTCACTACAGCGGAATTCGGCCAAAATACCGCTTTTCGCCGGGTGCACAACTGAATTATCGGGCGCTTGCCGGGCCGTTCAGTCTTTTTTCCAATCCTTCAGAACGGCGAAGGGCGACGGTTTGCGATCGTCCTTGTCCGTGCTTTCGATATGGTCGCCGAAGGCGACATCGGCCCTGCGGGGATAGGGATCGATGGCGAGCGCCGCATGTTCGGCGGCCACCACGCCGGCATCGATGGTGTCGCCGGTGAAGACTTCCGGCGCATCGGGACCATCGGGATCGAGCAGCATCTCGCCGGTTTCGGACGAGACCGGCAGGCGCGCCAGCTTGGATCCCTCCGGCACGAAGACCACTTCCACCGGCTCGTCGATATGGGATTCGACCGGGTCGAGCGTCACGACGCAGGCCTGCACGATATCGGCGGTCACGCGCCCCTTGAGGCGCACGCCGTCGCGCTTCCAGCGCATGACCTGGAAGGTCGCCGACAGCGCCTTCACCTCGAGCACCGACCAGAGCCCGGCGAGGCCGGCCCTTTCCTCGGCATCGGCGCTGATCGTCACCTCGACCGGATTGGCCGAGATATGGCCCACCTTCACGGAGTAGGAGAATGGCGCGTCGTCGTCTTTCTTCATCACATGTCCCTCGCCGCTTCAGGCGGCGTTTTCTTCGGTGCCGGGCTCGATCACCTCGAGCAGGCCGGCCCGGATCGCATCTTCACCGGCCTCCCCCATCGCCCTCTCGACGGCGACGAGATACTCCGCCAGTCCCTCCATTGAGGGAGCCTCAAGACCCGCCGCCGGATGGATGTTCCGGCGAAGCGCCTCGGCAAGCGCGGCGCGGTCGCCGGCATCGAGTGCGGCGGCATAGGATTCCAGCCGGCCGTAGAACATGCCGGCGAATTTCTTCATGCGCTTCGGCACGCCGACATCGCCCACGCCAAGCTCGCGAATCGAATGGTCGACGTCCTCGAAGAAGGCGTCGACGATCTCCTGAGCGATCTCCTGGCCCGACGTGGCGCTTACACGCGTGCGCCGGAAGTAAAGGATCAGCATGGCCGAGAGCATCTCGAAACGCCCCATGACCGTGTCAGGAACGTCAAGTCTCTCATAGAGATAGGGATGACGCGCCGCCTTTGTCAGGGTCGCATACTGCTTCTCGACGATGCGCCGGTTGCCGTTTTTTTTGCCGAACAGGCCGAAAATCATCATAAAGCCTAGTTTTGCCCGATTCAAACCATGGTGCCGTCGCAAGTCATGTTGCATGACGGTCGAAGCTGGTTTACCGAAGCAGGCATGAATTGCAATGGCTGCGCGGCCATCATCGTCCCGGGGATGTTGTGAAGAGAGATTCTGCGAATATGAAGCTGTTGCGTAACGCCGCCATTGCCGTCACCCTCTCCGCATCCGTTCTGACGGCCTGCCAAGGCCCCAGCGAAGTCCTCTATCAGGGCTATGTCGTCGACCAGGAAACGCTGGCGCTCGCACCCGTCGGCTCCTCGCGCGAGCAGGTTCTGCTTTCGCTCGGCACGCCGTCCTCGACCGCGACCTTCGACAACGAAGTCTTCTACTACATCTCGCAGAAGCGCAGGCGCGCGGCCGCCTTCATGAAGCCGAAGGTCATCGAGCAGAGCGTGCTCGCCGTCTATTTCGACAAGGACGGCAATGTGGAGCGCCTCGCGAACTACACTCTGCAGGACGGCAAGGTCTTCGACATGATCGCCCGCGTCACACCGACGGGCGGCGCCGAAACGACCTTCCTCGGCCAGCTTCTGCGCGGCGGCGCGAACCCCGGCAGCGTCATGAAGAGCATGCTGGGCGGCAACAACTGACGCCCATCCGGAAGGATGAAACAAGAAACCCGCGGGGATCGCTCCCCGCGGGTTTTTGTTTGATCGCCGTCCGGATCAGGCGAGAACGGCGAGCAGCAGCAAGGCCACGATATTGGTGATCTTGATCGCCGGGTTCACAGCCGGGCCGGCCGTGTCCTTGTAGGGATCGCCGACCGTGTCGCCGGTGACGGAGGCCTTGTGGGCTTCCGAGCCCTTGAGGTGGCGGTTGCCGTCCTTGTCGACGAAACCGTCCTCGAAGCTCTTCTTGGCATTGTCCCACGCGCCGCCGCCGGAGGTCATGGAGATCGCCACGAAGAGGCCGTTGACGATGACGCCGAGCAGCGAGGCGCCGAGCGCCGCGAAGGCCGAGGCCTTCGAGCCGGAGATGAGCAGCACGCCGAAATAGACGACGAGCGGCGCCAGCACCGGCAGCAGCGAGGGAATGATCATCTCGCGGATCGCCGCCTTGGTCAGGATATCCACCGCGCGGCCGTAATCCGGCCGTTCGGTGCCGGCCATGATGCCGGCCTTCTCGCGGAACTGTCGACGCACTTCCTCCACGATGGAACCCGCCGCCCGGCCGACGGCGGTCATCGCGATACCGCCGAAGAGGTAGGGGATGAGGCCACCGAAGATGAGACCGGCCACCACATAGGGATTGGAGAGGTCGAAGGAGATCGTGCCGATATCCGCGAAATACGGATATTTGTCGCCGTTCGCCGCGAAATAGGCGAGGTCGTTCGAATAGGCGGCGAAAAGCACCAGCGCGCCGAGGCCGGCCGAGCCGATCGCGTAGCCCTTGGTGACGGCCTTGGTCGTGTTGCCGACGGCGTCGAGCGCGTCGGTGGACTTGCGCACCTCCGGCGGCAGGTGGGACATTTCGGCGATGCCGCCGGCATTGTCCGTAACCGGGCCGAAGGCATCGAGCGCCACGATCATGCCGGCAATGCCGAGCATGCCGGTGACGGCGATGCCGGTGCCGAAGAGGCCGGCGAGCTGGTAGGTGGCAATGATGCCGCCGACGATGACGATCGCCGGCAGCGCCGTCGATTCCAGCGAGACGGCGAGGCCCTGGATGACGTTCGTGCCGTGACCGGTGACGGACGCCTGGGCGATGGAGTTCACCGGGCGCTTGTTGGTGCCGGTATAGTATTCGGTGATCACCACGATGAGGGCCGTCACCAGAAGCCCGAGCAGGCCGCAGATGAAGAGGTTCGTGCCGGTGATCTCCTTGCCCGCCACGGTGCCGAGACTGCCCCAGCCGACCGTGAGCGACGTCGCGGCCCCAAGGCCGAGGACCGAAAGCACGCCCGTCACGATGAGGCCCTTGTAGAGGGCGCCCATGATCGAGCCGTTCGAGCCGAGCTTGACGAAGAAGGAACCGATGATCGAGGTGATGATGCAGGCGCCGCAGATGGCGAGCGGATAGATCATCGCGCTCGCGAGGATCGGCGTGGCCGCGAAGAAGATCGCCGCGAGGACCATGGTGGCGACGACCGTCACCGCATAGGTCTCGAAGAGGTCGGCGGCCATGCCGGCGCAGTCGCCGACATTGTCGCCCACATTGTCGGCGATGGTGGCCGGGTTGCGCGGGTCGTCCTCGGGAATGCCGGCCTCGACCTTGCCGACGAGGTCGCCGCCGACATCCGCACCCTTGGTGAAGATGCCGCCGCCGAGACGGGCGAAGATCGAGATCAGCGATGCGCCGAAGCCGAGCGCGACGAGCGCGTCGATGACCTCGCGCGAGGCCGGTTCCTGGCCGAGGACGCCGGTCAGGATCCAGTAGTAGATGGAGACGCCGAGAAGCGCGAGACCCGCCACCAGCATGCCGGTGATCGCGCCCGACTTGAAGGCGATGTCCAGGCCGGAGGACAGGCTGACGGACGCGGCCTGCGCCGTGCGCACATTGGCGCGGACGGAAACATGCATGCCGATGAAACCGGCAACGCCCGAAAGCACGGCGCCGATCAGGAAACCGATGGCGGCCGTTGCGGAAAGCAGTAGCCAGGTGCCGATGAAGACGACGACCCCGACGATGGCAATGGTCTTGTACTGCCGGGTGAGATAGGCCTGCGCCCCTTCCCGGATATAACCTGCAATTTCCTGCATGCGGGCATTCCCCTGGTCGGCGGCCAGCACCGACTGTGTCGCCCAGATGGCATAGACCACCGAGAGCAACCCGCATGCGATAACGCCAAACAATATGGTCATTTCGCTCTGTCCTCCTTGGAGGCTCCGGGGTCCTCTCCCCGCAGCCGAAAAGCGCCTGCTCCCCTTGCCTCCTCACAAGTGGAAACCGGCGCGGCCAGAGTGCGTTTGCGAATCGGTTGCGTCAAGCCGCTGCACCGCGGCAAGCGCTTCTAAAAAACGGATTTTTCGAGGCGGCTCGGTGCGAACCGATTAGACGGCAGCGCGGCGCGTACGCAAAAGCAGGAGCAGCACCAGAACGAGGCTGACGCCGGTGATGGGCCAGAACATCAGGTTGATCGCCTGCCAGCCATAGGTGTTGAACACCTTGCCGGAGGAGAAGGAGGCGAGCGCCACCGCCCCGAAGAGGATGATGTCGTGGAAGCCCTGCACCTTGTCGGCCTCGTGCGGGCGATAGCTGGAGGCGACGATGGCCGTGGCGCCGATGAAGCCGAAGTTCCAGCCGATGCCGAGCAGGATGAGCGCACCCCAGAAATTCCACAGCGCGATGCCCATATGCGCGACCCCGGCGCAACCCATGAGGATGATGAGGCCGGCGGCCACCACCTTCTCCGTGCCGAAGCGCTGGATCAGCATGCCCGTGAAGAAGCTCGGGGCGAACATGGCAAGCACGTGCCACTGGATGCCGAGCGTCGCCATTTCCGGCGAGAAACCGCAGCCGATGACCATGGCGAGCGGCGCGCCGGTCATCATGAAGGTCATCAGCGCATAGGAGGAAATGCCGCAGACCATGCCGGTCAGGAAGCGCTGGGTCAGCACGATCTCGCGCAGCGGCCGCACGGGCGCGCCGCTGGCGGCGCCGGCCGCCTTGTGGTCGGGCAGGCGCAGCAGGAAGAACAGGACGATGGCGAGGCCGCAGAGCGGCGCGAGCGCCACGAAGGCGCCGGCGAAGAGCACGGGCTCGAAGAGGTCCTTGGTGAGGATGACGACCTGCGGGCCGAGGATTGCCGAGATGACGCCGCCGGCGAGGATCCAGGAGATGGCGCGCGGCTTGTAGAACGAGGGCGAGGCATCGGCCGCGGCGAAGCGGATCTTCTGCGCGAAACCGCTGGAAATGCCGACGAGCATGAAGCCGAGGGCGAAGAGCCAGAAATCGCCGCGGAAGAGCGCGATGGCCGCGATCAGCCCGCCGCTCGCCCCAACCAGCGCGCCGACGACGAAGCCATAGGCGCGTCCGAGCAGGCGCGCGGCGATGGCGACGAGCACGGCGCCGAGCGCCACGCCGACATTGAAGCCGGTCAGCGGGGCGGTCGCCAGCGACTTGTCCGCGCCGAGCAGATTGTAGCCGGCAAGGCCGCCGACGGAGAAGACGATAGGACCGGACGAGGCAAGCAGCGCCTGCGCGAACATCAGCAGGAAGACGTTGCGGCGCGCGGCCGACAGTTCCCGTTCAAGACCTTCGACCGTGCCGACGCTCATCGTGCCTACCGTTTACTTGCGTGTATCCGTCCGAACCTGCCTGGCGATGCGGTCGAGAACCGCGTTCACCAGCTTCGGCTCCTCGTCCTCGAAGAACGCCTTGGCGATCTCGACATATTCCGTGACGATCACGGCGACCGGCACGTCCTTGCGCTCGCGCAGCTCGAAGGTGCCGGCGCGCAGGATGGCGCGGACCGTCGAATCGAGGCGGGACAGCGCCCAGTCGTCCTGCAGCGCCGCGCCGATCAGCGGATCGAGCTGGCGCTGGTCGCGCACGACGCCCGAGACGATGGAGCGGAACCAGGAGGGATCCGCCTTCAGATAGGTGTCGCCGTCCAGTTCCTGGCCGAGGCGGTGCGCCTCGTATTCGGCGACGATCTCCAGCACGCCGGTGCCGCCGATATCCATCTGGTAGAGCGCCTGCACGGCGGCAAGGCGCGCCGCGCCGCGCTGGTTGGCCGGTTTCACCGGCTGCTGGTTCTTCTCGGTGGTCACTGTTCGCCGCCCAGTTTCTTCTTCAGCTCGATCATGGTCAGCGCCGCGCGGGCCGCAAAACCGCCCTTGTCGCCTTCCGAGCGGCGCGCGCGCGCCCAGCCCTGCTCGTCGTTCTCGACCGTCAGGATGCCGTTGCCGATGGGGAGGGCCTCGCTGACGGAGAGGTCCATCAGCGCGCGGCAGGATTCGTTGGCGACGATGTCGAAATGGTAGGTCTCGCCGCGGATGACCATGCCGAGCGCGACGAAGCCGTCATACCAAGTGCCGGCATTTTCCATGCCGTCGAGCGCCATGGAGATGGCGGCCGGGATTTCGAGCGCGCCCATGACGGTCACGATGTCGTAGGTCGCGCCGGCCGCGTCGAGCGCGTGCTTGGCGCCGTCGAGCATCGCATCGGCCATGTCGTCGTAGAAACGGGCCTCGACGATGAGGAGATGGGGATTATCGGTGTTGGCCATGAATCACCTGAAAATTGGAAGCAGGCCACGCAATTGCGGGCGGAAGCGGCGGTCAAACCACGACGGACGGGGCTTGGCAAGCGTTTTCCGCCCCCTGCGGCGTTTTCCGCCCTCCCCGCATGGCCGGCCCTTCGGGGGACGGAACCGTCGACTACCGGGAAGACGAGCCCAGCGCCTGAGATCAGGCGGCGAGCGACACGCGGTTGCGGCCGCCGCGCTTGGCCTCGTAGAGCGCCTTGTCGGCGTTGCTGAGGAGGGAATCGAAGCTCGCGCAGGCCTCGTTGCCGAAGGCGATGCCGGCGCTCACGGTGCAGCTTATCGAGCGCCCGCCGATAGGGATCAGCTTGGCGGCGAAATCGGCGCGGATGCATTCGGCAATGTGCTGCGCCCGGTGCGGCAGCGTGCGGTCCAGTACCACGACGAATTCCTCTCCGCCCAGGCGGGCGACGCAGGCCGCCGCGCCGCAGGCATCGCACAGCACCGCGGCAAAGGCCTTCAGCACCGCATCGCCGGCCGCATGGCCGTGGCGGTCGTTGACCGACTTGAAGCTGTCGAGGTCGAAGGCGATGGCCGCCCGGTGCGCGCCGACCGTCTCCTCGCCGTAGCGGTCGAAGAGCGCCCGGCGGTTGAGAAGGCCCGTCAGCGCATCCGTATTGGCGGCGCGCTGGTGGTTGCGGGCGACACGCCACTGGTTGAGCGCCAGCGACATGGCGCCGATGCCGCTTATGCCCATGATCGCCACGACGAGATTGAGGTTTTCCGCCCAGTTGTCCGGCGCATGGCCGAGCACCATGCGGCCATCGTGAATGAGCACGCCGGCGCACAGGACGAAGGACAGCGCCGTCAGCAGGTAGAGGATGACCATGCCGGTGAGCGGCAGCGGCGCCTCGTCCCGGCCGCGCCAGTATTCGCCGGCCGTGGCGACGAGCGCAGCGGCGATCAACAGGTTGAGCGCGACGAAGCCCGCGCCGTCATAGCCGGCCACCAGCCAGGGGAGCGCAATGGCCGAACTCGCGAGGAAGGCGGCGAGGATGCGGCCGCGGCCGCGCCGGCCCGTGCGGAAACGATAGGCCGCGCCATAGATGAAGGCGAAGCCGAGGAACTGCAGCGCGAAGGCAAGGCATCCGATCCGGAAGTCGGGGTTGTCGAAATAGATGCTGTAGACCACGACGGCCGGAACGATGCAGCCGATGCCGAGGGACCAAGAGAGCAGGAAGCGCTCGACCCGGGCGGACATCCATGTGGCGAACAGGGTGGCGGAAAGGCAAAAGCCCGCCAGCCCGATAGCCAGGAGAAGAGTGTTATAGTCCGGCATCATGCACGAGCGTCCCCAGGTCCGATGCCGCACCCTAGGAGCGCAGAAGTATCGATATCGTTACCTCGGAGATGGCTTGCCGCCGATTTCCTGTGCCGTTTCGCAACGAACCTCGAGATTGTCACGCCGCGGTCACGCCCGGATGCAACCGGACGCAACCTTGTTGCCCGTCCGCCGGCCTTTTACCGGCGGGGACGAGCCAATGCGCCTGCTTCGGAAGGTTCTCTCCTACGCCTTCGGCGCAGGGAATTCCGCCAGCCGGGCGGCGTAGCGCGCCATGGTGTCGACCTCGAAATTGACGAAATCGCCGGCCTTGCGCTCGCCCCAGGTGGTGACCTCCAGCGTGTGGCGGATGAGGAGCACGTCGAAGACCGCGCCATCCACCGCATTGACGGTGAGCGAGGTGCCGTCGAGCGCGACGGAGCCCTTCGGGGCGACGAAGCGCTCCAGCCCTTCCGGCGCGCGGATGCGGAAGCGCGTGGCGTCCCCTTCCGCCTCGACGGAGAGGATTTCGGCCTTGCCGTCCACATGGCCGGAGACAATGTGGCCGCCGAGTTCGTCGCCGATCTTCAGGGACCGTTCGAGATTGATGCGCGTTCCAGCCGTCCAGGAGCCGATTGTCGTCAGCCGCAGCGCCTCTTCCCAGGCCTCGACCTCGAACCAGCGAGCATTCGCGCCTTCCTCCGGCAGCGCGGTCACGGTGAGGCAGGTGCCCGAATGGGCAATGGAGGCGCCCATGTCGATGGTGGCGGGATCGTAGTTGGTGCGCACGCGCAGGCGGACGCCCTCGTTCATGGGCTCGATCTTCTCGACCGTTCCGATATCCGTGACAATGCCGGTAAACATCAATCGTCTCTTTCGTATTCTTGCAGGACATCCGCGCCGTAGCGCGCCGTGTGGCGAAGCGAGAAGCCGTCCGGCGTCCGCCCGGACACAAATGGGGATGCGACCCCGTCCTTGCCAATGGCCTCGGGGCCGGTAAAGAGCAGGATGCGGCCGACGAGGCCAGCTTCGAGGAAGGACATGGCCGTGCGCGCGCCGCCCTCCACCAGCAGCGAGGAGATGCCGCGCGTCGCCAGCGCCGTCAACAGGGCATCGAGCTTGCGCGGATCGCAGATCAGCACCTCGACGCCGAGCGCCTCCAGCGCCGCCTGGCGCGCGAGGAAGCCGGGATCGTCCCTGCGGTCTCTTTCCGTCACGGCGATGACCGGCACCGTTTGCGCCGTCTGCGCCAGCTTCGAGGCCGGCGGCAGTTCCAGCCGCGGATCGAGCACGATGCGCACCGGCGAGCGGGCCTCGAGGCCCGGCAGGCGGCAGGTGAGTTCCGGATCGTCGGCGAGCGCCGTGCCGATGCCAATAAGGATCGCGTCCGTCTCGGCGCGCAGCACATGCACCTGGCCGCGCGAGACGGGGCCGGTGATCGCCACCTGTCCCTCCCCCAGCCGGCCGAGCATGCCGTCAGCGGAAACGGCAAGTTTCAGAGTCACATAGGGCTGCTTCTTCGTCTGTCGATTCAGGTAGGCGGCAAGGGCCTCCCGGCCCGCTTCCTCCAGAACGCCGGTCTCCACCGCGATGCCGGCATCGCGCAGCATGGCAAGGCCCCTGCCCGCGACGCGCTCGTCCGGGTCCGTCACCGACACGACGACGCGGGCGATGCCGGCGGCGATCAGCGCCTCGGAGCATGGCGGCGTCTTGCCGTGGTGGGAGCAGGGTTCAAGGGTGACATAGGCTGTCGCACCGCGCGCCGCCGCGCCCGCCTCGGCGAGCGCCTGCGTTTCCGCATGCGGCCTGCCGCCCGGCGCGGTGACGGCCGAGCCGACGACCACGCCATCCCTGACGATCAGGCAGGCGACGGAGGGATTGGTAGAGGTCAGGCCAAGGTTGCGGCGGCTGAGGCGGATCGCCGCCGCCATGAAGCGCTTATCTTCCGCCTGGGAAGACATCTAGCCGTCGGCGCCCGGATCCCGGGCGATCTTGGCGGCGACTTCGGCGAGGATCTTCTCGAAGTCGTCGACATGAGAGAAGTCGCGGTAGACCGAGGCGTAGCGCACGAAGCCCACGTCATCGAGCGCCTTCAGCGCCTCCAGCACCTGGAGGCCGATCTCCTCGGAGGCGATTTCCGTCTCGCCGGAGCTTTCGAGCCGGCGGACGATGCCCGAGACCGCGCGTTCGATGCGATCCCGGTCGACGGGCCGCTTGCGAAGCGCGATCTCGAAGGATTTCAGCAGCTTGTCGCGGTCGAAGGGGGCCTTGCGGCCCGTCTTCTTGACGACCATCAGATCCCGCAGCTGCACCCGTTCGAAGGTCGTGAACCGACCGCCGCAATCCGGGCAGATGCGCCGGCGGCGAATGGCGGCCCCGTCCTCTGCGGGACGGGAGTCCTTCACCTGCGTATCTTCCGAACCGCAATAGGGGCAGCGCATTCTCTGATCCTGCTTACATGTAGGGATACATCGGGAATCGGCCCGTCAGTGCGACGACCTTCTCCCGGACGGCAGCTTCGACAGCCGCATTGCCCTCGTCGGAATTGGCGACCTTGAGACCGTCGAGAACCTCGACGATCAGGCTGCCGATCTCCTTGAACTCGGCTTCCTTGAAGCCGCGGGTCGTGCCGGCCGGCGTGCCGAGGCGGACGCCCGAGGTGACGAAGGGCTTTTCGGGGTCGAACGGGATGCCGTTCTTGTTGCAGGTGACATAGGCGCGGCCGAGAGCGGCTTCCGCCCGCTTGCCGGTCGCGTTCTTCTTGCGAAGGTCGACGAGCATCAGGTGGTTGTCCGTGCCGCCCGAGACGATGTCGAGGCCTCCGGCCTTCAGCGTCTCGGCGAGCGTCTTGGCGTTCTTGACGACCTGCGCGGCGTATTCCTTGAATTCCGGCTGCAGCGCCTCGCCGAAGGCAACGGCCTTGGCGGCGATGATGTGCATGAGCGGGCCGCCCTGCAGGCCCGGGAAGACGGCCGAGTTGATCTTCTTGGCGATGTCCTCGTCGTTCGTCAGCACGACGCCGCCGCGCGGGCCGCGGAGCGACTTGTGCGTGGTGGTGGTCGCGACGTGGCAATGCGGGAACGGCGACGGATGCTGGCCACCGGCGACGAGGCCGGCGATATGCGCCATGTCGACCATCAGATAGGCGCCGACTTCATCGGCGATCTCGCGGAAGCGCTTCCAGTCCCAGATGCGGGAATAGGCGGTGCCGCCGGCGATGATGAGCTTCGGCTTGTTCTTGCGGGCCTTCTCGGCGACGTCGTCCATGTCGAGCAGATTGTCGCCCTCACGCACGCCGTAGGACACGACGTTGAACCACTTGCCGGACATGTTGACCGGCGAGCCGTGCGTCAGGTGACCGCCCGAATTGAGGTCGAGGCCCATGAAGGTGTCGCCCGGCTGGAGCAGCGCGAGGAAGACGGCCTGGTTCATCTGCGAGCCGGAATTCGGCTGGACGTTGGCGAAGTTGACGCCGAACAGCTTCTTGGCGCGCTCGATGGCGAGCTCTTCCGCGATGTCGACGAACTGGCAGCCGCCGTAGTAGCGCTTGCCCGGATAGCCTTCGGCATATTTGTTCGTCATGATCGAGCCCTGGGCTTCGAGCACGGCGCGCGAGACGATGTTCTCCGAGGCGATCAGCTCGATCTCATGGCGCTGGCGACCGAGTTCCTTCTGGATGGAGCCGAAAATCTCCGGATCGGTGTCGGCAAGGGAACGCGTGAAGAAAACGTCGGTGGCGGAAGACTGGCTCATCCTCGAGGCTCCTTAAGGGTGGGTGGCACGGTGTTTAACGTCCTCGCATGGCAAGGGCAATATCCGCTCCACGGTTTGCGCCATTTCGGCGCGTCTTATGGGATAAAAACGACAGACGGCAGAAAGCCGGAAGGAAAAAGGCCCCGCGTTCCAGAGGGAAGCGGGGCCTTCGAAAAGTCAGACAAATAGCCTTATTGCGGCAGCAGGTCGTCGTCCGGGGAGCCGGCCGGCTTTTCCATGCCGTAGCCGGTCTGGAGGGCGAGTTCGGTGGCGCCGTCCATCTGGTAGATGTCGTCGCGGAACTGCACGACGCGGTCGCGGGCCGACCAGGCGCTGATGTAGACGAAATAGACCGGAACCTCGACGGCCAGCTTGATCGGCGTGTTGACGCGGTCGTTGATGACCTTCTCGATCTGCTGGCGCGACCAGCCGGGCGTGTCGCGCAGCAGCCAGGTGATGAGGTCGCGGACGTTCTGCACGCGCACGCAGCCGGACGATTCGAAGCGCATCAGCTTGTTGAACAGGCCCTGCTGGGGCGTGTCGTGCATGTATTCGTTGTTCGTGTTGTGGAAGTTGATCTTGGTCGACGCCATGGCGTTGATCTTGCCCGGGTCCTGACGGAACATCAGGTTCGGCGCCTTGTCGGCGAACCAGTCCACGGTCTCCGGCGCGACCTCACGGCCGCTGCCGTCGATCAGGCGGATGTTGTTGCGCTTGAGGTAAGTCGGGTCCTTGCGCATCAGCGGCACGATGTCCTTCTCGACGATCGAGCGCGGCGCGGTCCAGTAGGGATTGAGGGTGACGTCGTAGATCTTCGAATTGAGGATATGTGTCGGGCGGCTGCTGCGGCCGACGACGGCGACATGGCGCAGCACGACGCGCCCGTCCTCCACCGCCTCGACGGAGGCAGCCGGGATATTGACCATCACGTAGCGCTGGCCGAGATCGCCGGACATGGTCTGCAGGCGCACGAGATTGGTGTTGAGCTGGTTGAGGCGCGTCGTCGCCGGCACGTTCATGGCCTTCAGCGAGAATTCGCCGAGCACGCCGTCCTGCGGCAGGCCGTGGCGGGCCTGGAAGCGCTTCACCGCGCCGTCGACATAAGAATCGAAGGCGTTGGAGATGCCCGCTTCGCGCGACAGGTCTCCGGAGATCATCAAGCGCTGGCGCAGGGTCTGGACGCCGGGATCGACCACGCCGATCTGCAGCTTCTGGGCCGAGGAGACTTCCGGCCAGCCGCCGGCGGATACGATCTGCTGGTAGTCGGCGATCGCCTGCTGGATGTTCGGCACGGCGCCGGGGCCGAGGATCGGATTGTTCGAGGCGACGGCGTCGGCGCTGCGCGAGGCCTTGGCGTCGAACTGGTCGTCCCAGTTGCCGCGGCGCGATGCATCCAGAATGTCGTCCATCGCCGACTGGGCAAACGCGGGCGCTGCAAGGGCAGCGGCGCCGAAGGTTGCGGCCGAACGCAGGAATGCACGGCGCGAGAACACATCAAATCCGGTTTTGCGAGACATCTATCCTACCATCTCCTGAGACGCCACATCGAGCGGCGAGGTGCACGCGGCACGGGGGACCGAAGGGTCCATACCCGATGCAGCTATCACGAACAGGGTTAACAAACGCAAACCGGCCCTGCCGCCCGCGCATACCTGAGCCCATCGTCCGGGTGTCACAGCAATATGGCCAATTCGTGTCTCGGAGGCTGCGGGCCGGCCGCAAACGAAAACGTGAAAAGCCGGACGCGCAGGGAACGCGGCCGGCTTTCGGAGGAGGTCGAAAAGAACGCCCGGGGATTACAGGCGATAGAGGATCGAGTCGTTCCAGAAGCGGTCGAGGCGCTGAAGCAGCTTGTTCATCTGGTTGAATTCGCCTTCGCCGATGCCGCCGACCTTCTGGATCGAGCCGATATGGCGCTCGTAGAGCTTGGCGACGGTCTCGGCGACTTCCTGGCCGGTTTCCGTCAGGCTGATACGGACCGAGCGGCGGTCGATGCGCGAGCGCTGGTGGTTGATGAAGCCGAGGTCGACCAGCTTCTTGACGTTATAGGAGACGTTCGAGCCGAGGTAGTAGCCACGCGAGCGCAGCTCGCCGGCGGTCAGCTCGGAATTGCCGATGTTGAAGAGGAGCAGCGCCTGGACGGCGTTGACGTCGGAGCGACCGGCGCGGTCGAATTCGTCCTTGATGACATCGAGCAGGCGACGGTGCAGACGCTCGACGAGGTGAAGGGATTCCAGATAGAGGTTGCGGATCGCATCTTCCTGCGGATCGACGACCGGGGCCTGCTGCGGCTTCATCTTGGTGTTCATGGTTCTCTGCCTCACTGTTTTGTTTGGCGGTGTGGTTTGTTTTCCCGCCTTGAGTGAGAACCTAGCGAATGCATCTAAAATTCTACTTAAACCGCAGCCTTAACAGCGCCTTACCGGAGAGCGACCCTGTCTCAGGGTGAATCAGTTCTTACCGTGCGGGCCTGACGGCGGCGCTGGATGAAGAGCGCGACGCGGAAAAGCAGGAACATCACGGCCACCGCGACATGCATGATGACCAGCAGCCGGTTGATGCCGAAGATGGACGGATAGACCTCGTGCATGGTGATTTCCGTCGCCGCTGCGATCAGCCAGATCACCGGCCCCCAGGAGACGAGCAGCCAGAGGCCGACGGCCGAAACGGGGAAGAGCACGGCAAGCGCCGTCGAGGCGGCCTTCCAGGCCGGCGGCAGCAGATCGAACCGCCCTCTCCCGTCAAGGGAGAAGCCCGTCAGCATGGCCCAGTACTGCAGCGCGAACCACAACGAGGCCACCGCCACCAGCCGCAGGAACAGCGCGAACAGCGTCTCGGTCAGGCTCGGTCTTGGGCCCTTGGCAGAATCAGCAACCATGGTGGGGACAGTAAGGGCAAGCACCGCCGGCATAAAGCCTGCAAAACGCGTCATGCACGGCCATATGCCGCACACTCCCCTCCCCGCTCGCGATTTGATTGACGCGGACGGCGTGATAAGACGCGCCAAACGGACCAGCAAGGAAATGACATCATGACCGGCAGCAGGAACATCGTCGACGAAATCACCGGCCACCGCCGCATGCGGCGGAACCGGAAGGCCGACTGGACCCGCCGGCTCGTGCAGGAGAATCGCCTGACGGTGGACGATCTCATCTGGCCGGTCTTCGTGGTGCCGGGCACGAATGTCGTCGATCCCGTCGCGGCGATGCCCGGCGTCAACCGCATGAGCGTCGACAGGCTGGTGGAAGCCGCCAGGGAAGCGGCCGACCTCGGCATCCCCGCCATCGCCACCTTCCCCAACATCGATATGAACCTGCGCGACGAGACGGGCTCGCACAGCCTTGCGGCCGACAACCTCATCAACGAGGCGACGCGGGCCATCAAGAAGGCCGTGCCGAATATCGGCGTCATTACCGACGTCGCGCTCGATCCCTTCACCAGCCACGGCCATGACGGCGTGCTGCGCGGCGACGTGATCGTCAACGACGAGACGGTCGAGCTGGTCGCCCGGGCCGCCGTGATCCAGGCAGATGCCGGCTCCGACATCATCGCGCCGTCCGAGATGATGGACGGGCGCGTCGGCGCGATCCGCCGGGCGCTCGATGCGGCGGGCCACCAGGATGTCGGCATCATGGCCTATGCGACGAAGTTCGCCTCGGCCTTCTACGGCCCCTACCGCGACGCCATCGGCACCGGCGGCCTGCTGAAGGGTGACAAGAAGACCTATTACATCGACCCCGCCAACGGCACCGAGGCGATGCGCGACGCCGCGCTTGACGTCGAGGAAGGCGCGGATATGATGATGGTCAAGCCGGGCCTTCCCTATCTCGACATCTGTTGGCGCATGAAGGAGGCGTTCGGCCTGCCGGTCTTCGCCTATCAGGTCTCGGGCGAGTACAGCCAGATCAAGGCCGCGGCGCTGAACGGCTGGATCGACGGCGAGCGCGTCATGCTCGAGACCCTGCTCGCCTTCAAGCGCGCCGGCTGCGACGGCATCCTCACCTATTTCGCGATGGACGTGGCGCGGCATCTGGCTAAAAAGGGCTGAGTGCCCCTCAAGCTACAACGCAATCCGTGACAGAGCGAATGGCATCCCGATAACCACGCCGATCGCAAAGGGGTGGCTCCTCGAGTCTCCCTTTCCGGGCAGCGGGTTTGCCGCAACCTCGGCAAGGCAGACGAAGTAAAGGCCGCAAAGCATGAACATGCCGGCATGCCAGAAGGCGCCGGTGATCGCAGGCATGATCGCAAAACCGAAAAGAACCGCGGCCGCCACCGAAGCGAAGCCGACGGCTCTCGTTGCCACATTGTGCACCATATCCCGTAGATAGGCCATTGCGCGCCGGTTGCCCTGCCACTCCAAAATCAGCCTTCCAGTCCACAGAAACAGGATCGAGAATGCGATGGAATGGAAGGCGACATGCTCCAGCAGCAGGATACCGCCCCAGTCCGCCTTGTCGAAATAGTCATAGGCGACAAACTGAAGAATCGCCGCCAGAAAGCCCAGCGAGGAAAAGAATGGGACATCCTTGCGCAGGTCGCCACTGACGAGGAGCCACGGAGTATTCTCCGACGGTTTCATGATCGTTTCCTTTCGAATACGGATCGGCGCGTTAAATGCTTTCCCGTTCGTCCTATCACCGCCACGCTCGGGAATCGCCTATTGGTCCCGATCTGTTGTTTTCCGCCACCGACATCCCATATGGAGGGCATGTTCCATTCGGGAGACAGGCAGATGAGCGCTGATTTCAACGAGACGCGGGTTCCGACGACGGACTGGCAGGCCTATCGTGGCGTGCTGTCGCGCCGGGTGTTCGCGTTCCTGATCGACTATGCGATCATCGCGCTCCTCTGGATTCCGGCCGCCGTGGTGGTCTTCTTCCTCGGCATCCTGACCTTCGGCCTCGGCTTCTTCCTTTACCCTTCGCTCTTCGTTATCGTCGCCATGCTCTATTTCGGCCTGACGATGGGCGGCCCGAGCCAGGCGAGCGCCGGCATGAACGTCATGGGCCTCGCGCTCGCGCGCGTCGACGGCCGCCCGGTCGATTTCCTGACGGCGATCGTCCATCTCGTGCTGTTCTGGATCGGCAATGCGCTGCTGACGCCGTTCATCGTGCTCGTCGGCCTCTTCACCGATCGCGGCCGCCTGCTGCACGACCTGCTGCTCGGCACCGTTATGGTCCGCCGCGACCGCTACTGACCGGCCGGATCGCCCTCAAGCCGCCGGCCCCATCGCTCCGCAACGGCCCTCCCCATGGCGATTGCAGGGGGAAGGGCCTTGCGGTAGTTGACCTTTTTCCGAACTGCGCCATGGTATTGGCATAGAAGTGTCACATGGCGACGGAGTCGCTTCACGGCAAATGAACACGCAGGCAACATCCTCTCCGCAATTCTATCTCACCGCGCCGGCGGCTTGCCCCTATCTGCCGCAGGAGATGGAGAGAAAGGTGTTCACCCACCTCGTGGGCGAGCGCGCGCCGGAGCTGAACGATCTCCTCACCCAGGGCGGCTTCCGCCGTTCGCAGAACATCGCCTATCGTCCGGCCTGCGAATCCTGCCGCGCCTGCATTTCCGTGCGCATCCTCGTCAACGAGTTCGAGCCGCGACGCACCATGCGGCGGGTGCTGGCCGCCAATGGCGACATCGTCTCGCGCGAATATCCGGCCGAGCCCTCCAGCGAGCAATATTCGCTCTTCCGCCACTATCTCGACGCCCGACACCAGAAAGGCGGCATGTCGGACATGTCCGTGCTCGACTATGCGATGATGGTGGAGGACACGCATGTCCACACCAAGGTCATCGAATATCGCCTGCGCGAGGAAGGCGCGGGCCTCAAGGAACGGCCGCAGGGCGAGCTCCTCGCCGTGGCGCTGACCGACCGCATGGGCGACGGCCTTTCCATGGTCTATTCCTTCTACAATCCGGAACTGACCCACCGCTCGCTCGGCACCTTCATGATCCTCGACCATATCCGCCGCGCCAGGGCGCTCGGCCTGCCGCATGTCTATCTCGGCTACTGGGTGAAGGGATCGCGGAAGATGGACTATAAAACAAAGTTTTTGCCGCAGGAGCACCTGATGCCGCGCGGCTGGGAGCGCTATGAAGGAGACGATACCGCTCCCTAGTGCATTTCCGGCTCGCCGGAAATATTCTAGATTCTTGTTTTAACCGCATTATCCGACGCCGAAGCGACGCCGCTCCGGCTGGAAACGCTCCAGTTCACTTTCGGTCCCGCCGTGTCCTCAGCCAACGATCCCGCCCTTCACCGCAAGGGCCTTCTCATCACCGCCATCGGCGGTCTCGCGCTTTCCTTCGACATCCCGCTGATCCGCTCGGCCCATGGCGAGTTCTGGTCGATGCTGGTGCTGCGGAACCTCTCCGTCTTCCTGATGGCCCTCGTCCTGTGGGCGGGGCTGAACTTCGTGCTTCGCCGGAAGACCGTGCTCGTGCCCGGCCGCAAGGGTCTGCTGATCACCCTCTTTTACGGCGTCAACTCGCTGACCTTCATGCTCGCCGTCTTCAACACGACGACGGCCAATGTCGTATTCATCCTCGCCTTCACGTCGATGTTCGCCGCCATTCTCTCCTGGATCTTCCTCGGGGAGCGGCCGGCCAACGCGACGCTGCTGACCATGGCGACCATGGTCTTCGGCGTCATTCTCATCGTGCACGAGGGCCTTGCCAGCGGCAATCTCTTCGGCGATGCGATGGCTGCCTGTTCCGCGCTGATGCTGGCATGCGCCCTGACGCTCAGCCGCAGCAGCGGCGCCGACATGGGCTTCGTGCCGCTGATCGCCTCCGCCACGTCGGGCATTGTCGGCCTGTTCCTGCTGCCCGAAGGCGGCCTCGTCGTCGCGGACCCCGTCTATATTCTCCTCAACGGCCTCGTCCTGCTTCCCCTCGCCTTCTGGTGCCTCGCAACGGGACCCCGCTACCTCTCCGCGCCGGAAGTCGGCATGTTCTACCTCGTGGAAACGGTGCTCGCGCCCATCTGGGTCTGGATCGTCTTCGCCGAAACGCCCACCACCCAGACCCTCGTCGGCGGCTCCATCCTCATCCTCGCCCTCCTCGCCCACTCGCTCTGGCAGATGCGGTCGAAGGTGCGGGCCGCGAAGGCAGCGGACTCGGCTACCGGGCTTCCGTTCACCGGATGAGATTGCGATCTGCTCAGTCGCACGTTATAACTTGGTTATAACGGAGCAAGGCCATGAACATCACCATCCGCAAGATCGGCAATTCCGAAGGCATCATCATTCCGAAGGACGTGCTGGACCGCATGGGCGTCAAGGCGGGCGATGAGGTCACACTGACCAGCGAGGGCGGCAAACTCATTCTCACCGCTTCCGACGGCGACTTCGACCGGCAGCTCAAGCATGCCGAGAAGTTCATGGACCGCTACAAGGTCGCGCTCAAGAAGCTTGCCGAATGAGCTTTCTCTTTCTCGACCGGCGCCTGGTGGAACGACTGCACACCGTGCAGATAGAACGGTTCGGCGGAGCCGCAGGTCTGCGTGACGAGAGTGCATTCGAGTCGGCACTGTCCCGTCCCGTCAACAAGGCGCTCTATGGCTGCGAGGATCTGCTCGAACTCGCCGCGGCATATCTCTACGGGCTGGCGAGGAACCACGCATTTGTCGATGGCAACAAGCGCATCGCCATTGTCGCGGCTGCGGCCTTCCTGATGGACAACGGCTTCGAAATCGCCACAGATGATGCCACGCTTTACACCTTCGTCCTCGCCGTCGCGGCCGGCGAGATCGACGAAGAGGGCGCGACGCGCTTCCTGCGCGACGTCAGCGTTTCCTATGCCGGATGATCAGCCGCTGAACTTGCCGCTGCGCGGGAAGCCCTTCGGCACGGTACGGCCGGCGGTGGCGCGGTCGGCTAGCCATTCGGCAAGCTCTTCCTTCGTCCGCACGAAGTTGCGGCCGGCGCTGTCGTCCCAGGAGAGTCCCTCGTCGATCGCGAAGCAGCGGATATCGGAGACGCCGCCGTCCTTGTAGCGCTGCAGGCGAACGCCCTTGCCGCGCGACATTTCCGGCAGCTGCGCCAGCGGGAAGACCAGCATCTTGCGGTTCTCGCCGACGACGGCGACATGGTCGCCGCGCACGGGCACGACGAGCTTGGCCTCGTCCGGCATGCCGACATTCATTACCTGCTTGCCCTTGCGGGTATTGGCGACCATCTCGCTTTCCGAGACGACGAAGCCGTTGCCGGCCTGCGAGGCGATGACGACCTTGCGCGACGGATCGTGCACGAAGGCGGTCAGCACGTCCTGATCGTTCTCCATGTCGACCATGATGCGCAGCGGCTCACCATGGCCGCGCCCGCCCGGCAGCTTGTCAGCGCCGAGCGTGAAGACCTTGCCGCCCGTCGTGACGATCAGCAGTTTGTCCGTCGTCTGCGCCGGGAAGGCCACCTTCAGCGCGTCGCCTTCCTTGAACTGGAGGCCGGACGTATCGGCGATATGGCCCTTCAGCGCGCGGATCCAGCCCTTTTCCGAGATGACGACCGTGACCGGCTCCTTCTCGATCATGGCCTGCTGGATGGCCTCGACGTCGGCCTCCGGGGCGCTGGCGAACTGGGTGCGGCGGCGGCCGATCTCGGTCGCCTTGGCGAATTTCTTGCGGACCTCGCCGATTTCCCAGGCGACGGTCTGCCACTGCTTCTCGTCGGAGGCGAGCAGCGCCTCGATTTCCGCCTTCTCCTTCGACAGGTTATCGAATTCGGTGCGGATCTCGAATTCCTCGAGCTTGCGCAGCGAGCGCAGGCGCATGTTGAGGATCGCCTCGGCCTGCACGTCCGTCAGCGAGAAGGTCTCCATCAAGGAAACCTTCGGCTCGTCCTCCTCGCGGATGATGCGGATCACCTCGTCGAGATTGAGATAGGCGACGAGGTAGCCGCCGAGGATTTCCAGGCGACGTTCGATGGCGGCGAGGCGATGGCGCGAACGGCGCTGCAGGACTTCGCGCCGGTGGGCCAGCCACTCGATGAGCACGTCCTTGAGGCCCATAACCTTCGGCACGCGCCCCATCGAGAGCACGTTCATGTTGAGCGGAATGCGGCTTTCCAGCTCGGAAAGCTTGAAGAGCGATTCCATCAGGATCGTCGGATCGACGGTGCGGCTCTTCGGCACCAGCACGATGCGCACGTCCTCGGCCGATTCGTCGCGGATGTCCTCCAGAAGCGGAAGCTTGCGGGCGATCAGCAGCTCGGCGATCTTCTCGATCAGGCGCGATTTCTGCACCTGGTAGGGAATCTCGGTGACGACGATCTGGTAGCCGCCGCGACCGAGGTCTTCCGTCTCCCATTTCGAGCGAACGCGGAAACCGCCGCGGCCCGTCTTATAGGCCTCGATGATGCTTTCGCGGCTGTCGATGATGATGCCGCCGGTCGGCAGGTCCGGGCCCTGCACGAATTCGACCAGCTTTTCGACATCCGCTTCGGGATTACGAATGAGGTGGAGCGCGGCGTCGCACAGTTCATGGACGTTGTGCGAGGGAATGGAGGTCGCCATGCCGACGGCGATGCCGGAGGAACCGTTCGCGAGAAGATTCGGGAAGGCGCCCGGCAGGACGATGGGTTCTTCGTCCTCCTCGTTGTAGGTCGGGCGGAAGTCGACGGCGTCCTGGTCGATGCCTTCGAGCAGCAGCGTCGCGACCTCGGTCATGCGCGCTTCGGTGTATCGGTAGGCGGCGGCGTTGTCGCCGTCGATATTGCCGAAATTGCCCTGCCCGTCGACGATGGGATAACGCTGCGAGAAATCCTGCGCGAGGCGCACCAGCGCATCGTAGACCGACTGGTCGCCGTGCGGGTGGAACTTACCGATGACGTCGCCGACGATACGCGCGCATTTCTTGAACGAGGAATTGGACCTGAGGCCCATTTCGCTCATGGCGTGGATGATGCGGCGATGGACCGGCTTCAGGCCGTCGCGGACATCCGGCAGTGCGCGCTGGGTGATGGTCGACAGCGCATAGGCAAGGTAGCGCTCTTCCAGCGCCGCCTTGAGGTCGACCGGCACGATATTGTCGTCTCCGCCATCGGGCGGCAAAGTGTTTTGTCCCATAGGCCTTGACTACCCCCTTGGCCGATTCGCGGCAAGGAATCCGGGCCACCGGGCTGTGGATAGCAGTTTGTAAAGCTTCTTCGAAATCTGCTCCCCGCGACAGAGAATTCCATGGAAACTCTTCGCGGCATGAATATATTTGCCACGCCGCCCGTATAGGAGCGGTAACGGCAAGGCAGCCGTCCAAGAAATCCAGAAAGAGAGCCTATTCATGATGCGCACCTCCCATTTCCGCGCCCTTCTCGCCGGTGCAGCGCTCGCCACCCTGGCAAGCCCCGCCTTCGCACTCGACGGTGCGGACCTGCTGGCCAAGCTGAATGCTACCTATGCCACCAGCGGCGTATCCATCAGCTCTTCGAACGTGACCGCCGACGGCTCCACCGTGACCCTGGAAGGCGCGGAGCTGAAGGCGACGGGCAATGAAACCCCGATCAAGCTCGGCACCGTCACCATGGACGGCGTCGAGGAAGACGGCGACGGCGGCTACAAGATCGAGACCGTTTCCTTCGAGGACGTCAACGTCACCGAGGAGGAGACGATCGTCACGGCCAAGGACATCGCGCTCAGCGGCGTCTCGGTTCCCGGCAAGGTCGTTCCCGGCACGCTGGAATCGCTGCTGATGTACGAATCGGCGACGGCCGGCCCGGTCAGCGTCACCGCCAAGGGCAAGGAAGTCTTCTCCATGTCCGGCATGGAAGCGAACATCACCCGGATGGACGATGACGCCGGCCTCGAATTCGATGCGACGATGTCCGATCTCAAGGCCGACCTCACGGGCGTCGAGGACGCCAAGACCAAGGACGCGCTCGACAAGCTCGGCATCCACTCGCTGGACGGCAAGGTCAGCATGTCGGGCAGCTGGGAACTGGCGAGCGGCAAGCTGGCCGTCGACGAATATGCCTTCGACTTCAAGGATGTCGGCCGCCTCAACATCACGCTCGCCTTCTCCGGCTACACGCTGGACTTCCTGAAGAACATGCAGGAAGCGCTCAAGACGGCCGAATCCAACCCGAACAAGGACGAAGCGAACGCCGCGATGGGCATGGCCATGATGGGCCTCGTCCAGCAGCTCACCTTCAACAGCGCCTCGATCTCCTTCGACGACGCCTCGATCACCAAGAAGCTGCTCGACTATGCCGGCAGCGAGCAGGGCGTGACGGGCGACCAGATGGCGCAGTCGCTGAAGGGCCTCGTTCCGATCATGATCGCGCAGCTCAACATGCCCGACCTGCAGAACCAGATCTCCGCCGCCGTCAACACCTATCTCGACGACCCGAAGAGCCTGAAGATCAGCGCCGAGCCGAAGGAGCCGGTGCCGTTCCCGATGATCATGGGCGCCGCCATGGGCGCGCCGCAGACCATCCCGCAGGTCCTCGGCGTGACCGTTACGGCCAACGAATAAGCGACAGCGCAGGAACAAGAAACACGAAAGCCCGGAGCATCGCTCCGGGCTTTCTCTTTTTCGGCCATGCCGAAGGAAGGGTTATTCGAGAACCTGGATGACGGTCCGCGTCTGCGGATTCACGATCACCCGGTGCTCGTTGACGATGGTGTAGGCGTAGTCGGGCTGGCCGTCGATGGCGTGGATTTCCACCGCATCGGGAACGACCTTCCCGACCAGGACATCGCCTTCATAGGGCACCGAGGGAATGTCCTGTTCCAGAACGTAGGTACGGACTTCGCCCGGGATGACGACGGTCGATTCCGTCGTAACCGGGTCGGACTCCTGCACGATCACCGTATCCTGGGCATAGGCCGAGGCGGACAGCGACAGAAGCGCCGCCGCGGAGACAAGGATAAGCCTGTTGCGCATGTTCGTTCTCCTGTGTTGACGGGAGAAGAACGGCGTCAGCGCCCGACTGTTCCGGGCGGCGGGAACGGCAAGGCCCTTCCCGCCCTCCAGATATCAGTCCTTCTTGGACGGAACGACGCGCAGCGCCAGTTCCCGAAGCTGCGTCGGCGTTGCCGGCGACGGAGCGTTCATCAGGAGGTCCTGCGCCTGCTGGTTCATCGGGAACAGCGAGATTTCGCGCAGGTTCTTCGCGCCGACGAGCAGCATGACGACACGGTCGATGCCGAAGGCGCAGCCGCCGTGCGGCGGGGCACCGTACTGGAAGGCACGGTAGAGGCCGCCGAAGCGCTCTTCCACGTCGCCCTGCGAGAGGCCAACCTTCTCGAAGGCCTTGACCATCAGTTCCGGCGACTGGTTACGGATCGAGCCCGAAGCGATCTCGAAGCCGTTGCAGACCGCGTCGTACTGGTAGGCCTTGAGTTCCAGCGGATCCTTGCTGTCGAAGGCTTCGAGGCCGCCCTGCGGCATCGAGAAGGGGTTGTGCGCGAAGTCGATCTTCTTTTCGTCTTCGTTGTATTCGTAGAACGGGAAGTCGACGATCCAGCACATTTCGAAGCGGTCGCGATCGACGAGGTTCAGTTCCTCGCCGGCGCGGGTGCGGGCTTCGCCGGCGAACTTGTAGAACTTGGCCGGGTCGCCGGCGACGAAGAAGCAGGCGTCGCCATCATCGAGGCCGAGCTGCGTGCGGATGGCTTCCGTGCGCTCTTCGCCGATGTTCTTGGCGAGCGGGCCTGCGCCCTCCAGCTTTTCGGCTTCCTTGCGCCAGAAGATGTAGCCGAGGCCGGGCTGACCGGTCGACTGCGCCCAGGCGTTCATGCGGTCGCAGAAAGCGCGGCTGCCGCCGGTCTTGGCCGGGATCGCCCAGACTTCGACCTTCGGGTTCGACGCGATCATGTTCGCGAAGACCTTGAAGCCGGAGCCGGCGAAATGCTCGGTGACGGCCTGCATGACGATGGGGTTGCGCAGGTCCGGCTTGTCGGAGCCGTATTTGCGGATCGCTTCATCGTAAGGAATACGCGGCCACTCCTTCGTGACGGGCTTGCCTTCGGCAAACTCCTCGAAGACGGCCGTCATCATCGGTTCCATCGTCTGCCAGACGTCTTCCTGGGTGACGAAGCTCATTTCGACGTCGAGCTGGTAGAATTCGCCCGGCAGGCGGTCGGCGCGCGGGTCTTCGTCGCGGAAGCACGGCGCGATCTGGAAGTAGCGGTCGAAACCGGCGACCATCAGCAGCTGCTTGTACTGCTGCGGGGCCTGCGGCAGGGCGAAGAACTTGCCCTCATGGATGCGCGACGGCACGAGGAAGTCGCGCGCGCCCTCGGGCGAGGAAGCCGTGAGGATCGGGGTCGTGTATTCGGCAAAGCCGGCCTCGCCCATGCCCTTGCGCATGGCGGAGATGATCTGCGTGCGCTTGACGATGTTCCGGTGCAGCGTTTCGCGGCGCAGGTCGATGAAGCGGTACTTGAGGCGGACGTCTTCCGGATATTCCGGCTCGCCGAAGACCGGCAGCGGCAGCTCCTTGGCGGCCGACAGGACTTCGATGTCCTGCGCGTAAAGCTCGATCTCGCCGGTCGGCATGCCCTTGTTGACCGTATCCTCGGTGCGCGCCTTGACGAGGCCGTCGATGCGGATCACCCATTCGCCGCGCACCGTCTCGGCCTTCTTGAAGGCCGGGGAATCGGGGTCGGCGAC
The DNA here is from genome assembly GCF_003574625.1 of Shinella zoogloeoides. Classification (GTDB taxonomy): domain Bacteria; phylum Pseudomonadota; class Alphaproteobacteria; order Rhizobiales; family Rhizobiaceae; genus Shinella; species Shinella zoogloeoides_A. The sequence goes on from NZ_QNUJ01000013.1 coordinate 174,178, forward strand.
GACCTGCGTGATGCCGTAATGGTCGCGCAGGTCGATGAAGAGCACGCCGCCGTGATCTCGAACGCGGTGAACCCAGCCGGAAAGACGGACGGTCTCACCGACATCGGACTTGCGGAGAGCGGCGCAGGTGTGGCTGCGGTAACGGTGCATCGTGGTATCCTGAAATGCTGACAGGCCGCGCGGGAAGGTCCCGGCGCAGCTACCCAAGAAAATCGCGCGGAAAAGCGCATGGTGGCGGCCGTTTGTCAAGGCTTGGCGGGCGAGCGCCTTGGTGCCCGCCCTCATCCGGCCTGCCGGCCACCTTCTCCCCGCAAGCGGGGCGAAGGGGATATGCCGCCCTCTTTTCCCCAAGCAAGAACCTTTCGCGGGGCACGTTCCCTCTCCCCGCTTGCGGGGAGAGGGTTAGGGTGAGGGGCAAAGCCGCAGGGAATCACTTGCCATGTCTCAGGCGAACGCCTCGCGATTCAACATCAACCATTGCAACATCATGATCGTCTTGGAATCGACGATGCCGCCGGTGGCGATCAGGGCGCAGGCCTCGTCGATGGGCATTTCGACGATCTCGATATCCTCGCCCTCGCCGTCCACGCCGCCGCCCTTGCCGTCGCGCCTGGCGCTATCGATATGGGCGGCGAAGCAGGAGACATGCTCCGTCAGCGTGCCGGGGCTGGGATACATGTCGAAGACGTGGCGCAGGTCGCTGACGGCGTAGCCCGTTTCCTCCATCGCCTCTCGGCTGATGGCATCTTCCGGGCTGTCGTCGTCAAGAAGGCCGGCAGGTATTTCGAGGAGGAAACCGTCCGGGTGGCCACCGAGGAAGGCGCCGGGGCGGAACTGGCGCACCAGCACGACCGTCTGGCGCACCGGATCGACGAGGAGGATCGCCGCTGCGGCACCGTGGTCGTGCACCTCGCGGTCGAGGAACTCGACCCGGCCGTCGGCGCGGGTCTGCTCGAGGACGAGGGTGCGCAAATGGATGAAACGCTTCCAGACCGTCTGCTGCTCGACGATACGGACGGACGACTGCTTTTCTGCGGACATGGAATACCCTTCGGCGTCAGGCCTTGCGCAGCCAGACATGGTTGTCGTGGAAGGCCGCGCCGCCATAGGGCGCGATGGGATCGGCGCCGGTCAGCACGTTGATGCCCTCCCCGTCGAGATGGGCGGAATTCGGCCAGATGCCTTCGGCGATGAGCACTCCGGGCTTGGCTTCCACCGTCACCTTCGCATGCAGGCGGATATCACCGCGCCGGTTGCCGAGGTGCACGATATCGCCCGGCTCGATGCCCTCAGCCGCCGCGTCCTCGGGGTGGATCATCACCTCCGGCCGCCCTTCCCGCTCGCGCGAGCTCTTGCCTTCCGAAAAGGTGGAGTTGAGGAAGGTGCGGGCGGGCGATGTCGCGAGGCGGAACGGATGGTCGGCATCCGCCGTCTCGATCACGGTCACATAATCCGGGAAGGCCGGCAGCGCCTCGTGCGGGCCGAAGGCGCCGAGCACCTTCGGCGGCTTGTTGGGAGCCGGCGTGTTGGTCCAGTTCGGGCGGAAGCGGAACCTGCCGTCGGGGAAGCCGAAGCCCTTGGAAAAATGCGCCGTCTCGAAATCCGGCTGGCAGTCGATCCACTTCTCTTCTTTCAGCCCGTCGAAATCCATCTCGTAATAGGGCAGCATGCGGGTGATGTGCTGCTGCTCGGACAGGCCGAAGCCCGGCAGGCCGGCGATGCCGAGGCGCCTTGCCAGTTCCTCGATGACGAAGAGGTTGGTGCGCACGGTCGCCGGCGGCTCGACGAGCTTGGGGCCGAGCAGGATGTGCTGGTGGCCGCCGCCACGATAGATGTCGTCATGCTCGACGAACATGGTGGCGGGCAGAACGATATCGGCGAGCTTTGCCGTATCGGTCATGAACTGCTCATGCACGGCGACGAAGAGGTCGTCGCGCAGGAAACCCTCCTTCACGAGGCGCTGTTCGGGCGCGACATTCGCGGGGTTGGTATTCTGGATCAGCATGGCGGTGACCGGGCCGCGATCGCGTAGCGCGACGGCATCGCCCGTCAGGATGCGGCCGATCTGCGACTGGTCGAGCATGCGGATATCGGGGTCGACGAATTTCGCGCCGGTCAGCTCGCCCTTGCGCAGATGGAAGATGCTGGAATTGCTGTGGAATGCACCGCCGCCCTCATATTGCCAGGAGCCGAGAACCGTGGCGACGGAAAGCGCGGCATGCATGGAGACCGCGCCGTTGCGGCTGCGGGTGAAGCCGTAGCCGAGGCGGAAGAAGCTTCTCTTCGTCCTCCCGACGAGCGCGGCGAAGGCCTCGATCTCCTCGACGGCAAGGCCGGTGATGTCGGCCGCCCATTGCGGATTGCGGGTCGCGAGATGGGCTTCGAGGCCGGCCGGATCGTCGGCGAACTTTTCCATATAGGCGCGGTCGGCATAGCCGTCGCGGAAGGCGACATGCATGACGGCGCAGGCGAGCGCGGCGTCGGTGCCCGGCTTGAGCTTCAGCGCGAGGTCGGCCTGCTTCATCGTCGGGTTGTCATAGACGTCGATGACGACGATCTTCGCGCCCCGCTCCTTGCGCGCCTTCACGGCATGGGTCATCACGTTGACCTGCGTGGAGACGGCATTGGTGCCCCAGATCACCACGCAGTCGGACTTCGCCATCTCGCGCGGATCGGGGCCGCGCAGCGTGCCGGCGCCCATGGTAAAGCCCGTCCAGGCCGGATTGGTACAGATGGAATCGAAGAAGCCGGAATAGCGTTTCGCATGGCGCAGGCGCTCGATGGAATCGCGCTGCACGAGGCCCATCGTGCCGGCGTAATAATAGGGCCAGACCGCCTCCGTGCCATGCGCCTGCTCGGCCTTGACGAAGGCTTCGGCGATGGCGTCGAGCGCGGCTTCCCAGGAGATGTCGGCCCATTCGCCGCTGCCCTTGGCGCCCTTGCGGACGAGTGGCTTCATCAGCCGGTCGGGATGGTAGAGGCGTTCGGCATAACGGGCGACCTTGGCGCAGATGACGCCGGCCGTGTAGCTGTTGTCGGCACTACCCCTGACGCGGCCCATGCGACCTTCCGCATCGATCTCGATATCGAGCGCGCAGGTGGAGGGACAGTCGTGCGGGCAGGCCGAATGGCCGATCCGCGGTTTTCCGAGATGAGGGGTCGCAACGTTCATGGCTTTTCTATATTGCAGAGCGCAAACGGCCAAAAGGCAAAACGTTCTACCATCGCAACAATTCATCGACGCATCATTGCGGACGATCCCGGGCAGCGCTCCATGAACTACCGACACATCTACCACGCCGGCAATTTCGCGGATGTGCTGAAACATGCCGTGCTCGCCCGCCTCGTCACCTATATGCAGGGGAAGGACAAGGCCTTCCGCGTGCTCGATACCCATGCGGGCATCGGCCTCTACGACCTTTCCAGCGAGGAGGCGCAAAAGACCGGCGAATGGCGCGACGGCATCGGCCGGCTGCTGGAAGGCGACATGCCGGCGACGGTCGCCGTCATCCTTGAACCTTATCTCAAGGTCATTCAGGAACTGAATCCGCAGGGCGGGCTAACCCATTATCCCGGCTCGCCAAAGCTCGCCCGCATGCTGTTCCGCCCGCAGGACCGGCTTTCGGCCATGGAACTGCATCCGGACGACTACGAGACCCTGCATCGCCTCTTCGACGGCGATTTCCAGAGCCGCGTCACCCATCTCGACGGCTGGCTTTCGCTTGGCGCGCATCTGCCGCCGAAGGAGAAGCGTGGCATCGTGCTGGTCGATCCGCCCTTCGAGATCGAGGGCGAATACGAGCGGCTGATCGACGGGCTGGAAAAGGCCGTGCGGCGCTTTGCCGGCGGGGTCTATTGCCTGTGGTATCCGCTCAAGAAGAACGCGCCGATCCCCGCCTTCCACAAGGCGCTGAAGGAGACGGGCATTGCCAAGATGCTCTGCGCCGAGCTTACCGTGAGGAGTGACCGGGAGACGACGGGGCTGACGGGGTCCGGCCTCATCGTGGTCAACCCGCCCTTCACGCTGAAGCAGGAGCTCGACGTGCTGCTGCCCTTCCTCAAGGAGCGGCTGGCGCAGGATCGTTTCGCTTCGGCGCGCGCCTTCTGGCTTGCGGGAGAAGCGAAGGCCTCTTGACCTTTGGCGTTCGGCGGCAACAATCGCGCGCCGAACCGGGAGACCTTCATGACATCCTTGCCCGCGGCCGCGCCATGATGCGGCGGCCCTCCTCCATCCTCGTCCCGCTGCTCCTCGCCGGCATGGCCGCGCTTTCCGGCTGCGGCGAGGAAAAGCCGACCGGGAAGGCCAAGCCCGAGACGAATCATGCCGCGCCGGAAAAGCGGGCACAGGCGCCGCTCGGCAAGGGCTTCGACTTCTACGTCCTCTCGCTCTCCTGGTCGCCGACCTGGTGCGCGGACAACGATGCCGACGGCAGAACGCAGCAGTGCCGCCGCGGCGAGAACAACGGCTTCATCGTGCACGGGCTCTGGCCACAGAACGAGCGCGGCTATCCGGAATATTGTCCGACGCGGGAATCGGACCGCGTGCCGGAAAGCCTCGGGCGCACCGTTCTCGACATCATCCCCTCGATGGGCCTGGTCGGCCACGAATGGCGCAAGCACGGCAGTTGCTCGGGCCTTTCCCAGAAGGATTATTTCGCCACGGTGCGCGCCGCCTTCGAGCGCATTCGCATTCCGGCCGAGGCGAGCCGAGGCGGCCGTCGTCTTTCGCCCGACACGGTGGAAAGCACCTTCATCGCCGCCAATCCCGGGCTCGACCCCAAGGGCATCGCCGTCACCTGCGAGGACGGCCGACTGGAGGAGGTCCGCGTCTGCATGACGGCAGACCTTGCCTTCCGCACCTGTCCCGTCGTCGACCGGGCCGCCTGCCGCGCCCAGTCCATCGAACAACCGCCCATCCGCTAGAACAGGAACCGCCCATGAAGATCTTCTATTCCGATGCCTCGCCCTATTCCACCAAGGTGCGCATGGCCGCCCATTATGCCGGCCTTCCGGTCGAGGCTGTCGTCGTCGACACCAATGCGAACCCGGCCGAGCTGCTGGCCGCCAATCCGCTCGGCAAGATCCCGACGCTTCTCACCGACGACGGGCTCGCCGTCTACGACAGCCGGGCGATCATGAACTATATCGACCGCCAGACGCGCGGCGCGCTCTATCCGCGCAATGCCGCCAAGCGCACAGAGGTCGACGTGCTGGAGGCGACCGCCGACGGCATCTGCGACAGCCTGCTCTCCATCGTCTACGAACGCCGCACGCGGCCGGAGGACAAGGTCCACCAGCCCTGGATCGATCGCCAGTGGCAGAAAGTCGAGCGCGCGCTCGATCACCTCGAAGCCAACATGCCGCGCCTCGGCAAGAAACCGCATGCCGGCCACTTCGCCCTCGCCGCCATGCTGCGCTACATCGAGATGCGCTTCGCCGGAAAATGGCAGCGCGGCCGGCCGAAGCTGAAGCGCTACCTCACCCGCTTCGAAACCGTCTTCCCCGACTATACGATGTTCAAGGGCTGAACGCATACAAAAAGGCCGGGCTTTCGCCCGGCCTTTCCGCATTCCTGAGCCTGTCTGGGCTTAGAACTTCACGCCCATACCGACGCGGATGCTGTGGTCTTCGAAGCCGGTCTTCTGAGCGGCGCCACGGAAATTCTTCTTGCCGTAGTCGGTGTAGCGGTATTCGACGCGAGCGGTAACGTTGTCGGTGACGAAAGCTTCCACACCTGCACCGGCCGTCAGGCCGAGCATGGTCGCGTCGTCCTTGCCGGCAGCGCTCTTAACCTCGAAGTTCGAGGCCGCAACACCAGCCGTGCCGTAAACCAGAACCGGGTTCAGATCGACGCCGACGCGGCCGCGAATCGAGCCGTTGGCGCCCTGCTTGGCCTTGAAGCCGTTGGCCGAGTTATCGACACCCGAATAATTCAGGTCGGCTTCGCCGCCATAGACCATCTGGCCGCTCTGCATGTTGTAACCGCCATAGACGCCGCCGCCGAAGCCGTGCGCGCGGTTCTTGCCCTGGCCGTTGAACTTGCCGTTCTGCCAGGTGGCGGTGCCACCGAGATAGGCGCCCGACCAGTTCTTGACGACCGGCTCGGAATATTCGGCGGCCGGAGCCTGCGGAACTTCGTCGATGGCGTCGGCAGCGTGAGCGGCCTGGAAGGCGACCATCGAAACGGTCGAAGCGACGAGGGTAGCGATAAGTGTACGCATGTTATTCTCCTTTACTAAACGACGCCCTCTCTGGGAGGCTGACGGGCGTCGTCATTTCCAATTCAGTCCCGCCCGGTTGAGGTGAAATTGAATAAAGATTGAGGAAATGAAAGAGCCAAAATGTGAAATTATTATGGCGGACACGCGGCACAAATTGGATGTGACTTTTGAACAACAGGTAATTCATTAACCACGATTTCAATCATTGAAGAATACGGTAAAATATACTTAAAATTACTTTGAAGTCGCCTCTGCGGTTAATTTTTCCGCAACCAATTTTCCGGGGGAGTTTAAGCCTGCGCAGAGATGTCTATATCTTGGGCCGGTTAATCAAATGAATCGGCAGGACGGACTTTTCTTGAAGCAGCCCTTGAAAACGGCCCTCGTGACGGGCGGCGCAAAGCGTATCGGCAAGGCCATCGTGGACGATCTCGCGGCCCATGGTTTTGCCGTCGCCATCCATGCAAACAGGTCCCTGGAGGACGCCGAGGACATGGTCCGCGGGCTCGCCGGACGGGGCGTCAGGGCGGTCGCGGTGCAATGCGATCTCGCGGTCGGCGCGGCGACGGCGCGACTGATGGACCGCGTCAACGACGCTCTCGGCCCGATCGACCTTCTCGTCAACAATGCCTCGCTGTTCAAGCCCGACACCGTGGTGGCCTTCGACGACGACTTGTGGGACCGGCATTTCGCCGTGCACGTTAAGGCGCCGTCGATCCTTGCGCGCGATTTCGCCCGGCAGCTTCCCGAGGGGCATGCGGGCTCGATCGTCAACATCATCGACCAGCGCGTCTGGAATCCGACGCCGCGTTACTATTCCTATACGCTCTCCAAGTCCGCTCTCTGGATGGCGACACGGACCATGGCGCAGAGCTTTGCGCCGCGGGTGCGGGTTAATGCCATCGGCCCCGGCCCCTCCCTGCCGAACGAGCGCCAGGACGATGCCGCCTTTCAGGCGCAGGTGGAGGGATTGATCCTCCGCCGCGGCCCCTCGCTGGAGGAATTCGGCCGCACAGTTCGCTTTTTGTTCGACACGCCGTCCATTACGGGGCAAATGATAGCGCTCGACGGCGGGCAGCATCTCGCCTGGGAAACACCCGATGTCGGGGGAATAGCGGAATGAACGGCCGGAAGGTGGAGGATGGCGGCATCCTCTATGACGAAAACGAGACCGACGAGGAAGACGAGCTTCAGGAAAGCCCGCCCGAAGGCAGCGCCGCGCCCGCCATCGCCACCCCGGGCATAGACTGGAACGAGGGCGGCGACGTGCCGGAGGGCCTCATCGGCGCCGAGTTGATCCAGGCCTTCGTCAAGCGCCTGCCGAACAGCCCCGGCGTCTACCGCATGTTCAATGCGGACGGCGACGTGCTTTATGTCGGCAAGGCGCGCAGCCTGAAGAAGCGCGTCACCAACTACGCGCAGGGCCGCGGCCATTCCAACCGCATCACGCAGATGATTCGCCTGACGGCGAACATGGAATTCGTCACCACGCGCACCGAGACCGAGGCGCTGCTGCTGGAGGCGAACCTCATCAAGCGGCTGCGCCCGCGCTTCAACGTGCTGCTGCGCGACGACAAGTCCTTCCCCTATATCCTCGTGACGGGCGACAGCCGCGCGCCGGCGATCTTCAAGCATCGCGGCGCGCGCAGCCGCAAGGGCGATTATTTCGGCCCCTTCGCCTCGGCGGGCGCGGTGGGGCGCACCATCAACTCGCTGCAGCGTGCCTTCCTGCTGCGCACCTGCACCGACAGCGTCTTCGAGACGCGCACGCGGCCGTGCCTGCTCTACCAGATCAAGCGCTGTTCCGGCCCCTGCACCCATGAGATCAGCGACCGGGACTATGCCGAACTGGTGCAGGAGGCCGAGGACTTCCTTTCCGGCAAGAGCCAGAAGGTAAAGACCCACATGGCCGAGGCCATGAACGCCGCGGCCGAGGACCTCGATTTCGAGCGCGCCGCCGTCTATCGCGACCGGCTGGCGGCGCTTTCCCACGTCCAGAGCCATCAGGGCATCAACCCGGCCGGCGTGGAGGAGGCGGACGTCTTCGCCATCCATCACGAAGGCGGCGTCTCCTGCATCCAGGTCTTCTTCTTCCGCACCGGGCAGAACTGGGGCAACCGCGCCTATTTCCCCAAGGCCGATCCGCAGCTTACCGGGGCGGAGGTGCTGAACGCCTTCCTCGCCCAGTTCTACGACGACAAGCCCTGTCCGCGGCAAATCCTGCTCTCCGAACCGGTCGAGGAGATCGACCTCCTCTCGCAGGCGCTTTCCGAGCGCTCGGGGCACAAGGTCGCAATCTCCGTGCCGCAGCGCGGCGAGAAGAAGGACCTCGTCGACCATGTGGTGGCCAATGCCCGCGAGGCGCATGGCCGCAAGCTGGCAGAGACTGCCTCGCAGTCGCGTCTGCTCGAAGGCTTCGCCGCGACCTTCAAGCTGCCCTATGTGCCGCGCCGCATCGAAATCTATGACAACTCGCATATCATGGGCACCAATGCCGTGGGTGGCATGGTGGTGGCGGGGCCGGAAGGCTTCGTGAAGGGCCAGTACCGCAAGTTCAACATCAAATCGACCGACATCACGCCCGGCGACGACTTCGGCATGATGAAGGAAGTGATGACCCGGCGCTTCTCCCGTCTCATCAAGGAAGAGGGCCTGCCGGACCGCAACGCCGACCAGAGCGCGGATGCGGCGGACCTGCCCTTCCCCGCCTGGCCCGACGTCATCCTCATCGACGGCGGCCAAGGCCAGATGACCGCGGTACGCGCCATCCTTGAAGAACTCGGCATCACGGATCAGGTGATCGCCATCGGCGTCGCCAAGGGCGCGGACCGCGAGGCGGGGCGCGAGCGCTTCTTCATGAAGGGCATTCCCGACTTCTCGCTGCCGCCGCGCGATCCGGTGCTCTATTTCGTGCAGCGCCTGCGCGACGAGGCGCACCGCTTCGCCATCGGCTCGCACCGGGCGCGGCGCAAGAAGGAGATGGTCAAGAACCCGCTCGACGAGATCGCCGGCATCGGCCCGACGAGGAAGCGCGCCCTGCTCCAGCATTTCGGCACCGCCAAGGCCGTCTCCCGTGCCGCGATGGCGGACCTGATGGCGGTCGGCGGCATTTCGGAAAGCGTCGCCCGCCTCGTCTACAATCATTTCCACGACGACGCGGCCGGCTGACGGCCGGCGTGCAGCTTCCCCATGCCGACGAAAATGGCGGGCCGATCCGGAGAAAAGTGGAGTTTTCTTCACCGGAAACCGGGCCGCAGGGAGCGGCATTGCGCCGCCCTCCGCAAATTCGCCAAGAATTGCCGGAAACAAAGGTTGACGTTGCTGTCACAAAGACCTCATCTAGCCGTAAACTGACGAGACCGAAGAATCCATGGCTTCCCGCGCATATAGCATCCCGAACCTCCTCACCTACGGCCGCATCCTGGCCGTTCCGCTGATCGTCCTCTGCTTCTTCATCGAAGGGCGGCTGGAGTCGTCGGACTTTGCGCGCTGGACGGCCTTCTGGCTGTTCGTCGCGGCGTCCATCACCGACTATCTCGACGGCTATCTCGCCCGCATCTGGAACCAGACGTCCAATATCGGCCGCATGCTGGACCCGATCGCCGACAAGCTGCTCGTCGCCTCGGTGCTGCTGCTGATGGCCGCGGACGGAACCATCGCCGGCTGGACGATCTGGGCGGCGATCATCATCCTGTGCCGCGAGATTCTCGTTTCGGGCCTGCGCGAATATCTCGCCGACCTCAAGGTGAGCGTTCCCGTGACGCGCATCGCCAAGTGGAAGACGACGATCCAGATGCTCGCCATCGGCTTCCTGCTGGCCGGCCCCGCCGGCGACAAGGTGCTGCCCTATACGACCGAGATCGGCATCGTGCTGCTCTGGGTCGCCGCCGCCATCACCATGTATACGGGCTACGACTATTTCCGCGCCGGCCTGAAGCATATCGTGGACGAGTGAGATGACGCGGCTCGTCTACTTCGCCTGGGTGCGCGAACGGATCGGCAAGGGCGAGGAAGACATCGACCTGCCGGCCTCCGTGACCACCGGCGGCGAACTCCTGCGCTATCTCAAGACGCTCGGCGAGGACTATGCCCATGCGCTGGAGCACGACAAGGTCATCCGCATCGCGATCAACCAGGAACATGTCGAGCACGACGAGCCGATTGCCGGCGCCCGGGAGATCGCCCTCTTCCCGCCGATGACGGGAGGCTGAGCCGTGACCGGCCGCGCCCCGGCACCGGTCACCGTGCGTGTCCAGACGGACGATTTCGACATTGCGGCCGAGACGGCACGGCTAACGGATGGACAGGCAGCAGCGGGCGCCATCGTGACCTTCACGGGCCTCTGCCGTGACGAGGGCGGACGGCTTTCCGCGCTGGAACTGGAGCATTATCCGGGCATGGCGGAAGCCGAGATCGGCCGCATCTGCCATGAGGCCGTCGAACGCTTCTCCCTCCTCGGCATCGCCGCCATCCACCGCGTCGGCAGGATCGCGCCCGGCGAAAACATCGTCCTCGTCATCGCCGCCGCACCGCACCGCCACGCCGCCTTCGACGGCGCCTCCTTCGTCATGGATTACCTGAAGACTTCCGCGCCCTTCTGGAAGAAGGAGCACTTTTCCGACGGAAGCGAAGGCGGCTGGGTCGATGCCAAGGAGAGCGACGACCGGGCGCGGGGGAAGTGGTCCTAGCGGGACGGTTGCCGTCGTGACGGCGGATGAGTCCTCGGACCAAACCCGAGGACGACGCAAGAAGAAAGACCCTACAATCGAGGCTCTTCACTCTTGCTGCACCGTTCGATGGTCGGGCGCCTTTCCTCCCCCTCCGTCATTCTTGGGCTCGACCCGAGGATCCCCACCCCGCGGCACGCCCGCTACGGCACCAGCCGCTCCCGCCGGAAGATCACCAGCAGCAGCACCAGCCCGGAAAAGATCACCAGGTCCCGCCAGAGGAATGCGCCATAGGCGCTCCAGACGGTTTCGGCCAGGCCCATCGCGGCCCCGCCGAGCGCGGAGCGGAGCGGCGCCCCTGCCCCGCCGATGGCGGCGATGAAGAGCACCTTGACACCGAAGACCATGGCGGCGCCGAAATCCATGTTGCCATAGTAGGAGACGGCGAGAATGCCGGTGATGCTGGCGATCAGCGCCGCCGCGGCATAGGCCGTCAGGAATATCGCGCCCGCATCGACGCCGCAGAGCGCCGCCGCCGCGCGGTCCTGCGACACCGCTCGCCAGCGCCGGCCCCAGGCCGAGCGGACGAGGAAGGTGTGGCCGATGGCGACGATGGCCACCATGGTGGCCGTGTTGACGAGCTGCAGGACGGTCAGCACCACGGGAAAGCCGGGATTGTCCCAGAAGACGACACGTGTGCCGAGCAGCGGCGGCAGCCAGAGGCTTTTCGTATCGGAGGCGAGCCGCGCGGTCTCCATCAGCACCAGCACGATGCCGAGCGCGGCGACCACGACCGTATTGTCCGAGGAAAAGGCGAGCGGCCGCATGACATGGCGCCCGATGAGAAGGCCCGCGCCGACGCCGTAGAGCAGCGCCGCGGCCGCACCGAAGGCGAGCGCGGCCGGCAGGACCAGCCAGAGCCGCGTCCAGCCGACGCTGGCGAAAAGCACGAACATCTGCGCCGCGAAGGCGAAGAGCGCACCATAGGCCACATCTGCCCGGCGCGTGACCGCGAAGGCAATGGAATAGCCGAAGGCGAGCGCCGCATAGAGCGCGGCCACGGGCGCGGCATTGGCGATCTGCTGGAGAAAGTAGGCCATGGCGGCTCCCGCAATTTTTCAGAATTATAACTGGTAAAATTGCGTTTACCAGTTAGAATATCGCATGACCTTTTCCTGGACCCCGCATCGCTTTTCCGGTGGCGTGCTTGCGCTCGATGTCGCCAATTCCGTCGTGCTGCGCGCCGATCCCGCACGCCGGATCGACCGTTTCGCCGATCCGGCGGTGATGGATGCCTTTGCCGCCGGCGCGAACCGGCACGGGGCGGAGCGCGCCCTCCTCGGCCCGCTGGAGCCCGTTGCCCCGGAGGCGCGCGCGGGGCTGGTCAGGCTTCGCGAGGCGATAGACCGGCATTTTCGCGCCGAGGTGGCGACCGGCACAAGGCCGGCGCTGCTCGCCGATCTGCTGGAGGCGGCGGCCGCGACGCTGCGCCTTTCGGGCGAAAGGCCGCAGGCGCTCGATACCGCGACGGCGCGCTCGGCCCTGCTGCTGATCGCCCGGCCGGAGCCGGAGCGGCTGAAGATCTGCCCGAACTGCGGGTGGCTCTTCCTCGACCGCAGCCGCAACCGCTCGCGCGCGTGGTGTGACATGGCGGTCTGCGGCAACCGCGCGAAGGCGAGCCGGCATTACCGCCGCAATCGCGAGGAGGTGCGACCATGAGGAAATATCTGGCGATCCTGCTGCCGCTTGCCCTTGCGCTCGCCGCCTGCCAGCGCGAGACGGGCAGCGATCCCTTGAAGCTGACGGGCAAGATGTTCGTCTTCAACTACCGCCTCGCCTATGCGACCTATCTCGTCACGCTGGAGCAGATGACGCCCCTGCCCGACGGCACCGTCGTCAAGGCGGAATTCGAGAACCCGGCGGGCGGCGCGCCGCTGACGCTGGAGCGCAGGATCTTTCCCAACCTGCCGAAGGTAGTGCTGGAAAGCCCGGACGTGACCTGCGTGAAGAAGGCGCGGCCCTACAAGGTGACGATCGCGGTGGTGGGGCCGGACGGCGGCACGCTGCAATCGATCGAGACGCAGGTGACGTCGAGCGCCGACCAGAGCATCCTGCCGGCAAAGGCCCTTGTCGTCGGCCCCGGCTACGACAAGAATCCCGAGGTCTTCAAGGACGGCAAGGCGCCCGCGCATTTCGAAATGGCGAAGTGCTCCAAGTAAAGCGGTCCTTCGGCCACGGCTCCATAGAGCCGATAGAATCCCGAAACCTCTCCTCCGTAATGCTCGGGCTTGACCCGAGCATCCATCCACCGGGTGCAGCATGGCCCCTCGGCTCAAGGCCGAGGGTGACGCCCGTGGGCGGGACGGCGTTCTAGACAAACAAAAGCAACGGTGTTAGGCGTCAAGCGCCGTTGCTCTATGCTCTCGCATTCTGGCGTTGAGAATGACGATCATCTTGCGCATGACGGCGACGATTGCGACCTTTCCCGGCTTGCCCTTT
>NZ_QNUJ01000014.1 GCF_003574625.1 Shinella zoogloeoides
AGTTCAGGCCCGGAAGGACCAACCGCTCTGCGCATCGTCACCAAGGTGTTGCGATCACCCAAATGACAAACGAGGCCGGATCATCATAACCGATGATCCGGCCTCGTAATGTATAAGCCGGAGGTTCTTGCCTCCGGCTTTTTTCGTTCATTCCGCCGGTTTCAATTCCGTCGCCGCGAGGCGTTTCGCGCGAGCGCCGCGCAGCATCGCGCCGGAATAGATGAAGAGCGCGGCCCAGATGAAGCCGAAGGCGATGAGCTTGGTGGTGCCGAAGGGCTCGCCGAAGGCGAAGACGGCGATGAGGAAGATCATCGTCGGGGCGATGTACTGCATGATGCCGATGGTCGACAGGCGCAGGAGCTTCGCGCCGTTGGCGTAGATCATCAGCGGGATCGCCGTGACGATGCCGCAGGCGAGCAGCCAGAGGACGTCCGCCATGCCGGTATCGCCGAAATGGCCCCCGCCGCTCGCTTCCAGCCAGATCACATAGGCGAGCGCCGGCACGCTGAGCAGCAGCACTTCGAGGAAGAAGCCCTGGTTCGGGCCGATCGGCAGGGTCTTGCGGAAGAAGGCGTAGAAGCCCCAGGAGAAGCAGAGGCCGAGCGACACCCAGGGCAGCCCGCCCGCATCGAAGGCGAGGATCGCCACCGCGCAGGCGGCAAGGCCGATCGCCACCATCTGCGCCGGGCTCGGCTTTTCCTTCAGAAGCACCGCGCCGAGGAAGATCGAAAAGAGCGGGTTGATATAGTAGCCGAGCGCCGTCTCGATGGTGCGGCCGACGCTGATCGCCCAGACATAGATGCCCCAGTTGATGGTGATCAGCACCGCCGTCAGCGTTGCCATGGCGAGCATGCGCGGCGAGCGCAGCGCCGCCTTGATATCGGCCGTGCGGCCGAGCCAGACCAGAACGAGGCCGGCGAGCGGCACAGACCAGACGATGCGGTGCGCCACCACTTCGGGCGCGGGGATATGGGACACGGCCTTCATGAAGAAGGGCAGGAAGCCCCACAGCACATAGGCTATCAGCGCAAAGGCGAAACCGCGCGGCGAATCGCCCGTCTGGGGGCCGCTGGAGGAGTTTGCGTCGGCCATGGTGTCGTTTCCCGTCGATTTTTCGGATTTCCCGACGTCCTACTCCAATGCCGGCGAATGTACCAATTCATTCCGGTGAAGGGACGATGAGCGGCGCTGAAGCTCGGGCGCATGGCGGCCTGCCTTCGCAGGCGCCATGCGCTGGAAAGACTACTCCGCCGCCACGCGCCCCGCTTCGCCGCGGTTCTTCAGCAGCTTGTAGACGATGGAATCCATCAGCGCCTGGAAGGAGGCATCGATGATGTTGTCGGAGACGCCGACCGTCCACCAGCGGGCGCCGGAAGCGTCGGTCGATTCGATCAGGACGCGGGTGATGGCCCCGGTGCCGCCGTTGAGGATACGGACCTTGTAGTCCGCCAGCTCCAGGTCGGCGATCTCACCCTGGTACTTGCCGAGGTCCTTGCGCAGGGCAAGGTCGAGCGCGTTGACCGGGCCGTGGCCCTCGGCGACGGACATCATGGTCTCGCCGTCGACGATCACCCGCACCACGGCTTCCGACACCGTCTTGAGCTGGCCGTTGGCGTCATAGCGCCGTTCGACCATCACGCGAAAACTCTCGACATGGAAGAAATCCGGCACCGTGCCGAGCGTGCGGTAGGCGAGCAGCGCGAAGCTCGCATCCGCGCCCTCATAGGCATAGCCCGTCGCCTCGCGCTCCTTGACGATCTGGATGAGCCGGTCGAGCTTCGGATCGTCCTTGGCGACCGAAATGCCGCGCAGCTTCAGGGCGTTGATGAAGTTCGCCTTGCCGCCCTGGTCCGACACCATGACCTTGCGCAGGTTGCCGACGCTTTCCGGCGTGACATGCTCGTAGGTGCGCGGGTCCTTGAGGAGCGCGGAGGCATGGATGCCGGCCTTGGTGGCGAAGGCGGAGGCGCCGACATAGGGCGCCTGGTGATCGGGCGAACGGTTCAAGAGCTCGTCGAAGGTGTGGGCGAGCTTGGTGAGGCCGGTCAGCTCCTCCGTGTCGATGCCGATCTCGAAGCGCCCGCTATAGGCTTCCTTCAGCGCGAGCGTCGGCACGAGCGTCACGAGATTGGCATTGCCGCAACGCTCGCCGATGCCGTTGAGCGTGCCCTGCACCTGCCGCACGCCCGCCTCGACGGCGGCCAGCGAATTGGCGACGGCCTGCCCCGTGTCGTTATGGGCGTGGATGCCGAGGTTTGCGCCCGGCACGCCGGCGGCGATCACCGCCTTCACGATGGCCTGCACTTCGGAGGGCTGCGTGCCGCCATTGGTGTCGCAGAGCACCACCCAGCGCGCGCCGGAGGCGAAGGCGGTCTTCGCGCAGGCCAATGCGTATTCGGGATTCGCCTTGTAGCCGTCGAAGAAATGCTCGCAGTCGATCATGGATTCGCGGCCGGAGGCGACGACCGCCTTCACGGATTCGGCGATGCTCTCGAGGTTCTCTTCATTGGTGCAGCCGAGCGCGACGCGCACATGATAGTCCCAGCTCTTGGCGACGAGACAGATCGCGTCGCTCCGCGAATCGAGGAGCGCGGCAAGGCCGGGATCGTTGGAGGCCGAGACGCCGGCGCGCTTCGTCATGCCGAAGGCGACGAACTTGGCGCGGCCGGTGCGTTTCTTCGCGAAGAAGGCCGTATCGGTCGGGTTGGCGCCCGGATAGCCGCCCTCGACATAGTCCAGGCCGAACTCGTCCAGCATGCCGGCAATGGCGATCTTGTCCTCGACGGAAAAGTCGATGCCGGGCGTCTGCTGGCCGTCGCGAAGCGTGGTGTCGAAAAGGTAGATACGGTCTTTCATCGGTTCCCTCCCTGGGAACGGTCCTGGTACTTCAAATCTGCCCCTCATCCGGCTGCCGCCACCTTCTCCCCGCAAGCGGGGAGAAGGTCAGGATGAGGGGTAGTCTCTCAAACTTTGCCGGCAAACTTGTCGGTCGCATAAATCAGGCGGTCGAGGATGCCCGGTTCGGAATAGGCATGGCCCGCCCCTTCGACGAGGTAGAATTCCGATTCCGGCCAGGCCTTGTGCAGCGCCCAGGCGTTCTTCGCCGGGCACGGCATGTCGTAGCGGCCGTGGGCGATGACGCCGGGAATGCCGTGCAGCTTGCGGGCATCGCGGAGCAGCTGCCCCTCCTCCAGCCAGCCGGCATTGACGAAGAAATGCGTCTCCAGCCGGGCGAAGGCATCGGCGAATTCGTCCTCGCCGAAATGGTCGCTCGTCGACGGCTCCGGCAGAAGCGTGATCGTCTCGCCTTCCCACAGGCTCCAGGCCTTGGCGGCGGCGATGCGCACCGCCTTGTCCGCGCCCGTCAGGCGGCGGTAATAGGCCTGCATCATCTCGTGGCGCTCTTCCGGCGGGATGGGCGCGAGGAAGCGTTCCCATTTGTCGGGGAACATTTCCGAGACGCCGAACTGGTAGTACCAGTCGAGCTCGGCCTTGGTCAGCATGTAGATGCCGCGCAGCACAAGTTCGGACACGCGTTCGGGATGCTTCTCCGCATAGGCGAGCGCCAGCGTCGAGCCCCAGGAACCGCCGAAGACCAGCCACTTTTCCGCCCCGGCCATCTCGCGCAGCCGCTCCATGTCGGAAACGAGATGCCAGGTGGTGTTGGCTTCGAGCCCCGCATGGGGCGTGGAGCGGCCGCAGCCGCGCTGGTCGAACAGCGTCACGTCGTAGAGCTTCGGATCGAACAGCCGGCGGTGGCTCGGCGAGATCGTGCCGCCCGGACCGCCATGCAGGAAGACGGCGGACTTGGCGCCCGGCGTGCCGGCCCGCTCCCAGTAGATGACATGCCCGTCACCGACATCGAGATGGCCGGAGGCATAGGGCTCGATCTCGGGATAGAGGGTACGCAACGCTTCGCTCATAGTTTCATTCCGTGGGCAGGCCAGTTTTCGGTTTCGTGATCGGGATGCTGGAAGGAGATGATTGTCTCCTGCCGACTGTAGTAATCCGGGTCGTCATGCACCGGGGCGGAGAAGATCGTCTCCACCCAGGGCAGGCGCGAACCGTAATTGACCTGGATCTGCGGAGCGAGGTCGCTGCGGTCGTCGAAAGCGCCGATGGCGATCTCCAGCCCCCCCGGATGCCTGTAGGTCAGCGGCGTGCCGCAGCGCTTGCAGAAGCCGCGCGCGATATTGACCGAGGACTGGAAGTAGCTCGGCTCCTCGCGCGTCCATTCGGCCTCGCCCTCGACGGTGACGAGCGGGCCGAAGAAGCCGCCGAACTGCTTCTGGCACATGCGGCAATGGCAGATCGACGGGCGGCCGAGCGCGCCGTGGATGCGGAAGCGCACGGCGCCGCACTGGCAGCCGCCGGTCCTTGTCTTTTCCTGTTCCGTGGTCATGGCAGGCTCCTTCAGCGATAAGAGGAATGGACGACGACGGCGATCACGACGGCCGTGATGAGGATCAGCTTGCCGGCGATGAGATAGAGCCACTTGCGGGGAAAGCCGAGCCCGAGCCTGGGATCGCTCATGGGGCATCCTCCGGCGGCCAGTGGTCGGTGTCGTAGTCGGGATGCTGGCGGTTCGAATCACGGATCGCCACATGCCGCGCCTCGCCACCCTCCCCCTCGTTGCTTTCATGCTCCGGCAGTCTCGCCAGCTGCGGGAACCAGACGACGCGCGATTCGACGCCGGATTGGGCGATGGGGCGCACGTCGTCCGGGTCGTCGAGCGAACCCAGCGTCACATTGATATGGGCCGAGGCGAGGCCGTCATAGAAGAGCGGCGTGCCGCAATCCCGGCAGAAGCCGCGGCGCACGATCTGCGACGACCGGAACCAGCCCGGCTCGCCGCGCGTGATGGAAAAGCGCTCGCGCGGGGCATTGGCAAGCGGCAGGAAATAGTTGCCCGCCGCCTTCTGGCACATGCGGCAATGACACAGATGCGGATCGCCGAGCGTGCCCTCGACACGATAGCGCACCGCGCCGCACTGGCAGCCGCCGGTATAGATGCGCGAGATGCTCATGACGCGCGCTCCGGCGGCCATTCGTCCGTGTCGTGGTCGGGATGCTGGTAGGAGACGAGGTCGGCAAGGAAGGCGGCGGCCCCCTGGTCGGCCATCGTATCCTCGCCCGGCAGGTCGCGGATCGTGTCGACATAGGGCAGCTTCGCCTCGATGCCCCACTGGATGCGCGGGGCGATCTCGGCTGGGTCGTCGAAGGCGGCAATGGTCAGCGCCACGCCGTCCGGCGCCTCATAGGTCAGCGGCGTGCCGCATTCGGCGCAGAAGCCGCGATAGCCGTGGTTGGAGGAGCGGAAGCGCTTCGGCGCGCCGCGCGTCCATGTCAGCTTCGCGCCGCTGACCGAAACCAGCGGCAGATAGAAATTCCCGCTCGCCTTCTGGCACATCCGGCAATGACAGACCGACGCATCGCCGAGCGCGCCCTCGACATGAAAGCGCACGGCCCCGCACTGGCATCCGCCGGTGTAGAAGGGGATGGTCACCTCTTCACCTCCCACGTCGTCACGCGTTCGCCCGTCGCCGGGTCCTTGCCGTCTTTCAGCTGGATGCCCTTGGCGGAGAGGTCGTCGCGGATCCTGTCGGCTTCGGTGAAGTTCTTCGCCTTCAGCATTTCAAGGCGGAGCTGGATGATCGAGTCGATGCTCTCCTCCAGCGCCTTGGAGACCTCGGCCTTCTTCGGCTCCACGCCGAGAAGCCGGGCGCTGGCGGCGAAGACGGGCAGCATCAGCGGGTCGCTGTTGGCGCATTGGGCCAGCGCATGCAGTGCCTGCACGGCACCGACCGTATTGAGGTCGTCGAAGAGCGGCGCCAGCACCGTTTCGTCCACGCGGCCTTCCGCCGGATTGCCGCCGGCGGGCCACTTGGAGAGCAGGCGCTCGGCCTCCTCCAGCCGCTTGACGGAGAAGTCGATCGGCTCGCGGTAATGCGTCATCAGCATGGCGAGGCGCAGCACCTCGCCCGGCCATTTGCGGCCGCCGAACTTCTCCTCGTGCAGCAGTTCGTAGATCGTGACGAAGTTGCCTTCGGACTTCGACATCTTGCGGCCCTCGACCTGCACGAAGCCGTTGTGCATCCAGACATTCGCCATGACCTTCGTACCATGGGCGCAGCGCGACTGGGCGATCTCGTTCTCGTGATGCGGGAAGATCAGGTCGAGCCCGCCGCCATGAATGTCGAAGACCTCGCCGAGATAGGCCGCCGACATGGCCGAGCACTCGATATGCCAGCCGGGCCGGCCCTTTGGTTTCCCTGTCAGGCCTGCGGCCTTCCACGCCTCCTGGCCCCACGGGCTCTCCCAGCCGGGCTCCTCCGGCGAGGAGAGCTTCCAGAGCACGAAGTCGCCGGGGTTCTTCTTGTGCACGTCGACGGCAACGCGGGCGCCGGCCTGCTGCTCGTCGAGATTGCGCTTCGAAAGCTGGCCGTAATCGGCCATCGATCCGGTGTCGAACAGCACTTCGCCATTGGTTTCATAGGCATGGCCGCGTTCGATGAGACGTTGAATCAGGGTGATCATGTCCGCCTTGCCATCCTCGCGCGGCAGCACGAATTCGGTGGCGCGCGGCTCGTGCGTCGGCGGCATGGCGCCGAGCGTGGCGACATCCGAATGGAACTGGTTCGCCGTCTTCTCCGTCACCCGGCGGATCGCCTCGTTCAGCGACAGGGCGCCGCTTTCGATCTCGCCGCCGAAATCGCGCAGCGCCCGGGCGTTGATCTTGTCGTCGACGTCCGTGATGTTGCGGGCATAGGTGACGTGGGCTTCGCCATAGACATGGCGCAGCAGGCGGTAGAGCACATCGAAGACGATGACCGGCCGCGCATTGCCGATATGGGCGAAGTCATAGACCGTCGGGCCGCAGACATACATGCGCACGTTGTCGGGATCGATGGGAGCGAAGGGCTCCTTCGAGCGCGTGAGCGTGTTGTACAGCGACAGGACCGGCTTTTCGGCCATGGAAATCTCCCAAAATGCGTGCACCCGGCTGGCCGGGTCGTTGTCATCCGGGGATTTTGGGGGACGAAAACGGCCAGGCCAGCGCGTGCGCTAGCGAATAATGCTCCGGCGAATGCAGAGTACCGTTTTCATGGCCTGCTTTATCGCGCCGTGTGCGCCCGCGGTCAAGCGGCGTGAAGGCCGGGCCGCGAAAATCCTGCCCGTTCGGCCTGTTATCCCAAGCTGTTACCCGCGTGACAGCCGGCGTCCGGCGCGTCGTGCGATATGTCCGCCGGTCATATTTATTGATCGCCGAAACTGCGGATTTGGGCCTTCCGCCGCAGAGCGATCAAGATTTGAGCAGAATTTGGCCGAAAGGGTCCGGTAAATGCATAGGTCATCGGGGGTAGCGACCGGGGGAACCAGACGGGGCTGCCTGATGACAACTTCAGGAGAGTGAGAATGTCGATCGCCAAGAAGAAACCGGCGCAACCCGCCGCCGCCAATGCCAACCTTCAGGAGCGCTACAAGCCGCTCGGCCTGCGCGCCGTGGTTGCCGCCACGCAGTGCAAGCCGGAGGTGAAGGCCACTGAGGCGCGCCGCGACCGCGACTTGCCGCCGGTGCTCCAGTCGCTCTACGAATAGGCGGCTCCAAGTCAAAAGAGCGATAGCTGATCCGACGATGGGGGCGCTTGTGCGCCTTTGTTCTTTTGCGGCATCGGCGCTTCCTCCTCGACGGGTTCGAGGATGTCCGGTCCCATATTGGCGACCTTGTTCACCTTGTCGGAAATCGCAATGGCCTCGAAGAAGCCGTCGTCGATCGGCTTCATGAGGTCGGCGACGTCGCGCGGCTCCTGCGCTTTGCAGTCGAGCCAGCGGGAAAAATCCTCCGGGCGGATGACGACCGGCATGCGGTCGTGGATGCGGGAAATGTCGTTGTTGGCCGCCGTCGTCAGGATCGCGCCGGTATCGACCTCCGAGCCATCGGCAGAAGACCAGGTCTCCATCAGGCCGGCGAAGGCGACGATCTCGCCCTTCCTCGGGCGGATGAAATAGGCTTGAGCCTTCGCGCCCTTCTCCTCCGGCCGCCGCCATTCGAAGAAGCCGGAGGCCGGCACGAGGATGCGGCGATGGCGCATGGCGGCCTTGAACGAGGCCTTGCCCACCGCCGTCTCGGAGCGCGCATTGATCAGCAGCGGAAAATCGCGCGGGTCCTTCACCCAGCCGGGCATGAAGCCCCAGCGCACGAGCACCGCCCGCCGCTCCGGCAGGTTGCTGCCGGGCTCCTGCCTTTCGCCCGCCACGACGACGAGGATCGGCTGCGTCGGGGCGATGTTGTAGCGGGCCGGCGGATCCTCCACATCCACGATGCCGAGGAATTCCCGCAAGAGGTCCGTCCTGGCGAGCAATGCATATCGTCCACACATGGCATCGTCATCGCACTTTGCCTATAAGGGGTCAATGAAGCGCAACCGAACCGGACAGCGATGAAGAAGTCGAAGACGCCCCAGCCCGCCTCCTCCGCCATCATCGAGCGCGACGGGCGCTACCTGCTCGTGCTGCGCAGCAAGCCGCCGTCGGATGCCATGTATGCCTTTCCGGGCGGGCGCGGCGAGGACGGCGAGACGCCGGCCGAGACGGCGCTGCGCGAACTCCTCGAGGAAACAGGCATAAAGGCCGAAAAGCCCATGCTTTTCGCGACCTACGACCTGCCGGGCCGCGAGGACGGCCCCGGCAGCCCCTCCTTCTTCCTTTCCGTCTTCAAGGTGAAGGCCGACCGGAGCGCGGTTGCCGTCGCCGCCGACGATGCGGCGAGCGTCGGCTGGTACACGGCCGAGGAGATCGCGGGCCTTCCCGCGCCCGACAGCGTGCGCGAATGCATCGCGCGGCTGGAAGCCGAGCGGCTGGGACCTGCCGCATGAAGGTGATTCGCCTCGCCCTGATCGCAAGCCTTGCCCTTGCCGGCCCTACCCTCGCCCAGAAGGCGAAACAGGCCTCCGGCACGGAAACGCCAGCCGCCGCTCCCGTCGAGGAAAAACCCGCACCTTATGACGAGCGGCTGGAGCGGCTTTCGGAAATCCTCGGCGCCGTGCATTACCTGCGCAATCTTTGCGCCGGCAAGGCGGAGGACAACTGGCGCGCCGCCATGCAGCGCATCATCGAGCTGGAAGCGGCCAAGGAGCCGAAGCGGCAGGAAAAGCTGACCGCCGCATTCAACCGTGGATACCGCTCCTTTGCCGCCATCTATACCGCTTGCACCGACTCGGCAGTTGTCGCAGAAGAGAGATACCGTAACGAAGGTGCAACACTTGCCACGGAAATTACCGCAAGGTTCGGAAATTAGGGATTAATTAACCTGTTTTCGCAGCAGCCAGTGCCGTTTTGGGAAAAGGCTGCTAAGGTCGTTAACAGTGCAGTAAGAACTGAATGCCTCGCATGGACCGATCTATGGAACCTACTCTCAACGATATCGACGAGATGATCGTGCACGAGAAGATGCAGGCCGCTCTGGAACACCAGAACGAAGCCTGGGCCGATGGCATGGCTGATGGTATCGAACCGGAAATCATTGCCGATGCGGCCATTGCGCTCGCCCTGCGCGAGACGGTCCGCGTCCATGGCGAGCGGGGCGCGGAAGCGCTGCTCGATTCGCTTCGCGAGCGCCTGCTGGCTGGAGAATTCTCCCCCGAGCGCATCCTGCAATAGGCTGGAAAGACAGGTCATGCAGATGTCGGCTGACGGCAACAAGCTGCTTTCCAGCAGCGTCATCGCCTTGTCGGTGCTCTTCGCAACGACGACGCTCCTTGCGCCCGTGCGCCCGGCCTTCGCCCTCAGCGAACTGAAGCACGAGCCGGGCGAGGTGCCGCAAAAGCCCGCCGACGGCGAAAAGCCGGCCGAGGCCGAAAAGGCCGCGCCGGCGGTCAAGGAAGAGGAAGCCGCCCCGGTCGAACTGCCGCGGCCGGACCCGCTGATCCGCAACGACAAGGCGGTGACGGAACCGGCAGAAGAAACGCCGGCGACCACCGACAAGCCTGTCGAGGAGCCGCAGGCGCCCGTCGAGGTGCTCTACGACATCGACAAGGCGCCCGAGCCGGTGCGCCGCATGCGCCAGCTCATCGTCGAGGCCGCCGCTTCCGGCGATATCGAGCGCCTGCGCCCCCTGCTCGGCAAGGGCATGACCGAGACACAGGTCTCCATGGTCGAAAGCGAGGACGGGCCGGTCGAGACGCTGAAGGGCCAGTCCGGCGATCCAGACGGCATCGAGATCCTCGCGATCCTGCTCGACGTGCTGGCGACGGGCTTTGCCCATGTCGGCCAGGGCACGGCGGACGAGATGTATGTCTGGCCCTATTTCGCCGAAAAGCCGCTCACGAGCCTGACGCCGCCGGAAAAGGTGGAGCTGCTGCGCATCGTCACGGCCGGCGACTATTCCGACATGCAGGAATTCGGCAGCTACAACTTCTATCGCGTGGGCATCACGCCGGACGGCCAGTGGAAGTTCTTCGTCACCGGCGAATAGTCTCCAGCGCGTCCAGCCATGCGTGACCGGGATGCGCCCCTCCAAGGCATTCCTGCAGCCAGTCGCGCGCCGAAGCGTCCAGCTTTGGCAGCGCCATGGCGAAATCGGCCTCGTCCTTGTCGCGTCGGTACTTCGCCTTGAAAAGCAGGACGATCTCCGGCGCGAGATAGGGGATGTCTCCTGTGTCCAGCCGGACGGCCTCGCGGCGCGGGCGGCGGATAGACGGATCGCGCTTGTAGACCCAGGTCTCGGGCGTACCGTCCTCCAGCATCATGTCCACCCGCCATCGGCGTGCCGCCCTGTCCTCGCACCAGACCTGCGCTATGTCGGCCGGAGGCGCTTCGCCCTCCGCGAGCGGCCGCACCTTGCCATCGCCCACCGCATGAAGGTGGACATCCGGCAAGGCCGCGCGGAAGAGCGGAAAATCGAGCCGCAGCAGGGTGAATTCCAGATCCTCGTGCGGGCGCGTCCCGGCGCCGCGCCAGAGATCGAGCGCCCAGCCGCCGACGACGCACCAGGGCCGCGAGACGCCGGCAAGCCGGCGCGCGAGCTCGGCCGGGTGCCAGGCGGACCATGCATCATGGGCAAGCGGCGTTGTCGGGGCGGTCATCGTCGGGCCTCTCCTTGGACGCCCTTCATACCCCTATCGCGCCGGCAGGCAACAGCCGCGACCTTGCGAAAGCGGCCCAGCCGTTCTACCTCTGCATCAACGGGTGCGATGGTGCACCGCAGGCGCCGGCCTCGTCCGGCGCACGACAAATCTGGATACGACCATGCCTTCCGTCACGCTTTCCGGCCGCGCCTTCCTCCGCATTTCCGGCAAGGATGCCGAAACCTTCCTGCAGAACCTGATCACCACCAACCTGCCCGATCTCAAGGAGGATGAAATCCGCCCCGGCGCGCTGCTGACGCCGCAGGGCAAGATCCTCTTCGACTTCCTGATCCGCCGCGACGGCCCGGATGCCTTCCTCATCGAGACGACGGAGGACCAGCGCGACGGCCTCCTCAAGCGGCTGACCATGTACAAGCTACGCGCCGCCGTCGACCTCGCGGCCGCCGAGGGCGGCGCGGTGACGATCTCCTGGGACGCGGCGGAGGCCGGCGCGCCGCGCGACGTGCGCTTCGCCAAGGCGGGGATCGACGTTTCCCGCCGCGCGAGCGACGGCGGCAGCGACGATACCGCACTCTACGATGCGCTGCGCATTGCCGCGGGACTTCCCGAGGCCGGCAGCGACTATGCGCTTTCCGACGCCTTCCCGCATGATGTTCTGCTCGATCTCAGCGGCGGGCTTTCCTTCCGCACGGGGTGCTATGTCGGCCAGGAGGTCGTCTCCCGCATGCAGCATCGCGGCACCGCCCGCCGCCGGCCCGTCATCGTCACGGGCGAGGCGCCGCTTCCGGCGACGGGCACCGAGCTTCTGGCCGGCGGCAAGCCGGTCGGCACGCTCGGCAGCGTCTCCGGCACACTCGGCCTTGCCATCGCGCGCATCGACCGCGTGGCCGACGCCATCGCCGCCGGCACGCCGATCACCGCGGACGGCGCGCCCGTCACCGTCGCGCTTCCGGCATGGACCGGCCTCACCTTCCCCGAGCAGGCATCCGAGGTGCCGGCGCAATGAGCGGCGCGGCACGCCCGAAGACGGAGCCGCGCGCCTGGCAGCGCATGCTGTCCGGCCGCCGCCTCGATCTCCTCAATCCCTCGCCTCTCGACATCGAGCTGTCCGACATCGCCCACGGCCTTGCCCGCGTCGCCCGCTGGAACGGCCAGACCAACGGCGACCACGCCTTTTCGGTGGCGCAGCATTCGCTGGCCGTCGAGGCGATCTTCCGCCGCCAGAACCGCTGCGATGCCGGCGAGTGCCTGATGGCGCTGCTGCACGACGCGCCGGAATATGTGATCGGCGACATGATCTCGCCCTTCAAGGCCGTGGTCGGCGGCGGCTACAAGACCGTCGAGAAGCGGCTGGAGGCCGCCGTGCACCTGCGCTTCGGCCTGCCGGCGGCAACGCCCGCGAGCCTGAAGGCGAAGATCAAGAAGGCCGACCAGGTCGCCGCCTTCTTCGAGGCGACCGAGCTTGCCGGCTTCTCCCATGCCGAGGCCGTGAAATTCTTCGGCGCGCCGCGCGGCATCACGCTCGACATGATCGAGATCGCGCCGGTGCCCGCCGTGGAGGCGCAAAGGCGCTTCTGCGAGCGCTTCGAGGCCCTGGAACGCGAGCGCGGCCCCCTCGCCGCGGCGGTGTGAGCATGGGCACGATCGTCGTCGCCCCGCTCGGCCGGATCGCGGAACTCGCCGTCCGCCACCGCTGCCGCGAGATGCTGAGCCTCGTCGCGCCGAAGCAGGATTTCCACCGCCCGGCGGTGATCTCCGCCGGACGCCACATGATCCTCGGCGTCAACGACATCGCCTTTGCCGGCACCGGCAATCTCGTCGCGCCCGGCGAGGAGCACGTGGCGGCAATCGTCGGCTTTGCGCGCGGCTGGGACCGGCAGGCGCCGCTTCTCACCCATTGCATGATGGGCGTCTCGCGCTCGCCGGCCGCCGCGCTTATCGCCGCGCTCGCGGTGGCGCCGGACCAGGATGACCATGACCTCGCGCAGCGTCTGCGTCGCGCCTCCGCGCAGGCGACGCCGAATGCCCGGCTGGTGGCGATCGGCGACCATGTGCTCGGGCGGGGCGGAAGGCTCGTCGCGGCGGTGAAGGCCATCGGCCGCGGCGCGGACTATGTCGGCGAGAGCCCGTTCTCCTTCTCCGCCCTTCCCGAGAGCGCAGAACCATGACGGAAAGCCGTGCCCGCCCCCCGGTCGAGATCGGCCTCAACGCGGCGGTCGTCGCGATTTCCGGGCGCAGCCCCTCCATCCTCGCCATCGGCGGCGACGGCGCGCACAAGCGCGACGCCCTGCCCTTCGGCCCCTTCGACCCGCACCAGCATCGCACCTTCGAGACGAGCCTGCGCGCCAGCGTGGAGGCGCAGACCGCGCTGAAACTCGGCTATATCGAACAGCTCTACACCTTCGGCGACCGCGGCCGGCAGAAAGCCCCCGACGAGGCCGGCACGCACATGGTCTCGGTCGGCTATCTCGCGCTGACGCGCACGGACGCCGAGGCGAACGAACGGCTGGCGGAAGCCGGCGCCGCCTGGCGGGACTGGTATGCCTATCTTCCCTGGGAGGACTGGCGGCAGGGCCGGCCCGCCGTGATCGACCAGCTGATCCTGCCCGCCCTGAAGCAGTGGAGCAGCGAGGCGGCCAATGCCGACCGCGCGACCCCGATGCCGACGCCGCGCACGCGCATCCGCCTCGCCTTCGGCCTCGACGATTTCCCGTGGGACGAGGAGCGCGTGCTGGAGCGCTACGAGCTTCTCTACGAGGCCGGCCTTGCCGAGGAGGCGGTGACGGACGGCTGGGCGCGCGCCGGCCAGCCGTCGCCCGGCATCGCCATGCGCCACGACCATCGCCGCATCCTCGCGACGGCCATGGCGCGGCTGCGCGGCAAGATCAAATACCGCCCGGTCATCTTCGAGCTGATGGCGCCGGAATTCACGCTGACCGAGCTTCAGGCGACCGTCGAGGCGATCTCCGGCCGGCACCTGCACAAGCAGAACTTCCGCCGGCTCGTCGAAGGGGCCGAGCTGGTGGAGCCGACCGGCTCTTCCACCAGCGCAACGGGCGGCCGGCCCGCCGCCCTCTTCCGCTTCCGCCGCCGCATCTTCGAGGAGCGCCCGGCACCCGGCCTCAAGGTCGGAATGCGCTAAATCGGAACTTCTTTCCCTCCCTGCCATTTCGCCATCGATATCAACGGTGGGAAAAGGATTTATGGAACGACAGGCAACCGACGTCATCGTCGCGACGCGAGCAGCGCTGACGCAGGCGAGCGCGCTCGCCGTGCAATATTCCTTCTCCATTCTCGGCGCGCTATTGCTGCTGCTGCTCGGCTGGTTCCTGTCGCGGCTGCTACACCGCTGGGCGCTTTCCGGGCTCTCGCATGTGCGGGGCATAGACATGACGCTCGCGCATTTCTTCGCCAATGTGCTGCGCTATGCGGTGCTCATCCTCGTCTTCGTGACGGCGCTCGGCCAGTTCGGCGTGCAGACGGCCTCGATCATCGCGGCGCTCGGCGCTGCGGGCCTCGCCATCGGCCTTGCGCTGCAGGGCACGCTGCAGAACATCGCGGCCGGCATCATGCTGCTGGTGCTGCGCCCGTTCCGGGTCGGTGAATATATCGAGACCAAGGACGTCACCGGCACGATCACCGAAATCGGCCTCTTCGCCACGGAGCTGAGGACGAGCGACGGCCTCTATCGCCTCGCGCCCAATTCCACGCTCTGGAACACGCCGGTCACCAATTTCAGCCGCGAGCGCACCCGCAAGCACGACCTGCAGGTGACCATTCCAAGCGACCGGGACATCGACGATGAGATCGACCGCCTGCTGACCATCGCGCGCGAGGAGCCCGCCATCGAATCGGCGCCGCCGCCGCAGGTCTTCGTCGACAGCCTCGCGGAAAACGCCGCCACGCTGACGCTGCGCTACTGGGTGCCGACGCCGCAATGGTTCAGGACGACGCGGGAAATGAACCGCCGCGTTCGCATCGCCTTCGGGCAGAGCCTGCCGGAACCGCCCGCAGAGGCGGCGCCGGCCGAATAGCTACTTGATGACCGCGCAGGCGAGCCGGTCTCCGGCCCCGCCGGCCGGGCCGGTGCGGTAATCGTCAGAGCCGGCATGGACGACCAGCGCGCGGCCGCGAATACCGCGCTCGGCATCGTCGAGGCGCACCATCGTTGAATAGACCTGCGCGCGCAGCACGCCGTCGTCGGCGACATACTGGTTCGGAAGGTCGCCGGCATGCGGGCCGTCGGCGGCGAGGAAGCCGTGCTCCTTCCCATCCGGGTTGAAATGGCCGCCCGCCGATTCGTGGCCGCCGCTCGGGTCGCAGGCGCCGGTCTCGTGGATATGCAGCGCCACCCATTTGCGCGGCGTCAGGCCCGAGATCTCCACCTCGAACAGCACGCCGTCGTTTCCGGCCGTCAGGTGCGCGCGGCCGGTTTCCGTGCCGGCGCGGTTGAGGAAATTGGCCTCGGCCGTGCTCTTCCCCTGCTGCGCGAGCGCCGGGGCGCCGAGCGCTGCGAGCGTGCCCGCCGCGACGGCGAGCCCAAGGATCTTGTTCATGATGCGTCCTTCCGGTTGGTTTTCACCTGAAACCGGAACGCATCCTGCGTTGGGGTGTTCCCGCGCTCAGCGCAGCACGACATCGAGGCCGATGTCGAGCGTCGGGGCGGCCATGGTGATCTTGGACGTCGAGATATAGTCGACGCCGGTCTCGGCGATGGCACGGATTGTCGTCAGGTTCACGTTGCCGGAGGCCTCCAGCTTCACGCGGCGCGGGTCTGCCGCATAGGCCGCGTCGGCAAGGCCGGCCTGGTCGCGGTTGATTTCGACGGCGCGGCGCAGGAGCTCCGGCCCCATATTGTCGAGAAGGATCACGTCGGGCTGCGCTTCCAAAGCCTCCTCCAGCTCCGCAAGGCTCGTCACCTCCACCTCGACCTTGACGAGATGGCCGGCGAAGGCCCGCGCGGCGCGGATGGCCCCGGCAACGCCGCCGGCGACGGCGATGTGGTTGTCCTTGATGAGGATCGCGTCGTCGAGCCCATAGCGGTGCGAGGAGCCGCCGCCCATGCGCACGGCGTATTTCTCCAGCGCCCGGAGGCCGGGAATGGTCTTGCGCGTGCAGCAGACCTTGGCCGGCGTGTGAGCGATCTCGCGGGCGAAGCGCGCCGTGTAGGAAGCGACGCCGCTGAGGTGCATGAGGAAGTTGAGCGCCACGCGCTCGGCGGACAGCACGGCGCGGGCGGGGCCCGAGACCCTGGCGATCACCGTGCCCGGCGAAAGCGTGTCACCGTCCTTCACGAAGGCCTCGAAGCGGATGGCCGGATCCATCAGGCGGAAGGCGGCGCGGGCGAGATCGAGGCCGGCGACGACGCCGTCCTCGCGGATGTTCAGTTCGGCGGCCGCCGTCATGTCCGGCGCGATGGTCGCCTGGCTGGTGATGTCGCCGGCCCGGCCGAGGTCCTCGCCAAGCGCTGCGCGCACCTGCTCCTCCACCATCAGCGGCGAAAGGACGGGGAGATAGGGGGTGGTCATGGCTGCTTGTCCCGTTTCATTGCGTCTCAAGCGGCGGCGTCAGGCCGCCGCCGTTTGCGAAAGCTCGGCGACCACCTTGTCGGCCTCGGCGAGCGTGAGGAAGGTGCGGTGCTTCCAGCCCGCCTTCTGCTCGGGGAAATCCGAACGGAAATGGCCGCCGCGGCTTTCCTCGCGCAGCCAGGCGCCGACGGCGATGAGCTTTGCCGTGGTCACGATATTGTGGAAGCGCATGCGGCTGTTCTCGCGCTCCAGCGTGGCGATCTCGCGGATGGCGGCCGCAAGGCCCTCGCGGTTGCGGATGACGCCGACCTGTTCGCTCATGACATGGCGCAGGCGCGTGAGCGCGGGGCTATCCTCGATGGTGACGAGGTCGTCGCTCTCGCCGGCATTCTTGCCCCAGTCGTTGATCTTCGGCTCCGGCAGCATGCCCTTGATGTTTTCCGCGATTCGGGCGGCGAAGACGACGGCCTCGAGCAGCGAGTTGGAGGCGAGCCGGTTCGCGCCGTGGACGCCGGTGGAGGTGACCTCGCCGGCGGCCCACAGGCCGTCGATGGAGGTGCGGCCCTCGGCATCCGTCAGCACGCCGCCCATGTGATAGTGCACGGCCGGCACGACGGGGATCGGCTGGCTGACCGGATCGATGCCGGCGGCGATGCAGGAGGCGTAGACCGTCGGGAACATGTCGGGGAAATGCGCGCCGACGGCCTTGGTGCAATCGAGGAAGGCACCGCGGCCGGCCTGCACCTCGGCGAAGACGCCGCGCGAGACGATGTCGCGCGGGGCCAATTCGCCGTCCGCGTGGATATCCAGCATGAAGCGATGGCCGGCGGAATTGACGAGATGCGCCCCGTCACCGCGCAGCGCCTCGGTGGCGAGCGGCGCGGGGTCGCGGCCGATATTGATGGCCGTCGGGTGGAACTGCACGAATTCCGGGTCGGCGATGATGGCGCCGGCGCGGGCCGCCATGCCGACGCCCTGCCCGCAGGCCTCCCACGGATTGGTGGTGACAGCGAAGAGATGGCCGACGCCGCCCGAGCAAAGCACCACGGCGCGGGCGGGGAAATGCACGCGGTTCTTCGACTGGCCGGCATCCGGCCGGGCGACGACGCCGGAGATGAAGCGACCCTCGCGCACCAGCTCCTCGACGACATAGCCTTCCAGCACGCGGATCGACGGCGTGTTGCGCACGGCGGCGATCAGCGCCTCCATGATGGCCTTGCCGGCCATGTCGCCCTTGACGCGCACGATGCGGCGCTCGGAATGGGCGGCCTCGCGGGAGAGCAGGAGCTTGCCTTCGAGGTCGCGGTCGAAGGGCACGCCGTATTCGAGCAGGTCATGGATGCGCGCCGGGCCTTCGGAGACCATGAAGCGCGCCATCTTCTCGTCGACGATGCCGGCGCCGGCCTCCAGCGTGTCGGCAACGTGCTTGTCGAAGGTGTCGCCGGGGCTCATCGCCGCCGCGATGCCGCCCTGCGCCCAGGCGGAGGATGCGCCCTGCCCGATGGGCGCGGCGGCAAGGATGGTGACGGGACGCGGCGCGAGCTTCAGCGCGCAGAACAGGCCCGCAAGCCCGCCGCCGACGATGACGATATCGTCGATGCCGTTCCACGATTGCGGGCGGAAACTCTCCATGGGCATTTGTCTTTCCTCCGACGTGCACCAGACTGTTCTCCCCCCTTGTGGGGGAGATGTCACGAAGTGACAGAGGGGGGTGGCGGCCCGCACTGACGAGGAGGCTCACCCCCCCTCTGCCCTGCCGGGCATCTCCCCCACAAGGGGGGAGATCGAAAACCGCACCGTCCGCGCTCTACCTTCCGCGATCAGAAAGCCAGCCACGCTACTGCTTCAAGTTCACCATCCGCTCGACTGCAAGGCGCGCCCGATCGGCGATCGCCGGATCGACCAGAACCTCCTCCGTCATGTTCACCAGGCTGTCGAGGATCTTCGGCAGCGTGATGCGCTTCATGTGCGGACAGAGGTTGCACGGCTTGACGAAATCGACGCCGGGAAGCTCGGCCTGGATGTTGGAGGCCATGGAGCATTCAGTGACGAGCAGCACGCGCGCGGGGCGGTTGTCCTTCACATAGTTGATCATGCCCGCCGTCGAGCCGGCGAAATCGCAGACGGCGATGACGTCCGGGTGGCATTCCGGGTGGCCGATGATCTCGATGCCGGGATGGGCTTCCTTGTAGGCGAGCAGTTCCTTCGGGGTGAAACGCTCGTGCACCTCGCAATGGCCCTTCCAGGTGAGGATCTTCTTGTTGGTCTGCTTGGCGACGTTCATCGCGAGGTATTCGTCCGGGATGCAGAGGACGGTGTCGCTCTCCAGGCTCTCGATCACGGCCAGCACGTTGGACGAGGTGCAGCAGATGTCCGTCTCCGCCTTCACGTCGGCCGAGGTGTTGACGTAGGTGACGACCGGCACGCCGGGATAACGCTGCTTGAGCAGGCGCACGTCCGCGCCTGTGATAGATTCCGACAGCGAGCAGCCGGCGCGAGCATCCGGGATGAGGACCGTCTTTTCCGGGTTCAGCAGCTTGGAGGTCTCGGCCATGAAGTGCACGCCGCACTGGATGATGATCTCGGCGTCGACCCGGGTGGCATCGCGGGCGAGCTGAAGCGAATCGCCGACGATGTCGGCGACGCAATGGAAGATTTCCGGCGTCTGGTAATTATGCGCGAGGATGACCGCGCCGCGTTCCTTCTTCAGCCGGTTGATGGCGGCGACATAGGGCGCGTAGACCGGCCATTCGAACGCGGGGATGAACTGTTTGACCTTCTCGTAGAGGTGTTCGGTCTCGCGGGCGATCTCGGGCGTGAAGGTGAGGTCCGGTTTCTCGACGACGCCGAAGCGCTCCGCGGCGGTCAGCGGACGTGCGGCTTCGGCCTCCACTGCATGCTGGGCCAGAACGGTCATGGAACCCTCCTCCTCCGCCGTTTCCGGCGGCTTCGCCATTTTGCTCATGTTGAGCATAACGGCTGTAAAACAAAACCGGCATTGGCCGGTGGTTCAGATTTAGAAACTTTTATGACGCTTTGCAAGGCGCGCCGCCCGAATTCCTTCGGGCGGCGGCGTGATGAGTTTCAGGCCATCGCCGGGCGGGCGACACCCTTCTCCTCGATCGGCCAGTGCACGATCGCCGCGAAGATACCGAGCGCGACGCCCAGCCACCACACCGGATCGTAGGTGCCGAAATGGTCGTAGAGATAGCCGCCCATCCACACGCCGAGGAACGAGCCGACCTGGTGCGACAGGAAGACGATGCCGCCGAGCAGGCCGAGATGCTTGGTGCCGAACATGATAGCGACGAGGCCGTTGGTCGGCGGCACGGTGGAGAGCCAGAGCAGGCCCATCACCACGGCAAAAATGATGACGGAGGCCGGCGACTTCGGCAGGAGGATGAAGGCCGAGACCGCCACCGAGCGGGCAAGGTAGATATAGGCGAGGAAATAGGGCTTCGAGTAACGCTGGCCGATGAAGCCGGCGGCAAGCGAGCCGATGACGTTGAAGAAGCCGATCAGCGCCAGCGCGATCACCGCATAGCGCGCATCGATGCCGATATCGCCGAGATAGGCCGGGAAATGCGCGGTGATGAAGGCGACCTGATAGCCACAGACGAAGAAGCCGGCGGTGAGCAGAAGATAGCTGCGGTGGCCGAGCGCCTCGCGCAGCGCCTCGCCGATGGTCTGCTTGTAGTCGCTGGCGGCGGTGATGCCGGAGGAGGAATTGCCGCGCAGCGGAATGCCGAGGAGCGGCACGAGAAGCATCATGACGCCGAGCCAGACGAGGCTGTCGGACCAGCCGAAGGCGCTGATCAGGCCCTGCGAGAGCGGCGCGAAGAGGAACATGCCGGCAGAGCCCGCCGCCGTGCAGATGCCGAAGGCCATGGAGCGCTGGTCCGGCGTGACGTTGCGGGCGAAGGCGGAGAGCAGGATGCCGAAGGAGCCGGCCCCGACGCCGAGCCCGACCAGCACGCCGCCGCCGACATGCAGCCAGAGCGGCGAGGTGCCGAGCGACATCAGGAAAAGGCCGAGCGCATAGACGAGCCCCGAGACGAGCAGTACGCGCCAGGTGCCGAACTTGTCGGCGATGGCGCCGAAGAAGGGCTGGCTGACGCCCCAGGCGAGGTTCTGCAAGGCCATGGCGAGGCCGAAGGTCGTGCGGTCCCAGCCGGTATCCTGTAGCATCGGAAGCTGGAAGAAACCCATCGCCGAGCGCGGGCCGAAGGTCAGCACGGCGATCAGCGAACCGGCGACGATGATGAGCCAGGGCATCGGCCGGCTCGCGGCCGGAGCCGTAACGGTGGTGGCGGACATGATGGTCTCCATTAGAGCATTTCCGCTTTTCTTCGAATCGCGAAAACGCTCTAATTCTTTTTCTTCACGCAATTCCAGGACGCAAAACCGCTTCACGCTTTTGCTGGAATTGCTCCAGGGACACGGACCCTACGCGCCGCCATCGATGAACGAAAACGAATTTAATTGAGCGGACGATCAACCGGGTTGATGGAAGAGCGGGTGAGGTTTACGCCCGCACCTTGAGCGGCCAGCGCTCGGCGCGCGTGCCCTTCACCTCCACCACGTCACCGAGGCGGATGTCACCCTCGCCGCGCGGGACCGCGTTCCAGCCGAAGAGGACGCCGGGCACGCGGCGGTCGGCCGACATGCGCTTTTCCGCAAGGCCCTGGATCGGGTTGCCACCGATGCGCTCGCC
The DNA here is from genome assembly GCF_003574625.1 of Shinella zoogloeoides. Lineage (GTDB taxonomy): Bacteria > Pseudomonadota > Alphaproteobacteria > Rhizobiales > Rhizobiaceae > Shinella > Shinella zoogloeoides_A. The sequence continues at coordinate 21,330 of NZ_QNUJ01000014.1, forward strand.
GGTCATCTGGTCCTGCGTGGTCATGATGCAGCGGGCGCAAGGCTTGACGAGGTCGAAGGTGACGCCGCCGATCTCGATGGTTTGCCAGAAATCCTCCTGCCAGGGCTCCTCGCAGGTGACGAGGATATTGGTGCGGAAGCGGTCCATGCCGACCGGCTCCTGCCCCTTGGCGACGAGCGTGCGGTTGAGGTCGGCCAGCGAGCCCGTCGTGGTGACGAGGACGGGAAAACCGTCCGCAAAACGCACCGGCACCGGCTTTCCGGCCCACTCCTCGCCCTCGGCGCGGTGTGCCGCCGCATCCATGTGCACCAGCTTCACGGGCCGGGCGAACCAGTCCGACAGCGCCTCGTTCACCGCCTCGTCGGCCACCGCGGCATTGACGGGCGTATCCCAGATCGTCACGTCGAGGCGGTCTTCCGGCTCGAAGCTCGCGAAGAGCTGGCGGCCCTCCATCTCCAGATGCAGGCTCTCGCCGACCGGCGTCGCCTCGACACGCGCCAGCGCCTGCAACTCGCGCTGGGTGATGCAGCGTCCGTCCGGCTCGACGATCATGAAGCGCCGGTCGCCGGCAAGGCCGTCGAGGCGCACGGAAGCGCTCTCGACGGGAATGGCCCGGCCGCTCTTCAGCGGATGGATATTGAGAGCCTCGACCTTCATGGGACGACCTTTCCTGAAACTTCGATTCAACGCCTTGCCGGATCGATTCAATCCGGCGGCACAAAAGCATGTTTTCGCTCAGATTTCATCCAGAAGCATGTCGCGGATGGCGCGCAGGCGCTCCGTGCGGGCCTTGGCCATGCGCGCGCCCGCCTTCGTGCGGAAGTCATCTGCCAGCCGGAAGAGCTTCACCTCGAAATGGTCGATGGCGAAGGCCTTGTCGTCGAGGGGGCGGTGCTCGGCGAGCGGATCCAGCGGATCGTAGAGGCCGCTGCCCATGCGGCCCGCGATATAGAAGCAGCGCGCCGCGCCGACCATGCCGATGGCGTCCAGCCGGTCGGCGTCCTGCAGGATTTTCGCCTCCAGCGTTTCCGGCGGGATATCGGCGGAGAAGCTGTGCGTGAGGATGGCATGGGCGACGGCGGCGATATCCGCCTCGCTCCAGCCCTCGGCGGCAAGCAGGCCCGCGGCCTTTTCGGCGGCGAGGCGCGAGGCTTGCCGGCGCAGCGGCGAATTCTTCTCCACCGCCACGCAATCGTGCAGCAGCACGGCGGCGGCGAGGAGCCGGAGGTCCCCGCCCTCCTCCGCCTGGATGCGGCGGGCGCTCTTCCACACGCGGATGAGATGGGCGGCGTCGTGCGAACCGTCGTCGGCGGCGAAGGCCTGCGGCAGCAGGCGTCCGGCAAGATCCCCGAGAGGCGAGAAGGCGGCGGCGAGGCAGGTGAAGGACATGGGCACCCCGAAAAAGACTGCCCGAGACCTATCCCGTCAGGGCGACGCGTTCAATTCCACCTTTTCCTCCGTCCCGGCCTTTCCCGAGAGGATCTTCTGGTAGAACAGGCCGATGCCGATCAGCACCGCGCCGAGGCCGATGAAGGAGAGCGCCCGCAGGATGCCTTCGAGGTTCGACATGTCGATGAGGAAGACCTTGACGACGGCGATCAGCACGAGGCCGGCGGAGGCAAGGCGGATGCTCTTGGAATCGAACTTCGAGCCGACGGCAAGCAGCGCCACGCCGAGAAGCAGCCAGACGACCGAATAGGTATAGGTCTCCGGCTGGAGGAAACCCTTCCAGTCAGCAATGCCCTCGCCGTGCCAGTAGCGGCGGACGGAGAGCGTGACCCAGGCGAAGGCGAGCGCGACGCCGGTGAGCGCCAGCATGATGACATAGGGCAGCGGCCGGCGGTTCCGCGCATACCAGGCAAGCCCGCCATAGGCGATGCCGGGAATGAGATAGCCGATCAGCAAAAGGTCGAAGAACGGCCACCTGCCGAGCAGCTCGCCGGTGAAATAGGGATTGAGCCCGATGAAATGGGCGCTCAGCACCGAAAGGACCGAGAGCCCGCCGACCGCCATGGAGCCATAGCGGAAGACCGGGCTCGGCGACTTGAGGTCGAGCGACATCATGGTCGCCGAGGCGCCGATGACCAGCAGCGTGTAGATCGCCTGCTCGCCGAGCGTCGGCACGGAGCTGTCGAGCACGCCGCCGTTCATGCCGTGGCGCACGAGGATGGCGGCGGTCAGCAGCAGGAAGAGGCTGGCGAGCGCCTGGAGGAGATTGCGGATGCGCATATCCGGCCAGCGGCGCAGCTCGAAGGCCGAAAGCGCGAGCAACGCGGCCGGAATGCCGTAGCCGGCGAGAAGCTGGTTGAAGACCGGCATCTTGGAAAGGTTCGCGGCGCCGACGATGGTCGGCTCCCAGGCGATGCGGCCGGCGACCACGAGGGCCGCGCCCGCCATCAGCCAGGGCAGCACCGGCCAGCGGCGAAGGCGCGTGGCGAAGACGGCGGCGGCGCCGAGGAGCGCGATGCCGAGCGTGGTGGCAAGGCCGTCGGTCAGCGCATGCAGCGCCAGGACGAGGAAGGCGAAGCCCCCGGCGGCGAGCGCCCATTGCGGGACGAAGACGCCGTCCGTCTCCTGCCTTCCGCGCGAGAACGCCTCGGCGGCGCCGAGGAAGACGAGGCCGAGAACGACGGCGAGAAGGCCGTGCTTCAGGTCGAAGGAGAGATTGCCGAAGGTGAGGAAGCTGATCGCGAGGATCGCCAGCGGCACGGCCGGCGCGAGCAGGCTCCAGATCGCGGCGAAGAGGCCGGAGCCGGCAAGGCGCAGGCGTACCGCCGCAAGGCCGACGGCCGCATAGGCGACGGCAAGCGCCAGCAGCAGACCGACCGGCACGGAGCCGAGGACGGGAGCCGGCCCGAGGACGGGAACCGGCAGGGTCGTCCCGTCGAGCGTCGGCGGGGCGACCACGCCAAGCGTATCGATGAACAGGCCGACCGGCATGGCGGACATCGCCACGGTGCCGGCCACCGCGCCGACGGCCGAGAAGACGGCCGGATAGATCGCCCAGCAGCGTAGCGCGCCGAGCAGCGCGAGCGCGAGGACGACGGCGACGAAGCCGTAATCGGCGGAGGCGACCACGGGCACCTTGCCGGCGAGCATCAGCGCCGGGAAGAGCATGGCGAGCGCGCCGGTCAGCGACACCGCGACGGCGGGCGGGGCGAAGAGGCGGTCGAGCGGATCGCCGGAGGACGCGCCCGTCGGCGCGGGCATCTCGTCCGCCGTGATGCTGCCCGGCCAGAGGAGGCCGTGGCCGAGGGCGAGCACGAGCATGGCCAGCAGCACCGGCAGCACCTCGACCGTGTCGGCCTGCGAGAGATAGAGCAAGGCCCAGAGGGCCATGCCGACATTGGCGAGCGCCGGCACGACCTGCCAGCGGCGGATGCGCGAGGCGGCGAAGGTGGCAAGCCAGGCGATGCCGAGGAAGCCGAAGAGGCCCCACGGGTTCGGCTCGCTGGTCGAGACCAGCGCGGGCGTCAGCAGCGAGGCGAGCAGGCCGAGGCCGGCCAGCGCCTGCCCGTGCAGCAGCGAAAGGCCGATGGTGGCGAAGGCGACGACGGCGAGCAGCACGAAGGCGGCCGGCGCGCCGAGATAGGCGTAGAAGGCATAGGCGACATAGGTCACGGCGAAGAGCGTGATGGCGCCCGCCGCCGTCAGCACGCCGGGGATCATGGCGTTCTGGAAGGCGTTGGCGATGAGCGGCTGGGTGCGGCGGCGCACGAATTCGCCGGCCGCCATCAGCACGAGGCCAAAGAGCGCCGCGAGCGACAGCCGCACGGCGGGGCTGAGAAGTCCCGCCTCGATGGAATACTTGACCATGAAGATGCCGCCGAGCGCGAGCGCGATGCCGCCGACCCAGACGGCCCAGCGCGCGCCGATGCGGCTCTCGAAGCTTTCCTTCGGCCTTACCGGCGCGGCGGCGGGCGGCACGGCGACGGTCTCTTCCGCCGTCTCGCTTGCGGCCACGGCATCGGCCGGCACGGCGGGCGTGTCGCCGCCGAAGATGGAGCGGCCCTTGCCGGCCTCGTCCGCCTGCGCCGCCGCCCAGGGGCTGGAGAAACCCTCCTCCTCCGCCGGCGGCTCGGGCAGTTCTTCCGTCGCGGCTTCGGCCGTCTCTTCGGCGGGGGCCGCCGCTGCAAGGGGCACGCCGCCAGCCTTCAGGGCCTCGACCTCCTGCCGGAGGCGCATCACCTCATCGCCGAGTTTCTGCGCGCTGTTGCGCGAGGCATTGAGGGTATAGAGCGCCAGGCCAAAGGCGACGAGGCCGAGTATTTCAAGCATTGCGACTCCAGAGCGGCACTGTCCGGGCGGAACACTACCCGGTTTTTATCAAACGCCAAACGTAGTTACGTTTCAGGCAGGCGATCTCTTCGCCGCTCAGCGCATCAGATTTTCGATGGGGAAGATGGCGCAGGTCTCCGTGCCGTGGGCGAGCAGCTTGCCCTTGCCGTCGCGCAGCCACGCTTCCGACGTGGCGATGGTGCGGCCGCGATGGACGATCCTTCCCTCGCAGAACACCTCGCCCATGCCGGGCAGCACGGGGCGCACGAGGTTCAGCTTGAACTCGATGGTCGTATAGGCCTCGCCCGGCCTGACGGTCGAGAAGACGGCACAGCCGAGCGCCGAATCCATCACCGTCGCCGTCCAGCCGCCATGCACCGTGCCGAGCGGATTGAGGTGATCGGCGGACGGCATGCCGGCGAAGACGACACGCCCCTCCTCCACCTCGGTCATGCTGAAGGCGAGGGTCCTTGCCATCGGCGGCGCGGGCAGATCGCCGGAAAGTATCGCCCGCAGCACCTTGAGGCCGCCGTCGCGCGCCACCACGTCGAGCGGCAGTGTGCCGACGCCGGCAACCGTCATCCCCGGATAGATCTCGACCGTCATGCATGTGCCTCCCTGCGTTCCCCGTCCTGCCGGCCGAGCGCCTTCAGCGCCGCCTGCACGAAGCCTTCGCGGGCGCTCGCAAGCTCCAGCCCGCGCGGCTCGCAGACATGGCGGTTGAGGAAGAAGGCGGTCAGGCGGAAACCATCGGCGAGCGCGGCGGCATCGGCGGCGTGCCGGCTCTCGTCGCCGAGGAAGCCGGGAAGCGCCAGCATCTTGTCCGCCCAGGGCGCGCCCGCCGCGCGCGAGACGGCGCGACCGGATTTCGGCGAGACGTAGCAGAGGTCGTCGCGGCTGCCGGTCGCCACGCATTCGAGGAGATCGAGGCCGAAGCCGAGGTCGTTCAGCACGGCGAGCTCGAAGCGGATAAAGAGCTCGCCGGCATCGGCCGGCTCGTGCAGATGGTCGAGGATGACCGACAGCGCCTCGTAGAGATGGGGATGGGGATCGCGCTCCGGCAGGAAGCGCAGCAGCGCCGCCATGGCCTGCACGCCGTAGACGGCCGTCGCGGTCTCCATGAGGCGGCCGGCGCGAAGCTCCAGCGGCTCGAGGCGGAACTCGCCGAGATGCTCGTCGAGCCGCGCGCGCCATGTCACTTCAACGGAATTGCCGGGCTGAAGCACCGGCTGCATCGTCCGCGACCGGCCGCCGCGCACCATGCCGAGATGCCGGCCGCGGCCACGCGTCATCACCTCGGCGATCACCGACGTCTCGCCGTGGCGCCGCACGCCCAGAACGATGGCTTCGTCACTCCATTGCATGGCAAAGCCTTACGCCCTCGATGGGGCGGGAGCAAGCGCAGCGCATGCTGCCTTGCCCCTGACCGTCTCCCCGCAGCCGAGGAGAACGGCCGGCAGGCGGATGAGGGGCAACTCCAAGCACGGGTGCGTGGCCATATCGCCACACCTAACCCCTTGCCACAGTTTCGCTTTCTTCTCGCCCTGCCGGCGCCGCCTTTGGCTTTATAGACCCCGGCCAAGGCCAAGAGGCCGCATTGCAGTTCCAGATACAGGTGCCCTTTCATGTGTGTGTCCCGCGCCCTCGCCCTTCTCGCCGTCGCCGCAACGCTTGCCGGCTGCGTCACCACCGCAAAGCCGGTGAGGAAGGGGCCGGACCCGATGCATGTCGCCATGTACGGGCCGCAGCCGGAAGAGCGCTTCCCGCTGCCGGCGATGGACATCAGCCGGGTGAACCCGAAATATTTCCGCCAGCAGGTGGCCTACCAGACGATGGAGCCCGCCGGCACGATCGTCATCGATACGCAGAACCGGTTCCTCTACCTCGTGCAGGGTGAAGGCATGGCGATGCGCTACGGCATCGGCGTCGGCAAGGCGGGACTGGAATTCGAGGGCGCGGCGCGCATCGGCCGCAAGGCGGAATGGCCGCGCTGGACGCCGACACCGAGCATGATCAAGCGCGAACCGGAGCGGAACCTCAAATGGGCGAACGGCATGGAGCCGGGCCTGACCAATCCGCTCGGGCCGCGCGCGCTCTATCTCTACAAGGACGGCAAGGACACGCTGTTCCGCATCCACGGCACGTCCGAGCCGTGGTCGATCGGCAAGGCCGTTTCGAGCGGCTGCATCCGCCTCTTCAACCAGGACATCATCGACCTCTACGGCCGCGTGCCGAGCGGCAGCCGCGTCGTCGTGCTGCAGCATCAGACGCCTGCGGAGGAGATAACGCCGGTGGCGGCGGCCAACGGCTTCGTGCCGCCGGCCGCCATCTAGGGACCGTCAAGTCCGGCTTTCAAAGGGCGCTATCGCTTCACAGCGATAGCGCCCTTTCCGCATCAGGTGAAATCCTGCTGCTCGGATGTGACGACGCCCTTCATCTCGCTCGGGTAATAGCCCTCGCGCAGGTTGATGCCGTATTCGACATAGGCCTTCATGCAGGCGAGCATCTGCGACCAGCCCTCGCAATTCATGTAGGAGGATTTCTGGCCGCGGGCGTTCTCGCGCCAGCCGGTCTCGGCGATGGTGACCATCGTGCCGCCGTCGTCGAGCGGCTTGAAGCGCATCTCGACGCGCGTCTTGTAGGGCTCCTCGTCCTTGTCGACCATGGCGTCCCAGCGGAAGGAGATGAGCGCGTCCTTCTCCACCCTGTCGACGATGACCGGGGCCATGCCCCACCATGTCACCGTCGTGCCTTCGACCAGCGGTGCACTCGCCCCACCGATCGTGGTGAAATAGCCGCTCAGCTTCTTCGGATTGACCACAGCATCGAAAACCTCGGCGACCGGCTTGCCGATCCGGCCGTTCACGCGAAATTCCAGCGTCATGCCGTCCTCCTTGGGCGCTACCCCGCCCTCTTCTCGATCTTGTACCCGGTCAAAATATGTTATAAAAACATAACATGTCAAGCGAATCGAAAGAGGACGCCGTTTTCAAGGCGCTCGCCAACGGCAAAAGGCGGCAGATGCTGGATGCGATCAGGGATGCGCCGCTGACAACGGGCGCGCTCTGCGAAAGGTTTCCGGAGATGGACCGCTGCACGGTCATGCAGCACCTGAAGGTGCTGGAGGAGGCGGAGCTGATCATTCCTCGCCGCGAGGGCCGCGAGCGCTGGAACCATCTCAACGCCCTGCCGATCCAGGCGATCCACGACCGCTGGATCAGCCAATATGCCGGCCATGCGATGACCGTGCTTTCGGCGCTGCAGGCCGATCTCGAAGGGTGAAGGCGCCGCCCTTCGGCAGCGCCCCCCCAACAATCAGACCTCGGCGGCGATGCGGCCGATCTCGGCGATGACGGCATTGCGCTCGTCGCCGGAAATGCCTGGGATCTCGCAGAAGGCCGTGACGACGATCGCGCCGCGATCCGGCGACCAGGCGACGGCCACGTCATTGGCATTGCCCTGCTTGTCGCCGTTCGTGCCGGTCTTGTCGCCGGTCATCCAGTCCGCCGGGAAGCCGGCGCGCAGCCGCGTGTCGCCGGTCTTGTTCATCACCAGCCAGGCGGCAAGCTGCGCCTTCGACGATGGCGAAAGCACGTCGGACACGACCAGCCGGCGCAGCGTTTCGGTCATGGCGAGCGGGGTCGTCGTGTCGCGCTCGTCGTCCGGCGCATCGTGGTAGTTGAGCTTGGGCTCGGTGCGGTCGAGGCGGGTCACCTCGTCGCCGAAGCCGCGCAGGAACTGCGTCACCGCCTTCGGTCCGCCGGAGGCCGCAAGCAGAAGATTGGCAGCGGCATTGTCGCTGAGCGTGATCGTCGCCGCGCAGAGTTCGGCAATCGAGATCCCGTCGCCGCCAACGCGCTTCTCCACCACCGGGGACCAGTCCACGAGGTCGGATTTCTTCACGACGATACGGCGGTCGAGGTCTTCCTCCTTGCGGTCGACGCGGGCGAGGATATGGCCTGCCAGCAGCGACTTGAAAGTGCTGCACATCAGGAAGCGCTCGTCGGCGCGGTGGCCGAGTTGGGCGCCCGTCGCGAGATTATGTATGGCAACGCCGATGCGGCCCTTGTGCCGCCCTTCGAGTTCCGCGAGCCGCTTTTTCAGTTTGCCCTCCCCGGCCGCCACCGCGGTGCCGGCAAGCGCGGAGACCGCGGGAACGGCAAGGAAAGCGCCGGCAATCGCCTGCCGGCGTGAAATCGTGATCGTCATCGTGTATTTTCCTGTCTTTCGGGCACCGGTGCGCCTTGCCCCGGCCCGTTCAGCCCGCCCACACCGCGACTATGGGCGAGCATAAGGGACAAGACAAACGACGATTTCTGCCGCCAGCCATTAGGAAAATTTGGGCTCATGCCCCTATTTCCGTTTCATCGCCTCGGCGAGCGCGGCTCCGAAAGCACCCTGCGCGGGCGCCTGCTGCTTCGGCGCGGCCTGGCTGAACTTCGGCTTCATGCCGGCAGTGCGGTCATTCCGGGGCGCATTGTCGCGGGCGGCCGGCGCTCCGCCGTCCTTGCGCATGGTGAGGCCGATGCGCTTGCGCGGCACGTCCACCTCCGTCACCCGCACCTTCACCACGTCGCCAGCCTTCACCACTTCATGCGGATCCTTGACGAAGCGGTCGGCGAGCTGGGAGACGTGCACGAGGCCGTCCTGATGCACGCCGATATCGACGAAGGCGCCGAAGGCGGCGACGTTCGTCACCGTGCCCTCCAGCAGCATGCCGACCTTGAGGTCCTTGATGTCGTCGATGCCGTCGGCGAAGGTCGCGGTCTTGAATTCCGGGCGCGGGTCGCGACCGGGCTTTTCGAGTTCGGCGAGAATGTCCCTGACGGTCGGCAGGCCGAAGCGCTCGTCGACGAAGACCTTCGGGTCGAGCGCCTTCAGCGCCACGCTGTCGCCCATCAAGGCGCGCAGGTCGCGCCCGCAGGCGGCGACGATCTTCTTGGCAACGCCATAGGCTTCCGGGTGCACGGAGGAGGCATCGAGCGGCTCCTTGCCGTTCGGGATGCGCAGGAAGCCGGCGCATTGCTCGAAGGTGCGCGCGCCGAGGCGCGAGACCTTCATCAGCTCCTTGCGGCTCTCGAAGGGGCCGTTCGCATCGCGATGCGCGACGATGGCCTCCGCCGAGGATTTTCCGAGGCCGGAAACGCGCGCGAGCAGCGGCGCGGAGGCGGTGTTGAGATCGACGCCGACGGCGTTCACCGCGTCCTCCACCACCGCATCCAGCGAGCGCGAGAGCTTGCCCTGGTCGACGTCGTGCTGGTACTGGCCGACGCCGATCGATTTCGGCTCGATCTTCACCAGCTCCGCCAGCGGATCCTGCAGACGGCGGGCGATGGAGACGGCCCCGCGCAGCGAAACGTCGAGGTTCGGGAATTCCGCGGCGGCCGTTTCAGACGCGGAATAGACCGAGGCGCCGGCCTCCGAGACGATAACCTTGGTGGGCTTGGGCGCGGGAAGCTGGGCGAGCATGTCGGCCACCAGCTTTTCCGTCTCGCGGCTGCCCGTGCCGTTGCCGATGGCGATCAGCTCGACCTTGTGCTTGCGGATGAGGCTTGCAAGCTCGGCCTGCGTGCCGCGCACGTCGTTCTTCGGCGGGAAGGGATAGACCGTCGTCGTCTCGACCACCTTGCCGGTATTGTCGACCACGGCCACCTTGACGCCGGTGCGGATGCCCGGATCGAGCCCCATCGTGGCGCGCGTGCCGGCGGGCGCGGCGAGCAGCAGGTCCTTGAGATTGCGGGCAAAGACGCGGATCGCCTCTTCTTCGGAGCGCTCGCGCATCTCGCGCATGAGGTCAAGCGAGAGCGACATGGAGAGCTTGACGCGCCAGGTCCAGCCGATCACCTCGGCCAGCCACTTGTCGCCCGGCTTCGTGCCGACGGCATAGAACGAGGCGATGATGCGCTCGACGGGCTTGACCGGCTCGGTGCTGTCCTGGTCGACGACGATATCGACCGACAGGAACTCCTCGTTCCAGCCGCGCAGCATGGCGAGCGCGCGGTGGCCCGGAACGGTCGCCCAGCGTTCGGTGTGGTCGAAATAGTCGGAGAACTTGGCGCCGGCCTCCTGCTTGCCCTCCACGACGCGGGAACGCAGGAAGGCGTTGTCCTTCATGTATTCGCGCAGGCGCTTGAGGAGGTCGGCATTTTCCGTCAACTGCTCGGCGACGATGTCGCGCGCGCCTTCCAGCGCGGCCTTCATGTCAGGCACCTCGGCGGAGAGGAACTTTTCCGCAAGCTCGGCCGGCACCAGCGCGCGGTCGGCAAGGATTTGCTCGGCCAGCGGGCCGAGGCCGCGCTCGCGGGCGATCTCCGCCTTGGTGCGGCGCTTGGGCTTGTAGGGCAGGTAGATGTCCTCGAGCTCGGCCTTGGTGGTGACCGTGGCGATCTTGGCGGCCAGCTCGTCCGTCAGCTTGCCCTGCCCCGCGATGGAATCGAGGATCGAGGCGCGGCGGGCCTCCAGCTCGCGCAGATAGGTCAGCCGCTCGGCGAGCGTGCGCAGCTGCGTATCGTCGAGGCCGCCCGTCACCTCCTTGCGGTAGCGCGCGATGAAGGGCACGGTCGCACCCTCGTCCAGCAGTTCCACGGCGGCGGAGACCTGCACGGAGGTCGCCTTGATCTCGGCGGCGATCAGGTTGGCGATCTTGAGCGGTGTCGGGGCCACGTCGAACTCCTCGTGATGGTGCGGGCGGCGACCATAGTGAGCGCATGGCGACAGGCCAACCACCGGGCCTGCCGAGGCGGGCCACGTCCACAATATATCACCGGCCGCGCGGCCTTGCGCCGCCGCATCAGGGTTGAATGGACAAAAAAGGGGGCTTGGCGGTTGTAACCCTTCATAAAGCCTTGCCGACTATCCTGCCTTGCGTAACGGCAACGGGGCCTTCGGCATGCGCGGCGCATTTCTTGCAGCAGTCTCTCTGACGGCCATCGCCGCGGCCGCTCCAGCCCACGCGGCGACGCTCAATCTCCTCATCTGGGAAACCTATATCGACGAGCAGATCCTCGCCGATTTCACGGTCGAGACCGGCATCGAGGTGCGCCAGATCTTCTACGACAGCGGCGATGCCCGCGACGAGATCCTCGCCGATCCGAACAGCAATATCGACGTGGTCGTCACCAACGAGAACGGCGCGAAGCTCTACGGCAACCGCGGCATCATCATGGCGCTCGACCGCAAGAACGTGCCCGCGCTGAAGGACTTCGAGGAAAGCTGGACGAAGCGTTGCGGCGGCTATGGCGTGCCCTATCTCTGGGGCACGATGGGCATCCTCTACCGTTCCGACAAGATCACCGAGGCGCCCTCCTCCTGGGCGGACCTGATGAAGCCGGCGGAAAGCCTGCGCGGCCACATCGCCATGTACGACGACCATGCGGAAGCCTTCGTCGCGCCGCTCGTGCTGCTCGGCAAGTCGGTCAATGCCAACGACAACGAAACGTTGAAGGCGGCGTTCGAGCTGATGAAGGTGCAGCTTCCCTATGTGCTGACCTACGACTACGTCATCACCTCGATCCAGAGCGCCGACAAGGGGCCGAATATCTACATGGCGCTCGGCTATAGCGGCGACCAGTACACGCTGAACGGCAAGGTCAACGCGCCGGGCCTCTGGCGCTATGCCGTGCCGAAGGAAGGCACGCTCTCCTGGCTCGACTGCATCACCGTCAGCGAGCGCTCGCGGGACAAGGCGAACGCGCTGCGGCTGGTCGACTATATCAGCAATGCGAAGAACGGCGCGCGCAACGCCCTCAAGCTCAACATGCCCACCGCAAGCACCGCAGCGCTCGCGCTGCTGCCGCAAGACATCCGCTCCAATCCTGAAATCTATGCCGCACCGGAAATCCTGGCCAGAAGCCAGCTTCAGGAGGAACTGACCGTCCAATCGGTCCAGGCCCGCCGCCGCATCATCAGCAGTCTGGCCCAACTCAGTGACGCTCGGTAAACGCGCCCTCGCCCTCATCTTCCCGGTCGTCCTCTCGGGCTATGTGCTCGCGGCCTCCCTCATCTACTATGTCCAGGGCTCCGCGATCCTCGGGCTGGAGCGTGCGCGCCTGTGGCAGCAGATGGGCCTGCTCACCGCGCTCTTCCAGAACGAAGTGACGCAGAACCGCAGCCTCATCTATTCGCTCGTCGCCGGCGATACGGTGCGCCTCTTCGTCAACGAGCCGGATGCGGGCTATCGCAGCACGGCGCTCGGCGTGCGCCTGCAGCAGAGCATCACCTCGCTTTCCGACGACCGAAAGAAGTTCATCTCGGTCGCGATCATCCGCCCGCCGCTGACGGTCGACTATTATTACGAGGACAGCGCCGATCCGTTCGCCGAGATCACGCCGCAGCAGCTCGCCCATGCCCGGCAGGTCATCGCGAGCCCGCGCCTTTCGTCCTGGGCCTATCTCGACACGGCCGGCATCGAGCCGCTGATCGTGCATTCCGAATTCATCGATCCGCTGACCTTCAACCGGCCGGTCGCCAGCGCCAAGGACAGCGCGATCCTCGTGCAGACCGCCGTGCGGCCCAATGCCTTTCTCGAGATGAAGCGCACGCTCGAAAAGGAATATGGCGCGGCGATCGAGATCGGGCAGCACCAGTTCCTTGCGCAGGGTGCGCTCTCGGCCACCGCGACGCTCGGCCCCTCGCTCTTCGCCCGCCTGACGCCCGACGCCGCCTTCCTCGAAAGCCGGCTGGGGACGCTGAAGAGCCTGCTCGCGCTCGGCGCCATCGCGCTCAGCCTCTGCACCATCGGCCTCGTGCTGCTGCTCGTGCGGCGCTACATCACCAATCCCATCGCGCGGCTCGACCGCCAGCTTACAGACGTCATGACCGGCAGCCGCAGCGGCATCCTGGCAATGGACGAAGTGGGCGAGATCGGCCGTCTTTCGGCCAATGTCAAACGGCTGCACGACCATTCCATGCAGTCCTTCGACCTCGTGCAGAACGCTTCCTGGACGGATACGCTGACGGGCATCTCCAACCGCGAATATTTCAACATCCGCTCCACGCAGCTTCTGGAAGAGGCCGAGGAAGCCGGCCTCGGCTGCACGCTGCTCTTCATCGACGTCGACAACTTCAAGTTCGTCAACGACAAGCACGGCCACAAGATCGGCGACGAGCTCCTGAAGACGCTTGCCGACCGCATCTCGGCCATCGTCGCCCGCATCGTCGCGGATCGCGGCCTGCCGGACGGCCTCTTCGCCCGCCTTTCCGGCGACGAATTCGCCATCATGCTGCGCTGTCAGCCGGGCGGCGGCACGATCACCGAGATGGCAAGCAACATCCTCTCGCTCTTTGCGGAAGGCTTCGAGGTTCTGGACAAGGCCTATCCGGTGACGGCGAGCATCGGCATCGCCGTCTATCCGGAAGATGCCCGTACCCTGCCGGAGCTGATCGCCAATGCCGATGCGGCCATGTACCAGGCGAAATCGCAGGGCAAGAACGGCTCGGCCCGCTATTCGCGCTCGCTGCACGAAAAGCGCACCCGCCAGCGCCGCATCGAGGAGGAGTTGCGCGTCCTCGATCCCGACGAGGAATTCCACCTCGTCTACATGCCCATCGTCGACGGCCACGGCCGCGTGACGGGCTGCGAGGCGCTGCTGCGCTGGACCTCTCCCGCACTCGGCAGCGTAACGCCGGACGAGTTCATCCCGATCGCGGAGACCACCGGCCTCTTCAGCAAGATCGACTGGTGGGTGATCGACCGGGCCATGGCCGACCATGGCCGGATCCGCAAGCTCTTCGGCGCCGAGACGATCCTCTGCATCAACATCTCGTCGGCGGAACTCTATACGAAATCGATCAGCGACCATTTCTGCGAGTGTGCCGACCGGCACGGCGTCGACACGCGCCTCATCGAGATCGAGCTGACGGAAACCTTCGCGGTGAAGCTCGGCGAGCAGTCGCGCCGCAATATCGAGATCCTGCGCAGCCGCGGCTTCCGCATCTCCATCGACGATTTCGGGGCGGGCTATACCTCGGTGCAGCAGATCATCGAATATCCGGCCGAGACCATCAAGCTCGACCGCGCGCTCGTCGAAAGCCTCACCCGCTCGGCCGCCTTGCCGACGCTGCGGGCGCTCGTCGCGCTCTGCCACGCGCAGGACATGTCGGTGATCGCCGAGGGCATCGATACGACCGAGAAGATGACGCTGCTCGCCGCGGCGGGCTGCGACCTCTACCAGGGCTACCTGATCAGCCGCCCCCTCACCCTGGAAGATCTCGGCATCTGGGCCATGCAGCGGCTCATCGACAAGGCGCGCGAGGGCGCGCAGAAGCCGGAACGGCGCGCTCGGGCGTAGCCGATACCCCCTCTGCCTGCCGGCATCTCCCCCACAAGGGGGGAGAAGGAGGAGGCTTGCTCACCGTTCTATAGTGAATGCCAACGGAGCGGCAAGTTAAGCCCCTCCCCCTTGTGGGGAGGGGTTGGGGAGGGGTCTTCCCCCAACTACGACGTCGGGAAATCCAGCCCCATTTCGCGGAAGCGGGCCGGGTCGTCACCCCAGTTCTCGCGCACCTTCACGAACAGGAAGAGGTGCACGGGCTGTTCGAGGATGTCCGACAGTTCCTTGCGCGAGGCCATGGAGATCGCCTTGATCGCCTCGCCATTCTTGCCGAGCGCGATCTTCTTCTGGCTGTCGCGCTCGACATAGATGACCTGCTCGATGCGCACCGAGCCGTCCTTGCGCTCCTCCCACTTCTCCGTCTCGACATGCGAGGAATAGGGAAGCTCCTGGTGCAGGCGCAGGAACAGCTTTTCGCGAGTGATCTCGGCGGCGAGCTGGCGCATGGGCAGGTCGGAGATCTGGTCTTCCGGATAGTACCAGGGGCCTTCCGGCAGCGCGGCGGCGAGGTAGTTCATCACGTCCTCGCAGCCCGAGCCGTTGAGGGCCGAGATCATGAAGGTGCGCTCGAACTTGACGACCTCGTTCACCGCCGCCGTCAGCTTCAGCAGGTCCTCCGGCTTCACCCGGTCAACCTTGTTGAGGACGAGGATCTTCGGCTGGTGGACTTCCTTCAGGCCCTCCAGGATGGTCTCGGCATCGCCCTTGAGGCCACGCTCGCTGTCGATCAGGAACATGATGAAATCGGCATCCTTGGCGCCGCCCCAGGCGGTCGTGACCATGGCGCGGTCGAGCCGGCGGCGCGGCTTGAAGATACCGGGCGTGTCCATGAAGACGATCTGGGCGTTATCGTGGATCGCGATGCCGCGCACGATGGCGCGCGTCGTCTGGACCTTGTGGCTGACGATCGACACCTTCGCGCCGACGAGGCGGTTGACGAGGGTCGACTTGCCGGCATTGGTCGCGCCGATCAGCGCCACGAAGCCCGAGCGGGTCGCGCCCTCACCGGTCGTGCCGGTCTCGGCGGGGGTCTGGTTTTCTTCGGTCATGGTGTCCGTCAATCTTGTGTTTTCAGGCAGTTCCGGGCGCAAAGCCCTAGGGCTCCTGCCGAAATCGCCTCAGGCGCCGCCCTTGGGCCAGACGCCTTCGCGTTCCAGAATCTTCGTCGCGGCCACCTGCTCGGCGGCCCGTTTCGAGCGGTCGGTGCCCGTTTCCGGCTTCACGCCCCTGATCTCCACCGTCACGGTGAAGCGCGGGTCGTGGTCCGGTCCGGAGCGCTCATCCACCCGGTAGTTCGGCGTCACGCCGAACCGGGCATGCGCCCATTCCTGCAATTCCGTCTTGGCGTCGCGCCGCGCGCCTTCCGCCCGGGCGGCCCTGCCCTCCCAGTTGGCCAGGATGAAGCCGCGCGCCGCCTCCAGCCCGCCGTCGAGATAGATCGCGGCGATCAGCGACTCTACCACATCAGCCCTGACGTTCATCATGGCTTTTCCGGTGAGCTTCTTGACGTCCGCGCCGGTGCGGATGAAGCGGTGAAGGGCGAGGTCGTCGGAGACCGCCGCGCAGCTCTCGGCGCTGACGAGCTGGTTGAGGCGGACGGAAAGCTCGCCCTCCTTCGCCTCGCGGAAGGTGCGGAACAGCATCTCGGCGACGCAGAGCCCGAGGACCCGGTCGCCGAGGAATTCCAGCCGCTCGTAGTTGCTGCCCTTGCCGGGCCGGGCGCTGGCATGGGTGATCGCCCGGTCGAGACGGTCCTTGTCGGTGAAGACGTAGCCGATCAGCTCTTCGAGGGCTTTCCGGTTCGCGTCGTTCAGCGGTATGGCGCCCTTCATTCAACGACCTTGAAGAGGCGGTCCCAGCGCAGGTTGGTCGGCCACTTCCAGACTTCGCTGAACGACGTGTCATGCCCCAGCGAGAAGAAGATGAGGCTTGCGCGGCCGATCAGGTTCTCGGCCGGCACGAAGCCCACGTCGAAGCGGCTGTCGGCCGAGTTGTCGCGGTTGTCGCCCATCATGAAATAATGGCCTTCCGGCACGATGAACTCGCGCGTGTTGTCGCCGACGGTGCCCGGACGGGTATCCAGCGTATCGTAGGAAACGCCGTTGTCCATGGTCTCGCGGAAGACCGGCACGTCCTCGCCGGTGTCGTACTGGTCGTCGGCGCGGAAGAAGCCGTTATGCTCGCGCGGCACGGGCTGGCCGTTGACGTAGAGAACACTGTCCTTGACCTGCACATGGTCGCCCGGCAGGCCGACGAGGCGCTTGATGTAGTCGATGTCGGGGTTCGGCGGGAAGCGGAAGACGACGATGTCGCCGCGCTTCGGCTCGCTGGCGAAGATGCGGCCCGAGAACAGGTTCGGCGAGAACGGCAGCGAATACTTCGAATAGCCGTAGGAGAACTTGTTGACGAAGAGATAGTCGCCGACGAGCAGCGTCGGCATCATCGAGCCCGAGGGGATGGTGAAGGGCTGGAAAAGCACCGTGCGGATCACCACGGCGAGCAGCAGCGCCTGGATGATGACCTTGACGTTTTCCCACAGGCCGCTCTCAGCCTTATCAGTCTTCTCTGCCACGCCGGACTTGTCCTTATTTGCAAACATGGGGCCCTCTATAGAGGAAAGGTTGCCTGTTGGAAATCGTGTCGGTCAAAAAGACACATGGCGAAACACCGGCTAGCCGGACGTTCCGGCCGGCAGCGCCTCGATGATCACGAATGCCTGCGCCAGCGGGAAATCGTCGGTAATGGTGATGTGGATGCGCGCCTCGTGCCCCTCGGGCAGGAGCTGCTTCAGTTTTTCGAGCGCGCCGCCGGTCAGCCGCATGGTCGGCTTGCCGCCCGGCAGGTTGACGACGCCCATGTCCTTCCAGAACACGCCCTGCGCCAGCCCCGTGCCGAGCGCCTTGGAACAGGCTTCCTTGGCGGCGAAACGCTTGGCGTAGGAGGCCGCGCGGTTGCGGCGGCCGTCGGACTTCGCCCGCTCGATCTCGGTGAAGCAGCGCTCCGTGAAGCGTTCGCCGAAGCGCTCCAGCGACTTCTCCACCCGGCGGATGTCGATGAGGTCGCTGCCGATGCCGATGATCATAGGGGAGTGTCTCCATGGGAAAGGACGGGCACGCGCTTCACGAGGCGGGCATGGCGCCGCGCCGCCACCGAACGCGCCGCAAGGCGGGTTGCGCCATAGGCGAGGAAAGCCGCGCCGCCGCCGAGGACGAGCGCGCCGACGAGCATCGGCTCAAGCACAGGATGCCAGAGCTCGGAAAATTGCAGATGTTCCATGCGGTGGAAGAGGTCCGCCGCGCTGATCGCCTCGCCCGAACGGATGCCGAGCAGCCCCTCGCCGACGCGGAAGGTCGCAAGGGCGATGAGCGGGATGGTCAGCGGATTGGCGATGGTCGTGGCGAGCGCCGCGGCGACGAGATTGCCGGCTGTCAGGTAGGCGAGCGCAAGGGCGAGGATGACATGGAAGCCGAGCAGCGGCGTGAAGGCGGAGAAAGTACCGGCCGCGACCCCCGCCGCAATCGCATGGGGCGAAGCGGAAAGGCGCAGGATGCGCTTGGCGAGGTAGCGCGCGGGACGCGAGAACCCCTTGCGCGGCCAGAAGAATTCGCGCAATCGCTCGGGCCAGGAGGCCTTCTTTCGGCGTCGGAACAACATCGCCCAGACATAGCCGATCCGTTGGTGGCATTTCAATGGCGGCGCCGCCATGGCGCCGGATGCGGCAGCCGCCGTGGCGCAGCGATCTGCGCCACACGGCAAGCCGAAGCCTTAGTAGGACCTGCGGAAGAGGCCGCGGTCGATCTGACGCTGGCGGTATTCCAGGTCGATGCGGTCGATGGCGGCGTTCAGGTAGGCCATCTCGCGCTCGTCGGCATTCGGGATGCGCAGGGCGCGGGTGAAATTCTTGATCTGCTTCAACATTGGTAAACCTCGTTCGGTTACCTCCCGACGCAGAAGATAGGTTTACCCGCCCCTTCGCACCAGCGACACTATCCCAATACAGCCATGCGGAACGCGCATAACGGCTGGTCAAATCTTGGGCAAACCTGCCTCAATCGAGGCAGGTCGCCACATTTTTGCATGGGACCGTCACGCGAAGACACGATTGATCGTCGAAACGCACTGCAGTTCCTTCAACTGGCCGATGAGCTGGTTGAGCTGGCGCAGGTCCCAGACCTCCAGATCGATATGCACCTCGGTAAAGTCGGCCGCCACGCGCGCCATCGACATGGAGCGGATGTTGATGTCGCTGGTGGCGATGGTCTGCGTGACCTCGGCCAGCGTGCCCGGCTCGTTCAGCGCGTTGATCATGATGCGCGCCATGAAGCGGGTGTTGTTCGCCTCGTCGAGGTCCCAGCGCACGTCGATCCAGCGCTCCGGCTCGTCGTCGAACTTCTGCAGCGCCGGCGACTGGATCGGGTAGATGGTGATGCCCTTGTCCTTCTCCATGATGCCGACGATGCGGTCGCCCGGCACGGCGCCGCCGGCGGAGAAGTGCACTTCGGCGTTGCCGGAAAGGCCGCGGATCGGCAGCGCATCGGGGCCGGCCTCGCCCTCCTCGCGCTCCAGCGCCGCCTTGTTCTTGCCCGGCAGCTTGAAGACCATGCCGGCCGCACTGCGCATGTTGAACCAGCCGTCGTCCGAGCTCGGCTTCACCGTCACGCGCTCGTCCTGGTAATCCGGGAAGACGGCGCGCAGCACGTCGAGCGAGGAAAGCTCGCCGCGCCCGACGGAGGCGATGGCGTCCTCCACCTCCTTCTGGCCGAGGCGATGCAGCACCGGCTTCAGCCCGTCGCGGGAGAACTGCTTTCCGGCGCGCTCGAAGGTGCGCTCCAGAATGCGGTAGCCGAGGCCGGAATATTGCTTGCGCACGGCGGCACGGGTCGCGCGGCGGATGGCGGCGCGCGCCTTGCCGGTGACGACGATCTCCTCCCAGGCCGGCGGCGGCACCTGGATTCCGGAGCGGATGATCTCGACCTCGTCGCCATTGTTGAGGCGGGTGACGAGCGGCATGATGCGGCCGTTGATCTTGGCACCGACGCAGGTGTCGCCGATATTGGTGTGCACCGCATAGGCGAAATCGATGGGCGTCGCGCCGCGCGGCAGCGTGATGAGCTGGCCCTTCGGCGTGAAGGTGAAGACCTGGTCCTGGAAGAGCTCCAGCTTGGTGTGCTCCAGGAACTCTTCCGGATTGTCGCCCTCGGCCAGCGCCTCGATGGTCCGGCGCAGCATGGCATAGGCGTTGGAGCGCGGCGAGCGCACCTCGTCCGCGCCGGCGGCTTCCTTGTCCTTGTAGAGCGAATGGGCGGCGATACCGTATTCGGCGATCTCGTGCATGCGCTTGGTGCGGATCTGCAGCTCGATGCGCTGGCGCGAGGGGCCGACGATGGTCGTGTGGATCGACTGGTAGTCGTTCTGCTTCGGCGTCGAGATATAGTCCTTGAAGCGGCCCGGCACGACGCGCCAGCGTGTGTGCACGATGCCGAGCGCCGCATAGCAGGCGGGAATGTCGCCGACGAGGATGCGGAAGGCATAGACGTCGGAGAGCTGCTCGAAGGACAGCGACTTCGACTGCATCTTGCGGAAGACCGAATAGGGCTTCTTCTGCCGGCCCTTGACCAGCGCCTCGTCGAGGCCGTTCGTCACCAGCAGCTCGCGCAGCTCCTCCTCGATCTTGCGGATCAGGCCCTCGTTGCGCCGGGAAAGCTCCTCCAGCTTGCGGCTGACGGTCTCGTAGGCCTCCGGGTTGATGTAGCGGAAGGACAGGTCCTCCAGCTCCTCGCGCATGTCCTGCATGCCCATGCGGCCGGCCAGCGGCGCATAGATGTCCATCGTCTCTTCGGAGATGCGGGCGCGCTTTTCCGGCGACATGTGGTCGAGCGTGCGCATGTTGTGCAGGCGGTCGGCAAGCTTGACGAGGAGCACGCGCACGTCGTCGGAAATGGCGAGCAGCAGCTTGCGCAGGTTCTCGGCCTGCTTGGCCTTCTTGGAAACGAGGTCGAGTTTCTTGATCTTGGTGAGGCCCTCGACCAGCGCGCCAATATCCTCGCCGAACAGTTCGTCGATCTCGGCGCGCGTGGCGCTGGTGTCCTCGATCGTATCGTGCAGCAGGGCCACCGCGATGGTGGATTCGTCGAGGCGCATGTCCGTCAGGATGGCGGCGACTTCGAGGGGATGCGAGATATAGGGATCGCCGCTCGCCCGCTTCTGCTGTCCATGCTTCTGCATGGCATAGACATAGGCCTTGTTCAGCAGGGCTTCGTTGGCATCGGGCTTGTATTTCTGAACCCGCTCAACGAGTTCATATTGACGCATCATCCTCGGTCGGCTTTCTCCCCGCTCCCGCAGGGCAAAAAAAAGTGCGCCCCAACTTAAAAGGGGCGCACCGGCATTCGCAACAGCAAAGGTTTCGGTAAGTTACCGAAATCAGTAATCGTCGCTCTTTTCCGGCGGAACGAGGCCTTCGATGCCGGCCAGAAGCTCTTCTTCCGACATGCGGTCGAAGGCGATGGTTTCCGGCTGGTCCTCGTCCTCGTCGACGGTGGCGGTCGTCGCATCGTCGGCAATGAGGCTGGCCGGATCGGGCTCGGGCTCGTCCACTTCCACATGCTTCTGCAGCGAGTGGATCAGGTCTTCCTTGAGGTCGTCGGGCGAAAGGGTTTCGTCGGCGATCTCGCGCAGCGCGACGACCGGGTTCTTGTCGTTGTCGCGGTCGATGGTGATGGCGGCGCCCTGCGAGATGAGGCGGGCGCGATGGCTTGCAAGAAGAACCAGCTCGAAGCGGTTGTCTACCTTGTCAATGCAATCTTCAACGGTGACACGGGCCATTGCCTGTCCTTTGTGATCGAGAATTTCAGGAGTTTGCATGCCCGATACAGGGATCGGGCCGGAAATTCAAGTTTTTCCTTCCCGCGCCCCCGGCGGGGCATGTCGTAAGGTTGCCCATATAACTTCTGATTGATGCCTCCCGCTAGGGGAGGCGGAAGGGCGAAATATCGGACAAATGGGGTAAAGCGCGGGAACTATTCCCCAATTCGGAAGTCATTGAATTTACTGAAACGATGCCGGAAACAAAATTGAACGGCGCAACCTAGATTTGCTTGGAAACCGGCGGCGGCTGCCCTAAATGAATATTATATGAAAAATAGGTAATTCAACCGGAATGTGCACCGGGCAAGCAGAAACCGGCTGAAACCCAACCTTTTCCTCAACTTCTATTTAAAGGATTGCGCGACATGTTCGACCCCCGCGAGAAAATCGCCCTCTTCATCGACGGTGCAAATCTCTATGCGGCGTCCAGGACACTCGGCTTCGACATAGACTACAGGAAGCTTCTGAAGGCCTTCCAGAAGCGTGGCTACCTGCTGCGCGCCTATTACTATACCGCCCTCATCGAGGACCAGGAATATTCCTCCATCCGCCCGCTGATCGACTGGCTGGACTATAATGGCTACAAGGTCGTCACCAAGCCGGCCAAGGAATTCACCGACTCGCTCGGCCGCCGCAAGATCAAGGGGAACATGGATATCGAGCTGGCCATCGACGCGATGGAGCAGTCCGAGACGGTCGACCACCTCGTCATCTTTTCCGGCGACGGCGACTTCACCACGCTCGTCGAGGCGCTGCAGCGCAGGGGCCGCAAGGTCTCCGTCGTCTCCACCATGCAGACCCAGCCGCCGATGATCGCCGACGACCTGCGCCGCCAGGCCGACTATTTCATCGACCTCGGCACGCTGAAGGCCGAGATCGGCCGCGACCCATCCGAGCGCCCGCAGCGCACGGCCGAGCCCGTGGAAACCGCCGCGGACTGAGGCGGCAGGCTCCGCCTCTTCAAGCCGTCAGCGGAGGGGATGCACGAGAATGGCTGTCTTGCAGACGACACGGCTGACGCTCCGCCCCTGTCGCCCGGATGACCGCGACGATTTCATCGCCCTCGAACGCGACCCCGAGGTCATGCGCTTCCTCAATGGCGGCCACGCGGTCGATCGAGCGCGGGCAGATCCTAGCGCGACATTCCTCATGCCGGAGGGAACGGAACCTCATGTCTGGACGGCGCGGCGCACGGCCGGCGGCGCCTTCGTGGGATGGTTCTGCCTCTGGCCGGAGGGCGAGGCCCTTGCCGAACTCGGATATCGCCTGCGCCGGGAGGACTGGGGACAGGGGCTGGCCTCGGAAGGCGCCCTCGCCCTCGTCGGCTGGGGTTTCGAACACGGCGGCTATGACAGGATCGTGGCGACCACGATGGTGGTGAACCGTGGATCGCGCCGCGTGATGGAAAAGCTGGGCATGAGATATACGCGCACCGACCATATCGACTATCCCGACCCGATTGCCGGCAGCGAGCAAGGCGATGTCTGGTACGAGATGACACGCGGCGAATGGCGCGGCCGCTAGCTGGACAAAGCGGGCCATCGCACGCGGCCCTCCCTTTTCATACTCTTCCGTGAACCCGGAAATCCGCCATATTCAATGTTCGTTAAACATTGATTCAAATGCCCCTGCCCCTCGTTAACGTTCCGCAAGACTTTGCTGATATTGCGAAATCCTACAGTCACTTCGCATCAGGATTTCCGGAAAATGGTGGACGCAGTATCGCTTTCGAGCAACAGCTACCGGGCCGCATCGAGCGCGCTCGCATCGCGCATCGCCGAAAGCCGCCCCGCAGCGGAAGCCTTGGCCGCACTGAGCGGCCCGCAGCCGGTGACGACAGTTTCCGCTCCCTCCGATGCGGCGGAAGAGATCGGCGATCTCGCCTTCCTCTATGCGCCGAACGGCCAGCCGGGGCTTGCGACCCAGCCCGTCAGCACCGTCTCCGCCACGCAGTCGACGCCTGACACACGCGTTGCCGCGGAACGCAACCCGAGCGCACGGCTCGCCATCGAAAGTACGGATCTCGACGCCCTGATGTCGTCGTTCCTGACCGCGCGCACGCCAAGCGCCAATCCTGCGCCCTCGCCGGACGTGCCGGCGCCCGCGAGCAACGAGCAGCTTGCGCTCGCCGCCCGCCAGTCGGTGATCAACCAGCTCTACAACCAGTTCTGAGGAAGACCGAAGGCCGGATCAGCCGCGTTCGCGCAGCAGCCGGCCCTTCTGGCGGTTCCAGTCGCGTTCCTTCTCCGTCTCGCGCTTGTCGTGCAGCTTCTTGCCCTTGGCGAGCGCGAGTTCGAGCTTGGCCCGGCCGCTGTCGTTGAAATAGATCTTCAGCGGCACGAGGGTCATGCCCTCTCGGTTGATCGCGACGCGCAGGCGATGGATCTCGCGACGCGACAGGAGGAGTTTGCGCCGCCGCCGCGTCTCGTGGTTGAAGCGGTTCGCCTGCAGGTATTCCGGCAGGTAGGAATTGATCAGCCAGATTTCGCCACCCTCGTCGGAGGCGTAGGATTCGGCGATATTCGCCTTGCCTTCGCGCAGCGACTTGACCTCCGTGCCGGTCAGCACGAGACCGGCCTCGTAGGTATCCACGATCTCGTAGTTGTAGCGGGCCTTGCGGTTCTCCGCGACAATCTTCTTGATCGTTGTCGGACGCGCTTTCGTCGCCATGTCAGTTCAACAGCCCGGCGTGGCGCAACGCCGCGTCGATGGCCGCCTCCGTGGCCGGCTCCAGCGAGGAGACGAGCGGGGAGCGGACGGTGCGGTTCATCCCGCGCACGCGCGAGAGGCCGTATTTCGCACCGCAGACGCCCGGCTCCATGAAGATCGCCTTGTGCAGCGGCATCAGCCGGTCCTGGTATTCCAGCGCCTTGGCATAGTCGCCGGCAAGCGTCGCCTTCTGGAACTCGGCACAGAGCCGCGGGGCGACATTGGCCGTGACCGAGATGCAGCCGACGCCGCCATGGGCGTTGAAGCCGAGCGCGGTCGCATCCTCGCCCGAAAGCTGGACGAAGTCCTTGCCGCAAGCGATGCGCTGCTCGGAAACGCGCTCGATCTTGCCCGTCGCATCCTTGACGCCCATGATCGAGGGATGCGCCTTGTGCAGCGCGCCCATCGTTTCCGGCGTCATGTCGATCACCGAACGGCCCGGAATGTTGTAGATGACGATCGGCACCTTCACGGCCTCGGCGACGGCCGCGAAATGCGCGAAGAGGCCCTTCTGCGTCGGCTTGTTGTAATAGGGCGTGACGACGAGGATCGCGTCCGCGCCCGCCTTTTCGGCGTGCTGGGCGAGATCGATCGCTTCCTTGGTGTTGTTGGAGCCGGCGCCGGCGATCACCGGAACGCGGCCGGCGGCAACCTTGATGCAGAGTTCCACCACCCGTTTGTGCTCGTCATGCGACAGCGTCGGCGATTCGCCGGTGGTGCCGACCGGCACGAGGCCGTGGCTGCCTTCGCCGATCTGCCATTCCACATGCGCGGCAAAGGCGTCTTCATCGACGGCGCCGGCAGCCGTGAACGGGGTGACGAGAGCGGGAATGGATCCCTTGAACATCGAGAACTCCTGAGGCCAGAGCCGCCGCAAGGGCATACATGCTTTGGCCGTATTCCGTGGTTAAAAACGGTCGCACAATAATCATGTGACAGGGATGCGGCAAGCGCGCGACGGGCGTTTTCATGCACGATCAAGGCGGAAATCCGCATGCCCGCATGAATAGTTACGCTGCTTCATCCGTCGCCTGAGAACCGGCAGCCTTCACGGATTGGTGAGAGGCGCGGTTAAGGTTTCGTTAAGGCAACGAAGGGTTAATGTTTGTCGGAGAACAGGCGGAAAGCGAGGGTCCATGCGCCGCCTGCCAGGTATCCGGGACGTAGCATGATCTCGAGAAACGGTTTTGCCCTTTGCGCCTTGCTGCTTGCCGGAGCGGCTACCCTTGCGCTCCACTCCTCGCCCGTCGAGGCGGATAATTCCGCCGTGCCGGAGATCAAGCCGCTCGGCTTCGCCGCCCAGATGCCCTCCCCCGAGGTGATCACCAATGCCATTCCGCGCGCCGAGGCCCTGCAGCCGGTCAATCCGGACCTCAGCGCCGGGCTCGACGCGCTTTCCAACCGCGATCCTGCCGCCGCCATCGCCGCGCGCGACCGCCTTCCTTCCGGCAGCCTTGACCGGCATATCCTCACCTGGGCCATTGCCGTTTCCGGCCAGCGGGGCGTTCCCTCGCTTGAAATCGCCAGCGCCCAGCGCGAACTCAAGGGCTGGCCGGGCCTGAAGGCGCTGCGCGGCCATTCCGAGCGGGCGCTCGCCCGCGAGAACCCGCCGGTCGCAGACGTGCTGGCCGCCTTCGGTACCACCCGCCCGGAAACGCCGGAAGGCGCCATCGTGCTGTCCCGCGCGCTCGTCGCCTCTGGTGAGACGGCGCGCGCGACCGAGGTCCTGCGCTCATTCTGGCAGAAGGAGGCGCTCACCAAGGACCTCGAAAGCCAGATCCTTGGCGAGTTCGGCACGCTTCTTACCGTCGCGGATCACAAGGCTCGCATGGAGATGCTGCTTTACCGCGACCGCGCCGACCAGGCACAGCGTTTCGGCGACCTCGGCAAGGCGCAATCCTTCTACCGCGCCTGGGCGGCCGTCATCCGCAAGAACCGGACTGCCGGCGACCTTATCAAGGTCGTGGATGCGAGTTGGCAGAAGGACCCCGCCTATACCTATCTGCGCATCCGCTACCTGCGGAACCGGGAAGATTACCGCGCGGCCGCGAAACTCTTTTCCGCCATGCCGGAAGATCCCGCACGGCTCGTCAATCCGGGCGCGTGGTGGAACGAGCAGCGCATCGTCAGCCGGGGGCTTGCCGACCTTGGCGACTATCGCGATGCCTATCGCGTCGCCGCCCGGCACGGCGCGGACGATCCGGCCGATATAGTGGAAGCAGAATTCCATGCCGGCTGGTATGCGCTGCGCGATCTCGGCGAGGCGAAGATCGCGGCAAAGCACTTCCAGCGCATCCTGCAGGTCTCCGACAGGCCGATCTCCGTCTCCCGCGCCTGGTACTGGCTCGGGCGCGCGGCGGAAAAGGGCGGGCCGGGTGATGCGAAGGATTATTTCACCAAGGCCGCGAACTTTCCCGGTACCTTCTACGGCCAGCTTGCCGCTGCCCGGCTCGGCCGCACGACGCTGAATGTCGCCTATCCGACGCCGACGGCGGAGGAGCGCACGAGCTTCCGCCAGCGCGAGGCCGTGCAGGCCATCGCCCGCCTTCAGGCCGCCGGCCATGGCTGGCGGGGCGATAGCCTCTACCGGGCGCTCGCGGGCGAGCTGATGAGCCCCGGCGAACTTGCGCTCCTTGCCGCCGACGCGGAGAAGGACGGCAACCACCAGCTTTCCCTGCAGATCGGCAAGATCGCTTTTGGGCGCGGTATCGATGTGGCGGCGCTCGCCTTCCCCATCGGCGTCATTCCGGATGGCGCCAATATAGCCGGCTCCGGCAAGGCGCTCGCCTATGCCATCGCGCGGCAGGAAAGCGCCTTCAACCCGGCCGCCGTTTCCGCCGCCAATGCACAAGGGCTGCTGCAGCTCATGCCCGGCACGGCGGAAGGCGTCGCCAAGCGCTACGGCCTTGCCTATTCGAAGGGGCGGCTGACGACGGACGCCGCCTATAATGCGACGCTCGGCGCGCATTATCTCGGCGAGCAGATCGACAAGTTCGGCGGCTCCTATGTCCTCACCTTCATCGCCTACAATGCCGGCCCGCGCCGCGTACCGCAGTGGATCGCCCGCTATGGCGACCCGCGCGGCAAGCCGATCGATGAGGTGGTGGACTGGATCGAGCGCATCCCCTTCTCCGAGACGCGCGGCTATGTGCAGCGCGTCATGGAGAATTATCAGGTCTACAAGACCCGCCTCGGCCAGAAGGCCGATATCGTGCATGATTTAAGCGTGGGGCGCTGAGGCGGCCGCGCCTTGCAATGACGCACGCCAAAAATTCTGCCTCGCCGCATGAATGCTCTATCTCTTTGTTTTCATGCGAAGGCGGGCGTAACGGCTTCGCATGCCGCACGAAATTGCTCTAGTCTGCCTCCAGATCAGGAGGCCTGTGCATGACGAACGATACCAGCCGCTTCTTTTCCGCACCGGACGGGCTGCAACTGCATGCTCGCGACTACCAGCCCGCGCCGGGAGGGGAAAGACGCCTCCCCGTCATCTGCCTGCCGGGACTCAGCCGCAACGCGCGGGACTTCCACCCATTCGCCACGCTTCTCTCGCAGGACGCGGCCTTGCCCCGCCGGGTCGTCGCGCTCGACTATCGCGGCCGAGGACTTTCCGCCTGGGACAACGATGCCGCCAACTATAATGTCGTTATCGAATGCCGCGACGTCATCGCCGCATGCGCCGCGCTCGGCATATCGCGCGCGATCTTCGTCGGCACCTCCCGCGGCGGCCTCATCCTGCATGTCATGGCGGCAACGCAGCCGGACCTCATCGACGCCGCAGTCCTCAACGACATAGGGCCGGCAATCGAGGCCGAAGGACTGAAGGAAATTCGCGACTATCTCGCGAACCGCGCCTTCCTGGAAACCTTCGAAGACGCCGCCGACGCGCTCAAACGCATCCACGGCCCCACCTTCCCCGCCCTTTCCCGGGCGGATTGGCTCGATATGGCCCACGCCATCTATAGAGATACGAACGGCCGCATCGCAGCCGATCACGATCCCCGGCTGGCCGACCAGTTGCAGGCCGTGGATTTCAGCCAGCCTCTGCCGACGCTATGGCCGCAATTCGCTCTTCTGGCGGAACGGCCCCTGCTCGTGGTGCGGGGAGAACATTCGAGGCTGTTCTCAACGGAAACTATGGAACGCATGAAGGCGGAGGCCCCGAATCTGGAGACGGCTACCGCCGAAGGCCAGGGTCATACCCCACTGCTTCATCACCGCAGCCTGTTTCCGCGGATAAGGGCTTTCCTGAATCACCGGCCGTAGGAAGGCAGCCTTTTCCAAAAAGCAGGCTGAATAGAAAAACCCGCAGCCTCAGGGAGGCTGCGGGTCATTCATCCGATTATGAAATCAGATTAGAACGAGCGCTGCAGGCGCAGGAAGCCCGAGACGAAGTCGTCGGATTCATCCGGATCGGTGTAGTTGACCGTCGCCTTGAGAGCAAGGTTTTCGACGATCTGGTAGTCGACCGTCAGGCCAACGCGCCATGCGTCGTTGCCGTTAACCTGCTTGTAGTCGCCGAAGTACTGGGCGCCAGGCGTGATGGCCAGCTTGTCGGTTGCCTTGAACGAGTAGTCTGCCGCAACGCTCCACTCGGATTCGTTGTAGTAGACGTTCCAGCCGCTCGAGTAGAGGCCCATGACTTCGAGGGTGCCCGGACCAACTTCAGCCGAGAGCCAAGCGCGGACTGCGCCTTCTTCAGCGGCGTTGTCGTATGCGCCGAGCAGTTCGAAGTTCACGCCACCGAGGGTCGCTGCAACCATGCCGGAGAAGCCGACATTGTTGTGAGCGTTACCGGTGCCAGCAAAGGAATCCCAGTAGTCCGGAATTTCGTCGACCGACAGACCGGCGCGGAAGGTGCCGCCGTCATAGACGTAGCGAACCGAGGTGAAGCGGGTCTTGTAAGACGCCGTTTCGGTTTCGCCGATCATGTCGTTATCCCACCAGTTCAGGAAGGTACCGGCACGGAAGCCACCGAGTTCAATGTAAGCTTCGTCGAGGTAGAAGTCGTTCGTAGCGCCGCTACCTGCGATGCCGTCGGGAAGACCATCAACGTCGTTGCCAGCTTCGCCGTGGATGGCGATGAAGCTCGTGAGCGTGCCGAGTTCCGTGTCGGACTTGGCCTGAACTTCGAGACGAGCGCGGGTCCAGGTGTTCCAGTCAGATGCCTCGAAGGCGTCACGACCGAAGTCGGTCTGGAAACGGATGTAACCGCCGATCTTGAGGCAGGTTTCGGTGCCCGGGATGTAGAAGAAGCCGGTGCCGAAGGCGTCGCAAACGCGAACGTATTCCATGGGCTCAGGCTCAGCAGCAACGATAGCGTCGGCAGCCTGTGCGCCAGATACTGCTGCGAGAGCCGCAGCGGAGCCGATGAGAAGGCTCTTGATGTTCATTTCTGACCTCCAGTCAAAAAGTTTCAAACGGGTCTGGGTTTTTTGCTGAAGGACAGCGTTCCCTGCCCCATCCCCAAGTTCAGGAAGCGGACGATCAACCGCCCCTGCTTCCGAAGCTGAAAATACAAGACGCGTTTCCGTAAGCAATCACCAAACTGAAACGAGAGGGGGTTTGCGCCAGCCTTCGCCCCGCGCTGTTGCGCAAAGGACACAAAACGGCAGGCCGGATCGCTAAAAGTTTATGGATTCTTAACAAAACACCTTATGAAGCGGGCACTTAGCGGGCGCCCGACCATCATATGGCATGCCACAAACCCGGCGAGAAGCGGGCAAATGCGGCCCCGCAAGGTGGCGGTGAAGCGTTTTTAGCGCGGCGGTTCGGCTCCGACTCCGCCCTTTTCATGCAGACCGGAAGAGAATCGCTGTCGTCATTTACCTGTTCGATTCGCCCGAGTCGGCGCGCCAGCAGTCATCGATTGGGCGAGCTGCGTCGCTTCGCCTTTGCATGGAGACCACGCACTTTTTTCACTCCAGTTGCCAGCGATGCGTCGGGCTATCGTCACATCGAACCTGCGCCAAGGCGCAAGACACACTCTATATATAGCCATCTCCGACCAAGGGTTGATCAGGCCCCACAAAACACATGCGGGGCTCTTTTTGACTGGAGGTCAGAAATGAACATCAAGAGCCTTCTCATCGGCTCCGCTGCGGCTCTCGCAGCAGTATCTGGCGCACAGGCTGCCGACGCTATCGTTGCTGCTGAGCCTGAGCCCATGGAATACGTTCGCGTTTGCGACGCCTTCGGCACCGGCTTCTTCTACATCCCGGGCACCGAAACCTGCCTCAAGATCGGCG
Source organism: Shinella zoogloeoides (assembly GCF_003574625.1). Taxonomy (GTDB): domain Bacteria; phylum Pseudomonadota; class Alphaproteobacteria; order Rhizobiales; family Rhizobiaceae; genus Shinella; species Shinella zoogloeoides_A. Next base: position 51,763 of record NZ_QNUJ01000014.1, read on the forward strand.
GTTACATCCGTTTCCAGACCGACTTCGGTCGTGACGAATTCGGTCGTTCTGACTGGAACACCTGGACCCGTGGTCACCTGGCCATTGAAGCCAAGTCCGACACGGAACTCGGCACGCTCTCGAGCGTCATCACCATTCAGGGTGAAGCTGGCAACGCTGCCTTCGCCGACAACGGTGCGGTGCTTGCTGCCGACCGTAACGTGTCTGCACTCGGTAGCGGCGCTTCGGACCTCTATTTCGATGAAGTCTACCTCGAACTCGGTGGCTTCCGTGCCGGTACCTTCCTGAACTGGTGGGATAACGACATGATCGGCGAAACGGAAACGGCGTCGAACGTCACCCGTTTCACCTCGGTTCGTTACGTCTATGACGGCGGCGCCTTCCGCGCCGGTCTGTCGGTCGATGAAATCCCGGACTACTACGACACCACGTTCGCCGGCGCTCCGGTCGTGACGACGCTCAGGACGCATAACGGTGTCGGCATCTCCGGCATGGTTGCAGCGACCCTCGGTGGCGTGAACTTCGAACTGCTCGGCGCCTACGACAACGCCGCTGAAGAAGGCGCAGTCCGCGGCTGGCTCTCGGCTGAAGTTGGTCCGGGCACCTTCGAACTGATGGGCCTCTATGCAAGCGGTCAGAACGCTTACTACGACGCCGCCAAGTGGAGCGTTGCTGCCGACTACTCGTTCAAGGCAACCGACAAGCTGTCGATCACGCCCGGCGCCCAGTACTTCGGCGACTTCGATCTCGTAAAGGGCAACGATGCATGGCGCGTTGGCCTGACGGTCGACTACCAGGTCGTCGAAAACCTCGCTGTCAAGGCAACGGTTAACTACACCGATCCGGATGAAGGTGACAGCGAAGTCAGCGGCTTCCTGCGTCTGCAGCGTAACTTCTAAGTCGATCTGACTTAGCCGAAAAGAGGGGGATCATCCGGCCTGAAAAGGCCGGGTGCTCCCCTATTTCTGTTGTTTGGGGCTTTTCAACAGAATTTGCTAACTATATTATGCAACCAATGGGCGATCAAGATCGTGCCGGGGGAGCGAAATGTTACAAACTACCCAAGTTAACAGTCTCTATAAATTGGATTATCAGCTCGGCGGAATAAAGGGCCGAACGTCTCAACTCAACAGCCTTCGGGCCTTGCTCGGCCGCTATGTCGATGTCCTTTGGGAACCGGGCTCGCACAAATACAATGTCTCGTCCTTTATCGGCGAACTCGACGAGGTTCTGTTCGGGGCGGAATTTTCGGAATTCACTGACGAGATGCTGGACACGCTGATCTCGGCGCTTCGCAAGCGGGGCAACAGCAACGCCACGATCAACCGGAAGATGGCGGCGCTCAGCAAGCTTCTGCGCAAGGCCCACAAGATGGGCGACATCCAGAGCCTGCCGGAATTCAAGCGCCTGAAGGAAAAGGCGGGACGCATCCGTTTTCTGGAGCCGGAGGAGGAAACGCGGCTTTTTGAGGCTATTTCCGAAAAGTCGGACCTCTATGGCCGTTTCTGCATCTTCCTGATCGACACCGGCGCACGTCTTGGCGAAGGCATAGGCCTGCGCTGGCAGGATCTCAACCGTGACCGCGCAACCTTCTGGCTGACGAAAAGCGGCAAAAGCCGCTCCGTTCCCCTCACCGAGCGGGCGGCGGCGGCCATACAGGCTTCGGAGCGAACGCGGCGGGGGCCGTTTACCAACATCATCCAGGCGAAATTCAGGGCCGCCTGGAACGAGGCGAAGCAGGAAGTGGGACTCGGCTCAGAGCCGGACGTCGTGCCGCACATCCTGCGCCACACCTGCGCCTCACGGCTGGTCCAGGGTGGCATCGATATTCGTCGCGTCCAGACATGGCTCGGCCACCAGACATTGCAGATGACCATGCGTTATGCGCATCTGGCTTCGGGCGATCTCGATATCTGCGTGCCGATCCTCGAGCGCGCCGCTCGCGCGAAGACGGTTTGACGGCCGGATTTACTCCGCCGGCGCCGGATTGCATTCGGCGCCGGCGATGTCGACTGCCCACGAGAATCAGATGAAGCGACAAGCTGCGGCGAGCATCTTTCGGCTTTCAAGCCGGCTTCGTTTGCAGTCGCAGCATCAGCATCCCGGGCGGCGCACGGATGGGAAACAAGCATTGCGGAAAGCTTGCGGAAACAGGCCGAGAAACAATGGCTTGCGCCCTCTTTTTCGTCGAGCCGGCCTCTGCTGTTGAAATTCAGAATATTGTCGCAAGAACCGAAAAAAGCCTTGCAATCTCAGTCCATGCCGCATAGTGAAACCGCGAGCGGAGAGGTGGCCGAGTGGTCGAAGGCGCTCCCCTGCTAAGGGAGTATACCGGAAACGGTATCGAGGGTTCGAATCCCTTCTTCTCCGCCAGTTCCCCCTACCCTTTCCTTTATTTCATATTCCAGGCGTCCGCTGTCGCTTGCTCATACAAGCTGCCACGCGGTTATCGTTCGACATGAAAAGCCGCCGGAAACGGTCGTTTCCAGCGGCTTTGCTCTGTGTACCGGCGCGGCTCAGGTGCGGGCGGCGAGGCGGTCGATGGCGTTTTGCGTCGAAGCGCCGAAATCGCCATCGACGGGGCCGTTGTAGTAGCCACGGTCACGCAGGATCTGCTGGAACTCCTTGCGGAACTGCGGCGTGAAGTTCGCCGGAGAGCCCTTGAGCTCCTGCAGCTTGCCCTGGTCGCCGCCTTCCACGCTGGCGGCGGCCCAGCGGGCGGCCTCCTTGGCGTTGGCGCGGGTGCCGAGGCCCTGGTCGTAAAGGCGCGAGAGGTTGCCCATGGCGTAGGTATTGCCGCCACTGGCCGCCTTCTCGTACCAGTTCAGGGCTTCGACATAGTCCTGCTTCACGCCGTTGCCGGCATCATAGAGCCAGCCGAGCGAGGCCATGGAATAGTAGTCGTTGAAGGCCGCGGCCTTCTCGTACCACTTGCGCGCCTCGGCATAATCGACCGCCACGCCGAGGCCGGACTGGTAGGCATAGCCGACCGAGGACATGGCGTTGATGTCGCCGCCTTCCGCGCCCTTCTTGTACCAGTCGAGCGAGATGTTGTGGTCGCGCGGCGTGCCAAGGCCTTCGCGGTAGAACCAGCCCATCGTGGCCTGCGCGTTGGCATAGCCCTGTTCGGCGGCCTTGCGGTACCACTTGATCGCCTCGTCATAGTCCTTGCGCGTGCCGTTGTAGCCTTCGCGGTAGAGCCAGCCGAGGGACGCCTGGGCATAGGCATTGCCGGCATTGGCGGCCTGCTCGAACATGCGCGTGCCCTTGCCCATGTCGACAGCGCCGTCCGTGCCGTAGATCGAATACCAGGCAAGGTTGGTCAGCGCGTAGAGGTTCCCCGCATCGGCCGCCTTCTGGTAATTCTCGCGCGCCTGCGGATAGTTGCGCGCGGCATCGTGGGCGCGGCCCAGCATGTTGCGAAGCGAATTGTCCGAGGGGTTGGCGTCCAGCGCCGCCTCGCAGACCGGTATAGCCCGGCCATAGTCGATCTGCGCGAAGAGCTTGCCGACGAAGCCCGGACGGACATTCGGCTCGCCCGCCAGCTCGTAGCACTGCTCGGCCTCCGAGCCGCTGAGGGCGACGGTCGACTGGCCCGTCGTCGTGACGGTCGAGGTGCCGGCGCTCGACAGCGTGCTGTCGTTGCGGCCCGTCGCCAGCTTTTCGATCGCGGCCATGGTGGCCGGGCCGAATTCGCCGTCGGACGCGCCGCTGTAATAGCCGCGCTCCTTCAGGAGATCCTGCATTTCCCGGCGGAAGGCGACGGTGAAGTTGCCGGGATTCTCCTTCAGTTCCTTCAGCTTGGTGGCATCGCCGCTCTCGATGCTGGCGGCGGCCCAGCGGACGGCCTCCTTCGCGTCCGACGGCGTGCCGAGGCCCTGGTCGTAGAGGCGCGAAAGGTTGCCCATGGCATAGGAGCTGCCGGCATTGGCCGCCTTCTCGTACCAGTAGCGGGCCTCCACATAGTCCTGCTTCACGCCGTTGCCGACGTCATAGAGCCAGGCGAGCGAGGCCATGGAATAGGCGTCGCCGATATTGGCGGCCTTTTCGTACCAGACCTTCGCCTCGCCGTAGTTCTGCGACGTGCCGAGGCCGTTCTGGTAGGCCCAGCCGAGCGAGGACATGGCGTTGGCATCGCCCGCATCGGCGGCCTTGCGGTACCAGGCGAGCGACTGGACATAATCCTGCGAGACGCCGAGACCTTCGCGGTAGAACCAGCCCATGGTCGCCATGGCATTGGCATAGCCCTGGTTTGCGGACTGCTGATACCACTTCAAGGCCTCGTTATAGTCCTGGCGGGTGCCGCCATAGCCTTCCCGGTACAGCCAGCCGAGCGAGGCCTGCGCATAGGAATTGCCGGCGATCGCCGCCTTCTCGAACATCGAGAGGCCCTTGGCCACGTCGACCGGTCCATCCGTGCCGTAGATCGAGAACCAGGCGAGGTTGGTGAGCGCGTACATGTTGCCGAGCTCGATGGCCTTCTCGTAGTTGCGCCGCGCCTCGACATAGTTGCGGTCGGCGTCGTGCGAGCGGCCGAGCAGGTTCACCAGCATGCCGTCGGAGGGATTCTCGTTGACGGCCTGCGCGCAGGCGGTGAGCGCCCGCTTGGCGTCGATCTTCAAGAAGTTGACGCCCATGAAGCCGGGCAGCGACTGCGGCTCGCCGGCCAGGAGGAAGCAATCGCGCGAGGCGGCCGTTTCCTTGGCGGCGAGGTTGACGCTGAGGCCCTTCTTCGGCTCCAGCGCGGCGATCAGGTGTTCGGCATCGCCGCGGTGCTGGCTGTCCGGATAGCGCTCGATGAAGCGCTGCAGGGCGGCCGCGTCGGTCGATTCCTTCAGCGCCTCCCAGGCGATGCTTGCCGCGTCCTGGCCTTCGTTCTGGGTGGCCTCCTTGAGGCTGGCGAGCTTCTTTTCCGCCAGCATCTTGTAGACCGGGTCCTTGCCGTGCTTGGCGATGAAGGCGTTGATCAGGTCCTCGTCGGCAAGGTCGCGGATGTTCTGCCAGTCGGCGGCCGCCTCGGACTGGCCGTTCGGCGAGACTTCCTGCGTGTTGCCGCTGTTGGTGATGTTGATGTTCACTTCCTTGATGTTCAGGAAGATCTGCGCCCCGCCGAGCGAACCGTAGACGAAGGGTTCCTGCTCGCGGTTGGTCGCCTGCACCACCTCGTCGCGCACCTTGCCGAGCGCGATGCGCACGTCGAGGCCCGGCTCGGTGAGATATTTCGCGAGCGCCGTGGCGAAGGGGCTGTTCCTGCCCTCCCCGTCCAGCGCCACCGTGCCGGCCTTGGAGGCGAAGGCGATCAGCGTGTCGGCCGATTCGGGCTCGACGCGGGCAAGGCCGCGGCTGACGGCGCGCGTGCCGATGGAGCGCGTCATGGAGGCGGCGAAGGGATTGTTGCGGCAGGCGTCGAGAATGAAGAGCTTCAGCTTCTTGGCGCCTTCCAGCGAGCGCTGGACGCGGTCGATGGCGACGCTCTCGTCCTCGACGTCGCGGTCGCTCCTCAGCGCCGCGTCGACGGGGATCAGGTAATTGACCCCGTTCATCTCCATCGCGTGGCCGGAATAGTAGACCACGGCCATTTCCGCATCGATGGATTCGTCCTCGAAATCGCGCAGCGCCTTGACCATGGCGGCGCGGTCGAGATCGAAGACGGTCTTCACGGAATCAAAGCCCGCTTCCTGGAACGAGGCGCGCATCAGCTCCACGTCGTTCGCAGGATTGTTGAGCGGTGCGGTTTCCTCGTATTTCTGATTGCCTATCAGCAGCGCCACGCGTTTGGCCTCTGCGGCGCCCGCGTTGAACACAACGACAGCAATCGAGACAAGGAAAACCGGCGCCCAGCGTTTCGGTAGTCGCTTGAACATGCCCATCCCTCCGGCATTATTGCCGAGAGTATTACGTATGGGATTGGCCGTTTCAATGCGTGGCCGGCCGGATTTTTTGGACCCGGCCAACGGAAACTCACGCAGAGGCGATCTCCACCCAGCGTGCCTCGCGGAACGACCGCGCCATGGCGTGCACGGATTGCTCGATGCGCAGACCATGATTGAAATCAATGGAATGCGAGGCCATGCCGGCGATTGCGGCGATCAGCTCGCGGCATTCGATGACCTTGAGATCGTTGAAGCCGAGGCCGTGGCCGGGCGCCGGGATGAAGCGGTCATAGGGCCTGTGGTGCGGCGCGGTCAGGACTGTGGAAAAGCCCTGCTCGGTGGCGCGGCCTTCGGTCGTGTAGAGCTGGAACTCGTTCATGCGCTCCTGGTCGTAGAGGATCGAGCCCTTCGAGCCGTAGATCTGCAGGGCGATGCGGCCCTTGCGGCCCCAGGCGGAGCGGTTGGCCATCAGCACGCCGGAAATGCCGCCGGGAAGGCGCATCAGGACGCTGGCGATATCGTGGTTCTCGACGGCGCGGCGGCCGCCTTCCTTCAGCGGGCGCTCGGCATAGGGTTTCGCCAGCGAGGCGATGACGGCCTCGACATGGCCGAAGAGGCTCCAGAGCAGCGAAAGCGGGTGCACCGCGAAATCGTCGAGCGCGCCGTAGCCGGAGGATGCCTCGCTCTTCCAGTAGAAGGGTGCGCCCGGATCGGCCATGAAGTCCTCGTCCATCTCGATGCGGACATGGTTGACCGTGCCGATGCGGCCCTCGTCGAGCAGCAGGCGGATGTGCCGCATGACAGGATTCTGAATGTAATTGTAGCCCATCACGGCCACCTTGCCCGACGTGCGCTGGGCTGCGAGCATGCGCTCGGCATCGGCGAAGGCCGGCGCCATCGGCTTCTCGCACCAGACATGCTTGCCGGCCTCGAGCGCGGCGATGGCCATCTCGGCGTGGAACTGGTTCGGCGTGGTGACGGAAATGACATCGATCTCGGGATCGGACAGGAGGTCGCGCCAGTCGGCGGTGGATCTTGCGAAGCCGAATTCGCGGGCGCGGCTTGCCGCCAGCTCCGCATTGGCCTCGGCGAGATGCACGAGGCGCGGGCGCTCGACGTCGCCGAAGACGGTGCTGACATTGTTCCAGGCGAGCGCATGGCACTTGCCCATGTAACCCGTGCCGATCAGTCCGATACCCAAGGCCTTCATGACAATCCTCCATCGTCTCCGGCCCTCGCAAAACCGCTACGCAGTTTCGCAAGAGTTGATATACCTCGCGCTGAGGGCGCGCCTTGCGCCATCCATAGCGGGAAAGATTTGGAACGAAAACTATCTTTTCCGAAGATATGGAATATTTATTTCATTTGTCGCAGAATGGCCGCACGAGGAGAACAGATCCATGAACAGCAGCGAAGCGGCCCTTACGCGCGTGCCCCGCGATTTCGACAGCCTGCGCAGCGTCATCATCGAGCGCAAGGCGACCATGCCGAAGCGGCTGGCGCAGGTGGCGGCCTATGCGCTTTCCAACCCGGACGACATGGCCTTCGGCACGGCGGCGAGCATCGCGACGGCGGCCGACGTGCAGCCTTCGACGCTGGTACGCCTTGCCCACCACCTCGGCTACGAAGGCTTTTCCGACCTCCAGAACGTCTTTCGCGCGCGCCTGCGCGACCGCACGCTTTCCTATGAGGAGCGCATGCTCTCGCTGGAGGCGGGGCCGGCGGCCAACAGCGACGCGGAACTGCTCTCCGGCTTCCTGACGGCGGCGAGCCAGTCGGTGGCGCGGCTCGCCGGCACCATCGACGGCGAGACCTTCTCCAAGGCCGTCGACCTGCTCGCCCGGGCGGAAACCATCTATCTCGTCGCCAAGCGGCGCTCCTATCCGCTGACGGCGCATATCGCCTATGCCTTCGGCAAGCTCGGCATCCGCCACCAGATCATCGCCTCGCCGAACGGCATCGACCCCGAAATGACGCAGTTCGCGACGACCCGGGACGCCGTGATTGCCGCGAGCTTCGCGCCCTATGCCGCCGAGAGCCTGACGCAGGCGCAGGAGCTCGCCGCCCGGGGCGTACCCATCGTCGCCATCACCGATTCCGTCTTCTCCCCCCTCGCCGCCTCCGCCACCCACTGGTTCGAAGTGTCGGAGGCGGATTATGCCGGCTTCCGCTCGCTTTCCGCCTCCATCGCGCTCGCCATGGCGCTGCCGGTCGCCATCGCCGAGCGGCGGCGTAGCCTCAAGCGCTCGCCCAAAGGGAATGCTGTGGAATAGAAACGGAATGTATATTCCGAATTGACAGAATAATGGAATTCATGTTTCATTTTCCCGAAATCCGCCGCGCATCCACGACGGCGCCGCAAGACCGGGAGGAAGACATGCCCCATACCGACCAGACGAAGACGCTGGACGTCATCACGATCGGCCGTTCGTCCGTCGACCTCTACGGCCAGCAGCTCGGCACGCGCCTGGAAGACACGGCCTCCTTCGCGAAATCGGTCGGCGGCTGCCCGGCAAACATCGCCATCGGCACCGCCCGCCTCGGCCTCAGGTCCGCGCTCATCACCCGCGTCGGCGACGAGCAGATGGGCCGTTTCATCCGCGAACAGTCCGCCCGCGAGGGCGTCAATGTCGAGGGCATCAGGACCGACAGGGAGCGCCTGACGGCGCTCGTGCTGCTCGCCATCGAATCCGAGGGCGTTTCGCCGATGATCTTCGTGCGCACCGACTGCGCCGACATGGCGCTCGACGAGGGCGACGTGGACGAGGCCTTCGTGCGCTCCTCGCGCGCCGTGCTGGTTTCCGGCACGCACTTCTCCCGTCCCAACACCGAGGCCGCGCAGCGCAAGGCGATCCGCATCGCCAAAGAGAGCGGCGGCAAGGTCGTCTTCGACATCGACTACCGTCCGAACCTCTGGGGCCTTGCCGGCCATGCCGAGGGTTTCGAGCGCTATGTGAAGTCCGACCGCGTCTCGGCCATCATGAAATCCGTATTGCCGGATTGCGACCTGATCGTCGGCACCGAGGAGGAGATCATGATCGCCTCGGGCGCGGACGACGTGCTCGCCTCGCTGAAGGCGATCCGCGCGGTCTCCGCCGCCACCATCGTCCTGAAACGCGGCGCGATGGGCTGTATCGTCTATGACGGCCCGATCTCCGACGACCTGGAAGACGGCGTGGTGGGCCAGGGCTTTCCCATCGAGGTCTATAACGTGCTCGGCGCGGGGGATGCCTTCATGTCCGGCTTCCTTCGCGGCTGGCTTACTGGCGAGGACCATGCGACCTCCGCCACCTGGGCCAATGCCTGTGGCGCCTTCGCCGTCTCACGCCTGCTCTGCTCGCCGGAATATCCGAGCTGGGAGGAGCTGGAATTCTTCCTGAAGAACGGCAGCAAGCACCGGGCACTGCGCAAGGACGAGGCGATCAACCATATTCACTGGGCGACGAACCGCAAGCAGGGCGACATTCCGCTGCTCATGGCGCTCGCCTGCGACCACCGCATGCAACTCGTCGACGTCGCCGACGAACTCGGCGTGCCGCACGAAAAGATCTCGCAGTTCAAGCGCCTCACCGTGGAAGCCGCCGCGCGGGTTGCCGGTGGGCGGCCGGGCTATGGCATGCTGATCGACGAGCGCTTCGGGCGCGACGCCTTCTTCGACGCCGCCACCAAGGATTTCTCCTGGCTCGGCCGGCCGGTCGAGCTGCCGGGCTCCAAGCCGCTGCGCTTCGAATTCAGCCAGGATATCGGCTCGCAGCTCGTGGAATGGCCGCTCGACCATTGCATCAAGTGCCTGTGCTTCTACCATCCCGACGATCCGGCCGCGCTCAAGCAGGAGCAGCAGGAGAAGCTGCGCACGCTCTTCGAGGCGGCGCGCCGCGTCGGGCGCGAGCTGCTGGTCGAGATCATCGCCGGCAAGAACGGGCCGCTCAAGGACGATACGATCTCCACCGCGTTGCAGGAGCTCTACGATCTCGGCATCAAGCCGGACTGGTGGAAGCTGGAGCCGCAGGCCTCCCCGGAGGCATGGCGGAACATCGAGGCGGTGATCGCCAAGAACGATGTTTATTGCCGTGGTATCGTGCTGCTCGGGCTGGAGGCACCGACGGAGGACCTCATCAAGGCCTTCGAGGCGACGAAGGTGGCCCCGGCCGTCAAGGGCTTCGCCGTCGGCCGCACGATCTTCGCGGACGCCGCCCGCGCCTGGATGGCCGGCAGAATGGACGACGAGGCGGCCATCGCCGACATGGCCGGCCGCTTCCGCACGCTGACCGACGCCTGGCTCGGCACGCGCGGACTGTAAGACAGAGAATTTGGGAGGAAGACCATGGGCAAGACGATCCGGCTGACGATGGCGCAGGCCGTCGCGCATTTCCTGAAGGCGCAGATGACCGTCGTGGACGGCAGGAAGGTGCCGATCTTCGCCGGTGTCTGGGCCATTTTCGGCCATGGCAACGTCGCGGGCATGGGCGAGGCGCTTTACCAGGTGCGCGAGGAGCTGCCGACGCTGCGCGCCCATAACGAGCAGGGCATGGCGCATGCCGCCGTCGCCTTCGCCAAGGCGAGCTTCCGCCAGCGCTTCATGGCCTGCACGACCTCCATCGGCCCCGGCGCGCTCAACATGGTGACGGCCGCGGGTGTTGCGCATGTCAATCGCCTTCCCGTCCTGTTCCTGCCCGGCGACGTCTTCGCCAACCGCATTCCCGACCCGGTGCTCCAGCAGATCGAGGATTTCGGCGACGGCACCGTTTCGGTCAACGACGCCTTCCGCTGCGTCTCGCGCTATTTCGACCGCATCACCCGCCCCGAGCAGATCATCCCGGCGCTGAAGCGCGCCATGCAGGTGCTGACCGATCCCGTCGATTGCGGCCCGGTGACGCTCTCGCTCTGCCAGGACGTGCAGGCCGAAGCCTACGACTATCCGGCGAGCCTCTTCGAAGAGAAGGTCTGGACGCAGCGCCGCCCGCGCCCGGACAGCGACGAGCTGGCCGCCGCCATCGAGACGCTGCGCAAGGCGGAAAAGCCGCTGATCCTTGCCGGCGGCGGCGTGCTCTATTCGCAGGCGACCGCCGAGCTGAAGGCCTTCGCCGAGCGCCACGGCATTCCCGCCGCCGTCACCCAGGCGGGCAAGTCGGCGATCCCGGACGATCATCCGCTCTGCATGGGCTCCATCGGCGTTACCGGCACCTCCGCCGCCAATGCCTTTGCCGAGGAGGCGGATGTCATCCTCGCCGTCGGCACGCGCATGCAGGATTTCACGACCGGTTCCTGGGCACTCTTCAAGAATGAGAAGCTGAAGATGGTCGGCCTCAACACCGTGGCCTTCGACGCTACCAAGCATGACAGCCGGCCACTCGTTTCCGACGCCCGCGAGGGCCTGACGCTGCTTTCCGAAGCGCTCGGCGGCTGGAAGGCCCCGGCCTCGGTGGAAGCCTCGGCCAGGGCCCGCAAGGCCGAATGGATGGCGGCGGCGAACCGGGCGACCGCGCCGACCAGTGCCGACCTTCCCTCCGACGCGCAGGTCATCGGCGCGGTGCAGCGCAGCATCGGCGGGGAGAATTCCGTGCTCGTCTGCGCGGCGGGCGGCCTTCCGGGCGAGCTGCACAAGCTCTGGCAGGCGGTGAAGCCCGGCGGCTACCACATGGAATACGGCTTTTCCTGCATGGGCTACGAGATCGCCGGGGCGCTCGGCGTCAAGCTGGCGCGGCCGGAGGCGGATGTCGTCGTCATGGTCGGCGACGGCTCCTACATGATGATGAATTCCGAGCTTTCCACCTCGATCATGCTCGGCAAAAAATTGACCGTCGTCGTGCTCGACAATCGCGGCTACGGCTGCATCAACCGCCTGCAGATGGGCACCGGCGGCGCCAACTTCAACAACCTGCTCAAGGACGCGATGATCGAGACCATGCCGGACATCGACTTCCGCGCCCATGCCGAAAGCATGGGGGCCGTCGCCGTCAAGGTCTCCTCCATCGCCGACCTCGAAACGGCCATTGAGGAGAGCAAGGCGAACGACCGCACCTCGGTCATCGTCATCGACACCGATCCGCTGATCACCACCAAGGAAGGCGGCCACTGGTGGGACGTCGCCGTGCCGGAGGTGAGCCCCCGGGCCGAGGTCAACAAGGCGCGCGAGGCCTATGTGAAGGCCCGCGCGGCGCAGAGCCTCGGGTAGGACACAGACAATGCCTCTCTCCTCCTCTCCGTCCTCGGATCAAGCCCGAGGATAACGGAGGAAAGGCAGGGAGATAATGATATCGGAAGGCCGCTTGCCTTCCCCAAGGAGATCCAGATGAAAGCCAAACTCGGCATGTCGCCCATCGCCTGGTGGAACGACGACCTTCCTGAACTCAGCGACGATGTATCCCTCGAGGAATGCCTTCGCCAGTCGCGCAGCGCCGGCTTTACCGGCATGGAGAAAGGACGCCGCTTTCCCGAGGATCCCACCGTGATGCTGCCGATCCTGCGCGCGGCCGACGTGACGCTGTGCGGCGGCTGGTTCTCCGGCACGCTGGTCGACGAGGAGCTTGCCGCCAACAAGGACCGCATCGCGCCGATGATCGAGCTGTTCAAGGCCGTCGATGCGCCCTGCATCGTCTATGGCGAGGTCGGCCGCTCCATCCAGGGTGACCGCTCGAAGCCGCTCGCCACCAAGCCGCGCCTTTCCGACGACGAGATGAAGGCCTATGGCCGCAAGCTGACGGAATTCGGCGAATGGTGCGCGGAACAGGGCATGCCCCTCTCCTACCATCACCACATGGCCGCCGTCGTGGAGACCGAGCCGGAGCTCGACGCCTTCATGAAGGCCTCCGGCGAAGGCATTCCGCTGCTGCTCGATGCCGGGCACCTCGCCTTTGCCGGCGGCGACGTGCTGCGCGCCATCGACAACCACCATGCCCGCATCAACCATGTCCATGTGAAGGACATCCGCCGGTCCGTGGTCGACGGCCTCGACCGCAGCCGGCAGTCCTTCCTCGACGCGGTGGCGCTCGGCGCCTTCACCGTGCCGGGCGACGGCTCGCTCGATTTCGGCGCGATCGTGCAGAAGCTGGCCGATTACGGCTATGAAGGCTGGTTCGTCGTGGAAGCCGAGCAGGACCCGCGCAAGGCGCCGCCGCAGAAAATGGCCGAGATCGGTCATAAGGAACTGATGCGCGTCATGACCGCCGCGGGTTATACCGTGGAGACGGAAGGTTTCCCGAAGGGCTGAACCCTGCCGGACGCCGAATGAAAGGAACATGCCCATGCCGAACCTCCTCGTAAAACCGAACGGCACCCATGGCCGCGTCAGCCATGTGACGCCCGAAAGCGCCGGCTGGACCTATGTCGGCTTCGACCTGCACCGCATGAAGCCAGGCGAGATCGTCGCGGCGGAAACGGGAAGCCGCGAGGTCTGCCTCGTCTGGATCTCCGGCAAGGGCAAGGCGACCGCGGGCGGCAAGGATTTCGGCGTCCTCGGCAAGCGCATGAACCCCTTCGAGGGGGCACCGCATGCGCTCTACATCCCTGCCGATTCCAACTGGTCGGTGACGGCGGAGACCGATCTGGAGCTCGCCGTCTGCTCGGCACCGGGCGGCGGCGACCATGAGGCGAAGGCCATTCCGCCGGGCACCCATCCGAAGCTTTCGCGCGGCAAGGGCTCGAATGTCCGCCACGTCTACAACATCATGCCGGAAGACGATAATTCGGCCCATTCGCTGCTCGTGGTCGAGGTCATCACCCCGAGCGGCAACACCTCGTCCTATCCCTCGCACAAGCACGACCGGGACGACCTGCCGAACGAAAGCCTGCTGGAAGAGACCTACTACCACCGCATCAACCCGCCGCAGGGCTTCGCCTTCCAGCGCGTCTACACGGACGACCGCTCGCTCGACGAGGCGATGGCGGTGGAGGACGGCGACGTGACGCTGGTGCCGAAGGGCTACCACCCCTGCGCCACTATCCACGGCTACGATCTCTACTATCTCAACGTGATGGCGGGGCCGAAGCGGGTGTGGAAGTTCCACAACGCGAAGGAGCATGAGTGGCTGCTGGGGTGAGCCCTGGCGAGGCCGTTGCCTGACCGCCTCCGTTCGAACGGGGCGGCCCGATGTTCAACACATCACGCCGCCGGTGCCGGTTGCCCCTCATCCGCCTGCCGGCCCTTCTTCCCGCAAGCGGGGAGAAGGGATATGCCGCGCCGTTTTTCCCGATCAATGACCCTGCGTGGGGCAAGTCCCCTCTCTCCGCTTGCGGGGAGAGGGTTAGGGTGAGGGGCGAATGGAAAAGAATGGCGCAGCGCCGCCTACCGCTTCCACTTCCGCGTCAAACCCCACGCCCTGGCGATCTCCAGCGTTGACGAGAACCCCGCCTCCAGCATGAACGGCTCGGCGGATACCGCATGGCCGCCGCCCTCGCCTGTCAGCACCGGCGTGCCGTGGCCCATGCCGTCGATCTCGTGGAAGGTGACGAGGGGCTTGCCGTCCTTGTCGGGCCAGATGCGCGTGCGGCGGCCCTTCATGCGCTTTTCCACGAAGGCGTCCTTCGGCAGGCGATAGAGATCGCGCCATTGCTCGACGAGGGCAAGGCCGTTGGAGAGGGAGACGGTCTCGTCGGCCGTGCCGTGCCAGATCGAGATGGCGGGCTTGCGGGTGATGCGGGGAGAAATCTTGCGGACGAGGTCGGACCATTCGCGGGCGGTGCGCTCCGGGGCCTCCTTCATGGCGTCGAAGGCGCGGGTGGCGTCGCGCGCCGCGCCGAAGGGAAGACCCGCGATGATGGCGCCGCCGGCGAAAAGCTCGGGATAGTTGGCCAGCATCGCGGCCGTCATCGCCCCGCCGGCGGAAAGGCCGGTGATGAAGATGCGCTGCGGGTCGCTGCCCGCCTGTTCGGCGGCATGGGCCACCATCTGGCGGATCGACATCAGTTCGCCGCGGTCGCGCGTCACCTCGCTCGGGCGGAACCAGGTGAAGCAGAGCCGCGGATTGTTCGCCTCGCGCTGCTGGGCATAGACGACGGCAAAACCGCGCTCGTCTGCAAGCGACGCCCAGCCGGCGGCGCGGTCGTAGCTTTCGGCATCCTGCTGGCAGCCGTGCAGCACCAGAACGAGCGGCCGCCCGGCGGGCAGGCCTTCGGGAATATGCGCGAACATGCGCAGGCAGCCGGGATTGCTGCCGAAATCCGTGACCTCGACAAGCGGCGATCCGCCTGCCGGACGGCGGCGGGTGGCGGGCGTCTTGCGCTCGGGTGTGCGGTGGAAGGGCCAGAGCAGGTCGCCCAGCCGCGCCTCGGTCGGCACCAGCCGCTCGACCGACCTCTTGAAGCGGTCTCGCATGCCCGGCCTCTCTTTCGTGGAATTGCTCATCGTCAGGCTACATGCGCCTCGTGAAGGACAGGATCAAGGCAGAAGGGGCGAATTTACGGGGATGGCTCATTCTCCGGGCTCATGAGGGCATTCATAAATAGCCAAAGCGTTCGCCCCTCGCTTTCGTTCCCGCCCTTTCGGATGAAGGCAAGCTGATGTAGCACTTCTGCAACGACAAAACCGCGACAGGATGGAAGCAATGAGCGAGCACCACGGCGTCACTCCGGAACAGGCCCGCGCCAAGATGGCGCCCTTCGACTGGGCCGACCCCTTCCTCCTTGAGGACCAGCTGACCGACGAAGAGCGCATGATCCGCGACACGGCCCGCGCCTATTGCCAGGACAAGCTGGCCTCGCGCGTCACCGAGGCGAACCGTCATGAAGTGTTCCACCGCGAGATCATGAGCGAGATGGGCGAACTCGGCCTGCTCGGCCCGACCGTGCCGGAGGAATACGGCGGCGTCGGCGCCAACTACGTCTCCTACGGCCTCGTCGCCCGCGAAGTCGAGCGCGTCGATTCCGGCTACCGCTCGGCCATGTCCGTGCAGTCCTCCCTCGTCATGCACCCGATCTTCGCCTACGGCACGGAAGAGACGCGCAGGAAGTACCTCCCCAAGCTCGCCTCCGGCGAATGGGTCGGCTGCTTCGGCCTCACCGAGCCGGACCATGGCTCGGACCCCTCCTCGATGATCACCCGCGCGAAGAAGGTGGATGGCGGCTATCTCGTCTCGGGCGCCAAGAACTGGATCACCAATTCGCCGATCGCCGATGTCGCGGTCGTCTGGGCCAAGTCCGACGCGCATGACGGCAAGATCAAGGGCTTCGTGCTGGAACGCGGCATGAAGGGCTTCGAGACGCCGAAGATCGAGGGCAAGTTCTCGCTGCGCGCCTCCGTCACCGGCATGATCATGATGCAGGACGTCTTCGTTCCCGACGAGAACCTGCTGCCGGAAGTCGCCGGCCTTGCAGGCCCGTTCGGCTGCCTCAACCGCGCCCGCTACGGCATCGCCTGGGGCGCGATGGGCGCCGCCGAGTTCTGCTGGCACGCCGCCCGCCAGTACACGCTTGATCGCAAGCAGTTCGGCAAGCCGCTCGCCGCCACCCAGCTCATCCAGAAGAAGCTGGCAGACATGGAGACCGAGATCGCGCTCGGCCTGCAGGGCGCGCTGCGCCTCGGCCGCCTGTTCGACGAGCACCGCGCCCCGGCCGAACTGATCTCGCTGATGAAGCGCAACAATTGCGGCAAGGCGCTCGATATCGCCCGCGTTTCCCGCGACATGCACGGCGGCAACGGCGTCTCCGACGAGTACGGCGTCATCCGCCACGTCATGAACCTCGAGGCCGTCAACACCTATGAGGGCACGCACGACATCCACGCGCTGATCCTCGGCCGCGCGCAGACGGGGCTTCAGGCGTTCCAGTAAGTCTTTCCCGTCTTTACGGTTTCCGGCGGCCGCCTGCTAAAATGCGGGCGGCCGTTTTCATCTTTTATCCATCCCGTTTCGATACAGTCGAAACCCGGCAACAGAAGCGGGAGGGAACCATGCCCCTCGAAACCGTCCACGAGCAGCTTCGCCTGCGCCATCCCAAGCGCAGCTTCGTCCCGTATCGCCTCGACAAGCCCGGCTTCATCACCCCGATCGGCCATCACCTCAGCACGGCGCAGCGCTATACCTGCCTGGTGCGCAGCATTTCGAGCGCCGGCGCGGCGATCTCGATCAACAAGGCGCTGGAATTGCCCGAGAATTTCTATCTGGAGATCCAGGGCATCCGGGACGGCATCCCCTGCACGGAATTCAAGCGCGAAGGCGAGGATATGACCGTGCGCTTCAACATGTTCCTCGACACGGATTTCCTCAATCTGGTGCTCGGCCGGACGGTCCCCGCGCAGGACGACTGAAGCGGCCTTCAGCAAAAATCCGGGCCGATAAATTTTTAAGCATTTGTTTCAGCGAAACAAAACGGTCCCCTGCGACACTTCGCCCATCTTCAGGACATGATGTCCCCCTACCGGGAGTATGGCAATGAGTTTGGGTGCCGATCCGCGCTCCACCGCGGGACTTTACGAGCGCAAGTGGGAGCGCTTTGCCGTGAACCGGCAGGGCATGCTGATGACGGTCGGCTTCGACCTCGCGGCGCCGAAGCTGCGCAGCTGCAAGCTCATCGACATTTCGCAGGGCGGCGCGAGCTTCGTCGTGTCCACCACGATCGGCCTTCCGCTGCATTATTATCTCTCCGTCGTCGGCGTCGCCTCGCGCATCGGCTGCGCCGAGGTCTATCGCAACGACAGCCGCATCGGCGTGCAGTTCATCAAGGAAATCGACGAGGAGCTGCTCCACACCATCGTTCGCTCCGACTACTTTACCGGCGGCGTCAACAACACCCGCCCGAAGCAGGAGGAGCGCCGCTACATGGCGGGCGTCGAAAGAGCCGGCCTCGGCTCGGCGGCCACCTGAGCGTTTCGCCTTCCGCCATTATTGGATAGGGTGCCCGTGGAAGACCGATTCCGGCGGGCATTTCTCCGTCCGGCAGCCGGTTCCCCCGTTCATCGATACCAGGCGCCTTCATTCATGTCCGCATTCTCCCGTTTCACCGCCCTCGCCCAGTCCCTGCCCGCCACCGTTCCCTTCGTCGGGCCGGAAGCCATCGAGCGCAATCGCGGCCTTGCCGTGAAGGCGCGCATCGGGGCGAACGAAAGCGGCTTCGGCCCCGCCCCTTCCGTGCTGGAGGCGATGCGCGCAGCGGCTGAAACCACGTGGATGTACAGCGATCCGGAGAATTTCGAGCTGCGCGAGGCGCTGGCCCTTGCCCACGGCATCTCACGCGACAACATCGCCGTCGGCGGCGGCATCGACGGCCTGCTCGGCGAGATCGCAAGGCTCGTCATCGAGCCGGGCGCGCCGGTTGTCACCTCGCTCGGCGGCTATCCGACCTTCAACTACCATGTGAACGGTTTCGGCGGCCGGCTCGTCACCGTGCCCTATGCCGGCGACCGGGAAGACCTCGACGGCCTTCTCGAGGCGGTGCGCCGCGAAGACGCGCCGCTCGTCTATTTCGCCAATCCCGACAATCCGATGGGAAGCTGGTGGGATGCCGACAGCGTCGTCTCCTTCGCGCGGGCGCTGCCGGAAACGACGCTGCTCATCCTCGACGAAGCCTATGGGGAAACCGCGCCGGCCGGGACCATCCCGCCCATCGGCGCGCTGATCGGCCAGCCGAACGTGCTGCGCATGCGCACCTTCTCCAAGGCCTACGGCCTTGCCGGCGCGCGCATCGGCTATGCGATCGGCACGCTCGGCAACGCACAGGCCTTCGACAAGATCCGCAACCATTTCGGCATGTCACGGATCTCGGTGCAGGGCGCGCTCGCCGCCCTCAAGGACCAGGCCTATCTGGCGGACGTCATCGCCCGCATCGCCGCATCCCGCGAGCGCATCGCGGGGATCGCCCGGGCCAACGGGCTTCTGCCGCTTGCCTCCGCCACCAATTTCGTCACCGTCGATTGCGGCCGGGACGGCACCCGTGCCAAGGCCATCGTCGACGGGCTGATGGAGCACGGCGTCTTCATCCGCATGCCCGGCATCGCGCCCCTCAACCGATGCATCCGCATCAGCGTCGGGACGCAGGAGGACATGGCATTGCTGGAGGCGGCATTGCCGCAGGTTCTGGCGGCAGTAGGCAATTAGGCAGTAGGCAGTACGGACATGCCAGCCGCCCCCCTACTGCCTATTGCCTCATCCCCTCAATGCACCGTCATCCATTCGCGGGCGGCGCGCAGCGCCTCTACGAGGTCACTTTTCGTCATCGTCGCCGCAAGGTCGGCGCGCAGCTCGGCGGCGCGGTCGCAACCCTTGATGGCGGCAATGTTCAGCCACTTGTGGGCCTGGACGAGGTCGATGTCGCAGCCCCGGCCCGTCGCATACATGAGGCCCATGTCGCAGAAGATTTCGGCGCGGTTCTCGCCGCCCATCGTGGCGGCCGTTTCGATGGTCTGAAAGTCAAAGCGTGCCATTTCGATTGTCCCTGTCTTCTTTGGTTTACTGCCGTATTGCCCTGTTTTTCGCCCTTTTCGGGCCTCCTTAGGCGCCTGCCGTCTTCTGCGGCTCGGTCTTCCTTCGGAGTTTTGCGGCCCGGTTTTCCGTGCTCGTCTTATGGCTCCACTATGCCGCGGGCCTTTCAAAATGCGCTTAAAATGCATGCTTAATTTGAGACGAACAAAATCCAAACGCTTGGTAAAATTGGATTTTCGTTAAACATCGCATCCCCTGGAAACGGCGGCATTCGCATAAAAATTTACCGATTGTTCAACCGCCGATTTCAACCCTTCGCTAACCACGGCAAACGACCGCATCCTTCACCCTCGCGTTTTTTCGTCGGTCTATCCCCCTTCAAGACGCCTGAAATCCGCGCGAAAGGCATATTTATCTTTACGTGCCCGTAAGATATCTTTCGGCCGTCATTCCGGAGGAGGAAGAGAATGAAACCGAGGACATGGATCGTCGCCGCCGCGCTTCTGGCGGCGCCAAGCATCGCGCTGGCCGCCGAACCGATCGAGGGCAACTGGAAGACGGCAAGCGGCGCCACCGCCGCCATCGCCAAATGCGGCGGCAGCTACTGCATCACGCTGAAGACGGGCAAGCATGCCGGAAAGCGCATCGGCAAGCTCGACGGCACGGGCGCCGACTATAGCGGCTCGATCACCGACCCGGAGACGGACAAGACCTATAGCGGCTCCGGCGCCGTCAGCGGCAATTCCCTGCGCATGAAGGGCTGCGTCCTGGCCGTTCTCTGCAAGTCGCAGACCTGGACGCGGCTGTGAACGGCCAGGCCGCGACCGTCGAAGCACATTTTCGAAGCTCCATGTTAAAGCCGGCGCCCCGCGCCGGCTTGTCCATTTCAGCCGCACGTCCTCGCTCAAGCCGCTGATTTCAAGGCTTCATCGACGCCCCGTCCCTTTCCGAAAACCGAATCACACCTTTCCTGAACGGGAGATGAACCGGCCTCTCAGGGACCGTTCAGTCCTGAGGTGCGAAAACGGCTACACCGAAACATCTGGATGAGGGACATCACCATGGACATCCTCGCACGCCGCCTCACGATCATCACCCTGCTCATGGCCGTCTTCGCCATCATGCTGGCCGCCGCCGTCGAGACGGACTATCGCCGCAGCACGCACAACGGCACCGGCAAGCTCATCGCCTGCTCCACGCCGAGCATGTGCCGCGCCTCGCTCTGACCCGACCTCGCCTGCCGGACGAAACCCGATGATCGCCGCCCTCGCCCACACCTCGACCATGCTGCTGCGCATCCTGACGCTTTGCGCGATGATGATCACCCCGGTCGGGGCGCTCGCCTGGAGCAATGCGGGCGGCCTCGGCATCACCAAGCAGAGCGCGGGCCTCGTGCTTTTCGTCACACTCCAGCGTCAGTCGATGAGCTGAGGCAGGCTTCGTCTTTTCCCGTTCCGTGCTAAACCGGGCCGGCCTCTCGCCGCCAGCCCGGAGCACCGAATGAAATCCCTTCTCGTCTTTTCCGCCGCCGCCCTTGCCGAGATTGCCGGCTGCTTCGCCTTCTGGGCCTGGTGGCGGCTCGACAAGTCCATCCTGTGGCTCATCCCCGGCATGGCCTCGCTCGCCCTTTTCGGCTGGCTGCTGGCGCAGGTCGACAGCGCCTTTGCGGGCCGCGCCTATGCCGCCTATGGCGGCGTCTATATCGCCGCCTCGCTGCTCTGGCTCTGGCTTGCCGAGGGCATGCGCCCCGACCGCTTCGACCTTGCCGGCGCGACGCTTGCGCTGGTCGGCGCGGGCATCGTTCTCGCCGCCCCGCGATAGGGTGCCGCCCCCCTATCCTCCTGTTTTCACGCCGCTATGGGCATGGCGCCGCAGCGTCCTTACCCCGGGGCTTGCGGGCGCGCGGAACTTGTCGTTTGCTTGTCAAATAACAACAACTATAGTGATTCATGAGCAAACGAACCTTCTCGCCGAAACCGCTTTCCTTCGCCACGCCCGAGCCTTATGAGCCGCGCTCCTTCGACGATCCGGTCGCCGCCGTCGATGCCCTCGAGGCGCTCTACGAGCGCAATACGAAATTCCTCACCGACGCCTTCGTCTCGCTCGGCCGGACCGGCACGCCGGAAACGCGCTTCCGCGCCTGCTATCCGCAGGTCAGCATCGAGACGACGAGCTTCGGTCATGTCGATTCCCGCCTGTCCTACGGTTATGTCGCCTCGCCCGGCGTCTATACGACGACGATCACCCGGCCAAAGCTCTTCCGGCATTACCTCAAGGAACAGCTCGGCCTCCTGATGCGCAATCACGGGGTGCGCGTCATCGTCTCGGAATCGACGACGCCGATCCCGCTGCATTTCGCCTTCGGCGAAGGGGCCCATGTTGAGGCGGAAGTCGCCGAAGGCATCGAGCTTCCGCTGCGCGACCTCTTCGACGCGCCGGACCTGACCAATACCGACGACGAGATCGCCAACGGCTCCTATGAGCCCGGCCCGGGCGAGCCCTCGCCGCTTGCGCCCTTCACCGCGCAGCGCGTCGATTATTCGCTCGCCCGCCTCAGCCACTACACGGCGACCAGGGCCAATCATTTCCAGAATTTCGTGCTCTTCACGAACTACCAGTTCTATGTCGACGAATTCTGCGAATGGGCGCGCCAGCAGATGGCGGAGGGCGGCAACGGCTACACGGCCTTCGTCGAGCCCGGCAACATCATCACCCCGGCCGGTTCCGACAAGCCGGAGCCCAACATCACCCCCGGCCGCCTGCCGCAGATGCCGGCCTACCACATCAAGAAGAAGGGCCATGGCGGCATCACGCTGGTCAATATCGGCGTCGGCCCCTCCAACGCCAAGACGATCACCGACCATATCGCCGTGCTGCGCCCGCATGCCTGGCTGATGCTCGGCCATTGCGCGGGCCTCAGGAACAGCCAGACGCTCGGCGACTATGTGCTCGCCCATGCCTATGTGCGCGAGGACCACGTGCTCGACGACGACCTGCCGGTCTGGGTGCCGATCCCGGCGCTCGCCGAGGTGCAGGTGGCGCTGGAAAGCGCGGTAGAGGAGGTCACGGGCCTCCAGGGCTACGATCTCAAGCGCATCATGCGCACCGGCACCGTCGCGACCATCGACAACCGCAACTGGGAGCTGCGCGACCAGCGCGGACCGGTGAAGCGGCTTTCCCAGTCGCGCGCCATCGCGCTCGACATGGAATCTGCGACCATCGCCGCCAACGGCTTCCGCTTCCGTGTGCCCTACGGCACGCTGCTGTGCGTTTCCGACAAGCCGCTGCACGGCGAGCTGAAACTGCCCGGCATGGCGACGGCCTTCTACCGAACCCAGGTCAACCAGCACCTGAGGATCGGCATCCGGGCGCTGGAAAAACTCGCCGGCATGCCGACGGAAAAGCTGCATTCCCGCAAGCTGAGAAGCTTCTTCGAGACGGCGTTCCAGTAGGCGGAGCCGTTCACCTGAGGGAGAACGCCCTTTCCTGATCCGGCGGGAAGGACGGATCCGTCTTCTCGCCGCGCAGGAGTTCAAGCGCGTATTGGAGCTGGACGTCGTCCTTGGCTTCCGGCGGAACGTAGGCGGACGAGCCCGAACCGGCATCCGTCTCGCTCTGGCCCTGGATATGACCGGGCAGGCTCGATTCGCCGGCGGTCTCATCCCTGCCCTGAAGCTCGGGCGGGAGAGGCTGCTCGACCGTGATGTCCGGCGTGATGCCGGTGCCCTGGATCGATTTGCCGGACGGCGTGTAGTAGAGCGCCGTCGTCAGGCGCAGGGCACCGGCATCGCCCATCGGGATGATGGTCTGGACCGAGCCCTTGCCGAAGGAACGGGTGCCGACGACGGTGGCGCGGCGCAGGTCCTGCAATGCGCCGGCGACGATTTCCGCAGCCGAGGCCGAGCCGCCGTTCACCAGCACGACGACGGGCTTGTTATCGGTGAGGTCACCTTCAGTCGCATTGTAACGGTGGGTCTCGTCCTCGTTGCGGCTGCGGGTCGAGACGACCTCGCCGCGCTCCAGGAAGGCATCGGAGACGGCGATCGCCTGATCGACCAGGCCGCCGGGATTGAGACGGAGGTCCAGCACGTAGCCCTTCAGCCTGTCGGCCGGCACGTCTTCCTTGATCCTGGCGATCGCAGCCTCCAGGTCGTCATAGGTCCTTTCGGTGAAGGAGATGACACGCAGATAGCCGACATCGTTCTCGACGCGGAACTTCACGGCCTCCACGGCGATGATGTCGCGCACGATGGTCAGCGTAATCGGCTTGTCGGCGCCCTCGCGGATGAGCGTCAGCGTGATCAGCGTATCGACCGGACCGCGCATCTTCTCCACCGCCTCGTCGAGCTTCAGGCCGCTCAGGGACTGGCCGTCGATTTCGGAGATATAGTCGCCAGCCAGAACGCCGGCCTTCGCCGCGGGCGTATCGTCCATGGGAGCGATGACCTTGACCCGCCCGTCCTCCATCGTCACCTGGATGCCGAGGCCGCCGAACTCGCCGCGCAATTCGGTGCGCGCATCCTCGGCGGCCTCGGCGTTCATGTAGGAGGAATGCGGGTCGAGCGAGGTGAGCATGCCGTTGATGGCGTTCTCGATGAGCTCGTCTTCCTTCGGCGGCGTCACATATTCGCGCTCGATCCGCTCGAGCACCTCGCCGAAGATGGCAAGCTGCTCGTATGTGGACTTGCCGGCGGCGCCCGCCGGGCCGATCACGGCCGTCGCGCCCATCAGGGCGCCGGCGAGAAGGAGCAAAACCCTGCCTGTCATCCCTTGTCCTCCATCCTTATGGAATTGCCGGCCGATCCCTCAGCCCACCATTACCTTCCAGGCATGTTCCAGCCCCTTGCGCGTGATGTCGATCATCTGGTCGACCTCGGCATGGGTGATGACGAGCGGCGGGGAGAAGAGCATGCGGTCACCGGTGGCGCGCAGGACCAGGCCGTTTTCCAGGCAATGGTTGCGGACGGTCACGCCGGCCTTTTCCTTGTCCTCGAAGCGCTTGCGGGTCGCCTTGTCCTCGGCGAGCTGGACGGCGGCCATCAGGCCGACCTGCTGGACCTCGCCAACGATCGGCAGGTCCTCCAGCGACTTGAGACCGGCGGCGAGATAGGGGCCGATGTCGTCGTGGACGCGCTCGACCAGCTTCTCGTCCTCGATGATGCGCAGGTTCTCCAGCGCGGCAGCCGCGCAGACCGGGTGGCCGGAATAGGTGAAGCCGTGGTTGAAGTCGCCCACTTCCTCGACCAGCACATTGCCGACGCGATCGGAGACCATGACGCCGCCGATGGGCAGGTAGCCGGAGGAGAGGCCCTTGGCGATGGGCGCGAGGTCCGGCTCGACGCCGAAATGCTGGTGGCCGAACCAGTGGCCGGTGCGGCCGAAGCCGCAGATCACTTCGTCCGTCACGAGCAGGATGTTGCGCGCCTTGCAGATGCGGGCGATCTCCGGCCAGTAGGTGGCCGGCGGCACGATGACGCCGCCCGCGCCCTGGATCGGCTCGGCGACGAAGGCGGCGACATTGTCCTCGCCGAGCTGGTCGATCTTCTCTTCCAGCTGGCGGGCCATCTTCAGGCCGAACTCGTCGGACGAAAGGTCGCCGCCCTCGCCGTACCAGAAGGGCTGGTCGATATGGTGGACGCCGGCGATCGGCAGATCCCCCTGCTCGTGCATCCACTTCATGCCGCCGAGCGAGGCGCCGGCGACGGTGGAGCCGTGATAGCCGTTCTTGCGGGCGATGATCGCCTTCTTGGTCGGCTTGCCCATGGCGCCCCAGTAGACGCGGGCCATGCGGAACCAGGTGTCGTTGGCCTCGGAGCCCGAGCCGGTGAAGAAGACGCGGTTGATGTTCGGGCCGGCATGCGAGGTGATCTTCTGGGCGAGCAGCACGGCCGGCGGCGTCGTGGTGCCGAAGAAGGTGTTGTAATAGGGCAGCTCGTTCATCTGGCGCATGACCGCGTCGGCGATCTCCTTGCGGCCATAGCCAATATTGACGCACCAGAGACCGGCGAAGCCGTCGAGATAGCGCTTGCCGTGATTGTCGAAGATATAGGAGCCCTCGCCCCGCTCGATGATGCGCGTGCCCGTCGCGTTCAGCTTCTTCATGTCCGAGAAGGGATGAAGATGATGAGCGGCATCGAGGGCACCGAGGTTGGAAGCGACTGCTGCACTGCTGTTCGACATTTGACTACATCCTTGGGGGTAGGCCCCGCCTTATTGAACGGCGAGACAGAATGGGCTACGAAAATGCCCATACAACAGGCATTTGGCAAGAGATCGAGCGCACGCAAAATTTCCTGTCCTTGCTTCCCGCCAAACCAAAAGCAGGCACCATGACAAACGACAAGACGGCAGCCGGTTCGCCGCGCGCCAACGCCCCTATCGATGCCCCGGCCCGTATCGAAATCCTCCTCATCGGCATGAACGGGGACCTGCGCGGCAAGCAGGTTCCACTGGAAGGCGAGAAGAAGATCTGGGACGGTTCCGTGCGCCTGCCCTCCTCCACCCAGTCGCTCGATATCTGGGGCGACGACAATGACGACATCACCGGCCTTTCCATCTCCGTCGGCGATCCCGACGGCCTGTGCATCCCCGACCGCCGCTCGCTGGCGGCCATGCCCTGGGCGCCGGAAGGCTCGCGCCAGGTGCTCGCCACCATGCACGAATTCGACGGCAGCGCCTCCTTCATGGACCCGCGCGCCATTCTCGGGCGCATGCTGAAGCGTTTCGAAGACAAGGGTTTGACACCGGTCGTGGCGACCGAGCTCGAATTCTACGTGGTCGAGGACGACTGGCGCGAGACCGGCAAGCCGCGCCCGCCGGCGGCCCTGATGTATCGCGGCGAGCCGAACGGTTTCCAGCTCTACGACATGCGCGCGACGGATGCGCTCGACGGCTATCTCCAGACCGTGCGGAGCTGGGCGAAGGCGATGGACCTGCCCGCCGATGCGACGACCGCCGAATTCGGCCCCGGCCAGTTCGAGATCAACCTCTTGCACCGGCCGGACGCCATGGCGGCCGCCGACGACTGCATCTACCTGAAGCGCATAGCGGAACTTGCCGCGCCCCGCTTCGGCCTGAAGTCCACCTGCATGGCCAAGCCCTATGCCGAGCATGCGGGCTCGGGCCTGCATGTCCATTGCAGCATCATTGACAGGGACGGCCGCAACATCCTCGACGCAAAGGGCGGCGAGCCGACGAAGCTGAAGTCCATCACCGCCGGCATGCTGCAGACCATGCGCGACGCCCAGCTCGTCTTCGCGCCCTTCGCCAATTCCTACCGGCGCTTCCAGCCGGGTTCCTTCGCGCCGGTCGACCTCACCTGGGGCTTCGGCCACCGCGGCACCGCCATCCGCATCCCGGACAAGGACGGCCCGGCAGCACGCGTCGAGCATCGCGTGGCGGGCGCGGACGTCAATCCCTACCTGCTTTTGACGGCGATCCTCGGCGGCATCCTGCTCGGCCTCGAAAACGACCTCGATCCGGGCCCGGTGACGGAGCCGGGCAAGGACGTGGCCGACGCCAGGCGCCTGACGCACGACTTCCTGACGGCGGTCGAGGAATTCTCCGCCTCGCCCTTCATCGCCGATGCCTTCGGTGCGGCCTATCAGAAGCTCTACGGCGATACCAAGCGCAAGGAGGCGATCACCTTCCTGCGCACGGTGTCGGACTTCGACTACCAGACCTATCTGCCGCGGATTTGACGGTTAGGGGCGGGTGCCCCTCATCCGGCCTGTCGGCCACCTTCTCCCCGCAAGCGGGGCGAAGGGGATATGCCGCACCGGTTTCCCAAACTTTCAACGCTGCGTGGGGCGTCCCCTCTCCCCGCTTGCGGGGAGAGGGCTAGGGTGAGGGGCAAGCTTCCGTACCGCCTCAGGCGGCCGCCGGCTCCGTGGTCGCCATGTTCTCCGCCTGCACCTTCGGCACCATGACCTTCAGTTCGCCCGGATGGAGGCGGATGGAGACGTCGCGGTCCATCGGCAGGAGTTCGCCGTCGATCACGCAGTTGATCGACCGGTCGACATTGGGAAAGTGCAATTCCACCTCTGTACCGGTCATTTCCGTGACGTCGGCATTCTCGCGCAGCTTGCCGCGCAGGATGTCGAAGGCGAGCTTCGCCACGCCCGCAGGCTTCAGGGGATTGGTGGTGTAGAAGCCGAGATGGCCACCCGTCAGGTCGTCGGCATAGAGCAGGCCGTTTTCCCCGAAGCGGTTGTTGGAGACGTTGATGGCCGAGACCTTGCGGTGCTCCTCGACGCCGTCGACATTGAACTCCACCTCGAATTCCGGCGGGTTGAAGATGACGCCGAGGGCCGCGCGGGTGTTGGCGGCCATCTTGCCGAGCCGGGAGCGGTAGGTCATCCCGTTGCGCAGCCGCACCATGCGGGCGTGCAGACCGGCGGAAAACTGGTGCACGAAGGCCCGGTCGTCGGCCGTGCCGATATCGGCGGCGGCGATGTCGCCATCGGCCAGCGCCTCGATCGCCTGCCAGATGTCGAGCGGGATCTTCAGCGAGCGGGCGAAGAGGTTCATCGTGCCGGCCGGAACGATGCCGAGCGGCATTCCGCTCTGCCAGGCAAGGCCGGCCGCCGCCGACACCGTGCCGTCGCCGCCGCCCGCCAGCATCGCGTCGAGGTCGGTGCGCTCGGCGCAGCGGTGCAGCGCCATCTCGATATCGGCCCCTTCGACGATATCACAGTCGAGGTGATGCCCTGCCGCCGCGAAGACCCTTTCCGCATGACGCGCATAGGCCTCCATGTCGGTGGTGCGGAACGTCCCCCCGTCCCTGTTGAAAATCGCCTGTACTCTCATTCGCATACTCCGCTTATGGCCGAGAACGCCTGTGTCCTCCATTAGATAACGGAGAAAGCGGCGATTCACAGGCGGGGGTGAAAGGCAGTGCAACAATTCGTGAAAAGCGGCGGCGCCGGCAATTGCATTTTCGGCCAAAATTGGCAGTAGGCAGCGCGCGGCACTTTGATATAGTGCAATCCGGTCGCCTGGCGTCGGGAGTACGCCGTCCGATCGATTCTTACCCTTTCCCATCCAGGCCATTTCGGCCGGACCAGATCGCATTCGCAGCCAGGAGGAGTGGCCGCCCTTGTGAGGGTTCGTCGCCGGTTTGCCGTGTGGGCCATACCTACGGAGCCTCCCCGTGTCCGAACATCCCCTGCCGAACGCCGCCCTCTCCTCCGGGCAGCCACCGCTTCCGGCGCTCACCGTCACCCTCATCATCCTGGCGCTCGCCGTCGGCAGCTTCGGCATCGGCACCGGCGAGTTCGCCATCATGGGCCTCTTGCCGGACGTTGCCGGCACCTTCGGCGTGACGACCGCCCAGGCCGGCTACGTGATCAGCGCCTATGCGCTCGGCGTGGTGGTCGGCGCGCCGGTCATCGCCGTCATCGGCGCGCGCTACCGCCGCCGCGACCTCCTGCTGGTGCTGATGGGCGTCTTCGCCGCCGGCAACCTTGCCAGCGCCGCCGCGCCGACCTTCGAGAGCTTCATGTTGTTCCGCTTCCTCTCCGGCCTGCCGCACGGGGCCTATTTCGGCGTTGCAGCGCTCGTCGCCGCGTCGATGGTGCCGGTCAACAAGCGCACGCAGGCGGTCGGCAAGGTCATGCTCGGGCTCACGGTCGCCACCCTGATCGGCACGCCGCTCGCCGCCTTCTTCGGCCAGGTGTTCGACTGGCAGTTCATGTTCATCGCCGTCGGCATCACGGGGCTTCTGACGGTCGCGCTGATCGCCCTCTTCCTGCCGCGCGACAAGGCGCCCAAGGGCATCAACGCGCTGACGGAGCTTAGCGCCCTCGGGCGCAGGCAGGTCTGGCTGACACTCGGCATCGCGGCGACCGGCTTCTGCGGCATGTTCGCGGTCTTCACCTATATCTCGCCGATCGTCACGGACGTCGCCGGGCTCAATGTCGGCATGGTGCCGGTCTTCATGGCGATCTTCGGCGGCGGCATGATCGTCGGCAACATCTTCGGCGCCAAGCTTGCCGACATGTCGCTGATGCGCACGATCGGCTGGTCGCTGGTGCTCTATTTCTTCGTGCTCGTCAGCCTGTCGCTGACCGCGCACAATCCGGTGCTGCTCGGCCTCTGCTGCTTCCTGATCGGCTGCAGCTTCGTCGTCGGTCCCGCCCTCCAGACGCGCCTGATGGACGTCGCCGGCAATGCCCAGACGCTCGCCGCCGCGCTCAATCACTCGGCCTTCAACGTCGCCAATGCGCTCGGCGCGTTCTTCGGCGGCCTGTCGATCAGCGCCGGCTACGGCTACGCCTCGATGGGCTTCGTCGGCGCTTCCACCGCCGTCGTCGGCTTCGGCGTCTTCCTGCTCTCGCTGTCGCTGGAAAAGATGGATCGCGCCGCAACGCCGGTCTGCCCGGCGGAATAATCGCCGAACGCGGAAACGAAAAGGGCGCCCCGGCAAAAGCCGTGGGCGCCCTTTTCCTTGCTTCCTGCCCGGATCAGCCGTGGATGATCTCGCGGTGCTTCTGCAGCCGTGCGCCAAAAGCCTGGCTGACGCGGTCGAAGATGATCGCGATGCCGACGATGGCGAGGCCGTTGAAGATGCCGAGGGTGAAATACTGGTTGGAGATCGCCTTCAGCACCGGCTGGCCGAGGCCCTGCACGCCGATCATCGAGGCGATGACCACCATGGCGAGCGCCATCATGATCGTCTGGTTGATGCCGGCCATGATGGTGGGCAGGGCCAGCGGCATCTGCACGTTCTTCAGCTTCTGCCAGCTCGACGAGCCGAAGGCGTCGGCCGCTTCCAGCACGTCCTTGTCGACGAGGCGGATGCCGAGATTGGTGAGACGGATCATCGGCGGAATGGCGTAGATGACGACCGCGATGAGGCCCGGAACCTTGCCGATGCCGAGCAGCATGACCACGGGAATCAGATAGACGAAGCTCGGCATGGTCTGCATCACGTCGAGGATCGGGTTGATGGCGTTCTGCACCCGGTCGGACCGCGACATGAGAATGCCGATCGGTATGCCGATGACGATGGAGAGGACGGTACAGACGAAGATCATCGAGACCGTCTTCATCGTGTCGTCCCACATGTCGAAATAGCCGATCACGAGGAGCGTGGCGATGCTGCCGGCGACGATCTTCCAGTTGCGGCTGGCAAACCAGGCGACCAGCGCGATGAGCAGGAGGATGATCGGCCAGGGCGTCTTCGTCATGAAGCGCTCGGACCAGATGAGAAAGTGCTGCAACGGTTCGAAGAGGCCTTCGATGCTGTCGCCATAGGCGCGGGTGAAGGCGCGGAAGCCCTCGTCGATCGCCTTCTTGAGGTCGCGCAGCGAGTTCGCGTCCATCGTCGGAAATTTCGTAAACCAGTCCATGTCGATCCCCTTCCGGTTCCGTCCGGTCTTGTGCCGGCTTGCGAACCAAACCCTGAAGCATGCCGCGGGAAATTGCATGGCGATTTGCGCCAACGACATGCGCTAAAACGAAGAAGAAGGGCGGCGTGCCCTGCGACACGCCGCCCCGATTGTTCAGCCGCTCAGAGCGCGGCCTTGATCTTTTCGGCCGCTTCCGGCGAGACCCAGTCCTTCCAGAGCGCCTCGTTCTCTTCGAGGAAGTGCTTGGCGCCGTCGTCGCCGCTCGCCTGGTTGTCGGTCATCCAGGCCATTAGCTTGTTGACCGTGGCGTTCGTCCAGGCGCGCTTGTTGAGATAGGCCATGACGTCTTCGCCGGCGCGTTCGGAGAACGGCTTGGTCACGAGCGTCTGGACGGTGTCCTTCGGCCAGTCGTTCTTCTTCGGATCCGGGCAATCGGCAACCGTGTTGCAGCGCTTCCACTCGGCCGCATCATAGGGAACGCCGTGCTCGAGCTTCACCATGTCGTATTTGCCGAGCAGCGCGGTCGGGGCCCAGTAGTAGCCGACCCAGCCTTCCTTGCGCTCGTAGGCCTTGGCGATGGAGCCGTCGAGGCCGGCGGCAGAGCCGGTATCGATCAGCGTGAAGTTCGCGGCTTCCCCGCCATAGGCCTTGTAGAGCTGGCCGGTCACGACCGTGCCGCCCCAGCCCTGCGGGCCGTTATGAACGGCGCCCTTGCTCTTGTCCTCCGGATCCGGGAACAGTTCCGGGTGCTTCAGCGCGTCGTCGATCGTCTTGATGTCCGGATGGGCATCGGCGACGTATTTCGGGATCCACCAGCCCTGGACAGCGCCGTCGGACAGCGCGACGGCCGCGCCGACCAGCTTGCCCTCGTCGATGCCGCGCTTGACGACGTCCGGCAGGAGGTCCACCCAGCCTTCCGGCGCGAGATCCGGGTCGCCCTTCTCGATCATCGAGGTGATGGTCGGAACCGTGTCGCCGACGATGACCTCGGCATTGCAGCCGTAGCCTTCGTTCAGGATGAACTTGTCGAGTGCGGCGAGGACCTCGGCGCTCTGCCAGTTCATGCTGGCGATGGTCACGTCGCCGCATTCGGCGCGTGCAGCGCCCGTCATGGCCATGAGGCCGGCGACGAGGCAGGTGGAAGCAAGAAGATGTTTCATATCCGTTCCCTCATTTTGCGGCGGTGTCGTTGTGTCTGTCCGAGCCCCGCCGCACCGCCGCCGCCAGGCCCGTAATCCTCCACGGAACGTTCCCGAAGGGACCGGAAGCCCTCCTGGATCCGCGATACCGCATCCTCGACTTTTGCAGCTACAAAGTCGAATGCCGGTACGAATGCGTCTGGAATTGACCCCGATGCGTCATGGCGACATCAAATTCGCAGAACCGTCCCCACATTGTCCGCGCGTGGGGCTCCGGCGGCAATGGTATGATACAATTCAGCTTTTTCAACCCGCAAACGAAAGGCCGGCACGAAGCCGGCCTTGATCCGATGCGACACGGGCGCCGAAAGCGCCTCAGATCAGGCTTCGCGGCGGCCCTGGATGACGAAGACGCGGCCGCTCACCTGAACGCGCTCGTAGAGATCGATCACGTCATGGTTGAGCATGCGCACGCAGCCGCTCGACATGGCCTGGCCGATGGACCACGGCTGGTTGGTGCCGTGGATGCGGAACATGGTGTCGCGACCGTTCTGGTAGAGATAGATGGCGCGGGCGCCGAGCGGGTTATTGATGCCGCCGGGCACGCCTGCGGCATATTTCAGGTTCTTCTTCGGATCGCGGCGGATCATGTTGGGCGTCGGCGTCCAGCTCGGCCATTCGGCCTTGCGGCCGATATAGGCGCTGCCGGCCAGCGAATAGCCCTGCCGGCCGACGCCGATGCCGTAGCGCATCGCCCGGCCGTTGCCGAGCACGTAGTAGAGACGGCGCGCCGGCGTATCGACGACGATGGTGCCGGCGGCGTGCGACGTATCGTAGGCGACTTCCTGGCGGCGCAGCTCGGGCTTGATCTTGTCGAGCGGCATCGCCCGGAGCGGATGCTTCTCGTCCAGGCGGTCGCCGTAGTTGGCGCGGTCACTGGTGCCGTTCGTCGCGCAGCCTGCCAGCAATGCAGACGCGCCGATGAGGAATCCGCGGCGTGAGATCGACATGAGGCCCCCTAACCATTTGCCATTCCTCAAAGATTTATGGAGGTATGGTTAATGGCCGGTTAACGGACGAAAGGCCGCAGCGCCCGCAGCCATCTCCGTCTTGACATTCGCGGGAAACGGGCACATCACAAACGAACGTGCGGGATTTCACTCCTCCCGCACGGATTTCAACGGAGCCATCATCACGATGCCAAGCGACAGTAGCAGTCGATCGAGGACGCCCGAGCGGCATATCGTGCACTGACGTTTCCGTCAGCTCGCCCGGTCGGCCGCAAGGGCCGATCGACGGAAAGGCGAGCAACATGAACATCCAGCGTTTCCCCGCAACCGCCGGCCGCGCCGCACGCGACCTTCTGAATACCGGCCGCAAGGCCCCCACCATCGCCGACCGCATCGAGCAGCTCAACCGGCTCGACGTGCGCGAAGCCGCACACCAGCTCGCCACGCTGCCCGAGGGGAAGGCTCTCGCCGTCATCTCCCGGCCCGAGCTGCACGGGGCGGCCGACATCGTCGCGGCCCTGCCGACGGACCATGCCGCGCGGCTCCTCAAGGACACCGCCTACGACCGGGTCGCCGACCTCTTCCAGGCCATGGAGGACGGCGCACGGCGCTCCGCCATCTTCGCCCGGCTCGATCCGGCGACGGCGCAGGCCGTCTCCCATCTCATGGCCTATCCGCAGCGCACCGCCGGCGCCATGATGACCCCGGAATTCGTCAGCGTGCTCGAGGACATCACGGTCGCCGAGGCGCTGGACCACGTACGCGCCGTGGAAAAGTCGAGCGAGACCATCTACGCCATCTACGTGCTGGAGCCGGAAAGCCGCGCGCTCAGCGGCGTCGTCACCCTGCGCCGCCTGATCATGGGCGATCCCGCCGCCAGCATCATGAGCGTCGCCCGGCAGGCCGGCGTCGTCAGCATCACCCCGCTGACGACGCAGGAGGAGGTCGCCCGGCAGATCCGCAGCCACAACCTGCTGGCCATCCCCGTGCTCGACGACAAGCGCAACGTCCTCGGCATCGTCACCGTGGACGACGTGATCGACACGATGATCGCCGACACGACGGAGGACGCGCACAAGTTCGGCGGCATGGAAGCGCTCGGCAAGCCCTATATGCAGATCGGCCTCGGCGGGATGATCCGCAAGCGCGCCGGCTGGCTCGCCGCGCTGTTCCTCGGCGAGATGCTGACGGCAAGCGCCATGCAGCATTTCGAGGCGGAGCTGGAAAAGGCCATCGTGCTGACGCTGTTCGTGCCGCTGATCATGAGCTCGGGCGGCAATTCGGGCTCGCAGGCCACCTCGCTGATCATCCGCGCGCTGGCGCTCGGCGAATTGAAGCTTTCCGACTGGTGGAGGGTCGCGCTGCGCGAGCTTCCGACGGGCATCGCGCTCGGCGCCATGCTCGGCCTCGTCGGCTTCGCCCGCATCACGCTCTGGCAAGAGATCGGCCTCTACGACTACGGGCCGCACTGGGTTCTCATCGGCCTGACGGTCTTCGCCGCGCTGATCGGCATCGTCGCCTTCGGCTCGATGGCGGGCTCCATGCTGCCCTTCCTGCTGCAGCGGCTGCGCTTCGACCCCGCCAGCGCCTCAGCGCCCTTCGTCGCCACGCTGGTCGATGTCAGCGGGCTGGTGATCTATTTCAGCGTCGCGCTGGTGATCCTCAGCGGGACACTGCTCTAGAAGAACAAAGGCCGGTGGATCGCTCCACTGGCCTTTCTGTCTGCTGCCGCTCCGGCATCACATATTCGGATAGACCGGCCCTCCGCCGGCTCTTTCTTTTTCCGGGGGTCCGTGCGACCCAGCCTCTCCCAACACTACATGTTGGGGTAGACCGGCCCTTCGCCCCCTTGTGGCGGCACCCAGTTGATGTTCTGGTTGGGGTCCTTGATGTCGCAGGTCTTGCAGTGCACGCAGTTCTGCGCGTTGATCACGAAGACGTCCTTGCCGTCCTTCTCCACCCATTCGTAGACGCCCGCCGGACAGTAGCGCGTCGACGGACCGGCATAGACGTCGAGTTCCGAGGTCTTCTGCAGTTCCGGGTTCTTCACCTGAAGATGGATCGGCTGGTCTTCCTCGTGGTTGGTGTTCGACAGGAACACCGAGGAGAGACGATCGAAGGTAAGCACGCCATCGGGCTTGGGATAATCGATCCGCTGGTGCTTGGCCGCCGGCTCCAGAGAGGCGGCATCGGTCTTGCCGTGCTTCAGCGTGCCGAAGAAGGAGAAGCCGAGCAGCGTGTTCGTCCACATGTCGAGACCGCCGAGCGCGACACCGACCGCCGTGCCGAACTTCGACCAGAGCGGCTTGACGTTGCGCACCTTCCTGAGGTCCGAGCCGATGGCGCTGTCGCGCCAGCCCTGCTCGATCTCGATCGGCTCGTCATTGGCGCGGCCGTTGGCGATGGCATCCGCCAGCTTCTCCGCCGCCAGCATGCCGGACAGCACCGCATTGTGGCTGCCCTTGATGCGGGGAACGTTGACGAAGCCGGCCGAGCAGCCGATCAGCGCGCCGCCCGGGAACGACAGCTTCGGCACCGACTGGTAGCCGCCCTCGGTGATGGCGCGTGCGCCATAGGAGAGGCGCTTGCCGCCCTCGAAGGTTCCCCGGATCGCCGGATGGGTCTTGAAGCGCTGGAACTCCTCGAAGGGGAAGAGATACGGATTCTTGTAGTTGAGGTGCACCACGAAGCCGACGGCGACCATGTTGTCTTCGAGGTGGTACAGGAACGAGCCGCCGCCGGTCTTCATGCCGAGCGGCCAGCCGAAGGAGTGCTGCACGAGGCCGGGCCTGTGGTTCTCGGGCTTGACCTGCCAGAGCTCCTTGAGGCCGATGCCGAACTTCTGGGGCTCGCGATCCTTCTGGAGATCGAACTTCGCGATGAGCTGCTTGGCCAGCGAACCGCGCACGCCTTCCGAGATCAGCGTGTACTTGCCGAGCAGCGCCATGCCGCGAGTATAGTTCGGGCCGGGCTCGCCATTGCGCTCGATGCCCATGTCACCGGTGGCAACGCCGATCACCGCGCCTTCGTCGTTATAGAGCACTTCGGTCGCGGCGAAGCCCGGATAGATCTCGACGCCAAGCTCTTCCGCCTTGGTGGCCAGCCAGCGACAGACATTGCCGAGCGAGACGATGTAATTGCCGTGATTGTTCATCAGCGGCGGCATGAAGGCGTTCGGCAGGCGGACGGAGCCGGCCGGGCCGAGGAAGAGGAAGTGGTCGTCCGTCACCTCGGTCTTGAAGGGATGGCCTTCATCCTCGCGCCAGCCGGGCAGCAGGCGGTCGATGCCGATGGGATCGACGACCGCGCCCGACAGGATATGCGCGCCGACTTCCGAGCCCTTTTCCAGGACGACGACGGTCAGATCCGGATTGACCTGCTTCAGCCGGATCGCCGCCGAAAGGCCCGCCGGGCCCGCACCGACGATCACAACGTCGAATTCCATCGATTCGCGTTCGGGGAGTTCCATTTCTTCGCTCATTCATCTCTCCACCCGCGCCCCCTCAAAAGCCGCGGAAAGTCCCTCGTATCGGCCTGTCATGACAAATACGGCAAATCTTGTCGAGCCGTTCTGCGACAGACTTTCCCCGCATTTGCGCATGACCTCATGACATGGGCCCGAAGTATTGTTTACTTTAACGTAAACGTCAATCTATTGTCGGCCCTGCCGGTGGGCTACGCGCTTGATTCCGCTTGTCCCCGGGACTACGCATTCGGCCAGCCCGAATGCCTGCCCGAGAGGAAGCGCCATGTCCGAGATTATCCGATCGCTCCAACGCGACTTGAACGAATTCGGCGGGGACCTCCACCTTATCGGAGCCGACATGCTCGGCGGCCGGCATCCCGGCGAGCATCCGGACAATTTCGGCGCCGGCGCCATGGCGATGCCGGCGACGCCGAAGGCGACGGCAGCGGTCGTGCGCTGGTGCGCGGAGAACGGCGTGCCGGTCGTGCCGCAGGGCGGGCGCACGGGGCTCGTCGGCGGCGGCATCAGCCGGCCGGGTGACCTCATCCTCTCGACGGCGCGGCTCGACCGTATCGAGGACATCGATCCCCTCGCCCGCACGGTGACGGTCGGCGCGGGCGTGACGCTGCAGACGCTGCAGGAGGCGACCGCAACGTTCGGCCTCACCCCCGGCATCGACCTTGCCGCGCGCGGCAGCGCCACCATCGGCGGCATGATCGCCACCAATGCCGGCGGCATCCTCGCCTTCCGCAACGGCGTGATGCGCCACCAGGTGCTCGGCATCGAGGCCGTGATGCCGGACGGCAGCCTCTTCAGCGACCTGACGCGCGTGCTCAAGGTCAGCGCCGGGCCGGACATCAAGCAGCTGCTCATCGGCTCGGAAGGGGCCTACGGCTTCGTCACCCGCGCGGTGCTGAAGCTGGAAAGCTTCAACCCGATGCGCGCCACGGCCCTCGTCGGCGTCAGGGACGCGGCCTCCGCGCTTGCCGTGATCGCCCATTTCCGTTCCCTGCCCGCCTTGCAGCTCGAAGGGGCCGAACTGATGTGGCGGCGCTATTTCCTCGACAGCGCCGGAGAGCGTGGCTTCGACCTCGACTGGCTGGAGGACGGCACGGCGGCGGTCCTCTTGATGGAGGTTTCCGCCGCCAGCGAAGAGGAGGCTCGCACCGCGCTGGAAGAGGGCCTTGCCGAACTCTGGGAGCAGCATGGGCTGACCAGCGGCATCGTCGCCGCCTCGCTCGACCAGGCACGGCGCTTCTGGGCGCTGCGGGAGGAAAGCGATTTCATCTATCGCCTGCACCCCGCCGCGCCCTCCTACGACGTATCGCTGCCGCCCGGCGCGCTGGACGCCTATGTCGCGGACCTCGGCGCCCGGCTGAAGGCGGTGCATCCGAGCTTCGACGCCTATGTCTACGGCCATGTCGCCGACGGCAACCTGCATCTTTCCGTCATCGGCGAAGGCGCGGCGGCCCCGGCCGTGAAGGACGCCATCGAGGATGCCGTCTATACCGGCGTCACGGAAGCCGGCGGCAGTTTTTCCGCCGAGCATGGGGTAGGCACGGAGAAGCGCCGCGCCTATCTCACCTACGGCAATCCGGCCCGCCGCGCTCTGGCGCAGGCGATGAAGGCCGCGCTCGACCCGAAGAACCTGTTCAATCCCGGCAAGGTGCCCTACCGCGCCGATTGAACCCGAAAGGAAGGACCTCACCATGGATCTCGCCATCGCGGGCAAACGCGCCCTCATCCTCGCCTCCTCCCGCGGCCTCGGCAAGGGCATTGCCGTCGCGCTCGCCCGCGAGGGCGCGCATGTCCTCCTGTGCGGCCGCAGCGCCGAGGTGCTGGAGGCCAATTGCAAGGCGATCAACGCGGAAGGCCCCGGCCGGGCGGACTGGGTCCAGGCCGATCTCGGCGACGAAAACTTCGTCGAGACGCTGGTGCAGGCTGTCTCGGAAAAGCTTGGCGGCGTCGATATCCTCGTCAACAATTCCGGCGGCCCGACGCCGGGCTCGACCGAGGACATGAGCGAGGAGAAGCTCGCCGCCTATTTCAATTCCATGGTGCTGCGCATCATCACGCTCACAAACCGCCTGCTGCCGGGCATGAAGGAGCGTGGCTGGGGCCGCATCCTCACCGTCGCCTCCTCCGGCGTGATCGAGCCGATCCCCGGCCTTGCGCTTTCCAACACGCTGCGGCCGGCGCTGGCCGGCTGGTCGAAGACGCTGGCGGGCGAGGTCGCGCAATACGGCATCACCAGCAACATGCTGCTGCCGGGCAGCATCATGACCGACCGGCTGAAGAGCCTCGATGCCGCCGCCGCCGAGCGTAGCGGCAGGAGCATCGAGGACGTGCGCGCGGCCTCGGAAAAGGCGATCCCCGCCCGCCGCTACGGCACCGTCGAGGAATTCGCCGCGACCGCCGCCTTCCTCTGCAGCACGCCGGCAAGCTACGTGACCGGCAGCCTCGTCCGCTGCGACGGCGGGGCGGCGCATTCGGTCTGAGGGCAGCCTCCGCCCTTGCCATCCGCCGCGGCCTGTGCGATCTGGCGCGCTCTCAAATTGCGGGGCGCGCCTGACGCGCCCTTTCGCGCGCGGAGCCCTTCGCTCCGGTTCAACCCATACCAGCGGACAAAGGGGCACGGCGATGGCACGGGCACTCGGGCTCGATTTCGGCACGACCAACACGGTTCTGGCGCTTGCGACAGGCGGCAGCGACACGCAGTCGATGCGCTTCGAAAGCAGCGTCGGCGTCACCGACACGATGCGCACGGCGCTTTCCTTCATGAAGGATCCGGTCGTCGGCGCGCAGGCATTGAAGGTCGAGGCCGGGCAGGCGGCGATCCGCCAGTTCATCGACAATCCCGGCGATTGCCGCTTCCTGCAATCGATCAAGACATTTGCGGCGAGCGCCCTCTTCCAGGGCACGCTGATCTTCGCCCGCCGGCACGCCTTCGACGACCTGATGGAAATCTTCCTGCGGCGCCTCAAGGCCTATGCCGGCGACGAATGGCCGGGGGACGTCTCGCGGGTGATCGCGGGCCGGCCGGTGCAGTTCGCCGGCGCAAGTCCGGACCCGGACCTTGCGCTGGAGCGCTACAACGCCGCGCTGACACGGCTCGGCTTTCCGGAGATCCACTATGTCTTCGAGCCGGTCGCGGCGGCCTATTATTTCGCGCAGACGCTGAAGAGCGACGCGACGGTGCTGGTCGCCGATTTCGGCGGGGGCACGACGGACTATTCGCTGATCCGCTTCGAGCGGCAGGCGGGCCGGCTGGCGGCAAGGCCCATCGGCCATTCGGGCGTCGGCATTGCGGGCGACCATTTCGATGCGCGCATGATCGACCATCTCGTGGCGCCGGAAATCGGCAAGGGCACGCATTTCAGGAGCTTCGACAAGGTGCTGGAGGTGCCGAGCGGATACTACGCCAACTTCGCGCGCTGGAACCAGCTTTCGATCTTCAAGACGACGCGGGAATTCACCGATCTCAAGTCGCTGGTGCGCTCGGCGCTGGAGCCGGAAAAGCTGGAGCTCTTCATCGACCTCGTCGAGCATGACGAGGGCTATCCGCTCTACCAGGCGATCTCGGCGACCAAGATGGCGCTCTCTTCCTCCGACGAAGCGGAATTCGACTTCGCCCCGCTCGGCGCCGCCGGCCGCAAGGTGGTGAAGCGCGCCGATTTCGAAAGCTGGATCGCGCCGGACCTCGCCCGCATCGAGGGCGCGCTCGACGAGGTGCTGGAAAAGACCCATACGGCACCGGCGGAGGTCGACAAGGTGTTCCTCACCGGCGGCACCTCCTTCGTGCCGGCCGTGCGGAACATCTTCACCCGCCGCTTCGATGCCGGAAAGATCGAGACGGGCGGCGAACTCCTCTCCATCGCCCATGGCCTTGCGCTGATCGGCGAAAGCGAGGACGTCGCGCAGTGGGCGGCGTGACGCGGGCGCTTTCCTCCCGTCCGTCGCTTCGCTAAGGTGCGCCGCATGAACGCCGCCAGAGATCTTCATCCCGAACAGCTCCGTTCGCTTCTGCATTTCTATGCGGATGCGGGCGTGGAATGGCTGCTGGAGGAAGAGGCGGTCGACCGCATCGCCGAATTCGAG
The DNA here is from genome assembly GCF_003574625.1 of Shinella zoogloeoides. Taxonomy (GTDB): domain Bacteria; phylum Pseudomonadota; class Alphaproteobacteria; order Rhizobiales; family Rhizobiaceae; genus Shinella; species Shinella zoogloeoides_A. Next base: position 92,052 of record NZ_QNUJ01000014.1, read on the forward strand.
GCGATGCGCGCGGCGCGGGGCGCACAGCCCCGGCAGGAGGCCGCGCCCACGGCTCAGGCACCGGCCCGGCAGGCCCCCGCGCGGCAAGAGCAAGCGCGGCCCGCCACCCCTGCCCCGATGCCGAATGTCTCGATCCCGGACAGCCAGGCCGTGGCGGAGGCGGAATTCGCCGCCGCCAGCGCCCGTTCGCTGGACGAGCTGCGCACGGCGATGGAAGGCTTCAACGGCTGCAACCTCAAGACCAGCGCGCGCTGCCTCGTCTTTGCTGAGGGTAATGCGAAACCCTCCGTCATGGTGATCGGCGCCATGCCGAATGCCGAGGACGACCGCGACGGCCAGCCCTTCTCCGGCCGGCAGGGCGCGATGCTCGACCGCATGCTCGCCGGCATCGGGCTTGCCCGCGCCGACCTGCTCCTGACCAATGTCGTGCCGTGGCGGCCGCCGGGCAACCGGCCGCCGTCGCAGCGCGAAGCCGATATCTGCCGGCCTTTCATCGAGCGGCAGATCGCGCTTGCCGAGCCGAATCACCTGCTGATCCTCGGCAATTTCGCCGCGCGCTTCCTCCTGCGCTCCAACGACACGATCCACCAGTTGCGCGGGGAATGGCGCGACATCGAGGTTGCCGGCCGCACGGTCTCCGCCTTCGCGACGCTCCATCCACAGGATCTCGTGACGGCGCCGATCAGCAAGCGGCTGGCCTGGCAGGACCTCCTTGCCTTCCGCGCAGGGCTCAAGGGCTGACACCGGAAAGGACAATCAGTCTTTTCAATGACTTGGCCGCAACGTCCTGCCAACCTTCAAGCGCCTTGCCGCGAATCTGCCTCAAGCATGAACAAAATATTTCAGCAGCCATGCGAATTGCACATACCTGCCGGGCAGAATGTCGCATTGCGAAATCAATGTTGCGGTGCAATATAAACAAACGGGAGGACAGGATTTAAGGAATCGACCCATGACCGCCCGTTTTCGGCCCATTCATTCGAGCTTCGAGACGCTCCGCCATTCCGGTCTTCGCGCCGGCCGCGGCTTCGGCGGCATCGCTGCCCCGGCCAACGAGCAGCTCACGGCCGCCGGCTTTGCCCGCATCAACCGCCCCGCCCAGCTCTTCTCCGAGTTCATCACGCGCTGAGCGAATGCGAGGGCGCTTCCGCGCCCTCTCCAGACGACCGCAGGAGCAAGCCATGGCCACGATCCGCAAGCTGATGTCCGATATCGCCGATATCCGCGCCGCCGTGAACGCCGCGCGGGAATATTCGGTGCTCGCTTCCCTGCCGCGCGACGCCGTGCAGCGCCGCGATCCGCTCAAGGCCTTCCTGCCCAACTGAGGCCGCTTTGAAGCGGCCCCGGGCCGCGATATGATCGCCATCGTGAGGAGGTGAGACGCCTTCCTCCGGTGGAGACCGGGCCGAAGCCCGGTTCCCGTTTCTTGGCTGATCGTCAGGGTGAAGCGCCAAGCCCTGAACCTGATGACCGGCGTAAGCCGGATTTTCAAACGTCTCACCTCCTTTCTTTTTGCCGGGCATTCGCCCGACGTTTCCTTTCAGCGGAACCCATCCGGGATAGCTGCGACCTCTCCGTTTCATGACAATCTCTTTACGCCAGCCGTTGTCGCAGTGGACAGCGCGCGGGCGGCGCAATAGAGCGACAGTCGCAAGACGAACGCATCCCGCCTTTTCCGGAGCCCCCATGCTGGCGAGCCTCGTGCCGATCCTCAGCCTGATGCTGTCCACCCTCCTGATGATGGTGGCCTTCGGCCTCCAGAGCTATGTCGTGCCGGTGCGCGCGGTCGCGGAAGGCTGGTCGACGCAGACGATCTCGATGATCGCGACGGGCTACACGATCGGCTTCACGCTCTCCTGCATCGTCACGCCGAAATTCGTGCTGCTCGTCGGCCATGTGCGGGTGTTCGTGGCGCTGATCACGCTGCTCGCCATCGCCATCCTGCTCTGCGCGCTCGTCGTGGACTGGCCGGCCTGGATGCTGTTCCGCGCCATATCGGGCTTTGCCATTTCCGGCAGCTATCTCATCATCGAGAGCTGGCTGAACGAGAAGGTGACCAACGACAATCGCGGCTCGGTCTTCTCCATCTACCTGATCACGACCATGGTCGGCACGATCGGCGGGCAATATCTCGTGCCGCTCGGCGATCCGTCCAACACGACGCTCTTCATCCTCTGCGGCATCATCTTCTCCGTCGCGCTGCTGCCGACCGCCCTCACCTCCTCGCCGCTGCCGGCGGCGCCCACACAGGTGCGCTTCAACGTTCCGACGCTCTATCGCCGCTCGCCCGTCGCCGTGGTCGGGGCGTTCCTCGCCGGCGCGCTCTCCGGCGCCTGGCTCAATCTCGGCGGCGTCTTCACGCAGCGTAGCGGGCTCACCACCGCCGAGGGCGCGACGCTGCTCGCCTCGGTGCTCATCGGCAGCTCCCTCTCGCAGATCCCGATCGGCCGGGCCTCCGACCGGATGGACCGCCGCCTCGTGATGGTCGCCTGCGGCGCGGTCGGAACGGTCTCCTGCCTCGTCATGGCGCTCGTGGCCGGCGGGCCGCCGGTCCTGCTCTATATCGTCGCCGCCTGCGTCGGCTCGGTGATCTTCCCGATCTATGCGCTGAATGTCGCCCATGCCAACGACCGGGCGCAGCCGGACGAATATGTCGAGGTTTCCTCCGGCATGATGATCGTCTACGGCGTCGGGACGATCTCCGGCCCCATCATGGTCGGTCCCATCATGGACCGCTTCGGCCCCGGTTCGCTCTTTGCGGTGCTCGCCGTCTATTTCCTGCTCTACGGCGCCTATGCCGCCTGGCGCATCAGCCGGCGCGAGGAAAACGACGGCCTCGTCGCCAAGACGGATTTCCAGGCCATGGCGGTGCAGCCGCTCGGCGCCGATGCCGCCGCCGCGGCGCTCCAGCCGGATGCGGTGCCCGAGGAACGCGTCGAGGACACGACGACGCCGGAATGGCGTCAGCCCTGAGGGAGCTTGTGCCGCAATTCGGCGCGGCGCTTCAGGTCGAGCCGATGCTCGCGGAAGATCACGAAGATGCCGGCGCTGACGACGATAGCGGTGCCGAGGAGCATGGTGCGCGTCGGCACGTCGCCGAACAGGACATAGCCGATGATCAGGCCGAGCACGATAGAGGTATATTCGAAGGGCGCGATGGTGGAGACGTCGGCATAGCGGTAGCTCGACGTCAGCAGCAACTGGGCGATGCCGCCGCAGAAGCCGGCGAGCGCCATCAGGACGAGCGATTGCCAGCTAAGCGCAATCCAGCCGAAGGGCAGCGTGCCGAGCGAGAAGAGCGAGGCGAAGAGCGAGAAATAGATCACGATAGTCGGCGTGCGCTCCGTCTGCACCAGCTTGCGCACCAGCACCATGGCGCAGGAGCCGAGCACGCCGAAGGCCAGCATGGCGAGCACGCCCATCGCCTCCGACGAGCCCATGCCGCCACTGCGGAAGAGCGTGAGGCGCGGCCAGCTGATGATCGCGACGCCGACGAGGCCGACGAGAACGGCCGTCCAGCGATAGAGGCCGACGCGCTCCTTGAGGAAGACGGCGGCGATCATGACGGTGAAGAGCGGCAGCGCATAGCCGAGCGCGATGGATTCCGGCAGGGGCAGGTGCACGAGCCCGTAGAAGCCGAAGCCCATGGAGAGGATGCCGACGAAGCCGCGCTTGAAATGCCCGAAAATGTCCTTCGTGCGGAAGGCGTCGCGCAGCTGCCCGTGCAGGCCGAGGAAGACGAGGATCGGCACCATGGCGAAGGCGGAGCGCAGGAAGGTGATCTGTCCTGCCGGAATGTCCTTTCCGGCCGCCTTGATGAGCGTCGACATGCACAGGAACGTCACCACCGAGGCGACCTTCAGGCAAATCCCCTTCATGGGATCGGGAGACTGGACGTCCATGCGGGAACTCGTCACGGCGGGCCGGCCGTGGCTTCGGGGACTGAGGATGATCGGAGAACCGATTCAGACGATCGCAAGTCTAGCCGCATTGCGGGCCGGGTACGATGAATTCTCGTGATGCATCCCGGATAATTTTGATCGAAGCCGGACCCCGGAAATGCTGTGCCGGGACGGCACGATTTTGTGATTTCAGCTTTCCCTTGGAAATGAGATGTTAAGCCAATCGTCCTATCAATTCGTTGAACTTGGGGGCAGACCGTCCCGGCGCTCCTTCCGCCATGCACAGGCACGAGGGGCCGGGCGGCATAGAGCAGGACATATCCATGCGGACAGAGAACGGCCAGATCATCCACCTGGCGGACTATCGCCAGACTGACTTCGTTCTCGAGCGCGTCGATCTGACCTTCGAACTGGACCCGACGGAAACCAAGGTCGAGGCCCGCCTGATCTTCCACCGCCGCGAGGGTGCCGATCCGGCCGCGCCACTCGTCCTCGACGGCGACGAGCTGGTCATGACCGGCCTCCTCTTCGACCAGATGGAGATGGACGCCGCCCGCTACGACGCGACGTCCGACAGCCTGACGATCCGCGACCTGCCGGCAAGCGAGCCCTTCGAGATCACGATCACCACGATGATCAATCCCGAGGCCAACACGCAGCTCATGGGTCTCTACCGCACGAACGGCGTCTACTGCACGCAGTGCGAGGCCGAGGGCTTCCGCCGCATCACCTATTTCCCCGACCGACCGGACGTGCTCGCCGTCTACACGGTCAACATCATCGCCGACAAGGCGAGCTGCCCGCTGCTGCTCTCCAACGGCAATTTCCTCGGCGGCGCGGGCTACGGTGAAGGCAAGCATTTCGCCGCATGGTTCGACCCGCATCCGAAACCCTCCTATCTCTTCGCGCTCGTCGCCGGCGATCTCGGCGTGGTTGAGGACACGTTCACGACGATGTCCGGCCGCGAGGTGACGCTGAAGATCTATGTCGAGCACGGCAAGGAGCCGCGCGCGGCCTATGCGATGGATGCGCTGAAGCGCTCGATGAAATGGGACGAGGAGGTGTTCGGCCGCGAATACGACCTCGACATCTTCATGATCGTCGCCGTCTCCGACTTCAACATGGGCGCCATGGAGAACAAGGGGCTCAACGTCTTCAACGACAAATACGTGCTGGCCGACCCGGAAACCGCCACCGATCAGGACTATGCGAATATCGAGGCGATCATCGCCCACGAATATTTCCACAACTGGACCGGCAACCGCGTGACCTGCCGCGACTGGTTCCAGCTCTGCCTGAAGGAAGGCCTGACGGTCTACCGCGACCACGAATTCTCCGCCGACCAGCGCTCGCGCGCCGTCAAGCGCATCGCCGAGGTGCGGCACCTGAAGTCGGAGCAGTTCCCGGAGGACGCCGGCCCCCTCGCCCATCCGGTGCGCCCGACGAAATACCGCGAGATCAACAACTTCTACACGACGACCGTCTACGAGAAGGGCTCCGAGGTGACGCGCATGATCGCGACCATCGTCGGGACCGACGGCTTCAAGAAGGGCATGGACCTCTATTTCGAGCGGCACGACGGCGATGCCGCGACGATCGAGGATTTCGTCAAGTGCTTCGAGGACGCGAACGGCGTCGACCTTTCGCAGTTCTCGCTCTGGTATCATCAGGCCGGCACGCCGCTCGTCAGCGTGTCGTGCAGCTACGACCAGGCGAAGGGCGAATTCACGCTATCGCTGGAGCAGATGATCCCGCCGACGCCCGGCCAGGCGACCAAGGAGCCGATGCACATTCCGCTGCGCTTCGGCCTGCTCCTTGCTGACGGCTCGGAAGCCACGCCGAGCGCCGTCAGCGGCGCGGATGTGACCGGCGACGTGCTGCACCTCAAGGAGCGCCGCCAGACCGTCACCTTCTCCGGCATCGCCTCTCGCCCGGTCGTCTCGCTCAACCGCAGCTTCTCCGCGCCGATCAACCTGCATTTCGAGCAGGCTCCGGCCGATCTCGCCCAGATCGCCCGCCACGATAGCGACCTCTTCTCCCGCTGGCAGGCGCTGAACGACCTTGCCCTGCCGAACCTCGTCGAGGCGGCGCGCAAGGCCCGCGCCGGCGAAGCCGTCGAGACGAATACGGTTCTCGCCGACACGCTGATCGCCATTGCCGGCGACGAGGCGCTGGAGCCGGCCTTCCGCGCGCAGGCGCTGGCCCTGCCGTCGGAATCCGACATCGCCCGCGAGCTCGGCAGCAACAACGACCCGGACGCCATCCGCGCCGGCCGCGAGGCCGTGCTGGCCTTCGTCGCGAGCCGCGATCCCGCGGCCTTCGCAAGGCTGTTCGACGCCAACCGCACCGAAGGCGCCTTCACGCCGGACGCGGCGAGCGCCGGCCAGCGCGCGCTGCGCAACGCGGCGCTCGCCTATCTCGCCGTGTCCGACGGCACGCCGGCCCGCGCGGCACAGGCCTTCGCCTCCGCCGACAACATGACGGATCTCAGCGCGGCGCTGACCGTGCTCGCCCACCGCTTCCCCGACGCGCCGGAAACCGCGGCGGCGCTGGAGACCTTCCGCGCGCGCTTTGCCGACAATGCGCTGGTCATCGACAAATGGTTCTCCATCCAGTCGACCATTCCCGGCGACGGGGCGCTTGCGCGCGTCAAGGCGCTGATGGAAAGCCCGCATTTCAACAAGGCGAACCCGAACCGCGTGCGCGCGCTCGTCGGCACCTTCGCCTTCTCCAACCCGACCGGCTTCAACCGGGCGGACGGCGCAGGCTACAGGTTCCTCGCCGAGCAGATCCTGGAGATCGACCCCAAGAACCCGCAGCTCGCCGCGCGCATCCTCACCTCCATGCGCTCCTGGCGGGCGCTGGAGGAGATGCGCTCCGACCACGCCCGCAACGCGCTGCGCACCATCGCCGCGGGCGAAAAACTCTCCTCCGACGTCTCCGACATCGTGGAGCGCATGCTGAAGGGCTGAGCCCCCGGCTCACTTGTCCGGCGGGCAGACGCGGATCCGGTGGCCATCCGGGTCCAGCGCGACGAAGGTGCGGCCGAAGACGGCCGTGAACGGCGGCTGCTCGATGGCGACGCCGGCCGCCTTCCACGTTTCATGCAGCGCGTCGATCGCCGCATCGTCATCGACGGCGATGGCGATCTCGGAACGATGGCCGGTGCCAGACGAGACGAATTCCGGCGAGCCGGTCGACCACAGGCCGAGACCGAGGCCGTTCTCGAACCGGAAGGCGACGAAGCCGGGCGACTGGGCCACCGGTGCGCGGCCGAAAAGCTGCTCGTAGAAGCGGCCGCTTGCGGCCGGGTTCCCGACATAGAGGATCAGGAGATTGGGAGAGATCATGGGGATCGTCCTTTCGTTGCTTTGACGGGACGATCCTAGGCGACACCACTGCCAGAAAATGGCAGTATCGTCGCATGGCCCGCTCCGAACGACTGCTCGCCCTCCTCCAGCTTCTGCGCCGCCACCGCCATCCGGTGAGCGGCGCCACGCTTGCCGGCGAGCTCGGCGTCAGCATCCGCACGCTCTACCGCGACATCGCCACGCTTCAGGTGCAGGGCGCCGATATCGAGGGCGAGCCGGGCGTCGGCTATGTGCTGCGCCCCGGCTTCATGCTGCCGCCGCTCATGTTCTCGCAAGGAGAACTGGAGGCGCTGGTGCTGGGCTTCCGCTGGGTGCAGAAATTCGCCGATGCGCCCGTAACCAAGGCGGCGACGGACGCGCTCGCCAAGATTTCCGCCGTGCTGCCGGCCGAGCTTGCCGCGGAGCTGGAGAGCACGGCGCTGCTGGTCGGGCCGCGCAGGATCGTCGACGGCGAGATCGTCGATCTTGCCGTGATCCGCGCGGCGATCCGCCGGGAGCGCAAGCTCCGGCTGTCCTATTGCGACGCGGCGGGCGTGCGCAGCGAACGCGTGGTCTGGCCGGTCGCGCTCGGCTATTTCGAGGAGACGCGCATGCTGGTCGCCTGGTGCGAATGGCGGCAGGGCTACCGGCATTTCCGCACGGAGCGCATGGCGGCGATCGCGCTTCTGGAGGAGCGCTTTCCCCGCCGCCGCGCCGCCATGCTGAAGGAATGGCGCGAGACGGACGCGGGACCGCGACGGGCGAGCCAAGCGTAAAGCCATGCCCGGCAAGTGCAATTTCCCAACTATGAGAAATGGTTAAAAAACTTTTACCTTTTTCTATGGACAAGCCGAATCACAATTGATTCATTAGGGCAGATTCGGGCGAGCGGCGCGCCGAATCACGAGAGGGTTACAAGGTTTATGACTATGGCGGACGCGCAACGAGGACGCGCAGCCGGCGGATGGACTCGTCTCAGATTCCCGGGAATGGCGGCCTGGGAAGACGAGGCGACGGGACAGGCGAAGATCTTCGCCGGGCCTGCCGCACGGCGTCTGACGCGGGCTGAGCCCGTGCTGAAACGGTCTATACCGATCCTGATCATCGCCTTCCTCTTCGTGGTCGGCATTTCGCGCATGGTCGGCATCATCGCCGAGCATGACCGGATGGATGCGAGCGTGCGCGACACGACCTCGCTGACGGCGATGGCCGTCGGCGCGGTCTTTTCCGGCACGCTGGCCGAAAGCCTGGCGAACTCCGACCGCATGGCCGTCGAGGCCGCGCTCTCGCTCAACCTGCCGCAGGACCGCATGCAGCCGGGCGGCATCGTGCTCTTCGTCGAGGAGGAAGGCCGCGTCTTCGGCGCCTCGCTGGCGGCCGCGCGCTTCGTCGGCCAGTCATTGGCGCGCTTTTCCTCCGAGCTTGCCGCCGCGCAGTATTTCGGCGAGGCGGGCGGCGTCTTCCACACCCGCATCGGCGGCGAGGAATATTATGCCTCGCTGGTGCAGATGCCGAAGAAGGGCGGCTTCATCGTCGTCGCCAATCCGCTCGGGCATCTCGCCCTCTTCTGGCGCGACGAGGTGGCGCTGAACGTCACGCTCTTCGCCGGCATCTCGGCGATCCTGCTCGTCATCCTCTATGCCTATTACATCCAGGCCAAGCGCGCGCGCGACGCGGATGCGATCTTCGCGGAATCCAACCTGCGCGTGGAGACGGCGCTCGCCCGCGGCCGCTGCGGCCTGTGGGACTTCGACCTCACCAACCGCCGGCTCTTCTGGTCGCGCTCCATGTACGAGATGCTCGGCATGCCGGCGCGCGACAGCGTGCTCTCCTTCGGCGATGCCGCGCGCCTGATGCATCCCGACGACGACGGCATCTATCAGGTCGCGCGCGCGGTCGCGCGCAGCGAGGCCAAGCAGGTCGACCAGGTCTTCCGCATGCGCCATGCCGAGGGGCATTACGTCTGGCTGCGCGCCCGCGCCCAGCTCATCCGCATGGCCTCCGGCCGGCTGCACATGATCGGCATCGCCATGGACGTGACCGAGCAGCACAGGCTCGCCCAGCGCTACCAGGAGGCCGACCAGCGCCTCGCCGACGCCATCGAATGCACTTCCGAGGCCTTCGTCCTCTGGGACAAGCACGACCGGCTCGTCATGTGCAACGCGCATTACCAGCAGGCCTACGGCCTTCCCGACGAGGTGCTGGTGCCCGGCACGGAGCGCGCGACGGTGCATGCCGCGGCGGCTCGCCCGGTCATCGAGCGACGCATCGCGGATGCGGACGGCACCGGCATTTCGCAGACCAGCGAGGTGCAGCTTGCCGACGAGCGCTGGCTGCAGATCAACGAGCGGCGCACCCGCGACGGCGGCTGCGTCTCCGTGGGCACCGACATCACGATGATGAAGCGGCATCAGGTGCGCCTGCGCGAATCCGAACGCCGGCTGATGGCGACCATCGGCGACCTCTCGGCCTCCCGCGCCACGCTGGAGCGGCAGAAGACGGAACTTTCGCTCGCCAATGCCAACTATCAGGCGGAGAAGGAGCGCGCCGAGGCGGCCAACCGCGCCAAGTCGGAATTCCTCGCCAACATGTCGCACGAGCTGCGCACGCCGCTCAACGCCATCCTCGGCTTCTCGGAAATCCTGCAGAACCAGATGTTCGGGCCGATCGGCTCGGACAAGTACCGTGAATATTCGCGCGACATCCACGAGAGCGGCAAGCACCTGCTCAATGTCATCAGCGATATCCTCGACATGTCGAAGATCGAGGCCGGCCACATGCGCATCAGCTGCGAGACGGTTGATCTTACGCCGCTGATCGAGGAGACCATGCGGCTCACCATGCTGCAGGCGGAAAAGAAGAACATCGCCGTGCGGCAGACCTGCCCGGACAATCTCCTTGCCGTCGCGGATCGCCGCGCCATGAAGCAGATCCTGCTGAACCTGCTCTCGAACGCCATGAAGTTCACCAATGCGGGCGGCAAGGTGGAGGTGCGGGCGCGCAAGGTTCACGGCGCGATCACGCTGACCATCGCCGACACCGGCATCGGCATCCCGAAATCCGCCCTGCAGAAGATCGGCCAGCCCTTCGAGCAGGTGCAGAGCCAGTACGCCAAGAGCAAGGGCGGCTCGGGCCTTGGCCTTGCCATCTCCCGCTCCCTCGCCCACCTCCACGGCGGCGGCATGCGCATCCATTCCGTCGAGGGCAAGGGCACGATCATCTCGGTACGCATCCCCGATCGCGAACGGCTGGCGGGGTTGCATCTGGCGGCGGCTTGAGGCAATCGATCTCGACCGTGGCTTGCCCCTCATCCGGCCTGCCGGCCACCTTCTCCCGCAAGGGGGAGAAGGTGAGATGCCGAACCGCTTTCCCAAACCATCAGCGTTCATGTGGGGCACGTCCCCTCTCCCCGCTTGCGGGGAGAGGGTTAGGGTGAGGGGCAAGCAACCTTGCGGCCAATCACGCTTGTACTCGATGCCATCCCAGTCCCTAACATGATGGCGACGGCGCAACGGAGACGCCTCAGCCCTTCACCACCCCCTGGAAAATCTTCCGCACAGCCTTCGATATCCGGTGGATTTCCGCCTCCAGCGTGCGCAGGTCCGGGCAGTCACCGGCCCGGCAGACGAGGTCGATGAGGCCGGCTGGGGCTTCCCTGGGGTCGAAGCCGCCGTCGACGCAGAGGCGGACGATCTGCGAGATCTCCGTATAGAGAGACAGCGCCTTCTGCACCGTATCGAGGTCGTTGGGGTCCATCATGCCGGCGCCAAGGACGGCGAGCGCATCGGCGGTCGGCATGACCTCTTCCGGCTGCGGTGCGCCGCGCGCCGGCGCGACCAGCGCCAGGAACTGGGCGATGAATTCGATGTCGATCAACCCGCCCGCGATGAGCTTCAGGTCCCAGATGTCCCTGGGCGGCTTTTCCTGATCGATGAGATCGCGCATCTCGGCGACGTCCTTGGCGATCTTCGCCGTGTCGCGCTTGCGGGCAAGCACGGTGCGGAAGATGCCTTCCGCCTCCGTCATCAGGCTCTCCTCGCCGCAGAGCACCCGGGCGCGGGTGAGCGCCATGTGCTCCCAGGTCCAGGCCTCCTCGGCCTGGTACTTGGCGAAGGAGGTGATGCGGGTTGCCACCGGCCCCTTGTTGCCGGAGGGGCGCAGGCGCATGTCCACCTCGTAAAGCACGCCTTCGGCCGTCGGCGCGGAGAGCGCCGCGATCAGCCGCTGGGTGATGCGGGTGAAGTATTTGACGTTGTCGAGAGGTTTCGGACCATCCGATTCGAAGGCGTCGCTCTCGTGGTCGTAGAGGAGGATCAGGTCGATGTCGGAGCCGGCGGTCAATTCGAAGCTGCCGAGCTTGCCCATGCCGACCAGCACCACGCGCCCGCCGGGGAATTTGCCGTGCGCCGCCTCGATCTCCTCCAGCACCGCCTTCAGCGCCGCCGCGACGATGAGGTCGGCGACATGGGTGAAGGCGCGGGCGGCCTGTTTGCCGGTGATCGCGCCGGTCAGCAGGCGGATGCCGATGAGGAAGCGTTGCTCGGCGGCGATGATGCGAAGGCGATCGAGAATTTCCTCATAGTGCCGCGCGCCGGAGACAAAGCCTTCGATGCGCTCGGATAGGTAGGCGCGGGTCGGCAGTTCCGCGAGGAGGCCGGGGTCCAGCATACCGTCGAAGACATGCGGCTTGGCCGCGATCACCTCGGCCAGCTTCGGCGCGGACGACATGATGTTGACGATGAGGGAGAGCAGCGCCGGGTTGTTGCCGAGCAGCGAGAAGAGCTGGATGCCCGCCGGCAGGCCGGAGATGAAGCTGTCGAAGCGCAGCAGCGCCTCGTCCGCCCGCTTGCTCTCGCCAAAGACGCGCAGCAGCTGTGGTGTCAGCTCCGTCAGCCGCTCGCGCGCCTCGACGGATTGCGTGGCGCGGTAGCGGCCGTAGTGCCAGGTGCGGATGGTGCGGGAAATGTCGGCCGGGCGCTCGAAGCCGAGACGCTTCAGGGTCTCCAGCGTATCGGGATCGTCCTTCTGACCGGTGAAGACGAGGTTGCCCGTCTCGGAGGAGAGCTTCGCCTCCTGCTCGAAGAGCGCCGCATAGCGCCGCTCGACGGTCTTCAGCACTTCGACCAGCTTTGCGGAGAAGGCGGCGGTGTCGGCAAAGCCCATCATGAAGGCGATGCGCTTCAGCTCGGCCTCGGTTTCGGGCAGGATGTGGCTCTGCTCGTCGCGCACCATCTGCACGCGATGCTCGACGTCGCGCAGGAACCAGTAGGCCTCCGTCAGCTCCCGCGCCGTCGCCTCGTCGATCCAGCTGGCTTTCGCAAGCTCGGCCAGCATGGGCTCGGTGGCGCGCAGGCGCAGCGCCGGCACGCGGCCGCCGGCGATGAGCTGCTGGGTCTGCACGAAGAACTCGATCTCGCGGATGCCGCCGCGGCCGAGCTTGACGTTGTGGCCCTTCACGGCGATCTCGCCGTGGCCCTTGTGCACATGGATCTGCCGCTTGATCGAATGGATGTCGGCGATCGCCGCGTAGTCGAGATATTTGCGGAAGACGAAGGGCACCAGCCCCCTGAGGAAGGCTTCGCCGGCCTTGAGGTCGCCGGCGATGGGCTTGGCCTTGATGAAGGCGGCGCGCTCCCAGTTCTGGCCCCTGCCCTCGTAATAGAGCATGGCCGAATCGAAGGAGATGGCGAGTGGTGTCGCGCCGGGATCGGGCCGGAGGCGAAGGTCCGTGCGGAAGACATAGCCGTCCGCCGTGCGCTCCTGCATGATGCGGATCAGCCGGCGCACGAGGCGCGAGAAGGTTTCGACCGCCTCGCTCGGATCGACCGCCACGTCCGCCATCGGATCGAAGAAGACGACGAGGTCGATATCCGAGGAATAGTTGAGCTCGGCCGCGCCGAGCTTGCCCATGCCGAGCACGATGAGGCCGGACTTCTCGCTCGGGCGGGCGGGATCGGGCAGCTTCAGCTTGCCGCTCGCATGCGCCGAAAGAAGGAGATGGTCGATGGCCGCCGATGTCGCCGCTTCCGCAAGTCCGGTCAGGAGCGCCGTGGTCTTGCGGGCGTCGAAGATGCGGGCAAGGTCGGCGAGCGCCGTCAGGAAGGCGACCTCGCGCTTGGCGACGCGCAGCCGCGTCATCAGCATCGCTTCCGTCACCTCGCCGCCCTCCCCCGGCTCCCAGGCCTTGCGGGTGCGGGCGACGGCGGCCTCGATGGCGGGAAGGATCGGCTCCTCCAGCGCACGGACGAGAAGGGCCGGATCGATACGGGCGGTATCGCGCAGATAGGGCGAGAGCGTGAAGGCCGCGACGATGAAATCCTTGAGCGGGCCATCCTCGGCAAGAAGCTTCGCAATGCCGGCGTGTTCCCTGCCCCAATCCTTGAGGTCGGACAGGACCGATTTGACTTCCGTCTGGCTCAGGGGCCGGATGGGGGATGCCGAAAGATCGGAAAATCGCGTCGCTTCCGTCACGCTCATGATGTCTCCTCGCCGTTTCGAGGAGGTGTATCAGTCCGGGAGGATGGGGAAAACCATCCTGACGGTCAGCCCCCGATTGTTTTCCCGCTCCGGATGGGTCGCGTCGAGCTTCAGCCGGCCATGATGCATCTCCATCACGGCGCCGACAAGCGAGAGGCCGAGGCCGGTGCCCGGCTTGGAGCGGCTCGCGTCGAGGCGCACGAAGCGCTGCACCACGTCGTCGCGCTTGTCGTCCGGCACGCCGGGGCCGCTGTCGGCGACGGAAAGGACGACGTCGGCCTCGCGCCGCGCCAGCGAGACGCGGATCTCCGGCTCGCCCTCGCTGCCCTCGGCATATTTGACGGCATTGTCGATGAGATTGCCCAGCGCCTGGCCGATCAGCTCGCGATTGCCCTTGACCTCGATGCCGTCGGCAATCTCGGTGACGAGCCGCAGGCCGCAATCCTCCGCGACGGGCTCGTAGAGCTCGGCGCTGTCATGGGCGATCTCGCTGATATCGACGGCGCTCATCTCGGCGGGCGCCTGGCCGGCCTCGACGCGGGAGATCATCAAGAGCGCGTTGAAGGTGCGGATGAGCTGGTCGGATTCGCCGATCATCTCCTCCAGCGCCGTACGATGCTCCGCCGCTTCGCCGCCGGCGAGCGCCGCCTCCGCCTTGTTGCGCAGGCGCGTCAGCGGGGTCTTGAGATCGTGCGCGATGTTGTCGGAGACCTGCTTCAGGCCCTCGTTCAGCTTCTCGATGCGCCCCAGCATGGTGTTCAGCGATTCCGACAGGCGGTCGAACTCATCGCCGGAACCGCTGGTCGGCAGGCGCTGCGAGAGGTCGCCGGCCATGATGCGCTGGCTGGCGTCCGACATGCGGTCCATGCGCTTCAGCGCGTTGCGTCCGATCAGGTACCAGATGGCGAGCGCGCCGACACCCATGACGCCGAGCGCCACCATCAGCGCCTGACGCACCAGCACACGGAAATTCTCCGGCTCGCCAAGATCGCGGCCGACCAGCACGCGAAGGCCGTTGGAGAGCACGATCACCTGCGCATAGGCCATCGGCCGGCTGTTGCCGCGCGCCTCCTCCTGATAGCGCTGGTAGCGGAACGGCGTCTCCGTCCAGCCCTCGGTGTCGAGCACGCCAGGCTGGAGGGAGGCGACATTGCCGGCCAGCACCTCGCCGGTGGGGCTGGCGATGATGTAAAGATTCGCGCCGGGCTGGCGGGAGCGGCGCTCCAGCGTGCGCAAGAGGCCGTTCATGCCGTTGTTGTCGAAGATGCGCTCGATCTGGTCGGCCTCCTGCGCCACCGCCTCACGCATCTGCTGCTGGAGCAGCCCCTCCGACATGGAGGAGACGTAGAAGACGAGGAAGGCCGCGCAGGCGGCGAAGAGCAGGAGATAGACGGCGGAGAGGCGCACGGCGGTGGTGCGGTAGAGGGCGGTCAGCCTGCCGAGCATGCGGTTCATGGGGTCAGCCTGCCGCCTCGTCCTTCATCATGTATCCGGCGCCGCGCACCGTGCGCAGCAGCGGCTGGTCGAAGTCCTTCTCGATCTTCGAGCGCAGCCGCGAGACATGGACGTCGATGACGTTGGTCTGCGGGTCGAAATGATAGTCCCAGACGTTTTCGAGCAGCATGGTGCGCGTCACCACCTGCCCGGCATTCTTCATGAGATATTCGAGCAGGCGGAATTCGCGCGGCTGGAGCAGGATTTCCTTGCCGGCGCGCTTGACGGTGTGGGAGAGCCGGTCGAGCTCGAGATCGCCGACGCGGTAGACCATGTCCTGCTCGGGCGTGCCCTTGCGGCGGCCCAGCACCTCGATGCGCGCCAGAAGCTCGCTGAAGGCATAGGGCTTGGGAAGGTAATCGTCGCCGCCGGCGCGAAGGCCCGTCACGCGGTCGTCGACCTGGCCGAGGGCCGAGAGGATGAGCACCGGCGTGTGGATGTTGCGGCGGCGCAATTCCGAGATCAACGACAGGCCGTCGCGGCGCGGCAGCATGCGATCGATGACGAGGACGTCATAGGTGTTCTCGGTGGCAAGGAAGAGCCCGCTTTCGCCATCGCTGGCATGATCGAGCACGATGCCCGCCTCGCGAAAGGCCTTCGAGAGATAGGCCGCCGCCTCCAGATCGTCTTCAACAATCAATATCTTCATCGTAGGGACCTTACAGCATGTTCGGAGGGTCTTGGCTAGAAGCCGCCCCCCCATACGGCAGCGCCGCGAAACCTTTCGATCTCGCGGCGCCGTGGGCAGGGAACAACGGAGCCGGTCAGCCCTGATCGATCGGCAGCGCCAGGAAGCGGCTGCCGTCCTTGGTCTCGATCTGGAACAGCGCCTTGGTGCGGCCGTCCTTGCGGGCACCCTCGATCACTTTCATCACGTCGTCGGCCGACTTGACGGCCTGGTTGTTGACGGAGGTGATGCGGTCGCCTTCCTTGAGGCCCCGGTCGCTGGCGTCGGAGTCCGGATCGACGGTGGAGACCGTCAGGCCGTCGTCGCCCGGCGTCACCGAAATGCCGAGATCGGCGAGCGCCTGCTCGCTGTTCTCCTCGGCCGGAGCCGCTTCGTCGGGGGTCGCCGAGGCCTGGATCTGCTCGCCGGCCAGCGTGCCGATCTCGACCGACACGTTCTGCGACTTGCCATCGCGCCAGACCGAGATATCGACCTTCTTGCCGGGCGCGATGTCGGCGACGCGGCGGGCAAGGTCACGCGGGTCCTTGACGGGTTCACCGTCGAGCGCAGTAATCACGTCGCCCTTCTTGATGCCGGCCTTGGCGCCGGGGGAGTCGGCCTGCGGCTCGACGACGAGGGCACCGGCGGCGTCCGCAAGGCCGAGCGAGTCGGCAATGTCGCGGCTTACCGGCTGGATCTGCACGCCGAGCCAGCCGCGGTCGACCTTGCCGTCCTTCATCAGGTCGGCGACAACGCCCTTGGCGACGGAAGCCGGGATGGCGAAGGCGATACCGACATTGCCGCCCGAGGGCGAGAAGATCGCGGTGTTGATACCGACGACCTGGCCGGAGAGGTTGAAGGTCGGGCCGCCCGAATTGCCGCGGTTCACGGCGGCGTCCACCTGGAGGTAGTCGTCATAGGGGCCGGAGCCGATGTCGCGGCCGCGGGCGGAGATGATGCCGGCCGTCACCGTGCCGCCGAGGCCGAACGGATTGCCAACGGCGACAACCCAGTCGCCGACGCGGATCTGGCTATCATCGGCGAAGCTGACATAGGTGAACTTGCGCTTGTCCTTCTCGGCGACCTTCAGCACGGCGAGGTCGGTGCGGCTGTCCTTGCCGACGAGCGTCGCGTTGAGTTCGGTGCCGTCGTTCATGACGACCGTGAAGGCAGAGCCGTCGCTGACGACGTGGTTGTTGGTGACGATATAGCCGTCTTCGGAGATGAAGAAGCCGGAACCCTGCGCGGTCGGGCGCAGATGCGGCTTGCGGTTCGGGCCGCGACGGTCGCCGAAGCGGCGATCCGGACCGCGATCGCCATGGAACTGGTCCTGACCGCCGAATTCACGGAAGAAGCGCTTCAGCGGGTGATCGTCGGGAAGATCGTCGAAGCCGCGGCCGCCGAAGTTGAAGCTGAAATTGCTCTCGTCATTGGCCTGCTTCACATCGGACTGGACGCGGACGGAAACCACTGCGGGGGAGACGGCCGAAACGACATCCGCGAAGCTCGCGACCTGGGGGGCCTGGACGGTGACGGCCTCGGCATGGCTTTCGGTGACGCGCGCGGGAATGCCGGTCGCAAGCATGACGGCCGCAAGCCCGGCGACGGTGGTCGTCTGCAGCACGGTCTTGAGGCCAGGACGGAATGCGGAGATCTTGGACATTCTTTGCACCTTTTTTCTCTTCTCTCATGGCTGCGCCCGGCAGCCGATGGAAAAGAGATAGGCCGGCGCACATTACATGGCACTATCCGCCGCATGAATTTTTCGTAATGTTGGGAATTCGGCTAGTCGTTTTTCAGGGCGCGTTCCAGCTCGGCCTTTTCCGCTTCGGAAAGCGGCGTGCCCATCGGCTGGCCGCCGCGCCGGCGCACGAAGAGGACCATCGCGGTCGCGCCGGCGAGGAAGAGCACAAGCGGCGCGCCCCACAGCAGCAGCGTCTCGCCGCGCACACGCGGGTTGAGCAGCACGAATTCGCCGTAGCGGGAGACCACATAGTCGATCACCGCCTCGTCGCTGTCGCCGTTCTTCAGCCGCTCGCGCACGAGGAGGCGAAGGTCGCGGGCTAGTTCCGCATTGGAATCGTCGATCGACTGGTTCTGGCAGACCATGCAGCGCAGTTCTGCCGAAAGGGCGCGGGCGCGCGCCTCCAGCGCCGGATCGGAGAGGACCTCGTCCGGATTGACGGCGAAGGCCGGGAAGGCCGAAAGCAGGAAGAGAGCGGCGATGAGCAGGCGGCGCATCATTCCGCCGCCTCCAGCACGGGTTTCACCTTGCGGGCCTTCTGCGGCGCGCCGACGCGCAGGCGCCGGTCGCAGAGCGAGACCGCGCCGCCCGCCATCATGATCAGCGCGCCGATCCAGATGCACAGGATCATCGGCTTCCACCAGACGCGCACGACGATGCCGCCGTCGGCCATGGCGTCGCCGAGCGAGACATAGAGCTGGCTGAGGCCGAAGGTGCGGATACCCGCTTCCGTCGTCGGCATGCGGCGCGCCATATAGAGGCGCTTCGACGACCAGATCTCGGTGACGATCACGCCGCCGCGCGCCACGGTGAAGTGGCCGGCTTCTTCCGTATAATTCGGCCCCTGCCCGCGGCGCATGCCGTCGAAGGTCAGGGTATAGCCGCCGGCCTCGACCTGCGCGCCGGGCTTCATCTCCACCACATGCTCGGTCTCGAAGGCGGTGACCGCGATGATACCGACGACCGTGACGCCGATGCCGATATGCGCGAGCGCCGTGCCGAAGGCCGAGCCCGGCAGGCCGATGAAGCGGCGGAAGGCGACATTGCCGGCCACCTTGCCGATGCCGGCGCGCAGCCACAGATCGGTGATCGCGCCCGCGATCATGTAGAAGCCGATGGCGAGGCCGAAATAGGCGAGCACCGGGCCGCCGTCATGCACATAGACGACCGCCGCCGCCACGACGAGGCCGATGCCGACCGCCGCGAAGAGGCGCTGGCCGGCGGCGAGGATATCGCCCCGCTTCCAGGCGAGCAGCGGCCCGAAGGGCACGGCCAGCAGCAGCGGCAGCATCAGAAGGCCGAAGGTGAGGTTGAAGAAGGGCGGGCCGACGGAGATTTTCTCGCCCGTCAGCGCTTCCAGCACGAGCGGATAGAGCGTGCCGGTCAGCACCGTCGCCGCCGCCGTCGTGAGAATAAGATTGTTGAGGACGAGCGCGCCCTCGCGCGAGATCGGCGCGAAGAGGCCGCCGGCCTTGAGCGTCGCGGCGCGGAAGGCGAAGAGCGACAGCGCCCCGCCGATGAAGAAGACGAGGATGCCGAGGATGAAGACGCCGCGCGTCGGATCGGTCGCGAAGGCATGCACCGAGGTCAGCACGCCCGAGCGCACGAGGAAGGTACCGAGCAGCGACATGGAGAAGGTGAGGATCGCGAGCAGCACGGTCCAGATCTTCAGCGCCTCGCGCTTTTCCATGACGAGCGCGGAATGCAGCAGCGCCGTGCCGGCGAGCCACGGAATGAAGGAGGCGTTCTCCACCGGGTCCCAGAACCACCAGCCGCCCCAGCCGAGCTCGTAATAGGCCCAGTACGAGCCCATGGCGATGCCGGCCGTGAGGAAGGACCAGGCCGCGAGCGCCCAGGGCCGCACCCAGCGCGCCCAGGCCGCATCGATGCGGCCGTCGATCAGCGCCGCGATGGCGAAGGAGAAGCAGACGGAAAAGCCGACATAGCCGAGATAGAGCAGCGGCGGATGGATGGCGAGGCCGATGTCCTGCAGCACCGGATTGAGGTCCCGCCCTTCGGGCGGCGCCGGCGAAAGGCGCAGGAACGGATTGGAGGTCAGCAGGATGAAGAGGGCGAAGGCCACCGAGATCAGCCCCTGCACCGCCAGCACGTTGGCGCGCAGCCGCTCCGGCAGGTTGGCGCCGAAGGTCGCGACCATCGCGCTGAAGAAGGAGAGGATGAGGAGCCAGAGCATCATCGAGCCCTCGTGGTTCCCCCAGACGCCGGAGATCTTGTAGATCATCGGCTTCAGCGAATGCGAGTTCTCGAAGACGTTGGCGACCGAGAAGTCGGAGACGACATAGGCGAAGGTCAGCACCGAGAAGGAGAAGAGCACGAGCATGAAGCCGGCAAGGGCCGCGGCGGGAGCCACGGCCATCAGCGAGCGGTCGTTGCGAAGCGTACCGACCAGCGGCAGGACGAACTGGACGACGACCGTCGCCAGCGCCAGCACGAGGGCATAATGTCCAAGCTCGATGATCATTTGATCGTTTCCTTACCGGAAAGCTCGACGCCCTGCGCCTTCAGGCGGTCGGCCACATCCTTGGGCATATAGGTCTCGTCATGCTTGGCGAGAACCGTGTCGGCGACGAAAAGTCCATCCGTGCCGAAGGCCCCCTCGGCGACGACGCCCTGGCCCTCGCGGAAGAGGTCCGGCAGGATGCCGGTATAGGTCACCGGCACGTTGGCGAGCGTGTCGGTCACCGTGAAGGTTATGGTGGAGCCCTCGCCGCGCTTGACCGTGCCGGCCTCCACGAGGCCGCCGAGACGGATGCGGGTGCCCGGCGCGAGGTTCGCCTTGGCGAGATCGCCCGGCACGTAGAAATAGGCGATCGACTGGCTGAAGGCGAACATGACCAGCAGCACTGCCGCGACGAGGAAGGCGACGCCGCCACCGATCACCGCCAGACGTTTCTGTTTGCGTGTCATTGTCCGCTGCCCTCAACCGAAATCGACAGTTCCCGCGCCAGCGCGAGAAGCTGTCTTCCGTTCTCGCTGTCCGCCGGGAAGGTTTTCAGCGCCGTCATTAGCGCCGCCTCGGCCTTCGGCCTTTGATCCAGCACAACATAGGAACGGATGATGCGCATCCACCCTTCGAAATTGTCGGGATTTTCCTGGAGCTTCGCCGCGAGGCCCTCGACCATGCCGCCGATCATCTGCCGGCGGTCGCCCGCCGACATGTCCTCTGCGGCGGCAACGTCCTCGGCCGTCGGGTTGCCGGGCTGGCCGGCCGTGCCGCCGCCCTCACCCGTCGCGGTCGCGGCGATATGCTTGTTGACGAGCGGCAGCCAGGGCGCATCGGCCGGCGCTTGCTTCGCCATCGCCTCGAAGGCCGCCCGGGCCTCCTCGCGCTTGCCTTCCTGCTCCAGCGCCAGCGCGAGATAGTAGCGGGCACGGGGATTGTCGGCATTGAGCTTCAGCGATGCTTCGAGATGCTTGCGCGCATCCGCGGTGACGATGCCGTTCGCAAGGGCGATCAGCGTCTCCGCATAGCCGTCGAGCCGGTCGGGCGTTTCGCCGAGCAGGCGGATCGCCTCGGAGAAGGCGTTCGCCGCATCCTCCATCCTGCCGCTGCGGTAATAGATCGGCGCAAGCAGGTCCCAGCCCTCCCCGTCCTCGGGATTGCGGGCCAGATGGTTCTCCGCCTTGGCGACGAGGATGCCGATATCATTGCCGGGATTGGCGAGGCGTTCGGCGAGCGGCTGGGCCGGAAGGTCCGGCCGGCCGGTCGCGATGTAGAGACAGAGCCCGATGGCGGGCAGGAGCACGATGACGAAAGCCTGCGCCAGCCGGTTGCGGCGGCTTGCAGGATGCGCCCGCTCCTTCGCTTCGGCCTTGCGGGCGGCGATCAGCCGGCGCGCGACCTCCGCGCGGGCAAGTTCGGCCTCGCCGACGCCGATGAGGCCCGTCGCCTCGTCGCGCTTCAATTCCTCGAGCTGGTCGCGATAGACCTCGACGTCATAGCCGGCATCGTCCGCCGCCTCCGCGGGATGGCGCAGCAGCGGCAGGAGCAGGACGACGGCGACAGCGGCCGTCAGGATGGCGACGAGAATCCAGAAGAACATGACCGTTCAAATACTGGAACACCGGTGCGTTTCCAATTCCCCCCGGCGCGATGACGCAAAATTGAGGCGTTTCGCCGCAAGTTTATGCCTGTTCAGGCCCGGGCGTTCAGGAAAGCGGCGTCCAGGCGCCGTCGGCATTGCGGCAGGCGGCCCCGCGGGTCGTGGTGTCGCGCCCCTCGACCGTCAGCGTATGGCTGTACTGGCGGCAGTTCTGCGAGCCGACCTGATAGGGCGCGGCCGCGACGACCGAGCCGCTGACGCCCTTGCCCTGCCAGACGACAGGCTGGCCGCCGGGGGCCGCCTCGAGCGCGCGGTATTCCGCCTCGAGCGCCCGCTGCATGTCGGCCTTGGAGAGCTGCGTCGCCGCATTGCGGCTCACGAGACCACCCTGAAGGGCGGTGATATAGACGGCGGCGCCACGCGAGCCGGACGGCAGCACGCCGCCGGCCATACCCTTGCCGCCTGATGTGGTGGTGCATCCTGAAACCGTCACTGTTGCCAGAAGCAGGGGGAAAAAGGCGCCGCGCAAACCCGTCTTCATCCGCTGGGACCGTCTCTCTACACGCAAGGGGCGGCAAGCCGCGCCATAACCATCCACATCCGCGATCCTCATCGTCGCGAGCCCTTTCCTTGTTGCATTGTCCGCCGCCTCAGGCAACATCCTTTGTGACAGCCGGCAGAACGAGCCGCGCCAGCAGCCCGCCGCCCGCCCCGCGCGAAAGCCCGAAGGTCCCCTGGTATTCCGAGGTGATCTCGCTGACGATGGAAAGGCCGAGGCCGGTGCCCGGCTTGCTTTCGTCGAGCCGCTTTCCCCGCTTCATCGCCTCGCGAATCTGGTCGGGTTCGAGGCCCGGACCGTCGTCCTCCACCTCGATCACGATCCAGCCCTTGCGCCCGTCGTCGTTGCCGCGCACATCGACCGGCGCCGGGGTGACGCGGACGGCAACCGCCGTGCGGGCATAGCGCGCCGCGTTTTCGAGGAGATTGCCGACGGTTTCCTCGACGTCCTGCTGCTCCATCGCCAGGACGAGGCCGGGCGGATCGACCGCCAGCGGGAACTGGATCTCGGCATTCAGCCGCCGCATCACGCGCACCAGCCGCTCCAGCACCGGGAGCGCCTCCGTGCGCGCCAGCACCGATTCGCGCTGGGCGGCGATGCGGGCGCGGTTGAGGTAGGACTGCACCTGTCCCTGCATGGCCTCGGCCTGCGTCTTCACGAGGTCGCCCTGGGGCGCGGCGATGAGGCGCGATTCGTTGAGCAGCACGGCGATGGGCGTCTTCAGCGAATGGGCGAGATTGCCGACCTGCATGCGGGCGCGCTCGACGATGCGCCGGTTGCTGTCGATCAGCGCGTTCACCTCGCTCGCCAGGGGCAGGATTTCCCTCGGGAAATCGCCGTCGAGCTGTTCGCTCTCGCCGGCCCGGATCTTTTCCAGCGCCTTGCGGGCGCGGTCGAGGGGCTTCAGGCCGATGAGGATCGCCGCCGCGTTGAGGAGAAGGCTGCCGACGCCGAAGCCGGCGAGCGCCAGATAGAGGCTGCCGGAGAAATCGTTGATGTCCGCTTCCAGCACGTCGCGATTGCCGACGACGCGGAAGCGCGCCGTGCGCCCCTCGTCGTCGAGCACCACTTCCGTCTCGCCCACCTCCACCTCGTTCCCGAAGGAATCGACCGTGGTGTAGAAGCGCTCGTAGCGCGTGTCGAAGGGGATGCTGTCGGTATCGGGGATCGGTATGCTGCCGGTGCCGAGAGAGGAGGAGGTCAGCGCCTCGCCCTCCAGCGCCCCGCCGATCGGCTCGACGATCCAGTACCAGCCGGATTGCGGCTGGAAGAAGCGCAGGTCCCCGAGCTGCGGCGTGCCGGCAAGCCGGGTGTTGTCGCCCGCCGAAACCGAATTGATGACGTTGTAGAGCTGGGCGCGCAGGAGGTCGCGGAAGCTCTTCTCCGCGCTCTGCCTGTAGAGCGTGGAGATGACCACGGCGATGACGACGAGCGCCACCGCGGCCCAGAGGGAGGCGAGGAAGAGGACGCGGAAGGTGAGCGAGCGGGAGCGTCTGGCCTTATTTTCCATTGGCCGGCGCTTGCATCCGGTAGCCGAGGCCGCGCACGGTCTCGATCAGGTCGACGCCGATCTTCTTGCGCAGGCGCCCGACGAACACCTCGATCGTGTTGGAATCGCGGTCGAAATCCTGATCGTACATGTGCTCGACCAGCTCGGTGCGCGAGACGACCTCGCCCATATGGTGCATGAGGTAGGAGAGCAGTCGATATTCGTGCGAGGTGAGCTTCAGCGTCTCGCCGTTGACGGTCGCCTTGGAGCCCTTGGTGTCGAGCCGGACGGGGCCGCAGACGATGTCGGGGCTGGCATGGCCGGCCGCGCGGCGGATGAGGGCGCGGATGCGCGCCAGCACCTCCTCGACATGGAAGGGCTTTGCCACATAGTCGTCGGCGCCGGCGTCGATGCCGGCGACCTTGTCGCTCCAACGGTCGCGGGCGGTCAGCAGCAGGACCGGCATCGCCTTGCCGTCGGCGCGCCATTTCTCGAGGACGGTGATGCCGTCCATCTCCGGCAGGCCGATATCGAGGATGATGGCGTCATAGGGCTCGGTATCGCCGAGATAGTGGCCTTCCTCGCCATCGAAGGCCTGGTCCACCACGTAGCCCGCCTCCTTCAGCGCCTCGCTGAGCTGCCGGCTCAGATTGACGTCGTCCTCGACCACCAGAATGCGCATCGCGTCGTCCCCGTCTCCATTCCATCGCCGGGCAAGGTAGCCCGGCGGCCCTTACATCGGCACGCGCACCGTCACCTTGCGCGGGCGGGCATTGCCATTGCCGGGCACCAGCACGGTCACCACGCAGCTATTGCCATCCGGCTTGGCGGACAGAAGCTCGCCGCCGGTCTGGGCCACCACCTGCGCGGCCGCGCTGCTGCAATCGCCGCCTACCGCGACGACATCCCGCCGCGCGCCCGTTTCGACGGGCGCCGGGAGCATCAGGCTGGCCGCAAGCGCGGATATGAGAAGTGGCGAGGCCATGAACATACTTTCAGATGCGGATCGGTGTGATGCAAGCAATAAACGATCCACGCTGAATGGCAAATGAATGCGGGCCGGGGTTGGAAATGCCGCCTAGTGCACGCGCCGGCTCGCCGAAATCCGGCCGATCAGCGCCACGAGGCCGCCGACCACGCCCACCGCCGCGACGAGGAGATCCGCAAGCTCGGCCTCGTCGCCGGCCGTCACCTCGACCCCGGCGGCATGGGCGAGCGAGGCGAGAATCGCGACAAGCGCGCCCCAGACGGTGCGCGACCGGTACCAGGCTTTCACGTCGTTCATGGCTTTTCCTTTCCTAGAGGATGAGTGTCGCCTCGGCCGGCAGGCCGAGCGGCACCGCGCGGCCGAGCTGGCGCACGCGGATGGAGAGCGAGCCCTGCAGCACGCCGAAATCGGCCAGCTCGTCGGCGGCCGGATAGGTGTAGGCGGGGACCGGGGTCTCGACGCTGCGCAGCACCGTTCCGCCCGAGAGAATGTCGAGCCGGTAGGCCTCGGCCGGCTCGTCGAGCGGGATTTCGGCGGCGAGCCAGCTATCCGAATCGATCCGCCCGCGCCGTATCCACGAGAAGCGCGCCACGCCGTCGAGCCCGCGCCGGCCGCGAAGGTGCACGGGCGAGAGCGGCGTCAAGGCCCGCTGCCCGCCGGCAAAGGCGAACGGCCCGACCTGCCCTTCGGAAACGCCGACCGCATCGACGATCCAGTTGGTAAGCCGCCCGATCTCCTCCACGTCGAGGCCGAGCGGGCGCACGGCATCGTCGAGCACCACGACCTGCGCCCCTTCGGCATGGCCGGACACCATGGCGTCCTCCGTGCCGCAAAGCGCGCGCAAAAGTCCCGTCAGCCGCCAGCGGCCCGGCGCGATTTCGCTCGCGGTGCGGAAGGCGACGATTTCCCACGCGCCGTTTGCGCCCTCAACGGCGAGGCGGTTGCTACCGTTCAGCACGCTCACCGTGTCCACGGAGGAGAGCCCGCCCGTGGGCAGGTCGAGAAGGATCGCCCGGTCCGGGTCGAAGCGCCCGACGACGCCCGCGCCAAGCGGCTCGGCCAGCTCGCCGATCCGCGCCGGCCGGTCGAGCCGCACGCGGATGCGGTAGCCTTCGCTGGTTTCCGAGCTGGAGACGACCATGGAGCGCCACGGCCGCGCATAGGCGGCGATGGAGGCGAAATCCTGTGCTTCGCCCGAGCCGAGGACCGGCAAATCGAGAAGGGCGATGACGGGCGATAAGGCATCCGCCGGCCCCGCCCCGTTGACCGGCTTGTTGCCGCCGCCGACCACCAGCGGCGCTGCGCTCTCGCCCGCCGCCAGCCCACGCGCCTCCACCTCGCGCACGAGGCCGTCCGTGATGCCGGTGATGAGGAAGCGTCCGGAAGGCCCCTCCGCCAGCCGCACCACGTCGCCGGGCGTGAAGCCGAGCGCCGTCGGCGGCAGGCGGAAGGTGACGCGGCGCTGGCCGGAGCGATGGTCGCGCAGCGCGGTTTCCACGCTCGTGGTCGCCGCGCCCGCATGCAGCACGGCCGGCAGCGAGATGCGCAGCACCCGGTCCGTATCGCCCGCCATGCGGCGGGAGCGCGTGGTGACGCGCGGATGGGCGCTCGTCTCGTCGAAATGGTCCAGGATCGCCTCGCCGGCAAGATCGCTGATATGGCCGCGCGTCTCCTCGAAGAGCGCCTCGTCCGGCCGTTCGGCGAGCACGTCGAGCCGGGCCGCCGGCAGGGCGGATTTCAGCCGCGAGCGGAAGGTGAGCCTGCCGTTCGCCTCCAGCGCATCGATCTGGAAGGCCTCCATCAGCGGCTCGACCAGCCCGCGCGCCGAGGCCTGCTCGCCCTGCACGAGGCCCGGCAGGTCGCCCACCACGCCCGAAACGTCGAAATCGGCAAAGCCGTTGTCGGTCAGGATGGCAGCGATGACGTCGGCGACGGTGCCCGCACCGAGCCGGCCGTTCAGCCAGTGCCCGCGCTGCCAGTTGATGCCGTCCGCCCAGAGCGCGGTGTTTTCGGGGAAGGCCGGATAGGGCCGCGCGTCCCAGGTCCACAGGAACATGCGGCGGGATCGACCATGCCCGCCTCCGGCCCCGCGCCCTGCCACCAGTCGTGATGGGCGTCGAGGAAGCGGCGCTGCATGGAATCGCTGCGCGCGCCGCCGGAATGGTGCGGCGGCGTGTTCTCGATGCTCTTCGGGTCGAGGAAGGTCTGCGGCTGGTTGGCGCCCTTGTCGATGGCCGGGCAGCCGAGCCGCTCCAGAACGAGGCAGGCATTCAGCCGGCCGGGATCGATGAGCGCACCCATCACAGCCTCGCAGGCGCCAGGGCGCGACGAGCCGGTCGTAGCCCTCCGGCACCGCCCCCGGCTGGTCTTCGGCGGCGAGCACGCCGCGCAGCTCGAACATCACGGCTACATGCAGCAGCAGCGCCCGCTTCAGCGTATCCGGCACATCCGCGCCGCTATCGCCGAAGCCGGCGGTGAAATCGATCTCGATGCCGTTCATCGCCCGCGCCGTCGCCGGCCTTTCGGGCAGGATGAGCCGGGCCGGCCGCGCCGCGCCGTCGAGCACGTAGCCGGCCGTATTCACGTCGACCGGCGCGCCGAAATCGTCGTAGACCGTCAGCATTTCAATGGCTTGCACCGGCCCCCTGGCAATCTGAATCACCCTGCCCTCCGGCCAGTCGTCGAGATAGAGCCGCAGCAGCCGCGCGATCAGGCAAAGCCCCGTCTCGGCCTCCAGATGTTCGCGCGCCGCGCGGACCAGCGCCGCCAGCATCGCATCCTCGCCGTCCGTGTCGAGGCGCAGATGCGCCTTCACCTCGGCGAGCGTGACCGGCTCCACGGCCGGCGGCATGAGTTCGGCAATGGTCATGGCAATCCTGTCCGATGGAGGAAATGCGGGCGCGGCCGGGAGGAAAACCGCGCCCGCTGCACCGGCGGCAGGGAACGCCCGCCGGTGCGAGAGAAAAAGAAACAGAAGAAAGTCCCCCTCTGCCTGCCGGCATCTCCCCCACAAGGGGGAGAAAGATGGAGGCTTGCTCATCGTTCAAAGTGGAATGCAGGGGGCGCGGCGCGGTAAGCCCCTCCCCCTTGTGGGGAGGGGTTGGGGAGGGGTCTTGCCCTCAGCTCGCCGCGAACTTCACCAGCTTGATCGCCTCGAAATTCTGCACCCCGCCGCCGACGCGCTTGGTGGTGTAGAACAGCACATAGGGCTTGGCCGAATAGGGATCGCGCAGCACGCGAACGCCCGTGCGGTCGACGACGAGATAGCCGGCGCGGAAATCGCCGAAAGCGATGGAGAAGCTGTCGGCCGCCACATCCGGCATGTCCTCGGCCTCGGCGATGGCAAAGCCCATCAGCGAGGCTGCCTGGCCGGGCGTTGCCGGCGGGCGCCAGAGATAGTTACCGTCGGCGTCCTTGAACTTGCGGATGGCGCTCTGCGTCTTGCGGTTCAT
The DNA here is from genome assembly GCF_003574625.1 of Shinella zoogloeoides. Lineage (GTDB taxonomy): Bacteria > Pseudomonadota > Alphaproteobacteria > Rhizobiales > Rhizobiaceae > Shinella > Shinella zoogloeoides_A. The sequence continues at coordinate 120,238 of NZ_QNUJ01000014.1, forward strand.
GACGAAGCTGGCATTCTGCCGGTGCCCCGCTTTCAGCGCATAGATCGTGTCGATCAGCGTGTCGGACGGCCCGCTCGCCTTGAAGGCCCCGGCCGTGCCCGTGGCGATATAGCCGATATTGCCCCAGCTCCAGCCGCTGTCGGCGACATTGGTATAGCTGAGGAACCCCTTCGGCTTGTTGGTGCCGTCGCCGGAGACGAAGGCCGTGCCCTCCTGCTCGCCGAAGACGATGTCCACCTCCGAGGCGATCCAGCTTTCCACGTCCACCGCCGCGTCGTCGAGCAGCGCCGCCGTCGCCGCAGGCATGGCGTAGAGCTCCATGGTCGGGAAGGAGAGCTCGGCGAGCTGCGCCGCGTTGGTCTGCGGCCGCGAGGCCGTCTCCGCCACCCAGCCGCAGGCCATGCCGGAGGTCGCGAAGGGCTTCTTCAGCACCGCGCCGGAGACCTGCCGCACCGTCGCCAGCGCCCGGATCGGCGAAGCGGCGGAAAGCCTCCGGCCGATCTCCGTATCGGTCTCCGGCGGCACGAGATAGCCGCCGTCCGCCGCCGAGCCGACCGACATGGCCTTGCCCTCCAGCGCCCGAAGCGCGCTCTCGTCGCCCCGGCGCATATAGGCGGAAAAGGCCGCCTTGTGCTCGGCCGCCTCGGGCGAGCCCTCGCCGGCACCGCCCAGCGCCGGGCGGGCCTTCTTCAGCGCCAGCCCGTCGAGCACGCGCTTGTGCTCGTCCATGGCGCGGTTGATGCGGTCCACCTTGTCGCGCGTCACCACGTCGGCGGTCAGCTTCTGCTCGATCTCGCCGAGCCGGCGGTCGTTCGTCTCCTTGAAGGCCTCGAAGGCCTCCATGAAATCGTCGAAGGCGGCGGTCATCGTTTCCGGCACGGCCTTGGTCTCCGGCGCGGTCTTCGTCCTCTGCGTCATGCCTGGTATCTCCTGTTAGCGTTTCATCATCCGGGCCGCCCGGCGCATGGTGCGCACGAGCTCCGTTTCCCGGTCGCGGAACGCTTGAAATCAGGTTTTCCGAATATTTTACAGCTAGTTATGCGCTCTTATTGAAAGCCCAATCCCGCTTCCTATCCACCTTTAAATGAACGGTATCGGAGCAAAAAAAGACATAAAAAAAGCCCGACCACCGAAGGCGGCCGGGCTGGTTGGTCAGGTGTTCATGGCTGCGCTGGCACCGCGAGAGATCGCGCATTCTATAATGGCCAGCGAGGCTTGAAGCACGTCGCGGGTGGAAAGCAGTCCTTCAATGAACCGCACCGCTACATTCTCGCCGTCTTCGGTCTTAGCCTCCGCCATGTTGGCCATGGCCTCAATTACTTCAACCTTGGTCCGGGTCAGCAAGACGCTAGCCATCCGAACCGTGACCAGCGTCATCATCCACCGTTCCCTGTCCGGAAGAATTTCGAGGAGGTCGCTTTGCCACGGTTCGAAGTCTATTGCGGCGATCTCCTCCCACGTCGGTTCGCTGTCTGTCTCTACCGCGCCAGACGGTGCTGAGACGTGCCCCATTTCCGCGTGATCGCCATACATAAATCCAGAGGGTGTGGGGTGGCGCTCGGCAGCGGCGAGGCTCGGCTCATCATCGGCATAGTCCGCTTCGCGGCAGTCACCGGCATCCTCTTCGCGTTCGCTTGTGTCGTGATCGAAGCCAGCGAGATAGGGCTCGAAATCGGGGTCGCCTTCCATAGCGTCGAGCATGTCGATAAGCCGCTCGATTGACGTCGCGATGGCAGCGCGAGGTGTCGTTTCGGGCAGCACGAAAAACAGCGTACCGTCACGCCGCTGGATGTCAGGGTAGTGTTCCATGGTTGTCTCTCGGTTCGACCGGATTTCTACGTCCGGGGAGCAACGGGCTTTCTACGACGCGATGCTCCTAGCGCCGGTGGCAGACCGGCGGCCGGGGGGTAGAAACCTGCCGAGAGACAGGCAGCACGATTTTAAGGTTTCCCTCTGGACATAGCGCACTCCCCCGGCCTACAAAGGTCGGGTTCGGCGCGCACGCCAATGCGCAGCCAAGCGATTTTGACCCCGCCAAGGGTCTCACGCTGTCAGCAGCCATCGACGCCAATCGATGCCCTGCCTATCTCGGTCCGGGTTTCTACGCCCACGGACAACTTGCCTGATTTGAAGCCGACATTCAAGCACACCCTCGCCAAAGGGTGGATGCTTGTGCTTTGACTCTAGTATGGGTCGGGCAAGAATATCTTGCCCGACGACGCACACAGATATTCGGACGTGGCTGCCAGTCCCAGCGAGAACTATGCGGCTCGCAACGCACCACGCCTTTTCTTGCACTTTCGGTACCAGATGATGGCGAGGGCGCGCCAAAGTGGCACTTTGTGCGTGGCGCCGAATAGCTTTGCTTCCTCTTCTGCAGTGTACAACAAGTCAATAATGGCGGACGTCAAATCATCAGCCGTGATGTGCTCTGCATACTCATTATCGGTCAGCAGCATTTCGGCCGCTTTGATTTGAGAGGCAGTTATCGGGCCACGTTCAGCATTGGCAATCGTCTCAAGTACCTGCCTAGCGACGATCCGTCCGCGACGCGCAATAAGTGCCTCGATCTGTTTGACCGCGATGGTCTGGCGCGATCCATCTCCCGTGTAAGAATTCGGATTCTTTAAAAGCTTTACGTTGGACGCCGTGCAGGTCAATTCCAAGGTCAACGCGTCCTCGTCCGCAGCGGCGATTGCAGCTTGATGGAGTTGCAGATTCGTAACGCGCAACGACTGTGTGTTTTGGCCGATAAAGGCTTTCGCCTGGGCCGCCGTGTCCTCCGCCTCCACAATCATGACCGGGATCTCAGGAATGTTCGGGTTCGATGCTGCAGCGATGGCGGTATGCTGGCCATCAAGCACCTTGAGAACCGTCGCACCCTCATGTTCTGCATAGGCGCAAATCGGCGGCTTAAACTTTGCCCAATCAAATTCTTCAATCATGCGCCGTATCTGGGAGAGGCCCCTCTCGCCAATACTGCGCTGGTATGCAGGATCGACAAATAGGTCGGTGGGCTTGATAAATTCGAAGATCGGCGTTCCGGTGGGTGGCACGCCCGGAGCGAGTCCACTGATACTGACCGGCGTAATAGCTCGCACGTTGTCTTGCATTTCCTCTCCTCTCTAAGTTTCAACGAGAGGCTATGCGCATGACCTTCTAGGCGTCCAAGCGGGATCGATATCGTGCTTTCTCCGCAGATAACATCCACATGCTCCGCCCCACTTTGAACCGATACCTGGAACAAGTCAGCGACCGCCCTACAGCCTCAGATAGATATTCTTTGATCGAAGCACAATTCTGGGGGATACAATGAAATTCAAATACATCGCTGCCGCGCTCGCCGCGGCTGTTGCGACTTCCTGCGCAAAACGGCCTGATGCAATCGTGCCTGCCGACATTCCCATGGCCGCCTATGCCGGTCAAACCTGCCCTGCCCTTCAAACGGAACTCGCAAAGGAAAAGGCAGCTCTATCCGCAGTTTCGAAGCAGCAATACGTCGCAGAAAATGGCGACGCCTTCGGCGTGTTTGATCGGCTTGCCAATGTCGAGCACATTTGGCGGCGACAGGGAGGACAGGCTGCCGCGGCCAAGGACTAGGCTCCAATGGGCGCCGGTTTCACCCGCCGCGACCAGCCTCAGCACGAGTGGGCGTGAAAGAGATGGACATAATAGAAGATGCTTGGGAAGGTAGTGTCGACGGCCATCTTGCTCTAATCGCCGGGACCGCGGGAGCCGCATATGTTCTCAACAGGTGTTGAACGCGCATTCCAGAAATTCGCTGCAGAGAAAGAGTTGACGCGCGACGAGGCGCTGGCATTCATCGTGCGCGACTGGCTGATGGGGCAAAGTCTCCACTCGCTGGACGACGACCTAGACCAGGAGGAAATACAAGCATCCCTCCTGACGAACTTGAACGAAGGCGCTGGCCAAGATCGGCGCTGAAGTCCGAAAGTGAACTCCATCCTGCAGGAGCATTAACGGAGGGAAAGATGAAGTTGGCGCCGAAGATTGAAGACGCCTTGGACCGCTTTGCCTTGGAGCAGGACCTCACGCGCGAGGAGGCGCTTGCGGTTATCGCTGAGGACTGGTTGATCGGGCAAGGGTATCTCCGCGCGGATGAGGGTGATGAGGAGACAACAGAGCCGGTTCAAAACTGAGCTTGATGCGTGCGACAGGCTTCTTGTTGGCCCTGAGTTCCTAATGATGGATTTACGGAGTTGCTAAGCCGACAAAACTAACGCAACGTTCGCCGCGATTTGGAGAGCACGTCATGGCACATCGTACTAAAGATGAAGCTCAGTTGCGGATGGCGATGGGCGTTGCGCGCGTTGCCATGCGCCAAGGCCTCGAACCGTCAGAAGGCGTGAAACTGCTCAGAGAGTATTTTACCACCGTACAGGCGTTAGAGAGCTCTCCTCCGGCCGGAGCTTGTCAGCAGTCAGAAGTGACGAGAACGCGCCGCCTTTCCGAATAGCCCTAGACCTACCGGGTTTTCGTTCGAACCTCCGCCTTCACCATGCCGCAGTCTATCTGGTCGGAATGCAACATGGCCATCTCGATCATGTACGCGAGTTGCCAATCGCTGGCCTCCGCCTGTGACCGGAGTTCACGCAACATCTGCGTGATGTAGCTTCCGGATTTCCTTCCCGTTGTGCCTACGCTCGCTACGAGCGATTGTTTGGGCCGTGCGTCCATGTTGAACCCCCTCAACGTTACAATTTGCAACTCAAACGATAGCTCAGCATTAAGATCAGACAATTCGGACAAATAAACGATGAGTTTTCACACGCGATAATTGGAGAATTTTACTCAACACAACCCGCCATCCGCGCTCCGCCAATGGAACCTTATCCCAATTTGCTGGTTTGTAGCGATCCGCGCATGTCCCGAGCGGATGTTGGAAGAGACGAGCCTTCCAGGCATTGCGAGGGTTCGTCTCTTTTTTTCGCCTGAGACTTTCGGACCCGTGTCGGCGGCCATTAAAAAGGGTATCTGCTTACGGCTTTCCTCGCTTCGCAGAACATGCCATCTGTAGCCGCCCGAAAGGGCGCGGGTGCCTTGGGAGAGCCAAAGTCTTCAAGGCGCAGGTCCGGGGGCTTGTTTGGCGGCGCAGCTCCCCTGTTGCGCCGCCGCCCGTCGGAACAATTCTCTCTCGCGCTCGTTCTGAAACGCCACTCTACTTAGTTCAGCCTTTGCCCCGCCTCGTGCGGGGCGCTTTGTATAGCGTGAGGTGTGAGATGGCCATTGGCAGATGGAACGAGCCCGTCACATTCGAAACCCAGCGGCTCGGTCAATATCGGACGATCGCGAGCGCCGAGGAGGCTGCACGGGCCCTACTCACGGATTGGCCAGCTGATTCTGGCCATGCCTTCATGAAGGCGCAGAAGCGCTTGTATAGCCGTGCTGGAGAGACGCAAGGCCCGGAAGCTGCGAGAAAAGCATTCCTGGCCGCCGAGGAAGAGGCAGGTGTGTTTGTACGGACGGCGACTTGATTCGGACTACCGCTCGACAACCCCAGATCGATTTTCTTGCTCACAGATCAAAAAACCCGCTAAGGTTTAGGCATTATAGGGATCTGGGCAAAACGTGAAGAATGAAAAGAATCGCACCTTCTAGGATCGCAATGCTTGCAAGGATTGGAGAGAAGCGCTGGAAGCTATGCTTGAGGCGCAAAGGCAGAACCCGCCTACCACCAAGCCCCGAAATCCGCGTTTCTGCTCCACAGGTTCTTAGCTTTCAACAAGCTTACGGCCCTACTGTCGCATTCCTTGATGCATTTAGAGATGCGGTGCTCACGCGCCGCTCCTCTTTGCAGCGTCTCTATATCGATCTGAAACCCATAAAAATGCTTTCAGTCCCCGTCGCTATCGTCTTAGCTGCAGAGTTCCACCGTTGGAAACTAATGAAAAACATTCGTCTCCGCGTGAGGGAATCACATCTGTGGGCTCCGACTGTTCGGAACCTTTTGTCTGATTTGGGGGTTTTTCAGTTGCTCGGCATTAAGCCGGTAACTGACGAAATTGGTGAGGACAATTTTACTCTCGCCCCACTTATGTCTGGACAGAAGACCGATGGAGAGAAAATAGCCATGCTCCAAGAGAGATTTCGCAGCGTCTTGGATGGCTTTACAAATAATCCAGAGATGTTTGCGGGCCTCATGGAAGCAGCAGAGAACGCGATTGCTCACGCATATCCTCCTAACTACGTGCCGCGCCACGCTTTTGCGGGGCATCGTTGGTGGGCCGCCGGCTGTTTGGATATGAAAAGGGCCGCATTACGATTTTTCGTTTTTGACCAGGGGGCGGGGATTCCTCATACGTTGCCAACCGCCACCTTCTACGAGCATGTTAGAGCCCGAATTGCTTCAGCATTTGGAGAGATGTTCCCGAACGATTCCATTATGTTGAAGGCCGCGTTAGAGGTTGGACGCACACGCACTGGCGACGATCATAGAGGGCTAGGCCTTCAGCGCATGAGTGATGTGGTAACCGGTTCAACGGACGGTTATCTGCGAATCTTGAGTGGCAGAGGCGAAATAGTGTATCATGCTGACGAGACCATTGAGGCGCGCGACCATGACCGCTCGATCGGAGGTACGCTCATCGAATGGAATGTCAGCGCAGACGTATTCCGTAGTCAGGAAGATTCCGATGAGAACGATTAGCATCGCTGACGATTTTACGAAGTACCCTGGTGGGCGCTACCGTAAACATGGAAAAGGCAGTGGGGAGGAATTCCGCGATGATTACCTCGTCCCAGCGATAAAAAACGAGGAACAGCTTATAATCGTGCTCGACGGCACAGCTGGGTATTCCTCCTCATTCCTAGAGGAGGCATTCGGTGGGCTTATTCGCCGCGGGTTCCAGCGTGAGAAACTGCGCCAGCTTCTTCGCTTCAAAGCAGAGGGCGCCTTCAAAACTTACGAAAATATGATCTGGAAGTTCGTTGATGCGACCAAGCCGGAAGCTGTAGCCCACTGAACCGCGCTCAATAATATGGAAGCGTTCTGGACTATCGTATTAGCTGGAATCGGCGCGTTCATCGCGAATTTTGGTGCGAAATACGTTGAGACATTATTTCAGCGGAGCAAAAATTCAGAGGACCAGCGGAATTCTGATTTGCAGGATTTGATTGCTGCGGCTCGATCCCTTGGTGAGATGTCTGAAAGATTTTGGGTGAAAGGGGCATCAGACCTGGGAATGGAAGGACAGGTTCTGCGTTCTCAGATGATTGCCCAACAGCACAATATTGCCGAACTCGTTGAAACGCTTTTCACAAGCCCAATCAAATGGGACTGTGATGTGAAAGTGCATGCATTAATCGAGCACGCCACTGGTGGTGATTTCTGGGAACCCGACCGTGAAGCCGACCCAGGGAGGCTTACTGCTATTTTAGTAGCGGTTCATGGCCTAGTGCACGCAGCAAAAGCGGGCCGTCGAAAAATGCGGCACAACTGGCTGGCGTAGCAGAGACTTTCATGAATGGCAGACCATCGCATTCGTTGGGATTTCAAACCCGCCCTCCCCGGTAAGCTTTTCGTGCGGCGCCTACAACTTTATGTAATGCTGAAACCGACAGATAACACCCGTGGGCTATCACGCCGGAATGAGCAACTTCACCTATCTCGTCATCGGCGCGTCGGTCGCAAGCTTTCTGGCTACGGGCGGATATGCCCTCGTCCCACGCGAGATTTACGACCCGAGTTGCAACATCAAGGGCAATGTCTCCTACAACGGCGGCCAGCGGATATATCACGTTCCAGGCCAGCATTATTATGACGCGACCCGCATCAGCTACATGGATGGAGAGCGGTGGTTTTGTTCGGAAGCTGAGGCTCAAGCCGCCGGCTGGAGGCGAGCTGGCTACTAATGCGACTATCGTCCAGTCAGAAGAGTGCCGATGCGCTTGAGAGCGTCGGCGAATGAAACCCCGAGGGCGATGCCGCCAACTCCCATCATGCCGAGAGCACCCATGCCAAGGAGCTTCCAGCGTCGGACCTCGTCCGTGACGGGCTTCATGTCCTTCACATCTTTCTCCAGCCCTGCGACCGTTGTCTGAACTTCGCCCACCGTGCCGACAACCTCGTCGATGCGGCTATGCATCTTCGCGCGGCTGGCGTCGGATTTGTCGTCCGAACGCTGGAGCTTGTCCTCGATGCGGCGTAGATCTTCCTGAATTGCCCGCTGGCTGGCGATTAGCTCGCCCATTTGCTGGCGCAGCGCACCATCATCCGCCGTCATTTCCTGCACCCCGCGTCCTGCTGGCATTGCCGATTGTTCGAATTGATCGCCGGCCCGGCCGTGGCGTCGTCTGCCGCCCAGCGAGCCGCCTGCGCGTCGGAGATGGCAGCAAGCTTTTCGGCCGTGACGCGCAGGCGATAGAAGTTCGTGGCCGTCTTTCCGCGCCGGTAGACCTCCAGCCATCCGGCGGCGACAATCTGCCTGATCACCCTCTCCACCGTGCGGGAGCAAACCCCGATCTCGTCGGCGATGGTCTGCTGCGATGGATCGCAACGGCTGGTTTCGAAATTCAGGCAATCGACCAGATACGAGAGCAGGATCTTGGCCGTTCGCGTCATGCGCCGGTCGCGATCCTTTCTCGCCCAAGCGACGAACGCCGCCTTCGACGAGGTGAATTCCGCGTGCAGCCGCCGGTAGCGCTCATGGAAATCGCGCGGCCACTGCTTCTTGTTGGCGGGAAGCCGGCGCAACTGTTCGCGCATGTCGTCCGGCAAAAGCACGATGTAGTGGAAGCCGTCTTTTTCCATCATTGGCGGGCGCCCTTCATAAATTCGCAGATCAGCCGTTGGACCGCGAAGAGCCCGTCACGCTGATGGATGTCGTTGAGGTCGTCGCCGACGGCCGGAGGGAGGAGGTACGGAACGCGGCTGCGGCGGGCGTAGAATTCGCCGGCACCGATGCCGCCGAACTGCTCGATGGGCTTGTCGTGGTCGGTGGCGATGAAGGCGCGCCCCTGCGCGTTCTTGGCGACGATCTCGACGTTCGCCGCTGAGAAGCAGCAGACGACCGACGCATTGAGCCGCAGCGCCTTCAGGGCAACGCCCGCCCATAGCCGGCAATCCGCTCCGCCCGGTCCAGCCCGTTGACGATCCGCCGCGCGCCCACCCAGTCCGAACCGCTGCCCGAAAAATGATCCCCCAGCCGCCGCCCTGTGAAGACGCCCTGCAGCATGCCCGCAAACAGGATCTCCACCGATACCGCCAGTTCCATCGCCCGTTCCGGCCGCGCGACGAGGTCGACGCCCGTCAGTGCCGAAAGCCGCTCGTAATTCCGCCTGTGCGTAATCTGCACCAACCCGCGCCCGAGCCAGCTCTTGCCGTCCGCGTCCCGCCGCCAATAGGGCGCGGAGACCTGCGGCAGACGCCCCTCGGAAAAGGCCCGGTCGAGGTTCGCGATGGCCGCCGCGTCGCTCGCGGCGAAGGTCTCGCGGACCGGCTGCATGCGCCCGCCCGTCTCGTGATGGGCCGTCGCCAGCATATAGGCGAGGAAGCGGCGGTCGTCCGTCTCGCCGCCCCGCTCGAAGCGGTCGAGGAGCGCCGTCATGCCGCGCACCTGGCCGCGCGCCAACCGCCCGCCGTAGAGCGTCCCGCGCACGGCATCGAAGAAGACCTTGCGGTCGATATCCATCGTCAGATCCCTCGTACCACCGCGCCCGCCCAGCCCGCCGGGCTCGCGCCCGTCACCGATCCGTCGGCCAGCACCACCGCCCGGCCCTCGCCGTCGAGCCCCGCCACCACGATGCCGCAGACGGAAGCCGCCGACGCCGTCGCTGGCGGATCGACCGCCACGACGATGCGCGACAGCGGCCCCGGCTGGCGCAGGCGGATCGCCTCCAGCCGCGCCCTCGTCCACAGCGCGTCCTCGCGGTCGGCGATCAGCTCGCCGTCGAGCTCCTGCCGCCCGAGCCGCGTGCCGCCGTAGCGGCCGGCCATGGCGGAAAGGAAGCCCGGCGAGAGGTTCCTGGCATTGTCGGCTGTCGCGATGCGCCGCACCGCCGTTGCCGGATCGGCGGCGAGCGCCCGCAGCAGCGGCACCGGGCGCGGCGTCGTCGTCACCAGCACGCGCGGAGCGTCGCCGAGGCGCAGGCCGAATTGCAGCATGTCCCAGGTCTCCTGCGCGTGCTTCCATTTGCCGAGCTCGTCGCACCAGCCGAAATGGAATTGCGGCCCGCGCAGGCTTTCCGGATCCTCCGAGGAGAAGATCTGCCCGATGGACCCGTTCGGCCAGACGAGCCGGCGGCGCGAGGCCTCGAAGTCCGGCCGGAAACGCCGCGCTATGCGGCAGATGCCCGACACGCCGTCGATCATCACCTCGCGCGCATCACCGAGCGTTTCGGCCACCAGCGCGATGCGGCTTTCCGGCCGCGCCAGCGCCAGCGCATGCACCCATTCGGCTCCCGCCCGCGTCTTGCCCGAGCCGCGCCCGCCCATCAAAAGCCAGACCCGCCAGTCGCCCGGCGGGGGCGTCTGTGCGGTGCGGCAGGTGAAGTGCCAGCCGCGGAGCTGGTGCAGGGAGCGGGGGACACGCCGTTCGTTTGAAGACGAAGGTACATCGGGCGAGCCCCTCATCCCGCTGCCGCGACCTTCTCCCCGCAAGCGGGGAGAAGGGAGGGATGCCGGGGTTTGCGCTCCATCAGACGTGATTTCGTAGGAGGGCGCGTCGGGCGAGCCCCTCATCCCCCTGCCGGGACCTTCTCCCCGCAGGCGGGGAGAAGGGTGGGATGCCAGGGTTTCCTTCCCATCGGTCGTTGCCGGAGGATGAGGCATGTCCCCGATCCCCTTCTCCCCGCTTGCGGGGAGAAGGTCCCGGCAGGGGGATGAGGGGCAATCTTTACCGACCGCCCCTCGCCGCCCCAGCCCCGCCTCCAGCGCATCGCCCGCTTCCGCCAGTGCCGCCCGTCGTTCCTCGATCATCCTCAAGCCCGCGGCCGCCGCCTTCACAGTCCTGTCCAGCTTCTTGCGCGCCGCCCGGCAGGCCAGACGCTCCCTACGGCCCGCCTTCCATGGCCGCGGCAGCATCGCCGCCAGCCCCGGCTTCCCGCATCCATTCCTGTTTCGCGGCATGCACCCGCTCCTCCACGCGCTCTTCCACGAGCCGGTCGAATTCCTTGATCAGCGCCGCCTCGTCGTCCTCTCCGCCGGCTTCCGCCTCGGCGCGACCGGCGATCAGCGTGCGCTGCAGGCTGTCGATCTTCTCCAGCGTGCGCACGATCAGCGAGACGGCCTCGATGGCCGCCTTGGCGTCGGTCTGGGCCAGCTTGCGCGCGGCCTCGTCGCCGGCATCGTCCGCGTCGCGCTCGGCCAGCACCTTCTGGCTCTGGAAGCGCTGGAAGCGTTCGCGCAGCTCCTTGGTCATTTCGAGAAGCATGGCCTGCATGTCGAGGAAGGGATCGCCCGGCGCTTCCGCCTTGGTGTCGAGCACCGGCGCCGCACCGCTCTCGAGGCCCGCGCCCTTTGCCGAAAGCCCATCATAGACCGCCCATTCCGGCAGGATGCCGTAAAGGTCGAGTTCGATCGTCATATCCGTTTCCATCGCAAGGCCCGAAAATGAAAAGGCGCCCGGTCCGAAAGGAACGAGCGCCTGCCAAAATCTCATCCGAGCACCCCCGCCTCTCTCCGAAAGCGGATATGCCCCATCACCAGGGTTTCTGTACAATCCCGAGGCGCAACGCGCCGTGGCGGAACTGTCCTGGCCGGCCACGGGCGGCCATCGCCGAACCTCCAGCCTCCGGAAAGCCCGGCGAACCCGCCGCCCGCACCTTTCCGACCATGACATAACCCTACCAAACGACCGTGACGCCGTCAAGGACTATTTTCCTATTCTGGCCGAAAACTTTTCCAAGGGGCCGTTCGGTGCTATCCTACGGCCATGATATCCGACGACCTCATCACGATGGCGCTCGGCATGCCGGGAGCGCGGGAAAGCGCCCATTTTGGGAAGCGGGACTTCCGGGTGGGCGAGAAGGTGTTCATGACCCTGCCCGAGCCCGGCCGCGCGGTCCTGAAGTTCACGCGGGACCAGCAATCGCTGGTGCTGGAGACCGATCCCGGCCTCTGCGCGCCGGTGCCCGGCGGCTGGGGACAGAAGGGCTGGACCTCGCTCTATTTCGACGATGCGGACGGCGAGCGGGTGCGCGCGCTGATCGGCACCGCCTGGCGCAATGTCGCGCCGAAGAAGCTCGCCGCCAGCCTCCATTGACGGGCGGCTACTTGCCCTCGCCCACTTCCAGCGGCCACGTCACGAGGTAGTCCTCGTAGTCGTCGATGTCGATGCCCTCCTCGCTGACGGTGCGCCCGCGCGCGGAGATGCCGGCCTGGTGCACGGTGTCGGGATCGCCGGAGACGAGCGGGTGCCACCAGTAGAGGTCGTGGCCGTCGCGGATGAGGCGGTAGCCGCAGGTCGGCGGCAGCCAGGAGATTTCGGCGACGCTCTCCACCGTCAGGCGGATGCAGTCGGGCACGGTCGCCTGCCGGTTCTCGTAGTCCGAGCAGCGACAGCTCTCTCCGTCGAGCAGCACGCAGCGGATGGAGGTCCAGGCGATCTCGCCGGTATCCCAGTCCTCCAGCTTGTTGAGGCAACAGAGCCCGCAGCCGTCGCACAGGCTCTCCCACTCCGCGTCGTTCATCTCGGCAAGCGTCTTGGTCTTCCAGAACGGCAGGTCGCCGGGCTTTTCCGCAGTATCGGTCGTCATGCCCGACCCCTGAACCCCTTGCGGCCAAAGGTCAAGGCCCTTACCCCCGCGCCCTTCCCCGCAAAATCCGTTCTGTTGTCGTCAAAAGGCTGATATCGTGGCCGAATAAACCGCTGGTGACAGGACGTTAACCAGACCCGGGCAGGCTGCGGGCCGTCCCGTCACCCATCCCGTCACAAGGTATGCGATCGTGGAAGACGACAGCCAGAAGCCCGAAAAACCCCGCCGCCGCAAGCGGCACATCTTCCTGCGCATCGATTCCTGGATCGACTCCACGGTCTGGAACGCCGGCTTTCGCGCGGCGGAGATCTGGGAGGAGATCACCATCTTCTCCCGCCGCTTTCACGTCAAAGGCTGGAAGAAGGCCGCCTTCGAGGTCGCCGGCGAGGGCATGAACCTTGGCAGCGCCGGTTTCGTGCTGCTGCTGGCGCTGGCGCTGCCCGCCTTCGAGGAGACCAAGGGCGACTGGCGCAACCAGAGCGACTTCGCCGTCACCTTCCTCGACCGCTACGGTAACGAGATCGGCCATCGCGGCATCATCCACGAGGATTCCGTTCCCATCGACGAATTGCCGGACCACCTGATCAAGGCGGTGCTGGCGACGGAGGACCGCCGCTTCTTCACCCATTTCGGCATCGACTTCCTCGGCCTTGCCCGCGCCATGAACGAGAACGCGCGCGCCGGCGGCGTCGTGCAGGGCGGCTCCACCCTCACCCAGCAGCTCGCCAAGAACCTGTTCCTCTCCAACGAGCGCACCATCGAGCGCAAGATCAAGGAGGCGTTCCTGGCGCTGTGGCTGGAGGCGAACCTTTCCAAGAAGGAAATCCTGCGGCTCTATCTCGACCGCGCCTATATGGGCGGCGGCACCTTCGGGGTGGCGGCGGCCGCGCAGTTCTATTTCGGCAAGAACGTGACGGATGTGAACCTTGCTGAATCCGCCATGCTGGCCGGCCTCTTCAAGGCGCCCGCCCGCTATGCCCCGCATGTCAACCTGCCGGCGGCGCGCGCCCGCGCCAACGAGGTGCTGAGCAACCTCGTGCAGGGCGGCCTGATGACCGAGGGCCAGGTGATCGCCGCGCGGCGCAATCCGGCGAGCGTCATCGACCGCAACGAGAAGACCGCGCCGGACTTCTTCCTCGACTGGGCCTTCGACGAGGTGCAGCGCATCGCAAGGCCCTTCGCCCAGCATTCGCTCATCGTGCGCACGACCATCGACATGGGCCTGCAGGCCGCCGCCGAGGAGGCCATCGAGAGCGGCCTTCGCCAGTATGGCGAGAGCTACCGCGTCAAGCAGGGCGCGCTGGTGATGATGGAGAACGGCGGGGCGGTGCGCGCCATGGTGGGCGGGCGCGACTATGGCGAAAGCCAGTTCAACCGCGCCACCCGGGCGCTCCGCCAGCCGGGCTCCTCCTTCAAGGCCTATACCTATGCCGCCGCCATGGAGGCCGGCATGACGCCGGAGACGACCATCGTCGACGCGCCGATCAGCTGGGGCGGCTGGTCGCCGCAGAACTACGGCCGCAGCTATGCCGGCCGCATCACGCTGATGACCGCCATGGCGAAATCCATCAACACCGTGCCGGTGCGCCTTGCCAAGGACAAGCTCGGCACCAAGCGCATCGCGGAGATGGCCAAGGAAATGGGTGTGGAAACGCCGCTGCGCACCGACAAGACCATGCCGCTCGGCACCTCGGAGCTGACCGTGCTCGACCAGGCGACGGCCTATGGCGTCTTTCCCGCCGACGGCATGCAGTCGCGCCGCCACGGCATCAGCCAGATCCTCAACTACGACGGCAAGATCCTCTACGATTTCGGCCGCGACGAGGTGCCGGCAAGGCGGGTGCTCTCCGAACAGGCGAACAGCTCGATGAACCGAATCTTCGTCACCATCCCGGTCAACGGCACGGCGCGGCGCGGCGCGCTCGACCGCGGCATCGTCTCGGGCGGCAAGACGGGCACGACGCAGGCCTATCGCGACGCCTGGTATGTCGGCTTCACCGGCAACTACACGGCCGCCGTCTGGTTCGGCAACGACGACTATACCTCGACCAACAACATGACGGGCGGCTCGCTGCCGGCCATGACCTTCAAGCGGCTGATGGACTATGCCCATCAGGGCATCGAGCTTCGCCCCATTCCCGGCATCGAAAATCCGCTGCCGGACGGCAAGAAGGCCACCGAGACCGCCAAGGCGCCGAGCGACGACAATCCGCTGCCCGCGCTCGTTCGTCCCCGTTCGCTCTCCTCCGAGGTCACCCGGCTCCTGAAGGACATCGCCCGGCAGCTCGGCGAGGCAACGCCCCTGAAGGCCGATGGCCGCGTGGCCGCGCTTGACGGGGCTTCCGTGAAGCGGACAGAGTGACGGATAGAGCGTTTCCGCGTTTCTCCGAATCGCAAAAACGCTCTATCTCTTCGTTTCGACGCAGTTCCGGACGCAAGACCGCTTCGCACTTCTGCCGGAATTGCTTTTTGTTTTCGTTTGTCTTGTCGGGAAAACCGGGGTCCACTTTCCCTGACAAACTCCAGCTTACTCCAACGGTCCGATCGTCTTGTTCCGCACGCCCCTCGTCATCGCCACAGCGCTCGCCGTCGCCTTCGGCCTCGGCATCCTGAGCTCGATCTATGCCCTCAGGGCAACGGTCGGCTTCGGCGCCATCACGCTCGGGCCGTGGACGGCCTTCCCGGCGGCGCAGACCGTGGATGCCGACCCCTATGCCAAGGCGCACCGCGCGCGCGATGGAAAGCTGCTGCTCGGCGGGGCGGAGGGCCTCGTCTTCACCGCCGCGACGGACAGCGACCGCCGCACCCTGGTCGAGAACTGCCGCTACGAGATCACCGGCATCACCCCGCCAGCCCGCCTGTGGACGCTGCATGCGACGGACGCACGCGGCAATCCGCTCGCCGGCGCGCGGCCGGACCTGCCGACGGGCATCAACGCCTGGTCGGTGCTGCGCGGCGCCGACGGCGACTTCTCGATCGATATCGCCTCCTCCGCCATGCCCGGCAATTGGCTCGCCGTGCCGGAGGGCCGGGCCTCGTTCCTGCTCGTCATGACCCTCCTCGACACGCCGACGGCCGGCAGCTCCGGCGTCATCGACCTTGCCATGCCCGGCATCAAGCGGCTGGACTGCGCCGATGCGTAGCTTCCTCTACGCCATTGCCATCGGCCTGATCGGCGCGGCGCTGCTGCATATCGTCATCATCCTCTCGCTGCCGAGCTTTACCGGCCGCGACGCCTATACGCGCGTGCAGAGCCTCGGCGAGGCGAACCGCTTCTACAAGCTGGCGGAAAAGCCCGGCGACACGCTGGCGCCGATCAACGACGACCCGGCGATGGAGACCTCCGTCTGCACTTTTTCGGTCGAGAACGGCCCGATCCGCCTCTATGCGGAAGGCAACGTGCCCTTCTGGTCGCTCGCCGTCTATGACGAGGCCTCAAACGAGGTCTTCAGCATGAACGACCGCACGTCGGTCTCGGGCGCGCTCGATACGCTGATCGCGACGCCCATCCAGCTCATCGGCATCCGCAAGGCGGTGCCGCCGGAACTGGAGCAGTCAATCCTCGTGGAGATGCGGGGAGAGGAAGGCTATGCGGTGCTGCGCACCTTCGTGCCGACGGAGAGCCGGCGGAAAGCCGCCGACGGCTTTCTTGCAGACGCAAGCTGCGAGCCCTTCACGCCCGACCAGTAGGCGCGGGCGAGCATCGACAGCCCAGGGCCGCTTCAGGGCCGGCGGGCCGTATCCTGGGCGCCGCGCTTTGCGGTCTTGCCGCGGGGCGCGATCATGGCCGGCGTCAGGCGCTCGTAGCGCACGCCGGTAAAAAGAAGGATCTTTGCCGGCGCCTCCGGGCGGGCGGCCTCGCGCCGCGGCATTCGCGTGCGCCATTCGCTCATTCGTACCACGTCTGCCATTCTCGCCTCCAAGAGAAGAATCGAGACGGATGAAGTACTCCTACAAATCTCACCCTGCCCGTTTGAACGGGCCGGTGCCTCCGGTTCCGTCACCCGGACGCGGCAGGAGCGCATCGTCATCCCTGTCGCATACGGGTGGAAAACGGCGATACGGGACCAGAAGTTTCCCTTTCACGGGAATGTGTCTGGCGGCCGTCCGGTATCCGGAACATCGCACCTTTCCCTGCCGAAGCGGCGCGCCCGAGGGCGGATCCCGCTTCCTGGTCGAATCATAGCACGTCTTTCAAGAGAGACGAGCCGATCCATGTCCCCAGAAATAGCGGTGATCGGGTTAACAGCCTGTTAAGAATAAGCAGGAACGCATCTTCGCGCTGTTTCGCAGGGAACAGAACCCCGCCAAAACCCCTCTTCCCGGCCGCGTCCGGGACCGTAGTGAGTCGGGAAAGCCGCCGTTTTTCGTTCGAGATTCCGGCACGATTTCCATCCGCCTCCAGCTCTCCATCCAAAAACATTACAATAGTCTAATTTAGATATACATTGAATCAAGACCCCTTCACAGCTTTTCGGTGGCGGACGGGCCGGACAGGTTCTCCGCCCGTTAACATTGCTATATATTATATATTTTTAATTTAATATATTAAGGGAAAATACGTGGAATAATGCGCGCCGCGCCCGAAGATAGACATGAAAAAGTGCACCCTAATATTTATAGTAAAAAAGATAATCCAAAAAATATTTCATGACTTTTTCATAGTAAAAATTCCATTTCCTTTTTAGCAACTCCTGATTAAGAAATTGAATTTTCCATTAAAGGTGGCTAATGTAACGTTAACGCCACACGAAATAGAAGGCGGCGCTCCTCATTACCAAGCAACACTGAGAGGATTAGTCATGTTTTCGCGTAGAATCCTATTCTCCGCAACTACAGTTGCGGCCTGCGTTGGCCTTTATGCTTTCAATGCCGACGCCCAGACAACACGGCAGGACCGTGCTGAAAGCGCCTGCGAAGCAGCCCTCGCCTCCGGCGATATGGCCGCATTGCGGCAGGTACAGCGGCGTTTCAAGAATGAACTGACGGCTTGCACCGCCTTAGCGACAACCTTCGTCACCCTTCCTGAAAGCAGCGGCGGTTCATTCGCCGGCCGCCTTGCCACCCCCGGCAACAATGGCGACGATGGTGACGGCGATGGCGACGGCGGCGGTAACGGCGGCGGTCATCATGGTCATCACGGTGGCCATCACGGCCACCACGGTGGCAATGGCGGCCACGGCGGCCATGGCGGTCACCATGGTGGCCACCACGGCGGTAATGGCGACGGCGATGGCCACGGAAACGGGCATGGGCATGGCGGCGGCGGTAACGGCGGCGGCGGCGGCAATGGCGGCCACGGCGGCGACAACCACGGCGGCAATGGCGGTGGCGGCGGTAACGGCGGCCACGGCGGTAACAACCATGGCGGCAACGGCGGTGGCGGCGGTAACGGCGGCAACGGCGGCAACAACCATGGCGGTAACGGCGGTGGTGGCGGTAACGGCGGCCACGGCGGTGACAACCACGGCGGCAATGGCGGTGGCGGCGGTAACGGCGGCAATGGCGGCAGCCAGGGCGGCGGTAACGGTGGCGGCGGCGGCAACGGCGGCAATGGCGGAAACCAGGGCGGCGGTAACGGCGGCGGCGGCGGTAACGGCGGCAATGGCGGCAGCCAGGGCGGCGGTAACGGTGGCGGCGGCGGCAACGGCGGCAATGGCGGCAGCCAGGGCGGCGGTAACGGTGGCGGCGGCGGCAACGGCGGCAATGGCGGCAGCCAGGGCGGCGGTAATGGCGGCGGCGGCGGCAACG
>NZ_QNUJ01000015.1 GCF_003574625.1 Shinella zoogloeoides
GAGCGCGGCCAGCGGTTCGGCGAGATTGTTGCCGAGGCTGGCATCGTCGGCGAGCAGGACCTTGGAGACGCCCGAGAGCTTGGCGGCCGCATCGGCCGCAGCCTTGGCACCCGAGCCGGTGACGAGCACATGCACGTCGGAGCCGATCTTGCTCGCTGCCGTCAGCGCCTTGGCGGTCTGGTCGGAAAGGGTGGCGTTGTCGTGATCTGCCAGAAGAAGAATGGCCATGGTTGTATCTCCCTTTCCTGCTTACAGCACGCCGGCTTCGGTCTTGAGCTTTTCGACCAGCTCGGCGACCGTCTTGACCTTGACGCCCGCCTTGCGGCCGGACGGCTCCTCGGTCTTCAGCACCTTCAGGCGCGGGCTCGTATCGACGCCGAAATCGGCCGGAGCCTTCTTGTCGAGCGGCTTCTTCTTCGCCTTCATGATGTTCGGCAGCGAGGCATAACGCGGCTCGTTGAGGCGAAGGTCGGTGGTGACCACCGCCGGAAGCTTGACCTCGATGGTCTGCAGACCGCCGTCGACTTCGCGCGTTACCTGGGCCGAGCCGGAACCGATCTCCACCTTGGAGGCGAACGTCGCCTGAGCCCAGCCGAGCAGGGCCGAGAGCATCTGGCCGGTCTGGTTCGAATCGTCGTCGATCGCCTGCTTGCCGACGATGATCAGGCCGGGCTGTTCTGCCTCGGCAACACCCTTCAGAATCTTGGCAACCGCCAGCGGCTCGACGGCGTCGTCCGTCTCGACCAGCACGGCGCGGTCGGCGCCCATGGCGAGCGCGGTGCGCAGCGTCTCTTCGGCCTTCGCAGGGCCGATCGACACGACCACCACTTCCTCCGCCTTGCCGGCTTCCTTCAGACGCAGCGCCTCCTCGACCGAGATCTCGTCGAACGGGTTCATCGACATCTTCACATTGGCAAGCTCGACACCCGAGCCATCAGACTTCACACGGATCTTTACGTTGTAGTCAACAACACGCTTGACTGGGACCAGGATCTTCATGGCTTCCTTCCTTCAAATGCCCACGAGGGAAAATGCGCCTTTCAGAGGCGACCTGATTGCCGGTTGGCGACATCGATACGCGTTTTTTCCCCAATTACAATGCATCATCCGCCCTCCCAGGTGAAAACGGAAGGCTTATAAATTACCTTTACGTTCACGTCAATTTTCGCTGTATGTCGCCATCATCGACCCCAATGGCGCGGCGGCGCCGGGGTGGGGACCGGCGCCGCCTCGGCGGGAACCGGCCCCGCCTCCACATGCCTGACGGCCCTCGGCGTCACGATGGTCCGGTCGAACAGCGGCACGCCGCGCCGGCGCAGGACGAGCACGAGAACCGCCCCCGCCAGGATGCCGCCGACATGCGCGCCCCAGGAGACGCCGCTGTCGCCGTCGGCCAGCAGCATGTAGAATTGCTGGGCGATCCAGAAGGCAAGCGGGATGACCGCCGGCAGCGGCAACGGGATGCGGAAGAACACCAGAACCCAGACCCGCACCTTCGGATGCAGCAGGAAATAGGCCGCGACCACGCCCGAGATCGCCCCCGACGCGCCGATCAGCGGCGCTTCCGAATCCGGTTGCACCAGCCCGTGCACCAGGGCGCCCGCCGCCGCGCAGAGAAGGTAGAAGACGAGGAAGCGGAAATGCCCCAGTGCATCCTCGACATTGTCGCCGAACACCCAGAGGAACAGCATGTTCGAGGCGAGATGCATGAAGTCGCCATGCAGGAAGGCATAGGTGATGTAGGTCGCGTCCTCCGGCACCAGGACGAGCCCCGGCTCCAGATCGGCGAAGTCGAAGACGACCGCGGGAATATAGCCGAGCCCCACCACCGCGGCATCGGAAAAGGCCTGCGTGGAGGCAAGGCCCGTCACCAGCCAGATGGCGACATTCGCCACGATCAGGCCGATCGTGACATATTGCACCTTGATGTATTTCAGGGCGTTCGCGTCATGCAGCGGTATGAACATGGATCCCCTTCCGGCCCGCGGCCCCTTGCGCGATTTTCGACGCGCTCGCAGGACCCTGCCGGAGAGCTTACCTGTTCTGCCCCGGCACCCACAATATGTCCGCGCGCCCCTTGTCGTTCACCCAGCGCGCCGCGACGAAGAGGAAATCGGAAAGCCGGTTGATATAGGCGACCGCCGCCGCCGACACGGTCTCGCCTTCGCTATCCTGCAGCGCGACGATGCGGCGCTCGGCCCGGCGCGCGACGGTGCGCGCAAGATGCAGCGCCGCCGCCGCGGGCGTGCCGCCCGGCAGCACGAAGGAGCGCAGCGGCTCGAGATCGGCGTTGAGCGCATCGATCTCCTTTTCCAGCCGGTCCACCTGCGCCTGCGCGATGCGCAGCGGCTCGTAGTCTAGCTTCCTGCCGGTCTCGGGGGTGGCAAGATCCGCGCCGAGGTCGAAGAGGTCGTTCTGGACGCGCATCAGCATCCGGTCGAGCGCCGGGAAATCGGCAAGATGCTGGCGGGCGAGGCCGATAACGGAATTGGCCTCGTCCACCTCGCCGTAGGATTCCACGCGCAGGTCGTGCTTCTTGCGGCGCGGGCCAACGACGAGGCCCGTCGTGCCGTTGTCGCCCGTGCGGGTATAGATCTTGTTGAGCTTGACCATCAGCCGCGCCCGCCGCCGGTGATCCACAAGGTCAGCATGATGAGGATGATGGCGATCGCCTGCAGCAGCACGCGCGCCTGCATCAGCTTGTTCGAGGTGTTGCCGCTGCCGCCTCTGGCCATGTTGACGAGACCGCGCACAAGCACGATGGCGACGAGGCCCATGACGAGCATGGTCAGGAAGGTGAGGAAGGAAGACATGCCAACGATCCGGTTTGATTTCTGTCAGCCCTATTCAAATAGGGCATTTCGCGCAAAGTGCACGCATTTTGCGGCGTGAAGCCTGCGACGCCGCGCCGCGTCAGCCGAGCCGCCCGATGATACGGTAGAAGAGCGCCGCCGGCAGCAGCTTCTTGAGAAGAACGCCCTGCCGCGCCGGCGATGTCACGACATAGTGCGGCCGGGGCGACCTTGCCGTCAGCGCATGGCGCAGCACCGCATGCACCGCCTCCGGCCCGAGCTTGCCGCGTGCCGGCTTCGCCTCCCCGCGCAGCCGCCGCAACTGCCGGCGATATTCCTCCGCATGCACCGAATTCTCCAGATCGATGGCCTTCTCGATCTGCACCAGCGCATTGGCGGTGAAGCGCGAGGCTATGGGCCCCGGCTCGATGAGGCTGACATGGATGCCCGAGCCGGCAAGCTCCATGCGCAGCGTCAGCGACAGGCCCTCCAGCGCGAATTTCGAGGCATTGTAGGCGCCGCGCCAGCGATAGGGCACGATGCCGAGGATCGACGAGCATTGTACGATGCGCCCGTGCCCCTGCCGGCGCATCACCGGGATCACCCGCCGCGTCAGGTCGTGCCAGCCGAAGACATTCGTCTCGAACTGCGCGCGCAGCGCCTCGACCGGGAGGTCCTCCACCGCGCCGGCCTGGCCATAGGCCCCGTTGTTGAAGAGCGCATCGAGCCGGCCGCCGGTGCGCGCCAGCACGGTCTCCACCAGGGCGGCGATGGTCTCGGGCCTGGTATAGTCCATGAGCAGCGCCTCGATGCCGTCCGCCGCGAGCCCCGCAAGGTCCTCCTCCCGCCGCACCGTCGCGAAGACGCGCCAGCCCTCGGCCTTCAGCGCGCGGGCGCAATGGGCGCCGATGCCGGAGGAACAACCCGTGACGATGATGCTCGGCGGCACGGACGCATTCTCAGAAGACATGGCGGTTTCCTGTACAAATCCGCGCCGGTTTCCCATATTCACCGCCAGGCCCCGCGCCGCTTTCGCGACGCAAGGCGGCCTTCGAATGGTAAATCCGCGCGTAACCTTTAAACAAAAGCCGATGTAAGGGGTTATGACCGGAGAGACAATGAATGAGGCGGCCGTGCGGCCGCAAGGGACTGGGATACGCCGATGCCGACCGCCATCCGTTGCGCCTACAAGGTCATTTTCGATGCGATCTGGCATTTTTCCGAGGACGACGGCTGGGCCATGGCGAGCCATGTGGCGCTTTCCACCTTGCTCGCCGTCTTTCCCTTCCTGATCTTCGGCACCGCGCTCGGCTCTTTCCTCGGCGCCGACCAGTTCGCCGAGACCGCCGTCCACCTCATCTTCGATACCTGGCCGGAATCGATCGCCGCGCCGATCTCCCGCGAGGTCGTCGCGGTGCTGACCATCCCACGCGGCGGGCTGCTGACCGTCTCCGTGCTCGCCGCCGCCTATTTCGCCTCCAACGGGGTGGAGGCGTTGCGTATTTCCCTCAACCGCGCCTATCGCGTGGCCGAAACGCGCTACTGGTACATGACGCGCCTTGCCAGCCTCGGCTTCGTCATCGCGGGCGTGCTGGCGCTTGCCGTCATCAGCATCGTACTCGTCGCCGCGCCCCTTGCGGTGCGCGCCACCGGCGACTGGCTGCCCTGGCTTTCCTATGTCTATTCCTGGGTGGAAAGCTGGGGGCTCGTCGGCACCGTGCTGGTGCTGCTGATCGGCCTGCTGATCGCCCATCTCTGGCTTCCCGCCGGCCGGCGCAGGATCGCCGACGTGCTGCCCGGCATCCTGCTGACGCTGCTCTTCTGGGCGGTCGGCGCCTATGCCTTCGCTTCCTACCTCACCGCCTTCGCCAACTATGTATCGACCTATGCGGGCCTCGCCTCGATCATGATCGCGCTGGTCTTCCTCTACATGATCGGAGCGATCTTCATCATGGGCGCCGAGATCAACGCCGCGCTGCTGAAATACCGCGTCAAGCACCTGATCCTCGACCGCATCCGCGGCGTCAGGAAAACGCAGCAAGCCGACGAGGAATCAATGGAGGACGAAGCCATAGCCCGCGAGCAGGGCGCGAATGCCGGCCGGTGAGACGCCCTTGTCGCGATAGGCGGCGATCCCCGTATCCTGATTGCTCTTGGAGAGTTTTCGCCCGTCCGGGCCCGGCACCAGTCCGTGATGGGTATAGCACGGCGCGGGCAGGCCGAGCAGGCATTGCAGCAGACGGTGGACGGCCGTCGCATGGAAGAGGTCCTGCCCGCGCACGACATCGGTGACGCCCTGCGCCGCATCGTCGAGCACGACGGCCAGATGGTAGCTTGCCGGCGCATCCGGCCGCGAGAGGATGACGTCGCCCCAGCGCTCCGGAAGGGCCGCGACCGTCCCCGTCTCGCCCTCCGGCCCCTCGCCGCTCTCCGACCAGTCCAGCGCCGCCGGCGCGAGCGCCCGGGCCCGCTCCATGTCGAGCCGCCAGGCGTGCTGCCGGCCTTCCGCGATGAGGGCGAGCGCCTTCGCCCGATCGAGCCCGCGCTCCTCCGCCGGATAGAGCGGCGCGCCGTCCGGATCGCGCGGCCAGACGCCGCCCGCCGCCTCATGCGCCTCGACGCGCGCCTTCACCTCGCCCCGGCTGAGGAAGCCGGGATAGAGCACGCCCATCGCCTTCAGCCGCTCCAGCGCCTCGGCATAGAAGGCGAGATGCTCCGACTGTCGCCGCACCGGCCTTTCCCAATCGAGCCCGAGCCAGGCGAGGTCGCGATAGATCGCCGCCTCGAATTCGGGCCGCGAGCGCGCCGGATCGATGTCCTCGATGCGCAGCAGGAAGCGCCCGCCGCAGGCCGCGGCAAGGTCATGGTTGAGGATCGCCGACAATGCGTGGCCGAGATGCAGCAGGCCGTTGGGGCTCGGCGCGAAACGGAAAACGCGATTTTTTGACAAAGGGCTTTGCATGAGGTCTTCTGGCATGAAGAGGCGTGTCGCGCCATCACCGCGCAAGGACCGCTTGGAACCATGCAACTGCACATGATCAGAACGGAGGCGGATGTCGCCGCGGGGCTCGTCGACCTCGCGCTGCTCGACGCGCGCCTTTTCACCGTCATCGACAAGGCCGGCCCGGTGCCGCTGCGCCGGCTTGCACCGGGTTACCGCGGCCTTGCCGGCATCATCGTGGCGCAGATGGTCTCGCGGGCGAGCGCCGATGCGATCTGGCGGCGGCTGGAAGAGAAGGCCGGCGACATCACGCCCCACCACATGCTCGGCCTTTCCGACGAGGCTTGCCGCGCCGTCGGCCTGTCGCGCGCCAAGGCGGACACCCTGCGCAGGGCGGCCGAGGCGGTCGACCGCGGCGACCTCGATCTCGACGCCGTCTGCACGATGGAGGCGGTGGCCGCGACGCGCAAGCTCACCGCCATCAAGGGCATCGGCCGCTGGACGGCGGATGTCTATCTGCTCTTCTGCGGCGGGCATCCGGACATCTTCCCCTCGGGCGACATCGCCCTTCAGAACGCCGTCGCCCATGCGCTCGGCCTTGCCGTCCGCCCGAGCCCGCAGGAGCTCGACCGGATCGCGGAAAGCTGGTCGCCCTGGCGCGGCGTCTCGGCCCGGCTTTTCTGGGCCTATTACGCGCGGGAAATGCGCCGCGAAGTGGCGCCGGTGCTGGAGGGCTGAGCCCTCAAAATACCTTGTTTTCGCTTTTTCTTTCTTGCTTCACAATGCTGTAACAACAGGCCTAATATAGAAAGGCAGATGCCGAATCGCGCGAGGAGACGCCCTTGACGATTTCTGTTTCACCACAGGCCCTGCCAGCCCTTGTATTGAATGCTGACTACAGGCCGCTGAGTTATTATCCCTTGTCGCTGTGGTCCTGGCAGGACGCGATCAAGGCCGTGTTTCTTGACCGCGTAAACATCATCGCCGAATACGAACATTCGGTCTCCTCTCCCAGCTTCACGATGCGCCTGCCGAGCGTCGTGTGCCTGAAAACCTACGTGCAGCCGTCACGCCATCCGGCCTTCACCCGGTTCAACGTGTTCCTGCGCGACAAGTTCGAATGCCAGTACTGCGGGTCGCCGGACGACCTGACCTTCGACCATGTCATCCCCCGCGCCCATGGCGGCGAGACGACGTGGCACAACGTGGTCGCGGCCTGCTCCCCGTGCAATTTGAGAAAAGGCAGCAAGCTGCCGAAACAGGCGGGCATGCACCCGCATCAGAAGCCCTACCACCCCACGGTTCAGGATCTGCACAACAACGGGCGACTGTTTCCACCCAACTATCTGCATGAAAGCTGGATGGACTATCTCTACTGGGACGTCGAACTGCAACCCTGAGGCCTGCCGCGCGGGAGCGCTTTCGCGCAGCTGCGGCATGCATTCGAGATCAGGTTGCGGGCATCAAGCTTTCGCCGACCGCGCGCCGGAAAAGGCGATCGCGGCGAGGATCAGGCTTGCGATCACGTTCCAGCCGGCGAACGACAGGCCGAGCAGGCGGAAGGACGCTTCCGTGCAGGACGGGCCGTGCTTGGCATTGAGGTCGGAGAGGAGGTCACCGGCATTCTGCGTAACGCCCTGCGCGGAGGTGGCGCAGGTCGCAGGTCCCTCCCAGAAGCCCCATTCCACGCCCGCGTGATAGACGCCCATGCCGGCACCGACGAGCATCATGATGCCCGCGACGGCGAGCAGCAGCCGCGTCAGCCAGGCCGGACCGCCGAAGAGGGCGGAAAGCAGAGCCGCGACGGCCACCGGAATGCCGTAGTAATAGGGATCGCGCTGGAGAAGGCAGAGCGCACAGGGAATATAGCCGCCGATATGCTCGAAGGCGAGCGCCCCGCCCACGGTCGCGGCCATGCCGAGCGAAAGGAGGCCTGCGGATGTCTTGCGGGAAAGGGATACGGTCATCGGGCTCGTCCAGAAAGACCGGCGGACATGCCGGCGAAACGGCGCCGAGTTCTATCAGGTGGGCCGGCTTTGTAAATGCACCGCACGCATAAGTGATCGCACCCGCCCGCCGTTTTGCCGGTTGCCGCCCGCAGGCGCTTCGTGTAAACGCGGTTGCTGCAAGTGCCGTGCCCCATTGGCGGAACTGGTAGACGCGCTCGACTCAAAATCGAGTTCCGAAAGGAGTGCTGGTTCGATTCCGGCATGGGGCACCATATTTCTTAGAAAGACGCAATAATTTCAAGAAGATAGCACTCTGACTGAGGGCGCCATCCCCTTTTTATCCCCCATTGACAATGTGCTACCTGCGCACTTTGTCGAAGCCGCGCACTTCCCTACAAGGGAGTGACGAACCATCGAGCAACCCGCGTCGACTCACCGTATTTCCAATATCCATTCTGGAATACGGACATGAATCAAACGCTTTAGCAGCTAGCAACTTGTCCGATCAGAAGCCTATTACATCTGTCCGAGTTCAACTGAAAAAACCAAAATCAGAGAAGGCCCTTCGCGCTGAACGTGTCCGGGAGTGGGAGCTCCGCGAGGGCCGATCCTTTGAAGACACCGTTGCTCACATGATCGCCATTACTCTGGCGTGTTTTGGGGAAAACCCTAAGCATTTTTCTCGTGAGATCGAACGAGCACAAAGAAATTTTGAGTTTTTCTTAAACCAAATTCAAATGGGCATGAGCGACAGCCTGCATGAATGTATAGATCGAGAACTTGGATATTCAGATTCAATACGAAAAATTGATGCCGAAGAATGGAAAGAATCCTATAATATTATTATGGAAATAGATAAATTACTTGATAGAATTCCAAAAAAGAAACTAGCAATTATCTCCAATCATCTTGAGAATTACGGCTATGCCAATCTCACAAAGATCGTTCGCCCATCGATCAGAAGAAGCAGAATAATGTCACTAAACCGGAAGAGGCGTTATGAACTGCGCGGAAGCAAACGAACGCCAGTATCCACATTGGCATTGGCACTATTCGACAATTTAGAATGGCGACTGAATTGTAATCTTGCACGCTCTTTTGCTATAGCGCCATCGAAGGAGGAGCTTAAGCGCCATCCGGAGCGCAAATCCGTCCGCGATTTTGTCGGCCTCGACGCAAAACTTATTTTTCGGGTAGTGTGCACCGTAAAACCCAATGCAGTGATAGATACCGTTCAAAGCGCGCTAAAGGCCATGCCCTCTCAAAAGTCCGAGAAATAACGCCAATTTGACGTTTTTTTGCCGATCCAGATGTTGTGGCATCAGGCCCATTTTTGTTGTGAATAGGGGGTCCCAGCAACAAAGGGACACACTATGACACAGGCATCAATGAAACTCTCCGACTGCTGCGCGTGCGGCAGATCGTCAAGCCGGACGGCATGCTTCCCATTTGCCGTTCCACTTTCTACCAAATGGTGAATCGTGGCCTTATTTCCGAGGGCATTCGCCTCGGTGCACGTACCCGTGTTTGGCGGGCTTCCGAAATCGCTAACCTGATCAATGGCCTCGAAAGCAAGGCAGGTGGCGATGTCTAAGCTGAAGCTGAACCTTCGCGGGACTTTCACGTCCCGCCCCTTCGTGAAGGCTGCCGGAATGCGTCCGTGCGGAGGCCAGAACGATGGCTAAGAAATCGGATAATCCGAAAACTAACGAGGCTGCATTGTCCACTGTCGAAGCCATAAACATGCTTCGCGCCGACTACGCAGCCGCAGATAAGGCACACCGCAAGCGTGTGCGAGCAAACATCTGTGAAGCGTACGAACTGGGTTTGCAACTCAAGAAGAGCCCGCGCATGCCCGCCGGAGCCTCGACTGAGGTGAGCGTTACGGCAATGGCGCCACCGGTACTCGGACAGGAGTATGCCCCGATACCGTTTAAGGCAGCCACGGCCCAGGAATTGTTTGCTCAGTTGGTGTTCCAACCGGAAGAGCCGATTGTTATGCTCTTCATGGTGTTTGGCCGAGGACAAGCGGGCGTTTTCCCTCACCAAGCGACCTTTCGGTTCAAGGGAAACGAACCTGACTGGATCGTACCAGCCACATCACCGTCTGCATATCCGGCGCTCAGCCGGGCCTTTCTGGAATGTCGCACTGAGCTAAACAAGTTCGGACACCGCATCTTTAGCTCCGTTGAAAGCAGCGCGACGTCCCCGTTCGCCATGGACCAAAACACATCGACTAACCTAAACGCCGCGATGCCTTTAGGAACAGAGCATGGAGCGGCCGACGAGAAATCGGACGACACAGAGCTCTCAGCCGGGAGTACCACATCAGGCCGCTGGGCCTTCACGCACCACGAGGAAGACTGGGGTAACGTGTGCGTCGTCGAGGTGAAGAGGGATAATCTCCAGATCGGTTTCATGGCCACACCCGGCTTGGAAAAGATCGCCTATATCGAGGGCCTGGATGTCCAATCTGCGAATGCAGTTTGGCAGGTAGACGCCAACAAGGCGTATCCCCTCAGAGGCGAACGCAGCGACTATTTCGGCTTCCTTGCATTTGATGTTCCTTCGCCGAATTTTATCGAAGAGGTGATGCAAGGTACCACGCTCAACATCTCGGTGATCGGCAAGGCCAAGTATGCGATCGACGTTTCTTCCGCTCGTAAGGCGTTTACGCAGTTCGTTGATTGTCATTCGAAGGGTGGGGCAACGGCAAAAGCCGGGGCGGCCGCGTCTGCCGCAGCGTGTTTGGATGTTCGCGACCAAGCTCAGCTGGTTTTCTCCGGTCGGTTGACGCAAAGCGTATTTCCAGGGCCGCCAAACTACGAATCCATCGACGCCGGCGACAAGGCCGAGACCGCTTTTCTGTTGGGCTTGACCCAGCCTATCTGTGCTTCCGGAGACGAGTTTCTTTCCTCAAATGAGGAGATCAGCACGATACACGTCTATTCGGACGACCCGCAGACCGCTGTCGAGCTGGAGCGGCTGGCTGATCAAGAGGTGCGTATCGTTGGGTCCGAAGCTTTTGGCTCGCATACTGGACACCATCGAGCACGGCTGGTGGTCCACGTCAGGTCCGCAGAACCAATCCAACTCAACCGATGAATGAAGTGCTGGGTACCGTGCTTGGTCCAGACCAGCACAAGTCTACGCAGTGGCTCCAGAAACGAGTGAATGCTGGCTTTGTTCTGAGGAGCCATGCTCACGCCACTGCTGGAGGCGTGGAAGCGATACAGCCCTCCCTAGCGCGATGTAGATTCCGCGAAGGGTGAGTTGACTCCACCGCAAAACAGAACATATTAGGAACAAACCGGCGATGCCTGCCGCTCACTTTAATCCGACTTTCCCCCCGACTGTGGTATCTCACAGGAGAGTAACGACGTGCGCCCGCTCGAAAGACAATATGAGAACCCAAGCGAGATCGACAATACGCTGGCATGGCATAATGGTGACGCCCGCGCTGCTATAGCCACACTTCTTGCCGATTGCGCTTATCTACGTTGGCAACTCGACCTAGCGAAGCGGGCTATGAGCCATGGTTTCAGCAGAGGTTGGCACCCCAAGCTATTGCGCGATTGAATGTGGTAATCTCTGGCGCCGGACGGTGAGACTCTAATGTCCCACTTGGCAAACGCAGGTGCTACCTTCGGCAATCGCCCTCAGTGGTGTAGGCGGCCTCCGCACGTGCTTTGATGCGTGGGATACGGTAACAAGGGACAACAACAGGTGGATCGTTAGGAAAATGCCGCGATGACGCTTTTCTACGCTGTATCCGCTCCAGGAATCATATCGGCGATCCTCGCTTTATCTCGTCCCACAATATGAGCGATGCTCCTTGCTGGCAGCATGAATATTGCGGCGGCCATCTTGGCATGGAGTGTCTATTTCACCGCTGAATAATTCCTCGCGATGTCATCTCTTTACCGTTTACGAATATACAACTCATGCTACAGTCGCCTTGGGATGAAGAGGACGCTGGGATGCAAAAATCAAACGACAACGCCGACAGCGCACTCTGGCTGAAAATGCGAGAAACAGCCGAGCGAATGATGAGGGCCGGAAAACCTGCTGCTGAAGCAAAAGAGGCCTTAATCGAGATCATACAGGACCACCTTGATCCCGCCGCGAAGCCTTTGGGCTTGTCGTCTCCACACCCTGCAAAAACCAACCATTAACAATCAACAATTGTCAGGGCGGCAATCCTAACGCAACGTAAGCTGCTCAACGGAGGCTGGCTTCATGCCCCATCGCACCAAGAAGGACGCCCAAGTGAGGCTTGATCTCGGCGTGGCCCGAGTTAGCGCTCTCGAAGGGGATACCCCCCGTGAATCGCTCGAAGCGCTCAAGACGCATCTTGAGAATGTCGATGCGCTTGAGCGCTCAGAAAAGCTTGCGGCAAACGATGAATCTGCCGGCCTCGCCCGCAAGAAAACCTGCGAGTAGATAGGTAACCGCATTATCGGCCACGGTGCTTTTGAGTCTGCTTCACACCGGTCTGCAGATCAAGGACGTGGGTTCGCGCCATGTCGAGAAGGTGAGCGAGAAACCAGTCAACCTCCGCTGCCTGACTGTGCATGTCCTTCAAAAGCGATGCCTGGAAGGCAAACACTTCCAATGCAGTAGGCGCCGCACGTTCTCGTGGCTGGCCCCCGGCCCTTACCTGTTTAAGTCTGGGCATCTCATTCATTTTTTCCTCCTCGGAATAGCGAGATCCGACAACTTTAACGGTACAGAAGACCTAACAGTCATCAATTCCGATTAATGAAGGATGAAATATTGCACGCATAGGGATTGTAATAACGCGCGACACAATTATCGTATACAGATACGTCAAAGTTTCGTTAACAATATGAGGATGCGAGCAAGCTTACCCGGACTTAGAACTTAAAAGTCACACCAATCCGAAGGTCACTTGTCCGAAGATTGATCCTGCTCTCCTCCGCAGGAAAACCCCGGATGTCATATCGCGCCTCACCGAAGTCAGCATATCGGTAGATCAGCGAAAATCAGAGGAATTTACGCATGTCTGATACGATGGTTGCCAAGTTATCTGCTGAAATTAGTGCCCGAATGATTGATGAGCCTGCACTACCTATTGAATACGCCTCCAGCAGCAGTCTGGAAACATTGATTGCCGACTTTGTAGAACAAGGCGTTGCAGAAAGGGGATACCTAACATCCGGCGACCTGAAACGGGTAGCGTTCGTGAAAAACGGTGAGAAACTCTCGAATAAGACGAAAAATGCTCTGGCTTCCAATACGGAAGAAGCTGTTCGTCAATTCACAAAAATGGCTCTTAGTGCAAGTAATCCAGAGTTTGCCGTTCGAATTCTACTAGGACTTGATGGTGTACGCCTTCCAACCGCCTCTTGCATACTCGCGTGGACGCTGCCTCATAAGTGGCCGGTGATTGATGTGCGATCATGGAGAAGTATCGCACGGCTAAGCCATGGACAGGTGGAGGAAAAGATGATCGGTGGCCTGAAGGTAAGGCATTGGATTGCTTACAATAAAATTGTTCAGTCAGTGGCCATTATTACTAATCGGACACCGCAAGAAATTGATGTCTGGCTTTATTCATATGATAAGAAGACCAAGAAAGCAAATAGGAAAGGAATATAGAACTGGAGATTTCTTACGAGAGGGTATTTAGAATCCTTCGTGCGACCTTTTTCCCCATGGGTACTTTCGGTCTGACGACCTCTAAACGTCGCTCATCTCTGCAGATAATCTTTTTAAACAACTTTCGCCATCTCCGAAGGACCTAAAGGGGATGGGAATTTGTCCATAAGGATATACCTTGTCGAACATCGGAGCTGTTCGAAATTAATGGGTCTATATGGCTCGAAGATTGCAATCGGACGGCGTCACGTGGAATTTCCGGTTACTCTGTGGGCACTCAAAATCCGATACACCTGCATACGCGAGCACGAAGCGCGCTCTGCGATTGCCGTGACACCCAAACCATGACAGTCTAGGTCACGGATTAGCGTGTAATCAATACGCTGACGACCGCCTTTGTAGACGCCCGCAGACTTGGCTCGCTCAATCCCCTCCTTTTGCCGCTCCTTTATGAAGCGGCGCTCCATTTGGGCGACCATGCCAAGGACCGTCAGAATGATGTGCCCCATCTCCCCTCGGGTGGACACATGAGGATCGAGCACCGTCACGAATGCGCCTCGCTCCTGACACTCGTGCACGATGCTCAGAACGTCGCGCGTGTCGCGGCCAAGGCGATCCAAGCGTGTTACGACCAGCTCGTCTCCATGGTGAAGGAATTCTAAGACTGTCGAGAGCTCGTTACGGCCTTCGCGGCTTGCGCCCGACATTTTTTCTGACCGAATGATTTCGCAGCCCTCGGCCCGAAGCCGGTCAAGCTGCCCTTCTAAATCCTGATCGCCTGTGCTGACGCGTGCGTAGCCAATTCGAGCCATGTGTGTAACTTCGACCTTTAGGCCCGAGGCTACCCTGTCACAAATAGCCGACGTCAACCCAGATGTGACGGCGGCGGGTGTAACGCCGAAGCGGTCACGCGAGGGTATACCTTGTTGCTAGCCATCAAGGGCTTTTGGTACTCGCATTCCGCTCCATTAAGTTTTCCTTGTGCAAATAAATAAGTCTCCTCACCCGATTAGGTGAGGCGTCGCGGAAAAATACAACTTCTATTTGGATACCCAGGTTGAAAACGGTACCGATAGGAGCAGGGATGTATTCTTACCGTAAAATCGCGCTACTCAGCTGTTTTGTAGCGCCACTGGCATTAGTGGGATGTGGAGGCGGATCTGGCGGACCCGGCGCAAAAACGCTTGATTTCCAATCGTTCTCCGCGATTTCCACGAATCCGAAGAATCGTACCAAGTTCGAGGGGAATGGACTTGAGACGACCAATCAGGGAGATGAAGATCTGAGCACTCAGACTTCGTCGCCGGTAACGGCTTATGTTACTGTGGACGGGAACCGGGAAATTACGTCTGTATCCTTGAAGACCGCTAATGATCCCCAGGAAAGCGTTTGGAACGCAAACAACTCGACGGCCGATTATTCGACTGATGGGAAGTTGTTAATTGCCACAACCAACAACGGAAAGCGCACCGTCGTCGTTGGGTCACCGGACGATAACGGGTTCGAATACCAGACTTATGGTGCCTGGGTGGACACTAACTTTTCGCCGGATGCCCATATGGGCGGCTTCAGCGTTGGCAAGGAAACGACCCAAGCGGAGTTGGATGCTCTTAACCTCAGCTCGACTGAAACCTTCACAGGTACTGCTGGCGGCATTTACTACGATGGCACCAACTATGACGTGATGAGTGCCGACGCCCAGCTGAATGTTAATTTTGCTACCGCAAAGGCAGATTTCACGACGTCGAGCTCCAAGCTTGAGAATGGCGGTTCAAACAACGGTTTGAATATGTCTGCCACTGGCATGGACGTCGTGGGACGCTCCTTCTCCGGAACTGTCGGTACCACGGGGGGAATGTCGGGCACAGTTGATGGCCGCTTCTACGGTTCGGGAGCCGAAGAAGTCGGCGGTGCTTTTGTTCTGAATGATGGTTCCCCAGGTGGCGCGGTGCTGACGGGCGGTTACGGCGCCAAGCGATAATGAAGTACACGAGCACCATTTCGGCGCTCTTGCTTACCTGTGTGGCGGCGAACGCATTTGCCGCCACACAGGCGGAAGTAGATGTCGAATTCAAACGAGCGATGTTCGAGGCCTCGAAAGGGCATAGCGCGAGCGCCATTAAGCGTCTCAACCACCTCAAAAATCAAACAAATGCCCCGCGCATCCGGCTTGAGTTGGCGCGCCTTCTCATGCGATCAGGCGCATACTCTGAAGCACTCGACATTTTTCGGCAGATTTATCTGGAGCCGGAAACGCCCCAGATTGTGAAGCGGAATATCCTGCCCTTCATCGAGGAGGCGGAACTGCGCGTGCTGCGTATTCGTTACGGCGCGCGAATGGCTACCGACAGCAACCCGTCAAAGGTGGGCGAAGGTGGGACAGTCTATTTCAATGGCATCCCGTTGGAGTATCAACCGCCGGCCCAGAAGAAGGTCTCGTATGGGATCGAGCCGTGGTTCTCCGCCGAGAAGCTTTGGAACAACGGCTATCTGACGAAATTCAACGCTTCGGCACGGCTTTTCAAGGAGGACACGCTCAGAAGTGGCACGGTTCAGGTTGCCGTGGCCAAGCAGGTCCCCGCGGTGCCCGGCCTTTTCCTGCAGGCCGCGTTGGAGAGCGAAGTCGTTAAGGACGGCTCCTATGTCCTGCCGAACGTGGAGAACTGGAAGCGCTTCCGGCTATCGGATCGTGCCGGCGTCGGACTGGGTGGTCAGGTTGGCTACATGTTTTCTGAGAACAAGGACGTGTCCGGACCGTTTTATCGTGGCTATGTCTTTGGGGACTGGACCTTCAGCCCCAATGCGACGGTCTTCAGCCGGCTCTCGGCCGAAACGCTCGACAGCCGAAACGACTTCTACCACTATTTCTCTACCAAGGCGGAGGTCGGTTTCAACATCGACATCGCTAGCGTGCAGCTTGTGCCAAAGATAAGTTGGAAACAAACCAGTTTCACGCAAACAAACCCGCTCTGGGGCGCCAAGCGCAAGGATGTGACGGTTCGCCCGGAGCTTACGCTTTCGAGTGAGGTTGTCGAATGGAACGGTATCCGGCCCGAGGTGAGTGTCTTTTATGAATGGCGCGAGAGCAATATCGATATCTATAAATACGATCAGATTGGTGGATATGTAAATTTTAAGAAATTATTTTGATTATTTAAGAAATATATGAAATATTTCTTGGGGAGTGCGGAGAAGGCTCTCTAGTACGTCGTTTATTGCTAAATTTACTCGCTTCAGCGATCGGCAAGCACTAGAAGAAAATATCGGGGAAGGGCATGAATCCGCGGGATTCTACCGGTGTGATTGACGCCATTTATGAAGCAGCATTGATCCCCGAAAAATGGGAGGATGCCGTCACAGCGCTGAGTAGAAACGCCGGCACGCTTGGTGGTGTAATCTTCACACAGTCTGGACCGGACACGAAATTCATTACTAATCCGAATTCAGCGGCTTACTTCCAGCGTTTTGTGGACGAAGGGTGGGACAGATTTAATACCCGGCGGGAACGTGCCGACCGGCTAAATCACAGTGGCTTTCTCACGGACCTCGACGTCTTTGAAACACATGAGCTTGCGGCGGAGCCGCTCTATCGAGATTTTCTTTATCCAATGGGATTGGGATGGTCAGTTGGCACGCACTTGATGACGGCGGATGGTGACGCGCTGGCAGTAAGTCTGGACGGAGCATACGTTGACGGACCGGTCCCTCGAGAAGTAGTCGTTTGGCTTGACGGCATCCGCCCTCACCTTGCTCGTGCGCTGAGTATGACCGCAAGGCTGAAGACTACAGCGGCCATTCAGGTTGCAGAGGGCTTGGGTGCCTTTGGGTTGCCCAGTTGCGTGATCAATTTCCAAGGGAGAATGCTGGCAGCAAATGGTCTTATGCACCCGCTTGTCCCTTCCCTTATTCTTGATCGGCGTGACCGTGTGATGCTTCGCCATCCCGAGAGTGATCAGTTACTGGTGAGAGCATTGAAATCGCTCTCCGAATCGCTGGCGGAAAGGCAAGTCATGTCGATCCCGGTTCCGGCCAACGAGGAGCAGGATGCGTGTGTTGTTCACGTTATTCCCGTGCGAAACAATGGGCGCGATCTGATCCCCGGAGGCCTCTGCATTCTCGCGGTTAGTATTGTTTCGTCATTAGCCGTACCGGATTCGTCGCTGCTTCGCGGCCTGTTTGACCTAACCCCGGGCGAAGCGAGGGTCGCCCGCCACGTCGCAAATGGGGTCGCACCAAAAGATATCGATGAACTCGTCGGAACTAGCGCAAATACCGTCAAGACGCATCTCAAGGCCATCTATGCGAAAACCGGTACGCATCATTACGGCGCGCTTGTGCGCCTGCTTTCCGGTACCTTGATGCTTTCTTCTTAGGTCACTGCATGTTCCGAAAATGTTTCGCTCCTTGCGGACATCTGGATTGGCTTTGACTCGAATGTCCGCGTTTGGCGAAATAGAAACACCATAGTTTCGACTAGGATAAGGTCGGTTACTGAACGGCAGCTACTTGCCGGGCCGATCTGAAGCCAGAAGGTCTGGATAAGGCCCCATTGCCGTCCGTCGTGCCCCTGACGAACGGTGGGTTTTCGGGTGCCACCCGAAGCCTGTGAAAGATGACAATGGGGTCCGGCGATCTATGATCGTGGTCTCAGCGCTCGGTCGCCTCAAACTCTTGCCAATGCCGAACCATCCGCGATCATCGAACCATATAAGGAAAATCAGGGCAATTGTTTCATAGCGGCCCGCAGGATATCGTTGATGCGATCCTGCCATCCAGGCCCGTCCGCCTGAAAATGCGCCAGCACGTCGCTATCGATTTTCAGCGATACAAGTTCCTTGGCGTTCGGAATAGCTGGACGCTCGACTGCCGGGGCCGTCGCTTTCTTCGTAGGCTTGAACAAAGCCTCGGCGGCGTCCTTTGGATTGGCCGGTCTTCGGGAAGTTGATGCCATTATTGATTCCTTTGGTAGCTATCCAGTTGTGCCTCTTTCCCTACGGCATGTCGAGCAGCGCTCGTGTCTCCTCGCCAAGCCAAACTATCGACCTTCCGTCACGGGTCGGTATATTTATTGCCGATTCCTTTGACAGGAGGCTTCATGCCGTCTGAACTCCGTTCATCCCGGCTTGCCGTTCTCGTCGACGCGGACAATGCCTCCGCGAAGATTGCAGATGATCTGTTCGAGGAAATTGCCAAGATCGGCGGGGAGCAGAATTTATGTGTTCGGAAAGCAGGTCGGTGCTGGCCGAGTTCTCCAGTTGTTAGGCGGCCTGCGGCAACTCCCATTTGTCCTGATCATCATTCATAGAATGCCGTCAACGCCTCATCGCCATCCACAAGACATGGCGCGCGCCACTGTTCCTGTTGCTGGCGCGCACGCTCACCTCGTCCGTGGCAAACCCGACCTCGCGCAATCGACGTGTGAACGCCCGATCCGGCGCAGAGGACCAAACTGCCAACACACCGTTTGGGCGCAGTGCAGACTTGGCGGCTCTAAGACCGTCATGGCTATATAGACCATCGTTGGAAGCGCGCGTCAGCCCATCGGGGCCGTTGTCGACATCAAGCAGGATCGCATCATACGCGGCCTTCCTCGATCGGATGAGGGCACCGACGTCACCGAGATGAATATCGACGCGTGGATCGTCGAGCGTGCCGTTATGGAGTTCCGCCAAAGGTCCACGACCCCATTCGACCACGACCGGGACGAGTTCGGCGACAACCACGTGGGCATCTTGCGGCAGCGCGGCCAAAGCGGCCCGCAACGTAAATCCCATGCCCAGACCGCCAATGAGCATGCTTGGGTTCTTCCGGCCAACGATGCGCTCGCAGCTCAAGGTCGCCAACGCCTCTTCCGAACCGCTCAGCCGGCTGTTCATGAGCTCTGTCGAGCCGAGCATGATAGAGAATTCGCTACCGCGCTGTTTCAGGCGGAGATCACCAGCTTCGCCGGGAATGGTCGCGCGATCAAGTTGGATCCAGGGAAGCATCGGGGTATCTCGTTACATTGTTCGATGGCCTCGTACCATGGCAGCCGTCCCGACGACATCCCATCTCGATGAATCAAGGAACCACCACAGATCCTTGGCGCGGCTTAGTTACGTGAGCTGCCCATAGCTCCAAAAGGCTTCTCCGCTGCTCAAGATGGTCGGTGCGCCGGTATGCGCGTTCCACCTTGCCGCCCACGGTATGCCCCAATGTCGCCTCCGCAACCTCATAAGGTGTATTCGTCGCCTCGGCGATCCAGCCACGCAGGCTGGAACGAAAGCCGTGCGGGCGAGCCGCCATCTCACGGCGCTCCATCAACCGCGCCATGGTGGCATCCGAAATTACGCCCTTCCTGATGCTTGGAAAAAGATAGCCGTCGCGAGCGAGGGGCTTCGCCTGCTCGATGAGCGATAGCGCTTCCGGTACGAGCGGGACACGAAAATCGGGCGTTTTGTCTTTGCGCCCCTTCTGCTTTTCACCGGGGATCGTCCAAACATCGCCCTCGATTTGCTCAAGTCGAAGGTAGCGCAGGGGCGCTGAGCGAACTCCCGTCAGGATCAAAAGCCGCAAGGCTAGGTGTGTCGTCGTGCCGTCGGAGAGGGAGGCATAGAAAGCCGGAACGTCTGCCCAAGGAAGCGCCGGGATGTTCTCCGCCTTATGCCTCTGCTGCCCCAGCAGCGCCCTCGCCTTCTCGGTCGCCTGCAGATCCACCTCATGCCCCAAAGCGGCTGCATGACGCAGACAGATGGCAAGGCGGTTCAGAGCCTTTCGTGCCGTCTCGGCCTTCGAATGCCAAATCGGCAACAGAGTATCGCGGATATCGATCTGGTCGATCTCTCCAACGGCCTTCTTCCCGAGTTTCGGCAGAATGTGGATTTCCAGCGGACTGAACCAGCGGCCGGATTTCCCATCGTTCTTGAGTTCGGCCTTGCGGCTCTCGAAGGCGTCCTTGGCGACATCCTTCAGCAAGTGAAGACGCTTTTCAGCCTGCCGGCGCTCTCGCTCGCGTTCGTTGATCGGATCGAGGCCTTTGGCAACGGCAGAACGCCATTTGTCCGCGGCCTCTCGAGCGTCCTTCAAAGACACGTCCTGAACGGAGCCCAGCCCCATTTCCCGGCGTCGGCTATGCATCGTATAACGGAAGACCCACTGGCCCGGCCCCTCATCTCGCTTGTAAAGCCAGAGACCGCCGCCATCAGATAGTTTACCGGGACCGGCATTCTTTACGGCAAGCGCTGAAAGCTTGTTCAATGCCCTCGTCAATTGGTCCCCCTTTTGATCCCCCTTTCGCTTTTCGCTTCAGGTGAACAAAGGCATACTACAATGGACGCGACTTCACAAGTAAACGTAGGAAAATCAGCCGATCAACGCCATTATTGAGCAAAATTGTACCTAGCCGGGCAAGCATTCAATACTGCATGGGGCACCATTTTATCTAAAATCACCAAGCAATTTCAGGAAATAGCGCCCCTCAGGGGCCGACGGCGAACAACTGTCCCATCGCAGGCTGCATGGACTCGTTCCGATGGAGACTTCCGCTCGAAAACCGTTCTTATCAGAACTTGTAAGCTACACCCAACTTGATTGTCCCAACGGTCAAACTGTCCTTTGTCCCCGCATACCACGAGTTTCCCTGATCATCCGAGAAGTCGAGATCGCGGGTCTTGCCGTAATCGGCGTAAAGGTAGTCTGCGCGCATCACCCAGTTTGGGGACAAGCCGTATTCCACGCCCAGTCCCGCAGCCCAGCCTACTCTCGTCTGAGACTTGCTATAGGTATTTCCCGCGATATGCGTCCAACCGTCTTCAAAGTTGGAAAGCGCCACGCCGGCGGTGACATATGGAAGAAAAGCGTCGAAGGCGTAGCCCATTCGCACAAGCGCCGAGCCTTGATTTTTCAGTTTGCTGTAGCCGACGAAATTGGGATCAACACTGCCGGAATTGGTGCGGTGGGGGACATTGTCCGAATCCGCAAAGCTGTACGTGCCGTTGACTTCGACGCCAGCTACGATGTTGTTGCTGAACTGGAAATTATACCCCGCATAGGCTCCGATCCCGGCACCTCGCGGGTCATAAATGAAGTACTCATGGTTGTTTGGGTCAAAGGACGCGTCGTCGTTCCTGGTCGCAGCCTTGCTGCGACTATAGCCGGCATTCAACCCGATATAGAATCCGCTCCAATCATATCGAGCACTTGATCGAACGCTGGCCTGAGATGCTTGAAGTGCGGCATCGTCAGCGAGAGCATCAGACATCAGCAATGGGAAAAACGCCCCAAGGAGCGGGAGGCATTTCATTGCGACCCCACGATAAATCCGCACGCGATTCATTTTGCGCCCCAAAATCAGCATCTAAAGCCACTTTGGGTATTAACCTTGCCTAGCGCTGACTACACTTCCCACTGTGCGCCAACTGACAGCCTTAAATGGCAGAAGAGAAATCTTCCCCCATCAATGGGACGGAAGCCAGCTCATTTCGATTGCTAGTCACAAATAGCTGGCTTCAATCCAGATGCGATGGCGGCGTCGCTACGGCAAGGCAGACGATGATACCGTCAAGCTGATGTCCGCCGCGATGTCGCTAGGAACCCGGAGATGAAATCGACGGCCTCGTCGCCGCTTCTCAGGCCGAGATGAATGCTCTTGGCTATTCCGATCTTCCCGATCCGGACCGCACATACGCCTAGCTCGGCTGCCTCCTGGCGAACGAGCCAGCTCGGAATGGCGCTGACGCCGCGACCTGCTGCAACGAGCTGAAGCATCATCTCCGTGGTCTCGACATTTCGGTGGTGTCGCGGGCGGCAGTGGGCGGGAACCAGGAATTGCGTGAACACATCCAGCCGCTCCGGCGGCACCGGATAGGTGAAGAGAGTTTCCTCCAGCAGATCCGCAGGTTCGGCATGGTCCTTGAGCGCAAGCGGGTGATCCGTCGGTACGGCGAGTATGAGTTCATAATCAAACACCGGCAGATAGTGGATGCCCGGCGCCTCGATCGGGTCCGGGGTGATCAGGATATCGATCTCGTATCCTGCCAGCGCCGCAACCCCGCCGAAGGCAAACGATGTCGTCAGCTCCAGGTCGACGTCCGGCCA
Organism: Shinella zoogloeoides; assembly: GCF_003574625.1. Classification (GTDB taxonomy): domain Bacteria; phylum Pseudomonadota; class Alphaproteobacteria; order Rhizobiales; family Rhizobiaceae; genus Shinella; species Shinella zoogloeoides_A. The sequence continues at coordinate 22,380 of NZ_QNUJ01000015.1, forward strand.
GTCCACCAGGTAGGGTTTCGTGACCCCCATCAGCCATTGGTGGCAGGGATGGCATTCCATGCCGATTTTGAGCGAGCCCCGCTGTCCCTGGCGGTAGTCGGACAAGACGTCTTCGGCCCTCTCCATCTGGGGCAGAACGCGTTGCGCCAGTCTGACGATGTAGCGGCCGGCCTCGGTGAGGCGAAGATTGCGTCCGTCCTTTTCCCACACGGCGACGCCGTAGCGCTCTTCGAGCTTTCGGATCGTGTGGCTGAGCGCGGACTGGGTCACATTCAGCCGTTCCGCCGCCGCCGTCAGGCTGCCCATGCGGTCGACTTCGCGCAGGATCGACAGATGTTGTCTGTCCAGCATGCTCATGCCCTCCCTTGTTCGAGGGCAACGGCTGTATCATGGACAGGAACCGGCCGGTGGTCCTTGTCGATTGCCACCATGCTGAAGCGCCCCGTGGCTGTAACGTGCCGCTCGCCCGTCAGCAGGTTCTCGGACCAGAGTTTTGTCTCGATGGACATGGAACTGCGGCCGACGCGCTCGACGCGTGCCTCCGCCTCGACGATTTCACCGATCTCGATTGCCCTTGCAAAGTCGATGCGCTCGGACGATGCCAGCACCACCAGCTTGCCGGAATGGCGCGACGCTGCAACGAAAGCGGCCTTGGTCATGTAGGCGATTGCCTCGCCTCCGAACATCCGGCCGGCGCTGTTTGCCTGATCCGGGAAGACGATATCGACCATCGTGACGGCCTCGCTCGGTTCCGGTTCCTCAGCAGGTAGGAGTTCGGGCAGGCCATAGCGCGCCGCATCCTCGCCTTCGGGTATGGCGACCATGTGGAAGATGCCGCGCGTGCAGGTGTGCCGCTTGCGGCCGACAATGGTCTCCGCCGCCATTTCCACCTCGACGGTCAGGGAACGGCGCCCGGCCTTGATGGGTATCGCCGTGAATTCCACGATGTGCCCGATGCGTGCGGGCTGCTTGAAAGCGATGCGTTCGCAGGAGGCGGTCACGAAGGGCGCCCGGCCGAAGCGGGTCGCCGCGATGAAGGCGACGCGGTCCATGAGGGCAAGGCCGGTTCCCCCGAAAAGGGTGCCGTGATGGTTGGTATCTCCGGGAAAGACAATGTCGACAAGACGGGTTGTCGGGCCGCTCCGGGCGGGCTTTCCTGTCGTCGTGGTCTCTGTCATCGGCGCTGCCATCAGGTTGCGGCAGGGCAGGACATGACGCAGAGACGACGGCACGGGAGTACCGACGCGAAAGCGGCACTCCGGGACACCCCGCCCGTGGACGTTATCTATCGCGGCAGGTCTCCTGGCTTGCGGGTCGTTGCTTCCGTCCGTCTTCCCGAGAAACGCCTCAGTGACATGAATGGACTTTCGCTCGCCGCTTACAGTTGCGGGGGCAGCTTCGGATTCGGGCCATGCCCTCACCGAGATTCCCTCTTAGCTCCGGACTTTCGCCCGCAGAACCACGATAGGGAACCAATGTCGCATGACGGCGAGAGGGTCAAGGCGCGTGTCACGTGAATGTGCCGGAGATGTCCATCGCGCTGAAGCCTGCCTCCTTGAAGCCGCGGCTCATGCCCACGGCATTGCGAATTCTGGCCGGGGGGAGCGTTGCGCAGAACCATGAGCATGTCTCATGCTTCAATGAGATAAAACCATTTTTTGCCAATGCTTTCGTCAGCTACATAGCACGCACCGCCGTTAGCTTCAGAGAGTACGAAGACTGCTGACTGAGAAAACCGGAAAAGAAGATTGGAAGCCCTGATTATCGGAAAAAAGATACAGGGTTTTTCTCGGAAATCAGGATACGATCGCGATGAAAAACGATTTTACATTTACGATAAAGAGTATTTCCTTCGATGAGGATTATTCCCCATCGGAAAATACACGGATCACGACCAATTTTGCCAATTTGGCCCGAGGGGAAAGCCGCCAGGAAAACCTGCGCAACGCCTTGCGGATGATCGACAATCGTTTCAACGCCCTGGCGCATTGGGATAACCCCAACGGCGACCGGTATTCCGTCGAACTCGAAATCATTTCCGTCGAGATGAACATCGACGCGGGGGGCAAGAACGAAGCCTTCCCGTTGATCGAGATCTTGAAAACGAACATCGTTGATCGAAAGACGAACGAGCGCATTCAGGGCGTTGTGGGGAATAATTTCTCCTCTTACGTGCGGGATTACGACTTCAGCGTCTTGCTGCCGGAGCACAACAGGAACCGCCCCGAATTCAGCACGCCGGAGAATTTCGGCGAGCTGCATGGAAACCTGTTCAAGGGCTTCCTGAATTCAGAGGCCTATAAAGAGAATTTCCATAAGCCGCCGATTATCTGCCTGAGCGCTTCCAGCAGCAAGGCCTATCATCGGACTGACAATCATCACCCCATACTGGGTGTCGAGTATCATCAGAGCGAGTTCTCCCCGACCGACCAGTATTTCAAGAAAATGGGCCTGCAGGTTCGCTATTTCATGCCGCCGAACAGCGTTGCGCCGCTGGCGTTCTATTTTCTCGGCGACCTGCTTGGCGATTACACCAATCTCGAGCTTATCAGCACCATCAGCACGATGGAGACGTTCCAGAAGATCTACCGGCCCGAGATCTACAATGCCAATTCTGCCGCGGGCACCTGCTATCAGCCGAACCTGAAGCACTCGGATTATTCATTGACGCGCATTGTCTATGACCGGGAGGAGCGCAGCCGCCTGGCTGTTGAGCAGGGAAAGTTCGCCGAAGAGCATTTTATCAAGCCATACAAGACCATTCTCGATCAATGGTCTGCCAACTGCGTTCTTTGACGAACGGAAAATACAAGGTCGCCTGCCATGAAAAAACTGTTGCCCACTTCCACCGCCGGCAGCTTGCCGAAGCCCTCCTGGCTTGCGCAGCCCGAGACGCTCTGGTCCCCCTGGAAATTGCAGGACGAGCAACTGACGGAGGGCAAGCAGGACGCCCTGCGCTTGTCTCTGGACGACCAGCGGCAGGCCGGCATCGATATCGTCAGCGATGGCGAGCAAACGCGCCAGCATTTCGTGACGACATTCATCGAGCACCTCGACGGCGTTGATTTCGAAAAACGCGAGACCGTTCGAATTCGCGATCGCTACGATGCGAGTGTCCCGACGGTCGTCGGCGCCGTATCGCGCCAGAAGCCGGTTTTCGTTGAAGACGCCAGGTTCCTGCGCCAGCAGACGAAGCAGCCGATCAAGTGGGCGCTGCCGGGTCCGATGACCATGATCGATACGCTTTTTGACGACCACTATAAAAGCCGCGAGAAGCTGGCCTGGGAATTCGCCAAGATTCTCAACCAGGAAGCTAGGGAACTGGAGGCCGCCGGCGTCGATATCATCCAGTTCGACGAGCCCGCATTCAACGTCTTCTTCGACGAGGTGAACGACTGGGGTGTCGCCACCCTGGAAAAGGCGATCGAAGGCCTGAAATGCGAAACCGCCGTGCATATCTGCTACGGCTACGGCATCAAGGCCAATACGGACTGGAAAAAGACGCTGGGGTCGCAGTGGCGGCAATACGAGGAATCGTTCCCCAAGCTGCAGAAATCCAGCATCGGCATGATCTCTCTGGAATGCCACAACTCTCATGTTCCAATGGATCTGATCGAGCTGATCCGAGGCAAGAAGGTGATGGTCGGGGCCATCGACGTGGCAAGCAATACCATCGAGACCCCGGAGGAAGTTGCCGCCACGCTAAGGAAGGCCCTTCAATTCGTGGATGCCGATAAGCTTTGCCCCTGCACCAATTGTGGCATGGCGCCGCTGTCTCGCCGCGTGGCAAGGGGCAAGCTGCAGGCCTTGAGTGCCGGCGCGGAAATCGTCCGAAAAGAGCTGTCCGCCTAGTCTGGACGATCTCCCGGCCACCGGGATGCGTAATCCCCGGGCGTGCCGGGGCGCATTGCATATGAACAGTGGACACTGCGTGACCGCCTCGGTTGCGCGCGTACCAAACGCACCTGAGAGGCCGACATGGGCATGGTGGACCACCGCTTCGACATTGTGGACAAGGCCGCGTTTCGCAGCGGTATGTCGCGCCTCGGCTCGGCGGTCAGCATCGTTACCACGAAATCTGGCGGCGAGCGCTACGGGTTTACGGCCTCCGCGGTCTGCAGCGTCAGCGATACGCCGGCAACGCTTCTCGTCTGCATCAATCGTGCGAGTTCGTGTTTTCATGCCTTCGAAAGCGCGCGCCATTTCTGCGTCAACACGTTGATGCCGGGCCAGGAAGACATCTCTGACGCCTTCGGCGGCAAGACGCCGGCAAAGGACCGATTTGCGCTTGGCGAATGGGGAGAGGGCCTCACGGGTATCCCGGTCCTGGCCAATGCCTCGGTCAGCTTCGAATGCGAACTTACCAATGCCGTGGACGAGGCCACCCACCGCATCGTCTTCGGGCGCATAATCGATATTCGTGAGAACGAGGAACGGGCGACACTGCTGTACTGCATGCGTCGCTATCTTGGCGCCTGGGCCCGGAATCTTTGATGAGCGGAGTTTGACGGTATTCCGCTGGTATTGATTCCGGCTTTTCCTCTCACGCAGGCAAGGCGCGATCGGCACGAACTCAACCGCGTCCGATACATGTTGGACGGTGTGCGCGGAGATAGCAGGCGAGACGATCGTGGCCGCATCGCATCGAAAGGGCGCTGCCAGCCGTCGCTCCGAAAATTTGTTCTTTAGCGGGAACAAATTTTGCGAAGCCGCATTTAATGTCGGCAACCGCAGACACCCCCGGATGCGGTTGTGAGGGGGACCCGAGAGCGATGTGCACGCTCTTGGGTCTCATCCGTTTCGGGGACTTCCACTATGATCCGAATGCGGGCAGGATCGCGCGGGCTGCGCGAACAAATCCGCCCGGCCCACGTTTCCCTGCAAAGCCTGCCATAGGAGCGCATCATGGTTTTCAAGGAAGGCACCTTCAAGGGCGAATTGCCCGAGCATTTCGACGGTCCGCATCCCGCCTGGCTGGAAACGGCGGTGGCGGACGCGCTTTCGCTCGCCGGCGATGTCGACGCCTCGGACATCACCGTGACCTGCAAGGGCACGCGGATCGTGCTTTCCGGCAGCGTCACCTCCCCGGAGGAGGCCGACCGCGCCGTGGCCGTGGCCGCCGCGATCAAGGACGTCACCGAGGTCGACAACCGCCTCTCCTGGCTCTGACCTTCGAAAGCCGCCATTGCGGTGCGGCCCTCCGGAATGCTAGTTGCAATGCAGCAAACTGGAGAGACACCGGATGCTTGCCGAAAGATCGACCTACGACGCCCTGTACCGGGATTTCCGCTGGCAGATCCCCGAACGCTTCAACATCGGCACCGCCGTTTCCGATGCCTGGGCGGCGCGCGAGCCGGACCGCGTCTGCCTCCAGCATTTCCTGCCCGACGCCCCGCCGCTCTCCATGACCTATGGCGAACTTGCCGCCCGCTCGGACGCCTTCGCCGCGGCGCTGCAGGCGGAAGGCGTCGGCAGGGGCGATCGGGTGGCGATCCTGCTGCCGCAGAGCTTCGAGACGGTGATCGCCCATGTCGCGATCTACAAGCTCGGCGCCATCGCCCTGCCGCTGGCCCTGCTCTTCGGCGCGGACGTCCTTTCCTTCCGGCTGAAGAATGCCGAGGCGAAGGCCATCGTCACCAACCGGTTCGGCCTCGAACGCCTGAAGCCCATCCGGCAAGACTTGCCGACGCTCGACATCGTCATCGCGACCGAGGCGGCCGACGATGCCGACGCGAAGAGCTTCCACGACCTTCTTGCCCGGCACGCCGGCCCGTTCGCCTCCGTCGACAGCGGCCCAGATGATCCGGCCATGATGATCTATACGTCCGGCACGACGGGTCCGCCGAAGGGCGCGCTGCACGGCCACCGCGTGCTGCTCGGCCATGTGCCCGGCTTCCAGATGCACCATGAATTCCTGCCGCAGCCCGGCGACCGCATCTGGACCCCGTCCGACTGGGCCTGGGCGGGCGGGCTTCTCAACGTTCTCCTGCCGGCGCTGCTGCTCGGCGTGCCGGTCGTCTCCTCGCCGGGCCAGAAATTCGACCCCGACATGGCCTATCGCATCATGCAGGACATGGACGTGCGCAACGCCTTCATTCCGCCGACGGCGCTGCGGCTGATGAAGACGGTCGCCAATCCGCGCGAAAAATACCGGCTCAACCTGCGCACCATCGGCTCGGCCGGCGAATCCCTCGGCCGCGAGACCTGGGAATGGGTGCGCGACACGCTCGGCATCACCATCAACGAATTCTACGGCCAGACGGAGTGCAACATCGTGCTCGGCTCGATCGGCAAGCTCGGCGTGTCGCGCCCGGGGCCGATCGGCAAGCCGGTGCCGGGCCATGTCGTCGCGATCATCGACGCCGAGGGCCGGGAGCTGCCGCGCGGCACCGTCGGCCAGGTCGCCGTGAAACGGCCCGATCCCGTGATGTTCCTCGGCTACTGGCGGAACGACAGGGCCACGGCGGAGAAATTCGTCGGCGACTGGCTGATGACCGGCGATCTCGGCCGCATGGACGAGGAAGGCTACGTCACCTTCTTCGGCCGCGACGACGACGTCATCACCTCCTCCGGCTACCGGATCGGCCCGAGCGAGATCGAGGATTGCCTTGCCGGCCACCCCGCCGTGCAGCTCGCCGCCGCCGTCGGCAAGCCGGACCCGGTGCGCACGGAGATCGTCAAGGCCTATGTGGTGCTGCGCCCCGGCGAAGTGCCGTCGCCGGCCCTTGCCGCCGAGATCCGCGAATGGGTCAAGTCTCGGCTTTCCATGCACGAATATCCGCGCGAGGTGGATTTCGTCGATTCCCTGCCGCTCACGACCTCCGGCAAGGTCATCCGCCATCTCCTGCGCAAGCGGGCGGCGGAAGAGGCGGCCCGCGCCGCCTAGTTTTAACCGGATTATACGACGCCGAAGCGATGCCCGCTTCGGCCGGAAAATGCCCTTAACGCCTGGCGAGCGAGCGGATCTTGTCCCGCAGCAACCGCGCGACATTGCGGGTATTGCGGTAGAGGTGAAGCTGTGTCGCCACCTGCCGCACATCGCGGTCGCGGTTCTGCTGCAGGCCGATGATGAGCGTGCCCATGTCCTCGCGCTCCTCCCAGAAGCGGCTCATCACCGGATGGTCGGGGATGGCGCAGGAATCCGAGCGCGCGATATTGGCGTCGTCGAGATGCCATTCGGTCAGCTCTGCAAGAAGCAGCTTGCCGGGCGAATAGCGGGCATAGTCTTCGTTATAGGCCGTCTTCCAGGTATAGGCCTCGCCGCCGGTGAGGAAGACTATCATGGAGGCGATGGCGCGGCCGTCGAGGTCGAGCGTGTGGATGCGCACGCCGTCCGTCTCGGCCAGGTTGGTGATCGCCTCGCGGGCGAAGGCGGCGCGGTAGCGGTCGTTGATCATCGCCGTGCGGCCGCGTCCCTTCCAGCCGCCCGCCTCCAAAAGCAGGAACTCCTCCATGCGAAGGCGGATATCGGCGGGCTGGCGCGCGACATTGTAGCTGAGCGCGCCGAGGCGATCGAGCTTGCGCCACTGCCGGCGCAATTCGCGGAAATGCTGCTGCGAGATCGCCTTCTGAAGATAGGTCTGGCCGTCGAGCAGGCTTTCCAGCATCGGCCGGCGATAGGTGTCGGTCACGGTGAGCGGCAGGTTCCGGCTGATGGCGACCGCGCGCATCAGCTGCGCGAAGGGACCGTTGAGGCGAAGGTCCGGCAGGACGAGCACCGGCGGCAGGCCGGTGGCAGGTCCCGCGAGCGCTTCGAGCAGGTTGTCCAGCGTTTCGGCGGCATCCTCGGCATCGACCAGCGGCGTGCCGAGCGGGCCGAACGGGTTCGACCAGGCGCGCAGGATGCTGGTACCGATGGAAAAGCCCGGCTTCTCGACCGAGAAGGGCATGAGGAAGCGCATGCGGCTGCGCCCCTCGCTCTCGTCGCGGATGACGGAGAGGCGCACCGTACGGTCCTCCAGCCGCGGCATGGCCGGCGCGAGGAAACGGCCGGTAAAGAAGATGTTCGGATCCATGACGCGGTTCGACAGGAAGTCGAGTTCCTGCTGCAGCTCGTAGCCGGCCGTCGCCGGATAGAGCGACAGCGAGCGGCCCGGGCGACCGACGGGAATGCGCTGGTCTGCGGGCGGCTGCGCAAGCGGCGCCGCCGGCGGAATCACGGCCTGGGCGCGGCCCGCCGCGATCGCATGGTCGAGGCCGTGGCTATCGGTCATGGTTGTCCATCCCGTTGGCAAGGTTCGCCCGCACCGGATCGGCAAAGGCGAAGAGAATGATCGAGAGCTTTCCGCGCACGGCGAGATGCAGCAGCACCGCCTCGACGACCATGGCGCCGGCCGTGGCGATGGCGGCGCCCGTGACGCCGAAGAGCGGAATGAGCGTGACGTTGAAGGCGACGTTCGCCGCGAAGGCCACGGCATAGACGCCGACGCAGAGCCGCTGCTCGCCCGACATGGTGAGCAATACCTCGCCGGGGCCGACGAGGGCTTTCGCCATGATGCCGGCAAGCAGGATCGCCATGAGGCTGTGGCCGGCGGTGAAGGCGGGGCCGAAGAGCGACAGCAGGAAATGGCCGAGCGCCAGCACGCCGAGCCCGACGGCTAGCGACGGCCAGAAGCTCCAGCGCACCGTCTCGCCGGCAAAGCGCGCCAGCGCCAGCCGGTCGCCAGAGGAAAACAGCGCCGAAAAGCGCGGCGCCGCGGCGGCCTTCACCGAGAAGAAGACGAAATGCACCAGCGCCATCGTCTTGGCCGCCGCGAAATAGATCGCGACGCTCTCGGGGTCGAGGAAGAGGCCGACGATGATCACGTCGGAATTGGTCAGCAGGAAGCCGAAGCCCTCGATGAGGAAGATCGGCAGCGCCGCCTTCACCCAGAGCGACATCTCGATCTTGCGGGGGCCCGCGACATAGTGCCTGCCGAGCCGCCGGATGATGTTGAAGAACTGCACGACGGTCGTCAGATAGGTCGCCGCGAGGGCCGCGACCATCGCCGTCAACGCGGTATGCGGCGCGCCCGTCCGCACGGCCAGCACCATGAAGACGAGGATCAGCAGCGGGCGGATGATATAGGTCGGGCTCAGCGCCGCCAGCGCCCAGCTATGCGCCCGCGCAGTGCTGTCCAGCACGTCGCCGAGCGCGATCATCGGCATGCAGAAGAGGCCGATGAACAGCGGCACGACATAGTAGCCGGCAAAGCTCTCATGAAAGAGCCAGAGCACGAGGAAGCCGAGGATCGCCAGCGCCGTGGAGGACAGCATGGCGAAGATGCGCGCGGTCGAGGTGAGGCCGCGGATCTCCGCATGGGCATTGCGCCCCGCATAATCCGGCAGGAAGCGCACGACGGTCGTGTGGAAGCCGAGACAGGACATGTCGCCGCAGATCACGACGAGCGCCCAGGCGAAGACGAAGACGCCGTATTCGAACTCGCCCATCACGCGGGCAAGGACGATCTGGGTGATGAAGGCGATGGCGGCGCTGGCGACACGAATGGCGAAGGTGACGAGCGCCATGCGTTGGGCGAGCGTACGGGGGTCGTTGCCGGCGGTAAGGCTCGCGAGCGTTCGCACGAACGGCTCGGCCTTGCCGCGCAGACCCGCAGGCAGCAATTTCTCCGCCGTCTGAATGACCGCCATCAACACAGGAACCCGAACGCTACGCAAAACTGATGAAGCCAGTCTTGTCAGATCAGGGTTAACAAAGGGTTGGACGGCACCCTTCATCCCCCGAAAGAAAATGCCGCCCGGAGGCGGCATTTTCAGATCGTCACGCCTGCTCGAAGGCGCCGTGGCAATGCTTGTATTTCTTGCCCGAACCGCAGGGGCACGGCTCGTTGCGCGCGACGCGGCCCCAGGTCGACGGATCGTTCGGATCACGGTCTTCCGGATCGACCGCATCGGCCATCAGGTTGCCGCCTTCGCCGAAATCGTCCTCGCCGGTCGTGCCGTCGATGTGGTGGCCTTCCATGGACGGCGGCACCGGCGCGGGTGCATCGGCGGCTTGGCGCACCAGCTCGACGCGCATGAGCTGCGCCGTGACGGTCTGGCGAAGGTTCGCCAGAAGCGCCTGGAACAGCTCGAAGGCCTCGGCCTTGTATTCCTGCAGCGGGTCGCGCTGGGCATAGCCGCGGAAACCGATGACGGAGCGCAGGTGATCGAGGTTGACGATATGCTCGCGCCACAGGTGGTCCAGCGTCTGGAGCAGCACGGAGCGCTCGACATAGGCCATGATTTCCGGGCCGAAGCGCTCGGCGCGGTCGGCGGCAGCGCCGTCGGCGGCGGCGCGCAGGCGCTCCAGGATGTCCTTCTCGTCGATGCCTTCCTCGGCGACCCACGCCTCGATGGGCAGGTCGAGGTTCAGCTGCTCGGCGACGCCCTGCTTGAGGCCGGGACCGTCCCACTGTTCGGCATAGGCGTTTTCCGGGATGTGCAGGCGCACGAGGTTCTCGACGACCTCGTGGCGCATGTCCGAAACGATCTCCGACAGGTTCTCGCTGTCCATCAGCTCGATGCGCTGCTCGAAGATGACCTTGCGCTGGTCGTTGAGCACGTCGTCATATTTCAGGAGGTTCTTGCGGATATCGAAGTTGCGGGCTTCGACCTTCTTCTGCGCGCGCTCCAGCGCCTTGTTGATCCACGGATGGACGATGGCCTCGCCTTCCTTGAGACCGAGCTTCTGGAGCATGGAGTCCATGCGCTCGGAGCCGAAGATGCGCATCAGGTCGTCCTGCAGCGACAGGAAGAATTTCGAGCGGCCCGGGTCGCCCTGACGGCCCGAACGGCCGCGAAGCTGGTTGTCGATGCGGCGGCTTTCATGACGCTCGGTGGCGAGAACGTAGAGGCCGCCGGCGGCGAGCGCCTTCTCCTTGAGTTGCTTGACCTCGGCGATGATCGCATCGCGCTTCGCATCCCGCTCGGCGCCCGGCTCCATCTCGGCGAGCTCACGCTCCAGCCGCATGTCGACATTGCCGCCGAGCTGGATGTCGGTGCCGCGGCCGGCCATGTTGGTGGCGATGGTGACCGCGCCCGGTACGCCCGCCTGCGAGACGATATAGGCTTCCTGCTCGTGGTAGCGGGCGTTGAGAACCTGGAAGTCCTTGAAGCCCGACTTCTTGAGGAGTTCGGCCAGAAGCTCGGACTTCTCGATGGACGTCGTGCCAACGAGGACAGGCTGGCCCTTCTCGCGGGACGCCTTGATCTCCTCGATGATCGCCTTGTACTTCTCTTCCGCCGTCCGGTAGACCTCGTCGTCCTCGTCGAGACGCTGGATCGGCAGGTTGGTCGGCACTTCCACGACCTCGAGGCCGTAGATGTTGCCGAATTCCTCGGCTTCCGTGGAGGCCGTGCCCGTCATGCCGCCGAGCTTGTCGTACATGCGGAAATAGTTCTGGAAGGTGATCGAGGCCAGCGTCTGGTTTTCCGGCTGGATCGTGACCTTTTCCTTGGCTTCCAGCGCCTGGTGCTGGCCTTCCGAATAGCGGCGGCCCGGCATCATGCGGCCGGTGAACTCGTCGATGATGACGATCTCGTCGTTACGGACGATGTAGTCCTTGTCGCGGGTGAAGAGCTTGTGGGCCTTCAGCGCGTTGTTGATGTGGTGGACGATGGCGACGTTCTCGACGTCGTAGAGCGATTCGCCCTTGAGAAGCCCGGCCTCGCGCAAGAGGTTTTCCAGCTTCTCCGTGCCGACTTCCGAGAAGTTGGCCGAGCGCTGCTTCTCGTCGATCTCGTAGTCGGCCTCTTCCAGCATGGGGATGAAGGCGTCGATGGTCGTGTAGAGGTCGGAGCGGTCGTCGAGCGGGCCGGAGATGATCAGCGGCGTGCGCGCCTCGTCGACGAGGATCGAGTCCACTTCGTCGACGATGGCGAAGAAGTGGCCGCGCTGGACCATCTGGCCGCGCTCGTACTTCATGTTGTCGCGCAGATAGTCGAAGCCGAGCTCGTTGTTCGTCGCGTAGGTGATGTCCGAGGCATAGGCCGCGCGGCGCTGGTCGTCGTCGAGGCCGTGCACGATGACGCCGGTCGAAAGGCCGAGGAAACCGTAGATCCGGCCCATCTGGGCGCTGTCGCGGGTGGCGAGGTAGTCGTTGACCGTCACGACATGCACGCCCTTGCCGGCAAGGGCGTTGAGATAGACGGGGAGCGTGGCGACGAGCGTCTTGCCTTCACCGGTCTTCATTTCGGCGATCGACTTTTCGTGAAGGATCATGCCGCCGATGAGCTGCACGTCGAAGGGACGAAGGCCGAGGACGCGGAACGCCGCCTCGCGGGCGACCGCGAAGGCCGGCACCAGGATATCGTCCAGCGTCTTGCCGGCGGCCAGCTGTTCGCGGAATTCCACGGTCTTGGCGCGGAGCGCCTCGTCGGAGAGCGCCTTGATCTCGGGTTCGAGCGCGTTGATCGCGTCGACGCGGGATTTATAGGAACGGACACGGCGATCGTTGGAAGAGCCGAACAACTTGCGGGCGATGCCGCCGAGGCTGACCATCAGGATGGTCCTTTCTTTGTGGGCGCCCGGCGCGTGACAGGTCGCACGATAATTGCGCGCAAAGCCGTGAAACGCCCGGAAACTGTTCTGGACGCGGGATTGCGTGACAGATAAGAGGGGGGTCGAATGATGTCAACGGCTCAGGCGGTTGCACAACGGCCACATTCTGGTGCTGTTGAGCCGTCTGGCACCGGATATCGGCCCGATTCCGGCGAGGATGTGAAAGGTCTTTTCGATATGTTCAAGTACAGCAAGCTCGCAACGGTCGCTCTTGTCGCGATCGTCGCCGCCGGCGGCATCGCCCGTGCGCAGGATGCGGCAGCCGATCCGGTCGTCGCCAAGGTCGGCGCGGTCGAGATCCACGAATCGGAGCTGAAGCTCGGCATGGCCGGCCTCGATCCGCAGCTCGCCAACCTGCCGGACGACCAGAAGCGCGTCGCCGCCCTCTCCTCGATCATCGACGTCAAGCTGCTCGCCGCAGACGCCGACAAGGAAGGCCTCCAGGACACCGCCGACTTCAAGCAGCGCCTCGCCTTCCTGACGGATCGCGAGCTGCACAACGCCTACTTCAAGAAGCACGTCGTCGACGCCGTCACGCCGGAAGAGGTCAAGGCGCGCTACGAGAAGGAAATCGCCGCCATCGAGCCGCAGGACGAGATCCGCGCCCGCCATATCCTCGTCAAGACCGAGGAAGAGGCCAAGGCCATCATCAAGGACCTCGACGCCGGCAAGGACTTCGTGGAGATCGCCAAGGAGAAGTCGACCGACCCGAACAAGTCGGAAGGCGGCGACCTCGGCTATTTCGCCAAGGGCCGCATGGTCCCGGAATTCGAAGCGGCCGCCTTCGCGCTGGAAAAGGGCGCCTATTCCAAGGAGCCGGTGAAGACGCAGTTCGGCTATCACGTCATCAAGGTCGAGGACAAGCGCAAGCAGCAGCCCCCGGCGCTCGACCAGGTCGAGCCGCAGGTCCGCCAGCTCGTCATGCGCGACAAGTATCTGGAACTGCTCGAAAAGGCCAAGGCCGCAGCGCCGATCGACATCACGGACGCCGCCCTGAAGACCGCCTATGACGCGGTCAACAAGCAGGAAGCGGAAGGCGCGGAAGACGCCGCCCCCGCGACCGAAGGCCAGCAGTAAGACGACCATGGCCCGGCGCGAGCCGGGCCTCCACCCTTCAGGAAAGCGCCATGTCCGGTTCCATCTCCCCGCTCGCCCCGAAAACCTATGCCGAAATGCCGCCGGTGCGCGGCGTGCGCATGGCGACCGCCGCCGCCGGGATCAAGTACAGGAACAGGACCGACGTGCTGATGATGGTCTTCGACCGTCCCGCCGCCGTCGCGGGCGTCTTCACCCGCTCCAAGTGCCCTTCGGCCCCGGTCGATTTCTGCCGCGCCAACCTTCCGGGCGGCGTCGCCCGCGCCGTGGTGGTCAATTCCGGCAATGCCAACGCCTTCACCGGCCGCAAGGGCCGCGAATCGACGAAGCTGACCGCCGAGGCCGCGGCCAAGGCCGTCGGCTGCGGCGAAGGTGAGGTCTTCCTCGCCTCGACCGGCGTGATCGGCGAACCGCTCGACGCCACAAAATTCTCCGGCGTGCTCGACGGCCTTGCCGCCTCCGGCACGGAGGATTTCTGGTTCGAGGCCGCCAAGGCGATCATGACGACCGACACCTATCCGAAGGTGGCGACGCGCACCGCCGAGCTCGGCGGCGTCACCGTCCGCATCAACGGCATCGCCAAGGGCGCCGGCATGATCGCACCCGACATGGCGACGATGCTCTCCTTCGTCGTGACCGATGCCGACATTCCCGCCGGCGTGCTGCAATCGCTGCTGTCGGCCGGCGTCGGTCCGACCTTCAATTCCGTCACCGTCGACAGCGACACCTCCACCTCGGATACGCTGATGCTGTTCGCCACCGGCGCTGCCGCCGCCGACGGCCAGAAGCCGGTCACGGCCGACAATGCATCCCTCGATGCCTTCCGCGCCGCCCTGGGCGATCTCCTGCGCGACCTTGCCCTTCAGGTCGTCCGCGACGGCGAAGGCGCGCGCAAGATGGTGGAGATCACCGTGGAAGGCGCCGAGAGCGACGAGGCGGCCAAGCGCATCGCGCTTTCCATCGCCAATTCCCCGCTGGTCAAGACCGCCGTCGCCGGCGAGGACGCCAATTGGGGCCGCGTCGTCATGGCCGTCGGCAAGTCCGGCGAGATGGCCGACCGCGACCGCCTCGCCATCTGGTTCGGCGACGTGCGCGTCGCCGTCGACGGCGAGCGCGACCCGTCCTATTCCGAAGCGGCCGCCACCGCCGTCATGAAGCGCGAGGATATTCCGGTGCGCGTCGAGATCGGCCTCGGCCAAGGCCGGGCGACGGTCTGGACCTGCGACCTCACCAAGGAATATGTCGAGATCAACGGCGACTACCGCAGCTAGGCAGTTCCGGAAAAGCGCGCAGCGGAATTGCGCCAGAATGGAGGCCCGGAGCGTGACCCCTTCCGGACAGAAGACGACGATGAGCGATCTCCCGAAAGTCCGGCGGCTGGAAGCCGTCGGCTTCCGCGCATGGCCCGCGGCCAGCGTGCAGTATGACGGAAGCTGGCTGTGCCGGCTGACGGCGGGCCATCCCTCGCGCCGGCTGAACTCGGTCAATCCGCTCGATCCCTCCGATACGCGCGACATCGAGATCCGTCTCGAAAAGGCGGCCAAGCGCTTTGCCGATTATGGCCGCCCCCTGCTGGTGCGCCAGACGCCCCTTACCCCCGAAAAGCTCGTCGCCTTCATGGACGAGGCCGGCTGGGCGAATGTCGGCCGGACCGTCGTCATGATGGTGGACCTTGCGGATCTGTCGCGCGACGAGGGCCTCGACCACCTGCCGAGCCGCGACGTCGGCCGCTTCGTCGATGCGCGCATCCGCGTCGCCGGCGACGATCCCGGCCTCAAGCCGGGTCTTACCGAGATCATCAACGCCATCAAGCCGGAGGCCGGCCTCTTCATCTTCGAGGAGCCCGATTTCGGCCCGACCGCCGTGACCATCGCCGTGCAGGACAACGACCTTGCCGGCATCCTCCAGCTCGGCGTTGCACAAGAGCGACGCGGCCGGGGTCTCGGCACGGCGATCCTGCATGCCAGCCTGCGCTGGGCCAAGCTCAAGGGCGCCCGCCACGCCTGGGTGCAGGTCGAGGCGGACAATGCCGCCGCGCTTGCGCTCTACCGCCGCGCCGGCTTCCGGGACGTCTACGAATACAGCTACCGGGGACCGAACGCGGCATGACCGAGACCATCGCCAAACAGCGCCGCATCCTCCTCGTCGCCGCCTGCGCGCTGGTCGATGCCGACGGCCGCATCCTTCTTGCCCAGCGCCCCGAGGGCAAGCAGCTCGCGGGCCTGTGGGAATTTCCGGGCGGCAAGGTCGAGCCCGGCGAAACGCCGGAGGAGACCCTGATCCGCGAGCTGGACGAGGAACTCGGCATCGCCACGAAGATCCCGTGCCTCGCGCCGCTGACCTTCGCCAGCCACACCTATGACGACTTCCACCTCCTGATGCCGCTCTATGTCTGCCGGCGCTTCGAGGGCACCGCGCGGGGCCGCGAGGGGCAGGCGATCAAGTGGGTGCGGCCGAAGGCGCTGCGCGATTATCCGATGCCGCCGGCCGACGAGCCGCTCATCCCCTTCCTGATGGACCTGCTCTGAGCCTCAAGGCAGGGAATAACCTCGCATTTTCCGGTCTGCGTTAAGCAATCATTTAGCACCCTCGTTCAAAGATTGGGCCTAAACGTTGCAATGAATGCTTACGAGACCCTGTGATGCGTGACGAAGACTTCTGGAAAGCCGTTCAGGAGAAGGATTTCACCCCGGCCGGCGACACCCGGACCGGTGCGCTGAACCTTGCCCTGTTGTTCGGTACGGCGGTGATCGCCCTTGCACTGGTCCTCACCCCGGTCCTGTCGGCCAAGACCGACAAACGCATAATGGCGAATGTGCCGGACGAGTTCGACATGATCTCCACGGGCTCCGTCCAGCCGGCGGAAACCGGCAAGCGCTACACGGTCCGCCGCAGCGTGCTGCAGGAAATGCCGGGCGCCGTCTGCATCGTCGACGGCCCGGGAGCGGGCAGCGGCTGCTGAACCGCGCGCGAAAGTCACGTGCCGCATGGCACACGGGAGAGGTGGAATGATTGCAGGACTAGTACGATCGTTCCTCTCCGACGAAAAAGGGGCGACCGCCGTGGAATACGGCCTCCTCGCCGCCCTCATCTCCGTTGGCCTTCTCGCGGGCCTGACGGCGTTCAGCGACAGCCTGAACAACACCTTCATGACGCTCAACGACAAGATCAAGTCGCCGAACTGACGGCTATTCCTGTCCGCCCTGCTTGAGCGCATCGGCAAGGCGCATCTTCGCCGAGCCGGGTTTCAGCGGCTTCTGCTGGCTTTCATGCGGCGCCCAGCCCGAGACATAGATGATCGAGAATGTCGCCCGGATGCGCCCGTCCGGATCGGAAAACCGTTCCGCATAGAGCTCCGCCGCCCGAAGCAGGATACCCCGCGTCAGCGGCCGCCGGCTGCGGCCGGTAAGCGGATTGGCCATGCCCATGGCGCGCAGGTCCTTCATCAGCGGGAAGATCGAATCGTAGCGGACCGTATAGCTCTCCTTGTCCGTCACCGGCAGGGCGAAGCCGCCGCGCTGGAGCAGCGCGCCGACATCGCGCACATCCGGGAAGGGAATGACCCGCGGGCTCGCCCCGCCCGCGATCTCGCTCTCGGCGGCGAGCAGCACCTCGCGCAGCTCCTGCAGCGTGCCGCTGCCCGGAATGGCCGCGAGGAACAGCCCGTCGGGCTTCAGCGCACGGCGGATCTGCACGAAGACGCCGGGCGTATCGTTGGTGAGATGCAGGGAAAGCGGCGAGACGATGAGGTTGACCGACTGCGGCTCCAGCGGCACCGTCTCGAGCGGCGAGACGACGACCGCCTCCCCTTGCCCGGCAAAGCGCCGGTCGCTCTCCACGCGCTCCAGCGCATCCACCTTGCCGGTCTCGACGATGGCCCGCGCCGCTGCCCCGGTATGGCCGTGCAGCTCGACGGCGCGCTCGAAGCGGCGATCGATGACACTGAGCCGTTCGGCAAGCTCCCGCGCCACCACGTTGAGGAGGAAGTCCGCCGGCTCGCCGCGCAGCGCCCGCAGGCGGTTGGCATCGATGAGGGCGTGGTCGAAGAGCGTTTCCATGAGAGAAGTCCCGTTCGGATTTCCTTCGCTTTGGCCGCGAACTGCGACTATTGTCAACCGCATGGGCGAAATCGAGGCGGATCCATTGCCGGCAGTCCCCTTCCGGCAGGCTGCCGCCCGCCGGTTTCTCGCCCTTGCCGGCGCCGCGCTCGACATCGTCTATCCGCCGGCCTGCGCGGGCTGCGGCGTGCTCCTCGGCAGCAAGGCGAGCCTGTGCCCGCATTGCTGGTTGAAGCTGGCGCTGATCGAGCGGCCCTATTGCGACGTGCTCGGCACGCCCTTCTCGCACGATCTCGGCCCCGGCATCCTCAGCGCCGACGCGATCGCCAATCCGCCGCCCTTCGACCGACTGCGCTCCGTCGCGCTTTATGACGATCTTGCCCGCATCCTCGTCCAGTCGCTGAAATACCGCGACCGCACCGATCTCGCGCCCATGATGGCCGGCTGGATGCTGCGCGCGGGCGATGGCAGCGTGCAGGCGGCGGATGTCATCCTGCCCGTGCCGCTGCATCGCTCCCGCCTCATCTGGCGCAAGTTCAACCAGGCGGCCGAGCTTGCCCGCGCCATCGGAAGGCTTGCTGGCAAGCCCGTGCTTGTCGACGCGCTCCGCCGCACGAAGCGCACGCGCCGGCAGGTGGGCCTTGGCCCGCGCGCCCGCGAGGAGAACGTGCGCGGCGCCTTCGCCATCACGACCGCCGGCCGGGAAACCCTGTTCGGCCGCCGCGT
This sequence comes from Shinella zoogloeoides, assembly GCF_003574625.1. GTDB lineage: Bacteria > Pseudomonadota > Alphaproteobacteria > Rhizobiales > Rhizobiaceae > Shinella > Shinella zoogloeoides_A. The sequence goes on from NZ_QNUJ01000015.1 coordinate 40,800, forward strand.
CGTCCTTGTCGACGATGTCTATACGACAGGGGCCACCGTCGCCGCCGTGACGCGCAGCCTGAAACGGGCTGGCGTCAGCGACGTGACCGTTTTGACCTTTGCAAGGGCGCTTCCCGGACCTATATGAAAGGCAGGTTTTTCAAGCATTGGAGCAGGAACGCATGGCTTCGGTCGTCATCTACACGCGTCAGTTCTGCGGCTATTGCAGCGCCGCAAAAAAACTCCTCGAGACGAAGGGCGTAGCCTATGAGGAGCATGACGCCACCCACGCGCCCGAGCTTCGCCAGGAGATGATCCAGCGCGCCGGCCGGAGCACCTTCCCGCAGATCTTCATCAACGATCGCCATGTCGGCGGCTGCGACGACCTGCATGCGCTGGAGCGCGCGGGCGAGCTCGACGCCCTGCTCGCCGCCTGAGGAGACCGCCCATGACCGTCACGATCGCCGCCGTCCAGATGTGCTCCGGGACCGATCCGGTCCGCAACGTGGAGACGATGCGGCGGCTCGTGCGCGAAGCGGCCGCCAAGGGCGCCACCTACGTCCAGACGCCGGAAATGACCGGCGCCCTGCAGAGGGACCGCGCCGGCCTCAAGGCCATCCTGCGGCAGGAGGAGGACGACCCCGTGGTCGCCGCAGCAGCAGCGCTTGCGGCCGAACTCGCCATCCACGTCCATGTCGGCTCCACCGCCATCGCGCTTGCCGACGGCAAGGTCGCCAATCGCGGCTTCCTCTTCGGTCCGGACGGCGCGCGCATCTGCACCTACGACAAGATCCACATGTTCGACGTCGACCTCGACAATGGCGAGAGCTGGCGCGAGAGCGCGGTCTATTCGCCGGGCGCGGTCGCGCGCCTTGCCGACCTTCCCTTCGGGCGGCTGGGCTTTGCCATCTGCTACGATGTGCGCTTCCCCGAGCTCTTCAAGGCCGAGGCGCAGGCCGGCGCGCAGATCATCTCCGTTCCCGCCGCCTTCACCCGCCAGACGGGCGAGGCGCATTGGGAAACGCTGCTGCGCGCCCGCGCCATCGAGAACGGCGTCTATATCGTCGCGGCCGCGCAGGCGGGCCTGCACGAGGACGGCCGCGAGACCTTCGGCCATTCGATGATCGTTGATCCCTGGGGCCGCGTGCTCGCCTCTGCCGGCGGCACTGGCGAGGCCGTGGTGCTGGCTGAGGTCGACACCGCCGCCGTGAAGGCCGCCCGCGACAAGATTCCCAACCTGCGCAACGGGCGCAGCTTCAGCCTGGAAGTGACGGGCGAAGAGCCCGGCGCGCCCGCGAAGGGAGGCGTTGCCGCTTGATCCGCTACGAACTCTCCTGCGACAACGGCCACGCCTTCGAAGGCTGGTTCGGCTCGGCGGACGATTTCGACCACCAGCAGAAGATGGCGCTCGTCTCCTGCCCGACCTGCGGCTCGACCCACGTCGCCAAGCGCCTGATGGCGCCTTCCGTGTCGACCGCCCGCAAGAAGCAGCAGCGCCAGGAGCTGGCGGTGCAGACCGGTCAGCGCGAGATGATGGCGAAGCTGCGCGAGATCGTCTCGACCATCCGCGCGAATTCCGAGGATGTCGGCGACCGCTTTCCCGAGGAAGCCCGCAAGATCCACTATGGCGAGACCGAGCAGCGCGGCCTGATCGGCCGGGCGACCGCGGACGAGGTACGCGACCTTCTTGAGGAAGGCGTCGAAGTCGCCCCCCTCCCCGTCCTGCCCGACGACACGAACTGACGCCGCCTCGCCCTGAATGCGAAGATCAGGCGGACGCGCGGCGCGCGACCAGCATGTAGTTCACGTCCATGTCCTTCGAGAGGTTCCACTGGTTGAGCAGCGGATTGAAGAACACGCCCGTGCGGTCCGTCACCGTCAGGCCGGATGCCGTGAGCGGCTTTTCGATCTCTTCCGGCCGCACCAGCTTCTCGTATTGATGGGTGCCGCGCGGTAGCCAGCGCAGCACGTTCTCCGCCGCGAAGATAGCCAGCGCCGCCGCCTTCAGCGTGCGGTTGATCGTGGCGACGAACATCATGCCGCCGGGCCGCACCATGGAGGCGCAGGTGCCGAGGAAGAAATCGACATCCGAGACGTGTTCGACCACTTCCATGTTGAGCACGACATCGAAGGTCTCGCCCGCTTCCGCCAGCGCCTCGGCCGTCACCGCGCGGTAATCGACCGGAACGCCGCTGCCGGCCGCATGGGCCTTGGCAATGCCGATATTCTTTTCCGACGCATCCGCACCGAGCACATCCGCCCCCATGCGCGCCATCGGCTCGGAGAGCAGGCCCCCGCCGCAGCCGATATCGAGGATGCGCAGACCTTCGAGCGGGCGATGGGACCGCGGATCGCGGCCGAACTGGGCGGAGACGAGATCGCGGACATAGGTAAGGCGAACGGGATTGAACTTGTGCAGCGGCCGGAACTTTCCGGTCGGGTCCCACCACTCGGCGGCCATGGCGGAAAAGCGGTCGACTTCCGCCTGGTCGATCGTCGTGCGGGCTGCCTCACTCATGGCTCGTCTCCTTCGCGTCTTCTCCCCCCGTGAAGTCGGCCTCAACGCGGCGGATGTCAAGAGGGCGAAGTGAAGCGCGGCCGCCCCTGCCCAGCGCGGCAACGGCTCTGGACCGCGCCCCGCCCGGGCGGCTATGACAGTCACCATGACCGCATCCGCCTCCTCCCCCCGCCAGCGTCTCACCCTTGCCGCCGACCGGCCGCTCATCTACGCCATCGGCGACGTGCACGGCTGCGATGCCACGCTGCTGACGCTGGAGGCGCGCATTCGGGAGGATGCGGCCGGCCATCCGGGCACGCAGCCGTTGATCATCTATCTCGGCGACTATGTGGACCGCGGCCCGGCCTCGAGCGCCGTCATCGAGCATCTCGCCGCGGAACGCCATGGCGACGGCATCGAGCGCATCGCGCTCTGCGGCAATCATGACGACACGTTCCTGAAATTCATCGCCGATCCGCCCCAACACCAGCGCTGGCTCGATTTCGGTGGCGATGCGACGCTACGCTCCTACGGGCTGGAACCTTCCGGCTATCTCGACCGCCCCGGCGGCCTGCAGGCCCTAGGCGCAGACCTTCGGGCACGCATACCCGCCCGCCATATCGCCTTCCTGCAAGGCCTGCCGATCGCCGCCCGCTGCGGCGACCGCCTCTTCGTGCATGCGGGCATCCTGCCCGGCGTGCCGCTGCGCCAGCAGGAAGACCACGACATGATGTGGATCCGCGAGCCCTTCCTCAGCGACGGACCGGGCCTGCCCGTCACCGTCATCCACGGTCACACGGCGGGGCCCGAGCCGGTCTTCCGCCCGGGCCGCATCTGCATCGACACGACCTGCTACGCCACCGGCCGCCTGACGGCCCTGAAGGTCACACCCGACGGCGAGACGCTTCTCTAGCCGCGGCCGAACTCGTCCTCGATGCGGATGATGTCATCCTCGCCGAGATAGGAGCCGGTCTGGACCTCGATGAGCTCCAGCAGGATCTTGCCCGGATTGGCGAGCCGGTGCATCTCGCCCTGCGGGATATAGACCGACTCGTTCTCGCGCAGCGGGATCGTCCTGTCGCCGATCGTCACCTCGGCGGTGCCGCGCACGACGATCCAGTGCTCCGAGCGGTGATGGTGCTTTTGCAGCGACAGCCGCTTGCCGGGCGTCACGAACAGGCGCTTGACCTGGAAGCGCTCGCCGTTCAGCACCGACGTATAGCCGCCCCAGGGGCGATAGGACGTCGGATGCGTCTCCGTCAGCTTGGCCGTCTTCGGCAGCGCCGCGAGATGTTTCACCAGCCTGCCGACATTCTGGCTGTCCTCCAGCCGCCCGACATAGACGGCATCCTCGCTGGCGACGACCGCGACATTTTCCAGCCCCTGCACGGCGACATGGATATCGCGGGAAATCACCAGCGAATTGCGCGTGTCGAGAACCGTCGTGCTGCCGTCGGCGACATTGCCCGCCTCGTCCCGCTGGCCGGTCTTCCACACGGAATCCCAACTCCCGAGATCGGACCAGGAGATGGGCGAAGGCACGACCGCGGCGATCGGCGTCTTCTCGAAGATAGCGTAGTCGACGGAAATATCCGGCGCGCGGGCGAAGGCCTCGGCATCCAGCCGCTCGAAATCGAGGTCGTGCTGCGCCTTGGCGACCGCTTCGCTCGCCGCATTCAGCACCTCGGGCGCATATTGCTGCAGCTCGCGCAGGAAATGGCCGACCGGTAGCATGAACATCCCGGAATTCCACAGATAGCCGCCCGTCGCCAGCATGGCGGCGGCGTTGTCGTGGTCCGGCTTCTCGACGAAGCGGCGCACCGCATGGGCGCCGTTGCCGAGCTCCTCGCCGATCTCGATATAGCCGTAGCCGGTCGCCGGCTCCTTGGGCGTGATGCCGAAGGTCACGAGGCGTCCGGTGCGGGCGGCGGCGGCCGCCTTGGCGATGCAGTCGAAATAGGTCGCATCGGCGTCGATCTCATGGTCGGAGGCGAGCACCTGCATGATCGCGTCACTGCCATGGACACGGGCGATCAGCGTCGCGGCGGCTGCGAGCGCGGGCGCTGTGTTGCGCGCCACTGGCTCAAGAAGGATGGAGGTCAGCGCCATGTCGACCGCCCGCGCCTGCTCGGCGACAAGGAAACGGAAATCGCTGTTGGTGACAATAACCGGCGGCTCGTAAAGCGCCTTGTCGGAAACCCGCGCCAGCGACTTCTGGAAGAGCGTCGTTTCCCCGAGGAATTCGAGGAACTGCTTGGGCGCCGAAGCGCGCGACAGGGGCCAGAGGCGGGTGCCTTTTCCGCCGGCCATGATGACGGGTACGATCTTGCTGCTCATCCATTCCATCCTGACATCCAGCCGCCATCGCGGCGACCGCATCTCGCGCCAATCTCCTCTCGTCCCGTAAAGAAACAGGAAATCGCGCCGCGGTTGTCAGAATGAAGGGTGAGCCATTCTCGCGGAAAGGTAAAGGAGTCCTTCCGCCCGAAACAAGGCAACAAAAAACCCGCCGGAGCGGGTTCGATGTGTTTCATGCGGCCGGCATCAGACCGGCATCACGATGCCCTGGAGCGTCGTCAGCTCAGCGAGATAGGTCTCGATGCCGAACTTCTGGTCGTCCGTCTTCACGTGGTCGAGCTCCTTGCGGACAGCCTCGATGCGGCGCGTGATGTCGTCGTTGTTGAATTCGTCGACATGGACCGCCGATTCGGCGAGCAGCGTGCAGCCGGTCGGAATGATGTCGGCGAAACCGCCGAAGACCACGTAGCGGTCCTTCTTGCCGTCGGCCGTCTTCACGGTGACGATGCCCGGCTTGATCGTCGTCATGGTCGGCGCATGGTTGGCCATGACGGTCATCTCGCCCTCGGTCGCCGGGATGACGACTTCGCTGACGCTGCCGGAAACCAGCAGGCGCTCGGGGGAAACGAGTTCAAAGTTGAAACTGTCAGCCATGACCATTCACTTCTTCTGATTTCATACGGCCGGGAAGAGAAGGGCGCCCGGTGCGGGCGCCCGACAATCATCAAGCAGCTTCGGCAGCCAGCTTCTTGGCCTTCTCGATGGCTTCTTCCATGGAGCCGACCATGTAGAAGGCAGCTTCCGGAAGATGGTCGTACTCGCCGTTGACGAGACCCTTGAAGCCCTTGATCGTGTCTTCGAGAGCGACGAGCTTGCCCGGCGAACCGGTGAAGACTTCGGCGACGAAGAACGGCTGGGACAGGAAGCGCTCGATCTTGCGGGCGCGGGCAACGGCCAGCTTGTCGTCTTCCGACAGTTCGTCCATGCCCAAGATCGCGATGATGTCCTGGAGAGCCTTGTAGCGCTGCAGGGTCGTCTGGACCTTACGGGCGACTTCGTAGTGCTCTTCACCGACAACCATCGGGTCGAGCATGCGCGACGTGGAGTCGAGCGGGTCAACGGCCGGGTAGATGCCCTTTTCGGCGATCGAGCGCGACAGAACGGTCGTGGCGTCGAGGTGGGCGAACGAGGTTGCCGGCGCGGGGTCGGTCAAGTCGTCGGCGGGAACGTAGATGGCCTGAACCGAGGTGATCGAGCCCTTGGTCGTGGTGGTGATGCGTTCCTGCATCTGGCCCATGTCCGTGGCGAGCGTCGGCTGATAGCCCACGGCCGACGGGATACGGCCGAGCAGAGCCGACACTTCCGAACCTGCCTGCGTGAAGCGGAAGATGTTGTCAACGAAGAACAGAACGTCCTGGCCCTTGTCGCGGAAGTCTTCAGCGATCGTCAGACCCGTCAGGGCGACGCGAGCGCGGGCGCCCGGCGGTTCGTTCATCTGACCGTAAACGAGGGCGGCCTTGGAGCCTTCGCCGCCGCCGTGCTTGTTCACGCCCGATTCGATCATCTCGTGGTAGAGGTCGTTGCCTTCGCGGGTGCGTTCACCCACGCCTGCGAACACCGAGTAACCACCGTGCGCCTTGGCGACGTTGTTGATCAGTTCCATGATGAGAACGGTCTTGCCGACGCCTGCGCCGCCGAAGAGGCCGATCTTGCCGCCCTTTGCGTAGGGCGCGAGAAGGTCGACGACCTTGATGCCGGTGACGAGGATCTGCGCTTCCGTCGACTGCTCGACATAGGCCGGAGCGTCCTGGTGGATGGCGCGCTTGGCCTTGGTGACGAGCGGACCGGCTTCGTCGACCGGCTCGCCGATGACGTTCATGATGCGGCCGAGGGTCTCGTCGCCGACCGGAACGGAGATCGGAGCGCCCGTGTCGGTGACCGGCTGACCGCGGACGAGACCTTCGGTCGAGTCCATGGCGATCGTGCGGACGGTGTTCTCGCCGAGGTGCTGGGCGACTTCGAGAACGAGGCGGTTGCCGTTGTTGTCGGTTTCCAGCGCGTTCAGGATGAGCGGCAGAGCGCCGTCGAAGGCGACGTCAACGACGGCGCCGATAACCTGGGTAACGCGGCCGGTTGCGCCGGCTGCGACCGGAGCCGAAGCCTTGGTCGCAGCGGTCTTCGCGGCCGGTGCCTTTGCCTTGGCGGCAGTGGCCGAAGCCTTGGTTGCCGCTGCGGCCGGAGCCGCCGCCGTTACCGTCTTGCTCGCAGCCGGCTTCTTCGCCGCTGCGGTGTCCTTCGGGGTAGCTGCCTTAGCCATATCTCTTACCCTCTTTGTCCTGGTCCTTAGAGCGCTTCGGCGCCCGAGATGATTTCGATGAGTTCCTTGGTGATCTGAGCCTGGCGCTGACGGTTGTAGTTGAGCGTCAGCTTGTTGATCATCTCACCAGCATTGCGGGTCGCGTTGTCCATGGCGCTCATCTTGGCGCCCATTTCGCCGGCGACGTTCTCGAGCAGCGCCCGGAAGATCTGCACCGAAATGTTGCGCGGGATGAGGTCGCCGAGGATCGCGCCGGCATCCGGCTCGTAGTCGTAGATCGCCGTTGCGCCGGTCGTCTCGGCAGCTGCCGCCGGAGCGGAGGCCGGGATGAGCTGGAGCGTGGTCGGGATCTGCGCGATGACCGACTTGAACTCGGAATAGAACAGCGTGCAGACGTCGAATTCGCCCTGTTCGAAGAGACCGATGACCTTGCGGCCGATCTCGTCGGCATTGGTGAAGCCGATGCGCTTGACTTCGCGAAGGTCGACGCGGTCGATGATCAGCGAAGCGAATTCGCGACGCAGGATATCGAAGCCCTTCTTGCCCACGCAGATGATCTTGACCGTCTTGCCGCTCGCCAGAAGCCTGCGGGTATGGTCACGCGCCAGACGCGCGATCTGCGAGTTGAAGCCACCGCACAGGCCGCGTTCGGCCGTGCAGACGACGAGCAGGTGGACATCGTCCTTGCCCGTGCCGGTCATCAGGCGCGGCGCCGAATCGTCCTGGCCGACAGCCTGGGCGATATTGGCGAGAACGGCGCTCATGCGCTGCGAATAGGGCCGGGCGGCCTCGGCCGCTTCCTGGGCACGCCGAAGCTTCGCCGCGGCGACCATTTTCATCGCCTTGGTGATCTTCTGCGTCGCCTTGACGGAGGCGATCCGGTTTTTCAGATCCTTAAGTGAAGGCATCCGTTTTCCGTCCTGTAACACGATCCGGAGGGATCATGCGTCAAATCCAAAGTTCGGGGCGCCTGCGCGCCGGTGAGCGCGCAGGGCTAGAACCGTCAGCTCAGCCGAAGGTCTTGGCGAAGGCGTCGAGAGCAGCCTTGAGCTTGCCCTTCGTGTCGTCGCTGATGGCCTTGTCCGTGCGGATTGTGTCGAGGATAGCCTTGCCCTCGGAACGCATGTAGCCGAGCAGGCCCTGCTCGAACTTGCCGACCTGTGCGACCGGAAGCTTGTCGAGGTAGCCATTGACGCCGGCGAAGATCACGACGACCTGCTCTTCCGTCTTCAGCGGCGAGAACTGCGGCTGCTTCAGGAGTTCGGTCAGGCGTGCACCGCGGTTGAGCAGGCGCTGCGTCGCGGCGTCGAGGTCCGAGCCGAACTGGGCGAAGGCTGCCATTTCGCGATACTGGGCAAGCTCGCCCTTGATCGAGCCGGCGACCTGCTTCATCGCCTTGATCTGTGCGGACGAGCCCACGCGGGAAACCGACAGACCGACGTTAACGGCCGGGCGGATACCCTGGTAGAACAGGTCCGTTTCAAGGAAGATCTGGCCGTCGGTGATCGAGATCACGTTGGTCGGGATGAACGCCGAAACGTCGTTACCCTGGGTTTCGATGACCGGCAGAGCCGTCAGCGAGCCAGCGCCCATGTCGTCGTTGAGCTTTGCAGCGCGCTCGAGGAGACGCGAATGCAGGTAGAAGACGTCGCCCGGGTAAGCTTCGCGGCCCGGCGGGCGGCGCAGCAGCAGCGACATCTGGCGATAGGAAACGGCCTGCTTGGAAAGGTCGTCGTAGCCGATGAGGGCGTGCTTGCCGTTGTCACGGAAGTATTCGCCCATCGCGCAGCCGGCGAACGGTGCGAGGTACTGCATCGGCGCCGGGTCGGACGCGGTTGCAGCAACGATGATCGAGTACTGGAGAGCGCCGCGCTCTTCGAGAACCTTCACGAACTGGGCGACGGTCGAACGCTTCTGGCCGATGGCGACGTAGACGCAGTACAGCTTGTCGCCGTCCGGGCCGTTGTCGTGGATGGCCTTCTGGTTCAGGATCGTGTCCAGAATGATGGCGGTCTTGCCGGTCTGGCGGTCGCCGATGACGAGCTCGCGCTGGCCGCGGCCGACCGGGATCAGGGCGTCGATGGCCTTGAGGCCGGTCGACATCGGCTCATGAACCGACTTGCGCGGAATGATGCCCGGAGCCTTGACGTCGACGCGTGCGCGCTGCTTGGCATTGATCGGGCCCTTGCCGTCGATCGGATTGCCGAGCGCGTCGACGACGCGGCCGAGCAGTTCCGGACCGACCGGAACGTCAACGATGGCGCCCGTACGCTTGACGGTGTCGCCTTCCTTGATGTCACGGTCCGAACCGAAGATAACGACACCGACGTTGTCGCTTTCCAGGTTCAGCGCCATGCCGCGGATGCCGCCGGGGAACTCCACCATTTCACCGGCCTGGACATTGTCGAGGCCGTAAACGCGGGCGATACCGTCACCGACGGAAAGCACCTGGCCGACTTCCGAGACTTCCGCCTCTTTGCCGAAGTTTTTGATCTGATCTTTGAGAATTGCGGAAATTTCCGCGGCGCGGATATCCATCAGCCGACCTCTTTCAGTGCAAGCTTAAGAGTAGAGAGTTTGGTGCGAAGGGACGTGTCGATCTGGCGCGATCCCACCTTGACGATCAGACCACCGAGAATGGACGGATCCACGGTGACGGCAACCGCCACGTCTTTGCCGGTGACGCCTTTCAGCGCCGCCTTCAATTCGTTTTCCTGCGCTGCGGTCAGCGCATGGGCCGAGGTGACGTCGGCCGTGATTTCGCCGCGGGCGCGGGCCGCGATGACGCGGTACGCCTTGATCATGCCGGGAACGGCAAAAAGACGACGATTGGACGCAACCACCTTGAGGAAGTTTGCCACGAGGCCCGTGATGCCGGCCTTGGCGGCGACGGCGGCAATGGCCTTGGTCTGATCTTCGGCGGAGAAGACAGGGCTGGCGATCAGCCGCTTCAGGTCGTCGCTTTCGTCGATCAGCGCCTGGAAACGGGCGAGATCGGCACCGACACTGTCAGCCGAACCGGCTTCCTGAGCGAGGTCGAAAAGCGAAGACGCGTATCTTTCTGCAACACCGGAAACAAGCTGGGATGTGTCTGCCACGGGCACAAGCTTCTCTTCTTATCATCCAGAGCGCTGGGCAGTAGCGAAGCTACGGTCCTAACCATCTGAAATCGTTGCGGTAATCTTCAGTTCCCACAGGCTCGGGCGCCCGCTTTTTCTGAATTTCGCGGTTCGTCTAGCATACGAAACCGGGACTCGCAACACGCCGGACGCAGGAATGCGCCATAAGTCGGCCACAGTCGGGGCAAAAGTTGACTGCGCGTGGTCTATTTACACGTCTGCGGGCCTTCGCGGCCCGGTTTTCCGGTCAGATGAAGCCGAAGGCGTAGCCGAGCGGCAGGGCGGCGAGCACCGCCTGCACGAGGAGCGCGAGAAGGTTCTTCAGCGAGAAGGAACGGTCCGACATCAGGGAGAGGATGCGACCGAAGGCGGCCAGCGCGAAACCGCCACCGATGGCCATGTAGATCCAGCTCTGCGCCATCATCAGCGCCACGATTGCAAGCCCCGCATGAAAACCGCCGGCCGAACGGGCGAAGGCATAGGCCTCACGGCTGCCCTCCTTCGGCTGGAGCCCGGCGAACTTGAGCGCCATGCCGGGCGCGAAGAGCACGAAGAGGCCGAAAAGCCCCGTGACGATGGCCGCCAGGAACGCCAGGAGCTCGCCGGTCTCGGTGGGGATGTAGAATTCCATCTGGCGTCTCTCCCGTCGGTTGCTGCGGCCTTCTATCGCACAGGCGCCCGGCGCGCAGAAGCGCACGGGGCCAATTCGCACAACTCTTTGTTAACCTTGCGCCTCACAGGAAGCTCTGCGGGTCGATATCGAGCTGGACCTGGAGCGAGGCGCGCTCCTTGGGCCCGTTCGCCAGCATGGCGCGCAGGAAGGTCTGCATATCGCTGCCCCGCCGGCCGTGCACCAGCAGGCGGAACCGATGGCGGCCCCGCACCAGCGCCAGCGGCGCCTCCGCCGGACCGAGGATCGAAATGCCGTCGACATGGGGCGCGGCCTGTCGCAGCCCCCGCGCATGCGCCTCCGCCTCGCCGCGGCTGTCGGCCGAGACGATGACCGAGGCGAGCCGCCCGAACGGCGGTAGCAACGCCTTTTCTCGCTCGCCGATCTCGCGGTCGTAGAAGGCCTGTGCATCGCCCGAAACGATCGCCTGCATGACGGGATGGGCCGGCTGGTAGGTCTGGATGAGGCCGTGGCTCTTGAGGCCCGAGCGCCCGGCGCGGCCGGTCACCTGCGAGAGAAGCTGGAACGTCCGTTCCGCCGCGCGCGGATCGCCGTTGGAAAGGCCGAGATCCGCATCCACCACCCCGACCAGCGACATCAGCGGGAAATTGTGCCCCTTGGCGACGAGCTGCGTGCCGATGACGATATCCGCCTCGCCCCGCGCAATGGCCTCCAGCTCCAGCCTGAGGCGCTTGACGCCCATGAGGTCGGAGGAGAGCACGATGGTCCGCGCCTCCGGGAAATGCCGCTCCACCTCCTCCGCGATGCGCTCCACCCCCGGCCCGCAGGCCGCCAGATGATCGAAGGTGCCGCATTCCGGGCAGGCCTCGGGCGTGCGCTCGGCATAGCCGCAATGGTGGCACTGGATCTGCCCACGGAACCGGTGCTCCACCAGCCAGCTCGAGCATTGCGGGCACTGGAAGCGATGGCCGCAGACACGGCAGAGCGTCAGCGGCGCATAGCCGCGACGGTTGAGGAAGAGCAGTGCCTGCTCCTCCTTCTCGATTGTGCGGGCGATACCGCGCAGGAGGATCGGCGAGAGGAAGCCGCCGCGCGCCGGCGGATGGCGGCGCATGTCGATGAGGTGCAGGTCCGGCAGCGCCGCATCGCCGTAGCGCGTCGGCAGGTGCAGCTTGCGGTAGCGCCCGACCTCGCTGTTGACCCGGCTTTCGACCGACGGCGTCGCCGAGACGAGCACGGCCGGGAAATCGCCGATGCGCGCCCGCACCACCGCCATGTCGCGGGCATTGTAGAAGACGCGGTCTTCCTGCTTGTAGGCCGGGTCGTGCTCCTCGTCGACGATGACGAGGCCGAGATTCTCGAAAGGCAGGAACAGCGCCGAGCGCGCGCCGGCCACCACCCGCACATCCCCCGTCGTCACCTGCCGCCAGACCTTTTCGCGGATGCGCGGGGCAAGATCGGAATGCCACTCCGCCGGCTTGGCCCCAAAGCGGTCGTGGAAGCGCTCGAGAAAACTCGCCGTCAGCGCGATTTCCGGCAAGAGGATGAGCACCTGCCGGCCCTGCCGCAACGTCTCGGCGATCGCCTCGAAATAGACCTCCGTCTTGCCCGAGCCGGTGATGCCGTCGATCAGCGAGACGGAAAAGCCGCCCTTGCGCACGCTCTCGACCAGATCGGCCGCGCTCTCCGTCTGCGGCCCTTCGAGCCGCGGGGCGACATAATCGGGATCGGGCGCGGCCACCACCGGCGGCGGCGGCAGGAACACGGTCTCGAAACTGCCCTGCTTCACCAGCCCGTCGATGACGCTCGTCGAGGTGCCGGAGGCATGGGCAAGGCCCGACCGGGTCCACGGGATGCCGTCCTCGACCATTTCCAATACGCGCTCGCGCGCGCTCGTCAGCCGCTCCGGCCGGTGGCCGGTGAAGCGCAGGCCCTCGATCATCGGCTCCGGATCGAAGGCCGCCGGCGCGCGCAGCGCCATGCGGGCGACGAGGCCCGGCGGCGTCACCGTATAGGCGGAGACCCAGTCGAGGAAATCGCGCATCTCTTTCGAAAGCGGCGGGCAGTCGAAGACCTTCTCGATGGGCCGCAGCTTCTTCGGATCGACCCTGCCGTCATCCCCGCCGTCCCAGACGACGCCGGCGACAAGGCGCGGGCCGAGCGGCACCTGCACGATGGAGCCCGGCTCCACCGCCATGCCCTCCGGCACCGTATAGGAATAGGCGACGGCCGTCGGCACCGGCACAAGGACGGGCACGGTGCGTGGAAAAAGCCTTTCCCCGAAGAGGTTGGTCGAATCGCTGCTCATTTCCCGCGAAGATGCCCCCGCCGTCGCGCAAAGAGAACCGCAAAGATCGCCGCGCCGCTCATTCGTCCTCGTCCATTTCGCCGGTAAGCCGCATGCCGTCGATCCAGGTGGCCCCGTCGTTGCGCACGACGCGCTTCGCTCGCACCCCGCAGCGCGCCTCCACCTCCTGCGCCAGCCGTTCGGAATGGGTGACGATCCAGATCTGGCTCGTCTCCGCCGCCCGCGCGATCATGCCGGCGAGCGGCGGCAGCATGTCGGGATGAAGGCTCGCCTCCGGCTCGTTGAGCGCGATCAGCGGCGGCGTGCGGTAGGAGAGCAGCGCCGCGGCGAGCGAAAGGAAGCGGATCTGCCCGTCGGAGAGTTCGCGCGGCTGGAAGACGCGCTGCGGAAACTGCGGGAAGACCAGCCCGAAGGATGCGAATTCCTCCGGCTCCGGCACGGAAAGCTTCGCCCCGCCGAAGGCCTCCGCGACGGCGCGGTCGAGATCGACCGTATCCTCCCGCGTCCACACGAGCGTCGCGAAGACCGCCGCCATGTTGGCGCCGTCCTCGTCGAGCAGCGGCGCGGTGACGGCAAGGCAGGGCTGGCGCAGCGCCGAGCCGCGATCCGAGCGGAAGCCGTGGAAGAAGCGCCATTGCGACACCGCGCGGCGGAAGGTTCCGATCTCGGGATAGTGCCCGGCATCGCCGAGAAGGGCGATCGCGGTTTCCGAGGTCAGCGCCTGCTCGGGATGCTCGACCATGCGCCCGGTCTCGTCCCGGACCATGATCCCCGGCCCCGCGCGCTTCATCACCGTCACCGGCCGGCGGCCGGTTTCAATGGAAAGCTCCTCGGCCTTCACCTGCGGCTCGAAGGCGAAACCCGCCGACGCCTTCGGCGGGCGCAACCCCGCCTCGACGCGGTAGCGGAAGGTGATCGCCCGGTCCTCGTCGAGCAGTTCCGTCTCCAGCCGGATGCGCACCGGCTCGTTGGCCCGCCGCCTGCCGGTCCACAGCGCCGAAGCCATGCCGCCCTCCGCCGCGATCTCGTGGGCGAAGGTGCCGCGCACCGCGGCCTGCACCAGTTGCAGCGAGCGATAGAGGTTCGATTTGCCGGCCCCATTCTCGCCGACGAACAGGTTCACCCGCCCGAGATCCATGCGGATCGAGCGGAGCGACCTGTAGTTTTCGGCGGACATGGAACGAAGCAGCATGCGCTTACCCGGATGCGGAAGAAAGCTCTCTCTCTATACGAGCCACCATGTCTAGAGGAAGGCGGCCATGCTTGCCCAGCCCCGGCGCGGAACGTTAGCAATTCCTTAGCCATGCATCGCCCATCCTGTCCCGAACGCCAGAAGGCTATCGCACGTGCAAGGAGGGCGTCTCTCCATCCCCCTCATCCGACCCTTCGGGCCACCTCTCCCCGAGGGGAGAAGGAGAGGGCGGAAACCTCGAATTTCCTATGCGATAGCCTTGCAAATGCCGGAGGCAGGACATGACCGAACTTCTCATCATCGCCGATCCGGCGCTCATGGCCGAGCGGCAAGGCTGGCTTGCGGCGCTTGCCGGCGAGCGCCGGCTTTCCGACAACACGCTGGAAGCCTATGAGCGCGACACGCGCCAGTTCCTCGCCTTCCTCACCGAACATATCGCCGCCCCTGCCAGCCTCAAGGACATCGAGGCCCTGCGCCCGGCGGACCTGCGCGGCTTCCTCGCTGCCCGTCGCCGCGACGGCGCCGGCGCGCGCACGCTCGGCCGCGGCCTTGCGGGCCTGCGCTCCTTCCTGCGCCATCTCGAGCGCAAGGGCCTTGCCAATGCCGCGGGCGCGACCGCGGTGCGCTCGCCCAGGCAGCCGAAATCCCTGCCCAAGCCGCTGTCGGACCGGCAGGCCATCGCCGTCGTCGATGCCCATGAACAACTGGCCGAGGAACCCTGGATCCGCGTGCGCAATGCGGCGGTCCTGGCCCTCCTCTACGGCTGCGGCCTGCGCATCTCCGAGGCGCTGTCGCTGACCCCCGCCGATTTTGCCGGCAGCCCCGCATCGCTGCGCATCACCGGCAAGGGCGGCAAGACACGCATCGTGCCGCTGATTACGCCGGCCCGCACGGGCGTCGAGGACTATATCAAGCTCTGCCCCTACCCGCTCGGCGAAGACAGACCGCTCTTCCGCGGCGCGCGTGGCGGCCCCCTGCAGCCCGCCATCATCCAGCGCGAGATGCAGAAGCTGCGCGGCGCGCTCGGCCTGCCGGACAGCGCGACGCCCCATGCGCTGCGCCATTCCTTCGCCACCCATCTGCTCGCCGGCGGCGGGGATCTGCGCACCATCCAGGAACTGCTCGGCCACGCCAGCCTTTCCACCACGCAGGTTTATACCGGCGTCGATTCGGCGCGCCTGCTCGAAATCTACGACCGTGCCCATCCCCGCGCCTGATCCGTTAAGGGATTGTGAGGAGGAGGACGGCTAGGGTCCGGCGAAATTCGGAGCGTTCGACCATGACAGTCCTTCTTCACAAAACCCGACTGGCGCTCGCCGACCGGGCCGCCGATGCGGGCCTCTGGCTGCTCGCCGCCATCAACGTCCTCCTCGCCCTGTCCTTCCTCCTCGTGCTGGCGACCCTTTCCCCGGCGCATGCGCAGGAGCCGCCGGCCTGCGGCGGCGAGAACCTGCTGGTCCAGTACGAGAAGGACGATCCCGCCGGCTATGCGAAGCTGCGCGCCGAGGCCGACGCGCTGCCCAACGGCAAGGGCATCTTCTGGAAGATCGAGAGGGATGGCCGCCCCGCCTCCTGGCTGCTCGGCACCATGCATGTGACGGACCCGCGCGTGCTCGCCATGCCGGAGGCCGCCCGCACCGCCTATGCCGCGGCTTCGACAGTCATCGTCGAATCGGACGAGATCGCCGACGAGAAGAAGGCCGGCGCGACGATCATGGCCCGCCCGGACCTCACCATGTTCGCGGACGGCAAGTCCATCACCGACTTCATCGACAAGGCCGAAGCGGAAAGGCTGGCGGAGGGCCTGAAGAGCCGCGGCCTGTCGCTTGCCGCCGTCAGCCGCATGAAGCCGTGGATGATCGCCAGCTTCGTCGCGCTGCCGGCCTGCGAGATCGCCCGCAAGACGGCCGGCGCCGCCTTCCTCGACCAGCGCCTCGCCAAGGATGCGCTTGCCGAAGGCAAGACGCTGAAGGGCCTCGAAACGCTCATCGAGCAGATTTCCGCCCTCGATTCCCTGCCGGTCGAGCCGCAGATCCAGGGCCTCGTGCAGGCGGTCGAACTCGGCGACAAGCTGACGGACGTCATCGAGACGATGAGCCAGCTCTATCTTGCCGGCGACACCGGCATGATCATGCCGATGATGCGCGCCGCCGCGCCCGAGACGACCGAGGACGCGAAGGCCTATGCGGATTTCGAGCAGCGCATCATCGTCGACCGCAACCATGTGATGGCGACACGCGCCGCGCCGATCCTTGCGGAAGGCAATGTCTTCATGGCCGTCGGCGCGCTGCATCTGGCAGGCCCGGAAGGCGTCGTCGAACTGCTGCGCAAGGAAGGTTTTTCGGTCACCGCGGTGAAGTGAGGACCCGCTCGCCGATGCCCGACAGCATCCTGCGCACGATCAGCTTGTGGAACGGCATGACCGCCGCGAGATAGAGCCGGCCGATCAGGTTGTTGCGATGGACCAGTGTCATCACGGAAAGGGTCTGGCCGCTCGGCCGGTCCTGCAACACGTCGATGACGATGCGGAAATCGAGATGCCGGTCGTCGAAGCCGAGGACGACCCGGCCGTCGCTGGCGCTGACCACCGGGAAACCGCCGATCTCCGTCTCCGACGTCGCCACCCTTTCCGCCGCCCCCTTGAGGCCGAAGGGCGCCACCAGCGCGTTGCGCAGCACCATGAGCCTGCGCACCCAGCCCGGCGGATGCTCCAGCGCCAGCCGCGCCGCCTCCCGCGCCGTCAGCCCCTCGACCGCAAGGCCGAGCGTGAAGCGATCCGCCCAGTCGGCGGCGGGAAGAATGGGATGGGGCAGCGAGACGGGTCTCGACACGGGCGACATGCAGGCCTCCTTGAGTGCCTGCATGCTGCGCCTGTTCGAACGGGCAGGACAGGCGGCCGGTTGTCGCAGCCGCCTGTCGCCATCACATATGGATCGGCTTGGCGAAGGTCGCGAGCGCGGCTTCCTTGACGGCTTCCGACATGGTCGGATGCGCGTGGCAGGTGCGGCCGAGGTCCTCGGAGGAACCGCCGAATTCCATGAGGACGGCCGCCTCGTGGATCATCTCGCCGGCGCCGAAGCCGACGATGTGGACGCCGAGCACGCGGTCCGTCTCCTTGTCGGCGAGCACCTTCACGAAGCCGTCCGTCGCCAGCATGGCGCGGGCGCGGCCGTTGGCGGTGAAGGGGAACTTGCCAACCTTGTAGGCGACGCCTGCAGCCTTCAGCTCCTCTTCCGTCTTGCCGACGGAGGCGACTTCCGGCTGGGTGTAGACGACGCCGGGGATGACGTCGTAGTTCACATGGCCGGCCTGGCCAGCGAGGATCTCAGCGACGGCGACGCCCTCGTCCTCCGCCTTGTGTGCGAGCATCGGGCCGCGAACGACATCACCGATGGCGTAGATGCCGGGAACGTTGGTCTGGAAGTGCTTGTCGATCTCGACACGGCCGCGGCTGTCGAGCGTGACGCCGGCTTCCGCAAGGCCGAGGCCTTCCGTGTAGGGCTTGCGGCCCGTCGCGATCAGCACGACGTCGGCGTCAATGGTGGTGGCATCGCCTCCCTTGACGGGCTCGAAGGTCACCTTCGCGCCAGAGCCGGACTTCGTAACGCCCGTCACCTTGGCGCCGAGCTTGAAGTCCATGCCCTGCTTGGCGAGCATGCGCTGGAACTGCTTGGAGACCTCGCCGTCCATGCCGCCGAGGATGGCGTCGAGATATTCGACGACCGTGACCTTGGCGCCGAGGCGGGCCCAGACAGAGCCGAGCTCGAGGCCGATGACGCCGCCACCGACGACCACCAGATGGCCCGGCACCTTGTCGAGCGCGATGCCGCCCGTCGAGGAGACGATGACCTTCTCGTCGATTTCGACCGGAACGCCCGGAATACCGGCGACGTCCGACCCCGTGGCGATCACGATATTCTTCGTCTCCAGGACCTGTTCCTCGCCCTTGTCACTGGTGACGGAGACCTTGCCCGCGCCGAGCACCTTGCCGGTGCCCTGGATGCCGTCGATCTTGTTCTTCTTGAAGAGGAAGGCGACGCCGTCGACATTCGACTTCACCGTCGCATCCTTGTGCGCCATCATCTTCGACAGGTTCAGCGTGGGCTTCACGCCCTCGATGCCGAGCGCCTCCATGCCGTGGGCGGCGTGGCTGTAGGTCTCGGAGGCGTGCAGCAGCGCCTTGGAGGGGATGCAGCCAATATTGAGGCAGGTGCCGCCATAGGTCGCGCGCTTCTCGACGACCGCGACCTTCAGGCCGAGCTGGGCCGCCTTGATGGCTGAGACATAGCCGCCGGGGCCGGAACCGATAACGATGAGATCATATGCCATGGCAAGTCCTTCCTGCGCGGGGCCTAGCGGCCGCCGCTGACGTTGAGGGCGGCACCCGTCACATAGGATGCCGCGTCGGAGAGAAGATAGAGAATGGAGTGGGCGACTTCGTCGGCCGTGCCCGGCCGCTGCATCGGGATGAGCGAGGCCATGTCGCGAGCACGATCCGGCAGGCCGCCGGAGGCGTGGATCTCGGTGTCGATGATGCCGGGGCGCACGAGATTGACCCGGATGCCCTCGGCCGCGACCTCGCGGGCAAGGCCGATGGTGAAGCTTTCGATGGCGCCCTTGCTGGCGGCGTAGTCGACATATTGCCCCGCCCCGCCGAGCTGCGCGGCGACCGACGAGACATTGACGATGGAACCGCCCTCTCCGCCACGGCGGGTCGACATGCGGCGCACGGCTTCCTGCGCGCAGCGGATCGAGCCCATGACGTTGACCGCGAACATGCGCTCCAGCCGCTCGGCGGACATCTCGTCGACGCGCTGCGGCGTGGCGACGATGCCCGCATTGTTCACGAGGCCGTCCAGCCGGCCGAAGGTGCCGTCGATGGTCGAGAAGATATTGGCAAGGCCAAGCTCGCTGCCGACATCGCCCTGAACGGGGATTGCCGAGCCGCCGGCATCGCGGATCTCCGCCACCACCGCCTCGGCCGCCGCGACATTGGAGACATAGTTCACCGCGACCTGCCAGCCGGCAGCGCCCGCCATGCGGCAGACGCTTGCGCCGATACCGCGGCTGCCGCCGGTGACGAGAAGAACGGGCGCCTCGCTCATGCCTTGCATCCCTTCCGCTTGAAGACGTCCCACGGCACGGCGCTCGCCTTGCCCTCGTCCCAGAGTTTCGAATAGCGCAGCGAGGCGCCGAAGCCGGAAAGAAGAAGTGTTTCGGCCGCCGGCCTGCCCTCTTCCGGCAGGAGCGCGGCATCGCCGCCGGCAAGGGCGTAGATCACGCCTTCCCAGACGGTGCAGGCGGCGATCTCCTCACCCGTGGAATCGCCCTCGGGGCAATCGTGCATGGCCATGCCGTTCGAGCGCGCCGGATCGCCCGGCATGACCATGCCGTCGAGCACCGTATCGCTGGCCAGGACCTTCAGCTTGAAGTGATGCGTGGTCACCGCGGCGTCGGAGCCGACGGGTTCGAAGGCGAGCTCATAGCCCCCGTCGCGATCCGCATAGATCGCATGCTCCTGCCGGCATTCCGCTGCGGAGGCGGCGGTCGCGGCGAGCAATCCGGCAAGGACGAGGGCGGCGCGCATTCGTCAGTGGGCCTTTTCCGTGGCGAGCTTGATGCCGAGCGCGATGAAGACGAGGCCGCTCGTGCGGTCGATCCACTGGCTCATGCGCGAGAAGGCGGCCTGCATCTTCGGTGTCGTCATGAACAGCGAGACGCCGACGAACCAGGCGATGAGGCAGGTCGCCATGACGAGGCCGTAGCCGAACTTGACGGCGATCGGCGTATGGGCGCCGACGACCGTCGAGAAGATCGACAGGAAGAAGAAGACGGCCTTGGGATTGAGCGCATTGGCAAGGAAGCCGAGGCCGAAGGCGCGCAGCGCCGTCTGCCGGCCCCTGTCCTCCTCACCGCCCATCGCCTCGACGGAAAGATCAGCCTTGCCGGCGCGCAGCGCCTTGATGCCGATATAGACGAGATAGGCGACGCCGCACCACTTCACGATGTTGAAGAGGTAGATCGACTGCGAGATGATGAGGCCGAGCCCGAGGATCGTATAGGTGACATGCAGCATCAGCGCCGCGCCGATGCCGAAGGACGTGACGATTGCCGCGCGCCGTCCCTGCACGATGGACTGGCGCATGACCATGGCAAGGTCCGCGCCGGGAGAGACGATGGCAAAGGCGAAGATCGCCATCAGGGAAGCTAGTTCGAAGAGATAGGGATGCATCGCATCTGCTCCGTTTCAGGCGCAAGCCGCCGTCAAGAGACCAGCGCCGCGAACATCGCGGCAAGGCCAAGCATCGAGCCGACCCATGCCAGCGAGCGGACATAGGGCACGCCAGCCAGATAGAGCGGAATGTAGACGATACGGCAGGCAAACCACAACCAGGCGCCGCCAATGCCCCAGCCTGAGGCATCGCCCCTCAGCGCGAGGGCCAGCGCCAGCGCGATGAAGGCCGGATAGGTCTCGCGGAAATTGCCGGATGCCCGCGCGGCGCGGCCGGCGATCTTGCCGGAAGGCTTGAAGTCCACGTCGCGCGGCCCGGGATTCCACGATGCGCCCATCGTCCTTGCGGCTTCCGCGCTCATCGTGAAGGCCTGCAGCATGACATGGACAGCGAGGAGAACGGCGCTCCAGCCGACCATCGGCAGGAAAGGCGATGCGGAAAGGGAGGACAGGTCCATGGCAATTGCGCTTCCTGGCTTCTGGCTCGGTCGAAGCCGCCCCTGCTACGGGGCGGCTTCGGTCTCGCGAACGATCAGAGATCGAGAACGAGGCGCTCCGGGTCTTCCAGGCTTTCCTTGACGCGCACCAGGAAGGTCACGGCTTCCTTGCCGTCGACCATGCGGTGGTCGTAGGAGAGCGCGAGATACATCATCGGACGGATGACGATCTGGCCGCCGACGACGACCGGGCGCTCCTGGATCTTGTGCATGCCGAGGATGCCCGACTGCGGGGCGTTGAGGATCGGCGAGGACATCAGCGAGCCGTAGACGCCGCCGTTGGAGATGGTGAAGGTACCGCCCTGCATGTCGGCCATCGACAGCGCGCCGTCACGGGCGAGCTTGCCGAGACGGCCGATTTCCTTCTCGATCTCGGCGATCGACATCTGGTCGGCATCGCGCACCACCGGGACCACGAGGCCCTTGTCCGTGCCGACGGCGACGCCGACATGGCAGTAGTTCTTGTAGATGATGTCCGTACCGTCGATCTCGGCGTTGACGGCCGGCAGTTCCTTCAGCGCGTGGGTGACGGCCTTGGTGAAGAAGCCCATGAAGCCGAGCTTCACGCCGTGCTTCTTCTCGAAGATGTCCTTGTAGCGGCTGCGCAGGTCCATCACGGCCTTCATGTCCACCTCGTTGTAGGTGGTCAGCATGGCGGCAGTGTTCTGCGCGTCCTTGAGGCGCTTGGCGATGGTCTGGCGCAGGCGCGTCATCTTCACACGCTCCTCGCGCGGCGCGTCGGCCGCCGAGGAGGCCGGACGGGCGGCAACCTTGACCGGCTCGGCCGAGGCGGCGGGGGCCGTGATGCCCTTGGCGACGGCGGCGATGACGTCGCCCTTCAGCACCTGGCCACGCTTGCCGGAACCATCGACCTGATCGGCCGCGATGTTGTTTTCGGCGAGCAGCTTGGCAGCGGCCGGAGCGGGCGGCATGGAGGACGCGCCGGCAGCGGGCTTGGCCTCGGCGGCAGGTGCCGCGGCGGCAGCTTTCTCGACCTTCTCGGCAGCGGCCGGAGCAGCGGCGGCGGCAGCGCCCTCGGCAATCTGGCCGAGCAGGCCGCCCGGCTCGACGGTGTCGCCGGCATTGGCGGTGATTTCCGACAGGACGCCGGAGGCCGGGGCCGGCACTTCGATCGTCACCTTGTCGGTTTCCAGTTCACAGAGCGGCTCGTCGGCCTTGATGGCGTCGCCCACCTTCTTGAACCAGGTGCCGACGGTCGCTTCGCTGACGGATTCGCCCAAAGTCGGGACGCGGATTTCGGTAGCCATGAGTTGAGTTCCGTTCGTTCGTGTCTTTGCGTTAGGGGAACCGGGCGGCTTAGCCGCCCAGTGCGTCCTCGAGGAAGGCGGCAAGCTGCGCGAGATGCTTGGACATCAGGCCCGTCGCCGGCGAGGCGGCGGCCGGACGGCCGGTATAGCGCACGCGCTGGTACTTGGCGTCGATATGCGCCAGCACCCATTCCAGATACGGGTCGATGAAGGCCCAGGCGCCCATGTTCTTGGGCTCTTCCTGGCACCACACCATCTCCGCGTTGCGGAAGCGGGAGAGCTCGTTGATCAGCGCCTTGGCCGGGAACGGGTAGAGCTGTTCGAGGCGCAGCAGGTAGACGTCGTCGATACCGCGCTTCTCGCGCTCTTCCAGAAGGTCGTAATAGACCTTGCCCGAGCACATCACGACGCGGCGGATCTTGGCGTCCTTCTGGAGCTTGATCGGGCCGTCCTTGATGACCTCGGCATCGTCCCACAGCAGGCGATGGAACGAGCTTTCGCCCGCCATTTCCGACAGCGAGGAGACGGCGCGCTTGTGGCGCAGCAGCGACTTCGGCGTCATCATGATCAGCGGCTTGCGGAAGTCGCGCTTCACCTGGCGGCGCAGGATGTGGAAGTAGTTCGCCGGCGTCGTGACGTTGGCGACCTGCATATTGTCTTCCGCGCAGAGCTGCAGGAAGCGTTCGAGGCGGGCGGAGGAGTGCTCCGGACCCTGCCCCTCATAGCCGTGCGGCAGGAGGCACACGAGGCCCGACATGCGCAGCCATTTGCGTTCGCCCGACGAGATGAACTGGTCGAAGATGACCTGCGCGCCGTTGGCGAAGTCGCCGAACTGGGCTTCCCACAGGGTGAGCGCGTTCGGGCGGGCCAGCGAGTAGCCGTATTCGAAGCCGAGCACCGCTTCTTCCGAGAGCATCGAGTTGATGACCTCGTAGCGCGCCTGCGTCGGCGAGAGGTTGGCAAGCGGGATGTAGCGGTCTTCGGACTCCTGATCGTAGAGAACCGAATGGCGCTGCGAGAAGGTGCCGCGCTCGCAGTCCTGGCCGGACAGGCGGATTTTCGTGCCCTCGACGCAGAGCGTGCCGAAGGCCAGCGCCTCGCCCATCGCCCAGTCGATGCCCTCGCCCGTTTCGACCATCTGCATGCGGTTGTCCATGAACCGCTGGATGGTCTTGTGGGCGTGGAAGCCTTCGGGGATCGTCGCGATCTTGCGGCCGATCTCTTTGAGCTGCTTCATCGGCACCGAGGTCTTGCCGCGGCGCTGTTCGTCCTGGTTGTCGGCCGAGCGCAGGCCCGACCACACGCCGTCGAGCCAGTCGGCCTTGTTCGGCTTGTAGGACTGGCCGATCTCGAATTCGGTTTCGAGGTTGGCGCGCCAGTCGGCCTTCATCTTCTCGAATTCGCCCTCGGTGATGACGCCTTCGGCGATCAGGCGCGAGCCGTAGAGATTGACGACCGTCTTGTGGGCGCGGATCGCCTTGTACATCTTCGGCTGGGTGAACGCCGGCTCGTCGCCTTCGTTATGGCCGAAGCGGCGGTAGCAGAAGATATCCAGCACGACCGGCTTGTGGAAGGTCATGCGGAATTCGGTCGCGACCTTGGCGGCATAGGTCACCGCCTCCGGGTCGTCGCCGTTCACATGGAAGATCGGCGCCTCGATCATCTTCGCCACGTCGGACGGATAGGGCGAGGAGCGCGAGAAGGCCGGGTTCGTGGTGAAGCCGATCTGGTTGTTGATGATGACATGCACGGTGCCGGCGACGCGGTGGCCGCGCAGGCCCGAAAGGCCGAGGATCTCGGCAACGACGCCCTGGCCCGCGAAGGCCGCATCGCCGTGCAGCAGCAGCGGCATGACCTTGGCGCGTTCGCGCAGCGGAATGATGTCGCCCTCGAAGACGGTCGCCATCTGGTCCTGCTTGGCGCGGGCCTTACCCATGACGACCGGGTTGACGATCTCCAGATGCGAGGGGTTGGCGGTCAGCGAAAGGTGCACCTTGTTGCCGTCGAACTCACGGTCCGAGGAGGCGCCGAGGTGGTACTTCACGTCGCCCGAGCCTTCCACGTCGTCGGGCGCGTAGGAGCCGCCCTTGAACTCGTGGAAAACGGCACGGTGGGGCTTGGCCATCACGTTGGTCAGGACGTTGAGGCGGCCGCGGTGCGCCATGCCGAGCACGATTTCCTTGAGGCCCATCTGGCCGCCGCGCTTGATGATCTGCTCCAGCGCCGGGATCAGCGCCTCGCCGCCGTCAAGGCCGAAGCGCTTGGTGCCCTTGTACTTGACGTCGATGAACTGCTCGAAGCCTTCCGCCTCGATCAGCTTCTGCAGGATCGCCTTCTTGCCTTCGACGGTGAAGTCGACGCCCTTGTCCGGGCCTTCGATGCGCTCCTGGATCCAGCCCTTCTCTTCCGGGTTGGAGATGTGCATGAACTCGACGCCGATGGTCGAGCAATAGGTGCGCTCGAGGATTTCGACCATTTCGCGCACGGTCGCGTATTCGAGGCCGAGCACGTTGTCGATGAAGATCTTGCGGTCGAGATCCTTCTCCTCGAAACCGTAGTTCGAGGGCGAAAGCTCGTGATAGTCCTCGACCGGGGCGGCGATGCCGAGTGGGTCGAGTTTCGCATGCAGGTGGCCGCGGGCGCGATAGGCGCGGATCATCATGATGGCGCGCACGGAATCGCGCGTCGCCTGGTTGACGTCGGCCTGGTTGACCGGCGCGCCGGTCTGCGCGGCGACGGCCTCGGCCTTCGCCTGGACCTTCTTTTCGAGAACCTTCTCGACCATGCCCCAGTTGCCGTCGAGCGCCGAGACGAGTTCGCCGTTTGCGACGATCGGCCAGTTCGCGCGCTTCCACGAGGCGCCCTTGGCCGCCTTGATCACGTCGGAGGGCTGGTCTTCGAGGGCCTTGAAGAAGGTCCGCCATTCCTCGCCGACGGAGGCGGGATCCGCCTCGTAGCTGGCATAGAGCTGTTCGATATAGGCTGCGTTCGCCCCGTCGAGGAAGGACGTGGCCAGGAATTGTTCGTTGGCGTCTTGCCGTGCCATGGTTCTCTGCGGGCGCCGCCCGCCTCCCGAACGATCGTGTTGTGACTGCCCGGCACATCTTGCCGGGAAGAGCCAGAGAGGCCGGCATTTCAGCCGGCCTCCCCTCGTTTCGTTTCTCAGCCCTTGAGGACTTCGACCAGGGTCTTGCCGAGGCGTGCCGGCGAAGGCGAAACGCGGATGCCCGCAGCTTCCATCGCCGCGATCTTGGATTCCGCATCGCCCTTGCCGCCGGAAACGACAGCGCCGGCGTGGCCCATGGTGCGGCCCTTCGGAGCGGTACGGCCCGCGATGAAGCCGGCCATCGGCTTCTTGCGGCCCTTCTTGGCCTCGTCGATGAGGAACTGCGCCGCATCTTCCTCGGCCGAGCCGCCGATTTCGCCGATCATGATGATCGAGGTCGTGGCGTCGTCGGCCAGGAACATCTCAAGCACGTCGATGAACTCGGTGCCCTTGACCGGGTCGCCGCCGATGCCGACGGCCGTCGTCTGGCCGAGGCCTTCGTTGGACGTCTGGAAGACGGCTTCATAGGTCAGCGTGCCGGAGCGCGAGACGATGCCGACCGAACCCTTGCGGAAGATCGAGCCCGGCATGATGCCGATCTTGCATTCTTCCGGCGTCAGGATGCCGGGGCAGTTCGGACCGAGCAGACGCGACTTGGAGCGGTCGAGGCGGGCCTTGACGCGCACCATGTCGGCAACCGGGATGCCTTCGGTGATGCAGGTGATGAACGGGATTTCCGCATCGATAGCCTCAATGATCGCGTCCGCGGCACCTGCCGGCGGAACGTAGATCACGGATGCGTCCGCACCGGTCTTCTCGCGGCCTTCGGCGACGGAAGCGAAGATCGGCAGGCTTTCGCCCTTGGAACCGGTCCAGGTTTCGCCGCCCTTCTTCGGGTGGATGCCGCCGACCATCTGCGTGCCGTAATAGGCGAGCGCCTGTTCGGTGTGGAAGGTGCCGGTCTTGCCGGTCAGGCCCTGAACGAGGACCTTGGTGTTCTTGTTGACGAGAATCGACATGAGGTCTGGGTCCTTCAGTTAGCCGTTGATCGCGGCGACGATCTTCTTGGCGGCGTCGTCCAGATCGTCGGCGGCGGTGATCGCCAGGCCGGATTCGTTCAGGATCTTCTTGCCAAGCTCGACATTCGTGCCTTCGAGGCGAACGACCAGCGGAACCTTGAGGCCGACTTCCTGCACGGCCGCAACGACACCTTCTGCGATGACATCGCACTTCATGATGCCGCCGAAGATGTTGACGAGGATGCCCTCGACCTTCGGGTCGGCCGTGATGATCTTGAAGGCCGCCGCCACCTTCTCCTTGCCGGCGCCGCCGCCGACGTCGCAGAAGTTCGCCGGCTCCTTGCCGTAGAGCTTGATGATATCCATCGTCGCCATGGCAAGGCCCGCGCCGTTGACCATGCAGCCGATATTGCCGTCGAGCGCCACATAGGCGAGGTCCCACTTGGAGGCCTCGATTTCCTTGGCGTCCTCTTCGGTCTCGTCGCGCAACGCCTTGATGTCGTCGTGGCGGAAGAGGGCATTGCCGTCGAAGGAAACCTTGGCGTCGAGAACGCGCACGCGACCGTTCTTCATGACGATCAGCGGGTTGATCTCCAGAAGGCTCATGTCCTTCTCGACGAAGGCCTTGTAGAGGATCGGGAACAGCTTCTCGCCATCGGCCTTGGCTTCGCCTTCGAGCTTGAGGGCCGAAGTGAGCTTGGCAAGGTCCGCGGCGGTGACGCCGGCTTCCGGGTCGATCGCCACGGTGACGATCTTTTCCGGCGTGTCATGCGCGACGGCCTCGATGTCCATGCCGCCTTCGGTCGAGACGACGAAGGCGACCTGGCCGACCGAGCGATCGACGAGCAGCGAGAGATAGAGTTCGCGGTCGATGTCGGCGCCGTCCTCGATATAGAGGCGGTTCACCTGCTTGCCGGCTTCGCCGGTCTGCGCGGTGACGAGCGTGTTGCCGAGCATCTCCTTGACGTTGGCGACGACTTCCTCGACGCTTTTGGAAAGGCGCACGCCGCCCTTGGCGTCGGGGCCGAGTTCCTTGAACTTGCCCTTGCCGCGGCCGCCGGCGTGGATCTGGCTCTTGACCACGTAGAGCGGGCCGGGCAGCGACTTCGCAGCCGCTTCCGCCTCGTCCGCGGAGAAGATCGCGACGCCCTCGGCGACCGGCGCGCCGTAGCTCTTCAAGAGAGCCTTGGCCTGGTATTCATGAATGTTCATCGGGAAAATCCTGTCTGGCTACCGGATTACTTCAGGGCGGGAGCGATGTTGATGCAGGCCTCGCAAAGACCGGCAACGGCGCCGACCGACTTGTCGAAGGCTTCCTGCTCGGCCTTGTTGAGGTCGATCTCGACGATACGCTCGACGCCGCCGGCGCCGATCACGGTCGGAACGCCGACATACATGTCCTTTACGCCGTACTGGCCGGAAAGGAAGGCCGCGCAGGGCAGGACGCGCTTCTTGTCCTTGAGATAGGATTCGGCCATCTCGATGGCGGAGGCGGCCGGGGCGTAATAGGCCGAGCCGGTCTTCAGGAGGCCGACGATCTCGGCGCCGCCGTCACGGGTGCGCTGGATGATCTCTTCGAGACGTTCCTTGGTGACCCAGCCCATCTTGATGAGATCGGTCAGCGGAATGCCGGCGACGGTCGAGTAGCGGGCAAGCGGCACCATCGTGTCGCCGTGGCCGCCGAGAACGAAGGCGGTGACGTCCTGGACGGAAACCTTGAATTCCTCGGAGAGGAAGAGGCGGAAGCGGGCCGAATCCAGCACGCCGGCCATGCCGACGACCATGTTCTTCGGCAGGCCGGAGAACTTCTGCAGCGCCCAGACCATGGCGTCGAGCGGATTGGTGATGCAGATGACGAAGGCGTTCGGAGCGTATTTCTTGATGCCGGCGCCGACCTGTTCCATGACCTTGAGGTTGATGCCGAGCAGGTCGTCGCGGCTCATGCCCGGCTTGCGGGCGACGCCGGCGGTGACGATGCAGACATCGGCGCCTTCGATGGCGGCATAGTCGCTGGCGCCCGTCAGCGAGGCGTTGAAGCCTTCGACCGGCGAGGACTGGGCGATGTCGAGGCCCTTGCCCTGCGGAATGCCGTCGGCGATGTCGAAGAGGACGATGTCGCCCAGCTCCTTCAGGCCGGCCAGATGCGCCAGCGTGCCACCGATCATGCCAGAACCAATAAGTGCGATCTTCTTGCGGGCCATGAAAGCTTCCTTTGCTCCGATCAACGGTCCCTCATGTCGCAGTTGCGGGACCTTTCGGGGCAAGGGCTTACGCCTACCCGGTTAAAAATTCAACACATACTTTTGGACTGAAATATTTCAATCGGTTAGATGCAAAATATCTTACGTAAACGTAAGTATTTCCGTCACGCTTCCGTCACCTTTCCATCGTATCTTGCCCGATGGTCGGCAAGATATTCCGTGCTGCGGATCTCGATGAGGCGCGACACTGTCCGGTCGAATTCGAAGCCTTCCGTTCCCTTGCGGGTCACCAGCAGGTTCTCCGGCGCCGCCGCCGCGGAAGCGAAGAGCCGCGCCCGATGATCGTAGATCGTATCGACGAGATTGATGAAGCGCTTCGTCTCGTTGCGCTTCTCCGCTCCCAGAAGAGGAATATGATCGACGAAGAGCGTATCGAAATACGCGAGGATTTCGAGATAGTCGGCCGCGCCCAGGGGCCGCTCGCACAGATCCGCGAAAGAGAACCGGGCGATCCGCCCCGCCGCCTGCGGCACCGCGATGCTCCGGCCACGGAAGGAGATCGTCCGCGGGCCGGTCGACATACCCGCCGTCTCCCGCCGCCAGGCCGCATCCATCGCCATGTCGGCCTCCGCGCCGAGCGGATGGCGGAAGACGGGCAGGCCGCTGTCCTTTTCGAGCCGGTAATCGGTCAGCGAGTCCAGCGGCACGATCTCGACATGCTGTTTCAGGAGATCGACGAAGGGCAGGAAAAGCCCGCGATTGAGCCCGTCCTTGTAGAGATTGTCCGGCTCCACATTGGAGGTCGCGACGAGAATGCAGCCGCGCTGGAACAGCTCTCCGAAAAGCCGCGACAGGATCATCGCATCGGCGATGTCGGTCACGGAGAATTCGTCGAAGCAGAGCAGCCGCGCCTCCTCGATGAGGCTCGCCGCCACCGGCGGCACGGGATCGGCCTGCTTGGTCTCCCCGGCCTTCAGCTTCTGGCGGTGCTTGTGGATGCGCTCGTGCACATCGGCCATGAACTCGTGGAAATGCGCCCGGCGTTTGCGCTTGACCGGCGCGAGCTCGAAGAACATGTCCATCAGCATGGTCTTGCCGCGCCCGACCCCGCCATAGAGATAGAGCCCCTTCGGAACGCTGGCGCTTTCGGGCTTGCGGGAGGCGAAAAGCCAGCCGAGGGCGCTCGACTTGCGCGCCGGGCGCTGGGCATGGACCTCCCCGAGCAGGCGGTCGAAGCGCAGGGCCATCGCCTTCTGCGCCGGATCCGCCTTCAGCGCGCCGCTTGCGACAAGGGCCTCCAGCCTATCCGAGACGCCGTGGTCCGGATGTGTCGAAACCCTGTCCCAGTCCTTGCCCATGGGCGGCAATCATCCGTATCGATGGCGAAAGGGCGAAATCAGCGCGAGAGGCTGAGCGGCTGGCCCGAATTGGTCGAACCGTCGAAGCGGGAATCGGCCGACTTGTAGAGGCGTCCAATCGCATTGCCATTGAGGTCCTTGAGGATGACCTGCTTGCCGGCCACTTCCCAGGAGCGCATGGTCGTCAGTTCACCGGCGCAGCCGCGCGTGCCGCCGCGAAGGCCGCTGCCGAGATTGGTAAGCGTCAGGAACATGTCGCAGGAGGACGGGCCGTTGGAAACGCGCCAGTTGCCGACCATGCCTTCCTTCTTGACCTCGAGGCCGTTGGCCGCTGCCGCGGCATCGCCGCCCATGCCCGTGCCGGTCGCCATCGCCGTATCGGTCGTCGGCTTGTCCGGGAACTGGCCGCCGGCGGTGCTCGTCGTCGGATCGGGAAGCTGGCTCGAAGAGACCGTGCCGACCGGCTGGGCTTCGAGAGGCCGCAGGTTCGGCTGCGTATTGACGCTGTCCATCGAAGCGGTGCGCTGGCAACCGGCAAGAGCAAGCGCCATCATCAGTCCGCCTGCCGCATGGTGAATCCGCATCTCGATACTCCCGATATCTGCCCGATACTGCTGCCCTGCAGCAATTCCCGCCGAATTAACGTGAATCGCCCGCGCGAATCAAGATGAAACGGCCCGAATGATCGGGCCGCCTCCTCACGTTTCATGAACGTCGCTTATGGAGATCAGAGGCGACGCTCGACCAGCATCTTCTTGATTTCGCCGATCGCCTTGGCAGGATTGAGGCCCTTCGGGCAGGCCTGGGCGCAATTCATGATCGTGTGGCAGCGATAGAGGCGGAAGGGGTCTTCCAGGTTGTCGAGACGCTCGCCCGTGGCCTCGTCGCGGCTGTCGATCAGCCAGCGATAGGCCTGGAGCAGTACGGCGGGGCCGAGATAGCGGTCGCCGTTCCACCAGTAGCTCGGACAGGAGGTCGAGCAGCAGGCGCACAGGATGCACTCGTAGAGGCCGTCGAGCTTGAGGCGGTCCTCATGGCTCTGCTTCCACTCCTTGGCCGGCGTCGGCGACACGGTCTTCAGCCAGGGCTCGATGGAGCGGTGCTGGGCGTAGAAATTGGTAAGGTCGGGAACGAGGTCCTTGACCACCGGCATATGCGGCAGCGGATAGACCTTCACGGTGCCCTTCACCTCGTCCATGCCCTTGGTGCAGGCGAGCGTGTTGGTGCCGTCGATGTTCATGGCGCAGGAGCCGCAGATGCCTTCGCGGCAGGAGCGACGCAGCGTCAGCGTCGGGTCGATCTTGTTCTTGATGTAGAGCAGCGCATCGAGGACCATCGGGCCGCAATCGTCGACATCGATGTAGAACGTGTCGATCGACGGGTTCTTCCCATCGTCCGGGTTCCAGCGGTAGATGCGGAACTCGCGAGTGTTCGTGGCCCCGTCCGGCTTCGGCCAGACCTTGCCTTCGGTCATCTGCGAGTTCTTCGGGAGAGCGAGTTCAACCATGTCCAGTTCTCCTCGATATCAGTAGACGCGCGCCTTGGGCGCGATCTTCTGCGGATCGATCCCGTCGGCGATGAGGTCGGTGTGAACAGGGCGATAGTCGAGCTTCACCTCGCCCGCCTCGTTGACCCAGGCGAGTGTGTGCTTGCGCCAGTTGACGTCGTCGCGGCCGGCGAAGGGGCCGTCGACATAGTCCTCGCGGGCATGCGAGCCGCGGCTTTCCTTGCGGGCCTCGGCGCCGTAGACCGTCGTGATGGCGTTGGCCATCAGGTTTTCCAGCTCCAGTGTCTCGACGAGGTCGGAGTTCCAGATCATCGAGCGGTCGGTGACCTTGATGTCGGACATTTCCTTCCAGATTTCCGTCATGCGCTTGCAGCCGTTTTCAAGCGATTCCTGCGTACGGAACACGGCGGCGTCTTCCTGCATGGTGCGCTGCATCTTGTCGCGCAGCACCGCCGTCGGCGTGCTACCGTTGGCGTTCCGGAGATGGTCGAAGCGATCCATGATCCTGTCGCAGGCAGCGATGTCGAGCGCCGGGACCGCCTCGTTGCGGTCGATGACCTGGCCGGCGCGGATGGCGGCGGCACGGCCGAAGACCACGAGGTCGATCAGCGAGTTGGAGCCGAGACGGTTGGCGCCGTGCACCGAGGCGCAGCCGGCTTCACCCACCGCCATCAGGCCGGGCGCAATGCGCTCGGGGTTCTGGCTGTCGGCGTTGAGCACCTCGCCCCAGTAGTTCGTCGGGATGCCGCCCATGTTGTAGTGGACGGTCGGCAGGACCGGGATCGGCTCGCGCGTCACGTCGACGCCGGCGAAGATCTTCGCGCTCTCGGAAATGCCCGGCAGGCGCTCGTGCAGAACGGCCGGGTCGAGATGGTCGAGATGCAGGAAGATATGGTCCTTGTTCTTGCCGACGCCGCGGCCTTCGCGGATTTCCATCGTCATGCAGCGCGAGACGACGTCCCGCGAGGCAAGATCCTTGGCCGACGGCGCATAGCGCTCCATGAAGCGCTCACCCTCGGAATTGACGAGATAGCCGCCTTCGCCGCGTGCACCCTCGGTGATGAGGCAGCCCGCGCCGTAGATGCCGGTCGGGTGGAACTGGACGAATTCCATGTCCTGCAGCGGCAGGCCGGCGCGCGCGATCATGCCGCCGCCGTCGCCCGTGCAGGTATGCGCCGAGGTGGCGGAGAAGTAGGCCCGGCCGTAGCCGCCGGTCGCCAGAACCACCATCTTGGCGGCGAAGCGGTGGATCGTGCCGTCATCGAGGTTCCAGGCGACGACACCGGTGCAGCGGCCGTCGGCCGACATGATCAGGTCGAGCGCGAAATACTCGATGAAGAATTCCGCATTGTTGCGCAGCGACTGGCCGTAGAGCGTGTGCAGGATGGCGTGGCCGGTACGGTCGGCGGCGGCGCAGGTGCGCTGCACCGGCGGGCCTTCGCCGTAGTTCTGCATGTGGCCGCCGAACGGGCGCTGGTAGATCTTGCCTTCCGCGTTGCGCGAGAAGGGCACGCCGTAATGCTCCAGCTCATAGACCGCCTTCGGCGCTTCCATGGCGAGATACTGCATGGCGTCGACGTCGCCGAGCCAGTCGGAGCCCTTGACGGTGTCGTAGAGGTGCCACTGCCAGCTGTCCGGCGTCATGTTCTGCAGCGAGGCGGCAATGCCGCCCTGCGCGGCGACGGTGTGCGAGCGCGTCGGGAAAACCTTGGTGATGCAGGCCGTCTTCAGGCCCTGCTCGGCCATGCCGAGCGTGGCGCGAAGGCCCGCGCCGCCGGCGCCGACGACGATCACGTCGAAGGAGTGGTCCACATAGGTATAGGCCTTGCCGTTGGCCGCCGGGGAGGAGATCGCTGCCATGATGGATTATCCTGCGAAAGCGATTTTGAGGACGGCGAAGAGACAGAGCCCGCCGACCAGGATCGCGAAGAAGGTGTTGAGCATGAGAAGGCCGATCTTCACGCCCTCCGCATGCACATAGTCCTCGATGATGACCTGCATGCCGAGCTTCATGTGAATGAGGCCGGAAATGACGACGAGGCCCATGAGGACGGCGACGATCGGATGCGATAGCGCTGCCGTCACTTCCGCGTAGGACGCGCCGTTATAGCAGATCAGGAAGCCGACGAAGAACAGCATCAGCGGAACGTTGGCGACGGCCGTCAGGCGCTGGCGCCAGAAATGCTCCGTGCCGTCCTTTGCCGAGCCGAGGCCGCGAACCTTGCCGAGGGGCGTGCGCATGTCCATGGGTGTCTCCTCAGCGGGCCAGGGTGCCGACGATCCAGATCAGCACCGTCAGGGCGACGGAGACGACCGGGGTCAGAAGGGCGAGCCGGGTGGAAAAGTGCTTCTCGTAGCCGCGGCCCATGTCCCACATGAAATGGCGCAGGCCGCCAAGCATGTGATGCATCAAGGCCCAGGTGTAACCGAAGAGGACGAGGCGGCCGATCCAGGTGCCGAAGAACCAGCTCACCCAGTCGAAATAGGCTTCGCCCGTCGCCGCCGCGATCAGCCACCAGGCAACGAGGACAGTGCCGAAATAGAGCGCCGCGCCGGTAACGCGGTGCACGATGGACATGACCATCGTCGGGATCGGCTTGTAGACTTGGAGATGCGGCGAGAGCGGCCGGCTTCGAGTGACATTCGCCATCTGAACCTCACGGAACCCCGGAGAGCCAAAATCTGGACAAA
Organism: Shinella zoogloeoides; assembly: GCF_003574625.1. GTDB lineage: Bacteria > Pseudomonadota > Alphaproteobacteria > Rhizobiales > Rhizobiaceae > Shinella > Shinella zoogloeoides_A. The sequence continues at coordinate 74,960 of NZ_QNUJ01000015.1, forward strand.
TTTTCTCCGGAATTGCAGTATGTTGTGCACAATGCAGTGATTGCGACGTTTAATCACCGGAAGGCGGAACCACAAGCCTTCTTGCAGTGCAAAATGAATTTAATCGATTAGACGCCGGCATGCATCCGCGCGCTCGTTCACCGGCCGCGCCCGTTAACCAAGAGCGCGGAAAACCCTGCGCGATCCGTGACTTTCGCCGGTTCCTGCCCCATCTTGCGGTTAACGATTTGTTAAGCGTAACCCGGAAGGCAGGACAGAATGACTCTGTTATCAGCGCTCCGTGCGACCAAAGTCTTAGGGCTGGCGGTCGTGCTTGTCGCCGGCGGCATGACGGCCGCCGAAGCCGGGGACGGGTGGCATCCCCGTCACCACAATGGTCATCATGGCCGCTACCACCAGCTGCCGAGGATGGACCGGAACGCCGTCCACGACGGCCACCGCCTCGGCACCGAGCTACGCTACGGCCGCGCCGGCCGCCCGCTTCTGCGGCGCGAGGACAATTTCTACGGCGGGGCGGTAACGGCCTATCGCGAGCGCGGCAACGGCATCTATCTCTATGTCGACGGCGACGACGGCCCGATCGGCTGGTACGACCGGCCGGCAAGGCGCCACAGGAGCGGTCCGAAGGTCATCACCGTGCGGCCGGGCCAGAACGGTTGCGCATGGCAGGCCGGCGTCTGCGTCATCCGGCCGGGTTATTGAGCCCGGAAGCGCCAGACCGTCGTCTTCTTGACCTCGCTGTCCTCCAGCGCCCGCGTCACCGGCACCGTATAGGTGGCAAGCGCCTCCATGCGCTCGCGCGGGCAATAGGCGCGACCGGGATCGCCGACCAGCACGCTCGCCCCGCGCGCCGCCAGCGCTGAAAGCCACGGGATCAGCAGACCGGCAAAACCGCGGTCGTAGAAGACGTCGCCGGCAAGGACGACGTCCCAGCCGCCGTCCCGCCCGATAAGATCGTCGGACGTATGGTCGAGCGTCACGCCGTTGAGGCCGGCATTGAGGCGGATCGCCGTTTCGCTCCAGGGATCGATATCCGCCGCCAGCACCTTCGAAGCACCCGACATGCGCGCGGCAATGCCGACAAGGCCGGAGCCGCTGGCGAAATCCAGCACCGTCTTTCCGGCCACCAGCGCCGGATGATCGAGCACATGGCGGGCAAGGCCCTGCCCGCCCGCCCAGGCGAAGGCCCAGAAGGGCGGTGGCAGGCCGATCGCTTCCAGCTCCTCCTCCGTCTTCAGCCAGAGATCGTGCGCCTCGGTGGCGAGCCTCAGCTTCACCTCCGGCACATGTGGCGGCGACAGCACGTCCGTATTGCCGCGGATGAAGACTTCGGGGTCCGTCTTCACGAAAGCATCGCTCCGGAGAAGGCGGCACGCAAAGCGGAAGCCATCAGCGCGGCGGGTTGTCGAGGCCGCCCATGCGGCAGACCTCGATCCACTCCTCCTCCGTCACCGGCTGCACCGAAAGGCGCATGGAGGTGACGAGCGACATGTTGGCGAGCTTCGGATTGGCCTTGATGTCCTTGAGGGTCACGGGCTTCGGCATGTCGCGCACGGCGCGGATGTCGACGCACTCCCAGCGCGGATCCTCGCCGGCGGTCGAATCGGGATGCACCAGGGCGCAGACTTCCGTGATGCCGACGACTTCGAGCCCCTCGTTGGAGTGATAGAAGAAGCCCTTGTCGCCGATCTTCATGGCCCGCATGTTGTTGCGTGCCTGGTAGTTGCGCACGCCGTCCCATTCCTCGCCGGCCTCGCCCTTCGACTTGAGCTTTTCCCAGGAGAACTTGAAGGGTTCGGACTTGTAGAGCCAGTATGCCATCGGGTCTTACGCCTCCGGATTGTTGAAGACCCAGTTCCAGGCCTTCACCTCGACCTCGGCGAAGAGACCGGCCTTGGCATAGGGATCGTCGGCCGCGATCCGCCGCGCCTCCTCGATGGTCTCGGCCTTCACCACGACGAGGCTGCCGGTCGGCTTGCCGTCATCGCCGAGGAAGGGGCCGGCGAAACCGAGCTTGCCGTCCGCATTGAGCGCGTTGAGATAGGCGAGATGTTCGGGGCGCGTGTCGAGACGCACCTGGAGCGAACCGGGCTTGTCCTTGCAGAGAAATGCGAAATGCATGCGGCTGTCCCTTCCTTATTCCTGGGTGATGGGGCGCGTCATGAGCTGCCCGATGGCGGTCTTCACGTCGAGCGTGCCGTCGACGATGCGGGCGACGGCGTCGGTGATCGGCATGTCGATGCCCTTTTCGGCGGCGACGACAGAGGCGACCGAGGCGGCGAAGGCGCCTTCCACCAGATCGCCGGACCAGCCGGCGGCATTGCCGTGCCGGCCGAGCGCGATACCGAAGCGCAGGTTCCGCGACTGGTGGCTGGTGCCGGTGAGGACGAGGTCGCCGAGGCCTGAAAGCCCCGTCACCGTGATGCCCTCCCCGCCATGCGCCTCGACGAAGCGCGACAGCTCCGCAAGCCCGCGCGAAATGAGTGCCGCGCGGGCGGAATCGCCAAGCTCGGCGCCCTCGATGATGCCGCAGGCAATCGCCAGCACATTCTTGAGCGCACCGCCGAGCTGCACACCGATGCGATCCGTCGAGGGATAGAGCCGGAAGGTCGGCCCGGACAGCGCCTGCGCCAGCGCGGCGCCGATCTCCGCCGTGCGCGCGGCGATCACCATCGCCGTCGGCAGGCCTTTCGCGATATCCGCGGCGAAGCCGGGGCCGGAGAGCACCGCGATCTCGCGGCCGGGCAATTCCTCTTCCAGCACCTCGGTCAGGAGCCGGCCGGTGCCCTTCTCCATGCCCTTGGCGCAGATGACGACGGCCGTGCCCGGCGCAAGAAGCGGCGCAAGCGACCGCGCCGCCGCGCGCTGCGCCTGCGAGGGCATGGCGAAGAGCACGATGCCTGCGCCGCGCATGGCTTCCGCATCGGCGCTATAGGCCAGCGCCGCCGGCAGCTCGATGCCCGGCAGCGCCTTTTCATTGCGGCGGGTGGCCTGCATGGCCTCGATGGAAACCGCGTCGCGGCCGATCAGCGTGACGTCGCCGCCGCTGGCGGCCGCCACACTTGCCAGCGCCGTGCCGAAGGCGCCCGCGCCGACCACGGCAATCTTGCGGCTGATGCTCATGCCTTGGCTCCCCGCTTGCCTGATCCGAGAACCGTCGCCGCATCGCGGTCGAGCGGCCAGCGCGAGCGCGGCGCGACGGCAAGGTCGTCCGGCGCAAAGCCGGCCGCCATGCGCTCCAGCCCGGCCCAGGCGATCATCGAGGCATTGTCGGTGCAGAGCGCCAGCGGCGGCGCGATGAAGCGGAACCTGTTCTTGTCGCAGAGCGCCTGCAGCGTCGCGCGCAGCTCCGCATTCGCCGCCACGCCGCCGGCAACGACGAGCGCCGGCGTTTCGGCATCGGGATAAAGCGTGCGGAACCGCTCCAGTCCGCGGCCGATACGGTCCTTCAGGGTGCGCGAGACGGCGCGCTGGAAGGAGGCGCAGATATCGGCGATATCCTGGTCCGTCACCGGCTCGATGGACTGCGCCGCCTGCCGCACCGCCGTCTTGAGGCCGGAGAAGGAGAAATCGAGCCGCGCCTCGCCGACGAGCGGGCGCGGGAAGGTGAAACGCTCGGGATTGCCGGTCTTCGCCATGCGCTCCACCGCCGGCCCGCCGGGATAGGGCAGGCCGAGGAGCTTGGCCGTCTTGTCGAAGGCTTCGCCGAGCGCGTCGTCGATGGTCGTGCCCCAGCGCTCGTAATCGTCGACGCCGCGCACCAGCACGAGCTGGGTATGGCCGCCGGAAACGAGCAGCATGAGATAGGGGAAGGAAAGCCCGTCCGTCAGCCGCGCCGTCAGCGCATGGCCTTCCAGATGGTTGACCGCATAGAGCGGCTTGCCGGTCGCCCGCGCGATCGCCTTGCCGGTCATCAGCCCGACGATCAGCCCGCCGATCAGCCCCGGCCCGCTCGTCGCGGCGATGGCGTCGACATCGTCGAGGGAACGGCCGGCGCGCAGCAGCGCCTCGGAAATCAGGCTGTCCAGCGCCTCGACATGGGCGCGCGCCGCGATCTCCGGCACCACGCCGCCATAGGCGCTGTGCTCTTCGAGCTGGCTCAGCACGACCTCGCCGAGGATCTCGCCCCGCCCGTCGGCATCGCGCGCGACGACGGACGCGGCGGTCTCGTCGCAGCTCGTTTCGATGCCGAGAATGGTCAGGTGGGGCGACATGAAGCACTAGGATCGATTGCGGGCGGCTCTAAAGCCGGTTACGAGACATCCCGGTAACAATGGATCAAGGCGGATGCAAACAAAACCTTTCAGGATCGGCACCCGTGGCAGCCCGCTGGCGCTCGCCCAGGCCTACGAGACCCGTTCGCGCCTGATGGCGGCGCACGGCCTGCCGGAGGCGATGTTCGAGATCGTCGTGCTCTCGACCACCGGCGACCGCATCACCGACCGCTCGCTGGCGCTGATCGGCGGCAAGGGCCTGTTCACCGAGGAGATCGAGGCGCAGCTTTCCTCCGGCGAACTGGACCTTGCCGTGCACTCCTCCAAGGACATGCCGACGAAGCTGCCGGAGGGCCTGCATCTTTCCGCCTTCCTGCCGCGCGAAGATATCCGCGACGCCTTCATCGGCCGCGCGGCAAAGCGCCTCCTCGACCTGCCGCAGGGCGCGACCGTCGGCTCGGCCTCGCTGCGCCGCCAGGCGCTCATTCGCCGCCTTCGGCCGGACCTCAATGTCATCGTCTTCCGCGGCCAGGTGGATACCCGCCTCGGCAAGCTCGCCGAAGGAAAGGCCGATGCGACGCTGCTCGCCTATGCCGGCCTGAAGCGCCTCGGCAAGCTCGACGTGCCGACGGAGATCCTCGATCCCCTCACCTTCCCGCCGGCCCCGGCGCAGGGCGCGATCTGCGTCGAGAGCCGCATCGGCGACGACCGGGTGAACGGCCTGCTGTCCGCCATCGACGACCGCCCGACCCATGCGGCCGTCGCCTGCGAGCGCGGCTTCCTCGCAACGCTCGACGGCTCCTGTCGCACGCCCATCGCCGGCTATGCCACCGTCGAGGGCGATCACCTGCGCTTCCGCGGCACGATCCTGACACCGGACGGCAGCCGCTTCCACGAGATCGAGACGAGCGGCCCGGCCGCCGATGCCGCCGCCCTCGGCGAAAAGGCGGGCGAGGATATCCGCGCCATGGCGGGAGCGGACTTCTTCGAAAGCTGGACCTGACCATGCGCGTCCTCGTCCTGCGCCCCGAGCCCGCGGCGGCCCGCACCGCCGACCGGCTCGCGGCGCTCGGACACGAGGCCGTGCGCCTGCCGCTCTCGAAGGCCGAGCATGCCGTCGATGCCGTGAAGGCCGCCCTGGCCGAACCCCATGGAGCCATCGCCGTCACCAGCGCGGAAATGGCCCGCCTCTTCGAAGGGCTCGGCGGCGCCCCTGCCGCGCACCGGGACACCATCGTCTTCGCCGTCGGGGAAGCGACCGCAAAGGCCATGCGCCGGAACGGCTTCACCGATGTCATCAGCGCAGGTGGTGATGGCGAAAGCCTTGCCGAAGTGATCGCGGCCCATGTCCGCCCGAAGGGGCCGCTGCCGCATCCCCTCCTCTATCTCGCCGGCAATCCGCGCGGCCCGGGTTTCGCGGCCCGGCTGGCGGCGGCCGGCATTCCGTTCCGCACCGTTGAAGGCTACCGCATGGTGCCGCTCGCCCCCACCCGCGAGGCGGTGGAGGCCGCCCTGCTGCATCCGGTGCCCGACGCCGTGCTGCTCTATTCGCGGGAGAGCGCCTGCGCCTTCTTCGCCCTTGCCCCCCTTGCCGAAGCGCCGGACCGCTTTGCCGCCCTCCGCCTCCTCTGCATGAGCGCCAATGTCGCGGCGGCGGTGCCGCAAGGCTTTCCGGCCCGCGTCGCCGTCGCCCGGGCGCCGAGCGAGGAAAGCCTTCTCGCGCTGCTCTAAATGCAGGCACCGGCGGTGAAATTGCCGCAAGGGTCTTTCCCTCCCTGCCATCCCTGTCTACCTTGAGTGCAATGCACATGAATGCGAGGAGGCCGCCATGGAACCGGAAACCCCGTCCCGTCGTAAGAAGGCCGGCGACGAGCCCGTGACGATCGATCTCGAAGCCGCTCCCGCCGCCGTCGACAACGAGGCGCCCGCCGCCGAGGAGACGGCCGAAACCGAGGCATCCGTGCCGGAAAACGCCGAAACCGCGGATGCCGAAACTGTCACGGCCACCGCCGATCCCGTCGAGGACAGGGCGGAGCCGATCGAGCCCGCCCGCGCCACCTATGAGGAACCCGCTCGCGCCGAAACGCCGCCACCCCGCCAGCGCGGCAATGCCGGCCCGCTTGCCGCCGGCATCCTCGGCGGCCTGATCGCCCTCATCGGCGCCGGTAGCCTGCAATATGGCGGCTACCTGCCGTCGCTCGGCCCGGAAAGGCCCGGCGACAACGGCGCCGTCGCCTCGCTTTCCAACGAGGTCGAGGCGCTGAAGGCGCGGCTTGCCGAAAGCACCGCCGCAAGCCCCGGCGATCTCCAGCCGCTGGAGACCCGCCTCGCCGCCCTCGAAAAATCGGCCGGCGCGACCGACGTCACGCCCGGCGCAGATCCGGAAGCCGTGGGCAAGCTGGAAGGCGATGTTAGCCGGCTCACGACCGAGCTCGCCACTCTCCGCGAGGCAGTCACCCGCACGACGGAGGCGGTCAGCACCACCGAGACCCAGCTGACGGAGCGCATCGCCGCCGCCGAGCAGAAGATCGACGAGCCGCGCAGCGACGTCGCCATGGCGCGCGCCGTCGCGGCAAGCGCACTGAAGACCGCCATCGACCGTGGTGGCCCCTACCTTGCCGAGCTGGAGGCCTTCGCCAGCGTCGCGCCGGACGATCCGTCCATCGCGGGCCTGCGCGAACATGCGGCCGTCGGCGTGCCCTCGCGCGCCGATCTCGTGCGCGACTTCCAGCCGACGGCGGACGCCATCCTCGATGCCGTGCACCAGCCGGAAGGCGACCAGGGCATCTTCAACCGCCTGATGTCGAGCGCCGCCTCGGCGATCCGCGTGCGCCCGGTCGGCAGCATCGAGGGCGACACGCCCGAGGCGGTCGTCGCCCGCATCGAGAACAAGCTGCAGAACGGCGACTTCAAGGGCGCCGCGATCGAATGGCAGACCCTGCCGGAGCCGGGCAAGGCAGCGGCGGCGGACTACAAGCGCAAGCTGGATGCACGCGTCGGCGTCGAGGACCTGATCGGCGCCGCCGTTTCCGGCGCCCTCAACGGCCAGACCACCGCCACCGGCAACCAGGGCTGAGGAGAAGGCTTCATGTTTCGCATTCTGGTCTTCATCCTCTTCGTTCTTGCCCTTGCCGCCGGCTTTGCCTGGCTCGCCGACCGTCCGGGCGAGCTTTCCATCATCTGGCAGGGCCAGCGCGCCGATATGAGCCTGATGGTGGCCGCGACGCTCGTCGTCTCGCTGGTCGCCGCCGTCATGTTCTGCTGGTGGCTGGTGCGCGTCGTCTGGACCTCGCCGCATTCCATCCAGCGCTATTTCCGCGCCCGCAAGCGCGACCGGGGCTATCAGGCCCTGTCGACCGGGCTGATCGCCGCCGGCGCCGGCGACGCCGCCAATGCCCGCAAGATGCTGGGCCGCACCAAGGGCCTTCTCAGCGCCGACCAGGAACCGCTCATCCATCTGCTCGAAGCGCAGGCGGCGATGATCGAGGGGCGCTATGACGACGCCCGCAAGAAATTCGAGCTGATGGCCGACGATCCGGAAACGCGCGAACTCGGCTTGCGCGGCCTCTATCTCGAGGCCCGCCGCCTCGGCGCCAACGAGGCGGCCCGGCAATATGCCGAGCGCGCCGCCGAAAAGGCCCCGCAGCTTCCCTGGGCGACGGAAGCGGCCCTCGAATACCGCTCCGAGGCCGGCGACTGGGACGAGGCGCTGAAACTCCTCGGCGACGGCCGCTCCGGCTCGGCGGAAGAGAAGAAGACCCATGCCCGCCGCAAGGCCGTGCTCCTCACCGCCCGCGCCGCGGCAAAGCTCGACGCCGACCCGAAGGGCGCCCGCGAGGATGCCCACCAGGCCTTGAAGCTCGACGAGAATTTCGTGCCCGCCGGCCTCATCGAGGTGAAGGCGTATCTGCGCGAGGACAATCTTCGCAAGGCCGCCTCCATCCTCGAAAGGCTCTGGAAGGCGACGGCGCATGGCGACGTCGCGCGGCTCTATGTCCGCGCCCGCAGCGGCGATTCGGCGACCGACCGGCTGAAACGGGCGGAAAAGCTGGAGGCGATGCGGCCGAACAATGCCGAGGCGCTCTATGCCGTTGCCGAGGCCGCGCTGGAGGCCCGTGATTTCGCCCGCGCCCGCACCAAGGCCGAAGCCGCCGCCCGCCTTTCCCCGCGCGAAAGCGCCTTCCTGCTCCTGGCCGACATCGAGGATGCCGAGACCGGCGACCAGGGCCGCATCCGCCACTGGATGAACCAGGCGCTGAAGGCCCCGCGCGATCCGGCCTGGACGGCCGACGGCATCACCGCGCCGGAATGGCGCGCCGTCTCGCCCGTCACCGGCCGCCTCGACGCCTTCGAATGGAAGACGCCGGTCAGCGAATTGCAGGGGCCCGTCGAGGAAGGCTCGACTGATGCTGTCGACGAGGCCATCCGCACCCTGCCGCCGCTCGCCATCGAGGCGAAGCCCGCCCGGATCGAGCCGGAGAAAAGGGTCGAGAAGACCGAAACGGCAAGGCCGGTCGTTGTGGCCGCGGTGGCCGAACCCGCGCCGGTCAGGACCGTGACGCCGGAGAAGGCACCCGAGAAGACGCCAGAAAAAACGAAAGTCGAGACAGTCGGCGGCATGGAGGAGGAGCGCCCCTTCTACGGCCTGCCGGACGACCCGGGCGTCAAGGAAGGCGCGGTCGCCAAGCGCGACGGCACCAGCAGTTTCCGATTGTTCTGAGTACGGGAAACGGGGCTTAAATCGATGTTCGAACGCTTGCAGCATTTTCTTGCGAGCCTTTCCGGCGACGGCAAGCGCGCCTTCGCCGCCGACGATCCGCGGGTCGCCGTCATGGCGCTCTGCATCCAGGTCATGGAAGCCGACGGCAAGGTGCTGGCCGTCGAGAAGAAGGCGTTGCGCGCCCACTTCAAGGCGTTCTACGGCGTGGACGAGGCCGAGCTCGACGCGCTCGCCGCCGCCGGCGCCGATGCCGAGAGCGAGGCGATCGACTTCTTCCACTTCACCTCGGAACTGAAGCGCCAGCTTTCGGAAGAGCAGCGCGTCGCCCTCATCGGCCTCCTCTGGGAGATCGTCTATGCCGACGGCGAGCGCAGCGAGATGGAGGACCACGCCATCTGGCGCATCGCGGACCTTCTCGGCGTTTCCGGCCGCGAGCGCATCATGAAGCGGCAGGAAGTGGCCGGACGGCATGGCGTTTCGGCAGGGCACGAGGAGCCGGACGAAGGCTGAGCCATGCCCGATCTCTCCACCGCACAGCCCCGGAAGCGGCCCATCCTCGTCGTGCTGCACCAGGAAAGCTCCAGCCCCGGCCGCGTCGGCCAGATCCTGCAGCGAATGGGCCATGCGCTGGATATCCGCCGCCCGGTGCTCGGCGATCCGCTGCCCGAGACGCTCGCCCACCATGCCGGCGCCGTCGTCTTCGGCGGGCCGATGAGCGCCAATGACGCCGAGCCCTATGTGCGCCGGGAGATCGACTGGCTCTCGGTGCCGCTCAGGGAGAACCGCCCCTTCCTCGGCATCTGCCTCGGCGCCCAGATGCTGGTGAAGAACCTCGGCGGCACGGTGTCGGGCCATGCGGACGGCTGGACGGAGATCGGCTGGTATCCCCTGAAGGCGACGACGGCCGGCACGGCGCTGATGGCCTGGCCGAGCATGGTCTACCAGTTCCACCGCGAGGGTTTCGACCTTCCCACGGGCGCCACCCTGCTCGCCACCGGCCACCACTACGAGAACCAGGCCTTCCGCTACGGCGACAATGCCTGGGGCATCCAGTTCCACGGCGAATTGACGCTCGCCATGATGCACCGCTGGGTGGTGCGCGGGGCGCATCGCTTCGACCTGCCCGGCGCGCAGGTCGGCAGCCTCCATCTCGACGGGCGCCTGCTGCACGACGCGGCGCTGCGGCACTGGATGGCGTCCTTCCTCGATCGCATTTTCCACGAGGCATGAACGCCATTCCGCGAGGGAACCGGCAGGCTTTGCGCCCGCGCAGGTCGCCGCGCATTAAACATGTTGCCGCCCCGTCCTATGCGCGGCCTTGCTGGCGCAAGCCGCAATGGCTACATGTCAGCACGAAACCAATCGGAGACGTCAATGATAGCGGTCATCAACACCCTATTGTTCATCATCAATATCGCGTGGTTCCTGGTGATCGCCTCGGCGATCTTCTCCTGGCTCTATGCCTTCAACGTCATCAACGCGAACAATCAGGTGATCGCCACCATCGGCCGCTCGCTCTACCAGCTGACCGAGCCGATCTACCGGCCGATCCGCCGCGTCCTGCCGAATTTCGGCGGCGTCGACCTGTCGCCGCTCGTCGTGCTCGTCATCCTGTTCTTCCTGGAACAGATCGTCCGCACGGTACTGGCCCCCGCGATCCTGTGACGGCGGCGCTGAGCCGCCACAGCGACCATGTACGCCTGACCGTCCGGCTGACGCCGAACGGCGGGCGCGATGCCATGGACGGATGGGAAACCGGCGCCGATGGCGAGGGCCACCTGAAGGCCCGCGTCAGCGATCCGCCGGACAAGGGCAAGGCCAACAAGGCGCTGATCGTGCTCGTCGCCAAGGCGGCAGGCGTCGCCAAGTCCGCCGTCAGCCTCGTTTCCGGCGACACCCAGAGAAAGAAAATCCTCCGGATCGAGGGCGACCCGGAGGATATCGTTTCAAGACTCGAAAGCGCGGTGCCGCGCTAAACCTTACTTGGATTTGTTGTAGCGCTCGACGGCTTCGAGGATCATCCTCTTGGCGACGGTGACGTCCTGCCAGCCGGCGATCTTCACCCACTTGCCGGGCTCCAGGTCCTTGTAATGCTCGAAGAAGTGCTCGATCTGCTTGAGGGTGATCTCCGGCAGGTCGGTGTAGTTCTCGACCTTGTCGTAGCGGCGCGTCAGCTTCGGCACCGGCACGGCGATGATCTTCTCGTCCTTGCCGCCGTCATCTTCCATGACCATGACGCCGATCGGGCGCACATTGATGACACAGCCCGGAACGAGCGGACGGGTATTGGCGATCAGCACGTCGATCGGGTCGCCGTCTTCCGAGAGCGTGTGCGGCACGAAGCCGTAATTGCCCGGATAGGTCATCGGCGTGTAGAGGAAACGGTCGACGACGAGCGCGCCGGCTTCCTTGTCCATCTCGTACTTGATCGGATGGCCGCCGACCGGCACCTCGACAATGACGTTCACGTCGTCCGGCGGGTTCTTGCCAACGGAAATCGCATCGATACGCATGGGGGTCCCCTTGAAAGGCAATGGGTTGGTTTGCGGGTTTCCTAATGCGAATCCCGTTGCAGCGCAACATGACTTTCGCCTCACCCGAATAGACCGGCGGCATATGCCGTCTTCATCTTGACCGGAGGATGACCAATGCACCCGAGCCGCTGCCTTTTCATCGCCAGCCTCGCCGCCCTTGCGGCCGCCGCGCCCGCCCGGGCGAACGAGAGCGCCTATACCGACCGGAACCTCGACGCCTGCAAGACGCTCTCGCAGGAAGAGGAGGGCGCGAGCGTGACGCTGCAATGCGACGGCTACAGGAACCTCGCCGTCTATTTCAAGGAAGGCGACCTCCGGCAGAGCCAGTCTTACGGCCCGGTATCGAAGGCCTGGCTCGACGAGGCCTTCGAGAGCTTCGGCCCCTTCAACCACAGCAACGCGAAGATCGAATGGCGGCTCGACGGCGAGGGCGCCCCGGTGGCGACCATCGTGCGCTGGTTCGTGTCCGATCCGGAAACGACGTCCGACATCAAGACGCGCTACGGCCAGGTCCTCGTCGTCTCGACGGTGGCGACGGCGCAGGACCCGACGAGCTGCGTCGTCGGCTATGTCGATGCACTGGAGAACAAAGACGCGAATGCCCTCGCCCGCGAAATCGCCGATACGAAGGCAAGCGGCTTCACCTGCGGCAAGGACGAGCCGCAATGGCACGAAAAGCGGGGAAGCCTGGCGGGAGAACCGATGCGCTACCTGCCGGAAGACACCGGGAAATAGGCATTCCGGCAAGGCCGCTGGCCATCAGGACCAGACGAAACCGATCTTCTTCAGTTCCTTGTCGCCGAAGCTCTCCATGCCCTCGGCGATGTCGCTTCCACCGGAGGAGCGGAAGAAGCGATAGGCATGCTCGCTGTCCTCCAGGCACCAGACGATCATGCCGTTGCAGCCGAGCGATTTCAGCAGCCGCCGCGCCTCGCCGAAAAGCAGCCGGCCGAGACCGATGCCCTGGTATTCGGGACGCAGGTAGATTTCGTAGATCTCGCCTTCCTGCGGCAGCGCGCGGGCGCGGTTGAGGCCGAGCGTGGCATAGCCGGCCACCGTGCCGGCGACATCGACCACCAGAAGCGTCGCGGGACCGCGCGTCGCCTTGCGCCACCAGGTCTCGTCCCGGCGGTCGACCATCTGGTTGAGCGGCTTGTGCGGAATGAGGCCGGCATAGGCCTGCAGCCACGACACCCGATGCGTTTCGGATATCGCACGCGCATCAAGCGGTTCGGCGCGCCGCACATCGATCGACAGTGTCTTCATAACACGACTCATATTCCGGCACCGATTCCACAGGAATCCCGCAAGAGGCGAAGACCTGCTTTGCCCACAGGCGAGTTCCGGGCGGTGCACCGAAAAGTTAACGCTTTTTTAACAAACGTCACAAGCCGTAAAACGATGACACACACATGAAAAACCCCGGCCGATGGCCGGGGTTCGATCTGTTCCGTTTCGGGAGCCGTACGGCTCAGGCGGCGCCGGCGGCCCGCTGCTTTTCGAATCGCTTGCGGTCGTTCGGGTCGAGATGCAGCTTGCGCAGGCGGATCGACTTCGGCGTGACCTCGACGAGCTCGTCGTCCTGGATCCAGGACAGCGCGCGCTCCAGCGTCATCTTGATCGGCGGCGTCAGGCGGACGGCTTCGTCCTTGCCGGCGGCGCGGATGTTGGTGAGCTTCTTGCCCTTGAGCACGTTGACCTCAAGGTCGTTGTCGCGCGTGTGGATGCCGACGATCATGCCCATATAGACCTTCTCGCCCGCGTCGATGACCATCGGGCCGCGGTCTTCCAGGTTGAAGAGCGCGTAGGCCACGGCTTCGCCCGCTTCGTTGGAGAGCAGCACGCCGTTGACGCGGCCGCCGATCTCGCCCTTGTAGGGCTGGTAGTCGTGGAACAGGCGGTTCATGATCGCCGTGCCGCGCGTATCCGTCAGCAGTTCCGACTGGTAGCCGATAAGGCCGCGGGTCGGGGCGAAGAAGACGAGGCGGACGCGATTGCCGCCCGAGGGACGCAGCTCGACCATCTCGGCCTTGCGCTCGGACATCTTCTGCACGACGACGCCGGAATGCTCCTCGTCGACGTCGATGACGACTTCCTCGATCGGCTCCAGAAGCTGGCCGTCCTCGTCCTTGTGCATGACGACGCGCGGACGCGACACGGCAAGCTCGAAGCCTTCGCGGCGCATGGTCTCGATGAGGACGGCGAGCTGAAGTTCGCCGCGGCCGGAGACGAAGAACGAATCCTTGTCGCCCGATTCCTCGATCTTGAGCGCAACGTTGCCTTCGGCTTCCTTGAAGAGACGATCGCGGATGACGCGGCTCGTGACCTTGTCGCCTTCCGTGCCGGCGAGCGGCGAATCGTTGACGATGAAGGACATGGTAACGGTCGGCGGGTCGATCGGCTGGGCCTTGAGGGCCTCGGATACCGAGGGGTCGCAGAACGTGTCGGCGACGGTGCCCTTGGTGAGGCCGGCGATGGCGACGATGTCACCCGCATGGGCCTCTTCGATCGCCGTGCGCTCGATGCCGCGGAAGGCGAGGATCTTCGAGATACGGCCGCTTTCGATGAGCTGGCCGTCCTGGCCGAGAACCTTGACGGACTGGTTCGGCTTGATCGAGCCGGAATGGATGCGGCCGGTGATGATGCGGCCGAGGAAGGGGTTGGCTTCGAGGATCGTGCCGATCATGCGGAACGGGCCTTCGGCAACCTGCGGCTCGGGAACGTGCTTGAGCACGAGGTCGAGCAGCGGGGCCATGCCTTCGTCCTGCGGGCCGTGCGGGTTGACGTTCATCCAGCCGTTGCGGCCCGAACCGTAGAGGATCGGGAAGTCGAGCTGCTCGTCGGTGGCGTCGAGATTGGCGAAGAGGTCGAAGACCTCGTTCAGCACTTCCTCGTGGCGGCCGTCCGGGCGGTCGATCTTGTTGATGGCGACGATCGGCTTCAGACCGACCTTGAGCGCCTTGCCGACCACGAACTTGGTCTGCGGCATCGGGCCTTCCGACGAATCGACGAGAACGATGGCGCCGTCCACCATCGAGAGGATGCGCTCCACTTCGCCGCCGAAGTCGGCGTGGCCGGGCGTGTCGACGATGTTGATGCGCACGCCCTTCCATTCGACCGAAGTGGCCTTGGCGAGGATGGTGATGCCGCGCTCTTTTTCGATGTCGTTGGAGTCCATGACGCGTTCGGCGACGCGCTGGTTTTCACGGAAAGAACCGGACTGCTTGAGAAGCTCGTCGACGAGCGTTGTCTTGCCATGGTCGACGTGCGCGATGATCGCGATATTGCGGATGGACATAGGTTGTAATCTCTGAGGTTCAGGGGCGCGCGCAAAACGAGGGCGCCGTCTTCAATGGCCGGGCTCATACATGTTTTTCCGCAAATGCGAAAGGGGCGGGCCGCAACTCTGTTGCCTCACGACGAGTGGACCGGCGGCAGCACCACGCGCCAGAGATCCCGGTCCTCCCGGTCCATCAGCCGCACGGTCATCTCCTCGCTCGCTCCGCTGATATCGACGAGGCCGAAGAATTGCAGGCCGGAGGAAGGCGGCAGGTTGCTGTCGGCGCCGCCGGCGGACGCCTTGATGAAGCGCACCTCCGGCCCGAAGGTCATGTCGAGCGGATGCGGCCCGTAGGTGCCGGAATGCAGCGGCCCGGAGACGAACTCCCAGAACGGATCGAACGCCTGGAACTTCGCCCGCGAGGGATCGTAATGGTGGGCGGCCGTATAGTGCACATCCGCCGTCAGCCAGACCACATTGTGGATCGCATTGTCGCGCATGAAGGAGAGGAGGTCCGCGATCTCCCGCTCGCGCGCCGTCGGCGGGCCATCGGACCCGTCCGCCACGCCCTCATAGCCGAGGCGATTGGCATAGTCGTCCCAGATGACGAGGCCGAGCGGCATGTCGCAGGCGATCACCTTCCAGACGGCACGGGAGGCCGCAAGCTCGCGGCGCAGCCACGCGGCCTGCCGCGGGCCGAACAGGTCGTTCTCGGTGCCGCCCCGGTTGGGGCCGCGATAGGAGCGCAGGTCCACGAAGAACACGTCGAGCAGCGGCCCGTAGGCGACCTTGCGGAAAATGCGCCCGGGCTCGCCGGGCAGATAGCGGATCGGCGTCATTTCGTGAAAGGCGCGCCGCGCTCGCGCCTCGTAGACCTTGATGTCCTTTTCTGGATAGCGCCGGTCGCCCGAAAGGTCGCTCGATGCCGACCAGTTGTTCAGCACCTCATGGTCGTCCCACTGGAAGAAGGTCGGGCATTCCCTGTTGAAGGAAAGCAGGTGGTCGTCGAGGAGGTTGTATTTCCACTGACCGCGGAATTCCTCCAGCGTGCGCGCCACGTCGCGCTTCTCGTCGGTGACGATACGGTTCTTCCAGACTCCGCCGTCGCGCAGCCTGATCTCGTCCGGGATCGGCCCGTCGGCATAGACCGTGTCGCCCGAATGGATGAAGAAATCCGGCTCGTGGCGCAGCATGGTCGAATAGGTCTTCATGCCGACATCGTCGATGCCCCAGCCCTGCCCCGCCGTATCGCCCGACCAGACGAAGCGCACCGATCGCCTGCGCATCGGCGCGGTGCGGAAGCGCCCGACGATGGGCTCGGAGACGAGATGGCTGGAATAGGGATCGCCCGCCGTGAAGCGGTAGAAGATGTCCTGATCCGGCAGCAGCCCCTGCAGCATCGCCTTGACCGTATTGTCCGAGGCTGCCGTCGCCGTCTGCAGCGGCACCCGCATCGCATCGATGAAACTGTCGGTGGTCGCATATTCCAGCACCACCTCCGCCGGCCGGTCGACCCGCGCCCAGACGACGCCCGACGAGCAATCCACGTCGCCGGACTGGACGCCATGCGAGAAGGCGGGGCTGCCATGGCGGCGCGCATAATAGGGAACCGCCAGCGCCGAGGACGTGGCCAGCGCGCCGGCGCCCGCCGTCAGCAGAAACGAGCGCCGCGTCAGCGCCTCGGGAACGATCGCCATGCCACCTCCGGCCCAGCCCGCGAAAAGACGGGCAGACCATGAGTCTCCGGCATGTCAGTCCGGTAACGGGACGATGACGTTTCACCCAAGCTTTGGTGACGGGGGGATGACGAGGGGCGTGTTCATGCGTGCCGCGCTCTATCCGGCCTATCCGCAGCCCGCTCCCCTCTCCTTCGTCATGGTCGGGCCTGACCCGACCATCCATGCTCCCGGTGCCGCCGCGGATCCTCGGGTCAAGCCCGAGGATGACGTCGGTGGAGAGACACGGTCACGGCAAAAGTCGTGTAAGGCAGAGCGAGCGCCAGGCGCCGGCTCAGGCCGCCAGCCCCTTCTTCTCCAGCATGGCCTCCGGGCTCGGCAGCTTGCCGCGGAAGGCCTTGTAGGCGTCCTCCGGGTCGACCGAGCCGCCGACGGAATAGATATAGGTCTTCAGCCGCTCCGCCATGACCGGATTGAAGGCGTCGCCCGTTTCGGTGAAGGCGGAGAAGGCGTCGGCGTCGAGCACTTCCGACCACATGTAGGAATAGTAACCGGCCGAATAGCCATCGCCCGAGAAGACATGCTGGAAGTGCGGCGTCGCGTGGCGCATGACGATGGACGCCGGCAGGCCGATCTTTTCCAGCACCTCCGCCTGCACCGCCATCGGGTCCTCGACGGGGCCGCGCGTATGGAACGCCATGTCGACCAGCGCCGAGGAGGTGAACTCCACCGTCGCGAAGCCCGAATTGAAGGTGCGGGCGGCCAGCACCTTGTCGAGCAGCGCCTGCGGCATCGCCTCACCTGTCTGATAATGCACGGCATAGCGCGTCAGCACTTCCGGCACCGTCAGCCAGTGCTCGTAAAGCTGCGACGGCAGTTCCACGAAATCGCGCGAGACGCCCGTGCCCGAGACGGAGGGATAGGTGACGTTGGAGAGCATGCCGTGCAGCGCATGGCCGAATTCGTGGAAGAGCGTGCGCGCATCGTCGAGCGACAGCAGCGCGGGCTTGCCTTCCGCGGGCTTGGCGAAATTGCAGACATTGTAGATGATCGGCAGTTCCCCGACAGCGCCGTTCGGCAGCGGCAGGCGATGCTGGCTCTGGTAGGAGCTCATCCATGCGCCGGAACGCTTGGAGGAGCGGGCGAAATAATCGCCGAGGAACATGGCGACCAGCCTGTCCTCCCGGTCTCGGATCTCGAAGACCCGCACGTCGGGATGATAGACCGGCACACCCTTCTGCTCGATGGCGCGGATGCCGAAGAGCCGCTCTGCAACGTCGAAGCAGGCCTCGATGACCTTTTCGAGCTGGAGATAGGGCTTCAGCTCCGCCTCGGAGAAATTGAATTTTTTCGCGCGCAGCTTTTCCGCATAGTAGCGCCAGTCCCAGGGCATGACCTCGTGATTGCGCCCCTCCTCGGCGATCAGCGCGGCAAGCGCGGCAAGCTCGGCCTCCTCCTCGCGCGCCCGCGCCACGGCCTTTTCCCAGACCTGCATCAGGAGCCCGTTCACCGCCTCCGGCGTCTTGGCCATGGTGTTGTCGAGCTTCAGGGCCGCGAAGTTCCCGTAGCCGAGCAGCCCGGCCTTTTCGGCCCTGAGCGCCAGCGTTTCCTTGACGATGCCGCGATTGTCCGTCTCGCCCGCATTCTCGCCGCGCGCCACCCAGGCCCGGAACGCCTGCTCGCGCAGGTCGCGGCGGGCGGAGAAGGTGAGGAACGGCTCGATGATCGAGCGCGACAGGGTGACGGCGTAGCGCCCGTCCTCGCCGCGCTCGCGCGCCGCCGCCGCCATGGCGTCCTTCAGGAAGTCCGGCAGACCGTCGAGCGCCTCGCCCTCATCGAGGACGAGCGCCCAGTTCTTCTCGTCGGCAAGCACGTTCTGGCCGAATTTCGCGCCGAGGCCGGCGAGCGTCTCGTTGATCGCCGAAAGCCGTTCCTGCCCGGTTTTTTCGAGCTTGGCGCCCGATTTCACGAAGCCCTTCCAGTGCCGTTCCAGCACGCGCACCTGCTCCAGCGAAAGGTTCAGCCCGGCACGGCTCTCCCACAGCGCATCGATGCGCTTGAAGAGCGCGGCATTGGTGCCGATCTTCGAATAATGCCGCGACATTTTCGGCGCGATGTCGCGTTCCAGGGCCTGGATCGTGTCGTTGGTATTGGCCCCGGCGCGGCTCCAGAACAGCGCCGAGACGCGCGACAGCGCATCGCCGGCGATCTCCAGCGCGACGACGGTGTTCTCGAAGGTGGGGGCTTCCGGATCGTTGGCGATGGCGTCGATCTCCGCTTCGTGCGCCGCCAGCGCCGCATCGAAGCTTTCCGCGAAGGCCTCGTCCCTGACGAGATCGAAACGCGGCAAGCCGCCGGGGCCGCTCCACTCGACAAGAGCAGGATCGATGCGCGTTTCGGTCATGGGTCGTCCTTTCCAGCAAATCACCGTGCGGCGAATATAGGAACGGTCATGCCCCTTGGTACAGGGCACCGTCGCAAATTAGGGAACCGGATGCGCGCGGCCGCGTTCAGGCCGGTGCGGCACCCTGCCACTTGACGCGGACGGCGACTTCGGAGACAACAATCCCGACCCGCGGCCTTTTTGACATCGGTTGCCGCGGTGAACCCTGGTGCCGGGCCCCTCTGGCGAGAGTTTTTACGGCGCTCTCGTGATGTCGGTACCGCCAGCAATCAGCCGGCGGATTCATACGCACATGAACATCCTGACCATGCCTTACCCGCATGCCCGTCGCGGTATGCGCAATCTCACCTCCCGTACCTCCAGCCCGGAGGCGCTGACATGATCGGCAACGGCGAAGGAAAATCCACCCTTTCCTATCTCAAATGGGCACTCATCGTCACCGCCCTCGGCCTTGCGCTCGGCGCCTGGCTCGGCTGGCAATCGACCGGAACGCTTTCCGGCATGGCGACCGTCTTCTTCATCTGCGCGGTTCTCGCGGTACTGGAGATCTCGCTCTCCTTCGACAATGCCATCGTAAACGCCAACAAGCTCAAGGACATGACGCCGGCCTGGCAGCACCGGTTCCTGACCTGGGGCATCGTGATCGCCGTCTTCGGCATGCGCATCGTCTTCCCGCTTCTGATCGTCGTCATCGCCGCCGGCATCGGCCCGATCGACGCCCTGGTCCTCGCGGCCCGGGAGCCGGCGGAATATGCCCGCATCATGAACGATGCGCACCTGCCCATCGCGGCCTTCGGCGGCACCTTCCTGATGATGGTCGGCCTCACCTACTTCTTCAACCATGAGAAGGACGTGCACTGGATCGGCTTCATCGAGAAGCACATGGCGCGCTCGGCGACCGTCAAGGGAATCGAGATCGCCTTCGTCCTCGCGCTGATCCTGATCTTCTCGAACCTGCTGGAGGGCGAGGCGGCCAATACCTTCGTGCATGCCGCGGTCTACGGCCTTCTCACCTTCCTTGCGGTGGAAGTCGTCGGCGGCCTGCTCGATGCCTCGCAGAAGGCGATGTCGGAAGCGGCCAAGGGCGGCCTCGGCGCCTTCATCTATCTCGAAGTGCTCGATGCCAGCTTCTCCTTCGACGGCGTGATCGGCGCCTTCGCGCTGACGCAGAACCTCTTCGTCATCGCCATCGGCCTCGGCATCGGCGCCATGTATGTGCGCTCGATGACCATCATGCTCGTCGACAAGGGCACGCTCGCCGAATACCGCTACCTGGAGCACGGCGCGTTCTACGCCATCCTGATCCTGTCGGTGGTGATGTACTGCCAGACGCTGGTGCACATTCCCGAGGTCATCACTGGCCTTGGCGGCGCAACGCTCATCGGCATCTCGCTCTGGTCCTCGATCCGCTATAACCGGCGCGAACAGGCGCTGGAACGCCGCGAGGCCGACCATGTGACGGACGGCCTCGGCAAGAACGCCTGACGCCTGCGGCCGGCCGCCGAAAGCGGCCGGCTCGCTATTCCCAGGACGAACGCAGCCCCAAATACAGAAGGCCCGCCGATCTTCCGACCGGCGGGCCTTTTCATTCAGGGAATTCTCTCTCCCGCGTCAGACGCGCGGGAAGTCGGCGGGGTTGATGCCGAGGGTCTTCAGGTCGCGTTCCTTCGGGCGGCGGTGGCCCTCTACGGCCGCGGCGGCTGCGTGGGCAGCGCTCAATACGGCGAAGGCCCGGCCGAAGAAGCCCTGGGCGAAGGAGTTGCGGAGGGTGGTCATTGGAATGCTCGCTTTCTGTTCTAGCTTACGGACGGAAGATGATGCTTCGGGCCCGAAAGTACAAGCGAGGGAATCTCAGCCCAGCCATGCAACGGATGCAGGCCGGAAACGAGGTTTCCGGCCTGCAATATTTCCGCTCTTCGAAGAAGAACGTCAGTCTTCGTTGGCGGCGAACTGCGAAAGGACTTCGCCCTTGCCGCGCGCCCGCAGGATGAGCGGGACGATGACGGCGAGGAAAGCGAGGCCGAACAGTACGGCGGCGATGGGCGACATGAAAAGCACCGTCACGTCGCCCTGGCTGATGGCCAGCGCCCGGCGCAACTGCTGCTCCGCCATCGGCCCGAGGATGAGCCCCACCACGACGGGCGCGATCGGATAGCCGAAGAGCCGCATGGCAAAGCCCAGCAGGCCGAAGACCAGCAGCATGCCGAGTTCGAAGACCGACGGATTGGCGCCGATGGTGCCGAGCGTCGCGAAGAGCAGGATGCCGGCATAGAGCCAGGGCTTGGGGATCGTCAGCAGCTTCACCCAGAGGCCGATCAGCGGCAGGTTCAGCACCAGCAGCATGAAATTGGCGATGAGCAGGCTGGCGATGAGGCCCCAGACAAGCTGCGGATTGGTCGCGAACAGGAGCGGGCCCGGCTGGAGGCCGTATTGCTGGAAGCCGGCGAGCATGATGGCCGCCGTCGCCGTCGTCGGCAGGCCCAGCGAGAGCAGCGGCACGAGCGTGCCGGCCGCCGACGCGTTGTTGGCCGCCTCCGGCCCGGCCACACCCTCGATGGCGCCCTTGCCGAACTCGTCCTTGTGGGCGGAGAACTGCTTTTCCGCCGAATAGGAGAGGAAGCTGGCGATATCGGCGCCGCCGGCCGGCATGGCGCCGATCGGGAAGCCGATCACGGTGCCGCGCAGCCACGGCTTCCACGAGCGCGCCCAGTCCTGCGCGTTCATCCAGACCGAGCCCTTCACCGCCTCCACCTTCTCGGGGATGCGGTCGCCCTGGCAGGCGACGTAGAGCGTCTCGCCGATGGCGAACATGGCGACGGCGAGCGTCGTCACCTCGATGCCGTCGAGAAGGTCGGGAACGCCGAAGGAAAGCCGCGCCTGGCCGGTCTGCTGGTCGATGCCGATAATGGCAAGGCCGAGGCCGACGAAGAGGGCGGTGAGGCCGCGCAGCGTCGAATCGCCGAAGGCGGCCGAGACGGTCACGAAGGCGAGCACCATCAGCGCGAAATATTCGCGCGGGCCGAAGGAGAGCGCGAATTTCACGACGAAGGGCGCGATGAAGGCAAGGCCGAGCGTGGCGATGAGGCCGGCGACGAAGGAGCCGATGGCGGCTGTGGCGAGCGCCGGCCCGCCGCGCCCGGCCCGGGCCATCTTGTTGCCCTCGAGCGCGGTGACGACCGAGGCGCTTTCGCCCGGCGTGTTGAGCAGGATCGAAGTCGTCGAGCCGCCATACATGCCGCCGTAATAGATGCCGGCGAACATGATGAGCGAGCCCGCCGGATCGAGCTTGTAGGTGACGGGCAGGAGCAGCGCCACGGTGAGCGCCGGCCCGATGCCCGGCAGCACGCCGACGGCCGTGCCGAGCGTGACGCCGATCAGCGCATAGAGCAGGTTCATCGGCTGGGCAGCGACGACGAGGCCCTGGAGCAGGAATTCGAATGTACCCATCGTCAGCTCCTCAGAAGAACAGGTGCTCGAGCAGTCCCGCGGGCAGCGAGAGTTGCAGGAAGCGGCCGAAGATGATGAAGACAACGAAGCTGATGGCGATGCCGAGAGGCAGGGAGATCCAGAGCTTGCGTCGGCCGAAGCCGAAGGCGGTCAGCGCGAACAGCACGCCCGTGGCGATGGAAAAGCCCACCGTCTTGAGCAGCAGCATCTGCCCGGCAAGCCCCGCGACGATCCAGACGACCGGCTGGATCTCGACGGGCTCGCGCTCCGGGAAATCGCCGCGCCAGGCCTCGAAGCCCGTCCAGACGGCGAGCAGCGCCAGCCCGAGGGCGATGACATGCGGCACCGTCGCGGGGCCGATGCGCGAATAGTTGGTCATCTCCGCAAGCCGCCCCGCATCCCACCAGATGATGCCGGCAAGGATGAAGAGGACGGGAGCGATGACCAGCGCCGCCCTGTCGGGGCGGCGCGCTTCACGGGAGGATGGAACCTCGCTCATTTGACGAGCCCGATATCCTTGAGGATGCTTTCCGTCGCGGCGACATCCTTGTCGAGCTGCGCCTTGAAGGCATCGCCGGCGAGATAGGTGTCCTGCCAGCCCTTGGTCTTCAGGACGTCCTTCCAGGAGGCGGAGGTCACCATCTTCTCGATGTCACCATTGATCGAGGCGACCTGCTCATCCGAAAGGCCGGGCGCGGCGGCGATCATGCGCCAGTTCTCGACCACGACGTCGAGGCCGCTTTCCTTGATGGTCGGCGCGTCGATGCCCTCGATGCGCTCGCCGCTGGAAATGGCGATCAGGCGCAGCGTGCCGGCCTTTACCTGGGCCTCGAACTCGCCGTAGCCGGAAATGCCCGCCGTCACCTGGTTGCCGAGGATCGCGGCAAGCGCCTCGCCGCCGCCGGCATAGGCGACATAGTTGATCTTGGTCGGGTCGACGCCCGCCGCCTTGGCGATGAGGCCGGCCGTGATGTGGTCCGTGCCGCCGGCCGAGCCGCCCGCCCAGGAGACCGCGCCGGGATCGGCCTTCAGCGCCTTGACGAGGTCTTCCATGTTCTGGATCGGCGAGGCGGCCGGAACGACGATCGCCTCGTACTCGCCGGTAAGCCGCGCGATGGGCGTCACGTCCTTGAGGGTGACCGGCGACTGGTTGGTGAGGATCGCGCCGACCATCACGTAGCCGCCGACGATGAGGGCGTTCGGATTGCCGGAATTCTGGCTGGCGAACTGGGCAAGGCCGATCGTGCCGCCGGCGCCCGGAACGTTGACCACCTGCACGCTGCCGGCGATCTTCTCGTCCTGAAGAACCGTCTGGATCGACCGGGCCGTCTGGTCCCAGCCGCCGCCGGGGCCGGCGGGCGCGATGATCGAATAATCCGCGGCGAAGGCCGGAAGCGCCATGGCGCCGGCGATCAGGGATGCCAGGAAGAAATGTTTCAAGGGTCTGTCCTCCGTCAGGCGCGGGCTCACCCGCGCATCGTTGCCTGTGGCGGGAGGACAGAGCCGCCATGACGGCGCGAGCCGCCTTTCGGCGGGCGCGACTGTGGCAGAATTCTCCTCCCGGTCTTCCGTCCGCCTCCACGGACGATGAAGAACCCCAAGCGACCACAGAAAGCTGTCATTTACCTGACATGGCGGCGGAACGGCCGGCTACTGGTTGCGCAGGACCTCGTTCCAGCGCGCGATCAGCCGGGCGCGCTTGACCTGGTCGAGATAGACCATCAGGCCGGGGCTGACCGGCACCGGCTTCAACTGCGCGCCGAGCAGCGCGTTCATCGTGCGCGCCGTGTTGGAGCCCGAGACCTCGGGGCTGACGGCAGCGATCTGCAATTCGCGCGACAGGATCTCCTGCCCCTCCTTCGACATGAAGAAGGCGAGATAGCGCCGGCCAAGCTCCGGCGAGGCGGCAGCCTGCGGCACCAGCCCGATGCGCGACATGACGACGGTATAGTCCTTCGGCAGCACGATCCCGACATCCGGGTGGCGTGAGGCCCAGTCCGCCGCATAGGAGCCGAGGATGTTGTAGCCGAGCACGAAGCGCCCGTCGGCGACACGCTCCAGGATCGCCGAGCTGGTCGAATAGAGTTTCACGCCCACCGCGCCCATCGCCTGGATCACAGTCCAGATATCGCCGAACTGCTCCTGGTCGCGCGCCATGAAGAGGAAGCCGACGCCGGAGCGCTCGATGTCGTAGGTGCCGATGCGGCCATAGACCTTCTCGCCCTGCCGCTTGAGATAGTCGACGAACTCGGCACGCGAAGCCGGCGGCTTGCCGCCCTTGAAGCTCGGCTTGTGATAGACGAAGACGGCGGGCTCGAAGGTCAGCGCATAGGCGGTGTTGCGCCAGTTGGCCCATTGGGGCCAGCGGTCGCTCATCGGTAGGTCGCTGCGCTGCGCGTAGCCGTCATTGCTGAGCTTGACCTGCAGGTCCATCGCCGAGGAGAAAGCGAAGTCGGCAGTCTTCTGCCCTGCATCCGTCTCGCTGACGATGCGGTCATGCACCTCGCCGGTCAACATCTCCTCGTAGCGCACCGCCACGTCCGGATTGGCCTTCTGGAAGCCCTCGATCATCGGTCGGGCGAGCGGCTCGTCGAGCGAGGAATAGACGACGAGGACGGGCGCGTCCGCATTGCCGTCGCGCGCCGCAAAGAAGGCCGGCTCGGCAAGAACGGGCGAAGAGGCCGCCAGAAGTGCAAGAAGGGTGAGGACAAGGCGCATCGCATGACCTTGCCAAAGCGGACGCCCGTTCACAAGAGCGCCCGCCGCCGCTAAATTCGCCCTGGGAGGACGAAGACGTGCGCATTCTACTGGTCGAGGACAATGAAGCCCTGGCGGACGGCCTTTCCGCCATCCTCAAGGGCACCGGCCATGCCGTGGACGTGGTGCGCGACGGCGCTTCGGCCGACGCAGCCATCGCGTCGGAGAATTTCGACCTCGTCATCCTCGACCTGACGCTGCCGGAAATGGACGGGCTCGACGTGCTGCGCGCCATGCGCGCCCGCTCCAGCAAGGCCGCCGTCCTGATCCTGACAGCGCGCGGCGCGCCGGAAGAGCGGGTGCGCGGCCTCGATCTCGGCGCCGACGACTACATGATCAAGCCCTTCGACATCTCCGAATTCGAGGCGCGCGTGCGCATGCTGCTGCGCCGGCAGGCGGGGCTGCGCTCCTCGGCCATCGCCTTCGGGGGCATCACGCTCGACCTCAATTCCCGTACCTTCTCGGCCGAGGGCGTGCCGCTCGACATTCCCGCCCGCGAACTCGGCCTTCTCGAAATCCTCTTCATGCGCGCCGGCAAGGTAGTCGCCAAGGAAGCCATCATGCAGTCGCTCGCCGCCTTCGACGACGACCTGTCGGCCAATGCCATCGAACAATATGTCAGCCGGCTGAGGAAGCGTCTCGCCCCGCACGGCCTCACCGTGCGCACCGCCCGCGGCATCGGCTACTATCTCGACAAGGCGGCGGCCGCTTGACGCTCCTTCCCGCCGCCTCGCTCCGCCGCCGCCTCCTCCTCTGGCTGCTCGTCTCGACGGCGGTGATCGGCGTCGTCGCCCTCGTCGATACCTATAACGAGGCGGTGACGACGGCGAACAACGTCTCGGACCGCGTGCTCGCCGGCTCGGCGCTCGCCATCGCCGAGCGCGTCGTGGTGACGGAAAACGGCGCGCTGGAGGTCGATATCCCCTATGTCGCGCTGGAAATGCTGACCTCGGCCGCGCAGGACCGCGTCTTCTACCGCGTCGACGGCCCGCCCGGCCGCTTCATCACCGGCTACCAGACCCTGCCGACCATCGCCGAGATGGGCGGCCGGTCGATCGGCTTTGCGGATGCGACCTTCCGCGGCGAGCCGATCCGCATCGCCGTGCTCCAGCGCTCCGCCTCCACCGGCATCAATTCCGTGCCCTTCGCCGTGACCGTCGCCGAAACCACCATCGCCCGCCGCCAGCTGACGCAGACGATCCTCCTGCGCTCGGCGCTGCGCCTTGCCATGATGATCGCGGGCGCCGCCGCCATCGTCTGGATCGCCGTCACGGTCTCGCTGCGCCCGCTCTATCGGCTCGGCGACGCCATCGCCGAGCGCAGTCCGAACGACCTGCACCCCATCGAGCAGCGCGCGCCGAGCGAGGTGCAGGGCCTCGTCGACACGGTCAACTCCTTCATGGTGCGCCTGCAATCGGCGCTCGACGCGCTGCGCCACTTCTCCGGCAATGCCAGCCACCAGCTGCGCACGCCGCTCGCCATCATCCGCACCCAGCTCGCGCTGGCAGGCCGCGCCGCGACGCTGGAGGAGGCGCAGGAGGCCGCGCGCAAGGGCGATGCCGCCGTCGCCCATGCCGAGCGCATCCTCGCGCAGCTCCTGCTGATGGCGAAGATCGACGCCGCCGGCTCCAACGAACCGCAGACGCTCGCCGCCGTCGACATCGCCGCCCTCGCCCAGCAGCTCACCGCCGACCGCGTGCCCGCCGCCGCCGAGGCCGGCATCGACCTCGGCTACGAAGGCGACGGCCCGGCCTTCGCCCGCGTCGAGCCGCTGCTGTTCGGCGAATTGCTGCGCAACCTCGTGGAGAACGCCATCGCCTATGCTGGCCGCGGCGCGGAGGTGACGGTGAGCGTGCGGCAGGGAAGGGATGCGGTGTGCCTCACGGTCGAGGACAATGGCCCCGGCATTCCGCCGGAGCGCCGCACGCTCGCGCGCCAGCGGTTCGCACGCGGCGAACATCGCGATGCGCCCGGCATGGGCCTTGGCCTGCCGATCGTCGAGGAGATCGCCGCGCTGTTCGATGCGGCGATGACGCTGGAGAGCGGCCCGGCTGGCCGCGGGCTTCACGTGGCGATCCGCTTCCCGGCGGCCGGTTAAGGCTTGCGCCAGCCGAGAAGGCCGGGTGCGGCGTGCCAGATGGCCTGCACGGCAAAGCCCATGAAGAGCAGGCCCGACATACGCACGATGGCAAGCTCGTGGCGGCGATAGAACCGGCGAACCAGGCTCGCGCCGATGATCACGACGAGAACGCCGTCCGCCAGCAGGAAGCCGACGAGCGAGGCGCTGAGGAGGAGCGGCAGCGCCTGGAAGTCCAGCGCGTTCGAGGAGCTGGCGAGCAGCGCCGTGAAAGTCGCGAGCGCCACGGGATAGCCCTTGGGATTGGTGAGACCGAAGATCAGGCCACGGCGCAGCGGCCGCTCGACCGTCAGCATCGACGCGCCGTCCGAGCGCTTGCTCGCCCGCAGCGCCGACCAGCCGAGCCAGGCGAGATAGAAGCCGCAGAACAGCCCGAGCACGTCAAAGACCGTGGTGCCGATGGTCTTCGCCCCGACGATGGCGACGAGCGCGAGGCTGGACCAGACCATGTCGCCGGCAAGATGGCCGCCGAGAAAGAGCGCGCCTGCCTTGCGACCCTGCCCCGCGCCGATGCCGAGCAGAGCGAGGAACGCCGGCCCGGGGATGAGCACATAGAGCAGGGCAGCCATGAAGGCGCCGAATAGCATGGAACCGGTCATCAGGAATTCCCTCGAATTTCAAGCATTTCAGTCTGCCGCACGGCTTTCGTCAAGCTGGGTCGGCGGGCATTTTTTCACCGTGCAGGGCAGCCATGCATTGCCGCCGCAGCTCGGCGGTTGTCCATTGCCGCGCCAGCCAGTAAGGAAAGCTTACAATAGCCAGAAAGTCATCATGTCCACGCGCCCCGATCCCGATGCCCTCGGTTTCGTCCTTATCGACGTTGCCCGCATGCTGCGTAGCGCCTTCGAGCGTCGCATCGCCACCGCCGGCCTCGGCCTCACGCCGGGCGAGGCCCGCACGCTCGTGCGCATCGCCACGCTGGAAGGCAGCCGCCAGCTCGAGATCGCCCAGCAGATGGGCATCGAGCCGATGACGCTCTCCACCTATCTCGACCGCCTCCAGAGCCTCGGTTTCATCGAGCGCCGGGCAGACCCCGCCGACCGCCGCGCCAAACTGATCCACACGACGCCGGCCGCCGCCGAGGTCATCGCCCGCATCCGCGTCGAGCAGATCGAGCTGATGCGGCTGGTGACGGATGGCATCGGCGAGGAAGACCTTTCGCTGATGCGTGCGCGCATGAAGCATCTGCGCGCCAACCTTTCGGCCCTCGAGGAAGGCGGCGGCGCCCCTTCCCTCGCCAGTCAGGCGATCCGTTAGAACGGCGAATTCCAGACGAAAAACCCGCCGCCGTTCCCGGCAGCGGGTTTCCTACACGATGCGAGACCGCTCAGCCGCGCTTGTTGCGGGCAGCGAGCGTGCGCAGGCGCAATGCGTTCAGCTTGATGAAGCCGGCGGCGTCCTTCTGGTCGTAGGCGCCCTGGTCGTCCTCGAAGGTGACGAGCTTGTCGGAATAGAGCGACTTCGGCGATTCGCGGCCGGTGACCATGACATTGCCCTTGTAGAGCTTCAGCGTCACCTCGCCCTCGACATGCTCCTGGCTCCGGTCGATCGCGGCCTGCAGCATCTCGCGCTCCGGCGAGAACCAGAAGCCGTAATAGATCAGCTCGGCATAGCGCGGCATCAGCTCGTCCTTGAGGTGGGCGGCACCGCGGTCGAGCGTGATGCTCTCGATGGCGCGGTGCGCGGCGAGCAGGATCGTGCCGCCGGGCGTTTCGTAGACGCCGCGCGACTTCATGCCGACGAAGCGGTTTTCCACGAGGTCGAGGCGGCCGATGCCGTTGTCGCGGCCGTAGTTGTTGAGCGTCGCCAGGATCGTCGCCGGCGACATGCGCACGCCGTTGATCGAGACGGCATCGCCCCGCTCGAAACCGACCTTGATGACGGTCGCCTTGTCGGGTGCCGTTTCCGGCGAGATGGTGCGCATATGCACGTATTCGGGAGCCTCGACTGCCGGGTCTTCCAGCACCTTGCCCTCGGAGGAGGAGTGCAGGAGGTTCGCGTCCACCGAGAACGGCGCTTCGCCCTTCTTGTCCTTGGCGACCGGGATCTGGTGCTGCTCGGCGAATTCGAGCAGATGCGTGCGGCTCTTGAACGACCAGTCGCGCCACGGCGCGATGATCTTGATGTCCGGGTTCAGCGCATAGGCCGAAAGCTCGAAGCGGACCTGGTCGTTGCCCTTGCCGGTCGCGCCGTGCGCGATGGCGTCGGCGCCGGTCTTGGCGGCGATCTCGATGAGGTGCTTGGAGATCAGCGGGCGGGCGATGGAGGTACCGAGCAGGTAGACGCCCTCATAGACCGCATTGGCGCGGAACATCGGGAAGACGAAATCGCGCACGAATTCCTCGCGCACATCCTCGATGAAGATTTCCTTGATGCCGAGCATCTCGGCCTTCTTGCGTGCCGGCTCCAGCTCTTCGCCCTGGCCGAGGTCGGCCGTGAAGGTCACGACTTCCGCGCCGAGTTCCGTCTGAAGCCACTTCAGGATGATCGAGGTATCGAGGCCGCCGGAATAGGCGAGCACGACTTTCTTCACGTCTTTATGTGATGCCATGATGATGAGGTCCGTTGCATGAAGGGCCGCAGCAAACCCGCGAAAGCCCGGTGTCGCGGCACTTTTAGCGAGATTGGCGCGCGGCGCAAGGGCAAGGCCCGGCGCATCGTGACGCAAAGCGGGTTTGACGCCGCCGCGCGCCTCCCCATATTCGGGGAAAGTGGACCATGGAAGGGGACGATCCCATGACGACCATCAAGGATATCATCAAACCCGCCAATGTCGCCGTCGTCACCGGCGGCGCCTCCGGCATCGGGCTTGCCGCCGCAAGGCGCTTCGCCGAGGCCGGCATGTGCGTGGCGCTGGCCGACCGCAACGCCGACCAGCTTGGCGAGGCCCGCGTCGAACTCGAAGCCATCGCCGGCGAGGCGAATGTCATGGCCGTCGAGACCGACGTCGCCCACCGGCACGAACTGGAAGCGCTGGAACGCGCGGTGCTGCAGCGCTTCGGCCGCGTGCATGTGCTGATGAACAATGCCGGCATCCAGCCAGACACCTCCATCTTCAGCACTGAAGCCAACTGGGACCATATCCTCGCGGTCAACCTGATGGGCGTCATCCACGGCACGCAGGTCTTCGGCCCGAACATGCTGGCCCATGGCGAGCCCGGCCTCATCATCAATACCGGCTCCAAGCAGGGCATCACCACACCGCCCGGCAATCCGGCCTACAATGTCTCGAAAGCCGGCGTGAAGGTCTTCACCGAAGCGCTCCAGCACGAATTGCGCAACACGGCGGGCGCGAAGGTTTCCGCCCATCTGCTGATCCCCGGCTTCGTCTTCACCGCCCTGACGAAGGGCGAGCGCACGGAAAAGCCCGACGCCGCCTGGACGCCGGCCCAGACCGTCGACTTCATGCTGGAAAGCCTTGCGCGCGGCGACTTCTACATCCTCTGCCCGGACAACGACGTCGCCCGCGCCCTCGACGAGCGCCGCATGGCCTGGGCGATGGGCGACGTCATCGAGAACCGCCCGCCGCTCTCGCGCTGGCATCCGGATTACGCAGAGAAATTCAAGGCCTTCGCCGAACGTCCCTGAAAGCGTTTCGGCTGGCAATTTTCCGAAAGGCAGATAAGAGTCGCCTCTTTCCACCTTCCAGAGGATCGCCATGGACTTCGTGCCCGCGCTTGCGACGCTCATCACCTTCGCGGCGACGACATTGCTTCTGGCCGCCACGCCCGGCCCGGACATGACGCTCTCGATCAGCCGCGCCCTGTCGCAGGGCCGCGGCCCGGCGCTCTACGTGGTGCTCGGCACCTGCCTCGGCATCCTCGTGCACACGCTGCTCGTCGCCTTCGGCGTCTCGGCTCTCATC
The DNA here is from genome assembly GCF_003574625.1 of Shinella zoogloeoides. Lineage (GTDB taxonomy): Bacteria > Pseudomonadota > Alphaproteobacteria > Rhizobiales > Rhizobiaceae > Shinella > Shinella zoogloeoides_A. Next base: position 105,994 of record NZ_QNUJ01000015.1, read on the forward strand.
GCCGCCTCACCGACGACCTTCACCATCCTGAAGAGCGGTGGCGCGGCCTATCTGCTGTGGCTCGCCATACAGGCGATCCGCCACGGCACCAGCCTGACGATCAAGGCGGCGGACAGCCCGCGCGGCACCGCGCTCGCCAGCATCTCCACCGGCTTCTGGGTGAACCTGCTCAATCCGAAGGTGGTCATCTTCTTCGTGACGTTCCTGCCGCAGTTCGTCAGCGCCGGCGATCCCCATGTCACGGGCAAGCTGGTCTTCCTCGGCCTGTTCTTCATCGCCGTCGGCATACCCGTCAACATCGCGGTAATCCTTGCCGCCGACCGGCTCGCCGGCTGGCTGCAGCGGAACCCGAAGGCGTTGCGCGGCCTCGACTACACCTTCGCGGGCGTCTTCTCGGTCTTCGCCGTCAAGATCTTCCTCACGCAGGCGCGATAGGAAGCGTCAGCCGATCAGCAAGGCGTCGTCGTCGAGCGTCTGACCGCGCATCTTGCGGAACATGGCAATCAGGTCCTCAACCTCGAGATTCTTGCGGTTGTCGCCGGCGACGTCGAGCACGATCTCGCCGCCATGCAGCATGACGGTGCGGTGGCCGTAGTCGAGCGCCTGGCGCATCGAATGCGTCACCATCAGCGTCGTCAGCTTGCGCTCGGAGACGATCTTCTGGGTGAGGGTCATGATGAACTCGGCCATGCCCGGGTCGAGCGCAGCGGTGTGCTCGTCGAGCAGCAGCACGTCGGAGCCGGCGAGCGTCGCCATGACGAGCGAGACCGCCTGCCGCTGGCCGCCGGACAGAAGGTCCATCCGGTCGCGCATGCGGTTCTCGAGCCCGAGATTGAGCTCGGCGATGCGCTCACGGAAATGCGCGCGGCGCTGCGGCCCGAGGGCCGAGGAAAGGCCGCGCCGTTCGCCGCGCCGGGCGGCGAGCGCAAGGTTCTCCTCGATGGAGAGCGCGCCGCAGCTGCCGGTCAGCGGATCCTGGAAGACGCGGGCGACGCGGCCGGCGCGCGCGGCGGTGCCCTGCCGGGTGACGTCGGTGGTGCCGATCTTCACCTGGCCTTCGCTGGCGATGACGTCGCCGGCGAGAACCCCGAGCAGCGTCGACTTGCCGGCGCCGTTCGAGCCGATGACGGTGACGAACTGGCCTTGATCGATGGTGAGGCTGACGCCGTTCAGCGCCTGCTTCTGTAGCGGCGTGCCCTTGCCGAAGACGACCTTGATATCGGAAACGGAGATCATCAGGCGGCTCCCCCGCGGCGAAGGCGCGGCAGAACGAGCGCCACGGTGACGAGCAGGGCCGTCACGAAGTTGAGGTCCGATGCCTGCAGGCCGAGCACGTCCGAGGAGAGCGCGAGCTGGATGGCGATGCGGTAGAGAATCGAGCCGATGACGCAGCCGATCAAGGCCATCAGGATCCCGCGGGCGCCGAACAGCGTCTCGCCGATGATGACGGCGGCAAGGCCGACGACGATGGTGCCGACGCCCGACGTGACATCCGCAAAGCCGTTGGTCTGCGCGAAGAGCGCGCCGCCGAGGGCGACCAGCGCGTTGGAGAGCGCAATGCCGAGATAGATCTGCTTGTTGGTGTTGACGCCCTGCGCGCGGGCCATGCGGGCATTCGCCCCCGTCGCGCGCATCGAGAGGCCGGCATCGCTTTCGAGGAAGCGCCAGACGAGGAAGACCGCGACGACGACGAGGATGCCGACGAAGAGCGGCCGCACGTAGAAGTCCCTGAGGCCGAGGCCGAAGAACGGGCTGATCATCGTGTCGGCATTGATGAGCGCGACATTCGGCTTGCCCATGACGCGCAGGTTCACCGAGAAGAGCGCGATCATGGTGAGGATCGAGGCGAGCAGGTTGAGGATGCGGAAGCGCACGTTCAGCATGGCTGTCACGAGGCCGGCGACCGCGCCCGCCACCATGGCGACGGCGGCGGCGAGCCAGGGATTGAGGCCGGCGATGATCAGCACCGCCGTGACGGCCGCGCCGAGCGGAAACGATCCGTCAACGGTCAGGTCCGGAAAATCCAGCACGCGGAAGGCAAGGTAAACGCCGATCGCGACGAAGGCATAGACCAGCCCCAGTTCGACGGCACCCCAGAAGGCAATCAGGCTCACGGCTCTCGGCTTTCCTTGTTCCCCCTCCGCCTCTCGCGGATGGGTCTTTCTAACAGATCAACCGCTGCCGGGCGATCCGGCAGCGGTTGATTCCGGTTGGCAATGTCCGGGAAATCCCGGATTATTCGATCACGCGGGTTGCGCGGCCGACGACGGCTTCCGGAAGGGTAACGCCCATCTTGGCGGCGGCGCCCTTGTTGATGACGAGGTCGGTGCCGGCGGCAACCTTCACGGCGATGTCGCCGGGCTTCTCGCCCTTGAGGATGCGCACGACCACTTCACCGGTCTGACGGCCGACATCCTTGTAGTTGAAGCCGAGCGCCGCGACGGCACCGCGCGAGACGGAATCCGTGTCGGCGGTGAAGAGCGGAAGCTTGGCTTCCTCGGCAACCGCGACCGCGCCTTCGAGGGCGGAGATGATCGTGTTGTCCGTCGGGACGTAGATCGCGTCGGCGCGGCCGACCAGCGCACGGGCAGCGCCCTGCACTTCGGCGGACTTGGTGGCGGCGGATTCGACGACCGTCAGGCCGGCCTTTTCGGCTTCGGCCTTCAGCACGGCGAGCAGCGAGACGGAATTCGCCTCGCCCGAATTGTAGAGGTAGCCGATGGTCTTCACGTTGGGCAGGATTTCCTTGATCAGCGCCAGATGCTCGGCGACCGGCGACAGGTCGGAAAGGCCGGTGACGTTGCCGCCCGGCTTGTCCATGTCCTTGACGAGCTGCGCGCCGACCGGATCGGAAACGGCGGTGAAGACGATCGGGATGTCCTTCGTCGCGGAAACGACGGCCTGGGCCGAGGGCGTGGAGATCGGCACGATGACGCTCGGATTGTCGCCGACGAACTGGCGGGCGATCTGCGCGGCGGTCGCGGGGTTGCCCTGCGCCGACTCGTAGATGAACTTCAGGTTCTCGCCTTCCTTGTAGCCGGCCGCTTCCAGCGCTTCCTTCACGCCGTCGCGGGCGGCGTCGAGCGCGGGATGTTCGACGATGGCGGTGACGGCAACCGTAACGTCTTCGGCCTTGGCGGGCAGCGCAAGTGCGAGCGTTGCAGCGGCGGCAAGCAGAATATGGCGCATGAAAATCCTCCCTAGAATGATTTTAGGCCGTTTCTAGGCAAAACGGCCGTTCAAATCAATTCTTGGAATCGGTTGGGCCGATCATATTTTCTGATGGAGGGTGCGCTCAGGGCCAAGCCGGGAGGCATACCCCTCATCCGGCCCTTTCGGGCCACCTTCTCCCCGAGGGGAGAAGGGAAATCCACCGCCGCCGCCCCCCTTCTCCCCGCCGGGGAGAAGGCGCCGGAAGGCGGATGAGGGGCGCCCTCAGTCGTCCTCGCCGTGGCCGACGATCATCATGGCCTCGAAGGCCATGCGCTCGACCTTGCGCATGCGCTCGGATTCGGACTTGAGCTGGCCGCAGGCGGCGAGAATGTCGCGGCCGCGCGGGGTGCGGATCGGCGAGGCGTAGCCGGCCTGGTTGATGAAGTCGGCGAAGCGCTCGATCTGCTCCCAGTCCGAACACTGGTAGTTCGTGCCCGGCCAGGGATTGAAGGGGATGAGATTGATCTTCGCCGGAATGCCCTTGAGGAGCTGCACCAGCAGCTTGGCGTCCTCCAGCGTGTCGTTGACGTCCTTCAGCATCACATATTCGAAGGTGATGCGCCGCGCGTTCGACAGGCTCGGATAGGCGCGGCAGGCGTCGAGCAGCTCCTTCAGCGGATACTTCTTGTTGATCGGCACCAGCATGTCGCGCAGCTCGTCGCGCACCGCATGCAGCGAGATCGCCAGCATGACGCCGATCTCCGAGCCGGTGCGGTAGATTTCCGGCACGATGCCGGAGGTCGACAGCGTGACGCGGCGCTTGGAGAGCGACAGGCCGTCACCGTCGGTGGCGATGAGGAGCGCCGTCTTGACGCTCTCGAAATTGTAGAGCGGCTCGCCCATGCCCATCATGACGATATTGGAGACCTTGCGGCCTTCCGCCGGCACGATGGCGCCGGCCGGCGTGTCGCGGTCCGGGAAGTCGCCGAGCCGGTCGCGGGCGAGCAGCAGCTGCGAGAGGATTTCCTCGGCCGTGAGGTTGCGCACCAGCTTCTGCGTGCCGGTGTGGCAGAAGGAACAGGTCAGCGTGCAGCCGACCTGGCTGGAAATGCAGAGCGTGCCGCGGCCCTCTTCGGGAATGTAGACGGTCTCGATCTCGACCGGCCGGCCGGCACCGCGCGCGGGAAAGCGCAGCAGCCACTTGCGCGTGCCGTCATTGGAGATCTGCTCGTCGACGATCTCGGGACGGGCGATGGTGAAATGCGTCTTCAGCATTTCGCGCATGTCCTTGGAGACATTCGTCATGTCGTCGAAATCGGAGACGCCGCGCACATAGAGCCAGTGCCAGAGCTGGCTGACGCGCATCTTCACCTGCCGCTCGGCAACGCCCTTCTCGACGAGCGCGCGGCCCATATCCTCGCGCGAAAGACCGATCAGAGTCGGCTTTTCGGCGGCCGGGATGTTGCGGACGACCGGCGCCTTGACGGGCTCGGCCGTGTTGAGAAAGTCCATGCTTGCCATCGGGTCATCCTCAAGAACAGGAAGCGCCTGCGCAGGCTTCCTGCGCCGCAAGCGGTCCATGCTCGACTGAAGTTCAGCGGACCTTTCGGCGCCGACAGGTGCGGCGGAGGCCCAGTTGCGGGCCCTTTAGCATTGTTCCGGCGGAAAGTCACCTGTCCTGCAAAAGCAAAGGGCCGGCATTTCTGCCGGCCCTTCGTATCGGGAAGAAAGCGCCGCGATCAGCGGCAGCCCTCGATCTGCTTCAGCGCCGCCGAGATACCGGAGAGCGAATAGGAATAGGAGGTGCCGGTGCCGCGGCGCGACTTGGCCTGCACCGTCATCGACTTGCCGCCCTTCATGGCCGCGACGAGCGCCGGCTCCTCGGCGGCGTTCTCCACCCAGGCCGAATTGCCCTTGGTGAACATGACGAAGGTGCGGTTGTCGATCACGACATTGACCTTGGAGTTTTCCTGCAGCGGATAGCCCATCATCGCCTGCGGCTCGTAGCTGATGTTCTGGCCCGGGCGCTGCGAGACGAGGAAGAACACGTCGCCATGGTCGACGCCGGCGGGGTTCTTCTCCTTGGGAACGGAAAGGACGTAGCAGACCTTGCCGCCCTTTGCCTGGTAGGAATAGGCGCCCCAGGCATTGAACTGCTGAATGCGCGTCGGCGTCTGGGCCGAGGCAACGCCTGCGGTCATAAGAACGAGGGCGAGTGCGGTTGCGAGCTTTCTTACGAACATGTTTTCCTGCCGGTTGTCTTGCCATTGATTTCCGGCCGAAAGCCCGAGCCTTCGATACCGGTGTCGGCTACGCATGATGACGATTTGATTTATTTTGACTTAATTCAGGTTACCAAACCGTCAACATACGCTCATTTTAAGAAGGCCATCAGCGCCGCACCGGGACAAGATTGCGTCGAATCTCCGCCGCTGCCTTCCTGCGGAAAGCGGGCGTGCCCAGTCCCGATTTGGTGAGATAGAACCCGTCGAAAGGCCTAAAGGCACAAGGAATAGGGCAAGAATTTGACCCGAATCGGACAAGCCCGCCTAACCCGCGGGTTGCATGTCCGGCTCGTCCGCAAGCGCCTTGTCGGCGGCGGCATAATGGTCCTCGCGAATATGGCCGCGGATCGCCGCAAAGGCCGCCGTCAGCACGGCGATGTCGTCGGAAAAGCCGACGAGCACGAAGAAATCCGGGATGCCGTCGAGCGGCAGGACGAAATAGGCCAGCGCAGCGAGCAGGATGCCGCGCACCTTGGTCGGCGTGCGGGGATCGAGTGCGCAATAGTAGGATGCGACGAGATCGCGGGAAAACGGCACGTAGCGCATCGCGCGCTTGAGGACCGGCCAGAACCGCTTCCGGACACGCTCGCTCTGGCGCTCCTGTTCGGCCTCGTCTCCGGGCAGGAGGATTTCACCGATCTTCACGTCATCCATGCAGGGCCTCCTTCAGGCGGCGATGCCGGCCTCGAACGGGTGGAAAATCGTCCGGCGGAATTCATATGGGAATGCGATAACGTCCCTTCAACTCTTCGTGCGAAGCGCGGCCGCCGCCTCCATCGCCGAGGCGAGCTTGAAATCGAGCTCCGTCAGGCCGCCCGCATCGTGGTTGGTGAGCCGCACCTCGACGCGGTTATAGACGTTGAACCATTCGGGATGATGATTGAACTTCTCCGCCGCCAGCGCCCCCTCGGTCATGAAGCCGAAGGCCTCGCGGAAATTGCGGAATTTGTAACGCTTCTCGATGGCGATGCCGTCGTCCGAGCGCGTCCAGCCGTCAAGCGATGCCAGCGCCTCGGAAATCGCCGCCTCGCCGAGCTTTTCCTGTTTCACCGCACGTCCTCCTTGGCCCAATGACATGGAAACGGCGCCCGAAGGCGCCGTGTTCCGCTTTGGCAGGCGTCAGACGAAGAACTGACCGCCATTCGCCGAAATGGTCGAACCGGTGATGAAGCCGGCATCGTCCGAGGCGAGGAAGACGACCACGCGGGCGATCTCCTCCGGCTCGCCGAGGCGTCCGACGGGAATGAGCGGGATGATCCGCTCGTTCAGCACCTTCTCGGGGATGGCGCGCACCATCTCCGTGCCGATATAGCCGGGGCAGATCGCGTTGACGGTGATGCCCTTGGCCGCGCCCTCCTGCGCCAGTGCCTTGGTGAAGCCGAGATCGCCGGCCTTGGCGGCGGAATAGTTCGCCTGGCCCATCTGGCCCTTCTGGCCGTTGATCGAGGAGATGTTGATGACGCGGCCGAAATTGCGGTCGCGCATGCCCGACCACACCGGATGGGTCATGTTGAACAGGCCGGTGAGGTTGGTGTTGACGACGGCGCCCCACTGGTCGGGCGTCATCTTGTGGAACATGGCGTCGCGGGTGATGCCCGCATTGTTGACGAGCACGTCGACCGGGCCGAGATCGGCCTCCACCCTTGCGATCCCCTCCGCGCAGGATTCGTAGCTCGAGACATCCCATTTGTAGACCGGGATGCCCGTTTCCGCCTTGAAGGCGTTGGCGGCATCGTCGTTGCCGGCGTAGTTCGCAGCCACCTTGTATCCCGCGGCCTTCAGCGCGACCGAAATGGCTGCGCCGATGCCCCGCGATCCTCCCGTAACCAATGCTACCCTGCTCATGTGGCTCACTCCCCTTGGGCTGTTTTATGAGTCGACCCGTCGCCCCGCCGGCGGCGGGTCATGGCAAAGCAACTTGCAAGCGGATGCTTACATGCGCTCAACGCACATCGCCACGCCCATGCCGCCGCCGATGCACAGCGTGGCAAGGCCCTTCGAGGCGCCGCGGCGCTTCATCTCGAAGAGGAGCGTGTTGAGGATGCGGGCGCCGGACGCACCGATCGGGTGACCGATGGCGATGGCGCCGCCGTTGACGTTGACGATGGACGGATCCCAGCCGAGATCCTTGTTGACGGCGCAGGCCTGAGCCGCGAAGGCTTCGTTGGCCTCGACGAGGTCGAGGTCGCCGATCTTCCAGCCGGCCCTTTCGAGCGCCTTGCGGGAGGCCGGGATCGGGCCCGTGCCCATGATCTTCGGATCGACGCCGGCCGTCGCCCAGGAGACGATGCGGGCGAGCGGCTGGATGCCGCGGCGCGAGGCTTCCGCTTCGCTCATGAGAAGGGCGGCGGCCGCGCCGTCGTTGAGACCGGAGGCGTTGGCCGCCGTCACCGTGCCCTCCTTGTCGAAGGCCGGGCGCAGCTTGGCCATGGATTCGAGCGTCGCGCCGTGGCGGATATATTCGTCGGCATCGATCGTCACGTCACCCTTGCGGGTCTTGACGATGAAGGGGACGATCTCGTCCCTGAAGCGGCCCTCCTTCTGGGCGGCCTCGGCCTTGTTCTGCGAGGCGACGGCGAAGGTGTCCTGCTCGTCGCGCGAGAGCTGCCACTGCTTGGCGACGTTCTCGGCGGTGATGCCCATGTGGTAGCCGTAGAAGGCATCCGTCAGGCCGTCCTTGATCATCGTGTCGATCATCTTGAAGTCGCCCATCTTCACGCCGCCGCGCAGGTGCGCGCAATGCGGCGCCATGGACATGGATTCCATGCCGCCGGCGACGATGATGCTCGCATCGCCCGTGGCGATCTGCTGCATGCCGAGCGCGACGGCGCGCAGGCCCGAGCCGCAGAGCTGGTTCATGCCCCAGGCGGTGGCTTCCTGCGGCAGGCCGGCCTTCATGGCGGCCTGGCGGGCCGGGTTCTGGCCTTCGCCGGCCGGCAGCACCTGGCCGAGGATCACCTCGTTCACCTCGCCCGCTGCCACGCCCGCGCGCTCCAGAACCGCCGAGATCACGGTCGCGCCCAGTTCGTGGGCGGGCGTGTTGGCGAAGGCTCCGTTGAAGGAACCGACCGCGGTGCGGGCGGCGCTGGCGATGACGATGGACGGGGTGCTCATGGTATGATTCCTCAGTTCTGACGGCCATGCGGCCGGCCTTGGAACCGGGCCGGCGCACGAACGGCGCGAGCCCGGCGGTTCTCCCGAAATCAAAACTGGCAAAGCGAGACAGGAGAGTCAAACGGGATATCCGATGCCGCTAAAATTTCATGGAGGGCGGGGTGCAGCATGAAAATCCATGTTGCGCAGCATTGCTCGCCGCATCGCACAATTCGATTGTCACGGCGCTGCTTTTTGCCGATACTCGCCGGAACCAAAAAAGAAACAGGAATACGGGGATGAGGAGACCCTAATGGCCAGGAACGACGGTCAGATCGTCATCAAGAAATATGCGAACCGCCGCCTCTACAACACCGGCACGAGCACCTATGTCACTCTCGACGATCTTGCGGTCATGGTGAAGAAGGGTGAGGACTTCACCGTGCAGGACGCCAAGTCCGGCGAGGACATCACCCATTCCGTGCTGACCCAGATCATCTTCGAGCAGGAATCCAAGACCGGCAACACGCTGCTGCCCATCTCCTTCCTGCGCCAGCTCATCTCCTACTACGGAGATCAGATGCAGATGGTGGTGCCGAGCTATCTCGAGCACTCCATGCAGGCCTTCACGGAACAGCAGACGCAGATGCGCGAGCAGATCAACAAGACCTTCGGCGACACGCCGCTCGGCAAGAATCTGCAGGTGCCGATGCAGATCGTCGAGGAGACGGTGCGGCGCAATACGGAGATGTTCCAGCAGGCGATGAAGATGTTCTCGCCCTTCGCCAATGCGACGCCGCCCAAGGAAACCCGCAAGGCGGAAGCCAAGGACCTCGACGAGCTCAAGGAGCAGCTTCGCGCGCTCCAGACCAAGCTCGACAATCTCGGCTGATGAAATTTGACCGGCGCGGGGCTTCCCGCGCCGTCAGAGCCCGATCGAAAGGTCGCGGCTCGCCGTGCGGATCGAGACTGCAAAGCCCGCGATGACGTCGATGAAGCAGATGGTCATCAGGATGAAGAAGATCTGCGTCGCCGCGCCCTGCACCAGCAGGAACTCGACCAGGAACACCACGAATAGCACCATCGAGAGCATGTGGTCGAGAAGGGCCCGCGAGCCCGGCCGCGTGGCCTTCAGGATCTCCACGAAGAGCAGCACGAGCGCGATCAGGATGAGAAGGTCGCCGAAGGCCATGGTCCATGTCGTGCCGGACAGCATGTTGACCGCCATCACCTCGCTGTCGAGCACGGCAACGCCGCCATTGCCGAAGAGGCCGGTCATGGCGAGGTTGTAGAGGGCGAAGGGAATGATCAGCAGCGGTATGGCCAGAAGCATGGGGCGACGGTCTCCTACGGCTGCGCCGGCGTGGCCAGCCCGTCCGGTCGTCTTAGCCGAAGAATCGGCTCAAGAAAATGTCGCCCGCAAAAGCGGCGCAAAAGAAAAGCAACGGTGTTAGGCGTCAAGCGCCGTTGCTCTATGCTCTCGCATTCTGGCGTTGAGAATGACGATCATCTTGCGCATGACGGCGACGATTGCGACCTTTCCCGGCT
>NZ_QNUJ01000016.1 GCF_003574625.1 Shinella zoogloeoides
GGTCATCGTCGCCATCAACAAGGACGAGGAGGCGCCGATCTTCCAGGTCGCAGACTACGGCCTCGTCGGTGACCTCTTCGAAATCCTCCCGGAGCTTGAGAAGGCCCTCTGAGCCGGTTTCATGCCTCTTTTTGCGACGATGATTTCACTGGAAAAATGCGTCGCAGGGCTTTATCACTTCACCGGGCCGGCTCGACCGGCCCGGTATTTTTTTGCCTGCGCCGAGGGCGCGGAATGAAGTGACGGGGCGATTGGCGCTATGATCAAGAACGTCGGTATTGTGGGTGCGGGCCAGATGGGGTGCGGGATCGCGCATGTTTCTGCGCTAGCCGGCTACAAGGTCCATATCTACGACCTGTCGCCCGAGCGTATCGAGACAGGGCTTGCCACGATCAACGGCAACCTCGCCCGCCAGGTCTCCTCCGGCAAGATGAGCGACGAGGACCGCAAGAAGGCGCTCGCGCTGATCAAGGGCTCCTCGGACATCAACGACCTTTCCGACGCCGATCTCGTCATCGAGGCGGCGACGGAGGACGAGACCGTCAAGCGCAAGATCTACGGCCTGGTCTGTTCCGTGCTGAAGCCGGAGGCGATCCTTGCCACCAATACGTCCTCGCTGTCGATCACCCGCCTCGCCTCGGCCACCGATCGGCCGGAGCGCTTCATGGGCATCCACTTCATGAACCCGGTGCCGGTGATGAAGCTGGTGGAGCTCGTGCGCGGCATCGCGACCGAGGAAGGCACCTTCGCCGCCGCCAAGGAATTCGTCACCAAGCTCGACAAGACGATCACGGTCGCGGAAGATTTCCCGGCCTTCATCGTCAACCGCATCCTGCTGCCGATGATCAACGAGGCGATCTACACGCTCTATGAGGGCGTCGGCTCGGTGGAGGCCATCGACACGGCCATGAAGCTCGGCGCGAACCATCCGATGGGGCCGCTCCAGCTTGCCGATTTCATCGGCCTCGATACCTGCCTTTCGATCATGCAGGTGCTGCATGACGGGCTCGCCGATTCCAAGTATCGCCCGTGCCCGCTGCTGGTGAAATATGTCGAGGCCGGCTGGCTCGGCCGCAAGTCCGGCCGCGGCTTCTACGACTATCGCGGCGAGGTTCCGGTCCCGACCCGCTGACGGGCGGAGAATCCGCGAACCTTCCCTTTCAGGGAAAAATGTTCCGCCTGTCGCCGCGTGCGCGACAGGCCCGTGCCTCGGAGACCGCCCAGCCGCTCGTTATTGTCTGCCCCATTCTCTCGCATCGGGGTTTTTCAGATGAAACGTTTGCTCCTTCTCGGCGTGGCCCTTCTCGGCCTTGCCGCTCCGCTCTCCGCCAACGCCGCCGACAAGCTGCTCAACGCCTCCTACGACGTGGCGCGCGAGCTTTTCGCCGCCGAGAACGAGGCCTTCGTGAAGGCGCATCCGGGCGTCACCATCGACCAGTCGCATGGCGGCACCTCCAAGCAGGCGCGCGCCATCGTCGAAGGCCTCGAGGCCGACGTCGTGACCTTCAACCAGGTGACGGATATCGACTTCCTCGTGAAGAACGGCTTCGTCGCCGAAGGCTGGCAGAAGGCGTTCCCGAACAACGCCTCCCCCTTCTATTCCTTCCCGTCCTTCCTCGTGCGTGCCGGCAATCCGAAGAACATCAAGGACTGGTCCGACCTTGCCCGCGACGACGTGAAGGTCATCTTCCCGAACCCGAAGACCTCAGGCAATGCGCGCTACACCTATCTTGCCGCCACGGCCTATGCCAAGGAAGCCTTCAAGGACGACCCGGCGAAGGTCGAGGAGTTCGTCAAGAAGATCTTCGACAACGTTCCGGTCTTCGACACGGGCGGTCGCGCGGCGACCACGACCTTCGTCGAGCGCGAGATCGGCGACGTCATCATCACCTTCGAGGCCGAGACCAAGTCGATCGCCAAGCAGTATGGCGAGGACAAGTTCGAAAGCGTCGTGCCCTCCGTCTCGCTGCTCGCCGAATTCCCGGTCGCGGTGGTCGACAAGGTGGCCGATGCCCATGGCAGCCGGGATCTGGCCAAGTCCTATCTCGACTTCCTCTATGCGCCGGAAGGCCAGAAGATCGCCGCTGAATTCGGTCACCGCGTCCATGACGAAAAGGTCGCCGCCGAGTTCAAGGACCAGTTTCCGGACATCCGCCTCGTCAATGTCGACGACGTCTTCGGTGGCTGGGACAAGGTCTCGAAGGAGCATTTCTCCGAGGGCGGCACGCTGGACAAGATCTACGGCAGCCGCTGATCCACTCCCCTTCGTTCTTCAAGGCAGCCGGCGGGCGCAAAACCCGCCGGTTGTGGTATGAGAAAGGAACGTCCGTTTGAAACGGCGTGTACTGCCCGGATTGCCGCTCGCGCTCGGCATCACCCTCGTCTATGTGGCCATCATCGTGGTGCTGCCGCTGGCGGCGCTCGTCTTCAAGGCGGCAAGCCTTGGGCCTGCGGATTACTGGCGCATCGTCTCCTCCGACCGCGCCCTTGCGAGCTACCGCGTGACGGTGCTCTGTGCTCTGGCGGCGACGGTCTTCAATCTTCTCTTCGGCATGGCGCTCGCCTGGGTGCTGGTGCGCTACCGCTTCCCCGGTCGGCGCCTTGTCGATGCGCTGGTGGACCTGCCCTTCGCGCTGCCGACGGCGGTCGCCGGTATCGCGCTCACCACGCTCTTTGCCACCAACGGCTGGTTCGGCGGCCCGCTTTCCCATCTCGGCATCAAGGTCGCCTATACGCCGCTCGGCATCATCGTCGCCATGAGCTTCACCAGCATCCCCTTTATCGTGCGCACGGTGCAGCCGGTGCTGGAGGAGCTCGATCCGGCGCTGGAGGAGGCGGGGCAGACGCTCGGGGCGAGCGATCTTTCCATCTTCGCCAAGGTCATCCTGCCGCTTCTGGCGCCGGCGCTGCTGGCGGGCGTCTCGCTCTCCTTCGCCCGCAGCCTCGGCGAGTTCGGCGCCATCATCTTCATCGCCGGCAACCAGCCGTTCTCGACGGAGATCACCGCGCTCCTCGCCTTTATCCGGCTGGAGGAATACGACTATCCGGCCTCCGCCGCCATCGCCTCCGTCATGCTGCTGACGGCCTTCGTCATGCTGGCGATCACCAATCTCATGCAGGCCCGGGCCCTGCGCTACACGGTGAGGGGCTGACATGACGCATCACGCAAAGGGCAAGCCGCCGCGCGTCGGCGACAATCCCCTCTTTCGCCGCATCCTGCTGACGGTGGTTCTCCTGCTTGTGGCGCTGATGATCATCGCGCCGCTCGTCGTCATCGCCGTCGAGGCCTTCTCGCGCGGGATCGACTATTTCGCGAAATCCATCGCCGATTCCGACACGCGGCACGCCATCCTGCTGACGGTCGTCACGGCGCTCATCGCCGTGCCGATCAACACGGCCTTCGGCGTCGCTGCTGCCTGGGCCATCACCAAGCACGACTTTCCGGGCAAGCGGCTGCTCACCGTCGTCATCGAGATTCCCTTCTCGGTCTCGCCCATCGTCGCGGGCGTCTCCTATCTCTTCGTCTTCGGCCTACAGGGTCTCTTCGGCCATGCGCTGGAGGCGGCGGGGATCAAGATCCTCTTCGCGCTGCCCGGCATCGTGCTTGCCAGCATGTTCGTGACCGCGCCCTTCGTGGCGCGCGAGCTGATCCCGCTGATGCAGGCGCAGGGCCGCGATCTCGAAGAGGCGGCGACGTCGCTCGGGGCGAGCGGCTGGCGGACCTTCTTCTCGGTCACGCTGCCCAATATCAAATGGGCGATGCTCTATGGCGTGGTGCTCTGCAATTCGCGCGTGATGGGCGAGTTCGGCGCCGTCTCGGTCGTCTCGGGCAATATCCGCGGCCAGACCAACACGCTGCCGCTCCATATCGAGCTGCTCTATCACGACTATAACGCGGCCGGCTCCTTTGCCGCCGCATCCATCCTTGCCGGTCTCGCCATCGTCACGCTCCTTGCCAAGGTGGCGCTGGAGCGGCAGGGCGCGGGCCGCGTGCAGCGCCCGTCCGCCCTTGCGGGGGCCGACAGCATCACTCCGGAGGTCAAGCCTTGAAGATCCGTCTCGATAATGTGGTCAAGGAATTCGAGACCTTCCGCGCCGTGCACGGCGTCTCGCTCGATATCGAAAGCGGCGAGCTGGTTGCGCTGCTCGGCCCCTCGGGCTCCGGCAAGACGACGATCCTGCGCATGGTGGCGGGCCTCGAATATGCCGATGCCGGGGCAATCTATTTCGGTGAGGAGAACGCGACGGACATTCCGGTGCGCGAGCGCGGCGTCGGCTTCGTCTTCCAGCATTACGCGCTCTTCCCGCATATGACGGTCGGCGATAACATCGCCTTCGGCATGAAGGTTTCCAGAGTGAAGCGCACGCCGCAGGCGATCGAGGCGCGCGTGAAGGAATTGCTCGATCTCGTGCAGCTCGGCGGGCTGAAGGACCGCTTCCCCGGCCAGATCTCCGGCGGACAGCGCCAGCGCGTGGCGCTTGCTCGGGCGCTCGCCGTCGATCCGCGCGTGCTGCTGCTCGACGAGCCCTTCGGTGCACTGGATGCCAATGTGCGGCGGGACCTGCGCCGCTGGCTGCGCAAGATCCACGACGAGCTCGGCATCACCACGCTTTTCGTGACGCACGACCAGGAAGAGGCGCTCGACCTTGCCGACCGCGTCGTCATCCTCAACAAGGGCCGGATCGTGCAGGAGGGGACGCCCGAAGCCGTCTGCCGCAACCCGGCCGATGCCTTCGTGATGAATTTTCTGGGCGATGCCAACCGGCTCGACGCGGATATCCGCGGCGGCAGGGCCTATGTCGAGGACGTTTCCTTCGAGGCTGAGGGCATTACCGATGGCGGCGGGCAGATTCTCTTCCGTCCTGCGGACGTCACCTGGCGCGAGGACGGAGAGGGGATCGCGGCGAAGATCGTCCGCGTCATCGACCGGCCGGATTCGCGCCGCGTGCTGGCGATGACCGGCAGCGGGCAAGCGGTGGAGTTCGATACCGCACCGGAATTCCCGCACCGCAAGGGCGAGGCGGGCTTCATCGAGATCCGCCGGCCGCGGGTCTACGCGGCGGCATGATATCTCAGATCTTCGGCGCCCCGAGCGCGGCGTTGATCAGTGCCTTGGCATCCTCGCCGTCCCAGGCGGCGGGGCCGTTCATGGCGGAGATCAGGCAGCCCTTGTCGTCCATCAGCAGCGTGACGGGCAGGCCGAAGGCCAAGCCCTCCTTCTTCAGCGTGTTGAAGACGCCCATCGAGGCATCGCGGTAATAGCCGAGGTCGTGGACCTTCGTCTCGTCGAGGAAGGTCTTCGGCTTCTCGTCGTCGCCGGTATCGATGTTGATCGCCACGACCTCGAATTTGTCGCTGCCGAGATTCTTCTGCAGCGCATTGAGCGCCGGCATTTCCTCTCGGCAGGGCACGCACCAGGTCGCCCAGAGATTGACCAGCAGCGTCTTGCCGGCAAAGTCCGCGATGGTCTTCTTCTTGCCGTCCGGGCCGTCGAAAACGAGGTCGGGGAGGGGACGGTGCTCGTCGACCGTGCGCATGGCGGCGACCTGGCCCTTGGAGAAGGGCGTGATCGCGGCGGCCTTTTCGGCGGCGAGCGGGCAGGCGGCGGAACCGGCGGACGCGACCGCGCCATTGCCAGACAGGCTTTCCTTCACGTATATCGCTGCACCACCGGCGAGAAGTCCGGCGAGCCCGGCAATGGCGATCAGCTTTCCTGCCGGCAGGCCGAGTTTCTTCTTCACTGACATTTCATTCTCCAGGATAGGCACCCATGGCTGACGGCACTTCCGAGACGAAATCCTCGAACCAGATGTGGGGCGGCCGCTTCGCCTCGGGACCGGATGCGATCATGGAGGAGATAAATGCCTCCATCGGCTTCGACAAGAAGCTTTATGCCCAGGACATCCGCGGCTCAAAGGCGCATGCCGAAATGCTTAGCCACCAGGGCATCATTTCGGCGGACGATAAGGAAAAGATCGTTCACGGTCTCGACACGATATTGTCAGAGATCGAGGCGGGCACCTTCGAGTTCTCGCGCAAGCTGGAAGACATCCACATGAATGTCGAGGCACGGCTGGCGACGCTGATCGGCCCCGCCGCCGGGCGCCTGCACACCGCCCGCTCGCGTAACGACCAGGTGGCGCTCGACTTCCGCCTCTGGGTGAAGGAAGAGTTGCAGAAGACCGAAAGGATGCTGACGAGCCTCATCGCCGCCTTCCTCGACCGCGCGGAAGAGCACGCCGAAACCGTCATGCCCGGCTTCACCCATCTCCAGACGGCCCAGCCGGTGACATTCGGCCACCATTGCATGGCCTATGTGGAGATGTTCGGCCGCGACCGCCAGCGCGTGCGCCATGCCATCGAGCATCTCGACGAGAGCCCGATCGGCGCCGCCGCCCTTGCCGGCACCGGCTATAATATCGACCGCCACATGACGGCCAAGGCCCTCGGCTTCCGCGAGCCGACGCGCAACTCCATCGACACGGTCTCGGACCGCGACTTCGCGCTGGAGTTCCTCTCCATCGCCGCCATCGCCTCGGTGCACCTCTCGCGCCTTGCCGAGGAGATCGTCATCTGGTCGACGCCGCAATTCGGCTTCATCCGCCTGTCGGACGCCTTCTCGACCGGCTCCTCCATCATGCCGCAGAAGAAGAACCCCGACGCCGCGGAGCTCGTGCGCGCCAAGACGGGCCGCATCAACGGCTCGCTGATCGCGCTGCTGACGGTGATGAAAGGCCTGCCGCTCGCCTATTCCAAGGACATGCAGGAAGACAAGGAACAGGTCTTCGACGCCGCCGAGAGCCTGGAACTCGCCATCGCCGCCATGACCGGCATGGTGCGCGACATGACGATCCGCGCCGACCGCATGAAGGCGGCCGCCGGCTCGGGCTATTCCACTGCGACGGACCTTGCCGACTGGCTGGTGCGCGAGGCGGGCCTGCCCTTCCGCGACGCCCATCACGTGACCGGCCGGGCCGTGGCGCTCGCCGAGAGCAAGGGCTGCGATCTTGCGGAGCTCTCGCTCGAAGAGCTGCAGGCGATCCATGCCGCGATCACGGCCGATATCTTCAACGTCCTGACGGTGGAAGCCTCGGTCGCCAGCCGCAAGAGCTACGGCGGCACCGCGCCCTCGGAAGTCCGCCGGCAGATCGCCTGGTGGCGGCAGCGGAACTGATCAAACCGCTTGCAGGAATCATCAAGAGATTAAGGGTGCACAGGGCGGGCGAATTCGCTAAGGATGATGCCCACCCGATCACCGGCAATTCCAGGGAACGCTTCATGACACGCATCGATATCGGCAGGCTGGCTTTCGTGCTCTGCCTTTCCGCAGCGGTTCTGACCGCTTGTGGCCGCAAGGGCGATCTGGACCTACCGGGCGGCGGACAGCCGGTCGTGAAGACCATCAAGGGCAAGAAGGTCGAGCAGGTCGAAGACAAGCCCTTCGTCCTCGATCCCCTTCTCTAGAGCATTTCCGCTTTTCTTCGAATCGCGAAAACGCTCTATCCTTTTGTTTTTACGCAATTCCGGACGCAAAACCGCTGCGCACTTTTGCTGGAATTGCTCTAGTTCTACGGATCAGGCAGTGAACCATTTCGAGCATCGCGACGGCATTCTCTATGCGGAGGACGTGCCGGTTCCGGAGATCGCCAAGGCGGTCGGCACCCCCTTCTACGTCTATTCGACGGCCACGCTGGAGCGGCACTACAAGGTGTTCTCCAAGGCCTTCGAGGGCGTCGATGCGCTGGTCTGCTACGCCATGAAGGCGAATTCCAACCAGGCGGTGCTGAAGACGCTCGCCCGGCTCGGCGCGGGCATCGACGTGGTCTCGGAAGGGGAACTGCGCCGGGCGCTTGCCGCCGGCGTTCCCGCTTCGCGCATCATGTTCTCCGGCGTCGGCAAGACGCCGCGCGAGATGGACCTCGCGCTCGAGGCCGGCATCTACTGCTTCAACGTGGAATCCGAGCCGGAACTGGACGTGCTGAACGCCCGCGCCGTGAAGGCCGGCAAGGTCGCCCATGTCTCCTTCCGCATCAACCCGGATGTCGACGCCCGCACCCATGCCAAGATCTCGACCGGCAAGAAGGAAAACAAGTTCGGCATATCCTGGGAGCGCGCCCGCGCCGTCTATGCCCGTGCCGCGAGCCTGCCGGGCATCGAGGTCACCGGCATCGACATGCATATCGGCAGCCAGATCACCGAGCTGCAACCCTTCGATGATGCCTTCCGGCTGCTGCGCGAACTCGTCGAGACGCTGCGCGCCGACGGCCACACCATCGACCATGTCGATGTCGGCGGGGGCCTCGGCATTCCCTACAAGACGGACAATGCGCCGCCGCCGCTGCCGGATGCCTATGCCGAGATCGTCAAGAACCAGCTCAAGGGCCTGAACTGCAAGATCGTCACGGAGCCCGGCCGGCTGATCGTCGGCAATGCCGGCATCCTCGTCACCGAAGTCATCTATGTGAAGGACGGCGGCGAGAAGACCTTCGTCATCGTCGACGCGGCGATGAACGACCTCATCCGCCCGACGCTCTACGAGGCCTGGCACGAGATCCAGCCGGTGGTCATCTCGGCGGCGAATGCGCCGCGCATCCGCGCCGATGTCGTCGGCCCGGTCTGCGAGACGGGCGACTATCTGGCGCAGGACCGCGAAATGGCCCAGCCGAAGCCCGGCGACCTCATCGCCGTCGGCTCGGCCGGCGCCTATGGCGCGGTGCAGGCCGGCACCTACAACAGCCGCCTGCTGGTGCCGGAAGTGCTGGTCAACGGGTCCGAGTTCCACGTCATCCGCCCGCGGCTTTCCTATGACGACCTGATCGGCCTCGATTCGCTGCCGGATTGGCTCGCCTGAGCCGCAGGCGGGGAATAGTGTTCACGATTTTGCGCGCGCCCTCGTCTTCGCCACAAAGGATGTTATTTTCGGATGGTGAGAAAGAGCGGCGGAGTGCGTTGATCGATGGCATCTGACAGGCAGCGCGAGAAGGGGGCGACCAGCAATCCGCTGGCCCGCCGGCTTGCGGCCAAACGCCTTGCCGCGAGGGCCGTGCTCTATCTCGAAGCGCTCGCGCCGCGCCTGCTGCCGGTCCTGCTCCTCGTCGCCGCCTTCCTCGCGCTCACCTGGTTCGGCTATTTCCGCCATGCGCCGTTGTGGCTGCATGTCGGAACGCTCGCGGCCTTCGCGATCGGGTTCGTCGTCCTGCTCGCCCGGCTGCGCGGCATTTCCTGGCCGTCGGTCGACAGCGCCGACCGCATGCTGGAAGCGCGCAACGCGCTGACGCACCAGGCGATCCGCGTGCAGGACGACAAGCCTGCGGTCGGCGACGCCTTCGGCGAAGCGCTCTGGCGCGAGCATCAGGCGCGCATGGCCCGCATGATCGGCGCGCTGCGCACCGGCACGCCCGAGCCCGACATTGCCCGCCACGACCGCCATGCATTGCGTGCGGTGCCGCTGCTCCTCGTCGCCATCGCCTTTGCCTTCTCCTATTCCAACCGCGGCGGCCTGCTGGCCGATGTCGTTTCCTTCCAGGCGCCCGCCGAGGCGGCGCCGGACATGCGCATCGATGCCTGGGTGACGCCGCCGGCCCATACCGCGCGGGCGCCCGTGTTCCTCACCGGCAACGCGCAGGGCCAGCCGGCCGAGGTCGCGGAGGGCGGAATCCGCATTCCGCAATTCAGCGACCTGACGGTGCGCGTGACCGGCGGCAGCGGCAATGAGACGGTCGGCTATCAGGTGGCCGGCGAAAACACCGTCACGGCCATCCGTCCCGAGGCGGAAAAGCCGAAGGACGGAACGGCGCCGGCCGCGACCGTCGGCGGCGCGCGGACCATGCATTACAAGATCCTGAAGGACGGCACGCTCTCGGTCGACGGCCGTAGCTGGACCTTCGCCGTCATCCCGGACCGCGTGCCGGAAATCGCCTTCGACGGCATTCCGAAGACGACGGTCGCCTCGGCCCTTGAGATCAGCTTCATCGCGAGGGACGACTACGGGCTTCAGGAGGCCCATGCGGAGATCGTCCCGGTCGACCAGCCGAAGGATGCCCGCCCGCTCTATCCGCTGCCGGAATATAGGCTCGACCTGCCGCGCCGCGCCGCGCGTGAGGCCAAGGGAACGACGAGCCGCAACCTCTCCGAACATCCGCTTTCCGGCAAGCGCGTGAGGATCACGCTCGTCGCCAGGGATGCCGCGGGGCAGGAGGGGCGCAGCCAGCCCGTCGAGATCGTGCTGCCGGCGAAAAACTTCTTCGAGCCGCTCGCCGCCGCCGTCGCCGAGGAGCGGCAGGTCTTCGCGCTCGATGCAAGGCAGTTGCCGCTTGCCATCACGCTCAACGAGGCGCTGACGATCCGTCCCGAGGAGACGATTCCGAATCTCACGCATTTCCTGTTGATCCAGTCGGCCGGCGCGCGCATGCGGCTTGCCCGCAGCGAAGACCAGATGCGCGATACGGCAGACTATCTCTGGGAGATCGCGCTCGGCATCGAGGACGGCAACCTCTCGCTCGCCGACCGGCGCCTGCGCGATGCGCAGAAGGCGCTTTCCGAGGCTCTTGAACGCAATGCCTCCGAGGAGGAGATCGCCAGGCTCATGAAGGAGCTGCGCGATGCGATGCAGGCCTATATGGAGGAACTGGCGCGGCAGGCGGCCAAGAACGGCCAGCAGAATGCCCAGCAGCAGGGCCGCATCCTGCGTCAGCAGGATCTGCAGCGCATGATGGACCAGATCGAGAACCTGGCGCGCTCGGGTGCGCGGGATCAAGCGCAGCAGATGCTGTCCGAATTGCAGCGCATGATGAACAATCTTCAGGCCGGCCGGCCGCAGCAGGGGCAAGGCCAGCAGAACGACGCCATGCGCCAGCAGATGGACAAACTCGGCGAGCTGGTGCTGAAGCAGCAGAAGCTGATGGAAGAGACCTTCAAGCTCGATCAGGCGCTGCGCGACCGCATGGAGCGCGGCGATCCGATGCCGGGCGAGGAGGACGAGGCGCAGCCGGGCGACGACGGCACCAACCCGCAGCCGTCCGACCGGATGACGGCGGACCAGCTTCGCGATGCCCTGAAGAAGCTTCGCGAGCAGCAGGACGGCCTCGGCAAGCAGCTCGGCGAATTGCAGCAGGCGCTCAAGGGCATGGGCATGGAGCCGGGCGAGGGCTTCGGTCAGGCCGGCCGCGAGATGAAGGATGCCGGCAAGGCCCTCGGCGAGGGCGAGGGGGAAGCGGCCGTCGGCAGCCAGGGGCGTGCGCTCGAGGCGCTGCGCCAGGGTGCACAGAACATGATGAACCAGATGCAGGCGATGGGCCAGGGACAGGGGCAGGGCATGCCGCAGGCCGGACGCAACGGCCGCGATCCCCTCGGCCGCGAGCGCAACGCCGAAGGTGGCAACAGCGAGGCCGGCGGGAACAGGGTCCCGGAAGAGATCGATATCCAGCGGGCCCGCGAGATCCTCGACGAGATCCGCCGCCGCCTCGGCACCGGCGGTTCGCCGGCCCTTGAGCGGGACTATCTGGAGCGACTACTCGGGATTCGCTGAAACAGCGGCTTCCACAGCAGCGAACGATCAGGCGGCAAGCGCCATGGCGACGGCCCGGCGGATATCCGGCAGGCTGAACGGCTTGCTGACGACGTCGACGATCTTCGTCGTCAGGTCGTCGGCGCGCTCGCGCTGCTCCGCATAGCCGGTCATCAGCAGAATCTTCAGCGCCGGGTGGGCGGCGGATGCCTTGTGGGCGAGCTCGATGCCGTCCATCACGGGCATGCGGATATCGGAGAGCAGGAGGTCGAAGCCCCCGTCCGTCAGCGCGTCGAGGCCCGCGGCCCCGTCCGGCGCCTCGACGGTCTCGTGACCATCCATCCGCAGCGCCCGCGCCACGAAGCGGCGCAGGGAGTCTTCGTCTTCGGTGATCAGGATCTTCGCCATCGCTTCCCCTTCGGGCCTGTTCATTGGCCCCGGTATGGGAACGAAAAGACCAGACTTTCCTTGTCGATCCGTAAACGCCCGATGGAGGAAAGTGGGGCTGGCTGGAGCGTTTGCGCTTTCTCTGAATCGCGAAAACGCTCCAGCTCCTTGGTTCTACGCAATTCCGGATGCGCTGCGCACTTTTGCTGAATTGCTCTATTCCGCGTCGCCGGTGACGACGCCCACGAAGGGCAGCTCGCGGAAGGCATAGGCGACGTCCATGCCGTAGCCGACGACGAAATGGTCCGGGCATTCGAAGCCGACATAATCGGCCTCAAGATCGGTCCTGCGCTTCTCGCGCTTGTCGAGCAGCACGGCGATCGTGACGTTGCGCGCGCCGCGTTCGTACATCAGCTCCTTGGCGAAGCTGAGCGTGCGGCCGGATTCGAGGATGTCGTCGATAAGCAGGATATCGCGGCCATGCACGTCGCTGTCGATGTCCTTGATCACCTTCACGCCCTGCGAGACGGTGCCGGCGCCGTAGCTGGAAAGGGTGATGAATTCCACTTCCGGTGCGAGGCCGGCGGCGTGCAGCGCGCGGGTGAGGTCGGCGGCGAAGATGAACGAGCCCTTGAGCACGGCGATGACGAGAAGGTCTTTCGTCGGGCCGGCGGCGATCTGCGCCGCGAGTTCTTCGTTGCGCTTGGCGATCTGCGCGGCGTCGTAAAGCGTTTCGATCTTCTTTCCGCGGACAATCTGCATCGCGAGACGGCTCCCTGGGGTCGTGACAGAGAATTCCGGCCACCATTCGGAGCGCAATGACGCCCGGAACCGCACCGGAACAAAGCAGCCGATTAGCACAGTCAGTTGGCCGGCGCACCCTCGCGGACGAAGGAAACCGAGACTTTCGGCACTTTTCCGCCGCTGTGCGGGATGCGCAGGGCGAAGGGCTCGCTGCCGCCGGGGGCGATGGTCGCAGCATCGAGCGCGACGCGCCGCTGGAGGGCGGCACCGGTGCCATCGACGCGGATTTCGAGCTGCGGCAGGATTTCCACCTTGCCGCCGGCATTGTCCACGCGGCCGTAGACGGAGAGCACCTTCATGCCGTTGCGGTCGTCGAGCGTGGCGCTGAGCCCGGCGACACGCAGCGGTTCGGCCGCATCCGCCCCGGGCATGGCGGCCTTCAGCGCCGAGAGCCCGCCGGCATGGGCGAAGACGAAGAGGAACGCCGCCGTGACGAGGCCGGCAAAGGCGCGGCCCGGAAGACGCTGCAATCCCGTTTCCGCGAGCCGCGCGCAGGCGGCCGCGATGCGGAAGAGGAGATGCCGGGAAAGCGGCTGCGTCCGCGCGGGACGGGCAGGGCGGTGGTTGTCGTTCGAGGTGCGCGCGCCGGATGCGCGGATCACCACGAAATCGGCATCCACCACTTCGAGCCGCCTGGTAAAGCGCTGCCTTGCGGCCGGCGCCTTCGGCTCGGGGGGCAGGAGGTCGATCCGGCCCCTTGCCTGCTGCTTCGCTCTGAAGGCGTTCATCGCCACCTCCGCTGGCCGCCCTTCGCAAAATCCATGGCGAAAAGTCGGGCATTGAATGAAATCCTTACGAAACGTAAACCATACTGGTTAATGCTTCGGAAACCCGACCGTGAAAGAGCCGCTTTCCTGTGCGACGTCAGCCGCGGTACCGATGGGGTGACCGTTTCTAGAACCGGATTGGCCATTGATTCACTTCGAGAATGTCGGACTGCGCTATGGAATGGGGCCGGAAATCCTCCGGGACCTCACCTTCGATATCCCGCGCCGGTCCTTCCAGTTCCTGACGGGTCCGTCGGGCGCGGGCAAGACGACGCTTCTGCGCCTGCTTTTCCTGTCGCTCCAGCCGACGCGCGGCATCATCCGCACCTTCGACCGGGAAATCTCGACCATTCCGCGCGACGAATTGCCGATGCTGCGCCGGCGCATCGGCATCGTCTTCCAGGATTTCCGCCTGCTCGACCACCTGACGACCTACGAGAACGTGGCGCTGCCGCTGCGCGTGCGCGGCAAGGACGAATCCAGCTATCGCGCCGACGTGCTCGAACTCCTGAAATGGGTCGGTCTCGGCGAGCGGATCAACGTGCTGCCGCCGGTGCTTTCGGGCGGAGAGAAGCAGCGCGCGGCGATCGCCCGCGCGCTCATCGACCGGCCGGAGCTGCTGCTTGCCGACGAGCCGACCGGCAATGTCGATCCGCCGATGGCGCGCCGGCTGCTCAGCCTCTTCCTCGAGCTCAACCGGCTCGGCACCGCCGTGGTGATCGCCACGCACGACCTTTCCCTGATGGACCAGGTCGAGGCGCGGCGCATGATCCTCTCGCAAGGCAGGCTCGACATCTATGACTGACGCGCCCCGCGAAGCCAGCGAGAATGCCGCAGCCGCCCGCCGGCCGGAAATGCGCGTGCGCCCCACCGCGCCCATCGTGCCGCCGGCCAACGTTTCCGGCCGGGCGCTGATGTTCGTCATCGCCATCATGGCCTTCCTCGCCTGCCTCACCTTCGGCGCCGTCACCATGGTGCGGGCGACGGCAGCGAGCTGGCAGAGCCAGATCTCCCGCGAAATCACCATCCAGATCAAGCCGGACGACAATCTCGACATGGAGACCGCGCTCAAGGATGCGCGCGACCTCGCGCTCACCTTTTCCGGTACGCGCGGCGGCACCATCGTCGACAAGACGGCGACCGCCCGCCTTCTCGAACCCTGGCTCGGCGAGGGACTGGACATCGACGAATTGCCGGTGCCGCGCCTCGTCATCATCACCATCGACGAGCAGAGCCCGCCCGATTTTGCGGCGATGCGCAAGGCCCTGTCGGAGGCGATCCCGCAGGCCTCGCTCGACGACCATCGCACCTGGGTCGACCGTCTCGTCGCCATGGCCCGCACCACCGCCTTCATCGGCACGGGGGTGCTTGTCCTCGTCTTTTCGGCCATGGTGCTGACCGTGGTCTTCGCCACGCGCGGGGCGCTTTCCGGCAACCGCCATATCGTCGAGGTGCTGCATTTCGTCGGTGCCGAGGCGAGCTTCGTCGCCTCGGAATTCCAGAAGCATTTCCTGATGATCAGCCTCAAGGGCTCCTTTGCCGGTGGGTTCCTGGCGGCGCTCTTCTTCGCCGTTGCGGGCTTCTGGCAGGGCCGGTCCATCGCCACGCCCCAGAGCGACCAGGCGACGGCGCTTTTCGGCTCCTTCTCCATGGGCCTGACCGGCTATCTCGGCATCGCGGCGACCATCGTCGTCATCGCTTTGCTCACGACATTGACGGCGCGCTTCACCGTCATGCGCACGATCCACGAAATCGATCTCATCCGCTCCGATCCCTCGCGCACCGATCAATTGCCCGATTCATGACCTCTCTCGGGGTGGATCATCGCCCCGAAACGGACTATCCGTTGCCGCAATCCGGTTCTATGGGTCGAATCATGAACACGCTGGAACGGGCAAAGCAGGGATTGCCGGAGGGCATCTCGCGTGGCGAGGCAAGGCGGCGGCGCCGCCGGCGGCCCGCCCGGCGGGTCGTGCGCGCCTTTCTGGTGCTCATCCTGCTTGCCGCCATGGCCGGCGCCGGAGGCTTTCTCTATTTCGCCGAGACCGTCGCCGCACTCGAGGCGCCGCCCGAGCCGAAGGCGGACGCCATCGTGGTGCTGACTGGCGGCTACCAGCGCATCGACCGCGCCATCGAGCTTCTGAAGAAGGGGGCAGGCGGGCGGCTGCTGATCTCGGGCGTCAATCCCGCGACGAGCGGCAACCAGCTCCGCAAGCTCACGCAAACCTCCTCCGCGCTCTTCGAATGCTGCGTCGACATGGGCTACGAGGCGGTGGACACGATCGGCAATGCCAACGAGACGGCGCGCTGGATTCGCGACAACCAGTTCCGCCGCGTGCTGGTCGTCACCAACAACTACCACATGCCGCGCAGCCTGCTGGAGCTGAAGGCGGCCGATCCGGAGACCGACTTCATCGCCTATCCGGTCGTCAACACCGACCTGAAGAACGGTAACTGGCTGCGCCAGCCGGGCATCCTGAAGGCCATGCTCTCCGAATATCTCAAATATTGCCTCGCGCATGTGCGGGCCTTTGCCGGCGCGCGAAGCTGGTCGGGGCTGCGGGCCGACATGACCGGCAGTTGAGATCGCCGTGACGGGAGTTTCCCCGCCGGGGATTATCGTGTAGGGCGAAAGCACGTCCCGCTTACAGGCTGCCCGATGATCGCTTTCCGCTCCGTGCTCTTCAATGCCGTCTTCTACGTGAACCTCATCGTGCAGATGATCGTCTTCACGCCGGTCTACTTCCTGCTGCCGCGCAAGAAGGCCTATGTCATCGCCAAGAACTGGGTGCGCAGCAACCATTGGCTCTTCGAAAAGATCGTCGGCACCACCTTCGAGATCGAGGGGCTGGAGAACATTCCGAAGGGCGGCGGCTACATCTTCGCGCCGAAGCACCAGTCCTTCTGGGATGCCTATGCGCTGCTGCCGTGGCTCGATGATCCCTTCTACATCCTCAAGCGCGAATTGACCTGGATCCCGCTCTTCGGCTGGTACATCAAGAAGCAGCGCATGGTGCCGGTGGACCGCAGCGCGCGCGGCAAGGCCATGGCGGCCATCATGCAGCGCACCAAGGCGGAGATGGAATCCGGCCGCGAGCTCATCATCTATCCGGAAGGCACGCGCCGCCCGCCGGGCGCGCCGCCGGAATACAAATACGGCATCGCCCGCCTCTACCGCGACCTGCAGGTGCCGGTCGTGCCGGTCGTCATGCATCCCGGCCTGTTCTGGCCGCGGCGCAAGTTCATCCGCCAGCCCGGCCATTTCAAGGTGCGCATCCTGCCGGCGATCATGCCAGGCATGGATCCCGACGCCTTCCTCGCCCATCTCGTCGAGGTGATGGAGACGGCGAGTGACCGCCTGCTCGTCGAGACGGTCGAGGCCAATCCGCGCCTCATCCTGCCGCCCACCGCCGAGCGGCGGCTCACGGAATTAAAGGCGGAAGCGCGCGATCAGGCCGAGGCGCGGGCGTAAAGGCCTTCCGCCGTCCGGCCGACATCCTCCAGCCAGTGGTCGCGGATGCCCATCTCACGCAGATGCGCCAGCGTGTTGCGGACGTAATCCATGTTGTGACCGGATTTTCCGGTGGCGGCGCTGACGGTACTGGCCGCTTCCGCCACCGTCAGCGAACCGGCGAACTGGTGGTGGGCACGGTCGCAGATATAGGTGAGCGTGGTGATGCGGCGGCCGTCGCTCAACGTCGCGGGCAGCGTGCGTTCCTTGTAGACGTGGGTCACCAGCTCGCGCTCGCGCAGATAGTCCACCACTGCCTCGCGTTTTTCCGGCGTCACGCGGAAGGCGACGCCGCGGCAGGAGCCGCCGCGGTCGAGGCCGAGCACGAGGCCGGGCCTCTCCTCCGTCCCGCGATGCACCCAGGAGCGCACGCAAAGCGACCGGCGGAAGCCGAAGAGGTGGGCCGCCTGCCGCTCCTCGAACTCGAAGCCCGGATTCCACATCAGCGATCCGTAGCCAAAGACCCAGAATTCGTTCATATCCACCGTCACCTGGATCGTCTCTCAAAAAGCCGCCGCAATTGCCGGCATTGTCGCGCAAATCATCTTCGTCACCATTGGAGAACACTATGGCATCGTCAAGCCGCGCCGCCGACGCTTCCGGGGTTACGCGCAAGCTGATCCTGCTCGCCATCGCCGTCGTTCTCTTCGTGGCGCTCTATACGGGCGGCTGGTTCTATGCTGCAAGCTGGATCAAGGACCGGGTGGAGCGCGAGCTTGCCGCCTCCGCCCGGGGCATGCATTCGGCCGCGTGCAGCGATCTTTCCGTCCGCGGCTATCCGTTCCGCATCGGGGTGTTCTGCGATTCGGTCGCGATCGACGACCGTCCCTCCGGGCTTTCGGCGACCTTCGGGGCGCTGCGCTCGGCGGCGCAGGTCTATCGCCCCGGCCATGCGGTGTTCGAGCTGGACGGGCCGGCGCAGGTGCGCGTGACGCCCGACCTTGTCTTCGATGCCGACTGGGACCTTATGCATGCCAGCGCCGTCGCCTGGGCGGACGGCCTCGACCGGTTCTCCGCCGCCTATGACGGGCTGAAGGGCAAGCTGAACATGCCCTCGGAAGGGCTTTCCGTCGGCATTGCCGCGGCTCATGGCGAGAAGCATGTCCGCCGGTCCGGTGACGCGCTCGACGTTGCCGCCTCGCTCGACGCGCTTTCGCTGGAGCTCAACGGCAAGGCGCTGCCGCCGATGAACGTCGCGGCCGACCTGACGATCGCCGATGCCGCCAAATGGCTGACCGCCGAAGGCCCGCCGCCGAACCTGCCGCTCGGCACGAGCACGGAATTGCGAAGCCTGTCGTTCGATCTCGGTGCGGGCCAGACGCTGGCGCTTTCCGGTCCCGTGACGGTGGGCGATGACGGCACCGTCTCCGGCGCGCTCGACCTCACCATCGAAGGCATCACGGCCTGGCGCGACCGTGTCTCGGAGCTGTTTCCGCAGGCCGCAAAGACGGCAAAGCGTGTCGCGGAGGCCGTCAAAATTCTTTCGGGCGGACAGGAGCGGGCCGTCGTGAAGGTCAATATCCGGCAGGGGACGGTCTATCTCGGCCTCTTCCCCGTCGCGGAAATCCCGCCCCTCTGATCAGCCCTTCTTGTCGTCGTCGACCGGGCGGCCGAAGTTCGGCGCGGCGGTGTCCTGGCCGGCGTCGATGATCGAGCGGCGGATGGCGCGGGTGCGGGTGAAGAGATCGAAGAGCTTGTCCCCGTCGCCCCAGCGGATCGCCCGCTGCAGATAGGCGAGGTCCTCGGAAAAGCGCGCCAGCATTTCGAGGATCGCATCCTTGTTGTGCAGGCAGACGTCGCGCCACATGGTCGGGTCCGAGGCGGCAAGGCGCGTGAAGTCGCGGAAGCCGGAGGCCGAATATTTGATGACTTCCGATTCCGTCACCGTCTCCAGGTCGTCCGCCGTGCCGACGATGTTGTAGGCGATGATGTGCGGCAAGTGGGAGACGATGGCGAGCACCTTGTCGTGGTGCTCCGTGTCCATCTCGTCGACCTTCGAGCCGAGCGCCTCCCAGAAGGCGGCAAGCTTGCGCTTGGCGTCCTTGTCGGTGCCGTGCACCGGGGTCAGGATGCACCAGCGGCCCTGGAAGAGTTCGGCAAAGCCGGCATCGGGGCCGGAATGCTCGGTGCCGGCCAGCGGGTGGCCCGGAATGAAATGCACGTTCTTCGGCATGTGCGGCAGCATCTGCGCGACGACCGATGCCTTGGTGGAGCCGACATCGGTGACGATGGCGCCGGGCTTCAAGTGCGGGGCGATCTCTTCCGCCACCTTGCCGGAGGCGCCGACGGGCACCGAGACGATGACGAGATCCGCGCCCTCGGCCGCCTTGCCGGCGTCATGGACATAGTCGGTGCCGAGTTCCAGCGCGCGGGCGCGGTCCAGCGTCTCCATGCTGCGGCTGGAGATGGTGACGGTCTTCGCAAGGCCCTTGGCCTTGACGGCGCGGGCGATGGAGGAGCCGATGAGGCCGATGCCGATCAGCGCGATCTTGTCGAAATGTCCGTCCGTCATGCCCGTTGCCCTTTTTTGCCGTTCGGGCCCGCTCTAGCGGGCGGGCCGGCTTTTGTCGAGGGTGCGCTCGCGCGTCGTGGGGATGCCCTGCGGGGCGAGCACCGGCACGAAGACGCGGCGCGAGGCGCGGGCGGCGACGGGCAGGCCCTGATAGAGCCGCTTCTGGGCCTCGACGATGATGACGCCCGAGAACATCGGCCAGAGCGAGCGGCCGAGCCGCTCGAAGGCGCTGCGCAGCTTCTGCACGCCGCGCAGCTTGGAGGGCGGGAAGAACAGCGCCTCGGCCGAGGCGCCGGGGGTGAAATTGGTCTCGCGCAGCAGCGCGGTGAGCTGGCCGCGCGAATAGGGCCGGCCGGAGCCGAAGGGCGTGTGCTCCATGCGCGCCCAGACGCCGCGCCGGTTCGGTACGACGATGACGAGGCGGCCGCCGGGCGCCAGCACGCGCCAGAGTTCCTTCATCGTCTCGCGCGGGTTCTCGGCGAATTCCAGCGAATGCACCATCAATATCCGGTCGACCGAGGCGTCCGGCAGGGGCAGTTCCTCGTCGAAGATCAGCGCCGTCGAGGAAAGCTCGCCCGGCGGCCAGTTCACCGCGCCCTGGCCGGCCGGCATGAAGGCGAAGGTGCGCTCCGTATCGGCGCGGAAGCGGTCGAGATAGGGCACGGCATAGCCGAGCCCGACCAGCCGCTCGTCCGGCAGCCGCGCCCAGAGCGAGGCGAGCGCCATGGCGATCGAGTGATCGGCAAGGCGGCCGAGGGGCGAGTGGTAGAATTCGCGGAGGTCGACGATATCTGCATGCATGGACAAGATGTTAGCGATGGTCCGGTGGACTTCAAGGCCGATTGCCTTACATTCGCCCGCGATGCCCTGCCGATATGACGAGGAATGGACCATGACCCCGCTGGAAATCGAACTCTTTGCCTGCCGCAGCGACAATTTCGGCGTGCTCCTGCACGATCCGGCGACGGGCGCGACGGCGAGCATCGATGCGCCGGAGGAAAAGCCGATCCTCGAGGCGCTGGAGCGCCGCGGCTGGCGCCTCAGCCATATCTTCACCACCCATCACCATGGCGACCATGTGGAGGCCAATCTTGCGCTGAAGGACCGCTTCGGCGCGACGATCATCGGCCCGGCGCGCGAGACCATTCCGGGCATCGACCGCAAGGTGGATGGCGGCGACAGCTTCGATTTCGCCGGCCGGCGCGTCGAGGTCATCGCGACGCCGGGCCATACGCTCGGCCACATCTGCTTCCACCTGCCGGAGGAGAAGCTGCTCTTTGCCGCCGATACGCTCTTCGCGCTCGGCTGCGGCCGGCTCTTCGAGGGCACGCCCGCGCAGATGTGGGATTCGCTGTCGAAGCTCGCCGCGCTGCCGGAGGAGACGACCGTCTATTTCGGCCATGAATACACGCTGTCGAATGCCCGCTTTGCGAAGACGGTGGATCCGGACAACGTTGCACTCGCGCACCGTGTCGAGGAGATCGAGGCGTTGCGGGCCGCCGGTGCCTTCACCGCGCCGACGACCATCGGTCTCGAAAAGGCGACCAATCCGTTCCTGCGTGCCCGCGATCCGGCGATCCGCCGCCATCTCGGCATGGAGGGGGCGAGCGACACCGAGGTCTTCGCCGAAATCCGCGGGCGGAAGGACCGGTTCTGAGATCAGGCGGGGCTTGCGACCCGCCGCCTGAAGATCATGTCCTTGGCGGCGAGCACCGCGCCGCCCGTCACCAGCAGGCAGGCCAGCGCGATGGTCCAGCTCGGCTCGGCAAAGCCGGAAAGCACGAGGACCAGCGTGGAGAGCAGCGGCGCGGCGTAGCTCGCGGCGCCGAGGATCTGGATGTCGCCGTTCTTCACCCCGAAATCCCAGACGTAGAAGGCGGCGCCCACCGGCAGCAGGCCGAGACCGGCGACGGCGAGCCATTCGAAGCCCGTCTGCGGCCAGACCGTCGTTTCCAGCAGCAGGTGGCAGATGAGCGACAGGATCGCGGTGGCGAGGCAATAGCCGGTCACCACATCCGTTGAGACGGCCTCGAAGCTGCGGGTGGCCAGCGAATAGCCGGCCCAGGTGAAGGCGCACAGGAAGGCCGCACCATAGCCGATGAGATAGGCGCTCTCAAAGGCGACGCCGTTGCGCCCGACGATGAGCGCGGTGCCGCCGAGGCCGAGCAGCGTGCCGACCACATGGTTCCAGCGCAGCGTCTCGCCCGGCAGCAGCGCCGAGCCGGTGACGATGAGGAGCGGCCACAGATAGGCGATCAGGCTCGCCTCGACCGCCGGCGCGTTGCGCAGGGCCGTGAAGTAGAGGAAGTGATAGCCGAAGAGGCCGAGAATGCCGGTGACCCAGACCTTCGCCGGCTGCCTCAGCAGGCGCGCGCGCTGCGGCCGCGCGATGAGCGCGGCGATGCCGGGCAGGCTGCCGATCAGGAAGCAGATGGCGGAAAGCTGGAAGGGCGGCATCTTGCCGGAGGCCGCGGTAAAGAGCGCCAGCAGCGCCCACATCAGGATCGCCGTAAAGCCGATCAGGGTTGCACGTGTTTTCAAGCGATCGCTCCGCCGGTCTGCCGACCGGCGGCCGCATCAACCGCCGAAGCGCGTGGCCGAGACGGTAACGGGGCCGAGCTTGGTCGGAATCCTCACATAGACCGGAGCATATACATTCGCTTCCTCGGCCTTGGCAAACCAGATTTCCATCGTTTTCAGCCGGCGCAGGTATTCGACGTCGTCGCGGCCCTTCTTGTAGCCGGATTTCGGGATGAAGCGGATGCCGCAGACCACGACCTCGCCCTTGAAGCCTTTGGTGGAATAGGGCTTCGTGCCCTTCGACGTCAGCTGGAAATCCATGCGGGATTCGCCGTCGAAGATCGGCAGCGTCTTGGGGCAGATGCGCTTGCCGGCAGGAATGATGAGGCCGGAGATCGGGTCGAGCACCGCGCGCATGTCGGCGCTGGAGACGGGCACCCAGTTGGCCGGCTTCTTGCGCGCCGGCACCATGCTGGCATGGATGACATTGCCGTTGCGGAAGGTCACGTCGATGGCGCGGCCGCGCTTGCCGCTGCGATAGGTCACCGAATAGGAGGTGGCGTGCAGGTTGTCGCGCCCGATGGTGCCGGAAACGGAGGTCGTGCCCTGCGTGCGGGAGAAGATGTCGACAAGGCCCGCCGAATGCAGACTGCCGGAAATGGTGTAGCGGTTGCCGGAAAATGCCGAGCGGAAGCTGGCGGTGGCGACCGGCAGGCCGGAAAGGCGGATGCTGTAGTCCGTCTGGTGCTGGACTTCCGCAGCCGACAGGGGGCCCACACCGCCCAGAAGCGCAAGCGACGCCGCTGCGCCAGCAATCCAACCCCGCCCGTTCATCGTCTCGACTCCTGGAGCCTTCCGTTTTCTTCGGAAGGCGAATGTACCGTCCTGATCCGGCCGTTCCGGCAAGACCGCGCGAGCCGTGCCGGAATCGTCCCGCAGAAGCCCCGCCTAGCCCGCCATTGCGGCGATTCTACGCCGTGGAAAATCGCGCCTTTGCCTGCTATTGCCTGCAAATCATGACGCTTGGCAACTGAATTCCCGCTGAACGGCAGGTTTGGCTTGACGTCGCCGGCCAGTGTGACTATAGAACCGCAACTTTCCAAAAAGGCCAGACGGACTGCGGCCGGTTTCGGTGCCGGAAACGTATTGTCCTGAACAAGAAAAAATAGGTGTACCATGTCCCGTAGTTGCGAATTGACCGGCAAGGGCGTCCAGTCGGGCAACAATGTGAGCCACGCAAACAACAAGACGAAGCGCAAGTTCCTGCCGAACCTGTGCAATGTCACGCTGATTTCCGACGCCCTCGGCCAGCGTTTCCGTCTTCGCGTTTCCGCAGCCGCTCTCCGCTCGGTCGAGCACCGCGGCGGTCTCGATGCCTTCCTCCTGAAGGCTGAAGAGAACGAACTGTCGATGCGCGCCCGTCTGCTGCGCCGCCAGATCGCCAAGAAGACGGCTGCCGCTGCCGCCTGATCCAGGCAAGAGGCCGAAGCATTCTCATTGAGGCTTGACCGCTTTGCGGGCAGGCCTCAATGCTTTGCGCGCAACATCGTTACTCCAACTGGTGGCATCACCCAGGATAAAAAAATGCTTGCGAACCGCGTTACCCTTATCTATGTCCTCCTGATGACGGCCGTGGTCGTCGCCTCCAACGTGCTGGTGCAGTACCCGCTTTCGGGCGAGCTGTTCGGCATCGCGCTCGGCGATCTCCTGACCTATGGCGCCTTCACCTATCCCGTCGCCTTCCTCATCACCGACCTCACCAACCGCCAGTTCGGTCCGCGCGTCGCGCGCCGCGTCGTGGCGGCCGGCTTCCTCGTGGCGGTGCTGTTCTCGATCGGCGCATCCACGCCGCGCATCGCCATCGCCTCCGGCTCGGCCTTCCTTGCCGGCCAGTTGCTCGACATCTCGGTCTTCAACAGGCTGCGGCGGCAGACCTGGTGGCGCGCGCCGCTGATCGCCTCGCTGATCGGCTCGGTGCTCGATACGGCGATCTTCTTTTCCTTCTCCTTCGCGCCGGCCTTCTCGATCTTCGGCCCCAACGACGTCTTCGCGATCGAATGGGCGCCGGTGCTGGGCGTCTTCACGACCGAGATGCCGCGCTGGATTTCCTGGGCGATGGGTGACCTTTCCGTGAAGGTCGTGGTCGGCCTCGTCATGCTGCTGCCCTATGGCGCCCTGATGAGCCGGCTGATGCCGATGCCGGGCGTCGAGAAGACGGCCTGAGGCGACGTAACGCCTATTTTTCTGGAAGCAGCCGGAATTCAAGCATCAGGTTGCGCTGGAGGATGGAGTGGTTGTCGTCGGAAACGACGATGATACGGATATCGTCCTTTGCCATCGCCACCACGTCCAGCCCTTCCATATTGTCGATCTGCTGGCGAAGGTCGGCGTCGATCAGCACCTCGCCGTCGACGACCGCACCGGGGCGGATCGTGTCGCCGGCGATCCGGCGAATGCGCATGCCCATGCCGTCCGAAAAGCGGAAACGGCGCTCCAGCAGCAAGAGATCGCCGTTCGGCAGGAAGGCGCCGTCGGTAATGTCCCAGGGTTCGCTGCGTTTCACGGCGAAGAGGCCGGCGCGCGGGCCGGCGAGCACGGCGGCGAACACATTGCCGCCGGCATCGAGGCTGCGCTCGGTCACGGTTACCGGCACGGCGCCGAGCGGGCCTTTCGCCGGGGACATGGCAAGCGTCTCCATGCCGCGGTTTCGGCGGATTTCCCGCCGCTCTATGGGCAGCGGCAGGCGGCGCTTCGGCCTGGCGTCCATGAAGCCGGGATCGGGATAGGCGTCGATCCGGTGAAGTCCCTCGAAGCTGACGAGGAGTTCGCCCCTGCTTATCGCAAGACCCTCGGCATCCATCTTCTCCTTGGGATTCCCGTCGCGTCCGTCGCGGTCGATCATCGAGCGGATCTTTACGCCCGCAAGGCCGCTCAACCGGCCTTCACCGTCGCGCTCGATACGGCCGGTCAGCCAGTGGCCGGTATCGAGCACCGACACGAAATGCTCACGGTCGTCGCGGAAGCGGATCGCCGAGACGGCACCGAGCAAGGGGCTTGACGACGAATAGGCGATGCCCCCGAGGAATTCGAGCTTGCCGAAGATGCGCCGGTCGGAGCCCGGCGTAAATTGCGTGATGGTGCGGCTGGAGACGGGAATATCCGCGGCAGATACCGGCCGCGCGAGCGGCAGGCAGAGCAGGGCGCAAAGAGCGATTGCGGGAAGGGCTGGCCGTCCCCGGTGCCGCGCCCTAGCCGGCACGGCGCCGGCCGGCCGGGCGACGGGCCGTGCTTTCGTCGGCGAAGAGCGAGGCGAGCTGTTCGGTCATGGCGCCGGCCAGCTCGTCCGCATCGACGATGGTGACGGCGCGGCGATAATAGCGCGTCACGTCATGGCCGATGCCGATGGCCAGCAGTTCGACGGGCGAGCGCGTCTCGATTTGTTCGATGACGGCGCGCAGGTGCCGTTCCAGATAGTTGCCGGGGTTCACCGAGAGCGTCGAATCGTCGACCGGCGCGCCGTCCGAGATCATCATCAGGATGCGGCGCTGTTCGGGCCGGGCCAGCAGGCGGTCATGCGCCCAGATCAGCGCCTCGCCGTCGATGTTTTCCTTCAGCAGGCCCTCGCGCATCATCAGGCCGAGATTGCGCCTTGCGCGTCGCCACGGGGCGTCGGCGCCCTTGTAGACGATGTGGCGCAGGTCGTTGAGGCGGCCGGGCGATTGCGGCTTGCCGCTGGCGAGCCATTTTTCACGCGACTGGCCGCCCTTCCACGCCTTGGTGGTGAAGCCGAGGATTTCCACCTTCACGCCGCAGCGCTCCAGCGTGCGGGCAAGAATATCGGCGCAGGTGGCGGCGACGGTGATCGGGCGGCCGCGCATCGAGCCGGAATTGTCGATCAGCAGCGTCACGACCGTATCGCGGAAGGTCGTGTCCTTCTCGCGCTTGAAGGAGAGCGGCTGCATCGGATCGATGATGATGCGCTGCAGGCGGGCGCTGTCGAGATAGCCCTCTTCGAGGTCGAATTCCCAGGCGCGGTTCTGCTGCGCCATCAGGCGGCGCTGAAGCCGGTTGGCGAGGCGGCCGACGGCGCCCTGGAGATGGGCGAGCTGCTTGTCGAGGAAGGCGCGCAGGCGGTCGAGCTCCGCCTCGTCGCACAGTTCCTCGGCGGTGATCGTCTCGTCGAATTCCTGCGTGAAGACGCCGTAGTCGACCTTCTCGTTGAAATCCGTGAAGGGCTGGTTCGGGCGGCGGACCTCGCCGGGCTTTTCCGTCTCGTCGCCGTCGTCCTCGACGAGATCGTCGTCGGAGATTTCCGCGCCGTCCATCTCGCCTTCGTCCATCTGCTCGTCGGACGTCTCGTTCTCGTCGGCGGGCGCTGAATCGTCGCCAGCGTCTTCCTGGCTGTTGTTGTCTTCCTGCTCGTCGCTGCGCGGCTGGTTCTCGTCCTCAGGCGTTTCCGAATCGTCCGGTTCGTTTTCGTCCTCGCCGTATTGCTCGGCGACGTTCATCGAGGCCAGCATGTTGCGCACGACGCGGGAGAAGGCCTGCTGGTCGTTGATGGCGGAGGAAAGGCCCTCCATGTCCTTGCCGGCCTTGTCCACGATGAAATCGCGCCAGAGGTCGAGCACCTTGCCGGCCGAGGCGGGTGGGGCCTGGCCGGTCAGCTTCTCGCGCACGATGAGCGCGACGGCCTCTTCAAGGGGGGCATCGGCCTGACGGGTGATCGCGCCGAAATTGGCCTTGGCGTATTTCTCCGTCAGCATGACGTTGAGGTTCTGCGCCATGCCATGCATGCGGTTGGAGCCGATCGCCTCGACGCGCGCCTGCTCGACGGCGTCGAAGATCGCGCGGGCATCGGCGCCCTGCGGCGACATGGTCGCGTGGATGCGGGCGTCATGGCAGGCCTTGCGCAGCGCCATCGAGTCGCCGAGGCCGCGGGTCAGCGCGACTTCGGCCGGCGAGGGACGCTTGGACAGCTCCGGGAGGCGGATGCGCTCGCCGGTCATGCCGGGGCGCTCGTTGGCGAAGGTGACCTCCACCTCCGCGTCGCCCGAAACGGCGCGCACGCAGCCGGTCACCGCGCGGCGGAACGGTTCCATGTCCACCACGCCGCCGGGTCTCGGCTTCGAATTGTCTCCGCGGGCTGCCATGCGCTTCACCTCGCCGTCAGGCGGTCGCTTCCAGGACGATGTTGGCGGCGCTTTCCTTCAGCTCGATGCCGAAGGCGCGCTGGTAGAGCTCGGCTACCAGTGTGCGCTCAAGCTCATCGCACTTGTTGAGGAAGGTGACGCGGAAGGCGAAGGCGACGTCGCCGAAGATTTCCGCGTTTTCCGCCCAGGTGATGACCGTACGCGGGC
Organism: Shinella zoogloeoides; assembly: GCF_003574625.1. Lineage (GTDB taxonomy): Bacteria > Pseudomonadota > Alphaproteobacteria > Rhizobiales > Rhizobiaceae > Shinella > Shinella zoogloeoides_A. The sequence goes on from NZ_QNUJ01000016.1 coordinate 27,366, forward strand.
TCATCACGGTCGACAGGTCGCCGTTGATGAAGGCGGCGCGGGTGAGATCGGCGACGCGCACCATGCGCGAGATCGTCTCGCGGCCGTCCTTGCCGGAAGCGAGGCGCTTCACCTTGGCGGCGACGATGTTCACTTCGTTGTCGTGCGGCAGATAGTTCAGCGTCGTGACGATGGACCAGCGGTCCATCTGCGCCTGGTTGATCTGCTGCGTGCCGTGGTAGAGGCCGGTCGTATCGCCGAGGCCGACGGTGTTGGCCGTCGCGAACAGGCGGAAGGCCGGGTGCGGGCGGATGACGCGGCTCTGGTCGAGCAGGGTCAGGCGGCCGGAGGATTCCAGAACGCGCTGGATGACGAACATCACGTCCGGGCGGCCGGCATCGTATTCGTCGAAGACGAGCGCGACATTGTGCTGGTAGGCCCAGGGCAGGATGCCGTCCTTGAATTCGGTGACCTGAAGGCCGTCCTTGACGACGATGGCGTCCTTGCCGACGAGGTCGATACGGCTGACATGGCTGTCGAGGTTGACGCGCACGCAGGGCCAGTTGAGGCGGGCGGCGACCTGCTCGATATGGGTCGACTTGCCGGTGCCGTGATAGCCGGAGACCATGACGCGGCGGTTATGCGCAAATCCGGCGAGGATGGCGAGGGTCGTTTCGCGGTCGAACAGGTAGTCCGGGTCGAGGTCCGGAACGTAGGCGTCCGCCTTGGAATAGGCCGGAACCCGAAGGTCCGTATCAATGCCGAAAACCTCCCGTACGGAAACAGTGGTGTCCGGGAGGTTGGAAATATCGAGATCCATCTTGCTCATCACGTCTCCGCGGGCGGCGGCCTTACCTCCACCCCAAATTTATTGCACGCCAACTTTGCCTTTTGCTAGACCGCATTATACGCGGGTGCTTGACCGCATTATACGCGGCCGGGCGATTCCGCCCGACTTCGCCAATGCTCTAGCAGAAGCCGGCCTGCTTTAACAATTGATATGCTTGGATGACCGCGCGAAAACGCTCTTCCGAGCCCCTGTCTCCGCCATTTGCATCCGGGTGATGCTTTTTGACAAGCGTTTTATAGGCGGACTTGATGTCCTCCGTCGTCGCACTGGCCGAAAGGCCGAGCGTGTCGAAGGCCTTGGCCTCCAGCGTCTTCAGTTTTCGCGCGCGTGGCTCCATCTGGGGCCTGCGGCCCTTGCCCTCGTTGAAGAAGCCGAAGGGGTCGCGGATGCGCTGATTTGCCCCGGCCGTGCCGGAACGCGCCGTACCCTGCGCCGGACCGTTCTTGGCGGCCTTGTTGACGCCGATCGTCCAGGTCGGGCGGTGGCCGGTGATGGCCTCCTTCTGGTAGCGCGCGATCTCGCCGTCGGAGAGGCCCGAGAAGTAGTTGTAGCCCTTGTTGTATTCCTTGACGTGCTCGAAGCAGAACATGAAATACTGCCCTTCGGCATTGCGGCCGACGGGTGCGCGATGCACGGCATTCTCCTCGCAGCCATCCCACTGACAGGTCGGCGCGGAGCGTTCGGGACGCTCCACGCGCCGCTTCGTGCGGATGCGGTCGAAGTATTTGGAATCGAGTTTCATGGCGCTAATTATGGGACTCCGGAAGGCCCGCAACAAGAATTGACAAAGCGGATTGTTGCTGGCTTTGTGGGACTATTTTTCTGCGTCGCGGCCCGGCGTTTCCGGCCGCCGAAGGTTCCGAAATGTCCATGAAATCCAGCATGACCGCCAAGCTCGAAGCGGCCTTTTCGCCCGAGCGCCTCGAAGTCCTCAACGAAAGCCACCTGCATGCCGGTCACCAGCCGGGGTTCGATGGCGAGGGCGAGACGCATATGCGCATCCGCATCGTCTCTTCGGCCTTCGCCGGCATGAGCCGCGTGGCGCGCCACAGGGCGATCAACGAGGTGGTGAAGGCGGAGCTCGACGCGGGCCTGCATGCGCTCGCCGTCGAGGCGACCGCACCCGGCGAGCCGACGCGCTGGTAGTCGCTACGTGCCGGCCGGCCCGGGCTCGACCGGGCGGATGCGCAGCTTGGTGATGCGGTTCTTCACCCGCTTCATGACGATGAAGCGCTTGCCGTAGAAGGTGAAGGCCTGCCGCTCCTCGGGGATCGATTTCGATTCGTGGATGACGAGGCCGGCAATGGTCGTCGCTTCCTCGTCGGGAAGGTTCCAGGTGAAGGCACGGTTGAGGTCGCGGATCGAGACGCCGCCGTCGACGACGAGCGAACCGTCCGCCTCCTGCCGCACGCCCTGCATGTCGACGGCGGTTTCGTCGGAGATATCGCCGACGATCTCCTTCAAAATGTCCTGAAGCGTTACCACGCCCTGCACCTCGCCATATTCGTCCACCACGGTGGCGAAATGCTCCTGCCGGCGCAGGAATGCGGCGAGCTGTTCCTTCAGCGTCGTCGTGTCGGGCACGAACCAGGGTTTCTGCGCAACCCTGGTGATGTCGAGGTTCCTCGGCTCCACGCCGGGTTCGGCGAGCGCCCGCAGCAGGTCCTTGGCGTGGACGACACCCACGATATTGTCCACCGAGCCGGCCCAGAGCGGCATGCGCGTATAGGGGCTTTCCAGCACGGCCTTGACGATCTCCTCCGGCGGATCGCCGGCATTCAACGCCCGCATGGCAGTGCGGTGGACCATGATGTCGGAGACTTCCAGCGCGTCGAGATCGAGCCCGCTCGTAATCCTGTCGCGGTCGGATTTTGCAGGGCCCCCGTCCCGGGAGCGCTCGCCGTCCGCCTCGCGCGTTTCCTGATGCGAGCGCCAGAGGGCGGCAATCGACGAGCGCTGCCGGAAGATGAGGGCGGCGGCGGCCAGGCCGAGGACGAGAACGATCCACGGCCAGAGGGGAGACGCGAGCGCGGCGGACGTTTCGCCGGTCATTTCGGCAGCTTTTCCTTGAGGAAGGCGACGACTTCGGATTGCGGCACGTCGTCGGCGACGAAGGACTGGCCGACGCCGCGCGTCAGGATGAAGGTGAGCTTGCCGGCCTTGACCTTCTTGTCCTGTGCGATGGCGTCCATCAGTTTTTCAGCCGGCGGCAGGCCGCCCGGAATCTCGCCCATCGTGGTCGGCAGGCCGACCTCGCGCAGATGCGCCTCGACGCGCTTGCCGTCGTCGGGGCTGCAAAGGTTCATGCGGGCGGAGAACTGGTGAGCGAGCACCATGCCGATGGAGACGCCCTCGCCGTGTACGAGGCGGGCGCTGTCATACTGTGTCGCGGCTTCCAGCGCATGGCCGAAGGTGTGGCCGAGATTGAGGAGGGCGCGCTGGCCGTTCTCGCGCTCGTCGGCGGCGACGACATCTGCTTTCGCCTGGCAGCTCGTGGCGATGGCCGTAATGCGTGCCTCGCCGCCGGCGAAGACGTCGCGCCAGTTCTTCTCCAGCCAGGCGAAGAAGTCGGGCTTGTCGATCAGGCCGTATTTGGCCACCTCCGCGTAGCCGGCGCGGAATTCGCGGGGCGAAAGCGTGTCGAGCACGTCGGTATCGGCGAGCACGAGGTCGGGCTGGTGGAAGACGCCGATGAGGTTCTTGCCGTGCGGCGAGTTGATGCCGGTCTTGCCGCCGACGGAGGAATCGACCTGCGCCAGCAGCGAGGTCGGCACCTGAATGAAGCGCGAGCCGCGGCGCACGATGCCGGCGGCAAAGCCGGTGAGGTCGCCGATGACGCCGCCGCCGAGCGCCACCACGGCGTCGTTGCGCTCGATGCGGGCGGCGAGCACGCTGTCGCAGACGCTGATCAGGTGCTCGAAGCTCTTGGTCTTCTCGCCGGCCGGCAGCACGAGCGAGACGGCATCGATGCCCTCGGCTTTCAGTGCGGCCATGAAGCCGTCGAGATAGATCGGCGCGACATGCGCGTCGGTGATGACGGCGATCTTGCGGCCCTTGAGGCGGCTGGCGATCTCGCGGCCGGCGGCAGCGATGAGGCCGGGGCCGATCAGGATATCGTAGGAGCGGTCGCCGAGGTCGACGCGCACGGTGCGGCGCGCGGTGGCAGTGGCAGTCATGGTCATCTCGTCAGGGTTTGCGGGCGGCGGCGGCGATCGCGGTGAGCACCTCCTCCACCATGGTTTCCTTCTTCACGTCGCGCGACATCACGGTCAGATCGGCTTCCGCATAGATCGGGTAACGGGCATTCATGAGGTTTTCGAGCGTCTGGCGCGGGTTCTCGGTCTTCAGGAGCGGGCGGGTGTCGCGCTTGTTGACGCGTTCCCAGAGCACGTCGAGATCGGCATTGAGCCAGACGGTGAGCCCGCCGCGCTTGATGTTGCGGCGGGTGTTCTCGTTGATATAGGCGCCGCCGCCGGTGGAGACGACGCGCGGGCCGGAACGCAGCAGGCGCTTGATGACGCGGGTTTCCAGCGCGCGGAACTCGGCCTCGCCATAGGCGGCGAAGAGGTCGGTGATCGACATGCGCGAGACGCGCTCGATCTCATGGTCGGAATCGACGAAAGGGATGCCGAGCGCCTGCGCCGTCATGCGGCCGATGGCCGATTTGCCGGCGCCCATCAGGCCGATCAGGACGAGGTTTCGCTTGCCGAGTGCGGCGCGGGCCTCGGCGGCGAGCGTGAGAGGGGCCTGGTCGATCAGCTCGGTCATGGCGTTTTCCGGGGTTTCGCTCCTTTCCGTATCGACAAAAGCGCCGGAAGCGTCAAGCCTACGCCGTGCCGGAGACTGCGGATGGCCGGCTCTTCGAGGCCGATCCCGGGCCCGCCGCCCTTGCGCTCGGCGGATGGCAAGGCGATATAGGGGGCATCGCCCCGGAGACAGCCATGCCCACCCTTTTCCGCTTCCTGTTCTTCTGCGCCGTGATCGTCGGATCGGTCTATGGTGTGATGGTGGCGCTGGTGACCTTCGTCGAGCCGACCGAGCGGGAGGTGACGATCCGTATCCCCTCCGAGCGGGTAAACCCGCCGCAATGAGGGATCCATCCGCACTTCAGGTCGAGTCCTTCCTCGAGATGATGAGCGCCGAACGGGGCGCGGCGACGAACACGCTGCAGTCCTACGAGCGCGACCTCGAGGATGCGCGGTCCTTCCTCAATGAGCGGGGCGTGCGCCTTGCCGAGGCGACGCCGGACGATCTCAGGGCCTATCTCGGCCATCTCGCAAAGCAGGGATTTGCCGCGTCCTCGCAGGCGCGGCGGCTCTCGGCGCTGCGGCAGTTCTTCAAGTTCCTCTATGGCGAGGGCCTGCGCGGCGACGATCCGACCGGCATCCTCGATGCGCCGAAGAAGGGGCGCTCGCTGCCCAAGACGCTGAGCGTCGACGACGTCACGCGCCTGATCGGCCGGGCGGAGGCGGAAGCGGCGGAGCCCGGCGGCAACCTTCTCCTCAAGCGGCGCATGCATCTTCTGGTCGAGCTTCTCTATGCGACGGGCCTGCGGGTCAGCGAGCTCGTCTCGCTGCCGGCGAGCGTGCTGGCGCAGACGGGGCGCTTCCTCATCGTGAAAGGCAAGGGCAGCAAGGAGCGCCTGGTGCCGATGTCGCGCGCCGCCGTTTCGGCGCTGGAGGCCTATGGCGAGACGCTGGCGGCCGCGATCGGCGACGATCCGGCGGCGGGCAGCTTCCTCTTCCCGGCTCAGAGCAAGGAGGGGCATTTGCCCCGGCAGGTCTTCGCCCGCGACCTCAAGGCGCTGGCCGGCAGGGCGGGCATCAGGGCCGCGACGCTCTCGCCGCATGTCCTTCGCCATGCCTTCGCCAGCCACCTCCTGCAGAACGGCGCGGACCTTCGCGCCGTGCAGGAACTGCTGGGTCACTCGGACATTTCCACGACACAAATCTATACGCATGTGCTGGAAGAACGGCTGCACCAGCTCGTTCAAACCCATCACCCTCTTGCCAAACAGGCAAAAAAACCGGATTAGGACCCCTCCCGCTTGCGACTGGCCCCTGGCCGAGCGCAGCCTGACGCGGTTTGAGCAAACGATCGGAAACGCATCTCATGCACAACTACCTCGATTTCGAAAAGCCCATCTCGGATCTCGAAGGCAAGATCCACGAGCTGAGAAAGCTGGCGGAAGAAGACGAGAGCATCGACACGAGCGACGAGGTCGGCAGGCTCGAAGTTCGCGCCCGCGAGGCGACGGCGGATATCTATTCCAAGCTGACGCCCTGGCAGAAGACGCAGGTCGCGCGCCATCCGCAGCGTCCGCATTTCGTCGACTATGCCGCGCAGCTCTTCGAGGAGTTCACCCCGCTCGCCGGCGACCGCAAGTTCGCCGAGGACGAGGCGATTCAGGCCGGTCTCGGCCGGTTCCGCGGCGAGGCCGTCGCCATCATCGGCCAGGAAAAGGGCAACGACACCAAGTCGCGCCTCAAGCACAATTTCGGCAGCGCCCGGCCGGAAGGCTACCGCAAGGCGATCCGCGTCATGGAAATGGCCGACCGCTTCGGCCTGCCCGTCATCACGCTGATCGACACGGCCGGCGCCTATCCGGGCATCGGCGCGGAAGAGCGCGGCCAGGCGGAAGCCATCGCCCGCTCCACCGAGATGTGTCTCAATGTCCGCGTGCCGATCGTCTCCGTCGTTCTCGGCGAGGGCGGCTCGGGCGGCGCGATCGCGATCGCCACGGGCGACCGCGTCTACATGCTGGAACATGCGATCTATTCCGTGATCTCGCCGGAAGGCGCGGCCTCCATCCTCTGGCGCGATTCCACCCGCGCCAAGGAAGCGGCGAGCAACATGAAGATCACGTCGGAGGACCTGAAGGCCCTCGGCGTCATCGACGGCATCATTCCCGAGCCGGTCGGCGGCGCGCATCGCGATCCGGCCGCCGTCATCGGCCGCACGGGCGACGTCATCGCCGCCGCGCTGAAGGATCTTTCGGCCAAGCCCGGCGACCAGCTTCGCAAGGATCGCCGGCAGCGCTACCTGAATATCGGCCGCCAGCTCTGATCCGCCGGCAGCGCTCGCACCCTTCGCCCCATCTCGGCCACAATCCTTGTGTGTGAAGGGGCTGCGGTCGTCCGGCAGTCTCGCGAAAGAATTCCCGGTTAAGAGTTTATGAAGTATAAGCCGGTTACGACTGCGCGTCCCGCCCTGCCGGCGCGACGGCTCGCGATCTGACGATAGTTCACGGACCCTTGCATGCGCCTTACCGTTCTTGCCGCCGTTTCGCTTCTCGCCGTGGTCACCGCGGGATGCACCAATGAGACGCTCGACTCGTTCGACAAGGTCGACGTCGACATCTCCAAGGTGTCCAGCAAGACCGGCTACCAGCTTTCGCCGGCGGTGCTGACCAAGTTCTCCAAGATGAACATCGACCGGTCCTCGCCGATCATGCTGCGCATCCTGAAGGAGGAGGGGCGGCTGGAAGTGTGGAAGGCCGACCGTTCCAACCGGTTCCAGATGGTGCGCAACTACAAGATCTGCGCCTGGTCCGGCAAGCTCGGCCCGAAGACGAAGGAAGGCGACCGCCAGGCGCCGGAAGGCTTCTATCCGCTCTCGCGCGGCCAGATGAACCCGAATTCCAGCTACTATCTCGCGATCAACACCGGTTTCCCCAACACCTATGACCGCGCCAACAAGGCGAGCGGCACCAATCTGATGATCCATGGCGCCTGCTCCTCGTCGGGCTGCTATTCGATGACCGACGAGCAGATGCTCGAAATCTTCGCCTTCGCGCGCGACGCCTTCGACGGCGGGCAGAAGGCGGTTCAGCTCCAGGCATTCCCCTTCCGCATGACCGCGGAGAACATGGCGCGGCACCGCGACAATCCGAACATCGAATTCTGGAAGATGCTGAAAGTCGGCTGGGATCACTTCGAGATCACCAAGCGGCCGCCGGAGGTCAATGTCTGCGAAGGCAAGTACGTCTTCAACCAGCAGGCCGACAAGCCCTTCTCGCCGGCCGGCGCCTGTCCGGCGATGACGACGCCGTCGTCGCTCGACGTCGCGCTTTCCAGCTACAACAAGACCTATGCCACGGCCTATGCCAAGGCGATGAGCAAGTACCAGGGCACCGTCTGGATCGAGCCGTCGGAAGCCCAGCGCAAGGCGATCGTCGCCGACCAGCGCAAGGGGCGCGAGCTTGCCTATGCGCCGACGGGCAATTCGCTCGATGCCGGCAAGCTGATGACGCAGCAGGAGATCGAGGCGCAGAAGCGCAAGGCCGAGGAGGCCGAAAAGCGCAAGCTCGAAGCGGAAGAACGCGCCAAGCAGGCGGTCGAGCAGGCCAAGCTCGATGCCGAGCAGAAGAAGGTCAAGGAAGCGGAAGACCTCGCGGCGGACGTTGCCGCCGAGAAGGCGCAGAAGCAGGCGCACGGCGCAGGCGCTCTCCCCGTTCCGGAAGAAAACCCCGGCGTGACGGTCGTCGAGAAGCCGGAGAAGAAGCCGTTCTGGAAGCTCTGGGCCGCCAAGGAAGAGCAGCCGGCCAAGGCCGCGCCTGTCGCGGAGGCCTCGCAGCAGGCCGGCGAGGCGAAGGCCGATGCCGGGCAGCAGGCCCAGAAGGAAGCGCGCAACCCGGCCACGGCCGCAAGCGCCGAAAAGGCGAAGAAGCCGGTGGATGCGGCCGGCACGCAGCCGGTGCCGGAAGAGAACCCGGCCGTCGAGGTCGTGGAGCAGGCGCCGAAGAAGCCCTTCTGGAAGTTCTGGCAGAAATGAGTTCCCCGGCGGGCGATGTCGAGGTCTACGATCTGCGCGGCCTGAAATGCCCGTTGCCGGTGATGAAGACGCGCAAGCGCCTTTCGAGCATGGCGGCGGGCGCCGGCCTCTGGGTCGAGACGACCGATCCGCTCGCCGTCATCGACATTCCCCATTTCTGCCGGGAGGACGGCCATCTGCTCGAGGCGAGCGAGCGCGTCGAGGCGGGGCACCGTTTCCTGATCCGCAAGAAGGCCTGAGCGGGAGCGTTTCGGCTCTTCTTCGGATCGCGAAAACGCTCCGGCATTCTGGTTTTGCGCATTTCCGAACGCAAAACCGCGAGGCACTTTTGCTGGAAATGCTCTAGAATTTCAGGCCGGGTATGGCGAGCGGGTTGTCGGCAAGCGCCGCGCGGTCCGGGCGGTCGATCTTCGGCGTGCCGGTGAAGGCGTCGAACAGGTCGCGCACGAAGGCTTCCGGCAAATCCCTGGTGATCAGCACCAGCCGCGTGCGGCGGTCGTGCGGGTCCGGCCAGGCGGCGAGCCGCTCCGGCGGATGGAAGACGCTCTGGACGCCCTGCAGCACCAGCGGGCGCTCCGGGCTGTTGCTCATCAGCACGATGCCCTTCATGCGCAGCAGCTTTTCGCCATGGGCCGAGCGCAGCAGATCGATGAACATTTCCAGCGCCATCGGGTCGATGGGACGGTCGTGAACGATGCTGAAAGAGCGGATCGTCGCATCGTGCCGCGTCACGTCATGGGCGTGCTGGTGGTGGTCATGCCCATGGTCATGGTCGTGATGGTGATGCCCGTGATCATGCTCATGGTGGTGATGGTGGCCGTGCGCCTCCTCGTGCAGCCAGCGGCGAACGTCCGGGATCTTGCTGCCGGGATCGTAGAGGCCGTTGGCAAGAAGGTCCGGGCCCGTGAGGCCGGGCGTGTCGACATCGGCGACCGCGGCGCGCGGGTTGAGCGCGGCGACCTCCCGCCTGATGGCGGCGAGCGTTTCGGCGTCGGCAAGCGAGGTCTTGCTGATCAGTACGCGGTCGGCGACGGCGACCTGCTTGACCGCCTCGGGATGGTTGGCGAGCGTCGAGAGGCCGTTGACGGCATCGACCACGGTGATCACGCCGTCGAGGCTGAAGGACTGGGAGAGGATGGGGTTGCCCATGACGGCCTGGAGCACGGGAGCGGGATCGGCAAGGCCGGTCGTCTCGATCACGATGCGCTTCAGCGGCTGGATTTTGCCGGTCTGCATGCGGTCCATCAGGTCGGCGAGCGTATCGACGAGCTCGCCGCGGATCGTGCAGCAGAGGCACCCGTCCGAAAGCTCGATGATGCCGTCGCCCGACTGCTCGACGAGCAGGTGGTCGATGCCGACCTCACCGAACTCGTTGATGATGACGGCCGTGTCGGTGAGCGTCGGGTCCTTCAGGAGGCGATTGAGCAGGGTCGTCTTGCCGGCCCCGAGAAAGCCGGTCAACACGGAAACCGGCACGCGCCGCTCGGCAAGGGTCATGGTCATCCGTCCTGTCAGAAAGTCGGCCGCGGGATCGGGATCGGCACGTTGACCATATCGCCGATGTCGCCGGCGGCAACCTGTTCGCCGGCCACCGGCTTTTCTTCCTCGCCGGCCATCAGCCCGGCATAGACGAGCTTGAGGGGTCGGCTTACCTCATGGATATAGGGGGAGGTCAGCTTCTGGCGGCCGGCCTCGTCGCGGCCCTCGCTGCGTATCTTGGCGGCGTGCTTGGAGCAGATATCGGCGGAGATGTCGGCGACGATGTCGCGCGTCTCGCCATAGGGGCGGAGCTGGCCGAGCGTCGGCACGTTGCCGGTGCGCGTCGTCAGGCCTTTCTGCAGCATGCCGGCGGAGATGTCGGCGCGGGCGCCGAGGCTGTCGGAGCCGAGCACCACGGAGACGACGCTGCGGCCGTTGCGGGTCGCCGAGGAGACCTGGTTGAAGCCCGCCGCGCAGATGAAGCCGGTCTTCATGCCGTCGGCGCCGTCGAAGCGGCCGATCAGCATGTTGTAGTTCGGATATTGCTTCTTGCCGGTGGTGAAGCCCTCGAGCGCGAAATAATGGGCGTATTGCGGGAACTCGCGCTTCAGCGTCACGGCGAGGACGGCAAGGTCGCGCGCGGTCGTGTACTGGCCCTTGCCGGGCAGGCCGTGCGGATTGATGAAATGTGACGAGCTCATGCCGATGCGGGCGGCTTCAGCGTTCATGCGGTCGACGAAGCCCTGTTCCGAGCCGCCGACCGATTCGGCAAGGGCGACGGCGACGTCGTTGGCCGACTTGACGAGGATGATCTTCATCGCGCTGTCGAGCGTCATCTTCTGGCCGGGCTTGAAATACATCTTGCTCGGCGGTTCGGAAGCCGCGTTCTTGCTCATGACGACGGGGCTTTCAAGCGTCTTCTCGCCGGCCTTGATGGCGCGGAAGACCGTATAGGCCGTCATCAGCTTGGTCAGCGAGGCCGGATACCAGCGCTGGAACGCATCCTCGTGCTCGATGACCTTCAGCGTGTTGACGTCAACCAGCATGCGGGGATTGGCCACGGCGCTGCCTGCCGCAAGGGACGTGGTGAGCAACAGGGCGGAGCCCAGAAACCATGCGCTCCGGCGCGTCGTTCGTCCGTTCATCTGCAAAGGCCTGTCCTCGAAATCGGGAGTTGTCTCGAACCGTCGCCCTATTTAACCTATATGGCATCGAGATGGCAAAGCCGTCGAACACCGGTGGCCGACTTTCAGGCCGAAATCACAGGAAGTGTTGCATGCCCGTTCTGAACCGCGCCGCAGAATTGCAGGATGAAATCGCCGGGTGGCGCAGGCACCTGCACCGAGAGCCGGAATTGCTCTTCGCCGTGGAGAAGACCGCTGCCTTCGTCGCGGAAAAGCTGCGCGAATTCGGCGTTGACGAGGTGGTGACGGGTATCGGCCGCACCGGCGTCGTCGGCATCATCCGCGGGAAGGGCGAGGGACGCACCATCGGCCTTCGCGCCGACATGGACGCGCTGCCGATCGACGAGACGAGCGGCAAGCCCTGGTCCTCCACCGTCAAGGGCAAGATGCATGCCTGCGGCCATGACGGCCATACGGCCATGCTGCTCGGCGCGGCGAAGTACCTTGCCGAGACGCGGAATTTCACCGGCAATGTCGCGGTCATCTTCCAGCCGGCCGAAGAGGGCGGCGGCGGCGGCAACGAGATGGTCAAGGACGGCATGATGGAGCGCTTCGGCATTGCCGAGGTCTATGGCATGCACAACCTGCCCGGCCTGCCGGTCGGCGCCTTCGGCACGCGGCCCGGCGCGATCATGGCGGCGACGGACGAGTTCAACATCAAGGTGAAGGGCCGCGGCGGCCATGCGGCGCTGCCGCACAAGACGGTCGATCCCATCGTCATCGGTGCGCAGGTGGTGACGGCGCTGCAGACCATCGTCTCGCGCGTCGCCGATCCGATCGCCTCGCTCGTCGTTTCCGTCACCAAGTTCAATGCGGGCTTTGCCCACAATGTCATTCCCGAGGAAGCGCAGCTTGCCGGCACGGTGCGCACGCTGAGCCCGGAGATGCGTGAGGAGGCGGAGGCCCGCATCCGGCAGATCTGCGCCGGCCTTGCCGCCGCCCACGGCGCGGAGATCACCGTCGCCTATCACCGCAACTATCCCGTCACCGTCAACCATCCGGAAGAGACCGGCCACGCGGTCGACGTAGCGCGCGGCATCGCCGGCGAGGCGGCGGTCCACGCCTCTCTCGACCCGATGATGGGCGGGGAGGACTTTTCCTACATGCTGCTCGCCCGGCCGGGCGCCTTCATCTTCGTCGGCAACGGCGATACCGCCGGCCTGCACCACCCCGCCTACGACTTCAACGACGACGCCATCCCGCATGGCGTGACCTACTGGGTCAAGCTCACCGAAAGCCGGCTTGCCGCCTGACGCGAAGGCCCGGCTGCCGAAGCGGCAGCCGGGTACCTTGTGGGGATCGTTGCCGGCGCTCAGCCGCAGATCTTGACCTTCTTGACGACCAGGTTGCCCCACTTGTTGTAGTGCTTCACCTTCTTCCAGTAGCAGTCGTAGCCATAGTCGTCATAGACGGTGACATAGCCGCCATTGCCCCAGCCATGCCCGTGGCCGTGTCCCCAGCCGTGGCCATGGCCATGACCGAAGCCGAAACCGACGGAAAGGCCGCCGGCCTGCGAGGGGGCGGCGAAGGAAAGCGCTGCGAGGGTTGCTACGGCAGCGGACAGGATGAACTTGCGCATGGGACATTCTCCTCTGGGTTCAGGGGATGGAGCCATCTCCATCCGATGACCCGAATGTTTCACGATCCCGCCCGGCGGGCTGTTCCGCAGGGAACTCGGCACAAGGGCACCGAAAATCGCTTGGCTTAGGCCCGCGGCTTTTGTATGGGTGCAGTCAGTGGTCCCGTAGCTCAGCAGGATAGAGCACCAGATTCCTAATCTGGGGGTCCCGCGTTCGAATCGCGGCGGGATCACCATTTTTTCCGAAGAGGATTGTCAGACGTCTTCCGTCTCGCGCTCGGGCGTGACGACGCGGGGCTTCGCGCGCACGGCGGGGACGATGGAGGGCTTTGCGACGACCTTCGGCTGCGGGGCCTTCATGCCGAGCATGTTGCGGATGCGGTCCGAGACCAGCGGGCGGAAGCGGCTGGCGCGGAAGGGCATGTCGACGGCGCCGTAGCCTTCCGGGCCGTCGTCGTTGCCGCGATAGAGCTCCATCAGCTTGATGCCGTAGAAATCGCCGTCGACATAGTGGCGATAGTGGCCCGCCCAGCGGACCGTATAGATCTGGCCCTTGCGGATGCCCTGGTCGATCGAGACGTTCTTGAAGCGGTCGTTGATGCAGACCACCTTCTGGCCGACGCGGAATGTGGGCATGCGCTTCTCTCCCCCCGGGTGCTCCTCAGCCGGACTTGCGGCAGGTGACGCCCGGCGCGTTCTCGCCGCGGGTGAGGTCGTAGAGCGTCGCCTCGTCGCCCTTGGTCCACCATTCGTAATGGCCGCCGGCATATTTCGCGCCGGAGGCGGCCATGACATTGGCGGCGATGACCGTCTCTTCGCCGATGCGCACGACGGCCAGCGAATTGGCGCCGACATTGATGTATTCGACGCTGATGCGCTGATCGGCGTCGCACTGGTAGTTCAGCGTTTCGCGCACCACGCTCTGTTCCGGTCCCGGCAGGCGGATGACGATGTCGGTGTTGTTCTTGAGGCCGGCAAGACGGATCGCCGGGGCGCCTTCCTTGCCCGTCAGGTGCAGGATGCCGTTTTCGAGCTTCCAGGAGATGACGGTGCCGAGTGCGTCGAAGAACTTCTGCTCCTGGTCCATGATGGCCGGGGCGCACATCTTGCGCGTGGCGGCGGCGGGGGCGAAGGCGATGTTGCCGTTCTGCACCTTCAGCTTGCCGCGATAGGTGTTGCAGCCGCCATTGCCGCCATAGGAGCCGTCCGGCTTGATCTCGAGCGTCGTCTGCAGGTTGTCGATGACACCGTTGCCGCCGATATCCTCGGCCAGCCAGGTGCCGCCGAGACCGCCCGGGACCGGCTCGTCGGCATAGGCCGGAGCTGCCGCCAGAAAGGCAAGGCAGGCGAGGGTCCATACTCTCAGGCGTCGGTGCACGAATTTCTCCAATCGCGTCAGCGCGGAATGCCGCTTCGCCGGGACGTTATGGCCGTCCGGGTGAAAAGGTCAAGCCGCGGGTTCCAGAACAGGGGCCGTGCCTTCGCTTTACAGCATTTCCATGACTTGTTGCAGGCGTCTTTCGCCTGTAGAGCCTTTTGCTCGATAACAAGAAAAACGCGGAAATCACCATGGCTCCCGATGCGCGGCCGAAGCGCCGCATCACCATTCTCGGCTCGACAGGCTCCATCGGCACCAGCACGCTCGACGTGGTGCGCCAGCTCGGCGGGCGCGAGCGCTACGAGGTGCTGGCGCTGACCGGCAACGGCAATGTCGACCTTCTCGCCGCGCAGGCGAAGGACTGCGGCGCGCGGCTGGCGGTGACGGCGGACGAGAGCCGCTACGGCGCGCTCAAGGATGCGCTTTCGGGCAGTGGTATCGAGGCGGCGGCCGGGCGTGAGGCGCTGCTGGAGGCGGCTTCCGCGGATGCCGACTGGGTGATGGCGGCGATCGTCGGCACGGCCGGCCTTGCTCCGACGCTGGCGGCGGCCAGGAAAGGCGCGGATATCGCGCTTGCCAACAAGGAATGCCTCGTCTCGGCCGGTGACCTCTTCGTCAAGGCGGTGGCGGAAGGCGGCGGGCGGCTCATTCCCGTCGACAGCGAGCACAGCGCGATCTTCCAGGCGCTGGAGGATGACCAGCGCCACGCCGTCGAGCGCATCGTGCTGACGGCATCCGGCGGTCCCTTCCGCACCTGGAGCCGCGAGCAGATGGCGGGCGTGACGGCCGATATCGCGCGGGCGCATCCCAACTGGTCGATGGGCCTCAAGATCTCCATCGGCAGCGCTTCCATGTTCAACAAGGCCCTGGAGATGATCGAGGCGAAGCATCTCTTCGACGTCAGGCCGGACCAGATCGAGGTGGTGGTGCATCCGCAGTCGATCATCCATTCCATGGTCGGCTATGTCGACGGCTCGGTGCTGGCGCAGCTCGGCGCGCCGGACATGCGCACGGCCATCGGCTATGCGCTGACCTATCCCGAGCGCTCGCCGCTCAATGTCGACCGGCTGGATTTCGCCAAGCTCGCGCGGCTCGATTTCGAGGCGCCGGACGAGGCGCGCTTCCCGGCGCTCCGGCTTGCCCGCACGGCGCTTACGCGCGGCGGCCTGCAGGGTGCGGTGATGAATGCCGCCGAGGAGGTGGCGTTCCATGCCTTCGTCGCGGGGCGCATCGGCTTCCTGTCGATGGCCGACGTCGCGGAGACCGTCATGGACAGGCTCAGCCACCTGCCGCCGGCAGCATCGATGGACGATGTCTTTGCCGGAGACGAAGAAGCCCGGCGGGTGGCCGCCGGGCTTGTTGGGTAACCGCTTCGTCTCTTCGTATCAGGCGACGGCGCGGGCCAGCGCACAGCGCGACCACAGCGCATGCAGCGCGCCGACAAGATGCTCGATATCGGCATCGGTGTGCAGCGGCGTCGGCGTGATGCGCAGGCGCTCGGTCTTCTTCGGCACGGTCGGGTAGTTGATCGGCTGGACGTAGACGCCGAAATTGTCGAGCAGCAGGTCCGAGATCCACTTGCACTTGGAGGCGTCGCCCACCATCACCGGCACGATATGGCTCGGATTCGGCATGTGCGGAATGCCGTTGCGGTCGAGCGCCGCGCGCAGCTTGCGCACGCGCGCCTGGTGGGCGATGCGTTCCACCTGGCTTTCCTTGAGGTGGCGGATCGAGGCGAGGGCGCCGGCGGCGAGCGTCGGCGGCAGGGCGGTCGTGAAGATGAAGCCCGATGCGAAGGAGCGGACGAAGTCGCAGAGCGCGGCGGAACCGGCGATATAGCCGCCCATGACGCCGAAGGCCTTGCCGAGCGTGCCCTCGATGACCGTCAGGCGGTGCATCAGGCCCTCGCGCTCGGCGATGCCGCCGCCGCGCGGGCCGTACATGCCGACGGCGTGCACTTCATCGAGATAGGTCATCGCGCCGTACTTGTCGGCGAGGTCGCAGATTTCCTTGATGGGGGCGATGTCGCCGTCCATCGAATAGACCGATTCGAAGGCGATCAGCTTCGGCGCCTTCGGGTCGGCGGCAGCAAGCTTGGCTTCGAGGTCCTTGAGATCATTGTGCTTCCAGATGACGCGCTCGCATTTCGAGTGGCGGATGCCCTCGATCATCGAAGCGTGGTTCCCGGCATCGGAGAAACAGATGATGCCGGGGATCTTCGAACAGAGCGTGCCGAGCGCGGCCCAGTTCGAGACGTAGCCCGAAGTGAAGAGCAGGGCCGATTCCTTGCCGTGCAGGTCGGCAAGTTCCTCTTCGAGGAGCACATGATAATGGTTGGTGCCGGAGATGTTGCGGGTGCCGCCGGCACCGGCGCCACACTGGTCGATGGCGAGCTTCATCGCCTCGACGACCTTCGGGTGCTGGCCCATGCCGAGATAGTCGTTGGAACACCAGACCGTGACGTCCTTCGGGCCTTCCGCCGTGTGGCGCGTCGCCCTGGGGAAGCTGCCCTTGTGGCGCGCGAGGTCGGCAAAGACGCGATAGCGGCCTTCCTGATGCAGGCCGTCCAGCTCGTTCTTGAAGAAAGTCTCGAAGTCCATCCAGAGTCTCCAGTCCGGCGAAATCCCGGGCATCATCGTCATTGGCTGTCGTTCATCGGCTACACCCGGCCCGGCTTTGCCGCAATGCAAAGCGCTGCGGCAAATCGGCGCCACCTTTGAACCATTCCAATGTATCCTAGGCTCCCAAAGGCCATTCCATGTTGATGCATGTCAAGTCTGCATGAAAAAAGGACGGCCTCAACCGTCCTTTTCATCGAACAGTTTCAGCTTTTGCAACGCTATCCGGCGGCGGCGACGGCGCGCTTGGCCATGACCCTCACGAGGTTCGCGCGATATTCGGCATTGCCGTGGATATCCGACAGGAGGTCGGCCGCATCCACGGAAACGCCGGCCGCCGCATCCGCCGACCAGTCGGCGGCAAGCGCCGCCTCCAGCCCGGCATGGCGGAAGACGCCGTTGGAGCCGGCCCCCGTCACGGCCACCCGGACGCCGCCATCCCCCTTCGCCACGAAGACGCCGGCCATGGCATAGCGCGAGGCCGGGTTGGGGAATTTTGAATAGGCGGCCTTTGCCGGAGCATCGAAGCTCACCGCCACGATGATCTCGCCCTCTTCCAACGCCGTCTCGAAGAGGCCGGTGAAGAAGGCGTCGGCGGGAATCTCACGCCTGTCGGTGACGATGATCGCCCCCAGCGCCAGCATGGCGGAGGGGTAATCCGCCGCCGGGTCGTTATTGGCGATGGAGCCGCCGATGGTGCCCATATGGCGGACATGCGGGTCGCCGATATGGGAGGCGAGATGGCAGATCGCCGGACAGACGGCCTTCAGCTCGGCCGAGGTCGAGACCTCGTAATGCGTCGTGCCAGCGCCGATGCGCACCCGGTTGCCATTCACCGAGATGCCCTTGAGTTCCGTGACGTGGCGAAGGTCCACGAGGTCCGAAGGCGCGGCGAGCCGCTGCTTCATGGTCGGGATCAGCGTCATGCCGCCGGAGACGTATTTCGCTTCGTCGGAGGACGATTGCAGCTTGGCCGCGTCGGCGACGGAGGAGGCGCGATAGTAGTTGGTTGCGTACATGGCGTCCTCCCGTCAGTTGCTTGCCGCCAGCGCCGCCCAGACCTTCTGGGGCGTTGCGGGCATGGTGAGGTCGTTGTTGTCGATGGCGTCGGTGATGGCGTTCATCAGCGCCGGCGGGGAGCCGATGGCGCCCGCCTCGCCGCAGCCCTTGATGCCGAGCGGATTGTTCGGGCAGGGCGTGACCTGGTGCGAGACCTGGAAGGAGGGCAGGTCGTCGGCGCGCGGCATGGTGTAGTCCATGTAGCTCGCCGTCAGGAGCTGGCCGGTTTCCGGGTCGTAGTGCACGCCCTCAAGCAGCGCCTGTCCGATGCCCTGCGCGATGCCGCCGTGCACCTGGCCCTCGACGATCATCGGGTTGATGATGTTGCCGAAGTCGTCGGCAGCGACGAACTGGACGATCTTCGTCTTGCCCGTCTCCGGGTCGATCTCGACCTCGCAGATGTAGCAGCCGGCCGGGAAGGTGAAGTTGGCCGGATCGTAGAAGGCGCCTTCCTTCAGGCCCGGCTCCATGCCGGAGGGCAGGTTGTGCGCGGTGTAGGCTGCGAGCGCCATCTGGAACCAGGGTACCGACTTGTCGGTGCCGGCGACCTTCAATGCGCCGTTCTCGACGACGATGTCGCTCTCGTCGGCTTCCATCAGGTGTGCGGCGATCTTCTTGGCCTTCGCCTCCACCTTGTCGAGCGCCTTGACGACGGCGGACATGCCGACCGCGCCGGAGCGGGAACCATAGGTGCCCATGCCCATCTGCACCTTGTCCGTGTCGCCATGCACGATGGAGACGCTGTCGATCGGCACGCCGAAGCGGTCGGCGACGAGCTGGGCGAAGGTCGTCTCATGGCCCTGGCCGTGGCTGTGCGAGCCGGTCAACACCTCGATCGTGCCGACGGCATTGACGCGCACCTCCGCCGATTCCCAGAGGCCGACGCCCGCGCCGAGCGAGCCGACCGCGGCGGACGGCGCGATGCCGCAGGCCTCGATATAGCAGCTCATGCCGATGCCGCGCTTCATGCCGCGGCTGGCGGCCTCGGCCTTGCGGGCCGGGAAGCCGTTCCAGTCGGCCGCGGCCATGGCGGCCTCCAGTGAGGCCTCGTAGTCGCCGGCGTCATAGTTCATGATGACGGGCGTCTGGTGCGGGAAGGAGCGGATGAAGTTGATGCGGCGAAGCTCGGCCGGCGAAACGCCGAGTTCGCGCGCCGCCGTCTCCATCGTGCGTTCCAGCAGGTAGGTCGCTTCCGGCCGCCCGGCGCCGCGATAGGCGTCGACGGCGACGGTGTTGGTGTAGACCGCCCGCACATTGGCGTGGATGGCCGGGAAATTGTACTGGCCGGAGAGCAACGTCGCATAGAGATAGGTCGGCACGGCGGAGGAGAAGAGCGACATATAGGCGCCGAAATTGGCGATGGTGTCGACCTTCAGCGCCGTGACGCGGTTGTTCGCGTCGAAGGCCATCTTGACCGTCGAGACATGGTCGCGGCCATGGGCGTCGGTGAGGAAGGCTTCGGTACGGTCGCTCGTCCATTTCACCGGAACGCCGGACCGCTTGGAGGCCCAGAGACAGACGATTTCTTCCGGATAGATATAGATCTTCGAGCCGAAGCCGCCGCCGACATCGGGCGCGATGACGCGCAGCTTGTTTTCCGGCGCGACATTGTAGAAGGCGCTCATGACGAGGCGCGCGACATGGGGGTTCTGGCTCGTCGTGTAGCAGGTGTAGTGATCCTCGGCCGAATCGTAGATGCCGAGCGCGGCGCGCGGCTCCATCGGGTTCGGCGCGAGGCGGTTGTTGACGATCCTCATCTCCGTGACATGGGCGGCCGCGGCGATGGCCGCGTCCGTCGCGGCGCTGTCGCCGATCTCCCAGTCGTAGATGAGGTTGCCGGGGGCTTCCGGGTGGAGCTGCGGCTGGCCGGCCTCCAGCGCCTTCACGGCATCGGTGACGGCGGGCAGGACCTCGTAGTCGACGACGACGGCTTCGGCCGCGTCGCGCGCCTCGCTGACGCTGTCGGCGACGACCACGGCGACGGCATCGCCGACATAGCGCACCGTGTCATGGGCAAGGGGCCGCCAGGCGCCCATCTTCATCGGCGAGCCGTCCTTGGAATGGATCATCCAGCCGCAGATCAGGTTGCCGATGCCGTCGTCGAGCATCTGCCTGCCGTTGAGCACGGCGATGACGCCGGGCATGTCCTCCGCCGCCGACGTGTCGATGCCCTTGATTCTCGCATGCGCATGCGGCGAGCGCACGAATGCGGCGTAGCGCATGCCCGGCACGGACATGTCGTCCGTGTAGCGCCCCTGGCCCATG
This sequence comes from Shinella zoogloeoides, assembly GCF_003574625.1. Taxonomy (GTDB): domain Bacteria; phylum Pseudomonadota; class Alphaproteobacteria; order Rhizobiales; family Rhizobiaceae; genus Shinella; species Shinella zoogloeoides_A. The sequence continues at coordinate 47,530 of NZ_QNUJ01000016.1, forward strand.
AGGAACCGCTTGTCTTCCTTTCGCGCGACGCGCGCGCCGATGCCTTCGACACCCATCTTCATCTCCTCCAGAGAAGTGAGGCAGCAGGCGCCGGCCAACAGGCGTTCGGGATTTCACCGTCGCGCAACTGGCCGCCAATCGGCTGCTGCCTGTTGCCTGACGCCTATTCCGCAGCCTGCCGGCCTGCCGCGCTCATTTCCTCCGCGGCGGCGAGGATGGCTTTCACGATATTGTGGTAACCGGTGCATCGACAGATATTGCCTTCAAGGTTCTCGCGAACCGTCTGCTCGTCGAGCTTTCCGCCATGGCGGTTGATCATGTCGACCGCCGTCATCACCATACCGGGCGTGCAGAAGCCGCATTGCAGGCCGTGATTGGCCTTGAAGGCGGCCTGCACGGGATGCAGTTCGCCATTGGCCGCAAGGCCCTCAATGGTGAGGATTTCGGAGCCGGCGGCCTGGGCCGCGAGGATGGAACAGCTCTTCACGGCCTTGCCGTCCATATGCACGACGCAGGCGCCGCACTGGGACGTATCGCAGCCGACATGGGTTCCGGTAAGACTGAGCTGGTCGCGCAGGAAATGCACAAGGAGGGTGCGGTCCTCGCACTCCTTGCTCACCTTCCTGCCATTGACGGTCATTGCCACTTTCGCCATTCGTTCCTCCCTGGCGGTTCATGCACCGCTGGGCCGTTCGATCCGACGTGACATGCAGCGGGCGTCCTCACGACGCGGGCCCGGGATCTAATGACGCCAGCATTGTCTTCGCATGCATCTGTTCCGGCACTGCGGGCGCGACGGGAAATCCTCCATCCCCTGTGCGCCCCGGCAATCATATCATTTGACGTTTTGACCCGGCGATCAACCGGTACTTTCAACGGCGGGTGAAATTTCTCGTGAGCGCCGCATGCCGAGGGCGTTAAAACGAAACGGAAACGCTGTTTATTCGCGCCGTAAAAAAATACTTTCCAACCATGGACTTCCCTGTTTCCGGCGATATTTTCAGTGTCGGACAGACCTGACCGTCGTCGACGGCCCCGGTATGTTGCTGAGTAGAAGGGGGCAGGGTGGACCCGGAAAACCGGGCCGCCGTTCAACTTTGGAGAAGGTTCATGAAGAAAATCATTGCGCTCGTTCTGGTCGGCATGGCCGTTGCCAGCTGCACGCAGACGGAAAAGGGTGCAGGTATCGGCGCCGTCTCCGGCGCGATCATCGGCGGTGCCGTCACCGGTAACGTCCGTGGTGCGGCTGTCGGTGCCGCCATCGGTGGCGTTTCCGGCGCCGTGATCGGCAGCGTTTCCGATCAGCCCGGTCAGTGCTACTACCGCGACCGCCACGGTCGTCGCTATATCGACCGTTGCCCGCGCGACTATTATTGATCGCCAACGACTGCAACCTATGCGAAGCCCCGGAGGTTCTCCGGGGCTTTTGCTTGCCTGCCGCCGGCATAAAATCGCCTGCTGCGCTTCAAATCTGGCGCGCCTGCGTGTAAAACCGCCGTTAACATTACGGAAAACCTAACACGTTAGGGTCTTTTCCTGCCTGAGAGCTCCGGATGGATCGGAGCGCCTGAAGTCCGTGTCGGAAGCCGTTCGCGCACCGCACCTTGAAGGAGAAAGGCGACGGATAGCTGCGGATGCGGGATAAAGTGAACCGGCCGGAAAAGAGTTTTGCGTTTCTGAAGGCTGGCACCGCCCTCGCGGTCGCCGCAGCGCTCGCCTGTGGTCCGCTGGCCGCAAATCCGGCCCTTGCCTTCGAACTCTTCGGCATGAAATTCTTCGAAAAGGAGAAGGACACCGCCGAGGTCATCGATCCGGTCAATTATTCGCTGACGCTCGATCCGGGCACAGAGGACGGCGACCTCAAGAAGGCCGTCGAGAATGCCGCTTATCTGAAGCAGGACGAGGGGACGCCGGTCTCCGGCGACCTGGGCCTCGTCATCAAGGCGCGCGACGACCGCGACCGCATCCTTGCCGCGCTCTACGAGAACGGCCGCTATGGCGGCGTGGTGAACGTGACGGTCAACGGGCAGGACCTCGATTCCCTGCCGCCCAATCCGGAATTCAACCACCGGGGCGCGATCCCGGTGACGATCAGCGTCGAGCCCGGCCCGGTCTTCACCTTCGGCGAGGTGGCCTTTTCGGGCGATGCCGAGGGACGCAATCCGGCCGATTACGGGCTGGTGCCGGGTGCGCGGGCCGATTCCACCATCATCCTCAAGGCTGGCGAGAAGGTCGTCGTCGATCTCAAGGCGGAAGGCCGGCCGCTGGCCAAGCTGACCGAGCGCAACGCCACCGCCGACCACAAGACGCAGACCGTCGACGTGGTGATCGCCGCCGAGGGCGGGCCGGTCGCACCCGTCGGCGCGGTCGGCGTCAACGGCACCAAGACTGTCGATCCCGGTTTCGTGCAGCGCTATTCGCGTATCAATGCCGGCCAGCCCTATTCGCCGGAAGCGCTGACCAAGGCGTCGGAGCGGCTGCGCGCGCTCGGCGTCTTTTCTAGCGTGACGATCCGCGAGGCCTCCAAGCTCGCGCCCGACGGTTCACTGCCGATGACCATCGAGGTCTCCGAAGGCAAGCACCGCTATTTCGGCGTCGGCGCGCAATATTCGAACACGGACGGCATCGGCCTGCAGGGATATTGGGGGCATCGCAACCTTTTCGGCCAGGCCGAATCGCTGCGCATCGAAGGGTCGGTCAACCGGATCGGCGAATCGGATATCGGCGATCTCGACTATTCGACCGCCATCCTTTTCTCCAAGCCCGGCGCCTTCGGCCCGGCCTCGACGTTCAATGCCAGCCTCAAGGCCTCGATCGTCGATCCCGACGCCTACAAGGCCTTCACCACCACGGCGGCCGCGGGCGTCAGCGTCGAGCTTTCCGACAAGGATACGGTGAGCGCAGGCGCCGAGCTGAGCTGGGCCGATGTCGAGGACGCGTTCGGCAAGAACAAGTACCTGACGGCGAGCATCCCGATCGAATATGTGCGCGACACCCGCGACGACAAGCTGAACCCGACGGAAGGCTACCGCTTCCTGATCAACGCGAAGCCGAGCTACGAAACGCAACGCGGCACGTTCTTCTCCAGCTTCGAAGGCGCGATCACCGGTTACAAGGCACTCGGCGCGGAGGATCGCTTCGTGCTCGCGGGCAAGCTTGCAGGCGGCACGATCATCGGCGGCGACCAGCTCTCCGACATTCCGGCGACGCGCCGCTTCTATCTCGGCGGCGGCGGCACGGTGCGCGGCTACGGCTATCAGGAGATCTCGCCGCGCAACGGGGCGAACCAGCTCCTCGGCGGGCGTTCCTACATGGCGGCGTCGGCGGAAGTCCGCATCGGGATCACCGAGACGATCGGCCTTGTGCCCTTCATCGACGCGGGCACGGTCTCGACCGACGAGATCCCGGATTTCAAGGATATCCGGGCCGGCGCCGGCCTCGGCCTGCGCTATGCGACGCCGTTCGGGCCGCTCCGCCTCGATGTCGCGGTGCCGCTGAAGAAATATCCCGGCGGAACCTCCTTCGGGGTCTATGCCGGCATCGGCCAGTCCTTCTGACTGTCGCCCCAATTTTCATCTAGGCTCTTGATCGCATGCGCGATTGGGATTCTAGACGTTGAGGAGCGATTCCGCGCTCCCCGCACGCGAAATGGATGAAGCATGAACAGGCTTTCCCGAATTCTCCGCGCAACGCTCCGCTGTGTCGGCTACGGCCTTGCCGTCCTCGTCGTGCTGGCCGTCGCGCTGCTGGGCTTCGTCGGGTTTTCGGACACCGGCGCGCGCCTGGCGGTTTCCTATGCGGAGAAGATCGCGGCTGCGAACGGGCAGGTCATCTCGATCAGCGAGCCCTCGGGCCTTCTGACGGGCAAGCTGCGCGCCGGCGCGATCACGCTCGGCGACGAGAAAGGGACCTATGCGGAAATCCGGGACCTTGCCGTCGACTGGTCGCCGCTGCGGCTCCTGTTCTTCAGCTTCGATGCGTCGCGGGTGTCCGCTTCCTCGATCTCGCTGCTCCGCCTGCCAGAGGCCAAGGCCGATGCGGAACCGACGGAAAGCAAGCCGTTCAGCCTGCCGGTCGAGGTGCATGTGGGTTCGCTCGCCATTCCCGAACTCTTCGTCTCGGGAACCGTTGCCGGCCGTGACCAGCGCATCGTCGTGTCGGGACGGGGCGATGCGACGGCGGACAGCGTGGCGATCAAGCTTTCGGCCTCCGAAAAGGCGCGGCCCGATGCGCGCGTCGCGGCCGATATCGTCTTCAATCCGGCCGCCAACGAATTGCGGCTCGAGGCCGACGTCGCCGAGCCGAAGGGCGGAATCCTGGCGAGGCTGCTCAAGCTGCCGGACGAGCCGGCCGTGGCGATCCGCCTGACGGGGGACGGCCCGCTCTCGCAATGGAAGGGACGGCTTTCCGCTGCGCTCGACGGCACGGAAATGCTGCGGGTCGACGGCCGCCATGACCTGGCGCAGGGCGGCCTGCACACCATCGCGCTCAATGGCGGCGGCACGTTCGACGCGCTGATGCCGCCGCAGCTCCGCCCGCTCTTTGCCGGCGAGACCGGCATCGACGTGGTCGCCGCCTTCGACGGTTCGGATATGCTGCGCATCGAGAAGGGCGCGATCTCGACCGGTGCGATGACACTTGCCGCCTCTGGCACGCTGAGCGCCAAGGGCAGCAACGACCTCGACGTCAAGCTTTCCGGCAAGGACGGCCCCATCGATTTCCGCTGGCCGCTCGCCGATGGCGACGCCCAGGTGGTCATCCACGACGCTGACCTTTCGCTGACCGGCGAGGCGAGTGCGGCAAGGCTCGAGGCCAATGCGACCATCGCCGCCGCCGAGCTGCCGGCCGGGCGCATCCAGGATATCCGCCTTGCCGCCCGGAGCGATGCCTTCGATGTGGCCAACCAGTCCGGCCGCATCGACGTGACGCTCGAAACCGGCACCATGGTCTTCGCCAATCCCGATGTCGACCGAATGGTGAAGGGCCCGGCGAAACTCACCGCGACGCTGAATGTCTCGCCCGGCGAGATCGCTTTCGATCCGGCGACGCTTGAAAGCGCCAGCATCGGCGGCACGCTTTCCGGCCGCTACGGGCTGGAAAGCCGCGAGGCGGACGTCAATTTCCGTCTCTTCGCCCTGCCGGCCGTGCTGCCGCCGGCCCTTGCCGGCAAGTTCGACACGACGATCGCTATGGAGGGCCGGGTTCAGCTCGCCGGCGACGGCGGGCTCCAGGTTTCCGGCCTGACGGTGAAGTCCGGCACGCTGGAGACGGCGGGCGATGTCTCGCTCGCAAAGGGCAATGTGGAGGCCGCGCTCACCGGCAAGGTGCTGAACCTCGGCAAGCTGCTGGCGGATGCGGCGGGCGAGGCGGCGTTCGAGCTTTCCGCGAATGGACCGCTTTCCGGGCCCGACGTTTCCGCGAAGATCACCTCCAGCGGGGCGACGCTTTCCGGCCGAACGCTCAGCGACCTCGTGGTGACGCTGAAGGGCAAGGCGGTCGCCGACAGCCCCTCCGGCGAGCTGACGGCGACTGGCGCGCTCGACGGGCAGGCGATCAATGTGCGCTCCAGCATCACGTCGGAGGGCGGGCGCATCTCCGTGCCGGTTCTGGAGGCCGAGATCGGCCCGAACACGCTGAAGAGCTCGCTGGCGCTGGCGCCGAACTTCATGCCCGACGGCACGATCCGCTTCGATTTCCCCGATCTCGGCCTGCTTGCCGCCATGGCCGGCCAGCAGGCGGCGGGCGATCTGTCCGGGCAGGTCGAGATCGCGACGGGCAACGGCAAGACTTCTGCCACCGTGCAGGCGTCCGGCGCCTCGATCCGCCGCGATGCCGTGAGCATTACAAAGCCCGCCGTCGACCTTTCCATCACCGACCTTGCGACGGCGGCGATCACCGGCACGGTGCGCGCCGAGCAGGTCGCCTCGGGCGAGAACAAGCTGGAGGCGCTGAAGCTTGCCTTCACCCGTGAGGGACAGGCGACGAATTTCGACCTGACCGGCCGTCTCGACGGCGCGCCGCTCCTCACCAAAGGCAAGGTGCTGCAGCGGGAGGGCGGGCTCGACGTCGCCCTGCAGGCCTTCGAGGCCGCGCCGCGCCGCATTGCCGTCAAGCTCGCCAAGCCGACGACGATCGGCGTGACCAACGGCGTTGCGACGCTCGACGGGCTCACCATCCAGGCGGGCAGCGGTTCCGTTGCCGTTTCCGGCAAGGCGGGCGAGACGCTCGACCTGTCGCTGCGGCTCAATGCCCTGCCGGCCGCGCTCGTCAACAATTTCGCCGCCGGGCTCGATGCGGACGGCGCGATCGGCGGCACGGTGACGGTGAAGGGCAAGGCGGCGGCCCCCGTCGTCAACTATGCGCTCGACTGGAAGGGCGCGGTGACGAGCCAGACGCGCGGTGCAGGGATCGGCGCGCTCGACATCAATGCCAAGGGCGAATTCGCCAACAACCAGGTGCGCCTCGACACGGTGCTTTCCGGCGGCGGCGGGCTTTCCTTCCGCGGCGGCGGCACGGTCGGCATCGGCGGAGCGACGCCGCTCGGGCTGAAATTCAACGGCACGGTGCCGTTCAGCGCCCTGCAGGGCCAGCTTTCGGCGCAGGGCTTCGTGCTGACGGGCAATGCCAATGTCGACCTTGCCATCGGCGGCACGGCGGCGGCGCCCTCCGTCACCGGCAGTATCACGGCGAGCGGCGCGCGCCTCGTCGACGTGCGCCGCAACCTTGCCGTCGAGAACCTCACGATCCGCGTCAACATGAACGGGCGCCAGGCGGTGATCGAGACCGTTTCCGGCAAGCTGGCGAGCGGCGGGCAGCTTTCGGCGAGCGGCACGGTCGGGATCGATCCTGCGAGCGGCTTTCCCGTCGACGTGGCGATCAAGCTCGGCGACATCGTCTATGTCGACGGCACGCTGGTGACCGGGAACGTTGCCGGCGACCTGACGCTGAAGGGGCCGCTCGCGGACCTGGCGCTCGCCGGCAAGGTGCGCATCAACAAGGCGAACATCACCATTCCGCAGAAGCTGCCGGCATCGCTCTCGGAAATCGACATCAAGCACCGCAACGCGCCGGCGGACGTCAAGCGCATGACCGCGGACGTCCAGCGCCAGCAGGGCTCCAGCGGCGCCTCACGCGGCATCGCGCTCGACCTCACCATCGAATCGCCGGGCCAGCTCTTCGTGCGCGGTCGCGGCATCAATGCCGAGATGGGCGGCAATCTCAAGATCACCGGCACGTCCGCGTCGCCGGTCGTCTCGGGCGGCTTCGAGCTGGAGCGCGGGCGCATGGAAATCCTGACGCGCCGCCTCGATTTCACCAGCGCCCGTATCGGCTTTGCGGGTGGACTGGTGCCGACGGTTGATCTCGTCGCCTCCAGCACGGCCGGCACCACGGAAATCACCGTGACCGTGGCGGGTCTTGCCAGCAATCCGACGGTGACCTTCGCCTCCTCGCCCTCGCTGCCGCAGGATGAAATCCTGGCGCAGCTCATCTTCAACCGCTCCATGTCGAACCTCTCGGCGGTACAGATCGCGCAGCTTGCCTCGGCGGCCAGCCAGCTTGCCGGCGGCAGCTCCACCGGCCTGCTCGACAGCCTGCGCAGCAAACTCGGCGTCGACGACCTCGACATCACGACGGATGCCGAGGGCCGGGCGGCGGTGTCGGCCGGCAAGTATCTCAACGAGCGCACCTATATCGAGCTGAAGCAGGATCCCGAGACGAACGGGGCGAAGGCCGTGATCAACCTCGATGTCGGGCGCGGGCTGAAGCTGCGCGGCGAGGCCGGCAGCGCCGGCAGCGCGGGCGCAGGTATCTTCTACGAGAAGGAATATTGATGTCGCGGGCAGCAATCCGCAAAGCGTTTGAAAGATTTTAACCAGAGCGTGCATAGGATCGCCGGGATACGCAGACCAACTGGGAAGACCGCTCGATGACCTCCATCAACACGGCCGGCTTTGCCGGCGACACGCTCGAAATCATCGCATTCCGCCTGCACGATCAGGAATTCTGCGTGAAGACGACCACGATCCGCGAAATCCGCGGCTGGGCGCCGTCCACGCCGATCCCGCATTCTCCGCCGGACGTCATCGGCGTGATGAACCTGCGCGGCACTGTGATCCCGATCATCGATCTGGCGCACAAGCTCGGCATGAAGAGCACGGAAGCCAACGAACGCAGCGCCATCGTGGTCGCCGAAGTCCACAACATGGTCGTCGGCCTCGTGGTCGACCGCGTGTCGGACATCCTGACGATCCGCAGCGAGCAGGTCCAGCCGGTGCCGGAAGTGACGACGTCCTTCGACAAGGCCTATGCGGAAGGCATCATCGCCCATGAGAACGGCATGATCTGCTTCCTGAACCTTGCGCGCATGTTCAAGGAGCGCGACATGGAAGACATGGCCGCCTAAGCGAAGCGATACCGTTCAAACATGCAACCGTCCTGTGCACGCAGGGCGGTTTTTTGTTGCCTTCAATCGAGTGCAACTTTTGCGTTTGTATTGAGATGGATCGACCGCGCATATCCTTCCCTTACGTGAGTTTATCGCTATCCGGTGATCTGCAAATCGGCTCATATGCAACCATACCTAGATTTCACCGTCTGCGTTTCATCAATTTTTAAGCCTATAATTCCATCTTTGATTGCAGGTGCGCATTTTGGCGCGGGCAGGGCCCTTCCCGCGATGATTGAATTCATAAATTCTAATCATGGTTCGCCGTGGCGGCCATGTCATATGACAACAATTGACGACCGCCACGTCGCCATCCGAGAGCCCGTGGCCGTCGCACAAAGGGACAGGCCATGCTTTCATTTGCAAAGTCTTCGGATGCGGCCCGCATCATCGACGCGCTGTCGCGTTCGCAGGCCGTGATCCATTTTGACCTCGACGGCACCATTCTGGAGGCCAACGAAAACTTCTGCCGAGCGCTCGGCTACGAGCTGAAGGAAATCGTCGGCAAGCATCACCGCATCTTCTGCGACGCCGCCTATACGGCAAGCGAGGACTACCGGCAGTTCTGGGCGCGGCTCGGCCGCGGGGAATACGATTCCAACAGCTACAAGCGCCTGCGCAAGGATGGCGGCGAGATCTGGATCCAGGCGACGTACAATCCGGTCCTGCGCGGCGGCAAGCCCTACAAGGTGGTGAAGTTCGCCAGCGACATCACCGAGGCGAAGAAGCAGGCGTCGGAGGATGCCAGCAAGCTCGATGCGATCTCGCGCTCCCAGGCGGTGATCGAGTTCACGCCGACCGGCGAGATCCTGCATGCCAACGAGAATTTCTGCGCGGCGCTCGGCTATGACCTTTCCGAAATCCGCGGCAAGCATCACCGCATGTTCTGCGATCCTGCCTATGTGCAGACGCCGGCCTATGCGGAATTCTGGAAAAAACTCGCGGACGGCCGGTTCATTTCCAACGAATTCGTCCGCTACGGCAAGGGCGGCAAGGAAATCTGGATCCAGGCCGCTTATAACCCGATCCGGGACCTCAACGGCCGCGTCTACAAGGTCGTGAAATTCGCGACCGACGTGACGGAGCGCATGTCGGCGATCAACACGCTCGGCGCGGCGCTGAAGGCGCTGGCCGAGGGCGACCTCACGCAGAACCTTGCTACATCCTTCGTGCCTTCGATGGAAACGGTCCGCAAGGACTTCAACGAGGCCGTCACCGGTCTGCACGAAGCGATGCGGACGGTCGAGGCCAATGCCAATGCGATCGCCTCCGGCGCGCAGGAGATCCGCTCTGCGGCGGATGATCTTGCCAAGCGCACCGAGCAGCAGGCGGCTTCCGTCGAGGAGACGGCCGCCGCCCTCGACGAGATCACCACGACGGTCGCCGATTCGAGCCGGCGGGCGGACGAGGCCGGCACGCTCGTCTCCAAAACGAAGGTGGGGGCGGAAAAGTCCGGCGCGGTGGTGAAGAAGGCGATCGACGCGATGGGGCAGATCGAGCAGTCGTCGCGCGAGATCTCCAACATCATCGGCGTCATCGACGATATCGCCTTCCAGACCAATCTGCTCGCCCTCAATGCCGGGGTCGAGGCGGCGCGGGCGGGCGAGGCCGGCAAGGGCTTCGCCGTCGTGGCGCAGGAGGTGCGCGAACTCGCGCAACGTTCGGCAAGCGCGGCCAAGGACATCAAGGCGCTGATCACCACCTCCGGCGAGCAGGTGAAGAGCGGCGTCGCCCTCGTCGACGAGACCGGGCGGGCCTTGCAGGAGATTCTTGCCCAGGTGCAGGAGGTCCACACCAACGTCGCGGCCATCGTGGAAGCCTCGCGCGAGCAGTCGACCGGCCTTCGCGAGATCAACCAGTCGGTCAACGCGATGGACCAGGCGACGCAGCAGAATGCGGCGATGGTGGAGGAAAGCACGGCGGCGAGCCACGCGATGGCCCGCGAGGCCGATGCGCTGCATGCTCTCATCCGGCGGTTCCGCCTTGCCGGCAGCGCGCAGCCCGTCCAGCAGGCGGCGGCGCCCGCCCATGTCGCGCAGCTTCATGTCGCGGCGCGCAGCATGCGGTCGCCGCGTGGTTCGGCGGCGGTGGCGGAGAGTTGGGAAGAGTTCTGAGCGACTATAGAACGGCCGGCAGCGATGCCGGCCGTTGACGATCAGGCAAGGCCGGTCGGCGCATCCATCTGGGGCACGGGCCGATGAATCAGCGGCACGGCTTCGAGGACGAGGCCGTCGAGACCCTCGCCGCCGTGATTGTCGACGAGGTCGAAAAGCTGGCGGCGCATGCGCGGTTCCCAGAACTTGTTGATGTGGGTGGCGACGCCGCCCGGCCGTTCATCCGCAGGCTGGGAATGGAAGAAGGTGGCGATCTGGTTTGCCATCCTGATGATCTTGTTGTCGTCCGACATGCCTGCCTCCAAGAACAATTCCAGCAAAAGCGCGAAGCGGCCTTGCGTCCGGAATTGCGTTAAAACAATGCTCTAACCGTTGCCCACCCAGCGCGTGGCGTCGGCGACGACGCGCTCCGCACCGGTGAAAATCTCGAATTCGTCGCCGCGCACCAGCGCGATCAGCGTCATGCCCGCCTCTTGCGCCGTGCGGATGGCGAGCGCAGTCGGCGCGGAAATGGCGATGATGAAGGGGCTGCCGATGACCGCCGTCTTCTGCACCATCTCCACCGAGACACGGCTCGTCACGACCACCGCGCCCGCATCTCCCGCATGGCCCGCGCGCCTCGCGGCCCCGACGAGCTTGTCGAGCGCATTGTGCCGGCCGACATCCTCGCGCACGGCGACAAGGCCCTTGCCGGGCACATAGAAGCCGGCGCCGTGCACGGCGCGCGTCATCATGTGCAGCGGCTGCTGGCCGTTCAGCAGGCGGACCGCCTCGACCACGTCCTCTTCGCTCAAGGTAAGCGAAGAAGAACTAACGGAGGGCGTCACGCGCACGGCCTGCTCGATGGATTCGATGCCGCAGAGGCCACAGCCGACCGGGCCGGCCATGTGGCGGCGGCGGGCAGTCAGGGCGTCGTTTTGCGCATCCGCAAGGCGGATCTGAAGGTCGATGCCCCTGTCTTCCGCCACCGCCTCGACGGTTTCGATCTCGGCCGGATCGGCGATGATGCCTTCCGTCAGACTGAAGCCGACGGCGAAATCCTCAAGGTCGGCGGGCGTCGCCATCATCACGGCATGGGTTGAGCCGGCATAGGAGAAGGCGACGGGCGTCTCCTCCGGAACGACGCGCTCGCCAGCCGTCAGCCGCCCGCTGCGGCGGGCGGTTTCGGAAACCTTGCTCGTGGTGGCGAAACCGGGCACGGGCGCTCCTATTCTGCCGCCTCCAGCTTGCCGGCGATGCGGCGCGAGCGCTTCGACAGCTCATCATATTCGACCTGCCAGTCGGACGGGCCGTTGGAAGGCGAGATCTGCACGGCCGTCACCTTGTATTCCGGGCAGTTGGTCGCCCAGTCGGAGAAGTCCGTGGTGATAACGTTGGCCTGCGTGCCGGGATGGTGGAAGGTCGTATAGACGACGCCCGTCGCGACGCGGTCGGTGATGAGGGCGCGCAGCGTCGTCTCGCCGGCGCGGCTCGTCAGGCGCACCCAGTCGCCGTCGCGGATGCCGCGGTTGTCGGCGTCGTGCGGATGGATCTCCAGCCGGTCCTCCTCGTGCCAGACGACGTTGTCGGTGCGCCGGGTCTGGGCGCCGACATTGTACTGGCTGAGGATGCGGCCGGTGGTGAGCAGCAGCGGGAAGCGCGGGCCGGTCTTCTCGTCGGTCGCGACATATTCCGTTCGTATGAACTTACCCTTGCCGCGCACGAAGCCGTCCGTGTGCATGATCGGCGAGCCGAGCGGATGCTGCTCGTTGCAGGGCCACTGCACCGAGCCGATCTTGTCGAGATAGTCGTAGGAGACGAGGGCGAAACTCGGCGTCGTCGCGGCGATCTCGTCCATGATCTCGGAGGGGTGCGTGTAGTTCCAGTCGAGGCCCATCGCCTTGGCGAGGTTCTGCGTGACCTCCCAGTCGGCATAGCCGTTCTTCGGGGTCATGACGCGGCGCACGCGGTTGATGCGGCGCTCGGCATTGGTGAAGGTGCCGTCCTTTTCGAGGAAGGTCGAGCCGGGCAGGAAGACATGGGCGTAGTTCGCCGTCTCGTTGAGGAAGAGATCCTGCACGACGACGCATTCCATGGCGGCAAGGCCGGCGGAGACGTGCCGCGTGTCCGGGTCGGACTGGAGGATGTCCTCGCCCTGGATGTAGAGGCCCATGAAGGTGCCCTCGACGGCGGCGTCGAGCATGTTGTTGATGCGAAGGCCCGGCTCGTTGTTGAGCTTCACGCCCCACATCTTCTCGAAGACGTCGCGGGTGGCGTCGTCCGAGATGTGGCGGTAGCCCGGCAGCTCGTGCGGGAAGGAGCCCATGTCGCAGGAGCCCTGCACGTTGTTCTGGCCGCGCAGCGGGTTCACGCCGACGCCCTCGCGGCCGATATTGCCGGTCGCCATGGCGAGGTTGGCGATGGCCATGACGGTGGTCGAGCCCTGGCTGTGCTCGGTGACGCCAAGGCCGTAATAGATCGAGCCGTTGCCACCGGTAGCGAAGAGGCGCGCGGCGCCGCGCAGCGTCTCGGCCGGAACGCCCGTCAGGGCCTCGGTCTCTTCCGGGCTGTGGCGCGGCTCGGCGACGAAGGCGGCCCAGTCCTCGAACTCCGACCAGTCGCAGCGCTCGCGGATGAATCTCTCGTCGAAGAGGCCTTCCGTCACGATGACATGGGCGAGCGCGGTGACGACGGCGACGTTCGTGCCGGGCCTCAGCGGCAGGTGATAGGACGCCTTGACATGCGGCGAGGAGACGAGGTCGATGCGGCGCGGGTCGACGACGATGAGCTTCGCTCCCTGGCGCAGGCGCTTCTTGAGGCGCGAGCCGAAGACGGGATGGGCGTCGGTCGGGTTGGCGCCGATGATTATCACCACATCCGTGTGCTCGACGCTGTCGAAATCCTGCGTGCCGGCGGAGGTGCCGAAGGCCTGGCCGAGGCCGTAGCCGGTCGGCGAATGGCAGACGCGGGCGCAGGTATCGACATTGTTGTTGCCGAAGCCGGCGCGGATCAGCTTCTGGACGAGATAGGTCTCCTCGTTGGTGCAGCGCGAGGAGGTAATGCCGCCGATGGAGTCACGGCCGTATTGATACTGGATGCGGCGGAATTCGGCGGCCACATGGGCATAGGCCTCTTCCCAGGTCACTTCCCGCCACGGATCGGAGATCTTCTCGCGGATCATCGGGTTGAGGATGCGCTCGCGGTGGGTCGAGTAGCCATAGGCGAAGCGGCCCTTGACACAGGAATGGCCGCGGTTGGCCTGCCCGTCCTTCCAGGGCACCATGCGCACCAGCTCCTCGCCGCGCATCTCCGCCTTGAAGGAGCAGCCGACGCCGCAATAGGCGCAGGTGGTGACGACGGAATGTTCCGGCTGGCCGATCTCGATCACCGACTTTTCCGTCAGCGTCGCGGTCGGGCAGGCCTGCACGCAGGCGCCGCAGGAGACGCATTCGGAATCGAGGAAATGTTCGTGCATGCCGGGGGAGACACGGCTGTCGAAACCGCGCCCCTCGATGGTCAGCGCGAAGGTGCCCTGAACTTCCTCGCAGGCGCGCACGCAGCGCGAGCAGACGATGCACTTGGAGGGGTCGTAGGTGAAATAGGGGTTCGATTCGTCTTTCGGCATCCAGCGGGCATTCGCCTCGCCGTTGTTGCGCGCCATGACGTGGTTGTCGCCCTCATAGCCGTAGCGCACGTCGCGCAGGCCGACGGCGCCGGCCATGTCCTGCAATTCGCAGTCACCATTGGCCGCGCAGGTCAGGCAGTCGAGCGGGTGATCGGAGATGTAGAGCTCCATCACGCCCTTGCGGATCTGCTTGAGGCGGCTCGTCTGGGTATGGACGACGAGGCCGGGCGCGACGGGCGTGGTGCAGGAGGCGGGCGTGCCGTTGCGGCCCTCGATCTCCACGAGACAGAGGCGGCAGGAGCCGAAGGCGTCGACCATGTCGGTGGCGCAGAGTTTCGGCACCTGGATGCCTGCCTCCATGGAGGCGCGCATGATGGAGGTGCCCTCGGGAACGGAGATCTCGTTTCCGTCGATGGTGAGCGTCACCATCTTCTCCGAACGGGAGGCGGGGGTGCCGAAGTCGATTTCAGGAACGAGGGGCATGGGAACCTCCGGGCAATTCTGCACCGCTCATGGCGGCGACTTGGGTTCAATTCTTAAGGTTTCGTCTCGGCGAGCGTCGCCGCGACGAGCGCGTTGGCATGGCCATGGCCGAGACCGTGCGTTTCCTTGAGGAACGCGACGATCTGCATATGCGCCTTGCCATCCTGCGCGCGGATGATGTCTTTCCAGTGCTCTATCGGCTGGCCGTACGTCTTCTCGATGGAGGGGAAGTAGGAGGCCGGGCCCTTGACCTTTTCCGTCTCGCTCATTCCGCAGCCTCCACTATCGGCGCCGGCGAAAAATCTTCCGGGAAATGGGTCATGGCGCTCATGACCGGGTAGGGCGTGAAGCCGCCCAGCGCGCAGAGCGAGCCGAACTTCATCGTGTTGCAGAGATCGGCCAGCAACTCGCGGTTCTTTTCCGGCTCGATGCCGCGCGCGATGTTGTCGGCGGTCTCGACGCCGCGCGTCGAGCCGATGCGGCAGGGCGTGCACTTGCCGCAGCTTTCGACGGCGCAGAACTCCATGGCGAAGCGGGCCTGTTTCAGCATGTCGACCGTGTCGTCGAAGACGGTGATGCCGGCATGGCCGATGAGGCCGTCCTTCGCCGCGAAGGCCTCGTAGTCGAAGGGCGTGTCGAAGAGCGCGCGCGGGAAGTAGGCGCCGAGCGGGCCGCCGACCTGCACGGCGCGGACCGGGCGGCCGGAGGCGGTGCCGCCGCCAATTTCGTCGACGATCTCACCGAGCGTCAGGCCGAAAGCGGTCTCGTAGAGGCCGCCATGCTTGACGTTGCCGGCGATCTGGATCGGGATCGTGCCGCGCGAGCGGCCCATGCCGAAGTCGCGGTAATAGTCCGCGCCCTTGTCCATGATGATCGGCACGGAGGCAAGCGAGATGACGTTGTTGACGACCGTGGGGCGGCCGAGGAAGCCTTGCAGAGCCGGGAGCGGGGGCTTGGCGCGCACGACGCCGCGCTTGCCTTCCAGGCTGTTGAGGAGGGCCGTTTCCTCGCCGCAGACATAGGCGCCCGCGCCGGTGCGGATTTCCATGTCGAAGGCCTTGCCGGAGCCGAGCACGGAAGGGCCGAGCACGCCGGCGGCGCGCGCGACTTCGACCGCCTCGCTCATGACGGCGATGGCGTGCGGATATTCCGAGCGGGTATAGACGTAGCCCTTCGTCGCGCCCGTCGCGAGGCCGGCGATCGCCATGCCCTCGATCAGCACGAAGGGGTCGCCTTCCATGATCATGCGGTCGGCGAAGGTGCCGCTGTCGCCCTCGTCGGCATTGCAGACGATGTATTTCTGCGGACCGGGCGCGTCGAGCACGGTCTTCCACTTGATGCCGGTGGGGAAGCCCGCACCGCCGCGGCCGCGAAGGCCGCTGTCGGTGACCTGTTTGACGACATCCGCCGGGGTCATGGCGATGGCCGTCTCGAGCCCCTTCAGGCCGCCATGGGCCCTGTAATCGTCCAGCGATACGGGATCGATGACGCCGCAGCGGGCGAAGGTGAGGCGGGTCTGGTTCTTGAGGAAGGGGATGTCTTCCGTCCTGCCGCGACAGAGCGGATGGCTTGCGCCTTGCAGGAGGCCGGTATCGATGAGGCCGGCAATGTCGGAAGGTTTCACCGGGCCATAGGCGATGCGGCCCCCGGCGGTCTCGACCTCGACCAGCGGCTCCAGCCAGTGCATGCCGCGCGAGCCGTTGCGCACGATGGTCACGTCGAGCCCGCGGGCCGCGATCTCGGCGGAGAAGGCTTTGGCGACGCGGTCGGCGCCGAGCGCAAGGGCGGCGGCGTCGCGGGGGATGTAGATGCGTGCGGTCATCGGCGTGCCTCCGCGACGAGTTCCTGCGCAAGCGTTGCGTCGACCCTGCCATGCACCTCGCCGTCGAGCATGGCGGCGGGTGCGCAGGAACAGAGGCCGAGACAGTAAACGGGTTCGAGCGTCACCGCGCCGTCGAGGGTGGTCTGGTGGAAATCGATGCCGAGCAGCGCCTTGACGCGCTCGGCGACAGCGTCTCCGCCCATCGACTGGCAGGCTTCGGCGCGACAGAGCTTGAGGACATGCCGCCCGGTCGGGTGGTCGCGATAGTCGTGATAAAAGGTGACGACGCCGTGCACCTCGGCGCGCGACAGGTTCAGCTCGCGCGCGATGACCGGCAGGCTCTCCTGCGGCACGTAACCGAACTCGGCCTGGATCTCGTGCAGGATGGGCAGAAGCGGCCCTTCGAGCCCCTTTAGTTCGCTGACGATGGCCAGCGTTCTTTCTCCAACGTCACTGCCGGCGACGTGCACATTCATGATCAGGCCTCCCAACCGACACGAACGAACCGCTGGAAATCGCGGGTTCGATGCGCCGATGCCGTTGAAACTGTTCGGCGAAAACCGGAACCCTGTCGATCTCCGCAGACTATTCTAACAGCTTCTCAGCCATGACACGACGGGTCAATAAAGCTGTCCCGTTGATCAATAGGAAATTTCTATCAATCCATGCCCGTTTCGGCCAGAATCCGTGCCTCATGCAAGAGGGCGGAGACGAGTGGCGTGAATGGCTCACGATGTGTCGCGACGAGGCCGACCGTATGGTAGGGATTGGGCTCGGCGAGGGAAACTATACTTATTTCCTCATGAAACCCGAAGGATTTCGCGACATTTCGCGGCATGATGCTGCACCAGCGCCCGGTCCGCACGTGGGAAAGAAGCACGATCATCGAATTCGATTCGAGGGACGGCTCGGCGGAAATGCCCGCCTCGGCGAAATGGCGGTTGATGATCCGGCGGTTCTGCATGTCCGCGGTCAATAGGCAAAGCCTAACGCTGCCGGCCTCCTGCCAGGTCACGCTTTCGCGATCCGAAAACGGGCCGCCTTTGGCGGTGATGAGGCAATAGTGCTCGTGCAGCAGCGGCACGCTCGTGACGCGCCCGAGCGGTTCGTTCTCCAGATAGGTGATGCCTGCGTCGATCTCGAGGTTTTCGAGAAGGCCGAGAATCTTGATCGAGGTGGTGGAGACGATGGAGAAGGTGACGTCGGGGTGCTTTTCCTGGAAGGGCGCGGTGATGCGCGGCACGATGGCGAGCGTCGTCGGGATGGCGGCGAGCCGTATATGGCCGGACAGGCCCTTGCGCGCGGCGCGCATCTCCTCGCGCATGGTGCGGGTATCGCCGACGATGCGGCGGGCCCATTCCAGCACGCGCTGGCCTTCCGGCGTCAGCCCCTGGAAGCGCGAGCCGCGCACCACCAGCATCACGCCGAGCTGTTCCTCCAGCTGGCGGATCGCCGCCGAGAGCGTCGGCTGCGAAATGCCGAGCTCCTCCGCCGCGCGGGCAAAGTGCCTCTCGCGGGCGAGGGCAATGAAATATTCGAGCTTGTCTATCATCCGGAACGGCGCCTCCATGCTCTTGATACAAAAGAACAGTGGCGGCACCAATGCCCCGCGCCCTATATCGTCTTACGGCAAGAGGATCACGAGGAGGACGCCATGACGTTTCAGGCATTGCTGGTCGAAAAGGGCGGGGACGGGGCGGTCTCCGCCTCGGTCCAGGAAATCGACGACGCGCGGCTGCCCGACGGCGACGTGACCGTCGCGGTGGAATATTCGACGCTCAACTACAAGGACGGGCTCTGCATCAACGGCAAGGGCGGGCTGGTGCGCAGCTTCCCACATGTGCCGGGCGTCGATTTCGCCGGTACGGTCGAGGCGTCCGATGATCCGCGCTACCGGCCCGGCGACCGGGTGGTGCTGACGGGCTGGCGGGTCGGCGAGATCTGGTGGGGTGGCTTTGCGACGCGCGCCAAGGTGAAGGCCGACTGGCTCGTGCCGCTGCCGGATGAACTTTCGACGCGCCAGGCGATGGCAATCGGCACGGCGGGGCTCACCTCCATGCTGTCCGTCATCGCGCTGGAGAAGGCCGGGCTTTCACCGTTGAAGGGCGAGGTCCTGGTGACCGGCGCGGCGGGCGGCGTCGGCTCGGTCGGCGTCGCGCTTCTTGCCCGGCTCGGCTATTCCGTCGCCGCGGTCACGGGGCGGCCGGACGCGGCGGGCTATCTCAGGCAGCTCGGCGCGGAGACGATCGTCGACCGTTCCGAGCTTTCCGAGGCGAACAGCCGGCCGCTCGAATCCGAGCGCTGGGCAGGCGCCATCGATGCCGTCGGTGGCGACATGCTGGCGCGGGTGCTCAAGCAGACGAAATATGGCGGGGCCGTCGCCGCGGTCGGCCTTGCCGCCGGGGCCGCCGTTCCGTCCTTCACCGTCATTCCGTTCCTGCTGCGCGGCGTCAGCCTGCTCGGCATCGATTCGGTGATGCGGCCTTACGACCAGCGGGTAGACGCCTGGAACCGCATCGCTGCCGACCTGCCGATGGAGAAGCTGGAGGCGATGGTGGTCGAGCACCGGCTTTCCGACCTGCCGGAGCTGGCGAACCGCATTCTGGAAGGCAAGGTGAAGGGGCGCATCGTCATCGACGTCAACGCGTAAGGACGGAGGCGGTCAGCAGATGAGCTGGCCGCCGTTTACCTCCAGCACCTGGCCGGTGACGTAGCCCGAGAGCGCATTCGAGGCGAGGAAGAGATAGGCGGGCGCACAGTCCTCCGCCGTTCCGAGCCGTTGCAGCGGAATTGTCTTGCGCGTCGCCTCCAGCTTTTCGGCGGAGGAATAGCGCGAATGGAAATCGGTGGTGATCGTGCCGGGCGAGACGCAGTTGACGCGGATGCCGTCAGGGGCGAGCTCGCGGGCAAGGCCCTTGGAATAGGTCGAGACGAAGGCCTTGGTGGCGGAATAGATCGCCGAGCCGGGGCTGCCGCCGGTCAGTGCCGAAATCGACACCGTGTTGACGATGGCCGCGCGCGGCGCGCGGCGGAGCGAGCGCAGCAGCCCGCGCGTCACCTCGACGACGGAGGTCTGGTTGAGGCGCACGACGGTCTCGTATTCCTCGTCGGTGAGGTCGGCGGCGGGAAAGCGGCCGACCATGGTGCCGGCATTGTTGATCAGCACGTCGACATGCGGGAAGAGGCTGTCTACCCGCTGCAGCAGCGTGCCGACGCCGCCTTCGACGAGGAAGTCCGAATAGACCATGTGGGCGCGCGCATCGGCGACGGCGTTTTCGAGGAAATCGGGAAGCGGTCCATGCGCCGCGCGGCCGCCGTGCAGCAGCACATGCGCGCCGCAATCGAGGAACTGCCGGGCGATCTCCAGCCCGATGCCGCGTCCCGCGCCGGTCACCACGACATTCGCGCCCTTGAACAAGGCTGGATGAAACATGTGTCTTCCTCCCCGGTCACCTGCCGTCCACGCAGTATCCCAAAAAGACGCCCGCACTCCAAGAAGGCAGAGCGGGTGAATTGATGTGATTTCGTTTTTGCATATTATGAAAACAAACGAAAGCAATGGAGGAGCCCATGTTTCTGACAGGTCGCCAGGCGGAGATCGTCGATCTCGCCAAGGTCGAGGGCCGCGTGCTCGTGGAGGACCTCGCGGCGCGCTTCTCCGTGACGCCCCAGACCATCCGCAAGGACCTCAACGATCTCTGCGACAACAAGGTGCTGACGCGCATCCATGGCGGCGCGCTGTTCCCGAGCGGCAACGAGAATGTGAAATACGAGGCCCGCCGCTCCATCGCCGCGCCGGAAAAACAGGCGATCGGCCGCGCCGCCGCGGGCATGATCCCCGACAATTCCTCGCTCTTCATCAATATCGGCACGACGACGGAGGCCGTCGGCGATGCGCTGCTCGAGCATAAAGAGTTGATGGTCATCACCAATAACATCAACGTCGCCAACCGGTTGCGCGTCTATCCCTCGATCGAGGTGGTCATTGCCGGCGGCGTCGTGCGCGGTTCGGACGGCGGCATCGTCGGCGAGGCGGCCGTGGATTTCATCCGCCAGTTCAAGGTGGACTATGCCGTCATCGGCGTTTCGGCCATCGACGAGGACGGCGCGCTGCTCGATTTCGACTACCGCGAGGTGAAGGTGGCGCAGGCGATCATCGCGAATGCGCGCCATGTCATCCTGGTTTCGGATTCAACGAAATTCGAAAGGACCGCGCCGGTGCGCATCGGGCACCTCTCGCAGGTCCATACATTCATCACGGACACCTGTCCTTTCGAGGGGATTCGCAGCATTTGCCAGGAGCATGACGTGCGTCTCGTGGAGACCGCGCCGCAGGCCTGACACAACCTGATCGTATTTCCGATCGCATTCGTTTGACATTCGAAATGTTTTCGTTTTAACTCTCCATGCTTTCGCAACTGCGCAAATTTGTGCAATGCGAAATGGGAGGGGAATTTGGACGGCGACGTGATCCGCGATATTTTCGTCATCGGTGGCGGCATCAACGGCTGCGGCATCGCGCGCGATGCGGCGGGACGCGGCTATTCGGTCGTGCTTGCCGAGATGAAGGACTTCGCCTCCGGCACCTCTTCCGCCTCGACCAAGCTCATCCATGGCGGGCTGCGCTATCTGGAGCATTACGAATTCCGCCTCGTGCGCGAGGCGCTGATGGAGCGCGAAGTGCTCTGGGCCATGGCGCCGCATGTCATCTGGCCGATGCGCTTCGTGCTGCCGTTCCAGAAGGGCGGCCTGCGCCCGGCCTGGCTCATCCGCCTCGGCCTTTTCCTCTACGACTATATCGGCGGGCGCAAGCTGCTGCCGGCGACCGCGACGCTCGACCTTGCGAAGGACCCGGCAGGCGGGCCGCTGAAGAAGCTCTTCCGCAAGGCCTTCGAATATTCCGACGGCTGGGTGGACGATGCGCGCCTCGTGGTGCTGAATGCGCGCGACGCGGCCGACCGCGGCGCGGATATCCGCACCGGCACCAAGGTCGTCACCGCCCGGCGCGAGAACGGCCACTGGAATGTCGAGACGGAGAATGTCGCGACGGGCGACCGCGAGACGGTCCGTGCCCGCATGCTGGTCAACGCCGCCGGACCCTGGGTGGACAAGGTTCTATCCTCGGCCTTCGGCCGCAACGACGTGCACAATGTCCGCCTGGTGCAGGGCAGCCATATCGTCGTGAAGAAGAAATTCTCCGATCCGCGCGCCTACTTTTTCCAGAACCCGGACGGGCGTATCATGTTCGCCATTCCCTACCAGGAAGAGTTCACGCTGATCGGCACGACCGACCGCGACTACCAGGGCGATCCGCGCGATGCGCGCATCAGCGACGAGGAAATCGGCTATCTGTGCGCCTCGGCGAGCGAGTATTTCGCCGATCCGGTGAAGCGCGAGGACATCGTTTGGACCTATTCCGGCGTGCGCCCGCTTTTCGACGACGGTGCCAGCAAGGCGCAGGAAGCCACGCGCGACTACGTGCTGAAGGTCGAGGGCGGCGACGGGCAGGCCCCGCTACTCAACATCTTCGGCGGCAAGCTCACCACCTACCGGCGTCTTGCCGAATCGGCGCTGGAGAAGATCGGCGATGCGATCGGCGAGAAGGGGGAGTGCTGGACGGCCCGGTCCCGCCTGCCGGGCGGCGATTTTGCGGTCGACGGCTTCGATGCCGAGGTGAAGGGGCTTGTCGCGCAGTTTCCCTTTCTCGCGCCCGCCCATGCCCGCCGGCTCGTGCGCCTCTACGGCACGCGGGCGAAGGTGATGCTGGAGGGGGCGAAGACGGTGGACGATCTCGGCCGGCACTTCGGCAGCGATCTCTACGAGCGCGAGGTGCGCTGGCTGATGAAGGAAGAATGGGCCCGGCACGCCGAGGACGTGCTGTGGCGGCGGACCAAACGAGGATTGCATCTGACGGCCGCGGAAGCGGCCGCGCTGGAAGACTACATGGCGGCTGCAAGGGCGGCGCCCCACTAGCACACCCGATCCGGTGGCTGGGAGGAACGACGGAGACAGGAATGCTGGAACTGAGAAACATCGCGAAGGTGGCGGGGGCAGACACGCATATCCACCCGACCAACCTCGTGCTCGAGCGCGGCTCGCTGAACGTGCTGCTCGGCCCGACGCTGTCGGGCAAGACCTCGCTGATGCGCCTGATGGCCGGGCTCGACAAGCCGACCTCCGGCTCCGTCTGGTTCGACGGCAAGGACGTGACGGGCGTGCGCGTGCAGGATCGCGGCGTCGCCATGGTCTACCAGCAGTTCATCAACTACCCGGCGATGACCGTCTACGAGAACATCGCCTCGCCGATGCGCATCAAGGGCGCCGATGCGGCGACCATCGATCGCGAGGTGCGCAAGGCGGCGGAGCTCCTGAAGCTGACGCCCTATCTCGACCGCACGCCGCTCAACCTTTCCGGCGGCCAGCAGCAGCGCACGGCGCTCGCCCGCGCCATCGTCAAGAATGCCAGTCTGGTGCTGCTCGACGAGCCGCTCGCCAATCTCGACTACAAGCTGCGCGAGGAGCTGCGGCTGGAGCTTCCGAAGATCTTTTCCGCTTCCGGCGCGATCTTCGTCTATGCGACGACGGAGCCTTCCGAAGCGCTGCTTCTCGGCGGCAACACGGCGACGCTGTCGGAAGGGCGCATCACCCAGTTCGGCCGCACCATCGACGTCTATCGCCGTCCGAACGACCTTCTGACCGCCCGTACCTTCGCCGATCCGCCGCTCAACACGATGCAGGTGCTGAAGAACGGCGGTCACTTCGAGCTCGGCGGCAAGCCGGTGCTGCCGGTGCCGGCGCATCTTTCCGCGCTGCCGGACGGTCCCTGCACCATCGCCTTCCAGCCGCATCATCTTTCGCTTTCCAGCCAGAGCCCGGCCTCCGCGAGCCTCCAGGCGCGCACGGCGATTTCGGAAATCGCGGGCTCGGAGAGCTTCATCCATATCGAATTCGAGGGTACCCGCTGGGTCATGCTCGCGCCTGGCATCCACGACATCGAGCCCGACGCGGTCGTCACCGTCCATGTCGACACGCGCCACCTGATGGCGTTCGGCGCGGATGGCAGGGCGATGGCCGAGCCGGCCGCCGCGGCGGCGTGAGGAGAAGACCATGGCACGCATCAACCTCGACCACATCCGCCATTCCTACGGCGAGAAGCCGAAGTCCGAAGCGGACTATGCGCTGAAGGAAGTGCATCACGAGTGGAACGACGGCGGAGCCTATGCGCTGCTAGGCCCCTCGGGCTGCGGCAAGACCACGCTGCTCAACATCATCTCGGGCCTGTTGCAGCCATCCGAAGGCCGCATCTTGTTCGACGGCAAGGATGTGACCTACCTGTCGACGCAGGAGCGCAACATCGCGCAGGTCTTCCAGTTCCCGGTCATCTACGACACGATGACGGTCTACGACAATCTCGCCTTCCCGCTGCGCAACCGCGGCGTCGCCGAGCCGGACGTCGACCGGCGCGTGCGCGAGATCCTGGAAATGATCGACCTTGCCGGCTGGGCGAAGAAGACGGCGCGCGGCCTTACCGCCGACCAGAAGCAGAAGATCTCCCTCGGCCGCGGCCTTGTGCGCAACGACGTCAATGCCATCCTCTTCGACGAGCCGCTGACGGTCATCGACCCGCATATGAAATGGGTGCTGCGCTCGCAGCTCAAGAAGCTGCACCGCCAGTTCGGCTTTACCATGGTTTATGTCACGCACGATCAGACCGAGGCGCTGACCTTCGCCGACAAGGTCGTCGTGATGTATGACGGCCAGATCGTGCAGATCGGCACGCCGGCCGAGCTCTTCGAAAAGCCGAGCCACACCTTCGTCGGCTATTTCATCGGTTCGCCGGGCATGAACGTCCTGCCGGCCGCCATCGACGGCGGCAGCGTCAAGGTCGGCGAGGAGACGATCACCCTCGGCTATTCGCCGGTGATCGCCGCCGGCGCGAAGACCGAGCTCGGCATCCGCCCGGAATTCATCTCGCTTTCCCGCGACGGCATGCCCGTCTCGATCAGCAAGGTCGAGGATATCGGCCGTCAGAAGATCGTGCGGGCGGAATTCGCCGGCAAGCCGATCGCCATCGTCGTGCCGGAGGACGGCGAGATCCCGGCCGATCCGCGCGTCACCTTCGACCCCGCCGCCATCAACATCTACGCCGATAGCTGGCGTGTCGGCAGGGAGGGCTGACAATGAACAAGACTTGGAACAACAAGGCCTGGTTCATGGTGCTGCCGATGCTGCTGCTGGTGGCCTTCTCGGCCATCGTGCCGCTGATGACCGTCGTGAACTATTCGGTGCAGGACACGTTCGGCAACAACGAGTTCTTCTGGAACGGCGTCGGCTGGTTCACGGACGTCCTTGAATCCGACCGCTTCTGGGAAGCGCTCGGCCGCAACCTGCTCTTTTCCGCGATCATCCTCGCCCTCGAGATCCCGCTCGGCATCCTGATCGCGCTCAACATGCCGAAGAAGGGCCTCGGCGTGCCGGTCTGCCTCGTCCTGATGGCGCTGCCGCTGCTCATTCCGTGGAACGTCGTCGGCACGATCTGGCAGGTCTTCGGCCGCGTCGACATCGGCCTGCTCGGCCGCGTGCTCGACGGGCTCGGCTTCAGCTACAATTACGTGAACAACGTCTTCGACGCCTGGGTCACGCTGATCGTCATGGACGTCTGGCACTGGACGAGCCTCGTCGTGCTGCTGTGCTATGCCGGCCTCGTCTCGATCCCGGAGGCTTATTACCAGGCCGCCAAGATCGACGGCGCCTCGCGCTGGGCGGTGTTCCGCTACATCCAGCTTCCGAAGATGAAGCGCGTGCTGCTCATCGCCTTCCTGCTGCGTTTCATGGACAGCTTCATGATCTATACCGAGCCCTTCGTCGTCACCGGCGGCGGCCCGGGCAACTCGACCACGTTCCTTTCGATCGACCTCGTCAAGATGGCGATCGGCCAGTTCGACCTTGGCCCGGCCGCGGCCATGTCCATCATCTACTTCCTGATCATCCTGCTGCTGTCGTGGATCTTCTACACGGTCATGACCAGCAGTGACGAACAGGCGTGAGGGAGGAAACCATGACCTCACAGGCAACCACCGCAAGCACCATCGGAACGAGCGTTGCGAGCAGCGCCGGCGCAAGAGCCGGCGCCGGCAGCAAGCGCAGCTTCTCCTGGATCGTGCCCACCATCTACATCGTCTTCCTGATGCTGCCGATCTACTGGCTCGTCAACATGAGCTTCAAGACGAACACCGAGATCACCGGCGTCTTCTCGCTGTGGCCGGCGAACCCGACGCTGCGCAACTATGCCGTCATCTTCACCGATCCGGCCTGGTATTCCGGCTATATCAACTCGATCATCTATGTGGTCCTGAACACGATCATCTCGATCGCGGTGGCGCTGCCGGCGGCCTATGCCTTCTCGCGCTACCGCTTCCTCGGCGACAAACACCTGTTCTTCTGGCTCCTGACCAACCGCATGGCGCCGCCGGCCGTCTTCGCGCTGCCGTTCTTCCAGCTCTATTCGGCCTTCGGCCTGATCGACACGCATATTGCCGTCGCCATCGCGCATTGCCTGTTCAACGTGCCGCTCGCCGTCTGGATCCTGGAAGGCTTCATGTCGGGCGTGCCGAAGGAGATCGACGAGACCGCCTATATCGACGGCTATTCCTTCCCGCGCTTCTTCACGAAGATCTTCGTGCCGCTGATCGCCTCGGGCATCGGGGTGGCCGCCTTCTTCTGCTTCATGTTCTCCTGGGTCGAGCTGCTGATCGCCCGCACGCTGACGACGACGGACGCCAAGCCCATCGCCGCCACGATGACGCGCACGGTCTCGGCCTCCGGCATGGACTGGGGCGTGCTGGCCGCGGCCGGCGTGCTGACCATCATTCCCGGCGCGCTCGTGATCTATTTCGTCCGCAACTACATCGCCAAGGGCTTTGCCCTTGGCCGCGTCTGAGGGGGAGGGGCCGATGGCTGCCGTCGCCAACCGCAACAATCGCTGGCCCGTGGCGCTCGCCGTGGTGCTCGCCATCTATGCCGCCGCCACGGGCCTGCTCGTCACGGTGCTGCCGGTCAAGGACGGCGCGCGCGACTGGTTCGCCCCGCTCGTTCCGGGCGGCTGGATGGCCTGGTCGTTCCCGACGGCCATGTTCTTCCTGACCATCTTCCTGCTGATCGCGCTGATGGCGGTCTGGGAATATGCCCGGCCGGGCGGTGCCCCGCGCGTCGGCATCCTGCGCTTCGAGACGACGCGCGGCGACCGATTGTTCGTGTCGCTGCTCGGCTCGGCGTTCATTCAACTCGCATGGCTGGGCCTCGTCGGCTCCAGTCTGTGGTGGGCTCTCGCCTTGTCCGTGGTCTACGCCATCGGCGTTTTCCGCTTCGTCTAGGCACCCGGAATGGAGGCCCCGGGGAGACACGAGGGGGCCTTCGCACTGCAATCGCAAACCCCAAGGGAGGACTAAAATGCGAAAGCAACTTCTGACGACGACGGCAGTCCTGCTGCTGGCGTTCACCGGTTCCGCATTCGCGGACATGGATGCTGCCAAGAAGTTCCTGGATTCGGAGATCGGCGATCTCTCGGCGCTGTCGCGCGCCGACCAGGAAAAGGAAATGCAATGGTTCGTCGATGCCGCCAAGCCCTTTGCCGGCATGGACATCAAGGTCGTTTCCGAAACGCTGACCACGCATGAATACGAATCGAAGGTCCTTGCGCCGGCCTTCACCGCCATCACCGGCATCAAGATCACGCACGACCTCATCGGCGAGGGCGACGTCATCGAGAAGCTGCAGACGCAGATGCAGTCGGGCGAGAACATCTACGACGCCTATGTCAACGACTCGGACCTCATCGGCACGCACTGGCGCTACAAGCAGGCCCGCGCGCTGACCGACTTCATGGCGAATGAAGGCAAGGACGTCACCAATCCGGGTCTCGACGTCGACGACTTCATCGGCAAGTCCTTCACGACCGCGCCGGACGGCAAGCTCTACCAGCTTCCCGACCAGCAGTTCGCGAACCTCTACTGGTTCCGCTACGACTGGTTCAACGACGAGAAGAACAAGGCGGACTTCAAGGCGAAGTACGGCTACGACCTCGGCGTTCCGGTCAACTGGTCGGCTTACGAGGACATCGCCGAATTCTTCACCGGCCGCGAGATCGACGGCAAGAAGGTCTTCGGCCACATGGACTACGGCAAGAAGGACCCGTCGCTCGGCTGGCGCTTCACCGACGCCTGGCTCTCCATGGCCGGCAACGGCGACAAGGGCATTCCGAACGGCCTGCCGGTCGACGAATGGGGCATCAAGGTTGACGAAAAGTCGCGTCCGGTCGGCTCGTGCGTTGCGCGCGGCGGCGACACCAACGGCCCGGCCTCGGTCTATGCCATCCAGAAGTATCTCGACTGGATCAAGGCCTATGCTCCGCCGTCGGCAGGCGGCATGAACTTCTCCGAATCCGGTCCGGTTCCCTCGCAGGGCGAGGTCGCCCAGCAGATGTTCACCTATACGGCCTTCACCGCCGACTTCGTGAAGGAAGGCCTGCCGGTCGTGAATGCGGACGGCACGCCGAAATGGCGCTTCGCTCCGTCGCCGCATGGCGTCTACTGGAAGGACGGCATGAAGCTCGGCTACCAGGACGCCGGTTCCTGGACGCTGATGAAGTCCACCCCGGACGACCGCGCCAAGGCCGCCTGGCTCTATGCGCAGTTCGTGACGTCCAAGACCGTCGACGTGAAGAAGAGCCATGTCGGCCTCACCTTCATCCGCCAGTCCACGCTCGATCACAAGTCCTTCACCGATCGCGCGCCGAAGCTCGGCGGCCTCGTCGAGTTCTACCGTTCGCCGGCCCGTCTGCAGTGGTCGCCGACCGGCACGAACATTCCTGACTATCCGAAGCTCGCCCAGCTCTGGTGGCAGGCGATCGGCGATGCGGCATCCGGCGCCAAGACCGCGCAGGAAGCCATGGATTCGCTGTGCGCTGAGCAGGAAAAGGTTCTGAGCCGCCTCGAACGCGCCGGCGTTCAGGGCGACATGGGCCCGAAGCTCGCCGAGGAGCACGATCTCGAATACTGGAACAAGGATGCCGTCGCCAAGGGCAACCTCGCTCCGCAGCTCAAGATCGAGAACGAGAAGGAAAAGCCCCAGACCGTCAACTACGACGAACTCGTCAAGAGCTGGCAGAAGTAGCAAGGCTTGCGGGCGGCACGCCGCCCGCGGCCATCGTCATCCGATCCCCTTTGCCCGCGTGCCGCAAGGTGCGCGGGCCTTTTCGTCCGCGAAGCGTACCGATTGGTACAGTTTGCGGAAACCATGCATTGCGCTGTGCGGGGTCTTCCGCTAAGAGACCCCGCGGTTTCTCCCGCGCGCTCGCGCGATATCTGGAATAGCGGTACACACACATGGCACGCATCGTGATGAAATTCGGCGGAACGTCCGTCGCTGACCTCGACCGTATCCACAATGTGGCCCGCCATGTGAAACGCGAGGTCGATGCCGGCCACGAGGTCGCCGTCGTGGTCTCGGCCATGTCCGGCAAGACCAACGAGCTCGTCGCCTGGGTGCAGAACATGCCGAAGGTCACGGGTGCGTCCTCGCCCTTCTACGATGCGCGCGAATACGACGCCATCGTCGCCTCGGGTGAACTCGTCACCGCCGGGCTTCTGGCCGTCGCGCTCCAGTCGATGGGCATCAATGCCCGCTCCTGGCAGGGCTGGCAGATCCCGATCCGCACCGACAACGCCCACGGCGCCGCCCGCATCCTCGACATCGACGGTGCGGAAATGGTTCGCCGCATGGGCGAGGGCCAGGTCGCGGTCGTCGCCGGCTTCCAGGGCCTCGGCCCGGACAACCGCGTCGCCACGCTCGGCCGCGGTGGCTCGG
Organism: Shinella zoogloeoides; assembly: GCF_003574625.1. Classification (GTDB taxonomy): domain Bacteria; phylum Pseudomonadota; class Alphaproteobacteria; order Rhizobiales; family Rhizobiaceae; genus Shinella; species Shinella zoogloeoides_A. The sequence continues at coordinate 76,863 of NZ_QNUJ01000016.1, forward strand.
ACACATCGGCCGTCGCCATCGCCGCCGCCGTCAAGGCGGACCGCTGCGACATCTATACCGATGTCGACGGCGTCTACACGACCGACCCGCGCATCGAGCCGAAGGCCCGCCGCCTGAAGAAGATCGCCTTCGAGGAAATGCTCGAAATGGCTTCGCTCGGCGCCAAGGTGCTGCAGGTGCGCTCGGTCGAGCTTGCCATGGTGCACAAGGTCCGCACCTTCGTTCGCTCCTCTTTCGAGGATCCCGATGCACCGGGCATGGGCGATCTTCTGAACCCGCCCGGTACGCTGATTTGTGATGAGGATGAGATCGTGGAACAGGAAGTCGTAACGGGCATTGCCTATGCCAAGGATGAAGCGCAGATCTCGCTCCGCCGCGTCGCCGACCGGCCGGGCGTTTCGGCCGCGATCTTCGGCCCGCTGGCCGAGTCCCATATCAATGTCGACATGATCGTCCAGAACATTTCCGAGGACGGCTCGAAGACCGACATGACCTTCACCGTTCCCTCCGGCGACATGGAGAAGGCGATCAAGGTTCTAGAAGGCGCCAAGGAGACCGTGGGCTTCGACGTGATCCAGCACGAGACGGGCCTCGTGAAGGTCTCGGTCATCGGCATCGGCATGCGCAGCCATGCGGGCGTTGCCGCCTCCGCCTTCCGTGCGCTTGCCGAGAAGGGCATCAACATCAAGGCGATCACCACCTCCGAGATCAAGATTTCCATCCTGATCGACGGCCCCTATGCCGAACTCGCCGTTCGGACTTTGCATTCCGTCTACGGTCTCGATAAGAAGTAAGAACCGGCCGACTCGGCGCCGATCTTTGATCGCCGGCCCCGGGTGCGCCGGCGGGTAACGACATTTTCGGGAGACGCCACGCGATGAGAGACCTCTCCGCGGGTCCGCGCGTTCTTCTCAAGCGGCTGCGCGAACTGATGGCGGAGCCGCTCGAGCCGCAGGAGCGCCTTGACCAGATCGTGCGCCAGATCGCGCAGAACATGGTCGCGGAGGTGTGTTCCGTCTATGTGCTGCGCTCCGACGGCGTCCTCGAACTCTATGCCACCGAAGGCCTCAATCCCGGCGCCGTGCACCTTGCCCAGCTCAAGATGGGCCAGGGCCTCGTCGGCACCATCGCGGCCTCCGCGCGGCCGTTGAACCTTTCCGACGCCCAGTCGCACCCCGCCTTCACCTATCTGCCGGAAACGGGCGAGGAGATCTATCACTCCTTCCTCGGTGTTCCGATCCTGCGCACCGGCCGGGCGCTCGGCGTTCTCGTCGTGCAGAACAAGGCGAGCCGGACCTACCGCGAAGACGAGGTCGAGGCGCTCGAGACGACGGCGATGGTGATCGCCGAGATGGTGGCGACGGGCGAGCTGAAGAAGCTCACCAAGCCCGGTCTCGAGCTCGACCTTTCCCGCCCCGTGGGCATCGAAGGTTCGAGCTTCGGCGAAGGCATCGGCCTCGGCTATGTCGTGCTGCACGAGCCGCGCATCGTCGTCACGAACCTTCTCAACGAGGATTCCGAGCATGAGCTCGGCCGGCTTGCCGAGGCGCTCGGTTCGCTGCGCATCTCCATCGACGACATGCTGTCGCGCCGCGAGATTTCCATGGAGGGCGAGCACCGTGAGGTGCTGGAGACCTACCGCATGTTCGCCCATGACCGCGGCTGGGTGAGGAAGCTCGAAGAGGCGATCCGCAACGGCCTGACGGCGGAAGCGGCGGTCGAGCGCGTACAGAGCGAGACCAAGGCGCGCATGATCCGCCTGACGGATCCTTATCTGCGCGAGCGCATGCACGATTTCGACGATCTTGCGAACCGTCTCCTGCGCCAGCTCACCGGCTATGGCGCCAAGCTTTCGGCGAGCAGCTTCCCCAACGACGCGATCGTCGTCGCGCGCGCCATGGGCGCTGCCGAACTGCTCGACTATCCGCGCGAGAACGTGCGCGGCCTCGTGCTGGAGGAAGGCGCGGTGACGAGCCATGTGGTGATCGTCGCGCGGGCCATGGGTATTCCGGTCGTCGGCCAGGCGGCCGGTGCGGTGGCGCTTGCGGAAAACGGCGATCCCATCATCATCGACGGGGACGACGGCCGGGTGCATCTGCGGCCCCTTCCCGATCTTCAGCGTTCCTACGAGGAGAAGGTGCGGTTCCGCGCCCGCCGGCAGGAACAGTACCGGGCGCTGCGGGCCGTCGAGCCGGTCACGAAGGACGGCTGCGAGATCAATCTCCAGATGAATGCCGGCCTTCTGGTCGACCTGCCGCATCTCAACGAATCGGGCGCATCCGGCATCGGCCTCTTCCGCACCGAGCTCCAGTTCATGATCGCCTCGACCATGCCGAAGGCGGAAGAGCAGGAAGCCTTTTACCGCAATGTGTTGAAGCATGCGGGCGGACGCCCGGTCACCTTCCGCACGCTCGATATCGGTGGCGACAAGGTCGTGCCCTATTTCCGCGCGGCGGAGGAAGAGAACCCGGCGCTCGGCTGGCGCGCCATCCGCCTGTCGCTCGACCGGCCGGGCCTTCTGCGCACCCAGCTTCGCGCCATGCTGCGGGCGACGGCCGGGGCCGATCTCCGGCTGATGCTGCCGATGGTGACGGAGGTTTCCGAGCTCCGCGAGGTCCGCGATCTCCTGCAGAAGGAGATTCAGCGCCAGTCGAAGCTCGGCGAGCAACTGCCGAAGAAGCTGCAGTTCGGCGCCATGCTGGAAGTGCCGTCGCTGCTCTGGCAGCTCGACGAGCTGATGGCGGAGGTCGATTTCGTTTCGGTCGGCTCGAACGATCTCTTCCAGTTCGCCATGGCGGTGGACCGGGGCAACGCCCGCGTCTCCGACCGTTTCGATACGCTCGGCCGGCCGTTCCTGCGCATCCTGCGCGACATCGTGCGCGCCGGCATCCGCAACGATACGTCCGTGACGCTCTGCGGCGAGATGGCGAGCAAGCCGATTTCCGCCATGGCGCTGCTCGGCATCGGCTTCCGTTCGGTCTCCATGTCGCCGGCGGCGATCGGGCCGGTGAAGTCGATGCTGCTGGCGCTCGACGCGGGCAAGCTGGAGGCGGTGCTGACGCCGGCGATCGACGACTTGAAGCCGACGGCTTCCATCCGCCAGATTCTCACCGACTTTGCGGCCGAGAACGGCATTCCGCTTTAAAGACCTGACTGGAGTTGAACGGTGGCGAAGCTTCCCGTTGAAAAGATGCGCGAACTTGAACGCCGTTTCGGCGAGATCGAGGCGCGCATGTCGGCGGGGCCGGATTCGGAGACCTATGTGCGTCTCGCCTCGGAATATTCCGAGCTTCAGCCCGTCGTCGCGAAGGTGCGCGAATACGAGAAGGTGAATGGCGAGATCGCCGACCTGGAGGTGCTGCTCGCCGACAAGGCGACGGACCGCGAGATGCGCGATCTTGCGGAAATGGAACTGCCGGACCTGAAGGAGCGGCTCGAAGGCCTGGAAAAGGAGATGCAGATACTGCTTCTCCCCAAAGATGCGGCCGACGAGAAGAGCGCGATCCTCGAAATCCGCGCCGGCACGGGCGGCTCCGAAGCGGCGCTGTTCGCCGGCGATCTCTTCCGCATGTACGAGCGTTACGCCGCCGCGCATGGCTGGAAGGTGGAGGTCATCTCCTCCAGCGAAGGCGAGGCCGGCGGCTTCAAGGAAATCATCGCGACGATCACCGGACGTGGCGTCTTCGCCAAGCTGAAGTTCGAATCGGGCGTGCACCGCGTTCAGCGCGTGCCGGAGACGGAGGCGAGCGGGCGTATCCACACTTCCGCCGCCACGGTCGCCGTTCTGCCGGAAGCCGAGGAGATCGACATCGAAATCCGGCCGGAAGACATCCGCATCGACACGATGCGATCTTCCGGTGCCGGCGGCCAGCACGTCAACACGACGGACTCGGCGGTGCGCATCACCCACCTGCCGACGGGCCTCGTCGTGACGAGCTCGGAAAAGTCGCAGCACCAGAACCGCGCCAAGGCCATGCAGATCCTGCGTTCGCGGCTCTACGACATGGAGCGCCAGCGCGCCGACAGCGAGCGTTCGGCCGACCGCAAGAGCCAGGTCGGCTCGGGCGACCGTTCCGAGCGCATCCGCACCTATAATTTTCCGCAGGGCCGCGTCACGGACCACCGCATCAACCTGACGCTCTACAAGCTCGACCGGATGATGATCGGCGAAATCGACGAAGTGGTCGATGCGCTGCTGGCGGACTATCAGGCCGGTCAGCTGGCGCAGCTCGGCGAACAGGGCCGATGAGCGGCGCGACGCTCGCCGAAACGCTGGCGGCGGCACGGCGCCGGCTTTGCGAAGCGGGCATTGCGGACGGCGCGCAGGATGCGCGGCTGCTGATCGCCGGCCTTCTCAAGCTTTCTTCTACCGCCTTCGTCACCGATGGCGCGCGCCTGCTGGATGCGTCCGAAAGAGCGATGATCGAGGATGCATTGGCGCGACGCGTGGTGCGCGAGCCGGTGCACCGCATCCTCGGCCACCGGGCCTTTTCGCGGCTCGACCTCATGCTTTCCCCCGAAACGCTGGAGCCGCGGCCGGATACGGAAGTCCTCGTCGACGCGCTCGTGCCCCATGCGTTGAGAATGGTCGCGGGTGACGGCTGCCGGATCCTCGATCTCGGCACGGGAACCGGCGCGATCTGCCTTGCTCTTCTCGACCTCGTGCCCGGCGCGACCGGGATCGGCGCCGATCTTTCGGCGGGAGCCCTTGAAACGGCGCGGCGCAATGCCGATATCAACGGTGTCGCCGACCGCTTCGAGACGGTCGAGAGCGACTGGTTTGCAGCCGTGACCGGGGCGTTCGACATCATCGTGTCAAATCCGCCCTATATCGTCCGCTCCGTAGTCGGAACGCTGGACGAGGAAGTCCGGCTCCACGATCCGATCCTTGCGCTGGATGGCGGAGACGACGGGCTGGATGCCTATCGGGCCATTGCGGCGGGTGCGGGTGCTCATCTTCGGGAAAACGGCCTGGTGGCTTACGAGATCGGTTACGACCAGAAGGATCAGGTCACCGCGATCATGCGCGAACAGGGTTTCGCGCGCATCGAGGCGGTGCAGGATCTTGGCGGCAACGACCGCGTTCTCGTCTTCACAAGAGCAGGAACTGTGTGATTTCGCTGCGCAAGTGCAGCAAATTTCGCAGCCGCAAAGAAAAGGCTTGGAATTGTGAAGGAAGCGGGATAGTTTGCGGCCACGCACTGGGCAAGAGGTCATGCGTAAGGGATTTGATCCTGTATGACCCGATCGCGAGGATTGCTCTCTCGAAGAGTTGCTAGGGTTGAGACTGCCCTGTGCGGGTACCTGTTAATTTGACGTCTTACGGCGACAGGACCACCGACCGGCGTGGTTTGCCCGCAGGTAAGGATGCTTGATCTGGCGTGTCCCGATCAAGCCTGCAGACACATGAATCATCAAGACACGATACGTTAGGTGAGTGACATATGAGGCCAGGACAGCAAAACAAGCGCGGCCGCGGGCGTAATAACAACAATAATAACAACAATAACAATAACAACCACCGCAAGGGCGGCAATCCCCTGACGCGGACCTACGACAGCTCGGGTCCGGACGTGAAGATCAGGGGCACGGCTCAGCACATCGCCGAGAAATACTCTGCGCTTGCCCGGGACGCCCAGAGCGCCGGCGACCGTGTCATGGCGGAGAACTATCTCCAGCACGCCGAGCACTACAATCGCATCATTGCTGCCGCACAGGCGCAGATGCAGGAACGCTTCCCGCGTGACGAGCGCTCCGACAATGCCGACCGCGGCGATTTCAACGATCGTGACGGCTTCGACCGCGATCACGACGAAATCGATTCGACGCCCGTCGAGGAGCAAGCACCCGTTGTCGCCGCTCAGGTGGAGCAGCCGGTCGTCGTCGATGACGGCTCCGGCCCGCAGCCGGTGATCGAGGGCACGCCCGCCGAGGTCGCCCTCGACGAGGATGCCGCCGCTCCGGCAGGCGGCCGCGCGCCGCGCCGCCGCAATGCGGCCCGCCCGCGTCGCCCGCGCCGCGGCGAAGGCCAGGCGGCCGAAGGCGATCAGCCGTCCGACGGCGATGCCCCGGCACTGGAAGCGGCTTCGGAATAAGCTTCCGTTCCATCGATCCATTGGAGAACCCGGCCTTGCGCCGGGTTCTTGCGTTTGCGCAACCGGTGTTCCGAAAAATCTGTTTCCGCCGGCAGGCCGCTCCCTTTAATTCCGAAAACCCCTCCACCATATTCGTTTCAGGCGGTTGCCCGGCCCGAGCCGGCGACTGCACCATGAAGGGCTTGCCTTGACGGGAGCCCTATCCTGAATCGTCGACCGGTGCCTGATGGGCCGGCCGAGTTATGGAGGCAGATGATGAATATCGAAAAATACTCCGAACGCGTTCGCGGGTTCCTGCAATCCGCCCAGACCAAGGCGCTTGCGGACGGCAATCCGCAGTTCACGCCCGAACACGTTCTGAAGGTCCTGCTCGATGACGAGCAGGGCATGGCGACCTCGCTGATCGAGCGGGCCGGCGGCAATGCGCGCGACGCGCGGATCGCCAACGATGCCGCGCTTGCCAAGCTGCCGAAGGTTTCCGGCGGCAACGGGCAGGTCTATCTCGCCCAGCCGCTCGCGAAGGTCTTCTCCACCGCGGAGGAAGCCGCCAAGAAGGCCGGTGACAGCTTCGTCACCGTCGAACGCCTGCTGCTGGCGCTCGCTATCGAGAAGTCCGCCGCGACCTCGGAAATCCTTGCCAAGGCCGGCGTGACGCCGACCTCGCTCAACCAGGTGATCAACGACATCCGCAAGGGCCGCACCGCCGATACGGCGAGCGCGGAGCAGGGCTTCGATTCGTTGAAGAAATTCGCCCGCGACCTTACAGCGGATGCGCGGGAAGGCCGGCTTGATCCCGTGATCGGCCGCGACGACGAAATCCGCCGCACGATCCAGGTCCTGTCGCGCCGCACGAAGAACAACCCCGTCCTCATCGGCGAACCCGGCGTCGGCAAGACCGCCATCGCCGAGGGCCTTGCGCTGCGCATCGTCAATGGTGACGTGCCGGAAAGCCTGAAGGACAAGAAGCTGATGGCGCTCGACATGGGCGCGCTGATCGCCGGTGCGAAGTATCGCGGTGAATTCGAGGAGCGCTTGAAGGCCGTGCTTGCCGAAGTGCAGGCGGAAGACGGCGAGATCATCCTGTTCATCGACGAGATGCACACGCTGGTCGGCGCCGGCAAGGCGGATGGGGCGATGGACGCTTCCAACCTGCTGAAGCCCGCGCTTGCCCGCGGCGAGCTGCACTGCGTCGGCGCGACCACGCTCGACGAGTACCGCAAGCATGTCGAGAAGGATGCGGCGCTCGCTCGAAGGTTCCAGCCCGTCATGGTGGATGAGCCGACCGTCGAGGACACGATCTCGATCCTGCGCGGCCTCAAGGAAAAGTACGAACAGCACCACAAGGTCCGCATCTCCGACTCGGCCCTCGTTGCCGCCGCGACGCTTTCCAACCGCTACATCACGGATCGCTTCCTGCCGGACAAGGCGATCGACCTGATGGACGAAGCCGCCTCGCGGCTGCGCATGCAGGTCGATTCCAAGCCGGAAGAGCTCGACGAACTCGACCGCCGCATCATTCAGCTCAAGATCGAGCGCGAGGCCCTGAAGAAGGAGACCGACCGCTCGTCGCAGGATCGTCTCGAAAAGCTCGAGATCGACCTGGCCGCGCTGGAAGAGGAAGCCGATGCGCTCACCGCGCGCTGGCAGGCGGAAAAGTCCAAGCTCGGCCGCGCCGCCGATCTCAAGCGCCAGCTCGACGAGCTGCGCAACGAGCTGGCCATCGCCCAGCGCAAGGGTGAGTTCCAGCGCGCCGGCGAGCTTGCCTACGGCATCATCCCGAAGCTCGAAAAGGAGCTTGAGGACGCCGAAGGCCGTGATGCGAGCGATATCGATCCGATGGTGCAGGAGGTCGTGACTCCCGACAACATCGCCCATGTGGTCTCCCGCTGGACGGGCATACCCGTGGACAAGATGCTGGAAGGTGAGCGCGACAAGCTGCTGCGCATGGAAGACGAACTTGGCAAGTGGGTCGTCGGCCAGGGCGATGCCGTTCAGGCTGTCTCCCGCGCGGTGCGCCGTGCCCGCGCCGGCCTGCAGGATCCGAACCGGCCTATCGGCTCATTCATCTTCCTCGGTCCGACCGGTGTCGGCAAGACGGAACTGACCAAGGCGCTCGCCCGCTTCCTCTTCGACGACGAGACGGCGATCCAGCGCATGGACATGTCGGAATATATGGAGAAGCACTCCGTTGCCCGGCTGATCGGCGCGCCTCCCGGCTATGTCGGCTATGAGGAAGGCGGTGCGCTCACCGAATCCGTCCGCCGCCGGCCCTATCAGGTCGTGCTGTTCGACGAGATCGAGAAGGCGCATCCTGATGTCTTCAACGTGCTGCTGCAGGTCCTCGACGACGGCCGCCTGACCGATGGTCAGGGCCGCACCGTGGACTTCCGCAACACGATGATCATCATGACCTCGAACCTCGGGGCCGAATATCTGACGGCGCTCGGTGAGAACGAGGACAGCGATACGGTTCGCGATCAGGTGATGGATGTCGTCAAGATGGCATTCCGGCCGGAATTCCTGAACCGCGTCGACGAGATCATCCTGTTCCATCGCCTGCGGCGGTCGGAAATGGGCGCGATCGTCGATATCCAGCTGGAGCGCCTGCGCAAGCTGCTGGTGGATCGCAAGATCGTGCTCGATCTCGATGAGGAAGCCGTGCACTGGCTGGCCGAGAAAGGCTACGATCCGGTCTACGGCGCGCGTCCCCTGAAGCGGGCGATCCAGAAGCACCTTCAGGACCCGCTGGCAGAGAAGATCCTTGCCGGCGAGATTCCGGACGGCTCGACCGTCAAGGTGACGGCCGGTTCCGACCGGTTGCTCTTCTCGCCGCGCCAGAGTGCGGCGAGCAAGGCCGCCTGACGGAAGGCCATCGATAAATAAAGAAGCGCGGGCCCCGGCCCGCGCTTTTTGCATTCCTGCCTCACCATTCTCCACGAGCCGAGGCTAGGGAGATGAGGGGGGTACAAGCCCGAATATCAGTGCGTTTCGGCCACTTCCGTCGCGTTTCCGTGGCCAAGGAGATCGTCGATGCGCTTGCGCTCGGTCTTGAACTGGGCGAGGGCCTTGCCCTCCAGCGACTTGCCGCCGGGCAGGCGGATCTTCAGCGCGTCGACCTTGTTGCCGTTGACGATCAATTCGTAGTGCAGGTGCGGGCCGGTGGAGAGGCCGGTCGTGCCGACGAAGCCGATCACCTGGCCCTGCCGTACCTTCACGCCCGGCTTGATGCCCTTGGCGATCGCGCTCTGGTGATTGTAGGAGGAGACGTAGCCGTTGGCGTGGCGGATCAGCGTCTGGTTGCCGTAGCCGCCGGAGTCCCAGCCCGCCTTCTCGACGACGCCATTGCCCGCCGCGATGATCGGCGTACCGCGCGGCGCGGCCCAGTCGACGCCGGTATGCATGCGCGAGAAACCGAGGATCGGGTGGCGCCGCATGCCGAAGCCGGAGCGGAACACGCCGTTCGGAACCGGATTGCGCAGCAGGAACTGCCGGATGCTCTTGCCGTCCTCGTCGTAATAGTCGACCGAGCCGTCTTCCGGGTCCTGGAAGCGGTAGACCCGCGTTTCCGTGTCGCCAAACCTGGCGTCGAGGAAGAGGATTTCGGAATCCTCCGTCGCCGCGCCGCTCTCGTCGGTGACGGAGAAGAAGGCCTCCAGCGAATCCGTCGGGCGAAGCTGGGCCTGGAAATCGACATTGCTCGCGAGGACGCGGATGATTTCCGCCGTCATGTCCTGGCCCATGCCATAGGAAAGGGCGGCCCGGTAGATGCCGTCATAGACGCGGGGCAGGTCGCGGCCGGCGATGATCGTCGGCCGTCCATCGTCGTCGAAGGCCGTCGCCACGGCGTCGAGGGCCGGCGGCTCGGCGCCGCTGACGAAGCGGCCGTGGTCGTCGATCGCGGCGGTCACGACATGGCGGCCGCGCGAATAGACGCTGGCGCGCACGATATTCGCTTCCTTGGCCTTCTGCGAAACGCAGATGCGCAGCACGTCGCCCTCGGCGAGCTGCTTGCTGCCGAGCTGCTCCGCCAGATAGGAGGAGAGGTCGTCGGCCTGGGCCTTCGTATAGCCCGCCGCCGTCATGATCTCGGCGATATCGGCGGCCCGCCGCACCGGGATCACGTCGTCGGCATATTCGGTATCGTCGGGCGTCAGCGTATCGAAGGTCGATACGCTCATGTTCTCCTCAACGATGCGGGCGGTCAGGCCCATCAGGTCGATGTCGGAATTGTCGGAGGCGAAGCGTTGCGGATCGACATAATAAAGCGAGGCGACCTGCGTGCTGCCGTCGGTGAGCACCGAACCGTTGGTGCGCACATTCTCCTCGACCTCTTCGATCGACATCTGGTCGGCGAAATCGAGCGCCGAGCCACCGGTCGGGAAGGCGTCCGTCTGGAGCGCGACTTCCGATTCGACGTCCGAACCGTAGATCGTGCCCATGCGCGAGGCGGGGGCGGCGTCCTTGCCGTTGGTGGAGAAGATCGCGAGCGGATCGAAGCGCGGATAGTCCTCGCTCGTCGCGTGGTTCGCGGCAAGCGCCATCTTCACATGGGCGAAGGGCTGCCGGCGCACCACTTCCTTCTCGCCGTCATGGATCATGGTGGAGATTTCCATGATCTTCTTGTCGGACGGCTTGGCGACGACGGCCGGCTCCAGCACGCGCTCGCCGCGCCGTGCGGTCTCGCCGGTCTTGTTTGTCTGCTTCGGCGTGACGAGGGCGGCGAAGGCTTCGGCCGGGATGGCGAGCTGCTGGCGTCCGTCGAGGGCTGCGAAGAGGGCGACACCCATCAGGATCGACGAGGTGATGCCCGTCAGGAAGGTACCGGAAAGCCAGCGCAGGGAGATTTCGCGGCGGTCGGGCGCCTTGCGCCCGTCGGCGAGTATCGGCGGCTCGTTGCCGAGAGATCGGATCATGTTCCGGGATGTGGTCATGCCGATATGCTTTGCCCTGTGTCGCCGATTTCGTTTTCAGCGCGGGAAGATGCACGCAGGAGGGCCCGCGAGTCAAATCACGCAAGTTCAGTCACTCCTCTAGAGGCGGGGAATGTGAAATTCTGAGGGCAATCGGGCCGTTAGAGAGGGAATGAAGGGCGGAATGCCCGGAAATCCAGGGCATTCTGCGGGTAAATGAAAGCCAAACGCATTTTTCCGAAGAAAATTTCAAAAAACTGTCACAGGCCTGTTGACGCCCCAGAATGTTGGGCCTATAACGCCGCTCATCGAACGAGAGCGGCGGCGCTTCTGGCGGCCGACGAACTCGCTCTAGGGTTTCCTTGAGAAGCTGGTGAGAATTGGGCCTGACTGGTTCGGGTTTGA
>NZ_QNUJ01000017.1 GCF_003574625.1 Shinella zoogloeoides
AAGGGCAAGCCGGGAAAGGTCGCAATCGTCGCCGTCATGCGCAAGATGATCGTCATTCTCAACGCCAGAATGCGAGAGTATAGAGCAACGGCGCTTGACGCCTAACACCGTTGCTTTTTTGTTTCCGTCGCTCCCGGCGTCAGAGCTTTGCGATGATCTCGGCTTCACCCTCGCGGTCGATCTGGCCGGCCCAGTGCTCGACAAGGGCGGAGACGATTTCTTCCGGGTCGTCGATGACGAGCGGTTGGACGAGATGGGCGGTGTGGATGAAGCCCTCGTCGGCCATGTGGCGGATGAGCTTCAGCATCGGGTCCCAGAAGCCGCCGATATTGGCGAAGACCATCGGCTTCCTGTGCCGGCCGAGCTGCGCCCAGGTCATCACCTCGACGATCTCCTCCAGCGTGCCGATGCCGCCCGGCAGGGCGACGAAGGCGTCGGCGCGGTCGAACATCTTGTGCTTGCGCTCATGCATGTCGGGCGTGACGATCAGTTCGCTGAGCTGGCCCAGCGAATGGCGCGTGGCCTCCATATCCACGAGGAATTGCGGTATGATGCCGGTGACGCGCCCGCCATGCGAGAGCACGCCGCTGGCGACGGCTCCCATGATGCCCTTGGTCCCGCCGCCATAGACGAGCTGGAGGTGGTTTTCCGCCATCGCCTTGCCCAGCAGCCTTCCGGCGGTGACATAGGCAGAATCACGGCCCGGCTGGGAGCCGCAGTAAACGCAGACGGATCGAATCGGCATGTTTTGCTCACTCATGCCCCGATTCAGACACCCGCCCGGCGGCCCGTCAAGGATATTGACCGAAAAAGCGTGGGGGCAAGGCCGCCAAAGCCCCCGAAACCTTGTGCAAGGCACTGGGAACCGATAGCAATTTCGGCAGGGGACGCCCCGGGAAACCGGGACAGAGAGAGAGTTGATGATGAAGAACAAGACCGGCCTGGTGGCCTTGATCGTGCTGGCGGCGGCAACGCTGCTCATGGTTTTCTTCGTGCTGCCCAACATGAACAAGGAAAAGCCCGCGCAAACGCCGGTCGCATCGCTTGCCGAAAAGCCGGTCGAGGGCGGCGGCGATACCAGGACGACGGACGGCAAGCAGGCCCGCGCGACGGGTGAGCAGCCCGCGGCCGGCACGGCTTCCAGCGGCGATGCCACTGCCACGGCCGCCGCGACGCAGGAAACCGCCAAGGCCGACGCCACCCCCGCCGAGCCTTCGGCCGATCCTACGGCCGGCTGGGTCACGCCCGCCTTCGATCTCCTGCGTGTCGAGCCGGACGGCTCCACGGTGATCGCCGGCCGAGGCCAGCCGAACACCAGGCTGGAGATCCGCAACGGCGAGACGGTCGTCGCCACGACCGATATCGGCCCCTCGGGCGATTTCGCTGCCGTGTTCGACCATCCGCTCGCCGCCGGCGACTACCAGCTCACGCTGAACACCAAGGACGACAAGGGCGACACCAAGACCTCCGAGGAGGTCGCGACTGTTTCCGTCCCGAAGGACGGCAGCGGCGAGCTGCTCGCCATGGTCTCGAAGCCCGGTGAGGCGAGCCGGCTGATCACGATGCCGGAAGCCGCGCAGAAGGCGGCCGGCGAAGCGGGCGGTACATCCGCCGGCTCGGCGGGCGGCGAAGTCGCATCCGCCGCGGGCGAGGTGCCGCTGGCCACGGGCGGGCAGACCGTGACCGGAGGCGAAGCCGCCGGCGCGCAGCCGACGGGCGAGGGCACCCAGCCCGCCGCCGATACGGCGGACGCCGCTGCGAAGGCGCAGGCGCGTGTTTCGGCCGTGGAGCTGGAAGGCGAGCGTATGTTCGTCGCCGGAACGGCCAAGCCGAACGCACTGGTCCGCATTTATGCCGACGACAAGCTCGTCGGCGAGGCCAAGGCCGATGAAGCGGGCCGCTATGTCATCGATGGCAAGATCGTTCTCTCTGTCGGCGGCCACACGGTTCGCGCCGATGTCATGAATGCCGACGGCAGCAAGGTCGATTTCCGCGCCTCCGTTCCGTTCGACCGGCCGGAAGGCGAGCAGGTCGCGGTGGTCGCGCAGGAAAATGCCGCGACCGATGCCGGCCCGGGCCTCGGCCTTATCGGCGGCGGCACCTTCGACAAGCTGCGCACCGAGGCGGACAAGGCGCTCGCACTCCTCAAGGGCCTTTACGCCGACGGCCGCGTGCCGAGTGCCGAGGAACTGGCGGCGGCCCGCTCCGCGACGGAGATCGCGCTGAAGTCGCTGGCCGAGTTCAAGCCCGGCGAGGAGGAAGGGGAGGCGGCCCGCCAGATGGCGGCCAAGGCATCCGCCGCTGCCGCCTCCGCGCTGACCCGTCTTCATGCGCTGCCGCCGGATGCTGCCGCTGTCGGCGAGGCGCTCGGCTCGATCGAGACCGCCGTTGCCGATGCGCTCGCCCCGGCGATCGAGAAGGCCCATGACGCGGCCGGCAACGTGACGGCCGCCGCGGACAACTCCATCGAGGCGCTGGCCGGTCAGGCGACCGCCCTGCAGCAGCAGTTCGTCGCACTCTTCGCCGATGGCAGGAATGCCACGGCGGCGGAGATCCAGACGGGCCGCACGGCGCTCGAAAGCGCGCTGATGCGCCTCACCGGCTTCGTGCCGCCGGCCGATACCGCCGCCGACGTCAAGGCCGCCATCGAGGAGCTGAAGGGCTGGGCCGCGACCGCGCTCGACCGCCTTGCCGCCGTGCCGGCCGGCGCGGGCAAGGAAGCCTACCAGCAGGCGCTCGTCGCGCTCGAGGGCATGCCTTCGCTGACCGCCGCGGCCAATGCCGTTGCAACCGCGACGCAGGGCGCCGCCACCGCAACGGACGGCTCTGCTGCGACCGACGGTGCCACGGCAACCGATGGCGCGGCTGCAGGCGAGGGCGCTTCTACCGCTGCGGGCACCGAAAGCGGTGCGGCATCGGGCGGTCAGGCCGCGGCCTCCACGGGCGGCGAGGCTGTCGCCGGGGAGCCGGAAACGGTCGAGCAGGCGCCGCTCAAGGAGAGCAAGACTTCGGTCATCATCCGCCGCGGCGATACGCTGTGGCAGATCTCCCGCCGCATCTACGGCAAGGGCGTGCGCTACACCACGATCTACCTCGCCAATGAGGACCAGATCGCCAACCCGGACCGCATCATCCCCGGCCAGGTCTTCGGCGTGCCGGACAAGACCATGGAGACCGACGCCGAGGCCGAGAAGATGCACCGCAAGCATATGCGCGGGAATTGACGGCCGTTATTTCCTGCCGGCCGTTGCGAAACGGCCGGCAAGGTCCTATCTCCGCTATGCGGCGCCCCACCGGGCGCCGTATTTCATTCCATGCGCGATTGCGTGAAGACGAAGGCTGAAAGGCGTCGAACGACGCTTTTCACGGGCAGCAGACGAGAGCGGGCGATTGGCGTCCGGCGGAGGCCAGCGTGGCGACGACGACGAAAAAGACGGTTTCGGCCGACCACAGCAATCTCCTCCAGACGCTGATGAACCTCTGGCCCTATATGTGGCCCTCGGATCGGCCGGACCTGAAGATGCGGGTGGTCTGGGCCTCGGTCTTCCTGCTCGCCTCCAAGATCGTGCTGCTGCTCGTTCCCTATTTCTTCAAATGGGCGACGGATGCACTGAACAACAAGCCCGACGCCGTCGGCCTGCTACCCGCCTTCCTGCTCGGCGCCGTCATGCTGGTGCTCGCCTATAACGGCGCGCGCATCGTGCAGGCCGGCCTCAACCAGCTTCGCGACGCGCTCTTTGCCAGCGTCGGGCAATATGCCGTGCGTCAGCTCGCCTACCGCACCTTCGTGCACCTGCATCGCCTGTCGCTGCGCTTCCATCTGGAGCGGCGCACCGGCGGCCTGTCGCGCGTCATCGAGCGCGGCACCAAGGGCATCGAGACGATCGTGCGCTTCACGATCCTCAACAGCGTGCCGACCTTTATCGAGTTCCTTTTGACCGCCGCCGTCTTCTGGCGCGGTTATGGCCTGCAATACCTCGCCGTCACCGCCGTCACGGTCTGTCTCTACATCTGGTTCACCGTGCGGGCGAGCGACTGGCGTATCTCCATCCGCCGCGCGATGAACGACAGCGACACGGAGGCCAACACCAAGGCCATCGATTCGCTCCTCAACTTCGAGACGGTGAAATATTTCGGCAACGAGGAGATGGAAGCCCGCCGCTTCGACCAGTCCATGGAGCGCTACGAGAAATCCGCCACGCAGGTCTGGACCTCGCTCGGCTGGCTCAACTTCGGCCAGGCGCTGATCTTCGGCGTCGGCATGGCGGTCATGATGGCGATGTCCGCGCTTGCCGTGCAGCGCGGCGAGCAGACGGTCGGCGACTTCGTCTTCATCAACGCCATGCTGATCCAGTTGGCCATCCCGCTCAACTTCATCGGCTTCGTCTACCGCGAAATCCGCCAGGGCCTCACCGATATCGAGCAGATGTTCGATCTGCTGGAGGTCGAGGAAGAGGTGCAGGACAGGCCGGGCGCGACGGCGCTTGCCGTCACGGACGGCGCGATCTCCTTCAGGGACGTGCATTTCGCCTACGATCCGGCGCGGCCGATCCTCAAGGGCATCTCCTTCGACGTGCCGGCCGGCAAGACCGTCGCCGTCGTCGGCCCCTCCGGCGCGGGCAAGTCGACGCTCTCGCGCCTGCTCTACCGTTTCTACGATGTGCAGGAGGGGGCGATCACCATCGACGGGCAGGATGTGCGGGATGTCACGCAGAAGAGCCTGCGCAAGGTCATCGGCATGGTGCCGCAGGATACCGTGCTCTTCAACGACACCATCGCCTACAACATCCGCTACGGCCGCCCCGAAGCCTCCGACGAGGAGGTCACGGCCGCCGCCGAAGCCGCGCAGATCGGCCCCTTCATCCGCCACCTGCCGGGCGGCTTCAAGGCGATGGTCGGCGAGCGCGGCCTGAAGCTTTCCGGCGGCGAGAAGCAGCGCGTCGCCATCGCCCGCACGATCCTGAAGAGCCCGCCGATCCTCATCCTCGACGAGGCGACCTCGGCGCTCGACACCCGCACCGAGCAGGAAATCCAGGCGGCGCTCGATGTGGTCTCGAAGAACCGCACCACGCTGGTCATCGCCCACCGCCTCTCCACCGTCATCTCGGCCGACGAGATCATCGTGCTCAAGGACGGCGCGATCGCCGAGCGCGGCACGCATGGCGAGCTGATGCAGCGCGACGACGGCCTCTACGCCTCCATGTGGAACCGCCAGCGCGAGGCCGTGCAGGCCGAGGAGCGACTGAAGCAGGTGCGCGAGAGCGACGATCTCGGCATCGTCACGCGCGGCGTGCCAGCGGCGGAGTGATCAGTCGCCGGGGGCTGCAAAGAGGATCAGGTTGCCGTCCGGATCGCGGACGATGACGTTCCTCGCGCCCCACGGCTGCGTCGTCAGCGTCAGGTGGAAGGGCACGCCCTTCGCCTGATAGTCGAGGAAGAGCCGCTCGATGGCCGTCGCGCTGTCGAGCGTGATCGACGCCGACAGCAGTTCCTCGCGCTCCCGCACGTCTCCGGCAAAGACCGGCCCTTCCACGAGCCGCAGGCAGAGCCGCGCCCGATCCCGCTGCACGACGCCATAAAAGGGCGGGTCGCCATAGGTGAAGTCCACGGCAAAGCCGAGCTTCTGCGTGTAGAAGGCGAGGGCGGCGGGAAAGTTGGTCACGTAGAGGACCGGTTCCGCGCCGCTGAGGAGCGATTGCTTTTCCGTCTCTGCGCTCATGGCTTTGCCTCCCGCAATGATGACGAGTGTCCACTTCCGTCAGCTGCTCTGTCAATGCGGGATACCCCCCTCTGCCTTGCCGGGCAGAGGGGGTATCCCGCCCGGTTTCCCATCGAAACCACATACGCCAAGCCCCGCGTCCGGCGTCTATCCACTGCGCCGCATTGCCCCGGCGGGCTTTTCACGCTAGGTCGATGGCGTGAAATTATCAGGAGACGTCGGAAGATGAGTTTGGTCGATACGATACGCAGCACCCTGGTGCCGATTCATCGGGAGGGCTGGAAGTTCGTGGCGGCCTTCTTCGTCGTGTCGCTGCTTCTCGGTCTCCTCTGGGAGCCGCTGATGTGGATCGGCTTCATCCTGACGGCCTGGTGCGCCTATTTCTTCCGCGATCCCGAGCGCATGACGCCGCAGGACGATGATCTCGTCATCTCCCCGGCAGACGGCCGCGTCTCGGCCATCGCCATGGTGACGCCGCCGGCCGAGCTGGAGCTCGGCGACCAGCCGATGATGCGTATCTCGGTCTTCATGAACGTCTTCAACTGCCATGTGAACCGCGCGCCGATGCGCGGCCGCGTCTCGCGGGTCGCCTATCGCGCCGGCAAGTTCCTCAATGCCGACCTCGACAAGGCGAGCCAGGAGAACGAGCGCAACGGTCTCGTCATCGAAAGCGCCCATGGCCGGATCGGCGTCGTGCAGATCGCCGGCCTCGTCGCCCGCCGCATCCTCTGCTGGACCGCGATGAACGACAGCCTGGAGGCCGGCGAGCGCTTCGGCCTCATCCGCTTCGGCTCGCGCCTCGACGTCTTCCTGCCGGCCGGTGCCGAGCCGCGCGTCAGCGTCGGTCAGACGGCGATCGCCGGGGAGACGGTGCTTGCCGAATTCGGCTCGGCCAAGGGCCCGGTCATCAGCCGTCGCGGCTGAATGATTGACCATTCGTCGCAGCGGCTTATCTAGACTGGAACAGCCGCTGCCAAGGACACGAACGAAGCGATAAGCGATGGACACTCCGTTTCCGCCCTATGAGCCCAATGGCCCGAACGACGAGGCCAGGGGCCCGCGCCTGCGTGAAATCCCGCTGCGCATCATCATCCCGAATGTCATCACGGTTCTCGCCATCTGTGCGGGCCTCACCGGTATCCGGCTCGCCTTCGAGAACCGTTACGAGCTCGCCGTCGGCATGGTGCTGCTCGCCGCCTTCCTCGACGGTATCGACGGCCGCGTCGCGCGCCTGCTGAAGGCGACGTCCAAGTTCGGCGGGCAGATGGATTCGCTCGCCGATATCGTCAATTTCGGCGTGGCGCCCGCGCTTGTGCTCTATGTCTTCATTCTCGATCAGGCGCGCTCCTTCGGCTGGATCGCCGCGCTGATCTACGCCATCGCCGCGGGCCTTCGCCTCGCGCGCTTCAATGTCATGGCGGAGCGCGAGACCAAGGCGAAGTGGCAGTCGGAATATTTCGTCGGCGTGCCGGCGCCCGCCGGCGCCATGCTCGTGCTGCTGCCCGTCTATCTCGGCTTCCTCGGCATCGCGCCGAGCCCGCTCTTCGCCTTCCTCGCCTCCGGCTATACGGTGCTGATCGGCTTCCTGCTGGTCAGCCGCCTGCCGGTCTGGTCCGGCAAGTCCGAGGGCAGCCGCATCCGCCGCGATCTTGTCCTGCCGGCGATCCTGCTCGTCGTCATCTATGTCGCGACGCTGATGAGCTTCACCTGGGAGACCATGGTTGTGACGGTCGTCGCCTATCTCGCGACCCTGCCGTTCGGCGCGCGCTCCTGGCAGCGCAAGTACGGCGGCTGGACGACGCCTTCGACCCATGGCGCAAGCGAATTCCCCGAGGAGGCCGACGGCCCCTGAGCCGGCTCCCGCCATCACATCCGCGTGAATCCCTTGAAGCCCTGTCCACACCCCGTGGGCAGGGCTTGATTTTTGCCAGGCGGTCGGGTAGATAGCTATCAAATAGATAGTGGGCTAATAATATTGAGACTAGCAATGAGACTGGCAAGATGAGCACGACCGATCCGCGCGAACGCCTCCTCGACGATCTCTCCCGCGTCCAGCGCAAGATGCGCGCGCTGTTCGACGCCCGCGTGAAGGAGAGGGGGCTGACGCTGCCGCGCGCCCGCGCGCTGCTCATCCTCGGCCGCGGCGTGCAACTCAACCAGCGGGAACTTGCCGACGAACTCGACATCGAGACGCCGACCCTCGTTCGCCTGCTCGATGGCATGGAAAAGCAGGGCTTCATCGAGCGGCAGGCCGTCGAAGGCGACCGCCGCGCCAAGCAGATCGCCATGACGCCCTACGGCGCCCAGGTGGCGGAAGAGGTACTGGACCTTGCCAGATCGCTGCGCGCCGACGTGCTGAAGAGCATCCCGGCCGGCGACATGTCCACCACCGTCAAGGTCTTCGCCACCATGGCCGAGAACATCGCAAAGAGCTGTCGGGAGAGCGTCGACGCATGAGCACCGCGCCCGAGAACGGGGATCGCGGCGCGGAGGGCGAGCCACCGGAGCCGGTGGAGGCGCCGCCGGCCGCCCCGCCGCCAGCTCCCCCGCCGATGCTGCCCGCGCGCGCCGCCGCCTACATGGCCGCCTCGACGCTGCTGGCCCTCACGCAGGGCTTCGGCATGAACCTCGTGGCCGCCAATATTCCCCAGCTTCAAGGCCCGTTCGGCGCTACCAGCGCCGAGGCGGTCTGGCTGATGGCGGCCTATATGGCGCCCAACGCCTCGCTGTCGATCGCCCTCATCAAGATCCGCAACCAGTACGGCCTGCGCCATTTCGCGGAACTCGGCATCGCCGTCTTCCTCGTCGTCGCGGCGCTGCACATGTTCATCACGGACCTGCGTTCGGCGATCGTGCTGCGCTTCTTCGCCGGCATCGCCGCCGCGCCGCTCTCCTCGCTCGGCTTCCTCTATATGCTGGAGGCCTTTCCGCCGGCCCGCAAGCTGACGGTCGGCATTTCGCTGGCGCTTACCAATATCAGCCTTGCCCCGCCGCTGACCCGCTTCATCTCGCCGACACTGATCGACCTCGGCGGCGTGCGGGCGCTGCTCCAGCTCGAACTGGCGCTCGCCATGCTCGCCTTCGCGGCGATCTACCTCCTGCCGCTGACGCCGATCCCGCGCGCCAAGGTCATCGAGAAGCGTGACATCGTCAGCTACATCTTCATCGCCATCGGTTTCGGCTCGGGCGCCGTCGTGCTCGTCACCGGAAGGATCTATTGGTGGCTGGAGGCGCGGTGGCTCGGCGAGCTGCTGGTGGTCATGATCGCCGCGCTCACCATCGCCGCCGTGCTGGAGCTGAACCGAGAGAAGCCGCTGATCGACCTGCGCTGGCTCGCCAGCCGCGAGGTGCTGCATGTCGGCGCGGTGCTGGTGCTGTTCCGGCTGATGCTGGCCGAGCAGACCGCCGTCGCCAGCAATTTCTTCCAGATCATAGGCCTGCAGAACGACCAGCTGACCGGCCTCTACGGCATCGTGGCGCTCGCCACCGTCGCGGGCGGGCTTGCCTGCGCGGCGATTCTCAAGCCGGGGCGGGAGCCCGGCATCCACATGGCCGCGCTGCTCTTCATCGGCATCGGTGCCTTCCTCGACAGCCATGCGACGAACCTCACGCGGCCCGGGCAGATGTATCTGAGCCAGTCGATGATCGCGGTCGGCGGCAGCCTCTTCATGCCGCCGGCCATCGCCGCCGGCTTCACCATGGCGCTGCGCAAGGGCCCGCAATACATCCTGAGCTTCATCGTCGTCTTCCTGGTGACGCAGAGCCTCGGCGGGCTGGCCGGCTCGGCGCTGTTCGGCTCCTTCATCACGCTGCGCGAGAAGTTCCATTCCAACATACTCGCCCAGTCGATGACGCTTGCCGACCCGCTGGTCGCAAACCGCGTCTCGCAGCTTTCCGCCTCCTATGGCCGTATCATCACCGACCCCGCCGTGCTCAAGGCGGAGGGCGTCGCGCTGCTCAGCCAGCAGGTGACGCGCGAGGCCAACGTGCTGGCCCACAATGACGCATTCCTCATCATCGCGCTTCTGGCGGTCGGCGCCGCCGTCGCGCTCGTCATTCACTGGCTTTACATCCGCATCAAGGAGGCCGCCGCCCGCCCCGAAGGGCAGGCGGCCGTTGAAGGTTGACCCCGCAATGAAGACATATATCCGCAACACGGCGACCGGCGTCGCCATCCTCCTCGGCATCGCCGGTATCGGCGCCGTTCTCTACGCCTGGCAATTGCCGCCCTTCTCCAGCGATGTGCAGACGACCGACAATGCCTATGTGCGCGGCTACGTCACGCTGATCAGCCCGCAGCTCGCCGGCTATGTCACCGACGTCACGGTCAAGGACTACGAGCCCGTGAAGGCCGGCGCCGTGCTCGCCCGCCTCGACGACCGCATCTACCGCCAGAAGGTGGCGCAGGCCGAGGCGACACTCGCCAGCCAGAAGGCGGCGCTCGCCAATTCCGAGCAGCAGGAAAACGCCGCCAAGGCGCGCATCGGCGCCAGCGATGCGGCGCTCGCCAGCGCCAGCGCCGCCAAGCGCCGCGCGCAGGAGAACTGGAACCGCATCGAGGAACTGTCCGACAAGGGCATCGCCACCCAGAGCGACCGCGAGCAGAGCCGCACCCAGTTCGACCAGGCCGAGGCCGCCGTCGTGCAGGCCGAAGCCAATCTCGAAGTCACCCGGCAGGACCTCCAGACGATCATCGTCGGCCGCGACTCGCTGCGCGCCGCGGTGGCGGGCGCGGAGGCTTCGGTCGAGCTTGCCAAGATCGACCTTTCCAACACCGTCATCACTGCGCCGCGCGACGGCGCCGTCGGCGAGGTGGGCGTGAAGCTCGGCCAATATGTCGCCGCCGGCACGCAGCTCATGGCCGTCGTGCCGCAGGACACCTGGGTCATCGCCAATTTCAAGGAAACGCAGCTTGCCTATATCAAGCCCGGCCAGAAGGTGAAGGTCAGCGTTGACGCGCTGAAGCACGCCACCCTGACGGGCCATGTCGAGCGCTTCTCGCCGGCCGCCGGCTCGGAATTCAGCGTCATCAAGCCGGACAACGCCACCGGCAACTTCACCAAGATCGCCCAGCGCATCCCCGTCCGCATCGCCATCGACGAGGGGCAGGACCTTGCGAAATATCTCGCGCCGGGGCTCTCGGTGGAGGTGACGACGGTGGTCGGGGAGTAGAGAACAGGCAGTAGGCAGTAGGAACTGCCCCTCATCCGCCTGCCGGCACCTTCTCCCCGCAAGCGGGGCGAAGGCCTATGCCGATCCGGCTTCCAGCAATTCGCAACCGTGGTGGATGGCAGAACCGCGCCACGACGATCCTTCTCCCCGCTTGCGGGGAGAAGGTGCCGGCAGGCGGATGAGGGGCGCTATTGGCGCCCGCCTCAATCCGGCAGCCGGTAATCCAACAGACGCCCCTTGCGCATCTCGAAGAGCTTGCCGGTCTCCGTGAAATCCGGCGAGACCAGCGACAGGATGGCCTTCGCCACCTCCGAAGGATGCTGCACCGTCGACGGATCCTCGCCCGGAACGGCCTGCGCGCGCATGGCGGTGCGGGTGGCGCCGGGGTCGAGCGAGGTGACGCGCAGGGCCGTGCGCTGCGTCTCGCCGGCCCAAGTGCGGGCAAGGGCTTCCACGGCGGCCTTGGAGGCGGAGTAGGGCCCCCAGAAGGGCTTGCACTTGTGCGCGGCGCTGGAAGAGAGGATGACGGCGCGGCCGGCGTCCGACTTCAGCAGCAGCGGCTCGAGCGAGCGGATGAGGCGCCATGTCGCTGTGACGTTGATGGTCATCACCTTCTCGAAGACCTTCGCCTCGACATGGCCGATGGGCGAGATCGTGCCGAGCACGCCGGCATTGGCGACGAGGATGTCGAGCTTGCCCCAGCGTTCGAAGATCGAGCCGCCGAGCTTGTCGATGGCCGCCATGTCGGCAAGGTCGAAGGGCACCAGCGTCGCGCTGCCGCCGGCCTGCTTGATCGCGTCGTCCAGCTCTTCCAGCCCCCCGACGGTGCGGGCGCAGGCGATGACATGCGCGCCCGCCTTCGCAAGTTCGAGGGCGGTGAAATAGCCGATGCCGCGCGAGGCGCCGGTGACCAGCGCGAGGCGGCCCTTCAGGTCGATGCTCATGATGTCTTCAATTATCCGTTGCTTGCCAGAACCGAGACCTTCCGTCCCATCGTCTCGCCTTCCTTGTCAAGGAGGCGCGTCGGATAGTCGCCGGTGAAGTAATGGTCGGTGAACTGCGGACGGGCCGGGTTGCGGTCCTCGCCGCCGACGGCGCGGTAGAGGCCGTCGATGGAGATGAACTCAAGCGAATCCGCACCGATATACTCCGCCATCGCCTTGACGTCGGTGTACTGGTTGGCGAGCAGCTTGTCCCGGTCCGGCGTGTCGATGCCGTAGAAGTCCGGATAGAAGATCATCGGGCTGGCGACGCGGATATGCACTTCTTTCGCCCCGGCATCGCGGATCATCTGCACGATCTTCAGCGACGTGGTGCCGCGCACGATCGAATCGTCGACGAGGATGACGCGCTTGCCGGCGATCATCGCGCGGTTGGCCGAATGCTTCAGCTTCACGCCGAAAGCGCGGATCTGCTGCGTCGGCTCGATGAAGGTGCGCCCGACATAATGGTTGCGGATGATACCGTATTCGAACGGGATGCCGCTCTCCTGCGCATAGCCGAGCGCCGCCGGCGTGCCGCCGTCCGGCACCGGCACGACGACGTCGCCCTCGACCGGGTGCTCCTTGGCGAGGTTGATGCCCATGTTCTTGCGCGCCACATAGACGCTGCGGCCGCCGACGACGGAATCGGGGCGGGCGAAATAGACATATTCGAAGAGGCAGAGGCGTTCCGGCTGGGCGTTGCCCGACTTCTTCGCCTCGATGCTGATCGAGCCGTCCGGCTGGATCTCGCAGACGACGATCTCGCCGTTCTCCACGTCGCGGATGTATTTCGCGCCGATGATGTCGAGCGCGCAGGTCTCGGAGGCGAAGATCGGCTTGCCATCGAGCTCGCCCATGACGAGCGGGCGAATGCCCGTGGGGTCGCGTGCGGCGATCAGCTTGGTGCGGGTGATGCCGAGCATCGAATAACCGCCTTCCATCTGGCGGATGGCGTCGATGAAGCGGTCGGTGGTGTTGGTGTAGCGCGAGCGGGCGATGAGGTGCAGCACGACTTCCGTGTCGGAGGTCGACTGACAGATCGCGCCGCCGGCAATCAGCTGCCGGCGCAGCGTCAGGCCGTTGGTGAAGTTGCCGTTATGGGCGACGGCGATACCGCCGACTTCCAGCTCCGCGAAGAGCGGCTGCACGTTGCGCAGCGCCACTTCCCCGGTGGTGGAATAGCGCGTGTGGCCGACGGCGATGTTGCCGGGGAGCTTGGCCAGCGTCACCGGGTTCGTATAGTGGTCGCCCACGAGACCCATGTGCTTTTCGGTGTGGAACTGCTTGCCGTCGAAGGAGACGATGCCCGCCGCTTCCTGGCCGCGATGCTGGAGCGCGTGCAGGCCCAGCGCCGTCAGCGTGGCCGCCTCGGGATGGCCGAGAATGCCGAAGACGCCGCATTCCTCATGAAGCGTATCGCCGTCGAGATCGTCGTCGTGGCGGCCGGGGAACTCAAAATCGCTCATTGCTGCAAGCCTTTGCTCGGGACCGTAGGAGGTTGCGCTGGTACTCGGTGGTTCATCGCCCCGGCGAGGCCCATATGGGTATCGCCGAAAGCATTTGCCACCGAGGCCCGGAAGCGTCAGTGGCGATTGTCTATCCTACCAAAAAATCGGGGAGCCTGCCTTCATCAATTCTCGCGAGCGGCGGCTCCCCTGGTGTTTATCCGTTCGTGGCGGGCGTGTCTTCGGCGGGTGCCGGGCTGGTGCCGCCGCCCGTCGTGCCGTCCGGCTCTTCCGCGCCGCCTTCGCCCTCGGTCTTCTTGCCGCGCAGGCGGTCGAGGATCGTCGCGTCGGCGTCTTCCGGCAGCAGCGCCACGAGGCGCGAGCCGAGATTGTCGAGCAGCGGCTTCGACTTGGCGGTGGTGACCCAGACCGGCTGCTGCTGCGGCGCGACCAGCCAATTGAAGAACAGCATGGCGACGACGACGAGCAGTATGCCGCGGGCCGCGCCGAACAGGAAGCCGAGCGTGCGGTCCAGCGCGCCGATGCGGCTGTCGATGATGAAGTCGGCGATGCGCATGGTGATGAAGGAGATCACGATGAGCGCGACGAGGAAGACGGCGCCGGCCGAGCCCGCCAGCGCGACCGTGTCGCTCGTCGTGTAGTTCTTCGCATAGGGAACCAGCACCGGATAGAGGAAGTAGGCGGCCGCGGCGGCGCCCACCCAGCTTGCGACGGAGAGCACTTCGCGCGAGAAGCCGCGCACCATCGCCAGAACGGCGGAGAACAGGGCAACGCCGATGACGATACCGTCGAGAATTGTGATGGGCATGTTCGTCCTACTCCAAACCCGAAATGTCGCCGGGCCCCATGCCCCCATGCGGGGCCAACTTATATGCCCCATGCGGGGCTAGCTTACATGTCCCCGTGCGGGGCTAACTTAGCGGAAGGCGCCGTCGCCGTCCCGGTTCGACACGCATGAAGCCATGTTTCCCACAGGGCTTTCTCTTTCGCCGGAGGGCGTCAGACGTCCTCGTCTTCCCGCTTGAGGGCGTTCTTCGATCCGGCAATGCGCGCCACCAGATCCGGCAGGCTTTCGATCTCGCTCCAGCGGCCACCGGCCCCCTTGGGCAGATCGGCGGAACCGGCGGGCAGCACGGCCTGCGAAAAACCCAGCTTTTCGGCTTCTTTAAGGCGCTGGGCGGTGTGCGCAACCGGACGAATGGCGCCCGACAGGCTGACTTCGCCGAAATAGACGCAATCGGCGGGAAGGGCAAGTCCGGCGAGCGAGGAAACGAGCGCCGAGGCGACGGCAAGGTCCGCCGCCGGTTCCGAGATGCGATAGCCGCCGGCGACGTTGAGATAGACGTCGTGCTGGCCGAGCCTGACGCCGCAATGAGCCTCCAGCACCGCGAGGATCATCGAGAGCCGCGCCGAATCCCAGCCGACGACGGCCCGGCGCGGCGTGCCGAGCGAGGTGGGCGCGACCAGCGCCTGCACCTCGACCAGCACCGGCCGCGTGCCCTCCATGCCGGCGAAGACGGCCGCGCCCGGCGATTTGGCATTGCGCTCGCCGAGGAAGAGTTCGGACGGGTTGGAGACTTCGCGCAGCCCCCTGTCGGACATTTCGAAAACGCCGATCTCGTCCGTCGGGCCGAAGCGGTTCTTCACCGTGCGCAGGATGCGGTAGTGGTGGCCGCGGTCGCCCTCGAAATAGAGCACGGCGTCGACCATGTGCTCGACGACGCGGGGACCGGCGATCTGGCCTTCCTTGGTGACATGGCCGACGAGGACCATGGCGGCGCCCGTCTGCTTGGCGAAGCGGATCATCGCCTGCACGCCGGTCCTGACCTGCGTCACCGTGCCGGGCGCGGCCTCGGCCGTGTCGCTCCACAGCGTCTGGATCGAATCGATGATGACGAGGTCCGGCCGCTTGCCCTCGCCGACGGTGGCGAGGATGTCCTCCACATTGGTCTCGGCCGCGAGCAGCACGTCCGTCTCGTGCGCATGCAGGCGCTGGGCGCGAAGGCGCACCTGCGCGACGGCCTCTTCGCCCGAGACATAGATGATGCGATGTCCCTGCCGCGAGAGGGCGGCGGCGGACTGCATCAGCAGCGTCGACTTGCCGATGCCGGGATCGCCGCCGATCAGCACCGCCGAGCCGCGCACGAAGCCGCCGCCGGTCGCCCGGTCGAGTTCGGCGATGCCGGTGTGGATGCGCGGGGCCTCCTCGGTCTCGCCGGAAAGCGTGGTGAGCGCGACGGGGCGGCCCTTCTTCGGCACCTTGCCGGGGCCGGCGCCGATGCCGCCCATCGGGTCTTCCTCGACCACGGTGTTCCATTCGCCGCAGCCCTCGCATTTCCCGACCCAGCGGGAATGCGCGGTGCCGCAGTTCTGGCAGACGAATTGGGTGCGGGCTTTCGCCATCGGATCTCGCTTCTGGTGCCTGACATGGGAATCGTCCGCAAGCCCATAGCACAAAACGGGAACGTGTCCTATTTTTTCACGGTTTCGTAGCGTCGTTCGTAGCGGTTGCCGAGGCTGGTGAGAAGTTCGTAGTCGACGGTGCCCGCGGCGCGCGCGACGTCCTGAATCGGCATGGCGCGGCCGAAGAGCTCGATGAAGTCGCCGGCCCGCACGCTGCCGGGCGGCAGGTCGGTGACGTCGAAATGGGTGAGGTCCATGGTGACGCGGCCGATCAGCGGCACGGTACGCCCGTGCAGCACGCCGTTCGCTCCGGGAATGCCGGCCGCGCGAAGCGGAACGCCGGCGCCGAGCGTGCGCATGTAGCCGTCCGCGTAACCGATGGCGGCGATGGCGATGCGGCTGTCGCGGGCAAGCGGCGTCGCGCCGTAGCTGACACTCTCGCCGGCCTTCGCCTCGCGCACCTGGAGGATGCGCGCCTCGGCGGTGACGACCGGTTTCATCGGGTTGTCGACACCGTTGACGGCGCTGCCGCCATAGAGCGCGATGCCGGGGCGGGTGAGGGTGAAGTGATAGTCCTCGCCGAGGAAGATGCCCGCCGAATTGGCAAGGCTGGCGTCGATGTCGTCGAAGGCCGCGACGACGCTGCGGAACCTTTGCAGCTGCTGGCGGTTGAGCGGATGGGCTGGCTCGTCGGCGCAGGCAAGGTGGCTCAGCAGCATGATCGGCGCGAAGCTCGCCGGCCGCGCGGCGTCGCCCGCCAGCGCCAGCGCGTCCTCGACCCGAAGGCCGAGCCGGTTCATGCCCGTATCGACATGCAGCACGCAGGGATGGTCACGCCCTTCGGAAACCGCCGCCATGAAGACGACGAGCTGTTCTTCCGAGACGATGACGGGCACGAGGTCGAATTCGAAGAAGAGACGTTCCGAGCCGGCCCACATGCCGGAAAGAACGTAGATGCGGACATCCGGCAGGATGGCGCGCAGCGTCGCGCCCTCCGCCGGAGTAGCGACGAAGAAGTCGCGGGCGCCGGCGTGATGGAAGGTCCGGCCGGCATGCTCCAGCCCGATGCCGTAGCCGTCGGCCTTCAGCACGGCCGCCGTGCGCGCCGCGCCGGAGCGCCGCGCCATGGCGCGCCAGTTATCGGCGAGCGCCGAAAGGTCGATCGTCAGGCGGGCATGATCCTCACCGGCGACGGGCAGGGTGGAACGCGCGTGGGAATGGTGTGGGCTCATGGTTCTGAATACAGCCTGTTGACCATGGCGGCAATATGCCGGAGCGCGCCATTGCCGGTGCAAAAGGCGCTCTTTATGGTGCGCCACCAAAAGGGGAAACAGCATGTGGCGCAGAGTGGCAACGACCTTGGGGGCGATCACCTTTGCCTTTCCGGCGTCGGTCGCCGCGGCGCCCCCGCCGACCGACGCTGAAATGCGCGAGGCGCATGCCGTGCTGCTCGGCCTTGCCCAGGACGGCGCGGAACCCGAGCGCGACAAGGGCGCCGATGTCTATTACTCGATCGTCGAAAATCCCGATGCGCCGCGGCTCGTGACGCGGCTTGAAGTCTCCGGCGCGCCCTGCCGGGCGCGGACGATCTCCGCCCTGCAGTTTCCCGACAAATGGGCGACGCTGACCCTCGGCCTCGTCGATCTCGGTCGCGTCACCGCCGTCACGGCCTATGCCTCGGTCGACGACATGATCGCGGAGACCAACCCGCTTCCCCTCGATGCTCCGGGGGCCGAGCAGGTCGTGCTGACGGGCGAGGGGCTCTACTGTTCGAGCCGGATGTCGCTTTCCGGAGACGGTACCGCCGCGGACGAGACCTGCGCCGACCGCCTCGACCTGCCGATGACGGACGCGGACCAGAAGGCGCGCGGCAAACGCGCCCTGGCCATCGTCGCGGACTATTGCAAGGCGCCGGCCTTTCAGAAGAAGTGAGGCGGCGAAAGCCTCACGATTTCCCTCAGTGCTCGTACTGGGTGAAGGACGGATCGGCGAGATCGGTGAAGCGGGTGTATTCCGACTGGAAGGCGAGCTTCACCGTGCCGGTGGGGCCGTGACGCTGCTTGGCGATGATGACGTCCGCGGTGCCTTTCACCGCTTCGAACTTCATCTTCCATTCCTCGTATTTCGGGTCGAACTCGTCGCGCGGCTCGAGGTTCTTCACATAGTATTCCTCGCGGAACACGAAGAGCACCACGTCGGCGTCCTGCTCGATGGAGCCCGATTCGCGAAGGTCGGAGAGCTGCGGGCGCTTGTCCTCGCGGCTTTCCACCTGACGGGAGAGCTGGGAGAGGGCGATGATCGGAACATTCAGCTCCTTGCCGAGCGCCTTGAGGCCCGTCGTGATCTGGGTAATCTCCTGCACGCGGTTGTCGCTGGACTTGCCCGAGCCGGTCATGAGCTGGATATAGTCCACCACGAGGCAATCGAGGCCGCGCTGGCGCTTCAGGCGGCGGGCACGGGCGGAAAGCTGGGCAATCGAGATACCGCCCGTCTGGTCGATATAGAGCGGCACCTTCTGCATCATCTGCGAGCAGGCGACGAGCTTTTCGAAATCGGCCTCGGAAATGTCGCCGCGGCGGATTTTCGAGGAGGAGACTTCCGTCTGTTCCGAAATGATACGGGTGGCGAGCTGTTCGGAGGACATTTCCAGCGAGTAGAAGCCGACGACGCCGCCGTTCCTCGCCTTGAACGAGCCGTCCGCCTGCACTTCCGGCTCATAGGAGGCGGCGATATTGTAGGCGATGTTGGTGGCAAGCGAGGTCTTGCCCATGCCGGGACGACCGGCAAGCACGATAAGGTCCGAGCGCTGCAGGCCGCCCATGCGGCCGTCGAGCGAGTGGATGCCGGTGGAAATGCCCGAGAGCGAGCCGTCGCGCTCGAAGGCCTGTCCGGCCATGTCGATCGCCTGCGCCACCGCGTCGTTGAACGACTGGAAGCCGCCGTCGTAGCGGCCGGTCTCGGCCAGCTCGAAGAGGCGGCGCTCGGCGTCCTCGATCTGGTTCTGCGGCGGCATGTCGAGCGGCGCGTCATAGGCGATGTTGACCATGTCTTCGCCGATGGTGATCAGCGAGCGGCGCAGCGCCAGGTCATAGATCGCCCGGCCATAGTCTTCCGCGTTGATGATCGTCACGGCCTCGGCGGCAAGGCGGGCGAGATATTGCGGGATCGTCAGGTCGCCGACCTTGCCGTCCGCCGGAAGGTGGGTCTTCAGCGTGATCGTCGTCGCGATCTTGCCCATGCGGATCGTGTCGCCGGCAAGCTCGTAGATCTTGCGGTGCAGGGGCTCGTGAAAATGGATCGGCTTGAGGAAGTCCGAGACGCGGTAATAGGCGTCGTTGTTGACGAGGATCGCCCCGAGCAGCGCCTGTTCCGCCTCGACGTTGTTCGGCGCCTCGCGGTGATGCGCCTCCGGTGCTTCGCGACCGGCCCCGCTCAACTTGCGCACGGCATCGTTCATCGTCCCGAATCTCCCGTCCCTGTTGCCTGAAGCCCCGTGGTTTGGGTCCTTTGCGCCCGAGGGTCAAGCGGTTCCGGCCGCATGCGCGCCTGCCACGTCCTTTAGGCCCGGTGTTAGACTTTTCCACAGGCGCGCCGAAGGCGGCAAGCCGGAATCTTCCGGGCCTGCCACCTCCCGGTTTGACTGGGGCGAATCTACAACGATGCCTCCTGCGGGAACTGCCGGGCGCCGCGGCGCTCGCCCTTCGGGTTGGCCTCATGCGCCTTCAGGCAATCCTCGCCGCGCCCGATATATTCGCGGGTCAGCGGCACGGCCTGCTGGTCATGCGCGAGCTGGAGCTGGAAGACCACGAGGTTCTGCCAGCGGAACGCGCTTTCCGAGGCGGCGAGATAGAACTCCCAGATGCGGCAGAACTTCTCGTCGTAGATCGCCTTGGCCTCCTCGCGCCGCGCCATGAAGCGCTCGCGCCAGTGCCGCAGCGTCTCGGCATAGTGCAGCCGCAGGATCTCGACATCCGTCACGGCAAGCCCGCTCTTCTCCACCGCCTGCATCACCTCGGAAAGCGCGGGGATATAGCCGCCGGGGAAGATGTACTTCTCGATGAACGGGTTGTTGGCGGTCGGCTGGTCCGTGCGGCCGATCGTGTGCAGCAGCATCACCCCGTCGCGCTTGAGAAGCGAGGCGCTCTTCCTGAAGAAGGTGAGGTAGTTCGGCCGGCCGACATGCTCGAACATGCCGACGGAGACGATGCGGTCGAAGGGCCCTTCCGTGTTGCGATAGTCCTGCAGCAGGAACTTCACCTCGTCGGAAAGGCCGGCGTCGCTCGCGCGCTTGACGGCGATGGCGTGCTGCTCGTCGGAAAGCGTGACGCCCGTGACCTTCGCGCCGACCTGGCGGGCGAGGTAGAGCGCCATGCCGCCCCAGCCGCAGCCGATGTCGAGCACGTTCTGTCCCGGCCGGTTGATGTTGAGCTTGGCGGAGATGTGGCGCTTCTTGGCGAGTTGCGCATCATCCAGCGTCTGGTCCGGCCGCTCGAAATAGGCGCAGGAATATTGCCGGTCCTGATCGAGGAAGAGGTCGTAGAGCGCGCCGGTGAGATCGTAATGGTGCTGCACGTTCTTGCGCGAGCGCACGATGCTGTTCTTCTCCCGCGCCCAGCGGAAGAGGTAGCGGAAGCGCTCCAGGAAGCGGTTCCAGCCGGTGTCGTAATATTTGAAGTCCGGATTGCCGGTGAAGACCGCCTTGAGCAGCCCGTACATGTCGCCCTGGAGAAGATCGATCTCCCCCGTGCCGTAACAATGGCCGAGGTAATAGGCGGGATCTATGCCGAGCCCCCAGAGGGCCTTCCTGGTATTGATGCGCATGTGGACGGGATTGCCGGTGCCGTCGCCATAGGTCTGGCTGGTTCCGTCGGGGTAGGTGATCGTCAGGTTTCCGGTCTCGATAAGGCGGGAAACGAGAGCCTGTACAATGAATTTCATTCGCTAAACTCCGTCACGCTTAAAATATCTGGCGGAACGGGTCTGGTCGGAAACCGGCCTGGGGAGCGGCCCGACCGCCAATCCAGTCTAACGGAATATAAATATTGATGGAAAAGACGGGATTTCAACCCGTATTTTTTTGCCTCTTTGCAAATAAGACGGGCCGGCAATGCCGGCCCGTCGGAAAAGCGTATCCGCTCGAAACAAATGAGCCGGCGGAAGCCGGCTCATTCGCTGATTATTCTTCGTCGCCGTCCTGGTCGGCTTCCGGATCGAAGAAGTCTTCCGGCTTCAGGGCATCTTCGTCGACGCCGTAGATGGCGTCGGCCGAGGTGAGGCTTTCGCCCTTGGCCTGGCGCTCGGCTTCGTCGGCCGAACGGGCGACGTTGAGCTCGATGGCGATCTCGACTTCGGCGTGCAGGTGCAGGACGACCTTGTGCAGGCCGATCGCCTTGATCGGGGTGTTGAGCTCGACCTGGTTGCGGCCGATGTTGAAGCCTTCGGCGGAGAGGGCTTCGATGATGTCACGGGCAGCGACCGAACCGTAGAGCTGGCCGGTTTCGCCGGCGGAGCGGACCATGACGAAGGACTTGCCGTCGAGCTGTTCGGCAACCTTCTGGGCTTCCGACTTGCGCTCGAGGTTGCGGGCTTCGAGCGTCGAACGCTCGGCTTCGAAGCGCTTCTTGTTGGCTTCGTTGGCGCGCAGCGCCTTGCCGAGCGGCAGCAGGTAGTTGCGGGCAAAGCCGTCGCGGACCTTTACGGTCTCGCCCATCTGGCCGAGCTTGGCGATGCGTTCGAGGAGAATGACGTCCATTTCGAGTTCCTTTCTTGAGTTCAGGTATTCTGGTTTTTCTGGCCCGTCGGGCTGGTGGGCGTCAGCGCTATGGCGCGCCGCGTGTCCATCAGGCCGAGGACCAGGATGGCGAAGACCGGTATCGTGAAGAGCAATACCGAGATATAGGCGAACCACAGGGCAATCAGCCGCCACGGCTTGCCGCGCGTCCTGAAATGCAGGCTCGCGAAGCCGGCGAGCACGAAGCCGGCCCCGAAGGTGCCGCAGACGAGCGCGCCGATGATCGCCGGAACGCCGCCCACGAAGGACAGGACGAGGCCGGCGAGGAAGAGGAAGATCGCATTGCGGTGCATGCGCAGCGTCGAGGGCATGTCCTCGCGCGGGCGCAGGCCCTTGCCGGAAAGGCGCACGATGAAGCTTGCGACATAATAGGCGGCAAAGAGCAGGAACACCCACAGCGCGCCCTGCACCAGCGGCAGCGCCAGCGCGAAGATCGACTTCATCTGCGCGACGGCGGCAGCATCGGGGTTATAGAGCGGCTCCTGCGCCTTCAGCGTCTCGATGACGATGTCGACCAGCTTGCCGGCCATCTCGCTGTCGTAGCCGACGATCGCGCCGACGGCGATCATGCCGAGCGTCACCATCACGGCGAGATGGGCGAGGATGTTGGACAGCGGGTACCAGGCGAGCGCGTCTTCCGGGCCGCCGAGTTCGGAGGCGGGGCGGGCGAGGTTCGCAAGGTTGCTGAGCCAGCCGGCCGGAATGAGCGTGATGATGACGATCAGCGCGGCGAAATGCGAGGAGACCAGCGCGGACGCGGTCGCGCCGCCGGCGACGACGGCGATGAAGGCGCTGGCATTGCCCCAGCCGAGGCCGGCGATCAGGATGGGAAGGGCGGACGCGGCATAGAGCACGATGGCGAGCGACGACTGCGCATTCGCGCTCAGCGAAAGCAGAGCGGCGGTCACACCGGCAACGAGGCCGGTCGCAATCGAGGCTGGCGTCAGGTTCTTCACGTCGCTGTCCTGTCCGGTCAGACAGTTAGAGGAGTGCCCGTAAGGACCGGCTCCCCAACATGGGATTTGGCCTTGCCCGTTGAGGGCCGAGGCCGGCGGTTCCGATCCGCGCCCATCGCGGAAGGGAGTGGGGAAGGCGGCTGGGCCGTCTTCCCCGGTATCGTCTCTCCCGGCGCGGCGAAGGCCGGCCGGGAGGAAAGCATGATTACGCTACGACGTAGGGCAGCAGGCCGAGGAAGCGGGCGCGCTTGATCGCCTTGGCGAGTTCGCGCTGCTTCTTCTGGGAAACGGCCGTGATGCGGGACGGAACGATCTTGCCGCGCTCGGAGATGTAACGCGACAGAAGACGGACGTCCTTGTAGTCGATCTTCGGAGCGTTGGCGCCCGAGAAGGGGCAGGTCTTGCGGCGGCGGTGGAACGGACGGCGTGCCGGAGCGGAAGAAATATCAGCCATTGTCTTAGTCTCCTTCTGCTTCGATTACGCTTCGCGGGCCGGACGGTCGCCGTCGCGGCGCGGCGGGCGGTCGCCGAAGTCGCGGCGCGGACGGTCGCCGAAGTCACGGCGCGGGCCGCGGTCGTCGCCATCGCGGCGCGGACGGTCGTCGCGGTCGCGCTTCTGCATCATCGCGGACGGGCCTTCTTCGTGGGCTTCGACGGCGATGGTCATGTAGCGAAGAACGTCTTCGTTGATGCGCATCTGGCGTTCCATCTCGTGGATGGCGGCGGCCGGGGCATCGATGTCCATCAGGGCGTAGTGGGCCTTGCGGTTCTTCTTGATGCGGTAGGTGAGGGACTTGAGGCCCCAGTTCTCGACACGGCCGACCTTGCCGCCGTGTGCTTCGATCACGCCCTTGTACTGTTCGACGAGAGCGTCGACCTGCTGGGCGGACACGTCCTGGCGGGCCAGGAATACATGTTCGTAAAGAGCCATTTGGCTTTGCCTTTCTTGCGTTAAACTACACCCGAAACCGGCGCCAAGCCTCAACGACAGTTCTTAGGGGCGTATAGCCCGAAGCAAGAAAAGCGTATCATCCAGACGGTCGAGAGCGGAGACACGGGAGGCCGGAGCCCTTGGCCCCAAACGGCAGATCTTGCGATATGCCGGCCCTCCGTTCAGCCACCAGCCGGTGACCCGGGTGTTTTGAACAGCGCGCTTATACGCATTTTTCGCGGGAATGCAAGGCCTGCAGGCGCGCTGTCCCGTTCTGCGACGGCCGGGGGAACAAAAACGGACGTGGCGCGTTGTTCAGCCCGACCCAACCAGATGGAGTGACAGACATGCAGGATCCCAACCTTGTCAATCGTCCCCCGGAAGAGAGCGGCCCGACGGTGGTCAATACAACCAACCGCGGCAGCGGAACCGGCGGCTGGGCCGTGGCGGTGATCATCGCTGTCCTCGTCGCCGTGGGCATATTCTATTTCGTCGGCAGCGGAACGCCGGGTGGCGGCGTCGATACGAACGCCAACACCTCGGCCATCGGGACGCAGGAAAGCGCCCCGGCGGGCGGCACGGCGACCGGCGGCGCAACGGGTGGCGCGGAAACCGGCACCCAGCCGCTGAACAGCCAGCCGGCCCAGGGCGGTGGCGCCAACACCACCACCACGCCCTGAGGTCGCCTGTATGGGGCATGAGGAACCCGCCGGAAACGGCGGGTTTCTTTTTGCGTATTACCCCTCGGACCGCACGAAACTCTTTCAGGTCTCCGGATGGGGTTCTTCGCGGCGAACTCGGTTAGCTTCTCCAGCCCGAAGTGGAGGCTTCGGAAAACCCCATCACGCCGGGAGGAGAAGCCATGGCGACCCACCATTACCGTGCCGCGGCACGGTCCTGCGCGCATATGCGCAATGTAATCGGACATTTCATGGGGGGCGGACGATGAACGCCTATACCCATCCCGAAGTGCCGTCGACGCCGGCGGACGACCTGGTCTTCGCGCTGGAGGACAAGCCGAAGCCGGCGATCGCGCTGCTCGCCGCCATCCAGCACCTGCTCGCCATCATCGTGCCGATCGTCACGCCCGGTCTCCTGATCTGTCAGGCCCTCGGCGTTTCCGCGCGCGACACCAATATGATCGTCTCCATGTCGCTGGTCATCTCCGGCATCGCGACCTTCGTGCAGTGCCGCCGCTTCGGTCCGCTCGGCGCGGGCCTGCTGATCGTCCAGGGCACCAGCTTCAACTTCGTCGGCCCGCTGATCGCCGGCGGCGTGCTCATGGTCAAGCAGGGCACGCCCGTCGAGGCCGTCATGGCGGCGATCTTCGGCGTGGTCATCGCCGGCTCCTTCATCGAGATGGGGCTTTCGCGCGTCCTGCCCTTCGTCAAGAAGCTCATCACCCCGCTCGTCACCGGCATCGTCGTGCTGATGATCGGCCTCACGCTCATCAAGGTCGGCCTCATCAGCATGGGCGGCGGTTTCGGCGCCATGCAGTCGGGCACCTTCGCCAATGGCGAGAACCTGCTCCTGTCGGGCACCGTGCTGGGCCTGATCATCGTGCTTAACCGTATCCCGGTCGTCTGGGTGCGCAGCGCCGCCATCATCATCGCGCTCGGTGCCGGCTACGCGCTTGCCGCCGCCGTCGGCCGCCTCGATTTCGCGGGCGTCCACCAGGCCGCCTGGTTCGAAGTGCCGACGCCGCTGCATTTCGGGATCGATTTCTCCTGGACGCTCTTCGCGCCCATGGTCGTCATCTATCTCGTGACCTCGCTCGAGGCCATCGGTGACATCACTGCCACCAGCAAGATCTCCCGCGAGCCCGTCGAGGGCCCGGTCTGGATGGAGCGCGTGAAGGGCGGCGTTCTCGTCAACGGCGCGAACTCGCTTCTCGCCGGCATCTTCAACACCTTCCCGAGCTCGGTCTTCGCGCAGAACAACGGCATCATCCAGCTCACCGGCGTCGCCAGCCGCCATGTCGGCGTCTATATCGCCGGCGTACTGGTGCTGCTCGGCCTGTTCCCGACGATCGCCGGCGTCATCCAAGCGGTGCCGGAGCCGGTTCTGGGCGGTGCGGTCATCGTTATGTTCGGTGCGGTCGCCGCCTCGGGCATCAACATCCTCGCCGGCCTGCAGCTCGACCGCCGCGCGCTGCTGATCATCTCGATTTCGCTGGCGCTCGGCCTCGGCGTGTCGCAGGTGCCGGAATTCGTCTCGCACATGCCGAATTTCGTAAAGAGCGTGCTGGAATCGGGCGTTGCGACCGGTGGCCTCTGCGCGGTCTTCCTGAACTGGCTGCTGCCGGAAACGCAGGAGCCCAAGCCCATCCATTGACGCCAATCTGGGCGGCCGGGGATCGGCCGCCCAGCTTTTCTTACATCGGCGCGGGATAGAGCCGGTGGATGCGGCGGATGCCGTTCATCACCTCGGCGGAGAGCGCCACGTCCTTCGCCCCGATATCCGTCTTCAACTGTTCCATGGTCGTCGCGCCGATGATGACGGAGGCCGTGAAGGGCCGTGTCAGGCAGAAGGCGAGGGCCATCTGGGCGGGATCGAGCCCGTGCTCCCGTGCAAGCTCCACATAGGCGCGCACCGCCGGCTCCTGCAGCGGCTGGTAGCGGCCGCCGAGATCGCCGTTCTTCGTCAGGCGCGAGCCTTCCGGCCGCGCGCCGTCGAGATACTTGCCGGTGAGAAGGCCGGCGGCGAGCGGCGAATAGGCGAGCAACCCGATCTCCTCATGATGCGAAACCTCCGCAAGGTCGAGATCGTAGGCCCGGTAGAGGAGGTTGTATTCGTTCTGGATCGAGGCGACGCGCGGCAGGCCCTTTTCCTCCGCGAGCTTCAGGAGCTGCATCGTGCCCCAGGCCGTATCGTTGGAAAGGCCGAGCGCCCGCACCTTGCCGGCCTTGACGAGTTCGCCGACCGTTTCGAGGATTTCGAGAAGCTCGGCGGCGACTTTCGCGCGGTCCTGCTTCGAGGGCTCATAGCTCCAGGCGTTGCGGAAATGATAGTGACCGCGGTTCGGCCAATGGAGCTGGTAGAGATCGAGATAGTCGGTCTTGAGGCGCGAGAGGCTGTTGTCGATCGCTTCGAGAATGCCCGCGCGGCTCATCGGCGCGCCGCCGCGGATATAGGGACGGCCGGGGCCGGCGACCTTGGAGGCAAGCACGATCCTGTCGCGGTTGCCGCGCGCCTTCATCCAGTTGCCGATGAAGCGTTCCGTGTCGCCATAGGTTTCGGGGGAAAGCGGCGTGGTCGGGTAGAGTTCGGCGGTATCGATGAAGTTGACGCCCTGCGAAAGGGCATAATCGAGCTGGTCCCCGGCGTCCTGTTCGCTGTTCTGCGAGCCCCAGGTCATCGTGCCGAGGCAGATTTCCGACACGCTGATGCCGGTCCGGCCGAGCGGATTGTATTTCATGGGAGGGAAAATCCTTTGGTGGAAACGGCGCGAATGTAGGCAGCTCCCGGCGAAGCGCAAGCCTGAAAGGCGCGATTCCCTGTGTGAAGCGCCCCGGAAAGCCGGGTTGAAGCGGGGCCGTCCGGGCGCCATGCCTTGACTTGCGGGGCCGGAATGTGAATGGAAAAGGAAAGATGAGACGGGAGAAACCCCTATGAGCGTAGCATTCACCTTCCCCGGCCAGGGCAGCCAGGCCGTCGGCATGGGCAAGGATCTCGCCGACGCCTTCCCCGAGGCGCGCGCCGTTTTCGCGGAAGTCGACGAGGCCCTCGGCCAGAAGCTTTCCACCATCATGTTCGAAGGGCCCGAGGAAACGCTGACGCTGACCGCCAACGCGCAGCCGGCGCTGATGGCCGTCTCCATCGCCGTCATGCGCGTTCTGGAAGCGCGCGGCCTGTCGCTGAAGGATCAGGCCTCCTACGTCGCCGGCCACTCGCTCGGTGAATATTCGGCGCTCTGTGCCGCCGGCACCTTCTCGCTGGCCGATACCGCGCGCCTCCTGCGCATCCGCGGCAACGCCATGCAGTCGGCCGTTCCGGTCGGCGAGGGCGCCATGGCCGCCATCATCGGCCTCGAACAGTCCGACGTAGAAGCCATCTGCAAGGAAGCCTCCACCGGCGGCGCCTGCCAGATCGCCAACGACAATGGCGGTGGCCAGCTCGTCATCTCCGGCTCCAAGCCGGCCGTCGAGGTCGCGGCCCGGCTCGCGACGGAGAAGGGCGCCAAGCGCGCGCTGATGCTCTCCGTCTCCGCCCCCTTCCACTCCGCCCTGATGGCACCGGCCGCCGATGCCATGCGCGAGGCGCTCGCCGCTGTTGCGGCCAAGGCTCCGGTCGTGCCTGTTGTCGCCAATGTGCGCGCCGCCCCGGTCAGCGACCCGCAGGAGATCGTCAAGCTCCTCGTCGAGCAGGTCACGGGCCAGGTCCGCTGGCGCGAGACGGTCGAGTGGTTCGGCAAGAACGATGTGACGACGCTCTATGAGGTCGGCTCCGGCAAGGTGCTGACCGGCCTCGCGCGCCGCATCGACAAGTCCGTCACCGGCATCGCCATCAACACTCCCGCCGATATCGACAGCGCGCTTGCAGCGTTGATCTGAGGAGTTAGGCAGTAGGAATTAGGCAATAGGGCCGGCTAATTGACCCTACTGCCTATTGCCTACTGCCTAATTCCTGTTCCTTCCATCAAAACAGGAGCCATCCATGCTTGATCTTACCGGCCGCAAGGCTCTCGTTACCGGCGCATCCGGCGGCATCGGCGAGGAGATCGCCCGCGTCCTCCACGCCCAGGGCGCTATCGTCGGCCTGCACGGCACCCGCGTCGAGAAGCTGGAAACCCTCGCCAACGACCTCGGCGAGCGGGTCCACATCTTCCCGGCCAACCTTTCCGACCGCGCCGAGGTCAAGGCGCTCGGCGAGAAGGCGGAAGCCGAGCTCGGCGGCGTCGACATCCTCGTCAACAATGCCGGCATCACCAAGGACGGCCTCTTCGTGCGCATGAGCGACGAGGACTGGGATGCCGTCCTCGAAGTGAACCTGACGGCCGTCTTCCGCCTGACGCGCGAGCTGACCCATCCGATGATGCGCCGCCGCTACGGCCGCATCATTAACATCACCTCGGTCGTCGGCGTCACCGGCAATCCGGGCCAGGCGAACTACTGCGCCTCCAAGGCCGGCATGATCGGCTTCACCAAGTCGCTGGCCCAGGAGATCGCGACCCGCAACGTGACGGTCAACTGCGTGGCCCCGGGCTTCATCGAAAGCGCGATGACGGGCAAGCTGAACGACAAGCAGAAGGAAGCGATCATGGGGGCGATCCCGATGAAGCGCATGGGCACCGGCGCGGAAGTCGCGTCAGCCGTCGCTTACCTCGCTTCCTCGGAGGCGTCCTACATGACGGGCCAGACGCTGCACGTGAACGGCGGCATGGCGATGATCTGAAGCTGGCCCAAGCGCCCGGCGAAACAGCATAAATTGCATGTTGACCGCTGGCGCACCGGCTATTTTCACACTTTGCGGCAGGCATAAACCGTGTTAATCGGGCCATGACTGCCAGCAGTCGACCGGCAAAAGCCTGAGCGATCGGGCGATACGCAAAAGGATCGTCGATCCCGCATTGCCGGTTGAAGGGTTTGCCGGATGTGTTCTTGAGGCACATCGGGCGTGTTGAGTGTCCGGTGCCGTGAAAGGCGCCGATCAAAAACAAAGGTCGAGGAATCCGACATGAGCGATATCGCAGAACGCGTAAAGAAAATTGTCATTGATCATCTGGGTGTTGACGCCGATAAGGTCAGCGAAGGCGCAAGCTTCATCGATGATCTTGGCGCGGACTCGCTCGACACCGTCGAACTGGTCATGGCGTTCGAAGAAGAATTCGGCGTCGAGATCCCGGACGATGCCGCTGACTCGATCCTGACGGTCGGCGACGCCGTCAAGTTCATCGAGAAGGCCCAGGCCTGATCTGACTGCCGACGGGCCGCCCTGCGGCGGCCCGTCCCGGTCTCCGTCCGGGAGGCCGCACCTCTCCACGAGGCAATGGATTATAAGAATATAAGGGTGGATCACGGACGATGAGGCGTGTCGTTATCACGGGTACCGGCATGGTATCCCCGCTTGGCTGTGGCACCGAAGTGACCTGGAGCCGGCTTCTGGAGGGCCGCAGCGCCGCCGCCAGGGTAACCGCCTTCGAGGTCGAGGACCTTCCCGCGAAGATCGCCTGCTCCATCCCGCTCGGCGACGGTTCCGACGGCACCTACAATGCCGACCAGTGGATGGAACCCAAGGAACAGCGCAAGGTCGATCCCTTCATTACCTATGCCGTCGCGGCCGCCGACATGGCGCTCGAAGACGCCGGCTGGCATCCGAAGACCGACGAGGACCAGATCGCGACCGGCGTGCTCATCGGCTCCGGCATCGGGGGCCTCGAGGGCATCGTC
Organism: Shinella zoogloeoides; assembly: GCF_003574625.1. Taxonomy (GTDB): domain Bacteria; phylum Pseudomonadota; class Alphaproteobacteria; order Rhizobiales; family Rhizobiaceae; genus Shinella; species Shinella zoogloeoides_A. Next base: position 29,811 of record NZ_QNUJ01000017.1, read on the forward strand.
GAGGCCGGCTACACGCTGCGCGACAAGGGCCCGCGCCGCATCTCGCCCTTCTTCATTCCCGGCCGCCTGATCAACCTCGCCTCCGGCCAGGTCTCGATCAAGCACAAGCTGCGCGGCCCGAACCATTCCGTCGTCACGGCCTGCTCGACCGGCGCGCACGCCATCGGCGATGCCAGCCGCCTGATCGCGCTCGGCGATGCCGACGTCATGGTGGCCGGCGGCGCCGAATCGCCGATCTGCCGCATCTCGCTCGCCGGCTTTGCCGCCTGCAAGGCGCTGTCCACCGCCCGCAACGACGACCCGACCGCCGCTTCGCGTCCCTATGACCGCGACCGCGACGGCTTCGTCATGGGCGAGGGGGCCGGCGTCGTCGTTCTCGAAGAGCTGGAGCACGCCAAGGCGCGCGGCGCGAAGATCTATGCCGAGGTCGTCGGCTACGGCCTTTCGGGCGATGCATTCCACATCACCGCGCCGTCCGAGGACGGCGAGGGCGCATTCCGCTGCATGACCATGGCGCTGAAGCGCGCCGGCATTCCGGCCAGCGAAGTCGACTATATCAACGCGCACGGCACCTCCACCATGGCCGACACGATCGAGCTCGGCGCGGTGGAGCGGCTTGTCGGCGATGCGGCCTCCCGTATCTCCATGTCGTCCACCAAGTCGGCCATCGGCCACCTTCTGGGTGCCGCCGGTGCCGTCGAGGCGATCTTCACGGCGCTGGCGATCCGTGACAATATCGCGCCGCCGACGCTCAACCTCGACAATCCTGACGTCGAGACGGCGATCGACCTGGTGCCCCACAAGGCCCGCAAGCGCGAGATCAACGTGGCGCTGTCCAATTCGTTCGGCTTCGGCGGAACGAACGCATCGCTGGTTCTCAAGCGCTACGACGCCTGATCCCGTCCGGGACGCAAAGTCGTCCCGGCGCGCCCGCACAACCGAATGAGAAGAGCGGCTTGATCCCGCTTTTGCCGCATTGCTCTGCTGGAAGACGTCGAGCAATGCCCGAACCCATGAGGACAGTCCGTGAGCGACACGAACGATTCCGGCGAGACGCAATTCGGACGCGGCGAGGCCTCCGGCCAGCCCCGCATCATTCCGAAGTCCGCCAATGAGGCCCTGCGCCCCGAGCAGGTGCCCGAACCGCCGAGCCGCCGCCGGTCGCGCAAGGCGCGCAGCCAGGTCGTCATCTTCCTGAATTTCGTCATGACCGTGGTCGTCTTCGCCACGCTCATCGGCGTCGGCATCTTCTATTACGGCATCAAGAGCTATGAGGAAGCCGGCCCCCTGACCGCCAACACGAACTTCATCGTTCGCGGCGGCGCCGGCACCAACGAGATCGCCGCCAACCTCGAGCGCAACAACATCATCAGCGACAGCCGCGTCTTCCGCGTGCTCTCGCGCGTCTATCTCGACGGCGAGACGCTGAAGGCCGGTGAATACGAGATCAAGGCCGGCGCCTCCATGCGCGAGATCGTCGAGCTGCTGAAATCCGGCAAGTCGATCCTCTACAGCGTCTCCGTGCCGGAAGGCCTGACGGTCAAGCAGGTGTTCAAGCGCCTCACCGAGGATCCGGTGCTGGAAGGCGACCTGCCGGCCGAGCTGCCGCCGGAAGGCTCGCTGATGACGGACACCTACAAGTTCTCGCGCGGCACGAAGCGCGCCGATATCCTGCACCAGATGCTCGACGCGCAGAAGGCGTTGATCGACCAGATCTGGCAGCGCCGCGACGACAACCTGCCGATCACCACCCGCGAGGAATTCGTCACGCTCGCCTCCATCGTCGAGAAGGAAACCGGCCGGGCCGACGAGCGCTCGCGCGTGGCCTCGGTGTTCCTCAACCGTCTCGAAAAGGGCATGCGCCTGCAGTCGGACCCGACGATCATCTACGGCATGTTCGGCGGCGAGGGTAAGCCCGCCGACCGCCCGATCTTCCAGTCGGACCTTGAGAAGAAGACGCCGTTCAACACCTATATTATCAAGGGCCTGCCGCCGACGCCGATCGCAAATCCCGGCCGCGCGGCGCTGGAAGCCGTCGCCAATCCCTCGCGCACGGCGGACCTCTACTTCGTCGCCGACGGCACCGGCGGCCACGTCTTCGCCGAGACGCTGGACGAGCACAACCAGAATGTCCGTCGCTGGCGTAAGCTGGAAGCGGAGAAGGCGGCCGACGCCGCCAAGGAAACGCAGGGCACGACCACCGCCCAGTAAGGGCGGGATTTCGCAAAAGGCCCCGGTTTTCCGGGGCCTCTTCGTATCTGCGCCACCTTTGATGTGGATCGCTGCCGCTTCCGCCCGCTTGCCGGTTTTCAAGGCCGGGAAACTGTTTCACTTTGGATATCCAATACCGGGTACGCTGCGCGTATCCGGCAGGCCCGCCCGAGCGGGCCGCCACTGGAGGCTGACATGACATTGCAATCGATGACCGGCTTTGCGCGGGTCGAGGGAACCAGTGGGCGCGCCCGCTGGGCGTGGGAACTGCGTTCGGTGAACGGCAAGGGGCTCGACATGCGCCTGCGCCTGCCGCCCGGCTTCGAGGCGCTGGAGGCGGATGTGCGGCGCCTTGCCGGCGAAGCCTTCTCGCGCGGCAATCTGCAGGTCGGCCTTGCCACCAGCGTCAGCGAAGCGGATATCGAGGCCGTCGTGAACCAGGGCGCGCTGGCCGCCGTCCTTGCCCTGCGCGACCAGCTTGCCGGCACTATCGATCCCGCTCCGGTGAAGCTCGATACGCTGCTCTCCGTCCGCGGCATCGTGGACTTCCGCGAGGCGGAGGAGAGCGAGGACGAGCGCGCGGCGCGGGATGGCGACATCCGGGAGGGCTTTGTCGAGGCGGTCCGCCGTCTTGCCGACATGCGGCGCAAGGAGGGGAGCGCGCTCGCCGGCATCCTGCTCGGCCAGGTCGCCCGCATCGAGGCATTGACGGAGGTGGTCGAGGCCGACCCTTCGCGCAGCGTGACGGCAATCGCCGAGCGGCTGGCCGGGCAGGTCGCCATGCTGCTGCAGGGCGCGAGCGCGCTCGACCGCGACCGGCTGCACCAGGAAGCGGCGTTGCTCGCCACCAAGGCGGACCTGCGTGAGGAGATCGACCGGCTGAAGGCCCATGTGGCGGCCGCGCGCGAACTCATCGCCGCAGGCGGCCCCATCGGCCGCAAGCTCGATTTTCTCGCACAGGAATTTAACCGGGAATCGAATACGATCTGTTCCAAGTCGAACGCTGCTGCTGTAACGGCTGCAGGCATCGAGCTGAAGGTCGTCATCGACCAGTTCAGGGAACAGGTCCAGAATTTGGAGTAGGCCATGGCCGAACCGTCGAAAGAGATCCATATCGAGCGCCGCGGGCTCATGCTCGTCATCTCCTCGCCGTCGGGCGCGGGCAAGTCGACCATCGCGCGCAACCTGCTGGAGGCCGATCCCGGCCTCAGCCTGTCGGTCAGCGTGACGACGCGCCAGCGCCGCGCCAGCGAGATTGCCGGCCGGCACTATCACTTCATTTCCAAGCGTGAATTCGAACTTCGCCGCGACTCTGATTCTCTGCTCGAATGGGCCGAGGTGCACGGCAATTTCTACGGCACGCCGCGCGAGCCGGTGGAAGAGGCGATGTCCGCCGGCCGCGACATGCTCTTCGACATAGACTGGCAGGGCGCCCAGCAGCTTCAGGAGAAGATGCCGGCCGACGTCGTCTCGATCTTCATCCTGCCGCCGTCGATGACCGAGCTGCAATCGCGCCTGCACCGCCGCGCGGAAGACACGGAAGAGGTCATCCAGACCCGCCTCGCCAATTCCCGCGCCGAGATCGAGCACTGGCGCGAATACGACTACGTCATCCTCAACGACGACCTCTCCGTCGCCTTCGATGCCGTGCAGAGCATCGTGAAAGCCGAGCGCCTGCGCCGCGACCGGCGGCATGGGCTGTTCGATTTCGTGACGAATCTGGTGACGGAGAAGCCGGTTCTCTAACGGGTCAGTGCCGATCGCACGGTTCCCATTTCGGGATAGCCCCTCACCCTAACCCTCTCCCCGCAAGCGGGGAGAGGGGACTTGCCCCACGAGCGGTTGCTGATTGGGGAAAACGGCGCGGCATATCCCTTCTCCCCGCTTGCGGGGAGAAGGTGGCCGGCAGGCCGGATGAGGGGCCATGCCCATGCCTCAGAGCGCGTTCGCCAGCCGCACGAACTCTTCCACGCTCAGCGTCTCCGCCCGCCGCTGCGGATCGATCTCCGCCTTTGCCAGCAGCGCTTCGCCGCCGAGCGACTTGACGCTCTGCCGCAGCATCTTGCGGCGCTGGCCGAAGGCCGCATGGGTGACGCGCTCCAGCGCCGTGACATCGCAGGGCAGGGGATTGGCGTTCGGCTCCAGATGCACGACGGAGGACGTGACCTTCGGCGGCGGCGTGAAGGCCTGCGGCGGCACGTCGAAGGCCATGCGGGCATCGGTGCGCCAGCCGCAGAGCACGCCGAGCCGGCCGTAATGGTCGTCGTTCTCCCCGGCGACGATGCGCAGGCCCACCTCGCGCTGGAACATCAGCGTCAGCGACTCCCAGAACGGTGGCCAGCGCTTCGGCAGCAGCCAGTTGACGAGCAGCTGCGTGCCGACATTGTAGGGCAGGTTGGCAATGATGCGCACCGGCTCGCCGGGCGCCAGCGCCTCGAAATCCGTCTTGAGCGCATCGCCCTCGATCACCGTCAGGCGGCCGGGATAGTGCTCGGAGATTTCCGCCAGCGCCGGCAGGCAGCGGGCATCGCGTTCGATGGCGATGACGCGTTTCGCGCCGAGCGCGAGAATGGCGCGCGTCAGGCCGCCGGGCCCGGGGCCGACCTCGATCACCGTATGGTTCTCGATGGAGCCGGCGGTGCGGGCGATCTTCTGGGTGAGGTTCAGGTCGAGCAGGAAGTTCTGCCCGAGCGCCTTCTTCGCATCGAGCCCATGCCGCTGGATGACGTCGCGCAGCGGCGGAAGTCCGTCGAGTGCCGCCATCATGCCGTCTCCCCTGCTGCACGCTCATGCGCGGCAAGCGTATTCGCCAGCTGGAGCGCGGCGAGCAGGCTGTCGGGCCTCGCGACGCCCTTGCCGGCCAGCGAGAAGGCCGTGCCATGGTCCGGCGAGGTGCGGATGAAGGGCAGACCCAGCGTCGCGTTGACCGAATCGTCGAAGCCGAGTGCCTTGGCAGGGATCAGCGCCTGGTCGTGATACATGCAGAGCGCCACGTCATAGGTGGCGCGGGCGGCATCGTGGAACATCGTATCGGCCGGCAGCGGGCCGACGGCGTCGATGCCGGCGGTCTTCAGCCGTTCGACCGCGGGGCGCACGATGGCGTCGTCCTCCAGCCCCAGCGCGCCGCCTTCGCCGGCATGGGGGTTGAGGCCGGCAATTGCGAGGCGCGGGCGCTCGATGCCGAAGCGGCGGCGAAGGTCGCGCGCGGTGATCGTCGCCGTCTCGACGATGAGGTCCTCGGTGAGGGCGGCGGGGACGTCCTTCAGCGGAATATGGATCGTGACGGGAACGGCGCGCAGCTTCGGGCCCGCCAGCAGCATGACGGGGAGGAGAGCCTCCCGGCCGGTCGCCCTCGCGGCAAGATCGGCAAGGAACTCGGTATGTCCCGGAAAGCCGAAGCCGGCATCATAGAGAACCGCCTTGGCGATCGGGTTCGTCACGACGGCGGAGGTTCGCCCCGCCATGGTAAGATGGACGGCGGTCTCGATCGAGCCTGTTATGGCCGCGGCGTTGCCGGCATCCGGGGCGCCGGGAACGACGGGCGCCCGGCAGTCGCGGGCAAGAACGGGAATGGCTTTGGGGAAGACGGCAGCTGCCGTTTCCGGCTCCGCCGCGGCGATGGTGACGTCGAGGCCGAGCAGGACGGCCCGCTCACGCAGCACCTTGGCATCGCCGATGAACAGGAAGGCTGGAAGCGAGAGCCGTTCACGGGCGGCCCAGAGGGTGAGGGTAATGTCCGGCCCGATGCCGGCGGGATCGCCCATGGTGAGCGCCAGCGGAGGTGTGTTGGTCTGCGTCATGGGCCCCCGCCGCGAAAGCGCTTCCGGCATGGTGCGCAGCGATTGCCGCCGGAATGCATGGAGAGATAAGGCAAGGGCATCGAATGATGCCCTTGCGGGTTCGAGAAGCGCCCCGAGGAGCGCCGGATCAGCGTTCGGTGATCGTCGCCTTCTTGCGAAGTTCGGCGATGTACTTCTTGCTGTTCTCGTCGTTCTCGTTGTTGCCCTTGGAATTGGCGATGTCCTCCGCGCGGAAGACCATCTCGGCGGCGACGTCGTCGTTGACTTCCCGCTTCTTGCAGATCGCCAGATATTCGACGCCGCGTTCGGTGACGCGCGTGCCGGTCGTCTGGCCGGTCGTCTTCTCGATCAGCGGCTTCCAGTCGTCCGGCATCTGGGGCGCGAGGACGCGGCCGAGATCGCGGATCGACACGTCATGCATCGTCGCGGCGAAAGCCTTTGCCTGGTCGCAGCCGGGGAATTTCGAGCGGGAGGCTTCCGCCTCCGCCTTGCGCTTGCCGAGGATCGCGTTGCGGCGCTTTTCAGGTACGACGAAAATCACCTGCTTGAGGAAATATTCCGTCGTCACCGGCTTCTTGCCGCCGTTCTCCTGCATGCGCTCGGCAAGCGTCTTGCCGTTGGTCGAACCGCCGAAGCGGGCATTGACCACGCGCGGCCAGCTCATCTGGACGGCGATGAACTGCTTGAAATGCTCCGGTCCGACCCCGGCCTGGTTCAGGATCTTGCCGAGCTGGTCGGGCGACATCTTGTTCGAGGAGGCAAAGCGCGCATAGGCGGCGTCCACTTCCGAGGTGCTGACGGAGGCCCCCGCACGCAGGACCTCTCCGCGCTTCAGCGCTTCCTCGATGAGTTCCTCGCGGGCTTTGCTGCGAAGGTTGCCCTTCGCGTGCTGCAGCTTCAGGAAGTTGACGCGGCGTTCAAGATCCCCGGAGGTGATCGGCGTGTTGTTGACGACGGCAACGACCGAGGTGGCGGCCTCGGCGGAACCCATCGGGACAGCGATCGTCACAGCCGCTGCAAGCGCAGCGCCCACCATCATGGAACGCACCAGAGATTGTCTGCCCATCATGCCAGTCCCTCTATCCAAATCCATTTCGCCCCGCCGGTCCACGCCACGAAAGCGCATGACGGCAACGGTCTATTGCCCCGGATGCATAATACATACGGCCAAACGATGACAAGAGCGGCAAGCGAACGCTATTCGAAGCCGGTGAGCGTGGAATCCCCCACCCGGATGTCACCGAGGGTACGGAACATCAGGCGCGCGCCGATCGACCAGTCGTTCGCCGTGTTGTCGTACTTGTCCCGCTCACGCTCATAGAAGAGCGAGAAGACGGTATCCCGGTCGTCGTAGGAAATGCCGATCCCGTCGCGTGAGATGACATGGTTGCCGATGTCGTAAGTCAGCGAGCCGAAGACGGACCAGTAATCGTGGAACTTGAAGACGGCCTTGCTCTGGAGTTCGCTCGCGCTGTTTTGCAGGCCGTAGTCGGGCTGCCCTGCAATGCGCGTATAGACGAATTCCGTCGCGACCTTGACGCCGTCGTAACGCAGGGCGGTATCCGAGCGGCGAAGCGAGAAATCGTCCTTGTCGAGACGTGCGCTGGTGGAGAAGGAGATGCCGTTCGGCAGGTCGAAGCCCGCCATGCCGACATAATCCGAGCTGTTCGTTTCAAGACCGGAATTCGCGCCGGCATTGACGAGGTCCGGGGTTGCGAAGGAATTCACGCCGCCGAGCTGGAAGGACTGGCCGATGATGCTGCGCAGGAGCACGCCATTGTCGAACGTGCCGGTGTAGCGCAGGCCGATATTGGCCCGGGTGCCGCCCTCGATCCGGTCGAAGCCCGAGAACTTGTCCCGTTCGAAGAGGTTTGTGGCATCGAAGACGAAGCTCTGGGAATCCTCGTTCGGCAGCCTGCCGGCAAGGTCTTCGTTCGGGCGTGCGTAGATCTGCGCGATCGGCTCGAAGAGATGGGTACTGTAATCCGTCGTCGCGAGGATCGGGTAGCGTGCTTCCAGCCCCGCCGTCAGCATCGAACGGGTGGCACTGCTGTCTGACTCGTAGTTTCCAGCATAGCCCGCTGGCGAACGCATATCGAGGCGATGGATATCGCCGCGCGCTGCCAGCAAAGGCGTGAGAACAAGGCCGCCCGGAACCACGAACTGGCGCTTCCATTCCACTTCGCTCGTCAGGCGGGTCATGCCGCCTTCGAGGCCTCGGAAGCGATCCACCCCGCCGAGCGTCGTATAGGTATCGGCGAGATCGCGGTCGATGTTCGTGATGTTCGTCGTCACGCTGAGTTCGCCACCGAGCACGGACTGCGGCACGATATACTCGTGGTCCAGCGTCTGGGCGATCGCCTGGCGGCGCTCGTCTTCGTCGTTCGGATCGGCGTCCTGGACATCGAAATAGAAAGCGCGCAGGTCGAAGCTGTTGCGGCGGCCAAGGCCCGACAGATAGCCTTGGTTGACATATGTCTTGTCCTTCAGGCCGCCTATTTCGTAGGTGCGCGAGAAGTTGTTGTCGGTCTGCGCCATCACGTTCCAGCCGAACGCCCAGCGCGGATTGATCTTGAATTCACCCGTGGAGGCGACCATGCCGCGGAAGCCGTCTTCCAGGCGGTCGCTCGTATTGGCCGTGAAGACGTCCGAGTTCAGCTGCCGGATGCCGGCGGCGCGCAGCGTTATCATGCCGTTGTGGAAGCGCTTGCGGAATTCCGCCTCCATCAGGAAGCCCTGATTGGTCAGGACGGTCGGCGACAGCGTCGCGTCCATGTCGGGGGCGATCGCGATATAGTAGGGGGTCGTCACGCCGAAGCCGAGCTTCTGCGCATACTGGAACTTCGGGAAGAGGAAGCCGGTCTTGCGCTTGACGGTATGGTCCGGCACCTCGAGCACCGGGATATAGGCGATCGGCTTGCCGAACATCTCGAAGCGGGCGCGCTCGAGGCGGATCGTCTTGGTGCGGCCGTTCTGCACGATGCGCTCGGCCTTGACCTCCCAGACGCCGCGATGCGTCGGGTCGGTGGCGCAGGGCGTACAGGCGGTATAGACGGCGTGGTTGAGGATCATCTCCTCGTCGTTGACGCGTTCGCCGCTGGTGGCCGCCATCTTGGTGAGGTCGGTGGTCTCGACGCGCAGCGCGTTGACGAAGCCGTTGGCGAAATCGTCCGAAAGGTCCATCTCCTCGCCATAGAGGCGATTGCCGGTCGGTTCGATCAGTTCGATATTGCCGCGGGCTTTCAGCCGGCCCGTCTTCTGGTCGTATTCGACCTCGCGGGCGACGAGATGGTAGCCGCCGTAATTGATCTGTACGGCGCCGCGGGCGACAACCGTCTCGCTGTCCCTGTTATAGACGAGTTCGTTGGCAGCAAGAACCAGCTTGCTGCCTTCGGGAATCTTCGGCTCCATCGTCCCGATATCGGGCGACTGGGCATATGCGGGCAGGGAGAAGACGGGCATGAGGGCGCACGTGGCCGCACCTGCAAGCAGGGCGGCTTTCAACCACCGATTCTTTTTGCGGTCGCCTGCCGCCACTAGCCGTCCTCCTGATGCAGAAGAATCGTCGCGCCCAAGGACATTGCGACGACCACTGGGAGCCAGGCCGCAACGAACGGAGGAACAACACCGCTGCTTCCGAATGCCTTCACAAGCACGGTGACGACATAAAGCATGAAGCCTGACAGGATTCCACCCAGAATCACCGCACGCGATTGGTTAAACCGACTAAATTTTAACGATACACAGGCCGCGATCAGCGTCATCGCAACCAGGAGAAGCGGCAGCGAAAGCATCGAGTGGAGCTGCGTTTGCATCGCATAGGTCGGGAAGCCGAAGGATCTGGCGGCCTCGATCTTTCGTCCCAGCTCGAAAAACGCAATGTTTTCAGGTTTCTCCAGGCTCTCCTGGACGAATTCCCGTTTCAGGTTGGTACGAAGCTGTACCTCGTCGAGACGAACCGGCAATTCGCCGATGCGAGTCTCGCGGACGTTCTTAAGAAGCCAGTAACCATCTTCCAAAGTGGCCGAGTCGGCGTCCTGCCTGAGGACGATCCCGCCGGCCTGGTCGAAGTGGATGACGGAGACGTTGAGAAGGCGCGTGCCGCCGTCGAGCATCGCCTTGGCGCCGATGATCGCCTGGTCCTTGCCGTAAATCTGGCGCAGCCATGGAACGGTGTTTTCGGCCCGTGCATTGGTCGCGCCCCAGGAAGCTTCGAGTTCCTGCGATTTTCTGTTGCCCCAGGCGGCAAGCGGATTGAGCACCAGCACGGCGGCAAGGCCGAACAGGAAGGCGCCGACGATGAAGGGGCGCAGGAACTGCCAGACGGAAATGCCCGCCGCGCGCGTCACGACCAGTTCGTAACGGCGGTTGAGCGAGATCAGCGCGGCCATGCCGGAAAACAGCGCAACGAAGGGCACCGTCTGCATGAGGATCGTCGGGATGCGCAGCGCCGTGACGAGAAGGCCGATCGAGACCGTATAATGCGGCAGCGCGCCGGCGCGGTTCGACATCTCGCTGAAATCGATGATGAAGACCAGCGAGAAGACGCCGAGCAGGAACCACACCGTGGTGGTGATGTAGCGGCGGAAGAAATAGAGGCCGAGCGTGCGAATCATGAGCTGGCGCCCCCGCCGGCGGAGGGCGTACCCGGGCTGATGAACCGCGAAAGCAGCCTTGCGCGCAACGCCGCCAGCCTTTCGCCGAGCGTGGCCGGAATCTCCAGGCTCTTGTTGCGCGCTAGATAGCGGATCGCGAGACCCCCGGTGACGAGCGGTATGAGATACATGATCACGGTGAAGGCGATCGAGTTCTCGGCATTGTTCGATGCATAGAAGCTCGCCCAGCGAATGAAGAGCGCCGTCAGCAGCGCGGTGACCATCGGATGGATGCGCGCTTCACGGTGCGAGCGCGCGTCGCCGCTGACGACGAGCGCGATCAGGCCGAAGACCGCGGGCAGCAACCACTCGGAGAAGCGGCGGTGCAGCTCGGCGGTGAAAGCGCCCGGATTGCGCTTGAAATAGGGGTCTTCCGGGTCGGGGTCGAGAAGGTAGGGCAGGTCCCGGTCCTTCGGCCTTATATTGGCCTGCCCGGCGCTCTGGGTGAGGTCGGCAAGGTCGAAGGCATAGGATTCGAAGCGGATGACCGAGACATTGCCGTCCGGCAGCTTGCGGTGCACCTCGCCGTCCTTCATCACCAGTGCCGAGCTCTTCTCGTCCACGGCGCCCTCGCGGGCGTAATAGACCATCTCGAAGCGCGGATCGCGCGTATCGGCAACGAAGATGCCGCGCAGGACGCCGCCGTTGCGCCGTTCGGCAACCTGTACATAGAGGCCGTCGGTGATCTTGCGGAAGGTGTTTTCCTGCACGACCGCGGAGAGCATGTCGGCATGGGCCGTCGCGATCATCTTGCGAACGGCCATGCGCGAATAGGGCTCGACGAAATTGTCGACGGCGAAGGAGACGAAGCTCATCGCCACGGCGAGGATCATGATCGGCCGGATGATCGTGACGCGCGAGGCGCCCGCCGAATTCAGCACCGTCAGCTCCGAATCGCCGTTCATCACGGTCAGCGTCTGCGAAACGCCGATGACGAGGGCGAAGGGCAGGATGATCGGAATGACGGACGGCAGAATCAGCGTCGCGAGCTTCACGAAGGCGAAGATCGACTGGCCGCTGTCGGTGACGAGGTTGATGCTGGTCAACGCCTGCGTGACCCAGACGATGCCGAGCAGGGGCAGGAGCGTGGCGACGAACATGAGCGACGCCCGCCGCAGGATATAGCGCTCGATCAGTTTCATCTTTCAGTCCGCACGTCCGACAAGCGGTTCCGGTCCACGCCCAAGGCGCCCGTCAACGGAACTGCAAATGGGCATATAAGCTTTCTTGAGGCTGACGCCATAGCGAAGAGTGTCCGCCCGGATGGAAAATTTCTGGCGAACAAGCATGCTTAACGATCTCTAAACAAGCGGGCGCGTCTTGCCAAGCGCCGCAAAAGCGACAAGGAATTGATGCGACTGGAGCCGTTCCGGCAAAAGCGCAAGGCGGTTTTGCACGCGGAGCGGCAGAAACGAAAGATGGAGCTTCCCGCGATTCGCGGAAAGCTCCGGTGGCCCGCGCGGCTGAAATAAAAGGCCGCAAGGCCATATCGGAGTGAATCATGGCTTTCAAATTCGACATCGGTTTCGCAAAGACGGCGCGCGGGGCGGGTGACCTCGCGATCCTTCTGCAGGTCGCCGGCGGCGAGCCCGCGGCGATCGGCGAGGTCGATCCGGCTGGCGCCGTGGCTCGCGCGGCCGGCGTTGCGAAATTCACCGGCAAGGCGCTGAAGAGCCTCGATGTTCTCGCACCGCATGGCGCATCGGTCGACCGCATCCTCGTGCTCGGCCTCGGCGAGGCGGAAAAGCTCGTTGCGCATGACTGGCTGAAGCTGGGCGGGGCCGCTGCCGGCAGGATCGGCCGCGCCGAGAAGGTGGCGATCCATCTCGATGCCCCCGGCGTCTCGGTGACGGGGAAGAACGCCGCCGACTTCGCGCTCGGCCTGCAACTCGGCGCCTACAGCTTCGACCTCTACAAGACGAAGAAGAGCGACGACGACGAGGCGAAGAACGGCAAGGCGGTCAAGGTGACGATCGTCACCGCCGAGGCCGGCGCGGCGAAGAAGGCGAACGACGTCTCCGAGGCCGTTGCCGAAGGCGTCATCCTCGCGCGCAACCTCGTCAACGAGCCGGCCAACGTGCTCGGCCCCGTCGAATTCGCCGATAAGGCCAAGGCGCTGGAGAAGCTCGGCGTCGAGGTGGACATCCTCACCGAGCGCGAGATGAAGAAGCTCGGCATGGCCGCCCTGCTCGGCGTTGCGCAGGGCTCCGTTCGCCCGCCGCGCCTCGCGGTCATGCACTGGAAGGGCGGCAAGGAGAAGGACCGGCCGGTCGCCTTCATCGGCAAGGGCGTCGTCTTCGACACCGGCGGCATTTCCATCAAGCCGGCCGCCGGCATGGAGGACATGAAGGGTGACATGGGCGGCGCGGCCGCCGTCATCGGCCTCATGCACACGCTCGCGGCCCGCAAGGCAAAGGCCAATGTCGTCGGCATCCTCGGCCTCGTGGAAAACATGCCCGACGGCAATGCCCAGCGCCCCGGCGATATCGTCAAGTCGATGTCCGGCCAGACCATCGAGGTCATCAATACCGATGCCGAAGGCCGCCTCGTTCTCTGCGATGCGCTCTGGTACTGCAACGAGACCTTCAAGCCGCAATTCATGGTGAACCTTGCGACGCTGACCGGCGCCATCATGGTCGCGCTCGGCAGCCACCATGCCGGCCTGTTCTCCAACGACGACACGCTCGCCGCGCGCCTCACCGCCGCGGGCCTTTCGACGAACGAGCGCCTCTGGCGCATGCCGCTCGGCCGCGAATACGACAAGATGATCGACAGCAAGTTCGCCGACATGAAGAACACCGGCGGCCGCTATGCCGGCTCGATCACCGCCGCGCAGTTCCTCCAGCGCTTCGTCAAGGACACGCCCTGGGCGCATCTCGACATCGCCGGCACCGCCATGGGCTCGCCGACCGACGAGATCAACCAGTCCTGGGCCTCCGGCTTCGGCGTGCGCCTGCTCGACGAACTCGTGCGCGCCCATTACGAAGGGTGAGGGAGAGGTGAGCGAAGTCCTCTTCTATCACCTGACGGAATCCAAGCTCGAAGACGCGCTGCCGCCGCTGCTCGACAAGAGTCTGGAGCGCGGCTGGCGCGTCGTCGTGCAGGCGGGCGATGCCGAGCGCCGCGATGCGCTCGACACGCATCTGTGGACCTTCCGCGAGGACAGTTTCCTGCCGCACGGCACCGACGAGCAGGCATTTCCCGAAGAGCAGCCGGTGCTGCTGACGGCAACGCCCGACAACCCGAACGCCGCCACCGTCCGCTTCCTCGTCGCCGGCGCGCCGCCGCCGCCGCTCGACGCCTATGAGCGCGTCATCTTCATGTTCGACGGCTACGACCAGAGCGAGGTGGAAACCGCGCGCGAGCACTGGAAGCGCCTGAAAGGCGAGGGGCACCAGCTAACCTACTGGCAGCAGAACGGCGACGGGCGCTGGATGAAGAAGGCCTGATCCGGCCGCCTTCTCCGAGGCATCGAAGATGACATCGCGCATCCCCGCGATGCGCCTTTCGTCTTGCGCGGATATGCTTGTGGGTATATACCCGAGAAATGACCAAGGACATGTGTCACTGCATCGTGCTGCGCAAGGCCTCGCGCCGGGTCTCGTCCTATTACGACGAGGCGCTGGCGCCGCTTGGCGTGAACATCGCGCAGTTCAGCCTGCTCAGGAACATCGACCGCATGGCGCCTGTATCGCTGACCGATCTGGGCATGCGCGTCGAACTCGACCGCTCGACGGTAGGGCGCAATGCCAAGGTGCTGGAGCGCATGGGGCTGGTGGCGATCCGGCCCGGCAAGGACCAGCGCGAGGCGACGCTGGCCGTGACCGACGAGGGGCGCGCAATCCTCGGGGCAGGGGCACCGCTATGGGACGGCGTTCAGGCCGATATCGAATCGCGGCTCGGGCCGGGCGGCGCCGAGCAGTTGCGGCAGCTTCTTGCCGCGCTCTGATTTTTTTGACAGGAAATGGGTATCTGCCCGCATTTTTGAGCAGATGCTCCAAACCCGACCGCACCGGCGGCGATCAGGAAAGGGACTTCGACCATGTTCTCCGCAAACCTCGCCAGATGGATGGCCGACCGGAACCTCCACTACGGCTGGGTGGTTGCCGCGACCACCTTCCTCACCATGCTGGCGACTGCCGGGGCCATGGGCTCGGCGGGCGTCATGATCCTGCCCCTGCACGAGGAGTTCGGCTGGGATATTGCCGAGATTTCCTCCGCCATGGCCGTGCGCCTCGTGCTCTTTGGGCTCCTCGGTCCCTTTGCCGCCGCCTTCATGAATCATTTCGGCATCCGCCAGGTCGTGACGGCCGCACTCGTCCTCATCATGAGCGGCATCGTCGTCTCCTTCTTCATGACCGAGGTCTGGCAGCTTCTGCTGCTCTGGGGCGTGGTGATCGGGGTCGGCACCGGCATGACGGCGCTGGTTCTGGGCGCGACCGTCGCCACCCGCTGGTTCTCGAAGCGCCGGGGCCTCGTCGTCGGCCTGATGACGGCGAGCACAGCGACCGGCCAGCTCGTCTTCCTGCCGCTGCTTGCCGCGCTGACCGAGGCCTATGGCTGGCGCATCGCGCTGACGCTGTCGGTCGCCGTCATCGCCGCCGCCATGTTGTTCGTTCTTCTGCTGATGCGCGACCATCCCGCCGATGTCGGCCTGCCGGCCTATGGCGAGACGGCCATCGTCAAGCCGCCCCGGCAGGATCACAATCTGCGCGCCACCTTGCTTGCCCCGCTCATCACCCTGAAAAGCGTTTCCGCCAATCCGGTCTTCTGGGTTCTCTTTGGCACCTTCTTCGTTTGCGGGCTTTCGACCAACGGCCTCATCCAGACCCATTGGATTTCGATCTGCGGCGATTTCGGCATGGCGGCCGTAACCGCCGCAAGCACGCTCGCCGTCATTGGCGTCTTCGATTTCTTCGGTACGGTTTTCGCCGGCTGGCTGTCGGATCGCTACGACAACCGCTTCCTGCTTTTCTGGTTCTACGGGCTGCGTGGCTTCTCGCTGATCTATCTGTCCTTCTCCGGCTTCAGCATGCTGGAACTGTCAGTCTTCGCCGTCTTCTACGGTCTGGACTGGGTCGCGACGGTGCCGCCGACGGTCAAGCTCGCGGCGGAAAATTTCGGTCGCGAAAAGGCGGGGCTGGTTTTCGGCTGGGTGTTTGCCGGCCATCAGCTCGGCGCGGCGACGGCCGCCTTCGGCGCGGGCTACCTGAAGAGCGACTACAACACCTACATGCCCGCCTTGCAGATCGCCGGCCTCATGTGCGTGCTGGCCGCGCTCTCGGTGCTGCTGCTCAGGCGGCCGGGGGCAAGCCCGGCCGCTGCCGCGGCCTGACGGCCCAACGAAAAAGGCCCGCCGGGAGGCGGGCCTTATCTCAATCGTAGAACGAATCGACGAACTTCCGTCGTCCGAGCATGAACGCATCCGCGACGTGGCGGAGCGGCGCGAGGTCGACGTCGGACTTTCCGGCCTTGATGATCTCGGCGAAGCGCTTGTAGAGCATCGGATATTCCTGTTCCGGCTCCTCGTGCACCAGCTTGCCGTCGATGGAGAGCTTGGCGCCGCCTTCCGACAGCACCATCTCGCCGGCATCCGTCTTGGCGACGATGTCCCAGCTCTGCTTGCCCGTCTGGCGCCAGTCGAACTCGGCGGCAAGGTCGAGTCCCTTCGCATCCGAGAAGGTCATCGAGGCGGCGATGGGCGCGTCGCGGTTTTCCGGGAACTCCAGCGTCGCGGCGGTGATGAAGACCGGGCGCGGCAGGATATGGGTGACGATGGAAAGCGCATTGATGCCCGGATCGAACACGCCGAGGCCGCCCGCCTGCCAGATCCATTCCTGGTTCGGATGCCAGTGGCGCACGTCTTCCTTCCAGATCACCCGCATGGAGCGGATCGTCGTGCCGGCGAGAAATTCCTTCGCGGCCTCGACGGCCGGCGCATAGCGCGAGTGCCAGCTTGCAAAGAGCGAAAGCCCCTTGGCGGCGGCGAGCGCCTCGAGGTCGGCGACCTCGGAAAGCGTCGCGCCCGGCGGCTTTTCGAGGAAGACGTGCTTGCCGGCGGAAAGCGCCTTCTCGGCCGCCTCGTAGCGATATTGCGGCGGCATGCAGAGCGATACGGCGTCGATGGCGGGGACAGCGGCCAGCATTTCGTCGATCGACTTGAAATTGTCGATGTCCTCGACCGTGCCGTGGCGGCTCGCCGCGGCGATCAGTCGGTAGTCGCCGTTTTTCGCGACGGCCGGAAGATGCTGGTCGCGCACGATCTTGCCGACGCCGACGATTGCGAGATTGATCGGGGACATGGTTCCGCCCTCATTTGTATGATGATTTGGCGTTGTTGTAGCAGAACCCTCGGCGGGAGCAAGGCCGCAGCGATGCCTCCCGCTGCCTATCCTTTGTGCAACGGCCTTAAAGCCGCATTCGCCTTTCGTCTAAGACGGCGGCTGAGAGCGGGAAAACCGGGCTTTGTGCTTGAAACGGGCTTTGAAATCGGCACTCTGACTCTGTCTGGCACCAAACAAATAACAAGCCGGGCGGGGAGGAATTGATTATGAAGACGCTGCTGGTCCTCAGCCGGCTCATCGACGCGATCACGGAAAATATCGGAAAGGCCGTTGGCTGGCTGATCCTCGTCGCCGTTCTCGTCAGCGCCGGCAACGCCATCGTGCGAAAGGTGTTCAACACATCGTCCAACGCCTGGCTCGAGGCGCAATGGTATCTCTTCGGCGGGGCCTTCATGCTCGCTGCCGCCTATACGCTGGCGCAGAACGAGCATATCCGCATCGACGTCGTCTACGGCAAGTTCTCGCGCCGGGTGCAGCACTGGATCGACCTTCTCGGCCATCTCCTGTTCCTGATGCCCTTCGTGCTGCTGATGGTCTATTACCTCGTTCCCTATGTGCTGATGTCCTTCCGCTCGGGCGAGGGCTCGTCGAGCGCCGGCGGCCTCATCGTCTGGCCGGCCAAGGCCATCCTGCTCGCCGGCTTCGTGCTGCTCGCCTTCCAGGGCGTATCGGAGATCGTCAAGAAGATCGCCATCATGCGCGGCGACATGGACGATCCGACGCCCTACAACCCCACGCATGCCCCCCTCGAAGACGCCGTTGCCGGGGAGAAGGGCGCATGATCGAGTTCATTGCGGAAAATCTCGCGCCGATCATGTTCGTCTCGCTGATCGTGTTCCTGCTGCTCGGCTATCCGGTGGCATTCGCGCTCGCGGCAAACGGCCTGCTTTTCTTCGTCATCGGCGTGGAGCTCGCGCCGCTCTCCGATTCGATAAACCTCTCCTGGCCGCTGCTGAATGCCATGCCGGAGCGGCTCTGGGGGGTGATGTCGAACGACACGTTGCTGGCCATCCCCTTCTTCACCTTCATGGGGATCGTGCTCGAACGATCCGGCATGGCCGAGGACCTGCTCGACACGATCGGCCAGCTCTTCGGGCCGATCCGCGGCGGCCTTGCCTATGCGGTGATCTTCGTCGGCGCGCTGCTGGCGGCCACCACCGGCGTCGTCGCCGCCTCGGTCATCGCCATGGGCCTCATCTCGCTGCCGATCATGCTGCGCTACGGCTACGACCGGTCCATCGCCTCGGGCGTGATCGCAGCCTCGGGCACGCTCGCCCAGATCATCCCGCCCTCGCTCGTGCTGATCGTGCTTGCCGACCAGCTCGGCCGCTCGGTCGGCGACATGTATGCCGGCGCGCTCATCCCGGGCCTCGTTCTCACCGGCCTCTACATGGGCTACATCCTGCTGATGACCTTCCTGAAGCGGGATTCCATGCCGGCATTGCCGCTGGAGGCGCGTTCGCTGGGCTCGGGCGTGACGTCGCTGGCCATCGCGCTCGTGGTCGCGGCCGGCTTTGCCTATGCCGCCCATGTCTACCTCGCCCCGACCCATGGCGAGAATGCCGACATCCTCGGCGCGACCGTCGGCGTGATCTTCATCTATATCGTGGCGCTGGCTGACAAGTCGCTCAACATCAACATGATGTCGCGGCTCGCCCAGCAGGTCATCATCGTGCTGATCCCGCCGCTGGCGCTGATCTTCCTCGTGCTCGGCACCATCTTCCTCGGCATCGCGACGCCGACGGAAGGCGGCGCCATGGGCGCGGTCGGCGCGCTGGCCATGGCGGCGGCCAAGGGGCGGCTCAACATGGATGTGATCCGCTCCGCGCTCACCTCCACCACGCGCCTTTCGGCCTTCGTGCTGTTCATCCTCATCGGCGCGCGCGTCTTCTCGCTCACCTTTTACGGCGTCAATGGGCATCTGTGGGTCGAGCACCTGCTGGTCTCGCTGCCGGGCGGCGAGACGGGCTTCCTGATCGGGGTGAACCTGCTGGTCTTCTTCCTGGCGTTCTTCCTCGATTTCTTCGAGCTCGCCTTCATCATCGTGCCGCTGCTGGCGCCCGCCGCCGACAAGCTCGGCATCGACCTCATATGGTTCGGCGTGCTGCTCGGCATCAACATGCAGACGAGCTTCATGCACCCGCCTTTCGGCTTCGCGCTGTTCTACCTGCGCTCGGTCGCGGCGAAGGTGCCCTATCTCGACAAGGTGACGGGCAAGCTGACGCAGCCGGTGACGACGGGGCAGATCTATTGGGGCGCGGTGCCCTTCGTCGGCATCCAGATCCTCATGGTCGCGCTCACCATCCTCTTCCCCGGCATGGTCATGCACTACAAGGGCGAGGGGAGCGGCGTCGATCCGGCGACGATCAAGATCGAGGTGCCCGGCTTCGGCACCGGCCTGACGCTGCCCGACAACGGCGGCGGCCTCGGCCTTCCCGGCGGCCTGCAGCTTCCGGCCGGCAATCCGCTGGACGGAAGCGGCGGGGAAAAGCCGGCCGAAGGCGGCCAGCCCGGCACGGAGCAGAAGCCCGCCACGGACCTGTCGAGCCCGCCGTCGTTCAATTGAGGGGCCGGGGGAGCCTGCCCCTCATCCCGCTGCCGCGACCTTCTCGCCGCAGGCGGGGAGAAGGTGCCGGCAGGCGGATGAGGGGCATGGCAGGCGCTGTCGTCTCCGGATATGGCAACAAACGAAAACCCCGGAGCATCGCTGCCCCGGGGTTTTCCGTCTCTGCTTCCGCCAGCCCTTACAGCTTGTTGCTGCGCTGCTGGATCATCATGAAAGTGTCGTAGTTGTATTCGGCGATCTGGGCGTTGAGGTAGAACTCGCCGCGGAAGGCCTTGATCGAGTCCCAGATCTTCTTGAAGGTCGGGTTCGAGGCTTCCATTTCGGCATAGACCTCATTGGAGGCGTCGAAGCAGGCCGACAGGATTTCCTGGCTGAACGGGCTGAGCTTCGCGCCGGCGGCGACGAGGCGCTTGATGGCGGCCGGGTTCAGGTAGTCGTATTTCTGCAGCATGTCCGCGTCGGTCGCCTGGCAGGCGGTGCGCAGCAGCGACTGGTAGTTCTTCGGCAGGCTCTCGAAGGCCGCCTTGTTGAAGAGGGCATGCACCGTCGGGCCGCCTTCCCACCAGCCGGGATAGTAGTAATAGGGCGCGACCTTGAAGAAGCCGAGCTTCTCGTCGTCATAGGGGCCGACCCATTCGGCCGCGTCGATCGTGCCCTTTTCGAGCGCGGGGTAGATGTCGCCGCCGGCGATCTGCTGCGGCACGACGCCGAGCTTTTCGACGACTTTGCCGGCAAAGCCGCCGATGCGCATCTTCAGGCCCTTCATGTCGGCGACGGTCTTGATCTCCTTGCGGAACCAGCCGCCCATCTGCACGCCGGTATTGCCACCCGGAAAGCCGATGAGGCCCTGCGTCGCGAGGAATTCGTTGAAGAGGTCGATGCCGCCGCCATGGTACTGCCAGGCGTTCATGCCGCGCGCGTTGAGCGCGAAGGGCACGGCCGCGCCGAGCGCCCAGACCGGGTCCTTGCCCCAGTAATAGTAGGAAACCGTATGCGCCGCCTCGACCGTGCCGGCCGATGCCGCGTCGGCCGCCTGGAGGCCGGGCACGATTTCACCGGCCGCGAAGACCTGAATCTGGAAATTGCCGTCCGTCGCCTCGGAGACGTATTTGGAAAGGACCTCCGCGCCGCCATAGATCGTGTCGAGCGACTTGGGGAACGACGAGGCGAGGCGCCAGTTGATCTTGGGGCTGCTCTGGGCGATGGCCGGTGCGGCAAGCATCGTGGCGGCAGCGCCCCCGACGCCGGCGACACCGGCTTTGCGGATGAATGAACGACGATCCATGGTTTTCCTCCCAATGACGAGCGGGTCCCATCCCGCTTTCGTGCCATCGGGCGGAAGCTAACCACGGCGGGTTCGGCGTTTCAACCCGGCGAGGAGGGAAGGCGAAAGCCGCGCGCTACGACTTTCGTCTTAGAGGCAGTCCGCACAATCTGCCTGTTTTTCAGGCGTTTCCGAAGAAGGAGCCGCGGCGGCCGTCAGCCCGCCATCGCATCCTCATACTCGGCGGAGAGCTCCAGCCACTGCTCCTCGGCATCGTTCAGCCTGTCGACGGCCATGGAGCGCAGCTTGGCCTTCTCGGCGGCCTTGGCGGGGCTCTTCTCGTAGAGCATCGGATCCGCAAGCTCGGTGTCAAGAAGTTGAATCTGCTTCTGCAGCTTTGCCGTCAGGGACTCGATTTCGTTGATCTTTTTCTTCAAGGGCGCAAGCTGCGCGCGCCGGTCGGCATTGGCCTTGCGCAGCTCGGCCTTGTTCGCCTCGCCGCCATTGGCGGTCTTGTCCCGGTCGTCTTTCCTGGCGGATTGGACGATGAGGCTGCGATAATCCTCCATGTCGCCATCGAAGGATTTGACGGTGCCGTCATTGACCAGCCAGAGCCGGTCGACGGTCGCCTCGATCAGGTGGCGGTCATGCGAGATCAGGATGACGGCGCCCTCGTAGTCGTTCAGCGCCTCGATCAGCGCGCGGCGGCTGTCGATGTCGAGATGGTTCGTCGGCTCGTCGAGGATGAGCAGGTTCGGCGCGTCGAAGGCGGCAAGGCCCATGAGGAGGCGGGCCTTCTCGCCGCCCGAAAGGTCCTTGGCGGCGGTCGACATCTTTTCCGTCGCAAGCCCCATCTGTGCCACGCGGGCGCGGACCTTGGCCTCCGGCGCCTCCGGCATCAGCCGGCGCACATGCTCGACGGGCGACTGGTCGGGAATGAGGTCGTCGAGCTGGTGCTGCGCGAAGAAGCCGATCTTGAGGTTCGGCGCCTTCTTGATGGCTCCGGCCTCGGCGTCGAGACGGCCCGAGATGAACTTGGCGAAGGTCGACTTGCCGTTGCCGTTCGAGCCGAGCAGCGCGATGCGGTCGTCATTGTCGATCCTGAGATTGATCTGCTTGAGGATCGGCTTGCCCGGCACATAGCCGACCGCGCCGCCCTCGATGGCGATGATGGGTGAGGCGGGCTGCTTTTCCGGCTCGGGGAAGGTGATGGGCTGGACATGCGTCTCGATCACGGCGGCAACCGTGCCCATGCGCTCCAGCGCCTTGATGCGGCTCTGTGCCTGCCGGGCCTTGGTCGCCTTGGCGCGGAAGCGGTCGATGAAGCTTTGCAGGTGTTTTCGCGCGGCGTCGTTCTTGGCCTTCGCCTTCATCTGCAATTCGTCGGCCTCCGCCTTCTGGCGCTCGAACTGATCGTAGGAGCCGCGGTAGAAGGTGAGCTTCTGCTGGTCGAGATGGACGATGGAATTGACGGCGGTGTTCAGCAGGTCGCGGTCGTGGCTGATGACGATGACCGTGTGCGGATAGCGCTTCACATAGTCTTCCAGCCAGAGCGTGCCTTCGAGGTCGAGATAGTTGGTCGGCTCGTCCAGCAGCAACAGGTCCGGCTCGGAGAACAGCACGGCCGCGAGCGCCACGCGCATGCGCCAGCCGCCGGAAAAGCTTTTCGCCGGGCGCCGCTGCGCCTCGTGGTCGAAGCCGAGGCCGGCAAGGATGCTGGCGGCGCGCGATTCGGCCGAATGGGCGCCGATATCGGTGAGCCGCGTCTGGATCTCGGCGATGCGGTGCGGGTCGCTCGCCGTCTCGGCTTCCTTGAGGAGGCTGGCGCGCTCCTTGTCGGCGGCAAGCACGATCTCGATCAGCGCTTCGTCCGTGCCCGGCGCTTCCTGCGCCACCTGGCCGATGCGCGCGTTCTTCGGCAGCGAGATGGTGCCGGCCTCCGGGGCGAGGTCGCCGGTGATGATGCGGAACAGCGTGGACTTGCCGGTGCCGTTGCGCCCGACGAGACCCGCCTTCGTGCCGCTCGGCAGCGAAACGGAGGCATTGTCGATGAGAAGACGCCCGGCGACGCGGGCAGTGAGGCCGGAAATCGTGATCATGCCGGCTCTATAGAGCAATTCCCGCGAAAGTGCGAAGCGCTTTTGGCCGGGAAAAACGTCAAAAGGGAAGGTGGCTCAGCCTGCGGCGCCCGCCCGGTAGAGCCGGCCCGCCCGCTCGGACACCTCGGCCGAATAGATGCGCAGCGCAATGCCGCTTTCCCCCGCATAGGCGAGCGCCTGTTCCGCCTGTTCGTAGAGCATGGGGGGCGAGCTTGCCGAATCGCTCAGCGAGACCCCGGCCGTCAGCGTCAGGAAGCCGGCCGGCAATTCGCGATCCATGAAGGGAAACGGCTTTTCGGCGACCCGCACCGCGATGCGCCGGGCGATGGTGACGGCGATCTCGCGGCTGACATCGCTGAGGAGGAGGCAGAAGAGGTCCGGCCCGGTGCGGGCGACGAAATCGTGCTTCTTCACCGACTGGCGGAAGATGGCGGCTAGCCGCTTCAGCGTCTTTTCCGCCGCGCCCGCCGGATGCGTCTCGGCAAATTCCTTCAGCTGCTCGACGCGGAAGAGGAGAAGCGCGGAGGTGCTCTCGCCGGCCTCCTTCTGGAAGAAGTCCTTCAGGCGGCCGATGAGGGCGGCGTGATTGGCAAGGCCCGTCACCGGATCGTGCGTCAGCGCCGCGCGGCTGACGGAAAGGCCGGAGCGCAGGCCGTCGAGATGGTTCTGGAGGTCGTCGATGCGCGCGGAGGCAGCCCTGTCGGCGCCGAGGATGTCCTGCACCAGCGAGAGCAGGCGCACCGCGTCGCCCGAAAAATCCGAAATGCCGAGCACCGGGTCGCGGTTCATGCGCGCGGCGATCTCCTCGAGCTCCAGCACGGCGGCGGCGCGCTGGCGCTGGTTTTCCTCCGTCGTCTTGGAGATTTCCGAGAGCAGGCGCACGGCTTCGCCCGCGGCCTGGCCGGCGGCGAGCACATTGTGGCTCGGCAGCGAATGGCGCAGCGCAATCGAATCGAGGGCCGACTGCTCGGGCGCCTTGCCCAGCGCCGCGATCTCGCGCGAAACGCCCGCATTGCCGTTCAGCGCCTCGAAGAGAAGCTCGTAGTTGCGCGGCAGCGCGGCAATGCCGAGGCTGGCCATGACATGGGCGATGCGCGCCATGATCGGCGGTACGGGGGACTGCGCGTCCTTGGGGGCGGGTTGTGCCTTGCTGCTCATGAAACGCCGTAAGGTGAGGCGCGGGCGGCGGAGGCCTGCCCGCTGGGATCTGTCGGCGTAACTATCGGATTGCGCGGTTAATTTTGCGTGTGCCGAATCAAGGATTCGACCGCACTTGACGAATGTCAGGGACGTGGCTGTCCGGCGGGCGATGGGCAGGCGCCCCGCCCGCCACAACCTGCGGGCGGTCAGGCCGTGCGCCGGGCGAGCGGGATCACCCGCATCATCTGGCTGATCACCGTCGGGCGCCGCGCATTGTTGGCGCGCAACGTCCTGTTTTGCAATTCCCGCATGGCGGCGGCGTAGCCCTCGGCCCGCGCCTCGTCCAGCGCGACGTCGAATGTCTTTTCGATCACCGGATAGCATTCTTCCGGCAGGTAGGCGTTCGGGGCGTCCGTGCCGTAAACGCGGGCCATCTTGCAAAGCGTACTGCCGAGCAGGGCTGCCCACTCTTCGTTCGTTCTTGCCATTGTATTTCCTCTCTCCGGGCGAGGCGCGTGCCGTTCGGCATTGGCCCCAATGGCAGCGACTATCCCATCACCGATCGCCCGTGCCTGTCACCTGGGTGACAGGGCGGTACAGCCCCCAAATCGGTGTCGAGCGCTTCCATACTCCTCGACTGTATCACTACTGTTGCAGGAACAGGAAGATGTCATTCACCCTAAAATTTATAGGAATTCCGTTCCCTCCGTCCGCAGGAAGTAGATGAGGTCGAGCGACAGGCTCGACCCGCCGAGTGCCGTGAGCATGGCGTGGCACTGGCCGCGATGATGGGTCTGATGGTTGAAGACATGGGTCAGCGCCGCACGCAGCGAATGAGTGACGACCGAAGGATTGGTGATCGGGCTATAGGTGAAATCCGCTGCGATCCGTTCCTCCGTCAGCGAATCGACGAAGGCGGCAAGCCGGGCGTCTTCCGTCTCCCTCGCGGCCGCAAGGCTTGCCAGGTCCTCGTGCAGGATGGCGTCCAGCCGGCTGGGCGCGGCGCCTTCCCCGGTGAAGCGCTTCATCCAGATTCGGTCGGCGGCAAGCAGGTGGTTCAGCGTGCCGTGCAGCGAGCCGAAGAAGGCGCCGAGATTCTTGCGATAGTCGGAATCGTCGAGCTTGGCGGTCTCCGCATAGACGAGGCGGTTGGCCCAGCCGTTGTAGGCGGCATACATGCGATAGTGGTCGAGCATCGTTGTCTCCGTGGTTTGCCGGACTATAGACCGGCCTGCGATATCGCGCGTGAATGCCATCCATGAAATTATCTGATTTGCGCCGGGTGCCGCGCTGCGCTCCTATGCGGCCGGATCGATCGAGGAGGTTGCCATGACACGACTGCTCTATGCGCTCGCCGGCGCGGACAAGGCCCGCCAGTTTTCGCCCCATGTCTGGAAGACGGTGATGTCGCTCGCTCACAAGGGGCTCGACTACGAGACGGTGCCGGTCGGCTTCACCGAGATCCCGGCTATCGAGGACGGCAGCACGGCGACGGTGCCGGTGCTGCGCGACGGCGACCGGCTGGTGCGCGACAGCTTCGACATCGCCGTCTATCTGGACGAGGCCTACCCCGACCGGCCGACCCTGTTCGGCGGGGAGGGCGGCCGCGCGATGGCCCGGTTCATCGAGACCTGGTCGCAGTCGACCCTGCACATGGCCGTCACCCGCATCGCCATCCTCGATATCCACGAAATGCTCGGGCCGGACGATCGGGCCTATTTCCGCCGCAGCCGCGAGGCGCGGCTCGGCGCCTCGCTGGAGGACATCGCCGCCGCCGGCGCGGCGGAGATCGAAGGCTTTGCGAAAAGGCTCCAGCCCCTGCGCAACATGCTGAAGGTGCAGCCCTTCATCGGTGGGGAGGGACCGCTCTTTGCCGACTATATCGTCTTCGGCGCGCTGCAATGGCTGCGCACGACGGCGGGCACGAAGGTGCTGGAGGAAGACGACCCCGTCGCGCTCTGGTTCGCCCGCTGCCTCGACCTTCACGGTGGTGCCGGCCACCGTGTGACGGCTGCATGAAAGTTTGAGGGCCGGACCGGCAAAAGCTGCCACCCTCTTGTTTTGCGGGGCGTTGGCGGCTATGGAACCGCCACTTTCACCGGAAAACCAAGGGAAACGGGAAAATGGCGATTGAACGCACCTTTTCGATGATCAAGCCGGACGCGACGAAGCGCAACCTGACCGGCGCCATCACCAAGATGCTTGAAGATGCGGGCCTCCGCGTCGTTGCTTCCAAGCGCGTCTGGATGAGCCGCCGCGAAGCCGAAGGCTTCTACGCCGTTCACAAGGAACGTCCGTTCTTCGGCGAACTCGTCGAAGGCATGACCTCCGGCCCGACGATCGTCCAGGTTCTCGAAGGCGAGAACGCGATCCTCAAGAACCGCGAAGTCATGGGCGCCACCAACCCGGCCAATGCCGACGAAGGCACCATCCGCAAGACGCACGCCCTGTCGATCGGCGAAAACTCGGTCCACGGCTCCGACGCCCCGGAAACCGCTGCCCAGGAAATCAAGTACTGGTTCTCCGACACCGAAATCGTCGGCTGAATCGGTTTGTCCGGCTCGGGCCGGAAACCTTTGAAATGACTCGGGAACCGGGGCCGTAAGGCTCCGGTTCTTATACATTACGAGGCCGGATCATCGGTTATGATGATCCGGCCTCGTTTGTCATTTGGGTGATCGCAACACCTTGGTGACGATGCGCAGAGCGGTTGGTCCTTCCGGGCCTGAACTTT
>NZ_QNUJ01000018.1 GCF_003574625.1 Shinella zoogloeoides
TTTCGGCGATAGCAAGGAAATTCGCGACGAGCCGGCAGACCATTATGCGGGTTCGCGACGAGAGTTCACGGTCCGTTCGACCTTAGCGTGTCTGGGGGAACAAATCTTGTTCTGACCCCGGAAAGCTCGATCTGCTTGAAGCACGCATCGTCGGAGGGGCGTGATGTCATCGAGATTGCGTCAGAGCCCTTATTCCATGCCGAAACACAGCTGAGGTGCGGGCGCTGTCGCTGGAGACCTCCAGCACGACGGCCGCGATCCAGAAGACCCTGCAGGACCTGCGTGCCCGTATCGACCGCCTGGGAGCGGCGGGCGAGGGCGCGCGGGTTTCCGCAGAGGGCGTGAAGGTCACAGCCTCGGCCGTACAAGGCTCCTTTGCCGGCGTCGAGGAGGTGATGTCGAAGATACTGGACAGCGCCTCCACCCTTGCTGGGACGACAGGCGCGGTGGACCGCGAATGCAGCGAATTCGCCCGTTCTATCGGCGCGGCCTCGGCGGAAATCATCCGCTCGAACGAGGTGCTGCAGGACGCCTCCGGCAAGGTCGGTGAGGTAGTCGCGATCTCAGAGCGTATCATCCAGGTGACGGCGAGCGCCGGCATCGAGACACCGGATACGCCTTATATCCTTCTCGTGCAGCAGCTTGCCGGCGAGGTCTCCGACCGCTTCTGCGTGGCCGTGCGTAGTGGCGAGATCGCGCTCGACGCGCTGTTCGACAGGCAATATCGGCCCATTCCGGGAACGGACCCGGTGCAGATAACGACACGCTTTACCGATTTCACCGACCGTGTGCTCCCGGCGATCCAGGAGCCGGCGGTCACGGTGGACGACCGCATCGCCTTCTGCGCCGCCGTCGACGAGAACGGTTACCTTCCAACCCACAACCGTAAGTTCTCCCAGCCGCAGCGGCCGGGAAACTCGGCGTGGAACACCGCCAATTGCCGTAACCGCCGTATCTTCGACGACCGCGTGGGCCTGGCAGCTGGCCGCAATACCGAGCCGTTTCTTCTCCAGACCTACCGGCGCGACATGGGCGGCGGGCAATTCGTCATGATGAAGGATTTCTCCGCCCCGATCTTCGTTGATGGGCGGCACTGGGGCGGGTTCAGGCTGGCGATCAGGGTGTGACAACCCGGTTTCCAACCTGCGGGCGGCGCGATGCCAAACCTCCGGCGGCTACCGAATTGTGAGCGCCAAGGCCTGATTGATTTTGCCACTCAGGACCCCGGCAGCGGACACGTCCCGCTGCCTTCGAAGAGGCGCGAGCGAGTGAGGAAGCGCTTCTCCCGCCCGTTGTCGAGCGAGAACATGCCGCCGCGACCCGGCACGACGTCGATGATCAGCTGCGTGTGCTGCCACACGCCGAACTGGCTCTCGCTGATATAGACGGGCACACCGCCGATCTCCCCGAGCCTGACGTCCCGGTCGCCGACGATGTAGTCGTCAGCCGGATAGCACATGGGGGACGAGCCGTCGCAGCAGCCGCCGGACTGGTGGAAGAGGATATCGGGATAATCCGCCTGGATTTCCCGGATGAGCGCAAGCGCCGCATCTGTCGCGACGACCCGCGGCTGCGTGATGGCTTCTGGCATGTCTGTCATCGTGGCCTCCCGAAACAGGTTTCCCTCCCTCCGGAAAACGCGGAGAGAGGGGAAGGCAGGTCACGGAGAAAGCGCCCTGCCCTGCGGTTGCCTTCCCCGGGGGGGGTAGGAGAAGGCCGGCGGCGGCTCAGAAGAAGCCGAGCGCCTTGGGAGAATAGCTGACCAGCATGTTCTTGGTCTGCTGGTAGTGGTCGAGCATCATCTTGTGCGTCTCGCGGCCGATGCCCGACTGCTTGTAGCCGCCGAACGCGGCATGCGCCGGATAGGCGTGGTAGCAGTTGGTCCACACGCGGCCGGCCTGGATGTCGCGGCCGAAGTGATAGCAACGGTTGGCATCGCGGCTCCACACGCCGGCGCCGAGGCCGTAGAGCGTGTCGTTGGCGATGGCGAGCGCGTCCGCATCATCCTTGAAGGTGGTGACCGAAACGACCGGCCCGAAGATTTCCTCCTGGAAGATGCGCATCTTGTTGTTGCCGCGAAAGACGGTCGGCTTGACGTAATAGCCGCCGGCCAGATCGCCGCCGAGATCGTTGCGCCCGCCGCCGGTCAGCACTTCCGCGCCTTCCTGCCGGCCGATGTCGATATAGGAGAGGATCTTTTCGAGCTGCTCGGACGACGCCTGCGCGCCGATCATCGTCGCCGTGTCGAGCGGGTTGCCCTGCACGATCTTCTCGACGCGCTTGATCGCCTTTTCCATGAAGCGGTCGTAGATCTTCTCGTGCACCAGCGCGCGGCTCGGGCATGTGCAGACCTCGCCCTGGTTCAGCGCGAACATCGCGAAGCCTTCCAGCGCCTTGTCGAGATAGTCGTCGTCTTCGCGCATCACGTCTTCGAAGAAGATGTTCGGCGACTTGCCGCCGAGCTCCAGCGTCACCGGAATGAGGTTCTGGCTGGCATATTGCATGATGAGGCGGCCGGTCGTCGTCTCGCCCGTGAAGGCGATCTTGGCGATGCGCGGGTTGGAGGCGAGCGGCTTGCCGGCCTCGAGGCCGAAGCCGTTGACGATGTTGAGCACGCCGGCCGGCAGGAGATCGCCGATCAGCTCGGCCCAGACGAGGATCGAGGACGGCGTCTGCTCGGCGGGCTTCAGCACCACGCAATTGCCCGCGGCAAGCGCCGGCGCGAGCTTCCAGGCGGCCATCAGGATCGGGAAGTTCCAGGGAATGATCTGGCCGACGACGCCGAGCGGCTCGTGAAAGTGATAGGCGATCGTATCGTGGTCGACTTCGCCGATCGTGCCTTCCTGCGCGCGTACACACGAGGCGAAATAGCGGAAGTGATCGATGGCGAGCGGAATGTCGGCGGCCATCGTTTCACGCAGCGGCTTGCCGTTGTCCCAGGTCTCGGCGCGGGCAAGCAGATCGAGGTTGTCCTCCATGCGCTGGGCGATCTTCATCAGGATATTGGCGCGCTCCGTCGAAGAGGTGCGGCCCCACTTGTCCTTGACGGCGTGGGCGGCGTCGAGCGCCAGCTCGATATCGGCGGCGTCGGAGCGTGCGACTTCGCAGAGCTTGCCGCCGGTGATCGGCGTGATGTTGTCGAAGTAGCGGCCCGCGACGGGCTCCTTCCACTCGCCACCGATGAAATTGCCGTACTTCGCCTTGTACGGATTCTCGACGATCTTCTGATGCAGCATTGTCATTCCTCCCATGAAGGGCCCGGATGGGCCGTCGAGAAAGATGGTGCTGCGCTTCTGGCGGGTACGAAAGGGGCTGACCGGCGATGGCAGGCGCGACTGTTTCAGAATCGAGACAGGACAATGCGACAGGCTGTGCTGCGCCGCAGCATCAGTTGATCGAGAGCTTCTTCATCTTGCGATAGAGCGTCGCGCGGCTGATGCCGAGCAGGTCAGCCGCCTGGCTGATATTGCCGCCGGCGCGCGCCAGCACGCGGCGAAGCGCGGCGCGTTCAGCGACGTCGAGGTCCCGCCCCTCTTCCAACCGGTCCTCCTGCAGGAGATCGGATGCCGCGACGCCCGAGGCGATGCGCCGGTCGTCGAGGCCGAGCGCCAGCCGGGCGGCGCGGGTGGCTCCGACCACGAGGTCGTCGCGGTCGACGGCCAAAAAAGCCGGTGCCGTGCGCCCCTCGACAGGCACGAGCAGAATGCGGGCGGCGGAGAAGACACGGCGGAAGAGGCCCGCCTCGATGCGCGCCGCGGCATCCCGCACAGCTTGCGACAGGACCGCCATCGTCATCTCGTTCGCATCGTCTCGGCAGGTGGAAATGTCGAGGGCGGCGGCGATACGGCCGGTATGGTCGCGGATCGGCGCCGTGGTGCAGGACAGGCCGGTGTTCTGCGACAGGAAATGCTGATCGCGGAGGATCACCACCGACCGCTCGTCGGCCAGCGCCGTGCCGATGCCATTGGTGCCCACGCTCGCCTCGCTCCAGACCGTGCCGGACCAGAGGCCGACGCCGCGAAACTCTCGGTCGTCGCCCGCCGCCCCGCGCCGCTCGAGCGCGATGCCGTTCTCGTCGGTCAGCAAAAGGCAGCAGCCGCCCTTTCCCACAATTGCGAAGAGCCGGTCGATTTCGGCGCCTGCCTCCTCGATCAGGACACTCGCGCGAGCCCGGACCTGCCGGAACTCCGCCTCGGTCAGCCGCCAGGGCGTCCGGTGCTCTTCCGGGGAAAGACCGTAGAGCGTCAGGCAGCGGCGCCATGAGGCGGCGATGGGAGAACTGGCCGCCGCCGAGGCATGACCTGCAATGGTATGCACATGATCTGCGTGGTCAAAAGACATGGACATTCGCTTTCCTCCCGAATGATTCCGGCCCAGGGACCGACCGGAAAAGCCGCAGGGCTATAGCGACCCTGCTTCCGGCGGCCACCTCGGCCAGTCAACTGTGACTTGATGTGTGCATCGCCTACCCCCCGGCCTCGCCTGAAAGCGACTTTCGTTTCCAATGGGTCGCGCGGCTCTCCCAGGGCTGGATCAGGCCATGCTCTACCAGAAGCATCACGGCCACGAAGGCGAGGGAATATACGAGGATATGGGCGACGTCGAATTGCTGGAAATACAGATGGATCCGGAAGCCGATGCCGTTTGACCGACCGAGGAATTCGACCACCAGCACAATCTTCCAGATGACCGCGATACCGTTTCGCGCCGCAACCGCCAGCCAGGGCGCAAGCTGCGGAAAAACCAGATGCCGGAAACGCTCGCCCCGAGTCAGCCGGGCAACGAAGGCGAGGTCCGCGAGGGCGGGATCGAAGGTGCGCACGCCCTGCCGCACGGTGACCATGACCATGGCGGTCTTGTTGAGCGTCACGGCGGCGACCGCTGCCACTTCGTTGAGACCGATCCAAAGATAGCACAGGACGATCAGCACCAACGCCGGCAGGTTCATGAAGATCGTCACCCAGGGATCGGCCCAATGATTGAAGCGTCGGTAGCTTCCGAGAAGAATGCCGAGCGGCATGCCGAGCGCCATGGCGAAGGCGAAGGCCGCGGCAACACGGGAAAGTGTCGCCAGAAGATCGCGGATAAGCCGGCCGGACGCGAGCTCTGCCTGAAGCACGCGCGCGACTTCGAGCGGATCCGGCAGGACCGTCCGGTCGGCCTTCAGCGCCGAGAGCCCCGCCCAGAACACGACGAACAGGACAAGGGACAGGATGAACACGCTCCTGGGAGCGCGATCTTCTACACTCTTCTGCAACATGGGTCATCTCCCGAGCGCATTATAGCGGCGCGGACCGTTCACCCATCCACGACCTTGGTCGTATGGGCGCCCGCCCGCCCGCTGCATAGAAATCGGAGCGGGAGGAACGCGCGATGGGGAGAGGCTTTGGGCTATATGCAGCGCTGCAGCGCGTTTTTATTATCCTGGTCCTGACCGGCGGAAGCCTGATTGCCGGACTTCAGACCACTCTTGCCGCACCACTCGATCGCGAGGCGCTCCAGGCGATGATCGTGCCGCCCTATGCCCTTGGCGAAGCCGTGAACGACAAGGGTGTATGGACGCTTCTCAATTCCGGCGGCGCGGAGGCCGGTTATGTCTTCGAGACCGGTCCCCTCGCCCCGCTTCCCGGCTTTTCCGGCGCGCCCATCGATATGCTCGTGACCATCGACCTCGATGGCCGGTTTCTCGATGTCAGGCTTGTCTCGCACAATGAACCGATTTTCGTATCCGGCCTCGGCGAAGCACCCCTTCATGCATTTCTGAAGCAATACCGCGGCCATTCGATCCATGAGCCGCTGGTCGTCGGCACGCCCTATGGCGATGCCGGCAATGGCTCGGACCTCGTCTATCTCGACGGTGTGACCAAGGCGACGGCCTCGGTGCGTATTGCCCACGAATCGATCCTGGCCGCAACGCTCGCCGTCGCACGCGAGAAGATGCAGGGCGTTGCAAGCGGCCCGCCCGCTTACCCCGACCCGGCGATCGATGAGGCGCTCGACTGGGCGACGCTCGTCGAGCGCGGCTATGCCCGCAACCTCAAGGTCACCAACGCGAAACTCGACGCAGCCTTCCGAAAGACCATCTGGGCGCATGACGATCCCGACGCCGCGGCGGACCCCGAGGGCCTCTATCTCGATCTGTGGGCCGTCGACATCGGGCCTCCGGCCATCGCCAGGGCTGTGCTGAGCAACGACAGCCTTGCCGATCTTCAACGCCTTCTTCGGGTTTCGCCTGACGACGAACCCGTCCTCGTCATCGACGCAGGCCGCCACGGCCTCGTCTCGCAGGATTTCGTGCGCAATACGGCGCCGGACCGGCTCTCGGCAGAACAGGACGGCCTGCCCCTCGCGCTGCGTGACGCCGACATGCTGGTGGAGACGCAGGACGGCGTGCCCCACGGCACGCGCATGGTCCTGCGTATCGACCGCCGCCTCGGCTTCGACCCAACGCGGGAGTGGACGCTGGCGGCGCAGGCCGTGCGCGCGCATGGGATGCTGAAGCCGGAAAGCGGATCCGCCCATTTCCCGCTTACCCTGAAGGCCGACGGGCAGTTCTTCGGTCGCCCGCAGATCTCAGTTGCCCTGCCCGCATGGCAGGCGGCGATGGTCTCTCGCAAATGGGATCTCGCCCTTCTCTTTCTTTTGCTTGCCGGCCTGTTCGCCGCCGTCGGTCCGGGCATGCACAGACTTGCAAGGCCTGCGCAACTGCGCCCTGCGCGGCTCGGCTTTCTCGCCCTCGTCATCGGATTCGTCGGATGGTGGGGCCAGGGCCAGCTATCGGTCGTCACACCGCTTGCCGCGCTTCGGACGGCAATGGGTGGCGGCAACCTCGCCGTGCTGCTGTACGACCCGTTCTCGCTCATGATCTGGAGCGCGACCATCATCGGCTTCCTGCTCTGGGGGCGCGGCCTGTTCTGCGGCTGGCTCTGCCCCTTCGGCGCCATGCAGGAATTTGCCCACCACGCCGGCCGCCTGCTGCGACTGCCGCAATGGAACCCGTCCCCGGCGTGGGACGCCCGGCTCAAGGCCGGGACATGGCTATCGCTCGCGGCCCTCATCGCCATTGCCGTGTTCGCACCGGAAAGGGCGGAAACGGCGGCCGAGATCGAACCCTTCAAGACGGCCGTCACCACCGGGTTCCAGCGCGAATGGTACTATGTCGCCTATGCCCTCTTCTGGCTGGCCCTCGGTGCGATCACCTTCAAGGGCTTCTGCCGCTACCTCTGCCCGCTTGGCGCCCTGATGGCGTTGGGCGGCCTGCTCCGCACCCGCAGATGGATCCCGCGACGCGTGGAATGCGGCTCGCCGTGTCAGCTGTGCCGCGTGCGCTGCCCCTATGGCGCCATCAAGAAGACAGGCCATATCGCCTATTCCCAATGCTTCCAGTGTCTCGATTGCGTGTCGATCCATGACGACACGGCGCAATGCGTGCCGCTGGTGCTTGCAGCGAGAAAGCGCGCACCGCAGCCGGCGGGAGCCCAGCCATGAAGCGGCGGCGCTTTCTCTTCATCGCCGCGGCGGCGGCACTTGGCGGCCCTGCGCGGGCCGAGATCACGACATGGCAGGCCGATATGCTCGGCGGTACGGTGCGTATCGACCTGCGCGGCCCGCGCGCGCTTTCCGCAGATGTCGTGCGCAATGTCGGCGCCACCATAGCCGAGGTCGAGGCCGCAGCCAGTCTGTTCAAACCCGCCTCGGCGTTGAGCCGTCTCAATGCCGCCGGCCGTCTTGACGAGCCGCCCGCCGCCTTGCTCGATCTGTGCAGCTTGGCCGATGATCTCTACCGTCGTACCGACGGGCGCTTCGATCCGACGGTTCAACCGCTATGGCGCGCCCTTGCCGAAGGCCGCGATACCGCGGATGCAAGGGCCGCGATCGGCTGGAACCGCGTGCGGATCGGAACGCCCATCCGGCTCGACGACGGCCAGGCGCTGACCTTCAACGGGCTTGCACAGGGGTATGCGGCGGATCGGGTACGCGCCCTGCTTCGCAAGGCAGGCTATAATCAGGCTCTTGTCGAAATGGGGGAATACGCAACCATCGGCGGACCATTCACCGTCGCAGTGGAAGATCCGGCCATCGGTGAAGTTGCGGTCCGGCGGCTGACGGGAAATGCCATCGCGACCTCCAGCCCGGCCGCCATGCGCATTGGCGGCAGCTTCCATATCCTCGGACCGAAGCGTGAGGCCCCATGCTGGTCAACGATTTCGGTGGAAGCGGAAAGCGCGGCAATGGCAGACGGCTTTTCTACAGCCTTCTGCCTGATGTCCGCCGACGATATCCGCAAGGCAATTGGAAAGGCCCGCGATGTGATGCGGGTGACGGCGGTGGATTTCGCCGGCGACGTCTCCACTTTCTGAACGCTTGAGCCCGTTGGCTCAGCGTTGCGGCGGCGTGTATGTCAGGCCGTATCGTTCAAAAATACGGGCGATTTCACCTTCGGCAAGCGCATTCTCGATCGCCTCGTCAACCGCATAGGCGAGATCCCTGTGCTGGAAATTGATGCCGACGCCGATGGTCCAGTGTCCCCGCGCAAAGCCGACCAACGGTGGGGAATGCACCGCCAGTCCATCTTTAGGATGGCGTATCAACCCCGCTTCCAGTTCAGCGCGCGGCCCCATTGCCGCCTTTGTGTCGCCTTTGGCCAACCCATCCACGGCGGCGGCTGTGGAACGGAAGCGGTGGATCTTGTCGACGGCCCCGATCAGCGAGGTGAGATAGAAGTCGGCAATCGAGTCATTCTCGACAGCAACGGGGTCAAACCGGAAGAAGGGCGGTGTGGGGCCCTTCTCCTCGTAGTCGGTGGTGCGATAGGCAATCGCGATATTTTCCGCCGCATATTGCCCGGTGAAGACGACCTGCTCGACTCGACAGACGAGCGCGCTGTCATAGGGCACATGCAGCATGACATCGCTGACGCGGCCGCCGACGGCAGCCCCCTTCCAGACATAGTTGAGCAGATCGGCCTCGAGATTTTCGCCGGATGCCACGAGCCGGAACTTGGCCTCGACGCCGAGGGCCTTGGCGATCAGCCGGCCGATTTCGATATCGACGCCAGCCGCCTTGCCCTTTTCCTCATAGGACCAGGGCGCGTAGTCGTCATAGACCGCAAACTCGATCCATCCCTCCTCAACGATCCGGTCGAAGCTTCGCCCGACATCCTGCGCGAAGGTGTTCTGAGGCTTCGGCTGGGGTTTGTAGTCCTCGCAACGCGCAAAGGCGCCGCCCGGAAGGGCGGCGCCGATGATGAAGGCCAGAAGGGTTCTACGCAGCATGACAGTTTACTGCGTGGCGGAAAGGCCGACGGTCAGCACTTCCGCCGCCTTCTTCCAGGTCTCGGGCGCGTCGGTGAGGATGCGTGCCGCCTCATAGGTCACGCTGTCGGCGATCGGTGCGCCAGAGGCCGTCTTCACTTCGGCGGCGATCGTCTCCAGTTCCTTCTTGAGCGCGCCGGTATCGGCGACCTTGCCACTGCCCAGTTCATCGCGAATTTCGTGCAGGCGCTTGGCGTGCTCGTCGAGCGCACCGTCCTCCGGCCGCGTTTCCACATAGGTACGGATCGCCCAGGCCGCCTTTTGGCCGAGGATATCGCCAAAGGCCGGCATCTTGGTGGTGCCGTCCTGTGTATAGCCGTGGCGGAAGCGCTCGATGAACCACTCGTCACCCGCCTCTTCCGCTTCGAGGAAGCGCAGGTCCGGTGCAAGTCCGCCGGATACGGCTCCGAGACCATGACAGCGCGCGCAGTTCTGGTTGAAACCGGAGGAGCCGATTTCCACGGCCTTCAACCAGACGTCATGGCCGGCCTTCGCCTCACGATAGGGATTTTCTGTCAGCCACTCCTCGCCCACCTCTGGCAACGCGTCCGTATTGACCGGCTGCGGCGCCACATCGCCATGGGCGATCACCAGGCTCGTCGTTGCCAGAAGGATGGCTGCGGCGATCCCGCCGCGAATGATGTTGGCCGACATGCGGTCCTCCCTCGCATTTAAAACTGCCACTTTCTACGGCAGACCCCACACGCTGCGATATGCGACCTAGGTCGCTAAAGCTCATGGCACCAAGGTCGTATTTCCGTTGCGCCAGCCAGACGACATTCTGGCCAATGGGAGGAAATGATATGCTGGCAAGTCTCGCAGCGCGCCATCGAGGTCTATATCTCGCGGCAGCGGTCGTCTGTCTGGCGTCGCCAGCTGCGGCGGAAATCGCCATACCAATGACCTATCTCCGGCAGGAAGTCGCGGCACCGCCGGTGCTCTCCAATCTCGATCCCATCCCCGACGATCGCGGCCTCGCGGGAGCGGAGGTCGCCCTCACGGACACGAAGACGACCGGCAGCTTCATGGGCCATGCCTACAGCCTCGCCGTCGTCTCGGTCGAACCAGGCGGTGACTTCCTCAATACCGCGCGCAAGGTGCTCGCGGCCTCAAAAGTTCTGTTCATCGACGCGACACCAGAGGGCATGCTCGCCGTCGCGGATCTCCCAGAAGCAAAGGGCGCCCTGCTCTTCAACGTTGCCTCGGGCGCACGGCGGCTACGCGATGCGGATTGTCGCGCGAACCTGCTGCACACCATAGCCGAAGACGCGATGCGTACCGACGCGCTGATGCAGGTGCTGAAAGCCCGGCGCTGGACGCGGACCGTCCTGATCGTCGGTCCGAAGCCGGAAGACAAGGCCTATGCCGAGACGTTGCGTATCTCAGCCCAGAAGTTCGGCGTCGATATCCTCGCCTCCAAGAACTGGACCTTCGACACGGACCTGCGCCGCGCCGCCGGCCAGGAAATCCCGCTCTTCACCCAGGATTTCCCCGACCATGACGTCCTGCTGATCGCGGACGAGGCGGACGATTTTGCGCGCTATGTCCAGGACAACACCTGGCTCCCGCGTCCCGTTGCCGGCGCGGATGGTCTTCGTGGCGAGGGTTGGGCGCCCGTGCTCGAGCAATGGGCCGCCGTGCAGTTGCAGAACCGCTTCGAGAAGGCGACAGGCCGCGACATGGGTTCGCGCGACTATGCTGCCTGGACGGCGCTGCGCACCGTTGGAGAGGCGGTGACGCGCACCAATTCCGCCGATCCCGCGGTGCTTCGCGCCTTCATCCTTTCCGACAAATTCGCACTCGACGGCTTCAAGGGGCGCAGCCTCAGCTATCGCGCCTGGAACGGCCAGCTTCGGCAGCCGATAGCGGTCGTCAATGCCCGGGCGTTGGTCGAGCTGACACCGCTCGACGGCTACCTGCACCAGACCAATGAAATGGACACGCTGGGGCTCGACCGGCCCGAAAGCGCCTGCACTGCCTTTGGAGATTGAGATGAGATTCCTTCCTTTGTTGATCGCCCCCCTGCTGGCGGCCGCGCCCTTTCAGGCTTTTGCCGGCGAGATATGGGTGACGAACGAGAAGGACGATACGATCTCCGTGATCGACACGGCGACGCTGGAGGTGGTGCGCACTATCAAGACCGGGGAGCGGCCCCGCGGCATCACCTTCAATTCCGACGGCAGCCGTGTCTATATCTGCGCCTCGGACAGTGACACGGTGCAGGTGATGGATCCGGCGACGGGCGAAATCCTGCACGACTTGCCGTCGGGCGAGGACCCGGAGCAGTTCGTGCTCGCGCCCGATGACAAGCATCTGTGGATCGCCAACGAGGACGACGCGGTAACGACCGTCGTCGATGTCGAGACGCGACAGGTGGTAGCCCAGATCAATGTCGGCATCGAGCCCGAGGGCATGGCCGTATCGCCGGATGGCAAGATCGTCATAACCACCTCTGAAACGACAAACATGGCGCATTGGATCGACACGGAGAAGAAGACCATCTTCGCCAACACGCTCGTCGATTCCCGCCCACGGCATGCCGAATTCGCCAAGGGCGGCAGGGAGTTGTGGGTCTCCTCGGAAATCGGCGGCACGATCACCGTCTTCGACGTCGCAACCCAGGCGGAAAAGGCAAAAATCCGTTTCGAAATTACCGGCGTCAATGCCGACCTCATCCAGCCCGTCGGATTCGAATTCACGCCCGACGGCAAGAGGGCCTTTGTCGCGCTCGGCCCGGCAAACCATGTGGCCGTCATCGATGCCGAGACCTTTGCCATCGAGAAATACGTGCTTGCTGGCCGCCGCGTCTGGCATCTCGCCTTTTCACCTGACCACAAGCAGCTTTTCACCACCAACGGGGTCTCCGGCGACGTGACCGTCGTCGATGTCGCGACGCTGGAGCCCATGAAATCCATCAAGGTCGGGCGCTTCCCCTGGGGCGCGGCGACCCGGCCATGACTTTTCGAAAGGGAGGATAGAATGAAGAAAGCACTTTTCGCCGCCGTGGCGCTCGCCGCGATGCCATTCGCAGCGCTGGCAGACGACGATGACGACGCCAGGCCAGAGGCCGGCATGGGCCTTGCCGGCGTTCTCTCGAAATCCAACCGCGAGACTTTGCCGGAGCTGACACTCTCGGCCGGACAACCCATTGCCAAGGGTCCGCTGACGCTGAAATCCGGCAAATACTACACGCTCAAGATCGAGGCGGACGGCAGCCAGGAACTGGCGCTGGAGGGCGCAGGGTTCTTTCGCGCCATCTGGGTCAACGAGATCGTCATCGAGGGCATCGAGATCCGTCCGCTCGGCGTCGATTCCATCGAATTCGACGAGGCGGGTGAGGCCGAAATCAGCTTCGTCGCGATCAAGCCTGGTAGCTACCACCTGAAAATTCCCGGTAGCACCGGCGACACCCAGCAAGTCGCCATCACCATAGAGTGAGCACCATGAGCGGCTTGACGGTCGAGGGCATCAGCCATGACTGGGGCGCGCGGCGTGCGCTCGATGGCGTGTCGTTTACGGTTCAGTCTGGCCGCTTCTGTGCCTTGCTCGGTCCGAACGGCGCCGGGAAATCGACGCTGTTCGGCATGCTCACGCGGCTTTTCACACCGCGGGCGGGGCGCATCACCGTTGCCGGGCACGATATGGCCCGCAAGCCCCGCGCTGCACTCGCCCGTATGGGCGTCGTCTTCCAGGCATCGACGCTCGATCCGGACCTCACCGTCAAGCGCAACCTCCTCTATTTCGCGGCCCTGCATGGTCTGTCGGGGTCGGAGGCGGAGACGCGAGCAATGGCGGCGCTCGAACAGCTCGGCATGGCAGAGCGCGCCGGCGAAAAGGCAGCGAAACTGAACGGCGGCCACCGCCGGCGCATGGAGATCGCACGCGCCCTCCTCCACAGGCCGCAGGTCCTGCTGCTGGACGAGCCGACGGTCGGGCTCGACGCGGCCTCGCGCGCAGCAATCACCGCGCATGTGCATGATCTTGCCGCTGGCGGTTTGACCGTGCTCTGGGCGACCCATTTGGTGGACGAGGTACGGGAAAAGGACCGCCTCGTCGTTCTCCATCAGGGCCGTGTGCTCGCCGATGGCGAGGCCGGCGAGATCGGTGGCGACGATCTCACAGCCCGCTTCCTTGCATTGACGGGAGAGCGGAGATGACTGCGGAACCATTTCCAGCAATCGAAGAGAAGCTAAGCGACGTTCCGCGCACCCGTCCTTTCGTTGCGCTGAGAGCTATCCTTTACCGGGAGGCGTTGCGTTTCCTTGGTCAGCGCGGTCGGCTCGTCGCGGCGCTGGTGCGCCCGCTCGTCTGGCTGTTCGTCTTCGCAACCGGTTTTCGCGCGGCACTCGGCCTGTCGATCACACCACCTTACCAGACCTATATCACCTACGAGATCTACATCGTGCCGGGGCTTGTCGGCATGATCCTGCTCTTCAGCGGCATGCAATCATCGCTCAGCCTGGTCTACGATCGTGAAATGGGCTCGATGCGCCTCCTCCTCGCGGCGCCGCTGCCGCGCTGGTGGCTGTTGTTCTGCCGCCTGCTGGCCGGCAGCCTGATTGCCGTTCTGCAGGCCTATGCCTTCCTCGCCGTCGCCGCGCTCTACGGCATCCGATTCCCATGGGTCGGCTATCTCGCCGCCGCCCCCGCCATGGCCGCGGCCGCCATGATGCTTGGCGCACTCGGCCTGCTGCTGTCCTCCTTCATCCGCCAACTCGAAAATTTTGCCGGCGTCATGAACTTCGTGATTTTCCCGATGTTCTTCCTGTCCTCCGCGCTCTATCCGCTGTGGAAGATGGCCGAGGCCTCGCCGCGCCTACGTGATCTGTGTGCGCTCAATCCCTTCACCCATGCCGTCGAACTGATCAGGTTCGCCCTCTATGCCAAAGGCAATCTGACGGCGCTCGCCGTCACACTCGCCGCGTTCGTCGTCTTCGGTCTTGTCGCCATCTGGGGCTACGACCCCGCCCGCGGGCTCACCGCCCGAAAGGCCTGAACAGGAGAACCGCCATGCGCCTTGCCATCGTTACCGTCAGCCTGCTGATCTTCGCCTCTGACGCGATGTCCCAGACGGATGCCGACGCCGGCGGCACGCTCAATCCGGAGGAATTGACGTTGAACCGGGTCATGAAGGACGTTGCCGAAGGGCACACCGGTATGACGATCTGTGCGACCGGCTACTACATCACCAAATCCGGTCGGCACGAAATGGCACGCGAGCTCTTCGAGCGCTGTGCCGCCGCCGGCTGGACCGGGGCCATGACCTGGATGTCGCAGCTTGACGACAACGGCCTCGGCAGCGTGGAAAACCCAGATGCCGCCGCCGAATGGGATCGCCGCGCCGCTGAAGCCGGCGACCCGGTCGGCAAGCTCAACTACGGCCTGGACCTGATGCGCGGTCGCGGCGTCGTGGAAAACCGCGCGCTCGGTCGCCAGCTCGTCGATGAGGCTGCGGAGAGCGGCCTTCCCACGGCGCGGCGCCTGAAGGGAGCCGGTTACGACCTCGATGTCGTGACGCCTGACGCCGACAACTGGAAATACGCGCCGGCCTTCTGATCGTCCTCGATAAGCCGCGCCGGACGCCCTTCGAGACGCAGGATGCGCCCGGCAAGCCGTTCGGCTTCGGCCTGCACATGCGTAACGATGAGGGTTGCGCAGGGGCGTGCTGCCCTCAGGTCTTCGAAGACGCGCATCATATCTGTGGCAAGCACTGGATCGAGACTGACGAATGGCTCGTCCATTAACAGGAGGTCCGGTGCGCCGGCAAAGGCGCGCGCGAGCGAAAGCCGCCGCTGCTGGCCAAGGGACAGCGCGCCGGGAAACCGGTCACCGAAACCGGCAAGACCGACTTTCTCAAGCCAGACCTGCGCCTGGTCTTCGGTTATTCGGGCGATGATAATCAAATTCTGAAGGGCGGTGCGCCAAGGAAGGAGAGTGGGTTCCTGGAAGACGACGGCGAGCCGCTCCGTAGCCTCACGGTGCCCGCGAAAGGTCCCGTCAAGGCCAGCGGCGATCCTCAGCAGCGACGTTTTGCCGACGCCGGAAGGTCCCGTTAGTGCGACCGTCTCGCCAGGCAACAATGAAAGGGCGATCGGGCCAAGCACGCAGCCGGGGCCGCCATGGTCGAAATCGAGCCGTAGAACCGGCTCAACTGCCGGGACGATAGAAGATGCCATCGGGTAGTTCCCTGAGGTTCCCGACAAGATCCGCGCCGCCGAGTTCGGCCATGAGGGCGAGCATCCGGGCGGCAGCCTTCTCGTCCACCGCGCCACTCTTCGGCGTGCCGGCAAGAAAGCCTGCCTTCAGCGCTTCGAATTCGGCGTCGCTCTCCACCTTCATCATCGGTCGGATGCGTTCGAAGGCGGACGGATCGGAGGCAAGTTTCTCCTTGGCCGCGTGCGAGGCTTTGGCGATCGCCGCGCCGAGACCGGGATGCGCCTTGAGCACGGTACCGCGCACCACATAGCCGACGAGCGGCGTTTCCGGATCGAGCCCGAGCGCTTCCGCCGCCTTTTCGACCGGGAGCAGCACGCGCATGCCCGCCGCCTGCATGCGCGCACCGAAATTCCAGAAGTTGAGCGCGCCATCGACCTGGCCGTCGAGCGCCGCCTTGTAGATCAGCGGGGGCGCACCGAAGACCTGCTCGCTTTCAACGGCGAGATCAAACCCCTCCACCTTCTGGGCATAGGCGCGCATAATCAGCCAGCTCTTGTCGATGGGGCTGCCGGCGACACCGATCTTCCGCCCCTTGAGATCCGCAAGAGCCTTGGCGGAACTACCGGGCGCCACCATCAATCCGCCGACGGCGCGGGAATAGGGAATGAAGACCAGATCGCGACCAGCCGCGCGTTCCCGCGCCACCCAGAGCCAGTCGGAAACGATCATGTCCACTTCGCCGGCAATCAGCGCGATCTGCGCCGCCGGTGCACCGGCAATGTCCGTGACCTCCATCGAAAAGCCGTTCGCCTCGTCGAGGCGGTAGTGGCGGATCGTATCGGCTTCCCAGTTCACCGTACCCGAGAGCTGGAGCGCGGTGCGGACGATCGGTCGTTCGGCAAAAGCAGGCGCAAAGGAAAGGAGCGCGGCGACGAGCGCGCTCGTGAGCGATCTCATAAAAGTCATTGTTTCTCCTCCCGCAACCCCGACAGCCTACCGAGCGCCAGGACAAACGGAAATACGACCTATTGGTGGGGTCCCGAATGGCCGGTAACGGGTATTTTACGACCAAGGTCGAATTCATGCGTCGGGGAACTGCGCCGATCATCCGACTGTGAAGCCCGCGTCCTGCTGCGGGCATGGAGTGGGAGGATGCCATGAGGAAATTCATTCTGGCCGCAATCGCGGCCATCGCCTGTTCGAGCGCCGCGTATGCCGGCGTGACGGAGGCCGATCTTGCGAAGGATGCAGAAACCGTCGGCGATGTCCTGACCAACGGCATGGGCCGCAATTTGCAGCGCTTTTCGCCGATGGAGACGTTGAACACCAAGAACGTCAAGAATCTCGTTCCTGCCTGGGCTTTCTCGCTCGGCGGCGAGAAGCAGCGCGGCCAGGAAAGCCAGCCGATCATTTATGACGGCATCATGTACATCACGGGTTCCTACAGCCGCATCTACGCCATCGACGTCAAGACCGGCAAGGAAGTCTGGCAGTACGATGCCCGCCTGCCGGAAGGCATCCTGCCCTGCTGCGACGTGGTCAACCGTGGCGCGGCCATTTACGGCGACAATATCTATTTCGGTACGCTCGACGCGCGCCTCGTCGCCCTGAACCGCAAGACCGGCGACGTCGTGTGGAACAAGAAGCTCGCCGATTACAAGGAAGGCTACAGCTATACCGCAGCTCCGCTGATCGTGAACGGCCTCGTCGTGACGGGCAATTCCGGCGGCGAATTCGGCATCGTCGGCGAGGTGCAGGCGCGCAACGCTGAGACCGGCGAACTCGTCTGGACACGCCCCGTCATCGAAGGCCACATGGGCACCTTCAAGGGCAAGGAAAGCACGATGACCGGGACGCTCAACGCGACCTGGCCCGGCGACATGTGGAAGACCGGCGGCGGCGCGACCTGGCTCGGCGGCTCGTATGACGAGGACACAAAAACGCTCGTCTTCGGTGCTGGCAACCCCTCGCCCTGGAACAGCCATCTGCGCAATGCCGGCAAGCCAGTCGAAGGCAACAAGGGCGACAACCTTTATGCCGCCTCGCGCCTAGGCATCGACCCGGAGAACGGCGAGATCAAGTGGCATTTCCAGACGACGCCCCGCGAAGGCTGGGACTTCGACGGCGTCAACGAGGTCG
Organism: Shinella zoogloeoides; assembly: GCF_003574625.1. Taxonomy (GTDB): domain Bacteria; phylum Pseudomonadota; class Alphaproteobacteria; order Rhizobiales; family Rhizobiaceae; genus Shinella; species Shinella zoogloeoides_A. The sequence goes on from NZ_QNUJ01000018.1 coordinate 17,610, forward strand.
TTCCCTTCGTCGACAAGGACGGCAACAAGCGCTTCGCCACCGCCGACCGCAACGGCTTCTTCTACGTGCTCAACCGCGAAGACGGCAAGTTCGTCTCAGCCCATCCCTTCGTGAAGGACATTTCCTGGGCCAAGGGCATAGATGAAACCGGTCGCCCGATCTACAATGAAGACAACCGGCCCGGCGATGCCGCTGAAGCAGCCGATGGTGCCAAGGGCCAGCAGGTCTTCGCCGTGCCGTCGTTCCTCGGCGGCAAGAACTGGATGCCGATGGCCTATAGCCCGAAGACCGGCCTGTTCTACGTGCCCTCCAACGAATGGGGCATGGACATCTGGAACGAACCGATCACCTACAAGAAGGGGGCTGCCTATCTCGGTGCCGGCTTTACCATCAAGCCTCTTTTCGACGATCACATCGGCAGCTTGAAGGCAATCGATCCGAACACCGGCGAGATCAAGTGGGAATACAAGAACGGCGCCCCGCTCTGGGGTGGGGCGATGGCCACCGCCGGCGGCCTGGTGTTCTTCGGTACCCCTGAGGGTGACTTCATCGCGCTGAACAACGAGACGGGCGAGGAACTCTGGAAGTTCCAGACCGGCTCGGGCATCGTCGGCCAGCCGGTGACCTGGGAACAGGACGGCGAGCAATATGTCTCGATCATCTCCGGCTGGGGCGGCGCCGTTCCACTCTGGGGCGGGGAAGTTGCCAAGAAGGTCAATTATCTCAACCAGGGCGGCATGGTCTGGACGTTCCGTCTGCCAAAGCAACTGGCCTCGCTGAACTGAGATCTGGAGCCGGGCGGAAACGCCCGGCTTTTCTGCTTTCGCCCTGAGCAATAGGCCGATGAAGACGGACGAATTCGATGCTAAGCTATCGCCAGCCCTATCGGGAATTTCGCATGTTACCAGTTGTGATGCCGGAAAAACCTGTGCGAGTGCTGAAATCGGCGCTGATCGTAGATGATCATCCGTTGTTCTGCGACGCGCTGGCGATGACCCTCACCGGGCCGGTGGGCATCCCCGATGTCGAGGCTGTCGGCACCCTCGAGGCGGCACTGACGCGGCTCAACGCCGGGCCACCGCCCGACGTCGTGGTGCTCGACCTCAACCTGCCGGACGTCAATGGGCTCGATGGCGTGGTGCGCCTGCGCCATGCCGCGCCGGACACGCCGATCGTCGTCGTGTCGTCCCTTGACGAGGTCCGCGTCGTGCGCGCGGCACTGAAAGCCGGCATCAATGCCTTTGTGCCGAAACACGCCTCGCGCGAAGAGTTCCGCGAGGCGTTTTCGGTCATCGCTCGCGGAGAGATCCACGCGAGCCGACTTGCACTTGAAGCTTCCGCGTCGAGCCCTTCCGAGGAGGCCGTCAAGCGGCTCGCGCTGCTGACGCGTCAGCAGGCGCGCATCCTGCAACTCGTTTGCGCAGGGCGTATGAACAAGCAGATCGCCTATGAGCTCTCTATCGCGGAGACGACGGTCAAAGCGCATGTGACGGCGATCATGCGCAAGCTCGGCGTGCAGACACGCATGCAGGCGGTGCTCTTCGCGCAGGAAGCCAGCTTTGCTACGATGGTGACGGACGTCTAAGACCATCGGCTAAGAACCTCATTCGACGCTGGCGCGGAGCCGAGCCGGATGCTTTAAAGTGGAGGACGGGGGAAAGGCGGAGGAGGCCGTCACCCGTGGATGAACGTTACATAGATCGCGCGCTGGTTTCCGCGCACGAGACCTGTCCGATCGAACGCTTGGCCGAGCGCCTGGGTGCCGGGCCGTTCTCGCTCGTGCTGCTTTTCGTTTCGCCCGAAGCGGACGTCTCCGCCGTCGTTGCCGAGGCTGAGAACGCCTGGCCGGGCGCGAAGATCGCCGGCTGCACCACTGCGGGCGAGATTTCTGGGGATGGCTACGGCGATGAAAGCATCGTCGCCATCGGCTTTCATGCACGCCACTTCGCTGCCGAGACGCTGCTCGTTCCCAACCTCTCGGAACTCGCCGCCGGCGAGCTTACCGATACCTTGCTGCATATCCGCCAGGCGCTCGCCCGTGACCATGGGCACCTTCCGGAAGAGTTTGCCCTGCTTTTCGTCGATGGCCTTTCTGCCCGCGAGGACGAACTCGCTTCGGCACTGGCCGCCGCCACCGGTGCGATGCCGCTGATCGGCGGCTCGGCGGGTGACGGCACGCATTTTCGCGAGACGCTGGTTTTCGACGGCACGCGGCTTCTGGCGAATGCCGCAGTGATTTCCGTCATCCGCGGCGCCTGTCCGTTGCGCCCGTTCAAGATGGATCACATCAAGCCGACCGAGCGGCGCATGGTCGTGACGGAGGCCGAACCCGCCGCCCGCATCGTGCGGTGCATCAATGCCGAGCCGGCCGTGCACGAATATGCCCGCCTCATCGGCATGGAACCGGAAAGCGTCAACACGCTGACCTTCGCCATCCATCCGTTGACAGTTCGCATGGGCGAGCGCCACCACGTCCGTGCGATCCAGCGGGTCCTGCCCTCCGGCGAGCTTCTGTTTTTCTCCGCGATCGACGAAGGCATGGTCCTGACCATTGCCGAGCCGCACGATCTGGTCGGACATCTCTCTGCTGAATTGCAGACACTCAAGGGACCGGCGGACCCGATCGCCGTGCTCGCTTTCGATTGCATTCTCCGGCGGATCGAGGCGCAGGAACGGCAGATGACCAGCCGTGTCTCCGAACTCCTTCGCCAGCACGGCGTGATCGGCTTTTCCACCTATGGTGAGCAGTTCGGCCCGATGCACATCAACCACACGATGACTGGCCTGGCTTTTTATCCGCCCGGAACCATCGTACCGGAAAGCGCCTCATGAGCAAACGGATATCCGAAGATTTGCTTGACAGAGGGGACGGCGAGGCACGCAATCTTGAAAAGATGCTCGTGATCGCTGACGCCCTCATGCGCCAGGTCGAGCAAAGCACAGGCGAACGAGGCGCCGCCTTCGAGCAGTTCCGCCGCGCCGCGGTGCTGGAGGATCGGGTACGTCAGCGCACACACGATCTGGAAGCGACTCTGAAGCTTCTGAATGAGGCCAATAGTGCCGCTGAGCGCGCGCGCCATGACCTGTCGCAGGCCATCGAGGCGATCGAGGAAGGGTTCGCACTCTTTGATCCGGCGGAAGTCCTTGTAATGTGCAATTCGCGCTTTTGCCGAGATCTTACGGATGTGCGGGAGAAGTTCCTTCCAGGCATCACCTTCACCGATTATGTGGAGGCGGCCAGCCGCTCGGCCGTTCTTGCTCTTCCGAAGGGTATGACAGCGAAAGCCTGGGCGGCTGAGCGTATTCGGCTGCGCCATACGCGTCAGGTATTCAATGTCGGCCTTAGGGGCGACCGCTGGCTCCAGGTCAGCGAGCAGCGCACTGCCGACGGCGGTACCGTGATCCTCCAGACCGATGTTACGGATATCATTCGCATGGAGCGATCAGAGCGGGGCAAGCTGCTGGACGATCAGGCCCGCATGATTCGTGCCACGCTGGAGCACATCAACCAGGGCGTCGGAATCTTCGACGCCAACCGGTGCCTCGTCGGATGGAACAGCCGCATCGCCCAATTGCTCGACATTCCCGCCCGCCTCCTGCGGCGCGGTATCTCATTTGAAATGCTGGCCAACCATATCCGACATGCCATTACGCTCGGCGACGGCTTTTCCAGCGAGATGCTGCGCCAATGGATCGATGGCGGATTGCCGCGCCGCCCCCTCTCCTTCGAGTTCACCCACGCGTCCGGCATCATCCTTGATGTCTTCGCGCAGGAGATGCCCGGGCGCGGCTTCGTGATGTCCTTTGCCGACGTGACGCGCGAGCGGCAGGCAATCCACGCCATGATCCGCGCCAACAACTCGCTGGAAGCGCGCGTCGCCGCCCGAACGGGAGATCTCGCAGCGGCATTGGCGGAGGCCGAGCGCGCGAATACCGCCCGTGTTCGCTTTGTCGCGGCCGCCAGCCACGACCTTCTGCAGCCGCTTTCGGCGGCCAAGCTGTTCGTTGCCGCGGCACGCGACGACGCGGAGCAGACCCCGCTGCGCGGGACGCTGGAAAAGGCGCACAACGCTCTTGTCAGCGTCGAGAACATTCTGGGGGCCCTGCTCGACATCTCGCGCCTGGAGGCTGGCGGCACGGCGATGGATGTCGGCCCCGTCTCGCTTTCGCTGCTTCTGCGCCAGCTCACCGACGAATTTGCGCCGATCGCAGCCGGCAAGGGGCTGCGGCTCGACATCCTGCCCTGCGCGCTCACCGTATCAAGTGATCCGACCTATCTGCGCCGCATTCTGCAGAACCTGATCAGCAATGCGATCCGCTATACGGCCAGCGGACGCATTCTTGTCGGTCCGCGCCGCGCTGGCGGGCAGGTGCGCATCGAGATCCACGATACCGGGCCGGGCATCGCACCCGACCAGCAGCAGGCGATCTTCCGCGAGTTCCATCGCGTGCAAGGCTCCGCCTCGGCGTCGGAGGGCATGGGGCTCGGCCTGGCCATCGTCGAACGTGCCTGTGCGCTTCTCGGACATCGGTTAGCCTTGATCTCGCGGCTCGGGGGCGGCACCTGCTTTTCCGTGGAACTGACCCCTATGGCGTATCACGCAAGCCCGACCTATCGTGAGGCGACGCCGGTCATTCCCGACGAGCCCGGCGACAACAGCGACCGTATCGCCCTTCTCGTCGAAAACGACCTCGATTTGCGCCGGGCGATCGCGCTGCTGCTCGAGCGACGCGGCGTCAGCGTTCTGGAGGCCGCAAGCGGTGAGGAAGCGCTCTCGCTGCTGGAGGAAATCGGCATCGTACCGGACCTCTATCTGGTCGATCAGCAGCTTGACGGCGTCATGACCGGCATAGAGACCGTCGAGGCCCTGCATGCGCAACATGGCGAACGTCCGACCCGCATTCTGACGGCCGATCGCAAACCGCAGACGCGGATGGCGGCCGAAGCGGCGGGCATCGAGATCATGTACAAGCCAATTGCCGCCGATGCGTTGGAGGCCTTCGTCCTGCATGCCGGGTAGGCCGCGAGGCTGGCACCAAGGTCGCATTGCGAGGCCAGCCGACCCGTGAGACACCCCTCCAAACTGACTTGGAGGAGATGGACATGAAGAATTTCATCACAATAGCAACCGTAATGGTCCTTGCAAGCGGCACAGCCCAGGCTGCCGAGCATGTGGTCAAGATGATGAACAAAGGCGACAGCGGCAACATGGTCTTCGAACCCGCCGCGATCGCCGCCGCCCCGGGCGATACGATCCACTTCATCCCGACGGACAAGAGCCACAATGTCGAGAGCATCAAGGGCATGCTTCCCGATGGCGTCGAGCCCTTCAAGAGCAAGGTCAACGAGGAATATGTCCTGACCGTGTCTTCCCCCGGCATCTACGGCGTGAAGTGCTCGCCGCATTTCAGCATGGGCATGGTCGCGCTCATCAAGGTCGGCGACAGCCCGGCCAACCTGGAGGCGGCAAAGGCCGTCAAGCTGCCGGCAAAGGCCGGCGAGCGCATGAAGGCGGCCTTCGAAACACTCGCCGCCGCGCAATAGGTCCGCCCCATATAGAGACCTTGGTCGCATTGTGGAGCGGGCCTGAGGTAGCGCAACCTGCTGCGGTGGCTGTTCCACAAACCTGGAGGAGAATTTCATGGCTTGGAAGAAACCCGTCATCAAGGACATCGCCTGCGGCATGGAAATCAACATGTATGGCCCGTCGGAAGATGACCCGCGTCCGGACCACCCGTTCTGAGGCAACGGTGCGTATCATCGTGCTCGGGGCAGGCGCCGGTGGTGGCCTGCCCCAGTGGAATTGCGGCTGTGTCCAGTGCGCGGCCGCACGCACGGGCGCGATCGCGCCCATGACGCAAAGTACGCTCGCAGTCAGCGTGGACGGTCGAAACTGGGCCTTGCTCAATGCATCGCCTGATTTGCGCCACCAGCTTGCCGCCTCGCCCGCCCTCCATCCGACCGGTCTTCGCGACAGTCCGATCAAGGCGGTTGTGCTGACCAACGGCGATGTCGACCATATCGCGGGGCTTCTGACCTTGCGTGAGAAGACGGGTTTTACCCTTTTCGCAACGGAAGCAACCCACCAGATCCTGTCGCAGAACACGGTCTTCGGTGTCCTGGACCCCACGTTCGTGCAACGCGAAACAATCGCTCTCGACACTGATTTTTGTCCGCTTCCGGGCCTGACCGTCGCCGCTTATGCCGTTCCGGGCAAAATACCACTCTATCTCGAAGGCGAGGCGCCCGACGTGACGATGATGGGTGAGCAGACAATCGGACTGCGGCTGCGGTCCGGCGATCGCGAGGTGCATTATGTGCCCGGTTGCGCGGCCCTGCCCGACTGGCTTGTGAGCCTCCTGGAACCGGCAGATGCGGTGCTGTTTGACGGTACGATCTGGCGCGATGACGAAATGCCGCGTTCCGGCACCGGCACGAAAACAGGAGCCCGCATGGGGCATCTGGCCATGGGCGGTCCCGATGGCTCGCTCGCGCGACTGCGGTCGCTGCGCGGGCGTCGCATCTACACGCATGTGAACAATACGAATTCGGCCTTGATGCCGGATAGCGCCGCCCGTGCGGCCGTCACCGCGGCGGGGTGGGAGATTGCTCGGGACGGCATGGAGATCGCGCTATGAATTCGATCGTGAACCACAACGAACTGCCGTTGAGCCGCGCTGAATTCGAGGCGCGGCTGCGGCGGGTCGGGGTCGAGCGCTATCACGACAAACATCGCTTCCATGATCGGCTGCATAGCGGCGGCTGCACGATGGATGAGGTGCAGGCCTGGGTCATCAATCGATGGCAGTATCAGTGCTCCATCCCGATGAAGGACGCCGCTTTCCTGTCGCGCTGCCATGACCCGGATCTGCGGCGCGTCTGGCGCTCGCGTATCGAAGACCACGACGGCGGCGTCGAAGACGGCGGCGGCATCCGGCGATGGTTGCGGCTCGCCGAAGGTGTCGGCCTCGACCCGGCCTATGTCGCCTCGGGCCACGGTGTCATGCCGGCGACGCGCTTCATCGTGGACGCCTACATCCGCTTCGTACGCGACGAGCCGCTCATCGCCGCCATGGCGAGTTCCCTGACGGAAATGTTTGCCCCCGCCATTCACACCCGCCGGATCGACGGTCTTCTGGAGCATTATGATTTCGCGGACCGCGAGACGATCGCTTATTTCCGTCATCGCCTGACCGAAGCCCCGAAGGATGTCCGCTTCACGCTCGACTGGGTGTTGACCCATGCTGTCACCCGCGCCGATCAGGAGGCGGCGATCGCAGCGCTGACATTCAAGACGGATGTGCTTTGGGCACAGCTCGACGCACTATGGAGCGCCTATGTCGACGGACATGTGCCGCCTGGAGCCTGGAAGCCCGGCGAGGCACAACTGGCAGCACGGCCATGACCGACGATCCCGTCCCCTGCCTTCCGCGAGGAACGCGCCTGCATCATGACCGCGTCCGCGACACGATGGTGCTTCTCGTTCCGGAACGGGCGCTGCTGCTCGACGAGACCGGCAACGCCATCCTTCGCGAGGTCGACGGTCGGTCCACGGTGAACACGATTGCCGCCCGGCTCGCCGAACGCTACGGCGCACCCGAGGCGGCGGTTATGTCGGACGTCCGCGATTTTCTGGGCGGCCTCGTGGCGCAAAGACTGGTGGATTATCGATGACGGAGCGACCTGCCCCACCCATTGCCCTGCTTGCGGAACTGACGCACCGTTGTCCGCTGTCCTGCTCGTACTGCTCCAACCCGCTTGAGCTGACCGCACGCGAGAAAGAATTGCCGACCGAAATCTGGGCGGATGTCTTCCGGCAGGCGGCGGACCTTGGCGTCCTGCAATTGCACCTTTCCGGCGGAGAACCGGCGTCGCGACGGGACCTCGAGACGCTTGTGGCGGTAGCGCGCGATGCGGGCCTTTACGTCAATCTCATCACGTCGGGCATTGGGCTATCCCCCTCTCGCCTCGATGCCCTGGAAACGGCAGGCCTCGATCATGTGCAACTTTCGCTGCAGGCGACGCGTGCCGAAAAGGCCGACTGGATCGGTGGCTACAAGGGTGGCTTCGCCCGCAAACTCGCCTTTGCCGATGAGGTTCACCGGCGCGGTCTTCCGCTCACCATCAATGCTGTCATGCACCGGCACACGATCGACGATATCGACGCGGCGATTGAATTCGCCGCAAGCCTCGGCGCCCGGCGCATCGAGGTCGCCTGCGTGCAGTTCTACGGCTGGGCGCTGGCAAACCGGTCGGGGCTGCTGCCCTCCCGAGACCAGGTTCTCCGCGCGAAGGAAGCAGTGCTCGCGGCGCGGCGTGCCTATGCCGGCCGGATGACGATCGACTTCGTACCGCCCGACTATTATGCGGACTATCCCAAGGCATGCATGGGCGGCTGGGGCACGACCGGCATCAATATCGCCCCGGACGGAACGGTTCTGCCCTGTCATGCCGCCGCGACGATCCCCGGCCTCGCTTTCGACCGGGTGACCGAGAAACCGCTCTCGGCCATCTGGTATGACGGATCCGCCTTCAACGCGTTTCGCGGCTACGCCTGGATGAAGGAACCTTGCCGCAGTTGCGCCCGCCGTGACAAGGATCATGGCGGGTGCCGCTGTCAGGCCTTGGCTCTTGCCGCCGATGCCACGGCGACCGATCCGGTTTGCCGCCACGCGCCCGGTCGTCCCGTCGTCGATGACATCCTTGCCCGCGAAGCCCCCTTCGAAACTCAACTGGTTTACCGAAACAGCAAAACCAGGTAACGGAATGAGCCTCTTGGCGACAATGGGGATTTCGTCGATGCCGACCGGCGGTCAGTTGCCAAGGGCGGCGCATCCAAAACTGCGGTATTCGAGCTACGCAAGATTCGTCGGTCGCTCTATTAGGATAGAGTTGACCTTCTAAAACCCTTCTTTCCCGGTTTACGGGGTCTATGCCAGCATGGTTCTCTCAATTTTGGGTGGGTGGGATTGCGCGAACGAGGCGGTATCTTGGCGCTGCTCTATAATGGACGCTGACCCGAGGAATGACTATGCTATTCTAACGCCTTCGGCGCGGTTCCAAGAACCACTTGCCACTGAGGATCCACCCGCGCGATCAGCGGAATCGTGCAGCAAATGGAGGAGCGCCGACTTACCGACGACCCCGCCCGCTCGCAGCCCATCGCGCTCGCCGGATTCTCAAACTGGCACACGCCCGCTGCCGCGAACGTCCGGACGTAGGATAGCCGCTTATCATTTCTGCAAGCTGCGCGGCCCGATGTGGTGCTCAAGCCGCATCGGTCACGCAGGGGACCGGTCGAGCGATACGAGGCGCTCCCGGGTCCTCATTCCCTCCAGGACAGCAAGCCTCCAGGGCTGCCTTGGTCAGGCGACAGAGACAGATTTGCGCGTCCGCAGATTCAAGCGAACCAGATACTTATGAGGGGATGAGCGGTCCGGTTGCCCGCCTATCAAATGAGGCTCTGGCCGCCATCGATATGAAGGGTCTGGCCAGTGGTAAAATCGCTTTCCATCGCGTGAACATAGGCAGGCGCGATATCGGCCGGCGTTGCAATGCGACCAACGGGCAAACGGGCGGCCATAGTGTCGAAATACCCTGCCTTCGCCTCGCCGGCCAATGCGTCGAACATGGGGGTGTCCACCCAGCCCGGTGACACGACGTTCACGCGGGTTGGCGCCAGTTCAAGCGATAGCGCGTGGGCCAGATAGCTGAAGGAACCAGCAATCGCCGCGACGACCGCGCCTCCCGGGACCGGTGGCTTGTCCTTGTTGATGCCCGAGGTGAACGTCATGGACCCACCGCGCGTCAATCGGCGAGCCGCGTGTTTTGCAAGAAGAACGGCACCGACAAACTTGTTCTCGATGAAGTCGCGAACGGCATCGATGTCCGTCTGATCGATCGGATCGCCCGGTGGAGGCGACCCGGCCGTCGAGACGAGATGATCGAATGTGCCCACGGCATCGAAAAGCCGGGCGATTTCGCGCTCCTGCGTCATGTCGGCGGCAAGGGCGGTAAGACGATCCTCAGCGGCGAGTGTCTCTCGCGCCACCTTCAGCCTCTCCATCGAGCGACCGACGATGACCACCTGTGCCCGGGCTTTCACCGCGGCGGAGGCGACGCCGAGACCGATACCCGAACTGCCGCCGACGATAATGACTTTCCTGCCCATAAGCGGTGCCATCAGGTTCTCCATATTCTGCGTTGAAGATAATTTTTCCGGTGAAGCGGAACGCGTCCGCCGCGATAGGCGTGCTCGAGATCGGCGATGACGATCTTCTTCATTTTGTACATGGCCTGCATCACGCGGTTGGCTTTCTCTTGGTCGGGATCGGCGAGCATGCGTAGGAGTACCCGCGGCGTGACCTGCCAATAGACGCCGAACTTGTCCGTCAGCCGCCCGCAGGGCTGTTCCTTGTCGCCGTCGGCGGTGAGCGCGTTCCAATAATAGTCCGTCTCCGTCTGATCGTCGGTTTCGACGAGGAAGGAGAAGGCTTCGTTGTACGGCACCCACGAGTTGGCGTTTAAAGCCGCAACCGGCAGCCCGGCAAGCGCGAACCGCACGACAGACAATTCCGGATCGGGCAATAGGATGCGTTCGAGGACCGTGGAATCCTTGAAGACGGACAGGTAGAACGCCATGGCCTCCTCGGCTTGGCCCTGGAACCAGAGATGAGGATAGATCTTCATTTGCCTTCTCCTTGACTGGCGGCCGCAGACCGGGGGCGGATTGTCCCGTCCCAGTCGCGTTCGAAGCCGATGTCATCAAGACGGCGGGCCGAAAAGCGCGGGATGCGCCGCATGGCAAGGTGTAGGCGAACCGCATTCCGTGGCCGGGCCGCCAGGCGTGCGACGAACGCGAACAATGATGTCAGCGCCTTTCGGGCGTCAGGCGCGGAAACCGGCACAAGGCTGCCGCACGGAGCGTCGTAGGTGTGAATGATACTCACAGCGTTTTTCCTTCTCAAATCGCGCCCCCCGGGGAGCGGCCGTTGAATTCAAATCGATGAGGAAAAACTGCGGCAAAACCGGCTGGACGACAAACGAGTAATCGTCGATGATTTGTGATCAAGGCTCACAGGTGATCCATGGCCCGCAAACTTCCTCCGCTGACGACGTTGCCAGCCTTCGATGCTGCTGCCCGGCATCTGAGCTTCACCCGCGCAGCCGCGGAATTGAACCTGACGCACGGGGCGATCAGCCGAGCTGTGCGCAATCTCGAGGGGATGTTGGGCGTCCGGCTCTTCGAGCGCGGCACGCGTTCGGTCAGGCTGACGCCGGAGGGAGCGGCCTACGCCGCCGAAATCGGCGCCGCACTTGACCGCATGGGTATCGCGACCATCGCAGCAACAGCCTCAAGATCGGCCGGTGTTCTCAATGTCAGCACCTCGGATGGCTTTGCCGGGAGGTGGCTTGTACCCCGCCTCCACAGGTTCCATCGGATTCACCGCGAAATCGACGTGCGTCTTTCGACGTCTGGAACGCTCACCGATTTCATCCGCGATGGCATCGATATCGCAATCCGCTACGGCGAGGGCAACTATGACAAGGTCGTATCGGAACTTCTGGCGGAAGAGGATGTCAGCCCCGTCTGCAGCCCGGAGCTGCTGAAGGCAGACCGCCCGCTGCGCAGCCCGGAGGACCTCCGGCACCACAGGCTCATTCACGACAATTTTCGCATCGACTGGGCGACCTGGCTCCAAGCCGCCGGCCTTTACGGCATCGATCACACCGCGGGCATAAAATTCGAATCCGCCGCCTATGCGGTCGAGGCGGCCGTGCAGGGCGAAGGCGTGCTTCTCGGCAGGAGCGCGCTCGTATCAGCGGACCTCGCAGCGGGACGGCTGGTGCGGCCCTTCGACCTGGCCCTCAAATCGCGCTGGAGCTACTACGTCGTCTATCCGGAAGGCGCGTTGCGGCACCACAAGATCAGGGCGTTCCGCGACTGGCTGTTTGATGAGATGGCGGCACACCCGGCAGCCCGAGTAAATCCGTAAACCCTATTGAAGGGAGTCGATCCAACCGCACTTCAACGGTTCACTTAAGCCGTGGTGTTGGCAGCCGTGACGCCGGGAATAACGTCGACGGGAATGTTTTCGCGATCGAGATGAGCGATCTCCTCGCCGGCCCGGCCGAATACCATGGGGTCGCCAGACTTCAACCGCACCACGCGTTTGCCCGCCCTGGTGAGGCTGACCATCGTGGCAGTGATGTCTTCCTGCCGGCAGCTCTCGCGGCGGCCGCGTTTTCCCACCAGCATGCGCTTGGCCTCGCGGCGGGCAAGCTCCAGCACGTCGGCGGAAACCAGATCGTCGAAGAGGATGACATCGGCCGCTTGCAGCGCGCGCACGGCCTTGAGCGTCAGGAGTTCCGCGTCGCCCGGCCCGGCGCCGACGAAGGTCACGCGACCGATGGCGGGGGCTTCCGCGAGCCGTTCGGCCTCAGCAAGAAGCTCCCCGCCCACGTCCTCCTCCGGCGTATCCAGCGTGGAAAAGACCCGGTCGCAAAACCGCTCCCAGAAGACGCGGCGCGGATGACCGGGCTTGAGACGCAGGTTGACCGCCGCACGAAGCGACTGTGCCAGTGCCGCCCAGGTCTTGAGGCTGCGCGGCAAAAGCGTCTCGATCTTGCGGCGGATCGTTTGCGCCAAGATGGGTGCCGCGCCGTCCGTCGAGATCGCCACGACCACGGGCGAGCGGTTGACGATCGAACCGAACTGGAACTGGCAGAAGGCCGGCTTGTCGATGACATTGACTGGCACGCCCGCGGCGCGGGCGGCGGCAGCGAACGTGTCCGCATCGTCCTCGCAATCGCCGATCGCCAGCACCGCGTCCGAGAGATCGGATGGTGTCCAGCACCGGGCATGCCGCGTCAGGCATGCAGCCGGATGATCCGGTATGCGGGCGAAGAGCGCCTCGAAGGCCTCGCCGAAGGTTTCCGCATAGACATCGACGCGGGCGCCGCAGGCGGCCAGCAGTTCGGCCTTCCACATCGCGGCATCCGTGCCGCCGGCTACCATGACACGCTTGCCCTCCAGCGCCCAGAAAACGGGCAGCTTGGCGAGCGGCTCCATGCGGGCTTCACTCCGCGGCGGCTGCGAGACATCCATCGACGATCCCCCTGATCTCGGCCCGGCAGGAGCCGCAATTGGTTCCGGCATTGAGCGCCTTGCCGACGGCCTCGACGCTGTGGCAGCCACCGCGCACGGCGGCGACGATCTGGTTGACGCCGACGCCGAAGCACGAACAGACGGTGGCGCCGGGCTCCGGCTTGTCCGCGCCCGGCCGGCCGGCGACGAGCGCGAAGCGCTTGCGCAGGTTGGCGTGTTCGGCAGTGAGCTGCGCGATCGCCCAGTTACGGGCGACGGCGACGGGTTCGCGCGCCAGGAAGAAGGCCGCGAGAAGCCGCGTGCCGTCGAAGAAAGCGAGCCTGACATCGCCGGTCTGCGCATCCGCATAGCCGAGTGGCTCGACACCCTCGGGAACGGCGAAGGTGCGGCGGCACCAGTCCGCCCAGGCTTCCACCGGCGCGGTGAAGGCCAGTTCCAGCCGCCAGCCGCCATCGGCCCTTGCGAGCGCCCAGTAGGCTGCGTCCGGCTCGGCCGGCTTCGCCTGCGAGACGGCGAAGGCATAGTGCTGCACCCTGAACCGCCGGGCCGCGACGGCGACGTTTTTCGAGGCGGGCTGGCCGGAGAAGCGGTCGGTGATGGCAGGCACGACGGCATCGATGCGGGCCCCGGCGGCGAATTGGTCGTTCCAGTGCATGGGGGCGAAGATGCTGCCCTGCGCTTGACGTTCGGTGATCAACGCGCGTACCACGGCGCTGCCCAACGGACTCTCGAGCTCGACCAATCCGGCGTTGCCGACGCCGATCTCGATGGCATCGCGCGGATGCAGTTCCGCGAAGGGTTCGGCGATGTGGGACGACAGGCGCGCGCTTTTGCCGGTGCGCGTCATGGTGTGCCACTGGTCGCGAATGCGGCCGGTATTCAGCGTGAAGGGATAGTCGGGATTGGTGCGGTCGGTTTCGGCAGGCTCAACCGCGACGAAGCGCGCCTTGCCGTCCGCATGGTAGAAACCGCCATCGGCGAAGAAGCGGGTTTCCGCACGCCCCTGCCCTGCCGGCTGCGGCCATTGGAAGGGGATGAGCACATCGTAATCATCGCGCCCGATGCCGTGATGGGAGCCGATGTCGAAACCCCGGCTGCCGTCGTTCTCGAAGGCCGAGAGTGCGGCATGTTCGGAGAAGATTTCCGCGGGTGTTTCATAGGCGAAAGCGTCCGCAAAGCCCATGCGGCGCGCGACTTCAGCCAATTGCCACCAGTCCGCCCGTGCAGCGCCGGGCGCCGCGAGGAAAGCGCGCTGGCGGGAAATGCGGCGCTCGGAATTGGTGACGGTCCCGCTCTTCTCTCCCCAGCCGAGCGACGGCAGCAGGACATCGGCGTGACGGGCGGTGTCCGTCTCCTTGAGGATGTCGGAAACGACGACGAAGGGGCAGGCCTTGATTGCCGCCTCGACGGCGCTGGCATCGGGCATCGAGACGACGGGGTTGGTCGCCATGATCCACAGCGCCTTGATGCGCCTGTCCGCCACGGCCTGAAAGAGATCGACGGCCTTGAGGCCCGGCTTTTTCGCGATGACGGGGGAGGCCCAGAAGCGCTGCACCCGGTCGCGGTCCTCGGCGCGTTCGATGGCCATATGGGCGGCCAGCATGTTGGCGAGCCCGCCAACCTCGCGGCCGCCCATGGCGTTGGGCTGCCCCGTCAGCGAGAACGGCCCCATGCCCGGCTTTCCGATCCGGCCGGTGGCGAGGTGACAATTGAGGATGGCGTTGACCTTGTCGGTGCCGGATGAGGACTGGTTGACGCCCTGGCTGTAGCAGGTGACGACTTTCTCGGTCGTTGTGAACAGCCGGTAGAATTCGCGAAGCTGCATGGCCGGAAGCCCTGTGCGCTCCAGCACCTCGCCGAAGGAAACATCTGCGGCCGTCGCGAAGGCGTCGGCAAAGCCCGACGTGTGTGCCGCCACATAGTTCTGGTCGACGGCGTTGTTCGAAACGAGATGCGCAAAGAGGCCGACGAACAGCGCCACATCCGTATCGGGGCGAATGGCGAGGTGCAGATCGCAGATATCGGCCGTCATGGTGCGGCGCGGATCGATGACGACGACCTTCATGCCCGGCCGCCGCTCCTTGGCGGCGGCAAGGCGCTGGTAAAGCACGGGGTGACACCAGGCGAGGTTGGAGCCGGTTAGGATGACGAGATCGGCCAGCTCCAGGTCCTCATAGGTCCCCGGCACCGTATCCGAGCCGAAGGCGCGGCGATGGCCGGCGACCGAGGACGACATGCAGAGCCGCGAATTCGTGTCGATATTGGCCGAGCCGAAAAACCCCTTCATCAGCTTGTTGGCGACGTAATAATCCTCCGTCAGCAGCTGGCCGGAGACATAGAACGCCACGGAATCGGGGCCGTGCTCGGCAATCGCAGCAGCGAACTTTGCCGCGACGAGGTCGAGCGCACTGTCCCAGGACGCCGGCTCGCCATCGATTTCGGGATGCTGGATGCGACCGTCGAGATCGATCGTCTCGGCAAGTGCCGAGCCCTTCGAGCAGAGTCGGCCATAGTTGGACGGATGATCGGGATCGCCCTTGACGGAGACGGCGCCGTCTTCCGCGACCGTCGCGATGACGCCGCAGCCGACGCCGCAATAGGGGCAGGTTGTCTTGACCGTCTTTTCCATCCTATTCGGCCGCCACCATCAGGCTTTCGAGCGCGATGAACAGCTCGCCGCCGTCATTCTTCAGCGCGATGGTCTTCACCGCGCCCTCGTCCGCACCGAGCGCCTTGCCGGTCTCCAGCGAGATCACCCAATTGTGCAGCGGGCAGGTCACGGCCTTGGCATGAACGATGCCCTGGGAGAGCGGACCACCCTTGTGCGGGCAATGGTCCTCGATGGCGAAAACCTCGTTTTCCGCGGTGCGGACCACGGCGATCTTGCCCTGCGGGGTCTTCACGCAGCGTGCGCCGCGCAGCGGAATGTCGGCAATGTTTCCGATGGCATACCAGTTCATGTCCGACCTCCTATTCCGCTGCCTGTCCGTAGCCGATGGTCGCCATCGGCCGAAATTCATGTTTGTCCTTGCCGGAGACGCGCTCCGACCAGGGATCGACCTGGGCGAATTTCTGGGAGAAGACGAAG
This sequence comes from Shinella zoogloeoides, assembly GCF_003574625.1. Taxonomy (GTDB): domain Bacteria; phylum Pseudomonadota; class Alphaproteobacteria; order Rhizobiales; family Rhizobiaceae; genus Shinella; species Shinella zoogloeoides_A. The sequence goes on from NZ_QNUJ01000018.1 coordinate 33,807, forward strand.
CGGTCGTAATAGGCCTTGCGCTTCATCGCATCGCCCAAGATCTGGCGGCGGATCTCATCGAGACCGATGCGTTTCGCCCATTTGTAGATGCGCTCGAGATAACGCGCCTGTTCGCGGTACATCTGTGTCAGCGCCACGATGTGCTCCAGCGCCTCGTCCTCGCTTTTCACGAGGCCGAGCACCTCCGTGCCCTTGATGTCGAGGCCCGCCGCACCCGCAAAATGGATCTCGAAACCACTGTCGACGCAGATGACGCCGATATCCTTGCAAGTCGCTTCCGCGCAGTTGCGCGGACAGCCAGAGACGGCGAGCTTCAGCTTGGCCGGCGTCCACGAGCCCCACATGAATTTTTCGATGCGGATTCCGAGGCCGGTGGAATCCTGCGTGCCGAAGCGGCACCAGTCGGAGCCGACACAGGTTTTGACCGTGCGGAGGCCTTTCGCGTAAGCCTGTCCCGAGATGAAGCCGGCCTTGCCGAGATCGGCCCAGACGGCCGGCAGGTCCTCCTTCTCGATGCCGAGCAGGTCGATGCGCTGGCCGCCGGTCACCTTCACCAGCGGGATCTCGAATTTGTCGACCACGTCGGCGATGGCGCGCAGTTCGCGGGAATTGGTGACCCCGCCCCATATCCGCGGCACGACGGAATAGGTGCCATCTTTCTGGATATTGGCGTGCACGCGTTCATTGATGAAGCGCGACTGGTAATCGTCGGCATATTCGTCCGGCCAATCACAGACGAGGTAGTAGTTCAGCGCCGGGCGGCACTTGGCGCAGCCGCAGGAGGTTTTCCATTCCAGTTCCTGCATGACGGCCGGAATGGACTTCAGCCCCTTCGCCTTGATCAGGCGGCGCACGTCGTCATGGCCGATATCGGTGCAGCCGCACATCGGATGGACAGCGGCGGGATTGTAGCTGTCACCAAGCGTCAGCGTCATCAGCTGTTCGACGAGGCCGGTGCAGGAACCGCAGGATGCCGATGCCTTGGTGTAGGCCCGCACCTCGTCGAGTGCGGTCAGGCCCTTTTCCGTGATGGTCGAGACGATCTTGCCCTTGCAAACGCCGTTGCAGCCGCAGATCTCCGCATCATCCGGCAAGGCTGCAACGGCCGCCATAGGGTCCAGCGGAGCGCCCCCCTGAAAGGCCTGGCCGAAGATCAGCGTCTCGCGCATCTCCGAAATGTCGGTCTGTTTCTTCTTCAGATCATTGAACCAGGCGCCATCGGCGGTTTCGCCGTAGAGCACGGTGCCAATGATCTTGTTACCCTTCAGCACCAGCCGCTTGTAGACGCCGGCCGAGGCATCGCGCAGCACGATCTCCTCGCGATCGTCGCCATCAGCGAAATCACCCAGCGAGAAGAGCTCGATACCGGTCACCTTCAGCTTGGTCGGCGTGTCCGAATGCACGAAGGCCGCACCCTGCTCGCCGGCAAGATGCGAAGCCGCGACACGCGCCATCTCGTAGAGCGGTGCGACGAGGCCATAGACCATGCCGCCCACTTCCGCACATTCGCCGAGCGCCCAGATGCTGCCGTCGGAGGTATGCATGCCATGATCGACGACGATGCCGCGGTTGACGGCGAGCCCTGCCTCCCTGGCGAGCCCGACGCTCGGGCGGATGCCGACGGCCATGACGACGAGCGTCGCCGGGATGATCCGGCCATCCTCCAGTTCGATACCCTCGACCTTGCCGTTGCCGATAATGGCCTTGGTATTGGCCTTGCAGAGGATCTTGATGCCGCGCCCTTCGAGCTCCTTCTGCAGCAGATAGCCGGCGGCTGGATCGAGCTGCCGATCCATCAGCGTCGGCATGACATGGAGCACGGTCACATCCATGCCGCGCCCTGCAAGACCGGCGGCGGCCTCAAGACCGAGCAGGCCGCCGCCGATAACGACGGCCTTTTCGCGCGACTGGGCGGCCAGCAGCATGGCCTGCACATCATCGAGGTCACGGTAGGTGATGACGCCGGGCAGGTTGTTGCCCGGCACCGGCAGGATGAAAGGCACGGAACCGGTGGCGATGACCAGCTTGTCGTAGCTCTCGGTCACGCCGTGATCGGATGTGACCGTCTTGGCATCGCGGTCGATGGCGACGATGCGGTGGCCCTTGTAGAGCGTGATGCCGTGCTTGATGTACCAGCCGTCGCCGTGGATGATGATCTCTTCATAATCCTTCTCGCCCGACAGCACCGGCGAGAGCATGATGCGGTCGTAATTGACGCGCGGCTCGGCGTTGAAAATGGTGACCGCGTATTGGCCCGGTGCCTTTTCGAAGAGATGCTCCAGCATGCGCCCCGGCGCCATACCATTGCCGATGATGACGAGTTTCTCGGTCATGATCTTTCCTTGCGATTATGCTGCGACGGCGGAGACGGAGGGGCGCTCCATCTGGCGGATGGAGAGGTGCATCCAGGTCAGTGAGACGGCGACGACGGCCAAAAGCAGCAGGAAACAGCTCGACCAGAGGCCGGTCGCATCCTTGAGCAGACCGAAGGCGATGGGCAGGATGAAGCCACCGAGACCGCCGACCATGCCGACAATGCCGCCGACCGGACCGACGCTGTCGGGATAGTAAGCCGGGATGTGCTTGTAGACGGCGGCCTTGCCGAGGCTCATGACGAAACCGAGCACGAAGACCACGACGATGAAGACGGCGGGCGTGATGCCTGATGGCAGCGACAGGATAAGCGTTGCCACGGCCGAGACGGCGAACATGCCATACATGACGGAGCGCGCGCCCTTGCGATCGGAAAGCATGCCGCCGAGCGCCCGGAAAACGCTGCCGGGAATGGAATACGCAGCGGCGACCATGCCGGCGGTTGCGATATCGAAACCATAGACACCGACGAGATAACGCGGCAGCCAGAGCGCGAGCGCCACGAACCCACCGAAAGCGAAGAAGTAATAGAGCGAGAAGCGCCAGACCTGGGCCTTCTTCAGCGGGGCGAATTCCTCACGCAGGCTGCGCTTGGGCGCCTTGCCGTCACGACGGCTCGCGAAAGCCGGATCGTCGCTCGTCGTGAACCAGAACAGGCAGGCCGTGAAGAACAACGCGGCCGCCCAGATTTCCGCAACCATCTGCCAGCCGGCGGCGACGAGCACGAAGGGCGCGACAAATTTCGTGAGGGCGGCGCCGACATTGCCCGCGCCGAAGATGCCGAGCACCGTGCCCTGCTTTTCTGCCGGGAAGAACGGCGAGACATAGGCCACGCCGACGGCGAAGGATCCGCCGGCAAGTCCCACACCGAGGCCGGCCAGCAGCATCTGCGGAAAGGTCGTCGCGTGCGACAGCAGGAGCGTCGAAAGGGCTGCCGCCAGCATGGTCAGCGTATAGACGAGGCGACCGCCGAAGCGCGGCGTCCAGACGCCGAGCAGGATGCGCACCAGCGAGCCCGTCAGGATCGGCGTGCCGACGAGCAGGCCGAACTGGGCTTCCGACAGGCCGAGATCGTCCTTGATGCGGATGCCGATGATCGCAAAGATCGTCCAGACGGCAAAACAGATGGTGAAGGCGAAGGTGGACATCCAGAGCGCGACAGCGCGTTCGCGTGGGGATGTGGGCTGCTTGATCTCAGACATGACTTCTCCGAGGCCCGACAAGGTCGTGCCGCTCCATCTTGGGGGTGAAAAACAAAAGGCCGCTGGCCAGGCACGGCCGCACGGTCGCTCCGTGCGGACAGAATCCTGATCAGCGGCTTTGCTGGTGGTGTGCCCGTCGTTGGACACCGATTTCGTGGCCCTGCGGCCTGACTACTTAAAAGCAATCGGCGTGCCAGTTTTAGCAAGCCATTGTTTCAAAAAGAGAAGAAGAATTTTCCAGCGTGCAGCATTCAACGAACGGCGCTCAATCTGTGCAGCGCAGAGCCAAATTTTGTGCAGCGCGCATAAATTAAGCGCCGCCTGTTCAGCCGGTGGACTGGGAGGCGATATAGGCCTCCACATCGTCAGGGTCGAAAAGCCCGCCGTCGAAGAACCCGTCCGGTCCGAGCGTCAGCGCGCCGGAGGAACCGACAGGCGTCGCGGCGGTCAATGCCCCCTCGACCTTGGCGCTGGCCGACGGCATGGCGATTCCGAGGTCCTTCAGCGCGGCGCGGTAGATATCCGGCCGGTAGGTTTCAGCGGCAATGCGCTGACGCTCCGCCGTATGTTCGATCTGCCGCCAGCGGACCATCTGGGTGTAGAACCACAGGGCGTGGCTCTTCCAGGGGAAGGTCGCCGCCTTAGCGTTGGGCACGAAGAAATCGCTGACCGCCTGCGTCGCCCCGTCACCGATGAAAAGATTGCCGTTGAGCGCCGGAAGAAGAAGTTCCACGTCACGCCCGACATAAGCGGGCCGGGCTAGAAGTGCGGCGAGCGCCTCATGATTGTCAGGCCGAGCGCACCAGAGCGACGCCTGATGCAGCGCGACCAGCAGCGCCGCCATTGCCTCGGGATTTGCCTTGCCCCAGCGAGCGTTGACCCCGAGCACCTTTTCCGGGCTCGACCGCCAGATCGCCGCCTTAACAGTCGCAAGATGGCCACCGCGACGCAGCACGCCGAAGGTATTCCAGGGCTCACCCGCGCAATAGCCGTCGATCACCCCTTCGGCGAGCGCATCGCCCATATCCGGCGGCGGCAACACGACGATCTCAATGTCCTGATCGGGATCGATGGCGCTGGCGGCCAACCAATAGCGCAGTTCGTAGTTATGCCCCGAATAGGGATGTACGACACCAAAACGCAGCGGCATGTCCGAGCGCGCCTTGATGACCTTGCGCAGCGCTGTTCCGTTCGCGCGGGCATCGAGATCCGCCGTTGCACCATTTTCCGCCATCGCCCGCCAGAGCGCAGGAGAAACGGTCACCGCATTACCGCCGAGGCCGAGAGCTATGGGCACGATCATGTCGGGTGCAGGCACGTTGAGGCCGAGATTGCAGGCGATCGGCACGGGGCCGAGGATATGCGCGACGTCGATATGGCGCACGGCCAGCCGGTCGCGGATACTCGCCCAGGACCGCTCGCGCAGCAGGGTGAGGTCGACCGCCTGCTCCTCGGCAAAGCCCATCTCGCGGGCGACGACGAGGAGTGCGCTGTCGAGCAGCGGCACGAAACCGGCGGTAATGGCATGGCGCGTCGTCATTGCGTCCCTCCGGGATCAAGCAGGCTGGACGCCGTGACAAGGCTCTGGGCGATCTCGACGATCTTGCGATTCTGGTTCATCGCCGTGCGGCGCAGCAAGGCATAGGCGTCTTCTTCCGACAGCCCGCGCGAGCGCATCAGAAGGCCTTTGGCGCGGTCGATGACCTTGCGGTTTTCCAGTTCGCCGCGCGTTTCCTCGAGCTCGCGGTTGAGGCGGGAAAAGGCGTTGAAGCGGCTGATCGCCATTTTGAGGATCGGGCGCACCCGTTCCTGTTTCAACCCGTCGACGATATAGGCCGAAACGCCCGCCTCGACCGCCGCCTCGATGGAGGCCTCGTCGGACCTGTCGACGAACATCGCGATGGGACGCTTTACGGCGCGCGAGAGCTGGAACATGCTCTCCAGCATGTCGCGGTTGGGATTTTCAAGATCGATTACGATGACATCGGGATTGAGATCGGCGATGCGCCGCGCCAGGCCATGCATAACGTCGATGACCGCGACCTTTTCATAGCCGGCCTCCCGCAGCCCCTCTTCGATGATGGCGGCACGGATGCGATTCTCGTCGATGACCAGTACGTTCAGTCCGCTCGGTTTCATGCAAAGACCGTGATGACCCCGCGCTGCCGGATCGCTGCATCGTCATTTCGCAATGCAACATCTTCGAGACAATAGCAAGGTGCTAACACCGGTGCATTATGAGCTCCTGAAAAGATTGGGATCAGCGCCCCGATGAACATCGTCCATTCAACCGACCACTCGATGGCAACGCTTCTCGGGTGGATCAGGATCGAACCCCGCGCCAATTCATAGCCGCTTTCGCCGTTGGCGCCATCGACGGCGCCGACAGCCGCCCGGCTTGCGGCTCCCTCTTGATGGATGTGTAAGGTGAGAACCAGGACCTGTGTATGTAGTCGGCTCCGTGTGACCTGTGTCGGCGAGCCGGGGCAGGTTTCACTGTGTCATTGCCTTGTCTGACAGCTGATCGGAATAGGAGGAGCCGGTGAAGGTTTTCGATTATAAGGAATAGTCGTCGCCCTTGGTATCGCCGTGTTGGCAAGCCCTGCTAGCACATGGGCGGCGCAATCTTCTTTTGTATTTCGAGCGCGAGGATATTGACGCGGCCTTCGCGGGGATCCCACGCCATGTGGACCTGAGCCATCCCGTCACACGGCGGGCATGGGGAGAGCGCGTATTCCGCTTTTACGATCCGGACGACCATACGGTCGAGTTCGGCGAGTTGCAGAACTCACATCTTCGGGCGATCCGCAGGAGATATGACATTTTCTGGCGCCCGCACCGCAAGAAGCGGCGCGCGGGAAAGACGTTCTATACGGCCCTAGAGCCTGTCCAAACGCAAAACCTCTACGCACTTTTGCTGAAATTAGCTTAGAACGTCATCGCGCGATGCGCGCTTGCAACAGCCTTGCGCAGATCACCGATGGCGTCGTTCGAGGCTGCGGGCAACTCTTCCCCTTCAAGCTCCGGCGGCATCTTCCATCCAGGATCGACACCCTTCATGTTCGGCAGCTCGTGCGCGATGCCCTTGTGGCAGTCGATACAGGTCGCCTTACCCGTCAGAAGGTATTTCGAGTGGATATCGGCGGCACGCTGGGTCTGCTTGGTGAAGTCCATCGCGACGGCGGAATGGCAGTTGCGGCATTCAAGGCTATCGTTCGCCTTCAGGCGCGCCCATTCGTGTTTCGCTTCTCGCGCGTGTTGATGGTGCCGAAGATCTTGCCCCAGACCTCCTTGGAGGCCTGCATTTTGCGGGCGATCTTGTCGGTCCACTGGTGCGGCACGTGGCAATCCGGACAGGAGGCGCGCACCCCGGAGCGATTGGTGAAGTGCACCGTATTGGTCAATTCCTGATAGACGTTGTCCTTCATCTCGTGACAGGAGGTGCAGAACTTCTCCGTATTGGTCAGGGCCTGCGATATCGATAAGACGACACACTCGCATAAGGCCATCTGCCGATTTCAGTTATTGCAGTTAGGCATCCCAGCTACTATATTGCTGTCAAGGAGACCGCATCATGGCCAGCCAAATCATACACTTCGCCGGGTTGTCGGATCGGGACCGCAGGGTAGCCTCGCCGCTGCCCAAGCTTACTGCCGGCGACAGGCTGGAGCTTCACGTCCATCACGAGGGCGGCCGCGAGCACAAGCTCTCGATTCCGCCGTCGGCCGCCGCTGCGGTTGAAGCCCTTCTGGCCCACATGTTGCGCGGCGAGCGCGTTGCCGTCCTGGCCGAGGATCAGGAATTGAGCCCAACAGAAGCATCCGCGATTCTGGGCATCTCCCGTCCCCTGGTCGTCCTTAGGATGGATCGCGGCGATCTGCCGTTCCGTTACGTGGGCAAGCATCGTCGCGCTCTGCTTAAGGACGTGCTTGCACTGAAATCCAAGCTCGACACCCGCCAGTCCGCGATGGATGCGCTCGCCGATGACACAGAGGACCTCATTCAGACCCATGGCCTCTAACCCGCCCGTCGCGGTGTATGATGCCTGCGTCCTCTATCCATTTCACCTGCGCAACGTCCTGATCCAGTGCGCTTTCGACGGACTTGTCGAAGCACGCTGGACGGACAAGATTCATGATGAGTGGATCCGCAATCTCGCGGCCAACACGCCGGCGTTGCCCATCGAACGCCTGATCGCAACACGCGACAGGATGAAGGCAGTCTTGCCGGACGCGGACATCACGGACTACCGCCACCTCATTCCGGAGCTCCGTCTGCCCGATCCTGACGACCGGCATGTCTTGGCCGCCGCCATCGCCGGCAAAGCCGCGTATATCGTCACCTGGAATCTCAAGGACTTTCCGGCGAAGGATCTAGCCTCTCATGGCGTGGCAAGCCAGTCCCCGGATGCTTTCCTCACTGGCCTCCATGCGACGTTTCCCGATGCGCTGATCTCCAGCATCAAACGAGCGCGGCAAAATCTCCGAAAGACGATGCCCTCGGTCGACATGTTTATCGATGGACTTCAACAAAGTGGCCTGAAGACTTTTCCGGCACTGCTTCGTCAGAAGATCGGCGGGCTGATCTAACTGACAAGCGACTACGGGCTCCCGCTACCCTAGTTATCGACTATTCCTCTTCGCCCCCGGCCGTCTCCTGGGCTCCCTCCTGCATACCCTTCCGGCTGAGCAACCCCCCATCCTCCAGCGCTTCGATGTCGGGCAGATCGCGCAGCGTCTGCATGCCGAAGGCGGTGAGGAACTGTTTGGTCGTAACATAGGTGTAGGGCGCACCCGGCGTCGGGCTGCGCGGGCCGGAGGCGAGGAAGTTGGCATTGCGCAGACTGGCGATCGTGTCGCGGCTGACCTCCTTGCCGAAGATTTTCGACAGGTCGCCGCGGGTGATCGGCTGGAAATACGCGATCGCCATCAGCACCATGGCCTCGAAGTCGGACAGTACGGGCGCCGCGCTGCGCGTCGAAGCCTGCGACGCCCGGATCGCGGACGCGTAAGCCGAACGGCTTCGGTGCTGCCAGCCGCCGGCGACGAAGACGATCTCATAGGGCCGGTCCCGCAGTTCCGCGCGCAGATCGTCGATCAGAAGGTCGATGCTGCAGTCCTTGCCGACGACACGCGCCAGCGTCTCGCGGCCGACCGGCTCGGCCGCGGCAAAGATCACCGCCTCGACGCGCAGCATCCATTCGCGCCAGCGCAACTCCGGCGGCAAATCCGCCAGCTCCCGATCCAGCAAGCATTCGCTTGCGTCCTTTGTCCGAGACGTTCGTGTTTTGCCCGCTTCCTCCGGTTCAGCCATCGTCATAGCCCATAGATCCGGAACGAACTACGACCGGACAGTTCGCGCACGGCGTCAAAGCCTTCCAGCCGGTCGAACAGCCGGGTCGCCGCCCAGCGCGAGAGATTGCTGCCGGGCGCCGAGGCCGCCACCGCGTCCTCATCAAGCAAGGCCTGGATGACGGCGCCAGCGCCTTTCGTCCGGACCTTTGGCGCCGCGGTACGCAGCGTTTCAGAACGCCGCGCGATCTCGCCGGCGGTGCGCAGGGCCGCGCCTGTTCCCTCGGTGAGGGCAAGGCAGACAGCGCGGGCGAAGGCCGGCTCGCCTGGGCGCACACGGCCTCTGCCCCCAAGCGTCTTGAAGGCCGGCCCATAGCGCTCGGCCATCAGCAGCGGCACGGCACAATCCCATTTCAGCAGCCCGGCGATCAACATGTCGGCCAGCAGCCAGGCGAGCGGCTCGGCATCTGGGCGCACGGCATGCATGGCCGTGACCAGGTCCGCCGCGGCGAATGGCGCCGGGCGGCCGGATTGCAGCGCGTCGTCGGCATGATCGACCGCCGCGGTGAGCCGATCGTCCCAGGCGAGGCCCAACAGATCGGCAAGCTCCGCCACCGCCTTCGAGGAGAAAGCGGGTTTTCGAGTGGAAAGTCTTTTATAGGCCAAAAACACCTTTCCGGCCGGGCCGGGATCGTCACCGGCGGCGGTGAGCAGAACGGCATCGCGCAACGCCGCCTCGTCCTCGCTGCAGCCCATCAGCCGGACCGCGACGGCGGCACATTTCAGGGCCTGGCGGGACCGCCAGCAGCCGGCCCAGGCGGGCGCGGAGCGGACAAGATCGTCCAGCGATTTCAACGCGATGCCGGCGGCAAAGGCGGCGGCGAGTTCGTCCGGCTGGCGGCCACGCGGCAGGGTCCAGCCGGGCAAGGCGGGGATGAGCGCCGGAGCGGAAACGGGTGAGGCGACAGGCGAATCCATGACCGACAGCATAGGCCAAACGTGCGGATTATGCCAACACTATACGCAATAACCGCACGGCTTGTCTTTCATGCATAATGATCGATAAGATTGCATTATCTTTCATTTTTGTCATTATAGAGAAATGACCCGAATCGTCGACAAAAACAGCGAAAATCACCCTCCGGAACCTTCCGCGCCGCCGCACAGCACGCCGGCGGCCGATGGCAATTCCAAGACCGTCGTCGCCGCGCCGGCGCCTCCTCCCCTGCCGGCCCACCTGCAGGACCTCACCGACCGCGCTCGGGGTTACGTCGAAGCGGCCAGCTCCGCCAACACCCGCCGCGCCTACACCGCCGACTGGACGCATTTTACCGCTTGGTGCCGGCGCCAGAACCTATCCGCCCTCCCCCCGGATCCGGAGGTCGTCGGCCTCTACATCACCGCCTGCGCCTCCGGCAGTGCCGTTTGCACGGCTACGCGCGGCGCCAAGCCGAATTCGGTCGCGACCATCGAGCGGCGCCTCGCCGCCATCGGATGGAACTGCGCGCAGCGTGGGACGCCGCTCGATCGCAAGAACCGAGCGATTGCCACGGTGATGGCCGGTATCCGCAACAAGCACGCCGCCCCGCCCCGGCAGAAGGAAGCCATCCTGGGGTCAGAACAAGATTTGTTCCCCCAGACACGCTAAGGTCGAACGGACCGTGAACTCTCGTCGCGAACCCGCATAATGGTCTGCCGGCTCGTCGCGAATTTCCTTGCTATCGCCGAAA
>NZ_QNUJ01000019.1 GCF_003574625.1 Shinella zoogloeoides
GCCGGGAAAGGTCGCAATCGTCGCCGTCATGCGCAAGATGATCGTCATTCTCAACGCCAGAATGCGAGAGTATAGAGCAACGGCGCTTGACGCCTAACACCGTTGCTTTTTCTTTGCGAGAAGATCGAGGATCACCGCCGCTCCGGTCTCTCCGGGCGGCCGCTCCGTCTGCATGCGCGCGTGGACGAGGTCGTAGCCTTCCAGCATGGCGCGCCGCTCCGTCGTGTCGGCCGAAAGCCGCTCAAACCAGCGCGTCAGCACGCCCGGGCGCACCTGCTCGTTGAGATATTCCGGCACGACGGCATAGTCGGCGATGAGGTTGGGAATGGCAGCCGTCCAGACCTTCACCCTGCGCAGGAAGATATTGGCGATCCAGTCGAAGCGGTAGGTGGAGACGACCGGCACGCGGGCGAGCGCGAGCTCCAGGATGACCGTTCCCGACGCGGCGATCGCCGCATCGGCGTTGGCGAAGGCCTGCCACTTCTCTTCCGTCGTTATTGTGATCTGCGGCGGGCTCGACCAGTCCGCCGTCAGGCGCCGGACCAGCGCCTCCTGCCGCGGCACGGTGGGCAGCAGAAAGCGCATGCCGGCGTTCCGCGCCGAAAGCTCCGCCGCCATCTCCCCGAAGACCGGCAGCAGGCGGCTGATCTCCGTGCTGCGCGAGCCGGGCAGCAGCAGACAGGTTTTCCCGCCGGCCTCGCCGGTGCTGCGCGCAAGGCGCGCCGCGCGTACCCGCTGGACCTCCGCGTCGCCGATCAGCCGGTGGCCGACATAGGTGGTGACCGGGCCGCCGAGCCGCTCCATCGCCGCCGGCTCGAAAGGCAGCAGCGCCAGCACGCGGTCGACATAGGCGCGCATGCGCGGCGCCCGCTCTTCCTTCCAGGCCCAGACGCTGGGGCAGACATAGTTGACCACCGGAATATCCGGCAAGGCCTTGCGCACGCGCCGTGCGACACGATGGGTGAAATCCGGGCTGTCGATGATGACGAGCAGATCCGGCCGGGCTGCGACAAGCGCGTCCGCCGTCTGGCGGATGCGGCGCAGCAGCGACGGCAGGCGCTTCAGCACCTGCGAAATGCCCATGATGGAGAGTTCGGAGAAATCGAACAGCGATTTCAACCCCTGCCGCTCCAGCGCCTCCCCGCCGACGCCGACGAGCTCAATTCTGCCGTCATGGGCCGTGCGCAGCGCCGCGATCAGGTCGCCGCCGAGAAGGTCTCCGGAAACTTCCCCGGCGATGATGCCGACCTTGATCGTTTCTGCGGTCATTGCCTTCACTCCGATCTTTCCGGCAGGATGCCCGTCACGAAGAGACCGCCGGCATCCGCCTCCGCGACAAGCGCCTCGCGTTCCAAGATCAGCGAGCGGCCCGCCTCGACGGCGATGCCGGCAAGCCCGGCCTCCTTTGCCCGCCGCAGCGTTTCAAGGCCGATCGACGGCAGGTCGGCCCTCAGATCCTGCCCCGGCTTGCAGAGCTTGACGAGAACGCCCCTGCGGCGCTGCGAAATGCGGCCGGCGGCGCGAAGCTGCGCCACGCGCTCCAGCATGCCGTCCGTGCCCTCGGCGCCTTCCAAGGCCACCACGCGGCCGCCCACAGCGACAGCGCCCTGCCCCACGTCGAGCCGGCCGAGCGCCAGGGCCGCCATGGCCGCGGCCGTGATGTCCGCCTCGGCCGCCGCATCCGGCTTAATGCCGCCGAGCGGCCCTTCGCTGCCGAGAAGGTCCGGCACGATTTCATGCGCGCCGACGACCCGCACCCCTTCCGACTCGATCAGCCGGATGACCATCTTCAGAACGGCGTCGTCGCCGCCCTTCAGCAGCGTGCGGACGACGGACGGCACGGCGAGCAGTGCCTTGAAGGGCGCATGGATATCGCGCCATTCCGGCCGGCGGCGCACCCAGCCCGACAGCACGGCGCGGCCGATGCCGTGCCGGCGAAAGGCATTGCCGATGCCGGCATAGTTCCCGATGGAAATGACCTCATGGTCGAAGCCCGACCAGTCCTCGCCCGATTCGTTGGTGAGAGCGAGGATATAGGGGCTTTCCCCCCGCGCGCGGGCCGCATCCGCGACATAGCGCGGCAGCATGCCGCCGCCGGCGATAATGGCCAGCCGGTCGCGCGCTTCGGGCCGGCTCTCAGCCATGCCGGTCAGCCCTTGCCCCGGTTGGGAGAAGAAAGTGCGCGGTCGCTTTCGGCCGCGATGAAATCGAGGATCTGCATGACGGGAACGCTGTTCGCATACTCATTGCGGATGGCCGCCGCATTGACGCGGATCGAGCCCTCGCCCTCGAAAATCTGCTTGAAGGCGCGGCGAACCTCGTGGATCGTCGCCTTTTCCATGCCCGCACGCGCCATGCCGACGACATTGAGGCCGCCCAGGATTCCGGGATTGCCGTTCAGCATGCCATAGGGAATGACGTCGTAGGATACGGCCGAAAGGCCGCCGATAAAGGCCTGGCGGCCAATGCGGGTGAACTGGTGCACGGCCGAGCCGCCGCCGAGAATGACGCGATCCTCGACCTTCACATGGCCCGCCAGCATGACGTTGTTCGACAGGATGATGTGGTCGCCGAGAATACAGTCGTGCGCGACATGCGAATTGGCGAGGAAGAGATTGTGGTTGCCCACAACCGTCCTGCCGCCGCCTTCGGTCGTGCCGGCATTCATGGTCACGCCTTCGCGGATGACACACATCTCGCCCACATCGAGCGTCGTCTCGGCACCATCATGGTGCACGCTCTGCGGATCGCCGCCGATGACGGCATTGGGGAAGATGCGCGTGCCGCGGCCGATGACGGTGCGTCCCGTCACCACCACATGCGTCAGAAGCTCCACATCATCCTTGAGAACGACCTTGGGCCCGACATGGCAGAAGGGACCGACGACGACGTTCTCACCGATGACCGCTCCGTCCTCGATGACGGAGAGCGGATGGATCTTCGCACTGGCGGCAATCATTTTCAGGCATCTTCCTTTTTCACGATCATCGCGCCGATATCAGCTTCGGCGGCAAGTTGCCCGTCAACTTTTGCGTCGCAGTGAAACTTCCAGATATTGCCGCGCTGCTTCTGCTTGGTGACGTGGAATTCCACGCGGTCCCCCGGCACGACCGGCTTGCGGAAGCGGGCATTGTCGATCGTCATGAAGTAGACGAGGTTCGAGCCGGTACCGGCCTTGCGCGCGCAGATCGCGCCGGCCGTCTGGGCCATGCCCTCGACGAGCAGCACGCCCGGCATGATCGGATGGTCGGGGAAATGGCCCATGAAATGCGGCTCGTTCACCGTGACGTTCTTGATGCCGACAGCCGAATCGTCCCCATCGATCTCGATGATCTTGTCGACCATCAGAAAAGGATAGCGATGGGGAAGAAGCTTCAGGATCTCGCGCAGGTCGGCCACGCCGAGCGTTGTCTTGGTCTCGTCACTCATCCTTGCCACCCTTCTTTTTTTCACGAGCGCCCTTTTCACGGGCATTGGCACGCATGGCCATCTCCGCCACGTCGCGCAGGAAATCGCGCATGGGACGCGCGGGAATACCGCCATATTTCTCGCCGGGGGGAATGTCGCCCACCACGCCGCTCATCGCGGCGATCTGCACGCCGTCGCCGATGCTGATATGGCCGTTGATGCCGGAGGCACCGCCGATCATGACGCCGTCGCCGATCCGCGTGCTGCCGGCGATGCCGACCTTGCTGACGATGCCGCAATGCCGGCCGATGCGCACATTGTGGCCGACCTGGACCTGGTTGTCGATCTTGGTGCCCTCGCCGATCACCGTATCGTCCATCGTGCCGCGGTCGATCGTCGTGTTCGCGCCGATCTCGACATGGTCCTGGATGATGACGCGGCCGATCTGAACGATCTTGATCATGCCCGGCTTGAGGCCCGGCGCGTAGCCGAAGCCGTCCTGGCCGATGCGGGCGCCCGGATGGATGATGACATTGTTACCGACGAGCGCGCACTGGAGTGTCGCGCCGGCGGCAATCGTACAGTTGCGGCCGATCCTGACGCCCGGCCCGATGATGGCCCCCGGTCCGATCTGCGTACCCTCGCCGATCTCCGCCCCCTTGCCGATCACCGCCATGGGCTCGACCGTCACATCGGCTTCAAGCCGCGCCGTCGGATCGACATAGGCGCCAGCGGCAACGCCGCTCGCAGCCGAGGTCATCGCCTCCGGACGCATGGCGACCGGATGCAGCAACTCACCGGCAATGGCGAAGGCGGTATGCGGGCGAGCAGAAACCAGAACGGCAATATGCGCCGGTATCAGCGATACCAGCGCGCGATCACAAAGGATCGCCGTCGCCTCGCTCGTCTCCAGCTCGGCGCGAATCTTGCGGGAAAGGATATAGCAGAGATCGCCGCCCTTCGCCCGGCCGACGGGCGACACGCTGCGGACGACACGGTCGGCATGCGCAGCATCGGCAAGCTCCGCCCCAAGCGTTACCGCCAGGTCTCCCAGACGAATGCCGTCATGGGGCGGAAAGAACCAGTTATGCTCCATCGTGGCACTCCAGAACGTTCATGGTCTCACGGTTCTGGACGCGATACGTCAGAACTGGGTCGCGATGCCGAACTTGAAGCGCTGGACCTCGTCGAACTCTTCCTTCTTGATCGGAACCGCATAGTCGAAACGCAGCGGACCGAACGGCGAAGCCCAGATGATGCTGGCGCCGACGGAAGCGCGGAGGCTCATGCTGGTGCCCCAGACATTATCGCCGCCCGTCTTCACATCGTTACCGTAAAGCGTGCCCGCATCCGCGAAGACTGCGCCACGGAAACCGGAGTCACGCGGAACCAGCGGCAACGGGAATGAGGCTTCCGCGGAGACCGTGAAATAGGTCGTGCCGCCAATCGAATCCCTGTTCCCCGTACCAGTGGTCTGCCTTGCCCTCGGGCCTATACCAGCGGATTCAAAGCCACGAACGTCAGCTGCCGAAAGCGTGAACTGGTCGTAGACCTTCGTGTCGCCGAAGCCCCACATATGGCCGCCGCCGACAGCGATCGATCCGATCACGTCCGCATCTTCCAACAGGGTATGGAAATAGCGCGCCTTACCCGTGATCTTGTAAAATTCCGAATCCCCGCCGAGGCCAGCAAATTCCTGCGTAACCTGCGCAAAGATACCGTCGCGCGGCAACGTGCGATCATCGATCGTGTCGAAAGTCAGAGTATGGGAGAGCGAAGAACGAACCCATGGGCCACCCTTAACAACATCCCAATAAGGCGACGAAAGCCTCGGATCATCAACTGGCAAGCCCGCGTCCGCGCTGTAATCCAGCTTCGTATAGTTGTACTTGAACGTCGTCGACAGATCTTCGGTGATCGGAGCCGTTACGCGAAGGGTGAACCCCTGCGAATCCAGATCATAAAAATCTTCGCTCTTGTCTTCATGTTTGAAGATGTCGAAGCCCGCAGCAAGGCGGTAGCCGAGGAAATACGGCTCCGTGAAGGACAGGCTGTAGTCGCGCGAATCCGCACCGCCGCCGGCGGCAATACGAATATACTGGCCGCGGCCGAGGAAGTTCTTCTCCTCGATGGAGGCTTCGAGCTTGAAGCCGCCGTCATTGCCAGTCTCGTAACCGGCGCCGATACCGAACGAGCCGGTCGACTGGTCCTGAACGTCGACGATCAGCACGACGCGGTCAGCTTCGCTGCCGGGTGCCGTGGTGATGTTGACGGAGGAGAAGTAGCCGAGAGCCTCGAGGCGGCGCTTGGCGCGCGTAACGACTTCCTGGTTGAAGGCGTCGCCTTCACCGATATCGAACTCGCGGCGGATGACGTAGTCGCGCGTGCGGGTGTTGCCGCGGATCTCGATGCGCTCGACATAGGCGCGCTCACCCTGGTCTACGAGATAGTCGACGGCGATCGTGC
The DNA here is from genome assembly GCF_003574625.1 of Shinella zoogloeoides. Classification (GTDB taxonomy): domain Bacteria; phylum Pseudomonadota; class Alphaproteobacteria; order Rhizobiales; family Rhizobiaceae; genus Shinella; species Shinella zoogloeoides_A. Next base: position 5,875 of record NZ_QNUJ01000019.1, read on the forward strand.
CGTTGCCGAGGTCGCGGTTACCGCGCGGCGTGACGCGGGCGAACGGATAGCCCTTCGCCGCGACGCGCTGCGAAATTTCGGACATCGTGTCCTGGACGTCCTTGGCGCGGTATACCTTGCCCGGACGGGATTCGATGAGACCCTTCAACTCGTCGGAGTCGAGGCCTTCGACCGTCGATTCGACGTTCACGTCGCCGAAGTTGTAGCGCTGACCTTCCTCGACCGTGAAGGTCACGACATATTCGTTCGACGCTTCATCGAGAACGGCTTCCGAGGAAACGACACGGAAGTCGGCATAGCCGTTGTTGAAGTAGAACTGACGCAGCGCCTCTTCGTCGGCGCGCAGCTTCTCCTGGCTGTAGACGTCCTTACGGGTCAGGAACGACAGGAAGTTCGACTTCTTGGTCAGGATGACGGAACGCAGGCGGCCATTGCTGTAGGCCTGATTGCCGACGAAATTGATCTGCGAGATCTTCGTGCGATCGCCTTCATCGACGACGAAGGCAAGGTTCACGCGGCCATTGCCGAGCGGATAGGTCTGCGTCGTGACGGTGGCATCGCTGCGGCCGATCGCGGCATAGGCATCGCGGATCGCCTGCTTGTCGGCTTCGATCGTCGTCTCGTTGTACGGGCCGAGCGAGCGCGAGCGGATGACGCCCTGCAGCTTGTCGTCCTTGATCTTGCGGTTGCCGTTGATGACGACTTCGTTGATCAGCTGGTTTTCGTTGACGACCACGACGAGCGTGCCGCCGGAAACCGAGATCCGAACATCCGAGAAGTAGCCGGTCGCATAGAGGCGGCGCACCGAGTCGTCGATGTCGGCATTGGAGAAGGCCTTGCCGGGCTTGATCGCAAGGTTTGCCTTGACCGTCTCGGCGCTGACGCGATCGGCACCCTGGACCTGAATGTTCCGGACGACGGCCGCCTGGGCAGCAGTGGCAGAAACCAGCGTGGCAACAGAGCCGCCCGTGACAACCAGACTCGCCGACAGTGCAACGGCAGACACGGCGTTCAAGAAGTTTGAACCAGCTTTCATCTTCACAACTTACCTTCGTTTTATCGCCCGGCAGGCATGCCCGATTCCGGACACGTTTGCCGTTTTAACCGCTTTTGCCATACAAGCAAGGTCACGCGTTAATTTCTGTTTACTTCAATTCAAACCGTGGCCCGAAGGCCACTAAATGCTTTTGAACACGGTAAACAGACCGTTAGCGCGACTGCCTCTACGATGCGGCTCCCCTTGATTCCAGTCCCGTCCGGCGGCGCCGGCTCCTCAGCCGAGCAGCATGGATATGTCGTTCCAGGTCGCAAAGACCATCAGCATGAGCACCAGCGCCATGCCGATGCGGAATGCGATCTCCTGCGCCCCGGGGCCGACAGGCCTGCCTCGGACAGCCTCCACCGCATAGAACATCAGATGGCCGCCATCAAGTACCGGCACGGGCATCAGGTTCAAAAGTCCAATGGAAACAGAGAGGACCGCGGCAAGCTGCAGCAATGCGGCAACACCGAGCGTCGCCATCTGGCCCGAAGCCTGCGCCACGCGGATCGGCCCGCCGAGCTGATCGGCCTTCATGCGCCCCGTCACGAGGTTCGAGATGTAGTCGAACGTGCCCGTCACGATATGCCAGCTCTGCACGACGCCCTGCCCGACCGCCTCGATCGGCCCGTACTCCACGATCCGGAAATTGCCGGCTTCCTGGTTGGTGACGATGCCGATCAGGCCCAGCTCGACCTTGTTGCCGAACTGGTCGGTGATCTCGGTGCGCTTGGGCACCATCGGCAGGTCGATATCCGCGCCGGCCCGCCGCACGGTGACGGTGATCTTCAGCTCGGGACGCACGCTGACATAGCGGCGGACGTCATCGAAGGTGGTGACCGGCATTCCGTCCAGCGCGACGAGAAGGTCGCCGGGCTGCACGCCCGCCTCCGCCGCCGCGCTGTCGGGACGGACTTCCGCGACGACCGGGTCGGCGACCTGGCGGCCGTAGATGGCGAACATCACCGCGAAGATGGCGATGGCGAGGACGAAATTGGCGATCGGGCCGGCGGCGACGGTTACCGCCCTTTTCCACAGGGCCGCGCCAAGGAACGTGCGCTTGCGCACCTCCTCCGGCAGGCCGGCGACGGACTTGTAATCGGGAATCGATGCCGGATCGTCATCTCCGAGGAACTTCACATAGCCGCCGAGCGGAATGGCAGAGAGCTTCCAGCGCGTGCCGTGCCGGTCGGTGAAGCCGAGGAGCTCCGGCCCGAAGCCCACGGAAAAGGCGGTGATGCCGATGCCCGACCAGCGGCCGGCAAGATAGTGCCCCATCTCGTGCACGAAGACGATCAGCGTCAGCACGAGCAGGAACGGAACGATATAGCCCGTCAAGAAACCAAGGGAGCCAGCCAGCATTTCCATTGTTCCAGTCCCAAGTCCCTGGCCGTCACGGGCCGAAAAGAATGACGCCCGCCGGCGTGTTCGCGGCGCTCGAAACGATGGCATCGCCGAGCGCAATGAGGAACGCGGCGAAGCAGGCGAAAACAAGGCCGTCGACCCGGTCCATGACGCCGCCATGTCCCGGAATGAGGCGGCTCGAGTCCTTCACGCCGAAGCGGCGCTTGATGAAGGATTCGAAGAGGTCGCCGATCTGGCTGAAGACCGAAAGCACCAGCGCGATGACCGGCACCCAGAGCCCGTCCAGCGAGAAGAAGGCCATATGCAGCAACGTGCCGGCGATCACGGCCGAAATCGCCCCGCCGATGGCGCCCGACCAGGTCTTGCCCGGTGAGATCGATGGCGCGAGCTTCGGCCCGCCGATGGCCCGGCCGACGAAATAGGCAAGGATATCCGTCGCCCACACGACGGCGAAGATGAAGAGCATGGCTGCAAAGCCATGCGCGGTATCGCCGCGGATCGCGGCGAGAGAAATCACCGTAAGGCCGGAATAGGCGACGCCGCCCGCGAGCCAGTTGCTTCCCTGGCTTGCCAGCGCATAGACGATCGCGAGCACGGCCGCCCCGAGAAGCACCGGCAGCGCCAGTTCATCGAAGGCGAAGACGACGAGCGCGGCGACCAGCGCGACGGAGAGCCAGCCGAAGGCGTTGGCGCGGAAATCCCTTTCGGCGAGCCGCGTCATCGTCGACCATTCGTAGTAGACGAGAAGCCCGATGGCGGCCGCCAGCACGCGGAAGGCAAGCCCGCCGAGCCAGGTTGCAGCGAGCACGACGATGGCAAGGACGATGCCGGAAAGGATGCGCAGGCGCAGTTCACTCTGCATCAGGAACCTACTGCAAGGGTGGCGGCAGGTTGGAGCCCGCCGAACCGGCGCTCCCGCATGGCATAGCGGGAAAGCGCGGCGATGAAGGTCTCGCGCGAAAAATCGGGCCAGAATTCGGGAACGAACATGAGCTCGGCATAGGCGGCCTGCCAGAGCAGGAAATTCGACAGCCGCTCCTCCCCGCTGGTGCGGATGACGAGGTCGGGATCGGGAATGCCGACGGTATCGAGGGAGGCGCCGATGCGCTCGGGCGTGATCGCCGCCGCATCGAGCCGGCCGGCCGCGACCTCGCCGGCAAGGTGCTGCACGGCGCGGGCAATCTCGTCGCGCGCACCGTAGTTGAAGGCGATCACCAGCGTGATGCCGGTATTGGCGCGTGTGGTCTCCTCCGCCTCCAGGAGAAGCGGCAGGATATCACCGGAAAGGTTCGTCCGGTCGCCGATGACGCGGATGCGCACATTCTGCTTATGCAGGGTGGCAAGGTCACGCCGGATGAAGGTCTTCAGCAGCCCCATGAGGTCGGAGACCTCGCTTTGCGGACGGCTCCAGTTCTCCGAAGAGAAGGCGAAGAGCGTGAGATAGGAAATACCGCATTCGGCCGCCGTCTTCACGGCCTCGCGCACGGCTTCCACGCCCTTGCGGTGCCCCATGGCGCGCGGCAGGCCGCGCGCATTCGCCCAGCGTCCGTTGCCATCCATGATGATGGCGACGTGTGCCGGTACGGTGCTGGGCGAAAGCTGGTTCATGGGCAATCCGGTGAGAAGAATGAATGCAGGTGGCCGGCGGCCTTATACCTGCATGATTTCCTTTTCCTTCTCGGCAAGCAAGCGATCGACGTCCAAAATCACCTCGTCCGTCATCTTCTGCACCTTTTCCGACTGGCTGCGGCTCATATCCTGGCCGATATCGCCGTCCTTTTCGGCTTTCTTGAGGTCGTCCATGCCGTCGCGGCGGACGTGACGGATCGCGACCTTGGCCTTCTCGGCATAGTCATGCGCGACCTTGACGAGCGACTTGCGGCGCTCTTCGTTGAGTTCGGGCAGCGGAATGCGCAGGTTCTGGCCGTCGATGATCGGATTGAGGCCGAGATTGGATTCGCGGATGCCACGCTCGACGGCGCCGACCATGCCCTTGTCCCAGACGGAGACCGACAGCATGCGGGGCTCGGGAACGGAGATGTTGGCGACCTGGTTCAGCGGCACGCGCGAACCGTAGGCCTCGACCTGCACCGGGTCGAGCACGTTAGCCGAGGCGCGGCCGGTGCGCAGCGATGCGATGTCGTTCTTGAACGCGCTGATCGCACCGTCCATGCGGCGCTTCAGCTCTTTAAGGTCGATACCTTCACTCATCGGAATACTCCCGTTTTCAGTCGTGGCTGCACGCAATGGGCGTGCACGCTTCCAGAATCAGTTGTCGGTTACGATGGTACCGCGTCCGCCGCCGGTCAATATTTCGGCAAATCCGCCCTTTTCATGGATGGAGAACACGATGATCGGAATGGAATTCTCCCGCGCCAGCGCGACGGCGGCGACGTCCATGACGGCAAGGCCCTTTTCCAGCACTTCGCTGTGGGTCAGACGGTCGAAGCGGGTGGCGTTCGGGTCCTTCTTCGGGTCGGCGGAATAGATGCCGTCAACCTGCGTGCCCTTGAAGATCGCCTCGGCGCCCATTTCGGCGGCGCGGAGCGCGGCGGCCGAGTCGGTCGTGAAGAACGGGTTGCCCGTGCCGCCGGCGAAAATCACCACACGGCCGAGCGAGAGGTGATGGAGCGTCGCGCGCTGCGAGAAGCTCTCGCAGATCTCCGGCATGGCGATGGCCGAGAGGACGACGGTGTCGATGTCGAGCTTGCGCAGAGAGGTCGCCAGCGCCAGCGCGTTGATGACGGTCGCCAGCATGCCCATGTGGTCGCCGGTGACACGGTCGCCGCCCTTGGAGGCGACGGCGACGCCGCGGAAGATATTGCCCCCGCCGACGACGACGCCGACTTCGACGCCGAGGGCGCGGGCCTCGGCGATGTCGGAGGCGATGCGGTCGGCGACGGCGACGTCGATGCCGAAGCCCTGCGATCCCATCAGCGCCTCGCCGGAGGCTTTCAGCAGAACACGTTTGTAGATTGGCTTGGCAGTCATTGTCGCTCCTGAACTCGTGCGCCTGCTCGCCCGATCCGGCCGCCGGGCGGAAACCGAGGGAGGGTCCGCACAGGGCAGCCTTGGCCGCAGAGAAATTTCGGGGCAGGCATTTCGGCAAGCCGGATACACGAAGGGCGCCGCGTTGTCACGCGGCGCCCTCACCTTTTCCCAAACGGGATTAAGGAAATCAGCCCTTGGCGGCTGCTGCAACTTCGGCGGCGAAGTCCGACTCTTCCTTCTCGACGCCTTCGCCGAGCAGGAGGCGGGCCATGCCCGTGACTTCGATCGGCGCGCCGACGGTCTTTTCAGCTTCCTTGACGGCAGCACCGACCGTGAGGTCGGGGTTCATGACGAAGGCCTGCGACAGCAGGGCGACTTCCTCGAAGAACTTGCGCATGCGGCCTTCGACCATCTTCTCGATGATGTTGTCCGGCTTGCCGGAAGCGCGGGACTGCTCGATGAAGACGTTGCGTTCGCGTTCGGCAACGGCGGCATCGACTTCCTCGGCGCGGATGGCGAGCGGAGCCGTTGCAGCAATGTGCATGGCGACCTGGCGGCCGATGGCGTTCAGGGCTTCCTTGTCGCCGGTCGACTTCAGCGCGACGAGAACGCCGAGCTTGCCGAGGCCGTCAGCGGCGGCATTGTGGATGTAGGTCGCGACGACGCCGTCTTCGACCGACAGGGCAGCCGAGCGGCGCAGGTTCATGTTCTCGCCGATGGTGGCGACGGCGTCCTTGATGGTGTCGGTAACCGACTTGCCGGTTGCCGGGTAGATGGCGGCGCCAACGGCTTCGACGGTACCGTCGGTGCCGAGCGCAACGTCGGCAACGCCGCGAACCATGCCCTGGAAGGCATCGTTGCGGGCGACGAAGTCGGTCTCGGAATTGACTTCGACGACGACGGCCTTGGTGCCGGCGCTTGCAACGCCGATGAGGCCTTCGGCAGCCGTACGGCCCGACTTCTTGTCGGCCTTGGCGATGCCCTTGGCGCGCAGCCAGTCGATTGCCGCTTCGATGTCGCCGTTGTTCTCAGCCAGCGCCTTCTTGCAGTCCATCATGCCTGCGCCGGACTTTTCGCGCAGTTCCTTCACCAGTGCAGCGGTGATTTCAGCCATTGTGAGCCTCTTGTCGGTTCTTGTTGCGTGTCGCCGGAAAACCTCGGCGAACTCAAGGTTTTGGGAACGAATGTACCCGGAAATATGACAGGGTGATGAAGATCACCGCCGGCCTGCCGCGTGACCGCGACCCGATGGATCGGCGCGGACAGGCCCTTCAAACAGGCCGAGGCCAGGGATCGTCTCTCTGGCCTCGGTCGAACAGGAAAGCGGGAGCGAAAGGCTTCGCTCCGCCCTTGGCCTTAAGCTTCGGCTTCGAGAGCCGGCTCGACCGGAGCTTCGGCGGAGGCGCCGAGGTCACGGCCCGAAGCGCCCTGCTGGCGGGCGATGCCGTCGATGGCAGCGCGGGCGATCAGGTCGCAGTAGAGGGCGATGGCGCGCGAGGCGTCGTCGTTGCCGGGGATCGGGAAGTCGATCGGATCCGGGTCGCAGTTCGAGTCGATGATGGCAACGACCGGGATGCCGAGACGCTTGGCTTCCTGGATCGCGATCGATTCCTTGTTGGTGTCGATGATGAACATCAGGTCCGGGGTGCCGCCCATGTCGCGGATACCGCCGAGAGCCTTTTCAAGCTTCTCGCGCTCGCGCTCGAGGGTCAGGCGTTCCTTCTTGGAATAGCCGGAGCCTTCCGAGGACAGGATCTCGTCGAGCTTGCGCAGGCGCTGGATCGAGTTGGAGATCGTCTTCCAGTTCGTCAGCATGCCGCCGAGCCAGCGGGAGTTGACGTAGTACTGGGCCGAACGCTTGGCAGCATCGGCGATGATCTCGGATGCCTGGCGCTTCGTGCCGACGAAGAGAACGCGGCCGCCGCCGGCTACCGTGTCGGACACGACCTGAAGGGCGCGCGACAGCAGCGGAACGGTCTGTGCCAGGTCGATGATGTGAACGTTGTTGCGGTCGCCGAAGATGTACGGCTTCATCTTCGGGTTCCAGCGGTGGGTCTGGTGGCCGAAGTGAACGCCGGCTTCCAGAAGCTGGCGCATAGAGAAATCGGGCAATGCCATGCCTAGTTATCCTTTTCCGGTTGAACCTCCGCAAGGCGAACAGCACTTCCTTCGGAAATGCCACCGGGCGGAAAGGCCCGGATTTCTCCCGGACGATCCCATGCCTCACGTGTGGAATGAGCGGCCCTTTAACCGCAGTTTCCCGGCAAATCAAGGGCAATGGGGGAAAAATGCGTTTGGCGCGCCCATTTTGCCCCTCATCCAGCCTGCCGGGAGTTAGAGTGAGGGGCAAGCCAGGACATTGAACGCCCCTACTTGCACTCCTGCTGCTTGAACAGCTCCAGCTTTGCGAGCTTGCCGGTCAGCGAGAACTCGCCGTAATCCATGGTGAGGTCGCGCGTGATGCCGTTCTCGTAGAGCTTGAAGGACATGCGGTAGACCGGCAGCGCGTCGCCCTCGCTGGTGTCGTTGTAATAGGCGATGGAGACCGGCCAGAAAGCCTCCCTGGCGAAGACGCCCGCCTTGTCGGCGTCGGGGTCTCCGGCCTTCGGCATTTCCTTCTTGCCGACGACGGAGGTGGTCATCAGCGTCTTGTCGCCCGAATCCGAACCGTCATAGATGCGCGATTCGAAGAAGTGCTCGCCTTTCCTCGCATGCGCGATCACCTCCACCATGTGCTCGGTCGGAAAGCGGCTGGCGGCGAGCTCCAGCTTCCTGGCGTCCGGCGCGGTCAGGTCGACGCTGACACCCTTCTTGTCCTCGCGCGCCGTGCCGCGCACTTCCTTGTCCAGCTTCTCGTCGGTGAAGGAGCGGGTCAGGAAGCGGAAGCTGCCGTTCTTCAGGTCCTCGTAGGTGGTCGTCTGCTGGTCCGTGAGCCGCGTCTCGTCGCCGGTATTGACCTGCGTGACGAAGCGGAAGCTCACCGTGTAGCCGTCGCAGGGGCTGCCGTTGAACTCGTAGACCATGCGGCCGTACATGCCGGCGATGCCCGAACGCTCGGTCGCATCCTTGAGCTGGAGGTCGTAGACGGCGCGATGCGGCGCAAGCCCGCTCGCCGGATTGGCAAGGGCGTCGGTAATGCCGCTGCCGGCGAAGCATGCCCCGGCTGTGAGCGCCGCGACAAAGGCTGAACGAAACATCCGTTTCCTCCTGTTGAAACCGACGGCGATGTTATAAGAACTCTTCCGGCAAAAGCGAGGCAATATCCACGCCTTGCCATATTCATTTCCCACAGTGCGGCATACCCCGCCGCAACGCCCCTCAAGAGCCCGGAACGGAGACCGCAATGTCCGCTGAAATCGAAAACCGCGTCAAGGAACTGGGCTACGACATCCCCGTTGCGGCGGCGCCCGCGGCCAACTACGTGCCCTTCGTCATCAGCGGCAATATGCTCCACATTTCCGGCCAGTTGCCGATGCTGGACGGCAAGCTCGCCTATACCGGCCATCTCGGCAGGAATGTCGACGTCCCGGCCGGCCAGAAGGCAGCGGAACTGTGCGCCCTCGGCCTCCTCGCCCAGGCCAAGGCCGCGCTCGGCGACCTCTCGCGCATCAGGCGCATCGTCAAGATCAACGGCTTCGTCGCCTCCGCGCCCGATTTCGTCGAGCAGCATCTCGTCATCAACGGCGCGTCCAACTTCCTCGTCGGCGCGCTCGGCGATGCCGGCAAACATGCCCGCGCCGCCGTCGGCATGGCCTCCCTCCCCCTCAACGCCGCCGTCGAGATCGACGCGATCATGGAAATCGCCTGATGTCCAAGTTCAACTGGCTGACCGAACGGCCCATCGCCCACCGCGGTTATCACGATCTCAACCGGAACGTCTGGGAAAACACGCTCTCGGCCTTCGCCCGCGCCGCCGATGCCGGCTTTTCCATCGAATGCGACCTGCAATATTCGGCCGATGCCATTCCGGTCGTCTTCCATGACGACAACCTGAAGCGCCTCTGCGGCATCGACGGCGACGTGCGCCAGCGCACCGCCGCCGAGCTCGGCCTGCTGACCATCGGCGGCACGGCGGATCGCATCCCGACGCTCCGCCAGCTCCTCGACCTTGTGAAGGGTCGCGTGCCCATCGTGCTGGAGCTGAAGGGCCGCAAGGGCGACGACGACGGCTTCGCCATGGCCGTGCTCGACGCCACCGAGGACTACGAAGGCCCCATCGCCCTGATGAGCTTCGACCAATGGCTGCTGCAGGACCTCAAAGCGATCGGCACCAACCGGCCCGTCGGCCTGACGGCGGAAGGCCAGCGCCCGGAGAATTTCGCCGTGCACGAGGAGGCGATGCAGCTCGGGCTCGACTTCATCTCCTATTACTATGGCCACCTGCCGAACGCCTTCATCAGCCGCCAGCGCGACCTCGGCGTGAAGATCATCACCTGGACCGTGCACGACGACGAAGCGCGCACGATCACGGCCAACAACGCGGACCAGATGACCTTCGAGGGCTTCGATCCGCGCGAGCCGCTGACCGCCTGACATGACGGAGGCGGTGCGCATCCGTATCGAAACGAGCTTCGCCGATATCCAGGCGGAGGACTGGGGGCGCCTTGCCGGCGCCTCCAGGGGCGATGCGCGCGCACCCTACAATCCCTTCGTCAGCCATGCCTTCCTGTCTTCGCTGGAAGAATCGGGCTGTGCCGTTGCCGAGACCGGCTGGCTCGGCCAGCACCTGCTGCTGGAGGGTGAGGACGGCGCGTTGCGCGGCGCCCTGCCCGTCTATCTCAAGAGCCACAGCCAGGGCGAATATGTCTTCGACCACGGCTGGGCCGACGCCTTCGAGCGCGCCGGCGGGCGCTACTATCCGAAGCTCCAGGCCGCCATTCCCTTCACGCCCGCAACCGGCCCCCGCCTGCTTCACCGCACGGGCGAACCCGTCGTGGAAACGCAGGCAGCGCTCGCCGAGGGCCTGAAGGAACTGACCCGGCGGCATGGGGCCTCCTCCGCCCATGCGACCTTCGTGCCGGAGACGGAAATGCCGGTCTTCGAGGCCGCCGGCTATCTGCACCGCACCGACCAGCAGTTCCATTTCATCAATGCCGGCTACGGCGCCTATGGGGATTTCCTCGAAACGCTCGCCTCCCGCAAGCGCAAGGCGCTGAAGAAGGAGCGCCGGGCGGCGCTGGAGCACGGCATCGAGATCGACTGGCTGACCGGCAGCGACCTGACCGAAGATATCTGGGACCAGTTCTTCGCCTTCTACATGGATACCGGCAGCCGCAAATGGGGCCGGCCCTATCTCAACCGCCGCTTCTACAGCCTGATCGGCGAGCGCATGGCGGACGACATCCTGCTGGTCATGGCACGGCGCGAGGGCCGCTACATCGCCGGCGCGATCAACTTCATCGGCGGCGACACACTCTATGGCCGCCACTGGGGCTGCATCGAGGATCACCCCTTCCTGCATTTCGAGGTCTGCTACCACCAGGCCATCGACTTCGCGATCGAGAAGCGGCTCACTCGCGTCGAGGCCGGCGCGCAGGGCGAGCACAAGCTGGCGCGCGGCTACCTGCCCGTCACCACCCATTCCGCCCATTACATCGCCCATGCCGGCCTTCGCCGCGCCGTTGCCGACTATCTCGAACGCGAGCGGCAAGATGTCGAGATGATGGGCGACTATCTTGCCGAACACGGCCCTTTCCGCCGTGGCGAAAACCACGACGACACCGACTGACCTGACCGGGAGACCAGCATGACCGCCTACGACCCCAACAACATCTTCGCGAAGATCCTGCGCGGCGAGATCCCCTCGCACCGCGTCTACGAGGACGAGCACGCCATCGCCTTCATGGATGTCATGCCGCAGGCCAACGGCCACACCCTCGTCATCCCCAAGACGCCTTCGCGCAACATCCTCGATGCGGACCCGCAGACCCTCGCCCGCCTCATGCCTGTCGTGCAGAAGGTGGCGGTCGCCGCGAAGGAGGCATTCGAGGCGGACGGCGTGACGGTCATCCAGTTCAACGAGCCGGCCGCCGGCCAGACCGTCTATCACCTGCACTTCCACGTCATCCCGCGCATCGAGGGCCTGCCGCTCAAACCCCATTCCGGCACGATGGAAGACCAGGGCGTGCTGACCGCCAATGCGGAAAAGCTGCGCAACGCGCTGACGTGACCGCCCGCGCCGTCAGGCGCCGAGAAGTGCAAGCCCCGCGGCCAGGAAGGCCATGGCCGCGGCAATGCCGAGGATCTGCCGGAAGCGGCCGCCGAAGAAGAATGCGGCCGCACCGAAGGCCACCGCGCCCAGCCGCAGCCAGAGCGGCGAGCTCGTGAGCGTACCGGTCGGAAAGAAGATCATCTTGGCGATGACGGCCGCCACCAGCGCCGTCGCCACCGCCCGCACCCAGTTCAAAAGCTCGGAGCGCTCGTCGATGCGGTTGCCGACGAGAACGCCGGCCCAGCGCCAGAAATCGGTCGCGAGCCAGCCGGCGACGGCGATGTAGACATAGGGCCAATATCCCTCGAAACTCATCGGAGCGCCTCCCGCCGGCGCAGCATGCGCTCGCCCCACCATGCCAGCGTGCCGCCGACGATGCCGGCAAGCAGGATGTCGTACTCCGGCGCGATCACCGCGAAGAGCCAGCCGAGCGCAAGGCCGATGCCGAGCGCCCAGTAGATCACGCGATGGCGCGCGGAAATCCAGATCGAGGTGAGGAAATAGACCGGCGTCAGAAAGAACAGGCAGCCGGAGACGAGCGGAGGAAATTCCGACACGGCGCCATAGACGAGGCCGACGAGCACGATATTGGTCGTGGTCAGCGTTATGCCGAAGCCGGCGAAGAAGGCGAGCCGGCCGGCGCGCGGCACGTCGCGCACCCTCTCCATCGCAAAGACCCAGGCCGTGATGGCGACGAAATGGGAAACGAGCAGCAGAAGCCAGGTCGGCGTGCGGCTGGTGCGGATCTCCGGCACCAGCGAGGCCACCATCGGCATCATCCGCACGGAAGAGAGCGTGACGGCGATGAAGGCCGTCGCGATATGCGCGCCCGACAGCATCGAGCCGACGAGGATGACCTTGGCCGGCAGCGCCCAGATGATGCCCGTCATGAACATCACCTGCCCGACCGGGATCTTCGCCTCCGCCGTGAAGGCGGCGAAGCCGACGAAGGAGAGCATCAGGATGATGGCCGGCAGGCTGAAAAGGCCGCGCATGCCGAGAAGGAACCAGTGCATCTGGGATTGAGGTTCTGCCCCGGCGGTCATTCGAATCTCTTGCTGCAAAAAGAAAGCCGGGCAGTTTCCTGCCCGGCCGGTACGATTTGTAAAGCCGTTATTTCTTGCGCGGCACCTTCGGAACCGTGCCGGACTTGCGCGGCGGCTCGTCCTTCGGCTCCGTGGCCTTGGCCTCTGCCGCCTTCTTCGGCGAGCGCGCCTTGGCCGGCGCTGCCTCGGCGGCGACGGTTTCCTTCGCCTTGCGCGGCTTTGCCTTCTTGGCGGCGGCCTCCTCGATCTCGGCCTTCGGCTTGATCGGCGCGGTCTCCGGCACGGCGTCGAGGATCAGGCCCTTCGAGCCGTCTTCCTTGGTGCCGACGGAGACGCGGACGACGCCGCCCTTCTTGAGCTTGCCGAAGAGGATTTCGTCGGCGAGCTTCTTCTTGATGTTCTCCTGGATGACGCGAGCCAGCGGACGAGCGCCCATCTTCTCGTCGTAACCCTTCTCTGCCAGCCAGGCGATCGCCTCGGACTGAAGGTCGAAGGTGACGTTGCGCTCGGCAAGCTGGGTTTCCAGCTGCATGACGAACTTCTGCACGACCTGATGGATGACCGGCGTCGGCAGCGAGCCGAACGGGATGATCGCATCGAGGCGGTTGCGGAATTCCGGCGTGAACAGGCGGTTGATCGCCTCCATGTCCTCGCCCTCGCGCTTGGACGAGCCGAAGCCGATGGCGGCCTTGGCCATGTCCGATGCGCCCGCATTGGTCGTCATGATCAGGATGACGTTGCGGAAGTCGATCTTCTTGCCGTTATGGTCGGTCAGCGAGCCGTGGTCCATGACCTGCAACAGGATGTTGTAGAGGTCCGGATGCGCCTTCTCGATCTCGTCGAGCAGCAGCACGCAATGCGGATGCTGGTCGACGCCGTCGGTCAAAAGGCCACCCTGGTCGAAGCCGACATAGCCGGGAGGTGCCCCGAGCAGGCGCGAGACCGTGTGCCGCTCCATGTATTCCGACATGTCGAAGCGCAGGAGCTCGACGCCGAGCGAGCTTGCAAGCTGCTTGGCGACTTCCGTCTTGCCGACGCCCGTGGGGCCGGAGAACAGGTAGCAGCCGATCGGCTTGTTCGGTTCGCGAAGGCCGGCGCGCGACAGCTTGATCGCCGAGGCCAGCGCCTCGATGGCGAGGTCCTGGCCATAGACGACCGAGCGCAGCTCCTTCTCGAGGTTGGCGAGCACCTGCTCGTCGTCCTTCGAGACGGTCTTCGGCGGAATGCGGGCCATGGTGGCGATCGTCGCCTCGATCTCCTTCTCGGTGATCAGCTTGCGGCGCTTGCCGGCGGGCAGCAGCATCTGGGCCGCGCCGGTCTCGTCGATCACGTCGATCGCCTTGTCCGGCAGCTTGCGGTCGTTGATGTAGCGGGCCGAAAGCTCGACGGCCGTCTTGATCGCTTCGTTGGAGTATCTCAGCTTGTGATATTCCTCGAAATAGGGCTTGAGGCCCTTCATGATCTCGATCGTGTCGTCGATGGTCGGCTCGTTCACGTCGATCTTCTGGAAGCGGCGGACGAGCGCCCGGTCCTTCTCGAAGAACTGGCGGTATTCCTTGTAGGTCGTCGAGCCGATGCAGCGGATCGCGCCGGAGGAGAGCGCCGGCTTCAGGAGGTTCGACGCGTCCATCGCGCCGCCGGAGGTTGCCCCTGCGCCGATGACCGTGTGGATCTCGTCGATGAACAGCACGGCGCCCGGATACTCTTCGAGTTCCTTGACGACCTGTTTCAGGCGCTCCTCGAAGTCGCCGCGATAGCGCGTGCCGGCGAGCAGCGTGCCCATGTCGAGCGAGAAGATCGTCGCATCGGCCAGCGCTTCCGGCACCTTGCCCTCGACGATGCGCTTGGCGAGGCCCTCGGCGATGGCCGTCTTGCCGACGCCGGGATCGCCCACATAGAGCGGGTTGTTCTTGGAGCGGCGGCAGAGCACCTGGATCGTGCGGTTGACCTCGGCATGACGGCCGATCAGCGGGTCGATCTTGCCGTTCTTCGCCTTCTCGTTGAGGTTCACGCAATAGGCCGTGAGGGCGTCCTGCTTCTTGGCGGACTCCTCCTGCTCGTTGCCACCCCGCTGCTGCTTCGGCTCGCTGTCGGCCTCCTCGCTGCCGCGGACCGTCCGCTGCTCGGTGGAGCCGGGCCGCTTGCCGATGCCGTGCGAGATGAAGTTGACGGCGTCGTAGCGCGTCATCTCCTGCTCCTGCAGGAAATAGGCGGCATGGCTCTCGCGCTCGGCGAAGATCGCGACGAGCACGTTGGCGCCGGTCACTTCCTCGCGGCCGGACGACTGGACATGGATCACCGCGCGCTGGATGACGCGCTGGAAGCCGGAGGTCGGCTTGGAATCCTCCTCGTAGCCCGTCACGAGGTTTGCGAGGTCATGGTCGACATAGTCGGTGACGGTCTTGCGCAGGACATCGAGATTGACGTTGCAGGCGCCCATCACGGCGGCCGCGTCGGCGTCGTCGATCAGCGCGAGCAGGAGATGTTCGAGCGTCGCATATTCGTGATGGCGCTCGTTCGCGTAGGTCAGTGCCTGATGGAGGGCCTTTTCAAGGCTGGCAGAAAATGTTGGCACGTTCGTTCCTCATTTCTTTTCCATGACACATTGCAACGGGTGCTGGTGCTGGCGGGAGAAATCCATCACCTGTGTCACTTTGGTTTCGGCAACCTCGTAGGTGAACACGCCACACTCGCCTACGCCGTGATTGTGCACATGCAGCATGATCCGCGTGGCCGCTTCCCGGTCCTTCTGGAAGAAACGCTCCAGAATGTGGATCACGAACTCCATGGGAGTATAATCATCGTTCAGCAGCAGGACGCGATAGAGGCTCGGCTTCTTGGTCTTTGGCTTCGTGCGGGTAATGACCGAGGTGCTGCGACCGGGAGTGTCGCCGCCCTCATCGCCATCCTGCATCCGAACCCGTCTCACTTCCATGCGTGTTCATTCCCTTGATTACAGTCGCTTGCTCCGGTGCATTCGCCCGAGGCTGCCATCTGGAACTGTTATCTAATGTCTCGACACACGATTGTAAGACCCCTGCTTCGCACTGCAATCATAATCGCGGGCCATCCGAAGGAAATAGCGAAATTTGGCTCCGCTGCGTCAGCCTCGCGCAATCCCGGAACGCGGGAAGGCCGGCCGCGGTTGCCCGCAGCCGGCCCGTAAACGCTATGCGCGTAAGACTTTACCGGTCGATCAGGCCGCGACGGCAGCCTTGGCAGCGGCGGTCGCCTTGGCAACCGGCGCCTCGTAGGGCTTGTAGGCGCCCTTGGCGAGATCGGCATACATTTCGCCGAGCTTGGTGGCTTCGGCGACGAAGCCTTCGTAGGAGGACTTCACAAAGGCGGTCTGCAGTTCGAGAGCGGCTTCGACGCTCTTGACGCCGCTGAGCTTCTCGAAGTGAGCGAGGCCGTCCTCGAAGGACTTCTTGGAATAGTCCGCGGTTTCGGTTGCGATGGCCTGCATGCCCTTGGCAACGGTCGTGTAGCTCTTGACGATCGTGTCAACCGCTTCCTTGTTCTTCTTGCTTGCCTCGTCGAAATTGAACATCGAAGTCTCCTTTGGATCCCGGTGAGTGGCCTGGAAACTATATGCAGCGCACAAAAAAGTCAATATCGATGCTGCAATGCAATATTCCATAAGCAAAGCAAGATGTTGCGCGATAGGTATGATCATTGCGCTTCGCAAACGGCGATTTTGTCGCAAAACGATCATGAAATGGGCCGGCAGCGCCCCAAGCGAAAAAGCCCGGCGCCAAGGGCAGCCGGGCTTTTGTCACTGCGAAACTTCCGACGGATCAAAGGTCGATGTCGAGGATCGCCATGGAGAAGTTGTAGGACAGTTCCCCGTCCTCGTCGTCGCGGAAGATGACGCCCAGGAATTCGTCGGCGAGGTAGACTTCGGCGGATTCATCCTTGCGCGGGCGGGCCTTCACGACGATCTCCTTGTTGAGATTGCGCTTGAAGTAGGCCTCGAGCTTCCTGATTTCTTCCGGCTTCACGATATGTCTCCGTAACGGTTGATTTGCCGCGCTTCTCGCACCTGCCCTCTGGCCTGTAAACCCACGAAAACGACTTTTCCCGCCCTGCCGCCTTCAGGCAACACGGATGAAAACCGCGTCGCAGGGCATCCGGGTCCGGTCACAGATCGTAGTCGAAGGCGGCGAGGAGCTGGTCCATGGCGCGCGACGGCTCGTTGCAGCCAGCCTCGCCGATGACCCTGGCCGGCACGCCCGCCACCGTCGATTTCGGCGGCACGGCCTTCAGCACCACGGAACCGGCCGCGATGCGCGAGCAACGGCCGATATGGATATTGCCGAGGATTTTTGCGCCCGCCCCGATCATCACGCCGTCGCCGATCTTCGGATGGCGGTCGCCGCCCTCCTTGCCGGTGCCGCCGAGCGTGACGTTGTGGAGGATCGAGACATTGTCGCCGATGACCGCCGTCTCGCCGACGACGAGGCCCGTCGCATGGTCGAGGAAGAAGCCCTTGCCGATGCGCGCGGCCGGATTGATGTCCGTCTGGAAGACGCTGGAGGACCGGCTCTGCACATAGAGCGAAAGGTCGCGCCGGCCCTTCTCATGCAGCCAGTGCGCCAGGCGATGGGTCTGGATGGCGTGGAAGCCCTTGAAGTAGAGCACCGCGTCGAGGAAGCGCAGGCAGGCGGGATCGCGGTCGTAGACGGCCTGGATGTCGACGCGCAGGATGCTGCCCCATTCCGGCCAGTCCTCAAGCATCTCGTCGAAGATCTGGTGAAGGAGGTTGGCCTGCAGGTCCGGATGATCGAGGCGCTCACAGACGCGGTGGATCACGCTTTCCTCGAGCGAGCGGTGGTTGAGCACCGTCGAATAGAGGAAGGCCGCCAGCAGCGGCTCGGCCTGGGCGGCCACGCGCGCTTCCTCGCGCAGGCTGTCCCAGATCGGATCCATGGCCTTGAGCTTCTCGCCGGCCCTCAGTTCGTTCGTCGCGACCATCGCCGCACTCCTTGGTGTCGTTCCGCCCGAATATAGTGCAAAGCATGCCCGAGCGGAATGGCCGCCCGCAGGTTGTCGTGAATGGCCGCCTCAGCGGCCGCCGATCTCCGCGTAGAAATCGAGGACGGCGCGCTTGAACACCTTGTCGCCGACGGCGAGCATGTGGTCGCGGCCCGGAATGTCGAGCGCGCGGGCATCCGGCATCAGCGCGGCGAGCGGCTCGGGCGCGCCGGCAATGTCGTCCTTCGTGCCGACGCCGATCAGCGCCGGCATATCGATGCGCGCCATGTCGTCAACCGTCAGGAGGTCGCGCGAGGTCATGATGCAGGCGGCGAGCGCCTGACGGTCGGATTTCGTCTGGTCGGCGAAGGCGCGGAACATGCGGCCGCGCTCATGCGTCACCACGTCGAGAGAGGGGGCCAGCAGCGCATCCGCGATGGGGTCCCAGTCGCCGACGCCCTCCACCATGCCGATGCCGAGCCCGCCGAAGACGACGGAGCGCACCCGGTCCGGATGGGCGAGCGCCAGGAAGGCGGTGAGGCGCGCGCCCATGGAATAGCCGAAGACATGCGCCTCGGAAATGCCGAGATGGTCGAGGAGCGCCGCGGCATCGCCCGCCATCAGCGGGGGCGTGTAGAGCGCCGGATCGTGCGGCTTGTCGCTCGCGCCATGGCCGCGATTGTCGATGGCGATCACCCGGTAGCCGGCATCGCCCAGCGTCTTCAACCAGCCGGGAAACACCCAGTTGACATTCGCGCTGGAGGCAAAGCCGTGGATCAGCAGCACCGGATACCCGGACGGATCGCCCTCGTCGAAGAAGGCGAGCTCGAGGCCGTCATGGGTGAAGCGGGAAAAGGGCGGGTTATCGAGGTTCATCGCGGTCCGTCTTTCGTTTCTGTCCACGCTCATAATGCCGATCGGCCGCAAGGAAAACGGCGGCTGCGGATTTCTCCTCCGGCGCGACGGTTTTGCATCTACACATTTAAGCCGAAGGCGACTATGGTCCGCGCCAGAAAAGACGCATTTCCACGGAGCATCACATGGCTGGGCACAGCATTCCCCATTTCCAGAACGACGGCGGCCACCGCACGATCGAGATCGGCGTGAAGGAATTCATGTGCGTCGGCGCTTCCGTGCCCTACGACCATCCGCACGTCTTCCTCGACATGGGCGACGACAACGAGAAGGTCTGCCCCTACTGTTCGACGCTCTACCGCTACAACCCGGCGCTGAAGGCCACCCAGACCGATCCGGTCGGCTGCACCTTCACCAACCAGGTGGCGGCGTGACGGCCGGAAGGCCGGCACTCCCATGTCTTCCGTCAAATCCGTAACGATCGTCGGCGCCGGCATTGCCGGCCTGACGACGGCCCTTGCGCTCGCCCGCAAGGGCATCGCCTCGCATGTCCTCGAACAGGCCCCCGCGCTTGCGGAGGTCGGCGCCGGTTTGCAGCTCTCGCCGAATGCCTCGCGCATCCTCGCCGATCTCGGCCTTCTCGATGCGCTGCGCGCCCGCTGGACCGAGCCGGACCATATTCTCCTCTCCTCCGGCCTCTCGCTTGCGCCCCTCGCCTCGGTTCCCGCCGGCGCGGCGGCCGAGAGCCGCTGGGGCGCGCCCTATGGGGTCCTCCACCGCGCCTCGCTGCAAAAGGTCCTCATCGAGGCCGTTCGCGCCGAACCGCTGTGCACGCTGACGATCGACGAGCATATCGCAAATGCCGAGGCCGCTCTTTCGCTGGCTCCGGCGGATGTCCTGATCGCGGCGGACGGCGTCTGGTCGCGCCTGCGGAGCGCGGTGCCGGGCGCCCTGCCCGCCCGCTACTCCGGCAATGTCGCCTGGCGCTTCCTCGTGCCCTATGAAGCCGCACCGTCCTTTCTCGATCCGCGCACGGTCGCGGCCTTCCTCGGGCCGAATGCCCATCTCGTCGCCTATCCGCTCGCCGAAACGGACGTCTTCAACATCGTCGCGATCCATGCCCAGCCGGACGCGCCGGCCGAGGGCTGGCTGCGCAAGGGCGATGCGCGGACGCGCGGCCGCCTGCTGGATGCCTTCAAGGGCTGGCACCCGGATATCCGCGGCCTCCTGCCGGATGCGCAGGATCCGCTCGTCTGGCCGCTCTTCGGCTGCCCGGACGGCGCATGGACGGATGGCGGGAAAACGGTGCTGATCGGCGATGCCGCCCACGCCATGACGCCCTTCGCGGCGCAGGGCGCGGCGATGGCGATCGAGGATGCTGCCTTGCTCGCCGAAAGGCTGGCAACGGCCATGGACATCGGAGCGGCCCTCGACGGCTTCGAGAAGACCCGCCGTGCGCGTGTTTCGCGCGTGCGCAGCCGCGGTGCGTTCAACCGCTTCGCCTATCATGCTCGCGGCCCGGTCGCGCTCGCACGCAACATTGTCCTGTCGCTGCGCAAGCCGGAAAGCCTCGCGGCGGATTTCGACTGGCTTTACGGGTATCGCACGCCGGAGTGAAAGAGCCCCTCATCCGCCTGCCGGCACCTTCTCCCCGCAAGCGGGGAGAAGGAGAGGATGTGATGCCTTGCTCATCTTAATCGTGATACTTTCAGGGAACCGGTTCCGGCGAACGGAAGCCGGCGCGGCAAAGTCCCTTCTCCCCGCTTGCGGGGAGAAGGTGCCGGCAGGTGGATGAGGGGCAATCCTGCCCTATACCGCCCGCGCCGCGGCCAGCCCGCGCTCGATATCCGCCTTGATATCCTTCACGTCCTCGAGGCCGATCTGCAACCGCAGCACCGGCCCCTCCTCCGGCCCCTTGGCCACCCGGCGGTCGCCAAGATACACGTGCACGGCAAGGCACTCGAAGCCGCCCCAGGAATAGCCGAGGCCGAAAATGCCGAGCGCATCGAGGAAGGCATGGGCCTTGGCCTTGTAGCGCTCCGGCGAGCCGCCCTTCAGCACGATGGAGAAGATGCCGCTCGCACCCTTGAAGTCGCGCTTCCAGAGTTCGTGGCCCGGGAAGCTCGGCAGGGCCGGATGCAGAACGCGCGAAACGTCGTCGACGCCCTCCAGCCAGCGGGCGAGCTCCAGCGCGCTTTCCTGGTGCCGCTCCAACCGCACGCCCATGGTGCGAAGGCCGCGCAGCACCTGGTAGGCATCGTCCGGCGAGGCGCAGGTGCCGAGCGTGATCTGGGTCTCGTGCAACTGCTCCCAATGGGCGGCATTGGCCGAGACGGTGCCGAACAGCACGTCCGAGTGCCCGGCCGGATATTTCGTCGCTGCATGGATGGAAACGTCCACGGCGAAATCGAGCGGGCGAAAATAAAGCGGCGTCGCCCAGGTATTGTCCATCGTCACGACCGCGCCGTGCTTGTGGGCGGCGGCGGCGATGGCCGGGATATCCTGCATCTCGAAGGTGTTGGAGCCCGGCGCCTCCGTATGCACCAGCCTCGTGTTCGGCCGGATCAGCGCCTCGATGCCCGCGCCGATCATCGGATCGTAATATTCCACCGTCACGCCGAGGCGCTTCAACATCGTGTCGCAGAAATGGCGGGTCGGGTGATAGACCGAATCGACGATGAGCGCGTGGTCGCCGGCCGAAAGATAGGCGAGGAACGGCACGGTGACGGCGGCAAGGCCCGAGGGCACGAGAATCGTTCCGGCCGACCCTTCCAGCTCGTCGATCGCCGCGCAGAGCGCATCGGTCGTCGGCGTGCCGCGGGTGCCGTAGGTGTATTTCTGCCCGCGGTTTTCCATGGTCGCGGCATTGGGGAAGAGCACGGTCGAGGCGTGGACCACCGGCGGATTGACGAAACCGTGAAACTCGGCCGGGTCGTTTCCGGCATGGGCAAGGCGGGTGTTCACGCCGGCGCCGGCGAGGATTTCGTCTCTGTTTTTCATGGGTTCGGTCCGGGAATTGCGAGAAATGTGGAGGCGCCGACTTTTCGCCAGAGGACCTCTGAGGTCAACCCCAATACGAAAGGATAAAGACGCGAAAACCCGCCCTTGAAGGCCGATTGCGCGATTTTTTGAGCGATTTACTGCACAAATCCACGCTTTTCCGCCCAAAATTCCGCCATTCGGCGGCAAAATCGGAATCGTGGCCGGAAAATGGCGACCCTCCCTTGACCCTGCGTCATTTTGAGCATGAGATAAGCAACCTCGCACCGGGAGGGTAGCGAGTTCCGCAGGCGTGCCCTTTTAGGGAAGAGGGGCCGGCGGATAAAACAAGACAACAGAAAAAGGTTGTAAAAAATGGCAAAAAAAATCGTGACGGCGCTCGTCGGCGCCGCCGTACTGGGGCTTGGCGCAACGGCATCTCAGGCTGACACGCTTTCCGACGTGAAGGCCAAGGGCTTCGTCCAGTGCGGCGTGAACGGCTCGAATCTCGCCGGTTTCGGCGCGCAGGATTCGGCGGGCAACTGGTCCGGTCTCGACGTCGATCTCTGCAAGGCCGTGGCCGCCGCCGTCTTCGGCGATGCCACGAAGGTGAAGTACACGCCCCTCTCGGCCAAGGACCGATTCCCGGCCCTGCAGTCCGGCGAAGTCGATATCCTTTCCCGCAACACCACCTGGAGCATCAGCCGCGATACGCAGCTCGGCTTCGATTTCCGCGCAGTCAACTACTATGACGGCCAGGGCTTCATGGTGAAGAAGGAACTCGGCGTGAAGTCCGCGCTGGAGCTGTCCGGCGCATCCGTCTGCGTGCAGTCCGGCACGACCACCGAACTCAACCTTGCCGACTATTTCCGTGCCAACAACATGGATTTCAAGCCGGTCGTCTTCGAAGCGCAGGACGAGGCGGACGCCGCCTACAATGCCGGCCGCTGCGATGCCTACACGACCGACGCCTCGGGTCTCTACTCGATCCGCCTGAAGATGACCAATCCGGACGACCACATGGTCCTGCCGGAAATCATCTCCAAGGAGCCGCTCGGCCCGGCCGTCCGCCAGAACGATTCCAAGTGGTTCGACATCGTGACCTGGTCGCATTACGCGATGGTGGCCGCCGAGGAATTCGGCATCACGCAGGCCAATGTCGAGGAGATGAAGAAGTCCGACAACCCGGACATCAAGCGCTTCCTCGGTGAAGAAGCCGACAGCACCATCGGCGCCGACCTCGGCGTGCCGAAGGACTGGGCCGTGCAGATCATCAAGGCCGTCGGCAATTACGGCGAATCCTTCGAACGCAATATCGGCGAAGGCTCCCCGCTCAAGATCGCCCGCGGCCTGAACGGGCTGTGGACGAAGGGCGGCCTGCAGTACGCTCCGCCGATCCGCTAACCGGATCGACCACATCGGGAGGGCAGAAAACTGCCCTCCCCTTTAATGAAACGCTCGGAAAACAGGGCGAAAACAACGTCAGGGGAAATGCATGGCTCTTGCGGATGCCCGAACAGGGTCCGGCGAACCGCCGAAGGTATCTCTACTCTACAATCCAGCGCTGAGAAGCGTCGTCTATCAGATCGTGACGTTCGTGATAATCGTCGCCGCCGTCTGGTATGCGTGGCACAACGTCATCCAGAACCTCGCCCGCGCCAACATGTCGGCGGGCTTTGGCTTCCTCAACAGCCGCGCCGGCTTCGACATCGCGCAGACGCTGATCGCCTATTCCAGCGATTCCACCTATTTCCGCGCGCTGCAGGTCGGCCTCATCAACACGCTCGTCATCGCCGCCGCCGGCATCGTCACCGCGACGATCGTCGGCCTTCTCGTCGGCATCGGGCGCCTGTCGCACAACTGGCTGATCGCCAGGCTCTGCACGGTCTATGTGGAAATCTTCCGCAACATCCCGCCGCTGCTGGTCATCTTCTTCTGGTATCTCGGCGTTCTCGCCCTGCTGCCGTCGATCCGCAGCATCTTCCAGCATGTGCAGGAAAACCCCGACGCCGCATTCTTCATCTCGAACCGCGGCATCTATATGCCCGCGCCGGTCTTCGGCGAAGGTTTCGGGATCGTGTTCGGCGCCTTCCTCCTTGGCATCTTCGCGGCGATCGCCTTTACGATCTGGGCGAATGCGCGCCAACGCGCCACGGGCAAGCGCCCGCCGGTGCTCTGGGTCAATCTCGGCCTGATCGTGCTCCTGCCGCTCGTCGTGCATGTGCTGATGGGCATGCCGCTCTCGCTCGACTATCCGGTCCCCGGCTCCTTCAACATGAAGGGCGGCATGGTGATCGGGCCGGAATTCCTGGCGCTCTATCTCGCGCTCTCGCTCTACACGGCCTCGTTCATCGCCGAGATCGTGCGCGCCGGCATTCGCGGCGTGTCGAAGGGCCAGTCGGAGGCGTCCTATGCGCTCGGCCTTCGTGCCGGGCAGGCAACGCGGCTCGTCGTGCTGCCGCAGGCGCTGCGCATTATCATCCCGCCGCTCACCTCGCAATATCTCAACCTCATCAAGAACTCCTCGCTCGCGGTGGCCGTCGGCTATGCCGACCTCGTCGCGGTCGGCGGCACCATCCTCAACCAGTCCGGCAAGTCGATCGAGATCATCTCGATCTGGATGCTGATCTATGTCTCGATCAGCCTCATCACCTCGCTGTTCATGAACTGGTTCAACGCCAAGATGGCCCTGGTGGAGCGCTGAGATGACCGAGACCACGACCTATGTCCGCGAGCGGTTCCTCGAAGCGGAAAAGCCGCCGGCCTCCGAGGCGTCGGCCTTCGCCTGGATCCGCAACAACCTGTTCGCCTCGTGGAAGGACAGCATCCTGTCCATCCTCGCCATCACGGCGATCCTCTACTACGTGCCGAAGGCGCTCAACTGGCTTTTCGTCTCCGCCGTCTGGACCGGGGCGGACCGCACGGTCTGCCTCACCACCGACCAGGGCGGCCAGTTGCCGACCGGCTGGAGCGGCGCCTGCTGGGCCTATGTGAACGACCGCTTCGTGCAGTTCATGTTCGGCTCCTATCCCCGCGACGAGCTGTGGCGGCCGCTCCTGGTGGTCGCGCTGTTCGTGGCGCTGCTCGTGCCGTTCCTGATGCCGAAGGTGCCGCGCAAGGGACTGAACGCTCTCCTGCTGCTCATCGCCTTCCCGCTCGTTTCCTTCTTCCTGCTGCTCGGTGGCTCGTTCGGCCTGCGGCATGTGGAGACGTCGCTGTGGGGCGGGCTGATGGTGACGCTCATCCTCTCCTTCGTCGGCATCGTCGTCTCGCTGCCGGCGGGCATCCTGCTGGCGCTCGGGCGGCGCTCGCGCATGCCGGTGATGAAGACGGTCAGCGTCGTCTTCATCGAGCTGATCCGCGGCGTGCCGCTGATCACGGTCCTCTTCATGGCGAGCGTGCTGCTGCCGCTCTTCCTGACGCCGGGCAACAATATCGACAAGTTCCTGCGTGCCCTCGTCGGCGTGTCGATCTTCGCCTCCGCCTATATGGCGGAGGTTATTCGCGGTGGTCTTCAAGCCATTCCGAAAGGGCAATATGAAGCGGCCGACGCTCTTGGTCTAAACTACTTCCACAAAATGACCTTCGTCGTGCTACCGCAGGCCATCAAACTCGTGATACCGGGCATCGTGAATACCTTCATCGGCATGTTCAAGGATACGTCCCTCGTCACGATCATCTCGATGTACGACCTGCTGGGCATCGTGAAGGCGAGTTTTGGGGATTCGGGCTGGATCACCCCCGTCACGCCGCTGACGGGCCTGATCTTCGCCGGCTTCGTGTTCTGGATTTTCTGCTTCGGCATGTCGCGCTACTCGGCTTTCGTGGAACGCCGGCTCGACACGAGCCACAAAAGATAACTGAGAGGAAACAACAATGGCTAACCAGGCCCAGGCGCAAAAGATGGAAGTGTCCGCAACGGACGTCGCCGTCGAGATCACCAACATGAACAAGTGGTACGGCGACTTCCACGTTCTGCGCGACATCAACCTCAAGGTCATGAAAGGCGAGCGCATCGTCATCGCCGGTCC
>NZ_QNUJ01000002.1 GCF_003574625.1 Shinella zoogloeoides
GCCGTTCACGGCGATCGCCTGCGAATAGGGCCCGATGGCCGCCGGCGCATCGGCGGCGGTGACGGCGCTGAGGCCTGCCTTGAGATCGGAAGTGGAAACCATCGTCAGCTCCGTTCTGGATGGAGTTCGTCGGCGCGAAGCACGCTTCGCAGCAATAGGTCAGCACCCTCGGCGCATTGCTGCGGCGAGGAGAATTCGCGTTCGTTGTGCGACAGGCCCTCGCGCGAGGGAATGAAGATCATCGCCGCCGGCACCCTGCCGGCGACATGGGCCGCATCGTGGCCGGCGCCCGAAACCATGTCGATGGCGGAAAGACCAAGCGCCTCCGCCTCCTGACGGATCACCCTGCGCAATGCCGCATCGAAGACGACCGGCGCCTTGCGCCAGACGACGGAGACCTCCGCCCCCGGCACGAGCCGCCCGATTTCGGCGGTCAGCGCCGCCTCCATCGCCGCAAGCCCTACCGCCTCGGGATGACGCATGTCGATTTCGAGGCGAACCTCGCCCGGCACGACATTGCGTGAATTCGGCATCGCATGGATATGGCCCACCGTGGCAACGCCCGGCAGATGTTTCAGCGCGACGGCCTCGGCGGCAAGCGCGACCTTCGCCGCCGAAACCAGCGCGTCCGCGCGCAGGTTCATCGGGAAGGCGCCCGCATGGGCCTCCGTGCCGCGGATGCGGACATCCAGCCAACAAAGCCCCTGCACGCCGCTGACGACGCCGACAGCGCTGCCCTCAGCCTCCAGCACCGGACCCTGTTCGATATGCAGTTCGAGATAGGCCGCGAGCGGCAGGTGCCCCGGCGCATGCGCGCCGCGATAGCCGATCGCCGACAGCGCCTCGCCCACCGTCACCCCGTCCTTGTCCTTGCGGGCAAGGATCGTTTCGAGATCGTGCACACCGCAGAAGACGCCGGATCCCATCATGGCCGGCGAAAAGCGGGAGCCCTCTTCGTTGGTCCAGTTGATGACCGTGAACGGATGGCGCAGCCGCCGCCCGGCGGCATGGAGCACCCGCAATATCTCCACCCCGGCCAGCACGCCGAGGATGCCGTCGAAACGCCCGCCGGCCGGCTGGGTGTCGAGATGACTGCCCACGGCGATAGCCGCAAGGCCGGGCTCCGTGCCGGGCAAGGTGGCGAACATGTTGCCGACACCATCGACCTCGATGGTGCAGCCGAGCGCCCGGCATTCCGCGGCGAACCAGCCGCGCACCTCGCCGTCGCTGGCGCTGAGTGCGAGCCGGTTCATGCCGGTCTCGCCATGAGCGCCGATGCGGGCAGTCGACAGGATATCGGACCACAGTCGCCCGGCATCGATGGCGAGCGCAGACGGGACTGCCGTCATTCACCGGTCTCCTGCGGGGTCTCGTGGAAACGGTACTTGAAGTCGCAATGCGAGGCGCCCTCCATCACCGTCTGCGTGCGCTCCAGGGTGATACGCGGATCGTAGCCGGTGCAGAACACGCCGTCGCGGTTGCAGGACAGGAGGTGACCGATATGGCCGAGGCCCATCTCGCGATAGGTCTCGGCGTAGCGACATCGCTTGACGTTGTAGTGGAATTCCTCGTCCGTCGCCCTGGTGACCTCGATGACGAGGGCGTCGTCCTGCGTCCACAGGTCCTGCAGTTCCTGGAAGGTGCGCAGCGTCGTGCCGCCGGGCGTCTTGGCTGCGAAGTCCTTGCCGGCCTTGATCGCCGCCTTGCGGATGGCGGTGTCGAGGATGGACTGGGCCGTCTCCTCGCCGACCTGCCGGCGCATCTCCTCGTAGATCGGCGCGATGATGCCCGCCTCGATCCTGCGGCGGGCGAGAATGCCGATCTCGCCATCCATGGCCGCCCGGGAATCGGGGCGTTCGTTCTGCGTATCCGTCATGGTCGTTCTCCTGATCCGGGCGGCGTGGCCGCCGCTACTGCATCCACAGGCGCCCGGCACCGGGCACGGTCTCTTTCTCACCGGCCTTCCGCAAGGCATCCCAGGCGAGCGCCTGATTGCTGGTCACCACCGGCTTGCCGATCGCCGCCTCCACGGCATCGATGATGCCGGAGCAACGCAGCGCCGTGCAGGACAGGAACACCGCCTCCACATCTAGCCTGCCGATCTCGACGGCGGACCGCAATATGTCCTCCTCGCGAATGCGGGCGATGGAGACGTCGCTGTCCTGGTGGAAGCTGGCGCGGGCCGCGATATCGAGCCCGTTGGCGGCAAAGAAGCGCTCGACGCGCTTGTTGACCTCAGTGCTGTAGGGCGTGACGAGGCCGATCCGGCTGACGCCGAGCGCCCCGAAGGCGGCAAGGCTGGCGGAAACGGGATTGCACACCTTCACGCCGGGCCGCACCGTCTCGACGATATCGGCGATCCGCTCCGGCCCGATGACCATGGAGCCCGAGGTGCAGCCGAAGGCCACGACGTCGAGGCGGTCTTCCGGCAAAAGCAGCTCGACCGCCCGCGGCAGCGCGTCTGCCATCGCCGCAAGGCTTTCCGGCGACACGTCCCGCGCCATCGGAATGCGACTGGAATAGACCTCGACGCCGGGCAATGGCAGGAAGCGACGGACCTCGGGTTCGATGACCGTATCGTTCGCCAGCACGACGAGACCGATCGCCGCGCGAGCCGCCGGCCCGCCATCGAGAATGCAATCGAGCGGCACCCAGCCGCGGCGATCCCTGCCCATTTCCAACATTCGCGTCCTCCCTCGATATGGTCCATGATCTTGACCCATCGAAGGATGGCGCGCGGGGCTAATCGATAGAAGCGATATTTGACCATGGATTGAACGATAAACTTCATATATTCTCGCGCGCCATGGATACCTCGCTGCTGAAATGCTTTCTCACCCTGGCGGATACGCAGAGCTTTTCGGAGGCCGCCGAAAGGCTGAACATCACGCAATCCACCGTCAGCCATAAGATCGCCCGGCTGGAGACCCATCTCGGCAAGCAGCTCTTCGAGCGCACGACGCGCACCTGCACGCTGACCTCCGACGGACGCGAGCTGATCGAATATGCAACGCGCGTGGTCCGCTCCGTCGAGGAGATGGAGCAGAGCTTCAAGCCCGACCTCCTGACCGGCACCCTGGTGGTCGGCGTGCCGGACGACCATTACCTCTTCGTGCCGCTCACGGTGGCGCTCAAGAATTTCATGCTGGAGAAGCCGCGCGTCGGCGTCGAGATCCGCGGCGGGTTGTCGAGCGACCTGACGCGGGATCTGCGCCAGCGCAACATCGACCTTGCCGTCATCCGGGACGTTCCCGCCGTGCAGGACGGCGACGTGCTGTGCACCGAGAACCTCGTGTGGATCACCGCGCCGAACTGGGTGCCGCCGAGCGACGGCGTGGTGCCGCTGGCGCTGGTGCGCGGCCCCTGCGCCTATCGCGGCGCGGCGCTTGCCGCACTGGAGCAGAACGGCATACGCTGGAAATGCATCGTGACCTGCACCAGCCTGCAAGGCGTCTTCGCCGTGGTGCGCGCCGGGCTTGCCGTGGCCGTCGTTACGGAAGGCGACATCGGCAGCGGCGTCAAGGCTTCTCCGGCCGGCAGCTTCCTGCCTCCCCTACCCGGTTCGTCGCTCACCATCCGCTATGCCGACAAGCAACCCACCCTCGCCGCCCGCGCCCTTGCCCGCACGATGGGTGACGTCCTCACGCAGATGGCCCGTGAGGCTGCGCCACAGTCGTGAAAGGAGGAAGCCAGATTCGGCGGAAGAATGAACGCGCCGTCCGGCACCGGAACCAGCGTGACCAACGCTATTGAACGGATCCGAACCGAAGTATCCCTCAAGTGCAACGGGTTCGATCCTCGACCAGAGTCCTTTGGCTCCGCCGGTACGATTCTTCTCGGGCTAGGTTGCCGGATCTTCTCCGGCGATCAACGTCCGCAGCGCTTCGATATCGGCGCCGAGCGGCCGGTCGTCCTCGTAATGCGCGACGTTTTCACGGACCATGGAATACACGGCCTGCGTGCCGGCGGCACGTTCACCCATTCCCGTCAGGAAATCATGCGCCTGTGCCGCCGCCATCAGCTCGATCGACAGGATATGTTCCGCATTGTCGAGGATGGCCAGCAGCTTGTTGGCCGCCGCCGTCGGATGCGCGAGAAAATCTTCCTGCAGGCCTGAAGTGATGCCGCCATCCATCGCGGCGGGCGACGCCAGTCGGCGGTTTTCCGTGCTGAGCGCCGTTGCCGTATATTGCGCGATCATGAAACCGGAATGGCTGCCGGCGTCACTGGCCAGGAAAGGCGGCAGGCCGCTGACCAGCGGGTTGACCAGACGGTCCATGCGCCGCTCGCTCATGGCCGCGATCTGGGCGATTGCGACCGCGAGGCTGTCGGCCGCCTGCCCCAGTGCCGGCGCGACGGCATGGGCCTGCGAGGACACGACCGGCTGTTCGGGCGTACCGGAAACGGCGGGATTGTCGGTAACGGACGCCAGTTCGCGATCGACGATGGCGCCGCTCTGCTCGAAGACGTCCCAGGCCGCGCCATGCGCATGGGGAACCGCACGCAGGCTGAGGGCATCCTGCGTGCGCCTTCCGACGGCCGCCGCGACCAGGCCGCTTCCGGCGAGGCGCGCACGCAACGTCGCGCCGACCTTGGCAATGCCCGCGGACGGCCGCAGGGCGAGAACCGCCTCGTCGAAAGCCGCCATCTGGCATCCAGCCGCCTCAAGCGTCAGCGCGGCGATCACATCGGCCCATTCGAGCAGCCGTTCGGCGCGCGACAAGGCAAGCGAGGCCAGACCGGTCGCGCAGGCCGTGCCGTTGACCAGGCTCAAACCCTCCTTGGCCTCCAGCACCAGCGGCGAAAGGCCGATGGTCGCGAGTGCCTCGCGGCCGGTCATGCGTTCACCTCGCACGGCGGCATGCCCCTCGCCGATCAGGACGAGCGCGGTATGGGCATTGTGGGTAAGGTATCCCGCCGACCCCTTGGAGGGCACATCGGGAATGCAATCCTTCGAAAGAAAGGCTGCGAGATGGCTGACGACCGCCGGACGCACGCCGGAATGGCCGTGGCAGAAATTGGCGATCTGCGCGGCGATGATCGCGCGAACCTCGCGCGGCGCCAGCAGCGGGCCGACACCGCAGGCATGGCTCAGCACGATGTTGCGCGAAAGCCGGCTCTGCGATGCGATATCGACAACCGTATCGGAAAGCGCGCCGACGCCCGTATTGACGCCATAGGCACGGATGCCGGCAGTCACGATGGCGTCGACGATCTCTCTTGCCCGTGCGAGACGGGCGGTCGCCCGCTCGGAGAGGACCAACGTTTCCCCCTCGCCGATCCGCGCGACCTCCCGCCAGGAAAGCCCGTTGTCGAGAACGACGCTCATTGACCGCTGCCGAAATGGCCGATGAACTGCCGGAAGGCCGGCGATGCGCCGCCGCCGAACATCTCGTCGGGCGTGCCGCTGCTGTCGACGAGGCCCTGGCGCATGAAGACGACGCGGTTGGACACGTTGCGCGCAAAGCTCATTTCATGCGTGACGACCAGCATCGTCATGCCCTCCTCGGCCAGCGCGCGCATGACGCGCAGCACTTCGCCGACGAGTTCCGGATCGAGCGCCGAGGTCGGCTCGTCGAACAGCATGACCTTCGGCTTCATGGCGAGCGCGCGGGCGATGGCCGCGCGCTGCTGCTGGCCGCCCGACAGATGGGCCGGATAGGCATGGCGCTTGTCGGCGATGCCGACCTTTTCCAGCAGCGCCTCAGCCTCGGCGATGCATTCGGCCTTGGGGCGCTTCAGCACATGGACGGGTCCCTCGATGATGTTCTGCAGGATCGTCATATGGGACCAGAGATTGAAGCTCTGGAACACCATGCCGAGTTCGGAGCGGATATGATCGACCTGCCGCTGGCTTGCCGGGCGGCTCTGGCCGTTCTTCTGCACCATGCGGATCTGCTCGCCGTCGACGAAGATCTCGCCGGAGGTCGCCGTTTCCAGGAGGTTGATGCAGCGCAGGAAAGTCGATTTGCCGGAGCCGGAGGCGCCAAGCAGCGAAATCACGTCGCCGTCCTCGGCATCGAGCGAAATGCCGCGCAGCACTTCATGATTGCCGAAGCGCTTGTGAATGTCGCGGACGGAAAGGCGGGTCACACCAGGCATCGGTCGGGCCTCCCTCAGGCTTTGACTGCCGACGGCGGGGCCGCGCGGCGATGTTTCGAGAGCGAACGTTCCAGCAGCGCCATGGCCTGCAGGATCAGGAAATTCAGAACGAGATAGATGAGCGCGGCGCAGAGGAAGACCTCCATCGTCCGGTAGGTCTGCGAAATCAGGCGCTGTGCGACGCCGGTGACCTCCCAGACGGTGACGAGGCTGGCGAGCGCGGTCGACTTCATCATCAGCACGATTTCCGTCGAATAGGCCGGCAGGGCATGACGGAAGGCGATCGGCGCGATGATGCGGCGAACGAGAAGGAAGCCCGACATGCCGATCGCACGGGCCGCCTCGATCTCCTTCGGCGAGACGGCGCGGATGCCGCTGCGGAAGATTTCCGCGGAGTACCCCGCCGTGCAGAGCGCCAGCGACAGCACGGCGCAGACCACCGGCTCGCGCAGGAACGGCCAGAGGAAGGAATAGCGGATGACGCCGAACTGGCCGAGCCCATAGAAGACGAGGAACATCTGGATCAGCAGCGGCGAGCCGCGGAAGACGAAGATGTAGCCCTTGGCGAAGCCGGAGAGAAAGCGGTTGCCGGAAACACGCATCGTGACGATCACCAGTGCCAGCAGGCCGCCGAAGAACACCGAGAGCGAGAACAGCAGGAGCGTCGTGGGCACGGCTGCAAGCAGCGTGGCCATCGCGGAGGAAAGAAAGGCGATATCCATCAGGCCTGCCCCATGGCTGCGGCCGGCATGCTGCGGTTTGCGCGCCGTTCGGCACGGTTGAACAGCCGGTCAGAAAGGCTCGTAAGCACCAGGTAGAGAATGCCGCCGACGATGTAGAAAAGGAAATACTGCCGGGTCGAACCCGCCGCCACCTGGCTGGTGCGCATCAGTTCGGCAAGGCCGGTGACGGAGATCAGCGCGGAATCCTTGAGGGTGAGCTGCCAGACATTGCCGAGACCGGGAATGGCGAAGCGCAGCACCTGGGGCATGACGACACGGCGCAGGCGCAGCATGCGGTTCATGCCGATCGCCGAGGCCGCCTCGAGTTCGCCCTTGGCGATGGCGAGATAGGCGCCGCGATAGACTTCTGCCTGGTAGGAGCCGGAGATGATGCCGACGGCGAGCGCGCCGGCGGCAAAGGACGGCAATCCGAGGAACCCTTCATACCCCATCCACTGACCGACGGCCGTGACGGCCGAAGAGCCGCCGAAATAGATGAGATAGATGATCAGCAGTTCCGGCACGCCGCGAAAAACGGTCGTATAGATATTGCCGAGGCTGACCAGCAGCAGGTTGCCCGACAGTTTCGCAATGGCTACCACGGTGCCGAGCACGGCCCCGATCAAGAGCGCCGTTGCCGTCACTGCGAGCGTCATCAGCGTGGCGACCAGAAGCAGCGCGCCCCACCCGTTCTGGCCGAAGCCAAGGAGTTCCAAGGTTGTCATGTCCGTGTCCCGTCGATTGCGGCATCAAGACAAATGCGCCCCGGGCTTCCAGCGGCCTGCCGGAAACCCGGATCGCGACGACGTATCCCGCCTATTCCTGCGGGCTGACGTCCACCTTGAACCACTTCATCGACAGCTCCTTCACGGTTCCATCGGCAAGCGCCGACTTGATGGCCTCGTTGAACTTGTCGCGCAGATCCGTATCCGCCTTGCGGATGCCGAGACCTTCGCCCTCGCCCCAGATCGGGCCGACGATTTCCGGGCCTGTGAAGGCGAGCGCGCCGTTGGCGGCGGCAAAGGCGTTGCCGAAATAGACGGCATCGTCGAAGCCGAGGTCGATGCGGCCGTTCTGGAGGTCCAGATCGCGCTCGGCGCCGGTCTTGTACTCCCGGACTTCAGACGTCGCGCCGAAATTGTCGTAGATGAACTTCGCGTAAACGGTCGCCGCCTGGATACCGATGGTCTTGCCCGCGAAAGCTTCCTTCAGAGCCTCGATCTCCTTCACGCCGGTCTGGCCGGACGTCATCTTGATGATCGCGCCCGTTCCGGTCGCGTTTGCCACGGGGCTGTCCGCCGCCGTCGCGAAAGCCGCCGGCGTTGCGGCATAGGGGATGGTGAAATCGATGACCTTCTTGCGCTCTTCGGTTATCGACAGCGCATCCATGATCACGTCGAACTTGCCGGCATTCAGTGCCGGGATCATGCCGTCCCAGTCGGACGCGACGAGCGTGCACTCGATCTTGGCGCGTTCGCAAAGCACCTTTGCAAGCTCGGGCTCGAAGCCGCCGAGCGTGCCGTCCGCATTGGTAAGGTTCCAGGGCGCATAGGCGCCTTCGAGCGTGATAGTGGCTGACTTCCAGTCCTTGGCGAGGACGGGAGCAGAAAGCGCGGCAAAAGCGGCCACGCCGGCAAGAAAGACTTTCCGCAGTTCCATTTGAGGGCTCCTCTGAGGTTCGTTGAGCATTATTGCTTGCCGATTCTTCGCCGGCTTGCCACCATCGCATTCGCTCCGGGGAGGTTGTATATGGTACCATAGGAGAAAATCTGTGTTATGCAAGATGCATATTTGTTTTTTTGACAATCGAGTTCGACGCCAGGGAATTCAACGATGAAACGTAGCCATGAAATGCGGGACGAGCTGGCGGCAAATGATACGACGCCTCTCTATGTCGGCGTCAAGCAGATCATTCTCGACAGGATTCGCAGCGGGGAATGGCCGCCGAAGCATCGCGTTCCTTCGGAGAACGAGCTCGTGGCCGAACTCGGCGTCAGCAAGATGACAGCCAACCGCGCCCTGCGCGAACTCGCAAGCGAAGGCGAACTCGTTCGAATCCAGGGCGTCGGCTCCTTCGTCGCCGAGCCCAAGGGCGTATCGACCCTGTTCGAGGTCCGCAATATCGCCGACGAGATTGCGGAACGGGGCCACACCCACGAAGCGAGGGTGGTCGCGCTGGCGGAAGCCTCCGCGCCCCCGGATGTTGCCGATGCCCTGGGCCTGGAAATCGGGGCACCCGTCTTCCATTCTCTCATCGTGCACAGCGAGGAAGGCGTGCCGGTGCAGATAGAGGACCGCTATGTGCACCCCGGCGTAGCGCCCGACTATCTCGGCCAGGACTTCTCGGCCACCACGCCGAATGCCTACCTGTCGGCCATAGCCCCCCTCAGAGGCTCCGAACATGTCGTCGAGGCGACGATTCCGCAGCCTTGGGAATGCAAGCTGCTGATGATCCTGAAAACCGAGCCTTGCCTGATGATCCGGCGACTGACCTGGTCGGATCGCAGCATCGTCTCCATCACGCGCATTATCTATCCAGGGCAACGATATCGCCTTGAAAGCCGCAGCGGCACCAAACCTATCCCGTAATTGTATATGGAACCACTTCTGGCCGCGCATCCAGAGATATCCCGCCCGCGCCCGCGCATAGCCATGGCCGAAGAGGGACCGCATGTAGGCCGTATCGAAATCGTCGGCACCCTGCAACCGCGATAACCATCACCGTATTTTGACCGGACTTGCGCCAGCCGCTTCCCTGAATGTCGGACCCGACTTGTATCGAACCAGCGCATCCCATAGCGTTGTCGAGCGACGGCAAGAGCCGTATCGTCGCAGCGGCGTTTGCAACGGATTGCAAGCTCCCATCCCGACCCGACTTCATCACGAGGAGAAGCCCTTTGCGCTATGTTCGCCCAGATTCGCTGGAGGATGCCATTGACCTGCTGGCTGAAGCGTCAGGCAAAGCCGCGATATTGGCCGGCGGGAGCGATTTGCTGGTGAGAATGAAAGGAGGGTTCATCGAGCCTGACCTTATCATCGATATCAAAGGCGTGGATGCCCTGAGATGCGTGAGCGAAAACGACGAAGGTTTCGTCATAGGCTCCGCAGTGCCTTGCGCCGTTCTGGGCGAGAATGCAGCGCTCAGGCGCGCATGGCCGGGTGTTGTCGAGGGAGCGACCCTGATCGGTTCCAAACAGGTACAGGGACGCTGTACGATCGTCGGGAACCTCTGCAATGCGTCCCCCGCGGCTGACAGCGTGCCCGCCCTCGTGGCCGCTGGCGCCAAGGCCCTGATCAGAGGGCCAGCCGGTTCCCGTACGATCGCTGTCGAAATGATACCGGTCGGCCCCGGCAGGACATCGCTTGCGCCCGGCGAGATCATCGAAGCCATTCTGCTCGACAAGCGCCGGCCGCATTCGGGCGACGCCTACCAACGGTTCACACCGCGAACGGAGATGGACATCGCCGTCGTCAGCACCGCGGTAAATCTCACCCTCGACGATCAGGGCGTCGTCGAGGAAGCGCGCGTCGCGCTGGGCGCCGCGGCGCCGACGGTGCTCCTGGTCAAAGAGGCGGCCGATATCCTGATCGGTTCCCGTGTCGATATCAGCACGCTGGACCGCCTCGCCGAGGCCTGTTCCAGCGCCTGTCGCCCGATAGACGACAAGCGAGGCACTGTGGAATTCCGAAAGAAAGTCGCGGGTGTGCTGGCCAAGCGGGTCGCGCTGACCGCCTATCAACGTGCAGGACAAAAGTGATGGCAGGCATAGCAGTTTCGACGACAATCAATGGCGATCATGCCGAGTTCCTCTGTCATCCCGACGAGACGCTGCTTGAAGTGCTGCGCGAACGCCTGGGGCTGATGGGCGTAAAGGAGGGTTGCGGCACGGGCGACTGCGGCGCCTGCAGCATCGTCCTCGACGACCGGCTGGTTTGCTCCTGCCTGGTGCTCGGGGCCGAGGCGGAAGGCCGCCGGATCGCCACAGTAGAGGGCATGGCGCAGGGCGACAGGCTTCATCCCCTGCAACAAAAGTTCCTCGAGCATGCCGCTTTGCAGTGCGGCATCTGCACACCCGGCTTTCTCATCGCCGCCCAGGATCTGCTGGCCAAGAATCCGGATCCCACCGAAGAGGAAATACGCTTCGGCCTTGCCGGAAATCTCTGTCGTTGCACCGGCTATGACAAAATAGTGCGTGCGGTTCAGGACGCGGCCAGCGTTATGAGAGGAGCATGACCATGAATTTCGATCCCCGCCACGCGACGCGCAGCTTCTCCTCCGTCGGCACGCGGCCGATCCGGCCCGACGGCATCGACAAGGTGACGGGCCGCGCGCGCTATGGTGCCGATTTCAATATGCCCGGCCAGCTGGTCGGACGGATCTTGCGCAGCCCGCACGCCCACGCCGTCATTCGCAGGATCGACACGTCCAAGGCCGAGCAACTTCCCGGCGTCAAGGCCGTGGTGACGGCGGCGGACCTGCCCGACCTCACGAGCGGCGATGCCGCCATGTATGACATTCTCGATAACTGCATGGCGCGCAGGAAGGCGCTCTACGACGGGCACGCCGTGGCCGCCGTGGCGGCGATCGATGCACGCACCGCCAGACAGGCGCTCAAGCTCATCGAAGTCGAGTATGAACTCCTGCCGCACGTCACCGACGTCGACCAGGCATTTGCCGCGGATGCTCCGCTCATCAACGACACGATCATCACGACAGGCGTCGATCCGAAGCCGGATCGCGCTTCGAATGTTTCGATGCGCAGCCAGTTCGGACATGGTGACATCGATGCCGGCATGGCAAAGGCGGATTTCGTGGTCGAGCGGACGTTCAAGACCGAACAGACCCATCAGGGCTATATCGAGCCTCATGCCTGCGTGGCCAATGTCAGCCCGGACGGCACGGCGGATCTGTGGGTCTGCACGCAGGGCCACTTCGTCTATCGCCAGCATTGCGCACAACTGCTCGGCATGGATGCCTCCAAGCTGCGCGTAACGTCGTCGGAAATCGGCGGCGGCTTCGGCGGCAAGACGCATGTCTGGGCTGAACCCGTCGCGCTCGCGCTGTCGCGCAAGGCCGGCAGGCCGGTCAAGCTGGTCATGACGCGCGACGAGGTATTTCGCGCGACCGGCCCGACCAGCGCCACGTCGATCGACGTGAAAATCGGCGCGATGAAGGACGGAACGATCGTCGCCGCCGATGCTACCCTCCGCTATTCGTGCGGCCCCTATGCGGGATCCTGGGCCGAGGTCGGCGCCATGACCGCATTTGCCTGCTACAAGCTCGAGAATGTCAGGACCGTCGGCTACGAGGTGCTGGTAAACCGGCCGAAGACGGCGGCGTATCGTGCGCCCTCCGCGCCGATGGCGGCGTTTGCGGTGGAAAGCGCCATAGACGAGCTTGCCGGGAAGGTCGGCATGGATGCCGTGGACTTCCGCATCAAGAACGCGGCGCAGGAAGGGACCAAGGCATCCTATGGTCCGGTCTACGGCCCGATTGGCATCGGCCCGACACTGGAAGCTGTAAAGAACCACCCGCACATGAAGGCGCCCCTCGGCAAAAACCAGGGACGCGGCATGGCGTGCGGCTTCTGGTTCAACTTCGGCGGCCAGACATGTACCGACCTGAATATCGGAATGGACGGCACCGTCTCGCTTGCGGTCGGTACGGTGGATGTCGGTGGTTCGCGCGCATCGCTCTCGCTGGTGGCGGCAGAGGAACTCGGGATCGACTATGCGCAAGTCAGAGCGGTGATCGCCGATACGTCGAGCCTCGGCTACAATGACATGACGGACGGCAGTCGCGGCACCTTCTCGTCCTCGATGGCCACCATTTCTGCCGCTCGCAACGCGATCAAAGTCCTTCGCGCGCGTGCGGCGCAGATGTGGGACATCCCGGTCGAGGACGTGGCCTGGGAAAAGGGCCATGCCGTCGCCAAGGGCGAAACGCATGGAAATCTTCCGAATCTGTCATTGAAGGAGATTGCGGCTGCATCGGGCACCACCGGCGGCCCGATTGCCGGTCATAGCGAAATCGTGGCGGATGGCGCTGGCGTGTCCTTCGCGACCCATATCTGCGATATCGAGGTCGATCCCGAAACGGGGGCCACCAGGGTCCTGCGCTACACCGTGGTGCAGGACGCCGGCAAAGCCGTGCATCCGACCTATGTCGAGGGGCAATACCAAGGCGGTGCCGCGCAAGGCATCGGCTGGGCGCTCAACGAAGAATATATCTATGGCAAGGACGGCCGGCTGCAGAATGCGGGCTTTCTCGACTACCGCATACCCGTATGTTCGGATCTGCCCATGATAGACACGCAGATCCTCGAGATCCCCAACCCCAATCACCCCTATGGGGTTCGCGGCGTCGGGGAAACCTCCATCGTCCCCCCGCTTGCGGCGGTGGCCAATGCGGTGTCCAATGCGGTGGGTGTGCGGATGCAACATATTCCCATGTCGCCGCCGCGGATTCTGGCGGCGCTTGAGACGTAAGGAGGCCCGATGGTCGAGGTAACGCTCTGGGGTGCGCTCGCCGCAGCGGCCGGGGGCACCAGCAAGGTCGAGATCGAGGCGAGAAACATCAGGGAACTGTTCAAGAGGTTAAGCGAACGGTTCCCTGGGCTCGCGCCGCTGATGGATCGCGGGATCGCAGTCGCGATAGACGGGACGATCTATCGCGACACATGGTCGAAGGAACTGCCAGCGGGAGCGGAAATCTATCTTCTGCCGAGGCTGGCTGGCGGGTAATGCGGCAACCGGTCGCGTCGAAGGGGCATTTGAACGCATGGGACCCAGCGTGACTTCCCAGATATACGCACCGCGTGCGCGGTCATCATTGCCTTTCTGCCAACTCGTCAGATTCTAACGGAGACACCGGGGTCGCATGCCGGCAGTTTCCCTATTGGCTTAAGCAAGGAGAGGGAAAGGGGCAGGAATCCCGGACGCCCTACATGACGTTCCGGTAGATATCTCCATCTTTCATGATCATCGACAGCTTGGAGGGATCCTGGAGAAGGCCCAAATCCTCCAAAGGGTTGCCGTCGACGACAAGAAGATCGGCGCGCAAACCAGCGCGAACCCTGCCGATCTGATCTTCCATCTTGAAGAGCTCCGCTGCATAGCTGGTCGCCGATCGGATGACCTCGATCGCCGGAAGCACTTCACCGCGGATCTTGAACTCCATGGATTGGTGACGGTGGATCGGCCCGATAAGGTCAGTGCCGTAAACCATCTTCACGCCGTGGCGCCGGGCGACCTCCAACTGGTTCGACCCGATATCCAGAACATACTTGATCTTCGCGTGCAGTTCGGGCGGCATCCCGATCTCCAGGCCCTCCTCCCACATCGTCGTATATGCGACGAGCGTCGGCACCAGGATGGCGTTCCGCTCCTTCATCAACATGGCCGTCTCATCGTCGAGGAAGTTGCCATGCTCGATCGAGCGGACGCCGTTCCTGACAGCGTGCTGGATGCAGCGCGCGGTATAGGCGTGAGCCATGACGTATTTGCCCGCATTTTCCGCCTCCTCCACGGCGGCGCGGATCTCTTCGCCCGAAAACTGAACGAAGTGAATCGGGTCGGTATAGGAAGCGATTCCACCGCCCACCATCAGCTTCACCTGACTGGCGCCTCGGCGAATTTCGTCGCGAGCGGCAAGGCGCACCGCATCCACGCCGTCGGCAACCCGACCGAGGCTCGGGACATAGTAATGGCTGTCGAATTCCGTTTCGCCGACGCCGCGCATGTCGCCGTGACCGCCGGTCTGCGAGATCGCCTTGCCGCTGTAGAGAATGCGCGGGCTCGGAATGAGTTTTTCCTCGACCGCGCGGGCAAGGCCGAAATCCGCGCCGCCTGCGTCGCGGACGGTGGTGAAGCCGCGCATCAACATGCCCTCCAGAATGGGCATGGCTCTGAGTGCGGTGTAGAATGGCGACCACTTGGTGAGTTGCAGGAAGCTGTTGATCGGCACGATCACATGGACGTGGGCGTCGCAAAGGCCCGGCATCAGGACCTTTCCCTTTACGTCGATCACGTTAGCATCAGAGGCAGTCAGTCTGGGTTCGCCGATTTCGGAAATTCTCCCTTCATCGACAAGGACGTCGCGCTCTTCCAGCAACGTTCCTGCGTCCACATCAAGGATCGACGCGTTCTTGAAAAGGGTCCGGCTCATTGTCACATTCACTTTCTGATGACATCTGGGAAAACTGGTCGATAGGATTCGATGGCCGTCCCGCTGAACATTGCCTCTCGCTCCGGCTCGGAAAGCGAATGCACGCATTCCGCGTAGTCGTGGTAA
The DNA here is from genome assembly GCF_003574625.1 of Shinella zoogloeoides. Taxonomy (GTDB): domain Bacteria; phylum Pseudomonadota; class Alphaproteobacteria; order Rhizobiales; family Rhizobiaceae; genus Shinella; species Shinella zoogloeoides_A. The sequence continues at coordinate 15,118 of NZ_QNUJ01000002.1, forward strand.
ATGTCCCGGAAAGAACGGAAGAGCTTGTCGACGGGAAAATTGCTCGCGAACATCAGGCGGGACGGCCCGAAAAGATCGACGAGCTCGGTGATCAAAGGCCTGACATCCTTCACTGTCCATTTCGGCTTCAACATGCCGAAGCCGGAAATCTTGACGGAAACGTTGTGACAGGCCGAGAGAGTTCGCATTCCCGTCTTCCAGGCTGAAAAGTCGCCGGTGATCAACCCATCCGGCATGCCCGCCTGGTTGACGATGATCCGGGTCCCGGCGTGGACCCTGGCGATCGACGCAAGGTCCTCCATCTGATGCGGATAGATCTGGGTGTCGAAGGACAGGCCGTAGTCGGAGAGCTTGCTGAAGTTGCGCAGCCATCTCTCGTCCCGGAGGTAGTCACTTCTATCGACGTAGGTGAGCCGGCGATCGGGGTGCCATGCCACGATGTGGCGGATGCCCCTGAGCAACGGCGACGCGGCCATGTGGGCGTCGATCAGTTCTACGGCCGCCGGATTGTCGAGCGCCACCTGGCCGACGATGGCGTTGGGGAAGCCGCTCTTCTCGTGAATTTGCTGGACGAACCGCGTCTCACCGACCGGATTCCACGGATCAAATCCACCGTCGAGATGCACCGTGCCGATCAAGTCGAATTCCCGGGTGTCGGCGAGGTAGTCCTTCGCTAGATAGTTTTTCCGGATCGGCGCCGGATCGCCGACGATCGATGGAGTGCCCGGATCCATCCACGGGTATCGATACTGCTTCAGGTCCCAGAGATGATGATGCGGATCGAAAATCTTGAGGCGGTATGACTTGGCCTCATTCGCGTTTTCCACGGGAAGGCCGTGCGCCCTCGCTTTCTCGTTTCTCATATCCATCGCACTCGTCCAACCGCGAAACTGCCTGTTCGCGAGCCATTTTGCTTTGGCGGACTTGATTGACAATACGAACGAAGTCGTGTCTCCATGACGAAAAGTCATGAGGCGGAAAGACGATGAAGCGTGCAGGAACGGACAGTTCCACACCGATCGATGCCATCGAGCGCGAGGGCAACCTGCCGTCGCTGACGGGGCTCAGGGCGTTCATCCTGGCGGCGCAATACAAAAGCTTTTCCCGGGCGGCGGAAGAGCTCAACATCACGCAAAGCGGTGTCAGCCGCGCCGTACGCTCCATTGAGGAAATCACGGGTACGCCGCTGTTCGAGCGGACCGGGCACGGGCTCGTGCTTACCGAGTCCGGCGCGGCGTATTTCGAGGAGGTTTCCACTCTCCTCAGCGAACTCGGCGCCGCCACGCTAAGGCTCGCAACCTACAAGAGCGCTCACGAATCCCTGAATATCGCGACGCTGCCCAGCCTCGGGAGCCGCTGGCTGGCCCCTCGCCTGATACGGTTCCTCAAGCAGAACCCGACCATCGACATCTCGGTGACGGGCAGGATCGGTCATTTCGAGTTCGAGGGAAGCAACATCGACGCGGCAATCCACTACGGCAGCGAGGCGTGGCCGGGCAGCCTATCGGAGCTGATCATGGACGAGGTCCTTGTGCCGATGTGCGCGCCCTCTCTGATCAGAAAGGGCGTGGTGCCAAATGCCCGGCTCCTGTTCGAACTCACGTTGATCCAGCACACGCACAGGCCGACCGCCTGGCGCGAATGGTTCAAGGATGTCGGCATCGACCATCCCCAGCCGAACCAGGGGCCGCGCTTCGAACAATACCAGATGGGTATCGAGGCGGCGATCTCGGGCCTCGGCGCGATCCTGATGCCGCCTTTCATGGTCATCGACGAGCTCACATCCGGGCGCCTTGTCCTGCTTCACAGCGTCCCGGTACCCACGCCCTGGCGCTACTACCTCGTCTATCCAAAGGGAAAGCGCAGTAAGCCCGGCGTGCAGAAATTCCGCACCTTCCTCAGAGCCGAAGCCAAGCGAACAGCCGAGCAAACCCTGCAATTGATGCGTTAGGAGGACGCGCCGGACACCGCTTCCCCGACAAAAAGGGGCCGCCTTTTGCACCCCTTTCCAGGCGTGTGGCGACCCCAGCGTCAAGATGCGGCTTGGGGAGCGCGCCGCATCCATGAAAATCAACGCCCGCTGTTGGCTTTCCGGGACAGATAGGCGTCCAGGATGACGGCCAGGGTCAGGATCGCACCCTGCACCTCAAGGCGTGTCTGGGTCGAAGCGTTGATGAGGAGCATGCCGTTCGAGACGCTGCCGATCACCAGCGCGCCCGTCAGGGCGGCCCAGACCGATCCCCTGCCCCCGAAGAGGCTGACGCCACCGATGACCGCCGCAGCGATCGCCTCGAGAAGGAGCGTCGTGTCGGCGGAATCGGGCGATACGCCGAGAACCCGCCCCGCCGCGATCATACCGCCGAGCGCCGCAAAAATCCCGGTCAGCGTAAACGCCGTCACCCGCAGGAACTTGACCGAGATACCCGCGCGGCGAGCGGCTTCCGCGTTCGCCCCGATGGCGTACAGGTAGACGCCGAAGCGGGTCTGGGTCGTCACATAGGCGAAGAAACCGAGCAATCCGAGCAGGAACGCGACGAGAAGCGGAACGCCTCTGTACGAACTGAAGACGGCAATGACGACGGTGCCGACGATTGCGAGCGCGACGGCCGGAGCGACGACGGACCACAGGAACGATGCAGGAAGCGCGTTGCGCTTCTTGGCGGCGTAAGATTGCAGGCTGAAGATGAGCCCAAGCGCTATGACGACGGCGAGCAGAGCCACGCTGACGGGAACGGGAAGATAAATCGTCGCGACCTTCCCGAGCGGCTGGCCGACCAGTGAAATCAGGTTCGAGCTGGCGGGCAGGAGATCGAGGAGAAGCCCCTGGAGGATGAGCGACGTGCCGAGCGTCACGATGAAGGCAGGCGCTCGAAAATAGGTGATCACCAGCCCTTGCACACAGCCGATCGCCGCACCGATCAAGAGACCGACAGCGACGGCCGTCACGGTATCGAACCCTTGGTTGACCGCCATTCCAGCTGTAATCGCGGCCGATACCGCGCCGGTCGCGGCGACGGACAGGTCGATCTCGCCGATGACCAGCACGAACATGAGGCCGAGCGCCACGATGCCGGTCGTCACGATCTGCAGCGAAAGGTTCGACAAGTTCCTCGGGCTGAGGAACAGCGGGTTCGCCCACGCAAAGTAGGCCCAGATGAGGACGAGCGCGAGAAGAACGGGCAGCATGCGATACCGCGTCGCCAGTGCTCCCAAGACAGCGTCAAGCTTCATTTTCGGTGTTTCCTGAGGAGCGGAATTGGCGAAAGTGGTCAAGGCGGATAACTGCTTAGACATGGTGCACCTCCTCCCGACGCGAAAGCGCAGCCATTTCCTCGTTGCTGATCATCCCGGTGATGGCGCCGACCAACTCTTCGCGGGTGTAGCTCCCACGGCTGACTTCCGCCACCTTGCTGCCAAGTCGCAGGACCACGACGCGATCGGCGACCTGCTGGACATCGCCCAGGTCATGGCTGATCACGATGACCGCCCGTCCCTGCGCGCGGAGGCGCTCGATCAGGTTCAGAACCTGCTTGCGCTGCGCGACGCCGAGCGCGGCCGTGGGCTCGTCGAGGAGCACGACACGGGGGTCGGTCAGGATCGAACGGCAGATCGCCACCGATTGGCGCTGCCCTCCCGACAGGGCGTTCGCAGGCACGTTGATGTCGCGGATCTTCACGTCGAGATTTGCCAGCACCTCTTTCGCACGGGCCTCCATGCGTGCACGGTCAAGCCGCCGGCCCTTGTACCAGGGGTGATAGTATTCACGCCCAAGGAAGAGGTTCTGCACCGTATCGAGATTGTCGCAGATGGCGAGATCCTGGTAGACCGTCTGGATACCCGCCGCGTTCGCGTCATGTGGGCTTTTCAGCGAAAGCGGTATTCCGGAGACGAGGATTTCGCCTTCGTCGGGAGACTGGATGCCGGAGATCGTCTTGACCAGCGTACTCTTGCCCGCGCCGTTGTCGCCGACCAGAGCGACGACTTCACCCGGCCATATGCTGAGTGATACCCTGGTGAGGGCAGCGACTCCTCCGAAACGTCTCGAGACGTTTCGGACCTCCAGGATCGGAGGTTCGTTCTTATTCATGACTAGGACCCCATTATGCGTTTTTGAGGAGCCGCCTTATCGGCGGCCCCTTTTCCGTCCGGTTCAGTTCTTGCAGAAGTCCGCATCCTTCCCGATGCCGCCGCACAGCTCTTCCTTCGTGAAAAGCCCGGCGTCGATCACGGTTTCCTGCACATTGTCCGGGGTGATGAACACATTCGGCTCAAGCCGCGCCGGGACACCGCCCTCGGTGAAACTGTTGGGCCAGGTCCCGTTGACGATGCCGGCCGGAGCCTCCTCGCCCTTGACCTTCGAAACGATCAACTGAACGGCCGCATCGGCCATTTGCCTGTAGGGCGGCGCCATGTCGGCGGCCTGCCAGCCAAGGAGCACGCGCTGGATCCCCTCGAGGGTCGCATCATAGCCGCCATAGACCTTCACCTTGCCGACGAGATCCTGCGCGCTCAGCGCAGCGATGGCCCCGCCGCCCGTGTCGTCGTTCATGACGACGACACCGTCGACCTCGTTGTTGGTCTTCGTGAGGCACTGTTCCATGTTCTTCTGTGCGTTCGCGGCCAGATACAGGAGGGCATCGGCCTGGCAGGCGATTTCGACGGTGCCATTCTCGATGAGCGGCTTGAGGTATTTGTCGAAACCCTTCATCTGCTCGGGATAGAAAGCGAACTTGGGATCGCCCAGCATATAGGCGAGCCGGACAGGACGATGTTCAGGGAGATGTTCGGAGAGATACTTCCCCTGCGCCTCGCCGATGTCGCTGAATGGGACGGAAACATGGTAGGCGACCGGGCCTGGACCCGGATCATGCGCGTAGGTCACGACGGGAACGCCGTCGGCGTCGGCTTTCGCGAGGATACTCGCGGACCGGGGCGGATCGACGGAGGCGAGGATGATGCCGAGCGCCCCGCTGGCGAGGGCGGACTCCGCCTGCGAGACCTGCTGCTGCATATCGTCGTTGGCGTTGAGGACCTTGATCTCGACGCCGGGGGCGTATTTCTTCATTGCCGCCGTGATGTTCGGAATGTCGAACTTTGCCCAGCGGTTCGTCGTCACGTTCGGCACGAGAAGATAGACGGTTCCTGATGGCTCAGCGGCTCGCACCGTCGCAGCGCTGAAAAGTGCGGTTGCAGAGAGTAGCGCTGCAAGGATTATAGATTTCATCGGTTCATTCCCCTTCTTCAATCACGGCAAGTCTCTCGCCGGTTGTCGATACAAGTGCGCTGATTGTTCTTATTGCCTGCCGGTGACATGGTCCCGAATAACGCCGCATCTCTTCCGGTCGTTCAGGTGATTGCAGGCTAGTGCGGCCCGTATAGCCGCTCAAGATAACCCGCGTCATTTCATCATGACTTTTTCTCATGCCATTCAGTGGCGAAAAGAAAATGCCGCAGCGGATCAGCCGCGACCTTCGTGGGAGTCCGGGCGGCGACGGATCTCGGCGTCGATAAAACATTACGAGCGCCACCGGGGCCTCCCTTCAGCACCCGAAAGATAAAGTTCGCGATTTGGCTAGTATGCCAACATCATGTCGGCCGCTTTCTCTGCGATCATTATCGTCGCGGCGTTGGTGTTGCCGCTAACCATTGTCGGCATGATCGATGCATCGGCGACGCGCAGCTTCGCGATGCCATGAACCCTCAGCTTCTCATCCACGACGGCCATCGCATCCTGGCCCATCTTGGCCGTGCCGCATGTATGGTGACCGATCCCCGAGGTGCTGCGGATATAGGCGTCAAGCTCTGCATCCGACCTGACATCGGCACCCGGGGTAAGCTCCGGTCCGCGGTAAGGCTCGAAGGCTTCCTGTGCGAAGATTTTGCGGGTTACACGGATAGCCTCACGAGTGACCGCCATGTCGTATTCAGATGAGAGGAAGTTCGGATCGAAGACGGGAGCCTCCTTGGGATCGGCGGACTTCAGCCACATTTTCCCACGGCTTTCGGGCCGGTTCGGCCAAACATGCACAACGTAGGAATGCCCTTCGAGTTCGTCCGCCCAAGGCATCCAGATTTTGAGGCCCTGCCCTGGATAATACGGGATGAACACCGCCTGGCATTCGGGAGCCTCGACACCGGGCTGTGTATTGAAGAAGCCACCGGCTTCAAGCGGGCTCTGCGATACCTGACCTTTCCTGAAAAGCAGGCTATTCACCATCGCGAAGGTCAGCGAGTGGATGCGCAGGGAAGATGCCATGGAAACAGGCTTCTTCGAACTGTGTGCCACCGAGACGTTCACGTGGTCCTGCAGGTTGGCGCCGACGCCCGGAAGATGTCTCACCGGAGAGATGCCGAGCTTGCCGAGCGCCTCCTGATCACCGATCCCCGAAAGCATGAGAATTTTGGGGGAATTGAATGACCCGGCAGCCAGGACGATCTCGCGGTTTGCCCGCACGCGATGGACGGTTCCGCCCTTCTCATATTCGATGGCTACGGCCTCGCCGTTTTCGACAATCACCTTGTGGACGTTCGCATTCACCTCCACCTTGAGGTTCGGGCGGCTCATCGCCGGGCGAAGAAATGTCTTCGCCGTCGTCTGGCGACGTCCTTCGGCGATGTTGAAGTCGTAGACTCCGAACCCCTCCTGGGAGGCGCCGTTGAAATCGTTGTTCAACGGGTAACCGGCCTGCTGGCAAGCCTCCAGATAGGCCGTGGTCAATTCGCTGACCATCGGCGGCTTGGTGACGGGCATCGGACCACGCGTGCTGTGGAACGCGTTGTCGCCTCCGAAATACTTCTCCGATTTCCGGAAATACGGGAGGACATCTTCAAAAGACCAGCCCGGATTTCCAAGCTGCCGCCAGGTGTCGAAGTCGGCAGGATTACCCCGAATGTACTGTGCCCCGTTGAAAATGAAGGAACCGCCAAGCATCTTTCCTCGAGGAAAGTACTGGGTTCGTCCATTCATGTTCTTTTGTGGTACGCAATTGTACGACCAATTATTGCGCTTGAACGAGAACAGCTTCGCAGCGAGAAACGGCAGATCATACGAGATTTCGCGGCCCGAACCCCCTGCCTCAAGAAGCAGGACACGATCGCCTCGTGCGCTGAGCCGGCTGGCCAGTACGCTCCCGGCCGACCCGCCGCCGACAACTACAAAATCGAAACTATCACTGTTCAAGACGACTAACTCCGCGTTCCCGGTTTTGCGACTACCTTGCCGAAACCGGTTCTCGCATCAAGCCATGCACACTCGTTTCTCCATGACTTTGAGTCATATGGCGCTCGTAGCGCCGCATATCGAAAAGAGGCTTGCCGCGGGCATTCACCCTAGAGAGCCGTTTCGTGACTGACCGCGCTGATCGCCGGCTTAGCCGCCCGCCGGACGTTCAGCGCACCGCTGGCGAAAATGGCCACGAGAATGAGGGGCAGGCATATGGCGTATAATATTCTCATACCCCAAGCCTCGGCGACGAACCCGAGCAGAGGCGGCGCAAGGAAAAACACGACGAAAGCCATCTGCCCGACCGCGGCCACGTTAACCGCCGACGCCCTGTCAGTCCTTTGCGCCGCCGCAGAGAGCGCCATCGGATAGACTGCGCTGCATCCGCCGCCCATCATCGCGAAGCCAGCCAAGGCGGCGTATTCATGCGGGGACAGCCAAACGATTGCCAGGCCGATCGCCGCCATCGTGAGGAGGGTTTGTGCGACGACGCGTGCTCCAAATCGATCCACCACGGGATCGATCGTAACGCGGGCCAGCGCCATAAAAAACGCGAACAGCGTCAAGCCCGATCCGCCGATAAACGGTTCAGATTTGAAAACGTCCCGCATATAGATCGCCGACCAGTCCAGGCCCGCGCCCTCCACGAGACATGCCGAGATGCCGATGATGCACAACGGCATAAGCGAAAGCGTGGGAAAGGCGATCAAGGGCGCTTTCTGCTCCTCGACAACCTTCGGGATGGTTGCGTTTTCCATCCCTTTGACAACGACGAGGGACAACAAAACGACGATCGTCGCCATGACGATCATGTGCGTTGTCATCGGTATTTCAGCCTGCCGGATGAAGGAGGCCGTGACAGCGGTGACGAAGAAACCGACACTCCAGAAGCCGTGCGACCGGTTCATGATGCTGACACCCTTCTGAGCCTCGATCCGCCCAATCTCGATGTTCAGCGCAAGCTCAAGCGTTCCCGTAAAGAGACCGGTCAGGAAGAGACAGCCAAACACGGCACCTGCGCCTGGCAGCACCGGTGTCAATGCGAGCAGGAGGCCGATCGCGGGGATCGCGATTGAAAATGTCCGCTTGCTGCCGAGGCGGGCAATGATGGGAGCTGAGGCCGAAAGAGAAATCAGCGAGCCTATGGCAAGCCCGATCAAGGTCATGCCCAGTTCGGCCTTGTTGACCGCGAGCCTGGTCTGCAGGTCCGGAATTCGCGCCATGAACGCGCCGGTCGCAATAGCAAGCAGGAAAAACGCCAGATATGGCCTTTGGTGAGCTGCGATCATGGAGATGGACTTCTTTGCTGAAGCTCGTCACCGCGCCAGACGAGCGGCGCGTTCGAACCCGGTGAGATCGGGGGCCTTCTGCACATCGGCGGGGAAAAGGTCAACCACATCGGGTGCGACAATCGCCAGAAACGGGATGCCGATCTTACGGGCCGCGTGAAACTCGGTGGGTGAATCCCCGACAGCCAGACACTCCACGGCTTCGGCGCTCTCCAGCCGCATCACATTCCGAAACTCGGCATATTTCGACTTGGGCGAACCCGATACGGTCCGGAAATACCGCGACAACCCGCGTCGTTCGATTACCAGCCTGAGATCATCCTCCGGCATTCCTGAAACGACGTGCATCGGAATTTCGTTTTCAAGACGGGCGAGAAGAGCCTCGGCGCCGGGGATAAACGCGCAATTGAGCATGCCCTCATCGATGATTTCCGCGAAACGGTCACAGAGATTTTCAACTGTCACTTCATCGCCGGGTCGGCCGAACACCTCGCGCTCGAAATACTCGAACTTTTGACGTCGGCCAATTCCGCCATGCTGTTCCTGGTACTCGACGACTTCAGCGACCTTTTCCGGGTCTTCGCAGCTGTATACCTGCGCAAAGGCCGCGGTCTTCAAGCGTGCGGAATCAAGAATAACACCGTCGAAGTCGAAGATGATGGTCTTGAAGCGGTCGAGATAAGGCATGCCTATTTTCCATTTGCCGGCTGATTGCGGAAGCGCGAGGGGCGCGTCAAAGCCTTCGTGTCGAGAACCTGTTCCAGGAGATCGGCTGACAAGGTGTTGCTCTCGTCCAGCAACGCCCTCATGGTGCGGCCGCTCCGGAGAATTTCCTTCGCCATCTCGGCAGCCTTCTCGTATCCGATGAGCGACGTCAACGCAGTCGCGAGCGCCGTACCCGCTTCGAGATGCTCCTTGCAGCGCTCCTCGTTCGCCGTGATCCCGGCAATACACTTTTCCCTGAGGGTTCTCACCGCATTGGTCAGCAACGTGATGGACTGCAACAGGTTGAACACGATGACGGGTTCGAAAGCATTGAGCTGGAGCTGCCCGGCTTCTGCCGCCAGGGTCACGACGAGGTCGGCCCCGATGACCTGGAAAGCCACCTGATTGACCACTTCGGGAATGACCGGGTTTACCTTGCCGGGCATGATTGACGAGCCGGGCTGCATCGGCGGCAGGTTGATTTCGCCGAAGCCCCCGCGCGGTCCGCTCGAAAGCAGCCTGAGATCGTTCGAAATCTTGGAAAGCTTCACCGCCGTCCGCTTGATGGTGCCGGAGAAGAGGACAAACGCTCCCGTATCCCAGCAAGCCTCGACAAAGTCCAATGCGGGAACGACGTCGACCGACGACACTTCCGCGAGCTTCTTGATGGCAAGAGCCGCGTAGCGAGGATCGGCGGTAATGCCGGTTCCGATCGCCGTACCGCCGAGATTGATTTCCTTGAGAAGCCTGGCCGCCTCCTCGAGCCGAAGGATGTCCTCTCTCAATGTTACCGCAAAGGCCGCGAATTCCTGCCCTAGCGTCATCGGCACGGCATCCTGCAGTTGCGTGCGCCCGAGCTTGAGGATGTCGGCGAATTCCGCTGCTTTCGCTTCGAAAGCGTCAGCGATGCCGGCGAGCTCGTTCGACAGGCTGTCGTAGCTGAGAAGGAGCGCCAGACGGATCGCCGTGGGATAGACGTCGTTTGTGGACTGCGAGAGATTGACGTCGTTGTTCGGGTGGATGACGTCGAAGCTTCCCTTGGGAAGTCCAAGATGTTCCAAAGCGAGGTTCGCCACCACCTCGTTCACATTCATGTTCGTCGATGTCCCGGCTCCCCCCTGGAAAACGTCGAGGACGAATTGGTCCGCGAGCTTGCCGCCGGCGATGTCGTCACAGGCGGCGACGATCGCGTCCGCCTTCTTCCTATCGAGGTCGCCGAGTTCCAGATTCGCCAGCGCCGCCGCCTTCTTCACGAAGGCCAGCGCCCGGATGAAGACCGCATAATGCCCGATCGGAATGCCCGAAATCTGGAAGTTGGCGAAAGCCCTTGCCGTTTGAGCGGCGTAATAGGCGTCGGCATCGACGTCGATTTCGCCAAGGGAATCGTGCTCACGCCGCTTGGCGACGGTAAGGGGCAGCATGTCAGTCATTTCTAGGAACCTTCTACGAACCTACCGGAAGAAAAATGGGCCGGTGGCGGATCGGAGCCACCACCAGCCCACGGCTGCCTTGGGAAGAGCAACGCTTTAGACAGCCATTCGCCGCATGGTTATTAGACCGTGTGAGGCAATGCGTAGCCGCGCTTGCCCAGTTTGATGAATGTCGACTTCACCTCGGTGAACTCAAGAAGGCCATCCATGCCGTTCTCGCGGCCGAGACCGCTTTCCTTGAAGCCGCCGAACGGCATCTGAACCGAGGTTTCGAGGAACGTATTGACGTAGACCGTCCCGCTCTTGAGTTCACGGGAGACCTGGATCGCCTTGTCGATGTCCTTCGTCCAGACGCCGTTGCCGAGTCCGTAATTGGTATCGTTCGCAAGCTTGATCGCTTCCTCCGCGGTCTTGAAGGTGGTGACGGCAAGAACCGGTCCGAAAATCTCTTCGCGGAAGATTGTCATTTCCGGCGTAACGCCGGAGAAGATGGTCGGAGCAACGAAATAGCCCTTGCCGAGACCATTATTGGTCAGGCGTTCGCCGCCGATCTCCAGTTTTGCACCTTGCTCGATACCCGTCCTGATGTAGCCGAGTACCTTTTCCATGTGCTGTTCATGGATCAGCGCACCGACGTCAGCCTGTTCGTCGTCCGGAAGGCCGATACGGATTTTCCTCGAGCGTTCGACAAGCTGCCTGATGAAATCGTCGGCAATGGACTCCTCAATCAGCAGGCGGGTCCCTTGAACGCATTCCTCACCCTGGTTGAGAATATAGCCGAATGCGATGCCGTCGATGGCCGAGTCGATGTCGGCATCAGCGAAGACGATGTTCGCCGCCTTGCCCCCGAGCTCCAGGCCGACGCGCTTCATCTGCTCCGCACAACGCTGCGCGATCCGCTTGCCGACCACGGTCGAACCCGTGAAGGAAATCATGTCGACACCGGGGTGACCCGTGAGAGCCTCGCCAACGGTACGGCCGGAGCCTGTCACCACATTGATCACGCCGTCCGGAATGCCGGCTTCCCTGGCCAGCGCAGCGACCTCGAGCGTCGTGCCCGCGGTCAGCTCCGACGGCTTGATGACGACCGTGCAGCCGGCTGCCAGCGCGAAGGGAAGCTTCTGGAAGAGCGTGACGAGCGGGAAATTCCAGGGCGTGATCATGCCGATGACGCCGCGGGGCTCTCGGCTCACCAGACCGAGGTTCGCATCCCCGATATTGTTCACGAGGTCGCCCGGAATCTGGTAGGCGAGAGCGGCAGCGTAACGCCCGAGCTCGATGGCCCATTCCGTCTCGCCCTTCGCGAAGCGAATGGGCTTGCCGACTTCCTCGGCCTCGATCGTCGCGAGCCTGTCGGTGTCGCGCACGATCAGTTCAAGCCAGCGGGTGATAGCCTTGGCGCGCTCCGAACCGGGAATGCCGGACCAGATCGACCGGTTGTCGAAGGCTGCCCGAGCTGCCGCGACGGCCGCACCGACCTCCCCTTCGCCACCTTCCGCGAAACGGGCGAGCGGCGCACCGTGAGCGGGCGAAGTCCGTTCAATCGTCCTGGCTGTCTTGAGCCACCCGCCGTTGATCCACAATCCATATTCTCTAACGGTCATCGGTATTTCCTTTCAATTTTCTGCGGCGACGGTGGTCAGTGGCGCACCACGGCGTCATCGTTGGCCACGACACGCAGCAATTCGGACGGAGCGACAACTCCGATCGTGTCTCCCGCCTTCACCGTGGTCCTGTCGGTGACGATGACGAAGCGGACGTCACCCACGCTGACATAGATGTTCGTGGTCTGCCCGAGCGGCTCGACCAGCTCGACAAGCGCGTCCGTCGCGCCCTGTGCGCCGGCTTTCGCAACGATCAGGTGCTCCGGCCGGATGCCCAGGAGCAGGCCGCCGTTGCCGTCAACGATCTGTGCTGCGAACGCGCGCTCGTCGTCGCAAAGCGAATGGGCAAAGTTCGGAAGGATGCAGGTAACGGTGCCACCGGCCTTGAGCTGCGCGGGGAACAGGTTCATCGGCGGCGACCCGATGAATTCCGCGACGAAGCGCGTCTTGGGCCGGTCATAGATTTCGAGCGGCGAGGCCACCTGGACCATGTTGCCCCTGCTCATGACCGCGATGCGGTCCGCCATCGCCATCGCTTCGATCTGGTCGTGCGTGACGTAGATCGTGGTGATGCCGAGGTTCGTGACAAGCTTCTTGATTTCCGTGCGCATGACGGCGCGCAGCTTTGCGTCAAGATTGGACAACGGCTCGTCCATGAGGAATACCTTGGGGTTGCGAACGAGCGCCCGCGCGAGCGAAACGCGCTGACGCTGGCCTCCCGAAAGCTGCGACGGCTTGCGCTGGAGCAGTTCGCCAAGCCCGAGCTTTTCAGCGGTGTCCTCCACCTTGCGTGCACGCTCGCGAACGTCGAGCTTGCGGATCTTCAGGGGAAACTCGATGTTCTTGAAGACCGTCATGTTCGGGTAGAGACCGTAGTCTTGGAACGCCATGGCGATATCGCGGTGGCGAGGCTCGGCGTAGGTCATGTCGGCGCCGTCGATGCTGATGCGGCCGGCTGTGGGAAGCTCCAGGCCGGCGACCATGCGCAGGGTCGTGGTCTTTCCGCAGCCCGAAGGACCGAGCATCACGAAGAACTCGCCATCCTTGATATCGACGGAAACGCCGTTGACGACCTTCAGCGCGCCGAACTGCTTGTAGACGGTATCGATATTGATTGCCATTTCGAGAATTCCTTACCCTTTGACCGCGCCGAGCGTGAGGCCGCGGACGAGGTAGCGTTGCATCAGAAGAACGAGGACGACGACGGGAAGCGACATCATCACGCCGGCTGCGGAGGCGAGGCCCCAGGCGATGGCCTTTGGCTTGATCGCGTTGGCGGCGATGACGGGAAGCGTCTTGGCCTCCTGCGAGGTCAGCATGCTGGCGAGCAGGAACTCGTTCCAGGCGAACATGAAGACGATGACCATCGTCGCGGCGAGGCCCGGCAACAGAAGCGGAAGCGTGACGCGCCAGAAGGTTTCGAAGCGGCTGCAGCCGTCGATCATCGCCGCCTCCTCGATGGACTGCGGAATATCCTGGATGAAGACGCGCATGACCCAGACGACGAAGGGCAGGCCGGAGAGGGCGTAAGCCGCGATCAGCAGCCAGGGCGTATCGAAAATCCCCAGCTGGCGGGCGATGATGAACATCGGAATGACGCTCACGATCGGCGGCAGCATGCGGATCGAAAGGATCTCGAAGGCGAGGAATTCCTTGCCCTTGACGTCGAAGCGGGCGAGCGCGTAGGCCGCCATCGTTCCCGCCGCCATCGCGATGCAGGTGGCGAGGCCGACGATCAGCGCGCTGTTCAGCAGGGCCTGCCATGCGTTCAGCTCGGTGAAGAGCTGTGTATAGTTCGCCAGGGTCGGCGAGAAGCTCCAGACCGGGGGATAGGCCGAAATGTCGACTTCACTCTTGAAGGAGGAAGTCACCATCCAGAAAATCGGAAACGCGAAGAAGAGCGCGGCGGCGATCGCCAAGCCATATGCAGCCAGCGCGCCGGCGCCGCTCTTGAGAATTCGGCTGTTCGACATGAGCGATCTCCTCAGCGGTTTTCTTTGTCGGCGACCAGCTTCAGGAAGCCGGTGAGATTCACGAAGACGAGGACGACGACGAGCACGATGACAAGGGCGATCCACGAGAGCGCCGAGCCGTAACCCAGATCGAAGATGCGGAAGTTCACCCGCTGGAGATAGACGCTGAGGAGGTCCGTCGCGAAGTCCGGGCCGCCGCGCGTGATGATGTAGACGGTGTCATAGGTGCGGAAGGCGTCGACGATGCGAAGAAGGGTCGCAATGACGATCACCGGCTTCAGCATCGGCAGGGTCACGTTCATGAACGTGGCAAGGTGCCCTGCCCCATCGATCGCGGCGGCTTCGAACGGGCTCTTGGGGAGAGAGCGGAGCCCTGCGAAGATGATGATGAACATGAACGGCGTCCACTGCCAGACGTCGACGAGGATCACCGAGGCGAGCGCGCTCGAGGGTGAACTGGCCCAGGACAGATGGCTCACACCGATCAGCGAGAGCAAATAGTTCAGGACGCCGAGATCAGGCATCATCATCGTGCGCCACGTGATGCCGACGGCGATCGGCGTGATCAGCATCGGAATGAGCAGGAAGGTGCGCAGGACCACGAAGCCGAAACGGTACTGATTGAACAACAGCGCCAGAAGCACGGCCAACGTCAGGGAAAGCGCAACGCTGATTGCCGTGAAGGCGAGGGTCAGGCCGACGGAGTACCAGAACTGGCCATCGCCGAAGGCGCGGGCGTAGTTCGCGAACCCGATAAACGAGTAGGACGTGCCGAATGTCGGGTTGTAATTGGTCAGCGATATGTAGAGCGAATGCAGCAGCGGATAGAGGCCGACGATCGTCATGATGATCATCGTCGGCGCAAGCAGGAGCGTGGGAACGCTCTTCTCGCCCGCGCGGACTGCCTTCGTCGCACCCAGCTGCAAAGCCGGTGCGTTGATGGTGCCACTTTTGGCCATTTTCAAGTTCCCCAATAGAAACGGGCATGGCCAGCAGCCATGCCCGCGACACGCTTTCGGTCAGGTGCGGATGACGGAAGCCAGCGCGGCCTCGGCGTCTTCCATCGCCTGTTGAGGTGTCTTGCGACCGTTCACGCCCGCAAGGATGTTTTCGTAGAGCACCCGCTGCACTTCGACCGCATTGGTCAGGCGGTACGGCGGGATCGAAACCGGGGTCGTACCGCGTGCCGGGAAGTCCCGGAAAGCCTGCAGCATCGGCACCTTGGCGACGATTTCAGGATTGTCGATGTCCGCCTGGAGGCAAAGCGACGACTCGCCGTTCTCGCGGAACAGCTCGTAGGCCTGTCCTTCACTCATCCACTTGAGGAACTTGTAGGCCTCCGCCTTGTTTTCCGACGCGGCATTGATGAGGATCGACCAGCCGCCGACCATCTGCTGTTCGAACTTCTCCGTCGGCGAGACAGTGTAACCGAACTTGCCCTTGAACGGACCGTCCTCGATGCCGACGATGACGTCCGACCAGGTGATCATCATTGCAGCCTTGCCCTGCTGCATGATGGAGGAGCCTTCCGCATAGTCGAAGCCTTCGACGCCCTTCGGCGTGAAGGGCAGCACCTCGCGCAGGCGCTCGATCGCGCGGGCGCCCTGGCCCTCGGAATTGAACACCACCTTGTTGTTTTCGTCGAGCACGCCGTCGTCGTTCGGGGCGATCTTGGTCATGCCCATCAGTCGGCTGCCCCAGTCGCCGCTCATATGCGCGTCCTGACCGCCGAGCAGCAGGACGTTGCCCGCGACGTCATCCGAATGCAGCTTCTCGGCCGCGTCGCGATATTCGTCCCAGTTCGTCGGCACCTTCGTGATGCCGGCCTTTTCGAACAGATCCTTGCGATAGACGAAGACCGGGGTCGTCATGACGAGCGGCAGGCCCCAGCGCTTGCCGTCGTACTCCGTATAGGTCGTGGAGGCAGGCGCAAGTTTGCCCACGCTGATTTCCGGCAGCGAGGCGTCTTCCGCGCGGATATCCTCGAACGCGCTTGCCCAGCCGTTGCGCAGCGGCTGCCGGATCCAGAGATTGTCGGTGGTGAAGATGTCGAAGGTGCTGGAACCCTGGCTGAGTTCGATCAGCAGCTTCTCGTAATGGGCTTCATAAGGATTGCCTTCGCCCGTGATCTGCGCGCCGGTATATGCCTTCGCGACGCCACCGGTAAGAGCGCCGGCCCAGGCGGTGTTGCTGTTCAGGATGTTCAACGTGCTCGCGGCCCATGCGCGGGTCGCTGGAGATAGCGTTGTCGCCGCCGCCCCGATGGCCAGCATCTTGAGCAAAGTTCGGCGCTTGAGTTCAGGTGTGAAATGTCCATGCATCGTTTGGGCTCCCCAATTTATTGATTGCGCGACGCAGCCGCCTATGTGCGAGCTAGTAAACGTTTACCAGAATGCACCAGGAATATCCGTTGTCAATCCGGATTCTGGCGGGGTGATTGAAATCTGAAGAAATACATCCATTATGCATGAGCAGCAGGCAAGGACTTAGGCCCCGCAGGAGCAGTAGAAAATCCATGAAAAACAAACGTCAGACCGGGCGCGGGGTAACGGTTCACGATGTGGCGAAATTGGCAAACGTATCCATCGCCACGGTCTCTCGCGTGCTCAACAAGCCGGAGAATGTGAACAAGGAAATGTCTGAGCGGGTGCTTAAGGCCGCGGCACAGCTTGGATACACGACAAATTCCGCCGGCAAGGCCCTGCGCCTGGCGCGCACCCGCACGATCGGCACGCTCCTGCCACGTCTCGACGACCCGATCTTTTCCGAACTGGCGCACGGCATCCAGGAAACGCTCTTCGCGCAAGACTATGCGGGCTTTCTTCAGACATCGGGCTACGACAATACAACGATTTTCGACGCCGCATTCAGGCTTTTCAACCGTGGGGCCGAAGGATTACTTGTATTTGGACGGGTAGACGACAAACGCTTGCTGGAATTCATCGAGAAAAACCCGATTCCGGTGCTACAGGTATATTCCTACCTGGAGGGCCACCCTCTGCCCTCCGTCGGAATCGATAATGCAAAATGCACGCAGAAAATCGCGGAGCTCATGCTCCAGTTCGGGCACAAGGACATCGCGCTGATCTCCGGCCCAACGCAAGGCAACGACAGGCAGCAATCCCGACTGAATGCATATGAGCAGATGATGCGGGACCACGACCTGAATACGGTCATGCAGGTCGTCCAGCCCGGATACACCATCAATGACGGCGGGTTGGCGTTTCGCAGGATTATCGAGCAAAATCCAAAGGTTACGGCCGTAATGTGCAACACCGGCCTTTTGGCCTGCGGGGTTCTTTCCGAGTGCCGGAAACTCGGGATCGACGTCCCCCGCCAGATGTCCGTGAGCGGCTTTGAAGACATGAGCTTCGCACCCCTCCTCTACCAACCGCTGACGACCCTCTCGGTCCCCGTCGGGGACATGGGGCGCTACGCTGCACGCGCAATGATCGCAAGCCTTGAGCAAGGCGAAAGCCTGACCTCCATGCAGTTCGAGACCAGCCTGATCTTGCGCAATTCCATCACCGTACCTCCGAAGGCGTCCGACCGCGCGGCATGACGCGAAGAGAAAACGTTTATTGACCGCCCACCAGAAAACGTTTACAAGTCAGCCTCATGAACATCGAACTGGCCTGCCTCAGTTCGACATGCATCATGGGGATGACGAGGAATGCGCTTCAGCAAAATGATCAATGTCGTCGGCGCCCACGCGGCAGGCGAGCTGAATGAAGTCATAACGGGCGGCGTTCTTCCGGTCCCCGGCAAGACTATTTTCGAGAAGATGCAGTACCTGGAGAGGAACGGTGACGAGCTTCGTCAGTTTCTCCTCCATGAGCCGCGTGGCAAGGTCTCGCAGTGCGTGAACCTTGTGCTGCCGGCCACCCATCCGGATGCCGACGCGGGCTTCATCATCATGGAGTCGGAATATTACGTCCCCATGTCCGGCACGAACACCATCTGCACGGCTACCGTTCTTCTCGAAACGGGCATGGTGCCGATGATCGAGCCCGTGACGACGCTCACGCTCGAGGCGCCGGCGGGTCTGGTGCGCGTAACGGCGCAATGCCGTGACGGCAAATGTGAAAGCATTACGTTCGACAACGTGCCCGCCTTCACCATGGCGCTGGACAGGACGATCGAGGTACCGGGCCTCGGCTCGATGGTCGTCGATGTCGCCTATGGCGGCATGATCTACGTCCTGGTCGATGCCCAAAAGTTGGGCTACGGCATCACCCAGGACGAGGCCGCCGAACTGGTCGATGTCGGCGAGAAGATCAAGCTGGCGGCGGCCGAGCAGATACCCGCCGTCCACCCGGAAAACCCGGAAATCCACACCATCAACCAGACGCTGTTCGCCGGCCCGCTCCGCAGCGAGAACGGCGTGAAGCGGGCGAAGAATACAGTGATCGTTTCCCCCGGCAGGCATGACCGGTCGCCCTGCGGAACGGGTACGAGCGCGCGGCTTGCCGTGATGCACGCGAAGGGGCAGATCGGCGTCGGCGAGAAGTTCGTGCACGAATCCATCATCGGCACCGAGTTCATCGGCGAAATTCTCGGAACGACGACCGTGGCGGGGCAGACCGCCGTGCGGCCGGCGATCACGGGCTCGGCCTGGATCACCGCTTTCCACCAGTACGTCCTGGATCCGCGCGACCCGTTCCCGACCGGTTACAAGCTGGGCGACACCTGGAAGACACCAACCTGAGGATAGCGAATGCCATTCTCACAGGAACTCACGCGGGCGACCGTCGAATTACGACAGATACGCTCAGGCAACCACAAGACCACGACGGCATTCGGCATGAGCAAGATTTCAAAAACGCCCTCCAGAGGCACCTACGACTACATCATCATCGGCTCCGGCTCCGCCGGCAGCGTTCTGGCAGGCCGGCTGTCCGAAGACGGCAAGTACCGGGTGCTCCTGCTCGAAGCAGGCCCCTCGGACCAGCACATCCACATCCGCATGCCCGCTGCGCTGCCGCTGCCGCTGGCCAATGACCGCTTCAACTGGTTCTACACCTCCGAGCCTGAACCGTATCTCAACAACCGGACCGTCCTTGAAGCGCGAGGCCGCGTTCTCGGCGGCTCGTCCTCGATCAACGGCATGAACTGGGTTCGCGGCAATCCCTGGGATTACGACAACTGGGAAGCGCTCGGCCTCACGGGCTGGAGCTACAAGGATGTCCTTCCCTACTTCCGTAAAGCGGAAACGTCAGACAAGGGCTCGAATAAGTATCGCGGCGGCAAAGGCCCGATGATCATCGAGACCTGCAAGGCCGACAGCCCCTTGTACAGGGCGTTCTTGAAGGCCGGCGAACAGGCGGGACATCCCTATATCGAGGACCACAACGCGCTACGTCAGGAGGGTGTCCATATCACCCAGCGCAATGTCGGCCACGGTATCCGCTGGAGCACGTCGCAGGCCTACATTCACGCACAGCCGAAACGGGACAATCTCGACGTCGTCGTCAGCGCGAAAGTCACCAAGATCGAGTTCAACGGCAACCGCGCCGTCGCCGTCAAGGCGACCATCTCCGGCAAGGCATATTCGATCAATGTGGACAGGGAAGTTCTTCTCACCGCCGGCGCCCTCAACTCTCCACAGCTCCTGATGCTGAGCGGTATCGGCGACGCCGGGGAACTGCGCAAGCTGTCCATTCCGGTCGTCAAGGACCTGCCAGGCGTCGGGCGTGGCCTGAAGGATCACGTCGCCGCCCCCGTCCAGTATCGCGCGACCAAGCCGGTCTCGGTCGTCGGCCAGCTTACCACTTTCGGTAAGCTCAAGCTCGGCTTGCAGTGGCTTCTGGCCAAGACGGGCCTGGGCGCTACAAACTTCTTCGAGGTCGGCGGCTTCTTCCGTACCGATCCGAAATTCACGGTTCCGAACGTGCAGCTGGAATTCGTTCCGCTCATCGGCGAGATGCAGCATGGTTCGGTCAATCTGGAGAACGGCTTCCAGTATTTCATGAGCCTGATGCGACCCAAGAGCGAAGGCCGCGTCTGGCTTGCGAGCGCCGATCCGAACGTCGCACCGAAATTCGTCTTCAACTTCCTTCAGGACGAGGAAGACCAGAAGCAGGCGATCGCGGCCATCAGGGAAATCCGCCGCATCGTCGCCCAGCCCGCCTGGGACGACATTCGCGGCGAAGAAGTCACGCCGGGCAAGCAGGTCCAGTCGGATGAAGAACTGCTCGAATTCCTCAGGAAGGAAGCCGGCACCAACTACCATCCATGCTGCAGCTGCCGCATGGGCACCGACGACATGTCCGTGGTGGACCCCCATGCCAAGGTCCACGGCTTCGAGAATCTCCGCGTCATCGACGCGTCGATCATGCCCGCCATCGTCAGCGGCAATCTGAACGCCCCCGTCATCATGATGGCTGAAAAACTCGCGGACGACATTCTCGGCAAAAAGCTGCCGCAGGAGGTCGCCGATTACTATCAGCCGGAAGTCGCGTAAGGAGACATTCCATGGAAAACAAAGCAGAAGAGACCCCGGCCAAGGGCGACTTGCTGATCCTCAAGCCCGAAGAGGGCAAGAACTTCTGGCAGCCGGTTCCCGCCAACGGCCACATCTCCGTCAGGATTTCTCCCGACTTCCTCGGTGTGGAGACGCCGTTCAGCCTCGGGACGCAAACCTTGCCGCCGCAGGGCTACGTGCGCGAGCACGCGCATCCGGTACACGATGAAGTTCTGCATTTCATCTCCGGCCGTGGCAAGGCTGTCGTCGAGGGCGTCGAATACCCCGCGGAACCCGGCGTGACGATCTTCGTCGGCCGCAACCGGAAACACATGTTCATCAACACGTCCGAGGACCAGGAACTGCATTGGCTCTGGTTCATCCAGCCGAACGGCCTCGAACATTTCTTCGAGGAGATCGGCCGCCCGATGCGGCCGGGCGAGGCGGCGCCGGAGCCGTTCGCACGGCCTGAAAACGTACTGGAGATCGAGCAGCGCACGGCGTTCGTCGCAGCCGACAAACTCTAAACCCAGAGAACGAAAATGCCCACATTATTGGCGTCCGATGGATGCCGGGTGACGTATGACGTCTCCGGCAAAGGCGAAGCTTTGCTGCTCATTCCCGGTCTCGGCGGAGCGGCAAGCTTCTGGAACGGCATCGTTCCGCTTCTTGTCGATCGCTACACGGTCATTTCGTTCGATCATCGGGGAACCGGGCGAAGCGACAGGCCTCTTGGCAAATATTCGGTATCGAGGATTGCTGAGGACGCCGTGGAAATTCTCCGCGCGGAAAATGTAGACGCAGCCCATATCGTCGGCCATTCGACGGGCGGCCTGGTGGCGCAGTTCATCGCTCTCGACGCACCGGCTCTCGTCAGATCGCTGGTCATCAGTGGTAGTTGGGAGAAGCCGGACGCTCGCTTCGTCGCCATGTTCGAAGCACGCCTGGCCGTATTGAGGACCGCGGGGCCGATCGCGTACCAGAAACTAACCCATGCGATCGGCTTTCCTTCAGGCTTCCTCGAAGCGAACACTGAACGTCTCGACCGGGCTATCGATAACGCTACGGACGCGCTCTCGCCTCCGGAAGTCGCCGCCGCGCGGATCGAGATGCTTCTTGCAGACGAACGTAGCGGCGACCTTCAGCGGATCACCGCTCGCACTCTCGTCATCGGCGCCACCGACGACGCCCTCATTCCCTTTGCCCACAGCCGAACGCTCGCCGCCATGATACCTGGCGCACGGCTCGCCGTGATCGATGGGGCGCACTTCTTTCCTCGGGTTCATCCCGAGCGATACGCCAAAACCCTTCGAGAATTTCTGGAGGAAACAGATGAACAATGACGTCAAGAAAGTCGCTGTCATCGGCTTTGGCGCGATGGCGCAAAGTCTCGACCATTCCTTGCGCGCCTCCGGAAGCGGCATCGAAGTTTCCGCCACGCTCGTGCCCCACGACCTGACCGTCGATCACGACGGCGTGGAGGTCTTTCACGATGTCGCCGCCCTCATTGAATGGGGGCCGTCGGTGGTCGTGGAATGTGCCAGCCACCAGGCGGTCAAGAATTCCGTCCCACCTCTCCTTCGCGCGGGCATCGACGTTATCGTCGTCTCGATCGGCAGCCTGAGCGATACTGAGTTGCTTCATGCGCTGGAAAAAGCTGCCGAGGAAGGAGGAAGCCGGCTGACCGTCGCCTCCGGCGCGATCGGCGGCCTCGATGTGCTGCGCTCGGCGAAGATCGCGGGTCTGGAAAGCGTCATCTATACGGGCACCAAACCGCCGTCCGCCTGGAAGGGAACGCCGGCGGAGCAGAGCGTCGACCTCGCCAGCCTCCGCCAGAGGACCGTCATTTTCGAGGGCAATGCGGCGGAAGCCTCGTTGCAGTATCCAAAAAACGCGAATGTCACGGCTGCGGTCGCTCTTGCCGGGATCGGCTTTGCCGACACCAAGGTAACGCTGGTCGCCGATCCGCATGCAAGTGGCAACACCCATAAGGTCAATGCCGCCGGCGCCTTCGGCAGATTCGAGATTTCGCTCGAAAACAAGCCGCTTCCCGACAATCCCAAAACGTCCTGGCTCGCGGCTTTGAGCGTCGAGCAGGCACTGCATCGTCATTTTCAAAGAATAGAACTGTGAGGTCACACCATGCGTCTTGAAAACAAAATCGCAATCGTCACTGGCGCAGGCGCTGGTATCGGCGCGGCCACCGCAGAAGCCTTCGCCCGCGAAGGCGCGAAGGTCGTCGTCGCCGACTTCAACGGCGATGCCGCCAGGTCCGTCGCCGGCAAGATCGGCGAGAGCGCAGTCAGCATCAAGGTCGACGTCCGTGACAGCGGCGAAGTGAAGGCGATGGTGGAACTCGCCGTCTCGACGTTCGGCGGCCTCGACATCATCGTCAACAATGCCGGACGCGGCATGATCGGCACCGTCGAGACGACGGCTGAAGACGACTGGGACGACATCGTTGCCGTCAATCTCAAGGGCGTCTATCTCTGCTCGAAATATGCGGTTCCGGCCCTCCGGGCCCGCGGGGGCGGCAGCATCGTCAATACCGCTTCCAACATCGTCACCTTCGGCATCAAGGATCGCGCCGCCTATGTCGCGGCGAAAGGCGGCGTTGCTGCCCTCACCCGTGCGATGGCGCTCGACCATGCCGTGGACAAAATCCGTGTCAACTCCGTCGCCCCCGGCGTCATCTGGTCGAACTATTACGACAAGATGCTGAAGGAAGTCCCCGATCCGGACGCCTTCGTCGCCGGCCTCAAGGCGCGTTCTCCGATGGCCGAACTCGGTCAGCCGGACGACATCGCCTCGGCCATCCTCTATCTGGCAAGCGATGAATCCAAATTCGCGACCGGCTCGATGATGACTGTCGACGGCGGCGCCTCGGCCTGGTGAGCCGACGGCGATACCAACGCACTCACGGAAAAGACCATGCTTCTCGAAGAACGGGATTATCGGATTCGCGCGGGCTTCCTCGGCGAATTCATGGAAAACTATATGAAACTCGGCTTGCCGATTCAGCGCGCGCATCTTGGTGAGCCGATTGGTTTCTTCACGTCCGAAATCGGAGAATTGAATCACTTCATCTCCATGTGGCGCTGGACAGACCTCGCGGAACGGACGATGAAGAGGGCGCACATGCTGGCCGATCCCGGCTGGGGTCCCTATCTCGCCAGCATCAAGGGCCTGATCGACACCCAGGCGATCCGGATCCTGACCCCGACGTCCTTCTCTCCTCTGTCCTGAACGACCGAAGAAAAGCGAAAACCATGAAGTACACGAAAGAAACCCTGGTCCTCACTCATTCCGGCGCGATCGAGGCCCTGTCGGCCGCCGTTAAGGCGGCGGAGGAATTGTCCGTTCCCCAATGCATCTTCATCGTTGATTGCAGCGGCGAAACCATCGCAAGCATCCGGATGGACGGAGCGAAGTATCTGAGCATGCACACGGCGCGCGCCAAGGCACGCACCGCCGCATCGATCAACGCGCCGACGGGCTCCATGGCATTCGAATTCGGCACATCTGCCGGGGTCGCATCGCAAGGCGGCGTAACGCCATTGCCCGGTGGCCTGCCTATCCGCTTCGGCGGGAAACTCGCCGGCGCGATCGGCGTGGGCTCCGGGACAGGGGAGCAGGACTTCGCGGTCGGCCGCGCAGCTTTGGTCGCCATCGGTGCGGACGCTGTCTGATCAAAAAATCAGATGACAGCTAGCCACCTCCGGCAATTTGTCTGACACGAGCGGCAGCGTCGGCAAGTCGCTGCTGCTCGATGTCGCCGCGCTGTGCGGCGGCCGCTATTCCTTCGGATAGCGCGCTTAGATGAGGCCCACCCGCGACGAGTAGCAGATCAGCGCCCGCATTCAGCGAAGCTATCGCCGTTTCAAGGAGTGATTGGCCGCGCAGGGTGGCTGGTGCGTCCAGATCGTCGCTGACGATGAGGCCTTTGAATCCCAATTGAGACCGCAGCATAGCCATAACGGCCGGCGAAGTGCTCGCTGAATTGTTTCCGTCTATGGCGGCGACAGGTGCCGGCCCTGTCATGATCACCTTTGTCCCAGCCTCGATAGCGGCCTTGAACGGCAGCAAGTTGTGGAGAATGCGGTCGAGCGGCGTCGCCAGGCAAACATCTGCCAATGCGGGGTCTTCTGCCAGATCGTTGAAACCTGGAAAATGTTTCGTCACCGCTGTGATGCCGGCGGCCTGGACACCCGTTACAAAGGCTGAAACCAGCCGGGCCACAGCTTGCGGATAAGAGCCCATCGTGCGTGCTCGCAGCCAAACGTTTTGGCCGTCGATGATGTCGGCGATGGGCGCAAGGAACATCGACACACCGAGTGCGCGAGCGCCCTGGGCGGTGATCCGGCAGCGTTCTGCAAGTGCATCCGGAGAGAGTGTATGTGCCTCGTCGAGCGTCGGAAGCGGTGGAACCAAGCCAGCGAGCCGCTGGATACCGCCGAGCTCCTGATCGACCGCGACGATCAGGTGAGGCGTTACGGCCTGAAGCGCCGCGATCGATGCGCGAAATCCGTCCGGCGTTTCGCAGGCCAGCCTTTCTGTCGACATCGCCCGGGCAACATACTCCGCACGAGTCTCACCGAGCAGGACGGAGCATCCTCCCTCCTTCAGAAAGGGCACCATAATATCCAAGACATCGAGCGTATCGAAAGCCGGCAGAAGAACCGCCCTTGCATCCCGATCGATTGAGGCACTCATCGTCGTCTCCGCAGTTTCAGACTATTTCGACATCGACGCCGGCCTCGCGAACGGCATCGAGAATGGCGGTATCCTTGGTGCCGGTGAAAAGCGTCGACACAGCGGATACCGGCGCGACTTCATAGGTTGCGGCCTGTCCGAGTTTGTCGGCAGTCGCCAGAAGCAAGGTCTTGTTGGCGGCACGGATCATCGCCGCCTTCAGAAGTGCGTCCTCGTAGTCGTCTGCACGCAGCGTCAGGTCCTGGGCGACGCCGCAGGTGCCAAGGACACAATAATCGACACGCAGCGCGCGGACGGCGTCGATGGCAGCGATGCCGGTCGCGCTACGCGTCAGCCTGCCAAGGCGGCCACCGAGCATGATCACTTCAGCGTTCGGATGGTCGAGCGCGGCCGCCGCGACATCGACAGCCGCCGTGATGATGCGCACGGACAGCGTCGCCGGAAGGGCGCGCACGAAACGGACGACCGTCGTGCTCGTATCGACCAGCAGCGTAGCGCCGTCCGGAATGACAGCCGCCGCAGCCCGGCCAATCGAATGTTTCTCTTCCATGTGAAGCGTTTCGCGGCGCTGGAAATCCAGCGCCGGCGTCACCAGCCGCGCCGCGCCGCCGTGAAACCGCTGCACCAGGCCCGCATCCGAGAGATCGCGCAGGTCGCGGCGGATCGAATCCTCGGAAACGCCGAATTCCTGGGCAAGTTCGGCGGCAAGCACACGTCCGCTGGCATTGGTCTTTTCAAGGATGACCGCCTGGCGCTCCTCCGGGGACAGGGCCGCGAGCTCCCTCTTGCCGCCGGTCATTCCACGGCCTCGGCGGCAAGGAGCCCGAGCGCGATCAAGCGGGCTTCCAGCGCTTCGGAATTGCGGAAATGCTCGGTGTGAAAGCCAAGCGCCGCAGCAGCCGCAACGTTCGCGGTATTATCGTCGATGAAGAGGCATTCCTCGGCGCGGACGCCTGCACGCTCAAGGAAACGCTCGAAGATCGGCGCATGCGGCTTGATGAGTTTTTCGCGGCCGGAGACGATGAGAACGTCGAACGACCCGAGGAAGGGGAAAATCTCCTGCGCTCTCGGATAAGTCTCTGCCGACCAGTTGGAGATCGCATGGACGGGAACGCCGCCGGCCTTCAACCGGCCGAGAAGGCCTGCGGTCCCCGCGACCTCACCACCCAGCATTTCATGCCAGCGCAGCCAATAGGCTTCGATCAGGTCAGCCTTTTCGGGGTGTTTCGCCACGAGTTCCGCCACGCCCTCGGCAAAGGGGTGGCCAGCATCGAACTGTTCGTTCCATGCCGGGGTGCAGACCTCCGCCAGGAAGGCCGAAACCGCCGCCTCGTCCGCCATGAGCTGGCGGTAAAGATAGGCGGGGTTCCAGTCGATCAGCACGCCGCCGATATCGAAGACCACGATAGTTGGATTCATCTTTTCTGCCTTTCATGCACGAACCTGCAGAATTAATGCATGAATACGCGTAAAAACGCAATAATGCGCAAGCCAAAAAGCATCAACCGCGCAGAAAATCCGCAGCGCGTTCCCCGATCATGATGCAGACGGAATTCGGATTGCCCGAAATCAGCGTCGGCATGACCGAGGCGTCTGCAACGCGAAGTCCTTCGATGCCGTGCACGCACAGCTCCGGGTCCACCACGGCCATGTCGTCGCGGCCCATCCGGCACGTTCCGGCGGGATGGAGGGCGGCATGGGCATCCTTGACGCAGAAGGCGCGGATTTCTTCGCGCGTGCGAAGCGATGGTCCCGGCGTGTGGCGCGCCTCCACGAATTTCGCGATGGCCGGCTGCGCCATGATGTCGAGCGCCGCCATCGTGCCGTCCGTTATCGCGTCGAGATCGTAAGGGTCGGAAAAATAGCGGGGTGCCACGCGCGGGTTCGCGGTGGGGTCCGCGCTGAGAAGCGTGACCTCGCCTCTCGAACGCGGCCGGATCTGCCCGAGATTGACCGTGCAGCCATTGCCGCCGGGCACCGCATCGACGCCCTCCTCGATGCCCGCGCCAACGACCATGAAATACTGGATATCGGGGGTCGCCTCGTTCCTGTCGCCCCACCAGAAGGCGCCGCCCTCGATGAGATTGGACGAGGCGGGGCCATTGCGGAAGAGCGCGTAGTTGAGACCCGCGGCAGCCTTCCAGTGCAGCTTCTTGTACTTGTCGTAGCTGTGCGGGCCGTTGAGCTGGTAGACCAGCGAAATCTCGATATGGTCCTGCAGATTCTGTCCGACACCCGGCAGGTCGGCATGGACCTCGATCCCGTGCCGCCGCATGGCTTCCGCCGGACCGATGCCCGAGAGCATGAGGAGCTTTGGCGTAGCAATCGCACCGGTGGAGACGATCACCTCCCGGTCGGCGCGGTAGACGACCTTGCGCTTGCCTTTGACACACTCGACGCCGACTGCCCGCCCCTTTTCGATCAGCACGCGGGTGACCGCGGTGCCCGTCTCGACGCGCAGGTTGGGCCGCCCTCGCGCCGGGTTGAGATAGGCGACGGCGGCGGAGCTGCGGCGACCGTTGCGCGCCGTGATCTGATAAAGGCCGCAACCGGCGGGATCACCCGAGTTGAAGTCCGGATTGTAGGGCAGGCCCGCCTGCTGGCAGGCCTGCAGCCAGGCGCGGGTCAACGGGTGGATATAGTCGACATCCGAAACCCCGAGCGGCCCACCGACGCCATGGGCTTCGTTGCAGAAGCGGTTGTTGTCCTCGGCACGCTTGAAGAAGGGCAGCACGTCGCCGTAACCCCAGCCTTCCGCACCGAGGTCGACCCATCGCTCGTAGTCGGCGGGCACGCCGCGGATATAGATCATCGCGTTGACGGAGCTGCCGCCGCCGAGCACCCGTGCCTGCACCATGGTCGGCGTCTCGTCACGCTCCTGCTCGGGCATCGGCTCCCAGGGAATGCGTTTCAGGAGATCGCCCTGCGCGGTCTTGTAGTAGGCACCGGGAATGTGGATGTAGGGGCTGAGGTCGCGCGGCCCCTCCTCGATCAGGAGAACGCGGACGGCGG
Organism: Shinella zoogloeoides; assembly: GCF_003574625.1. Taxonomy (GTDB): domain Bacteria; phylum Pseudomonadota; class Alphaproteobacteria; order Rhizobiales; family Rhizobiaceae; genus Shinella; species Shinella zoogloeoides_A. Next base: position 43,529 of record NZ_QNUJ01000002.1, read on the forward strand.
GGTCCTCCGAAAGGCGCGAAGCGACGACGCAGCCGGTCGAGCCGCCGCCGACGACGATATAGTCGAACATATCGATCCCGGCCGAGGCGCGCGGGAAAATGCCGTGGCGCGCCGATCCCATGTCCCGAACGTCCATTCAATGCCCCCTTGTTATGGCGGCGCCGGCCTTGATGGCAAGCGCGGCGATGGTCAGCGCCGGATTGACCGCGGCCGATGTCGGCAGCACGGATGCGTCCGTGACATAGAGGTTCTCGACGTCGTGGCTACGGCAATTGAGATCGACGACCGAGGTCTGCGGATCGGCGCCGAGGCGCGCGGTGCCGCACTGGTGCGACGTCGTCTTGCGGCCGAAGGTATGCGTCAGCACGATCGGGAAGCCGGCCTTGCGCATGACGGCCCGGGTTTTCCCGATCAGCGCCTCGTGCGCGCGCATGTTAGAGCGTATCCAGTGCATGACGATGCGGCCGTCGCGCACCATCACCCGGCTTTCCGGATTGGAGAGGTCCTCGCTCGTCAGGAACCAGCCGTAAGTGTAGCGCGCCATGAGCTTGGCGAACCACGCCGGCGCGGGCATCGGCAGATTGGCCTTCAGGATGTTGCCGGTGATGTGCCCGAGGAGCTGGACGTTACCGAGCGGGAAGCCGTATTCGTTGTCGGCGTTGTAGAAATCGTTGAACGCGATGGTCTTCTGGTAGACGCAGCTATTGGCGGCGAAGGGATCGATCGCCAGCATCGCCGTCGTGTTGTGGTTCATGAAGTTGCGGCCGAGCTGATCCGAACTGTTGCCGAGACCGGCCGGATGCGCCTTGTTCGCCGATCGCAGGAGCAGGGCGGCGGACTGAACCGCGCCCGCAGCAACGGCGAAGCGATCCGCCGAGATGCGATGTTCGGTTTCATCCTTCCGGTAGACGGCGGCGATGACACGCCGCCCCGCCGCGTCGGTCTCGAGACGGACGACGTCGGCCCCGGTCACCAGGCTGACATTCGGATGGGCAAGGGCGCTGGCAAGCGGCCCCACTTCCGCGTCGATCTTGCCCTTCCCCGTGTTCGGGAAAGCATCCCATCCCGTCGCAGCCCGCTTCAGCCATGCCTCGATATCGATCGACAGCGGCAGGGAGGCTGGATGGACGCCCGCCTTTTCCAATCGGCGGCGGACGGCGGCCATCGCCGGTTCGTCTCGGACCGGCGGATAGCCATAGGGCTTCTCGTGCGGCGGTTCCGTCGGATCGCCCGCGACGGAGCCACGCACCCGGAAAATCTCCTCGGCCGCATCGTACCAGGGCGAAAGTTCCTCATAGGACAGGGGCCAGCCGGGCGACGCGCCGTCCATGTGGCGGCGCGCGGCGAAATCCTCGCGGCGATAGCGGTACATAACCGCGCCGAAGAACTTCGAATTGCCGCCGACATAGTAGTAGTTGCCCGGCAGGAAGCTTTTCCCGTCGGTACCCAGCCATTCCTCGGAAGAGCGATAGACACCCTTCTGGAAGATGGCGACATCGTCGCGCGCATCGGGCGTGTCCGTCAGATGCGCTCCCCGTTCGAGAATGACGATCTTGAGGCCCGAAGGCGCGAGGCTGTGCGCCAGGGAAGCTCCGCCGATGCCGGAGCCGATGATGACGATGTCTGCCGTCCCGGTCATGGAAGTTTCTCAGTCAATGCGGGTTTCGGTTTCGCTGTCGAAGAGCACGATCTTGGACGTATCGACCGCCAGCCCCGCCTCCTTGCCCGCATGGGCCTGCCGGGGCGGAAGCCGGGCCGTCACCTCAACGCCGCCGAGCTGGAAGACGGCAAGCGTATCGGGGCCCGTCGGCTCTACGACGTCGAAATCGACGGTCAGAGCCGGGGTACCCTCTGTCGCAATCGAGAAATTCTCCGGGCGGATACCGACCAGCACCTTCCTGCCGGCATGGCGGCGCAGAGCCTCCGGAGAAAGGGAAATGCCGCCGATGCGCGCGGCCGGACGCCGCGCGACGTCGATCACCACCGTCGCCGTCGTACCCTCGGCCTCAAGCACTGCCGGCACGATGTTCATTGCCGGGGAACCGACGAAGCGGGCGACATAGACATTGGCCGGCCGGTCATAGACGGCCTGCGGCTCGTCGAGCTGCTGCACCACGCCGTCCTTCATGACGGCGACGCGCGTGGCGAGCGTCATCGCCTCGATCTGGTCGTGCGTGACATAGACGATCGTCGTGCCGAGGCGGGCGTGAAGGCGTTTGATCTCGGTGCGCATGTCGACGCGCAGCTTGGCGTCGAGGTTCGACAGGGGTTCGTCGAAGAGGAACAGCTTCGGCTCCCGCACGATGGCCCGCCCCATCGCGACGCGCTGGCGCTGGCCGCCCGAAAGCTGCGAGGGCTTGCGGTCGAGGAGGTGGGTGATCTGCAGGAGGTCCGACGCCGTCTTCACGGCCTTGTCGCGGTCGGCCTGGGCGATCCGGCGGATCTTCATGCCGAACTCGATGTTCTGCCGCACGGTCATCGTCGGATAGAGGGCGTAGGACTGGAATACCATCGCGATGTCGCGGTCCTTCGGCGACAGGTCGTTGACGGTCTTTCCGGCGATGCGGATCTCGCCGCCGGTGATCGTCTCCAGCCCGGCGATCATGTTGAGCAGCGTGGACTTGCCGCAGCCGGAGGGGCCGAGCAGCACGAGGAAATCGCCGGTTCCGATGGAGATCGACACCTCCTTCAGAACCTCGAGCTGGCCATAGGCCTTGCGGACGCGATCGATTTCAAGAGTGGACATGGGCTCAGCCTTTCACGGCGCCGGCCGTCAGCCCGCGGACGAAATAGCGGCCCGCGACGATATAGACGACCAGGGTTGGGATGGCGGCGATCATGGCGGCGGCCATGTCGACGTTGTATTGCTTGCGACCGGTGGTGACGTTGACGATGTTGTTGAGGGCCACCGTGATGGGGCTGCTGGAGCCCGACGTGAACGAGACACCGAAGAGGAAATCGTTCCAGATCTGCGTGAACTGCCAGATGCAGGACACGACGATGATCGGGATCGAGGTCGGCAGGATGACGCTCCAGAAGATGCGGAAGAAGCCCGCACCGTCGACCATCGCCGCCTTGGTCAGCTCGTCCGGCAGCGACACGAAGTAATTGCGGAAGAACAGCGTCGTGAAGCAGATGCCATAGGAGGCATGCACGGCGACGAGGCCGGGAATGGAGCCCGCGAGCCCCAGAAGGCCGAGCGTGCGGGCCATGGGAATGAGGATCGCCTGGTAGGGTAGGAAGCAGCCGAACAGCAGCAGGCCGAAGACGAAGTTCGCGCCGGGGAACTTCCACTTCGTGAGGATGTATCCGTTGATCGCCCCGATGCCGGTCGACAGCGCCACCGCCGGGATCACCATCAGCAGCGAGTTGATGAAATAGGGTTTCAGACCCGTGCATTCGGTGCCGATGCAGGCCTGCGACCACGCTGCCCGCCAGGCGTCGAGCGTGACGGCCTTCGGCAGGCCGATGAAGGAGCCGCCATAAATCTCGTCGAGCGGCTTCAGCGACGTCACGACCATGACCCAGAGCGGCATGAGGTAGACGAGCGCGACGACGAACAGGCAGCCGTAGACGACGAGGCGGCCGAGCCGGACCTTGCCGGAGCGGGAAAGAACGTCAGTCATTGTTCTCGCTCCTCAGTTCGGAATAGAGATAGGGAACGATGATGGCCGCGACGGTCATGAGCATCATGACGGCACTCGCCGCGCCGACGCCCATCTGGTTGCGCCGGAAGGTGGCGGAGAACATGAAGGTCGAGGGCAGTTCGGTCGCCGTGCCCGGCCCGCCATTGGTCAGCGCCAGCACCAGGTCGAAGCTCTTGATGGCGATGTAGCTGAGGAGGACGACGACGCTCAGCATGGCGGGGCGCAGCATGGGGATGATGATCTGCCGGTAGATCAGCGGCAGCGAGGCGCCCTCGATCTGCGCCGCCTTGATGACGGAATTGTCGATACCGCGCAGGCCCGCAAGGAAGATCGCCATGGCGAAGCCCGAGGACTGCCAGACGCCGGCCACGACGACGGTATAGATCGCCATGTCGGGATTGGTGATCCAGTCGAAGCGGAAATCCGTCCAGCCGAGATCGTTGACGACCTTCTGGATGCCGAGGCCGGGATTCATGATCCATTTCCACGCCGTCCCCGTCACGATGAAGGAGAGCGCCATCGGATAGAGATAGATCGCGCGCAGCGCGCCCTCGGCCCGGATATTCTGGTCGAGAAGGATCGCCATCAGCAGTCCGAGGCCGGTGGAGAGCGCCAGGAAGAGCGCCGAGAAGATGAAGAGGTTGGCGACGGCGGTGTGCCAGCGGGGCGTCGCCCAGAGGCGGACATATTGCTCGAGGCCCACGAAATCATAGGTCGGCACGAATTTCGACGAGGTCACGGAAATCACGCCCGTCCACAGGATGAACAGGTAGACCGTGACGATGACGACGAGCAGGCTGGGAGCGACGACGAGGCGCGGTAGCCAGCCTGCCAATCGCGAGGACATGCGCGTAGAGGCGCTCATGGGTCAGCTCCGATGGCGGGTATTGCGGAGGAGCCGGTGGGCCGGCCCCTCCTGACGGCGGTTGGGATCAGCGGGCGTTGTCGATGCCGGAGACCAGCATCTTCACCGCGTCCTCCGAGCTCATCTTGCCGACGAAGAACTGGGCGGCGACATCGCTGAAGACGGAAGCGAATTCCGGCTTGGCGGCAAAGCCATGCGTCATCGCGCCCTGCATGCTGCCCTTCTCGACGGCTTCCGCGCGCTCCTTGAAGCCGAGCTTGGCGCAATCGTCGAAGTCGTCGACCGAAACGTCGCTGCGCGCCGGGATCGAGCCCTTGATGAGATTGAAGTCCTTCTGGACCCTGGGGTCCATGATGGTCTCGGCAAGCGCGGCCTGCGCCTGCCGTACGGCCTCGTCCTTCACGATGAACATGCCGAAGCTGTCGATGAGATACTGGAAGGAAGTCACCTTGCCGGGCGTCGCGAAGCAGTAGAAGTCCTGATTGGGCTTCAGGCCCTTGGCGAGGAATTCGCCCTTGGCCCAGTCGCCCATGAACTGCATGGCCGCCTCGCCGTTGATGACCATGCCGGTGGCCACGGCCCAGTCGCGGCCGACGAAATTGTCGTCCACGAGGCCGCGAACCTCGCGCAGCGCATCGAACACCTTGACCATCTCCGGGCTTCCGAGCGCCTCGGAATCGAGGTCGATCGCCGTCTTCTGGTAGAATTCCGGCCCGTTGATGTCGGACAGCAGCGCGTCGAAGATGATGCCGATCTGCCACGGCTCGTCACCCATCGCGATCGGGACGATGCCCTTTTCTTTCAGCTTCTTGCCGGTCTCGATCAGCTCGCTCCAGCTCTTCGGCACGGCAACGCCCGCATCGTCGAAGAGCTTCTTGTTGGCCCAGACCCAGTTCTGGCGATGCATGTTGATGGGCGCGGCAATGAAAGCATCGCCCGAGGTCACGAAAGGCAGGAGCTGCGGGGCGAGCGCCGCGCGCCAGCCGCCTGCCGTGGCAAGGTCGTTGAGGTCGCGCACCACGCCCTGCTCGGCCCATTGCACGCCTTCCCAGCCGAGGAACTGCATGGCGCCCGGCGGATCGCCCGCCGTCAGGCGCGCACGCAGCGCCTGCTGCGCATTGGCGCCGCTCATGCCGCCGACCGCCGAATCCTTCCACTGGAAGCCCTTGGCTTCGAGATCCTTGCGGATGACGTTGAGCGCCTCCACCTCGCTCTGCGAAACCCAGTGGTGCAGAACTTCGATCTGGCCTTCCGCCTGTGCGGCGATGGGCATGAGCATGGTCGCCGCAAGCGCTGTGGCGATAAACTTGGACATGGTTTCATCCTCTCTGGTTGGTTTGATCGCGGCCCCTGGCGGGCTCTTGTGCGTGTCGGTTAATTGGGCTCGACGGGCATGGCGTATCCGACGTTCTTCCCGCCGTAGCGACGCACGCGGATGTTGGCCTGCTCGGCATGGCCGGAAAAACCTTCCATCAGGCAGAGCCGCGAGCTGTAGGCGCCGATCATGGCGGAGGCTTCGTCGGTCAGTATCTTCTGGTAGGTGCAGGTCTTGAGGAACTTGCCGACCCACAGGCCCCCGGTGTAGCGGGCCGCCTTGTTGGTCGGCAGGGTGTGGTTGGTGCCGATCACCTTGTCGCCGAAGGCGACATTGGTGCGTGCACCGAGGAACAGCGCACCGTAGTTCCTCATGTTGTCGAGGAAGTAGTCCGGATCGCGCGTCATGACCTGGACATGCTCGGAGGCGACGCGGTCGGCCTCGGCCAGCATCTCCTCGATCGTGTCGCACAGGATGATCTCGCCGCAATCCTCCCAGGCCCTGCCGGCGACGGCTGCCGTCGGCAGGATCTTCAGGAGGCGCTCGATCTCGGCGAGCGTATCGCGCGCCAGCTTTTCCGAATTGGTGATGAGGACGGCCGGCGAATTGACGCCGTGCTCGGCCTGGCCGAGGAGGTCCGTCGCGACAAGCTCGCCGTCGACGCTGTCGTCCGCGATGACCAGCGTTTCCGTCGGTCCGGCGAAGAGGTCGATACCGACGCGGCCGAAGAGCAGGCGCTTGGCTTCCGCCACATAGGCGTTGCCGGGCCCGGCAAGCATGTCGACCGGCGCGATCGTCTCGGTGCCGTAGGCCATGGCGGCGATCGCCTGCACGCCGCCGAGGCAATAGATCTCGTCCGCACCGGCAAGGGCCTGAGCCGCGACGATCTTCTCGGCGATCTTCCCCTGGAAGGGCGGGGCGCAGGTGATAACGCGCTCGCAGCCGGCGACGCGCGCCGTCAGCACGGTCATATGAGCGGAGGCGAGCAGCGGATATTTGCCGCCGGGCACGTAGCAGCCGACATTCTGGACCGGCACATTCCGGTGGCCGAGGATCACGCCCGGCAGGGTCTCGATCTCGATATCCTTCAGCGCCGCCCTCTGGGCTTCGGCGAAGCGGCGGATCTGGTCCTGCGCGAAGTCGAGATCGGCGCGTTCCTGCACCGTCAAGCCATCGATGCAGGCGGCGATCTCCTCTCTGGTCAGGCGATAGGAGTCGCGGTCGAACCCGTCGAAGCGGACGGAGAGTTCGCGAACCGCCTTGTCCCCGCCGTCCCTGACTTTGGCGAGAAGCGCCTCGACCGCCGTGGTGACCGCACTGTCGGCGCCGCCGTCCTGGGTGATGGCCTTGGCTGTTTTGATGTGCCGGATCATGACAAAGTCTCTTCGTTCACGGTCGCCGGTGGCGCCGCGTCATCCATGGTCTTGGGAGGGAAACGAGGGAGGCAGCGCCTCCCCCGAGGTTTCGATCAGAGGTGCTGTTCGCGGGCGCGCATCTCGGCGTAGGCCGCCTGCTCCTTCTCGTAGTAAGCCGGCGACGGGAAGTCCCACCAGCCGGTGGCGAACGGGCCGGCCGCGTCACGCGAGACAATGACCTCGACGAGGGCCGGGCCGCCGCATTCGAGCGCCGCCTTCAGGGTGCTCTCGAGATCCCCGTCCTTCTCGACCTTCCAGGCCTGAAGCCCGAAGGCCTTGGCGGAAGCGGCGATATCGGCCGAATAGGGCGCACCGTTGCCGGCGTGATGATTGAACTCGGAGGCGATATGGCGACCCATGAACTTGCGCATGCCGCCACGGATCGACATGTAGCCCTGGTTGTTCAGCACCAGGAAGACGACATTGACGCCATTCATGACCGCCGTACCCATCTCGGGCAGCGACATCATGAAGTCGCCGTCGCCGACGATGGCCACGACCTGCCGGTCCGGGCAGGCGAGCTTGGCGCCCATAGCCGCCGGCACCGCCCAGCCCATCGGCGAGTAGGAACCGGAGGTCAGGTGCGTGCGCGGCTCGTAGACCGGGAAGCTCTGCTTGACCGAGCCCTGCGTGTTGCCGGAACCGACGACGACGATGCCGTCGCGATCGAGCACCTTGCGCAGCGCCACCAGCGGACGCTGCGAGGTGAAGGGCGTCTCGCGGCTGTTCTCGCGCGGCTCGACCTGGGCGCGCCAATCGGCCTTGGCCTTCTGCACATCGGCGAGGAACGGCTCGCGGCGGGCGAGCATCTTCTGCGAGTCCGTATCCGAGATCAGCGAGAGCAGCGCCTCCAGCGTCACCTTGGCATCGGCGACGATGCCGACCTCGGTCTCGTAGTTCTTGCCGATCTCGCGCGGATCGAGGTCGATATGGATCAGCTTGGCCGAGGGGATCGAGAAGGAGACGCCCTTGGCATAGGACGAGGCCGACCAGTCGGTGAAGCGGCAGCCGACCGAGACGACGACATCGGCCGAGGCGGTGATCTTGTTGCCGCAGGTCGTGCCGGTCTGGCCGACGGCGCCGATGAACAGCGCATGATCTTCCGAAATGGCGCCCTTGCCGTTCCAGGTGATCGAGACGGCGGCGCCAAGCTTTTCGGCAAGGCGCGTCAGTTCAGCCGAGGCGTTCGCCGTGATCGCGCCGCCGCCGGCGACAATGACCGGGCGCTCGGCGGCAAGAAGAACCTTCAGCGCCGCTTCGACGGCCTTCGGATCCGGATAGGCGACGCCGACCGGCAGGCGCTTGCCGAGCGGATGGATCGTGACATCCGCCGCCTCGACCTGGACGTCCATCGGGACCTCGACATGAACCGGACCCGGGCGGCCCGTCAGCAGTTCGCTGAAGGCGCGATGCATGATGCTTGGGAGGACCTGCACCGAATTGGCCTGCCAGGCGCGCTTGGTCACCTGCTCGGTGATGCGCGGGAAGGCGTTGTCCTGCTGGCGCTCCAGCTCCTGCATGGTGCCGTGGCCGTGCATGTAGGTCTGGGGCGAGCCGGAGACGTAGAAGAGCGAGGTGGAGTCGCAATAGGCCGTCGCAAGGCCGATGATGGTGTTGGCAGCGCCCGGACCGACCGAGGTCGAGCAGGCCATGGGCTTGCCGGAGGCGCGGTAATAACCGTCGGCCATATGAACCGCGCTCTGCTCGTGCATCACCTGGATGAAGGGGATTTCCGAGCCTTCCTGCAGGAAGGCATCGAACAGCGACCAGATGCCATGGCCCGGCACGCCCGCCACATACTCGACGCCGTATTCCTTCAACGCTTTCGCGACGACTTGGCCACCTGTCAGTTTCATGTGATCGACCCTCTGAAATCTTGTTCTGTCGTGAGCAGAAGACCGTCTCCAGGTACGGTTTCCAGCGATGGGCCTATTCTTCGGCGGAGCGAGGTGCGCCCGCAAGTTCGCAGCCATCGAAACACTGACGCGAGATGACGCACTTCCAAAGCAGCTCTGCTTCACGGATCGTGTTTGTGCCGGCGACATCACGGTCGCGGCGGCCGATTTTCGGCACTCCGCACCACGGCGGAACGGCGAACGGAAAACGGCCCTGAGAGAAGCATCATTCGCAAAGTGAAGCTGGTATCGCGTCATTACGCGAACAAATTAATTGCGGCGCGCACTTTTTCCGAAGCGCGCGCTATGGCTTGCTCGGAGCACTTTCATACAACAGGGACGCCGCCGTGCAGAACCTAAGCAGAGATTTGGCCTTCGCGGACGATTTCATTTCCGCAACGCTGGTTGAGAATGTGGCCGACTACGACGTGGCGGACGCCGTCGTGGTCAATATCAGCCCCTCCCCGATGGTGACGGGCGACGAGCATCCCGCCATCGTGCCGGCCTGGAAATCCACATGGCTGAAGGGTGGCCGCATCCGCTCGGCGGAGCGGGCTGCAATCATCAAGGTCGTCAACCCCACCAATCTCGGCGGCTGCATGTTCCGCGGCTGGGACTGGCTCGGCAACCGCATCCGCAGCTTTCCGCGCGATACGCCCCTCTACATCTCGGCGCAGGACGAGATCGGCACGGTGACCCTCGACCCGCGCGTCTTTACCAACGAGCGCGCAAGAGCGGAAACGCCGCAGGTTTTCACGCTGAAGCTCAATCTCTGGTGGTCGCCGGGCGATACCGACTGCTTCATCCACAACGAGCACCCGTTCCTGGAAACACACACCCAGATCCACGGGCTTGGGCGCATGCAGAAGTTCAAGACGCGCGACGCAGCGACGCTTTATGAAGACGTCGTGATGCCGATCGGATATTCGCACGACCCCTTCTGCCGGGTGACGGGCGAGAACCAGTGGACCTATCCCTGGCACCGCTACTATGCGGATACCGACAGCGTATGGCTCGCCGTCGAACTGCATCCCTGACGCGGAGGGGCCGTCAGCTCATCTGGATCATGTCCGAGCCGTCTCCGAGATACTGCAGCGCCTCGCGCGGGATTGCGGGGTCGTTGCGGTCGAGCACCGTGAGGTCTTTCAGGTGATCGCGCCGCAGGAGCCCGGGGCCGCGATAGTGCAGCGCCACCTTCGTCGAATAAGGCTGGCGAAAGACCGTCGCGGCAATACCGCTGGAAATGCCGAACATGAACTTCTTGGCATTGCGCTTGACCTGCGCATAGACGCCGAAAGTCAGCTCGTTCGACTGGATGCCCTCGAAATCCGCCGTGAAGAGACGATCTGCAACAGGGAAGCAGAAGCCATAGTATTTGAAGACATATTCCGTCTTCTTCGGATTATCGAAGCTCGGGAAGCGCTCGACGTAATAGTGCTGGAGGAATTCCTTGTTGCGGTAGATGCAGAAAGCGGAACGCAGCACGAAGCCCTTGTAGATCGAGGAGAACTGGTAGCGATCATAGACACCGACGATGTCATCGTGATCGACGCTGTTGTTCTCGACGATCATGTCCGAGACGAAGCGGGAGAATTCCGGCAACTGGCGGGCCGTCGCCATCGCGTGGAAGAAGTTGCCTTCGACGAGCGTGCGGAACTCCTCCGGATCGGTGAAAAGCATCGGCACGCTGAGGCCGAAGTAATTCGCGATGATCCGGAGATTCGCGGTCGACGGCACATGGGCGCCGGACAGGTACTTGTTGAACTGCTGCCGGTTGACGTTGATCTTGCGGCACACCGCCGCGACCGATCCATGCTGCTCGCAGAGCGTTCTGAGGTTGGCCGCCAAGGCGGCACCGTCCCGACCAAGATGTTCCATTAAAGCCCCGATACCTGACGCATTATGACGCTATCCTTACTTCACATCGCTAATGACTTCAATCATCTGCGAAGTTGTGGCGCGCGGCCTGCGCGATCAATCTTCAGATGAAGGACGAGGAGGAGCCGGGGTGCATTCCAGGCAGGAATTTGGGTGGTCGGTCATGGGCACCGGCACGATCGCAACCGAGCACATGGTTGCGGCGATCCGCGCCGCCGGCCATCAGCCGCTGTGGGTCGTCAGCCGCAACCGGCAATATGCCGCGCACTTTTCAAACGACATGGAAATCCCCGACATCGCCGTCGATGCACGGCGAGCGCTGGAGGATCCGCGCGTCGGCTTTGCCTATGTCAGCGCCGCCCGGGAACGCCGAAAGCATTACATCCTCGCCGCGGCGAACGCAGGCCGGCATGTGCTTTGCGACGGGCCGATCGCCAGAAACTTCCGCATCGCCGATCAACTCGCCGATGCGTGCCGGAAGGCGGGCATCATACTCGCGCTCAATCAGCCGCTGCGCGCCCTCTCACCCCACCAGACAATGCGCCGGTTGGCACAGGAAGGCGAAATCGGCGCGCTGCAATCCGTCCTCATCGTCCGCGGCGCACCTTTCCAGCCACCGCCCAACCGCCATGCCGAGGAGACGGTGGACCGGAAGGAAGCGCTTTTCGACCACACCATAGACAGCATCGATCTCGCGCGCTTCCTCACCGGCCAGGAGCCCGCCACCGTCTCGGCACTCGCCGCCTGCGACCAGCGGGCCTATGCGATGCGCCTCTCCGGCGGTGCGATCTTCCAGTCCTACGAGAGTTTCACCACGGCCGAATTCGAGAGCGTCGTGATGCTTGCCGGCGATCGCGGCACGCTCATCGCCAACGGAACGCTCAGCGGACGAGGATCCGGCACGCTCGTGCGACGGCTGAACGGCCGGAGCGAACTCATCCCGGTGCGCGACCGCGACCAGCACCTCACCATGGTTGAGGCTTTTCTCACCCTTCCCCAGAAACCGGCGACATGGATGGCGCTCGGAGAAGACAACGTGATCGCCCTTCGCGCCGCCGAAGCCGTGCGCACCGCCCAAAACAGACACCCGGCTCTCATAGCCGGCACATGACATCAGTCCGAGGAGGTCAAATCATGCCCCGCACCCAAAACCAGCTCATCTACCATTCGATGGCCTCCAAGCCGAACACGCTCGCCATCGATATCGAAATCGCCAAGAGCCTGGGTTTCGACGGTCTCGAAACCTCTGGCGCGAAGATCGCGGCATTCCTCGACGCCGGCTTCAGCAAAGAGGAACTGAAGGAGCGGCTTGGCGGCCTCGCCCTCCCCGGCATCGGTTTTCTGATCGATCTCGAGCGACAGGGCGAAGGTCGAACGCAAATGCTGCACGAGGCGGAAGCACTCTGCGCCCTCGCCTGCGCCGCCGGCGCGAAGGGCATTGAAGCCATCACCGGCCCACTCGACATCAGGGTTTTCGAAGCGGGGGCTGCGGAGCGCTATCCGGGCCTCTATCGCGGCCTCATCGACCTGCCGACGGCGGAACAGACCGAATTGACGGCCGCCAATCTCCGGGCGGTCGCGGATACCGCTGCCGCCCATGGGCTGCTCGTCTACCTCGAAGCGCTCTCCTGGACGCCCCTTAACAACCTTGAAGCGCAGCTCCGGATTCTAGATCGCTGCAAGCGGGACAATGTGCGGCTCGTCATCGACTTCTGGCATTCCTACACGTCCGGCGACACACCGGAGCATGTTTCGCGGCTGAACAAGGAACTGATCTATGGCGTGCATCTTTGCGACTCCCTGCCTTTCACCGGCGGCATTCCTGACGAGCCGGTGCTTCGCGATGTGCCGACCGGCCAAGGCGTTCTCAACCTGCAGGAGTGGGTCGATGCAGTGAAATCGACGGGCTATACGGGTTGGTGGAGCTGCGAACTCTTCTGCAAACGCCAACATCAAGACAACAGCTTCGCTGTAGCGGCGGACCTCAAGAGTCTCATGGAGAGCCTTGTCGCAGAGTGATAAGGCGATCGCCATTGTCGCTTCATGAACAGCTCCCGCTCGTGAAGCTTGCTGGCCGTCCGCCGCGCGAGGTACCGATGGCTTGCGCGAAGACTTCAGGCGGCCGGGCTCAGGCCTGATCGAGCTTCTGCAGGTGCTCCACGAGGATCGCACCTTCGAGCTCGTTGTGACGGGCAGCGAATGCGACGGCGGCATCCTCTTCGCCTTGCAGAAGCGCCCGGACGATGGGATCGTGCTGGCCGACGATCTCGTCCGGGTCGAGCACCAGAGCGTCGCTGGACTGGATATAGATACGCACCTGATGCTCGATCAGCGAATATTGCTCGATCAGGCGCCGGTGGTTGGACAGGGTCACGATGGCCTTGTGCAGGTTCATGTCTTCCTGCGCGATGACCCTCTTGTTCCCCTTCGAACAGGCTGCCTTCAAACGCGCGAACGCGGAGGTGATCGCGGTGGAAGGTCCATCCGCCGCGGGCTCATTCCTCACCCGCTGCGCGACCAGACGGCTCGCCAGCGCCTCGAGGCTTGCCCGAAGCGTATAAAGCTCCCAAGCGTCATGGGCGCTCAATGTCATGACCGTCCATCCGGTATAGGGCACCTGGACAAGCAGGCCCTCCTGAACGAGCTGATGGAAGGCGGTCCTGATCGTTCCGCGCGAAACGCCCACCTGCTCGGCCATCTGGATCTCGGTAAGCCGAGCGCCCAGCGGGATGTCTCCAGACAGGATCGCATCGCGCAGCCGGTCAGCCGCCTGGGCCTCGGTGGTGCGCTTCTGCACCTTCTTGACGGTGAAAATCGAGCTCGTATCCATGACCGATGCAATACCAAATCGGGACCAGATTGTCGAACAAGAAACAATTTTGGATTCAAGGCCCTGACGGGAAAGGAACGGCTCCCCGAAGGGAGCCGCCGGAAGATCAGCCGCCGATTTCGACCGGGGCATAGTTGCCGTCGTCGCCCTTCTTCCACTCGTAGATGACGAATTCCGGCCGCGTGAGATCGCCCTTGGCGTCGAAGCCGAGATCGCCGATGACGGTGGAGAACGGCCCGTTCGCCTTGATGAATTCGGCGAGCGTGGCCGAGTCCTTCGACTTGCTCTTCCCGATGGCCTGCGCGATGACCTGCAGGGAGGCGTAGGAATAGAGGGTATAGCCTTCCGGCTCGAAGCCCGCCGCGCGGAACTTGTCGACGATCTCCTTGCCGGCGGGATTCTTGCGCGGATCGGACGCGAAGGTCATGAGGATGCCGTCGACGGCGTCGCCGGCGATAGAGGCCAGTTCGTTCGAATTGACGCCGTCGCCCGCCATCATCTTCGCGTCAAGGCCGAGATCCTTCATCTGCCTTTTGATCAGGCCGGCTTCGGTGTGATAGCCGCCGTAGTAGATGAACGTGGTTCCGGCCGCCTTCATCTTCGAGATGAGCGCCGAATAATCCTTCTCGCCGGGCGTGATGCCCTCGAGGAGCACTTCCGTGATGCCGGCCGCGTTCAGCGCCTTCTTGGTTTCCTCGGCAAGGCCCTGGCCATAGGGCTGCTTGTCATGGACGATTGCGATCTTGCCGTCCTTGAAGTTCTCCAGGATGTACTTCGCCGCGATCTCGCCCTGCTGGTCGTCGCGGCCATTGGCGCGGAAGGTGTTCCACAGGCCGCGCTCGGTATAGACCGGATTGGTGGAGGCCGGCGTGATGTTCAGCATGCCGTTTTCCGCATAGACCTCCGATGCGGGGATCGAGACGCCGGAATTGTAGTGCCCGATGACGTATTGCACGCCGTCGGCGACGAACTTGTTGGCGACGGAAACGCCCTGCTTGGCATCCGAGGCATCATCGCCGAGCACGATCTTGATCTGCTCGCCATCGATGCCGCCCGCCGCGTTGATGTCCGCGGCAGCCTGCTCGGCGCCCTTCTGCAATTGAAGGCCGAACACGGCGTTCGGGCCGGTGATGGGTCCTGCCACGCCGACCACGATATCCGCGTGCGCTGCATGCGCGAGCCCGCACGAAAGCAGGACGCCAGCAGCCAGTCGAATATATGCTTTCATTTCACCCTCCTGAGGATACGGGCAATTGATCTGTTTGCCGCGCACGGCGCCCGCATGCGCACGCGGCGTTCATAGCGATCGGGCCGCAACTGCCGGCCGGAAACCCTCTTCGTTCGTTCCCTTCGGCTCCTGGCACACGGCCCTTCCATCGAATGGAGAAGCGCTCCATTCGCACGGCAATCGATTATCGATGGTTAAACTTACTGTCAATTGATTGTTTGACAATCAATTATTTTTCGGCCATTGGCTATGCGCAGGCAGATGAGCGACCGCCGTCCCGCCCCTCCCGGAAAACGCATCGCCGAGTGTAAAAGATGAACAAAATCAGGAACTCAGAAGCATTGCTCGCACAGGGCGACGTCCAGTCACGGCGGATCGTGCTCGAAATCGCGGATCGCACGCTGGAGCGGCTCGACAGCTACCACCGCATCCGCTCCATCATGCGAATGGACGGCGATGTGCTCACCATCGGCACGCGGTCCTGGGACCTGTCGAAGAAGCGGAACGTCTACCTGTTCGGCGCGGGCAAGGCCTGCAACCACATGGCGATGGCGGTGGATCACGTTCTCGGCGACCGCCTGACACGCGGCATCGCCATCGTGAAGATCCACGAGGAGACCGACCGTTTCAACAAGACGGAAGTCCATGTCGGCGGCCATCCGCTGCCGAACGAAGAGGGTTTCCGGGCTTCGAGGAAGATGATCGAGATCGTCGATCACGCGGGGCCGGACGATCTTTTCATCGCCGTCATCAGCGGCGGCAGCTCGGCACTGATGTCCTGCCCCATCGACGGCATTTCCCTCCAGGACGAGATCGACACGACGGACGTGCTGCTGAAGTCCGGCGCCGGCATCGTCGAGATCAACGCCGTGCGCCGGCACATTTCGGCGTTGAACGGCGGCATGCTCGCCAAACGCATTCAGGATGTTGGCGCGGAGCTGATCGGCTTCGGCATTTCCGATGCGGTCGGCTCGCCGGCGACGGGCGATATCTCCGTCCCCTATGCCGCCTACAAGAGCACGCCCATCGGCCCCGACGCCACGACGCTGGACGACGCGCGGGCGACCATCGTCAATTACGACGTCGCCGATCGCCTGCCGAAAAGCGTGGTCGACTACCTGATGAATGCGGGGCCGGACAAGGAAACGCCGAAGGCCTTTCCGGACAACACCTATTTCCTGCTCAACACGCTGCCGGATTCCTGCGTCTACGCCAAGGAAGCCTGCGCGGAGATGGGCATTCCCGCCGTCATCCTCACCTCCTTCCTCGAAGGTGAAAGCCGCGATGCGGGCACCTTCCTCGCCTCGATGGCGCGCGAGATCCAGACCTACGGCAATCCGGTCAAGGCGCCCTGCGTGCTGCTCAGCTCCGGCGAGGTCACGACGCAGATCCTCGACAATTCCACCATCAAGGGCCATGGCGGCCCCGGCCAGGAGATGACGGTGAGCTTCGCCATCACGGCCGCCAAGACGAAAGGCGCCTGTCTGCTCTCCATCGACAGCGAAGGCACCGACGGCACGGCGAAGGTCGCCGGCGGCATCACCGATTCCACCAGCCTCAAGGCGGCAACCGGCAAGGGTATCAGCCTCTACCAGGCGCTGCGCGAGCACAGCTGCTTCCAGGCGCTCGACGCCATCGGCTCCGCGGTTTTCACCGGCAATACCGGCACCAACCTCTGCGACCTCAACATCCTCTACGTCCCGGCGCTCGAGAAGGGCAAATGACCATGGAAGACAAGATCACATCCGTCCGTGCCCAGCAGATCATCGACTGCAAGTGCCGCCCGGCCGTCGAGGTCGAGATTCGTACGGAGAGCGGCGCCGTCGGGCGCGGGGCTGCCCCCACCGGCACCTCGGTCGGCATGCACGAGGCCTTCATCCTGCGCGACGGAGACCGGTCCAGCTACAACGGCCTCAGCGTCCACAAGGCGGTCGAATATGCCATCGATATCATTGGTCCGGCCCTCGTCGGCATGAACGTCTTCGACCAGCGCGCCATCGATATGAGGATGATCACGCTCGACGGCACGCCGGACAAGCACAATCTCGGCGGCAATACCATCTATTCCGCCTCCATCGCCGCCTTCCGCGCGGCGGCCGACTCGCGCCGCATGCCGCTCTACAGGCACATTGCCGGCCGGGACATCCACACAGTTCCGGTGCCCTGCTTCAACATCGTCAACGGCGGACGCTACGAGACGCTGACGCAGGCCTTCAACGAATTCCTGATCGTTCCCTACGGCACCGACAGCATCGACTTCGCCGTCGAGATGGCCGTGACGGTGTTCCAGAAACTCGCTGAAGTCCTGACGAAACATCTCGGCCACAAGCCGCAGGTCGCAAGCTCCTACGGCTATGCCGCGCCCTCAGACGACCCGGAGGTCATTCTTGCCCTGATGCAGGAGGCCATCGACGCCTGCGGCTATACCGGCCGCATCGCCTTCGCGCTCGATTGCGCCTCGAGCGAGATATACGACAAGGAGGCCCACACCTACCTGCTGAAAGGCAAGCAGGTCACCAGCGACGAGCTGATCGCCTATGCCAAGGGCCTGACGGAAAAGTTCAATATGGTCTTCATCGAGGATCTCCTCGATGAGAACGACTGGGACGGCTATAGCAAGGCGGTTCGGGAGCTGACCCGCACCATCGTTCTCGGCGATGACCTCACCGTCACCAGCCCTGCCCTCCTGAAACGCGCCCATGAGACGCGGGCCGTCGATGGCTTCATCCTAAAGCCCAACCAGGTCGGCACGATCACCGAGGCGATGGACGCCCACCGTTTCGCCAGCGAGCATGGCATGTTCTCCGTCCCCTCCGGCCGCTCCGGCGGCATGGTCGACGATGTGGTGATGGATTTTTCCGTCGGCCTCGAAGTGCCCTTCCAGAAGAACGGCGCACCGCGCTCGGGCGAGCGCATAGAGAAGCTGAACTTCCTGATGCGCGCCAATGCCGCAAGCCCCGGCTGCCGCCTCTACGACATCAAGCCCCTCCTCCGGTTCTAAATCTCAAGAAAAGGTTGTTTCCATGTATCCCAGGATCGATTTCACCTATCTCTCGGAACCCGACATGATCGCCGCCGGCGTGCTGGACGCCGGGCGCTGCGTCGAGGTGTGCGAGGAGACCTTCAGCCTGCTCGGCAAGGGCGACTACCTGATGGGCGGCGCCAACCACAACAGCCACGGCCTCAACATCGTCTTTCCGAAGGAGACGACGTTCCCGAACATGCCGGTCGCCGGTCCCGACCGGCGCTTTGCCGCCATGCCCGGCTATCTCGGCGGCCGCTTCGACGTCTGCGGCAACAAGTGGTACGGCTCGAACCACGCCAACATGGAAAAGGGCCTGCCGCGCTCGATCCTGACCATGATGCTCAACGACAAGGACACCGGCGCGCCGCTGGCCCTGATGTCGGCCAACCTCTTGAGCGCAGCGCGCACCGGCGGCGTGCCGGGCGTCGCCGCAAAGCATCTCGCCAACAAGGACGCCGAGGTCGTCTCGGTCGTCGGCTGCGGCCCCATCAACAAGGCCTGCTTCACCGCGATCATGACCCAGCTCGGCGCGGTCAGGAAGGTCGTCTGTTTCGACCTCTTCCTCGACAAGGCGAAGGAATTCGCGAGCTGGGCGGCGGCGGAATACGGGGGCGAAGCCGTCGGCGTCGACGATACCGAGGCCGGCTTCCGCGGCGCGGACGTGATCACCGTCGCAGCCTCCCGCCTGAAACCGCTGTTCTTCAAGGACGAGTGGATCAAGGAAGGCGCGACGATCCTCGTTTCCGGCCCGTTCAACACGGACGAATCCTTCCTGACCAGCGCCAGGATCGTCTACGACCATACATCCCTGCAGGAAGCCTATGTCGAGGACGCCATCGCCTCCGGCAACAAGGATGCCTATTACGGCGGCGTCATCGGCGGCCCGTTCTTCCGCCTCATCGATGCCGGCAAGCTGCCGACGCTGAAGGATTCGACGGGCCTCGGCGATGTCGTCAACGGCGAGAAGCCCGGTCGAGAGAACAGCAGGGAACGCGTGATCTTCATCGCCTGCGGCATGGCCGTCTTCGATATCAGCTGGGGCTTCGATCTGCTCCAGAACGCCAAGGCCAAGGGGATCGGCCAGAGCCTCAACCTCTGGGAAAGACCCAGTCAGGGATGATCCTTGAGGGTCATGCGCCCCACGCCGTGGGGCGCAGGTCTTTTCACGGCGGCCCGCCCGTCAGGCGCGTGCCCGATTGGCGAGCCAGAAAGAGATCTGCGCGACGATGCCCGCGCCGAACAGGACCGAGCCGGCAGCAAGCATCGGATTGCCGCCGAGGCCGCCAAGCGCCGTGCAGGCGGCCCCGATCGCCATCTGCGCGGAGCCGTAAAGTCCCGAAGCGGAACCGGCGGCCTGCGGGTTGACGCCGAGCGCCTCCGTCAACGCCGCCGGGGACGCGAGCCCCGCGCCGAAGCTGAAGACCAGCATGGGCATTACCGCGAGCGCTACATTCAGCCAGCCCGAAAGGGCGGCGGCGAGAAACAGGGTCGCGGCGATGCAGCTTATCAGATTGCCGAGGATCATCAGGCGCACGGTCGGCATGCGTGAGACGGCGCGGCTTGCAGCAAGGCTTCCGAACCATATGCCGGCGACATTGATCGCCAGATAGACACCGACCTCGTAGGTCGGCCGGTGAAGCTGGTTGACGAAGATGAAGGGCGCCGCGCCGATATAGGCATAAAGCGCGGTGGTGGCGCAGCCTCCGCCGATCGTATAGCCGAGAAAGGCCCGCGAGCGCAGCAGCGCCAGATAATTGCGCATGACCTGCCGCACGTCCTTTCCGCCGGCCGCCGGGCGATCGCGAAGCAGCGCATGGATGAGCGCGAGATTGGCAAGGCCCAGCAAGGTGAGCGCGACGAAGATCGACCGCCAGCCCGTCGTCTCGGCAAGCGCGCTTCCGATCAGCGGCGAAAGCCCGGGGCCGGCCATCGTCATCAGGTTCATCAGCGAGAGTTTGCGGGCGGCCTCGGCACCGGACGCACCGTCACGCACGAGCGCCCGGCCGAGCACGAGGCCCGAACAGCCGCCGAGCGCCTGGAACAGGCGCGCGACGATCAGCACCTCGACGGTCGGCGCAAAGAAGGCCGCAAGGCTCGCCGCCGTATAGACCAGCATGCCGGCGATCAGCACCGGCCGGCGGCCATAGCGGTCTGACACCGGCCCATAGACAAGCTGCCCGACGGCAAGGCCGGCAATATAGGTGCTGAGCGTCAGCTGCGTGGCATGGGTCGTTGCGCCCAGGGATCTGGCCGCCAATGGAAGCGCCGGCACGAAGATATGCATGGCAAGCGTGCCGCTGAGCGTGATCAGCGCCAGCAGCCATAAAGGCGTGCGGACAGGCGCGGCAGGCGCCACGGCCTCCGACCGGTCGGACAGGATCGTCATGATTTTCTATCGCTTTCGTTCATGGTCAGCAGCTGTCCGCAGACCTGTTCGAGAACATGGCGGGAGATCGCCAGATCGGTCTGCGTGATACCGGCAAGGACTTCGTCCTCGATGCCTTGCGACACGCTTTCCACCTGCCGCACCAGCGCCCTGCCCGCCGCGGTGATGGCGATCGCCTTGGCCCGCCGGTCCTCCTCGTCGGGATGCTGCTCGATTAGGCCGGCCGCATCCAGATTGGCGAGGATGCGGACGACCGAGGACGTATCGAGCGTCAGCACGGCGGCCAGATCCTTCTGCCGCATGGGTCTGCCTGCCTGCGCCAGCCGCAACAGCGGCAGCCATGTCGCCTCCGAAAGGCCGAACACCTGAAGCCGCGCATCGACAGCCTTGCGCCATTGGCGCGAGACCAGACTGACGAGCGTGCCGAGGCGGCGGCTGGAAAGAGGAAGCATCGGGTTCGATGACATCGCGTCACCTATTTAGTTTGCATGCAAACTAAATAGGTGACATGCAAACCAATTGCAAGACCCCGCGTGTCGTGAGGATGGATGCCTGCCCAAGGCCATTTCGGTTCGGCGCGAAGCATCGCTGCCTATCTTCGCCTCGGCTCGGCACGCGGGTTCGATGATGCAGAGACCAATCTGCTTTTGCGCAGTCCATTGCGATTAGAAAGCAAGGATCGAGGTTCGGCGTGGCTGCAGAGATGGGCTCGCTCATCAGCACGAAACAAGGAGCGACAGCCATGGCCAAGCCGAAGACGACCGCGCCCGACCAGACATTCCTACCCTTCGACCTCTACCTTTCGGAGAACATCCGAGGCTGCTGCGTAGCGCCCGAGCGCGGTGCATCCAGCATCCTTTCCGGCCCGCAAAGCTCACCTGTTCGATGCTCGGCCATTTGATCGCGGCCGCAGGAGGAGCGTGAAGAGCGGGGCACCGATGAGGGCGGTGATGAGGCCGGCGGGGAGTTCGTTGGGGGCGATCAGGCTGCGTCCGACGATGTCGGCCATCGCCAGCAGGAGCGCGCCGAGGATCATCGCGACGGGCAGGAGGCGAGCGTGTCTTGGGCCGGTGAGCAGGCGGGCGGCGTGCGGGGCAAGCAGGCCGATGAAGCCGACGGCGCCCATGGAAGAGACGGCGACGGAAACGCACAGGCCCGCGCAGGCGATCGTCACGATGCGCATTCCTTTCGAGGCGAGGCCGAGGGCGCGAGCCGTTTCGTCGCCGAGGGCGAGCGTGTCGAGATGGCGCGCGGCCGCGACGGCGGCGAAAAGCAGGAGGGCAAGCCAGGGCATCAGCATGAGGGCATCCTCGTAGCCGCGGCCATGGGTGGAACCGGCAAGCCACGACAGCGCTTCGGCCGTCTGCAGCCGCGCCTCGACCACGACGAGGGTTCCGGCCGCGCCGAGGCTCGCCGCCGTCGCCACCCCGGCAAGCACCAGCTTTTCGGGCGAGCGGCGCAGGCCGAAGGGCAGGACCAGAAGAAGCGCGGCGAAGGCGCCGCCGGCCGTCACCATCTGGAAGGGCAACGAGCCGGGCGCAAGCCCCGCAAGCAGAGCCAGCAGGCTGAAGAGCGCCGCGCCCTGCGTCAGGCCGACCGTTTCCGGGCCGCAGAGCGGGTTGCGGGTCACGGCCTGGAGCAGGACGCCGGCGGCGGCGAGAAACGCGCCCGCGCCGAGCGCGATCAGGAGGCGGGGCGCCCTGAGATCGAGATTCGCGAGCACCTCGCCGGGGGAAAGCGAGAGGCCGTCGCCGAAGGCGAGACCGGCGAGCAGGATCGCGGGAACCGCGATGGCGATGCCGCCGGCAAGAGAAAGACCGCCGAGCCGCTTCGACAGGCCGGGATCGCGATGCCTTCGCTCCGCGCCGGTGCGGGCGACCCGCAGGACGACCAGCATGGCCGGCGCGCCGAAACAGGCGATGACCGTTCCCGTCGGCAGGACCGTTCCGCTGGTGGAGAGAAGCTGGACCGTCACGTCCGCAAGCAGGACCACGTTGGCTCCCCATAGCGCCGACAGAGGCAGGAGGCAGCGATGGCGTATAAGCCCCAGTGCGCGCAGGAGATTGGGGACGGCAAGCCCGACGAAGCCGACGGGGCCGGCAAGCGCGACCGCCGCGCCCGACAGGACGACGCTTGCCGCAAGGCCGAGCAGCGTCGTTACCCGGGTCATGCCGAGGCTTCTTGCGGCATCGTCCCCGAGCGCAAGCAGATCGAGCGCGCGGGTCGTTCCCAGCAGAAGGGCCAGCGCCGCCAGGATCGCCGGGCCGGCGGTCGCGACCTTCTGCCAGCCCGTCTGGTCGAGAATGCCGGATGACCAGAGGACCAGCCCGGAGGCGCGCTCGTCGGCCATCAGCACGATCGCCGAAGCGAGCGCGGAGAAACTGAGCGAGATCGCGACGCCGGCCAGCGCCAGGCGGACGGGCGGGGCGCGAAATCCGCCGCCCAGCGTCAGGCAGGCGGCCGCGCCGGCCATGCCGCCGAGGACGGTGGCCGCAAGCGACGGCATCTGAAAGGGCAGAAGCAGCGTGGCGATGACGAGGGCGAGATGCGCCCCGCTGGTGACGGAGAGAATATCGGGAGCGGCAAGCGGGTTGCGCAGCGTGGTCTGCATCACCGCGCCGGCGACCGCCAGTGCGGCGCCGATCAGCATCGCGGCGGCGACACGCGGGGCGCGGACCGTTTCCAGTATGGCTTGCGGCAGGGTCGCCGGGCGCTGCGGGAAAGTCAGCACATCGGACCAGCCGATAAGACTGCTGCCGAGCCGGAGATCCAGCACCGCCAGGACGAGCAGCAGGAAGAGGCCGGTGAGCCACAGGCCATTGCCGGAGACAGCTCCAGACATGGCCCTCGATATGGGCAGCCTTGCATCCGTCATCGCACGTCCCGGCTGTCGTCGATCCAGTCGACCAGGCAGAAGGGCCGGCCGTCGCGCGGATGGGGCACCACGTCGACCTTGCAGCCGAAGGCCTCCGAGAGGAGCGCCGGCGTCAGGGTTTCGGCGGGGGTGCCGATGGACAGCACTTCGCCCTTGCGCATCAGCACGACGTCGTCGGCCAGGTCCATGACCTGGTTGAGGTCGTGGAGGACGGCCACGATCGTCAGGTTCTCCCACCGGTTGAGACGGCGTAGCAATGTCAGCAATTCGGCCTGGTGGCGAATGTCGAGAAAGCTCGTCGGCTCGTCGAGGAAAAGTAGCTTCGGCTCCTGCGCAAGCGCCATGGCCACCCAGGCGCGCTGGCGTTCCCCGCCGGAAAGCGTGGCGATCTGGCGTTCCCGCATCGCGCCGAGATCGACCCGCTGGATGGCGGCCTCGATGGCCCCGCGGTCCCGCGCGGTCAGGCGCCCGAGCCAGGGACGGTGCGGATAGCGGCCCTGTTCGACCAGTTCCTCGACATTGAGCCCTGCCGGGGTTTCGGGATTCTGGCTGAGCACGGCAAGCTGGCGGGCGATATCGCGGCGGGAAAGCTCGACGAGGGGCCGGCCGGCCAGCGTCGCGACGCCGCTCGTCGGCGTTTCCAGTCCGGCGAGGCATTTCAGCAGCGTGCTCTTGCCGGAACCGTTGGCGCCGCAGATGGCGGTAATGCGGCCGGGGCGTATCGAGACGCTGACGTCGCGAAGCGCATGGGCCCCCTCGAAGACCATGCCGACGGCTCGCGTCTCGGCAACAGGAGCCATGCTCATGAACGAACCTCACGCATCGCCTTGCGCAGCGCCGAAAGGCTGCGGTAGCCGACATCGACGGCGGCCTCGTCGAGGCGCGCGCCCTCCGCCCGCCGGCGCATGACATGGGCCATGCGCATGCGCCGGCGCCATTCGGAAAAGCTCATGCCCGTCTCCATGCGGAAGCGGCGGGTCATGGTGCGGCGGCTCATGCCGAGCCTGTCGGCCCAATGGTCGATGTCGAGATCGATGGAGGGCGTGTCGGCAAGGTCGTTGCACAGTTTCTGAAGCCGCCTGTCGGTCGGCATGGGCAGGGCGAAAGGGCTTTCCTCGGCGCTGGCGATCTCCTCGAGGATCAGCGCGACGAGATGGCCGCCACGCCCCTCCACGTCATAGAGGATGGGCTCGCCGAGCAGGGCCGAAACGGTGGCGGAAAGCAGCGCCGACATCGGGATGACCCGGATGGGCTCCCAATTGACCTGCGGCGTATCGTTCGCCTCGATATAGAGCGACTGCATGGCGACGCGGCCATGTGCGGTGACGGCATGGGGCACGTTGGGCGCGATGAGCAGGCCGTAGCCGCTTGGGACGATGAAGGAGGCGGAGGGGATGCGGGCCGTCATGAAGCCGTCCTTGATCAGCAGGAGTTGCCCGCGGCGATGGCTGTGCCAGCCGGAATCGACGCTGCCCTGATAGACACGTGCCATCGCGGCCATGGGGCGCGGGACGTTCTGAAGATCGATGGCTTGCGGCCGCCTCATATCGCCTCCATGCTGCGCGGGACGCTTCGTTTCCCCTGCAGAAGGGGCGCTGCCGCCTTCCGCGGCGGGAGCCATAGTCTGAACGAGACGATTTTTCAAAAGCATGGATTGGCCCGTTTTCGGCGAAAATGGAAAGAGGGTGCGAGTAGGCCGGAACGTGGCCCGATCGCGCCCAAATTTGACCTGACAATATTGAGTAAAAAAGTCTACTTAAATCGTGAAAATCGGTGGGAATGCTGGAAAACCGGCACCGGCTTGCACCGCTCCCGCCGCATGCCTTCATGAAACGACAGGTCTGCCCAATGATGAATTCCGTCCCCTTCCCCCGCGAAATCCTTTCCCGGCATCGCGGCAACGCAAGATATGCCGCCCTGGTTTCGGGCGTCGCGCTGCTGACGCTCTCCGGCGCGGGCGCGCTCGCGCAGGACAGCGCCGGCGTGACGCAGCTGCAGGCCGTCACCGTCGAGGGCGGCAACGCCAGGAAGGGCGCGCGCCTGGAGCAGCGCGGCTATGTGGCGCGCGACAGCGCATCGGCCACCAAGACCGCCACGCCGGTCAAGGAAACGCCGCAGTCCATATCCGTCATCACGCGAGGCGCCATGACGGACCGCGCCGTGCAGACGGTTTCCGACAGTCTCGTCTACAGCGCCAACGTCAACGGGCAACGCTACGGCAACGACACGCGCTCGGAATACTTCACCGTGCGCGGCTTTCCGGCCGATCTCTATCTCGACGGGCTGCGCATTCCGCAGATCGCCAACCAGCCGGGCGGCTATGCGGGCTTCCGGGTCGATCCCTATTTCCTCAATCGCGTGGATGTGCTGCGCGGCCCGAGCTCGGCCCTGTTCGGCCAGACGAATGTCGGCGGCGTCATCAACATGGTCAGCAAGGATCCGTCCGAGACGCCCGGCACGGAGGTCTACGGCCGCCTCGGCAGCTTCAACCTGAAAGAGGTCGGCTTCGACACGACCGGGCCGCTCGGCGAAGACACCGGCATGAGCTACCGGGTCGAGGGTATCTATCGCGACAGCGATACGCAGGTCGATTTCGGCAAGAACGACCGCTTCGCCATCAGCCCGACTATCCGGTGGTCGCCGGACGAGGACACGAGCCTGACGGTCTACGGCGCCTATATGAAGGACGATGCGGGCCAGACCGGCGCGATCATCCCCGCCGTCGGCAGCGTGCTTCCCAACAGCCTCGGCCTCACCATCCCGCGGGATTTCTCCGACGGCGATCCCTCGCTCGCCATCTATGACAAGGAAACGGCCTATATCGGCTACCGTTTCGAGCATGCACTGAACGAAGACCTGACCCTGCGGCAGAACTTCCGCTATTCCTATCTCGACACCAACTACCAGAACCTCTTCACCAGCGGCTGGGTCCTCGGTTCGCAGCAGACGATCACCCGGACGGTCTACAATGCCCAGCCGACGCTCAATGCGCTGGCGCTCGATACCAGCCTGGAATACCGCTTCGACACCGGGCCGGTACAGCACACCGTTCTCGGCGGCCTCGACCTGCAATGGCAGAAGCTCGCCAACGATACCGGCTCACGCGCGGGGCCGACACAGGATGTCTTCAACCCAATCTACGGCCCTGCCGTCATGCCCGCGACGCTGACCGACCATCTCGACCAGGTCCAGCGGCAGGTCGGGATCTACGCCCAGGACCAGATGGAGCTGGGCAACTTCCGCCTCACGGTCGGCGGGCGGCAGGACTATGTCAGCATCGATTCCGACAACACCAAGCTGGCGACCGGCGTGACGACATCCTATTCGCAAGACCCCAGCGCCTTCACCGGCCGGGTAGGCGCGGCCTATGTCTTCGACAACGGCTTCGTTCCCTATGCCCTCTATTCCAAGTCCTTCCTTCCGGTGCTGACGCTGGCGCCCCAGCTGCTCAAGCCGACGACCGGCGAGCTGAAGGAAGTCGGCGTCAAGTACATGTCGCCGGACGAGGACTTCTCCGTCATGCTGTCCGGCTTCGAGGCGACGCAGCAGAACGTCGTCCAGCGCGTCGCCACCGTCTACCACCAGACGGACGAGATCCGCGTGCGCGGCGTCGAGCTCGAAGCCACGGCTAATCTGTGGGACGGGCTGAACATCATCGCCGCCGCAAGCGTGCAGGATCCGGAAATCACCCGCAGCCAGACGGCCTCGCAGGTCGGCAAGATGCCCTTCACCGTGCCGAAGCAGCAGCAATCGCTGTTCGTCAGCTACGAGGTTCCGACGCCCGACGGCTGGGACGGCAAGCTCACGGTCGGCGGCGGCGTGCGCCATATCGGCAAGACGGCGGGCGACAGTACCAACAGCTTCTTCGTACCGGGCTACACACTGGTCGATGCCTTCGCCCGCTACGAGCATGACCGCTTCGCTTTCCAGCTCAACGGCTATAATCTTGGCGACAAGACATACGTCGCGGGATGCGCCACGGCCACGCAATGCTACTATGGACAGGGACTGACCGTCGTGGGCACGGTGAGCGTCAAATGGTGATCGGCACGAGCCGCAGGGCCTTCCTCGCCGGCGTGGCGGCGCTGTTCGCCGCACCGCCTCCGAGCGTTGCGGCCATGGCGACAAGGGTCGTCACGCTCGAATGGACGGCGACGGAGATCGCGCTCTCGCTCGGGCTGCGTCCTGTCGGCGTCGCGGAACTCGACGCCTATCGCAACTGGGTCGCGGTGGAGAATGAAGGGCTGGCGGCTGCGGTGGATGTCGGCCGGCGCCAGCAGCCGAGCCTGGAGGCGATCCGCAAGCTTTCACCCGATCTCATCCTCTCCTCCCGCCTCCGGCATCAGGCCCTGCGGGAAAAGCTCGCCGCACTCGCACCGACGGAACTCCTCGACGACCAGCCGGCGGACGGCGACATGCTGGCGGCCGTCTATGCCGGCGTGCGCCAGGCCGGCAAGGCGCTCGGCCGCGAGGATGCCGCGGCAGCGCTTCTTTCAGGGTTCGATGAACGCGTGGCCGCGTTGAAGGACAAGGTGCTCGCCGGCAATGCCGGGCGGAAGCTCGTCGTCGCGCAGCCCCTGCCGGGCACCCCGCGCCTTCGCGTCTTCTCGTCCAATGCCGCCATCGCGCAGCTTCTCGACAGGATCGGCTTTCCGCCGGGCCTTTCCCTGCCGCCGCAGCCCTTCGGCTTCACCGCGATCGACCTGGAGGGCCTCGCCGCGCTCGACGGGGAGACGATGCTGGTCCTGCTTTCCGACAGCGTTCCACAGGAATTGGCGGAATCCGCGCTCTGGCCGATGCTGCCGGTCGTGGCCGCCGGCAAGGTCATCACGGCGGGCGCTGCGAACTGGCCCTTCGGTTCCGTGGCGGCCCTCACCCGGATGATGGACACCATCGCCAGAAAGCTTGCCTGAGAAAGCGGGACGCGATGCAGCAGCCGGATGCCTTGAAGGCCTTTCTCGCGAAGATGTCCGCCTTCGGCGTGCAGACGGCGCTCCTCCCGCTCGCCCATGACAGCCTGCCCTTGTCCGCCCTTCTGGAAAGGGACCGTCTTGCGGAGATGCTCGGCAGATACGGCCGGCGCTACGGGCAGGGGCAGGAACGCCGCGCCGTCGCCACGCAATGGTCGAAGCATTATTTCCTGCAGGTCGTGACGCCCGTTCTCGCCGCGGCAATCCTCATCGACTGGCGGCTGCCGCTTCCCCTGGAGACGACGGCGCTGGATATCGATGCCGAAGGCGCGATCACGGCCCTTCGCGTTTCGTCCTACGGCAAGGCTGTCGCCCCCTCCTCCGGCACCGACCGTTTCTCGTTCCTGACGCACGCACATCTGCCCTTCGTCGTGGATGCGATCAGCCAGGCCAGCGGGCTTTCCCGCCATGTCCTGTGGAGCAACGCCGGCAATCTCTTCGAAGGCGTTGCACGGCGGCTGGAGGCCGTTGCCCCGGAGGGTTCCGCCGGCATCCGCGACGCCACGGCCCTCATGGAGACCAGCCATCTGGAGGATGGGACGCGCAACCCGCTATACCGCCCCATCCTCTATCTCGATGAAGCACGAACCATCCGCAAGCGCCGCGTCTGCTGCGCCCGTTATCTCATTCCATCGCTCGGCTTCTGCCGAACATGTCCAAGTCCCTTGATGCAGGAAAACGCCGCCGGACATATCGATGCCCGCTCGTAGTGGCCGCTTCTTCAAGAAACCCTACCCGGTCCGCTGCGCCGTCGGCATCAGCGCCCTCGCCATCGAAGGCATGCGCGTCGAGGTGACGGCAATGGCGGTGAAGACCGTCGGTTGAAGGGTTTTAACAGATCCCTCGCTCGAACGGCCAGCGGTGTCAGCCATCGCGCTGAGGGGTCGGTTACTTCTGCGGCATTACATGATGCAAAAGCTCCGAGACCTATGGGTTCTCGGGGCTTTTTTGTTTTGGTTGCAGGAAGGGAGAGAGGCATTTTCCGGTTGACAAGCCGGGGCAAATCGCCGCTTCGATGATTCATTATATTCTTCAAAATATAGCGACGGCAATGCTTCGACCTATCGAAATCATACTCTCCCAAGGCAGGATCGGCGACCGCACCAGCGGGGCGATACCGGGCGCGGCGGCGCTTGCCCATGCTCTCTCCCATAGACACACATTGCCGATGACGACGCTCGGCAACCCGGCGCCGCCGTGCATCGACAATTGGGACCGGGCCCTTGAAGGGGCAGAACAGACGCTGCATGAGCTTGCTCATGCCGTCGAGCAGAGCCTGTCGGCCAAGCGGCTGCCGCTCGTTATTGCGAACACGTGCTCGGCGAGCCTGGCGACGCTGCCGGCCGCGACGCGCCAGCTCGATAACCTTGCGGTGCTCTGGATCGACGCGCATAGCGATTTCAACACCCCTGAAACGACGGCATCCGGCTATCTCGGTGGAATGGCTCTCTCAGGGGCGAGCGGCATCTGGAACACCGGGCATGGTGGCGGTGTGGCGCCCGAACGCACGCTCCTGATCGGAGCGCGCGATATCGATCCTTCGGAGGCCACCCTGCTTCAAACGGCGGGGATACAGGTCATTTCGCCCACCGAGGCCATCGGCGCCGATATCGCCAGACGGATCGGGAGCAGCCCGGTCTGGGTCCACATCGACTGGGATGTCCTTGAGCCTGGCTTTGTTCCTGCAGCCTATCGAATTGAAGGCGGCTTTTTGCCCGACGAGTTGCAGGCCATTCTCGCCACGATCCCGGCATCGCAAATCGCGGGAATCGAGTTGGCGGAACTGGAGCTGCCGGACGATCCCGTTGCGGCGGAGCGAGCCATCCACACAGCCATGGCAACTGTTGCCATGCTGTTCGGCTGATCCTCATCGATCAATCAGCAAACCGCCTGCACCGTCCCCGTTTCGGTGCGGCTGTCGAATGCCATTTCGATCCTGCGTTCGATGTCGGCTTCCATGGTTGGCACGCCTTGCATCAAAGTCGGCACAAGATCGCGCATCCTGCTGCGAACGGGGGGCTGTCATTCGATACGATGCACCAACCGCGATCGTTCACTTCTCGATCAAGTCGCGGATACGTTCAAGAAGGACCGCGGAAACCGCGATGCCTTCCCGGTCGCTCGCCTCTCGCATGCGATAACGCCGATCGCCCGGCAGGTGCGCATTCTGGTCGGAAAAGCCGGAAAACAGGGATTCCGCGCCTTCATCAGCGGCAGCGCCGCCGATGATATCCGGCGAAAAGGCCAGCAGCAGCTCACCATGACACGGCGCGGCATTGGCACCCTGATCGAAATGCTGCGATTGGCGGCTCGTGCGATCACCGATCAGGGGACCGGCCATCAGCTCAATCATGGTCGCGATTGCCGATCCCTTGTGACCGCCGAAGGGAAGCATCGCCCCCGCCAGAACCTCGGCCGGATCGGTCGTGGGCTCACCCTGTACGTTCACACCCCAGCTATCGGGAATCTCCTTGCCGGCGTTGCGGTGCATGGCAATATCGGCACGGGACGCGGCAGAGGTCGCGAAATCGAAAACATAAGGCGGCCTGCCCTTTCGCGGCCAGGCGAAGGCTAGCGGATTGGTGCCCAACAGCCCTTTCGTTCCGCCTGCCGGCGCGACCCAGGCGTGGGTGGGGTTCATCGAGAGGCCGACGAGACCGGCCTCGGCGACCCGCTCGACCAGCGGCCACAAGGCTGTCGAATGGAATCCGTTCGTGACGGCAAGCAAACCAAGCCCGATCTTGCCAGCCTTTTCGATCAAGGCCTCGATCCCTCTTTCGGCAGCCAGGCACGAAAAGCCGAATTGAGCATCGATCCGAACGACCGCCGGAGAAACGCTCTCCGGGGCGGGATCGGCATGCTTGTTGAAACGCGGATGCATCATCGTGTCCAGCGTTCCCGGCAAGCGCTGCAGGCCGTGAGACAAGCTGCCATCGCGCTGGGCGGCCACGAGAATCCCCGCCAGACAATGGGCCTGTGGCGCATTGAGGCCATGGGAGAGTAGAAAGTCCGTCGCCAAAGCAGCCAGGTCGTTTTCCGGTAGCCTGATGTCGGGTGGCATCTGTCGTTTCCTGCATTCGAGACGGTCCATTCGACAACAGGTCGAGCGGGGTTTCGTCGGTGTACTCGCCGAGGCGGACAATCTCCAGCACCGAAATCCTCGCCTCCACGCCGATCACGGCTTTTTCGGTCCCCGGCGTGATCCGGGGGACCGTCCTTCCTGGCCTTCATCGATGACGACGAAGCCATGCAGATAGAGGTCGAAGCCGTCCGGCGCGCGGTCACCTTCAAGCGAGCCGGACGCAGTCCCGTCCTTCCGCCTTCGCTCGATACAGCGCTCGATCGGCGCGGTTCAATAGATCGACCAGATCCTCGCCAGTTGCCGCAATGGCAACTCCGAAACTCGACGTCGCGCCATGCCCGTCCGGGAGCATGTCAAGCGCCCCGTCCTTGAAACTGGACCGAACGGTCTCGGCGAAATCATGCGCGGCGGCGGCTTGCACCGACGGGAGCAGTATCACGAACTCCTCGCCGCCATGGCGCCCGATGATCGCTCCCTCGGGAGCCTTCGCTTTGAGGGTCTTGGCGAAGGACTGGATAACCCGATCGCCACTTCCATGCCCGAACCGGTCGTTGATGACCTTAAAATGATCCAGATCGCCGAGGATCAGCGCGACCTTCGTCTGGGTCGTTTGCCGCGCAAGCGCATCACGCGCGCGAAGTTCAAAACCTCGACGATTGAACAGCCCGGACAACGCATCGGTCTCCGCCTCAGCCCGAATTCCATCCATGACATCGACAGCGATGATCGCGAAAATCGCAACCCCCAACGTGGAGCAAATGAGTGCATCCGAAATCGACACGATCAACCAATATGTGCTCTCAACCTCCAGGCTCGCAATGCCGGGAATCTGGAACGCAAAAGGCCGTGAAAGGAAAATCAGGCAGGAAACAGAAACGAGGCCAAAAAGCAGCTGCTCGACCGGCGTCCGCGCAGGCCGCCTGGCAACATCGACCAGCATCAAAAGGCAAATCGCCGCTGCTCCCCAATTGAGAATGACAGCCCTGGCCTGCAGGTTCGGCTCTACGAACAGGAAGAAGTACAGCACGGCAAGCGTCACCGCCCCGATGAGAGTCAACGCGCCGTACCAGGGCGTTTGCGCATAACGCCGGGAAAGCGCGATGGACAGCAGCATCATCGACAACAGGATCAGCGCATTCGCAACCTGCCGCAAAACTGGTGCCTGCTCGGAAAAGGCGAAATAGAGTGCGCCAAAGCACAAAACCCTCACCGCATATGCAAGAGCAAAAATGGCGATGTAGTCGAGCTGGCGCTGACGCCGCCACAGCACGAGCAATGACATGCAGTATATTGCAGACATTGCCGGATTCAGAAGCGCGATAACGCTTTCGTAGCTCATATCTGGACGACCAGAGCAGCCAATTCCCCACTCCCCGCTTCAAAACAAGGTCATACTGCAGGGATTTGGTAAACCGCCGGTGAGCGTCTTCTCAACCACATTTTTTGCTTCACCGCGTGTCGATCAGCGGGCGGTATAGCTGACGCTCATTGTCGTGCCGGCAAGCGCACGCTGCGCAAGCTTCTGCGGCTCCAGATCGCCAAGCTCAAGAGGCAGCGGCGTGTCGAAATGGACATCCATCGTGAAGAAGCCGGTCGGGTTTGGCATATCCTGCACGAAACGAAGCAGCGCTTTCCTGGAGCCGGCATCGATCTGGCTGTCCGGCAGCGCCTCCACGGCTTTTCCCGCGATATCGCGCAGACGCGCGATATCGACTTCCGGATCGCTCTCGCCGGTTTCAGACGGTTGTGCTGCATAATTGGCGAGGGTTGGCAGGGCCACGCTTTCCCACAGGCCCTGATTATCCAGGCGCAAGCGCAGATGCGTGAGCGTTGCCGTGGGATTGGCTGCGAGCGTGGCAACCGACGAGCCGACCGGCACATTGATTTCAGCCGAGAAGGAAGCCTTGCCGAGTTTGGTGCTGCTGATCTCCGCATTCTGTATGTGCAGGTAGCCAGTCTGTGCATTGAAGCGATAGGACGCAGCGAAATCCAGCGGCCATTGCTGGACGGCACTGATGTAGTTCGACATCTTGCTGCTGGTTTGCAGCGCCAGGCGAGCGCCGTCGACCACGATGCGTCCCCATTGCGGCGGACTGCCGCTCAGGTCGGGCGCGTCGGATAAATAGTCCTGCAATCGGTCGAGTTCGATGACGAGCCGGTCCGTCTTCCAACCCATCATGCTCATGGCCTGATAGACGCTGTTCGAAACGATGCAGCCGTCCGGTATTTCCCTTACGGCGAAGCCTTCACCGGGCTTGAGAATATCGATTCCCTTCAGGAACTCCTCGCACCGATTGGGCGGCATATCGTCCGAAACCGGTTCCGGTGCCTGGGCAAATGCCGAAGTGGCGGCGATACAAATAAGAGCGGAAGAAAGAACGGAACGCATTTTATCAGGTCTCAAAAAATCATCTCCATAAGGGCGCGGGACCGATTTTACCCGAAGGATGTGCCGCGACGAAAGACGAGCTCCTGATTTTTGCTGGATTGCTCCCCTGATCGGAAATTACGTGGCCCGCGCCTTGGATGAGGGGCACCGTTACAGGGAGACACCTGCAAGGGACGGGTATCGAGGAGAGTTGGACGATCATGAACGCCAAGCCAGCGCTGGCGAAGCGCGGGACGGGCGAAACGATGCGGACCTATCAATGAACGCCTTCACGCGCTGTTTGGCCGTGTCACGCTACAACCCGATTGCGCAGCCCGCCGAGCCCCGCGATCGTGATTTCCACGACGTCTCCCGGAACGAGGCGCCCCACTCCGGATGGCGTTCCCGTATAGACGAGATCGCCGGCCTTCAGTTCGACCAGGCGGGAAAGCGCGGCGATGATCTCCGGCAGGGCCCAGATCATCTGTAAAATATCGCCGGACTGGCGCAGCGTTCCATTGACGTGCAGACGGATGTCTCCGCTCGCCGGATGACCGATGCGCGCAACAGGGTGGATAGGGCCGCAAACGGCGGAGCCGTCGAACCCCTTGGCCATCGTCCAGGGGCGACCGAGCTTCTTGGCCTCGGCCTGGATGTCGCGCCGGGTGAGGTCGTTGCCGATCGCATAACCCCACACGCGGTCCAGCGCCGCGGCCGCATCGATATTGCGGCCGCCGCTGCCGAGCGCTGCCACCAGCTCCGCTTCGTGCTCCAACTGCCCGGTGCAACTCGGATAGGGAATGTCCGCTTCTCCCACGATCAGGGCGTCCGCCGGCTTGTCGAAGAAGAAGGGCGGCTCGCGGTCCGGGTCGTGGCCCATTTCGCGCGCATGGTCGGCATAGTTGCGCCCGACGCAGAAGATGCGCCGCACGGGAAAGCGCGCCGTGGAGCCGGCAACGGGCAGGCTAACCACCGGCGGTGGGTCGATGACATAGTCGCTCATGGTTTTCTGCCTCAGATGTTGCGCAGCATGCCGCCGTCGACGCGCAGGCTCGTGCCGGTGATGTAGCCCGCACGCCCCGAGCAGAGGAAGCACGCCGCATCGGCGAACTCGCGCGGCGCGCCGTAGCGTCCCATCGGGATCGTCGCGCGGGAAGCCGCGGCGACCTCGTCCGCCGTCTTGCCGGTCCGCTTGGCGGCGGCGGCATCCAGCTGGTCGACGCGGTCGGTGTGGATACGGCCGGGAATGAGGCCGTTGACCGTCACGCCATCGGCCGCCACTTCGGCGGCGAGCGTCTTCGCCCAGCCGACGAGGGAAAGGCGCAGCGTGTTGGACAGGCCGAGATTGGGGATCGGCTGCACGACACCGGAAGACAGGAGCACGAGAATGCGGCCGAAGCGCTGCTCGCGCATATGCGGCAAGAGGGCCGTGGCGATGCGGATCGGCGCCTCGACCATGGCGCGGAACTGCGGGACGAGGCTGTCCGCATCCAGCGCGGCCATCGCGCCCGGCGCGGGGCCGCCACCGTTGAGCACGAGGATGTCGGGCTTGTCGCCGGCCTGCAGCTCGGCAATCGCCTGCTCCACGGCCGCCGGATCGGCAAGGTCCGTAACGAGCGTGGAGATGCGGCCCGACGCGGACGCCGCAATGGCCGAGCGCACCGGTTCCAGCCGTTCGGCGGAACGGCCGCCGAGAATGACATTGGCGCCTTCGGCCGCAAGGCTTTCCGCGATGGCCCGGCCAAGGCCGCCTGAAGCACCGAGCACGAGGGCGGTGCGGCGGCTGAGTTCAAGATCCATGGTTCTCTCCTGTCAGGCCCGACGGGCGCGGGCGGTTCTTGCGGCTTCGGCCACGAAGGCGCGAAGAAGCGGGTGCGGATGTCCCGGGCGGGACGAAAGCTCGGGATGCCCCTGCATGCCCATGTAGAAGCCGTCCGTCGCCTCGATCGCGTCGGCGATATCCTGGCCCGGCTCGCCCCCGAGCGCGCTTACCAGCACGCCCCGGCTTGCCAGCCCCTCATGCAGGGCGGGGGCCAGCCTGTAGCGGTGATTGCAGGCGATTTCGCTCTCGGCCCCGAGAAGCTGCCGAAGGCGGCTGCCCGGCACGGACCGGGTAATGCGCCGGCCGAGCCTGTATTCGCCCGTCTCGATGCGGATGAAACTGTGACGGGCGGCGGCGGGAGCCGCCTCCGCCATGTCCGTATCCTCCCAGCCGGAAAGCTCGCGGGCGACCGCTGTCGACATGCTCTGCATGCCGAGGCAGAGGCCCGCGATCGGGGTTGCGCCTGCCCGCGCGGCGCGGGCAAGCGCGATCTGCCCCGCCACCGCCGACATCTGCGATCCGCCGGGCAGCAGCACGCCGGCGACACCGGCGAGCGGATCGGCCGGCAGGTCGCGCGGATCGAGGAAACGCAGCTCGGCTCCCGGCGCCTCGGCGTCGATGGCATCCGCCAGCGCGGCAAGCGGCGCCGGGCAGGTTTCGAGAAACTGTTCCACCGGCCCCGCAAGCGCGAGGACGAGGCCGGACGGCGCGACGGCGGCCGGCTCGGCGGGAAGCACCCGGCCGAACCGGTCCCGCCAGCCGATCACGCGGCCGTCGGCGTCGATGAAGCGGTTCTCCTCCAGACGGACGGTCCTGTCTTCCGCGCCCGCTGCGGCAAGCCGCGACACGGCATCGCCGTCGGCAAGAAAAGCCGCATGCACGGGCACGACGGCCACCGCTTCGCCCGAAAGCTCGGCGAGAGGGCGGGCGCTTCGCCCGGTGAGGCGATCCGCCCAGATCAGGCCGCTCGGGATGAGCGCGCCTTCATCGGCGACATGCTGTTCGGCATCGGGATGGCGATCAAAGTCGAATCGTGCCGCCGGCCAGAACAACCGCCCGCCTTCGGCAGCCGCGACGAGCGCCGCCGCCGCACCGTAGAGCGCGGGATGATCCGTTTCGTGCCGAACGAGGATGATGCGTCTCATGACCTCTCCCGAGAATCCATCACATGCACTTGTTGAATGGAAACGTACAATCTTACTGCGCTATTTTTCCCATACTTATCCTCCTAATCGGAAAAGTTTCAATCCCAATATTGTATTTTTTTTATCATTATAGACAATACAGGGATCGTAACGGAGGTAGCATCCATGAATTCCAGACTCTCGCCCCGCATGGCCGTCGTCGGCGCGTCGCCGACCGCGGAAATATCGAACAAGCTGCGGGCGCTGGCCGCCCGTGGCGCAGACGTCATCAACCTGGGCGAAGGGGAACTGGACTTCGCGACCCCTCCCCATGTCTGCGAGGCCGGCATCCAGGCCATTCGCGACGGAGACACCAAATACACGGCCGTCTCCGGCACCGCCGCGCTCAAGGCGGCCATCGCGCGCAAGTTCGAACGGGAAAACGGCCTTCGCTACGCCCCCTCCGAGATCATTGCCGGCACGGGCGCCAAGCAACTGATCTTCAACGCCTTCCTGGCGACCCTCGGCGAAGGCGACGAGGTGATCGTACCCGCGCCCTATTGGGTGAGCTATCCGGACATGATCCGGCTGGCAGGCGCAAAGCCCGTCATCGTGCCGTGCCACGCGCGGGACGGCTGGAAGCTGACGCCCAAGGCGCTGGCGGCCGCGCTGACCCCGCGCACCCGCTGGGTCATCCTGAACTCGCCGAACAATCCGACGGGCGCGGTTTACGGCCGTTCCGAACTCTCGGCGCTGGAAGAGGTGCTCGCAGGACATGACGCCCTCGTCATGGCGGACGACATCTACGAGCATATCGTCCACGACGGCAGCTTCGTGGCGCCTGCGGCCGCGATGCCGCGGCTGGCCGGCCGCGTGCTGACGATCAACGGCGTCTCGAAGGGCTATTCGATGACGGGATGGCGGCTCGGCTATGCCGGCGGGCCGGAATGGCTGATCCGCGCCATGGACGTCCTGCAATCGCAGAGCACGTCCAATCCCTCGACCATCTCGCAGGCCGCGACCATCGCCGCGCTCGACGGCGACCTCTCCTTCCTGGACGGCTGGAAACGGACGCTGCTGACGCGCCGTGAACAGGTACTCTCCGCCATCGCGGCGATATCCGGCCTCTCCGCGCTGCCCACGCCGGGCGCCTTCTACGTCTTCGCCGACTGCACCGGCCTTTTCGGCAGGCGGACACCGGCAGGCACCGTCCTGGCCTCGGACCTCGATGTCGCCGGCTATCTTCTGGAAGAGGCCCATGTCGGCATGGTGCATGGCTCGGCATTCGGCATGCCCGGGCACCTGCGCATCGCCTATGCCATCGACGACGGCAGGCTCGCCGAAGCGCTGTCGCGCGTGGCCGCAGCCCTCGACGGGCTCGCCTGACCCCCGGCATACGAAAGCCCCCGCCGCGACCGCGGCGGGGGCTTTTCTTCGAGACGCGATCTCAGGCGGCGAGCTTGAGGCCCGTGCGCGAATCCGCGGCGAGCTTTTCCATCACGGCACGCAGCTTCGGCTGGACGGCGGCTGGGATATCGCGCAGCGGCAGGCGGACGGACCCGCCGTCGAAGCCGCGCAGGTTCATCGCCGCCTTCACAAGCTGCGGCTGGCCATGCGCGCGGGCGAGCGCACGATAGTCGTACCAGAGCGCGTGCAGGTCGCGGGCGGTCGATGCGTCGCCGGCTTCCAGCGCGCGGTAGGTCGCCAGGATCAGTTCCGGCAGCGCACCGCTGTTGGTCGTCGAAAAGCCGTCGAAACCGGCCATGACGGGGCCGAGGAAGGCGAGGTCCGAGGCGCAGAAGGTGCGCACACGACCGCGCAGGTCGTTCGCGATGCGGTCGATCGCCGTCGGGTTGAGGTCGCCCTGCTTCAGGCCGACCATGCCGTCGATATCGGCCAGGCGGCCGATCAGGGCCGGCGAAAGCGTGATGCCGATGCCCGGCGCGTTGTAGATGATGATCCCCGTCTTGGAGAGCGGCGCCACGTCGCGGAAGAAGTCGACGATCTGGTCGTCGGTGATCTCCGAAACGTAGGGCGCCGTCACCATCGGCACGCCGCCGAGATCTCCGGCGAGCTTCGTCAACTCATAGACGTCGCGCGGATCGGAGCCGGCCGAGCAGAGCATTGCCGGAATGCGATCGCCGATCACGTCCATGACATGCGTGAAGACGTCGGCGCGCTCCGCCACGGTCATGGTGGGAAATTCGCCATAGGTGCCGCCGATGAGCACGCCGTCATAGCCGAGGGCGATGACGCGCTCGACGTTGCGGGCGAGCCCCGCCTTGTCGAGCGCACCATCCCTTGTGAAGGGCGTCATGGTGATGTTGAAGATGCCTTTCAGGCGCGCCTGCGCCTCCTGACGGTCCTTCATTCGTATTCTCCTTGCAATTGGTTACGCGTCGATGCGGGTGAGAGCGCGCGGCACGGTGCCGAGCTGGCGCCAGCCCGTTTCCGTGACGACGATGGTTTCCGAGACCCCCACGGTGAAACGTCCGTAGATGCGGAGGGCGGGCGGCAGGTGGAATGTCATGCCCGGCTGGAGCGCGGTCTTGACGCCGGCATTCAGCGAAAGGATCGCCCCCTCGCCCCAGTCCGGCGCGAACGAAATGCCGACAGAATAGCCGAGGCGCTTGCGGAAATTGTCCGTATAGCCGGCGGCATCGATGACCTTCTGGCAGGCAATGTGCGGCACCTCGCAGGCAACGCCGGGCCTGATCTCGTCCAGCGCGGCGGCGAGCGCGTCCTGGCAGACCTTCATCATGTCCTCGGCCTCCTGCGGCACCGGGCCGACCCAGGCCGAGCGCATCAGCGCGGCGTGGTAGCGGTCATGCACCGCGGCCATTTCGAGGAAGGCGGGATCGTTCGCCGAAAGGGCCGTTCGCCGCCATGTCCCGTGCGGCACGCCCGTGCGCCGGCCGGTCGAGACGAGCGGTTCCATGCCCATATATTCCGAGCCCGCCCGGATGGCGGCCTCCATCATGGACGCGACAAGGTCGTTGTCGGAGGCGCCCGCCCGGACGGCGGAAAGGCCGGCCCGCATGCCGGCATCCACATAGGACGCCGCCTTTTCCAGCTTCTCCACTTCGAGCGGCGACTTGACGGCGCGCAGCGCCTCGACGATGCCGGCGCCGTTGTGAACCGTGCCGAGGGCCGACTGGAGGGTCTCGTAGACGGCGATCGGCAGGAACCAGCCGCGCTTGTCGATGGCGACGCGCTTGCCGAAAAGGCCCTTGCGCGTGATCACCTTCATCAGGAAGCCGATCGGATCCTCGCTGTCCTGGTAGACCTCGGCGTCGGAGATGAACGTATTGGCGATGAAATTGAAATATTCGAGCTGGCGGATGACGAAGACAGGATCGCCCTCGGCCGGCAGGACCAGCGCCTGGAAGGTGTAATAGCCCGGCGTCTGCTGCCCCGTCAGATAGAAGATGTTCTCCGGTCCCGTGATGACCAGGGCATCGAGCCCGGCCTTGGCAAGGCCGGCCCGCGCACGCGCCTGCCTCTTCTCGTATTCGTCTCTTGGAAAGGCCGACTCCTGGCCCAGCACGACACCTGCGCTATCCATCTCATTCTCCCAGGGATAGGGGCGCGGAAGGCGCCCGGAAATTCAGCCCGAGGCCGGGCTCATGGCGGACGGCGACCTTGCCGTCCGCATAGGTCAGGCCTTCGGCCGGATCGTTGACCAGCCCGTCCGCGCCGTAGAGCTCTGCATGGAGGGGCCGCGTCGCCGCGGCGAGGTGAAGCGCGGCCGCCGTCGCGATCCCGCCCTCGTTCATCTGGCCGATCATGAAGGGAATGCCCGCCGCTGCCAGGGACCGCGCGGCGGCAAGCGCGGGTGTCAGCCCGCCGAGCTTGATCAGCTTGAGGTGCCCCTGAAGCCGGCCCGCCGCCGACGGCGCGCGCGCCACCAGCGTCTCGACATCAGCGCCGGAGGCAAGGCTCTCGTCCAGCATCACCGGCATCGGCGCACCGGCGGCAAGCCGCGTCATCGCATCCCAGTCGCCGGCCGCGATCGGCTGCTCGACATAGGCGAGCCCGAAGCGCGAAAGCGCCGCAAGCCGCTCCGGCGCCTCCGCCGCCGTCCAGGCGCCGTTCGCGTCGGCGGCAAGCTTGACCGTTTCGCCATGGGCGGCGCGGATGCGCGCATGGCGGGCGCAATCGGCCTCGATATCCTGGCCGACCCGCAGCTTCAGGTCGCGAAAACCGCGCGACAGGTAAAGCGCCACCTGCCCATCGAACGCCTCGTCGGTCGACAAAAAGAGCGTCTGGTTCGTGGCATGCGAAAGCGTCCGTGCCTCGCCGGCCAGAAGATGCGCGAGCGGCAGTCCGGCGCGCCGGGCATCGAGGTCCCAGAGCGCGATGTCGAACAGCATGCGCACGGGTGCCGGCAACGGGCTTGCGGCAACGGCGGCACGAACCGCATCCGGCGGTGCCTGCCAATCGAAGCCGGCGATCGCCGCGCGGGTGCGCCGCAGCAGATCCTCCGGCTCATAGCCGTTCAGATAGGTGCAGTTGATGCGCACCTCGCCGATCCCGCGATGCCGCCCGTCATCGAGTTCGAGGTAAAGCGTGTCGAGACCGGGCACGGGGCCGGAACTGGCGGTGTGCACCGTCAGGCCCGCATAGGTCAGCAGCGAACGGTAGAGATGGATCCGCATCGTCACGCCGCCAGGATGCGCCGCGCGATGTCGGCATAGATCGCAGCGCTCATGACGAACTCATCCGCCGGCACGAATTCATCGGGACGATGGGCAACGCGAATGTCGCCGGCGCCGATCACCACGCCCTCCGCGCCCGCCTCGATGAAATGCACGAGGTCGCATGCCCCCTGGAAGCCGAACGGGCCGGCTTCGGCAACGCCCGCCGCCCGGCAGGCGGCGATGGCGGCCTGCACGACGGGCGCCGTTTCCGGCGTGTCTGTCGCCCCGCCCGTGGTCGCGTGATAGCCGACGATCTCGGCATGGATGCCATGCGTCCTTTCCGCATCCGCCAGCAGCGCGCGGATTTCCGCCTCGGCGCTCGCATCCGTCTCGCCGGGGATCAGGCGGCGGTCGAGCAGCAGCTCGCATTCGGCCGGGATGACATTGTCGGCATGCCCGCCCTTGATGCGCGTCACCGTCAGGCTCGGATTGCCGACGAGCGGATGGCTGCGCTGCGCCAGGACATCGTCATGGAACGCGGCCAGCAACGGCATGAGCTGGCCGGCGCGGAAGATGGCGTTGTCGCCGAGATGCGGACTGCCGGAATGCGCCGCCTTGCCCGTTATCCGCACGACGGGCCGGAAGGACCCCTTGTGCGCCGAAAAGCACGCATTGCCGGTCGGTTCCCCGACCACGACGGCATCGATCTCCGGCCGCGACGCCGCATAGTGGCGTGCGCCGGCGCTCGCCACCTCCTCGTCGCCGGTGAAGACCACCATCAGCGTGCCTGACCATGCCTGCCGCTCGGCGACCAGCATGCGCGCCGCCTCGATCATGGCGGCCAGCGGCCCCTTGCAATCG
Source organism: Shinella zoogloeoides (assembly GCF_003574625.1). Classification (GTDB taxonomy): domain Bacteria; phylum Pseudomonadota; class Alphaproteobacteria; order Rhizobiales; family Rhizobiaceae; genus Shinella; species Shinella zoogloeoides_A. The sequence continues at coordinate 85,755 of NZ_QNUJ01000002.1, forward strand.
CAGCTTCCCCGGCCGTAGAGCCGGCCGTCGCGCTCGGTGAGGGTGAAGGCATCGGAGGTCCAGCCGTCGCCGGCCGGCACCGTGTCCATATGGGTGTTAAACGCGAAGACGGGGCCGGGCCCGTTGACCAGCCGCGCCTCGACATTGAAGCGCGCGGGGGCATATTCGATCAGCTTCACCTCGAAACCGAGCGATGCGAGCCGTTCGCGCGCCCACTGCGCCACCGCGCCCTCCCCGCCCGGCGGGTTTTCGGAGTTGATGGCGACGAGTTCATCCAGCTCGCGCTTCATGCGAGCGGCATCGGGGCGGATATTCATATCGGACTTCCCTGAAAAGGCACGAAGTTCAGTGCAGGATCTGGTTGAGGAACTGCTTGGCGCGGTCGCTGGCCTCACCGCTGAAGAACACCTCGCTCGTGGCGTTCTCGATGATCGAGCCCCGCTCCATGAAGATGATCCGGTCGGCCGCACGGCGCGCGAAGCCCATTTCGTGCGTGACGCAGACCGAGGTCATCCCATCGGCGGAAAGCTCGGTCATGACGTCGAGCACCTCGCGGATCATTTCCGGATCGAGCGCCGAGGTGGGCTCGTCATAGAGCATCAGCTTGGGTTTCATCGCCAGAGCGCGGGCGATGGCCACGCGCTGCTGCTGGCCGCCCGACAGTTCGTCCGGCAGGTGATCGGCGCGGTCGGGAATGTGGACCTTGTGCAGGAGGTCGACCGCCAGGTCATGAGCGTCGAGACGCGAATAGCCGAGCACCTTCATCGGCGCCAGCATGATGTTCTCGACCGCGTTGAGGTGCTGGAACAGCTCGAAATTCTGGAACACCATGCCGATCTGCGCACGCAGCTTATGGGCGTTGCGCAGATCGCCGGTGATCTCCCGGCCTTCGAAGGAGATCGATCCTGCGCTCGGCGGCTCCAGAAGGTTGAGGCAGCGCAGCAGCGTGGACTTGCCCGAGCCGGAGGGGCCGATCAGGACCACGGTCTGGCCCTTGGTCACGGAAAAGGAGCAGTCCTTCAGGACATGCAGGGAGCCGAAATACTTGTTGACGCCATTGACTTCGAGGAAAGCGGAACCGGTCATCGGATGGCCTCAATTATTCTCGGCAGCAGGCTGCAGCAGGATGGAAAGGACGGAGCGCTTCGGCGCGCGGCTGCGCTTGGGTTCTAGCGAGCGTTCCATCCAGTACTGGCCGGCCATGAAGATGGTCGTCAGCGCGAGATAGTAGATGCCGGCCGCGCTCAGCGCCTCGAAATAGCGGAAGGTCGCCGATGCGGTCTGGTTGGCCACCAGCAGCAGCTCCTCCACGGCGATGACCGAGACGAGGGCCGATGTCTTGAGCATGCCGATGGTCTGGTTGCCGATCGGCGGCAGCATGATGCGCGCGGCCTGGGGCAGGACGACATAGCGCATCACCATCAGCTTGGTCATGCCGAGCGCCATTCCTGCCGTGCGCTGCCCGCTCTTGATCGCCTGAAGGCCCGAACGGATGATCTCGGCCATGTAGGCGCCTTCGTTGAGCGACAGCGCGATGACACCGGAAGCGAACGCGGTCAGGCGGATGCCGAAGGTCGGCAGGACATTGTAGATGAAGATGATCTGGAAGAGGACCGGCGTGCCGCGAAACAGCCAGAGATAGAACACCGCGATCAGCCGGACAGGCAGGAACTTCACCTGATTGACGAGCGCGAGCACAAAGCCGGCCAGCAGGCCGAAGACGAGAGAGCTGACCGTGATCAGCAGGGTCATGGCCGCACCGTGGAAGAAGGTGGGCGAGAGTAGATACTGGAAGACCAGATCAAGTGACATCAGTCAGCTTTCCCTGTTTTTAAAGCGGAGCGGAGACCGCATGGAGTATCGGCGCGAGGGAACCGGAGGCGCCTGGCGCCCCCGGCCCGGCAAAGCTCAGTCGAACAGCGAAACCGACGGCGGCAGCTTCCACTTGGCGATCAGCTTGTCATAGGAGCCGTCCTCGGCCATGGCCTTGATGGCCGCCGCAAGCGCGGCCTGCAGCTCGGTCGCGCCCTTCGGCGTCGCGATGCCGATCTGGGTATCCATCTCGAAGGGCTCGCCGGCGATCTCGAAGACACCCGGCATCTTCTCCAGCGCCATCACCGCGCCCGGCGTGCTCTCGTAGTTCGCGTCGGCCCGGCCCTGGCTCAGGGAAAGCGCACTGTCCTGCGCGGTGGGCAGCGTCAGCACCTTCACCTCGCCGAGGCCCTTGGCCTGGCAGCGCTCGTTGTCGGCACGCGCCTGGCTTTCCGAAATGCCGCCGAGCGTCACGGCGACGGTCTTGCCGCAGATCGTGTCGTCCCGCCCGGTGATCCCCTTGGGATTGCCGGTCTGGACCATGACGTTGTTGCCGATCTCGAGATAGGGCACGAAATCGACCTGCTCGGCGCGGGTCGGATTGATGTACATGGCGGAGTTGATGATATCGATGCGCCCGCCCTGAAGCGCCGGGATAAGGCCCTTGAACTCCATGTTCATCGCCGCCGGCTCGACCTTGAGCTTTTCGGCGAGCGCCTGAAGGAAATCGATATCGAAGCCGGTGAGCTTGCCCTCGCTGACATATTCGAACGGTGCGAAGCTGGCCGCCACGCCATAGGTCAGCTTGCCCGCCTCGACGAGCTTGACGCCGTCGAGGGACTGGGCGGCAGCAGCAGCGCCGCAAACGGCAAGCGGCGCTGCTGCGAGAAGAAGAATGCGAAGAAGACGGTTCATGCGGAGTTCCCCATTCGTGTTTGCAGAATTCGAATTTGCAGACCGTGCCCCTTGATGGAGCCTTATTGTTTTTAATTTATCAACTTGTACAATTTGACCGACACCCCGTCAACCCATATTGCGATGGAGAGCACTCGCGAAATTTGCCGACAAGACGTGTTCGCGGAGCGGAATTTCCTGAGCATCCGCGGTTCCGCACCTATTTTACGGTGCAAAATCATGCAGAAATCGCAACGAGAAGTTTGAAAAACGCACAAGCTGCCTGTATGATAGGCAAATAACAGTACAATTTTCTTTCGGGCTATGGACAAAAATCCCCGTCAAAACCGCTACCTCCTGGCAAATCGCATCGTCGAATTGGCGCGCGCCTCGCGTTTTCAGGTGGATTATCACCTGCGCGAGCAGCAGCTTGCCGACGTGCTGCAAGTCTCCCGCACGCCGATCCGCGCGGCATTGATGCTACTGGCGGAAAGAGGCGTGGTGGAAGCCCGCAAGAACAAGGGCTTCTTCATGAAGATCGGCGCCGAGGCGCTCGGCCGGACGGAGGTGGAGGTCCCCAGTTCGCCGCAACAGGATCTCTATGCCCGCATCGTCGAGGACAGGCTGACGCACCAGCTTGGCGAGACGGTAGGTCAGGCGGAAATCTCCCGCCGCTACGGGGTCGAGCGCAACGTCCTGCAGAAGACGCTCTCGTCCCTGATGGCCGACGGACTGATCACGCGCGGCCCGGGGCGCAACTGGACTTTCCAGCCGACCCTCGACAACAAGTTCGCGCTGGACGCCAGCTATGAATTCCGCTGCGTCATCGAGCCGTCAGGCATATTGATGGAGAGTTTCCGGGCCCATCCGGCCGCGCTCGAACATATCCGGCTGGAACATTTGAACCTTCTCGCCCGACCGGATTTCAACAGCCTGCCGGCGCGCCAGCTCTTCGAGCTCGACGCCAGCTTCCACGAGACCATCGCGGAATGTTCCGGCAACACGTTCCTGCTCCAGTCCATCCAGCACCAGAACCGCCTTCGCCGCCTGCTGGAATTCGCCAGCTACACCAACGGGCGGCGCGTGCGTGAATGGTGCCAGGAGCACCTGCGCATCATCACCGCGCTCCAGGAGGGTGACCGCGCGCGCGCGGCCGATCTGATGAAAGGCCATCTCGAGAGAGCGAAGGCCAGCGCCGAGCGGACGAAGCGCGAAGGCGCCTGACCGGATGCGCGGCATCGCCGCGCAAAGGATGGGGAACGCGCGCCAACACCCTATCCAAGCCGCATCCCGCTCGCATCGAAGACATGCCACGCCGCTTTTCGGAAGGAGACGCGAACTGTCGATCCGATATCGGCATTCGTTCGCTCGCGCATGCTGGCGAGGATACGCTCCCCGGCAATCTCCGGCGACGAACCGAGACCGGCGCGACCTGTTTCACCCGGCCTGTGAAAGGATACGAGCCCGCGCTTCATGAATAAGGCCAAAGGCAGAGACGAGAGGGCTCACTAATTTGTAAAAGACATGTCAGGTAATGACACCGGCAACTCAGCCGCAGGCGCGCCGCGCCGGATCATGTTCAACGCGCTTGCCTGCCGGGAGAGCTGATTGAAGGTGACAATGCTCCATGATGACATCTGCCTGCTCGGAGATGGACAACTGAGCGGTCGATGTATCGGCGCTGATCGCAGGCCGCCGCAGAAGCGGATGGGGAGCCGGCCGGGCCGCCTCCCCTTCGATGCCCGCACGGGCAGGGTTCGTCGCCCGTCTAACGGACGTAGAACGTAAAGCCGCCATCGGCCGCTTCATCGACGGCAACCACGTTGCGCAACTCGACATCCTGCGCCTTCAGCGCTTCCGTGAGCGCCTTGTTGCCGGCGATAGCCTTCTGCAGCGACTTGGTATTGGCTGCATAGCTGTCCGGATTGGCCATCGGGTCGCCGTTGTCGAGGGTGCTGATGTCAACGACGGTGAAGTTCTTTCCCTTCAGCGCCTTGACGGCACTGTCGAGATGCGACTGCTGGATATCCGCGCCGGGCCACATTTCAGCACGAGCGACGCCGGCCAGGGATGAGAGAGCGATGAGCGAAATGCCAACTGCGGATGCAAAGCGGTTCATAGTGATCTCCATGCGGTCTCCAGATCCGGTATGAATCTTCATCGTGACCGTGAGGAGATCATGCGGCGCCGAATTTGCATGAGCTCTGCGCGAACTTTACATCCGTGTAAGTTTCTGCCGCCCCAAGTCCCGCCCGCGAACGCCAACGGCCGGGAATTCCGTTCCCGGCCGTCGCCATGCGATCTTGATTGTGTCCGGCCTATTGTTGGCGGACCGGAATCCCGTTGGTGTCGTAGGCCTCGACGACGACGGAATCTTCCACGGTTTTCAGCGCCTGGCTAGCCTCGTAATATTTCCGCACATTGAGCAACCGCGCAGCGGCCTCGACAGACCGCAGGCTGGCATTTGCCGGGACAAGCGTCGCCGAGACCGTAACGCCGATATCCGCAGCTTTCAGAACCGTGATCGCCAGTCTGTATTCACCTTTTGCAATATACGCATTGGCCTTATCGACCGATGCCCGCGTCTCGTCCGTCGGCTTGAAGCCTTTCGACAATACGAGCAGAACATCGAGGGGGATGTAGGCGTCTCCTTCTTTCGCCCGCTTTCCGACCGGCACGGCGAGATCCGTCGCGTGGCGCTGCACGACCTGCATGTCGGTCTTTGCTTCGCTGACGAGGGCTATCGCCTTGTCGGGCGCGCCGTCGAAGATTGCCTGACGCGCTTCGCGGATTTCCCGCACGGCCCGGTAGGCTTCATCGATGGGCCGGATCAGGCCGGCACTGTCCCTGGCAGAGGCTCGAACCGGAGCGGCATGGGCAGGCGCGAGCGCATCCACGCTGAGAAGGACGATCGAAAGCGCGGTGATTGCGGTATGGAGATGAAGGGGCATGGTGCACTCTTTCTCCGGCCGCTTTCCGGGCGGCGCCGGCATGAGGCAGAATAGACCCGCATGTTCGCGCGGGGCTGGCGCGAAGCTTACAGAATATTGATTTTCGCCCGGGGCGGAAACCGGATCGAAACCGCAAGGCCGGGGCCATTGTCCGAAAGGACGAGTGACGCGTCATGCCGGACGGCGACAGCGCTGACGAGTGCAAGGCCGAGCCCGGATCCCGGCGCCGGCTGGCCGCCTTCGACCCGGTGGAAGGGCAGGAGCACGTCGCTGCGCCGGTCGGCGGGAATGCCCGGCCCGTCGTCGCAGACCCGCAGCACCACCGCCCCCTCCCCGTCCTCCGCCGCATCCAGGGTGACGGTGGTGCCCGGCGGGCAATGCCGGCCGGCATTCTGGACGAGATTGGCGAGAGCCTGCCGCAGCATGGGGGCATCGCCGAAAACGGCAAGCCCCCGGAAAACGTCGGGATCGCAAATCAGCTTCTGCCCCATGTCCTCCAGCAGCGGCGTGAAGGTCTCCTGCATCTCGGCCAGCAGCTCCGCGACGAACACCACCGAAAAGTCCGCCTCACCCGCCGAAGCCCGAATGCGGGAAATGCGCATGATCGCATCGAACGCGCCCGTGACGCCCTCCAGTTCCGCAAGGACGTTCTCCATTCTCTCCTGCAGCCGGGCATCGCCGGTCGTCTCGGCCAAGGCCTGCTGCACCTCCAGGGAGATCCGGCCGAGCGGCGAGCGCAGGTCGTGGGCGATCGTGTTGACCGTGTTCCTGGTAATGTCGGACAACACCGCAAGCCGATCGATATGCGCGTTGATGCGCTGCGCGATCCTGTCGATCTGGTCATTCAAGGACGACACGGGGATACGTACCGCCATATCCCCGCGCGACACGGCTTCAAGCGTCTCCGACATCGCCTCCAGCTTGCCGAACATCCGTCGGCTTACCGCATAGCCCGCCGCTATCGATGCAATCGTCACTGCGGCGCCGGCGAGCAGCAGCGAATAGAGCAGTTGCCATTCCGTCCGTTGCAGTACCCGGATATTGTACCCGACGACGAGTGTCGCCGCCCCGTCAAGCGGAGTGGTACTGCTGGCATGAAGACGATAGAGCCCGTTCGGGCGCGGCAGGAGCTGGTTGAATTCGAGCGTCATCCAGCCTTCGGAAAGGGGCAGGGTATCGAGATTGCCGGCGAGCCGCCGCCCGTCTGCATCGAACAGCCCAGCCACCCGGCGACCGGCCACCGCGGGCGTCTCCATCTGGCCAATGGCGTCGACAAGCGCCTGCTGGCCGTATCGGTCATATATCTGCAGGAAGAGCTGCTCCTCCTCCAAGAGCTGGTTGTCCACATCGCGCTCCATGGCGCCGCTGAGCACGATATAGAGGATAGCACCGAGCGCCAGTAGCACAGCCATGAAGGCGCCGAGCGAGAGCAAGGCGGCCGTGAAGGCGCCGCCCGAGAGGATGTTACCGCGGCGCATGGATGCAATAGCCGACATTGCGCATCGTGTGGATCAGGGCGACCGCGAAGGGCTTGTCGATCTTGGCGCGCAACCTGCTCATATGCGTCTCCACCACGGAGGTCTGCGGGTCGAAGCTGAAATCCCAGACCTTCTCGAGCAGCATGGTCTTGGTGATCATGCGGCCGGCATTGCGCATGAGCGCCTCCAGAAGAGCAAACTCCTTCGGCTGCAGGTCAATGCTCGTATCGCCGCGCCGGGCCGTGCGCGAGAGAAGGTCGAGCTCGAGATCATGAACCGTCAGCACAAGCGCCGCCCCCGTCGCCGCCGTCGGACGGCGGGCAAGGACAACGATGCGCGCGAGAAGCTCCGAAAAGTGGAACGGCTTGGTGAGATAGTCATCCGCGCCGGACATCAGGCCCTCCACCTTGTCGCCGACATCGGACATGGAGGTCAGGAACAGGACCGGCATCGTCTTGCCGGCCGCACGCAGCGCCTTCAGCACCGCCATGCCGTCCATGCCGGGCATCATGCGGTCCATGACGACGAGATCGACCTCGTTATAGAGACAATGACTCAGGGCGTCGCGACCGTCCGCGTAGCACTCAACGGAATATCCTGCCTGTGACAGCCCCTTGCGCAGGAAATCGGAGGTCTTGCTGTCGTCTTCTGCGAGAATGATCTTCATGGGCGGCTACCGGCAATCCCTAGTCGTCCTTTTTGCCATAGGACCGGCGGCGGCACAGCTTAAATCTTTGTCATCTTGGGTCTCGCGCGGCAGGCTGTTCCGGCGGCGCCATCGTCAGGACTGGCGCTCCGGCACGTGGACGACCAAACCGTCGAGCGCGTCGGCGATCCTGATCTGGCAGGAAAGCCGCGAGTTCGGGCGGACGTCATAGGCGAAGTCGAGCATGTCCGCCTCCATAGGGCCGGGCGGGCCGACCTTTTCCTGCCACGCGTCATCGACATAGACGTGACAGGTCGCGCAGGCGCATGCCCCACCGCATTCGGCCTCGATGCCCGGCACGGAGTTGCGCACGGCGTTCTCCATGACACTCGTTCGGGACTCGGCCTGGATTTCGAATACGGTGCCATCCTTTGCGACGATCGATATTCTGGGCATGGAAACACTCGAAGTTTGGTTGCCGACTACTGACGCGAGTGGCCGCAGGCCACGGGACTATTGAAGCAAAGCCTTGAGGTCGGTCGCGGGGTCGCCGACGATAACGGCGGAAGGCGACCTGCCGGCTTCGATCAACCTCTTGGCGACCATGTAGACCCGCGGGTCGTTCATCGCATCGACCGCAAGCAGCTCCTCGCCGCGATAATACCAATAGGACACGCCGCCTGCCGCGCCGGGGCGCGTCGTCACGGTATCGTAGCCGGCCGAAAGCCCCGCGATCTGCAGCTTCACCTCATACTGGTCGGACCAGAACCACGGTTTTGCGTCATACCGGCTGGGCGTTCCCGTCAGGGACCGCGCAACGGCCTCCGCCTGCTCGATGGCGTTGCCGACACTTTCCAGACGAATCCGGCCGGACCGCCAGGGGAATGAAGCGCAATCGCCGGCCGCGTAGATCTGCGGGTCGGAGGTCCGGCAATTCTCGTCCACGGCAATGCCGTTGTCGATGGAAAGGCCGGCGGCGGCGGCCAGTTCGACATTCGGGACGACGCCAACGCCGGCAATGACGAAATCGACCGGGATGACCGAGCCGTCGGCAAGCCGTGCGGAGCGGACATGCCCTTCCTCGCCCTGCAGCGCCTCGAGCGCCGCGCCCTCCAGCAGCGTGACGCCTTTCCGGTCGTGCAGGTCTCGAAAATAGGCTGCGGTTTCCGGACACGCGACGCGCTGGAGGATGCGCGGTGCAGCTTCGATCACCGTCACCTTCAAGCCCAGCTTGGCGGAGACGGCCGCCGCTTCGAGACCGATATAACCGCCCCCGACGATAAGCACACGCTGGTCCTGACGGAAATGCTCCGCCATGGCGTTGATGTCGGCGAGATTGCGGACGCAGAAGACGCCATCGAGATCGCCCCCGATCTGCGCCGGCAAGGTCCTCGGGCGCGCACCGGTGGTCAGGATGAGGCGGTCGTAAGGGACGGTGGCGCTATCGGCGAGCGCAACGACTTTCCGGTCGCGGTCGATGGCCGAGGCCATTGACGAGAGCCGGAGGTCGATGGACCGTTCCTCATAGAAGCTCGGCGGGCGGAAATAGAGGCGGTCCTCGGTGATTTCGCCAAGGAGGTAGCCCTTCGACAAGGGCGGCCGCTGGTAAGGCGGATGCGCTTCTTCGCCGATCAGGGTGATCGGCCCCTGATGCCCCAGGTCGCGCAGCTTGGCGCAGGCGGTAAAGCCCGCCTGCCCCGCCCCGATCACCACGATGCGGGCGCAAGGATCGATCGGCTCGTCACGCATGGGGCACCTCTTTCCGTTTCAATTCGCGCGAAGCGGCGCCATCGCCTTCTGGATGCTGGCGATCAAGGCGTCGCGGCGGGCGGAGAGATCCGCCGGCGTCTGGCCATTGGCCTCCTCGGTGACGCCGGCGACCAACGTCTCGGCGATCGCGGGATCGAGATGAAGGACGCCGAGATCGTCCCACCAGCGATTGAAGCTGTCGGTGTAGCGTTCGCAGAAGGCGGCAAGGCCGCCCTCCCCGGCGCCGAGATGGAAGAGCATGGTCGGCCCCATGGCCGCCCAGCGCAGGCCCGGCCCTGCCCACATCGCCTTGTCGACATCCTCGACGCTGGCGACGCCGGATTTGACGAGATGGATGGCCTCGCGCCAGACAGCCGCCTGAAGGCGGTTCGCCACATGGCCGGGCACCTCGCGGTTGACGCGGATGGTGACCTTGCCCACCGCCCCGTAGAAGCGCTCCGCCGCCTCGACGACACCCTCCGCCGTCCGCTCGTTACCCATGATCTCGACCAGCGGGATGAGGTGCGGCGGATTGAAGGGATGGCCGAGGATGAAGCGGCCGGGCTCCTTCCAGCCCTCCTGCATCTCGCTGAGCGTGAGGCCGGAGGCGGAGGTCGCGACCACGGCATCGGCACCGAGCGAAGCTTCGATTTCCCGGTAGAGAGCGTGCTTGATCTCGATGCGCTCGGGCACGTTCTCCTGGACGAAGGAAGCGCCCTCGACGGCCTCGGCGGCCGACTTGCAGAAGCGGACACGATCCTGGCTGCCGCCCTTGACGAGGCCGAGGCCTTCAAGGGTCGGCCAGGCGCGGGCGACATAGTCCCGGACGGTCTTCTCGACGGTCGGCGAATTATCGTAGACCGCGACATCGCGGCCGGAGGCGAGGAAAAGCGCCGTCCAGCTCGCACCGATCACACCGGCGCCCAGTACTGCGGTTTGCTTGAATTCGGTCATCAGAATAATCCTGGTTGAAGGGGTGATGCGGCGGTCAGCCCGCCGTCGATGGTGATGCAGTGGCCGGTGACGAAGGCGCTTTCGGTGGAAACCAGCCAGGCGACGACATTGGCGACATCCTCCGGCTTGCCGAAGCGGCGGGCCGGATGGCGGGCGATGGAATCGGCCCGCGCCTTTTCCGGGTCGCTTGCCAAGGCGAAGCCGCTTTCCGCCATTTCTGTCATGATCCAGCCGGGGCTGACGGCATTGCACCGCACCTTGGGGCCATGGTCGACGGCAATGGACCGCGTGAGGCTGTGAACGAAGCCCTTCGAGGCATTGTAGATCGCCATGGACGGATCGGCGACCATGCCGGAGATCGAGCCGAGATTGACGATATCCCCGCCGCCTTCCGCCATCAGCGGGATGACCGCGCGGCACATGTTGAAGACGCCCCGGCAATTGACGCCGACGAGCTGATCCCACTCGGCATCGGTCGTCTCGGGCACCGTCTTTTCGATCTGGATGCCGGCATTGTTCACGAGCACGGTAATATCGCCGTGCTGCGCGGCCGTGGCAGCGATGCGACTTGCATCTTCCGGGCGGGAGACATCGCCCGTCACCCAGATGATATCCGCCGGAAGATCCGCCGGGCGCTCGCCGCGCCCGCAGGTGACGACGGTCGCCCCGTCCCGCCGCAGACGCTCGACGATGGCGCGGCCGATGCCCCGGCCTCCGCCCGTGACGATCGCGATCTTGTTTGCTTCTGCCATCGTCCCGCCCCGCTACCCGTGAGAGACCATGACGTGGCGGACGGACGTATAGGCATCCAGCGCATGAATGGACATGTCGCAGCCCGTGCCCGAACCTTTCATCGCGGACCAAGGCATTTCCGGCGTGGCGACGCCATGGGTGTTCACCCAGGTGAAGCCGTAGCGAAGGCGGCTCGTCATATCCATCGCCCGGCCGACATCGCGGGTCCAGACGGACGAGGCAAGGCCGTAGCGGCCGGCATTGGCGATGGAGAGCGCCTCGTCGGCATCCGAGAAACGCGAGATCGTGACGACCGGACCGAAGACCTCGTTCGTGGCGATCTCCGCATCGTTGTCGACATTGGCGATCACGGTCGGCTTGTAGAAGAAGCCCTGACCCTCGCCGCGCTCGCCGCCGACGACGACCTCGCAGCTCCGGCGGGCGCGCTCGACGAAGCCGGCGACGCGATCCACCTGGACCGCCGAGACCACCGGCCCCATCTGGGTGCCCTCGGCCTTCTGCGCGCCGATGCGGATCTCCCCGACCTCGCGCGCGGTCGCGGCCACGAGCGCGTCGTAGACGCCGTCCTGCACCATGATCCGGCACGGCTGGGCGCAATCCTGGCCGGCGTTGAAGAAGCTGCCATAGCGGATCGTCTGGGCGACCGCATCCACATCCGCGTCGTCGAACACGATGACCGGCGCCTTACCGCCGAGTTCCAGATGGACGTGGCGGATCTGCTGCGAGGCCGCCCGCATTGCCGCCATGCCGGTCGCGGGCGAGCCGGTCACGGCGATCGCCTCGATCTGCGGCGCATTCATCAGCCTGTCGCCGATGGTCGCACCGCGGCCATGCACGACGTTGAAGACCCCCTTTGGAAGAATGTCGGCAAAGAGTTCCGCCACCTTCAGCGTGGAGAGCGGGGTGATTTCCGAAGGCTTGAGGACGATGGTGCAGCCGGCGGCGATGGCCGCGGCGATCTTCCAGGCCGCCATCATCAGCGGGTAGTTCCAGGGGGTGATGGCGGCCACGGGACCAACGGCCTCGCGGCGGATCATGCTGGTATGGCCGGAGACATATTCTCCTGCAACCGGACCCGTCATCGTCCGGGCGGCGCCGGCGAAGAAGCGGAACGTGTCGATGGTCAGCGGCATCTCGTCATCATGGGCTGACGGCCACGGCTTGCCGACATCGAGGCTTTCGATTTCGGCCAGTTCAAGGCTGTTCCGTTCGAGAGTGTCGGCCATCTTCAGAAGAAGGCTGGCGCGCTCGGAAGGCGCCGTGCGGGAGAACCTGTCGAAGGCGGCGGATGCGGCAGCTACCGCGGCATCCACCTGCCCGGGCGTCGCCTCGTTGACGGCGACAATCTCGCTGCCCGTCGCGGGATCGAGAACGGGAAGCGCCTCGCCGCCGCCGGGGACAAGGGCGCCGTCGATGAAGAGGTTCGTCTGCATCAGAACCCCACCTTGTCGCCGCCCTTGAGGCCGAGCCGCTCGCGCGCTTCGGCGGGCGTGGCAACGGTCAGGCCGAGCCTTTCGACGATCTCACGGATACGGCGGACCTGCTGGGCATTCGAGGTCGCAAGCTCGCCCTTGCCGATGAACAGGCTGTCTTCGAGACCGACACGCAGGTTGCCGCCGAGCAATGCGCTCTGCGTGGCGAACGGCATCTGGTGGCGTCCAGCCGCCAGCACGGACCATTCGTAGTTTTCCGGGCCGAAGAGCCGGTCGGCGATCTTGTGCATGTGGACGAGGTTTTCGAGGTCTGCCCCGACACCGCCGAGGATACCGAACACCATCTGCACGAAGAAAGGCGGCTTGATCAGGCCCTGATCGATGAACCACTTGATGTTGTAGAGATGGCTCAGGTCGTAGCATTCGAACTCGAACTTCGTGCCATGCGCTTCGCCGAGATTCTTCAGCGCATATTCGATGGTCGCGAAGGTGTTCGGGAAGATGAAGTCCCGCGTCATCTCCAGGAATTTCGGCTCCCAGTCGTGCTTCCATTCCTTGTACTTGCCGAGCAGCGGGAAGATGCCGAAATTCATCGACCCCATGTTGAGGCTCGCCATTTCCGGGCTGGCCGAGGTGGCGGCGAGAAGGCGCTGGTCCATCGTCATGCCGAGGCCGCCGCCGGTGGAGATGTTGATCACCGCATCCGTGGACTGCTTGATGACGGGCAGGAACTTCTGGAAGGTTTCCGGGCGCGGATCGGGCTTGCCGGTCTCGGGATCGCGGGCATGGAGATGGATGATCGATGCCCCGGCTTCCGCCGCCTCGATGCTGGCCGTCGCGATCTCAGCCGGCGTGATCGGCAGATATTCGGACATGGTGGGCGTGTGGATGCCGCCGGTCGGCGCGCAGGTGATGATGACGGATTTCGACATGTCAGAGCCTCATTTGCTGGACCTGAGCGGAAAGACCGCCGTCCAGCACCCATAGTTGTCCGGTCGCGTAGCGGGCCTCGTCGCTCGCCAGCCAGTTCACGAGATTGGCGATATCGTCGGGCGTGCCGTAGTTGCGGATCGGGTGGACGTTGCGGACCGCCTCCTTGAGGCTGTCGATCGTCCCTCCCCCGCCGCCCGAGCCGGCGCCGGAGAAGAAGCCTTGCAGCATGGGCGTGTCGACATAGCCGGGGCAGATCGCGTTGACGCGGATGCCCTCCGGCCCGTGGTCGACGGCCATGGCGCGGGTCAGCGCATGCACGGCGCCCTTGGTGGCGCAGTAGGCCGCAAGGCCCGGATCGGCGATGAAACCGTCATAGCTGCCGAAATTGATGATCGACGCGGTGGTTCCGCCGGCCGCGGCCTTGCGCAGCAGGCGAAGGGCATGCTTGGAGGCGAGGAAGGTGCCCGTCACATTGACGGCGAAGCTGCGGTTCCACTCTTCGAGGGTCGTGTGCTCGATCGTCTTCTCAAGCTCGATCCCGGCCGCGTTGACGAGGATATCGAGCTTGCCGGACGTTCGCTCCACTTCCGCCATCGCGGCGATGGCCTCCTCCTCGGACGTCACGTCGAGCCGGACGAAACGGCCGTTATTGGCGAGCGCCGCGCCCATGCTGCCGGCATCGGAAAGGTCCGCGGCGTAGACCGTCGCACCCTCCCGGACGAACCGGGCGCATATCGCCCGGCCTATGCCGCCGCGCCCGCCCGTCACGAACGCGACCTTTCCTTCAAGACGTCCACCCATCGTCATGTCCTCCATCGTCGTCCGGCTTACGCCGCGGTTTTCGCATAGGCGTCGAGGACGAGGCCGTGGAAGTGATGCACGGCATGTTCGGACTGGCCCGATCCGTCGGGATCGTTGACGATACGACCCTGCGTGAAGGCGGGCGTGCTCATACCCTTCTGGACGCTCTCGACGATCTTGATGTCCTCGACCTGCAGCACCTCGTCGAGATACTTGATGGTCTGGAGTTCCATCTCGTTCGGCTCGGTGTCCTCGAGGAAGAAGTCGTAGGTCTCGAGCGTGCGGTTGGGGCCGGCCGGGATGATGTTGAGGATGATCATCGAGGAACGGCCGGGGTAGCGCATGATGCAGGTATTCGGCCACAGCCACCAGACGGCATGGGTGGTGACGGTGGCGTTCGAGACGTCATAGGCGCTGTTGGCATTCTTGCCGGCATCCGCCATATGGCTGGAATAGATGCCGTGCGTCGTCACCTTGTAGGTGTCCATGTCGACGAGCGTGCAGAAATCCTTGTGCGCCGTCGGGCAGTGATAGCATTCGAGGAAGTTGTCGACGACGTTCTTCCAGTTCGACTTGATGTCGTAGGTCAGGCGCCGCGCGAAGGTGAGCTTGTCGATATCGGGCGCCCAGTGACGGATCTCGGTTTCGAGATCGCCGGTCTGCGACTTCAGCGACGATGCATTCGGATCGAGATTGACATAGATGAAGCCGCAGAACTCCTCGACCTGCACCTGATCGAGACAGATGTCCTTGGTGTCGAACTCCTCCAGCGTCTCCGTATGCGGGGCGCGCACGAGCTGGCCGTCCAGGCGATAGACCCAGGCATGATACGGACACATGATGCGGGTGGACTGGCCTTCGCCCTCGAGAAGCGCATGGGCGCGGTGCTTGCACACATTGTAGAAGGCCCGCAGCACGCCTTCACGGTCGCGAACCACGGCGATCGGCTGGCCGGCGATCTCCACGGTCACGTAGGAGCCGGGCTCACGAACCTTCTCGACATGACAGACCCACTGCCACGTCCTGGCGATGATCTCCTGCAGATCGACCGAGTACCAGCGCGGATCGGTATAGGCGGCGGCGTTCAACGACAGCGAACGCGAGGCATTCGGCGAATAGCCCTTCTGGATGGCGGCGAACTCGTCCTTCGACGGAAGCAATGTCATGGCGGCGTCTCCCAGGTCCGGGGCAACGTGCTGTTGCCCTTCACGATGACCTAGCTTCCCGCCAACCCGAGCCCCTTTCTATGCGCGGTACGCCATCGATTTAGCTTTTTTCGCCGCCATCAATTGCTGCCGGATTTGCGGTGCATGGGCCACGCGCGGAACTCGAAGGGAATGCGGCCGTCGACCCGGTCGGTACGCGGCGACAGGCCGAAACGCTCGCGGTAGGCGCGGCTGAAATGCACCTGGCTCGCAAATCCCGACGCGATCGCGATCTCCGACATGGGCATGTCCGTCTGGGTGACAAGGCCGCGGGCGCGATCCAGCCGGATATCGCGATAGTAGATGGCCGGCGATTTTCCGACATAGCGCATGAACAAGCGGTTGAGCTGGCGATGGGATATTTCCACCTCGTCCGCGATCTCCGGGATCGAGAGCGCATTTTCGAGATGCTGCTCCATGACGATAATCGCCTGCCGGATCGTGTTGGGCACATGCGTGCCGAGCGGCTCCGAGCTCGCCGGGTTCTGCGACGTTCCCGCCGGGCGCAGGGACGGATGGAAGATATAGCGAGCCGAGGCATTGGCGAGCGCATCGCCGGAAATCGCCCGGATGATGTGCAGCGCGATATCCGAAGAGGCTATGCCGCCCGAACAGGTGAAACGCTTCTCGTCGCGGACGAAGATATCCTCGGAGACATCGACATCGCCGTGCAGTTCCTTGAACGCGTCGATATGCTCGTAATGCACGGTCGCCCGATGGCCGCGCAGCAGCCCGGCATCGGCCACGATGAAAGCGCCGGTATCGAGCGCGCCGACGATGCTGCCCGCGCGGGCCCATTTGCGGAGCGCCGCGAGAAGCTGAGGCGTCTTGCCGGTCTCCGGCGTCCAGCTTGCCGACATCACGACGATGTCGGACGGGTCGTTCTGGATATTGGCGAGCTTGTGCGTTTCCACCACGAGGCCATTGCTCGCCTGGCAGGGACCGCCCGGCGCGGACGCCAGCATCCAGCGGAAGCGGGTGACGCCTTCGAGATAGTTCGCGGCGCGGAACGGATCGATGAAAGCCGTCGTCGCTGCCAGATTGAAATTCGGCGTGACGAGGATGTGGATCTGGATCGCAGGTTGGTCCATCGGCAGGCCGTCCAAATATGTAAAATCGATGGCGTAATTAGTTAAAACACGCCTTCGCTTTGTGCAACACTTTCATCGGGAACTAAAAAACCGGGAGAGTGACAATGCGAAATATCTACAAGCTCGGCATCTCGACCTGCCTCGCGGCACTATCCGCAACCGTGCTCCATGCCGCCGAACTCGGCGCCAAGGACGAGCCGATCAAGCTCGCCATCAACGAATGGACGGGCCAGCAGATCACCACCCGCATCGCCGGCCACATGTTGGAAACGGCAGGCTACAAGGTCGAATATGTGACCGCCGGATACCAGAACATGTGGCAGGCCGTTTCCGAGGGCCAGCTCGATGCCGCGATGGAAGTGTGGGGCTCCAACGTCACCGACCAGTATCGCCAGCTCAACAAGGCGGGCAAGGTCGAGGATCTCGGCGAGCTCGGCCTCGTCGCGCGCGAAGGCTTCGTCTATCCGCCGCATGTCGCCGAGCTTTGTCCCGGCCTGCCGGCCTGGGAGGCGCTGAAGGATTGCGCGGCCGCCTTCGCCACCGCCGAAACCCTGCCGAACGGACGCCTCGTCGATTATCCCGGCGAATGGGGCACGCCCGGCGCCGACCGCATCAAGACGCTCGGCCTCCCCTTCAAGGCGCTTCCCGCCGGCTCGGAAGGCGCGTTGGTCGCCGAGTTCCGCGCCTCGGTCGAGCGCAAGACGCCGCTCATCGCCGTGTTCTGGCAGCCGCACTGGGCAATCGCGGCCTTCGACCTGAAATTCGTCGAACTGCCGAAGGGCACGCAGGAATGCTACGACGATCCGGCCTACGGTCCGAACAAGGACGTGACCGGCGACTGCGACTTCATCCCGACGCGCGTCTTCAAGGCCGCCTGGCCGGGCCTGAAGGACAAGTGGCCGGCCGCCTACGAGATCATCAAGAACTTCACCCTCACCACCGAGCAGCAGCAGCCGCTGATGGGCGCGGTCGATGTAGACGGCAAGCCGACCGAAGCCGTCACTGCCGAGTGGCTGAGCGCCAATACCGATACATGGAAGCCGATCGTCGACGCCGCGACGAAGTGAGGAGGCGTCCATGTCCCAGCCCTCACCCCATGCCGCCATCTCCTGCAAGGGGGTCTGGCAGGTCTATGGCGCGGATGCGCGCCAGCAACTGAAACGGGCGCTTGCGGAAACCGGGAACGACGCGCGGGCAGCGGCCGCATTGCTGCGCGAACGCGGTCTCGTGCCCGCCGTGCAGGACGTCACCTTCGACGTCCGCGAAGGCGAGGTCTTCGTCATCATGGGCTTGTCCGGTTCGGGCAAGTCCACGCTGATCCGCACGATCTCCCGCCTTGCCGAGGGAACCGCCGGCTCGATCCTCATCCATGGAGAGGACATCCTGACAGCCGGCAAGCAGCGGCTGATCGAGCTCAGGCGGAACAAGCTCGGCATGGTCTTCCAGCATTTCGGCCTCTTCCCGCACATGACCGTGGCGGAGAATGTCGGCTTTCCGCTGAAGATGCAGGGCCTCAACCGGCCGGACCGGCGCAAGCGCGCGCTGGAGATGCTGGAGCTTGTCGGCCTTGCCGGCCGCGAGGACGCCTTTCCGCGCGAGCTTTCGGGCGGCCAGCGCCAGCGCGTCGGCATCGCCCGGGCGCTCGCCGTCAATCCCGACCTGCTCTTCCTGGACGAACCCTATTCCGCCCTCGACCCGCTCATCCGTCGGCAGCTCCAGGACGAATTCCTGAAGCTTCAGGCGGGTCTCCAGAAGACCTCCGTCTTCATTACGCACGACATCACGGAAGCGCTGAAGCTCGCCGACCGCATCGCCATCATGCGCGATGGCGTGGTGGTCCAGATCGGCACGCCGGACGAGATCATCGTCAACCCGGCCGACGACTATGTCCGCGAGTTCACGCGCGACGTGCCGAAGGGCCGCTACTCGCATGTCAGCGCCATGATGAACATGCCCGAGACGCTGCCAAAGATGCCCGACGATCCGAAGATCGAGGAGGACATGACCATCGATGACGCGCTCGCCTCCTGCATGGCGCTCTACCAGCCCGTCCCGGTCTGGGGCCGTGACGGCAAGATGGCCGGCATCGTTCATCCGAGCCAGTTGGCCGGCGCGCTGCAGGCGGAACGGACATGATCGAGATCAGCGCAAGTGGGACTGTGGGTTTGGCCAGCAACAGAATTGAGATCGAGAAGACGCGCATGAACGGATTGACGCCCGGCGTGCGCGTCGCGCTCCTCTGCGTGCTCGTCGGCGCGGCCTGTCTTCTGCTCGCCCCCAGTCAGGCCTGGATCAGGACCTGGCCGCAGGCGCTGACGCTTCCCGCGACGGCGTGGATCGGCAGCGGCCTGACGACAGCCTTCGAGTTCCTGAAACCGGCCGCACGCTTCGTCGCCAAGCTGCTGGAATATCCGATGGTCGGCGCGAACCGGCTTCTCGTCGGATCGCCCTATGCCCTGACGATCGGCGTCCTCGCTGCGCTCGGCTGGCACATCGGCGGCAAACGCATGGTCGCGCTCGTGCTGGCCGGCCTCGGCTTCGTCCTTGCCAGCGGGTACTGGGTCGCCAGCATGAACACGCTGGCGCTGGTCTTCGTCTCGGTGCCCCTCGCGCTCATCGTCGGCGGCCTGATCGGCGTGTTCGCCTATGAGTTCCGCGCGGTCCGGCGCGCGGTCGAGGCCATGCTCGACATCATGCAGACGGTCCCGACCTTCGCCTATCTCACGCCGCTGCTGCTGCTGTTCGGCTTCGGTCCCGTGGTCGGCCTCATCGCATCGGTGATCTACGCCGCTCCGCCGATGGCGCGCAACGTCCTTCTCGGCTTGCAGCGCGTCGAGCCCGATATCCGCGAAGCCGCCATCATGAACGGCGCGACGCGCGCCCAGCAGCTCATCCTCGTCGAGATCCCCTCGGCCGCCCAGCAGATCATGGTGGGCGTGAACCAGACCATCATGGCCGCGCTGTCGATGGTCATCATCGCCGCTGTCATCGGCGGCTTCAACGATATCGGCTGGGAAGTGCTGCTGACGATGCGCAAGGCCGCCTTCGGCCAGAGCCTGATCGCCGGCGTCGTCATCGTGATCTTCGCCGTCCTCGCCGATCGCATGAGCAGCGCCCTTGCACGGGATCGCAAGCGGCACTCGTGGAAGGTCACGGCAACGATCCTCCTGCTCGGCATCGTCATTGCCGCCCTTCAGGGCTCGCTGCTTCCCGCCGCGAACGACTTTGCGGCGTTCAAGGGCACGACGGCCGTCATCGACCGCTATCTCGGCGCCTTCACCGCCGCGAACGGCGCTGTTCTCGAGGGCCTGAAAAACACCACGATGTTCTTCGTCCTCCTGCCGCTGCGCATCGGCCTCGACGAGGCCGTGCTCCCCTTCACCTGGGGGTTCCAGTGGACCACCGGCATCAGCATCGCCGTCTTCAGCGTGGCTGCCGCCGCCGCGGTCGTGCTGGGCTTGCGCAATCGCGCGCTTGCCGGCCTGTCCCTGCTGGTTGCCACCGGCATCCTCGTCACCGGGATCGCCAACCTGCCCTGGCCCTTCGTGCTCGTCGCGCTCGGCGGCCTCGGCTGGCTTGCCGGCGGGCCGAAGCTCTCCGCCTTCGCCGTGCTGATGGTGGGGGCCGTCCTCCTGATGGGGCTTTGGGAGCCCGCTCTCCTCTCGCTCTATCTTTGCGCGGCCTCGGTCCTCGTCTGCGTGGTCGCCGGCGGCGGACTGGGATTGCTGTGCGCCGTCAGCGAGAACGCCTGGCGGGTCATGCGCCCGGTCTGCGACTTCCTCCAGACTATCCCGCTCTTCGTCTTCCTCATTCCCGTGCTGATGTTCTTCCAGATCGGCGAATTTTCCGCCTTCCTCGCCATCTGCGCCTACGCCATCGTCCCGATGATCCGCTACACGCAGCATGGCCTCACCTCCACGCCGGAGGAGCTGATCGAGGCCGCCGTCGCCTCCGGGGCGGACGAATGGCAGGTCATGCGCGAGGTCCGGATCCCCTATTCCGCGCCGACGATCCTGCTCGGCCTCAACCAGACGATCCTCTACGCCTTCTCGATGCTGGTGATCGCCGCGCTGATCGGCACCACCGACCTCGGCCAGCAGATCTATCTCGCGCTCGGCCAGGGCGATGTCGGTCTGGGGGTCGCGGCGGGCGCCGCGATGGCGATCCTCGCGCTGGTGGCCGACCGCCTGATCCAGGGCTTCGCGGCGCGGCAGCGCCACGCCCTCGGGCTCTGAGGAGGAAGAGACCCATGAACGCCGCTCCCGGGCCGAAGAGCGTCTTCTACTTCTACATCACGCCCGAATTCACCATGCTCGCCTTCACCACGGCGCTCGAAACGCTCCGTCTCGCCAATCAGGTCCTCGGCCGCGAGAAATACGCATGGCGGATCGTCTCGTCCGACGGCGGGCCTGTGCGGGCAAGTTGCGGTCTCCAGCTCGGCGTCGACCTGTCGCTCGACGAAGCCAGGGGCCAGACGCGGGCCGCCGCCGCGCGAATGGTCGTCATATGCTCCGGCCAGAACGTCGAGCGATACGCCAGCCGGAGCCTTGCGAGCTGGCTGCGCGAATGCCGGAAGGCGCGCATCACGCTCGGCGCCGTCTGCACCGGCGCGCACCTGCTCGCCCAGGCCGGCCTGCTCGACAGGCGCCGATGCACGATCCACTGGGAAAACCTCGCCGCGTTCTCCGAGCGCTTTTCCGACGTCCAGCCGAGCGCCCAGATCCTTGCGGTCGATGACGGAATCTACACCTGCGCCGGCGGCACCTCCTCGCTCGAAATGATGCTGGAGATCATCGGGCGCGAGGAAGGCAGGGGCACGGCGGCCGCGATCTGCCAGCTCGCCATCGTCGCCAGCCTCCGCGACGGTTCCGAACGGCAAAGGCTGCCCTACATGCTGCCCCTCGGCGTCGACAATCCGAACCTTCGAACGCTCGTCGGGATCATGGAGGAGAACATCGCCGATCCGATCGCGCTGAGCCTCGTCGCGATCAGGGCCGGGATTTCACGGCGGCAGATGGAGCGCTATTTCCGCGACACATTCGATTGCAGCCCGGGCAAATATTACATGCGCCTCAGGATCGAGCGCGCGCGCTCCCTTCTGCGGCAGACGACGATGCCGGTCGTCGAGATCGCCGTCGCCTGCGGCTTCGTTTCCGCTTCCCATTTCTCGAAGATGTACCGAAGTTTCGAAGGCATGTCGCCGCATGAGAGCCGGGCGCTCAGGAAGCAATGGCTGGAGCCGGCGCCCATCCCGCCGCCCTTGCCACCTGTGGGACAGGTCACGCCCCATTCCTCTCTCGCTGCCTGAAAACCTATCCCGCTGATTGCGCGGGCGCCCACTGTTCGCCGACCGGTCGCACACCGCGATCTGGCCGGGGTCCGCCGCTCGGCCCGGAATCGAGCCATGTCCGGATTCCTCAAAATCATGTCCAGAATAGTCATGTCGCGCCCGGCAGACATGCGAGCCTTCAGTGCTGGCCCGGCGCTGAAACTGCCGCGGCGTCCCGGATGGAAAAGGGGCTGCCGACGCTGGGAGGCCAGCTTGGGAGGAGGAACCGATGTCTGACGAATTGAAGTATCTGGCCAATCTGGTCGCCCGCGGAAAGATGGACCGCCGGTCGTTTCTGGGCCGCGCCGCAATGCTGGGCGCCTCGGCACTCGCCTCCGGTCTTCTGACCAGTGCCGCGCGCGCCGAGGGGCCGGTGAAGGGCGGCACGATGCGCGTCGGCCTTGGCGGCGGCCAGACGACGGATACGCTCGATCCCGCTTTGGCGGCGAGCGAGGGCCCCAATACATTGATGGCGCAGTTCGGGGAGAAGCTGCTCGAAGTCGATGCCAAGGGCGAGATCGTTCCGCGCCTGGCGACGGAATTCGGCTCCTCCAAGGACGCCAAGACCTGGACCTTCAAGATCCGCGAGGGCGTGACCTTCCACAACGGCAAGTCCGTGACCGCGAACGACGTCGTCGAGACGATGAAGCGCCATGCCGACAGCTCGAGCAATTCCGCCGCGCTCGGCCTGATGGCGGGCATCACGAAGATGACGGCTTCCGGCAACGAATTCATCGCGGAACTCGCCGATCCGAATGCCGACTTCCCCTATATCATGGCGGACTATCACCTTCTCATCCAGCCCGACGGCGGTCGCGCCAACCCGGCGGACGGCATCGCCGCCGGCCCCTACAAGGTCGTCAGCCAGCAGCCCGGCGTGCGTTACGTCTTCGAGAAATATGCCGACTACTGGGATGACAGCCGTGGCCATGCCAACACGCTCGACGTGACGATCATCAACGACGACACCGCCCGCATCGCCGCCGTGCAGTCCGGGCAGGTTGACATGATCAACCGTGTCGCGCCGAAGGTGGCCGAACTCGTGGCGAACCTGAAGACCGTCGCGGTCAAGTCGGTTCCGAGCCGGGGTCATTATGTCCTCGTCATGCGCACGAACGCCAAGCCCTTCGACAACAACGACCTGCGCCTCGCCCTGAAATACGCGATCGACCGCCAGTCCCTTCTCGACCGGGTGCTGCTCGGCCACGGCACGCTCGGCAACGACGTACCGATCAACAAGTTCTACCCGTTCTTCGCCGACGATCTTGAGCAGCGTGCCTATGATCCGGACAAGGCGAGCTTCCATTTCAAGAAGTCCGGCCACGAGGGCCCCGTCCTGATCGAGACCTCGGAAGTGGCGTTCCCCGGTGCGGTCGATGCGTGTCAGATCTTCCAGCAGAGTGCCGCCGCAGCGAACATTCCGCTGGAAATCAAGCGCATCCCCGGCGACGGCTACTGGTCGGACGTGTGGAACAAGCGGCCCTTCTGCGCCTCGTACTGGAACGGCCGGCCGACGCAGGACATGGTCTATTCCACGATCTACACGACGGGCGCCGCCTGGAACGAATCCGCCTTCTCGAACGAGGAGTTCGACAAGACCGTCGTCCTCGCCCGCGGCGAACTCGATGCCGGCAAGCGTGTCGATCTCTACCGCAAGCTCGCCCTCACGATCCGCGACGAGGGCGGTACCATCGTGCCGATGTTCAGCAACTTCATCGACGCCGTCGGCCAGAATGTCGGCGGGTGGACCGACGATCCGAACGCGCCGCTGATGAACGCGCTCGCGCCGGTCAAATGCTGGCTGACGAACGTATAAGACGGCCCAAAGTGCGGGCGGCGGCGATGCCGCCCGCATCGTCCTCTTTCTGGAGATAGCAGCAGAATGTCCGCGCCTCTCACCGTCATGATTACCGCCGCCGCCTCGGGGATCGGCCGCACGGTCGCCGAAGCGTTCGCGGCCGCCGGCCACCGTGTCTTCGTTTCCGACGCCGATGCCGGGGCGGTCGAAACCATGTCGGCGGAAAATCCCGCCATCAGGGCAAGCCGGGTCGATGTCACCTCGCCGGAGGAAATCGAGGCCTGGTTTGCCACGGTGAAGGCCGAGGCAGGCGGCCTCGACGTCCTCATCAACAATGCCGGCATTGCCGGCCCGACCGGGCGACTGGAAGACATCGCCATCGACGGCTGGTACAAATGTATCGACGTGTGCCTGAACAGCCAGTTCCTGACGAGCCGATGCGCGATCCCCCTCATGAAGGAGAAGCGCGGCGGCAGCATCATCAACCTGTCGTCCACCGCCGGCCTGTTCGGCTACGGATTGCGGACGCCCTATGCAGCGGCGAAATGGGCGGTCATCGGCCTCACGAAGTCCATGGCCATTGAGCTCGGCGACTGGGACATCCGCGTCAACGCGATCTGCCCCGGCTCGGTCTCCGGCGACCGGATGGACCGCGTCATCGCCGCCGAGGCCAACCTGCGCTCGACGTCGCCGGACGAAATCCGGCGTGAATATACCAGCGGCCAATCCATCAAGCGCTTTACCGAACCGAAGGAGATCGCCGACCTCTGCCTGTTCCTCGCATCGCCGGCCGCCGGCATGATCAGCGGGCAGGCCATCGCGGTCGACGGACATACGGAAACGTATCACATCTAGGACCAGCTTCCCAGGCGGCTTCTGTCCATCTGGACTTGCCACCCTTATTGGTCTATTTCTCATACCATGAAACGTCTCCTGAAGAAGTCGATCCTGATCACCGGCGGCGCGAAGGGTGCCGGGGCGGCGAGCGCGAAGCTGTTTGCCGAAGAGGGCGCGCGCGTGATGATCGCGGACCGGGATGCGGAAGCCGCCCGGCATCTGGTCGAGACGCTTTGCGCCCGCGGTCTCGACGTCGCCTTCGTGCATGCCGACGTGTCGCGCCCGGAGGAAGCGGAGATCGCCTATCAGGCGGCGAAGGACGCCTTCGGCCAGGTCGACGTCCTGTTCAACCATGCCGGCATCATCATCGTGAAACCGTTCCTCGAATGCACGCTGGAGGAATGGGACGAGCTGATGGACAACAATGCCAAGTCGGCCTTCCTGATGACGAGGCTCGTGCTTCCCGAAATGCTGGAGCGGGGCAAGGGCGTGCTGGTCTTCACCTCGACCACCGGCGTGCGCGCGGCGACCCATCTCGAGGCGCTCTATTGCGCCTCGAAATCCGCCATGCATCAACTTGCGCGGGCATTGGCCGTCGAGTATCGAGATCAGGGGATCCGGTCCAACCTGATCTGCCCGAGTTTCGTTCGCACCCAGCATGGTGAACATGAGATCGAACAGTTGCGCGGCTACGGGATTTTCGCGTCGGAAAACGACGTCAACGCCATGCAGGGCCGCATCTGCGAGCCCGAGGAGGTCGCGGAAGTCGCCCTGTTTCTCGCCTCGGATGCCTCGAGCTTCGTCAACGGGGCGGAAATCTTCGTCGACAATACATTCACAGCGGTGTGACCCGTGCTCTGGGGCCTGAGACCTGTCGAGCCGCAGGCGGCGCACGGGCTCGCCGTCGATCTGCTGCGCCGGCAGATCCATTCAGGCCTCCTGCTGCCCGCCGAGCGGCTGCCGGCCGAGCGCCAGCTCTCCGACAGGTTCGGCATCAGCCGCGTGACGCTGCGCGAAGCGTTGCGCGTGCTTGAAACCAACCAGTACATCACCGTGCGCCGCGGCGCCCAGGGCGGGGCCTTCGTCACCGATGAGGATCGCCTGACCCAGCTTGCGCGCCGACGGATGTCGCGCGCACCGGCCGCCGCCATGCGCGTGGTGGAATTCCTGACCGTCAACCAGCTCGCCGCCGCGCGCCTGGCCGCCGCCCGGCGCGGCATGGCCGACCTCAAGCGCCTGCGCCAGGCGACGGACATGATGCATGCCGCCGGGACCGCGCCACAGCGCAAACAGGCCGAGGCGCTGTTCCTGCTCGCCCTTGGCGACGCCTCGCAGAACCCGCTGCTGGCCCGCGCCATCGAGGATGGCCTCGCCGAACTGTTTTTGCCCTTCGAAGGCGCATTGCCCGACAGCTCCGCCTCCGAGGCGGTGCGATCCTTCGAAGGCCTGTTGCACGCTCTGCAGGGCGAAGACGCCGAAGCGGCCGAAGCCGCAATGGCCGACCTGCACGGCATGCTCTGGGCCGCGATCCGCCGCATGACCCGGTCCGCGGCCTGAGACATTCCGGCAGAACAGTGCGGCAAGCCGCTTTCCCGATTGGGAAAATCCTAAATTTCACGGCTGCCTAAATAGACGCTTGACAACTGCGCTCCGATTCATTGGTATTAAGTCCATACCAATGATCCATTCGGGAGGAACGCCATGAACATCGCGTCGAAGGTCGTCGGACGAACGACCGCAACAGGGCGGCTCGAGGGGAGGACGGCGATCATCACCGGCGGCGCCAACGGAATGGGCCGCGCAGCGGCCCTGATGTTCGCGGAAGCCGGGGCGCGGGTGGCCATCTTCGACATCCAGGCCGCCGCCGGCGAAGAAGCCGCCGCCGAAATCGAGGCCGCGGGCGGCGAGGCGGTCTTCCTGAAAACCGACGTGACGGACACGGCGGCCGTGCGCGCCTCGTTCGCCGCCGTTACGGCCAAGTGGGGGCGCGTCGACACGCTGTTCAGCCATGCCGGCACGATCATCGTCAAACCGCTGCACGAAAGCACGGATGCGGATTACGACCGGTTGATGGACATCAATGTCCGCTCGGCCTTCGTCGTCTGCCGCGAGGCCGTATCGCACATGCTGGAAAACGGCGGCGGCTCGATCGTCATCACCTCCTCGATCGGCGGGGAGAAGGGTTTTGCGCTGGAAAGCCTTTACTGCATGACCAAGGGCGCGGTTCTCCAGCTCGCCCGCTCCATTGCCATCGAATATCGCGACCGCGGCATTCGCGCCAACGCCGTCTGCCCCGGCTTCGTCAAGACGGCGCATGGCCTGCGCGAGATCGTCGAGCTCGACGGCCTCGGCCAGAACTGGAACGAGGCCGATCTCAACGCCGTGCAGGGACGGCTCTGCGAGCCGGAAGAGGTGGCCGCCGCCGCCCTGTGGCTGGCCTCCGACGATGCCAGCTTCGTCAACGGGCAGGCGCTCTATGTCGACAACGGCTGGTACGCCAAGGGCTGAACATCACCATAAACAAGAGGGGTATGACCATGAAACGACTGATAGCATCCGCAATGCTGGCGCTCAGCCTCGGGGCCGCGGCACCGGCCTCGGCCTTCGAGCCGGAATCCACCGATACGATCAAGCTGATGGTGGCCGACTGGTCCTCGATGCTGATCGACACCGAGATCCTCAACATCATCCTGTCGACCTACGGCTACAGCGTGGAGACAGTCGTCGCCGACGACAGCGCCCGCTATCCCGGCTTCGAAACCGGCGACCTCACCATCGCGCTGGAAACCTGGCAGACGACGCAGGACAAGCCCTTCACCAAGTCGCTTGCGACCGGCAACGTTCTCGACATGGGCGAACTCGGCCCGCACGCCAAGGAAGAATGGTGGTACCCCTCCTACATGGAGGAAAAGTGCCCCGGCCTGCCGGACTGGAAGGCGCTGAAGAACTGCGCCGAAGCCTTTTCCTCGCCGGAAACCGCACCCAAGGGCCGCTATCTCGGCGCGCCCGTCAGCTGGGGCGGCTTCGACGAGGAGCGCGTGAAGGCGCTCGACCTGCCTTTCGAGGTCGTTCATGCCGGTACGGAAGCGGCCATGTTCGCCGAACTCCAGTCCGCCTACGAGCGCAAGGCGCCGATCATCCTTTGGGTCTACCAGCCGCATTGGGTGCCGTCGGTCTTCTCCGGCTCCTTCGTCAAGTTCCCCCCGTATGAGGAAGCCTGCTACACGGATCCGTCCTGGGGCGAAAACAAGACGGCGACCCATGACTGCGGCAAGCCGGAAGGCTGGATCAAGAAGATGGCCTGGGCCGGCGGCGAGAAGGTCTGGCCCTGCGCCTATGATATCGTGCGCAAGTTCACCCTCGACGGCAAGGAACTCGGCGATCTCGTCTACGAGGTCGATGTGAAGGGCCGCGCCGTCAACGAGGTCGCCATGGAATGGGCGAAGACCAACGAAGCCAAATGGCGCTCCTGGGCGGCCTGCGCTGAAAAATAACCGGATGGCCGGGGCTGGCAGATCCGGCCCCGGCCAAAACGTCCACTCTGGGAGGAGCATGACATGGCGGATGTCCTGGCAAGGCCGAAGGATGCGACAGGCGGGCACGGCCTTTGGATTGGCCTTGCGCTGACGCTGGTCGTCGTCGCTGCCAGTCTGCTGATGCCGGCGTCCTTCACGCATCTTTCCGATCAGGCACTCCTGCCGGTTTCCGACTGGGTCGGCACCGGCATGAACTGGTTTGCCCGCGATGCGGCGATCTTCGGCGTCAAGATCGCCGATCTCACCCGCGCGCTGGCCGCCGCGGCGCAGATGCCGATCGACTGGCTGAAATTCATGCTGGCCGACGGCTGGGTGAAGGGGGCGGGCTTCAACAAGGTCCATCTCGCGCCGCCGCTGAGCTGGCTCGGCGTGATCCTGACTGCCGCGCTGCTCGGCCTTCGCCTTTCCGGCCGCGGCCTTGCCGTCCTCACGCTTCTCGCCGGCGCCTATCTCGTCTTCTTCGGCCTCTGGGCTTCGGCCATGACGACCCTCGCCTCGGTCGTCATCTGCGTCGTCGCGGCCCTCGTTCTCGGCCTTGCCATGGGTATCTGGGCCTATCGCTCCGCCCATGCGGAGATCTGGCTGCGGGCGATCATGAACGTCATGCAGACCGTGCCGATCTTCTCCTACCTGCTGCCGACGCTGCTGCTCTTCGGCTACGGCCCGAGCGCTGCCCTTTTCGCCACCGTCGTCTATGCCCTGCCGCCCATGGTGCATGCCACGGTGCTGGCGCTGCGTTCCGTGCCGTCCGAAACGCTGGAGCTCGCCCGCATGACCGGCTGCAGCCGGGCGCAGACGCTGTGGAAGGTCGAGCTGCCGGTGGCCGCGCCGCGCCTTGCCATCGGCCTCAACCAGGTGGTGATGATGACGCTCAACATGGTGATCATCGCCTCGATGATCGGCGCGGGCGGCCTCGGCTACGACGTGCTGAGGGCACTGCGCCGCCTCGATTTCGGCGCCGGCTTCGAGGCCGGCATGGGCATCGTCGCGCTCGCCGTGGTGCTCGACCGCCTGACGCAGGCCGCCGCGCACAACCAGTCGACGGGACGGCAGGGCCTGTGGAGCCGGCGCGACACGCTGATCGCCGCGCTCTTGCTCATCGTACCGACCGTTGCCAGCCTCGCACTGCCCGCGCTTTCGGCCTGGCCCGGCGCCTGGACGCTGACGACCGCTCCCTTCTGGAATGGCGCCGTCAGCCTGATCAACCAGAACTTCTACGAGCCGCTGGAGGCGATCCGCACCGGCATGCTGCTCGGCGTGATCAACCCCTTCCGCAATCTACTTCAGTCCGCGCCCTGGAGCTTGGTCCTCGCCGCGCTGGCGCTGGCGGGCTATGCACTGGGCGGCGTGCGCACCGCGCTTACGGTCTTCCTGCTGCTGCTCTTCGTGCTGGTCACCGGCTATTGGCAGGCAGCCATGTCCTCGATCTATCTCACGGTGCTCTCGGTCGCGCTGGCGCTCGCCATCGGCCTGCCCTTCGGCATCTGGGTCTCGGGCCATCCCCGGCTGCACCATCCGGTGCAACTGGCGCTCGACACGCTGCAGACCCTGCCGACCCTCGTCTATTTGCTGCCGGCCGTCATGCTCTTCCGCAATGGCGACTTTTCCGCGCTGATCGCCATCGTCTCCTATGCGGTGGCGCCGGCCGTGCGCTACGGCATGGCCGGCATGGCGCATGTGCCCTCCGAGCGTATCGAGGCCGCGCTCATGTCCGGCTGCACGCCTTGGCAGTCCTTCCGCTTCGTGCGCCTGCCCGCCGCCCTGCCGACGCTCATTCTCGGCGTCAACCAGACGGTGATGATGGCGCTCTCGATGCTGGTCATCGCCGCCCTCGTCGGCACGCGCGAATTGGGGCAGGAAGTCTACACCTCGCTTTCCCGCGGCGAGACGGGGCCGGGCATCGTTGCCGGCCTCTGCGTCGCGGCCATCGCGCTCGTCGCCGATGCATTGCTGAAATCCGGCGCGATGCGCGCTGCAAGACACGAAGGAGAGGCCCATGCCTGACGCCGCACCCGATCGGAATGCACCGGCCGCAATCGACGCGAAGGGCATCTGGAAAGTCTTCGGCCGCGATGCCGGCGCGTTCCGTCGCCTGCCGGCAGAGGCGCGCACGCCGGAAGCGCTCGCCGCCGCGGGCCTTGTCGGCGCGGTACAGGACGCCACCTTCCAGATCGGCCGCGGCGAGGTTTTCGCCATCATGGGCCTGTCGGGCTCGGGAAAATCCACGCTGCTGCGCTGTCTGACCCGCCTCATCGAGCCGACCGCCGGCGAAATCGCCTTCAACGGCCGCGATGTCCTGAAACTCGGCGACAAGGAACTGGTCGAGCTGCGCCGCCAACGGATGGGCATGGTGTTCCAGCATTTCGCGCTCCTGCCCAACCGGACCGTCGTCGGAAATGTCGCCTTCCCGCTCGAAGTGCAGGGAATGCCGCGCCCGAAAGCCGAGGCCCGCGCCATGGAACTGATCGAAACCGTCGGGCTGAAGGGCCGGGAAGCGCGCTTCCCGGCGCAGCTCTCGAGCGGCCAGCAGCAACGCGTCGGCATCGCCCGCTCGCTCACCACCAATCCCGAATTCTGGTTCCTCGACGAACCCTTTTCGGCCCTCGACCCGCTGATCCGCGCCGACCTCCAGGCCGAAGTGCTGCGGCTCCAGAAAACCCAGACCCGCACCGTCGTCTTCGTCACCCACGACCTCGACGAGGCCATCCGCCTCGCCGACCGCATCGCCATCATGGAAGCCGGCCGCATCATCCAGATCGGCACGCCGGAAGAACTGGTGACCGAGCCCGCCACCGACTATGTCCGCCGCTTCGTCGCCAAGGTCCCGCCCGCACGGGTCGTCAAGGTGGCATCGATCATGACCCCCGACACCGGCCCATCGACATCCGGCGTGAACGCCGGTGCCACGATCGCCGAGATCGCCCCCGACCTCGTGGCCGCGGAAGGCCCCC
Organism: Shinella zoogloeoides; assembly: GCF_003574625.1. Taxonomy (GTDB): domain Bacteria; phylum Pseudomonadota; class Alphaproteobacteria; order Rhizobiales; family Rhizobiaceae; genus Shinella; species Shinella zoogloeoides_A. Next base: position 116,906 of record NZ_QNUJ01000002.1, read on the forward strand.
TCCCCGTCGTCGAAGGCGGCCGCCAGATCGGTTGGCTCGATCGCTCGGCCGCGCTCAAAACGCTGGCCGCACAGGTCTAGGCGGATCGGCGGGAACGGCTTCGAGCCTGCCGCCCGGAGGAGGTCTCGCTTCCTGAGGCCCCATCGTGCCGTTCCCGTGCCACGGCCTCCGTTCCGGGCCTTCCCCACTCGGAGGCGAGGCAGCCCAGCTCCGCCCTGACCCCAGCGTCATCCCGTGGTGGCTGCGAACCTTGCGCGACGGCACTCCCCCGACTGCAAGCATATACCTTGGTATATCCCAGAGAAGCGAACGTATAGCGTTCAATCCCCATGGATGCTGGCGCGAGCCTGCAGACAGGCGTAAGCCAGCAATCGTCAGCCGGACGGGTTCTCCCCGGCCGGAACATTGGAGAAAGACCGAACCATGCCAAGCGACAGTAGTCGAGAAAGCACGCCGTTGCGGCCGGCCGGTCGAGCCTGACATGTTCAGTCTCACCCCCGGGGCGCCGCGACGGCCCCGCGAGGTGAGACATGAAGATCAAGAACCCCTTCCACTGCTGGGCCCATATCCTGGCGCGCCTGCTGCCCGGCGTTCCGGCGCGACCGCGGACACGGATCTCCCACCCGTCCGCGCCTCGGCGCGGCCCGACCGCACGCTGGCGGACGAACCCGGTATCCGGCCGGCTGGAATGCCGCTGGATCATCGCGGACGTGTCCGCGCCTTGCCGCGATCCGTTCGCCAAGCGCGCGGCCATCCGCCATATGCAGGACCAGTTCCCGTGACCGGTCCTATCCCCGTTTACCCGCGCCCGCCGCGACGAAGCCCGTCCGCCGCTCCCTGACAGACAGGCGCGGCGGACGCTCTCCCCAACCGACTTCGCAGAAACCGGCCGTAATCGCACCGCACGGCACGACCCCGCTCGTCCACATGCAGGCGAGCGATACGAGGAGCAAGACGATGAACATGATGATGAAAGGCAAGGCCGCTGCCGCGCCACGCAAGGAACACAGGGCGCTTTCGATGCAGGCGGTCCTTGAAGCCCGCAACGACATCCAGACCACGCTCGCCAATTTCAGGGGCCGCCTCGACGGCCTGACCGACGCGGAGGCAGCAGAGCGCCTTGCGTCGGACGGCCCGAACGAGGTCGCACATGACAAGCCGCCGCACGCAGTCGTGCAGTTCCTGCTGGCGTTCGGCAATCCGTTCATCGCCGTTCTGGCCGTCCTCGCCGCGATCAGTACGGTCACGGATATCATCCTGCCGCTGCGCGCCGGCAAGGATGCCGATTATGTCGGCGTGGCGATCGTCGTCATCATGGTGTTTCTCAGCGCGTTGCTGCGCTTCTGGCAGGAATACCGTTCGAGCAGGGCGGCGGAAGCGCTGAGGGCCATGGTTCGCACCACGGCCACGGTGCTGCGCCGGCCGACAGCGGAGGCCACGCCCGCAATGTGCGAAGCGCCTATGGCGGGAATCGTGGCCGGCGACATCGTGCGGCTCTCGGCCGGAGACATGGTGCCGGCCGATATTCGCCTCATCGAATCGCGCGACCTGTTCGTCAGCCAGGCCGCCCTGACGGGCGAGGCCCTGCCCGTCGAGAAATACGACGCGCTCGGCGCCGTTGTCGGGAAATCCGCCGATGCGGATGCCGTCGCCGCACACCAGGCGGATCTTCTGGACCTGCCCAATATCTGCTTCATGGGCACCAATGTCGTTAGCGGCACGGCGACGGCCATCGTCGTCGCCACCGGCCCGCGCACCTATTTCGGCTCTCTCGCCAGGGTCATCGCCGGCTCCCGGGCGGAGACCGCCTTCGACCGCGGCGTCAACAGCGTGAGCTGGCTGCTCATCCGCTTCATGCTGGTCATGGTCCCGGTCGTCTTCGTCATCAACGGCCTCACCAAGGGCGACTGGATGGATGCCTTCCTGTTCGCGCTCGCCGTCGCCGTCGGCCTCACCCCGGAAATGCTGCCGATGATCGTCTCGTCCAACCTCGCCAAGGGAGCCGTGGCGATGGCGCGGCGCAAGGTCGTCGTCAAGCGGCTCAACGCCATCCAGAATTTCGGCGCGATGGACGTGCTGTGCACCGACAAGACCGGCACGCTGACCCAGGACAGGATCATCCTCGAGCATCATGTCGACATCCACGGCGAGCGCAATGACGGCGTCCTGCAACTCGCCTGGCTGAACAGCCGGCATCAGAGCGGCGTGAGAAACCTGATGGACCAGGCCGTCCTGCGTTTCGCCGGACCGGCAGGAGAACCCCTGCTTCCGCACTATCGCAAGGTAGACGAACTGCCGTTCGACTTCGTGCGCCGCCGGCTGTCGGTCGTGGTCGAGGGAGAGCGGGGCGAGCATCTGCTCGTCTGCAAGGGCGCCGTCGAGGAGATGCTGGCAATCTCGGCGCATGTGGAGGAACAGGGCGTGTTGCGCGATCTGGACGAGGCCGAGCGCAAGCGGCTGACCGCGCTCGCCCGCGCCTACAATGCCGACGGGTTCCGCGTTCTGGTCGTCGCCACGCGCGCGATACCCGGCACCGAAGCCAGAACGCGCTACGACATCGAGGACGAATGCGGCCTCGTCGTCCAGGGCTTCCTCACCTTCCTCGATCCTCCGAAAGAGACCGCGGGCCCGGCGATCGCCGCCCTTGCCGAGCATGGCGTGGCGGTAAAGGTGCTGACCGGCGACAACGAGGTCGTTACCGCGAAAATCTGCCGCGAGGTCGACCTCGAACCCGGCCAGCCCGTCATCGGGCGCGACATGGAGGCCCTCGACGACATGGCCTTGCGGCAGCTTGTCGAGGAGCGCACGATCTTCGCCAAGCTCACGCCCCTGCAGAAGTCGCGCGTGCTGAAGGCGCTTCAGGCGAACGGCCACACCGTCGGTTTTCTCGGCGACGGCATCAACGACGCGCCGGCCCTGCGTGACGCCGATGTCGGGATTTCCGTCGACAGCGGCACCGACATCGCCAAGGAATCCGCCGACATCATCCTGCTGGAGAAAAGCCTGATGGTGCTCGAGGAAGGTGTCGTCAAGGGGCGCGAAACCTTCGGCAACATCATGAAATATCTCAACATGACCGCGAGCTCCAACTTCGGCAACGTGTTCTCCGTGCTGGTGGCCAGCGCCTTCATCCCCTTCCTGCCGATGCTGGCGATCCATCTGCTGATCCAGAACCTGATGTACGACATATCCCAGCTTTCCCTGCCCTGGGACCGCATGGACAGGGAATTCCTGAAGACGCCGCGCAAATGGGACGCCCGCAACATCGGCCGTTTCATGCTCTGGATCGGCCCGACCTCGTCGATCTTCGACATCACCACCTTCGCGCTCATGTGGTACGTCTTTTCCGCCAATGCGCCGGAACACCAGTCGCTGTTCCAGTCCGGCTGGTTCATCGAGGGCCTGCTGTCGCAGACGCTGGTCGTGCACATGCTGCGCACCCGAAAGATTCCCTTCATCCAGAGCACGGCGGCACTACCCGTCATGCTGATGACGGGGCTCGTCTGCGCGCTCGGCATCTATATCCCCTTCTCGCCGCTCGGCGCGATGGTTGGCCTGCGGCCGCTGCCATGGGCCTATTTCCCCTGGCTGGCCGCGACCCTCTTCTCCTACTGCGTCGTCGCCCAGACGATGAAGACCATCTACATCCGCCGCTTCGGCCAATGGTTCTGAACGCGGCCCGCAGCCCCGATCGGGCGGCCGAAGCCGCCCGATCGCAACCTCCATTTCGCAATGCCGAGGGGAGATTCGATATGCCCGTCGATCGTTTCATGCCACGCCCGTCATCCGTTCCTCCATACGGCAAGAAAGGCCGCTCCGTGCCGCATCCGTCATCTCGCGGGCTCGCGCGGCAGGCGGAGGCTGTCGACCGCTGGCTCTGCTGGGCCTTCGCGGCCGCCGGCGCGGTGCTGTTCAGGTCTGCCGTTCGCCTTTCCCGTCACGGCCTTCTGAACCGGCGGCAAACGCTGCGGCTGGTCCGCTGGTCGACCCATCTCCACCGCGTTGCCATACGGCTGCTGCGGCAAGGCCGATGGTAGAGGCCGCCCTTTCCCAAAGGACCACCCGACATGAAATTCCTGCAGACATTCGATCTTCTACCCTTTCTCGACACGGCGGCTGCCTTCACCGCCGCCTTCCTCCTCGGCACGCTGATCGGTGCGGAGCGCCAGTATCGGCAGCGCACGGCGGGGCTGCGCACGAACGTCCTCGTCGCGGTGGGAGCCGCCGCCTTCGTCGATCTCGCCCAGCGGATCGCCGGCACGACGGAAGCGGTCCGGGTGATTTCCTATGTCGTCTCCGGCATCGGCTTTCTGGGCGCGGGCGTTATCATGAAGGAAGGCATGAACGTGCGCGGGCTGAACACTGCCGCGACGCTGTGGTGTTCGGCGGCGGTCGGCGCCTGCGCCGGCACCGACATGCTTGCCGAGGCGGTGCTGCTGACCGTCTTCGTGCTTGCCGGGAACACGCTGCTCCGTCCGCTCGTCAACATGATCAACCGCATTCCCATCGACGACCGCACGACGGAAGCCACCTACGAGGTCAGCGTGATTTCGAGCCGCGAGGCCATGCCCGAAATGCGCGACCTGCTGGTGGAGCGGCTGGAACAGGCGAACTATCCGGTCAGCGATGTCGAAGTCGCCGATCGCGGAGACGATACGGTCGAGATCGTGGCAACACTCGTTTCCACCGCGGTCGATCCGCGTGAAATCGAGGCCGTCACCGCCTTTCTGGAAAGGCAGGCGCCGGTCTCCGACGCCTCCTGGGACGGAAGCACCAGGGATTGAGGTCCGATACAAGCGGCGCGCGCTATGATATTCCCGAAACGAGCACAACTGGACGGCCGGCCTCGATGACAAACAGCGGAAAATTCAAGTTCGAACGCAGGCTGGTGCTCACCATCGTCCTGTTGCCTGTCGCCATGGTCGTCATCTTCGTGGGCGATACCGTAACCGACTATGCGATTGCGGCAGCCGTCTTCTATACGCCCGTCATCCTCGTCGCGACACGCCTGCTTCCGGCGGGCACCGTCGTGGCTCTCGCCTTCGCCTGCGTGGCGCTGACATTGCTGAGCTTCGCCCTCACCCATTCCGGTGCCTACGAGGTGGGCATCGTCAATACCGGCATCAGCATCGTGGCAATCGGCGTGACCACCTATCTTTCCCTGAAACTCGTGGCCGCCGAGGCAGCCGCCCATGAAAGCCGGGAACGATTGCTGCGCATGGCGCGCATCACCAGCCTCGGCGAATTGACGGCATCGATCGCCCACGAGGTGAACCAGCCGCTCGCAGCGATCGCCACCAGTGCCGGCGCGTGCCGGCGATGGCTGGCCCAGGAGCCTCCAGCCATCGCGAATGCGCAGCGCGCGGCGGACAGGATCGTGGAGGATGCGAACCGCGCCAGCGCGGTGATCGCGCGGGTGCGCGGCCTTGCCAGCGGCAAGGCGCCCCACAGGGAGCGGTTCGATTTCAACGCCCTGGTCCGCGAGGTCGTAGCGCTTGCCGGTGAGCGCGGTGAGCGGAGCGGCATAACGGTCCGCCTCTCCCTTCAGCACGACCTGCCGGCGATCCTCGCCGACCGGGTCCAGGTCGGGCAGGTCGTCGGCAATCTCCTGTTGAACGCCGTCGAGGCGATCGAGGCGAAAACAGGCGGCGCGAAGACGCTGGAAATCGTCTCGGAGACGGAAGACGGTAATCGCATCCGCTTTTCCGTCATCGACAGCGGCGCGGGGTTTCGCCAGGGCGAGCTCGAGCACCTCTTCGATGCCTTCTGGACCACCAAGAAGGACGGCGTCGGCCTCGGCCTGACCATCAGCCGCTCGATCATTGAGGCCAATGGCGGCCGTATCTGGGCGGAGACCGGCAGGGACGGCGGGGCGATCGCCCGGTTCAGCCTGCCGGCGGGGATCGGAGCAATCGAATGAAGCCGCAGCCGCCCACGGGAAATTTGGCAGAACCCACCGTCTACATCATCGACGACGACCGCTCCGTCCGTGAGGCGCTGGAAGATCTCCTCGCCTCGGTCTCGCTGCGCGCCAAATCGTTCGCATCCGTCCAGGACTTCCTCGCTTTCGATTTGCCCGGCGCACCCGCCTGCCTCGTCCTCGACGTGCGCATGCCGGGCCAGAGCGGCATGGACTTTCTGGAACACATGACCGAATACGGGCTGTACCTTCCCACCGTGATGATCACCGGCCACGGGGATATCGCCATGGGCGTCAAGGCGATGAAAGACGGGGCAATCGAATTCCTGACCAAGCCGTTCCGCGATCAGGACCTGCTCGACGCTGTCCATCGCGGGATCGAGGCCGACCGCACAAGACGTCTGCGGGAGGCGGCGAATGCCGATGTCGCACGACGCTGGGCCTCGCTTTCCAGCGGCGAGAAAGACGTGGCGCGGCTGGTCGCGACGGGCCTCCTCAACAAGCAGATTGCCGCGGATCTCGGTGTCAGCGAAATCACCGTGAAGGTGCGCCGCGGTCACCTGATGCGCAAGATGAATACGCGCACGCTGGCCGACCTCATCCGCTTGCTGGACCGGATTCAGCCGACATGATCGCTTTTGAGGTCTATGACTGCGGCGTGGCGCCGGCAAGCTCGCAAAGCGCCAGGAAGAGCACGTCCACTCCCCTGGCGAGCTGGTGGTAGCTGGTCCACTCTTCCGGTGCATGCGAGATGCCGTTGCGGCTCGGCACGAAGACCAGCCCGGTAGGAGCGAAATCGGCCATGATCATCGCATCATGCCCCGCACCGCTGACCATGGTGCGACGTTTCAGGCCGAGCGTATCCGCGTGACGCGACAGGGCTTCATGCAATTCCGCCGAAAGCGGAACCGGGGGAAGGAATATCTGCTCCTCGACATCAACGCCCAGTCCGTTGCCGCCCACCCGTTCGATTACCGAACGGGCCTGGTCGATCAGCGTGCGGACGACCTCTTCCCCGGGCGCGCGGATATCGACGGTGAAGGATACGAGATCGGGGATCACATTGGCCCCGCCCGGACGGACATCCATCTTGCCGACGGTCAGCACCGCATCCTGACCGATGGCGCGCGCAAGGTCCGGCAATTGCGACAGCGCCGCCACCGCGCCGACAAGCGCGTCACGGCGCACGTTCATCGGCGTCGTACCGGCATGGCCCGCCTGACCTCTGAACGTCGCCCTAATCTGGCCGAGGCCCACGATACGATCGACGATCGCAACATCGTCAGCATGGGCTTCCAGCACGGGGCCCTGCTCGATATGCAATTCAAGGAAGGCATATACGGAACCGGCTTCGCGCACAGCCAGAGGCGCCTGTGCCGGATCCAGGCCGTAAGCCTGCATCGCATCCGCGACCGTGACCCCCGCATCGTCGGCAAAGGCGAGGAACTCGTCCATATCCACTTTGCCGGTCATGACGCGCGAGGCCAGCAGTCCGCCGCCGAAGCGCGTGCCTTCTTCCTCGATCATGGCGACGAATTCGATGGAACGCTCCGGGACAAGGCCCCGCTCCTTCAACAGGAAGGCGATCTCGATACCGGCAATGACGCCGGCCGGGCCGTCGAACTTGCCGCCGTTCGGCACGGAATCGAAATGAGAGCCGATCATGACCGGAGCAAGAGCAGGATTATGTCCGACGAGGCGCCCGACGAGATTGCCGATCGCGTCCTCGCGGACCGTGAGCCCGGCGGCCTCCATCTGCCCGCGCAGATAGTCGCTGGCCTGGCGGAACTCCGGCGTGTAGGTCAGCCGGGTCGTGCCCTTGCCCGGAGTGGCGTTGAACCGGTCCAGCCCCTCGATCAGTCGTTCAAGACGCTGCGGATCGGAAAAACGTGTCATATCAATATCCTGAAAACCCGGACGGCAAGACGGAAGCCCTGTTGGCGGCGAAGCCGGCTGACCATGCCGGAACGATGCATAGGTCTGCTTGTTCTCGCATGCGAATTCAAGGACATCCTGTCGCCAAGGGAGTTTCCCCAACGTTTTCCCGAAAGCTTCGACGGGATTGATCTCATTGCCTCGATGTGAATGGTTGAGCAGTTCATTGGAGACCGGCGAATCGATCCGGGAATATAGTAAAGCGCACAGTGACGTTCGAAGCCCTGTTTGTCGTGATGGCGCTGGCATTCACCGCCGGCACCGCCCTTTCGGTATGGCTCTGGTTTCAACCGGTGCCCCGAAGGCTCCGCCTGTTCGCGCTGATCTGGGCGTTTGCGGGAGGCGCCGGAATGCTGCTCAGCTACGGCAAATCCGGCATCATTCCCGACCGCAATGCCCTTCGCGTCTGTATCGAGAGCGGCCAGACCTGGGACTATCGGAGCAATCGCTGCCTCCCATAAGAGGCTACTGCCGCACGCGCCGCTTTGCGCGGAGGACAAGGCTGTTTTCAGGGAAAGCAAGGATCGTCGATGAGCACCTGCGGCGCAGAGGGAGCGCGCAGCAATTTTTCCGGGAAACGGTCACAGCTCCGTCATAATGCATCTGTTTTGTGGCGAACGATCTATCTGTTCTGGGGAGTCGTTCTTGCTGAAGAAATTCATGGTTGTCGCCACGCTTCTGTTGCCCGCCGCCGCCTATGCCGAGGAGCACAACTTCACGATTACCGGTGGTCAGGCCAGTGTTCCTGTCGGCCTGACGGTACAGGTCAAGACCGTTACCGTCGGCGAGGATGCGACAACCGTCCGGTTGTTGGCGAGCTTCGACAGCCACGTTACCAACAGCGTCAACATGAACGACGACGAAAATGCCTATCTCGCATGGGGAGAAGGCGAGCAGGAACGGCTGCATCTGCGCCAGATCGCCGACAACCGCTGGATGCGGATCGGCAACGGGCAGACGATGGAGGGCGACCTGGTCTTTCCCGGCGTCATACCGGCCGGCGTGACGAAAGTGACCCTCGTCTTCAATCCTGCACATGACGGAAACGACAGCAGCGCGCCGGGCGTGACCATCCCCCTGGAACTGGCTCAATGAGACAGGGCGCCCTTCTCGCGCTTTCTCTTTTCCTTCCTGCGACGGCATCCGCCTATACGGTGACGACGGGCGCCGGCGCAGTGGGCGAGCGGGCATCGACATTTGCCGAATTCACGCTGCCTTCGTCCCGCTTTGCCGAGCGCAAGGAGGAGAGCGGCGCATCCGTTTCCTCCGGAACGTCCACCTTCGGATTGAAGAACATGGATGCGCAGACGCGGACGGAAACTGCGCTTTCCGAACTTGGCGCACGGCAGGAGGGCGAGCGCATCATCGTGAACCTGCCGAGCGATGTATTGTTCGATTTCGACAAGTCGGACATCCGTACCGACGCGCGCCCCGTTCTCGCCCGCCTCGCAGAGGCACTTCAGGCGCTGGCGGATACCCCGGTCGCGATCATCGGCCATACGGATGCGAAGGGGTCGGACGCCTATAACCAACGTCTATCGGAACGCCGCGCCGCCGCCGTGCGGCACTGGCTTTCCGACAGCGGCGTAAATGCCCGGATGACGACGTTCGGCAAGGGCGAGAGCACGCCCGTCGCGCCGAACGAAAATGCGGACGGGTCCGACAACCCCGCAGGCCGGCAGCAGAACCGGCGCGTGGAATTCATCATCGGAGGGGGCTGAAATGGCGCTCGTCGCATGCCCTGAATGCGCTGGCAACGTATCCGACAAGGCATTTTCATGTCCTGCCTGCGGGTATCCGCTTGGACAGAAGGACGGCAATCCGTGGCCGTCCGTCCTCGGCGGCGTGGCGGGCACCTATATTTCGGCCAAGGCGGTCACCAGCATTCTTCTCGGCAGCGTCATGTTCCTCGCCTTCGCGGCGATCATGATCGCCCTGATACTAAAATGAGGCGGCATTGCCGGGATACAAACGGAAAGACAGGCGGTTTTGCATGATGAAGATGTTTTGCGCGATGCCGGTGGCGGCCTCCATCCTTGCGGCCTTGCCGGCGGCAGCGGCCGATGATCCGTTCATGATCACCTATCACGTCGAGAGAACCGCATCGGATGCGCTGAGCCTCGATGCCTGCACGGACCTGATCGAGCAGCAGGCTCAGGGGGTGGGCTACCACGTTATCGTCAACCGCTTCGAAGGCCAGCTCGGCGTCATCAGCGGCGGCCCCGCCGCGGGCGGATCCTTCATCTCGCACTGCATATCCGTCGACGACAAGACCGTCAGCGTGATCCAGGGCCTGGACTACAAATCCACCAAGGGACCGGTCGGTGATTTCGCCGACCGTGTCCATCGAGCCCTGCTCGACGCCGCGGGGAAGTAGATGCCTGGATGGCGCTGACAGGCACATAACCCCTGGCCCGTCACGTCTTCCTCAGTTGCCTGATGTACCAGACCATGATCAGCGACAGGCTGACGAAGACGGCGGCCGCGAGGATGACGGACGCCACCGCAAGCCGCGGCGTGCCGGCCGAGCGCAGGCTCAGCCACATCAGGACGGGAAGCGTCTGCGTATCGCGCGTCGTCAGGAACAGGGCCATGACGAATTCGTTGAGCGATATCACGAATGCAAAGAGCGCCGACGAGATGATCCCGGTGGAGACGGAGGGCAGGACGATTTCGAAGAAGGTCTGCACCGGCCGGCCGCCGAGATCGTAGGACGCCTCGACGATGCGGTGATCGACGGTCCGGAAGGTCGCCTCCATCAACATGAAAACCAGCGGCATCGCCCAGAGAGAATGGGCAAGCATGACCAATACGCGCGACCCGTAGATATTGACGCCGAACAGCGACACATCACCGAACGCCATCGCAACGCCAAGGCCCAGCACCACCCCCGGCATGAAGAGCGGCAGCATGATCAGGAGGTAGACAACCGGCTTGAAGGCGAAGGTGAAGCGCTCGAAGGCCCAGGCGGCAAGAACGCCGGATACGGTGGAAATGACCGTCGTGCCGAGCGCGATAATTACGCTGCTCTTCAGCGCGTCGACCCATTGGGGGCTGCCGAAGAAGTCGCCGTACCATCGCAGCGACCACGCCTTGATCGGAAAGCGGATCACCGACGCATCATTGAAGGACATGACGAGCGTCACGATCACCGGGATCGCGATATAGGCGATGATAAAGACGGTGAAGGCCAGCGCCAGGACTCGCAGCATCACGGCGTCCATCCGCCGCCTCGCGACCGGGGCAACAGCGATATCACGCGTCGGAAGCATGGACGTATCAGCCATTGAGCGCCGTCCGTTTCGAGGTCAGCATGCGGATGATCATCATCACAACGGCAACTCCACTCGTCAGCACGATCGAGAAGGCGGCGGCGCGGGGCCAGTTGTGCTTGCCCAGCATCTGTTCCTGGATCAGGTAGCCGATCGTCCAGAGCGTATCGGGCCCGAGCGCGGACGGCGTCGCATAGGTGCCGACCGCCCAGATGAAGGACTGCGCGAAGGAGGCGGCAATCCCGCCCTTGGTGAGCGGCAGGAGCACCTCATAGAAAGTGCGCACGGGCGAGCCCCCGAGGTCCGCGCTCGCCTCCAGCACCTTCTTGTCGATGCCGTCGAAGATCGACAGCAGGATGAAGAAACAGAATGGCAAGGTGACATAGGTGAGGCCGACAAAGGCTGCGAATTCTGTATACATCAGGCTGATCTTGTCCGTGATCAGGCCGGAGGAGACGAGCGCATAGCTGAGCAGGCCGTTCTTCGGGAAGAACATCCACCAGCCGAAGATGATGGAGATTTCCGAGATCAGCAGCGGGCAGAGCGCAAGCGCGATGAAGGCCAGCCGCCAGCGTTTCGGCTTCAGCCAGACCAGCATCGCGAAGACATATCCGATAGCGACCGTCACGATGGACGAGATCAGCGCCAGCCGCATCGTCGTCCAGAGCGCCGCGCTGAAGGTCGGATCCGTGAGCATGGCCGCGTAGTTGTCGAAGGTGAAGCCCGGCACATAGAAGCGCTGGTCGACATGTTCGTTGAAGCTCATGCGCCCCATGAAGGCGATCGGCAGGCCGAAGAAGGCGATGGCGATGAGCAGCGCCGGCGACATCAACAGCCAGGGCGTCAAACGCATGCGCCAGCCGGGGCCCCGCGGGCCGGAAGGCGCCATATCCGAAGCGCCCGCGCTCATTGATAGGCCATCATGTCGGCCGTCTGCCAGCCGATATCGACGGCGTCGCCCGGCTTGTGGACGACGGAGCCGGGGTGGTCGACGAACAGTTCCAGTTTGCCGGCCTTGAAATGGTAGCGATGGACATCGCCCAGGAATTCGGTGAAATCGAGCCGTGCCTTGAGGCCATTCGGCATGTCGGCACGGCCAAGATGCAGCCGGCTCGGCCTGATGTAGATGCGCCACGCGCCCTCGCCGAGCGGCTGGGCGAGACGCAGCTCCAGCGGCGCGCCGGCGCTGTCGGCGGCGGCACCGGCGGAAACCTGCGCCCTGAGGCAGCAGCTCTCGCCGATGAAGGTATAGACGAATTCGCTGGCCGGCTCGGCAAAGACCTTTTCCGGCCGGTCGATCTGTTCGATCCTGCCGCTGCGCATGACGGCGACGCGGCTCGGCATCGCCATCGCTTCCCCCTGGTCGTGGGTCACATAGATGGCGCTGAAACCGATCTCGTCATGCAGCCGCCTGATCTCCGCGCGAAGCTGCAGCCGCAGCGACAGATCGAGCGCCGAGAGCGGCTCATCGAACAGCAGGATCGTCGGGCGCACCACCATCGAACGGGCAAGCGCGACGCGCTGCTTCTGCCCGCCGGAGAGCTGGGCCGGATAGCGCTCCTCGTAGCCGGAAAGGCGGACGACTTCGAGTGCCTGCCTCACGCGCGGCGCAATGTCCGCTTTGGCGACACCGCGCATGCGCAAGCCGTAAGCCACATTTTCAGCCACCGTCTTGTGCGGAAAAAGCGCGCCCGTCTGGAAGATCGTCGTGGTATCCCGCTGGTAGGCCGGCAGGTGATCGACGCGGCTGCCATTGATGCGGATCGCACCGGCATCCGGCCTTTCGAACCCGCCGATCAGCCTGAGCGTCGAGGTCTTGCCCGAGCCCGAGGGGCCGAGCAGGGTGACGAATTCGCCGCGCCTCACGTCGACCGAGACATTGTCGACCGCGACGACGCCGCCAAAGGCGCGGCGAAGGCCGTCGAGCTCCAGTGCATTGGTGTCTGCCAAAACAATCAACTCCGCATCGAAATACGCGAAGCGCCGCTGCGGACGCTTCGCGGAAGGGCTGGGTCAGCCTTCGGTCGTCCTGGTGATGGTTTCCTTCATGCGGACGCTGTAGGCGTCCCAGTTCGGACCGAACTTGTCCCAGCCGTCGATGCCGAACAGCTTGTAGGTCTTGCGCAAGCCTGCCTCGTCGCGCGGATAGCTCTGCCAGTGCGGCGGCGCCTCAAGGCCCTGCAGGGACATGAAATCCGTCGAGGCATTGAGGAAATTCTGCTGCGTTTCCTTCTCGAGAAGATAGCTCATGAAGAGATCGCTCAATTCCGAATGCCGGGTCCCGCGCACCTTCATGAACCAGTTCGTGTAGGAGGCCGTGCCTTCCTCGGGGATCGCGGCTTCGAAGTCGTCGCCGTATTCCTTGATGAAGCCGTAGGCGTCGGCGGAATACATCATCGCCACCGCCGCTTCTTCCTGGGTCATCAGGTTGGTGAGCTCTGCGCCGTCCTTGTACCACTTGGCGACCTTCAGCTTGTCGAGTTCCTGGAAGAGCAGTTCGACGTCGGCGGGCGTACCGAACACTTCGTCGATACCGGGCTTGGCCGACGAGAGCAGCGCGGGGATGCACAGATCCCAATAGAATGCGGAAGCGTCCAGCGTCGCCTTGCCCTTTGCCTTGTCGTCCCAGAATCCCTTCCAGCTCACCGGCTTCAGGCCGCTCGAATTGGCGGTCAGCATCCAGAGCGAGCCCGTGCCGAAGGGCACGCCGTAATCCCTGGCCGGGCCGCGGTTCTCGTCGAACCACGGATAGACATTGGCATTGCCGGGAATCTTCGACCGGTCGACCTTGGCGAAGACATTCTGCGCCATGCCGGTCGTGGTCGTGTATTCGTCGGCGATGGTGATGTCGAAGGGCGGATTGTCGGCCGGCGCCGCCACGATCTGGGCGATCATCTGGTCCCAGCCGCCGACGGTCTCGACCTGCGTACCGTACTTTTCGTTGAAGGACTTGACCACCGTTTCACGGAAGCTGAGCTCGTGATTGCCCGACCAGGAAACGACGATCAGCCCTTCGCCGGCGAAAGACGTCTGCGCGGAAGCGACGCTTGCGCGCCCCAGAATAGCAGGCGCGCCGATCGCCGCCGCCGCCGCACCGAACGCGAGCTTCATCACGCCGCGGCGGCCGATACCGTTTTGGATTCCTTCGAAAGCCATGAAATTCCCTCCCGTTTGCTCATCCGGGACTGCCGGCTTTCTGCCGATCGAGCCCCGTTCACCCGTTTAATCCCTATCCGGCCAACACGCGCTTCGCCTAGAGTGCGGTCCCGACCTTCAATCCCTCGTAGACCGCCTCCTCCGCGGTGCGTGGCGCAAGGCTGTCGCCGATGATGTGCAATTCCTCCACGCTGTCGGCCAGCATGGCGCTCAGTTCATCCACCGGCTCGTGGCCGAGACAGAGCACCAGCGTATCGACATTCTCGAAAAGGATCGGCTGCTCGCTGACGGAATGCTGCATGTAGACGGTGCCGCCATCGCAGCCGTAAAGGCGTGCATAGGGGGTGACACGCACGCCGATCTTGTGCAACTCGGCCGCGACATTGTCGCGAACGTAAAGCGGCAGCAATTCCCCCGGATGGGTGCCGTTGACGGCGAGATCGACGCTGCAGCCTTCGTTGACCAGCCGTTCGGCAATGCCGGGGCCGATCCAGTCGCAGCGCCAGTCGGCGACCACCACGCGGCTGCCGGTCTTCACCTGGTTCCTCAGAAGCTGCCATGCATCGACGACCTGCACGCTGCCGTCATCGGCGATTTCGGGCAGATAGGGCTTGGCGCCAGTGGCCAGAACGACGGCGTCCGGCCTTTCGGCGGCAACCGACGCCCGATCCACCCGCACACCCTTGACGACGCGGACCTGCGCCAGCTCCAGTTCGCGCGAAAGGTTGGTGACGATGCCGCCGAACTCCGCGCGGCGCGGCAATTGCTGCGCCAGCAGCGCTTGCCCGCCCAATTGGCCGGATGCTTCGTAGAGCACGACCTGATGGCCGCGCGCCGCCGCGATCGCCGCGGCTTTCATGCCGGCCGGACCGCCGCCGACCACCATCACCTTTTTGGGGCGCGTTGCGGGCACCAGGGTGCCGAATTTAAGCTCACGGCCGGTTTCCGGATGCTGGATACAGGAGATCGGCACGCCGCGATGGAAATGGCCGATGCAGGCCTGATTGCAGGCGATGCAGGCGCGGATATCGTCCGTGCGGCCCTGCTCCGCCTTTGCCGGCATTTCGGGATCGCAGATCAGGGCGCGGGTCATGCCGCAGACATCGGCGGAGCCCTGTGCCAGCACCGCTTCGGCCTCATGCGGCTGGTTGATGCGTCCGGCGACGAAGACGGGTATGCCCAATGCCTTGCGAAAGCGGGCGGCATCGCTCGCGAGATAGGCGTTGCGATAGGCCATGGGTGGGACGATATGCACCGCGCCGCCCTGCGAGGCCGACGTGCCGGCCGTGACACTGACGTAATCGAGCAGGGGCTCCAGCAACCGACAGCTTTCGAGCACCTCGTCCATGGCAAGGCCATGCTCGTCGCGCTCGCCGCCACTGATGCGCATGCCGATGACGAAATCGTCCGATGTCGCCGCCCGCATCGCGGCCAAGGCTTCGACGGCGAAACGAAGCCGGTTCTCCAGCGACCCGCCATAGGCGTCGGTGCGGCGATTGACACGCGGATTGAAGAATTGCGCCGGAAGATAACCATGGCTGGCGACGAACTCCACGCCGTCAAGCCCCGCTTCGTGCATCCGCCGCGCCGCTTCGCCGTAGCCGGTGACGATCTCGTCGATCATGCGCTTGTCGAGTTGGCGCGGCATGACGCGAAAGCGCTCGTTGGGCGATACGGACGGCGCATAGGCAACCGTCAGCAGCCCGTCGCCGCCCTCCATGATTTCCCGGCCGGGATGGAATAGCTGCGAGACAATCCGGCAATCATGCGCATGACAGATTTCGGCCAGCTTGCGGTAGCCTTCGATACACGCGTCTTCCGTCGCCATCAGCATATGCGAGGTATAGCGCGCAGTCTCATGAACGCCCGCCACCTGACAGACGATCAGGCCCGCGCCGCCACGCGCCCGCGCCTCGTGATAGGCGAGCAGCGCCTCGTTGACGAGACCATCGGTGGGCAGCGTCGTGTCATGCCCCGTCGACATGATACGGTTCTTGAGGCGCACGCCGCGGATCTGCAAGGGCTGGAACAGGTGTGGAAATGCGGAGGTCGTCATGGATTGGAAACGCCGTTCGGTTGCGGATTGCACGGTCAGACCCTGATGTCACGCGTGCGCCAGTCGACGGGGGCGAGCGCGTAGAACACCGTCGCGTGCTCCCCCTCATAGGCGAGCGCGGTCCCCTTCGGCACCCAGAGAACGTCACCCGGTACGGTGTCGAACACCTCATCGCCGACGCGCAGGCGGAACTTGCCCTCGAGCGTGACGATCAGCTCGTCGTAAAGAACGGTCCAGGCAATGGAGCAATCGTCGAAGCGGGCTATGCCGGCGCCCATGGTCTTGCTCGATTTGGGCCCGACCAGACGCGAAATTGTCGCGCGGCCGGAATCGTCACCGTAGGGCTCGAAGCTCCGCTCGGAGCTCTTGAAATGCGCGACGCCGGTCATTCGGGCCTCCCCACCCAAAATCAGCAAACTGAAGCCTACATATTTTGTTATTTGTAAAAAATCGAGCTATTTTTTTACTATCGACAAAAAGATCGATGAAATTTAACTATACACCCGCCTTTCAAGGTTCTGCCGGCCGAAAAGTCGAACGCGCTTCACCCCGAAGTGGAAATTCGGCTTCGCATCTTGCGGCCCGACCATCGATCGGCAACAAGAGCAGGGCACCTTTGGCCCAATCGGATGCCGTCGCGAGACGGGAAATTCCTACGCGGAGCGAGCATGTCGTCTGGGGGCGGTCTTGGAACGGAAGCGGAAACCGCAATCGAGGATCCGGTCCTCGGCGAACGGATCCGGGGTTTGCGCAAAAGGCGCAAGATGACGCTTTCGCAGCTGGCCGAGAGCTGCGAACTCTCGACCGGCTATCTTAGCCAGATCGAGCGAAATCTCGCCTATCCCTCGATCCCCGCACTGGTGAAGATCGCCAGGAGCCTGGGGGTGACCGTGCAATGGTTCTTCGCAGGGGCCTCCCCGGTAGCGCAGGAAGAGCACGGCTATGTCGTGCGAAGCGGCAACCGCCTGAAAATCCAATACGAACACGGCATCATCGACGAACTGGTCACGCCGAAGATGAGCCTGCAGGTGGAAATGATCTATACCCGGCTGCCGCCGGGAACGGAAAGCGCCGAAAGCTACGTGAACGCTGCCGACGGCGTGGGTTTCGTCCTCTCGGGCGAGCTCGACATGTGGGTTGGCGAGCGCCATTTCCACCTTTATGAAGGCGATAGCTGCTCCTATTCCTCAGGCGAGCCGCATCGCTACAAGAATTCCAGCGAGCGCGAAGCCGTCGTGATCTGGGCGATCAGCCCTCCCAGTTTTTGAAATACGGCCTCGTCGGCCCTGCTCTTTGCTAAGCGGCGGGTGAAACGAAAACGCTCTCGGGATCGCCATTATCGAGATTGTCGATGTATCCGCTCGGCTTGAAGCCGCATTTTGCAAACAGCATCTGCATTGGCCTGTTGGACATATTGGTGGAGCTGAACAGCTTCGAGCCTGCCGTCATCCGCCGAAAATGAACGATGGCGAACTCTCCCAATCCCTGGCGGCGAAATTCTCGGCCGATCATCACCATCTCGATAAAGGCATGGCCGAAAAAATGGCCCGTCAGCACCCCATAACCGCAGATCCGGCCGTTTGCCTCGACAACATAGCAACATCCTGATCCGATCCAGGCGCGTATTTGGCGACACCGTCCGTCATCCGTGGCAGCGACCGTATCGACAGCGCAAAGCGCCTCGCTGTCCTCCGATATCGCCAATCGTATATGCACGCCCTTTCCTTTCACGTGCGGTCACGCGTGATCAAGCGCGCTGCCCTTGTGGGCGGCGATGTGGTCGGTCTTGTCGCTCTTGATCTCGTATTGCGGATCGTCGGG
The DNA here is from genome assembly GCF_003574625.1 of Shinella zoogloeoides. Taxonomy (GTDB): domain Bacteria; phylum Pseudomonadota; class Alphaproteobacteria; order Rhizobiales; family Rhizobiaceae; genus Shinella; species Shinella zoogloeoides_A. The sequence goes on from NZ_QNUJ01000002.1 coordinate 135,066, forward strand.
CGACGCGCGGTGGGTATGGCCCTTGTAGTCGAAATCGCTGGTGTGGACGGCGATGATGGTGCCCGACACGCGGCCGGCCTCCGAATTCCAGGCGACGTGATCGCCGACGGCAAAGCTCTTGCTCATTGCGGTCTCCTTTCCGGATTTTCGGCATTCGCGCCGGTGATCAGGCGGGCGCTGCGCTGCCCGGTGGAATAGATCCACAGCCAGCTCAGCGCGACAGTGAGCCGGTTGCGCAGGCCGATCAGGAAGTAGACATGGGCGATCCCCCAGGTCCACCAGGCAAGCCGGCCCTTGAGCTTGATCCAGCCGAGATCGACGATGGCGGCCCGCTTGCCGATGGTCGCGAGATTGCCGTCGTTGCGATAGGCGAAGGGGCCTGGCGAGGGCTTTCCTTCGATGCGGGCGCGGATCACGCCGGCGACATAGCGCCCCTCCTGCTTGGCGGCGGGCGCAATGCCCGGCACGGTCCTTCCCTCTCCCATGGAGACATGCGCGGTATCGCCGATCGCGAAGATATCCGCGAAGCCCGGCACGGAAAGATCGGGCGCCACGACGACCCGCCCTGCCCGGTCGGCCGGCACGCCCAGCCACTCGGCCGCCGGCGAGGCGGCGACGCCCGCCGCCCAGAGGATGGTCGCGGCGGGCAGGAATTCGCCGCCGAGTTCGATGCCGTCGGCGCTGCATTGCGAGACCGCGTGGCCGGTGCGCACCTCGACGCCGAGCCGGGCGAGCGCCCGCTCGGCATAGGCCGAAAGATCCTCGGTGAAGGCCGCAAGGATGCGGGGGCCGGCCTCGACGAGCACCACCCGCGCCTCGCGCGTGTCGATATTGCGGAAATCGCGGCGCAGCGTCTCATGGGCAAGTTCCGCGATGGTGCCGGCAAGCTCTACGCCGGTCGGCCCCGCGCCGATGATCGCGAAGGTCAGGAGGCGGCGGCGCTCGTCGGCATCCGTAAGCCATTCCGCTCGCTCGAAGGCGGAGAGGATGCGCCGGCGGATCGTCGTCGCATCCTCCAGCGTCTTCAGCCCCGGCGCATGGGGTTCCCATTCGTCATGGCCGAAATAGGCATGGCGCGCACCGGTGGCGAGGATCAGCGTGTCGTAGGCGACCCGCCGCCCGTCCTCCAGCAGCACGGACTTTCCCGCCGCATCCACGCCGCCGACCGCGCCGAGCAGGGTCGTCGCATTCTTGTGGCGGCTGAGGAGGGAACGGATCGGCCAGGCGATCTCCGAAAGGGCGAGCGAGGCCGTCGCGGCCTGGTAGAGCAAGGGCTGGAACAGGTGATGATTGCGCCGGTCGAGCACCGTGATGCGGAACGGGCCGGCCGCCAGATGCCGCGCCGCCTCCAGTCCGCCGAACCCGCCGCCAACGATGACGACGTGATGCTCGCCCTTATCCATCATGCCGGCCTCCAGCCGTTTTCCTACTCCGCGGACAGCGCCACGGCCGCTTCCGTCGTCAGCGTGCGGAAGGTGAAGCTCTCCTGCACGTAGAGATCGACGGTCGTGGCGGAATGGGCGAGGTAGCCGATGGAGAAATCCTCGCCGACGGTCAGCTCGAAATCGCCGCCGCGCAGCGACAGAACGAGGCCGCCCTCGATGGCTGGCGCCCAGATGATGCCGCCGTCCACCACCCGCTCGATATGGTGGAAGACCGGGTAGCCGTCGTCGCTGCCGCCGCTTGCCGCCATATAGGCATCGGCGCCGAGCACCAGCGCATAGGGGCCTTCCACGCCGGCAAGCCGGAGTTCGCCGACCGCCCGCGCCACGGCATCCGAATAGCGCTTCACGCCCGACGGCAGCGGCACGGCCGGATTGCTCGCGGCCGCGCGGATCCCCTCGATATTGGCGGCGGCGTAGCCGTCGAACACCGCGCGGTCCTCGGCAAACGCGATCTTGCGCATGGCCTCCTTGACGGGCGACCAATCGCTGTCGAGCGCGCCGCGCTCCACATCGTCGATGGCGCTGCGCGAAAGCTGGAAGGGCACGCGAAGCTCGACCAGGGCCTTAACCTCGCGCCGGAGGGACTGGATGCCTTCGTCCGGCGGCGCGATGGGCAGGACATGGCCCGTACCCACCGCCGAAAGCCCGAGCCCCGACGGACCGACCATGTCGACGACACGCCGGCCGGCGAGGTGACGCTTCAGCGTGCGCGCCGCCTCTTCCTCGATCTCGGCCCAGGCGGCTTCGGAAATGGGTGCAAGTTCGCGGTGCAGGTTATTCATGGGAAACCCCTTCTTTCAGAGAGCCTATGCCGAGCGAGCCGTCGCGGCGCGGGGGCGGATCCGTCGCCGCGGGCGTCGCGGCCGCGGGGGCGGCCGGCGCGGCATCGGGCGTCACCGCGTCGAGGAACGAAGCGGAGGGAATGAAGAACAGGGAACCGGTAACGGCGCGGCTGAAATCCAGCAGCCGGTCGTAATTGCCCGGCGGCAGGCCGATGAACATGTTCTCCAGCATGCGCTCGATGCGGTGCGGCGAGCGGGCATAGCCGATGAAATAGGTGCCGAACTCCCCCTTGCCGACATCGCCGAAGGGCATGTTGTCGCGCAGGATCTCCAGCGGCTCGCCGTTCTCCTCGATGGAGGTGAGGACGTTGTGGGCATAGCTCGGCTTCGCCGCGTCGTCGAGCTCGATGTCGGAGAGCTTTTCGCGGCCGATGATCCGCTCCTGCTCGGCGACCGGGACGCGGTTCCAGCCGGGCAGGTCATGCAGGTATTTCTGCACGATGACATAGCTGCCGCCGGCAAAATCCGCGTCCTCGTCGCCGATGATCGTCGCCGCGACGGCCGCGCCGTCGACGGGGTTTTCCGTGCCGTCGACGAAGCCGATGAGGTCCCGGTCGTCGAAATAGCTGAAGCCGTGCACCTCGTCCTCGGTAGCGACGAAACCCGCCAGCCGGCTCATGATGTGGGTTGCAAGCTCGAAGCAGAGGTCCATGCGCGTGGCGCGGATATGGAAGAGCAGGTCGCCGGGCGTGGCCACCGCATGATGCTTGCCGCGGATCTCGCGGAAGGGATGCAGGTCCTTCGGGCGCGGTACGCCGAAGAGCCGGTCCCAGGCATCCGAGCCGACGCCGAGCACGCAGGAAAGCCCGCCCTCCAGATCGCGGAAGCCGACGGCCCGCAGGAGGCCGGAAAGATCGGCGCAGAGCTTGCGCACGGCGGCTTCGGCCGCGCTGCCGGGCTCCAGTGTCACGACGAGAAAGATGGCCGCGCGTGTCAGCCGCGCCGCGACCGGCTGCGGGACGACGGAAGGAAGAACTGCATCCATGCATGATCCATTCGGCAAGGGCTGGAAGGCGGCAAGCCGACAGGATGCCGGCTCAATCCATGTCGCGGAAGGCGTGTCCGTTCGCCTCCAGGGCTTTCAACACCTCGGAAGGTAGCGAGTCTTTTTCCACCGTGCCATCGAAAATCCAGTCCTTCGCATCGGCGATATCGGGAAGGCCCGCGCCGGCACGCACGTAGAGGCCGATCGCCGGCTTCTGCGGGTTGAGATAGAGATCGTAGTTTTCCATCGGAAGCACCCTGCGCTTGAGAAAACGGGGCGGCCGGAGGAAAGCCGCCCCGGAGCTGGTCAGAGCTTGACCGGACGGCCGGATTTTTCCTCTTCCAGCGTCACGGCGATGTCGGCATTGGCCGACAGGCGCACCTTGTCGCCCTCGACGTCGGCCACGAAGCCCATCTCGATATAGTGGTGATGACCTTCGTGATGGCCGAAGCTGTCGCTCTTCTTCAGCTTGATGCGGTTGCCTTCCACGCGGTCGACCGTGCCGACATGCACGCCGTCGGCGCCGATCACTTCCATGTTTTCCCTGACCTTGTCGCTCATGCCATTTCTCCCTTTCGGATGTTCAGACCGTTCGGATTTCCTGCCGTTGAAGGGAATGTCTCCCTGCCGGCGACGGAGGCGCGAACACCCGCTCCGTCGCACACTGTGGGCAAGGATCATTTCCGCCAGCGAATCCTGTACATAGCGCTGGATCGCCCGTTTCAAAGGGCGGAGCCTCATAGGCGGGATAGGCGCCTGACCGAAAGCGTTGCGAGCTGTCGCGCTCGGCAACAGGAACACGGCTATGCGCTGTCGGAGCAATTGGCAGCGGCGCTGAGGACGGCCCGCACCGACGCGGTCGCGATGTCGGTATCGATCCCGACACCGAATACCTTTCGACCATCGCGGGTGCGGCATTCGATATAGGCGGCGGCCTGCGCAAAGGTACCCCGCTTCAACGAATGCTCGTGATAGTCGACGACGTCCAGATCGATGCCACAGCCGGTCTGCAGTGCCGACAAAGCGCTCGAGATCAACCCGTTGCCGCGACCCGTGATCGCAAGCTCCCTGCCGCGATGGCGGATGCGGCCGGCAAAGACCCGCGCCTCGCCGTTGCGCGCCGCTCTGCCGTCCTTGTAGCCCAGAAGCTCGAAATCGGCATTGCCGTCCAGATGGTAGACGTCGCAAAACAATGCCCAGATCGTCTCGGCGGTGATTTCCTTGCCCGTATCGTCGGCGAAGGCCTGAACGCGGCGGCTGAAGTCGATCTGCAGCGGGCGCGGCAGCTTCAAGCCGCGGTCCTGCTCCAGCACCCAGGCGATGCCACCTTTGCCGGACTGGCTGTTGACGCGGATGACCGCCTCATAGGTCTCGCCGATATCCTTGGGATCGATCGGCAGATAGGGCATTTCCCATATGCCGTCGTTTCGGCTTTCATGTGCGGAAAAGCCCTTGCGGATGGCATCCTGATGCGAGCCGGAAAAAGCCGTGTGGACCAGTTCGCCGGCATAGGGATGACGCGGATGGACCGGCAGGGCGTTGCAATGCTCGACGGTGCGCACCACCGAACGCATCTCGGGAAAATAAAGCTTCGGATCGATGCCCTGCGTGTAGAGATTCAACGCGAGCGTCACGAGATCGACATTGCCCGTGCGCTCGCCATTGCCGAAGAGGCACCCCTCCACCCGGTCGGCCCCGGCCAGCAGGGCCTGCTCCGTCGCTGCGACCGCCGTGCCCCGGTCATTATGCGGATGCACGCTTATGATCACGCTGTCACGACGCGAAAGATTGCGGCAGAACCACTCGATCTGGTCCGCATAGACATTCGGCATGGCGACTTCCACCGTGGCGGGCAGGTTGAGGATCGCCTTGTTTCCGGGCGTCGGCTGCCAGACATCGAGAACCCGCTCGCAGATTTCGAGGGCGAAATCTGGCTCCGTAAAACAGAATGTCTCGGGCGAATATTCGAAGGTCCAGCGGGTTTCCGGCTGTTTCATGCTTTCTTCCAGCATGGCGGTCACGCCGCTGATCGCCAGATCGACGATCTCGTGCCTTTCCATCCTGAACACGACGCGACGAAAAAGCGGCGCCGTCGCGTTGTAGAGATGCACGATGGCCTGGTGCGCGCCGCGCAGGGACTCGAAGGTACGCGAAATCAGGTCGGCGCGCGATTGGGTCAGCACCTGGATCGTCACGTCCTCGGGCACGAGATCGTCTTCGATGAGCCTGCGGACGAAGTCGAATTCGGTCTGCGATGCCGAGGGGAAGGCGACCTCGATTTCCTTGAATCCGATGTCCAGCAGCATTCGGTAGAAACGCATCTTCTTCTCGCCGTCCATCGGATCGGCAAGCGCCTGATTGCCGTCGCGCAGGTCGGTCGAGACCCAGCGCGGCGCCTGCGTCAATCGCCGGTCGGGCCATTGGCGATCCGGCAACGCGATGGGAGAAATGAAGGGACGGTATTTGATATCGGGGTTCTGTATCATGGCTATGACTTCCTTCTGCTCTTGGAGCAGCGACTTCGACAACGAAAGGGTGCTGACGGCGGACTACGACCGCCGGGTCGCCATCAGGCCCAGCGGTCGCCGATAAGTCGAAGGGGAAGAAGGAGCAGGGCCGGGCGCGCGCCGTTCGACGGCGCATCGGACACCGGCGAAACGGACAGGATGGGGCGGGCGCAGGCGGACACTCTATAGCTTTCCGAAAATATGCTTCTGCGGCCGATGATATGCGGGCGGGGGTTGGCATTCCTGCGCGCGAAGGCCATCTTAAAGCGCAAAAGGGTCAACCCATGTCGCTCAATTATCCCGCACCGTCTGCGCTCGCCGTAACCGCCATCGCGCAGGACGATGTTTCCTTCGCCGGCCCGCCGCATCGCCACCAGGATGCACAGCTGATCTATGCGCGATCCGGTGTCGTGTCGGTCTCGACCGAAAGCGGCACCTGGATCGTGCCGCCCAATCGGGCGGTGTGGGTCCCGCCCATGGTGGAACATGCGACACGCAGCCACGGCCCGGTGGAGTTCCGCGCGATCTTCGTTCGCCCCGATGCCGCGGGATCGCTGCCCGGCGCCTGCGGGGTGGTGGAGGTGTCGCCCCTGCTCAGGGAGCTCATCCTGCGGCTGGTCGAACTGCAGGGACGGGACATTACGGATTTCAGCCGGCGCGTGTGCGAGCTGTTGCTGGAAGAACTGACGTTCCTGCCCGCAGAACCGCTCAACCTGCCGATGCCGTCCGACAGACGGCTTCGGGATCTTTGCCAGACATTGCAATCCGATCCCGGCATGGCGCTTGCCCTTGTCGATGCAGCATCGCGCACCGGCATGAGCCGGCGCAGCTTCATGCGTCATTTCGAACACGAGACGGGCATGACCTACGGCCGCTGGCGCCAGCAGGCAAGGCTGCTTGCCGCCCTGCCCGCACTGGCCGGCGGGCAACCGGTTCTATCGGTCGCGCTGGACTGCGGCTATCAAAGCGCCAGCGCTTTCGCGGCAACGTTCAAGCGCAGCCTTGGACGAAGGCCATCGGACTACTTCAACAACAATGCGAAAAACACCGCGGGGTGACTCCGTCCTTATCTGAGAGTCTCGACAATCGCATCGGCATCCCCGCAATCCTGGTCCGAAGGCGCGCTGCCAGCCCGTTCGTTGATTGCCGCGGCCGCCTCAATGGCTGCCTTCATCCGTGCGATGGTGTCAGGCGACTGATCCTTCATCATGATCTCGGAAGCGAGGGTCGATACGTTTACGGAGCGCATGTTGAGCTCCAGCTCGGAGCAGCTTGCGGAAGCAGGCGCGCTGCCGGCCTCGTTGGCGGCAGCAGGATCGGCTGTCCCCAGGCGAACGGTCGAGACGGCAAGGTCACAGGCGGGTGAGAAGCGCCCGGATTTATCTTCGGGATAGATGCATTCGAAATTATAGGCTTTCCCGTCGACCACCGTGAATATGTAGCGGTTGATGGCGACGTTGCTGAACCTCGCATTGGTGAACACCATGTCGATGGCAGGCTGGCCGAGCAGGGTGGTCATTGCGGTGGACTTGAGTCTGATCGAGGGCAGAACGGCGATCGCCTTCGTGAATTCATCGACGATGACATCGCGCGTTTGCTCGCTTACTTGCGAGATGCTTCCAGGGTCACGCGGCCCGAGGAAAGTGATAAGCACGTCGCCGTTGCTCATCGTCGAGGCCGTAACACCCGTTACGTCACCGGTCCCGTCAGGGAACATATGGCTTAGCGTGAAGTCCACCGGGTATTGGAAGCTGTACGATCCGTCATCCGCCTCGAAGCTCCGCGTTTCCTGCGCCGCGGCCAGCGCCGGGACGATGAGGACCAGTGCCAGCAATCCGGCGCGCGCGAGCAATGTCATTGCGATACCACTCCAAACAATCCGATTCGCGGACATTTTTCCTATACCGTCACATGCCCGATTTCAGTAACAGAAAGAACCCCTTGCGACGCAAGCGAGGACAACAAATGTGCAGCGCCCGGTGATTTCGGTCCCGTCTCATGACGCCCCGGAACGAGACGCGAGACCGATGAATCGCCTGACGCTTGCACGATCAGCGGAAGGCGACCTCGAGGTTCTGCCTGTCGCCTGAGATGACGGAGCAGGCCGTCTCAAATCCCTCCGCTTTTATCGCGAGCCGGAACTCCGACGGGATGCCGGCCGTGTTGGTGACCGTAATGCCCGCGCCATCCACGCCGAGGCTTTTCACGGTGCAGTCGACCGTCGAGCGGCGATCGTTGAAGATGACACTTCCCGCCTTCAACACGCGGCGGCGCGCGCCCATCCCGTTGGCGGCCTGCATCGAGGACCAGGAAACGCAGCGATTGCGGCCACTGCCCTTTGCCCGGTACATTGCGGCATCCGCCTGGGCCAGCAGGGTATCGACATCCCGTCCGACGATGGACAAAGCCGAGACCCCGAAGCTGGCGGTCACGGCGAGCGTGCCGAAGTCCCCGCAGATCGGCCGGGCGCAAACTTCCGCCCGCAGCTTTTCGGCCGCGGCCATCGCGTCCTCCGCCCCAATATGGGGGAGCAGGATCGCGAACTCCTCTCCGCCGAGCCGCCCGAACAGGTCGCTGGCGCGAAGGTTGGCGCGGCAGGTCGCGGCAACGGCTTTCAGCACCTCGTCGCCCGCTGCATGGCCATGCGTATCGTTGACCAGCTTGAAACGGTCGACATCGAGCAAGATGCAGGCGAGATCGTGCTTGTGGCGCAGTGCGGCGGCGATAAGCTGCTCCGCCTCCCGCTTGAAGGCGCGGCGGGTCAGTGCCTCGGTCAGGCTGTCTGTGGAGGCGGTCTGCATCAATTCGATCCTGTCCATCGCCACTCCCGCCAGCTCCTCGAGAACGCAGAGATCCCTGCGGCCAAAGGAGCGAGGCGCCCGGTCGATCGCGCAGACCGTACCGATCGTGATCCCGGCTTTCGTCTTCAGCGGCACGCCGGCATAGAAGCGGATATGCTCAGGGCCCGTGACGGCCGGATGCGCGACAAATCGCGGAACCTTCATCGCATCCTGCACGATCATCGGTTGCTCGTCGGCGGCGACATAGCGGCAGAAGGTGTCTTCAAGAGGCACCTCATCGGCAGAAAGGCCCGAACAGGCCTGATACCATTGCCGATGCCCGTCGATGAATGAAACAAGGCCGATTTCGACATCGAATACCTGCTGGATCAGCCGAACGATCCGGTCGAAGCCACTGTCACGCGGACCATTGAAAAGGTCGAGTTGCTCAAGCGCAGCCAGACGCCCCTTCTCACGTTGAACAGCTTCCGCCGACGACTTACCGAATACCCTGGCCATCACTCGAAACTCCCCCATTCCCATTCGCCTCGACAAAAGCGAATTGGACAAATCAGGTGGTTCCTTTGAACATGGCGATGTCGTTCAGGCAATCGACGAAAACGGAAATGCCCGTTTTTGCCGTTTGGGCATGATCATGGAGCGTTTGCGCAAGGCGCCTGGCCAGGGAGATTCACCCGGACGCAATCCATCGGGTTTGGCGAGCAGGCGGCTGCGGGAAATCCGCCGTCCTCATCAACTCGTGACGCGAGGGCTTTTTACAGCCTTGATGAAAAGGGCTTTCATGGCTGCCTCGATGCCCTCCGTGGGGCTGACTTCAAAATAAAGGTCGTCGCTTGCGCATTCCTTCATCTTGCCGCCGATCTCGCTCTGGAAGGGCTTGATCCAGGAATTGTACCAATCGTTCGTCGGCAGGGGGAGATAGGTCGTATAGAGGACGGCCACCCGGATGCCGCGATCCTTCAAGGCCTTGCAATACTTGACATCGATCGGCTCCTGACAGCGATTGCCGGTGAGCTTCTTCGTGCAGCCCTTCGGTTTGTTGCTATCGCCCACGCCGTCTGCGACGAAGAAGACGATCTTCTCACGATTCGTCATGGTGGTGCCGTCGCCAGGCTGGTCGATCTCGGCATTGATCTTGGTCAGGGCGTCATCGAAGCTCGTCTGCTGGTCGTTGTCGTAGCCCTGATAAGGTATGCTCATCAGCTTGATATTCTCGGCCGCCTTCTTGATCGCGGAAAGATCCGCAGTCAGTTTCGAGACCGTGTAAAGCTTCACGTCCGTCGCCGCTTCACCGAACGTATAGGCGGCAATGCGGAACTGGCCGGAGTATTTCTGCGTACTGACAGCCTCGTCCATCAGGGCGGCGGTCGCCTTCGCGACGACGTCGATGCGTATCGTCGCGCCGATCTTGCGTGCAAGATTGTAATAGCTGTTTTTATCGCTGACGCCGTTGTTGACGATATGGCAGGCGAAGGCGCATTTGTCGGAGGTGGCGTTGACGAGCTTGGTCACGTCTGCCGGAGTTGCACCCACGCCCATGGAGGGGGTGTTGTCGAGCAGCATGAAGAAGTCGATAAAGCTGTCCGTCTGGTAGGTGGCCGTCGCCGTTCCCGAGACGGTGATCGAATTTTTCCCCAGGATCCTCATGAAGGTCGTTGGAATCTCCGCCGTGAAGTCGACGCGGGAGTTCAGGTTGCTGCCCTTCTTGAAGACAGACATGTCGACGGACAGGGTCACGTCCGTCAACGCATTGGGGCGCTGCGCCAGGAAGAACAGACGGCCATCCTCCGCGGCGATCTTGACCTCGCCATCGGCACCCATCTTGACCGCTTCGGCAACCCCTTGCGATTTTTCAGTAATGGCCGCCAGAGCGGCGGCATCCGCAGCATCGAAAAGTTGCGACCGAATGAAGACGGCCTGGCTGAAGTCGATCGCAGCGCCGGCGGCGCCGAAAAACGGCACGCTGACCAAGGCTGCAAGCATCCCGAAATTGCCAGATTTGCTGCGTGCAAACGCTGAAAACCAACGCATGTTGCCCCCTCGGTCCAGATCGAAACAACATCGGGCCAAAGCGATAACGGGCAATTAAGAAGTTAGAAAAATATGTTCAAAAGCATGCGGTTTTCTCGAACACCCCATCCGTTCCGGCGAGTAAACTCCAGGTCATTCAATTCTGGTCTGACATGCGGATCACTCGAACCAGCACATGGCCATGGGCCAACACCGTTTCGACGGCGCCTGAAAACGGTACGGGCATCCAGCCTTCACCGGATGCCCGTATATCTGCATGATTTCGGGATAATCCCTGCTTCCAGCCTTATTGCGCCGGCGACAGGGCGGGCACTTCGGCCAGCGTCCCGGTGGCGCCGCCCTCCAGCGCCGCATTGAGCTTTTCGACATCCAGCTCGTTTTCCCAGCGCGCGACGACGATCGTCGCGACGGCATTGCCGACGAAGTTGGTCAGCGCACGGCATTCGGACATGAAGCGGTCGATGCCGAGGATCAGCGCCATGCCGGCGACCGGCACGGAGGGCACGACCGAAAGCGTCGCGGCCAGCGTGATGAAGCCAGCGCCCGTGATGCCCGCAGCCCCCTTCGAGCTCAGCATGGCCACGAGCAGGAGGAGAATCTGGTCGCCGATCGGCAGCGAGATATCCATGGCCTGGGCGATGAAGAGCGCGGCAAGCGTCATGTAGATGTTGGTGCCGTCGAGATTGAACGAATACCCCGTCGGAATGACAAGGCCGACGACCGAGCGCTTGCAGCCGGCCTTTTCCATCTTCTGCATCAGGCCCGGCAGCGCCGCTTCCGACGACGAGGTACCGAGAACGAGCAGCAGCTCTTCCTTGATGTAGCGGATGAGCGCCAGGATGGAGAAGCCGTTGTACCTGGCGACAGCTCCCAGCACCACGAAGACGAAGAGGAACGCGGTGATGTAGAAGGTGGCGATCAGGAAGGCGAGGTTGGCAACCGAACCGATGCCGTACTTGCCGATGGTGAAGGCCATGGCGCCGAAGGCGCCGATGGGCGCGGCCTTCATCAGGAGGGCGACAAGGCGGAAGATCGGCGAGGTCAGGGACTGCAGGAAATCGACGACGGGCTTGCCCTGTTCGCCGACCATGCCGAGCGCGATACCGAACAGAACCGAGAAGAACAGCACCTGCAGGATATCCCCATCGGAAAAGGCGCCGACGATGGTCTGCGGGATGATGTTCATCAGGAAACCGGTAATGGTCGATTCATGCGCCTTGGTGGCATAGGTCGCGACCGCATTGGCATCGAGCGAGGCCGGCGCGATATGCATGCCGGCGCCCGGCTGCACGACATTGGCGACGACCATGCCGACGGCAAGCGCCAGAGTCGAGAATGTCAGGAAGTAGATCATCGCCTTGCCGGCGACACGGCCGACCTTCTTAAGGTCCGACATACCGGCAATGCCGGTGGCGACAGTCAGGAAGATCACCGGCGCGATGATCATCTTGACCAGCTTGATGAAGGCATCTCCGAGCGGCTTCAGGCTGGCGCCGAAATCGGGATAGAAATGGCCGACGAGCATGCCCGCGATGATGGCGACGATCACCTGGAAATACAGATGGGTGTAGAACGGTTTGGGGTCACGCGTTTCGGTGACGGCGGACGAGATATGCACGGCTTCCTCCTTTCGCACCCCCACCGATGAAACGGCTCTTCCCGGGGTGGCTTGCTGTAACTGCCGGCTAGATCAGCAAGGGATGTGCCAAGTCGCGTGGAGGCGACTAAGCGCCGATTATTATTGATCTATTTCTTTCGCACCGAGAGGACCCAGGCGAATTTGTGCGACTATCCGCACAGGCTCGATTGAATATCGTGCGATTTCATGCTCAAATTTGACGATGGACGTCACGGCCAACCGCACCGCCGCCGATCTTTCCCGCTCGACGCGGCGGCAGTGGCTTGTCTTCACCGTGCTGCTCCTCGCCCTTTCGCTCGGGGCGCTCCATGCGGCCGGCGTCTACGGACGGTCCTCCGCCCTTTCCATGCTGGAGGAACAGGGAAGGACGGAAGCCAACCTCAAGGTCGCCTTGCTGCGCGCCGTGCTGGAACGCCCGCGCGCCCTGCCCTTCCTGCTTTCGCGTGACCGGGACGTCACCGACGCCTTGACGGATAACGCACAGGCCAAGCGCCGGTTTCTCGACCGGAAGCTGGAGGAACTCGTCGCCGGCACGAGTGCGGCGGTGATCTACGTCATCGACGCCAGCGGCATCGCGATCTCCGCGAGCAACTGGCGGGAACCGACGAGTTTCGTGGGCAACGACTACACGTTCCGCGCCTATTTCTCCCGCGCCATGCAGCAGGGCACGGCCGAACATTTCGCGCTCGGCTCGGTCAGCAAGAGGCCGGGCCTTTACATCTCGCATCGCATCGGCCCGGTCGACGCTCCGCTCGGCGTCGTCGTGGTCAAGATGGAGTTCGACCAGCTCGAAAGGGACTGGCGCGAGACACAGCGTCCCTCCTATGTCGTCGATGCCCATCATATCGTGCTGATTACCAGCATCCCGTCCTGGCGCTTCATGAGCACGGAGCCGCTGCCGGCCGAGAGCCTTGCCGCCATCCGGGAAAGCCTGCAGTTCGGCGCGGCCCCGCTTCTGCCCCTTCCCTTCGAGAGGCAGGCGGAGGGCAATCTGGTACGCGCCCTCCTGCCGGGCGGCGGCGCGGAGACCTACCTGCGTATCACGGCGCCCGTCGCTTCGACGCCATGGCAATTTGAATATCTCATGCCGGCGGGCCGGGCGGTTGCGGCCGGCATGCGTGAAGCCCGGCTCCTGACCCTCCTGCTTCTCGGGGCGGGCGCTTTTCTCGCCGCCCTCTGGCTGCGCCGGCGGCAGGTCGCACGCGCCAATGCCGCACGCGAACAGGCAGCGCGTGAAGAGCTGGAGCGTCGCGTGATCGAACGCACCAGCGATCTCAGCCGCGCGCGCGACCATCTCGAAGCCGAGATCGCCGACCATCGCATGACCGAGACGAAACTGCAGGCCACCCAGCAGGATCTGGTGCAGGCGAACCGCCTTGCCATTCTCGGGCAGGTCGCGGCGGGCGTCGCCCATGAAATCAACCAGCCGCTCGCCACCATCCGCGCCTATGCCGACAATGCCAAGGTGTTTCTCAGCCGTGGCAGGTCCGGGCCCGTACTGGAAAACCTGGACCATATCGCCGGCCTGACGGAGCGGATCGCCACCATTACGGAAGACCTCAAGGCTCTCGCCCGCAAGGGCAGCACCGCCGAGGAACCCGTCGCCTTGCGGGACGTCATCGACGGCGCGGTCCTGCTGCTGCGCAGCCGCTTCACCGGCAGGCTGGAGCGGCTGAGGATCGCGCCGCTGCCGGCGAACCTTACGGTTCGCGGCAACCGGCTCCGGCTCGAGCAGGTGCTGATCAACCTCTTCCAGAACGCGCTGGAGGCCGTCGAGGCGCAGGACGACGGCCGGGTCGATGTCACCGTCGCCGTAAGCGAACGCGACATCGTTCTCCATGTCTCCGACAACGGCCCCGGCCTTCCGGATGCGATCCTCGCCCAACTGTTCGAGCCCTTCAACACATCGAAGGAAAAGGGGCTCGGATTGGGTCTCGTCATCGCCAAGGATATCGTCTCGGACTATGGCGGACGGATCGAGGTCGAGACGAATGCGTCCGGCGCCACGTTCCGCGTCCATCTCAGAAAGGCTGGAACATGAACGCGCCCGTCCTCCTCATCGATGACGACCGGCAATTGCTGCGCGCCACCGCGCAGACGCTGGAGCTTGCCGACTTCTTCGTCACGCCCTTCGCATCCGCCGCCGAAGCACTGCCACAGCTCGACCTGAATTTCGCGGGTGTCGTCGTCTCGGACATCCGCATGCCGGGCATGGACGGCCTCCAGCTTTTCGAGCGCATCCGCGCCCTCGACGCGGAGATCCCCGTCATCCTCATCACCGGCCACGGCGACATTCCCACGGCCGTCAAGGCCATCCAGGACGGCGTCTACGATTTCATCGCCAAGCCCTTTCCGGCGGAGCGCCTTATCCAGTGCGTGCGCCGCGCCGCGGAAAGACGCAGCCTCGTCCTCGAAAACCGCCGCCTTCGCGAGGCGGCGCGGCAGGCGGAGGACGACATCCCGCTGATCGGCCAGACGCCCGTCATGGAGCGCCTGCGCCAGACACTTCGCCAGATCGCCGATACCGACGTCGACGTGCTGGTGACGGGCGAGACCGGCAGCGGCAAGGAAGTCGTGGCGCGCCTGCTGCACGGCTGGAGCCGGCGTGCGAAGGGCAATTTCGTGGCGCTCAATTGCGGCGCCTTGCCCGAGCAGGTCATCGAGAGCGAACTCTTCGGCCACGAACCCGGCGCCTTCACCGGCGCGCAGAAAAAGCGCATCGGCCGCATCGAGCATTCAAGCGGCGGCACGCTCTTCCTCGACGAACTGGAGAGCATGCCGCTCTCCACCCAGATCCAGATGCTGCGCGTACTGGAAATGCGGGAGGTAACGCCGCTGGGCACCAACGAGGTGCGCCCCGTCGATATCCGCATCGTCGCAGCCGCCAAGGTCGATCTTTCCGATCCCGGGCAGCGCAAGGCGTTCCGGGAAGATCTCTATTATCGCCTGAACGTCGTCTCGATCCTGATCCCGCCGCTACGCGAGAGGCGGGAAGACATCCCGCTTCTCTTCAGCTACTTCGCCGAGCGCGCGGCGCAACGGTTCCAGCGCGCCGCACCGGCCCTTTCCAGCGATATCCTGCGGCACCTGCGCGCGCATGACTGGCCGGGCAATGTGCGCGAACTCTCGCATTTCGCCGAACGCGCCGTCCTCGGCATGGTGTCGCGTGCGGCCACGGCCGCCGCCTCCTCGCAGGCGACGGGCGCTGGCTCGCTTCCCGAGCAACTGGACAGGCTGGAAGCCGAGATTATCCGCGATGCGCTTTCCGCTCACGGCGGCAACGTGCAGCAGACGCTCGTGGCGCTCGGCATTCCCCGCAAGACCTTCTACGACAAGCTGCAGCGCCACGGTATCGTGCGGCGGGAGTTTGTTGCCAGGGAATGAAGCGTGGGCGCCTCACGGGCACGGCGACATTCTCCGGATGAGAAAATCGTGAGGACGAGGGGGTACTTCCCCGAACAGCGCAGGATGCGTCAGCCCTCGTCGGCGAGCCTGTAGCCGACGCCGGTTTCCGTGAGGATGTATCGCGGCTGGTCCGGCATGCGCTCGATCTTCTGCCGGATCTGGCGGACATAGACGCGCAGATACTGCACGTCGGTCTGGCCGTCCCAGACCTGTTCGAGCAGGAAGCGATGGGTCAGCACCTTGCCGGCATGCTGCACGAGGATGCGCAGGATGTCGTATTCCTTCGGCGAGAGTTTTATCTCCTCCCCGGCCACCTTGACGATGCGCTTGACGAGATCGACCGAGAGATCGCCGACCTGGAAGACCGGCTTTTCCCCGTGGCTCTGCAGCCGATGGCGCAGGGCGACGCGAATTCGCGCAACCAGCTCGTTCATGCCGAAGGGCTTGGCGACATAGTCGTCCGCGCCGAGTTCCAGCGCCTTCACGATGCCGGCCTCGTCGGTGCGGCTCGACAGGATGATGATCGGCAGGTCCACCCCCTCGCCGCGCCATCTGGCCAGAAGGTCATGCCCCGGCATGTCGGGCAGGCCGAGATCGAGCACGATGAAATCGGGCCTTTCCGACTTGACCAGTTCCGTCGCCACCCTGGCATTCATCGCCTCGATCACGACATAGCCCTGCGCGGAAAGCCCGACGCGCAGTAGCTTGCGGATGGGCGGCTCGTCGTCGACGACCAGGATGCGGACGCCGGCGCCGGTCATTCGTCTTCTCCCGGCATGGACATCCCGGCCATGGCCGGCATGCGGATCGTGAAGACCGCGCCGGAGCGATCGGCGCGGTTCGCCGCGGTGATCGTGCCGCCCATCGCCTCCACGAAGCCGCGGCAGATGGAGAGCCCGAGTCCCGTGCCGGCGCGCACCTGATCCGCCTTGCGCACCCGGTAGAAGCTGTCGAAGACGCGTTCGATATCGCCGGAAGGAATGCCGGGGCCTTCATCCTTGATGCTCAGCATGATCGTATTCCCGTCCTGTCGACCGTCGATTTCGATCGATGTGCCGTCCGGCGCGTATTTGGCGGCGTTGTCGATGAGATTGAACAGCACCTGCTCGAAAAGCACCGGATCCACCCTCAGCATCGGCAAGGTCTCGGGAATATGCACCTCGACCCTGTGATGCGAAACGATCTTCGCCGCCCGTGCGAGCGCCGAGCCGACGATATCGCCCGCGAAGTGCCATGCATAGTTCGGCTCCATCGCGCCTGCGCCGATGCGTGTCATGTCGAGCAGGTTGGCGATGAAGCGGTTCAGCCGCTCGGATTCGTCGATGACGGTGGATAACAGCTCGCGCCGCGTCTCCTCGTCAAGCCGGACGCCGAGATCCTTCAGCATGTCGGCCGAACCCATGATGGCGGCAAGCGGCGTCTTCAGGTCGTGGGAGATGGAGGTCAGCAGCGCCGCACGAAGCTTGTCCGTCTCCGCGGCAAGCCGGGCGCCGTCGACATCGGAGACCAGTTGCACGCGCTCGATGGCGAGCGCCGCCTGATCCGAAAGCGCATCGAAAAGACGGCGCTGCTCGGGCGCCAGGATCGGCCCCTGCCGGTCGTTGTCGAGACCGATGACGCCGACCGCCTCGCGGCCGGTGCGCATGGGAAGGTAAAGCCGCCGCGCGCCCGGCAGCGTGTCGGCACCGCGGCCGGCCGGACGATTGTGCTCCCAGGCCCATTTGGCCGCGGCGATATCGGCGTCGACAAGCGTGTCGTCGGGCGGATAGCCGGCCTTGACGGCGACCACTCCCGCCTCCGGCAGCAGAATGACGACCCTTACCTTGAGCATGGACGCTATCTGGAAGGCGGTCGCCCACAGCACATCGTCCAGCGTGCCGGTACCGGCGAGCTTCCTGGAGAAGAGGTAGAGGTCTTCCGTCATGCGCGCCCGCTGGCGGGCAGCGGCCGCCTGGCGGTGGACGGCCGCGGTGAGATTGGAAGCGACGAGCGCGACGCCGAAATAGAAGAACAGCGCGACGAGGCTTTCGGGATCGCGGACCGTGAAGGTATATCGCGGTTCCAGGAAGAAGAAATTGAAGGCGAGCGCGCCGAGTATCGAGGCGAACAGGCCGGCGCCGAGGCCGCCGCGCACCGAGGCCGCGAGCACCGCCATCAGGAAGACCAGCGCCAGGTTCTGGACGTCGAGCGTCTGGCTGAGCGCGACCCCGGCGAGGATCGCCAGCGCCACGAAGACCACGCTGAGCAGGTACGGCCTGATACGGAACGGCTGCAGCGCCTCGGCGCTCCTCACGCCCCGCCGCGGTTCTTCCGCCCTCGCATCACCGGAGATGACGTGCACGCTGATATCGCCGGCATGACGGATCAGGTCGTAGGTGACGTTGCCCTGCCAGAACCGTCGCCAGCCGGACCGCTCCGGGCGGCCGACGACGATGTGGGTGAAGTTGTTGGCATTCGCATAGGCGATGATCTCGCGCGAGGGGGCGAGCGCCGGCAGCGTCACCGTCTCGGCGCCCAGCTGCTCGGCAAGGCGCATGTTGGCGGCGAGCCTGTCCTTGTCCTCTTCCGAAAGGCCTGCCGACTGCGGTGTTTCGAGGTGCAGCGCTGCCCAGGGCGCCCGCAGCCGATCGGCCTGGCGCCGCGCGTAACGCACGAGACTGGCGCCTTTCGGACCATGGTCTATGCAGACCAGCAGGCGTTCGCCGGCCGCCCACGGACCGGAAATGGCATGCGCCTGCATGTGGTTGAGCAACTGGTCGTCGACCCGCTGCGCGGTGCGCCGCAATGCGAGCTCCCGCAGTGCCGTCAGGTTGCCGGGCGAGAAATAGTTCTCGATGGCCCGCTTCGCCGTCTTCGGCACATAGACCTTGCCGTCCGCCAGCCGCTTGATCAGGTCGTCGGGCGTTATGTCGATGATCTCGATGTCGTCGGCACGGTCGATGATGGAATCGGGCACGGTCTCACGCACCCTGATGCGCGTGATCTGCGCCACCACGTCGTTGAGGCTCTCCACATGCTGGATGTTGAGCGTCGAATAGACGTCGATGCCGCGCGAGAGGATTTCCTCGACGTCGAGGTAGCGCTTGGGATGGCGGGCGCCGGCGACATTGGTATGCGCAAGCTCGTCGACGAGGACGAGCGCCGGCCGGCGCTCAAGGATCGCGTCGAGGTCCATCTCCTCGAGCTGCTGCCCGCGATATTCGATCTTCCGCCGGGCGACGACCTCGAAGCCCTCGACGAGTGCGGCCGTTTCCACGCGGCCGTGCGTCTCGACGACGCCGATGACGACATCGACGCCGTCTGCCTGCCGCGCCCGGCCGGACATCAGCATCTCGTAGGTCTTGCCGACGCCCGGCGCGGCACCGAGGAATATCTTGAGCCGCCCGCGCGTTTCCCGCTCCGCGCGGTCCAGGAGGGCGTCCGGCGATGGCCTGCTGTCGATCTCGCGATTGTCGTCCGGCATGAGCATCCATCCACTGTTCCCGGCCGCCCGGGAAAGCTCATTTCAGTTTACGAGGGCGCGCCGTCAAGCGCCATGTTGAGACGCAGCACATTCACGACCGGTTCCCCCAGAAAGCCGAGCTTGCGGCCCTCGACCTGCCGGTCGACCAGCGCACGGACGGCAGCCTCGTCCAGCCCCCTCGCCCTGGCCACGCGCGCCACCTGGAAGTAGGCGGCTTGCGGCGAGATGTGCGGATCGAGACCGCTGCCCGAGGCGGTGACGAGGTCGATCGGCACCTCCGCTGTCGGATCGGCGGCTTTGGCCGCATCGTAGTCGGCCTTCACCCGGTCGATCAGCTTCCGGCTGGTTGGGCCAAGATTGGAGCCGGAGGAGCCGGCGGCGGCGTAGCCATTCCCCGCAGCCGAAGGACGTCCATGGAAATACCGGTCGCTCGTGAAGGCCTGTCCGATGAGCGCCGAGCCGATCACCCGGCCGTCCTTCTCGATCAGGCTGCCATTCGCCTGCCGCGGGAAGACGGCCTGCGCGATGCCGGTCATGGCGGCGGGATAGAGAAGGCCGGTGATGGCGGTGGTGGCAAGGATCATGACGATTGCCGGGCGCAGTTGCTTGAACATGGTCGATTTCCTTAGGCAAGGCCGAGGGCGGTGATGGCGACATCGATCGCCTTGATGCCGATGAAGGGCACGACGATGCCGCCGAGGCCGTAGATCAGCAGGTTGCGGGAGAGGAGCGCACCGGCCCCGACGGCGCGGTACTTCACGCCCCTCAGCGAAAGCGGGATCAGCGCGACGATGATGAGCGCGTTGAAGACGATCGCCGAGAGGATGGCCGATTGCGGGCTCGACAGGCCCATGACGTTCAGGACGCCGAGCTGCGGATAGAAGGCGAGGAACATGGCCGGGATGATCGCGAAATATTTCGCGATGTCGTTGGCGATGGAGAACGTCGTCAGCGCGCCGCGGGTCATCAGCAATTGCTTGCCGATCTCGACGATCTCGATGAGCTTCGTCGGGTCGCTGTCGAGATCGACCATGTTGCCGGCCTCGCGGGCGGCGACCGTGCCGGTGTTCATGGCAACGCCCACATCGGCCTGGGCAAGGGCCGGCGCATCGTTGGTGCCGTCGCCGCACATGGCGACGAGCTTGCCCCTGGCCTGCTCCTCGCGGATGAGCTGGAGCTTGTTCTCCGGCGTGGCCTGGGCGAGAAAATCGTCGACGCCGGCTTCCGCCGCAATGGCCGCCGCCGTCATCGGATTGTCGCCGGTGATCATCACCGTGCGGATGCCCATGCGGCGCAATTCCGCGAAACGCTCGCGAATGCCGCCCTTGACGATGTCCTTGAGCTGGACGACGCCGAGCAGCCTGTCCTCCCTCGCCACCGCCAGCGGCGTGCCCCCGGCTTTTGCGATCTCCTCGGCGATGGCCTGAAGCTCGCGCACCGCATCGGAAGACGCGCCGGCGCCGACATGGGACAGCACCGCATCGACCGCGCCCTTGCGGATCTGTGCCCCTTCGAGGTCGACGCCGCTCATGCGGGTCTGGGCGGTAAAGGGCACGAAGCTCGCCTTGAGGCCGGCCATGTCCCGGCCGCGGATATCGTATTTCTCCTTGGCAAGAACGACGATGGAGCGGCCCTCCGGCGTCTCGTCGGCAAGCGAGGCGAGCTGGGCGGCATCGGCAAGCTCCTGTTCGGTGACCCCGCGCACCGGCCTGAAGGCCGTCGCCTGACGATTGCCGAGCGTGATGGTCCCGGTCTTGTCGAGCAGGAGCGTATCGACATCGCCCGCCGCCTCCACCGCCCGCCCCGACATGGCGAGCACGTTGAAACGGACGAGGCGGTCCATGCCGGCAATGCCGATGGCGGAGAGCAGTGCGCCGATAGTCGTCGGAATGAGCGTGACGAACAGGGCGACGAGCACGATGATCGGGATCGAACCGCCGGCATAGGAGGCGAAGCTCGGGATGGTGACGGTCGCCAGAACGAAGATCAGCGTCATGCCGGCGAGCAGGATGTTGAGCGCGATCTCGTTCGGCGTCTTCTGGCGCTCCGCCCCCTCGACCAGCGCGATCATGCGATCGAGGAAGGTCGAGCCGGCGGCGGCGGTGATGCGCACGAGGATCCAGTCGGAGAGGACCTGCGTGCCGCCCGTCACGGCCGAGCGGTCTCCGCCCGATTCCCGGATGACGGGAGCGGATTCGCCCGTGATCGCCGCCTCGTTCACCGAGGCGACGCCCTCGACGACCTCGCCGTCCGAGGGGATGATATCCCCGGCCTCGACGAGCACCAGATCGCCGACCTTGAGACTGGTGCCGGGCACCAGCCTGTACTCGGCGGAGCCGTTTGCCGCGAGCAGCTTGGCCTGGGTCTCGCTGCGGGCGCGGCGCAGCGAATCCGCCTGCGCCTTGCCCCGGCCCTCGGCGACCGCTTCGGCGAAATTGGCGAAGAGCACGGTAAACCAGAGCCAGAGATTGACCTGGAAGGAGAAGGCGAGGCCGCCGCCACCGGATGCCAGATCGCGCAGGAAGAGGAGCGACGTCAGCAGCGAGACGGTCGCCACGACGAACATGACGGGATTGCGGGCGAGCGTGCGCGGGTTCAGCTTGGTGAATGCTGCGCCGATTGCCGGAACGAGAATGCGAGAATCGAGGATACTCGCGGATTTTGCCTGGCTCATACGAGACTCCAGCGTTGAAACGGACGCGGTCACCCGCGCAGAAATTCGATGATCGAAACGATGGCGATCATCGCGACCAGCATCACCAGGATGAGGTTGGAAGCACACCATCGGGCTGGCATCGCCCCCCTGCGAACGGGGGACGAAGGAGAGGAACCTGTCGTGCGAAGCGTCATGGCCAATCCTCAGAAGGTCTGTCCGGCCAGCATGGCGAGGTGTTCGACCACCGGGCCGAGCGCGAGCGCCGGGAAGAAGGTGAGCCCGCCGACGATAAGGATCGTGCCGACGAGCAGGCCGACGAAGAGCGGGCCGTCCGTCGGGAACGTGCCGGCGGAAGCCGGGACGGTCTTCTTGGCGATGAGCGAGCCGGCAATGGCCAGCGCCGGTATGATGACCAGAAAACGCCCCATCAGCATGCCGAAGCCCAGCGTGACATTGTACCAGGGCGTGTTGCCGGTCAGACCGCCGAAGGCCGAGCCGTTGTTGGCCGCCGCCGAGGTATAGGCATAGAGGATCTCGGAGAAGCCGTGCGGGCCGGCCGTGCCGACGGAGGCGACCGCCGTGGGCAGCACGCTGGCGATGGCCGTGAAGACGAGCATGGCAAGCGGCAGGCAGAGGATCGCGAGCACCGCCATCTTCATCTCCTTCGCCTCGATCTTCTTGCCGAGATATTCCGGCGTGCGGCCGACCATCAGGCCCGCCACGAAGACGGCCACGACGATGAAGAGGACGATGCCGTAGAAGCCCGCGCCGACGCCCCCGACGATGACCTCGCCGAGCTGCATGTTGATGAGCGGAATGAGCCCCCCGAGCGCCGTGAAACTGCCATGCATGGCGTTGACCGCACCGCAGGAGGCCGCCGTGGTGACGACCGCAAAGAGCGAGGAAAGAGCGATGCCGAAGCGGGCTTCCTTGCCCTCCATATTGCCGCCCTGGAGGCCGAAGGCGTGCATGAGCGAATTGCCGGAGGCTTCCGCCCAGTAGGTAACCGTGACGCCGGCGAGGAACAGAACGCCCATGGCCGCAAGGATCGCCCAGCCCTGGCGCTGGTTGCCGACCATGCGGCCGAATACGTTGGTGAAGGCCGCGCCGATCGCGAAGATCGAGACCATCTGAAGCATGTTCGAGAGGACGTCGGGGTTCTCGAAGGGATGGGCGGAATTGGCGTTGAAGAAGCCGCCCCCGTTGGTGCCGAGCATCTTGACGGCAAGCTGCGAGGCGACCGGGCCGAGCGCGATGGTCTGCCTTGCGCCTTCCAGCGTCGTCACCTCCACATAGGGGCCGAAGGTCTGCGGCACGCCGAGCGCCACATAGGCAAGCGTCAGCACGACACAGACCGGCAGCAGCACGTAGAGCGTGGCGCGGGTCATATCGACCCAGAAATTACCGATCGTCTTGCCGGATGCGCCCGCGAAGGCGCGGATGAGCGCGACGGCGATCGCCATGCCGGTGGCTGCGGAAACGAAGTTCTGCACCGTCAATCCCGCCATCTGGGTGAGATAGGACATGGTGCTCTCGCCGCCGTAGTTCTGCCAGTTGGTATTGGTGACGAAACTGACAGCGGTGTTGAAGGCGAGTTCCGGCGCGACGTCGGGCATGCCGGCGGGATTGAGCGGCAACGCGCCCTGCAGGCGCTGCAATGCGTAAAGCAGCAGCAGCCCGGCAAGGTTGAAGGCCAGCATGGCGACGGCATAGGCCGTCCAGCGCTGCTCCTCGCGCTCGCTGGTGCCGGCCAGCGCATAAAGGCCCCGTTCGACGGGAACGAGCACGGGGGAAAGGAAGGTTCGCTCCCCGGCAAAGACGCGCGTCATATAGGCGCCGAGCGGTTTGACGAAGGCAAGGACGATCCCGCAGAAAAGAAGGATCTGTAGCCATCCGATGAAGGTCATGGGCAAAACTTTCGTTACCGGCAGCATTGCTTCCGTTCAGAAGCGTTCCGGGCGAATGAGGGCGTAGGCGAGGTAAATGGTCAGGAAGACGGCAACGGCGCCGCCGAACGCATAATCGAACGACATCGCACCCTCCCTCACAACCGTTCGCAGGCATGCGTGTAGACAACACAGAATGCGAAGAAGGCGAGCACCGCGCCTGTCAGGAGAACATCCATCATCACTCTGGACTCCGTTATCGGGGGCCAGACAAGCCGCGGACGCTCTTCGAAAGCGCACCGCGAAGTCACCTGGCGCAGGGATCCTTCGATCTCCCGCGCTTCAATATGCAGCCGAACCGGATAGGCTTTCGAGAGCGGCCGGAAGGTGAAAAAATAGGAATTCCATAGGAATTTCAGCCGGTGTGCGCCTCCGGCCTGTCGGCCTGCGTCCGAAGACCGCCAGATGGCGATTTTCCGAACCCGCACGGCTATCTCTCCAGCGTGACAGCGGAAGATCGGCCCCATGCCGGGCCGCAGCGATTAACGGCATCAAAAGCTTTTTGCCCTAACGGAGATGCATGACTTCGAGTGGGTTTCGAAACAGACGTCCGGTGGCCTTCCTGCTTCTAGTGATGCTGACATATTTCAGCACTGCATTGGCAAGCGCAGCGGATTCTTCCGAAATTCGCAGTTCCTGCTGGGCATCCGGCGATCTGTCGGAGGACGTGGTCGCGATAGCACGGCAGGAAAGCCGGTGGTCCTGCGGCACCCGGGAATTCGCCATCGATGCCGAGCGCGTATTGCTCCGCTTCGACATCACACCCGACAATGCCCTTCCCCGATATCTCCTCTCAAGGCGAAGTGCACTTGAGACGGTGCATCTTCTGGCGATCGATCGGGAGGGCGCGGTCCGGCAAACTTCCGTTCCCGCGGCCGCCCTGCCCAGTTCGCTGGCTGGCGGGTACTTCAAGGCTTCCCTGCCGGAGGTGACGCGCGAGACCGCGCATGTCGTCGCCGCGATCGACCTGCCGAGCCACCGGATGACGCTGGAGGGGGCCTATCTTGCCCCGACGGATCCGGCCGGCGGCACGGGTGACATGCGGTTCCTGCTGGTCCTGGCAGGGCTTGCCGGCATGCTCGTCATGCCCCTTATCTTCAACGCAGCGTTCTACCGGGCCCTGCGTGAATCTTTCGTTCTCTGGCACTCGGCCCTCACGCTTTCGCTGCTGATGACCGTTCTGGTTTCATCCGGCCTGTCAGTCGTGCTTTTCGATCCTCCGGCGATGACGTTGAGCTGGATGACGACATTGATCTTCGGGATGACGGTCGGGTCGGGAGCGATGTTCACCCACAGCTTCATCGAGCCCGGATTGATGCATCCGCTCCTGCGGCGTCTGCTACCCTATTGCGCGGTGTGGGCGATATTCCTGAGCGTGTTTCATGCGGCGTTTCCCTTCGTTGCGCGCCCCATGCAGGCGAGCGCCTACACGGCAGCGTTTGCGCCGATCCTCGGTATCTTCATATTGTCCATGATCGATTCTCTGCGTCGCGGAAGCCGCGCCGCGAGGTATCAGGCGATAGGCTACACGCCGATAATCGTGGTCGGGCTGGTTCGTCTGGTGACGGGTGTTGTTCCCTGGCTGCACAGCACCGACGCCATGTTCCTATTCTATATGGGTTGCGCGTGTGAAGTCCTTTTCACGACGCTTGGCGTGGCAGAGCGCTTCGTCACCATGAAGCGCGAGCGGGACCGCGCACGCAACGAAGCCGAGCTGCTCGAACGGCTGTCCGAAACGGATGCGTTGACGGGATTGTTCAACCGGCGGGCCATCGAGCGCCAGTTCGAGCAACTTCGCGGCGAAGGCTTCGCCGCGCTGGCTGTCATCGACCTCGACCATTTCAAGGCGATCAACGATATGAACGGGCACGGCGTCGGGGACGAGGTGCTCAAGGCTGTGGGCAGTGCACTCCAGGCAAGTCCTGACGTTCGCGCGTATCGCCTCGGCGGCGAGGAATTCATGCTTCTCTTGCGCGGAGACGATGCCGAAGCCCAGGCCGAGCTTCGCCGCCAGGCAATTCCCGCAATTGTCGCTCATGCCGTTTCGGGGCTCGGGCGCCCCGTGACTGCCAGCATGGGCGTGACGAACATCTTTGGCAGCGAAGGTTTCGCTGCACTTTACGAACGCGCCGACAAGCTGCTTTACGAAGCCAAGAGCGCGGGGCGCAACCGAACCCGCAGCGCGATCAAGGCGACGCCGGTGCTGGTGTCATTTCCAAACGACCAGGCGATGATCGCCTAGGCCGGCGCGCCGCTTGCCGCTTCATTCCGACCCGGCCCATCACGACGATCCCGCATCAGATTAACTTGCTGCCGTCCCCATCGTTTCGGCAATCATCGCCGGGATTTGAAGGAGCCCTATCCTAACGTCCGACATCGAGCGTACGGAGAATGTCGATCAGCCGCGGCGCCATTTCGCGGATTTCCGTGAGATGGATGGCGGTCAGCCTTTCCAGGATGGCATCGGCCTTGTCCGTCAACGTGAGGGTCTGGCGGCGGCGGTCGGCGGGGTCGGAATGCCGCGTCACATAGCCGGCGGCAACGAGCCGGCCGACGAGTTCCGTCGCTGAATGGGGCGCGATCAGCAGCCGCTCGGCAAGCCGGCCGACGGTCATCGGCTCTTCGTCGCGGTGCCCCCTTATCGTCAGGAGCGCCTGATGCTGCTGGGCGGGAAGCCCTTCGTGATGCGCCGCCGAGGTGCTGAAATCCATGAAGCGGCGCAGCGTGTAGCGCAGGTTCGAGAGCGCTTCGTAATCGGCATCGCTCAGCCTGTCCTTCGCCATTCTCCGCTCCCGCTTCCGCGTTCCGGCCGCCGCCGGCATTTTCCGCAACAACATCCCTCCACCGGCTTACCGCAGGTCGGGCCGGCGGGCTAGTGCGCCAAATGACCTTCTCGCCAGCCGGCAATCCCTGTTGATTTATATCGTATTACGATGTATCTGCGGCCGCCTTCACCATTTCAGCGACGGGAAAGCCATGCCCCAAACGAAGCCCCACCACCGCCCGCACGACTTCACGGGCGGCCTAGCCCGGCGCGAGGCCGGCGATTTCACGACGGACCGGCGCGTGCTCGCCCTGATAGGCATGGCGCTCATCGTCGGCAGCGGCGGCGCGCTCGCCGCCAAGCTCCTGGTGAGCCTGATCGCGCTCGTCACCAATCTCGCCTGGTTCGGGCAGTTCAGCCTTGCAGCAACCTCTCCAGCACAGGCCCCGCGCTCGCTCTGGATGGTCCTGACGCCCGCCATCGGCGGCCTGATCATCGGCCTGATGGCGCGCTTCGGCTCGGAGAAGATCCGCGGCCACGGCATTCCCGAAGCCATCGAGGCGATCCTCATCGGCGGTAGCCGCATGTCGCCGAAGGTGGCCATCCTGAAGCCGCTCTCCTCGGCGATCTCCATCGGCACGGGCGGCCCGTTCGGCGCCGAGGGGCCGATCATCATGACGGGCGGGGCGATCGGATCGCTCTTCGCCCAGTGCTTCCACATGAGCGCGGCCGAGCGCAAGACGCTGCTGGTGGCGGGCGCCGCCGCCGGCATGACCGCCATCTTCGGCTCGCCGATCGCCGCCGTGACGCTCGCCGTCGAGCTTCTGCTTTTCGAATGGAAGCCGCGCAGCTTCATTCCCGTCGCGATCGCCGCCTGCGTCTCGGCCTGCTGGCGCCCGTTCCTCTTCGAGGCCGGCGCCCTCTTTCCCCGGCAGTTCCACATGGACCTTCCGTGGTGGGGCATCGGCCTTTGCGCCGTCGCCGGCCTCATCGCCGGCCTGCAGTCCGGCCTCCTGACGATGCTGCTCTACCGGATCGAGGACGCCTTCGAGGCACTGCCGGTCCACTGGATGTGGTGCCCGGCGATCGGCGGCCTTGCCGTCGGCCTCGGCGGCCTGATCGAGCCGCGAGCGCTCGGCGTCGGCTACGACATCATCGACGGCCTCCTCAACAGTCGCATGCTGCCGCAGGCCGTGCTGACGATCCTGCTGGTCAAGGCCGCGGTCTGGCTGGTCTCGCTGTCGTCGGGCACGTCGGGCGGGGTGCTCGCGCCGCTTCTCATTCTCGGCGGGGCGCTCGGCTGGCTGGTCGGGCTGGTGTTTCCCGGCGATCCCGGCTTCTGGGCGCTGCTCGGCATGGCGGCGATGATGGGCGGCACGATGCGCGCGCCGCTGACCGGCACCTTCTTCGCGGTCGAACTCACCGGCGACGTCTCCAGCCTGCTGCCGCTGCTCGCCGCGACGATCTCCGCCTATGCCGTCACCGTGCTTCTCCTGCGCCGCTCCATCCTGACGGAGAAGATCGCCCGGCGGGGCCAGCACATCACCCGCGAATACGGCATCGATCCCTTCGAATATGCCCGCGCCCGCGACATCATGATCGAGGCGGTCGATACGCTTCCCGCGCAGATGCGCGTGGGCGAGGCCTCCGCTTTCTTCGCCACCACGGAGAAGACGCACCGGATCTATCCGGTGATCGACGCGGACGGGCTGCTGAAAGGCGTCGTCTCGCGCGGCGATGCGCTGCGCTGGCAGCAGAACCCGGCACTCGCCGACCAGAGCCTCGACGAGCGGGTTTCCGATACGTCGGTGCCCGTCGCCCATCCGGAGGATACGATCGGCTATGTCGCCGACCTGATGCTTGCGACCGATGTCGGCCGCATTCCGGTGGTCGATCCGCAGAGCGGCCGGCTCGTGGGGCTGGTGGCGCGCAAGGATCTGCTGCGGCTGCGCCATGCCGCCAACACGCTGGAGAACGAGCGCAAGCCCTATCTCGGGCCGAGAAAGACGGCGCCCGGAAAGGCCGGCTAGCGAAAAGGCCACCTCGGCACCGGGCTGCCCCTCAAGATCATTTCTTCAGGACGGGCCCGGTGTCGAAGCTGGCGTCGACCTGCGCCATCCAGAGGCGGATCTGGTCGAAGAGAAGCGCGAAGTCGTAGCGCCATTCCAGGAGGAGGACCTGCCAGGCGCTGCCGTCCAGCGTGGCGAGACGCTGGTCGAGCCGCTGCCTGAGAGCGGCGAGCTGCCCGGATTGCAAGGCCTCCGCCTCGGCGCCATGCGCCGGATGGTGCGCCGCCTTCTGAAGCTGCCGATCCAGTTCGAGAAGCTCGCTCTTCAATGCTGCCAGATCCGTCGCCATCGGATGGTCCTCCGTTCGATGCAAAATAATTATATCGTGATACGATATATTTTCAAGGCCCGTGCCGGAGGAAGGGCCGTCGACATCCTTCCGGCAGCGGCGCAAAATGCGGGTGGTTACCGGCGGGCAAAGGGCCTTTCCGCAGAAAATCGCATCCCGCGGGAACCTCGCCGGAAGTCTGGCATCCAATGTCCGTTTCGAAGGAGCGTGCCGATGCCAGCCATGCCGACCATTCCCATAGCCGTCCCCGTGGAAGGGGAAGCCGATCTCGTCCGGCGTGCTACGGCGGGCGAGGCGCAGGCTGTCCGTGCCATCATCAGGACTCATAACCAGCGGCTCTACCGGCTCGTGCGCGCCGTGCTGCGGAACAATGCCGATGCGGAGGACGTGCTGCAGGAGGCCTATCTTCGCGCCTTCGCCAATCTCGGCCGCTTCCAGTGCGAGGCCTCGCTATCGACCTGGCTGTCGCGCATCGCGCTCAATGCTGCGCTGATGCGGCTTCGCGCGCAGAAGCGGATGAAGCGGATCGCGCCTGCGCCGGAACTGGCGAAAGCCGAGATCATCCCCTTCCCGCTTGCCTCTTCCATTGCCGATCCGGAGCGCGTCATGGCGCAGCGACAGCTTCTTCACCTCGTCGAGGAGGCAACCGACGCGCTTCCCGAAACCTTCCGCCTCGTCTTCGTCGCCCGCGTCATCGAGGGCCTCAGCGTGGAGGAAACGGCAGCGCTGCTGGAGCTTGCCCCGGCAACGGTCAAGACCCGCCTGCACCGCGCTCGCAAGCTCATCCGCACCCAACTCGAGGAGCGGATCGGCCCAGTCCTCGTCGAGGCCTTTCCCTTCGCGGGGGTGCGCTGCGAGCGGCTGACGCAGGCCGTTCTCTCGAAACTCGGGCTTGCGGAATAGCGGGAACCTCTCAGCGGGGCCGGCATCCAATGCCGCGTCAACAAAACCGGCGCCGGCCACCCGGCGGCGCCAAGGAGAGCCCGATGAAAACCCTGATTTCCACTCTCGCCGCGACCTGCATGGCCCTGACCGCCTCTTTCGCGCTGGCCGCCGACAAGCCGACCGACCCGCAGATCGCCCATATCGCCTACAGCGCCGGCGTCATCGATGTCGAGGCCGCCAAGCTTGCCCTCCAGAAGACCAAGAACGCCGAGGTCAAGGCCTTTGCCGAATCCATGAAGAAGGACCACGAGGCCGTCAATGAGATGGCGCTGGCGCTCGTCAAGAAGCTCAAGGTCACGCCGGAGGACAACGCGACCAGCAAGGCGCTCGTCAAGGCGGCCGACGAGAAACGCGCCGAACTCGGCAAGCTCGAAGGCAAGGCTTTCGACAAGGCCTATATCGAAAACGAGGTCGCCTACCACAAGCAGGTGAACGGCGCGCTGGAGACCCTGCTCATCCCCTCGGCGCAGAATGCGGAACTGAAGAGCCTGCTGGAGACCGGCCTCAAGCTGTTCCAGGGCCATGAGCAGCATGCCGAACATGTCGCGGCGGACTTGAAATGACGATCCTCCTTCTCACCCGAAGGCAGGTGCTTGCCACGGGCGCGGCGGCGCTTGCCGGCGGCACGCTCGCCCGCGCTCATGACGGCACGGTGCATGTTGCGATCAGGAACCTCGCGTTCCAGCCAGCAGAGATCGAGGTCAGGGCGGGCGAGACCATCGAATGGACGAACGACGATCCCTTCGCCCATACCGCCACCGTCAAGGGCGGCTGGGAGGTCACGATCCCGCCCGGCAAGAAAGCGACGCATGTCGTAGCCGCCGGAGACACCGTCGACTACTATTGCCGGTTCCACCCCAACATGAAGGGGCGGATCAAGGTCGTCGAGTAGCCGGCCGCCATCGGCGGCGGTCAGCCGAGCCGCCGGCGCAGGTTATGGATATGCGACGCGCCGACCCCGCAGCAGCCGCCGATCATCGTCGCGCCGCTTTCCGCCCAGTCGCAGGCGAAGGCGGTGTAGCGGTCTGCCGAAAGGTCGTCGCGAATGGCATGCAGCGCCTCGTTCGCCGCGCCCTCGTCCTCCGTGGTGAAGGCATTGGCATAGACGCCGATCTCGACCGGGCGGCCGCTTTCCGCGAGGATGGCGGCCGCGACATCGACCGCCTGCCGCATCACCTCGGGCCGGCTGCAATTGAACAGCATCGCCGAAGCCGTAGAGGCCGCGATCCAGCGAGCCGCGTCCGCCACGCTCTCGCCGGAGCGCAGCGCGGGCGGTTGCGTTTCGGCGCCCGGCTCGTCCTGCAGCGTGAAGGAGATCCAGAAAGGTTTTCCGGTGGCCGCCACCGCCCGCTCCACGGCTTGCGCCTCCGCGATCAGGCTCAGCGTCTCGCCGAGAAAGACATCGACGTAGGGATCGAGCTCCGCGACCAGGAGGCCGATATAATCCTGCACGCGCTCCGGCTGGAAAAGCTGCGGCTCGTAGGACCCGAAGATCGGCGGCAGCGAACCTGCGACCTTGACCTTTCGCTCCCCGGCCGCGTCCGCCGCTTCCCGCGCCAGCCGGCCGGCCAGCGCGATAAGCCGGCGCCCTTCCGCGCGAAACCGCGCCTCGCCGATATGGAAGGGCACCAGCGCATAGCTGTTCGTCGTGACGACATCCGCCCCGGCGGCAATGAATTCCGCATGCACCTGCCGGACGATATCCGGGCTTTCCATCAGCGCCACCGCCGACCATTCGGGCTGCCGCAGCTCGGCCCCGAGGCGGACCAGCTCACGACTCATGCCGCCGTCCAGAATTGTGATGCCCGTCATGAAATCCGCCTCCCATTGTCCGCCGGAGCGGCGAACATCCGTTTATACCTCTCCTGCCAGAAGTTGCCGGCACGGTCCACAGCGCTCGCCCGAAACACGGGTGCTGGTCGACCACGGGTAGGGAAAGGTCGGGCGGGCGGCCATAAGCCTCACGGCTCAGGCCGTCGCGTCCGCCATGGCGGTCCTTGCAAGCGCCAGGCGAATGGCCGCCGGGACGGGCTCGATGATGGGGACCTCGAAACGGGCGCCCAGCGCGACGGCGTGAACGGCGAGCGGCCCGCCGCCGATGATGACCGCCTCCGCACGATCCTCGGAGATCGCAAGGGCGCAGGCCTCCATGAGGCTTTCCTCCAGCCGCACCGGGTCGCTCATCACGCTGGCGACGTCGCCCTCCGTGAGGCGGACGCCGGTGAAGGATGCGGAAAAGCCATAAGCTTCCACCCGCTTTTCGATCGCTTCGACGAGGTCGGGCGTCGTGGTGACGATGGAGAAGCGCCGTCCGCCACTGGCCGCCTCGATGATGCCGGCCTCGGCGATGCCGGTGACCGGCACCGGCGAGAACCGCCGCAGCGCATCGATGCCCGGGTCGCCGAAAGCCGCGACGACGATGCCGGAATAGCGGGCAAGATCGAGCGTCCTCGCCAGTTCCATGACGGCGGAGGCTCCGACCGACAGCAGCGCGTCGTCATAGATGAGCGGCGCGCCGCGCCGGACCGTCGCGCCCTCCACCGCCTGGCCGGCAGGCGCGGTGTTGCGCGCGATCGCCACCATTTCCTCGGTC
Source organism: Shinella zoogloeoides (assembly GCF_003574625.1). GTDB lineage: Bacteria > Pseudomonadota > Alphaproteobacteria > Rhizobiales > Rhizobiaceae > Shinella > Shinella zoogloeoides_A. The sequence continues at coordinate 167,446 of NZ_QNUJ01000002.1, forward strand.
GTGGCGGCATTGGTGTTGGGATTGATGAGAAGCAGGGGCTTCATGGCCTATTCCTTGTGTGCGAAGGCAGCCGGGCATGCCCGTCTACCTTCGCCGATGGGTTCGCCGGGCGTTTCCGCCCGGCACTCTTCCTAGAGGTCCAGCAGGTTTTCGGGATTGGTCTTGACCATGGTGTGGATTTCTTCCGGTGTGAACTCCAGATCGAGAAGCGAGCTGATCAGGACACGCATGCCCTCGACGGGCGTCGGGCCGGAGCGGATGCCGTAGTCGGTGCCGACCACGAAATGCTCGATGCCGATTTCCCGGATCTGCCGCGCCCAGGGCACGATGCCGCTGAAGGCATCCGGCGAGCTGGCGATGCCGGCGATCTGGTCCGCCCATTCGCGCTCGACATAGTAGTTCGTGCGCGGCAGGCCGCGATGGAACATCCAGTCCGACACGCAGCCCTCGAGCAGCACGCCCTTCTTCGCGAGGTCCTTCTGCTGCTGCGTCGACAGGCGGACGCGGCAGGGATGGGCGACGACGATCTTCCTGATACCGAACTCGATGGCAAGGTCCACGAGCCGGATCGCCTCTTCGGCGGAGATGTGCCCGGTATTGAGATGGACATGGGGATGATCGGCGATGAGCTGGAGGATCTCGGCAAGCTCGTCCGAAATCGGCCCTTCCAGCGGGATGCGGACCGCGCGGGACAATTCGTCTTTCGCGAATTTCGGATACTGGTCCTTGAAGTAGACCGGCTTGCCGTCGACGAAGGAGCCTTCGTGGCTCGCCATGTAATGGGTGCAATGAGCGCCGAAATGCACGAAGCGGGCGCCGGCGCCGTAATAGAGCGCCGTCTTGACGGCGCGCGGATTGAGGCCGCCGAAGTTGGAGGTGAGGATGATGCCGCCGAAGATATCGATGCCCGGCACCTGCCAGTTGACCAGCTGGGACGTGCCGTTGCTGACGCCGAGCGTGTGGTCATAGAAGACAAGCGCCTTCATGCCTGCCGCCTTCGCCTGCTCGGCGATCTCGAAGGGCGTCAGCCGGCCGGGGCAGGATTTCAGCCAGGGGCCGCTATGGACATGGATGTCGGTGGTGCCGATCATCAGCTCGTCCGGCAGGCTCATGGAGCGATTGTAGAAGGTTTCGCGCGGCAGCGGCTTTGCGGTTTCGGGGGCGTCGGTCACGTCGGTTCTCCTTGTATGCTGTTATAGTGGCCGCCGCCCGCAGGCTTTCGGCATGCGGGCGGCGCGCCGGATCACGAAGCTGCAGCTTTTCCGGCCGGCAGGGCGGTGGTTTCGGCCGGCTCCTTGCGGATGAAGAGAAGGATCAGCAGCACGGCGATGAACTCCACCCCGGCGATGATGAAGAGGCCCGGCGAATAAACACCGGTAGCGGTCTTGATGGCGCCGAGGAACTGCGGGGCAAAATAGCCGGCAAGGTTCGCGATAGAATTGATGAGCGCGACACCGGCGGCAAGCGCCGTTCCCGACATGAAGCGCGGCGGCAGGCTCCAGAACACCGGGATGGAGCCCATCGTACCCGCTGCCGAAAGGGCAAGCGCCGCGATGACACCCGGCGCGCTGCCGGCTTCCTGGGCGAACGCCGCCAGCACGAGGCCCGTGGCGCCGAGCGCCGCGGCGACGGCCGTGTGCCAACGGGATTCGTGGCTGCGGTCGGAAAGCCAGCCATTGGTCATCATGCCCATCCAGCCGAACAGGAAGATGCCCGACATGATCCAGCCGACCACCGTGATATCCGTAAAGCCGGCGGCGGTGATGAGGCTCGGCCCGTAGAAGGAGAGCGTCGCATTGCCGGTGATGATGCAGAAGAGGGTGAGGATGAGGACCCAGACGTCCCGGCTGCGCAGCGCAGCACCGAACTTGTGCTCGCGGCCCTGCATCTGCGCCGCCTCCTGGTCGAGCTCATAGGCCACCTGGTCGCGCTCGGCCTGGCTCAGCCACTTTGCCTCGCTCGGCTTTGCGGTCATCACGAAGACGGCGAGCAGGCCGAGGATGATCGACGGGACGCCCTCGATGATGAAGAGCCATTGCCAGTCCCTGAAGCCCATCAGGCCGTCGGTGCTCGTCATGATATAGGCGGCGAGCGGGCTGCCCAGAAGCAGGGCGATGGGCGAGGCGGACATGAAGATGGCGATGGCGCGCGAACGCCGGTGCGCCGGAAGCCAATAGGTGAGATAGAGGATGAGGCCCGGATGAAGACCGGCCTCGAAGGCACCCTGAAGGAAACGCAGCACGTAAAAATGCCAGGGCTGCGTGCACAGCGCCATCAGCACGGACACGACGCCCCAGCCGAGCGCGATGCGCAGGATGGTCTTCGGCGCGCCGATCTTCTGCAGGAGCAAATTGCTCGGCACCTCGAACAGGAAATAGCCGAAGAAGAAGATGCCCGCCCCCGCGCCGTAGACGGCGTCGCTCCAGCCGAGATCGTCGAGCATCGTGAGTTTGGCAAAGCCGACATTCACCCGGTCGAGCCATGCGAAGATATAGACCAGCGTGGCGAAGGGCAGAATTCGCCAGGCGATGCGCTTGAATGTCCGGTCCCTCTCCTCAAGGGTCGAGACCGTCGTTTTCGGTTTCGTTTCCACAGCTATCCTCCCATAGGACTGTGTCGCATGCCCAGCCGGAAGGCGAGCCTGCATATCTGATGGTTGCGCCGGCATCCGTCCCGTTTTCCAACCGCCGGCCGGCAGGCGGTCGTCTCTTTCGAAGAGCAGCCGGAAACCTCCGCCGGCCACGACTTTATGAAAGCATTTTTTCACGGATGGCGTCTACAAAAAAATACATTCATGGAAAAACTATTTTCAGGCACACCCTTCCGGCCTACGAAAAACGCCTTGAACCCCTTGTTATCACGGCTATTTCTATCAGCCTTCGCGAAAAGGCAGTTCCCTTCCCGGCCGGCAACGGCTAGAGTTCACGAAAGAAGATTTTCATGGACGCCCTGATGCAGCAGCCCGTTCCCAAGCAGTCATTTCTCCAGCGCATCAGAAACGAGTTGCGCCAGATGCATCCGGCGGAGCGGCGGCTGGCGGATTTCGTACTCAGCTTTCCGGGGGAGCTTGCAAGCTATACCGCATCAGAGCTGGCGCGGCTGGCGAATGTCTCCAACGCCACCGTCTCGCGCTTCGTGCAGCGGCTCGGCTATACGAACTACGAGGAAGCGCGCCGGCATGTGCGATCCGAGCAGATGTCGGGCGCCGCGCTCTACCGCGTCGTGTCGCCCGCCGATCCGCCGGACCAGACGCTGCATGCCCATCTCCAGCAGATTCACGCCAATATCGACCGCTCCTTCGCGGCCATCACCCTGCAGGAGATCGACGACGTCGCGCAGGCGATGCTGTCGGCCCGCCGCGTCTGGATCATCGGCTTCCGCACCAGCCAGTCCTTCGCTACCTACCTGCAATGGCAGGTCCAGCAGATCATCGAGAACACGGTGTCGCTTCCCCATGCCGGCCAGACGATGGCCGAGCATATCGCCAGCATCGGAAGGGAGGATTGCGTCATCGCCTACGGACTGCGCCGTCAGGTCCGCGCCTTCCCGCTCATCCTCTCGCAGATCGTCAAGACCGGCGCGAAGACGATGGTCGTGACGGACGACGACTGCGAGCGCCTTGGCGAGGTGACATGGCATTTCCGCTGCCAGACGGCGGCGGCGGGGCCGCTCTACAGCCATGTCGCCGTCATGGCCCTGACGGACCTGCTCGCGACCCGCGTGATGGAGCTTGCCGGCGCCAAGCGCCGCGGCCGCCTCTCGGCCATCGAGACGCTCCACGACGCGATCGAGGAAATCTAGGCTCAGCCGGCCCCCAGCAGGTCCAGCGCCTTCGCGTGCAGTGCCTCGTCCCCCGCCGCCACGACGCAGCCGCGCCAGGCAAGGTCGAGCGGGCCGCCCCGCCAGTCCGTCACGATGCCGCCGGCGCCCTCGATGATGGCGGTCGGCGCGAAGAGGTCGTAGGCGTCGAAGCCGGCATCGACGGCAAGGTCGGTGCGACCGCGGGCAAGGCAGGCATAACTGTAGCAGCTTCCGCCGTACTGGGTGAACTGCACTGCATCGTTGAGACGCGCGAAGGGTGCGCGGTCCGCTTCCGGAATGAAGCGCGGATTGGAGGATGTCATATAGGCATCGGCAAGGGAGGTGCCCTTGCGACAGCGGATCGCCTTGCCGTTATGCCATGCGCCCCGGCCGGAAATGCCCGTGAGCCGTTCGCCGGTGGCCGGAAGATCGATGACGCCGAGCAGCGGCTTGCCGCCGCGCGCCAGCGAAATCAGCGTGCCGTAGACGGGAATGCCCGCGACCCAGGCCGCCGTGCCGTCGATCGGATCGAGCACCCAGACGAATTCGGCGTCGAGCCGTTCGCTGCCATATTCCTCGCCCATGATGCCGTGGTCCGGGAAGGCCGCGTGGATTTCCTCGCGCAGCCGCGCCTCGACGGCGCGATCGGTGGCGGTCACGAAACTCGCATCCTGCTTGAGGTCGACACGGGGCGCCTCCTGCGCGGCGGCGAGAAGCAGGGCGCGGGAGCTGTCGGCGATCTTTTCGGCGAAGGCGAGGAAGGTTTCGGCAATATCGGTCATGTCGGATCTCAATGGGCAAGAATCTGTCCGAGGAACGTGCGGGCGCGCTCGGATTTGGGGGCTGCGAAGAATTCGGCCGGCGTGGAGACCTCGACGATCTCTCCACGGTCCATGAAGACGATACGGTCGGCCACCGAGCGGGCAAAGCCCATCTCGTGCGTCACGCAGACCATCGTCATGCCCTCGCGGGCAAGGTCGGTCATGACGTCCAGCACCTCCGAGATCATCTCCGGGTCGAGCGCGGAGGTCGGCTCGTCGAACAGCATGACCTCCGGGTTCATGCAGAGCGCGCGGGCTATCGCCACGCGCTGCTGCTGGCCGCCGGAAAGCTGGGAGGGATATTTGTGCGCCTGGTCGGGAATGCGCACGCGGTTGAGGTACTTCATCGCGATGGCCTCGGCCTCGGGCGTCGGCATCCGGCGCACCAGCCGGGGCGCGAGCGTCAGGTTTTCGAGGACCGTCATGTGCGGGAAGAGGTTGAAGCTCTGGAACACCATGCCCACCTCGCGCCGCACGAGGTCGATCTTCTTCTCGTCGTCCGTCAGCTCCTCGCCGCCGACGAGGATGCTACCGCTATTGTGCTCCTCCAGCCGGTTGATGCAGCGGATCATGGTCGATTTTCCCGAGCCGGACGGCCCGCAGACGACGACCTTCTCCCCCTTGGCGATCGTGAGGTCCACGTCCTTCAGGGCGTGGTAGGTGCCGTAGAACTTGTTCATCTTTTCCAGGACGATGATATCCGTCATGGCGTCAGGTCCTTCTTGCATGGCGGTTCGCATAGGTTTCGATCATCGAGAAGCCGGTCTGGATGATCCAGACGAGCACGAGGTAGATGATCGTCGCGGCGATGAAGATCTCGTAGGGGGCGAAGGTGTCGGCGACGATGGTGCGGGCGACGCCCGTCATCTCCATCAGCGTGACGGTGGAGGCGAGCGCGGTCGATTTCAGCATCGACACGATCTCGTTGCTGTAGGCCGGAAGCGCCAGCCGCACGGCGAGCGGCGCCGTGATGCGGCTTGCCCGCTGGAACTTGCTGAGGCCGAGCGCCTTGCCCGCCTCGACGAAGCCCTTGTCGACGCCCAGCACCCCGCCGCGCAGGATTTCCGAGACATAGGCGGCCGTGTTCAGCGAAAGCGCGATGACCGAGCACCAGTAGGGCTCGCGCAGGATCGGCCAGAGGATGCTGTGGCGGATGAAGCCGAACTGCGGCAGGCCGTGATAGATCACGAAGAGCTGCACGAGCAGCGGCGTGCCGCGGAAGAAGTAGATATAGGCCTTGGCCGGCCAGACCAGCCAGGCCCGTTTGGAAAGCCGCATCAGCAGGATGCCGACGGCGAGCGCCAGCCCGATCAGGGTCGAGACGACGAGGAGGTTGAGCGTCAGCCCGAGGCCGTGCAGGATCTTCGGCAGGCTGGTGGCGATCAGCGAGACGTCGAAATTCATCGTGCACCTCTCAGATGGCGGTTGGCGCGCAGTTCGAGCCAGGCGACGATAGAGGTGATGACGGTCGTCACGGCGAGGTAGATCAGGGCCACCGTCATGTAGAGCAGGAAGGGCCGGTGGATGATGGAATTCGCCATCTTGGCGACGAAGAGGATTTCCTCGAGGCCGATGATCGAGACGAGGGCCGTATCCTTCATGATGGACAGCATGTGGTTGCCGAAATTCGGCAGCGCCAGCCGCCACATCTGCGGAAAGCGCACATAGCGGAAGATCTGGTGGCGCTTGAGGCTGAGCGCCCGCGCCGCCTCGACCTGACCGCGGTCAACGCCAAGGAAGGCGCCGCGGAAGGTCTCCGTCATATAGGCGCCGACGATGAGGCCGATCGCAATGGAGCCCGCCCAGAACGGCGGCAGGTCGATGAACTTCACCGACGGATCGAAGACCTGCACGAACCAGGTCAGCGTGATGGCCATGCCGAAATAGAAGAGCAGCAGCACCAGAAGCTCCGGCGCGCCGCGAAAGACGATGGTGTAGGCCTGGGCGATGCCGCGCAGGACGCGGCTGTTCGAAAGCTTGGCCGAAGCGCCGAGCAGCCCGCACACCACCGCAATGACGAGCGCGATGCAGAAGACCTGCAGCACCGTCAGCAGGCCGAAGAAGAAATCGTCCCACCAGCCGTCGAGTAGCGACATGGCGATACCTCCCTAGAGCAAGCCGGGCGCCGCACGGCGCAGCGCCCGCGGGTTCCTTTACTCGCCAACGCCCTTCCAGCCCGACGGCTGGATGGAGAAGGGGAAGTATTTGCTGCTGTACTTTTCGAGCGATCCGTCCTTGATCATGTCTTCCAGCGCCTTGTCGATCTTGGCGAGCAATTCGTCATTGCCCTTGCGCAGGCCGACGCCGACACCCGGACCGAAATATTCGACTTCGTCGATCGGCGGCGAGACGAACTCGAAGCCTGCGCCGTTCTCCTTGCTGAGGAAGTCGAGATAGGCCTTCATGGGGTTGGTGATGGCGATGTCGATGCGGCCGTTCTGCAGGTCGAGCAGCATCGGCTGGGCGCCGTCATAGAGCACGATCTCGGCGCCCGGCAGCTTGGCTTCCACCCACTTGGCATAGGTCGAGGCGCGCTCGACGCCGAAGCGCAGGCCGTTGAAAGCCTCCGGGTTCGGCTTGCCGGCATCGTCGAAGAGCTTCAGCCCGGCATCCTTCGCCCCCAGGATACGGCCGAGCGAGACGCGGTAGGGAATGGAGAAGTCGATCTTCTGCTTGCGCTCCTCGGTGATCGACATGGAGGCGACGATGAGGTCGAACTTGCTGGCGAGAAGCGCCGGCAGCATGCCGTCCCATTCCTGGCAGACATATTCGAGATCCACGCCGATGCGCTCGGCGATGCCCTTGGCGACGTCGACGTCGTAGCCGGCCATCTCCCCCTCGGGCGTGCGATAGTTGAACGGGGCATAGGTGCATTCCATGCCGACGCGCAGGGTTTCCGCATGGGCAGGCATCGCGCCCGCCAAGCCTACAATTGCGGCGGACAACAGACCGATCATGAATTTCATGGCATTCCCCTTTTCTTGTTGGCTCGGGCCTTACGGCGGTCCTCTTCCGCCGGTGGGGAACGATGCGCCTGCACAATGGGGGATGAAATCCACCCAAAGGATGATGGCCGGCATCACCCTCAGGGTGGATGGATTGTGTCGCGCGCTTGATCTAGCCCTTGTCTTCAGAAGGCAAAGGGAGAGCCATCATGAAATATGCACGCATGCCCATCGAGCTGGAATCGCCGGAACAGCTCGGCTACGACACGATCCGCTACAACCTCTCGGAAAGCTCGGTCGCCGACCGCAGGCTCGGCGAGCTGAATCTCAAGCTGGACGATATCCTGCTGTGTTACGGCGACCATCGCGGCGCGCCGGACCTGCGCCGCATGATCGCCGGCACGGGCACCGACCTCTCGCCGGACGACGTGCTGGTGACCGCGGGCGCGGCGGGCGCGCTCTTCATCATCTCGACCTCGATGCTGCAGGCCGGCGACCACATCGTCGTGGTGCGGCCGAACTATGCCACGAACCTCGAGACGCCGCGGGCCATCGGCTGCGACATGAGCATCGTCGACCTCACCTTCGAGACCGGCTACCGGCTCGACCTTGCGGCGCTCGAAGCGGCGACCCGGCCGGAGACGAAATATCTCTCCGTCACCTATCCGCACAATCCGACGGGCGTGATGATCAGCGAGGAGGAACTGAAGGCGCTCGTCGCCCTCGTCGAACGCAAGGGCATTCGCCTGCTCTTCGACGAGACCTATCGCGAGATGACCTTCGGCACGATGCTGCCGGTGGCCGCCAGCCTCTCGGACCGGGTGATCAGCGTCTCCTCGCTCTCCAAGACCTACGGCATTCCGGGCATCCGCATCGGCTGGCTGATCACGCGCGATGCCGCGCTGATGGATACGTTCCTCGCCGCCCGCGAGCAGATCGGCATTTCCGGCAGCACCGTGGACGAATACATCGCCTATGTCGCGCTTCGCCAGCGCGGCGAATGGCTGGCCTTCAACAATGCCCGCATCGCCAGCGCCTTCGCCATCGTCAAGGAATGGATCGCCGCCGAACCGCTCGTCGAGTGGATCGAGCCCTCCGGCGGCTGCGTCTGCTTCCCGCGCATCGTGCCCTCGGCGAATGTCGACCTCGCCGCCTTCCACGAAAGCCTCTACAGCCGCCACCAGGCCTATGTCGGCCGCGGCCGCTGGTTCGAGCAGGACGACCGGCACTTCCGCATCGGCTATGCCTGGCCGACGGAAGACGAGCTGCGCAAGGGCCTTGCCGCGATCTCGGCGGCCATCCGCGAGAGCCTCAAGGGCTGAACAACGCGAAGGGGCGCGGTCGCCGCGCCCCCTACCCGCCGCGAATTCCTCTAAAGATTGAGACTGCGCAGGAAGGCGGAGAACAGTTCCTGCTGGGTCGACAGGTTGAGCTTGGCGTAGAGCTTCTGCCGGTGCGTCTTCACCGTCGCGATCGAGATGCCGAGGTGATAGCTGATCGATTCGCTGGAATGCCCCTTCAGGATGAGAAGCGCCACCTCCCGCTCGCGCGGGCTCAGCAGACCATGGCCGAAATCGCTGAAGAGATGGTCGATGGCGCGGGGCTGCTGGTGATTGCCGCTGCGGCCGAGATGTGCCCATAGCCGCCGGAAGACCGCCGTGATCAGCGGATGCGCCTCCCGCAGCCGCGCCACGGACGCCTCGTCGAAGCCGCCTTCGCTGCGGATGCGCGACAGGCTGATCTCCGCCATGTCGCCGCCCGGCAGGTCCATGGCGATGAGCAATTCCTCCATGCCTTCCGGCCATCCATGGGTGCGATAACCCAGTTCCTCGTCCTCGTGACGGCGGATTTCCAGACCGTGATAGAGACCGGAATCGAGATAATTGTCGGGGGCGAGATCCCGCATCAGGTAGACGCCGGCCGGCAGGCCGGCGAGATAGGCGTTGTAGAAGGGATTGAGCAGATAGGTGCCGGCTATGAAAAACTGGACCGCACGCTTGGCCCGTGGGCCCGAGAACGTATCGAAGACGTAGCTCGGGCCGCCCTCGCGCCGATGCACCACCGAAAGGGCAAGCTGGAAGGGCGCGACCGCCCCGATGGCTGCCAGAAGCGCCGGCGCACCGTCGGGCTGGTCATAGCGGTCGAGCGCATGGGCGAAGGGCGCTACCCAGTTGGCGGCGGGCGATTCTGGCATGGGTCCATCTGCTAAACTCCCGAAGGAAAACGATTACTTTCGCTCCTTTACGACAGGCTGTCGCTAGGCGACAAGCCTTTCGATCGCCGTGAGCGTGCGCTCGATCTCCTCGGCGGAATTGTAGTGGGCGATGCCGATGCGGACGACGCCCTCGTCTTCCGGCAGGCCGAGATGACGGGCGGGCTCCAGCGCGTAATTGTGGCCCGACCAGATATTGATGTCCTCCGCCGCCAGCGCCTCGGCGAAGCGATGCGTCGAGACGCGCTCGTGGGTAAAGGAGATCGTCGGCACGCGGTGGGCGAAGAGGTTGGGATTGGCGATGCCGACCAGCCGGACGCCCGGAAGGGCCGTCAGCCCGCTGATCAGCCGGCGCGTCAGGGCCGCCTCGTAGGAATCGAACGAGTGGTAGGCGCCTGCCATGCGCTCGCGCCGCGTGCCGGCATGGCCATTCGCCTCGCCCGCCCAGGCGAGATAGTCGATCGTCGCGGTGAGGCCGGCGAGAAGCTCCGTCTGCGGCGTCCCCGTGCAGAAACGGTCCGGAATATCGTCGCTCTGGCAGCGCACGCGATGGGGCGGCAGCGCGCGCAGCAACTCCTCCCGTCCCCACAGCACGCCGAGATGCGGGCCGAAGAACTTGTAGGAGGAGCAGACGAGGAAATCGCAGCCGATCGCCCGCACATCCGGCAGACGGTGTGGCGCGAGCTGCACCGCGTCGATCCAGACGAGCGCGCCCGCCGCCTTGGCCAGCGTCGTCAGCGCGGCGACGTCGTTGATGCTGCCGGTCATGTTGGACGCATAGTTGAGCGCGAGGAACTTCGTGCGCGGCGTGAGAAGGGCCGCAAGGTCCTCCGGCTCGATACGCCAGCTTTCCGTGTTGAAGGGAAGCCACTTCACCACCAGCCCGTAGGCTTCGGCCATCGCCAGCCAGGGCGAGACGTTTCCTTCATGGTCCATTCGCGTGACGATGATCTCGTCGCCGGGCGAAAACGTCCTGCCGATGACGCGTCCCATCTGGAAGGCGAGCGTTGTCATGTTCGGGCCGATGATCATCTCCTGCCAGGAGGCCGCGTTGACGAATTCCGCCGCAGCATCGTGCGCCGTCCGCCAGATGGCGTCCGCGCGCTGCGAGGCGGCGAACCGGCCACCGAGATTGGCGGATGCCGTCGCCATCGCATCGGCCACGGCCGCGATGACAGGCCGGGGAACGAGCGTTCCGGCGGGATTGTCGAGATAAGCGGTGCGGGAGCCGTCGAGGGCCGGGAAGGAAGCGCGGATCAGGTCGATGGGATAGGCGGTCATGGTCGGCACCCTTTGCAGAATACTGTATCTGCCTCCTGTGTGCCGCTTTCCGCCGGGCGCCGCCATCCTCCTAGAAGATGAGGGCAAGGTCACCTCAGGTCCGTCCCGCGACCGCAACCGGCGTTGCCGAGGAAAAGGCGCTACCATGCGAGATGACCGGCTTTGCCGCCATTTCCCCTCTTACGTTCCGCAGCGCCATGGCGGAAACGACCGCGGCCAGCAGAATGGCTGTCAGCGACAGGTAGAACACGGCATTGTCCATTTTCCGGTGTGCAGGCATGGCGTGGCGTCCGGCTTGGTGAGGATGGCCTTCCCCGGCAGCTTACGCCGATATCCGCCTCCAAGTCACCCGCCGATGCAATCAGCCTAGAGCTTTGCCCTTGTCGAGCGCGGCGTCGACAGGAGAAGGCTGGTTTCGCTGCCGGTAATGCCGGGCACGAGGCGGATCTTGCGCAGCACGGCGTCGAAATCGGCAAGGCTCGCGGCGCTGAGCTCGACCAGCAGATCCCAGCGGCCGTTCGTTGTGTGGATCTGCGAGATTTCCGGAAAGCCGCCGAGCGTGCGGATCACGCGGTCGGTCACATGGCCCTCGATCTCGATCATCATGACGCCGCGCACGACGTCCTCCAGCGCATCGGCGCGCAGCATCACCGTATAGCCGAGGATGGTGCCGTCCTCCTCCATGCGCTCGATCCGGCCGCGCACGGTCGCCCGCGAGGCGCCGGTTTCGAGAGCAAGGTCCGAGACGGAGCGGCGGCCGTTGCCGCGCAGGAGCGTGACGATCTTCCGGTCGAGGTCATCCATGTCAATCTGGTCTCCTAGCTTTCCAATCTGGCCAATATGCCATTCCGATATGCCAAAATTCAATATTCAGTCTGCCATTTTCGCTTTCTACAATGAGAAAAACGAAACGGGAGTACACCATGGACTGCACGCTGATCGGCGCCCCCTTGCAAATCGGTGCGGGGCAGCTTGGCTGCGAGATGGGGCCGAGCGCCCTGCGCATCGCCGGCCTTCGCACCGCGCTGGAGGAACTCGGCCACACCGTGAAGGACATCGGCAATGTCAGCCCCCGCCCCTTCGCCGAAATGCCGCATCCGAACAAGGCCGTGCACCACCTCGGCGAGACGGTCGCCTGGGTCGAGGCGCTTTCGGCGGCGGCCTACGAGCACAGCAGGGGCGGCATGCCCATCTTCCTCGGCGGCGACCATGCGATCTCCGCCGGCACCGTGCCGGGCCTTGCGCGCCGCGCCGCCGAACTCGGCCGGCCGCTCTTCGTGCTCTGGCTCGACGCGCATACCGACTTTCACAGCCTCGAGACGACCACCAGCGGCAACCTGCACGGCACGCCGGTCGCCTATTACACCGGCCAGGCCGGCTTCGGCAGCTACTTCCCGGATCTCGCCCATGCGGTTCCGACCGAAAACGTCTGCATGATCGGCATCCGCAGCGTCGATCCCGCCGAGCGGGCGGCGATCCGCAGGACCGGCATCACAGTGCACGACATGCGCGTGATCGACGAGCACGGCGTCGCCGTCCTCGTGCGCAGCTTCATCGAGCGTGTCCGGGCCGCAAACGGCCTGCTGCATGTCAGCTTCGACGTCGATTTCCTGGAGCCGGACATCGCGCCGGCCGTCGGCACCACCGTGCCGGGCGGCGCGACGTTCCGCGAGGCGCACCTGATCATGGAAATGCTCCATGACAGCGATCTCGTGACGAGCCTCGACATCGTCGAATTGAACCCGTTCCTCGACGAGCGCGGCAAGACCGCCAAGCTGCTCGTCGATCTCGTTTCCAGCCTGATGGGCAAGCGGGTGATGGATCGCCCGACGCTCGCGGGCTGAATATCGCTGTTCTGGTTGGAGGGAAAATGAACACGGATCCGAAATTGAACGTCGTCCCGTTCGTCAGCGTGGACCACATGATGAAGCTGGTACTGAAGGTCGGCATCGACCGGTTCCTGACGGAGCTGGCGGCCACCATCGAGGAGGATTTCCGCCGCTGGCCGGTCTTCGACAAGACCCCGCGCGTCGCCTCGCATTCGCAGGAGGGCGTCATCGAGCTGATGCCGACCAGCGACGGCACGCTCTACGGCTTCAAATATGTCAACGGCCACCCGAAGAACACCCGCGACGGCCGACAGACCGTGACGGCCTTCGGCGTGCTCTCGGATGTCGGCAACGGCTATCCGATGCTGCTGACCGAGATGACGATCCTGACGGCGCTGCGCACCGCGGCGACCTCGGCCGTCGCGGCGAAGTACCTCGCCCGGCCAAACGCCCGCACCATGGCGATCATCGGCAACGGCGCGCAGAGCGAATTCCAGGCCCGCGCCTTCAAGTCGCTGCTCGGCATCGACACGCTGCGCCTTTATGACATCGACGCCTCGGCGACGAAGAAATGCGCGCGCAACCTTGCGGGCCTCGGCTTCACCATCGTCGAATGCGGCTCGGTCGAGGAGGCTGTCGAGGGTGCGGACATCATCACCACCGTCACGGCCGACAAGCAGTATGCGACGATCCTTTCCGACAACCATGTCGGCCCCGGCGTGCACATCAACGCGGTCGGCGGCGACTGCCCCGGCAAGACGGAACTCAGCAAGGACATCCTGCTGCGCTCAGACATCTTCGTCGAATATCCGCCGCAGACCCGCATCGAGGGCGAGATCCAGCAGCTTGCGGCCGATCATCCCGTCATCGAGCTCTGGGAGGTCATGACCGGCGCAACGCAAGGCCGCAGGAGCGCGGACCAGATCACGCTCTTCGACAGCGTCGGCTTCGCCACCGAGGACTTCTCGGCCCTTCGCTACGTGCGGGAGAAGATCGCCGAACACGATATGTTCACGGAACTCGACCTCCTCGCCGACCCCGACGAGCCGCGCGACCTCTACGGCATGCTGCTGCGCTGCGAGAAGAAGCTCAACGCCGCCTGAGAAGAGCGCCGGTGAAAACGCGACCGCCCGGCTTGCCGAAAGGCAGGCCGGGCGGAATTGCGTTCAATGCGTGGAGCGGATGCGCTACGTGCGGAACCGCAGGTTGCTGGTCGAAAGGCGATCGACGGTGGCGCAGCCCATGAGCTTCATGCCGCGCTCGATTTCCGTTTTCATCAGCGACAGCGACCGCTCGACGCCGGCCCGGCCGGCGGCGGCCAGCGGGAAAAGATAGTAGCGTCCCACGCCGACGGCCTTCGCCCCCAGCGACAGGGCCTTCAGGACATGCGTGCCGCGCTGGACGCCGCCGTCCATCATGACATCGATGCGGTCGCCGACCGCATCGACGATTTCCGCGAGCTGGTCGAACCCGCTACGCGAACCGTCGAGCTGCCGCCCGCCATGGTTCGACAGGACGATGCCGGTGCAGCCGATATCGACGGCACGCCTCGCATCCTCCACCGTCATGATCCCCTTGAGGCAGAAATGGCCGCCCCATTCCTTCACCATCTCGGCGACATCGTCCCAGTTCATCGCCGGGTCGAGCATCTCCGTGAAGTAGCGGCTGATCGACATCGTCCCGCTGCCCATGTCGACATGGCTTTCCAGCTGCGGCAGGCGGAATTTCTCATGCGTGAAATAGTTGAGCGCCCAGCCCGGCTTGACCGCGAACTGCGCCATCCCGGCGAGATTCAGCCGGAACGGGATCGCAAAGCCGGTCCGCTGGTCCCGCTCGCGGTTTCCGCCGGTGATGCTGTCGACGGTCAGCATCATCACCTCGACGCCGGCCTGCTTCGCGCGCGCCATCATGTCCCGGTTGAGACCGCGATCCTTGTGGAAGTAGAATTGATAGACCTGCGGCGCGCTGCTGATGCGCCGCGCCTCCTCCAGGCTGATCGTGCCGAGCGAGGAAACGCCGAACATCGTGCCGAACCTGTTCGCCGCATGGGCGACCGCCCGCTCGCCTTCGTGGTGAAACAGGCGCTGGAGCGCGGTGGGCGAGCAATAGACCGGCATGGCCAGCTTCTGCCCCATCACCGTCACCGACATGTCGACGTCGCTGACCCCGTTGAGGACACTTGGCAGGAGGTCGCAATCCTCGAAAGCCGCCGTGTTGCGCCTGTAGGTGACCTCGTCATCCGCCGCGCCGTCGATATAATTGAAGATCGGGCCGGGAAGACGCTTTTTGGCCAGGCGGCGGAAATCGTGGAAATTGTAGCAATCAGAAACCCGCATGGCCGACCTTGATCATTCCTCGTCATCAAAAGCACGTCATAGCAGCGTGCCGTGTGTCCAACTAGGCCTCCCGCGGCCTTGTGGACAAGCGGGCGGCAATGAAAATCCTCAATCGGTTGCGGGATTTTCCTCCGCATGCCCGCGAATTGCCCTGTCGAGATGCGTATAGCCGCCATCCGGGAAAAGCCACTGCCCCGTCATGTGGCTGGCGCGGCCCGACAGCAGGAAGGCGCAGGTATCGCCGATCTCGCGGGCGGTCGTCATGCGCTGGCCGAGCGGAATGCGCCGGACGATCTCCTTGAGGGCCGCCTCGCCATCCGGCAGGGTATCCAGCCAGCGCCGGTAGAGCGGCGTCATCACCTCGGCGACGACGATGGCATTGACGCGCACGCCGTCGGCCAGGAACTCGACCGCCCATTCGCGCGTGAGCCCGAGTTGCGCGGCCTTGGCTGCGACATAGGCCGAGGTGCCGCCCTGCCCGGTCAGAGCCGTCTTGGAGCTGATGTTGACGATGGCGCCGCGCGCCGCCCGTAGGTCGTCCTGCAACAGATGGACCATCGTGTAATAGTGGACGAGGTTCTGGTTGAGGCTGTCGCGAAAGGCGTCCGGCCCCTTGCCGATGCCGACGCCGTCATTGGCGCCCGCATTGTTGACGAGGCCGTGAACGGCGCCGCACCGCGACCGGACGGTGTCGATCGCGCGCCGGCAGGCCGCGTCGTCGGAAAGTTCCGCCTGCACGAACTCGGCGCCGGTGCGGCGCAGCCAGTCCGCGTCGGGCGCCCGCCGGGCGATAATGACGGGCCGGGCGCCCTCCTCCGACAGCACTTCCGTGATGCCGGCGCCGATACCCGAGCCGCCGCCGGTCACGACGACGACCTTGCCTTGAAGCCCGAGGTCCATCACGCCCCCCGGAAACGGTAGGCTTCGAGGCTGTCCCGCTTCATCTCGATGGAGAAGCCCGGCGCCTGCGGCGGCATATAGGCCGCATCGCGGATGATGCAGGGATCGACGAAATGCTCGTGGAGGTGATCGACGAACTCGATGACCCGCCCTTCCCGCGTCCCGGCAATGCAGAGATAGTCGATCATCGACATGTGCTGGACATATTCGCACAGGCCAACGCCGCCCGCATGAGGGCAGACCTTCAGCCCGTATTTCGCGGCCATCAGCATCACGGCGAGAACCTCGTTGAGGCCGCCCAGCCGGCAACTGTCGATCTGCACGACATCGATGGCGCCGCGCATGATGAACTGCTTGAACATGATGCGGTTCTGGCACATCTCGCCGGTCGCGACCTGGACGGGCGCGACGGCCTCGCGGATCTTTCGGTGGCCTTCCACGTCGTCCGGGCTCGTCGGTTCCTCGATGAACCACGGCTTGACGAAGGCGAGTTTTTTCACCCAGTCGATCGCCTGGTCGACTTCCCAGACCTGGTTGGCGTCGATCATCAGGTTGACGTCGGGGCCTACTTCGTCCCGGGCGATGGTGAGGCGGCGGATATCGTCGTCGAGGTCGCGGCCGACCTTCATCTTGATGTGCTTGAAGCCCGCATCGACGGCTTCGCGGCAAAGGCGGCGCAGCTTGGCGTCGTCATAGCCGAGCCAGCCGGCGGAGGTCGTGTAGCAGGGGTAGCCCTCGGCCTTCAGCGTCGCGATGCGTTCCTGCTTGTCCCTGGCCTGCTCCGTCAGGAATTCGAGTGCCCATTCGGGCGTGATGCAGTCTGTCAGGTAGCGGAAGTCGATGCAGCGCACGAGGTCCTCGGGCGACATCTCGGCGACGAGCTGCCAGACCGGCTTGCCCTCGATCTTGGCCCAGAGATCCCAGACCGCATTGACCACCGCGCCGGTGGCGAGGTGGATGACGCCCTTGTCCGGGCCGACCCAGCGCAACTGGCTGTCGGAGGTGATATGTCGCCAGAAGCGTCCCATGTCCTCCGCCACCCACGCCATGTCGAGACCGACGACGAGCGGGCGCAGCGCCTCGATGGCCGCCACGCAGATCTCGTTGCCGCGGCCGATGGTGAAGGTCAGACCGTGGCCTTCGTGCGGGCCGTCGGACTCCAGGATCACATAGGCCGCCGAATAGTCCGGGTCCGGATTCATCGCGTCGGATCCATCCAGATGCTGGCTTGTCGGGAAGCGCACGTCCATAGTGCGAAGACCGGTAATCTTCATGCCTTCATAACCTTCTGCATTTGTTCGCGGAGTGCTTCGGTGCCGAGCCGGATCGTACGCCGCGTCTCGGAAAGGGCCCGGAGACCTCGGTCCCCGGGCCGGATTTCGGATCAATCGTAGAGAACGGCGGAGATTTCCGGCGAGTCGATATTGGTCTTGTCGTACCAGTAGAAGCCGGTATCGATGTTCTTCTCGACCTTCTCGCCCTTGGCGGCGGCAACGGCGGCCTTGACCGTCTCGTAGCCGATGCCGACCGGGTTCTGCGTGATCGCGCCGGCCATGGAGCCGTCACGGACCGCGTCCTTCTGGGCCTTGCCCGAGTCGTAGCCGACGACCACGACCTTGGCGCCTGCTTCCTTCACGCCGTTGACGACGCCAATGGCCGAGCCTTCGTTGGTGCCGAAGATGCCCTTGATGTCGGGATTGGCGGTCAGGATCGCCTTGGTGATCTCCGTCGACTTCAGATGGTCGCCACCGCCGTATTCGATGGTGACGATCTCGACATTCGGATGGCTCTCCTTCATCCGGTTGACGAAGCCGTCGCGGCGGTCGACGCCGGTGCGCGAGGTCTGGTCGTGGGCGACCACGGCAACCTTGCCGGCATCGCCGATCAACTCGGCGAGCTTGTCGGCGGCAAGCGCGGCCGCCGCGATGTTGTCCGTCGAGGCCGTCGCGACCGGGATGTCGCTATCGACGCCGGAGTCGAAGGCGATGACCGGGATCTTGGCGTCCTGGGCCTGCTTGAGAAGCGGAATGGCCGCCTGGCTGTCGAGAGCGGCAAAGCCGATGGCGGCCGGCTTCTTGGCGAGGGCTGCGGCCAGCATGTCGATCTGCTTGTCGACCTGGCTTTCGTTATCCGGTCCCTCGAACGTCACCTCGACGCCGAGTTCCGCACCGGCCTTGTCGGCGCCGGCCTTCACGGCCTGCCAGAACTGATGCTGGAAGCCCTTCGAAATGAGCGGCACGTAGAGCTTGTCCTGTGCGCCCGCTCCCGTCGCCGCACCGAGCAGCGAGATTGCTGCGACCGCGCCAAGTAGAGTCCGTCTCGTGAACATGTTTTCCTCCTTGTGTTCACACTGCATGAACTTATCGACCGTCCGGAGGCCTCGGCCTCCTTCCGGTTATTTCGCTTCGCGCCGGCGCATCTGGTCGGCATAGACCGCGATGATGATGATGGCGCCGGTGACGACCGTCTGCCATTCCGGCGCGACGGAAAGCACTCGCAGACCGTTGGTCAGAACCGACATGATCAGCGCGCCGATCAGCGTGCCGAGAATGGTGCCGCGCCCGCCCGCAAGGCTGGTGCCGCCGATGACCACGGCCGCGATCGCCTCCAGCTCGTAGCCGAGGCCGAGCGCGGGCTGGGCGGAGTTCAGCCGGCTGGCGATGAGAAGGCCGCCGATGCCGCAGATCGCGCCGGACAGCGTGTAGATGGCGATCTTCCAGAAATTCGTGTTGACGCCCGAAAGCCGCACCGCCTCCTCGTTGGAGCCGAGCGCGAAGGTGTAGCGGCCGAGCACCGTGCGGCTGAGGATCCACGAGGTGATGCCCGCGACGATGAAGAGCACCAGCACCCCGTTCGGCACGGGAAAGGCCGGAACGAGCTGGCCGATCAGAGAGCCTTGCGCGATCAGGGTGAAGCCGGGCGTGTCGTTGAAATAGATCGGCTTGGTGCCCGTGACGATCAGCGACAGGCCCTTGAGCACCAGCATCATGCCGAGGGTGGCGATGAAGGGCGGTATTTTCATGCGGGCGACCAGCCCGCCGGAAACGAAGCCGCAAAAGGCGCCCGTGCCGATTGCCGCCAGCACGCCGAAGGGCAGCGGCATGCCCGCCCAGGTCAGCACCACGCCCGTCATCACCGCGCAGAAGGTCATCAGCGTGCCGATGGACAGATCGATGCCGCCGGTGATGATGATCATCGTCACGCCCACGGCGAGGACCCCGTTGACCGAGGTGGCCTGCAGGATCGCCATGATGTTGGAGACCTGGAAGAAGTTCGGGCTGGCCAGCGAGAAGCCGATCAGCAGCACGATGAGGCTGGCAAAGGCCAGAATTTTCTGCTGCGCGCTGCCGCGCAGGCTTGCCTTTTCACTCATAGTTCCCGTGTCCCCCTCAGGCAGCAGTCTTGCCGTTGCGTTGCGTTGCCAGTTCCATGATCCTCTCCTGCTCCGCCCCGCCGGGCAGGATGCCGGTCAGGCGCCCCTCGCACATGACGGCGATGCGATGGGAAAGCCGCAACACCTCGGGCAGCTCGCTGGAAATGACGATGATCGCCTTGCCGGCGGCGGCCAGTTCGTTGAGCAGCCGGTAGATCTCCGCCTTGGCGCCGACGTCGATGCCGCGCGTCGGCTCGTCGAAGATCAGGATGTCGCAGTCGCGCAGCAGCCATTTCGCGATGACCACCTTCTGCTGGTTGCCGCCCGAGAGCAGCCGCACCTCCTGCCGGTCGCCCGGCGTGCGGATGGCGAGCTTCCGGATATAGTCCTTCGCCACAAGGGCCAGCGCGGCCTCGTCGATCCTGCCGATGGCATCGGAATGGCGCCGAAGGCTCGCCATGGCGATGTTGGCGCGCACATCCATGCCGAGCGCCAGGCCATAATGCTTGCGGTCCTCGGACAGATAGCCGATCCCCGCGCGAACGGCCTCGGCCGGGCTCGTGATGCGCAGGGGCTTTCCGTGGACGCGGAT
Organism: Shinella zoogloeoides; assembly: GCF_003574625.1. Lineage (GTDB taxonomy): Bacteria > Pseudomonadota > Alphaproteobacteria > Rhizobiales > Rhizobiaceae > Shinella > Shinella zoogloeoides_A. The sequence goes on from NZ_QNUJ01000002.1 coordinate 187,536, forward strand.
CTCGCCGCTGTCTATGGGCTCGGCGCCGAAGATGGCGCGGGCAAGCTCGGTGCGCCCCGCACCCATCAGGCCGGCAAAACCGAGGATCTCGCCTTTCCTGAGGCTGAAGCTGATCTCCTTCAGTTCGTGCCCGCGGCTGACATTGATCACCTCCAGCGCCGTATCGGCCCCGGAAAGGTCGGGGATCGTCACCGCCTCGTCCGTCAGCTCGCGGCCGACCATCATGGAGATGATCCTGGAGATCGGCGTCTCCTCCGCCGCGACCGTCCCGACATAGGCGCCGTCGCGCATGACCGTCACCCGGTCGGAGATGCGCTTGATCTCGTCCATCTTGTGGCTGATGTAGATGATGCCGACGCCCTCGGCCTTGAGGCGGCGGATGATGGTGAAGAGCTCGGCGATCTCCGCGTCGTTGAGCGCGGCCGTCGGCTCGTCCATGATCAGCACGCGCGAGCGGTAGCTCAGCGCCTTGGCGATCTCCACCATCTGCTGGCGGGCGATGGTGAGGCCGGCGACGGGCGTGCGGGGATCCATGTGGATATTCATGCTTGCGAAGATGGCGGCGGTGTCCGCGTTCAGCTTCGCCTCGTCGAGCCGGCCGAAGGAAAGGCGCGGCTCGCGGCCGATCCAGATATTCTGCGCGACGGTGAGATCGCGCATCAGGGCAAGTTCCTGGTGGATGATGCCGATGCCGAGGTCCTGCGCCGCCCTCGGGGTGGGGATCGACACCTCCTGACCATCGACGAGGATGCGGCCGCCATCGGGCCGGTAGACGCCGGACAGCACCTTCATCAGCGTCGACTTGCCGGCACCGTTCTCGCCCATCAGCGCGTGGACCTCGCCGGTCTGCAGATCGAAATCGACGGCCTTCAGCGCATGCACGCCGGGAAAGCTCTTGTCGATCCCTTCCATTCGCACCAGTTCGCTCATGACGCGCTCCTCCCCGTCAGGCTCTCAGATGGTGACGCCGCCATCCACCAGCATGGCCTGTCCCGAGACAAATCTACTCTCGTCGGACAAAAGGAAAACCACCATCGGAACGATATCGTCGACCGTCGCAAGACGCCCCATCGGCTGGCGCGCGATGAAATCCTTCTCAGCCTGCACCGGATCGGCCGAGGCCGCAATGCGCCCGCGTAGCGAAGGCGTATCGACCGTGCCGGGGCACAGCGCATTACAGCGGATGCCCTGCTTGACGAAATCGGCGGCGATCGCCTTCGTCAGGCCGATGACGGCCGCCTTGCTGGCGCCATAGGCCGTGCGGTTGGCGAAACCCTTTATGGAGGACGCCATGGAGGCCATGTTGAGGATCGAGGCGGTTCCCGTCTTGGCGGCGCGGTCGAGCATGCCGGGCAGGCAGGCGCGTGTCAGGCGCATCATCGCCGTGACGTTGAGGTCGAAGGCGAAGGCCCAGTCCTCATCCCTGATATCGAGAAGCGTGCCGTTGTGCACCACGCCGGCGCAGTTGAAGAGGCCGTCCAGCGGGCCGACCCGGGCCGCGATGGCCTCGACCGCGTCGGGCCGGGTCACGTCGAGCACAGCCGTCTCCACGCCTTCCAGCCCTTCCAGCAACGTCCCGTTGATATCCGTCGCGATCACGCGGGCACCCTCGTCCCGGCATGCAAGGGCGCTCGCCCTGCCGATGCCCTGGCCGGCTGCCGTCACAAGAACGGTCTTGTTTTGCAGGCGCATGGTTTCCTCCCCGCTCCCGTTTGTATATAAAACAATGTTTCACATACAAATCGCTTTGACAAGGTCGCCTCCTATGTCTTTTTTCAACAGGGTCGGTATGAGTGCTGGATCGGAGGGCATAATGGCAAGGAAGACGCTAAAGACGGAATCCGGGGAAGACCTCACTGCGGACGACAAGTACCGCGCGCCGGCGCTCGACAAGGGGCTGGACATCCTCGAAATCCTGGCGAGGCAGAGCGGCGGCATGACCCGAACGGAGATCGTGCGCGAGATGGGGCTCAGCCCCTCGCAGATTTTCCGCATGCTGGAGCGTCTGGTCGCGCGAGGCTATGTCGCCCGGTCGGAAGGTGGCGACCGGTACTCGCTGTCGATGAAGATGTTCGTCCTCGCCAACCACTATCCTCCCTATCGGCGGCTGGCGGCCAGCGCGCAGCCGCTGATGGACGACTTCGCGCGCCAGACGGACCAGTCCTGCCACCTCGTCATCCCGGAATTCGGAGCCGGCCTCATCATCGCCCAGGCGAGCCCCGTCTCCCATTGGGAATTCCGGGCCCGGGTCGGCAGCCAGCTCGATCTCTTCACGACGGGTTCGGGAATAGCCCTGGTCGCCTTCCAGGCGCCCGAGCGCGTGGAGGAAACGCTTCGCCAGTGGGGCGTCGCCTCCGCCGCCGCGCTCGCCGGCATCCAGGACCAGATCGATGCGGCCCGCCGGCAGGGCTATCGTCTGGGCGCTTCCGGCCAGTTCGTCGGCGTCACCGATATCAGCGCGCCCATCTTCGGCCCCGACGGCGACGCGACCGCCGTCCTGACCTGCGCCTTCATCCAGCATGTCGACGACACCAGAGCGCAGAAGCTGGACGACGCGCTGGCGCGCCTGCTGGCCCTCACGGACACGCTCAGGCTTCCCTGAAACGCGGCCCGCAAGCTTCGCCTGTCAGAGTTGATGCAGCACCAAAGGCTTGCCGTCCTTCATCTCCACCCGCATGCGGAAGCCGAAGACGGCTTCGAGGATGTCGGGCGTCAGGGTTTCGGCGGGCGCACCGTCAGCGACGACGCGGCCCTCCTTCATGGCGACGATACGGTCGGCATGGACGCTGGCATGGTTGATATCGTGCAGAACGACGACGATCGTCTTGCCATCCCGGTCGGCGATGGTGCGCAGCGCGCGCATCAGTTCGCGGGCATAATACATGTCGAGATTGTTCAGCGGCTCGTCGAGCAGCAGGTAGCCGGTGTCCTGCGCGAACGCCATGGCGACGAGCGCGCGCTGGCGCTGGCCGCCGGACAGCGTCTCGATGAAGCGGTCGGCAAGATCGGTGAGGTCAAAGCGGGCGAGCGCAGCCTCGATAATGGCCCGGTCAGTCCCGGTGAGCCGGCCGCGCCCATGCGGGAAACGGCCGAAGCCGACGAGTTCGCGCACGGTGAGGCGGCTCGCGACCGTCGTGTCCTGCCGCAGGATCGCGACGACCCTGGCGAGTTCCCGACCAGGGGTCCCCTCCACCGGCAGGCCGTCGATCTCGATCGTCCCCGCCTGGAGCGGCTGCAGGCGCGCCATCAGCGAGAGCAGCGTGGACTTCCCCGCGCCGTTCGGGCCGATCAGCGCCACGACGCCGCCCTTCGGGATCGTCAGCGTGATGTCGCTGAGGATCGGCGTCGTCCGGTGCCTGAAGGAAACGTTCTCGATACGGATCATGCGCGGCTCCCGAGGATCAGCAGCAGGAGGAAAACAAGCCCGCCGACGAATTCGATGACGATGCCCAGCGCCGTGGCATTGCCGAGCGCATGCTGGAACAGCGTCTGCCCGCCGACGAGCGTGACGATGCCGGTGAGCGCGGCGGCCGGCAGCAGCATTCCATGGCGGCGGGTGCCGACGATGCGCTCGGCAAGTGTCGCTACCAGCAGGCCGAACAGCGCCATCGGCCCGACGAGCGCGGTCGAAACGGCGATCAGCCCGGAGACGAGCAGCAGCAGGCCGGCCACCGTCGCCATCCAGTTCACGCCGAGGCCCGTTGCGGCATCCGGCCCGAGCGAAATCACGTCGAGCACATGGCGCGCGCGCCAGGCAGCGACCACGCCGGCAAGCGTGAGGATCGCGGCAAAAGCGAGGAGATCGGTCCGCACCGCGTTGAAATTGGCATAACTCATGACTTGCGCCACGGCGAAGTCGTTGGGGCTTATGAGACGGGCAAGCAGGGACTGCAGGCTGCGGAACAGCACGCCGAGCACCACGCCGGCGAGCAGCATCAGCCCCATGTCGAGACGACGCTTCAGCATCGGCAGCAGCAGTGCCGAGGCAAGCGCCATGAGCAGCAGGATTTCCGCACCGAACTTGACCTGCGGGTCGAGCGTCGCATAGCCGACGCCGCCGAGCAGGAAGATCATCGCCATCTGGCCGAAGAGATAGAGCGCATCGAGCCCCATGATCGACGGGGTCAGGATACGGTTTCCGGTGACCGTCTGGAAGATCACCGTGGAGACGGCGACGGCGACCCCCACCTGCACGAGCACGGCGAGTTTCAGGAGGCGCAGCTCGAGCACGAAGGCGATATTGCCCTTGAGGCCGATCGAAAGGAAGGCGACGGCGGCGGCAAGCGCCGCGGCACCGAGGGCGAGCAGGCGGCGGTCAACCATGGCTGCCGCGTCGGAAGAGAAGCCAGAGGAAGAGCGCAGCCCCGACGACGCCCATCACGGTGCCGACCGGAATTTCATAAGGGTAGCGGATGAGCCGCCCGACGATGTCGCAGGAGAGCACCAGTCCCGCCCCGCCGGCCGCCACCCAGCCGAGCGTGCCGCGCACATTGTCGCCCTTCAGGCGCGAGACGATATTCGGCACGGCAAGCCCGACGAAGGGGATCATGCCGACGACGACCACCGAGAGAGCGGTGATGAGGGAGACCAGCACGAGGCCGATCCGCATCATGCGCGCATAGTCGATGCCGAGGCCGATGCTGGCCTCGCGGCCGAGCGCCATGATGGTGAGGCGGTCGGCGACGAACCAGGCGACGGCGACCATCAGCGCGGTGATCCACAGGAGCTCGTAGCGCCCGCGCAGTACGCCGGAAAAGTCGCCATTGGTCCAGATCGAGAGGAATTGCAGGAGATCGGCCTGCCAGGCGATGAAGGTCGCCGCCGCCCCGACCACGCCGCCATAGACGATGCCGAAGAGCGGCACGAGGAAGGGCTGGGTCGGCGGCAGGCGGTGGGCCGTGAACAGGAAGACGGAGGTGCCGGCAAGGGCTGCGATGCCCGCGACCAGCGTCTTCGCCCAGAGGGCCCCGCCGGGCAGGAGAAGCGTCACCACAAGGATGCCGAGTTCGGCGCTCTGGGCCGTGCCGGCCGTCGCCGGCTCGACGAAGCGGTTGCGCGACAGCGTCTGCATGATGAGCCCGGCGATCGCCAGCCCCGCACCGGCAAGCAGGGCCGCGAGCGTGCGCGGCAGCCGGCTGACGAGGAGGAGCTGCAGGGCTTCCGTATCGGACAGCACCCGGCCCGGCGACAACGGGCTGACGCCGACGAAGAGGCTCAGCACGCAGAGGATCGCGAGCCCCAGGCTCGCGATCACGCCGGTCCGCAGGGCTGACGGAGATGCCGCGGTCATCATTTCGCGGCGGAGAAGCCGTCGGTTATCGCCACCAGCACGCGGCCCAGGGACTGTACGCCTCCGTCGGCAATGTAGAATTCCGCGGCGGGCAGGTAGACGATCTGTCCCTTCTTCCAAGCGGTCGTCCCGGCCACCAGCTCGTTGTCGAGCGTGACCTTGGCGGCCTGTTCGCTGGAGGCGACGGCGACAGCGCGGTCGAGCACCAGCAACCAGTCCGGGTTCGCCTCGCGGATGAATTCGAAGGACACCGCCTCGCCATGCGTCGCGGACTGGATATCCTCCATCGCCGGCGGCAGGCCGAGCACGCCATGCACCCAGCCGAAGCGCGAGCCCGGCCCGTAGGCGGAGACCTTTGGACCATTGGTCATGACGATCAGCGCCTTGCCCTTGCCGGCGACGGCCGCCTTTGCCGCGGCGAGTTTGGCGTCCAGCTCCTCTGCGGCGACCTTCGCCTCCTCTGCCTTGCCGAACAGGTCGCCATAGGTGGCAAGCCGCGCCTTGGCGTCGGCGAAGAGGTTGTCGCCGTCGATGGTCATGTCGAGCGTCGGCGCGATCCTGGCCGTTACCTCCGCCTTGGCCGCCGACCGGGACCCGACGATGACGAGATCGGGCGCGAGTGCGCTCAACGCCTCGAGATCCGGCTCGAACAGCGTGCCGACCGCCGTCGCATTTCCCTTCGCCGCTTCCAGCTCCGGCACGTAAAGCTTGTCGGGAACGCCTGCCGGATGGATGCCGAGCCGGTTCAGCGTGTCGATGGCCGCCGCGTCATAGACGGCGATCGTCTTCGGCACGCCTTCGACCGAGACCGTGCCGCGCGCCGTCGAGACATCCATGGCGCTTGCCGAAAGCGCGGAGAGGACAAGCGCGGCGAAGGCGGGGAGGAAACGGGAAAATTTCATGGTTCACCTGTCATGCTGATCGTCCTGAAAAGGTCAGGCGGCCTTTGCCTGCCGCCAGTCGAGCGCCTCCAGCTTCTCGCGGAAGGCGAAGCGCAGCAGATGGGATTCGATGATTGCCTGCGTCTGGGCGAGCCCCTCCTCGTCCGCCGCGCTCACGGCCATGCTGAGGCCGCTCTCGTCTGCCTCGAGAATGGCTTCGCCGCGGGGAAAGCGACAGTCCCCACGGCTCTCCGTATAGGTGACGGCGATCTTGTGGGCAAAATGCTTGCAAAGCTGCACCAGATATTTCCGGCCGCTTGCGGTTTCGAGATAGGCGACGGATTCCTGCACGGACTATCCTTTCAGAACACGAGAACCCCTGCCGCCGAAGCGGCAGGGATCGGGAGATCAGAACTTCACGCCCGCATGCAGCGTGATCGTGCGGCCCGCCGCGTAGACCGGATCGATGCCACCGCGGTTCGAACTCGTGGCATAGCTCGACCGCTCGAAATACTTCCTGTCGAACAGGTTATCGACGCTGAGACGCAGGGTGACGTTCTCATAGGACGGCGGCGTCCATTCGGTATAGATGTTGACCACGGTATAGGACGGCTGGTCGTAGAAGCCGCTCGCCGTCGCCAGCGCGTCGGAGATCTTGCCGGCCCAGGCCACGGTCGTGCCGACCTTCATGTTGTAGTCGGGGATGGCGTGGTCGATGTAGAAGGTCGCCATGTCGCCGACCGGCATGAAGGTTCCGCTGTTCGGCAGGGCCGACTTGCCGCCCGCCGTCACCCTGGCATGGGTGAAGGTCGCGCCGAAGGTGGTCTCCTCCCATGTATAGCTCGCATTGAGCGTGACGCCGCGGCTGCGGTATTCGTTCGGATCGTTGTTGAGCGAGGGCGCGTCGTAGTTCGGCAGGCCGTTGATGCGCGTGTCGAACAGCGTCACCCCGGCATTCCAGTCCTCGCCGCCGAAATTCGCACCGACCTTGAAGTTCTTCGCCGAGCCCGTGTCGAAGGACGGGTCGGTGTAGAACGCGTTGTCGCGCGCATGGACATAGCCGTAATCGCCGATGACGTAGCCGAGCCAGGTGCGCGAAGCGCCGGCGAAGACCTCGAAGCTCTCGGTGAACTTGTAGGCGACCGTCGCGTTCACGCTCGCGCCGCTGTCGGAGAAGCGCTTGTCGTCCCAGTCGTTAAAGCGGTGCGTGTCGTAGCGCGCGCCGGTCGAGACGTTGAAGCCGTTGTCGAATTCGAAGCGGCCCTGCGTGAAGACGCCGACCTGCGTGGTGTCGAAGTCGCGGTAGCGGCGGTTATTGTTGCCGTAATTGTCGGTGTGGTAATCGTGCTGGCCGAAATCGAGGCCGGCGGTGATCTTGCCGGAATCGATCGTGAAGGTGTTCTGGATCTTGCCGCCGTAAAGGTCCTCGTTGAGGATCATGTTGCCGTTCGTGCGGTTCTGGTAGTTGGTCCGCCAGTAGTCGTTCTGGCTGTAATACAGCATGAATTCGGGATCCCAGAGATCCGTCGGGGCGGTCGAGCTGTAGGTCAGCTTGACGGTGTCGCGGGCGACCTCCAGCGGGTGCAGCTCATCGCCGGCCAAGCCCATGTTCATCTTGATCAGGCGATCCGCCTTGTCGCGGCTGCGCTCGTAGCCGAGTTCGAAGCGGTTGTCCTCGATCTCGTAGCCGAGCTTGGCGAGGATGTTGCGGGCGGCCGGTTCCGTGCCCTTCACGACGTCGCCATGGCCGTCCTTGTAGTCCTTGCCCTTCTGGCCGTGAGTCATGACGAACCAGTCGAAGTCGCCGACGCGGCCATAGGCCGCCGCACTGCCCGAAACGCCGCTGCCGTTGGTCCCGACCGAAGTGCCGATCCGCGCGCCAAAATCCTTGCCGTCCTCCAGCAGGTCCTTCGCGCCGACCGTCTCGTAACGCACCGCGCCGGCCGCCGCGGCAAAGCCGGAATCGGCCGCGGCCGCGCCCGCTTCCACCTCGACGCGCTTGAGGAAGGCGGGGTCGATGACGCTGGAGCCCGTATGGTGCCAGCTCGTCGCCGTCTGCGGCACGCCGTCGACAGTCACTGCAAGGTTGGACTGTTCCATGCCGAAGACGTGGATGCGCTTGGACGGCCCGCCACCGCCCGATACCGTGATGGAGGACTGGCGCGAGAACAGCTCGGACACATTGGCCGGCTTCAGCTTCTCCAGTTCGTCCTCCGAGACGACCGTGCCCCCCGTGGCGACCACGTTGTCGCGGCCCTGGTTGATGACGGTGATCGTATCGAGCACGGTCACCTCCTCCTGTTTCTTCTCCTCGGCGTGGAGGGCGGAAGACAAAGCGAGCAGGGAAACGCCGGCAAGCGGCATCAAGCGGGTGAATTTCATCTCGGTACTCCAGCCGGTCGATCGAAGGGGCGGGAAAGCCCCCTGCCTTCGCTTCGGGCGGCGGACTTGTCACCCGCGAGGGAAGGGCATAAACATGATTTCTGAACTCATGTATTAGGGAGCACCCGCCCCTCTGTCGACGCGAAAGGTTTTGTCCGAAATGTCAAAAATTTACGCAGAAACGGCATAGCCGCACAGCACCCGAACCAATCGAATTCTGACTTCAGGGCCATCCCATGCTGTATACGCCGGAAGAACTTTTCGTCGGTTCCGTCGAGAATGTGCCGAATTGCACGCCCTATACGGGCGAGCAGACGATCTGGCCAAAATTCATGCTGATGATCGTGCTGGAGGGGCAGCAGCAGTTCGTCATCGACGACGTCCCCTTCCGGCTGGAGGCCGGCACCGGCAAAAGACGCATGCCGCTGGTCTTCATGCTGAACGTCGCACAGCACAGCACGTTGCGCTTCATCACCAATAGCGGCGCGCCGCTGCGCAAGGTCATGATCGCCGCGCCCCGGCCGTGGCTGAGTCGCCTGATGGAGACGGAGGACCGCGTGCCGACGAAGCCGCTGCACGATTTCTTCGCCCGGCATCTGGCGCATTTCTCCTTCGAGCCGGGGCAACACATCCTGCAGCTCGCGGAAAAGATCGTGCATCCCCCGCCGCTGCTGGAAGGCGAACTCGGCTCCCTTTATCTGAGGGCGCAGGGGCTCGACATCATGTGGCAATCCTGCCTGGCGATGATGGCGGAGGAGATGGAGAGCCCGCCGGCTCCCTCTTTCCTCAGCCTCAGGGCCTGTGAACGCGCCCGCGATTATATCCTGGGCAATCTCGGCAAGGACCTTACCATCGACCTGATCGCCAGCGAGGTCGGCGCCAGCCCCTCCACCGTGCAGCGTCGATTCAAGGAGCATTTCGGCGTGACGGTCTTCGACTTCGTGCGCGAACAGCGGCTGGAGACGGCGCGGGCGGCGCTTGCCAACGAGCGCGTTCCGGTCGGCACCGCCGCCTATCTCGCCGGCTATAACCACGTCTCCAGCTTCAGCACCGCGTTCCGCAAGGCCTACGGGCTGACGCCCAAGCAGGTCCGTAACAGCAGGCAGCCGTAAAGCACCGAAGGCTATTCGATCTCCAGATCGGCCCATAGCGGCAGGTGGTCGGAGGCGCGACGGGCGAGAGGGGTGTCGTGCACCGCCGTGCGGTGGACCCTGACCCCCTCGCCGACGAAGATGTGGTCGAGGCGCAGGAGCGGGAAGCGCGATGGGAAGGTCGGCCGGATCCGGCCGCCGGCCTCGACCTGCGCATCCTTCAGCCGCCGCACGAGAAGTTTGTAGGAGGCCGAGCGCGTCACCGCGTTGAGGTCGCCGGCAAAGAGGATGCGCGCATCCCCGGGCATCGGCGCGCCGAGCCAGTCCGGCCCGATCAGCGCCTCGGTCTGGCGCACGCGCTCGGCGCCGAGAAGGCCGAGATGGGTGACGAAGACCTGAAGCCTCACCTCGCCTGCCGGCACTTCCACCCAGAGCACGCCGCGCGGCTCCCCACGGGACGGCAGCCCCCCGGCCTTCACGAGCCGCGTCGGCAGCGCCGTCAGCAGGGCATCGCCATAGCGCTCCTCCTCGAGATGGAGCGCGGGATGGAAATGCGAGACCATGCTCAGGTGCTTCGCGATGCTTTCGGCCTGGTCGATGCCGCCGCTGCGCGCCCGCGCGACATCCACCTCCTGCAACGCGACGATATCTGCCTCGCATTCGGCGATCACCTCGGCGATGCGGCCGGGATCGAGCCGCCGGTCCGTGCCGAAGCAGCTATGCACGTTGTAGGTCACCAGTCGCAGTCGTCTTCCCATGCCTTCCTCTCAAGCCCCAGACGCCATTGGAACACGGAAGGCGTTGTTTTCGTTCCGTTCCCTCGAACTGAAGGAAAACGCATGAAACGCACCCATATTCTCCACGCGGCCGTCGCCGGCGCCGTTCTCGTCGCCGGCTGGCTGGTCTACCGGACGCTCAGCCAATATTCCTGGGAGGATATCCGCAACTCCGTTTCCGCGATCCCGAAGATGAATTTCGCCCTGGCGCTCGCCTTCTCGGCCGGCTCCTATGTTTGCCTGACCTTCTTCGATTTTCTGGCGCTGCGCTATGTCGGCAAGCCGCTCCCCTACCGGCAGGCGGCGCTCGCCTCCTTCACCAGCCTTTCGATCGGCCACAATGTCGGCATCGCGGCGCTCAGCAGCGGCGCGGTGCGCTACCGCTTTTACAGGCGCTGGGGCCTCGATACGGAGGAGATCGCCAAGCTGATCGTCTTCTGCGGGGTGACGGTCGGCCTCGGGCTGATCGTGCTCGCGGGCATCTGCCTCATCCTGCTTCCCGGCACCGCCGGCAAGGTGGCGGGTCTCGGCAGGGCCGCCTCGCTGGCGCTCGGCCTTGCCTGCCTTGCAGTCGGCGCCGTCTATCTTGCGCTTGCCGCCTTTCTGCGCAGCGAGCTGCGTGTCCGGCACTGGCGCTTCGCGCTGCCTTCGCCGGGGCTGGCGGCCCTGCAACTGGCTGTCGGCACGGCGAATTTCGCCTTCGTCGCGGCGTGCCTTCACCAGCTCCTGAACGGTGACGGCGGCTATATGGAAACGACGGCGGCCTATGTGATGGGCAACCTCACGGCCCTCGTCAGCCACGTGCCCGGCGGGCTCGGCGTCATGGAGGCCGCGATCGTCTTTCTTCTCGGGAGCTCGGCCTCGATCGGCGCGCTGATCGCGTTCCGGGCGGCCTATTTCTTCATTCCGCTTCCGCTCGGGGTGGTCTGCCTGCTCGCCAGCGAAGCCTTGCTGGATGCCAACGGCGAGGAAGCCCTGCGCAAGAATCCCGGCTGACGGCCAGGCAGCGCCCGCCAGCCGGCAAACCAGCCGGACAGCGGCCACCAGGGCGCCACCGGATCGACGAGCGCGGTGCCCGGAACGGGCGCCGTCGCCCGGCCGCCCTTCGCGTCGCGGAACGGCCGCAGCCCCCGCGCCTTGCCATTGAAAGCATCGATCACCGTGCCGAGACGCCCTTCCGCGCGCACGGCAGCGCCGAATGTCCCGGCATCCGCATCGAGATGCTCGGCCAGCAGCCGGTCGCGCAACGCGACGATACCGCGCCGCTCCGTATCGGTCTGCGCCTCAACGGCGATATCCAGCTCGGTATCCATTCCCTCGCTGCGCTGGTTGAGATTGGAGGAGCCGATGCGCAGGAAGGCATCGTCGACGATGACCAGCTTGGAATGGATGATAATCTCCTGCTCCGAACCGTCGGCCTTCGGCACGACGGGATAGAAGGCGCGCATCCGCCCGTGCCGGTCGCACTGCGCAAGGCGGCGGATGAAGCGGTCGCGGTTGGCCCCGAGCACCAGACGCTCGATCATGCCGTGGGAACTCAGGGTCGAGACGATGACGACCTCGGGCCCATCCGGCTCGGCAAGCCTTTCGCACAGCACGTCGCAAACCCGCACCGAGGCGAAATACTGGCTTTCGATATAGATCTGGCGGCGGGCGCCCTTGAGGGCCGCGATGGTGAGCTCCACCGCCTCGGCGATGCCCTCGCGCCCGCGGATCGCCGGCTCCGTGCGGGCGAAGGCGACGCCGACCGCCGTCATGTCGGCGACCTGCCCGTCGAGACGGATATCGGCCGGGATTTTCAGCGCCGGGACAGCCTCGTCCGTGGCGAGAAGCCAGCGATGGCGCGCCGTGTCGCCGGCAAGCCGGGCCGCCTCGCCCTCCAGCCCCACCTGCATGTCGTGCACCGGCTCGTAGCGCTTGCCCGAGGGCATCGTGCGGCGGGGATCTTCGGCGCGGTGGGCGCTCGTATCCCAGCGCTTGGCCGTGAGGTCGATGCCGCCGACAAAGGCGACCTGGTCGTCAATGACGACGAGCTTCTGGTGGTGCGATCCCCGCAGCGGATGGCGGCTGTCGAAGGCCAGCATGATGCGCGGGTGGGACGACCAGCGGCGCTTGCGGAACATCTTCAGCGATTTGCCGGAATAGACCGGCCCCATCGCCCAGACCAGCACGCGGATCGTCAGCGCCGGCCGCTCTTCGACGAGCCGCAGCAGAAAGGCGCCGAGCGTCGGGGATTGCGGATCGCCGGGCCGCAGGCGGATGTCGGGATTGAAATCCCAGCCGACGATCCAGACTTCCTGCCGCGCCTGTTCCAGCGCGCTTTCCAGCGTTTCGAAATAGGCCTCGCCGTCGACGAGCACGCTCAGCCTGTCTGCGCTCGCAACACGCCAGGCGTTGCGGCCGGGCTGGATGATGGAGGAAGGCATGCTGGTTGCTGCCCCGGTCAACGGAAACCCTTCGCTTTGCACTCTCTGCCGCCTTGTTTGCTGACGTCACTGGTTCGCGCGATCAAAATCCCCGGAAGAGCGTTTGGTTCCGCACCCGGCCGACGGGTGCCGCACGAAGCCGCTGTTGATTGCCGGAAACGGCTCTGGACGGGAGCCGCCTGATCGCGCTTTAACGGGATGGACGGCATCCTCGCCGCAAAGCACCTCACCGGGCGGAACCAGATGCCGATCCACGAACTTGCCGCCCTCGGCGCCGCGACCTGCTGGGCCTTTACCGGATTGATCTCGGCGGGGCCCGCCGGCCATCTCGGGGCGCTCGCCTTCAACCGCGCCCGCCAGATCTTCGTCACGGGGCTTCTGGCGCTCTATGTGCTCGCCAGCGGGGCGTGGCATCAACTCGACATGGCCAATGCGGGTCCCCTTCTGCTTTCCGGCCTTATCGGCATCTTCATCGGCGATACGCTGCTCTTCGCGACGCTCAACCGCGTCGGCCCGCGCCGCTCCGGCATTCTCTTCGCGCTCAACGCACCGATTGCCGCCCTGCTCGGCTGGCTGGTGCTCGGCGAATCCCTGCCGCCGCTTGCGATCGCCGGCATCGCGCTGACGGCGGCCGGCGTGTTCCTCGCCATTCTCTTCGGCAAGCGGCGGGCGCAGATCCACCAGTGGGAAACGGTCAAGGGGCCGCTCTGGATCGGCGTGCTGCTGGGCATCGGCGCGGCGACGGGCCAGGCGATCGGCTCCATCATCGCCCGTCCCGTCATGGAGACGGGCATCGATCCCTTCCTCGCCTCGCTCATGCGCGTCGGCGTGGCGGCCTTCTGCCTCAGCATCCTGATCCAGCTGCCCATCCCCTCCGTCAAGCCGAAGGGACCGCTGACGCTGAAGATCGCGGTCCTCACCGCGCTGACCGGCATTCTCGCGCTGGCGATGGGCATGACGCTGCTGCTCTTTGCGCTTTCCGGCGGAAAGGTCGGCATCGTCTCGACCCTCTCGGCCACCTCGCCCGTCATGATCCTGCCGATGCTGTGGCTGCGCACCGGCGAACGGCCCGCCGGCGGCGCCTGGGCGGGCGCGGCCCTCGTCGTCATCGGCATGGCGCTCATTTTCATTCGCTGACAGCCGTCGTCGGCTTTCCGCAAGCCCGCGACCGGCACCAAAGAATTGCAGCACACCTGCCGGGGAACATGGGGCGGGCCAATCCCGTTCGGGGGGCGGAGGAGGCATGCTGTCCGTCTACGGGACAGACCATGCGTCTTTCTCGCCCGCGCTTTTCCGGCACAACGCAGATGATGAAAATTCGATTAAAATCCTTCCCTGCCGGTTTACGGGCCGCATACCAATGCGCCGCTCGCAATCGCCGGTAGGTGGGATCGACCGGACGAGGCGGTACCTTGGCGCCGCTCCATGATGGAGCCCGATTCGAGGAATGACCATGCCCCACCAGCGCCTCCGTCGCCCCTTCCGGGACCACGCGCCCGCCGACCGTCTCGCCCGCGCGATACGCGATATCGACAGGCAGATCGAGGCACACCGGCTTGCCGACGAGCCCGCGCCGCTCAGCGCCTACCGCGCCCGCCTCATCCTCAAGGAAGCCCATGCCCGCTGCCGTGAACGCGTGGAAAGCCGGGCGCCGTCCGTTCCTTTCCTACAAGCTGCGCGGCCCGATGTGATGCCCAAGCCGCATCGGTCACGCAGGGACCCGGTCGAGCGATACGAGGCGCTCCCGGGTCCTCACCATTCCCTTGCCGAAGGACAGGAGACTTGCCTTGTGCCGGCGAGCGAGGCAGATTTGCGTTTCCGCAGATTCACGTGCGGATCGCATGCCTATGAGGGGACGACCATGGCCTATGACTGGACCGGTGAAACGACGCGCAAACGCAATCGCCTGAAACTTGCGACCGCCGTCCTTCTCAGCCTCGTCATCGTTCTCGGCATCCCGGCCGCGCTTTCACCCTTCCTCTGATCGGACCGGTTAACGACCCGCCTTCAGCGGGCCGCCCTTTTCCGCCACCATCGTGACGAGCCGTTCGAAGACGGAAGCCGACTGGCGGATGCCGTCATGTTCGAATTCGTTGGTGATCCAGATATCCACGTTGCCGACAGTACGGGCCGTCTCCAGCGAGAGGCCGGCATCGACATACATGTCGTCATGATAGACGACCGCCGAGACGGGCACGGCGTTCTCGGCCAGGCGGGCCCTGTCGTAGAGGCGACTGTGGCGCGGGCGGCGGGCAAGCGCCTCGGCAGCGGCCCGGAAGGGCCGCAGCAAGGCGATCTCCTCGAACATCCACGGATAGATCATCTCGCCGGTGAAGAGGAGCGGCCGCGCCCTGGCGTCGAATTCCGGGAATTCGCCGAGCAGCCGCTCGGCCGCCCAGCCGGTCGCCCCCTCGCCCTGTCCGTAGATCGCCTCGTGGATCGCGGCGAAAAGCGGATTGCCGCTATAGGCGGTCTGATGCATCACCGAGCCGAGGAACTGGTCGGAGAGGCGATCCGGCGCGGCGAAGGCCTCGTCGAGCAGCCAGTGGATATTCTCGTGGCCCGGCCCCATTCCCAGGTCGAGGCCGAGGCTCTGGAAGCGGCGCACCGAGAGGCGGTCGCCATCGGGCAGCATCACCGGATTGGCTTCAAGGACATCGGCGATGCGGGCGACCAGCGCCCGATCGCCCGGATAGCGCTTGTAGAACAAATCGTTCTTGGCGCGCACGCGCGGATAGGTATGGCGATAGACCGTCTCGGCGGAAGGATCGAGGCTCGGAATGCCGCCGGCGACATAGCAGGCCGAAAGGCCTTCCGGCGCACGGCTGAGATAGGTCAGTGTCAGGAAGCCGCCATAGCTCTGGCCGAGCGTCTGCCAGTGCTCGCCGCCGAAAACGGTCTTCCTGAGATGTTCGAGGTCGTCGACGATGGAATCGGCGCGGAAGCAGGCGAGATAGTCGGCGCCGGCCTCGCCGTCGAAATGGGCGATGGTCGCCGCATCGACCGGGGTGGACCGACCGGTGCCGCGCTGGTCAGGCAGGATGATACGGTGCGTCTTCAGCGCCCTGGCGAGCCAGGAAGGGCTGCCCTTCGTCGGGCGCGGCGACTTGCCGCCCGGCCCGCCCTGCAGGAAGCAGAGGAGCGGCAGCGTCTCGTCCTTGCGGGCCGGATCGACCACCTCGCGGGCGAAGAGTTCGATGGTCTCGCCCGCGGGCTTCGACCAGTCGAGCGGCACCCTCACGACATGGTCGCGCACATGGAGGCCGGGAATGGTGTATTCGGAAACGATCATGGAGAAGTCCTCCTTCAGTGCACGGCGCTGACGCAACCGGAATCGAGCAGCACCTAAAGCAGGTCGGCCACCGTGTTGGCAATGCCCTCAAGCTTCGCCCTCGCCCGACGCGAGCTGCGCGATACCACCGAGCGCGAAGGCCGCCAGGCGGGCGGCGAGCCGCTCGTTGCTCACATGGCCGCGGCCGAGCGGGGGCATCACTTCCGAGAGGCGCTTTTCGGCGATCAGCAGCATGAAGCAGGGCGCCATGATGGAAAGGGCGGCCTGGGCGACGAGGGGATGATCGGTGGAAACGCCCATGATCTCGGCGATGACGCCGAAGACCAGCGCCTTTTTCGGCTCCAGCTCCTCGCGCCGCAGCCTTTCGAAATGCGGCGTCGGGGAGACGAGCTCGCGCGCGATCAGCTTCGCCGGCCAGGAGGCATCGCCCTGCGAGCGCACCACGCGCACGAGGAGGCCGATCAGGCGCCGCAGCCTGTCCTTCGGGTCCGTGTCGACCGACGCGGCGCGCGCCAGCGCCTGATAGTTGACGAGGCGGCGATGCGCCTCGGCGAGCACTTCGGCATAGAGCGGCGCGATGCCGCCGAAATGATAGTTGACCGCCGCCGCATTCGCCCCGGCGCGGAGCGCGATCTCCTTGGCGGTCGCCCGGTCGAAACCGTGCTCGGCGAAGACCGGCCCGGCGGCCTCCAGCAGGCTGGCGCGCGTGGCGGCGCCATCCGGCCGCGGGCCGGAGACAGACGATCGTCTTGCGCCTCGCGCCATGTCGGTCTCCCTTTCAGAATTCAAATCTAGATTTCAAATTTGGATTTGACAATCCCTTCCGATCGTCCTTAGCTGGAAAGGCTCGCCCCAGAGCACCCGCGGAGTCGAACCGGCATGAAGCGCATCCTCCTCATCGTCCTCCTTCTCGCCGCCCTTGCCGCCGGCGCCTGGTGGTACCGGCACCGCGACAGCGGCCCGGCCGAGCTCGTCCTTTACGGCAATGTCGATTTCCGCCAGGTGACGCTCGCCTTCAACGGCAACGGGCCGGTCGCCGAGGTGCTCGTCGAGGAAGGCGCGGCCGTGAAGAAAGGCGAGGTCATCGCCCGGCTCGACACCGGCAGGATCCGTCCGCAGATCGACCAGGCCGTGGCGCAGGTCGAGGCCCAACAGGCGAACCTGACCCGCCTGAAGAACGGCAACCGGCCGGAGGAGATCGCGCAGGCGCGCGCCAATCTCGCCGCCGCCGAGGCGGAAGCGGCCAATGCCCGCCTGCAACTGGAGCGCCAGAGCGCGCTCGTTCCCCGCGCCGCCGTCAGCCAGCAGGCGCTCGACAATGCCCGCTCCGCCTCGGCGGTGGCGGAGGCGAAGGTAGATGCCAGCCGCAAGGCGCTCGACCTCCTCGTCGCCGGCACGCGCGCCGAGGACATCCAGCAGGCCGCCGCCCAGTTGCGGGCCGCCGAGGCGCAGGTCGCGTTCCTGAGGGCGGAACTCGACGATACCGACCTCAAGGCCCCGGCCGATGCGACCGTGCGCTCCCGGCTGATCGAGCCGGGCGAGATGGCCTCGCCGACGCGCGCCGCCTTCTCGCTGGCCACCAACAGCCCGAAATGGGTGCGCGCCTATGTCTCGGACATGCAGCTCGGCCGGATCAAGCCCGGCATGAAGGCGGAAGTGCTGGTCGATTCCCTGCCCGGCCGCACGATCCCGGGCTGGATCGGCTTCATCTCCTCTGTGGCGGAATTCACGCCCAAGACCGTGCAGACCGAGGAACTGCGCACAAGCCTCGTCTATGAGGTGCGCGTCTTCGTCGACGACCCCGACAACGTGCTGCGCCTCGGCATGCCCGCCACCGTCCGGCCAGGGAAGGAAGGATGAGCCGCCATGGAGGATCGTCCGCTCTGTCTCGCCGCGCATGACCTCAGCAAGCGCTTCCAGCGGGAAACGAAGGAGACCGTGGAGGCGCTTGACGGCATCTCTCTCGCGATCCGCAAGGGCACGCTGACGGCGCTTATCGGCCCCGACGGCGCGGGCAAGACCACGCTTCTGCGGCTTGCAAGCGGGCTGATCGCCCCGGACGGCGGAAGCCTCGAGGTCGTCGGCCTCGACGTGACCGCCGCCCCGCAGGCCGTGCAGGACAGGATCGGCTACATGCCGCAGCGCTTCGGCCTTTACGAAGACCTCAGCGTGCAGGAAAACCTCGACCTCTATGCCGACCTGCACGGCGTTTCCCATGCGGAGCGCCGGACGATCTATCCCCGCCTCTTCGAGATGACGCAGCTCGGCCCGTTCAAGGCGCGGCCGGCCGGCAAGCTTTCCGGCGGCATGAAGCAGAAGCTCGGCCTTGCCTGCACGCTGGTGCGCGCGCCCGAACTGCTGCTGCTGGACGAGCCGACGGTCGGCGTCGACCCTTTGTCGCGACGCGAACTCTGGGAGATCGTGTTCAAGCTGATCCGGGAGGATGGCCTCTCCGTCGTCGTCGCCACCTCCTATCTCGACGAGGCGGAGCGCTGCGAGCATGCCGTGCTGATGCATGCGGGGAAGATCCTCGACGAAGGCCCGCCGGCCGAAATTACGGCGAAGGCGGAGGGCTGCTGCTTTCTTGTCCGGGGGCCGGACGGCGTGCCGGCCCGCTCGTTGCAGGCGCGCCTCTTCGCGCTTCCCGGCGTCGTCGATGCCGTGCCGGAAGCGGGCCGCGTCCGCGTGGTGCGCCGGCGCGAGCAGATGGAGGAACCGCTGGCGCTCGAAGGGCTGCCCCTCGAAACGGAGCCGACTGAGGCCCGCTTCGAGGATGCCTTCATGATGCTGTTCGACCGCGTCGCGGGGGAACGGGAGCATGTGGACCAGGCGACGCTCGCGGCGGGCTCCGGGCAACCGGCGGGCGAAAAGGTCGTGGAGGTGCGCGATCTCGTGCGGATGTTCGGCGATTTCACCGCCGTCGACCATGTCAGCTTCAGCGTGCGGCGCGGCGAGGTCTACGGCCTTCTCGGGCCGAACGGCGCGGGCAAGAGCACGACCTTCCGCATGCTCTGCGGCCTCCTGCCCGCCACCTCCGGGGCGTTGCAGGTCGCGGGCGCCGATCTCCTCAAGGCCGGCGCGAAGGCGCGCGAACGCCTCGGCTACGTCGCCCAGAAATTCTCGCTCTACGGCCAGCTGACGGTCGACGAGAACCTCGAATTCTTCGCCAGCGCCTACGGGCTGCGGGGCGGCCGCAAGAAGGAGAGGATCGCCACGCTGAAGGCGGCCTTCGATCTCGACCGCTTCCGCGACCTGCCGAGCGGGCAGCTCCCCGGCGGCTTCAAGCAGCGCCTTGCGCTGGCGGCCGCGCTTCTGCACGAGCCCGACATCCTGTTTCTCGACGAGGCGACGAGCGGAGCCGATCCGCTCGCCCGCCGCCAGTTCTGGGGCCGGATCACCGCGCTTTCCGAACAGGGCGTGACCGTCATCGTCACCACGCATTTCATGGAGGAGGCGGAATATTGCGACCGGGTGATCATCCTCGATGCCGGCCGCAACCTTGCGGAGGGAACGCCGGTCGACATCCGTGAGCAGGCCGGCACCGCAGCCGGCGCCGCGCCCGGCATGGAGGATGCCTTCATCGCCATCGTCGAGCGGGAACGCCGCAAGCGCACGGAGAAGGCCGCATGAGCGCCCCCCGCGCCATGGCCGGCGGCCTTGCGGGCCTGCTGCGGCGAACGCGGGCCCTGATCCGCAAGGAAACGCGCCAGCTCCTGCGCGATTTCAGCAGCATCGCGATCGGCATCGTCATGCCCGTCACGCTGCTTATCCTGTTCGGCTACGGCATCAACCTCGATGTCCGCAACGTGCCCGTCGCGCTCCTCATGGAGGAAAGCTCCGCGCCGGCGCGGGGCGTTGCCGCGGCCTTCGAGCTTTCGCCCTATTTCTCCACCCGCGGCGTGCGCACGATGAACGAGGCCGAGAAGATGCTGATGAGCGCCGAGGTGCGGGCCATCGTGCGCATCCCCGCCGATTTCGCCCGCAGCATCGATCTCGGCACCGCCGAGGTGCAGGTCATCATCAACGGCGCAGATGCCAACACGGCGCGCATCTCGCTCGGCTACGCGCAGGGCGCGGTCGCCGTCTGGGCGGCCAAGGAGGCCGGGCGCAACGGCGCGGCGGCAGGCGGCGTCACGGTCGAGCCGCGCCTCTGGTTCAACGAGGCCAACGACAGCAGCTACTTCCTCGTGCCCGGGCTGATCGTGCTGGTGATGACGCTGATCGGCGCCCTCCTCACCGCGCTGGTGATGGCCCGCGAATGGGAGCGCGGCACCTTCGAGGCGCTGTTCGTGACGCCGGTGCGCCCGGCCGAGATCCTGCTCGGCAAGACCGTGCCTTATTTCGCCCTCGGGCTGATCGGCCTTGCGCTCTGCGTCGTCGGCAGCAAGCTGCTGTTCGGCGTGCCGCTGCGCGGCTCGCTCGTCATCCTCACAATCGTGTCGATGCTCTACCTGCTCGTCGCGCTGGGGCTCGGCCTCGTCATCTCCTCGGCGACCAAGAGCCAGTTCGTCGCCAGCCAGGTGACGGTGCTGCTCACCTTCTTGCCGGCCATGATGCTCTCCGGCTTCATGTACGATCCGCGCAGCATGCCCTGGATCGTCCAGATGATCACCTACATCTTTCCGGCGCGCTACTTCGTGACCCTGCTGCAGACCCTTTTCCTTTCCGGCAACAACTGGAGCGTCATCCTGCCCAACGCCGCCGTGCTCGCCGGTATGGCGGCGGCGCTGCTGACGCTTTCGGTGCGCCTCACCCGCAAGAGGATCGCCTGATGCCGATGTCCCTCCTGCGCATCCTGACGCTCATCCGCAAGGAACTGCTCGTCATCCTGAAGGACCCGAAGAGCCGGGCGAGCCTCTTCCTGCCGCCGATCCTGCAATGCCTGATCTTCGGCTATGCCGCGACCTACGACCTCAACAGCGTGCCCTATGTCCTCGTCGACCAGGACCGCAGCGCCGCCTCGGTGACGCTCGTCGGGAAGCTGGAGGGCTCCGGCATCTTCCAGCGCCAGGGCACGTTCGCGCAGATCGATCAGGCCGTCCCCCTTCTCGACGCGCGGCGCGCGCTGGTCGTCGTCGTCATCGGCAACGGCTTCGAGCGGGGCCTCGAGGCCGGCGCGCCGGCCCCCGTCCAGGTGATCGCGGACGGCCGCAACTCCAACACCAGCGGCATCGCCGAGGGCTATGCCAATGCCATCATCGGCGATTTCGCCGCCGCCTGGCTTTCGGAGAAAGGCGTCGCGCCCGCCGGGGTGAAGGTCTCGACGCGCGCCTGGTTCAATCCGCAACTGGAAACCCGCTGGAGCATGATCCCCTCGCTGATCGGCACGATCACCATGATGATGACGATGATGCTGACCGCCATGTCGGTCGCCCGCGAACGCGAGGAAGGCACCTTCGACCAGCTTCTGGTGGCGCCCTTCACGCCGACCGAGATCATGATCGGCAAGGCCGTGCCCTCCATGCTCGTCGGCATCACGCAGGCCTCGGTGATCCTGCTCGTCGCGCTCTTCTGGTTCCGCATTCCCTTCGCGGGCTCCTTCCTCACGCTCTATGCGGGCCTTGCGCTGTTCCTTGCCGCCGCCATCGGATTCGGCCTCTTCCTCTCCTCGCTTGCCGGCAACATGCAGCAGGCGATGATCCTCGCCTTCGTCTTCCTGATGCCCTTCATGCTGCTCTCGGGCCTGATGTCGCCGACCGAGAACATGCCCGCGGTCCTGCAATACGTGACCGTCATCAACCCGCTGACCTACGCGATCCGCATCACCCGCGCCGTCTATCTCGAAGGCGGCCGCTTCACGGATCTTCTGCCCGACATGCTCGCCCTCGTCGCCATCGCCGCCGTCACCATGCCGATCGCCGCGTGGATGTTCCGCCACCGGCTGAACTAGTTCGGATTTCGCGGGCGGCCTGTCGGAATCCCGCCCCGCCATCCGTCTTCCATGCACAAGCCAGGGAGAACACCGATGACGATCACCATCACAGCCTTCGAACGATCCCCCGACCGCGGCAGGGGGCTCGCCCGCGACATGCGCGTCCGCTGGGCGCTGGAGGAGGTCGGCCAGCCTTACGATGTCCGCCTGCTTTCCTTCGAGGCGATGAAGCAGCCCGGCCATCTCGCCCTTCATCCCTTCGGGCAGATCCCGACCTACGAGGAGGACGGGCTTTCGCTCTTCGAAACCGGCTCGATCGTCTTCCATATCGCCGAGCGCCATGCCGGCCTGCTGCCCCGCGAGGCGAAGGCCCGGGCGCGCGCCATCACCTGGATATTCGCCGCGCTGAACACCATGGAGCCGCCGATCGTCGAACTGGAGACCGCCGTGCGCGAAGAGCGCGGCAAGACGTGGCATGCTGAGCATCGCGCCGTTCTCGAAGGACGCGTGCGCACCCGGCTCGGCCAGCTTTCCGCACATCTCGGCGCGGCGGAATGGCTCGAAGGCGCATTCAGCGCGGGGGATCTCCTGATGGTCTCGGTGCTGATGCGGCTCGCCTGGTCGGACATTCTGGACGACCATCCGAACCTTGCCGCCTATCTCGCCCGGGGCCAGGCGCGCCCGGCCTACCGGCGCGCCTTCGAGGCCCAGCGCGCCGTCTTCGCCGCTGCCTCGGCGGGAGACTGAAACGACAGCTCAGCCGGCAAGATGCGCGAAGAGCCGGGCGACGGCCTCCGCGCCGGGATCGACATGGCCTTCGAGCTGCCGCGCGTTGACATAGGTCGCGCGGCCGGCTTTCGCCCGCGTCAGCGTCGCGGTGAAATCCGCCCCCTTGCGCGCCGCGGCCGCAGCGGCGGGCAGGCCGGCGCCCAGCGCATCCAGCGCCGGGGAAAGCGCATCCACCATCGTGCGGTCGCCGATCCGCGCGCCGCCCACTTCCTGCATGCGCGAAAGCCCGGCGCGAAGTGCACCATGCAGCGAGGCGCCGCCCGAAGCCGCATCGCCGGCCGCGGCGTAGAAGATCGCCAGCAGCACGCCGGAGGACCCGCCCATCGTCTGGCCGAGTTCCTGTCCGATGGCGCTCAGAAGCCTGCTCGCGTCAGCAAGCGGCAGGCGATCCACGGCCGCTATCAGCGCGCGGGCCGCGCCCGCCAGCGTCGATCCCGTGTCGCCATCGCCGGACTTGGCGTCGAGCGCATTGAGGTCCTGCTCGGCGGCGATCAGCGCGTTGCAGCAGCCGACGAGGAAGGCGCGCGTGGCCGCATCCTCGGACGGCGCCGGGGCAACCGGCGCAAGACCCGACGGCAGGGCCACGACCGCGACCGGCCATACCTCGCAAAGGCCCGGCCAGGCCGGCATCGCGACCGGTGCCTTCAACAATTCTAGCTCCGCCGCATCCGCCGGGAAGACGGAGAGGGAGAAACCCTGCATGTCGAGCGAGGTCATCAGCGGCGCGGGACCGACCACATGCGCGATGCGCGCGCCGAGCGGGGAGGCGAAAAGGTCATGCGCCAGCACCGACATTTCGAGGACGGAGGTGCCGCCGAGATTGTTGATCAGCGCCACATGCGGCCCCTCGCCCATCGCGGCGGCAAGGCGCTCCGCCATGACCGCGACGGCGCCCCGCGCGCCGGCAAAATCGATCTGCTCCACGCCCGGCTCGCCATGGATGCCGAGGCCGAGCTCCGCCTTGGCCTCGGGAATGCGCTCCTCACGTGGCGAACCCGGCACCCGGCAGGTGCCGAGCGACAGGCCGATCGTGCGCGTTGCCGCCGCAACCCGCCTTGCCGCCGCCGCCACGCTTTCGAGGTCGGCCCCGCGTTCGGCGAGCGCCCCGGCGATCTTGTGGACGAAGAGCGTGCCGGCGACGCCGCGCGCCTGCGGCAGGTCCGGCAGGGCGATGTCGTCATCGACGATGACCATGGCGACGTCGAGCCCCTGCGCCCGCGCCCGCTCGGCGGCGAGGCCGAAGTTCAGGCGGTCGCCGGTATAGTTCTTGACGATCAGCAGGCAGCCGGCCGGTCCCGTCACGGCAAGGATGCCGGCGAGCACCGCATCGACGCTCGGCGAGGCGAAGACGTCGCCGCAGACAGCGGCCGTCAGCATACCGCGCCCGACGAAGCCGGCATGGGCCGGCTCGTGGCCCGAGCCGCCGCCGGAGACGACCGCTACCTTCGACCTGTCCCAATCACTGCGCAGCACCACGCGAATATGCGGATAGCCGTCGAGGCGGGCAAGCGTGCCGCCGGAAAGCGCGAGCGCCCCGTCGATGGCCTCGGTGACGACGTCCTCGCGCCGGTTGATGAACTGCGACATGGCGAACTCCCAAAATGAAACGCGGGCCGCAAGGCCCGACGCGGCCATGGATTTAACGGCCGAACCCATTTAATCCTCTCCGCAGGCGCACCGTCGCGGTTCGCCTGGAATGAGGACAAATGGTTTGAACGCCCGTGTCAAGCGCGGGCTCCGGAGTTGCGCCCATGCTCGTCGGAATTACGATCCTGCTTGTTTTTCAGTTGATTGGCGAAATATCCGCCTATTTCCTCGGCGGCTTCGTGCCCGGGCCCGTCATCGGCATGGCGATGGTCGCCGTGGTGTTGACGCTGACCGGCGGCATGACATTCCTGGAACCTGCCCACCGACAGACCGTCGACACGTCCAGGGCGATCCTCGCCAATCTCGGCATCCTCTTCGTGCCGGCCGGCGTCGGCATCATCCAGCATCTCGACCTCATCCGCGACCGCGGCTTCGCCCTGCTCGCCATCGTGCTGCTGTCGACCGTGATCACGCTGGCGGTGACGGTCTGGGTCTTCATCCTCGTCAAGCGGCTGGCCGGGGGATACAGCCATGACTGAGGGGCTCTGGGTCTATCTCGCTACATCGCCGCTGCTCTGGCTCGCCGGCACGCTGGTCGTCTGGCTGGCCGCGAACGGCATTGCCGGCCTCAGCCCGGGCAATCCGCTGCTGAACCCGATCATGCTCTCCATCGCCGTCATCGCGATCGTGCTGCTCGTCGCCGGGATCGACTACGGCACCTATTTCGAGGGGGCGCAGTTCATCCACTTCCTCATGGGGCCGGCGACGGTCGCGCTCGGCATCCCGCTCTACGAGAAGCTTTCGCTGGTCAAGAGCAACCTCGTGCCGCTGC
This sequence comes from Shinella zoogloeoides, assembly GCF_003574625.1. Classification (GTDB taxonomy): domain Bacteria; phylum Pseudomonadota; class Alphaproteobacteria; order Rhizobiales; family Rhizobiaceae; genus Shinella; species Shinella zoogloeoides_A. The sequence goes on from NZ_QNUJ01000002.1 coordinate 212,754, forward strand.
TCGCCGCCCTCTTCATGGGCAGCCTGACGGCGGTGGGCTCGACGGTCTTCCTCAGCCATCTTTTCGGCTTCACGCCGGCCGTCGTCGCCTCGCTCGCACCGAAATCCACCACCGCGGCCGTCGCCATGGCGATCTCCTCCGGCCTCAAGGGCGATCCGGCGCTGACGGCCGCCGTCGTCGTGCTCACCGGCATCTGCGGCGCCATCATCGTGACGCCGATGATGAACGCCATGCGCATCAGGGACTACAGCGCGCGCGGCTTTGCCGTGGGGCTTACCTCGCACGGCATCGGCACCGCGCGGGCCTATTCGGTGGACCCGGTGGCGGGGCTCTTCTCGGGGATCGCCATGGGGCTCAACGCCGTGCTGACCTCGCTGCTCGTCCACCTGTTCCTCTGAAACGCGTCACGACGGCGTTTCGAGGGAGGCGGGCACGGGCCGGGCCGCAGGCTTCGCCCGCAGGAGCGGCCGCTCGACCAGACGGTAGGCGCAGAGCCCGGCGGCAACGCCGGCGCAGGCCGACAGGAGGAGGACGAGCGATGGCGGGAGGGCGGCCTTCGCCCCGATCTTCGCGACGACCGAGATCGCGAAGGTGTGCCAGAGATAGATCGAATAGGACGCATCGCCAAGCATGGCGGGGACGGTGAACCGCGCTATGCCGCCATGCCTGTCGAGCGCCGCCGTGCCGCAGACCAGCATGCAGGCAAGCGGGCCGCAGGTCCATTCGTCGAAGGGCAGCCGGAAGAGGCCGATGACCGCGAAGCCCGCAAGGCCGAGGCCGATCAGCCCGAGCGCCGCGGAGCGGCCCGGCACGCGCCCGGCAAGCCACAGCCGCCCGATCAGCATGCCGGCCACGAATTCCAGGATGATGGGCCGCGTATAGGTGACGAAGAGCGGTGCGTCGCCGTCGACCGCGAGACCGAACGCCACCAGCAGGCAGAAGCCCGCCGCCATGACGGGAAGCCGCAGCCGCGCCGGCAGGAGGAGGCAGGCGGCGAAGGCGGCGTAGAAGAACATCTCGTAATTGAGCGTCCAGCCTTGCACGAGCACTGGCCAGAGCTCGCCGCTGCTCGGCGAGCGGGCCGGCACGAAGAACAGCGATGCGGCGACATGCCCGGCCGTCAGCACCAGGTTGGGAAAGAGCCCGGCCAGCGCGCCCGCCACCATGACGCCCGTCGCCAGCCAGTAGACCGGCACGATCCGCCGGATGCGCTCGGCGAGGAAGCGGCCCGGCGTCACCGGCCGCCGCTCGACGATCACCCACATGATGAAGCCGCTGATGACGAAGAAGACATCCACCCCCGCCGCGCCGATGGCGAAGGCATGGCCGCTGCGCTCGGCGGCATGGAAGAGAACGACGGCGAGCGCCGCGAGGGCGCGAAGATACTGGATGCCGTAGAGCGTTCCCCGGCTCTTGGCCGGCCCGGCGCTCATGCGGGCACCGCATGGTGGCGGGGCGCCAGCGGCCGCACCGCCCTTCTCCACCGGCCGTCAGCCAGCTTGCCGGCCGAGAAATAGAGGAGGAAGGAGCCGACGTGATAGGGGTTGAGGATGTCGATCTCCACGAAGGTGCGCACCGCGAGCAGCGCGGCGACGGTGAAGAGCACCAATGCCTCGCCGTCCCGCGCCGCCGAGAGGAGCCGGCCGAGATGGCCGGCAAGCGTGACGACGAGCACCATGGTCAGGAGGAAGCAGCCGATCAGGCCCGTTTCCACCGTGGCGGCGATGAAGGTGTTGTGGAAATGGAAGCCGCTGCGGGTGGAGATGAAGAAATCCGCCCAGAGCCGCTCCGCCTCGGCGAAGCCCTGCACCCAGAACGCCTGGTAGCCGATGCCGGCGAAGGGCGCGCCGCCCGCCGCCACAATGCCCTGCTGCCAGAGATAGGTTCGCCCCGTCAGCGTCGCATCCTTGCCGAAGGCGCCGAGGACCATTGCGTAGCCGCCGCCATAGGCGGCGGCAAGGCCGGTGAGCACGATGAGGACGGCGAGCGCCGTGAACAGCATCTTGCGGTGGAAGGGCGCCAGCATCTCGAGCGCCCTGAGCGAGAGGCAGAGGCCGGCGACGGCGGCGGTCGTCAGCACGGAGGTCGCCGATTGCGAGGCCTTCAGGCAATACAGCGCGATGAGCACGGCGCCGACAGCGACAAGCTTCCAGACGCCGCGCTCCACCCCGAGGAAGAGCGCGGCAAAGGCGAAGAGCACGGCGAGCGAGGCATAGAAGCCGAGCTGGTTCTTTGAGGCGAAGGCGCCGACGAAGCTGTAGGTGCCGTCGAGCGGATCGAGATGGTAGACGCCGAAGAGAAGCGAGAAGACAAGCACCAGCCCGGTGCCGACCAGCCCGCCGCGCACCAGGATGCGCGTATCGACGACGCGCACGGCGATCAGCGCGCAGATCACATGGGAAAGGTACTGCACCGCCGCGCGGGCCGTGACGCCCGGCGCCTGCGACCAGAAGACCGACAGGCAGGCGAAGAGCGCGAAGGCGAAGATCCAGAGATAATGCCGGTAATTGCCGAGCACGCGCCTGTAGTCCACCGCGACGAGCGGCAGCCACAGGGCGTAATAGGCAAGGATCGAGGCCTGGCCGAAGCGGAAGGAATAGGCGAAGACGAAGAAGGAGAGCGCCACGGCAACGACGCCATAGGCCTCGTTGCCGGCAGGTCCGATCAGCCGCGCCTTGGCGATCCGCATCGAAGCCTCCCCGTTTACTGGGTCACGGGGAGGTTGACGTCCACCTTCACGACGTCGCCCGGCAGGACCGGCGTCGTCTCGGTGGCGCGGATCTCTTCGGCCTTGCCCTTGACGGTGCGCAGGATCGAATAGCCGATGTTGGCGGCCGAAAGCCCGCCCTTCAGGGAAGCCGCATCGGAGGACTGCATCAGCGCCTCGGACATGAGGTCGCGGCTGGTGCCGAGCTTCAGCGCCAGCGTGTCGAGTTCCTGCTCGGTGTTCTGCAGCTCCTGCGCCAGCTGGGCGTCCCAGTCGTTCTGGAGGTTCGTCTCGTCCTGCCCGGCCTTGTTGATATCCTGCCGCGCCTTCAGCGTGGCCGTGTCGATGTCGAGCAGGGCCGCCTGAAGATCGGCCGTGCGCTGTTCGAGCGCTAGGCGGCGGGAGCTGATGGCAAGGCCCTTTTCGGCCAGCGCATCCATCTTGGAAAGATCGCCGTGGACGAGCTCGAGCTGGCGGGTCTGGGTCTCGGATTTCTTGCCGAGCGAGCCGATCTCATTGTCGAGCAGCGACTTGAGGTCGGCGAGCGCGGTGAGTTGCAGGCGCAGCCGTTTTTCTCGCGAGGTCATCAACGCCTTCTCGCTCTCCATGATCGGGCGCGCCTCCTCGGATTTCTCGAGCTCCTTCGGCATCTCGATGTCCTTGGCCCCACTCATCTCGGCGACGATGCGCGCCCGGCGGATGAGCAGGCGATTGCGTTCGGCGACGTAGACGGCCGCCTCGCCCTCCGACCGCAGGAAATCGCGGGCAAAACGCTGGCCGGGATCGGCCCGGCGCAGCCCGCCGCCGAAACTGACGGCCTTGAGCACCGTCAGCCCCGGCGCATAGGGATAGGCCCCCGGCGTCTGGACCTCGCCGGAGAGATAGACCGGCCGGTATTCGGCGATTTCCACCGAGGCGGAAGGCAGGTCCTTGAGGCCGAAGAGCACCTGCATCTTCTTGCCGATCTCGACGGAAAGCTCGGCGGCGGTGCGTCCGTCCGCCTGCAACTGCCCGATGAAGGGCAGGGACAGCGCACCGTCCGCGCCGATGCTGTAGTCGCCGCTGACGGCGCTCCAGTCGCGGATCGCCCCCTCGGCGGTCTGCCATTCGGCAACGCGGATGCGCAGCTTGTCCATCACGCCGAGCCGGTATTCCTCCGCCGAGGCGGCGGAGACGAACAGCAATGCGACAGTGAAGGCGGCCGATACCGTCTTGGTGATCGTCTTCATGAAGACCCCTCTCTTCAATAGCTGCCGCGCGACAGGCACACGGCCGGAATGGTGCGCGCGACGATGACGAGGTCGGAGGTGAGCGACCAGTTGCGGACATAGTGCGTGTCGAAGGCGACACGGGCGGCATAGGAGACGTCGTTGCGGCCGCTGACCTGCCAGAGGCCGGTGAGCCCGGGACGGCTGCGCAGATAGTAGACGGCGGATGCCTCGTAGAGCTCCAGCTCGTCCTCCACCACCGGACGCGGGCCGACGATGCTCATCTCGCCCCTGAGGATGTTGATGAGCTGCGGCAGTTCGTCGAGGCTGAGCTTGCGCAGCACCGAGCCGACCACGGTGACGCGCGGATCGTCCTGCAGCTTGCGCGTCTCGCGCCACTCCTCCTGCGCCTGCGGGTTCTCGTCCAGATAGCGCTGGAGAAGGGCATCGCCGTTCTCCGCCATGGTACGGAACTTCAGGCAACGGAAGGTCGATCCGTTGTAGCCGATGCGGCGATGGCCGTAGAAGACCCTGCCGCCGTCGGAATATTTCACAAGCGCCATGATCAGCACGAAGATCGGGCTGAGCAGGACAAGGGCGGCGAGCGCCACCAGAATGTCAAAACTGCGTTTCGATATCCCCCCTACCGGCGGCGCGCCGGCTGCGATCGAACTGAAAAACGGCGAACTGGCCGATCTGCTCGCGGACTTCATAGAGATGGCTCCATTGGATTTGCGATATGGTCGGGTCCCTCGGACGCGTTCCGACATCCAATGCCGAGTGTATGGTCACAGTTTGTTTTTCGAAGCGTGATCGGCTGAATTGTTTGCCCATCTCTGGCATTTAAGAAATTCTTAATATCCGAAAATCTCTCGGATGAAAGTATCCGCCAAGTAACGGATCGCGCCTTTCGAAAAGAAATCTCCTGAACCGCCAGCGGTTTTGTGTTTGGCCGCTCGCCGATCACTTCTTTTGAACGGCAAGCCATGGCCCGATTTACGTATCTATACGGGACCCCGCCGCCGGCGCGCGGCCGGGATAGGCATGGATACCTGAAAACAGGGCATTATTTTGCAGTGCAATATTATCTTGCGCTGCACATTTTTTCCATGCAGGATCGCTCATATTGTAACAAAGTGTGATCGGGCCATTCGGGAGCCGCAACCCATCGGCTGCGGCCACGAAGGGCGCACTCGCCCATACGGCGCATTTTCAGGCATCGGTGACGAAATCGCGGCAAGAAGGAGGCCGACGCGATTCTCCCGGCAGCCACAACCGGCTTAACGGAAGCGCAACACAAATGGACAAGGATCGGAACAGCCCTGCGGCGCACTGGTTAATCCTGATGATTGCACGGCCCCGTGCCGCACCCTATAGTCCTGAGCGAGCCTGAAGGAGAAGGCGACCCACCGATGAAACCTGCGCCCGAAACGAAATGGCGGGAGAGCCCGGCCTACGCGCCGCGCTTCTTCCTGAGTATGGCGATCGCGCTCATCGTCTTCGCCGTGATCAGCTATGCCAGCACGGGCTCCATCGCGACCACCGCGCTGCGCACCGTGGTCTGCGGCGTTCTCATCCAGGTCGGCTATTTCCTCGCCACGCTCTTTCTCGTGCGCCGCGCCGCGCGGGCCCGCCAGGCGGATCTCGAAAAGACCAAGCCCAAGGTCTCCGTCTCGATGAACGAACCCGGCCACTCCAAGCCCTGACCACGGTCTCCGGCAGGCCGTTTTTGTGCCCCCTTTCCCTTTCATGCTGCATTGCAGCGCAAACGCATGAAAGAGGTATGCCGTGATCCAGGATGAGAAGGTCTGCGTCATCATCGCCGCCAAGAATGCGGAAAAGACGATCGGCCGGGCCGTGCGCTCGGCACTCGCCGAGCCCGAGGTCGACGAGGTCGTGGTGGTGGACGACGGCTCGGACGACCGCACCATGGCGGCGGCGGCCGCCGCCGACGACACGACCCGGCGGCTCGACATCATCCGCTTCCGCGCCAATCGCGGGCCGTCCGCCGCGCGCAACCACGCCATCGCCGTTTCCCGCGCGCCGCTGATCGCCATCCTCGACGCGGACGACTTCTTCTTCCCCGGCCGCTTCCGGCGCATGCTCGCCTGCCCGGACTGGGACTTCATCGCCGACAACATCGCCTTCATGCAAGAGGCCGACACGGCCCCGCAGCCGGAGGACTTTCCGCCGCATCCGCACCGGCTCGATCTGAGGGACTTCATCCTCGGCAACATCTCGCGCCGCGGCGCCCCGCGCGGCGAGCTCGGCTTCCTGAAGCCCGTCATGCGCCGCGCGTTCCTCGGCGCCCACGACCTGCGCTACCGCGAGGACATGCGGCTCGGCGAGGATTACGAGCTCTATGTGCGGGCGCTCCTTGCCGGGGCGCGCTATACCGTCATCGAAAGCTGCGGCTACGGCGCGGTGGTGCGCGCCGATTCGCTGAGCGGGCAGCACCGGACGAAGGACCTGGCGGCACTGCACGAGGCCGAGCGCACGATCCTCGCGGCCGGCAACGTGCCCTCGGAAGCAGCCGAAGCCATGCGCCGCCACTGCCGCCAGGTCGGCCAGCGCCACGCGCTGCGCCATTTCCTAGACCGCAAGCGCGAGGGCGGCGCGGGCGCGGCGCTGGCCTTTGCCGCCGCGAACCCCGCCACCCTACCCGCCATCGCCGGCGGCATCCTGCGCGACAAGCTGGACGCGGCGCGGAGGCGGATGCGCACGGAACCGGCGCCACAGGAGGGATTGCGCTATCTGCTGCCCGCAGGGCGGTAATTCTCCTTGCTCTATGAAGGAAACCCGCGCCGTTCTGCCCCTTCTCCCCGCTTGCGGGGAGAAGGTCGCGGCAGCGGGATCGGGGCGGCAGTAAAAAATCCTCAGCCATAGCGGGTAGGTGAGCACAGCAAACGCCCCTCATCCGCCTGCCGGTACCTTCTCCCCGCAAGCGGGGAGAAGGGAGATGGGGCGAGGTCGTGCCTCAAGGGCCCGTCTTATTCCTCAAAGATAATCCCGCCGCACGCCTTCCAGCACCGCGTAAAGCCGCGCCTTCCGTTCCGAAAGACGCGCATCCGTGCTGAGTTGCGGCTCTGCCCGGCTCGCCTGCCACAGCGCCAGCGTCGAGGGCGCGGCAAGGACCTGCTTGGCGGCGCTGCGCAGGCCGGAGCTGGGCGCGGCCTGCGCGACGGCGACTGCACCGCGGCCTGCGGCCTGCTCCGCGCCCTCGTAATCGACGCCCCAGAAGCGAGCGCCCTTGATGATGGCCTCAGCGCGGGTGGAGATCGGGATGCGCCGGGCGGTCGGGTCGACGCCGACCGTCGTGGCCCAGTCGCGCCACTTGAAGCCGTTGATATTGGCCGAGGTACTGACTGCCACCCAGGGCACGCGGAAGGCATCGGCGAGGATCGCGCCGTGCATGGATTCGGCGACGATCAGCTCGCAAGCGGCGATCTCGCCGATCACGTCCTTCGCCTCGCCGCGCGGGTCGATATAGTGAATGCCCGCCGTCGCGCAGACGACCGGCCACAGCCCGGCCACCGCCGATTCCCAATGGGGCACGAAAGCGCATTTATGCCGCTTCGGCTGGTTCGCGAATTCCGGCATGTCGGCGACCAGCACCGCCGGATCGACGATGCCGAGTTCCTCCGGCACGCCGACCTTCCCGGCGGTCAGCGGACCGCGCACGCAGCGCACGTCCCAGAGGTCCCGGTCGCGCATGTCCGGCAGCGTGCCGTAGCCGAAGCCGCTGCCGAGCACGAGCTTGCGGCCCTCCTTCGGCAGGAGCGCGCTGTTCAGCACCGTGCCGACGCCGACGAGCAGCACGTCCTGATGCGCCTCACGGAACCCCGGCAGCAGGAAATCCCAGAGCCAGAGATTGAGGTCGTCACCGAAATTGCCGTGCTGCGATTCCCAGTAATAGGGCTTCATCCAAAACTCCTGTCAGTTCAGCGGGAGAACTTGCCGACGGCAAGCCCGACGGCGCTGGCAAGGATGCGCGGATCGCGCATCGCCCAGCGGGCCAGCATGTCGAATTGCGGCAGCTTGCGGTGCCTGACGCGCCGCGCCTGGCTCCAGAGCGCCTGCTGGCGCGCCGTCTGCTTGTAGGAGCGCAGCGAGGCGACCTCGGCGGGGCGCTCGGCGAAGCGGCTCTCCAGCCGGTCGAGCGCCACCCAGGTATTGAACTGCTGGCGCAGGAACTGCGGCGAATCGTTGTCGACGCCGTGGAAGATGTTGATCCCCTCCCCGCGCACCGCGCCCGCCGACCCGCTCAGCACCACGCGCCTTGCGGCGAGCACGCAGTCGCAGAAGAACAGCACGTCCTCCGCCGCAAGCCTCAGCGCCGCGTCGAAGCGCACCCGCTCGAAGACCGGCCGGGCGATGACCATGGCGGACAGGTGCAGGAAGCTCCAGTTCTTCAGCATGACCTGCGTGAGGTCGGGAATCTCGATCAGCAGCGGATCGTCGTTGAGACGTACCGTCGCCTCCGTCTTTTCGAGGTCCTCGACGCCGAAATGATAGTAGAAGGCATCGCCCCCGGTGATCGAGGCGAAGTAGCAATCGGCGGAAAAATGCGTCATCGCGGCATGGGCGATCGCGAGGTGATCGGGCGCCCAGGTATCGTCCGAATCGAGGAACGCGACGAAGTCGCTCGCCGCCGGAACGTGGTCGAGCCCGGTGTTGCGCGCGCCGCCCGGCCCGGCATTCTCCTGGCGGATGACGCGCACGCGCGCCTGCTCCGCCTCGGAGAAGGCGATCAAATCGCCATCGGGCGGATAGGGGGATTCGTCGTCGACGACAATGACGTCGAAGTCGTTGAATCCCTGAGCAAAAACGGACGCGAGCGCACGCCTCAGGATGCCCGGCTCCTTCTGGTAGAAGGGGATGATAACTGTCAGCTTCGCCATCTTTTCGTCCCTGTGGTTTCTCTAGAAAGAGGTTCGTCTGGTCTCCTCCCACCGGGGCGCGGCCGTTTCCGGCGCAGGCTTTTCGTCTCGTCTAGGCTCCTTTTGTGAAGCGGAATCCACCCATGTCCCAGTCCGTCAACGCGAAGTCGGTAACGCGAAACGTCGGCTGGAGCGTCCTATCCAAGACAAGCACATTCGGGCTTAAATTTGTCACCGTGCCCATTCTCGCCCGGCTCCTGACGCCCGAAGAGTTCGGCGCGGTGGCCGTCGCGCTCGCCGTCGTGCAGTTCCTCGCCATGATCGGCGGGGCGGGTCTCGCCTCGGCCCTCATCCTCGAACCGAGGGAGGAACGGGAGACGATCCACTCGGTTTTCTGGGCCAATCTCGGCTTCGCCTGCCTGATGGCGGCGGGGCTCTATGTCTTCGCCGAACCGCTGGCCGACTGGTTCGGCGCGGCGGATGCGGCCTGGCTGCTCCGGATCATGTGCCTGCTCATTCCGCTCCAGCTTGCCGGCGACGTCGCCTATGCGCTGGTCGCCCGGCGCATGCAGTTCAGCCGCGACGCGCTGTGGAGCATGATCTCCGAATCGCTCGCCGCCATCGCGGCGGTCATCCTCGCCATCGCCGGCTTCGGCGTCTTCGCGCTGGTCGCCCAACTCTTCGTCGCCGGGGTCATCCGGCTTGCCGGTCTCTTCTTCGTCTCACGCTACCTGCCGCGCTTTCACTTCCATGCGACAAGCGTCGTGCGGCTGACGCGCTTCAGCCTCGGCCTGATGGGCTCGGAGGTCGCCAATTTCGTCACCTTCCAGTCGCCCATGGTGGTGATCTCGCGCTTCCTCGGCCTTGCCGATGCCGGCGCCTATTCCGCCGCCAACCGCTTTTCCAGCATTCCCAACCAGGTGGTGCTGTCCGGCGTCATGGGCGTGCTCTTCCCCGCCTTCAGCGCGATGATGCACGACCGCGAGCGCCGCTCGCAGGCGCTGATGCTCAGCACGCAGGTAACGACGCTCCTGCTCGCGCCGATGATGTTCGGCCTGTGGGCGCTGGCCGAACCCTCGATGCTGCTGCTCTTCGGCCCGCAATGGGCCGCCGCCTGGCCGGTGCTCGGGCTGCTGGCACTCTCCAAGGGGCTGCTGACGCCGTGCAGCACCTTCATCCCCTATCTCAAGGGCTCGGGCCATGGCGGGGCGCTCTTCTGGTGGGCGGTCGGCCGCGCCGTGGCGACCACCGCCGCCGTTGCCTACGGTGCCTATGGCGGCACGCTCATCGAGGCGATGGTCGCCCTCTGCCTCGTCAATGCCGTCGTGCTCGTCGGCTATTCGCAGGTGGTGTTCCGGGCGGACGGAACACCGTTCCTCTTCGGCTTCTACCGCTCGATCCGCCCCATGCTCACCGCCGCGCTGATGGCGCTCGCCGTGCGCTACGCGCTCGACCACTATCTCGCGCCGCATTTCCATCCCGTCCTGCAGGTCGCCATCGGCATCGCGCTCGGCGGCGTGATCTATGCGGTCCTCACCCTTCTCACCGAGCGGCCGCTGCTGCGAAAGCTCCTCGACATGGTGCGCCGTCCCCGCGCCTCCGCCGTCGCCAGCCTGCCTTGAGCCTGCCCCATTTCGGGGCCCGCCGGCCGGAATTGCCGCAGTCTCGCAGAGAATCGGCATGGCAAAGGCAAAAAAATTCGACGACACCTTCACCCATAAATTGCGATTAAATAAGTAGTTTCGAATAGGCCTCAAAGTATTGAAGCGCAGGTCTTCACATTTCCCTCACGCATATGTGAGCGTGTATTTCCGCCGGCATGCAATTCCGCGCGATATGCTGCAATGCAACCGGCCATGCGGATGAATTTGCTGCGTCGCCATATTTTCCGCCGCCCCGTCACCCAAACTCCTCTTCACGGGGCTCACGCCTCATTCGCTTGAAAGCCGCCCGCCGGCGGCCCAACAGAGGGGTGACGGAACCGTGCAGATCGACGCGACCGTTTCGGCACGCATCAACATGATGCGCATCGTGCTGATCACCGGGATCATCTTCGTGCATGTTCCCTACGATCCGGCGACGAGCCCCTATGCGGGCACGTTCGGCGGGCTGGACTGGCTGCGGGTGTTCCTCGCCGATAGCCTCTTCCGCATCGGCGTGCCTTGCCTTTCCGCCATCTCCGGCTACCTGCTCTTCCATCGCGGTATCGAGGCCTTCGATTATCGCCGGACGCTGCGCACCAAGGCATCGACCATCCTCCTGCCCTTCCTCCTCTGGAACACGGCCTTCCTCGCCCTCGTCTATCTGGCGCAGTCGCGCGGCATCGGCTTCGGCTATCTGCCCGATGTCGTCAACGCCACGCCGCGCGAGCTGATGAATCTCGGCCTCGCCGTCGAGAGCTGGCCGATCGACATCCCGCTCTATTTCCTGCGCGACCTCCTGCTCTGCCTCGTCCTGTCGCCGCTGATCGCGCTCGCGGTCCTGCGCTATCCGCGCATCGCGCTCGCCCTGATGCTGGCCTATGCGGTGCTGCCGCTGCCGAACGGTATCTTCCTGAAGAAATCCATTCTCTTCGGCTTCAGCTTCGGCGTCGCAATGGCCCTCCACCGCATCGATATCCGCCGCATGGACCGCTTCGCCCTGCCGGTGACGCTCGCCGTGCTGGCGATGGCGCTGGGGCTGTCGGCCGCGCTCTATGCCTATGGCCCGGATTTCCCGGCCTGGCTCGACATGCTGCGCGGCCTTGCGGCCATCGCCGGCATCTTCGGCGCATGGGCCTTATCGGCACTCCTCATCCGCACGCGCGCCGGAAAGGCGCTCGCGCGGCTCGGCGGGCTCAGCTTCTGGATCTTCTGCGGCCACTATCCGCTGCTCGTCCTGTTCTGGATGATCTGGAACCGGCTCGGCATCGCCCATTACCCGCTGTTCTACGCGGCAAGCCCGGTCCTTGCGCTTGCCATCCTCGTTTCCACCCACGCGGCCACGCGGCGCTTTGCGCCGGCGCTGCACGCCATCCTCACCGGCCGCCGCACGGGCCAGCGCAAGCCGCCCGCGGCCGGACGACACCCGCATCCGGAGATGGAGCCCGCCGGTTCCATCGCCCAAAGGAGGTGACCATGACCGTCTCCCCGAAGATCACCCTCACGGCACCTGTCCTTCTGGCAGCGCTTGCCGCCGCAAGCCCCCTTTCCGCCCAGGACGGTGCGAACGGCACGTCCTTCGTCGAGGAATTCGACCGGCTCGACACGTCCCGCTGGTACGTCTCGGACGGCTGGAACAACGGCGCGCACCAGAACTGCACATGGTCGAAGGATTCCGTGAAGGTGGAGGGCGGCAAGCTCGCGCTCTCCTTCGAGGCCAGGCCCGCCGGCGAGCGCCAATATGCCTGCGGCGAGATTCAGACCCTGAAACGCTACGGCTACGGCACCTATGAGGTGCGCATGAAGTCGGCGACGGGTTCCGGCCTCAACTCGGCCTTCTTCAGCTATATCGGCCCAACCGACAAGAAACCGCACGACGAGATCGACTTCGAGGTCCTGGGCAAGGATACGTCCCGCGTGCAGGTCAACCAGTATATCGCCGGCAAGGGCGGCAACGAGAAGCTGGTCCCCGTTCCGGGCGGGGCCGACGGCGGCTTCAACGACTATGCCTTCGTCTGGCAGCAGCACCGCCTTGCCTACTATGTGAACGGCACGCTGGTGCAGGAGGTGACGGACGCCACGAAGCTCCCCACCCACGCGCAGAAAATCTTCCTGTCGCTCTGGGGCACCGACACGCTGTCCGGCTGGATGGGCCGCTTCGCTTTCGCAGGGCCGACGACGATGGAGGTGGAGCGCATCGCCTTCACCGCCGAGGGCGAGCCCTGCCAGTTCGACGGCTCCATCGCCTGCCTCGTGAACTGAGCGGACGGCGCCGATGCTTCAGGTCCTCTATCTCGTCCACGATCTGTCCGATCCCGCCGTGCGCCGGCGGGTGCTGATGCTGCAGGCGGGCGGCGCTTCGGTGACGCTGGCCGGCTTCCGCCGCGGCGAGAACCGGCTTGCCGAGGTCGAGGGCGTCACGCCCGTACAGCTGGGCGCGACGAAGGATGGCCGCTTCGGCCAGCGCCTCCTGGCGGTCGCCGGCGCGGCGGCGACGCTTTCCCGCAAGCTCGCCGGCATCCCGAAGCCGGACATCATCCTCGCCCGCAACCTCGAAATGCTGGCGCTGGCGGGCCGCGCCGCGTTCCGCTTCGGCACTGTCCCCATCGCCTATGAATGCCTCGACATCCACCGCCTGCTGCTGCAGGGCGGCATGGTCGGGCGGGCCTTGCGGAGGGCGGAGCGCCATTTCGGCCGCAAGGCGGGCCTTGTCGTCACCAGTTCGCCGGCCTTTATCGAACACTATTTCAAGCCGCTTTCCGGCATCCGCGCCCCCTTCCACCTGCTGGAGAACAAGGTACTGGAGCTCGACGGCAAGGCAGCCCTTCCCGTCCGCACGCGCCCGGCGGGAGAACCCTGGCGCATCGGCTGGTTCGGCGCGATCCGCTGCCGCAAGTCGCTCGATCTCCTCTCCGCCTTCACCCGGCGGATGGAGGGACGCTTCGAAGTGGTGCTGCGCGGGCGGCCCGCCTATTCCGAATTCGACGATTTCGACGGCCGCATCGCCCGCGAGCCCTTCATCCGCTTCGAAGGCCCCTACCGCAATCCGGAAGACCTGCCCGCCATCTATGGCGCGGTCGATTTCACCTGGGCCATCGACTTCTTCGAGGAAGGCCGGAACTCGCTCTGGCTGCTGCCGAACCGCCTCTATGAAGGCTGCCGGCATGGGGCGCTGCCCATCGTCCTCGAAGGGACCGAGACGGCGCGGCTCGCCCGCGAGCGCGGCATCGGCATTTCGCTTTCCGACGACCGTCCCGAAACCCTCGCCGGCCGCTTCGCCGGCTTCGACGCCGCCACTTACGAGGCGCTGCACGCCGATCTCGCCAGGCTTGGCGCGCGCCCCTGGCTGCTCGACCGCGCCGACTGCGCCGCCTTCGTCCAGCGCCTCGCCGCCCTTCGCCGGCCGGCCGGGCAGGCGGCGGCGTTCACGCCCCTTCCCTCCCTCGCGACAAACAAGGTGGATTGCCATGACCGCTGACGCCGCCGCATCCGTGCGTTGCCTGATCGTGATTCCCTGCCTCAACGAGGCGCGTTACCTGGAGCCGCTGGTCCGCCATCTCGAACCCACCCTTTCCGACCTCAACGCGACGCTCGTCGTCGTCGACGGCGGCAGCACGGACGGCACGCTCGACATCGCCCGCCGCCTCGCCGCAAGCGTGCCGGACATGCATGTGCTCGACAATCCGAAGCGCATCCAGAGCGCCGCGATCAACCTTGCCGTCGCCACTTTCGGCGTCGAGCACGACTATCTCATCCGCATCGACGCGCACGGCACCTATCCTGACGACTATTGCCGCGTGCTGGTGGAGGATGCGCTGGAGACCGGGGCGGATTCCGTCGTCGTCGCCATGCAGACCGTCGGCTTCGGGGCCTTCCAGAAGGCGACCGCCTTCGCGCAGAATTCCGTGCTCGGCAATGGCGGCGCCAAGCATAGGGCAGGCGCGGAAAGCCACTGGGCGGACCACGGCCACCATGCGCTGATGCGCATATCCGCCTTCCGCGCCGTCGGTGGCTATGACGAGACCTTCACCGCCAACGAGGACGCCGAATACGACTACCGGCTCCACCAGGCCGGCTATCGCGTCTGGATGACCGCGCGCACCAGCATGGTCTATTACCCGCGCTCAAGCGCCCTGCCGCTCTTCCGGCAATATTTCGGCTATGGCCGCGGCCGGGCGCGCAATCTCCTCAAGCACCGCGCGCGCCCCGGCCTGCGCCAGCTCCTGCCGCTGATGGTCGCCCCGATCGCCGCCGGTGCTTTCCTCGCGGCGATCACCTGGATCGCGGCGGTACCCTTCGTGCTCTGGGCCGCAGCCTGCATGGGCTACGGCGCGTGGATGGCGCTCGGCGAGCGCAATCCCTACGGCCCGCTTGCCGCCGTCTCCGCCATGATCATGCATTTCGCCTGGTCCGCCGGCTTCTGGCGCGAACTGCTCGACATCCGCCAGCGGAGGGCCTTCGCATGACGGCGCCGCTTCGCATCGACATCGCGGTCTGCACCTTCCGCCGCCCGGCGCTGAGCGAGACGCTCGCCTCGCTTTCGAAGCTGATCGTTCCGGCCGGCGTGCGCCTCGGCGTCATCGTCGCCGACAACGACATGGAGCCGAGCGCCCGTCCCCGCGTCGAGGCCGCCGTGCCGCTGCTGCCGACGGATATCGTCTATGTGCATTGCCCGGCCGGCAACATCTCCATCGCCCGCAATGCCTGCCTCGACCATACGGACGCCGATTTCATCGCCTTCGTCGACGACGACGAGACGGTGGACCCGCTCTGGCTCGACCGGCTGCTCGCGGCGTCGGAAAGAAATCGCGCCGACGTGGTGCTCGGACCGGTACGCGCGCTCTACGGGCCGGACGCGCCCGGCTGGATGCGCAGCGGCGACTTCCACGCCACGCGCCCCGTCTGGGTGAACGGCGAAATCCGCACCGGCTATACCTGCAACGTGCTGATGCGCCTTGCCGCCCCCTCCATCGCCGGCCGGCGCTTCGACCTTGCGCTCGGGCGGAGCGGCGGCGAGGACACCGAATTCTTCACCGCCGTCCATGCGGCCGGCGGCCGCATCGCCTTTGCCGAGGATGCCTGGGTGGAGGAGCCGGTTCCCGCCGCCCGCGCCCGCTTCTCCTGGCTCGCCCGGCGCCGGCTGCGCATGGGCCAAACCCATGGCCGGCTGCTCGCCGCGCGGCATGAAGGCGCCGCCCGGCTGAGCGCTGCCGGCCTTGCCGCCGCGAAATGCACGGCCTGCCTTGCCGGCGCCACGGCCTTCGCCCTCTCGCCCGTGCGCCGCAACCGTTTCCTGCTGCGCGGCCTTCTCCATGCCGGCGCGGTTGGCGGGCTTTTCGGCACCCGCGCCATCGAGCCCTATGGCAAGCTGGAGGCGGCGCCATGACGGAACCCGACGTCAGCATCGTCATCGCCGCCTACAACGCGGCCGACACCATCCAGCGCGCCATCCGCAGCGCACTGGCGCAGGAAGGCGTGACGGTGGAGGTGATCGTCGCCGACGATTGCTCGGCCGACACGACGCGCGAGACCGTCGCTGCGCTCGACGCGCCGGCCGTGCGGCTCGTTGCGCTCGGCAGCAACAAGGGCCCCGGCGGCGCGCGCAATGCGGGCTTTGCCGCCGCCCGCGGCCGCTGGATCGCCGTGCTCGATTCCGACGACACGATGCGGCCGGACCGCCTTCGCCGCATGATCGACGCGGCCGAAAGACAGGGCGCCGTCGTCGCGGTCGACAATCTCGAGGTGCTGCATGGCGACGGCCGGAGCACGCGGATGTTCCCGCGAGATCTTCTCGCCGCATCGCCGCTCCTGACGCTGCCGGCCTTCATCGATTCCAACCGGATTTTCCGCGACACGCACAATTTCGGCTACATGAAGCCGGTCTTCCATCGCGCCTTCCTCGAAGGCAACCATCTCGCCTATGACGAGGCGCTGAGGATCGGCGAGGATTACCTGCTGCTCGCCACCGTGCTCGCCGCCGGCGGGCGCTGCGCGGTCGTGCCCGAGGCGGGCTATCTCTACCATATCCGCGAGACCTCGATCTCCCGCGTGCTGCATCTCCACCATGTCGAGGCGATGCTTGCGGGCGACCGGCGGTTCCTCGCCCGCTTCCCGCTGCAGGGCGAGGCCATGGCGGCGCAGCGCCGCCGCACGCGCAGCCTTGAGGAGGCCCGCGCCTTCCTCTCCCTCGTCAGCCATCTCAAGAACCGTTCGCTCGGGCCTGCCCTCAAGGTGGCGCTCGGCGATCCCGTCGCGCTCCGGCATCTTTCCATGCCGATCGCCGCCCGGTGGCGCCGCCTGACGGCGTCCCCGGCTTCCCATGCGGCGGCCGCATCCGGCCAGCCGCTCAAGAACAAAGGATAATTCCATGGTGCGAACCAAGACCGTCCGCAAGGCCGTCATCCCCGTCGCCGGTAACGGAACCCGCTTCCTGCCCGCCACCAAGGCCATGCCCAAGGAAATGCTGACCATCGTCGACCGGCCCGTCGTGCAATATGCCCTCGACGAGGCGCGCGAGGCCGGCATCGAGCATGTCGTCTTCGTGACCAGCCGCAACAAGCAGGTCATCGAGGACCATTTCGACGACACGCCGGAACTCGTCGCCGCGCTGGAGAAATCCGGCAAGGACGAGAAGGTGAGCGAACTGAGCGAGCTGCTTCCCGCCGCGGGCGCGGTGAGCTTCACGCGCCAGCAGGCGCCGCTCGGCCTCGGCCATGCCGTCTGGTGCGCCCGCGACCTCATCGGCGACGAGCCCTTCGCGCTGCTCCTGCCCGACATGATCTCCTTCGGCGCACGCGGCTGCATGGCCGGCCTGATGGAACTCTATGATGAAGTCGGCGGCAATGTCGTCGGCGTCGAGCAATGCGCGCCGGAGGAGGCCTCGCAATACGGCATCGTCGGCAAGGGCGCGGCCGTGCGCCATGGCTTCGCCGTCACCCATATGGTGGAGAAGCCGAAGGCGGGCGAAGCGCCGTCCAACCTCTTCCTCAACGGCCGCTACATCCTCCAGCCGGAAGTCTTCGGCCATCTCGCCCGCCAGAAGCGCGGCGCGGGCAACGAGATCCAGCTCACCGACAGCATGCTGAAGCTCTCCGAGACGCAGCCCTTCCACGCCCATCCCTATGAGGGGCGGACCTACGATTGCGGCTCGAAGCACGGCTTCATCGAGGCCAATGTCGCCTTCGCACTCGCCCGCCCGGATATCGGCGCGGCCGTCTACGAATCCCTGCGCGACATGGTCTTGTCGCACGAGGGCCGGATTCGCGCGGCATAATCCCGTGGCTCCGGGCCGGTTCCGGTCCGGGGCCGCATCCGGGGAGGAAAGCTTTTCATCGCGCCGAAAGGCAGAACGGAGCCCCATGCATCAACGCACCGTACCGCACAGCAGCATCCTGCGACGGGAACCGGACCCTTCCGATTCCTTCATCGACCTCAACCGCCTGCTGGCGATCCTCGTCCGCCGGGCCCGGCTGATCGGGCTTTCGGTGGCGCTCGCCGTCGCGCTCGGCGTCGCCTATCTCCTGTTCGCGACGCCGGTCTATACCTCGCAGACGCAGATCCTGCTCGACGAGGATCTGTCGCGCTATGCCGAGGAGAGCGAGCCCTCGCCGCAGAGCAGCCAGCAGATCGACATGCGCATATCGAGCGCCGCCGAGATCCTGAAATCCGGCCGGCTGGCGCTGCGCGTCGTCGACGACCTGAAGCTTTCCGACAACGAGACCATTCTCAACCCGCCGCAATCGCCCGTCGCCATGGTCAAGGGCTGGGCGAAGGCGCTGACGTCCTCCGGCCCGGACGTCCCGGAAGAGGCGCTGGCAAACGGGCGGCGCGAAAAGGCCGCCGCCACGTTGCAGCAATCCCTGACGGTGGAGCGCGCCGGCCGCAGCGCCGTGCTCGCCGTCTCCTTCCGCTCGACCGACCCGCAGCTCGCCGCCGCGATCACCAAGCGCTATGCCGAAGCCTTCTTCGAAGACCAGCTCAGCGCCAATTTCACCGCGACGGAGCAGGCCTCGACATGGCTGCAGGAGCGCCTCACCGATATCCAGGCCCGCGCGCAGGAGGCCGCGCTGGAAGTCGAGCGCTACCGCAGCGAAAATGGCCTCACCACGGCGCGCGGCGAACTGATGTCCGAGCAGCAGCTCGCCGACCTCAACAGCCAGCTGATCCTGGCGCAGGCCGACGCCGCAAGCGCCTCGGCGCGCTATGCCCAGTTCAAGGCCATCGTCGAGCAGGGTCCGGACAAGGCCGTCGACAATGCCTCGATCCCGACGCAGCAGGCGGGCGGCTCGGTGCTTCAGCAGCTGCGCGAACGCTACAATTCCGTCGTCAAGCGCGCGCAGGACATCACGCAGAATTTCGGCGCGGACCATCCGCAGGCGGCAGCCCTCAGGGCCGAGAAGGAAGACCTTGCCGGGCAGATCTACCGCGAGCTCCAGCAGCTCACCGCCAGCTACCGCAACGAATACGAGGTCGCCCGCTCGCGGGAAACGTCGCTGCGCGAGAACATCGACAAGGTCGCCGGCAGCAATGCCGTGGCGAACCGCTCCTCGGTGCGCCTGCGCGAACTGGAGCAGAAGGCGACGGCCCTCAAGGCGCTTTCCGAATCCTATCTCAGCCGCTTCGAGCAGGCCTCGCAGAAACAGTCCTTCCCCATCGCCAAGGCGCGGGTGATCTCCGATGCCGGCGTGCCGACCGCGCCGTCGAGCCCGAAGAAGACGCTGGTGCTCGGGCTTTCGCTGGTGCTCGGCCTGATGGCCGGCGGGGCGCTGACCTTCGTGCAGGAACTGCGCGAGCGCGCCTTCCGGCTGGAGAACGACGTGCGCACGATCCTCGGCCTGAAGCCGCTCGGCTACCTGCCGCTTGTCGGCGGGCAGAAGAAGCGCAAGCCCGCCATGATCGGCGCCAAGGCGGTGAAGGCCGAGCCCGTGCCGGGCGAGGCGGACGAGGATATACCGCTGGAACGCATGACGCGCATCGTGCTCGACGCGCCGCGCTCGGCCTTCGCCGAAACCCTGCGCAACGCCAAGCTGACCAGCGAGACCATGCTGACCGGCCACGAAAGCCGGGTGATCGGCGTCACCTCGGCGCTGCCCGGCGAGGGCAAGTCGACGGTCGCCACCAATTTCGCCGCGCTTCTCGCCATCAGCGGCAAGCGCACGCTGCTGATCGACGCCGACGTGCGCCGGCCGGGCCTCAGCGCCATGATGAAACCCGCCCCGCAGATCGGCCTCATCGAGGCGGTGAGCGGCGAAATCCCCTGGACGCAGGCGGTCAAGACCGACCGGCGCTCGCAGCTCACCATCCTGCCCATCGCGCTGGGCAAGGACGCGGCCCGCCGCCATGACGGCAACGAGCTGATCAGCTCGCCCGCCATGAAGCAATTGCTGAACGAGGCGCGGCAGGCGTTCGACTACGTGATCGTCGACCTCGCCCCCGTCGGCCCAGTCGTCGACGCCAAGGCCTTCGAGCCGCTGGCGGACGGCTTCCTCTTCGTCGTGGAATGGGGCAAGACGCCGTCGAACCTCGTGCGCGACCTGCTTGCCGCCGAGCACCGCATCGAGGCGAAGACGCTCGGCGTCGTGCTCAACAAGACGGACATGGCCGCCCTTGCCCGCTACAGCGATGCGGGCGCGGCGGAAAAGTACCGCGACCTCTACGACCAGTACTATACCGACAACATGGAGGCCGCCGCCCGCAGATAGGGCGGCGGTTTCACCTGCGCCGCGCCAGCATGGAGCGGGACAGCACCACGGCAAGGCCGATGAGGATCGTCGCGGCGATGAAGAGGAAGGCCGCGGCGGCAATGGCCGGGCTGATATTCTCGCGGATGCTGGAGAACATCTGCCGGGCGAGCGTGCGCTGGTTGGGGCCGGCGACGAAGAGCGTCAGCACCACCTCGTCGAGCGAGGTGGCGAAGGCGAGCACCGCGCCCGACAGCACGCCCGGCATGGCGAGCGGCAGCGTCACCCGGCGGAAGACCGTGACCGGCGATGCGCCGAGGCTTTCCGCCGCAAGCTCCACCCGCCCGTCGATGCCGGCAAGCGCCCCGGTGACGCTGACCACCACGAAGGGCACGGCGACGACGGTATGCGCGATGATGACCCCGGCATAGCTGTTGGTGA
This sequence comes from Shinella zoogloeoides, assembly GCF_003574625.1. Lineage (GTDB taxonomy): Bacteria > Pseudomonadota > Alphaproteobacteria > Rhizobiales > Rhizobiaceae > Shinella > Shinella zoogloeoides_A. The sequence goes on from NZ_QNUJ01000002.1 coordinate 233,310, forward strand.
GGCCGAAGCGGGCGAGCAGCACCTGCATGCCGACGCCGAGCACCACGGCCGGCACGACCATCGGCAAGAGGAAGAGCGTGCGGAAGGTGCCGCGCATGAAGAGCGTCCGGTTGCGCAGGCCGAGCGAGGCGGCCGTGCCGAGCGTCGTGGCGAGCAGCGTCGTGCCCGTGCCGACGATCAGGCTGTTGACGATCGCCCGCTGCCAGGCATCGGCGGTGAACAGCTCCGTGAACCAGCGCATCGACCAGGCGGGCACCGGATAGGTGAGGATGACGCTCGAGGTGAAGGCGAGCGGCAGGATGGCGACGAGCGGAGCCACCAGGAAGAGGATGGCGAGCGTCGCGAAGGTGAGGCGGGCAAGGCGCATCGGCATGGTCAGCGCCTCCCCGGCTCGTCGGCCGAAAGCCGGGCGTAGACGGTGTAGAGCGCGAGCGTCGCGATGAGCAGCACGACGCCGAGCGCGCCCGCCATGCCCCAGTTGGCCGAGCCCGTGGCGTAGAAGGCGATGATCGAGGAGATCATCTGGTCGCCCGGCCCCCCGATCAGCGCCGGCGTGATGTAGTAGCCGATGGCCGAGATGAAGACGAGAAGGCCGCCGGAGGCGACGCCGCGCAGGCTGAGCGGCAGCAGCACGCGCAGGAAGGCGCGCAATGGCGGCGCGCCGAGCGAGGCGGCCGCCGGCATCAGGTTCTTCGGAATGGTGATCAGCACCGAATAGATCGGCAGCACCATGAAGGGCAGCAGCACATGGGTCATGGCGATGATGACGCCGGTGCGGTTGAAGATCAGCGGCAGCGGCGCGCTCGTGAGCCCGAGCCACTGCAGGAGGTCGTTGATGAGGCCCTTTTCCTGCAGGAGGATGAACCAGGCGGCGGTGCGCACCAGAAGCGAGGTCCACAGCGGCAGCAGCACGGCGGCGAGCATCAGGTCGCGCTTCCAGCCGGTCAGCGAGGCGGCGATGATGGCATAGGGATAGCCGATGCACATGCAGGCGAAGGTGACGAGCGCCGATATCCAGAAGGTGCGAACCAGGATCACCCTGTTGACCGACTGGTCCGGCGGAAGCTGCTCGATATGGCCGTCGGCATTGCGGCCGAGATCGACGGCGGCCAGAAGGTTGCGGTCGGTGAGCGGCGAGAGCGCATCGGCGATGGCGAGCCAGAATTCCGGCTTGCTCCAGCGCTTGTCGACCGAGACGAGATCGGCCGGCGGGCCGGCGGGATCGGCGAGCGCCGCCGTCGTCTTCGACATCAGCGTGCGGAAGCCCGAACGGGCGCTGTTGAGGCGGCGCACCATGTCGCCGAGCGCCTGCTGGTCGTCCACCGCCTTGAGGTCGGCGATCAGCGCCGCCTGCATTTCCGGCGTCGGCGGCGACTTGCGGTCCCAGCCGGCCAGCACCTCGGCGCTCTGCGGCAGCAGGCGCAGCACCGCCGTATCGGAAACCGACTGCGACATCATGCTGAACAGCGGCCAGACGAAGAAGGCGACGAGAAAGGCGACGAGCGGCGCGATCAGCAGGAACGAACGCCCCGCGCGGGCGCGCCCGGCGCTCATGACGCCTGCCCCGGCGGCAGGATGACGCGGCAATCGCCGGCCGAGAAGGCAGCAAAGACCTTGGTGCCGGGCGTGAATTCGCGCGAGCGGCGGCCGAGCTTGGCGATCAGCGGATGGCTGCCGGCGGCAAGCTGCACGCGCAGGTGATCGCCCTGGTAGACGGAATCGGCGACCTCGGTCTCCAGGCAATTGTTCGCCCCGTTCGCCGTTTCGGCAAGGTCGATGCGCTCGGGACGGACGGAGAGGAAGACGGGCTGGCCGGCGGAAACCTCCGCCGGGGCCGCGGCAAGGATTTCGGCGCCGGAACCGAGCCGCACGGCGGCCTCGCCTCCCGCAACGCGCGCGACGACGCCCTCCAGCAGATTGGTCTCGCCGATGAATTCGGCAACGAAACGGGTGGCCGGCTCGTCATAGACCTGCCGCGGCGTGCCGATCTGCTCGATCCTGCCCTTGTTGAAGACGGCGACCCGGTCCGACATGGTCAGCGCCTCGGACTGGTCATGGGTGACGAAGACGATGGTGAGCCCGAGGCGGCGGTGCAGGTCGCGGATGTCGAGCTGCATCTGCTCGCGCAATTGCTTGTCGAGCGCGCCGAGCGGCTCGTCCATCAGCACCACGCGCGGCTCGAAGACGAGGGCGCGGGCAAGCGCCACGCGCTGCTGCTGGCCGCCGGAAAGCTGGCTCGGCCGGCGCTCGCGCATGGTGGAAAGCTGCACCATGTCGAGGGCGCGGGTCACACGCTCGGCGATCTCGGCCTTGCCCAGCCCGCGCATCTGCAGCGGAAAGGCGATGTTCTCGCCGACGGTCATGTGCGGGAAGAGCGCATAGCTCTGGAAGACGACGCCCATGTCGCGCCGATGGGTCGGCACGTCATTGACGGCCTGGCCATCGACGAGGATCGCGCCGGATGTCGGCTGTTCGAAGCCGGCGAGCATCATCAGAAGCGTCGTCTTGCCCGAGCCGGAAGGGCCCAGCAGGCTGACGAACTCGCCCTTGGCAATGGAAAGGTCGAGATTCTCGACGACGCAGAGCGCGCCGTAGAATTTCGTTATGCGGTCGAAGCGGATGAATTCGGCCAACGGGTGCTCCCTCGCGTGTGCGGCGTCCGGGGGCGCAGAAAGCCGCACCCCCGGAATTGCAGCAGACTTACTGGGCGAGCCAGGCGTTGAACCGCTGGGTCAGCGCCTCGGAATTGTCGATCCAGAAATCGATGTCGAGCGAGAGCGCGTCGGTCATGTTCGCCGGCTCGGTGGGCAGGTCCTTGGCAAGCTCCGGCGGCACCTTGGCGGCGGCTTCCTTCACGGGAAGGCCGTAGGCGACATATTGCGGGAGCTTGGCCTGGTTGTCCGGTTCGCTGGCGAAGGCGATGAAGTCCTGCGCGGCGTCCTTGTTCTCGGCGTCCTTCAGCACGACCCAGCTGTCGACGGCATAGATGCTGCCCGGCCAGACGACCTTGAAGTTCTTGCCCTCGGTGCGGTTGATGCCGGTGATGCGGCCGTTATAGGCCGAGGTCATGGCGACTTCGCCGGAGGCGAGAAACTGCAACGGCTGCGCACCCGATTCCCACCAGACGATGTTCGGCTTCAATTCGTCGAGCTTCTTGAAGGCGCGGTCGACGCCCTCGTCGGTCGCCAGCACGTCGTAGACCTCGTCCTTCGACACGCCGTCGGCCAGAAGGGCGAATTCGAGCGTGTATTTCGGCCCCTTGCGCAGCGAGCGCTTTCCGGGGAATTTCTCGACGTTCCAGAAGTCGGCCCAGGAGGTCGGACCTTCCTTCAGCTTGTCGCCGTCATAGGCGATCGCCGTGGACCAGACGATGGCGCCGACGCCGCAATCGTTGACGGCCGAATCGAGGAACCTGTCCTTGCCGCCCATCTTGTCCCAGTCGATCTTCTCGTAAAGGCCGTCGGCACAGCCGAGCGCCAGCTCTTCCGCCTCGACCTGCACGGCGTCCCAGTTCGGCGCACCGGCCTTCACCTTGGATTGCAGCACGCCGATGCCGCCGTCCCAGGCCTCGTCCAGCACCGGCTTGCCGGTCTTTTCCGCGAAGGGCTTGAAGTAGATCTCGCGCTGGCCGTCCTGGTAGTTGCCGCCCCAGGAGACGACGGTAAGGTCGCGCGCGAATGCCGGCGCGGCAAGCCCCGCCGAAAGCGCCAGCACGGTCGCCGTCAGAATGCCCTTCCTCATGCTCATGCTCTTGGTCTTCATGCTCATCGTACTCCCCTTTTTTCGTTTTTTCGGACCGGCCCGATCGCCGGTCCCGAACGGTCCGTCGAAGACGGCAGCCCCTCCCGGGCCGGAGGCCTTCGCGCGATGTTCGCACCGCGGCAGGCGCCTCGTTCCCTTTGATTTTCTATCGGGCCAATTCAGGCATTCCCGCCCGTCCCGGTCAATGGCTTTCTTGCGCCGTCAGACGTGCTGGCCTCCGTTGATATGGATCTCGGCGCCGTTGATGTAGGACGACTGCCCGGTGCACAGGAAATAGATGGTCTCGGCGACCTCGCGCGGCTCGCCGAGCCGGCCCATCGGCACTTCGGCGGCGACCAGCTCGTCCGTGCCGGGCGAGAGGATCGAGGTCTCGATCTCGCCGGGGGCGATGGCGTTGGCGCGCACGCCGCGCTTGCCGAATTCGTGCGCCATTTCCCGCGTCAGCGCCGCGAGCGCGGCCTTGGAGGCGGCATAAGCGACGCCGGCGAAGGGGTGGACGCGCGAGCCGGCGATGGAGGTGACGTTGACGATCGAGCCCTTGGCGGCCTCCAGCTCCGGCAGCAGCGCGCGGGCGATCAGCGCGGTCGAGACAAGGTTGACGTTGAGCACGTGGGTCCAGACATCCGCCGTCGTGTCCGCGACGCCGAGCCTGCTCCTGTCCGGTCCCTTCGGCGAGATGCCGGCATTGTTGACCAGCGCATGCAGCCTGCCGGAGGGCAGACGCTCGCGCACAGTGGCGGCGAGGCGGTCGATCTGGGAAAGGTCGGCGAGGTCGGCCTGGATATGGCTCTCGCGGGCGGAGGGCCAGGCGCATTCCTCGGAGAAAGCCTGGCGCGAGACGGTGAGGATGCGCCAGCCCTTCGACTGGAAGAGCTTGACCGTCGCATGTCCGATCCCGCGGCTTGCCCCCGTCAGCAGCATGGTGGGGCGTTCTTCGGTCATGCGGGACTTCTCCGTTGATGCTTGATACATCGTAATGCGCGGCGGGCGAAATGCAAGCCTCGACGAAAGGTGGAGGCGATCAGCCCTTCCGCACCCCCTTCTCGATGCGCTCCAGCAGCGGTTTCCCGCCGAGAAGGATGTCGTCGACGATGGCCATGGAGGCGGCGGCCGGGTCGTGACGTTTCAATGCTTCGACGACGGGATAGTGATGGTCGATCATCGCCCGCCCGCCCGGTAGATAGGCATCCGAGATCAGCGGCCCCATCTGGAGCCAGAGCCGGCGCAGGATTCCGTTGAGCACCGGAAGGCCGGCGATCTTCGGCAGCATGAAGTGGAACATCTGGTTGAGCTCGGCCCCTTTCAGCCCGTCGCCGCAGGCAAGGGCGGCCTCGTTCTCGCGCAGGATCGCCTCCAGCGCGGCGATGTCGGCGGAGGTGGCGACCTGCGCGGCCGTCTCGGCCGCCAGCCCCTCCAGCCGCACGCGGATCGACCGGATCTCGCGGTAGCGCGCTTCGCTCATGGCGGGGATGCGGATGTCGCGCGGCGAGCGGAAGGTGATCGCCTCGTCGTTGGCGAGCTTCAGGATCGCGTCGCGGATGGGCGTGACGCTGGTGCCGAACTGCTCGGCGAGATCGCGGATCTTCAGCCGGTCGCCGGGCTGGAAACGGCCTTGGATCAACGCATCGCACAACGCGCCGTAGATCGTGCTGTTCAGGTTGGAATGATCGAGCGTTTCGAATTCGGGCATCGCCGGCTCTGACAAAAATCAATGATACGATACTTGATGCATCTTTTTCCGCTTGTTTCAACCTTCGCAACGGGTCAAACATGGGCAATCCCGGTAAAGTGCGCGATGCCCGCGCCCGGATTTACATTCGAACCAGAAGACGGAGCGTTTCGCAGTGGGAAAGCAGGCCTGTTCCGGGGAGCCACGATGACGCAGGAAACGCCCTTCCCGGCCCCGGCAAACGGTGGCGATGCGCCCGCCGGAGGCGATGCGATGTCCGCCGCCTTCAGCAAGACGGAGCTTTCGGATGCCGCCGCGCTCACCGGCGATATCTACGGCGTTGCCGGCACGGCCGGGCGACTTTCCAGCGAGCGCGACGAGACCTTCCTCTTCACCGCGACGGACGGCACGCGCTACACGCTGAAGATCGCCAACCCCGCCGAGGACCCGGCGGCGCTCGCCTTCCAGGACGGCGCGCTGCTGCATCTCGCCCGCCACGCCCCGGCCGTTCCCGTGCCGCGGCTGGTGCCGACCCGTTCGGGCGGAACGAGCCACCGGATCGCCACCCACGAGGGGCCGCGCATCGTGCGCCTCCTGACCTTCCTGCCCGGCGAATTGCAGTACCGCACGCCGCCCTCGACGAACCAGAGCCGCCATATCGGCCGTGCGCTCGGCGCGCTCGGCCTCGGTCTTTCCGGCTATGCCGGCCGCCCGCCGGCGGGCAAGCTGATGTGGGACATCTCGCACACGCTCGACCTTGCCGCGGTGGTGGATTCCGTCGCGCCCGAGCGGCAGGCGCGGGTCGAGGCGGTGCTGGAGGAATTCCTGCGCATGCTGCCGGCCTTCTCCGCGCTGGAGCGTCGCCAAATCATCCATAACGACTTCAACCCGCACAATATCCTGGTCGATCCGGCCGCGCCCGAACGCGTCGCCGGCATCATCGATTTCGGCGACATGGTCGAGGCGCCGCTCGTCAACGATCTCGCGGTGGCGATCTCCTACCATCTCTTCACGCCCGACTGGGCCGAGCGTGCGGGCGCCTTCCTCGAAGGCTACCTTTCCGCCCGGCCGCTCCAGCCGGCGGAGGCCGCGCTCCTGCCGACGCTGATCCGCGCCCGGCTCGCCATGTCGATCATCATCGCGGAATGGCGCTCGGCGCGCTTTCCCGAGAACAGCAGCTACATCATGCGCAACCACGCCGCCGCCTGGGCGGGGCTGCACAACATATCGGACCTGACGCCGGCCGGGCTCAAGCGGCTGGCGCCCCATCTTGTGGAGGCTTGAAATCATGTCGATGGTGAACGCGTTCTCGCGTGAGGATTTCGAACGGCTGGGCGAGGCGGACAAGGCGCTGATCGCACGGCGCGAAAAGGTGCTCGGCCCCGCCTACCGCCTGTTCTACGAGGAGCCGCTGCATCTGGCGCGCGGCGAAGGCGTCTTCCTCCATGACGCGTCGGGCGAGAAATATCTCGACGCCTACAACAATGTCGCCTCGGTCGGTCATTGCCATCCGCGTGTGGTGGAGGCGATCACGGCGCAGACCGCCGTGCTCAACACCCACACCCGCTACCTGCACGAAGGCATCGTCGACTATGCCGAGACGCTGACGGCGACCTTCCCGGATGCGCTCAGCCAGGCGATGTTCACCTGCACCGGCAGCGAGGCGAACGACCTTGCCGTGCGCATCGCCCGCTTCGTCACGGGCGGCACCGGCATCATCGCGACGGAGCTTGCCTATCACGGCCTGACGAGCGCGGTGGCGGAATTCTCACCCTCGCTCGGCGAATCCGTAACGCTCGGCCCGCATGTGCGCACCGTGCCGGCGCCCGACAGCTACCGCCACTCCCCTGAAGAGATGATGGGGAAGTTCGGCCGAGACGTCGAGGCCGCCATCGCCGACCTCAAGCGCCACGGCATCAGGCCGGCCATGCTGATCACCGATACGATCTTCTCCAGCGACGGCATCTTCGCCGGGCCGAAGGGTTTTCTGAAACCGGCGGTCGACGCGATCCATGCCGCAGGCGGCCTTTTCGTCGCCGACGAGGTGCAGCCCGGCTTCGGCCGCACCGGGGAGGCCATGTGGGGCTTCGAGCGGCACGGCGTTGCGCCCGACATGGTGACGATCGGCAAGCCGATGGGCAACGGCTATCCGATGGCCGGCATCGTGCTGCGCCCGGAGGTGATCGCCGAGTTCGGCCCCCGCGCCCGCTACTTCAACACCTTCGGCGGCAATCCCGTCGCCGCCGCCGCCGGCAAGGCGGTGCTCGACACGATCCGCATCGAGGGCTTGCAGCAGAACGCGCTGGAGGTCGGCGGCTACCTGATGGAGGGCCTCAGGATCCTCGCCCGCAGCCACCCCACCATCGGCGACGTGCGCGGCTCCGGCCTCTTCGTCGGCGTCGAGATCGTCTCGGACCCGGCAACGAAGCAGGCAGATGCGGCGCTGACGACGCGCATCGTCAACGGCCTTCGCCGCCGCCGCGTGCTGATCAGCGCCTCCGGCCCGCGCGCCAATGTGCTGAAGATCCGCCCGCCGCTCGTCTTCTCGCGCGAGAATGCCGACATGCTGCTGGAGGCGCTGGAGGACGTGCTGAAGACCGCCTGAGCGAACGGCGTCAGGCGTAGCGCCTGCGCCGGCCCGTGAAGTGGATCAGCCCCTTCTGCAGCAGGATGAAGGCGAAGAGCAGCAGGCCGATGAGGATCTTCGTCCACCAGCTCGACAGCGAGCCGTCGAAGGTGATGTAGGTCTGGATCAGACCCTGGATGAGGATGCCGACCAGCGTGCCCGCGACGAAGCCGGAGCCGCCCGTCAGCAGCGTGCCGCCGATGACGACGGCCGCGATGGCGTCGAGCTCGACGCCCACCGTCGCCAGCGAATAGCCCGCCGAGGTGTAGAGCGAGAAGACGATGCCCGAAAGGCCCGCGAGGAAGCCCGACAGCGCATAGATGCCGATCGTCGTGCCCGCGATCGGCACGCCCATCAGCCGCGCCGTCGCCGTTCCGCCGCCGAGCGCATAGACATTGGCGCCGAAGCGGGTGCGGTGCGCGATAAGGATGCCGACCGCAAAGACGACGAGCATCAGCCCGCCGATCAGCGTGATGCGCCCGCCGCCGGGCAGCTTGTAATAGAAGCCCTTCAGCGTGGCGTAGAACGGATGCTTGATCGGGATGGAATCGATGGACAGCACGAAGGCCATGCCGCGCGCCAGGAACATGCCGGCCAGCGTGACGATGAAGGGCGGCATTTCGAGGTGATGGATGATCGCCCCCATCAGCGCGCCGAAGGCCGTGGTTATGATCAGCGCCAGTGCGAAGGCGACAAGCGGGTGGATGGACGTCGCCTGCAGCAGCACGGCGAGGAAGACGCCGGTGAAGGCGATGACCGCGCCGATGGAAAGATCGATGCCGCCCGACAGGATGACAAAGGTCATGCCGACGGCGGCGATGCCGAGGAAGGCGTTGTCGGTCAGGAGGTTGCCGATCACCCGCGTCGACAGCATGTTCGGATACTGCGCGATGCAGACGGCATAGGCGATGAGGAAGATCGCGACCGTGGCGGTGAGCGGAAGGTAGCGCGGGTTCATTTCGCCTCCTGTTCCGTCTTCTTCTCTCCGGCCCGCGGGCGGGAGAGGAAGGCGAAGGCCGTCTGGGCGCGCGGCGACTGGATGACCAGGATCAGCACGATGATCGCCGCCTTGATGATGAGGTTGAATTCGGGCGGGAAGCCGGAAAGCAGGATGCCCGTGTTGATCGACTGGATGATCAGCGCGCCGAGCAGCGAGGCCGCGATGGAAAAGCGCCCGCCGAGCAGCGACGTGCCGCCGACGACGACCGCGAGAATCGCATCCAGTTCCAGCCACAGGCCCGCATTGTTGGCGTCCGCCCCGCGGATATCGGCCGCCGCGATGATGCCGGCGATGGCGGCGCACAGGCCCGACAGCACATAGGCGGCGATCAAGAGCACGCCAGTCGAAACGCCCGAGAGCATGGAGGCGCGACGGTTGACGCCGAGCGCCTCGATCAGCATGCCGAGCGCCGTGCGGCGCACGAGAAGCGCAACAATGATGCCGAAGGCGATCCAGATGACGACGGGCATCGGCAGGCCGAGGAACGAACCGCCGCCGATGAAGATCAGCCCCGGATCGTTGAAGGTGAGGATCGCCCCCTCGGTGATGAGCTGGGCGATGCCGCGTCCGGCGACCATCAGCACCAGCGTCGCGATGATCGGCTGGATATCGAGCACGGCGACGAGGATGCCGTTCCACAGGCCGCAGAGAATGCCGGTGCCGAGCGTGACGAGCAGCGTCGCCACGAGCCCGTAGCCCGAGGTGATGCAGGCGGCGGCGACCGCCCCGCAGATCGCCATGACCGCGCCGACCGAAAGGTCGATGCCCTTGGTGGCGATGACGACCGTCATGCCGATGGCGAGCAGCGCCACGGGCGCACCGCGGTTGAGGATATCGATCAGGCTGCCGTAAAGCCGGCCGTTCTGCATTTCGAGGCGGAAGAAACCGGGAAAGGCGATGGAGACCATCAGCAGGATCACGGCGAGCGCGGCGACCTGCGGAAAGAGACGCAGGGCGTGGGCTTTCAGCGTGGAGGTCATGCGTCCGCCCTCCCGCCGGCTGCGATGGCTTCGACGATGCCCTCTGTCGTGACCTTCTCGCCGGTCAGTTCGGCCACATGCGCCCGGTCGCGCAGCACGATGACGCGGCTCGAATAGGCGACAAGCTCTTCGAGTTCGGAGGAGATCACGATCAGCGACATGCCTTTCTCGCAGAGGGATTCGATGAGGCGGATGATCTCCGCATGGGCGCCGACGTCGATGCCGCGCGTCGGCTCGTCGAGGATCAGGAAATCCGGGTTGGTGGCGAGCCAGCGGGCGAGGATCGCCTTCTGCTGGTTGCCGCCGGAGAGCAGCTTGATCGGTTTTTCCCGGTCGCTGGTGCGGATGTCGAGCGCCTTGATGTAGTCGTCGGCGAGCCTGTCCTGTTCGCTGCGGCTGATCGGCCGCGCCCAGCCCCGCCGCGCCTGGAGCGCCAGCGCGATATTCTCGCGCACCGAGAGGTCGCCGATAATGCCGTCGACCTTGCGGTCTTCCGGACAGAAGCCGAATTTCTCGCGGATGGCGGCGCGCGGCGAGGCAAGGTCGAGCGCGCGCCCGTCCGCCTCCGCCGTGCCGCTGTCGGCGCGCTCGGCGCCGAAGAGGATTTCCGCCGTCTCCGTGCGGCCCGAGCCGAGCAGGCCGGCGATGCCGACGACTTCCCCGGCGCGCACATCGAGGTCGAAGGGCTGGATATGGCCCTTGCGTCCGAAACCGCGGAAGCGGAAGCGCACTTCCCCGGCCTCGCTCTTCGCGCCATGCTCGGCGGCGACTTCCTGCACCAGCTCGCGGCCGAGCATCATGGCGATCAGCTCACGGCGCGAAAGCTCCGCCGTCTCGCGCGTGCCGACGAGCTGGCCGTTGCGCAGCACGGTGATGCGGTCGGAGATCTCGTAGACCTGTTCGAGGAAGTGGGTGATGAAGATGATGCCGAGGCCGCGTTCCTTCAGGCGGCGCACGATGCGGAACAGCATCGCGACCTCGTGGGCATCGAGGCTGGCGGTCGGTTCGTCGAGGATGAGCACCTTGCCGGAAAGGTCGACGGCCCGGGCGATGGCGACCACCTGCTGCACCGCCACGGAATAGGCGGCGAGCTCGGCGGTGACGTCGATGTCGAGTTCGTATTCGGCCAGCAGCGCCCTGGCGCGACGGTTCATCTCGCGGGCGTTGACGAGGCCGAAGCGCTTGGGCTGGCGGCCGAGGAAGAGGTTTTCGGCGACGGTGAGGTTCGGCAGGAGGTTCACCTCCTGGTAGACCGTGCCGATGCCGAGGTTCTGCGCCTCCAGCGTGCTCTGCGGATCGGCGTCCACGCCGTCGATGAGGATGCGTCCGCCGTCGCGGCGATAGGCGCCGGTCAGGCATTTGACGAGCGTCGACTTGCCTGCGCCGTTCTCGCCGAGCAGCGCATGCACCTCGCCGCGCCGGAGGGAGAAATCGACGCGGTTCAACGCCCTGGCGCCCGGAAAGATCTTGTCGATCCCCGTCGCCGAGAGAACATGGGAATTGTCAGGCTGCATGATCCCTGATCCGTATGAAAGGACCGCCTGCCATCCCGCAGGAGACGACAGGCGGGTCAGGTCGATATCCCGCGATGCGGGATATCGGGAGAGATCAGTAGCCGAGACCCTTCTTCTCCTCATATACCTTGGCCGGATCGTCGGCCTGTGTATAGAGCTTGGATTCCGTCTGGATCCACTTCGCCGGGGCCGTGCCGTCCTTGCGGAAGGCGTCGAGCGCGTCGAAGGCTGGGCCGGCCATGTTCGGCGTCAGTTCCACGGTGGCGTTCGCCTCGCCGGCGGCCATGGCCTGGAAGATATCCGGAACGGCGTCGATGGAGACGACGAGGATATCCGTGCCCGGCTTCAGGCCGGCTTCCTTGATCGCCTGGATGGCGCCAACGGCCATGTCGTCGTTATGGGCGTAGAGCGCACAGATGTTCTTGCCGCCGTCTTCCGCCTTCAGGAAGCTTTCCATGACTTCCTTGCCCTTGGTGCGGGTGAAGTCGCCGGTCTGGCTGCGGACGATCTTCAGGTTGTCATGGCCGGCGATGGCCTCCTCGAAGCCCTTCTTGCGGTCGATGGCCGGCGAGGAGCCGGTCGTGCCCTGGAGCTCGACGACGTTGCAGGGCTTGCCGGCAACCGTGTCCACCAGCCACTTGCCGGCGACATTGCCCTCATGGACGGTATCGGAGGTCACGGCGGTCATGTAGAGGTCGTCCGACGCATCGACCTTGCGGTCGAGCAGGATGACCGGGATTTCCGCGTCCTTGGCTTCCTGCAGCACTTCGTCCCAACCCGTCGCGACGACCGGCGCGATGAGGATGGCGTCGACGCCCTGCGCGATGAAGGAGCGCAGCGCCTTGATCTGGTTTTCCTGCTTCTGCTGCGCATCGGCGAATTTCAGGTCGATGCCGCGCTGCTCGGCCTGCTGCTTGGTGAGCGTCGTCTCTGCGGCGCGCCAGCCAGACTCCGAGCCGATCTGCGAAAAGCCCACGGTCATGTCGGCGGCGGATGCGACACCGAACATGGAGGCGGCAAGGATCGTTGCACTCGCGAGTGCGGTTGTGAATTTCATGATGTCCTCCCAAAGAATACTGCTCCTCAGCAGCGTGATTTAAAACATCATATTGTATTACTATTGTAAACCCAAAAATCGCGCTTCCGCACATTTCACGATGCGAGCGCGCAGGCGCAGCCACGCGGGCACGGCAAGCGCGGCTGCACCGTCGGGTGTCGGGCGGTGGCAGAAGACCCGTTCTATGGAGGGCGTCAGCCGGCGGCGGCGAGCCGGACGCGGTGCCGCGGGGCGATCTCGACCAGCTCGGACGGCAGCGGCGCGGAGAAGACATCCGGGGCGGTGCTGCCATCGGTGACGAAGCTCCGCCCCTCGATCAGCGGCGGGTCGCAAGCCGTGCCCGGCCCGGCATCGAGGTTCAGCGCGGCGTCCGGGTCGGGGATGGCGGCGATCAGGTGGCGGGTATAGGGATGCGTCGGGTTCTCGAAGATCTCCCGCCAGCCGCCCTCCTCCACGATCTGCCCGAAATACATCACCAGCACGCGGTCGCTCATATGCTCGACCACGCTGAGATCGTGGCTGATCATGAGATAGGAGAGGCCGAGCTTTTCCTGCAGGTCGAGCAGGAGGTTGATGATCTGCGCGCGGATCGACACGTCCAGCGCCGAGACCGGCTCGTCCAGCACGACGATCTCCGGTTCGAGGATGAGCGCGCGGGCGATGCCGATGCGCTGGCGCTGGCCGCCGGAGAATTCATGCGGATAGCGGCGCGCCTGCTCGGGCGTCAGCCCGACATTCTTCATCATGGTCTCGATACGGTCCTCGATTTCCGAGGATGCCGTGATGCCGTGCAGCTTCAGCGGCGCGGCGAGCGAAGTGCGCACGGATTGGCGCGGATTGAGCGAGGCATAGGGGTCCTGGAACACCATCTGCACCGCTTTCGCGCGCTGCATGCGGCCCGGCGCGCCGGCACCGGCGAGCGGCTGGCCGCGATAGCGGATCGCCCCTTCGGTCGGCTCCTGCAGGCCGAGGATGGAAAGCGCGGTCGTCGACTTGCCGCAGCCGGATTCGCCGACGATGGACAGGCACTCGCCCTTGGCCAGCTCGAAGCTGATGCCGTTTACGGCGTGCAGCAGCCGCTTGCCGCCACCGAAAAGGCCCCCGCCGGAAATCGGGAAGCGCACATGCAGGTCGTCCACCTGAAGGAGCGGGGCGGTCATGGCTGGCTCCCTTCCGCGCCGCGCGGCGCGATGAAGCGGGTCTCCGTCAGCTTCGAGCGGTCGGCGATGATGCTGTCGATATCGACCAGCCGCTGGCGGCCATGCTGGCTACGGCTGCCGAGGCGCGGCAGGGCGCCGAGGAGGCCGCGGGTATATTCGTGCCGGGGGTTCTCGAAGAGCGCTCGCGTCTCGTTCTCCTCCACGAGGCATCCCGAATACATGACGCCGACGCGCTGGCAGATGCTGGCGATGACGCCGAGATCGTGGCTGATGAAGAGCACGGCCGTGCCGCGCTCGGCGCAGAGCTCCTTGATGAGGCGTAGCACCTCGGCCTGCACGGTCACGTCGAGCGCGGTCGTCGGCTCGTCGGCGATCAGGAGGTCCGGATTGCAGGCGAGCGCCATGGCGATCATAACGCGCTGGCGAAGGCCGCCCGACATCTGGTGCGGATAGTTTTTCGCCCGCCGGTCGGGATTGGGCACGCGCACGCTGGCGAGCGCCTCGACCGCCAGCTTCTGCGCCTCGTCCCAGCCCTTGCCCTGATGCAGCACGAACATTTCCGCGATCTGCCGGCCGACGGTGGAGAGCGGGTTCAGCGCCGTCATCGGCTCCTGGAAGATCATGGCGATGCGGTTGCCGCGCAGGCGCCGCATCTCGCGTTTCGAGAGGGCAAGAAGGTTCTGCCCCTTGAACAGAATCTCGCCGCCGGAAACGGCGAGCGGTTTCTTCAACAGCCCCATGACGGCGAGCGACGTCACCGACTTGCCCGAGCCGGATTCGCCGACGAGCCCATAGGCTTCGCCCGGCATGATCTGGAAGGAGACGCCCTTGAGGAGCGGATGGGAAACCGAGCGGCCGAGCGCGACGCCGAGCTGCAGGTCCCTGATGTCGAGCAGCGGCTGGGTCATGGCCTGCGCGTCCTCATATGCGGGTCGAGGCTGTCGCGCAGGCCGTCGCCGAGAAGGTTGAAGCCGAGCACGGAGAGGAAGATGGCAAGGCCGGGGAAGAGCGCCACCCAGGGCGCGAGCTGGATGAGCTGGCGCGCATCCGTCAGCATCGAGCCCCAGCTCGGGAACGGTGGCTGGATGCCGAGGCCGAGGAAGGAAAGTGCGGCTTCCGACAGTACCGCCGAGCCCATGCCGAGCGTCGCCATGACGAGGATCGGCCCCATCATGTTGGGCAGGATCTGCGTGAACATGATGCGCAGGTCGCCGTAACCGAGCGTCTGCGCCGCCTGCACATAGCCCTGCGATTTCAGCGACAGCGTCGAGGAGCGGGCGATGCGGCAGGTCCAGCTCCAGTTGGTGAGGCCGAGCGCGACGAGGAGCGAGGGCAGGCCCGGGCCGAGCACTGCCATCACGGCAAGCGCGAAGATCAGCGAGGGAATGGCGAGCATGACATTGGTGAGGCCGTTGACGAGGTCGTCCCACCAGCCGCCCCAGTAGCCGGCGGTCATGCCGAGCGTGACGCCGATGATCGAGTTGATCACCTGCGAGACGATGCCGACCGTCAGCGAGATCTGCGCGCCGTAGAGGATGCGGGTATAGACGTCCCGTCCCTGCCCGTCCGTGCCGAACCAGAAGGTCGCGTCCGGCGGCAGTTCGGAAATCATCAGGTCCGCGTCGAGCACCGGGTCGAAGGGCGCAATCCATGGGGCAAGGACGCCGGCGAGGATCACCAGCACCGTCAGCCCCGCGCCGAGCCAGAAGTTGAAGCCGAGGCGCATTCCGCTCACTCCTGCTTGATGCGCGGATCGATCGCGGCATAGATCAGATCGACGGCGGTGTTGATGACGAGGAACCACAGCACGATGACGAGGATCGTGCCCTGCACCACGGGAATGTCGCGGATCGCCACGCTGTCGACCAGCAGCGAGCCGATGCCCGGCCAGGCGAAGAGCTTCTCGATGACGACCGCCTGGCCGATCAGCGAGCCGAACTGCAGGCCGACCGTGGTGACGATCAAAACCAGCGCATTGCGCGCCACATGCCAGCGCACCACCTTGACCTCGCTCATGCCCTTGGAATGGGCGGTGCGGATGAAATCGGCATTCAGCACGTCGAGCACGCCCGCCCGCGTGGTGCGCGCCAGAAGCGCGAGCGGCGTCACGCCGAGCGTGACGGCGGGCAGGATGAGGTTGCGAAACGATCCGTCGCCATAGCCGAAGCTTGGCAGCCAGTTCAGTTGCAGGGCGAAAAGGTACATCAACAGCAGGCCCAGCCAGAACTGCGGCATGGAAAGCCCCGAGACCGCCCCGACCATCGTCACCGTATCGAGCACCGAGCCCGGCCGGAGCGCCGCGAGGAAGCCGAGCGGCACGCCGACGACGAGGGCGAAGACCATGGCGGCGATCGCCAGTCGCAGCGAGGCCCACATGCGGTCGTTGATGAGGTCGATCACCGGCTGGCGGGTGCGGAAGGAGGTGCCGAGGTCGAAACGCGCAAGGTCGGTGACATAGGTCACGAAGCGCTCGACGAGCGGCTTGTTCAGCCCGAACTCCTCATTGAGGCGGGCGATCATCTGCGGGTCGGCGGCGCGCTTGCCATCGGCGAAGAGGCTTGCCGCGAAGGTGCCGGGCACCACGGAGAAGATGACGAAGATGAGCAGCGCCACCACGACGACCGTGGGGATGACCTGCAGGATGCGGCGCAGGGTGAAGCGTAGCATGAGCGGTTCCGTGTTGGGCGCCCTTGCGGAGCGCGACAATCGATGCGGGGGCGGCGTGAAGGTGCCGCCCCCGAACCCCTCAAGGCTTACTTGCGCGAGTCCGGCGCCGTCTCGTCGATCCAGATCTCGTCATAAGGCTGGACCGCCAGTTCGTTCGCATTCGGAACGAGGCCGTGGATCCACGGCTGGTAGGCCATGACGGCCTTGTTGTAGTTGAAGAACCAGACCGGCGCGTCGTCCTGCACGATGTTGTTGGCCTGGCGCAGGAGGTCGTTCTGCTTGGCCGGATCACGCTCCTGCACGGCCGCATCGTAGAGCTTGTCGAATTCGGGGCTCGCATAGCTCGTATAATTGCAGGCCGACTGCGCCGTCCTGGAATGGTAGCAGCGCAGCGCGTTCAGCGGGTCGGGACCGGACAGGTTCGACCAGATGAAGGCCTGGAAGTTGTTCGTCGTCACCGCCTCGCCGAGGGCGGAGCTTTCCACCGGCTTCGGCTTCACGGTGATGCCGACCTTCTTCAGCATCGGCAGGATCGCCTCGACGATCGGCACGCCCCAGCTTTCGTTCGGGCTTGCCGTGACTTCGAACTCGAAGCCGTCGGCATAGCCGGCTTCCGCCAAAAGGGCCTTGGCCTTTTCCGGATCGAAGGCATAGGGCGCCTTGTCCTTGTCGAAGGCCGGCGAGGAGATCGGCAGCCAGCCGGAGGCCGGATAGGCCTTGTTCTTGACGAGGCGCTCGATGATCAGCGGCGAATTGATCGCATAGTTGATCGCCTGGCGGACCCGCTTGTCCTTGAAGGGCTCGAAGGCCGGGTTGAAGCCGATATTGCGGGTATAGACCTCGGCGACCTCGAGGAGATGATCCTTCAGCCCCTCCTCGCCCTGATAGGCCTGGTACTGCGTCGGGCCGAGAATCGAGACGTCGATTTCCTTGTTGCGGAAGGCGACGTCGCGCGCGGCGTCCTCGGCCATCAGCACGATGTTGATGCGGTCGAGATAGGGCTTGCCTTCCTCGTAGTACTTGTCGAACTTCTCGACGACGACCTGCGAGCCCGGCACATGCTCCTTGAAGACGAAGGCGCCGAGGCCGACGGGGTTCTTGCCGAAGGAGGATTCGTCCTCGACATTCGACGGATAGATGACCGTCGTGTTCTGCATCAGCGGGAAGCCCGGATTGATCGGGCCGGTATAGGTGATCTCCAGCGTGTTGTCGTCGATCTTCTTCAGGCCGGAAATCTCCTCAGCCTTGCCGGCGATATAGTCGTCCGCGCCCTTGATATTGGCGATGAAGCTCGCGCCCGGGAAGGCGTTCTTCGGATTGGCGATGCGCTTGTAGCTATAGACGATGTCGTCGGCCGTCAGCGGCTTGCCGTTGTGGAAGACGGCGTTCTTGCGCAGGTGATAGGTGTGGGTCGTGCCGTCCTCGGAGACTTCTTCGGAATCGGCGAGTTCCAGCACCGGCTTGTTCTGGTTGGAGTCCCAGCTGTAGAGCGCGCGGTGGATGGCCTGGGTGATGAATTCTTCCTGCGTGTTCGGGCTTGCCTGTACGTCGAGCGTCGCGAAGCTCGAGCCGTAGGGCGCGGTGAAGACGAGCGTTCCGCCGGAACGTTCACCCGCTGCCAGCGCCCCGGTAGCCACCCCGAGGCCGAGCATTGCGGCCAATGTCAGTCTTTTCAGCATTTCGTTCTCCCTCTCGTGCCGTTTTCGGCATCGTTTCGTTTCAGTCCGGCAGGCCGTCAGCGCGCATCGTGCACGACGCGGCCTGCAAGCAGGGTCAGCAGGCAGCGCGTGCCTGAGAGAATGGTGTCTGTCGGGGCCTCCAGAAGATCGTTGTCGAAGACGGCGATGTCCGCCCACTGGCCGGGCACGAGCCGGCCCTTCACGCCCTCCGCCTTCTGCGAATAGGCGCCGTATTCGGTATAGGCCTGCAGGGCCTCCTCGCGGCCCAGTGTCTCGGATGCCTCCATCACCGTGCCCTTGCCGGTCTCGCGCGTCACCATGGCGTGGAGGTTCGGGAAGGGATCGGGCGAGCAGACCGGCGAATCCGAACCCGTCGAGGGCTTGAGGCCGAGGCGCATCCAGGTGCCGATGGGGTAGGACGGAAGGCCGCGCTCCTCGCCGAGCACCGCGATGTAGCTATCGCCGAAATCGTGGATGAAGGCCATCTGCGGCGCCGGCAGGATGCCCGCCGCCTTCATGCGCTCATGCTGCTGCGGCGTGGAAAAGCCGCAATGCTCGATGCGGTGGCGGCGATCCGGGTCGGGATTGTCGGCCAGCGCCTTCTCGTAGGCGGTGATGAGCTGCTCGATCGCCCCGTCGCCGATGGCGTGGCAGACCATCTGGTAGCCCCGGTCGTGATAGTCCTTGACGGCCGCATAAACCACCTCGTCGGGCAACATCTGCACGCCGATATTGTCCGGCTCGTCCTCATAGGGCTTCGTCATCCAGGCCGTGCGCCCGCCGGCCGAGCCGTCGAGGAAGACCTTGACGCCGCCGACGCGCAGCATGTCGTCGCCCTTGCCCGAAAGCAGCCCGGCGCGCCAGCAATCCTCGACGATGGAGACGCCGGGATCGCCGAGCAACGTCAGCCAGACGCGCAGCGGCAGGCGGCCGGCGAGCTTGGCCATCTCATAGGCCTGGATCTCGGCGAAGCCGGCGACATGGCCGACGGCCGCATCCATGCAGCTCGTGATGCCGAAGGAAAGAAGATGCCTGCCGCCGCGCTCGATGCCGTCGATCAGCTCCTCGGTCGTCGCCTCGGGCATTACGGCCTTGACGAGGTTCTGGGCGTTTTCCGCAAGCAAGCCGTTCAGCCTGCCGCCGGTGAGGCCGATCACGCCGCCATCCGGCACCGGCGTCGCCTCGGTGATGCCGGCCAGTTCCAACGCGCGGGAATTGGCGATGGAGACATGGCCGCAGGCCCGCGTCAGCAGGACCGGATGATCCGGCGCGGCGCGGTCGAGATCCTCGCGGGTTGGGTGCCGGCCGGTATCGAGCTTGACCTGGTCGTAGCCGCGGCCGCGCACCCAGGCCCCCTTCGGCGTCGCCGCCGCACGCTCGGAAATCCGCGCCATGAGGTCGGCAAGCGTCGGCGCTGCGGCGGGCGTCGCATCCACATGGCCCATGGCGATGCCGGTGGCGATGAGATGCAGGTGATTGTCGATGAGGCCGGGGCTGGCAAAGCGGCCTTCGAGATCGATGACCTCGGTCGAGGGGCCCTTGAGGCCCAGGATATCGGCATTGCTGCCGGTTGCGAGAACCTTTCCCTGCCAGACGGCAAGGGCTTCGCTGATGCCCTCCGCACGGCCGCGCCAGATGCGGCCATTCACCAGGATAAGATCAGCTTCAATTCCGAATGCCATTCACAGTCCCCCTGTCGGCACCGGCGAAGCGCGGAAACGCGACCACACACGCAACAGCGCTGAACGCTCCTGCGGCAAGACGGCTCCAGCCAGCACCTATTTCCTCCATAGGCAAGGTGAGAGGTTAAGCCGGCCTTGGCCAATTCGCTTTTGGCACCACTCTATGCGAAATCGGCATAGTGATTTCTATTGAATGACTTATGATCGCATTTTGGGGCGCGCGGGAGGCGATGGGAGCCGGCGATGGAGATCAAGTGGCTTGAGGATTTCGTGACGCTTGCCGACACGTCGAGCTTTTCGCGTGCGGCTCAATTGCGCAATGTCACGCAACCTGCCTTCAGCCGGCGCATCAAGCAGCTCGAAGGCTGGCTCGGCGCCACGCTGATCAGCCGCGCCACCATGCCCGCGGAACTGACGCCGGCCGGGCGCAACTTCCTGCCCGTCGCGCAGGAGGCGATCCGCACCTTCTATGCGGCGCGCGAAGCGCTTCGCCCGTCGAACGAACCCGGCCTCATCCGCTTCGCCGCGCTGCACACGTTGACCGTCACCTTCTTTCCGCGCTGGCTGCAGGCGCTGGAGAAGGCCGGCGGCGCTTTCAGCACCTCGCTCATTCCCGACCGCGGCGGCATCGAGGCCAATCTCGACGCGCTCATCGGCGACGAGGCGGATTTCTTCCTGACCTATGCCCATCCCGAAGTGCCGTTCCACCTCGATCGCGGGCAGTTCGCCTCGCTGACCGTCGCGCAGGACCGGCTGGTCCCGCTCGTGGCGACGGAGATCGTGCTGTCCGGCACGCCGCAGCCGGGGCGCAACATCCTCGACCGGGCCGTCGCGCAGCCGCGGCTTGCCGTTCCCTATCTCAGCTACGGCTTCAATTCGTTCTTCGGCGTCGCGCTCTCGCGCCTCATGCTGCGCCGCCCACCCTTCCGCCGCCGCACGACGCATGAGAACACGATCAGCGCCGGCCTGATGAACATGGCCGTGACGGGGGCCGGCGTGTGCTGGCTGCCGGAAAGCCTTGCGCGCGAGGAAATCGAGGCCGGCCGCCTCGTGCCCGCCTCAGCGGACGAGGGCTGGAACCTCGACCTCGACATCCGCCTCTATCGCCACGCCGCGCCGCGCAACCGCAAGGTCGAGGACCTGTGGCGCACGGCGCAGCAGGCACTGGAACGCGCCTGATCAGACCTTGAGAAAGAGCAGCGCGCGCAGGATCTCGGAAAAGTCCCTGTGCTCGAAGGCGACGGCGCGGGGGCCGTGCGCCTTGGCGCCCGGATACCAGCCGGCGCGATAGGCCTCCGTCGGCGTGGCGAACTCGATCACCACTTCGTAGTGATCGGCCCTTGCCGGAAGCGCCTGCGCGAAATCGCCCGAGAGCGCCGCCGCCACGCCTTCACGGATCAGGCGGCGCGACCAGGCGGGTGAGATCGACGTGGAGGCCTTGCCCCTGCCGTCCAGCGTCTCGACCGCGGCAAGGCCGGGCACCATGGCCCGTGCCTCCGCGCACATGCCGACGTCGCCCGAAAGGAAGACGGACGGCACGCCGTAGCCGGCGGCACAGAGCGCATTGAAGGTGAATTCCGAGGCAACCTCACCGTTGAGCAACAGCCGCGAGATGCGGAGGTTCGAGGTATGGGCGAGCGGATTGACCTCCGTCCCCGCCTTGGAATGGTAGCCGGTATAGAGCGCCGCCGCGAAGGTCTCGTCGATGCCGAACATCATCTCGTCGGGATGGCCGGACCAGCCGCGCACGATGCGGGCATAATCCGGCAGACGGTCGAGGATGAGATTGCGGCCGCTGTCATGGGCGTCCTTGATCACCACTTCCGTCGCGCCGGCAGCCCGCGCGCCCTCGCAGGCGGCAACCACCTCGGCGGTCATCAGGGCACGGAACTCGGCCCAGTCGGGGTGAGCGCGGTCGGCCTCGTTCCAGTGGGCGATACCGGCGGTGCCTTCGATATCTGCGGAGATGAAGACTTTCATGGCAGCGGGTTCTCCTTGAGCCAGTCGGCGAGCGAGGGATAGAGGCGGCCGTTGCGGGCGGGCGTGGCGGGCGCCATGCAGAGCGCGTTCAGCACCGCCTCCTGCGTGGTCTCGGCGGCGGCGCGGAAAGCGATGTCGATATGGTCGTCGGCAAGCCGCTCCTGCGTGGAAAAGGCCCTGGCCGGATCGTGCTCCACCGGATCGGCGGTGGTGAAACAGAGGACGACGTCGCCGCTGCCATGCCCCCAGAACGCGCCGAGCCGGGCAAGCCCCGCCCCACCGCGCCGCGCGACGCGCTGCAACTGGCGATCGCCGAGCGGAAGGTCCGTCGCCATCACAACGATGATCGAGCCGCGCTCGGGGCTGGCCGCTGCGCGTGGATCGGGCCGGCGGCCGTCCGGCAGGACGAGATCGCCCGCCGCGCCGAAATTGGCGAGCACCAGCGTGCCGAGCGTGAAATCGCGCTTGCCGATGCGCATCAGCCGCGAGGCCGTGCCGATACCGGCCTTGAAGCTGAAGGCGGTCATGCCGGAGCCGGCCCCGACCGCGCCCTGCCCCACGGGACCGGGCTTCGCCGCGTCCAGCGCGGCGTCGGCATCGGCGGGCGTCACCGCCAGCGCCTGGATATCGTTGATGCTGCCGTCGTTGCATTCACAGACCAGCGCATTGACCGTCGAGGTCTTGCGGCCGATGGCAGGGTTGGCGGCGATGGCGCGGCGGATGAGCGCCTCTGTGCAGGCCGCGACGCCGAAGGTGTTGGTCAGCAGGATCGGCGTTTCGATGGTGCCAAGCTCGGCCACCTGCATCAGGCCGGCCGACTTGCCGAAGCCGTTGATGACCTCGACCGCCGCCCGCGGCTTCAGGCGGAACGGATCGCCGGCATGGGGAACGATGGCCGTGACGCCGGTGAAGCGCCCGTCGCCGCGCAGCGAGCGATGGCCGACGGCAACGCCCGCAACGTCCGTGATGGCGTTGCCCGGTCCCGGCGCGAGCCTTCCTTCGGGCATCAAGCCCCATTCCCGTGCCGTCTTCATGCCGCCCCTCCCAACGCCTCCCTTTCCTAGACCGGAACGCCGGCCGCTTCCAGATAGAGCGCCTGGAGTTTTCGCGTCATCGGGCCGGGCCTGCCATCGCCGACCGTATGCTCGCCGATGCGCACGACGGGCATGACGAGGCTGGAGGCAGAGGTCTGGAACGCCTCGGCGGCGCCCTGCGCCTCTTCCGGCGAGAAGGCGCGCTCCTCGATGGTGAGCCCCTCGGCGGCGCAGAGCCGGGCAAGGGCGCGCTGCGTGCAGCCCGGCAACGTCGCCTGCGAGGCGGCGCGGGTGAGGATGCGCCCGTTGGCGGTGATGACATGGGCGGTCGCGGAGGCGCCCTCCGTCACCAGCCCGCCCTCCACCAGCCATACGTCGTCGAAGCCGCGGGCGCGCGCGGCCTGCTTGGCCATGACCTGGCCGAGCAGCATGGCCGTCTTGATGTCTCGCCGCTGCCAGCGCGGGTCCTCCGCCAGATCGACGGAAATGCCCTCCCGCTGGCCCTTGGTGCCGGTCAGCACCTTTGCCTGCGTGAAGCCAACGAGCCGCGGCGCGAGCGCATCCGAATAGAGGAAGTCGCGGTCCGCTTCGCCGCGCGAGACATGCAGGTAGATCGTGCCGTCCCGCAGGCCGTTGCGGGCCATCAGCTCCGTCTGCACCGCGGCGATCTCCTCCAGCGGCAGCGGCAGCGGAATGGCGAGCTCCCCCACCGAACGCTCGAGACGGGCAAGATGAAGGTCATTGTCGATCATCCGGCCGTCGATGACGGCCGTCACCTCGTAGATCGCATCGCCGAACAGGAAACCGCGGTCGAAAAGCCCGATGCGGGCCTCCTCCTCCGGCACGAATTGACCGTGGATATAGACGATCCTGCCCATCTCTTCCTCTTGGCTCCGGCTGCGCGGGACTGCCCCGCTTTCGCGCGGACCATAGGAACGACCGGCATCGGCTGACCAATTCAATTTGGGCAGGACCTTATGCAAAATCTGCCTAGGCTATTATTTTTCAGAAGCTTAGCCGCATTTTTCATAGTTGATGCCGCGCGCCAGCCAGCAGCCGAGCGTCAGGCCGGCAATGCGTCCGGCCTCGTCGCGACGGGCCTGCAGTGTCCAGTCGCCGGGCGCCGGCGCGTCCATCGAGCGCCGCGTCGCGACGATCCAGAGGTCCGGCCCCGCCGGCAGGACGATCTCCGGACGGCCGGTCCCGAGGAAGCCCTCGGCCCAGAGATAGGTGCCGCCGTCCCGGCATTCGATGAC
This sequence comes from Shinella zoogloeoides, assembly GCF_003574625.1. Lineage (GTDB taxonomy): Bacteria > Pseudomonadota > Alphaproteobacteria > Rhizobiales > Rhizobiaceae > Shinella > Shinella zoogloeoides_A. The sequence goes on from NZ_QNUJ01000002.1 coordinate 257,376, forward strand.
GATGCCGGCGTCCAGTTCCGCGGAATGGTAACGCCCGGCGATCTCCGTCGAACCGGCCGGCGGCGCGGCGGCTACCGGCACCAGTCGCTCGGCATGGTTTTCCGAGGGGCGTCGCATCAGGATATCCTCGCCATCGCGGCTGATCGTGACGGAGGAGGAGGCAAGGCCGCCCTCCGGCGCTTCCCACAGCGTTTCCGGCGATGTGGCGAAACGCAGGGTCGCCGCGTCGTATCCCGATTCCAGCCGCGCCAGCAGCCCGGTCTCGCGGCTGATCCACCGGCCCGACCAGCGCTCCTTGAGCGGCTGGGCAACGGGATGCGGCAGGCCGAGCGCCGCGCGCAGGATCCGGTGAGCCGCACCATAGGCATCGCCGTGATGGTTGAACATGACGACGACCGAAAGCCGCGCCTCGGTCGAGGCGACGCGGTAGGCGCGGAAGCCGCGCAGGGCGCCGCTATGGCCGGTGAAGGCGAAATCGCCGACGCGCGCATGCTGCAGGCCGAAACCATAAGCCGCCGGCGCACCGTCGCGGAAGGTCTGCGGCACGGCGATGCGCCGGTAGAGGCTTTCCGGGTCCTCGCGCATCGCGTCGATCCAGCATTCATAGGCCAGCATGTCGTCGAGCGAGGCGGAAATGCCGGCGTCGCCCCGCCAGTAGATGCCGTTTTCCGCCTGCATGTAGCCCGTCGCGTCGTTGCCCTCATAGCCGACGACACCGTCTTCCGGCCGGCGCGTATCGGCCGTCAGCACCGCGCCCGCCATGCCGGCCGGCTGCCAGATGTGGCGCGCATAGAGCGCCTCCAGCGTCTCTCCCGAAGCCTCCTCGACGAGCTCGGCGACGAGCCGGAAATTGCCGTTGCTGTAGGAATAGCGCGTGCCCGGCGCGAAATGCCCGGTGCGCGTGCGGGCGTAGACCTTCGCCGCATCCTCGCGCGAAAATTCCTGCTCGGCCTTCGCGCCATGCAGCACGGTCAGCGCCCAGTAGTCGCGCAGGCCCGACTGGTTGTTGCAGAGATCGCGCACCGTTGGCAGGGGGCCCTCGAAATTCGGCAGGCGCGCGGCGAGCCGTTCGTCGAGCGCCTCGGGCGCGCCGCAGGCGGCAAGCATCGCCGCGCAGGTGAACTGCTTGGAGACCGAGCAGATCGGCAGCCGCGTTGCCGCGGTCATCGCCTGGTGCGTGTCGAGATCGGCAAAGCCGAAGGCCCGCCGAGCGATCACATGCCCCTCGCTCACCACCCCGACAACACCGCCCGGACCGGAAAAGCGAGCCGCAAACCCGTCCAGCTCCGCCTCGATCCGCCCGCCGTCGATCATGCCCATGCGCGTCTCCCTCGATTCTTCCGGCCGGATATTGGTCAGCGCCAGCAGGCGAGGCAACTCCTCAAATTCGCCACCGCCGGAAGATGCCGGCATTGCCGGTTCGGCAATTTTTCCAACCAAATCTTCCGAAGCGGGATATTTCCGGCAATGTTCACCGGTCACGGCTGAAATATTCTTGACATAATTCCGTTTCGGAAATTTACTCTCCCCATTCAGGCCGAAATGGAACCGGAAATGAGCCAGCGCTACATCGTCGACGATCTGGACCGTGAGATCATCCGCTATCTCTCCGAGGACGGTCGTCTTTCGGCGGCGGAAATCGCCGGCCGGATCGGCAGCGTCTCCGAGCGCACGATCCGCAACCGCATTGCCACCCTGCTGCAGGCGAAGATGATCGTCATCGGCGCCATTCCCGATCCTGTCGCCCTTGGGCGCGATGTTCAGGTGGAATTGCTCATCGAGGTCGAGGCGGGTCGGCAGGAAGAGGTCGCCATCCAGCTCGCCGAATATGACGAGATCGGCTACCTCGCGGCGACCAGCGGCACGGCCAATCTCAGCGCCTCGCTCTTCGTCGCCGACCATGCGGCGCTTCTCGAATTCATCGACCAGGAGCTGGGCAAGCTGCCCGGCGTCAAGCGTGTGACGAGCTCGGTCGTCCTGCGGCTCTACAAGGTATTCGGCACGAGGACGACCGCGATCAGCCGCGGCTCGGACCTCGGCGGCAAGAAGAAAGGATAACCCATGCTGCGCATTGGGGTGGATGTGGGCGGAACCAACACGGATGCGGCGCTGCTGCGCGGCACCGAGGTTCTGGCGACGGTGAAGTCCTCGACCACGGCGGACGTGACCTCGGGCGTCAGCGCGGCCATCCGCACGGTGCTCGCCGAGGCGGGCGTCGCCGCCGGCTCGGTCGATGCCGTCATGATCGGCACCACGCACTTCCTCAATGCCGTCGTCGAAGGCCGGCATCTGGAAAAGGTCGGCGTGCTGCGCCTTTGCGGCGCCTCCACCCGGTCCCTGCCGCCGATGATCGACTGGCCGGACACGCTTCGCCCCGTCGTCGATGGCGGCGCGGCGCTGGTCGGCGGCGGCGTCAACTATGACGGCTCGGAGATTGCCCCGCTCGACGGTCCGGCGATCCGTGAGGCCTGCCGTGACTGGCGCGCCCGCGGCATCGGCGCCGTCGCCATCTGCTCCGTCTTCGCGCTGGTCGATCCGCGCATGGAAAACGAGGCGGCCGAAATCGTCGCCGAGGAAATGCCGGAGGCGGCGATCAGCCTGTCGCACCGCGTCGGCCGCACGGGCCTGCTGCCGCGCGAGAGCGCCACCATCCTCAATGCCAGCCTCCACACGCTCGGCCGCGAGACGGTCGGCGCCTTCCGCTCGGCCTTCGCCGCGCTCGGCCTTGATTGCCCGCTCTACCTCACCCAGAACGACGGCACGCTGATGACGGCGGACTTCGCCGAGCGCTATCCGGTCTTCACCATCGCCTCCGGCCCGACCAATTCCATGCGGGGTGCGGCCTTCCTCACCGGGCTTTCCGACGCCGCGGTGATCGACATCGGCGGCACCACCACCGATATCGGCATGCTGGTCGCCGGCTTCCCGCGCACCCGCAGCGAGGGCGCGATGATCGGCGGCGTGCCGACCAATTTCCGCGTGCCCGACGTCTATTCCTTCGGCCTCGGCGGCGGCAGCATCGTGCGGCCCGGCGACGCGCCGACGGTCGGCCCGGACTCGGTCGGCTTCCGGCTGCCGGAAAAGGCTCTTTGCTTCGGCGGTGATACCCTGACGGCGACCGACATCGCGGTGGCCGCCGGCCTCGTCGATCTCGGCGACCGCGACCGCCTTTCGCAGATCACGCCCGATTTCGCCCGCCGGATGCTGGCGCAGATGAAGGCGAGCATCGAGACGGTGCTCGACCGCATGAAGCCGAGCGCGGAGCCGATCCCGGCCATCCTCGTCGGCGGCGGCTCGGTGCTCGTCGACGGGCTGCTGGAAGGCACCTCCGTCTCGCTGAAGCCGGATCACTTCGGCTCGGCCAATGCCATCGGCGCGGCCATCGCGCAGGTCTCCGGCGAGGTCGACAGCGTGGTCTCGCTGGAAGGCACGACGCGTGAGAAGGCGCTTGAAAGCGTGGTGGCCGAGGCGCGCGCCCGCGCGGTCGAGGCGGGCGCGGCGGCCGAGACGGTGACGCTCGCCGAAATCGAGGAGACGCCGCTGGCCTACCTGCCCGGCAATGCCGTGCGCATCGCGGCGAAAGTCATTGGAGAACTCAGGGCATGAAGTACTGGACGCTCACCGAGGCGGATATCGATCGGATCGCGGTCGGCTGCGGCATTCTCGGCACCGGCGGCGGCGGCAGCACCTATCACGGCTCTCTGCGCGCCAAGGCGCTGCTGCGCGAGGGCAAGCGCATCCGCATGGTGCGCCCGGCCGACATGGCGCCGGACGCGCAGATCATCGGGATCGGCGGCATCGGCGCACCGACCGTCGGCATCGAGAAGATCGCCGAGGGCGGCGAGGGCGTGCGCCTGATGCACGCACTCGAACGGCATATGGGCCGCAAGGTCGATGCGCTGCTCGGCGACGAGGTCGGCGGCGGCAACGGCATCGCGCCGATGCTGACGGCGGCCATGGTCGACCTGCCGGTGGTAGACGCCGACGGCATGGGCCGCGCCTTCCCCGAAGTGCAGATGACGACCTTCTTCATCCACGGCCAGCCGGTACAGCCGGCGGCACTCGCCGATGCCGACGGCAATGTCCTGATCGTCACCGAGGCGACCACGCCGAAGATGCTGGAAAAGCTTTTGCGCGCCAGCACCATCGCCATGGGCTGCACGGCGCTGATGACGACCGCGCCGATGTCCGGCGACTTCGTGCGCCGCTTCGGCGTGCCGCACACGACGAGCCAGGCCTGGAGCCTCGGCAATGCGGTGCTGAACGCCCGCGCCGCCAAGGAGGATCCGGTCGAGGCGATCCTCAGGCAGTCCGGCGGCATACGCCTGATGCGCGGCAAGGTCACCGACATCGCCCGCCGCGTCAGCGCCGGCTTCAACCGCGGCACGCTGACCGTCGCGGGGCTCGACGAGGATGCGGGGCGCTCGATCGCCATCGAGATCCAGAACGAATATCTCATCGCCCGCGAGGGCGAGACGATCATCACAATGGTGCCGGATCTGATCTGCATCGTGGATTCGGAGACCGGCCGCGCCATCGGCACGGAAGAGCTGCGCTACGGCCTGCGCATCGACGTGCTCTCCATGCCCGCACCGGTGCTGCTGCGCAGCGAGATCGCGCTGGAGTCCGTCGGCCCGCGGGCCTTCGGCTATGATTTCGACTTCGTGCCCGTCGGCATATCCGCCGATGCGCCCGCCGTTCCGCAATATGAAGAAGACGCCTGACCGTCCGCCCACCAACCTCCCGGGAGACCGACATGAATCGCCGTAATTTCCTGAAGACGTCCGCTCTTGCCGCCCTTGCCGCCGCCGGCACCCGCTGGAACCTCGCGATGGCGCAGGGCACGGGCAGCATCTTCACTCTCGCCTGCCCGACGAGCTTCCCTGACCTCGACCCTGCGACCTCCTTCTCCAACGACGGCGCGGTGCTCGCCAATGTCTATGAGAGCCTTGCCCGCTACATTCCGGCGACCGACACGACCGCTGCGAAGATCGAGCCGCTGCTCGCCACCGGCTGGGAGGTCAGCGAAGACGGCAAGACCTGGACCTTCACCCTGCGCGACGGCGTGACGTTCCACGACGGCAGCCCGCTCACCTCCGAGGCCGTCAAGGGCTCCATCGAACGCACGAAGAAGATCGCCGGCGGCGCCTCCTTCATCTGGGGACCGGTGACGGCCATCGAAACGCCGGAGCCGCTGAAGGTCGTCTTCAAGCTCTCCGAGCCGCAGCCGCTCGACCTCATCGCCTCGGCCGGCTTTGCCGCCTGGATCTATGCGCCCTCGTCCTTCGACAAGGACAATGCCTGGTTCAACGCCGGCAACGACGCCGGCACCGGCCCGTTCCGGATCTCGCGCTACGAACCCGGCCAGCGCGCGGTGCTCGAGCGCGCGGAAGGCTATTGGGGCGAAGTGCCCGAAGGCGCCTTCCAGACGGTCTCCTTCGAGATCGTCGAGGATGCGACGCTCGCCCAGAACATGATCGAGAGCGGCCAGGCCGACTGGACCTACAGCCTGCCCTACGAGAACCTCGAGGCGCTGAAGTCCAACCCGGACCTCAACGTCGTCGTCAACCCGTCCTTCGAGACGCTGTTCGGCCTCTACAACGTCAAGCGCGCGCCGCTCGACAAATTGAAGGTGCGCCAGGCCCTGTCGCTCGCCTTCCCCTATGACGATATCATCGCCGCAGGGACCAGCGGCTTCGCCACGCGCGCCAAGGGCGTCGTTCCGGCCGGCATCTGGGGCCACGACGCGGACGCGCCGGTTCCGAAGACCGACCTCGAGGCCGCCAAGGCGCTGCTGGCCGAGGAAGGCATCGAGCCGGGCCTCGAACTTACCATGACCTATTCCACCTCGCAGGCGCTCGAAGCCGTCGCCGGTGAACTCTGGAAGGCCAATCTCGAAACCCTCGGCATCACGCTGACGCTGCAGCCGATGGCCTGGGAGGCCCAGTGGCAGCTCGGCAAGTCGAACCCGGAAGCCGCGCAGGACATCTTCGTCATGTTCTGGTGGCCGACCTTCGTCACGCCCTACGACTTCCTCTTCAATCTGTTCCACAGCGAGGAGAAGCCCAACTTCAACCTCGGCTACTACTCAAATGCCGATGTGGATGCGAAGATCGACGAGGCGGCAAAGCTCTCCGGCACCGACCGCGCCCGCGCGGAAGCCCTGTTCATCGAGGCGCAGCGCAAGATCATCGAGGACGCTGCGGCCGTGTTCATGCTGGACCAGCCCAACATCCACGTCATCCGCGCGGACGTGAAGGGTTATGTCGACAACCCGGCCTACGGGCACGTCAACTTCGTCAACAAACTGAGCCGGTAAGGCTTACGGCGGTCCGATGGAACTTCTCCGCTACATCCTGCGCCGCATGATCCTCTCCGCCTTCGTGGTGGTGGGAGTGACCTTTCTGGTCTTCATCGTGGCGCAGGTGGTTCCTTCGGACCCGGCCGCGCTCTATGCCGGCCCGCGCCCGACGGCCGAGCAGATCGAGAAGGCGCGTCAGGAGCTCAATCTCGACGCGCCTCTCCCCGCCCGCTTCGCGACCTTCGCCACGGCCATGGCCTCCGGCGATTTCGGCGTTTCCTACAAGTCGCGCCGGCTGATCGCGGAGGACCTCCGGGCCTATCTTCCGGCGACGCTGGAGCTTGCGGTCTTCTCCACCGGCCTTGCGCTGCTGATCGGCATTCCGCTCGGGGTCGCCGCCGCCGCGCGGCAGGGCCGGTGGCCGGATCGGCTCGGTAGCCTCGGCTCGATCGCGGCCGTCGCCATGCCGACCTTCTTCCTGGCGATGCTGCTGCAGCTCGTCTTCGCACAATGGCTCGGCATCCTGCCGCTCTCCGGACGCCTGTCCCGCGAGATCGCCATTGCCGCGCCGTTGCAGATGGTGACCGGCTTCAATCTCATCGATGCGATCATCGCCGGGCGCGCCGACGTCTTCGGCGATGCGCTGGCGCATCTGATCCTGCCGGCCCTCACGCTCGCCTCCTATCCCGCCGGCGTCGCCATGCGGCTGACGCGCTCGGCGATGATCGAGATCCTGGAGCGCCGCCACGTCGTCGCCGCCCGCGCGCTCGGCCTTTCCGAGCCGCGCATCCTCTTCGGCCACGCGCTGCCGAACGCCATGGGGCCGGCGCTGACCGTAATCGGCCTCTCCTTCGCCTATGCGCTGACCGGGGCGGTGCTGGTCGAGATCATCTTCGCCTGGCCGGGCCTCGGCCGCTATGTCTCCGAAGCGATCCTCGCCAAGGACTTCCCGGTCATCGCCGCCGTCACCATGGTGGTGACGATCTGCTATGTCGTGATGAACCTCCTCATCGACATCGCCCAGGCCCTGGTCGACCCACGGGTGGCGCTCTCATGACACGTCTCGTTCAACGCCTCGGCTGGCCGGGCACCATCGCCCTCGCAATCGTCGTCCTCTTCGTCACCGCCGCGATCCTCGCGCCGTGGATCGCGCCCTATCCGGCGCAGGGCGCCGGCGCGCCGAATGTCATCGCCAAGCTTCGGCCGCCCTCGGCAGAGTACTGGCTCGGCACCGACCATCTCGGCCGCGACATCCTCAGCCGCATCATCTACGGCACCCGCGTCTCGCTGACCAACGGCGTGCTGATCGTCGCCTTCTCGCTGCTCATCGGCCTGCCGGTCGGGCTGGCCGCGGGCTATTTCGGCGGCTGGATCGACGAGGCACTGATGCGCGGTACGGATGTCTTCCTCGCCTTCCCCGCCCTGCTGCTCGCCGTCCTGATGGCCGCTGCGCTCGGGCCGGGCTTCCTCAACAGCATCATCGCGGTCGCCGTAACCTGGTGGCCCTGGTATGCCCGCCTTGCCCGCGCGGAAGTGCTGGTGCTGCGCGGCCAGCCCTATGTCGAGGCCGCACGCCTTGCCGGCGTCTCGCATCCGCGCATCATCATAAGGCACATCCTGCCCGCAACGGGCCGGCCGCTGACCGTCCAGGCCGCGCTCGACGTCGGCCCGGCGCTGCTGACGGCCGCCGCCCTCTCCTTCCTCGGCCTCGGCGTCCTGCCGCCGACCGCCGACTGGGGCCAGATGGTCGATGCCGGCCGCAAGTTCTTCCCCGCGCGCTGGTGGTACTCGGCCATGCCCGGCATGACGATCTTCATCGTGGCGCTCGCCTTCAGCGTGCTCGGCGATGCCCTGCGCGAGCGCAAGGGAGGTGCCGCCCGTGCCTCTGCTTGATGTCCGCGACCTTTCCGTCAGCATCCCGATGCCGGACGGCGACGTCCATGCCGTGCGCTCCGTCAGCCTTGAGATCGAGCGCGGCGAAATCCATGGCGTGATCGGCGAATCCGGCTGCGGCAAGACCATGACCGGCATGGCGGCGCTCGGCCTCGTGCCGAAGGGCGCGCGCATTACCGCCGAGCGCTTCCATTTCGACGGCGAGGACCTTCGTGAAAATGCGGCGCGCCTGCGCGGTCGGCGCATCGGCCTCATCTCGCAGGACCCCGCCGCCGCGCTCAACCCCGTGCTCTCCATCGCCCGCCAGCTCGACGACGTGATCCGCGCCCATCGCGGCATGTCCCGGCAGGCCCGCCGCGCGGAAGCCCTATCGCTTCTCGCCGCAACCGGCCTTCCCGACCCGGAAAGGGTATTGAAGAGCTATCCGCACCAGCTCTCGGGCGGCATGCAGCAGCGCGTCGTCATCGCACAGGCGCTCGCCACCGGCGCGGACTTCCTGATCGCCGACGAGCCGACGACGGCGCTCGACGTCTCGGTCGGCGCGCAGGTGCTGGCGCTCCTGCGCAAGCTCGTCGCCGAGCGGGGCTTGACCGTATTGATGATCACCCACGACATGGACGTGATCGCAGAGGCCTGCGACCGGGCGACCGTGCTCTATGCCGGCCGCTCCGTCGAGATCGGGCCGGTCGCCGCCGTGCTGCAAAGCCCCGGCCATCCCTATACCCGCGCGCTCCTCGCCGCCCTTCCCGACGCGGGACCGCACGGCGCGCGCCTTGCCGCCATCGAGGGTTCCATCCCGCCGCCGCGCTCGGCCATCACCGGCTGCGCCTTCGCGCCGCGCTGTCCGCAGGCCATGCCCGTCTGCAGCGCCGAGCCGCCGCCCGAGCGCCGCCGCGACGCCCATCGCTGGCTGTGCCACCTGCCGGAGGACGCAGCATGACCCCGGCCCCGATGCTCGACGTCGACACGCTCGTCATCCGCTACCGCGCCGGCCTCTTCGCCGCGCGGCCGAAGCCCGCCGTCAACGGCGCGAGCTTTCGCCTCGAAAGGGGCGAGACGCTCGGTATCGTCGGGGAAAGTGGCTCCGGCAAGACGAGCCTGCTGCGCGCCATCCTCCGGCTGCTGCCGGTCGAAAGCGGCACGATCCGCCTCGACGGGCAGGACTGGCTGGCGCTGAAGGGCGATGCCCTTCGAAAGGCGCGCCAGAAGATCGGCGTCGTCTCGCAGAACCCCTTCCTGTCGCTGAGCCCGCGGCTCACCATCGAGGAAATCCTCGCCGAACCCATGCTGGCGGCCGGCCGGCGGCAGGGCGCGGCCATGCGCGAGAAGATCGCAAGCCTCCTCTCCGACTGCGGCCTTCCGGCCGACTTCCTCGCAAGGCGTGCCCGCGAGCTTTCCGGCGGACAGGCGCAGCGCGTCGCCATCGCCCGCGCGCTGGCGCTGGAACCCGGCCTCCTCATCCTCGACGAGCCGACCTCGGCGCTCGACGTCTCCGTGCAGGCGCAGATCCTCAACCTGCTCTCGGACCTCAAGGAAAGCCGCGGCCTTTCCATGCTCTTCGTCACGCACAACCTGAAGGTTGTCGCGCATATCTCCGATACGCTCCTCGTCATGCGGCGCGGCGACATCGTCGAGTTCGGCCGGACCGAGGACGTGATCCGCGCGCCCGCCGAGGCCTATACGCACGAGCTGCTGTCCTTCGGCCGCAACCCGGCCATCGGCTGATCATTCCCCCCCCCCCCCAAACGACGACGCCGACCCCGGGACTTCCCGGGATCGGCGCAACAGGTCGGGCTGAACGCCCCTTTTAGTGCTTGAGCACGCGGGCGAGGAAGGAGCGGGCGCGCTCGTTCTGCGGGTTGTCGAAGAACTCGTCCGGCTTGCCGATCTCCAGGATCGAACCCTGGTCGATATAGACGATGCGGTCGGCGACTTCGCGGGCGAAGCCCATTTCGTGCGTCACGATCATCATCGTCATGCCGTCGGCGGCAAGCTCGCGCATGACGTCGAGCACTTCGCCGATCATTTCCGGGTCGAGCGCCGAGGTCGGCTCGTCGAACAGCATGAGATGCGGTTCCATCGCCAGCGAGCGGGCAATCGCCACGCGCTGCTGCTGGCCGCCGGAGAGCTGGCCGGGATATTTGTGCGCATGGGCCTTGAGGCCGACGCGGTCGAGCAGCTTGAGGGCGGTCGCCTCGGCCTCGGCCTTCGACTTCTTATGCACGCGCATCGGCGCGATGGTGATGTTCTCCACCACCGTCTTGTGCGGGAAGAGGTTGAACTGCTGGAACACCATGCCGACGCCCTTGCGGATGGCCGCAAGCTCGCGCTCGCCGCCGAGCAGGCGGTCTTCCTCGACCGGCACATGGTAGCCGTCGACGACGAGGCTGCCGTTCTGGTACATTTCGAGGCCGTTGACGCAGCGGATCAGCGTGGACTTGCCCGAGCCGCTGGCGCCGATCACCACCACCACCTCGCCGCGCGTGACGGCAAGGTCGATGCCCTTGAGAACGTGGTGGCTACCGTAGAACTTGTTGAGGTTCTTCATTTCGACGATGGTGCTCATGGAGCGGCCTCCGGCATTGTTCGTTTCGCTCATCGGGTGCCTCGCGCAAGATGCTTTTCGAGCTTCCGGGCGACGAAGGTGATCAGGGATCCGACGAGGAAATAGGTCAGGAACAGGAACGAATAGACTTCATAGGTGCGGTCGCCATATTGCGGATTGGCGAGGATCATCTGGCCGGCGCGCAGGAAATCGGTAAGGCCGATGATGAAGACCAGCGGGGCGGTGTTGAAGATGTCGAGCACGTTGCCGACGAGCGGCGGCACCACCACGCGAAGGGCCTGCGGCAGGACGATCGAGCGGTTGATGTCGAACTCGCTCATGCCGAGCGAACGAGCGGCTTCCGTCTGACCGCGCGGCACGGCCTGCAGGCCACTGCGCACATATTCGGCGACATAGGCGGAATAGAACAGCGTGAAGCCGATCATGCCGCGCACCACGTCGGCGAGGTTGAGCTGCGGCGTCAGCACGGGCATCAGGATCCAGATCCAGTAGACGACCATGATGAGCGGCACGGAGCGCATGACCTCGATATAGGCGGTCGAGATCCAGCGGACGCTGGAAAAGCGGCTGCGGCGACCGAAGGCGAGCAGGATGCCGAGCGGCAGCGTGACGATCGAGGTGACGAGCGTCAGCAGGATGCTGAGCAGCAGGCCGCCCCAGAGGCCGGCGCCGGGCGGCGCCATGACGGCGAAGATCGCGATCAGGCCGACGAAGCTGGCCGGCACCAGGACCCTGCGGACGGCCGGAAGGCGAGAGCTCGCCGCCCAACCGAGGGCAAAGAGCGCGACGGTCGCGGCGACCAGCGCGACGTTGGCGGGGTTCTCCGTCCCGGTGAGAACGAGGGATGCCGCGACGACGGCGACGAGACCACCGGCATGGCGCATGCGGAAGGCGAAGACGCAGCCGAGCGCCGCGCCCAGAAGGACGGCGATGATCATCACCGCCACCCAGGTGCGCCAGATCTGATCGGCCGGGAAGATGCCGATCATCAGGACGCGCAGGCTCTGCGGAATGATATCCCACCGCGCCACCGTCAGCGCCCAGCTGGCGATCTGCCAGAGGAGCCAGAGGACGCCGGGAATGACCGTCAGGGACAGGAGGGCGTCGAACGGCTTGCCGAACAGGTTGTGCCGCGACCATTTGAGGGATTTTGCGATCATCGCGAGGCTCCGCGTTTGCTCATGCGGCGGTCGGCAAAGTCGACGGCGGCGCTGATGGCCCAGCTCAGGATCAGGTAGGACACCATGACGATCACGATGCCTTCGAGGCTGTGGCCGGTCTGGTTGGCGATGGTGCCATAGATGTTGAAGAGTTCGGGATAGCCGATGGCGATACCGAGCGCCGTGTTCTTCGTCAGGCTGATATACTGGTTGCCGAAGGACGGCAGCACGACGCGGAAGACCTGCGGCAGGATGATATCGTTGACCGTATCGCGGCGGGTAAGGCTGAGCGAGGCGGCGGCCTCCCACTGGCCTTTCGGCAGAGCGTCGATGGCGCCGCGCACGATCTCCGCGATGTAGGAGGCGCTGTTGAAGACGATGGCGAGCAGCAGGGCGGCCATTTCCGGGCTCATGCTGGTGCCGCCGCGTGCCTGGAACTTCGAGGTGACCGGGACGTCGAGGCCCAGAACGCCTGTTGCGAACATGACGCCGGCAAGAACGACGGCCGCGCCGGCGCACATCCAGCGCGCCTTCTTCTGCCGGATGAAGATCAGGCCGAGCACGGCCGCCCAGAAGAGGACGGCGATGCCGAGGGCGAGCGGCGACGAGCCGCCCTGCCACGCGGGCGCGGGAAAATAGAGGCCCTGCTGGCTGATGACGACGCCGTAGAACTTGGCGGCCGCGGCAATCGGCGGGAAATGCAGGACGACGGCGAAATACCAGAAGACGAGCTGGATCAGCAGCGGCGTGTTGCGCACGAACTCCACGCACCAGAAGGAAAGGTTGCGCACCACCCAGTTGGTCGAGAGCCGGCCGACGCCGAGCAGCGTGCCGAGCACGGTGCTGAGGATGATGGCGAGGATCCCCACCTTGATCGTATTGAAGATGCCCGTGATGAAGGCCTGCGCGATCAGGCGATCCGAGGTGAAGTCCGTCAGGCCCGGCCAGAAGCTGCCGTCGAAGACGAAGGTCTTGCCTTCGCTGATGTCGAAGCCGGCGGCGTCCCACAGGAACGAGAAGCTGAACTTGATGCCGTGGCGGGCAAGCCCTTCCTTCACGGCATAGCCGAAGAGAACCACCAGGACGACAGCAGCCGCGATGACGGCGAACTGGATGGCGTCATACCGGATCCGGTTGCGCCGGCGGCGGGCCAGAAGATCGTCGTCGGCCGGAGCTCCGGCCGCGTTCGCTTGGTGCACAGTCATATCGAGATACCAGAGCCGAAGGAGGGACCGGGGCGGAATGCCGCCCCGGTCCGGTCATGAAAGGATCAGTTCCAGAGGGGCGAGTAGATCGAGCCGCCCTGCGACCACTGGGCGTTCGGCGTGCCCTTGCGGTCGAGGAACATCTTGGTGTTCGGGCCGAGGTTGCGGTCGTAGATCTCGCCGTAATTGCCGACGGCCTTGATCGCCTGCATGACGAAGTCGTCGGACAGGCCGAAGTCCTTGCCGTAACCGCCGCCGACGCCGAGGAACTTCTGGACGAAGGGATCTTCGCTCTTCAGCTTCTCTTCGAGATTGGCCTGGGTGATCTCGGACTCCTCAGCCTGGAACAGGCCGTAGGTGACCCAGCGCAGCGCGTTGCGCCACTTGGAATCGTTCGCCGCAACGAAACCGCCGAAGGGCGACTTGTCGAGCGTGTCGGGCAGGATCAGGTAATCGGCCGGCTTCGGCGAGTTGCCGGCCCAGGCGGCGAGTGCGGACTTGTCCGTGCTCATCGCGTTGCAGCGGCCGGAATTGAGGGCGGCGAACAGCTTTTCGAGGTTTTCGTAGGTGAGAACCTTGGAGCCTTCCCAGCCGCGCGCCTTGAAGGCGCTGGTGAGGACCGTCTCGGTCACGGAGCCCTGCGTCGTGCAGAAGGTGGCACCGTCGAGATCGGCGAATTCCTTAACGCCGGAATCCGTCTTCACCATGATGCCGGTGCCGTCGTAGAAGTTGATCGGCAGGAAGTCGATGGCGATCGAGGATTCGCGCGCCGGCTTGATGGTGGTGTGGGCGAAGACGACGTCGACCTGGTTGGTCAGCACCGCGTCGAAGCGGCTCTTGTCCGTGACGGTGACGAACTTGACCTTCGAGGCGTCGCCGAGAACGGCGGCCGCGACGGCGCGGCAGAAGTCCACGTCGAGGCCTTCCAGCTGGCCGGTCGTGGTGTTCAGGTAGCCGAAACCGGGAGCCGTGTTGTCGGTGCCGCAGTTCAGCGTGCCGCGCTGCTTGACGGTATCGAGGACGGAGGCCGACGCCTGACCTGCGGTAAAGGCAAGACCGGCAAACACGCCGGCCGTGAGGAGCTTCATCAGTTTCATTGCATTCCCCTGTGAATATCGCGACGGCTCGCACCCCGGTGCGCAGCCCTGTTCTCTTGCCGAGATCTGATTTGGGCGATAGGCAACAGCGGCTCTTGCCGTTCTGCAGCGATTGTTCCCGCCATTGGCCTAAGTCCGCCGTCTGGTATCCAGATTACGAACCCATATCAATCGACAAATGAACGATATGAACAGGGTTTATTCAGGTCTACTTAATTCTGCTTTACGTACTCTTTAGCAAAATTGATCGAACTCAGCCGCCGGCGGCCTCCACGGGCGTTGCGCCAAGGCCGATCTTCGGCTCGCCCTTGCCGGTCGGAAGGCGGCGACGGGAATCGATCCGGGCATTCACCTCGGCGATGAAGGCCTGCACGGCGGGGCTGCGCTTTTCCCCCTTGCGGAAGGCGAGCGAGATCTTGCGGCGGATCTCCGGCTCCACCTTGCACACCCAGACGTCCTCGAGATCGTAGCTCGCGCGAAGGCCCGGCAGGATCGAGATGCCGTAGCCCTCCCGGATCAGCGCGATCGTTACCTCGAAGCCCTTGCAGCGGGCGATGATGTTGGGCGTGAAGCCGGCATCCTGGCAGGCGTCGGTGATCATGCGATTATAGGCGGAGGAGGCCGTATCGAGCGCCCAACGCTCGTCGCGGAGCTGGTGCAGCATCACAGTCGGCTGCTCGGCGAGCGGATGGGTCTGGGAGACCATGACGTTGAAGACGTCCTCCATCAGCGGGATCGTCTCGATATTGGGATCGAGCGCGCCGGCGGGGACATTGAGGTCGTCGATGATGGCGATATCCGTCTGCCAGCTTCGAAGCGCCGCGAGGCTTTCGGCCGGCTCCATCTCGTCGAACTGCACCGTCAGATGCGGATGGAGGCGGTGCAGCTCATGGATGGCGCCCGCCACCACCGCCGCGGCGACGGAGGGAAAGGCGGCCACCCGCAGCTCGCCGGCAATCACCTTCTTCAGTTCGGCGATGTCGGCGCGGGCCGATTCGAGCTCGATGAGGATGCGCTCCGCCCGCTCGACGAGCTGCTTGCCGGCCGGCGTCAGCTCGACGCCGCGGCCGCGCCGCTCGATGAGGTCGATCCCCACCTCCTGTTCCAGAAGCGCGATCTGCTGCGAGACGGCGGATGGCGAGACGTAGAGCGCCTCGGCCACGGCCGCCATGGTCTTGCGGATCGACAGTTCGCGCAACGCGCGCAGGCGGGCAAGGTCCATTCTCTCCTCCTCCAATCGTTACGGGAATGATTAGCAGATCAGAACGCATGTGCAAATATTATTAACTTTTTCTGGATCGAAGCCATCGCTAGCCTTTCTCCAAGCCCTCATACCCTTCCGCGGAGACAGGTCATGACCGAACAGACGAAAGCCTATTTCAACACACCCGTCCACGAGCGCGACCCGCTCGTCGCCCAGGCGCTCGACAACGAACGCAAGCGCCAGCAGGACCAGATCGAGCTCATCGCGTCCGAGAACATCGTCAGCCGCGCCGTGCTCGACGCCCTCGGCCACGAGATGACCAACAAGACGCTGGAAGGCTATCCGGGCAACCGCTTCCACGGCGGCGGTCAGTTCGTCGACGTCGTCGAGCAGGCGGCCATCGACCGCGCCAAGGAACTCTTCGGCTGCGCCTATGCCAACGTGCAGCCCCATTCGGGCACGCAGGCGAACCTCGCCGTCTTCTTCCTGCTGCTGAAGCCGGGCGACAAGGTTCTCTCGCTCGACCTTGCCGCCGGCGGCCACCTTTCGCACGGCATGAAGGGCAACCTTTCGGGCCGCTGGTTCGAATCGCACAATTACAATGTGAACCCGGAAACCGAAGTCATCGACTATGACGAGCTGGAGCGCATCGCCGAGGAGGTCCGCCCGACGCTGCTCATCACCGGCGGCTCGGCCTATCCGCGCGAGCTCGATTTCGAGCGCATGGGCAAGATCGCCAAGAAGGTCGGCGCCTGGTTCCTCGTCGACATGGCGCATATCGCCGGCCTCGTGGCGGGCGGCCAGCATCCCTCGCCCTTCCCGCATGCCGACATCGTCACCTGCACGACCACCAAGACGCTGCGCGGCCCGCGCGGCGGCCTGATCCTCACCAACAACGAAGCCTGGTTCAAGAAGCTGCAGGCCGCCGTCTTCCCGGGCGTCCAGGGTTCGCTGCACAGCAACGTGCTCGCCGCCAAGGCCGTCTGCCTCGGCGAAGCGCTGCGCGACGACTTCAAGGTCTACGCCGCACAGGTCAAGGCAAATGCCCGCGCGCTCGCCGAAACCCTGATCGCCCGCGGCGTGCGCATCGTCTCCGGCGGCACGGATACCCACATCGTGCTGGTCGACCTGTCGAGCAAGGGCCTGATCGGCAAGCAGGCGGAAGACCTTCTCGCCCGCGCCAACATCACCGCCAACAAGAACCCGATCCCGAACGACAGCCCGCGTCCGCCGGAATGGGTCGGCATGCGCCTTGGCGTTTCGGCGGCCACCACCCGCGGCATGAAGGAAGACGAGTTCCGCACGCTCGGCAACATCATCGCCGACCTCATCGAGGCGGAAGCCGCCGGCAAGGCCGACGACGTCGTTCCGGGTGCCAAGGCCAAGGTCGCGGAACTTACCGCCGCCTTCCCGGTCTACGCTCACTAAGCGCGGCTTCTCACAACCGCAATGGAGTGCCGCGCCGCAAGCGCGGCGCTCTTGCCGGCCCATGACCGGGCCTTGGAAGATGCGAAAGGGAACGTCATGGGAATGGATAGAATTGCCGCCGGTGCGATCATCGACGGCAAGGCCTTCGCGGCCGGCCTCTTGGAAGACGTGGCGGCGAAGGTCGCCAAGCTGAAGGAAACGACCGGCGCCGTCCCCGGCCTTGCCGTGGTCCTCGTCGGCTCCGATCCCGCCAGTGCCGTCTATGTCGGCTCCAAGCACCGCCAGACGGTCGCCGCCGGCATGAATTCCTTCAAGCACGAGCTTGCGGCCGATACGACGCAGGACGAGCTGATGGCACTGATCGGCCGGCTGAACGTCGATCCCGCCGTGCACGGCATCCTCGTGCAGCTTCCGCTGCCCGCCCATCTCGATGCGAACGCCGTCATCCAGGGCATCAATCCCGACAAGGATGTCGACGGTTTCCACATTTCCAATGCCGGCCGGCTTTCCACCGGCCAGCCGGCGCTGGTGCCCTGCACGCCGCTCGGCTGCCTGATGCTGCTGAAGGACCATCTCGGCGGCAACCTCTCGGGCCTCCATGCCGTGGTGATCGGCAAGTCCAACATCGTCGGCAAGCCGATGGCGCAGCTCCTGCTTTCGGAAAACTGCACGGTGACCATCGCCCATTCGCGCACGAGGAACACGCCGGAACTCTGCCGCGCCGCCGATATCCTCGTCGTCGCCGTCGGCCGTCCGGGCCTCGTGCGCGGCGACTGGATCAAGCCGGGGGCCGTGGTCATCGACGTCGGCATCAACCGCGTGGAGATCGACGGCAAGTCGCGCATCGTCGGCGACGTCGCCTTCGAGGAAGCCCGCCATGCCGGCGCGATCACGCCGGTTCCGGGCGGCGTCGGCCCGATGACCATCGCGTGCCTCCTCTCCAATACGCTCACGGCCTTCCGCCGCCAGCATTCCGTCACCATCGACTGATCGACCCGAAAGGATCGCCAATGTCCGCTCTTTCCAACCGCTATGCCCTGCGCGTCGCCTGCCCCTCCATCCGGGGCGTGACCGCCGCCATCGCGACCTATCTCTCCGCCAATGGCTGCAACATCTCCGACAGCGCCCAGTTCGACGACAAGAGCACCGGCCGCTACTTCATGCGCGTCAGCTTCCAGTCCGAGGAAGGCCGCACGCTGGAGGAACTGCGCGAAGGCTTTGCCGAGATCGCCGCGACCTATGAGGCCGATGCCGAATTCTTCGACGAGACGACCAAGCGCAAGGTCATCCTCATGGTGTCGCGCTTCGGCCATTGCCTCAACGACCTGCTCTACCGCTGGCGCATCGGCGCGCTGCCCATCGACATCGTCGGCGTCATCTCCAACCATTTCGACTACCAGAAGGTCGTCGTGAACCACGACATCCCCTTCCACCACATCAAGGTGACGAAGGAAAACAAGCCGGAGGCCGAGGCCGAGCAGATGCGCATCGTCGAGGAGACGGGCGCCGAGCTGATCGTGCTCGCCCGCTACATGCAGGTGCTCTCCGACGAGATGTGCAGGAAGATGTCGGGCCGGATCATCAACATCCATCACTCGTTCCTGCCCTCCTTCAAGGGTGCGAACCCCTACAAGCAGGCCTTCGAGCGCGGCGTGAAGCTGATCGGCGCGACATCGCACTATGTCACCGCCGACCTCGACGAAGGCCCGATCATCGAGCAGGACACCGTGCGCGTGACGCATGCCCAGAGCGCCGACGACTATGTCAGCCTCGGCCGTGACGTGGAGAGCCAGGTGCTCGCCCGCGCGATCCACGCCCATATCCACGGCCGCGTCTTCATGAACGGCAACAGGACCATCGTCTTCCCGCCCTCGCCCGGCTCCTACGCCTCCGAGCGCATGGGCTGAGGCCCGCATCCGACATTGGAGAACATGCCATGATCCAGGAAATTCACACCACCGACGCCCCGGGCGCCGTCGGCCCGTTCTCGCAGGCGATCAAGGTCGGCGACCTGCTCTTCGTCTCCGGCCAGCTGCCGATCGACCCGGCGACGGGCGAGTTCAATTCGGACGATGCAGTTGCCCAGGCCGAGCAGTGCCTGAAGAACCTCGCCGCCATCGCGGCCGCCGCCGGCACCAGCCTTGCCAATACCGTCAAGACCACCGTGCTCCTGACCGACCTCGGCAAGTTCGCCGACATCAACGCCGTCTATGCGGGCTTCTTCTCGAAACCCTATCCGGCGCGCGCCTGCTATGAAGTGAGCGCCCTTCCGAAAGGCGCGAAGGTCGAGATCGAGGCCGTCATCGCCCTTGCGTGACGGCGCAAGGTGCGGGAAACCGGACACGCCCTCTTTGTTGCCGAAGCGGCCGCTTCAGACAGGAAGCCGACATGACGATTGAACTGCCGAACGATCCCGCCCGCGCGGACGTGCTTGCCGCCCGCCCGACACTCTGGACCAATCCCCTCTACCGCGACGACGCGATCGCCGACGCCTCGCTGCCGCTAGATTCCTCCGACGTGGATGCGGCGGAGGCGAACTGGAAGCGGCTCGCGCCGCTGCTCGAGACCTGCTTTCCCGAACTTGCGGCGGCCTCCGGCGCGATCCGTTCCGAGCTGATCGAGCTGAAGGCGCTGCGGGACGGCCTCGGCTATGGCGACCCGGAGTTCGGCCGGGTCTTCGTCAAGGCGGACAATGCCCTGCCGGTCGCCGGATCCATCAAGGCCCGCGGCGGCGTCTACGAGGTCTTCGTCTATGCCGAGGAACTGGCGAAGCGCGAAGGGCTGCTGAAGGACGGTGAGGACATCCGCACGCTTGCCGGGCCGGACGCGAAAGCCTTCTTCTCCCGCTACACCATCGCGGTCGGCAGCACCGGCAATCTCGGCCTCAGCGTCGGCATCGCCGCCCGTGCCCTCGGCTTCAAGGCGACGGTCCACATGTCTTCCGACGCGAAAGCCTGGAAGGTCGAGCGCCTGAGGAAACTCGGCGTCGAGGTCGTCCAGCACGAGGCGGACTATACGACGGCGGTTGAAAAGGCCCGCGACGTCGCCGGGAGCGATCCGACCATCTATTTCGTCGACGACGAGCAGTCCCGCCGTCTCTTCCTCGGCTATAGCGCCGCCGCCTCGGAGCTCGCCGCGCAGCTTGCCGATGCGGGCGTGACGGTCGATGCGGAGCATCCGCTCTTCCTCTACCTTCCCTGCGGCATCGGCGGCGCGCCGGGGGGCGTCGCCTATGGCGCCAAGCGTATCTTCGGCGACAACGTCCATTGCTTCTTCGTCGAGCCGGTGCAGTCGCCCTGCGCGCTCGTCCACATGATGAGTGGCGCGAGGGACCTCGTTTCCGTCTACGACGTCGGCCTCACCAATGTCACGGAAGCCGACGGCATGGCGGTCGCCCGCATGTCCGCCTTCGTGGCGACGGTGATGCGCGACATGCTCGCCGGCGTCTTCACGGTCGACGACGCCTCGCTCTTCCGCTGGCTCCTGCTGGCCCACGAAACGCAGGATATCCGCCTCGAGCCCTCCGCGACGGCAGGCTTCGCCGGGCCGGATTTCATCGTGAAGCATCCGCAGGGCCGGGCATTCTGCAAGGCGCAGCGGATCGAGGGCCACCTTGACCGGGCAACCCATATCGTCTGGACCACCGGCGGCTCCTTCGTGCCGCAGGAGCAGTTCGAAGCCTTCCTGAAGACGGCGGCCGAGAACCGGTAACGCCACGCAAGCTCCGGCGCGTACGGCGCGGGGTGCGGACCTGCCATCGGCGGGTTCCGCCCCGCGCCGTCGTCCGTCCGGAGCATTTCCAGCAAAAGTGCGAAGCGGTTTTGCGTTCGGAAATGCTCTAAAAGCGCGGCGTGCGCGCGCCCGCCATCCGGTGCGCGACCTTCTCCGCAACGAGGAGGGCGTGCTCCGTCACCTGCGGCAATCCCATCAGCTCGCCGAAGGTCCCGCGCGCCAGCGGGCCGGCGATGAAAAGCGTTTCGGCGGCCTCTCCATTTGTGCCGATGGCACGGCTGTCGTCGTCGACCGCAAGGCCGAGGCCGACCGTATCGAGCTGCAGCGCACCCGCTGCCGCCAGCGCTTCGAGAAACGGCTGGCTCGACAGGATCGCGCGATGACCCGGCCCCGTCGTCACCACCACGGTATCGTAATGCTCCACGAACGGCCGTCCGCCCCGGCGCGGCCGGAACGTCACCGCGATCGTGCCGTCCGCCCGAAGCGTGGCATCGGCGAGGGAAGCCGCATGGATATGCAGCGAGCCGGCCGCAAGGCGCCGGTCGATGACGGCCTCCACCTGCGGCGCGATGCGGAAGCGATGCACATCCCAATAGGGCCGGAGAAAGCGGACGAGGCGGCGGCGCTCGGCAACGGGCAGCGCGCGCCAGATCGCGCCCCCCTCGCCGCGCAGCCTGTCGAAGACGGCATGCCAGGTGATGCCCTCCCCCGCCGCCTGTTCGAGCGTGCGGCGGACGCGGCGGAGAAGCTCGCGCGCCGAACGGGCGGGAGGGATCGTGAAGTCGCCGAACGGCTCCTGCGGAAGCGGGGTGTGCCCGCGCGAGCGCAGGCCCCGGCGCGAGACGGCGGTGACCGGTCCTTCATGCCCTGCCGCATCGAGCACGGCGATCACGTCGGCCGCGGTCAGCCCCGTGCCGACGACGAGCACGCGATCCTTGCGGAAAATGCCGGCAAACGCGCCCGGCACCGTGGCATCGGGAATATAGGCCGCGTGGCCGGCAAGCGCCCGGTCGAGGACAGCGGGCGCCTGCGGGCTCGGATGGGTCGTCGCCACCACAACGCAGTCCGCCTTCAGGACGGAACCGTCCGCCGCCGCGACCCGCCATCCGCCGGCCGCGGCTCTCACGGCGCGAACGCGGCTGCGGCGGTGCTCGATCCGCCCCGCGGCGACGAGCGGCCGGAGCGTGGCATCGACATAATGCCCGAAGGCCGAGCGGCGCGCGAAGATGCGGCCGTCCCTCGTCACCGCCTCGCCGTCATCGGCGAGGGCGCCCGTTTCGAGCAGCCATCGCTCGAAATGCGTATCGTCGCCGGGAAGGAGCGTCATGCGCGCGGCCGGCACGTTGATGCGGTGGACCGGCTCGTCCGTGTCATAGGCAAGACCGCCGCCGAGCATGGCGCGCGGCTCGTAGACGACGATCCGCGCCGTGCCTTCGGGCAGCAGCCGGGCCAGATGATAGGCGACAGCCGCGCCGGTGAAGCCGCCGCCGACGATCGCGACGACCGGGACGGATATCGCGCCGACGATCATCTCAGGCGCCGACGGATTTGAGGGCGGGAACCGCTTCGGCCTCGCGGCGCTTCACCGCCTCGATGTCGCGGTAGCCGTCAGCGGGGTGGGTCTTCGACAGGTACGGCCCCTCGCCGAAGAGCTTTTCGCGCAGTGTCCCCGGCCTGTAGGCCGTCGGATAGGCGCCGCGCTTCTGCAGTTCCGGCACGATATGGGCGACGATGTCCTCGAAGCTGTCGGGCGTCACCGCATAGGCGAGGTTGAAGCCGTCGACATCCGTATCTTCGACCCATTCCTGCAGGATGTCGGCGATGCGCTCCGGCGAGCCAACGAAGACCGGCCCCATGCCACCGATGCCGCCGAACTGCGCCAGCTCCTCGATGGTCCACGACTTGTCGCCGCCGGCGATGTGCTCGACGAAGGAATGGATGGCGTTGGTCTCGATCTTCTCCACCACGTCCGCCGGCGCATATTGCCCGAAGTCGATGCCGCTCCAGCCGGACATGAAGGTGAGCGAGCCGTCATAGGAGACATAGCTCCTGTATTCCTCGAATTTCTTGCGGGCCTTCTCCTCCGTTTCGTCGGTGATGACGGTGACGAGCGTGTAGATATAGACCTTCTTCGGATCTCGGCCGGCGGCGGCGATGCGCTGGCGGATGTCGGAGACATAGGCCTTCAGCACCGATTTCGTCGGCGCGGCGACGAAGATGCACTCCGCATGGGCGGCGGCGAAGGCCTTGCCGGGGCCGGACGCACCGGCCTGGTAAAGTACCGGCGTGCGCTGCGGCGAGGGCTCCGTCAGGCCATAGCCCGGCACTTCGAAATACTTGCCCTTGTGGCCGATCTCGTGAACCTTTTCCGGATGGGTGAAGATGCGCTTCTTGCCGTCGCGGACCACTGCTCCCTCCTCCCAGGAACCCTCCAGAAGCTTATACAGCACTTCGACATATTCCGCAGCGACCTCGTAGCGATCGTCGTGCCGGCGCAGGCCGCCCTGCCCGACATTCCTCGCCCCGCTCTCCAGATAGGAGGTGACGATATTCCAGCCGACGCGGCCCTTGGAATGATGGTCGGCCGTCGCGAGGCGGCGGGCGAAGGTATAGGGGTGCTCGAAGGAGGTGGACGCCGTGATGCCGATGCCGAGATGCTCGGTGGCGAGCGCGATGGGGGCGGCGAGCTGCAGCGGATCGTTCACCGGGAGCTGCGCGGCCTGGTGGATGGCGTGATAGTTGGAGCCCTTGTAGACATCGTAATAACCGATGACGTCGGCGATGAAGATGCCGTCGAAGACGCCGCGCTCCAGCGTGCGCGCGAGATCCTGCCAATAGTCGAGGTCCTTGTATTTCCACGACTTGTCGCGCGGATGCGCCCAGAGGCCGGGCGACTGGTGGCCGACGCAGTTCATGTCGAAGGCGTTGAAGCGGATAGGACGGGCCATGGGTCTCTCCAGAATAGCGAGGATGCCGGACAGCATCGTTCGCAGGCGAGGATAGCGTGGGCTTTTCTTAAATACAGAAATTCTATCTTTTATATAGAATAATTTCGGGAATGCCTTTTCTCGCAGCCGTCCTGCCCCTCTGGGAAGATGTGCGGGCGCGGCGGGACGCCCGTCCGCCAACCTTCACCCCTCCTTGCCGTGGCGCCTGCCCGGAAGGAACCCGACAGCAGGAGACCCGCCATGACCGCCCTACACCTCGTCAAGGAGCCCGATCCGCAAGCCGACCGGGCCCGCCTCTTCGCGAAAGCCGAGGAGATTTCCGCCGATCTCGCCCGCCGAGGCGCGCAGCTCGATGCCGAGGGCAGGCCGCCGCTGGAGGAGATCGACCGGCTGAAGACGGAGGGCCTGCTGACGGCGCTGCACCCGGCCGGGATCGGCGGCGGCGGGCTCGACTGGGTGGACGTGCTGCGGCTGGTGCGCATCCTGGCGCGCGGCGAAAGCTCGATTGGCCAGTTGCTCGGCTATCACTTCGTCAACAGCCAGTATGTCTACTGGGCCGCCGACGATCCGGACAGAGCCTGGACCCTCGGCGCCGAGACCGTCGAAAAACGGCTCTACTGGGGCGCCGCCGTCAATCCGCGCGATCCGGGCCTGACGCTGACCCGCAGCGGCGATCACTACCTGCTCAACGGCCGCAAGACCTTCTCCACCGGCGCGCATGTCTCCGACCGCATCAATGCCAGCGCCGCCTTCGGCGAGGCGGTCGCCAGCCTCGTCCTGCCGACCGACCGGCCCGGCTACATCGCCAATGACGACTGGGACAATATCGGCCAGCGGCTCTCCGACAGCGGCAGCGTCGATTTCCACGACTTCCCGGTCTACGAGAGCGACTTCCTCCTGCCGCTCGCCGCAAAGGATGCCGCGCCGCCGGTGCTCGCGACGTTCAACACGCCGCTGATCCAGCTCGTCTTCGTCAACTTCTATCTCGGCACGGCGGAGGGCGCGCTGGCGGCCGCGGCAGACTATGTGCGGACGACGACGCGCCCCTGGATCACCTCCGGCGTCGAGAAGGCGAGCGAAGATCCGTATATCCTCGAGCGGATCGGCGAATTCCGCGCCGCGCTGAAGGCCTCAGCGGCGCTTGCCGATGCCGCTGCAACCGCCGTTCAATCGGCGCTTGCGCGCGGCCGGGCCGTCACCGCGCGCGAACGCGGCGAGGCGGCGATCGAGGCCTATGAGGCCAAGGTCAGCGCCACCCATGTTGCGCTCGACATCACCGCCCGCGTCTTCGAACTGACCGGCGCCCGCTCGACGGCCTCGCATTACCGCTTCGACCGCTATTGGCGCAACGTGCGCACCCACACGCTGCACGACCCGGTATTCTACAAGGCCCGCGAGGTCGGCGACTTCGTGCTCAACGGCCGCGTGCCTGAGCCGAGCCTTTATAGCTGAGGCTAGAGACTCCCAAGGCCACCATCCGCCGGCATGCCCGGCGGATGGATTCT
Organism: Shinella zoogloeoides; assembly: GCF_003574625.1. Lineage (GTDB taxonomy): Bacteria > Pseudomonadota > Alphaproteobacteria > Rhizobiales > Rhizobiaceae > Shinella > Shinella zoogloeoides_A. The sequence continues at coordinate 282,415 of NZ_QNUJ01000002.1, forward strand.
CGGCTCAAGGCCGAGGATGACGGCAGCGGGCGGGGCAACCTTGCCGGCAAAAGGCTTCTCATGCTCCTCGTTCGTTCACGCAAAAAAGGCCGCAATCCCGAGGATTGCGGCCAGGCGACCACCCCCACCACGAGGGTTGATTTCAGAGCGCGCCGTTTCTCGGCGGCGTGACGCCGTTGAGGTGATAGTTGCCGACGACGTGGTATTTCCAGCGCACCGGATCGTGCAGCGTGTGGGTGCGGGCGTTGCGCCAATGGCGCTCGAGGTTGAGGCCGCGTTTGGTGGCGGAGGTGCCGGCCAGCTCGAAGAGCACGTTGGCCGCGTCGATGGCGAGTTCCGTCGTCAGCACCTTGGCGGCGGCGGCGGCGAGGGTTGCCGCGACGGCATTTTCCGCGCTGAGGTTCACCTGCGCCAGATCGACCTTCCGCCCGGCCCGCTCCAGCGTCGCCTCGGCCGCCTCGACGCGGATGGCGAGTTCGCCGATGCGGGCGATGGTCAGGGGATCGTCCGCGGCGCGCTCGACGCCGCTGTCGGTCCACGGCCGCGCCTTGTCGCGGACATAGCCGATGGTCTCCTTCAGCGCCGCGCGCGCGATGCCGAGATCGATGGCGGCATGGATGATCTGGCCGACCGAGCCGATGGTGCCGGGTCGCTCGAAGCCCTTCTGGTGCGGCACGACGGCATCGGCCGGCACGTAGACGTCGCGCAGGATCGTCGTGCCGCTGCCTGTCGTGCGCTGGCCGAAACCGTCCCAGTCGTCGACGATCTCGATGCCCTCCGTCTCGCGCGGCACGAAGGACATGGTGAGGCGGTCTTCCCCATCCAGCGCGAAGATCGCCACCCAATGGGCAAAGAGCACGCCGGTCGAATAGAATTTCCGACCGTTGATGCGGAAGCCGGCACCGTCGGGGTTAATGCGCGTGTTGTAGTCGCCGACGGTCTTCGTGCCGACCTCGGAAAGCGCGTTGCCGAAGCGGTCGCCGGCAAGCGCGCGGCCGAAATAGAAGCGCTTCTGCGCCTCGCTGCCGTCATGGCGCAGGGCTTCCAGAATGTAGAAGTGGTTCTGCGGGATCTGGCCGATGGAGCTGTCGGCCTCCGACAGGATCGCCGTCACCTCGGCCAGGACGGCATTCGACACATCGATGCCGCCATAGTCCGCCGGCACGGTGATGGCAAGGAGGCCGGAGGCGGAAAGCCGGTCCAGCTCGGCGAAGGGGAGCGCGCGCTCGTAGTCACGCCGGCTCGCGCCGCTTTCGAATTCGGCCGCAAGCGAGCGGGCGACGGCAAGCGCCTCCTCCTCGCTGGCGATGCGGTGGACGGTCTCCTGCCGTTCGGCGAACCGGGTGACGCTGCTCATGGTCGTTCCTTTCACGCGGGCGGGATCAGGCCCTGGCCGGTTTTTCGAGAAGGTGAAGCAGGTCGGGATGGTGCTTCGCCGCGACGTCGGGATGCGAGCGCAGGCGGCTCTTCAGGTGGTTGATGCCGACCTCCCGGAAGATCGGGTTGAGCGGGTCGATGGTGACGCCGCGCTCGCCGCGCTTCAGCTCCTCCGGCAACGGAATGACTGGAATGGTCGCGTCGTAGCGGGCGCCGAGGAAGAAGGCGACCGAGAAGCGTTCCGTACCGGCCGGCGGGGTGACGACGTCGTGCACGTCGGCGCGCACGAAGCCGTTCGTCGCCAGCTCAAGGAGTTCGCCGCTGTTGATGACGAAGGTGCCCGGCACCGGCGGCGCATCGATCCAGACGCCATCCTCCGTGCGGATGCGCAGGCCCGGCGTCGTATCCTGAAGAAGCACGGTGACGAAGCCGCCGTCCTTGTGCGCGCCGACGCCCTGGTCGCTGCCCGCCGCCTCGCGGCCCGGATAGCGGATGATCTTCAGAAGCTGCGACGGGGACGGCTCATAAATGTCGGCAAAGGCGTTTTCCGGCTGACCGAGGGAAAGCGCGACGGCCTTCAGCACGTCGATGCCGATGCGGGTGACTTCCGTCTGATAGCGCAGAAGCAACGGCTTCAGCTCCGGCAGAGCCTCCGGCCACTGGTTCGGGCCGTAGAGGCGGTTCCAAGGCGCCTCGGCGCTGTCCGCCACCGGCTCGCCCTCGGTGTTGACGTCGAGCTGTTCACGCCAGTCCTGCTCGCCGCGGGTGCGCTCGTAGCCGGCGCGGTTATAGCCGCGGAAATGCGGCGACCTGACCATCTCGATCGACAGCTTGTCGGCTTCCGGCAGCGCGAAGAAGCGCTTGGACGCGGCGAGCACGTCGTCGATCAGGCTCTGCGGCACGCCATGGCCGGTGAGATAGAAGAAGCCGTGGTCGTGCAGGACGCGCGTCAGCTCCTTGATGAAAGCCGCGCGCTCGTCCGCGCTGCCGTAGAAGCGGGAAAAATCGATCGTCGGCAGGTGGACGGGCTTGGTGTGGATGGTCATGTCGGCTCTCTCCCCGAGAAAATGGTTGGACCTTGCGTCATTACCGCGCCGTTGCAGCCGGTTGAATCGGCTCGTTCGCGCGGCCACGCCTGGAACTGCGGGAGAGAGTAGCGGCCATTCGGGCCGAATACAGAAAATCTATCATTTTTATACACTTCAAGGAGGAATGATGTTTCTTTCTGAAGAACCGGCCGGAGGAAACCCCGGCGCGAGGAGGGAGCGCCGGGGTCGCACGCCGATCAGGCGGCCGGCCTCAGGCCAGCGCTATGGCTCTTTCAAGATCGGCGATCAGGTCTTCGGGATGTTCGAGGCCGATGGAAAGCCGCACATAGCCGGGCGTCACGCCCGTCGCGAGCTGGTCTTCCAGCGAGAGCTGCGAATGGGTCGTGGTTGATGGATGGATCGCCAGCGACCGCGCATCGCCGATATTGGCGAGGTGGTAGAAGAGCTGGAGATTGTCGATGAAGCCGCGCCCCGCCTCCCGCCCGCCCTTCAGCTCGAAACCGACCAGCGCGCCGAAATGCCCGGCCTTGAAGTATGTCTCCGCCCGCGCCCTGGCGGCGCCCTCCTGGAACTTCGGGAAGATCACCCGCTCCACCTTCGGGTGGGCCTTCAGGTATTCGGCCACTTTGACCGCGTTCTCGTTGTGCTGGCGAAGGCGCAGCGGCAGCGTTTCGAGCCCCTGGATGAACTGGAAGGCGTTCTGCGGGCTGATCGCCGCGCCGAGATCGCGCAGCAGCACGGCGCGGGCGCGCAGGATATAGGGGTGAAAGGCGATGGCTGCCGCCTTCTCGATCCACGTCCTGCCCTGGTAGCTCGCATCCGGCTCGTTGAGGTTCGGCTGCCGCGCGGCATGGTCCGCCCAGGGGAAGTTGCCGCCGTCGACGATGGCGCCGCCGATGGAGGTGCCGTGGCCGCCGATATATTTGGTGGTCGAGTAGACGACGACCGCCGCGCCATGCTCCAGCGGCCGGATGATGAGGGGTGCGGCCGTGTTGTCGATAATCAGCGGAATGCCGTGGCGACGACCGATGGCCGCGACTTCGGCGATCGGGAAGACCTCCAGCTTCGGGTTCGGCAGGGATTCGGCATAGTAGGCGCGGGTGCGCGCGTCGGTCGCCTTCTCGAAGGCTTCCAGATCCGCCGCATCGACGAAGCGCGTCTCGATGCCGAAGCTCTTCAGCGTCGCGGCGAAGAGCGCCCAGGTGCCGCCATAGAGGCCCGCCGCGCTGACTATATTGTCGCCGGCCCGCGCCAGATTGAGGATCGCGAAGGCCGAGGCGGCCTGGCCAGAAGAGACCGCCAGCGCCGCCGCCCCGCCCTCAAGCTCGGCAAGGCGCTGCTCGAAGGCATCCTGCGTCGGGTTGGAGACGCGGGTATAGAGATGGCCGGGCGCTTCCAGCGCGAAAAGCTTGTCGGCGCCGTCCGTGCCGGGAAGCTGGAAGGAACTCGTCTGGTAGATCGGCACGGCCACCGCGCCGCTTGCCGGATCGAAGCGGAAGCTGCCGCCGTGCAGCGCTATGGTTTCGGGATGCCGGCTCTTGAAGGTCGCGGTTCCGGCCGGGACCTCGACGATATCCTGTTCGGCGACCTCGGGGGATTGATGGATCGTCATGACACTTCTCCTTTGGTGAGGCGCCCTCGGGCGCGCGAGGGATGGACGGACAGAAGGGCGCCCGCGACGAGAATGGCCGCTGCGGCCCAGAAGGCTTCCGGCGCGTACCACCGGATGCCGTAGAGGTGATCCTCGGTGCAGAGCGCCTGGGCGAGCGTGCAGAGGTCGCTTGTGCCCGCAAGGCAGGTGACGGCCTGCCGGACAGTGAGGTAGTCGTTCCCGACCACCTTGCCGAAGATCAGCCACCACCAGCCGACGGAAAGGAGCGCGAGGACGCCGCCGGCGAGCGCGACGGCATGGTGGGAAAGGCGCGTGCTAGACGTCATGGGAGATCCCCAGCTTTTCCAGCAATGACCGGCGAAGCGCGACGAGGTCCGGATCGTCCCGGCGGCGCGGATGCGGCTGGCCGACGCGCACCTCCGCGACGATGGCGGCGGGCCGGTCGGAGAGAACGATCACCCGGTCGGCCAGAAGCAGCGCCTCCTCGACGTCGTGCGTGACGAGGAGCGCGGTGAAGCCGGCGCTCTTCCAGAGATCGAGAAGCTCGTTCTGCATCCTCAGCCGCGTCAGCGAATCGAGCTTGCCGAAGGGCTCGTCGAGCAGCAGCAGCTTCGGATCGTTGACCAGTGCCCGAGCAAGCGCGGCGCGCTGCGCCATGCCGCCGGAAAGCTGATGCGGGTAGAAATCGGCAAAGCCTTCCAGCTTCACCAGCTTCAGCACCTCGTCGATGCGGTATTCCTGCTCGCGGATGAGGCCGCGCGCCTCCAGGCCAGTCGCGATGTTGGCGCGCACGGTGCGCCAGGGAAACAGCGTGGCGTCCTGGAAGACGAGGATGCGGTCCGGGTTAGGCGCGGCGATCGGCCGGCCGTCTTCCAGTACCCTGCCCGTCGTCGGCGTCTCCAGCCCGGCGGCAAGGCGCAGCAGCGTGGACTTGCCGCAGCCGGAGGGGCCGAGAAGGGCGACGAATTCGCCCGGCGCGAGGGAAAGGCTGACATCGTCGAGGACCGCAAGGGCCCTGCCGTCGAGGTCGTAGCGATGGGTCACGCCCTCGATATCGAGCGCGATGCTGCTTGCGGGCGTGGGATCGGCAAGAGCGAGCGACATCAAAGGATTCCCTTCTGCCAGCCGAGGAGCTGGTCGCGCAGGACGAAGAGCAGGCGCACGAGGCCGGCGCAGATCAGCGCCATGACGATCAGCGCGGCATAGACATTGGCATAGGCCGAATAGGCCGTGTTGAACTGGAGGTACCAGCCGAGGCCGAACTTCGCCCCGAGCATCTCGGCGACGACCAGCACGGCGAAGGAATAGTAGAGCCCCATGAAGACGCCGACGAAGACGTTCGGCAGCGCGGCGGGGATCGCCACCTTGAAGATGAGGAAGCGGTTGTCCGCGCCGAGGGTGCGGGCGACGTCGTAATAGGCGCGATTGACCTGCGCGACGCCGGCCGCCGTGAGGATCGCGACGGGAATGCCCGAGGCAAGCGCCACGAGGAAGATCGAGGCGTGGAACGTCGTCGGGAAAAGGAAGAAGGTGCAGGGGATCCAGGCGCTCGCCGGCACCGGGCCGATGAGTTTCAGGAGCGGCATGCCCCAATAGGCGAAGCGCTTCGACCAGCCGAGCGCCACGCCCCCGGCAAAGCCGGCGAGGATGCCCGAGAAGAAGCCGAGCCCCCAGAGCCGCCCGGTATAGGCGACGCAGACGAGCAGGCGCTCCCAGTCCGTCACATAGACATGCAGCAGGCCCTGCGGCGGCGAGAAGAACGGCTTCGGCAGCCAGCCGAGCTTGGCCGTCAGCACCTCCCAGCCCGCAAGCCAGAGGCCGAGGACGATGAACCACGGCCCGTAATGCACCAGCGTGCGGCCGAAGCGGCCGAGCCTGTGCACGGTGAGCGACAGCGCGAGAAAGAGCCCCGCGCCGGCAAGGGTGACCGCGGCGAAAAGTGCCGTCGCACCCCAGGTGATGACATCCGGCAGGCCATAGGTGACGGCCGAGGCGAGAAGCCACGTGCCGGCCGCGTAAAGGCCGTTTCGCCAGATCCCGCCGGAAGGCAGGGCGAAGGCCCGCCGCCCTGCCCCGCCGAATGTTTCCTCTATCGCCGCGCTCATCGGGATCACGCGAAGATGTCGATGGTGACGCGGCCGGCGATTTCCGCAGGGTCGGTCGAGGCGTCGATGACACCCGTCAGTTTCAGGTCCTCGTAGCCGATCTGCACCTCCTTCAGGAGGTCCTTGCCGAACCAGTGGTCGTGATAGGTGAAGGCGGCGAGGACTTCCGTCAGGTCCTCCAGAGAGAGGCCCGGCTTCAGCGTGTCGAAGTACCATTTGGCCACTTCGTCGGGGTGCCTGGCCGTGTACTGGTGGATTTCGAGATTGGCCGCCGCGACGCGCTTGATGGCGTCCTTGTTGGCCTCGTAATAGTCGCCGTTGACGCCGAGCACGCAGCAGACGCGATCCTTGAAGGTGCCGGTCTGCGTGTCCGCGACGCGGCGGAAGCCGTGCTGCTTCTCGTAGGAATAGGCCCAGGGATCCATATGCGCGACGGCATCCGCCTCGCCCCTCAGCACGCCCTCGGCGACGAGATCGAAGGGGAAGACCTTCCAGGTGACGTCGGTTTCCGGGTTGAGCCCGGCCTTGGCGAGCGCGACCGAGAAGGCGACGCGCGAGGGCGACATGACGTCGAAGGTGCCGATGGTCTTGCCCTTGAGGTCGGTCAGCGTTTTGATATCGGAGTCCGGCTTGACGAGGATGCTCTGGCAGCCGCCATGCGAGCCGGCGAAGAGCCGCACGTCGAAGCCCTGCTCGATCGGCTTCAGCCAGTCGTAGAGAAGGCCGGGGCCGGCCTCGGCCTTGCGGGTGGCGAGCGCCTGGATGAGCGTCTGGCCGCTCGAACCCTGGTAGAACAATTCCACATCGAGGCCGTGCCTGGCATAGATGCCCTTGGCAAGGCCGAAACCAACGGGAGAATGGCAGGCGGCGACCTCCGTCCATTCCAGCTTGATCGGAATGAGGTTGCCAGCAATGGCATAGCGCGTCGAGCGCGCGCCGATCACGCCGGCGGTGGCGGCAACGGCCGTGACGCCGGCGGCCTTGATCAGGCCGCGGCGCGACAGCCCCTTGGAAAGGATGGTTTCGGACTGCTGGCTCATCGGATGTCCCCTCGAATGACGATGGGACCAGCCTAGCGATAACAAATTTTGTTTATAGATTTTATAGATTATTGTGGCGGCGGAAAGGGAAATATTCTTTCATCGAGGGCCGGCGCGATGGATTTGGCATGCGGCGGCGGCAGCTGGCGGGGCAAACGAGGGGCTGCGACAGCCCTTCAGGGAAAGCGGAAGGCGCCCGCCCCTCAGAACGCGAAGCGGATGGAAGCGCCGAGATTCACCCGCAGCACACGATCGATCTCATAGGGATTGATGGGTGTGGTACCCAAATTACCGAAACGGGTATTGCCGGTCTCGAACCCGCCCGCATAGGAAACCAGGGCATCGAGACCCAGGACGGCATTAGGTGCGATCCTGTGCCGGACACCGGCGCCGACCTGCGCGACGGGGCCGATCTTCGTGTGGCCCGCGACATCGGACACGAAACTCCCCGTCCCCCTGTCCGTCTCCGTCACGCCGGAGAGGGTGTTGAACGTCAGTCCCAGCCCGGCCGTGCCCCTGAGCGTGGTGGCCTCGGAGAGGGGCACGTCATATGCGACGCTGCCCAGGATCACGTCGCTGCTCGCCATGCCTTTGAAATCCGAGGTACCGGCCGAGAAGGGCGGGTTCACCAGGAAATCCGCGCTCCATCTGATATTGCTGCGAATATGCTGATAGCCGAGGGAGACCGAGAGGTCCGGATCGAGCCGATAGCCGATATGGGCGCCGCCGCCTATCGCACCGCCGAACCGCACCTCGTCCACGGTGCCGAAGCCGGCCCCGCCGTTGGTGGTGCTGGAGGAGCCGAAGGCAAAGCCGCCGAGCACATCCAGCCCGACGAAGAAATCATCCTCTCCGGCCAGCGCCGTCATAGGGAAAGCCGCGGAAACGGCGGCAGCCAGAAGCAGGTATCGCGGGCGCATGGGCATCATCAGGAGGGTGAAGGCGGGACAGCTTGGCAAATCATGGTTAGCAAACCGCTAATCCCCCGCGGCGTTGATGAAATTCGCAAGGACCTTCTGCCGGCGCCATTCTTCCGTCTTGGTCAAAAACCGGCCGCCCGGCCTGCTTTCCGGAGAAGCAATTTCCACCCCGGCATTCCAATTTGGAATGGGCATTCCTTAAATACAGTAATTTTATAGATAATATAAAAATACCTTCCGCATCCGACGAGGCTTCGCGTGGCGGAAGCTCGGTTGTTTTGAAAATGGGGACATTTCGACATGACAGTGCAGAAGACCTTCCGGCGGGCGATCCAGGCGGCAGCGGCCGCGGCTTTCCTCGCCACCACCATGCTTTCGGGACTTGCCCATGCCGGCCCGACGCTGGACAAGATCAACCAGCGCGGCACGATCAAGGTCGGTGTCGGCACGACGCCCGGCTTCTTCGCCCCCGACGGCAACGGCAAGTGGCAGGGCTTCTTCGTCGATTTCGGCCGTGCCCTTTCCATTGCCGTCTTCGGCGATCCGGACAAGGTGGAATTCACCAATTCCTCGCCGCAGCAGCGCCTTCCCGCCCTCCAGAGCGGCGAATTCGACATCCTGCTTTCCGGCGTGACGGTGACGACCACCCGCGCCTTCAAGCTCGGCTTCCACTTCGGCCCGGCGGTCTTTTATGACGGCCAGGGCATTCTCGTTCGCAAGGACCTCGGCGTGACGAAGGCTGCCGATCTCGACGGCGCGACCATCGGCGCGCAGAGCGGCACGACGGGCGAATTGAACGTCGCCGACTTCTTCCGCAAGACGGGCAAGTCCTTCACGCCGGTCACCATCGAGGATACCGGGCAGTTCATCGACGCGCTCGAATCCGGCCGCGTCGACGCGATCACGCAGGACTCCTCCGACCTCGTCGGCAAACGCACCCAGCTCAAGAAGCCGGACGATTACGTGCTGCTGCCCGAGCGCCTTTCCAAGGAGCCGCTGGCGCCGGCGATCGCCGGTGGCGACGACCGCTGGCTGGAACTCGTCAACTGGACGGTGAACGCGACGATCCAGGCCGAGGAATGGGGCATCACCTCGGCCAATGTCGATGAATTCCTGAAGTCGGAAGACCCGGCCATCCAGCGCTTCCTCGGCGTCGATCCGTCCTTTGCCAACGAGATCGGGCTCGATCCGAAATGGGCCTACAACATCGTCAAGACGGTCGGGAACTACGGCGAGATCTTCGAGCGCAACCTCAAGCCGCTCGGCTGGGAGCGCGGCTACAACAGCCTGTGGACCAATGGCGGCCTGCTCTATTCGCCGCCGTTCCGCTGAGCGATCCGGCAAAGAGAACAGCGGTGTTGCGCCTGGAATTGCGTAAGAACGGGGAGAGGGAGCATTTTCGTGCTTCGAGGAAGAGCGGGAATGCGCCGATCCCTGACCCACGCTTGTTCCGCACCGTCCTGCCGGGCCCGCCGCGGCCCGGCATCCTCGGGAAGATCCGCGCCTGGTGGGGCGGCTGGCCGCTCGGCCAGCTCGCCTTCCTCCTCGCGGTCGCCGCGCTCGGCACGCTCTTCGTCGGCAATGTGCTGGAAACGATGGCGCGCATCGGCATCCTGCCGGGCTTCGGCTTCCTTTCCAGCTCCGCCAATTTCGAGATCGGCGAAAGCCCCATCGCCTTCCGCGCCGGCGATACCTATCTGCGGGCGATCCTGGCGGGCCTCGTCAACACGCTGAAGGTCTCGCTGCTCGGCTGCGTCCTTGCGACCATCCTCGGTGTCGCCGTCGGCGTCGCGGGGCTTTCGCGCAACCTGCTGCTTTCCGGCCTCGTGCGCTGGTTCATCGAGATCACCCGCAACACGCCGCTCCTGCTGCAGCTCTTCTTCTGGATGGCGCTTGCCAAGGCGCTGCCGGCGCCGCGCCAGGCAGCCGCCCTCTTCGGCTCCGTCTTCCTCACCAATCGCGGTGTCTATATTCCCGCGATCTCTCTGGAGGGCGGGCCGTTCGGACTGGCCGCGGCGCTCGGCATCACGGGTCTTGCCGCCGTCGCGCTCCTTCTCCTCCTGCGCGCCACGCGCCGCCTCACGCGCCGGACCGGAGCGGTCGCGCTCGCGCTCGCCATCGCGGCGCCCCTCGCCTTCCTCCTTCTTTCCGGCGCCCGGCCGGAAGCCGAGATGCCGGTGCTTTCCGGCTTCAACATTCGCGGCGGGCTCAATCTCTCGCCGGAATTCGCCGCGCTGCTCACCGGCCTCGTCGTGAAATTCGCGGCGCTGATCGCGGAGATCGTGCGGGCGGGCATCCAGTCGGTCGGCACCGGCCAGTGGGAGGCGGCGCGGGCGCTCGGGCTGCATGATGGCCAGATCATCCGCCTCGTCGTGCTGCCGCAGGCGCTGCGCGTCATCACGCCCCTGACGACATCGAGCTATCTCGACCTCACCAAGGATTCCAGCCTTGCGGTCGCCATCGGCTTTCCCGACCTCGTCAGCATCGTCAACACGACGGCAAACACGACGGGCCAATCCCTCGAGGCGCTGATCATCCTGATAGGCGCCTTCCTCACCATCAATCTCGCCCTCTCGGCGCTGATGAACCTCTATAACAGCCGCGTCGCGCTGAGGGGAACGAGACGATGACCGCCACCGCCTCCCGCCTGCTGCCGGCGCTGCGCACCGGCCTTTTCGGAACGCGCACCAACACGCTCATCACCCTTGCGACGCTTCTCGTCCTCTCGCAGGTCGTGCCGCCGTTCCTGCGCTGGGCGGTGCTCGACGCCACCTTTTCCGGCAATGCGGAGGCCTGCAGCCGCGAGGGCGCCTGCTGGGCCTTCGTCACGGCGAAGCTGCGCTTCATCCTCTTCGCCTTCTATCCGCCGGAGCTGCAATGGCGGCCGTCGCTGGTCATCGTGCTCCTCGGCGCGATCCTTTCGGCAAGCGCGCTGCCGCGCTTCTGGGGGCGGCCGCTTCTCGTCGCCTGGCCGCTGACCATCCTTGCCTGCTGGCTGCTGATGCAGGGCGCCTTCACCGCAACGCCCATTCCGTCCAACCAGTGGGGCGGCCTGCCGGTGACGCTCTTCGTCTGGGCGGTATGCTTCGCCGCGGCGACGCCCATCGCCGTGCTTCTGGCGCTCGCCCGCCGCTCGACGCTCGGGGGCCTGCGTACCTTTTCCGTCCTCTATATCGAGTTGATGCGCGGCACGCCCATGGTCGCCATCCTCTATGTCGCCATGCTGATCCTGCCGATGGCGCTGCCGGACGGCCTTTCCTTCGACAAGATGCTTCGTGCCATCCTCATGGTCACGCTGTTCTGGGCCGCCTATATCGCCGAGGTCATCCGTGCCGGGCTCCAGGCCATCCCCAACGGCCAGACCGAAGCGGCGACGGCGCTCGGCCTCGGCTACTGGCGCACCCAGCGCCTGGTGATCCTGCCGCAGGCGCTGCGCATCGTCATCCCCGGCATGGTGAACCTCGCCATCGGCTTCCTGCTCGCGACCTCTCTGCTCGCCGTCATCGGCATCTTCGACCTTCTCAACGCCGCCCGCGCCTCGGCCGCCGATCCGCAATGGCTCGGCTTCTACAACGAGGCCTATATCGTCGTGGCCGTCATCTATTTCGTGATCTGCTTCGGCGCCTCGCGCTACAGCCGCTGGCTGGAGCGGCGCCTTGCGGGCGGCAAGGAAGGCTCCGCCTCCCCGCCCGCAGGCGGCCCATCGCCCGCCCTGCGCAAGGAATAATCCCGCCGGGGCGCTACAAGAGAATATAATTCCTTACTCAAACTATAGAATTTATTATCGTACCGGCATTCTCATTCCCCAACCCGGAAGACAGCGCATGAGCAAGTCCGACCAGCCCCTCGATTTCCTCTGGTTCATCCCCAGTTCCGGCGATGGCGCCTATCTCGGTTCCGACGAGCTCGCCCGTTCGCCTGATCCGGGCTATCTGCGCGAGATCGCCGTTGCCGCCGACCGGCTCGGCTATTCCGGCGTGCTCATTCCCGTTGGGGCAGCGTGCGAGGAATCCTTCGTCCTCGCCGCCGATCTTGCTGCCCGCACCGAGAGGCTGAAGTTCCTTGTGGCGATCCGCCCCGGCACCGCGACGCCGGCCTATTACGCCCGCCTTGCCGCAACGCTCGACCGCATGTCGAACGGCCGTCTCCTTCTCAACATCGTGGTGGGCGGCAGCGCGCAGGAACTGGCCGGCGACGGCATCTTCCTGCCGCATGACGAGCGCTACGACCATGCCGCCGAATTCTTCCAGGTCTTCAACGAGCTGATCGAGACGGGCCGTTCCACGCTCGACGGCAAGTACATCAAGGCGATCGATGCGAAGCTCGGTCTGCCGCCGGTGCAGCAGCCGCGCCCGCCGATCTATTTCGGCGGCTCCTCCGATGCGGCGATCGATTTTGCCGGCGGCCTTGTCGACAAATATCTCACCTGGGGCGAACCGCCGGCGCAGGTGGCCGGGAAGATCGCCCATGCCCGCAAGGCCGCCGCCGCGAAAGGCCGGGAAGCCTCCTTCGGCATCCGCCTGCATTTCATCGTCCGCGAGACGGACGAGGAGGCGTGGGAGGCCGCCGACCGACTGATCTCCAAGCTTTCCGACGACGCCATCGCCGCCGCGCAGGAGACGCTGACGAAGAACTCCGATTCCGTCGGCCAGGCGCGCATGGTGGCGCTGCACAACGGCCAGCGCGACAGGCTGGAGGTCTCGCCGAACCTGTGGGCCGGCATCGGCCTCGTGCGCTCGGGCGCCGGCACCGCCCTCGTCGGCTCGCCGAAGACAGTGGCCGCGCGGCTGCGCGAATACCAGGCGCTCGGCATCGACACGGTCATCGCCTCCGGCTACCCGCATCTCGAGGAGGCCTACCGCGTCTCCGAGCTGCTCTTCCCCGAGCTCGGCCTGCCCGGCCCCCGCGGCCAGCTCCGCGCCTCCTTCGGCGACCGGCAGGTCTTCGGCGGCGGCGGACATGCCGGCAATGTCAGGCTGACATCGGCCTCCTGAACGATGAGGCAAGGCGCCAGTCTTGGCGCGCGCCCGGCCGGGCGATATAAGGCGGTCCTCACCCTTCGCTCGACCGCCCTCCCGCCCGGCTCCAGGACAATGACGACCATTCCGGTAGTAGAAACAGAACGCCTGCTGCTGCGCGGCTTCCGACCCGACGATCTCGACGCCATGGCCGCCATGTGGGCGATGCCCGAGGTCGTGCGCTATATCGGCGGCGTTCCGCAAACACGCGAGCAATGCTGGATCCGCCTTCTCCGGCAGATCGGCATGTGGAGCGTCATGGGCTTCGGCTTCTGGGCGATCACGGAGCGGGCAACGAGCGCGCTGATCGGCGAAGGCGGCTTCCATGAGATGCACCGCGCCATGGACCCCAGCATCGCGGGCACGATGGAGGCCGGCTGGGGCCTGATGCCCGCCTGGCACGGACGCGGCTATGCCAGCGAGGCGCTGGACGCCATGCTCGCCTGGGCCGACGCGGCCCATCGCGGCAAACCCGTCACCTGCATCATCGCCCCCGAGAACGCGCCCTCGATGCGGCTTGCCCATAGGCACGGCTTTGCGGAATTCGCGCGCACCCTGTACCAGGATAGCGAAATCGCGGTCCTCCGTCGCCTCGAAGGGCCGAATGCGGCTTGAGCCTCGACGCCCCGAACGATAAAGGCCCGCCGGGAGGGCGGGCCTTCGTCATGCGATACGATACCTTGATTCCGATCAGCCGCCGGCCTTCAGGGCCGCGCTGCAAAGGCTCCAGTAGCCGCCGCCCTTCTGGATCCATTTCAGGTCGTTGAGCGTGCCGGCATCCTTGTTGACGTGATAGGAGTCCACGCAGGTCTTCAGACGACCCTTCGCCGGGGTCTCACCGGCATATTTCTTGTCGACGGCCTTCGGGAAGCTGACGCCCTTCGGCGCCTTCACCTTCGCCTTGGCCGGTTCCTTCTCGGTCGTCGCCGCAACGGCCTTGTTATCGGCGTCGTCTTCCTTGGCGGCGTCCGCGCCGCAGAACTTCGCGCGGAAATCGTTCCACTTGACGTCCTTGGCGGAGCCGTCGGCCTTGGCGGCCTGATACTTGGTGCTGCATTCCTTCATCGTGAGAGCGGAAGCAGGGCTGACGAAAGCCATGGAAGCCAGGAGTGCTCCCGCAGCCATAAGCGTGACACGTTCGAACATGGATTTAGCCTCGATTGAATCGTGATGTCTGCGAAGGCCGCCCGGCTCAGGAGGGCAGCGTTCCATTCGGCGTGGCGGCATCGACCGCCTTGGGGAGATATTGCGCGAGAAGCGTCGGCACCTCGCTCAGATCGACCCCGAATGTCTTGGCCAGGTTCTGAAGTTGCGTTGAAGAGAGGGCTTGCTGGATCTGCTCGGCAGAAACCGGAAGATTCTCACCGGTCCCGACCCAGGATGTGACCTGTTCGCTGAGGCCCGCCGAATGCAGCTGCGCGAGAACCCCGTCGAGACCGCCCGCGTTCTCGAACATCTGCGTGGCGACCGCCCCGAGATTCACGTCCTTGCCCTGCAATACATCGGTCAGCACCGATCCCAGCCCATCGAACAATCCCATTGCGGATGTCTCCTTCCATTGCTGCGGACAGCTATTCCTAGCACCGGCAAAACCCGTCCGCAAACGCGCAAATACGGCAGGCGAGACCTGCCCGTCACGCGCGGGCGCCGGAATTTTCCCGTCCGCCCGCATCGTCCCTCCAAACAACCATGCGGCGAAAATTCGGACAAATTTATGGAGAGTTCATGGCAGCATCCCGGCAGCGTCGATCTCCTCTACGGTAAAGCCCCGCGACAAGGGACCGACTCGGGCGCACCAGAAGGCAATGCGCCATGAAACGACGGGGCATTTCGCCGTCTCATCTTGAACCGAAGGTTGAAAGTCTTGTGCGCTTTCCGTGAAGACACCATGCGGGAAAGCGAGCAATGCGCCGCCAAGCATTTGACATTTCTGCATTATCGCCCTTGCGGGATTATCTTCGCAAGGCACCCGGACAAGGCCGCAGTACCGAACGGTTCGGTTCGGCATTGACACATGCATGGCTGTAGGATCACTTTCCATAGGCACAGGGTTCATTACGTCAAGAGGGGACAACAATGACGATACCACCCGGTGCATCTCCGCAATTGTACAACGAGGACCTCGCGCCCGCCGAAAAGCGCAACTGGGGCGCCTTCTCGATCTTCAACGTCTGGACATCGGACGTGCACAGCCTCTGGGGCTACTATCTTGCCGCCAGCCTCTTTCTCTTCTGCGGCAGCTTCATCAACTTCCTGCTCGCGATCGGCATCGGCTCGCTGGTCATCTTCGTGCTCATGCACATGGTCGGTCTTGCCGGCGTGCGCACGGGCGTGCCCTTCCCGGTTCTCGCCCGTGCCTCCTTCGGCATCTGGGGCGCGAATTTCCCGGCGCTGGTGCGCGCCATCGTCGCCTGCTTCTGGTACGGCGCGCAGACCGCGGCGGCCTCGGGCGCCATCGTCGCACTGCTCATCCGCAACGAGAGCATCCTGCAGTTCCACCAGTCGAGCCACATGCTCGGCCATTCGACGCTGGAGCTGATCTGCTACGTCATCGTCTGGGGCCTGCAGCTCCTCATCATCCAGAACGGCATGGAAACGGTGCGCAAGTTCCAGGACTGGGCCGGCCCGGCCGTCTGGATCATGATGCTGCTGCTCGCCGTCTATCTCGTCGTCAAATCCGGCGGCTTCTCCTTCAACCACACGATCCCGATGGACGTGCTGCTCGAGAAGACCAAGGATGCGGGCGTGCCGGGCACGCCGGGATCCTTCGCCGCGCTGACGGCGGTCGCCGCGATCTGGGTGACCTATTTCTCGGCGCTCTACCTCAACTTCTGCGATTTCTCGCGCTATTGCCCGAGCGAACGCTCGCTGACGGTCGGCAATCTCTGGGGCCTGCCGGTCAACCTGATCCTCTTCTCGCTGGTCGCCGGCGTCACCACCATCGCAGCCTATAACGTCTATGGCGAGGTGCTGCTCTATCCCGACCAGATCTCGGCCAAGTTCGACAGCATCTTCCTGGCGCTGCTCGCCGCGCTCACCTTCGCGGTGGCGACGCTCGGCATCAACGTCGTCGCCAACTTCGTCTCGCCGGCCTTCGACTTCGCCAACGTCTTCCCCAAGCATATCGACTTCAAGCGGGGCGGCTATATCGCGGCGCTGATCGCGCTGGTGCTCTATCCGTTCGCGCCCTGGGAAGGCGGGGCCGCCCATTTCGTCAACATGGTCGGCAACACGATGGGCCCGATCTTCGGCGTGATGATGGTCGACTACTACCTCATCCGCAAAGGCCGGGTGAATGTCGAGGCGCTCTACCGCGAGGACGGCGAGTTCCGCTTCGAGAACGGCTGGCACGTCAACGCGCTGATCGCCGCCGGCATCGGCATCGTCTTCTCGTCGATCCTGCCGGGCCTGACCTCCATCATGCCGTCCTGGTGGGGCGTCTACGGCTGGTTCTTCGGCGTCGCCATCGCGGGCGTGATCTATTACGCCCTGCGCTCGGCACGCGCCGGCAAGCCGCTGCCGGCCTGACGGGACTTCCCCGCGGGACGGGCGGCCTGCCGCACCGTCCCCGCCTCCGGATCGGGGGTGTCACGCTCCCGATCCCTTTCGCGTCCCGGCCCGCCGCCGGGGATAGAGCCCGCGTATCTTTCCCGTCCATAGTGACTTTGCGCCGCGAAACTGGCTATGCTTCCGCCGACCAGAAGGATGGATTGCATGACCGAGAAATCTCCGAACGACAATTTCCCCGCCGGCTACGAGCCGGCCGAAGTGTGGACCTGGGACAAGGGAAACGGCGGCACTTTCGCCAATATCAACCGCCCCGTCGCCGGCCCGACGCATGACAAGGCGCTGCCCGTCGGCAAGCATCCGCTGCAGCTCTATTCGCTCGCCACGCCCAACGGCGTGAAGGTGACGATCATGCTGGAGGAGCTGCTGGCCGCCGGCCATGCGGGCGCCGAATACGACGCCTGGCCCATCCGCATCGGCGATGGCGACCAGTTCGGCTCCGGCTTCGTCGACGTCAATCCGAACTCGAAGATCCCGGCGCTGATGGACCATGCGCCGAAGGACGGGGGCAAGCCGCTGCGCGTCTTCGAATCCGCCTCGATCCTGCTCTATCTCGCCGAGAAGTTCGACGCCTTCCTGCCGGCCGACCTGCGTGCCCGCACCGAGGCGGTCAACTGGCTGTTCTGGCAGATGGGCTCCGCCCCCTTCCTCGGCGGCGGCTTCGGCCATTTCTATGCCTATGCGCCGATCCGCATCAAATATGCGATCGACCGCTATGCCATGGAGGTCAAGCGCCAGCTCGACGTGCTGGACCGCCATCTCGCCGACAACCGCTTCATGGCCGGCGCCGACTACACTATCGCCGACATGGCGATCTGGCCCTGGTACGGCAGCCTTGCGCAGAACAAGCAGTACGGCAATGCCGGCACGTTCCTCGAAGTCGAGAGCTACAGGAACGTCCAGCGCTGGACGGCGGAGATCGCCGCCCGCCCGGCGGTGCAGCGCGGCCGCATGGTCAACCGCCTCACCGGCGACCCGTCGGAACAGCTGCACGAGCGGCACGACGCCTCCGACTTCGACACGCAGACCGAGGACAAGCGCGGCAGAGCGTAGGAAGAATCGACATGGCAAACCTGCCCGACATGACCAAGCACCGCGGCTTTCCTTCCGGCATGCCGGGGACCGGCGTGCAGTTCACCATCCGCCGCGCCAATCCGCGCGGCGTGACGCCCATCAAGGCGCTGCCCCGGCGCGCCCGGCCGGGCACGGCGGAACACCGCATCGACGCGGCGTTCCTGCATGCCCTCTGGCATCATTTCGGCGACGAGCCCTTCGAGCGGGGCAATCTCGACGCCGCGCGCCTCAGCCTGCTCTTCGGCCGCGAGGTCGTGCCGGCGGAGAAGGAGTTCGATCCGCTCTCCTACGAGGCCATGCTGATGATCGACGAGCGGGTCGCCCGCCAGAGCTTCCCGGAATCCTTCGAGGACGTGTTCGAGGTCTGACGCGCGGCGGCTCAGTTGAGCCGCTGCTCCGTTTCCGCGTCGAAGACGTGGAGGGCGGCAGGATCGACGGTGAGGAACACATCCTCGCCGGCCTCGATACGGGCCGAGGCGGGGAGCGCCGCGACGAGGCCCTGGCCGCCGACCGTGACGGTGACGATGCGCTCCGGCCCGGTCAGTTCGGCGACCTCGCAGCGCGCGGCAAGGCGCAGCCCCTCGCCGCCGGTCCTGACGGCCTCGGGCCGCAGGCCGAGCACCAGCTTGCGCCCCGGCGCAAGCTTTTCCAGCCCCGGAACCGCAAGCACGATATCCGTCCCATCGACCTTCACCCCGTCCGGCCCGGCGGTGGCGGCAAGGAGGTTCATCGGCGGCGCGCCGACGAAGGTCGCGACATAGAGCGTCGCCGGCCGATCGTAGATCGCTTCCGGCGTGTCGAGCTGTTCGATGCGGCCGTTCCGCATCACGGCGATGCGCGTCGCCAGCGTCATTGCCTCGATCTGGTCGTGGGTGACGTAGACGACGGTCGTCCTCGTCATCTGGTGCAGGCGCTTCAGCTCCGTGCGCATCTCCATGCGCAGCTTGGCATCGAGGTTGGAGAGCGGTTCGTCGAAGAGGAAGATCTTCGGGTTGCGCACCAGCGCCCGGCCGATGGCAACGCGCTGGCGCTGGCCGCCCGAAAGCTGGCCGGGCTTGCGCTCGAGAAGATTTTCGATCTGGAGGAGCCTTGCCGTCTCCTCCACCGCGCGGTCGCGCTCGGCCTTGGCCACCTTGCGCATTTCGAGGCCAAAGCCGATGTTCCGGTGCACCGTGAGGTTGGGATAGAGCGCATAGGACTGGAACACCATGGCGATGTCCCGGTCCTTCGGATGCATGCCGACGATGGAGCGCCCGTCGATGCGGATATCGCCGCTCGTCGGCTCGGCGAGGCCGGCGATGATGTTGAGCAGCGTGGACTTGCCGCAGCCCGACGCGCCGAGCAGCACGAGGAACTCGCCGCTTTCCAGCGCGATGTCGATGCCCTTCAGCGTCTCGACGGCGCCGTAGTTCTTGCGGATGGCCTCGATGGTCAGCGTGCTCATGCCGGTCCTTTCTCGGCGGTCGGGACATACCGCCTCGGATGGGTGGAAATCGCCGTGGAGGCGACGGTCGTGCCGGCGGCAAGGCTCGCTTCCAGCCCCCTGCCCCCGGCATAGGCGGCAAGGAACGCCGCATTGAAGACGTCGCCGGCGCCGATCGTGTCGACCACCGCAACCCGCGGGGCCTCGGCCCGCAAGAGCCCGCCATCCGCATCGACGGCGATGGCGCCCTTGGGCCCGCATTTCACGACGACGACGGCATCCTTCGGCATGCCCCGCTGCAGGATACGGCCGGCCTCCGCCGGGTCGGCGACGCCGGCAAGGCTTGTCGTCTCCACCTCGTTGAAGAGGGCGATGCGGCAGCGCGACAGCCAGCCTTTCGCCGCCGCCCGGTTGCTTTCCGTCCAGCCGTGCAGCGGCCAGCCGGTATCGAGCGCGACGGCGATGCCGTGGCGATCCGCCCAGTCGAAGAAGCGGCCGTAGTCCTCCACCAGCCGGTCGGTGAGGAAGGAGCCGCACAGAAGCGCGATGCCACCGGCAAGGCGCGAACCGTCGAGCACCGCGAAGACATCCTCCAGGCTAAAGAGCGGCAGGTGCCCCCGCGTCGTGAAGAAGGTGCGCTCGCCGTCCGGGTGTGTGATGCCGACGGAAAGCGTCGTGCTGTCGCCATGCACCGGCCAGTTCCGCGCCCGCTCGCCGAAGCCTTCCGCAAGCCAGGCGCCGAAGCGGTCGCTGCCGATGCTGGCCGCGATCTCGAAGGGCGTGCCGAGCGCCATCCAGGCAAGCGCCGCATTGCCGGCGGAGCCGCCGACACGCAGCTCGTCATGATCGACGATGATCTCCGTGCCCGGCTGCGGCCAGGGCGCGGCCGGCCCCATGATCAGGTCGACATTGACGTTTCCGACGACGGCAAGCGGTCTCACTCATTCACTCCGGGTAATCTTGCTGGAGCGCACCGGCGTTCCGGCATCGGCGACACGCGCGGCGGCAAAGGCGATCATCAGGCGCTGCGCCGTCGGCAGCATGGAGAAGACGGCGGCAAGTCCCGCCGAGGGCGGGAAGGCAATCGTCGCGGCCCCAGCTACCGGCGGATGGCCGGAAGCGTCGAAGACGACGAGCTTGGCGCCGGCCTCGGCCACGGAGACCGCCATGGCCGTCACCAGGTCGGCGGTCGCATCGTTGCCGCGGAAGAGCACGACGCCCATTTCCGGCGACAGCATCTCCATCGGCCCATGCCGCAACTGGCCGCCTTCCAGCGAGAAGCACGGCACCCGCGACAGCTCCGTAAAGCCGAGCGCGATGGCTTCGGCAAGGCCCTGCAGATGCCGGCCCGACGTCACGACGGAGCGAGCGCCCGAAAGGGCTGCAAGCGCCTCCTCGATGGCGGGCTCCTCGGGGTTTTCCAGTGCGGCGATGGCCGGCCCCGTCTCCTCGCCGAGCGCGCCGAGGATGGCAAGATGCAGCGCGAAGCTCACCATCAGGCTGCGTGTGGCGGCGAAGGCCTGCTCCGTGCCGCCCGCGCCGACAAGGCAGGGCGCGGTGCGGGCGAGGAAGGAGCCCCCCTCCAGCGTGAAGCCGAAGGTTTCCGCATTGCCGCCCGTCTCGCCGAACCAGCGCAGGACCTCGGCGCTCTCGCCCGACTGCGAGGTGATGAAGACGGTTCGACCGTCGAGAACGAGCGGCGCGCAGAGCTGTTCGGAGAGCGGCAGCGCAATGGCGTCGATGCCGAGGCGACGGTAAAGCGGCTCGACCGCGCGGCCGACGGCATGCGAGCCGCCCATGCCGAGAAGAAGGAGCCTGCCGGTCCGCTTGAGGCTTTCGGCGGCCCGTGCCGCCATGGCGCCGTTGGCGTGGAAGGAGGCCAGCGCATCCGCGTGCTGGCGCGCCATTTCCCGGTCGATGGCCCGGAGCCCTTCCGGCCGTGTCGCATTCGTCGTCATCGTCATCCTTTCACACCGCCGCTGGTGAGGCCGGAAATCAGGGCCCGTTGCATGAGAAGGCCGACCAGCACCGGGGGCAGCGCGGCAAGCACGCCGGCGGTCGCGATCAGCCCGTAGTCGGAGACGCGCCCGCCCGCGAGGTCGGCAATGGCGACCGTCAGCGTGCGTGCGCGCTGGTCGGAGGTAAAGAGCAGCGCATAGAAGAACTCATCCCAACCGAGCAGGAAGGCGAAGAGCGCCGACGTCGCGACGATGGGCATGGCGAGCGGCAGGGTGACGATGCGCAGGGTGGCAAAGAGGCTCGCCCCGTCCATCATCGCCGCCTGCTCGATCTCGCGCGGGATCCCGTCGAAGCCGGATTTCATCAGCCAGGTGGTGAAGGGCGCGAGGATACTGAGATAGACGAGCGCGAGGCCGAAGACGGAATTGAGCAGCCCGAGCGCGGCGAGCGCCATGTAGAGCGGCACGGCGAGCGCGACCGGCGGCAGCATATAGGTGGCGATGACGAGCGACAGCGACCAGCCGACGGACGGCGTGCGCGACACGGCCCAGCCGGCCGGAATGGCGAGCGCGATGGCGGCGATCGTCGCCATGCCGGCAACGAGGATGCTGTTGACGAGCGAGGCGACGAAGGAAGCGCCGGCGCTGTTCGGCACGGTCGACAGGAGGTTGGCGTAGCGCGAGAAATCCACCGTGCCCGGCCACCAGCGCAGCGGCCGCGCCATCAGGTCGGCGGCCGGCGAAATGCTCATGACGAAGAGCCACAGGATCGGCGCGAGGATGACGGCCGCCAGGAGAAGCGCGGCACCATGAATGAGGATCGAGGCGAGGAGGCTGCGGCGTTCCATCAGGCGGCACTCCCGGCGGCGCGGCGCACCAGCATGCCGTAGCCGATCGCCAGCACCGTCACGATCAGCGTGACGACAAGGGCGAGCGAGGCCCCGGAGCCGGCGCGCTGGAAGGAGAAGGCCTCCTGGTAGACGAGGATCGACAGGGTGCGCGTGGAGTTGGCCGGCCCGCCGCGCGTCATGACCCAGATGATGTCGAACACCTTGAAGGCCTCGATGGTGCGCAGCACCAGCGCCACCATCAGCGGCCCGGCAAGATAGGGCAGGATGACGAAGCGGAAACGGGCGAAGGGCCCGGCGCCGTCGACCAGCGAGGCGGAGGTGATGTCGCGCGGCACCGCCTGCAGCGCGGCGAGCGCGATGAGGGCGACCAGCGGGAAGTTCTTCCAGCAGTCGGCAAGAATCAGCGCCGTCATCGCGGTGGCGGGCTCACCGAGCCAGGACCGGTAGGCATCGAGGATGCCGACCTGCGTCAGCGCGGCGTTCAGCGCGCCGTATTCCGGATTGTAGATCAGCCGCCAGAGCGTCGCGTTGACGACCGTCGGCAGCGCCCAGGGCAGGATGAGCAGGGCGCGCAGCACCGTGCGGCCGTAGAATTGCTGGTTGAGAAGCAGGGCGGCGAGCACGCCGAGCACCATTTCCGCCGTCACCGAGACGACGGCGAACCATGTGGTCGCGGAAAGCGCCCGAAGGAAATTGCTGCTCGTCAGCATCTTCGCGTAGTTGTCGAAGCCGACGAAACTGCCGCCGAGGCCCACCAGCTTGGCATCGGTGAAGGAGAGCCGCACCGTGTCGACCATCGGCCAGCCGATGACGGCCAGCATGATCGCCAGAAGCGGCAGCATGAGAAGCCATGCCCGGGTCGTCATCCAGGTGCTGGACATAGCGTCCTCTCGTCCATTTCGATCAGAGCGTGCGCGGGCGGCCGGGGCCGCCCGCGAGGTATTCCATCAAAGGCCGCTGTTTTCCGCAGCGGACTTCAGCGCGTCCTCGGGCGTCGCCTGGCCGAGCAGGGCTTCCTGGATGGCCTGCTGCAGCGCCGTCGACAGTTCCTGATACTTCGGTGTGGTCGGGCGCGGATACATGGCGGCAAGGCTGAGCTTGGCGGCCGCGATCATCTCCTCCTGGCCGGCGGTGACGGCCGGATCGTCATAGGAGGAGGCCCAGATCGGCAGGCTCAGCTTCGCATAGGCGTTCTGCGTTTCCTGCGAGGTCATGTGGACGATGTATTTCCAGGCTTCGTCCTGGTGCTTGCTCGTGGAGGTGATGCCGAGGCCCATCGAGCCGTTGACGGCCGAAACCTCGCTCTTGCCTTCCACGCCCGGCGCCGGCACAACGCCGACCTTGCCGGCAACCTTGCTGTCCTTGCCGGCATTGGCCATGTTGTACATGTAGGTCCAGTTGAGCGCGAAGGCCGCCTCGCCGTTCTGGAAGACGTTGCGCACGTCCTCCTCGAGGAATTCCTTCGAGTTCGGGTTGGTAACGCCCGACGTGTAGCTGTCGACCATGTATTTCAGCGCGTCGAGCCCGCCGCCTTCGGTGAAGGCCGGCTTGCCATCCTTCAGGAATGCGCCGCCATAGGCGCTGACGAGGGTGGTGTAGTCGCAGATCGCCGCTTCCGCCTGCGACCAGCTCCAGGCGATCGGCGTGGCGAGAATGCCCTTGTCCTTGATGGTCTTGGCCTGCTCGTTCAGTTCGGCCCAGGTCTTCGGCGGCGCCTTGATGCCGGCCTTTTCAAGGATCTCCTTGTTGTAGAACAGGTACTTGGTGTCGAGGATCCAGGGCATGCCGTAGGACTTGCCGTCATAGTCGACGGTGGTCCAGGCGCCGGGCAGCACGCCCTTCTTCATGTCGTCGGTGATGCGCGGGGTGACGTCGGCCAGCACGTTGTTCGTGGCATATTCGGCCGGCCAGATCACGTCGAAGAGCACGACGTCATAGCCGCCGCCGGAGCCCTGCGCCAGCACGGTCTTGTCGTGCAGGCCCTCGTAGGGCACGAATTCCAGGTTCACCTTGATATCCGGGTTCGCCTTGGTGAAGGCATCCGTCATGGCGCGCACATCCGCCTCGCTATAGGCGGCCTGCGCCATGAAGAGCGCGTTGAGCGTGGTTTCGGCAAAGGCGTGCGGGGCCGCTGCGCCCACGATGAATGCCGCGCCGAGAAGGGTCTTCGTAATCGATTTCAACATGCCGTCCTCCAGTTTGCTTGGTTGTAAGCAAGGCGCCCGCGGCGCCCTGCCCTGTTCCCGGAACGCTTCGGTTCCTTATTAAGTCAAAACTATTGACTTAAGTGTTCTGTATTCTTCAAATGGTGTCAAGAGGGGATGCCGATGAACGAACTCAGGAAGATCCGCGCCAAGAGCGGCACCAACCAGGAAGGTACGAGCGCCCACAACCGGCGCGTCCTCATCGAAGCCATCCGCCTCAACGGCCCGCTGTCGCGCGCCGACCTCGCCCGCGCCACGCGCCTGACCAAACAGACGGTGTCCAACCTTATCGAAAGCCTGGAGGCCGATGGGCTCGTCGCCTCGCAGGCCGTGGTGCGCGGGGCGCGCGGGCAGCCCTCGACGCCCTACGGCCTCGTTCCCGAAGGCGCCTTCGCCCTCGGCGTACAGATCGACCGGGAGCTTGCCCGGGTCGTCGCAGTCGATCTTCTCGGGCGGGAAAGTGCCCGCGCGGTGGCCAACCTGCCGCCCGGCGATCCTGCCGGCGGCAGCCGCGTGATCCTCGACCTCGTCGACACGGTGCGGGGCGAGCTTGCCGCGCGCATTCCCGCCTCAATCCACCGCCTCACCGGCCTCGGCGTCGCCATGCCCGGCCCCTTCGGCCTGGAGCCGCCGGACGACGACCGCTGGATGATGGGCAAGTGGCAGACCTTCCCGCTCCTTGAAACGCTCGCCGCCGGCACGGGGCTCGAAACCAGCCTGCAGAACGACGCCTCCGCCTGCGCCACCGCCGAGCGGATGGGCGGGGCGGCCGACGGCCTCGACCATGTGGTCTGCCTCTATCTCGGCTACGGCATCGGCGCCGGCCTCATCCTCGGCGGCGAACTCTACAGCGGCAGCAACCGCAATGCCGGCGAGCTGGGCATGGTGCTGTTTTCCCGCGGCGGCAGCGTGCAGCCGCTCGAGCACCGCGCCTCGCTCGCCTCGCTCTTCCAGAGCCTCGGCCTCGATTCCGCGACGACCGACGCCTATGACGCGGTCGAGCGGCTGGCGGCGCAAGACGATCCGCGCATCCGCGCCTGGCTCGCCGGGGCGGCGGCGGATTTCCGCCAGGCGGTGCACATGGTCGAGACCCTTTTCGATCCGCAGACCGTCATCCTCACCGGCAGCGCGCCGCAGCCGCTGGCGCTTCGACTGTTCGAGGCGATCTTTCCCCTGCTGCCTTCCAATGCCGAGCGGCCGGGCCGGGCCCTGCCCCGCCTCCAGCTCGGCACGATGGATCCCTGGGCCGTCGCGCTCGGCGCTGCCGCCGAGCCGATCCGCCGGACCTTCGATCCGCTTTTCGCGGCGATCCTGAAGGAAGCCTCCTGAGAAGCCTTAGGCGATGTTCATCGCCCGCTTGTGCCCGGCGACCTCCGCCAGCAGCCAGTCCTGGAAGACGCTGGTCCCCGCCTTGTTGCCGATGCTGCGGCGCTGCTGGAGATAATAGCCCGCCGGATAGGCATGGCGGGCGGCGAAGGGCGCGACGAGCTTGCCCTGCCGCAGGAGATCCTCCGCCATGATCGTGTCCGCAAGCGCGATGCCCGCGCCGTTCATGGCCTCGCGCATGATCAGGGTACAGTCGTGCAACGTCGAGCCGGCCGGCACGGCACCTTCGGAAATGCCCTCCTGCTCCAGCCACTGCTTCCAGCGTGTCGTCTCGCATTCGTGAATGAGGTGATGGTGGAAGAGATCGGCCGGCGAGCGCAGCGGCACCGGCCCCTCCAGCAGCGACGGCGCGCAGACCGGCGTCAGCAGCAGCGGGATCATCATCGTCAGCGCAGGTCCGGCCTTGTAGACGAATTCGTCGACGATCGCGAGGTCGACATTGGTGCGCTTGCCCGAGGTGGAGATTTCGAGGTCGACATTCGGATGCAGGCGGCGGAAGTCCGGCAGGCGGTCGGCAAGCCACAGGTTGAGGAAGGTCGGCTCGCACATCAGCTTGACGCGCTGCGCCTTCTGGCTGCGCGGCCCCTCGCGCAGGCTGACATCCTCCGTCGCGCGCCAGATCGTCTCGAAGGCTTCCGAAAGCGTGCGGGCATAATAGGAGCCGCGCATCGTCGGCGTCACCTGCCGGAAACCGCGCTCGAACAGCTCCTGGCCGAGCGTCTTCTCGAGCGTGCGGATATGCCGGCTGACCGCCGAAGGCGTCAGGTGCAGCTCTTCCGCCGCGTCCTTGATGCTGCCGAGACGCGCGGCGGCTTCGAAAGCGCGCATGCCGTTGAGGGAAGGTAGAACCATGGCGGCGACCATGGATTATCACTTGAGTTTTTGTCAATCGATATGGACGAAATTGACGCTTGAATGGCCGTCCCCTTCGGCGGTACCGATTTGGACCGAGCCCCTAAGTCGCCACGGGAAAACGGTTATTCCGCCCATGGCTCCCATCTTGCCACCGCTGATGGTTGGTTTCGGCACGGCCATCTCTTGCGGACAGGCGCCCGGTGCCGCCTTCCGGGAAATGGGACGGGCCTCGCAGCCAGCCTCCGCGTTGCCGTAACAGGAAGCAGGCCTATGCCCCAATCGCCCGTCCCGGTCTTCGAAGCGGCTGACGCCATCGCTGCCAATGCCTCCGTCATCGTGATCCTGAAGGCCGACGGGCAAGCCCTCGGCCCGCGCGCCGCGGCGCTCGACGAGGCCGCCGGCGGCATTCTCTCGCGCGCCTGTTCCACCGCGGCCGAAGCCGGCACCTGCATCGATCTCGTTCCGCCGCAGGGCGTTGCGGCCCGCCGCCTGATCGTCCTGTCGCTCGGCAAGGCCGAGACCGTCAGCGCGCTTTCGCTGGCCAAGGCCGGCGGCAGCCTTGCCGCCCATCTGGAGGACAAGGGCGAGGACGAGGCGACCCTCGTTCTCGATCCCATTGCCGGCGTCTCGCTTTCCGGCGCAGAAATCCTGGCGCGCGTGGCGCTCGGCCTCAGGCTGCGACGCTACCGTTTCGACCTGCGCAACAAGCGGCCCGTCGCCGCCGCCGACAAGGTCTGGCGCCTGCAACTGGTCGGCGCGGACAAGAATGCACTGGAGGCTGCACTTACCCGCACCAATGCCGTCGCTGAGGGTGTCGAATATGCCCGCACACTGGTCAACCTGCCGCCCAACCACCTTCATCCTGAGAGTTTCCCGAGCCATCTCGAGCCGCTGCGCGCAGCCGGCATCGAGGTCGAGGTGCTGGACGCCGGCCACCTGAAGGAGCTCGGCATGAACGCGATCCTCGCGGTCGGCGCGGGCTCGGTGCGCGCGCCGAAGATCGCCGTGCTGCGCTATCGCGGCGAAGGATCGGGCGAGCAGCCGCTCGCCTTCGTCGGCAAGGGCGTCTGCTTCGATTCCGGGGGCCTGTGCATCAAGGGCGGCGAGCAGATGTTCGACATGAAGGCCGACATGGCCGGCGCTGCCGCCGTCGTCGGTCTCCTCCTGTCGCTCGCCCGGCAGAAGAGCCCGGTTCATGCCGTCGGCGTTCTCGGCATTGCCGAGAACCTGCCCTCCGGCACGGCGCTGAAGCCCCGCGAGATCATCACCACCGGGTCGGGCCAGACCGTCGAGGTCTTCGATACCGACGCGGAAGGCCGCCTCATCCTTGCCGATTGCCTCTACTATACGGCGACACGCTTCGAACCCTCCGCCATCGTCGATCTTGCGACGCTCACCTATTCCGTGATGCGCGGCCTCGGCTCGATCTTCGCCGGCCTCTTCAGTACGGACGACGCGATCGCCGCGCAGATGATCGCGGCCGGCGAGACGGTCGGCGAGCGCTTCTGGCAGCTGCCGCTTGACCGCGCCTATGACGAAGGGTTGAAATCGCCACTGGCGGACCTGCGCCACCATGCCAAGGACATGGAGGACGGCGATGCGCCCTATGCCGCCGCCTTCCTCCGCCATTTCACGGAAGACCGTCCCTGGGTGCATCTCGACATCGCCGGCAAGGAGCTGGCTGGCGAGGATCGCCCGCTCGGCCGGGAAGGCGCCACGGCCTTCGGCGTTCAGATGCTGGAGGAATGGGTGCAGATGAATAGAAAGAGCGCTTGACGCGACTTCGGCCTTGGGAGAGGGAAACATGTCGGATCGGATCAACAGCACGGAAGGGCGGGCACCGTTCCGGGGCTACGAGACCTGGTACCGCGTCAGCGGCGACCTTCGCAGCGGCAAGCTGCCGGTGGTCATCTTGCATGGCGGACCGGGCGTCGCGCACAATTATGTCGACGCCTACAAGCTGCTGGCCCGCGACGGCCGGACGGTCATCCATTACGATCAGCTTGGCTGCGGCAACTCCACCCTGCTGCCGGAAAAGGGCGCGGACTTCTGGACGCCGCAGCTCTTCATCGACGAGCTGGAAAGCCTCGTCGACCATCTCGGCATCCGAGGCGGCTTCCATGTGCTCGGCCAGAGCTGGGGCGGCATGCTGGGCGCCGAATATGCCGTGCTGCAGCCCGAAGGCCTCGTCTCCCTGACCATCGCCAATTCGCCCGCCTCCATGAAGCTCTGGGTCGAGGAAGCCAACCGGCTGCGCGCCGACCTGCCGCAGGACGTGCAGGACACGCTGACGCGGCACGAGACGGCCGGCACGACGGACCATGCGGATTACCAGCAGGCGACGAACGTCTTCTACGAGCGGCATGTCTGCCGCGTCGTGCCCTTCCCGCCGGAGGTGACGGCGAGCTTCGAGCAGGCGGCGCGCAATCCCACCGTCTACACGCTGATGAACGGGCCGAACGAATTCCACGTCATCGGCACGCTGAAGACCTGGAGCGTCATCGACCGCCTTCCGGCCGTCGACGTGCCGACGCTCATCATTTCCGGGCGCTACGACGAAGCCACGCCCGCCACGGTGCAGCCCTTCAAGGACGGCATCAAAGGCGCGCGCTGGGAAATATTCGAGCATTCCAGCCACATGCCGCATGTCGAGGAACAGGAAAACTGCATGCGGGTGGTCGGGGACTTCCTCAATCAGCACGATCGATAGAAAAGGGGACAGACATGAAGAAACTGCTTTTGACGGCCTCGACCGTCGCGCTCCTGGCCGGCGGATGGCTGGCTCCGGCGCAAGCCGAATACCAGCAGGACCACCGCGGCGGCACGATGCGCCTTCTCGCCCGCTCGGCGGCCGGCACGCTCGACCCGCATATCAACTACACCGACCAGGGCTGGCAGATGTATCAGCCGATCTATGACGGCCTCGTCGCCTTCCGCAAGGCCGAGGGCACGGACGGCTTCACCATCGTCCCGGACCTCGCCGAAGCGCTGCCGGAGGTCACCAACGACGGCAAGACCTTCACCTTCAAGCTGCGCAAGGGCATCAAGTTCTCCACCGGCCAGGAGGTCGGCGTGAAGGACGTGGTCGCCTCGTTCCAGCGTATCTTCAAGATTTCCGGCCCGACCTCGGGCACCTTCTATGCCGGCATCGTCGGCGCGGACAAGTGCCTTGCCGAGACGAAGACCTGCACGCTGGAAGGCGGCGTCGTGGGTGACGAGGCCGCCGGCACCGTGACGATCAACATCGTCAAGCCGGATGCCGAATTCCTCTACAAGCTCGCCCTTCCCCACGCCGTGACGCTGCCGGCCGACACGCCCGCCGAGGATGCCGGCTCCGTGCCGATCCCGAGCACCGGCCCCTACATGATCTCGGCCTTCGACCCCAACAAGGGCATGACCGTCTCGCGCAACCCGCACTTCAAGCAGTGGAGCGAGGAAGCGCAGCCGGACGGCTATCCGGACGTGGTGCAGTACGACTTCGGCCTTTCGGAAGAAGCCGCCGTGACGGCGATCCAGAATGGCGAGGCGGACTGGATGTTCGACGCGCTGCCGAGCGACCGCCTTGGCGAACTCGGCACCAAGTACAAGGACCAGCTCCACATCGCGCCGCTTTCGGCCTGGTGGTATGCGCCGCTCAACACGCGCCTTGCGCCCTTTGACAACATCAAGGCCCGCCAGGCGGTGGCCTTCGCAATCGACCGCAACACGCTGGTCAAGCTCTTCGGCGGCAAGGTTCTCGCCTCCCCGGTCTGCCAGGTCCTGCCACCGGACTTCCCCGGCCATGTCGACTATTGCCCCTATACGAAGGATCCGGGCGCCAAGTGGTCGGCTCCCGATCTCGAAAAGGCCAAGCAGCTTGTCGAGGAATCCGGCACCAAGGGCCAGAAGGTCACGATCATCGTCGAGGATACCGCGGTCTCGCGTTCGATCGGCGTCTACCTGCAGAGCGTCCTAACGAGCATCGGCTATGTCGCCGACGTCAAGCCGATCTCCGCCAACATCCAGTTCACCTATATCCAGAACACCAACAACAAGGTGCAGATGTCGGTGACCCAGTGGTACAAGGACTATCCGGCCGCTTCCGACTTCCTGCACATCCTGTTCGGCTGCGCCTCGTTCCGCGAAGGTTCGGACGCCTCGATCAACATTGCAGGCTTCTGCGACGAGGCGATCGATGCCAAGATGCAGAAGGCGCTCGACCTCGGCGTGACCGACCAGGCCGCGGCAGACGCGCTCTGGGCCGAGATCGACCATGAAGTCACCGACCAGGCGCCGGCCGTCGGCCTCTTCACGCCCAAGCGCCTCGACTTCGTCAGCAAGCGCCTCGGCAACTTCCAGTTCAACCCCCAGTTCAACTGGATGATCACCCAGTCCTGGGTACAGTAAGACCCGGCGGAGGGGTTTGCGTGTCGAATGAAGCCGTTGCCGTGCAGCGCCGGACGCGGGGGCCATGGGCCCTCGCTTTCGCGCGGCTGAGGCGCAACAGGGCCGCGATGGCGTCCCTTAGCGTCTTCCTCATCATCGTCCTCGCCTGTCTCAGCGCGCCGCTCTACGCGCGCTGGGCGGGCGTCGATCCGTTCACGTCGACGCTCGACGCGGTCATCCACGTCGACGGCGTGGAGGTTCCGGTGATGGAGCCTTCGACGGAAGGCCTCGGGCTCGGCTACACGCCGATCGGCCCGACCTGGGAACTCGGCAACTACTTCCTCGGCTCGGACAACCAGGGCCGCGACGTCATGGCCCGCCTCCTTTACGGCGGGCTGAATTCCCTGATGATCGCGGGGGCCGCGACCATCTTCACGCTGATCATCGGCACGGCGGCGGGCCTGACGGCCGGCTATTTCGGCGGCCTCACCGACACGGTGCTGTCGCGCCTGCTCGACGTCCTCTGGGCGTTTCCGATCTACCTGCTCGCAATCTCGCTTTCCATCGTGACGATCGCGCAGGGCATTTCCATCGGGCCGATCCTCATCGAATCCGGCAGTCTCTGGCTGCCGGTCATCATCATCGGCATCGTCTACGTGCCCTATGTGGCCCGGCCGATCCGCGGCCAGGTACTCTCGCTGCGCAACAGCGAATTCGTGCTCGCCGCCATCAATCTCGGCGTTCCCGGCTGGCGCATTCTCCTGCGCGACATCCAGCCGAACATCACGACGACCCTCATCGTCTTCGTGCCGCTGATGATGGCGCTGAACATGCTGACGGAATCGGCGCTGTCCTTCCTGTCCATCGGCGTGCAACCGCCGGCGGCAAGCTGGGGCACGATCATCCAGGACGGACAGGCGCTGCTCTATACGCGCCCGCTCGTGGCGCTCGCGCCGGGCATCGCCATCGCGCTGTCCGTCATGGTCCTCAACGTCTTCGGCGACGGTCTGCGCGATGCGCTCGACCCGCGCTCGAAGGTCCAACTGGGGCGCACGTGATGATCTACGCCATCCTGCGCCGCTTCGGTCAGATGCTGTTCGTCATGTTCGGCATTTCCGTGATCGTCTTCCTGATCTTCTTCGCAACGCCCGGCTCCGATCCCGCCGCGCGCATCGCGGGCCGCAACGCCTCGCCCGAGGTGCTGGAGGCCGTGCGCCACTCCTTCGGCTTCGACCGCCCGCTCTATGTCCAGTACGGGCTGATGATGCAGAAGATCTTCGTCACCGGCGACCTCACCTCCTTCGTCAACCGCGGCTGGAAGGTCGTGCCGGCCGTGCTCGATGCCATCCCCGTCACGCTGTCGCTGGTCTTCGGCGCGGCGATCCTGTGGGTGGTGATCTCCGTCATCATCGGCATCGTGGCGGCCGCCACGCGCGACAGCTGGCTGGACAAGCTCCTGATGGCGCTCGGCCTCATCGGCATTTCCATGCCCGTCTACTGGCTCGGCGAGGTGATGAACCTCATCACCCAGAGCCGCTATCACGATACCTGGCTGTTCTCCTGGGTACCGCCGCTCGGCTACAAGCCGCTGATGAGCGACCCGAAGGGCTGGTTCCTGACGCTGGTCATTCCATGGATCACGCTCGCCGTGCTCTATATCGGCATCTATGGCCGCGTGCTGCGCGCCGCGATCATCGAATCCATGCAGGAGGACTTCATCCGCACCGCGCGGGCCAAGGGCCTGTCGGAGACGCGCATCCTGCTGCGCCATGCCCTGCGCACCTCGCTGATCGCCTTCGTCACCCTGTTCGGCCTCGATTTCGGCGCGCTCGTCGGCGGCTCGGCGCTGCTGACCGAGGTGGTGTTCGGCCTCAACGGCATCGGCAAGCTCACCTATGACGCCATGCAGAACCTCGACCTGCCGATGATCATGGCGACGGTGATGTATGCCTCGATGTTCGTCGTCATTGCCAATGCGGTGGTCGACTTCGTCTATATCCTTCTCGATCCCCGTGTGAGGACGTCATGATGCTCTCCGTGCGCGACCTCAGGGTATCGTTCCGCACCGAAGACGGCCTGGTGCGAGCCATCGACGGCGTCTCCTTCGACCTCGACGAGGGCGAGATCCTCGGCGTCGTCGGCGAATCCGGCTCCGGCAAGACCGTCTCGCTCCTGGCGGTGATGGGCCTCATCACCGATCCCAACGCCACGATCGAAGGCTCGATCCGCTACAAGGGCCGCGAGCTGATCGGGCTTCCCGCCCGCGAGCTCAGGCGCCTGCGCGGCAACGAGATCGCCATGATCTTCCAGGATCCGATGACGGCGCTGACGCCCGTCTACACGATCGGCTGGCAGATTGCCGAGCAGATCCGCGCCCACCGGAGCATCAGCAAGGCGAAGGCCTTGGCCCAGGTGGAGGAACTGCTGGCGGAAGTGAACTTCCCCAATCCGCGCGAGGCCATGTCGCGCTATCCGCACCAGCTTTCCGGCGGCATGCGCCAACGTGCGGTCATCGCCATGGCGCTGTCCTGCAATCCGGCGCTGCTGGTGGCGGACGAGCCGACGACGGCGCTCGACGTCACCGTGCAGGCCGGCATTCTCGACCTCGTGCGCAAGCTGCGGTCCACGCACAATTCGGCAGTCGTCTTCATCACGCACGACATGGGCGTGGTCTCCGAGCTCGCCGACCGGGTGATGGTCATGTATGCGGGCCGGGTGGTGGAGCGTGGCAGCCGCGCGGCGCTGTTCTCCGATCCGCGCCATCCCTATACCCGCGCGCTGCTCGGCTCGATCCCGCCGCTGACCGGCGACAAGCCCCATCGCCTGCCGGCCATTCCGGGCTCGCCGCCATCGCTGCTGCGCCTGCCGCAGGGTTGCGCCTTCGGGCCGCGCTGTCCGGTGCGCTTCGAAGCCTGCACGGCGGAAAAGCCGGCCCTTGGAAGCGGCCCCCACGCCGCCGCCTGCCTCCGCGAGGCGCAAGCATGAGCGACACGATGACCAAGACCGAAGGCCCCATCCTCGAAACCCGCGCGCTGATGAAGCGCTTTTCGATCGGCAGCCGCTTTTCGGCGGAAGGCCGGCGCACCGTCCATGCCGTCGACAACGTGTCTCTGACGGTACGGCGCGGCGAGACTCTGGGTCTCGTCGGCGAATCGGGATGCGGCAAGTCCACGCTCGCGCGCTGTCTCGTGCGGCTCTACGACATCACCGACGGCAAGCTGTTCTTCGAGGGCGAGGACATCACGGGCAGGTCGCTGAACGAGTTGCGGCCGATGCGCCGCCGCCTGCAGATGGTGTTCCAGGACCCGTCCGCCTCGCTCAATCCGCGCCGCCGCGTCGGCGACCTCGTCGCCGAGCCGCTGCGCATCCACACGAAGCTCTCGACCGCCGAGATCAACCGGCGCGTCGCCGAACTCTTCGACATCGTCGGCCTCCTGCCGGACCATGTCACGCGCTATCCGCACGAATTTTCCGGCGGCCAGCGCCAGCGCGTCGGCATCGCGCGGGCCATCGCGCTCAATCCGGACCTCGTGGTGCTGGACGAGCCCGTCTCGGCGCTCGACGTGTCGGTGCAGGCGCAGATCGTCAACCTGCTCGCCGACCTGCAGGAGAAGCTGAACCTCACCTATATCTTCATCGCCCACGACCTGTCCGTGGTGCGCCAGGTCTCGACCCGCATTGCGGTGATGTATCTGGGATCCGTGGTCGAGGAAGGCCCGGCGGAAGCGGTGTTCTCCGCACCCGCCCATCCCTACAGCCAGGCGCTGATCTCCGCCGTGCCGGTGGTGGAGACGACGCCCGGCGGATCGCGCCGGCGCATTCTCCTGACCGGCGACGTGCCGAGCCCGCTCAACCCGCCCTCCGGCTGCCGCTTCCACCCGCGCTGCCCGATCGCGCAGGACCGCTGCCGCACGGAGCGGCCCGAGCCGACGGCCTATGAGGGCGGCCGCAAGGTCGCCTGCCACTTCCCGACGATCTGAGGCCGCCGGCTTTCGTCGGCGGCCGTGTCGGCGTCAGACGCCGACGCGCTGCTTCTTGCGGCCGGCCTGCTGGTCTGCGGCGGCGGCGTTGACTGCGGACCGTGCGCTCACCTGCGGCACGCCGACATCCCACCAGGCATCGCCCGGCGTCCAGGTGAAGGCATCGGAAACGATGGTGATGACCGTGGTGCGATCCGTGGTCTGCGCCCATTCGACCGCATCGCCGAGATCGGCAAGGCTCTCGACATGGCGCGTCAGCGCGCCCATCGCCTCGGCGTGCTTGGCGAAGTCGACGGCGAAGGGCTCCTTGACGCGGCAATCCTTGATCAGGTTGTTGAAGCCCGGCGTGCCCTTGGCGTTCTGCAGGCGGTTGATGACCGCATAGCCGCCGTTGTCGCAGACGATGAGGATCATCTTGTGGCCGGAAAGCACGGTCGAGTAGATGTCCGAATTCATCATCATGTAGGTGCCATCGCCGATCATCACGATGGGCGTGCGGGTCGGGTCGGCCATGGCCGCACCCCAACCGGCGGCGATCTCGTAGCCCATGCAGGAGAAGCCGAACTCGCAGTCGAAAGTGTTGGGCGCCTTGACGCGCCAGTTCTTCATCACCTCGCCCGGCAGGCCGCCGGCAGCGGTGATGAGGAGGTCGCGCTCCCTCGCTTTGGAATTGACGATGCCGACGACCTGGGCATAGGTCGGCACCGGCGCGTTGGTCGGCTTCTGGTAGCCGTCGAGCGCGGCATTCCATTTGGCGAATTCCTGCCGGCCCTTTTCCGTCCAGCCGGCATCCGCCCTGTAGTCGCCGATGGCGGCTTCGAGCTCGCTCACCGTCTCCAGCGCATCGCCGACGACGGCAACGGCGCGGTGCTTGTTCGCGTCCCAGCGCGCCGCGTTGATCGAGACGAAACGGGCATCCGGCGAAAACGCCGTCCACGAGCCGGTGGTGAAATCCATAAGGCGCGTGCCGACGGCCAGCACCACGTCGGCCTCGCCGGCCAGCGCATTGGCCGAGGTCGAGCCGACGATGCCGATGGGGCCGACATGAGCCGGATGGTCATGGGTGACGGTGCCCTTGCCGGCAATGGTCTCGCAAAGCGGGATGCCGTGCTTTTCCGCGAAGGCCGCAAGCGCCGCCTCCGCGCCGGAATAGCGCACGCCGCCGCCGGAGATGATCAGCGGACGCTTGGCCGCCTTCAGCACGCGAACGGCCTCGGCGAGGCTGCCGCGATCCGGCCGCGGGCGCGGGGCCTTATGGACGGTCGGCGCGAAGAAGCTTTCCGGATAATCCCAGGCGATCTCCTGCACGTCCTGCGGCAGGCCAATGAAGGCCGGGCCGCAATCGGCCGGGTCCAGCATGACGGCGACGGCCTGCGGCAGCGAGGCGATGATCTGCTCGGGATGGGTGATGCGATCCCAGTAGCGCGTCACGGCCTTGAAGGCGTCGTTGACGGTGATCGTCGGATTGCCGAAATGCTCGACCTGCTGCATGACCGGGTCGGGCCGGCGATTGACGAAGCTGTCGCCGGCCAGCAGCAGCACGGGCAGGCGGTTGGTATGCGCCACGCCCGCCGCCGTCACCATGTTCAGCGCGCCGGGGCCGATGGAGCTGGTCGCCACCATGATCTGGCGGCGGCGCGTCGCCTTGGCGAAGCCGATGGCGGCGAGCGCCATGGACTGCTCGTTCTGGCCGCGCCAGGTCGGCAGCGTATCCTTCACCGCTTCCAGCGCCTCGGAAAGGCAGGTAACGTTGCCGTGGCCGAAAATGGCGAAGACGCCGGGAAACAGCGGCTCGCGCTTGCCGTCGATCTCGGTGAACTGGTTGCAGAGATAACGCACCAGGGCTTGCGCCATGGTCAGGCGGATGGTGGACATGGTAAACCTCCCTGAGCCGGCCTTCCGGCGCCGGCTCCTATCGAGAAACTTTTATTTCATACTAATTTATTTTGCAATACTCGTTGCAATTCACGCCGGGAGCCGGCAATCCGCCCAGTCGCCCGACCGGCTGGACGCCAGCGCGGCCTCGATGAACTTAACGCCGAGCGCGCCGTCCGTCACCGTCGGATAGTCCAGCAGCCCCTCGGGCAGCGTCCGGCCGAGCCGGCGCGCCTCGACGGCGATGGCGAATTCCTCGTAGAGGTTGCCCCAGGCGTCGCTCAGCGCCTCGGGATGGCCGCGCGGCATGTGCACGAAACGGGCGGCATGGATGCCGATGCCCGCGCCCTCGCCGCGCGTCAGCAGGCGGGCCGGCTCGCCGAAGCGGCGGAAATGCAGCACTTCCGGCTCCTCCTGGTTCCATTCGAGACTCGCCTTGTCGCCGAAGGCGCGGATGCGCAGGCCGCAATGGGCGCCGGGCGCCACCTGCGAGATCATGATCGTACCGGGAATGTCGCCCTCGTAGCGCACATGCATGAAGGCGGTGTCCTCCAGCGGCTTTTCCGGGCCGAGCGTGTGGAACTCCGCCCGCACCGACGTCACCGGCCGGCCGCAGACGAAGGCGCCGAGATGGTGGCAATGGGTGCCGATATCGCCCGTCGTGAAGGTAGGGCCGACGATGGCGGGATCGACGCGCCATTGCGCGCCCGCCCCGCCCTCCTTCGGCGGCGTCAGCGCCCATTCCTGGAAATATTCGACATGGACCTGCTTGAGCGTCCCGAGCGCGCCCTCGCGGATCATCTGCCGCGCCTGCCGCACCATGGCGGAGGAGGCATAGGCATAGGTGACGGCGAAGACGAGGCCCGTCTCCTTCTGCCGGCGGACGAGGTCGAGCGCGTCGTTAAGCGTCGTCGTCAGCGGCTTGTCGCTGATGACGTCGATGCCCTTTTCCATGAAGGCGACGGCGATGGCGTGGTGCGAATTGTTCGGTGTGGCGATGGCGACGGCGTCGATGCCGTCCGGCCGCGCCGCCTCGCGCTCGGCCATCACGCGGTAGTCGGTATAGGCGCGGTCCTCGTCGAACAGCCATTCGCGGCCCGATTCCTTCGCGACCTGCGGGCGCGACGACAGGGCCCCCGCCACCACGTCCCAACGGTTGGAAAGCCGCGCGCCGCGTGCATGCACCTTGCCGATGAAACTGCCCTGCCCGCCGCCGACGACACCCAGCCGCAAGCGCCGCTCCGCCTGCGGAAACGCCGCCTTGTCCGAATTTCCTGCCATGATCGCCTCCCTCGTCTCCTCTGCCCGAAAACGGGCTTGCAGAATTAATATTGAGAGAATATCAAAAACGCAATGAATTTTGCAAACGGAGGAGAACCGATGACGAGGATTGCACTGCTCGGCTGCGGACGCATCGGCAAGATGCATGCGGCAACCATCGTGCGCGCCGAGGGCGCGGAACTGGCCGCGGTCTACGACCCCGTGACCGCCGCCGCCGAGGAGACGGGCCGCCGCCACGGCTGCACCGTCGCCGCAAGCGCGGAGGAAGCAATCGCGCTTGCCGACGCCGTGCTGATCGCCACCTCGACGCCGACCCATGCCGACCTCATCGAGGCTTCCGCGAGAGCCGGCAAGGCGGTGTTCTGCGAAAAGCCCATCGACCTCTCGCTCGCCCGCGTCGTCGCCTGCCGCAAGGCGATCGCCGGCTTTACGCGCCCCGTGCAGATCGGCTTCAACCGCCGCTTTGATCCCGGCCACCGCGCCGCCCGCGATGCCGCCCGGGCGGGCGAGATCGGCGACCTCCAGCAGGTCATCATCACCTCGCGCGATCCCGGCCTTGCCCCGCGCGACTATCTCAAGGTCTCCGGCGGCATCTTCCGCGACATGACGATCCACGACTTCGACCTTGCCCGCTTCATGCTGGGCGAGGAGCCGGTCGAGGTCTTCGCCACCGGCAGCGCGCTGGTCGATCCGACACTCGCGGAACTGAACGACGTCGATTCCACGATGATCGTCATGCGCACGGCGAGCGGCAGGCTCTGCCACATCAACAACTCCCGCGCCGCCGCCTATGGCTACGACCAGCGCGTCGAGCTGTTCGGCTCGAAGGGCATGCTGATCTCCGGCAACCGCCGCGCTCACCAGGTCGAGCGCTTCAATGCGTCCTCGACCGGCGCGGGCGAACCCTATCTCGACTTCTTCATCGAGCGCTATGTCGAGGCCTTCGAGCTCGGCCTGCAATCCTTCCTGCGCTGCGTCGCGGAGAGCCGCACGCCGGACGTCACCTTCGACGACGGCGAGAAGGCGCTGGTTCTCGCCGAGGCCGCCATCCGCTCGCGCGCCGAGGGGCGCTTCGTCAACGTCGCGGAGATCACGGGCTGAGGCGTCCCCTCAGCCCTTGCGCCGCTGCTTGCCCGTGACCGTCGGGATCTCGGGCGAGCCCTTCTTGTCCTCCTGCAGCAGCGCGGCGAGCGCGACGGCGATGGCCTGCGTCAGGCACATGGGCGCGGCGAGCGAGCGCGAGAAGGAATATTCGTCCTCGGGGATGGTGAAGAGCACCGTGGCATTCTTGGCAAGCGGCGAGAGCTGGCTGTCGGTGATCGCCACGATGGGCGTGCCGTTCTCCGCCGCGACATCGGCGATGGTCACCACCTCCTTCGCATAGTGCCGGAAGGCGATGGCGACGAGCACGTCCTTCTTGCCCATGACCTTCGCCATCTCCGAGGCGAGCCCGCCGGCTGGATCGAGCAGGATGACGCGGCATTGCAGCATGGAGAGCACGTAGCGCAGGAACTTGGCGATGGGCTCGGAGCGGAGCTGGCCGGCGATGAAGATCGTGTCGGCGTTCTTCAGCGTACGGGCCGTCCGCGTCAGGTTCTCTTCCGTCGTGGTGTTGAGAAGCTCCTGCAGGGTCGCGATGTCGCGCACCACGAGGTCGTGCAGGAAGCCGAGATTGCCCTTGCGCTTGGTCTTCTCGAGGTCGACGTCGAGCGCGCTGATGCGCTCGCGATAGCCGGGCGCCGCCGTCGAAAGCCGGCTCTGGAACACCGACTGGAGCTGCTTGAAGCCGGAAAAGCCGAAATGCTGCGCGAAGCGCACGAGGATGGAGGGATGGGCGCCGCACTGTTCGGCAATCGCATTGATCGACTGCATGGCGACGATGTTCGGATTCTGCGTGACGAAGCGGGCGACCTGCTGGAAGCGGTCGGAAAGGTTCGGATAGGCTTGCGTGACGAGGTTGACGAAGGTCTCGTAATTCGCCGTCTTCGGCGGCGGCTGGTCGGACTGCTTTACCCTCGGCATACGCCTACTCCCGAATATCCTCTTGCCGGCCGGAAGGCTCCGGCGCCGGTTTCATGTGCAGTATTGCATAAAAGCAAAGTCTGCAACGTTCGGTCTGCGGACGGTGTGGGCGTGGCTTCGGCCTACCGGCTCGAAGAAGGCGGCCGTTCATGCGCGTTTGCCCCTCACCCTAACCCTCCCCCCGCAAGCGGGGAGAGGGGACTTGCCCCACCAACGGTCGTTGATGGGGAAAACGGTCCGGCACATCTCCTTCTCCCCGCTTGCGGGGAGAAGGTGGCCGGCAGGCCGGATGAGGGGCAGCGCCCCACCCCGGTCAGTAAGGCGCGTCGGGGAAGTAATATTCTGCGGCGTTGTCCTTGGTGATCAGCGGGCTGCCGAGCACGTAGCGGCCGTTGATCGGGGCCTGGGTCGCATATTTCATCGTGACGAGCTCGATAGCCGGGATGATCAGGGTCGGCGGGTAGAAGATGTCGGCATCGACCATGTCGTGGCCGTCCTGCACCAGCTTGATGACCTTGTTCATGCCCGAGCCGCCGAGCACGGCGACATTCTTGCGATCGGCCTGCTTGATCGCCTCGATGGCGCCGAGCGCCGCGTCGTCGTCGCCGGCCCAGACGCCGTCGATCTGCGGGAAGCGCTGGAGATAATCCTGCATGACTTCAAAACCCTTGTCCGGGTTCCAGTTGGCGTACTGCATGTCGAGCACCTCGATCTTGGTGCCCTTCAGCGCCTCGTTGAAGGCCTCGATGCGGATATTGTCGATGGCCGTCGGGATGCCGCGCATCACGACGATCTTGCCGCCGTCGGGGAACTTCTTCTTGAAGTATTCGGCCGCCGCCTTGCCGTATTGCGGGTTGTCGCCGCCGACATAGAGGTCCTCGATGCCCTCTTCCGCAAGGCCGCGGTCGACGGTGGCGATGAAGACGCCCTTGGCCTTGGCGGCCTTGACCGGCTCGGTCAGCGGATCGGATTCGAAGGGCAGCACGACGAGCGCGTTGATGTTGCGCGCCATCAGGTCCTCGATGTCGTTCACCTGCTGGGTGGCGCTCGACGATGTCGCCAGCACGAAATCGATGTTCGGGAAGGCTTCCTTCATCCGGTCGATAGTGCGCTTGGTGTGGTAGTTGAGGCCGCCCGTCCAGCCATGCGTGGCGGCAGGAATGGAAATGCCGATCACGGCATCGGCGGAAAGCGCCGGCGAGGCAAGGCCCGCGACGGCCACCGCACCCGCGGCGATGAAGGATTTCAGTCTGTTGAACATTCACACGTCTCCCTGTTGAAGTGAAAAGGTGGCGGCGTCAGCCCTGCGAACGATCCCGTTGCAGGAGGACGGCGATGATGATGATCGCGCCCTGGAATGCGCCGTTGAGATAGGGGCTGATGAAGCCCGTGAGGTTGAGGATGTTGCTGATGAAGCCGAGGATCAGCACGCCGACGATGGTGCCCCAGATGCGCCCGAAGCCGCCGGAAAGCGCCGTGCCGCCGATGATGACCGCGGCGATCGCCTCCAGCTCCCACATGAGGCCCGTCGAGGGCGTGGCCGCGCCGAGGCGCGGCACGTAGATGACCGTGGCGACGGATACGCAGAGGCCCTGGATGACATAGGTGAGGATGCGCACGCGGCTGACGGGGATCGCCGAATAGAAGGCGACGTGCCGGTTCGAGCCGATGGCCGCGACATGCCGGCCGAAGCGCATGCGCCGCAGCGTCAGCTCGCCGATGACGGCGATGACCGCGAGCACGATGATCGGCACGGCGATGCCGAGGACCTGGCCGTAGTAGATCGGCCGGGCCGCGTCGCGCAGCGAGAAGTCGAGCGAGATCGAGCCGCCGTCCGCAAGCCAGGTGATGACCGAGCGGAAGATGCCCATGGCACCGAGCGTGACGATGAAGGCCTCCACCCGGCCCTTGACGATCATGAAACCGTTGATGAAGCCCGCGAAGGCGCCGATGGCGAGCGAGAAGGCGATGCCGGCGGCAACGAGCAGCCAGCCGTCGCCGAGCGTGGCGGCGGCCGCGTTCATGAACATGATCGTCATGCCCGCGACGAGCGCCGAGAGCGAGCCGACGGAAAGGTCGAGCCCGCCCGCCGTGATGACGAAGGTCGCCCCGACCGCGATGATGCCGATGATGGCGCTGCGGGTGAAGACGTTGGAAAGGTTCTCCGCGCCGAGGAAGCTGTCGCTCATCAGCGAGCCGACGATCATCAAGAGGATGAGGGCGAGGAGCGGGCCGGCGGCCTCCAGAAGGCGCACGAGGGAGCGCCCGGGCGACGCAGCGGCGACGCCCGCGGTCGTTGCGGTCATGTCAGTCAATGGCTTGCCTCCTCC
This sequence comes from Shinella zoogloeoides, assembly GCF_003574625.1. Taxonomy (GTDB): domain Bacteria; phylum Pseudomonadota; class Alphaproteobacteria; order Rhizobiales; family Rhizobiaceae; genus Shinella; species Shinella zoogloeoides_A. Next base: position 324,707 of record NZ_QNUJ01000002.1, read on the forward strand.
TGTGGACTTGCCTCTTCAAGGCCCATGGCAAATCGGATGATGTCGTTCTCGGTGATGGCGTCGCCCGAAAGCTCACCGGCGATGCGCCCGCGGCGCATCACGAGCACCCGGTCGGAAAGGCCGACGATCTCCTGCATCTCCGAGGAGATGACGACGATGGCCTTGCCTTCGGCGGCGAGCCCCGCGATGATCTCGTAGATCTGCTGCTTGGCGCCGATGTCGACGCCGCGCGTCGGTTCGTCGAAGACGACGAGGTCCGGCTCGACACCGAGCGTCTTGGCGATCAGCACCTTCTGCTGGTTGCCGCCGCTGAGCGCGCCCGCCGTCACGTCCAGACGGCCGGCGCGGATGTCGTAGCGCTCGACCGCCGCCTCCAGATCGCGCCGCTCGGCCCGCCGGTCGATCCATGCGGCCCCGGCGATGGCGCCCCTTGTCAGCGCGACGTTCTGGTCGAGCGGCTTGGCCAGCAGCAGGCCCTTGCCCTTGCGGTCTTCCGTGAGATAGGCAAGCTTCAGCGCCCAGGCCTCGCGCGCCGCCGGCAGACGGCGTTCCCTGCCGCGCAGCACGAAGGAGCGGCATTTCGCCGGACGAAGGCCGAGCAGCGCCTCGAAGAGTTCCGTGCGGCCCGAGCCGACGAGGCCGGAAATGCCGAGCACCTCGCCCTCGCGGATATCGAGCGAGGCATCCTCGACGGCGCCCGGCGCGGACAGGCCGGCAACGCTGAGGAACGCCTTGCGCGGCGTGGCCTCGCGACGGGGCGGGTAGATCTCCGCCAGCGGCCGGCCGACCATGGCCTCGGCCATCTCGTTCTCGGAAATGGCGCTCGTCTTCTCCACCCGCACGATCTGTCCGTCGCGCAGCACCGCGACGCGGTCGGCAATGGCCTTGACCTCGTCGAGGCGGTGCGAGGTGAAGATCACCGAGCCGCCGCTCTTACGGAAGGCGCGGATGCGGGTAAAGAGATTGCCGGCCTCGGTGGCGGAGAGGACGGCGGTCGGCTCATCCATCAGGATGAGCTTCGGCTGGCGGGCGAAGGCTTTCGCAAGCTCGATCATCTGCCAGTCGGAGACCGGCAGGTCGCGAAGCCGCGCCCTGACGGGGGCGGCTGAGCCGAGTTCGGCGAGAAGCGCGCGCGCCTTCACCTCCATCGCCTTGCGGTCGGTAAAGAGGCCGCGCGTCAGCTCGCGGCCGAGGAAGACGTTCTCCGCCACCGTCAGGTGCGGGGCGAGGCAGAATTCCTGGTGCACCATGACGATGCCGGCGCGCTCGGCCTCCTGCAGCGTCGTAGGCGCGGGCGCACCGTCGAGCAGCATGGTGCCGGCCGAAGGGGCGGCAAGGCCGGCCGCGATGCGCATGAGCGTCGACTTGCCGGCGCCGTTCTCCCCGACGAGGGCGAGAACCTCGCCCGGCTCGACGGCAAGCTCGATGCCCTTGAGGACCGGCACGACGCCGTAGGATTTCTCGATCTGGCGGAAGGTCAGGAGCGCCATGGTCAGGCCCCGACGGCCGAAAGGCGCTGCGCGGCGATCTCGGAGCGGTTGACGACCAGCGCCGGATCGAGCGTGCCCTTGAAATAGTCGACGATGTTCGTGGCCGCCGAAATCGCCATGCGGCGCGCGCAGGCTTCCGTCAGGCCCGCATTGTGCGGCGAGAGCACGACGCGCTCGCAGGCGAGCATCGGGTCGCCCGGAGCCGGCGGCTCGGCGTCGAACACGTCGAGGCCGGCGGCGGCAAGACGGCCCTCGTTCAACGCGGCAAGCAGCGCCGCCTCGTCGATCAGCCCGCCGCGCGCCGTGTTGACGAGGACGGCCGAGCGCTTCATGGCGGCCAGTTCCGCCACACCGATCAGCGGTTCGGCGCCGGATTTCGGCACATGCAGCGAGACGACGTCGGCGCGCTTCAGCCCGTCCATGAGGTCGCCGACCGGGGTGACGCCCGCCGCCGCGATCTCGGCGGCGTCCTGGAACCTGTCATAGGCGATGACCGCCATGCCGAGCGCCGCCGCGATCTGCGCCAGCCGCCGGCCGATGCGCCCGAAGCCGACGATGAGGAGCGTGCGCCCGTCGAGTTCGTCCGCATCGAGGCTGTTGCGGTAGTTCCAGTCGCCGGCGCGCATCTTGCGGTCGAAGAGCACGGTGCGTCGCGCGGCCGCCAGCATCAGCATGACGGCATGCTCGGCGACGGCGCGCGAATTGACGTCGCCGACGACGGCGAGCGGAATGCCCCGGGCATTCAGCGCCGCGACATCGACGGAATCGTAGCCGACGCCGTGGCGGGAGACGATGCCGAGCCGGGGCGCCTTCTCGACGAAGGCGGCCGGCAGCGGCTGGGTGCGGATGAGCAGCGCATCGGCGGCCGGCAGGAACGGCTCGTAGCTCGCCGCCGAGACCTCCTCGACATAATCCACCGTCACCCCGGGCGCAGCATGAAGGACGGCGAGGCCGTCGGCGTGGATCTTGCCCGCGACGAGAACCCTCGGCATTCAGTATCCTCCCGTGTCGATCTTGTTTGCCGGAACGACTTCCTGCGTCAGCTCGCGGAACTTTCGAACGCTCGCCTCCGCCGCGCCGGCGAGCAGGCGCACGTCGTTGGAGACGGTCACGAAATCGAAGCCCCAGCTCACCGCCTCGGCGGCATAGTCCGGCGTGCCGTTGTGCAGCGCGGCGCGCTTGCCCGCCTTGTGGGCGGCGTGGAGGATGGTCTTGATCGCCTCGATCATCTCTGGCTCGCGGCGGTCGAAGCCCGGCGCATATTTCTTGCCCTGCAACCCGAGCGTCAGGTCGGCGGGGCCGATATAGACGCCGTCGAGGCCTGGGGTCGCGAGGATATCCTCGAGGTTCTCATAGGCCTGCGCCGTCTCGATCATGGCGAGGCAGATGATCTCTTCGTCGGCTTCCGCCGCATAGCCGGGGCCGGCGGAAAAGAGCGCCCGGCTCGGGCCGAAGCTGCGCACGCCGGCGGGCGGATAGCGCACATAGGAGACCAGCCGCTCTGCCTCGGCGCGGGTATTGATCATCGGGCAGATGACACCGTAGGCCCCGGCATCCAGCGCCTTCATGATGTCGGCGGGGTCGAGCCAGGGCACGCGCACCAGCGGCGTCACGCCGCTCGCCCGCATCGCTTGCAGCATCGGCACCGCGCCGTCATAGCCGACGATGCCGTGCTGCATGTCGATGGTGACGCTGTCATAGCCCTGCGCGGCCATGATCTCCGCGCTGAAGGAATTGGCGATGGAGAGCCAGCCGTTGAGCACCGGCCTGCCTTCCGCCCAGCGCTGCTTGACACCGTTCCTGATCATGGATGCCTCCCTCAGACCGTCATCTGCGCAAGCTTGACGTTGGAATAGTCGAGGATGCCCTCGGTGCCGCCCTCGCGGCCCATGCCGCTGGCCTTGATGCCGCCGAAGGGCGCCTCGGCCGCCGCCAGCGCAAAGCTGTTCACGCCGACCATGCCGGCCTCCAGCCGCGCCGCCGCCTCGCGGGCGCGGCCCGCATCGCGGGTGAAGACATAGGCCGACAGGCCCATTTCCGAGGCATTGGCGCGCTCGAAGACCTCGTCCACCTTCGAGAAGGGCGTTATCGCGGCGATGGGGCCGAAATTCTCCTCGGCGATGGCCTTGGCGTCGTCGGGAAGGCCGGTGATGACGGTCGGCTCGAAGTAGAAGCCGGCATTCATCTCCGCCGGGCGGCGACCGCCGGCAAGGATCTTTCCGCCCCGGTCGCGCGCATCGGCGACGATCTCCTCGATGGCGGCGATGCGACGCTCGTTGATCAGCGGGCCCATCTGCGTCGCCTCGTCGAGGCCATGGCCGAGCTTCAGCGCCCGGGCGCGGGCGGCAAAGCCCTCGGCGAAACGGTCGTGCAGTGCCTCGTGCACGTAGAAGCGGTCCGGCGTGACGCAGACCTGGCCGGCATTGGCGTATTTCGTCGGCACGGCGAGATCGAGCGCCCTGTCGAGATCGGCATCGTCGAAGACGATCATCGGCGCATTGCCGCCGAGCTCCATGCTGACGCGCTTCACCGTCTCGGCGCTGTCGCGGATCATCTGCTGGCCGACGCGGGTGGAGCCGGTCAGCGAGACCTTGCGCACCAGGGGCGAGGCCATGATCGGCTTGTAGGTATTGGCGGTCGGGCCGGTGAGGAGATTGGCGACGCCGGCCGGAAGGCCCGCCTCGCGCAGGCAGTCGAACAGGATCATCGCCACGCCCGGCACCTCGACGGAGGGCCGCACGATAACCGAGCAGCCGGCGGCAAGGGCGGGCGCGACCTTGCGCGCGATCAGCGCCGCCGGGAAGTTCCAGGCCGTGAAGGCTGCGACAACGCCGACCGGCTCGTGCGACACCTCCAGCCGGCCGCCCGGCGCGCGGCTCTCGACGATGCGGCCGTAGATGCGGCGGGCTTCCTCGGCATACCAGCGGAACTGGTCGACGGCGAGGCCCCATTCGCGGCCCGACTGGGCGAGCGGCTTGCCGGTCTCCAGCGTGATCTGGCGGGCCGCTTCCGCCGCCCGGACGGCCATGACGTCGGCGGCCTTGTGCAGGAGGTCGGCGCGCATCCAGGCGGGCGTCGCCTTCCAGCTCCGGAAGGCGCGGTCTGCAACGGAAATCGCGCGCTCCGTATCCTCGACGCTCGCGGCGGGCACCGTGCCCAGCACCGCGCCGTTGCCGGGATCGGTGATCTCGGTGGAAGCCCCCTTTGCCGGCCCCGACCAGGCGCCGTCAATGAACAAACCGTATGAGCCGTACATGTCATCTCCTCCATGCGGGTCGCGGCCCCAAGCCGCGTCCGCACCCATATTTCCATGATCAGAAGAATAGCAATTATTATTGCAAGTCAAGAGCGATCCGCAACGCACCATGCGCCGGCCGGCCCGTTCAGCGCGGCTTTTCGGGCAGTGTGAGCGGGGTGCGCCGGCGCGTTTCCATCGCGGCGACGATCTGGTCGGCAAGGCAGGTGGCGACGAGGCCGTCCCAGGCGGTCGAGCCGTCCGCGGGCGGCGTGCCGGCGCGGATGCCGTCGACCCAGGCCTGGTCCTGGATGCGGTAGGCATCGCGGAAGCGTGGAATCCAGTTTTCCGGGAAAGCCCCCTCCTCCGCGCCGTCGCGGCGGGTGCGGATCGGTGCGGGATGCGCCATGCCGACCGTGCCCTTCGCGCAGACGGCCTCCGCATGGACATGGTAGCCATAGGCGGCGTTCATGAAGACCTCGACGGAAACGATGCTGCCGGCCTCCGTCTCGAAGACGAAGAGCGCGGGGTCGCCCCCGGGAGACGGGATGACGGTGACGGCGCTGTATTCCGTCGACAGCAGCCAGCGGCAGACGTCGATCTCGTGCACCAGCGAATTGGTGACGGCCATCGCGCCGGTGAACCAGGCGGGCGCGGCGAGATTGCGGTGCTGGCAATGGAGGATGCGCACGCCGCCGAGCGCGCCGCCGTCGACGGCCGCCTTCATCTCGCGATAGGCGGGATCGAAGCGGCGCATGAAGCCGGTCTGCACCAGCGGACGGCCGGCGCGCGCCTCGGCCACGACGATCTCCAGGCACTCCTGCGTGCTGGCGGCGAGCGGCTTTTCGCAGAGCACCGGCTTGCCGGCGGCGATCGCCGCCAGCACGAGCCGCTGGTGCGTCGCATCCGGCGAGGCGATCAGCACGGCCGCGACCGAAGGATCGGCGATGAGGGCCTCGGGGTCCGTCATCGCCCGGCCGCCATGCGCCGCCGCCTCGGCCCGCGCCGGGTCCGCGTCGGCGACGGCGGCAAGATGCGCGCCGGAGACCTCGCGGGCGATGATGCGCGCATGTTCCGCGCCCATCACGCCCGCCCCGATGACGCCGATACCGATGCTTCTCATGGCTCTTCCTCCCTCGCTCAGTCCACCGCCAGCCAGCTTCCGGCGCGGGCGGACTTCTGGATCGTTTCCACCAATGTCTGGATGCGCAGGCCCGCACGGAAATTGAACGGCTCGGGCCGAAGGCCGGCGATCGCCTCCAGATAGCCTGCAACCTCGATGGCCTTCAGGTCGTTGAAGCCGAGCTGATGGCCGGGTGCCACGCAGAAACGGCCATAGGGCACATGGTCCGGCCCCGCCTCGATGCGGCGGAACCCCTGCCGGCCCCTGGCATCCGCCGTCGAGTAGAAATGCAGCTCGTTGAAGCGCTCCTGCGAGAAGGCGAGCGCGCCCTTCGTGCCGTAGACCTCGAAATCGTGCTGCATCTTGCGGCCGGTAGCGATCCAGTTGCCCTCGACGGAGCCGCTCGCACCATTCGCAAAGCGCAGGAAGGCGCGGCCGACATCGTCGGTCTCGACCGGGCGCGTGCCGCCCCTGCCGTCCGGCCGCTGCGCGATCATCGTCACGCAATCGCCCATGACGCGGGTGATCGGGCCGAGCAGATATTCGGCGGTCGCCAGCGCATGGCTGCCGATATCGGCGAGCGCCCCGCCGCCCGCCGGATCGTGCCGGAAGGTGAAGGGCGCGCCGGCATCGGCCATGTAGTCCTCGGCATGGAGGCCACGATAACCGCGGATCTCGCCGAGCTCGCCGCCGGCGATCATCTCCTTCGCGAGGGCGAGCATGGGATTGCAGAGATAGTTGAAGCCGACCTGCGTCTTGATGCCGGCCTTCTCGGCCGCCTCCGCCATCTCGCGCGCGTCAGTGGAAAGCGGGGCGAGCGGCTTTTCGCAATAGACGTGCTTGCCAGCGGCAATGGCGGCAAGCGCCATCTCCTTGTGCAGCGCGTTCGGCGCGGTGATGTCGATGAGGTCGATCTCGGGATCGGCGACGAGGCTGCGCCAGTCGTCGGTGGCGCGCTGGAAGCCGAGCGCGGCGCGGGCGGCCTCGGCCTGCGCCATCGTCACGTCGGCGATGGCGGTCAGTTCCACCTCGTAAGGCAGGTCGAACACCCGCGCGGCGGCGGCAAAGCCGAACACATGCGTCTTGCCCATGAAACCCGACCCGATGAGGCCAAGGCGGAGCGTCTTCTTCATTCTGCTGATCCTCGGATATGCGGCTCCTGCGGCCGGCAAATGCAATTATCTTTGCAATAATATTGAAATGTCAATATTTGTTTTGTATGACCGTCCTGCCGGGCCGGGAGGCGGCCGGCATTCCCGTTTTCCGCGAGCCCGGAGCCCGAACATGAAAGCCAGACTTGGCATTGCCCCCATTGCATGGTGGAACGACGACCTGCCGGAAATCAGCAGCGACATCTCGCTGGAAGGCTGCCTTGCCGAAGCCGCAGAGGCCGGCTTCACCGGCATGGAGACCGGCCGGCGCTTCCCGATGGACGCGGCCGTGCTGCGCCCCATCCTCGAAAAACATGGCATCCAGGTCTGCGGCGGCTGGTTCTCCGGCCTCCTGCTCGACGGCGACATCGAGGCGGAGAAGGACCGGATCGCCGCGCAGATGGCGCTGTTCAAGGCGGTCGGCGCGCCCTGCATCGTCTATGGCGAGACGGCCGGCACCATCCAGGGCGACCGCAACGCGCCGCTCTCCACCAAGCGCCGGCTCTCCGAGGACGAGATCCGCGCCTATGGCCGCAAGATGACCGCCTTCGGCGAATGGTGCGCCGATCAGGGCATGCCGATCTCCTATCACCACCACATGGCCGCGCCCATCGAGACCGAGGAAGAGCTCGATCTCCTGATGAAGCATTCCGGCGAGGGCCTGCCGCTGCTCTTCGACGCCGGCCACATGGCCTTTGCCGGCGGCGACGTGCTGCGCGTCATCGACAAACACCACAAGCGCATCAGCCATGTCCACACCAAGGACGTCCGCCTGCCCGTCATCGCAGCCCTCGACCGCACGAAGGAAAGCTTCCTCGACGCGGTGATCAAGGGCGCCTTCACGGTCCCCGGCGACGGCAGCCTCGACTTCGAGGCCATCGTCAAGCGCCTCGCCTCCCATGGCTACGAGGGCTGGTTCGTCGTCGAGGCGGAGCAGGATCCCACCCACAACCCGCCGCTCGGCATGGCGAAGATCGGCCATAAGGAACTCCTGCGCGTCATGGCGGCCGCCGGTTACGAGGTGGTCCGCTAAGCTCCCTCCGCCGTCACGGCCGGCCCTCGGTTTGACCTGAGGGCCGGCCATCCACGCCGGGAGGTGTCGCGTGGATCCCGGCTCAGGTCCGGGATGACGTGGGAGAACGGGGTGGGGCCGCAGCCCCCGAACATTCGACAAGGCGTGCCGGGCAAACGTCCGCCACGCCTTTCCTCGTTTTCAGATCGTGCCGCCGAGCGAGCTTTCCAGCAAGGCGAGCTCCTGCCCGCCCGCCATCATGTCCTGCAGGGCGGCGGCGTCCACCGTGCCGCGCTCGGCCGTGCCCAGCGTCTGGCCGCGGTTGAGCACGGTGAAGCGGTCGCCGACGGCGAGCGCGTGGCGGACGTTGTGCGTGATGAAGACGACGCCGATGCCCTGCTTGCGCACGCGGTCGATGGTGCTGAGGACATTGGCCGTCTGGCGCACGCCGAGCGCCGAGGTCGGCTCGTCGAGGATCAGCACCTTGGCGCCGAAATAGACCGCCCGCGCGATGGCGACGGTCTGCCGCTCGCCGCCCGAGAGCGTGCCGACGGCCTGGTCCGGCCCGCGCAGGTTGATGCCCATCTTGCGCATCTCCGTCACGGTGATCTCGTCTGCCTTCGACGTATCGAAGGTCTTGAACGGCCAGATGCCCCGCTCCGGCTCGCGCCCCATCCAGAAATTGCGGCTGACGCTCATCAGCGGGATCATCGCGAGGTCCTGGTAGACCGTGGCGATACCCGCGGCCATGGCGTCGCGCGGGCTGTGGAAGGGTGTCGGCGTGCCCTCCACCAGCACTTCGCCGTCGCTCGGCTTGTAGACGCCGGACATGATCTTGATGAAGGTCGACTTGCCGGCCCCGTTGTCGCCGAGCAGGCAATGGCACTCGCCCGGCCGGATGTCGAAGGAGACGCCGGCCAGCGCGATGACATGGCCGAAGTGCTTCTGGATGTTCCTCATCTCCACGATGGCGGTCATCAGCGTTCTCCCGTGATGATGCGGCGGATATAGGTGTTCATGATCACCGCCGTGAGCAGGATGACGCCGAGAAAGACGCGGAACAGCGAGCTTTCGGCATTGGCGAAGAACAGGCCCTGCTGCACCACGCCGAAGATGATGGCCCCGAGCGCCGCACCGATGACGGAGCCGTAGCCGCCCGTCAGAAGCGCCCCGCCGATGACCACGCAGATGATCGCCTCGAACTCCTTGAGGAGGCCGCGGTCGGCCGCCGCCGAGCCGAACTCCATCACCTGGCAGGTGGCGAAGACGCAGGCGCAGAAGGCCGAGAACATGAACATCAGGATCTTCACCCGGTTGACCGGCACGCCGACATAGCGCGCGGCGAGCGGGTCGCCGCCCGAGGCGAAGATCCAGTTGCCGAACTTGGTGCGGGTGAGCAGCCAGTGGCCGAAGACGACGAGCACGATGGCCCAGACGACGAGCATCGGGACGCCGTCGATCACCGGCTGGCCGGCGCGGTTGCCGCGGGTGAAGGTGGCGATCCAGCCCGCCTCGCCCATCCAGGCAAAGAAGCCGGTCAGGATCTTGCCGCCGAAGAGCGGCGCCAGCCAGTCGCCGGCCGCCTTCTCGCCGACACCGCCGATGATCGTCTGGCGGGTGAAGTAGACCGAGCCCCAGATCGTCAGGCCGCGCAGGATATAGAGGAAGGCGAGCGTGACGATGAAGGACGGCAGCCCCGTGCGGATGACCAGCCAGCCGTTCACCGCGCCGATGAAGACGCAGAAGACGAAGGTGGCAATGATGGAAAGCCACAGCGGCACGCCGAGATGGACGGAGAGGATCGCCATCATCACACCGGAAAAGCCGATCATCGAGCCGGTGGAAAGGTCGAACTCGCCCGCGATCATCAGAAGGCAGGCGCCGACCGCGATGACCATGAACTGTGCCGAGACCACGGTCCAGTTCATCACGCCCTCGGCGGCGAACATGCCGCTGTCGCCGGCGACGATGGCGAACAGCAGGAAGACCAGGATGGTGCCGCAGATGCCGCCGAGCTCGGGCCGGATCAGCGCGCGCCGAAGCGGCGAGACGGGCTTGATGCGCTCGTCCTTCGACGCGCCGTTAATGACGTCCGTCATGAATGCATTCTCCTCCCTCGAAAATCGTTCGGGGCGCGCCGTCGACCGGCGCGCCCCGACGGACCGTCAGGTCAGCGGTACTGACCCGCCAGCGACTCGACGAGCGCGATATTGTCCTTGGTCACGAAGCCCGGACCCGTGAAGATCGAGTTGGCCGGGGCGACGCCGTAGCGGACATAGTTCGTCAGCACCTGGATCGGGATAGAGCCCTGGAGGAAGGGCTGCTGGTCGATGGCGAAGTTGATCGTGCCGTCCTTGATCGCCGCCGAGATCTCGGAGGAGAGGTCGAAGGTGCCGAAATAGATGTCGCCGTCGAGGCCCATCTCCTTGACCGCGCGGATCGAGGGTTCGGCCGAGTTCGGGCCGAGCGTGAGGATCGCGCCGGTATCCTTGTTGGCCGTCAGGTAGGCTTTCACCTTGTTCTGCACTTCCGACGGGTCGATGCCGGAATCGATCATCTGGTTGCCGAGTTCGACGCCGATGCCGTCGGCAAAGCCGCGGCAGCGCTCCACGGAGGCCGGGTTGGTGATGTAGTGGTTCACGCACACGAAGCTCTTGACGCCCGCTTCCTTGGCACGCTTGCCGGCACCGAGCCCCGCCTCGTATTCCGGCTGGCCGACATGCAGCAGCGCGCCGAGCTTCTGGCTTTCCTCGACCGTGCCGGAATTGACGGTGACGACCGGGATGCCCTTGGCGACGGCGTCCTTGATCGGCCCTTCGAGCACGTTGTAGTCGGCGATGGTGACGATGATGCCGTCGACGCCGGCCGCCGAGCTCTGCTGGACGATACGCGCCATGTCGGCAAGGTCGCCCGTCGGCGGGTTGCGGTATTCGGTCTCGACATGCATCTGCTCGTTCGTGACCTTGATGGCGTTCTTGATGACGTTGAACCAGCTGTCGCTGTCCGGTCCATGGCTGATCCAGACGAACTTCTCGCCGTCGGCATGGGCCGCGCCGGCAAGCGCGGTCGTGGCCAGAAGCGCGCCGAGCGCCAGCGATTGCAGAATCTTCTTCATATGTGACTTCCTCCCGAAGTTGGCTTCCTGTTCGCTCCCCGCCCGAAGCCTTTGCGGGTAACCCTCTGTTTCTTATTAAGTCCGCTCAGGCCGCGCGCTTGGCGCCCTGTGCATCGAGAGCGGCATCGAGCCGCGCCTGGTCCCAGCCCTCCGCGACGGCGCGGGCGAGCAGTTCCTGTTGGCTTTCCGGCGCAAGGCCGCCCAGCGGCGGGTCGGTGTCGAGATTGGTCGGGAACGGATAACCGTCCGCCGTCGCCGCGATCACCGCCCGCCGCCCCGCCGGAGAAAGAGCCGCCAGGTGCGGATAGACTGCGCGCGCCATCGCCGTGCGGTCAAGGCTTTCCATGTGGCGCGCGAAGGCGGAGGCCGTCTGGATGAGGTTGACCATGCGCACGACGTCGCTCGTGCGGTTCTCGCCGGCGGCGTGGAAGAGCGCCGGGCTGAAGAAGATGGCATCGCCCTTTTCCAGCGGAAGCTGGACGCAGTGCTCCTCGAAATAGTCGCGGAATTCCGGGCGCGTGGCGGCGATATAGCCCGGCAGGTAGCGCTGCGAATGCGGCAGCAGCTTCGTCGTGCCGCTCTCCACCGGCATGTCGCAATGGGCGACGCCCCCCTGCAGGATCAGCGTCGGGCCGGTCGCGTGGATATGGGCCGGATATTCCGCCATCTGCTCGGGCTTCATGAAGCCGAGATGGTAGTCGCGGTGCGGGGCCTGCGCCTTGCCGCCCGGTCGCACCTGGTTGACCTGGGTGGCGATCTGGTAGCCGGGGCCTAGCCAGGCGCGGCAGGCGATGTCGATCACCGGGTTGGCCATGTAGCGGGCATAGACGGCGGGATCGCGCAGGCACAGCTTCTGCAGGCTGTTCCAGATGCGGTCGTTGGCGCCGGCCTTGGCGAAATGGTCGCCCGCCGCCGTGCCGGCCGCCCGCTCGTCGGCGATGATTGCGCGGAACACTTCGCTCGCCGCGTCGATGGCGCCAGGATCGGTGAAGGCGCGCTTGACGACGAAGACGCCCGGCCCCTCGCCGATGACCGAGGCCCATTCCGCGGCGATGCCGTCGTTGACGGCAGCGCCGTCATAGATGGGGATGTTCTTCTCGATGGCGATCGCCGTCGGGCACATCGCCATCGTCGTCTCGGTTTCCACCTGGCGCCGGAATTGCGCAAGGTCGACAACCGTTGCAATATCATTCATCGAAATCCTCCTGTCCGATGTCCGAAGATCGTCCGACGGCAGCATCCATCGGTCCCGCACCGCCCCTCCAAGGCCGCGCGGGCCGCATGCACAGATCAAAAATTGCAGCCATCAACTGTCTGCAATATTAATTGTGAAATTTTGCCGGTGTCAACACATAAGGCGTGACCGGCGCAGGTTTCCGCGCCAGCGACGGCGGCGTCAGAAAATCTCGTCCTTCCGCCCCGCTTCCGCCGGTGCGAGGCCGGCGAACCCCTTGCCGAAGCGCTCGCGCACCTTGCGGGAAAAGGCCGAGACGGTGGCGTGGTCGGCCGAACGCGCGGTGACCAGCACGAATTCCACATCCTCCAGCGCCGGCAGGAGCGGCGGCGCAATCTCGCGAAGGCCCGCGGGCGCGAGGCTGCGCGGCTGGACCAGCACGCCCATGCCGGCGCGCGCGGCCGCCGTCAGCCCGCTGAGGCTCTGGCACGAACAGACGATCCGCCAGGGCATTCCGCTGCGCTCCAGCGCCTCCATCAGCAGGAGGCGCGTGAGGCTCGGCGGTGGGAAGACGATCAGCGGAAGCGCCGGCTTGGCGAGCATAGCCTCGGGATCGCCGGCAAGCCATACCAGCGGCTCGCGCAGGATCGCATCGCCCCGCCGTTCGCCGATCCGCCGCTTGGCCATGACGAGGTCGAGCTCGCCGCGATCCTGCATCTCGGTGAGCGTCTTGGAGAGCGCGACGGAAAGCTGGAGGTCCACCGACGGATAATCTGCGATGAAATCCTCCAGAAGCCCCGGCAACGGCCCGCTCACGAGGTCTTCCGAGATGCCGAGGCGGAAGGGGCCGCGCGGCGCGAACGTGTCGAACTGCGCGGATGCCTGGCGCTCCAGCGCCAGAAGCTGGCGGGCATGGGGAAGCAGGGCTTCGCCGTCGGCGGTGAGACGGACGGCATGGGTGTCGCGGTCGATCAGCCGCCGGTCGAGCCCGCGCTCCAGCCGTTGCAGGTGCTGGCTGACCGTCGACTGGCCGAGGCCCAGCCGCTCGGCGGAGAGCGTGAAGCTGCGCGTCTGGGCCACCATGACGAAGCTGCGGAGCTGCACGAGATCAAGCATATCACGAACCTCGATAAGCGTTATCGATTGCATCGCAAAACAGGATAGCTAAACTGGAAGGCCTGTCGAGACCAACATTGCCGAAAGACATGAAGCGCCTTCTTCCCGATACGTTCACCTGGCTCCTGATCGGGGCCGTCGTCCTCGCTTCGCTCCTGCCGATCTCCGGCGTGCCGGCGGAATGGTTCTCCGTCGCCACGAATGTGGCGATCGCGCTCCTGTTCTTCCTGCACGGCGCGCGCCTTTCGACGGATGTGGTGATCGCCGGCTTCCTGCACTGGCGCCTCCAGCTCTTCATCCTCGTCATGACCTTCGCGGTCTTCCCGCTGCTCGGGCTCGGGCTCGGACTGTTCTCGCCCTGGCTGATCGACGAGCCGATCTATCTCGGCATCCTCTTCCTGTGCGTGCTGCCCTCCACGGTGCAGTCCTCCATCGCCTTCACCTCGATTGCCGGCGGCAACGTGCCGGCCGCGATCTGCGCCGCCTCGACCTCCAACATCCTCGGCATCTTCCTGACGCCGGCCCTCGTCGCCCTGCTCTTCTCGGCGGGCGGGCATGTCGGCGTCTCCTTCGACATGGTCTGGAAGATCATGCTGCAGCTCTTCCTGCCCTTCGTCGCCGGCCAGCTTTTGCAGCCCTTCATCGGCAACTGGGTGCGCTCGAAGAAGTCGCTGCTCACCCCCTTTGACCGCGGCTCGATCCTGATGGTCGTCTATCTCGCCTTCTCCGAGGCGGTGACGGAGGGCATCTGGCACCGGCTGGCGGCGCAGGACCTCGCGCTCCTCATCCTCGTCGACTGCCTGCTGCTCGCCGCCGTGCTCGTCATCACCAGCATCGGCGGGAAGCTGCTCGGCTTCCGCCGCGAGGATGGCATCACCGCCGTCTTCTGCGGTTCCAAGAAGAGCCTTGCCAGCGGCGTGCCGATGGCGAGCGTCATCTTCGCCGGCCAGTCCATCGGCGCCATCGTCCTGCCGCTGATGCTGTTCCACCAGATCCAGCTCATGGTCTGCGCCTGGCTCGCTCGCCTCTATGCCGACCGGCGCAAGGCCGCCGAGGCCGGCGCGGCCACCGCCTGACCGAAACGATGCATGACGACCAGCTCCAGATAGACGCCACCGTCGCAGGCGCGATGATCCGGGCGCAGTTCCCGCGCTACCGCGACGCGCCGGTGATCCCGCTCGCCGCCACCGGCACGGTGAACGCCATTTTCCGGGTCGGGGCGCATGCGGCTGCGCGGTTCCCGCTGCGCGCCGCCGAGCCGGTGGCCTGCGAGGCGATGCTGCGCCGCGAGGCGGAAGCCATGGCCGCCTTCGCCGCGCATTCGCCCTTTCCTGCGCCGCGCCCGCTCGGCATCGGCGCGCCGGGGCCGCAATACCCGTTGCCCTGGTCGCTGCAGAGCTGGCTGGAGGGCGATGTTGCGACGCCCGACGGGCTTGCCGCCTCCGCCGCCTTCGCCGGAGACATCGCCACCCTGATCGCACGCCTTCGCCGCGTGGACACGCAAGGCCGGCGCTTTGCCGGTCCGGGACGCGGCGGCCATCTGCCCGACCACGATGGCTGGATGGAAACGTGCTTCAAGAAAAGCGAGGGGCTTCTCGACGTGCCGCGCCTTCGCGCCCTGTGGCACCGGCTGCGCCTCCTGCCCGCCGCAGGCCCTGACTGCATGACGCATGGCGACCTCATTCCCGCCAACCTCCTGGTGCGCGGCGAGGCTCTTGCCGGCGTGCTCGACACCGGCGGCTTCGGGCCGGCCGATCCCGCGCTCGACCTCGTCGCGGCCTGGCATCTCTTCGACCGGGAATGCCGCGGGCTGATCCGCGTCCGCCTCGGCTCCGGTAACGTCGAATGGAAGCGCGGTGCGGCTTGGGCCTTCCAGCAGGCCATGGGGCTCGTGTGGTATTACCGCCTCAGCCATCCGGCGATGGCCGCGCTCGGCCGGAGCACGCTTGCCCGCCTGCTCGACGACGCCGACCTTTGAGGCTTTCTAGGGTCAGGACGATCCGGCTTGCGCGCTGCGGCCGGCACGGCGCTGGCCGATCCACGGATAGGCGCTGACGATCATGATGCCGACGAGCACGCCCGCCGTGCCGATGGAAAATTCCGGCGTCAGCGGCTCGCCGAGCAAAAGGATGCCGAGGACGACGCCGAAGACCGGCGTCATGAAGGAGAAGACGCCGAGCTGCGAGGCGCGGTATTTCGTCAGCAGCCAGAACCAGGTCAGGAAGCTGAGGAAGGACACCGCAAGCGCCTGGAAGGCGATGTTGAGCAGCAGCGGCCGCGTAGGAACGAAGGCCGCCTCGCCGCCGGCCACGGCCGCGCCCGTCAGGATGACGAAAGCGGTCGCGAGCTGGTAGAACAGCACATGGGTCGCGGGGATTGCGCTCAGCCGCGTCGTGCGGATGAGGACGGTCGTCAGGCCCCAGGCCGCGCCGCCCAGAAGCGCCAGACCGTCGCCCCACAGCATGGCGCCGAGGCCGCCGGCCGCTTCCCCGCCGCCCTGCGGCGCGAGGAAGGCGAAGGCGATGCCCGCCGCCGCAACCGCGATGCCGCCCCATTGCACCGCCGCAAGCCGCTCGGACGGCAGCTTCCAGTGCAGGCCGAGGGCCGCGAAGATCGGGGCCGTATAGAGGAAGACGACGACATGGGAGGCGGAGGTATGCTTCAGGGCCTCGCCGACCATGAAGAACTCCATGGCGAAAAGCAGCCCTGCGAGTGCCCCGAGCCCGGCCGTCCCGCCGAAGAACTCCATCCTCTGCCCCTTGAGCTTCACGATGGCGAGGACGCACAGGGCCGCGATGCCGGAGCGAAGGCCGATCTGCAGCACGGGCGCGGCGAAGACGGCGGTCGATTTCAGGCCGATCGGCTGCAGGGCCCAGATGAGACAGATGCCGACCATGAGGCCGACGGCCGTGATGTCGATGGATTTGCGGCTGTCCAAGATCGTCACTCCGATTGTCCGCGCCGCATAGCATCTGGCAGGAATGAATGATATAACGATCTCATGACAGTCGGTATCGGAATCCTGACAGGCGGCAAGACGGACGGCATCGCGCATTTCCGCGACGTGCCCTTCCGCGATGCGCTTCCCCACCCGCTTTACTTCCGCTCGGCGCAGATGCCGGACAATGCGACCTATCCACGGCACAGCCACCCATGGGGCGAGTTCGTCTATTCCTATAGTGGCATGATGGAGGTGAGCCTCAACGACGCGCATTACCTCGCCCCGCCGCAATATGCCGTGTGGCTGCCGCCCGATGTCGAGCATCGCGGCCTCAACCGGCACGCTGCCGTGCATTGCTCGCTCTATGTCGCACCGGCCCTATGCGCCGCTCTGCCGCGGGAAACCACGGCACTGGAGGTCAGCCCCCTGCTGCGCGCGATGCTGGAACACCTGCGCGAAGAGGACGACGCGGACCACGGCTCCCCCGCGCATCTGCGCTTCCTGGAAGTGGTCGTCGATCTGGTGGCCGCCGCGCCGAAGGTCGGCACCTATCTGCCCTGGTCCACCGACCCGGTCCTCGAGCGGGTGCTCGCCCATCTCCAGAAGGACCCGGCCGACAACCGCTCCCTCGCCGAACATGCACGGCTGGCCGGCGCCGCCGAGCGGACGCTGATCCGCCGCTGCCTGCGCGACCTCGGCATGCCGTTTGCCGAATGGAAGCAGCGGCTGCGCGTCGTCAAGGCCATGCCGATGCTGGAGGCGGGCGAGACGGTGGAGCGCATTTCCGCGGCGCTGGGCTACAGCAACGCCTCCTCCTTCATCGCCATGTTCAAGCGGATGACGGGGATGACGCCGGACGATTACCGGGCCTCTGCCCGCTGAACGGCCGCCTGCCTCAAAGCCCGTCACGAACCGCCTGTTTTTTGTGCAAACCGCTTCTTCCATGCGCGTCCTCGCGCCGTTGCGGCTTCGCGTGGGCGGAAAGAAGCGCTTTTTCCGGGCCCTCCATCACCAAATTTCGAACTGGCACGCTTCCTGCTTTCTCATTGGCATCGGCTGCCGGGCCGATCCCAAGGCCCGGCGTCCCGGCAAACCAGCGTGACGTGAGAGAACGAAATGACCAAGTACAAGCTCGAATATATCTGGCTCGATGGCTACAAGCCCACGCCGAACCTGCGCGGCAAGACCCTCGTCAAGGCGTTCGACGCCTTCCCGACGCTGGAAGAGCTTCCGCTCTGGGGCTTCGACGGTTCCTCGACGATGCAGGCCGAAGGCAACAGCTCCGATTGCGTGCTCAAGCCCGTCGCCGTCTATCCCGACCCGGAGCGCAAGAATGGCGTGCTCGTTCTCTGCGAAGTCATGATGCCGGACGGCAAGACGCCGCATCCGTCCAACACCCGCGCGCCGATCCTCGACGACGAAAGCGCCTGGTTCGGTTTCGAGCAGGAATATTTCTTCTTCAAGAACGGCCGCCCGCTCGGCTTCCCGGACGCCGGCTTCCCCGCGCCGCAGGGCCCCTATTATACCGGTGTCGGCTACAGCAATGTCGGCGACATCGCCCGCAAGATCGTCGAGGAGCATCTCGACATCTGCCTTGCCGCCGGCATCAACCATGAAGGCATCAATGCCGAGGTCGCCAAGGGCCAGTGGGAATTCCAGGTCTTCGGCAAGGGCTCCCGCAAGGCCGCCGACGAGATCTGGCTCGCCCGCTACCTGCTCCAGCGCCTGACCGAGAAATACGGCATCGACGTTGAATATCACTGCAAGCCGCTCGGCGACACCGACTGGAACGGCTCGGGCATGCACGCCAACTTCTCCACCAGCTACATGCGCGAGATCGGCGGCAAGGCCTATTTCGAGGACCTGATGGCGGCCTTCGCCGAAGCGCGCGCCGACCACATCGCCGTCTACGGCCCGGACAACCACATGCGCCTGACCGGCAAACACGAGACGGCCTCGATCCACCAGTTCAGCTACGGCATTGCCGACCGCGGCGCCTCGATCCGCGTGCCTCACAGCTTCGTCAACAACGGCTATCGCGGCTATCTGGAAGACCGCCGCCCGAACTCGCAGGGCGACCCCTACCAGATCGCCTCGCAGATCCTGAAGACCATCTCCACCGTCCCGACGGACGTGGAAAGCCGCGAAGCGGCCTGATCCTTCCGGCTTGCGCTTCCCGTGGCCGCCCCGTCTCCGGACGTGGCGGCCTTTTTTCAATCAGGCCTGATCCAGGGCCAGGGTCAGGTCGGCGATCAGGTCGTCGGGATGCTCGATGCCGATGGACAGGCGAATGGTCGATTCGAGCACGCCGATGCGTTCGCGCACGTCGGCGGGAATGCCCGAATGGGTCATCGTCGCGGGATGGGAGGCCAGCGATTCCGTCCCGCCGAGGCTGACGGCGAGCTTGAAGATCTTCAGCGCGTTGAGGAAGCGGAACGAGGCCGGCTGGCCGCCCTTGATGTCGAAGGAAAAGGTCGAGCCAGCGCCGCTGCACTGGGCGGCGAAGACGCGGGCCGTCGCCGAGCCCGGATCGTTGAAGGGCAGGTAATGGATGCCCTCGACCTTTGGATGGCCGCGCAGGAACTCCGCGACGGCGGCCGCATTGCCGTTCGCCCTCTCCATGCGGATCTGCAGCGTTTCCAGCGAGCGCCCGAGCATCCAGCAGGAATGCGGGTCGAGCTGCGTGCCGATGGCCCCGCGCAGTGCCTTGACCGGCTTCATGACCGCCTTGCCCCCGAGCGCCGCGCCGGCGATGAGGTCCGAATGGCCGCCGACATATTTCGTCAGCGAATAGAGCGAGATATCCGCGCCATGCTCGATGGGCCGCTGGTAGACCGGGCCGAGCAGCGTGTTGTCGCAGGCGACGACGGGCCGGTGGCCCTGCCGCTCGCCGATCGTCTCGGCAATGCGCCGGATCATCGGGATGTCGACGAGGCTGTTGGTGGGGTTGGCCGGCGTCTCGACGAGGATGACGGAAACGCGGCCCTTCTGCATGGCCGCCTCGGCGGCGGCCGTCACCGACGCCTCGCTGACGCCGTCGGCAAAGCCCACCGCCGTAACGCCGAGATCGCGGAAGGTCCGGCCGAGCAGCGTCTCACTGCCGCCATAGAGCGGCTGCGAATGCAGCACCGCATCGCCCGGCCGCACGAAGGCGAGCAGCGTCGTCGCGATGGCCGACATGCCCGAGGAGAACAGCGCGCAGCTTTCCGTGCGCTCGTAGACGGCAAGGCGGTCCTCGACGATCTCGCTGTTGGGATGGTTGAAGCGGGAATAGACGAGGCCGGCGCCCCTGCCCTCCGGCGGCTCCTTGCGGCCGGAAACGTAGTCGAAGAAATCGCGGCCGTCCTCGGCCGTGCGGAAGACGAAGGTGGAGGTCAGGAACACCGGCGGCTTGACCGCGCCCTCGGAAAGCTCGGGGTCGTAGCCGTAGTTCAGCATCTGCGTCTCGGGATGCAGGGCGTGGTTGCCGATATGGGTTCGGGGCGGATGCGGCGCGGTCATGGAACTCTCCCTTGGCGGTGAAGGTCTTGACGGCAAATTATATCAAATCCCGTGGCGCATTCTTGCTATTTCCGGCGCCTTGCTGTTTCTGAAAGCAATATCCTGCGGAGATTTCGGGAATATGTCGCAGAAAATTGCCGACGGCATCGACCGCCGCATCCTCAGGGAACTGGCGGCCGACGCCCGCGTCGCCAACAACGAGCTGGCCGAGCGGGTCGGCCTTTCCGCCTCGGCCTGCCTGCGCCGGCTGCGGCGGCTGGAGGAGACCGGCATCATCCGCGGCTATGCCGCCATCGTCGATCCCGCAGTCGAGGGCTGGACGATGACCGCCATCGCCTCGATACGCCTCAGCCGCCAGCACGAGGACGAGATCCGCATGTTCGAGGAGGCCGTGAAGGGCTGGGACGAGGTGATCGAATGCCAACTCGTTACCGGCGCGCGCGACTATGTGCTGACCGTCATGAGCGCCGGCCTCGACCATTACGAGCGCTTCATCAAGGACAAGATTGCCAAGCTGAAATGCGTCGACACCATCGAGACCAGCTTCGTGATGAACACGATCAAGGCGCGACGGTTCCAGGGCGGCTGACAGTAGGCAACAGATTTAAAAAGGGGCGCCTCGGAGCGCCCCTTGCCATTACATCGCCTTCTCAAGCTCCGGGAGGATTTCGAAGAGGTCACCGACGAGGCCGTAGTCTGCGACCTGGAAGATCGGCGCCTCCTCGTCCTTGTTGATGGCGACGATGACCTTGCTGTCCTTCATGCCGGCAAGGTGCTGGATGGCGCCCGAGATGCCGCAGGCGATGTAGAGCTGCGGGGCAACCACCTTGCCCGTCTGCCCGACCTGCCAGTCGTTCGGCGCATAGCCGGCATCGACGGCCGCGCGCGACGCACCGACGGCGGCACCCAGCTTGTCGGCGACAGGCAGGATCACTTCCTGGAATTTTTCAGACGAGCCGAGCGCACGGCCGCCCGAGATGATGATCGGCGCGCCGTGCTCTGCTGCACATAATTGATCATGGTGATGAAGTCGAAGACCGGCCGGCCGGTCGCCGCCTGGACCGCATGGGCATAGGGCGGCAGGTCGCTGCATTCGAGCAGGATCGACCGCACATCGGGATTCTCCTCGACGAGCCGCCGGGCGACCTCCGTCACCTCGCGCTCGATGGCCGCCGAATCCAGCGTGCCGCGCTCTTCGAGGATCGCCTCGCGGAACTCCGTCTGCTCCTCCATGCCGGCAATGGCGAGCGGCACGTGATCACCCACATTGCAGGCGGAAAAGTGTCGGCGGGTCAGCCGGGAGGCATTGGCGGTGATGACGCCGACGCGCCCGCCGCAGAGCGCATGCATGAAGGGGATCTGCATGAGGCTGGAGAGGAAGACGGGAATGTCGACGGCCGCCGCCACTTCCTCCTGGAAATAGGCCATGAAGCCACAGGCCCCGGTGATCGCCTTGACGCCGCGGTTCTGCAGTTCGACCGCCGCCTCCACGAAGACCTCCTTGAGGGCCGGGTCGCGCTGGTTCAGCAGCCGGTCGATCGAGGCGCCGCGCACCTCCTGGAACCGCACCGGATAATCATAGGTGGTCGCATTGCCGACATTTCCCGGCACGCAAGGATAGGCCGCGTCGAGGATGAGGATGCCGATCTGCTCGCCGTACCACGACTGCGTCCGCCGCGTGACCGTGTAGACAGTCATCGTTGGTATCTCCAGATAATCATGTCAGGAAGGACGGGGGAGCCGCGCTCCCCCGCTTTATGGCCTACTCGACGAGGCGCGGCGCGCCGGTCTCGGCGGCGGTGCCGTCAAGGCCGTAGGACTTGAGGATGGTCACGATCGTGCCGTCCGCATGCATGTCGGTGATCGCGGCGTCGAGGGCGACACCGAATTCCTTGGCGCTCAACGCATAGGGGAAGGCCGCCTGCGCGGCTTCCTTGGTCGCCTTCACGCGGTCGTCCGGCGCGGCGACATTGACCTTGACGTCACCCAGCGCGCCCTTCTGCGCCGCGACGACGCCGGTCGAATAGCCGTCCACCGCCACATCGATGCGGCCGGAGGACAGGTCCTGCTGCATGTTGACCGAGTTCGGGTAGAGCTTCAGCGAGCCGCCCAGCATGGCCTTGAGGTCGGCGACCCAGAGATAGCCCTGAACCGTGCCGACCTGCTTGCCTTCGAGGTCGGAGACGTTCTTGAAGCCTTCCTTGGAATAGATGCCCATCTGGTCGGTATAGAGCGGGGCGGAAAGGCTCATGACCTTGGCGCGCTCGGCCGTGCGGTACCAGTCGCCGGTAGTGATGTCGGCCTGACCGGAGAGCACGTACTGGATGGCCGCGGCCGGATCGACCGCGATGGCCTTGACCTTCAGGCATTCGCGCTTGGCGAATTCGGCGGCGATATCGCCATCGATGCCCTTCATGGTGCCGCTGTCATCGACGAAGGAATGGGGAACGAAGGTGGTGACGGCGACCGTCAGCGTGCCGGCCTCGATGGTGGAGAACTGGTGCTTCGGCGTGCAATCCTCGGCAGAGGCGATCCCGGCCGAAAGGGCCAGGCCGGCGATGCCGGCAAGAAGGAACTGCGTGGTGGTCGTGATTTTCGGCATGCAGGTGTCCTTTCAGCTTGGTTTCAACGTTGCGCGTAGAGGCCGGCGCGCCTTTCGACGTGATTGACGAGAAGAGCGGCGGGAATGGAAATGGCGGCATAGAGCACGCCCGCGGCGAGAAGCGCCGGGAAGTAGCGGAAGGTGGTCGAGCCGATCTCATAGGCCCGGCTCACCAGCTCCGGCAAAGCGATGGTGAAGCAGAGCGAGGTGCCTTGGAAGATGAGGATCGAGAAGCCGAGCAGCGCCGGCAGCGCAACCCGAAGTCCCTGCGGCAGCAGCACGTAGCGCAGCTCGTCGAACCGGTTGAGGCCGAGCGCTTCGGCCGCCTCCCGCTGGCCATGTGCGACGGATTGCAGGCTGGCGCGGATGATCTCGCTGGTATAGGCGCCGGTATTCCAGGCAAGCGCGATCACCGCGGCCGAGAAGGAGCCAAGTGTGAGCCCGGTCGTCGGCAGGCCGAAATAGATGAACTGCAGCAGCACCAGCGCGGGCGCGCCGCGGCCGACCTCGACCAGGAAGAGGCTGAGCCCCTTCAGGAAGCGGCTCTTTGCCAGCACCCCGAGCGCCAGCACGAGGCCGAAGGGAATGCCGATAGCGAGGCTGAGCGCCGTCACCTGGAGGCTGATGGAAAGGCCGCCCAGAAGGTCCGGCAGCCAGGCGGCGATTTCGTCTTGGGTCGGAAACATCAGCGTGCCACCTTTGCCCGGAGATAACCATCGGCGACGCGCGAGAGCCAGGCGATGGGCAGGCTCAGCAGCACGTAGAACAGGCCGACCAGCGCGAAGACCTCAAGCCCCCGGAAGGTGAGCTGCGAGAGCTGGTTGCCCTGATAGGCAAGCTCGGCCACGCCGATGGTCGAGGCAACCGCGGTCTCCTTCATGAGGCCGATGAGGTAGCTTGCCGCGGAGGGCAGCGCGACGCGGAAGGCCTGCGGCGCGACGATGTCGCGGAAGGTCGACCAGCGGCCGAGATCGAGCGCGGCGGAGGCTTCCCACTGGCCGTGATGGATGGAGGCGACGGCGCCGCGGTAGATTTCCGCCATGTTCGCGGCCGCGATCAGGCCGAGGCCCATCAGCGCGGCATTGAAGGGATTGATCGGCATGACGCTCATGCCGAGGCCGAAGAAGATGATGAAGAGCCAGAGGATCGGCGGGATGGCGCGCACGATCTGGATGACGGTCATGGCGAGGAAGCGGACCGGCCAGAGCCGGCTCTGCCGCGCGGCGAGCAGGGGAACGCCGAGCACGGCGCCGATGAGGAACGCCCCGCCGGTGAGCGCGACGGTCCAGACGAGGCCCCGCAGCAGCGGGACGAAGTCCGCCGCGTTCATCGGTCGTGCACCGCGCGCAGGAAGCGCTTCGTGCGCTCCTCCCGCGGATTGCGCATGACGTCCTTGGACGGCCCCTTCTCGATGATGTTGCCGTCGGCCATGATCATGACCGTGTCGGAGACATTCTCGGCAAAGCCCATCTCGTGGGTGACGACGATCATCGTCATGCCGCTTTCGGCAAGTTCCCGCATGACGGCGAGCACTTCGAGGCCGAGTTCCGGGTCGAGCGCCGAGGTCGGTTCGTCGAACAGCATGATCTCCGGATCGAGGGCGAGCGCGCGGGCAATCGCGATGCGCTGCTGCTGGCCGCCGGAACACCGCACGGGAAACTGCCCCGCCTTGTCGGCAAGGCCGACGCGCTTGAGGAGCTGCATGGAGCGCTCGTCGGCCTCTGCCCGGCTGCGGCCGAGCGTTCGCTCCTGCGCGAGGCTGACATTGCGCAGCACCGACATGTGCGGGAAGAGGTTGAAGGACTGGAACACCATGCCGACGCGGCGGCGAAGGCCCGACAGCTCCGGCCGCCCCACCGGCCGCGCGGCGTCGATCGTCATGGAGCCGATGGAGATGGTGCCGCCGTCCGGCGGCTCGAGATAGTTGATGCAGCGCAGGAGCGTGCTCTTGCCCGACCCGCTCGGCCCGATGATGGCGAGCACTTCGCCGGAGCGCACCTCGAGATCGATGCCGTCGAGAACCGTATGGCTGCCGTAATGCTTGCTGAGGGATGTGAGGCGAATGAGCACGTTGTCGGAGGCTGGCATCATTTCAGGTTATGCCCCGCTCCGTCCGCAACGCGGCCGACCTTCGCTTCGAAGATAAAGGATGGCTTCAAGCAGACCATCATGTCCCCCCATAAAGCGGCCTCTGCGCGCCAGCCTGACGGGCTGGTCGCCTCCGAACCGCTCTTTCGTGCAAATGGCCGCCGGATGATCCGTTTCGGCCGTGTTCCCTTGTTATTTCAACGGATGTTAACACTCTGACACATGCTGAGCAGGCAGAAAAAATTGCACACTCGCCAAACCTGAAGTTATGCCGCTGGTCATGGGGAATGGCGCCGGCAAAGCACGGCGTCAGGCAGCGGAACGCCGGAAGCCTCCGGCCTCCGGCACCGCGAATGGCAGGTTTCAGTTGATCGAGACGAAATTGCCGCCCTTGTCGAACCAGCAATTGAAGAAAGCCGTGCCCTTGCCGTCGGGATAATTGCCCTGCACGACATAGCCCCGGCCGCTCATGAAGGGCCGGTTCGTCGTGATGCGCGATGGCCTGACGCGGAACTGCGCGGAGACTTCGCCGCGGCAATAGGCCGGCATCATACCGAGCGCGACGCCATCGGAGCGCCGGCGTGGCCGGCTTTCCCCATAACCGCCGCCGTCCTCGTCCTGCATCTGCGCGGCGCGGTCGCCCTTGACGCGGCACACGCCGTTGGCCCCGCCCGGCCCCGTATAGGAGACATCGGGGCTGCCGTCGCGATTGACGGAGACGGAAATGGTCAGCCGGCCGAGGCGGGCCTCGTAGTAATTGTTGTTGAAGCGCTTCAGCCGGGCCTCCCGGCCGTTGATGAAGACCGGCCCGCCTTCATCGGCATGCACGCTCACCCGGCCCGGACACGCGGCGTTGAAGAAAGGAACCTTTGCCTCCGCGGCAGAGGCGAACAACGCTCCCGCGGCCACGAGAACGGCAGTAAGAATCGGCTTGTGCATGGAGAACTCCCTCCGGGTTTCGCCCGGATACTTTGCCGCCTTCAAGACCGATTGCAAGAGGCGGCGCATGGATGACTCTTTCGCGTCAAGAAGGGCTGCGCGCCGCGTGAAATCCACTATTTTGATCCGGTCTGATTCGGCCATGGCGGGAGAAAAGCAATGCGCGCAACACTGAACGACCTTGCGAGGGACCTTGCGGCGGGCAAGGTCACGGCCGCGCAGCTCATCGAGGAGTCGCTGGCGCGCATCGCCGAACCGGCGGGAGAAGGCGCACGCGCCTTCGTGAAGGTCCATGCCGAAAAGGCCCGCGTCGCGGCGAAGGCCGCCGACGAACTGCGCAGGGCCGGCCTCGCCCCCTCGCGCTTCGCCGGCATTCCCATCGCCGTGAAGGACCTTTTCGACCTTGCCGGCGAGCCGACTCCGGCAGGTTCCACGGTGCTGGCCGATGCCGCGCCTGCGACGAGCGATGCGCCCGCCATCGCCCGCCTCAAGGCCGCCGGCTTCATCGTCGTCGGCCGCAACAACATGACCGAATTCGCCTTTTCCGGCGTCGGCATCAACCCGCATTACGGCACGCCCGCCAATCCCTACGACCGGGCAACCGGCCGCATTCCGGGCGGCTCCTCCTCCGGTGCCGCCGTCAGCGTGGCGGACGGC
The DNA here is from genome assembly GCF_003574625.1 of Shinella zoogloeoides. GTDB lineage: Bacteria > Pseudomonadota > Alphaproteobacteria > Rhizobiales > Rhizobiaceae > Shinella > Shinella zoogloeoides_A. The sequence goes on from NZ_QNUJ01000002.1 coordinate 350,851, forward strand.
ATGGCGGCGGCCGCCATCGGCTCGGATACCGGCGGCTCCTGCCGCATCCCCGCCGCGCTCTGCGGCATCGTCGGCTACAAGCCGACCGCCAGCACAGTGCCGCTTGCCGGTGCGCTTCCGCTCTCCTTCACGCTCGATTCCATCGGCCCGCTGGCAAACAGCGTCGATTGCTGCGCCAGCCTCCACGAGATCCTGAGCGGCACCTCGCTTGATCAGGAAAGCCAGCGCGGCGTCGCGGGCCTGCGCATCGTCGTGCCGCAATCCGTCGTCTTCGACGGCATCGAGCCGCATGTGGCGAGAACCTTCGAGGCAACCCTCAAGCGCCTTGCCGAAGCCGGTGCGGTGGTGAGCGAGATCGCGCTGAAGGAATTCGAGATGGTCGGCCAGATCAACGTCAGGGGTGGCTTCCCGGCCCCGGAGGCGCTCGCCTGGCACCGCGACCTCCTCGAGGAACACGGCGAGGCCTACGACCAGCGCGTGCGGGCCCGCATCCTGCGCGCCCGCGAACAGACGGCTGCGGACTATATCGATATGCTGCACCTGCGCCGCGCCTATATCGAGGCGACGAACCGTGCGATCTCGGCCTATGACGTCCTCGCCATGCCGACCGTGCCGATGGTCGCCCCGGCCATCGGCGCGCTGGAAGCCGACAACGATCTCTTCGTGAAGACCAACCTCACGCTGCTGCGCAACCCGGCGCTGATCAACATGCTGGACGGCTGCGCCATCTCGCTGCCGGCCCATGCCGAGGGGGAGGCCCCCGTCGGCCTCATGCTCGCCGCCGCCGGCGGCAGGGACGCCGCGCTCCTTGCCAATGCGCGGGCGGTGGAGGCGGCATTGCGGCGCTAGAGCCGCGGCCCATCCCCCTGATGCGCGATCTGCTTGAGGCCGCGCAGCGCATCCTCCACGTCCCGCCGCCCCGCCGCCGCTTCCGGATAGACGGCATAGGCGGGATAGGTGAATTCGGGCGCGCCCTCGACGCGTTCGATCTCGCCGGACGCAAGATGGCGCGCCACCGTTCCCTTGCGGAAATAGCCCATGCCGCCGGCGCGCAGGATGTAATGAAGGGCGAGCGGCCCGAAGCCCACCTGCAACGCCGGCTCGGCAAAGCCGGCAAGCCCATAGCCGCCCTGCCCGGCGAACTGCGATCCCCAGTCGACATGCACATAGTCCGGCTCGCCCTCCTCCCCGGCCTTGCGCACGAGGATGAGCTGTTCCTCCTCGATCAGCTCCACCTTGAAGCCCGGCATCAGCTTGGGCGCATAGAGCACGGCGATGTCGAGCACGCCGGTACGCAGCTGTTCCAACAGCTGGTCTGGAACGCCGACCGCCGCGTGAATGGCGATCTCGGGGCAGTTCCCCTTCATCCAGACCAGCCAGTCGAGCAAGAGCGGGTTCCACAGGCTGACCTCGCCGCCGACCGCGACGACGGACGTGCGGCCGGGCGGAACGGTGAGCTGCTGGCGCGCCCGCTCCCACACCTGCACGAAGGACTGCGCGAAGCGCTCGAATTCCCGCCCCGCCGGCGTCAGCGCGGCACCGTTGCGGGTGCGGATGAAGAGCTTGCGCCCGAGCGCCTCCTCCAGCGTGCGGATACGCGCGCTCACCGTAGTCTGGGTGATGTGCAGCCGCTCCGAGGCCTTGAGGAAACTGCCCGTATGGACGATCTCAAGAAAGGTTCGTGCCCGGTCTATATCCATGGAAAGCCCCGCTCGATGCAATTTTCTTGCAGCTATAGCGCACTCGACGCGGCAGGGCTTGCCCTTTAATCCTTCGGCCGCTGCATTTCCCGCCGCAGCTCGGCAAGCGCCCGGCGCATGCCGTGCAGCTGGTCCATCAGATGCAGAATGACGTCGATGCCGGCCTCGTTCGCCCCGATGCCGGATTGCAGTTCACCGATCAGCCGCGCCCGGGCGACATCGATTTCCGAAAAGCTCAGGCCCGACGGCGTCCTTTCCGGCAGAAGCCATTCCTGCTCGATCCACAGTTCCAGCACCGTCACTTTCAGGCCGGAAGTTTTGAGGAACTCGTCCTTGCTCATCGCCATGATCAGGCCTCCTCACGCGGATTGAACGCCTGCCCCTTCGCCCAGCCGGCCACGAAAGCCTCGAGCTCGGCATCGGGCGGGCTCGGCAGCACCACCTTCAGCTTGACGAACTGGTCGCCGAAGCCGCCGCCGCGCTTCGGCGCGCCCTTGCCCTTCAGCCGCAGCGTCGTGCCGGTGTTGGAGCCCTTCGGCACCGTCATCGTCACCGCACCGGTCGCCGTGGGAACATGGACACGCCCGCCGAGCACCGCCTCGTTCAGGGAAACGGGCAGTTCGATGGTAATGTCGTCGCCCTCGCGGGAAAAGCGCGGATCGGGCAGCACCTCCACCTCGATCAAGGCATCGCCCGGCCCGCCCGTGCCGAGACCCGGCGCCCCCTTGCCCTTGAGGCGGATCGTCTGGCCGCTGACGAGGCCCGGCGGGATCTTCACGTCCAGCGTGCCGCCATCCGGCAGGGTGATGCGTCTCGTCGCCCCGGCGATGGAATCGGCAAAGCCGATCTCCAGGTGGTAATGCCGATCCTCGCCGCGACGGTTCGCCCGCGCCTTCTGGCCGCGGCGCAGGAGATCGGCGAAGATGTCGTCGCCGTCCATGAAGTCGGCAAAGCCCGAGGCATCCGCATAGGGATGCTCAGCCTGCCCGCCGGCATAGTTGCGGTAATAGTCCTGGCGCGGCGGGCGCTCGGCGCCGGACGCGTCGATCTCGCCGGCGTCGAAGCGCTTGCGCTTGTCGGCGTCGCCCAGCAGGTCATAGGCGGCGGCGACCTCCTTGAACTTCTCCTCCGCCGCCTTGTCGCCCGGATTGAGGTCCGGGTGCAGCTTCTTGGCGAGCTTGCGATAGGCGCTCTGTATCTCGGCCGCCGTCGCCGTGGACGGCACGCCGAGAACCTCATAGGGATTTCTCACGACGGGCTCCGGAATGGATTGAACTTGCTCTCTATATTAGGCTGCAATGCGCGCTCGGCAACGCATCGCGCCCGCCTCCTGGCCTTTTTCTCGCTACCCCCGGCCGCAACCATTGCCCGAAGGCTTGCCACCCGCCAGGCAAGGTGAAAGAAAAGGCCGGCGAACCGGATCGGTCCGCATCGCCCGCCGCAGCAGAGAAGCCCATGATCCTGCGCTCGAAGCCGAGCTTCAAAGACATTCTCTTCACCATCAACGGCTCGATCCTGCCGCGGATCGCCTGGCATCTCGTTGCCGTCGCGGTGCTGAGCATCATTGCCGTCTTCGCTGCCCAGCACCATCCAGGCATCTTCGTCAAGATCAGCGCCATTCCCTTCACGCTGACGGGCATCGCGCTCTCCGTCTTCATGAGCTTCCGCAACAATGCCTGCTATGCCCGCTGGTGGGAGGGCCGCATGCTCTGGGGCGACCTGATCATCGCCGCCCGTTCCTTCGCCCGGCAGACCGCGCTTCTCAATGAGGACGACCGGCGTTTTCTGCTCACCCATGTCTGCGCCTTCGCCGCCGGCCTTGCCGCCCGGCTGCGCAACGAGGACGAAGCCGCCGCGATCGCCCGCTGGTCCGACACGGCCCCGCGCGAAAACAGCCCCAACCCGACGAACGAGGTGCTCGACCGCATCGGCCGGCACTGCATCACGCTGATGCAGACGCACCGCATCGACGCGATCCACTATTCGGTGCTGGAGACCCAGCTTGCGGCGCTCGCCCGGGTGCAGGGCGGCTGCGAGCGGATCGCGATGACGCCGGTGCCCTTCGCCTATTCGCTGCTGCTGCACCGCACGGCGCTGATCTTCTGCATCACCCTGCCCTTCGCGCTGGCCGGCTCGCTGGACTGGTGGACGCTGCTGCCCGTGCTGCTCGTCGCCTATACCTTCTTCGGCCTCGAAGCGCTCGGCCACCAGCTCGAGGACCCGTTCGGCCTCGAGCCGAACGCCCTGCCGCTCGGTGCAATGCTGCGCACGGTGGAGCGCGACATGCTTTCCCTGCTCGGCGAAGCGGAGCTGCCCGAGCCCGTCCAGCCGCGGAACCATGTGCTGGACTGAGCCGGAAAAGCGTAAAATCCCAATCGCTTAACCCGGAGGGACGGCACTCCTGCAACGAGCCGCCTGACTACGCGCCTGTATTATACATCCGTATAACAATTCTCTTGCCTGTCCCGGCATTCCCGATATGGTGGCCTCATCCGCGTGGCGCGCGGAGCAAATCGCTTCAGGATGGCATGACATGTCGCGAGACCCCCGCTTCGATATTCTCTTCGAACCCGTCAGGATCGGCCCGGTCACGGCGCGCAACCGTTTCTACCAGGTGCCGCACTGTTCCGGCATGGGCTACCGCTATCCCAATGCGGAAGCCGAGTTGCGCGGCATGAAGGCCGAGGGCGGCTGGGCGGTCGTCTCCACGCAGGAGGCGGAGATTCACCCGACTTCCGACCTGACGCCAGCCAACGAGGCGCGGCTGTGGGACGAGGGCGACCTGCCGGCGCTTGCCGCCGTCACCGACAGCATCCACGCCCATGGCAGCCTCGCCGCCATCCAGCTCGTGCACAACGGCCTGCATGTCGCCAACCGCTTCAGCCGGATGATCCCGCTCGCCCCCTCCCATGTCATCAGCGACTGTCTCGATCCCGTGCAGGCGCGCGCCATGGACAAGACCGACATCGCCGACATGCGCCGCTGGTACCGCAACGCGGCGCTGCGCGCGAAACAGGCCGGTTTCGACATCGTCTATCTCTATGCCGGCCACGACATGAGCGTGCTGCAGCATTTCCTGTCGCGCCGCCACAACGACCGCACGGACGAATATGGCGGCTCCTTCGAGAACCGGCTCCGGCTCTTCCGCGAAATCATCGACGACACGCGCGAGGCCGTCGGCGACAGTTGCGCGCTCGCCATCCGCCTTGCCGTCGACGAGCTGCTCGGCCCTTCGGGCATCACCTGCGAAGGCGAGGGCAAGGATATCGTCACGGCGCTCGCCGAGCTTCCCGACCTCTGGGACGTCAACCTCTCCGGATGGTCGAACGACAGCCAGACGGCCCGCTTCTCCGAGGAAGGTTTCCAGGAGCCCTATATCCGCTTCGTCAAGTCCGTCACCACCAAGCCGGTGGTCGGCGTCGGGCGCTATACCTCGCCGGACAGCATGGTACGGGCGATCCGCCAGGGCATCCTCGATTTCATCGGCGCCGCCCGCCCCTCCATCGCCGATCCCTACCTGCCCAGGAAGATCGAGGAGGGGCGTATCGACGACATCCGCGAATGCATCGGCTGCAATATCTGCACCTCGGGCGACAATACCAACGTGCCGATGCGCTGCACGCAGAACCCGACCATCGGCGAGGAATGGCGCAAGGGCTGGCATCCTGAGATCATCCCTACGGCGGCAACGCCCGAGCCCGCCCTCGTCATCGGCGGCGGGCCGGCGGGGCTGGAGGCGGCGCGGGCGCTCGCCCAGCGCGGCGTCGATGTGCTGCTGGCCGAAGGCGGCGGCGAATGGGGCGGCCGGGTGGCGCGCGAATGCCGCCTGCCGGGCCTTGCCACCTGGGGCCGCGTGCGCGACTGGCGCGTCGGCCAGCTCAACGTCCGCCCCAATGCGGAACTCTACCTGCACAGCCCACTTTCCGCCGAGGACGTGCTGCAATACGGCATCCCCCATGTCGCCATCGCCACCGGCGCGCGCTGGCGCACCGACGGCGCGGGCCGCACCCATCGCCGGCCCCCCGCCTTCCTTGCGGAAGGCGCCGTCGTCTCACCCGACGCCATCCTCTCGGCGGGCGCTGAGGCCGTATCCGCCGATGGCCCGGTGGTGGTCTTCGACGACGACTGTTTCTACATGGCCAGCGTGCTGGCGGAACTGCTCGCCAGGGCCGGCCGCACGGTGACGTTCGTCACGCCCGAATCCCAGGTCTCCCCCTGGAGCCAGCACACGCTGGAACAGGGCCGGGTGCAGAAGCGCCTCATCGAGGTGGGCGTCAATATCGTCACGGCAAAGGCGCTCGCCGGCCGCACGAAGGACCGGCTGGACCTTGCCTGCATCTACAGCGACCGGATCGAGACTATCGACTGCGCGACGCTCGTGCCCGTCACCGCCCGCCTGCCGGACGAAACGCTCTGGCTGGAATTGAAGGCCCGCGAGGCCGAATGGGCCGATGCCGGCATCCGCAGCGTCACCCGCCTCGGCGACTGCCTCGCCCCCGGCCTCATCGCCGCCGCCGTCTATTCCGGCCACCAATATGCCCGCAGCTACCAGACGGAGCCCGACCGCGACGCGGTCCCGTTCCGGCGCGAGGACATCGCACGGCTCTAAGAACGCCACGCATCGTAGGCGTTAGGCGAAATCCACGGGTGTGCTGCTTCGACGTCGCCGCTCTTCCCTTTTCCCCTCGGGGAGAAGGGGTTGAGGCAACGGCTTCCCTTCAGATGCCATAGCCCTGCTCCGGAAGGAGCCGCCACGCGCGAACACGAAGACGCGGCGCACCGCCCCCATGCCGGCACCGTGTTGCCACTGCGGTCGCAAACCGTGAACGCACCGTTCTCTCCATCGCTCTTTTCAACCGTGGCACGATCACCCATCTTGCGGGACAACGTTTCCTCCCAACGGACGCTTCGCGTCGAGGCAGATATCCATGAAGAAAATCGGTTTCCTTTCCTTCGGCCACTGGACCCCCTCCCCCCAGTCCGAAACCCGCTCGGCCGGCGATACGCTGCTGCAGTCGATCGACCTTGCCGTGGCGGCCGAGGAGCTCGGCGCGGACGGCGCCTATTTCCGGGTGCATCATTTCGCACGCCAGCTCGCCTCGCCCTTCCCGCTTCTCGCCGCCGTCGGCGCGCGCACGAAGAAGATCGAGATCGGCACGGCCGTCATCGACATGCGCTATGAGAACCCGCTCTATATGGCCGAGGACGCCGGCGCGGCCGATCTCATCGCGCAGGGCCGCCTGCAGCTTGGCATCAGCCGCGGCTCGCCCGAACAGGTCATCGACGGCTGGCGCTACTTCGGCTACGAGCCGCAGGAAGGCATGGGCGACGCCGATATGGGTCGCCGCCATGCGGAAGTCTTCCTCGACGTGCTGAAGGGCGAAGGCTTTGCCCAGCCGAACCCGCGGCCGATGTTTCCCAACCCGCCGGGGCTGCTGCGGCTCGAGCCGCATTCCGAGGGGCTGCGCGAGCGCATCTGGTGGGGCGCCGGCTCCAACGCCACCGCCGCCTGGGCCGCCAAGCTCGGCATGAACCTGCAAAGCTCCACGCTGAAGGACGACGAGACGGGCGAACCCTTCCACGTCCAGCAGGCCGCGCAGATCCGCGCCTATCGCGAGGCCTGGAAGGAAGCCGGCCATACGCGCAGCCCGCGCGTCTCGGTCAGCCGCAGCATCTTCGCCCTCGTCGACGACCGGGACCGGGCCTATTTCGGCCGCGGCGGCAAGGAGCAGGATTCCATCGGCTTCATCGACGACAAGACGCGGGCGATCTTCGGCCGTTCCTATGCCGACGAGCCGGACCGGCTGATCGAGCAGCTTGCCGCCGACGAGGCGATCAGCGAGGCCGACACGCTGCTCCTCACCGTGCCGAACCAGCTCGGCGTCGAATACAACGCGCATGTCATCGAGGCCATCCTGAAGCACGTCGCCCCGGCCCTCGGCTGGCGTTAACCCGCGCAAACGAAATGGCATCGCCCCCTTGAACGGGGCGATGCCTCGGTAATTCAGGATTCAGCGCGTTCTAATTCCAACCGGCCTCAGAACTCTTCCCAGTCGTCCTGCCTGTTGGCCGTCGCCTGTCCGCCGAAGGTGGACATCAGCTTGTTCACCATGCGCCGGGCCGGCGAGGGCGCGGGACGCGCGGAAGCGGCCACCGGTACGGGACGGGCGGCCAACGGCGCAGCGTCCCGTGTGTCGCCGAGCTGAAAGCGGGCGATCAGGTGGCGAAGGCGGTCGGCTTCCGTCGCCAGCGAGCTGCTGGCGGCATTGGCTTCCTCCACCATGGCCGCATTCTGCTGCGTGACCTGGTCCATCTGGTTGACCGCCACATTGACCTGAGAGAGGCCGACCGACTGCTCCCTGGCGGAGGTGGCGATGGCGTCGAGCTGGCTGTTGATAGCGGCGACACGCTCCTCGATACCGGCAAGCGCCTCGCCCGTGGCGCTGACGAGCCGCACGCCGCTCTGCACCTCTTCCTCCGAATGACGGATGAGGTCCTTGATCTCCTTCGCCGCCTTGGCCGAGCGCTGCGCCAGCTCGCGCACCTCCTGCGCGACGACGGCAAAGCCCTTGCCGGCTTCCCCGGCACGCGCCGCCTCGACGCCCGCGTTGAGGGCGAGAAGATTGGTCTGGAAGGCGATATCGTCGATGACGCCGATGATGTTGGAAATCTGCGAGGAGGATTCCTCGATCCGCTGCATGGCGTCGACCGCCTTGGTCATCACCCCTGCCGACTGGCGGGCGGATTCGTTCGCGGCCACCGCCATGGCGCGGGCTTCCTCCGTGCGGCTGGAGGAGCTGGAGACGTTGACGGTGATCTGGTCGAGCGCGGCGGCGGTCTCCTCCAGCGAGGCGGCCTGCTGCTCAGTGCGCTTGGAAAGGTCGTCGGCGCTGCCGGAAAGTTCGCGCGAGCCGGAATCGATGGCGGCGGTCGCGGCGGCAACGGCGCCGAGCGTCTCGCGAAGCTGCGTGACGGCCGCGTTGAAATCGCGGCGCAGACCTTCGAATTCCTCGGCGAAGGGATTGGCGAGCGCCACCGTCAGGTCGCCGGACGAAAGACGTGTCAGGCCGGAGGCAAGACCCGCGGTCGCCGCCGCCATGGCCTCGGCACGCTGGCGGTCGATCTCGGCGGTGCGCAGGCGGTCGGCCTCGCGCGCCTCGCGGGCGGCATCCGCATCGCGGGAAAGCTGGCGCGCCCGCAGCCCCTCGTCCTTGAAGACCTGGACGGCCTTGGCCATGGCGCCGACCTCGTCCCCGCGGTCGCTGCCTTCGATGGCAACCGTGAGATCGCCGCCGGCCAGAACCGTCATCGTGGCTTCCAACTTGCGGATCGGCAGCACCAGCCAGCCGCGGATCGCGACATAGCCGAGGCCGATGACGGCGAAGAGGCCGATGAAGACCGAGGCGAGCATGGTCTTCACCGTCGAGGCGGTCATGATTTCGAGGTCGAGGCTCTTGCGGTCCGCCTCGTCGACGACGAGGTTGGTTTCCTCCGTGAAGCGATCCGCCAGGGCCCCGAACTGCGGCTGGCAATCCGCCGTGAAGACGTCCTGCGACTTGACTATATCCGCGCTGACGGTCGCCGCGCCGGCAAGCGCGATGGCGGGGCCGCAGATATCGTTGAGGAGGCGTGTGCCTTCGTCCCTGAGGCGGCCCAGCGCGGCATTTCCGGGCATGGCGGCCATCGCCTTGCCCATGAATTCCTCGAATTTGGCCTTGTCGCCCTGCAATTCGGCGAGGGCGGCGGCGTTGCGTTCCGGATTGCGGGCGATCATCAGGTCGCCAATGGAGCCGCGTGCAGCCTGCAACGCGCGGTTGGCGCGCGCCATCATCAGCGCCGCCTTGGATTCATTGTCGAGCAGAGCGGTATTCGCGTCGTCGATATGCTTGACCTGGAGACTGCCATAAATGGCGACGGCGAGCGAAAAGGCGCCGAAAATCGCCATGATGACGATGAATTTGCCAATGATCGGGATATTTTTCATGGAACTGCTCGTAGTAGAGTGGCACGTACCACTCTTTTTCCGGGTAGTTCCTAAAAAAGTAATTAAATCGGCGATTGTTTTTCAGCAAACTTTCAATCAACCGCCAATGCAGCCTCCCCGCCTTGGCAGGGCAAGCCGCAGGTTGTGCTGCGCGCCCGCCTTGGAGCGCGCAGCACGGCCGCTCAAAACAGGCCGGCGGCGGTCATCAGTTCGACGACCTTCTTGTTGTCGAGCGTCGAGGCCTCGACCTTGGGGGCGTCGAGGTCCTTCAGCGGCACCAGCTTGGGATTGGACTCGCCGGCGATCGCATATTCATAGGATGTGCCGTCACGCAGGATGGCCTGGCCGCCCTTGCCGGTAATCCACTTGAGGAAGGCCTGTGCTTCCTTCTGGTGCTTGCCGGACTTCAGCACGCCGCCGCCCGAAATGCTGACGAAGGCGCCCGGATCCTGGTTCTTGAAGTAATGCAGCGCGACATTGTTGCTGTTCTCGCCGGTCTTCGCCTGATCGCCGAACCAGTAATAGTGATAGATGACCGCGCCCTCGATCTCGCCGGCATTGACAGCCTTCATGGCGACACTGTTGCCCTTGTAGGGCGTGGCGTTTTCCTTCATGGCCTTGAGCCAGCCGGCCGTCGCCTCCTCGCCCTTCAATTGCAGGAGCGCGCCGACGATCGCCTGGAAGTCCGCGCCGGCCGGAGAAGCGCCCCAGCGGCCCTTCCAGGCGGGATCGGCAAGGTCCATCATGGATTTCGGCAGCTTGTCCTCGGTCAGCTTGGTCTTGTCATAGGCGAAGACCGTCGAGCGGGCGGCGATACCCGTCCACATGCCGTCCGCTGGGCGGTATTCCGTCGGCACCTGGTCGAGCGTTTCCTTGTCGACCGGCGCGAAGCGGCCGGATTCGTCAAGCAGCACCATCGCCGGAGAATTCTCCGTCAGGAAGATGTCGGCCGGCGACAGGTCGCCCTCTTCCAGGATCAGGTTGGCGAGCTGCATGTCGCTGCCCTTGCGCACGACGACCTTGATGCCGGTCTCCTTGGTGAACGCCTCGATCCAGGCATTGCCGAGCGCTTCGTGCTGGGCATTGTAGACGACAAGTTCATCGGCTTCCTGCGCGCGGGCGCCCGACGCCAGCATCGCCGTTGCAAGCGATAGCGCCGCGAATGTTACCCGGATCGATTGGTTCATGACAGTCTCCTTCGTGGATCGTGGCTGCGCGGGCGGCGGATGCGGGTCTGCAACTCCGGCGCCGGCAATTGCGCCCTTCCAATAGCCGAATGCGGCCTGCGGCACCAGAAACCATTGCGTTTTACTCAAGAAATCCTTAGGGCAAGGGCAGGCCGCCATTGCCGCGCAATGGGGACCGGCTCCTCGTGATGGCATGAAGGCACGGCCTTGTTGCAGCAGAATATGGCAGAAACCCTCGATAGCGCCTGGCCGGTGCCCACAAGGCGGCGGACGGCCCGCATTCCCTATGCTCCTGTCGTGGTGCTCGCCATGCTGGTCGCGCTGGTCAGCCTCGTGCCGCTCGGCTTCATCGCGCTCGTCACCTACGATGTCGGCTGGGAAACGGTGAAGACGCTGGTCTTCCGACCGCGCGTCGGCGAGCTGGTGCTCAGCACGGTCTATCTGGAGCTTCTCACCATTCCGCTATCGATCTCGGTTGCCGTCGGCATGGCCTGGCTTACGGAGCGCACCGATATTCCCTTCCCGCGCCTGTGGGCCTGGCTCGCCGTGACGCCGCTCGCGGTGCCGGCCTTCGTGCACAGCTACGCCTGGGTCAGCCTCGTGCCGGGCATGCGGGGGCTGGCAAGCGGCGTCTTCGTCGCCGTCATTGCCTATTTCCCCTTTCTCTACCTGCCGGTCGCCGCCGCGCTGCGGCGGCTCGACCCGGCCGTGGAAGATGCCGCGGCCTCTTTGGGGCTCGCCCCGACCGCCGTCTTCTTCCGCGTGGTGCTGCCGCAGCTTCGCATCCCCATCTGCGGCGGCTCGCTGCTGATCGCGCTGCATCTGCTGTCGGAATACGGCCTCTTCGCCATGATCCGCTTCGATACGCTCGCCACGGCCATCGTCGACCAGTTCCAGTCCTCCTATAACAGCCCCGCCGCCAACATGATCGGCGGCGTTCTGGTGACGTGCTGCCTGCTGCTGCTCGGCCTCGAAGTGCTGCTGCGCGGCAACGAGCGCTATGCGCGCGTCGGCTCCGGTACGGCGCGGCCGAACGATCGGCGCCGCCTCGGCCGGCTGCGGCTGCCCGTCATGCTCCTGCCGCTGGGCCTTGCCGTGCTCACGCTCGGCGTGCCGCTCGCAACGCTCTGCCGCTGGCTCTGGGTCGGCGGGCTCGGCATCTGGACCGGCGGCGTGGCGCAGGCCGTGCTCCAGACCATCGTGCTGGCCCTTGCCGGCGGTGTCCTCGCCACCGTCGCCGCCTTTCCCATGGCCTGGCTTTCGGTGCGCGCGCCCGGCCGGCTGCAACGGGTGCTGGAGGCCTGCCACTACTATGTCGGCTCGCTGCCCGGCGTCGTCGTGGCGCTGGCGCTCGCCTCCCTCACCGTGCGCTACCTGCTGCCGCTCTACCAGACCTTCGCCATGCTGCTCGCCGGCTATATCCTGCTCTTCCTGCCGCGTGCCATGGTGGGCCTTAGGGCCAGCATCGCGCAGGCCCCGGTGGAGCTGGAACGCGCGGCCATGGCGCTCGGGCGCACGCCGGGACAGGCGGTGCGACAGATCACGCTGCGGCTTGCCGCGCCGGGAGCTGCGGCCGGCATTGCGCTCGTCGCGCTCGGCATCGTCAACGAGCTGACAGCGACGCTCATGCTTTCGCCCATCGGCGTCGAGACACTCGCCACCCGCTTCTGGTCGCTGACGAGCGAGATCGATTATGTCGCGGCCGCGCCCTATGCCGTCATGATGGTCGTGCTTTCCCTGCCGCTCACCCTTCTCCTTCATGCCCAGTCGAAAAGGACGGCCGGCCAATGACGCTGCTCGATCTGGAAAACATCAGCCGGCGCTACGGACCGGTGCGGGCGCTGGACGGGGTGAACCTTTCGGTGGCCACCGGCAGCCGTACGGCGGTGGTCGGCCCCTCCGGCTCGGGCAAGACGACGCTGCTGCGCATCATCGCCGGCTTCGAGCTTCCCGATACCGGCCGGGTGCGCTTCGACGGCGCGCTGCTGGCCGACGGGCCGGCGGGCGTGCCGGCGCACAAGCGCGGCATCGGCATCGTCTCGCAGGACGGCGCGCTGTTTCCCCATCTCAGCGTCGCCGACAACATCGCCTTCGGCTTCGAGCGCGGCGCGCCCGACCGGGAGAAGCGGGTGGAAAGCCTGCTGGAGATGGTGGAACTTGAAGCCGCGATGGCGACCCGCCGTCCGCACCAGCTTTCCGGCGGGCAGCAGCAGCGCGTGGCGCTCGCCCGTGCGCTCGGCCGCCGGCCGAAGCTGATGCTGCTGGATGAGCCCTTCTCCGCCCTCGACACCAGCCTGCGCGAGAACATGCGCAAGGCCGTGGCGCGCGTGCTGCAGGCCGCCGGCATCACCGCCATCCTCGTCACCCACGACCAGACCGAGGCGCTTTCCTTCGCCGACCAGGTAGCGGTGCTGCGCGAAGGGCGGCTGGTTCAGGCCGGCCCCCCGCAGGCGATCTATCACCAGCCGCGCGACCGCGAGACGGCGCTCTTCCTCGGCGACGCCGTGCTGTTGCCGGCCATCATCAAGAACGGATTTGCCGATTGCGCGCTCGGACGCGTGGCGGTCGACGGCGACCATGCCGGCAAGGCGGAAATCATGCTGCGGCCGGAGCAGATCCGCGTCGCCGTCGACGGCGCAACGCCGCAGAACGGCGGACGCGTGGTGGACGTGCAATTCGGCGGCGCGGTCTGCACCATATCGGTGGCGCTCGCCGACACCGCCCTGCCGCCCATCGTGCTGAAAACCTCCAGCGTCGCCCTGCCCTCGCCCGGAAACCTCGTGCGCCTCGACGTCGCCGGCAAGGCGCACGTCTTCGCCTGACGGGCACTGCCGCGCAGGCAACCGGGCCATCCGGCTACCGCTATCGCCGCCCTATTGCATTTCCCGCCGCCGGCTTTGCGGGCACCGGCAGGCCGTGGCCTTCGCGAAAGGCGCTGGGAGCGATGCCGACGGTGCGGGAGAAGTCACGGCTGAAATGGTATGGATCGGCATAGCCGCAGGCGAGCGCGACGGCGGCGACCTTCTCCGCCGTGCGGGTCAGCAGCCCCTTGGCGTGGTTCATCCGCTCGTGCCGCAGCCAGTCCATCGGCGTCGTGCCGGTCAGGCGGCGGAAGCGGCGGTGAAGCTGCGACGGGCTGAGGTCCGTGATGGAAGCGAGCGCCTCGACGCTCCAGCCGCGGGCAAGGTCCGCCCGCATGGCCTGGATGGCAAGGCCGATACGGTCGCCGTCGTCCTCCCCCTCCTCCCCGCGTTGCGCCGCCAGCAGCGCGACGATCTGCGCCACGAACGCGTTCGACACCGCTTCCGCCGCCGCAGGCCGGGTGCGTAGCGCCTCGACCGCCGCCTCGAAGAGCGGGCGGGCACCGGCGGTCCCACCCGGCTCGAAAAGCGGCGCCCGGCCGACCTGCAGCAGATGGAAGACGCGCTCCAGGGCCGCACCCTCGCAGCCGAGCCAGACATAGTGCCAGTGCCGCGCCTGCGGGTGGCAGCCGTGGCGGTAGGCGAGAGCCGTATCCAGCCAGGCGACGCTACCGGGCGCTGCCGTGCTCACCGCGCCGCCGACCCGGATCTCCCCGAGACCGGAAAGCGTGCAGATCAGGGTCTGGTGATGGAAGCGGCGGGCGACCGGCGGGTCGGCCGGCGTGAAATAGGTGTGGCCGCCGACGAGGATCCGATAGGGATAGGCGGCCGCATGCCGCCCCGGCGTCTGGAAGAAGATGGCATTGTCCCTGTTGTCGGGGTCCTTGTCGGGCATCTCTGTCGCCTTCGCATGTCGCTCGGAAAAGGGACTATCACGCCGCGACCGTCCATGCGAGTTTTATCCATCATCCTGCGCCTGCGATGCATTCCCTCGCCGGCGGAATCCTCTAGTTTGGCGTGCTTCCGCCGGCAGGCGATGTTTTCGGAGACTTGATGGACATGACCGCGCCGCTCCAGGCTGAGATGGATTTTCAGCCGCTTTCCACCGCCTTCGCCCAGAATCCCTACCCGGCCTATGCGGCGCTGCGCGCCCGCGGCGAACCGGTCTACTTCGCCGATTTCGACATCTGGCTGGTTACCCGCTTCGACGACGTCGCGGCCATCGCCCGCGACAACGCCATGGTGCGCTCGGCGGAGTTTTTCATGTCGCCGGAGGAGATCGAGGCACAGCAGCGGGCGCAGAACTGGCATGACATGCCGCACCATTCCCGCTTCGTGCAGTTCTCCATGCTCGACAGCGACGGCGCGGTGCACGACCGCCTGCGCAAGCAGGTCTTCCGCGAGTTCACGCCCGCCTTCATCGCCCGCCAGCGCGGCATGATCCAGGACTTCGTCGATCGGCTCGTCGACGGCCTGATCGACCGCGGCGAGATCGATTTCGTCGAGGACCTCGCCGCGCATGTGCCCGGCCATATCATCGGCCGCGTGCTCGGCGTACCGGACGAGGACTGTCCGCAGCTGCGCGTCTGGTCGGAAAACGTCGTGCGCTTCTTCGACATCGACCGTTCCGACGCGCGCAAGGCCGCCGCCGAAAAGGCGACCACCGAATTCTACCACTATCTCCTGAAGCTGATGGCCGCCCGCAGGGCCGTCCCTGAGGACGACATGATCACCCGCCTGATGGCGGCGCAGGATGCCGGGCACCTCAACGAGGACGAGCTGGTCTCCACCTGCATGCTGATCCTCATGGCCGGCCACGGCTCGACCATCGATGTGCTGGGCTCGGGCATGCATGCATTGCTGCGCTATCCCGACCAGATGCAGCGCCTTCGCCAGGAGCCGGGCGTCATCCAGACCGCGATTCAGGAAATGTTCCGCTTCGAATCGCCGCTGCCCTTCTTCCATCGCTATGCGACGGCGGACTGTCAGATCGGCGGCCGGTCGTTTGCCCGCGGCACGAAGTTCGGCCTGCTCTACGGCGCGGCGAACCGCGATCCGGACGCCTTCGGCGCGGATGCCGATACGTTCAACATCGCCCGCAATCCCAACCGGCACCTTGCCTTCGGCGGCGGCGCGCATTTCTGTCTCGGCAACCATCTGGCGCGGCTCGACATGGAGGTGATCTTCACCACCCTGCTCAAGCGCATGGAGACGATCTCGCTCGCCGAAGCCGAGCCGCAATACAAGACCGGCCTTTCGGTCCGCGGCCCCAGGGCGCTGAAGATCGCCTTCAAGCCGGCCTGACCCATTCCCAAAATCACGGAAATCCCATGCTCAAGATCAGTTTCATCGGCAATGACGGCAGCACCATCGAGGCGAGCGTCGAGGATGGCCAGAGCGTCATGTCGGCGGCTGTCAGCAACGGCGTCGATGCCATCGCCGCCGAATGCGGCGGAGCCTGCGCCTGCGGCACCTGTCATTGCTACATCGACGAGGATTGGCTGGACCGGCTTTCGCCGCCCGACGACTTCGAGGAGGCGATGCTGGAATGCGTCTCCAACCCGACGCCGCAGAGCCGCCTGAGCTGTCAGGTCAAGATGTCCGCGGCGCTGGACGGCCTCGTCGTACGTCTGCCGCCCTCGCAGTACTGACCCGGTTGGGCATGCCCGCCCTGCCAGTCTTTCATCCCTTCCCACCGCCGAATAGGCGATATTCGGCGGGTTGCGACCAAATTTGCCTTTGACAGACGGGCAGGCGGGATTAAATCCCCTTACCGATCATCCCGCACCACGGGAACAAGGACCGTCGCACGCTCGGCCGGAAGGACGATGAAACAGCATACGATTCGCCATTTCGGCCTGCGCAAGCGGCTGCGGCAGTTGCGCCCCTCGGTGCTCTACCGGTTCCTCAGCCTGGAACTGATGCGCACGCTGCCGCGGCGAAGCGAATTCGGCCTCGTCATCGCCGGTGTGCTGGTCGGCATCGCCGCCGGTCTTTCCGTCGCCGCCATGACCCTCATCGCGCGAACGATGCATTCGACGATCTTCGGCCTGGCCCCTGACCAGCGCCTCAGCGGCGCTGCCGTCGAAAATCCCATCCTGCTGCTCGTCGCGCCCATTGCAGGCGGGATCCTGCTCGGCATTCTCCTGCTGCTGCTCGCCCGCTGGCGCAAGCGGCCGCTGGTCGACCCGATCGAGGCCAATGCCCTGCATGGCGGCCGGCTGTCGCTGACCGACAGTCTCGTCGTCGCGGTGCAGAACCTCATTTCCAACGGCTTCGGGGCTTCGGTGGGGCTGGAGGCGGGCTATACGCAGGTCGCCGCCGGCTTCGCCTCGAAATTCGGCAGCAAGCTGAAACTGCGCCGATCGGACATGCGCATCCTCGTCGGGTGCGGCGCGGCGGGCGCCATCGCCGCCGCCTTCAATGCGCCGCTGACCGGCGCCTTCTATGCCTTCGAGCTGATCATCGGCGCCTATACCATCCTCTCGCTGACGCCGGTGGTCGTTTCCGCGCTCGTCGCCAATCTCGTCGCCCGCCTGCTCTCGCCGAGCGATGCCGGCATCGATGTCGGCAGCGTCGGCTCGGTGCTGCCGGCGGACTATGTGCCGGCCCTCCTGCTCGGCGCCATCTGCGGCGGCGTCGGCATCCTGCTCATGCAGGGCGTCGCGCTGGTCGAGGAGACCGCCCGCAAGAGCGCCATTCCCGGCTATGTGCGCCCGGCGATCGGCGGGATCATCGTCGGCCTGCTGGCCATGGTCAGCCCGCAGGTGCTTTCGGGCGGCCATGGCGCGCTCCATCTCAATCTCGAGGCGAACGTGACGATCCTCGGCCTGCTCGGCCTGTTCCTCCTCAAGGCGGTGGCATCGGCCGTCTCGATCGGCTCGGGCTTTCGCGGCGGCCTGTTCTTCGCCTCGCTCTTCATGGGCGCGCTGATCGGCAAGCTCTTCGCCTTCGCCGCGCCCTATCTCGGCCATGCCTCGCTGGCGCCGGCAAGCTATGCCGTGGTCGGCATGAGCGCGCTCGCCGTCGCCGTCATCGGCGGCCCACTGACCATGACCTTCCTGGCGCTGGAGGTGACGGGCGACTTTCCGATGACCGCGCTGGTGCTGGCCGCCGTTATCACCTCGTCCTTCATCGTGCGCACGCTGTTCGGCTACTCCTTCGCCACCTGGCGCTTCCACCTGCGCGGCGAGACCATCCGCAGCGCGCACGATGTCGGCTGGATCCGCAATCTCACGGTCGACAAGCTGATGCGCGCTGACGTGCGCACGGCGGACGCCGCCATGCCGCTCGCCGAATTCCGCGCGCGCTTTCCCATCGGCTCGACGCAGCGCGTCGTCCTCGTCGACGAAGCCGGGAAATATGCGGGGCTGGTGCTGGTGCCGGAGGTTCACGCCGATCTGGTGGAGGCCAAAGATGGCAGCGTGCTGGTGCGCGACGTCGCGCGCCACCGCAGCGACGTGCTCCTTCCCACCATGAACGCACGGCAGGCCGTCGCCCTCTTCGACCAGACCGAGAGCGAAGCGCTCGCGGTGGTCAGCGACATGATCGGCCAGCGCGTGATCGGCCTTCTCACGGAAAGCCATACGCTGCGTCGCTACAGCGAGGAACTCGACCGCAACCGCCGCGAAATCTCCGGCGAGCTTTGAGGGAAAAGAAAGCGCCTCGGCCTAGCGATCGGCAAGCGCATGCTCGGGCCGCGCCGCGTCTCTCGCTTCCAGCGCCGCCTCGATCTGTCGGATCACCTTGACGGCTTCCAGCAGGATCGCCTGCATCTCGTCGTCGTAAAGATGCAGCGGCATCCTTCCCGCCTGGATGAGATCGACGGCCTCGGCCGATTCCTGGAGGTGGTCGGACTGGCCGAGCGCCTCCCAGCCCTCATGGATCGTGATATAGGCGCGTCCCAGGAGGCGGAGCTTTTCTCCCTCCGAGAGCGTGGGAACTTCAGCCGCAGCGCGGCTCAGTTCGGCAATGACGTCCGGAATGCTTTTCATGGGGCACCTCGGATGCGCGAAAATACGCGGCGCAACCGGTTCATCGTTTATAAAAGTTAGCGCTTATATGAACAAAAACAAGCTGCTTTTACTCGCTTGCCGCGAATTTTTCATGAAGCCCGGAGAAGGGCGCCCGGATGCCGCAACGTTCGCGCAAGGACGCTGGCGCATCTTCCGCGGCCAATGAAATGGCAGGAGAAATGCGTGTACGACAAATCGGGCATCTTCACATCGAGCACCGAGCGCGCGGCCTGGAGCATCGCGGCGCGCCATCTTGCCCGCGGGCAGAAGGACCCGGTGCAGATGATCGTCGAAGGCATCGAGGAGGAGCGCCGGCGCTGCATCGAACTGCTCTATGCCGCGGCGGGCGAGGATGCGAAAATCCCCTCCTTCCTCGCCGATCCCGACAGCGAATGGTAGCCGCTCCCTCTCCCGATTTTTTGAAGGGACCGGCGGTGCCCGCACCTTGAACACCGGCGGCCCGATGCCCAGATCAGCGGACACGACGACGGGTGGACGTTATGGGCGATATCTTTTCCAAGGGCACGTTTGAACCGGAAGAACTGGGCGCGTTGCAGCAGATCTTCACCGAAGTGACCTCGCAGCCGTGGTTCGACCAGGCGGACGAGGCCAAGGTGGAGTTCGCGAAATATCTCTTCGAGACCTTCCCGGCCGTCTCCTTCGATGCGCGCAAGCACCGCTCCATCATCGAGGCGTCCGCGCGGATGTTCTATTCCCGCGAGGCCTCCTGAGGCGGCAAGGCGGGCCGTTCCCCCTACTGCAGATGCATGAGGATATGCGCTTCTTCCGCCGCCTCCACGAAGGCGCGGCGGACGTCTTCGTCCTGCGCTTCCTCTTCCAGGGCGTCCGCACAGACTTCCAGCGCATGAATGAAGGCGCGGCCATGATCGACGGGCCAGCAGTCCGTCAGGAGGATAGCGGCTTCCCGCGTCGACCCCACCATGAAGGGCCCACCCAGGGCTTCCAGGTTGATCGCGACGCCGGCCGGCCAGTCTATGAGCAAGGACGTATCCATGGTCTTGCCTCCTGCGCTATCAATGCAGGAATGCTACTTTAGGTTCCAGAAAATTCCGCACTATCGGGCATATGACGGGCCGGGATCAAGGCCCGCTCAGGGTATCAGCATCACGCCGAGATAGAGGATCACGCCGACGAGCACGGTCGCAAAGAGGCTGCGCGTCAGGAAGGCCACCACCGTGCAGCCCACGGCAGCCGCCACGGTCGCGGCCGTTCCGCCATCCTCGCCGGCATATTTCACCAGTTCCAGCGTCACGATCGCGATCATGATGCTGGAGGGGATGAAGCCGAGCCAGGCCATGGCGAAGGCCGGCAGTCTTGCGCCGGCCAGGAAGACGATGGGCAGGGCGCGGATGCAGATGGTGATCGCCGCACAGATCGCGACGGTCAGCAGGAAGGAACCTGTCATGACAGCCTCCCCCGGCGTTCGCGGATTTGCAGCACGGTCGCGCAGATCGTCGCGGCAAGGGCCGTCGCGACCAGGACGGAGACATTGACGTCGAGGACGCGCATCGTCGCCAGCACGGCGGCGGCCGACGTGACCATCGCCACGATCTCCAGCCGCTTCCGGGCGCTGCCGAAATAGTTGAGCGCCAGCAGCCCGATGAACATGGCCGTCAGGCTGAAACCGAGGCCATGCGAGATGCCGGCGGGGATGACCGCCGCGAAGAGGGCGCCCATGAAATTGGCGACGATCCAGTTTACATAGGCCGCCACGTTGAGCCCGAGCATCCAGCGATAGGGCAACGCCCCGCGTCCCGTTGCGAACTGCGTGGCGACGCCGAAGGTCTCGTCGGTCAGCAGCACGCCGCTGACGAATTTCTGCATGGTCGAGGCGCCCGAGAAGAAGCGCGCGAGATAGGAACTCATCAGCAGGTAGCGGATATTGACGAGCAGCACCGCCAGCACGACCGCCGACGGCCCCGCCCCCGCCGTCCAGAGGGAATAGAAGAGGAACTGCGCGGAGCCCGCATAGAGCAGGGCGGAAAGCAGCAGGATCTCGCTGATGCTGAAACCCGAGATCGCGCCGATGGCGCCGGAGGCGAAGCCGATGCTCCAATAGCCGAGGATCGTCGGCCCGCAGGCGATGACGCCCTCGATGAATGCGGAGCGCGCACCGGCTGCCGTGATGTTCTGTTCTGGCATGTCACTCAAGTGTCTGTTCGTTGACCCGCCTGTTGCGGCGGGGCGGGAATTTCGGCCTGCACGACCGGAGCGCAGATATAGCGATCCGAAGGAAGGGTGTCACGGGCTGACGACCCGTTCCACCAACCGCCGGCTCTTCACATGAAAGCTACTCCCGGCATTCCGCCGGCACGGCCTCGTCGAGGCTGCCCGCGGCGGCCGGCTTCAGGCTGCCCTTCTCGATCTGGAGGGGGCGAAAGGGCGGCTCCTGGATCGCGGGGTTCACCTGTCGCACCACGTAGCAACCCGCGAAGATCTCTTCCTTGCCGTCCGCGCGATGGGCGCGGATGGCGAGGGGAACCTGAAAATAGACGCTGCCGGCAGCGCCCTCCTCGCTGACAGCGCCGAGCGCCACGCCGACGGCCTCGGTGCCGGCATAGCCTTCAGCAAAGGCCGCAAAGTCCGCCGCCGGCTTGCGGTCGCCGAAATAGTCCCAGGCCCGGGCATATTCCTTCCGGTCGATGGCGTTGTAGAGCGACCTGACGAGCGAAGCCGCATCGGAGCGGTCGTCACGGTAGGCGGGGTCGGCGGCTGCGGCATGGGCAGCGGCAAGAACGACGGCGGCAACCGAAAGATATCTGATCATGGCGATCCTCCTCTTTCGCGACCGGGCATGGCGGGCCGGCGAACCGGGCCCTAAGACGGACGCCGGGCGGGAACCGGCACATCCTTGAGATTGTCGTTGGCCCAGGTCCTGATCGCACGGACCTCGCCGGGAATCTCGTCCTTCAGATAGCTCTCGTGGCCCGGCAGGCCCATGGGGTAAAGCGCATCCCGGCTTGCCTCATAGGCCGCGCTCTTGTCGGTGCACAGGCGGATGCGCATGTCCTCCGGCTGCAGATCGCCCCGGTTCTTCAGGTCCTCAAGGCGCCCCGCGCCGCTCGCAAGGCGCCCGTCGAAGGCCTGCGTCAGATATTGCGCCGAACGTTCGTTGCGCTCGCGCTCGGTCGTCGCCCCCATCATGACGACCATGACGCGCTTTCCGTTGCGCGTGGCGAGCCCGACATAATTCCGGCCGGAGGCACAGAGAAAGCCGGTCTTCATGCCGATCGTGCCGCTGAAACGCGTCAGCAGCAGGTTGTTCGACTTGATCTCCTTGCCGTCGATCGTCACCGCGGCCGCCTGGAAGAAGCGGCTATATTCGGGAAAGGCCCGGTCCACTTCCAGTCCCAGCAGCGCGAGGTCGCGCGCGGTCGTATAGTTGGTCTTGTCGAAAAGCCCGTTCGGATTGGAAAAATGCGTGCCGGTCATGCCGAGGCGCGCGGCCGCATCGTTCATCCGCTGGACGAAGGCCTTCTCGTCGGGCACCACCGCTTCGGCAAGCGCCACGGCGACGTCGTTGGCCGAGGCGGTCAGCATGGCGAAGAGCGCGTCTTCCAGCGTCATGGTCCGCCCGAGGGTGAGGCCGGATTCCAGGAACGCCTGCTTCGTCGCATTGCGGGTCATGGTGACGGGGGTGGCAAGATTCACCTCGCCGGCCCGGATGGCCTCGAACACCACGAAGGCGGTCATGAGCTTGGTCGTCGAGGCGGGATACCAGGGCGCGCCCGCCTCTTCCTGATAGAGCACCTGATGGTTCCCGGCATCCACCACGAGCACGGGCGTGGCATGCGCCGGGGCTGCGAGCAGAAGGGATGCGATGAACGCCAGTCGTGTCCATGGCCGTCCGGCCGTCGGGGTCTTGATCATGCGCCAGTCTCCGGAGGAAGGCCCCTAATGCCATGAGGCGCGGCCGGAAGACAAGCATTTAGGTCGGTAAAGATGTCGCGGCTACCCGCTCACGTTCGCCTCTGCATTCTCCACAGCCTTTTCCTCCGGGCGGCATGATGCCGCCACGATCCGGGCCCAAGGCGCGGAGTGACATGCATCTGACAGGCCCTTCATGCTCGATTTCGATACCGATCTGTTTCTGCTCCTGAATGCCGGCACAACGCCGAATACGGTTGTCGCGTGGCTCGCGATCTTCATCGCGAAGTTCGTCATTCTGGTCATTCCGCTTTATCTCGCCTGGCTGTGGATCGCGGGCGGCCGGCGCAACCGGCTGACGGCCGTCGCCCTCGTTCTCGCCTTCCTGCTGGCAATCTTGCTGAGCTATCTCATCGGGCTCGTCGCCTTCCGGCCGCGTCCCTTCATGGCCGGCGTCGGGCATGCGCTGGTCGAGCACCGGCCGAACGGCTCCTTCCCGAGCAATCACGGCCTTGCCTTCGCGGTCTCCGCGGCGCTGCTGTTCATGATACGGCGGCGCAGCGCGGCCTGGTGGGCGGCGGGGCTCGGCCTCCTGGTGGCGTGGTCGCGCATCTATATCGGGGTGCACTATCCGCTCGACATGCTCGGCGCGGCGATCCTAGCCGTTCCCCTCGCCATGGCCTCGCTCTGGATCATGGACCGGCACGGCAAGGCGATCCTTTCCGTGCTGGAGCACCTGCAGGCGCTTGCGCTCCGCCCCCTTGCCAGAAGGATGCGGCCCTGAGGCCGGCACTCTTCGCGGAACAAATCCGCCCGTGTGGAATTTCGCGATAGTCCGGTTCGCTCGGTCGCCGTGCAAGGGAGGAAAGAATGAAGTGGATTGTCGGTGCTGCTCTCGTCTTCGCCTCGCCAGCCTATGCCCAGAGCCCGGAGCTTCAGGCGACATGCACCGACATCGCCAAGAACTTCTTCATGACGGACACGCTCAATATCGGCGTGGTGCAGTCCTTCCCTGAACTGAAGCCGCCCGGCGTGCGCTTCACCTATTCCCAGCGGGCCGACCAGCAGAAATCGGAAATGACCGACGAGTTCGAATGCGAATTCGACAAGGCGGAACACCCCTATACGTTGCGCCGCTTCTGCGTCTCGCGGACCTGCTACTCCGCTCAGGAGGACGACGGCGACCGCAAGCGGCGCTTCGATGAATTGCAGATCCTCCTGAAACGCGCGCAAAAATCACCGTGAACCCGGCCCGTTGCATTGCAATCCTTGCATAGGTGAAATGCACAACCAATGCTTGTCATGTCACCGGAATTCAAACATATTCGGGACAGCTGATGCATATGGCGGCCTTTTCTCCTCCCAGTACCGCCGCAGCAGCTGTTCCCCTCTGGAGGTTCAGATCTCCACATCTCATGGGCCGCGGTTTCCGACGGCCCATTTTTTTGCGCCGTCGCCCGAACCCACGAGACATATCCTCCGCCTGTCCTATCGATCAGCTGGAACCGCACGCATTTTTCTGAAATATAGCGCGCGCATGCCTGCCGCGGCTCCACGGCCGTCGGGCGCGGAAGGAAACAAACGATCGTGAATGCCATGAAATCCACGCTCCCGCTATGCGCCGCCCTTGCCATCCTGTGCCAGATGGCGGGGCAAGTACCCGCCTACGCCGAGGAGGCGCAGCCGGATACCGCCGCATTCGAGCTGACGCCCGAGACATTGTCGGCCCTTGCCGAATGCAGGGCGCCGCGCGAGGCGCTGGGCGAAACCGGAATGGTGCTCTTCATGAGCGGGAACCTGCCGGCATGGCTGAAGCCGGTCGCCGACAACGGCCATGAGGGAATGCTGGGTCTGGAAACCTTCGAGCTCGCCGAGCCCGTCACGGTGTTCGGCAAGCCCGTCACCCGCATCTCTTTCCTGCAGGAATGGGTGGTGATCGAGGACACCTATGACGCGGCGCGGACGCTGATCGAGGCAAAGGGCATGAAGCGCGCGCCGATAAAAATGACCGAGCAATATTACCGCTTCGCCGACCCCGAAAGCGGCCCGATGCTCGGCGCCTTCGCCCCGACGGACAACGCGCTCGCCATGATGCTGGGGGCACCCGCGGAAACGGGGACCCCGAAGACGATGTTCGTCGGCTGCAACTATACGGTCGCCTCGCAGCAGGAATTCCTCGATGCCGCCGGCAAGGCCGACGCGACGGCGGCCGGCGCCGGGGCGGACATCATGGAGATGCTGGAAGGCGAGCCTTGAACGTACAGGCTAGCGCAGGGCATCGATCACGTCGGCCGACCGGGTGACAGCCGATACGTTCTGGAGGGCATAGTTGATCGCGGCGTTGTGCCAGTCGGCATTCATCGTCGAGCAGCAATCCTCCGGCACGATCATGATATAGCCCTTATCCGCACCGGTGCGGGCGGTGTGCTCGATGGACATGTTCGTCCATGCCCCGGTGACGATGACCATGTCGCGCTGCTGCGCCTTCAGGATCGTCTCGAGGCGCGTGCCCTCCCAGGCGCTCATCCGCATCTTCTCCACGACATGATCGCCCGGTTTCGCCTCGAGCCCGTCGACCGGCGCCACGCCCCAGCTGCCGCGCACCAGCGCATTGCTCTCCACGACCCCTTCGAAGAGCGGCGCATTGAGCGTCAGGCCCGCCGCCCCCGGTTCCACGACGAACCAGACATGGATGACCGGCACGCCGAGCGCGCGGCAATGGTCCGCCAGCCGCGCGATGTTGCCGATGGCGTTCTGCTCGCGGCAATGCTGCGGCGCGCCGGAACCTGCAAAGGCCCCACCCTCGATCACCACGTCGTTCTGCATATCCTGGATGATCAGCGCGCAGCGCGCCGGATCGAGCACCGCGCCGGAAGAGGCCGCTCCTGATCCCGCATCGGTGCGCATGCTTGTTGCTGTTGCGGCCATGAACGGCTCCCTGCGCGGCCCGACCCGCGTTTCAATCGTGTAGACGGAGGTGGTGGCGCAGACATGGAGCGTGCGCCAGTCCGGCCCGCCCCAGTGCATGTTGGCGGCCTCCTCCGGGATCGCGACCTTGCCGACAAGCCTGCCGCCCGGGTTATAGACCCAGAGCCCGCCGGGCGCCGTCACCCAGACATTCCCCTCGGCATCGCACTTCATCCCATCCGGGAGACCCGGCCTGCCGGGATCGCGAATGCCGGTCGCGAACATCCGCCCTTCCGAAAGCGAGCCGTCCGGCCGCACGTCGAAGACACGGATATTCGCCTGCTCGGTGTCGTTGATATAGAGAAGGCACTCATCCGGCGAGAAGCAGAGGCCGTTGGGCTGGGAGAAAAGATAGCGGCTGGTGACGAGCTGCGGCTCGCGGCCTGTCGAGCCCGGCGGAATGCGGAACACGCCCTGCCAGCCGAGCTCGCGCGGGCGCTCGACGCCGAAGCCTGCCATGCGGCCGTACCACGGATCGGTGAAGTAGATCGAACCGTCCGAGCGGATGCAGAGATCGTTGGGCGAATTCAGCTCCCGCCCCT
Organism: Shinella zoogloeoides; assembly: GCF_003574625.1. GTDB lineage: Bacteria > Pseudomonadota > Alphaproteobacteria > Rhizobiales > Rhizobiaceae > Shinella > Shinella zoogloeoides_A. The sequence goes on from NZ_QNUJ01000002.1 coordinate 376,995, forward strand.
CGAAATGCGAGGCCAGCACCTCCCGACGCCCGTCCGGGCCGATCCGCGCGACGCTGGAGGTCGCGTGTTCGCAGACGACGAGATTGAGTGCGGCATCGTAGGTCATGCCGTTGCCCTTGTTGGAGGGCCGCGCCACCTCGCGCACGCCGGAGCGGTCGAGCCGACGCCGGACGTCGCCGGGCATGTCGGAAAAGAGCAGGTAATGATCCAGCGGATGCCAGACCGGACCTTCGGTGAAGATGAAGCCGGTACCGGCGCGCGTGACCGCCGCCTGCGGATCGATCAGCCGCTCGAAGGCGGGGTCGAGTGCTTCATGAACCATCGCGCGCCCTCCCCGAGGCTCGATCAGAGTTTGTAGACACGGCTTGCCGTGTCGTGGAAAACCGCCTGCCGCGCGGTCTCGTCGAGGCTAGATGCCGCGATCTGGAAAGCGCCGAGCAGCGCACCGTAATCCGTCCAGAGCTTCTCGACGGGGAAGTTGGAGCCGAAGAGGCAGCGACTGGCGCCGAAAATGCCGACCGTGTCGGCGAGGATGCGGGCGATGTGCCCCGTGTCGTTGCGGTGGATGAACGTGCCATAGGCGGAAAGCTTGCTGACGACGTTCTGCTCGCGGGCAAGCGCCTGCAATTCGGCTTTCCAGGCGGCATAGCCTTCCGCGCTCATATCCTCCGGCATGCCGGAATGCTGCAGCACGAAGGTTACGTTCGGGCAGGCGCGGGCAAGCTCCGCCGCTCCCTTCATCTGCGGGGCGAAGACCTGCAGGTCGAAACTCCAGCCGTAATCGGCAAGCCGCGCGACATTGCGCCGGACATTGGCATCGCGGCAGAGATCCGGGCCGGAAGCGAAGCGGTAGAGCGGATTGCGATGCCAGTGGAACTGCTGGCGGATGCCGCGCATGCGGGAATATTTCGCCAGCCGGTCGAGCGCGGGGCGGGCGTCCTCCACCGTCATGTCGCAATAGCCGACGATGGCGTGCGGCCAGCCGGTGCGCTCCCCCTCGCCCTGCACCCAGGCGACTTCGTCCTCGAAGCGGTCCCTCGCCCAGTTGGCCTGCACATAGACGGATTTCACGATGCCCCGGCCCTCGATATCGGCGAGGAATTCCTCGATGGGATAGTCGCGCCGGATCGCCTCGTAGGGCCCGAAAATGCGCGGCTGCATCGGACCCATCAGCCAGGGCAGGTCGCGCTGGCGCCAGATATGGTGATGTGCGTCGACGATCTTCATCATGCTGCCCTCGCTATCGTCAGGATTTCCTCGCAGATCGCGGCGGTACCGGAGCCGTTACCCAGCCGGTCGAGGGTCGGCGCGATGGCCGAGATCGCGGCGGTCTGCGGAACATATCCGCTGTCGCCGGCAAGCGGCGTCAGCCATGCGAGCTTCCAGGCACGGCGGGAAAGCGCCCGTACCGCCTCCACCAGCCGCTCCGGATCGCCGCGCTCGAGCCCGTCGGAAAGAACGATGACCAGCGCGCCGCGCGAAAAGCCCGCAAAGCGCGGCACCGAAAGAAAGGCGGCGAGCGCATCGCCGAGCCGCGTGCCGCCGTCCCAGTCGGCAACGAGCGTCGCAGCGCTCGCGAGCGCCTGCTCCTGCCGCCTGAGCCTCAGCGCACGGGTCACGCGGGTGAGCCGCGTGCCGAGGGTGAAGATTTCCACATGATCCGAGACGGCGGCGAGCGCATGGGCGAAGCGCATGTGGGTTTCCGTCTGCTGCTTCATCGAGCCGGAAACGTCGATGAGGAGCAGGATGCGGCGCTGGCGCGTCTTGCGCGCCATCTGTGGAAGGCGCATCACCTCGCCGTCGCGCTTGACGGCGTCGCGCATGAGCTTGCGCATGTTCCAGCGATCGCCCGATCTTGCCGGCGCGCGGCGCTGCGTCAGGCGCCGCGGCAGGCGGCTTGCCGCCTGCTTGCGAAAGCGCCGCAACGCTTCGTTCTCCGCAAGGTCGGCGAACTGCCGGAGCGTCAGCACCTCGCTGCCCGTCGCCTGCTCGCCGGCCTCGTTGATCTCGTCGGCCTCCGGCGGCTCCATCTCGCCCTCGCGCTCGTCGAAGGCCTGCAGCTCCTCGTCGTCCTCCGCCTTCTCGCCGGCCGCGATCGACTGGCCGAGGAAATGCAGACGGAAGAGCGCGTCGAAATCCTCCCGTCGCTCCGGTGGCGGGGCGAGCGTGGCAAGCCCCGCCTTGTGGATGTCGCCCATCTGCCGGGGGCCGAGCAGGCCGACGGCGGCGATGAACATTTCCGTCTGCTCCGGCGCCACCATGAAGGCATTCTCGCGCAGGAGCGTCGAGAACTCGACGAAGGGACGCGCGGCGCGCGGCAGGTCCCCGCCGCTCATGCCGCCGCTCCCGAAATCAGCGTGTCGAGCCGCGGCGCGGTGAAGGCGAGATCGTCCTGGTCCTTGAGGGCGACGCCGATCGCCCGCCTGAAGGCGGCGGGCCAGGGCGCGCCCTGCGAATGGAGCAGCGTAGCGGCTTCCGCCCATTCCACGGTCTCGGCGACGCCCGGAGGCTTGGCGAGTGGCTCCTGCCGCAGCCGCCCGACCGCGGCGACGACCGCCTCGGCCGTGCTGCGCGCGACGGCGCTGGCCCGCATCATCACGATCTCCGCCTCGCGGACCGCATCCGGATAGCCGATCCAGTGATAGACGCAGCGGCGGCGCAGCGCTTCGTGCAAGTCCCGCGTGCGGTTGGAGGTAAGGATGACGACCGGACGGTGTTCGGCGCGCACCGTGCCGCGCTCGGGAATGGAGATGGAGAAATCGGAGAGAAATTCCAGCAGGAAAGCCTCGAATTCATGGTCCGAGCGGTCGATTTCATCGATGAGCAGCACGGCGTCGCGCGGGCTCGTCAGCGCCTCCAGCATGGGCCGGTTGATGAGGAACTCATCCGAATAGATGTTGACATAGGTGTCGCCGGCCTGACGGATCGCCAGCATCTGGCGGGGATAGTTCCATTCGTAGAGCGCCGCGGCGGAATCGATGCCCTCGTAGCATTGCAGGCGAATCAGGTTGCGGCCGAGCACCGAGGCGATGGCCTTGGCCGCCTCCGTCTTGCCGACGCCGGGCGCACCTTCGAGCAGCAGGGGCTTGCCGAGCGCCAGCGCCAGATACCCCGCCGTCGAAAGACCGTCGTCGGCTAGATACTGCGCCGCCGTCAGGGCGGAGGCGAGCTTTTCCGGGCTGTCGATGCCGACGATGGAGCGGGTGACGGGCACGGCCTACCTCACCATTTCGGCTGCGGGCGCGCGCCGCCCTGCGCGGCGAGCGCCCGCAGGATCTTTTCCGGCGTGATCGGAAGATCGTCGATGCGCACGCCGACGGCGTTGAAGACGGCGTTGGTGACGGCCGGAAGCACGGGATTGGCGCACATTTCCCCCGGCCCCTTGCCGCCGAACGGGCCATCGGGCGCCGGCCGCTCCAGCACGGATATGTGGTGCGGCGCGATATCGCCGGGGCCGGGCATGACATAGTCGTTGAAGTCCACCGGGCCATGGCTGCGGTCGGGATAATAGGGCTCCGTGGTCTCCCAGAGCGTGTGGCTCATGCCCATCCAGGCGCCACCGACGAGCTGCTGCTCCACCAGCCGTGGATTGAGCGCCCGGCCGACCTCGTAGCAACTGTTCATCTCGACGACATTCACCTCGCCCGTCTCGTCGTCGACATCGATATCGACGATCATCGCGGCATGGGCAAAGCAGGTGACCGGCGTCATCTCGCCGGTTTCCGGATCGACATCCGACAGCGGCACAAGGAAGATGCCGCGGCCGGACACGGTCTTGCCCTGCTTGAACTGGGCAGCATTGCAGGCGGCCGCCGTGGTGATCGACTTCGACGGGGCACCCTTCACATGAATGTTCCCCTTGCCGTCGGTCACGAGATCCTCGGCATTGACCTCCAGCTCCTCGGCCGCCGCCTCCATCATCACGGCGCGCGCCTCGGTGGCCGCAGCGATCACCGCATTGCCGACGCGGTGCGTGCCGCGCGAGGCGAAAGATCCCATGCAGTGCGGGCCGGTATCGGAATCGGCCGTATCGACATAGACGTCCTCCACGGGAATACCGAGCGTTTCGGCGGCGATCTGGCGCGTCACCGACTTCATGCCCTGCCCGAGATCGATGGAGGAGAGCGCGACCATGAATTTTCCGTCCGGGTTGGAATGGACGAGCGCCTGCGACGGGTCGCCGCCGAGATTCATGCCGATCGGGTAATTGATGGCGGCAAAGCCGCGTCCGCGATGGATCGTCATGTCAGCGCCTCCTGAGGCCGGAAATGGACGAGAAGCGGTTGCCGGCCGGCCGGGGCGTCGTTGGCGACGGAGCAGCCGGCGGCGGGGCGGCCTGTGCCGGCTCGTAGGGCCGGACGGGCTGCGGCTCCGGGCTGTAGGACGGCGGCGTATAGGCTGGCGTGGGTGTGTAGCCCGGTGCCGGCGGCGGCTGGTAGCTGCCGAGGCCGGAGGCCGGCCTGGCAAGGCCGCGATTGTCGATGATCGTGTGCGGGATCGCTGCCCGCTCGCCGCCACCGCCCTTCAGCGAGGACATGGCGCGATATTCCGGGCCGATCGACCATTTCGCCTTTTCCGCCACGACCTGGCAGCATTCGACGAGGGCGGTGTTCTTGGCGAGCCGCCGGTGGGCCTTCATGTCCCCGTCGAGATAGGCGTTCTTCAGTCGCAGCTCGATCGGGTTCATCTTCACCCGGTGGGCGACTTTGTCCATGTGGGTCTCGATGGCGAAATCCACGCCCGTGATGCCGAAGCCGCGCATGGCGGTGGCCGGCGTGCGGTTGGTGAAGACGCAGTAGACATCCGCCGAGACATTCGGGATCGTATAGGGCCCCGGCAGGTGGCCGACGCTCTTGATGATCGCGTAGCTCGAAAGGCGCGTATAGGCGCCGCTGTCGAAATAGCCGGTGAACTTGCGGGCGACGATGCGGCCGTCGTTCATCACCCCGTCGGTGATGTACCAGCGCTCCGCCCCGCGCGGGGCACCGACCTGCATCTCCTCCTCGCGATTCCAGATGAACTTGACCGGCCGCCCCGTCAGCATGCAGCCGAGGATGGCCATCGGCTCATGGATGGAATCCACCTTGCCGCCGAAACCGCCGCCCACGGTGCCGCCGATGAAATGCATGCGGTTTGACGAGAGCTTCAGGATCTTCGCCGCCGTGCCGAGCGAGAAGAACAGCGCCTGCGTCGAGGTATAGACGACATAGCGGTTGTTGGTCTCGGGCGCGGCGATGGCGCCGCAGGTCTCCGTCGGCGCCTGCTCGATGGGCGACATCTGGTAGCGGCCTTCGACGACATGGTCCGCCTGCCGGAGCGCGGCCTCCACGTCGCCGAAGCGCAGCTTCTGGTGATCGTATTTCTCGTGATAGGTGAAAGTATTGGTGGGATAGGTCGGATTGACCGAGGGGGCACCGGGTTTCAGCGCCTCCTCGACATCGAGCACATGGGGCAGCACGTCGTAGTCGACGCGGATTTTCGCGATGGCGTCATAGGCCTGCCGCTCGCTTTCCGCCACCACGGCGACGACCGGCTCGCCGACATAGGCGACCTTCTTGTCAGCCAGCATCGGCTCGTCGTCGAGGCCGAAGCCCATGAGGCTAAGCAGGGTGTTGAGGTTGTGCGGCACGTCCCGGGCGCGGATAATGCGCCTGACGCCCGGCATGCGTTCGGCCTCGGACGTGTCGACCGAGCGGATGCGCGCATGATGGTGCGGCGAGCGCAGGCATTTCAGGTGCAGCAGCCCGTCGAACAGGTGATCGTCGAAGAACGGGGAGCGGCCGGTCACGTGGCCGAGCATGTCCTGGCGCTGCGTCGGCTTGCCGATCTCGTTGAGCGTATCGTCGCGCTCGTCGGCGAAATATTCCTTGCGAAATTCGATCATGGCCGGCCCCTCACGCGTAGCGCCGCCCGCCGCCGGATGCGGCGGCGGCCAGGATGGCCGCGATGATCGGCTCGTAGCCGGTGCAGCGGCAGATGTTTCCCGAGATAGCCTCGACGACCTCCTCCCGCGTGGGAGACGGATTGCGGTCGAGCAGCGCCTTGGCGGCCATCAGCATGCCGGGCGTGCAATAGCCGCACTGGGCGGCGAAGCCATCCATGAAGGCCTGTTGCAGCGGATGAAGCTGCGGCCCCATGGCAAGCCCCGCGGTCGTCTCGATCGCGCGGTTCTCGACGGTTTCGGCGAGCGTCAGACAGGAAAGGTGCGGCTCGCCGTCGATGAGCACCGTGCAGGTGCCGCAGGTGCCCTGCCCGCAGCCATATTTCGGCGACAGGTCGCCGACGCCGCGCCGCAGCGCCTCGAGCAGGTTCTGGCCCTCCTCGACGAAGATCGCCTTGCCGGAACCGTTGAGCTGGAACTGGAGGGGTTTCCTGGTCATGACTTACCTCCTCTGGTCGAGCAGAAGCCGCTTCAGATGAACCGGCGTCACCTGGCGGCGGTACCATTCCGAGGCGAGCGCATCGGTCTGCGGATTGATGCCGTCGGTGGCGGCGGAAAGGGCAGGCGCGATGCCCTGCTCGTCGAGCGTACGGCCTTCGAGCGCCTGCTCGACGGCCAGCGCCCGCACCGGGTGGCCGCCCATGGCGCCATAGGCGACGCGCGCGCCGGAAACCCGCCCGCCATTCGTCGGAAGCAGCGCGGCGATGGACAGGACCGCGACACCCTTCGGCTTCACGCGGCTCACCTTGACGAAGCGGAAAGCGCGCGAATCGCGCGGGCGCGGCACGATCACCGAGAGGACGAGGCGGCGCGGCTCGCGGTCGCGCGCATCGAGGAAATCGCCCATCGGCACGGGCGTGCCGCCCACCGGCACCACCTTGGCGTCGAGCGCCAGCAGCGCGGCGGCGAAGTCACCATAGGGGGAGGCGGCAAAGAGATTGCCGCCGACCGTCGCGACGGTACGAATGGCCGGCCCGCCAATGACCTTCGCGACGGGCGCGAGGAAGGCCGCGTCGCGGCTGGCGATGATCTGGCTCATCGTCACGCCGGCGCCGATCACCACGCTGTCGCCCTGCAGCTGGATCTGCCTGAGGCGCGGATCGGTGGCGCGCACGATCGTATCGAAGGCCTGGTCGCCGGCATTGACCGCCCGCATGACGAGCGTGCCGCCGCCGAAATAGCGCGCCGTCCGGCTGGCGGCGAGCGCGCGCTCGGCCTCCTCGGCGCCCTGGAATGTCCTCACACTGACCGGCATCTGTCCGCTCCTCCCGTCATGCATCCGCCGCGCGGGCGGCGAGGCCCATGTGCCGGCGCACCGCTGCGAAACCCGTTTCGTAAATGCCTTCGCCGACCATCGCGGCAAGCGCTGCCTCCTCGCCCACCGGCGTGTCGAAGCGCGATTGCCATTCCCAGAAGGTCAGGTCGCCATCCGTCACCGGCGTCAGCCGCACATGGGCGACGTAGTTGAGCAGCGGCACCGGCGTATCCAGCAGGCAATAGCTGAAGGCCATGTCCATGTCGGAGAGCGTCAGGAGCTGTTCACGCAGCTCGGAACCGTCCGCCAGATGGAAGCGGCGGACGCAGCCGACACGGTCGAACGGCTGCCCACGCTCGATCTGGCTGTCGGCGACGGCCGGGTGCCAGCGGTCATGGCCGTTGAAATCGCGCAGGATCTCCCAGACCGCCTCGACGGGCGCCTCCAGAACGGTGCTCTTGACGATCTTCACCATCGCTCAGCGGCTCCCGAAATGACGCTTCAGCGCATCGAAGCCGCCCTGAAAGACATTGGTGCCGATGCCGTTGACGAGGTCTTCCGCCACCTCCGGCTCACAGTCGAATTCGGCGGTCCATTCGGCGAATGTCCGCTCGCCGTCCGTCACCGGCGTCAGCCGGAGATTGGCGACATAGTTCGTCAGCGGCATCGGGCTTTCGAGGATCGCGTAGGTGCAGAACATGTCGTAGTCGGAAAGCCCGAGCAGCTTCTCGCGGATGCGGTCGCCGTTCTGCAGATGAAAGTCGCGCACGCAGCCGATCCTGTCGGAAGGCTCACCGTTCTCGATGCGGCTGTCGCGGATGCGCGGGTGCCAGCGCGGCAGGCCGTTGAAGTCGCGCACACGCTCCCAGACCTTGGCGGCCGGGGCGTCGATGACGCTGGAAACGAACACTCTTGCCATGTCGGGCGCCCCTTACTTCTTGCCGTCGGAGGCCGGGCCGGCCGGCTTGCCGCCGCCCGCCTTGGGCGCCGTATCCTTGGCGATGCGCTGCATATCGGAGGCCTCGCGGATGAGCCCGCCCATCTTGGCGAGCGAGCCGCCCTCGATGCCGATGTCGGAGAGGAGATTGTCGATCAGCGGTGCCTGCACGCGGTAGCGCAGCGCCGACTCGATCACCTCGTCGGTGGGGCTGCGCAGCGTGCCGGCATCGCCGTTCGCCCCGCCCATGCCGCCGAGCGACATGATGCGGATGTCGTTGATCTTCTCCAGCGGCTTGACGGAGGCCGCCACGATGCCCTCGGCATGTTCCAGCAGCTTCTGCCGGAAGATCGAGTAGCGGGCCTCGTCGGAGAGCACGTTCTCCGCCTCGTTGAGCAGCTTCTGCGCTTCGGCCTCGACGGCGCGGCGCACCTTTTCGGCCTCGGCGGCGATGCGCTTCTCCTGCGCCAGCTTCTCGGCCATGACGAGGTCGACATTCTTGCGGCGCTTGGCCTCTTCGGTCTCGCGGGTGGTGCGGATCTGCTCCTCCGCCTCAGCGGCGCGGGCACGGGCAAGGTCTGCTTCCGCGCGGGCGGCGGATTCGTCGAGCGACTTCTTGTAGATCGCGATGGCCTTTTCCATCAGGGCGTTCTCGATCTCGCGCTCGCGCTCGACCTCCAGCTTGCGGCGATCGCGCTCCTGGCCGATGCGGGCCTCGTCGAGGCCGCGCTCGGAGGCGATGCGGCTGCGCTCGACCTCTTCGCGCGACGCGATCTCCGCCTCCTGCAGGGCCTGCGTGCGGGCGATTTCCAGCTGTTCTATGGCACGGCGGCGCTCGAGACGGGCCGCTTCGACGGCCCGGTCGCGGGCGATCTCGGCGGTCTCGACCTCCAGCTTGGCGCTGATCTCGGCCTGACGGACCCTGGCGTCGGCATCGGCGCGCTCGGACTTGCGCACGGCGAGCTTAATGACACGGGTCTCCTCCGCCTCCTCGATCTCGCGCTTGCGCACGATATCGGAGACTTCGCGGGCGGCGGCCGAAGCGATGCGCTCCTTCTCCAGCGCCAGTTCCGTCACGATCCGCTCGCGCTCGATGGCCTCGCGGCGCTTGATCTCGGCCTCTTCCAGCGCCTTGTCGCGCTCGATCTGGCGGTTGCGCACGTCCTGGTCGGACGCGATGCGCCCGGCCTCCAGCCGCGCCTGCTGCTCGATGCGGGCCTTCTCGACCTCTTCGTTCGCGACGATCTCGGCGGCAGACACCGTCCTGGTGCGCAGGATTTCCCGCTGGCGGACATCCTCGTCGGAGGCGATGCGCTCGCTGGCGATCTGCTTTTCCTGTGCGATACGGGCGGCTTCCGTCGCCTGGGCGGCGGCGATCTCCGCCTCCTCGATGGCGCGCTGGCTGGAAATCTCCTGCGCCTTGGTCTCCTCGTCCTTGCGGATGCGGGCCTCGGCGACCTTGCGCTCCTGCTCGATGCGGGCTCGCTCGGTCGCTTCGCGCGCGGCGATCTCGGCGCGCTGGATGGCGGCCTGCCGCTCGATTTCCCGCGCCTGCGTGTCGCCCTCGTTGGCGATGCGCGCCTCGGCGACGGAGCGCTCCTGAAGGATACGCGCCTTCTCGATTTCCTCGCGCAGCACGATCTCCGCCGTCTCGACACTGCGCTGGCGCTCGATCTCGCGCTGGCGGATTTCGCGCTCGGCGGCGATGCGCGCCTCGGCGATGGAATGCTCATTGGCGATGCGGTTCTTCTCGATGGCCTCGCGGGCCTGAATCTGGGCGCTCTCGGCCTCCGTCTCACGCTCGGCGCGCTCGCGGGTGAGCTGCGCGCGCTGCTGGGCGCGGCGGAACTCGACGTCGCGCTCCTGCTCCAGCCGGGCCTCCTCGCTCGCCCGTTCGATCTCCAGCGACTGCTTCTCGGCTTCCAGGTTGCGGGCCCGAATCTGGATGATCGAATCCTGCTCGATATCGTTGCGCAGCTTGCGACGCGTCTCGATGACCTGGATGAGCGAGGTGAGACCCTCTGCATCGAAGCGGTTGGACGGGTTGAAATATTGCAGCTCCGTCTGGTCAATATCCTTGATGGCGACGGATTCGAGCTCGAGGCCGTTCTTGGAAAGCCCCTCCTGCGCCAGCTCGTTCACGCGGCGCACGAATTCGGCGCGCTGCTCGTGGATCTCGTCCATCGCCATCTCGGCCGAGACGGCGCGAAGGGCGGATTCGAACTTGCCCGAGAGGAGCGAATGCAGGTTCTCCGCTTCCAGCGTGCGGCGGCCGAGCGTCGAGGCCGCGATCGACACGGCGTCCCTGGAGGGCCGGACGCGGACATAGAATTCCGCCTCCACATCGACCCGCATCCGATCCTTGGTGATCAGCGCGCTGTCCCTGTTGCGGGCGATCTCCAGCGGCAGCGTGTTCATGTTGACCGGCGTGATGTCGTGGATGATCGGCCAGACGAAAGCGCCGCCGTCGATCACCACCTTCTCGCCGAGAAAACCCGTCCTGACGAAGGCGATTTCCTTGGTGGAGCGGCGGTAGAGCCAGTTCATCACCACATAGACGATGGCGATGACGATGACCGCCAGAATGAGCCAAAGGATGAGCTGGCCGATCATTTGCCCAGTCATGACTGTCCTCCCATGAAACGCAGCGCCGAAACCATGCTCAGCATCCCCTTATCTTCTTGAATGCGCGGGTCTGTTCGGTAAGCGCCACCTCGACCGGCAGCCGCTCCATGGAGGAGGCGCCGTAGAAGCCGTGGCAATTGTCCGTGTTCTTCAGGATGAATTCGGCGTCCTCGGGCGTTGCCACCGGCCCGCCATGGACGAGGATCATCACGTCGCTGTTGACCTTCAATGCCGCCTCGGCCCAGCGGTTGACCAGGGCCGGACATTCGGAAAGCCTGAGCGCCGTCTCCGCGCCGATGGAGCCGCCCGTCGTCAGCCCCATATGGCAGACGACGATGTCGGCCCCCGCCGCCGCCATGGCTGCCGCCTCGTCCTCGTTGAAGACATAGGGCGTCGTCAGCATGTCGAGCCCGCGGGCCTTGGCGATCATGTCGACCTCCAGCCCGTAGGACATGCCCGTTTCTTCCAGATTGGCGCGGAAGGTACCGTCGATCAGCCCGACCGTCGGAAAGTTCTGCACGCCGGAAAAGCCGATGCGTTTCAGCTCCGGCAGGAAGACGTCCATCAGTCGGAACGGATCCGTGCCATTGACGCCGGCAAGGACGGGCGTGTGGCTCACCACCGGCAGGACTTCGGAGGCCATGTCCATAACGATGCCGTTGGCGTCGCCATAGGCGAGAAGCCCGGCGAGCGAACCGCGGCCGGCCATGCGGTAGCGGCCGGAATTGTAGATGACGATGAGGTCGATGCCGCCGGCCTCCTCGCATTTCGCCGAAAGGCCGGTGCCCGCGCCGCCGCCGATGATCGGCTCGCCCCGGTCGATCATGCCGCGGAACTTCTCAAGGATGGCGCTGCGCGCGATGGCCATGGTCATCTCCTCGTCTTGCTGGCACGCGGGCGGCTCGTGCCGTGAAGGGCGCGGAAGGCGCGCACGATCTCGTCGGCGAAGGCCGCGTCGTTGATGTTGTGGGGCATGCGGATGAGCTGGCGGTTCGCCGTCTGCCGCACCGTCTCCTCCAGCGTGCGGAACAGCGCCTCGTCCGCCGCCTTGTCGTGGAAGGGCTGGCCCAGCCTGTCGAGCGCGGAAACGCCGCCCTCCGGCAGGTAGAAGCGCACCGGCGCTTCCATCTCGTTGAGCCGCGCACCGATGAAGCGCGCCATCTCGACATTCTCGGCGACGCTGGTGCGCATGAGCGTGACCTGCGGATTGTGCTTGTAGAAAAGCCGCCCGCGGTACTTTTCCGGCACCGTCTCGGGCGGGCCGAAATTGACCATGTCGAGCGCGCCGACCGAGCCGATATAGGGCATGCGCCTGTGGATCATCGCGCCGAAGCGGTCCGGGCCCGCCGGGAAGATGCCGCCGGCGACCATGTCGCAGATCTCCGTCGTCGTGATGTCGAGGACGCCGGCGATCAGCCCGCTGTCGACGAGGCTTTCCATCGATTGCCCGCCGATGCCCGTGGCATGGAAGACGAGGCAGTCGTAGTCGTCCTTCAACTGCGCCGTGATCTGCTGGACGGCGGGCGTGGTGACGCCGAACATGGTGAGCCCGATCGCGGGCAGTACATCGGCCGGCGCCGGCTTGCGGGTCGCGGCAAGACGCGGCTTCACCATTCCGGCCAGCGCATGGGCGCCGTTGGCGAGGATCATCCGCGTGATCGAGTTCAGGCCCTGCACATCCGCCACCGAATGCATCATGACGATATCGGATGCGCCGACATATTTGCGCACGTCGCTCGAGGCGACCGTCGAGATCATCACCTTGGGAATGCCGACCGGCAGCGCGCGCATGGCGGGCGTCGCCATCGCCGTTCCGCCGGAGCCGGCGGCGCTGATGACGCCGACGATCTCGCCCCGGCTCTTCACCCAGCGCTCGAAGGCGAGCGTCATGCCGGCGACGGAGGTACCGCGATCCTCGGTGAAGACGCCGCTGGCGCCGCGCGGATGGAAGGCCGCGATCTGGTGGGCGGGAATATCCGCGCCGGAATGACGGCCGGAGGTGGAAAGATCGGCAAGGCGCACCGCCAGCCCCTCGGCCTTCAGGAGATCGCGGATGAAACGCAGCTCCTCGCCCTTGGTATCGAGCGTGCCGGCCACCAGCACCACCGGCTCACCGGCCGGGCTCAGCGGCCGCAGTTCCGCCGCGTCCGCCGGCGCGAGCGGCCCGTCGCTGACGAGCCGGGCGGACTGTTCGAGAACCCGCACCGGCACCGGCTGCGACCAGCGCGTCGGCGTCACCGGATTGGACATGTAGAGCTTGCGCTGCTTCGCGGGCGCGCGCGGCGCCGCTTCCTCCGACACCGCGCCCTTCTGGTCGGGCTCGGCCTCATGGCCGTGGCGGCCGACGCCGAGCAGGCGCTGCTGGAGATCCCGGTCGCCGGCAAGCTGCGCCGCATCCGCCACGCGGTTGATGCGGCCGTTGACCATGATCGCCACCTTTTCCGCGACGCGGGTGGCAACGCCGATATTCTGCTCGATGACGAGCACGTCGATGTCGCCCTCCTCGCCGAGGCGCACCAGCATTTCGGCGACCTGCGCGACGATCACCGGCGCAAGGCCCTCCGTCGGCTCGTCCATGACGAGCAGCTTCGGATTGAGAAGCAGGGCGCGGGCGATGGCGAGCATCTGCTGCTCGCCGCCGGAAAGCTGGCCGCCACCATTGCCCTTGCGTTCGGCAAGGCGCGGGAAGGTCGAATAGATGCGCTCGACGGTCCAGGCGCCCTTGTTCGAGCCGACCAGCTTCAGGTGCTCGTCGACCGTCAGCGAGCGCCAGAGCCGCCGGCCCTGCGGCACGTAGCCGATCCCGAGGCGGGCGATGTCGGCGGGGTTGCGGCCGCGCAGCTCCTGTCCGTTGAAGCGGATGGACCCGCCGGAGGACGGCACGAGGCCCATGATCGCCTTGCAGAGCGTCGTCTTGCCCATGCCGTTGCGGCCGACGACCGAGAGCACGCCGCCCGGCAGCGTCAGGTCGACGCCCTGCAGGGCGTGGGAAGAACCGTAATAGACGTTGAGCCCCCGGATATCGAGCGTCGGGGCGGCGGTGCGGTTGCGGTCAGCCATGGCCGAGGCCCCCGCCGAGATAGAGGGCCTGCACTTCCGGATCGCTCTCGATCTCGCTCGGCCGCCCCTCCTTGAAGATGCGGCCGTTGTGCATCATCGTCACGCTCTCGCTGACGCGGAGCGCCACGTCCATGTCGTGCTCGATGACAATATAGCCGATATGGGACGGCAGGCCGGTCAGGATCTCGACCAGCTCCTGCCGCTCGGTCGGCGAGAGGCCGGCGGCCGGCTCGTCGAAGAGGATGAAGCGCGGCGCGCCGGCAAGCGCCAGTGCGATTTCAAGCTGGCGCTGCTGGCCGTAGGAGAGCTCGGCGACCTTCGTTTCCCGGACGTCGAAGAGGTGGACGGCGGCGGCGAGCTGCTCGGCCGATTGCACCAGCGCATCGCTGCGGCGCGGGCGGACCATCGAGAAGCGGCCGCGCGAGACGCCGGCACAGGCGAGATAGATGTTGTCGATCACGCTGAGGCCGGTGAAGAGCAGAGAGATCTGGTAGGTGCGGCGTAGGCCCCGGCGGATACGCTCATAGGCGGGAAAGCCCGTCACGTCCTCGCCGAAGAGCCGGATCGTGCCGGACGTCGGCAGGAAATCGCCGGTGATGCAGTTGAAGAGCGTCGTCTTGCCCGCGCCGTTGGAGCCGAGCACGGCGCGCCGCTCGCCCGGCCGCACCGTCAGGGATATGTCGGTGAGCGCGGCAAGCGCGCCGAACATGCGGGTGACGCCGCGCAGTTCCAGCGCATTGGCCGTACCGGCCGCGGAGAGACGTTCTGCGACGCTGGCGGCCATCAGGGCTTGCCTCCCCTGTCGCCCGTCAGCGATGACGCCGAGGTCAGCCATTGGCGGAAGCGCGGCCAGAGGCCGAGAATACCATCCGGCGACCAGAAGACGATGGCGAGGAAAGTCAGCCCGACGAGGAGCTGGAAGCGCTCGCCGGGAATGCCCAGGGAAACGAGGATGTCCAGCGCGAAGGTGCGGATCGTCACGAAGATGAGCGCGCCGATGAACGGCCCGACCGGATGGCGCATGCCGCCGATGACCGCGATGACGAGGATATCGATCGCCGGGCCGATCGCCACCGTTCCGGGCGAGACCTGGGCGTTCAGCCAGACGAGCAGGATGCCGGCGACGGCGGCGATGAAGCTGGCGAAGGCATAGGCCGCGATGCGGTGGGCGGTGACATTGTAGCCGAGGGCCGCCATGCGGCGCGGATTGTCCCGCACGCCCTGCAGGGCAAGGCCGAACGGCGCGCGCGACACATAGACGACGAGGAAATAGGCAAGTGTCGCAAAGCCGAGCGTCAGGTAGTAGATCGGCACCGGCTGGCGCCAGTCGACGCCGAAGAGCTTCGGCGGCAGAACCTGGTTGAAGCCGTTGAAGCCGTTGAAGATCGTGTAGTTCTGGCGGACGAAGTAGAAGAAGGCGGTGGCGATCGCCAGCGTGATCATGATCGTGTAGATGCCCTCCGTCCGCACGGCGAGCGCACCGACGATACTGCCGAAGGCGACGGCGATCACGAGGGCGGCAGGCACGGCCAGCCACCAGGGCCAGCCGAGGCTCACCTGCGGCACGCCCGACGTGCCGAACACGGCCACCATATAGGCGGCGAGCCCCGCGACGGCCATCTGCGACAGGCT
This sequence comes from Shinella zoogloeoides, assembly GCF_003574625.1. Taxonomy (GTDB): domain Bacteria; phylum Pseudomonadota; class Alphaproteobacteria; order Rhizobiales; family Rhizobiaceae; genus Shinella; species Shinella zoogloeoides_A. The sequence goes on from NZ_QNUJ01000002.1 coordinate 392,445, forward strand.
GACCATGCCGCCATAGCCGCCGAGGAACATCAGTGACAGCCCGACCATGCCGAGGATGAAGGCCCAGCCGAAGATCTGGAACAGCACGAAGCTGTTGGCGACGACCGGCATCAGGACGAGGATGAAGCCGACGCACCAGTAGCGCCAGGGAATGTTGGCGGGCCCCGACAAAGCCGGCTGCCGGTGGGGGCGGCCTGCCGCATCGGTGCGGCTGACGAACTGGTCGATGGGCGCCATCAGCGGGTCCTCCCGAAAAGGCCTTGCGGCCGGAAGGCCAGCACGACGACCATGATCAGGAAGGTCAGCACCACCGAATAGGTGGGGAAGTAGACGGAGCCGACCTGCTCGGCGAGGCCGATGATCAGCGCACCGAGCGCAGCGCCCGGAATGGAGCCCATGCCGCCGACGATGACGACCACGAGGGACGCGAGCAGAAAGCGCGTATCCTCCCCCGGCGCGACCGACTGGAACGTGCCGCCGACGACGCCCGCCATGCCCGCAAGGCCCGCGCCGAAGGCGAAGACCAGCACGAAGACGCGCTGGATGCGCACCCCGGTCGCCGACAGCATGTCGCGGTCGTCGACGCCGGCGCGCACCAGCATGCCGATGCGCGTGCGGTTGAGCGCCAGCCACATCAGCACGCCGATCACCACCGAAGCGAGGAAGATGACGAGGCGCACGATGGGATAGGTCATGTAGACCGGCTCGCCCGAGCTCTTGACGGCGGTGACCAGCGGCAGGCGCACCGGCCCGCCCAGCCATTCCGGCGCTAGGATCTGGAAGGTGTTGCCGCCCATGATCCACAGCATGAGGTCGGCAAGGACGATGGAGATGCCGATCGTCACCAGCGTCTGGCGCAGGTCCTCGCCCTCCATGCGGCGGAAGACGGCGTATTGCAGGACGATGCCGACGAGCGCGACGACGACGAAGGCGACGACGAAGGACAGGAGCCAGAAGCCAGTAGCAAGCGCGACGCCGTAGCCGATATAGCCGCCCAGCATGTAAAGCGAGCCATGGGCGAGATTGACGTTCTTCATCAGCCCGAAGATCAGCGTGAAGCCGCTGGCGACGAGGAAGTAGAGCCCGCCCAGCGTTATGCCGTTGAAGATGGCGTTGAGGAAGACCTTCTTTTTGCCGAGTACAGCCTCCAGCCCCGGCGGCCAGGCGGCGAAGATAGCCCAGACGAAGAAGGCGGCGACGAGGAAGACGACGAGCGACCAGACCGGATGGCGATTGTAATAGGCGATCATCTCCGCCCCCCGGCAGGGGGCGCGGCGAACGGCCATCGCTGAATGCAGCCAAACCGAGCAGTCAAGCGGCATCCTCCCATGCTTCATGACGTCGTTGATGTCACGAGACTAGCCGGAGCGTGCGCGAAACCACGTACCTTTGAGTATGCTCCCATCGCGGATGATCGGCTAAAACGCGCCGCGCCGCGCGATCTTCACTGACCGACGAAGGCGGCGCGCCGGTAGTCCGTCGGAGGGATGCCGACATTGGCGGTGAAGAAGCGGGTGAAACTCGCCTGCGAGGCGAAGCCGAGGTCGAGGCCGATGGTGGTGATCGGCTTCTGGGTGAGTGTCAGGCTGTCGATCGCCGTCTCCATCTTCAGCGTGTTGAGATAGACATTGGGCGTGATGCCGGCATTCTCGCGGAAGAGCTTGTAGAAATGCGGACGGGAAAGCCCGGCATCGCGGGCGATCGTATCGAGCACGACCTCGTCGCTCAGCCGTTCGCTCATCAGCCGCATGGAGTTGCGCACCCGGAAATCGCGGATGCCGGACCATTGCTGCTGGACGGGCACGACGGTCTCGCCTTCCAGCGGCGAGACGTCCGGCGACCATTGCCAGGTCTGGTCGTAGCAAAGGCGCGTCAGCTCATAGAGGTAGCCGTCGAAGAGATCGGAATGGATATCCTCGAGCAGCAGGGCCGAGACCAGCTTCACCAGCCGGTGGATCTGCGGCGTGATGGCGATGCGGTCGCGCCCGAAGCGCAGCGCACCTTGCGCCGTGCGGCCGACCTCGAGAAACCAGAGCGGCTTGATATAGAGCACGAGGAACAGCGTGCCGTGTTCCGGATCGCCCGGATTGAAGCTGTGCGGCTGCCAGGGATTGACCGTTCCGCCGGTGCCCGCATCGATGCGACATTCGAGGCCGGACGCCGTCACGACGGACGGCGTGCCCTGGACATGAAACGTGAGATGGCCTTCCCGATGCGCATGCGTCGCCATGGGGCGATTGATATTATACAGCGCCGCACGGCCGAACGGGCCGTGATAGACGGCTAGAGCAGTACTCATCTCCTCCCCCCGCAGTTGTTTTCTGCGAGAGCCGGGGCTTCCAAGAGCTGTGTGGCCGGCAGTTTTCCGCCTGGCCGAATGCGATGAGCAGACAGTCGGCCATCGCGTCTGCGGCGATGTTCCGGATGAACGCCCGATGCAGTCTCCTCCCGGAACAAGTCGTCGGACGCGACCGGCTCGGAAGCGATTAAACCTGCGAGAATGCCGGTTTTGCAAGCCGCACAAGCCGGAAAATGAGACTAAAAGGTATGGAATCGGGCCTTTCGGCGGCTCTTCGGGACCGGCCGCGCTAGAGAGCGTCCGTCAGCATCGCCAGATAGTCCCGCGAGGTCGCCCGCCGGGGGTTCGTTCCGTTGGTGTGATCCCGCTCCGCAAGCGCTGCGGCAAGCTCCAGAGCGCTGCGGTCGAGGCCCATCTCGCCGAGCCGCGAGGGCAGGCCGAGGCCGACGCTGATCCTTGAAAAGGCCGCCGCGAGATCACGTCCGGCCGGAATGCCGATCGCCTCGCGGAGCGCCGGATAGCGATGCCCGGCCGCCGGCGCATTGAAGGCGAGCACGTGGGGCAGCAGCACGGCGTTGAGCGTGCCGTGGTGCAGGTTCGGCTGTTTCAGCCCGCCGAGGGCATGGCTCATCGCGTGGACGCCGCCGAGCCCCTTCTGGAAGGCGAGCGCGCCGTTGAGCGCCGCGGCCATCATCTCCCTGCGGGAGTCAAGGTCCCGCCCCTCCTCGACTGCCCGCTCGATATTGGCCGCCGCGCGCCGCAGCCCGTCGAGCGCGATGCCGTCGGCCGGCGGATTATAGGCAGTGGCGATATAGGTCTCCACGCAATGGGTGATGGCATCCATGCCCGTCGCCGCCGTCAGGTCCGGCGGAAGCGTCAGCGTCAGCGTTGGATCGCAGATCGCCACCTTCGGGATGAGGTAGGGACTGATGAGGCCGAGCTTTCGGCCGTCGTCGAAGACGATGAGGGCGCCGCGGCCGACTTCCGATCCGGTCCCGGCGGTGGTCGGAATGGCTATGACCGGCGGCAGGATGTTCTGGATGCGCGAGACGCCGCCCTCCACCGCCGCATAGCTGATGAGCGGCCCGTCATGGCTGACGGCCAGGGCAACCGCCTTGGCAAGGTCGATGGAGGAGCCGCCGCCGAAGCCGATCAGGCTGTCGCAATCATGGTTTCGATAGGCCGCGGCCGCAGCCCGGCATGCGGCCTCCGTCGGGTTCGCCGGCGTTTCGGCGAAGATCGCCGGTGCGGTTTCCGTGTCGAAGGCGTCGAGCAGCCGGTCGAGATGGCCGCTGGCGGCAAGGCCGCGATCGGTGACGATCAGGGGGCGGCGGATCGCAAGGGAGCGGGCTTCGACGGCAAGCGCTTCCTCAAGAATGTCGTCGGCGAAATGTACCCGGTTGAGGTAAGTGATCAGCGACAAGCCAGCCTCCCCTTCCGCTTCGAGGCGCCGATTGCGGAAAGGCCGGGCGCGAACCCGGCCTTCCGTAAAGCGATCAGTAGGACGTCTTGCACTCCGGCGCGTCGCGCGAAGGCAGGCCGATCTTCTTGAAGGATTCTTCCGAAAGCCCGAGCGTCTGGTTCACGTCCGGCACGGTCATGACCAGCTTGTTCATCAGGTTGCCGTCCGGCCCTTCCGTGACCTCGCTGATGAAGTTCGTACCGATCGCCTGGCGGTTGGCGTCGAGCTTGAAGTGGCCGTTCGGCGCATCCAGCTCCATCTTGGCGAGCGCATCGCGGAAGGCCGCCTGGTCGCCGGAAATGTCGCCCTTGACCTGATCGAGCGCCTTCAGCGTCGCGATGGTGGAATTGTAGTAGCCCGTCGCGAACAGCGAGGGCGACGGGAAGCGCTTGTCGGCCGGGAAGGCATCCTGATAGGCCTTCACGAACTTCGTCCAGTTCGGATCGGTGGAATCGTCCGCCTGCGGACCGCCGGAAGGCGTACCGATCAGCGCCTTCTTCGCATCGCCCTTGGCATTGAGCACGGTGCCGTCCACCATGATCGTGCCGCCGATGAGGTGGGCGCTGCCGCCGGCCTGCTGGTACTGGTTCAGGAAGTTGACGGCGTCGGCGCCGCCGAGGCCGACATAGATGGCATCGACGTCATCGGGCAGCGCCGCGATGATCGAGGAGAAATCCTTGGTGCCGAGCGGCACCCACTGGCGCTCCGAAATCTGGCCGCCAGCCTGGCAGAAGCCGAGGGCAAAGCCCATGAAGTTGGTGTAGCCGAAGGAATAGTCTTCCGCGACCGAGGCGACATTCTTCCAGCCCTTGGTCTCGAAGACATATTTGCCGAGACCCGCGCCCCACTGGGCGCCGTCCATGTTGAAGCGGTAGAAATTCGCGGCCGGATCGACCATCGTGGCTTCCTGCGCGCCAGAAAGGCCGTTGACGACCGTGACGTTCGGGTTCTGCTTGGCAAAGTCGCGCAGCGCGATGCCTTCGGATCCGGAAAGCGGGCCGACGATGACGGTCACGCCGTCCTGGTCCACCAGCTTGCGGGCCGCGCGCACGGCGCTTTCCGGCGTCGTGTCGGTCGAGGCGACGACGGTCTTCACCGTCTTGCCGCCGACGGTCGGCATTTCCTTGAGCGCCACCTCGACGCCGCGCATGGCATCCTCGCCGAGGACGGTATAGGTTCCTTCCAGAGTCGCGAGAACCCCGATCTTCAAGTCCTCGGCGACGGCCGAGCCTGCAAAGAGCAAGGCGCCGAGCGCCACGCTCGTCAGCAAGTACGTTTTCATTGGCCACTCCTCCCTGTCCCGTCCTCCTCGACGGGGTTGATAGCCCTGGCAGACTAGGGGAGACGGCGGAAAGCCTGATTTCCTTGAGTGCGTCCGTATATCTTTCAGTCTGATATTCGGCCCGCGGCCCGGCTTGCGGACATGGAAAAGCCGCAAGGCGCGCGCGGCGCCCTGCGGCTCGTGAAAGCTCTTCAGCCGTCAGAAGGCCGGCTGGACGGTCTCGACATTGGCCTTGGTGACGACCGTCAGCGGGATCGGCAGGCGGGCCTTGACCTCCTTGCCGTCGAGGATCTCCGCCATGGTCTCGATGGCGAGCTTGCCGTCTTCGACCGGCGACTGGACGATGGTCGAGTACATCTCGCCCGAGCGGATGGAATCGAAGGCGTCGCGCTGGCCGTTGATGCCGACGATCGGCGGCGTCGGCTTGCCGGAATTGGCTTCCTTCCAGGCGTCGATGAAGCCGCGCGCCATGGTGTCGTCGTTTGCGTAGACGCCGGTGATCTTGTCGCCGAAGCGGGTGATCAGGTCGCGGCTGGCGACGAGCGCCTTCTGCTGGTCGAAGTCGGCATTGACGGTCTCCAGCACCTCGATCTTGCTGCCGATCTCCTTGAGGCGGTCGACGAAGCCGCCGACGCGGCCGATGGTCGTGCCGTTGCCGGCCTGGCCGGCGATGACGACGACGGCGCCCTCGCCCTTCATCGCCTCGCTCAGCGAATCGGCGGCAAGCTTGCCCTCCTCGTAGACGTCCGGGCCGGTGAAGGACTTGATGAAGTCGTTCGCCTGCTCGGCCATCGGCGAGTTGATGAGGATCGCCGGGATGTTCGCCTGCTTGGCGCGGGCGAGCGCGGGGATATAGGCCTGCGGATCGAGCGGCCAGAGGATGATGCCGTCGGCCTTGCGGGCGATGCAGGTGCTGACCTGCTCCGTGCCGGTCTGCACGTCGAAGTTCTGGCTGAGGCTCAGGATCTCGATACCGAGCTCCTTGGCGCGGTCGTTGAGCGCGACATTGGCCGGCGTCGCATAGGCGTGGGAATCGGCGGCCGTGACGTAACAGACCGTCTTGGCGCTGGCGAAGGCCGTCGAGGCGAGCAGTATGGCCGCCACGGCGGCGGGCAAGCGTGCAGTCTTACCAATCATGTTTTCCTCCTTCATCGATTGGAAAATTCTCAGGCATGGGCGGGGGCCGCGGCAGGCTTGCGCCGGCCGGTGCGAACGGTTCGGTCGAGGACGACGAGCAGGATGAGGATCAGCCCGGAGGCGACCTGCTGCATGTAGGCGGGGACCGACTGGAACTCCATCGCCGTCGTCAGCGCGGCGATGGTGAGGACGCCGCCGAGCGTGCCGAGCGCCGAGCCGCGCCCGCCCTCCAGCCGCGTTCCGCCGACGACGACGGCGGCGATGACCGCGACGGTGAGCTCGGAGCCGTAGACCGGCGAGCCCGTATTGGTGGCAAGGCTCTGCAGGACGCCCGCGACGCCGGCAAGCGTGCTCGCGAAGACGAAGGACAGGAACATGATGCGCCCCGCCGAGATGCCGCTCGCTTCCGCCGAAAGCGCGTTGGAGCCGACGGCGAAGAGGTTGCGGCCGGCGACGGTGCGCGTCAGCCAGACATGGAGGGCAAGGATCGAGACCAGGAACAGGCCGCTGCGGACGGTGAAGACTTCAAGGTAGATCTCGCTGAGCGTGATCGAGAACATGATGTCGTTGCCGGGGATCGGCTGGCTCGCCGTCATCCAGTGCGCGACCGAGCGGAAGACCAGCATGGTGGCGAGCGTCGCCACCAGCGAATTGATGCGCAGCGCCACGACGAGGAAGCCGTTGACCACGCCGGCGGCGGTGCCCGCCAGAACGCCGGCGAGCGCCGCCCATCCCATGCCGAGCGCCGGCTGGAGCATGATCCCGACGATGCCGGAAACGGCGAAGACCGAGCCGACGGAAAGGTCGATCTGGCCGGCGATGAGGAGCACCGTCAGGCCGATGGCGATGAGGCCGATGGTCGAGCCGCGGTCGAGGCCGAGGCTGAGCGTGGTAAGGCTGGCAAAGCCCGGAACGATGAGTGTGGCGGCGGCGAGCGTCAGACAGAGGATGACGGCGACGCGGTAACGCAGGAGCGTGGAAACGAAGGCGGGCATCAGGCGACACCCCGCTTGCGCAGCGCGATGTCGAGCGCGACGGCACCGGCGATCAGGAGGCCGAGGACGAAGCCCTGGATCGGCGTGCGCACGCCCTGAAGCACCATGACATTGGTCAGAAGCTGCACGAAGACGAGGCCCGCCATGGCGCGCGGGATGGAACCGAAGCCGCCCATGATCGACACCCCGCCGACGACGACCGCCGTGATGGCGCTGAACTCGTAGCCCTGGCCGACGAGCGGGCGGGCGCTCTGCAGCGTCAGGCCGAGCAGGCCGCCGCTGAAGCCCGCGGCAAAGGCGGTGATGACGAAGGCGCCGGCCCTGACGGCCCGCACCGGCACGGCGCTCGCTTGCGCGGCGCTGTAATTGCCGCCCGTCGCGATAGTCCAGCGGCCCCAGAAGGTGCGCGACAGCACGAAATTGCCGAGGATTGCGATGGCGATGAAGATAACGGCGATCATCGGCACGCCGAGAATGCGGCTCTTGACGAAATCCGCCGAGCTCGGATCCGTCCCGTAGACGATGACGCCGCCGACGGCGGCCTGCACGATGCCGAGCACGATGGTGCCCATGCCGAGCGTGGCGATGATGGGATTGATGCCGACATAGCCGACGAGCACGCCGTTGACGAGGCCGGTGAGCCCCGCCAGCAGCACCGCGACGGCAAAGGCCGGAACCGGGCCGATATAGGGTTGGAGCGCGAGCGACAGGATCGCGCCGCAGGCGATGGTCGCCGGCACCGAAAGGTCCGCCATACCGCCGACGACCAGCACGAAGGTCATGCCGACGACGACGATACCGACGATGGACATGGACATCAGCACGTTCACGAAATTGCCGGCCGTGAAGAAGACCGGATTGGCGAGCGAGCCGTAGAGGATGACGGCGAGGATGGCGAGCGTGAGGCCCGCGCGCGAAAGCATGCCGACCATGCGGCTGCCCTGGCTGAAGCGTGCGGCGTCCTTCGTTGTCTGTCCCATGGCGGCAATGTCCGTCATGCGGCCTCCCCTTCTGCACTTTCCTCGCCCGTGGCGAGCGCCATGATGCGCTCCTCCGTCAGGCCCTCGCGGGCAAGCGGCACCGAGGCGCGCCCGTCGCGCATGACGACCACGCGGTCGCAAACGCCCATGATTTCCGGCAGCTCGGAGGAGATCATCACCACGGCCATGCCGTTGGCGACGAGCTGGCCGATGATGCCGTGGATTTCCGCCTTGGCGCCGACATCGACGCCGCGCGTCGGCTCGTCGAGGATCAGCACCTTCGGGTCGGTGGCGAGCCAGCGGCTGATCACCGCCTTCTGCTGGTTGCCGCCGGAGAGCAGGCCGATGCGCCGCTCGCCATCCGGCGGCACGATGGAGAACTTGCGCACATAGGTGCCGGCAAGCTCGCGCTCGGCACCGCGCCGCACGCGGCCGAAACGGTTGGCAAGCCGGCGCAGCACCGGCAGGCTGATATTCTCGCGCACCGTCATAGCGGGCATGATGCCGTCGCCCTTGCGGTCCTCGGGCACATAGGCGATGCCGGCGCGGGCGGCCGCCGCAGGCGAGCCGATCGTCACCGGCGCGCCGTCGATCTCGACCGTGCCAGATGTCAGCGGCGCAAGGCCGAAGATGGCGCGGGCGACCTCCGTACGGCCGGCGCCGACGAGGCCGGTGAGGCCGAGAATCTCGCCGGCGCGCACGTCGAAGCTGATGGCGTGGAAGCGCTCGCCGTCCCCGATGCCGCGCACCCGGAGCACTTCCCTGCCGATGGTGGACGGGGTCTTCGGGAAGACGTTGCTCACCTCGCGGCCGACCATGAGGCGGATCATCTCGGCGGCGGTGATGCCGCTGGCGGCCCGGGTCTCGATCATCGCGCCGTCGCGCAGCACCGTCACCTCGTCGGCAATGTCCAGCACTTCCTTGAGGCGATGGCTGATATAGATGATGGCGATGCCGGCATCGCGCATCTTGCGCAGGATGCGGAAGAGCGCCGCCGTCTCGTGCTCGCTAAGGCTGGAGGTCGGCTCGTCGAGCACGATGATGCGCGGTTCGGCGGCATAGGCTTTCGCGATCTCCACGAGCTGCTGCTGGCTGATCGACAGGTCGCCAAGGCGCTGCTGCGGATCGATGGCGGCGCCGAGCTCCGCGAGGATGGCGGCGGCGCGGCGCACCATGCCGCCGCGGTCGAAGAAGCCGAGCCGCTTCGGCATGCGGCCGAGGAAGATGTTCTCGGCGACCGTGAGGTCGGGAACGAGGTTCAGTTCCTGGTGCACCATGCGGATGCCGAGCTTCTGGGCGTCGGCCGGGCGCTTCATGCGCACCTCCGTGCCGGCGACCTCGATGGTGCCGGTGGTCGGGGCGTAGGCGCCGCTGAGAATCTTCATCAGGGTCGACTTGCCGGCGCCGTTCTCGCCGACGATGGCATGCACCGTGCCGAAGCGGACGGCGAGGTCCACGCCGGACAGGGCCTTCACACCGGGAAAGACCTTGCCGATCCCCCTCATGTGCAGTGCGCTCGCGGCCGAAGACATTCCTCTCTCCCCTTGCCGGCGCGCATCGCTGTCGATGTCTCTCCTCTTACCGGCGTTGTCCTATTACACTAATATAACAGGCCTCGCAAGCGTCGTTCCGCATATCCATGGAGCCATGGTTCGGGTCGAGCGCGGCGGCAACCGCCAGGGCGGCTCAGAGGCGGTAGAAGCTCACGGCATTGCCGCCGAACACTTGGGCCATGCCATCCGCGTCGAGCAGGGGATCGAGAATGCCGCGGGCGGCGTTCAGGACTTCCGCATAGGAGGCGGCGAGCAGACAGACCGGCCAGTCGCTGCCGAACATCAGCCTGTCGGCGCCGAAGACATCGAAGACATGCCGGACATAGAGCGTCAGATCGCCCGGCGCCCAGCCTTCATGATCGGCCTCGGTAACGAGCCCGGAAACCTTGCAATGAAGGCCCGGATGGGCGGCGATCCGGGCCATGTCCTCCGCCCAACCCTCCAGCCTGCCGCTCGCCACCGGCGGCTTCGACAGATGGTCGACGACTGCCCGCACGTCCGGCACGGCATCGAGCATGCGCAGGATGATGGGCAGATGGCGCGGAAAGGTGAGGATGTCGAAGGCGGCGCCCGCCGCGGCGAGATGGCGGATATTGTCGAGCACGGCCGGGCGCAGGACGTAGCTGTCGTCCGCATGGTCTTGCAGCATCGGTCGCAGCCCGACGAATTTCGGCCGGCGCATCAGCGCTTCGAGCTTGGCGGGAAAGGCGGCATCCTCGAAATCCAGCCAGCCGACGACACCGGCGATGAAATCCGTTTCCGCCGCGAGCGAAAGCAGGAAATCGGTCTCCGCCTCCGTCTGCGCCGCCTGGACGACGACGGTACGGTCGACGCCGGCCCTCCGGAGAACGGGACGCAGGTCATCGGCAAGATAGTCGCGCGCCAGCACCGGCATGTCCGGCGACATCCAGTGATAATCCCCGCGGCCGACCCGCCACAGGTGGTGATGCGCATCGACGATCATCCGGCTTCCTCTCATACCCGGTTGCTTCGGGTATCAATATTGGCTTTTATGCGTAACACTAGTATTATACGGTCGGCATCCGCAATGCGGATTCTCGCGCAGGCACGACCGGGACAGGAATAAATCAGACCGCAGGGTACGTCCACCGGACGCTGACACCCCTTCATTGACATCCTGTTATTCCAGGTGCTTTGGTTCAACAGGCTTTTATAAATTAACGGCGGCCATGGACATCGACGCATCCAACCTCAACCGATCCCTTCCGTTGCGCGACCAGATCTATCACAAGGTTCGCAGCCTGATCGTCAGCGGCCAGATGAAGCCGGGCGAGGCGATCAACGAGATGGCCATCGCCCAGACACTCGGCGTTTCCCGCACGCCGGTGCGCGAGGCCGTCAAACGCATCAGCGACGAGGGCCTCGTCAACGTCTTCGCCCAGACGGGCACCTTCGTCGCGCGCATCAGCATCCGCGACATCGAGGAAGCCTATGTCATCCGCAACGCGCTGGAAATGGAAAGCGCGCGGCGGGCCGCCGAAAAGCTGACGCAGGCGCAGGCCGAGACGCTGGAAGACAATATCGCGGCGCATCGCACGGCGATCGCCCGCGGCCGCTACAGCGACGCCATCCAGCTCGATGACGCCTTCCACCGCACCATCGCCGAGGTGAACGGCTTCCACATGCTCTGGCGGGCGGTCGACATATCCAAGGCGCAGATGGACCGCGGCCGCTATCTCGCCATTCCCAAGCCGGGCTATGGCGAGCAGACGATCCAGCAGCACCAGGCGATCCTCAAGGCGCTGCAGCGCCACGACAGCGAGGCGGCGGCCAATGCCATGCGCGAGCACCTCAACACCTCGCTCCGCAACACGCTGGAAGTCGCCGTCGCCAACAATGCCTTCGGCTGAGCGACCACCCCCATCCCACGGAGACTGACATGCAGCGAATGGGCCTTTGCATCGGGCTGAAACCCGAGGTGATCGACGAATACAAGGCGCTGCACGCGGCCGTCTGGCCGGATGTACTCGCGGTCATCAGCGCGGCCAATATCCGCAATTATTCGATCTTCCTGCGCGAGCCGGAAAACCTGCTCTTCGCCTATTGGGAATATCACGGCAGCGATTTTACGGCCGACGCCGCCGAAATGGCCCGCTCGCCCGCCATGCAGAAATGGTGGGAGATCTGCGATCCGCTGCAGCAGCCGCTCGCCACCCGCAAGGACGGCGAATGGTGGGCGCAGATGGTGGAAGTCTTCCATCACGATTGACCGGTACGCCTGACCAGCGGCCACGCCGGCAGCCCTTCCGAAACGCATGGCAATCCATGCCCGCACCATGACGGGCGCGGGCGCGCTTGACCGCGCACCTACTGTTATATTAGTATTCAAATATCACAACCTTCCGCGGAACGCCCCAGCGCGAACCCGCCCGAGCATGCCATGGCCCGTTTCATCCAGCTTTCCGCCGCCGACAACATCGTCCTCGTGACCGATCCCTTCAATCCGGGCGACCTTGCGGGCGCGATCGCCGCGACCGCGCGCATCCCGCGCGGTCACAAGATGGCGATGACGGCGATCGGCAAGGACCAGCCGATCGTCAAGTACGGCCAGGTCATCGGCTTTGCCCGCGAGCCCATCGCGCCAGGCGACTGGGTGCACGAGCACAATGTCTACATCCACACCTTCGAGCGGAACTACATGTTCGGCGAGGGACTGAAGGAGACCAACGTGTTGCCGGCGGCGGAGCGCGCGACGTTCCTCGGCTATCGCCGCGCCGATGGAAAGGTCGGCACGCGCAATTACGTCGCCGTGTTGACATCGGTAAACTGTTCGGCGAGCGCCGCCCGCTTCATCGCGGAGGAGATCAACAAGTCCGGCATCCTCAAGGACTATCCGAATGTCGACGGGGTCATCTCGCTGGTGCACGGCACGGGATGCGGCCTCGACGTCAACGGCGAGGCGCATGACCTGCTCAAGAAGACGCAATGGGGCTTTGCCACCAATCCCAATGTCGGCGGCGTGCTGATGGTCGGCCTCGGCTGCGAGGTCTTCCAGATTCCCCGCTGGATGAAGACCTATGGCGTCGAGGAGAATATCACCTTCCGCACCCTGACCATCCAGGAGACGGGCGGCACGCGCAAGACGGTGGAAGCCGGCGTCCGGGCGATCCAGGAGATGCTGCCGGTGGTGAATGCCCACAAACGCACGCCGGCGCCTGCCTCCGAGCTGATGCTCGCCCTCCAGTGTGGCGGTTCCGACGGCTATTCGGGCATCACCGCCAATCCGGCGCTCGGCGCGGCCGTCGACCTTCTCGTCGAGCAGGGCGGCACGGCCATCCTGTCGGAGACGCCGGAAATCTACGGCGCCGAGCATCTCCTCACCCGCCGCGCCGAAAGTCGCGCCGTCGGCGAGAAGCTCGTCGAGCGGATCCGCTGGTGGGAGGACTACACCGCCCGCCACAACATGGAGATGAACAACAACCCCTCCCCCGGCAACAAGCTCGGCGGCCTCACGACGATCCTGGAAAAATCGCTCGGCGCAGCCGCGAAGGGCGGCTCGACGAACCTGCGCGCCGTCTTCGAATATGCCGACACGGTCGACGCGAAGGGCCTCGTCTTCATGGATACGCCCGGCTACGATCCGGTGTCGGCGACCGGGCAGGTCGCGGGCGGCGCCAATATCCTCTGTTTCACCACCGGCCGGGGCTCCGCCTTCGGCTGCAAGCCGACGCCCTCCATCAAGCTCGCCTCCAATTCCTACATCTACGAGCAGATGCGGGAAGACATGGACATCGACTGCGGCGACGTCCTGAACGGCGTTTCGCTGGAGGAAAAGGGACGGCAGATCTTCGACCTCATCCTCCGGACCGCCTCCGGCGAACGCACGCGATCCGAGGAACTCGGCTATGGCGACCTCGAATTCGTGCCATGGAACATCGGCGCGACGATGTAGGATCGGCGCGGCCCCGCGACGGGGCCGCGGCCTTCAGGCGACAAGCCCTTCCCGCTCCAGCGTCTGCCAGAGCTCCGGCGGCACATCCTGCTCGAACCATTCAACATTCTGCCGGACCTGCCCGGCATCGCGCGGGCCGATCAGCACCGCGGTCACGGCGGGATGGCGCAGCGGATACTGGATGGCAGCGGCCGAAAGCGGCACGCCGAAGCGCGCGCAGGCCGCCGTCAGCGCGTCCACCCGCCGTGCGACCGCCTCGGGCACGTCCTGATAATTGAACCTGCGGTGGCCACCGGGGCCGGCGGCGAGGATGCCGGAATTGAACACGCCGCCGATCATGATGCCCATGCCCGCCTGCCGGGCCTTCTCCAGAAGGTCGAGCGCATTCTGCTCCAGAAGCGTATGGCGGCCGGCGAGCAGCGTGCAGTCGAGGGCGGTTTCGTTCATCGCATCGAGCACGATGGCCGCCTCGTTCACCCCGAGGCCGAAGCCGCCGATAAGTCCCGCCGCCTTCAACTCCTCCAGCGCGCGGAAACCACCGCCCGTCGTCAGCGCCGCCCAGTGGCCCGCCTGCGCATCCCCATGGGTGACGCTGCCGATGTCGTGCACGAAAAGAAGGTCGAGCCGTTCGAGGCCGGTGCGCTGGCCGCTGTCGTCGAAGCTGCGCATGATGGCATCATAGGAATAGTCGAAGACCTCGTGGAACGGCAGGCCGTTGTGCCAGCCAGAATCGAGCGCGTTCTTCGGCGGTGCCGGCGGCAGGTCGCGTCCCGGCCGCTCGCGCGCCATCAGCCGGCCGACCTTCGTGCTGACCGTGAAGGAAACATCAGGACCCGCCTTCTCGCGCAGGAAATGGCCGAGCAGATGCTCCGACCGGCCGAGGCCATACATCGGGGCGCTGTCGAAATAGCGGATGCCCGCCTGCCAGGCCGCTTCGAGAGCCTCCAGCGACGCCTCCGCAGAAACCGGCGCGTAAAGCCCGCCCATCGCCGCCGTGCCCATGCCGAGGGCCGTCACCCTCAGTTCCGTGCGCCCGACCGTCCTCGTCTCGCTTGCCCGCATGCAAATCTCCTCCTGCGGCGGCGCGAAAATCGCCGCCACCCTTGTTGCGATTGTTACACTAATATAATAGATCAGATCAAGCGGCGCACCGCGCCGGAGGAGAACGCAACCGGAGGAAGCCATGAACCAGATCGATCTTTCAGGCCAGCACGCAGTGGTGACGGGCGGGGCGCAGGGGCTCGGCTTCGCCATGGCCAAGCGCATCGTCGCCTCCGGCGCCACCGTCACGCTCTGGGATATCGACGAAAGCCTGCTGGCCTCGGCGCGCGAGACGCTCGGCGGCGCGGCAACGACCACCGTCGTCGACATTTCCGATTGGGAACAGGTCGACGCGGCCCGGCGGCGGACCGAAGAGATTGCCGCTCCCGCCTCGCTGCTCGTCAATTCGGCGGGGATCGCCGGCGCTGCCGCGCCGCTCGACACCTACGACATCGCCATGTGGAAGAAGATCATCGACATCAACGTCAACGGCACCTTCTACGTCAACCGTGCCCTCGTGCCCGGCATGAAGGAGCGCAACTACGGCCGCATCGTCAACATCGCCTCCGTCGCCGGCAAGGAGGGCAATCCGAACGCGGCCGCCTATTCGGCGTCCAAGGCCGCGGTCATGGGGCTCACCAAGTCGCTCGGCAAGGAACTTGCCGGCTACGACATCGCCGTCAACTGCATCACCCCGGCGACCGCGCAGACGCGCATCCTCGAGCAGCTCACCCCGGAATTCATCGAATATATGCGCTCGCGCATCCCGCGCGGCCGCTTCCTCGAGGTCGACGAGGCTGCCTCCATGGTCGCCTGGCTGCTTTCCAAGGAAAACAGCTTCACCACCGCTGCGACCTTCGACCTTTCCGGCGGGCGAACCACCTACTGACCGCCCGCTCCGGGCATGAAATCGCAGGCTCCGGCGACGCACGCTCGCGTCGCCGGAAGGCGGTACACACTCTTCTTTTGCGTTCCGCAAAATATGTCCGATATTTGCCACATCTGCGGATAACATGCGCCCGTTGCTGCAGCGCGGGTCGCATTCATGTCAGACGAAAATAGCGTGATCACCGAGGATCGGGCATCCTGGCTCGTCCGGTCGTTTCTGACATACAGGCTCTACATTCTCGGCCTGGCGAGCCTTCTGGTCTTCGTGCTGGTGGCGGTCGGGGTCTACCGGCTGACGGCCGAGGTGCGTTACGATGAGGTTCTGGCGGCGCTTTCCGCGACGTCGTGGAGCGCCATCGCGCTTGCGGCGCTCTTCACCGGGCTCAGCTTCCTCGCGCTGATCTTCTACGATTCCAACGCGCTGGACTATATCGGCCGCAGGAAGCCGTTTCCGGCCATCGCCGTAACGGCCTTCATGGCCTATGCCGTCGGCAACACGGTGGGCTTCGGGCCGCTCAGCGGCGGCGCGATCCGCTTCCGCGCCTATTCCCGCCTCGGCCTCCTGCCGGGCGACATCGCACGCATCATCGCCTTCGTCACGCTGTCCTTCGGCCTCGGCCTTCTTTCAGTCAGCGCGCTTGCGACCCTTGCCGTCGCCCCGCGCGTCGCCGGTATCCTCGGCATCGACGCACTCTGGCTGCGCGCCATTTCCGTCGTCATCCTCGTTGCGCTCGTCACGGTGTTCTATATCGGCCGCAACGGCCACGTCCTTTCCTTCAAGGGCCTGACCCTGCGCCTGCCGGACAGCCGCACGACGTCGCGGCAGTTCCTCGTTTCGGCGCTCGACATCGCCGCCGCCGCATCCGTCCTTTATGTCCTCCTGCCGGATACCCATGTCGGCTGGCCGACCTTCCTTGCGGTCTATGCGGTGGCCATCGGCTTCGGCGTGCTCAGCCATGTCCCGGCCGGCCTCGGCGTTTTCGAGGCCGTCATCATGGCAGGCCTTTCCAACGCGATCGGCATCGACCAGCTCCTCGGCAGCCTCGTGCTCTACCGGCTGATCTACTATATCCTGCCGCTGCTGCTCGCCACCGTCCTGCTGCTGGTCACCGAGACGCGGCATTTCGTGCTGAGGCCGGGCGTCGCGGAAGCGGCACAGCTCGCAGGCAAGCTCGCCCCCACGCTGATCGCCACCCTGTCGCTGGTGCTCGGCACCATGCTGATCTTCTCGAGCGTCGTTCCGACGCCCGATTCCAACCTCGATTTCCTCTCCAACTACCTGCCGCTTCCGATCGTCGAAGGGGCGCATTTCCTGTCGAGCCTGCTCGGCCTGCTGCTGATCGTCGCCGCCCGCGGCCTCGGCCA
Source organism: Shinella zoogloeoides (assembly GCF_003574625.1). Taxonomy (GTDB): domain Bacteria; phylum Pseudomonadota; class Alphaproteobacteria; order Rhizobiales; family Rhizobiaceae; genus Shinella; species Shinella zoogloeoides_A. The sequence continues at coordinate 409,360 of NZ_QNUJ01000002.1, forward strand.
GCGGCTGGACGGGGCGTGGCTGGTGGCGCTCGGCGGCGCATGCGTCGCCTTCGCCTTCGCCTTCCTCAAGGGCATCGCCGTCGTAGAGGCGGGGCTGCTTGCGCTTTTCATCGTCGCGCTCATCGCCAATGCCCGCGCCTTCGACCGGCACAGCTCGCTGCTGCGCCAGGCCCTCGGCCCGTCCTGGCTGGCCGCGATCGGCGTCATCCTCGCCACCGCCTTCGTCATCCTGCTCTTCGTCTACCGCGATACGGAATATGCGCACGAGCTCTGGTGGCAGTTCGAATTTTCGGAAGAAGCGCCGCGCGGCCTGCGCGCCCTCCTCGCCCTTGCCATCGCCGCCTCGGCGCTGGCCCTGTTCAGCCTGCTGCGGCCGGCGCATTTCCGCACGGAAGGTGCCACCGCCGCCGAGCTGGAACAGGCGGTCGCGATCACGATGGCGCAGGACATGGCCGACGCCAACCTCGTGCGCACCGGCGACAAGCGGCTGCTGTTTTCCGCGTCCGGCCGGTCCTTCATCATGTACGGCATCCATGGCCGCTCGTGGATCGCGTTCGCGGACCCCGTCGGGGTCGAGGACGAATTCGCCGAACTGGTCTGGCAGTTCGTCGGCGCGGCGCGGGCCGGCGGCGGGCGGGCGGCCTTCTACCAGATCTCCCCGGCGCTGCTTGCGGCCTGCGCCGATGTGGGGCTCAGGGCCTTCAAGCTCGGCGAGCTTGCGATCATCGATCTTGCCAGTTTCGAGATGAAGGGAAGCCGTTTCGCCAACCTGCGACAGTCCTACAGCCGCGGCGCGCGCGACGGGCTCGCCTTCTCCGTCGCCCGGCCCGACGAGGTCGCCGCCATCCTGCCGGAGCTGCGGGCGGTCTCCGACAGCTGGCTCGCCCACCACAATGCCAAGGAGAAAACCTTCTCCCTCGGCGCCTTCGAGGAAGGCTACGTGCTTTCCCAGCCGGTCGCCGTCGTGCGGATCGAGGATCGCATCGTCGCCTTCGCCACGCTGATGGTGACGGACACCAGGGCGGAAGCGACCGTCGACCTCATGCGCTTTGCGCCCGACGCGCCCAAGGGCACGATGGATTTCCTTTTCGCCAGCATCCTCGACTATCTGCGCGGCGAAGGCTACCGGCAATTCAACCTCGGCATGGCGCCGCTTTCCGGCATGGCGCGGCGCGAGGCCGCTCCCGTCTGGGACCGGGTCGGCGGCACGCTCTTCGAACACGGCGAGCGGTTCTACAATTTCAAGGGCCTGCGCGCCTTCAAATCCAAGTTCCATCCCCGCTGGGAACCGCGCTATCTTGCGGTGACGAACGGCACGGGGGCGGCCTTGGCGCTGATGGACGTGACCTTCCTCATCGGCGGCGGCGTCAAAGGAGTGATTGCCAAATGAGCCTACTTCATTCTCTTGCAGCGGCCGGCCTCATCGCCGGCCTCCTGCCGCTGGCTGCTGCGGTGCAGGATGCACCCCGCACGTTCACGACCGGCATGATCCCGCCCGGCCACATCATCATGCCGGATGGCGCACCGGACGCGAGCGTCTTCCTGATTTCCGGCGCCGCTGGGTGGGGCGACGACGAAGAGAAGCAGGCGGCCGCCCTCGTGGAGAAGGGCGCGGCCGTCGTCGGCATCGATTTCCCCGCCTATATGAAGACCCTCGCGGCCGACGATGGTGACTGTGTCTACATGATCTCCGACGTCGAATCGCTCGCCCACCAGGTGCAGCGCGCCGGTGGGGCCACGAGTTACAACCCGCCTGTTCTTGCGGGCATCGGCGAGGGCGGCGCGCTGGCGCTCGCCATGATCGCGCAGAGCCCCGCGGCCACCATCGACGAGGCCGTGGTGGTCGATCCCGTAGCCGGCATCCCGCTCGACAAGGTTCTCTGCACGCCCGCCTCCAAGACCAAGGCGAACGGCCGCACGATCTACGGCCTGACCGACGGGCCGCTTCCCGCCGCCGTCACCGTGCTTCTCACCGACAAGGCGCCGAAGGACGGCCGCGACCATGTCGCGGCGCTCAAGGCCGCCCATGACGATATCGACATACGCGATGCGGACGGCGCGCCGGCGGATGCGCTGGCGCAGGCGCTCGCCGACCGGATGGATGCGGCCGGCGACACGGATTCCCCGCTCGGCCTGCCGCTCGATATCCTCAAGGCCAAGCCCGCCTATGACACGATGGCCGTGGTCTATTCCGGCGACGGCGGCTGGCGCGATATCGACAAGCAGGTGGCGGGCGCGCTGCAGCAGCGCGGTATTCCGGTCGTCGGGGTGGATTCGCTGCGCTACTTCTGGTCCGAGCGCAAGCCGCAGGAAACGGCGGACGACCTGGCGCGCATCATCGAGGCCTTCCGCAACGAATGGAACGTGGAGCATGTCGTGCTCATCGGCTATTCCTTCGGCGCCGACATCCTGCCCGCCACCTACAACCTGCTTTCGCCGGAAGACAAGGCGCGCGTGCCGCAGCTCACGCTCATGGCGCTGTCGCATCAGGTGGATTACGAGATTTCCGTGTCCGGCTGGCTCGGCGTTGCGGGCGAAGGAGCGGGCGGGGATCCGGTCAAGGACATCGCAAAGATCGATCCCAATCGCGTACAGTGCATCTACGGCGCGGACGAGGACGACGATCCCTGCCCGACGCTGAAGGCCTCCGGCGTGGAATCGATCAGCATCGACGGCGGCCACCATTTCGACGGAGACTATGACGCGCTGGCCGAACGCATCATCGCCGGCCTCAAGCAGCGTCTCGCGAAATAGGTGGCGTTGCCGCGAAAATTACAGCCCTGTCATGTTCGGCGGGATCGCGCGGCGCTGCGCGATCCCGCCGATTTCTTTCAAGCTACTGATTTATTAAAATAAAAATCACCTGACACTCAAGGCGATCTCGCCGATCCGGGCAATAATTTGGCAAATCGGCCCATCGGAACTTTATTTAATTGTAACATGACCCTGGCGGTCCGGCGGGCCTATAGATGATGTCAGGCTGGATGCCGCCGGTGGGAGATGGAACCCACGACGCGACGACATCGGACAGCCGGCGGGAAGGACATGTCTTTCCCCACCATTCAGGAGACGCATCATGCGCTCGACACTCAAAACCATCACAGTCGCAACCTTCGTTCTTTCGCTCGCCGCCGGCGGCGCCCTTGCCGCAAACCCTTCGCCCCACCAAGAGGGTCATCATCCCGGAACGCCGAGCATGAACGACACCCGGCCCGGCATGCCCCTCATGGTTCGCCATGTCCGCCTCGACCGGGTGCTGGGCGAACTCGGCTCCGCGCAGCAGTCCATCCGCCAGGATGAAGCCATGCACAGGCTTTCGGCCAGCGCCTATCGCCGGCTGGAAGGCGAGGTCGGTGCCATTCGCAGCCGCGCGATGACGGTTGCCGACATGCACGGCGGCGGCCTCCCGCGGGCGAGCTACCAGCACCTGCAGCAGGATATCCACAAACTCGATCGCGATATCGTCCGGATGAGCTGACCCTTCTGCCGGCGGGCGACATTCGGCCCGCCGGATAGCCGGCCGCCGCCCCTCTCGGCCGCGGCCAAGGAGCGGGCCGGGCGTCACGCTGGCGCTCCGCCCCTCTGAAAATCCCGAACCCATGAACACGCAACCGGCCGCCCTCGCTGCCGTCGGTTTCGCGCGCCAGATGCCGGCACCACGGGCATTGCGGCGCTGACAAAAGGAAGACGACCATGACCAGGATTCTTGAAAAGCATCGTGTCGCAGCGCTTCTCGGCGTTGCCCTGCTGGTGGTGCCGGTGGCGGCCTCCAGCCTTGCTGGCGCCAGGCCCGCCCATGCAGCAGCGCCGCCGGAAACTTTCAATGCCACCCTCACCCAAGGCTCCTTCGCGCCGATCGTGGCGGCCGACAAGCCGGCCGTCGTCACCATCATGACGACGCTGAAGGTGGAGAACACGTCCTCGCAGGACGGCGCCTCGCCGTTCGGCGGCGATTCACCCTTCGACCAGCAGTTCCGCGACTTCTTCGGCGAACGCCAGATCCCCTTGCCGCAGCAGCGCCCGGCCGAACGGGCCGCAGCGCTCGGCTCCGGCTTCGTGCTGACCAGCGACGGCTATATCGTCACCAACAACCACGTCATCGACAAGGCGACCACGATCAAGGTGACGCTCGACGACGGCACGGAGCTGCCGGCCAAGCTCGTCGGCACGGATTCGAAGTCCGACCTTGCTGTAATCAAGATCGACAGCGGCAAGCCGCTCGCCACCATCGGCTGGGGCGATTCCGACAAGCTGCGGGCGGGCGACCCGATCCTCGCCATCGGCAACCCCTTCGGCATCGGTACGACGGTGACGGCCGGCATCGTCTCGGCCCGCGGTCGCGACCTGCACAGCGGGCCCTATGACGACTTCATCCAGATCGACGCGCCGATCAATCACGGCAATTCCGGCGGCCCGCTCGTCGGCCTCGACGGCAAGGTGGTCGGCATCAACACCGCGATCTATTCGCCGAACGGCGGCAGCGTCGGCGTCGGCTTCGCCATTCCTTCCGACCAGGCTCAGGGCATCGTGGCCAAGCTGATGAAGGACGGCTCCATCGCGCATGGCTTCATCGGCGTGCAGATTCAGCCCGTGACCTCCGACATCGCCGATGCCATCGGTCTTGCCAAGCCGGTCGGCGCCCTTGTGGCCCGGGTCGATGACGGCACCCCCGCCGCCAAGGCCGGCATAAAGTCGGGCGACGTCATTACGGCGCTGGCCGGCAAGGCGGTGAACTCGCCGCACGAACTGTCGCGCATGGTGGCCGATCTTTCGCCCGGCGCGAAGGAAAGCCTGACGGTCTGGCGCGACGGCGGCAACAAGGACCTGTCGATCACGGTCGGCAATAATGACGATACGGACAAGCAGGCAAGCGCCGATACCGGCAGCCAGCCCGGCCTTCCCGACGCCCAGGGCGTGCCGACCCTCGGCGTCCAGCTCGGCGACCTGACGCCGGACGTGCGCGATTCGCTCGGCCTGCCGGAAAGCGAAACGGGCGCGATCGTCGAAGGCGTCAACCCGGACAAGCCGGCCGCCGATGCCGGCCTCCAGCCGGGCGACGTCATTCTCTCGGTCAACCAGAAGTCCGTCCATTCCGCCCGGGAAGCGAAGGCCGCCGTCGCGCAGGCCGGCAAGGCCGGCCGCAAGGCCGTGCTGCTGCTCGTCCAGCGCCAGGATGCACAGACCTTCGTCACCGTGCCCTTCGCCGCCGGCTGACGGACGCTTCTCTCCACATACGGTGCCGCCCGGTGATCATCGGGCGGCATCGGCGTTTTGGCGGAGGCCGTATCCGCCCGTCGCATCACCGGCGTTGCCGCAAATGAGAGACAGGCCGGCCGCGGGTTGACTTGCCGGACTATTTACGTTGATATCAATTCATTGGCGAACCCGCCCCATGCAGCAGCATGCGGGCAACGAGGAGAAGGAGGAGCCGACCATGAAGATCGTGACCAGCCTGAGTTTTCAGGGACAGTGCCGGGAGGCATTCGAGTTCTATGCCAAGGTCCTCGGCGGCAGGATCACCGCCGCCTTTCCCTATGGCGAGGGACCGCCCGGCATGCCGATCAGCGATCCGAAATACAAGGACTGGCTGATGCATTGTTGGCTGGAAGTCGGCGATCAGGCGCTGATGGGCGCGGACATGGATGCCGCCTGGGCGCCGAATATCGAAAAGCCCAAGAACGGCTTCGACGTCACGCTGCACACCACAGACAAGACGGAGGCGAAGCGCTGGTACGATCAGCTCTGCGAGGGCGGCCGGCCCGCCATGCCCTTCGGCGAGACATTCTGGTCACCCGGCTTCGGTTCGCTGGTCGACCGGTTCGGCGTGCCCTGGATGATCAACACCATCCCCTCCGCCGACTGGCGGCCGCCGCAAGGCTGAGGGAAACCGGGAGCGCCGGTCAGGAGACGGAGCGGCGCTCCTCTGCAGGAGCCATCGGCTTTTTGCTTGCACCGGAAAACAATTGCGCCATGCCGGAATGCAGCAGGCTGCCCGCGAACAATCCGCCGATGCCGCCCGCGGCCTTCACCGCCGCGTCGGCAAGGTGCGGGTGCCGTGTCGGTGAGACGAACTGGAACAGCTCCGCCCCGACCGCCACCAGCACCACCAGCGCGGCGACTGCAAGGCGGTGGCGCGGATAGGCGAAGACGAACAGTCCCGACAGGACCGCATAGGCGGCCGCCCGGTCGAAATCGGTGGAAACCACGTCATGCGGCCGATAGCCGATCGGCGAGACCGTCACGAAGAGGATGGCGGCAAGGCCAAGCCAGGCGCCGATACGAATAAGGCGGGTCAACATCGCTCGTGTTCTAAAGCATTCGGGTGAGAGTAACAGCCTTTTGTGCGGGGAATCGCGCCAAAACAAGGCGCAAGCGGCGGCATGCCGCATGGTTCCCCGTTTCCCGGACGGCAATCGGATATGAAGAAAGCCGTTGCCCCAATTCAAGGGAGGAACGGCAGCGTCGAACTCCATATGCGATAGCCCTGCGGCTCCCCGGACATTAGAACAGTCTTTACGATAAACAGCTTTCGAGCGCCCGCAACGCCTCGGAACCCGCCCTTGCCGGGCCGGCACCGTCGTTCCTTGACCTTTTCTTCATCCGTCTCCCGTAAGCAGGCTCGTGGCGTCTGCCGTCTGCGGGGAACCGGACGGGACGACCTCCGGGTGGATTGCAATGTCGAGCGTACGATCATTTGAGGCGGGGGACATCGGGACGGTCGCGGACCTTTTCCAGCGCCTGCTGCGCAAGACCGACGCCCCGGCAAGCGCCGACCTGAAATCCTATCTCGGCACGCTTTTCCTCAATGACGAAAGCCTCCGCACCGGCCTGACCTCACGCGTGCATGTCCGCGACGATGGCACGGTCGCGGCTTTCCTCGGCGTCCTGCCGGTGGAAATGGAATTCGAAGGGCGCCGCCTGCTGGCGGCCAATTGCGGCTCCTTCGTCAGCGACGACAGGGACCCCGATCCCTTTGCCGGCGCACGCCTGCTGCGCGAGGTTCTCTCCGGACCGCAGGACCTTTCCTTCAGCGAAACCGCGAACGAGATATCGACGGAGATGTGGCGCGGCGCGCGGGCGAGCGTTCTCGGTCCCTACAGCCTGGAATGGCTGCGGATCCTGAAACCCTCCGCATTCGCGCTGGAGGCGGTGGCGGGACGTCTGCCCTTCGCGCGGGCGGCAAGGCCGCTTGCCCGGCTTGCCGATGCCGTCCTCTGCCGACGCCGCGAGAAGCCTGTCTGGTTTCACTACAGACCGCTTCCCGGCAAGGCGGACAGCTTCGTCGCTGTCCCGGCGAGCGACGACGCGTTCATCGCGGCCTTCCTGAAATTCGCCCAGGCCTTCGCCCTGCGCCCGCGCTGGGAGCCGCCGGTGCTGGAAGCCATGCTGCGCCATGCCAAGCGCAAGGCGTTCCATGGCGAACGCGTCCAGCACCTGGTCAAGGCCCGCTCGGGAGCCGTGGTCGGCGCCTATCTCTATTACGGCAATGCCGGCGGCGTCGGCCGCACGGTGCAGCTTCTCGCGGCGCCCGGGCAGGAATCCGTGGTGATCGACTGCCTCATCCGCAACGCCTATGAGCGGGGCCTCGTTGCCATCCGCGGCCGCACCCTGCCGCCCCTTCTGCCGGCGATGGTCGGCAAGAAATGCGCCTTCGTCCATGGCGCCGCAACGATCGTCCACACCCGCGACCCCGCGCTCCTCGAAGCCATGACGGCCGGAAAGGCCTTCATCAACGGCCTTGTCGGAGAAGGCTGGACGCGCCTCATCGGCGACCGTTTCGAGTAGCGGCGATGTGTGGGATAGCGGGATATCACGGCAATGCCATCGCCCCGGACCGGGCGGCAGAATGCCTCGGCCGCATGGTGACGGCGCTCAGGCACCGCGGGCCGGACGCCGAGGGAACGCTCCTGCGCGGCGAGACGGGCCTTGCCCATACCCGCCTTTCCATCGTCGGCCTTCAGGACGGCGCACAGCCGATGACCAGCGAGGACGGCAGGCTCGCCGTCTCCTTCAACGGCGAGATCTTCAACTATGTGGAGCTGCGCGAGGACCTGAAGGCGCACAGCCATCGTTTCCGTACTGCCTCGGATACGGAGGTGCTGCTCGCCGCCTATGCGCAGAAGGGCCTCGAATGCCTTGCGGATTTCAACGGCGACTTCGCCTTCGCGCTGCACGATGCCGCGACCCGCACGCTGGTTCTCGCCCGCGACCGCATGGGCGTGCGGCCGCTGTTCCATACCGAACATGAGGGCACGCTCTTCTTCGCCTCCGAGCCGGGCGCGCTCCTCGCCCTGCCGGGTATGACGGCCGAGATCGACCCGGTAGCGCTCGACCAGATCTTCACGCTCTGGTGCCCCATTCCGCCGCGCACGGCCTATCGCGGCATATCGGAACTCCCGCCCGGCCACATGATGATCGTGAAGGACGGCGAGCGCACGATCCGGCCCTGGTGGCAGCTTTCCTATCCCGACCGAAACGACACGCCCCCGCCGCGCCGGATGGAGGAGCAGGCGGAGGAGCTGCGCGCGCTGCTGGAGGATGCCACGCGCATCCGCCTGCGCGCCGACGTGCCCGTGGGCGCCTATCTCTCCGGCGGCCTCGACTCATCCCTCGTTGCCGCGCTCGCGGCGCGGACGGTGACGCACGGCCTCAGGACCTTCTCGCTGACCTTCCGCAGCGCCGAACATGACGAGCGCGACTGGCAGCGGGAGATGGCCGCGACGCTGGATGCGGAGGCGGACAGCGTCGAATGCTCTTCCGCCGAGATCGCCGCGCGCATGCCCGATGCCATGCGGCATATCGGCTGCCCCATCCTGCGCACGGCGCCCGTCCCGCTCCACCTGCTCTCGGCGCGGGTGCGCGAGCGTGGCATGAAGGTCGTGCTGACCGGCGAAGGCGCGGACGAGATCTTCGCCGGATACGACATTTTCCGGGAAGCCCGCGTCCGGCGCTTTTGCGGCCGCATGCCGCAATCCGCCCGGCGCGCGCGCCTCTTCCAGCGGCTCTATCCCTACCTGCCGGGCCTGAAGCAGCAGACGCCGGACTATCTCGCACGCTTCTTCGCCTTCGGCTCCGAGGCGCTCGACGATCCGCTTTATTCCCACCGGCCGCGCTTCCGCTCCACCGCCGCGGCGAAGCTGTTCTTTTCCGCCGCCCTCAAGGAGGCCATCGGCGACTACGATGCGGCGGCGGACCTTGCCGCGCAGCTGCCGCCCGACTTTTCCCGCTGGCATGTGCTGCATCAGGCGCAATATCTGGAAACCGCCTTCTTCCTTCCCGGCTATCTTCTCTCCAGCCAGGGCGACCGCGTGATGATGGCGAATGCCGTCGAAGGGCGCTTCCCGTTCCTCGATCCGCGGGTCGTGTCCTTCGCCGCCAGTCTCGCACCCGACGCGAAGCTGCGCGGGCTTCGCGAAAAGCACATCCTCAAGGAGGCCGCCCGCGGCCTCGTGCCGGCCCGGATCATCGACCGCGCCAAGCAGCCCTACCGCGCACCCGATGCAGAAGCCTTTGCCGGCGCGGCGAAGGCCCTCGACACCGTGCTCGCGCCGGAACGGCTCACTGAAGCCGGGCTGTTCAATGGGCAGGCGGTCGGCAAGCTGAAGGAAAAGGTCCTCAAGGGCGAGGCCACGGGCTTTCGCGACAACGCCGCCTTCATCGGCGTCCTGTCGACCCAACTCCTGCGCGATGGCACGGCCGCGCAATCGTCACAACCCCTATCGAGCATCGGAAGAAGCTGAGAATGACCGCAGAAACCCAAGCCACGATCCGCGCCTTCATCGTCGAGAACTTCCTGTTCGGCGACGAGAGCCACCCGCTGCCGGCCGATCTGTCGCTGATCGACAACGACCTGATCGATTCCACCGGCATCCTCGAACTGGTCGGCTTCCTTGAGGAGCGCTTCGCCATCAAGGTCGCAGACGCGGACATCGTGCCGGCCAATCTCGACACGATCGGGCGGATCGCCGGCTTCATCGCGCGCAAGCAGACGGCCTGACGGACGGAAACCGGCCATGCGGATCGAGCAATATCTCCGGCAGAGCGCAGCACGGGACGGGGCGAAGACCGCCATCGTCGCGGGCGACCTGCGGCTGAGCTACGACCGCTTCCTCGACCTCTCCGCCCGCATGGCAACGACACTCCGGGCCGGCGGTGTCGCTCGCGGCGATCGTGTCCTCATCCTGCTCGACAATGGCTGGCAGGCCGCCGTCGCCGTCCTCGCCACCTGGCTGGCAGGCGCCGTCATCTGCCCGGTCAATCCGTCGACGAAGGCCCCCCGCCTTTCGCAGATCGCCGCCGACTGCACGCCCGCCCTCGTGATAACCGAGGCGCGGCTCGAACGGCTCGTCGCGGGCGTCGCGGAGCTTGCCGATACGCCGCGCCTCGCGACGGGAGAGGCGGGCAGCTTCGAGGCCGGCCTGAACGCCGCGCCATTGCCCGCGGAAGACCTACCGGACAGCGACCTTGCCACATTGATCTATACGTCGGGCTCGACCGGCGTGCCGAAGGGCGTGATGCTCGCCCATGACAACATGGATGCCGCGGCCCGCTCCATCGCCTTCTATCTCGAAAACACCGCCGCCGACACGCTCCTCGTCGTCCTGCCGATGTCCTTCGGCTACGGGCTCAACCAGCTCGTGACCGCGATGCTGACGGGCGCGACGCTGGTGATCGAGAAATCCTTCGCCTTTCCGCAGGCGGTCTTCGAGAGGATCCGCGACGAGCGCGTCACCGGGTTCGCCCTGGTGCCGGCCATGGCCGCGATGATGATGCAGGCGCGGGACCTCGATCCCGCGCTCTTTACGAGCCTTCGCTACATCACCAGCGCCGCCGCGCCGCTGCCGCCGGCCCATCTCGACTGGCTGCGCGCCTTCCTGCCGCATGTCCGCGTCTTCTGCATGTACGGCCAGACCGAGTGCACCCGCATCGCCTATCTGCCGCCCGGGGAGATCGACGCCCGTCGGAGCTCGGTCGGCATCGCCATTCCCGGCGTGCGGACCGAGGTCGTGGACGAGGCAGGCGTTGCCGTTCCCCCCGGCACCGTCGGCGAGCTGGTCGTCACCGGCGCGAACGTGATGCGCGGCTACTGGCGAAACGAGGCGGCGACCCGCAAGACGCTGCGGCCGGATCCACGGACCGGCGCGATGCGCCTCCATACCGGCGACCTCTTCACCGCGGATGCGGACGGCTACCTCACCTTCGTCTCGCGCACGGACGACATCATCAAGTCCCGCGGCGAGAAGGTTGCGCCCAAGGCGGTGGAAGACGTGCTGCACCGCATGCCCGGCATTGCCGAAGCCCTCGTCGTCGGCGTTCCCCACGACGTTCTCGGGCAGGCCGTCAAGGCGCTCGTCGTCGCCTCGGATACGGCCCTCACCGAACGGGACGTCATGCGCTTCTGCGCGCAGAACCTCGAGGACCACATGGTCCCGAAGATCATCGAATTCCGGCAGTCCCTGCCAAGAACCGATTCCGGCAAGGCAAGCCGCAGGCTTGCCGCCGAACCCGCCCCCGTCACAGGATCGAACGCATGACCGCACAGACATCCCACAGGCCCGCCTTCGCCCCGCTGGTGCTCGACCCCGAAGCGGAGGTGGAGCGCATTACGGGATGGATGCGCGAACGGCTGCGCCTCGACCTGCGCAAGCGCGGCCTCGTGCTCGGCCTTTCGGGCGGCATCGATTCCTCTGTCTCGGCGGCGCTTGCCGTGCGGGCGCTCGGCGCGAAGAACGTCTTCGCGCTCTTCATGCCGGAAAACGATTCCGATCCGGAGAGCCTGCGGCTCGGGCGGAGCGTGGCGGAAACCTTCGGCATCGACAGCGTCGTTGAGGATATCGGGCCGGCGCTCGCGGCGATGGGGTGCTACGAGCGGCGCGATGCCTTCATTCGCGAGGCGGTGCCGGAATATGGAACCGGCTGGGCCTCCAAGATCGTCTTCGACAATCCGATGACGACGGGCGGCTACAACATCTCCTCGCTGGTCGTCCGCTCGCCGCAGGGCGAGACCCGCAAGGTGCGCCTCGGCGCCGGCGCGTATCTCGGCATCGTCGCAGCGACGAACATGAAGCAGCGCACCCGCAAGCAGCTTGAATACTACCATGCCGACCGGCTGAACTTCGCTGTGCTCGGCACGCCGAACCGGCTGGAATACGACCAAGGCTTCTTCGTCAAGAACGGCGACGGAGCGGCCGACATCAAGCCGATCGCCCATCTCTACAAGTCGCAGGTCTACCAGCTCGCCGCCCATCTCGGCGTGCCGGCCGAAATCCTCTCCCGTCCACCGACCACCGATACCTATTCGCTGCCGCAGACGCAGGAGGAATTCTACTTCGCCCTGCCCTACGACAAGATGGACATTTGCCTCTACGGCCTCGAAAATGCCGTGCCCGCCGATGCGGTCGCAGAGGCGACGGGGCTCAAGGCGAGCGACGTCGAACTGGTCTGGGCCGACATCGCGGCCAAGCGCAAGGTCGCGCGCTACCTGCACAGCCAGCCATTGACCATTTCCTGACGAAAAAGGCCGGGACCGCCTCACGCGTCCCGGCCTTCTTGCATCAGTCGTGAACCGGCTCAGACGAGCGCGGTCACCTGGATCTCGACCAGCAGTTCCGGCGCGGCGAGGCGGGCTTCCACCGTGGCGCGGACCGGCAGGTTGTCCTTGTCGACCCATTCGTCCCAGACCGTGTTCATCTGGCCGAAATGGGCGATGTCACGGAGCCAGATGCTGGCGCTGATCAGCTTGGCCTTGGAGGTGCCGGCCTCGGCGAGCAGGGCATCGATCTGGGCCAGGATATCGCGGGTCTGCGCGACGGTGTCGGCGCCCGCGCCGGTCACGCCGGCCGTGGTGACGACGCCGTTGACGACGACGGCGCCGCAGAAGCGCTGGCCGGGCTTGATACGCTTGATCATGGAAATTCTCCCTGTTGGTCAAAGAACGGTTTTGCCGAGGACCGGCGGATGAAACGATGCGTTCTCGTCCGCCATCCGGGGCAGCGCGGCATCAATGCCCGAAACCCCGGCGGAGCGCAACGTGCCGCGCCGGTCAGAAATAGGTCTTGTAGGCCGTCCTCACATCGTGGTTCCCGTCGACACCGTAGAGCACGTCCCATTTGTCGAAGGTCGTGCAGGGATGGGAAATGTCGAGGAACACCATGTCGCCCACCCGCAGCGGAGTGTCGTCCGGCACCCGCATGAAGGCATGCTGGTCCGCCAGGGTGAAAATCTCGTGCCCCGCGCCGAGCCCGACCGGCACCTGATGCTCGCCGGGCCGGAACCAAAGGCTGGGCGCCGGCAGGTGCACGTCGAAGGACAGATCGCGCTTGCCGCCCGTCAGGAACGCCAGCCCCTTTTCCGGCATGGACTGTACCCGGGTGACGACCTGGAGCGAGGGGCGCAGCTCGCCGGGGACGGCGCGCACGCGCTCCGAGCGCGCCTGCAGCGAAGCGAAATGCTCGCGGTACATCAGAGCGTCGTGCGTGATATAGCATCCGGAACGGGTCACGACCCGGGTCGGCCGTGAAAGCTTCAGCGCGCCAAGGTGCTCCACCACGATGTCATAATAGGCCGATCCACCGGCCGACAGGACGATTTCTTCTCCTGTGAATGCGCCGCGGGCATCGAGGTCGCGCGCGGCGGCCGTGGTCAATTCCATCAGGGCGCGGACCTTTCCGAGATTATCGTCCGGCCGCCCGCCGAAGATTCCTTCGAAGGATTCGATGCCGCGCAGTTCCAGCTCCCTGTCGTAGCTTCCGATGACGTCCGCTATGGCGCGTATGCGCGCCGGATCGCGCGCGCCCGTGCGGCCGCCCATCGCGCCGATCTCGATCAGGACGCCCAGCCGGCGCCGGGACCCGAGGGTCCGGATGTGACGGCCGGCGAAATGGGCGCCCTCCTCGGAATCGATCAGGCAGAGAAAATCGAAGCCCGGATCGCCATCCAGCTCCCGCATGACGAAATCGAGGAAGCGGGGATCGACGATCTGGTTGGCGACGAGGATGCGATTGACGCCGAAATCGCGGGCAACCTGCGCCTGGTGGGCGGTCGAAAGGGTTATCGCCCATGCGCCGCCGTCGAGCTGGCGGCGGAAAAGCTGCGGGCACATCGTCGTCTTGCCGTGCGGCGCGAGCGAGACATTCGCCTTCTCGCAGAATTCGCGCATCCATCGCTCGTTGTTGGCGATGGCCGGCTCATGCAGGATGGCGAGCGGCAAGGGCAGGTCGCCGCGCAGGACGTTCCAGTTCTTATCCGCGATGGATTCCAGCGGAAAGGGCTCGGTCCCTCCCGGAATGCCCTTCGTGCGATGATCGAGAAGGGGATGGGCGTGATTGCGGTTCATGGCGAGACCTCCAATGCGTGCATTCAATCGAGAAGGCGGAAGATCGCCTCGATCTCGACCGTCATGTTGTGCGGCAGCGAGCCCATACCGACGGCCGAGCGGGCATGTTCGCCGCGCTCGCCCAGCCGTTCGACGAGATAGTCGGAGCAGCCGTTGATGACCGCCGGGTGCTCCTCGAAACGGGGGGCGGCATTCACCATGCCGAAAACCTTGACGACCTCGATACGCTCGAGATCGAAGCCGGCATCCTCCATCGTCGCGAGCATCTGGCGGGCCACCAGCCGCGCGTGCTGGTAGGCTTCCGGGATATCGATATCGGTTCCGACCTTGCCGGCGTGGAACGTTCCGTCGCTCTTCATGGGCCCCTGCCCCGAGAGATAGACCGTCCCGCCCGCGCGGCGGACGGTCCTGTATGTGCCGCCCGGGCTGACGGGAACCAGGGCCGCCTCGTCCGCCCCGGAAGACTGGTGTGCATTTTTCAAAGACATCGTCCTGCTTTCATTCAGACCGGCTGCGCCGCGTGATCCGGCCGTTCGTGATTTCCGATACGGCGAAGGAACTGGATCAGCCGCTCGTCTTTTGGTTTGTCGAGAATAAGGGCGGGCGGCCCGTCGGCGGCGATCCGGCCGGCATCCATGAAGAGGACGCGGTCGGCCACGTTGCGCGCGAAACCCATCTCGTGGGTGACGACGAGCATGGTCATGCCGTCGGCCGCCAGCGAACGCATGACGTCCAGCACCTCGCCGACAAGTTCCGGATCGAGCGCGGAGGTCGCCTCGTCGAAGAGCATGACCTTCGGCTCCATCGCCAGCGCCCGCGCGATCGCCACCCGCTGCTGCTGTCCACCGGAAAGCTGGCTCGGATAGGAGGCCCATTTTTCCTGGAGGCCGACGCGTGCGAGAAGGCGGCGTGCCCGCTCCTCGGCGGCGGCCTTGCTCTCCTTCAGGACCAGCCGCTGCGCGATGGTCACGTTGCGGCCCACCGTCAGATGCGGGAAGAGGTTGAACTGCTGGAACACCATGCCGACCTCCTTGCGCACCTGATGCAGCTCGCGCGGCAGGGAAAGGTCGTGCCCGTCGATCTTGATCGAGCCTCCGCTGAAGCTCTCGAGGCCATTGAGCATGCGCAGAAACGTGCTCTTGCCCGAGCCGCTGGGGCCGACGATCGCCACGACCTGCCCCGCCTCGACCTGCAACGAGATGTCCTTCAGGACCTCGAGCCTGCCGTAGGACTTGGATACACCATTCACTTCGATCATCGGACAGATCCTTTCCTGCGGCTCACCGGGCGCTCGGCGTCAGCTTGCGTTCGAGCCGCTCGCTGAGCTTCGAGATCGGGTAGCAGATCGCGAAATAGAGCAGGGCCACGGTAATGAAGAATTCGAGGGGATGGCCGAAGCGCAGCATCAGCTCCATCGCCCGGCGCGTCAGTTCGTTGTAGCCCACCACCGTCGCAAGCGAGGTGTCCTTGATCACCGAGACATAGACCCCGATCAGCGGCGGCAGCGATACCCGCAAGGCCTGAGGCGCGATGATCCAGAAGAACCGGTGGAAGAAGCCCATGCCGAGCGCCGTCGCCGCTTCCGACTGTCCGCGCGGGATGGCCTCGATGCCGGAGCGGAACACCTCGGCGACATAGGCGCTGGTAAAGCACGTCAAGGCGATGAAGGCCGCCCAGAAGCGGTCGACCGAGACGTTGACCAGCGGCAGGCCGAAATAGATGAAGAAGAGCTGCATCAGCAGCGGCGTTCCGCGGAACAGCTCGACATAGGCGCGCAGCAGAAGGTTCAGCGGGCGCAGACCGAATTGCCGCAGCAGCGCGACGATCATCCCGACAACCGTCCCCCCGACCACCGCGGAGGCGGACAGGTAGAGCGTGACGAGGAAACTGTCGAGGATGAGCCAGCGTGCTTCCCAGACCAGAGAGAAATTCATCGCATCACCTCGATTGCGGCGGGAACAGCAGCCTGCCGGCAAGGGCGAGCAGCAGCGACACGCCGACATTGAGCGCGACATAGAAGAGGGCAGCCACGCTGTAGACCTCGAATGTCAGGAACGTCTTGGTGCTGATGTCGTTCGTAATGCCGGTCAGCTCATAGACCGAGATGGCCGACAGAAGCGACGATGCGAGCAGGATGGAAATGAAGAGATTGCAGAAGGCCGGCCAGGCCGCGCGCATGGCCAGCGGTGCGGTGATGTAGACGAGGGTCTGCAGCCTGTTGAAGGCGAGCGCCACGGCCGCCTCGCGGCTTCCCGGCGGCACGCCGGCAAGGCCCGCGCGGAAGATCTCGGCAAGATAGGCGCCGGCATTGAGGCCGAGCGCTATGCTGCCGGCGGTGGTGGCGGACATGCGCAGGCCGAGGCTCGGCATGCCGAAGAACAGGATGAATATCTGCAGGAGCGCCGGCGTATTGCGGACGAATTCCACATAGAGCCCGGCCAGCATCCGCAGAAGCCGGAACCGGCTGACGCGGCCGGCCGCCATAGCCACGCCGATCACGATGCCGATGAGCATGGCGACCAGGGTAATGAGCAAGGTGAGCTGAGCACCCGCCAGCAATTGGGGAATGAAGCGGGGGATGGCCGCCCAATGGAACGCCATGGCAATCCTCTCGATCGATCGCCGCTGCCCGCGATATGGCGGGCAGCGGCCTCAAATGTCAGTAGCGGGGATTGAGCGGCGCCGGCATGTCGGCGTTGAACCACTTCCTGTAGAGCTCGTAGCTCTTGCCGGTCGCATTGAGATCGAAGACGAACATGTTGACCCAGTTCAGCCATTCCTGGTCGCCGCGCGGCACGCCGAGGCGCTGGTATTCGACCAGCTTGCTGAACTTGTCGTCGACGATGACCTTCATGCTCTTGTCGATGGTCGCCTGGTAGTTCAGCACGTTGCCGTCGCAGATGAACGCATCGACCTGGCCCTGCGCCAGCGCGAAGAGGGCGGCGGCCTCGGTATCGAACCGCATGATTTCGGCATCGGGGAATTCCGGCGCGACCATCAGGTCCTGCGTGGTGCCCTTGGTCACGGCGATGCGCTTGGAGCCGAGATCGGCGGCCGATTCGATCCCGCTGTCAGCCTTCACGGCAAAGGCGGCCAGCAAGGCGGTGACGTAGGGATCGCTGAAGGAGACCACCTTGGCCCGCTCGGGCGTGCCGGTGAACGTTCCGACGATGAGATCCACCTTGCCCGAACGAAGGTTCGGGATGCGGTCCACCGACGTCGTGTCGACGATCTCGAGCTCGACGCCCAGCTTCTCGGCGACGAGCTTTGCGACATCGACGTCGAAACCTTCAGGCTCGCCGCTGATCGACTTCATGCCGAAAGGCGGGACGTTCAGCATGACGCCGACCTTGATCTTGTTGTCGGCCACCACGCGGTCGAGGATCGACTCCGCGCTCGCCGGCGCGGCAAGCCCTGCCACCACTCCCAATGAAAGAACTGCGCAGCCAGCCAAGCGGCGAAGCTGAGAGAAAATGCCCATCACGACCTCCCTTGTGATAGAGTGTCCGATATTTCAGACACATGTTGCGTATACCGTTATCGTTATTGCAATTGCAGACAACTGACAAGCCCTTTACGCTCCCGCCGAACCATGTTTAAAGAAACCCAAATCGGCCAGTAGAAGAGGAAGACGACTTGGCAAAGGCCGCGCAAAGCTCCGGTTCGCGGATGCGTGGAATCGACCGTGTGGTCGAGATTCTGGAAGTCCTGCGGGAAATCGGCGTGCCGACGCAGGTCGGCCAGATCGCCGCGCGGCTCAACGCGCCGCGCTCGTCGATCTATGAGGTGATCGGGTCCCTCGCCGGCGCCGGGATACTCGAAGTCAACCCCGGCACCGGCGAGGTCTTCTTCGGGTTGGCCTCCTATTTCTACGGCGCCGCCTATGCCCGGCAGAATCCGATCATCGGCCTCGGTGCGGAAGAGGTGAACCGGCTCGGCCGCGCCACGGGCGAGACGGCCGAACTCTGCACGCTCATCAAGAACCGCTATGCCATCGTCCATTCCATGCCGGGCAACAGCCTGCTGCGCATGGAGACGAAGCCCGGCTTCACCCTGCCCGTGCCGTGGACGGCATCCGGCAGGCTGCTTGTCGCGCATATGTCGCGCGAGGAAGTCGGCGCGCTGGTTCCGCCCGAGGACTTCGATCTGCCGAACGGCGTCAAGCTTTCGCTCGACGTGTTCTATGACGAGGTGCGCTCGGCCGACGCGCAGGGCCTCTGCGTGACGTCGGGCATCCTCGATACGTTCACGAAATGCATCGCCGTGCCGATCCGCTCGACCTTCGGGCAGAATATCGCGACCCTCTGCTTCGTCGTGCCGGTCGCCATCGACGCGGCGCGTGAGGAGACACTGGTCGCGGCGCTCCGCGAAAGTCAGCGCCGCCTCAGCCAGTATCCCGCTTCCATTCTCGCAACGAGCGCGTGAGGCGTGCGGCCGGTTCCGGCCGCCCGTCCCCGCTCCCATGATTTCCGGAGACAGCCATGATCGGACTAGACGATATCTACGCCGCCAGGGACCGTATCGCGGACGGTATTCGCCGGACGCCCGTCATCCGCGCGGACCAGTTGAAGACCGCGCTTCCCGGCGGTGTCGAACCCGTGCTCAAGCTGGAACTTCTCCAGGTGACGGGTTCGTTCAAGGCGCGCGGGGCGACCAACCGGCTGCGGACCACGCCGCGCGAGCAGCTGGCGGGCGGCATCGTGGCCGCGTCCGGGGGCAACCACGGCCTTGCTACCGCGCGTGCCGGCCATCTGGCCGGCGTCAAGACCACGATCTTCCTGCCGGAAAACGCAACGCCCGCCAAGATCGCCAAGCTGCGCGAATGGGGCGCGGACACCGTGATCGTCGGCACCGCATGGCAGGAAGCCAACGAGGCGGCGCTCGCCTTCTGCGAGCGGACCGGCGCGGCCTATTTCCACCCCTTCGCCGATCCCCTCGTCGTCGCCGGACAGGGCACCGTGGGGCTGGAAATCCTGGAGCAGATCGCCGATGTCGACACCGTTCTCGTCGCGATCGGCGGCGGCGGACTGATCAGCGGCGTGTCGACCGCCATCAAGAGCATCGCCCCGCATGTCCGCGTCATCGGCATCGCCGCCGCCGGCTCGCCGACCCTGCTGCGCTCGCTGGAGGCCGGACGCAACATCGATATCGGCCGCGCGACCACCTCGGTCGCGACCATGTCGTGCTCGCATACGGATCCCCGCATCTTCGACATCGTCCGCAAGAATGTCGACGGGATCGTGCTCGTGGAGGACGCGGAGATGGCCGCCGCCGCGAAATGGCTCTGGTTCGAAATGGGCCTTGCCGCCGACCTCAGCGGTGCCGCCGCCATCGCGGCCCTGCAGCAGGGGCGTGTCGCCGTGAAGCCCGGCGAGAAGATTTGCGCGATCGTCTGCGGCGCCGGCCCGGACGCGCTGACATCCTGACATCCGCGCAACGCAGGAATGGAAACACGGGCACCACCCCCGCTTGCGGGGCTGGTGCATCGCGAGGCGGTATCAGAACGCGCCTCGGGTCAGGTCCGACGAGAGGGCGAGGTTCGCCCTCTCGTCCATGCCTTGACTACTTCTTGCCGCCCCAGCGTTCCGGGTAGCCCGGCAGTTCCTGGCAGCCGCAGAGGCTGTAGTGCAGCGGCGGCATGCGCTCGTCGACATAGTTCGCCAGAACGTCCTCGGTGATCGCCGGCTGCGGCAGCACCCATTCGGGGCCGGGAACCTGCTTGCCGTCCAGCACGTCGAGGGCCGCGATGACGGCCGTGCGCCACTGGTAGGTCGGATAGGAAGGACCGATCGCCGTCAGCTTCTCTGACTGCCACTTGCGCAGGAAGTCCTGCTGGTCCTCGCCGCTGATGACCGGATAGGGAAGGCCCGCATCCTCGAAAGCTTCGAGCGCCGCCGTCGCCGTGTCGCCGGCATCCATCCAGACCGCGTCGATCTTCTCGCCGCGGTTGATGTAGTCCTCGACGACGGACTTGGTCTTGGCGCGGTCGCTGCCGGTGAATTCCGAGCCGATCACGTTGATGCCGGCCTCGTCGAAGATGTTCTTGGCGGCCGAATAGCGGGTTTCCAGCACGTCGACGCCCGGCATGATGCGCAGCGCCAGCACGTTGTCGCCCTTCTTCAGCTTGCTGGCGATGAACTCGCCCGAGGTGATGCCGAAGCCGTAGCCGCCGACCGGATGGATATAGGTCACTGGGCAGCTCGTATTGACGCCGCGGTCGAAGACGACGACCGGGAGCTTGCCGCAGGCCGCTTCCACCGCCGGGGTGAGCGCCGCCGTCGTGTTCGGCGAGACGATCAGCGCATCGCACTTGCCGCCGCTGACAAGGGCCTCGATATCGGATATCTGCTTGTCGTCCTTGCCCTCGGCATCGACGACGATCAGTTCCTTGAGGCGGTCCTTGTGCAGTTCGGCCTCGGCATCGAGGTTGTTGAGGCCGACGACGCGCCAGGGGTTGAAGACACCGGCATTGGAGAAGCACAGCGTGACCTGGCCGTCCTTCTTGTATTTCGCCGTGTCGACCATGCCGTCGCCGAGATGCTGCGCCCAGGGCTGGCCTTCCGGGCCCTGCGGCGTCATCGAAAGCTGCTCGCGCTGCTTCTTAAACTCGGCCGGGTCGTTGAAGTCCTGCGCCAGCGCCTGCCCGGCGAATGTGAGCGCGACGGTCGTCGCCAGAAGTGTCCTCAGTGTCATGTCTTCCTCCTCCAGAATGCCGGCCGTGCCGGCGGTTGATGCTATTTCGGGTCA
Source organism: Shinella zoogloeoides (assembly GCF_003574625.1). Taxonomy (GTDB): domain Bacteria; phylum Pseudomonadota; class Alphaproteobacteria; order Rhizobiales; family Rhizobiaceae; genus Shinella; species Shinella zoogloeoides_A. The sequence goes on from NZ_QNUJ01000002.1 coordinate 430,442, forward strand.
GATCCGCCGCCGGCCACGCCACACGCTGGCGCCCACCGCGGCGATCAGGATCAGGCCCTGGATGCTGTCACGCAGCGCCTGCGGCAGGCCGATGAGATTGAGCAGGGTGAAGAGCGCGAAGAGGCTGAGCGCCCCGAACACCGCACTCCAGATGGAGCCGCGCCCACCGAGAAGCTGCGCGCCGCCGATGACGCAGGCGGCGATCGCCTGCAGTTCCAGCCCCTCGCCGGCATTGACGGAGACGCCGGAAAAACCGCCGATCAGGATGCCGGCCGTCACCGCCGAGACCGCGGAAACCACGAAGGCGAGGATGCGCGTTGCGGCGACCGGCGTTCCGGCCAGCTCCGCCGCCCGCGGATTGTCACCGACGGCGAGCGCCCGCTTGCCGTAGACGGTACCATTGAGACCCCACCAGGCGAGCGCCACGAAACCGGCAAGGACGATGGCCGCGAGCGGCAACGAGCCTACGAGGGGAACGTCGCGCCAGACCAGACGGCCGAGATTGCGGAAATTGGCCGGCAGGTCGCCGCGCGCCGCCCCGCCTGACCAGGCGAGCGCCAGTCCGTTGACGGAGAGCATCGCGCCGAGCGTCGCGATGATCGAGGGCACCTTGAGGAAGGCGACGACGAGGCCGTTCACGAGGCCGACGGCGATGCCCATGACATAGAGCGCGCCGATGACCGCCCAGGTCGTCTCCGGATCGCCGTTGATCAGGATCGAGGCGGCGAGCACGACCAGCGTCGCGACCGCTCCCATGGAGAGATCGAAGCCGCCCGTCAGGATGACGTAGAGCTGGCCGCAGGCGAGGATGACGAGCGGCGCGGCGCGCCGCAGGAAATTCATGAAGAGGCCAGGCTCCAGATAGTTCGGCTGGAGGAAGGCGATGCCCGCATAGAGCGCGAGGAAGATCACGAGGCCGGCATTGACCGCGATGCGTGCCGGGCGGCGAAGGGAGGAAGGGGTCTGCGGGACGGGGCTCATGCGACGTGCCCCTTCGAGCGGACGGCGTGGATGGCGACGGCGGCAACGACGATGGCCCCGCGCAGCACCTGCTTGAGGAAGGCGTCGATGCCGAGCATGTTGAAGCCCGCATCGAGGCTGGCGAAGAGCAGGACGCCCGCCAGCGTGCCGGCGACGCCGCCCTTGCCGCCGGCAAGGATCGTGCCGCCGATGACCGTCACGGCGATGGATTCGAGATCGTAGATGCCGTCGCGGCCGATCCAGGGCGTGCCGGATTGCAGCCGGGCGGCAAGGTAGAGCCCCGATGCACCAGCAAAGAGGCTGGCGACCACATGGGCGGACAGCGTGACGCGCTCCGTGCGGATGCCGGCGAGCCGCGCCCCGTCCGGATTGCCGCCGACGGCATAGATGCGCGCGCCGAACAGCGTGCGGTCGAGCACGAAGGCGGCGGCGAGCGAAAGGGCGGCGAGCAGCAGGATGGAGTAGGGCACGCCCAGCACGCCGCCATAGGCGACGACCTGGAATTCCCGCGCCACCGCGCCCTGCAGCATGCCGAACGAGGCGGCGAGCACGCCCTGGATGACGAGCCCCGTGCCGAGCGTCGCGATCAGCGGATTGATGCCGCCATAGGCGACGAGCGCTCCGTTGACGAGGCCGACCGCAAGGCAGAGCCCGAGGCAGATCACGATGGCCGGCAGGATCATCGCCGGATCGCCCTGCATGATATGCGAAGCGAGGACGGCGACGGCGCTGATGAGCGCGGCGACCGAAAGATCGATCGACCCGACGAGGATCACGAAGGTCTGGCCGACCGCGACCAGCCCGAGGGCCACCATGCGCTGGAGGAGGCCGACGATGCCCTGCCCGCCGAGTTGCGCGATCTCGCCGGTCGCAAGCGCGACCACCACGAAGAAGCCGATGGAGAGCCCGGCCAGCAATAACGCGATGGAAAGGCCCGCGGCGGCCGGCTTCGGTTTCACGATATCCCTCGTCATGCGCGTGCCTCCGCTTTCGGCGCATCCGCAAGGCCGAGGGCGAGATGCATGACGTCCTCTTCGCTCGCGCCCCTCGGCAGTTCGCCGGACAAGCGGCCCTGGTGCATGACGAGGATGCGGTCGGCGATGCCGATCAGCTCGGGCATGTCGGAGGAGACCACGACGATGCCGCGGCCGGAATCGGCGAAGCCGCGCATCGTCTCGTAGATCGCCGCCTTGGCCGCGATGTCGATACCGCGGGTCGGCTCGACGAAGACGAGGATATCGGATGCCTGCGCCAGCCAGCGCACGATGATCGCCTTCTGCTGGTTGCCGCCGGAGAGCGTGCCGACCTCCTGGCCGAAATCCCCGGCCCGCACGTCCATGCCGCGCAACCGTTCGTCGATGGCGGAAGGCGCGAAGGCGCCGCGCTCGGGCCGCGTGAAGAGGCCGGCCATGGAGCGCAGGGTCAGGAGCGCATTGTCGCGCACGGACTGGCGCAGCGCGAGCCCCTCGCGCTTGCGGTCGCCCGGCAGGTAGCCGATGCCGGCGGCCGTCGCCTGCCGGGGCGTGCGAAGGGCGACCGGCCTGCCGCGCAGCGCGACCGCGCCGCCGGAGAACGGCGCGTCGCCGACCAGCGCCTGCGCCAGCGCGCCCTTGCCGGAATCTTCGAGGCCCGCGACGCCGACGATCTCGCCGGCCCGCACGCTGAGGGCGATGTCGCGCAGCGCCGCATTCGCCCCGCCCTCGACGGCAAGGAGGACGGCGCCCGGCGCGGAGACCGGCGGCGCGGGATAGAAATCCTTGAGGTCGCGGCCGACCATCGCCCGCACGATCTCGCCGATCGGGGCGGCCTCGCGCGGCCGCGTCCAGACCTTCCTGCCGTCCTTGAGGACGGTGATGCGGTCGGCGATCGCCGTGACCTCCGGCATGCGGTGGGAGATATAGACGATCGAGACGCCCTCGCCCTTGAGGGTTTGCACCAGCGCGAGCAGCGTGCGGCTGTCGCGCTCGTCCAGCGCCGCCGTCGGCTCGTCCATGACGAGGATGCGCGCATCGAGGAGAAGCGCCTTGGCGATTTCCACGAGCTGCTGCGTGGCGATGGAGAGCGAGGAAACAGGCACCTGCGGATCGACCTTCGCGCCGATGCGGCGAAGGAGTGCCGCGGCCTTATCCCGCATCGCCGCCTTGTCGAGGATGCCGCGCCGGGCAATCTCGCGGCCCATGAAGATGTTTTCCGCCACCGTGCGGTGCGGCAGCAGACTGAGCTCCTGATGGATGATCGAGATGCCCGCTTCCGCCGCCTGCCGGGGATGGGTGAACTGCACGGCCCTGCCGTCGAGGCGGATCTCGCCGGCATCCGGCCGGTAGCTGCCGCCGAGGATCTTCATCAGCGTCGACTTGCCGGCGCCATTCTCGCCGCAGATCGCATGGACCTCGCCGGGCAGGCAGTCGAAATCGACGCCGTCGAGCGCGCGCACGCCCGGAAAGACCTTGCCGATGCCGGACATGCCGAGGGCGGGGACAGCCGTCATGCCAGTCGCTCTCCGGCCGCCGCCCATTCGCGGCGGATGAAGGCGACGCTCTCGGCGAAAAGGCCGTCGAGATCGTCGAAGAGATCGCGCCAGACGCGCGTCGCGCCGGCAAGCTCCGGCAGGGCGCGGCCGAAGGATTCGACGGTCAGCCAGCCGTCGTAGTTGCAGCGGCGCAGCGCGTCGAAATGCGCGGCGAAGGGCACATGGCCGGAGCCGGGAACGCCGCGGTCGTTTTCCGAGACATGGAAATGGTTGATCTCGCCGTGATAGCGCTCAAAGGTCGCCGGCGGGTCCTTTTCCTCGATATTGGCGTGGAACGTGTCGAACATGTAGCCGTAATTGGGATGGTTGACGGCGCGGTAGATGGCCGATGCCTGAGCGATGGTCGACATCATGTAGCATTCGAAACGGTTGACCGCTTCCGCCGAAATGCGCACGCCCGCTGGCGCTGCATATTCCGCCATCGCGCGCATTGCCTCCACGCAGCGGCCCGTTTCCTCCGGCGTCGGCCCGAAGCCGGTGAAGACGCCGACGGGCGAATGAAGGGGCCCCGCGACGATCTCGCCGCCCATCGCCGCCGTACAATCGACGATCCAGCGATGGTGGTCGCACGCTTTCGCGCGCACCGCCGGATCGGGGCTGACGGGATTGGCCTCGGGCGTCGCGACGGCGGCCGCGCCCGCCGTCAGGCCGATATCGGCAAGCAGCCGGCCGAGCGCCGCATAGTGCTCGACCTTGCCGGAGAAGACAGGAACCTCCACCGCGTCGTAGCCGAGCGCCTTCAGCCGTTCGAGCTGGCGCGCATGCTGCATGCCGATATCCGCGCCGATGACGAGCAGGTTGAATGCGACCTTCACTGATGTCCTCCCCTTCGCCGCGCCGGCCTCTCCCATCGGCCTGCGCGACACGGGCCACAATGGCAGGCTTGACTCGGCAATTCTTGCGGACGACAACAGTGGTAAATTTCTTAAGTCATTTTGTGTTGGGAGGCGCAACGTGAACAGACATGCAGTGATTTCGCCGGCCGATTGCCGGCCCTCGATCTTCCGCCAGCCGGACTCCGTCATGTATGCAGACAACTGCAAGGAATTGCAGGCCGCCGCCCGGCGCGGCGAGGTCGAGCTTCATGCCTGGACGCGCGGCAGCTATCCCGGCACCTCGCTCGGCGAGCGCCTGCCGGGCATCCGCACCGTCGGCTTCTGGGATGCGCGCCACGGCCAGTCCTGGGGGCTCGGCCGGCATTGCAACGAAGGCTTCAAGATCGCCTATCTCGCCCGCGGCAGCCTCGACCTCGTCGTGGACGAGCGGACCTATGCGCTCAAGCAGGGCCAGTTCATCGTCATCCGCCCCTGGCAGCTCCACTCCATCGGCAATCCGAATGTCGGGCCGAGCCGGCTCTTGTGGATCATCCTCGATGCGGGCCTGCGCCGGCCGAGCGAAACGCCCGACTGGCCGGACTGGCTCGTCTTCTCCAGGGACGAGGCGGCTCGGCTCGGCGATATCCTGACGCAGAACAACCAGCCGGTCTGGGACGGCGGCGCCGAGCTCTGCCGCGCCTTCGAGGCCATTCCCTCCATCCTGCTCGACCGCAGCCCGGAGGATGGCGAGACGCGCCTGAAGGTGGCGATCAACGCCATGATGCTGAGCCTGATCGACCGGATGGGCGAGCAGGCGCCGACGCTCGATCCCGATCTTTCCACATCGCAGCACACCGTCGCGATCTTTCTGCGGCGGCTCGCCCATGCGTTGGAGGAGGATTGGTCGCTGGAAGGCATGGCCGAGGAATGCGGGCTCTCGCGCACCCGCTTTTCCGACTATTGCAAGAAGCTCACCAACATGGCGCCGCGCCAGTATCTCCAGCACCTGCGGCTGGAGCACGCCTCGCGCCTGCTGCAGGAGCCGCACAACACCAGCGTCACCGAGATCGCGCTGAGCTGCGGCTTCAATTCGAGCCAGTATTTCTCGAATGCCTTCAAGAAGCGCTACGGCCACTCCCCAAGCAGCTACAGATAGGAAAGCCGCTCACTTGCCCGTGTCGAAAGGCGGATTGGCGAAGCGGATGAGCTCGCGCGCCTGCTCGGGAAACCAGCCGCCGGCCGCCGGCGCCACGATCCCGCGGGCGGGATCGGCCGGTCCGGATGTGCCGCGATGGCAGGGGCCGTCCGATTCGCCGGGAACTTTTATCCAGAGGAAGCCGTCGATATAGGGATTGCCCGCCTTAAGCGTCGGACGCCGGCCGAGGCCCCGTTCCGGCGGGTTGCACCACGCTTCGGCATCCTCGTACTTGCCGTCGGGCGCTTTCCATGAACCCGCGCCGTTGCGGCTGGTGTCGATGATCGCATGTTTCTGCCCGGCCAGATCGCGCGTCAGCCCGGCTTCCGCGAAGGCGCGGTCATAGGCCGCGTCCGTTTCCGCCCAGGTCGTCACGTCGCCGAAGGTCGCGGGGTGGAACTGGCTGGGACAGTTTTTTGCTTCCAAGCTACCTGCCATGACAAGGGCGAGGCAGTCGCTCAGCCATGCCGCGAACCTCGTGACCCGCTCGTCGCTCTCGAAATTCGAGACGTTGAGGAAGAACCCGTCCGCCCTGCCGATATCCGCCCTGATCAGGCGGTCGGCGGCGTCGCCCGGCGAAAGCCAGTTGCTGCCGGTGCCGTCGAGATAAACGCGGGTACCCGGCAAGGCCTTGAGAATTTCCACCGCGCGGCTCAACTGCGCGAAGCGCTCCGCCGCCGCATGGGCGGGATCGGCCTTTTCCGGCTGGCAGGGCTCCAGGTCACCGGCGACGTTCCTGTTGAACGGGATGACGCCAAGGCCGTCCGGCTCAAGGATCACGATCGCCTTGCGGCTGCCGATCCCCGCGGCGAAAGCCTTGATCCATTGGATATAGTCGGCCGTGTTCTTCGCGCCGCCCGCGGAATAGAGCGCGCAGTCCCGGTGAGGAATGTTGTAGGCGACGAGAACCGGGATCGCCTGTTCGGCGGAAGCCCGCTTCACGATATCGGCGACAGCTGCCTTCGTTTCCTTTGCGGAGTCCTCCATGAACCACGTTGCGGAGGGGATACGCGACAGGGCGAGAGCATCCGCCTTCGCCTGCCCTTCCAGCGTCCCGGCCGCGAGACGCGCGCCGCTCCTGTCGTCGACAAAGAGTTTTTCCGCGTCCTGCGAAAAGGCGGCGGAAATTCCCGCCGTGGCAACGCAAGCCGCCGCAAGCACCGCCGCGACAATCCCTCTCCATCGCGAACTGGCGCTGCCAACCGGGCTCATGGGCGCCGGTCTCGCTCGTCGCGCATTTCGGCCAGCGCGCGGATGGCATCCTGCCGGCCGGTCTCGCCGAGGGCCTCGAAGAGGCGGAGGGCATCGGCGCGCAGGCCGAGATTCTTGTAGGCGTAGGCGCGCAGCACCATCAGGTCCGCCGGCTCGGCCACGACCTGCTTGCGCTGGTCGAGGAATACGATGGTTTCGCGATAGCGCGCCGCGCGGAAGCTGCTGACGGCCCGGTCGGAGAGGATCGCGGCCTGCAGCTCGGCGCCGCGGCGGCCATCGAGCTTCGCCCTGGTGGCGGCGACTGCGGCATCGCTCGTCAGGCCCGCGCGAAGATAGGCAAGGCTCTGGCCATAGGCCGCGTCGCCGCGCACCTGCCCGCCGCCCGCCAGCGCGGCCTCGAAGGCCTGCGCCGCCTCCAGCGGCCGGTTGATCTCCATCAGGCACCAGCCGAGCGAGAGCGCGCCGGCCGGAGGCAGGCTGGCCGGATCGCCCGCAGTGCGGCAATTGGCGACGCCCGCCACGCGGCGCGCGGTGCGCTTTACGCGTTGCGGCCGCAGGGCGACTTCCTCCACCGGCTGCGTGCGTTCCTCGGCGACGCGGTCCGAAACCACCTTACGCTCGACCGGCACGGCCTTCCGCCCGCCCCTGCGGGCCACCTCGTCATCGGCATTCCGTTCGCCAAGCCGCGCGATGCGTTCGGACCGGGCGCCCCAGGCCTGCCTGACGGCTTCGAGGCCCGTGCGATCCTCAAGCCGCAAACGGGCGACGCCGAGACCATAGGCGGCGGGCTCGTAATCCGCCTTCCATTGCAGCACCTGCGCGAACCATTCCTCCGCCGTTTTCGGCTGGTTCATGGCAAGCGCATACCAGCCGAACTGCTCGCCCGTCTCGGGGTGCTTTTGCTCGATGGCGACGGCCGCGATGCGGCCAAGGACCTTGCCGTCGAGCTTCGGCGGCGGATCGAGCGCCAGGAGATTGGCGGTGGCGGCGAGATAGGTCTCCATCGCCTGATCGGAGGTCGTCCGCCAGGGATACATCGCCTCCTCCGCCTCCGCCGGCATCTTGCGGGCGAGGAGGATGAGGGCGAGCCCCTGCGAGGCGGAGGCGGAATCCTCGATGGCGCGCGCCTTGCGGAAGAAGGGCTCCGCCACAGCATTCTCGTCGCGGCGCAGGTGATACCAGCCGAGCAGCAGGGCGTCCGAGGCAAGCCCCTGATCCGTCGAGAGCTTCTCGACGATCTTCAGATAGGCCGGTGCCACGGCGATCTTCGGGTCTTCGGCACCCTCGCCCACGAAGCGGCGGGCGAGATCCGGCCGCAGCGTATCGAATTCCATGGTTCCGTCGGCGCCCTTGCGCTCGCGGGCAAGCAGGTCCTGCATGTCGCTGTAGCCGAGCACGGTGGAGGCCTTCTGCACCGTGGCAAGCCGGACGGCCGCGTCCGCGCAATTGTCGAGCATATAGCCATAGGCATCCCGCGCCCGCTGCGGCCGGTCGGTCCTGGCGAAGGCATCCGCGACGCGCCAGAGCACGTCGGCATCGCTGCAGGTGAGAAGGCTCGGGGTCTCCGCGCCGAGGCGCACCACCTCCTCGCTGTTGCCGGCATTCGAGGCGGCGACGAGCGCGGCACGCTTCTCCGCGACGTCCAGCCGGTCGACGAGATCGGCCGGCGGAACCCATTGCGGGTCTTCCTTCTGCCGCCTGGCGATGGCGGCCCGGACGTCGGCATAGCGGGAGCGGCTGTAGAGCGCCCACATCTCCTCGAGCTGCCTGTCCTCGTTCACCGGCACGGCAAGCGGGTTTTCCGGCGGGATCCAGGTGGGATAGAGGGTGCGAAGGCGCGCGATCTCGGCATTGAGGCGGGCGGTATCGCCCCGCGCGGCAAAATAGCGAAGCGCGCTTTCGTCGACGGCAGGCTTGTCTGCCGCAACGTCCGAGGTGCCGGCCGGCTGCGGGGTCTGGCCGTCCTGCCCGGCCTGCGCGACTTCCACGCGGGACTGCTTGCCGGGCTGGAGCATTCCCGTGCCGCCGGCACTGGGCAAACCCTTGGCCGCATCGTCCGACACGCCGAAGGAGAGGCCGGCGACGCTGGCAGCCCCGGCAGAGACGAGGACGAGCGCCATAAGGATCGACTTCATCCCGATTTTCCTTCGGTACGCGTTCGACATCAGGCTCCGGCTTGGACCGCGACGACACCATGCGCCTTGAACGCAGGAATACGGACCCGTATCCCCCAAGATGAGCCAACCACCTGCGATAAAACCGCGATATGGTTAACCATGGGTAAACAGACGGTCACGAGCCGCGCCCGAAGCGGTTGAGCAGTGCCGATGTGGCAATACCGAGCAGGATCGACAGACCGCAGAACGCTACCGCATAGGCAAGGATGTTTGAGGAAAGCCAGTTTGCCGCCACCAGACGCATGTTGGAAAATGTCCAGGGTTGCGTGGTGACGAAACGGGCGCGATTGACCGGACGAACGTCGAGCAGCTCCTTCCCGTCTTTGCTTTCCAGACTCGCATAGCCACCGAGCTGCTGCCAGCGCGTGTCCTGTGCGAGAGCATCCATTCCGGTCCGCAGGGCGTCTCCCGTCGGTGCCGCGAGCACCGTCCATGCGCCGGTCTGTTCCGGGCTGTCGCCCTGCGCGACAAGGAAGCCTGCGCTGGCATCGGGAAGAATCTCCTGTTCGGGACCCGGCAGGAGGCGCAGGGAGGAGAAGGATATGTCGAAGGTGCTGTGCAGCCATTCCTCGAAGGCGGTGATCTGCCCGCGCCAGGAGCCGGTTCGCACGCGCGACTGCCATTCGTTGAATGCATCCTGTGTCGCACGCTGCTGTCCACCGCCGGCCGCCGCGCCCCAGGACGATGCGCTCTCGCCAGCAATGTGCGTCTGGGCGAGCACGAGCGGGGGGAGCTGCGAAATCGTGCCGACGAGGATCGCGTTGCGCTCCCCGATGGCGAGCGCCGAGGCTTCCGGCCGAATCTGCAGCACCCGGCCGCTCGCGACCGCCACCTTGCCGAGGAAGGTCGCGCCCGCCGAAAGCGTATCGCCATCCAGCCGGTCGAGATAGAGCGCAACCGGATCGGTCAAACCGTTATAGGGAAAGCCGGTGCCGGAAAGCGCATCGAGATTCGGAAGCTGCGCCATGCGGGCAAAGCGCGGCATGCGCAGCTCGGACGTATCGAACAGTGCGAAGCGGGGCTCCGGCAGGGCGCTGGCCCCCGGCGCGCAGACCGCATCCGCCTGCGTCCGCAGGATCGTCTCGACGTCGATGCGGTTGGGGCCGGGGCGGAAGTGGCGCATGGTCACGCGGATCGGCAGATGTCGGAAAATCCCGCCGCCGCTGTTGGTGATCGGCACGGTGGAGGCGATATTGCCGTTGACATAGATGTCGATATGGCTGCCCGGCAGCACCTCGGAGGAATAGGCGGCATCGAGCATCAGGGTCGCCTCGCCATAGGCATCGGCATAGAAGTCCGACGGTATGCCGATATCGAAACCGGTGCGGAAACGCCGGCCGCTGAACTCGCTGGTGGGAACGCCGAGCGAGGAGAAGGTCAGCGCCGCCTCGCCCGTGACGAGCGGCATTTCCGCGGCATTGCGCTGGCGCACGCTGAGCGCCTCGCGCGTGACGCCGAGCGGACGGTCGACGGGCGAGACGACGCCCTCCACCGCCCCCTCGATCGAAGGCCAGCTCGGCCCGCTCAGCACGAAGACCTTCCGCCCGCCGGGCGCATCGACGAAGGTCGCGAGCGCCGCCGTCTGCGCCGAGGCCGGCAGGGCGGGCAGCAGCGGCGAGAGGTCTCCGGCGGTGCCGACGAGCACGGTCAGTTCGCCCGCCTCGGCCTTTTCGGGCAGGGCGTTGACAACCTCGAAGGTCTGGTTCGGCATCTTCGCCATCAGCGCCAGCCCCTGGCTGAGACGCATCAGGGCGTTCGTGGCGGCGGGCTGGCCCATCTCCGGCACGACCATGCGGAACTTCGTCCGGCCCGTCGGTCCGAGGCCCACGGCGGCGATGTCGTCGGTCGTCAGCAGGGCGCCGCCTTTCTCCGCCGGCAGGGACAGGAACGTGCGCGCGGGATCGACGGCCGTCCACAGGTCATAGGTCGACTGGATCGTGCAGTCGGTGCGGTGACGCTGCGCGACGCTGAAGGTCACGCGGTTGACGCCCGGCCGCAGCAAGCCGGGCGGCAGCGCCAGACGCATGTCCGTCGTGCCCTCGGGCGACTGGACCGGCATTTCTTTCACCGGCACGTCGTTGATGACGACCGTGAATTTCGAGGCTTCCGGCGCGACCACCACCGCGTTGGAATATCCGATGCTGATGGCATCCGCGCCAGCGGCCTGCTCCTTGGTCAGGAAGACCGGAAAGGAGCGGCTTGCCATCTCCCCTTCCAGAAGCAGGGTCTCCGCCGGAATGATGTAGCGCCGCGCGGCGGGATCGGCCGTCGCTGCCTTCTTTTCCGGTTCGCCGGTCTGCGTCACCGGCGTCTCGGCAAGAGGCGTCTCTGTAGCAGGCGCAGGCTTTTCCTCCTCTATCGCCGTGGGCTTTTCGACAGCGGGGCCGCGCTCGCCGGACATGTCGAAGGGGGTCGCCTGCTCCTGCGCGAAGGCCGCGGAAGCCGAAAGGACGAGGGCAAGACCGAAGGAAGCGGCGGTTTTGCGATAAGCCATCACGACGCCTCCTTCCTGCCGCCCGTGAAGTTGCGCATGAGATAGATCAGGCCGCGGCTGGTCTGGTAGAGCGCGATGCCGAGGAACCAGAGCGATCCGCGCACGAGGCCGGGATTGTAGCGGCGCGAGACCTGGAAATCGCTCCACTGGTTCGAGTTGGCGAAGATCAGGTCGGCGACGAGGGAATGGTGCCTTGCCTCCTCCGGCATGAAGCGGCAGCCGACGGCGACGACGCTGCCGAGGTTCTCCGTGTTGCGGATGTCGATGGGGAGCGTTTCCTGATGCTCGCTCCCATAGGGCGTGAAGCGGAGCGCCGCGTGGGCGCCGGGGGCCAGCTCCCCCTCCAGTCCGAAGACCTGCATGCGCGCGCCGTTGGCCGAGACGTTCTCCAGCGTCCCCGGATATTCCCGTCCGTCATAGGAGAAGACGCAGCGGCGGTTGATGGTCACGCGGCGGCTCGCCGCCCGTTCGCTCCGCTCGGAGACGACGCCGAGCGCACACCCGGCGATGACGAGGTTGAGCAGGTTCCAGCCGCCGACGACGAAGGTGACATCCGCCTTGTAGGGTTCCGAATAGAAACGGTAGACGCTCATCAGGAAGGCGATGAACAGCACGGCGAAGATCACGAAGAACGGCCGGCTGATCTCCGACAGCCGCGCCACCTTGATCGATTCGTCCTTCGCCGTGACCTTGAATGTCGGCCTGGTCGGGTTGAGCATCACGGAGACGACGGCCGGCAGCAGATGCACGCTCTGCACATATTCGTAGAGCTCGGATATCCACGGCCAGCGGAACGAGCCGTAGAGATAGTTCTGCATCATCAGGTTCACGAGCATGTAGGCCAGCGTATAGCCGAGGAACTCGCCGCCGGAGGCGGTGAATATCTCCAGGTCGAAGAAGAGATAGAAGAGCGGCGCGAAGAGGAAGATCGTGCGCGGGAACGGGAACAGCCAGAACAGCGTCGAGGACATGTAGCAGAGGCGCTGCGGCACCGAGAGCCCGCTCTTGAAGAGCGGGAAGCGGAAGCGCAGGATCTGCATCATGCCCTGCGCCCAGCGGCTGCGCTGGCCGATGAAGCTGGCGAAGGTGGCGGGCTGCAGGCCGGCGATCAGCGGCTTGTCGACATAGACGCTGTTCCAGCCCCGCGAATGGAGCGCCAGCGCCGTCTCGCAGTCCTCGGTGATCGACAGGCCGCTGAAACCGCCCGCCTCGTTGAGCGCCGTGCGGCGCAGCACGGCGGCCGAGCCGCAGAAGAAGGCGGCATTCCACTTGTCGAGGCCGCGCTGGATGATGCCGTAGAACATCTCGTTCTCGCTCGGCATCGTCTCGAAGGTGCGCAGGTTCCGCTCCAGCGGATCGGGATTCAGGAAGAAGTGCGGGGTCTGGACGAGGAAGAGCTTGGGATCGTCGCCGAAATAGCCGACCGTTTCGCGCAGGAAATCGCGCGCCGGGGCGTGGTCCGCGTCGAAGACGGCGATGAGCTCGCCGGTCGAATGCTGCATGCCGTTGTTGAGGTTGCCGGCCTTTGCATGCTCGTTGCGGGCGCGGGTGAGATAGTTGACGCCGAGATCCTGGCAGAGCGCCTGCAACTCGCGATGCCGGGCCTGCGCACCCTGGCCCTCGACGACCGCCGTAGCATTGCGCTTCTGCTCCGTGCCGCCGTCGTCGAGCAGCCATACCGTGAAGCGGTCCGCGGGATAATCCATCGCCTTGGCGGCGGCGAGCGTGTTGGCGAGGAGCGCGGCATCCTCGTTGTAGCTGGGCACGAAGACGTCGACGGAGGGGAGCCGGCCCTCATCGGCCATGCGGCTCTTGCGCGGCGGCAGCGGCATCGCGACGACGAAGAGGCTGAGCGCCAGCATCAGCACGCTGTACATTTCCGCAAGGTAGAGCAGGAAGCCGGGAATAAAGTTCTCGAGCTGGTTCAGCGGCGGCAGGGTGCTCGTCGTGCGCCAGTAGACATAGCGCAGCACCACGGCGGTGCCGAAGGCGAGCGCGATGAGCCGCCAGATGCCCTCGGCGCGCAGCACCTTGATCACCGCCATGAACGTGACCACGGCAATGCTGGCGATAAGCTGCGTCTGCAGATTGATGGGTAGTGTGATTACGAGGATCACGAGCGCGGACACGAGTGCCCACAGCATGATCGTACCGGTATATCTCATGCACCGTCCTTCGCCGTCATAGCGCGTACGGGAAGACCTTATCCGCCATATCCTTAAGGAAAAATTAGGCGCAAATGCCTTGCGTCACTTGCATGTCGCCGAACCCGCAGCGCCGGTCACGCAGACGGGCGACGGCACCACGACGGCCTCGCCTTCCGATGCCGCCGTCCCACCCGTCGGAGAAGGAACGATCACGCCATTACTGGTATCGGTCGCCTCAACCTTGCGAACGGGCGCGCGCTCCTCGGCCCGATGGGTCGCCGGCACGCGCTGCTGCGTGCGGGCCGCGACCGGCACCTTGCGCTCCTCGAAGGGAACACGCAGCGGCTCCCCGCCGCCGACCTGACTATCGACGGAAGCGGGCGTGCCGTAGGGATTCCATGTCGCGCCGGAAAAGCCGCCGACGATGGTGTAGCCATACATCATCTCGACCAGATCCTTTTCCGAAGCCCCCGCCTGGCAGACGCGCAGGCGAATCTGGATCATGCCGAGGTCGCGCATCCTGTCGCGGTCGGCAACGTCCGACCGGATCTGCTGCCAGCCGTAGAGGCACCCATCGTCGCCCGCGCCGCGGCCATAGGCATAGCCGAACGGCCCGTAGCCGTTGCGCACGAAGTTGCTGGAGATCGGCAGGCTGCGGCCGGGAAAATAGGTGCGGATCTCCGCCCGGATCGCCGAATGCCGAACGGGCTTGAAGGCGAGCGTGCCAGCGGGCATCGCGACCGTCTGAGCCGGGCCGAAGGCCTGGATGCTCAGGAAATTCTGTCCGGAGGTCGCCGCGGATGTCGACAGGGCGACCTGCTGTTCGACGGCATTGGTATATTGCCGCTGGACGACGCTGACGATGGAATATGTGCCCGGTGCAGGCAGGACCAGTGCGCTCGAAGCCGGAACGATTGCCGACATCGTGGCAACACCCACGCCGGGGCGCGTCGTACATCCCGCCGCCGCCATCGCCGTGACCGCCGCCAACACGGCGGCTTTGCCAAGGAGCGGTCCGCCGCGACGTGAAAAACGAATCTTCGCCGAATCTTCCATGGCAAAGTCATAGTTCGCCTGCCGGCAAATAGGAATCCCCCGATATGCGCGCCGATTGATCAACCCGGCCGGCGAATTGCAGGCAAGACGGAACAGACCGGCCGCTTCGGGAGGGCGGCTCGGCCTCGAACCGCAGCCTATGCGGCTTCCAGCTCCACGCGAGCGTAGCGCTCTTCGAGAAGGGCGAACAGCCGGTCGTGATCGACATCGGTCATGACCAGGCAGTTCGGCGCGCGGCCGGCCAGCTCCCGCTTGGTGACGCTGACGACGCTCTGGCCTATGGCGAGGGGCGAAACGCAATCGACCTCGACGAAGCCTTCGACGCCGGAGAAGATTTCCGGCTCGATCAGATAGGCGATGACGCAGGGATCGTGCAGGCAGGGATCGCCCGCGCCATAGGCGTTCAGCATGTCGGCGATGATGCCGCCCACCCTGCCGAGGCGCTTCAGCCGCGCCGTCCGCTCCTGCGTGATGATCGCCTTGTGAGTGACGTCGAGGCCGAACATCACCATGGGAACGCCGGAGGCCACGACCGCCTGGGCAGCATGGGGATCGAAGTAGAAGTTGAACTCCGCCCGTTCCTTGATGTTGCCCGGGCAGAAGGCGGCGCCGCCCATGAAGACGATGCGCCTGATCAGCGGCGCAATGCCGGGATCGATCGAGAGGGCGACCGCGATATTGGTCATGGGGCCGAGCACCGCAAGGGTCACCTCGCCCGGCGCGGCACGCACCTGGTCGATGATGAACTGGACGGCAGAGCGTTCGGCCGGCGCGGAGGCCGGCTTCGGCAGGCCGATATCGCCGAGCCCGTCTTCACCGTGCACGGTGACGCCGGCGCGTTCGGGATAGAGTAGTGGACGGCCGCAGCCCTGGAAAACGGGAATATCCGTCCGGTTGGCGAGCTCGCAGATCAGCCGTGCATTCGCCTCCGTCTTTTCGAGCGGGATATTGCCGGCGACAGCGGTGATGCCGAGGATCTCGACCTCGCTCGACCCGAAGGCAAGCAGGATGGCGGCGGCGTCGTCGACGCCGGGATCACAATCGATGATAATACGTTCGGTCATTCAACGCTCTTTCGTATAGGGTATGCCGCCGGCCTTCGGGGGAATGGCGCGGCCCATGAAGCCGGCCAGCAGAACCACCGTGAGGACATAGGGGAGAGACTGGACGATCTGGGTGGAAAGCGCCGGCCCCAGCCCGAAATCGAAGGCCTGGAAGCGGATCGACAGGGCTTCGAGGAAGCCGAAGAGAAGGCAGGCGAAGAGGACGGGAACCGGCCGCCACTTGGCGAAGATCAGCGCCGCCAGCGCCATGTAGCCCTTGCCGGCGGACATTTCCCGCACGAAGCCCGCCGACTGGGCGATAGAGAGATAGGCCCCGGCGATGCCGCAGAGGATCGCCCCGCAGAGCAGCGCGCGGTAGCGCAGCCAGTCCACGGAGATGCCGGCCGTATCGACCGCGGCGGGGTTTTCGCCGACGGCGCGGAGCCGCAGGCCGAACCGCGTATGGTGGAAGACCCACCACGTTACCGGCACGGCGGCGAAGGCGACGTAGACGAGGATGTTGTAACCGGAAATGAGGTCGGCATAGATCGCCCCGAGGACCGGAACCGAACGCATCTCCTCGGCGAAGGGCAAAATCACCGTGGGAAAGCGCGCCTCCGGCTGGAGCTGCGGCGTCCTGCCGCCGAGCGCAAACCAGCCCACCGCGAGGAGTACCGTCAGGCCCGACGAGATGAAGTTGATCGCCACGCCGGAGATGATCTGGTTGCCCTGATGCGTCACCGAGGCAAAGCCGTGGATGAGGCTGAGAAGGACGGCGACGAGGATCGCGAAGACGAGGCCGACCCAGGCGGAATCGAACTGGTAGGCCGCCGCCGCCGCGGCGAAGGCCGCAAACAGCATCTTGCCTTCGAGGCCGATATCCCAGACGCCGGAGCGTTCGGAGAAGAGACCGGCGAGCCCGCACAGGACGAGCGGCACCGACAGGCGGAGCGTCGAGCTCAGCAGGAGGATGACCGTGGTGAGAAATTCCTGCATCGCTCAGGCCTCCCGTTTCGAGAAGCGGAAGAAATCGACCAGCGAATAGACCGAGCTTCGGAACATCAGGCTGAGCGCTCCGGCAAAGAGGATGACCAGCCCCTGGATGAGCATGATCAGCTCCCGCGTGATGTTCGGCATCCAGAAGGAGATTTCCGCGCCGCCCTGGTAGAGGACGCCGAAGAGGACCGAGGCGACCGCGATGCCGACCGGATGGCCGCGCCCCATGAGGGCGACCGCCACCCCGACCAGGCCGATGCCGGCCGGGAAATCGAGCTGCAGCTTGCCGAGGTCCCCCATCAGGATGTTGACGCCGGCAAGGCCCGCCAGCGCGCCCGAGATCAGCATGCAGACGATGGTGATCTTGACATAGCCGATGCCGGCATTGCGCGCCGCCGCGGGATTGGCGCCCGTCGCGCGGATCTCGAAGCCGAGCTTGGTCTTCCAGATGAGGACCCAGACGAAGACGGCGGCCGCGATGGCGATGAACAGGCTGATATTGAGCGGGGCCGTACCGATATCGACGGGCAGGATCTCGCCGAGCTTCGGCACGAGGCCGCCGGCATCGAAGAGGCGCGTCTGCGGCGCCATGCTGCCCGGCTCCTTGATCAGGTTGACGAGCACGTAGATCATGACCGACGAGGCGATGAAGTTGAACATGATCGTCGTGATGACGAGATGGCTGCCGCGCCTTGCCTGCAGATAGGCCGGAATGAAGGCCCAGGCCGCGCCGAACAGCATGCCGGCCATCGCCGCGGGCACGAGCGTCACGTACCAGGGAACGACCTTGTCGAGCGCCAGGCAAACGAGTGCGATGCCGAGGCCGCCGAGATAGGCCTGCCCTTCCGCGCCGATCGTGAAGAGGCCGGCATGCGACGCCACCGCGACCGCCAGCCCCGTGAACATGAAACTGGTGGCAAAGTAGAGCGTGAAGCCGATCCCCTCGCCCGAGCCCAGCGCGCCGCTGACGAGATAGCCCACCGCCTCCAGCGGGTTCTGGCCGACGAAGAGCACCACCAGCCCCGAGATCAGGAGCGCGACGGCGACATTCATGAGCGGCAGGATCGCGAAATCGACGATCTGCCTTATGTTGAGAAAGCTGGCCACCTTAGCCTCTCCCCTGATCTTCTTGCGTGACGCCGGCCATGAGCAGGCCCAGTTCCCGCTCCGAGGCATCCGGGCTCGCCTCCCCGACGATCGCGCCGTCGAACATGACGAGGATGCGGTCGGAGAGCGCCCTGATCTCGTCGAGCTCCACCGAAACGAGGAGGATCGCCTTGTTCTGGTCGCGCAGCTCGATCAGCCGTCGATGGATGAATTCGATGGCGCCGATATCGACGCCGCGCGTCGGCTGGCCGACCAGCAGCATTTCGGGATCGTGCTCGATCTCGCGCGCCAGCACGATCTTCTGCTGGTTGCCGCCGGAAAAGAGCGAGGTGCGCAGATCGGGATTGGGCGGGCGGATGTCGTAGTCGGAAATGTAATCCTGCGCATAGTGCTGGAGCTGGGAGCGCTTCAGCATCGGGCTCGTGCCGAATTCCGGCCGGCGGTGATAGCCGAGGCTGGCATTTTCCCGCAGCGGGAAGGACAGGATGAGACCGATGGCGTGCCGGTCCTCCGGCACATGGGCGACCCCTGCCGCGCGGCGCCTGAACGGGTCGGCGGCGATCTCCTCGCCGTTGAGGCGGACCGTGCCGGAGTCCGGCACGCGGTTTCCCGCCAGCGCCTCGAGAAGCTCGGTCTGGCCGTTGCCGGCGACCCCGGCGATGCCGACGATCTCGCCGGCGCGAACGCAAAGCGAGACGTCCTTGACCATGCGCACGCCGCGCTGGTCGCGCACGTTGAGACCCTTCACGTCGAAGACGACCTCGCCCGGCTGCGAGGGCGACTTGTCGACGCGCAACAGCACACGCCGGCCGACCATGAGCTCGGCAAGGCTTTCCTTCGTCATCGACGCCGTCGGGGCGGTGGCGATCAGCTCACCGCGCCGCATGACCGACACCGTGTCCGTCGCGTCCATGATCTCGCGCAGCTTGTGCGTGATGAGGATGACGCTCTTGCCCTCGTCGCGCAGGCGCCGGAGGATGCGGAACAGGTGATCGGCCTCGCTTGGCGTCAGCACGCCCGTCGGCTCGTCGAGGATGAGGATGCGCGCCTGGCGATAGAGCGCCTTGAGGATTTCCACGCGCTGCTGGACGCCGACTGGCAGGTCTTCCGTGACCGCCTCCAGATCGACCTGCAACTCGTATTCCTTCGCAAGGCGCTGAAGCTCGAGACGGGCCTTGCGCCGGCTGGAGGAGAGGAACGCCCCCTCTTCCGCGCCGAGGATGATGTTTTCCAGAACGGTGAAGTTCTCGACCAGCTTGAAGTGCTGGTGGACCATGCCGATGCCATGGGCGATCGCCGCGCGGCTGTCGGGAATCCCGACCTCCCTCCCATCGATGCGGATCGTGCCGGAATCGGCCTGGTAGAAGCCATAGAGAATGGACATCAGGGTCGATTTGCCAGCGCCGTTCTCGCCGACGATGCCGTGGATGCTGCCGGCCTTGACCGAGAGGTTCACGTCCTTGTTGGCGACGACGGGGCCGAAGCTCTTGTTGATGCCGGAAAGCTCCAGCACATGCCGCGCGGAGCCGATTTCTGCTGCCATGGCCTCCTCCAGACTATGCTTGGAAGGGCAGGCGCCTTAACGCCTGCCCACCGTTCCTCAGAGGGGGCACTTGTCGTCCGACATGTAGTCATGGACATCGAGCGTGCCGGCGGCGATCTCGTCCTTCGCCTTCCTGGCGGCCGCCTCGACCTCGGGAGTGATCAGGCTGCGGTTATGCTCGTCCAGCGCCCAGTCGACGCCGTTCTCCGCAAGGCCGAGCGACTGCACGCCGCCGGTGAAGTGGCCTTCCTTGGCATCCTTCAGCGCATTGTAGACCGCGACGTCGACGCGCTTGACCATGGAGGTCAGCATGACGCCCGGATGCATGTAGTTCTGGTTGGAATCGACGCCGATGGCGAACTTGCCGGCATCCGCGACCTTCTGGAGGACGCCGATGCCCGTGCCGCCGGCCGCGGCGAAGATGACGTCCGCGCCCTGGCCCATCTGGGAGGCTGCGATCTCGCCGCC
Organism: Shinella zoogloeoides; assembly: GCF_003574625.1. Taxonomy (GTDB): domain Bacteria; phylum Pseudomonadota; class Alphaproteobacteria; order Rhizobiales; family Rhizobiaceae; genus Shinella; species Shinella zoogloeoides_A. The sequence continues at coordinate 450,206 of NZ_QNUJ01000002.1, forward strand.
CTTGACCGGGTCGTTGAAGGCGGCGTTCGTCGTGCCCGTCATGTTGCGGATGATGTTGGTCGCGCCGCCGGCCGCCGCGCCCTGTGCAAAGCCACAGCCGAACTTGCGGATGATCGGGATATCCATGCCGCCGATGAAGCCGACGGCCTTGCTCTTGGAGGAGAGCGCCGCGATCAGGCCGACCACGTAGGAGCCCTGCTCTTCCTTGAAGGTGACGGAGCGGACATTGGGAAGGTCGACCACGTCATCGAGCATCACGAAATCGATGTCGGGGAATTCCTTGGCGACCTTGGCGAGTTGGTCCTTGTAGCCGAAATTCGTGACGATGACCGGGCTGAAGCCGCGGCTGGCGAAGTTGCGGATGCCCTGCTCCGCCTGGGAATCGGCCTGCGCCTCGAAATCGCGGTAGCTGGAGCCGGTGTCCGCCTTGAACTTCTCCGCGCCCGTATAGGCCATCTCGTTGAACGACTTGTCGAACTTGCCGCTCGTTCCGTAGACGATCGCCGGGTTGAAATCGGCCGCCGCCGCGCCCGCCGTCATCGCCGCCAAGGCGACCGTCACCATCAGATGTTTCAGCATTGTCATTCCCCTCCCTGGATGCCGGGGCATGCAGCGCCGGCGAGACCGATCCTAATGTCTATACATATGACGGTCGGGCTGTTCGCTGTCAACAGAAAACCGACCGTTTCCGCGTTAGTTAAACGTGTACCTAAGCGCAGGTAAACGTGTACTTTGGCGAAAGCCGCCCCGTCAAGGCCTCTCGTAGCGCGGGCTAAATAACGGTGCCTGAATGTGGATGTGAGACAATTTCATAGGTGCCATGACACGGGCACTTGAACGCCATCGGAAGCATCCTGTTCCGTCAGGTCGTGGTGCGGCTGACGACCGTGGGCATGATGGTGATGGCCTCGCCCTTGCGGTCCGGATCCTCGAGGAAATCGATGAGGGCGTTCGTCGCGACGCGGCCGGAATGGGCGATGCGCCGGTCCACGGTCGAGAGCGGATGCTCCAGCAGCGGGGAGAGGTAGATGTTGTCGAAGCCGATCACCGCGCAATCCTCCGGCACGCGCCGGCCGCGCTCGCGCAAGGCCACCATCGCACCGATGGCCAGCATGTCGTTCATGCAGCAGATCGCCGTGAAATCGGTGCTGTCGATAAGGTCCAGCGTCGCCTGATGGCCGAACCGGTGCTGGAACTCCTTGCAGCGCACCAGTTCGGGGTCGAAGGGAATGCCGGCTTCGGCGAGCGCGTCCCTGTATCCCGAAAGGCGGATCTGCGTATTCGAGCGGTGCGGCGCACCACTGAGGAAGGCGATGCGGGTATGGCCCTTTTCGATCAGATGGCGCGTCGCCTGGAAGGCGCCGCTGCGATAGTCGGTATCGACCGTCGCGACGAGCTGCGCCACCGGGCCGATCTCCCGGTCCATACAGACGACGGGGATGCGCAGGGCATCGAGAAGATCCGTGTCGGGAATGACGTCGCTGGCGGCGAGCAGCACGCCATCCACGCGGTGCCCCCCGAAGGAGGTGAGGTGCGCCGTCTCGATCTCCGCTATGCCCTCGGAATTGCAGACGAGGGTCGTATAGCCGCGCAGGCGCGCGGCGTCGTCGCAGGCACGCACCAGTTCCGTGAAATAGGGATTGAGGATATCGGGAACGATGATGCCGATGACATGCGACTTGCGCGTGACGAGCGAGCGCGCTAGCGAATTCGGCGTGTAGTTCAGTTCACGGGCGAGCGACAGGACCTTCTGTCGCGTCTCGTCCCCGATCACCGAATCCTTCCGGTTCAGGACCTTCGACACCGTCGCGGTCGAGACCCCGGCCTGTCTCGCAATATCCTTGATCGTAACCGCCACGAAACCCCACCATTGCCTGCCCGATGCTCCTGTTATCGGCGCATTGGTTCGTGTCGTCTAGCTTGCCGCCGACACGAATGTCCATAGCGGGCTCGCCATGCGGCCGGGCCAGCGGCGAGATGGCGGGAAGGACGCGATGCCCTGAGGCGCGTCGCGCCGTTCAGTGCACCGCGGCGTACATGATGCTCTCGCTCGACGCGTCGATGGGCGAGAACTCCTCCACCACCCGGCCCTGCCTTGCGACGAGGATACGGTCGGAGAGGGAGAGGATTTCCGGCAGGTAGGAGGAAATCACCACCACGGCCAGCCCCTCGTCGGCCAGCCGCTGGATGAGTGCGTGGATCTCGGCGACCGCGCCGACATCCACGCCCCGCGTCGGCTCGTCGAAGATGATGAGCCGCGGCTTCTGGATCAGCGCCTTGCCGATCACCACCTTCTGCTGGTTGCCGCCGGAAAGCTCGACGACGCGCGCCTCCCCGCCGATGGAGCGGATAGCGAGCCTGTCCGTCCATTCCTCCGCCAGCGCCTTCATCTCCGCCATCGAGACGAAGGGGAAGCGGTTCTGCCCGGCCGTCAGCAGCCCGGCATAGAGGTTTTCGGCGATCGACATGTTCTCGAAGAAGCCTTCGAGCTTGCGGTCCTCGGTGACATAGACGATGCCGTCGGCGACCGCCGGGCCGGGCGTCGCATAGCGCACGGGACGGCCTTCGTATTCGATGGCGCCGCCGCGCAGGAAATCGCGCTTGAAGACGCCGGCGACGATCTTGGCCGTCTCGGTGCGGCCGGAGCCGACGAGGCCGAAAAGGCCCGTCACCTGCCCGGCGAAGACCGAGAAGGACGTGTTGCGGACGAGCGCTCCCATCGAGACGTCCTCGACCGAAAGCACGCGCTGTCCGGCCGGCCGCGTGTGGGTGCGCGGCGCGAATTCGGTGGCGAGCTCGCGGCCGACCATCGCCTGCACGATGCGCGCCTGCGTCAGGTCGCCGGCCTTTTCCGTCAGCACCTTCCTGCCGTCGCGCATGACGGTGATGCGGTCGGACATCTGCAACGCCTCTTCCAGCGCGTGGGTGATGAAGATGATCGCGACGCCCCGGGCGCGCAGGCGGTCGATCAGCGAGAAGAAATGCCGGCGCTCCTCGGGCGTCAGCGTCGCCGTCGGCTCGTCGAATATAATGACCTTGGCATTCAGCCGCACCGCGCGGGCGATCTCGACCATCTGCCGCTTGGCAGCGCCGAGGCTGGAGACCAGCGCCGTCGGATCCACGGTGAAATTCAAGGATTGCAGGAACTGCTGCGCCGCGATGGTGATGCCGCGCAGGCGGTTGAACGCCTTTTCATGGCCGAGGAACAGGTTCTGCGCCACGGTCATCGAGGGCACGAGGCTGGTTTCCTGATAGACCATGGCGATGCCGCGGCGCAGTGCCTCCGCCGGCCCTTCGGCCCGCAGCGGCTCTCCCTGATAGAGAATCTCGCCGCCCTCAGGCGGATAGACGCCAGCCAGAAGCTTGCTGAAGGTGGACTTGCCCGCCCCGTTCTCGCCGAGCAGGGCATGGACCTCGCCCGCCTCGAGCGTGAAATCCACGGCATCCACCGCGACATTGCCGTGGAAGGCCTTGGTCAGCGCGCGCGCCTCGAGGATTGCTGTCATGGCTGGGCCTCCCGGCTCGGGATATCGACGATCTCGCCCGCCCCTTTCAGCGCGACCAGCCGCGCCTGCGGCAGGTCCAGCACCGAGACCGCGCCGTGGCGCTGGCCATCCGCGCGCGAATGCAGGCTGGCGAGCGGGCGGAACGCCGCGTCCAGCCGGGCGACGAGGCCATAGGACCGCGCCGGCGCCCAGGGCTTGCGCACGCCCATCGTGCGCACCCCGCCGCGCTGCAGGGGCTCCAGGAAACTCTCGCCCGAGCGCAGCGCGGGGGCGATCCAGTAATCCTGCGGCACGGTTGCGATCATGTCGGCGCGGAAGCGGTCCTCGCGCAGCACGAGCTCGATCAGCCGGTTGCGCGGGGCGAAGACCGGCAGCCACCAGCCGCCGCCCTGCGCCGGCGAAAGCCGGCCCGGATAGCCGGGGATGCGGTCGAGGACCGTACGTGGCCGCTCGCCGCCGAGGGCGACGAGGCGATGGGCGAAGGCTTCGGCTACCACCGGCGCACCAGCTTCATCGAGCGCCAGCCCGGTCGGGAAGGCGAGCCCGCCCGCGATCCGCTCCGCCTTGCCGCTGGCAAGGTCGAGCCGCCAGACGGCGCCGTCACGGCGCTTGCGCATCAGCGCCGGCACCCATTCCGTCGCGGCATGGCTGGCCGAGCCCTGCGCGACCAGCAAAGTGCCATCATCGTTCGCCAGCAGCGCCGTCGCCGAGACGGCGGCGGGAAAGGCTTGGCGCAGATCCCGGCTTGCGCCATCGCGCCGAAGGATCAGGCCGCCATCGGCCAGCGCCACGACGAGCCCGCCGCCCGGCAGGGCAGCCAGTGCGGTGATGGGCGCGGCGAAGGTCTCGGCCGGCTTGGCCTCCTTCCCCTCCAGCCGGTAGAGCACGGGGCCGCCGGTCAGCCAGATCGTCCCCTCGCTGTCCTCGGCGAGATTGTCGGCCTCCGGCAGCGCGGCCACTTGCGCCGCCGTTTCCAGTTGCGTGTTCGGTTTCCATGCGCCGTCATAGGGCGGGATGGTAACGGCCTCGCCGCGGAACGGGTCGAGCAGGCGGTCGAGGAGCGTCATGCCCTGTCTCCCCAGTAGGAGTTCCAGCTCGTCCAGTCCGGATCGGCATCCGGCAGGCGGATGCGGCCGATGCGGTTGTTGAGGATGCCGCCGATATAGAGCCAGCCCTTGTGCTCGCGCATGGAGGTGACCATCGGATGGGCCGCGCCGCCGAGATCGCCGAGGGTCGCGACGATGGCGCCCGTCTCGTCGAATTTCACCACGCCGCCGGTATTGATGTTCGGGAAGAGCCAGTCGTCCTGCGGCAGGTTGCGCGTCATGCGCTTGCGCATGGCGGGGTGGCGGAGCGCCAGGTCGAAGCTCGGCGTGCGCATGCCGAGCCATGCCATCCAGTAGGTGCCGTCCGAGGCGCGGTTGATGTTGTCGGGATAGCCGGGCATGTCGCGGATCACCGTTTCGAGCCGGCCTTCCTTCGGCCCGGCGATCCAGTAGCGATGCACCGAGCAGGCCCAGCTTTCGGCGATCAGCAGCGACTGGCCGTCATGGGAGAGGCAGACGCCGTTGGCATAGCGCAGGTTCTTCAGCACCGTGCGCGTCCTGCCGGTCTTCGGGTCGTGGACGAGGAGGCGGCCGGTCGGCCGGCTCTCGATGGAATCCAGCGCCCAGTCATGGGCATCGTAGCGCGTGGTGGAATCGGTGAACCAGATCCGCCCGTCCGGGCCAATGTCGCAGTCGTTGGGATCGCGCAGGCGCGCATCGTCAACGATGGAGAAGAGCGAGCGCCGCGTTTCGGTGGAGAGCTCGCGCACCTCGCCGTCCTTCGCCACGCCGTAAAGGCCCATGGCGCCGACGCAGGAGACGATCTGCCCGTCGCGGGCCATGGCGAGGCCGAGCGGGAAGCCGCCGATATGGGCGAACACTTCGGAACGGGTATAGTCCGGCGCGAACCAGCGCACGATCTCGCCATGGCGCGTGCCGGCATAGAGATTGTCGTCGGCGTCGAGGATCACGTCCTCCGGCCCCTCCACCGTGCCGAGCGCGATGGGCTCGGCCGAGGCCAGCGCATCGTTCAAAGCATAGGCGGTGCCGGAACCCGGCAGCGCCGACTGGGCGGGCTGCATGGCATGGTGCAGCGGGGCGACATAGACTTCCGACAGCACCTTGTGACGGTTCTTCAGCCAGCGCACATCGAGAACGATGGCGGCCGCCAGCAGCAGTCCGACGATGAGCTGGCTGGTGCCGGTGCCCGCGCCCATGCGGATGAGGCCGTTGGTGATGAGCAGCACGACGATGGCACCCATCAGCCCCTTGGCGATGGAGCCGCGCCCGCCGCCAAGGCTGTTGCCGCCGACGACGGCGGCGGTGAGGGCGGCAAGCTCCAGACCGAGCCCCGTTCCCGGGCCGACGCCCGAAAGGCGCGCGGCGAAGAGGAAGCCGGCGAGGCCGCAGGCAGCCCCCGAGATGACATAGGTGAGGAAGATCGTGCGGCGCACGTTGATGCCGACATTGAAGGCCGAACGGCGCGCGCCGCCGACGGCGGTAAAATGCCAGCCGATGCGGGACCGGCTCATCACCAGATGGGCGATCAGCGCGAAGGCGAGCGCGATCAGCGCGCTGATCGGCTGGCCCCAGACGGCGCCCATGCCGATATGGTCGAACGTATCGTTGAATACCGGCGAGCTCTGGATGCGCGCGCCCCATGTGGTGATCAGGATGTCGTAGATCGAGCGGCCGATGATGAGCGTGACCAGCGTGGTTAGGAAGGCGCGCAGGCGCAGATAGCCGACGAGAAAGCCGTTGAGCGCGCCGAACAGCGCGCCGGCCCCGAGCGCGGCGAGGAAGGCCAGCCATACCGGCCCCTCGGCGATATAGATGACGGCGAGGGTCGCGAAGGCGCCCAGCGCGAAGATGGAGCCGACGGAAAGATCGATGCCGCCGCCGATGATGACGACCGTGAGGCCGAGCACGACGATCAGGAACTCGCCGAGCTGGCGGGTGGTGTCGAGGAGGCTCGACGGCGCGAAGAAGCCCGGCAGGAGAATGCCGAAGGCGGCCACCACCACGACGAGGAAGGCAAAAGGCACGAGATTGTCGGCCCAGCTCTTCGACAGGATTTCGCCCAGGAGGTGATCGGGCACCTTGTTGTAGCGCAGGCGGGTCAGTCTTTCACGAAGCGTCATTCGGGCCGGTTCCATGGGGGTGGAGGAGGCGGGCCGCTGGCCGGCCTCCTCCCTGTCTTCATTACTTCTTGGCGGCGGCCTCGATGGCAGCCTGGCTCCAGCACGTATCCGGCGTCAGGTCCTTCTTCGAACGGGCGATCTCATGCGTATAGAGATAGTTCTTGCTGTCGCCCGGCTTGATGCCGCTCTGGAGCAGGATCTTGATGGCGGCCACGACGTCCTGCGACTGGCGCGGCAGCTCGCTCGTCACGATAGCTCCGAAGGTGCCGTCCTCGATGAGCTTGCAATCGATCGCTTCGCCCGAGCCCGTCGTGGCGAGGAAGATCTTGTCCTTGAGGCCGGCATCGCGGATCGCCGAGGCGGTGCCCTGTGCCGTCGCATCCCAGAAATCGACGATGCCGCAGACGTCCGGGTGCTGCTGCAGGATGGTGGCGGCGGCGTTGCGCGCCGTCGTCGCATCCCAGTTGGAATCCGCGGTGCCTGCGACCGTCCAGCCCGGATTGCGCTCCAGCACGGCCTGCACGCCGGCCCACTGGTCGAGGCTCGACGAATTCACCTGGTCGCCCTGGATGACGGCGATCTTCTTGGAGGAACTTTCACCGCAATGGTCGATGACGGCCTGCGTCTCCAGCTCGCCGAGGCGCTTCCAGTCCGAGCCGGCGAAGACGTCGGAGGCGTAGTTCGACGGGTTGTCGAGCTGCACGACGAAGATGCCGGCTTCCTGCGCGCGCTTGAAGAGGCGCGAATAGGAGTTGAGGTCCGGCGTCTGGACGATCAGCACGTCCGGCTTTTCGGCCGAGGAGATCAGGTCGGTGATCGCCTGCGCGCCGGCATCGACGCTCCAGTTGGGGTCACGCGTTTCCCAGATGCCGCCGAACTGCTTGACTTCCTCGCCGATGAAGTGGTTCCAGCCCTGCGCCAGGTCGAAGCCCATGGTCATGGGCACCATCACCACGCGCTTGCCTTCCAGCGCCGAACGATAGGCCTCGGGGCCGGGATTGGTTTCCTGCGCCTGTGCGCCGATGGCGGCGCCCGCAAGGCAGGCCCCCGCCAGGACGACGCGCCGGAGTGTCTTTCTCAGATTGCTCATGTCATGCCTCCGCTAGGATGCGCCCCTCTCCGGGCCGCGATTGTTGCCATTGTTCACGGGCATCGGGCCACGCGGCCCTCCGCCCAGAGTTCTTCCGCATTTCCGAACGCAAAACCGCTGCGCACTTTTGCTGGAAATGCTCTAGATGTCGCCCTGCTGACTGGTCTGCTCGTCGCGGGGGTTGAGTTGCCCATCGAGGATGATCGCGCCGAGCAGGATCAGCGCCTTGATGAGATTCTGGTGGATGTTCGGCAGGTTGAGGATGGTCATGCCGTTGAGCAGGATACCGATCAGCAGCGCGCCCACCACCACGTTGCGCATGCCGCCCTTGCCGCCGGAAAGCCCGATGCCGCCGATCACCACGACCAGCACCACGTCGTAGAGCAGGGCCGAATTGACCAGCCGCGTGTTCATGCTCTGCAGGCTGACGGCGCTCGCCATGCCGGCGAGCCAGGCGAGGAACGCGCTCGCCACGAAGGAGGCGACGATCAGCGGGCGCACCGGGATGCCCATGGTGCGCGCGGCCTGGAAATTATCGCCCATCAGGTAGAGGAAGCGGCCCGGCCGCGACCAGCGCAGCAGCACCAGCGCCACCGCCACGACGGCGAGGAAGACGACGACGTCGAGCGGCAGGCCGAAGATGCGGGCCTTGCCGAGCCAGAGCAGCGTTTCGGCCGTCTCGGGAATGTAGATGACGTCCTGCGAGAGGATCTGCGAGCGGACGAAGCCGAAGACGAAGGCGCTCGACGCCAGCGTGGCGAACAGCGCCGAGACACCGGCATAGGCCACCATGAAGCCGTTCATCGCGCCGAGCCCGATGGTGATCGCCGCGACGAGCGCGCTCGCCGACCAGAGCGACCAGCCCGCCTGCAACAGCTGAAGCTGGATGGCGACCGTCACCACCATGATCGAGACCATGGACAGATCGATGCCGCGCCCGATGACGACGATGCCCATGCCTGCGGCGAGGATGCCCAGCACGGAGACGCTGCGCACGATGTTGAGGAGGTTCGCCGGCGCGGTGAACCCGTCAAGCGCCACGGCAAAACCGACGAACAGCACCACCGCCATCAGGAGAACGATGGTTTCCTGCGTGAATATCCTGAACAGGGGTCGGCTAGCTGGCACCTGATGATTTCCGTCTAGAGCATTCGGATCGGGCACGCCCGCAGATTAAGGTGATACTGCCGGAGCTAACTACCGACAATATCTATAGATTTTCTTTTATATACTGAATCGGACAGGTTTTTGCGGGAACGGGGCGTCACGCGGAAAATCCATCCATCGTCAAGATCGTCGATCCGGTCGTCGCGCGCCCTTCGAGCGCGCGATGCGCTTCCGCCGCCGCGCGCAGCGGCAGGCTGGACGCCGCACCGGCGCGAAGGCTTCCCGAGACAAGCCGCGAGAACAACGCGGCGCTGCGCTCGCGTCGTTCCTCGGCGCTCGTCAGATAATCGAACACGACGGGCCGGATGGCCGACTTGGACCCCGCCGCCAGATCGGAGATGCGGAAGCCTTCGATCGGCCCGGATGCCTGGCCGAAGCTCACGAAACGGCCGTGCGGGCGCAGGCAGGCGAGCGAGCCGCGCCAGGTATCCTTGCCCACCGCGTCAAAAACCGTGTGGCACAGGGCGCCGCCGGTCAGCTCCGCCACCCGGGCGGCAAAATCCTCGCGGCGGTATTCGATCACGGCGTCATATCCGTGCGCCAAAGCCAGCTCGGCCTTTTCCGTCGAGCCGGCGGTGCCGATGGCGCGCGCGCCGAGGGCGGCAATCCATTGCCCGAGCAGCAGCCCGACCCCGCCGGCAGCGGCGTGCACAAGAACCGTCTGCCCCGCCTGAACGGGCGCGGCGGTGGACACCAGCACCTGCGCCGTCAGCCCCTTGAGCAGGACCGAGGCGGCCAGCGCCGCGTCGATCCCCTCCGGCAGCGGGATCAGCCTGTCGGCGGGCATGACCCGCATCTCGCGATAGGCGCCGGTGCGCTCCAGATAGGCGACGCGCTGGCCGACCGAAAGCGTCTCGACGCCGGGGCCGAGCGCGACCACCGTGCCCGCCGCCTCCGCGCCCGGCACGAGCACGTCACCCGGCCAGGGATAGAGCCCGGAGCGGTAATAGGTGTCGATGAAGTTGAGCCCCGCCGCTTCCTGGCGGATCAGCACCTCGCCGGGGCCGGGCGTTTCCACCGCAAGCTCCGTCCATTCCAGGACGTCCGGCCCACCGGGTTGGCGCGCGATGACCGCGCCTGCCTTGATCGCGGCCATGTCTCAGCTCTCGACCAGGAACTGCGGATCGATCGGCAGTTGCAGCGCGTTGAGCAGGGCATTGGTCTGCGAGGCCATGCCGATCACTGCCAGAAGCTCGGCGTGCTGGTCCCCGGTCATGCCCTTGGCCTTGGCCGCCGCGGTGTGGGAATGGACGCAATAGCTGCAGCCATTGGCGACCGACACGGCAATATAGAGCATTTCCTTGACCAGCGGATCGAGCGCGCCGGGCTTGACCATGATGTCCTTCAGGCCGGACCAGATGCGCTCCAGCGTGTCCGGCTGGTTGGCGAGCGCCCGCCACACATTGTTGACGAAATCGGACTTGCGGGTGGCGCGGATGTCGTCGAACACCGCCTTGACGCGCGGGTTCGCTTCGGCTTCGGCGTCGGTCCACAGGCGAACGGTACTCATGGCAAGTCTCCTTTCGGGCGTCAGCTATGCGCCCAATCCCAGTAAAGCTGCCGCGCCCGGCGGGCGAGCGGGCCATAATCGAAGGTGCGGTCGTCGAAACCGAGGACCGGCATGACCTTGGAAATATTGCCGGTGCTGAAGATCTCGTCGGCCGCCCGGAAATCCTCGACCGTCAGCGTCTTCTCGTGCACCGCAACGCCGTCCGCGCGCAGCAGGCCGATCACCCGCTGGCGGGTGATGCCGTCGAGGAACGTGCCGTTCGGCACCGGCGTGAACACCTCGCCGTCCTTGGCCATGAACACGTTCGAGGTCGCCAGCTCCGCCACATTGCCGAGCGTGTCGCAGACCAGCGCATTGCCGAAGCCCCTGGCGCGCGCCTCGGCCAGCATGCGGGCATTGTTGGGATAGAGGCAGGCGGCCTTGGCGTTGACCGGCATGGTCTCCAGCGTCGGACGGCGGAATCGGGTCGTCGTGATGGTGAAGCCGCCGGGCACGGCCATCGGCCGCTCCTCCAGGCAAAGGGCGAAGGCCGTCGATGCGGGATCGGGCGCGACGACGCTCGCATCGCTCTCCTCCGCCCAGTACATGGGGCGGATATAGACGGCGGCGTCGGGCGGGAAATGCGCCAGCCCCTCCTGCACGCGCTCCATGATCTGCGCGGCGGTGAGCGTCGGCCGGAGGCCGAGCGCGCGGGCGGATGCGTTGACCCGCTCCGCATGGAGGTCGAGATCGGGGATCACGCCCTCGAAGCGGCGCGCGCCGTCGAACACCAGCGAGCCGAGCCATGTCGCATGCGAGCCGGCGCCGAGAATACGCACATCGCCCGCGTGCCATTGGTTCTCGTACCACGTCCGGACGGAAGGCGCTTGCGACATCGGAAACCTCGATTTTAATGGTCCCGCACCCTACGCACAGCTTGCTTCATGCGTCCAATGCAAATATCCCTCGGCGATGCATGCAGGATCGGCATGAATTGGCGGGAGACGGACGGTGGACGAGCGGCTGTTGAAAAGTTTCGTGACGACCGCCCAGCTCGGCAGCGTCACCTCGGCGGCCGAGCGGCTGAACCTCACCCAGCCCGCCCTGTCGCGGCAGATCCAGCGGCTCGAGCAGGAGCTCGGGCTGACGCTCTTCCAGCGCAGCGGCCGCAACCTGCGCCTCTCGGTGCAGGGCGACCGGCTGCTGATCGACGCGCAGGCCGTCCTTGCCGCCAGCAAGCGCCTCCATGACGCGGTCGCCGAGATGCGCGAGGGCGAATGCGGCCTGCTGCGGGTCGGCGCCTGCTCCCAGGTGATCGAGCGCCACATGAGCGAGGTGCTGCCCGCCTGGAAGCAGGACAATCCCAATATCGACATAAGGCTGGAGGAAGGCGGCGGTGCGGAGCTTGCCCGCCGGCTCGACGACAACGAGCTGCATCTGGCGATCAACGCCCGCCATTTCGCGCGGCCCGACCGCTTCAGCCGCGTCGATATCGGCGCGATGCGCGTGCGCGCCTTCTCGCTCCCCTCGGTCTTCGCCTGCGAGACCCGGACCATCACCCTGGCGCAGCTCTGCCGCCAGCCGCTGCTGCTCCTCAATCGAAGGCATTTCACCCGCGAGCTGCTCGAAACCGCCTGCCAGGCGGAAAGCTGCCTCGCGCAGCCGACGCTGGAATCCTCCTCGCCGCATACGCTGCTGGCGATTGCCCGCAGCAGCGGCGGCGTCGCGGTCGTGCCCCATCTCGGCACCGGCCCCGTGGAGGGGCTGGTCGCCTACGACATCCTGCACCGCGGCAAGCCGCTCGACTTCGAGATGTCGGCGATCTGGCCGTCCTCGGTGCCGCTCCCCGGCTACGGCCAGCGCTTCATCGCCTATCTGCGCGACCGGCTCCTGCCTTCCGCCTGAGCGCCACGACGGCGCTGTCTCGGCTGTGAACTTCCGCTGCAACCGATTGCTGCCATTTCGAATTTCCCCTACATTGACCAAACGGTAAAAGACGCATTTCAAAAACGCGCAATCAACCAGAGGGGACGTTCATGCAAAGCAATTTCGGCATTTCCAGACGCCGGCTGATCCAGGCCGCCGGCGCATCCGCGCTCGTGGCGGCGGCGGGCTTGCCAAGCCGCCTCTTCGCGGCCGAGCCGATCAAGGTCGCGGCGGTCTTTACCGTTCCGGTCGAGCAGCAATGGGTGAGCCGCATCCACAAGGCCGCAAATGCCGCCAAGGACCGCGGCGAGATCGAATATGTCTATTCGGAAAACACCGCCAACAACGATTATGAACGCGTCATGCGCGAATATTGCGAGGCCGGGCACAAACTCATCCTCGGCGAGGTCTTCGGCGTCGAGGATGCCGCGCGCGCCGTCGCCCGGGACTATCCCGACGTCGCCTTCCTGATGGGTTCGAGCTTCAAGCCCGATCCGGACCTGCCGAACTTTTCAGTCTTCGACAACTATATCCAGGACGCCTCCTATCTTTCCGGCCTCGTCGCCGGCGCGCTGACCAAGTCGAAGAACATCGGCATGGTCGGCGGCTACCCGATCCCCGAGGTCAACCGCCTGATGAACGCCTTCATGGCGGGCGTGAAGGAAGTGGCGCCCGACACCAAGTTCCAGGTCGCCTTCATCGGCTCGTGGTTCGATCCGCCCAAGGCCAAGGAAACCGCCTTCGCGCAGATCGACGGCGGCGCCGACCTGCTCTATGCCGAGCGCTTCGGCGTGTCCGACGCGGCCAAGGAGAAGAAGGTGCTTGCCATCGGCAACGTCATCGACACGCAGGCCGACTATCCCGATACCGTCGCCGCCTCGGCGCTGTGGCACTTCGAGCCGACCCTCGACAAGGCGATCGCCGAAGTGAAGGCCGGCACCTTCAAGGCCGACGACTACGGCGTCTATTCCTTCATGAAGAACGGCGGCTGTTCGCTCGCGCCGCTCGGCACCTTCGAAGGCAAGGTTCCGGGCGAGATCAAGGCGAAGATCGCGGAGAAGGAAAAGGCGATCAAGGATGGTTCCTTCACCGTCGCGGTCGACGACAGCGAGCCGAAATCCAGCTAAGTCCCTTCGCCCGGGGGCGGCCGCGCCGCGGCCCTTCCCGGGCGGACAAGACCTCCTTCCCACCGTTTCCTCCGGTCCGTATCGCCGTGTCCAGTACCCCTGTCCTCCGCCTTTCCGGCATCAGCAAGCGTTTCGGTCCGCTGAGGGCCAACGATGCGATCTCCTTCGAGCTGAAGCGCGGCGAAGTGATTGCCCTTCTCGGCGAGAACGGCGCCGGCAAGACGACGCTGATGAACATCCTCTTCGGCCACTATGTCGCCGACGAGGGAACCGTCGAAGCCTTCGGCACGCCCCTGCCGCCGGGCGATCCGCGCGCGGCGCTTAATGCCGGCATCGGCATGGTGCACCAGCACTTCACGCTCGCCGACAACATGACGGTGCAGGAGAACATCGCGCTCGGCACGCAAAGCCTGTGGAGCCCACGGCTCGACAGGTCCGCCGCGCGCCGGCGCATCGAGGAACTGTCCGCCGACTTCGGCCTTGCCATCGATCCCGCCGCCACCGTCGCCACCCTTTCGGTCGGCGAGCGCCAGCGGGTGGAGATTCTGAAGGCGCTTTACCGCGACGCGCGGATCCTGATCCTCGACGAACCGACGGCGGTGCTGACGCCCGCCGAGACGGAGGCCCTGTTCCGCACGCTGAAGCTGCTCGTGGCCAAGGGCCTGTCGATCATCTTCATCTCGCACAAGCTGCAGGAGGTCATGGCGGTGAGCGACCGCGTGCTGGTTCTGCGCGCCGGCAAGCTGGTCGGCGAGCGCGAGACGGCCTCGACCGACCGCAGGGAACTCGCCGCCCTGATGGTCGGCCAGGAGGTGAAACCGGCGGAGGTCAGCCCGGTGAGACTCGGCGCGCCGTTGCTCACGCTCGACCGTGTCTCCACCGCCCCGCACAACGGGGCCGGGCTTGCCGGCGTGTCGCTCACCCTCACAGCCGGCGAGATCACCGGCCTTGCCGGCGTATCGGGCAATGGCCAGGCGGCGCTTGCCGCCCTGCTCTCCGGCATCCGGCGCCCGACCGGCGGCCGCATCTCCATCGCCGACCGGGAGGTCACCGACTGGTCGCCGCGCGCCGCACTTGCCCACGGCGTCGCCCGCATTCCCGAGGATCGCCACGCCGTCGGCACCATCGGCGACATGAGCGTCACGGAGAACGTGATCGCCGAGCACTATGGCAGCCCGCGTTTCAGCCGCATGGGCTTCCTCGACTGGAAAGCCGCCCGCCGCTTCGCCGAGAAGATCATCGCCGACTACGACGTCAAATGCCCGTCGCCGGAGGCGCGCATCCGCCTGCTCTCGGGCGGCAACATGCAGAAGCTCATTCTCGGCAGGGCGCTCGATCCCGATCCCGCGGTCATCCTTGCCAGCCAGCCCACCCGCGGTCTCGATGTCGGCGCCGTCGCCTATGTCCATCGCCTGCTGCTGGCGGCGCGCGACCGGGGCGCGGCGATCCTGCTGATCTCGGAGGACCTGGAGGAAATTCTGGCGCTGTCCGACCGGATCACCGTCATGTCGGCAGGGCGCCTTTCGGCGCCGTCCGCGCGCGGCGAGCGCAGCATCCGGGAACTGGGGGAACTGATGGCGGGCCATAGCGGGGAGCACAGCGATCATGCGGCTTGAGCCGAAACCCGCGCCGTCCTTGGCGGTCACCCTGTCGTTCCCGCTGGCGGCGATCGTCACGACGCTGGTGCTGACGTCGATTCTCGTCCTCATCGCCGGCGCGTCGCCGCTGTCGGTCTTCTATCTCGTCGCCAAGGGCGCCGCCGGTTCGCAATTCGCGCTGATGGAGACCCTGACGCGCGCGACGCCGCTGATCTTCACCGGCCTTGCCATCGCCGTCGCCTTTCGCGCGCGGCTGTGGAACATCGGCGCCGAGGCCCAGCTCTATATGGGCGGCATCGTCACCGTGGCGCTTGGAACCGGGGCGCTGCCGCTGCCCTCCTTCATCCTGATCCCCGTGCTGATGATCGCCGCCATGGCGGCCGGCGCCCTCATCCTGCTCGGGCCGGCCGTGTTGAAGACGCGGTTCGGCGTCGACGAGGTGGTCACGACGCTGCTGCTCAATTTCATCGTGCTCCTTTTCGTCTCGATGCTGCTCGACGGCGTGCTGAAGGATCCGATGGGGCTCGGCTGGCCGCAATCGCAGAAGGTCATCGCCGAGGCGCAGTTGCCGCGCCTCATTCAGGGCAAGCGCCTGCACTACGGCTTCGTCATCGCCATCGCGGCCGCGGCCGTCGTCTGGGTGATCACGAAGAAGACCCTGCTCGGCTACGAGATGCGCGCCGTCGGGCACAATGCCGAGGGCGCGCGCTTCGTCGGCATCCCGGTCAACCGCGTGCTGATGAAGACGGCGCTGCTTTCGGGCGGCCTTGCGGCCCTTGCCGGCTTTTCGGAAGTGTCGGGGCTCAAGGGCAACCTGACGCTCGACCTCTCGCCCGGCTACGGCTACACCGGCATCGTCGTGGCGATGCTCGCCATGCTCAATCCCCTGGGTGTCGTCGCCTCCGCCATCTTCGTCGCCGGCATCTTCGTCGGTGCGGATGCCATGAGCCGCGCGGCCAAGGTGCCGAGCTACATCGCCGACGTGATGGTCGCCACATCGCTGCTGACCATGGTGGTCGCGATCCTTCTGACCCGCTTCAAGATCAGGTGGAGGTGACATGGGCGCGCTGGACATCCTCTTTTCCGCCTCCTTCTGGGTCGCCGCCATCCGCATCGCCTCGCCGCTGATCTTCGCCACCATGGGCGAATTGATCTGCGAGCGCGCGGGCGTCCTCAATCTCGGCATCGAGGGCATCATGACGGCGGGCGCCTTCGCCGGCTGGTT
The DNA here is from genome assembly GCF_003574625.1 of Shinella zoogloeoides. Taxonomy (GTDB): domain Bacteria; phylum Pseudomonadota; class Alphaproteobacteria; order Rhizobiales; family Rhizobiaceae; genus Shinella; species Shinella zoogloeoides_A. The sequence continues at coordinate 466,521 of NZ_QNUJ01000002.1, forward strand.
CACCGTCTATGCCGGCGGCGATCTCTGGACGGGGCTTGTGGTCGCCGCCCTGGTCGGCGCGCTGTTCGGCCTGCTGCATGCCACGCTCACCGTGCCGCTCGGCCTGTCGCAGCATGTCGTCGGCATCGGCGTGACGCTGCTGGCCACCAGCCTTACCTATTTCACCTACCGCCTCCTCCTGCCGGAGGTGACGTCGCCGCCGAAGATCGAGCCGTTCCAGCCGTGGCCCATCCCGGGCCTGTCGAAGATCCCCGTGATCGGCGAGGCGCTGTTCACGCAGACGCCGCTGACCTATCTCGCCTTCCTCTCGGTGGCGGTCGTCGCCTGGACCCTCTACCGGACGCCGGTCGGCCTTGCCGTCAGGGCAGCCGGCGAAAATCCCTCGGCCGTCGAGGCACAGGGCATTTCGGTGACCGGCATCCGCATGGGCGCGGTCGTCGCCGGCAGCGCGCTGATGGCGCTCGGCGGCGCCTTCCTCACCACCTCGGCCTTCAATTCCTTCTTCTTCCAGATGATCAACGGCCGGGGCTGGATCTGCATTGCGCTCGTCGTCTTCGGCTCCTGGCGGCCGGGCAAGGCGCTGATCGGCGCCATCCTGTTCGCCGCCTTCGATGCCTATCAGGTCCGTCTTCAGCAGATATCCGGCGGCATTGTGCCCTATCAGGTCTTCCTGATGATGCCCTATGCGCTGTCGATCCTGGCGCTGATCCTGGTCGCGCGCCGCGCCACCTATCCCAAAGCTTTGATGATCCCCTACCAGAAAGGCGAAAGATGAGTTTCGACCTGATCGTGAAGGGCGGTACGCTGCCCGATGGAACCCTCGCCGATATCGGCATCAAGGGCGAGAAGATCGCCGCCATAGAGCCGCGCCTCGAAGCGGCGGCCGGCCGCGTGGTCGATGCCACCGGCAACCTCGTCAGCCAGCCCTTCATCGATCCGCATTTCCACATGGATGCGACGCTGTCCTACGGCCTGCCGCGCATCAATGCCTCCGGCACGCTGCTCGAAGGCATCGCGCTCTGGGGCGAGCTGAAGCCGCTCCTCACCCATGAAGCCGTCAAGGAGCGGGCGCTCGCCTATTGCGACTGGGCCGTCTCGATGGGCCTGCTCGCCATCCGCACCCATGTCGATACCTGCGACGACCGGCTTCTCGCGGTCGAGGCGCTGCTCGAGGTGAAGAAGGAGATCGCACCCTATATCGACCTCCAGCTTGTCGCCTTCCCGCAGGACGGCCTCTACCGCTCTCCCAACGCGCGCGAAAACACGATCCGCGCGCTCGACCTCGGCGTCGACATCGTCGGCGGCATTCCGCATTTCGAGCGCACCATGGACGATGGCAGGCGTTCCGTCACCGAGCTTTGCGAGATCGCCGCCGAGCGCGGCCTGATGGTCGACCTGCATTGCGACGAGACCGACGACCCGCTGTCCCGCCATATCGAGCAGCTCGCCTACGAGACCCAGCGGCTCGGCCTGCAGGGCCGCGTGGCCGGCTCCCACCTGACGTCCATGCATTCGATGGACAACTACTACGTCTCCAAGCTGCTGCCGCTGATCGCCGAGGCGGGGGTTTCGGCCATCCCCAACCCGCTGATCAACATCATGCTGCAGGGCCGGCACGATAGCTATCCCAAGCGTCGCGGCATGACTCGCGTGCCGGAAATGCTGAAACACGGCATCCGCGTCGGCTGGGGCCAGGACTGCGTGCTCGATCCCTGGTATTCGCTCGGCACCGCGGACATGCTCGACGTCGCCTTCATGGGCCTGCACGTCGCGCAGATGTCCTCGCCAGCCGACATGCGCACCTGCTTCGACATGGTCACGAAGGTCAATGCCGCGATCATGGGGCTCGATCATCTCGGGCTGGAGGTCGGCAAGACGGCGAGCCTCGTGGTGCTCGACGCGGGCAACCCCATCGAGGCGGTGCGCCTGCGGGCCGAGCGCCTGTGTGTCGTCGCGAAAGGCAAGGTCGTGGCCGAACGCGAAAAGCGCGACACCGCCCTTTCCATCAAGGGACGCCCGTCGAGCATCAATCGCCGCCATGTCGTGCCGCCGCAGGCGCAGTAAAGAGGTCGGGAGCGCGCCGGACCCGGACCGGTCCGGTGCTGCGACCCTATTGCTCTTTCAACGGAGCAGCCGTTGCGTTAAAAGTGGCGTGACAGATACTTCAATGCCGGCCGCGGCTTCGGACGATACCGATGCGGATGACGCTTCATACCGACTATGCCCTGCGCATGCTGATCTATCTCGCCAGCCGGCGGGACGGTGTCTGCACCGTCAACGACGTGGCGGAGGCCTACGGGTTGTCGCGCAACCACCTCCTCAAAGTGGCGCAGACGCTGCGCGATCTCGACCTTGTCGAAACCGTGCGTGGCCGTAGCGGCGGCATTCGTCTCGGCAAGAAGCCGGAAGACATCGGCATCGGGGCATTGGTGCGGGCGACGGAGGAGGAATTCTCGCTCGCCGAATGCATGCAGACCGGAGGCGGTCGCTGTGTCATCTCGCCGGCCTGCCGGCTGAAGGGCATGCTGCACGAAGCGCTCGGCGCCTTCCTGGCCGTTCTCGACAAATACACGCTGGCGGACATCGTGCTGGACCGGGCCCTGCTTCGCCCCCTGCTCGGCATCGATATCCAGGCGGCATGAGGGGAACGACGATGCCAGTGGAGATGCGCCCATGACCGCGCCGTTCGTTCTCAATCGGGATGTAGATGGACAGTTCCTGCTGCCGGCGGACATGCTGGCCGAACGGTTCGGCTGGCCGACGCAGACTTTTCGCGACTACATGCGCCGGGGTCTCGTCGTATCGCGCGTCGAGCGCGGCGAGGGAGAGGATGCCGGCCGGTGGCGGCTTTCGGTGCGCTGCGGAAACCGGCGCTGGCAGGCCGTGGTGGAAGCCGACGGCACGATCGGCGCACAGCACCTCGACGTCCTGTCAACTTCAGGCCCCGCGCCCCAGCGGTAGCCGGCTCTGCGTGGAGCCGAGCACCACGCATGCTGACGACCTAGACGAAGATCATCACGGCCGCATAGCCGATCGCGATCAGGATCAGGCCGACGACAAGCATCGGCACAAGGCTGCTTCCCTCGACATCTCTGCCGCTGACATTCTCGCCGGAGAACACCAGAGGCTTGCGGATTTCGTTCTGATCCATGACCGCTCCTATTAATGAGGTAAATAATATACCGCTTTAACATAGCCAGCGACGCGACAAAATAGCGCCGTTCGCCGCCACGATGCGCGCTGGGAACGATGAATGGGGAATAGAGGTGAACGGTGGTTAGCGGAGCGTGCGGAAGGCCGGTCACGCTTGCCTCATCTGGCTCCGTGACCGGCAAGCCATGGCTTCAGCGGCGTCCGTGCGGCATTCCATCCGCAAACGCTTCAAGCCTTGTAGAAATACCCGGATGCACGTCCCACACGGCCACCGCTCGATACGATGGGCGGCAAACGTCACGGGCGCCGCCCTTACGTCGCGGCGAGAACCCCATCTTCCTGCACCGCGGCTGCGACCGCGATCCTCGCCATTTCAAGTGCAGCCTCCCGGGTCTTCGCCGCGGCGATGAAACGGCCGTTGTGGCAGAAGGTTGCGCCGGCAACGCCGCAAGCCGCGGCAAGGGCCTCGCCGGTCAGGCCGGCCCAGGCCGCGGGAAGATCGGCCCGCAGCTCGAAGCCGTCGCTCGACCGCCGGATGCCCGTCAGGCACCAATCGGTATCGCGCGGATGGACGACGAAGAGGAGATGCTCGGCGCCCGCCTTCACGATGGCAGGCCGGAAGGGCATTCCCATCGGCAGTTCGAGCACGCGCCCATCGCCGGCCGCGGCGATTGCCCCGAACACGATGGCCTCGGCACGCAGTTTCGCGGCCGCCTGCCCTATGGTCGCCTCGACGAAGCTGCGCGCGATCGCAAGCGCGGCGTGAAAAGCCCGGTCGTCCGCATCCGGCGCCCGGTCGTCGAAGACCGGCTTGAGCGTTTCCAGAAGGACCGGCAGGGTCAACTTGCTCAGGGCACCGGCCGCCGCGGGGCTGAGCGCACCGTTATCCATCAGGTCGACCGGCAGCACGAAATCGAGGTCGAAGCCCGCATGGAGGGCGTCGATATCGGAAGCGGGAATGCCGAGGTCCTTCAGGTAGTCCCGGCCGAACCGGCGCCAGATCAGCCCGAACGAGCTGAACGGCTGGCCATCGTCGCGCAGCGGCGCGCCGCGCTGGTGATGATCGAAAATCCCGGCATCCGGATCACAGGCGCCGCCGACATCATAGACGATCCTGTCCGGACCCGGCGTAATCCATTCGGGCGCCCGGCTGCGAACGAGGCGGGCAGCGGGGAACAGACGCGTCAGGATCACGCTCGACAGCAGCTCGTCCGCATGGAAGCCGCCGGAATGGGTTACGAGAAAGTCGGGGGCCATGCCGGTCAACCTGTCGATGGTTCTGCGTTTCGGATCAAGGGGTCGGATACCCGTTGGCCATCGCGGTTTCAAGAGGGCGAGCCGTCCACATCACGGTCTTATGGAACACGCCGACGCCTTCGCCCTGCCGAGCGCAGGTTCCGCCATCTCCGAGGCGACCTTCAATACGTCATCATGCCATGCGCGCTGGCGACGGCGCGGCGCAGGTCGCCAATGGCATCGTTCGAGGCGGCCGGCAGTTCCCGGCCCTCGAGGTCCTTCGGCATCTTCCAGCCGGGATCGACCCCTTCCATGTTGGGAAGCTCGTGCGCGATCCCCTTGTGGCAGTCGATACAGGTCGCCTTGCCGGTCAGCAGATATTTCGCGTGGATGTCGGCGGCGCGCTGGGTCTGCTTGGTGAAATCCATCGCGACGGCGGAATGGCAGTTGCGGCATTCAAGGCTGTCATTCGCCTTGAGGCGCGCCCATTCGTGCTTGGCAAGCTCCAGGCGCTTGTCGAGGAATTTCTCGCGCGTGTTGATCGTTCCGAAGATCTTGCCCCAGACCTCCTTGGACGCCTGCATCTTGCGGGCGATCTTGTCGGTCCACTGGTGTGGCACATGACAATCCGGACAGGAAGCGCGCACCCCGGAGCGGTTGGTGAAGTGCACCGTGTTGGTCAGCTCCTGATAGACATTGTCCCGCATCTCGTGACAGGAGGTGCAGAACTTTTCCGTGTTGGTCAGTTCCAGCGCCGTGTTGAATGCGCCCCAGAACATGACGCCGCCGACGAAACCGCCGAGTGTCAGGAAGGCGAGGCTGAGCGTTGCCGCCGGCGTCGTCAAGAGGGTCCATACCCAGAGCAGGATTGCCTTGATGCGCGCCATCGTCATTCACTTCCCGCCTGCGTGACACCCAGCTCGCTCATGTCCTTGAACGTGTTGCCGACGAGCGGCTTGCGGTCGGCCTGCGGCACGTGGCAGGCGGTGCAGAAATAGCGGCGCGGCGAGACGTCGGCGAGCATCTGGCCCTCGCGGGTCATGTAATGCGTGATGCTGATCATCGGCGCACCGGCATCCTGCGAGAACTCGCGCTTGTGGCAGGAGAGACAGCGGTTGGCATTGACCGAGAGCTGGTAGCCGTCGATCGAATGGGGGATGATCGGCGGCTGCTCGGGATAGGCGCGCATGCGCCGGACATCGTCGATGACCCATTTCGGCAGCGGATCGGCCGGCAGGGTCTGCATCTTGTCGCCATCCGGGCCGGACAGCTGCGGCACCATCTGCGCCATGGCGCTCGTGGCGATGACGGCTGCGCCGATGGCAGCGAAAACCCACCCTGGAGAAGGGGTCAGGCGACGGGTTCGATCTTGACTGCGCATTTCTTGAAATCCGTCTGTTTCGAGATGGGATCGGTGGCGTCGAGCGTGACCTTGTTGATGAGCTGGCTGGCATCGAACCACGGCACGAAGATCACGCCGGGCGGCATGCGGTTGCGCCCGCGCGTCTCGACGCGCGAGCGGATCTCGCCGCGCCGCGAGACGATGCGTATCTCGGAGCCCTGGTTGAGGCCGCGCTTGCGGGCATCGTCCGCATTCATGAAGCAGCGTGCGCCGGGGAAGGCCTTGAAGAGCTCCGGCACACGCATGGTCATCGAGCCGGAATGCCAATGCTCCAGCACGCGGCCGGTGACGAGCCAGGTGTCGTATTCGTCATCCGGGGATTCGGCCGGCGGCTCGTAGGGCACGGCGATAATCGCCGCCTTGCCGTCCTTGTTGCCGTAGAACTTCACCCCTTCGCCAGGTTTCACATAAGGGTCGTAACCCTCGCGGTAGCGCCACAGCGTTTCCTTGCCGTCCACGACGGGCCAGCGCAGGCCGCGGACCTCGTGATAGGTGTCGTAGGGCGCAAGGTCATGGCCATGGCCGCGGCCGAAAGTGGCATATTCCTCGAAGAGGCCCTTCTGAATGTAGAAGCCGAAATGCTGCGCCTCGTTGTTGTCGTGGTCGGGCTTCACCTCATCGATGGGGAATTTCGCGACATCGCTTTCGGCATAAAGCACCTGATAGAGCGTCTTGCCCTTGTATTGGGGATTGGCGGCGAGAATCTCCGCCGGCCAGACCTCGTCCGTGGTGAAGCGCTTGGAGAACTCGACGAGCTGCCAGAGATCGGAGCGCGCCTCGCCGGGCGCCTGCACGAGCTGGTGCCAGACATGGGTGCGCCGCTCGGCATTGCCATAGGCTCCTTCCTTCTCCACCCACATGGCCGCCGGCAGCACGAGGTCGGCGCTCATCGCCGTGATCGTCGGATAGGCATCCGAGACGACGATGAAATTCTCCGGATTGCGATAACCCTGATAGGTCTCGTTCGCGGTGTTGGGCCCGGCCTGGACGTTGTTGTTGACCTGCACCCAGTAGAAATTGAGCTTGCCGTCCTTCAGCATCCGGTCCTGCTCAACCGCGTGGTAGCCCGGTTTTTCCGGAATGATGCCATGCGGGATGCGCCAGATCTCCTCCGCATGCTTGCGATGCTCCGGGTTCGTCACGGTCATGTCGGCCGGCAGGCGATGGGCGAAGGTGCCGACCTCGCGCGCCGTGCCGCAGGCGGACGGCTGACCGGTCAGCGAGAACGGGCTGTTTCCGGGCTCGGAAATCTTGCCCGTCAGAAGATGCAGGTTATAGACCATCTGGTTCGCCCAGACGCCGCGCACATGCTGGTTGAAGCCCATGGTCCAGAGCGACATGACCTTGCGGTCCGGGTCGGCATAGAGCTCGGCGAGCTGCTTGAGGAAGCCGGCTTCGACGCCGGTCATCTCCACGGCCTTTTCCAGCGTGTATTCGGCGACATGCGCCTTGAAGGCCTCGAAGTCGATCGCTTCGGTCCTGGTGGGATCGGCGGCATTCGCCGCCTTCGTTTCCTTCGGATCGTCGGGCCTGAGGCCGTAGCCGATATCGGTGACGCCGCGCACGAATTTCGTGTGGTTCTTGACGAAATCCTCGTTCACCCGGCCGGACTGGATGATGTGATTGGCGATGTAGTTGAGGATGACGAGGTCGGTACCCGGCTTGAAGACCATGGGGATATCCGCAAGGTCCATGCTGCGATGGGTGAAGGTGGAGAGCACCGCCACGCGCACATGCTCGTTGCCGAGCCGCCGGTCGGCGATGCGTGTCCAGAGGATGGGGTGCATCTCCGCCATGTTCGAGCCCCAGAGCACGAAGGCGTCGGCATGCTCGAAATCGTCATAGCAACCCATCGGCTCGTCCATGCCGAAGGTGCGCATGAAGGCGTAGGCGGCCGAGGCCATGCAATGGCGGGCGTTCGGATCGAGATTGTTCGAGCGGAAGCCGGCGCGCATCAGCTTGGTCGCAGCATAGCCCTCGAAGATCGTCCACTGGCCGGAGCCGAACATGCCGAGCGCGGTCGGACCCTTCTCCTTCAGCACCTTCTTGGCCTGCTCGGCCATCACGTCGAAAGCCTCTTCCCAGGTGATGGGCTCGAACTCGCCGTCCTTGGCATAGGCGCCGTTCCGCTTGCGCAGGAGCGGCGTCGTCAGGCGGTCGGCGCCATACATGATCTTGGAGAGGAAGTACCCCTTGATGCAATTGAGGCCACGGTTGACCTCGGCCTGCATGTCGCCATGCGTGGCGACGACCTTGCCTTCCTTGACGCCCACCATGACGCCGCAGCCCGTGCCGCAGAAGCGGCAGGGCGCCTTGTCCCACTTGATCTCCAGCGCACTCACGCCGCCCGGCACGGGCTGGGCGGCGGCGGGCAGCGCGATGCCGGCTGCTGCTGCCGCGACACCCGCCGCCTGCGCCTTCAGGATGTCACGCCGCGTCAGTTCGCTGCCCATCGGCCTCGTCCTCTTCCGTATAGATCTGTTCGAAAACCATGTTGGCGGCGATCACGCCGTCGATGAGGGAGATGCGCATGAGCGTATCGCCGAGTACACCGGTGCTCGGCCCTTCGATCACCACGACGATCTTGCCCTTGTCCGCGCCGTGCATCTCGACATTCTCGAAGCCCGCAAGGGCCGCAAGGATGCTGTCGAGGCAGCCGGGCTTGGCGGCGATCACCGCGCTCGAAATGTGATGGCGCCGCGCCTCAGGCATGGACGGCCTCCGCGTTCAGCGGCACGGCTGCGACCGCACCGACGGGACAGACGGAAATGCAGGCGCCGCAGCCGGTGCAGGCGCTCGCGAGAAGGTCCGGCACGAAGGGCCCGCCCCGCACCGGGCGGAAGCGGATCGCCGCCGTCGGACAGACGTCGCGACAGGCCTGACAGTCGACCCGCTGGAACGACAGGCAGGTGGCGGCAAAGGAAACGGTGTGGTCGAAACGGTGAATATGGCCGGTCGTGAAGACCGGCTCGGGACAGTGCTCCGCGCAGGCGCCGCAGAAGGTGCATTCGCCGAGGGTGAAATCGAGCGCCGGCAGGCCATCGGCCAGGCTGATAATGCTGGCCGGACAATGCTCGACGCATTGGCCGCAGCCGGTGCAGGCAGCAAACGCGTCTTCCACGATGCCGGGCGGCCGGATGCAGGCGGCTTCGCTCCGCTTCCCGCCGCTCAGGAAATCGCGTCTCGACAAGGCCTCCCGCTTCATCGCGACGCTCCTCAGTGCCCGGGCGGGCCGGGCGGCCCGTAGACGATCTGGAACATCCAGACGAGGAAGCCGTAGCCGCCGACCACCCCCACCGCGACGATGGGCCAGATGCCGAAGGCAAGAATGAAGAAGGTGATCAATTCACGGCGCCGGCTCGGCTTTCCAGCCTCCGGCGGCAGATGTTCTGTCGTGACTTCGGACAAGCCTCGTTCCTCCGCGACAAGAGCACTGAGTAAAGTATAGCACTCGCAGGCGGAAAAGGAAGTATAATCAATTATACGGCATCGTCTTGCTATAATTGATAAATATCAACTGTCGATATATTTGCGAAAATACAACGATTGATGTTTACAGATTTACTAAATTGCCATGCAAGAGCATCACAACCGGATGTGCTTCGATAATTTTAAGCTTGATACACCCGCATCGGGGCAATTCAGTCGCGCGCGCCGTCGGCGAGCGATGAAAGGCCGGGCAGATCGCGAATGAGCAGCTTCTGCCGGCCGCCCTCGACGAGGCCGCGGGACTCCCAGGCGCTCAGGATGCGCGAAACGGTGTGCAGCGTCGTGCCGGTCATCTCGGCGATGTCCTGCCGCGAGATCGGGAAGTCGATGCGCACGCCATCCGCTTCCTTCCTTCCGGCCTGCTGCGAGAGCCGCAGCACGGCATGGGCGACGCGGCGCTCCACCTCCTGCGTCGACATTTCGCGGATGCGGGTATGGGCCTCTTCCAGCCGCTGACCGATCGTCTGCATGGCCGTGACGGCAAGGCGGGGATTCTGCTCGACGAAATGCGGCCAGAGGTCCGTCGGCCAGCCGAGGATCACGCTTTCCGTCGCCGCCCGCGCGGTGCCGGGATAATCCGCCCGCTGCAGGGCCTTGGCGAAGCCGAAGAGATCGCCGGGATGGACGACGCGCACGATGATCTGCTGGCCGTCCTCCGTCACCTGCGTCACCTTGAGCCGGCCATGCAGGAGGAGGAAGAAGCTCGCCGCCTGCTGGCCCTGCTCGAAGACGGCGTCGCCCTGCGCCACGCGGCGCGCGGTCGCATGGGCGAGAAGCCTGTCGAGGTCCTCGTCGCTCATCCTCTCGAACAGGGCGAGCGAGCGGACGACGGTCCGGTCGATTTTCAAGGTCGCGTTCCTCTCGCGTGCCGTCATCGGCGTGAAGGTTACCGGCTTCTACCACGCCTTGCCGCCCGCCGGAAGTTCAGAGCGGGATGCCGCGCGCCCGGAATGCGGCGAGGAGCGGCGCGTACCAGCGGGTATCCTTGACGAGCCGGAACCCAACATTGTCCGGCGGCACGCCGACGGCGCAGCCGCCGCCCTTGGGATTGCGCACGAAGGAACTCATCGCCGCGCGGTGCTTGCCGCTGGCGACATAGATGCCGCAGGAGGAGGTGTCGTTCAGCACCTCGCCCGCTTTGTCGAGATTGACGCGGCGGTTGCAGGTCGTCGTCCATTCCCAGACATTGCCGGCGAAATCGGCAAGGCCGTATTCGTTCTCGCCGAAGCGGCCGAGCGGCTGAGGAACGGGATCGCGCGAGGCCTTGCGCGCCGTCTCGCGGCGATAGTCCGCCAGCCAGCGGTCCGCCGGATTGGTGCTGTCGACATCGACGCCGAGCGCATCGTCGGGGAAGCGTTCCCCGGCGGCGAAGGCGAGGTCCCGGTCGCTGGGCAGCGTCCAGATCTCGCCGGTGCGCGCGCTGAGCCAGGCGGCATAGGCGGCCGCGTCGTCATAGCTGACGCCGGTCGCGGGCGTGTCGGCGGCGTCCTTCGGGGCGAAGCCGGGCTCGGCCGCCGCGCAGGCGCCATCCGCCACGCAGCGCCCGTAATCGGCGGCCGTGACCTGGTATTTCATGATGGTGAGCGCACGGCTTGCCGTGACGGTCTTCTGCGGCCCGTCGACGGCATAGCCGGCGCGGTAGAATTCGCCGCTCTCGCGATAGGTGAAGCTGCGCGGGGCGATCTCCACCGTCAGCGGCTCGTCCAGCACATGGCCCGCCGGCGCGCCGCCGATGAGGTCGGTCTTGACCGCGAGCGCCCCGGCGAGGGCGGCGAGCAAGAGGGCGGGAAGGGTGAGCGACGTCCAGGATGTGCCCGATGTCAATGCAGCCATGATGGCCTCCTTGCACCGCGCCCGGACGATCGTTCGGCGTCCGGGACGGCGCCGATGGGGAACCGGACCGCCGGCGGCGGCCCGGAAGGATGCGCCCGCCGAAGGACGGGCGCACCGGGGAGCGTCAGACGCCGTTCGGCGGCGTGACCGAGGTCATCAGGTCGTCGTTCCACTCGCCCGTGACCGTGAAATGCGCGGCCGCGCCGAGCTCGAAGGCCTCGATCAGGTTGTGGTTGACATAGGCGTAGATGCCCGGCTGCTCGAAGGTGTAGAAGGCCGCGCCCGCCGTGCCGCCCGGAATGAACCAGGTCTCCTGGTCGACATCCGGCACGTTGCGGAACTTGCCCGTCGACCAGACATAGTCGCCATGGCCGCCGATGAGGTGCGGACGGGTGTCACGGTTGGCCTGCGAATGCACGATCAGCACCTTCTCGCCCACCTCGGCCTTCAGGGCGTTCTCGCCGGTGAGAGCCCCGACCGCGCCGTTGAAGACGATATGGCTCGGGGTCAGCGTGCGCATGACCTTCAGCGTGTCGTCATAGGCCTCGCCGACGCTGTCGTACTTCTTGTAGTTCCCCGCTTCGTCGCGGGGGACGTAGAAGTCCTGCTCGCCGACATAGTAGACGCGGTCGTAGGTCAGCTCCTTGCCGTGCCCGTCCGTCAGGCCCTCGCGCGGCAGCACCATGATGGCGCCGTTCATGCCCGAGGTGACGTGCCAGGGCACCATTCCGGGAGGTGCGCAATGGTAGACGAAGACGCCGGCCTTGGTGGCCTTGAAGCGCAGCACCGTCCGCTCGCCCGGGTTGACCACGGTCAGCGCGCCGCCGCCGAGGGCGCCGGTGGCCGAATGGAAGTCGATATTGTGCTGCAGCTCGTTCGTCTCTGGGTTGATGAGCGTCAGCTCGATATAGTCGCCCTGGTGCACCACCATCAGCGGGCCGGGGACCGAGCCGTTGAAGGTCATGGCATGGACTTCCGTGCCCTTGTCGTCGAGGATCATCTTCTTTTCCTCGATCGTCATGGTGAATTCGTAGATCTTGGGTCCGCCTTCGGCCTTCTGGCTATGGGCGTGGACGAAGGGCGGCTTTACCAGCTCGACCTTCACCCGCTCCAGCCTGGCGATGTCGGCCGGTGCGGCCTTGCCGGCTTCCGCCGCGCCGCCCTCGGCATGCGCCATCGAGGCCGCAATGATCGGCGTCAGGACGCCCGCAAAGGCGGCTCCGCCCAGGATCGTGCGGCGAGTCATCTGAAGCTGCTCAGTCATTGCCTTATCTCCTTTTCAAAGGACGAGGCGGTGTATCGCCCTGTCCCTTCTGTTCTAGGAGCATTCGCGCCGCCCTCTTTGTGTTGGCTCAAATTACCCCTTCAGGTTGCTGCGGCATTTTGGCAGGCGCCGATTTGCTCTTTGCCATCTCGCAAAGAAGCGGCACCGCGCCTGCCCTAGAAGGGACCGGTCATTTGCAAAGGAGCAGCGATCATGACTGCAAGCCAACCCGCCGCGCGCGTCAGCCGCGCCGTCCCGCGCGGCCTTTCCCGCACGGGGCCGGTGCTGTTTTCCTACGGTTTCCGGCCCTTCTTCCTCGGCGGCGGCCTCTGGGCCATCGTGGCGATGACCTTGTGGATCGCGGCGATCTCCGGGCGGATCGACCTTGCCGGCGACTATGGCGCGGCCAACTGGCATGCGCACGAAATGCTCTTCGGCTTCGCCTCCGCCGTGCTCGCCGGCTTCCTGCTGACGGCCGTGCCGAACTGGACGGGACGCCTGCCGGTGTCGGGCTGGCCGCTCGGTGGCCTCTTCGCCCTCTGGTGCGCCGGGCGCCTCGCGCTGCTTGCCACGGACGGGATCGGCGTCGTAGCCGCCGCCGTGATCGACGGGCTGTTCCTTCCCGTGCTGCTCGCCATCTGCACGCGCGAAGTGGTGGCCGGCCGCAAGTGGAAGGACCTGAAGGTGCTGGGCGGCCTGCTGGCGCTGTCGCTCGCCAACGGCATCTTCCATGTCGCGGTGATCGCGGGCGGCCATGACCACATGGCGCTGCGCCTTGCCGTTTCGGCCTATATCGTGCTGGTGATGATCGTCGGCGGTCGCATCGTGCCGAGCTTCACGCGCAACTGGCTGAACAAGTTCGGCCGCACGGATTTTCCCGTGCCGTATAACCGCTACGACACCGTCGCCATTCTCGCCGGCGTGGCGGCGCTCGTCGCCTGGGCGGCCGCGCCGGACCATCCCGTCACGGCGGTGCTCGGCCCTGCCGCCGCCCTCCTGCATGCCGTCCGCCTCTACCGCTGGCGCGGATGGACGGTGGCGCCGGAAAAGCTGCTGCTCGTGCTGCACGCCGCCTATGCCTTCATCCCGCTCGGCCTTGCCGCCATCGGCGTCAGCGCGCTCGGCCTCCTGGAGGAGCGGTCGGTGCTGCATCTTCTTTCGGTCGGCGGGGTCGCCTGCATGATGCTGGCGGTGATGACGCGGGCAAGCCTCGGCCATACCGGCCACGCGCTGACGGCCTCGCGCCTGACGATCGCCGCCTATGCGGCCCTGATCCTCTGCGCGCTGGTGCGCCCGCTCGGCGAGATCCTGCCCGATGCGAGCGCCACGATCTATGCCGTCGCCGGCCTGCTCTGGATCGTCGCCTTCGGCCTCTTCTCGTTCGAATATGCGCCGATCCTCGCGCGCAAGCGGCGCACGCCGCTCTGAAGGCGAAAACGGCCCGGATATCTCCGGGCCGTCTCTCGTTCATGCGTCCATCATGTCCGGCGTCCAGGGCGGCTCGTAGGTCATATGCACCTCGGCATATTCCACGCCCGGCACATGCCAGACGCAATTGCCCACCGCTTCCTTCAGATAACCGCTCGCCGGGCAGCCACGCGTCGTCGTGGTCATGGTGATACGGACCACGCCGCCCTCCTCCACCGCGACATCGTAGATCAGGCCGAGATCGACGATGTTTCGGCCGATCTCCGGGTCGATGATCATGCGCAGCGCATTGCGGATATCGTCCGCGAGCGCGGCCTTTTCCTCGTCTTCCATCGCGCTCACCCCTTCGGCCGGCCGGCCCGCACGAGGATGCGGTAGGCGGTGCCGGCCTCGTCGAAATTGCCGGCCCACTGATGGCCGCGCTTGACGAGCTCCGGAAACAGGAACACCGGCTCGCGCGAGAGCAGCGCGAAAAGCACTTCGCCCGCCTCCAGCTTTTCCGCGGCAGCGAGGAGGCGGACCATCGGTTCCGGCGGATCGAGGTCCGAGAGGTCGAGATGGAGGGAGGGATCGGGCCAGGTCTCCGGATTGCCGGCATCGGCCGAGGTCTCGACCGATGCGGCAGGCTGCGGCGTGAACAGCACTTCCCAATGACCGTCCGCGATCTCGCGGGCCTCATGATCGAAGCCGCGGCCCTCCATGACGCGGAAGAGCGGCTGCGGGCGGAAGGGGGCGACGAGCTTCAGCCCCTGCCCCGGGGCGAGCTCCCGCACCGCCTGCATGATCTCCTGGAACGGCTCGCCGCCGTTCTGGAGGATCGGCCGCACGTCGAGGACTTTCGGTGCGATCTCGGTTGAAACATCGGGCATCGTTCATCTCCTTGAGAGGGAAAGGGGCAGGAAGAGGTGCGGCCGCACCGCGCCGTCCGGCGCGCGCAGCGCCGCCGGCACGATGGCGAGGCGGCGCGTGCGGATGAACTCGCGCATCAGGGCCAGCGTCGCGAGAAGCTGCACGCACACGATGGTGCGGAACGCGCCCGCCGCACCCATAAGAAGCGCCAGCGCGGCGGCCGCCACCGCACCGTAGTATATCAGGAAGAGAATACGCGCGCGGCCCTCCTCGACAAGATCCTGCACCCGTGGCACCGGCGCGCGGCCGAGGACCGGCCCATAGGCTTCCAGCCAGGTGAGGAAGGCGACGATCTTGTAGAGCTGGGCAAGCCCGAGCCCCGTCAGCCAGCCGAAGACGAAGAGATAGACGAGCGCCGCGACGCCGTCCCCTTCCCGCACGGCGGGGATATTGACGAGGAGGACGCAGACGGCGAGCGCGGCGAAGGCCGGAAAGGTCGCACGGATGTTCAGCTCCGC
Organism: Shinella zoogloeoides; assembly: GCF_003574625.1. Taxonomy (GTDB): domain Bacteria; phylum Pseudomonadota; class Alphaproteobacteria; order Rhizobiales; family Rhizobiaceae; genus Shinella; species Shinella zoogloeoides_A. Next base: position 481,693 of record NZ_QNUJ01000002.1, read on the forward strand.
CTGCTTGCGCCTGCGCGCGCGGTAGAGATGCAGGACATCGCCGCCATAGAGCAGCGCCGCTACCAGCGACAGGAATAGCGCCGCGGCGAAGAGCAGGCCCGCGCCGGAGACGGCGAGAAGCACGAGCGGAATGCAGGCCGCGATGAGGCCGATCGCCAGCGCCGTCGCCCACCAGGCCGCATGGCTCGTCCGCCGCTCGGTTTCCGGCGCGAGCAGGAACATGGCAAGAAGGCGATAGCTGACGCCGACGGCGGTGATGCTGAGCCAGCCGCCGAGCCCGAGCGCCGCATGCAGCCCCAGGCCGTCGGCGACCAGCCGGGCGAAGGGCTCGGCATCGACGATGCCGGAAAGGGCGAGGGTGAAGGTCGCGCCGACGAGGACCGTCGCCGTGAGCGCGGCGAGCCCCAGGGCGACGAAGCGGGCGGGCAGCGGCAGGGGCCGCGCCGCATGGAGCGTCGCCGCGAGGATGGCGACGACGAGGCCGAAACCGAGCAGCAGCAGCCCGCCGCCGGCCGGCAGGAGAAGGAGCGGCAGGTCGACGAGGCAGGAAAGCGCGACGAAGCCGGCGACCAGCAGGCCGAGGCCGCCGACGACGAGCGCCAGCGCCGGGGCCGCGAACCGGCCGCCGACCAGCGGCCGGGCGATGAGCACCGGCACGAATTGCAGGAGCGCACCCGCCATCAGCAGGCTCAGCCAGCCGATGGCGAAGACATGGACGAGGACCAGCGTCTCCGGCGCGCCGATGGCGGCGGCCGGATAGCCGTAGCCGGCGACCATCAGCCCCTGCCCCGCAAGGAGCATCAGGCAGGCGACGGCGAAGTAGGACATGGTCCAGCGGGAAAGCGTGGCGCCCGGCATCTTGATTCCTCCTCGCCGCGGAAGGCTCAGTGATCGGAGCCGCAGCAGCAATCGCAGCCGCCGTCTTCCAGCCGGTCGATCTCGACGCGCCAGACCTCCGGCCCCTGTTCCAGATAGTCCCAGCCGAACTGTCCGGGGAAATTCGTCTCGAGCTGGTAGTGCAGCGGACGCGGATCGTGGTCGCTGGTGATCAGCATCGACTTGCCGGGAAGCAGCGCGCCGAGCATGCCGAAGATGCGCGGATGGCGTTCGCGCGGCGGGACCGTGCGGACGTCGATGAGGGGCTTTTCCTGAAGGTCTGACATGTTCGGGTGTTCCGTCCCGGCCGCTCCGGTTTGCGTTCCGCAAGGGCACGGCCCGACCCGAACGGAACCGGCCAAGGCTAGCGCCGCACCCTTTCCGCCACTTTGATCATGCGCAAACAATTCCCGGTTTGCCGGGGCGATGGCGTCTTGCTTGGCTTTTCGCAAAGAAGCCCCGCGCGCCGGCTCCTAGGCTTTCGTCAATCGGCCGAACGAAAGAAGGAGCGCGCCATGCAACAGGCATTGATCGAGAAATACGGCGAGACGCGGCTGCCGCGCTACACGAGCTACCCGACCGCACCCGCCTTCTCGCCTTCCGTCGGCGCGGGCACCTATGGCGACTGGCTCTCCGGCATCGCGCCGGGCACCGAAGCCTCGCTCTACCTGCACATTCCCTTCTGCCGGTCGATGTGCTGGTACTGCGGCTGTCACACCACCATCACCCAGCGCGACGAGCCGATCCTCGACTATATCGACATGCTGCGAAAGGAGATCGGCCTCGTCTCCGACAGGGTCGGCAACCGGCCGAGGATCCGCCACGTCCATTTCGGCGGCGGCACGCCGACGATCATGCAACCGGAGGAATTCCGCGACCTGATCGGCCTGATGCGTGCCCGCTTCGCCTTCACGGCGGGCATGGAGATCGCCGTGGAGATCGATCCGCGCACGCTGACGCCCGACATGGCCGATGCGCTCGGCGAGGCCGGCGTCACCCGCGCCAGCCTCGGCGTGCAGAGCTTCGATCCCGTCGTGCAGAAGGCGATCAACCGCATCCAGAGCGAGGCACAGACGCTGGACGCCGTTCAGCGGCTGCGCAAAGCCGGCATCGGCGGCATCAATTTCGACCTCATCTACGGCCTGCCGCACCAGACGGTGACCTCCTGCATCGAGACGGCGCGAGCGGCGGTCGCCATGCGGCCGGAGCGCTTCGCCGTCTTCGGCTACGCGCATATCCCCTCCTTCAAGAAGCACCAGCGGCTGATCGACGAGCGCGCCCTGCCGGATGCGGCGATGCGCGCCGTGCAGGCCGAGGCCATCGCCAAGACGCTTGCCGCGGCCGGCTATATCCGCATCGGCCTCGACCATTACGCCCTGCCGGCCGACAGCCTCGCGCTCGCCGCAAGGCGCGGCCGGTTGCACCGCAATTTCCAGGGCTACACGACGGATGCCTGCACGACGCTGATCGGCTTCGGCGCCTCGTCCATCGGGCGCACGCCGGCAGGCTACGTCCAGAACGAGGTGCCGCCCGGGCTCTACGCCCAGCGCATCGCCTCCGGCCGGCTCGCGACCGTCAAGGGCTACCGCATCACGCCGGAGGACCGGCTGCGTGCCGAGATCATCGAGCGGCTGATGTGCGATTTCCGCGCCGATGTCGGCACCATCGCCGGCCGGCACGGCTTCGATGCGGCGGCGCTTATCGAGGGTAATGCCCGGCTGGCGGCGCTGGAACAGGACGGGGCGGTCGACATCCGCGGCGGCACGGTCACCGTGCGGCAGGACCATCGCTTCATCATCCGCGCCGTCGCGGCGGCCTTCGACGCCTATATCGACCAGTCCGCCCGCACCCACAGCAAGGCCGCCTGAAACGAGAAAGGCCCGGCATGGTGCGGCATGCCGGGCCTTTCCGCGCTGGTCCTGCGTCCTCTATCCCACAAGACCGCGATAGATCGCCGGAAGCGCCGCGGGCAGCCTGGCGATATTGCTAACGATGGCATAGCCATTGCGGCCGAACATGGCCGGCACATAGGCCTGCGCCTCCCGGTCGACCGTCACCCCGAACACGCTGACGCCCGTGCGGCGCGCCTCCGTCACGGCGCGGCGGCTGTCTTCCAGCGCGAAGCGGCCCTCGTAGTGATCCACGTCGTTCGGCTTGCCGTCGGTGAGCACGAGGAGGAGCTTGCGGCGGTTCGGCTGCTCGCGGAGCCTTGCCGCCGCATGGCGGATCGCCGGGCCGATGCGGGTGTAGAAGCCCGGCTTCAGCGCCGCGATGCGCGCCTCCACGCCATGGCCCATCGGCTCGCCGAAATCCTTCACCGTCTCGACGCGTACCCAGGAGCGGCGGCGCGAGGTGAAGGTGAGGATCGAGTGACGGTCGCCGCAGGCGGCAAGGCCGTGGGCGAGCACCGTCAACGCCTCCTTCTCGACATCCAGCACCCGCCGGTTGTCGAACCAGGCGTCGGTGGAGAGCGACACGTCGACGAGGATGGTGACGGCGAGGTCGTGCGCCTGCGGCCGGCTCATCAGGTGGATGCGGTCGCTGCCCTGCCCGCCGGCGGCAAGGTCGCTGCGCGCCCTGACCACGGCGTCGAGGTCGAGCTCGGCCCCGTCCAGCTGTGCGCGCAGCATCTCGTGCCTTGGCCGCAGCACCTCGAACTGCCGGCGCACGCGGCGGATGAGGCTCCTGGTGTCGGCATCGGCCTCCGGCACGGCGGCCGTGTCAGGCGCCGGTGAAGCGAGCACGCGGCAATGGTCCGGCAGGTAGGTCGCGGTGCGGTAGTCCCATTCGGGATAGGTGTATTCGCCGGTCAGCCGGGTGCGATCGAGCGCCTCCGGCGGCAGGTCGAGGTCGAAGTGGAAGCGGGCGGCGGGCCTTCCCTTGCGCTCGCCGAGCGTCATGTCGTCCAGCTCGTCGGCGGCGGAGGCGTCATGGTCGTCGCTGTCGTCGCCGGGGCGGTCGACATTGACCATCTCGGCCATGGCGAGGATCTTCTCGAAGCGATTGAGGATGAAGGGGCTGCGCTCACTCTTGCGGTTCTCCGCCTTCTCGCGCTCCGCCACATGCCGGCCGGTCTCGGCGGCCTGGGGATCGCCGCCGGCCGTCGGCTGGTCGTCCTCTCCCCTTCCCTCGCCGTCCTCGCGGGCAAGCGCATCCGGCCAGAGCGGCACCGGCAGCATGGGCAGATAGCCGGGCGGCGCGCGATGGGAGAAGATGACCGGCAGCGTGTCGTCGGCAAGCCGAGCGCCCTTCTTCAGCAGGCCGAGGATGCGGTTCTCGACATGGCGTTCGATGGACGGCAGCGGCCGACTGCGCCGCGCATCGAGCGTCGCGGCGCAAAGCCGGTGATAGCGCCGGGCAAGGCCCGGAAAGGCGGCAAGCACCGCCTTCGCCGTCGCCTCTGCCCGCGCCAGGATCGCAAGGTCGCGCTGGAGCGGGTCGGCATGCGTCACCTGGTCCAGCGGCATGACCGCCATGGCGGCGGCGAGCCAGACATAGAGGTCGCGGTTGAGGCCGCGGTCGGCGAAGAGGGCGATCTCGCCGGGCAGCATCAGCGTCGCGTGGTCGCGGCCGGGCTGCACCAGCTTCTCCTCGCCGAGCCCCATGCGCTGGCGCAGCCGCAGGCGGTGCGTCGAGGTGCGCCCGCGCGCCGGCGCGATCTGCACCGCGCCCTCCCCGCCGAAGCCACGGAAGCAGACGGCGAGCACGGGCCGGACGTCCTCCAGCCGGACGGCATGGTCCGGGTGGCGTTGCCAGGTGGCGGTGTTGCCGACGAGCCTGTGCCAGGCCCGGCCGACGGTTTCCTCCAGCTCCAGGAAATCCAGCATGGCGGCCTCAGCGGATCATCGCATCGGCGATTTCGAGGAGCGCGGTCCTGACATCCGGCTCGTCGGTGAGCGGTTCGATCATGGCGGCGCGCACCGCCTCGCGCATCGTCATGCCGCTATCGATGAGGCAGGCGCAATAGACGAGAAGGCGCGTGGAGACGCCCTCTTCGAGGTCGTGGCCCTTGAGGGCGCGCAGCCGGTGGGCGAGCGCGACGAGCGGGGCGACGCGCGCCTCGTCCAGCCCGCTTTCGGTGGCGACGACGGCGATCTCGGCCGCCTTCGGCAGGAAGTCGAACTCGATGGCGACGAAGCGCTGGCGCGTCGATGGCTTCAGCGCCTTCAGGAGGTTCTGGTAGCCGGGATTGTAGGAAACGACGAGCATGAAGCCGGCGGGCGCCTCCAGCACCTCGCCGGTGCGCTCCAGCGGCAGGATACGGCGGTCGTCGGTGAGGGGATGAAGCACGACGGCGACGTCCTTGCGGGCCTCGACGATCTCGTCGAGATAACAGACGCCTCCCTCGCGCACGGCGCGCGTCAGCGGGCCGTCGACCCAGACGGTATCGCCGCCCTTGAGCAGATAGCGACCGGTGAGGTCGGCGGCCGACAGGTCGTCATGGCAGGAGACGGTGGAGAGCGGCAGGCCGAGCCTTGCGGCCATATGGCTGACGAAGCGGGTCTTGCCGCAGCCCGTCGGGCCTTTCAGGAGCAGCGGAAGCTGCCGCGTCCAGGCTGTCTCGAACAGGGCGCATTCGTTGCCGGAGGGGCTGTAGGCGGGGATGTCGGCGCGCGCGGCCTTGAGCATCACGTTCATGTCGGTCTCCAGTTTCATAGAGGGGAAAGTGCCGGCCCCGCGGGATGACGGGGCCGGCCAGCGCTCACTCGGCCGGCTGGACCATCCGGGTGAGGCTGTCAGCACGCTCGCGGCCGGGCACCAGCACCGCCCAGATGAACATCAGCGCCGAGACGAGGACGACGGCGCCCGAGCCGAGGCGGACCCAGTAGAACAGCGAGAGCTGGTCCTGCACGTCCATGAAGCTTTCGCCGAGCACGCGCTGCAGGTGGATCTGCACGACGCCCGCGAAGGTGAGCGCGAAGGTCATGACAGACATGGCCGTGCACATGATCCAGAAGCTGGCGATCGAGAGCCACTGGTTGTAGGGCTGGCGGCCGCGGATCTCGGGGATCGCATAGGCCATCATGGCGAGATTCAGCATCACATAGGCGCCGAAGAAGGCGAGGTGCCCGTGCGCGGCGGTGACCTGCGTGCCGTGGCTGTAATAGTTCACCGACGACAGCGTGTGCAGGAAGCCCCAGACGCCCGCGCCGAAGAAGGCCATGACCGAGCAGCCGATCGACCAGAGCAGCGCCGCCTTGTTCGGATGGTTGCGGCCGGCCTTCCAGGTCATCACGAAGGTGAAGATGACCATGGTGAAGAAGGGGGCCACTTCCAGCGTCGAGAACAGCGAGCCGATCCACTGCCAGTAGCCCGGCGCGCCGATCCAGTAATAATGGTGGCCGGTGCCGAGGATGCCCGAGAAGAGGGCGAGGCCGACGATGACGTAGAGCCACTTTTCCACGACCTCACGGTCGATGCCGTTGATCTTGATCATCAGGAAGGCGAGCACGGAGGCCATGATCAGCTCCCAGACGCCCTCGACCCACAGATGGATCACGTACCACCAGTACATCTTGTCGAGCGCGAGGTTCGCCGGGTTGTAGAAGGCGAAGAGGAAGAAGAGGGCAAGGCCCCACAGGCCGAAGAGCAGGATGTTGATGACCGTGGTCTTGCGGCCCTTCAGCGCGGTCATGGTGATGTTGAAGAGGAACATCAGTACGACGACGACGATGCCGATCTTGGCGATGAAGGTCTGCTCGAGGAATTCGCGGCCCTCATGGATGCGGAACATGTAGCCGACGACCGTCAGCCCCGCCGCCACGAAGAACAGCCAGAACTGGAGGACGGCGAGCTTCGGGCTGAACAGCTCGGTCTCGGTCTCCTCCGGGATCATGTAGTAGGTCGCGCCCATGAAGCCCATGAGCAGCCACACGACGAGCGCATTGGTGTGAATCATGCGCACGATGTTGAAGGGCAGGAGCTCGGAGAGTGTGTTCGGCAGCACGTAGATCGTGCCGGCGAGGACCCCGAAGGCCACCTGGGCGAGGAACAGGCCGAGCGCGCCGTAGAAATACAGCATCGCGACCTTCTGTGTCTGATATTTCATGTCTTTTCTCCTCAGGCCTGTCGCTCAGCCGGCATCGTTCGGCGGCCAGTTCTGGGTCTTGATCCTGCTCGTCCATTCGAGGAAGTCGGCAAGATCGTTGAGTTCCTGTTCGGTGAGGTTGAACTGCGGCATCTGCCGCCGGCCCTCCGCCCCGCTCGGCTGGGCGGCCATCCAGGCCTTGAAGGCCTCGCGCGCACCCTCCGGGTCCTCCGCGCCACCGTAGCGCTTCCACACATTGCCGAGCTCGGGCGCGAAATAGGCGCCTTCGCCCAGCAATGTGTGGCAGTTGATACAGGCGTTCTTTTCCCAGACGTGCTTGCCGCGGGTGACGCTGTCGGAGAGCGTCGCCTCGTCCGTCGAGGTGGTGCGCATGTAATAGTGCGAGTGGGCCGTAAGCCCCACGAAGATCGTGAAGAAGAAGATGGACCCGCCATAGAAGACGTTGCGGGCCCCGGTCTTGGTTAGGCGCTCTGCCATCCCCTGGTCCTTTCCCTTGCCGAACCCGAGAGGCCCGGCGCCAAAACCCCGCCGATCGGTTGCCGGCGATCCCCTCGCCGGCCTGCGGGACGTCTCCGGTTCTAGCCGCGGGAGAAAAGCCTTCTTTGCGAATAGGCAAAGACCGGGGCGGTTCGTCAGCCGATCAGGTTGATGGCGAGCGCGCGCACGAGCGCGAGGGAAAGCAGCGTCGCCGGCCAGGCGAGCAGCGCCGAGCGCATGAAGCCGCGGTTCGTGCGCAGTTCCATGAAGTCGAGGATGACGAGGCGGCCCTTCGCATAGGCCATGACGAGCACGGCGGCGACCGGCACCAGCAGCCCGCCCGAAAGCCCGCCGACGAAGGCGCCGCCGGCGGCGAGCGTCAGCAGCATGGCAAGGGTGGCGAGGAACTGTTCGCGGGCCTGTCGGGTCATCGGAAAATCCTCAGGTCAGATAGATGATGGGGAACATGACCAGCCAGACGAGATCGATCGCGTGCCAGAGCGTCGCGATCATCACGACATTGCCGCGCGACGGCCGCCGGGCGACGAGAAGCAGGACCGCCGCGCCGAAGACGACATGCAGCAGATGGAAGCCGGTGACGAGGAAATAGAGTTCGGCAAGCGTGCCGAGAGCGCCGACGCCCGCCTTCACTTCGAGCGTATATTCGAAGGCCTTCACCACGGCGAAGGCGAAGCCGAGCAGCGCCGCCAGGACGAGGGGACGGCGGGCCGCCCTTTCCCCGGCGCTGAGCCGCACCGCCAGCGCCGCCTGCCAGCCGCTCAGCACGAGTATGATGGTATTGGCGGCCGCAAGCCCGGGATGGAGATGGGCGCGAAACAGCGCCGCCCCTTGCGGATCGAGCACCGTCAACACCATGAAGGCGACGAGCAGCGCCCCGAAGACGGCCAGTTCGCTCCAGACCAGAATCCATAAAAGCAGGGAATCCGCTTCCCCGCTCTCCACCTTCGTTGCCGCCGTGCCGAGATCATTCGCTGCCGTCATGGCCTTTCCCTAGCAAGCCGGGCCTCGGCCTTCTTTGCGCAGGCACAAAGATGGACCCGGCGGAACGCGGCATGGTGGCGGCAGGAAAAGGATGGTTTCATGAGCGACGCGCAGTTCGGCCTGATGGTCGCGGCCCCGGTGATTATCGGCTTTGCCCTCATGCTCTACCGCATGGGCGTGCTTCAGGGAGCAGGAACGCTTTCGGCCGTCGGCGCCTCGGTGGTCATCGCGGCCGTGCTGTTCTTCGGCCAGTAGGGGCCGCAGCTTCCAGGCTGCGGCCTCACTGCGCCTAGAACCGGTAGTTCACGCCCAGCTTGATCTGGTCCATGCGGGGCTTACCCTTCCATCGATAGGCGACGCCGTTGAGCTCCGGCGTCTCGAAGCTGCCATGCGTCAGGTTGGCGAAACTGTATTCGCCCGTGACGGTCACCTTGTCGGAAAGGGCATATTCGATGCCGCCGCCCGCCGTCCAGCCGGAGAAGCGGCTGCTGTCGGAGGCCTCGGACCAGACGAGCTCGCCGGCGATGCGCCGGGCGCGCTTATATTTGCCGTCCATGTCCGCCACGGCATAGCCCGCCTTGCCGAAGATCAGGATGTCGCCGATGGCATAGCCGATGCGCCCGTGCACGCCGGCGAACCAGTTGGCGTCGACCTCCCCGCCCTGTATCCCGGTGATGACCATGTCCTTGTGGGTGTTCGACCAGGAGAATTCCCCGCCGACGCCGAGGACGACATTGTTGGCGAGCTGGTAGTCGTAGCCCATCTGGAAACCGGCGGCGTAGCCGGACGTGTCCCCGAAGCTGTAGTTCTGCGGGTTCATGCCGTTCTGGGAGAAATCGGCCATCTGGAAACTGGTCAGCCCCGTGCCGGCATGAAGGCCGGCATGGAGACCGGTCCAGTCATAGGTGTCGGCATCGTCGAGGCCGAGCGCGCCTTCGAGGGAGGATGCGGAAAGATCGGTCGTCAGGCTGACGCGGATCGTCCGTCCCGGCGAGGGAACCCGCGTCAGGCTCAGCGGCTCGACATAATAGACGTCCGTGAGGTTCTCGACGGCAAGGCTGAGCGTCGCATAGTCGGTCAGCTTGTAGGACGCCCATACGTCGACGATGGTATAGGGCTTCCACGGAATCTGCGCGATGAGGCTGGCGCCGCCCTGCCCCGGAGCCTGGGCGCTGGCGGCGCGCGGCCCGATATGGGAAAACCGGCTGCTCAGCGAAAGCCGCTCGTCCAGCATGGTCTGCGTCAGCGTCAGGTTCACCTGATATTCCGGCGGAACGTAGTTCGTGGCATAGTCGCTCGCTAGCGAGGAATTCGCGCATGTCGCGACGGTCACGCAATATTCGACATTGGTGTAGTAGGAGCCGCCCAGCTCGGCGGTGAAGCCGCCGCGCTCGTAGCGCGCGGAAAGATCGACGCCCGAGAACTTCGCCTGCTCGATATTGCGGATCCGCATGGTCGTGCTGTTGACCCGCGTCCGGTTGATATAGTCGTCGATCGTGCTGTCGAAATAGCCGACCTTCAGCCGCAGGCTGTCATCATCGTCGAAGACGCCTTCCCTGGTGAGGTTCGTGCCGAATTCCCAGGTTTTCGAGGTTTCGGGCCGCAGGTTCGGATCGACGACCGTGGCGAAGCCGCCGGCCGATTCGAACAGGGACGGCAGGCGCGCGGCGTTCTTGTAGCTGCCATAGACGTTCCAGCCTTCGAGCGGCGTCACGGTCAGGGTGCTCGAATAATCGAGCGCATCGTCCGTCTGGACCGGGTCGGTATTGCCCGGAGCATTGTTGCGGGATTCGAAGCGATGGTAGCGCAGGCCGCCGTCGAGCTTGAGCCAGTCGAGCGCCTGCCAGCCCGCATTGGTGAAGGCCGAGGCCTCCCAACGCTCGCCGTTCCGCGGCGCGACATTTCCCCCGACATTCAGCGGCCGCGTCTCCTCGTGGAGATAGGACAGGCCGTATTGCAGGGAGATGTCGCCGAAGGACGTCTGGAAGCGCGAGGTGTTCGACAGGTCCGTGCCCCGCATCTGCGATTCCTTGGTGATCGTGCCGTCGACCGCCTGCGTCTCCTCGTCGAGCCAGCTTCCCCACAGGTTCCACTTGAGATCGACGAGGTCGCTTTCGGGGTCCCAATGATAGCGGCTGGTCAGGGTATCGACGCGGATATGGGAGGGGTTGCGCTGGTAGGTCGAGTCGCTGTCGGTCGCCAGTTCCGTGGCATATTGTTCGCCGAAGGTGCTGTCATAGAGCGAATAGCCGAGTTCCAGCGTGTGGTCGTCGCCCAAGCGCAGCGTTCCCTTCAGCAGGCCGGAATAGATGTCCTGCGAGGTGTTCAGGACCTCCTCGCCCGGAAGATAGATCGACAGGCCCTTCTCGTACCAGTCGAGCGCGCAATCGCGGCCGGCGGCGTCGTCGCATGCCGCCGGGCTCGGCGCGCCGCTGCCGTTCCTGCCCGCGTGGTAATTGCCGGAAACACGGCGCGAAAAGCCGCCGAGGATATCGACATTCTCGCTCCGTCCGGCGAGAACGAGGCTCGCCGAGCCCGAATTGATGCCGAAGAGGCCCGGACGGTCCACCTTGCTTCCCGGCAGCGTCCAGAGATAGCCGGCCGTGTCCCGTTCACCGGAGAGCGCCAGATGGCGCTTCGACAGGGACGTCCAGGGCGAGGTCGTGTTGCTGCTGCCCTCGATCTTCATGCGCGCGCCGAAATTCTCGCCTTCCGGGATGATGTCGTCGGCGTTCAGCGTGCGCATGCTGACCATGCCGCCGATCGCGCCGGCGCCGGTCGCGCTGGTGCTCGGTCCCTTCTCGACGGCGACGCCGCCGATGAAATCGGGATCGATGAAGGTCGAATTGGCAATGCCCTGATAGCCCCGGTACATCGCGGTCGAATTCTGCGCGCCATCGACCGTGACGGGAACGCGGCCCTGGCCCTGCAGGCCGCGGATGTTCGCGTCGATGCCGCCGCTGGCGCGGCTCTGGCCCGAATAGACGCCCGGCGCGCCCTTCAGGATATCGGCGGGGCTCGCCCCGCGATAGCGCTCGATCTGGTCGCCGGTGATATAGGCGCTCGAATCCGATGCGACATAGGGATCGTCGGCACCGTTGCCGGTGCGGGCGCCGTCGACCGTGATGGCCTCGAGCACCGTCGATCCGTCCGCATCGGCCGCCGCGCCGTCGATGGTGCCCGTCGCCTGGAGATCGACCAGCGCCGCGGTCGTCGGGCCGGTCATGCGCACCGAGAGGCCGCTGCCGGCGATCAGCCGCCGCAGCGCCGCGGCGGGCGGCATCTGCCCGGAAACCGCCTGCGAGCGCTTGCCGGCAAGCGCGCTTGCGGAATAGCCGACCTGCCAGCCGGTCGCGCGAATGAAGGCATCGAGCGCATCGGGCAAGGGCTGGGCCGGGATGGAGAAGGCAACGCCCCTGGTCTCCATGGAGACGCGGCTCGTCTTCTGCTGGGCGACCGCCTCGGCGGGCGTCATCGCAACGCTCGCCAATACCGTCGACGCCAGAAGCGCCCAACGGGTCGTCCTGCTGCCATGCCTCTTGTCGATACCGCCGGCTTTCGCCATTTCCCTGCCCCTTCAAACATCGTCGGATGCGGCGGCGGCATCCCCTGCCGCCGCCAATACCCATTCGACGTAAGCCGCCGGGCGATCTCACAAAAAAACTTGAGAATTTATCGAAGGATTATGACGCCACCCGGAAGGCGGGTCCATTTCGCCCCGACGACTTCCGCCAGGCTGCGGATCGCGTTCTCGGCTTCGTCCAGGCGATAGTTGCCGCTGACCAGCACGTTCGCGGCGCGATCGTTCAGCGTGATGACCCGCCCGCCGTAATAGCGGGAGAGGTCGCGGATCACCGCGCCGAACGGCCTGGAATAGAAGATTACCCGTCCCTCGCGCCATGCAAGGTCACGCGCGGGATCGGCCGGACGGATGGGGGAGAGCGCATCCTCCTCCACCTCGATCATCTCGCCGGGCCGGAGTTCCACGCCCTGCCCGCGGTCCGGCAGGCGGGCGACATCGACCCGTCCGCGCTCCAGAACGACGCGGTCGCCTTCATCGCCGGAGCGGACGGCGAAGGACGTTCCCTTCACCTCGGCCTCGCCATAGCGCCCGGCGACCCTGAAAGGATGGGCCGGATCGTGCCTGACGTCGAACCACGCCTCGCCGTCCAGCACGCGCACGTCGCGCCGGCCGTCGGCGAAGTCGAGCGCGACCGCGCTTGCCGTGTTCAGCAGCATCCGCGAGCCGTCCGGCAGAGTGACATCCTTCTGCTCGCCGGCGGCCGTGAGGTAATCCGCCTGCCAGCGGATCAGGAGCGCGGGATATTCCAGCACGCCGACGACGAGAGCGATGCACGCGGCTATGGCCGCCACGGTCCTTATCCACGAACGGCGGCTTGCGGGAACGGGCCGGCGGCCCTGCGTGCCCTGCGCCCGCGCGAGGTTCTGCGAGGCGGCGGCGACCTCCGGCAGGTTCCAGATCCGCAGAAGTTCGGCATAGGCCCGCTCGTTCTGCGCGCTCTCGCCGCGCCAGCGGCCGAATGCCGCCAGCTCGGCCGGATCCTCGGCCCCCTGCAGGCGGACGAACCAGTCCAGCGCCTGGTCCGCGACGGACCCCGCATCTGCCGGCTCGATGCCCGGAACGTTCCGGTCGGGTTTCTCCAGGCTCAAAGCGCCCATCCCTTCTTCTTCGTTTGGCACGCCCTTCCACAGGATGACGTTTCAGCCCGCGCGATCTCACAACCAACCCTCGGACAGAGACGGTGTCCAGGGCGCATCGCGGGCAGGCTTGCCGTGCCGGGGCTTTGCTTCAACACGATTTCATCCTCGATCAAGGCGGCTGAAAAGGTCCCGCAGACTGCCCATGACGAGCTTGACGTCGTTGAAGACGGTGTTCGGGGAGACGCCGAGATGCTCCGCGATCCGGGGATAGGACCATCCCTCCACCCTGCTCAGGAGCCAGACGCGCCGCGCCCGGTCCGGCAGTTGCGTGAGCAGGTCCTCGACATGCCGGAGCCTGTCGGCCTGGATCATCCGCTCCTCGGCCGAAGGCGTGGCGTCCGCCACGTCCAGCGCCGAAGGGTCCGCGGCATCCATGGTTTCGACATGGCCGCGCGTCCTGTTCTTGCGCAGGTAATCGAGAGCGAGGTTGTGGGCGGTGCGATGGAGGAACGCCTCCACATGCTCGACCGGCCCCTTTTCCATGGCACGCCGCACACGCAGGTAGCTTTCCTGGGCAAGGTCCTCGGCGATCTGCGGATCGCGGACGACCCTGAGGGCCGTCGCCATCAGCGACCGGCGCATGCCGAGATAGATGCTTTCAAGATCAGCGGCCACGCTCTGCCTGCTACCAGTCCGGAAGTGGGCGACTACTAGACAGCAAAAACATGACTTTCAAGTTCATATTTATGCGCGCGCCCCGATAAGCGGCACTCATGTCCCCATGACAGCAACTTATTTGCGCCGCGGCATGTCGCAACATAGGCTTTCCCCATAGCCCGCAAACAAGACGGGCGCTGTGACGGGTACATCAGATCTGTCTCCAGAGAGGAATTTCCATGTTCAGAACACGCATGTTCCTGGCAGCGACGACGCTTGCCTATGGCCTCGCGCTCGGCACGACGATGGCCGCCGAGCCGCTTTCCGTCATGAGTTTCGGCGGCGCCTATCAGGAAGCCCAGAGAAAGGCGGTGTTCACCGCCTATGCCGAGGAGACCGGAAGGCCCGTCTCCGAGCAGGAATACGGCGGCGAGATCGCCAAGATCAAGGCGATGATCGACAGCGGCAACACGACCATCGACGTCGTCGACGTCGACGCCCCGACGCTGCTCCAGGGCTGCGACGAGGGCATTTTCGAAACGATCGACTGGGAGAAGATCGGGCCGAAATCGGACTGGCTCGCCGGCACGACATCGGACTGCGGCGTCGGCACGATCGTCTATGCGACGATCCTTTCCTATGACGAGGACAAGCTCGCCAAGCCGCCGACGAAGCTGGCCGATCTCTTCGACCTTGCGAATTTCCCCGGCAAGCGCGGCCTGTGGAAGAACCCAGCGACCAATCTGGAATTCGCGCTGCTGGCCGACGGCGTCGCCCCGCAGGACGTCTATGCGACGCTCGCCACGCCAGAAGGCCTCGACCGCGCCTTCGCCAAGCTCGACACGATCAAGAAGGAGATCGTCTGGTGGGAGGCGGGCGCGCAGGCCCCGCAGCTCCTCGCCTCGGGCGAGGTGACCATGACGACGGCGTGGAACGGGCGCATCTTCAACGCCAACAAGGAAGGCCGCCATTTCGGCATCGTCTGGGACAACCAGATCCTCGATTCCAACTACTGGGTCATCCCGAAGGGCGCGAAGGACATGGAGGGCTCGCTCGCCTTCATCCATTTCGCCGTCGAGCCGAAGGTGCTGGCCGGCATCGCGAAATACATTCCCTACGGCCCCGTGCGCACGACGGCCGCCGCGGAGGTGGCCTCCGACGATGCCAGGAACCTGCCGACCAGCCCGCAGAACCTGACGACCTCCCTGACGCTCGACAACGCCTTCTGGGCGGACCATGGCGACGAGATCCGCAAGCGCTTCACCACCTGGCTTTCCAACTGAGGAGCGCGCGGATGAACACGATGACGATGGAAAGGGGGCGCCTCGACGAGGCGCCGCCGATCACGACAGCCAGCGAGACCATGGTCGCTTTCGAGCGCGTGCAGAAGACCTATGACGGGCGCACGCTCGTCGTAGAGGACCTGAACCTTGCGGTGCGGCGCGGCGAATTCCTCACCATGCTCGGTCCTTCCGGCTCCGGCAAGACGACGACGCTGATGATGCTCGGCGGCTTCGAGCAGCCGACGAGCGGGCGCATCCTGCTCGAAGGGCAGGCCGTGGAGCGCTTGCCGCCGGAGCGCCGCGACATCGGCTTCGTCTTCCAGAACTATGCGCTCTTCCCGCATATGACGGTGGCCGAGAATGTCGGCTTCCCGCTGCGCTATCGCGGCATCAGGGGAGCGGAGGCAAAGCGCCGGGTCGAGGAAGCGCTTTCCATGGTCAAGCTCACCGGCCTTGGCGAACGCCGCCCGGCGCAGCTTTCCGGCGGGCAGCAGCAGCGCGTCGCGCTCGCCCGCGCCATGGTGTTCAAGCCGAAGCTCATCCTGATGGACGAGCCGCTCGGCGCGCTCGACAAGCAATTGCGCGAGCACATGCAGGTCGAGATCAGGCGGATCCAGCAGCAGCTCGGCATAACCATGGTCTATGTGACGCACGACCAGTCGGAAGCGCTCACCATGTCGGACCGCATCGCGGTCTTCCACGAGGGCCGCATCCAGCAACTCTCCGACCCGATGACGCTCTACGACCGGCCGGAAAACCGCTTCGTCGCCGGCTTCATCGGCGACAACAACACGCTCGCCTGCGAATTCGCCGGGACGGAGAACGGTTTCGGCGTCGTGCGGATGCCGGACGGAACGCGGCTCCTCACGACCGGGCCGTCCGGCCAGGCGCGCGCGGACCTCACGGTCTCGCTCCGCCCCGAGCGGCTGGGCCTCGACGGTCCTGACCGAAAAACCGCCGAAAACCGTATCCCCGCCCGCGTCCTCGACAGGACCTTCCTCGGAGACCGGGTGCGGCTGACGCTGGAGGCCTTCGGCAGCGAGCGCATCGTTGCTTCCGTGCCGGCCGCCGAGGGCGCAGCGATCCTGCCGGGAAGTCGCATCGGCATGGCCTGTTTCGCCGCCGATTGCCGAACGCTGACGAGGTAGCCATGACCGAGACCATGTCCCTTGCCATTCCGCCCACGTCGGGCAGCCTCGGCGCGGCCCTGCGCCGGGCCGAGCGGCCGAACCGCCTTCGCGCCTTCGCGCTCGCGCTGCCGGCGCTCCTCTTCCTCGTCGTCACCTTCGCCGCCCCGATCGGCCTCTTCCTCACCACCGCCGTGCGCAACCCGGAGGTCCGCAGCGTCCTGCCGCAGACCGTCGCCGCGCTCGACGGCTGGGACGGGAGCGCCACGCCGGGCGAAGAGGCCTTCGCCGCGCTTGCCGCCGACCTTGCCCGCGCGAAGGAGGACAACACCGCCGCATCGCTCGGCAAGCGGCTGAACTACGAAAGCGCCGGCATGCGCAGCCGCATCATGTCCGTGGTCCGCCATCTCGGCAATCTCAAGGATGGCGCCCTCGCCCCGCAATTTACGGCGCTCGATCCGGTCTGGGCCAGTCCCGACCTCTGGGCGATCATCAAGCGCAACGGCAGCGCCGTCACGCCCTATTACCTGCTGACATCCGTCGACCTCGCGCAGGACGCCTCCGGCGGCATCGAGCGGGTGGAGGAAAGCCAGGCGGTGTTCCTCGACATTCTCGGGCGCACGCTCTGGATCGCGGCCCTCGTGACCGCCGCGACGCTCGTCCTCGGCTTTCCCACGGCCTATGTCATCTCGCTGGCGCCGTCGCGCATCGCCGGATTCCTGCTGCTCCTCGTGCTGCTGCCGCTCTGGACGTCGCTTCTGGTGCGCACCACCGCCTGGGTCGTGCTGCTGCAGACGGACGGGGTGATCAACCAGATCCTTCTGGCGCTCGGCCTCACCACGGAAAAGCTCCAGCTCATGCTGACCCGCTTCGGCACCGTCACGGCGATGACGCATATCCAGCTTCCCTTCACGATCCTGCCGATCCTCAGCGTCATGAAGTCCATTCCGGAAGGGCAGATGCGGGCCGCGCGCTCGCTCGGCGCACCGCCCTTCTTCGCCTTCTGGCGGGTCTATGCGCCCCAGACGCTGCCGGGCGTTGCCGCCGGTTGCCTGATGACCTTCATCCTGTCGCTCGGCTACTACATCACGCCGGCCCTCGTCGGCGGCCCGCGCGACCAGATGATGTCCAACTTCATCGCCACCTACATCAACCGCGACTTGAACTGGGGCATGGCCGCCGCGCTCGCCTGCCTGCTCCTCGTCATGACGCTTTCCATCTACCTCCTGTTCCTGCGCCTCGTCGGCGCGGAGCGCATCAAGCTCGGATGAGAACAATGTGGCTTCCCGCTTACGCAACTCGCGGCGAACGGCTCTGCCGCATCGCCGTCGTCGCCTTCGCCTTCGCCGTGCTCGTCTTACTGATCGGGCCGCTCTTCGTCGTCTTCCCGCTTTCCGTCTCGAAGGATCCGTTCTTCACCTTCCCGATCCAGGACTATTCCTGGCGCTGGTATGCGGATTTCTTCGAGAACGCGCGCTGGACGCAGAGCCTCTTCAACAGCCTCGTCGCGGCCGCCTGCAGCACGGCGCTCGCCACGCTGCTCGGCACACTCGCCGCCCTCGGCATCAGCCGGCCCGGTTTCCCGGCGCGAAAGGCGGTCATGGCGCTGATGATCTCGCCGATGATCATGCCCGTCGTCATCGTCGCCGTCGGGGCCTACATGTTCTTCGGTTCATTGGGGCTTACCAATACGCGCACCGGGCTGGTGCTCGCCCATGCGGCGCTCTCCATCCCCTTCGTCGTCGTCACGGTGCTGTCGGCCCTTTCCACCTATGACGCCAACCTCTCGCGGGCCGGCGCGAGCCTCGGCGCGGGGCCCGTCAGCGTCTTCTTCGCCGTCACGCTGCCGCTGATCCTGCCCGGCATCGTCTCCGGCGCGCTGCTCGCCTTCGCCGTCTCCTTCGATGAGGTGATCGTGGCCCTCTTCCTGACGGGCGCCGAACAGCGCACCCTGCCGGTGCAGATGTTCTCGGGCATCCGCGACCAGATCAACCCGACGATCATGGCGGCGGCGAGCCTGCTCACCACCGTCTCCATCGCGCTGTTCTTGGCCTTGAGCCTCATCCGCCGGGTACGACGGGCCTGATCGCGGCGGGTTTTTCCGTCAGCCGTCCCGCGTCTCGGCGAGAAACGCATCGGCGAAATGCGCCGCAAAACTCTCCGCCACCGCGGAGCGCTTGCGGTCCGAGCTCAGATAGATGCCGACGACGACGTCCGTAAGCCTTGGCAGGCCAAGGGCGTCGTCGAGCGTTGCAAGCTTCGACGGCAGGATGCGGCGGGCGAGGACCGTGTTGCCGAAGCCGGAGCCGACCGCCGCCTCGAGGCCGGAAAGGCTGGGGCTGGTATAGACGAGATCGTAGCCGCGCCCGTCGCGCTGCAACGCCGTCAGCATCGCCCGCCGGTAGAGACAGCCTTCCGGATAGCAGACGATGCGCAGGTTGCCGCCGCCGTCGGTGACGAGCGAGGTCGGGCTGTCGCCGACCCAGGCGAGCGGCTCCTTCCAGGTCATGAACGCGCCTTCCGCCGGCCCGTCCGGCGTCATCGCGACGACAAGGTCGTAGAGACCGTTGCGCAGGCCCTGCAGGAGGACATGGGAGAGGTCGCAGACCACCTCGAAGCGGAAGTCGTGGCCGCTGCGGGCAAGGCGCGGCATCAGCTTCGGCAGGAAATGATCGGCATAGTCGTTGGGAATGCCGAGGCGGATCTTGCCGTGCTGGTCGCGCCGCGACAGGCGCAGCACCATCTCGTCGTTCAGCGCCAGCATCTGCCGGGCATAGCTCGCCACCAGCTCGCCCGCCTCGGTCGGCTGGGCGCTGGCATCCTTGGCGAAGAGGGAAACGTTGAGCAGTTCCTGCAGCTTCTTCATCTGAAGGCTGATGGCCGGCTGGGTGCGGCCGAGCTGTTCGGCGGCGCGCGTGTGGCTGCGCAGGTCGATGACCGCCAGGAAGGTGCGAAGAAGGTCGGTCGGGATATTTCTCACGGGGCGGCACCGCTTCCAAAAGGAAACGGGCCGATCGGACGGCCCGTTCCAAGTTGCCCGCGGACGGGTCAGGCGGGGAGGATATTATGCTCCGGACCGAAGGGGAAGCCCGTGATGTTCTCGCTGCCGGTTTCGGTCATGACCAGGATGTCGTGCTCGCGGTAGCCGCCGGCTCCCGGCATGCCGTCCGGAATGGTCAGCATCGGCTCCATGGAGACCACCATGCCCGGCTGGAGCACCGTGTTGATGTCCTCGCGCAGCTCCACGCCCGCCTCGCGGCCGTAATAGTGCGAGAGCACGCCGAAGGAATGGCCGTAGCCGAAGGAGCGGTAGCCCAGCAGGCCGTGATCGCGATAGATCTCGTTGAGCTCCGCCGCCACGTCGCCGCAGCGCGCGCCGGGCTTGAGCAGTTCGAGGCCGCGACGGTGCACCGCGCAGTTGATCTCCCAGATGCGCAGGTGCTCGTCGCTGGCATGGTCGAGGAACAGCGTGCGCTCCAGCGCCGTATAGTAGCCGGCGATCATCGGGAAGCAGTTGAGCGAAAGGATGTCGCCCTTCTCGACGCGGCGCGAGGTCACCGGATTGTGCGCCCCGTCGGTGTTGATGCCCGACTGGAACCAGACCCAGGTGTCCATCAGCTCGGCATGGGGGAAGCGGCTCGCGATATGGCGGACCATGGCCTGCGTGCCGGCGAGCGCCACCTCGTATTCCGGCACGCCCTCGCGCACCGCCTTCGCGACGGCGGCCCCGCCGATGTCGGCGGTCCTTGCGCCTTCCTTGATGAGGGCGATCTCCTCGTCCGACTTGATCGTGCGCAGCCACATGGTCGGCGAACCGATGTCGACGAATTCGACATTCGGGAAGGCCTCTTCCAGCAGGCGGCGCAGCTCGAGATCGACCTGGTCGAACTCGATGCCGATACGCGAAGCCTTCGGCAGGAGCGTCTGCAGGGCATGGAAGAAGTTGTCGCGCTGCCAGTCCGTATAGGTGACGTTGTCGCCGAAGGTGCGGCGCCAGGGCTGGCCGGCATCGATGCCGGCGGAAACGGAGGTGGCCTTTTCCGGCGTGATGACGAAGGCGTAGCGCCGGCCGAAGGAGCAATAGAGGAAATCGGAGAAGTAGCAGATGTTATGATACGAGGTCAGGATCGCCGCATCGAGCTTCAGTTCCTCCAGAATGCGGCGCATCGCATTCTGCCGCCGCTCCATCTCGCCCGCCGAGAAGGTCGGCTGTACCTTCTTGCCATTGTGCATCTCCTGCAGCCGCAGAAGCTGGTTGGGCATCCCCCGCGCAAACATGTTCATGTGAAGCTCCTTCTCCGCGCCAACGCGCTGTTTGACGGGGATCAGGGTAGGAACCTTCACGGGTTCTGGAAAATTAGAAGTTCCAATGCCCTCATAAGGAAAGCGCCGCGGCGCCTGCGACACGCACGCAAGGAAATTCCCCAAAGCAGCGGCCGGCGGAAACAAGTTGACAAATCCGCCCCGAACTCGGTAATTTCCGGAAAATTCTAATTGGCACTTGGGCCCCTCCGGAACCGATCGTTCCGGCGGGGCTTTTTTGTTTGGTTTCCAGGCATGGTCGCGAGCGGCAAGAAGATCATCTCCGTGGGAGTGCTGTTCTCCCAGTCCGGTCCCTACGGGCGGCTGGGATACGAGGGCTATCGCGGCGCGATCGCCGCGATAGAGGCCGTCAATGCGCAGGACCTGCCGTTCGCGCTGAAGCCCGTCTCCGCCGATCCGGGCGGCAATATCGACCGCTATGCGGCGCTGTGCGACGATCTCGTCACCGGCCATGGCGTGCGCCATGTCGTCGGATGCACGACGTCGTGGAGCCGCAAGGAGGTCATTCCGATCGTCGAGAAGCGCGATGCGGTGCTGTGGTACCCTTGCGTCTACGAAGGCTTCGAGGCGAGCGATCGCGTCGTCTATATCGCGGCCTGCGCCAACCAGCATCTGGTCCCGCTGATCGACTTCATCATGCCGCGTTTCGGCAAGCGGGCGATCCTGCTCGGTTCGAATTATATCTGGGGCTGGGAAACCAACCGGCTCGCGCGCGAGATGCTGCATGCGGCCGACGGCGAAGTGCTCAGCGAACGCGCCGTCGCCATCGGCGACACGGATATCGGCCATCTCATCCGCGAGATCGAGGCCAGGAGGCCGGATTTCATCCTCAACAACCTGATCGGCGAATCCTCCTATGCCTTCCTGAAGGCCTATGCCGACCTCGGCCGGCGGGACCCCGATTTCCGCGCCACCGCGCGGCCGGTGCTCAGCTGCAATTTCTACGAAAGCGAACTGGAAAGAGTGGGCGGGGACGCGGAAGGAAACTTCACCGTGAGCTGCTATTTCCGGTCGCTTCCCGGGGAGGCGAACCGGGCCTTTCTCGAAAAGGCGCAAGGGGACGCCTCCGGCAGCGGAATCTCGGCCTTCTTCGCCCAGAGCTATTCGAGCATCCTGCTGATCGCGGACGGGATCGCCCGCGCCGGCACGGACGCCATCGAGCCGGTGCTTGCCTCCTGCAAGACGCATGCGACAAGCACGCCGCTCGGCGATATCATCGTCGACGCCCGCACCAACCACATCGCCCTGCCCGCCCATATCGGGCGGGCGCGCCATGACGGCGGGTTCGATATCGTGCATCTGGCGGAAAGCGCCATCCAGCCGGACCCCTTCATGGCCCGGACCCATCTGAAGTCCAGCATGAACGAGGGCCAGCAGCCCGGCTTCCTGAGGCTCGTCAAATGACCAAGACCGACCGATCCCTCGCCTTCCCCTCCTGGGGCGCCTTCGAAAACTGGACGGCGCTGATCGTCCACCGCCGCCACGCCAATGTTGACGCCATCACGCAGCAATTGCAGCGCATCGGCGTCGAGGCCGTGGAGTGCTGGCCGGACGTGCCGGAGAATGCCGACATCTCCCCCTTCAACATCGTCTTCTTCGATGTGGACATGGGCTATGACGGCCAGTTCCCCTGGCAGCCGCAGCAGGCGCCGGTGCCGACCGTGGCGCTGATCGGTTCCGAAGCGCCCGGGCGCATCGACTGGGCGCTGCGGCAGGGCGCGGATGCGCAGCTCATCAAGCCGATCGGCAGCGCCGGCGTCTACAGCGCGCTGGTCATCGCCATGCACAATTTCCATCGGCGGCATGCATTGGCGACGGAGATCGGCGCGCTGCGCGACAGCCTCGACCAGCGCGAGGCGGTGGCGCAGGCGACCGCGATCCTGATGCTGGCGGAAAACATGTCCCCCAGGCAGGCCTACCAGAAGCTGCGCCTTGCCGCGATGACCGAGCGCGTCAGCGTCGAGGCCATGGCGCGGCGCTTCCTGAACGAACAGCAGGCAGGACCCGACCGTGAGCGCGCTTGATACCCTTCCCGGCAACCGGAAAAAGGCCGAGCGCGGCGTGTTCGCCCGCATCCTGCGCCGGCGGCTGGCAGCATTCGGCCTCTTCGTCATCGTGCTGACCATCGTTGCGGCGCTCTTTGCGCCGTGGATCGTGCCCTTCGATCCGAACGAGCAGTTCTTCGACGGGCTGACGCTCGAGGGCGCGCCGCTGCCGCCCGACGGCAAGTTCTGGTTCGGCACCGACCTCGTCGGCCGCGACCTGTTCTCGCGCCTGATCTACGGCGCGCAGACCTCGCTGATCATCGGCGTGGTGGCGAACGGCATCGCCGTCCTGATCGGCTCGGCGGTCGGCATCTGCGCCGGCTATTTCCGCGGCTGGGTCGAGACCGTGCTGATGCGCTTCACCGACCTGATGATGGCTTTTCCGGCCCTCCTGCTCGCCATCGTGCTGGCCGCCATCTTCAAGCCGAGCCTGTGGATCGTCGCCATGGTGATCGCCATGGTCAACTGGGTGCAGATCGCCCGCGTGCTCTATACCGAGACCCGCTCGCTCTCCGAGCGCGACTTCATCGAGGCGGAACGGGCGATGGGCGCGGGCGCGCCGCGCATCATCCTCAAGCATATCCTGCCGCATCTCTTCTCCACCATGATCGTCTGGGCGACGCTCGGCATCGCCACCACGGTGCTCTTGGAGGCGACGCTGTCCTTCCTCGGCATCGGCGTGCAGCCGCCGACCCCTTCCTGGGGCAACATCATCTTCGAGAACCAGACCTATTTCACCAGCGCGCCCTGGCTGGTCTTCATTCCCGGCGCGGCGATCCTGCTGCTGGCGCTGGCCTTCAACCTGGTCGGCGATGCCCTGCGCGACGTGCTCGACCCGACCCAGCAGGGACACCACTGATGCCCGCCTATATTGCCCGCCGGCTGCTCCAGACGCTGATGATCCTGATCGGCATCAGCTTCGTGACCTTCATCCTGCTCTATCTGGTGCCGGCCGATCCGGCGCGCCAGATCGCCGGCCGCAGCGCCACGGCCCAGACCGTGGAGAACATCCGCGAGCAGCTCGGGCTGAACCTGCCCTTCTACGAGCAGTATCTGCGTTATCTGAAGGGCCTCGTGCAGGGCGATCTCGGGCGCTCCTATCTCCAGAAGACGGAGGTCGCCTCGCTCATCTGGTCGCGCCTTCCGGCAAGCCTCCTGCTCATGGCCGGGGCGATCGTCAGCGAGCTCGTCATCGGCCTCACCATGGGCGTCGTCGCCGCCACAAGGCGCGGCAGCCGCACGGACAACGCGCTGATGATCTTCTCCTTCGTCGGCGTCTCCGCGCCGCAATTCGTCATCGGCATCCTGATGCTCTACGTCTTCGCGGTGAAGCTCGGCTGGTTCCCGATCGGCGGATACGGCACGTTCCAGCACATGGTCCTGCCGTCGCTGACGCTCGGCCTGCTCGGCGCGGGCTGGTATTCGCGCATGATGCGCTCGTCGCTCCTCGACGTGCTGCGCCAGGACTATATCCGCACCGCCCGCGCCAAGGGCCTCGCCCGCTGGACGATCCTCTTCCGCCACGCCATGCCCAATGCCATCCTGCCGATCATCGCCATGATCGGCATCGATATCGGCCTGTTCATGTCGGGCATCGTGGTGGTGGAAAGCGTGTTCGGCTGGCCGGGCATCGGCCAGCTCGCCTGGCAGGCCATCCAGCGCGTCGACATTCCCATCATCATGGGCGTCACCATCGTTTCCGCCTTCGCCATCGTTCTCGGCAACCTTCTTGCGGACCTCATCACTCCGCTGATCGACCCGCGCATCAAGCTGCGGTGAAAAAACACTCCAGAGAGAAAGGGACAGACATGAAAAAAACACTTCTCGCAGCCGCATCCGTGCTGGCGCTTGGTCTTGCCGCCCCGCTCGGCGCAATGGCCGAAACCGTCAAGCAGGGCGGCTCTATGATCGTCACCTACAAGGACGACGTCTCCACGCTCGACCCGGCCATCGGCTACGACTGGCAGAACTGGTCGATGATCAAGTCGCTGTTCGACGGCCTCATGGACTACGAGCCGGGCACCACCAACCTGCGCAAGGAAATCGCCGAGGACTACACGATCTCCGAGGACGGCAAGACCTTCGTCTTCACCCTGCGCAAGGGCGTGAAGTTCCACAACGGCCGCGAACTGACTGCCGACGACGTCAAGTATTCCATCGAGCGCGTGGTGAACCCGGCGACGCAGAGCCCCGGCGCCGGCTTCTTCGGCTCCATCGCCGGCTTCGAGGAAGCGTCCGCCGGCAAGGCAGACCATCTTTCCGGCATCACCGTGACCGATCCCTACACGATCAAGTTCGAGCTGAGCCGTCCCGACGCGACCTTCCTGCATGTGCTGGCGCTGAACTTCGCCCATGTGGTCCCGAAGGAGGAGGTCGAGAAATACGGCGCCGACTTCGGCAAGCATCCGGTCGGCTCCGGCGCCTTCAAGATGGCCGAATGGACGCTCGGCCAGCGCATCGTCTTCGAGCGCTTCAAGGACTACTACAATCCCGAACTGCCCAAGCTCGACCAGATCACCTTCGAGGTCGGCCAGGAGCCGGTCGTCGCGCTGTTGCGCCTGCAGAACGGCGAGATCGACATTCCCGGCGACGGCATTCCGCCGGCCAAGTTCATCGAGGCGACGCAGGATCCGAAGCTCAAGGAGCTGATCATCCAGGGCGGCCAGCTGCATACCGGCTACGTCACCATGAACGTGAAGATCAAGCCGTTCGACAATGTGAAGGTGCGCCAGGCCGTCAACATGGCCATCAACAAGGACCGCATCGTCCGCATCATCAACGGCCGCGCCCTGCCGGCCAACCAGCCGCTGCCGCGCTCCATGCCGGGCTATGCGGAAGACTACAAGGGCTATCCCTACGATCCGGAAAAGGCCAAGGCGCTGCTTGCCGAGGCCGGCGTTCCGGATGGCTTCGAGACCGAGCTGTTCGTCGCCAACACCGACCCGCAGCCGCGCATCGCACAGGCCATCCAGCAGGACCTCGCCGCCATCGGCATCAAGGCGTCGATCAAGTCGCTGGCGCAGGCCAATGTCATCGCGGCCGGCGGCGAGCCGGACGGCGCACCGATGGTCTGGTCCGGCGGCATGGGCTGGATCGCCGACTTCCCGGACCCGTCCAACTTCTACGGTCCGATCCTCGGCTGCGGCGGCGCGGTCCAGGGCGGCTGGAACTGGTCGTGGTACTGCAACGAGGAGCTCGACAAGAAGGCGCAGGAAGCCGACTCGATGGTCGACCCCGCCAAGAAGGCGGAGCGCGAGGCGCTGTGGCGCGACATCTACCTGAAGATCATGGACGACGCGCCCTGGGCACCGATCTTCAACGAGGAACGCTTCTCCGTGCGCTCCGAGCGCCTCGGCGGCCCGGATGCGATCTTCGTCGATCCCGTTCACATCCCGGTCAATTACGACGAGGTCTATGCAAAAGATGTGCAATAACTGCCAGTACACCATCCATGGCCGGCATCATCACTTCGGCTGGGACAATTCGTTCCAGCCGGCAGAGACGGTGGCTCCGGGCTCGACGCTGAAATTCGAATGCCTCGACAGCGGCGCCGGGCACTATCATCCCGGCAGCACGGTCGCGGACGTGTCGACGATGGATTTCTCCAGGGTCAATCCGGTCAGCGGCCCCATCTTCGTGGATGGGGCCAGGCCCGGCGACGTGCTGAAGGTCACCATCCATCAGTTCGAGCCCTCGGGTTTCGGCTGGACGGCCAACATTCCCGGTTTCGGCCTGCTCGCCGACGACTTCAAGGAGCCGGCGCTGGCGCTGTGGAACTACAATCCCTCAACGCTGGAGCCGGCGCTGTTCGGCCAGCATGCCCGCGTGCCGCTGAAGCCGTTTGCCGGCACCATCGGCGTCGCGCCGGCCGAGAAGGGCCTGCATTCCGTCGTGCCGCCGCGGCGCGTCGGCGGCAATCTCGACATCCGGGACATCGCCGCCGGGACCACGCTCTACCTGCCGGTCGAGGTGGAGGGCGCGCTGTTCTCCATCGGCGACACGCATGCCGCGCAGGGTGACGGCGAGGTCTGCGGCACGGCGATCGAAAGCCAGATGAACGTCGCGCTGACGCTCGACCTCATCCGGGACACGCCGCTGAAGATGCCGCGCTTCACCACGCCCGGCCCCGTGACCCGTCATCTCGATGCCAAGGGCTACGAGGTCACCACCGGCATCGGCCCGGACCTGTGGGACGGCGCGAAGGCGGCCCTCTCCAACATGATCGACCTCCTCTGCCAGACGCAGAACCTCAACCCGGTGGACGCCTACATGCTCTGCTCGGTCTGCGGCGACCTGCGCATCAGCGAGATCGTCGACCAGCCGAACTGGGTCGTATCCTTCTACTTCCCGCGCTCGGTCTTCGAATAGGCATGCGGGGGGCGGCTCCGGCCGCCCCTCCCACAATCCAGAAAGCATGGACATGAATACGGCTTCTCCGCTCTTGCAGGTCAGGGATCTGGTGACGCAGGTCGCAACGCCCGACGGTGCGCGCACCGTCGTCGACCGGCTATCCTTCGACCTCAAACGCGGAGAAACGCTGTGCATCGCGGGGGAAAGCGGCTCGGGCAAGTCGATGACCGTGCTGTCGCTGATGCAATTGCTGCCGAAGAACCTCGCGCGCGTGGCCGGCGGCTCGGCGATCATGAACGGCCGCGATATCCTGAAACTCGACGAAGGACAGATGCGCGGCGTGCGCGGCCGCCATATCGGCATGATCTTCCAGGAGCCGATGACCTCGCTCAATCCCGTCCTGACCATCGGGCGGCAATTGGCCGAGGCCGTCGGGTCGAGGTCGGGTCTTTCGGGCGCGGCGATGGCGCAGCGCTGCAAGGAACTGCTCGACGAGGTCCAGATTTCCGATGCCGCGCGCCGCCTGTTGCAATATCCGCATGAACTGTCGGGCGGCATGCGCCAGCGCGTGATGATCGCGATGGCGCTCGCGCAGAAGCCGGAAATCCTGATCGCGGACGAGCCGACCACCGCGCTCGACGTCACCGTGCAGGCGCAGATCCTCGCCCTCATCCGCAAGCTCCAGGCCGAAAACGGCGTCTCCGTGATCCTCATCACCCACGACATGGGCGTGGTGGCGGAAATGGCCGACCATGTGCTGGTGATGAACAAGGGCAAGGACGTGGAGCACGGCCCGCTGCGCGAGGTCTTCCACCATCCGAAGGACGACTATACGCGCAAGCTGCTCGCCGCCGTGCCGCGGCTCGGCGAGATGACCGGGACGGACAGGCCCAAGCGCGCGCCCGCGCAGGCCAGGGCGGAGGAAGAGGCGGAGAAGGCAGCACCCGTGCTCGAAGTCGACGATCTCGTCGTCCGTTTCGACATCAAGGGCGGCATCCTGCAGCGGCCGGTGCGGCGCGTCCATGCGGTGGAGGGCGTGTCCTTCACCGTCGGGCGCGGCGAGACGCTGTCGCTCGTCGGCGAATCCGGCTGCGGCAAATCCACGACCGGGAAGGCGCTGCTCAACCTCGTTCCGTGGAGCGGCGGCATCCGTATCGGCGGAAAAAGCACGCGAGGGCTCAGCCGCGCGGCCATGCGGCCGGTGCTGCGCGATATCCAGATGATCTTCCAGGATCCCTATGCTTCGCTCGACCCGCGCATGCGGGTGGGCGACCTCGTCGCCGAGCCGCTCGTCATCCACGGCCTCGCCGCCGGCAGCGAGTTGAAGGACCGCGTCGAATATCTCTTCCGCCGCGTCGGCCTGTCCGCCGAGCAGATGCGGCGCTATCCGCACGAATTTTCCGGCGGCCAGCGCCAGCGCATCTGCATCGCCCGCGCCCTGTCGCTGTCGCCGAAGCTGATCGTCGCCGACGAGAGCGTCGCGGCGCTCGACGTCTCCATCCAGGCGCAGGTGCTCGACCTGTTGCAGGACATCCAGAACGAGACCGGCATCTCCTACCTGTTCATCAGCCACGACATGGCGGTGGTGGAACAGATCAGCCATCGCGTCGCGGTGATGTATGCCGGCCGCTTCGTCGAGATGGGCACGCGCGCCCAGGTGTTCGAGAACCCGCAGCACGACTATACGCGCAAGCTGATGGATGCGGTGCCCATTGCCGACGCCGACCGCGAACGCCGCCTTTTCATCCCGAACGAGGGCGAGCTGCCCAGCCCCGTCAAGCCGCTCGACTATGCCCCGCCCCTCTCCATCCGCAGGGACGTCGGGAACGGGCATGTGGTCTGGCACGAGGCGAAGGTCGCCTGAGACCCGGGATCGGGATCGGGCAGGACGCCACTTGACGCCGCGCGGACCGGCGTCCTAATTGAGCCCGACGGTTCCCGGAGGAAGGCTCCGACGGGATTAATAGGGAACACGGTGCGGACGACCCAACAGGGACCAAGACCGTGGCTGCCCCCGCAACTGTAAGCGGATTGCCGATCATCACGGGAAGGGCCGGCAAGGCCTTTTCCGGGCCAAGGGCCATGCCACTGCGGATGTCGCGGGAAGGCAGGTGATCGACAGATATCCGCGAGCCAGGAGACCTGCCGTCGAACACGATCCAATCAGCCGGGCGGGGATGCCTGGAAGGGAGCAGACATGTTTGACCTGAGCCTTCGCCGATATACGGCCTTCATCCGCCTCGATTGGGCTTTTCCCGTCCACGAGGCGTGAGCAATCCGTCGCGCACCGCCGCGCCGTATTGCCGCCCTCCCCGAGATCGAGGCTCCCATGCGCCAGACAATCGCAACCATCACGTTCGCCCTCGGCCTTACCGGCCTTGCCGGCACGGCTTTCGCCGCCACCCAGTATCCGCTGACGCTCGAAAATTGCGGCCGGCAGATCACCTTCGAGAAAGCGCCGAAGAAGATCGTCTCCATCGGCCAGGGCATGACCGAGGTGCTTTTCTCGCTCGGCCTTGCCGACAAGGTCGCGGGAACGGCGGTCTGGGTCGGGCCGGTGCTGCCGCAATATGCCGAGGCCAATAGCAGGATCAAAAGACTGGCGGACAACGATCCGAGCTTCGAGGCCGTGGTCGGGCAGGAACCCGATCTGGTGGCCGCGGAATTCGAATGGCATGTCGGCGCGCAGGGCTCCGTCGGCAAGCGCGAGCAATTCGCCGATCTCGGCATCGAGACCTATATCGCGCCAGCCGATTGCGTCGCCAAGATCAACACGGACGGCGGAGACGGCGTGCGCGAGACGCTGTTCACCATGGACCTGGTCTATCGGGAAATCGCCGAGCTCTCCGAGATCTTCGACGTGAAGGACCGGGGCGATGTGCTGATCACCGAGCTGAAGAAGCGCGAGGCGGATGCCGTGGCGTCCATCGCCGGCGCGGCCGGCAAGAGCCTGCCCGTGGTGTTCTGGTTCTCCAGCAAGGAGGTCAACGGCGATGCCTTCATCGCCGGCAAGAACAGCGCGCCGGCCTATATCCTCAAGACCATCGGCGCGAAGAATGTCGTGACGACCGAGGAGGAATGGCCGCTGGTCGGCTGGGAGACGATCGCGCAGGCAAACCCCGCCGTCATCGTGCTCGCGACCATGGACCGCCGCCGCTATGCCGCGGACGATCCGAAGGTGAAGATCGACTTCCTCGAAAACGACCCCGTCACCAGGGAACTCGACGCCGTCAAGAACAGGCACTTCGTGATGATGGACGCCCAGTCGATGAACCCGACGATCCGCACGATCGACGGCATCGAGACGCTGGCGAACGGCATCAAGGCCTTCGGCCTCGCGCGGTGAGGATTACCGCTTCGTGGCGGTATCGGTGGTGGGTGCTTGCGGCACTTGCCATCGCCGCCAGCCTTCTCCTCACCCTCATGATCGGCCTCGCGGTCTCCATCGGCGAGATCGCGATTCCCGTTTCCACGACCGCAAGGGCCGTGTCGAACCGGCTTTTCGCAACGGCGTTCGAGCTCAATCGCATCCATGAGGGCGTCATCTGGGATTATCGCCTCAGCCGGGCGCTGGTGGCGGCCAGCGCGGGGGCCTCGCTCGCGCTGTGCGGCGCCATCCTCCAGGCATTGCTTCGCAACCCGCTGGCCGAGCCCTATGTGCTCGGCATATCGGCCGGCGCGTCGACCGGCGCCGTCTGCGTGATGATCCTCGGCCTCGGCTACGGCGTCCTCTCGCTTTCCGGCGGCGCCTTCGCCGGCGCGCTGGTCGCCTTCCTGCTGGTGGGCATCCTTGCCTCGGGCACGGGCGGGTCGAGCGAACGGATCATCCTGTGCGGCGTCGCCGGCTCGCAGCTCTTCAATGCGCTGACCTCCTATATCGTCACGACGTCGGCGAATGCGGAACAGGCCCGCGGCGTGCTGTTCTGGCTTCTCGGCTCGATGAGCGGCGTGCGCTGGCCCGATGTCTACCTCTCGGTGCCCATCACGCTTGCCGGGTTTGCCGCCTGCCTGTTCCATGCCCGCGCCCTCGATGCCTTCGCCTTCGGGACGGATGCCGCGGCATCGCTGGGGATCGCCGTGCGCAGGACCCAGATCGTTCTCTTCGCCGTCACGGCGATCATGACCGCGGCCGTCGTCAGCATGGTCGGCTCGGTCGGTTTCGTCGGGCTCGTCATCCCGCATGCCGCCCGCTTCCTCGTCGGGCCCTCGCATGGCCGTCTCCTTCCGGCCACGGCGCTCGGCGGCGCGATCTTCGTGGTCGCCGCCGACATCGTCTCGCGCATCATCATTCCGCAGCAGATCCTGCCCATCGGGGTGGTCACGGCGCTGTTCGGCGCACCGGCCTTCGCCATCATCCTCTATCGCGTCCGGAAAAGCGCATGAGCATCTCCATCGAAGACGTATCCTATTCGGCCGGGAACACCTTGATCATCGACGGGGTCACGCTCTCGGTGACGCAGGGCAAGGTGCTCGGCCTGCTGGGGCCGAACGGATCGGGCAAATCCAGCCTTCTGCGCCTGATCTGCCGCCTGCGCCGCGTCGAGAGCGGGGTGATCCGGCTGGGCGGGGACGACGTCTCCACGCTCTCGCGCGCCGGCCTTGCCCGCCGCGTCGCCTTCGTGGAGCAGCAGTCGACGACCGATATCCCGCTGACGGTGCGCGACATCGTCCAGCTCGGACGCACGCCCCATCGCGGCCTTCTGTCCTCATGGACGCCCGAAGGGGATGCGGCGGTGGACATTGCACTCGAACGGGTCGACATGAGCCACCGGGCCGGCCAGCTCTGGCAGACCCTTTCCGGCGGCGAGCGCCAGCGGGTTCACATCGCAAGGGCGCTTGCGCAGACACCGAGCGAGCTGCTGCTCGACGAGCCGACGAACCACCTCGACATCCAGCACCAGCTCGACATCCTCTCCCTGGTATCGAAGCTCGGCATCACCTGCATCATCGCCATGCACGACCTCAATCTCGCAGCGATGTTCTGCGACAGCCTCGCCGTGCTCGACAAAGGCAGGATCGTCGCTGCGGGAACGCCGCAGGCGGTTTTGACGGAAGAGTTGATCGCGCGCGTCTTCGGCGTCCGGGCCCATATCGAACGGTCGGCGGTCCATGGCCGGTACAATATCCAGTACGCGATGGACTGAAGGACGGCGGCGCTCTTGCGGAGTGCCGACGATCGTTCGGCACTCCGGGTCTTCGGAAGAAGGACGGGCTATCGCCTCTGCACGCCCGGCAGGACGCAGAGCATTTCGAACAGCAGGTTCGCCGCGGTGATCGCCGTGTTGCCGGACGGATCGTAGGGCGGCGAGACCTCGACGAGGTCGCAGCCGACGAGGTTGAGGCCCCAGCAGCCGCGGATGATCTCCAGCGCCTGGATCGTGTTGAGGCCGGCGATTTCCGGCGTGCCGGTGCCGGGCGCGATCGACGGGTCGAGACTGTCGATATCGAAGGAAAGATAGACGGGACGGTCGCCCATCTGTGCGCGCACCTCCTCCATCAGCGGGGTGAGCGACTTGTGCCAGCACTCCTCCACCTGCACGACGCGGAAACCCTGCTCGCGCGGCCAGTCGAAATCGTCCGCCGCATAGCCGGTGCCGCGCACGCCGATCTGGATGCAGCGGCTGGTGTCGAGCACGCCGGCTTCGACGGCGCGGCGGAAGGGCGTGCCATGGGCGATGGGTTCACCGAACATGTGCTCGTTGATATCGGCATGAGCATCGACATGGATGAGGCCGACGGGGCCGTATTTCTCGGCCATGGCGCGCAGGATCGGGTAGGAGAGCGTATGGTCGCCGCCGAGCGTCAGCGGCTTGCAGCCATCCCTGATGATATCGCGATAGGCATCGGTGATGATGTCGACGCATTTCGGCAGGTTGAACGTGTCGATCGCCACATCGCCGATATCGGCGACCTGCAGGCTGTCGAAGGGCGCGGCGCGTGTCGCCATGTTGTAGGGGCGGATCATGCAGCTCTCGGTGCGGATCTGGCGCGGCCCGAAGCGCGTGCCCGGCCGGTTCGAGGTGCCGATATCCATGGGGATGCCGACGAAGCAGGCGTCGAGCCCTTCCGTCGTCGGCTGCGTCGGCAGGCGCATCATGGTGGCGGGACCGCCGAAGCGCGGCATCTCGTTGCCGCCGAGCGGCTGGTTGAAGGTCTTGGTCGTCATCTGTCTTCCTCCGGCGGGGCACCTGTTTCTATTGTTTGCCCCATCCTGAACATCACTTTACGAAACTTGCCCGGGCGCCCGGAATACCCCTTTTCGATTATTCACCGGCTGGGAGAGAATCAGGCAGGCACCGGCGCATTGTGCATCATTCTGCGCATATCCGATGCAGGATACTCGCTACGTCCAGGCATAACGCACGATATGGAAGAAGACCGGCGCGGCGAAGACCAGGCTGTCGGCGCGGTCGAGCATGCCGCCGTGCCCCTCGATCATGTGGCCCCAGTCCTTGACGCCGCGGTCGCGCTTGATCGCCGAGGCGACAAGCCCGCCGAAGAAGCCCATGATGCAGGCAAGGCCGGCCAGAACGCCCGCCTCCAGCGGCGAGAAGGGCGTCAGCCAGTAGAGCCCGGCCCCCAGGAGCGACGCGCTGGCGATGCCACCGATCAGGCCTTCCCAGGTCTTGGAAGGCGAGATATTCGGCGCGACCTTGTGGCGACCGAAGAGCTTGCCGAAGATATATTGCAGCACGTCGCTGCCCTGCACCGTCGCGATCAGGAAGGCGATCAGGAGAAGCCCCCTGCCCTCGTTGCCGGGAATGGGCAGCGTCACCAGCGCCGGCACGTGGCTGATGCAATAGACCGAGAGCATGATGCCCCATTGCTGCTCGCTGACCCGCTCCAGGAAGCGGGACGTGTCGCCGCGGATCGCCGTCAGCGCCGGCATGGCGAGGAAGCAATAGACGGGAACGAAGATCGAATAGAGCCCGTACCAGTCGATCCAGATCAGGTAGTACTGGACCGGGATGACGATCAGGAACATGCCGAGCAGTGTCCAGCGGTCGGCGTGGCGGGTGTTGGTGAGCGTCACATATTCGCGCAGCGCCGCGAAGGAGACGAAGGCGAAGAGCAGGATCACCCCGCCGGGACCGAACAGGAAGGCGGCGCTGATGCCCGCGACCATGATCCACCAGGCCTTGATGCGGGCATTGAGGTTGTCGAGCGTTGCCGGCAGCGGCCGCGTGCTGCGCCAGGAAAGGACGCCGGCAACGAGGCTTGCCGTGGTGAGGACGGCGACGAGGCCGAGGAAGAGGCGCGTGGTGTCGTCGCTCATTGGCGATTTCCATCCTTTCGGGGCGCAAGGGCAAGAAGGGCGGCGCGGGCGCGGTCGAGGAAGACCTTCCGGTCTTCCCCCGCCTCCAGCCTGACGGGTTCGCCGAAGACGACGCGGCAGAGCAGCGGCACCGGCAGCAGCGCGCCCTTCGGCAGGACGCGCGACATGTTCTCGATCCAGCACGGAACGAGCTCGACATCCCGCCGGGCGGCCGCGAGATTGTAGAGGCCGGAGCGGAAGCGCAGCAGCGGTTCCTCCGTCATGTTGCGCGTGCCCTCTGGGAAGAAGATCAGGGATTCGCCCGCATCGAGCGCCGCGAGCATGACGGCAAGGGGATCGGCCGTGCGCTCGACCCAGTTGCGCTCGACGAGCACGGTGCGCAGCAGCTTTTGCGCGATGAAGCGGCGGACGGCATCCGCCTTCCAGTAATCCGCGCCAGCGACCGCGGCCGTTCGGCAGCGCTCGGCGGGATTGAGGCAGGTGGAAACCAGGATGAAATCGCCGTGGCTCGCGTGATTGGCGAAATAGATGCGCTGCGGGCCATTCGGCTTCACGCCCGCCCAGATCGGCCGGACGCCGGTGACGGCGCGCGAAAGGCCCGCCAGCGCCGCGCTCGATGCTTTCTGAAGCAGCGATGCCTTGCCGTATCTCATGTTCCCACCACAGCGTCGAGCAAGAGAACGGCATAGAGCATTACGCCAATGGCGAGCGAAACGCGTTGCAGCCAGAGAAGCCGGCGGCATCCGGCAAGGCGTTCCGGCATGGTGCGCACCACACCGTCCCTCGCGCGAAGCCCCATTCGCGCCAGCACGTCATCCACCGCGGCAAGGCCCATCGCCTCTTCGCCGTAGGAGGCAGCAAGCCCGAAGAGCGCGGCATCGAAGAGAAGATGGACCGAGAAGGCGAGCGGCAGGAGGCAGAAGGCCAGCAGCAGCCACCAGGCAAGCGGCCCTGCAAAGCCCTCGGCCCCCGCGGTCGGCGGCGCGAGCGCAAGGACCAGCAAGGCGATGAGCCCGCCGATGAGGCCATTGCGCCGCAGCCGGCGGCCGGCGCCTTCCGCCATGCTGCTCCACGCGGTCATCGCGCTGCCTCCTCGATGGCCGCATAGGCCCCGACATCCAGACGGACCGGCCGGCCGGATGCCTCGATCTGCGCCACGGCGGCCGCGGCACTTCCCGCATGCCCCGACCGCAGCAGCCAGCAGGCGGCAACCATGGCGCTGCGCTGGAAGCCGAGGGCGCAGCAGATGAGAACGGGGCCGTGCCGGCGGGCCGTCTCGACCGCCAACGCGGCCTCGCGGATGCGCGCGGCGGGGACGGGCAACAGGTCGAGCGAGGGAAAGGCATGCCAGGCAAGGCCGGGCGCCTTCAGGCCCGGCAGTTCCGCCGTCATGTCGACGACCGTAGCACGGGTCGCAAGTTCGCCGCGCGCGGGCATGCGGCCGAGGAGGACGCCGTCGGCGATTTCGGCCGCGGGTGCAAGATGCCGCGTCCACCAGCGGATATTCAGCCGCACCCCGAGCCGGTAGGGCAGGAACAGCCAGCGGCCGGCAAGGCTGATCGCGCCGTCAGCCCCCTTCTGGAAGACTCGTTCCCCGGCCCCGGCATAGCCGGCGGCGACAAGGGCGAGCGCGAGCGCCGGCCAGAGAAGGAGGAGGCCGGTGCCGGAACCGCGCGTTGCCGGAACGGCGAGTGCAAGCAGGATCGCCGCGCCCGAACCGTAGCAGACCGCAAGCCGCCGGGCCTTGACGTCCTTCGTCAGGCGGAAGCCGGCAAGCGGCGAGGATTGCCCGGCCGGAAAGAGCCAGAGCGCGAGGAAGCCGAGCAGCGCGCCCGTCGGAATGTCGACGACATGGTGCTGCCATGTGGTCAGCACCGAGATGCCGATGAGGACGCACCAGACATGCCATGCGGCACGCCATCCCCCGGCAAGCCGCGTGCGCCAATGGTCCCAGATAATCACGAGCAGGGCGATATGCAGGGACGGCGCCTGATTGAACGGCTTGTCGAACCCGCCGAGCACATCGAACATGAAGCCCGGCAGGCCATGCGTTTCCGGCCGCTGGAAGATCGCCTGCAACGGGAAGGCGACGAAGCAGGCGACGGCGACGAGCTGCGCGGTGAGATAGCGGCGCGCGAGGCGCCCGACCTCTTCCGGGCTGTCGTTGACGAAGAGCGAGAGCGCATAGAAGGCATTGATCGACCAATAGGGAACGATGGTCCAGGCGATGAAGGGAATGCGCCCTTCCCAGCCGAAGGCGAGGTTCGGCACATCCGTCCTCAGCGAGGCAAGCCAGTTGGCGGTGCCGTAGGTGAGATAGAAGAACGGCGCGAGGACGACGAGCCACAGCGCCGCCGCCCGGAAAACCGCGCGGCGGCCGCTCGACGGAACGGATGCGATACCCTCCCCCATGCGATCCTCAGATGCGCTTGGCGAGCGACACGGTGAAGATGCCCCACTTGTCGATGCGCTGCTCGATCTTGCGGAAGCCGGCGGCGGCCACGAGCTGGTCCATCTCCTGCTGGGTGCGCCGGCGCATGATCCAGGCCTCGCCGCCGCGATGCGAGGTGAGCGCGCGGGCGATCATCTCGAGCTGCGGATGCCAGGGCTGGCCCGTATAGACGAGCAGCGATCCCGGCTCCATCGCCCGCGCGAGGCCGGCAAGCGAGGCTTCGATCAGGGCGTTATCCGGGAAGAGTTCATAGAGGCCGGAGACGATGGCGAGCGTCGGCTTCGGCGCGATGGCGGCAAGTCCCTCCGTGTCGAAGGCGTCGGCGCGATGGAAGGCGGCGATGTCCTGAAGGCCTCGTTCGGCGATCAGCACTGAGCCTTTCTCCACGTTGATCGGCGAATAATCCTGCAGGCGGATGCTCTCCGGCTTCGCATCCGAGGCCGCGACGGCATCCAGCACGTAGCGGCCGTGACCGGCGGCGATGTCGAGGACGCGCAGCGGCCTTCCTTCCGCCGCAAGGCGCGAAAGCGCCTTTGCGATCAATTCCTCCAGATGGATCTTCCGCTGCCGGATGCCGCGCCAGCCGATGGCCTCGAGGAATTGCCTGTCGACCAGCCGCCCGCCGGGTCCGAGGCCGCGCGGTTCGTTTTCATAGACATAGTCCAGCGTCGAGCCAGAATCGAAGCCGGTGCGAACACCGGTCGCCATCCCC
The DNA here is from genome assembly GCF_003574625.1 of Shinella zoogloeoides. Taxonomy (GTDB): domain Bacteria; phylum Pseudomonadota; class Alphaproteobacteria; order Rhizobiales; family Rhizobiaceae; genus Shinella; species Shinella zoogloeoides_A. Next base: position 518,984 of record NZ_QNUJ01000002.1, read on the forward strand.
TTGGAAAAGAGGGCGCCCAACCGGATCGAGGCGCGCGTCATCGCCCAGTAGAGGCCGCGCGGGGAGAAGGGCGAAAGCGGCGTTGCCAGACGATCCGCCTCGTCGCGCGTATGGCCGGAAAGGTGAGCCTGCCGGAGATCCGCGACGACCGGCGGCGCAGCGAAGCGGGCGAGGATGAAGGCGCGCAGCTTTTCCAGCGCCTTCGCCCGGTCCCGCTCGCCGAGCGTGTCGTGATAGAAACCGGGCAGCACGTGGCGTTCCTTGATCGTCGAGCCGAGATTTTCGAAGAAGCGGTGCTGCGGCGCGTGGCGCACGACGAAATCGCTGCCCGAAACGAGAAGCTGCGTCGGCACCGTGATCGCGCGGGCATCGGCCACCACGCGGTCCGCCGCCTCGTAGAGTTCCAGCAGGATGTTGGAGGCGATGGGGCGCGTGATCAGCGGATCGGCTTCGAAGGAGGCGATGCGCTCGGGATCATGCGTCAGGAAGCGCGCCTTGACATAGGAGTTGACGAAGAACGTGCCCTTCAGCTTCTGCCAGAGCGCGATGCCCTCCTTCGCGAAGGGCACGTAGAGCTTCACGTCGAAAGCGGGCGAAGCGAGCGCCAGCGCGCGGATACCCGGCGCGTAGTCGTGCACCCAGGTCGCGGCCAGGACGGCGCCGACGCTCTGGGCGACGACGGCGATGTTCTCCATGGCAAAGCCGTCGGTCTCACTTATGTGGCGCACGAAGCAGTCCAGGTCTCGTACCGAATGGGCGAAGGACGGCGAATGGCCCCGTTCGCCGGGCGAACGGCCATGCCCGCGCGCATCCCAGGCATAGAAGGCGAAATCGTCGAGGCCGAGTTCTTCGGCGATATGCGCGACACGTCCGCCATGTTCGTGGCCGCGATGCAGAAGCACGATCGCGCCCCTGGCGGTGCCGGAGCGGGCGGGCCAGACGCGATAGAACAGCTCCACGCCATCATGGCTCGCAAACGCCTTTTCGATCATGCCGTCATCCCCTTGCACTGATATCGTCCTCCCCTATACGGATGAGGCCCCATATTCGCAGTTGATTTCTCGTCGATTGCGCTTTCTTTTCAATCGAAGCAATCGAGCGGATTTTCGCTTTCATGTCGATCTATAAACTGAAATCATCTTTCCAGAGCCTGCTTCGTCCACTGGTGGGACGGCTGGCGGCCATGGGGCTCACCGCCAACCAGGTGACGCTCGTCGCCGCCGTCGTCTCCGTGGGGATCGGCGCGCTTCTGCTTGCCCGGCCCGAACCGGCGCTCTTCGCGCTCGTGCCGGTCTGGATGTTCCTGCGCATGGCGTTCAACGCCATCGACGGCATGCTGGCGCGCGAGCACGGCCAGAAGAGCGCGCTCGGCGGCTATCTCAACGAGATCGCCGATGTCGTTTCCGATGCCGCGCTTTATGTGCCCTTCGCGCTGATCGCCCCCTTCTCGCTGCCCTGGATGGCGGCCATCGTGTTCCTCGCGACCCTGACGGAGTTCGCTGGCGTTCTCGGCGTCGCCCATGGCAGCGGGCGCAACTACGAGGGGCCGATGGGCAAGAGCGACCGTGCACTGCTTTTCGGTGCGCTGGGCGCCCTCGTCGCCGCCTTCGGCACGCTGCCGGCCTGGACATGGCATATCCAGCCGATGGCCTGCGTGCTGCTCGTCTGGACCGTGGTCAACCGCGTGCGCGCGGGCCTTGCCGAAAGCTGAGCCGTCAGCGCTTTTCGCCGAAGCGGCGCGGTGCCGGCCGTCCCGTCACCTGCTCCCAATGCTCGTCCGCCCGCCGCTCGAAGGTGGCGGCATCGCGCGCATCGCTCTGGTAGAAGGCGCCGCGCGGCACGTCCGGCGCATAGACCTGCTCGCTCCAGCCCCGCCCATCGTCATGGGGAAAGGCATAGCCGACATGGCCGAGCGCCGCCGCGCCCTTGTAATGCGCGTCGCGCAGATGCAGCGGCACCGCGGACGGCGCCTCGCTCGCCACATGGGCGAGCGCCAGCGAAATGCCGCGGCAGGCGGAGTTGGACTTGGGGGCGCGGGCGACATGCAGCGCCGCGTGGGCCAGGATGATCTGCGCCTCGGGATAACCGATCTTTTCAACCGCATGAAGCGCGGCGACGGCGGTCTGGAGCGCGGTATTGTCGGCAAGTCCGACATCCTCGGATGCATGGATCATGATCCGCCGGGCGATATAGCGCGGATCCTCGCCGCCGTGGATCAGCCGGGCGAGCCAGTAGAGCGTCGCATCGGGATCCGAGCCGCGCATCGATTTCACGAAGGCCGACACCACGTCGTAATGCGCATCGCCCGAGCGGTCATGGTTGACGGGCGCGGCCGCATAGGCCTCCTCGACCATGGTTTCCGTGATCACGACGGGGTCGCCGGGCGCGTGGCCGACCGCAAGGCTTTCCAGAACGGTCAGCGCCCGGCGGGCGTCGCCGCCGGAACGACCCGCAATGCGGCGCAGCAATGCGGGTTCCAGCTTCACCTCGATGCCGCGCGCGGCAAGGTGATGGAGACCGCGCCGGACCACGTCTTCCATCTCCTCGATGGCGAGCGGCTCAAGCTTCAGGATGGTGGAGCGGGAAATGAGGGCGGGCGTCAGCGTATGATAGGGATTGCCCGTGGTCGCGCCGATGAAATCGGCGACGCCCTCTTCGCAGAGCGCCAGCAGGTGGTCCTGCTGCGTCGCGCTGAAGCGATGCACCTCGTCGGCGAAAAGCAGGGTGGGGCGCATGCGCGCCTCGTCGGCGATCTTGCGGATGTCAGCGACATTGTTGTGGGCGGCATGCAGCGGACGAAAATTCTTGCCGAGCATGTTGCCGATGGCGCGGGCGATCGACGTCTTGCCCAGCCCCGGCGGCCCGTAAAGGATGATGCTGCCGAGCCGTCCGGCAGCGATGCGCCGACGCAGCATGGTGCCGGGGCCGATGACCTTCTCCTGGCCGATCACGTCGTCCAGCGTCGCCGGGCGCAGTTCGGCGGCGAGCGGCATGGAACCGGTGCGCGGTGCGGCATCGAAAAGATCGGTCATGGAACTCCCCGTCGAAAGGCGCTGTCCTTTCCGGCCGGGCATGGGGAAAACCGCATGCGACCGGAAGACGTTCGTCTACCGGTCGGAACGGGCAGGGTCAAAGCCAATCGTGCGCCGCGGGGCCTACGGCCATCAATCCCTAGCGGGGAACGGCGTGATAGCGGCCATCCTGGTAGAGCAGCGAATGGCCGGTGCCAGTGCGGATCGCCTGCACCTTGCCGATGACGATCACGTGGCTGTGCCGCTCGATGGCTTCCTCGACGGTGCAGTCGATGGCGGCGACGGCTCCGAGGAGAAGCGGTGCGCCGCTGACGGCGGTCGTCCATTCGGCGCCGCGATAGCGATCGGGGCCGCGCAGGCCGCCGCGCCCGGCGAACTGGTTGGCAAGTTCCTCATGATCCGCACCGACGATATTGATGCCGAAATGACCATAACGTTCGACGATAGGCCAGGTGGAAGAGGTACGGTTGAGGGAGACGAGCATGCGCGCCGGCTCGACGGAGAGCGCCGTCGCCGATGTGACGGTGGCGCCCGTGCGGTTCTCCCCCTCCCCTGCCGTGATGATGCTGACGCCGCCGCCGAGCGTGCGCAAGGCGGCCTTCAGGCTGTCGGCATCGACGGGCTGCCCGGACGGAGCGGTACCGCCGATGTTGAAAAGCGTGGCTTCGATATGCGCATTCATGCTTCCCGCTCCGCTGAAGGCCTCATTCGGCAAGGGATAGCAGAGAGCAATTGAGCGCAGCAGGCATGGCTTTTCTAAATCTATTATTTTTATAGAAAATATGTAGCCGAATGCCTTTCCCGATGCGTGCGGATATCTCTAGGCGATCCGCCGCGCGGCCATGGCCGTCACCTCAACCTTCATGCCGGGATCGGCAAGGGCGCTGACACCGACGGCGCAGCGGACGGGATAGGGTTTTTTGAAATAGCTGCAATAGACCTCGTTGAAGGCCGGGCGGTCGGCCATGTCCGTGAGGTAGATCGTCAGGTGGATCACGTCGGCGAGCGTGCTGCCCGCCTTCTGCAGCGAAGCCTTGAGGCTTTCCAGCGTCGCGATACTCTGCGTCCGGATGTCGCCCGTCTCGATGGAGCCATCGGCCCGCAGCGGGATATGCGTCGTCATCAGGAGATTGCCGAGGCCGGCGACGTCCGAGGAAATCTCGCTCTCGTCCGTATCCTCGATGAAAAAGGGGGCGGTGCCGTGGGCCATGACTGATTCTCCTTTGCTGTCTTTCGCCAGAGAACCATCGGCTTTGCCGCCTGCCGTCAACTGAAAACCATTCGGCCCCCTCGAAGCGGGTGGCGTTTGCGCCCGCCGGCGGCTAGCCTGTGCTTATAGGAGCACGCCTGCGCTCCAACTCAAGTGCGAAACCATGCCGCTGCAAAACCGCGTCACGCCCTTCGGAGATATCGTCGCCATCGCCCAGCGGGGCCTCTTCACGGGCAATCGCGGCATCCTTCACGATCCGGCGACGAGGACGCTGCTCGGCCGGCGATGGGCCGGCAAGGCCTGGCTGATCTGCGCCTGCGAATTCCAGGGCCGCCGCCGCACGGTGATGGGCGGGCGAAGCTGGACCGAGCTCTTTTTTCTGGACGAGGCCGTAGCCCTCGCTGCCGGCCACAGGCCCTGCTTCTTCTGCCGGAGGGAAGCCGCCGAGCGGTTCCGGACGCTATGGGCATCGGCCGACAGGCAGGCGCTTCCAACGGCCGCCGGCATGGATGCCGTGCTGCACGGCGAACGCCTGGAGCGGCGCAGGAAGCGGCTGCATCCGATCCCCACACCTGTCGCGGACCTACCGGATGGCGCGATGGTCGTCGTCGGAGAGGATGCCTTTACATTGCACGCGGGTCTTGCCCATCGCTGGACGGAGGCGGGATACGATCCGCCCCGCAAGCTTCGGTGCGCCGACTGGCTTCTGACGCCGCCCTCCACGCTCAGGGTTCTTGGCGCCGGATATCGGCCCGTGCTCCATCCCGCGATTCGCACAACAAGCGGTGGGTAAAGCCTTCCAACAGGTGTCTTCAGGCCGCAGAGGGCGATAACCTGTTACAAAGTCCCGTTATACGTCCCGCCATTCCACGACGGGAAATAAGGCAACTTTGTGGGGAATCCCGCGGAAGATCAACGTGGAAGGCGGTTCGTGGCCCGGTGAGGCGCGCTTTCCCGGCGAACATAATGCCTTGCTCTTACATCAGAATCGGTTCTAGATGCGGTTTAATCCCTCATATGGGCTTGAAATCGCACCTTGAGATCCGTGACATGAATATGGCCGCAACGTTTGGACAGGCAATTTCCGAGGTCGATCAGCTGATCATCGGACAGGCCCATGAGCTTTCAGACAAGCTGAAGCAGCACCGGCTGGAAATGTTCCCGCCCGTCGCGCGAAAGGGCCTGCGCCAGTTCCAGCTGAGCGAGGCGGCGCATTTCCTCGGCGTCACCAGCGGCTACCTGCGCAACCTGTCGCTGGAATCCAAGGGCCCCCTGCCGCAGGTCACCCCTTCCGGCCGCCGGTCCTATACGGCCCAGCAGTTGCAGGAGATGCGCGAATATCTCGAGCAGAACAGCCGTGGCCAGCGCTACGTGCCGCGCCGGCGCGGCGCCGAGCATCTGCAGGTCATCGCCGTGGTGAACTTCAAGGGCGGCTCCGGCAAGACGACGACGACCGCGCATCTGGCGCAGCATCTCGCCCTGACCGGCCACCGCGTCCTTGCCGTCGATCTCGACCCGCAGGCGAGCCTTTCGGCCATCCACGGCTTCCAGCCGGAATTCGACGTCGACGAGAACGAGACCCTTTATGGCGCCATCCGCTACGACGACCAGCGCCGGCCGCTGAAGGAGATCATCCGCAAGACCAACTTCCCCGGCCTCGACATCGTGCCGGGCAATCTCGAGTTGATGGAGTTCGAGCACGACACGCCGCGCATCCTCGCGCAGGGCAACAGCGGCGACTACGGCCGCATCTTCTTCGCCCGGCTGGACGAGGCGCTGTCCTCGGTCGCCGACGACTACGACGTGGTGGTGATCGACTGCCCCCCGCAGCTCGGCTTCCTGACGATGAGCGCGATCTGCGGCGCGACGGCGGTGCTGATCACCGTGCATCCCCAGATGCTCGACGTCATGTCCATGTGCCAGTTCCTGCAGATGCTGGGCGAGGTGCTGAACACGCTGAAAAGCGCGGGCGGCAACATGAACCTCGACTGGCTGCGCTATCTCGTCACCCGCTACGATCCGGCCGACGGCCCGCAGACGCAGATGGTCGCCTTCATGCGCTCGCTTTTCAAGCAGCATGTGCTGACCAGCACGATGGTGCGAAGCGTCGCCATCGCCGATGCGGCGCTCACCAACCAGACGCTCTACGAGGTCGAGCGCAGCCAGTTCACACGGGCCACCTACGACCGGGCTCTCGAATCCATGGAAGCGGTCAATTCGGAGATCGTCGATCTCATTCACAAGGCATGGGGGCGTTGATCATGGCGCGCAAGAACGTTCTGTCCAACCTGATGAACCCGTCGGCCGAGCCGGCGGATCCGGTCAATCCGGGACAGGAAGAACAGCGCCCGTCGATCACCTACAAGGGCATCGGCGCGCTGGGGGCGGTCACGCGGAGCATTGATGCGCTCGCGGCCAAGGCCGATGCAGCCAAGGAAATCGAGGCGAAGCTTGCCGCCGGCGAGGTCGTCATCGAGCTTGAGCCCGACCAGATCGAGGAATCCTTCATTTCCGACCGCCTGGTGCATTCCGATCAGGAATTCCAGGAACTCGTCGAGGCCATGCGCGTGCGCGGCCAGGATTCGCCGATCCTCGTGCGCCCGCATCCCACGAAGGACGGCACCTACCAGATCGCCTTCGGTCACCGCCGCGCCAAAGCCGCCCGGCTGCTCGGCCGGCCGGTGCGCGCCATCGTCAAGTCGCTGACCGACCGCGACCATGTCATCGCCCAAGGCCAGGAGAACAGCGCACGCGCGGATCTTTCCTTCCTCGAGCGGGCGACCTTTGCCGGAGAACTGGAGACGCGCGGCTTCGATCGCGAGACGATCATGTCGGCCCTCAGCGCCGACAAGACGACCGTTTCGAAGATGCTTTCGGTCGTGAACCGCATTCCGAAAGGCGTGCGCGCCGGCATCGGCCCTGCCCTTTCCATTGGCCGCGACCGCTGGCACGAGCTGGCGACGCGTTTCGACGATCCTGCCAATGAAGACAAGGCCGGGGAGTTCCTGGCGCGCGAGCGCATCCGGACACGCCCGCCGGAGGAACGCTTCAACCTTCTCAACAGCCATCTCGCGCGCCACGAGACGCCGGCCGCCGCAAAGCCGCCACCGGCCACCTGGCACCGCAAGGATGGCGCTGTGGAAGCCTCGATCAAGACGAACGGCCGGCAATACACGATTGCCCTGAAGGCGGCGGAAGCCGCGGCGTTCGGCGCCTACATCACCCGTAATCTGGATCGCCTCTACGAGGCGTATCGCACGGAAAACAAACAGAAATCAGGAGATTGATCCGCAAAAGAAAAAGGCCCCCTCAACGTTACCGTCGCGGAAGCCCTTCTCATCGTTTAGCAGCCTGAGAATCGCACTTCCCCGAATCACAGTCAAGCCTTTTCGGCACCGGTTTCGGTGATGGGGTCTCTTTTGCCTGCTGAAAGGTGAAGAGACATGGAGATGGACGGCATTACGACGCCTTTCGGGCGGCGGACAATGACGCTCGGCATGTTGGCAAGCCAGGCGATCGCGAAAAAGATCGCGCCGGAAGCCAGCGTCGACAAATGGAAGCTATATCGCTCGCTTTGCGAGGCACGGCCGAAGCTCGGCATCAGCGACCGTTCGCTTTCGGTGCTGAACGCGCTGATGAGCTTTTATCCGAAGACCGATCTTAACGGCAGCGACGGGCTGGTGGTGTTCCCATCGAACGCCCAGCTTTCGCTGCGCACGCATGGCATGGCGGAAACCACGCTGCGCCGGCATCTTGCCGCGCTCGTGGAAGCCGGCCTCCTCTCCCGCAGGGACAGCCCGAACGGCAAGCGCTACGTCCGCCGCGACCGACATGGCATGATCGGCGAAGCATTCGGCTTCTCGCTCGCCCCCCTCCTTGCACGGGCAAGAGAGATCGAAACGCTGGCCGCCGAGGTCACCGCCGAGCGTCTGTTGCTGCAGCGTCTGCGCGAGCGCGTGACACTGGTGCGCCGCGACATCACGAAGCTGATCGGCACGGCTCTGGAAGACGGCCTTGCCGGCGACTGGACGCAATACGAAGCGGAATATCGCCGGCAGGCGGACGCCTTGCCGCGCGTCGCCACGACGGAAATCCTGGAGCCGATCCTCGACGCACTCGAAACCTTGCGGACGGAAATCCTCAAATATCTGGAACAGCAGATTATTTTGCAAAATACGGCTGGCAATGCCGGTCATATTGAGCGGCACAAACAGAATTCACAATCCGAATCTATTTCTGATTCTGAACATCGCTTTGGAAGGACGTGGGAAGACAATTTTGGCGTGGAGCCGTTGCTGTCGCATCAGACAAACGTGAAAGAACCGGCAAAAGCCAGCGAGCGGGAGGCCAGCCGAGAAGGCATGCAGCCAACCAGCCAGCGTGCACCACTCCCAGGCGATTCTGCACGGTTGCAGCCTCCAAAGCCCTTCCCGCTCGGGCTCGTTCTGCAGGCTTGCCCTGAAATCGTGCCGTTCGGACCGGGCGGCAGTATTTCGAGTTGGCGCGATCTGATGACGGCCGCCGTCGTGGTGCGGTCGATGCTGGCGGTCAGCCCCTCTGCCTACGAGGAGGCCTGCCAGGCGCTCGGGCCGGAAAATGCGGCGACCGTGATTGCCTGCATCCTCGAGCGCTCGGGCCATATCAACTCGGCTGGAGGCTATCTTCGCGATCTTACCCGCAAGGCGGAACGGCGGGAATTCTCCCTCGGACCGATGCTGATGGCCCTTCTGCGAACGGGCGGAGTGCCGGCGAAACAGGCGGGCTGATACGGAGTGAGGCGGCAAATCCACTTTGGAAACGGCATGTTAACCATAGGGTTCCTAATCATGGGTGGACGAAAAGGAAGCCCGAATCAATGCCGCCACTCGCCTCGGTCCAGCCGCACCGCCGTTCCATCGCCACCGATACCGTCGTGCCGTTTCCGGCCGAGCGCCGGACAGCCCAGATTCGCCATTGTGCCGGCGAACTGGACGGGCTTCAGGGAGAGGATGCGCGCCTCTACTGGATAAGGGTATGCCGGGAACTGGCGGAAGAACTGCGCAAGCTCGGTTCGAGCGAAAACCAGGCACGCACCGCCGTCCTGGCCTTTCAGGATGAGGTGCAGCAGGAACTCTTCCGCATGCATCACGCCGGGGATGTCTGATCAGAGCATGCCTGACGCGCTGCCGGCAAGCCCGACCGAAAAGGCGACCAGGAAGATGGCCGCCACGCGATAGACGAGGCGCGGCGACACGACCGGTGCCCGTCCGGCGATACTCCCCAATGCCAGGAAGCTCGCTCCCGCGCAAATGACGAGCAGGCTGAAGAGACCGAGTGCCGGCGCGATCTCCATGAGGTTCCCGGACGGCATGATCGCGAGTGCGATGATCGGTGCTTTCGGATTGAGCATCGTCGTCAGGAAAACCTGGCGAACCGTGACTGCAAAAGTCGGCCCTTCAAGCGCTTTTGCCGCTGAAACGCGCCACAGCCGGATCGCCAGAAACAGCACCCAGCATGCAGCGAGAACGCGAAGGCCCATAGCGAGCGGTGGATGCTCGTTGAAAAGAGGCGCGGCAACAGTCGTCAAAGGGATGACGACAGCAAGATAGCCACAGAGCTCGCCAAGAAGAAGAGGAAGGCTCGCACGCCAGCCCCGTGCAGCGGCGCCGACAGTCAGCAGGGTATTGGTTGGCCCCGGCGTAAAGAGCAGCGCGAGGATGGCGGGAACGAAAAGACCGTCGGGCATGGAGGCTCCATGGCTATGCTTTAGCCCCTACTCTATCGTATCCGCGCAAGGCAAGCTTGATCTCCGTCAATACCTCTTCCTCTTGCCGGAAACTCCCGATAGGAATCGTCAGCGTATTCGAAGGAGATGGTCATGACCGAGGCGATTGCAGAGGATATCCGGCGGCTGGAGGAACAGGAACGCCTGCTGCGTTTTACCAGCTTCGGCCCGGCGGACGCATGGGCGCTCGGCAACCGGGTGCGCGAGGTGGCGCTTGCCCGCGGCGCGGGCGTGGCGATCGATATCTCGCTCAGGGACCGGACGCTCTTTCATGTGGCCCTGCCCGGCACCACAACCGACAATGCCGAATGGATCCGCCGCAAGCGCAATACGGTGCTGCGCCTGTGGAACGCTTCCTATCTCGTCGGCCGGCGCCTTGCGCTTTCCGGCCGAGACCAGGTCGAGGCCCGCAATCTCTCCTATGCCGATTTCGCCACCCACGGCGGCAGCGTTCCACTTTTCGTTGCCGAGCTGGGCTGCGTCGGAGCGGTGACCGTCTCGGGGGTGCCGGAGCGCATCGACCATGCGATCGTCGCCGATGCCATGGCATCCTTCCTGAATATCGATCTGGGTGATGCGCGCCTGCCTGAATAAGCTTGCGTTTACGGCGGTAAACTCAGCTCGCGAGAACCACGGTGACGCCGGCCGTTTTGAGCGCCGAACCGATATCGCGTGGCGGTATCCGATCGGTGAAGAGCTCAGTAAGCGCGCCGAATTCGCAGACCCGGACGAGGCCCTGTCGGCCGAATTTGGTATGATCGGTAATGACCACGGCCCGCTTGCCGCGGGAAACGACGGCCCTGGCGAACTCGGCCTCTTCCAGATCGTAATCCATCACGCCTATTTCCGCATCGATCGCGCCCGTCGTTATGACCGCATGGCCCACGGTGAAGTGGCTGATGAATTCGATTGCCGAGACGCCGAAGGCCGCGCCGTTGTCGCTCCGCAGCTCGCCGCCCGCCATATAGACGCGGTTGTCGTTGATGGTGGACAGCGTGCGCGCGATATCCGAGGAATTGGTCACGACGGTCAGGCGGCGGTGGCCGAGCAGTTCGCGGGCGAGGTAACTGGTCGTCGTGCCCGTATCGAGCATGATCGAGTCGCCGTCGCGAATCGTCGCGGCCATGGCGACGGCGATCGCCTTCTTTGCATCGCTGTTCTCCCGCATGCGCTTTTCGAACGGCGCCTCGCCGAGGATGGAGGGCAATGCCACGGCGCCGTGCATCTTCACGACCGTTCCGCTGCTTGTCAGCGGCTTGATATCGCGGCGAACGGTTTCCAGCGAGACATCGAGCCTTCTTGCCAAGTCGGAAATGGACACCGTTCCGTCCTGCTGGAGAAGGCGAAGAATGTCACTGTGACGCTTGGAGTAGTTCATATTCGTGGGATTCCGCAGAGTACGTCTATTTTCATAAGCTTTTACGGACCCGCTGGCAAGAAAAGCCGCATAATCAGTCATAAAAACATAAAAAACCACACGCGCCCGATTGACAGCGGCACACGGAGAGCATGACATTGCGCTAATAAGGCGAGAGAGCCGGCAAGGGACTTCGGTCGCGGTGAGAGGGGCCTCGCAACCAGCCGATCCGCGGGAGGAGTATCGATGGAAGACGACGGGCTCGACCGCGTCGTTGAGGAGCGAATTCGCGCCCTGCCCTGCTGGCGCGGATCCATAGAAATTTCGCCCCTTCCCGGCGGCATCAGCAATGAGAGCTATCTGGTGGCTGATCAGGCACGGCGGCACGTCGTTCGGTTCGGGCGAGACTATCCGTTCCATCATGTCTATCGCGACCGAGAGCTCATGACGGCGCGGGCAGCGCACGTCGCAGGATTTGGACCGGAGATTCTCTATTCCGCACAAGGCGTTATGGTCTCAGCCTATCTGGGCGCTCGTCCGCTCGGCGCCAGTGATGTGGCCAGCGACTATCGCCGGATAGCCGACCTCCTGCGCCGCTTTCATATAGCCATGCCAAGGGAGGTCGAGGGCGCGGCTTTCCTGTTCTGGCCCTTTCATGTGGTGCGGGACTATGCCCGAACGCTGAGGATCGGCGGCAGCCGCATGCTTCGGCAGGTATCGGCCTATCTCGAACTGGCCGAGGAACTGGAGGCGGCACAGCTTCCGCTGCCTATCGTCTTCGGCCACAACGACCTCCTTCCCGCCAATATCCTCGATGATGGGGAGCGTCTTTGGCTGATCGATTTCGAATATGCCGGCTTCTCGACGGCCATGTTCGATCTTGCCGGCGTCACATCCAATGCCGAGTTGCCCGCAGACATCGCCGAGGATTTTCTGACCGTTTATTCCGGCTCTCGGCCTTCCTTCGAAATGCGGCGCGCGCATGCTGCCATGCAATGCGCCTCGCTTCTGCGCGAATCCATGTGGGCCATGGTGTCCGAACTGCATCTTGCCGCGCCTGGTGCGGATTATGCCGGCCATGCGGCAAGCAATCTTGTCCGCCTCGAAAAGGCGCTCGATCACTACCGAACGACCTACGGGAAACGCCTCAAATGACCCTGCCTTCCCATGCCGCTATCGTCATCATTGGTGGCGGCATCATCGGCTGCTCGACGGCCTTTCATCTCGCGCGCGACCATAAGGCGGATGTCATTCTTCTGGAGCAGGAGGCCCTGACCTCCGGCTCCACCTGGCATGCCGCCGGTCTTGTCGGCCAGTTGCGCTCGTCGGCTTCGATCACCCGCGTGCTGAAATATTCGGTCGATCTCTACAAGGATCTCGAACACCAGACCGGCGTTGCGACAGGCTGGAAGATGACGGGCTGCCTTCGGCTCGCGACGAACCGGGATCGCTGGACGGAGTTCCGCCGCCTTGCCACGACGGCGGGAAGCTTCGGCATGGACATGCACCTGCTGTCGCCGGAAGACGTGAAGGCCCTCTGGCCTCTGATGGAGGTCGGCGACCTCGTGGGCGCAAGCTTCCTGCCGACGGACGGGCAGGCGAGCCCATCCGATATCACGCAGTCGCTTGCCAAGGGCGCCCGCATGCATGGCGCGAAGATCTTCGAGCACGTGCGCGTCACCGGCTTCGATCTGCAGGATGGGCGAATCCACAAGGTGCGCACGACGATGGGGGATATTGCCTGCGAGACGGTGGTCAACTGCGCGGGGCAATGGGCAAGGCAGGTCGGGGCGATGGCGGGCGTCAATGTGCCTCTCCAACCGGTGAAGCACCAGTATATCATCACCGAGCGGCTTCCGGGGCTCGCCACGGATGCGCCCACTGTGCGCGATCCGGATCGGCGTACCTATTTCAAGGAGGAAGTCGGCGGCCTGGTCATGGGTGGCTATGAGCCGAACCCACAGGCCTGGACGACCGGCGACGTGCCCGCCGATTGGGCCTTTCGGCTGTTCGATGACGACTACGATCATTTCGAACAGCATATGGTCGAGGCGATCGCCCGGGTGCCGGCGCTGGGGAATGTCGGCGTCAGGCAGATGATCAACGGCGCGGAGAGCTTCACGCCCGACGGCAACTTCATTCTGGGGGCTGCGCCGGAATGCCGGAACATGTTCGTCGGGGCGGGTTTCAACGCCTTCGGCATCGCCTCCGGCGGCGGGGCAGGGTGGGTGCTGGCCCAGTGGATCGTCGACGGGGAGGCGCCGCTCGATCTCTGGTCTGTCGATATCCGCAGGTTCAGCGATCTGCACAGGGATCGGCAATGGGTGCTCGACCGCACGCTGGAAGCCTATGGGAAGCACTATGCGATCGCCTATCCGCATGAGGAATACGAGAGCGGCCGCCCGCGTATCGTCTCGCCGCTCTATGATCGCTTGAGAGGGCAGGGCGCAGTCTTTGGCTCGAAGCTCGGTTGGGAGCGGCCGAACTGGTTTGCGCCGCAGGGAGTGGCGGCGAGGGACGTCTATTCCATGGGCCGGCAGAATTGGTTTACCGCCGTAAACTCGGAGCATCGGCACGTGCGCGAAGCGGTCGGTATTTTCGATCAGTCGTCTTTTGCCAAATATGAGATGAGGGGGCCGGATGCCGTGAAGGCCCTCGACTGGATTTGCGCCAATGACATTTCAAAGCCGGCAGGCGGCATCACCTATACGCAGCTTCTCAACAGCCGCGGCGGCATTGCCGCGGACCTGACGGTCGCGCGGCTGTCGGACGATGCATTCTATATCGTGACGGGCACCGGCTTTCGCACGCATGACCTTGGATGGATAGCGGACCATATTCCGGCAGGCTCCGATGTCACGCTCCATGATGTGACGGAAGAGTATGGCGTGCTCTCACTGATGGGGCCGAAGGCGCGGACGGTGCTTGCGGCGGTTACGGATGCGGATGTGTCCAACGCCGGTTTTCCCTTCGGCCATGTGCGGGAAATTGCGATAGCCGGTCATACCGTCCGCGCATTGCGCGTCACCTATGTCGGGGAACTCGGATGGGAGTTGCACATGCCGATGGACGCTTTGAGCGATGTCTTCGACGTGCTGATGAAGACGGGGACGTCATCCGATATCCGGCCTGTCGGCTATCGCGCGCTTGAATCGCTTCGTCTCGAAAAGGGATATCGGGCTTGGGGAGCGGATATCACGCCGAACGATACGCCCTTCGAGGCCGGTCTCGGCTGGGCGGTGAAGTTGCGCGAGAAGGGAGACTTTCTCGGCCGCTCTGCGCTGGAGGCCGCAAAGGATCAACCGCAAAGAAAGGCCTTCGTCGGCTTTACGGTTGACGACCCGAACATCGTCCTTCTCGGCCGCGAGACGATCCTGCGAAACGGTGAGCCGGTGGGATATCTCACAAGTGGGGGATATGGCGACACGATCCGCAAGGGCATCGGCTACGGCTATGTCTGCCGCTCGGAAGGCGTGGACGATGCCTTCCTGAAAGACGGCGTTTACGAGCTCGTCGTCGCGATGGAGCGCACACCTGCGACCATTCACTTGGAGCCGCTGTACGATCCGCTGGGCCTGCGGGTGAGAGGTTGAGGATGATGAATGGCCGTTTGTTGCAGGCGGCCAGATCTGTCTTTCCGGTGGCATGACGAGCAGGAGAGGGCAGTAACCGTTGGCGGTAGCGCTACCGCTGATCATCCTTGCTCGCTACTATAGAAAGCAACTGGACTATTCAGTGCTTTGCCTCTGGTGGCGAACCGATAGCGCTCCATGAGGTGCCTGATGGCCGGGCATATCGACGATCTCGCAAACCCTTATATGGACGGAAGTCTATCAATCGTTCGTAAACGTCTCTATGGTGTCATTAGCGGAACGAGGTGAGTCGGAGCGTGTGAATTTACACGGTCTCACCGACGGGAACGGCCACTGCACGCCGAGATCCGAGTATCCCCTCTCATTATTCCTGGTCCTCTTCTCAGCGAAACCTCATGTGGTGAACGTTATCGCCCACATAGCGTTCGCTTGGAAAATCGTTTACCATGAATTCAATGCGTTACGATCTTGCGAAATTGCCTATCCAACGCCTGCTTCAGCCGCTTTCTGACGCGGAAGTGGCGCTGGCGCGCCTCGATGAGCGAGTTGCCCGCTCCCCGGTCGGTCAGGGATGGATCGAGCGCATGCATTTCACGGATGCCTGCGCATCGCTCTGGGTCGATGGTGAACTCGTCCATCTCGAGGATCTCGTCCTGCATGATGCGGCGCATGACGTTCGCGCTCCCACCCATGAATTGACCATCGCATCCGACGTCCTCAGAACCCGGCGCCGTATCGCCGCGCAGCCGGCCGATTGGGCCTTGTCGGCGCAAGGCCTGAACAACCTTTGCAGGGCAGGTGCCGCCGATGGAGGCCAGCCAGTCCGTGATGGCGGGGGAGGGGCGGCGGATGTTGTAGCGGTGGCGCAAGGGAATGACGATGTCGGCGAGGATATGTCGGATCCGTTGGCCCGCGAGCTTGCGGCGATCGATGCCTTGCTGGCGCGGTCGGAGGCGATGATGGCGGAGACGAAGGCTTCCGGTCGCGTGCGTGAGCGGGAGGCGCTCGTCTACGAGGCGGATTGGGATGAGGATGCGCGTCTGGAGGAATGGCGCGCCGTGCTGGCCGAGATCGGCAATTTGCCGCCGGTGCTGCAGGCGGTGCTCGCCCTCGATGCGTGGAATGTTCTCGGCGTCCTGCAGCATGGGGCCTGGCTCGGCCGGCAGCTTGCCGGCAGCATATTGCGCCAAGCCGCACTTACCACCGGCGCCCATCTCGCGGCCTTCAATCTCGGCCTGAAGAGCATTCCTGTCGATCGGCGCCGGCACGCCGATCGCGACATCAGGATTTCGGCCATGCTGCATGCCCTTGGCGCGGCCGCGGAACTGGGGCTGAAGGAGCATGACCGGTTGACGCTGGCGCGCACCATGATGGAGCGCAAGCTCGTCGGGCGGCGGACGTCTTCGAACCTGCCCGGCCTCATCGATCTGGTCCTGGCACGGCCGATGATTTCGGCCGGCATGGTCGCCGGGGCGCTCGACGTCACCCCGCAGGCGGCCTTGCGCATCATCCGCGAACTCGGGCTGCGCGAGATGACGGGCAGGGGGCGTTTTCGCGCCTGGGGTGTCGTCTAGGTGCGCGGCCGTATTGCACGATACGGCAGATACGGTGCTGGACAGAGAGGTTACCGGCTCTCCCGTCGTTCATGCGGGTGGTCTCGGTAGAGACGATTTGTGATGCGTTCTTTTCAACCGCGCTGCTTGAAGAGAGAGACGATCCAGTCAACAAACACGCGCACGCGCGGCGAAAGCTGCCGGTTGCGCGGGTAGAGGAGCGAGACCGGCGTGCTCGTGGGCGGAAAGTCCGCAAGCACTTCGACGAGATCTCCCGCCGTAATCGCCACCTCCGCATGATAGCGGGGAATCTGGATCAGGCCGAGACCAAGCCTGGCGGCGGCGACATAGCTTTCGGCCGCATTTACCGAAACGGTGGCGGGCAGGACGATCTCCCGCAAGCCTCCACCCACGATGAACTCGAGCGGCAGCACGCTGCCTGTGGCGCTGGAGCGAAAGCCGATCATCTGGTGGCCGTCGAGCGCATCGGGATGCTGCGGCGTGCCGTGGCGGGCGATATAGGCCGGGGCGGCCAGCGTGACCTCGTCGAGCATGGCGACCGTTCGTCCCACCATGTCGCTATCCTGCGGCGCGCCGACCCGCAGGACGCAGTCGATGCCTTCGCGGACGAGATCGACCAGGCGATCCCCCTCGCTCATATAGATTTCGATGTCGGGATATCGGATGAGGAAGTCGGGCAGGTTCGGCAAGACGAAGTGGCGCGCGAGCGTGCCGTGGACATCGACGCGCAGCAGCCCCTTCGGCTTTGCGCCGGCAAACGCGCCCTCCGCATCCTCGATATCGGAAAGGATCGCGAGGCAACGGCGGTAATAGGCCTCCCCGTCCAGCGTCGGACTGACATGGCGCGTCGTGCGCTGGAGGAGCTGAACGCCGAGGCGTGCTTCCAGATCCTTCACTGCATCGCTCACCGTCGATCGCGGCAGTCCCGTATCTTCCGCTGCAAGGGTGAAGCTGCGGCGCTCGACGACGCGGGTGAAGACCCGCATGGCTTCCAGCTTGTCCATTTCCATTGTTCTCTTACTTCGGAAAGTGAAGCCGGATAATGGCCGATTATCCGCATTTCAGAAAGTGGCAATGTCTCCTTCATCGAACACACGCGTTGCGAAAAACCGAAGGAGAAGAGCATGTCCACGAACCAGAACAAGGTTGCCCTCGTCACCGGGGCATCGCGCGGGATCGGCGCGGCCATTGCCGAGCGGCTCGGCAGGGACGGCTTCAGCGTCATCGTCAACTATGCCGGCAATGCGAGCGCCGCCGAAGGCGTCGTGCGCAGGATCGAGCAGGCCGGCGGCAAGGCCGTCATCGCGCAGGGCGACGTTTCCGATGCGCAGGCCGTGCGCCGCCTTTTCGACAGCGCCGAAGCCGCCTATGTCGGTGTCGACGTGCTGGTGAACAATGCCGGCGTCATGATGCTCTCGCCGCTGGCCGACGCGGATGATGCCCATTTTACCCGTCAGATCGATGTCAACCTCAAGGGCACCTTCAACACGCTGCGCGAGGCGGCAAGGCGTCTGCGCAACGGTGGACGCGTCGTCAATTTCTCGACCAGCGTCGTCGGCCTGAAGCTTGAGACCTATGGTGTCTATGCGGCGACCAAGGCGGCGGTGGAAACCTTGACCGCGATCATGGCCAAGGAGATGCGCAGCCGCGGCATCACCGTCAATGCCATCGCACCTGGCCCGACGGCCACCGACCTCTTTCTCAACGGCAAGTCGGACGAGCTGGTCGAACGCATGGCGAAGATGAACCCGTTGGAGCGCCTCGGCACGCCGGAGGACATCGCCGCCGCCGTCGCCTTCCTCGCCGGGCCGGACGGTGGCTGGATCAACGGCCAGACACTCCGCGCCAATGGCGGCATGATCTGACCGTCGCACGGCGGCTGGCGTTGCCGGCCGCCACCGGCGCCGATTTCTGCGAGGGCATCAATGCCGTGGGCTTCTTGCGTTAGGCTCGCGTACCACTGTAACTTTAATACGTATCCTTGTTTTGCATACGATGATTTTGAGCATGCTAGCCTGACTCAGGCTTCTTGCCATTTCAGAATCTCCCGTAACTTTGCAGGCCATACTCCCTTGGTTCGCTGGAATTACCGCTGCCAGAACCACTCTCGGTGGAGAAATTTGGTATCAAGCTTCGGCTTATATGTAATCAAATCACAATTGACATTGCATACAATATGGCCGTAGCGTGTCATCGCGAAGGGCGGAGGAGCCCTTCTTGCATGATACGAATTCCCGACATCACCCGAGCCAGCGAGAACGCCGATGGAAGCCGCTAACAGAACCGATCCGCGCACGACCCTCGTGCTTTCCCGGTCCGAGATCGAAGGGCTGGTCACCATGGCGGAGGTCATCGAGGCGGTGGAAGCGGCTCACGCCGACATGTCCAGCGGCAAGGCTGCGCAGCCGGCGGCCGTCGCGATGAAGCTTCCCTCCGGCAGCGGGGCCTTCCTGGCAATGCCTGCGCTTGCCGACCGGCAGGGGCTTGCCGTGGTCAAGCTGCTCGCCGACATTCCCGACAATCCGGGCCGCAGCCTTCCCATGCAGCGCTCGGTCGCGCTGCTCGTCTCGCAGGCGACCGGCGCGCCGGTGGCGATCTTCCATGGCCAGATTCCCACCCGCATCCGGACGGCCGCCGCGAGCGCTGTCGCCACGCGCCACCTGTCTCGTCCCGACAGCCGCGTGCTCGGGCTGATCGGTGCGGGCGACCTTGCCGTCGAGCATGTTCGCGCCATCCGGGAGGTGCGCGGGATCGAGCGCGTCGTGGTCTGGTCGCGCTCGGCCGCCACCGTCGCCCGCTTCATCGAACGCGTCGGCCGCGATTGTCCCGAACTCGTGCTGGAGGGCGCCGCTTCGCCGGAGAATGTCTTCGCCGAGGCCGATATCGTCTGCACGCTGACCCCTTCCCGCGAGCCGCATGTGAAGGGCGCCTGGTTCAAGCCGGGCCAGCACATCAATGCCGTGGGCGCGCCGCCGCGCCCGGATCATCGCGAGATCGATTCCGCCGGCATGGCGAGGGGCCGCGTCTTCCTCGACAGCGTCCCGATGGCGATGCACGATTCCGGCGACCTGCTCCTTGCCATCGCCGACGGTGCGATCACCGCGGAACAGGCCGCGACCGAGATCGGCGACGTCATCACCGGTGCTGCTTTGGGCCGGACTTCGGCCGAAGAGATCACGCTGTTCAATTCCGTCGGCCTTGCCGTGCAGGACCTGGCGATCGGCGACCTGATCGTGGCAAGAGCCCGCGAAAAGGGCATCGGCATGGAAATCGACCTTACGGCCTGAAGTCGGGATCGGCCCCGCTCTCGAAAGAGCCGGCCGATTTCCACCGCTCGCTGCCTATACTTCGGCCTTCCCGCCAACAACCTGACGGATCTTCTAACGATTCCGCCCTGCAGATCGCGCTGGTCCATTGCGTCGTTGAGGCGATGAACCTGGAGGCTCATTCTCGGGCGAAAGAATCCGCAGCATCGTTGTTCCCGTCCCTTGCCCGGTGCGACAACGAGGACCGGTTCCCGTATCTGTTCACGCCCCGGCGGGGCTGATATGACTGCCGGGGTGAGGGCAAGATGAGAAAACGCGGGCAACGAGGCAGATCGGGCATGGTGGCAGTCGCTGTCGCCATCCTTCTCGCGTTGCAGGCTCTTCTCGGCTCCGCGGCCCTTGCCGCCCACGCCGCTACGCCCGCGCTGGACAGCTTCGGAAATCCGCTCTGCATCACCGGTATCGAAGGCCATGCGCCCGAGCCGGGGCAGGACAGGGACCGTTCGCCGCTTCCCGATTGCTGCACGATCGCCTGCACGATGGCGCTTGGCTTCGTGCCGACGGACAGGGCTGCGGCGATCTTTTTCAATCCGCTCGTTCAGCCCTCGCAGCGCATCGTCGCAAGGAAGGTGCTGCATCTGCGGTCCATGCTGGACCGCCTGCCGGGCAATCCGCGCGCGCCGCCGCTCGCCGCCTGATCGCCGAGCCACCACCGTCTTCTCCAGTCGCATGATCGATTCCGCCCGACGCGAAAGCGCCGGCAATCGGCGCGGCACGCGGAGGGCCATCGCCCTTCGGGCCCGAAGACGGCGCGTTCTTTCAGGAAAACATCCTTATTCCATTCCTTGCCGGCAGAGTGACCGGCAGCATCGGAGACCGAAATGTTGAAACAGACCCTTGCCGCGACGGCTCTTCTCGTTCTCGGCGCATCCACCGCCCTTGCGCATGTCTCGCTGCAAGTGCGGGAAGCGCCGGTGGGCTCGACCTACCGGGCGATTTTCCAGGTGCCGCATGGCTGCGAAGGCAAGCCGACCCATGTCGTCCGCGTCAAGATTCCTGAAGGGGTCATTGCCGTGAAGCCGCAGCCCAAGGCAGGATGGACCCTGGAGAAGGTCAAGGGCGCCTATGACAAGTCCTACGATTACTACGGCACCCCGACGAGCGAGGGCGTGAAGGAGATCGTTTGGAGCGGCGGCAGCCTCGGCGACGACGAATATGACGAGTTCGTGCTGCGCGTCTATCTCACGAAGGATTTGAAGGCGGGCGAAGCGCTCTATTTCCCCGTCGTGCAGGAATGCGGCGATGGCCTTGCCGAGCGCTGGATCGAAATCCCGGCGGAAGGCCAGTCGGCCGACGACCTGGAACTGCCGGCGCCCGAGGTCAAGCTGCTGGAAGCGGTGGGCGGTCACTAAGCGATGCGGGCTGGCGCCGCCGGGCGCCGGCCCGAACCGGAAATTCGGAGGTTGACCGTGCGAAACCGCAGTCTTTGCCGATCCGCCGTGCTGGGGCTGCTGGCCGGCTGGTTCTGGTGCTGCCTGACGGCGGCGGCCATGGCGCATGCCGCCCTGACGGGCGCCTCGCCGGCTGACAATGCCGTGCTCGATGCCGCGCCGAAGACGCTCTCGCTGTCGTTCAGCGAGCCGGTCTCCCCGCTGGTGTTGCGGCTGGTCCTGCTCAGCGGCGTTGCCTCGCCGCTCCGTGATTTCGCGCTGCGTGACCGTACCCTGGAGATCACCCCGCCCGCGGGGCTCGAGAACGGCACTTATGTCCTCACCTGGCGCGTCGTTTCCGAGGACGGTCATCCCGTCTCGGGATCGACCATCTTCTCGATCGGCACGCCGAGCGCATCCCCGCCCTCGGCGGGGGATGGTGTCGACTGGCTTGTCCGCGCAGCGCTCTGGCTGGCACGGACGGGGCTCTATATCGGCCTCTTCCTCGGCGTCGGCGGCACCTTTGTCATCCGCTGGCTGATCCCGGCGGGGCAGGGCGGACGGCGGATCGCCGGCGCGGCGATGGCGATCGGTCTTGTTGCGACGCTCGTCTCCGCCGGCCTGCAGGGCCTCGACGCCCTCGGCCGGCCGCTTTCGAATATCATCGACCCCTCCGTCTGGCGGGCTGGACTGGGGACGAGCTTCGGCTGGACGGTCGCCGTCCTGAGCGCCGCCTTCCTCGTCGCGCTGGCGGGCTTGCGGTGGAATGCCGCCGGGCGCACGGCGTCGGCGGTCGCGCTCGTCGCCGGCAGCGCTGCCCTGGCGCTGAGCGGCCATGCAAGCGCGGCAAGCCCGCAATGGATGATGCGTCCCGCCGTGTTCCTGCACACGCTGACGATCGCCCTCTGGGCTGGCTCTCTCGTTCCGCTCGTCTGCGCCTTGCGGGAAGGGGCGGATGCGGGGCGCAGGGCGCTGGACCGGTTTGCCCGGCTCGTTCCCTGTGCCGTGGCCGTGCTCGTCGTCGCGGGCGTCCTGCTCGCCGTCGTGCAGGTCGAGCATCCGGCGGCGCTTCTCTCCACGGCCTATGGCAAGGTGCTGCTCGTCAAGCTGGCGCTGGTGCTGGTGCTGTTCGCTATCGTGGCGGTCAATCGCTGGGTCCTGACCGGGCCTGCCCATGCAGGGGAAGCGCGCGCGATGCGCCGGCTGTCCCGCGTGGTCCTGCTGGAAACGCTGGTGGTGCTCGCGATCCTCGCGGTCGCGGCGACGTGGCGGTTCACGCCTCCGCCGCGCGCGCTTGCCGTCGCCGCTACGCCGCCGGTCTCCATCCACATCCATTCGGCCAAGGCGATGGCGGAAGTGACGATCGATCCGGCGCGTGCCGGTCCGGTCGATGTCTCGGCCGTGATCCTCGCGCCGGACTTTTCGCCCATGGAGGCGAAGGAAGTGACCTTCGTCTTCTCCAAGCCGAATGCTGGCGTCGAGCCGCTGCGGCGCAAGGCCTCCCTGTCGCCTGACGGCCTGTGGCGGGCCGAGACCACCGTCCTGCCGCTGCCGGGGCAATGGCGGCTGCGGGTGGATGTCCTGATCAGTGATTTCGAACTGGTGCGGCTGCAGGACGTCGTCGAGATCGCACCATAGGGGGCGCTGCCTTCAAAATGTCAGGCGGCCGTCTTAAAGGCGCGGGCGACCGGGTGGTCGCTCAGCCGCGGAGATGGCGATGTCTGCAAACAACAAGCGCTCCGGCGTTTCCCTTTCCCATCATATCCTGCCGACCTCGGGAACGATGATCGGCATATGCATGACCTTGATCGGCCTCGTGAAATTGAACGAGAATCGCGGCGGGATGAGCCATGTGGACGAGTATGCCGCTCTTTCGGCGCTGGTCTTTCTCGCAAGCGCGGTGACGTCCTATCTTTCGCTGCGATACGAGGACAACGAGGCGCTCAGCCGTCGCCTCGAGAATTTTGCCGATCAATGTTTCTTGATCGGGCTGGTCGCCATCGTCATCATCGGCGTCCTCTTCGCCTATGCGGTCATCTGATGCGGGATGACTTGCGGCCGCTCAGGCCATGAGGCTGCCGCCCGCGCCGAGCCTTTCCTCGGCCTCGTCCCGCGACATGGAAAGCACCTGCCGCGTGACGTCGAAGCCGAAGCCGCCGCGCGTGAAGGCGGAGAATTCCTTGGCTTTCCGCTTCTCGTCGAGCTCCACCTTGCGGAAGGGGCCGAAGGCGCGTTTGCGGGCAAGGACCAGCGCGGCAAGAAGATCGTCGATTTCGGCCGCCGCGGCCGTCGCGGTGTCGCCGGCGATGCCCTTCTGGGAAAGCTTGCGGGCGACGGCCCGCCGCGACCTGCCGCTTCGCATGCCAGAACGGCTGGCCGCCTCGGCATAGGCGTTGTCGTCCAGCGCCTTGTTGTCATAGGCGAATTTCACCGCGAAATCCGCAAGCGCCCGGACCTGCCCGTCGCTGATGCCCTCGAACTTCTCACGCGCCTTGCGGGCGATCGCGTCGAAGAGCTGCCTTTCCGTGTGCATGCGCCGCTCGATGCGGTAGATCGTCGAGTTGCGCGCCCAGGAGAGCATGCGCGGGCTCGGCGCGTCGTCGTTGGTCGTCTCTTCCTGCAAAGTCAGCCTTGCCTGCCGGGATGAAGTTCATCCGGTTCGAAGACCACATGGCGGGCGTTTCGGCAAGCCGTCCGCGCAAATTCCCGTGGAGTCTGAGGGCCGGCATCTCCGTTGTTCGCCGGTAAAGCGTCATCCCTCACCGACATGCCTTCATCCGATTATTTCATGGGTCGCACGCTCAGCCCGCTTGACTCGGGGAAGGAGGTCTTGCCACACTCAGTTGTCAGACATCTTACATAAATGGGGATCCCGGCTGACGGATCACAAGGAGGACCACATGAAAAAGCTCTTCATGCGACTGGCCGTAGGCGCCGCATTCGTCGCAGCCGCCGTCTCGGCCCATGCCGGCCAGACCCTGGACCGCGTGATGGAAAAGAAGGCGATGGTCGTCGCCACCAACAGCGGCTGGCCGCCCCAGAGCTACCTCGACGACAACAACGAGATGGTCGGCTTCGACATCGACGTCTCCCGCGAGATCGCCAAGCGCCTCGGCGTCGAGGTGAGCTTCGAGACGCCCGACTGGCAGACGCTGACCGGCGGCCGCTGGCAGGGCCGCTACGATCTCGGCGTCGGCTCGGTGACGCCCACCAAGGCCCGCGCCCAGGTGATCGACTTCGTCGGCATCTACTACTACAGCCCCTATGTCTACGTCGTCCACAAGGACAGCGACGCCAAGACCGTCACGGACCTCAACGGCAAGGTCATCGGCGTCGAGACGGCGACGACCTCCGAGGACTTCATCAACCGCCGCCTCGAGATCGACGCGCCGGGCCTGCCGCCCATCGAGTACAAGCTCGAGCCGGGCGAGGTTCGCACCTTCGCCGATTCCATGCTGCCCTTCGACGACCTGCGCCTCGGCAACGGCGTGCGCCTCGATGCGGTGATCGCGCCCGAACAGACCGCGATGAACGCCATCAAGAACGGCTATCCGGTCAAGGTCCTCGAAGGCGAATATGCCTTCCGCGAGCCGCTCGTCGTGATCGCCGAGAAAGTCGATCCGGAATGGACCGCCAAGGTCGGCGGCATCATCGAGGAGATGAAGAAGGACGGCACGCTCGGAACGCTCACCACCAAGTGGTACGGCAAGGACTACAGCGCCGACTGAGCGAACTGAACCGACGGCGCGGGCGGCATCGCCCGCGCCCTTCATGCCTGAGGGGGAGCGTGATCATGGCCTATCCGGACACCTATTACAAAAGAACCATGGCGGACCAGACGGCGCGGACGGCCCTTTCGGGCACGGTCGAATGCGACGTCGCGGTCGTCGGCGGCGGCCTTGCCGGCCTTTCCGCGGCGCTGCAGCTTGCCCGCGCCGGCAAGCGCGTCGTCGTGCTGGAGGCCGAAAGCGTCGGCTTCGGCGCCTCCGGCCGCAATGGCGGTTTCGTCAGCCCCGGCTATGCCACGGGCGGCGAGGAGATCGCCCGCGTTGCCGGCAAGGACAAGGCACGCCAGCTCCACCTGCTTTCCATGGAAGGCGTCGAGTTCATCCGCGACAATATAAGCACGCTCGGCATCGACGATGCCAAGCCGCAGCCGGGCATCATGAGCGTGCTGCGCTATGACGACGGCGCCAGCCTCAAGGCCTATGCGCAGCAGTCCCTGAAGGAATACGACTACCGTCTGGAATACATGGACCGCGACGAAGTTCGCGCGGTGCTGAAGTCGGAGCGCTATTTCCAGGCGCTGCGCAATCCCAATGCCTTCCACATGCACCCGCTCAACTATCTGCGTGGCATCGCCCGAGAGATCGAGCGCCTCGGCGGCCGCATCTGCGAGCAGTCGCCGGTGACGTCTTCCGATCTCGGCGGCGCGGAAAAGCGGCTGAAGACGGCCGGCGGCGAGGTGAAGGCGCGCCACGTGCTCTTCACGACGGGCGGCTATACGGGCGCGCTGAACGGGCGGCTGAAGCGCTCCTTCCTGCCGATCGCCACCTATGTCATGGTCAGCGAGGAGGCTCCGGAGCTGATCGCCTCGGCCATCGCGACTTCCAATGCCATCGGCGACAACCGCCGCGCGGGCGACTACTACCGTGTCGTCGATGACGGCCGCCGGCTGCTGTGGGGCGGCCGCATCACCACCCATGCCGCCTCGACGGCCGGCCTCGTGCGCGAGCTGCGCGCCGAGATGGTCGGCACCTATCCGCAGCTCGCCGGCCTGAAGACGGAACTCGCCTGGTCGGGCCTCATGTCCTATGCGCGCCACCTGATGCCCCAGATCGGGCGCATGGCCCCCGGTGTCTGGTACTGCACCGCCTTCGGCGGGCACGGCCTCAACACGACGGCGATCGGCGGCAAGGTCATCGCCGAGGGCATCCTCGGCGAAAGCGAACGCTACCGGCTCTACGAGCCCTTCGGCCTCGTCTGGGCCGGCGGGATCGCGGGCCTGGCGGTGGCGCAGCTCACCTACTGGAAGCTCCAGGCGCAGGACTGGTGGCGCGAGCGCGCCGCCTGAGGCAGATTGCGCAGACGTCAGGAACGGAAAACGAAGCAGGAGAGGGCGGACCATGATCGGCCGACTGATACTTACCTATCCCGAAGCCTCGCGCAGGGCGGGCGGGCTGCTGATCCTCGCCATCGTCGTGGCGGTGCTCTATTCCCTCGGCATCAGCTCCGCCTGGATCGGCCATGTCCTGCCGTCCTCGGCAAACTGGCTCGGGGAAAACCCGACCGCCGGCCGGCTCGTCTCCGCCCTGCTGATCGCGCTCATCGTCGCGGCCAACTGGAAGGCGCTGCGCCAGCTCTCCCGGCGCCAGCAGGTGATTGGCGTCTGGATCGAGCTCTTCGCGCTCCTGATGCTGTTCTTCTATTCCTTCGATCTCTCCTTCGCCTTCATCGCCAAGAAGATCGGCTTCCTCATCACCCAGGGCGTGACGACGACGCTCTACATTTCCGCGATCTCCATCGTCATCGCCACGGTGATCGCTCTGGCGGGCGCCATCGCCAAGCTGTCGAGCAACGGCGTCATCTACGGCCTTGCGACCTTCTACACCTCGCTCTTCCGGGGCCTGCCGCTCCTGATGCAGATCTACATCATCTATCTCGGCCTGCCGCAGGTGGGCTATGTGATCAGCGCGGTGCCGGCCGGCATTCTCGCGCTGTCGCTCTGCTACGGCGCCTATATGACGGAAATCTTCCGCGCCGGCATCCAGAGCATCAATCGCGGCCAGACCGAGGGCGCGACGGCGCTCGGCCTCAGCCCGAGCCAGACCATGGCGCTCGTCATCCTGCCGCAGGCCATGCGGGTGATCATTCCGCCGACCGGCAACCAGTTCATCGCGATGCTGAAGGATTCCTCGCTCGTCTCCGTCGTCGGCGTCTGGGAAATCATGTATCTCGCCCGCACCCAGGGCCAGACCGAGTTCCGCCACATCGAGATGCTGATCACCGCCTCGATGATCTACTGGGTCCTGTCGATCTGCCTGGAATACGCCCAGTCCCGCATCGAGGAACGCTTCGGCCGCTTCAATGTCCGTTGACATTCCCGCAGGTGAAGGCGACGGCGCACCGCTGGTGCCGTCGAACGGCCGCGGCGCACTGCTCGTGCTCGCGGCCTTCGCCATATTCTCGGCGACCGATGCCATCGTGAAGATCATGGCCGTGGCGATCCCCGCGCCGCAGGTGACGTTCCTCGTCACCGCCGCAGCCCTCGTGCTGCTCCTTCTCCATGCGCTCGCCACCGGCCGCACGCGCCGCCTCGTGCCGCGCCAGCCGGCGCTCGCCTTCTGGCGGGCGCTCCTGCTCGCGCTCGATACGCTGCTGATCCACTATTCCTTTGCGCGCCTGCCGCTGGCGGAAGCCTATCTCATCGCCTTCCTGACGCCGATCCTCGTCGCGGTGCTGGGTTTCTTCCTGCTGCGCGAACGGCTTTCCGCCATCGGCTGGGTCGGCGTGCTGGTCGGCTTCGCCGGCGTCGTGGTGGCGCTGAAGCCGGGCGTCGCGCCGCTCAATCTCGGCCATGCGGCAGCCTTCGGCTCGGCGGTCTTCTTCGCCTTCTCGCTGATCCTGCTGCGCCGTGCCAAGCTGGCCGAGACGGACGAGGCGCTCGTCGCCAGCGTGCTCGTGGTGATGGCGCCCGTCGCCCTCGCCGTGGCGCTTGTCTCAGGCGGCCTGGTGGCGGTCGGCAGTCCGGCCCTTGCCTATGCGGCGGCCGGTGGCGCGATGATGCTGGGCGGCCATGCGCTGCTGGTGCGCGCCTTCCGCGTCGGCGAAGCCTCGGTGGTCGCGCCGTTCCAGTACAGCCAGATCATCTGGGGCTGCCTTTACGGCGTGTTCCTCTTCGCGACGCCGGTGGAGATGCACACGCTCTTCGGCGCGGCGATCATCATCGTCTCGGGCTGGCTCGTCCTGAAATGACGGTCAGAACGGCTGCGGTTCCTGCGGGAACCCGCCGACATGGGTGCAGGTCAGCGCCGCCCGGTCGCGGCCGGCTGCAAGGCACGCGGCAAGCGGCAGGCCGCCGATGCGCGCGGCGAGAAAACCGGCGATGAAGCTGTCGCCCGCGCCGGTCGTGTCGACCACGCCGACCGTCCGGATGCCCGCCTCGACGCGGGTCCTGCCGTCGCTTGCGACCGAGCCCTTGCCACCACGGGTGACGACGGCGAGCGGCACGCATTCGTCGAGAAGGCGCTTCAGCAGAGCTTCGCAAACGTCGTCGTCGTCGCCTGCCGAAGCGAAGGCGATGGAAAGGCCGCCGGTGCCGAGATTGGCCGGATCGGCATTGACGGAAATATCCTGCGAGACGCTGACGCCGGCTTCCGCAAGCGTCCGGCGGAGCGCCCCGCCATCGTCCATCCAGCCGATATGCACATGGTCCATCGTCCTGAGGACGGCAATGTCGTCGGCATCCGGCCGGTAGCCGGCGCAAACCCCGAAATCCTCATGGACGAAGACGCGGTCGCCGGAGGCAAGGGTCTCGATATCCGTATAGGCTGTCACCCCGGGACGCACCTGAAGATGCGTGACGTCCACGCCGTTTTCCGAAAGAAGGCGCCGCGTATGCCGCCCGGCCCCGTCCGGCCCGACCGCGCCGAAATAGAAGGAGACCTGATCGAGACGGGCAAGCTGCACGGCGACATTCACCGCATTGCCGCCCACGAACGACTGGCTGCCGGAGGCCTGCGGACCGGACGGGCGGAAGCGGTCGATGCAATTGTCGCCGACGGCGGCGAAGCGGAAGGTCGTCATGCTGGTCTCTTCCAAGGCAATGTCAGTGAGGGTACGGCCGAAGCTTTCCCGCGATAACGGGAAACGCCAGGGACGGTAAAGCCGCGAATGCGCTGTCCTGCATTCGCGGCTTCGGATGGCCGGGCGCCGGGCCGCTATATCAGTAGGCGACGCGCTTGTAGTAGCGGCGCGTGGTCAGCGGATGGTTGCGCATGACCTCCAGATGGGCGCTGATGCGCTCGAGCACGGTCGCGAGCAGCACCGGCGAGACGAACCCGCGCACCTCCGGGGAGACGCCCGGCAGGTCGAATTCGGCGGTGTCGAGCACGGTCAGCTTGTCGGTATAGCTTGGCGCGAAGTTCTGCACGCGCTCGGCGAGCGGGCGCAGGGCATCCTCGCCCTTGAAGAGGATGACGCTGACGCCCTTTTCCACCAGCTCCAGCGTGCCGTGGAAGAAGTCGGAGGCGTGCACGGGGCGGGTGCGGATCCACTGCATCTCTTCCAGGATGCACATGCCGTAGTAGAAGGCCTCCGGCCAGACATTCCCGGCGCCGGTGACGATGTGGTAGTCGGAGCCCGCCAGCACCTTCGCGAAGGCTTCCGCCTTCGGCTCGTAGGCGCGCTTCACCTCCAGCAGCAGTTCCGGCATGCGGGCGAGCTCGGCGACGATCTCGTCGTGGTTCTCGATCTCGCCGCGATGCTTCAGGACGGCGAGCGCGATGAAGAGGGACTGCAGGTAGAAGGATTCGCAGGACGTGTCGTCCTCGGCGAAGTTCACGAAGACATGGTCCCCACCCTTGCCGAGAGGCGTTTCCTCATGGCCGACCAGCGTGAGGACGGTCGCGCCGGTTTCCTTGAGCATGGCGAGGAGGGCGACGCTCTCCTTCGTCGTGCCGGAGAGCGAGGGCATGACGACGATCGACTTTTCCGTCAGGTTCGCCGAGCCGGTGAGGGCGAGTTCCGCCGGCATGTCGATGAAGGCGGGAAAGCGCGAGCGGCGCTGCAGAAGCTGGGCCGCCGGCTGCATCAGGATCGCCGCGCCGCCGGTGCCGAGGAAGAAGATATTCTCCGCACCCGCGGCAAGGCAGGACGCGGTCACCGTCTCCAGCCGCTTCTGCAGCCCGACGGCGCCCGACTGGATGCGAAGGAACCTCTGTTCGTCAAAATTCAGCATGTCTGCCCCCGAATAGGAATGAAAGATAGTTGTAAGACAACTGACATCATGGAGAGACCGTGTCAAGCCGGGTCGCGGAGGGGAAATGCCGGAAGAGCACCATATTGCGCAGGCATGCCGGGAAGCGCTTAGCGCTTGACCACCCAGGATTTGTCAGACAAGAAAAGCGAAGAACAATCAATCAACGAGGCATGCGGTGGACGAACCCCTTCGCGATTCGCGCACGCTCGCCGTCCAGCTCAGGGACCGGATCGCCGATCTCATCCGCGAGGAGGGGCTGAAGCCGGGCGACAAGCTGCCGACCGAGGCGCAGCTCACTCAGCGCTTCCACATTTCGCGGCCGGCGCTGCGCGAGGCGCTGAAGCTTCTCGAGCAGGACGACGTGATCTATGTCGAGCATGGCCGCGGCCGCTTCGTCTCGGCGCTCGCCGCCGTCCAGGTCGACCGGCCGATCACCGTCTTCGAGAGCGTCACCGACATGGCGCGCCATTACGGCTACCGCACGCTCAACAAGGTGCTCTCCATCGCCGAGGAAGCGCCGGACAAGCGGGTCGCGGAAAGCCTGCGGCTCGGGCCGGCCGACCGCGTGATCCGCATCGAGCGCATCCGCCTGCATGAGGACGAGCCGATCCTCTACTGCATCGACTACGTGCCGCGCAGCATCGTTGCCGGCCGCCTCTACGACATCGACTGGAGCGGCTCGCTGATGGCGCTTCTGGAGGAGCACGGCAACCGCCCGCGCATGTCGGCGGCGAGCGTTTCCTCCGTGATGCTGCCGGACGACGTGGTCGAGCGCCACGACCTGCGCGATTTCGGCCCGGCGCTGCTCATCACCGAGACCTGTTTCAACGCGGCGGGCGAGCCGGTGAACTATGCCATCGATTATCACCGCGGCAGCCATTTCTCGTTCAGCCTGACGCGGAAATGAGACCATAGGCCCTTGCCGGTTCCGTGCGGCTTTCGACTTCAGGAAGCATCCCGGCAGGAAACATGCTATCGGCGAAGCGAACCGATATTTGCCGAAAGACGCCCGCATGATCATTCGTCTCGATCCTTCCATGCTGTCGGCCGCGCAGTTGCGCGGCGGCGCTGAAAAGGCGCTGGACGATATCGTCGTCCTCCTCACCGAGCAGCCGGGCGGCCTGCACCATGCCGTGCACGAGGCCCGGCGGGCCCTCAAGCGCCTTCGCGCCTTCCACCGCCTTTTCGCGGAGGGCGACCGTGCCTTCTTCCGCCACCAGAATGCGCGCCTGCGCGATGCCGCCCGCCTCCTCGCCGAAGGGCGCGAGGTCGTCGCGCTTGCCGAGACGGGGGAGTGGCTGGTGACGGAGGCGCGCAAGCCCCAGGAGGCGGCGCTCTTCAAGCGGGTGGCCGCCGTTCTCGCCGCCCGGCGCGAGGCCATGGATCAGACCGCGCTCGAGGCCCATGTCGCGCAGGTCATCGCTGCCTGCCGCAAGATGCGGGATGCCCTTACGGATTTCGACCTGCCGGACGGCCGGCGCAAGCTGGCGAAGATCGTGGCGCATGGCTGGAAGCGCATCCTCACGCGGGGCAACGGGGTGGTCCTGTCGGTTGCCGGCGGCGGCAAGGGCTTTCACGAATTGCGCAAGAGCGCCCAGACCCTCAATGCCTGCCTCATTCTCCTAAGGCCGCTGTGGCCGCAGGCGATGCTCGCCCGCCAGGAAATGCTGCGCCCGATCATCGCGGCGCTCGGCCGCGAAAACGACCTTGCGGGCCTCGCCCTGCTGATGGAGCGCTCCCCGCAGGATTTCGGCGAGCCTATCGAGCAGGTCGTCCTGCAGCGGCTCATTGCGCAGCGGCGCGAGGCGCTCCAGCGCACGGCCCTGCAGCAGGCCGAAAGCGTCTTCGCCATCAATGCGAAAGAGGATGCGAGCCGCATCGCGCTTCTCTGGGAAACGCTGTCCCGCTGAGGCGAGCCGGGCTGCATGTCGCATGACGAACACGAATATTCCCGGCCGCGGCATGCGCCCGCGGCGCGAACCTGTTATGGAAGGCTGCGCGTCGCGCATGAATTTCCATGAATGACCAGAACGGAGCTGACGATGGTTTCCACTTCCGATCTCAAGGCAGGCCTCAGCGCCGTCACCGCCGCCGATGCGCCGGCGGCCATCGGGCCCTATTCGCAGGCGATCGCCGTGAACGGC
>NZ_QNUJ01000020.1 GCF_003574625.1 Shinella zoogloeoides
TTGAACTCGCCGAAGTACTTCGTGATCGCTGCAGTCGTCGACGTCTTGCCATGGTCAACGTGGCCGATCGTGCCGATGTTTACGTGAGGCTTGTTGCGCTCAAACTTACCTTTTGCCATTTCCGGCTCTCCGTTCCTGATCCCCGAAGGGAAATTCGTTCAAAACTTTAAGGGGGATACCCCGGTCACTTCTGACCGGAGTACTTTGCCTGGATTTCCTGTGCGACGTTCGACGGAACCGGCGCGTAATGGTCGAAGACCATCGAGTACTGGGCGCGGCCCTGCGACATGGAGCGCAGGTTGTCGACGTACTTGAACATGTTCGCCAGCGGCACGTGGGCGGAGATCACGACGGCGATGCCGCGCGATTCCTGGCCCTGGATCTGGCCACGGCGGGAGTTCAGGTCGCCGATGACGTCGCCGACATAGTCTTCCGGCGTCACGACTTCGACCTTCATCATCGGCTCCAGAAGCTGGGCGCCGGCTTCGCGGGATGCTTCACGGAAGCAGGCACGCGATGCGATTTCGAAGGCGAGGACCGAGGAGTCGACGTCGTGGAAGGCGCCGTCGATGAGCGTCGCCTTGACGCCGAGCATCGGGAAGCCTGCGAGCGGACCCGAGGACAGAACGCTTTCGATACCCTTCTGAACGCCCGGGATGTATTCCTTCGGAACAGCACCGCCGACGATCTTGGATTCGAAGACGAAATCTTCGCCATCCGGGTTCGGTTCGAAGACGAGCTTCACGCGGGCGAACTGGCCGGTACCACCGGTCTGCTTCTTGTGCGTGTAGTCCTTCTCGGTCTTGCGCGTGATCGTCTCACGGTAAGCAACCTGCGGAGCGCCGACATTGGCTTCGACCTTGAACTCGCGACGCATGCGGTCGACGATGATGTCGAGGTGAAGTTCACCCATGCCTGCGATGATCGTCTGGCCGGATTCTTCGTCGGTCTTGACGCGGAAGGACGGGTCTTCGGCGGCCAGGCGGTTCAGGGCGAGGCCCATCTTTTCCTGGTCGTTCTTCGTCTTCGGCTCGATGGCGATCTGGATAACCGGTTCCGGGAATTCCATGCGCTCGAGGATGACCGGCTTCAGCGGATCGCAGAGCGTGTCGCCCGTCGTCGTGTCCTTGAGGCCGGCGAGAGCAACGATGTCGCCTGCGAAGGCTTCTTCGATGTCTTCACGCGAGTTGGAGTGCATCTGAAGCATACGGCCGACGCGCTCGCGCTTGTCCTTGACCGTGTTCATGACGGACGTGCCCTTTTCGAGCTTGCCCGAGTAGATGCGCGCGAAGGTCAGCGAACCGACGAAGGGGTCGTTCATGATCTTGAACGCGAGCATGGAAAGCGGCTCGGCGTCATCGGCGTGACGCTCGATCTCGGCTTCCGTCTTCACGTCGATGCCCTTGATCGCCGGGATATCGATCGGCGACGGCAGGAAGTCGACGACGGCGTCGAGAAGCGGCTGAACGCCCTTGTTCTTGAACGCGGTACCGCAATAGACCGGGTGGAACTTCACGTCGATCGTGCCGCGGCGAACGAGTTCGCGGATCTTGTCGTTGTCCGGGTAGTTACCTTCGAGATAGGCTTCCATCGCGGCTTCGTCGACTTCGACGACGGTCTCGATGAGCTTCTCGCGGTATTCCTCGGCCTTTTCCTTCAGATCTTCCGGGATCTCGACGACGTCCCACTGGGCGCCGAGCGATTCGTCGCGCCAGATGAGAGCGTTCATCTCGATCAGGTCGATGACGCCCTTGAACTCGGTCTCGGCGCCGATCGGCAGCTGCATGGCGACCGGGATCGCACCGAGGCGCGACTTGATCATGTCAAGGCAGCGATAGAAGTCAGCGCCGGTCTTGTCCATCTTGTTGCAGAAGATCATGCGCGGAACATGATACTTCTCGGCCTGACGCCAGACGGTTTCCGTCTGCGGCTCAACGCCGGCGTTGGAGTCGAGCAGCGCGATGGCGCCGTCGAGAACGCGCAGCGAACGCTCGACTTCGATGGTGAAGTCGACGTGGCCGGGGGTGTCGATGATGTTGAAGCGGCGAGCCTTGCCGTCACGGCCCTTCCAGAAGGTCGTGGTGGCAGCGGACGTGATGGTGATGCCGCGCTCCTGCTCCTGCTCCATCCAGTCCATCGTCGACGCGCCGTCGTGGGTCTCGCCGATCTTGTGGTTCTTACCGGTGTAGTACAGGATACGCTCGGTCGTCGTGGTCTTGCCGGCGTCGATGTGCGCCATGATACCGAAGTTGCGGTAGTCTTCGATTTTATATTCGCGAGCCATCTGGGACTCCTTTCGAGACGTCTAGTTTCGGTTACCAGCGGTAGTGCGAGAATGCACGGTTGGCATCAGCCATCTTGTGCGTGTCTTCGCGCTTCTTGACGGCGCTGCCGCGATTGTTCGCTGCGTCCATGAGTTCGCCGGAGAGGCGCTCGACCATGGTCGTTTCGTTACGCTTGCGGGCAGCGGCGATCAGCCAGCGGATGGCCAGAGCCTGACGGCGCTCCGGACGAACGTCGACCGGAACCTGGTAGGTCGCACCGCCGACGCGACGCGAGCGCACTTCGACGTGCGGCGCGACGTTGTCGAGAGCCGAATGGAAAACCGTCACCGGATCCTGCTTGGCCTTGCCCTGCACGACATCGAAGGCGCCGTAAACGATCGTTTCGGCGACGGACTTCTTGCCGTCCAGCATGATGGCGTTCATGAACTTGGTGACTACGAGGTCGCCGAACTTCGGGTCCGGGTTGATCTCGCGCTTTTCTGCTCTATGGCGACGGGACATACTTTTCGTCTTTCTTCAAAAGGTTCCGACCAGCGAAATGGCGCCGGTTACTGTATTATTTCGGACGCTTCGCGCCGTACTTGGAGCGGCGCTGCTTGCGGTTCTTGACGCCCTGGGTGTCGAGAACGCCGCGGATGATGTGGTAGCGCACGCCCGGAAGGTCCTTTACGCGGCCGCCACGGATCATGACGACAGAGTGTTCCTGCAGGTTGTGGCCTTCGCCCGGGATGTAGCCGATGACTTCGAAGCCATTGGTCAGGCGGATCTTGGCGACCTTACGCAGAGCCGAGTTCGGCTTCTTCGGGGTCGTCGTGTAGACGCGGGTGCAAACGCCGCGCTTCTGGGGGTTTTCCTGCAGAGCAGGAACCTTGTTGCGCTTTACCGACGCCTGGCGCGGCTTGCGGATCAACTGGTTTACGGTAGGCATATAACCATCCCTTGCAAATCTAGTCTCGTTACCCTTGCGGGCGGATAAATCGTCACCCTCACGGGCGAGTCCATGGCCACACGCGTGTTCATGCGCAATAAAAGGCCAATCCGCCTCTAGCGGATGACCTCATTAGGCAGAGGACGCGCTATAACCGCGTCATGCGTGCAGCATTCATGTTCTCAACGTGCGTCGAGCCCTGTTTGAGGCGAACTTCAGAACGAGTCATTCCGAACCAGCCAGCCTCACATAGGCTCTGATGGCGTGCGGAATACTGACTAAAGGGCGAAAGGTCAAGGGGCGGCGCTAAAGAATCCCGGGAGCGGATGGCTGACCCGCCTGAAAAGCAGGGCTTCAAGCCCCTGCCCCGCGCCGTTTCGACGGCTCCCTGGGCTCGGCAGCCTTCGCAGGCGAACATTAAGAAAGCATGAAGACGGAATCAACCGGAAAGAGTCGGCGGGACGCTCACCGATTCCCTTTCCGCTCTTTTGGAGGCGGCGGCGATTTTGCGTTTGGGTCCTGCCGCCCTACCCTTTATAGAACGAGCACAACCCGATCCCGAAAGGAGCCCGCCATGGCGTCAGACGCCGACAACGACAACAGCACGCTCGAGGAGCCGATGGTCTTCATCATCATCGGCAAGGCCTATGAGCGCGAGGGCGACGAGGGCATCGACATCCACGTCATGCTGCGCGCGCCCGACGACGACACCGCCGTACGCGAGGCGCTGAACGCGCTTTCGGAGGAAGGCTTCCTCGAGGCAGACCTCGACCAGATCGGCACGCTGACCGGCGAGCCCGAGGAAGAGCCGCACGCCTCCGCCTACAAGGGCGCCCTCGAAGGGGAAGTGGCGATCATCCGCTTCGCGTGACGACCGCCACCCCGTCGTTTACTTGACTTCGCCGCTCGGCAGGGGCGTATCGCCCGTCTCTGCCGGCAGCACCGGATAGACCACTTCAGGCATGCGCCCTTCCAGCGAACCGAGGAAGGCCACGATGCGGTCGACTTCGGTCTCCGACAGGTCCTCGCCGAGCTGCGAGGTGCCCATGATGGCCACAGCCTGCCTCAGGTTCCATACCTTGCCCGAATGGAAATACGGCGCCGTCAGCGTGACGTTGCGCAGCGGCGCGGCGCGGAAGACGTAGGAATCGTCCGCCGTCGCCGTCACCGCAAAGCGGCCCTTGTCGTTCTCCGGCAGGACTTCCGAACCGGGCTTCTCGATCAGGCCGAACGGATAGTAGCCGTTGCCGCCGATGTTGATGCCGCTGTGGCAGGAGGCGCAGCCCTTGTCCATGAAGAGCGCGAGCCCCTCCTTCTGCTCCGTGGTCATCGCACCGTCGTCGCCGTTGAGATAGGCATCGAACGGCGCCGGCGTGATCAGCGTCGCCTCGAAGGCCTCGATGGCCTTGGCCATATTGTCGAAGGTCACGGGATCGGCCTCGCCCGGGAAGGCGGCCTTGAACCAGTCGACATATTTCGGCATCGACTTCAGCGTCGCGACGACCTGGGCCGGCGTGTTCGCCATCTCGACTCCGGCCTGGATCGGCCCCTTGGCCTGCGCCTTCAGGTCTTCCGCCCGGCCATCCCAGAACTGCGCCTCGTTGAAGACCGCGTTCAGGGCGGTCGGCGAGTTGCGCGGCCCCTTCTGCCAGCCGTGGCCGATCGACGTTTCGAGGTTGTCGTCGCCGCCGGTCGCCAGGTTGTGACAGGAATTGCACGAGAAGACGCCCGAGGCCGACAGCCGCGGATCGAAGAACAGCGCCTTGCCGAGGTCGATCTTCTCCTTCGTGATCGGATTGTCGTTGACCGCCGGATAGGTCGACGGCAGGGGCTTGAAGATGTCAAGCGCCGTCGCGCGCAGATCGGCCGGAACCGGATCGGCGGCAAAGGCCACGGTCGCGATGACCGTCGCGGCCACAGTCGCCAGCAGGAATTTCATGGCTACCTCCATTCGTTGGGATACGAATGGACTTTAGAACCGCTCCAAACTGAGCGATTGCGCCAGATCAAACCGCCCTCGCCTGTCCTTGCGCATAAACAAAAGGCCGCCCGAAATATTTCGGGCGGCCTTTTCATTCGTCAAAAGAGCGACAGCGCTTACTCGGCTGCGGCGCCTTCGCCGCCGGCGAGGTCCGCCAGCATCGGGGTCGCGACGCCAGCGCCGGTCGACTTGCGGCGCTCGTCGAGAATCATCTCGTCGCGGGCCGTCGCGATGCGGCGGATCTGGGTCATGGTGCCACCGGTACCGGCCGGGATGAGGCGGCCGACGATGACGTTCTCCTTGAGGCCCTGCAGGCCATCGGTCTTGCCGGCGATCGCAGCTTCCGTGAGAACCTTGGTGGTCTCCTGGAACGAAGCGGCCGAGATGAACGACGGGGTCTGCAGCGACGCCTTGGTGATGCCGAGAAGGACAGGCTCGCCGTAAGCCGGCTTCTTGCCTTCCTCGATCAGGGCGTCGTTGACGTCTTCCAGCTCGATGCGGTCGATGTTGTCACCGACAATGTACGTCGAGTCGCCGGCATCCGTGATCTCGACCTTCTGCAGCATCTGGCGAACGATCACCTCGATGTGCTTGTCGTTGATCACAACGCCCTGCAGTCGGTAGACTTCCTGGATTTCGTTCACGAGGTAGGAAGCGAGTGCTTCCACGCCCTTGATCGCCAGGATGTCGTGCGGCGCGGGGTTGCCGTCGAGGATGTAGTCACCCTTTTCGATGTAGTCGCCGTCCTGAAGGTGGAAGGGCTTGCCCTTCGGGATCAGGTACTCGACCGGCTCGACACCGTCTTCCGCCGGCTCGATCATCACGCGACGCTTGTTCTTGTAGTCGCGGCCGAAGCGGACGGTACCATCGATCTCAGCGATGATGGCGTGGTCCTTCGGACGACGGGCCTCGAACAGTTCGGCAACGCGCGGCAGACCGCCGGTGATGTCCTTGGTCTTGGCGCTTTCCAGCGGCGAGCGGGCAAGAACGTCACCCTGGGAGACCTTCTGGCCCGGCTCGACCGAAAGGATCGCGTCGACCGAGAGCATGAAGCGGGCTTCACCACCACGGGACAGCTTGGCGACAGCGCCGCTCTTGTCCTTGATGACGATGGCCGGCTTCAGGTCCGTACCGCGCGGCGTCGAGCGCCAGTCGATGACCGAACGCTTGGTGATGCCGGTGGATTCGTCGGTCGTTTCCAGAACCGAGATACCATCGACGACGTCTTCGAAGTGAACCGTACCTTCCACTTCCGTCATCATCGGACGGGTGTAGGGGTCCCACTCGGCGAGACGCTGGCCGCGCTTCACCTTGTCGCCGTCATCGACGAAGATCTTCGAACCGTAAGCGACGCGCTGCGCGGAACGCTCGACACCACGCTCGTCGAGGATGGTGATCGCCATGTTGCGGCCCATCGCGACGAGTGCGCCGTCGGAGTTGCGCAGCATGTTGCGGTTCTTGATCTGCACCGTGCCTTCATACGAGGCTTCCAGGAAC
Source organism: Shinella zoogloeoides (assembly GCF_003574625.1). Classification (GTDB taxonomy): domain Bacteria; phylum Pseudomonadota; class Alphaproteobacteria; order Rhizobiales; family Rhizobiaceae; genus Shinella; species Shinella zoogloeoides_A. Next base: position 6,692 of record NZ_QNUJ01000020.1, read on the forward strand.
GACTGGTCGACCACGGTCGCCGTGCCGCCAAGGTGGAAGGTACGCATGGTGAGCTGGGTGCCCGGTTCGCCGATCGACTGAGCCGCGATGACGCCCACGGCTTCGCCCATGTTGACGGGCGTGCCGCGTGCAAGGTCGCGACCGTAGCAGACGCCGCAGACGCCGGTCTGGATCTCGCAGGTCAGCGCCGAGCGGATGCGGATCGACTGGATGCCGGCCTTCTCGATCTCGACGACATCGGCCTCGAGGATCATCTTGCCGGCATCGACGATGCGCTCACCCGTGACCGGATGATCGATGTCGTCCAGGGCCGTACGGCCGAGAACGCGGGTGCCGATGGAAGCCACGACCTGGCCGGCGTCGACGATCGCCGTCATCGTGAGGCCCTTGTCGGTGCCGCAGTCGACATGCGTGACGATGCAATCCTGCGCGACGTCAACGAGACGGCGGGTCAGGTAACCGGAGTTCGCGGTCTTCAAGGCGGTGTCTGCCAGACCCTTGCGGGCGCCGTGCGTCGAGTTGAAGTACTCGTTCACGGTCAGGCCTTCCTTGAAGTTCGAGATGATCGGTGTTTCGATGATCTCGCCCGACGGCTTGGCCATGAGGCCGCGCATGCCGCCCAGCTGGCGCATCTGGTTCGGAGAACCGCGGGCGCCCGAGTGGGACATCATGTAGATCGCGTTCATCGGCTTCTGGCGACCGGTTTCCGGGTCGAACTCGACGGCCTTGATGCGGGCCATCATGTCCTCGGCAACCTTTTCGGTCGCCTTGCCCCAGGCGTCGACGACCTTGTTGTACTTCTCGCCCTGAGTGATCAGGCCGTCGTTGTACTGCTGCTCGTATTCCTTGACCAGGTTTTCGGTGTCACCGACGATCTTCACCTTGCTGTCCGGAATGACCATGTCGTCCTTGCCGAACGAGATGCCGGCGCGGCAGGCATGGCTGAAGCCGAGCTGCATGATGCGGTCGCAGAAGATGACCGTGTCCTTCTGGCCGCAATGGCGGTAGACCGTGTCGATCATCTTGGAGATGTTCTTCTTGGTCATTTCCTGGTTGCAGATGTCGAACGGGATATTGCCGTTCTTCGGCAGCAGTTCGCCGATGATCATGCGGCCGGGCGTCGTCTCGTAGATCTTCGTGTACGGCTTGCCGTCGGCATCGACCGACTTGTAGCGGCCGCGGATCTTGGCGTGCAGCGTGACGACCTTGTTTTCCAGAGCGTGGTGCAGTTCGCCCATGTCGGAGAAGGCCATGCCTTCGCCCGGCTCGTTCTGGTTCTGGATCGACAGATAGTAGAGGCCGAGAACCATGTCCTGCGAGGGTACGATGATCGGTGCGCCGTTCGCCGGGTGCAGGATGTTGTTCGTCGACATCATGAGCACGCGCGCTTCAAGCTGGGCTTCCAGCGAGAGCGGGACGTGGACGGCCATCTGGTCGCCGTCGAAGTCGGCGTTGAAGGCCGTGCAGACGAGCGGGTGCAACTGGATGGCCTTGCCTTCGACCAGGATCGGTTCGAAGGCCTGGATGCCCAGGCGGTGCAGCGTCGGTGCGCGGTTGAGGAGAACCGGATGCTCGCGGATGACCTCGTCGAGGATATCCCAGACTTCCGGCTTTTCCTTTTCGACGAGCTTCTTGGCCTGCTTGACGGTCGAGGAGAAACCCTTCGCGTCGAGGCGGGCGTAGATGAACGGCTTGAACAGCTCGAGCGCCATCTTCTTCGGCAGGCCGCACTGGTGCAGCTTGAGTTCCGGACCCGTCACGATGACCGAACGGCCGGAATAGTCGACGCGTTTGCCGAGCAGGTTCTGGCGGAAGCGGCCCTGCTTGCCCTTGAGCATGTCGGACAGCGACTTCAGCGGACGCTTGTTGGCGCCCGTGATGACGCGGCCGCGGCGGCCGTTATCGAACAGGGCGTCAACCGATTCCTGAAGCATGCGCTTCTCGTTACGGATGATGATGCCCGGTGCGCGCAGCTCGATGAGGCGCTTCAGACGGTTGTTACGGTTGATGACGCGGCGATAGAGATCGTTGAGGTCCGACGTCGCGAAGCGGCCGCCGTCCAGCGGAACCAGCGGGCGCAGGTCCGGCGGGATCACCGGAACGACCTTCATGATCATCCATTCCGGGCGGTTGCCGGATTCCATGAAGTTCTCGACGATCTTCAGGCGCTTCATCAGCTTCTTCTGCTTCAGGTCCGACGTGGTGTCGGCCAGATCAGAACGCAGGTCGCCGGCGATCTTTTCGAGGTTCATCGAGGCGAGCATCTCGTAGATGGCCTCGGCGCCGATCATCGCCGTGAACTGGTCTTCACCATATTCATCGACGGCGATCATGTATTCTTCTTCGGAAAGAAGCTGGTTTTCCTTGAGCGCGGTCAGGCCCGGCTCCGTCACGATGTAGTTCTCGAAATAGAGAACGCGCTCGACATCCTTGAGGGTCATGTCGAGGAGCGTGGCGATGCGCGAGGGCAGCGACTTCAGGAACCAGATGTGGGCGACGGGCGCGGCGAGCTCGATATGGCCCATGCGCTCGCGGCGAACGCGCGACAGCGTGACTTCGACGCCGCACTTTTCGCAGATGATGCCCTTGTACTTCATGCGCTTGTACTTGCCGCACAGGCACTCGTAGTCCTTGATCGGGCCAAAGATGCGCGCGCAGAAGAGACCGTCGCGTTCCGGCTTGAACGTGCGGTAGTTGATCGTTTCCGGCTTCTTGATCTCGCCATACGACCAGGAAAGGATCTTTTCCGGAGACGCGATCGAAATACGGATGGAGTCGAACGTCTGCGCAGGCACCTGCGGGTTGAAAAGGTTCATGACCTCTTGGTTCATGCCTATCTCCTTCGTGGGCCAGTGGCCCTCTGCTTAGCAGTCAATTGCGGCGATACCCGGGTGCCGCAAGACTGCCTGAAACGGATGAGCCGCCCCTGCCCGACCGGGCCGAGGCGGTAACGGTGCGCGCCTTGAGGCGCGCACCGGATCATCAGGCTTATTCCGCCGCGTCGGGAAGCTGGCCGGCTTCCGCGGCCGGATCGACCTTCGAGTTCTCGAGTTCGACCGACAGACCGAGCGAGCGCATTTCCTTGACGAGAACGTTGAAGCTCTCCGGAATGCCCGCCTCGAACGTGTCGTCGCCACGCACGATCGCCTCGTACACCTTGGTGCGGCCCGCGACGTCGTCCGACTTCACGGTCAGCATTTCCTGCAGCGTGTAGGCGGCGCCGTAGGCTTCGAGCGCCCAGACCTCCATTTCCCCGAAGCGCTGGCCGCCGAACTGCGCCTTGCCGCCCAGCGGCTGCTGGGTAACGAGCGAGTACGGGCCGATCGAACGGGCGTGGATCTTGTCGTCCACGAGGTGGTTCAGCTTGATCATGTACATGTAGCCGACGGTGACCTGGCGGTCGAAGGCTTCGCCCGTACGGCCGTCGTAGAGAACCGACTGACCGGACGAGGCAAGACCTGCGCGCTCCAGCATGCCGGCGACGTCGGGCTCATGCGCACCGTCGAAGACCGGGGTTGCGATGGAGACGCCCTTGCGGGACTGCTCGGCAAGCTTGACCAGGGCGTCGTCGTCGAAGTGAGCGACTTCGTCCTTGGCTTCGCTTTCGTAGACTTCCGTCAGCTCGCGCTTCAGGTCCGAGATGTCCATGGTCTTGCGATACTCGTCGAGCAGCTCGCCGATCTTCTTGCCCATGCCGGCGCAAGCCCATGCGAGGTGCGTTTCGAGGATCTGACCGACGTTCATGCGCGAAGGCACGCCCAGCGGGTTCAAGCAGATGTCGACATGCGTGCCGTCTTCGAGGAACGGCATGTCCTCGATCGGCAGGATGCGCGAGACGACACCCTTGTTGCCGTGACGGCCGGCCATCTTGTCGCCCGGCTGGATCTTGCGCTTCACAGCGACGAAGACCTTGACCATCTTCATGACGCCCGGAGGCATTTCGTCGCCGCGCTGGACCTTCTCGACCTTGTCCATGAAGCGCTGTTCAAGGCGCGACTTGGATTCGTCGTACTGGCCGCGGAGGGCTTCGATCTCGCCCTGGACCTTCTCGTCCTCGACGGCGAACATCCACCACTGCGAGCGGGGATATTCGGAGACGACGGCGTTCGACAGCTCGGTGCCCTTCTTGAAGGACTTCGGGCCGGCGACGGCGACGTGACCGCGCAGCATGTCGATCAGACGGCCGTAGACGTTACGGTCGAGGATCGCCTGCTCGTCGTCACGGTCCTTCGCAAGACGCTCGATCTCTTCGCGCTCGATCGCCATCGCGCGTTCGTCCTTCTCCACGCCGTGGCGGTTGAAGACGCGAACTTCGACGACCGTGCCGAAGGTGCCGGGCGGCATGCGCATGGAGGTGTCGCGAACGTCGGAGGCCTTTTCACCGAAGATGGCGCGCAGGAGCTTTTCTTCCGGCGTCATCGGGCTTTCGCCCTTCGGGGTGATCTTGCCGACCAGGATGTCGCCCGGCTGAACCTCTGCGCCGATATAGACGATACCGGCTTCGTCGAGGTTCTTCAGCGCTTCTTCCGAGACGTTCGGAATGTCGCGCGTGATTTCTTCCGGACCCAGCTTGGTGTCGCGGGCCATGACTTCGAATTCCTCGATGTGGATCGAGGTGAACACGTCGTCGGAGACGATGCGTTCGGACATCAGGATCGAGTCTTCGTAGTTGTAGCCGTTCCACGGCATGAACGCGACGAGCGCGTTGCGGCCGAGCGCGAGGTCGCCGAGGTCGGTCGACGGACCGTCCGCGATGATGTCGCCCTTGTTCAGAACGTCGCCGACGGCGACCAGCGGGCGCTGGTTGACGCAGGTGTTCTGGTTGGAACGCTGGAACTTCTGCAGACGGTAGATATCGACGCCCGACTTCGACGGATCGAGGTCTTCGGTGGCGCGGATAACGATACGGGTCGCGTCGACCTGGTCGACGACGCCGCCGCGGCGGGCCGCGATGGCGGCGCCCGAGTCACGGGCGACGACCGGCTCCATGCCGGTGCCGACGAACGGAGCTTCCGCACGCAGGAGCGGCACGGCCTGACGCTGCATGTTCGAACCCATGAGCGCGCGGTTGGCGTCGTCGTTCTCGAGGAACGGGATGAGCGCCGCCGCGACCGAAACGAGCTGCTTCGGCGAAACGTCCATGAGGTTGATCTGGTCGCGCGGGGCGAGCATGACTTCGCCGGCGTGACGGCAGACGACGAACTCTTCAGCGAAGGAGTTGTCGGCTTCGAGCACCGAGTTGGCCTGCGCGACGTGGTACTTGGCCTCTTCCATTGCGGAGAGGTAGACCACGTCCGTCGTGACCTTGCCGTCGACGATCTTGCGGTACGGGCTTTCGATGAAGCCGTACTTGTTGACGCGGGCGAAGGTTGCGAGCGAGTTGATCAGACCGATGTTCGGGCCTTCCGGCGTTTCGATCGGGCAGATACGGCCGTAATGGGTCGGATGAACGTCGCGGACTTCGAAGCCTGCGCGCTCGCGGGTCAGACCACCCGGGCCAAGAGCCGAAAGACGGCGCTTGTGGGTGATTTCCGAAAGCGGGTTCACCTGGTCCATGAACTGCGAGAGCTGCGAGGAACCGAAGAATTCACGAACGGCTGCGGCTGCCGGCTTCGCGTTGATCAGGTCCTGCGGCATGACCGTGTCGATCTCGATCGAGGACATGCGTTCCTTGATCGCGCGCTCCATGCGGAGCAGGCCGAGACGGTACTGGTTCTCCATCAGTTCGCCGACAGAGCGGACGCGACGGTTGCCGAGGTTGTCGATGTCGTCGATCTCGCCCTTGCCGTCGCGCAGCTCGACCAGCATCTTCACGACGGCAAGGATGTCTTCCTTGCGCAGCGTGCGGACCGTGTCGGCGACGTCGAGGTCGAGGCGCATGTTCATCTTCACGCGGCCAACGGCGGAGAGGTCGTAACGCTCCGCATCGAAGAACAGCGTGTTGAACATGGCTTCGGCCGAATCCATGGTCGGCGGTTCACCCGGGCGCATGACGCGGTAGATGTCGAACAGAGCGTCCTGACGGTTCTCGTTCTTGTCTGCCGAAAGCGTGTTGCGGATGTAGGCGCCGACATTGATGTGGTCGATGTCGAGAACCGGAATCTCGTCGAAACCGGCCGACAGGATGACCGGCAGGGTCTTCTCGTCGATTTCGTCGCCGGCTTCGAGGTAGATCTCGCCCGTGCTGTAGTTGACGACGTCTTCAGCGAGGTAGTTGCCGTAGAGATCTTCGTCGGTCGCCTTGAGGGCCTTGAGGCCCTTTTCGGAGAGCGAGCGCAGCAGACGCGGGGTCAGCTTCTTGCCAATCTCCACGACCACTTCACCCGTGTCGGCGTCGATCATGTCCGCGACGGCCTTCTGGCCCTTCAGCGCGTCGGGATTGAACGGCACGCGCCAGCCTTCGCCGTCGCGCTGGTAGAGCGACTTCGTGTAGAAGGTCGACAGGATTTCTTCGCCGTCCATGCCGAGAGCCATGAGCAGCGACGTGACGGGGATCTTGCGGCGGCGGTCGATGCGCGCATGCACGATGTCCTTGGCGTCGAACTCGATGTCGAGCCAGGAACCGCGATACGGGATGACGCGGGCGGCAAAGAGCAGCTTGCCGGAAGAATGGCTCTTGCCCTTGTCGTGGTCGAAGAACACGCCCGGCGAACGGTGCATCTGGGAAACGATGACGCGCTCGGTGCCGTTGACGATGAACGTGCCGTTGTCGGTCATGAGCGGCATGTCGCCCATGTAGACGTTCTGTTCCTTGATGTCCTTGATCGACTTGGCGCCCGTATCCTCGTCGATATCGAACACGATGAGGCGCAGCGTCACCTTGAGGGGCGCTGCGTAGGTCAGGTCACGCTGGCGGCATTCCTCGACGTCGAACTTCGGCTGTTCGAATTCGTAGGAGACGAATTCGAGCATGGAAGCGCCGGAGAAGTCCGTGATCGGGAAAACCGACTTGAAAACGGCCTGAAGGCCCTCGTCCGGACGACCGCCGGCGGGCTCTTCAACCATCAGGAATTGATCATAAGACGCCTTCTGAACCTCGATGAGGTTCGGCATTTCAGCGACTTCGGGGATTTTACCAAAAAACTTGCGTACGCGCCTACGACCGTTAAACGAAAGGGTCTGAGCCATCGTCGCTCCTTCAAATTTGCATCCGGGCCTGCAACGGACGGGGTTCGCTGGCCAGTCGATCCCGTCGACCAATGGGTTGGTTCAAACTCGTCTTTCTGCCGGTTGACGGGCCGGATTGCCCAATCTTGCGGTGAAGACCATCCTCTTGAAGAACCCATTACCCAAAAGCCGTTTTTGCGGCTTTTGGGTAATCAGTTCAGCGGAAAGGACCAATGGGAGAGGGTCGAAACCCTCTCCCACCGTATTCCGGTATTACTTGACGTCGACCTTGGCGCCGGCGTCCTCAAGCTTCTTCTTGAGGTCAGCGGCTTCAGCCTTGGAAACGGCTTCCTTGACCGGCTTCGGAGCGCCTTCGACCAGGTCCTTGGCTTCCTTGAGGCCGAGGCCGGTGATGCCGCGGACTTCCTTGATGACGTTGATCTTGTTGGCGCCAGCGTCAACGAGGATAACGTCGAACTCGGTCTTTTCTTCTTCGGCAGCAGCCGGAGCAGCAGCGCCGCCAGCAGCAGCAACAGCTACGGGAGCTGCAGCCGAAACGCCCCACTTCTCTTCGAGAAGCTTGGAAAGCTCAGCGGCTTCCAGGACGGTCAGGGCGGACAGGTCTTCAACGATCTTTGCGAGATCAGCCATTTTCGTATTTCCTTTTGTTCGGTTCGAACTGGGTTGTTTGATTTACAGCGAAAAACCGCCTTACGCGGCTTCGTCCTTCTTGGCGTAGGCTGCGAACACGCGGGCAAGCTGGCTTGCCGGTGCTGCAACGACCGTGGCGACGCGCGTTGCCGGGGCTGCAATGAGGCCCAGGAGCTTTGCACGAAGCTCGTCGAGCGAAGGCAGGGTCGCAAGCGACTTGACTGCTTCTGCGTCGAGTGTGGTCGCACCCATGGCACCACCGAGAACAACGAGCTTGTCGTTGGTCTTGGCGAAATCCATGGCTACCTTCGGAGCGATCATCGGATCATTTGCGTATGCAATGAGCGTCTGGCCCTGGAAGAGATCAGACATCCCTTCCGACTCCGTACCCTGAAGGGCAATTTTGGCCAGGCGGTTCTTCGCGACTTTGACGGTACCGCCAGCTGCACGCATCTTCGTACGAAGATCGTTCATCTGTGCAACGGTGATGCCGGCATAGCGGGCCACGACAACCGAACCGGAAGCCTTGAAGACTTCATTCAGCTCCGTGACGAATTCGCGTTTTTCCGCTCTTTCCACTGCCTATCTCCAGTAGACAGGGCCATGACTTCTCACGGACCCTGCCGGGTTTGCCTTTGCCGCTAGAGATCATCTCAAAAAGCTGATCCCGAGCGACGCTCGAGGATCCTGTCCCCCCGCGCTCGGCCAGAGGCCGCGACACAGGCAAGGTAGGTTCGAACCGAATTCCGCGTCATCCGACGCTGAGTGAAATCCAGGTCTCACCCGTCTCATGCAGGCAACGTGATTAAGGTCTAACCACCTGCAATCTCGGACAGGAGTTCCGGGTTGCCCCGGAAATCCCCGGCCGGATGGGCCGGGAATTCTGTTGCGGTCCGGCAAGCCGGACCGGAATAGATCAGGCGACGGTCGCCGGGTCGATCTTCACGCCCGGGCCCATCGTCGAAGAGATGGCAACGCGCTTGACGTAGTTGCCCTTGGCGCCAGCCGGCTTCGCCTTGATGACGGCGTCGGCGAAAGCCTTGATGTTCTCTTCCAGAGCCTTGGCGTCGAAGGAAGCCTTGCCGATGCCGGCATGGATGATACCAGCCTTCTCGACGCGGAACTCGACAGCGCCGCCCTTGGATGCCTTGACGGCGCCCGTGACGTCCATGGTGACGGTGCCGACCTTCGGGTTCGGCATCATGCCGCGCGGGCCGAGAACCTTACCGAGGCGGCCGACGAGCGGCATCATGTCCGGGGTCGCGATGCAACGATCGAAGTCGATCTTGCCGCCCTGGACGATTTCGAGCAGGTCTTCCGCACCGACGATGTCGGCGCCGGCAGCCTTGGCTTCATCGGCCTTGGCGCCGCGAGCGAAGACGGCGACGCGGACGTCGCGGCCCGTGCCGTTCGGCAGGTTGACCACGCCGCGGACCATCTGGTCAGCGTGGCGCGGGTCGACGCCGAGGTTCATGGCGACTTCGACGGTTTCGTCGAACTTGGCGACGGCACGCTCCTTGACGAGAGCAATTGCGTCCGACAGGGCAACGAGCTTGGTCGGATCGATGCCTTCACGGATCTTCTGGAGACGCTTTGCAATCTTGGCCATGGTCTTAACCTACCACTTCCAGGCCCATGGCGCGGGCAGAACCCTCGACCATTGCCATCGCGCCTTCGATATCGGCGGCGTTGAGATCCTTCATCTTGGCTTCGGCGATCGACTTGATCTGAGCCTTGGTGAGCTTGCCGATGGACGCGCCCTTGCCGGGGGTCTTCGAGCCGGACTGGATCTTGGCTTCCTTCTTGAGGAAGTAGGTCACCGGCGGCTGCTTCATCACAAACGTGAAGGACTTGTCCTGGTAGTAGGTGATGACGACCGGGATCGGCATACCCTTTTCCATTTCCTGCGTCGCCGCGTTGAACGACTTGCAGAATTCCATGATGTTAATGCCACGCTGACCAAGCGCCGGGCCGATCGGCGGGGACGGGTTCGCCGATCCTGCCTTGACCTGAAGCTTGAGCTGGCCTGCAACTTTCTTAGCCATTTTCTCTGCCTTTCAGAATGCGGCCGGTTGCCCGGCCCTCGATGCCGGCCCGAGGACCGACGGCTGCGGTTGCGTGGTGCGGTCCGGGCGCCCGGCCAAAGGCCGCCTTCCCTTCCACGCGATTGGCGGAAACCTCCGCCACCAACCCTCGCAAGGAGGATTGGATTTCGAAACAGCAGCGCCCGGAAGGCGCCGCCGAAATCAGATTTTCTCGACCTGGGCGTATTCCAGCTCGACCGGGGTGGCGCGACCGAAGATCGACACTTCCACCTTGAGGCGCGAACGCTCCTCGTCGACGTCCTGGACGATACCGTTGAACGAAGCGAACGGACCGTCGGAAACGCGAACCTGCTCGCCGATCTCGAAGGAAACCGAGGGCTTCGGACGATCGACGCCGTCCTGGACCTGCGACAGGATGCGCTCGGCCTCGCTGTCCGGGATCGGAACCGGCTTGTTGTCGGAACCGAGGAAGCCCGTGACCTTCGGCGTATTCTTGATGAGGTGGTACGCCTCGTCCGTCAGGTTCGCCCGCACCAGCACGTAGCCGGGGAAGAACTTGCGCTCGGAGTCGACCTTGCGGCCGCGACGCACCTCGACGACCTTCTCGGTCGGCACGAGGATCTTTTCGAAGAGGTGATCGAGACCCTTCTGGCGGGCCTTGTTCTCGATATCCTCAGCGACCTTCTTCTCGAAATTCGAATAGGCGTGGACGATGTACCAACGCGAAGCCATGTTCATCTCCAACCGATCAGGCGCCAACGCCGGCGCCGAGGACGAGGCCAACCAGCCAGCCCATCAACTGGTCCGCAGCGAAGAAAAACACCGCGGCAAGGAAGACCATGACGAAGACCATGACGGTCGAGATCATCGTCTCGCGCCGCGAGGGCCAAGTCACTTTCGCCGTCTCGGAGCGTACCTGCTGCAGAAACGCAATCGGATTCGTTTTCGATGCCATTGAATGTCCACGCCATTACGGCGCGTAAAGCTGAACTCTCAGCCCCACGCACCGCGTGTCTGTTTAGCCCTACATAAAGCCCGATTCCCTTTTTCACAAGAGGCAAGCGGGCTTTTCGCGAATTTCGGCGGAAAACACCGCCGCGCCATCGCTGCCGTCGCTGCAAGTGGTCCGCGCTGTCCGGCAGGAATGGCAGGGGCAGAGGGGCTCGAACCCCCGACCTGCGGTTTTGGAGACCGCCGCTCTACCAACTGAGCTATACCCCTATGTGCTTGCCGTATCGGGGCGAAACGCCTCTCGCCGGCAAGGCATGGCGTCTTTACGGCGCGCGGGCGGACTTGGCAAGCCCGAAGACGAGATTTTTTCACAGCTTAGGCGTCCTGCCGCCCTCCCCGCCGGCCTTCACCAGGTCACGCGGAACCGCGCGCGCAGCGCACCCGTCAGCTCCGCCTCCTGCCGGCGCACCGAGGCGGCGAGGTTGAGGTTATCGAAGAGCCGCTGCTCGACGGAAAGCTCCGTTCCGATGTCGTGCCGGCCGCTCGCCGCGCTGCCGGAGGCGATGAAGGCGGTCCCCGTCGCAAGGGCCTGGATCTCCGCCCGCTGCGTCATGCGGAAAGCACCGTGCTCGCCGCGCCGCACGGCCGCATCCGCGGAGAAGGATGGCGCGAGAACGACATCGATGGAGCGCGACGCCATCCAGCGTCGCGTCACGCCGATTCTGCCCGACACGCGCCCCGTCAGGGGATTGTAGCCGGCCGCCGCGCTGCGTTCGGCGCCGGAGCGTCCCTGCCCCGCCATCTCCGCCCAGAACCGGGCATTGTCGCGCGTGTTGCGGATGCGCCCGCCCGGCGATGCGCTGACCGAGAAGTCGACGCCGGCGCTCAGCGGATTGCCCGCCGCCGTCTTGGCGCCCGTCCTCAGCCGGTAGGCATAGGGCGAGACCTTCGTCGGCGACCAGATCACCAGCGAATCGCCCGCCGCCGCCGGGCCTGCCGGCAGGATCGCGAGAATCGTCGAAACGGCGAGCGCTGCGCGCGCTACGCGGACAAGAGCCTTCATGGAGCAACGGCCTGTTCGTTGTTACCGTGATACACGCGGCATGCCTCGTGCCCGCCACATGCAAAGGCGCCTCCACAACAGCGAATCTGAAGAATCCGGGGACGCCGGGCCATGGCGCACTTCGCGCCGGCCGAGCCGCTTCAAGCGACACGGGAAACCTACTCTTTCCCGGCTGCCCTCTCCATCCCCAGAACTGGCGAGTTATGTCCGGGGGCTAAAAAAGAACCAATAAACGGAAAAAGCCCCGCGGTTTCCCGCGGGGCTCTCATCAGGCCTGAAGCCTTAAGACTTACTCGACGATCGAAGCGACGATGCCGGCGCCGACGGTACGGCCGCCTTCGCGGATGGCGAAGCGCAGCTTTTCTTCCATCGCGATCGGAACGATCAGCTCGACGTCAACCGTTACGTTGTCGCCCGGCATGACCATTTCCGTGCCTTCCGGAAGCGTAACGATGCCCGTTACGTCCGTCGTGCGGAAGTAGAACTGCGGACGGTAGTTCGTGAAGAACGGCGTATGACGGCCGCCTTCTTCCTTCGTCAGGATGTAGGCTTCAGCCTTGAACTTCTTGTGCGGCTTGACCGAACCCGGCTTGCACAGGATCTGGCCACGCTCGACGCCGTCACGGTTCACACCGCGCAGCAGCGCACCGATGTTGTCGCCGGCCTGGCCCTGGTCGAGCAGCTTGCGGAACATTTCAACGCCCGTGCAGGTCGTCTTCGTCGTCGGACGGAT
>NZ_QNUJ01000021.1 GCF_003574625.1 Shinella zoogloeoides
AGCAGATGTCCGAGGGCTTCAGGCCATTGCGGCTTCCAGGGAAAATCCTTCGCGCAGCGTGACGTTCACTCTCCGTTCGGCCTTAACGTGTCTGGGGGAACAAATCTTGTTCCGCCCCCGAACTCGCCTTCCCGCGCGCCGTCTGCCTCGCGCTGGTCGAGGGGACGGGCGCTGCCCTCCGTGCCGCTGACGAGATCGCCCGGCGCGCCGACATGCTGATCGCGGTCGCGCCGACGGTGCGCACCAAGGGGGCAGACGCTGTCATCCAGAAACTGCTCGATACGGACGCCATGTCGGCCACCGCCCCGGGCAGCAATCTGTCACGCTGGGCGGCCAATCGCCTGTTCGATCGATTGGAGGGGGTCGGCGCCGTGCGCGAGCTATCCGGGCGCAGTTCCTTTCGGATCTTTGGGCTATGACCGTGCGGGAGACGACCAGGGCTTCCCGCGGCCGCGCGCGAGCGTCGGAGGAGGATGTCCTGTTCGACCGCGAGCTGGCCGATTTGCCGGCGGCGCTGCGCTGGCGCGAATGGATGATGCGCGTCGAAGCGGTGATGTTCGCGTCGGGGGAGCCCGTTACCCGCGAGACACTGGCGCGCGTAGTCGGCCCGGATTGCAGCATCGATCTCTTGATCGACGATCTTCAGGCCGAGCTGCATAACCGGCCCTATGAGATCGCCGCCGTCGCCGGCGGCTGGCAGCACCGAAGCCGTCCGGCTTACGCGTCCGCGATCCGGGCATCGCAGGCGTCGACGCGCGGACCGGCGGCGGCACTGTCCGAGTTCGAGGCGATGGTTCTGACGGCCATCGCCTATTTTCAGCCGATCACCCGTGGCGACCTGTCGAAGATCTTCGGCAAGGAGGTCAGCCGCGATATTATCTCAAGCCTGCGCAATGCCAACTTCCTTGCCTCTGGCCCGCGCAGCCCGACGCCGGGCGCGCCCTATACCTATGTCACGACGAAGCATTTCCTCGCGGCCTTCGATCTGCAGACGCTACGCGATCTGCCGGACATCGAGGCACTGGAGGACGCGGGGCTGCTAAGCCGGCACGCGATAGAGGCAGGCTCCTCGGGGAGCGAGGCGGAGACAAATGAGGAATAAGGAACCTACGCGTGAGCCGTGAGCCAGTCGTCAATCTCCTCTTCGGGAACGCCAATTGCCATGCCTTACCATCCCGTTCCATGCTTCACGTTGCCGGCCGGCCAGGCCGGGAGGAATGCATATTAGATCAGTCATCAGCCGCAATCTGCGACCTAATCCCCGACATGAACGATCTTACGGTGCGCACCACCGTCCGATCAACGTCCTCCGGAGTGTTTGTCGCGTAGATGAATTTGCGAATAGCGAGATAAAATACGCCACCGTGGAGGCCCCAGAACAGTTCTTCTTCAGGCTCCGACGGAAGCCGCTCGGGGAGGCCCAGATCATGACGCAATTCCATTACGGCTGGGCGAATTATTCGGCTGCGGATGATCGCGAGATAGCGTTCTGGCAATCCGTATGACTTCAATCCGGCTGAAATGAATATCCGTACCCACTCGTACTCGAATACGCACTGCGCATACTCCCTGTAAAACTGAACCAGTCTTTCCTCGAGGGGGATACTGCGGTTCACAACCAACTCGTTCCAGCTGCTTCGCCAGCGGCTGGTGTAGACGTGCTCGTATACTCGTTCGATTAGCGCCTGCTTGCTCTCAAAATGCCGATAGATCACGGCGTGCGATACACCCAGCCGCTTTGCGAGTTCTCGGGTCTGTCCCTCAAAGCCGTGCTCTGCGAAAAAGCGAACGGTTTCCTCCAGAATCTGTCTCTCCCGATCGGCCGACCGCATGTTCTTGCGGCGCGATGTGGATGAGGTCGTTTTCTCCATGAAATGCACCTTAGCCTGTTATCGGCGCGACAATAGCACAAAAGGAAGTGACCAAATGGTCATTTATCGCTTGTGCAAAGGTCGCGCTTATGCAATTTGTAACCATGTGGTCACAATTGGAGGAGAAGCCTTGTTGACCGCTCGTGGGGAGATTTGACGTAACAGCCGCAAATAAGCGCGCGCAGGCCATCCGCGGGATGGCGGCGCGACGACCTGCAACAACTCCACCACGACTGCCTGGTGACGTTCTGCCCCAATGCGCGGCATGCCGAGTTCCGGGATGCAGACGTTGAATGCACGGGCCGGATGAGCGGTTCCTGAATCCGAGGCAGAGCACGCTACCGAAGCGACATTGATGAGATGACGTCATCTCTAAGGGAGGAAGAGCATGGAAATGACACAAAGCGGGACCCGCCATCGTTGGAGGGTGCTCAATATGACGTTCCTGGCATATCTCTATGACAGCCTCGATCTGCAGATCCTGGCGATATGTATGCCGGTGATTATCGCATCGCTCGGCATCTCGCTGACCGATGCCGGTCTTCTCGCATCCGCGACGATGATCGGAACAGCCATCGGCGGTGTGCTGTTTGGCTGGGTTGCCGAGAACTGGGGGCGGAAAAACGCCGCCGTCATCTGCCTTATCGAGTTCGGCATCTTTACCGCGCTGGTCTATTGGGTGACTTCCTGGGAACAGCTGATGGTTCTGCGCTTCCTGCAGGGGGTGGGGATGGGCGGGCTTTGGGGGCCGATCGTGGCGCTGATCGCCGACCATTGGGCGCCGCGGTATCGCGCCCGCGCGGCCGGCTTCATGCTCTCCACGTTCGCGCTCGGCGGCATCCTCGCATCGCTGATGGGGCGATACCTTTTGGACGACCTCGGATGGCACATGCTTTTCGCGCTTACGGGAAGCGCGGCGATCGTTGGCGTGCTGTTCTGGCTCATCGTGCCGGCAGATCCGCCGCGGACAGCGAAAGCTCACAAGGATGGCGTCAGTTTCAAGCGTCTCTTCGCTCCTGGCACTGCGATGCTGACCATCGGCGCGACCATTGCCGCTGCGTGCCAGATGGGCGGCTTCTGGGGGGTCTCGTCCTGGATTCCGACCTATCTGGTTCAGGTGAGGGGACTCGACCTCTCCTATATGAGCCTGTTCTCGGTAGTGATCTTCTCCGGTGCGTTCGTGGGCTACTTCCTGTTCGCCTGGATCGCTGACCGCATCGGGCGTCGCAATGCGCTGATGCTTGCGTTCCTCGCGGATACGATCATCGTGCCGCTTTATGTCATCGTGCCGGATGCCGAGCTTCTCTTTTGGCTGGGACCACTGATGGGCCTGTCATTCGGCGGGGTGTTCGGCCTGTTCGGATCCTATTTCGCCGAACTCTTCCCGCAGGACATCCGTGCAATGGGCTCCGGTTTCGCCTTCAACATCGGCCGTGGCATTGGCGCGGTCGTTACGCCGGTCACCGTCGGCGCTATGGCGAAAACGCACGGCCTTGCCTTCGGCATTGGCGCTTGCTCGGTGGTCTTCTTCGTCGGGGCGATAACGGTGTGGCTCATGCCGGAAACGCTTAAGCGGGAAGAAGTGCTTGGCGTCTCGCCAAGCCGCGAGGTCGCGTGATCTTGCATCCCTGGCAACGCCTGCACCAGCACGGCGTTGCCCCACCAAGCCGGCGCGATTTCGGCGCGCAGGGTTCGATGATGCCGAATATGGGGAAGTGAGATGAAACCGCCACCTTTTGGCTATCGGCGTGCGGAGAGTATCCCGCAGGCGCTGGAATGGTATGCTGAGTTCGAAGGTGAGGCGATCTGGTTGGCAGGTGGCCACAGCGTCGTCCCGTCGCTTGCGCTACGGCTACAGGCGCCGTCGGTATTGATCGACATTTCGCGCCTGCCTGAGCTTTCCGGGATCGTGCTGACGGAGGCGGGCCTTCGGATCGGCGCCACCACGACGCATGCCGAGATCCTCTCCGATCCCCTGGTGCGGGAACACGCCCCGCTTTTGTCCGAGGCAGCCCACCATGTTGCCCATCCGGCGATAAGAAACCGGGCGACCTTCGGCGGCAACCTGGCTCTCGCGGATCCTGCTTCGGAATTCCCCGCCGTCGTGCGCTGTCTCGGAGCCGTGCTTGATATCGTCGGCCCCGACGGAGAGCGCGAGGTGGATGCCGACGATTTCTTCCTCGATCTTTATACAACGGCGATGGAGCCCGGCGAGATACTGCGTTCCATCCTAATACCGCGGCAACCTCCGTCGGCACGAATGCGGTTTAGCGAGCTCGCGCGACGCCACGGTGACTTCGCCATGGTGGGAGCTGCCGTGCGTCTCATGCAGGAAGGCGGGAGAACCATCGATGCGAGGATTTGCTTCCACGCGGTCGGGACTGTCCCGGTACGCGCCCACTCCGCCGAGAACGCACTGACAGGGCATCCGCTCGACCTGGACAGAATATGTAGCGCGCGGGACGCGCTCTCGAACGATCTGGAGCCGGCTGACGATCCAAGCATGCCGGGCAAGATGCGGCTGCATCTTGCCGGTGTCCTGTTGGGGAGGGTGCTGCACAGCCTCTCGGATGGCTCGCTCAATAGGGAGGATGCTCGATGAAAGTCATGGTCGAGATGACCGTCAACGGCGAAGAGGTCTCGGAACTGATCGAACCTCGGATGAGCCTCGTGGATTTTGTTCGTGATAGGTTGCGTCTGACCGGCAGCCATATCGGTTGCGAAATGGGAGTGTGCGGGGCCTGTCTGGTGATGGTCGACGACAAGCCCGTTCATGGTTGCCTTGTCCTGGCAGTTCAGGCCGCCGGCAGTACGGTTCGTACGATCGAGGGTCTGGCGGAGAGCGGCGAGATTGCCGATCTCCAGACAGCCTTTCACGCACGAAATGCCCTGCAATGTGGGTATTGCACGCCCGGCATGTTGATGACCGCGCACCGCCTGTTGCTGGATCAGCCCAATCCCGATCGAGAGGCAATCCGCACCGCGCTGTCGGGGAATTATTGCCGTTGCACGGGCTACGAGGCAATTGTCGACGCCATCACCGCCGCTGCATCCGCTCGCGCGGAAAGGAGGGCGGAATGAGTGATCGATCCGCGCATATCGGCCATCCTCACCGTCGTCAGAACGCGTTACGCCATCTGCATGGGCGAGGAAACTATGTCAGCGACCTGCAATTGCCGCGGATGTTGCATGCGGCCTTTCTGCGTAGCCCGATGGCCCATGGCAAGATCAGCGAGCTGGATGTCGAAGGTGCGCGCTCTGCGCCTGGCGTCCTGGCGGTTTTCACTGCGGCCGATCTGAATCCGCTTTGCGAAAGCTGGACCAGCAACCTTGGCCATTTTGCCGGCATGGTCAGCGCCCCGCAAAATATTCTGGCGGAGGAAGAGGTTCTCTGGGCGGGGCATCCCGTCGCCATGGTGGTGGCGAAAAGCCGCGCCGAAGCCGAGGACGCTTGCGAACTCATCCTATTGGAGCTTGACGAGTTCGATCCGGTATGCGGGGTGGAGGCGGCTCTGGATCCAGCCGTCGGACCGGCCACATCGAGCCTGAAAAGCAATATCTGCTATCGCAACGAACTCAAGACCGACAATGTCGAGGTCGCTTTCGCCAACGCCGCGCTGATCGTCGAGGGAGAGTATTCCTTCGGCCGCCATACGGCGGTCACGCTGGAGCCTCGAGCGATCGTTGCCGACTATAATCCTGCGACCGGCCAGTTAACGGTGCATCAGGGCACGCAGACGCCATATCAGTTCCAGGACATTTACTCCCGGCACTTCGGCCTTCCGGACCATAAGGTCCGGGTGATTGCTCCGGATGTCGGCGGCAGCTTCGGTATGAAGCTGCACCTCTACAATGAGGAAATGGCGGTAGTGGCCGCTACCCTACTGCTCCATCGTCCGGTCCGTTTCCTGGCTGATCGACTGGAGAGCTTCCTCACCGATATCCATGCTCGCGATCATCATGTTCGTGCGAAGATGGCATTTGATGAAAGTGGCATGATCCTGGCCATGGACGTGGAGGATTTCGCCCCCATCGGAGCCTTCTCCGCTTTTCCCCGTACGTCTGTTGTCGAGGGCAATCAGGCTTTCCGGCTCATGGGATCGCCATATCAGATGAAGGATTACGTTGGCCGATTGAACGTTCTCTTTCAAAACAAGGTTCAGACCAGCCAATACCGCGCGGTGGGCCATCCCATTGCCTGCGCCGTCACGGAAGAGCTGCTCGACCAGGGAGCATTGCGGCTGGGCCTTGATCCCTGGGAGATACGCCTGCGCAATGTCATTCCCGACGATGCCTATCCTTGTGCGTCGGCGACCGGCTATCGCTTCGAACGCCTATCTCACCAGCAGACCCTTCGAAAACTATACGATGTGATGAATTACGACGCACTGCGTGAAGAGCAGGTGGCGCTGCGCGCGAAGGGAATCCACCGCGGCATCGGCTTGGCCACGTTTGTAGAAATCACGAATCCCGGTGCGGCGTTCTACGGCGTAGGCGGGGCAAGAATCTCCGCGCAGGATGGGGCAATTGTCCGCCTGACGCCTGGCGGCGAGGTATATTGCGCGATCTCGGTTACCGAGCTGGGGCAGGGGACGGAAACAATTGTTGCCCAGATCGTCGCCGATCAGTTGGGCGTGACGCCTGACCAGGTCAAGGTGACGACCGGCGATACGGACACAACGCCGTCCGGTGGCGCGACGTGGGCGTGCCGAGGCGCGGGGATCGGCGGTGAGACGGCTCTTCTGGCCGGGCGCAAACTCGCGGATCAGGTTCTGACAATTGCCGGAGCCATCCTGCAAGCCGAACCTGGCAGCCTCGCATTGAGAGGCGGTGAGGTGGTGGACGCCTCGTCAGGTTCGTCGCGTATCTCCCTGGCTGAGATCGGCCGCATTGCCACCTATCGGCCCGATACCCTGCCGCAGGGAATCGACAACTCCTTGACCGTGACGCAGCATTTTGCGCCGTCAGGCTACCCGTTCGGTTTCACGAACGGGATTCAGGCGTCCTGGGTGGAGGTCGACCCGGAAACAGGCCTCGTCAAGCTCTTGAAGCACTGGGTGGTCGAGGATTGCGGGCGCATCATCAACCCGCTGCTCGTCGACGAGCAGATCCGCGGGGGGGTCGTCCAGGGGCTGGGAGCCGTACTGTTCGAGGAATGCCTCTACGATGAGAACGGCCAGCTTCAGAATGGGTCGCTCGCCGACTACCTGGTCCCCATGTCCTGCGAGATGCCTGACATTGTCATCGGCCATGTCGAAACTCCGACCGAGGACACGATCCTCGGTGCGAAGGGCGTGGGCGAGGCGGGGACCGCAGCCGCCGGCGCTGCGGTTATGAACGCCGTCAATGATGCCCTTCTGCCGTTTGGCGCAAGATTGACGCAAACCCCGATCACCCCGGCGCGGATTCTTGCCGCGCTTGGGACGGAACAACCATGATGGAGGACAAGAATGGAACTGATAGGAACCCATGAACTCGGCCTGCCGCCTGAAGTCGTGTGGGCCGCGCTCTTCAATCCCGCCGTGTTGAAGGGGGCGATTCCGGGGTGCGAGGAGCTGGTGCAGACAGGTGAAAACTCGTTCGCGGCAACGGTCAAGCTGAAGATCGGTCCCGTGTCAGCACGCTTCAAGGGTGACGTTGAGCTTTCCGATATGGTTCCGCCGCAGTCGTGCGTGCTTTCCGGCAAGGGCTCGGGTGGCATTGCGGGATTTGCAAAAGGGGCCGCCAAAGTGGAACTCGTTCCGAAAGACGGCGGCACTGTCCTCACCTACACCGCGGACGCTGCGCTGGGCGGCAAGCTGGCCTCCCTTGGAAGCCGGATGATCCAGTCGACGGCTAACAAGCTCGCGAACGAATTTTTCACGAGCTTCAGCCAGGCGCTCAACGAGGGCGCAGCAGCTCCAGACCAGGCTACATAATCGAGCGGTTTCGGCCTGGCTGGACAGGCGGGGGAGCTTCCCCCGTTCGTCGACCTCATGAAATCCGGGAACGATTGCCAACAGGAGGAATTGTCGTGCCAGTTCCAAGCATGGTTCTGCCTTTTGCGCCTTTGCAGCAAACTGATCGGCCGGGGTCGCACATGGACGCAATCGGAGCCTTGGCAGATGCGGAGACCGATGGTGTTCTCGCGCTAATCACCGCTGTCGAGGGACCATCCTATCGGCCGCTCGGTGCTGCCATGGCGCTTTTCCCCGATGGTCGGCGGGTCGGCAGCCTGTCGTCAGGTTGCATCGAAAAGGATGTCCAACACCACGCAGATAGTGCCTTGGTCGAGGGGCGGCCGCTCCAAATCCGCTACGGAAAGGGCTCCCCGTATTTCGACATACAGCTACCGTGTGGGGGCGGGCTCGAGATTACGCTCGTCCCGCGCCCGCCGCTGGTGCTTTTGCATCGTGCGATCGAGCTACGGCTCGCGCGGGAGCCCTTTGCATTGGCCATTTCTCCCGAAAGGGGGCTTTGCTACATAGCGGCGGATCGACCCACAGGCTACGACAACGGCCTGTTCCATGCGGCGGTACGGCCAGAGCCGCGGTTTTTGATCTTCGGCAAGGGACCCGAAACCATCGTCTTCGCCGGACTTGTGCATTCCGCGCAATTCCCGTCGTTGCTGCTGTCGCACGACGAGGAGACGCTGGAATTAGCGAGCGAGAGCGGGATTGCAACGCGCCTCCTGGCGCGCGACGGCCTTCCTCCTGACGTTTCCGTCGATCGTTGGACAGCGGCGGTTCTCTTCTATCACGATCATGATCACGAACCCCCGATCCTGAGAGACCTTCTCCGCACTGATGCCTGCTATATTGGCGCCCAGGGGAGCCGTCGCGCGCGCGAGGGCCGGAATGCGGCCCTGATGAGGCTTGGCATGTGCGATGCGGATATCGCTCGACTTAAAGGTCCGATCGGACTCATTCCATCCACACGAGATCCCCGCACCCTTGCTATTTCCGTGCTCGCAGAGGTGCTCAGTCTGCAGTAGGCTCGAAGGAGCGTTCTGGATGGTTTTAGATCTGCCACATATCTTGATCTTGGCGGCGGGATGCTCCTCCAGGATGAGAGGCGCTGACAAGCCCGTCATCGCTGCCTTTCGTGAGCGGAAGGCGCTGCTGCCTTCTCAACATTCCATAGAGAAGATCGGCATTGCGGCCCGCGCCGTTGCTCGCCGTCGTGCTGAGAGTGCGCTGATCTCG
>NZ_QNUJ01000022.1:0-2500 GCF_003574625.1 Shinella zoogloeoides
GAACAGAAACACCAAAAAGCCCCGAGACATTTCTGTCATCGGGGCTTTTGATTTGGTTGCGGGGGCAGGATTTGAACCTGCGGCCTTCAGGTTATGAGCCTGACGAGCTACCGGGCTGCTCCACCCCGCGTTATGTTTTTGCATGCAAAAGGGCCGCTTTGAGGGCGGCCCGATTTCGGCTTGGGCCGAGGATTGTTTTGAGAAGATTTGATTGCCTTTAGCAGACCTGGCAGCGACCTACTCTCCCGCGTCTTAAGACGAAGTACCATTGGCGCTGGGGCGTTTCACGGCCGTGTTCGGAATGGGAACGGGTGCAGCCACCCCGCCATAACCACCAGGTCGGCTAAGGGCAATCTTTTGAGAAGCTGGTAGAAGGCGGAGCCTTCGTTTGTCTTATTTTTGTGAACACGTCTGGCTTCATCGCCCTTTTTCAAAGGGCCGATGAGCATGAACAATGAGAACGATCAAGCCAATCGAGCTATTAGTACCGGTAAGCTTCACACATTGCTGCGCTTCCACACCCGGCCTATCAACGTGGTCGTCTTCCACGGCTCTCAAGGGAATACTCGTTTTCAGGTTGGTTTCCCGCTTAGATGCCTTCAGCGGTTATCCATTCCATATATAGCTACCCTGCTATGCCCTTGGCAGGACAACAGGTCCACCAGAGATATGTCCATCCCGGTCCTCTCGTACTAGGGACAGATCCTGTCAATATTCCTACACCCACGGCAGATAGGGACCGAACTGTCTCACGACGTTCTGAACCCAGCTCACGTACCGCTTTAATTGGCGAACAGCCAAACCCTTGGGACCTGCTCCAGCCCCAGGATGCGATGAGCCGACATCGAGGTGCCAAACAACCCCGTCGATATGGACTCTTGGGGGTCATCAGCCTGTTATCCCCGGCGTACCTTTTATCCGTTGAGCGATGGCCCTTCCACGCGGGACCACCGGATCACTATGACCGACTTTCGTCTCTGCTCGACTTGTCAGTCTCGCAGTCAGGCGGGCTTATGCCATTGCACTCGACGACCGATTTCCGACCGGTCTGAGCCCACCATCGCGCGCCTCCGTTACTCTTTCGGAGGCGACCGCCCCAGTCAAACTACCCACCATACACGGTCCCGGATCCGGATAACGGACCGCGGTTAGACATCCATGACGATAAGGGTGGTATTTCAAGGATGGCTCCACAGAAACTGGCGTCCCTGCTTCAAAGCCTACCACCTATCCTACACATGCCGACACGAATGCCAGTGTAAAGCTATAGTAAAGGTGCACGGGGTCTTTCCGTCTAACCGCAGGAACCCCGCATCTTCACGGGGAATTCAATTTCACTGAGTCTCTGCTGGAGACAGCGGGGAAGTCGTTACGCCATTCGTGCAGGTCGGAACTTACCCGACAAGGAATTTCGCTACCTTAGGACCGTTATAGTTACGGCCGCCGTTTACTGGGGCTTCGATTCAAAGCTTGCACCTCTCCTCTTAACCTTCCAGCACC
Source organism: Shinella zoogloeoides (assembly GCF_003574625.1). Lineage (GTDB taxonomy): Bacteria > Pseudomonadota > Alphaproteobacteria > Rhizobiales > Rhizobiaceae > Shinella > Shinella zoogloeoides_A. The sequence continues at coordinate 1,501 of NZ_QNUJ01000022.1, forward strand.
GGGCAGGCGTCAGACCCTATACGTCGTCTTGCGACTTCGCAGAGCCCTGTGTTTTTGATAAACAGTCGCTACCCCCTGGTCTGTGCCACCCTTCTACGGTTGCCCGCAAAAGGGTCACGCTTCTTCCGAAGTTACGCGTGCAATTTGCCGAGTTCCTTCAGCAGAGTTCTCTCAAGCGCCTTGGTATTCTCTACCTGACCACCTGTGTCGGTTTCGGGTACGGTCTATACGGTGGAGCTATTTCCTGGAACCGCTTCCCTGCACACCCAATCCAATAAGAATGTACAAGTTACGCAATCCGTCACTACCACCAGGCCCACGAATATTAACGTGGTTCCCATCGACTACGCGTGTCCGCCTCGTCTTAGGGGCCGGCTAACCCTGCTCAGATTAACTTTAAGCAGGAACCCTTGGTCTTTCGGCGAGGGAGTCTCTCACTCCCTTTATCGTTACTCATGTCAACATTCGCACTTCCGATACCTCCAGAGGCCCTCACGGGTCCTCCTTCGCAGGCTTACGGAACGCTCCGCTACCACTGGACTTGCGTCCAATCCTCAGCTTCGGTGCATGGCTTTAGCCCCGTTACATTTTCGGCGCAAAACCCCTTAATTAGACCAGTGAGCTGTTACGCTTTCTTTAAATGATGGCTGCTTCTAAGCCAACATCCTGGTTGTTTTGGGAGTCTCACATCCTTTCCCACTTAGCCATGACTTGGGGACCTTAGCTGGAGGTCAGGGTTGTTGCCCTTTTCACGACGGACGTTAGCACCCGCCGTGTGTCTGCCGACTAGTACTCCTCGGTATTCGGAGTTTGGTTAGGATCAGTAAGACGGTGAGTCCCCATAGCCCATCCAGTGCTCTACCCCCGAGGGTATTCGGTCGACGCTCTACCTAAATAGATTTCGCGGAGAACCAGCTATCTCCGAGTTTGATTGGCCTTTCACCCCTAGCCACAAGTCATCCCAATCTATTGCAACAGATGCGGGTTCGGTCCTCCAGTT
>NZ_QNUJ01000023.1 GCF_003574625.1 Shinella zoogloeoides
GCTCGCGGACGTCCGGGAGATGATGGACGTCAACCTCAAACGGCTGGCCTGGCGCGCCCGTTTCGGCAAGCTCGATGGCGTCAGGATGGAAAACGGCACGCTGATCGTGACGCCGCATACCAGCGATGTTCCCGCCGCGGCGGAAGCCATCAATGCCGAAATCACGGAGATGTATCCTCTGGTCGAGGTGCCCGATCTCCTGCGGGAAGTGCATGAGTGGACCGGGTTTGCCGACCAGTTCACCCATGTCCGGGCGGGAGATGCGCCGCAAAACATCGCCGCAATGCTGGCCGGCGTGCTTGCCGATGGCACGAATCTCGGCCCGAAACGCATGGCGGGGGCGTCGAAGGGGATCAGCGCCCACCAGATCGGCTGGATGCGCAGCTTCCATGCCCGCTCCGAAACCTATCGGGCCGCGCAGGCCTGCGTCACCGATGCCCATACCCGCCATCCGCATGCGCAAATCTGGGGCGACGGATCGACAGCCTCATCCGATGGGCAATTCTTCCGCGCCAGTGACCGGGCCGCAAGGCGCAGCGACATCAACCTGCATTATGGCAGCGAGCCGGGCTCGAAGTTCTACAGCGGGCTTTCCGACCAATACGGCTATTACAGCATCCTGCCGATCAGCCCGACCGAAAGCGAGGCCGTCTATGTGCTCGACGGCCTGTTCGACCACGACACGGTTCTGGAGATCGAGGAACTGTTCACCGATACCGGCGGCGCCAGCGATCATGTTTTTGCGCTGTTCTGCCTGATCGGCAAGCGCTTCGCGCCCCGACTTCGCAATATCAAGGACCGGAAACTGCACACCTTCGAGAAGGCCGATAGCTATCCGGCGCTGGCAAATCATATCGGCGTGCCGATCAACACCGCCCTCATCATGGAACATTGGGACGAACTCCTGCGCCTTGCCGCGTCGATCACGACGCGCACCGTCGCGCCGTCGGCGATCCTCAAGAAGTTCTCCGCGTCGTCGAAATCCAGCGATCTGGCCAAAGCGTTGCGTGAACTCGGCCGCATCGAGCGCACCCTGTTCATGATCGAGTGGTATTCCAGCCCGGCGCTACGCCGGCGTTGCCAAGCCGGGCTCAACAAGGGCGAGGCCGCTCACAAGCTCAAACGCGCCGTCTTTTTCCACGAGCGCGGCGAGATCCGTGATCGCTCCTTTGACAGTCAGGCATTCCGGGCTTCAGGCCTCAACCTGGTGGTCAGCGCTATCGTCCATTGGAACACCGTCTACCTCAGCCGGGCAACGGCTCATCTGCGCCAGCAAGGCCGAATTATCCCCGACGAGTTGCTGAAACACGTCTCGCCCCTCAGTTGGGAGCACATAAATCTCACCGGCATCTATTCCTGGGACACCGAGCAGCAGATGTCCGAGGGCTTCAGGCCATTGCGGCTTCCAGGGAAAATCCTTCGCGCAGCGTGACGTTCACTCTCCGTTCGGCCTTAACGTGTCTGGGGGAACAAATCTTGTTCCGCCCCC
>NZ_QNUJ01000024.1 GCF_003574625.1 Shinella zoogloeoides
CGAGATCAGCGCACTCTCAGCACGACGGCGAGCAACGGCGCGGGCCGCAATGCCGATCTTCTCTATGGAATGTTGAGAAGGCAGCAGCGCCTTCCGCTCACGAAAGGCAGCGATGACGGCCGTGGCGATCGGCAGCCCCTTGTCCCCGGCGGCAGCCGCCTCGGTCGCGGCCAACAAAGCTGCACGGCGATCTTTGCGATCCGCTGCATGCAGGCCAAGGTAGTTCGTCAGATATCGGCTATGTTCGAACCGGGTTTGCGCACGGTGAGCATAGATGGAGTAGGAGCGGGGATCGACGTCGAGCTGATCGGCAACATACTCAACTATGGCTGAAGGCAGTTGCTCGTCCTCACCCAGGAGCCGGCCGGTTTGTCGGATGACGCAAAGCTGGATGGCAAAGCCCAGTTTGTTATGAGGGCGGCGTCGCAACTCGCATTCGAGGCGATCAGCAGCATCAATCGTATAGTGCCGGATCAAACCGTCCTTGTCCGCCAGCCCGAGAAGATTTTGCGCCTCTGCCGCGCTAATCAGTTTCCTTCGCCCCACCCGCCTACTCCTTTTACATCCGGCACCCCGATGAACAGGGCGGGGTTTCCTGTCCAAAAACGAGCGATTGCGTACAGGGGTAAAACGGCCTGTCCACAAATTATCTTGACAGGCTTATGAACAGAGCCAATATTTTGGACAGCCTATTCGGACAAAATTGCCCTCATGCCACGCACCTTCGCCTATGTCCGCGTCTCCACGACCGGCCAGACGACCGAGAACCAGATTCAGGAAATCGAAGCCGCCGGCTTCCAGGTCGAACCGCGCCGGATCGTCACCGAGACGGTTTCCGGCAGCACCGCCATCGCGCAACGCCGCGGCTTTTCCCGGCTCATGGACAAGCTGGAGTCCGGCGACATTCTCATCGTGACAAAGCTCGACCGCTTGGGCCGTGATGCGATCGACGTCAGCACCACCGTCAGAACACTGTCCGAAATGGGCGTGAGGGTCTATTGCCTCGCGCTCGGCGGCGCCGACCTCACCAGCTCGGCCGGCACCATGACCATGAACGTGCTCAATGCCGTCGCCCAATTCGAGCGGGATTTGCTGATTGAGCGGACGCAATCCGGTCTCAAGCGCGCCAAGTCGGAAGGCAAGACCCTCGGCCGGCCCTTCACGCTCAGCGATGAACAGAAGCAGGGTGTCCGCAACGATCTTGCGGCGGGCATGAGCGTTTCGGCGATAGCAAGGAAATTCGCGACGAGCCGGCAGACCATTATGCGGGTTCGCGACGAGAGTTCACGGTCCGTTCGACCTTAGCGTGTCTGGGGGAACAAATCTTGTTCTGACCCC
>NZ_QNUJ01000025.1 GCF_003574625.1 Shinella zoogloeoides
CCAGAACGGAGCTGACGATGGTTTCCACTTCCGATCTCAAGGCAGGCCTCAGCGCCGTCACCGCCGCCGATGCGCCGGCGGCCATCGGGCCCTATTCGCAGGCGATCGCCGTGAACGGCCTGCTCTTCGTCTCCGGCCAGCTGCCGATCGATCCGGCGACCGGCGCCTTCGCCTCCGACGATCCGGTCGAGCAGGCGCGGCAATGCCTGCGCAACATCGCCGCCATCGCCCGCGCCGCCGGCACGGATATCGCGCGCACCGTCAAGACCACCGTGCTCGTGCGCGACCTCTCGCGCTTTGCCGAGATCAACGCGGCCTATGGCGAGTTCTTCTCCGCCCCCTATCCCGCCCGCGCCACCTTCGAGGTCTCCGGCCTGCCGAAAGATGCGCAGGTGGAGATCGAGGCCGTCATCGCGCTCAAGGGGGAGTGAGGCATGAACGGTGCCGCAACTTCGCCTGGCCCGGAACCGGTCTCCTCGCTCGATTGCGCCGACCGCGCCTGGGCGCGTGCGGCCATCGGCATGCTGGAGGGCGATGCCCGCCGCTCGGCCGACACCCACCTCGTCAATCCTGTCTTCAAGGGGCTGAAGGGCATCTCGGTCTATCTCAAGGACGAGAGCACCCATCCGACCGGCAGCCTGAAGCATAGGCTGGCCCGCTCGCTCTTCCTCTACGGCATCTGCAACGGCCGCATCTGCAAGGGCACCACGCTGGTCGAGGCCTCGTCGGGCTCGACGGCGGTTTCCGAGGCCTATTTCGCCAACCTGCTCGGCCTGCCCTTCATCGCCGTCATGCCGCGCAGCACCAGCCGCACGAAGATCGACGTCATCGAGCGCTTCGGCGGGCGCTGCGCCTTCGTCGACAAGCCGGGCGAGGTCTACGAGACGGCCGCGCGCATCGCGGCGGAGACGAAGGGACACTATCTCGACCAGTTCACCAATGCCGAGCGCGCCACCGACTGGCGCGGCAACAACAATATCGCCGAGAGCATCTTCGGCCAGATGGAGCGGGAAGCCCATCCGGTGCCGGCCTGGGTGATCATGGGGGCGGGGACTGGCGGCACCTCGGCGACCATCGGGCGCTATATCCGCTACCGCAACCTCGCCACGCGGCTCTGCGTGACGGATGTCGAGAACTCGGTGTTCTACGACGCCTGGAAGAGCGGCGACATGGA
>NZ_QNUJ01000026.1 GCF_003574625.1 Shinella zoogloeoides
CCGGCTGCCCTCGACCCACACATCGCGCGAATGCAGCCGGTCCCGTAAATGAGCGAAGGTGGCGATTTCATAAAGCCGCCGATCCGGCTTGCCATCCTCGAAGACCAGTTTCCTTTCGTTCGCACCCAGATGGCCGACAGGCACGCGATCCGGCAGAACACGGCGTCCCTCCACATAAAGCGTTTTCAGGGTGGCGACCGCCGCAAGCAGCGGATCGTGCCGGCGGCGCGAGCGGAATGTGAATGCCTGAAGGAAGGCCCCTGCGAACTTACGGATGTTTCCATGTTGCTCGGCCGCCAGCACCAACGGCGAAGCGTTGGCGCTCTCCACCATCGCCTCGAGACCGGGTTTGATCTGCAGCAGCCGATGCCAGCCGACTTGCCGGTTTACCGTCTCGATCGCATCTTCATCGGCATCGTTGGCGGCCTGCAAGGCAACGATCGTATCGAGGAACAGTCGCAGCGCCTTGGACGTTTCCATGCGGGCGTTCATGTGACGCTGCTTCTTCCGGTTGTTCGCCTGGGAGAACAGCCGGCCCATCAGCTTGATGAACATGGTCATTGCATCGTCGGTGAGCTTCTGGCCGAGCTTGATGATCTGCACCACGATCGTTGCTCGCCGGCGGCTGGCACCAAATTCGCCGGCGAGCCAGGCCGGTGCTGCATCACCTTCCCGGACCATCTGGTCCCATCGTCCGGAGGGGATGCGGGCCTGCAAACGCGGATCGATCCCGAGCGAACGCAGGAACATGATACGCTCCGTCAAACCGATCAGGTTGCCCGCTCCCGGTGCATCGGGAGCGGAACGCAGCCAATGGAAGCGCGTCTGCCCTATTGCAGGATCGACGGCCAGCAGGGCATCGAGGGCTTCGAGCTTGTCCGGGGCGAGATCCGAGATCAGCGCACTCTCAGCACGACGGCGAGCAACGGCGCGGGCCGCAATGCCGATCTTCTCTATGGAATGTTGAGAAGGCAGCAGCGCCTTCCGCTCACGAAAGGCAGCGATGACGG
>NZ_QNUJ01000027.1 GCF_003574625.1 Shinella zoogloeoides
ATGGCAAAAGGTAAGTTTGAGCGCAACAAGCCTCACGTAAACATCGGCACGATCGGCCACGTTGACCATGGCAAGACGTCGACGACTGCAGCGATCACGAAGTACTTCGGCGAGTTCAAGGCGTACGACCAGATCGACGCTGCTCCGGAAGAAAAGGCCCGCGGCATCACCATCTCGACGGCGCACGTCGAGTATGAGACGGCCAACCGTCACTACGCGCACGTCGACTGCCCCGGCCACGCCGACTACGTCAAGAACATGATCACCGGTGCTGCCCAGATGGACGGCGCGATCCTCGTCGTCTCGGCTGCCGACGGCCCGATGCCGCAGACCCGCGAGCACATCCTGCTTGCCCGTCAGGTCGGCGTTCCGGCGATCGTCGTGTTCCTCAACAAGGTCGACCAGGTTGACGACGCCGAGCTTCTCGAGCTCGTCGAGCTGGAAGTCCGCGAACTTCTGTCGTCCTACGAATTCCCGGGCGACGACATTCCGATCGTCAAGGGCTCGGCTCTTGCCGCCCTGGAAGACTCGAACAAGGAAATCGGCGAAGACGCGATCCGCGCCCTGATGGCCGCTGTCGACGACTACATCCCGACCCCGGAACGTCCGATCGACCAGCCCTTCCTGATGCCGATCGAAGACGTGTTCTCGATCTCGGGCCGCGGTACGGTTGTGACCGGTCGCGTCGAGCGCGGCATCGTCAAGGTCGGTGAGGAAATCGAGATCGTCGGCATCCGTCCGACGACGAAGACGACCTGCACGGGCGTTGAAATGTTCCGCAAGCTGCTCGACCAGGGCCAGGCCGGCGACAACATCGGTGCGCTGCTGCGCGGTGTGAACCGTGACGGCGT
>NZ_QNUJ01000003.1 GCF_003574625.1 Shinella zoogloeoides
GGCGGCACCTCGGCGACCATCGGGCGCTATATCCGCTACCGCAACCTCGCCACGCGGCTCTGCGTGACGGATGTCGAGAACTCGGTGTTCTACGACGCCTGGAAGAGCGGCGACATGGAAACGACCTGCACGACGCCGTCGCGCATCGAGGGGGTCGGCCGGCCGCGCGTCGAGCCGTCCTTCATCCCGACGGTCATCGACCATATGATCAAGGTGCCGGACGCGGCCTCCATCGCCGCCGCGCATGTGCTGTCCGACCGGCTGTTCCGCCGCGTCGGCGCCTCGACGGGCACGAACTTCTTCGGCCTCATCTCGATTGCCGACAGCATGATGAAGGAAGGCCGCGAGGGTTCGCTCGTCACGCTGATCTGCGACAGCGGCGACCGCTATTCCGGGACGTATTTCAACGCGGACTGGCTGGCGCAGAACGGTATCGACATCGCCCCGTGGTGCAGGGCCATCGAGACGTTCCTCGATACCGGGGTCCTCCAAGCGCCCTGAGGCGGGCGACCCATTCCAGACAATCCGAAGCGGCTGCCCGGTTTCCGGGCGGCCGTTTCGCATTCATGCCGAATGTCGAAGAAGAGCGGCGTTGCACGGCGGATTAAACGACATCCTGCATAAATCGATGACGAACATTCGCTTAAAGTTCGCGCCGGGCTGTGGTCCGATCCTCGTGCTGAAACACAGCTTTCCAACCAGAAGCAAAAGCTCGCCAAGGGGATCACGAATGCGCACGCTCATCGCAAGCACGATGCTGGTATTTTCATGTCTGACGGCGTCGATGGCGTCGGCCGAGACCAAGCCGCTCAATGTCGGCATGACGACCTGGGTGGGCTATGGCCTGCTCCACCTTGCGGACCAGAAGGGGTTCTTCAAGGAGAATGGCGTCGACGTCTCGCTGCTGACTGTTCAGGACAAGCCTTCGACGGCGGCGGCCATCGCCACCGGCCGCCTCGACGGCTGGGCGACGACGGTCGATACGTTCATCTTCTACAATGCGGACAAGCTCGGCATCAAACAGGTGCTGGCGGTCGATTTCTCGAAGGGCGGGGAGGGCATCGTCGCGGCCGGCGACGTGAAGACCGTCGCGGACCTCAAGGGGCGCAAGCTCGGCGCGGAGGAGGGGTCCAGCACCTATTTCTTCATGCTCAACATGCTGGCCGACAACGGCATGACGACGAAGGACGTCAACCTCCAGTCCATGCGCGCGGGGGATGCCGGCGCGGCCTTCGCGGCCGGCCGGCTGGATGCCGCCGCCACCTGGGATCCGTGGCTGTCGAAGGCCAAGGAACGAGGCGGCCATATTCTCGCCAGCACGGCCGACAAGCCGGGCCTGATCGTCGATACCGTGGCCTTCCGTTCGGATGTGATCAAGGAGCGGCCGGACGACATCAAGAACTTCATCAAGGCTTATTTCGAAGCCTACGACTACTGGAAGTCGTCTCCCGACGAGGCGAATGCCGTGATGGCGAAGGCGCTCGGCATCGGTGCCGATGAATTCAACGCCTCGCTGGCCGGGCTCGAATTCGTCTCCCGGGAGAAGAACCGGGATTATATCGGTTCTGCGGCCAAGGCGGGGCAGGTGGTCGACGTCACCGAACGCGGCATCGCCTTCTACAAGCAGGCCGGCCTCCTGAAGGACGATTTCGCCGCAAGCGGCGTCGTCGACGTCGGCCCGCTCGACGCGGCGCTCGGGCAGTGAGGCGCAAGAGCATGAACGCGCTCAACGACACCGCACCGGCGGCCGGGCTCGCAGCAGCCCGGACCGCCGCCGCCCGGCCGAAGCGGCAGAGATATTTCGCCATCCGCAAGCCGCTTGCGGCCCGGACGACGACAAGCCTCTCCGTCGCCTTCTTTCTCCTGATCCTGGCGGTCTGGGCGCTCATATCCGGCACGGGATGGGTGAGCGATTTCTTCCTGCCGCAGCCGATGCAGGTCCTTGCGACCGCATGGGCGATGTATGTCCACAACGGCTTCCTGTGGGACATCGCCGTCAGCATATACCGCGTGCTCGTCGGCTTTTGCCTGGCCGCCGCCATCGCGGTTCCGCTCGGCCTGCTGATGGGCTCGGTGCAGTTCTTCCGCTCGCTGCTGGAGCCGTGCCTGGCGTTCACGCGCTACATGCCCGCCACGGCCTTCATTCCGCTCCTCGTGCTCTGGCTTGGGATCGACGACACGCAGAAGTTCTCGGTAATCTTCGTCGGCACCTTCTTCACCCTGTGCCTGATGGTCATGGTCAGCACGCTGTCGGTTCCCATCGCGCTCATCGAGGCGGCGATCATGCTCGGCGCGAGGCCCGGCCAGCTCATCTTCAAGGTGATCCTGCCGGCCGCCAAGCCATCGATCTTCAACGATCTCAGGATCGTGCTCGGCTGGGCCTGGACCTATATCGTGATCGCGGAAATCGTCGCGGCCTCCAGCGGCGTCGGCTATGTCATCCTCAATGCCTCCCGCTTCATGGATACCGCCACGATCTTCGTCGGCATCCTGTCGATCGGCTGCATCGGCCTGATCAGCGACCTGCTGTTCAATCTGGGCGCCCGCTATCTCTTCCCCTATCTCCAGCGCGCAAGAAGCTGAGGTCCGACATGCCGAATGCCATCGACATCCATCAGGTGACCAAGACCTTCGGGGAGGGCGCGACCATGGTCACCGCCCTCGAAAAGGTCTCCCTGACGATCCGGGACGGCGAATTCGTCGTCTTCCTCGGCCCTTCCGGCTGCGGCAAGTCCACGCTCCTGCGCATGATCGCCGGCCTCAGCGCGGTGAGCGAAGGGGGCATCAGCGTCGGCGGGCGGCCGGTGGAGGGACGCGATCCGTCCGTCGGCATGGTGTTCCAGTCCTATACGTCCTTTCCCTGGCTGAGCGTCGCGGAGAATATCGGCTTCGGCCTCGATCTTGCGAAGGCGGGCAAGGCGCGGCGGGACGAGAAGGTGGCGACGATGCTCGAGAAGGTATCACTCGGCAAGTTCGCCGGGTCCTATCCCTCGCAGCTGTCGGGCGGCATGCAGCAGCGTGTCGCGATCGCAAGGGCCCTTGCGGTCGATCCGCGCATCCTCCTGATGGACGAGCCCTTCGGGGCGCTCGACGCCCTGACGCGGGTGGAGATGCAGACGCTGCTTCTCGACCTGTGCGCCGAGGACAGGAAGACCGTGGTCTTCGTGACGCACGATATCGACGAGGCGATGCTGCTTGCCGACCGCATCGTCGTCTTCTCGCCGCATCCGGGACGGATCGCGGAGATCATCGACGTGGATATTCCACACCCGCGCAGCATCGAGCAGACCGAGCGCGAGGATTTCACGCATCTGCGCCATCGGTTGCGAAAATTGCTGTTTGCGATGGCGAAGCGGGCAGCTTGATCGTTGGTTGTCCCTGCCCTTGACCATCTTTGCCATTCGGGCGTGATCCACCCGCATTTTCAAACGAGTGATGTATCACCCGAGCGCCGGGCTTCGGCGGGTCACGCTCAAATAGGCAAGAGGGGCAAGCGGGCGATACCCTTCGCCCGCAGCCTTCAAGATAGGTGATCGCAATCGATTCACTGATTACGGACGGGCGCTAGCCGCTGATCGCCTTGACCTCCAGGAAGTCCTCCAGCCCCCATTTGCCGCCTTCCCGGCCATTGCCGGACTGCTTGAAGCCGCCGAAGGGGCTTCCGGCGGGGCGGCTCCGGCCGTTGATCTGCACCATGCCGGCGCGGATGCGGCGGGCGACACGCCGGGCCTTTTCCGGGTCGCCCGTCTGGACGTAGCCGGACAGGCCATAGGGCGTGTCGTTGGCGATGCCGATGGCCTCGTCCTCGCTGTCGAAGGGGATCATGACCAGCACCGGCCCGAAGATCTCCTCCTGGGCGATCGTCATCCCGTTATGGACGTCGGCGAAGACCGTCGGACGGACGAAATAGCCGCGCTCCAGCCCTTCCGGCCGGCCGAGCCCGCCGGCCACGAGCCTCGCACCCTCGGCGATGCCGGCTTCGATCAGCGTCTGCACCTTGTGGAACTGCGCCTCGGAGACGAGCGGGCCGATATGGCTGCCGTCCTTCGCGGGATCGTCGACGGCATAGCCTTCGGCGATCCCGGCCGCGAGCCTCACCGCCTCGTCATAGACCGGGCGCTCCACGAGCATGCGCGTCGGCGCGTTGCAGGACTGGCCGGTGTTCTGGAAGCAATGGGCAAGGCCGCGGCCGATGGCGTCCTTAAGGTCGGCATCGGCGAAGACGAGGTTGGGGGACTTGCCGCCGAGCTCCAGCGAGACCCGCTTGATGTTGGCCGCCGCCGCCCGCGACACGGCCGTGCCGGCGCGCGTCGACCCGGTGAACGACATCATGTCCACGCCGGGATGGGCGGAAAGCGCCTCGCCGACGACATGGCCCTCGCCATTCACGAGGTTGAAGACGCCGGCCGGCAGCCCCGCCTCGTCGACGATCTGCGCGAACAGCATGGCCGACATCGGGGCGATCTCGGACGGCTTCAGGATGACGGTGCAGCCGGCGGCAATCGCCGGGATCACCTTCAGGGCGATCTGGTTCATCGGCCAGTTCCATGGCGTGATCAACCCGCAGACGCCGATGGGCTCGTAGACGATCCTTTCCTGCGGGTTCGCCTCGTCGAGCGGATGCTCGAAGGCGAAGGACCGCAGCGTCCTGACGAACGCCTCCATATGGAAGAGGCCTGCCGCGGCCTGCGCATCGCGCGCCAGCCGGATCGGAGCGCCCATCTCCTTCGAGATGGTCTCGGCCATTTCCTCGCTGCGCGCCCGGTAGATCGAGACGATCCTCTCGATCGCGGAAAGGCGTTCCTCCCGCGTCGTGCGGCTCCAGGTCTCGAAGGCCCTGCGGGCCGCCGCGACCGCCTTGTCGATATCGGCGGCGGAGCCGGCCGAGATCGTGGCATAGGCTTCCTCCGTCGCGGGGTTGATCACCGGCAGCGGCCTTGCCGCCTCGGGCGCCACCCATTTGCCGTCGATGTAGAAATCCGTCCTGTCGATCATGGCCTGCGTCCTTCGTGTGGCATCAATATTCGGGTTCCGACCGCACCCTACGCAGGAGTTCCTGCGCGGTGAAGAGGTCGAGATGGGCACCGCCCGCATTCTTGAACAGCGTGATCTCGCCGGCGGACCGCCTCCCCTCGTGCGAGCCGCGGCACAGGTCGAACAGGTCCGCCCGGATGCTCGCCCAGGTCATCAGGCCCTTTTCGACCGGCTGGAGGAAGTCGCCGCAATCGCGGCAGAGATCGCGCGTATCGGCAAAGAGCGTGGCGCGGCGAATGACGTCGTCGTCGGATTCGCGCATGTCGGGCCGCCAGCCGCCGATGAGGTCGACATGGCATCCCTCCTTCAGGAGCGCGCCCTTGACGAGCGGCGTCGTCGCCATGGTGGCGCTCGAGACGATGTCGGCCAGCGGGAGGACGGCATCGGGATCATCCACGGCCTCTATCTGCACGCCGTCCATGCGCATGCCGGCCGCGACCTGCCGGGCCTTGTCGGCGGTGCGGTTCCAGATCCAGACGTGCCGGATCGCCGGGCGCACGCTGACAATGGCTTCGACGACATGGGGAACGAGCGCGCCCGCGCCGAAGACGAGGAGCGTGGCGGCGTCCGGCCTTGCGAGGAGGTCCACACCGAGGGCGGAATCGGCGGCGGTCTTGCGCAGCGTCAGCGCGGTTCCGTCGGCGACCAGGGCCGGCGCGCCGGTCACGCCGTCGAAGGCGACATAGAGGCCCTGGTTGGCGGGATGCGGCGGCGTCGCCTGCGGATTGCCGGGGAAGATGCTGACGAGCTTGGCCCCCAGCATTTCCCCGCGGCTCCAGGCCGGCAGCATGATGAGCCCGCGGCCGCCGGCCGGCGCGCCGGGTTCGCCCATATAGAGCTCGCCGGCATCGGGCATGGCGCCGCCATGGGCCTTGCGAAGCGCCGCGACGAGCGATGGATAATCGAGAAGGCGATGAACGTCGTGACCGTCGACTAGGCGCATGGCTCCCCCACTCCGAAATCATGCGCGACCTGCGCGCGGTAGCGCTGGACCTGCGCGCCGACCTCTGCGGGCGACCAGCCCATGACGTCGCTGACGCCCTCGGCCACCGCCTCGGCAACATCGAGCCCCATGCCCTCCGACCAGCCGATGGGAAAGCGGCGGAACATCAGGTCGTCGAGATTGACGACCTGTTCGTGCGCGGCGGAGAACCGCAGGTGATCCAGAGGGATCGCCTCTCCGCCTGTGGAGATGCCGGCGCCGGCCGCCTGCGGGAACTGCCGGGCGGCATGGGAGATCGCCCGCGCGGGGCCGCTCGGCGCCATCCGGCCGGAGAGCGCCTTCGCGATGCTCGCACCGGCATGGCGGTGCGTCATGATGAGCCCGCCGGTATAGACGAAATAGCCGGGCGCGCCGTGTTGCGCCATGTCGTGCAGCAGCACCGCCTCGCAGCCGTCCGGGTGGCCGGCGCGGGCCGTGCGCGGGCGCACCCCGGCCCAGCTGTAGAGCACGTCCTTGCGGCTCAGCGCGATGTCCGGGAAGACCGAGTTGAAATCGTCGAGGAGTCCCCGGATGGTTGCCTCGTCGGCCCTGAAGCCGGCGGCTTCGGGCTCATGCGGCTCGTCGCGCGGGCCGAAATAGTGGAGGTCCCGCCAGGGAATGACATAGAAGGGATCGCCGTTCGGCAATGCCGTCTCGATGGCGATGCCGCGGAATTCCGGCGGCAGGCGGACCACGACATTCGTTCCCTTGAGGCCCTGGTTGATTTTCGGCACCGGCAGGCCAGAGGCCGCGGCGATGCCATCGACCCAGGCCCCGGCGGCATTGGCGACGGTGCGCGCCTCCAGCGTCTCGCGCGCCTGCGTGCGCCTGTCCAGAAGCTCCAGCCGCCAGCGGCCGTCCGGCTGGCGACGAACGGACGTGACCTCGGTATAGTTGCGGGTGACGGCGCCGAGGTCGCGGGCATTCAGCACGGTATCGACGCATATGCGCTCGGGCCAGTCGAACTGGTATTCGGTGAAACGGATGACGCCGGAAAGGTCCTGCCGGTCGCGCAGATGCGAAAGCGCCGGCATTGCCGCGATCTCCCGCGCCGACATCGGCTTGAAATCGAGCGGCACGCCGCCGGGATCGAGCGCGCGCAGCAGGGCGAAGCCGATACGGGCCTTCCAGAGCGGAATGCCCTCGCGCCTGTAGAGCGGCATGTAGAAGCCGATCGCCCTCGCCCGCGCGGGCGTTGCCCTGACGAAGCCGGAGCGGTCGCGCATCGCGCGCCGCGCCAGCTCCATATGCTCGATGGCCATGCGGGGGTTTCGCAGGAAATTCCAGATCGACCGCCCCGGCGAGAAATAGGTCAGCCCGCAATGCTGGAGCCGGCTGGAACGGCTCGACGTTCCCCCGGCGAAATCCGCGCGTTCGAGCAGGACCGTGGAGAAGCCCGCGGCGGCGAGATGGTTCGCGGCGCTCGCCCCGGTGATGCCGCCGCCGATGACCGCGACGTCGAACGGCACGGCTTGCGGCCCGCCCATCACAGCACCATGCAGAGACGCATCGCGTCGTAGATCGAGGCATGGACGTTCCGGCTGGCGACGGCGTCGCCGATCCGGTGCAGCTCGAAGGTGCCGGCGCCGCCCTGCCGCGGCTGCGGCGTGCCGGCGAGCAACGCTTCGAGGTCCGTCACGCCTTCGTTGACCGATTGATCCTTGAGGTCGTGGAACACCTCGTCGAGCGGCATGGTGCCCCGCTCGACGACCACCTGCGAGGCGGTCATGTCGAGAAGGTCGCCCGTCAGCTCGTGGCGGAAGGTGGCGGTCAGCGCATTGGCGCCGTTGCGGCTCACCCTGACGAGGTGATGATCCATCGTCGCGGTGATACCGCTCTCGTGGAACTGCTTGCGATAGACGGCGCGCGTCGAATATTCGACCTCCTGCGCTAGGCTGTCGTCGATGGTCACGAGATGCACGTTGCAGCCCTGTTCCTTCAGGTGCAGCGTCGTGGAAATGCCCTCGTGCCGGCCGGTGCCGTCATAGACGATGATGTCGCCCGAGCGCTCGGTCGTCGCGCTGAGGACGTCCCAGACGGTCTGGCAATGCTCCGCGCCATCGAGCCAGTCGACATCCGGCAGGCCGCCCGTCGCGACGATGACGACGTCCGGGTTTTCGGCGAGCACGTCCTCCGCGGTCGCATAGGTGTCGCAGCGCATCTCCACGCCGAGCCGGGCGAGTTCGGCGGTCCGCCAGTCGATGATGCCGATGAGGTCGCGGCGCTGGCGGGCGCGGCAGGCAAGGAGCAGTTGCCCGCCCGGCTGGCTTCCGGCCTCGAACAGCAGGACCTCGTGGCCGCGCTCGGCCGAGACGCGCGCCGCCTCCAGCCCCGCCGGCCCGCCGCCGACGATCACTACCCGGCGCTTTCGCGCGGCGGGAGCGATGATCTGCGGCATCGTGGTCTCCCGCCCGGAGGCGGGATTATGGATGCAGTTCACCTTCTTGTGCATGCAATAGGACGCGCCGACGCAGGGCCGTATCCGGTCCTCCTCGCCGCGCATGATCTTGTTGACGATCTGGGGATCGGCCATGTGCGCGCGGGTCATCGCCACCATGTCGAGCAGGCCGTCGCGGATCGCGTGGCGCGCGGTGGCGATATCCGTGATGCGCGCGGCGTGGAAAACCGGCAGCTTCGTATGCTGGCGGAAGGCGCCGACCCGCGACAGGAACGGCGCCAGCGGCTGGGACATGCCTGGCATGTTGTGCTCGGCGAGCGCGATGACGGTATCCATCCGGCCGAAGATGCAGTTGAAGACGTCCACCAGTCCCTCGCGCTCGAAGATCGCCGCGATCTCCAGACAGTCCTCGAAGCTGAGGCCGTCCTCGCTGGCCTCGTCTATGACGAAGCGCATGCTGACGATCATCTCGTCGCCGAGCCGGCGCCGGATCTCCTCGTGGACCATGAGGCCGAAGCGCACGCGGTTCTCCACCGAGCCGCCGAAGCGGTCGGAGCGGAAATTGGTGCGCGGGGAAAAGAACTGGCCGATGAGGTGGCCGCCGGTCAGCGTCTCGACGCCGTCGAGGCCGCCCTCGCGGCATCGCTCGGCGGCCGCGCCATAGGCCTTGACAATCCGCTGGATGTCGTGCTCGTCCATCTCGCGCGAGAACGCCCGGTGCTGCGTTTCGCGCGAGCGGGAGGGAGCGAGCGCCGGCAGCCAGTTGAGGGTGGTGGCATCCGCCCGGCGGCCGAGATGCGAGATCTGGCACATCAGCGCGGCGCCATGTGCATGGATGCGCTGCGAGAACGCCTGGAGGTGGGGGATCACCGCGTCCGTCGCGAGGTTGAGCTGGCCGCCATTGCCCCAGCTCGAATCCACGTCCACCATCGAGGAACCGCCGAAACTGGTCAGCGCAAGTCCGCCCTTGGCCTTCTCCTCATGATAGCGCTGGTAGCGCTCCATCGGCATTCCGCCATCGTCGAGGAAGGACGCGTGGCTGGTGCTCATGATGCGGTTGCGCAGGGTGAGCCCCTTGATGCGCAGCGGCTGGAGCAGCGGGTCCTTGCTGGCGGTAGCGGCTGCGGGCGAGGCGTGGGTTACGGCCATTGGAATATCCCCGAAAAGGAACGAGGGCGCCGGGCGGGCGCCCGGCGCGACTGCATGCGGCGAGCGCCCTACCAGCGCCCTTCCGCCTTGAGCTCGTCCTGCACGCGGACGATGCTGCCGCGCAGGATGGCCATCATGTCGTCGATCTGCTCGCGCGTGATGATCAGCGCCGGCGACAGGACGCACATGCTGCCGATGGGCCGGACGATGAGGCCGCCTTCGTAGCAGTAGCGGTCGACGCGCAGCGCCACCTCCTTGTCGAAGTCCGTCGCCTCCTCCGCATCGGGGTCCGTGACACATTCGACGCAGGCGACGAGGCCCGTGCCGCGGGCATCGCCGATCAGGGGAAGCTCGCCGAGCTTGCGGATCTCTTCCTGGAAATAGGGCGCGATCTCGCGGACATGGGCGAGAAGGCCCTTCTCCTCGATGATGTCGATATTGGCCAGCGCCGCCGCGCAGCTCACCGGATGGCCGCTATAGGTATAGCCGTTGGTGTAGAAGCTGCCCCTGGCATTCTCGCCGCTGACGCGGGCGAGCACGGCGTCGGAGATGACGAAGCCGCCGAGCGGGACATAGCCCGAGGTGACGCCCTTCGCGAAGGTGATGATATCGGGCACGATGTCGAACACCTCCTCGGAGGCAAACCAGTGGCCGCAGCGTCCGAAGCCCGTCACCACCTCGTCCGAGATGTAGAGGATGTCGTGCCTGCGGCAGATCTCGAGGATGCGGCGGTGGTAGCCCTTCGGCGGAATGAGGATGCCGCCGGACGCCAGCAGCGGTTCGGCCAGGAACGCGCCGACATTTTCCGGGCCGAGCGTCTCGACCCGCTCCTCGAATTCCGCCACCAGCATGTCGAGGAAGGCCTCTTCGCTCATGCCGCGCGGACGGCGGAAGACGTTGGGCGCGGAGATGAAGGAGACGTTGTCGAGCGCGAGGTCGAAGTTTGGCCGGTTGCCGGCCCGGCCCGAGCAGGCCGCCGTCAGGTGCGTGCTGCCGTGATAGCCGTCGATGCGGCAGATGATGGCCTTCTTGTCCGGGCGGCCGAGCACGTTGTTGTAGAACTGCATGAAGCGCAGGGCCGAATCCACCGCCGACGAGCCGCCGGTGGTGAAGAACACATGGTCGAGATCGCCCGGCGCGAAGGCGGCGATCCGCCGCGCGAGCTCCGATGCCGGGCCGTTGATCGAATACCAGGGGGAATTGTAGCAGATGCGCAGGGCTTGGGCGGCGATGGCGTCGGCGATCGGCTGGCTGTTGTAGCCGACCTGCGTGCACCACATGCCGCCGGGGCCGTCGATCAGCGTGCGGCCGTGGCTGTCGCGGATATAGATGCCATCGGCCGAGGTGAAGAGCGGCCGGCCGCCGGACGTGCCCAGCTTCGACATCTCCTCGGCGGGACTGATCAGATGACGATGCGCCGCATCTTCGAGTTCGGCGACGTTCCACTGCGATCCGGTCTCGGCATACATGATGTTTTCCTATTCGATAGTTCGGGCCGGCATGATGGTGCGCGGCCGCTGGCTTCGTCTTTGCTTGTCGTCGTGCCCCGGCGCGGCGCGCCTAGGCCGGAACGGCCTGCCCGGCCTCGGCGAAGTCGGACGGGAAGAACGCGGAAAGGAAGGTGAGGCAGACCTGCCGCGAGCGCTCGCGCATCTGCGGGCTGTTCTCGCCGGTCACGTGGCTGAAGATCCAGCAGCCGTCCGTAATGGCATAGAGCCCCCGGGCGATCGCCATGGCATCGACCGTGACCGCGCGCTCGGCGGCAAGCTCGGTGACCAGGGTCACCATCGTGTCGAGCGAGCGGTACTTCAGCTCGCTGCACCGCTTCTTGTAGGCGGGAACGCGGGGCGCCTCCGCCCAGAACGCCATCCAGACGGCAAGGTGCTTGGTCTTGGCGACGCGCGGATCGAAATCCACATCGATGAGGAGCCGCAGCCTTTCGGCCGGCGAGGCCGCCGCGGAGGCCATCGCGTCGAGCCAGATCTTTTCGTAGTTGCTGGCCAGCAGATCCAGCACGGCAAGGAGAAGGCGCTCCTTCGTCTTGAAGTGAAACGCGATCACCCCGTAGCTGCATCCGGCCTCGTCGGCGATGTCGTTGACCGTGATGCCCGAGAGCCCCCGGCGCGCCACGACACTGAGCGCCGCATCCAGAAGCTGCTGGCGCCGCACCGAACTTTGACTTGATATCTCTTTTATTTTTTTTGCCATGCATTTTTTCTTAATCGCCTAACCAACTGTCGTCAAATAGTTTTTTGAATCATAAAATTGATTGACCGATCAAAATCTTATTGACCAATCAATCTAGTGCAATAATAGTGGCCTCGGATGGAGCGGTCAGCCGGCGTTTCCTTCGCAAGGGAGTGCGGAGATTGGCGGCATCGGCAGCTTGCCCGGCCCAGGCCGAAAAATACCGACGCCCGATGCCTGGCATCGAGGTCGTCCGCCGCATTGCCGCATCAGGCTTATCGTCAGAAAAAAGGGGAACGAGATGCAGGACAAGAAAGACCTTCCGCAGCAGGCCGGCTTTCCGTCGGCCACGCGCCGTCAATTCATCGGCGGGGTCGGCGCCCTGGTCCTCGGCGCGTCATTGCTGCCGGTGGGCATGCGCGCCGCTCATGCCGCGCCGAAGCAGGGCGGATCGGTGCGCTTCGCCATCAACGACGGCGCGCAGACGGACTCGCTCGATCCTGCCACCTGGCAGAACTCGTTCACGCAGGTCGTCTTCGGCGGCACGCTTTGCAACGCGCTGACCGAGCTTGCCGCCGACGGAACGGCGACGCCCGACCTCGCGGAGAGCTTCTCAGCATCCGACGACCTCAAGGTCTGGACCTTCAAGCTGCGGCAGAACCTGCAGTTCCACGACGGCAAGCCGGTCACGGCGAACGACGTGATCCAATCCTTCCGCCATCACATGGGGCCGTCGTCGAGCTCGGCGGCGAAGGCGCTCGTCGAGGGGATCGCCGACATCAAGGACGGCGGCGACAATACGATCGTCTTCACCCTCACCGGCGGGAATGCGGATTTCCCCTACCTCGTCTCCGACTGCCACCTCGTCGTCCTGCCGGCCAAGGACGGCGGCGGGCTGGACTGGGCGCGCGGCGTCGCGACGGGCCCCTATATCATCGAGGATTCCCAGCCGGGCGTCAGCGTCCGGATGAAGCGCAACCCGAACTACCACAAGCCCGGCCAGCCCTATTTCGACACCGTCGAATTCGTCAACATCATCGATGTCGCGGCGCGCACCAACGCTCTCCTGACGGGTGAAATCGACTATATGGTCGATGCCGACATCAAGACGCTGAAGCTTCTGGAGCGCAATGCGGAGATCGAAATCTCGAAGGTCAGCGGCCTCAGGCACTTCAGCTTCAGCATGAACACCTCGGTCGCCCCCTTCGACAATCCCGACGTGCGGATGGCGATCAAATACGCGATCGACCGCGAGGACATTATCAACAAGGCCTTCCTCGGCAATGCCAAGGTGGCGAACGACAATCCCGTCGCCCCGCAGATCGCCTTCGCCGTCAATCCGGAACCGGTGCACAGCTACAATATCGAGAAGGCGAAGGAGCATCTGGCGAAGGCCGGCCTGACCAGCCTCACGCTCGACCTCTCCGTCGCCGAGACGGCGTTCCCCAACGCCATCGACGCCGCCCTCCTCTTCAAGGAGCACGCGGCCAAGGCCGGCATCGAGATCAACGTCATCCGCGAGGCCGACGACGGCTACTGGGACAATGTCTGGCAGCACAAGCCCTTCGTCGGCGTGGACTGGCTGGGCAAGCCGACCTGCGATTCCCTCTTCACGACCACCTATGCCAGCAATGCGCCGTGGAACGACACGGCCTGGAAGAACGCGCGCTTCGACGAGCTACTGGTGCTCGGGCGGGCCGAGCCGGACACGGCCAAGCGCCAGGCGATCTATGCCGAGATGCAGCAATTGCTGCACGACGACGGCGGTGCGCTCGTCATCGCCTATGCGCTGTTCATCGACGCCATATCGAAGAAGATCGGCCACGGGCCGATCGGCAACATGCTGCAATGCGACAACTTCCGGATGGCCGAAAGGTGGTGGCTGGCCTGAGGCCGTCCGGCATGCCCTGACCATCGTCGGTCGCCGCCCTTTCGGGGGCGGTGACGCGCAGCTTCACCGGAAGGTCGTCCATTGCATCCAGGCATCCTGTCAAACCCACTGTTCAGAACGATCCTCGCCCGGCTTGGCTCGGGTTTCGTGACGCTGTTCGTCGTGTCGCTCATCATTTTCGCCGCCATCGCCGTCCTGCCCGGCGATTTCGCGAAGACGACGCTCGGGCGCGCCGCGACACCGGAAACGGTCGCGAATTTCCAGAAGGAGCTGGGGCTCGACCAGCCGGCCATCCAGCGCTACGCGACCTGGATCGGCGGGGCGGTCACCGGCGATCTCGGCCTGTCGTTCTCCTCGGGAAGCGGAACGCCGCGCACCGTGACGGGCATCATCGGCCCACGCCTGGAAAACACCCTGTTCCTTGCCGGCATCACCGCACTCTTCGCCGTACCCATCGCGCTGACGCTCGGCATCGTCGCGGCCATCCGGCGCAACAGCTGGCTGGACAAGGCGCTCAACGCGGCGACGCTTGCCAGCATCTCCTTTCCGGAATTCTTCGTCGCCTATGTCCTGATGCTGCTTCTGGCCGTCAAGATCCCCGTCTTCTACTCGCTCGCCCGCATCACGCCCGACATGGGCGCGGTCGAGATATTCCAACGCATCGCGCTGCCGGTCCTCACGCTCAGCTTCGGCATCATCGCCCACATGATGCGCATGACGCGGGCCGCCATCATCGGCCTGCTCGCCCATCCCTATATCGAGATGGCGAAGCTCAAGGGCGTTCCGCCGTGGCGTATCGTGCTGCGGCACGCGCTGCCCAACGCCTGGGCGCCGATCGCGGCGGTCGTGGCGTTCAACCTCGCCTATCTCATCGTCGGCGTCGTCGTGGTCGAGGTCGTCTTCGTCTATCCCGGCATAGGCCAGGCGATGGTCGATGCCGTGCGCACGCGCGACATCCCCGTGGTGCAGGGCTGCGCCCTGATCTTCGCGGCCTCCTACATCCTGCTCAATCTCCTGGCCGACATCATCGCGATCGCGACCAATCCCCGGCTGGCGCATCCGCGATGAGGGACCCGATGCAGACAAGCCAAACATCCCCGCCCGTCCGCATCGTCCGCTACCGGCGCTCCCGCATGGAATGGCTGCGCGCCGGGCTGAAGAAGGCGTCCTGGACCACCTGGCTCGGCCTTGCCGTCATCCTGCTCTATGCCGTCCTTGCGATCTTCGCGCCGCTGCTTGCGCCCTATGGCGAGGCGGACGTCGTGTCGAACGAGCCCTTTTCGGTCTGGAGCCTGGCGTTTCCGCTCGGCACCGACCAGCTCGGCCGCGACGTGCTGAGCCGCCTCATCTACGGCGCGCGCAACTCCGTCGGCATCGCCTTCGTCACCACCGCCATCGCCTTCCTGCTCGGCGGGACGCTCGGCATCCTGTCTGCCATATCGCCGGCCTGGCTCGATCATCTCCTGTCCGGCCTTGCCGATACGCTGATGGCCATTCCGCAGCTCATCTTCGCGCTCATCCTGCTGGCGCTGTTCGGCTCGTCCATCCCGAGCATCATCCTGATCATCGCCGTCCTGAACGCCACGCAGATCTTCCGCCTCGCGCGCTCCTCGGCCCGCAATGTCGCGGCCATGGAGTTCATCGAGGTCGCCAGCCTTCGCGGCGAAGGGACGGCCTGGGTCATCGTCCGCGAGATCCTGCCGAACATCCTTCCCATGCTGATCGCCGAATTCGGGCTTCGCTTCTGCTTCGTCTTCCTCACCATCTCGGCGCTTTCCTTCCTTGGCCTCGGCATCCAGCCGCCCTCGGCCGACTGGGGCACGATGGTCCGGGAAAGCGCGACCTTCATCAGCTACGGCGACATCACGCCGCTCCTGCCGGCGGCGGCCATCGCCCTGCTGACGATCAGCATCAATTTCGTCGTCGACTGGTTCCTCGACATAGCAAGCGGACTGCGCAATGACCAATAGCCCCGCCGCCGACGGCCGCCGCAGCGGCGAGACCCTGCTGGATATCCGCAATCTCACCATAGAGGCCGAGCGCGACGGGGCATGGCAGCCGATCGTCCGCGACATCAGCCTCAGCCTCAAGCGCGGCGAGGTGCTCGGCATCATCGGGGAATCGGGCGCCGGAAAATCGACGCTCGGGCTCTCCGCCCTCGGCTTCGCGCGGGCCGGCTGCCGCTTTTCTGCCGGCAGCGTCGTCTTCGACGGGCGCGACCTCCTCAAGGAGAGCGAGGAATACCGCCGGCAGCTTCGCGGCAACCGGATCGCCTATGTGGCGCAAAGCGCGGCCGCCTCCTTCAACCCGGCGCACAGGCTGATCGACCAGACGATCGAATGCGCGATGCGGGAGGGGCTGACCTCGCGCGCCGCCGCCATCGGCAATGCGAAGGACCTCTATGCGCAGATGCAGCTTCCGGACCCGGACAGCATCGGCGCGCGCTTCCCGCACCAGGTTTCCGGCGGCCAGCTGCAGCGCGCGATGACCGCCATGGCGATGACCTGTCGGCCGGACCTCATCGTCTTCGACGAGCCGACGACGGCGCTCGACGTGACGACGCAGGTGGAGGTCCTCGCCTCGATCCGCCGGATCGTCGAGGAGCACCACACAGCCGCCCTCTACATCACCCACGACCTTGCCGTCGTGGCGCAGATGGCGCACCGGATCATGGTGCTGCGCCATGGCGAACTGGTGGAAGAAGCGGATACGCAAACCATGCTCTCGGCGCCGAAGCAGCCCTATACGCGCTCGCTCTGGGCTGTGCGCACCATGGAAAAGCAGGCGGAGCCGCCCGCCGCGCCGATGCTCGAGATATCCGGCATCGAGGCCCATTACGGCGCGTTCAAGGTGCTCGACGACATCTCCGTCACGCTGCCGGCCGGCCGGACCGTCGCCGTCGTCGGGGAATCGGGCTCGGGGAAATCGACGCTCGCCCGCGTCATCGCGGGCCTGCTCCCGCAGACCGCGGGCAGCGTGAGCCTGAACGGAACCGCGCTTGCGCCTTCCCTCAAGCAGCGCAGCCGCGACCAGCTGCGCCGCATCCAGATGATCTACCAGTCGGCCGATACCTCGCTCAATCCGCGGCAGACCGTGCTCGACCTCGTCGGCCGGCCGCTGGCGTTCCACCTCGGCCTGCGCGGGCGCGCCCGGGACCTTCGCGTCGCCGAGCTGCTCGACATGGTCGAATTGTCCGACCGCCATATCGTCAGCTTTCCCTCCGAGCTTTCGGGCGGGCAGAAGCAGCGCGTCTCCATCGCCCGGGCGATTGCGGCCGATCCCGACGTGTTCATCTGCGACGAGATCACCTCGGCGCTCGACCAGCTGGTGCAGGAGCAGATCCTCAAGCTGATCCTCAAGCTCCAGAAGGAGATGAACAAGTCCTACCTCTTCATCACCCATGACATCGCCACCGTGAATGCCATCGCGGATCATGTCGTGGTGATGCACCGGGGCCGGATCGTGCAGCAGGGGCCGAAGGCCTCGGTCATGTCCGCTCCCGATCATCCCTATACGCGCCAGCTCCTCTCCGCGGTGCCGCAGATGGACGCGGGATGGCTCGACGCCGCCATCGCCGGCAGCCGGGCGGCGAACGGCCGCTAGCGGCGGCACGGGCAGGAACGAGGCGCACCTCGCCGGAAATCCACAATGAAAAAAGGGGAATGAAAATGAAGACTCTCACCGCCGCCCTCGTTTGCGCCGCGCTGGCCATCGGCCTTCAGGCCGTTGGGCCGGCCGCCGCGCAGGATTCCGACTGGAAGGAAATCCACATCGCGACGGAAGGCGCCTATCCGCCCTTCAACTTCGTCGATTCCGCCGGCAAGCTTCAGGGCCTCGACGTCGATATCGCCAATGCGCTCTGCGCCGAGATGAAGGCGACATGCACCATCCTCGCGCAGGACTGGGACGGCATCATTCCCGGGCTGAAGGCGAGGAAATTCGACGCCATCGTCGCCTCCATGTCGATCACGGAGGAGCGGCTGAAGGAAATCGACTTCTCCAAAAAATACTACAGCTCCAAGCTCTCCGTCATGACCAAGGCCGACAGCGGGATAGAGGACATCAGGCCGGAAAGCTTCGAGGGCAAGACGATCGGCGCCCAG
Source organism: Shinella zoogloeoides (assembly GCF_003574625.1). GTDB lineage: Bacteria > Pseudomonadota > Alphaproteobacteria > Rhizobiales > Rhizobiaceae > Shinella > Shinella zoogloeoides_A. The sequence continues at coordinate 17,745 of NZ_QNUJ01000003.1, forward strand.
TCCTCCACGCCGCAGGCCGAGCAGGCCGAAGCACTGTTCGGCAAGCATGGCGCCACGGTGAAGCTCTACCCGTCGCAGGACGAGGCTGATATGGACCTCGTGAACGGCCGGCTGGACGGGATCGTCGCCGACAAGTTCTACCTCGCCGCCTGGATGAAAACCAACGGCAACGGCTGCTGCAAGCTCGTCGGCGACCTTGCCGAGGGCCAGACCGAGATCGGCGTCGGCCTGCGCAAGGAGGACAAGGCGCTGAAGCAGAAATTCGACGCCGCGATGGACGCCATCGTCGCGAACGGCACCTACAAGACCATCGTCGCGAAATATTTCGATTTCGACATCTACTGAGCGGGCGGAGCATCCCGGATATCGGGCCGCCACCTTGCTCGTGGCGGCTGTCCGTGGCTACTCCGTGTTGGAACGTTTTACCAGCCAGCGAACTGCGCGATTTCCTCGTTCGAAACGGCAGAAAGTTCACTGAAAGCCCTGTCCAGGAGGTCAAGCGCCTTATGGATGTCGGTTTCCGTTATCGTCAGGGGCGGTGTGAACTCCAGCACATTGCCGTTCATGCCGACATAATAGACGACGAGACCGAGCTGGTAGGCGCGGTAGATGAGCTTTGCCGTTTCGGCTCTCGCCGGTTCGCGGCTCTGCCGGTCGCATACGAGTTCCACGCCGCAGGCAAGTCCGCGGCCGCGGATGTCGCCGATCAGCGGATGACGTTTTGCGAGTTCCGACAGACCATCACGCAGGAGCCTGCCCTTCCGCTCGGCCATAGCGGGGAGGTCGTCCCGGTCGATCGTTTCCAGCACGGCAAGGCCGGCAGCGGCGGAGATCGGGTTGCCGTGCAAGGTCTGCATGGCAAATGCGCTCGCGCAGTCGAGGATCTCGGCCGGTGCGATGACCGCCGAGAGCGGCAACCCGCCGCCAAGCCCTTTGCCCAGCACCAGGATATCGGGAACGAAGCCCTCATGCTCGAAGCAGTGCAGGCGGCCGCTGCGGGCAAGGCCCACCTTCACCTCGTCGCAGACGACGAGAATGCCATGGGCGCGGCAGATATCGGCGAACTTGCGCAGAAAGCCGTCAGGCGGAACGATCAGCCCGCCGTCCGACTGGATCGGTTCGATAAAGGCCGCACCGATCGAGCCGGCCGGAACCGCAGCCAGCTTTTCCTTGAGAAGCGTGAGGATGGCATCGCCCGTCGGATCGTTCCGATAGGGGCGATAGGGATCGGGGTAGGGCAGAAGGATCAGCCCGTCCGCTTTGGCCGCGTCGGCCTGAACGCTGTGGCCGGAAAAGGCCATCGAACCGACCGTGCAGCCGTGATAGGCGCCGGCGAAGGCGATGACGCCGCTGCGGCCGGTTGCCTTCACGATCGCCCGATAGGCGGCTTCGTTGGCATCAGAGCCGGAATGGCCGAACCAGACCTTGTGCGTTCCCGCGCCGGGAAAACTGGCCAGCAGCCTTTCGGCCAGGGTCACGGCCGGTGCGTTGGACGCCGAAAGGATGCTTGCGCCGGCCGGATTGGCGGCTGCGGCGGAAACCGCGGCGACGATGGCCGGGTGGCCGTAGCCGAGGCTCGCCGCCCCCCAGGCGCCGGAAAGGTCGATCAGCTCACGCCCGCTCTCTTCGACAAGGCGGGTGCCTCGGCCGCCCGAGATGGCAAGCGGGAAGAAGCGCAGCTTCTGCAGGCTGCCGATGGCCGCACCGTCGCGATCGTAAAGCGCCTTCGTCATCCAGCGTGCTCCTTCAGTGCTCCGGCAAGGCAGCGGGTGAGGCGTTCGCCCCACTCCTGGACACCGGCGAGCGTGTCGATCAGGTCGTGCCGCACCTCGATGAGCGCGCCGGCAAGACCGCGGGCGTCCGCATGGACGGGGACCGTGTAGTCCTCGTCGGGATGGATGTTGTAGGGCTCGTTGTCGCCGATGGTCAGTGCGGCATCGGTCTGCAATCCGTCGATCAGCGTCCGGCCTAAATCCGTCGCCTTGCCGTAGAGGATGCCGGCATGCCACGGCCGCTGCCTGCCGAAATAGACCGGCGTGAAGGAATGGATGCCGACGACGACGGGATACTTGCCCGCCGCCTGCATGCGGTCCAGCCGGCGCGCGACGGCCTCGGCGTAGGGGGCGAACAGCGTGTCGATGCGCTGCTGCCTTTCGGCATCCGTCAGGTCGCGGTTGCCGGGGATCTCCGTCGTCTCGCTCACTGCGGGGATCGCCGAGGACACGTGAAGCGGGCGGTTGCAGTCGATGACGAGACGGGAGTAGTTGGTCATGAACAGCGGCGCGTCCAGCGTGCGGCTGAGATGCTGCGACAATGCGCTGACGCCGATATCCCAGGCGATATGGCGCCGCCGCTCGGCCTCGGGCAGGCCGAGGTCGCCGAGCGCCCGCGGGATGCGGTTGGACGCGTGCTCGCAGAGCAGGAGATAGGGCGAGGTCCCGTCCGGATTGAGCACGGCATAGGGCGGCGGCTCGTCGATGGCGAGCAGCGGCAGGGCGGGATCGTGCCGCAATCGGCTCTCCTGCCGGGGGATGACCTTGGTCGATGTCATGATCTGTCCACCGTTCAATAGACGGCCGCGTAGCGCGCGCAGAGCGCTTCGGGCGAAAGCCCCTCGACGATCTCGATCTCCTTGCGCTTCATGGCGAAGTAGCAGTCGAGGAAATCCTTCGGGAACCAGCCGGTCACCACCTTGTCGGCGGCGAGCGTGTCGAGCGCTTCGGCAAGGCTCGACGGCAGGCGGCGGATGCCGAGCCTTTCCTGTTCCTCCGGCGGGAAGTCGGACGGGTCCGAATTGATCAGCGGTGGCTGCTCGAGCCCCTGCCGGATGCCCTCGAGGCCGGCGCGCAGCACGACGGCGAGCGACAGATGCGGGCTCGCACAGGCGTCGGCGGCGCGGTATTCCATGTTGAACTGCTTTGCCGGGTTGCTGCCGGGCAGGTCCAGCGTCGGGCAGATGCGCAACGTCGCCTCGCGGTTCTTCTCGCCAAGGCAGGTATAGGCCGCGCTCCAGTGATGCGGCACGAGGCGCATGTAGGACAGAACCGAGGGCGCGGTGAAGGCGACGAGCGCCGGCAGGTGCTTGATGACGCCGGCCGCGAAAGAGCCGGCAACCTTGGAAAGCCGGCCGGGGCGCGCGGCGTCGAAGGTCACGGGTTTGCCGTCGAGGTCGGTGAAGCTGACATGCAGGTGCACGCCGTTGCCGACCCCGTCGGCTTCGGTCTTCGGCGCGAAGCTGGCATGCCAGCCGAAGAGGGCGGCGACCTCCCTTGTGACGGCGCGGATCGTCGCGCCGCGGTCGGCGGCGACGAGCGCCGGGGCAGGGCGGCAGGTCACCTCGAACTGGTCCTTGCCGTATTCCGGCAGGAACATTTCCGGCTCCGCACCGGCTTCCTTGAGCGCCGTCATCAGCAGCGAGCCGAAGGGCTCGGCGCGGCGCTGGGCGCGAAGGCCGAAGGAGGGGGCGGCGGGCCAGTCGGCGCCTATGATCTGGAATTCCTGCTCGACGGCGCTGACGACCCTGAGCCCGGCCTCCTTCTCGAAATCGGCGAGTGTCTTCTTCAGGAAGCCGCGCACGCAGCACTCCCACGGATCGCCCTTCAGGTCGGTGATGTCGGCATGGTAGAAATGCAGCGGCGTCTCGTCCGGCAGGCAGGTGACGCGCGCCTTGCTGGCGGGGTCTGCCATGAGGCGAAGGTCACCGGCCGAACCCCAGGGGTTCGGGTCGGCGATGAGGTCGAAGGGCGTCAGCGCCAGGTTCGCCGGCACCCAGCCGACGCCCTTGCGCAGATAGTCTTCGATCTCGGTGGCGGCGAAGCTGCGCCCGCGCGTGATGCCGGCAATGTCCGTGGTGACGAAGGTCGCCAGTTCCGTGAGGTCGGAGAGCGCCTTGCCGTTGCTGCTGTCGTTCATGCTGTTCCCCTTCTTGAAGCGGTCAGGCCCGGCCGAGCCCTTCGAGGCGGCTGACGACGGTGGCGGTGTCGGTGATCCAGCAATAGCCGGAATAGGCGCGCAGCGCGGCTTCGTGGCGCTCCTGGCTGTAGGTGGCGCAGGCGTCATCCACCACGGTCACCAGATAACCGCGGTCGGCGGCATCGCGCACGGCCATGTCGACGCACTGGTCGGTGATGACGCCGGCGATGATCAGGTAGCGCGTGTTGAGGTTGCGCAGCACGTAGTCGATGTTGGTCGAATTGAAGACGCCGGAGGAGGTCTTCGGCAGCACGATCTCGTTGTCGACGGGCGCGAGCGCCGGGATCACCTGGCCTTCGGGCGAACCCTTCGGCACATGCATGTCGGAAAGCTTATGGTCGAGCGAGCGGTCGCGGCCGTCCAGTGTCAGGCTCTCGATGATGGTGTGCAGCACGTTGCAGCCGGCCTTGCGGCCCGCTTCGAGAATGCGAACCTGGTTCGGGATGACCATCTCGCGCAGGCGCCGGTGGTAGTAGCTGTCAGCGTCCTGCGGATGGGTCGGGTCGAGGTTCGGCTCGCACCAGATGCGCTGCATGTCGACATAGAGCAGGGCTGTCATGCCGGGCTCATAGGCGCTGTCGCGCCGCAGCAGGTCTTTGCCGTATTGCACTTCAATCGCAGTCATGTCTGTCCTCCAATTCGTGATCGTTCAGGCGCCGCCCTCGACGGGCGTGCCATAGGCGTCCTCGGTGATGCCGTAGCTGCGGCGCAGCTCCTCCATCCGCTCGATGCGCCCGCGCGACTGGGTGGCGAGGCGCGCGGTGAGGGCGGCGACCAGTGCCTCTGTCTGCGCGATAGCGGGCACCATCGTGTCATAGGGCGACACCGTGTCGACCGGCGCCATCAGCGTGACGGCGGCGAATTCGGCGATGGGCGAGACCCAGCGGTCGGTGAAAAGCACGATCTTCGCGCCCTGCTTGGCGGCCTGCCGGGCGAAGCGGATCGTATCGATCTGGTAGCGGCGATAATCGTAGACGAAGAGCACGTCGCGCTTGCCGAGATCGACGAGCTGGTCGACCTGGTCGGCCTGCGTGCCGTTGATCCAGCGCGTCTCGGCGCGAAGCTGCTTCATATGCGCCCAGAGCAGCCCGGCGAGGAAACCGCTGAACCGGCCGCCGAGGCAGTGGACGCGCAGATTGAGATCCGCGGCCGCGTCGATGGCCGCCTCGAAATCGTCGGGGGGCAGCATCTGCATCGAGGATTCCAGCGCATGGATGCTGGCGCGCAGGAAGTATTGGTAGAAGTTCTCCTGCTCCAGCGAGGGCTTGCGCGTGTCGAGCATGGAGAGCGGCGAGCTCATGCGCTCCTGCACCTCGCCGAGCAGGGCGGCCTGGAATTCCGGATAGCCCTCGTAGCCGAGCTTGCTTGCAAAGCGCACGACCGTCGGGTTGCTGACGCCGGCGGCGGCGGCGAGATGCGCGACCGTGGCGAGGCCGGCCGCCGGATAGTTCGACAGGAGCTGGCGCACGATCTTCAGCTCCGCCCGCGTGAAGGCGATCTCCCCGTCCGTCAGGCGATCTCGAATGGCCATTGTCCTGCCTCCCCCTCGTGATCGGCGTCGTGGCTCGATTTTAATTTTGTTACATTCTTGCTAGCAGACAATAAAAAATGAAACAAGATTGACATATGCGTTTTCTCGATTAACGTTTGTTGCGGGAACGGGTCCGGCAAACGGAGCCATAAATCGGGAGAATGCTGATGGGGCGCATAAGGCGCGGGACCGTCGTCGGTATCGTTGCGACGGCGCTTCCCCTGGTGGTCGCCGCCGTTGTGGCGGCTGGCCTCTTTCCGGGGGCGGGGCAGCGGCTGGTGACGCTGTTCCTGATCAATGTCGTCGCCGTCATCGGCATCGGCGTCTACAGCGGCAATTCCGGCATCATCTCCTTCGGCAATGTCGGCTTCATGGCGATCGGCGCCTATGCCTCGGGCCTCCTGACCATCAATCCCATCGTACAGAAGACGGCGCTGCCGCACCTGCCGGAATGGCTGATGGGCTGGGGCGCGCCGTTCCTGCCTGCGCTGCTCGTTGCGCTCGTCGTCGTGGCGCTGGTGGCGGTCGTCATCGGCATTCCGGTGGCAAGGCTCGGCGGCTCGTCAGCCTCGATCTGCACGCTCGGCTTCCTCGTCATCGTCCATGTCGTGCTTGTCGCCTCCAGCGATTTCACCCGCGGCAGCCAGACCTTCTTCGGTATTCCGCGCGCGGTGAACCTCTGGGTCGCGCTGCCCTTCGCGATCCTTGCCGTCGCCATCGCCCGCATCTATCGCGACAGCGCGGCCGGCATGAAGCTGCGCGCCTCCCGCGAGGACGAGATTGCCTCCATCGCGGTCGGTGTCGACGTGCGGCTCCACCGCTTCCTCGCCTGGGTGCTGGGTGCGATCCTTTCCGGCGCGGCGGGCGTGCTCTACGCCCATTTCATCGGCGCCTTCTCGCCGAAGGACTTCTATTTCAATCTCACGTTCATGCTGCTCGCCATGCTGATCCTCGGCGGCATCACCACCGTTTCGGGCGCGGTCGTCGGCACGGCGGTGATCATGGTCATCGTGGAACTGCTGCGAAAGCTCGAAGGCGGCGTCGATCTCGGCTTCCTCTCGCTGCCGACGGTCTTCGGTCTCACCGATATCGGCATCGGCCTTGCCATCCTCCTCGTCATGTACCGCCTGCAGGACGGTCTTCTCGGCGTGCGCGAACTCGACGAGCAGGTTCCGTTCCTCAAGCGCCTTGTGGCCGGCGGCGCGAAGCCCGTGGCGGCGACGGTGTCCGCGCCGGTCTCCGAAGCCGGCACGCTGCGCGTCGAAAAGGTCGGTAAGCGCTTCTCCGGCCTCGTCGCGCTGGAAAATGCCGATTTCGACATTCGCCCCGGCCTCGTCACTGGTCTGATCGGCCCGAACGGCGCCGGCAAGTCCACCCTCATCAACAGCGTTTCCGGCGTCGTGCCGCCCTCGACGGGGCGGGTGATGATCGACGGGACGGACGTCGCCTCGCTCCCCGTCCATCGGGTGCCGGTCGCGGGCCTTGCCCGCACCTTCCAGAACATCCGCCTCTTCAAGAACCTTACCGTGCTGGAAAACGTCACCGTCGCCGCAAGCGCGGTGGCGAAGGATCGCGATCCGGTGGATCTTGCCCGCGCGGCGCTCACCGAGGTCGGTCTCGGCGACGTCGCCGGCCAGCTCGCTGGCACGCTCTCCTACGGCGCGCAGCGACGCTTGGAGATTGCCCGCGCGCTGGCGCTGAAACCACGCTACCTGCTGCTCGACGAGCCTGCCGCCGGCATGAACCCGGCCGAGACGCAGGAGCTTATGACGGTGCTCGACCGCATCCGCACCAAGCACCGCCTCGGCCTTCTGGTGGTGGAGCACGACCTCAAGCTCATCATGCGGCTCTGCGACATCGTCGTCGTGCTCAACAAGGGCCAGCAGATCGCCGTCGGCACGCCGGCCGAGATCCAGGCGAACCCGGCCGTCATCGAAGCCTATATCGGCCGTCGCCGCTCGGCCGCACCGCGCACGCAGTCCGTCATCGAAGCCGACGTGCCGGGTTTCGATCCGCATGCCGCCGGCAAGCCCGCATAACCACCAGAGGAGCATAGAATGAAAGCGACATTGAAGGTTCTTTTCCTGTCCACCGCGCTCGGCGCGCTCGCCCTTCCGGCACTTGCCGAAGACCTCGTGGTCGGGCTCGCCACCGCGCAGACCGGCAGTCTTGCGCCCTATGACCAGCCCTCGCTGAAGGGCCTCCAGATGGCGGTCGACGAGATCAACGCGGCCGGCGGCATCGCCGGCAAGTTCCCGATCAAGCTCGTCGCCAAGGATACCCGCTCGGATGCCGCCCAGACCGCGCTCGTCGCGCAGGAACTGGTCGATGAGGGCATCAAGATCCTCGTCACGCCCTGTGATGCCGACCCGTCGATCGCCGCTGGCCAGATCACGCAGGCCGCGCAGATCCCGGCCTTCTCCTTCTGCGCCACGACGCCGACGATGCCGCTCGCCGTTGGCGACTACATGTTCGGCAACTATCCGGCCGACAACGTTCAGGCAGCGGTGCTGGCGAACTACGCCAAGGAGAAGGGCTTCAAGACGGCCTATGTGCTGAAGTCGCCGGACACCGCCTATACGCTGAAGCTGCCGGAATATTTCGCCACCAGCTTCAAGGGCAAGGGCGGCGAAGTGGTCGGCGAGGGCACCTACAGCATGGGCCAGCAGGATTTCAGCGCCGAGGTCACCAAGATCAAGGCGCTGAACCCGGCGCCCGACGTCATCATGACGGCTGCCTACGAGCCTGATTTCCCGGCCTTCATCCGCCAGCTTCGCGGCGCGGGCGTCACGACGCCGATCCTCGGCAGCGACGGCATCGATTCCCCGACGACCTTCGGCCTCGGCCCGCTGGTCGACGGCGTCGTCTTCACCACGGCGGGCTTCGCCGTCGAGGGTAGCCCGCTCGCTGCCTTCAACGAGAAGTACAAGGCCAAGTTCGGCCAGGACCCGGACACCATCTACATCGCCAACGGCTACGATCTCGGCAAGGTCATCGAGGCGGCCGTCACCAAGGCCGACAGCGTCGAGCCGACGGCGATCCGCGAGGCCATCGCCGGGCTGGAGAATGTCGAGGGCGTTACCGGCAAGATCAGCTATGCCGGCACGCAGGGCATGCCGCTGCGTTCCGTCTCTCTGGTGCGCATCGAGGGCGGCAACCGCTCGCTGGTCAGCCAGGGCGTCCCGGCCGCCGAGGACGTTCCGGCGCCGTAATCTGCAAGCGACGCCCTCCGGCGCGGCCGGAGGGCGTTCCTACCTGCTGTGTGGCCGGGGCTAAGTGCCGCGGCGAGGATTTGCCCGATGACGCATGACAAGCACGATGAGACCCCCCTGCTGGAGGTCAGCGGCCTCAAGGTCGCCTATGGACCGGTCGAGGCGCTGAAGGGCGTGGACCTCACGGTCCACCGCGGCCAGATCGTCACCCTTCTCGGCGCGAACGGCGCGGGCAAGAGCTCGACGCTCAATTCGCTCGTCGGCCTCGCCGCCAAGAAGGCCGGCCGGGTGACCTTCGCCGGCCGGGACATCTCCGCGCTGCCGCCGGAAATGATCGTGCGCATGGGCATGACGCTGACGCCGGAAGGTCGACGTATCTTTCCGACGCTGACGGTCGACGAGCATCTCCTCCTCGGCGGTGCAATGCACAAGCGCCGCGGCGAAATCGACGCGGTGCGCGAGGACATGCTGTCGCGTTTCCCCATCCTCAAGGAGCGCCTGCACCAGAAGGCGGGCTCGCTCTCGGGCGGCGAGCAGCAGATGCTGGCCATCGCCCGTTCCATGATGTCCTCGCCCGAGCTGCTACTCCTCGACGAGCCGTCGCTCGGCCTTGCGCCGCAGATCGTCGACCAGATATTCGAGCTGATAGCGGGCCTGCGCGAGCGGGGCCTGACGATCCTCCTCGTCGAGCAGAACGTCGCGCTCTCGCTGGAGATCGCCGATGCCGGCTATGTCATGGCGAACGGCCGCATCGTGCTGTCCGGCCCGGCGACCGAGCTGCGCAACTCCACCGAAATCCAGGGCGCCTATCTGGGCGCGTGACCGGCGAGAAGGAAAACCATCCATGGACATGTTCCTGCAACAGCTCGTCAACGCGCTCAGCCTCGGCGGCACCTATGCGCTGCTGGCGCTTGGCCTTGCCGTCGTCTTCTCGATCATGGGCCTCATCAACTTCGCGCATGGGGAACTGATGACGGCGGCCGGCTACGGCCTCTGCTTCGCGCTGATCTTCGGCCTGCCTTTCGGCTTCGCGATCATCGTCGCACTGGCGGTCGCCATCGCCCTCGTGCTCCTGATGGAACGCGTCGCCTTCCGGCCGGTGCGCGGGGCGAGCGGCACGACGCTGCTTCTGACGAGCTTCGCCGTCAGCGCCATCCTGCGCGTGCTGTTCCAGAATTTCATCTCGGCCCGGCCCAAGCCCGTGCCGATGCCGATGAGCCTTTCCGGCACGATCGAGATCGGTGGCCTCCATATCGGCGTCATCCAGGCAATCTCCATCCTCGTGACGGTGATCATGCTGGTCGGGCTCAACCTCTTCCTGCGCACGACCGTGCTCGGCCGCGCCATGCGCGCCGCCTCCGAGGATTTCGCCATCGTGCGCCTGATGGGCATTCGCGCCAACGCGGTCGTCGCCACGGCCTTTGCGATTTCCGGCCTCCTGGCGGGCGTCGCTGGCATCCTGTGGGTCGCCCAGCGCGGCAGCGTCGATCCGCTGATGGGCTTCCTGCCGGTGCTGAAAGCCTTCATCGCCGCCATCATCGGCGGTCTCGGCAGCCTGTCGGGCGCCGTCGCCGGCGGCTTCCTGCTCGGCTTCATCGAGGTCTTCCTGCAGGCCTACCTGCCGGAAAGCCTGCTGAGCTACCGCGACGCCTTCACCATCCTTCTCGTCATCGCGGTTCTGCTGTTCGCACCGCAAGGCTTGCTGGCCCGCAAGACGATCGTAAAGCTCTGAGCACGGCCGGAGACAGAAAGAGGCTCCGGTCATACCGGAGCCTCTCGGAAGGATATCGAATGCTCTGGTCCAAACCTCTGGGTTCAGATCCAGACGCGCTCCCGCCAGCAACGACGGTGCCAGCGGCCGTGATGACGTACGCGGCGGCACACGCGGCGCCATACTCTCCGGCGATGATGGCGATGCGGGCGATGGTGCCGAGGCCAATGCCCCCGCCGATGGCTGACATCGACCACATCCGGCTCTGAGGTTTCCAGCTCGTCCAGAATGCCGCTTCCGGAGCCGATGTCGCCGGGGTTGATGATGCCGGCCTGCACGCTTTCCGGTTTGACCACCGAAGCCAGGGCCGCAGCGCCGGCCAATCCGAGCAATCCAGTTAGAAATGATCGTCGATCCATGCTTTCCTCCTATTTGCGCGACGTCGAGGATTGAACAGGCGCGAGCCTGAATGGTTCCTGAATGGCGCTGACATCGGTTCGGCGCTCACGGCAACGAAGACCGGTTCAATCCGGCTTCAAGTTGCCCTGACGGCGTGCTAGTCACATATCGAGGGATAACCGAAGCTTTGCCGCGAAACCCGACAGGTTTTTCCATGTCGGGGTGGTCGTTCGTCCGCACCTGCATGGATCATCATGCCAGGAGGATGACGCGCATGAATCCGATCATCGTTTTGCTCGCTTTCGCGACTTTTGCCACGGGGACAGCCGAGAACATCATTGTCGGCATCCTCCTTGAGGTCGCCGACGGCCTTGATGTCTCGCCGGCGCTCGCCGGGCAGCTGACCGCCGTCTTCTCCGTCGTCTTTGCCGTGACGGCACCGCTTGCGCTCGTCCTGACGACCCGGATCGAGCGCAGGCGCCTGTTTCTTTGCGCTCTGGGCCTCTTCGTCGTCAGCAACCTTGCCGCGGCAGCAAGCCCGAACTTCACCGTCATGCTCGTGGCCCGCGTCGGGATGGCCATGGCGAGCGCCACCGTCTGCTTGCTGGCAACGATGCTGGCGACGGAACTCGTCGATGAAACGATGCGGGGACGGGCGATCGGCATCATCTTTATGGGGATCAGCGGATCGCTGGTGTTCGGCGTGCCGGCGGGCATGGTGGTTTCGGATCTGGTGGGGTGGAGAGGCGTCTTTGTTGCGCTCGCCACGCTCGCGGCCGCAGTATGGCTGGTGAGTTATCGGTGCGTTCCGGTCTCGGGGCTGCGCAGGACGGCCCTGCCCAAATATATGGCCCATCTTCGCGAAGCCCCTCTCGCCGCCGGCCAGTTCGTCTCCATCCTGATGATTGGCGGACACTTCGTTCTCTTCGCCTTCCTCGCCCCCTACTTTGTGCAGGTCGCCGGATTCGCAGAGGGGAATGTCGCTCTCGCATTCGCCGCTCTCGGGGTTGCGGGCGTGAGCGGGGGGTATTTCGGAGGCTGGCTTTCAGACAGGCTTTCTCCGCGTGCCGCACTTCTGTTGGCGCCATCGGCCTATCTGGTGGCGCTCGCAGCGATCCCGCTGCTGGAAAGCAATCCATGGCCGATGTTCGCCGTCATGATGGTCTGGGCGTGCATCAGCTGGATGATTTCACCCGTCGTGCAAAATTTCCTGATCTGGTCGGGGCCGAAGACGGCCGAGGCGGGGATCAGCCTGAATTTCTCGGCAATGCATATAGGCGTGGGGCTTGGAACCGCGGTTGGCGGCATAACCCTTGAAGAGTTTTCGATCCGTGCGCTGCCTTGGACCGGCGCGTTCATAGCCCTGCTTGCCGTATTTGCGAGTTGCTACGCAATATGGGCGTTGAATATCCGAAAGTCCCGTATGGCAACGACATAGGGATGGAGCGGGCAAGGGACGTCGGTGTTCCGTTGCAAGTGTTTCGCCAGCCGGCGACAAGACGGCGTGACCGGGGCAGTGCCCCGGTCGTCCTTTTCGTCAATGCTGCGGTGCCGGCTCGCCCGCCATCGTCGAGCGACCGTGCTGGACGAGCGGACGGTTGCCGGCCAGCCAGCGGAGCAGGACGTAGAACACCGGCGTCATGAAGATGCCGAAGAAGGTGACGCCGAGCATGCCGGAGAAGACGGCAAGGCCCATGGCGGCGCGCATTTCGGCACCTGCCCCGGTCGACAGCACCAGCGGCACGACACCCATGATGAAGGCCATGGAGGTCATGAGGATCGGGCGCAGGCGAAGGCGGCTTGCCTCGATCGCGGCCTTCACGGGCGTCCTCCCCTCGAATTCCAGCTCGCGCGCGAACTCGACGATGAGGATCGCATTTTTCGCCGAAAGGCCCACCAGCACCACGAGGCCGATCTGGGTGAAGATGTTGTTGTCTCCGCCCGTGTACCAGACCCCGGCCAGCGCCGCGAGCACGCCCATCGGCACGATCATGATGATCGCGATGGGCAGCGTCAGGCTCTCATATTGCGCGGCGAGCACGAGATAGACGAGCAGCAGCGCGAGCGGGAAGACGACGATGCTCGAATTGCCGGCAAGGATCTGCTGGTAGGTGAGGTCCGTCCATTCGAAGTCGATGCCTGCCGGCAGGGTCTCCGCGGCGATCTTCTCGATGGCCTCCTGCGCCTGTCCCGAGGAAAAGCCCGGCGCCGGCCCGCCGTTGATGTCGGCGGCGAGGAAGCCGTTGTAGCGCGTGGTGCGCTCCGGTCCGGTCGTGGCATCCACCTTGAGGAGGGCGGCGAGCGGGATCATCTCGCCGGATTGCGAGCGCACCTTCAGGTGGCCGATATCCTCCGGCTCCGCGCGGAAGGCGGAATCGGCCTGCACGCGCACGCTGTAGGTCCGCCCGAAGGCGTTGAAGTCGTTGACATAGAGCGAGCCGAGATAGATCTGCAACGTCTCGAACACGTCCGTCACCCGGACGCCGAGCTGCTGGGCCTTGGCCCGGTCGAGGTCGGCGTAGAGTTGCGGCACGTTGATCTGGAAGCTGGAGAACAGGCCTGCCAGTTCCGGCGTCTGGTAGGCCTTCGCAAGGAAGGCCTTCGTCGCCTCGTCGAGCGCCTGGTAGCCGAGGCCCGCGCGGTCCTCGATCTGCAGCTTGAAGCCGCCCGTCGAGCCGAGGCCGTTGACCGGCGGCGGCGGGAAGATGGCGATGAAGGCGTCCTGGATGCTCGCGAATTTCTGGTTGAGCTGCATGGCGATCGCCCCGCCGGAAAGCTCCGGCGTCGTGCGCTTGTCGAAATCGTCCAGCGTGGCGAAGACGATGCCCGAATTGGAGCCGATGGTGAAGCCGTTGATCGACAGGCCCGGGAAGGCGATGGCGTGGGAGACGCCCGGCTGTTCCAGCGCGATCTTGCTCATCTTCTTGATCACCTCCTCCGTGCGGTCGAGCGTGGCGCCGTCCGGAAGCTGGGCAAAGCCGATGAGGTACTGCTTGTCCTGCGCCGGCACGAAGCCGCCGGGCACGGCGTTGAACACCGCATAGGTTGCCCCGACCAGCACCAGATAGAGCGCCATGACTACCGACTTGCGCGAGACGAGCCCGCCGACGCTGCGCCCGTAGCCGTTCGAGGCCGCGCCGAAGACCCGGTTGAAGCCGCGGAAGAACCAGCCGAACAGCCGGTCCATGGCGCGGGTCAGCCAGTCCTTGGGTGCATGATGGTCCTTCAGGAGAAGGGCGGCCAGCGCCGGCGAGAGCGTCAGCGAGTTGATCGCGGAAATCACCGTCGAGATGGCGATGGTCAGCGCGAACTGCCGGTAGAACTGGCCGGACAGGCCGCTGATGAAGGCGAGCGGCACGAAGACGGCGACGAGCACGAGCGCGATGGCGACGATCGGTCCCGAGACCTCGCGCATCGCCCGGTAGGTCGCCTCGCGTGGGGAAAGGCCGTTCTCGATATTGCGCTCGACATTCTCGACGACGACGATCGCGTCGTCCACCACGATGCCGATGGCGAGCACGAGGCCGAAGAGCGTCAGCGCGTTCACCGAGAAGCCGAAGGCATACATCACCGCGAAGGTGCCGATGATGGAGACCGGGACGGCGAGTAGCGGGATGATCGAGGCGCGCCAGGTCTGCAGGAACAGGATGACGACGAGCACGACGAGCGCCACCGCCTCCAGCAGCGTGTCGACGACCTTGTCGATGGAGGCGCGGACGAACTCCGTCGTATCGTAGACGATCTCGTATTTCACGCCGTCCGGCATGGCGAGCTGGAGCTGGTCCATGGTCGCGCGCACATTGTCGGCGATCTCGATGGCGTTGGAGCCAGGCGCCTGGAGCACGGCGATGGCGACGGCCGGCTGGCCGTCGAGGAGGGAGCGCAGCGTATAGTCGGCCGCGCCCATCTCGATGCGGGCGACGTCCCGGAGGCGGGTGATCTGCCCTTCCGCGCCGGCCTTGACGATGATGTTGCCGAATTCCTCCGGCGTGCGCAGGCGGCCCTGCGCGTTGACGTTGAGCTGGAGGTTCACGTCGGAAGGCGTCGGCGAGGCGCCGATGATGCCGGCGGCGGCCTGCACGTTCTGCTCGCGGATCGCGTTGGTGATGTCGCTTGCGGCAAGCGCATGCTCGGCCGCCTTCTGCGGGTCGATCCACACGCGCATCGCATAGTCGCCCGCGCCGAAGACCTGCACCTGCCCGACGCCCTCGATGCGGGCGAGGCGGTCCTTGATGTTCAGCGTCGCGTAGTTGCGCAGATACGTGACGTCGTAGCGGTCCGTCGTCGAGACGAGGTTGACCACCATGATGAAGTCGGGCGAGCTCTTGACGGTGGTGACGCCGAGCGCGCGCACTTCCGCCGGCAGGCGGGGCTCGGCCTGCGCCACGCGGTTCTGCACGAGCTGCTGCGCCTTGTCCGGGTCCGTGCCGAGCTTGAAGGTAACGGTCAGCGTCAGGACGCCGTCGGACGTCGCCTGGCTGTTCATGTAGAGCATGTCCTCCACGCCGTTGATCTGCTCTTCGAGGGGCGTGGCGACGGTTTCGGAAATGACGACGGGGTTTGCGCCGGGATAGACGGCGCGCACAACGATGGATGGCGGCACGACCTCCGGATATTCGGAAATCGGCAGGGCGCGCATGCCGATGAGGCCTGCCACCACGATGAGGATCGACAGCACACCGGCAAAGACCGGGCGATCCACGAAGAAACGCGAAATATTCATGTCAAGAACCCCTCTCCAGGGACGAACGGACCCGTCCGGCGGGCAAGGCTCCGCCGGCAGGCATGGGATTTCTGTGGTTGGAGGCAGGGCGCGGTGTGCGCCCTGCCGGCCTTCGTTACTTCACGGAGGCGACGTTTTCCTGCACCTGCGGGTCGACGACGGCGCCGGGGCGGATGCGCTGCAGGCCGTTGACGACGACCTTGTCGCCGGCTGCAAGGCCGCTTTCGACCACGCGCTCGCCGTCGGAAAGGCTGCCGAGAACGATGGGCCGGTAGGCCACCTTGTTGTCCTTGTCGACGACGAAGACGAACTTCTTGTCTTGGTCGGTGCCCACCGCCTTCTCGCTGACGAGGATCTTGCTTTCGGCCCGCGGCTCGCCCATGCGGATGCGCACGAACTGGCCGGGGATCAGCCTGCCGCCCGGATTGTCGAAGACGGCGCGCACGGCGATGGTGCCGCTCGCCGCATCCACCTCGTTGCCTATGAGCTGGAGCTTGCCGCGGATCGGCGTGCCCTCGTCGGCGAGCGTGCCGACCTCGACCGGGATCTGCTCGATCGGCCGGAGCGCGCTGTCGGAGGCGGGCAGGGCTGCGAGCGCCTTCGCGACCGTTTCCTCGCTGACATTGAAGCCCGCATAGATCGGGTCGACGGAAACGAGCGTCGTCAGTGCCGGCGAGGCGGAGCCCGCTGCAACGAGGTTGCCCACGGTGATTTCCACCTTGCCGGCGCGGCCGGAAACGGGGGCGCGGACATTGGTGTAGTCGAGTTCGAGCTGGGCGGCATGCAGGGCCGCCTGCGCGGTCTTGAGGGCGGCGTTGGCCTCGGCCAGCGCGTTCTGGCGCTGGTCGACCTCGCTCTGCGAGACGCTGTTGCTTTGGGCGAGGCGCTCGCCGCGCTCGAGCTGGATCTTCGCCAGCGTCACCCGCGCCTCGGCCGAGGCGAGCTGGCCTTCGGCCTGCGTCACCGCCGTCCTGTAGGGCTCGGGATCGATGGTGAAGAGAAGATCGCCCGCCTTCACGAGCGCGCCTTCGCGGAAGTCGACCGACTGGATGGCGCCGGCGACGCGCGAGCGGACCTGCACGCGGTCGATCGCCTCCAGCCGGCCGGAAAACTCCTGCCATGTCACGACGTCGCGGTTCTCGACCACGGCGATTGTCACCGGCACGGCGGGCACTTCGGCTGCCGCGACGGCCTCGGCCTGGGCGGCAGTGCCCGGCAGTTGAAACATCAGGGCCGCGGCAGAAACGGACACGGCCAGACCCAGGCCGGCGCCCGTGAGGGCCCAGCGCTTGCGCTTCGACATCATTGTTTTCTCCTTGTGGCCTCAGGCCACGCTATGCGTTGTTTTCATATAAAATCAGTGAATGCTAATATCGTGAACGAAGCCGCAGAACTGGTCGGAGAGGGTATCCGCCCAGGGCCCGGCCCCGTTGAGTGTCCCGCCGTAAATTCCCGGCCAGCCTGTTCCCGCGGGAAGGACATGCTGGCGAACGGTAACGCCCGCTTCGGTGAGGCGGGCGGCATAGCCGAGCGTTTCGTCGAGCAGCGGATCGTCTGCCGATGAAAGAACCAGTGCCGGTGCAAGGCTTGCAAGGCGCGAGCAGAGCGAAGGTGCGGCATAGGGATGGCAGACGCCGGCGCTGAGATAGTGGCTCCAGCCGTCCGACCAGCGCTCGCGCATGCCGATGCCATCGGCCTTGCTGAAGGATTGCGTCGCCATGAACGGGTCGAGCAGCGGCGAGAGCAGCACCTGGCCGTCCAGTTCGTCGGCGAAGTGGTCGCGCGCCTTGAGCGCGACGCCGGCCGCGATATTGCCGCCGGCTTCCTCGCCGCCGACGAGCAGCGGCGACTTGCGGTCGCCGAGGCCCGCGCGCTTCTTGGCGAGATAGGAGAAGATCGAGAAGCCGACCTCGAGTGGTTCGGGGAAGGCGCTTCCCGATGCGTTGTAATCCGGTACGGCGACGATGGCGCCGGTGCCGGCGATGCATTCGGCAAGCGGGCAATGCCTGAGCCCGGTCTCCCGGAAGGCTCCGCCGTGGAAATAGAGCAGGACGGGCGCGCCCTTGGCATATTCGGCGCCCTGATAGACGCGCACCGACACGGGGCCGGAGGCCACCTTGTCGAATGTCATGTCCTTGATCTCTACGGGCATCGATTTTGTCCTGCGGCCCGTCTGGAAATAAGCTGGGCCCTCACCATTTATATCGTTCGTCATTTTGCCCCAGATAAGTGTTGTAAAACCGATTTCACTGTCCAATATTTCGAACAATCATACCTTCCTGCGTGGGAATGTTCCATGGATCAGCTTTCTGCGATGCGCGCCTTCCTCCGTGTGGTGGAGATGGGCAATTTCACGCGGGCGTCTGCGGCGCTTGGCATGCCCAAGGCGACCGTCAGCAACCTCATCCAGAATCTCGAGACCCATCTCCAGACCAAGCTCCTCAACCGCACCACGCGCCGGGTCATGGTGACGACCGACGGGGCACTCTACTATGAAAGGGCGAACCAGATCGTCAGCGAGCTCGACGAGCTGGATGGCAGCCTCACCCATTCGCGCACCAATCCGAGCGGGCGCCTGCGCGTGGAGATGTCAGGCGTCTTCGCCGATCTCCTCGTCATCCCCGAGCTCAACGATTTCCATGAACGCTATCCCGATATCCATATCGACCTCGGCGTGGGGGACCGGACGGTGGACTATCTTGCCGAGAATGTGGACTGCGCGCTGCGCGCCGGCTCTCCGGGCAATGTATCGCTGATCGCCCGCCGCGTCGGGGAGATGGACATGGTCGTCTGCGCCGCGCCGCGCTATCTCGAAACCTTCGGCGCGCCGGGTCATCCGTCGGAACTGGAAGCGGCGCATCATTGCGTGAACTATTTTCTCGCGCAGACCAACCGGGTCACTCCCTTCGAATTCGAGCGGGACGGCGAGACGGTCGAGATCACCGGCCGCTATATTCTCTCGGTCAACGATGCCCGCAGCTACCTTGCCGCGGCGCTTGCCGGCCTCGGCGTCGCGCCGATGCCGTGCTTCATGGCGCACGACGCCCTCTCCAGCGGCCAGCTCGTTCCCATCCTGCCGGGCTGGCGCGCCGGGCCGATTCCCCTCTATGTCGTCTATCCGCCGAACCGCCACCTCAGCAACAAGGTGCGTGTCTTCGTCGATTGGCTCGTGCCTCTGCTTGCGCGCACGCAATTGGCAGCCCGCGTGACGAAGGCCTGAGGCTGTTCAGGCGTCAGCCCGCGCATCTGATCGAGGAAGAGCGTGGAATTTTCGCGTTCACTGATTTCGCCCGCGCCGGCATGCGGATAAGGTGCCGCGCATTGCGCAAGATGACGGAGCGGAGGCGGCTGGATGGCGACGACAATCACGGTGGACGATGTGCTGGACCGGGCAGGGGCGGGGACCTATCAGCGGCGGCTTCTCGCGATCTTCGGCCTGGTGTGGACCGCCGATGCGATGCAGGTGCTTGCCGTCGGCTTCACGGCCGCGTCGATCGCTGCGACGTTCGATCTCACCGTCCCGCAGGCCCTGCAGACGGGGACGCTCTTCTTCCTCGGCATGCTGGTGGGCGCGGCGGGCTTCGGCCGGCTTGCGGACCGGATCGGCCGGCGGCGGGTGCTCATCGTCACGGTCGCGTGCGACGCCGTTTTCGGGACGCTTTCCGTCTTCGCGCCGGACTTCACGATCCTGCTCGTCCTGAGATTCCTCACCGGCATGGCCGTGGGCGGCACGCTGCCGGTCGACTATGCGATGATGGCCGAATTCCTGCCGGCCCGGAATCGCGGTCGCTGGCTCGTCATGCTCGAAGGGTTCTGGGCGGTTGGCACGCTCGTCGTCGCGCTCGCCGCCTGGGCCGTCAGCCTCGCCGGCCTTTCCGACGGCTGGCGCTACATCTTCGCGGTGACGGCTGTCCCGGCGCTTCTCGGCGTCGGCCTGCGTTTCCTGGTGCCGGAATCGCCGCTCTATCTGCTGCGTCTCGGAAAGACGGAAGAGGCCAAGGCCGTCCTCGGCCGGATCCTCGCCGTCAACGGCAAGGCGGCGCTCGGAACGGACGTGTCGCTGGCAGTGCCGGCAGATTCCGGCGCGGCCGGCATCTTTTCCGCGCCGCTTCGCCAGCGCAGCCTGATGATCCTCCTGATCTGGTTCCTCGTTTCGGTCTCTTATTACGGCGTCTTCACCTGGCTGCCGCCGAAGCTTGCGGGCGACGGCTTCGGCTTCGTGCGGGGCTACGGCTTCCTCGTCTTCCTGGCGCTCGCCCAGATCCCCGGCTATGCGCTCGCCGCCTACGGCGTGGAGAAATGGGGGCGCCGTCCGACGCTCATCGGCTTCTGCCTGCTGTCGGGGCTCGGCTGCCTGCTGTTCGTCGTCGCGGGAACGACGACGCTGATCGGCACCTCGCTGCTGCTCATGAGCTTCGCGCTGCTCGGCACCTGGGGCGCGCTCTATGCCTTCACGCCCGAACTCTACCCGACCGCATCCCGCGCGACGGGCATGGGCATGGCGGGGGCCGTCGCGCGGCTCGGCGGCCTCCTTGCGCCCTCGCTGATGGCGCTCGTGGTGGAGCGCGGCTTCGGACTCGCCATCGGCATCTTCGCTGGCCTTCTCGCCGTCGCCGCCGTCGCGGCTTTCCTGATCGATGCGGAGACGCGACAGGCGTCGCTCGCTTAATTCAACACCCTGCCGCAGTGCGGGCGGGCGGTCGTCGGCGTTTCAGGCAGGATGCGACGGGGCAGCAGCTTGGCTGCCCCGCCATTTCATAACTCAGCCGAGAACGGCCTTCACCGCGTCGGCCGTCGCCTTCACCACGATATCGGCCTCCTCGCGGGTGAGGCACAGCGGCGGGGCGAAGCCGAGGATGTCGCCTTGCGGCATGGCGCGGCCGATGACGCCGCGTTCGAGGAGGGCGCTCGCCACCTGCGGGCCGATCTTCCGCGAAGGATCGAAGAAGGTGCGATCGTCCCGGTCCTCGACGAACTCCACGGCAGCCATCAGGCCATCGCCGCGCACTTCGCCGACATTCCTGTGGTCGCCGACGGCCTTGGCGAGCTCGCTACGGAAATAGGCGCCCGTCGCGCCGGCATTTTCCACAAGGCCGAGCTCGTCGATCAGCTCCAGATTGGCGACGCCGGCGGCGGCGCAGATCGGATGGGCGGAATAGGTCCAGCCATGGCCGATGGCGCCGAGTTCGTCGGATCCCTTGACCAGCACCTCCCAGACCTTGTCGGAGACGATGGTGCCAGAGAGCGGCGCATAGGCGGAGGTGAGGCCCTTGGCGATGGTGATGAGCGCCGGCTTCATGCCGTAATGATCCGAGCCGAACATCGTGCCGAGGCGGCCGAAGCCGGTGACGACCTCGTCGGCGACGAGCAGGATGTCGTATTTGTCGAGCACGGCCTGGATCTTCTGCCAGTAACCCTTCGGCGGCGGCACGATGCCGCCGGTGCCGAGGATCGGTTCCCCGATGAACGCGGCGACCGTTTCCGGGCCCTCGGCGAGGATCATTTCCTCCAGCTTGTCGGCGCAATATTGCGAGAACTGCTCCTCGTCCATCGAGCGGTCCGGCCGGCGGAAGAAATAGGGCGCTTCCGTGTGCAGGATCGGCGCGCGCGGCAGGTCGAAGGCGTTGTGGAAGAGGTGGAGGCCGGTCAGCGAGCCGGTCATGACGCCGGAGCCGTGATAACCGCGCCAGCGCGAGATGATCTTCTTCTTCTCCGGCCGGCCGAGAATGTTGTTGTAGTACCAGATGAGCTTGATGTTGGTCTCGTTGGCATCCGAGCCCGAGAGGCCGAAATAGACCCGGCTCATGCCCTCGGGCGCGCGGTCGATGATCATCTTGGACAGCGTGATCGAGGCTTCCGTGCCGTGACCGACATAGGCGTGATAGTAGGCGAGGTTCTTGGCCTGCTCCGCGATGGCGTCGGCGATTTTCTGGCGGCCGTAGCCGACATTGACGCAATAGAGGCCGGCAAAGGCGTCGAGGCTGGTCTTGCCGCCGGTGTCGGTGATGTAGACGCCTTCGCCGCCGCCGATGACGCGCGTCGGCGTCTCGCCGCGGGCATGCATGCCCATATGTGTGGAGGGATGGAAGAAGTGGTCGCGGTCCCAGGCGGTGAGTTCGTTGCGTCTGTCGGCCATGGTCTTTCCTTTCAGGCAGCGGTGTCGATGCAGAGATATTTGAGCTCGGTGAAGGCCTCCATGCCGTGGCGCGAGCCCTCGCGGCCGAGGCCGGATTGCTTCCAGCCGCCGAAGGGGATCGGGCCGCCGGTGATCTTCACGCGGTTGACCGCCACCATGCCGTATTCCAGCGCGCGGGCAAGGCGCATCTGGCGCGCGCCGTTTTCCGTGACGACATAGGCGACGAGGCCGTATTCGGTGTCGTTGGCCCGCGCGATCACCTCCGCTTCGCTGTCGAAGGCGGTGACGGCGGCCACCGGCCCGAAGGTCTCCTCGCGCATGATTACGGCGTCGTCGGGCACGTCGGTCAGCAGCGTCGGCTGGAAGAACAGCGGTCCGGCCTTGTGGCGCTTGCCGCCGGTGAGAAGCCTTGCGCCGCGCTTGACCGCATCGGCCACCTGCTCTTCCACCTTGGCGATGGCGCGTTCATGCATCAGCGGGCCGATCTCGGCGTCCGGCTCCAATCCGCCGGCGACCTTCAGCGCCTCGATGCGCGCCTTGAAGGCCTTCGTAAAGGCGGCGAGCACGGGGTGCTCGACATAGATGCGGTTGGCGGCGAGGCAATCTTGGCCGGAGGTCGCGAACTTGGCGTTGACGGCGATGTCGGCGGCCTTGTCGATATCGGCATCGGCGAAGACGATCAGCGGCGCATGGCCGCCCAGTTCCATGACGAGCCGCTTCATGGTGGATGCGCACTGGCCGGCGATCAGCCTGCCGATCTCCGTCGAGCCGGTGAAGCTCATGGCGCGGATGCGGGGATCGGCATTCATGCGGCCGACGATGGTGGCGGCATCCCCGGTCACGACATTGAAGACACCGGCGGGAAGGCCCGCCCGCTCGCCGAGTTCGGCAAGGGCGAGGGCCGAGAGCGGCGTTTCGCTGGAGGGATGGGCGATGACCGTGCAGCCGGCGGCGAGTGCCGCGGCGGCCTTGCGGGTGATCATCGCGGAGGGGAAGTTCCACGGTGTCACGATGCCGACGACGCCGAGCGCCTCGCGACGCACGATCATCTCCGCGCCGGGCAGATGGCTGGTGACGCTCTCGGCGTTGAGGCGCTTTCCTTCCTCGGCATACCATTCGACGAAGGATGCCGCATAGTCGATCTCGCCGCGGGATTCGGCCAGCGGCTTGCCCTGTTCCAGCGTCATCAGCAAGGCAAGATCCTCGCGATGCTGGAGCATCAGCTCGCCCCATTGGCGCAGAATTTTGCCGCGCTGCTGCGGCAGCAGGTCCCGCCAGGCGGGGAAGGCGTCGCTGGCGGCGGAAATCGCCTCCGTGGTCTGCCCGGCGTCGAGTTCCGCAACCCAGGCCAGCGTGGCGTTCGATGCGGGATCCGTCACCTTGAAGCTCGCGCCGTCCCGGCCGGCGGTCCAGCGGCCGCCGGCATAGGAGAGCTCGCGCAGCAGATGCGGATCGGCGAGGCGGGCAAGCGCATCGTGAAATGTCGTGCGGGCAAATACGGCGGTCATGGCGGCCTCCTCGGGTTGTCGGGAGGAGTCTGCCCGAGGCGGAACGACAGATTGTCTATTGCCGGGGTCGGGGGCAGAGACTTTGACCAAAGATATCCGCCGCCATAGACAATCTCTCTATTCGGGGCCCTGAACGGGCAGCAGCGTTGCCAGCGGCAGCACCGTTTCCTCCTTCACCGTCTTGGTGACGATGTAGGTGAAGTAGCGGTCGATCCCGAGTTCTCGGTCGAGCAGGCCGTCGACGAGACGCTGGTAGGCGTCGATATCGGCGGCCATGATCTTCAGGATGTAATCGACGCCGCCGCCGACCGACCAGCAGGCGACGATCTCCGGCGTTGCCGCCACCGCGCGCTCGAACCGCTCGAAATCCGCCTGGCGGTGGTTGGCGAGCGTCACCTCCATCATGACGCTGGCGACCGGCGCCACGCGGCGCACGGCGACACGGGCATGATAGCCCGAAACGATACCGGCCTTCTCCAGCTTTCGAAGGCGCAGCCAGCAGGGTGTGGGGGAGAGGCCTGCCTTCTCCGCCAGCGCCAGCTTGGTGATGCGCCCGTTCTCCTGGATGGCCTCCAGGATACGCAGGTCGATGGCGTCGAGTTTCATCGGGGCGCCCTCCGGGCGGGGATCATGTCAAAGCGGAGAAAAACACAATGGAAAGGCATTTTGACATTGTCAATTGAACTGAATTTGAGCACTGTTGAAATCATGACAAATTGGCGACCCGATATATCCCAATTGCGCCGGCCGGCCTATCTTTCCCTTGCTGAACAGATCGCCCGCGCCATCCAGGAAGGATTGCTGCCGAACGGTACACGCCTTCTGCCGCATCGCAAACTCGCCGACGACCTCAAACTCTCCGTGCAGACCGTCAGCCGCGCCTATGACGAGCTGATCCGCCGCGGCCTCATCTCGGGCGAGATCGGGCGCGGCTCCTTCGTGCAGACCCGGCCGAAGGAGCCGGAGCCGCCCTATCTGCCGGAACGCCTCGGCGAGCTGGTCGACCTCTCCATCCTCAAGCCGGTCTGCGAGCAGCTTCATCTGGAGCGCATGCGCGAAGCCTTCGGCTGGCTGGCGGAAAACCTGCCGTCGAGCTCGGCGCTTTCCTTCCGGCCCAACATGGTGTTCCCGCGCCATCGGGTCGTTGCCGCCGAATGGCTGGCGCGCTGCGGGCTCGACATTTCGCCGCTGAACATCAGCATCACCAATGGCGCGACCTCGGGCATGACGGTGGCGCTGATGAGCGTGGCGCCGCCCGGCGCGACCGTTGCGACGGAGGCGATCAGCCACCATACGCTGGTGCCACTGTCCTCCTATCTCGGCCTGCATCTCGAAGGCCTGCCGATCGACCATGACGGCATGATCCCGGCGGCGCTCGACGAGGCCTGCCGCAAGGGCGTGATCCGCGCC
This sequence comes from Shinella zoogloeoides, assembly GCF_003574625.1. GTDB lineage: Bacteria > Pseudomonadota > Alphaproteobacteria > Rhizobiales > Rhizobiaceae > Shinella > Shinella zoogloeoides_A. Next base: position 42,347 of record NZ_QNUJ01000003.1, read on the forward strand.
GTCTTCCTGCAGCCTTCGGTCATCAATCCGACAGCGACGCTGATGAGCGCGGAGCGCCGACAGGCGCTGGCGGAAGTCGCGCGGCGGCACGACATCGCCATCATCGAGAACGATATTCTTGGACCGCTGGTCGAAGGCCGGCCGGCGCCGATTGCCGCCTATGCACCGGAGCGCACGCTCTACGTCACGAGCTTCACCAAGATCACGGTGCCGGGCCTGCGCATCGGCTATCTCGCCGCGCCCGACCGCTATGTCGCCGCCGTCGCCAACCGGCATCTCGTCTCCAACTGGATGGCGACGCCGTCGATCGCCGAGATTGCCACGCGCTGGGTAGGCGACGGCACGGCGATGGATCTCGTCAACTGGCAGCGTGGTGCGCTGGCGGTGCGCCATGCCATCGCGGAGGAGGTCTTCGCCGGCCTGCCCTACCATGCCCATCCGCAAAGCCTGCATGTCTGGCTACCGCTGCCGGAAGGGCATGCGGAGGAGGGGTTCGTCTCCCAGGCCCGCCTGCGCGGCGTCGCCATCGCGCCCGGCTCCTCCTTCCGCACATGCGACCAGCACTGGCATCCGGCCGTGCGCATCTCGCTCGGTTCCACCACCGAGCGGGAACTTCGCACCGGCCTCGGCATTCTGGCCTCGTTGGCCAGTGGAAACCCCGAGGCGCTGTTGCTCGCGATTTGAGAATAATGCCCGCCAATTGGGCGGTTCAAGAATAATTGTACTGATATTATTATTCGGATTGACATGATTTCGATCGCTGCGCATCGTTAGGCCATCACTTGTCTCAACAGGGAGAGACATGCATGGCCGCACCCATCATCCGCATCGACAACATCACGAAGCGCTACGGTCCCTTGACCGTGCTCGACGGATTGTCGATGGAGGTGCTGCCGGGCGAGAAGCTGGCCCTTATCGGTCCGTCCGGCTCCGGCAAGACGACGATCCTGCGCATCCTGATGACGCTGGAGAGCATCAGCGGCGGCCATATCGAGGTCGACGGCGACCAGCTTTACCACATGCCGAAGAACGGCAGCCTCGTGCCGGCCGACGACCGGCACCTGCACAGGATGCGCGAGAAGATCGGCATGGTCTTCCAGCACTTCAATCTCTTCCCGCACAAATGCGTGCTCGACAATGTCACGCTTGCCCCGATGCTGACGAAGGGGGTGGTAAAGGCGGCGGCGGAAAAGCGGGCGATGGAGCTTCTCGACATGGTGGGCCTTGCCGACAAGGCGAAGAACATGCCCGCCCAACTGTCCGGCGGACAGAAGCAGCGCGTCGCCATCGCCCGCGCCCTGGCGCTTTCCCCCAAGATCATGCTGTTCGACGAGGTAACCTCGGCGCTTGACCCGGAGCTCGTCGAGGAGGTGCTGAACGTCATGCGCAAGCTTGCCGCCGAGACGGACATGACCATGCTGCTCGTCACCCATGAAATGGGTTTTGCCCACGATTTCGCCGACCGCGTCCTCTTCTTCGACCGCGGAAAGATCGTCGAGGAAGGCAAGCCGGCCGAGATTTTCCGCAATCCCAGGCAGGAACGCACGCAGACTTTCCTGCGCAAGATCATCGCGGCCGGGCACCGCGTCTGAGTGGCCGTCGCCGCTCGGGAACAAGGCCTCAAACAACAACCAGAGACATCCAGAGGAGTTCGCAACAATGAGCATGAGGACGTTTTTGAAAATGGCTGCCGGCGCGAGCGCGCTGATGGCGCTTGCGGTAGCCGCGCCGGCTTCCGCCGATGACAGCAAGCTTGAGCAGCTCAAGGCGCAGGGCTTTGCCCGCGTCGCCATCGCCAACGAGCCGCCGTTCACGGCGGTCGCCGCCGACGGCAAGGTTTCGGGGGCGGCTCCGGATGTGGCGCGGGAGGTCTTCAAGCGCCTCGGGGTCGCCGATATCGTCGCCTCCATTTCCGAATACGGCGCGATGATCCCCGGCCTGCAGGCAGGCCGCCACGATGTCATCACCGCCGGCCTTTTCATGAAGCCGGAGCGCTGTGCCGCCGTCGCCTATTCCGAGCCGGTCCTGTGCGATGCCGAGGCCTTCGCGCTGAAGAAGGGCAATCCGCTCGGCTTGAAAAGCTACAAGGACATCGCCGACAATCCGGATGCGAAGATCGGCGCACCGGGCGGCGGCACGGAAGAGAAGCTGGCGCTCGAAGCCGGCGTGCCGCGTGACCGCGTCATCGTCGTGCCGGATGGCCAGAGCGGCCTGAAGATGCTGCAGGACGGCCGTATCGATGCCTATTCGCTGCCGGTCCTGTCCATCAACGATCTCGTCGCCAAGGCGAACGATCCCGGGATCGAGGTGGTCGCCCCCGTGGAGGGCGCTCCGGTCTATTGCGACGGTGCGGCGTTCAGGAAGGGCGACGAGGCCCTGCGCGATGCCTTCGACGTGGAGCTCGCCAAGCTGAAGGAAAGCGGTGAATTCGCCAAGATCATCGAGCCCTACGGCTTCTCCGCCAAGGCGGCGATGTCGACGACGCGCGAGAAGCTTTGCGCGGCGAAGTGATGGAGGCAGGTTCGCCCCTCATCCCGCTGCCGCGACCTTCTCCCCGTGAACGGGGAGAAGGGATTTGCGGCTCCGGTTTCCCATCGTCGTTGACGATCTGGAAAACGATGCCGGTTCGCCCTTCGCTCCGCTTGCGGGGAGAAGGTGCCGGCAGGCGGATGAGGGGCTTTGCCCGGTTGAAGCTAACTTGGAACACACCATGACCGACTGGTCCGGCTATATAGGGCTGATCCTGCAAGGCGCGCTCGTGACGCTTGAGCTCACTGTCATGGGCTCGGCGCTTGCCGTCATCATGGCATTTCTCGCGGGCCTCGGCCGTGTCAGCCGTTTCATGGCGGTGAGGGCGCTCGCCACGACCTATATCGAGTTCTTCCGTGGCACCTCGATCTTCGTGCAGCTCTTCTGGGTCTATTTCGTCCTGCCTTTCGCGGGCGTCACGCTCTCGCCGCTGCAGGCGGGCGTCCTGGCGCTCGGGCTGAATGTCGGCGCCTATGGGGCGGAGGTGGTGCGCGGCGCCGTCAAGGCGATCGGCCGCGAGCAGCGGGAGGCCTGCATCGCGCTCAACCTTTCGCGGGGCCAGGCGATGCGCCACGTCATCCTGCCGCAGGCGTTGCCCCTGATGCTGCCGACCTTCGGTAACAATGCCATCGAGCTCCTGAAGGGCACGGCCGTCGTCTCGCTGATCTCGCTCACCGACATGACCTTCCAGGCGCAGGTGGTGCGCGCGCAGACGGGCAGCACGCTGATCCCCTTCGCCACCATCCTCGTGCTCTATTTCCTGATGGCGCTCGCCATTTCCTACGGCATGCGCTGGCTGGAGCGCCGGGTCACCCGCGGCCTCGATGGTGTGAGGACCTGACGATGGAGTGGGACTGGAATTTCGTCTGGCAGATCATGCCGACCCTCCTGGAGGGCCTGAAGATCACGATCCTTGCGACCGTGCTCGGGGCCGCCGTCGCCGCCGTGGTCGGCCTCGTCTTCGCCATCCTGCGCATGACCGCGCCGAAGCCGGTCGCAAGAACGACAGGCTTCATCGTGGAGTTCATCCGCGGCACGCCGCTGCTCGTACAACTCTACTTCATCTTCTATGTGCTGCCGGATATTGGCATCCGCCTGCCGGCGCTGCTGGCCGGCGTCATCGGGCTCGGCCTGCATTACGGCACCTATGCCGCGGAGGTCTACCGCGCCGGCATCGAGAACGTGCCGCGCGGCCAGTGGGAGGCGGCGAAGGCGACGAACCTCACGCAGCGCCAGACCTGGATCCATGTCATCCTGCCGCAGGCGATCCCGCCGATGATCCCCGCGCTCGCCAATTATCTCATCGCCATGTTCAAGGAGACGCCGCTGCTCTCGGCCATCACCGTGCTGGAGCTGATGAACCAGGCGAAAAGCGTCGCCAACAGCAGCTACCGCTATATCGAGCCGATGACGCTGGTCGGCGTGTTCTTCCTGATCATGAGCCTCATCTCCGTCGTCTTCCTGCGCTGGCTGGAAGAACGTTACGCCCGGCTGGAGGAACGCTGATGCGGACGCCCGACCTCACCCTCGCCTCGCGCGCACCAGGGCTCGACGACCGGCCGCTGGCCAAGCGCGTCGGCCTGATCATCCTTGCGACCGACCACACGACGGAAGTGGATTTCCAGCGCATGGTGGCAAGCGAGCGGATCTGCGTCTATGCGACGCGCATCCCCTATGCCAATCCGGTGACGCCGGAAAACCTGCGTGCCATGCAGCCCTCGCTGACGGCGGGCGCCGCGCTCATCCTGCCGGACGAGCCGCTGGATGTCGTCATGTATTCCTGCACCTCCGCCTCCGTCGTCATCGGCGATGCAGAGGTGGAGGCCGCCGTGCGGGCCGCAAAACCCCGGGCGGCCGTCGTCACGCCCACGGCCGCGGCGGTTGCCGGCCTCAGGGCGCTCGATGCGAGGCGCATTTCCGTGCTGACGCCCTATACGCTGGAAACCAGCAGGCCGATGGCCGATTATTTCCTGGGGCTCGGCTTCGACATCGCCCGTTTCACCTGCCTCGGCCTGACCGACGACCGCGAGATGGCGCGCATTTCCCCGGCCGAGATCGTCGCCTTCGCCAGGGAGGCGATGGCGCCGGACAGCGATGCGCTGTTCATTTCCTGCACGGCTGTGCGGGCGGCAGGCGTCGCGGCCGAGATCGAAACGGTCATCGGCAAGCCGGTCGTCACCAGCAACCTGGCGACGGCCTGGGCATGCCTGCGCCTCTGCGGCGACCAGGCGCCGCGGCCGGAGCTCGGCCGGCTGATGACGCTCGCCTATTCGGGACGCGGAGCATGACGGCCCTTCCCGTGACCCTGGCGGATATCGAACAGGCGGCCCGGCGCATCGAAGGCCGGATCCGGCGCACGCCGTTTGCGCTCTCCGCTTCGCTCTCCGAGCGTTTCGGCGTGCCCGTCGGCCTCAAGCTCGAACATCACCAGACGACCGGCAGCTTCAAGCTGCGCGGCGCGACGAACGCGGTGCTGTCGCTCTCGCCGGAAGAGCGGGCGCGGGGCGTCGTCGCCGCCTCGACGGGCAATCACGGCCGCGCGCTCGCCCATGCCGCCAAGGCGGAAGGGTCGGTCGCGACGATCTGCATGTCGCGGCTCGTGCCCGACAATAAGGTCGCGGAAATCCGCCGGCTCGGCGCGAATGTCCGCATCGTCGGCCGCTCGCAGGACGAGGCGCAGTTGGAGGTCGACCGGCTGGTCGCCGAGGACGGCCTCGTCATGGTGCCGCCCTTCGACGATGCGGCCGTGGTGGCGGGGCAGGGCACGCTCGGGCTGGAAATCGTCGAGGCCATGCCAGACGTGGCGACGGTGCTGGTGCCGCTTTCGGGCGGCGGACTGGCGGCAGGCGTCGCCGCGGCGGTGAAGGGGCGTTCACCCGGGACCCGCGTCATCGGCCTCACCATGGAGCGGGGCGCCGCGATGAAGGCGAGTCTCGATGCGGGGCGGCCGGTACAGGTCGAGGAAGTCGCGAGCCTTGCGGATTCTCTGGGCGGCGGCATCGGGCTCGACAACGCCGTGACGTTCGCGATGTGCCGCGCATTGCTGGACGACGTGATCCTCCTCTCCGAAACCGAGATCGCCGCCGGCATGCGGCATGCCTATGGGGAGGAGCGCGAGGTGATCGAAGGGGCCGGCGCCGTCGGCATCGCGGCGCTGCTGGCCGGCCGGCTCGGTCGGCTGGAGGGGCCGGTGGCGGTCGTTCTCTCCGGCCGCAACGTGGATATGGGCCAGCATCTGCGGGTCCTCAATGGAGAGGCTGGACTGTTGCGGGAGGACGCGGCGTGACGACGATGAAGATACTCACCGAGGCGGAGTTGCGGCGCATCGTTCCGCTCGATCTCGAAGCCATCGCCTGCGTGGAGGACGCCTTCCATGCGCTTGCCACCAAGGCCGTTGCCATGCCGCCGATCCTGCGGCTCGACATGCCCGAGCAGAACGGCGAGGTGGATGTGAAGACGGCCTATGTGCCCGGCCTCGACGGTTTCGCGATCAAGATCAGCCCCGGCTTCTTCGACAATCCGAAGATCGGCCTGCCGAGCACCAACGGGCTGATGGTGCTGTTCTCCACCAAGACCGGCCTCGTGCAGGCCGTGCTGCTCGACAACGGTTACCTGACGGATGTGCGCACCGCCGCGGCTGGCGCCGTCGCGGCCCGCCATCTCTCGCGCCCGGACGCCTCGGTCGCCGCCATTTTCGGCGCCGGCATGCAGGCGAAATTGCAGCTCGAAGCCTTGAGCCTCGTCCGGCCGATCCGCGAGGCGCGCATCTGGGCGCGCGATGCGGCGAAGGCCGAAACGGCGGCGCTGGAGCTGACGGCGAAACTCGGCTTTCCAGTCCGCGCCGTGGCGGATGGCCGGGCCGCGGTCGACGGGGCGGATATCGTCGTCACCACCACGCCCTCGGAAAGGCCCGTCCTCATGGCCGAATGGCTCCAGCCCGGCCAGCATGTCACCGCCATGGGCTCGGATGCCGAGCACAAGAACGAGATCGAGCCGGCCGTCATCACCGGCGCCGGCCTCTATGTCGCCGACAGCCTCAGGCAGACGCGCCGGCTCGGCGAGCTGCACCACGCCATCGAAGCGGGCCTCGTGACGGAGGGCGCGCTTTTCCCCGAACTCGGCGAGATCATCGCCGGGCGCAAGCGGGGCCGCAGCGGCCCCGACGAGATCACCGTGGCGGACCTGACCGGCACGGGCATTCAGGACACGGCCATCGCAACCCTTGCCGCAGCCCGTGCGGCAGGGGCGGGCGCCGGCACGGTCTTCGAGAGTTGAGACCGGCTTTTCGCCGGGTATAGAGGAAAAACCGATGAAACAAGCGAACCTGAAGTTCACGCTTCCGGAGTATGAAGCGCGTCTGCAAAAAACCCGCAAGGCCATGGAAGCCAAGGGCATCGACGTGCTGATCTGCAGCGATCCGTCGAACATGAACTGGCTGACGGGCTATGACGGCTGGTCCTTCTACGTGCACCAGTGCGTCGTCGTGCCGCCGACGGGCGAGCCGATCTGGTACGGCCGCGGGCAGGACGCCAACGGCGCGAAGCTCACCGCCTATCTGAAGCACGAGAACATCATCGGCTATCCGGACCATTACGTGCAGTCCACCGAGCGCCACCCGATGGACTATCTGTCGGCGAAACTCGCCGAGCGCGGTCTCGACAAGCTGACCATCGGCGTGGAGATGGACAATTACTGGTTCTCGGCGGCGGCCTTCGCCTCGCTGCAGAAGCACCTGCCGAATGCCCGCTTCGTCGATGCCACCGCGCTCGTCAACTGGCAGCGCGCCGTCAAGAGCGAGACGGAAATCCGCTACATGCGCAATGCCGCGCGGATCGTCGAGAAGATGCATGAGCGCATCTTCGACAAGATCGAGGTCGGCATGCGCAAATGCGATCTCGTGGCAGAAATCTACGATGCCGGCACGCGCGGCGTCGATGGCATCGGCGGCGACTATCCGGCCATCGTGCCGCTCTTGCCCTCCGGTGTCGAGGCTTCCGCGCCGCATCTCACCTGGGACGACCGGCCGATGCAGTCGGGCGAGGGTACCTTCTTCGAGATCGCCGGCTGCTATCACCGCTACCATGTGCCGCTGTCGCGCACCGTCTTTCTCGGCAAGCCGACGCAGGCTTTCCTTGATGCGGAAAAGGCGACGCTGGAAGGCATGGAGGCGGGCCTTGCAGTGGCGAAGCCGGGCAATACTTGCGAGGACATCGCCAATGCCTTCTTCGCGGTGCTCAAGAAATACGGAATCGTGAAGGACAATCGCACGGGCTACGGCATCGGCGTTTCCTATCCGCCGGACTGGGGCGAGCGCACGATGAGCCTGCGCCCCGGCGACCGCAGCGAGCTGAAGCCGGGCATGACGTTCCACTTCATGACGGGGCTCTGGCTCGAAGACATGGGCTTCGAGACGACGGAAAGCATCCTGATCACCGAAACCGGCGTCGAGTGCCTGGCCAATGTGCCGCGCAAGCTTCTCGTGAAGGATTGAGCCATGCGCGCATCTCCCATCAGCCCCACGGTCGATTTTTCGGCCGGGGGCGTGCAGCACGGTTTCCTGCGCCTGCCCTACAGCCGGGACGATTCCGCCTGGGGTTCGGTAATGATCCCGATAACGGTGGTGAAGAACGGGGAGGGCCCGACCGCCCTTCTGACCGGCGGCAACCATGGCGACGAATATGAGGGGCCGATCGCGCTTTTCGATCTCGCCCGGTCCTTGAAGGCGGAGGAAGTCACCGGCAGGATTATCATCGTGCCCGCGATGAATTACCCGGCCTTCCTGGCCGGCACGCGCACCTCGCCGATCGACAGGGGCAACATGAACCGCAGCTTTCCGGGCGCGCCCGACGGTACGGTGACCCAGAAGATCGCCGACTATTTCCAGCGCGTTCTGCTGCCGCTCGCCGATATCGTGCTGGACTTCCATTCGGGTGGCAAAACTTTGGATTTCCTGCCCTTCTGCGCCGCTCATATCTTGCCGGACAAGGCGCAGGAGGCAAAAGCCTTCGAGCTCGTCAGCGCCTTCGGCGCGCCCTGGTCGATGAAGATGCTGGAGATCGACGCGGTCGGCATGTACGATACGGCGGCGGAGGAAATGGGGAAGATCTTCATCACCACCGAGCTCGGCGGCGGCGGCACGGCGACCGCGAAAAGTGCCGGCATCGCCAAACGGGGCATCCGGAACGTGCTGAAGGCGGCGGGCATCCTGAAGGGGACGGCGGACGCCTCCGAGACCACCTGGCTCGACATGCCCGACGGCAACTGCTTCTCCTTCGCGGAGGACGGCGGCCTTATCGAACCGCTCTTCGACCTAGGCGAAGCGGTAAAAAACGGCGACGTCGTCGCCCGGATCTATCCCGTCGGCCGCACCGGCGTGCAGCCGCTGGAAGTCAGGGCGAAAATGGACGGCATCCTCGCCGCCCGCCATTTCCCCGGCCTCGTCAAATCCGGCGACTGCGTCAGCGTGCTTGCCGGTGTAATCAGCGGGATTACCGAATAGCCATTGTCACGACGATATATAACAGACCGTGATGGCCAAGGGCCGCTTCAGCCCTTCTGCCTTGCCGCAGCGAAGCAATGGGCTTGACGGGTTGCACGCGGGGCATCGATTGTCATCGACCATTGGTTTGGTGCCTTGGCAATCCGCTTGCAAAAGCTGCCGCCCGGTTTAGCCGTGCCTGTTTCCCACCAAAGGAAGGGCATCTTCATGCGGCCATCTGCGCAACTGGGGGACGATACGCCGTAGGTCCAGGTCCGCACCTCCGACTACGGAATAGATTTCCATCGGAAAGCCTGAGGGGGCGCCCCTTCAGTTCTACTTCTTCAGGCCGGTGTCAGGAACGACAGCGATTGCGTGTCGCCGGGATGATCGCAGAGGACCTGTCCATGTATGAGATCGATGCCACCCTGACGGGCTGGATCAATGCGTTGGCCGGCGACGCTTTTCCCGACTGGATCATGGTCTGCGTCTCTGCCTATGGTGTTCCGCTGCTCGTCCTTGTGGTTGCCGCCAACTGGTGGAGCGGCCCGGACCGGCTCAAGACACGCCACGCCCTCGTCGCCACCGGCCTCGCCTTCCTGCTCGGCCTCGGCATCAACCAGATCATCCTCCTGTTCATTGATCGCATCCGTCCCTATGATGCCTGCATCACCCATCTGCTGATCGCGCCAAGCGGCGATCCCTCCTTTCCCTCCGACCATGCAACGGCGGCCTTCGCCATCGCCGCCGGCCTTCTGCTGCACAGCATGCCGAGACGCGGTCTCGCCTTTCTCGCAGCCGCCCTTCTCATTTCCATTTCGCGCGTCTATGTCGGAACGCGTTATGTGAGCGATGTCATGGGCGGGGCGTTGACGGGTGTGCTGGCAGCTTTTCTCATCAAAAGCCTTTACAAGCCGCAGGCGGCCTTGGACCGCTTCATTACCGGCGTCCTCTGAGAAGAACCCTTCGTGCTGCAATGGGAAGACAGCCTGTCCGGGCTCGAAGAGCGCTAGCGTGCAAAAGAATGGCACCCGCCGACACCCTGGACTCTTGCGGGCGGGCTGAACTGGCTGAGCGCACCAGCCGATCCCTTCCTTGTCCCGGCTGGTCGAGGGGCCTTTCCCGCGCTCGTTCTGAGCGTCTGGCGGGCGGATGTTGATATCGCGGAGGACGCACGAAGCCGCGCTGGCTCGTCTCGGTGGTGAGGAGTACGCCGAAAGATCGCTTTCGGCCTTGACTATGTTGCGGCGGGTGATGTGTCCAATCCCGCGTGGGAACTCTTGAAGGAAGATCTCGCAGGACGTTGGAGAAACACGTCGTCTCACCGCCATCGGAAGTTCGAAAACCCGGAATGTCTGTAATTCTGGCCGAAGGGACCGACTAAGGAGTAATGACACTTCCTCACGCAAGTCCGACTTATCAGTTTCACGAGAAGCTTTGTCGGCCCCCGGGATGGCCGTGAATCCTTGCTCGGAAGGATTTCAACTGGTCGGAGTGGAGTGATTCGAACACTCGACCCCCACGTCCCGAACGTGGTGCGCTACCAGACTGCGCTACACTCCGTGACCAGTGGCGCTCCTATAGAACAGGCTTTCGGTTTCGACAAGCGCAAAATATCAAAAAAATCCGCGATGTTGGGGAAAGTCCCGGAACGCCGAGGAAAACTTTTTGAAACGCCCGAAATGTCGGGAACCGGAGGCGGGGTGTGACGTTTGCCGAGCCATGGAACAGATCGTTGCAGACCTTTTTCCGAACACGCAAGTGCCCTATCCGGTCATCCTTGCCCGGATGGTGGGGGCGATTCTTTTCGGTGCGGTCATCGGTGCGGAGCGGGAATACCGTGATCATGCGGCGGGTCTTCGCACCCATATCCTCGTTGCGCTCGCGGCCTGCGTCTTTGCTCTTCTGGCGCTGGAAAGCGTGCATATGGCGAGCTTTTCCGATGAACAGGTCCGTATCGATCCGCTCCGGGTCGTCGAGGCCGTCACGGCGGGTGTCGCCTTCCTTGCCGCCGGCATGATCGTCTTCTCGCGCGGCGAGGTGAGAGGGCTGACGACCGGAGCGGGTATGTGGCTTGCCGGTGCCGTCGGCGTTTCCGTCGGTCTCGGCTATTGGTTCATCGGGTTCTTCGCGACGCTTGCCTGCTTCATCGTACTGTTCATCCTTGGAAAATTCGAGACACGCCTCGGTGTGGGAAGCTCGAAGGAAGAGGAGGATAAGCAGAGCTGAGTGATGCCTTCCGTTTCTCTGTCGCGATGTGCCGATGGAACAATATGATGGACGCGACGTTATCGGCTCGACACAATGATGGAAAGGAAAATACCGATGGCTCGGGCATTGATTCTCTGGTTGATGGGCGTTCCGCTCTTCATTGTTCTCCTGCTTTGGTATTTCTTCTTCTGATCTGTCGAAGATGAAGTGGAATACCCTGCAATGGGCACTCTTTGCTTCCGGCAAAGGGTGCCTTTCCTTTGGCGGTAGTTCAAACGAAAAGCGGCGCCGCAAGGGCGCCGCTTTCCAATAAGCTTCAGGAAAAAAGACTATTCGTCCAGATCGGCAAGCACTTCCGCGGCGCGTCCCGCGCTGGTGTGGCGCACGTCGACGTCGTGGCGGCGATCCGCGAAAAGCTCGGTCGCCATGATCTTCTCCGCAAGGTCGGCGGGCAGCGAGAGCAGCACGCGCTGGTCGTCCTTGTGGATGCCGCCGAGTTCCGAGCGGCGGCCCGTGATCATGCCACCGGCCACCGTGTTGTTGGTGTCGGGGTCGATCAGGATGAAGGCGCCGGTCGTGCGGTTCTGCTCGTAGGTATCGAAGATCGCCTGTTCGTCGAAGGTGAGGTGCACCTTGCCGATGGCATTCATGCCCAGATTGTCCGCCGCGTTCCATTTGGAAGACTTCAGGTCGAGCTGGCTCACCGGCTCGACGGTGACGCGCTGGCGGCGCGAGCCGCTCTTCAGCCAGTAGCGCTTGCCCGGCTCGATGCCGTCGGGCTGCAGGGCGACGAGCTGTGCGTCGAAGCCGCGGCCGGTCATCGGCTGGCTGTCGATGGCGACGATCATGTCGCCGCGCGAAACGTCCACCTGACGGTCGAGCACGAGCGTGATGGCGTCGCCCGCCACGGCCGCGTTACGCACTAGGTCGAAGGTGACGATCTTGGTGACGTTCGCGACCATGCCCGAGGGCAGGACGACGACCGAATCGCCCGGCTTCACCGAGCCGCCGGCCACCGTGCCCTGATAGCCGCGGAAACTTTCGCCCGGGCGCGAGACGCGCTGCACCGGCAGGCGGAAGCCGACCGTCTGGTTGGAGCGGGTGGTGGCCTTTTCCAGCGTCTCGACCAGCGTCGGACCGTCATACCAGGGCATGGAGGCGCGGCCGTCATAGACGACGTTCTCGCCCTTCAGCGCCGAGATCGGGATGGCCGTGATCTGCTTGACGCCGAGCGTGAGCGCGAATTCCTTGAAGTCGTGCACGATCTCGATGAAGCGGGCGCGGTCGTAGTTCGTCAGGTCGATCTTGTTGACCGCGAGAACGAACTGGCGGATGCCCATCAGCGAGGCGATGGTCGCGTGGCGGCGCGTCTGTTCGAGGATACCGGCGCGGGCATCGACCAGCAGCACGGCAAGGTCCGCCGTGGAGGCGCCGGTCGCCATGTTGCGGGTATACTGCTCGTGGCCGGGCGTATCGGCGACGATGAAGGAGCGGCGGTCCGTCGAGAAATAGCGATAGGCGACGTCGATGGTGATGCCCTGTTCGCGCTCGGCCTGCAGGCCGTCGAGCAGCAGCGCGAAATCGGGCAGGCCGAGGTCGTTCTGCTTGCCGCTGTCGCGATGGAGCGTGGCGGCCTGGTCTTCCTTGACGGCTTTGGTGTCCCAGAGCAGGCGGCCGATCAGCGTCGACTTGCCGTCGTCGACCGAGCCGCAGGTGATGAGGCGAAGCGGGCGGGAATCGCGGATCGCGCGGGCCTGACCATGGGCCGGTTCCTCAAGGGGGAGGATTTCGGCGGTTGCGGTGGCGGAAACGGTCATCTCAGAAATACCCTTCGCGTTTCTTCTTTTCCATGGAGCCGGACTGGTCGCGGTCGATCGCGCGGCCCTGGCGTTCGGAGACGGTGGCCGTCTCCAGCTCGGCGATGATGTCGTCGAGCGTTTCGGCATTGGAGCGGATGGCGCCGGTCAGCGGGAAGCAGCCGAGCGTGCGGAAGCGGATGACGCCTTCCTGCTTCACCTCGCCGGGAAGCAGTTCCAGGCGCGGATCCTCGGCCATGATCATCATGCCGTCGCGCTCCACATAGGGGCGCTTCTTCGCGAAATAGAGCGGCACGATCGGGATATCCTCGGCCTGGATGTAGCGCCAGATATCGACCTCGGTCCAGTTGGAGAGCGGGAAGGCGCGCACGCTCTCGCCCTGGCGGATCATGCCGTTATAGACGTTCCACAGTTCCGGGCGCTGGTTGCGCGGGTCCCAGCGATGATCCGGCGTGCGGAAGGAGTAGATGCGCTCCTTGGCGCGCGAGGCCTCCTCGTCGCGGCGAGCGCCGCCGAAGGCCGCGTCGTACTTGCCGGCGTCGAGCGCCTGGCGCAGCGATTCCGTCTTCATGATGTCGGTGTAGAGCGCCGAGCCGTGGGAGAACGGCGTGACATTCTCCGCCGCGCCGCGCGGGTTGACGTGCTCGATAAGGTCGAGATCGTATTCCTTGACGATATTGTCGCGGAATTCGATCATCTCGGCGAATTTCCAGCCCGTGTTGACATGCAGCAGCGGGAAGGGGACGCGGCCGGGATAGAAGGCTTTTCGCGCGAGATGCAGCAGGACGGATGAGTCCTTGCCGATCGAATAGAGCATGACGGGACGCTCGAATTCGGCGGCGACTTCGCGGAAGATGTGGATCGCTTCGTTTTCCAGCGCCTTCAGGTGCGGATCGAGCGGCGGCTTCGGCGTGGCGTTCGGCTTTGCTTCCGCCTCGTTACGGATATCGGACATTAAACTCTTCACTCCGGATAGGGATGCCTTGGGAGGGCTGTTCGGGTCAGGCCGCGCTGGGGGCCGGGATGGTGGAGGCGGCGGCCTCGGTGACGTGCAGGCCGCATTCGCGCTTCTCGTCGTTCTCCCACCACCAGCGGCCGGCGCGCTCGGGCTCGCCCGGTTTGATGGCGCGTGTACACGGCTCGCAGCCGATGGACGGGTAGCCGCGACCGTGCATCGGGTTCACCGGCACGGCATTGTCGGCCACATAGGCCTTGATGCGCTCGATGTCCCAGTCGGCCAGCGGGTTGATCTTGATGAGGTTGCGCTCGGCGTCATGCTCGGCGAAGGGCGTGTCCGCCCGGTTGCCGGACTGGCCGCGGCGAAGGCCGGTGATCCAGAAGGATGCCCCTTCGAGCGCGCGCGCAAGCGGCTTCAGCTTGCGCACGCTGCAACAGGCATGCCGCGCCTCGACGCTCTCGTAAAAGCCGTTGAGGCCGTACTGCGCCGCATAGGCGTCGATATCGTCCTGCACGGGCACGTAGCGGACGATGGTGATGCCGTACTGTCCCTCGGTCTCGTCGATGAGATCGACGGTCTCCTTGAACAGCCGGCCCGTCTCCAGCGTTACGACATCGATGGCAAGCCGGTCGGTACCGATGGCCGCGGTGATCACCTGGTCCTCGATGCCGAGGCTGGTGGTGAAGACGGCACGCCCGCCAAGTTCGGCCACGAGCGCGAGGCGCCCGGCAAGGTCGAGACCGGCGAGTTTGTCGTTCAGGGCTTCCGCGATCCCGTTTCCGGTAAGAGCAGTCATTCCGTTTCCAAGCCTTTGCGAGAATTTGCCGGATTATCGCAGGCTTGGGGGAGGGCAGACAGCAAAACGGATTTCCAAAGCGTGAGGACGAAGAGCAAATATCTCTCCATCTCAGCCCCAAGGCAGAAATCCTGCCGCCAGGGAACGCTTTGATATTATTCTATAAATTTAGTAGACAATAGGGTGGTTGTAGATAGGCGCTCAGGCGGCCGCCTCCATGTCGAACTCGAAGTGAATCCGGTCGTAGGGGAAGGAGAAGCCGTTTTCGGTCTTGTCGATCACACCGCTCTTCGCCAGCATGTCGAGATCCCCGTGGACGTTCTTGATGTCGCGGTTCACCAGCTTCGCCACTTCGCGCACGGTGAGCGAACCCCGGCCGGCCATCGCCATGACGATCTCCGTCCGCTTGGGCGCCAGCGTCCGGTGCATTGCTTCCCACGAGTCGAACGACAGGACGGATCGAGCCTCGACGACTTCGCCAGCCTCTGCCCGCTTCGCGGCATCGACCGCGGAGGCGATCACGTCCTTCATGCTTTCAATCTTCACGGTCAGCGTTTCCATCGATCCATCCTTTCATGTCCGCATCAAAGTCCAGCAGCAGTTTCTCGATAGACTGAAAGACATACGGGTGCTCTTCGGCCCCGATATGCTTGTGGTCCCCTTTGCCGGCTTCGTTGTCGTAGCGCATCACGCAGATGCCATCGGCCACGAAAGCCAGACGATACTTGAAGAGGTGAGGGCTGCCGCGCAGTGGCTCGGGCACCCGCCATATCACGAGGTCGGCGAACATGGCCTCGCCGATATGTCGCCGTGTCTTGAGGATCAGCCTCGCCTGCATGTTGGTGTTTATACCATCAAGCGCTCTTGTTGGCAATTACACCAACGGATGGTGGAGGAACGTCGAGGTGGGGCAGCACCGGGATCACCGAAATGATCCCGATGTCTTGATGGCAATGGGACTACCGATCACTCACCGCCGCCCGCGGGTTCACCCACGGCTCCTGGTTGGAGCGGGCCAGCGGCTGCTTGCCGAGGATGTGGTCGGCTGCCTTCTCCCCCGTCATGATCGACGGCGCGTTGAGGTTGCCGTAGGTCACATGCGGGAAGATGGACGAGTCCGCCACGCGCAGGCCGTCGACGCCGATCACGCGGGTCTGCGGGTCGACCACCGCCATCGGATCGTCCGCCGCGCCCATGCGGCAGGTGCCGCAGGGATGGTAGGCGCTTTCCAGATGCTCGCGCAGGAAGGCGTCGATCTCCTCGTCCGTCTGCACCTTGTCGCCCGGCTGGATTTCCGGGCCGCGGAACTCGTCGAAAGCCTTCTGGCCAAAAATCTCGCGGGTGAGGCGTACGCAATGGCGGAACTTGATCCAGTCCTCCTCGTGGCTCATGTAGTTGAAACGGATCACCGGATCGGCCATCGGATCAGCCGAGCGCAGGGTCACGTTGCCGCGCGATTTCGACAGGTTGTAGCCGACATGCGCCTGGAAGCCGTGGCTCTTGGCCGCCGCCTTGCCGTCATAGGAAATGGCGACGGGCAGGAAGTGGTACTGGATATCCGGCTGCTTCAGCCCCGGCGCCGAGCGCAGGAACGCGCAGGCCTCGAACTGGTTGGAGGCCCCGAGGCCGCCCTTGGAGAGCAGCCACTGCGCGCCCGCCACGCCCTGCCAGAACCACGGCAGCCAGGAATAGAGCGAGACCGGCTTGGTGGAAACCTGCTGGAAATAGAATTCCATATGGTCCTGAAGGTTTGCGCCGACGCCCGGCCGGTCCACCTTCACCTCGATGCCCATGTCCTTCAGATGCTGCGCCGGGCCGATGCCCGAGAGCATCAGGAGCTTCGGCGAATTGAAGGACGAGGCCGAGACGACGACTTCCCTGTTTGCCTTCACCACTTCGATCCTGCCGTTGCGCTCGATCTCGACGCCGACGGCCCTGCCATTTTCGATGACGATTTTCCGGGCGAAGCAGCGCACGAGGGAAACGTTCTGCCGCTTCATCGCCGGGCGCAGATAGGCGTTCGCCGCCGACCAGCGTCGGCCGTTGTAGATCGTCTGCTCCATCAGGCCGAAGCCTTCTTGCTTGGAGCCGTTGTAGTCTTCCGTCGTCTCGAAGCCGGCATCCCGGCCGGCCTGGATGAAGGCGTGGAAGAGCGGGTTCGTCACAGGCCCGCGCCGGACATGCAGCGGCCCATTCGTGCCGCGCCAGCCCGCCTCGCCGCCGAGCGAGGTCTCCAGCCGCTTGTAATAGGGCAACACGTCCGCATAGGCCCAGCCCTGCGCGCCGAGCTCTTCCCAGCGGTTGAAGTCTTCCGCATGGCCGCGCACATAGACGAGACCATTGATCGACGACGAACCGCCGAGCACCTTTCCGCGCGGCGCGGTAATGCGCCGGTTGTTGAGATGCGGTTCCGGCTCGGAGAGGTAGCCCCAGTTATAGCGCTTCATGCTCATCGGCCAGGCGAGCGCGGCCGGCATCTGGATGAACGGCCCGATATCCGAGCCGCCATATTCCAGCACCATGACCGTATGCTTGCCGTCCTCCGAAAGCCGGTAGGCGAGCGCCGAGCCGGCCGAGCCGGAGCCGATGATGATGTAGTCTGCATTCTGCATGACCGCTTCTTTCCTGCGTGGGTTAAGCCCCTCATCCGCCTGCCGGCACCTTCTCCCCGCAAGCCGGGGATAAGGAAGATGTGGCGAGCGCTCATTCCGATCCGCATCGCCTCGATGTGGCGGAAAACTTAGCGTCCTGCCCCCTTCGCCCCGCTTGCGGGGAGAAGGTCGCGGCAGCGGGATGAGGAGCAGTTCCGATCAAATCAATACGGCGCCTCGACCTTGCCCATGGATACATAGACCGTCTTCAGCTCGCTGTAGTGCTCCAGCGCAGCGAGTGAATTCTCGCGCCCGAAGCCCGACTGCTTGGAGCCGCCAAAGGGGATTTCCACGGGGGCGAGGTTGTAGGTGTTGATCCAGAGCGTGCCGGCTTCGAGCTGGTCGACGACGCGGTGCGCGCGGGTGATGTCGGTGGTGAAGACACCGCCCGAAAGGCCGAACTCCGTGGCGTTGCCGCGTTCGATGACCTCTTCCTCGTTGTCGAAGTCGAGCACGCACATGACCGGGCCGAAAATCTCTTCCCGCGCGATGGTCATGCTGTCGGTGACATCTGAGAAGACCGTCGGCTGGATGTAGTAGCCTTCACCCGAAACGGCGTTGGGAATGCCCCCGCCCGTCAGCAGCGTCGCGCCCTCGGCCTTGCCCTTTTCGATATAGTCGAGAACCTTGTCGCGCTGCGCCTTCGAGACCATCGGCCCAAGCTGCGTCGCCTCGTCCATCGGGTCGCCGATCAGGATCTTTTCCGTGCGTTCCTTCAGGCGCGCGAGGAATTTCTGCTTGATGCCCTTCTGCACGAAGACGCGCGTGCCGTTCGAGCAGACCTGCCCCGTCGAATAGAAGTTGCCGAGCATCGCCCCGCCGATGGCGCTTTCGAGGTCGGCGTCGTCGAAGACGATGAGCGGCGACTTGCCGCCGAGCTCCATCGTCACATGCTTGAGGTCGGAAGCTGCCGCGCCCGCCACCTTCTTGCCCGTCGGCACGGAACCGGTCAGCGAGACCTTGGCGACATCAGGGTGGTTGACGAGCAGCGGCCCCGTCGAACGATCCCCCTGGATGACGTTGTAGAGGCCCTTCGGCAGGCCGGCCTCGACAAGGATTTCCGCGATCTTCAGCGCGCCGAGCGGGGTGTTTTCCGAGGGCTTGAAGACCATGGCATTGCCACAGACGAGCGCCGGCGCACCCTTCCAGCAGGCGATCTGCTGCGGATAGTTCCACGCGCCGATGCCCACGCACACCCCGAGCGGCACACGCTTGGTGAAGGCGAAGTCCTGCCCGAGCGGGATATAGTCGCCATTGAGACCCGCCGCTGCGATGCCGCCGAAGAACTCGAACGCGTCCGCGCCTGATGTCGGGTCGGCGATGATGGTCTCCTGGATCGGCTTGCCGGTGTCGAGCGTTTCCAATTCGGAGAGCTCGCGGTTGCGCTCGCGCATGATCTCGGCGGCGCGCTTGAGGATGCGGCCGCGCGCGGTGGGGCTCATGCCCGCCCATTCCTTCTGCGCGCGCTTGGCGGAGGCGATGGCCTTTTCCACGATGGCCGGCGTTGCCGCGTGCAGACGGGCGATCACCTCGCCGGTGGCGGGGTAGAGGCTCTCGAAGGGCGTGCCGGCGACGTCTTCCACATATTCGCCGTCGATGAAATGCGAGGCTTTCGGTTGGGCTTTCATGTCATTCTCCCCGCGGATAGCGTTTGGATTCCTCGAGATTGTCGAGGTTCATGTGGTTGCGCATGTAGCGTTCGGATGCCTTCTGCAGCGGCTGGTGGTCCCACGGATAATAGGCGCCGTTGCGCAGCGCCTCGTAGACCACCCAGCGCCGCGCCTGGCTCTCGCGCACGGCAGAATCGAAGGCCGCCATGTCCCAGCGCGCTTCGCGCATCTGGCGGAAGGCGTCCAGCGTCGCCCGCATCACCGGATTGTCGGAGGTCGCAAGATTGGTCAGCTCGTGCGGATCGGCTTCGAGGTCGTAAAGCTGTTCCGGGTCGAGTTCGCAGTGGATGTATTTCCACTTGCCTTCGCGGATGCCGACGAGCGGCGCATAGGAAGCCTCCGCCGCATATTCCATCAGCACCGGCGTCGTGCGCTCTGCGCCGTTGATGACGGGAAGCAGGCTTTCCCCGTCCGTCCAGGGCATTACGGCGTCCATGGAGATGCCAGCGAGGTCGCACAGCGTCGGCGTCACGTCGAGATTGGAGGTGGGGGCAAGGTGCAGGCCGGGCGCCACGCCGGGACCTGATATCATCAGCGGCACGCGGGCCGACCCCTCGAAGAAGTTCATCTTGAACCACAGGCCGCGCTCGCCGAGCATGTCGCCATGGTCGGAGCAGAAGAGGATCAGCGTCTCGTCCAGCATGCGCGTGCGCGTCAGAGTGTCGATGAGTTCGCCGACCTTCTCGTCGAGATAGGAGATATTGGCGAAGTAGGCCTGCCGCGAGCGGCGCACGTCCTCGCCGCTGATGGCGAACTTGGCGTAGTCGCAGGAATGCAGGATGCGGGCGGAATGCGGGTCCGGTTCCTCCAGCATGTCGACAGCGGGCATCAGGTGCGCGCAATCCTCGTAGAGGTCCCAGAACTTCCGCCGGGCCACATAGGGGTCGTGCGGGTGGGTGAAGGAGACGGTGAGGCACCAGGGACGGCGGTACTGGTCGTCGTTCTCGCGGGAGAGCTGGTAGAGCTTCTGGTTCGCGAGGAAGGCGACTTCGTCGTCATACTCCATCTGGTTGGTGATCTCGGCGACGCCCGCGCCCGTCACCGAACCCATATTGTGATACCACCAGTCGATGCGCTCGCCCGGCTTGCGGTAATCAGGCGTCCAGCCGAAATCGGCGGGGTAGATGTCCGTCGTCAGTCGCTCCTCGAAGCCGTGCAGCTGGTCCGGCCCGACGAAATGCATTTTCCCCGACAGCGCCGTGTAATAGCCGGCGCGGCGCAGGTGATGCGCGAAGGTGGGGATGGAGGAGATATACTCCGCCGCATTGTCGTAGACCTGCGTGCGGCTCGGCAGCTGGCCGGCCATGAAAGAGGCGCGGGCAGGGGCGCAGAGTGGCGAGGAGGTATAGTTGTTGCGGAACCGCGCCGAGCGCGCGGCGAGCGCCTTCATGTGCGGCGCATGCAGCCACTCCGCCGGCCCGTCCGGGAAGAAGGTCCCGTTAAGCTGGTCGACCATGACGATCAGGATGTTCGGCTTGCTGGCGGTCACGGGCTGGTCCTTAAATGAATGAGCAATATCCGGAATCTCTAGCGCGCCTGTGTGACGGATGGTCGTCGGCCAGCGGCGGTGGAAGCGGCGCCTGCGACAGCGGCAAGCTGGGCATTGAGATAGCCCTCCGTCAGCGCGATGGAGGACTCGATGCTGACGGGCGCCGATTTCAGCCCTTGCCGCAGGTAGAGTCCGTCGATCATCGCCGCCGCCCCGTCCGCGATCTCGCCGGCGCGCCCGTCGGGGCAAAGCTGCCGGAGGCTGGCAAGCAGGTTGGAATTCAGCCGCCGCGCATAAACGACGAGCAGCCGCCGGACCGCTTCCGAACGCTGCGCCTCCGAATAGAAGGCAAGCCAAGCCGCCACCGTCTCCGGCGCGAACTGGTGCGCCTGGAAATTGACGCGTATAACCGCCGAAAGCCGCTCGCGCGGCGTCGTGGCCTCCCGCAAGGCCGAAACCGTATCCGCCCGCAACGTGCGCAGGAGGCTGCGGATCGTCTCGATGACGAGCTGTTCCTTGGAGCCGAAATAGTGATGTGCAAGGGCAGGGGAAACGCCGGCATGGCGGGCGATTTCCGACATGGTCACGGTCAGCGAGCCATGGTCCCCGACCGCCCGCAGCGTCGCGTCCACCAGCGCCTTGCGCCGCACCGGCTCCATCCCAACCTTCGGCATGTCGTTCCCCTGATTTATATCAAGGATATTTTTAATTGAGTGATCAATCAATAAAAATCTGACGCCGCCAAGGCATCGCAATCGCCTGTCGCTTAGTCGCGCCATTCTGTGCTAGGCTGACTTTGTTTTCATTCATTTTTCGAGGTGCATCATGGTCCTCTCCCCCGGAATGAACCCTCTCTCCGAAGTGCGTGCGAAATGGGGCTGGTTCGTCGCCCTCGGCGTCGTCCTGCTCGTCTTCGGCGGCATCGCCGCCGCCAATCTGTTCATGGCGACGGTCGCCTCGGTCTATTATGTCGGCATGCTGATGATCGTCGGCGGTGCCGTGCATCTCGCCCATGCCTTCCAGGTCAAGGCCTGGCGGGAGACGATCTCCTGGGCGCTGAGCGCGCTGCTCTACCTTGCCGCCGGCGTGCTGGCCTTCGTCAACCCGGTGCTGACCTCGGCCGTGCTGACCCTCCTGATGGCGGCCGCGCTCCTTGTTGCCGGCGTTTTCCGCATCTTCGCGGCCTGGCGCGTGCGGCCGGAAAGCGGCTGGGGCTGGCTGATGGCGGGCGGCGTGGTCACCACGCTCGCCGGCATCGTCTTCATCCTCGGCTGGCCGGTCAACAGCCTCTGGCTGCTCGGCCTCTTCCTCGCCTTCGACCTTGCCATGCAAGGCTGGGCGCTCATCGCCTTCGGCTTGGCGCTGCGCAAGTAGGCATCCCGCCCTTAAGCTGGCGGAGCGGTTTGACAGCCGCTCCGCCAGCGCCTAGAAATTTCGTGTGGGATGGGGATGGAGCTCCCCGACAACTGCCGTTCATCGGCTGATAGCTCCTGCCAGACCGGCCAGCGATGGCCGTCGACGGCGGGAGCGTTTCTGGCGACCGCCCGAGGGCGGTTTTTTGTTGTCCGCAAACCGAACGCAGACTTTGAGGCAACGGGCATGAACTATCTGATCGTCTTTCTCGGCGCGGGCATCGGCGGGGCCGGGCGGCATGGGGTGAACGTGTTGGCGGCGCGGCTGGTCGGTACGGCCTTTCCCGCGGGCACGCTGGTCATCAATGTGCTGGGCTGCCTGCTGATGGGGCTGATCGCCGGCTTCTTCGCCTTTCGCGGCCACCTGCCGCAGGAGGCGCGGCTGTTCCTGACGACGGGTGTCCTCGGCGGCTTCACCACTTTTTCCGCCTTTTCGCTGGATGCGGCGCTGCTCTGGGAGCGCGGCGAGGCGGGGCTGGCGGCGCTTTATGTCGGGGCTTCCGTAATTTTTTCGCTCATCGCCGTGGCGGCCGGACTTGCACTGGCGCGCGCGATGCTCGCAGGAGGTGCAGTGTGAGAGGGCTTCTGACATCCTGGCAGGTCTGGGCGCTCGGCTCCGCCGTCTTCGCGGCGCTCACCGCCATCTTCGCCAAGATCGGCATCACCGAAGTCAATTCCGACTTCGCGACCTTCATCCGCACGGTCGTCATCCTTCTCGCCATCGCCCTGATGCTGACGCTTGCCGGCAACTGGCAGGCGCCCGGCTCGGTGCCGATGAAGAGCTGGATCTTCCTCATTCTCTCGGGTTTGGCGACCGGCGCATCGTGGCTCTGCTATTTCCGGGCGCTGCAGATCGGCAAGGCTGCGCAGGTCGCGCCGGTCGACAAGCTGAGCGTCGTGCTCGTCGCCGTCTTCGCCGTTCTCTTCCTCGGCGAGCAGCTTTCGACCGCCCACTGGATCGCGGTCGTGATGATCGGCGGCGGGGCCTTGCTGCTGGCGCTTCCAATATGAGCGGGTTCTTTATCAACTCCTTGTAGTTATTGAACTTTCATGAAATTGTCATACTGAGGAAACGGATTCTTCAGGGATACGGGCGGAGACTTCGCGGCATCGTTCACGCCCCGGAGCCACGCATGTCCGCCGCCGAATTGCTAGCCCTTCGACGCTTCGGCGATGGCGAGATCGTCACGCTCGCCAAGCTGGTGATCGAGACTGCATTCCAGCCCATCGTGGAAACGGCCACCGGAGCGGTCTTCGGCTACGAGTCGCTGATGCGCGGCTTCGACCGCCTCGGCTTCCGCTCGCCGCTCGACCTGATCGACCGGGCGTATGAGGCGGGCCAGCTCATGGCGCTCGAGCACATGGTCAACAGCCGCGCCATTGCCGCCTTCGCCGCCCTGCCGGATTTCCGCTCGCGCACGCTCTTCATCAATCTCGATTCCCGCCTCGTTCCTGAGGGCGCCGATCTCGTCGAGCGCCTCGTCGGACACCTCAACCGCGCCGGCATTCCGGCCTCCTCGATCTGCTTCGAGATTTCCGAGCGCTTCGACAACGATACGCTGCCCGATTTCGCCATCCTCGTGCGCAAGCTGCGCCTTGCCGGCTTCAAGCTTGCCATCGATGATTTCGGCGTCGGCCATAACGGCCTGAAACTGCTCTGCGATCATCCGGTCGACTATCTCAAGATCGACCGCCATTTCATCTCCGGCATGGAGGCCGATGCGCGCAAGCGCCATCTGGTGCGCAACACTGTCAACGCCGCCCATGTTCTCGGCATCCGCGTCATCGCGGAGGGCGTGGAGACCGAGGCGGAGTTCGTCGCCTGCCGCGAGGCGGGCTGCGACCTCGTGCAGGGCTGGTTCGTCTCGCGCCCGGTCACGGATTTCTCGGCGCTGAGCCCCGTCTATGCCCAGGCCGCCCGCGCCGGCGGCACGCGCCGCAATTCCCGCACGCTGGACAGCATTCTCATCCGCCGCGAGATCGAGCATGTCGCTGTGCTGCGCGAGAACGAAAGCCTGGAGTCGGTCTTCGAATTCTTCCGCCGAGATCCCAAGCGCACCTTCTTCCCGGTGCTGAACGCCAATGACGAGCCGCGCGGCATCCTGCACGAATATCACGTCAAGGAACTGAGCTATCACCCGTTCGGCCGCGACCTCCTGAAGAACAGGCTCTACCAGAAGAGCCTGTCGCACTTCGTCACCGCCGCGCCCATCGCCGATCTCGATACGCCCGCCGAGCAGCTTCTCGACGTCTTCACCGGCATGGGCGGCAACGAATGCGTGATCCTGACGGAGAACATGCGCTATGCCGGCATCCTCTCGGCCTCCTCGCTCCTGAAGATCATCAACGAGAAGCGGCTGAAGACGGCGGAGGACCAGAACCCGCTGACCGGCCTTCCGGGCAACCGCTCGATCCGCGACTACCTGCAGGACAAGGCGCTCGACGGCGACCAGCTCCGGTGCCTGTGCTATTTCGACTTCGACAATTTCAAGCCGTTCAACGATCACTACGGCTTCCACAAGGGCGACCTCGCCCTCTCGCTCTTCGCCTCGCTGCTGCGCCGCGAATTTGTCGGCGAGGATGTCTTCGTCGGCCATGTCGGCGGCGACGATTTCTTCGCCGGCATCTGCGGCCGGCCGGTCGAGGCTGTGCGGGAAACGCTGGAGCGGTTGCTTGCCGATTTCGCCCGCGAGGTGCGCTCGCTCTATTCGCTGGAGGATCGGCTCATCGGTGAGATCCGCGGCCACGACCGGGCGGGCAATGCCACAAGCTTTCCATTGATGCGTTGCTCGGCCGTGGTGCTCGTCGTGCCGCTCGGCGACATGATCGGCGAGGCGGCGCAGATCAGCAGCCGCATCGCCGCGCTCAAGGCCGCCGCCAAGGGCAGCGATGCCGGCCTCATCCTCTCCTCCACGCTGGAGTGACGATTCAACTTTCCTCCGGAACCGATTCAAAAGACACGCGCTTTGGGCTAGAACCGTCGAATTGAAGTTCTACGTGAAGCGCAGGAGGGAAAGCCATGTCAGTTCCATCGACCATGTCCTATGTCGGGCTCGGCGAGCATGGCGGCCCGGACAATCTGGCGGTGACGGAGGGCAGGACCCCTGAGCCGCGCGCCGGTGAAATCCTTGTGCGCGTCGAGGCGGCAGGCATCAACCGGCCGGACGTTCTCCAGCGCAAGGGCGAGTATCCGCCGCCGCCGGACGCCAGCCCCATCCTCGGCCTCGAGATCACCGGCGAGGTGGTCGCGCTCGGCGAGGGCGTCACCGGCCATTCGCTCGGCGACAGGGTCTGCGCGCTCGCCAACGGCGGCGGCTATGCGCAATATTGCGCGGTGCCGGCTTCACAGGCGCTGCCCTTCCCGAAGGGGTTCGACGCCGTGAAGGCGGCGGCGCTGCCCGAGACTTTCTTCACCGTCTGGGCCAATCTCTTCATGATGGCGGAGTTGAAGGCCGGCGAAAGCGTGCTGATCCATGGCGGCTCCAGCGGCATCGGCACGACGGCGATCCAGCTTGCTGCCGCCCTCGGCGCGCGCGTCTTCGCGACGGCGGGTTCGCAGGAGAAGTGCAAGGCCTGCCTCGATCTCGGCGCGAGCCGCGCCATCAATTACCGCAGCGAGGACTTCGCCGCCGTCATCGCTGAGGAGACGGGCAAGGCCGGCGTCGATGTCGTCCTCGATATGATCGGCGCGGCCTATTTCGAGCGGAACCTGAAGTCGCTCGCCCGCGACGGGCGCCTGTCGATCATCGCCTTCCTAGGCGGGGCGGTGGCGGAGCGGGTGAACCTCGCCCCCATCATGCTCAAGCGCCTGCGGGTGATGGGCTCGGCCATGCGCCCGCGCACGGCGGCGGAAAAGCAGGCGGTCCGCGACGAACTGCTGGAAAAGGTCTGGCCGCTGCTGGAGGAGGGGCGCGTCGCCCCGGTCATCCACGCCGTCATGCCCTATGGCGAGGCCGCCGCCGCCCATCGCATGATGGAAGAGGGCGACCATATCGGCAAGATCGTGCTGACCTTCGGCTGAGCGGGGTCAGCCGCCCTCACTCGGCAGGCGGAGGGCGAAGAGGATCGCGACGGCTGCGGGAAGCGCCAGCAGCCCGTAGAGCCAGTGCGCCGCCGTCAGCGCGCCCGCAACGCCGCCCGGATGAAGCAGACCCGTCGAATTGACGATGATGCCGGCAAGGGCCGCGCCGAAGGCGGCGCCTAGTGCCTGCATGGTGGTGATCGCCGCCGAGGCCTTGTCCGTCTCGCCGGCCGGCGCGAGATGCAGGACGTGGGTCACGAGATGCGCCCAGCCCATGCCGATGCCGAAGCCCATGAGGAAGATGAAGAGGGTGGCGGTCGCCAGCACCAGAAACTCGCTTTCGGGATTGTGCCGGGCGAGCGCGAAGATCAGCATGGCCGTCGCCAACGCCTCCACCGCCGCGCCCGCGACGATGACCCGGTTGGCGCTCCGGCCCTTGAGCCGCGCGGTGGTGAAGGCCGCCGTCGTCCAGCCGAGCGCCAGGAGCGCCACGAGATAGCCCGAGACGATGGGCGTGACGCCGTGCAGCACCTGCAGGAAATAGGGGATGTAGATATCCGAGCAGATCGTCACCAGCAGCATCAGCATGATGAGGTAGACGCGGGCGAGCGGTGAGGCGAGGCGGATCGTGCCGGCGGGCAGCAGCCGCGCTTCCGCCCGCCGCTCGATGGCGACGGTGGCGACGACACCGGCAATTGCGGCGACGGCGAGGAGGGCGCGCAGCGCTTCGCCCGTCACCGAGCTTGCGAGCGACAGCACGAGCACGGCCGCCACCAGCAGGAGGATCTGCGCGAAGGGCGTCTTCGTTGTCACCCGCTCGCCTTCGCCGGACGGCAGCAGCTTCGGCGCGGCGAGCGCCATCACGATCGACAGCGGCACGAGCAGCGCGAAGGCCTCGCGCCAGGCGCTGCCGGCGGCAAAGATGCCGCCGATGGTGGGCCCGAGGAAGGTCGCGATGCCCCAGACGGCGGCATAGAGCGTCGAGGCGCTGCTCCACAGCGGCTCGGGATAGACGAAGCGTATGAAGGCATAGCCGAGCGCGACGAGGAAGCCCGCGCCGAGCCCCTGCACGGCGCGGCCGACAAGCACCGTCTCCATGGTCGGGGCGATGGCGCAGACGAGGCTGCCGATGCCGAACAGCACTGCGCCTGCGACATAGCAGCGGTTCAGCGTAACGCTTTCCGGCCGGACGGCGACGAAGGTGGAACCGAGCACCGAGGCCGCGACATAGATCGTCGTCGCCCAGGCGAAGAGCGAAAGGCCGCCGATGTCGCGCACGATGGAGGGCATCAGCGTCGCGGTGATATAGGTCTCCACCGCATGCAGCATGATGCCGCCGCCGAGCATCAATGTCCCGAACAGGCTGGCGCGGCGGAAGAGGCTGGAAAGCCGCGGCGTGGCTTCCTTCGGGGTGACGACGCTATCGGACATGGAATGCGGCCTTGCGATGCAAAAAGAGGTTGCGGCAGAGGTGGCACGGCCCAAACTGTAGTTCAAGCCGTGACTTTTCACTGAAACGGGGTGGCGAAGGGCGCTCTTACGGGTTCCATTCCCCTGCGACCTGCCGCGTCGCGACGTTGAAGCGGTTCCACACATTGATCGCGGCGATCTCCACGACGAGGGCGGCGAGGGTCTTTTCGTCATAGTGGCGGGCGGCCTCGTTCCAGATCGCGTCCGGAACCGGCTCCTCGCGGTCGGCGATGCGCGTCAGCGCTTCGGTCAGCGCCAGCGCGGCGCGTTCCGCATCCGTATAGAACGGTGCCTCCCGCCAGGCGGCGACGGAAAGGATGCGCCGGTCCGTCTCGCCGGCCTTCTTCATCATGCGCGGGTGGAGATCGACGCAGAAGCCGCAGCCGTTGATCTGGCTGGCGCGCAGATGGACGAGATGGGCGGTCTTTTCCGGCAGGCCGGATGTCTGTGCGGCACCCTGCAGCGCCTGCATGGCGGTCATGACATCGGGGAGAACGGTAACGATGTTGTTCATACGGGATTGCATTTTGTTGCTCCTTGCAATGATTTTCGCGTCGACGGTTGCGAGCCCTGTCACACCGGTGCGGCTTCGTTCGTCATGGCCATGACGCCGCTGGACGAAGGAGTGTGACCGATGAGCGCGAAAAAATTCTGGGCCGAGCGTTTCGAGGCCGAACGGGGGCGTCTCGGCGCCGTCGCCTACCGCATGCTGGGCTCGCGCGCGGAGGCCGAGGATGCGGTGCAGGAGGCCTGGCTGCGCCTGCAGCGCGCGGGCGAGGGCATCGACAATCCCTCCGGCTGGCTGACCACAGTCGTCGGCCGCATCTGCCTCGACATGCTGCGTGCCCGCGGCAGGCGCCGCGAAGATCCGATCGATGGCGAGGAGGGGGAGATGCAGCATGCCGATCCGGCGGCGAGCGCCGACGAGCAGGCGGCGCTGGCCGATAGCGTCGGCCTTGCCCTTCTCGTCGTGCTGGAGCGCCTGACGCCGGCCGAGCGCCTCGCCTTCGTGCTGCACGACATGTTCGATGTGCCCTTCGAAGAGATCGGCCGCATCGTGGATCGTTCGCCCGTCGCCACCCGCCAGCTCGCAAGCCGCGCCCGCCGCCGCGTGCAGGGCCTGCCGGAAGCGCCGTCGGCCGATTACGAGCGTCGCAAGGGCGTCGTCGCCGCCTTCCTCGCCGCTTCGCGCGACGGCGATTTCTCGGGCCTGCTCGCAGTGCTCGACCCGGAAGTCGTCTTCCATGCGGATGCCGATGCGGTGCGCCTCGGTTCGCTGGCCGAAATCACCGGCGCGCAGGCCGTCGCCACCAACTTCAAGGGCAAGGCGACCGCCGCGAGACTCGCGCTCATCGACGGCGCTCTCGGCCTTGCCGTCATTCTCGGCGGTCAGCTCAAGGTGGTCGTGCTCATGGAAGTGGAGGGCGACCGGATCGTCGAGATCGAATCGATCGCCGGCCCGGCGCGGATCGCCGCCATGGAGGTGGCGTATCTTTGATGCCGCAAGCCGGCGGCGTCAGGCCGCCGGTTCGAACCGGAGGATCCCGGCGACCCGCGGGCCGGCGCCGGAATCCGAAGGATGGGAAACGCCGTCCATCACCTCCACCGCCGCGAAGTCGAAGGGGCTGATGCCTTCGATGCAGGCGACGTTGATGCCGAACTGGTTCGGGTTGGAGCGGCGCTGGTGGTGGGTATAGATGCCGCAGGTCCTGCAGAAGTAGTGTTTCGCCGTGCCGGTGTTGAACTGGTAGAGCGTCAGGTTGTCTTCGCCCTGCTTGAATTCGATATCCGCGAGCGCTGCGGAGACGGCGATCGCGCCGCGCATGCGGCAGTAGGAACAGGAGCAGCGGCGGATCGTGTTGAATTCGTCCGTCAGCCGCACGCGGAAGCGGACGGTGCCGCAGTGACAGGCCGCTGCGTGCTGTTTTCTCTCGTCGCTCATGGCCGTCTCCCGCTCCTGCCTCAACCGTGCTGCGGCTTACAATCGGTTGATGACGCCGGCATGTCCAGCGCCCGCTAGATCCCGATCCGCCCGATCGCCGGTATCTTGATCGCCGGCCGCGCCAGGTCGACACCGGCGACGAGACCCATGATATGCAGCTCCAGCCCCGAGCGAACGCCCGCCGAGATGCCGAGGAGGCCGTAGAGCGTCGCATGCATGTCCCGGCCGTCGGCATCGATGGCGAAAAGCCGGCCCTCCGGCAGGTAGTCGCGCCCCACGGCATCCGGCGGCAGGACGACGCCGAGTTCCGGCACGGAACGCAGCACATGGGCGACGAAGGTGTTGGAGTTCGGCCCCGGCCAGATGCGGTAGGCGCCGGGCTTCGAATAGGGATAGGCGGCGATCGCCTTTTCGATCTTCGGGATCAGCCGGGCCGCTTCCTCGCCGCTGACGCTGACCACCACGCGCGGCGTGTTGGAGTACCAGTAGGCATCCGGCACATAGGCGTTCTTGCGCACCGGCGTGCCCCAGCCCACCTTGTCGTAGCGATTGTAGGCCAGGGCGTTCGCTTCCTTGGTGACGATCCAGGCGTGGCTCGCCACCGCTCCCTTCATGCCGCCCGTCGCGGCGGAGAAGATGTGGATGGTCGCTTGCGGAGCATCCTTCGCCTTCGGCAGGATGCCGGCGGAGGACCAGTCCGCCTCCCGCCAGTTCGCCGGGCGGTCCTTGATGTACCAGTAGCCCGCCGCGCCGAGCGCCGGCATGAGATAGATCACGAGAAAGAGGACAAGGACGTTCCTCAGCAATTTCATGGGGTGCTCCGAAACCGAGTGGGCAGGATCGTGAATTTCGGATAATACCGCAGCGGAAATCGGAAATTTGAGGGCACGATCATGGCAAACCCCGTCCTTGTCGAAGTCACGCGCGGCAATCTCGTCGAAAGTCGCCATCGCGGCATGGTCGTCGTGGTGGACGGCGATGGCAAGGTGGTGTTCTCGCAGGGCGATATCGATGCGGGCGTCTTCCCGCGCTCGGCCTGCAAGGCCATGCAGGCGCTGCCGTTGATCGAGAGCGGCGCGGCGGACGCCCATGTCTTCGGCGACCGGGAACTGGCGCTGGCCTGTTCCTCGCATAGCGGCGAGCCGGCGCATGTGCGCCTTGCCGGTACCATGCTCGCCGCTGCGGGCGTGGATGAAAGCGTGCTGGAATGCGGTTCGCACTGGTCCTTCGAGCAGCCGGTTCTCATCAATCAGGCGCGCCTTCTCGACCACCCGACGGCGCTGCACAACAATTGCTCCGGTAAGCATGCCGGTTTCGTCTGCGCCGCCTGCCACACCGGCAAGGACCTCGAAGGCTATGTCCGCTGCGAGCATCCCGTGCAGGCCGAGATCCGCGGCGTCATGGAGAGCCTGACGGGCGCGGCGCTTGCGGTGGACAATTGCGGCACCGACGGCTGCTCGATCCCGACCTATGCCGTGCCACTGAAGAGCCTCGCCCACGGCTTTGCGAAGATGGCGACCGGCGTTGGCCTCGACCCGGTGCGCGCGAAGGCCTCGCGCCGCCTGATCGATGCCTGCATGGCCGAACCCTTCTACGTCGCCGGCACGCGCAGGGCCTGCACCCGCCTGATGGAGGCCGCGCCCGGGCGCATCTTCGCCAAGACCGGTGCCGAGGGCGTCTTCTGCGCCGCCATCCCGGAAAAGGGCATCGCCGTCGCCCTCAAATGCGAGGACGGCACGACGCGCGCCGCCGAGAGCATGGTTGCGGCCACGCTCGCCCGCTTCTTCACCGAAGAGCTGGCCATTCATGCGACGCTGATGGCCATGGCCAACCGCTCCATGTCCAACTGGAACGGCATCCATGTCGGCGATATCCGCGTGACGGACGCCTTCGCCGCCTGATGTGAGTCGCCAAAAAAATGCGGCCGCCCTGTCGGGAATGCGTGTAGCGTGACGTCCTTGTGGCATGACGGGCCTTTGCCCGCATGATGAAACACACAGGAGGACTTCCATGCGCATGATCTTCGTCAACCTGCCGGTCAAGGACCTGCCGGCAACCCGCCGCTTCTTCAACGCGCTGGGCTTCACCTTCAACGAGCAGTTCAGCGACGACACGGCGGCCTGCATGGTGGTGGACGAGAATGTCTTCGTCATGCACCTGACGGAGGAGAAGTTCGCGCAGTTCGTGACCGGCAAGGTCGGCGATCCGGAGCAGCAGACCCAGGTGCTCACCTGCCTTTCCGCCGTCAGCCGCCAGGAAGTCGATGACTTCAAGGCCAGGGCGCTCGCCGCCGGTGGGCGCGAATGGAAGCCGAATATCGAATTCGGCCCGATGTACGGCTGCTCCTTCCAGGACATCAACGGTAATGTCTGGGAGTTCATGCACATGGACCAGTCGGGCGGCTGATCCGCGGCGCCTTCAGTCGCGCATCTTGCGCAGTTTCGCCGGGGCCTTGAAATGCCAGGCCTCGGCAAGCCGGCGGCTCAGGTCCTCATTGTCGATCGCCGCGGCGCGAATGAGAAGGGCCGGCCAGCCTCTATAGTGATCGGTTTCGTAATAGGTGCCGGGTGCCATCTCGATCAGGCGCTCCTTCTCGTCCATCGGCGCCATCAGCACCAGCGTTCCGGCGTCCTTGACGCGCACGAAGAGCTTGCCGCCCGCCTTGAGCGCGGGCGTGCCGTAGGATGTGCCGGCCTCGACGCCCGGCAGGCCTTCGCAGAGCCGTTGAAGGCGGGCGAACAGCAGATCCTTTTCATCCGGCATGAAAATCCTCCCCGGCCAGCATAGACCGGGGAGGGCGGATATTCGAGGGAGGATCAGGCGGCGCGACCGCGGCGGCAGGGGCCGGCCTCGGCCGGCATGCGGAACAGGCCGAACGGCAGGTCGCCGAGCCGGCGCGAATCCATGGCCTCGATCTCGGGATGGGCGAGCGGATCGCGCATCCAGACCGGCGCTTCCGTCGCGTCGATCTTCGCCAGAAGTGCGCCGGTCAGCCTGGAGAAAATCTTGAACATTGCCTTCTCCTTGCGGTTCGTTACGATTGAGTATCGTTGATAATCGCGCTTTCGTGCCGCTTCCGCAATCGAGTAGTTCAAGAGAAGGCTATAGGAAATCTATATGAAGAACCTCAACCGCGTGCACCTCAACGGCCTGCGAGCGCTGGAGGCGGTCGGCCGGCTTGGCTCGCTGCAGGCGGCGGCGGAAGAGCTGGGCGTCACCGTCGGGGCGGTCAGCCAGCAGGTCATCAAAGCCGAGGAGCAGCTTGGCCGCACGATCTTCGAGCGCACCGCCCGGGGCATGCGCGAGACGGACTTCGGCGGGCCATTCCTCGCGCGGCTTTCGGCCGGCTTCCGCCAGCTCTCCGAGGCCGTCACCACCACGCGGCGGCGCGACGACGACATCCTGACGATCTCGGTGGCGCCGATCTTCGCCTCGCGCTGGCTCATCCACCGCATCGACCGTTTCAGCGCCGTCCATCCGGATATCGGCCTGCGCATCGAGGCGACGACGAACCTCGTCGACCTGGCGCGTTCGGATGTCGATCTCGGCATCCGCGTCGGGCCGGGCAATTGGCCGGGCGTGACGGCCGAGTTCCTGATGCCGCAGGTGATGTTCCCGGTCTGCGCGCCGGCGCTGGCGGAGAGCCTGCGCAAGCCGCAGGACCTTGCCGAGCAGCCGGCCGTCATCGACGGGCACGACCCTTTCACCTGGGAGCGATGGCTGGAGGCGGCGGGGCTCGACGTGCCGCCGCCGCGGGCGCGGCACGTCTTTTCCGATGCCTCGCTCTGCCTCGATGCGGCCCTTTCGGGGCAGGGCGTGCTGCTCGCCTATCCGGTGCTCGCCTCCTGGGCGCTGAAGGAGGGGCGGCTCGTCGCGCCGTTCCCGATCCGGGTGGAAACCGGCATGGGCTATTACTTCGTCGCGGCCCCGAGCGTGCCGGAACCGCGCAAGGTCTCGGCCTTCAAGCGCTGGCTGCGCGCGGCGATGGCGGAGGATGCGGACGGCTTTGCCGGCGCGGTCATTCCGGCTCGGCGAGCCGCGCGGCCATCATCGCCTTGAAGGCCGGGCGCGCCTGGCAGGCCGCTAGCCACGCCTTGACATGCGGCGCCTCCTCGAAGAGCTGCGGCTGGCTCATCGCGTAGCGGAACACCTCGGCAAGGTTGAGGTCGGCCACGGTGAAGCGGCCGCCGACGACATGGCCGCTGGCGGCAAGATGCTGGTCGAGCCGCCGGAAGCTCTTCTTCAGCGCCTTGACGGCGCCGCGGATCGCAAGGCGGCCCTGCTCGCTCTCGGCCGCCCTGGCATCCATCGTCAGTACGATCTTCACCGCATGGGGCTCGACCTCGGTCGCCGCCCACATCGTCCATTGCAGCATTTCAGCCTCTTCCGTCAGCGTCTGGCCGGAAAGCGGGCCGCCGTGCTTGCGGGCGAGGTAGAGGTTGATCGCCAGCGACTCGGTCATCACGAAGCCGCCGTCGTCCACGCAGGGAATGAGGCCGGTCGGGTTCACCGAGAGGAAATCCGGCGATTGCGTGTTGAGCGGCGCATCCGCCGCCGTGGGGTCGTCGACGCGCCGGGCCTGGATCACCGGCACGGAGGCGAAGGAAAGGCCGAGCTCGCCCGCCATCCAGTAGTTGCGCGAGGCGCGGGAGCGGTAGACGCCATAGATCGTCAGCATGAAATCCTCCTGAGCGGCCGTCCGGCTTTGCTAGAACGAGACGGGCCATGTCGTCACCTTAGGCGGCGGCCGGACCGAAAGGTAGGGCACGCGCCTGATCGATCCATGAATTGTGGTGATGGCGGGGGCCTCTTGCCGCATTGACCTTCCGGGGGCAGGGGGCTAATGGCGAAATATCCGCATTGACGCGGTTGGGGGTGCACGATGGCACGAGGCATGACAGGCCGGGCTCTTTGCCTGCGCATTCTGTGCGCGGTCGCCCTGCTGTTCGTCGGCTTTGCGCACCAGCCGGTCTCTGCCGCGGGACCGAACGTCTTCGAGCTTTCCCGATACGTCCTGCCGGACGGCACGATCGGCGACATCTGCCTCAACGACCATGTCGACGGCAAGGTCAGGCATCATCTGTCGACCAAATGTGAGGCCTGCCGCATCGGCGGCAGCCTCCTGATGCCCACGCCGTCCGATGCCGTCGGTGCCGCGCTCGCCTTCCGCCGCGTCTCAGCCCTTCCGCTCGGGGAGGAGGCGCTTCATCCCCGCCGTGAGCGCCCCGGCGCTCCGCCCCGCGCTCCGCCCTTCCTGTCCGCCTGATCGACCGCCCGCGCGACGGCTTGCCGCCTTGCGCTGGAAATCCGGCCCGGCGGACCTCGTGTGTCCGTCGCGCCTTTCTCGATACAGACGTCACAAAGGACATGTCCATGAAACGCATTCTCGCAACCCTCGCCGCGCTCGCGCTTTCCGCTTCCGCCGTCTTCGCCCATGAGTTCATGGTCGGAAACCTGCTGGTCGATCATCCGGCCTCCAGGGCGACCCTTCCCGGCCAGCCCGTCGGCGGCGGTTTCCTGACCATCACCAACAAGGGCACTAAAGCCGACCGCCTCGTTTCCATCACCGCGCCAGACGTTTCCGACGACGTGCAGCTCCATGAAATGGCCATGGAGAACGACGTGATGAAGATGCGCCATCTGCCTGACGGCATCGAAATCCCCGCCGGCGCCACCGTCGAGCTGAAGGCCGGCGGCCTCCACGTCATGTTCATGAAGATCAAGCATCCCTTCAAGGAGGGCGAGACCTTCAAGGCGACGCTGAACTTCGAAAAGGCCGGCAAGCTCGACGTGGACTTCAAGATCGAGGCCGCAAAGCCGGCTGCCAAGCAGGGCGGGGACGCTTCAGGCGGCCACGAAGCCCACGGCGGCTGATAAAGCGGATGAGGGGGCGTGCGGAAGGATGCCCCCTCATCCACCATGGCGCCTCTCCGTTCGGGCAAGAAGGAGGGGCGCATTGCGGGACGGGTTTAGCCCGTCCGGTTCCGTTCGATCGTCAGATGCCCTTGCGGTGACCCGTCCTTTGCAAGGTCGCCGGTGACGCGTTCGTTCCAGCGGAAGCCGGCGATGGCCGCCTCCGGCGTTTCCTCGAAGACATTGCCGGAGATCAGCGCCGAGCCGGCCTGTTCCACCATCGTCACGCCGCAGCCGACGGGGCTCTTGCGCACGAGATTGCCGCTGACGACGAGGCCGCGCATATAGGGACCCCAGCCGAGCATCAGCCCCCATTTCGCCGCGTTCTCGATGGTGTTTCCCGAGACGGCGGTGTCGGCCTCCACGGCGATGCCGAAACCGAAGCCGGCCCCGTCATGCACATAGGGCCCTTCGAGCCTGAGATTGCGCACGACATTGCCGGTGATGCTGGCAAGGCGCCCGCCCTCGTTGAAGTTGACGACGGCGATGCCGTTGGCCGCGCCGTCGACGAGGTTGCCGGTGACGACGGCGCCTTCGAAGCCGAATTCCGAATAGATGGCCGTTTCGCCGCTGTCGAGGCAGGTATTGCCGCCGATCTGCACGTTGGAGCCGGCATTGGAGCGGATGGCCGAGAAGGCGCAGCCGGAGATGTGGTTGCCCGAGACCATTACGTCGTCTGCACGGAAGACGTTGATGCCGTTGCCGTACTGGCCGGTGCCGCCGCGCGTCGCGGAAATGCGCGCGATCCGGTTGCCGGAGACGATGGTGCCGTCGCGACCCTTCTGCCAGCGATGGATCAGGATGCCGCCATTGCCGCAGTCGAAGACCTGGTTGCCCGTGATGGAGAGGTCATGGCTCTCCACGGCAAGGAGCGCATGGTCGGCCGCGCCCGAAAGGCGGTTGCGCTCGATGCGCCCGCCCGAGCGCTCGAGATAGACCGCCGTCTTCGACGATCCCCTGATCTCGCAGTTCTCGATGGTGACGGTCGCCGCGTTGCTCAGATGCACGAGGCCCTGCACCGTGTCGTCCAGCCAGCGGTTGGCCCCGTCGATAACGAGGTTGGCAAGCTCGATCCGCCCGACGCCGTCGGCGGCGAAGAGGTGGCCGTCGCCGCCGTAGACGATGCGAGTTGCGCCCGGCACGCCGGTGATTCGCGTGTTGTCCGGCAGCGTGATGTTCGAGATCACGTAGTCGCCGGGCGGCAGGAAGACCGGCATGTTCTTCGCGGCGGCCTCGCGCAGCAACTTGGCGAAGGCCTTGCTTTTGCGGTCGCCGGCTCCGGGGCGGATGCCGTGCGTCGCCGCGTCGATGCTGCCGCGCAGGTCGACGTCGATCACCGGCAGCCGCTGCGCCTGGCCCGCGGCCGTCGTGGCGACGCCCGCCGCGCCGAGACCGAGACTCGAAAGAAATAACCGTCTGGTAACCATGCAAGCTCCTTGCTGCCGGAGGAGCAGGAACCGTGCCAGCCGGATCTGTGCAGGAATGGCACGCTTTTCGGCTTGCCCGCCTGGGTTGTTTTTGTCCCGCAAGAATGCCGGATCACTCGCATTTCGCCGGTTTCCTTTAAGGTTGGATAACGACTTCGGGTGTAGCTTCAGGTGTCCGGAGAGAGATTGCGACCCGCCGTGTCGATCCTTGCGTTGGGGAATTGCAGCATCCATGTCGATGAAACTGTCCCACCTTGGCAATGAGGACGCCGACGAGACGGCGCGCCTGATGTCCGCGAGCCAGCGCCTCATCGACGAGGCAGCGCGTCTCTTCCCCTTGGCGGTGGCGCAGAACGACCGGACCCTCTGGCTCGAGGCCATGATCGACGAGGTTCCGGACTATCTCTATTTCAAGGACCGCAACAGCCGGTTCGTCGTGGCCAACCGCGCCATCGTCAGCGACAACCTCAGGGAAGGGATCGACAGCCTGGAGGGGCTTTCCGATTTCGACATCCATCCCGAGCATGTCGCCCGCGGCTTCTTCAACACCGAGCAGGAGATCATCCGCACCGGCAAGGCCATGCTCGACATGGAGGAGCTGATCCGCGATTCCTCCGGCACGCTCAAATGGCTGCTCACCTCCAAGCTACCGGTGCACAATGCCGGCGGCGACGTGATCGGCATCGTCGGCATCGCCCGCGACATCACCGAGCGCAAGCGCTCGGAAAGCCTGCATCTCGGTCAGGCGCACCTTTTGAAGATGATTGCGCTCGGGGCGCCGCTGGTCGAGGTCTTCTCCTCTCTTATCCTGCTCATCGAAGCCCATGTGCCCGATGTCACCGGCTCGATCCTCATGCTGGCGCCCGATGGCAGGCATATCGTCAATGGCGCAGCGCCGAACCTCGACCCGGCCTTCTGCCAGCTGATCGAGGGCGCGGAGATCGGCCCGGCCACGGGTTCCTGCGGCACGGCCATGTGGCGGGGAGAGCCCGTCATCGTCAGCGATATTGCGACCGATCCGCTCTGGGCGAATTTCAAGGCGCTGGTCCTGCCCTACGGCTTCCGTGCCTGCTGGTCTTCGCCGATCCGCTCCTATCAGGGTAAGGTGCTGGGCAGCTTCGCGCTTTATTCCCGAACGCCGGGCGAACCTTCCGCCGAGTGCACCAAGCTCGTCGGCATGGCGACGCATATCGCCGGCATCGCCATCGAGCGCAAGGAGGCGGAAGACAGCAT
Organism: Shinella zoogloeoides; assembly: GCF_003574625.1. Taxonomy (GTDB): domain Bacteria; phylum Pseudomonadota; class Alphaproteobacteria; order Rhizobiales; family Rhizobiaceae; genus Shinella; species Shinella zoogloeoides_A. The sequence continues at coordinate 80,364 of NZ_QNUJ01000003.1, forward strand.
CCAGTTCATGGCCCACCACGACACGCTGACGGGCCTGCCGAACCGCAGCATGCTCGACGAGCGCGTCGCCTCCGCCATCGAGGCGGCGGACGAGTGCGGTGGCACGATGACGCTCGCCTTCCTCGACCTCGACAATTTCAAGCTGGTCAATGACAGCCTCGGCCACCATGCCGGCGACGAGCTTTTGAAGATCGTCGCGACGCGCATGATGAATTGCGTGCGGGCGAGCGACAGCATCGTGCGCCTCGGCGGTGACGAGTTCGTGGTGCTGATCAGCGGTGCGATGCGCCGGGGCGAGACGGTGGAAGATCGCCTGCATGCCGTGCGCAATGCCGTAGCCGAGCCGGTGGAGATCGAGGGCCGCGCCTTCCAGGTCACCTGCAGCATGGGTGTCGCCGCCTATCCCGAGCACGGCCGCAACGCCACCGAGCTCCTGGCAAGGGCAGATGCCGCCATGTACCGCGCCAAGGAGATTGGCCGCGATGCCGTGCAGGTCTTCACCGCCGAGCTCGCCAACCGCGCTCATGAGAAGCTGGTGCAGCAGGAGGAGTTGCGCCGCGCGCTCGCCCGATCCGAACTCTTCCTGCAATACCAGCCGCAGATGGACCTTGCCACTGGCCGCATCTTCGCCGTCGAGGCGCTGATCCGCTGGCGCCATCCCGAGCGCGGTCTCGTCGCGCCCGGCGATTTCATTCCGCTTGCCGAGGAGACCGGGCTCATCGGCCCGATCGGCGACTGGACGTTGCGCGAGGCCTGCCGGCAGAACAAGGCATGGCAGGATGCCGGCCTGCCGTCCATCGTCGTCAGCGTCAACGTCTCGGCCCGGCAGTTCCAGGAGAAGGACTGGGTGGAGCGCGTTGCCGCCGCTCTTTCGGAAAGCGGGCTGGAGGCGCGCTATCTCGAGCTGGAACTGACCGAGAGCATGATCATGGAGGACGTGCAGCAGGCGGTAGGGACCATGCACCGGCTGGAGCAGCTCGGCGTGCATCTCGCCATCGACGATTTCGGTACGGGCTATTCCAGCCTCGCCTCGCTGAAGCGCTTTCCCGTCGGCCGCCTGAAGATCGATCGGTCCTTCGTGCAGGATCTGCCGGATGACGGCGACGACGCCGCCATCGCCCGCGCCGTCATCTCGCTCGCCCATTCGCTGCAGCTGCGCGTCATCGCCGAAGGGGTGGAGACGCGCGAGCAGATCGACTTTCTGCGCGAGGCGGGCTGCGACGAGATACAGGGCTTCTACCTCAGCCGTCCCGTCGATCCCCGCGCGCTCCAGGCGCTCCTCTGCATTCCCAGTCTCTGATATTCTTCGCGCTTTCCGCGCGTGCCTCTTGACTTTGTTATGTTGATATCAACAGTAAGAATCATGTCCGATGATGTCATGATTCCCTTCGAGACCACGCTTTTCGTCCGTGATCATTGCCTGTGCCTGCATGCCCAGCGCGCGGCGCGGGCGCTTGCCCGCCGTTTCGACGATGCGCTTCGCCCGCTCGGCCTGACCAACGGCCAGTTTTCCCTGCTGATGGCGCTGAACCGTCCCGAGCCGCCGCCCATGGGCCCGGTCGCCGCCGTGCTCGCCATGGACCGCACCACCCTGACGGCCGCCCTCAAGCCCCTCGAACGCCGCGGCCTCGTCACCGTCGAACCCGACCCGCGCGACCGCCGCGGCCGTCTGCTGCGCCTGACGAAGGATGGTCGCGGTCTGCTTACACAGGCCTTTCCCATCTGGAAGGAAACGCATGAGAAAGTCGACGCCCAGCTTTCCGCCGTCGACATGAAGGCGCTGCGGGCGGGCATGCTGGCGATCGCATAGAAGCCGGCCTCCCACTGGCAGACGGCGCGAAAACGCCTATCTTTCCCGTCATGAAGCCCGACCAGCTCCTTCGTCCGGCGCCCGCCGGCCTCTATTGCCCCGCAGGCGATTTCTATATCGATCCGATCCGCCCCGTCGGACGGGCGCTGATCACCCATGGCCATTCCGACCATGCCCGCGCCGGCCACGGCGCGGTGCTGGCAACGCGGGAAACGCTGGACATCATGGCGATCCGCTACGGCGAGGATTTCTGCGGTTCCATGCAGGCCGCCAGCTTCGGCGAGCGCATCGACCTTGCCGGCGTCACCGTCTCCTTCCATCCGGCGGGCCATGTGCTGGGCTCCGCGCAGATCGCCGTCGAGAAGGACGGAGTGCGGATCGTCGCCTCGGGCGACTACAAGCGTGGCGCCGACCCGACCTGCACGCCCTACGAGCCGGTGCCCTGCGATATCTTCATCACCGAGGCGACCTTCGGCCTGCCGGTCTTCCACCACCCCGAGCCGAAGGCCGAGATGGGCAAGCTCCTGACCTCGCTCCGGCAGTTTCCCGAGCGCAGCCATCTTCTCGGCGCCTATTCGCTCGGCAAGGCGCAGCGCGTCATCCGCCTGCTGCGCGATTGCGGCTACGATGCGCCGATTTATATCCACGGCTCGCTTGCCCATCTGTGCGACTACTATGTCAGCCGCGGCATCGATCTCGGCGACCTGCGCCCCGCGACGATCGAGAAGAGCAGCCCCGCCGACTTCCGCGGCGCCGTCATCGTCGGCCCGCCCTCGGCCTTCGCCGACCGCTGGGCGCGGCGCTTCAACGAACCGCTCGTCGCCTTCGCCTCCGGCTGGATGATGGTGCGCCAGCGCGCCAAACAGGGCGGCGTCGAGCTGCCGCTCGTCATCTCCGACCATTGCGACTGGCCGGAACTGACCGAGACGATCCGCGAACTCGCGCCGCAGGAGGTCTGGGTGACGCATGGCCGCGAGGAGGCGCTGGTGCGCTGGTGCGAACTCGCCGGCGTTCCGGCGCGCCCGCTGCATCTGGTGGGCTATGAGGATGAGGGGGATTGATGGTGTTTGGCATTCGGCGTCAACCTTGCGGCACCTCCCCCTCTGCCCTGCCGGGCATCTCCCCCACAAGGGGGGAGATCGGTTGGGGGCAAGGCGCTACCACATCTCAATCTCCCCCCTTGTGGGGGAGATGCCCGGCAGGGCAGAGGGGGGTATACCCGCGCCGGCCTCCCGAAAGCTCCCGCCCATGAGAGCCTTCGCCACCCTCCTCGACCGCCTCGTCCTCACCCCCTCGCGCAACGGCAAGCTGAAGCTGCTGGCCGACTATTTCCGTGACACGCCCGATCCCGACCGGGGCTACGGTCTTGCCGCCATCGCCGGCACGCTGGACCTGAAGAGCGTCAAGCCGGCGCTGCTGCGCGAACTGGTGCTGGAGCGCATGGACGAGGAGCTGTTCCGCTATTCCTATGATTATGTCGGGGACCTTGCCGAGACCATCGCGCTCGTCTGGGACCAGGAGCGCAAGGAGCGCGTGGCCGACGGCGACCAGCCGCGGCTCGGTGCGGTCGTCGCCCGCATGAACGCGCTCGGCCGTACCGAGGTGCGCGGCGCGGTGCGGGACCTGCTCGACCGGCTCGATCCCTCCGCCCGCTTCGCCTTCCTGAAACTGGCGACCGGCGGCCTGCGCATCGGTGTTTCCGCCCGGCTCGCCAAGCAGGCGCTCGCCGATTTCTCCGGCCGGGACGTCACCGAGATCGAAACCCTCTGGCACGGCCTCCAGCCGCCCTACGAGCCGCTCTTCGCCTGGCTGGAGGGCAGGGCGGAACGCCCGGTGCTGGCGACGCCCGCGATCTTCCATTCCGTCATGCTCGCCAATCCGGTGGGCGAGGGCGACCTCGACGCGCTCGACCCCGGCGATTTCGCCGCGGAATGGAAATGGGACGGCATCCGCGTGCAGCTCTCGTCATCGGGTGCGACGCGCCGGCTCTATTCCCGCTCCGGCGATGACATTTCCGCCGCCTTCCCGGACGTGCTGGAGGCGATCGATTTCGAGGGCGTGGTGGACGGCGAGCTTCTGGTCGGCGGTACGGCGCGCATGAACAGCCCGACGCGCACCTTCTCCGACCTCCAGCAGCGCCTAAACCGCAAGACCGTCAATGCGCGGATGCTGGAGGAATACCCCGCCTTCGTGCGCGCCTACGACATGCTCTTCGACGGTGAGGCCGACATCCGCCCGGCGCCCTTCCTCGAACGCCGCGCCCGCCTTGCGGATGTCATCGGCAAGGCTCCGCACGACCGTTTCGACCTTTCCCCGCTCGTTCCCTTCGAAAGCTGGGAGGCGCTGGACAGCCTGCGCCGCGCGCCGCCCGACCCCGTCATCGAGGGCGTGATGATCAAGCGCCGCGACAGCGCCTACCAGGCCGGCCGCATGAAGGGGCCATGGTTCAAGTGGAAGCGCGATCCCTACAATATCGACGCGGTGATGATGTACGCCCAGCGCGGCCACGGCAAGCGCTCCAGCTACTATTCCGACTTCACCTTCGGCGTCTGGACGGAAGGGCCGGACGGCGACGTGCTGGTGCCGGTCGGGAAGGCCTATTTCGGCTTCACCGATGCCGAGCTCGAAGTGCTCGACCGCTATGTGCGCAACAACACGACAGAGCGCTTCGGTCCGGTGCGGGCCGTCCGCGCCGAGCCCGGCTATGGCTTCGTGCTGGAAGTCGCCTTCGAGGGCATCAACCGCTCCACCCGCCACAAGTCCGGCGTCGCCATGCGCTTCCCCCGCATCGCCCGCCTCCGGCAGGACAAGCTGCCGGCCGATGCCGACCGGCTGGAAACGCTGATGGCGATGGTGGAGGCGAAGGAAAGCTAGCCGTAGGCCGCCGCGCTGGTGCCGTAGGCGAAAAGCATGGAAATCCAGAGGACGGAAGTGCAAGCCAGAACCACCCCACCTGTGAAAATTCCGGCCGAAGCGTTAAATTTCCGTCCCAGCATGACCGCTAACGCTACGGGTGCCACGACGATCAGCAGGAAATGATAGACGTGGAAAAAGACGGGAAGGCGCGGGCTGCCGAAATTGTAGTTGTTCACCGTTACGCAGAAGAGCCAGGTCGCGATGGTCCCTGCAAGAAGCAACCAGACCACGGAGGCCAGCAGCAGCCCGTATTTACGATGGATCCGCCGGGCCTCGGTAAAGGTTGCGACAAGACCAAGGGCTAGCCCCGCCCACGCCACCACCGGCATGTCAGAGACCCAGCGCCGAAAGATCCGGCCCGAGCGGTACGATGCGGTTCGGGTTCAGCGACTTTATCGAGTAGTAGCCGTGCTTGATGTGGTCGATGTTGACCGTGTCTCGCACGCCGGGGAGGTCGAGCACGCGCTTCGTATAGGCCGAGAGCGCCGCATAGTCGGCAAGGCGCTGGCGGTTGCACTTGAAGAGGCCGTAATAGGCGGCGTCGAAGCGGATGAGCGTGACGAAGAGGCGGATATCGGCCTCGGTGAAGGTTTTGCCCGTCAGGAACGGCCGGCCGTCGGCAAGGCGCGCTTCCAGCTCATCCAGCGTGGCGAAGACGCCCTGATAGGCTTCCTCATAGGCCACCTGTGTGGTGGCGAAGCCGGCGCGGTAGACGCCGTTGTTGAGCGCGGGATAGATGCGCTCGTTGAGGGCGTCGATCTCGTTGCGCAGGTCCTCGGGATAGAGGTCGACACTCTCGTCCGCCAGCGCCCCGAAGCCGGTGTTGAGCATCCGCACGATATCGGCGGACTCGTTGTTGACGATGGTCTTCTTCTGCTTGTCCCACAGGACGGGAACGGTGGCGCGGCCGGTGAAGGTCGGCTCGGCGCGGGAATAGAGCTCGTGGAGATAGGTCGCGCCGTTGAGGTCGTCGCGGTTCGAGCCCGGAAAGTCGCCGAAGCGCCAGCCCTGGTCGGAAAGCGAGGGCTCGACGACGGAAACGGATATGACGTCATCGAGCTTTTTCAGCTTGCGGGCGATCAGCGTGCGCGAGGCCCAGGGGCAGATGAGCGCGACATAGAGGTGGTAGCGGCCGCGTTCGGCGGCAAAGCCGCCTTCGCCCGTCGGGCCGGCGCTGCCGTCCGGCGTCACCCAGTTGCGGAAGCTCGATACCTGCCGCACGAAGCCGCCCTTGGCGTCCGTCGCCTGAACAGGCTGCCAGTCTTCCGTCCATTTGCCGTTGACGAGCATCGCGTCACCTCTTTTCGGTTGTGTAGGACTGGCGTACCCCTCGCACGCGCAAACCGCAATTGCCCGATGGATTGACACAGCGTTCACAAAGGCCGGATGGTCGCCTTCTGCTTGGAAGAAACCGGAGGCTTGGCATGTTGGGAATGCCCCTCATCCGGCCTGCCGGCCACCTTCTCCCCGCAGGCGGGGAGAAGGAGATATGCCGCGCCGTTCTCCTCAACCTCTAACGATGCGTGGGGCAAGTTCCCTCTCCCCGCTTGCGGGGAGAGGGTTAGGGTGAGGGGCAAACTCCGAATGCGCCGGCCAGCCGCAAGGCGGCGACCGCTCAAGCCATCAGCCGGTCGATCAGCGCCGAGGCGGCGTCCGCGATGACGGTTCCCGGCGGGAAGATCGCATCGGCCCCGGCCTTTTCCAGCGCCGGGAAATCCTGCGGCGGGATGACGCCGCCGACGGCGATCAGCATGTCGCGCGCGCCGCGCTTGACGAGGGCGGCTTTCAGTTCGGGCACCAGCGTCAGGTGCCCGGCGGCGAGCGAGGAGGCGCCGACGATATGCGCGCCCTCGCGGATCGCCAGCTCCGCCACTTCTTCCGGCGTCTGGAACATCGCCCCGACGACCACATGGAAGCCGAGGTCGGCGAAGGCGCTGGCGATGACCTTCTGGCCGCGGTCGTGCCCGTCCTGCCCCATCTTGGCGACGAGGATGGTCGGCTTCTCCTGCCTGAGCTTCTCGAAGGCGGCGATCTTGTCGGCGGCGGTGTTGAAGGCCCGGTCGTCCGCGCCCATCTCCTTGCGGTAGACGCCGGAGATCGTGCGGATCTCCGCGACATGCCGGCCGAAGGCCCTTTCCAGCGCGAAGGCGATCTCGCCGACGGTCGCCCGCGCCCGCGCCGCCTTCACCGCGAATTCCAGGAGGTTGCCGTCGCCGCTGCGGGCGACCTCCGTCAGCCTGTCGAGCGCGCTTTCGGCCGCCGCGGTGTCGCGCGTGCCCTTGAGCTGCTGGAGCTTTGCGAGCTGGCGGGCGCGCACCTCGGAATTGTCGACCTTCAGCACGTCCACCTCGATGTCGCGCTCGGGCCGCGAGAAATTGACGCCGACGACGGTCTGGTGGCCCGAATCGATGCGCGCCTGCGTGCGGGCGGCGGCCTCCTCGATGCGCAGCTTGGGAATGCCCTTCTCGATGGCCTTCGCCATGCCGCCGAGCGCCTCCACCTCCTCGATATGGGAAAGCGCGCGGGCGGCAAGGTCGTGCGTCAGCCGCTCGACATAGGCCGAGCCCCCCCAGGGATCGATGATGCGCGTCGTGCCGCTCTCCTTCTGGAGAAGGATCTGCGTGTTGCGGGCGATGCGGGCGGAATGGTCGGTGGGCAGCGCCAGCGCCTCGTCGAAGGAGTTGGTGTGCAGCGACTGTGTATGGCCCTGCGTCGCTGCCATCGCCTCCACCATGGTGCGCATGACGTTGTTCATCGGGTCCTGCGCCGTCAGTGACCAGCCGGAGGTCTGGCAATGGGTGCGCAGCGCCAGCGATCGGGCATCCTTCGGCGAAAAATTCCGCTTCATCAGCGCAGCCCAGATGAGGCGCGCCGCGCGCATCTTGGCGACTTCCATGAAGAAGTTCATGCCGATCGCCCAGAAGAAGGAAAGGCGCGGCGCGAAGGTATCGATATCGAGCCCGGCGGCGACCCCGGCGCGGGCATATTCGATGCCGTCTGCGATGGTATAGGCGAGCTCAAGGTCCGCCGTCGCCCCGGCCTCCTGCATGTGGTAGCCGGAGATCGAGATGGAGTTGAACTTCGGCATGCGCCGGCTGGTATAGCTGAAGATGTCGGAGATGATCCGCATCGAGGGCTGCGGCGGGTAGATATAGGTGTTGCGGACCATGAACTCCTTGAGGATGTCGTTCTGGATGGTCCCGGACAGCTTGTCCTCGGAAACGCCCTGTTCCTCCGCCGCCACGATGAAGAGCGCCATGATCGGCAGCACCGCGCCGTTCATGGTCATGGACACGCTCATCTGGTCGAGCGGGATGCCGTCGAAGAGCTGCCGCATGTCGAGGATCGAATCGATCGCGACGCCCGCCATGCCGACGTCGCCCGCCACGCGCGGATGGTCGCTGTCATAGCCGCGGTGGGTGGCAAGGTCGAAGGCGACGGACAGGCCCTTTTGCCCGGCCGCCAGATTGCGCCGGTAGAAGGCGTTCGATTCCTCTGCCGTCGAGAAGCCGGCATATTGCCGGATCGTCCAGGGTTGCTGGACATACATGGTCGGGTAGGGGCCGCGCAGATAGGGCGCCGCGCCCGGCCAGGTGTCGAGATAGGAAAGGCCGGAAAGGTCCGCCTCGCCATAGGCGCCGGCGACGGCGATGTCTTCGGGCGTCGCCCACACGGCCTCGCTGGCAGCAGTGGGCGCCGCCGGCTTCGACCATGCGATGGAGGAGAAGTCGGGAATCCGGCTCATGCGGCGGCTCCTTTGATACGGTACTGCGCAGCGGCTTCACCCCCCTCTGCCCTGCCGGGTATCTCCCCCACAAGGGGGGAGATTGGATGAAGCGCCGTCTCGCCCACCTCCAGCGTCGCTGATTGAGCAAGGCTTTCGCGTCTTGCCGATCTCCCCCCTTGTGGGGGAGATGCCCGGCAGGGCAGAGGGGGATAGGCTGTGCCCATCATGCTGTCTCCACGCAATCAACCAGCAGCACCGGCCGAAGCCCCGCCGGTGTTGTCTCGTCGAGCGGCCCGAGCACCGTCACCGGCCGCTCGTCCTTCAGCGGAAACAGCGTCGTGCCCACGATAGCTCTTGCCTTCCGTGCGCCGCGCGCTGCCTCGACCATGGCCTGTACCGTGCCCGAGGCGATGGCGGCGGAAAGCCCGCCCGTCTTCTCGATCCCGGTGAAGATCTCCCACGCCTTTTCCGCCAGCCCCTCCGTCAGCGCCTCGATGCCGCCCGCGCCGGCGGCGGGGTCGGCGACATGGGCGAGGTTGCTTTCGGTGATCAGCACGACCTGCGTGTTGCGGGCGATGCGGCGGGCGAGGATATCGGGCAGGCCGAGCGCCAGCGTGTGCGGCAGTACGGTGATCTCGTCCGCTCCGCCGGTGCCGGCGGAAAAGACGGCGATGGTGTTGCGCAGGATGTTGGTTTCCGGGTCGCGCCGCGTCAGCATGCGCCAGCTCGTCTCGGCGTGGATATGCGCCGGCTTCGGCTCGGAAATGCCGCAGGCCGCCTGCATGCGGGCATGGATCAGCCGCGCGGCGCGCATCTTCGCCGTCGTGAGGAACTGGTCCTGGTCGGCGGCAAGCGACAGCGAGGTCGCCGCGAAGATGTCTTCAGGCGCGACGCCCGCCGCATCGAGCAGGCGCAGGCTTTCCGCCAGCGCCGCCGCGATAATGGCAAGCTCCAGCGCCTCGCTCGCCCCTGCATTGTGCGCCAGCCGCCCGTCGGCATTCAGCAGGGAGCCGGAAAAGCCGAAGCCGATCAGCTCCGTGGCGAGGTTGGCTAGTGCGCTGCTTTCGCCGTGGCCGCCGGCAAGCGCCGTGGTGAAGGGATCGAGGCCGAAATGCACCGGCGCCGTCTGCGCGCCGGCCTCCGCGAGCGAGCGGGCAAGCGTCGTCGCGAGCGCCCGGTCGGCAAAGCCGGCTTCGAGGCGAAGCGAGAAGGGGGCTGCGGCGCGCGCGGCGACGGCCTTGCGGAAGGTGGTCTCGCTGCCGGCTGCGATGCCCGTGCCGTGCGCTGCGGCGCTGCCACGGAAGACGAGGGAAACGCCGGTCGCTCCGTTTTCGAGGTCATCGGCCATCTGCGCGCGGGCGCGGGCAAGGTCTGCATCGTCGCGGCGCTGGTTGACGGTCCATGCGCCGCCCGCGTGCGGCGTATCGGCATGGCTGTGGGCGAGGGGCGCCGCGCCTTCGCGGCGGCTGTAGATCGGCTGGATGGCAAGGCCGTCGTCGCTATGCGAGACGAGCGTCGCCTCGAAATCCGCGCCTTTCAGCGCCTTTTCGGCCAGTTTGCGCCAATCCGCCTCGTCGAGCGGCGCAAAGCCCGCATCCGTCAATATGCTCGCGTCCATCCCGTCGCGTTCTCCGTTTCCCGGAATTTCTTCCATCCGGGATACAGCGTAAAGGGCCACTTTGGTAGAGTGACCTTCAGGCGACAGCGGGTGAAAATTCCGGCGCGCAAGCCTCGGGCCAGTCGCGGCTGCCACAATTAGGGCAGGATTGCGGACCCAATTCGCCTTTTGTTAGTTGGTGATTCAGCCTCTTCGTTCATCCTGTCTTTCCGATAAACGGGTGCCCACGCTTTCATGACCGATACCGCGCTTTCCCGCCGCCGCTTCCTCCAGTTTTCCGGCCTCGCCATGGCAAGCGGCCTTGCCGGCTGCACCTCGTCCATGAACACGGACCAGTTCCGCTACGAGACGCGGCCCTATTTCCGCAATCCCGCGCTGGAAGGTCGGCCGGAATATATCGACAACCGGCAGCCCATCGGCCTCTACGGCCAGACGCCGCCCTCGGGCCTGCTGCCCGAATCCTCGCGCTATGCCTCGATCTATGGCCCTTTGAACGACGGCGGCTTCCAGGTGCCGGCCGTGCCCTACCAGCAGATCGACGCGCGCTTCTACCGGCAGGAGGTCGAAAGCCCCTTCGCCGAAAAGCCGGGCACGATCATCGTCGATACGGGCAATCGCTTCCTCTATCTCATCCTGCCGTCGGGCCGCGCCATGCGCTACGGCGTCGGCATCGGCCGGCAGGGTTTTGCCTGGTCGGGCCGCGGTGTCATCCAGTGGAAGCAGGCGTGGCCGAAATGGACGCCGCCGGACGAGATGGTCAAGCGCCAGCCGGAACTCGTCAAATATTCCGGCGCAAACGGCGGCATGGCCGGTGGGCTCAACAACCCGCTCGGCGCCCGCGCGCTCTATATCTTCCAGAACGGGCAGGATACGCTCTACCGCCTGCACGGCTCGCCGGAATGGAAGTCCATCGGCAAGGCCGTCTCGTCGGGCTGCGTGCGCATGCTCAACCAGGATGTGATCGACCTCTATGATCGCGTGAAGGGCAAGGCGCCGATCCTGGTGATCTGAGGGGCGTGCCTGTGGCATACCCCCCTCTGCCCTGCCGGGCATCTCCCCCACAAGGGGGGAGATCGGCAAGAGGCGGGAACCGTGCTTCAGCAGCAATGTCAGAGATGGGCGAAACAGTCCCCCAATCCAATCTCCCCCCCTTGTGGGGGAGATGCCCGGCAGGGCAGAGGGGGGGCGCCGCCCTAAAGCACCGCCGGCGAAATCAAATACGCGCCGTCCGCCTGCGGCAGGTCGCCGGAAGCAACGGCCTTGCCGCCCTCCATCCGCACCTTGCCTTCCGCGACGAGCCGCAGTGCCAGCGGATAGCTGCGATGCTCCACGGTGAGCACCCGCGCGGCCAGCGTCTCCGCCGTATCGGCCGGCAGCACCGGCACGGCGGCCTGCATGATCACCGGACCTTCATCCATGCCTTCCGTCACGAAATGCACCGTACAGCCGGCAAGGCGCATGCCGGTGTCGATGGCGCGCTGGTGCGTGTGGAGGCCGGGGAAGAGCGGCAGCAGGGAGGGGTGGATGTTGAGGATGCGGCCTTCATGGCGGTTGATGAAGGTGCCGGAGAGCAGGCGCATGTAGCCGGCGAGGCAGATGATGTCGGGCGAGAGCGCGTCCAGTGCATCGAGGATCGCCGCCTCGTGCGCTTCCTTGCTGGCGAAGTCCTTGCGCAGGAAGGTGCGGGTCGGAATGCCGAGCGCCTCGGCCTTCGCAATCCCGCCCGCCTCCACCTTGTCGGAGAAGACCGCGACGATCTCGGCCGGGAAGTCCGGCGCCTCGGCCGCCTTCGCCAGCGCCAGCATGTTGGAGCCGCCGCCGGAGATGAAGGCGACGACGCGCTTGCGGGGCGACGTCATAGGGCGAGCGTGCCCTTGTAGATCGTTCCGGGTGCGCCCTCTTCACGGGCGACCATGCGGCCGAGGCGGAAGACGTTTTCACCTTCGGCGACAAGCGCGGCCGAGACCGCATCGGCCTTGTCAGCGGGTACGACGGCGATCATGCCGACGCCGCAGTTGAAGGTGCGCAGCATTTCCTTCGCTTCCACGCCGCCGGTCCTGGCGAGCCAGGAGAAGACGGCAGGGGCCTTGACGGCATCGAGGTCGATCTCGGCGGCAAGGTGTTTCGGCAGCACGCGCGGAATGTTCTCCGGGAAGCCGCCGCCGGTAATATGCGCCAGCGCCTTGATCGCGCCCGTCTCGCGGATCGCCTTGAGGAGCGGTTTCACATAGATTTTCGTCGGCGCCAGCAGCGCTTCGCCAAGGCTCTTCGCGCTGTCGAACGGGGCAGGCGCATCCCAGGCAAGGCCCGAGAGCGTGACGATCTTGCGCACCAGCGAATAGCCGTTGGAATGGACGCCCGAGGAGGCGAGGCCGAGGATGACGTCGCCTTCGCCGATGTCGCCCGCCGGCAGGAGCTGGCCGCGCTCGGCCGCACCCACGGCGAAGCCTGCAAGGTCATAGTCGCCATGCGAATACATGCCGGGCATTTCGGCGGTCTCGCCGCCGATCAGCGCGCAGCCTGCCTGCCGGCAGCCCTCGGCGATACCCTCGACGATGGCCGCGCCCTGTTCGGGATCGAGCTTGCCGGTGGCAAAATAGTCGAGGAAGAAGAGGGGTTCCGCGCCCTGCACCACGAGGTCGTTGACGCACATGGCGACGAGGTCGATGCCGACCGTGTCGTGGCGGTCCGCGTCGATGGCGATCTTCAGCTTGGTGCCGACGCCGTCGTTTGCCGCGACGAGCACCGGATCCTTGAAGCCGGCCGCCTTGAGGTCGAAGAGGCCGCCGAAGCCGCCGATCTCGCCGTCCGCGCCCGGGCGGCGCGTAGAGCGCACCGCCGGCTTGATCTTCTCGACCATCAGGTTGCCTGCGTCGATATCGACGCCCGCATCGCTATAGGTCAGACCGTTCTTTTCCGACTGGCTCATGCTCTCGTCTCCGGCGCTGGAGCATTCTGCAGGCAGGCACTTCCGCCTGCCGTCGCACAAATGCGGCAAAACAAATGGACAGAGCAGGTGAGCGGATGAAGGCGGGCCCGGCTGCTCTGAGCTGTTCGCGCCCGATTGGCATGACGGGGCCGCAAGTGCAAGAAGAATGCCGGGAAAGCGGGGATTTTTTCACCGAATTGCTGGCCGGGCGTGACGATTGTTCCTCACCCACAAGAGGCGAGGGATGCATCCGTGTGCGATGCGGGAAAGGGAAACCAGCGCGGCATATCCCCTTCTCCCGCTCGCGGGGGAGAAGGGGGCCGGCAGGCCGGATGAGGGGCATCATGACCACGGGAAGGAGTGTCGCGGCGAAACCCGCCGCGACTATCTGTCAGCCGATCGCCATCAGGCTGGCATTGCCGCCTGCGGCAGCGGTGTTGATGGAGGTGGAGACCTCCTCCAGCAGCCAGTTGAGGCAGTAGGCTTCCGGATCGCTCGAAAGTTCCGCCGCCGTCGCTGCCTGCACCAGCACCAGCGGGCCGGGAAGGCCGGCGATCTTGCGGTTGACGCGTTCGACGTCTCCCGCCTCGCCCTCGACGAGCGCGCCGGCGAACGGGCTATCCTTTGCCCAGTCGGCCGTCCATGTCAGGCGGGCGGCGACGGAGGCGGGGAGATCGGCGAGGGCGAGCTTCAGGGCTTCGACGCTGTCGATGGCGATCTGGTTGCCCGTCGCCAGCGCCGCCGCGACCTGACGCAGGAGGCCGGCTTCCGTCTTCGGCACGAGGAGGATGCGGCCACGCGGATGGAGCGCGTAGATGTTGCGCTCGCCGACCGGACCTGGCAGTTCCCGCTCGAGACCGAGCGCGGAGCGGTTGGCGAAGCCGCGCGCCGTCTCGCCTTCAGCGGTCTTGCCCTTGCGGTCGAGCCAGGTGATGAAGTCGCGCAGCGCCGGGTCGGTATGCACTGAATCCTGCTGCGGCGGGACCGGGGCCTTCTGCACGAGGCGGCCGATATAGAGTGGGCCGCCGGCCTTGGGACCCGTGCCGGAAAGGCCGCGTCCGCCGAAGGGCTGCACGCCGACGACCGCGCCGATGATGTTGCGGTTGACGTAGATGTTGCCGACCTTGATGCGGCTCGTGACATGCGCGATCGTTTCGTCGAGGCGCGTATGCAGGCCGAAGGTGAGGCCGTAGCCCGAGGCGTTGATGTCGTCGATCAGCCGGTCGAGATCGGCGCGGCGGAAGCGGATGACGTGCAGTACGGGGCCGAAGACCTCGCGCTTGAGGTCGGAAAGCGTCTTCAGCTCGATGATCGTCGGCGGAACGAAGGTGCCGTTCTCCGTGCCTGCCGACAGCGGAAGCTGCTCGACCTTGTTGCCGAGGTCGCGCATGTGCTCGATGTGCTTGACGATGCCGTTGCGGGCCTCGGCCGTGATGACCGGGCCGATATCGACATTGAGGCTGTCCGTGCGGCCGAGCGTCAGTTCCTTGAGCGCGCCCTTCAGCATGGTGAGCGTCCGGTCTGCGACATCGTCCTGCAGGCAGAGCACGCGCAGCGCCGAGCAGCGCTGGCCGGCGCTGTCGAAGGCCGAGGCGATGACGTCGCCGACGACCTGTTCGGCGAGTGCCGAGGAATCGACGATCATGCCGTTCTGGCCGCCGGTCTCGGCGATCAGCGGGATCGGCTTGCCGGTTTCCGAAAGGCGCTCGGCAAGCTGGGCCTGGATGAGGCGGGCGACTTCCGTCGAGCCGGTGAACATGACGCCGGCCGTCTTGGAGGCGCCGACAAGCGCCGCGCCGACGCGGCCCGCGCCGGGCACGAATTGCAGAGCCCCGGCCGGAACGCCGGCCTCGTGCAGGATCTTCACGCTCTCATGCGCGATGATCGGCGTCTCCTCGGCGGGCTTCGCCAGCACGGCATTGCCGGCGACGAGGGCGGCGGCGACCTGTCCGGTGAAGATGGCGAGCGGGAAGTTCCACGGGCTGATGCAGACGATCGGGCCGAGCGGCAGGTGAGACGGGCCGAGCGTGCGGCGCGCCTGTTCGGCATAGTAGCGCAGGAAATCGACGGCCTCGCGCACCTCGCCGATGGCGTTGGCCGCCGACTTGCCGGCCTCGCGCATGATGATGCCCATCAGCGGTTCGATGCGGGCTTCCATGAGGTCTGCCGCGCGGTCGAGGCAGGCGGCGCGCTCGGCGGGGGCGGTCGCGGCCCAGGCAGCGACGCTGTCCGCCGCCATGCCGACGATGCGCTCGGCGTCTTCCGCCCTGATCTCGGTGACGCGGCCGACGACGTCGCGATGGTCGGCGGGGTTCAGCACGTCGCTCGTCTCGCCGGCCGTGGAGCCGTCCGCCAGAAGCGGCGCGGCGTGCCACTGCTTCGCGGCGCTGCCGGCAAGCTCGCCGGCGAGTTCCGCAAGCGTCGTCTCGTTGGAGAGGTCGAGGCCCCTGGAGTTCTCACGGCTCTTGCCGAAGAGATTGTCCGGCAGGGCGATCTGGTCGTGCTGCGCGCCGACGACGGGCATGGCGGCGACGATATCGACCGGATCGGCGATCAGCGATTCCACCGAGACCTTCGGGTCGGAGATGCGGTTGACGAAGGAGGAGTTCGCGCCGTTTTCGAGGAGGCGGCGAACGAGATAGGCCAGCAGCGTCTCATGTGTGCCGACGGGAGCGTAGATGCGGCAGGGCCGATCCAGCTTGTCCTTGCCGACGACCTCGTCGTAAAGCGGCTCGCCCATGCCGTGCAGGCACTGGAACTCGTATTTGCCGACGGCGAAATCGGGGCCTGCGAGCTGGTAGATCGTCGCGAGGCTCTGCGCATTGTGCGTGGCGAATTGCGGGAAGACGGCATCCGGCGCGGCGAGCAGCTTGCGGGCGCAGGCGACATAGGCGACGTCGGTGTAGATCTTGCGTGTATAGACCGGGAAGCCTTCGAGGCCGTCGAGCTGCGCGCGCTTGATCTCGGCGTCCCAATAGGCGCCCTTGACGAGGCGCACCATGACGCGCCGGCCGGAGCGGCGGGCGAGGTCGATGATGAAGTCGAGCACGAAGGGGCAGCGCTTGCCATAGGCCTGCACCACGAAGCCGAGGCCGTTCCAGCCCTTGAGGTTCTCGTCGAAGCAGAGGCCTTCGAGCAGGTCGAGCGAAAGCTCCAGCCGGTCGGCTTCCTCGGCGTCGATGTTGAGGCCGATGTCGTAGCTCTTGGCGATGGCGGCGAGCGCCTTCACCTTCGGCAGCAGTTCGCCCATGACGCGTTCGGCCTGCGCGCGGACATAACGCGGATGCAGCGCCGAAAGCTTGATGGAGATGCCGGGGCCGTCATAGATGCCGCGGCCGTCCGAGGCCTTGCCGATGGCGTGGATCGCCTTCTCGTAGTCCCGGTAATAGCGCTCGGCGTCCGCGGCGGTGGTCGCGGCCTCGCCCAGCATGTCGTAGGAATAACGGAAACCGCGGGCTTCGAGCGGCTTGGAGCGCTTCAGCGCTTCCTCGATGGTCTCGCCGGTGACGAACTGCTCGCCCATCATGCGCATCGCCATGTCGACGCCGCGGCGGATGACCGGCTCGCCGGCCCGCGCGATGAGGCGCGTCAGCGCGGCGGAAAGGCCGCGGTCGTTGACGGTCGAAGTGAGCTTGCCGGTGACGACGAGGCCCCAGGTGGCGGCGTTGACGAACATCGACTTACCGCCGCCGATATGGGAGGTCCAGTCGCCCTCGGCGATCTTGTCGCGGATCAGCGCGTCACGCGTGTCGGTGTCGGGAATGCGCAGCAGCGCCTCGGCAAGGCACATCAGCGCCACGCCTTCCTGGCTCGACAGCGAATATTCCTGCACGAGGCCCTCGACGCCCGTGCCCTTGTGCTTGGCGCGCAGCGCCTCGATCAGCATGCGGGCGGTGCTGCGGATGTCGTAGCGCTGCGTTTCGGTCACGCGCGCGGCCGCGACGAGGGGCGGCAGGCACTCGGTTTCGGGGCGGCGATAGGCGGCGGTGATCGCCTGGCGCAGCGCGCTCTGGGGACGGATCGGCGGGGCGAAATCGGCGAAGGGTTTCTGCATGGCGGGACCTATGAGAAGCGGTTTGCATGATATCCGGGAAACTGGCGCGGACAATATCACGGTGCTAAAAAACAAATGGACTTCAAATTGCCTTCGATTAGGCTGATCGCATCTATTTTCTGAAGATTGGAGGGTGATTTGCCCGATATTTCCCATGCGGATGGGTCGTTGGATGCCTTCGACCGAAAAATTCTCGAGGAACTCACGGAAAATGGCCGCATTCCCGTCGCGGAGCTGGCCGAGAAGGTGGGTCTTTCCAAGACGCCCTGCCAGAACCGCTTCAAGCGGTTGATCGCCGAAGGCTTCATCCAGGGCTTCAAGGCGATCCTCAACCCCTCGAAGATGAACCTTGATCATATCGCCTTCGCCGAGGTGAAGCTGACCAACACGCAGGAAGAAGCGCTGACCAGCTTCAATGCGGCAGTGAAGAAGATCAAGGAGGTCGAGGAGTGCCACATGATCGCCGGCCGCTTCGACTATCTCCTGAAGATCCGCACCCGGGACATCAAGAAATACCGGCTGGTGCTCGGGGAGAGGATTTCGAACCTGCCCTATGTCGCCAACACCTCGACCAATGTGGCGATGGAGACGGTGAAGGAACGGGGGTGAGGTATCGCCTGTGGTCTGCCCCTCAGCCTAGCCCTCTCCCCGCAAGCGGGGAGAGGGGACGTGCCCCACGCGCAGTTGTTGGTTGGGGAAGCCGGTTCGGCATATCCCCTTCTCCCCTCTTGCGGGGAGAAGGTCGCGGCAGGGAGATGAGGGGGCCAAGCATGCCCCGGGAACATCGCACGGCCGCCCGCGTTTGCGCTCCTATCGACAAAGGAGGCTGTCATGCCGGCAAAATCGAAAGCGCAGCAGAAGGCCGCCGGTGCGGCCCTTGCCGCAAAGCGCGGCGACATGAAGAAGAGCGAGCTCAAGGGCGCCTCGAAGGGCATGGAGAAATCCATGTCGGAAAAGGAGCTGGAGGAAATGGCTTCGACCAAGCGCAAGGGCAAGCCGGAGCACAAGTCGAAATCCGACTGACGTTCTTCCGCCAGTCCGAGCTTCAGTCCCGGCGACGGCTGCCTAACCGCGCGTTTTGCGCAGCCGAGGCTGCGCTACTCCTCAAATATGGGCGGCCTAGATTCCCGATCCATCCAGCTGCTGGGCATCGTCGCCCTGCCATGGAGAGGGCGCGGCGGCGCGGCCGAAATTGGCCGAGGGCATCGGCATCCAACACTTCAGCTCCGGCTCGGCATATTCGATGATGCAGCCGGGCGCGGAATCGGAGGCGCGCCAGCCTTCGCCGCTGAAGCGGTCGCCATGCGACCAGTAGGCGACATCGACTTCCGCCGGGCCCTGCTCGGAGGAGCGCACCGTGACGAGGATCCGGCTACCGTCCTTCGGCGCGCTCGCCATCTGGCGCCAGCGTTCTGGTTCGTCCATCGTCTGTCCTCCCGTCTTGCCGTGAAGCGAAGTGTCACCTCACCGACAACACGGGTCAACTCAAACTTTGAGAAGCCCCACCTCTTTTGCGTGGCACGGACTTGCGCGACGGCTCATGCGGCCCGATAGACCTGCGCGACCGCGCCTCCCGGAAATGCCCTTGAGCTCAGGAGCTTCAGGCGCTTTGGGGCTGCAAGGCCGGAGAACAGCGGCAGCCCGTTGCCCAGCGCGACGGGAGCCACCAATAGGATGAATTGGTCTACTAGGCCTTCCGCCACGAGACTGCGAGCGAAGCCGACGCCGCCATGGGCGATGATCGGCTTGCCGTCCCGGGCCTTCAGATCGGCGATTTCCTCCGCCAGGCTGCCACTGGCAACGTAGGCCTCCGCCCAGCTTTCCGCACCGGTCTGCATTTGCCCGGTTGCCGCATTGCCGTCGTTCGTCAGGATTGCCGGTCCCTGCCGCGAAAAGACGGCCTTGGGAATCCGGTTCATCGGCGGCGCGAACATGTCGGTGGAGGTCGGCCAATAGGCGGCCATGTCCCGGAAGGTGCGGCTGCCCATGATGTGCAGGCCGGCGCTCCACAGGGTCTCGACAGACCAGGCCTTCGCCTCTTGATCGGTGCCGAACATCCACGCGTTCCGGCCATCCGGATCGCTCACGAAACCGTCGATCGATATGGACATCTTCAAGATGAGGTCTCTCATGGCTTTCTCCTCCTTGCGGTCTTCCCACCAAGGACGGCGCAGAGCGGCGGAATCCGACAATTCGCGCGCGCTACCGAAGTCCTGAAATGACGAAGGGCGCTCGACCCTTTCGGGGAGCGCCCTTCGAGCCCGGACAACTACGAACGCGCGACAGGGGGCCGTCGCTGCAGGCAGTCGTCGAATACGGGCAGTGAGCGAGAGATGGGGAGAGGGCGGCGGGAATTCAAGAGCGCCGATGGCGCGTCTTCGCAGAACCGTGGCAAACGATCAGGAAGGGCGAAACAACACGAGGCGCTCGGTCGTTGGACGGATACGCCATCGGCCGATGGCCGCTGTGATAGGATACGTCCGGGTATCAGGGAGAGGATGCGATGGCGGAGGATGACCGGTTCGAGCTTTCCCGCTTCGTCGCGGCACAGGACCATGTCTTCGACACGGTTCTCGCGGAATTGCGGGCCGGGCACAAGGAAAGCCATTGGATGTGGTTCGTTTTCCCGCAATTGCGTGCGCTCGGACGATCCCCCACCGCGAAATTCTACGGCATCGGGTCTCTGGACGAGGCGAGGGCCTATCTCGAACATCCCGTCCTTGCCGGGAGGCTGGCCGACGCGGTGGATGCGGTGCTCGCCGTGGAGGGGCGTTCCGTCCATGACATTTTCGGATCGCCCGACGATCTGAAATTCCGCTCCTCGATGACCCTGTTCGATAAGGCGGCGGGCGGCGGGGAGAAAAGGTTCCGGCTTGCGCTTGAGCGCTTCTTTGCCGGCGAGCCCGACCGGCATACGCTTGACCTCATCCGCAACGGCGGCGCCCACGATCCTGCGAGACGATGATGACGCTGCCATTCTTCACCATCGGCCATTCCAACCGCAGCCTTGCGGAGTTCATCACCCTGCTGCGCTCCGCGCGCATCGAACGGGTCGTCGATATCCGCAAGATGCCGATGTCGCGCGCCAATCCGCAGTTCAACCACGATGAGCTGTCCGCCGCGCTGGCCGAGGTGCAGATAGGCTATGAGCATGTCGCGGCGCTCGGCGGACTTCGTGGCCGTCTGCCGGCCTTGCCATCGCAGATCAATGGCCTCTGGCAAAACAGGAGCTTCCACAACTACGCCGACTATGCGCTGTCCGATGCCTTCCGGAAGGGACTGGAGCATCTTCGCGCGGAAGGCCATCGGAAGCGCTGCGCGATGATGTGCGCGGAGGCGGTCTGGTGGCGCTGCCACCGCCGCATCGTTTCCGACTACCTGATCGCGCAGGGCGAAACCGTCTTCCACATCATGGGCGAAGGCCGGTTCGAGGAAGCGCATCTTACGCCCGGCGCCGAGCCCCAGGCGGACGGAACGGTGATCTATCCCGCTGCAGGCGAGCCGGTTGATAATACCGGCTCATAGCGATGACCCGCTCGTCTATCATGCCGGTGAAAGCCCATGACCAGTCATTCGCGGGACGATCGCAAAGGCATCGTGCCCGGCAGCCTTGCCTCGATCGCCGTAAGGCCGGCCTCCAGTTGCGCAAGGGCGCCGGCGCCGAGGAGTTGCGCCATTTCCCGCTCGTAGCCATGCGCGAGTTCGATCATCTCGGTGAAGATGCGCCGGCCGGCCGGGGTCAGTTCCAGATGCTCGAAGCGGCGGTCGTCGGCGTCTTCGCTGCGCTTCAGCCAGCGCTTTTCCTCCAGCGCCCGGACGGCGCGGGAGACCTTGGTCTTGTGCATGCTGGAATTGGCGCCGATCTCCGTCGCCGTCAGGCGGCCGTAGGAGCCGAGCGCGGCGAGCGCCCGCCATTCCGGCCGGGTCATCCGGTAGCGGCTGCGGTATTGCGCGGCGAAGCGCTGGCTCACTCGCTCGGCCGCCTGGTTCAGCCGGTAGGGCAGGAAGGTTTCGAGCTTGAAGTCCATGGCCGGTCGCCTTGATGGTTACAAAATGGACAGTTACGCTTGTAACTATCTGATAAGGAGCCTTGCGGAGGAGGGCAAGCCATGCCTGACAGCACCAACAGCCTGAAATACATGCCGGGCTTCGGCAACGATTTCGAGACGGAATCCCTGCCCGGCGCCCTGCCGCAGGGCCAGAACAGCCCGCAGAAGTGCAATTACGGCCTCTATGCCGAGCAGCTTTCCGGTTCGCCCTTCACCGCTCCGCGCGGCACCAACGAGCGCTCCTGGCTCTACCGCATCCGCCCGAGCGTGCGCCACACCCGCCGCTTCTCCAATGCGAGCTACCCGCACTGGAAGACCGCGCCCTGCCTCGACGACCATTCCCTGCCGCTCGGCCAGCTTCGCTGGAACCCGCTGCCCGCGCCGAAGGAAACGCTGAACTTCCTCGAAGGCATCCGCACCATGACGACGGCCGGCGACGTGCTGACCCAGGTGGGCATGGCGGCGCACGCCTATACGTTCAACGCCGACATGGTGGACGACTACTTCTTCAATGCCGACGGCGAGCTGCTGGTCGTGCCGCAGCTGGGCGCGATCCGCGTCTTTACTGAAATGGGCATCATGGATGTCGAGCCGCTGGAGATCTGCCTCATCCCGCGCGGCATGATGTTCAAGGTCTCGCGTATCGGCGAGGGCGATGTGTGGCGCGGCTATGTCTGCGAGAACTACGGCGCGAAATTCACCCTGCCGGATCGCGGGCCGATCGGCGCGAACTGCCTCGCCAATCCGCGCGACTTCAAGACCCCTGTCGCCGCCTATGAGGACAAGGAGACGCCCTGCCGCGTCCATGTCAAATGGTGCGGCAAGTTCTACGTCACCGAGATCGGCCATTCGCCGCTCGACGTCGTCGCCTGGCACGGCAACTACGCGCCGTTCAAATACGATCTCAGAACCTATTCCCCCGTCGGCGCGATCCTCTTCGACCATCCCGACCCGTCGATCTTCACGGTGCTGACGGCCCCGACCGAGGAGGCGGGTACGGCGAATATCGACTTCGTCATCTTCCCGCCGCGCTGGCTGGTCGCCGAGCACACCTTCCGCCCGCCCTGGTATCACCGCAACATCATGAGCGAGTTCATGGGCCTCATCCATGGCCAGTACGATGCCAAGGAGGAGGGCTTCGTGCCCGGCGGCATGAGCCTGCACAACATGATGCTGCCGCACGGCCCCGACGCCACCGGCTTCGAGAAGGCCTCCAACAGCGAGCTGAAGCCCGTCAAGCTCGACCAAACCATGGCCTTCATGTTCGAGACGCGCTTTCCGCAGCAACTCACGAAATTCGCGGCCGAGCTGGAAACGCTGCAGGACAACTATCTCGACTGCTGGGACGGGCTGGAGCGCCGGTTCGACGGTACGCCGGGCGTGAAATGAATTCAGCCGCCCTGCCAGGCTTTCACCGCTTCGATGGGCCAGACGAGCATCAGGATGTTCAGCGCCAGCCCGTCGCGGATGAGGTAGGTGGTCGTCGCCTCGAAGATCACGATGAGCGCGATGCTCGCCCAGACGGGCAGGCGCGAGGCGAGGAAGAAGCCGACGACCATGGCGAGGATATCCGCGCTGGAATTGATCACGCTGTCGCCGAAATAATCGAGCGAGACCGTCGATTCGCGATAGCGGTTGATCACCATGTCGGTGTTTTCGAGGATTTCCCAGGCGCATTCCACGACGAGCGCGAGGGCGAGACGCACATTTATGCCCGCCTTTTTCAGGACCAGCGTGAAGAAACCGAAGAACAGGATGCCGTGAATGATGTGGCTCGGCGTGTACCAGTCGGAAAGGTGCTGCGAATTTTCGGAGGAAACCACCACGCCATGCCACAGTTTCACATATCCGCACTTGCAGATGAGCGGCTGACCCATCGTATAAAGGATAGCGGCCGTCACGGCGATAAAGCCGGCGGCGATCAGCAGGGAATTTCGGACCGTGCGGTTCAAGCGGGATTTCCTTGGAGAGGCGATGCGGCGCGGATGCGGCGCATGCGGGTGGAGACAGGTGGCCGGAAGATGACACGATCCGCCGGCCGGAAACAAGATCGGGAGCGACACGCATGAAACTTGCGACACTGAAGGATTCCACCCGCGACGGCCGTCTGGTCGTCGTCTCGCGCGACCTGACGCGCTGCTCGGAAGTGGGCCATATCGCCCGCAGCCTGCAGGCGGCGCTCGACGACTGGGCGCATGTCGCGCCGCGGCTGGAACGGGTTGCCGAAGGGCTGGAGACCGGCTCGCAGCCGACCACCCGCTTCCACGAGCACGACGCGACCTCTCCCTTGCCGCGCGCCTACCAGTGGGCGGATGGCTCGGCCTATGTCAACCACGTCGAACTCGTCCGCAAGGCCCGCAATGCCGAGATGCCGGAAAGCTTCTGGACCGATCCGCTGATGTACCAGGGCGGCTCCGACAGCTTCCTCGGCCCGCGCGACCCGATCCTCGCATCCGACGAGGCTTGGGGCATCGACATGGAGGGCGAGATCGCCGTCGTGGTCGACGACGTGCCGATGGGCGCGAGCGTGGAAGAGGCGCGCGATGCGATCCGCCTCGTCATGCTCGTCAACGACGTCTCGCTGCGCGGCCTCATCCCCGGTGAACTCGCCAAGGGCTTCGGCTTCTTCCAGTCCAAACCCTCCTCCGCCTTCTCCCCCGTCGCCGTCACGCCGGATGAACTGGGCGATGCCTGGGACGGCGGCAAGCTGCACCTGCCGCTCCTCGTCTCGCTTAACGGCAAACCCTTCGGCAAAGCCGATGCCGGCGTCGACATGACCTTCGATTTCGGCCAGCTCGTCGCCCATGCGGCAAAGACCCGACCGCTTGTCGCCGGCTCGATCATCGGTTCCGGCACGGTCTCCAACAAGCTCGACGGCGGCCCCGGCAAGCCGGTTTCCGAAGGCGGTGCGGGTTATTCCTGCATCGCCGAAGTCCGCATCATCGAGACGATCGCCACAGGCGCCCCGAAGACCCCCTTCATGAAGTTCGGCGATATCGTGCGCATCGAAATGAAGGACAAGGCCGGCCATTCCATCTTCGGCGCCATCGAGCAGACGGTGACGCGCTACGAGAAGGAGTGACCCGATGAGCGAGGAGATCGTCCTCTACGATTACTGGCGGTCCTCCGCCAGCTACCGCGTGCGCATCGCGCTCGAAAGTCTCGGCCTTGCCTATCGTCGGGTCTCCGTCGATCTCCTTGCCGGCGAGCAGCGCGCGCCGGAACATCGCGCCCGCAACCCGCAGGGTCTCGTGCCGGCACTGGTGATCGACGGTGAGATGCTGACGCAGTCCCTCGCGATCATCGAATATCTCTGCGAAACGCGCCGGCAGGCGCGTTTCCTCTCCGCCGACCCGCTCGGCCGGCAGCGCGTGCGCACGCTGTCCTACGCCATCGCCATGGAGATCCACGCCGTCTGCAATACGGGCGTTGTGGGCCATGTCATGGAGATCACCGGCGGTGGAGACGAGGTCCGCGCCGAATGGATGAAGAAATTCATCGGCGAAGGCCTCGCCGCCGTCGAGGCCTTGCTCGGCAATCCCGCCACCGGCATCTTCTGCCACGGCGACACCCCCACCATGGCCGACTTCTGCCTCGTCCCACAGGTCTATAACGCTGACCGGTGGGGCGCTGACATATCCGGCCTGAAGCAGGTGCGCCGCATCACCGAAACCTGCCTCGCATTGCCGGCCTTCAAGGCGGCGCACCCGGAAACAGTGAAGGTGGCTTAGGCTTTGAAAGCCGCGTGCTGCATGCTATATATACTTCCTCGCAGAGAAGGATATACCATGCCGCTTTACGTCAAGGATCAGGAAGTCGACAGGCTTGCCGATCGACTGTCCACGTTGCGCAAGGTCAGCAAGACCGAGGCAGTGCGGCAGGCGCTGGCGCATGAGTTGGAGCGGGCGGAAAGCGAGCCGACTTTGGTGGACAGGGCGAAGGCCTTCATCCGCGATATCGACGCGAAATATCCGAAGGTCGGGCCGGCCGCCGACAAGGCCTTCATCGATAGCCTCTATGAGGAATGATTGATGTTTGTCGATGCATCGGCATTCGTCGCGATTCTGGCTTCCGAAGATGACGCGGATGCCCTTCTGACAAAACTTCAGCAGACTGAAATACGCTATACGTCGCCTATGGCCATCTGGGAAACATCGCTTGCCCTGGGGCGCCAGCGGCGGATAGCGCCGATGGACGCGCTTGCTCTTGTCACTGACTTTTTGAAGCTGCTCCCAGTCAAGGTCGACCCCATCGAAAACGCCACCACTGAGCTGGCCGTCGATGCCTATCAACGCTTCGGCAAGGGGCGTCATCCCGCAGGCCTCAACTTCGGCGATTGCTTCGCCTATGCCTGCGCCCGACATCTCAACATGCCGCTACTCTACAAAGGCGACGACTTCTCCAAAACGGATATCGAAGCTGCATAGAAACCGCCCCGCCGAAGCGGGGCGATCCGGGATCGTCAGGCCACATCCCCCATGCAGACATATTTCAGCTCCAGATAATCCTCCGCGCCGTGGGCCGAGCCCTCGCGGCCGAGGCCGGACTGCTTGATGCCGCCGAAGGGGGCGGCTTCGGAGGAGATGAGGCCGGTATTGACGCCGACCATGCCGTATTCCAGCGCTTCGGCCACCTTCCAGACCTTCTTGAGATCGCCGGCGAAGAAGTAGGCGGCGAGGCCGAATTCGGTATCGTTGGCCTGTTCGATCACGTCCTCGACCGTGTCGAAGCGGAAGAGCGGGGCGACGGGGCCGAAGGTCTCTTCCTTCGCCACCGTCATGCCGCGCACGACGCCCTTCAGCACCGTCGGCTCGAAGAAGGTGCCCTTGCCCTCGATGCGCTTGCCGCCGGCGATCACCGTGGCACCCTTGGAAACAGCGTCGGCGATATGGGCCTCGACCTTGTCGATAGCGGCTTCCTCGATCAGCGGGCCGATGGTCGTGCCCTTGTCGAAGCCGTTGCCGACGGAGAGCTCGGCGACCTTCTTCGCCAGCTTTTCCGCAAAGGCGTCATAGACGTTCGACTGGACGTAGAGCCGGTTTGCGCAAACGCAGGTCTGGCCGGCATTGCGGTATTTCGAGGCCATCGCACCCTCGACGGCGGCGTCGAGATTGGCGTCGTCGAAGACGATGAAGGGCGCGTTGCCGCCGAGTTCCAGGCTCACCTTCTTGATCTGGTCGGAGCATTGGCGCATGAGGATGCGGCCGACCTCCGTGGAGCCGGTGAAGGAGATCTTCCGCACCTTCGGATTGAAGCAGAGCTCCTTGCCGATGGCGGGGCCATCGGCGCCGAGGATGACGTTGAAAACGCCGGCCGGAATGCCGGCCTTTTCCGCCAGCACCGCAAGGGCGATGGCCGAAAGCGGCGTCTGCTCGGCCGGCTTGGAGACCACCGTGCAGCCGACGGCGAGCGCCGGGGCGACCTTGCGCGCGATCATCGCGGCCGGGAAGTTCCACGGCGTGATCGCGCCGACGACGCCGACCGGCTGCTTGATGACGAGCATGCGCCTGTCCGGCGAGGGGGCCGGGATCGTCTCGCCGTTGATGCGCTTGGCCTCTTCCGCGTACCACTCGACATAGGAGGCGGCATAGAGGATTTCGCCGCGCGCTTCCGGCAGGGGCTTGCCCATTTCGGCGGTGAGGATGGCGGCCAGTTCGTCGGCATTGGCGACGATCAGGTCGTTCCACTTGCGCAGCAGGGTGCTGCGGTCCTTGGCGGGGCGAGCGGCCCATGGACCTTGCGCCTTGTAGGCGGCGTCGATGGCGGCGGCGGTTTCGCTCGCGCCCATTTCCGGCAGCGTCGCCAGTTTTTCGCCCGTCGCGGGATTGAGGACATCGAAGGTCGCGGCGCCGTTGCCGCCGATCCAGTTGCCGTTGACATAGCCGGCGTCGCGCAGGAATTCGGTCGATTTCAGGTGCCTGGTCAGAGCGTCGTAAAAGGCCATGATTGCATTCCTTTCGGGCAGAAAAGGCCGTTCACCCGGAGCCTATGCCCCGGGTGTTGCCTTGAAATAAAGTCGTTCGGTCTCTTGCGCCGCCGGTCAGGCGGCGCGGGCCTCGACCATCGCCGCTTCGAGGATGTCGAGCGCTTCGGCGAAGACCTCGTCCTGGATGGTGATCGGCGCGAGGAAACGGATGACGTTGCCATGCACGCCGCAGGTGAGCAGGATCAGGCCCTTTTCGAGGGCTTTCAGGCGGACCTTGTTGGCGAAGTCGGCGCTCGGTTGCTTCGTGGTGACGTCGTTGAACTCGACGGCGTTCATGAAGCCCGGGCCGCGGATGTCGACGATTTCCGGCACCTTGTCCTGCAGCGAGGCCAGGCGCTGCTTGAGGCGTGCACCGAGATTTTCGGCGCGGTTGCACAGGTCCTCGTCCTTGATGACGTCGAGCACGGCATGGGCCGCCGCAACGCCGAGCGGGTTGCCGGCATAGGTGCCGCCGAGGCCGCCCGGGCCGGGGGCGTCCATGATTTCCGCGCGGCCGGTGACGGCCGCGATCGGGAAGCCGCCGCCGAGGCCCTTGGCCATGGTCATCAGGTCAGCCGCGATGCCGTAGTGCTCCATGGCGAAGAGCTTGCCAGTACGGGCAAAGCCGGTCTGCACCTCGTCGGCGATGAGCAGGATGCCGTGCTGGTCGCAGATCTCGCGAAGCGCCTTCATGAAATTGACCGGGACGGGATAGAAGCCGCCTTCGCCCTGCACGGGCTCGACGATGATCGCAGCGACGCGGTTCGGATCGACGTCGGCGGCAAAGAGCTTCTTCAGGACGCCCAGCGACTGCTCGACGCTCGTGCCGTGCATCTCGACGGGGAAGGGCGCGTGGAAGACGTCGCCCGGCATGGCGCCGAAGCCGACCTTGTAGGGCACGACCTTGCCGGTCAGCGCCATGCCCATGAAGGTGCGGCCGTGGAAGCCGCCCGAAAAGGCGATGACGGCCTGGCGGCCGGTGGCGGCGCGGGCGATCTTCACGGCGTTCTCGACGGCTTCCGCGCCGGTCGTGACAAAGATCGTCTTCTTGGCGAAGTTGCCGGGGGTGATGGCGTTCAGGCGCTCGGCGAGCTCGACATAGTTCTCGTAAGGAACGACCTGGTGGCAGGTGTGCGTGAAGCGGTCGAGCTGCTTCTTGACGGCCTCGATGACGCGCGGATGGCGGTGGCCGGTATTGACCACGGCGATGCCGGCGGCGAAATCGATGTAGCGGTTGCCTTCCTTGTCCCAGATCTCGGCGTTTTCCGCGCGGTCGGCGTAGATCTGCGTGGTCATGCCGACGCCGCGGGAAATGGCGGCGTTCTTGCGGTCTGTCAGAGGCGTGGCGGTCATGGCGCTGTTCCTGGATCTGGAGGCTTCGTTTCGCTGGGCTTGCATTAACTTACATTTTTTCTGCAAGTCTCATGTGGAATTCCTACATTTTTTCTGCAAGAATGCAACGGCATTCTACGCGCGCAATGCGACGGATTTTCCAACCGGCCGGCGCGCCCGGAATGTTATACGAAGGATAATAAAGAATCAGGGATTTGGCGCGATGGGTTCCGGCGAACCGGTGCATTACAAGGTGGCGGAAGCCGCGCGGCTTGCCGGCGTTTCGGCCTCCACGCTGCGCCTGTGGGAAACGCAGGGGCTCGTCGTGCCCGGCCGCTCGGAAACGGGGCACCGGCAATATAGCGCCGAAGACGTGACCCGGCTGAAGCGCATCGCCTGGTACCGCACGGAACGTGGCCTCAACCCCGCCGCCATCCGCGAGGCATTGGAGGCCGAGGAGCCGACCGCCGATACGGGAGCCTCGGAGGGCGATGCGCCTCAGGGCGTCGGGCGCAAGCTGCGGAGCCTGCGCCATGCCGCTGGCAAGACGCTCGAACAGGTCGCAGGCGATATCGGCATCGCGACCTCGATGCTCTCCACCTTCGAGCGCACCTCGTTAGGCGTGACCTTCCGCGTGCTGCATGACCTTGCCGATTACTATGGCACGACCGTCTCGAAGCTCTCCGGCGAGGAGGAAGAGGACAACCGCTCCGTCGTCCGGGCGGGGGAGTGGAAATTCTGGCCCGAGACGTCTCCGGGCGTCACCGTGCAGGTGCTGGCGGACGGGCGCAACATGATGGACTGCCACCGCTTCGTGCTGGCGCCCGGCGCGTCGAGCGACGGCGCCTACACGCATGATGGCGAGGAATTCGTGCACGTGCTTTCCGGGCAGGTCGAAATCGTGCTCGACGGCCATGAATTTCACGACCTCGGCCCCGGCGACAGCCTCTATTTCTCAAGCTGCCGCCGCCACGCCTGGCGCAATCGCCACGATGGCGAGACCGTGCTGATCTGGATCAACACGCCCCCGACATTCTAGGCTTCATTCCGCCGCGACGATATGGAACTCCCGCGGCTGGTCGCCCTTGGCCGCCCCGCCAATAATGTAGATGAGACAGCTCGTCCGCAGCAGCGAGGCGAAGTTCGGCACCGAACCGTTGATCTCCAGCGCCTCGTCATAGAGCGTCGAGAGGAAACGGGAGGTCGACATTCCCTGGCTTGCCGACATCTCGTCGATCAGGTCCCAGAAGGCTGCCTCGATCTGAATGCTCGTCGAATGCCCCCCGATTCGCACCGAACGGTTGACGGGCCGGTAGCGTTGCGGATCCTGGCCCGCAAAGACCTCACACATGGCATATCCTCCAGTCGTGTTTTTATGATGCGATTATGCGGTGGGGGCCGGCTTTGGTCAAATCATCCCGTAGCGGCGAAAAGCACGCAAAATCCTTCGTTTAAAACTCCGGAAATGAAAATCAGCGTGCGGTAGCGGGCTGCTACCCGCCCCCGCCGATCCGGGCGCAAACTTCCTCCTACAAGTCGAACTGCAAGCAGGGGAAGGCCAGCGTGGCAAAGACCATTCATTCCATGATCCGTGTCCTCGACGAGGGGCGTTCCGTGGATTTTTACGGCAAGGCATTCGGCCTCGCCATCGCCGACCGGCTCGATTTCGAGACCTTCACGCTCGTCTACATGAGCAATGCGGAAAGCGAATTCGAGCTCGAGCTGACGATCAACAAGGGCAGGACCGAACCCTACGACCTCGGGGACGGCTATGGCCATCTCGCCGTCTCGGTGGCCGATCTCGACGGCGAGCACGCGCGCCTTGCGGCTCTCGGCTACACGCTGGGCAAGATCGTCGAGTTCAATCGCGACGGCGGCCTTCTCGCCCGCTTCTTCTTCGTCACCGATCCGGATGGCTACAAGATCGAGGTCCTGCAACGGCACGGCCGCTTCAAATGAACGGAGCCGCGGCCGGAGGAGGCCGCCGCTCTCAGATGCAATGGGAGGAACGTGACATGACGACCATCTACGAGCAGCGCCCCGGGCTTTCCCGGCGCGAGCTTCTCAAGCGCGGCACGCTCGGCGCGGCGCTCATCATCACCGGCAATGCGGTGATCAGCCCCGACCGGGCCTGGGGCATGGAGACGACGGCCCTCAAGCCCGAGGCCATGGCGACCCTCATCAAGCTTGCCCGCGACATCTACCCGCACGACGCGGTCCCCGACCGCTTCTACGCCATCGCGGTCAAGGGGCACGAGACCAAGGCCGGCACGGACGCCAAGCACAAGGAACTGATCGAGGCGGGCATCGCCGATCTCGACAAGCGGGCGGGCGAGGGCGGCTATCGTGGCCTCGGCTGGGAAGACGACCGCGTGAAAATCTTGCGCGACATCGAGACGACGCCCTTCTTCCAGGCGGTGCGCGGCGATCTCGTCGTCTCCTTCTATAACCAGAAGGAGCTCTGGCCGCATTTCGGCTACGAGGGCGAATCCTATTCCAAGGGCGGCTATATCGCCCGCGGCTTCAACGACATCGAATGGCTTTGACGGCGGTCTGACGGCCCCGCGCCGGAGGAGGCGCGGCCGCAGGGCGTCCACGACGCCGACCGCACATGTTTCGGGAGGAAACCATGGCAGCTCCTTATGATCTCAACGACGACGGCGTGGTCGTCATCATCGGCTCGGGTGCCGGCGGCGGCACGCTGGGCAACGAACTGGCGCAGAAGGGGATCGACGTCGTCATCCTGGAAGCCGGTTCACGGATCGAGCACGAGGACTTCATCAACGACGAATGGGACAGCTTCGCCCAGCTCGCCTGGCTAGACCATCGCACGACCGGCGGCGGCTGGCGGGTCGCGAAGGACTTTCCCAACCTGCCGGCCTGGATCGTCAAGGCCGTCGGCGGCACCACGACGCATTGGGCCGGCGCGTCCCTGCGCTTCCAGGAGCACGAGTTCAAGACGCTGACCCATTATGGCAAGGTCGAGGGCGCCAACCTGCTCGACTGGCCGCTGACGCTCGCCGAACTGGAGCCGTATTACGCCAAGGCCGAGGACAAGATGGGCGTGACGCGCACCAACGGCATTGAGGGCCTGCCCGGCAACAACAACTTCAAGATCCTGAAGGCCGGCGCGGACAAGCTCGGCTACAAGGAATGTCACACCGGCAACATGGCGATCAACTCGGCCGATCGCGATGACCGGATGAGCTGTCAGCAGACCGGCTTCTGCTTCCAGGGGTGCAAGTGGGGCGCCAAGTGGTCGACGCTCTACACGGAAATCCCGAAGGGCGAGGCGACCGGCAAGCTGGAGATCCGCCCCAACTCGCATGTCGTGAAGATCGAGCACGACGACAGCGGCAAGGTGACGAACGTCGTCTATGCCGACAAGGACGGCAAGCTGCACAGCCAGAAGGCCCGCATCGTCTGCGTCGCCGGCAATTCCATCGAGAGCCCGCGGCTGCTGCTCAATTCCGCATCCGGCAAATATCCGGACGGGCTTGCCAATTCCTCGGGCCAGGTCGGCAAGAACTACATGCGCCACACGACCGGCTCGGTCTATGCCGTCTTCGAGAAGCCGGTGCACATGTATCGCGGCACCACCATGGCCGGCATCATTCGCGACGAGGCGCGGCACGATCCCTCGCGCGGCTTCGTCGGCGGCTACGAGCTGGAGACGCTCTCGCTCGGCGTGCCCTTCATGGCCGCGTTCCTCGATCCGGGCGGCTGGGGCCGTTCTTTCGCCTCCGCCATGGACAGCTATGCCAACATGGCCGGCCTCTGGATCGTCGGCGAGGATCTGGCGCAGGAGCAGAACGCGGTGAAGCTGCATGGCGAGCTGAAGGACCAGTACGGCATGCCGATCCCGGACGTGTGGTTCACCGACCATCCGAACGACGTTGCCATGCGCGACCATGCCTACAAGCAGGGGCAGGCGCTCTATGAGGCCGTCGGCGCGACCCGCAGCTTCCCGACGCCGCCCTATCCCTCCACGCACAATCTCGGCACCAACCGGATGAGCGAGAAGGCCGAGGACGGCGTCGTCAACAAATGGGGCCAGACCCACGACATCAAGAACCTCTTCGTCTCGGACGGCAGCCAGTTTACCAGCGGCGCGGCGGAAAACCCGACGCTGACCATCGTTACGCTCGCCATCCGCCAGGCCGACCATATCGCCAAGGAAATGGCCGCCGGGACGATCTGAGGTCCATCGCAATCCTCCCCGGCCGCTCCGGCGGCCGGTGACCGCGCGCGGCCGATCGAGCCGCGCCAACTGGGGCCGGCCCTGGCCGGCCACCTTTTCGCGCAGACGCGTTTCAGCCGGCGCGGCGCTTCAACTGCTGTTCGCGGAAGAAGATGAAGAGGCCGGACGCCACGATGAAGCCGGCGCCGACCAGCATGGCGGTCCGGGGCGCATCGCCGAAGAAGATCCAGCCGAAGACCACCGCCCAGAGCAGCATCGTATATTGCAGCGGCACCACGGTCGCCGCGTCGGCGAGCTTCAGCGAGCGGTTCACCAGCATGTGCGCGCTCATCGCCACGATGCCGAGAAGGCTGAGCAGGCCGAAATCGAGCGGCTTGACGGGCGTCCAGCCGGCCGGATCGGCAAGGCACCAGATGCCGGCGAGGATGGCCGCGCCGGCGACCTGCCAGAACACCAGCGTCGTATCGGGCGTCGTCCGCAACGAGCGGCCGAGCACCATGGCGAGGCCGAAGGCCATGCTGCCGGCAAGCGCGATCAGCGCGGGCAGGGTGAACGTGTCCTTCGACGGCGACAGCGCGATGAGGACCCCGACGAAGCCGACGATAATGGCGGTCCAGCGCCGCCAGCCGACTTTCTCGCCCAGCATGAGCGGCGAGAGCGCGGCGACGTAGATCGGCGCGGCGAGCCAGTAGGTCATGGTATCGGCGAGCGGCATATAGGCGACGGCGAAGTAAAAGCCGGACGCCTCTATGGCGAAGAGGGTGGTACGCAGGATATGCAGCTTCGGCCGATCGACGTCGATCAGCCGCCGCCAGCCCATGCGCCAGAAGAAGGGCATCAGCACGACGAGCGCGGCAAGGCTGCGGATCAGCATGAGCTGGCCGACGGAATAGGTGGAGACCAGCCATTTGCCGAGCACGTCGTTCAGCGAGAACATGACCATGCCGAGCAGCATCAGCATGACGCCGAGACGGGCGGAGCCGGAATGAGGGGAGGAAGCGGCGATGTCGGTCATGGCGGGCGCTCGATGTCTTGGGACCCGAGGGCTGTGACATATTCCGGCAGGCCGATCCAGTCAGCAATTTTGATAGCTGCATAAACCGCGCGCCGGTTGATCCGGGCGGAGAGGGGTGGAAGACTGTGCCCGATATCTGCAAGGGTTCTTTCGATGACGAATGAGAAGACAGGACGCCGGCTGCGCTCGCAGGACTGGTTCGACAACCGCGACCATATCGACATGGCGGCGATCTACCTGGAGCGCTTCATGAACTACGGCATCACGCCGGAGGAACTGCGCTCCGGCAAGCCGGTGATCGGCATTGCGCAGAGCGGCAGCGACCTGACGCCCTGCAACCGCCATCACATGGAGCTCGCAAAGCGCGTGCGCGACGGCATCCGCGATGCGGGCGGCATTCCCATCGAGTTCCCGACCCATCCGATCTTCGAGAACTGCAAGCGTCCGACCGCCGCGCTCGACCGGAACCTTGCCTATCTCGGCCTCGTCGAGATTCTCTACGGCTATCCGCTCGACGGCGTCGTGCTGACGACGGGCTGCGACAAGACCACGCCTTCCGCGCTGATGGCGGCCTCGACGGTCGACATCCCGGCCATCGTGCTGTCCGGCGGGCCGATGCTCGACGGCTGGCACGATGGCGACCTCGTCGGCTCGGGCACGGTCATCTGGCGCTCGCGCCGCAAGCTGGCGGCGGGCACCATCGACGAGGACGACTTCCTCGCCGCCGCGATGGATTCGGCGCCCTCCATCGGCCATTGCAACACGATGGGCACGGCCTCGACCATGAATGCGCTGGCCGAAGCGCTCGGCATGTCGCTGACGGGCTGCGCCGCCATTCCCGCCGCCTATCGCGAGCGCGGGCAGATGGCTTACCGCACCGGCAGGCGGGCGGTGGAGCTGGTGCTGGAGGATGTGCGCCCCTCGCATATCCTGACGCGCGCCGCATTCCTCAATGCCATCCGCGTCAACTCGGCCATCGGCGGGTCGACCAATGCGCAGCCGCACCTGATGGCGATGGCCAGGCACGCCGGCGTGGCGCTGGAGCCGGAGGACTGGCAGGCTTACGGCTACGATATCCCGCTGCTCGCCGACGTGCAGCCCGCCGGCCGCTTCCTCGGCGAGCGGTTCCACCGGGCCGGCGGGGTGCCGGCGATCATGCGCGAGCTGCTCGACGCCGGAAAGCTCGACGGGACCTGTCCCACCGTCACGGGCCGTACCGTCGCGCAGAACCTCCAGGGCCGTGCGGCGACGGACCGCGAGGTCATCCGCCCCTATGGCGCGCCGCTCAAGGAGCGGGCCGGCTTCCTCGTGCTCAAGGGCAACCTCTTCGACTTCGCGATCATGAAGACCTCGGTAATCTCCGACGAGTTCCGCAAGCGCTATCTCAGCGAGCCGGGGCGCGAAGGCGTCTTCGAGGGACGGGCCGTCGTCTTCGACGGTTCGGAGGATTATCACCGGCGCATCAACGATCCGGCGCTCGGCATCGACGAGCGGACGATCCTTGTCATAAGGGGCGCGGGGCCGCTCGGCTGGCCGGGCTCGGCGGAGGTCGTCAACATGCAGCCGCCGGATCATCTTCTCAAACGCGGCATCACCAGCCTGCCGACCATCGGCGACGGGCGCCAGTCGGGCACGGCGGACAGCCCGTCGATCCTCAACGCCTCGCCGGAAAGCGCCGCGGGCGGCGGGCTCGCCTGGCTGCGCACCGGCGATGTGATCCGCATCGATCTTGCAGAGGGCCGCTGCGACATGCTGGTGGAGGAAGCGGAGATCGAGCGGCGCAGGGCGGACGGCATTCCGCCGGTGCCGGCGGATGCGACGCCGTGGCAACGTATCTACCGCAAGACCGTCACCCAGCTTTCGGACGGTGCCGTCATCGACGGCGCGGCGGATTTCCGCAAGATCGCGGAGACGCCGCCCCGGCACAACCATTGACGAGCGTCATCCCCGGCGGGCGACGAGGATGCCGGCCAGTACGATCGCCCCGCCGACCGCCTGCAGGATGCCGACCGGCTCGGCCAGCAGGATCCAGGCGAGGATGGCGGCCACCACCGGCTGGAGGAGCAGTGTCAGAGAGGAAAAGGCCGTCGGCAGGTAGGCGAGGGCATAGGTGACGAGGCCCTGCCCGCCGACATGGCTGATGAAGGCAAGGCCGATCAGCATCGCCCAGCCGAAGGCCGCCGTCGGCAGCATGGCGCTTTCGAAGACAAGCGCGACCGGCAGCATGCAGATGGCGGCCGAAAGCGTCGTCCATACCATGATGCGCAGTGTGGAGAAGCGCGAGCGCACGTGGCCGAGCGCCAGCATGTAGCAGGCATAGAAGAAGGCGGCGACGATGGCCGTCGCATCGCCCGCAAGCTGACCGCCGCCGATGGCCGCCGGCCCGCCCTTCAAAACGATGACGCCGACCAGCGCGATCGCCAGCCCGGTGAGGAAGACGGGCGTGATGCGCGTGCGGAAGAACAGCCAGGAGCCGAGTGTGACGAAGACGGGGGCGAGGTTGGTCAGCAGCGTCGCATTGGCGACGGAGGTCATGTGCAGCGAGAGATGCCAGGCGGCAAGGTCCGCCGCGAGGAAGAGGCCCGGCAGCAAGAGGATAAGATAATCGCGCAGGCCGGCCGGCGTTTCGCCGCCTTCCTTCGCCACCTTCGACATGACGTAGAACGGCAGGAGCGCCAGCGACACGCGCCAGAACGCGGTGGCCATTGGCCCCACTTCGGAAAGCCGCACGAAGATCGGCGATCCGCCGATGGCGACACCTCCGGCGATGAGGGCGATGAGGGCGAGGCGGGCATGACGGGAGGCGGAAATGGGGGACACGGCAACAGTCCGGCTATCGGGATCGCCGGCTGAGCTATCAGACCGCGACCGCCAGAGCCAGATGGGCGCACGGGTTTCGATAAAAAACTTTCCGCGGCGGTTTCTTTGTCCGTCGGAAAGGCAAGGCATGGCTCCTCGCGATCCGCGCTTGAAGGGGTGGCGGGGATGGAGGATATTTCTAATGTCCCCGCTTGTCGGCCCGGCTCCAAACCCCTAAACCGGCGGCGGGCTTTGCGACGGAGGGCGCCTTGGACGACAACAATGTTCTGAAGTTCGAACGCCGGAAGCCGAAGCCGGAGAACAAGCCCGCATCGCCCGGACCGAAGAAGGGGCTGATCTGGCTCGCCGTCGTCGTGGTGATCGTCCTCGTCTGGGCCTATTACCAGTTTCTTGCGCCGCAGAGCCTCTGACGGCATCTATTCGCCCTGAATGGCTCCCGGGCCGAAATAGATCGGCCCTGCGTCTTCCTCCGCGGTGAAGGTAAAGCCGTCCGCCGGGACCATGGTCAGGATGACCTTGTCCTTCTTCGTCAGAAGGTCGAGCTTGCCGGCGGCGAACCGCCATTTCGCCCATCCCTTGCCCTTCCAGCGATCCGGGCATGCGCCGGCCTGTTCGAGCGTCCCGCCGGTCGACGAGCGGGCGCTGACGGCAAAGCCGCAGGCTTCGGCATCGTTCGCGCCGCTGAGGGTGAAGGTCCCGTCCAGCAGTTCTTTCAGCGATTGCGGTTCCTGCGGCGCGCCGCGGTCGAGCGAGACCTGACGGCCGTCGTCGAGCGTTGCGCCATAGGACCCATCCCCGCTTTTGGACAGCGCGATGACCGTCTTGCGCAACGGGTCGATGAAGGCGATCCCGTCGTCGCGGAGGGTCCAGGCGGCGACGTCACCGAACGGGAAGTTGCGCAGGCAGGTCGCGGAGATGTCGACGCCCGCGCCGCCGATCGCCCCTTCGGTCCCGAGCGTCACGCGGCAATAGGGGTCGCCCTCGGAAACGCCGGAAAAGGTCCAGTCGCCGGCGAGCGGCGTTGCCCAGTCGACCGCATCGTCCGCCAGCGCCGGCCCGCAAAGGCCGACGGCGAGCACGACGGGCAGCATTCTCCTGCGAAACTTCATGGAACGTGCCATTCGACCGAACCCCGCGTGATCGCTCTTCGCGCATAAGGTGCAGGCGATTTCCGGCATTGGCAAGCGGGACATGGGAACCGGCCTTCGGCCGGCACGTTAAGCCCGCGACCTTGAAAGGAGGCAGGCAGATGGAAAGACAGGCTGAAGCAGCGAAGGGCAAGGAAAAGGGCGGCCGGGACGAGACGAAACCCGGCACCATCGTCGCGGGGCCGGAGGCCCATGCACGGGAAAAGGGCGGTCAGGACCCTTCGGCTCCCAAGCCGGGATCAGCGAAGGATACGGCGAAGAAGCAGGCGGGTCGGTCCTAGCAGGATGGTGAACTGCCTTCCCCCGCGGGCGGGGGAAGGCGTTTTCGGATGGGTTGGTTATGCCGCCAGATCGAAGCGATCGGCGTTCATGACCTTGGTCCAGGCGGCGACGAAGTCCTTGACGAACTTCTCCTTGCTGTCGTCCTGGGCATAGACTTCCGCATAGGCGCGCAGCACCGAGTTCGAACCGAAGACGAGATCGACGCGGGTTGCCGTGTACTTTGCCACGCCGGTCTTGCGGTCGCGGATTTCGTACAGGTTGGCGCTGGTCGGAATCCACGAGTAGTTCATGTCGGTGAGCGTCGTGAAGAAGTCCGTCGTCAGCGCGCCGACCCGGTTCGTGAAGACGCCGTGCGCGGTGCCGGCATGGTTCGTGCCGATGACGCGCAGGCCGCCGATGAGCGCCGTCATTTCCGGTGCCGTCAGGCCCATGAGCTGGGCGCGGTCGAGCAGCAGCTCTTCCGGGCTCACCACATAGTCCTTCTTCTGCCAGTTGCGGAAACCGTCGGCGAGCGGCTCGAGCGGCGCGAAGCTGTCCGCGTCGGTCTGCTCGGCGGTGGCATCGCCCCGGCCCGGTGCGAAAGGCACGGTGACGTCGAAGCCGGCGGCCTTCGCGGCCTGCTCGACGCCCCAGTTTCCGGCCAGCACGATGACGTCGGCAAGGCTTGCGCCCGAGGCCGCGGCGATCGGCTCGAGGACGGACAGAACGCGAGCGAGGCGCGCCGGTTCGTTGCCTTCCCAGTCCTTCTGCGGGGCGAGGCGGATGCGCGCGCCGTTCGCGCCGCCGCGGTAGTCGGAGCCGCGATAGGTGCGGGCGCTGTCCCAGGCCGTGGCGACGAGGTCGGCCGGCGAAAGGCCGGACGCGGCGATCTTCGCCTTGACGGCCGAGACGTCATAGCTAGTGCTGCCGGCCGGGATCGGATCCTGCCAGACGAGCTCCTCTGCCGGAACGTCCGGGCCGACATAGCGGGACTTCGGACCCATGTCGCGGTGGGTCAGCTTGAACCAGGCGCGGGCGAAGGCATCCGAGAAGGCGGCGAAATCGTTCATGAAGCGTAGCGAGATCTCGCGGTAGATCGGGTCCACCTTCAGCGCCATGTCGGCATCGGTCATCATCGGGATGGTGCGGATCGAGGGGTCCTCGACGTCGACCGGCTTGTCCTGCTCGGCGATGGTGATCGGCGCCCACTGCGATGCGCCGGCGGGGCTGTGCGTCAGCGTCCACTCATGCTTGAAGAGCATTTCGAAGAAGCCGTTGTCCCACTTCGTCGGCTCGGAGGTCCATGCGCCTTCGATGCCCGAGACGACTGTGTCGCGGCCGATGCCGCGGCCGTGGGTGTTCATCCAGCCGAGGCCCTGGAATTCGGGGCCGGCGGCCTCCGGATCGGGGCTGAGGTTACTCGCCTTGCCGTTGCCGTGCGACTTGCCGATGGTGTGGCCGCCGGCCGTCAGCGCAACGGTCTCCTCGTCGTCCATGCCCATGCGGGCGAAGGTCTCGCGCATCTGCGCGGCCGTCGCCATCGGGTCGGACTTGCCGTTGACGCCTTCCGGGTTGACGTAGATGAGGCCCATCTGCACGGCGGCAAGCGGGTTTTCCAGCGTCGCGGGATTGGCGACGTTGCCGTAGCGGCCGTCGCTCGGGGCGAGCCACTCTTTCTCGTTGCCCCAGTAGACGTCCTTTTCCGGCGCCCAGATGTCCTCGCGGCCAAAGGCGAAGCCGAAGGTCTTCAGGCCCGCGACGTCATAGGCGATGGTGCCGGCGAGCGCGATGAGGTCGGCCCAGGAGATCTTGTTGCCGTATTTCTTCTTGATCGGCCAGAGCAGGCGGCGGCCCTTGTCGGTGTTGACGTTGTCCGGCCAGGAGTTGAGCGGGGCGAAGCGCTGGTTGCCCGTGCCCGCGCCGCCGCGGCCGTCCGCCGCGCGATAGGAGCCGGCGGCGTGCCAGGAGACGCGCGCCATCATGCCGACATAGCTGCCCCAGTCGGCCGGCCACCAGTCCTGGCTGTCGGTCATAAGGGCGCGCAGGTCCGCCTTCAGCGCTTCCACGTCGAGCTTCTTGAGCTCTTCGCGATAGTTGAAGTTCTTGCCCAGCGGATTGGTCTTGGTGTCGTGCTGGTGCAGGATGTCGAGGTTCAGCGCGTTGGGCCACCATTCCATGACGGAGTTGCCGAGAGCGGTGGCGCCGCCGTGCATGACCGGACACTTGCCGGTCGTCGTCGTCTTCGTATCCATTTGGTCCTCCAACGGATTTTCTTCGAGCTATGGACACTGGAAGGGCTTTTGCGGGCACGCCTCTTGGGTCGGCGGCGCCGAAAACGTCTTCCGAGTGGCCCAGAACTAGCAAACCTCTTCCATAAATTCCAATTGTAAAACCTAAAGGCTGCGATATGCTCAGGTTATGATTGGCCTCTCCATGAAACACCTGCGCTATTTCGATGCGCTCGCCCGGCTCGGCCATTTCGGCCGGGCCGCGGAAAGCTGCGCCATTTCCCAGCCCGCGCTGTCCGTGCAGATCCGAGAGCTGGAGGATCTGGTCGGCGCGCCGCTGGTGGAAAGGGGCGGGCGCCGCATCCGCCTGACGGGGCTCGGCGAGGAATTCGCCGGCCGGACGCGGGCGATCCTGCGCGCCGTCGACGAGCTCGGGGATCTCGGCCGCGCCTCGCACGGGCCGTTCTCCGGCCGTCTTCGGCTCGGCGTCATCCCCACCATCGCGCCCTATCTCCTGCCGGGGGTCATCAAGGCGCTGACGCGGCAATATCCCGAGCTCGATCCGCGGCCGCGCGAGGCGATCACGCACCGGCTGATCGAGGACCTTGCCGAAGCCAAGCTCGACGCGGCCATCGTGGCCCTGCCGGTGTCCGAGCCGGCGCTCGAGGAGGTGCCGCTCTTCGAGGAGGAATTCGTGCTGGTGCGGCCGCCGGAGGACGCGGGCAAGCCCGTGCCCAGTTCCGACAGGCTGCACGAGATGCGGTTGCTGCTGCTGGAGGAGGGGCACTGCTTCCGCGAGCAGGCGCTGTCGCTCTGCAACATCACGCCGTCCTCGACGCGGGAACTGATGGAGGGAAGCTCGCTCTCGACGCTTGTCCAGATGGTCGGCGCGGGCATCGGGGTGACGCTCATCCCGCAGATGGCCGTCGAGACGGAAACGCGCTCCGCCTCGGTCTGCATCTCGCGCCTTGCCGAGCCGCGCCCGACGCGACGGATCGGCATGGTCTGGCGCAAGACGAACCCGCTTTCCGCCCAGTTCACCCGCATCGCCGAAATCGTCCGGCAAACCGGGCTGGAGAAACAGGTTTGCGCCCAGTTATGAAGGGCAGAGGCGAGGCGCGATGCCAAGTCGGCCCCCTGTTCATTCAACGACGAATGGTCACATAAAATGACGCAGCACTCAGAAAGGACCGTCACCGGCGCGTCGGATACGGCGGTCTCGCTTTCCAACGGCAGGGCGCGCATCACCGTGCGGCCCGATCTCGGCGCCGGGCTGACGGCGTTCGACGTGCGGCATGACGACGGTTGGCAGCCGATCTTCCGGACAGTCGATCCCGGGACGATGCATCCCTTCGCCCTGTCCAATATTCTGCTCGTGCCCTTTTCCGGGCGCGTTTCCGGTGGCGGTTTCTCGTTCGACGGAGAATTTCATGCTTTGCCTTGCAACATGGAGAGCGAAGCCTATCCGCTCCACGGCAGCGGCTTTTCGGCCGCGTGGCATGTTGCGTCGGAGGGGGCGGATTTCACGAGCCTCGCG
This sequence comes from Shinella zoogloeoides, assembly GCF_003574625.1. Taxonomy (GTDB): domain Bacteria; phylum Pseudomonadota; class Alphaproteobacteria; order Rhizobiales; family Rhizobiaceae; genus Shinella; species Shinella zoogloeoides_A. Next base: position 121,974 of record NZ_QNUJ01000003.1, read on the forward strand.
CTCTCGGCGGAAGGGCCAGGGCCATTCCGTTTCGATGCGACGGTGACCTACCGTCTCATCGATGCCGGGCTCCTCATGACGCTCGACGTCACCAACCGCGCCGCCATCCGGCTGCCTTATGGCCTTGGTTTCCATCCCTGGTTCGTGCGCGATGCGGATACGACGCTCGCCGCCCCGGCCACGGACGTCTGGCTGGAGCAGGCCGATCATCTCCCGAAGGGCCGCGAGCCCGTCGCCATGCATCCGGACATGGATTTCAACCACCCCCGGCTTCTTCCTGCCCGATGGATCAACAACTGGTTCGACGGCTGGGACGGCAAGGCGCGGATCGTCTGGCCGGGAAGGGGGCTGGCGGCGGATATCGAAGCGAGCGGGGCGCTGAACCGCTATGTCGTGTTCTCGCCCGCCGCGGATGCGGACTTCGTCTGTTTCGAGCCGGTGACGCATCCCGTCGACGCCTTCAACCTGCCCGGCGAGCCGTGGGATCATGGGCTCAAGGTGCTGGAACCGGGCGAATGCCTCGGCGTCTTCATGCGCATCACGATCCATCTCGTATGATGAGAATGCAAGGGCGGAAGCCCTTGCAAGATGGGTGAGGCCTGTCAGGTCCGCCGGCCGGCGGCTGCCGAGCGGAGGTTGTCGAGCAGCACGGCGAGCAGCAGGATGAGGCCGCGCACGACATATTGGTAGAATGCCTGGATGTTGAGGAGATTCATGACGTTCTCCGCAATGCCCATGATGAGCACGCCGACGATGACGCCCGTCATGGCCGCCCGGCCGCCGGCAAGCGAGACGCCGCCGAGCACGCAGGCCGAGATGACCGAAAGTTCGAGGCCCGTGGCGGCATTCGGCTGGCCCGAGGTGATGCGCGAGGCGAGCAACACGCCGGCCACTGCGCAGACGAAGCCCTGCAGCGCGAAGATCCAGATGCGCATGTTGGAGACATTGACGCCGGCAAGCCGCGAGGCCTCGGGATTGCCGCCGATCGCCAGCGTGTTCTTGCCGAAGACCGTGCGGTTCAGCACGAAGCCGAAGATGACGAAGAAGACGGCCATGACCCAGATCGGTGTCGGGATGCCGAGGAATTTCGACAGGGCAAGCTGGTAGAAGCCGGGATCGTTGATGCCGACGGCACGGCCGTCCGAGGCGATCAGCGCGAAGCCGCGCACGATCTGCATGGTGGCGAGCGTCGTGATGAGGGCGTTGATGCGGAAGCGGGCGATGACCACGCCGTTGATGAGGCCGACCGCCCCGCCGCACAGAAGCGCGGCGACGAGGCCGACGACGATCGAGCCCGAGGCGTTGGAGGCCATGACGGCGATCATGCCGGAAAAGGCGACGGTCGAACCGACCGACAGATCGAAGTCGCGCGAGGCGAGGCAGAACATCATCGTGCAGGCGACGATGCCGATGGTGACCACCGATTGCAGCAGGCCCAGCATGTTGCGCTCGGTCAGGAAGTTCGGAACCGTGAGCGCCACGATGGCGAAGGCGATGGCGAAGATGACGACGAGGCCCTGCTCGCCGAGGAGGAGTTTTTTCAAGGACGTCATCGCGACTGGACCTGCTGTGTTGGAAGTTCGCTGGCATTGGCCACATCGGGAAGAGCGGCGGCAAGGATACGGCGCTCGTCGAAATCGGCACGCTCGATATCGGCAGCCACCCGGCCCTGACACATGACGATGATGCGGTCGGTTATGCCCATCACCTCGGGCAGTTCGCTCGATATGACGACGATCGCCATGCCCTGGCCGGCAAGCTCGTAGAGGATTTCGTAGATTTCCGACTTGGCGCCGACATCGATGCCGCGCGTCGGCTCGTCGATGATGAGGACTTTCACGCCCTGTTCGGAAAGCCAGCGGCCGAGGATGACCTTCTGCTGGTTGCCGCCCGACAGATTGACGATGTCCTGCTTGCGCGAGGGCGTGCGCACGCGCAGCTTGGCGATGAAGCGCTCGGCCAGTTCCGCCTCCTTCTTCGGCTGGAGGATGCCGAAGGGGGAGAAATGGCGGCGCGAGGAGATCGCCATGTTCTCCTCGATATTGCGGCCCTGCACGATGCCGTCGAACTTGCGGTCTTCCGGGCAGAGCACGATGCCGGCGCGGATGGCGTGCGGCGGACTGTCGGGCACGACTGCCCGGCCATCGACGCTGACGGTGCCCTGCAGGCGGCTGTCGGCACCGTAGACGAGGCGCGCCATCTCGCTGCGGCCCGCGCCGATAAGGCCGAAGAAGCCGAGAATCTCGCCCTGGCGCACGGAGAAGCCAATCGGGTTGCGCAGCTTGCGGCCGGCAAGGTCCTTGACCTCCAGCCGCACGGCACCCCGCTGGCGCGGGCGAAAACCCCAGATGTTGGAAATCTCGCGGCCGACCATTTCGGCGATGATCTGCTCGCGCGTGATCTCGGCAATCGCGGGGTGATGGGCGGCAAGCTTGCCGTCGCGCAGCACCGTGAGGCTGTCGCACAGGCGGAAGATCTCGTCGAGGCGGTGCGAGACGTAGAGGATGACCTTGCCCTGCGCGCGCAGGCGGTCGATCAGCGCAAAGAGGATTTCGCTTTCGCGCGAGGAAAGCGAGGAGGTGGGCTCGTCCAGCGCGATGACGCGCGCATCGGCCATCACGGCCTTGGCGATCTCCACCATCTGGCGTTCGCCGATCGAAAGCGAAGCGACCTTGGCGGTGGGGTCGATGTCGATGCCTATCTCCGCCAGCTTCTCCTTGACCGCACCGACGAGGCGCGTGCGGTCGATGACGCCGACCCTGCCGGGAAAGCGGCCGAGCCAGAGGTTTTCGGCGACCGTCAACTCGGGCACGAGCTGGAGTTCCTGATGGATGACGATGACACCGGCCTCGAAGGCATCCCGCACGGAGCGGTAATGCTGCGCCTTGCCGTCGATGAGGATCTCGCCGGCATCGGCGGACTGATCGCCGGAGAGCACGCGGATGAGGGTGGATTTACCCGCGCCGTTTTCGCCCATCAGGCCATGCACGGCGCCCTTCTTCACGCAGAAGGAAACGTCGGCGAGCGCCTGCACGCCGGGATATCCCTTGGATATCGCCCTGAATTCGAGAAAGTCCGTCATGTCAGCACCCCGAAAGAGGCCCGGCGACTGTGCCGCCGCCGGGCTGAGGTCATCCTCAGAGGATGATTATTCGATGCCGAGGTCCTTGCGAACCGTTTCGTAATTGTCGCGCAGCGCGATCTGGCCGGCGGTCAGGATCAGCTTTTCCGGTTCCTTGCCGTTGGCGACCCAGTCATACATGTTGAGCGCGGTCTCGTAGCCGTGGCGCTTCGGCGAAATGATCACGGTGCCGAAGAAGCCCGTGGCCGCGGGCTTCTTGAACTCGTTGATCGCCGAGTCCGCCCCGCCGATGCCGACGCCGATCATGCTGTCGGCGGCAATGCCGACGCTTTCGGTGGCGCGCACCGCGCCGAGGACGGCTTCGTCATTGAGGCCCACGGCGACCCAGTGCTTGATGCCGGCATTCTTGTTGAGAACGACGGTCGCGGCATTGAGGGCGGCTTCCGTATCGGTCTTGGCCTGGGGCGCGTCGAAGATGTTGGCTTCCGGGAAGCCGGCGGCCTTCAGCACGGAGAGTGCGCCCTCGACACGGTCGACGGCCGTCGGGAGCTGGTCGTAGGAGACGCGGATCGCGCCGACGTCCTTCATGTCCCAACCGCGCTTCTTGATCTCGTCGACGATCGTCTGGCCGACGGCCTCGCCGATCTTGGTGGCGGAAATGCCCATATGCGGCACGTCCTCGATCGGGCTGCCATCGGCGTTCACGAGGCGGTCGTCGACGGTCATCAGCTTGAGATCGTTGGCGGCGGCCTTGGCGACGATGCCGGGGCCGAGCTTGACGTCCGGCGTGCAGATGATGAAGCCCTGGGCGCCCTGCGCGCCGAGATTGTCGATGGCCGACTGAACCTTCTCGCCGTCTTCCGCGCCGATCTTGACGAGGGTGAAGCCCTTCTCCTTGGCGGCGACGTCGGCGAATTTCCATTCGTCCTGGAACCACGGCTCTTCCGGCTGCTTCACGATGAAGCCGATCTTGGCGTCGGCGGCGAAGGCGGAGGTTGCGGCGAATACGGCGACGGTGCCAGCCAGGATGGCTGCCTTGATAAAGCCCATTGTCTCTCTCCCAAAACAACTGCGTCTGCAGTGATCTTGGTGTAGGGTTTTTCATCATATCCGTCAATTGTCTTTGTATGATGAATTGAATATCGATGTATGATAGTGATGTCGGATCGACGCGAAACCGGCCGTCGCCAGCGCGGCTGAAACCGGTTAATGCATCGCAGGCTGAGTGGGATGGAGAATGGTCGTGCAGCAACAGAGTGAGCGCCCGGATATGTCCGAAGGCGAGGGGAGCGTGCGCCGGCCCCGGGTGCAGAAGAACGTGACGCGGACGATCGCGACCGATATCTGCGCGGATGTCTTCCCGGTCGGCGCCTTCCTGCCGACGGAGAACGAGCTGTGCCTGCGCTACGGCGTCAGCCGCACGGTCATCCGGGAATCGCTGAAGATCCTGGAATCCAAGGGGCTTGTGCGCGGGCGCTCGCGCGTCGGCACGGTCGTCTGCCCGAAGGAGGAGTGGAACATCCTCGACCAGCAGGTGCTGGAATGGATCGGTCCGCGCATCTTCGAACTCGATCTCCTCAACTGTGTGCTGGACGCCCGCCGCGCCATCGAGCCCTTCGCCGCGGAATTCGCCGCCGAGCGGGCGACGCTGCAGGAGGTCGCCGAGATCGAGCGCGCCTGGGAGGAGATGCGCGATGCGGAGGGAGACCTCGAAGCCTTCACCAAGGCCGATGTCGCCTTTCACGCGGGGCTCCTGAAGGCGAGCCACAACCAGGTCTTCATGCAGCTCGCCAGCATCATCCGGGCGGCGCTGGAATTTTCCCTGCACACCTCCAACGAGGCGGCGGATGCGCGCGGCGAGGCGGTGGAAATCCACAGGCAGCTCGTCGAGGCGCTGCGCCTTCGCGACAGGCAAGCCGCCCGCGAATGCTCGCGCCGCATGCTCGACATCGCCGCGCGCGACATCGCGATCGCCGTCCGCAATCATCCTTCGTCGAACGGCCGCTGAGGAGAACCGACATGGCAGGACGTCTCGAAGGCAAGCGGATCGTCGTCACCGGCGCGGCGCAGGGCATCGGCCTTGCCATGGCCGAGGCCTTCCTTGCGGAAGGGGCGGGCCTCTTCCTGATCGACCGCGACGGCGGCCTGCTTTCCGCCGAGACGGAGCGCCTGCGCGCGGCCGGCGGGCGGATCGGCCATGCGGCCGCCGATATCACCGATATGGCGGCCATCGAGAGTGCGGTGGCGGCCGCGGCGCTGGAGATCGGCCGGCCGAACGCGCTCGTCAACAATGCCGGCGTCAATGTCTTCTCCGAACCGCTGAAGCTTTCCGATGCCGACTGGCAGCGCTGCCTCGACATCAATCTCAAGGGCGCCTGGAATTGCAGCCGCGCGGTGCTGCCGGGCCTGATCGAGGAAGGTGGCGGCGTCATCCTCAACATCGCCTCCACCCATGCCTTCACCATCGTTCCCCACAGCTTTCCCTATCCGGTTGCCAAGCATGCCCTGCTCGGCATGACCAAGGCCCTCGGCCTCGAATATGCCGGGCAGGGCGTGCGGGTGAACGCGCTGGCTCCGGGCTATGTGCGCACGCAGAAGGTCGTGGACTACTGGAACAGCTTCCCCGATCCTGCGGCAGCCGAGGCGGAGACCCTGAAGCTCCATCCCGGCGGGCGCATCGCGACGCCGGAGGAAATCGCCAAGGCGGCGCTCTTCATGATCTCGGACGAATGCCCGTTCATGAATGCCACCTGCCTGACGGTCGATGGCGGGATGACGGTGCTGCACCATCCCTGAGCGGTGCGCGCGGAAACGGGCCCTTCGTCCGGGATTACGCCCGGCTCCTGCGGATCGCCCTGACCAGCCGAAACACGGCGAAGGCGGCGCAAAGGACATACAGGCCTCCGCCGATGAACATGATGCCGTAAATGCCGGCAAAGAGTTCGCGATCCTCCCGGTAGACATCCGTTGCGGGCGGGGCGGGCGGATAGACGAAGGCGGCGATCACCTCGCCGATCCCGTATCCGGCAAAGAGGCAGACCGGCACGAGGAGGATAAGGCTGGCGACGAAGATAGCGACCGGTTTCAGCATCGCGTCTACCTCCCAAAATCGGTGAGCGTATCGAGGGTGAATCGCTCGGAATCTGCCCCGCACCGATGCCAGCGCATCTCGGCATTCGCCTCGCTGCGGCGCCCGTAGCACCAGTTCCTCTCATTGAGCGCGACACCGTAGATCGTCATCGCCTTGCAGGCGACGGCGATCCGGACGTCTCCGCTGGGATTGTGCAGGCAGATGTCTCCTGCATCGTCATAGAGTTTCTTGAGCTGATCGTCGCTTTCGGTCGCCCGCGGAAACAGCTTTTCCGCGGCGGTGGCTGGAACTGCGGTGTACAGTCCGGCAACGAAGAGGGGCATTGCAAGCAGCAGCCGGTTCATGTCTTCCTCCTTGGCGTCATAAGTGGGAACCGTTACCCGGTGGGCCGGAAGCATGTGGCCAGTCTGGCGACCACGGCCTCGTAGGTCTTCGCCTCGTCCAACGGATATGTCAGGCGGAAGACGTGAAGGCTGTCGATATCATCTTGCCCATTCGGTCTCAGCAGGGCCTTGGCATAGAAGACCCTGCCGTTCTCGCGGCCGGAGATGACGGCCCAGTTTTCTTTTGCTCGGTGATAGCTGACGACGGCATCCGGGCTGTCGAGGTCCGAGACGATGGCGTCGGCGGTCTGCTCCATCACGTTGTAGCCACCCCAGACCCGCAATTCGGCGCCCGATTTCGCGGAGAACACGCGGCCATCGCCGTTATCGGCCTCCGGCTGGGCAGCAAGGAGATCGGCCGGATAGCAGATGCTGTAGCCGAAGCGGACATTGGTGTAGGTCTTCCATTGGTGATCCGCCGCCATGGCGGGCATGCTCGTCGGCAGGACGGCGAGCGCCGCGGCGAAGGCGTGTGTCGAGATGTTCATCCGTTTCCTCCCATGTTCATGGCCGGGCTTGCCTCACAGGATACGCAACATGATGGCAAGGCTGAGCCCGACGAGGATGCAGCCACTGATCCGCGAGACCCAAAGACCGGAGCCGGGCGTGGAAACGAGCGGTGCGGCGAGGGACGCGATACCCACCGAGGCGAGGTCGCCCAGCGAGAAAGCGCCGTTGACGATGACCCCCAGCAGCAGGAACTGGAGCCAGTCCGGCGTCGTCGCGGCGGGATCGACGAACTGCGGCAGGAAGGTCAGGAAGAAGAGCGCGGTCTTCGGATTGAGGACCTCGACCACGATACTGTCGTGCAGGACCTTCCTTTGCCTCGAACGCGTTTCGGTTTCCGCCCGCGCTCCGGGCGGAACGATCATCCGGCCACCCAGCCAGAGCATATAGAGCGCGCCGGCCGTCCTGACGGCTGTATAGAGCGCGGGCGCATGATGGAGGAGGGCGGCAAGGCCGATGGAGGCCCCGGCTATGTGGATATAGCAGCCGAGATGGATGCCGAGGGCGGCCATCAGCCCGGCCCGGTGGCCGTGGGCAAGGGTCTGTGCCGACATGTAGAGAATGGCCGGCCCGGGCATGCAGGCGAAGGCCATGGTGGCGAAGGCGAAGGGTATCCAGCTTTCCAGTGACACGGCGGTTGACCTCCCGTTTTGCCGGCGGGGCAAGTCAATCAGCCTTTATTGATCATGAGAAACGATTTATCATCATGTCATTGATGACGGAACGAGGTGGATCGATGTTCGACATCGTGCTGCTGCGGACATTCGAAACGGTCGCCTGCCTGTCGAGCTTCACGAAGGCGGGGCAGCAGTTGAACCTGACGCAATCCGCCGTCAGCGCCCATATCCGGCGACTGGAGGAACAGGCGGGCACCGCCCTTTTCGAGCGCAGCACCCGCACGGTCGCCCTGACGCCGCAGGGACAGGCGCTGCTCGGCCATGCGCGGGCGATCCTGCGCCTGAGCGAAGAAGCCCGGACCCTGATGCGGGGAAGCAGCAACGCGCTTCACCTGCGCATCGGCGCATCCGATGATCTGACGAGCACATGGCTGCCCGCGGTGCTGCGGAAATTCCAGGATTCCCGCACGGCAAGGACGCTGGAAGTCCATATTTCCAACACGGCGGTGCTGCTCGAGAGCATGGACAAGGGCGAACTCGACCTGATCGTCGGCTGCCGCTGCCGGGGCGACCAGCCCGGTATGCATCTGTGGAACGAGCCGCTCCGATGGGTGCTCGGAAGGACCCCGCTCGATGCCGAGACGCCCATTCCCATTGCCGTGTTTCCCGAACCGTGCCCCTACAGGGACGCCGCCCTTGCCGCGCTCGCCGCGCAGAACTGCACGTGGAGGATCACCAGCGTCAGCCCCAGCCTCGGCAGCCTGACGGCTATGGCCGCTGCAGGGCTTGCGGTCACCCCGCTGAATGCCAGTTCGATCCCGGCCAACCTGCAATCGTCGTCGGGCAATGCGCAATTGCCGCCTTTGCCCGATGTCGAATTCGTGGCCCATGTGCGGCCCGGCCTGCCGGAAGAAACCATGCTCCTGACGCGTGCCGTCATCGAATGGATCACCGCCAACAGGCCGCAGGTCGCCGCGCCGCGTCACCTCCGGAAAACCTGAACCATGCGATTGTTAATCCGCAAGAGGCGAACTAGTTTCGGCCTGCCGAACCCGCCGGAATTTTCATGCCCGATCCGATTGCAAAACCCGATCTTCCATCGCCAGCGGCGCGCGTGCTCCAGCTGCGCTCGCTGTTCGCCCTGAACAAGCCGGGTGCCCGGCGCTGGCCGTTTGCGCTGCGCGCAGCCCTTGCGATGGGCGTGCCTGCTGCAATCGGCTGGGCGGCGGGGGACCTGCCGGCGGGACTGATGGCGACGATCGGCGGCTTCACCGCCGTCTACGGCAACGACCGGCCGTTCCTGAACCGCGCCTTTCATCTTGGCGCGATCGCGGTGTCGTTCGCGCTTGCCGTGATGATCGGCGTGGTGGCGGGCGGCACGGAGTGGCTGACCGTTCCGGTGGTCACTTTGCTCGCGACCGCTGCCGCCTTCCTGTGCAGCGCGCTGAAAGTCGCCCCGCCGGGGGCCTATCTCTTCACGCTTGCGGTCGCGGCCGGCACGGCGATGGGGGCGGAGCACCTGTCCTGGTGGCATGTGGGCACGCTCGTCCTTGCCGGCGGGGCCTTCGCCTGGGTGCTGCATATGGCGGGGGCGATCCTTGCCCCGCGCGGGCCCGAGGTTCTGGCCCTCAAGGCGGCGGCCCGCGCGGTCGGCGATTTTCTCGCCGCGGCGACGACGCCGGGCGGCGATGCGGCGCGGCATCAGGCGGCCATCGCGCTGCATCTCGCATGGACGGTGCTGGTCAGCCAGCAGCCCGTGCAGCCTCGCCCGAACGGAACCCTGTCGCGGCTGCGCGCCGAGGGCCGGGAACTGCACATGATCTTCGCCGAGGCGATCAATGCGGTGGGAGCGGGCGAACCGATCCCACAGGCCAATGTCGAGCGCGTGCGGGCAATTGCCCGGCAGGGGGCGATGCCGGTGGACGTCACCAATCCCGGCCATATCCCGCTCGGCCGCGTCAGCGGCTGGCAGCTCCTGAAGGAGGGTGCGCGCCCGGGCGCGCAGGCATTCGAGATCGGCCTGCGGGTGGCGGTGGCCTCGGCGGTGAGCGGGCTCTTCGGCTGGTTGACGAACATCGAGCATGCCTACTGGATCACCGCCGCCGCCGTGCTGATGCTCTACCAGGGCCTCGACCGGGCGACGATGCTGCAACGGGGAATCCAGCGGGTCGGCGGCACCCTGATCGGCACGGTCCTCGCCGGCGTCGTCCTGTATCTTCATCCCGAAGGACTGTGGTTCGCGGCCACGATTGCCCTCCTCCAGTTCATCATCGAATTGCTGGTGCTGCGCAATTACGGGCTCGCGGTCGTCTTCATCACGGCGATTGCCCTCACTATCGCTTCCGGCGGTCATCCGGTGGCCGATATTCCCCATCAGGTCTGGGTTCGCGCGGAAGATACCTTTCTCGGCTGCGCGATCGGTGTCGCGGCGTTCCTGCTTCTGGCGAAACGGGGAACGAAACGGGCGATCTCGCAGGAATTGTTTCGGACCTGGGGGGCGATCGATCTGGTCGCCCAGCATCTTGCGACCGGCGATGCCGATACGACGAGCGTGCGCGGTGCCCGGCGCAACCTGCAGCATCACATAATCCTGCTGCTGCAAAGCTACGATGCGGCGGCCGGAAGCGGTGCGGAAAGCCGCGCCACGACGGAACCGCTCTGGCCCGCCGTCGTCGCCACCCAGCGCCTCGCCTACCGCCTGCTCGCCGCCGGCTGGCGGATCGAGGCCGCATCGGCGACAGGGGAAAATGCCGCTCTGGCGGAAGAACTGTTCGGCAAGGAGGGCGCAGCGCAACTGCACGCCTGCCTCGCCGGGATCGTCAATGCCTTTCACAATGGCACCGCACCGCCGCCCGATCCCGAGGTTCCGGCCTTTCTCGAAGCGGAAATCCGCTTGCTGGGCAGCTCGATCGTCTTCCCGTCCAGCCGGGCGTGACGGAAAGACGCTATTGAGCGGCGACCTTCAGCTTTGCCTGTTCCAGTGACCAGTATTCCATGTCGAACAGGTCCGCCTCGCCGATGGGCGTGAAGCGGCCGTAGGCTTCGGCGGCGTTGATGGCGCGGGTCGCCTGCTCGCAGAGGTCGCCGCCGATCCCGGCTGCCTTCGCACTGGCGCCGAGGGCATAGATGCCCTTGCCGCGGACCAGAACGAGGCGCGGATAGACGTCCAGCATCTGCTTCGGCTCGTCGGTGCGGGTGGCGTTGCGCGCGAAATAGGCGCGGTAGCGGTCGGCATAGGCTGCAAGCGCTGCGTCGATCGCGGCCTCGTCCGCACCGGCCTCGATGATCATCGGCCAGGGCTTGATGCGGATGACGTGATCCGGCGTGACGGTGCCGCGCAGGCCGATCGCCTCGACGTTTTCCTTTCCGGCATGCTCGCGGATCGCGGCGGTGGAGCGATAGTCGAGGAAGACGCCCCTGGCGAAGGGCGAGCCGTCGCGGGTAAGCGCAGCTTCGAGCCGCGCCGTCAGCGCCGTGTCCTCCGCGCCGTCGCTCGGCTGTGGGCCGGAAAGCGTGATGCCCTTACGCGCCAGCTCCTCTTCCGCCATGGTGACGAATTCGATCATCAGCTCGTAGGAGGCGCGGGCGTCGCCGGCGAAGGTGAAGAGGCCGTGGTTCTCCAGCCAGAGGCCTTCACAGCCCGGATGGTCGCGGTAGATGCGGTCGGCGACGATGGAGAGGTCGAAGCCGGGCATGACATAGGGCACATAGGCGAGGCGCTCGCCATAGACGCGGCTGACCGTCTCGCGCATGTCGGGCTGGTCGGCTAAGGCGAGGATCGCCGTCGCATGCGTATGGTCGACGAAGGCGAAGGGCAGGAAGGCATGGAGCAGCGCTTCGACGGAGGGGTTCGGCGCGTCCGCCTCGATGAGGCTGGCGCGCAGCAGGGCGACCATGTCGGGGTCGGAGAGCTTGGGGCCGTTGCGGGCTTCGAGCAGCGGGGCGAGACGGACGGCCGGCAGGCCCGGCGCCTCGATCGTGTCGAGATCCCAGCCGCTGCCCTTGATGTGCATGAGGGCTTCGCCGTCGGCCGAGGTCACCTTAACGGAGGTGTTGCCGCCGCCATGCAGCACGAGGTCCGGATCGCCGCCGATGATGCGGGAGGTATAGATGCGAAGGCCGAGGGCCTCGCTCTGTCCGGCTTCCAGCGCGGCCTCCACGTAACGTGCTGCGTCCTCGTCGTTCCAGCGGCTTTTCATGCGGATTGTCCTGTCCTTGAAATGAAAGCGGCGGGCAGCCGGAGCCGCCCGCCGTTCGTGCGTTATCAGAAGTCGAAGTTGGCGATGTTGTCCTTGGTGAAGACGGTACGCTCCGGCAGCAGGATGATGCCGTTGCCGTCGGCTTCGTAGTCGTAGCCCTGTACCTTGTTGGCCGAGACCTCAACGGTGCCGACGCCGGGGATTTCCAGCTTGTCGCCGACCTTCATCGGGCCGTTCTTCAGGACGTGATCGGCGACGTAGACCGAGATCTTGCCCTGCTGCGTGACGTCCCACAGGCCGAAGCGCTGGATCGTGCCGCGCTCGATATAGGGGCGCATGACGTTCGGCGTGGAGAAGCCGACGATGGTGACGCCCTCGGCGCGCTTCAGGTTCTCCGCTGCCTGTGCTGCGGCCGGCAGGGCGTTGGCGTCGGGCGCGATGATCGCGTCGAGGTCCGGATAGGTCTGGAGGATGCTTTCAGCCGTCTGCAGCGACTTCTGCGCGTCGTTGTAGCCGTACTGGGTGGTGACGATCTCCCAGCCCGGATGCTCCTTGGCGATCTTCGCCTTGGCGGCTTCCGCCCAGGCGTTCTGGTCGGTCACGGTGGGGCTGGAATAGAAGAAGGCGACCTTGGCCTTTTCCTTCGTCACGCCTTCTGCGGCCATGTCGACCAGCAGGCCGCCGAGCTGCTCGGGCGTGCCCTGGTTGATGTAGTAGCTGCGGCAATCCGGGTTGACGTCGCTATCCCAGGTCATGACGAGCACGCCGCGATCCATCGCGCGCTTCAGCGCCGGGCACAGGCCGTCCGGCGAGACGGAGGAGACGATGAGGGCGTTGTAGCCCTGGTTGACGAAGTTGTTGATGAACTGCACCTGGCCGGAAACGCTGGGCTCCGTCGGGCCGTCATAGGTGACCTTGACGCCAAGTTCCTCGCCGGCCTTCGTCGCGCCGGCGCCGCCGGAAGTGAAGAAGCCGACGCCCACCAGCTTGGGGATGAAGGCGATCTGGTTTTCGGCATGGGCCGTGCCCGAGGCGAGCATGGTGCCGGCAAGAAGTGCCGCGGCGACGGCGCCGGATTTCATGATATTCTTGATCATTCTCATTCTCCTCCTGAAGTGACTGCCGCCCGGTTCTGTCTTTTCTGCCGGGCGACGGCGATGAAATCGGCCAGCATTGCGCTTCCGTGGCGCAATGCGACCGCGATAACCAGCAACCCTCCCGAAAGTGCGCTGGAAATCTGGCTGGGGACGCCGGCCGCCTGCAGGCCCTGCTGCAGGTAGCCGATGACGAATGTGGCGATCAGGGTGCCGAGGATGGAACCCTGGCCGCCGTAGATGGAGGCGCCGCCGAGCACGGCCGCGGTGACGGCCGGCAGCAGTGTCGCCGAACCGAGGTCGACACGTGCGGAGCCGAAATAGGCCGACATGACGAGGCCGGCGATGGCGGCGGAAAGGCCCGTGATGACATAGGTGATCGTCTGCACGCGGCCGACGGGAATGCCGGCGAAGCGCGCCGCGCTTTCCGACTGGCCCGAAAGGAACACGGCGCGGCCGAAGCGGGTGAAATGCAGGAGCACGACCAGCACGAAGGCGAGCGCGAGGAACAGCGCGAACGGGGCCGGAAGACCGAGGACTTCCGCATAGCCGAAGGCGTTGAAGGCTTCCGGGAAGTTGCCGATGCCCTCATAGCCGCCTGCGCCGACGAGGCCGGAAGCGACTGTCGCCGTGCCCTGGAAGAGATAGAGGCTGCCGAGCGTGACGACGAGCGGCTGGATCTTCGACAGGTGGATGACGGTGGCGTTGAGAAGGCCGCAGAGCGCGCCCGAAACAAGCGCCAGCGCGATCGAAAGCGGCAGCGGCACGCCGTAGAAAGTGGCGACGCCGAAGACGATGGCGGCAAGGCCGATCACCGATGCGAAGGAGACGTCGATGCCGCCGGCGATGATGACAAGGGTCAGCGGCAGGGCGACGATGCCGATCTGCACGAAGTCCGAGGTGCCATAGATCAGGTTTGCGACATTGAGGAAGCGCGGATTGACGATGCCGAAAATGGCAAGCTCGGCGACGAGCATGGCAAGGAGAGCGGTTTCCCACCGGAAGATGAGCTTTTTCATTGGCCGGCCTCCACGGTGCGCGCCGTTGTCGTTTCAGCGGATTGGGCGGGGCCGCGCTCGTGCACGGCATAGCGGCGGGCGCGGATGCGGCGGTCGATGATCTGGCGGATACGCCCGTCGAGCAGCAGCACCGAGAGCAGGATCGCGCCGGCGATGAAGTCGTTCCAGTAGGCGGGAATTTTCAGGAAGACGAGCGCGCTGTCGATGGAGGTGATGAAAATGACCGCGGAAAAGACGCCCGCGACCGAGCCGGTGCCGCCGAGCAGGCTCACCCCGCCGAGCACATTGACGGCGATGGCCTTCAGCTCGATGCCGTTGCCGGCCTGGTTGGGAATGAAGCCGATCTGCGCGGCGAAGACGAGGCCGGCGAGCGCGGCGCAGATGCCGGTCGCGACGAAAGCGGTGAATTGCACGCGCTTCACCGGCACGCCGAGATGGTGCGCGGCGGCGCGGTTGTCGCCGACGGCGTAGAAATAGCGGCCGAAGCGCGTCTTGCGCAGCACGAGCCATGTAAGCACGACGAGAACGAGCACGACGACGGTGAGCGCGGAGAAGCCGGCGCCGAGATTGCCGGCCAGCGCCTTGAGGTTTTGCGGCAGGTCTTCGATCCAGCGTCCGCCGGTTAGCACGAGCATGATGCCGCGGTAGAGGCCGAGCGTGCCGAGCGTGGCGACGATGGAGGGAATGCCGAGATAGGCGACCATCAGCCCGTTGAAGGCGCCGGCTGCGGCCCCCGTCATGAGGCAGAAGGCGATGGCGAGCGGCAAGTCGAGGCCGGCATTGAGCGATAGGCCTAGCACGGCGGCGCTGAGGCCGAGCACCGAGCCGCTGGAAACGTCGATGTTGCGTGTCAGGATGACGATCATCGTGCCGAGCGAGATGAGCATCAGCACGAGGCTGTTGGAGACGACGACCGAGGCCGTCGCGCCGGAGAGATAGCCGGGCGCGGCCGCGCCGATGGCGGCATAGGCGACGACCAGAACGGCGATGAGCGTTGCGACACGATTGCGCGCGAAAAGGTCAAGCATGGCGAGCCTCCGAAGCACCGAAGGCAAGGCGGGCGATGGCGTCCACCGAGATGTCGTCCGTCAGTTCCCCGCCGGACTGGCCGAAGGCCATGACCTCGACGCGGTCGGCGAGCTGCTCGATCTCGTCGAAATCCGAGGAGATGAGGACGATGGCGACGCCCTCGGCGGCGAGCTTGCGGATGAGGTCGTAGATGTCATTGCGGGCCGCGACGTCGACGCCGCGCGTCGGTTCGTCGAGGATCAGCACCTTCGGCCGGGCCGACATGCATTTGGCCAGCAGCACCTTCTGCTGGTTGCCGCCCGAAAGGCCGCGCGCCTCCTGGCCGGGGCCGGTGCACTTGATGCCCATGCTGGAGCGGAATTCGTCGAAGGCCTTCCGTTCCGCGCCGGGGCGCAGGAAGAAGGGCAGGCGATGCACGAGATAGGACGAGACGTTCCAGAAGAGCGGCGCTTCGAGGAAGAGGCCGTGCTGCTGGCGGTCTTCCGGCAGGTAGACGAGGCCGCGATCGATGCAGAGGCGCGGCGAACGCTTCTTCAGTTCCGCTCCGTCGAAGACGACGCTGCCCGCCGTCTGGGGGCGCAGGCCGAAGAGCGTTTCGGCGAATTCCGTGCGCCCCGCGCCGACGACGCCGGCAAGGCCGAGAATCTCGCCGGCCCGGACGTCGAGGCTGATATTGCGGAAGCCCTCGCCGCTGAGGCCGCGCACGCTGAGGCGCGGCTGGCCGATCTGCGAGACCTTGCGGCCGGTGCGGTCTTTGCCCGAGGCCTCCGTGATCTGTACGCGGCTCATCGCGCCGATGATCTCGGCGTCGCTGTAGCTGTCGAGCGGGCCGGAAAGCACGATGACGCCGTCGCGCAGTACGCTGATCGTGCCGCAGATCTCGCGGATCTCGCGCAGCTTGTGCGAGATGAAGAAGATGCCGACGCCCTGCGCCTGCAATTTGCGCACGCGCTGGAAGAGCGCGTTCGTCTCGAAGGGGGTGAGGGCGGAGGTCGGCTCGTCGAGGATCAGCACGCGCGCATCGCGCACGAGGCCGCGCAGGATCTCGACGATCTGCCGCTCGGCGATTTCGAGGGCGGCGGCCTGGGCGTCGAGGTCGAGCGAGACGGAGAGCTCGGCGACGAGCTGTTCGACGCGCGGGCGCAACGCCTTGGGCGAGGCGGCAAGGCCGAGGCAGATGTTTTCGAGGACGCTCTGGTTGGGCAGGATATGCGCTTCCTGCGGAACCAGATAGAGGCCGAGGTCCTGCGCATGGGCCGGTGAGGCATGGGCGAGCGGCCGGCCATTGATCTCGATCGCACCGGAATTGGCCGGGATGACGCCCGACATGATCTTCATGAGGCTCGATTTGCCGGCGCCGTTGCCGCCGAGAAGCGCGTGCACTTCCCCGGCCTGCAAGGCGAGCGAGACACCCTTCAGCACCGGAACGGCACCGTAGGACTTCCAGATGTCCGTCAGCGTCGCGACCCTCCCGGCCGCCGGGCTACCCGTCATTCTGCACCTGTTCATATGTAATTCATGCCAATCATGTGATCATAGTGATGCGAGGTCGTCAATATGCTCAAATCGCGCGGCACGAGCATGCAAGGCCGATATTGCGCTGCAAAATATGATTTATCTGCGGAAATCAAGGAATTGCGGCTGCAAAGAATTTTTCGCCGCACGGATATGTTGACGTATCAAAAGTTTTTTTGTTATTCAAATGATCAGAAATCGACCGAAAGGGCCGCTTGCATGGCGACTGACAACGGGGAATGGAGCTACGCCGATACGGATGAGGAGATTCTCACCCGTATCGCCTGGTATTACTACAACGACGGGCTGACGCAGAACGAGATCGGTGAAAAGCTCAACATGTCGCGCATCAAGGTCTCGCGCCTGCTCGAAAGCGGCCGGCGCTCGGGCATCATCCAGGTGCGCATCAATTCGCGCTACCAGGGCTGCCTTGCCTTGGAGCGGCAGATCAAGGAGCGCTACGGGCTGCTTGAGGCCTATGTCGTGCCGCAGCTTCCCGATCAGGACCCGAGCGACCGGCTGGGGCAGGCGGCCGCGCAGTTCCTCATGCAAAGCTTGCAGACGGACGACCTTCTGGCGGTCGGCTGGGGCGCTACCGTATCCAACACCATCCAGCGGCTCGGCCATCTCGCCAACGAGCGCAATATCGGCCTCGTCAGCCTCACCGGCGGCGTCGGCACCTATGTCGACGGCATGCGCACGGCCAATTGGGGCAGCGGCGTGCATCTGGTGCCCGCGCCCCTCGTCGTGCGCGACCCCGACGTGGCGCGCAATCTTTCCTCGGAGCCGGCGGTCGCCAACCTCCTCGACATGGCGCTCAACGCCACCTACCAGCTCGTCGGCATCGGCGAGCTTTCCGCCGCATCCACCGTCGTGCGTTCGGGCTATGTCAGCCCCGACGAGGTGGAGCCGCTGCGCCGCAAGGGCGCGGTCGGCGATATCCTCTGCCAGTTCTACAACGAGCGCGGCGAACCGCTCGATCTGCCGCTGCACGACCGGGTGATCGGCGTGAAGCTTGCGGCGCTGTCGCGCGCCGAAAAGGTCGTGGCGGCGGCGGGCGGCATTCACAAGGTCGGGGCCATCCACGCGGCGCTGCGCGGAAAATTCGTCGGCATCCTCATCACCGACGAAACGACGGCCGCCGGCCTCATCGAGATCAAGGACTGAACCCATGACGACTTCATACCTGCTGGCCGTCGACGCCGGCACCGGCAGCGGCCGCGCCGTCATCTTCGACGAGAACGGCAACCAGATCGCCAGCGCCCAGCACGAATGGTGGCACAAGGCCGATCCGCGTTTTCCCGGCTCCATGGATTTCGACGTGGAAGGCAACTGGTCGCTGCTGTCGCGCGCCATCCGGCAGGCGATATCCGAGGCCGGCATCGCGGCCGCCGATATCCGCGCCGTCAGCGCCACCAGCATGCGCGAGGCCATCGTCGCCTATGACCGCAGCGGACGGGAGATCTGGGCCTGCGCCAATGTCGACAGCCGTGCCGTCAGCGAAGTGCGCGACCTGAAACGCGAATTCCCCGGCCTCGAACGCGACCTCTATGCCGAGACCGGCCAGACCTTCGCGCTCGGCGCCCTGCCGCGCCTTCTCTGGCTGAAGCGCAACCTGCCGGACGTCTATGCCCGCATCGACCGGATCAGCATGCTCTCCGACTGGGTTCTGGCGCGCCTTTCCGGCGTCATCGCCAGCGATCCCTCCAATGCCGGCACCACCGGCCTCTACAGCCTGACGAAACGCGACTGGTTGCCGGAGGCCATGGCGAAGGCCGGCATGCGCGAGGACATCTTCCCCGAGAGCGTCGAGCCGGGCACGGTCATCGGTCGCGTCACCGAAAAGGCGGCGGACGAGACCGGCCTTGCCGCCGGCACGCCGGTCGTCGTGGGCGGCGGCGATTGCCAGAGCGGGGCTGCGGCCATCGGCGTCGTCAACGAGGGCGACTGCGCGGTGCTCGGCGGCACCTTCTGGCAGCAGGTGGTCAATGTCGGCCCCGCCGTCTCCGACCCGTCGATGGACCTGCGCATCAACCCGCATGTCGTGACCGGTCTCAACCAGGCCGAGGCGATCAGCTTCTTCGTCGGCATCGTCATGCGCTGGTTCCGCGACAGTTTTGGCGCGGAGGAAGTGGCCGCGGCCGGGCCGGGTGGCGATGCCTACCGGCTGCTGGAGGAGAAGGCGGCGGGCGTGCCCGTCGGCGCCTACGGCATCATCCCGGTCTTCTCCGACGTCATGCATTACGGCAACTGGTACCATGCGGCCCCGTCGCTGCTGAACCTGTCCATCGACCCGGAAAAGTCCGGCAAGGCCGCGATCTTCCGCGCCTTGCAGGAAAACGCTGCCATCGTCGCGGCCCGCAACCTTTCGGCCATCTTCAAGCTCTCCGGCAAGAAGCCGGACAAGATCGTCTTCGCCGCCGGCGCTTCGAAATCGGCCCACTGGTCGCAGATCCTGTCCGACGCGACGGGCCTTCCGGTCGTTACCCCCGTCGTCAAGGAGGCGACGGCGCTTGGCTGCGCGGCCTCCGCCGCCATCGGCATCGGCCTTCGCCGCGATTTCGTCGAGGCGGCCGAGGGCTGGGTGCGCTGGGACAGGCGCTTCGAGCCGAATTTCGCGCACAAGGCCATCTACGACGAGGCCGGCGAACGCTGGGCGCGGGCCTATGCGCTGCAACGCCAGCTCGTCGACGAGGGCGTCACCACGGCCATGTGGAAAGCGCCGGGCCTTTGACCTTTCATCATTGATACAACGCAACAAGGATTACAACATGCTCATCCAGATGGTCAGCATCAATGTCAAACCGGGCCACGCCGATGAATTTCTGGAGGCCTTCCGCATCAATTACGAGGGCACGCGGCTGGAGCCGGGCAACCTGCGTTTCGATGTGCTGCGCAATCCCGAGGATGAGCACAGCTTCGTCATCTACGAGGTGTTCAGGTCGTCCGAAGCGCTCGACGAGCATCGCAAGACGCCGCACTATCAGGAATGCGTGCGCCGGATCGACCCCATTCTGGCCGGTCCGCGGACGAAGACCTTCTACAAGGTCGAGATGGCGGACTTCCTGGCCGCATGATGCCGGTCTAACTCTCGACACGCCCGATCTGGTTTCGGCGCCCCACAGAGTCTTGAGCTACGACCGCTTTGCCAGTTGGTGTTCGCGCCAGATGGTGAAGAGGCCGGCGCCGACGACGATGAGGGCGCCGATGACCATGTTCAGCGTGACGTTCTCGCCGAAGAGGCTGACGGCGACGATGACGTTGAGGACCAGTTGGAAATAGGTCACCGGCTGGACTTCGGCGGCCGGCAGCAGCCCGTAGGCGCGGATGAGGAAATAGTGGCTGAGGGTGCCGCAGACGCAGAGCGCAGCAAGGGCGAACCAGTCGGAAGGCTTTACCGTGCTCCAGTAGAACGGCCCGATCAGCGAGATCGCCACGGCGCCGGCGACGCCGGCATAGAAGAGGCTCGTCACCGCCGTATCCTCGCGGCTCACCGCGCGCGTCGCGATGCTGTAGAGCGCGAACAGCACCGATGCGGCCAGCGGCAGGAGCAGCGACATGTCGAAATGGATGTCGACGGGATTGATGATCACCAGCACCCCGAGAAGGCCGATCAGCACCGCCGTACCGCGGCGCCAGCCGACGGCTTCCCCGAGAAGGGGGATCGACAGGACGGTGATGATCAGCGGCGTCGCCTGGAAGATCGACTGGCTCATGGCCAGCCCGGCATGCACATAGGAAAAGACGATGATGACGATCTCCGCAACGAGCAGGAGCCCGCGGACGATCTGCAGCCAGGGCCGCCGCGTGCGGATGGCCGCCCTTACGCCGCCCGGCGAGGTGGCGGCAAAGCCGAACACGAAGAGCGCGAACGCCCAGAACCGTATCATGGTGATGAAGAGCGCCGGATAGCGATCGCCGAGATACTTGGTGATCGCATCCTGGCCGGCAAAGATGCAGATCGCCAGGAAGGCAAAGAGATAGCCGCGGGTCTTGGGGCTCATGGGACAATCTACTGAAGAATCGTTTCCTCCAGATAGCACAGGCCTTTCGCCGGGGCGCGGACAAACATGCCCGCCCGCGGTTCTATTTCACATTGCGGCGCCACCGTGTGGCTGATCGCCCGCGGCGGCGTCGAGGACGAGCGGTCCTTCCGCCTCCAGCCGGACGCGGCCCCTGCCGACGCGAACGAGGCGGACGGGCGCCTGCTTTTCCTCGAGCCGGCGTCTGAGCAGGAGGAGGCGGGTTTCGAGATTGTCCTTGATTTCCGGCATACGGGCGCCGGCGGCAAGCCGCATTTCCCGGTTCGTGAATTCGCTGCGCCCCTCGTTCAGGTGCCATTCCAGCATGAGGCGCAGCAGCATGCCGGCAACGCCCTTCACGATATAGGTGCCGTCGATGAAGACGCTATCGTCGAAACGGTGATGGGCGACGCGAATTTCCCGGCCGCCACCGAACCGGGGCAGGGGGAGCGCCTGCCCCGGTTCGGTGGCGGCCGCTTCCCGCTCGCTGGCCCTCAGAGCGCTCGCTGCCTGTCCCGCCAGGATTTCGAGAGCCGCCTCGTCTTCCTCGCGGAAGGCCAGCCGCTGCTCGCTTTCGACGAAAAGCACGCCCGTCACGGCGCCGCGGGCAAGCATCGGAACGGCGATCTGGCTCATGACGGTCGGCAGGTGCGGGAAGGCGATGCTGCGTGTCGCCTCTTCCTCTTTCTCCGCGTCGAGGCCGATAGCTTCGCCAAACCGGCGCACACGACTCATGTCGCTGACCTTGACCGTCTGGCCGCTCGTCGCCGCGGCACCGATCATGCCCTCGCTGCCGGCGATCTCCGAGCCGAGCCCCGAGCGCGGATAGCCGATGCTGCCGGTGGTGATCAGGCAGCCGCGGTGGCCGTCGTGGATCAGCACGAGCGCATTGCCGTATCCGAGAACATGTTCGACGCCGCACAGCAGGCTGTCGATGATCTCGTCCGCCTCGGCCTGTCGCTCGATGGCCTTGATCGCCGCCGAAAGGGCGGGAAGGCTCACGGGAGGCCGGCCTCCCATCGCCGGCATGGTCTCCACCGGCGATGGGACCTTCTCGATACCGTGCACGCGGAAGATATCGGCGCTTTTCAGCCGCATGACGTCCGACATGCCGACCTGCGCGCTGCTTGCTTTCAACTGGCGGGCGATCTTGTCGAAGAGCGGTCCGGCATCGACGGAGCGCACGAAGCCGATGTCGAGCAGGAACTGGTCGCCGGTGAAGCCGTCGACGAGGATCAGCGTGACCTTGGGATTGGCGCGCACATTCGCCGCCGTCTTGGCGAAGAACTGGTTGGAGAGCGCGACGTGCTCCTCATCCATCCGCACCACATGGGAAAGATAGGAAATGTTCGGCATGCCATCGGCCGAGGCGGTGGCGATGATGGAGGGGATGACACCCTCGAAGCAGGCGGAAAGGTCGGAAAGACGCAAGCTCATCAGGACCTCGCGCCTGCCAGCATGCCGGCGAGGGGCCCGGGGGTCTGTACATAGATTTCGCTGATCGCAAGCCGGGCGACCCGCACCTCCCGCGCGGTCAGCCACGGCGTGATGAGATGGCCGGAGACGCCGAGCGACTCGAGCTCGTTCGTCGCCGCCACGATGAACCGGCCGGCATGTTCGAGGTCACGTGGCTCTGTGTTCCGCATCGTGGCAGAGCCCTTGAGCTGGAAGCTGACATAGTCCGATGGGCTGACGAAGGTGGCGGCAAGCCGCTCCGTCTGCTGAATGCAGGTTTCGAGCCGCGGCCATTGCCAGGCGGAAAACATGACGTCGATCGTCTCGCGGTCTTCGAGGAGCCGGAAACCGATGCCGCGCCCGGCCGATGGCCGGCGCGCCGCGTCGGCTGCCGCGACGATGCACATCAGCGGTCGATTGAAAAAGTCGATAAGCCTGTCGTCGAGCCGCACTGCCATCCCCTGCTGCGTGTCCCCGCCATTCTTAGCAAACTTTTAGGATATTAGGCACGGCTTGCACATTCATTTAGGAACGCCGTTTTCCAGGCCGCGCTATAGGGAAAGCGTACCGGCTGGACGGCCTGGCTAACCATCATCTGCGCGTCATCGGCGGCTCGTGCCGCCTGCGAGAAAGACATCGAACCACGCTCCGGATGCCGGGGCGGGGACGCGATTTCTGTATCCGGCCGCAAGAGAGGCTGCATCGGTGCGGCCCGAACCTGGAGAACGAGATGAAAAACTTCACCCACGCGGCGATATCGCCTTCCGGGCACGGGACGCCGGCCATGGCATTCGGCAGGCATGTCATCCGCATGATGGCGGCCAATACGGGCGGTTCGCTCGGCATGTTCGAGGCATTCGTGCCGGCCGGCGAGGGGCCGCCGCTGCATGTGCACGAGCGCGAGGACGAATTTTTCCGCGTCCTTGCCGGCCGCTTCGGCTTCTGGTGCGCCGGCGACTATGTCGAATTGACGGAAGGCGGCTGCATCGCCCTGCCGCGCGGCGTGCCGCACCGCTTCTGCAATGTCGGGCAGACGGAGGGGCGCCTGATGGTCGTCGTCACGCCGGGTGGCTTCGAAAGCTTCTTTCCGATCGTCGAACTCTGCAAGCCCGGGACGCCCGAAGAGATCGCATCCCTTGCGAAGGATTTCGGCCTGACCTTCCCGCCCGACGACGACCGCAAGGTCGCCTGAACCTTCTCAAACCAACATCGGAACCCGGACAACGGTCCATCGAAAGGAGACCGAAGGATGACGCACGCGCCTTCGAACGAAAACGCAATGACCCTGACTGCCGCGCAGCTCGACGCCTATCTCGCCCGCACCGGAATGGAGCGGCCGGCCCGCCTTGATATCGCAAGCCTGTCGCGGCTGCACCGCGCCCATCTGATGACCTTCACCTGGGAGGCGCTGGACGCCTTCATGGGCTGGCCGTCCTCTGTCGCCCCGGCCGCGGCCTTCGCAAAGATGGTCGAGGGGCGGCGCGGCGGCTGGTGCTACGAGATGAACGGCCTCTTCGGCGCCGCGCTTGCTGCCCTCGGCTTCCGCGTGACCCGTCTTTGCGGCGGCGTCGACCGGGAAAGGCTCGGCGATGTCGCCATCGGCAATCACCTGACGCTGCGGGTCGATCTCGATCGCGCCTACCTCGCCGAGGTCGGCATCGCGGATGCCATCGTCGAGCCGGTTCCGCTTGCCGCCGGACCGATCAGCCAGCGCGGCTTCGACTTCTCGATCGTGCCGGCCGACGGCGGCTGGCTGCGCTTCAACAACCATGTGCGCGGCATCGCGAAGAGCTTCGACTTCCGGCCCGACCATAGCGACGAGGCCGCGATGGTCGCCACGCAGGGCTGGCTGATGCAGGATCCCGGCTCACCTTTCACCAATGCGCTCGCGATCCTGCGACACACGGCGGACGGCTATGTCGCCCTGCAGAACGACTGTCTGCGTCGGGTGACGGCGGCAAGCCTCACCGAGCAGCGCATCACCAGCGCCGACCAGCTCGCCGATACGTTCGGGATCGTGTTCGATCTCGACGTTCCAAATCCGGCCCGTGTCTTCGAGCGCCTTCAGGCCATCGGCCGCGACAAGGCCGCCTGAGCCCGCCTCGTATCACCCTGCAGCCAAGGAAACATCCATGCTTCGCATCACCGCATTCGCCTTCGCATTTGGCCTGAGCACCGCCGTATTTGCCGCCCCCACCGACCCGGCGCCGGGCGGCGCCTACAAGACCGACCCATCGCATTCGAGCTTCAACTGGTCGTTCAACCATTCCGGTCTGTCGCACTATACGGCGCGCTTCACCAGGGTCGATGCGCGCCTCGACTGGAAGCCGGAAAGGCCTGAGGCCTCGGCGCTCTCGGTCACCATCGATCCGCTTTCGGTCCGCACCGACTATCCCTGGCCGGAGAAGGTGGACTTCGACAGGGAAATCGGCGGCGAGGAGACGTTCCTGGCGGACAAGCCCATCACCTTCGTCTCGAAAAGCGTTCATGTGACGGGCGAGAAGACGGGCACCGTCGAGGGTCTCTTGACCTTCCGGGGCGAGACGCATCCGGCGAAACTCGACGTCACCTTCAACGGCTCGATGGCCGAGCACCCGATGATGGGCGTGCCGAAGATCGGCTTCTCGGCGACCGGCAGCATCAAGCGCAGCGAATGGGGTCTGGACTTCGCCATTCCCGAACTCGGCGACGAGGTCACCTTCGCCATCGAGACGCAGATGGTTCCCGCCGACTACGCCTTTGAGTGAAGAACGAGCCGGCCACTTCAGGACTCGGACGACACCCTGACGGAAAGCGCATCGGCGGGTGCGCTCTTCCTCGAGCCGCTAATGAGCCTGTGGAACGCATCCTTGAGCCCCTCCATGTAGAGGTAGATCACCGGCGTCACGAAGAGCGTCAGGGTCTGCGAGACGATCAGGCCGCCGACCACGGCCACGCCGAGGGGCTGGCGGAGCTCGGAACTGGCGCCGCTGCCGAGCGCGATGGGCAGCGTGCCCATGATCGCCGCCAGCGTCGTCATCATGATCGGGCGGAAACGCAGCAGGCAGGCCTTGTGGATGGCGTCGCGCGCTGCAAGGCCCTGCCGCTGCAGCGTCAGCGCGACGTCGATCATCATGATGGCGTTCTTCTTGACGATGCCGATGAGCATCAGGAGGCCGATCACCGCGATGACCGAGAGGTCGAAGCCCGAGACGCCGATGGCGAGGAGCGCGCCCGATACGGCCGATGGCAGGCCCGAGAGGATGGTCAGCGGATGGATGAAGCTCTCGTAGAGGATGCCGAGCACGATGTAGATGGTCAGGACTGCTGCAAGGATCAGCAGCCCCTGGTTGGCGACGGAATCCTGGAAGGTCTTTGCCGTGCCGTAATATTGCGTGGAGACATCGGCGGGCAGGCCGATTTCGGCCTTCAGGCGGGCGATCTCGGCCATGCTGGCGTCGAGCGGCACCCCGGCGGGCAGGTTGTAGGAAAGGGTGACGGCCGGAAGCTGGCCGAGCTGGTTGACGGTGAGAAGACCGGCCGTCATCTCCATATGCGCGAAGGCGCCGATCGGTACGAGCTTGCCGCCGCCGGCCGGCACCTCCATCTGCTCCAGCCGCTCCGGCGACCAGTGGATGGCGGGATCGAGTTCCATGATCACGTCATAGCTGTCGGATGCCGAGAAGATGGTGCTGATCTGCTGGGAGCCGAAGCCGCCGTAAAGCGCGCTGCGCAAGGTGCCCGTGTCGACGCCGAGCGCGGCCGCCTTGTCCTTGTCGACAACGAGGCGTGCCTGCGGCGCACTGTTCTGCAGGTCGGAATTGACATCGAGGAAGAAGGCCGGCTCGGCGCGCATCGCGTCGACGAGCTTGCCCGACCATTCGTTCATCTTGTCCTGGTCGAGGCTCTGGACCACGAGCTGGTACTGGCTCGCCGAACCGCGCGCGCCGATGGAGAGGTTTTGGGCCGGCGACATGAAGGTCTGGACGCCGGCGATGGTGGAGAGCTGCCGGCGCAGGTCCCGCAGCACGGTTGCAAGCGCGGGGCGCTCGGTCTTCGGCTTGAGTTCCACGAAAAGCCGGCCGGAGTTCAGCAGCGAGGATTGCCCGGAGGCGCCGACCGAGCTTCCGACATTGGCGACATAGGGCGATTTGCGGAAGACGTCCTCGACCTTGGCCTGCAGGGCGGACATGGCGTCGAAGGAAATGTCGGGCCGTGCCTGCGTGGTGACCTGGAGCTGGCCGATATCCTCCTGCGGGAAGAACCCCTTCGGGATCGTCGAGACCTGATAGACTGTGACGGCGATCGTGGCGAAGAAGACGAGAAGGACCGCGAAGCGGAAGCGCAGGCAAAACGCAAGGCCCCGGTCGTAACCGGAAAGGACCTTGGCGAAGCCTTTCTCCAGCCAGCCGCCGATGCCGCGCTCCTGCACGCCTTCGGTGGGCATCGCCCCCTTGGGGAGGCGGGCGGCGAGCATGGGCGTCAGGGTCAGGGAGACGAAGGCCGAGGCGAGGATCGCGACCGTGACCACCACCGCGAATTCGTTGAATATCTTGCCGACGACGCCGCCCATCAGGAGGATCGGCAGGAAGACCGCGACGAGGGAGAGGGAGATCGCGATGATGGTGAAGCCGATCTCCGACGCGCCGTCGAGCGCCGCCTGGAAGGCGCCCTTGCCCTCTTCCTCCATGTGCCGGACGATATTCTCCAGCATCACGATGGCGTCGTCGACCACGAGACCGACGGAAATGGTGAGCGCCATCAGCGATATGTTGTCGATGGAAAGGCCGAGCAGATACATCACCGCGAAGGTGGCGATGATGGAGACGGGCACGGCGACGGCCGGGATCAGCGTCGCCCGCAGGCGCCGGATGAACAGGAAGATCACCATCACCACGAGGCCGATCGTCAGCATCAGCGTGAACTGCACGTCGCTGACGGCCGCGCGGATGGAGCGGGAGCGGTCGTTCAGCGTCTCCAGGCTCGCGCCGGCGGGCAATTGCTGGCGAAAGGTCTCCAGCATGGTCTGCACGCGGTCCACCACGGCGACGGTGTTGGCATCCGGCTGGCGCTGCACGGCGAGGATGATGGCGCGCGAACCGTCGTACCAGCTCGCCACCTGCGTATTGGCGACGGAATCGACCACCTTTGTCACGTCGCCAAGCCGCACGGGGCCGCCCGCGCCGTTGCTGACGATGATCTTCGAGAAGGCGGCCGCATTCTCGAGACCGCCGTCCGTGACGATGGTCAGTTGCCGCCCCTCGGACCGGAGCGTGCCGAGGGGCGTGTCGCTGTTGGCGTCGGTGATCGCCTGCTGAAGCGCGGGAACCGAGATGCCGCGGGCGGCGAGCGCATACGGGTCGATCTGGATGCGCACCGCATATTGCTGGCTGCCGAGAACCGAGACCTGCGCCACGCCGTCGAGCGTCGACAGCGTCGGCGAGATGACGTCCTCGGCGAAGGCGTCGAGGCGCGTCAGCGGAACGGTGTCGCTTCTGAGGGCCAGCAGCAGGATCGGCGCATCGGCGGGATTGACCTTGCGGTAGCTCGGCGGATTGGTCATTTCCGGCGGAAGCTGGCGCTGGGTGCGGGTGATCGCCGCCTGCACGTCGGCGGCCGCGGCGTCTATGTCGCGGTTCAGCTCGAACTGGATGGCGATTGAGGTGCTGCCGAGCGCGTTGGTGGTGGAGATGCTGTCGATGCCGGCGATGGTCGAGAACTGCTTGATGAGGGGCGTGGCCACCGACTGCGCCATCGTCTCGGCCGAGGCGCCGGGCAGCGAGGCCGAGACGTTGATGACCGGGAAATCGGCGCGCGGCAGCGCCGCGACGGGAAGGTTCACATAGGCGAAGAGGCCGGCGACGACCATGGCGATCGACAGGAGCAGCGTGGCGACGGGGCGGCGGATGCAGAATTGCGAGAGCGACATGGCCCGTTCATCCTCATGAATCGGCCGACGGCGCGTCGGCCGTCGTGACCGCCTGGCCGGGGCGCAGGTTTAACTGGCCCTCGACGACCACCTTTTCCCCCGCGGTAAGCCCCTTGTCGACGGCGGCGGACACGTCGTCGGAGGCGGCGACCGTCACCGGCCGGCGCTCGATCGTGTCGTCCGGCTTGACCACGAAGACGAAGGCTGAATCCTGCCCGGGCTGGATGGCGACGGCCGGCACGGTGATCGCCGCGGCAAGGACGCTCTTCTCGACGATGACCGTCACCGACTGGCCGGGCCACAGGGCCTGGCTGCCGTTTTCGAAGGTCGCGTGCATGGCGATGGTGCCGGACGTGTTGTCGACGGCGGAATCGATGAAATCGAGAGGCCCCTTGGCCAGCGTCTCCCCGCTGTCCGGGCGCAGCACCGTGACCGTCGGCGGCCGGCCGGCGTCGAGCGCCGCCTTGATGGCGGGGAGCTCCCGCTCGGGCAGGCGGAAGGAGACCTCCACGGGGTCGATGGCGGTGAGGGTCGCAAGGCTGGTGGTCGCGCCTGTGCCGCCCACCATGTCGCCTACGCTGACGCCGACCGTGCCGAGCCTGCCGTCGAAGGGCGCGGTGATGCGGGTATAGCTTATCTGGACATTATCGGCATCGATCGTCGCCCTGTCGGCGCCGATGGTCGCTTGCGCGGCCTTGGCGGCGGCCTGCGCAGTTTCCAGCGTCTGTTGCGAGATGCTGGAGCCGAGGAGGGATTTTGCCCGGTCGAGCTCGGCCATGGCGCTGGCAAGCCCCGCCTCGTCCTTGGCGAGGGTCGCCTGATCGCGCGCCAGTTGCGCCTGCAGCGCACGGTCGTCCAGCAGGAAGAGGAGGTCGCCCGCCTTGACGATCTGACCGTCCTTCACATGGATTTCGGTGATCTGGCTGGAGACGCGGGCGCTGATCGCCGTGGTGGCCGGCGCCTGCACGGTGGCGAAGGTTTGCACCTTCAAGGGGAAATCCCGGGCGACGGCGGCCGCGACGACGACCGCGGGCTTGCCGATGTTGCGACGGACAGCGGAGGCGGGGGCGGCGTTCTCGGCATGCGTGGCGCCCGAGAGCGAGCCGCTGCTCCAGTTCGCCCCCAGAAAGACGCCGGCCGCCATGCACAGCACGCCCGCAACGACCGCCTTTGCCCATCGCGCCATGACCCGTGCTCCTTGCCGGCCTTGCCGGGCAAATGTTGAACCGGTCAGAATGTGCCGTCAGACTCTAGGCATAATTGTGGTGACAATTTTGGATGAAGGTTACCCTTTAGGAAAGGCATAATACGTATAAATTTCAATTTATTACATATAATAAGTTTGTCTATTGGTTTAGGAATATGGCGGCTTCCGGATTGTGAAATCTTGTCCACCTAATTCCATTCAGGCGTGTATCGTCGAAAATGGAGCCACCAGACATAAACCGGATGGCGGCGGGAGGCGCCATCCCACCGCCAAAAAGCGCTTCGCCGCAGCGTCGAGCCACGGCGAAGGTTTTCCCGATTCTCGGCCGTCAGCGGGCCGGCGGCGCGTACATCAGGCCGCCGTCGCTCCAGAGGCGGTTGAGACCGCGATCGATCTTGAGCGGGCTCTCCTTGCCGAGATGGCGCTCGAAGATCTCGCCGTAATTGCCGACGGCGGCAACGGCGTTATAGGCCCATTTGGCATCGAGGCCGAGCGTCTTGCCGGCTTCGCTCTCGATGCCGAGGAAGCGCTTCTGGGCGACCGTGCCGCTTTCGAGAAGCGAGGCGGCATTCTCCCGGGTGATGCCCATCTCCTCCGCCTCTATCAGCGAGAAGAGCGTCCAGCGCACGATCTTGAACCATTGGTCGTCGCCCTGGCGTACGGCCGGGCCGAGCGGCTCCTTGGAGATGACCTCGGGCAGGACCACGAAACGGTCCGGGTCGTTGAGCGTCAGGCGCTGGGCGTAGAGCGCGGAGGCATCGGTGGAGTAGACGTCGCAGCGGCCCGTATTGAAGGCCTGCACGGTCTGGTCCGGCTTCTCGAAGGCGATGACCTGGTATTCGATCTTGTTGGCGCTGAAATAGTCGGCCATGTTCTGCTCGGTCGTCGTGCCGGTTTCCGTGCAGACGGAGGCACCCGAGATTTCCTTGACGCTCTTCACGCCGAGGTCCTTGTTGATCATGAAGGCCTGGCCGTCATAGTAGGCGACGCCGACGAAGCTCATGCCGAGATCGGTGTCGCGCGAGAGCGTCCACGTCGTCTGGCGCGAGAGAAGATCGACCTCGCCCGATTGCAGCGCGGTGAAGCGGTCCTTGGTGGAAAGCGGCACATAGGCCACCTTGTCCGGATTGCCGAGCGTCACGGCGGCGACGGCGCGGCAGAAGTCGACGTCGAAGCCGCCCCATTTCCCGTCCTTGTCCGGCACCGAGAAGCCGAGCACGCCCTGGCTGACGCCGCAGCGCACCTCGCCCCGCTCCTTGATGATGTCGAACGTGCCGGCATGTGCGGCCGTGCCGGCGGCAAGCGCCGCTGCGGCCATGGCCAGAACTTTCAGTTTCATGGGTTCCTCCTCCGTTGTTTGGATATGCGTCATCCCGGCCGGGAAAGGGCTTTCCCGGCTCAGGCTATTCGGTCCTTGGTGTGGCTTGCCTTAGCCGAGCGTCCTTGCGACGTCGGCGAAGGTGTCCTCGAGAACGGCGATCAGGTGGTCCGCATCGCGTTTCGAGAAGATCATCGGCGGGCGCATCTTCAGCACGTTGTCGTGTGGGCCTTCCGTGCCCATCAGCACGCCGCGCCGGCGGGCGCCGTTGGAGACGGCGCGGGCGAATTCGGTCGCGGGTGCCTTGCTTTTGCGGTCGGTCACCAGCTCGATGCCGAGGAAGAGGCCGAGGCCGCGCACGTCGCCGATCACTTCGTGGCGCTTCTGCATGTCACGGAAGGCGTCCATCAGGTAATTGCCCATCGCGAGCGCATTGCCGCGCAGATCCTGGCTTTCGATGACGTCGAGCACGGCAAGCCCGATGGCGCAGGAGACCGGGTTGCCGCCGAAGGTGTTGAAATATTCCATGCCGTTGTTGAAGCTGTCGGTGACCTCGCGGGTCGTCACGACGGCGGCCATCGGATGGCCGTCACCGATCGGCTTGCCCATGGTCACGATATCGGGAACGACGCCCTGCGTCTCGAAGGCCCACCAATGGCTGCCGACGCGGCCGAAGCCGACCTGGACCTCGTCCGCGATGCAGACGCCGCCCGCCTCGCGCACCAGCCGGTAGACCTCCTTCAGGTAGCCTTCCGGCAGGAAGACCTGGCCGGCGACGCTCGGGATGGATTCGGCGATGAAGAAGCCGGGGCCTTCGCCCTTCGCCTGCATGGCGGCGATCAGCTCCGCGACGCTTTCGGCAAAGCGTTTGCCGTGCTCCTCAGGCGGCCAGTCCGCCGGCGCGCGATAGCTGTCCGGGACGGCCGCGATATGGACATGCGGCTTCGGTCCCTTGCCGCCCTTGCGGCGGAACTTGTAGGGGCTGATGTCGATGAGCTCCTGTGTCGTGCCGTGATAGGACCAGTCGAGCGTGATGGCGTTCTCGCGGCCGGTATGGGCGCGCATCATGCGCAGCGCGAGGCTGTTGGCCTCCGAGCCGCTGTTGACGAAGCCGGCGACCGTCAACTCCTTCGGCAGCGTTCCCGTCAGGCGCTCGGCATAGGCGACGATGTTGTCGTGCAGGTAGCGGGTATTGGTGTTGAGCGTTCCGGCCTGCTTCGCCATCGCCTCCACCACGGCCGGATGGGCATGGCCGATGTGGCAGACATTGTTGAAGCAGTCGAGATAGGCCCGCCCGCCGTCGTCGATCAGCCAGACGCCTTCGCCGCGCACGAACTTGATCGGCTTTTCGTAGGAGATGGAGAGGTTCGGCAGAAGCAGCTCGCGCCGCATCTTGACGATCTCCTCATGCGAGCGGCCCTCCCGCTCGTAGAATTCCCGCGCGATGCCGCCGAAGGTACGGGCGTCGGGGAAGAGTTCGGCCCAGACGTCGAGATAGCGCGGCTCGCCGACGCCGAGGATCTCGGTGGCCGAAAGGTCCGTGTCGGTGGAAAGCTGGAGGTGGAGATGCGGCGCCCAGCCGCCGTTTTCCGAAGGGGCGCCCATTTCGCCGACCAGTGCGCCGGCGTCCAGCCGGTCGCCGGCCTTGAGGCGGCTCATGGCCTCATGGGCGAGGTGGCCCCAGAGGGAGACGAAGGGCGGGCAGCCCTCGGGTTCGTGCCGCAGCGCGATCAGGCAGCCATAGCCGAGCGGATCCTTCTCGATCTCGACGCTGACGACGGTGGCGGCGAGCGGCGTGAAGACCTTCGTGCCGGCCGCCATGAAGAGGTCGAGGCCGAGATGATGCGTGCGGCGCGTTCCCTCGATGAAGCGCGAGACGAACATCTCCCCGGCATAGACCGTGCGCTCCTCGCCCCACGGGCCGATGCCGAGCTCGATGCCGTTTTCGCGGCAATAGGCTTCCCAGATGGCCTGTGCCGCGTCCGGTTGCTCGGCGGCGGACTTGACCGTCATCGGATGAGCCGGGTCGCCATAGGGTACCAGCGCGGCCGGATAGGTCGCCGCGGGGCGTTCGAGCAGCGGTGCCAGGGTCTTGCGGTTGGCGGCAAGCCAGTCCATGACGGTGCGCGCGCCGGACGCGGCCTCGAAGCCGCAGGCCTTGCGCAGGATCGCGGTGGCGAAGCGCGGGTTCATGCGGTCGAGCTTGCGCAGCAGCGTCCAGGCAGGCCGTTCGCTGATCGCGAGATACGGATTGTCGTCGGTATGGGCGCGGCGCGATGCGGAGATCGTGACCGAGGTGACGAGGCGGATGGCGATGAGGTCGTAGAGAAGGTCGACCTCCTCCTCCAGAAGCGGATATTCGGCATGGAAGCCGCGGGCGATGGCGGCGGCCGCGCCAATCGGATCGGCATGGTCGAGGCCGGCATAGGCGGCGGCGATGGCGACTTCCGCGATCAGCGGTGCATGGAGCGCATCGCCGAAATCGATGAGGCCCGAAACGCGATCCGGATCGGCCGCATCGACCAGCACGTTCCAGTCATTGGCATCGTTGTGAATGACGGCGGCGCGCAGGGTCGCAAGGCGCGGCTCAATCGCGGAAAAGCGGGCGAGGAACCGTTCCAGCAGCGCGCGGTCCTCGGAAGCCGTGACATGGTGCAGCCGGTCGGCCGAGCGGCCGGCCTTGCGGATATCCCAGTCGAGGTCGCGCAGCGCGCCGGGATGCATGAAGCCCTTCAGGGCGGCGTCGAAGCGGCCGAGCATCCGGCCGAGGGAGACGAGCGCGGCGTCGCTGCGCTGCGTCTCGGCAAGGGGCTGCCCATGTACCCAGCTGACCAGGCGGACGCGATGGCTGGCGCCGCCCGGGCTGGTGACGCGGGCAAGGCTGGCACCGGCAAGCGTCGGGCGGATATGCGGTACGGGCAAATCGCCGGCATGGGCACCGACATGGGCGAGCAGCGCCGTCTGGAAATCGCTCTCGACCTCCGGCTCGGCAGCGTTGACGAGCTTCAGGATGAAGATCCCTTCGGGCGTTTCCACCTTGAAATTCTGGTCGCGTTCGCTGGCGAGCGGCGAAAGCGTGCCGGTCAGGCCGTAATGCTCGCGAAGGAGGGCGGCGGCGGCCTCGATGGAAAAGTCCGGGGTGGTCGTCAGCATGTCGTTCATGGCAATCCTCGTTTCGCCGTGGAGATTTGCACGGACGCCGGATCGCCGCATCCGGCATTATGCCGGTTGTGCCTGCACTTTGTTTATAATAACCGTCATCTTGTCGGTGTCATTTCAGGGAGAGAGCGGTGCAGGATACGGACGCCATAGACCGGACGATCCTCAGCATTCTTTCGCGCGAGGCCCGCATTCCCATGAAGACGCTCGCCGGGCGGGTCGGCCTTTCGCGCAGCGCGACGACGGAGCGGGTGACGCGGCTCGAAAAGGCCGGCATCATCCGCGGCTACCGGGCCGATATCGGCCAGCTTGACGACGGGCAGATCCAGGCCTTCCTGCTCGTTACCCTCAAACGCACGCCCTCGATCGGCGTGCTCGACCGGCTTGCCGGCTTCGCCTCGGTCCGCAAGGTCTCCTCCGTCAGCGGCCAGCTCGACCTCGTGGTGGAAGTCGAGGTGGGATCGATCAACGCGCTGAACGAACTGCGCAACGAGGTCTCGACCTTGGAAAACGTCGAAGACCTCACCACCTCCATCGTGCTCCGGCGCGATATCGAGCGGAGCTGAACAACGCCTAAGCATTGCCGTATTTCCGAACGCAAAATCGCTTCGCACTTTTGCTGGAAATATCTAGCGGCTGATCCGCTCGAGCACCCGGTCCAGCGCCTTCGTGAGCGCGCTGGTGCCGCCTTTGTGGTCGAAATCGTGGAAGACCTGCTCGTTGAGACCGCCCTTGGTGGCGTATTCGCGGCTCATCTCCATGAAATCGACATGCCGGCCGCCATGAAGCGCGGTTTCGGAGAGGCCGGCGAAGAGCGGCGCGAGATAGGCGCGGCCCTTTTCCTCCGGCAGGCCCTTTTCCGCGAGCCATTCCGTCGTGCGGTGCATGATGCCGAAATAGGTGGCCATCAGGGCACTGGCCGCGGCGAGAAGATCGTATTCCGCCTTCGTCTCGCATTCGACGGCATTGCCGAGCACGTTGAAGATGGCCGCCGCGCCCGCATCCGGCGGGTAGACGGCGGTGACGCCCTTGCGCCGGGAGACGAAGGGCAGGGGAACCGCCTGGGTGAGGTCGACATCCGCGTCGATCCAGTCGAGGAGCGTCTCCCTACTGGTCGCCGCGACGACGCTGATTACCTTCTGCCCGTCGCGGAAGCGTAGGGGTCGGACGACCTCTTCGGCAATCTGCGGGCGGATCGCCAGAACGACCGTATCGCAGCCGTCGACGATAGCCTGATTGTCGTCCGAAACCAGAACCTCGGCGAAATCGGCGGCGAGCCTTGCCGAGACATCCGCGCTGCGGAACGAGACCATGACATGAGGCACGGCGGCGGGGTCGGCGAGAAGCCCGCGCACCATCGCGTCGGTGATGGCGCCTGTTCCGATGAAACCGATTTTCCGGGGTAGGGACATGAGATGTTCCGTCACGCTGAAGGCTGAATGATCATTCGCGTGGAAGCATTGCCATGCCCTGTGCCGAAAGGAAACCTGCGGGTTTCAGTAAAGCGGCGCGGATCGGGCGCAGCCTTCCAGGAAATCAGCCGTGGGGACCAGATCGAGCTGTACGGAAAACCGCTCTCCCAGCACGGTCAGCGAGGCGTCGTGGGTTTCATCCGCGCTGCCGCAGATCGCGTCTTCCAGAAGGACGGTGCGGTATCCGAGATCGATGGCGCCCAGCACCGTCGCCAGCACGCAGACATCGGTTTCGCCGCCGGAAATCGCAAGCGCCGTCACGCTGTCCCTGCGCAGCGCCGCGTGCAGGCGGCCGTCCAGCCAGGGCGAATAGCCCTGTTTGTCGAACTGCCTTGCCGGCGGGGTGAAGCGCCGGAGCTCGGGCAGGATGTCGAGAAGCTCCGGGGGAAGGGCACTCCGCGTCATCATCGGCCATTTCCTGTAATAGTCGCGCCAGGCGCCGCATGCGTCTTCGGCCGTCTCCGGCGGCATGAAGCGGGTGAAGATCGTTCGCTCGCTGTGCCGCCCGGAGACTTCGACGACCGCATCCTTCACCCTCTCCATCCATGGGACGTGCCACGGCGTATCCTCGGCGAACATGCGCTGCATGTCGACGCAGAGGTGCCGCCAGTTGGCGCGGCAGAAACGGGCTGCATCCCAGGCGGTCAATGGAGCCTCCGAGGGCTAGTCGCCCGTCTGCGAATGCGGGGCGGCGACGGGCTTCGATTCCGGCGACCCGCGATAGCGCAGGAAGATCGACAGGATGACGATGGCGGCGGTCGACAGGAACTCGGACTGCCAGTTCTGGAAGGATTCGAACCAGAACTGCGCGCTGCCGAGATGCTGGAGAAGGCCGGGCGCCGGCCGCCCGTGCAGCGCCGCCTCGGCCGCCTGCGCGGCGGCGCTGTATCGCATGTGCAGGACGAAGCTGAACAGGAAGAGCCCGAAGAGGGCGATGCCGAGCGAATAGGAGTAGAGCGTGCGCACAATGCCGCCGAGCCGGACAGGCAGCGGCGCGTTCCGGTCGCCGTGGTGGCATGCGGGCTCCTCGTCCTGCGGCTCCGTCTTCCCGTCCGGATCGCGCGATTCCGCCGAGCCGCGCTGGAAGAGAAAGGCGGTCAGCACGACATAGGCCGACATCTGCAGGAATTCGCTTTCCCAGTTCTCGAAGACGGCGGACAGAAAATGCCCGCTGATGAGATAGGCGGCAATCCCGACCGCTGGCCGCTGATGCTGCGCCAGTTCCTCGTTATAGACGGAGAGCCCGGTGAACAGCATGCCCACCAATGTCGCCACGGTGGCCACGGCCAGGACGACGGTCAGGCTATTGTCTCTCAACCACTTCACGCTGCACTCCGCCGGCTCTTGCAAATTCCTCCGGTAGAACCGGCAGCAGGGAACAATGTTCCTTCGCAAGACGGCCGCTCAAAGAGCAGGAAGGCCCCGGAACGATAGCTCCGGGGCCTTCCGTCATGCTTGGCAGGCGGAGAGAGGACTTAGCCGTCTTCCTTGGCGAGCCACGCCTTGATCTGATCGGGATGGCCGGCGATGTACTTGTCGACAGCCTTCTCATAGGAGGTTTCCTGCGCGTCGAACATTGCGGCTTCCAGATCGCCGATCGGCAGCTTCATGCGCGAGAGGAAGGCCGCGACCTCGGGATTGTCCTTCTGGAAATCCTTGCGGGCGAGGATATCGACATGCTCGGCCTTGCCGAGCGCGCCCTTCGGATCGTCGATATAGCGCAGCTCGTATTTGCCGAACATCCAGTGCGGGCTCCAGGAGGTGGCGACGAACCACTCCTCCTTGCGGAACGCCCGGTCGACCGTCGTCAGCATGCCGGCCTCGCTGGAGATCTGCAGCTTGTAGCCGTCGAGCCCGTAATCCTTGACGGCCTGTTCGGAGAGGCGCGTGAGACCCGCGCCCGGATCGATGCCCTCGACGCGGCCCTTGAGCTTGTCCTTCACGTCGTCCTTCTTCAGGTCCTCGATGGAGGCGATGGCGTCC
Source organism: Shinella zoogloeoides (assembly GCF_003574625.1). Classification (GTDB taxonomy): domain Bacteria; phylum Pseudomonadota; class Alphaproteobacteria; order Rhizobiales; family Rhizobiaceae; genus Shinella; species Shinella zoogloeoides_A. Next base: position 159,034 of record NZ_QNUJ01000003.1, read on the forward strand.
TCGGGGATGTATTTCGGCACGACCCAGCCGAGCTTCGCCCCGTCATAGACGGTGCCGAGCGTCGTCACCTTGTCCTTCACCCTGGCGAAGTAGTCGGCATGGGTTTCCGGCAGCCAGGCCATCATCATGGCATCGAGGTCGCCGCGCGCGACGCCCTGGTAGAGCGGGGCGACGTCGGTCTGCACGAGTTCGACCTCCTGGCCGAGCTCGTCCTTGATGAGCTTGGCGGCGAGCTTGGTCACGAATTCGGCGTCGGACCAGGCGGCCCAGCCGATCTTGACCGGCGCCTTGTCCGCGGCCAGCGCGGTGCCGAATGTGGCGACGGCGATACCGGCCGCAAGGCTCATGGTTGCGAGTGTCTTGAACATGGTTGCTCCTTTTTTGAAGGTTCGCATTCGGCGGCGCATGACGCCGCCATCTTCAGGCGGTCGCGGTGGTGCCCACCGGTTGCGGCGCCTGACGACGGAAGAGGGCGCGCCAGAGGCCGGCGCGTTCCTTTCCGAGGCTTTGGGTGATCCGGTCGAGGATCACCGCGAGAATGACGACGGCGATGCCGCCCTCGAAGCCGGTGCCGACATCGAGGCGCTGGATGCCCGTCAGCACCGTGTTGCCGATGCCGCCCGCGCCGATCATCGAGGCGATCACCACCATGGAAAGCGACAGCATGATCGTCTGGTTGATGCCGGCCATGATGGAGGGCAGGGCATTGGGAAGCTGCACCTTGAAGAGCAGCTGCGCGGCGGTGCAGCCGAAGGCGTTGCCGGCCTCGATGAATTCCACATGCACCTGGCGGATGCCTAGATTGGTGAGGCGCACGACCGGCGGCATCGAGAAGATGACAGTTGCGATGGTGCCGGGCACGGCGCCGAGGCCGAAGAACATCGCCGCCGGAATGAGATAGACGAAGGCCGGCATGGTCTGCATGAGGTCGAGCACGGGGCGCACGACGGCGGCGGTCCGGTCGCTGCGCGCCATGGCGATGCCGAGCGGCAGGCCGATCAGCATGGCGACGAGCGTCGAGGCGAGGACCAGCGACAGCGTCTCCATCATGGCGGACCACAGGCCCATATGGTCGACCAGCCAGAGCGAAAGGGCGGTGAAGACGGCAAAGCCGAAGCCGACGCGCCAGAGCGACAGCAGCACGAAGACGGCAAGGCCGATGAGCATGGGCGTCGCCATGAGCGTCGTCTGGATGCTGTTGGTCACCGCGCCGATGGCGGCGGCGATGAGGTCGAGCAGCGGGGCGAAATTGTCGAGGATGTAGTTGACGGCGCTGTCGACGCCGTCACCGATATCGAAAGTCATGGGATTATCTCCGAAGGGGCTGGATCAGGCGGTGCGATCGAGCGTTTCGAGAAGCGCGGATTTGCTGATGGAGCCGAGATAGCGGTTCGCCTCGTCGACGACCGGCACGGGGAAGGCGCTGGCGGCGACCTTGCCGAGGACGTTGGAGATGCTCTCGGACGCCGGGATCGGCTCGATATCCGGCAGGAAGGCGCGGCGATAGGGGTCGCTCGCGCCGTCGCGGGCAGTCTCGATCAGCGAATTGCGGCTGACCATGCCGTGATAGGTCTTGTCGCGGCCGAGGATGATGGCGACGTCCCGGTCGTAGTGCTCCATGCGCTCCAGCGCCGCGGCGGCGGAGACGCCCTGGCGCTCGATGATCGTCACCTGCGTCTTGCGGGCGACGTCGCCGGCGCGGAAGACCTGCGAGACGTCGACATTGCGGAAGAAGGAGCGCACGTAGTCGTTGGCCGGCTTCAGCACGATCTCGTCCGGCGTGCCGACCTGCACCACCTCGCCGTTCTGCATGATGCAGATGCGGTCGCCGATGCGCATGGCCTCGTCGAGGTCGTGGCTGACGAAGACGATGGTGCGGCTGTGCTCGGCCTGGAGGCGCACCAGCTCGTCCTGCATTTCCGTGCGGATAAGCGGGTCGAGCGCGGAAAAGGCCTCGTCCATCAGGAGCACGGTGGGCTCTGCGGCGAGCGCGCGGGCAAGGCCGACGCGCTGTTTCATGCCGCCGGAAAGCTGGTCGGGGCGGCTGTCGTCGTAACCGTCGAGGCCGACGGCGTGCAGCGCGGCGCGGGCGCGCTGTTTGCGCTCGGCCTCGCCGACGCCGGCAACTTCCAGCCCGAAGGCGGCATTGTCGATGACGGTGCGGTTGGGCAGGAGCGCGAAGGACTGGAAGACCATGCTGATGTCGCGGCGGCGGAGTGCGATCAGTTCGCCGCGCGGCATGCGGGCGACATCGCGGCCTTCGATCTCGATCGACCCGGATGTGGGCTCGATCAGCCGGTTGATGAGGCGCAGCATGGTGGATTTGCCGGAGCCCGAAAGCCCCATGATGACGAAGATCTCGCCGGCGCGGATGTCGAAGGTCGCGTTGTTGACGCCGATGGTGCAGCCGGTCGCCGCATGAATCTCGGCCTTGGACCTGCCGGCCTCTAGAAGCTCGAGCGCCTTTTCCGGCCGTTCGCCGAAAACCTTGAAAACATTCCTGATGCTGATCTTCACCGGCCGGTCGTTCGCCGCAAGATCGCTCTCAGTTGTAAAAGCCATATTGTACTGGGCCCGGCTCCGGAAGCAGGGCGCTCTCCTTTGTCTGTTGTGAGCTGATGACGCTATCAGCGGGATGGAAGGACGCGCAGGCCGAAGGGCTTCGCAAAAGCGATATAGCGTCGCAATTTGGACATCTTATGACACATCGATGCCGTAATGTCCACAGTTGAAGAAAAAAATTCCATTTCAATCTCTCGTTTCTGCTGAAAATGGAATGGTTTCGCGGCTGCTCCGCAGCGGCTCCATTCGCGCGGTTATTCCTCGCAATCCGACATGTCACGCCCGATTGAATGGACGGCGCCCGAGGACGCGGTGTAGTCTCGCGCCATTCTCTTCGAAGGGCTCGGCATGACCAGGGACAGCGGCGGCATCGCGGTTAAGGCAGGGTCCGGCCGGATGCGTGACGGTGTGGAGGAACGGCCGCTGCGGCAATATCTCGCCACCATGGCCGACGCCTTTCGCGGCTCGCCGCTCAGGCGGACACTGGTCCTGCTCGCCGCGGGCATCTTCGCGGTCATCCTTGCCACGGCCTATGGCCAGATCGTTCTCAACGGCTGGAACAGGCCGTTCTACGACGCGCTGCAGCAGCGCAACATGCAGGCCTTCCTCGCGCAGCTCCTTGTCTTCTTCGAGATCGCGGGCGCGCTGCTCGTCCTCAATGTCGTGCAGCAATGGCTCAACCAGATGCTGCACCTGCGGCTCAGGGAGGCGCTGACCCGCGACATGATCGACGAATGGCTCCGGCCGGGCCGCGCGTTCTGCGTCGCCCGAAGGGGGCAGATCGGCATCAATCCGGACCAGCGGCTGCACGAGGATGCCCATCGCCTGTGCGATCTTTCCGTCGATCTCGGCGTCGGGCTGCTGCAAGCCGGCGTCCTGCTTGCAAGCTTCGTCGGCGTGCTCTGGGCGCTCTCCTCGGGCTTCGTCTTCCATCTGTGGGGCGCCGCTTTTCAGGTTCCCGGCTACATGGTCTGGGCGGCGGTCGTCTATTCGGGAACGGCATCCTGGCTCAGCTGGATGGTCGGCCGCCCGCTGATCGCGCTGAACGGCGACCGCTATGCGCGCGAGGCGGACCTGCGCTATTCCCTCGTGCGGGTTAACGAGCAGATCGAGGCGATATCGGTCGCATCCGGCGAGGCGGACGAGGCGCGGCGGTTGCAGCGTGATCTCGGAGCGGTCATCCTCGCCACCCGCCGCATCGTTTCCGCGACGATCCGGCTCGGCTGGGTCACCTCGGGCTATGGCTGGGTAACGATCGTCGCACCCATCATCATCGCCGCGCCGGTCTATTTCGGCGGCGACATGACATTCGGCGGGCTGATGATGGCCGTCGGCGCGTTCAACCAGTTCCATGCCTCGCTGCGGTGGTTCGTCGACAATATCGGCTCCATCGCCGACTGGCGCGCAACGCTGCGGCGTGTCGCGGCGTTCCGGCTTGCCCTCCTCGAAGCTGACACGGCCGACGGGGCGGACGACCGCATCGCCTTCACCCGCTCGCCGGAGCCCGCCATCGTCATCGACGGGTTGGAAATGGACGTGCCGGACGGAAAGATTCGGCTCTCGGAGCCGCTTGTGACGATCCGCCCCGGCGACCGCCTGCTCGTCACCGGGACGCTGGGCGCCGGCAAGACACTGCTGACGCACACGCTTGCCGGCCTCTGGCTCTGGGGCAGGGGCAGCATCCAGTTGCCGCGCGATGCCGGCCTCGCCGTGGTGGTGCGCGATCCGTACATGCCGCTCGGCCCGCTCCGGGCGGCGCTGTGCTATCCGCGCGACGTCGATGCCTGCCGGGATGAGGATATCCTCAAGGCACTGGAACGGGCCGGGCTGGAACGCCTTTCATCCCTGCTCGACCGCAATGCGCGCTGGGAGCATGAGCTTGGAAACGACGAGCGGCGGATGCTGAGTGTCGTCCAGCTCATGCTCCACCGCCCGGACTGGATCGTCATCGACGATATCGGCGACCTTGCCGCCGATGGCAACGGCGAGAGGATCGCCGCCATATTCCGGGAGGAACTGGCGGGATCGGCGATCATCGCGATGGGCGCGGAGGAGATGAAGGGCGACCTCTTCGCACACACCATCCGCCTCGTGCCCGCCCGCGATCACGCCTGAGGGGCGCTTCAGGCCGGCCCGCCTCCGGAGGAGCCCCGGGCCACCCTGTCGACGTCGCGCCGGTAGGCCTGCGCCGCCAGCATGATCGCCCCGGACTGGGCGGGATAGGTGTGGACCACCTTGGCAAGTGCCTCCATGCCGATGCCGGTGCTCATGATGACGGCCATTTCGTTGATCAGTTCGCTGGCCCTCGAGGCGACGATGGTCGCGCCGAGAATGCGGTCGCTGCCTTCCGCGATGTGGATCTTGACGAAGCCGGTCTCCTGTCCGTCCGTGATGGCGCGGTCCACGTCGCTCAGCATCACCGTATAGCTCTTGATCGGGATGGACTGCGTGCGGGCTTCCCAGACCTGCAGGCCGATATGGGCGATCTCCGGATCGCAGAACGTGCACCAGGGAATGACCGAATTGTCATGCCGCAGCCGGCCCTGCGCCAGCGCGTTTTCTACCGCCATCCGCGCCGAGGATTGCGCCGCATTGGTGAATTTCAGCGACAGGCAGACATCGCCGGCGGCGTATATGTCGGGATTGCTGCTGCACATGAATTCATCGACCTTGATGCCACGCAGGGGGCTGAACGCCACGCCGGCGGCATCGAGATCGAGCTCATCGACATTGGGCAGCCGGCCGGTGCAGACGAGGATCTCGTCGGCGGCGATCTCGCCCTTCATCTCGTTGTTGAGCGTTTCCAGCACCTTGACGTCGCCATCGCGCCGCGCGCCGACGACGGCGGTGTTCAGGCGGATCTCCATGCCGTCGCGCGCCATGGACCAGGAGAGGATCTCCGCCGCGTCGCGCTCCTCGCGCGGCAGGAATTTCGGATCGTTCTGCACGATGGTCACATGCGCGCCCAACCGGCAGAAGGCCTGCGCCAGTTCGCAGCCGAGCGGTCCCCCGCCGACGACCGCAAGACGCTGCGGCAGCGCCGTCATGTCGAAGATCGTCGAGCTCGTGCGATAGCCGGTCTCGCCAAGGCCGGGAATATCCGGGATTCGCGGGCGCGCACCCGTGGCGACAAGCGCCTTGCGGAAGCGCAGGCGCGTATCGTCGACGAGCAGCGTGTCGGCGCTCGTGAACCGGGCGGCGCCGAAGAAGATGTCGATGCCGAGGGCGGTGAGGTCATGGGCCGAATGATAGACCGCGACGCGCGTGCGGATACTGCGCATGCGCGCCATCGCATCGCCGAAGTCGAGGGCGGATTCGACCGGCATGGGCGCGCCGAATTCGTCGGCATCGTGCATGGTGCCGTATACCTGCGCGGTACGGATGATCGCCTTCGACGGCACGGACCCCGCATTGAGCGAATTGCCGCCAAGATGCGCGCGCTCGACGAGCGCGACCGAAAAGCCCCGCCGCGCAGCCCATTCTGCTGCCGAAAGCCCCGCCGGTCCCGCGCCGACGACCGCGAGATCGTAGATGCCTTTCGGCTCCGGATCGCGCCAGTCCTGCGGCCGCACCCGCCGAAGATAGCGGGCCTCGTCTGCGGGCCTTTTCCGTGGTGCCGTGCGCTGCATGTCTATAACCATCCGCCTTCGAAGCCCGCATGCGCAAGACCGTCGCGCACATATCCGCAGCTCCGGAAAATCTCCCAGATCAGGCCGCTGCGGTGATTTTCGATCATCATGGCAAGAAGGCCCTGGTCGAGCCCGTACCAGCCTTCGGAAATCCAGCCGCCCGAAGCAGGCTGCAGGGTCGGGTTGAAGCCGCTGGAAAACCGGTTGCCGGGGCAGACCTGCGGATAGTTCTCGAGGAGGTGGCGCGTGCCCGAAAGCGCCGCATCGGGCGTGAAAGGCAGCGTTGCGAGCATCGCCCAGGGGGAGATCGTGCCGTCGTCGGGGCCATAGGGCACGCCGCGCGACATGTAGCCGAAGAACCGGCGGTCCCGGCCTTTCTGGCGTATCGCCGCAACCGAGGGGCCGTCGCCGGCCGTCACGCCCCAGAAGTCGCGGCAATAGCCTTCGAATTCGTAAGGATTGCGCTCTCCGTATTCTCGGTGGATGGCGATCGCGTTTTTCGTGTTCTCGAAATAGTCGCTGTTCTTCTCGCGCATGAAGGCGTCGCGAATGCCGCGGAAGTCGATCCATGCATGCGAGAACAGATGCGTGAAGAGGGGCCCGGAATAGAGGACGTCATGACCGAGGAGGTTTTCCCACTGATAGGTCAGGCTCCATGTGTCGTAGCAGCTTGCCGTCAGCGGGAAGGTGGGCGATCCGAGGCCGAGGATGTAAAGGATCGTCGCCTCGTTGTAGCCTTCCCAGCCATAGTGGAGGAAGCCGCATTCGGGTTTCCAGCCCTGCGACAGGCCCGAGGTTCCGTTCTGTGCCCAGTGCCAGTCCACGCGGCGATAGAGGGCATCTGCATGGTCGCGGATGTCGCTTTCCTCGCCGGCACCATCGAAGTAACAGCCCGCCACGAGGATGCCGGCCATCAGGAGGGCGGTGTCGATCAGCGACAGCTCGCATTGCCAGACGCGCCTGCCCGTCTTCATGTCGAGGAAATGATAGTAGAAGCCCCGGTAACCCGTGGCGTCGGCCGCCTTGCTTTGGGGGCTCGCGAGGAAGAATTTCAGCACTTTCAGCGTGCGCCGCGCGGCTTCCGTGCGCGACAGCCAGCCGTTCCTGACGGCGATCGGATAGCAGGAGAGGGCAAAGCCGACGACGGCGATGCTGCAGGGCGACCCCGGGCGGGACGTATCGGCCACGAGCCCTGTCTCTTCATCGGTATGGTCGATGAGGTAGGAAAAGGCCGCATGCTGAAGCCGGGCAACCAGTGCCTCGTCCGAAAGTCGCTTCAAGCCGCTCATGGAGCCTGTCCTGTAAATGGATAGACGCAGCCGACCGGGCGGCTGTGGCATTCGCTCACCATAGCAACCGGCCCCTCGAACGCAACCGCCGGGGCCGGCGTCTCCATTCCCATTGATGTGATCGCGGGACAGGAGCCAATGTGCTACAGCGCCTAAATTCACAAACGTTCGCGTGGTACACTTCGTCAGGAAGCCGCCGCTCGCAACAGGATCTCGACGTCACCCATGGAAGCATTTCTCGGCCTTCTTGCTGCGATCATCGCCAACACGATGGCGATCCAGCCGAATCTCGCGCCCTTCGGCGTCGCGCAGGATGCGCGGCCCTCGGCGCTCGGCTGCGAGCCGCTGGCGGAGGGGCCGGCGGATACTACGGGGCAATATGTATGCCGGAAGCTGCCTGGGGCGGATCCTCTTTACGAGGAATATATCCTCGCTTTCGTCGATGGCGTCGGCGTCTGCAACCTGACCGCCGTCACGCCCTATCGTGCCGACGACGATGAAGGCCATCTCACCCGCCGGATATTCGCCGATGTCACGGCGCGGATGACGAAGGAGCTCGGGGAGCCGGACGAAAAGGTCGACGTGGCCCATACGCCGGCCGCCGGCAGCGACCTTCTCCTCAAGCATACGATCACCGCCGAGGAGCGGCAGATCTTCAACCAGTGGAACCACCTGCAACGGCGCTTCCAGAACCTGCAGTCGGCCAGCGTGGTTCTTGCGGGCGACGAGGGGTACGGCCTTGCCGTCTACAGCACCTACCGTTTCGCCGGAAACGACGAGTGCATGCGCCGCATGGAGCAGACGACCGGTCTTTCGCCCGATCAGTAGACGGTCGACCTGCTCAGGTTCTACTTCAGGAATTCGCGATAAGTATCGCCGCCGTCTGCCTTTGCGGCATAAAGGGCAAGGTCCGCCTTGGTGAAGAGGCTGGTCGGGGTCTCCGCTTCGGCAAAGGCGAAGCCGATGGAGGCGCTGACGCTGAAGACATGCCCGGAACAGCTCATCGGCAGCTTGCCGGCATCGACTACCTGCCGCGCGGTGCGCTCGATCGCCTCCCGGCTGCTGGAAGGGCCGAAGAGGATCGCGAACTCGTCGCCGCCGATGCGGGCGACCAGTTCGGCGCCCGTGCAGGTCGCGCGGAGCCGCCGGGTGAATTCGATGATGCACTCGTCGCCGAGGGCGTGGCCGAGCGTGTCGTTGATCTCCTTGAAGCCGTCCAGGTCGACGAGCATCAGCACGCCGCCCGATCCGTCCGGTCCGCACATGTCGGCGAGCCGCATCTGGAAGCGGGTGCGATTGGCAAGGCCGGTCATCACGTCGTGCTCGGCGAGATGGCGCATGTGATCGAGCATGGTCTTTTCGGCGGTAATGTCCTGCTTGATGCCGAAAAGCCGGACGGGCTCGCCGTCGCGGCGTTCGACCGTCGCGGAAATCCGTATCCAGCGCCGGCCGAATTCCGGGCTCTCGATCTCCGTGTCCAGTCCGAAGCCGTCCCCGTTGCGGATCGCCTCGCCACGGATCCTCTGCAGCCGCGCGAGCGAATCCTCGCTGTAGCTTCTGAGGATATCGCCGCGCACCAGGCCGCAATTCTGCGGCAGGCCGAAGAGATGGTAGGTGCCGCTGCTCCAGGTCAGCTGCTCGCTGGGCAGTTCGCATTGCCAGGTGCCCATGCCCGCGGCCATGGAGGCGCGCTCGAAGATGTCGGCGCCGGCAAGCGCCGCCTCGATCCGGCGAGTGAGGGCCGACTGACGCTCGATCTGCCGGCGCAATTCCAGGATCGTCCGGCGGTCGAAGGGGCCGGCAAGGGTGCGCCGCAGCCGTTCCAGCAGGCCATAGAGCGCCGATTGCGGTGTGGCTTGAGTGTCGGCACTCGGTTGCGCGCTCGTTGCTGGATTTTCCATCTTCGTCACCGGCTGGTAGCAAGGCCCCTTACAACAAGTCCTAATATGAAAACATTAATCCGAAGTGAGGGCTGCCTTCCCCTTATGCCGCTCAGCGCGGCAGGTAGCGCGTGAGGCTTGCCTCCAGAAGGCGGATGAGCGTGATGAGGATCAGGTTGATCAGGAGATAGAGCATGCCGGCAATGGCGAAGATCTCGAGGATCGCGTAGGTCTGGCTCATCAGCCGCTTGGCGTGGCCGGTGATCTCCAGCACGGTGATCGTCGAGGCAAGGCTCGTTCCCTTCACCACCAGCACCAGCTCGTTGCCATAGGCGGGCAGCGCCTGGCGGATGGCGAGTGGAAACGCGATGCGGCGGAAGCACAGGAAGCGCGACATGCCGCAGGCCTGCGCCGCCTCCATCAGGCCGCCGGGAATGGACATGAGGCCGCCGCGCAGGATTTCCGACGTATAGGCTGCCGTGTTGAGCGCCAGCGCCAGAACGGCGCAGCGCACGCCGTCACCGACGATCCACCAGAGCACCGGATTGTCGCGCACGAAGGAAAGCTGGCCGAGCCCGTAGTAGAAGAGGAAGAGCTGCACGAGCAGCGGCGTGCCGCGGAAGACCGTGCTGTAGCCCTTGGCGAAGCTGCTCAGCAGCCGGTTCTTCGACAGCCGCATGACCGCGAGCGCCAGCCCGAGATTGAAGCCCATGGCGACGGAGGCGACGGTCAGCATGGCCGTCAGCCACACGCCCTTGGCAAGCGTCGGCACGGCAAGGCGAACGAGTTCGAGATCCATGGCCTAGCTCCTGTTCTTCGGCTGGAGCAGGCGCTCGATCCGGTCGAAGCCGCCCTGGCTCACCAGCGTGATCGCAAGGTAGACGACGGCGGCGATGAAATAGAAGATGAAGGGATGGCGAGTGGAGCCCGCGCCGACGAAGGCCGCGCGCATCAGCTCCTGCAAGCCCACCACAGAGACGAGCGCGGTGTCCTTGATCGTCGTCTGCCAGACATTGTTCATGCCGGGTACGGCGATCCGCAGCATCTGCGGCGCGATGATGCGGCGGAAGATGCGGCGTCCCGGAATGCCGAGCGCCCGCGCCGCCTCGATATGGCCGGCCGGGATGGCAGCGAGGGCTCCGCGCACCACCTCGGTCGAATAGGCGCCCGAAATGGAGGCGATGGCGATGACGGCGATGACGAAGGCATAGCCGTTGCCGGCTAGCCCCGCATAGCCGAAGGCCGCCGCCACGCGCGCCACGAACTCAACCGAGGAGAAGAAGAGGAGATAGATGATCAGGAGCTCGGGTACGCCGCGCACGATCGACGTATAGAAGTCGACGACCAGCGTCAGCGGGAAGATCCGCCCCCACTTGATGAGCCCGCAGGCGACGCCGATGACGATGCCGAAGACCATGCTCGCTATGCCGAGGGCGACCGTGACCGCCGCCCCGCGCAGGATCGCGGCGATCCAGCCGCCCTCCCATACCTGCCAGATTCCCAGTTCCATCGTTCCCGCCCGAACCCTTCATGCCTTCCGGATGCGGCGTTCCCCGGCGCCTGCTGCCGGGGAACGCGCTGTTGCTACTGCTGACAGGGCCGGGAGATGTCCGACTTGAACCAGGTCTGGCTGGCCTTGCCGATGGAACCGTCGGCGACCAGCTCGCAGAGCGCCTTGTCGATACGGGCCTTCAGCTCGGTATTGTCCTTGGCGATGCCGACGCCGATGCCTTCGCCGAGGGTCGGATCGGAAGAGCTGGCGATCTTGACGTCGACAAGCTGGAAATCCTTGCCGTCGGGCTTGGCGAGAAAGTCTTCCAGCGCCGACACGTCGGAAAACGCGGTGTCGACGCGGCCGCTGGCCAGGTCGATCTGCATCTGGTCGAGCGTGTCGTAGGTCTTCAGGTCGGCGTTCGGCACGTTCTTCTCGAGATAGTGCGCGTGGGTGGTACCAGCCTGCACGCCGACCTTCTTGCTGTCGAGCGCCTTGACCAGGCTGTCGAGGTCCTTGATGCCGGCAAGGTCGGAGCTCTTCGGTGCCACGAACATGTTGGCAAGCTCGGCATAGCCGATAGAGAAGTCGATCTCCTTCTTGCGGTCGTCGGTGATCGACATGCCCGAGATGATGACGTCGAAGCGCTTGGCCTTCAGCGCCGGGATGAGGCCGTCGAAGGCCTGCACGACGAACTGGCACTTCACCTCAAGCTTGGCGCAGAGCAGGTTGCCGACATCGGCGTCGAAGCCGGTGACGTTGCCGGCGGCGTCCGCCATGCTCCATGGCGGGTAGGCGCCTTCCGTTCCGATCGACAATTCGCCTTCGGCCGCCCAGACGGCGGTAGTGCCGGCGGCGAAGCACGCGGCGAGCAGCAGGCTTTTCATCAGCTTCATGTTCTGGTTCCCCATGTTGAACGTTGTTGTCGGCCGGCGGGCGTCAGAGCGTACGGGCCAGGAACTGGCGCATGCGTTCGGAGCGCGGATTGGTGAAGACGTCCGCCGGTGCACCCTCTTCCTCCACTTTTCCCTGGTGGAGGAAGAGGATCTTGTGCGAAACCTCGCGCGCGAACTGCATTTCGTGCGTCACGAGGATCATCGTATTTCCTTCTTCGGCCAGCTGCCGGATCACGCGCAGCACCTCGCCGACAAGCTCGGGATCGAGCGCGGAGGTCGGCTCGTCGAGCAGGATGAGTTTTGGGCGCATGGCGAGCGTGCGGGCGATGGCCGCGCGCTGCTGCTGGCCGCCGGAGAGCTGGCCGGGATATTGGGCGTGCTTTTCGGAAAGGCCGACCTTCTTCAGGAGCGCATGCGCGTGATCGACGGCGGCCTGCCGCTCTTCCTTCAGCACATGCAGCGGCGCCTCGATGATGTTCTCCAGCACCGTCATGTGCGGCCAGAGATTGAAGTTCTGAAACACCATGCCGACCCGCGAGCGGATGCGCTCGACCTGCCGCATGTCGGTCGGCGCGGCATTGCCGTCCGGTGTCTTCTTCATGCGGATTTCCTCGCCGTCGATGACGACGCGCCCGTCATGCGGCTGTTCCAGCAGGTTGATGCAGCGCAGGAACGTGCTCTTGCCGGAGCCCGAGGAGCCGATCATCGAGACCACTTCGCCGGGCTGGGCCGTAAGGCTGACACCGTTCAGCACCGAAAGCTGCCCGAAGCGCTTGTGAAGGTCGTGCACTTCCAGCGCCGGACGCTCGCCGGCGCCCGGATGCACGGTCTCCGCATGGGCGATGACGGCAACCGGCGCGGCGGCGGGGACGGGCTTTTCGGCACCCGCGCCGCCGACGGCCTTGAGATCGGCAAAGGCGCGGTCGAAATGGCGCAGCGCCGTGGCGAGGCACGTGTTCCGCCAGTCCTCGTCCTCGGGAATGAAGGCGGCGCGCAGCGCCTTCTTGATGCGCTCGCCGAGCGGCGTGTCCACCTTGCCGTAGAGATGCAGCCAGTTGTCCGCCTGGACGGCCTCGATGACCGTTTCGCCGTTGAGCGTGCCGCATTCCACCACCAGCGGCAGGACGCGCGCCTTCGGCAGCGCCTTGCGCACGGCGGCCGAAACATAGCCGGTGGCGGTCGCGGCGATGCCCGTGTCGGTCGTCGCGTCCGTGCCGGTGAGGACGACGGAAAGGGCGGGGCCGAAGATATGCCGCCCCCAGTCGAGACCGGCATGCTCGCCTTCGGCCACCGAGAGGAGGGCCGGATAGCCATAGGGACCGGCGCCCGTATGCAGGTCGAAGACGACGACCTCGGACGCCTGCCGGGCGAATGTCGAGAGGATCTCGATGAGCGTGCGGTTGGACCAGACGGGACCGTCGCCGCCATAGTAGAGGCCGTCCGAAAAGGCATACTGGCCCGCCTCGATCATGGGGGCGAGGCCGGCATAGCCGCCGAAGCGCCGTTTCGCCGCGTCATAGGCCTCGGCCGCCCGCTCGCGCTCCGGGCCTTCCCAGGTACGCCAGACGACGGCGTCGTGCAGCGTGGCGTAGCGTTCGTTGCGCGGCGGCCCCTTCTGCCAGTCGATGAAGTTGCGGTTCAGGTCGACATTGTCCTCGTTCACCCTGCGGCTCCAGGCGGTGCCCCAGGGATTGATCAGGTGGATGGCGAGGACGGCGGTGTCGTCGGGAAGCTGCCAGGGCGTGTTCTGCGAGAGCCAGGCCGTCTGGCAGGCCGAGCCGAAGGAGCCTTCGACGCCATGCGTGCCGGAGATCAGCACCAGCAGCTTTGCAGCGTCGGGGCGTCCGAGATAGGCGATGTCGGTCGAAAGCTGCTCGCCGTTCGGCCCGTGCAGAGGATGGGGGTAGGCGACGAGGCTGGCGCCCGCCTGGCTTGCAGCAGCGAGAAACCGGCTGCGCAGGTCCGAAAAATCGCCGGAAAAGAGGGCGGAAGGGGACATGCGACAGTGCTCCCGGTTGTCTGTGTGCAGAACTGCTTTGGCGTTCATTCTCATTCCCCTGTGAGGCCGTTGGCCGGCCTGTCTTGGTCTGGTTTCAAGGAAGGCGGCTTGCGCCTTTCCTTGCAGGCAATGGGCCCTTTCCCGCAGGCCTCTCCGGCGTCAGAGATCGAGCACGATGGAGGATTTCGGGCGGGTGCAGCACAGGAGTACCCGGTCTGCCGGCATTTCGTCGAGCGGTTCCTCGAAGTAATCCACCTCTCCCGAGACGAGGCCCTGCTCGCAGGTTCCGCAGACGCCCGCCCGGCAGGAGAAGGCGGGCTCGATCCCCTTCGCCTCCAGGAAGGCGAGGATGGATTCGCTCTTGCCATCCCATGCGAGGCTGCGCCCGGATTTCTGCAGGACGATGCGCAACCCATCGCCATCCTCGTCCGCGACCGGCGTGACGGCCGACGGCGTTTCCGGCTGCACCGGCGCCGCGCCGCTCTCCGACAGGAGACTTGCCGGGCCGAAGAATTCGTAGGCGATGCGTTCCTTGCCGATGCCGAGCCCGGTGAGGATGCCGTAGAGAGCCTGCATGAAGGGCGGCGGCCCGCACATATAGACCTCGTAGTCGTCGAGCGGCAGAAGGCTCTGGAGCGTCGCGCGGGAGACGAAGCCGGTGGAATGGCAGCGGCCCGCAGCGAGCTCGCCGTCTTTGGCGAAGCGGTAGCAGAAATGCACCGATATGCCCGGCCGCAACGCCGCAAGGCGCTCCACTTCGTCGCGCAAGGCATGGACGGCCGCGCCGTCGCAGGCATGGATGAACCAGACCGGGCGATCGCTTTCCCTCGCCAGCACGTCCAGCATCGAGACCGTCGGCGTGAGCCCGACCCCACCGGACAGGAGCAGGACGGGCCGGCGGCTTGCGGCATCGAGCCGGAAAGCGCCGCGCGGCGGATCGATCTCCAGCACGGCGCCCGGCTCGATCTCGTCATGCAGCCAGCAGGAGCTCAGCCCTTCCGGCACGTCCTTCGAGGGCGCTGCCTCGCGCTTCACCGTGATGCGGTAGCTGCCTTCCTCGCGCGGCGATGAGGAGACGGTGTAGTTGCGCAGGACATGTCCGCCCTTGCGGTCGGGAACGCGCATGGTGAGGAACTGTCCCGCCTCGAACGGCCGCCAATGCTGCCGTTCGAGGGGCGCCAGGCGGAAAGACGTGATGGTGGCGCTTTCGCGCACCTTCGAAACGACCTCGAAGGGGCGGAAGCGCGAAGCCGCGGCATCGGGCATCCGGGGTCTATCCTTACTCTGCGGCGTCCGCGACGGTGGCGGCCTGCGTCTCGGCGGCGATCATCTGGGCGAGCTTGCGGCGGAAGCGCATCGGCCCGACATCGATCTTCAGATCGAGATTGGGCGTCTGCATGTTGGCCATGCCGTGATGAACCGCTTCCAGCACCACGCGGTCCTCCTCGAAGGCGCCGCGCACGGACTTTGCGAAGCTCGCGGAGACCTTGGCGTCGTCGGGCGCGAAATTGCGCATCTGGAACCAGTAATACTTGGTGCGGTTCTCATCGACAGGGGTCATGAAGTTGTAGCTGTCCATGAGGAAGGTGTTGTCCGGCAGGTCGCGGCCTTCCCCGCCCGTGTGGGCCGGCGCGAAGATCGCCTTGATGATGGCATTGCTCGGATAGCGCACCTCGTAGTGCTGCTTGCGGTCGGTATTGCCCTCGAATTGCAGGAAGGGCGCATAGAAGGGGGCGGGCTCGGAATCGATCATCCAGCGCCAGACGGTCACGCCGTCTTCCTTGACGGTCGTCTCCAGCGGTGTCTCCTCGCAGGCCGAGCTGGCGAAGGACGACTGGTGCACCCAGGCGACATGGGACGGATCGAGCAGGTTGTCCGTCATGTAGAGATAGTTGCAGTGGAGCATCATGGATTCGCCACGGTTGATGCCCCAGGCGGGATCGTCGAAATGCTCGACCTCGAAGATGTCCTTCGGGTCCGCCTTGGCGGCATCCCCCATCCAGATCCACAACAGGCCGTAGCGCTCGTGAACCGGATAGGACCGCACCTTGGCGACATGCGGGATGCGCTCGGCGCCGGGAACGCGGGTACAGGTGCCCGAACAGTCGAAGGTCAGGCCATGATAGCCGCATTCCACGTCGTCACCCTTGATGCGGCCCATGGAGAGCGGCAGCTTGCGATGGGGACAGGCATCTTCCAGTGCGGCGGGCGTGCCGTCCTGAAGGCGGTAGAGGACGATGTTCTCGCCCAGGATGGTCACGGGTTTCAGTTCGCGGCCGACCTCGTTGTCCCAGGCCGCAACATACCAGGCGTTTTTGAGAAACATCTCGCTCTCCTTGCGTTTTGCCAAGCGAATGTTCGTTGATTTTTTCGTGCCAACAAGTTGCCAGCGGCTGCGTTCTTTTTTAGAAATTCTAAACTGCGTCGCTTCCGGAGGAGCTTCACCATGCCGAACCCGTCCCTGCGCGGCCTGCAAGCCTTCGAGGCGATCGGACGGTGCGGCTCGGTCAGCGCGGCGGCCGAGGACCTCGGCGTTTCGCCCGGCGCGGTGAGCCAGCTGGTTCGCAATCTGGAGCAATGTCTGGGGCTGACGCTGCTGGAGCGGCGCGGCCGGCGGGTCGAGCTGTCGTCATGGGGGCGGGTGTATTACCGGGAAGTGGCGAAGGGTTTCCAGCAACTTTCCCACGCTGCCGGCGTGCTGACGCGCGCCCGCAACGAGACGGGGATCGTGCTGAGCGCGCTGACATCCGTCGCCAACAAGTGGGTCAGCCGCAAGATCTTCGACTGGCAGTCCCTCTGTCCGGAATCGAGCGTGCGCATTCTCGGCGAGGAGCAGGAGCCGCGCATCGGCATCGAGCATGTGGATTTCCGCATCACCTACGGCCGGCGCGCGAATGTGCACGAGCATGTCGCCAACCTCTTCACCGACTGGGTGGTGCCGGCGTGCTCGCCGGCGCTCCTCGCCAACCGGGTTCTCGACTGTCCGCAGGATATCCTCAAATTCCCGCTCCTCAATGTCGAGTGGGAATCCGACTACAAGGCGTCGCCGCAATGGCGGGACTGGGCACGGCTGATTGACGCCGATGGCAGCCAGACGTTCTCCGGCCTTTCCTTCACCCTGTCGAGCAGCGCCATCGATGCCGCCGCCAATGGCAGGGGCTTCGTTCTTGCGCAGATCTCCATGGTGCGGGACGAGGTCGCCGCCGGCAGCCTGGTGGTTCCCTTCGATATCCGCATGAAGCTGCCGGAAAGCTACTATCTTGCCTGGGACCGGGCGGCCCTCGAAAGACCCGTCGGCCAGCGGTTCCACAAATGGCTGCTGACCATTGGCAGGCAGCAGGACCTGGCCTCCGCGCCGGGCGCCGGTCTGCTCGCGCCCCCGCTCAGTTGATGCGGAGGCCCGAGGCCGCGTCGAAAAGGTGGATCGCTTGCATGTTCGGGCGAACGTGGATCCGGTCGCCGACGCGGATCGGCGTGTCGCGCGGGAATTCGACGGTCAGCATGCGGGGCTGGCCGATCTCCACATAGCCGTAGGTCTGGCTGCCGAGCCGTTCGGCGACGGCGAGCTCGCCGCTGAACCAGGCTTCCTCCTGCGGACAGGCGATCAGGTCCTCGGGACGGATGCCGAAGGTTGCGGCGCCGGGCGGAGGAGGGGTGTCGAGACCGGCAAGCGGCAGGGTGCGGTCGCTGAGGCGGATTGCGCTGCCGGTGTCCGTGGCGATGATCGCCGCCGGCATGGTGTTCATGGTCGGGCTGCCGATGAAGCGCGCGACGAAGAGGCTTGCGGGGCGGTGGTAGAGATCGAGCGGCGGGCCGATCTGCTCGATCTTGCCGGCATTGAGGACCACGATGCGGTCGGCGAGCGTCATGGCCTCGACCTGGTCATGGGTGACATAGACGGTCGTCGCCTTCATGCGATTGTGCAGCTTGGCGATCTCAAGACGCATCTCGACGCGCAGGGCGGCGTCGAGATTGGAAAGCGGCTCGTCGAACAGGAAGGCCGAGGGCTCCCGCACGATGGCGCGGCCCATGGCGACGCGCTGGCGCTGGCCGCCCGAAAGCTGCGCCGGCCGGCGTTCGAGGAAGGGCTCGATCTTCAGGATGTCGGCGGCCTGCGACACGCGGCCGTCGATGGTCGCCGTCTCCGTGCCGCGCATCTTCAGGCCGAAGGCCATGTTCTCGCGTACGCTCATATGCGGATAGAGCGCGTAGTCCTGGAAGACCATGGCGATGTCGCGGTCGGAGGGCGGCAGCGCGTTGACGATGTTTCCGCCGATATCGAGGGTTCCGCCGGAAATCTCCTCCAGCCCGGCGATCATGCGCAGGAGGGTGGACTTGCCGCAGCCGGACGGGCCGACGAGGACCAGGAATTCGCCGCTGGCGATATCGATGTCGACGTCGTGGATGACCTCCAGGGACCCATAGGTCTTGCGGATCTGCCTCAAGGCGATTGCTGTCACGGCTTTCTCCTCCGAAAGGTCAACTCTGCCCTTGACCTTCATTATCGATATCAATATCAATAATGATACAAGACGCGATTGGCAACCATGCGAGCCGGCCGATGACCTATTTTTCTGCACCGTCGAATGCGCGAGGCGCGGCAAGGCCGGCAAAGTCGGCGGCCGCCTTCAACGCGCTCAAGCGCGACATCATGCTCGGGGTCCTGCCGGCCGGCGCGGCGCTGACGGAGCTGGATCTCGCCGCGCATTTCTCCTGCAGCCAGGGCACGGTGCGCGAGGCGCTGCTCCAGTTGCAGGAAGAGGGGCTGGTGCGCCGGCAGGGGCATCGCGGCACGCAGGTCTCCGAATGCACCGAGGCCGAGGCCGTGGAGATGTTCCGCGTGCGCCAGCAGATCGAATGCAGTGGCATCCTGCGCGCGCTGCAGATGCCGAGCCGCACGCTCGTTTCCGACCTCAAGGCGCTCTTCGCCGAAATGCTCGATACGGCCGCCGCCGGCGACGAGCTCGAGCTTGCATCCCTCGACCGGGACTTCCACCGCCGCATCTTCCAGGATGCGCAGCTTCCCGCGCTCGATCCGATCCTGCACCGCTGCCTCGTGCACAATCACCGCTTCAAGATTTCGCGCAGCACCACGCCGCGCGATCTGGTGGCGACCGCCCAGCGCCACGGCGCGATCATCGAGGCGATAGAGAACAGGGATGTCGCGCAGGCGAGCGCGGCGCTTCGCCACCACATCGCAACCATCGTCGACCTCGGTCCCGACGTCTTTCCCGAGGCGACGCAATGAGCATCGTGCCCGACATTACCCGGCTTTCGCCGGAAATGGCCGCGCTGCTTGCCCGCGTGGCCGCCGAGACCGGGCCGCAGCCCGATCCGACGACGCTGTCGCCGGCCGAGGGCAGGGCGCTCTCGGAGGAAAGCAACCGGCGCTGGAATGTCGACCTGCCCGAGATGGCGGCCGTCGGCGAAGCGTGGATCGACGCGGATGCGGGCCTCGGCTCGGCGCGGGTGCGCCTCAAGGTCCTCGTGCCGCCGGGGCACGGCGCCGGCGCGGTCGTCTTCGTGCATGGCGGTGGCTTTGCCTTCTGCAGCCCGGAAACGCATGAGCGTTGCGCGCGCGTCCTCGCGCTGGAATGCGGCCTGCCGGTGCTGCTGCCCGATTACCGCCTCTCGCCGGAACATCCCTATCCCGCGGGGCTCATGGATGTCGTTGCGACGATCCGCTTCGCCTTTGCCGCGTCCGCGCCGCTCGGCGTGACCGCCGGTCCGCTCATCCTTTCCGGCGATTCCGCCGGGGCCAACCTCGCGCTCGCCGCCATGCTGCACGAGCAGGCCGAAGGGCGCCCGCCCGTCGCCGGCGCGCTGCTCTTCTACGGAACCTATGCGGGCGATTTCCGCACTGATTCCTATCGCGATTTCGAGAACGGGCCGGGCCTGACCACCGCGAAGATGCAGCGCTACTGGCGCTGGTATGTCGGCGGCCGCGATGTTTCGGCCGATCCGCTGGCCTGTCCGCTGCTCGCATCGGACGAGGCGCTGATCGCCTTGCCGCCGCTGCATTTGATGGCGGCGGGCGTCGATCCGCTGCTGTCCGACAGCATCGTGCTGCACGAGCGCCTGAAGGGCCTCGGCCGCGACGAGACCCTGACGGTTGTGCCGGGCGTCACGCACGGCTTTTTGCAGAACACGCTCGATCTTGCCGCCGCGCGCGAGGCGCTGGCGGCAGCGGGCGCCGATGCCCGGCGGATGACCGGTACAAACTGAATTCGATTTTCAAAGGAGGAGACAATGAAAATCTGGAGGAAACTTGCGGTCGGGGCCGCGCTTGCGACGGCGCTGCTTGCCAGCACCGCATCGGCGGAAACCGTTCGCTTCTGGTATCACTTCGACAATCCGGAAAACCCGATGGGCGATCTCGTCGCCAAGTTCGAGGCGGCCAATCCGGGCATCAAGGTGGAAGCGGAGAACGTTCCGTGGAACAGCTACTACGATAACCTCTATACCGCGCTGGTCGGCGGCAATGCGCCGGATGCGGCGATGGTGAAGCTCTTCGCCCAGCCGCGCCTCGTGGAAATGGGTGCTTTGGAGCCGCTTGCCGAGCGCATCGACGCCTGGCCGGGCAAGGCGGACCTGCTCGACAACCTGCTGGAGCTCAACAAGGGGCCGGAAGGCCAGCAATACTACCTGCCGATCCAGTATGTCGTGCTCTATCTTTACTATCGCGCCGACCTCTTCGCCGAAGCCGGCCTGAAGCCGCCGACGACCTGCGATGAGTTCCGCGACGCCGCGATCAAGCTTACCAAGGCGCCGGCGACCTACGGCTTCGGCCTTCGCGGCGGCAAGGGCGGCTGGGACCAGTGGGGCGCCTTCGTGCTCTCGCAGGGCGCCAAGCTGGAACCGGGCGGCCTGACGACGCCGCAGGCGATCGCCGCCAACCAGTGGCTCATCGATCTGTTCCAGAAGGACAAGGTCATTCCGGCCTCCGCACCGAACGACGGCTTCCAGGAAATCACCGCCGCCTTCAAGAACGGCACTACGGCGATGACGATCCATCACATCGGCTCGTCGAACGACATGGTCAAGGCGCTCGGCGACAAGGTCTCGGCCGTGCCGGTGCCTGAATGCGGCGGCGGTCGCTGGACGTCCTATGGCGACGAATCCCTTGCGATCTTCTCCAGTTCGGAAGTGAAGGACGCGGCCTGGAAGTGGATCTCCTTCCTCGCCGAGGGCGAGAACAATGTCGAGTTCAACAAGGCGACCGGCCAGATGACCGTCACCAAGAGCGGCTCGGCAAACTGGACGCAGCATGAGCGCCGCTTCGTCGATGCCACCGTTCAGTCGCTGCCCTTCGCCCATGTGCTGCCGCAGAACACGGCGACCTCGGAATTCGTCAACACGGCCTGGCAGACCGCGATGCAGCAGGCGCTGACCGGTCAGATCACCTCCGAGCAGATGATGCAGCAGCTCGAGGCGCTCTTCGCGCAGCAGTGACCTCCCCGGAGCGGACGGTCCTGCGCCCGCTCCACCCCTCCCATCCGCCCCGCCCGAACATCTGGGCGGATGGGATCTTTCGAATGCCAACCGGCCGGGAACGACCGCATGACCGCGACCACCGCCTCACCATCGACTGCCGTGATCATCCCGACGCCCTGGAGCGTCCGGCTGATGCCCTACATGCTGCTGGCGCCCGCGGTGCTCGTCACCCTGTTCATCGTCTTCTTCCCGATGGTGCAGGCGCTGATCACCAGCTTCTACGACCTCATCCTCTGGAAGCCGAATGCCAGCCGCTTCGTCGGCTTCGGCAACTACGTCAAGCTCTTCGCCGACCCCGTCTTCTGGACGGCGCTCGGCAACACCGCGATCTGGATCGGCCTGACCGTGCCTCTTCAGATGGGGCTCGGCCTCGTTACGGCGCTGCTGCTCAACCGGGAATTCCCCTGGCGCGGCCTCGCGCGCGCCCTCATCATCATTCCCTGGGCCTTGCCGAGCGTGGTGATCGCGCTGATGTGGCGCTGGATCTATGATCCCAATACGGGCGTCCTGAACGATATCCTGCTCTATCTCTCCGTCGTGCAGTCCGCCGTGCCGTGGCTCGCCGATCCGAAGCTCGCGCTCTATGCGATCATCGCGACGCTGACCTGGCAGGGCTTCCCGTTCTTCGCGGTGATGATCCTCGCCGGCCTCCAGGGCATTCCGCGCAGCCACTACGAGGCCGCCTCCATCGACGGCGCGTCGGCGTGGCGGCAGTTCGTGCATATCACGCTGCCCGGCATCGCGCCGGTGCTGGCGACGGCGGGGCTGCTGCGCGTCATCTGGGTCGCCAATTCCATGGACGTCATTTTCGTGATGACCGGCGGCGGGCCGGGCTATGCGACCCATACGCTGCCGCTCTACGCCTTCGTGCGCGCCCGCCAGAACCTCGATTTCGGCTATGGCACGACCATCGCCGTGACCTTCACCATCCTCCTCGGCGCGATCGTCGCCGTCTATCTCGCCCGGACCATGCGGGAGGTCGAACGATGAACAAGCCGTCCACGCTCCGTCGCATCCTCACCACCGACCTGCCGGTGCTGGTGATCGTGCTCTTCGCCATGGGGCCGTTCGCCTGGATGGTGCTGACCTCGCTGACCCCGACCGCGACGCTGAACGCCACGGGCGTCTCCGTCTCGCCCGCCGGCTGGAGCCTCGACAACTATGTGCGGCTGCTGCGCCAGACCTCGTTCCTCGGCAACATGCTCGACAGTCTCATCATCGCCTGCGGCACGGTGGTTCTGGGCCTTGCCGTCGCGGTGACGGCGGCCTACGCCTTCTCGCGCTTCCGCTTTGCCGGCCGCAAGGTGCTGATGCTGCAGTTCCTGCTCATCAACATGTTCCCGATCGTGCTGCTCATCCTGCCGCTCTTCGTGCTGATGCGCAAAGCGGGCATCCTCGACACGCATTTTGGCCTCATCCTCGCCAATGCGACGGTCGCCATTCCCTTCGCGGTATGGATGCTGACGAGCTATGTCGGCGCGATCCCGAAGAGCCTCGACGAGGCGGCGATGATCGACGGCTGCTCGCGGCTGACGGCGCTGCGCCGCGTCGTGCTGCCGCTGACGATGCCCGGCATCATCTCCACCGGCATCTACATCTTCATCACCGCCTGGAACGAATATCTCTACGCGCTGACGCTCGGCGGCAAGAACGTGCGGCCCGTCACGGTCGCGATCCAGACGCTGATCGGCGAATACCAGATCGAATGGGGCCTGCTTGCCGCGGGCGCCGTCGTGGGCGCCATGCCCGCCACCATCCTTTTCCTTCTCGTGCAGCGCCGCCTGATCGGCGGGCTGACCCAGGGCGCGGTGAAGGGCTGAATGCGAATGAAAGAGGACAGACAATGAACCCCGTCGGGTTGATCTCCATGCAATATGCGCGGCCCTTCACGGCCGAGCACTTCCCGCTCTTCACCGAAATGCGAAGGCTCGGCTACGACTTCGTCGAGCTTCTCGTGCCCGAACCCGGCGAGCTCGACCTTGCCGAGACGCGCCGCGCGCTGGAGGCTGCCGGCCTCGGCGTCGTGCTCGCCGCCCGCGTCAACCTGCAGCGCAACCTTTCCTCGGACGATCCGGCCGCCCACCGCGCCGGCATCGACTACCTGAAATATGCGGCCGACTGCGCCGCCGCGCTCGGGGCGACCATTGTCGGCGGCCCGCTCACCGGCAATCCGCTGGTCTTCGCCGGCCGCCCGCCGCAGCCGGTCGCCGAGGAGGAGCGCCTTGCCCGCAAGGCCCGCTGCGTGGCGGGCCTCAAGGAAGCCGGCGACCATGCCGCAGGCCTCGGCGTCGTGCTCGCGGTCGAGCCGCTCAACCGCTTCGAGAGCGATGTCCTGTGCACGACGCAGCAGGCGATCGAATTGCTGGACGCGGTCGACCACCCCGCCGTGCAACTCATGCTCGACACATTCCACATGCATATGGAAGAGGCTTCCATCGCGGAGGCCATCCGGCTCGGCGGCAGGCGCGTCGTACATTTCCAGGCGAACGAGAACCATCGCGGTTTCCCCGGCACGGGCGCGACCGACTGGGTCGAGGTGTTCCGGGCGCTGCACGAGATCGGCTACGAAGGTCCCGTCTCGCTCGAACCCTTCCGCCGCAACGACGACCGCTTCGGCGTTCCCTTCGCCCAGTGGCGCGCGCCGCACGAGGACGAGAGCGAACGCCTCGCCGAAAGCGCAAAATTCATCAAGTCCCACATCCTGCTCACGGAATATCGTCGATGACACTCAAGATCGGTTGGATCGGCTGCGGCGTCCACGCCACCCAGATGCTGCTTCCGCAGCTCGTTCGCCATGACGTGCAGATCGTCGCGCTCTGCGACATCGACGGCAACCGGCTGGCCTCGGCCGGCCGGCAGTTCGGCGTGACGAACCTGACGAGCGATGCGGAGGAGCTCATCCGCCGCGCCGATATCGAGGCGGTCGGCATGGCTGTCGGGCCGGACCAGCATCTGCGCTTCGGCAGGATGGCATTGGAGCGCGGGCTTCCCGTCTTCATGGAAAAGCCGCCGTCGGGCAGCGCCGCCGGCGCGCGCGAATTGCTGGCGGCCTCGGAGAAGTCGGGCAAGCCGCTCCTCGTCGGCTTCATGAAGCGTTATTCCGCCGGCAACAAGATCGCGGCGAACATCCTGCGCTCCGGCCGCTTCGGCGATATCTACGGCATCACCGGCTATTACATGACGGCGCCCGGCTATTTCGCCGGCAATGTCGATTATACCGGCTTCTTCCTGCACCATTGCGTGCACTACATGGACCTTGTCTCCTTCCTCGTCTCGCCGGTCACCAGGCTGACCGCGCGCAAGGTGGAGAAGGCGCCCGGCAAGGTGCTCTTCCATGTGAATTTCGATTTCGAATGCGGCGCCATCGGCACCATCGCCATGGGCACGGCGCAGTCGCGCGGCACGCCCGTCGAACGCATCGAGATCATGGGCGACCACCAGCGCATCGAGGTCGATAATGTCATCGAAGTGCGCTGGAACCGCAATCCGCCCTTCAAGGTGGACGACCCGGCAGCGACCCTTTCGGACGCCGTCGACACGCTGACCTGGAAGCCGAACTTCACCGCCGCCGCCAACGAGGACCCGAAGGGCTATCACTCGCTGCTCGCCGACGTCGTTCCGGCGCTCGCCGGAACGGAAACGCCCGCGCCGACGATCCGCGACGGCGTCGTCGCCATGGAACGGCTCGAAACGCTCCGGCGCGAACTCGCGCTCTGACGGCGGAGATCACGGTGAAGACGCCCGTCATCCAGTTCGGCACCAGCCGGTTCCTGCAGGCCCATGCGGACCTGTTCCTCTCCGAGGGAGATCCGGCGCGGGCGATCACCGTCGTCCAGACCTCCGGTGATGCGTCACGCGGCCGGAGGCTTGCCGCGCTCGCCGCGCCCGAGGGCTATCCGGTCCGCATTCGCGGGCTCGCCAATGGGCAGGCCGTGGACGAGACGCACACTGTCACTTCCGTGAAGCGCTGCCTTTCGGCTGCGACCGATTGGCCGGAGGTCGTGCGGGTCTTCGTCGAGGAGGCGGAATTCGTGCTCTCCAACACCGGCGATGCCGGCTACCAGCCGCGGCCGGAAGACGGGGAGCGGGCCTACCATCCGGCGATGAGCTATCCGGCAAAACTCTACCACCTGCTCGCCGCCCGCCATGCAGCGGGCGCAAGACCGCTCGTCGTGATGCCGATGGAGCTTGTGGTAGACAACGGCAAGGTGCTGAAGGAGGCCGTCCTTGCGGTTGCGGCCGCGCAGGCGGGCAGTCCGGACCTCCTCTCCTATATCGAGAACGACGTGGTCTGGGCCTGCAGCCTCGTCGACCGCATCGTCTCGGAATCGCTGGAACCCGCCGGCGCCGTCGCGGAACCCTATGCGCTCTGGGCGATCCAGAAGGGGCCCGGGGTCGTCGCCCCTTCCACCCATCTGGCCATCGAGATGGTCGACGATCTCAAGCAGATCGAGCGGCTGAAGCTGCATATCCTCAACCTCGGCCACACCGTCCTCGTCGACATCTGGCGGCGTCAGGGCGGAGAGGGCGATCCGATCGTGCGCGAATTCATCGCGCGTCCCGAGGTGCATGCGGAATTGACGGCGATCTGCCGGGATGAAGTGCTGCCCGTCTTCGCCGCTCTTGGACAGCGCGAGGCGGCGGAGCGATACATGGCCGTCACGCTGGAGCGCTTCGCCAATCCCTATCTCGATCACCGGCTCGCCGATATCGCCCAGAACCACGCGCAAAAGATCGAGCGCCGCATCGGCGCCTTCCTCGCTCTTGCGCATGAAGCCGGTGAAGAAGAGCGACGAGGGCGTCTCGGAGAGATCGTCGCCTCGGTCGCGGGATAGCCGTTGCCGGAAGTCCGGGCCAAGGTGGTTGTATACGACGCGGGCGCATGTCGCAGAGGCTAGGCCCTCGCCACGATGACATGGGCCTGAATCTTCGCGACGACTTCGCCATTGCCGTGCCGGCTGGCGATTGTCGATGCGGCGCGATCGGTCGCGGCCTCCAGCATTCCGGGCGCCCTGGCTTCTATTTCGCTGCGAAGCACGGTTCCCTGGCAATAGGCGACGGCGGGGAGGCGGGGTGAGGGCGCGCGGCTTAGTTCCGCGCGGGTATCGATCCCGATGTCGATAAAACCGGCCTCCTCCAGATCGCGACGAATCCGGTCCCTGTCGTGATAGCCGTGCGGCGTGCGTGCCAGGAAGCGCGGCGGATCGTCCGGGAACATCCCCGCCAGCACATTCGTCACCTCGTCGGCAAAGACGTTCTCCTCGATCCGATCCCAGACGCTCAGTAGAAACCGTCCTTCAGGCTTGAGAACCCGCCTTGCCTCGCGATAGGCCGCCGGGCGGTCGGGAAAGAACATTGCGCCGAACTGACAGCAGACGAGGTCGAAGCTTCCGTCGGAAAACGGTAGCGCCATCGCATCTGCCTGCCGCCACTCGATGTGTCCGCCGGCAGGTTGCCGCGACGCGGCATAGTCGAGCATCGGCTGGTTGAGGTCGGTCACGACATAGCGCGCGTCAGCCGCCAGCTTCGGCGCCAGTGCGCGTGTAACGGCGCCCGTTCCTGCCGCGATCTCCAGGACGCTGCCCGGAAAAAAGGCGGCAGCGCGTCGAGCCATGTCCTCCGCATAGGGTTCGAAAATCAGCGGCACCATGTACCGATCGTAGTTCTCCGGGACCGAGCCGGTGAAAGCGTTGTCGGACTCCGGCATGGGGCGACCTCGCGTGCATTCATGACATCGCGAGAATAGCACATCGCCACTTGGCTCCGCATGGGTCTTCCAAATATGCGTAAAAAAAATTTTAGATAATGCGAATAATTCGCCATCTGAAACGTCTTGGTCTGCGGAGGTGGCCATGTTCGTTTCCGAAACAGCGCTATTGGATCCCGTATGCCCGGCCGATCGCGGCGACGATCCGGGGCGGATCGTCATTGTCGCACGGCCGGATTGCCTCGTGGAATGTCTGGCGGAAGCGCTTCGCCGGCGGTTCCAGGATCGCGAAGTGGTTGTCGACGATCATCGGGATACGGGGAACGGGGGTGCCAACCTCATCTTGTACTATCGTCGCGACCCGGTCGAAATCGCCCAAATCGAGCGTGCGAGGCACCCAGCCTTCCGGGTTTCCGTTGCCGTCATCGTGGATGATGCGTCCGGGATCCATCCTTTGCTGGAGGGAATGGCGCGAGAGCGTCAAATCGACGGTATTCTGCAGTTGAACATGCATCTTGGTGTTTTGCTGACCAGCGTGGACCTCCTTCTGAAGGGAGGAGAGTATTTTCCGTCGGCGTTGCTGCATCGCCGTGAGTGCAAGCATGAGGAGCGGGCGACGGGCAGTGAAATCATGATGGATTGTTCCCAGCTGACAGCCCGGGAGACCGATATTCTCCAGTTACTGTGCAAGGGAACGCAGAACAAACTGATAGCCCATCGGCTTCATCTCTCCGAAAATACCGTAAAGACCCATATTCGCAGCATCTACAGGAAGCTGCATGTCACCAACAGGACGGCGGCGGTCATGTCCTATCGCCGCGAGGGCAGATAACCGCCCGCCCGCGGCCGGTCGGCCTGCAGCCTGAAAATCCTTGCATTGGGGGAAGCGCGCACGAGATGGAAGCGCGGCGAGGCCAGCAGGATATTCTCCATGCGGTCGAAATCACCCGGCGGCATGCCCGACGCTTGCAGATAGGCCTTCTGGCTTCGGGTCAGGATCAGGAATGCGTCGTTCCAGCGCGGGTCGGTCATCCAGCGGTAAAACACACCGGCCGGGTCGGTGACGATCTCCCGTCTTGCCGCGTGATCTTCCTCGGAGATCGGCAGATAGGTGAAATTCTCGTAATTCACGAATTGCGAGGGGTAGCTTCGCGCGCCTTCGACGAGCAGCGTTCCCGGAGGGGCTATCGTGTAGAGCCATTTGGCCGTCGCGACTTCATCCCTGGTGAAGCGATACTCGCGGTCCTTGCCATTGTTGGCGAAAAGGAAGCCTGTCGCCGAAAACAGGCAGAGCAGGAAGAGCAGTGGAAAGCTGAGGATCGTCCTGCCGGCGGCGGGCGACGGGAAGAAGAGCGCGGCCGCGAAGAAGGCGAGAAACGGGGACGCGAACATATAGACCCGGAACACCGCCTCTCCACCATAGGCGACCAGCAGGAGGGGCGCCGGTGCAAGAAGCAGCGCGACGGCGGTATAATCGAAGAATCCGTTCCATAGGCGGCGGAGGCCGCCGGCAACGGCGAAGAGCGCGATGGTAGCGGTCAGCGCCCGGCCGATCATGATGGCCTGGCCCCGCTCGGCGCTGACCGTCCCGACATTGGCCATTTTACTGGTCGCTTCCGACAACGTGCCTATGGCGGCAAGCTCGTCATGAATCCGCTCAATAACGAAGGGGGCCGCGCCCCAGAGCAGCCAGAGCAGCTGGGCGATCAGCGCGAAGAAAAGATAGACCGGCGAGAGCCGGCGCCCCACCGTCAGCACGCCGATGGAAAGAATGACCAGCAGGGGCGTCAACTGATGCGTTACGACGACGGCGACGATGAGCACCATGGCGACGGCACTGGCAAGCACTCCGGAAAATCCGCCGGACGGCGAAGGGGCAGCCGTCCGGCGCAAGGGGCCGAGGAACAGACCGAGAAGAATGATGTAGAAGAGGAAGGAAAAGCCCTGTGGCGAAAAATAGTCCTGGCCGATCCAGTTGGCTGTAATGAAGAGCCATGCGGCTGTCAGGGGAAGGCGAGGATCATCCGTCAACCGGCGTATCAGTTGCAGATAGGCTGCACAGATCGCGAGGTCGAGGGCGGGGGGCGTAAAGCGCAGGATGGGCGCCAGATCGACGGCCCTCACCCCGAACCGGTCGGCGATCCAGGCCGTGGCCGCGAAGAGGCCGGGCCAGTTGTGATAGGCCGCAAGAAACGGCGCAGTGCGGTCCACGCTGCCGTGACGCTGGATGTAATCCACGATGCCGAGATGCTTCCAGGCCCAGGAATAGCGCAGCGTGCCGTAAACGATCGGCGGCGTTGCGGCGAGAACGAGGATGAGAGCGGCAAGGTAAAGAAGCGGCAGCGGGCCGCTCGTGCGTCCTCGGATCATCAGCCAGGAAAAACCTGCCGCGAGCAGGGCGATGGAGAGGTGAAAGATAGGCGGAACGATCGAAACGAGCCCGAGATCGGTCATCCGGTCCGGGTCGCTCATGCCAAGGGAGCGCGTCCACAGGAAGAGCGCCCCGGCGAGCATGATGGTAAGGATGATCGTGCCGAGCCGGGCTGGCGCGACCGTTCCGGAGGTCGTCGTGAGGTCCATCTCTGCTGCCTGGCTCATCTTTCCACCCCTTGCGATCTGATGAACGTGGAGAGGACAAGGTCGATATTGACCGCCATCCAAAGTGGATTTTCTGCAAAGCGCGGGGACTTTTGGAGGTTGGCCGCAACGTGCCGCCACCAGGCGAGGCCGCACAGGGCGTGGATGACCTTCGGATCGGTGAAGGCGCCATAGGCGTTGTCCAGCGCGCTGCGGGAGCTTTCCATTGCCTTCTGTTCTTCGGACGACAGGCGAGGTTCCGACAGCAAGCCTCGCACGGCAAACCCGAATTCCTCCCCGCTCCGCTGCGCCCGCGCCGTCAGAAGCAGGAATATCTCATCCAACCCCGGAGGGGAGTCGGGGCAGGCCGCTTCCCAGTCTATGATGGCGCTGAACTTTACCTCGGCCTCACCCGGACCGACGAGGAAAAGCAGGTTTCCGGGTGCGAAATCCCCGTGGCCAAGCCCGAGCGGCATATGCCGACCCGCCCAGAACCTGTGCTGTGCGTCCCGGAAGACCGAAAGCCCGCCGGCACGATCCACCAGGAGAGAACGGGAAGGCGCAACCCGTGCGACGTCATCGTCAACCCAGCGGCTCATCCAGCCGTCGTCGAGGTACTGGATTCGCGCCGTGCTTCGATGGATCTCGCCGATGGCCTGAATGGCAAGGGCGAGGGCTGGAAAATGCCGGGCCGGGGTTGCCAGCGTCGCCCGTCCGTCTTCGCCGGGAAAAGCGCGTTCAACGAGGCTGCAGAACAAGGACGAACGGCTGGCGACAATGCGGCTCGTCGAAAGCCCGATGCCCGCGTTTTGGGCCAGGGCCTCGCTTTGGACGATGTGGCGGGAAAGGGCCGCTGCTCCTTCCAGCGATGTCGCCTGCTTGAAGATGAAGCATTCGGCTGTGGACGTTTGGAAAGCGGCGGTCCGCACATCGCTTTCGCGGCGAAATTCCCGGATGCTGCCGGGATCGGGAGTGGCAATACCCTCCTCTGCGCAGAACCGGGCAATGTCGGGAAGGAGAGATGGCCCGGACCGCGCCGCAGGCAGAAGATGGCCGCGCATCCGAGCCAGCGCGGACAACAGGCGCAGCACAAGCTCCACGCGGCCGGAGGGGTCGAGGCGGCGGAAGAGATCGATCAGCAGGCCGGCCAGGGTAAGGCAATGGGCAGCGAGCCAGGCGGTTGCCATTCCCGCCGCGCCGTAGGTCGCTGCAAGAGGCGTGCCGACACCCAGAACAACGGCCAGCGTGACGATCTGCGCAGCAGCGACGGCCTGCGTGCGGCCGTTGGCGCGCGCCAGGGCGAGCATCAGTGTCACCACGCTCCAGGGCAGACAGGAGAGAACGAGAAGCCGCAGCATGAGGGAACTCTCGCCGGCATATTGCGTGCCGAGAAGGCGCAGCAGGAGCGGTGCGCCGAGGAAGATGACGGCGACGGCGACGGCCAGCGGCATCAGCGTGTAGAACAGTGCGTTGATGGCGAGAAGGTGGAATTTCGTGCGGTCGAAGGCGATTTCGGCAAGGAGCGAGATGCCCATGGAACGGCTGATCAGATAGACGCCGTAAGCGATTTCCCACGAAATGTAATAGACGGCGAGCTCTTTCGAGCCGCCATGGTGCAGCACGATCAGCGGCGCCACGCCCATCGCGGTCATGGAGGCGAGCGTTCCGGCATAATCCCAGCCGAAATAACGGGCGAGGGAGCGCCTGTCCGGACGTTCGGCGCCGGTCATGCGATGGCGAGGCAGGAAGCGGAAGAAGATCAGCCAGTTGACGAGCAGCAACAGCAAGGGCAACGGCAGGACCCAGGCGGCATAGAGCCCCGAGCCGGGAAGCGCCACGCCGGCAAAAACCACCAGAAGAAGAAGCTTCGCAAGCGAGAACAGGGCATTTTCGATCGGGGCTATGGTAGCCCGGCGCAGTCCTGCCAATACGCTGTCCTGGAGCGCGAAGAGCGTCCAGACGATGGTGGCGATCACGAATCCGGCCCCGGCCAGCGGCTGATCGTGGAGGAAGGCAAGTTCCGGAACGAAATTCGGGACGACCACGACGGCCAGTCCTGACAGCAGGCCGGCGGCTACCGCGGCCAGCCCGTAGGACACCTGCACCAGCCTGCGTGCTCCCATGCCGGCGGCGGGCAGATAGCGGTTCAGGAGATTGCCGAGGTTGAGCTGGGAAATATTGCCGAGCGTCAGCATGGTGGAAATCATGGCCGCCCCGATACCGACCTGCTCCGGCGTATAAAGCCTGGCGGCGAGCCCCCAGAAGACGAGGCCCAGCAGCGAGGTCAGCCCGGCGCTGGCAACGAGTGCATAGCCATTGCGCAGGAGCGGGGAGGCGACGAGAGCCTGCAGCAGCGGCGGGTAGCTCGCAAGGCGGCGGAAAGTGGCAACGGTCATCATTTCTCGCTCCGTTGCCAGATACGGACGTAGTCGATGAGGTAGCTGGAGGGGAATTTCGTCCGCTTGCCCGGCGGGCCGGGCCACTCGCCGCCCACGGCGAGATTGAGCAGCAGGTACATGTCCTCGCTGGCGATCGAAGCCGCGTCGGTCCAGCGCCATACCTCCTTACCGTCGAGGTACCAGACGAGCTTGTCCTTGTCCCAGGTCAGGCCGTAGACGTGCCAGTCCCGCGTGAGGTTCGCCACGGTGGCCGTTTTGCCGGGGTCCTGTTCCTTCCCTTTGTCGTCGGTATAGTGATAGTGCATCCGCAGCGAGGTGCCGGAATCGCCGAGCACCTCCATGAGGTCGATCTCCGGCCGGGATTCACGCGTTTCCGGAAGCAGCCAGATCGCGGACCAGAAGCCCTTTCCCGCCGGCGCCTTGGCCCGAACCTCGACGTGCCCGTAGCGAAAACGCATGCGGGAAGGACGGGGCAATTCCGCATAGTCGCGCCCCGTCGTTACCATGCCGGACGTATATCTGAACTTGCGGCCCTCGATACCCGTCGCCTTCTTACGTCGCGCCGTAAGATGGAGCATCCCATCGGAAAGCGAAACGTTTTCAGGCCTGTACCATTGCAATTCCCTGTTGCCGAGATTGGTGCAGCCATCCTTGTTCCACCAATAGCAGGTCGTCCATTTTCCGCCGTCGAGGGTCTCCGCCTCGAACTCGTCCTGAAAGATCAGGCGCCACTGTCCGTCCGCGGAAAGCGGAGCGGGATCGGCGGCGAAAGTAGGGTACGAGAGAAAGAAAAGCGGTATGGCAAATCCCAGAAACGCAGCTACTCGGTCAGGGTGCATCGCGGAACCCCAGAATGCGCTTGACGGTCCGGCGGGCAAGGCCATCCAGTCGGGCCAGTGGAAGTGTTTCGTAGCGGTATTCGCAATAGGGAACGGCAACGGCGCCGAACCGGGATTTGAACTGGGCCAGCGAGGCGGAATTGCCGGTTTCACCCATGTGATAATGGGTGCAGCCGAACCGGCAGGCATCTTCGATTGCCGTTGCCTGAAGCAGATAGGCGGCCCTGCTTTCGCCGGCCAGCGCTTCGTCCACCGCTCCGCGCGTATAATGGGCCTGCCGCCCCATGAGAACGAGGATGGCGGCAACGGCCCGCCCATTGAGCCGCGCGACATAGAGGCGGAAACGATCGCCCATTTGCGAGGCCATGGTGATGAATTTTGCCTTTGGGTCGCGGCGTAACCCACGCATGCGCGCCAGCACCGCCGGCTCGTGTTGCTTGCGCGCCCAACGCACCAGGGACAGTTGAAGCAGGTGATGGAACTCGTCGATAAGGCCCTCGTGGTTGCCCACCTCGATTTCCACGCCGCTTTTCTGGGCGCGACGGATATAGGTGCCCGCGTTCGGACGAAAACGGGCCCGCACGGCCAAAAAGCCGCCCGCCAGATCGATCACATGGGCGCAACGGTCTATGGCGCTCCAGCCGGGCCGGGCCGCCTGGGCCCAGAGTCCCGCAGTCAGGGGATTGGGTCTGATCTTGAAGCCGAGGGATGGCAGCGTTTCCAGGTGTTCCAGCACGATGGAGAGCTTGGCTGGCGTCATTTCTCCATCGCTCAGGACCCCGCCGAAGCCCCAGGCGGGCGGCGGCGACCAAGCGTAGCGCAGCCGGCCTGCTCCCTTGACGAAAAGCGGAAGCACTGCCCGGCTGCCGTCGTCGAACTTGAAGAACTGCGGAAGGGCGCGGAAACCGCCCGCGTCAGTTACGGCTCTTGCCCATTCCGGCGATTGACTCGGCAGAGCCGTTCCGTCGCGGCAGAAGAGATCCCGCCAGATCGGCTCACTGGAGTCCGAGATGGGAGCGGGTTCGACGGTGTAACCTGAGCACGGCACTGTTGTGATGGGGATCATGCAACTTCTCCAACAATCTGGTTGGGTCAGGCACGATGAGCGGCGCGATCATAAGACGAACCAAGAATAAAATAAATGGGCTAACCCGTTCCCGGGGTGCATTTCTCTGAATTTATGTTTTACTGGCTGTGAGTTGGTCCCGGAGGCCGGAAATGTCCGATCCTTTCGTGAAATCCAAAGCTTTGATGGTGGCCGTTACTTTCTGGGCAGTGTCTAGCCTGCCAGCGGCAGGCGCATCCGCGCGGCTGGAAACCGAGGGGCTAACGGCGCCCGGTGTCGCCACGGCGCTCCATCTCGCTTTTCAGTTGCCGACCGTTCTCGAGGGCGTGGCCTCGCCCGCCGAGGAAGACGAGGCTGTGCGGCTCGAAATGGCGCGGCTGCGGAGACTCATGGTGAATCTCGGCTATCTCGACGCGGATATCAACGCCGCACATGAGGACGGACAGGTGGTCCTCAAGCCCCTTCCCGGAAGACTCTATTCGGTCGGCTCCATCGAACTGAAGGGCGTGCGCCGATCGGATTTCGGCCCCGAGATCGTCAGTGATCTGGCGGAAACGGTGCGGGATTTCGTCGGGCGTGCGGCGACGGCGGAAGCGTCGGAAACCCTCATCCGGCGCATCATCGAGCGGATTGGCCGACAGGATTTTCCTTTGGTTCGCCAGCGGGAACTGACCTGGACACGGGGCGCGGATGGAGTGGCTGCTGCGGTCCTCGACCTGGATACGGGACCGCGACTTCACTTCGGCGAGGTGGTTTTCAGGGGGCTGCGCAGGCTGAACGATGCGGATATTCGCCGTGCCGTGCCGTTCCGTCCCGGCGATCGCTATGAGCGGGCACTCTTCGAAAAGCTGCGTCTCAATCTTTCGGCGTTGAAGACCGTGTCGGATTTTTCGATCGACCTCAAGGATGATGGCGATGGCGGGCTCGGCATGGATGTCCGGGTGCACGAGGCGCCTCCCGATCTCTCGGTGCTGGCGAATACGGGATGGCCGGCGCTGGTCAGTGGCCTTGCCGCCCTTGCCGCATTGGCCGCAACGCAACTGGCCGGGCAGGCCGGCGTCTCCCGTAAACGCCTGCGGCCGCTGGTCTGGGTGGCAGGGGCCTGCGTTCTGACATTCGCGGTCACCGTCGTTCCGCGGCTAGTCGATTTCCTCTCCTGAGGACGGGGTGAACGTTCCCATGACGATGGGCCCCTTTACGGGGCGACGCTCTTGGGCGGCTCTCCCGAGAAAGGCATCGATCCGCTCCTTCACCGTCTGCATGCGGGCGAGGACAGCCGCTTCGGCGCGGCCGATCTTGACCGTTCGCGCGGCTTCCAGCTCCCTGGAAAGCGCGTCCCATTCTGCCATCAGGCTCATCCACGTCTTCACCTGCTCATCGGCGGACGGGCGCTTTGCGGTGCGGTGTTTCGGCTGCAAGCGAACCTCGCGGATATCCGGAAAGGGAACCCATACTGGCTCTCTTTCCCATCGGAAGATACGCCCCTTTCATGCGCAAGAAAGGAATAGTTTACAATATGTGAATTCTGTAATAAAAGCGTCATACAGCGGAAAATTCAAACCATTCACTTCCAGTGTCGAGCTAGGCGATGGAAAGGTGCGCCCTTTCTTTGTCCGGTTCGGATAGGAGCTTGGAGTCCCATGAGTGATCCGGTCCATTCCGCTTTGAGAAGATCAGTGCGCCCGGCAAAGCCGCTCGGCGCCATATCAGTGCCTCGCGTCAGCGTTATAGTGCCGACCGTCAACGAGGCCAAAAACCTCCCCCATGTCCTTCCCCGCATCCCGGGCTGGGTCGATGAAGTCATTCTTGTCGACGGCAATTCCGCCGACGGCACCATCGATGTGGCGCTCGGCCTGATGCCGGGCATCGTCGTGATCGAGCAGCCCCGCCTGGGCAAGGGCGCGGCGCTGGCCGCCGGCTTCGCAGCGGCACGGGGAGACATCCTCATCACGCTCGACGCCGATGGCTCGGCCGATCCCGCCGAAATGGCGGGCTTTGTCGGCGCGCTTCTCGCGGGGGCGGATTTCGTCAAGGGATCGCGCTTCCTGCAAGGGGGCGACACCCGCGACATGGAGTGGTATCGCCGGATCGGCAACTGGGGCCTCCTGCAACTGGTACGCCTTCGCTTCGGCGGCCGGTTCAGCGATCTTTGCTACGGCTACAACGCCTTCTGGCGTGATGTGTTGCCCCATCTGCGCGTGGAAGGCGCCACCGGTTTCGAGATCGAGACGCACATGAACATTCGCGCGCTTCAGGCGGGGCTGGCGGTTGCCGAGCTGCCCAGCCGCGAATATCCGCGCGTCCATGGGGTCAGCAATCTGCGCACCTTCCCCGATGGCTGGCGGGTGCTCAAGACTATTGCCCGCCTGGGATTGGCCCGCCCTGCGCCGGTGGCCGTCCCCCTCAGGAACCGGTCTTCTCTGACGGGATGACTGGCCATGGGCTCGATCGCCGTCGTCATTTGCGCCTATGCCGACGAGCGCCGTGTGCAGCTCGCCGGCGCCGTCCGCTCCGTCCTCGGTCAGACACGACGACCGGACCGGATGATCGTGGTCATCGACCACAATGAAAGGCTGCTGGAAGAAACCCGGGCCGCCTTCCCGGCGGCCGAGGTCATTGCCAATGCCGCGGCGCGGGGGCTTTCGGGCGCCCGCAACACCGGCATTCGGGCCGCGGAAGGCCAGGAGCTCGTCGCCTTTCTCGACGATGATGCCCTGGCGGAGCCCGATTGGCTCGGCCGCATGGAGCGCCATTACGACGATCCGGCGGTGCTCGGTGTCGGCGGAAAGGTCGTCCCGCTTTGGGAAGAAGGGCGCCCCCGCTGGTTCCCCGAAGAATTTCAATGGGTCGTGG
Organism: Shinella zoogloeoides; assembly: GCF_003574625.1. Classification (GTDB taxonomy): domain Bacteria; phylum Pseudomonadota; class Alphaproteobacteria; order Rhizobiales; family Rhizobiaceae; genus Shinella; species Shinella zoogloeoides_A. Next base: position 195,716 of record NZ_QNUJ01000003.1, read on the forward strand.
GGTGCAGTTATCGGGGGCTGCCCGAGGGGCTGCATCCCATCCGGAACCCGATCGGCTGTAACATGTCCTTCCGCCGGATGGTTTTCGATACCGTTGGCGGATTTCGCGAAGGCATCGGCCGCACCGGGCAGGATGCTGCCGGCTGCGAGGAGACGGAACTCAGCATCCGCGCACGGCAGACGTTCCCCGATGGTGTGATCCTTTACGATCCCGAGGCGATCGTGCGTCATCAGGTGGCTGGCGTTCGGGCTCGCTGGGGCTACTTTCGCCGGCGATGCCTTGCCGAGGGCCGCTCGAAGAGGGCCGTGGCGGCGAGTGTCGGCGCGCGAGACGGCCTTGCGGCGGAAGGCGCCTATGTGACCCGCACCCTGCCGGGAGGCTTTGCGCGCGGCCTTGCCGATACTGTGGTCCGGCGCGATCCGTCCGGCCTCTTGCGGGCAGCCGGCATCGTGGCAGGGCTGGGTTTCACGGCGGCCGGCTACCTTTCGGCGCGGTTTTCCTTGGCCGGTCTTTTCCCGGCGGGAGGACGGATATGAAAGCCGACATGTTCCATCCGGTAAAAATCGTCAGCGTCGATGTTGAGCGTCCGCTTCCGGCAATCGACCTCAGGCGTCCGGGAAATGTCCCCTATGGCGGGATATTCTGCCTCTTGCGCTGCGGCGTGCGGCCGCTCGCAATTCTCGAAATGGAACATCCGGGGCCGGTGATCGAAGCGTCGGATCTGCTGGAAGCGATGGGTTCCGTGCATCCCTTGCCGAGCGCCGGGGAGCCCTCGCAAGGCCCGAGGGAGCGGGTCTCGGTGGTGATTGCGACCCGCGAACGCGCGGAGAGCCTCGAACGGTGCCTCGTGTCGCTTTTCGACCAGACGCGGGTGCCGGACGAGGTGATTGTCGTCGACAATGCGCCGGTTTCCGCCGCCACCGCCCGAATGCTCGCGGCACGCTGGAGCGACCGGGTTCGCTACGTGCTCGAGCCCGTGGCGGGACTTGGCCGTGCCCACAATGCCGGCATGCGGCATGTCACGGCGGATATCGTGCTCTTCACGGACGATGACGTGGTCCTCGACCGGCACTGGTTGGCCGCCATGGCGGCGCCGATGGAGGAGGACGAGGCGGTCGGCTGCGTGACCGGCCTCATTCTGCCGGCCGAACTGGAGACCCGCGCACAGTTCTGGACCGAGCGCCACGGCGGTTTCGGCAAGGGGTTGCAGCGCCGTGTCTACGATCTCGATGCAAACCGGCCCGACGGCGTGCTCTTTCCCTTCACCGCCGGCCAGTTCGGTTCGGGCGCGAACATGGGTTTCCGCGTGAATGCGCTGCGGGCTATCGGCGGTTTCGACGATGCGCTCGGGGCCGGCACGCTGGCGCGCGGCGGCGACGATCTTGCCGCCTTCTTCTCTGTCGTCAGCGCCGGTTTTCGTCTTGTCTACCAGCCCCAGGGTATCGTCTGGCATTATCATCGCCGCGGCGAGGAGGGCATGCGCCGGCAGGCCTATTGCTACGGCATGGGGCTGGGCGCCTATCTCACGAAAATCGTCCTGGACGAACCGCGCCGGGCGCTGCGATTGATGGCGGCCTTCCCTGCCGGGCTACGCCATATGGTCGGGCCGACCTCGGAAAAGACGAACCGCCTGCCGCCCGATTATCCCCGCCGGCTCGTCTGGATGGAGCGGCTCGGCATCCTTGCCGGTGTGCCGGGTTATCTGCGGGCGCTTGCAAGCGGCCGGGCGGTGGAGAGGAAGGCGTGACATGCGACCGGTTCCCATATTGGTCTATCATAGCGTCGCGACGGACTGCGCACCGGCCTATCGCCGCTGGCTGGTGACCCCGCGCGAATTTGACGGCCAGCTTCGGGCTCTCTCTGCGAGGGGTTATCGTCCGATGACGGTGCAGGAACTCGCGATGAGACGGCGTGGCGGTCTTTCCCTGCCGCAGCGGAGTTGTGTCATCACCTTCGATGACGGCCTTGTGGATTTTGCCGAAGGCGCCATGCCTGTTCTCACGGCGCGCGGCTTTCCCGCGACCCTCTTCGTCGTCTCCGGTCTCGTTGGGGCGACCGCTCGCTGGCTTGCGCCGCTGGGCGAGGGCGCCCGGCCCATGCTGGACTGGAGGGCGCTCCGTGACCTTCAGGAGGCGGGCGTCGAAATCGGGGCGCATACGGTCAGCCACCCGGAACTGGATACGTTAAGCCGTGCCCGCGCGCGCCGCGAGATGGCGGACAGCAAGCATGCCCTCGAGGACGGGCTCGGCCGGGCAGTGAAGAGCTTTGCCTATCCGCACGGCTACGCCGCGCCGGTGACACGACGGCTTGCGGAGGAAATCGGCTATCTTGCCGCTTGCCGCGTACGTCATGCGCTGAGCAGCGGTACGGAAAATCTCTTTGCGCTCTCCCGCATCATCGTGACGAGCGATCTGACACCGGAAAGGCTGATCGACCTGATCGAGGGCGGCGAGCTCCCCGTCTCACCGCCTTCCGACAGGCTTGTCGCGACCGGCTGGCGGGCGGCGCGGCGCATACGGGCCTGGGGCCGCACGCTCCTGCCGGATGGGCTGCATGAGCGTTCGGGGAGGCCGTGATGGGAAAGGGGCTGCGCTTGGGGCTTGCCGCCGCCCTTTTCTGGGCCGTGGCGAGATTTGCCTTCGCGGCGGAAACGGCCGAACCGGCTTTTCAGCCGGCGCTCGGTCGCACGCTCCTGCAGCTTGCGGATCTCTATGCCGCACGTCAGGTCGATACGGCCGGTGTCGAGAAGCTTTTGGGCGACTACGACCGCATGCTGGACAGTGCAGGCCCGGATGCGATCCTCGCCGTCTCCTCGCCTCGCCCCGAGCCGGTCGCGACAGACGAAAAACCGGATGGCGACCTTGCGCGCCGGCTCTATGAACGAGCCGCCGCCTATGGAGAGCATGGCGCCCTTGTCGGGCTCGGCAATCTCTACAGGCGTGGGCAAATAGTGGAGCGGGACGAAGCGAAGGCCTTTGCCGCTTATCAGGCGGCGGCTCGCAACGGCGATCCCGAAGGCCAGTTGCGCGCCGCCGAAATGACGATCCGCGGCGAGGGAACCGAACGCAATCTCGCTGCCGGGCTGTCCGCCTTGCGCGCTTTGGTGGCGACCAGCGACTTGCGCACACTCGATGCCCTCGCTGAACTCTGCCTCAGCGGGCGGGTGCCGGTACAGGCGGACATCGCCCTCGCGGCCCTGGAAAAAGCCGCCCGTTCCGGATCGCGCGATGCGGAGCTGCAACTGGGCGATTTCTATTCGTCCGGTCTGGCGGTGGCGGCGGATTATGCGAAGGCAATCGGCCACTACCGTCGCGCCGTCAAGCAGGGCAGCGCCGTTGCCCGCGTGCAGCTTGCTGAAATGCAGGCGCGTGGGCGCGGAATGGTTCGTGATGCCGAAAGCGCGCTGAAAGCGTTGAGAGAGTTGTCGGCCGAAGGAGAGGCAACCGCCTCCCTCCTGCTCGGCGATTATTATCGGGATGGGCGGGTTGTCGCGTCCGACCCGGCGCTCTCCCTGAAATATTATCAGGACGCCGCAAGGCAGGGCAGCACGACGGCGCTCGTGCGGCTGGGGGAAGCACATGCTTCCGAGCCCGCACTCGCGGCAGGCTTCTATCGTCAGGCGGCGGATCAGGACAATGTGGCCGCGAAGGTGCGGCTGGCAGAAATGAAAGCGGCCGGCCAGGGCATGGCCCGGGATGGCCCGGCCGCCTTCGCCGAGTTGGAGGCCCTCGCTGCGGATGGCGAAAGCGGTGCCTCGCTTGCGTTGGGCGACATTTATGCGGCGGGTGAGGGAACGCCTGTCGAGCCGGTGCGTGCGCTGGACCGCTACCGACAGGCCGCCGAAGAAGGAAGCACCACGGCGCTCACGCGCCTTGGGGACTTCTATTCCGACGGTCGCCTGGTTCCGGCCGACTATGGCCGGGCGATCGGCTACTACCGCGATGGCGCGCGGATGGGAAACGCTTCCGCGAAGATTCGGCTTGCCGAGATGACGGCGCGCGGACAGGGAACCGCGCGTGACGCAGGCGCCGCAAAGGCCACTCTCAATGTACTGGCAGGCATCGAGAAAAACGCATCGGCTGCGACGGCTCTCGCTGGCCTTTACGCGGAAGGCGCGCTCGGGGGCGCCAATCCGGAGATGGCCTTTGCCTATTACGATCGCGCGGCATCCCTCGGCGACCTTGCGGGCAAGGTGCGGCGGGCCGAGTTGCGAATGCTCGGGCAGGGCGTATCAAGGGACGTCGATGCGGGGCGGAGCGAGTTGGAGACACTTTCCGCTGCGGGCTCGGGCGATGCGGCGCTGGCGCTGGCAGATTTCTATGCGAAGGGCGATACGGGAAGTGCAGACCCGGAACGGGCGCGGACCTATTACTGGCAGGCGGCGGCGACCGGAAGCATAACAGCCCTCGTACGGCTCGGAGACCTCCATTCTGACGGCAGGCTCGTGCCGACCGATTATGCACATGCGGTGGAATATTACCGTGCGGCCGCGGACAAGGGCAGTCCTGTCGCTAAAATCCGCCTTGCCGAGATGACGGTACGAGGGCAGGGGACAGCCCGCGATGCGGATGCCGGGAAGGCCGCGTTGGACGAGCTGGCTGGAGCGGGAGGCGATGCCCATGCCGCCATGATGCTCGGTGATCTCTACATCGAAGGTGCCTTCGGCTCGCCCGATCCGGAAATGGCGTTTGCCGCCTATGGCCGCGCGGCAGTGCTCGGCGAGGGGGCGGCAAAGGTGCGGCGGGCCGAAATGAAAGCGCTCGGGCAAGGCGTATCCCAGGACGCGAACGCTGCGCGTGTCGAACTGGAAGCGCTGGCGGCGCAGGGAAGAACGGATGCCGCGTTGACGCTGGCGGACGTCTACGCAAAGGGAGAAGGACTTGGCATCGATCCCGAACTCGCCCGACGCTATTATCGGCAGGCCGCAATGGGAGGCAGTGTGACCGCGCTTTCGCGGCTGGGCGATTTCTACTCCGACGGCCGCCTTGTGCCGGTCGATTATCCCAAGGCGGCAAGCTACTATCGGGAGGCGGCGCAGGACGGCAATGCGACTGCAAAAATCCGTCTTGCGGAAATGACGGCGCGAGGCCAGGGGATCGTTCGCGACGAGGACGCGGCAAAGGCCGCACTGATGGCGCTGGCAGGTTCCGGAGGCGATGCCCGCGCCGCGATGTCTCTCGGCGATCTTTATACGCAGGGGGCTCTGGGCCCCGGCAATGAAACCCAGGCCTTTGCCGCCTATGCGCGGGCCGCAACGCTCGGCAATGCTGCGGCAAAGGTGCGCCAGGCAGAAATGAAAGTGGCCGGACAAGGCGTCGCGCAGGATGTGAAAGCGGGGCTTGCCGAACTTTCGGCCCTGGCAGGGCAGGGCGCCGCCGACGCGTCCCTTGCGCTTGGAGATATCTACGCGAAGGGTGAGGGAGTGCCGGTCGATATCGCCAGCGCCCGCAGCCACTATCAGCAGGCAGCGGCCGATGGAAGCATTACGGCACTGCTGCGGCTCGGAGACAGCTACAGGCCGCAGAAGCCGGAGGAGGCTTTCGCCTCCTATCGCGCCGCCGCAGAGGCCGGCAATCTTCAGGCGCGCCTTCGTGTCGCCGAAATGACGATCCGGGGCGAGGGCACGCGGCGCGATCCGCAGGCCGGTCTTGCCGCCCTTCGGACGCTTGCCAAGGCCGACAATCCTGCTGTTCTCGAGGAACTCGCCGGTGTTGGCCTTTCCGGTCGCATTCCCCTGCAGACCACCCTCGCGCTTTCGGCGCTGGATCGGGCAAGCGCGCTCGGCTCGGTCAATGCCCATGTGCAACTCGGCAATCTCTATGCGGACGGCATGGCGGTGAAAGCCGATCCCGCTCTGGCCCTCACGCACTACCGTGAGGCCGCCGGGCGGGGTAGCGAAGAGGCACAGATCCGTCTGGCGCAAATGATGGCGGCGGGTCAGGGAACACCGCGCAATCTCATCAAGGCACAGGCCGCGTTGAAGGCGCTCGGAAGTGCCGATGCCCTGCTGGCGCTTGGAGATATGTTCGGCCGGATCGAGGCCGCGCCGCTCGATCCGGCGCTGGCGCTTAAATATTACCGTGCGGCTGCCGCCGATGGCAGCGTTTCGGCCAGGCTGCGCCTCGCGCAGGGCTATGCCGACGGACGCTTCGGCCGTCGCAATTTCAAGGAGGCGGAAGCGCATTATCGTGCCGCCGTCGAGACGGGGAACCGCGGTGCCATGCTGGCCCTTGGCCGCTTCCAGGCTTCACGCCCCTCTGCCCGAACCGCATCGGCGGGTTTTACCCGGTTGCGCGATGCGATGGAGGCGAGGGTCGCCGGCGCGCCTTCGGTTCTTGCCGAGGCCCTGTTCTACGGCCGGGGTCGCCAACAGAGCAGCAAGTCCGCAATGAGCGTCCTTCGCCAGGCCATGGCAGATCACGATGCTGCCGCGACGCTCGACCTGATTGCCGCTTATCGGGATGGCAAACGGGACGGTCGAACCTTGCTGGTCCGCAAGGACATCGCCAAGGCGAAGACGATTTTGCTGGCATCGCAGGATATGCTGTCCGAACCGGAGAAGGACATCGAGGGCTTCCTCATCGACGCGGCAACGGCCAGGCATTCCGCTTTTGCAAAACTCAATACACGCTTCAACGCCCTAACCCAGCCGGAAAAGCGGCAAATCGTCAGCGCGTTACCCAAGACGAACGGCAACCTGTTCATCTACATCGTGAAAGCCCGGCTTCGTGAAAAAGGGATTCGGGTTCGACAGTTCGATGGCAGGCTCGATAGGCAGACACAGGCCGCGCTCATGCGCGAATGCCGGGCCTTCCTACCTGCCAGGCAGTGCCGCAGAGGGCCGTTCTTCCCATCGGTCGTAGAGGCGGTAGCGCAGATGTTTTAGCTCGCTTCGCAACTATTTGGGGAATTTCCTGCCGCCATAGTATTGTTGTGATTGCATTTGCGGCCAAAAGACCCGTTTTCCGATATATTTACGCCGAGCGAACGATAAGATTTTTGCCGCGGGCATCACCCGAAGTGATTATTTGACGAAAAATTGATTAATACTGTATCATCGAAGAATTAAAAAGCTGGCAGGCGAGAAAGAAATTCCTGCCATTTGTTTCTCATCTGTATTGCGTTGGTGGGGAAGGGCTGTGGGTGAAGCTGTGAGACCGGGGCAGCCGCGACAGCGGCGCGAGGGCAGCGAACGGCGTCTGATCGTTATAGTGGCGGAGCCGGATTTTCTGATCGAGTGCTTGTCGGAGGCGCTGAAACGCCGCTTTTCCGATCATGAAATCTTGGTCGATCGGGAGGCGGAAAATCTGCTGCGGACGCATCGGGCGCGCATGGACCTCATGCTGTTTCATGGCAAGGATGCAACCGATATTGCCCGGATTCTGACGGATATGGAGGCGGAGACTGCGTCGATTTCCATCGGCATTCTGATTGGGGATTCCGCCGCGCTGGATCCCATTGTGGGCCTTTTGGCCGAGGACAGGCATATCGATGGCATTTTACCGCTCGATGTGCGCCTGGACGTGTTTCTGACCGGGGTGGAGCTGCTCATAAAGGGCGGAGAGCATTTTCCCTCCACGTTGCTGCGTCGGCTGAAATCTCCGGAAAAGGCGGGCATGCCGGTTTCTCCTTCAGCCTCCCCGCTTCCGGCGATGCATGAAGCGCATCTGACGGTGCGTGAGGTCGAGATACTCGATCTTCTGTGCAAGGGCACGCAAAACAAGCTTATCGCTCACAGTCTGAAGCTCTCGGAAAACACCATCAAGGCGCATGTTCGAAGCATATACAAAAAACTTCGCGTAAAAAACAGGACAGAAGCAGCATTATCTTCTTTCGGAATGGTCAATATAGAGTGATGGGCTAATCCTTTTTTACGACTATCTGTTATCAAAAGTTGTGATTAGTCTATGATGATCCGGAAGCAAAGTAATTTACGCAGCCGGGTTTCGTCATCTCAAATAACTATCTCAAGGAGAACCTGATTCCGGTGGAAGGAGACGCTTTGTCCGCTGTAAACCGTCTTCTTCGTGCAAAAACTGCCGTGCATTGGACGTGCATTTGGAGCTGACGTTTCCGGGGAGCGCATCCGGGTCCCATATTCGATGAGCAGGGACCTCCATGCGCTCTTCCGGTAACGCCAGTCGAATGAAGAGTGCGCAAGCGGTTGTCATTGAAGACCCAGACGGTCCGCATGCTGCCGACTTCGTTGCGACGATATGCGTATGAGCGCTCACCTATCGCTGACAGGTACAAAGGGATGTGTGCATCCTTCTTGAGTGTTGGCATTGCAACATGCTGTTTTTATGCGGAATTTTTATTTTTCATTCTGGCCGCGCATGATCTTCTCGACGAAGTAGCGCGGGATCTGGTCGCGCTCGCGGCGGCGGTAGAACTCCATGCAGAAGGTCACGAAGGCCTTGAAGCGGCGCGAGACGTGGCGGCGGCGGGAATAGATGAGGTTGATCGCCGTCTCCCGCGAGCGCCATTCGGGCAGGACCGGCAGCAGGAGATCGCTCTGGCATTCGGTTTCGACGAAGAAACCCGGCAGGTAGGTGATGCCCTGTCCGGCCACGGCGAAATATTTCAGGGTCCAGTAGTCGTTGGCGATCAGGCTCGACGGCACGAGGATCTCGGTTTCCTCGACGCCCTGGCGGGAGAGATACCAGGGTTGCAGCCGCGTGGTGTTGCGGAAGAGCAGGCTCCGGTGCCTGGCGAGATCGTCCGTCGTGGCCGGATGGCCGTGCTGTGCGAGATAGTCCGGGCTGGCATAGAGCCCGTAGGAGGCCGTCGCCAGCCGGCGGCTGACATAATCGACATCGGACGGCTCGCCCCAGTGGAAGATGCCGTCGAGCGCCATGTCGGACACATCGGTGAAGGGCTGGCGCGCCGAGAGGAAGACCACGTCGAGGATGACCTGCGGATAGGTCTTCTGGAAGGCATAGAGCAGTTCCGACGTGATGGTGGTGCCGAATTCGCCGGTCGAGCCGACGCGCAGGGTCCCGGCGACCTCCTGATGCATCTCGGCCATCGCGGTCGCGGCATCGTCGCAGCTCGCCTGGATTTTTCGCGCATGGCGAAGCAGTTCCGAGCCCGCATCCGTCAGATGCAGTTGATGCCCCTCGCGCACGAAGAGTTCGACGCCGAATTCGTCCTCGAGCTGGCGTATGCGGTGGCTGAGGGTCGATTTCGGCAGGCGGTGCAACCGCGAGGCGGCCGAAATCGAGCGGGCATCCGCCACCTTCACGAAGCATTCCATCACCGAGAGGTCCATTCTCCCGCCTGCCTTTCGTTCAAGAAATTGGACGATACGTTCGATAATAGCCTGAATTCGGCCAGTTGTTCAAACGGTGCGGGACTGAAATAGTCGGGCCGAAACAGGGAGGTCTGCATGTCCGACATTCGAGAATTCATTCGCGCCGCATCCGGCGGGGAATCCAAGGCAACCGTTGCCGTGCGGGGCGGCCGGCTGGTCAACGTCGTGTCCGAGGAAATCTACCAGGCGGATATCGCGATCTACCGCGACCGCATCATCGCCGTCGGCGACATCAGCGAATATATCGGGCCGCAGACCGAGATCATCGACGCGACCGGCAAATACCTTGCCCCGGGCATGATCGACGGCCACCTCCATGTCGAGTGCTCGAAGCTCTCGCTCACCAGCTTCGCCAAGGCCGTCGTGCCGCTCGGCACCACCTCGATCGTGACGGGCCTCGACCAGATCATCGTCGTCGGCGGGCCGGATGCAGCGCGCGAATTCCTCGACGAGGTCAAGGAGACGCCGCTCAAGGTGTTCTGGGGCGCGCCCTGCAAGACGCCCTATACCATGCCGCGCTCCACCGTTGGCCATTACTTCAGCCCGAAGGACCACCGCGACACCCATCACTGGCCGGAATGCGTCGGCATCTGGGAAACGGTGCGCGAATTCATCCAGGAGGAGGACGAGGACGTCCTGCAGGCCATCGAGATCGGCGCGGCAAGCCGCCTGCCGGTGCTGGGCTGCTGCCCGATGACCCGCGGCGCACGCCTCAACGGCTACATGCAGTCGGGCGTTCGGGCCGACCACGAGAGCTACACGCCCGAAGAGATGCTGGAAAAGCTGCGCGCCGGCATGCACGTCGTCGTGCGTGAATCCTCCATCTCCCACTTCCTCTCCGACAATCTGCGCATCGTCACGGAGATGGGCGTAAAGGCGCTGCGCCGCATCAGCTTCTGCACCGACGACGTGGTGGCGAGCGATATCCTGTCGCGCGGCCATCTCGACAACATGGTCCGCATGGCCATCGCCATGGGCATCTCGCCGATGGCCGCCATCCAGATGGCGACGATCAACGGCGCCGAAGCGCTGCGCATCGACCACAAGGTCGGTTCGATCTCGCCGGGCCGCACGGCGGACATCCTGATCGTCAACGACCTGCGCGACTTCCAGATCGAGGCCGTGGTGGCGAACGGCAAGCTCGCCGCCCGCGACGGGCGGATGGCGATCGAACTCGTTCCGCCGAAGCGCAGCGCCGGCCTGCTGCAATCGGTCAAGGCGAAGCCCGTCACCGCCGCCGACATCGCCGTGCCTTTCGACGGCACGTCGTCTTCCGCCAAGGTGCTTGCAATCGCGCTGACGCCGGAGAAGATCTTCGTGCGCACGCGGCGCGACGTCACCCTGCCGGTCGTCGACGGCAAGGTCCTCGCCGATGTCAGCCAGAACGTGCAGTACGTGACGGTCGTCGAGCGTTACGGCAAGACGCAGAACCGCCCCGTCGCCTTCGTCTCGGGCTTCAACCTGAAATCCGGCGCCATCGCCAGCTCCACGGCGCCCGACGACAACAACATCATCTGCATCGGCGCCGATCCGGAAGACATGGCGATCGCCATCAACCACCTCATCGCCAACAATGGCGGCCAGGTGGTGGTCGACAAGGGCAAGGTCGTGGAATTCCTGCACCTGCCCATCGGCGGCATCGTCTCCGATATCGATCCTGCGGAGATGGCGGCGCTGGAAATACGGCTCGACGATGCGGCGCGCGGCCTCGGCTGCGATCTGCCCTGGCCGTTCATGTACATGTTCGTGCTGCAGATCACCGCGATCCCCGACTATGCCATCACCGATCTCGGCGTCGTCGATTGCGTCAATCTGCAGATCATTTCGCCGCTCGATCCGGACGGGTCCGCTGCTGCGAAAACGCTTGCGGCGGAGTAGGAGAACCGTCAAGGCGGCATCGATGGTGTTCAATAGGGGAGGAACGACATGAACTATCAATCGAAAGTCGCGGAAGATCCCGCGAGCCGGTCACAGTCCCGGCTCGCCGGCACCATCGACCGCCTGTTTGAGGTTACCCGGGGCGGATCGACGATCCGCACGGAAATCATCGCCGCCCTGACCACGTTCCTGGCGGCGTCCTATGTCATCGTGGTCAATCCGGCGATCCTGCAGAATGCCGGCATTCCCTTTTCGGCGGGCGTGACGGCGACGGTGCTCGTCAGCCTCGTCGGCAGCTGCGCGATGGGTCTTTACGCGCGCAGCCCCATTCTGGTCGCGCCCGGCATGGGCATCAACGCGCTCTTTGCCTATACGATGGTGATGGGCGCGAACGTGCCGCTGGAGATCGCGCTCGGCTGCGTCTTCTGGGCGGGCGTGCTCTTCACCATCCTTGCCATGCTGAACCTTCGCACGGCCGTCATCGACGCGATCCCGAAGGACCTGCGCTACGGCATTGCCTGCGGCATCGGCCTCTTCATCGCGCTGATCGGCTTCGAGAACGCCAAGTTCATCGTGGCGAGCCCCGACACCATCGTCGCGCTCACCCAGTTCACGCCCGTCACGCTCACCTTCATCGCCGGCTTCATCATTACCGCCGCGCTGGTGATCCGCCGGGTGCCGGGCGCCATGATGGCGGGCATGATCGTCACCACCGTGCTGGCGATCCCGATCGGCCGCTGGTGGGGCGACGGCAGCGCCTTTGCCGGCACGCCCGACGTGCACACGCTCGTCAACTGGAGCGGGCTTCTCGCGGCCCCGGACTTCAGCTTCGTTGGCCGGATCGACCTGGTCGGCGCGCTGCAGATCGCCTATGTGCCCTTTGTCTTCGTCTTCCTCTTCACCAATTTCGTGGAAGCGCTCTCGACCTTCCTCGGCCTTGCGGAAGCGGCCAACCTGAAGGACGAGAACGGCATGCCGCGCAACGTGAAGGAATCGATGCATGTCGATGCCGTCGCGGCCCTCATCTCCGCGCCGCTCGGCACGAGCCCGGCGACCGTCTACCTGGAATCGGGCGCGGGCATCGCGCAGGGCGGGCGCACCGGCCTCGTCGCCTTCATTGCGGGGCTCTGCTTCCTGCCGTTCCTGTTCCTGTCGCCGCTGCTCTCGCTGGTGCCGGCAATCGCCACGGCGCCGGTCCTCATCCTGACCGGCCTCTTCATGTCCGAGCCGATGGGGCGGATCAACTGGGGCGACATGGAGGATGCCATTCCGGCCTTCCTCGCCATCGTGCTCATCCCGCTGACCTTCTCCATCACGCTCGGCCTGTCGCTCGCCATCATCGGCTTCGTCGTCATGAAGCTGGTACTCGGCAAGGCGCGGGAGGTGCGGCCGGTCATGTGGTTTGTCGCGGTGCTCGCCGCCATGCTGGTGATGCAGGTTCAATGATTATTTGCGGCGGCGCGATGACGTGCCGCCGCATGCATAAACCGGGTTAGGAAGGAACAGGCGGAAATGCTGCAATCATGGTCTGAAACCGCGCCGCTTCTGGTGGATGTCGCAATGGGGCGCAAGCCCGCGGACCTCGTCATCCGCAACGGCCGATGGGTGAACGTCTATTCGGGCGAGATCGTCCCGAATACCGACATCGCGGTTGCCGCCGGGCGCTTCGCCTATGTCGGCCCCGATGCCGGCCATACGATCGGCGAGGGGACCAAGGTCGTGGATGCCGGCGGACGTTACCTCGTTCCCGGCCTTTGCGATGCGCATATGCACGTGGAAAGCGGCCTCGTGACGGTGACGGAATTCGCCCGCGCGGTCGCCCCGCACGGCACGACCACCATGTTCATCGATCCGCACGAGATTGCCAACGTGCTCGGCATGGCGGGCGTGAAGCTGATGAACGACGAGGCGCAGAGCCTGCCCCTCAACATCTTCGTACAGGTTCCGAGCTGCGTCCCGAGCGCGCCGGGCCTGGAAAATGCCGGCGCGACGCTGAACGCCGAGGACGTGCGCGAGGCCCTCGCATGGCCGAACATCATCGGCCTCGGCGAGATGATGAATTTCCCGGGCGTTGCCGCGAACGACCCCAAGATGGTCGCGGAAATCGCCGCGACGCAGAACGCCCGCCTGACGGTCGGCGGTCACTATGCCTCCCCGGACCTCGGCCGGGCCTTCCACGCCTATGCGGCGGGCGGCCCGGCCGATGACCACGAGGGAACCACCGTGGACGATGCCATCGCGCGCGTCCGCCAGGGCATGCGCGCCATGCTGCGCCTTGGCTCCGCCTGGTTCGATGTGGCCGCGCAGGTCAAGGCCATCACCGAACGCGGCGTCGATCCGCGGAACTTCGTGCTCTGCACGGACGACAGCCATTCCGGCACGCTGGTCAATGACGGCCACATGAACCGGGTGGTGCGCCATGCGATCGCACAGGGCCTCAGGCCGATCACGGCGATCCAGATGGCGACCCTCAACACGGCGCAGCATTTCGGCGTCGAACGCGAACTGGGCTCGATTGCCCCCGGCCGCCGCGCCGACCTGATCGTGACCTCGGACCTTGCCGCCCTTCCGGTCGAGATGGTCTTCGCCCGCGGGCGGCTGCTGGCGGAAGATGGGGCGCTCGTCGCCGACATTCCGGCCTACGACTACCCGGCCAGCGCGAAGAACACGGTCAAGCTCGGCAAGGCGCTGACTGCCGCGGACTTTGACATCGCAGCCGCCGGCGCCGCGCAGGTGGATGTGCGGGTGATCGGCGTCGTTGAGAACCAGGCGCCAACAAAGGCCTTGCAGCGCAGCCTGCCGGTCAAGGGCGGCGTGGTCGCGATGGACCGGCCGGGCGATGTCTGCCAGATCGCGCTGGTGGAGCGCCATCGCGGCACGGGCGGCGTGGTGAACGCCTTCGTCTCCGGCTTCGGCTACGATACCGATTGCGCCATGGCCTCGACGGTCGCCCATGACAGCCATCACATGATCGTCGTCGGCACCAACAAGGCCGACATGGCGCAGGCCGCCAATCGCCTTCAGGAAGTCGGCGGCGGCATCGTGCTGATTGCCGGCGGCAAGGAACTTGCGCTGGTCGAGCTTCCCGTCGCCGGCCTGATGTCGGACGAGCGGGCGGAAGTCGTTGCGGAAAAAGCCAATCGTCTGGTGGAAGGCATGCGCGCCTGCGGCTGCACGCTCAACAACGCCTATATGCAGCACTCGCTGCTGGCGCTGGTGGTGATCCCGGAACTGCGCATTTCCGATGTCGGCCTGATCGACGTCACCCGCTTCGAAAAGACGGACGTCATCATTCGCTAGAATACGCCATTCATGAAAAAGCCCGCCACGACATGGTCGCGGCGGGCTTTTTCGTTTCAGGAACCGGTCAGGCGGCGTATGCCATGCCGGTTCGCGCGGCCTTCGGCGCTACCGTATTGCCGAGCCTGAACTGGGCGAGCAGTGCGTTGAGCTCGGCGGCCTCGGTCGCAAGACCGTGGCTGGCGGCGGTCTGTTCCTCCACCATAGCGGCGTTCTGCTGCGTGCCCTGGTCCATCGTGTTGACGGCGGTGTTGATCTCGTTGAGGCCCGTCGACTGCTCGCGCGCGGCGAGAACGATGGCATCCACGTGGCTGTTGATCTCCTGCACTTCGCGGACGATGGCTTCCAGCGCCGCGCCCGTCTCGCCGACGAGGGTCACGCCGGAGCGCACCTGATCGCCGGAGGTGGTGATGAGCGCCTTGATCTCCTTGGCCGCGTTTGCCGAACGCTGGGCAAGTTCCCGCACTTCCTGTGCCACGACCGCAAAGCCCTTGCCGGCTTCGCCCGCCCGCGCCGCCTCGACGCCGGCATTCAGCGCGAGAAGGTTGGTCTGGAAGGCGATATCGTCGATGACGCCGATGATGTTGGAGATTTCGCCCGAGGACTGCTCGATGCCCTCCATGGCCGTGACGGCGCGGCGCACGATCTCGCCGGACTTTTCTGCACCCGTGCGGGCGCGGGCGACGAGAGAGCCCACTTCTTCCGCCCGGCGTGTGGAATCCTTGACGGTCGTGGTGATCTCTTCCAACGCCGCTGCGGTTTCCTCGACGGAGGCCGCCTGCTGCTCGGTGCGGCGGGCGAGCTGGTCGGCGGAAGCGCGGATCTCGCTGGCGCCGCCGTCGATGGCCATGGCCTTCTCGCCGACCGTCGACATGGCCTTGTGCAGCCTTGCGACGGAATGGTTGAAGTCGTTGCGCAGCCGGTCGAGATCGCCGGCAAACGGCGTGTCGATGCGCGAGGCGAGGTCGCCCTCGGCAAGGCGGCCGAGCGCATCTGCGACGGTTCCGATCGCGAAATTGACGTTTTTCGCTTCCTCGGCCTTGATCGCTTCGCGCTGCTGGCGCTCCTTCTCGGTGAGCGACTGGTTCTCCTCCGCCTCGCGGGCGAGGCGGCCGCGCTCGATGATGTTCTCGCGGAACACGGCGACGGCGGCGGCCATCTGGCCGATCTCGTCCGTGCGGTCGGCATCCGGAATCTGTTCGGAAACGTCGCCGCGGGCGAGCTTGCTCATCATGCCCGTCATGCGCAGCACCGGCTTGACCACCAGTGCGGACAGAAGCAGCGCGAGAACGCCGACCATGGCGATGACGCCGACCGCCGTGCCGATGGAGGCGGCGATGCGGAATTCACCGATGCTGGCATAGGCGATGTCGCGGTCGACGATCAGGCAGAGATACCAGTTGCCGACCGGCAGGCCCTTGATCGGCATGAAGCTGACGAGGACGGGCTTGTCGCCGAGCCGGGTTTCCATCAGGCCCTTGCCATCGATGGCGGGCGTCTGGTCCGGAAACACGTCGGTGAGGGACTTGGAGACCAGTGCCACGTCGGGATGCACCAGGACCGTGCCGGCGCTGTTGACGAGGAAGGCCGAGCCCATGCCGCCGAGCGTGACTTCGTCGACCACGCCGATCAGGCCCTTCAGCGAGAAGTCCGTGCCGGCGACGCCGAGCAGCTTGCCATCGCGCTTGACGGGGATGGCGGCGCTGATCACCAGCTGGTTGCTGGCGGCGTCGTTATAGGGATCGGTCAGGAGCGGCGCGTCGAGTGCGACGGCATCCTTGTACCAGCCGCGCTGGCGCGGATCGTAGCCCTTCGGCATCTCGGCGGGCGGCATGCGGGTGAAGCTGCCGTCGGCCTGGTCGCCGAAATAGATCATGTCGAATTCGTGCGTCATCAGCGGGCTGTCGAAACGCTGGAGGAGCTCTTCCTTGCTGGCGGTCCTCGCGGAGGCTTCCGCCGCGGTCTCGGTCAGCATGACGCGGGCGTTCAGCCAGTTGGCGATGCCCGTCGCGGCCAGCTGGCCGGAGGACTGGATCTGCGATTCCACCCCGCGGGAAATGGCATTGCGCTGGAGATTGTCGATGTAGACCGAGAAACCGCAGAAGGCGGCGATGACGGCAAGCGATGCCGCCAGCAGTATCTTGGTCATAAGGTTGAGACGCTTGCTCAAGGAATTCCCCCGTACTCCACCATCGGCCCGCGCGCCATTCAAGGCTCGCGAGGTCTGGCATGTCGAAAAATGCTGAAAAATCATGCCTTCATGGCGGTGTCGAAGCGAATGCTCCCGGGGCGGGACAGTGAAGGGATATCGTTAAAACTCACCTAAAAGGCGAGGTGATAGTTTTCGCCTAGTGCCTCGGGGCGGATGGCGCGCTTTGGCCGGCGGGCGCCCCACCCCAGTTGACATTCGCGCCGGCTTCCACCTTCCTCGGCGAACGATTTTCACGTCAAATGTATTTGCAGGATCGCCATCATGACCGCCTCGCCCCTCTTCCTCGGTTTGCCCTCCAGCCTTGCCGATGGCCGCAGTCCCCGCGCGGTGATCTTCGGGGCCAGCCATGGCAGCACTTATCCCGGCAAGGACAGCACCGGCTATGCCACGGCCGCCGACGCCATCCGTGCGGCGAGCCAGACGGATGCCGGCCTTGTGGAGCATTGGGATTTCGATCTCGGCGGCCCGCTGTTCGACGGCCGGCCGATCTGCTGCGTCGATAGTGGCGACGTACCGACCGTCATGCACGACAATGCGGGGAACCGTGCGAAGATCGAGGTGAAGACCCGCGAGATTCTTGCAATGGGGGCCGTGCCGATCCTGCTTGGCGGCGACGATTCCGTGCCTATTCCCTTCCTTGCTGGATTTGCCGATCAGGGGCCGATCTGGATCGTGCAGATCGACGCGCATATGGACTGGCGCGACGAGTTGCATGGCGAACGCTACGGCTATTCGAACCCGATGCGGCGGGCGAGCGAAATGGCGCATGTCGCCGGCATGGTACAGGTCGGCATGCGCGGCGTCGGCAGCGCGCGCGCCGTCGAGATCGGGGCGGCCCGCCAGTACGGCAGCCGCATCGTGACCGCCCGCGAGGTGCATGCCGAGGGCGTCGAGGCCGCCCTCAGGCATGTGCCCGAAGGTGCCCGGATCGTGATCACCCTCGATTGCGACGGTCTCGATCCCGCCGTCATGCCGGGCGTCGCGGCGCGCACACCCGGCGGCCTCACCTATATGCAGGTGATCGACCTGATCGCCGGCCTCGGCAAGCGGGGAAGGATCGCCGGGTTCGATCTTGTCGAACTCTATCCCCCGGCCGATATCGAGGGCCTGTCGGCACTGACTGCCGCGCGTCTCCTCGTCAATGTCATCGGCGCCATCGTCCGTCAGGCGTGAGAGGGCCGGAAGGGTGGAAAATCCTTTCGATGCGGCGGACCCGCCGCAACAGAATTGCCGCCACGACATTTTTCGCATGGCAACGTTGAGAAACAGGGCGTAAGAGAGCATTTTCGCCATCTTCCGAGAACTGCTGAAAGATCATCTCCATGCAAGCCAACCGTCTTTCCTTCGACGTCAAGCCGAACGCCCATCCCATGGACGAGGCAAGCCGTCTCAAGGCCTTCGAAAACCTGGGCTTCGGAACGCTGTTTTCCGACCATATGGCCGTCGTGCGGTGGAGCGCGGACAAGGGCTGGCATGGCGCCGAAATCACGGCGCGCGCGCCGTTCCCGATCGATCCGGCCAGCAGCGTCCTGCACTATGCGCAGGAAATCTTCGAAGGCATGAAGGCATATCGCACGGCGGATGGCCGCGCGGTCCTGTTCCGCCCGGAGGAGAACGCGCGCCGCTTCAACGACTCTGCCCGCCGCATGGCGATGCCGGAACTGCCGGAGGCGGACTTCCTCGCCGCCGTCGAGGCGCTGGTGCGGATCGACGCGAAGTGGATTCCTGAAGGCGAGGGGAGCCTTTACCTGCGTCCCTTCATGTTCGCCAGCGAGACCTTCCTCGGCGTTCGCCCGTCGAAGGAATATATCTTCTGCGTCATCGCCTCGCCGGTCGGCCCCTATTTCAAGGGCGGCGCAAAGCCGGTGAAGATCTGGGTTTCCGAGACCTATACCCGCGCGGCCGCCGGCGGCACGGGCGCCGCCAAGTGCGGCGGCAACTATGCCGCAAGCCTCGTCGCGCAGTCGGAAGCGGCGGCGCAGGGCTGCGACCAGGTCGTATTCCTCGATGCCGCCGAGCATCGCTGGATCGAGGAACTGGGCGGCATGAACGTCTTCTTCGTCATGCAGGACGGTTCGATCACGACGCCGCCGCTCGGCGGCACCATCCTTCCCGGCATCACGCGCAAGTCCCTCGTCGCGCTTGCGCGCGAGGAAGGCTTCACCGTCAACGAGGAGCGTTATTCCTTCGATCAGTGGAAGGCCGACGTCGAGAGCGGCAAGGTGACGGAAGCCTTCGCCTGCGGCACGGCTGCGGTCGTCGCCGGCATCGGCACGGTCAAGCATTCCGGCGGCGAGTTCCGGATCGGTAACGGCGAGACCGGCCCGGTCACCGACAAGCTGCGCGAGGCGCTGGTCGGCATCCAGCGCGGCACCCGCGAAGACAGGCACCATTGGGTCCGCGCCATCGAAGGCGCGTAAGCCGCCCGCGCGAGTGGCTGCCTAGAGTCTGAACCGGCCCGCCCTCATCGAGCTTCGAAGAGGCGGGCCGTTCGATTCCGGCTCAGATGCGCTGCGACCTGTCGAGGCCGAGCAGCCGTGCCATGAGTTCGATGCGCGAGGAGACGTCCAGCTTCTGATAGGCGCGTTTGCGGTGCGTCTTCACGGTCTCGGTGCTGACGTCCAGTTCCTCGGCGATTTCCTTCTCCGAAAGGCCGGCGATCAGGGAGCGCATGATCTGCAGCTCCCGCGCGGAAAGCTCCGCCGAGCCGAGCCGCCGCAGCCCGTTGCGGATCGGGTCGTTGTCGGTTTCCAGATGCTTTATGCGCTTGTCCCAATGCTGTTTGCAGACGGCCAGCATGGAGGCGTAGATGGGCTCGACGGAAGCGAGGTCGGCCTGGCTGAAGCCGCGGTTGCCGCTGCGATACAGGGCAACCTGCACCGTGTACTGGTCCGAGAGGCGAAGGGCGAGGTCCATCTCCTTCAGGCGCTTGGGCCAGCCGGCGGTGAGATAGCCGATCTCCTCGCCATCGTCGATCTCCAGCATCTCCGCGGCCGAGGAGGGTTTGCGAAGCTGCGGGGTGCGCGCGAGCTTCTCCATCAGGTAGAAACCGCTCTTCATCTTGCGGCGATGCATCTGGAAGAACGGACTGTGCGTGAAGGTGTGCTTCAGGTACGAGCCGAGCACGTCTTCGTGAATTCGTTCGGGCGCAGAGCGGCTGCTGACTTCCACCAGCGTATTGTCCCGGTAGAGCGAGATCATCGCGAGGTCGAAGGAGATCAGCTCCTGCAGGGTCTCTGTCAGGTGGCGGTCGAATTCGGGCCGCTCTGAAGCCTGGATGAGGCGCGCCAGCGCGTCGTCCGACCGGCGCGTCGTCGGAGGGCGGACACGCTCGGGGATCGCCAAGCGTGTCGCAGGGGCGTTATCGGACAAGGACATGCACGTCTCCTTATCTCGAACGTCGGTTCGATCGGATCAGCTGATCGAGTAACCGCCGTCCACGGGAATAACGCTTCCGGTAATGAACCCGGCATGGGGGCCGGCAAGGAAGAGCGCGATGCCGCGCAGATCCTCGGGGCGCCCCCAGCGGGCCATCGGTGTGCGGGAAAGGATCGGCCCGGCGCGTGACGGGTCGTTCTGCAGGGCGACGGTCAACGGGGTTGCGATCCAGCCCGGCGCGATGGCGTTCACCCGGATGCCCTTGGGGGCATAGGCGATTGCGAGGGACTTCGTCAACTGCGCAATGCCGCCCTTGGAGGAGGAATAGCCCGGAACCAGCCCGCCGCCGAAGAAGCTGAGCATCGAGGCGATGTTGATGATCGACCCGCCGGACCTTTCGAGAAGCGGCGCGGCCGCCTCGCACACGCGCATCGAGCCGTTGAGGTTGATGTCGACGACCTTCTCGAAGACCTCCGCGTCCAGCTCTTCGCCCCGGCGGATGATGCCGGCGCAATTGACCACGACGTCGAGGGCCTCGAAGGCGGAGACGAAGCCGCGCACCGCCTCGGTGCTGCGCACGTCGAGGAGGCGGTGGACGATGCCGGACGCGCTTTCCCGCGCGTCGGCTTCCGCGATTTCACGCTCCGTCGCGCCGGTGGCGACGACATGGGCGCCGGCATCGCGGAAGGCTTCCGCGAGCGCCCCGCCAATGCCGCCCGTGCCGCCGGTCACCAGGACCGTGCGGCCCTCGAGCCAGCCCGCGGCCCAATCAGCGGATGAACTGGTCGACATAATCCGCTCCGAGCCCGACTTTCTCATAATGCGCACGACACATGTCGATCTTGGTGAAGACGTCCTCGTAGCCGATCTGCTTGTTCTCCTCGTTGAGGTAGACCATGCAGCCCGAGATGTTGAAGAAGGTGATCATCTCGCCGCAGTCTTCCGGAACGTTCAGCGTGTGGATCTCGCCCGGCGGCTCGTAGACGAAGGAGCCTTCCTCGGCGACCCAGTCGTGCTCGAAATAGTGCCACTTGCCCTTCAGCACCATGCCGAAGACCGGGGCAGGATGCAGGTGGCGCGACAGGATGCCCGAGCGCGTGACCTTGAGCAGGTTGCACCACTGGCCGGTCAGCGTGTTGAGGAACATCGGGCGGAAGAAGACGTTCGGCGCCTGGGGAACCCAGACGCGATCGTCGTCGGGAATGGCCTTGAGGGCAATTTCGCTCGGGGCGAGGACATGGGTCGACCCCTTCATGTTTGTATACACGCGCTTACTCCTTGGTTGGTTCGGTGAGGCCGCATGGGCTCGGGACTTGGGATCAGCCGACGAGGCCTGCCTCCTTCATGCGGCGGGTGGTGAAGGTGATGGTGGCGGTCATGGCCGCGCGCGCCGCCTCGGGATCGCGCTGGCGGATCGCCTCGATGATGGCGAGGTGGTTGGAAAGATTGGCCCGGTAGTTTTCCATGTGGTTGGCCGCCACCGAGAACAGGATGCCGAGAATCCCGTCGATGGCGGAATCGAAGGCTTCGAGAATGGGATTGCCGGTCGCGCTCAGGATGGCGAGGTGGAAGGCCCGGTCGGCCGTGATGGCTGCCGTGGTATCGCCGGCCGCCGCCGCCGCCTCCATGCGCGCGAAGGCGGTCTCGATGGCGATGATCTGCATCCGGTCCGCCCGCTCGGCAACGAGGGCCGCGGCGGCGGGCTCGAAGACGAGGCGGGCCTCGTTGATCGCCGACATGAGATCGGCCGCATGGCCGCGGCTCGCCATCACCCAACGCAGGACGTCGCGGTTGAGGACGTTCCAGCGCGCGCGCTCCGTTACCACGGTCCCGCGGCGCAAGGCCGTCTCCACGACCCCGAGGCTGCCGAGCACGCGGATTGCCTCGCGCACCGTCGAGCGGCCGACATCGCAAAGCTCCATCAGTTCCGGCTCGGTCGGGATCGTCTGGCCGACGGGATAGTCGCCGCGGGCGATCGCCGTTCCCAGCCAGTCCAACACCTCGTCCGCGCGCTTTTCCCGGGCCATCCGTCGATCCTGTGAATAATATGATGGCTTCCAGTTATCATCAGATGATAAAATCGACAAGTCTGATTGAACGGCTGTCTTCCTCTTTCCGCGTTTCAGGCGTAAGGGGCCGGCCATGGCAATCATGCGCCGCAACGCTGCCGCCGGCTCACAGGCTTTCGCTCGGCTTGTCCCCCCGCGAGAGGATATTTGGGCATGCCGGCATCTGGTAGACAGCGGACGTCAATCTCGGGAGGACCCCATGAAACTCAAGTCTCTGCTCGCATCGGCCTTCTTCGTCGTCGGTGCAACCGTCGCCCATGCCGACAACATCAATGTCGCGACCAACATCGCCAACCCGCCCTTCGAATTCCAGGACGGCGCCGGCACCCTGATGGGCTTCGAAGTCGACCTCCTGAACCTCGTCGGCGAAAAGCTCGGCAAGACGGTCGAATTCCAGGAAATGCCGTTCCAGAGCCTGTTCGCGGCCGTTCAGTCGAGCCGCTCGGATATCGCCATCGGCTCCATCACCATCACGCCGAAGCGTCTCGAAGCCGTTTCGTTCACGCAGCCCTTCTACGATGCCAACCAGTGCCTGACGGTCGCTTCGGCCAGCGGCATCAAGGGTGTCGAGGGCCTCGAAGGCAAGGCACTCGCCGTCATCACCGGCACGACCGGCGAGATGTGGGCCAATGAGAACGAAGGCAAGCTGAAGATCGGCTCGGTCAACCGCTACGACGGCAATCAGGACCCGATGCTGGACATCGCGACGGGCCGTATCGACGGCCTCGTGCACGATTGCCCGATCGATGCCTATTACATCAAGGACAAGCCGCAGTTCGCCATCGTCGCGACCATCCCGACGCAGGAACAGTTCGGCCTGATGCTGCCGAAGGGCAGCCCGCTTCTGGAGCAGGTCGACGGCATCATCACCGACCTGAAGAAGGACGGCAAGCTGGCGGAGCTGCACAAGAAGTGGTTCGGCATCGACGCCGCCGCCGATTCGAGCACCATTACGGTTCAGCCGATTCCGGGGCGCTAAGCCTCCCGTCCACTCCCAATCAACGTTCGGCTTGGATGCGTCCGGGCCGAACACTCCATCGAGGGATCGCATGGATCTGTTCACGACATTCTTCAACATCGACGTGCTGATCCAGGCGGCGCCGCTGTTGCTCAAGGGCTTCTGGCTGACGGTTCAGCTCGGCGCGGTGAGCCTTGTGATTTCTCTAGCGCTCGGCCTTCTGCTGGTTCTGGTTCGTCTTTACGCGCCGACCCCGTTGCGCTGGCTGTCCATCTGTTACATCGACCTGTTCCGCGCGGTTCCGCTGCTGGTGCTGTTGATCCTCGTCTATTATGCCCTGCCGTTCGTCGGCATCCGCCTGTCCTCCTTCTGGGCGGCGGCGGCGGCGCTTTCGGCGGTCGCCTCGGCCTATATGGCCGAAACCTTCCGCGCCGGCATCGAGGCCGTACCGAAGGGGCAGTTCGAGGCCGCGCAGTCGCTCGGTTTCGGCTGGCCGCGCATGATGTCCGACATCATCCTGCCGCAGGCGATGCGTCTCGTCGTACCGCCGACCACGGGCGTGTCCATCGGCCTGATCAAGGATACCGCGCTCGGCTCGGTCGTCGCCATGCCCGACCTTCTCAAGCAGGCAACGCAGACGCAGGCCTTCTACGCCAATCCGTCGCCCCTCGTCGGCGCCGCGCTGCTGTACCTGATCCTTCTCCTGCCGCTGGTGCGCCTGGTCAGCTTCCTGGAAGCCCGCAAGAAGCCCTCGCGCTGATGGGTGCGCCCGCAGCCTTTTCGGAGCAACCGACATGAGCCAGAATACGCCTGCGCCTTCGAGCGCCGACCCGATCATTGCGATGCGCAATGTCGAAAAGCACTACGGCACCTTCCACGCGCTGCAAGGCGTCAACCTCGAAGTCAAGCGCGGCGAGGTGGTCGCCATCATCGGGCCGTCGGGCTCGGGCAAGTCGACGCTGATCCGCTGCATCAACCGTCTCGAGACCATCTCCTCCGGCGAGATCGTCGTCGATGGCGTGAAGGTGGAGCAGGGCAAGAACCTTGCGCTGGTGCGCGCCGAAGTCGGCATGGTCTTCCAGCAGTTCAACCTCTTCCCGCACATGACGGCGCTACGCAACGTCGCCATCGCGCCGATCCGCGTGCGCGGCATCGCCAAGGCGGAAGCCGAAAAGCGCGCCCGCCAGCTTCTGGAGCGCGTCGGTCTCGGCGCGCATATGGAAAAGTTCCCCGACCAGCTTTCGGGTGGCCAGCAGCAGCGCGTGGCGATTGCCCGCGCGCTCGCCATGGAACCGGCGGTCCTGCTTTTCGACGAGCCGACCTCGGCGCTCGATCCGGAAATGGTCGGCGAGGTGCTGGACGTCATGCAGAGCCTTGCGGCAACGGGCGTCACCATGCTCGTCGTGACGCACGAAATGGGCTTTGCCCGCCGCGTAGCGCACCGCGTCGTCTTCATGGAAAGCGGCCAGATCATCGAGCAGAACGCGCCCGATGCGCTGTTCGACACGCCGCGGACCGAGCGCGCCAAGGCCTTCCTCAGCTCCATCATGCATGGCGCTGCCGGCTGATTCAAAACGCATAAACGAAAGTCACGCACGATGATTGACACCGCTGTCGAAGCGCGGCCTGCTGTCCGCGCGCTCTCCAGTTCGCTCATCCGCGAGGTCGCGAATGCCGCGATGGGGGCATCCAATGTCCTGCCATTCTGGTTCGGCGAATCCGACACGCCCACGCCGCAGTTCATCCGCGATGCGGCGGCGGACTCTCTCCTGAAAGGCGAGACGTTCTATTCCCAGAACCTCGGCCGGCCCTATCTGCGCGAGGCAATCGCGGCCTACCAGAGTGCGCTTCTCGGCTGCAGCATTTCCGCCGACCGGGTGATCGCCGTCGGTTCGGGCATGAGCGGCCTGCAGATCGCCCTGCAGCTCGTCCTGTCGCCGGGCGACCGCGTGGTGGCGGTTACGCCGCTCTGGCCGAATATCAGCGAGGCGCCGCTCATCCTCGGCGCGAATGTCGAGCGCGTCGCGCTCTCGGTCGATGACGGCCGCTGGTCGCTCGACGTGGACAAGCTGCTTGCCGCGCTGACGCCGGACACGCGCATGGTCATCATCAATTCGCCCAACAACCCGACGGGCTGGACGATCGATGACGAGAGCATCCGCACCATCCTCGCCCATTGCCGCAAGCACGGCATCTGGATCCTCGCCGACGAGGTCTACCAGCGTCTGGTCTACGATGCCGCGCAGTCCTTCGCCCCGTCCTTCCTGCGGCACTATCAGGAAGGCGACCGGATTCTCGCGGTCAACAGCTTTTCCAAGGCCTGGTCGATGACCGGCTGGCGCGTCGGCTGGATGGTCGTTCCGCACGCGCTGATCGCGGATGCGACCAAGCTGGTCGAGTACAATTTCTCCTGCATCTTCGAGCCGACCCAGCGGGCTGCGACCGTCGCGATCCGCGAGGGGGAGGGGGAAGTACAGCGCCTGCGCGCCCATCTCACCAGGACCCGCGCGCTTCTCGTCGAGGGCCTGCGCGGCATGAACCGCGTGAGCGTACCGGAAGCCGGCGGCGCCATGTATGCGTTCCTTCGCATCGAAGGCTACGAGAATTCGCTGGAGCTGGCGCAGCGGCTGGTGCGGGAAGTGGGCCTCGGTCTTGCACCGGGCGCCGCCTTCGGCGCAGAGGGCGAGGGCTGGCTGCGCTGGTGCCATGCCGTCTCGGAAGACAAGCTCGTCGACGGCCTCGAGCGCCTCAAGGACTTCCTGCGCAAGTAGGACCATGCCGCTCCCGGTCCGAACGCACCGGGAGCGTCCGCCTTCAATCCTTCCGGATGATGGTGATCCATGAGAAGCCGCGGTGAAGCCGCTTCTCCACGCTGCGCCCGGCCTGTTCAGCGGCGACGGTGAAGAGATCGGCGCGCGGCGTCACGTGATGCCAGTCGAGCCAGCGGGTCATGGCGCGGCCGAACCAGCGCGGCAGGCCTTGCATATCGCCGAAATCCGCTATGTGCAGCTCGCCGCCCGGGGCAAGGCGCGTCATCGCCTCCGCCACGACATGCCGCCATTGCGGGATCATCGAGACGGCGTAGGAAATGAAGATTCGGTCGTAACCCTTCTCACCGAAGGCCGATTGCGGATCGAAGGCGGCGGCATCGGCCCGCGCCAGCCGGACCCTGTCGCCAAGGCTGGCGCCCTCGATCGCATCTTCTGCAGCCGCGAGCATTTCCTGCGAAATGTCGATGCCGTGGAAGCGGGCTTCGGGGTAGAGCATCGCGGCCTTCACCAGATTGCGGCCCGTGCCGCAGCCGATTTCCAGCACCGCGCCGCCGGGCTTTGGGCGGAGGCCGGCGAGCATCGGGTCGCGGCCGAGCAGGTAATATTTGCGCGTCGCGTCATAGATGCCGAACCGCCGCTGCCAGCGGTAGATCCGGTCCATCAGCAGGGCGTGGTCGGAGACCGCGCTCATGCCGCCTGGTCCTTCAGCACGTAAAGATGGAAGCCGCCATAGATCGACGAGCGGTCCCTCTCGTGCAGGGCGCGCGATTCCGCTTCGTGATAGGCCCATCGGTCGAGAAGCGCATTGTCGAGCCGTCCGGGCAGCAGGCTTTCGGCCGGCGCCGTGCGGAAGATGACACGCGCGCCGGGGGCCGCGCTGCGGGTGATCTCGGCCCAGAGGGCATTAAGCTGCCCGTCCGTCATCCAGTCCTGCGCATCGAGCAGGATGAAGCGGTCGACCGAACCGGCGGGCTTGGCCGCGAGGAATTCCGTCAGCGACGTGTTGGTGATGGAAATGCGGGAAGCGCGGCTGCGAATAGTCTCGTGATTCTGCCGGGCGAGGTAGGGCGGCAAGGGCGCCCTGTCGCCGGGGCCATAGCCGCGGCCGAAGGCCTGCCAGGCGAAGTAGTTCTCCGATAGCGGGAAGCCGCAGGCAAGCTTTTCGACCCGCTGGCGCAGGATCGTCGCCATGTCGCCGCCCGCGCCTGAAAGCGCTTCATATTGCTGCGGCGGAATGCCGAGACCGAAGAGCGAGCTCTTGCGCCCCGTCGCCCAGCGAATGAGCCGCTTGTCGAACAGCGGCGCGAGGGTCTCGTCGAAGAAGCGCCGCTGGTCTTCCATGGTCCGGGCATCGAGCAATCCGCGCGGATCGGCGCCATAGAGCCGGGCCATCTTGTGGCCGAGCCCGATGAAGCCGCCGAGAAGCCCGTGGCGATAGAGGCGGCGATGGAAGATGGAGATGCGGCGGCGGCCGGTCACCGTGCGGCCTTCCCAATAGGCGCGGGTCTCCGCGTCGAGATGGGGTTGCAGATAGGTGCGATAGGCCGCGATGTTCCGCCGGTCGTCGCCACTGCCATAGAAGCGGTAGAAGGTTTCGTAATCCGGCAGGCGGGCCGCCGCCGCGAGTTTCAGGCGGTTGAAGGCCACATGCGCGGGATTGAGGTCGACCGCCTCGATACGGGCCGGATCGGCGACGAGGTAGGAAAGTGCGTTGCACCCGCCCGAGGCGATGGTGACGATGCTGTTGCCCGGCGCGATCTGCAGCGCTGCCATGTCCACCTCGGGATCTTCCCAGATCTGCGCATAGACGAGGCTTCGGAACAGCCGCGAAAAGACATATTCCGACATTCCGGAAGGCGTCAGCAGCGGATTGCGGCGCACGGCGCGATGGAGGCGCTTGGCTGCCCCGTCCGCGCGCGCTGCTACAGGAGAAGGGATGGCGGAGGTGGCCGTTTCGATCATCGGGGTACGTTTCCCAGGCTGGAACATCTCTCTCGCCGCGGCCGGGAGCGATGCATAAGCCTTGCGTGAGGCTTCGCCCGATCGCCCCGATTGCCGAACGACATGGGGCTCGTTTCAGCAGATCGCGATGACACCCGCATGACATCCGCGCTTCGGGCCTGGGGATGACGTTGCGTGGAGATAGTGTCGCCCGGCATGCGCCTGTGATATGCCCGCCCCGACTCGACCGACAACAGACGGACGCACCCGATGAACGTTGCCTTCTATGCCGATTACATTGCCGACCTGCGGACGCTGTTTACGGATCTCGACAGCCGCCCCGAAGGGTTCCAGACCTTCGACGTGCGTCTGGAACTGGCCGTGGCCGGCGGCCTCGTCGTCTATGAGACGAAGCGGCGCAAGGGGCAGACGGACAGTCTTTTCTACGGCCGGCCGGCGGCCGCCAGCGCCAACCAGCAGATGTCCCGCGCGGCGGCGTTTGCCGCCATCGACCGGTTCCTTGCGCTTGGGCAGTTCGTCGCGCTGACCGATGCTGCCTCCGAGACGCTGGATGCGCGCTATCCGCACTGCGCCGTCAACTTCTCCTATCGCAAGAAGGGCCAGCCCGCCGCCCGCTCCATGCTCATGGTCTTCGCCGGGTTCAACGACGACGGCGATGCCCTGCAATTCGTTTCGAATGCGATGGATCAGGCCGCTTTCGTCGCGGAACGCCCGCACCGCGCGCAGAAGACCTACGAGTGGAAATGACGCCGACTATCCTTGTTCCGCCCTTGCCTCTCCGAGATGCCGCCGGGGCTGGATCTCGATGCTGAGCTGGTCGCGGCCACGCATCTTGGCGGCGTAGAGGGCAAGATCGGCCCTGCGGTAGATGTCGCTCGGCTCCTCGCCGCTTTCCGCCCAGGCAAGCCCGGCGGAGAAAGTGTAGCGGAAGCTCGCCTGGTCCGGCACGGGGCGGGAATGGCGAACCGCCGCCAGCATGCGCTCGAGGATGGCTTCGGCATCTTCCATCACCGTGTTCGGCAGGATGAGAAGGAATTCCTCGCCGCCGACCCGGCCGAGGATATCGGTCTTGCGCAGATGGCGCTGCAGGGTGATGGCGAAGTCCTTCAGGACGGCGTCGCCGACGCTGTGGCCGAAGCGGTCGTTGATATATTTGAAATTGTCGATGTCGAGGACGGCAAGGCACCCGACATCGCGGGCCTCGCCACCGGATGCGCCGACGAGTTCCGCAAGCCGCGCCATCGCGAAGCGGCGGCTGGGAAGGCCGGTCAGGTCATCCGTGAAGGAGGCCCTGATGGCGAAGTCGCGATCCTGCCGCAGCGTGCGCTCGTCGGTGCGGATGAAGCTGATGTCGCTCGCGACGCTGAGCATCCAGCCGTTCGGCTGCATCGTCTCCGTCATCCAGAGCCAGCGCCCGTCGTGAAGGTCGGTCTCGAAGGCGCGGTAGCCCGTCTTGCCGCGCCGTGCCAGCGTGGAGCGCAGCCATGTCTCGAAATCCTGCGTCACGACGATGGTACCACGCCGGGCATGGAAATTCCGCCGCATGAGGTCGGGCCAGAGGGGCTGTTCATGGTCATCGATGAACCAGGCGGCGCGAAAGGCCTGGTTTGCAAAGCGCAGGCGGTCCTCCGGGTCGAAGACCGCAACGAGGGATCCGGCATTCTCCACGAGCTGCGCCAATTGCAGCATGGCTTCCGTGTCGACCAAGGGCTTCATGTCCTCAGGATGGCTGTTATCGGAAATCTAGATGCTACTCTTAAACAAAGCGTTAGACGCATTTGTTGAAAGCGACGCTTCCGTGGGGAGAAGAGCGCCCCGACTTGCTTTTCATCAAAAGGAAGGAGGAAATTGTGCAGAAACCCATGGGGGAGCGCCGCACCGGTGAAGGCGCGGCGCCGGGTGCCGGCTTACTTTCCGGCGTTGTACTTCGCATCGACCTCGTCGATCGCCTTGACGTTGCCGGCCGAGCGGCCGTTTTCGTCGAAGGTCTGGGCGAGATAGGCGTCGGCAATGGCTTTTGCGAGTTCCGAGCCGATGACGCGGGCGCCCATCGTGATGATCTGGGCATTGTTGGAAAGGGCGGCGCGTTCGGCCGAATAGGTGTCGTGCGTCAGCGCGGCGCGGATGCCGGGCACCTTGTTGGCCGAGATGCAGACGCCGATGCCGGTACCGCAGACGAGGATCGCGCGGTCATATTCCCCGGCGATGACGGCCGAGGCGACGCGGTCGGAGAGATTGGCGTAGAAAGCGTCCGGGCCGGCATCGGTGCGCGAGATCTCGTGCACCTCGTGGCGGTCCTTCAGGTGGTCGGCGAGGACCTTTGCGAGGCCTTCGCCCGCGCTGTCACCGGCAATGGCAAGTTTCATGGGAGATCTCCTTTCAGATCGTTGCGGCGCAGCGCGCCAGGATGTCGAGATAGCCTTCAACCTTCCAGGCCGAGCGGCCGATGAAGAGCCCGTCGATATTCGGGCAGGCGATCAGTTCCTCGCAGTTCTGCGGGTTGACCGATCCACCGTAGAGGCAGGGGATGCGACGGCCGAGGATGTCTTCCGCCACCTGCGCGATCTCGGCATGGCGCGCATCCGCATAGTCGGCGGTCGCGGGAATGCCCTTCTCGCCGATGGCCCAGACGGGTTCGTAGGCAAGCAGGATTTCGGCCTGCTTCTGCGCGCCTTCGAGCTTGCCGAAGGCGCCGCGCACCTGCCGCGCCAACACTTCCGCCGCGCGGCCGCTCTCGCGGTCGGCGAGCGTTTCGCCGATGCAGATCAGCGGCACGAGGCCGTGGCGCACGGCCGCTTCCGTCTTGAGGCCGACCGCCTCGTCCGTCTCGCCGAAATGCTCGCGGCGCTCGGAATGGCCGAGTTCGACGAGGTCGAGGCCGCAATCCTTCAGCATCACGGGCGAGACCTCGCCCGTCCAGGCGCCTTCGTCGGCCCAATGCATGTTCTGCGCGCCAACCTTGACGGAGGTGTCGGCGAGCAGCGCCTTGACCTCGCGCACGGCGGTGAAGGGCGGAATGACGAAGCGCTGGATGCGGGCGTTCCGGTCGCCGTCGGCGGCCTTGAGGCCTTCCGCAAAGGCTTTCGCCTCGGCGAGCGTCTTGTTCATCTTCCAGCTCGTGCCGACCCAGAAGTTCCGGCCTTGGCTCATGTCGTTGTCTCCTTGTGGGCGATGCGCACCACGGTCTTGCGGTCGGCAAGCTCGGCCGTCGTATCGTGGGGCAGGGGGTTGTCGGATATCACTGTGTCGAATTCGGCAAGGTCGGCGAGGACGTGCAGCGCCGTGTGGCCGAAGCGCCGGCTGTTGACGAGAAGGCATGCCTGGCGGCTGGAGGCCATCATCGCGCGCTTGGCGCGCACCACCGCCTCGTCCATGTGATAGGCAAGGCGCCCTGAGGCGGCCGGCGCCGAGATGAAGGCGATGTCGGCGCGAAGGCGCGACAGCGCCTCTTCCGTGACGATGCCGAGATAGGCGTTGAACTTAGCCGAATAGGTGCCGCCGAGCCCGACCAGCGTGACACCGGAAATGCCCTTCGCCCGCTCCATGATCGCGGCATTGTTGGTGATGATGGTGATCGGCTTCTTCGAGCACAGCACGTCGCCGAGCACCGAGGCCATCGAGCCGTCATTGATCATGACCGTCATGCCCGGCTCGACCAGTTCGGCGGCGGTTTGGGCAAGGGTCAGCTTCACATCCGCTTCCTGCCGTTCGCGGAAGCGGAAGTCGCTTTCGAACTGCGTGCCCGCATCGATCGTCGCGCCGCCGCGCACCTTGCGCAGCACGCCGGCCCGCTCGAGATCGTCGAGATCGCGGTGGATGGTCATTTTGGAAACGCCGAAGCGCGCGGCGACTTCGTCGAGCTCGACGGCGCGGCTCTCGACCAGAAGATTGATGATCTCCTGCCTTCGCTCTTCCCGTTTCACCCGCTTCCTCCGTGTGTCCGCAGCTCTATAACATGAATCTCACAAATCATAACATTGAATTTGTGATTTTGTGATTTTCATGCGGAGCTTTGCAGCAGTAGCCGCGCTGTCGCCTCGTCCGTGATGAGGCCGTGGAGCTTGTGGCTGTGCAGCACGGCGCGGATGGCCTCCGTCTTGGAGGAGCCGCCGGCGATGGCGACGAGGCGGTCGTCGCCGGTTTCCGAGAAGGAGGCGGCAAGGGTCCGCGCCGTCACCGATGTTTCCAGAATGCGGCCCTTGCCGTCGAAGAAGTGCCCGAGCAGCTCGCCGACGCCGCCGAGGGCCCGGATCTCCTCCAGCTCGTTCGCCTGCAGCATGCCCGACGTGACGAGATGGGCCTGGTTGTCGACCGTGCCGATGCCGACGAGCTTCAGGTCGGCATTGCGGGCAAGGTCGAAGACCTCGCTGACGCCGCGCTGCGACAGCAGCACCTCGCGGTCCTCCTCCGTGTTGGCGAAGAAGGGCACGGGCATCACATAGGCCTGCGTGCCCGTCTTGGCGGCGATGCGGTGCATGACATCGTATGGATTGGCCGCATAGTTGCGGGTGAGGCCGCCGAGCAGCGAGACGAAGCGCGTGCCGCTGGCGCTGATGCGGGGCAGGTGATGGACGGCGGCCGAGAGCGTTCTCCCATGGCCGAGGCCGATGACGGCGACTTCGCCGCGCTCGATCTCGCGCCGCAGGAAATCCGCGCCGACATGGCCGAGCGTCGTCAGCGCCAGCGCGTCGTCATCGACATCGGGCGCCACCTCGCAGTAACCGAGCCCGTAGCGCTCGGAAAGCGCCACTTCGAGATTGACGCATTCGGCGATATCGCCGTCGATGCTGACCTTGACCACGCCCTCGGCGACCGCCCGCGCGATCAGCCGGTGCGCCTTGACCGAGGGAATGCCGAGGCGCTTGGCCACGGCGGACTGGGTGAAGCCCCCGATATAGTGCAGCCAGGCGGCGCGGACGGCGAGGGAGTCTTCATTGTCGGTCATCGGCGATGTCCTGTCCTGCTGTGCAAGAAAAAGCGTTTTTCATATCCCGTCTTAGAGCATTTCCGGTGAATTCCGATCCGCCGGAAATGCTCTGGCTTTTGTTTTAACCGCATCGTGCGATGCCGCGGCAAGCGGCCCGGACGCGGTCAGCCCAGCTTGAGGTCGGATGCACCGGTATCGATATGCGGCGCCCAGAAGGCGATGCTTTCGGCGATCTGGGGAATGACCTGCCGGTCGTTCGGCTCGCGTTCCTTGAAGGAGAGTTCCAGGCAGATCTCGTTGTCGACCGCGCCGCCCTCGGCGAAGGCCTTCAGCAGCGGTTCCGGCTGGATGCGGCCCCTGGCGTTGAACTCGGCGGTGAAGGGCCGATGGCCGCCCTTGTCCATCAGGCTCTGCTTGATGTGGATGATCGGCGAGACCTTCGGCACGGCGCGCGCCCAGGCATAGGGATCGAAATCGTCCGGGTTGCTGGAGGTGACGTCGCCATGGTCGATATCGGCCATCATCCACATGGGAACGGCCATATCGGCGGCGGTGAGCCGGTCCTGAAGCCTGACGCATTCGGCGATGGTCTCGCCGAATTCGCGGCCGATGCTCATCGGCTCCCAGAAGACACAGGAGAGGCCGGCGTCCTTCGCATGCTCCGCCACTTCCGCCCAGCAGTCGATGGCGATGCGGATCAGCTCTTCCCGGCGGGCCGGGTCGTCATAGTCCTTGTAGGTGAAGATGGCGAACTGCGTTCCGACGGAGGTGCCGCCGAGATCGCCGATAATGTCGGCGAAGGTCTTGAACCAGTCGACATAATAGCGGCGCACATCCGCATCCGGATGGCCGAAATGGTTGAGGCGGCCATAGGGGCCGGTCATGCCCGAGGTGACGCGCACGCCGGTGCGCTGGAGCGCGCGGTCCATCCGGCGGGTCAGCCGGCGGATCGTCGCGGCGTTCCAGCTCGGATTGATGAATTCGTGCGTCAACTGGAGGTCGCGCAGGCGAAGGTCCCGCGCGACGGTCTCGATCAGGTCGTCGGGATCGGCGAAGCGGTTGACCAGCGGATTGGTGTTGAGCGAAAGCGTCAGCGGCATGGTCGTCCTCAGGCGGCGGCAGGGCGGGCGGCGTCGAACCAGTCGGCAAAGGCCGCGCGCTCGGCTTCCGTCAGGTGCAGGTAGTGCTTGGTGCGGCGGTAGAGGATGTCCTCCGCCGTCTGCGCCCATTCGGTGGCGACGAGATAGCGGGCTTCCGCCTCGTAGAACTGGCCGCCGAAATGCCGGCCGAGCCCGTCGAGGCCGGTCGCGCCGCCGACGATGAGCCCGGTGCGCGTGCCGTAGAGGCGGCCGTAATGGTGCACCAGCCTGCGCGGCATCCAGGGATAGGTGTCGCGCAGGCCGTTGGCGAAGGTCTCGTAGTCGGCGTTCGGCATATCGCCGCCGGGAAGCGGGGCCTTCTCCGTCCAGTCGCCGCCCATATTGGGGAAGATGTGCCCGAGGCGGTGCATGCCGCGCTCGGCAAGCTCGCGGAAGGTGGTGATCTTGCCGCCGAAGACGTTGAGCAGCGGCGCGCCGCCCGTCTCGTCGAGGTCGAAGACATAGTCGCGGGTGACGGCTGAGGGATTGCCCTTGCCGTCGTCGAAGAGCGGGCGCACGCCGGAGAAGGAATGCAGCACGTCCTGCCGGCGCAGCTTCTCCTTGAAGTAGCGGTTCACCGCCTTCAAGAGGTAGTCGATCTCGGTCTCGTCGGCCGAAACGTCCTCGGCGCGGCCTTCATAGGCGATGTCGGTGGTGCCGATCAGCGCCTTGTCGCCCTCGTAGGGGTTGATGAAGATGACGCGCTTGTCGTGGTTCTGTACCAGATAGGCGTTGGAGCCCGCCCAGAACTTCGGCACGATGATGTGGCTGCCCTTGACGAGGCGCACGTTGCGCGTGGAATTGGAGCCGGCGACGCGGTTGATGACGTCGGATACCCACGGGCCGGCGCAGTTGACGACGCATTTCGCGCGGAAGGCGCGGGTTTCGCCCGTCAAGCGGCTCTTCGTCTCCACGATCCAGACGCCGTTTTCGCGGCGGGCGGAAACGGCCGGCGAGCGGGTCAGCACCACGGCGCCCTTTTCCACCGCGCCGAGCGCGTTGAGGGTCACGAGGCGGGCGTCGTCCACCCAGCAGTCGGAATATTCGAAGCCGCGGGTGTACTGGTCGAGGATCGGCGTGCCCTCGGGATCGCGCGCAAGGTCCAGCGTGCGCGTGCCGGGCAGTTTCCTGCGGCCGCCGAGGTGGTCGTAGAGGAAGAGGCCGAGCCGGACGAGCCAGGCGGGACGGTCCTGAGGGCTGTGCGGCAGCACGAAGCGCATCGGCCAGATGATGTGCGGGGCGGCGTTGAGCAGCACTTCGCGCTCGATCAGCGCCTCGCGCACCAGGCGGAATTCGTAATATTCGAGATAGCGCAGGCCGCCGTGCACCAGCTTGCCGGAACGGGAGGAGGTGCCCTCGGCCAGATCGTCCTTCTCGCAGAGCACGACCTTCAGTCCGCGGCCCGCCGCATCGCGGGCGATGCCGGCGCCGTTGATGCCGCCGCCGATCACGAAGAGGTCAATAAGCTCGGGCTCGTTCATTTGGGTCTCCTTCAGCGCCGGCCGCAGAGGGGGCGCACTCGTCGTTTCGTCAGCGCGCGGCCAGGATGTCCCAGGCTGGCGCGATGCCCCGGCGCACGGTGGAATAGGCGGCAAAGAGGCGGTTCATGCGTTCGGTGTCTTCGGCTTTCGGCTGCTCGGCCGCGCCGAGCTCGGGCGTCACCCAGTCGGCGATGCAATCGTCCATCGTGCGGTAGGCGCCGATGGCGACGGCCGCCATCATCGAGGCGCCGGCGGCGCCCGCCTCCTCACGCGTGCTGACGCGTACCGGCGCGCCGAGCGCCGCGCCCAGCGTGCCGCGCAGCGAGGCGGACCGGGCAGCGCCGCCGCTGACTCGCAGCTCCGAGGGCAGGGCCCCCATGGCTGCGTAGCAATCGCGCGTCGCCATGCCGAGGCCTTCCACGACGGCGCGCACGAGATCCGGATAGCGGTGGCGGCTGGCAAGGCCGGTGAAATTGGCGCGGGCACGGGCATTCACGAAGGGGCCGCGCTCGCCGGCCTCGGAAATATAGGGGTGGTAGAGGATGTTGCCCGGCTTGCTGGCGGCGATCCACTGGTCGACGCGGCCGATCATGTCGTTGAGGCCGACGGTGACGCCGAATTCGCCGAGAAGGTCAACGCCGAGCTGGAGCAGCCAGTCGAGATTGATCGTCGCGCCCATATTGGTCTGCACCTGGGTGACGATGCCGGGGATGGGGAGCGCGATGACGTAGCCGGTGCGCTCGGCATTGAGGACGACGTCGGAAACGGCCTTCGCCTGGAGATGCACGCCCGTCGAGCCGATGGCGGAACAGGCGGCATTGCGGCCTTCGCTGCGCACGCCGGCACCCAGCGCCGTCATGCACATGTCGACATAGCCGAGGCAGACCGGTGTGCCGGCCCTGAGGCCCGCGGCAGCGGCAGCTTCCGCCGTCAGCGGATGCGTGGTCTCGGTGCCGTCGATCACCTCGGGCAGCAGGTTGCGGCGGTGCGTCAGGCCGAGGGCGGCGAGCACGTCGTCGTCATAGCGGCGCGTGCGGAAATTGCCGAAGGTGAAGCTCACTTCCGACGGATCGGTGGCGCGCACGCCGGTGAGGTTCAGATAGAGCCAGTCCTTGCAGTGCATCGCGACTTGCGCGCCGGGGAGCAGTTCCGGGAAATGGCGGTCCATATGGGCAAGCTGCGTGCCCTGCTGGCAGGTGTTGAGGCCGGTGCCGGTCGCCTCGAAACGCTGGCGGTCGGCGTCGCTCGCGGCAAGCCGCTCGACGGTGGGAGCCGCGCGCGCGTCGAGCCACAGCCAGGCATCGCCGACGGGACGGTTGCCGGCGCCGACGAGCCAGGTGCCGTCGCCCTGCGCCGTGACGGCGATGGCGGCGGCGCGGGCGGAAAGGTTCTCCACCTTCTCGCCGAGCCCGCGCAGGGCGCGCGCGCAGTCGAGCCAGGTCTGGTCGAGCGATTGCGTGACGGAGCCGTCGTCGCCGGTGCTGTAGCTGTTGCGCACGGAGGCGCTGGCGATCTGGCGACCGGCGAGCGTGAAGGCGACGGCCTTCATGACGGAGGTTCCGGCGTCGATGCCGATGATCAGGTCGGCGGCCTCAGCCATGGCGTGCGCCTGCCGATGCCGCGACAGTGCGCACCGTCTCGCCTGACGTGAAACAAAGCATTCGATCCTCCCGATCGTCCTTCGCGAAAGCGCGCGTGGCTGTCCCGCCAGATTGGGTCAAGGGAGCGCCACGGGATAGCCCGGACTTCGCGAAGGAACATATCATAAAGTTACCATATGTCTCGTAAAATTTTTCGCACAACGAATTATTTTTCAGTTATGCTGGAGAGTAACGGAGGGCTTCCTTGGGCTGTGTGCGGAGGGCCATTCTTGCTGGTCGCCTTCAATCGAGGTCGCTCGATAAAACATGCCGACCCTTGGGAAAAAGACTCAAGGATCACAACTTATCTTTTAATAGCAGTGTATTGAGGCTTGCATGTCATTCGCTCTCCTGCCGGGGAGAGCCTAGCTTCCACAGGCGCCTCTCCGGCGTGCTTATGCGCCCGGCGCAACGGGTGGCCGGAGAAAACGAGCTGATCAGTTCCGGTATCCCGCAAAAAGGCCGATTGACAGCTCGTGTTAATTTAACATATATACTGCGACATATCACACACATATATCGCAACTGCGAGAAAGTGTGCACTGCAGCGCAAGGCGGAAGAGGAGATCCGGCCGGCGCGTTCATGGGGAGGGCATCATGACATGTTCCGTTTCGAAGGCATCGGCACGCGGCCCTGGCGCCATGGTCGTGTCTTCCGGCCCGTCGATGTCCCCGGCATCGTGCCGGCGTGCCCGCTGACGCTTTCACCGTTCAACCGCAAGGCCATCCGACATGACTGACGCCACGCTCTCGAAATCGCCCCGGCCCGCCCGCAGCTACCGCTGGATCGGCATCGCCGCCGTCGTCGTGCTGTTGGGAGCCATGGCCTTCGACACGAAAATCGTGCAGATCGGCTCCGAGGCCGACGTCCAGGTCCAGAAATTCTCGCCCGTGGCCTTCGGTGCCGAGCAGTTCCCGATCATCAAACAGAGCGTCGAGACGCGCGCTGCCGACGCGGTCGAGCTGTCGCAGGCGATCGCCGCCGACAAGAAGGCCGCCAGCGAGAAATACGGCGTCAACACCTCCACCGGCCCGGTCTTCCCGGTCAAGTTCACCGGCGTGGTCGGCGAGCGCAAGGCGAACTACAACGTCGTCGCCGTCGAAGGCCTGCCGCCCGAGCTGACGGTGCGGGTCCAGACCGGCCCTGCGCTCAACGGCACGGACCTGCGCGATGCGACGGGGCAGATCGAGTTCGGCCAGTTCAAGAACCAGATCGAATACCAGGATGCCGGTTCCGCCATCAACAACGAGGTCAAGAAGGTCGTTCTCGACGGCCTCGATCCGGCGGCGCTTTCCGGCAAGACCGTTTCCGTCATCGGCGTCTTCAAGCTCGTCAATCCGAAGAGCTGGATCGTCACGCCCGTGAGGTTCGACGTCCAATGAGCGCGATCCCCGAAACCGGACAGAAGGGCGAAGTCGTTCTTGCCGCGCGCAACGTGGCGAAATCCTACGGCAGCGTCCATGCCCTCAAGGGCGTCAATTTCGATATCCATCGCGGGCAGGTGACGACCCTGTTCGGCGAGAACGGCGCCGGCAAGTCGACGCTGATGAAGATCCTTTCCGGTGTGGTCAGGCCGACATCGGGCGAAATCATTCTCGATGGGGAACCGGTCGTCTTCGCGTCATCCTCCCAAGCACGTGACCGCGGCATCTCCATCATCCATCAGGAGCTCAGCCTCGCCCCGAACATGAACGTTCGCGACAACATCTTCATGGGGCGCGAGATCATGACCTCCACCGGCGTGGACTTCGCCGAGGAAGAGCGCCAGACGCGCCTCCTGATGGAAGAACTCGAAGAGGACATCGATCCTCTGACGCTCGTCGAGGACCTGCGGCTCGGCCAGCAGCAGATCGTCGAGATCGCGCGCGCCCTTTCGGTCAATTCGCGCATCCTGATCATGGACGAGCCGACCTCGGCGCTGTCGGCCTCCGAGGTCGAGGTGCTGTTCAAGGTCATCCGCGACCTGACCGGCCGCGGCGTCTCCATCGTCTATATCTCGCACCACCTCGAAGAGGCTCTGCAGATCACCCACCATGCGGTGGTGTTGCGCGACGGCACGATGACGGCCTATGCCGAGCGCAAGGACATCGACCTCGAATGGATCGTCCGCCACATGGTGGGCGATAATTTCGACCTCGGCTCGCCGCCGGCCGGCTACCAGATGGGCGATGTCTCGCTCTCCATCGAGGGCCTGACCGTTCCCGATCCGGGTGGCGCCGGCTATTCGGTCGTCGACGGCATGTCGCTGTCGGTGCGCGCGGGCGAGATCGTCTGCATCTACGGCCTGATGGGTGCCGGGCGCACGGAACTGCTCGAAACCGTCGCGGGCCGCCTGAAATCCACCGCCGGCAAGGTCGTGCTGAAGGGCCGGGACGTCACCGGCCAGTCGATCGCCGAATGCATCCGCGACGGCCTCGTGCTCGTGCCGGAAGACCGCCAGCGCGACGGACTGGTGCAGACCATGAGCGTCGGCCGCAACCTCTCGCTCGCCAGCCTCGGCGCCTTCACGCGCGGCCTCTTCACCTCGACGTCACGCGAAGGCGGGCTCGTCGACAGCGCGATCCGCAAGGTGCATATCAAGACGGACGGCGGCGCGGCCGCCATCGGCTCGCTGTCGGGCGGCAACCAGCAGAAGGTCGTCATCGGCAAGATGCTGGCGACCGATCCCGAGGTCATCCTGCTCGACGAGCCGAGCCGCGGCATCGACATCGGCGCCAAGGCGGAGGTCTTCAAGCTGCTCGCCGAGCGCGCGAAACAGGGGCTCGCCGTGGTCTACACGACCTCGGAAGTCGGTGAATGCCTGAGCATCGCCCATCGCATCATCGTCATGCGGCGCGGCCGCATCTCCGCCGAATTCGGTCCCGACGCGACCAAAGAACAGATCATGGCCGCCTCCGGCGAAGCCGTGCATGCCCATTAGGAGCGCCGAACCCATGTCAGTCACACCTGCAATCCAGACGAAGGCAGCGGCAAGCGGCGGCAAGCGCAAGAAGAGCCTGATCGAGCTTCTGTTCGAGGGCCGCGCCTTCTTCGCGCTGATCGCCATCGTCGTCGTCTTCTCGCTGATGTCGCCGAACTATTTCACGGTCAGCAACTTCCTGATCATGGCCTCGCATGTCGCCATCTTCGGCCTGCTCGCCATCGGCATGCTGCTGGTCATCCTGAACGGCGGCATCGACCTTTCGGTCGGCTCGACGCTCGGCCTTGCCGGCGTCGTCGCCGGTTTCCTCATGCAGGGCGTGACGCTGCCGCAACTCGGTATCATCCTCTATCCCTCGGTCTGGGTCGTCGTGGTGCTGACCTGCCTGCTTGGCGCGGTCGTCGGCGCGGTGAACGGCGTGCTCATCGCCTATCTCAAGGTGCCGGCCTTCGTCGCGACGCTCGGCGTGCTCTATGTCGCCCGCGGCATCGCGCTGCTGATGACCAACGGCCTGACCTACAACAATCTCGGCGGCCGCCCCGAACTCGGCAATACCGGTTTCGACTGGCTCGGCTTCAACCGCCTTGCGGGCGTTCCGATCGGCGTCCTCGTGCTCCTCGTCTTCGCCATCGCCTGCCATGTCCTGCTTGCCCGCACGGCCTTCGGCCGCTGGCTCTATTCCTCGGGCGGCAACGAGCGCGCGGCGGAACTGTCGGGCGTGCCGGTCAAGCGCGTGAAGATCACGGTCTATGTGCTCTCGGGCATCTGCGCGGCCGTCGCCGGCCTCGTCCTCTCCTCGCAGCTCACCTCGGCGGGCCCGACCGCCGGCACCACCTACGAACTGACGGCGATCGCCGCCGTCGTCATCGGCGGCGCGGCGCTGACGGGCGGCCGCGGCACGGTCATCGGCACCATGCTCGGTGCCTTCGTGATCGGCTTCCTCTCCGACGGCCTCGTGATCATCGGCGTCTCGGCCTACTGGCAGACGGTCTTCACCGGCGCCGTCATCGTTACCGCTGTTCTCCTGAACAGCGTCAAATACGGCCGCCGCTGACCTCAGCGGCGACCGGCACAGACTGACCGCTGCCGGGAGAGGCGGACCATCGAGTGGCCCGGCAGCGGAAAGTATTGCCGACAATCGGCACAACCGGACTCAACAAAGGGAGTGAGACCATGTTCAAAAAAGGTATGCGTGTACTCTTCGCGGCAACGGCCGTCATGCCGCTGCTGTTCAGCTCTGCCTGGGCGGACGGCCTGATCACCGTCATCGTCAACGATCCGTCGAACCCCTACTGGTTCACGGAAGGCGAAGTCGCCAAGAAGACCGCCGAAGGCCTCGGCTACACGGCCAATGTCGGCGCCCACAAGGGTGACACCAACACCGAGAGCAACCTGATCGACACGGCGATCACCAACAAGTCGGTCGCCATCATCCTCGACCCGGCGAATGCCGACGGTTCCGTGGGCGCGGTCAAGAAGGCCGTCGCCGCCGGCATCCCGGTCATCCTCGTCAATGCCGAGATCAACCAGGAAGGCCTCGCCAAGGCGCAGCTCGTCTCGAACAACGCCCAGGGCGCCGCGCTCGGCGCGCAGCAGTGGGTCGAGGCGGTCGGCGACAAGGGCAAGTATGTCGAACTCTTCGGCGCTCCCTCCGACAACAACGCCGCGACGCGTTCGAACGGTTACGAAACCGTCCTGACGCAGTA
Source organism: Shinella zoogloeoides (assembly GCF_003574625.1). Classification (GTDB taxonomy): domain Bacteria; phylum Pseudomonadota; class Alphaproteobacteria; order Rhizobiales; family Rhizobiaceae; genus Shinella; species Shinella zoogloeoides_A. The sequence goes on from NZ_QNUJ01000003.1 coordinate 237,371, forward strand.
CCCTGACCTCGAGAAGGTCGCCAAGGAAGTGGCTGACTGGGACCGCACCAAGGGCCATGACAAGATGCAGTCCATGCTCCAGGCGAACCCCGACATCATCGGCGTGATCAGCGGCAACGACGAAATGGCCCTCGGCGCCATCGCCGCGCTCAAGGAAGCCGGCAAGCTCGACCAGGTCAAGGTCGGCGGCTTCGACGGTTCGCCGGATGCAGTTGCCGCCATCAAGGCCGGTGAATTGCAGTACACCGTCCTCCAGCCGGTCGCCGTGTTCTCGGAAGCGGCCGTCAAGCAGGCCGACAGCGTGATCAAGAACGGCTCCACCGGTGTCGATACCGAAAAGCAGCTCTTCGATTGCCTCCTGATCACCAAAGACAATGTCGACAAGTACACCGCTCCCTTCGTCCTGAGCGAGTAATCGATCCCGGGAGCGCCCGTCCGCGGGCGCTCCCATTTCGCATTCCCGGGCTTTTCCGGGCCAGCTTGGCATTTTCCTTGCCGCCCGATACGAGATACGAAACCTCTATCCTCGAAGCATGGCAGGGCCTCCGGTGAACAAGAAAGTCGACGTTAAGGATTTGCTTTCGGAAGAATTGCCGAGCGACAGCCGGCATGCGCGCCAGCTCGTGCGGCGCCAGATGATCGCCGAGACGGTGATCGGCGAAGGCTCGATCCGCATCGAGGACCTGACCGAGCGCTTCGGCATCAGCCTCATGACGGCGCACCGCGACGTCGACGATCTCGTCAGCCGCGGCCTCTTCCGCAAGACGCGCGGCATCGTCTCCGCCGCGCCGACCAGCCTCATCGAATCCTCCGACGCCTACCGTGCCACCCGGCAGGCGAAGGAGAAGAAGGCGGTCGCGAAGGCCGCCATGCAGTTCGTCGAGCCGGGCCAGGCGATCTTCATGGATGACGCCACGACCGTGCACGAGATGACGCGGTTCCTGCCGGCCAAGGTGCCGCTGACGATCATCACCAACTCGCTCGTCCTCATCAACGAGCTGAAGGAGGTGAGCGACCTCAACCTCGTCTGTCTCGGGGGGCAGTTCTACAATTGGTGCAATGCCTTCATGGGGCACATCACCACCAACGAGATCCGCCGGCTGCGCGCCGACACCGTGTTCATGTCGCTGTCGGCCATCGTCGACGACGTGGTCTATCACCAGTCGCCCGAGACGGTGGAAACCAAGCGGGCGATGTTCGAAAGCGCGGCGCGGCGCGTGCTTCTGGCGGACCACACCAAATTCGAGCGGCGCGCGCTGCATCACTTCGCGACGCTCAAGGAATTCGACGCCGTGATCGTCGACGAGGATATTCCGATCTCCCACCTGTCGCGCATGCGCTCGAAGGGGATCAACGTGATTGTGGCGGACGGGGAACGGTCCGGCTGAGGGGACCGCCGCCGCGGCTGCCCCGATACCCGGTTCCGTTCCGCCGTTCGCCCGAGAATGGAGGCATGGATGCCCTGCATCATGGGTATAGACAGCGGCCTGACGGTGACGAAGGCCGTCATTTTCGACGCGGACGGCACGGCGCTCGCCATCGCCCGCCGGCGCGTTCCCCAGCTCATCCCCGCGCCGCAGCATGTCGAACGCGACATGGACGGCCTGTGGACCGCGACGGCCGAAGCCATCCGCGAGGCTATCTCAGCCTGCGGCCGCCCGGCCTCCGATATCGTGGCGATCGCCGCGACCGCCCACGGCGACGGCATCTACCTCCTCGATGAAGACAAAAGGCCGCTCGGCCCCGCCATCGTCTCGCTCGATACGCGCGCCGGGGCGATTGCCGACGCCTGGAACGAGGGCGAGGTCGGCGCCCACGCGCTGGAGCTGACCGGCCAGCGCCCGCATGCCTCGGCACCCTCCGCCATCCTGCGCTGGATCTTCGAGCACCAGCCGGAGCGTTATGCCCGCATCGCCCATTTCATCGCCGCCAAGGACTGGCTGCGCTTCTGCCTCTGCGGCACCATCGGCACGGACCGCACGGAGGCGAGCACTTCCTTCACGGACGTGACGACGCAGGACTATGCCGAAAACGCCTTCCGCCTCTTCGGGCTGGATCGCCTCGCCGGACGGCAGCCGCCGATGGCCGCTTCCACCGAGGTCGTCGGCGGCGTGACGGCGGAGACCGCGCGCCTGACCGGGCTGGTCGAGGGCACGCCCGTCATGGCGGGCCTGCATGACGTCACCGCCTCCGCGCTCGGCATGGGCGGCTATGGCGAAGGCGTGGTGGCCGTCATCGCCGGCACCTATTCGATCAACGAGACCGTCTCGCCCACACCGAAGGTCGATGGCCGCTGGTTCTGCCGCAACGGCATCCTGCCCGGCGAGTGGAACAACATGTCCATCTCGCCCGCCTCCACCGCCAATTACGACTGGTTCATCGAGCAGTTCTGCGCCGCCGATGCCCGGCAGGCGGAGGTGGCCGGCGAGAGCATCCATGCGATCCTCGGCAATGAATTCGAGGCCGCGCGCGAGCGGCCTTCGAGCACTTTCTTCCATCCCTACCTCTTCGGCTCGCCCTTCGGCGGCGCGTCGAGCGCTGGCTTCTACGGCCTCAATGCCTGGCACGACCGCGGCGACCTCGTCCGCGCGGTGCTGGAAGGCATCGCCTTCAACCACCGCGTCCATGTCGATGCGCTGCGCGACGGCTTTGCCCCCACCGCCGCGCGCCTGACGGGCGGCGTCTCGCGCAATCCCGCCATGGCCGGCCTCTTCGCCGATATCCTCGGCATGCCCGTCACCGCGACGCGCACCGAGGAGGCGGCGGCTTGGGGGGCGGCGCTCTGCGCGGGTGCCGGCGCCGGCCTCTACGCCTCGCCCACCGACGATCCGCGCGACCTCGCGTCGATCGAGACGACCTACCAGCCGGACCCAGACCGGCAGCGTGCCTATGACGAGAAATACCGGGTCTTCCTCGATCTCGCCGAGGCGATGAAACCGCTCTGGCCGACGCTCCGGCGTCTCGGCGGGGCGGCGCAAGTTTAGGAATGCCGATCATGACAGAAACGACAGCCGGAACCGTCGAGACCTTCGACGTCATCGTCCTTGGCGCGGGCATCAACGGGGCGGGGCTCTTCCGCGATCTCTGCCTGCAGGGGCTGAAATGCCTGATCGTCGACAAGGCCGACTTCGGCTCCGGCACCAGCGCCGCCCCCTCGCGCCTCATCCATGGCGGCATCAAGTATCTGGAGACCGGCGAGCTCGGCCTCGTCGCGCAGTCGACGCTGGAGCGCAACCTCCTCCTGCGCAACGCGCCGCATTGCGTGGAGGCGCTGCCGACCTTCATCCCCTCCTTCTCGCTGACGAAGGGCGCCTTCGCGGCGCTGCGCACGCTGCTCGGCTCCACCACCGCCCCGCGCAGCCGCGGCGCGCTCCTCATCAAGATCGGCCTTGCGCTCTACGATCTCTATGGCGCGCGCCATCGCGTCATGCCGAAGCACCAGTTCTTCTTCCGCCGCAAGGCGCTGGAGGAGATGCCGGCGATCACGCCGCGCATCGTCGCGGGCGGCATCTACTACGACGCCAAGATCAGCCGGCCCGAACGGCTCGTCTGGGAGCTGGTGCGCGACGGCCTCGACGCCAGCCCTGCCTCCCGCGCCATGAATGATACGACGCTGCTCGGGCAGGAAGACGGCGTGCTGCGGCTGCGGGATCCGCGCGGTAGCGAGCGGTTTGCCCGCGCCGGCATCGTCGTCAACGGGGCGGGGCCGTGGATCGATCATGTTAACGACACGCTTGGCGTTCCCGGCAAGCTGATCGGCGGCACCAAGGGCTCGCATATCCTCCTGAGGCACCCGGAGCTGGTAGAAAGCCTGAAAGGCCGCATGATCTATTTCGAGGCGGACGACGGCCGCATCTGCCTCGTCTACGATTTCCTCGGCCTCGCGCTCGTCGGCTCGACGGACATCAAGGCGGACAATCCCGATACGGTGCGCTGCGAAGAGGACGAGATCGACTATTTCCTCGCCAGCCTCCGCTCGCTCCTGCCGGCCCTGCATTTCGGCCGCGAGCAGATCGTCTACACTTATAGCGGCATCCGCCCGCTGCCGGCCTCCGATGCCAGCCAGCCGGGCCTGATCAGCCGCGACCATTCGGCGCCCGTGGCGGAGCCGGCGGAGGGCCGGCCGTTTTCCGTCATCTCGCTCGTCGGCGGCAAGTGGACGACGTTCCGCGGCTTTGCCGAGGAGGTGGCCGACACGATCCTTTCCCGCCTCGACCGGAACCGGGCGGTGAGCACGCAGATGCTGCCGATCGGCGGCGGGCGCGGCTTTCCGGTGGAGGCGGCGGAGCGGCGCGTGTGGATTTCCGGGCGCGCCGCGAAGAGCGGCCTGCCCGAGGCACGCGTCGAAGCGCTTCTTGCCCGCTACGGGACGATCGCCGATGCCGTTCTCGCGCATATCGAGAAGGTGGGAGATGCGCCGCTCGCCCATGTCGAAGGCTACGGCCGCGGCGAGATCGACTGGATCGCCCGCAACGAAATGGTCGAACATCTCGCCGACATCGTCATGCGCCGGACGACGCTCGCCATCGAAGGCAGGCTGACGGCCGAGGGGCTCGACGAGATCGCGGCAGTCGCCGCCGCCGCGCTGGGCTGGGACGAAGGCCGGTGGGAGGACGAGCTTGCGCAGGTCACACGACACCTGACGGCATTCAACCGCGTAAACCTTTGAGCGCATTCAGCCGAAGGCATCTTTGCCCTTTTCCCGGTCTGGATCCTGTTGCATCTTCGCGGCTTGATTGCTTGCAGGAGGCCCCCATGACGAAGATCGTCGATGATCCGGAAACCTTTGCCGCCTCGGCGCTGGCGGGGTTTTCCCGCGTCTATGAGCGCTACGTCCGGCTGGTGAAGGGGGGCGTGGTTCGCTCGACGGCGGTGCCTTCGGGCAAGGTTTCGGTCATCGTCGGCGGCGGGTCGGGGCATTATCCGGCCTTTGCGGGCTATGTCGGGCCGGGCATGGCCGACGCGGCGGTTGCCGGTGAGATCTTCGCCTCGCCTTCGACGGCGGCGGTCGCCCGTGTCTGCCGCAATGCGGACCATGGCGGAGGCATCATTCTCGGCTTCGGCAATTATGCCGGCGACGTACTCAATTTCGGCGTGGCGGCGGAGCGGCTGCGGGCGGAAGGCATCGATGTGCGCATCGTCACGGTGACGGACGATGTCGCGAGCGCGCCCGCCGACCGGCACCTGCAGCGCCGCGGCATCGCCGGCGATTTCGTGGTCTTCAAGGTGGCGGGCGCGGCCGCAGAGGCGGGGCTTGCGATCGACGAGGTCGAGCGCGTGACACGACTTGCCAACAGCCGCACCTTTTCGTTCGGCGTCGCTTTCGGCGGCTGCACGCTGCCGGGCGCGAAGGACCCGCTCTTCACCGTACCGAAGGGCATGATGGCGCTCGGCCTCGGCATCCACGGCGAGCCCGGCATCCGCGACACCGACATCGTTCCGGCGCGCGATCTGGCGAGGCTCCTGGTCGAGACCGTCCTGGCGGAGCGCCCGGCCGGCGCGCGTCGCGCCGCCGTGCTGCTGAACGGCCTCGGCGCGACCAAATACGAGGAGCTCTTCGTGCTCTGGGGCGCGGTCGAAGGCTACCTGCAGGCGGCGGGCGTCGATCCGGTCGCGCCCGAGGTCGGCGAATATGTCACCAGCCTCGACATGCAGGGCTGCTCCCTGACGGTGATGTGGCTCGACGAGGAGCTGGAACGCTACTGGCTGGCCCCGTGCGACACGCCCGTCTTCCGTCGCGGCGAGACTTTCCATACGCAGCCGGCGGCCGTGCGGGATCGTGCGGAAGACGAAGCGCCGACCTTCGGCCCCGCGACGCCCGCCTCGCAGGAAGGTGCCCGGTGCCTTGCGGGTATCCTCGACGCCATGGTGTCGGCCCTTGGCGAGGCGGAAGCCGAGCTCGGCAGGATCGATGCCTTTGCCGGCGACGGCGACCACGGCCAAGGCATGCGGCGCGGCGCGACGGCCGCGCGTGAAGCGATCCATCAGGCCGTTGCTGGCGGCGCGGGTGCGAGGAGCGCGCTGGCGGTGGCAGGCGATGCCTGGGCGGACCGTGCGGGCGGTACGTCGGGCGCGATCTGGGGGCTATTGCTCCGCTCCTGGAGCGGGGCATTCACCGACGACGCGGCCCCGACAGGGGCGGATATGGTGCGCGGCGCGCGCCTTGCCCTCGACGATGTGATGCGCCTCGGCGGGGCGAAGCCGGGCGACAAGACGCTCGTCGATGCGTTCGTGCCTTTCGTCGCCGCGCTGGAAGCGGCGAGCGCGGACGGTGCACTGCTGAAAGAGGCCTGGGCCAAGGCAAGCTCTGCCTGCGAAGAGGCGGCGCAGGCGACGGCGCCGCTTTCCCCACGGCTTGGCCGCGCCCGTCCGCTCGCCGAGCGCAGTATCGGCCATCCCGATGCCGGTGCGGTCTCGCTGGCGCTGATCGCAAGGACGATTTCGGCCCGATTGTGAGCGGCTGCCCTTGCCTGAACGCAACATGTTCAGTGTGACATTGAGCCGGGCGTCGCGTGACGTCCGGCTCTTTTTCTTTGTTCTGTATGAAACATTATACGAGCTGTTTCAATCGCTTGAGTGCCTTCAGTGAAACTGAATTATCAAATAGTGGAAATGAGTATCACCACGCGATATCACATATTCAGAGAGATAGTTATTGACATGTTATACCAGTTGAGAAATATAGCCTCACGCCGGGTGCCCGGTGGAGGAAATTCCGGCTGACCAACACCGTCCGGCCGCATGAATTCAGGGAGGTCTTCGATGACATCGATCGCGCTATTCGGTGCCGGTGGCAAAATGGGGTATCGGCTCGCCAAGAACCTCAAAGGTTCGCGGTTCGACGTCCGCCATATCGAGGTGAGCGATGCCGGCAAGGCGCGCCTTGCCGACGATCTCGGCCTATCCTGCGTTTCCGCCGATGAAGGTCTCGCCGGCGCCGATGTCGTCATCCTCGCGGTTCCCGACACGGCGATCGGCAAGGTTGCCAGCGGCATCGTCGACAAGCTGGCGCCCGGCACCATGATCGTCGTGCTCGATGCGGCCGCACCCTTCGCCGGCCATCTGCCGGAGCGGGCGGATATCACCTATTTCGTCACGCATCCCTGCCATCCGCCGATCTTCAACGACGAGACGGATCCGGCCGCCAAGCGCGACTTCTTCGGCGGCATCGCCGCCAAGCAGCATATCGTTTCCGCCCTGATGCAGGGCCCGGAAGAGGCCTATGCGCTGGGCGAGGAGGTCGCGAAGGTCATCTGGGCGCCGGTCATGCGCTCGCACCGCGTGACGGTCGAGCAGATGGCGCTGCTGGAGCCGGGCCTGTCCGAAACCGTCTGCGCCTCGCTCCTCGTCGTCATGCGCGAAGCCATGGACGAATGCGTGCGCCGCGGCGTCGCCAAGGAAGCCGCCCGTGACTTCCTGCTCGGTCACATGAACGTCCTCGGCGCCGTCATTTTCGAGGAGACGCCCGGCGTCTTCTCCGATGCCTGCAACAAGGCGATCGAGTTCGGCAAGCCGGTCCTGATGAAGGACGACTGGAAGCGCGTCTTCGAACCTGAAGAAATCGCCGCAAGTATCCAGCGCATCACGTGAATACCGGCGGGCTTCGGCCCGCCGCGGGGCGCAATGCCCCATGAAAGATCGCACCGGATCGGCCGATTTCAATGGAGGGATGGCCGTGGAGGCCGGTGCTTAACCGGGAGGAAAACATGAAGGTTACCCGTAGACTGATCACCGTCGGCTTTGCTGCCGTCATGGCTGCAAGCGTTGCCGTGCCGGCTTTCGCCGCCGACCTCATCGCCATCATCACGCCGAGCCACGATAACCCCTTCTTCAAGGCCGAGGCCGTTGGCGCGGAAGCCAAGGCCAAGGAACTCGGCTACGAGGCGCTGGTGCTGGTGCATGACGACGACGCCAACAAGCAGTCGCAGCTCATCGATACGGCCATCGGCCGCGGCGCGAAGGCGATCATCCTCGACAATGCCGGCGCCGACGCTACGGTCGCCGCCGTTCAGAAGGCCAAGGATGCAGGCATCCCGTCCTTCCTGATCGACCGTGAGATCAATGCCGCCGGCGTCGCCGTCTCGCAGATCGTCTCGAACAACTATCAGGGCGCACAGCTCGGCGCCGAGGAATTCGTCCGGCTGATGGGCGAGAAGGGCAACTATGTCGAGCTCGTCGGCAAGGAATCCGACACCAATGCCGGCATCCGCTCCAAGGGCTATCATGACGTCATCGACGAATATCCGGACATGAAGATGGTCGCGCAGCAGTCGGCCAACTGGAGCCAGACGGAAGCCTATTCGAAGATGGAGACCATCCTCCAGGCCAACCCGGACATCCAGGGCGTCATCGCCGGCAACGACACGATGGCCATGGGCGCCATCGCCGCCCTCCAGGCGGCCGGCAAGAAGGACGTCATCGTCACCGGCTTCGACGGCTCGAACGACGTTCGCGACTCCATCAAGGCGGGCGGCATCAAGGCCACCGTGCTGCAGCCGGCCTATGCCCAGGCACAGCTCGCCGTCCAGCAGGCGCATGACCTCATCACCAGCGGCAAGAAGCCGGCCGAGGAAAAGCAGCTCATGGACTGCGTGCTGATCAACGCCGACAATGCCGACAAGCTCGAGACCTTCGCACTGAAGGACTGATCTTCGAGGGAGCGGGCGCGGGATGATCGTCATCCCGCGCCTCGCCATATGCCGGAGTACCCATCCATGCGCTTCAAGGCCGCCGCCGTCATCGTGTTCGCATCAGCCCTCGGGCTCGCGGGCTGCAAGTTCGTCAAGACCGCCGACAAGGACAAGGAGGATCAGGCCGGCGCCTTCGATCCCGACAAACTTGTCGCCGAGATATGGGATGGCAAGGTCGTGCCCTATCTCGAAAAGCGCGCCGCGCCGCTGCCGGAGGTCCTTTCGGCGACGGCGGCCAATGCCGACGAGGCGGGGCGGAAATACGGTTACAAGGCCAGGCAGGGCAACGCGCCCTGGACCTTCATCGCCAAGGTCGATGGGACGATCGTCGCGGAAGAGACGAAATCGCGCGCCGGCTATGTCGACGTGGACGTCGACGGTGACGCCAAGGCGGATGTGCGCGTTTCGATCGGCCCGGCCATTCGCGGCACGGCGCTGCGCGACAGCCTGGATTTCGTGGACTTCAATTCCTTCAAGAACCAGATCGAATGGGCGCAGTTCGGCAAGTCGTTCAACACTTATGTGAACCGCACGCTTCTCGAAAAGCTGCCGCGCGAGGGACTGACGGGCAAGACGATCAAGGCGACGGGCGCCTATCCGCTGCCGGCCGCCGGCCAGTTGCCGCAGCTCGTTCCCGCCACCATCACCATCGGAGGCTGACATGAGCGGCATCGACGATGGCGAGGTCATTCTCGAACTGAAGGACATCACGAAGGCCTATTCCGGCATCGTGGCGCTGAAGAAGGCAAACCTGAAGCTGCGGCGCGGCGCGGTGAATGTGCTGGTGGGCGAGAACGGTGCGGGCAAATCCACCATGATGCGCATCATTGCAGGCGTCGAGCGGCCGACGCTCGGCGAGATATGGATGGAGGACGAGCGCATCACCCTCGACAGTCCCGCCGATGCGGTGCGCCACGGCATCGGCATCGTCTTCCAGGAGTTGAACCTCTTCGGCAATCTTTCGGTCGCGGAGAACATCTTCGCCACCCGCGAGATCACCCGTGGCATCCGGGGCATCGATCACAAGGCGCAGGTCGAGAAGGCGAACGAGTTCCTGAACCGCCTCGAAGCCGGCATCTCGGCCGATACGCTGGCCGAGGACCTGCCGATCGGCCAGCAGCAGCTCGTCGAGATCGCGCGGGCGGTCTCGCTCGATACTCGCATCCTCATCATGGACGAGCCGACCTCCGCCCTCAGCGCGGCGGAAGTCGATGTGCTCTTCCGGGTCATCGCCGACCTCAAGGCGCGCGGCGTCGCCATCGTCTATATCTCGCACCGACTGGAAGAGCTGATGCGCATCGGCGACTACATCACGGTGCTGAAGGACGGCCAGATCACCGGCCATGCTATGGTCAAGGATATCGACACGCGCTGGATCGTGCGCTCGATGATCGGTTCCGACGCCAAGGATTTCGCCAAGCAGGTCGACCATGCGCCGGGCGCGGAAGTCTTCCGCACGCAGGATATCTGCCTGCCACGCGCACAGGGCGGCTATGCGGTCGATCACGTCTCCATCGGCGTCCGCGCGGGTGAGATTCTCGGCATCTACGGCCTGATGGGCGCGGGGCGCTCCGAGCTTTTCGAATGCATCATGGGCCGGCACGAACATGCGACCGGCAAGGTCTTCGTCGATGGCAAGGAATTGAAGGGCCGCGATACGACCCGGCGCATTCGCGAGGGTCTGGCGCTGATCCCGGAGGACCGGCAGCGCGAAGGCCTCGTCCAGTCCATGTCGATTGCCGACAACCTTTCGATGGCAAGCCTCGGCCAGTTCGTGAGAGGCGGCTTCCATATCGATCTCAAGCTGGAGAAGAAGGCGATCCTCGATGCGATCCGCAATCTCTCCATCAAGGCGAAGAACCCGGAACTGGACGTTACCTCCATGTCGGGCGGCAACCAGCAGAAGGTGGTGATCGGCAAGGCGCTGATGACCGGGCCGAAGGTGCTGCTGATGGACGAGCCGAGCCGCGGCATCGATGTCGGCGCCAAGGCGGATGTCTTCCGCACCATGCGGCGGCTGGCGGGCGAGGGGCTCGCCATCCTCTTCTCCACCTCCGACCTCGAGGAGGTCATGGCGCTCTCCGACCGTATCGCCGTCATGAGCAACGGCCGCCTGGTGACGGTGGTGGATCGCAAGGACGCTACCGAGGAGATGATCGTCTCGGCCTCCGCGGAGGGACATAAAACCAAAAGGATGCATGCGTGATGACGACAGGAACGCAAACGGCCGCCGAAAACGGCCTCTCAACCGGATCGGCCCTGCTCACGCTGATGAAGCTGAGGACCTTCATCGCGCTCTTTGCGGTGATCATCTTCTTCTCGATCTTCGCGCCGAACTTCCTGTCGACCGCGAACATGATCCTGATGTCGAAGCACGCGACGCAGAACGCCTTCCTCGCCATCGGCATGACCTTCGTCATCATCACCGGCGGCATCGACCTTTCGGTCGGCTCCATCGTCGGCCTCTGCGGCATGATTGCCGGCGGGCTCATCATGTATGGTGTCGCCGTGCCCTTCGGCTACACGGTCTATTTCAACATCGTCGAGGTCGCGGTCATCGTCATGGCGGTCGGCGTCCTGATCGGCGCGGTCAACGGCCTGCTGATCACCCGCCTCAATGTCGCGCCCTTCATCGCCACGCTCGGCACGCTCTATGTGGCGCGCGGCATGGCGCTGCTCTATTCCGACGGCCAGACGCTGCCCAATCTCACCGGCCGTGAAGACCTCGGCAACCAGGGCTTTTCCTATCTCGGTTCGGGCACGATCCTCGGCCTGCCGGTCTCCGTCTGGATCCTCATCGTCGTCGCACTGGGCGCGGCCTATTTCGCCCGCTTCGTGCCGCTCGGCCGGCACATCTTCGCCGTCGGCGGCAACGAGCGCGCCTCGCGCATGTCCGGCATCCGCGTCAACCGCGTGAAGATGTTCGTCTACATGTTCTCCGGCTTCTGCGCGGCCATCGTCGGCCTCGTCATCTCCTCGGAGCTGATGGCCTCGCACCCGGCGACCGGCACGAACCTCGAACTGAACGCCATTGCGGCGGCCGTCCTCGGTGGTACATCCATGTCGGGCGGGCGCGGCACCATCGGCGGCACGATCATCGGCGCCTTCGTGATCGGCATCCTCTCCGACGGTCTGGTGATGATGGGCGTCAGCTCGTTCTGGCAGATGGTGATCAAGGGCCTCGTGATCATCGTGGCCGTGGTGGTCGACCAGGCGCAGCGCCGCCTCCAGCAGCGCGTGACCCTGATGCAGATGGCAAAGGCAGGCTGAGCATGGCGAAGTTCAAGGGTGCGCTGATCGGCTGCGGCTTCTTCGCCGTCAACCAGATGCATGGCTGGCGGGACCTGCCGGATGTGGAGATCGTCGCGATCTGCGACCGCGATCCCGAGCGGCTCAACATCGTCGGAGACCAGTTCGGCGTTGCGAGGCGCTATCGGGCGGCGGAGGAAATGTTCGCCGATGGCGGCTTCGATTTCGTCGACGTCGCGACGACGGTTGGCAGCCACCGTGCGCTTGTCGAGCTTGCCGCGCGCCATAAGGTGCCAGCGATCTGCCAGAAGCCGTTCGCGCCGACGCTGGCGGATGCGAAGGCCATGGTCGCCGCCGCCGAGGCGGCCGGTATTCCGCTGATGATCCATGAGAATTTCCGCTGGCAGACGCCGATCCTCGCGGTCAAGGCGGTGCTGGAGAGCGGCGCGATCGGCACACCCTTCTGGGGTCGCGTCTCGTTCCGTTCGGGCTTCGACGTCTTTTCCGGTCAGCCCTATCTCGCCAAGGGCAAGCGTTTCGTCATCGAGGATCTCGGCATCCACTCGCTCGATATCGCCCGCTTCCTGTTCGGCGATGCCGGCCGCATGACGGCCCGCACCAAGCGCATCAATCCGGAGATCGCGGGCGAGGACGTGGCGACCATGCTGCTCGACCACGACAACGGCATCACCTCCATCGTCGATGTCAGCTATGCCACGAAGCTGCCGGAGGAGCCCTTCCCGGAAACCTTCGTCGAGATCGACGCAAGCGAGGGAACGCTCCGCCTCGGCAAGGACTACACGCTCACCGTCCATGGCCCGGACGGCACGACACGAAGCATCGTCGCGCCGAACCTGCTGCCCTGGGCCTCGCGCCCCTGGCACAATATCCAGGAAAGCGTCGCGCTCATCCAGAAGCACTGGATCGAGCGGCTTGCGGCGGGCGCGGAACCGGACACGTCCGGCCGCGACAACCTGAAGACCTTCGCCCTCGTCGAGGCCGCCTATCTCAGCGCCGAGCGCGGCGAGACCATCGCGCTGGAGGAGCTTCTCGGATGAGCGGGGACCTGCTCCGGCTCTATGGAACGCGCGAGCGGGAATCCGAAAGCCGCACGCTCGTCGCCGGCGACCTCAGCGTCGCGTTGCAGGACGGCAATCTGCGCACGCTTCGCTATCGCGGCCACGAAGTACTGCGCGCCGTCTCCTTCCTCGTCCGGGACAAGGACTGGGGGACCTGCAATGCAGCCATCACCGATCTTGTTGCCGAAGAGACCGGGCAGGGCTTCTCCGTCACCTACAAGGCGCGCTTCACGGCCCCGTCGGGCGCCAATCTCGACTGCGCGATTGTGATCACCGGCATGCCGGAGAGGGTGGCCTTTTCCGCCGATTGCGTCAGCGACGGAGATTTCGAGACCGCCCGCGCCGGCTTCGTCGTGCTGCATCCGGTCGTCGGCATCGCCGGCGAGCCGGTCGAGGTGCGCCATGGCGACGGTAGTGTCGAGCATTCGCACTGGCCGGACCGGATCGAGCCATGGCAGCCCTTCAAGGATATCGCCGCGATCACCCACCGGGTCGCGCCGGACATCTCGGCGACGACGGAGTTCCATGGCGACGTCTTCGAGATGGAAGACCAGCGCAACTGGACCGATGGATCCTACAAGACCTATGTCCGCCCACTGGCGCTGCCCTGGCCCTATCTGGTGCCGGCGAACAAGCCGTTCCGCCAGCAGGTGCTCGTGGAAATCCACGCACAGGCGGAGGCGCCGGCTGCGGACGCGTCGAAGGCCGTTTCGCTGAAGCTTTCGCCGACCGGTCTTGCCTTTCCCGAAATCGGCGTCGGGCTCCGGCCGGAGTGCCTTGCCGAAGAGCGGGCCGCCCTTGGCCTGTTGCGGACGATCGGCGCGTGCCACCTCATCGCGCATTTCGATCCCGTCGCGGGCCATGGTCTTTCGGCGCTGAAAGGCTATGCGGAGATCGCCGCCCGGTCCGGCCTCAAGGTGACGCTCGAACTGGCCGTGCCGTGCCGGCGTCCGCTGGACGTGGAGATGAGCGAATTCGCCGCGCTGGTGCGGGAGGCGGGATTGCCGCTCGACACGCTCTTCGTCTGCCCCTCGGTGGACCGGCAGTCGACCCCGCCCGGGAGCGAGTGGCCGGAATGCCCGCCGCTGGAAGATGTCTATGCCGCCGCCCGCGCGGCCTTCCCCGGCGTGCGGCTCGGCGGAGGCATGATGAGCTATTTCACCGAGCTCAACCGTAAGCGCATTCCCGGCGCGCTCGTGGACTATGTCAGCCATTGCACCAACCCAATCGTGCACGCGGCCGATGACCTTTCCGTCATGCAGACTTTCGAGGCGCTGCACCACGTCATCCGTTCGGCGCGCGCCATCCATGGCGACAAGCCCTACCGCATCGGCCCCTCGACAATCGCCATGCGCCAGAACCCCTATGGCAGCGCGACGAAGGAGAACCCGTCCGGATCGCGTATCCCCATGGCCAATGTCGATCCCCGGCACAATGGCGCCTTCGGCGCGGCCTGGACGCTGGCCTATGCCGCGACCGTGGCGTCCGCCGGCCTCGAAGTGCTGACGCTCTCCACGCTGGCCGGGCCGTTCGGGCTTGTCGCGGGCGAGGGGGAGGCGACCGCGAAGGGCGAAATGCGGCCGCTCGCGCATGTCCTGTCGCGGCTCGGCGCCCTTGCCGGGCAGGCGGTTATTGCCGTGGAGACATCGCGGCCGGATGCGGTGCTGGGGCTCGCCACGAAGGAGCGTATTCTCCTCGCCAACATCACGCCTGACATGCAGACCGTCACCCTTGGCGCAACGCCGCTCCGGGTTGCGCTGATCGCAGGAGAGGGCGCGGAGTTGCCGGCGGGCAAATGGATCACGCTGCCGCCCTATGCCTGTATCGAGGTGCTGCTCTAATTCGGGGCCTTAAGGGCATAGAGGGCGCGGGAGCGTTCGAGGTGCTTGATCATCGCCTTTTCGGCAAGGTCCGCATTGCCGTTCTCGATGGCGCGGATGATTTCCTCATGCTCGGCGAGCGTGAAATTCTCGCGGCCCGTCCAGATGAGCATTTCCGTATGGTAGGATTTCAGCCATCCGAGCATCGCGCCGCTGACGGCCGCGAAGATCGGATTGCCGGAAATCCGGGCGATGCACTGATGAAATTCCATGTCCGCGTCGATGAAGGCGTCCGGGTCACCGAGGCTCTGCTTCTGCTTTTCGAGAAGGGCGCGAAGCTCGGCGATCTGTTCCGCCGTCGCCCGGGTCGCCGCCTCGCGGATCATGCCGCGCTCGAAGAAGATGCGGGCGCTTTTCAGGTGCTCCAGCGTGTCGGAGGAGCCGGAGAGCATCATCTTCGCCGGCAGGTCCACCTGGCGGATGATCGTCTCTGCGGTGATGCGCAACACCTTGGCGCGCTCGCCCTGCGAGATCTCGACGAGGCCCTTGCCGGCGAGCGCCTGCATGGCTTCGCGGATGGCGGGACGGCCGACACCGTAGCGTTCCATGAGTTCCCGCTCGGAGGGCATCTCGTCGCCGGCCTTGAGCTCGCCGGTCTCGATCATGTGCCTGAGGCGCGCGAAGACTTCGTCGGAAAGTTTCTTGCGGACGATCGGTTCGGAAACGACGTTCATGAGTCACCTGGTTTCGACAGGTTGGAATATGCACCAAGTTCCGTTGCTGCAACAGCTTTCGCAATGCCGACTTGCAATAACATAAATACTCATTATACCAGCTGGAGAGCTTTCACAAGCGGCCTGCCGTGCGCCGCGGAGGAGAAGACGTGATCCGCCTGACCTATCGGATAGAGACGCCCGGCTCGGTGGAAGCCATGGCGATGAAGATTGCCAGCGACCAGTCGACCGGCACGTTCGTGGCCCTGCCGGGCGAGACGGAGGAGCTGAAGGCGCGGGTGGCGGCCCGTGTCGTCGCCATCCGCCCCCTGCCGCCGGCCGACCGCGCGTCCTTCCCCGATGAAGGCGGCGGCGCCGGGCCGTTCAACCGCGCCGATGTCGATATCGACTTCCCGATGGATGCCGTCGGGACCGACCTGGCCGCGCTGATGACCATCGCGATCGGCGGCGTCTTCTCGATCAAGGGCATGACGGGCATCCGCATCGTCGACATGACGCTGCCGCGGGAATTCGCCGCCGCCCATCCCGGCCCGCAATTCGGCATTCCGGGCAGCTTCGCACTGACGGGCGTGAAGGACCGGCCGATCATCGGCACCATCGTCAAGCCGGCGCTGGGCCTTCGCCCGCATGAGACGGCCGAGATGGTGGGCGAACTCATCGAGGCCGGCGTCGACTTCATCAAGGACGACGAGAAGCTGATGAGCCCGGCCTATTCGCCGCTTGAGGAACGCGTCGCCGCGATCATGCCGAGGATCCTCGACCACGAGCAGAAGACCGGCAAGAAGGTGATGTATGCCTTCGGCATCAGCCATGCCGACCCGGACGAGATGATGCGCAACCACGACATGGTGCTGCAGGCCGGCGGCAATTGCGCCGTGGTCAATATCAATTCCGTCGGCTTCGGCGGCCTTGCCTTCCTGCGCAAGCGATCGGGGCTGGTGCTGCACGCGCACCGCAACGGCTGGGACATTCTCACGCGTCATGCCGGGCTCGGCTTCGAGTTCTCCGTCTGGCAGCAGTTCTGGCGCCTGCTCGGCATCGACCAGTTCCAGATCAACGGCATCCGCGTGAAATACTGGGAGCCGGACGAGAGCTTCGTGCGCTCCTACAAGGCGGTGACGGCCCCGCTGTTTTCCGAGAAGGACATCGCCCTGCCGGTCATCGGCTCCGGCCAGTGGGGCGGACAGGCGCCGGATACGATTGCCGCGACGGGCGGCTCGACGGACCTGCTCTATCTGTGCGGCGGCGGCATCGTCAGCCATCCGGGCGGGCCGGGCGCCGGGGTGAAGGCGGTGAGGCAGGCCTGGGAGGCCGCGGTCGCCGGCATCCCGCTGGAGGCCTATGCCCGCGAGCATTCCGAGCTTGCCCAGTCCATCGAGAAGTTTTCCGGCGGCAAGGGGGCCTGAACCATGACGCGGCCATTGATCAGCTATTACGGCGACGATTTCACCGGTTCGACCGACGTCATGGAGGCGCTTGCCTCGAACGGGGTCGACACCGTGCTGTTCCTCAAGGTGCCGGATGCCACTCTCCTGTCCCGCTTTGCCGGCGCCCGCGCTTTCGGCCTTGCCGGCACGAGCCGCAGCGAGACGCCGGACTGGATGGGTATCCATCTGCGCGAGGCCTTCGGCTGGCTGAAGACGCTTGATGCCGAGCTCTGCCACTACAAGGTCTGCTCGACCTTCGATTCCGCGCCGCATGTCGGCAATATCGGCCGGGCGATCGAGATCGGCCGGCAGGTTTTCGAGACGACGACCGTGCCGCTCATCGTCGGCGCGCCGCAGATCAGGCGCTATACGGCTTTCGGCGAGCTCTTCGCCGCCTATCAGGGCCGCAACTATCGCATCGACCGCCACCCGGTCATGTCCCGCCATCCCGTCACGCCCATGGACGAGGCCAACCTGCTTCTCCATCTCGCCCGCCAGACCGCGCTGACGACCGCGCATATCGACAATGTGGCCCTCCTCGCCGATCCCGCGCCCGAGGCGGCCGACATCCTCCTTCTCGACGTGCTGGACCATGCGACGCAGGCGGCGGCCGGCAAGATGCTGTGGGAGCGGCTGCGCGCCGGCAACCGGTTCGTCTGCGGCTCCTCGGGCGTGGAGTATGCCCTCATTTCCACATGGCGCGAGGCCGGGCTGGTCGGCGAAAAGCCGGACTTTCCGGCGGCAGGGCCCGTCGACCGGATCGCGGTGGTCTCCGGCAGCGTCTCGCCCACCACCGAACGCCAGATCCGCCATGCCCTTGCGAACGGTTTCGAGGGCATTGCCGTCGATCCGTTGGCGCTGTCAGGCGATGCCGCGGAGACGGCCATCGCCGAAGCGGTCGAAGTGGGCCTGCGGGTCCTTGAGACGGGACGCAGCGTCGTGCTCTATACCGCGCTCGGCTCGGCGGCGGATCGGGGCGGGGAACTCGGTTCCGGCGCCCGCCACCGGCTTGGCCGGGCGCTCGGGCGCATCCAGTCGGAGCTTGTCGCCCGGGCAGGTCTTTCCCGCGCCGTGGTGGCGGGCGGCGATACGTCCAGCCACGCGCTCGGGGAAATGGGCATTTCCGCGCTGACCCTGAAGATGCCGCTGCCCCAGACGCCGGGTTCGCCTCTCTGCACCGTGCACGGCGGCGCGAGCGACGGGCTGCAACTGGCGCTCAAGGGCGGGCAGGTCGGCGGAGACGACTACTTCTCGATGATCCGGGCTGGCAGGGCGTAGCCGCCCGGCGCCCGCGCAGGCGGGAACAAAACCGGCCTCTCGTCTGTTCCATGCCGAACAGAAGGAGACATGTCTTGAACAGCCATCATTCTTCCCCCGCAGTCGAATCCCTCAAGCAGGAGCAGCGCAAGCGCCGCACGAAAAAAGACGATCTCGACGAGGGCCTGAAGGAGACGTTCCCCGGCTCCGACCCCGTCTCCGCGACGACGACCTCCATTCCCGCCGGCCGGACCGACAAGGAAGAGGCGTCCAAGGTCCGTGACAGCGACGAATAGGCCCCCCAAATTTGCTGCGCCCCGGCGGATGAAGCTCCGCCGGGGCTTTTTGTCGTCCTGTCGTGGGGTGGCTCATAGCCCGAAGGGGAAGGTATCCGGCATCCGTCCGCTCTTAGCCTCCATGGCAAGCGGAGTGACGGCACGGGTCTCCTCGAACCAGACATAGGCATCGAACTGCCGCGCGAGTTCCACCTTCGCATAGTGGCTGAGCAGTTCGGTTTCGGGCCGGTAGATCACCCCGATGAAGCGTTCGAGCCTCTCGGCGCAGAGCGCCTCCGAGACGCCGGGATGGCGGGCGAAATCGAGAAGCAGCCGTGGCCGGCCGGAGAGATGGAAACATCTCTCGACGCTCTCTTCGTGGGAGGGACGAACGGCGTTGATTTCCATGTCACCATCCCAGTCGCTCGCCGCGGCGACTGTCCCCGTATTCATGCCGAAGCCGATCAGCGCCGCCGCATCGCCGTATTTCTCGCGGCATAGCTGGCCGATATTGAGCTCCCCGCGAACCTTGCCCATGTCGGTGCGGCGCGCGTCGCCGATATGGGAATTGTGCGCCCAGACCACGGCCTTGCCATCCGGCCCCGCGCGGTCGAGAAGCCGTTCCAGCGTTTCGAACATGTGGCGATCGCGAAGGTTCCAGGCGTCCGCCCCGCCGTAATACATGATGCGGTAGTATTTTTCGGCCGAGGCGACGAGGCGGGCGTTCTGCGCGGCGTCGAAGAGAGCGTCGGGCTCCCGCGTCATCGCATCGAGCGCCTGCCGAAGCAGCTCGCGACATTGCTGCACGACCGCTTTCTCGCAGGTATGATAGCCGGCGGTGAGCACCGCCCGGCCATAGGTGTCAGGCGCGTTCTGCCAGGGTGTCAGACAGCCGTAGCGCTCGCGCGCGATTGCCGCCGCCTGCGGGTCCGTGGCATCCAGATAAGCGAGGACCGCAGCGATGGAGCCGCGCATATTATAGATGTCGAGGCCGTAGAAACCGGCCTGCCTGCCCGTCGTGGCCGCGTTGTGGGATCGCAGCCGGCGGATGAAGGCATCCACCTCGCGGTTGCGCCACATCCACGTCGGAAAGCGCTGGAAGGGCGGCGCTTCGCCCGCCTTCTGCCGCCCGCGGACGAAACGGTCGACCACCGCCGCATCCGGCCAGTCGGCCTCCACCGCGACGATGGTGAAGCCGTGCCGCTCGACGAGGCGCCGGGTGATCGCGGCGCGGGCGCGGTAGAATTCGGACGTGCCATGGCTTGCTTCGCCAAGAAGGACGACGCGCCGGTCGGCGAAGCGTTCGAAGAGATCGGCGAAGGCGGGATCGTCGGGGGACGGCAGGTCCTCGCCGGCTTCCGCGATCAGGTCTGGCAGGTGCTGCCGCAAATGGGCGGTTGCCGGCTGCGAATGCTCGCGCCAGCCCGCTTCCCCGATCAGCGGAACGAAGAAGACCGCACCGAGATCCTCTTCCTCATAGCGGCCGGCCGCGAGCCGGGTGATGCGAACGAGCCGCTGCGAACGCTCCTGTTGCCCGATGGGGATGATGAGGCGGCCGCCGATTTCCAGTTGTTCCTTCAGGGCCATCGGCGCTGAAGGCCCGCCGGCGGAAACCAGAATGGCATCGAAGGGTGCCTTTTCCGGCCAGCCTTTCGTGCCGTCGCCGGTACGCACCGCGACGTTGCGACGGTCGAGCGCCGCCAGCCGCTGCGAGGCTTTTTCCGCAAGGGCTGCATGGCGCTCGATGGCGGAGACCTGTCGCGCCAGATGGCTGAGGACGGCGGCCGCATAGCCGGAGCCGGCTCCCACTTCGAGCACATTGTCCGTCGCTTCGATTTCCGCCGCCTCCGCCATGCGGGCGACGATATAGGGCTGGGAAATGGTCTGGCCCTCGGCGATCGGCAGCGGGGAATCCTCATAGGCGAACTCCTCGAAACCCTGCTCGACGAAAGCCTCCCGCGGCACGGCTTCCATCGCCTTCAGCACCCGCGCATCCGCGATGCCGCGGCGCGCGAGATGCCGCTCCACCATCTGGTGCCGGGCATAGTCGTGATCGAACATGGAAGCCTCCCTTTGGCTGGTTGGCGTCTGTTCGATCAACCGGCCGGGACGGGGCATTGTTCCGCTTTTCCTTCCCTTACGAAGGCTCAGACCCGGTCTTCCTCGTATTGCGCGGCGCCCTCGATGGACCGGAGCCAGGGCTCGCGGCGCTTGACCCAGAGCTCGTAGCTCGGCGTGAAAGGCGTCGGTGCCTCGGGCAGGGTACCGAGCTTGACTTCGGCCTCCCGCTCGTCGAGCGAAAACAGCCGGCCGCCGCAATGCGGGCAATAGCAGCGGCCCTGGAAGTTGGCGGCATCGCCGGAATACTCGAACTGGCTGGCCGGCCAGATACCGTAGAAGGTGAAGGCGGATCCGCTCTCCTGCCGGCAGTCTGTGCAGTGGCAGATGCCGACGCGCAGCGGTTCTCCCCGCACGGAAAGCCGCACCTGCCCGCAAAGGCATTGTCCCGATAGCGTCGTCATGCGATCTCCCTTCGGCCTTGTCGCGCTTGTGAGAACGGGCGTGCCGCCCAGTGGTTCCAGGCTATCGATCTTCCGAAGGGTTGGCGAGGGCTCGTCAGAGCCACTTGGGCGCGTTCGTCCGTTCATGCGCGCGCAGTTTTTCGATGAGGCTTGCCGGATCGCTGTCGACGGCGATGCTTCCGCGGTGCGCGGCAGGCAGGAACTTCGTCTCGACCATCCTGTCGAGAAAGGCGAGGAAGGGCGAGAAGAAGCCCGCCACGTTCAGGAGGCCGGCGGGTTTGTCCATTTCGCCGAGCTGGTTCATGGACCAAACGACCATCAGTTCCTCGACCGTTCCGATCCCGCCCGGCAGCACGACGAAGGCGTCGGCCAGCTCGATCATGCGCGCCTTGCGGATGCCGAGGGTCGGCACGATCTCGTGGCGGGTGAGGTCGGGATGGGAGTGCCCGCGTGCATGGAGGCTCTCGGTGATGACGCCATGGACCGTGCCGCCGCCGGCAAGGACGGCGTCCGCCACGACGGTCATCAGCCCCTTGGTCGTGCCGCCATAGACGAGGGCGATGCCGGCTTCCGCGAGCGCCGTGCCGAGCGCCCTTGCGCCGTCCACATAGGCGTCGCCTTCGCCGGTGTTCGATCCGCAGAATACGGCAATCGTGCCGAGCGTCTTCGTCATGGCCTGTTCCTTTCGTTCGGCGTTCAATCCCCGTGCCCGCTGTAGCGCAACAGCGCGGGAACGCGAAGCGCCAGAAAGGCGAGGAAGGTTGCGAGCAGCGTTCCGCTGATCAACGCCACATGGGTGATACCGATGAGCTCGGCCGCCGCGCCGAGCATGATGCTGGCAAGCGGCATGACGCCAATGGTCAATTCCTGGATGCCCATGACGCGGCCCTGCACATGCGGCTCCGTCATCATCAGCATCAGCGTCGTCTGCAGGATGCCGAAGGGCGCCGCGACAAGGCCGATGAGAACCATTAGCGCGAAGGAAAGGGGCACGGAGGAACAGAGGGCGAAGACTGCCC
The DNA here is from genome assembly GCF_003574625.1 of Shinella zoogloeoides. GTDB lineage: Bacteria > Pseudomonadota > Alphaproteobacteria > Rhizobiales > Rhizobiaceae > Shinella > Shinella zoogloeoides_A. The sequence continues at coordinate 259,443 of NZ_QNUJ01000003.1, forward strand.
AGAGCGCGCCCCAGATCGCCGTGCCCAGCACGAAGAGGCCGCCCTTGAAGCGGAAGTCGCCGAGCGCCGCGACGATCACCGAACCGGCGAGGCCACCCATCCCGGCGCAGGCCAGCAGCCAGCCGAGGCCGCTCGGCGAAAGCCCCAGATGCTCCTTGGCGATGACGGGCATGAAACCCTGATAGATCGGCCAGAGCAGGATGTTGGCGGCAAAGGTGACGAGCAGCACGGAACCGAGAAGGCGGTTCGAGAGGACCGTGCTGAAACCGGCCGAAAGCAGAATCCGGAGTTTCTGGGGACCGATGGCCTCATGGCTGTTCTTCACCTGCCGGAGCGGCCAGAGCGCGAGGAAGGCAACGAGATACCAGAGCGCCGAGATCGCCAGCGCCGCAGCCGCCCCGAAGGCGGCGATCATCGCGCCGCCAAGCGCCGGGCCGATCACCTGCGTCATGCTCAGGACGATGGAGTTGAGCGCATTGGCATTGCTGAGGCTCCTTCGCCCGACAAGCTCGCTGACGAGCGTGAAGCGCGCCGGCTGCGAGGGGGATTGTGCAAGGCCGATGCAGAACCCCGCCGCAACGAGGCCGGCAAAGGATATGCTGTCCAGCGCCACGAGAAGGGCGACGACGGTCAGGACGCAGAACGCCCAGCCCGACGCAACGAGCAGCAGCCGCGGCCGGTTGAAGCGGTCGGAGATCACGCCGGCAAGGGGCCCGAGCATCAGCGGCGAAAGCCGCGCCGCGGTGAAGATGGCGACGGAGAATTCCGAGCCCGTCATCTCGAAGACCAGCCAGCCGAGCACGAGGGTCTGCGTCCAAACGCCGGCAAAGAAGAAGAGGTTGGAAACCCACAGCAGCCGATAGCGGGGATAAAGGATGAGCGAAGAGGCGACCCGGCCGAGGAGACCGGCGGGCACGGCACGGGGCATCGGCAATTCCAGCGCCGCGCTGGTGGCATCCTCGGCAAGAGCGGTGGTCTCGGATCGCGGCATGTTCGGCTTCCTGCACTGCGGCCAAGCGCCCGCCGGCGCGGAGGGCGGGTACGGCATGTCCGTATCGATGTGTTCGGCGTGACGACGTCCCTGCGGGTGGCGACGGGACGGAAGGGGAGGCCGGTTCGATATCCGGCCGCCTGTTTATAGGCGCGCGCATCCGGTTTCCGAAATTAAATCTCCCGATGCCTTTCATTGAATTGCTGAATGACGCCCCGGCGCGGGCAGCCGCGATCATTCTTTGGTGAGGACCGGCGAAATCCCGCAGGGAGGCGTTGTCTTCGCCCTATCCGCATGGTATGCATCTCTATCATTAGCCCCCTAATAGTAGCTTCCTCTATGAGTGCCCATTCCCTCGCTCTGCTGGCCGACATCGCGCGCCTCGTGCGCAAGCGATTCGAACAGCGGGCGCAAAGCCTCGGCCTGACGCGATCGCAGTGGCGCACGCTCGCCTATCTGTCGAAGAACGAGGGCATTCATCAGGGCGGATTGGCGGAGCTTCTGGAAATCGAGCCGATCGCGCTGGTGCGCGTTCTCGACAAGCTTGCCGAGCGCGGATTGATCGAGCGCCGGCGCCATCCCTCCGACCGGCGCATCTGGCTCCTCTACCTGCGCGACGAGGTGCGTCCGCTGCTGGCCGAAATCCACGAACTGGCCGATGCGACGCGCGCCGAGGCGCTGCTCGGCATCGCGCCGGAGCGGCTCGACGAAACATTCACTGTGCTTTCCGAAATAAAGGCGAACCTCGTCCTGGCCTGCGAGGCGCCGACTGGCGAAAAAGAGCAAGAGCATGACTGACAAGCCCACCTTCCGCGTCATCACCGACGCCGATGCCGAAAATGCCGCCGACAGAGGCGAGACCCTGGAGGCGCAAGGTACGGTCGCCGAAGCGCCGTCCCCCGTTTCCGGCGCGACTGCCGAGGCAGTGCCCGCACCCGAGCTGCCGCGCCGCCGGCGCTCGCTCACCCGGCCGGTCCTCTTCGCCCTGCTCCCGGTCGCCCTCGTAGTAGGCGGCTATTATTACGTCACCGGCGGGCAGGTCATGGCGACCGACAATGCCTATATCCAGGCGGACATGGTGGGCATCGCGACCGACGTCTCGGGCATCGTCGAGCGCATCGACGTACATGAGAACGAGGCGGTGAAGGCCGGCCAGCCGCTCTTCACCCTGCGGCCCGATGCCTTCCGCATCACGCTCGAAGGCGCCAAGGCGCAGCTCGGCGTCCAGCGGAACCAGATCGAGAACCTCAAGGCGAGCTACCGCCAGTCGCTGGCGGAGATCACGCAGGCGGAAGCGGACCTGCCCTATTTCCAGGCGCAGTTCGACCGCCAGCAGAGCCTGCTGAACGGCGGAAGCGCCAGCCGCTCGGCCTATGACGAAGCCAAGCACAATCTCGACACCGCGCGCCAGAAGGTTTCCGTGAGCAAGGCCGAGGCCGCCGTCACGCTCGCCCAGCTCGGCGGCGACGCCGACCGGCCGGCCGAGGAATATCCGCTCTATCTCCAGGCGAAATCCAGCGTGGACAACGCCCAGCGCGAACTCGACCATACCGTCGTGCGTGCGCCCTTCGACGGCGTCGTCACCAATGTCAACGCGCTACAGGTCGGCTCCTACCTTCAGGCCTCGCAGCAGGCGTTCTCGCTGGTCTCGACCAACCGCCTGTGGATCGCGGCCAATCCCAAGGAGACCGAGCTGACCTATGTGAAGCCCGGCCAGGAGGCCACGATCTATGTCGACACCTATCCGGGCGTTTCCTGGAAGGGCAAGGTCGAGAGCATCAGCCCGGCCTCCGGCTCGTCCTTCTCGCTCCTGCCGGCGCAGAACACCTCCGGCAACTGGGTCAAGGTCGTGCAGCGCATTCCCATGCGCGTGAGCATCGAGGATGCCGAAGGCAAGCCGCCGCTGCGCGTGGGCATGAGCACCGTCGTCGATATCGACACTGGCCACGCCCGCGGCCTGCCGGATTCCATCCAGGGCATGCTGGACAGCATCAGCGGCAAGAAACATGGCTAGTTCCACGGACGCACCGACCGTCATCGTGGCCAATCGCGGCGCGATCACGGCCTGCGTCATCCTCGCCGTCATCATGCAGGCGCTGGACACGACCATCGCCAATGTCGCGCTGCCCTTCATCCAGGGCAGCGTGTCGGCGTCGGCCGACCAGATCAACTGGGTGCTGACCTCCTATATCGTGGCGGCCGCCATCATGACGCCGCCCTCGGGCTTCCTTGCGGCCAAGTTCGGCCGCAAGCGGGTACTGCTGACGGCCATTGCCGGCTTCGTCTTCGCCTCGGTCCTCTGCGGCCTTGCGCAGTCGCTCAACCAGATCGTCGCCTTCCGCCTGTTGCAGGGCCTGTTCGGCGCGGCGTTGGTGCCGCTGTCGCAGGGCATCCTGCTCGATATCTACACGGTCGAGGAACGCGGCTCGGCCATGGCGCTCTTCGGCGTCTCGGTGATGGTCGGGCCTGTGCTCGGGCCGGTCATCGGCGGCTGGCTCACCGACAATATCAGCTGGCGCTGGGTGTTCTACATCAACGTGCCGATCGGCGCGCTCGCCTTTGCCGGCATCGTCATCTTCGTGAACGAGACCCTGCGGGACGCGCTTGCCAAGCTCGACTGGTTCGGCTTCGGCATGATGAGTCTCTTCATCGGCGCGCTACAGCTCTTCCTCGACCGTGGCGAGCAGCTCGACTGGTTCTCCTCCGGCGAAATCCTCGTCGAGGCCATCATCTGCGCGGCGGCCTTCTATCTTCTCGTCGTGCATACGCTGACGTCCGAGAAATCCTTCGTCAATCCGCGGCTTTTCCTCGACCAGAACTTCGCCGTCAGCATGATCTTCATCTTCGTGATCGGCATCACCTATCTGGCGTCGCTGGCGCTGATGACGCCCTATCTCCAGACGCTGATGGGCTATCCGGTCATCACCGCCGGCATCGTCATGGGGCCGCGCGGCCTCGGCACCATGCTGTGCATGTTCCTGATCGGGCGACTGATCGGCAAGGTGGATACGCGAATCCTGCTTTCCGCCGGCCTCGGGCTGACGGCCTGGGCGATGTACGACATGACCGCCTGGACGCCGGACGTCTCGCAATGGACCATCGTTTCCGTCGGCTTCGTGCAGGGCGCCGGCCTCGGCTTCCTCTTCGTGCCGCTGACGACCATGGCCTTCTCGACCCTGCCGCCGGAGATGCGCGGAGACGGTACGGGCCTCTACAACCTTTCGCGAAACATCGGCTCGTCCGTCGGCATCTCGCTGGTGACGGCGCTGATCACCGAGAGCGTGCAGAGCAATCACGAAAGCATCGCCGCCTATGTGACGCCGTTCAACCACGCCTTCAACAATCCGGCCGTGCAGCAGCATCTCAACCCGCTGACGGAGGCCGGGCGCGCCGCGCTCGACAGCACCATCACCCTGCAGGCAACGATCATCGCCTATATGGACGATTTCAAGCTGCTGATGCTGCTCTCGCTTGCCGTCATGCCGCTCGTCCTGCTGCTCAAGAAGCCGCAAGCGGCCCCGGCGCTCGATCACAGCGCGGTGGTGGACTAGCCGGGCAGCGGCCCGTCACCGGCTGAGCTTCGTAGCGACGTCGAGGAGCACGTTGGCGCCGGCGACGAGATCGGCCTCGTCGGTATGTTCGGCCGGATTGTGGCTGATGCCGCCCTTCGACGGTACAAAGATCATCGCCGAAGGGGCGATGCGGGCGATCATCTGCGCATCATGCCCCGCGCCCGATGTCATGCGCCGGCAGCTCAGCTGGCGTCCCGCCGCCGATGCCTCGATAGCCGTCACGATTTCCGGCGCGAAGGCAACGGGCTGGAAGCGCGCCAGACGCTCCGTCGATATCTCGAAGCCTTCGCCCTGCAGTTTCTTCAGAAAGGCATCGAGCGCGGTTTCCTGTCCCTTGAGCCTTTCTTCATCGGGATTGCGCAGATCGACCGTGAAGATCGCTGCCGAGGGAATGACGTTGATCGCATTGGGCTCGAAGCGGATCGTACCGACCGTCGCGACCGCACCCGGCGTTTCGCGGGCAAGCCGGTCGAGGAAGGCGAGCGTGCGGCCGGCGGCAACGCCGGCGTCGCGGCGCATCGCCATGGGCGTCGTGCCAGCGTGGTTGGCCATGCCGCCGATGGTGATCCTCTGCCAGGAAATGCCCTGCAGGTTCTCGACCGCCCCGATCGGAGCTCCTTCCGCCTCGAGGATTGGTCCCTGCTCTATATGGAGTTCGATATAGGCATGCGGCCTGAGGAAGCCCGGTTCGCGCGTCCCGGCATAGCCGATGCGCGCCAGCTCCACCCCGAGCGTCGTGCCGTCGCTGCCGATGGTGGCGAGCGCATCGTCCGCGCCGAGCCCTCCGGCCGCGACCAGGCTGCCCATCATGTCGGGCGCATAGCGCACGCCTTCCTCGTTGGTATAGGCGACGACGGCAAGAGGCCGCGAGGGGCGAAAACCTGCCTGCTGCATCGCCTCGATCACGGCAAGGCCCGAAAGAACGCCGTAGCAGCCGTCATAGATACCCGCGTCGATCACCGTATCGATATGGGAGCCCATGACGACCGGGTCGCCGGAGGCGCCCTCCGGCTCCCACAGGCCATGAATGTTGCCGATGCGGTCGATTTCGATGCGGAGGCCGGCTTCCCCGAGCCACGCGCACAGAAGATCCCGTCCCACCCGGTCGGCATCGGTCGCGGCAAGGCGGCAGAGCCGGCCGGCCTCGTCCCGCCCCGTATCGCCAAGCGCCTTCAGGCGGGCAGTCAGACGGGCGGCGTCGATGGCGGCGATCATGCAGCGCCTCCGTTGCGGACGGCTTCGGGGCTGCGGCCGACGATCCTCTCGTAGAGGGCTGGGTCGGTCGCGCCTTCCGTGTTGACGATGAGCACGCGCGCCTTGCTGTCGAGACCGATCCGGGCGGCAAGCGCGGGGTCGCGAAGCGCCGTCAGAAGACCCGCCAGCCCGGCACTTCCGCTTTCGCCGGCAACGATGGCGGGGTCCTCGCCGACGGGATTGGCGAGGCGGCGCATCGCCTCCGGCGCGACATCCTCCTCGACCGTCATGAAGCCATCCGCGACCCGCTCGAGGACACGGAAGGCGACCAGCGACGGCTCATAGCATTCCAGCATCGCCATGATGGTCGGCTCTCCCTCTTCCACCTTGACCACATGGCCCGCGCGGGCGCTCTCATAAATGCTGGCGGCGCGCGCCGGATCGACCACCGTGACATGCGGACGATTATCGCCGAGCGCCATCGCCATATGCCCGCTGACCGCAGCGGCAAAGCCGCCGACGCCGGCCTGGAGAAAGACATGGGTCGGGGGTTCGGCAAGCGAGGCGAGGGCTTCGCGAACCAATGCGGTATAGCCCTGCGACACGAGGCCGGGAGCGTATTCATAGCCGGGCCATGAGGTGTCGGAGAGGATCGTCCAGCCCTCTTCGGTTGCCACGCGCGCGGCTTCGGCAACGGAGACGTCGTAATTCCCGTCGACGCGCACCATTTTCGCACCGAAGCGGGCGATGGCCTCGATGCGGGCATCGCTGACGCCGGAATGGACGAAGATCACCGCGCGGGCGCCCATCAGCGCCGCGCCCTGTGCAACCGACCGGCCGTGATTGCCATCGGTCGCGCAGGCAAAGGTCATGGTCGCGGCGATGGCGCGGACCTCGTCCGACATGAGTTCAGCGATGGGGACGGGGCGGCCAAGGTGGCGCTCGGCCTCCTCCTTCACCAGGATCATCAGCGCATAGGCGCCGCCCAGTGCCTTGAAGGAGCCGAGGCCGAGGCGAAAGCCCTCGTCCTTGACATATAGGGCCCCGATGCCGAGTTCGGCGGCAAGGCCGGGCAGCGTGTGGAGCGGCGTCGCATCGTTGTTCTCGCGAAGGGCGAGGACCTGCGCCACCCGCCCGGCCGCCGCGATGCCCAGCGTTTCGGCGTCGCGTGCGTCCAGCGGTTGCCGATAACCGGGCAGGGTGTTCGTCAAATAGGGCAAGGTGGGCATCGGTGTCTCCTCGGGCAGATATCGGATGAAGGATATTTCAACGGAGGAGAGAAAGGCGCTGTGTTTTGCGACCTTCGATGCATTTCTGTTTCGTTCAGGCCGGGGCGGGCTGACTTTTGTTCCGCGCCACGCAGGAACGTCACTCCAGCGGAATGCTCAATCCCACCTTGACGCGCTCCATGGAAACGAACGTCCGGAAGCGTTTCACATTGTTGTTGCCGAAAAAGAGCCTTCGCGTCAGCGCCTCGTAATCCGACATCGCGCGCACGATGACGATCAGGATGAAATCCGCCTCTCCCGTCACATAATAGCATTGCTGCACCTCCGGCGCGGCGGCGAAGGAGCGTTTGGCGGCGTCGTAAAGCTCTGCGCGCTCGCTTTCCATCTCCACTTCGACGAAAAGCGTGATCGACCGGTCGACCCTCGCCGGATCGACGAGCGCGACATTGGCCCTGATGACCCCGATCTCCTCCATGCGCCGGATGCGGCGCTGGACGGCCGGCGCGGAGAGGTGGATCATCTCTGCGATGGTTCGCTGCGGCGTCTTGTTGTCCCGCTGCAGGATGTCGAGGATCTTCAGGTCCAGCCGGTCGAGCTCGGCGGAACCGCGTGTCGGCTTCTCGCTCATCTTCAGCGCCTTTCGCAACGAAATTGCGTGGCTGCGCCGGATTTCCGGCGCAGCTTTCACATGGTGCCGAGCATTATTTCATCTGCCGCTGCAAGTCATCCTGCGCGCGAGGCTATTCCAGTTGCCGGAGGAACCTGAGTGCAGCCGCAGACAGGGTCATCGCACCCTTGGGAAGGGCGGTTTCATCCACGCGGAACTTCGGGTGATGCAGCGGATAGATTGCCTCCATCACCTCGTTGCGGATGCCGAGGCGGAAATAGACCGACGGGCATTTCTCGCTGTAGAAGGCGAAGTCGTCCGCCGCGGTCCAGCCGGGCGCGTTGAGCACGTTGTCCCGCCCGACGACCTCGGCTCCCGCCTGCTGGACGATGGCGACCATTTCGGGCGCGTTGACGACCGGCGGCTCGCCGCGCTGGATTGTCACCGCGACGCTTGCATCATGGGTGGCGGCGACGCCTTCGAGGATCTGCCGCAGCCGGCGCCAGGCCTTCTGTCGTGTCTCCTCGTGGCCGCTGCGGATCGTGCCCTTCAGGCGCACTTCGGGGGCGATCACGTTATAAGCGCCGCCGCCCTCTATGCCGGTGACGGAAACCACCAGCGGGTCGTAGGGATCGATCTCGCGCGAAACGATCTTCTGCAATTCCGTCACCATGGAACAGGCGACCGCGATCGCATCCACTCCGTCGGAGGGCTTGGCGGCATGGGCGGAATTGCCGGTAACGACGACGTCGAAGATATCGCAGGCGAGCGTGTAGGGACCGGCGCCGACAGCGATCTGTCCGGCGGGCGTATAGGGATCGACATGGATGCCGATTGCGGCGTCCACGTCATCGAGAAGCCCCTCCTCGATCACCCGCCGGCCGCCGAGCGGCTCGGCTTCCTCGGCGGGCTGGAAGATCAGGCGCACCGTGCCGCTGAACGACGATCTCTGCCGGTCGAGCAGGACCGCGGCGGCGTAGCCCATCGCAGCATGCGCGTCGTGCCCGCAGGCATGCATCACGCCCGGTCGCCCGGAGGCGAAGGGCACGCCCGATGCCTCGGTGATCGGCAGCGCATCGATATCGGCCCGGATCACCACCTTGCGGTTCGAAGGCCCGGCCGTTCCGGCGATATCCACGGCAAGGCCGAAGCCCGCGACGGGCCGGACATTCTCCAGCCCCGCCGCCTCGAGCGCCTGCTTCAGATAGGCCTGCGTCTCGCGCTCCTCGTTCGACAGTTCCGGATTGCGATGGAGGTGGCGCCGGATGTCGATCATCCCGCGTTCCAGCGACGGCTCCATCGCGGCGGTGTCGGGGTCAGGCCTTGACATGGATGTCCCGCGGGAAGTTGGTCAGCGTCTCGCAGCCGCGTTCGGTCACGAGGATCGTCTCGCTGACCTCGATCCCCCAGCCGTCCATCCACATGCCGAGGATGGAGTGCAGCACGTTGCCGGGCTTGAGGATGGTCCTGTCGCCCGGGCGCAGGCTGATCGTGTGCTCGCCCCAGTCCGGCGGATAGGCGACGCCGATGGAATAGCCGATGCGCGATTCCTTTTTCAGGCCGTAGCGCTGGATGACCTGCCGCCAGGCGGCCTCGACCTCCTCGGCCGTGATGCCCGGCTTGATGGCGGCGAGCACGGCCTCCATGCCTTCGAGTACCGCCTTGCCGGTGTCGCCGACCTTGGTCGGCATCCGGCCGAGCTGCATGGTGCGGGCAAGGCCGGCCGTATAGCGGCGGACGACGCCGGCAAGCTCCAGCGCGACCGTCTCGTTCTCGCCGAAGCGCCGGTCGCTCCACATGACATGGGGGGCCGATGCGTTCTCGCCGGCAAGGATGGTCGGGGGAAGGGCGGTGATGTCCCCGGCGAAATCGGGTGAGCCGGCAACTTGCGCGGCCTGGATCCGCGCGATGGCATCGCATTCGCGCACGCCGGGCGCGATGACGTCATAGGCGGCGGTCACGGCGGCTTCGGCAAGGCGCGAGGCCTTGCGCAGATAATCGATCTCGGCGGCGGACTTGACGCTGCGGATCCAGTTCACCAAGAGGTCCGCATCGTGGAAGGTTGCGTTGGGCAGGCCGGCGGTAAGGCGCGCATGCGCCTTCGGCGAGTAATAATAGGCCTCCAGCTCGATGCCGATATTGCCGCGATCCCAGCCCTTGCGGGCAATCCAGCCGGCGATCCAGTCCATCGGGTGGCGGTCGGCGCGCTGGACATGGTCCTCCGGGAAGCCGACGACGTTTTCCGGCTTCATCCATGCGGTCAGAAGGCCGCCGGCCGCATCCATGGCGCGGCCGATCCAGACGGGCTCCTCGTCCGCGAGGGGAACGAGCACGACCTGCGGCGTGTAGAAAGACCAGCCGTCATAGCCGGTGATGTAGTGCTGGTTGGCGACGTCGTTGACGACCAGCAGGTCGAGATTGCGGCGCGCCATCTCCGCACGGATGGCCTGGAGGCGGGCCTTGTATTCGGAAAGCGCGAAGGGAAGTTCGATCATGATGGATGCATCCTGTCGGGTGGCGGTTATCGGGTATCGGCAAGGGTGAGCAGGCGGCAGGCCGCCGCCGGGTCGGGCGCTATCCCGCATTGGCGGAGGCTGGCCCAGGCGGCCGCAAGGTTGCTGGTGACGACCGGCAGGCCGGTTCGCCGTTCGATCTCGGGCGCACATTGCGCGGCACGGAGGGCCGTGCAGGCGAGGAACAGCGCCTCGGCGCCGGGCGTGATCGTCTCGACGGCCAGCCGCACGATCTCCTCGAGCGGCAGGCGCGCCATCTCGCGGTCGTCCTCCATGCCGAGGCAGACAAGGCGGTCGACGTCAAAGCCCTTCGCGGCGAAGAACGCCTGCATCGGCTCTGCCGTGCGCCGGACATAAGGCGTCAGGATAGCGATGCGCCGTGCCCGCAGGGTGCGAAGCGCCCGGACGGCGGCGCCGGCGGGCGTGATGACCGGCGTTTCCGGCTTGCCCGCTTCGAGGGTCGCGGCCACCGCATCCTCGCCGATGACGACCGAGGCGGAAGTACAGCCGTAGACGATGGCGTCGAGCGCCTCGCCGGGCAGGATAAGCTCGGCAGCGGCGGCAAGGTGCGGATGCATCGCGCGCAGGTTTTCCGGCGTGGTCGGGTTGGCGTAGTGGACGCGGGCCACATGGACCGCGACGGCATCGCTCGCGACGAGACGCCGGAAATCCGCCTCGACGGTGTGGTCGGTCGCAAGTGCGATCAGGCCGATGCGCCTGGGTGCAGGGCGATCGTCCAGTGCCGGCCGTGGCTGAATTTCCTCGATCATGCGCGCTCCGCAGCTCTCGACCTGTATTGAGCCGCGCAGAAAGAACCGCGTCAATCTTCGAAAAAGACACGTGTCAATTTATCAGATCGAGAGAATGCTCCGGTCGGGCGCCGCGCGCAGGAGCGAGGCAAGGATATCGAGGCCCGCGCGCAACTCCTCCGCTTCCGTCGCGCCGACCGAAAGCCGGACGGCGCCGGCGGGAAGGCCGGAGAGGCAGAAGGGTGTGCTCGGGGCGACGGCGACGCCGCGCGCCCGCGCCTGGGAGACGAAGGCGAGCTCGTCGTGATCGGGTGGAAGGGGCAACCAGACATGCAGGCCCTCGGGATGCGCGCGGCAGGATGCCTTGCCGAGGGATTCCGCCACGATGCGATGGCGGGCACGCAGCGTCTCGCGCTGCCAGCCGACCAGGGCGTCCATGGTGCCGTCGCCAAGCCATAGCGTGGCGATCTCGGCCATGATTGGCGTCGCCATCCAGTTCGCCATCAGTTGCCGGTTGGCGATCGTCGCGGCGAAATGATCGGGCGCGGCCACATAGCCGATCCTCAGGCCCGGCACGGCAACCTTGGTGAAGCCGGTGATGTAGATCGTGCGTTCCGGCGCGAGGGCCGCGAGCGGCTGCGGTCGGTCGGACAGAAGCGGACCGAAGACATCGGTCTCGATGATCGTCACGTCATGCCTCCGCGCGACCTCGGCTATTGCCCGCCGCCGGTTTTCTGACATCACAACGGCGGTGGGATTGGCAAGGTTCGGCTGGAGCGTCGCCACCCGCACCTCCTCGCGAAGGCAGGCCTCCTCCAGCGCCTCCGGCAGCATTCCATCCGCGTCGGCGGCGATTGCCCGCACCCTGATGCCGAGATAGTCGGCGAGGGGGCGGATGACGTGATAGCAGATCTCTTCCGCCGCGAGGATCGCGCCCGGGCCGGCCGCAGACATGAGCGCGACGGTGAAGGCGGAGGATGCGCCGTTCGTCAGCAGCACGTTCTGCGGCGCTGCCTCCAAGCCAAGGCCGGAAAGCCAGGAGACGGCCGCCTCGTTGTGGCGGGCGAAGATGGTGTTGGGCCGGAAGGACAGCACGGCGGCCGGCGGGATCGTGTCGCCGAGCCGGCGCAGCGCTGCCTTCATCCGGTCGAGCTGCATGGCGGTGCAGACGGGCGTCACGATGGAGAGGTCGATGACATTCGCTAGCCGCTCGGCGATATAGGGCGGCTGCAGCGCCGGGCCGCCCGGCTTCACATAGGTGCCGCGCCCCACCTCGCCGGACACGAGGCCCCGGCGGGCCAGGATGTCATAGGCCTTGCTGACCGTCTGGATGGAGACCTTCAGGTCATAGGCAAGGTCGCGATGGGCCGGCAGCTTGCCGCCCGCCGCAAGCCGGCCGCTCTTGATCGCGGCCGTGAACTGGTCGGCGAGGGAAATGTAGACGGGACGCCGCAGGAGGGCGGGATCGGGTTGCCATTTTGTCATGCATTTTTCTGGCGCAAATGCATGACAATTTCAATGGCTCAGCTTTCCGCTATGCCGCACCAGTCCGCCGCAAAGAGGGCGAGCGTCTTGGTGACGCGCTTCAGCGAAGAAAGGCTGACTCGCTCGTCGATGCCGTGGATGTTTTCGGCCACCGGGCCATAGACGAGCGCTGGGATGTTGCCGTGCACGGAGAAGACGGCAGCGTCGAGATAGCAGGCCATGACATAGGAGGGTAGCTCGCCTCCCGCATGCGTCAGGGCGTGGGCGGCGCGAAGGCTGGCTTCGGCCGGCGTTCCCTCGGCAAGCTCGTAGTCTGCATGCATCACGCCGACCCAGGTGAGGTCGACCAGACCCTCGCCTGCAAAGGCCGGATCTTCCGTCTGAATGCGCGCGAGGAAGGCTTCGAATTCCACCGCACGCGCCTGCGGATCCTCGCCTGGGTAGAAACCGATGCGGCCCTCCGCAACGCAATCGCTGGGAATGGAGGCGATCCAGTCGCCGCCGCTGATCGTGCCGATGGTCAATGCCACGGGGTTGGCGAGCTCGCTGAACCAGCGCCTGTCCTGCCGCTCGTCGATCCATTTGCGCTCCAGCGCCCGGAGGTGGCCGATCAGGCGGATCATGAGATCGATGGCGCTCTGGCCGGATTCCGGCTCGCGGGGATGGGCGGGACGGCCCTTGGTTTCCAGCCGAAACTTGATGACGCCGGCATTGGCCCGCACGAGCTGTTCGTCCGTCGGTTCGGGGCTGATGACGGCGTCGGCGACGAAGCCGCGTTCGAAGAGCGTCGCGGCGCCGTTGCCGGTGATCTCCTCCTCCACGACGGACTGGACTTGGATATCACCCCGCAGGGAAAGGCCGGCCGCTGCGATGGCGTCGAGCGCGAAGATGGAGGCGACGAGGCCGGCCTTCATGTCGCCGGCGCCGCGCCCGTAAAGCCAGTCGCCCTTGCGGACCGGCTGGAAGGGGGCGGAAGCCCAGCGGTGGCTGCTTCCCGCCGGAACGATGTCGACATGGGAATTGAAGGCGAGCGACCGGCCGCCCTTGCCGCCTGCCGGCTTCAGGCCGACGACATTCCAGCTTTCCGCATAGTCGACGGTCGCCGGCGAGAATGCCGGGTGCCGCCCGATCTTCGAGGCATCGGTGCGCAGGCGCTCCACCGCAAAGCCGCGCTTCTGCAATGCCGCCTGAACGAAATCCTGCGCCTCGGCCTCCTCGTTGCGGAGGGAACGGAAAGCGACCAGCTTTTCCAGAAACCGGACCTCACTCTCAAAAGACTGGTCTACGGCATTGAGAATACGGCAATTTGCAGATGTCATGGCGGGCCGGGTCCGAAGTTGAATGCGGTGCGGGGCAGCGTAACCGCTGTCTCGCTCATTTCAAGCTGGATCGTCCGGAAGCCCGACTTCCGCTTTGACACGGGCGGCGAACTCCATCATTCAGAGGCGGATTGAAAGCGTCGGCGATAGAGACCCGTGAAGACAGGCAAGAAGGAAAAGAAAACGAGGGAGCGCAAGCCGAAGACGCTCCTGCAGAAGCTCGCGGCTTCGCCCGAGAAGCTGTTCTCGGGTGCCTTCCGCCAGCAATATGCCGCCCTTTGCTTTCGCCCCGCGTCGACGGGCGAAGGGATCGAGATCCTTGTCGTGACGTCGCGCGACAGCGGGCGGTGGATCATTCCCAAAGGCTGGCCGATGAAGGGCAGGAAACCCTATGAAGCGGCGGCCATCGAGGCGCTGCAGGAGGCCGGCGTCAAGGGAACCGTCCGCAAGAAGCCGGTCGGCAGCTATACCTACCTGAAGCTGCTCGACGACGGCGATGTCGCGCCCTGCATCGTCGACGTCTTCCAGATCGAGGTCACGAGCGTCACGGAAAAGTTCAAGGAAAAGGGCGAGCGCATCCTCGCCTGGGTCAGCCCGGACGAAGCCGCCCGGCGCGTCCGCGAGATCGAGCTCAAGTCCATGCTGGTCGAATTCGTCCCCCGTTGAAGCTCCGGCGGCTTTATGCCGCCGGAATTCCGGTCCGTCAGTCGAGGACGGCCATTTGCAGTTCGGCGTGGCGGCCGAGGGTCTTCATCCACTCGCCATATTGCGGCTGATTGCGGATCTGCCGGCCGTAGTGACGGCCGAGCGCGGCCGTCAACTCGCCCTTGCGGCCGAGCTGCTCGTCGGCAAAGCCGATCATCTGCGAGTTCGGCCAGGCCTGCGGCCGGATCGTGACGAGGCGGGTGAAAAGGTTCTCGGCCGTTTCATCCGGGTTGGCCTGCGCCATCAGGGTCAGCATGGCGGCAGTCGAGCGGGAAACGCCCATATGGCAATGCACGAGCAGGTGGCTCGACGCCTGCGCGTTCTGCTGGGCCTGGAAGTCCGAGCCGAATTTCAGGATGGCCTCGACATGGTCGGGACGCGGCATCACCCGGTCCGGCGCGGCGACGATGATGTCGTGGAAGCGCAGCGTCGTGCGGTGGTGCTGGCCATAGGTCGCGAAGGTCTCGATCTCGGGAAGCTCCGGGTCGAGCAGGGACAGGACATGGGTCACCTTGCGCTCGCGCTGCGCCGGCAGCTCCTCTATGCCGCAAATCGTCAGTTCCGGGGTAAAGATCACATCCATGGTCTGTCCTTTCAGTCTTCGATGCAAATGATTGGTGTCATTTTCCGTGCCCTACGCTACGGAAATGGCGGTGTTATGATGGGTCTTTCCCCGGCGCGGGCCGGGAACCACAGTTCGACCGTCGTGCCCTTGCCGGGGGTGGAATGAATGCGCGCGTCGCCGCCGCTCTGCCGCACGAAGCCATAGACCACGGCAAGGCCGAGGCCGGCGCCGCCCTGTTCGTTGCGGGTGGTGAAATAGGGCTCGAACGCCTTGTCCGCCGCCTCCGGCGACATGCCGACACCCTCGTCGCTCACCGACACGACGACGCCCGTCTCGTTGCGGAAGGAACGCACGAGGATCGTTCCGCCTTCGGGCATCGCCGCGGCGGCGTTGAGGCAGAGATTGAGCACGGATTGCTCGAAGAGGGCCGGATCGAGCAGCACGGCCGGAAGGCCCTCCGCGATGTCGAAGGCGAGGCGGCATTTCTCGCCGATGGCGATCTCCAGCACGTCCGCCATGCCGCGCAGCAGCGCGCCGATCTCCACCGCGCCCGGATGGATCGGCTGCTGGCTGCCGATGGAAAGCATGCTGCCGGCGAGCGAACGCCCGCGGTCGGCGGCCTTGCGGATGCGGGAGAGATGCCGCTTCTGCCGGTCGTTGAAGCCGGTCTCGCGCTCCAGCAGGCCGAGACTTCCCGTGATGATGCCGATCATGTTGCCGACCTCGTGGCTCACCTGATGGGTCATGCGCATGATGCCGTCGAGGCGGTGCGCCTTGGCCGCCTCCGCTTCCTGCCGGTCCATGTCCGTGACGTCGCGGGCAAGTAGCACGATGCCGCCGTCCGGCTGGCGGGAGAGCGAGACCTCCGTGACGCGCCCGGCCTTCGAGCGGTGGCGCAGGACGGCGCGGTCCTCCAGCGCACCCCGGTCTTCGTCCGCGGGCAGAAGGGCGGGCTCTATCTCGGGAATGGGCTCCACGAATTTCCGCGCCGGCAGCTTTCGCGCAGAACCGGACCAGCCGACGAGCTCGATGACGCGCCGGTTCATGGTGATCGGCCGGCCGCGCGGATCGAAGAGCGCGATCCCTTCATTCATGTTGCGGAAGGTCGAGCGGATGGTCCGGGCGGCCGCTTCGGCGGTGCGCCGGAGCCGCGAAACGCGCTCGACGCTCTCGCGGAAGGCGCGGAAGGCCTCCAGGAGCCGCACAAGCTCCGTTTCCGATCCCTCGTAGCTCGGCGTCTCGACATCCTTGCGGCCCTCCGCAAGCGCGTTCATGCCACTCGAAAGCGAGACGATGCCGCGCGAGACGCGCATCACCGAGCGGATGGAAAGGACCGCCATGGCAAGCACCAGGAGCGCGGCGAAGGCGACGATGACGAGCAGCCGGCTCAGCACGTCGGAAGTGGTGAGCAGGTCGTCGTTCAGTCCACGGGCGACGGCCTCGCTCTGCGTTTCCGTAGCATGCGACAGGTCGCGCGAGACGACATGCAGCCGCGCGACGGCTGCGCGGATCGAGAACATTTCGAGCAGGTACTGGGTCTGTGCCTCGAAGACCCGTTCATAGGGGGCGAGCTCGGCGGCGGAAACGCGGACATCCGGCGCCGCCCGCTCGAGGCGCGGCGTGGTTTCCGCCACATAGCGGCGGCGCAGCTCGCCGAGCTGGAAAAGGCTGTCGGAATTGGAGGCCGACTGCACGATGCCATTCAGCCGGCGGCGGAAATCCGCGTCGGCGATGCCGCGCCCGGTCGCGATCTCGCCCAGCGCCGCGGCGGCTTCCGCCTTGTGCTGCTGGGCGGAATCGGCATCGGCGGCAAGCGTCGTCGTCTGGTTGCGGATGGTCTCCAGCAGTTCGACGATCCGGGCGCTGGCAAAGCCCTTGACCGCCTTCTCGCCGCTTTCCGGCTGCATGGCGCGCAGCAACACATCGACCTGCCCGACCACCGAGCGGCTTTCGCTGGAAACGCGGTAGGGCGACGTCGCATTCATCAGGAACGGCGCGCTCGACACGAGGTCCGAGACCTGGCGGGAGACGAGGGAGGCCTTGGCGAGGCTGGAAAAGGCCTGAAGCCCGTAGGCGGCCATCTCTTCCCGCGCCCGCTGCAGGCCGTAGACGGCGATGGTCGCGAGGCTGAAGACCAGCACGCAGATGAAGACGATCGCAAACGGCAGGCGGAAGGCGATCGACGAAAGGAAGGGGCGGCTGATCACAGGGCGGGCTCACCGTCGTCCGTGTCGAGGACATATCCCTTGCCGCGCCGCGTCTTGATATGGCGCGGCAGGTCCGGGTTGCGCTCGATCTTGCGCCGCAGCCGAAGCACGAGGACATCGACGTTGCGGTCGATGTAGCGGTCGCTCTCCGCGCCGAGCCGGTCGAGGATATGCGCGCGGCTGACCGGCATGTTCGGTGTCTCGGCGAGGATTTCGAGGAGGGTGAATTCCGCGCTGGTCAGCGATTTGCCCGGATCGGAGAGGCAGACGGCGCGGCGGTTCTTCAGGTCCACCGACCAGTCGCCGAGTCGGAGCGAAGCGGGCTCCGGCTCGCGCTCGCCGTCGCGCTCCGGCTTCAGCGACGGTATCGTGCGGCGCAGCACCGCCTTGATGCGGGCGGTGAGCTCGATCGGTTCGAAAGGCTTGACGACATAGTCGTCCGCCGCCGTTTCCAGCCCTAGCACGCGATCCGCCGCGCTGCCGGCGGCCGTCACCATGACAATGCCGATATTGGTCTGCGCACGCAGGCGCTGGGCGAAGGTGCGCCCGGAGGTGCCGGGAAGGTTATGGTCGACGAGCACGAGATGCACGGTCTCATGCGCGAGCACGGCCGCGGCCGCTTCGGCCGACGGGGCGATAAGCGGCGTCCAGCCTTCCGCCTCCACGAGGTCGGAAACAAGCTCCGCCATGTCCGGATCGTCCTCGACGATCAGAATCCGAATCCGCTCGATCAGCACTGCACGTCCTCCCGCCCGCATCATAGGCGGCGCTTGTCGAATGTTCAAAGCAGCTCGTGTTATGCGGATTTATCACATTTGTAATCTTTGTAATTTTTGCCATGCGGCGGCCGCCCCAGGCTGTAAGAACGGTAACCATTCTTCGATTGCGGCAGGCGGGGAATGTGACATCCTGACTGCGGAGATTGGGACGGCGACGTTCCAAATGGGAGGAAATCGTGAAAGGCATCACCGCTTTCGGCGCGGGCGTGGCCCTGTGGCTATGCAGCGTCACGACCGGCATGACAGCCCCGGCGCTCACCGTTCTGTGCGGCGTCGACGAGGACTGGTGCGCGGCGATGAAGAAGGCGTACGAGGCGAAGTCCGGCCTCGAAATCTCGATGACCCGCAAGAGCACCGGCGACATCCTCAACCAGATCCGCGCCGAGAAGGTCGCCCCGACGGTCGACGTCTGGTGGGGCGGCACGGGCGACACGCATCTCCAGGGCGGGTCGGAAGACCTTCTCGAACCCTATCGTCCGGCGCATGAACGCGACATGCTGCCCTGGGCGCAGAATTTCTTCGCCATGTCGGGCGGGCGCTCGGCGGGCATCTATGCCGGAGCGCTCGGCTTTGCCTACAATGCCGACCTCCTGCGCCAGCTGAAACTGCCCGCGCCGGCCTGCTGGAAGGACCTTGCCGACATTTCCTATCGCGGGCGCATCGAGAGCGGCAATCCGAACTCCTCCGGCACGGCCTTCACGACGCTCGCGACGCTGGTGCAGCTCTTCGGCGAGGACGAGGCGTTCCGTTTCATGGCGGCGCTCAACCGCAATATCGGGCGCTATACGAGCGCCGGGTCCGCGCCGGTCAAGGCGGCGGCGCGCGGCGAGACACTGATCGGCATCTCCTTCATGCATGATGCAGTCACCCAGAAACAGGCGGGCTATCCGCTGGTGATCGTCGCGCCCTGCGAGGGCACCGGCTACGAGATCGGCGCGGTCAGCATCGTCAAGGGCGCGCGGCATCCGGATGAGGCGAAGCGCTTCGTCGACTTTGCGCTCAGCCCGGAAGGACAAGGCACCGGCGCGGCATCCGGCCAGAACCAGGTGCCGTCCAATGCGAAATCGACCCTGCCGCTGGCAGCGCCCGATATCTCGATGATCAAGATGGTGGATTACGACTTCGCGACCTTCGGCTCGCCGGAAGAGCGAAGTCGGCTGCTCGAAAGGTTCGACGCGGAGATCGCCGCGACGAACTGAGCGAGCCTTCACGCAAGACTTAGGAATACCGCGGACGCGCCGCCCTCGCGGGCAGGCCGATGGCCCCCTCGTGCGCCGTTCGCAGCCAAATTCATGACCAGGCAACAGGAGGATGCCCAATGAAAATGAAGACCCTTTCCCTCATGCTCTTCGCCGGAACGGCCCTTGCCGCCCTGCCGGCAAAGGCCGCCGGCGAGCTCAACCTCATCTGCTCGGCCGACGTTGTCATCTGCGAGCAGATGAAGGGCGATTTCGAGAAGGCGCACAGCGACATCAAGGTGAACATGGTTCGCCTGTCCTCCGGCGAGACCTATGCGAAGGTCCGCGCGGAAGCCCGCAACCCGAAGACCGACATCTGGTGGGCCGGCACGGGCGACCCGCACCTGCAGGCCGCTTCCGAAGGCCTGACGCTGGAATACAAGTCGCCCAAGCTCGACGAGCTCAACGACTGGGCCAAGAGCCAGGCGGAAAGCTCGGGCTACCGTACGGTCGGCGTCTATGCCGGCGCGCTCGGCTGGGGCTACAACAACGACATCTTCAAGTCGAAGGGCTTCAAGGAGCCGAAGTGCTGGGCCGACCTCCTGGCGCCCGAACTGAAGGGCGAGATCCAGATCGCCAACCCGAACTCCTCGGGCACGGCCTATACGGCGCTCGCCTCCCTCGTGCAGATCATGGGCGAGGACCAGGCCTTCGACTACCTGAAGAAGCTGAACGAGAACATTTCGCAATACACCAAGTCCGGCTCAGCGCCGGTCAAGGCGGCGGCGCGCGGCGAAACGGCGCTCGGCATCGTCTTCGTGCACGACGCCGTGGCACAGATCGCCGAAGGCTTCCCGGTCACCTCGGTCACGCCCTGCGAAGGCACCGGCTACGAGATCGGCTCCATGTCGATCATCAAGGGCGCGCGCAACCTCGACAATGCGAAGATCTGGTACGACTGGGCGCTGACCCCGGAAGTCCAGTCGCGCATGAAGGATGCCAAGTCCTTCCAGCTTCCCTCCAACAAAAACGCGGAGATTCCGAAGGAAGCGCCGAAGTTCGAGGATATCAAGCTGATCAACTACGACTTCAAGACTTACGGCGACCCGGCAAAGCGCAAGGAATTGCTGGAGCGTTGGGACCGCGAAGTCGGCGCTGCCGCCAACTGATGTCCTGAGTGGCGGCGCCCGTCTCCTCCGGGCGCCGCCTTCCCATAATCAAAGACAGCGAGGTCGGCCATGACGAATGGCAATCGCAGGCTGGACATCGTCCTGATCCTGGGCGCGGTCGCATTGACCCTTCTGCCCTGGTATCGCATCGAGAACGGCTTCTTCGGGTTCGGCTGGCTGGCCGGTTTCCCGCTTTCCACCGAGGCCGCACCCGGTCTCGTCCAGATCGCGGCGCATGGCCGCCTGTGGCTCGCGGCCGTCGTGCTGCTCCTTCTCATCGCCGGTGCAGCGCGCGGCATGGCGGACCCGATGCGCCGCGGCGCCGTGCTGGCCTGGGTGGGGGCGATCGGCGTCCTGTTCCTGGCGCTCCAGGGGCTGGCCATCGGCTTCTCCGGCTGGACATGGGCGATCAGCGAAAGCCTGTTCGGCCCGCTTGCCGACGGCCAGTCCTCGATGGGGGCGGGCGCGGTGCTCTGCGCCATCACCTTCGTCCTGATGTTCTCCTTCGGCCTTGCCGAGCGGGGCGTCATGAAGGGCGATGCCTTCGTCGTCAGCTCGATCTCGCTGCTCGTCTTCCTCGTCGCGGTCTTCGTCTTCTATCCGATCGGCAGCATGTTCATCGGCTCGGTGCAGGATTTCGACGGCTCGTTCAATCCCGACAATTTCATCCGCAACCTGCAGGATCCGAGCATCTGGAGCCTCAATTGCGTCATCGGCGCGGGCCGCTGCGGCGTCGCCTGGCGCACGCTATGGCTCGCCATCATGACGGGCCTCGGCTCCACGCTGCTCGGCCTCGCCTTCGCGCTGGTCGCCACCCGCACGCAGTTTCCCTTCAAGAAGGGCCTGCGCCTGCTGACGATCCTGCCGATCATCACCCCGCCCTTCGTCATCGGCCTTGCGCTGACGCTGCTCTTCGGCCGCGCCGGCGTGGTCACGCAGGGGCTTTCGAGCCTCCTCGGCATCGAGCCCGGTCGCTGGCTCTACGGGCTCACCGGCATCTGGATCGCTCAGGTCCTTTCCTTCACGCCGATCTCCTTCCTCGTGCTGATCGGTGTCGTCGAGGGCGTCAGCCCGTCGATGGAGGAGGCCTCGACCACGTTGCGCGCCAATCGCTGGCGCACCTTCTACCGCGTCTCGCTGCCGCTGATGAAGCCGGGCCTCGCCAATGCCTTCCTCATCGGCTTCATCGAGAGCATGGCCGATTTCGGCAACCCGCTGGTGCTCGGCGGCAGCCATGGCGTGCTCTCGACGGAAATCTTCTTCGCCGTCGTCGGCTCGCAGAACGATCCGTCCCGCGCCGCCGTGCTCGCCATGGTGCTGCTCTTCTTCACGCTCTCGGCCTTCCTGGCCCAGCGCGTCTGGCTCTCCGGCAAGAATTTCGCCACCGTCACCGGCAAGGGCGACAGCGGGGCGCATATCGCCCTGCCGAAGGGGCTTTCCATCGCCGTCCATTCGGTGGTCATCCCGTGGGGCCTGTTCACGCTGGTCATCTACGGCATGATCCTCGTCGGCGGTTTCGTGAAGACCTGGGGCCTCGACAATTCGCTGACGCTCGACCACTACATCAAGGCCTTCTCGATCACCTTCGGCAATGGCACGGCCTGGGGCATCGCCTGGACGGGCGTCGCCTGGAACTCGTTCTGGACGACCATGGAGATCGCGCTTCTTTCCGCGCCGCTCACCGCCGCGGTCGGCCTGCTGACGGCCTATATCATCGTGCGCCAGAAGTTCGCCGGGCGGAACGTCTTCGAATTCGCGCTGATGATGAGCTTCGCTATTCCCGGCACGGTCATCGGCGTCAGCTACATCATGGCCTTCAACCTGCCGCCGCTGGAAATGACGGGCTCGGCGCTGATCCTGATTGCCTGCTTCGTCTTCCGCAACATGCCGGTCGGCGTGCGCGGCGGCATCGCGGCGATGAGCCAGCTCGACAAGAGCCTCGACGAGGCCTCGCTGACGCTGCGCGCCGGCAGCTTCCGCACGATCCGCAAGGTCATTCTGCCGCTGCTGCGCCCCGCCATCACCGCCGCGCTCGTCTATTCCTTCGTGCGCGCCATCACGTCCATCAGCGCCGTCATCTTCCTCGTGAGCGCCGAATACAACATGGCGACGTCCTACATCGTTGGCCTCGTCGAGAACGGCGAATACGGCGTGGCGATCGCCTATTCCTCCATGCTGATCGTCGTGATGATCGCGGTCATCGCCGTCTTCCAGCTTCTCGTGGGTGAACGGCGGCTCAGGCGCGAGAACCGCGTCGCCGGCCTCACCCCGTCCTCTTCCTCCCGTCAGGAGAAAATAGCATGATCAATCCCAAAGCCGGTTCCGTCACCTTCGAGAATGTGAAGAAGACCTTCGGCGCCTTCACCGCGATCCCGGACCTGTCGCTCACCATCGAGCCCGGCACGCTCGTCACCCTGCTCGGCCCCTCCGGCTGCGGCAAGACCACGACGCTCAGGATGCTCGCCGGCCTCGAGCACCCGACCGCCGGGCGCATCCTCATCGGCGGCAAGGACGTCACCATGCTGCCGGCCAACGAGCGCGACGTCTCTATGGTGTTCCAGTCCTATGCGCTCTTCCCGCACATGAGCTCGCTCGACAATGTCGCCTATGGCCTGGAATCCTCCGGCCTCTCGCGCAGGGAGGCGCGGGAGCGGGCGGAGGAGGGGCTGGCGCTCGTCGGCCTTGCCGGCATGGGCCACCGCCTGCCGGCCGAGCTTTCCGGCGGCCAGCAGCAGCGCGTCGCCGTCGCTCGCGCGCTGGTGCTGGAGCCGCAGGTGCTGCTCCTCGACGAGCCCCTGTCGAACCTCGATGCGCGCCTGCGCCGCAAGGTGCGCACGGATATCCGCGAGCTCCAGCAGCGTCTCGGCTTCACCGCCGTCTATGTCACGCACGACCAGGACGAGGCGCTCGCCGTCTCCGACCGAATCATCGTCATGAAGGACGGCGAGATCGCTCAGTCCGGCGCCCCGCGCGAGCTCTACGAGGCGCCCGCCTCCTCCTTCATCGCCGATTTCATGGGCGAGGCCAATGTGATCGCCTGCGAGGTGATCGGCATCGAGAACGACGAGGCGAAAGTCCGCGTCGGCGGGTTCGAGCGTCGCGTGCCGGCCGGGCGGGCAAGGCCCGGCGCGGCGAACCTTGCCGTGCGGCCGGGCTCGGTGACGCTCACCGAAGGGCGCGGGGAGGGGCTTTCCGGCCGCATCCTGCACTCGGCCTATCTCGGCGATCATGTCGAATACGAAGTCGAGACCGATGTCGGCACGCTCTTCATCGTCGACCACGCCGTCGACCGCATCCTGCCCGCCGCGGCGGATGCCACGCTGCAGTTCAAGAACCGCGGCATCGCCCTCATCAATACCTGACACCATTGCAAGGAATAAACGCATGACGTCGCAAGAGACGGCCCTCGACAAACGCTTCGCCCTCGCCAAGCTCCTCGCGCAGGAGGGCGGGGCAATGGCGCTCGATTATTTCAACCGGCGCGATTCCCTGGTGATCGAGACCAAGCGCGACCTTCAGGACGTGGTCTCCATCGCCGACCGCAACGTGGAGAAACTGATCCGCGACCGGGTCGAGGCCCTGTTCCCGGAAGACGGCTTCCTCGGGGAGGAGTTCGGCCTGACGGCGGGCACATCCGGCTATACCTGGGTCGTCGACCCCATCGACGGCACGGCGCCTTTCGTCAATGGCATGCCGAACTGGTGCGTCTCGGTCGCCGTGCTGCACGAGGGCGTGCCGGTCGTCGGCGTCATCGGCGCGCCTTGCCATGGCGAGCTCTATGCCGCCGCCGCCGGCAGGGGGGCGAAGCTCAACGGCAAGGTCCTGACGCTCGATCCTTCCCGCACCATCGAGAACGCCCTGACCGGCATCGGCGCCAACAGCCATGTCACGCCGGAAGCCGTGGCGGATATCGTCAGCCGCCTGCTGCAGGCGGGCGGCAATTTCATCCGCAACGGTTCCGGCGCGCTGATGCTGGCCTATGTCGCCGCCGGCCGGCTCGTCGGCTATTACGAGCCCTACATGCATGCCTGGGATTGCCTTGCCGGCTATTGCCTCGTCAAGGAGGCAGGCGGCTGGTATCACCCCTTCCCGACGGAAGGCGAGCGGCTGACGAAGGGGTCTCCCGTCGTCGCTGCCGGGCCGGGCGCGCGCGCCGCACTCGCAAAGCTCGCGCAACTGGACTGAAGGCTGCCCCGGCCCGGAGAGGAACGATAATGCATCAACGGTTCGCCATCATCGCGGATCCGCATCTGCACAATGTGCGCGGCAACTATCGCGGGGACCGCATCGCGGCCGACCGCCTGCCCGGCGGGATGGAGCTGCGCACGCTTGCCGACACGGTCCAGTCGACGCGCCTCTTCAACGAAAGCGAGGCGGGCTTTCGCGCGGTGCTGGACGACATCGCCGCGCGCGGCATTCGCCATGTCATCGTCGTCGGTGACTATTCCGACGACGGGCAGGATGAAAGCGTCGCGGCCTCGCTTGCGCTGATGCAGTCCTATGCCGACCGTTTCGGCATGCGGTTCTTCTCCACCGTCGGCAACCATGACGTCTACGGCTATTCCGGCCGAAGCCTCGACCGGAGCTTCCTGCTCGAGGACGGCGGATCCTTCCTGGTCTCGGGATCGCGGCCGGATGGCGAGGGCGTGCTGTTCAATCCCGCCATGCGCTGCCGCTCCTATGCGGAAAGCCTGCCGCGCGGGCTCGGCTTCTTCCGCGACGGCGCGGCGCTGCACTGGGAAACGCCATTCGGCGTGTCTGACGATCTTGCGGACCGGCAATACACCCTGTCCTCGCCGGACGGCCGCCACGAGCGCCGTTTCATCGATGCGTCCTATCTGGTCGAACCGGTGGAGGCCGTCTGGCTGCTCTCCATCGACGGCAATGTCTTCGTGCCGCGCGACGGCGATTTCGACCTTGCGGAAGAAGCTTTCGACGACAGCACGGATGCCGGCTACAACGCGCTGGTGGCGCACCGGCCTTATCTGCTGGACTGGATCGCCGATGTCTCCCGGCGGGCCGAGCGGCTGGGCAAGCGGCTGATCGCCTTTGCCCATTATCCCGCCGTCGACCCGTTCGACGCGACCCTGGAGGACGAGCAGCGGCTGTTCGGGCGGACGATCTTCGTGCGCCGCACGCCCTCGAAAGACACCGCCGCGCTGCTCGCGAAAGCGGGCCTCCGGCTGCATTTCAGCGGGCACCTGCATATCGACAACGTTTCGCAGCAGGATGGCATCGTCAATGTCGCCGTGCCTTCCACCGCCGGCTATCCCGGCGGCTACCGCCTGCTGACGCTTCACGACGACGGAGCCGAGCTCGAAACCATACGCGTGGCGGGCCTTGCCCTCGATCCGGCAATCCTCTCGGCCTATCGCCGGGAGGCGGAACAAAGCGGCCTCGATGTCGGCGACCTGCTGGATGCCGGCGATTTCGGCGCCTTCGCCATCCGGCACCTGCGCGAGATCGTCCACCATCGCTTCTTCGCGAAGGAATGGACGCCGGAAGCCCGGGCCGCCATAAAGCGCATGACGCTGGCGGACATCGCGAGCGAAGGAGCGGGCGTTGCACTTTCCCCGGAGCAGGGCGCGCGGTTCGCGGCCATCCCCGCCATGCGGCTGGTCGAGGCGATCTATATCGCCCGCCACAACGCCGCCTGGCGCCTGGAAATGCCGGAGGACGAGCGCGCGACCTTCGACGCGCTGCTGGATATCTGCGGCATGCCGGCCGGCGAGGGCCTTGCCGCCAGCCTCCTGCGGATATTCCGCCGGCATTTCCGGAAGGACGATTTCCGTCGCCTCGCTTTCTCACGCGACTGGGAGATCGTGACCGGATCTCCGGAAACCGACGCCATCAGGATTGCCCGTTAGGCCGGCAGTCAGGAACAACAAGCTAATGGAAGAGGGGAAACATCGCGCTCGCCCGGCGAAATCCGTGGCTGCGCCCGCGTCGTGGCCTGATCTTCTTTCGCCGGTCTTGCAAAGCGCAAATCCGAAAGGGTACTGATCGATATCGGCGGGCAGGGGGATGGCCTCCACCCAACGTGCAGATCCGAAGGTGGCAAAGCATGGAAATTCTGACGGCGGCCGGCCTCACGGCGCTCTTGCAGGTCATTGCGATCGATCTCGTGCTGGCGGGCGACAATGCGGTGGTCATCGGCCTTGCCGCGGCCGGCCTGGAACCCACGCAGCGTAAGAAGGCGATCCTCGTCGGCATCCTTGCGGCGACGGTCCTTCGCATCATCTTCGCCACGGTCGCCGTGCACCTGCTGGCGATCATCGGCCTGCTGCTCGCCGGCGGCCTGCTTCTGCTCTGGGTCTGCTGGAAGATGTGGCGCGAACTGCGCGGCGGGCACGAGGAGGGCGAGGACGGTGCCACATCCGAGGGCGCCCCGCGAAAAACCTTCTTCCAGGCCGCGACGCAGATCGTCGTCGCCGACGTCTCCATGTCGCTCGACAACGTCCTTGCCGTCGCCGGCGCGGCCCGCGAGCATCCGGGCGTCCTCGTCGTCGGCCTCGCGCTCTCCATCGCGCTGATGGGTATCGCGGCCAACTTCATCGCCCGCCTGCTCAACAAGCATCGCTGGATCGCCTATATCGGCCTTGCGATCATCCTCTATGTCGCGCTCGACATGATCTATCGCGGCGCGCTTGAAGTGATGCCCTACATTCCGGCAAGCTGAACCCTTCCGCGCGGCATTTTCGGCTGGCTTTCGATTGCCGCGCGAAGCGAACCGGGACAGTCGCCGAAGGGGGATTGTTTTTCCCATCAGTATTATGATTGTATTGCGGAAATGGCATCGGCGCATCGATCCCGTGCCGCGGCCTTCAAGCACAATCGAAAATGGGGAACCGGAATGAACAGGGAAAAGATCAATTCGCGCATTCGCCCGCTGCTCGCCGGCGCGGCCTTCACGCTGCTGCTGGCCACCGGCGGCATGGCGCCCGCCTTTGCCGAGACGCCGGCCGATACGCTCGTCCAGGCCTGGGCCATCGACGACACGATCACGCTCGATCCGGCCGAATCCTTCGAGCTGACGCCGGCCGAGTTCATCGGCAATGCCTATGACATGCTCGTGCGCCTCGACATCGCCGACACGACCAAGGTGAAGGGCGGCGTCGCCGAAAGCTGGACCGTCTCCGACGACGGCCTCACCTATACGTTCAAGCTGAAGCCGGGCATCAAGTTCGCCTCCGGCAACCCGCTCACCGCCGAGGATGTCGCCTGGTCCTTCGAGCGCGTCGTCAAGCTCGACAAGAGCCCCGCCTTCATCCTCACCCAGTTCGGCCTGACCGGCGACAACGTCGCGGAAAAGGCGAAGGCCGTGGACGAGGGCACCTTCGTCTTCACCGTCGACAAGCCCTATGCGCCGAGCTTCGTGCTGAACTGCCTCACCGCGACCGTCGGCGCCGTGCTCGACAAGAAGCTGGTGATGGAACACGCCGAATCCACCAAGCCGAGCGACGACTACAAGTACGATACCGATTTCGGCTATGCCTGGATGAAGACCAACTATGCCGGCTCCGGTCCCTTCAAGATCCGCGACTGGCGCGCCAACGAGATCGTCGTGCTGGAGCGCAACGACAACTACTATGGCGAAAAGCCCGCGCTCACCCGCGTCATCTACCGCCACGTCAAGGAAAGCGCGACCCAGCGCCTGATGCTGGAAGCCGGCGACGTGGATGTCGCCCGCAACCTGGAGCCGGGCGATCTGGAAGCCGTTTCCAAAAACGCGGACCTGACGACGACCAGCGCCCCCAAGGGCACGGTCTATTACATCAGCCTCAACCAGAAGAACGAGAAGCTGGCGAAGCCCGAGGTGCGCGAGGCCCTCAAGTATCTCGTCGACTACGACGCGATCGGCTCGACGCTCATCAAGGGCATCGGCGAGATCCGCCAGACCTACCAGGCCAAGGGCGTGCTCGGCGCGCTCGATGCGAGCCCCTACAAGCTCGATGTCGCGAAGGCCAAGGAACTGCTCGAGAAAGCCGGCCTGAAGGACGGCTTCTCCGTCACCTTCGACGTGCGCAACACGCAGCCGGTGACGGGCATTGCCGAGTCCTTCCAGCAGACTGCCGGCCAGGCCGGCGTCAAGGTCGAGATCATTCCCGGCGACGGCAAGCAGACCCTGACCAAGTATCGCGCCCGCAACCACGACATGTATATAGGCCAGTGGGGCATGGACTACTGGGATCCGAACTCCAACGCGGAAGCCTTCACCTCGAACCCGGACAATGGCGACGACGCCTCCGTCAAGACGCTCGCCTGGCGCAATGCCTGGGACATTCCGGAGCTGACGGAGCAGAGCAAGGCCGCCCTTCTGGAGCGCGATTCCGACAAGCGCGCCGAGATGTACAGGAAGCTCCAGCAGGAGGCGCTGGACACCAGCCCCTTCGTGATGATCTTCCAGCAGATCGAGGTCGCCGGCGTGCGCGGCAAGGTCAAGGGCTATACGCTCGGCCCGAGCTTCGACTCCAACCCGCTGGCCCCCGTCAGCAAGGAATAGGCCGGAAGGACGATTTCCTTGAGCATGTCTGACACGGTAAAGCCGGCAGGGCGCGCCAAACGGCGCGCCTATGCGAGGCTCAAATCGGTTGCCGGCTTCCTCGTGGTCGTCGCCACGACCTATCTCGGCCTGCTCGCCGTCACCTTCTTCATCGGCCGCGTCGTGCCGATCGATCCGGTGCTGGCGATCGTCGGCGATCGCGCGCCGGCCCGCGTGGTCGAGCGCGTGCGGCAGGAGATGGGGCTGGACCTGCCTTACTACCAGCAGTTCTGGCTCTATATCAAAGGCGTCTTCCAGGGCGACTTCGGCACCTCCGTGCTGACAACCAATCCCGTGATGACGGACATCCGCCGCGTCTTCCCGGCGACGATGGAGCTTGCCTCCGTCGGCACCATCATCGGCGCGGTCATCGGCATTCCGCTCGGCGTGCTGGCCGCCGTCCGGCGCGGCAGCATCGCCGACCAGGTGGTGCGCATCGTCGGCCTCATCGGCTATTCCGTGCCGATCTTCTGGCTCGGGCTTCTCGCGCTCCTCGTCTTCTATGCCCGCCTCGGCTGGGTTTCCGGCCCCGGCCGCATCGACGTGGTGTTCGAATATACCTTCACGCCCGTCACCGGCTTCTTCCTGATCGACGCAATCCTCAACCGCGACTGGGCGGCCTTCCGCGACATCGTCTCGCACATCATCCTGCCGGCCTCGCTGCTCGGCTATTTCTCCATGGCCTATATCAGCCGCATGACGCGCTCCTTCATGCTGAACGAGCTGGGGCAGGAATATATCGTCGCGGCGCGGGCCAAGGGCCTTTCGGAAACCCGCATCATCTGGGGGCATGCGCTGCGCAACGCGGCCGTGCCGCTCGTCACGGTCATCGCGCTCTCCTATGCCGGCCTTCTCGAAGGCTCGGTGCTGACGGAGACGGTCTTCGCCTGGCCGGGCCTCGGCCTTTACATCACCAATTCGCTGCAAAACGCCGACATGAACGCGGTGCTCGGCGGCACCATCGTCATCGGTTCCGTCTTCATCGCGATCAATATTCTCTCCGACGTGCTCTATCGCATGCTCGATCCCCGAACGAGGACCCGATGAGCGAGGCCGCCATGACCCGCCGCGAATGGCTCCTGACCGACCGGCCGCAATCGCGCCTTCAGGCAAGGCTCGGCCGCGCCTATGTCGCCTGGCGGCGCTTCACCGCCAACCGGCTTGCCGTGCTCGGCCTGCTGATCATCCTCGGCCTCGTCTTCCTTGCCGTCTTCGCGCCGCTGCTTGCGCCCCATTCGCCCTATGTCGGCGATCTCGCCAATGCGCGCCTGCTGACGCCGGGGCCGGGCCACTGGCTCGGAACGGATGATCAGGGCCGCGACATCCTCTCGCGCCTCATTTACGGTTCGCGCCTCACCTTGCAGGTCGTGCTGCTGGTGGCGGTCATCGCCGCGCCGCTCGGGCTTCTGGTCGGCACGGTCGCCGGCTATGCGGGCGGCTGGGTGGATGCGGTGCTGATGCGCATCACCGATATCTTCCTCGCCTTCCCGAAGCTCGTCCTGGCGCTCGCCTTCGTCGCGGCGCTCGGCCCCGGCATCGGCAACGCCATCATCGCCATCGCCATCACCTCCTGGCCGCCCTATGCGCGCATCGCGCGGGCCGAGACGCTGACGGTGCGCAATTCGGACTATATCCTCGCCGTGCAGCTCATGGGGGCTTCGCCCTGGCGCATCGTGCTGCGCCATATCATGCCGCTCTGCATCTCCTCGCTCATCGTGCGCGTGACGCTCGACATGGCAGGCATCATCCTCACCGCCGCCGGCCTCGGCTTCCTCGGCCTCGGCGCACAGCCGCCGCTGCCCGAATGGGGCGCGATGATCGCCTCCGGCCGCCGCTTCATTCTCGATCAATGGTGGGTCGCCGCCATGCCGGGCTTCGCCATCCTCGTCGTCAGCCTCGGCTTCAACCTGCTCGGCGACGGCCTGCGCGATGCGCTCGACCCGCGGGGGAGCGGCCAGTGAGCGCGCTTCTGACCGTCGAGGACCTTCGCGTCTCCTTCCCGACGCGCACCGGCGTCGTGGAGGCCGTGCGCGGCGTCTCCTTCGCCCTTGGCCGCGAGCGGCTCGGCATCGTCGGCGAGAGCGGTTCCGGCAAGTCCCAGACCGGCCGCGCTATCATGGGCCTCACCGCCGAGCACGGCGTCATCGACGCCAAACGCCTCGAATTCAACGGCATCGATCTCCTCAAGGCGTCGAAGGCCGAGCGGCGGGCGCTGCGCGGCAAGCGCATCGCCATGATCCTGCAGGACCCGAAATATTCGCTGAACCCGGTCATGACCATCGGCCGCCAGATCGTCGAGACGCTGCGCGCGCACGAGCCCGTCGGCCGGGCGGAGGCGAAAAAGCGCGCGCTCGACATGCTTGCCGCCGTGCAGATCCGTGATCCCGAGCGCGTCTTCGACCTCTATCCGCACGAGGTCTCCGGCGGCATGGGCCAGCGCGCGATGATCGCCATGATGCTCATCGCCGGCCCGGAACTGCTGATCGCCGACGAGCCGACCTCGGCGCTCGACGTGACGGTGCAGCTCGACGTGCTCGCCATCCTCAACCGGCTGGTCGCCGAGCGCGGCATGGGGCTGATCTTCATCTCGCATGACCTGCGCCTCGTCTCCTCCTTCTGCGACCGCGTCATCGTCATGTATGCCGGCCGCATCGTCGAGGAGCTGCCGGCCGAAAAGCTCTCCGAGGCGCAGCATCCCTATACGCGCGGCCTGCTCAACTGCATGCCTCAGATCGGCGCCGACCGGCACCCGCTGCCGGTGCTCGATCGCAAACCGGAGTGGCGGACATGACGCCGGCCCTTGCCATAAACGGCCTCGGCGTCGTCTACGACGATTTCGTGGCGCTCGACGATGTCAGCCTCTCGGTCGCGCCGGGCGAGTCCTACGGGCTCGTCGGCGAATCCGGCTCCGGCAAGTCGACGCTGCTGCGCGCCGTGGCCGGCCTTGCGCCGGTCTCCCAAGGCACGATCACCGTGGATGGCGCGCCGCTCGGCAACAAGCGCGACAAGGCCTTCTATCGCAAGGTCCAGATGGTCTTTCAGGATCCTTACGGCTCGCTGCATCCGCGCCAGACGGTGGACCGGCTGCTCCTCGAACCGCTCGCCATCCACGGTTTCACCGATACCGAAAACCGCATCGTTCGGGCACTCGACGAGGTGGGCCTCGGCTCCGGCTTCCGCTTCCGCTATTCGCATCAGCTCTCCGGCGGCCAGCGCCAGCGCGTGGCGATCGCCCGCGCGCTGATCCTCGAACCCTCGATCCTGCTGCTCGACGAGCCGACTTCCGCGCTCGACGCCTCGGTGCAGGCCGAGGTGCTGAACCTTCTGGAACAGCTTCGCGCCGCCCGCAGCCTCACCTTCGTCATGGTCAGCCACGACCTCGCCGTCGTCACCCATATGTGCGACCGGCTGATGGTCATGCAGAACGGCCGCGCCGTGGAAGAGCTGACCGCCGCCGATCTTGCGGCCCGCAGGGTGACGCAGGACTACACGCGCGGCCTGCTTGCCGCCAGCGAAGGCTTCCGGCGCACCGGCTGAGTCACGGAACGCAAGCGATCCCGCTATTTGCTGTTGACGTCCGCCCGCCTTGCCATCGACCGGGCTTTGCGCAAGATGGCGCCGTGGAACGAAGCAGAGGAGACGAGGTGAGCGCAGGAAAACCCTCGGGGACGAAGCAGGCCGCCGGACGCATGACGCGCGAAGCCTGGATCGAGGCTGGCGTCGAGGCACTGGTCGAAGAGAGCATCGGGCACGTCAAGATCCAAGTCCTGGCGAAGAAGCTCGGCGTGTCGCGCTCCAGCTTCTACTGGTTCTTCACGGATCTGCAGGCGCTGCAGCGCGCGCTGCTGGACCATTGGCTGCGCAAGAATACCGGCCCGATCATCGAGCGCGCCCTGCGCCCGGCTGCATCAGCCAATGAAGGCGTCTGCCATATCTTCGAATGCTGGGTCGATCCCGCGCTTTTCGATCCTCCACTGGATGCCGCCGTTCGCGCCTGGGGGCGCATCGACGCCACGGTGCGCGCGGTCGTCGAGCAGGCGGACGATCAGCGGATCGACGCCATAAAGCGGATGTTCCTGCGCTACGACTATCCGGAGGAAGAGGCCTTCACCCGGGCGCGCATCCTCTATTTCACGCAGGTCGGCCATTTCACGCTCGGCATCGGCGATAGTCGCGACGAGCGCCTCAGCCACCTCCGCTCCTATCTCCTGACCTTCACCGGCCGCCCGGCCACGGAAGGCGAGGTGGCGGATTTCACTGCCGTGATGCGCCGGCTGCTGCCCGACGGCTGATTTCCGTTCACCTCTGTACAGACGATTTCCCCAGCCCTTTGCACTCGCGTGGAAAGAACGTGGATGCTTTTCAAGCCCCAATGGACATTCATGTACAGAGAGGATATGAAATTCATCCAACGACAGGCGCGGGCCTGCCGGGAGGGGGATTCATGAGGAAAAATCCGGCCGTCGCTTTCTCGGCGAAGCGGCTCTACCCTGCAAAGGATGGAGTGCGATGACGCGGCATTACTCGGCGCTTTCGCTCTTCAAGGAAGGGCTTGCCGGCCAGAAAGGCTGGCAGCAGGCGTGGCGCTCGCCCCAGCCGAAGCCGCGCTACGACATCCTCATCATCGGCGGCGGCGGGCATGGGCTGGCGACGGCCTATTATCTCGCCAAGGTCCACAATATCCGCAATGTCGCGGTCATCGAGAAGGGCTGGCTCGGCGGCGGCAATACGGGGCGCAACACGACGGTCGTTCGCTCCAACTACTTCTTCCCCGAGAGCACGGCGCTCTATGAAATGGCCCTGAAGCTCTACGAAGGGCTCGGCCGCGACCTCAACTACAATATCATGCTTTCCCAGCGCGGCATCATCACGCTCGCCCACAGCGAGGCGGAGATGGAGATGGCGGCGCGCACCGTCAATGCCATGCAGATCAACGGCACGGATGCCGAGCTCTTCGGCATCGAGGACGTGCGACGCGTGCTGCCGCTGCTCGACATGTCGCCCGATGCACGCTACCCGGTCTTCGGCGGCGTCTGGCAGGGCAGGGCCGGCACGGCGCGGCACGATGCGGTCGCCTGGGGCTATGCGCGCGCCGCCGACC
Organism: Shinella zoogloeoides; assembly: GCF_003574625.1. Lineage (GTDB taxonomy): Bacteria > Pseudomonadota > Alphaproteobacteria > Rhizobiales > Rhizobiaceae > Shinella > Shinella zoogloeoides_A. The sequence goes on from NZ_QNUJ01000003.1 coordinate 293,348, forward strand.
GGCTGGGCGTCGATATCATCCAGTCCTGCGAGGTCGAGGAATTCCTCATCGAGGGCGGGCGCTGCCGCGGCGTGAAGACGAGCCGCGGCGAGATCCGCGCCGAGCGGGTCGGCATGGTCGTCGCCGGCCATTCGTCCCACCTTGCGGCCAAGGCCGGTTTCCGCCTGCCGATCACCTCCTATGCCCTGCAGGCCTGCGTTTCCGAGCCGATCAAGCCGGCGCTCGACACGGTCGTTCTGTCGCCGGCCACCGGCACCTATGCCAGCCAGTCGGACAAGGGCGAACTCGTCATCGGCGGTGGGCTCGACCGCGTTCCCTCCTACGGCCAGCGCGGCAACCTGCCGATGCTGGAGACGGTGATCTCGGGGCTGCTGGAAATGTTCCCGAGCTTCCGGCAATTGCGGTTGATGCGGCAATGGGCCGGCATCGTCGACGTCACGCCGGACTCCTCGCCGATCCTCGGCGAAAGCCCGCTGCCCGGCCTCTTCCTTAATTGCGGCTGGGGAACGGGCGGCTTCAAGGCGATCCCCGCGGGCGGCACGCTGCTCGCGCATCTCCTCGCCACCGGCAAACACCACGACGTCAGCCGCCCCTTCGATCTCGACCGCTTCGCCCGCGGACGGCTGATCGATGAGGCTGCCGGCTCCGGCATCGCGCATTAGGAGGACCGGATGCAGCTTTTCCCATGCCCCTTCTGCGGGCCACGCTCCGAGACCGAATTCCACTTCGGCGGCGACGCCGGCAACCACCGCCCGGAAGGTTTTCGCGACGTCACGGATGGCGAATGGACCGCCTATCTTCATGAACGGAACAACCTGCGCGGCGCGGCAAACGAGATCTGGATGCACATGACCTGCGGCGAAGTGTTCCGCATGGAGCGCGACACGGTGCACCACGGCATTGCGCGGTCTTTCGCACTGACGGAAGGAGGCGGCGATGACGGCTTGGCGCACTGAAGGCGGGACGGCCATCGACAGGACGCGGCCGTTGCGCTTCACCTTCGACGGCAGGGTGGTCGAGGGTTTTGCGGGCGATACCGTCGCCTCGGCGCTGCTGGCGGGCGGTGTTTCCGTCCTCGGCCGCAGCTTCAAGTATCACCGCCCGCGCGGCCTCTGGGGCGCCGGCGTCGAGGAGCCGAACGCACTGGTCGACATCGCCGGTGCCATGCCGAACACGCGGGCGACGCAGGTACTGGCTGTCGATGGCCTTGCCGTGCGCAGCGTCAATGCCGATCCGAGCGCCGAGAAGGATCGCCTTGCCTTCCTCGACGCCTTCTCGCGCTTCATCCCGGCAGCCTTCTACTACAAGACCTTCATGTTCCCCGACTGGCACCTGTTCGAGCCGCGTATCCGGCAGATGGCCGGCCTCGGGACGCTGGATGCCGGCTTGCGCGAGCCGTCCTTCGCCGAGCAGGTCAACCATCATTGCGACGTGCTGGTGGTCGGCGCCGGGCCCTCGGGCCTTCTTGCTGCGCGCAAGGCCCTGCGGGCCGGCCGGCGGGTCGTGCTTTGCGACGACGGGCGGCAGGTGGGCGGCAGCCTTCTTCATCGCGCGGCGACCATCGAGGGCAAGCCGGGGGCGGAGTGGGCTGCGGACGTCGCGGCGGAACTCGTGGAGGCAGGCGCACTGGTGCTGGCAGGAACCACGGCTTTCGGCATCTACGACCACCGCCTCATCGGCCTCAGCCAGAAGGGCGCGGATGGTGCGCCGGACCGGCTCTGGCGGGTCCGCGCCGGGTCCATCGTGCTCGCCACCGGCGCCATCGAACGGCCGCTGCCCTTCGGCAACAACGATCTGCCGGGCATCATGTCGGCGGAGGCCGCGCTCGTCTATCTCCGCCGCTTCGGCGTCGTCGCCGGGCGGAAGATCGTCGTCGCCACCAACAATGGCCTTGCCTATGAGGCGGCGGAATCGCTGGCGGACGCCGGCGCCGAGGTCACAGTCGTCGACTATCGCCCCGATGCCCCGACGTCCGCTGGAATCCGGGTGCTGAAGGGGCTCACCGTCGTCTCTGCGAGCGGCCGCGGCGCTGTCAGTGCCGTCCGGCTTTCCGACGGCAGCATGCTGGAGGCGGATGCGGTGCTCGCTTCCGGCGGCTTCACGCCGACCGTGCATCTCTATTGCCAGGCGCAGGGCAAGCTCGACTGGCGCGACGACATTCTCGCCTTCGTACCCGGCCGGCCGGTGGAGGGCGTCGAGGTGGTCGGGGCCGCGGCCGGCGATTTCGGCCTTCCGGCAGAGCTTGCGAAGGGGGCGGCCCGCGATTTCGGCATCGTCGCCGCATGGCCGAAGCCGGGTGCCAAGGAGCGGGTCTGGATCGACCTCCAGAACGACGTCACCGCCAAGGACGTGGAACTGGCCGTCCGGGAAAACTTCGTCTCCGTCGAGCACCTCAAGCGCTATACCACGCTCGGCATGGCGACCGACCAGGGCAAGACCTCGAATGTCAACGGCCTCGCGCTGATGGCCGAGATCACCGGCCGCCGTATTCCCGAAGTCGGCACGACGACCTATCGCCCGCCCTTCACCCCGGTTCCGCTCGCCTCCTTCGCGGGCGCCCGGTCCGGCACGCTCATGAATCCGCTGCGCCGCCTGCCGCTCGAAAGGGAGCATCGGGCGGATGGCGCCGTCTTCCGCGAATATGGCGGCTGGCTGCGGCCGGCCTATTATGGCGAAGGCCCCGCAGAAGCCCGCATCCAGGCCGAGGCCATGGCTGCACGCAAGGGCATTGCGCTCTTCGACGGCTCTCCCCTCGGCAAGATCGAGGTCATCGGCCCGGATGCCGCGCCCTTCCTCGACTTCATCTATTACAACACCGTCTCGACGCTTGCGCCCGGCCGTTGCCGCTACGGCTTCATCCTCAGCGAGGCAGGCAATATCTATGACGACGGCGTGCTGGTGCGCCTCGACGAGAACCGTTTCATCGTCTCCTGCTCCTCCTCCCATGTGGCGGGCGTGCACGCCCTGCTGGAGGAATGGCGGCAGGATCGTTTCGACCGCAGCCGCATCTTCATCCACAATGCGACAGCGGAAATGGCAACGCTGACGGTGTCCGGCCGCGAAGCGCCGGCGCTGATCGCCGCGCTCGGCCTGAATGCGGCACTCGACGATGCGGCCCTGCCGCATATGGCCGTCGTCTCCGGCGCTTTCGAAGGAGCCCCGGTGCGGATCGCCCGCGTCAGCTTCACCGGCGAACGGTCCTACGAGATCTCCGTTCCGGCCGACCATGCCGCCGCGCTCTGGTCGCGGCTGCGGCGCGAGGGCGAGGCTTACGGCGCGACGCTGCTCGGCCTCGAAGCGCTCATGATCCTGCGCGCGGAAAAGGGCTATGTCGTCATCGGCAAGGATACGGACGGAACGAGCCGGCCGATGGATTTCGGCCTTGCCGCGCCGCTGGAAAGAAAAAAGGTCGAGTTCATCGGCCGCCGCTCGCTGATCACCGAGGATGCCGCGCGGGCCGATCGCCGGCAGTTCGTCGGGCTCGAGGCGGTGGACGGCAAGGGCGCGCTGCCGACCGGCGCGCACGGTACCGAGCGGGCGTCGGGCAGCCGGCGCAGCACGGGCTATGTCACGTCGAGCTATTTCAGCCCCGCGCTCCAGCGGCCGATCGCGCTCGGCCTCATCGAGCGCGGCCTTTCGCGCATGGGCGACGTCATCGAATTGCAGCATCTGAAGGGGGTGCGGCACGCCCGCATCGTCGCGCCCTGCGCCTTCGATCCGGAAGGAGGCCGCCTCCATGCTTGACAATTCCCGCAAATGGCGGCCGGAACCCGACTGGGCGGGAGCGCTGCTCGCCGCACCGTCGCTTGGCATCCGTGCCGTCACCGGCCTGCCGCAGCATCTTGTCAGCGGCAATATCGAGCGCTTTCTCGCCCGGCACGGCCTTGGCACCGACATCGGCGCCTTCGGGCTCGCCTCCGGCGAACGATATGCAGTGCGCGTTGCCCGCGACCGACTGCTTGCCGTGGGCGTTCCGGCATCCGAATGCCCGGTCGGATGGCACGATGAGGGCTATGCCGTGACGGCGGTCGGCTCGGCACTGCGCGTCCTCGAAGCGCGCGGGCAGGGTGTCCGTGACCTCATCGCCCGCGCGACGGCTGTCGATCCCGATAATGGCGGCCCCTGTGCGGCCTTGCAGTTTTGCGGCCTGACATGCAGTGTCTATTTCCACGGGGATGTGCAGACATTGCGCATCCACGTGGACCGGGGACTTGCCGCTTATCTATGGGAATGGATGGAACGCCAGCCGCTGCTTTCGAGCAGGGCCGGCGGGGGCTGAGGAGAACCCGGTTTCGAACAAGAACGACCCGCAATGGTGCGGGCGCAAAGGGGAGTTGAACTATATGAAAAGCATTCTGATCCTCGGCACGGCCCTCGGCCTCGTCATGGCAACGGCCGCGCGGGCGGATGACCTGACCATCGCCGTGGCCGGCCCCATGACCGGGCCGCTCGCCACGATCGGCGACCAGTTCAAGCAGGGCGCGCAGGCTGCTGCCGACGCCATCAACGGCAAGGGCGGTGTGCTCGGCCGCCAGATCAAGCTGCAGTTCGAGGACGACCAGTGCGACCCGAAGCAGGCGGTCTCCGTGGCCAACCGCATCACGGCCGCCGGCATCGGCTTCGTCGACGGCCACGCCTGCTCGGGCTCGAGCATTCCGGCCTCCGCCGTCTATGCCGAAAACGGCACGCTGATGATGAGCCCCGCTTCCTCCAACCCGGTCATGACGGACGATGCCGCCGCCAAGGGCTGGACCAACATCATGCGTCTCTACACCCGCGACGATGCCCAGGGCGCCTTCATCGGCCCGTGGATCGCCCAGCAATATGCCGGCAAGAACGTCGCCGTCCTGCATGACAAGACGGCCTACGGCCAGGGCGTCGCCGACGCCGTGCGCGCTACCATGAACGAGAAGGGCCTCAAGGAAGTTCTCGCCGAAGGCATCAATCCGGGCGAGAAGGACTACAATGCGCTGGTGACGAAGCTGAAGGACGCCAAGGTCGATGTCGTCTATTTCGGCGGCTATCACCCGGAAGCCGGCCTCATGCTGCGCCAGGCGGCCGAGCAGAACTACAAGTTCCAGCTCATCATGCCCGATTCCATCGCTTCGCCCGAATTCTGGCAAGTCGCGGGCCCGGCCGGCGAAGGCACGCTCTTCGTCTTCCCGTCCGATCCGCAGGCCAAGCCCGAAGCGAAGGAAGCCGTCGAGAAGATCAAGTCCGGCGGCTTCAAGCCGGAAGGCTTCACGCTCTTCTCCTACGCCGTCATCCAGGCCTTTGCGCAGGGCATCGAGCGCGCCGGTTCGGACGATCCGACGAAGGTTGCCGAGGCGCTGAAGAACGGCCAGTCGATCGACACCGTCGTCGGCACCGTCACCTTCGACGAGAAGGGCGACCTGAAGAACGCCAGCTACGACATCAACCGCTGGAGCAACGGCGCCTACGCCCCGATCGCCCAGTAAGCCTGCAAACAGAAAGGGCGGGAACTCGGGTTCCCGCCCTTTTCACATGGAGCGGCCGAAAGGCCGCTTTTTCATTTCAGGCGTAGCGGGCGATCGCGAGGTCCGTTGCGTCGATGTCCGGCTTCTTGCCCGAGACGAGGTCGGCGATGACGCGGGCGGAGCCGGAGCTCATCGTCCAGCCGAGCGTGCCGTGGCCGGTATTGAGGAAGAGGCCGGCGATCTTCGTCGGACCGATGACCGGCGTTCCGTCCGGCGTCATCGGGCGCAGGCCGGACCAGAAGCTGGCCTTGGAAATGTCGCCGCCGGGGAAGAGATCGGTGACGGAGTGCTGCAGCGTGAGGCGACGCGGCTCGCCGAGATCGTTGGTATAGCCAGAGATTTCCGCCATGCCGCCGACGCGGATGCGGTCGCCGAGGCGGGTGATGGCGATCTTGAAGGTCTCGTCCATGACGGTCGATTCCGGCGCGCGCGAGGCATCGACGATCGGGATCGTCAGCGAGTAGCCCTTGACCGGATAGACCGGCAGGTGGATGTCGTGCGGCTTGACGAGGAGCGGCGAGAAGCTGCCGAGCGCCACGACGACGGCGTCGGCCTCCAGCCTGCCATGCGCGGTGATGACGCCGCGCACACGGCCGCCCTCCACATCGAGCCCGCGGATGATGCTGCCATAGTTGAAGCGCACGCCGAGCGCCTCGGCCTTCGCGGCCAGCGCATTGGAGAACTTGAAGCAGTCGCCGGTCTCGTCCTTGGGCGTCAGCAGGCCGCCCACGATCTTCTCGCGCACGTGCCTCAGCGCCGGCTCGACGCGGATGCAGCCCTCGGGATCGAGCACTTCATAGGGAATGCCGTCGGCGGCGAGCGCCTTGACGTCCTTGGCCGAGGCGTCGAGCTGCGCCTGGGTACGGAAGAGCTGCAAGGTGCCCTGCATGCGCTCGTCATAGGCGATGCCCGTTTCCTCGCGCAGCGCGGCGATGGAGATGCGGCTGTAATCGGCGAGGCGCAGCATGCGGCTCTTGTTGATGGCGTAGCGGCCGGAGGTGCAGTTGCGGAGCATCTTCACCATCCAGGACAGCATGGCGCCATCGACCTTGGGGCGAAGGATCAGTGGGGCATGCTCCATGAACAGCCATTTCAGCGCCTTCATCGGAATGCCGGGCGCGGCCCAGGGCGAGCAATAGCCGAAGGAGACCTCGCCGGCATTGGCGAAACTGGTCTCCAGCGCCGGGCCGGGCTGGCGGTCGACGACCGTGACCTCATGCCCCGCCTTGGCAAGCTGGTAGGCCGACGTGACGCCGACGATGCCGGCGCCGAGAACGATGACTTTCATGGTATCCTCATTGGAAAGAAAAGCTTTGTCTTTTGTTTTCAAGGCAGTCGCGGAAACGGCGGATGTTTTCCGCGAACCTGCCCTAGCGGTATTGCCGCTCGTATCGGTGGCCGAGACTGGTCAGGATCTCGTAGGCAATGGTGCCGGAATCGCGCGCCACGTCCTCCAGCGTCTGGTGCGGGCCCAGCACTTCCACGAGGCTGCCGAGCTTGAGGCGTCCTTCCGGCAGGGCGGAGACGTCAATGGTGATGCTGTCCATCGAGACGCGGCCGACGATGGGCAGGCGTACGCCATCGCAGAAGACGGCGCCGCGGTCCGAAAGGCTGCGCAGCATGCCGTCGGCATAGCCGGCCGCGATGGTGGCAAGGCGGGTGGGGCCAGTCGTGACATGCGTGCCGCTGTAGCCGACGCGCGTGCCGGCGGGCACGGTGCGCGTCTGCACCACGGCGATGTCGAGACGCACGACGGGCTCCATCGGATTGGCGCGTCCTGCCGTCGGCGCGCCGCCGTAAAGCGCGATGCCGGGACGGGCGACCACGCCGTGATAGGTCTTGCCGAGGAAGACACCGCCGGAATTGGCGAAGCAGACGGGAAACTGCGGGAAGTCCGCTGCGACGCGCTCCATCTCGGCAAGCTGGTCGCCGTTCTGCTCGCTGTCCGCATCGTCGGCGGAGGCAAGGTGGCTCATGACGAAGAGAATGTCGATTCCGCCTTCAGACTTCACCAGTTCGGCAAGCGCGGCCCGCTCTTCCGGCGGCACGCCGAGGCGCGACATGCCGGTGTCGAATTGCAGGACCGCCGGCAGCCTGCGGGCGAGCATCCGGGCGGCATCCGCCCATTGCTGCCACTGCGCCAGCGAGTTGATGACCGGCACGATACCGTCCCGCGCGGCGGGGAATTCATTGCCGGGCTGCAGGCCGTTCAGCACGAAGACGGTCGCGTCGGCGGCAAGCAACGGACGCAGGGCGAGGGCCTCGACGAATTGCGCGACGAAGAAATCGCGGCAGCCATGGGCATAGAGCCTTTCGGCGACCCGGGCGGCGCCGAGTCCATAGGCATCGGCCTTGACGACGGCGGCGGCACGTGCCGGCGCGACCTCGGCACAGAGCCGTTCATAGTTGCGGGCAAGGGCCGCCAGATCGATGGTCAGGTAGCCCGATGCGCCACCGGCGCCGGCCGCTTCGCTCTGCCTGTCTGTTCTCGTCACGCCGTCCATGTCCAGCCTCCCGCATTACGCGCAGCCTAGTGAAACGATCGTGAAATTGCCGACGAAACAGCGCTTGATTGTTGTGTGCGGCTATGATTTTTGAAAGAAACGACGACGGTTTGGAATGATATGCAATGACCGCTCTCGATGCCATAGACCGCAACATCCTGCGCCTTCTGCGCCTCGATGCACGCATGAGCAATGCGCGGCTGGCGGCCGAGGTGGGCCTGTCTCCCTCGGCCTGTCTCAGGCGCATCAAGCTGATGGAACAGGCGGGCGTCATCCGCGGCTATACCGCGCTGGTGGATGCCTCGAATGCGGAATCGACCATCGCGGTCATCATCAACATCACGCTGGAACGCCAGACGGAGGACCACCTCGACCGTTTCGAGGCGGCCGTGCGAAAACACCCGGAAATCCGCGAATGCTTCCTGATGACGGGCGGCTCGGATTACCTGCTGCGCGTCGAGGTCGCCAATGCCGGCGAATTCGAGCGCATCCACAAGGAAATCCTCTCGGCAATGCCCGGCGTCTCGCGGATCCATTCGAGCTTCGCGATCCGCAACGTGCTGGCGACGAAGCCGAGAGGACGGACGAAGCGCGCCTGACGCTGTCGCCTACGGCAATGCGCGTGCGACCTCGGTTATCACCTTGAAGGCCGTATCGGCATCGTCGCGCGTCATCTCGAACTGGCCCGCCTGGAAGCGGATGGCGATGCGCCCGTCGACGCGGGTCTGCGTGAGATAGATGCGGCCGTCGTCGTTGATGGCGTTGACGAGGGCGATGTTGTGCCGGTCGGCACCTCCCGCGCCCTTGTGACGGAAGGAGAAGAGCGACAGGACCGGCTGGCTGACGATCTCGAAATCGGCCTCGGCGGCCAGCCGTGCGGCAAGCTCCGCCGACCATTCGACATGGTTACGGATCATCGCGCGCAGCCCTTCCAGCCCGTGATAGCGCATCAGGAACCAGAGCTTAAGCGCGCGGAAGCGGCGGCCGAGCGGCACGGACCATTCGGAATAGTTGACGATGCCGTCGTGGCCGTGGGTTTTCAGATATTCCGGCTGGATGGCCAGGGTGCGCACCTGATCCTCGGGGCTGCGGATGAACTGCACCGAGCAGTCGAAATTGGCGCCGAGCCATTTATGCGGGTTGAAGACAATGGAATCGGCCTCCTCTATGCCCTCCCAGAGGGTACGGAATTCCGGGCAGATCATGGCCGAACCCGCCCAGGCGGCATCGACATGGAGGTAGAGGCCATGCGCCTTCACCACCGCCGCCACCTCGGCGATGGGATCGCAGGCGCCGATGGAGGTTCCTCCCGTGCAGGCGATGACGCCAGCGGGAATGTGGCCGGCCGCAAGGTCCGCCCTGATCGCGGCATCCAGCGCTTGCGGGTCCATGCCGTTCAGCGCTCCCTTGGTGGGAATGCGCACGAGGTTCGCTTCCCCGATGCCGGCAATCCAGATCGCCCGGTCGATGGAGGTATGCACCTGCCCGGAGGCATAGACGCGAACGGCGCCGTGCGCCGCCAGCCCCTCGCTGTTGCCCTTCCAGCCGAGCGCCTTTTCCCGCATCACCAGCACGGCGGCGAGCGTCGCGGTGGAGGCGGAATCCTGGATGACGCCGGAAAAGCCGTCCGGCAGGCCGAGCGCCTTGCGCAGCCAGTCGACGACGCGCGTTTCCAGTTCCGTCGCCGCCGGCGAAGTCTGCCAGAGCATGCACTGCGCGGCGACGGCGGTGACGAGGTAATCGGCGATCACCGAGACCGGCGCGGCATTGGCCGGGAAATAGGCGAAGAAGCGCGGATGCTGCCAATGGGTGATGCCATCGGGGATGATGCGCTCGAAATCGGCGAAGATGGTCTCCATCGTCTCGCCGGTTTCCGGGGCGGCATCGGAAATCTGCCGGATGATGTCGCCGGGCTTCGTCTGCGCCCGCACGGGTCGGTCGCGCAGCCCTGCACGGTAGTCGGCGCCCCAGTCGGCGACGGTTCGCGACCATTGGCGGAATTCTTCGCTGTCCATGTCCTCTCCCTTTATGCCTATCGTTCTTCTCGGCGCTCGGGCGATGATTTGCAATGCCTGCGGCGGCGATGCGGGCAGGGGCGCGGGTTGAGTTCACGGGGCGAAGCATGTACCAAGCCGGAGGCTGCATCCCGGCCATTCCCCATCCTGTTCGGCAGACACGAAATCCCATGTTACGAAAACTCTACGCCTGGACCCTCTCGCTTGCCGGACGCAAGGCCGCGGAAGCCTGGCTTGCGCTTATCGCCTTCGTCGAAAGCTCGGTCTTCCTGGTGCCGGCGGATGTCCTTTTCCTGCCCATGGCGCTCGCCCGGCCGGAGCGGGCCTACCGCTATGCCTTCGTCGCCACGGCGGCATCGGTGGCCGGCGGCATTGCCGGTTGGATGCTCGGCTATTATGCCTATGAGGCGGTCGCCAAGCCCGTGCTCGAGTTCTACGGCAAGCTGGAGGCCTTCGAGCAGCTGAAATCCCATGTCACCGAGGGGCAGCTCAACCTTCTCCTCGTCACGTCGGGCCTTGCGCACCTGCCGCCGATCAAGATCGTGACGATCCTTGCAGGCGTCGCGCATATCAAGCTCTGGCATTTCGTGCTGTCGGCGATCGTCGCGCGCGGTTTTCGCTTCTATCTCCTCGCCTTCCTGCTGCGCCGCTACGGCGAACCGATCCAGGCCTTCGTGGAAAAGCGCCTCGGGCTCATCCTCGGCGCCGTGGCCGTCGGCCTCATCGTGCTTTACGTCGCCTATCACCTGCTGGCCGGCTGATCCTCCGCGACGGCAAGGACGACGATGCGGGGCAGGAGGCAGAAGGAGAGCCGCATCCTGCGGCCGCGCGCCGTCATGGCCTCGCGGCGCGCAAGATCGACGCCGATGTGCTCATAACCGAGGATTTCCTCGTCCAGCGGATAGGTGGCCTTATAGACCGCCTCCTTCGCGCTGAAGAGAAGGCGTGCCGCAAGGCGGGGATCGATGCCCCCAAGGACATCGCCGGGCATCACGGCCAGCGCGGCGATCTCGTCCGGTAGCGGCTCGGCCGGCTCGACATCGATGCCGAGCGAGGCAATATCGGCCTTGCGGGCGACGGCGGCGACGGCCATCTCGTCGTCATGGGCGAGCGAACCTGTGAAACCTGTCGGCCAGAGCGGCTCCCCCGCAGGACCGCGTCCGATTGCAGCGGAAGTCATGCCTTCAACCGCCAGCAGACCTCGCGCAAGCGCACGGGCTGCGCCGCTTGAACGCCGGGCCGCGAGCCGGCGGGCCGGAAGGGCGGCAGCCTCTTCCGGCAGGAGAAGAGCCTCGTCGCCCGCCCGGATAAGCCGGCAGCCGAGCCGCACCGCCGGCGGGGCCAGCCGCTCCATCTGCGCCAGCAGCGCGGTCTCGGCCGCGCTGTCGCTCATTCGGCCAGGACCGGTCTGGCGAAGGCGTGGAGCTTGGCCGGATTGCCGCGCCAGATCGAGTGCGGTTCGAGGATCTCGCCCTTCATCACGAAGCAGTCGACATCGGCGATCGAGCCTTCGCCCATCGTCACGCCGTAATGGACGAAGGCGGAGGGGCTGAGCGTGCAGCCGTTGCCGATGCGGATATAATCCGACTTGAAGGCGCCTTCCTCCAGCGAATGGGCCTGGATGACGCAGCCTTCGTTGAGCGTGGCGTCGTCGCCGATCTCCACCAGCGAGCGTTCCGTCAGGTTGGCCCCGCCGTCATAGACGCGCCTGCCGACCTTGACGCCCAGCGCACGCAGGATCATCGGGCGGAACGGCGTGCCGGCGAAGAGCCGCACGATGGGCGAATCCGACAGTTTCCAGTGCCGCTCGTGGCGCCAGAAATCGACGTCGTAGATGGTGGTCATCTGCGGCCGGAGCCTGCGGAAGCGAAGGCTCGCCCATTCCATCAGGATATAGAAGGGAATGGTGACGGCCGCCGTCAGGACGACGGCGACGAAGAGCGCCACCTGTGCCCATTCCGTATAGTAGTTGAGCGCCCGGTCCCAGATCGCCAGCGTCACGAACAGCATCGTCCACTGCACGGCGATGAACATCAGCGCGGTTACGAGGTTATGCCGGTTCTTGTGCGGCAGGCGGGCGCGGCGGTCCTCGTCGCTGACACCCTGGATCAGTTCCTTGTCGCGCTTGACCATGCGCGGGATCTCGAACGGCGGGGAGCCGAGGAGGCCGACATTCTCGCGCAGCGGCCCGTCGATGGGCACCATGACCTTGGTGCCGAGAAGGACGTTCTCCCCCGTCCGCCCGTCGGGCGGATAGAAGATGTTGTTGCCGAAATAGTTGCGCTCGCCGACCTTCGTGTGCGCCAGCCGGAAGGCGGAGGCCGACTTGTGCACGTTGATCATGTAGAGGCCGTCGGAGACCATGGTGCCGGTCCCGATCTCGCAGAACAGCGGATTGTCCTGCTGTTGGTTGCTGCCGAAATTCGAGCCGGTCTGCACCACCTTGTTGAGGTTCCAGCCGAGCGCCCGGATATAGTGGACGACGGCGGAGCTGTCGCCGAAGATCAGGTTGAGCAGGCGTGCATTGGTGCCGGCCTCGACGATGGACTGGAGCCAGAAATGGAAGCCGTACATCCGATAGGTACGGCCGGGCTTCAGGACGAGGCTGAACAGCCGCGGCAGCACCAGGGCGACGAAGGCGAGGGCCGCAATGAGGGCGATGAGCGTGACCGTCGTGCCGATGGCGACGATGCCGATCGATTCCTGGTAGTCGTCGCTGACATTCTGCCAGTAGCTGTGGAACCACAGCGGGAATGGCGTGACGACGGCAAAGAGCGTGATGAGCTGCACGGCCTCGTAAAGGATGCGCCGCGTCTTGGAGAGCGTGACGACCGGCACCTTGCAATAATCCGCATTTGTCGGGACGGCGGGCGAGCCGTGCCAGTGCGCGTCATCGGGAACATGCTGCCCGCGCTGGAGCGAGGAGGCATGGCCAAGCTGGGCGCGGTCGCCAATGGATGTGTCGATGTCGATCGCGCAGCCGACGCCGACGAAGGCGTCGCGGCCAATGGAGATCGGGCCGGTATGGATGTAACCGGCCTGCGCCCGGTAGCCGAGAATCATCGATTCCTTGCGCAGGATCGAGCTCTCGCCGATGGAGATGAGATCGGTGCAGACCGGGATCGTGCGACATTCGATGGTGGTGCTGCGCCCGAGCCGCGCGCCGAGCAGGCGCAGATAGAGGCTATAGAGCGGGCTGCCGCGGAAGAGGACGACCGGCGCAGTGCGGATCAGCGTCTTGACCACCCAGAAGCGATAATAGCGAAGCCCCCAGATCGGGAAGCTCTCGGCCTTCCATCGACCGACCAGCAGCCACTTCATGGCGACGGCAAAGCCGGACATGCCGAAGAACACGGCAGCCGACAGGATGGCGCAACGCAGATAGAGCCGAACCGGATCGTCGAGCATGTCGTAGACCCAGTTGAGGCCGTAGTTCAGCATCCACAGGCCGAAATAGCTGTAGAGGCCGTAGAAGGCGAGCTGCGCCGCGCCGCTGGTCCAGTAGGCGAGGTTCGAAGCGCGGTGGGTTAGGCAGGGCTCTTCCACGGCCGCAACCTCTTCCTCGGGGCCGCGCAGGTGCCGCGCGAGGCCGGCCACCGTCGGATGCATGTAGATGTCGCGCATCGAGGTGGTCGCCCACTCCTTGCGCGTGCGCAGCTTCGCGCAGAAGCGGGCCATCAGCAGCGAGTTGGCACCGAGATCGTCGAAGAAATGATCCTCGGCGTAGATGTCGTCCATCTTCAGCACGTCGCGCAGCGCTTCCGTGAGGAAGCGCTCGTCGTCGGTGGACGGCAGGATTTCCTTACGCTCGGTCCCGAGGCGAAGGCTCATGGGCTTCGGCAGTTTGCGCGTATCGACCTTGTCGGACACGGTCATCGGCAGGGCCGGAAGCTCCTCCAGGAAGGAGGGCACCATGTAGTCGGGCAGGCGGCGGCGCAGTTCCCTGCCGAGGTCGGCGCGGGCAAGCGTGTCCGTGCCGGATTTCAGCGCATAGTAGCCGACCAGCTCGACGCGGCCGGGCTCGATCTCCCAGGTCGTGACGGCCGCCTGCGCGATGCCGGGCTGGTCGAGCAGCACGGCCTCGATCTCGCCGAGCTCGATGCGGTAGCCGCGGATCTTCACCTGCGTGTCGATGCGGCCGTGATATTCGATCTCGCCATCCGCATTGATGCGGCCGAGGTCGCCGGTGCGGTAGATGCGCTGCGAGGGATTGTTCGGCAGGCCGATGAAATCGGGGATGAACTTCTGCGCCGTCAGGTCCGGCCGGTTGAGATAGCCGACCGCGACGCCGATGCCGGCGATGCCGATTTCACCAAGCTCGCCCGGCGCCGTCAGTTGCGGCGCCTCGGCATCGAGGATGACGATGGAATAGGTCGGCAGCGGCGCGCCGATCGTCACGGGGCGTTCGGGCGTCAGGTAGCCCATCGTCGCCGTCACGGTCGCCTCGGTCGGGCCATAGGTGTTGAGGATCTGTCGGCCCGGCTTCGACCAGCGCGTGACGAGGTTGTGCGGGCAGGCCTCGCCGCCGACGAGGATGGCACGCAAGCTCGGCACGTCGCTCTCGATGGAGGAAAGCAGCGTCGGCGAGCAGGCCATGCAGGTGATGTCGTTGGCGCGCAGGAAATCCGCAAGTTCCTCGCCGACCAGCGTCATGCGGCCCGGCGCGGGAACGACGGTCGCGCCGGCGGCGAACGGCACCCAGATCTCCTCGGTGGAGAAGTCGAAGGCGATGGTCATGCCCTGGTAGACGCGGTCGCCCGGGCGGTAGCCATAGGCATCGGCCGCGACGCGGACGAAGTTGCAGATGCTCTGGTGGCGCACCGCCACGCCCTTCGGCCGGCCGGTCGTGCCGGAGGTATAGAGGATGTAGCAGATGTCGTCTTCGGAGAAGCCGAGTTCGAGCGGCGTACCCGGGTGCCGGGCGGCTTCCGGGCAATCGGCGGCGATCACCACATGAGGGACGGAAAGTCCTGCGGCGCGCGCGGCATAGCCGGCGATGGTGACGACGAGGCTGACGCCCGCATCCTCGACGATGAGCGACATGCGCTCCTCGGGGAAGGCCGGGGCGAGCGGCACGAAGGCCGCGCCCGCCTTCATGACGGCGAGGATGGCGATATAGGTCTCGGCGGAGCGGTCGAGCAGCAGGGCCACCCGGTCGCCGGGCTTGACGCCGCGCCCGGCGAGCAGGCGCGCGAAGCGGTTCGCGGCGGCGTCCATCTCGCGATAGGTCCAGGTGCGGCCGGAATCGAGCACGGCCGGCGCGTCCCCAAAGGTTGCGGCAAGGCCCTCGAAGACGCGGGAAAGCCGCTCTTCCGGCTGGCCGGCGCGCGGCGAATCGGGGCCGCACAGGATCTGCGGCATCGGGCCGCTCTCGGTCGTGTCCATCACGCCCCGGCTGAGGCCGCGCAAATGGGTGCCTGCGTCGTTCATATTCGAAATCCTGCTTGTGCCATGTCCGGCGAGGTGACGTTCGGCAGTGGCGCGCCCTTACCGGCGCGGGACCGCTCGAATCGTCCGGCGGGGCCGTTGGCAGCCGCCGTCGTCATCGTCGTCTTATTCGCGCCTTACGCGCGCTTTTGCTAAAAGAAAAGCGGAATTTTGAGGCAGACAGACACGAAACGATATCAAATTCTCGTGCTGTGCTTCCTTTGCATGGCAATCAGGCCCGAAGGGCCCGCGCCGGGCTGAGGCGGAGGGCGGAAACGGCTGGCACGAGCGAGACCAGCACCGCCAGGAACAGGAACCAGAGGGCGAGGGGAACGTCCTCGCGCGCGAACTCCACGGGCATGCGGACGGCGGTCGTAGCGGCCAGCGAGGCGGAGATCGCCTCGGCGGCGGCATAGCCGACGGCAATGCCGAGCGCAAAGCCGGCAAGGAAGAGCACGAACAGTTCGCCCCAGACGATGGCCAGCACCGAACGCCGCGGCGCGCCGAAGGCCCGCAGCGCCCCGATCTGCCGCTGGCGCGCCCCGACATGCATGACAGTGACGAGCAGGATTGCCGCGATGACGATCACCTGCGTGCCGATGGCGATGGCGAGGAGGAGGCTGCGTGCATCGCCGAGCGTCGCGTAAAGCCGCGTCAGCACTTCGGCGGGAAAGACGGCGAGCGTCGTCTCGCCGCGATATTCCTGCCGCAGGCGATAGGCGTCGGCGACCGTTTTCGGCTTGACGAGAACGGCTGGAATTCCCGGTGTTGCGGCATCGAAATGCTCATCGAGGCCCGCATTCGCATCGACATGGGCTTCGTGGTCGTGATCATGATCCTCGTGGGCATCTCCTTCGTGATCGTGATCCTCATGGCCGGCCTTTTCCTCCATGCCATGCAACTGCCAGACCGCGCGGATCGGCACGAGGATCGCCCGGTCCCAGGCCGTGCCCGTCGGCGCCATCCGGCCGGTCACGGTATAGGCGATTTCCGTATGGGTATGGCCGCCTTCGTCGGCGGCGCCGTGCATCGGCTTGATCTCCGCGCCAAGCCGCTTGGGCACGTCCGCGCCGACCACGGCCTCGCCGAGGCGGGTGAAAAGCGCGCCCTCGGCAAGCGTGGGCGAAAGAGCGGAGACGAGCGTCGTCGTCGTGCCGACCACCGGATATCCGTCCGCCGAATCGCCGAAGCCGACCGGCGCGGCGAAATCAACGCGCGGATCGTCCGATAGCTTGGCGAGCACGCCGCCCGACATCAGCGGCAGGGGCGAGGGCTGAAGGAAGACGGCCGAAAGGGCAAGCTGGGTCTCGCTGCCGGCGGCTCCAACCAGAAGGTCGAATTTTTCCGCCGCCCGCGCGCTGCCGAGCCGCACGGCGCGCTCCTGCAGCGTGACGGTAACACTGAGCGCGACGGAAAGCGCGATCAGCACCACGACGGCAAAGGCGCCCGCCTTGAAGCGGCGAAGGTCGGCGAGGATGAAACGGATCATGCTGCAAGCGCCTCCGCGCTGTCCTCGACGATCCGGCCGCCGGCAAGGCCGATGCGCCGGTCGAGCCGCTCCGTCAGGGCGGGATCGTGGGTGACGGCGATCAGCGTCGCCCCTTCCGCCCCGGCAAGCTCGACGAGGAGGTCTGCGACGGCCTCACCCGTGCGCCCGTCGAGACTGGCGGTCGGTTCGTCGGCGACGATGACGCCGGGTCTTGCCAAGAGCGCCCGCGCCACGGCGACACGCTGCATCTCGCCGCGCGACAGGGTCTCTATGGCCTGCTGCGGTCGCGCGATGCCGACCGTGTCGAGGAGCCGGAGCGCCCGTTCGCGCTCGGCCGGCTCCAGTCGCCGCGAAAGGCGGATCGGCAGCACGACATTCTCCAGCGCCGAAAGGCCGGGAAAGAGATGGAAATCCTGCATGACGAGGCCGATATGCGCTGCGCGGAACGCATCGCGCCGGCCCGTCGGAAGACGCGTGATGTCCGTTCCGCCCCAGGAGACCGTTCCGCCGGTCACGCGCTCGAGGCCGGTGATCGCATTCACCAGCGTGCTCTTGCCCGAGCCGGACGCCCCGGTGACCGCAAGCTGTCCGCCGGCCGGAACGTGAAGGCGGCCGATGGCGAGGACCGGCGTTTCGAGGCCGGAAAAGCGCATGGTGAGATCGGCAGTGTCGAGCGAAAGCATGGGTCAGACCGTATCGAAGGCGGCTTCGCGCAGGCGAAGCTGGCTGACGAAGCCGGTTTCCGGGTCAATCCAGGCGCCGTATTCCAGCACGCCATGGGCCTCGATCGGGGCATTGTACTGCACGAAGGTCTGCCTGCGCGCGAGATAGACGACAAGGATGTTGTCCGGCCAGTCCGCATCGGAAGAGCAGAAGGGGCAGAGCGACATCGGGATTTCGGTGAGGACGAAGAAGTTCGCTTCCGCCTTCAGCGGCGGCGCCATGAAGCCCTTCACGGTGACATCCGCGCCGTTCAGCCGCTTCACCTTGTCGGAGAATTCGAGGCCGAGCACGCCGAAGCTCTTGTAGAGCTCGCCGAAGCCGAGCCTTTCCGCCGCGCGCGCCGGACGGGCGAGGGGAAGGGCGGAGAAGGCCGCAAGCGCTCCCAGAACCTGCCGCCGCTTGAACATCTGTCGCATGGTCGTCTCCATGGTCGGCCCCTCATCCGCCTGCCGGACCTTCTCCCCACGCGGGGAGAGGGACGGGGTGAAACCGCTTTGCCGCCACCCCACTCCTTGCGGGAAAGGGGTGGCAGCGGGACGGGGGATTTCCCCCCGGTACAGCCTGACTACTTCTTCACCGCGCCGAGTGCGAAGGCGTCGGCCAGCACGCGGTAGACATCGCTCTGTTCCATGTAGCCACGGAAGCCTTCGGCACCCGGGCCTGTGGCCTGGAGCACGATATCGTCGACGGCGTGGACGCCGGTGTCCTCATCCTTCGGGATATTGCCCTGAACGAAGACCGCGCCGGGCACATCCTTATAGGCCTCGTTGGCGACATATTCCTTGTTCTCGTTCTGGATCGCCGGAACGAAGGGGCCGTCAAGCTTCGGACGGAAGGTCTCGTAGTGGTCCGGGCCGTTGTTGGCGGCCATGAACAGGCGGCGCGAGACGTCGACGCGGTCCGGATAGCCGTCGCCGTCCTTGTCCTCGTAGTTCGGGAAGCCGGCATTGTCATAGGTGCCGACCTTCTCACGCATTTCCGTGCCGGGCTTGTCGTCGTCGACCGTGCCGATGATGGCGACGCCGTGCGTGTGGTCGCCGGTGACGACGATCAGCGTATCGGGGTTCTTGTCGGCGAATTCCCGGGCGACCGCCACGGCCTTGTCAAACTCGATGGTCTCGACGAGAGCGCGATCCCAGTCGAGCGGATGGCTCATCTTGTCGACCGAGGCGCCTTCCACCATCAGGAAGAAGCCTTCCGGGTTCTTCGAGAGCTTGTCGAGCGCGGCCCGGGTCATGTCGACGAGGCCCGGCTGGTTCGGGAACTTGTCGACGGTGCCCTTCTTGAGGAATTCACGGTCGAGCGTCACGTCCATGTTGCTGGTGTGGAAGAGGCCGAGCAGCCTGTCCTGGTTCGAGCCGGCGGCAGCGGCAAGCTCGGTCTTGTCGGTCGCCAGCGCATAGCCGGCATTCTTGAACTCGGCGATGTAATCCTTGTCGTCCTTGCGCTTGGAGCCCGGCACGTCCTTGGAAAGGAAGTAGGCCGAACCGCCGCCGAGGATGACGTCCGGCTGGACGTCGAGCATCATGCCGACGATCTCCGCCTTGTCGGCGCGCTTGCGGGTGTGGGCGACCACCGCTGCCGGCGTCGCATCCTCCAGCTCGGCCGTCGAGACGATGCCGATGGACTTCTTCGTGGTGCGGCGCAGGGCTTCGGCGATGGTCTCGACCTTCGGGTCGTCGAGGCTTGCGGGCGTGCGGTCGGCATAGACGCCGAGCGCGTTGACGCGCGCCTTGTGGCCGGTCATGTAGGCCGACATGGTGTTGGCGCTGTCGGTGGCGATCGAATGGGTCGAGGAGGTGCCGATGAAGGCGACCGGCGGGATGTCGTCCATGGCGAGGCGGCCGTTCGCCTTGCCCTCGGTCATGCCCTTGGACATGATTCGCGCGCCCGTGCGGTGGGCGACGGAAAGACCGTCGGCGACGAGGAAGATGATGTTCTTCGCCTTCGGCTGGGCGGCGGTCTCGTAGACGTCCCAGTTCACCGATTTGGTCTCATCGCCGACGGAAACCTCCACCTTGTAGGCGCCGGCCGCCGCGACGGAAAGGTCGCGCAGGATGAGCGCGGAGCCGAGGACCTTGTCGTCCTTGTCCTTTTCTTCAGCAACGAATTCGGCCTTCTTGCCGAAGACGGTTTCGTAGTCCTGGCCGTTGACGGTGATCTTGACGTCTTCCGGCTTCACGACGGCATCGAACTCGACCTTGAAGTCGAAGGGGGAGCCGGCGAGGATGGTCGCGCGGTCGAGCGGGTAGACGGTCGCGGCATTCGCGGCGCCTGCGAGCATCGTTGCCGATGCGAGAGCGAGGAGGAGTTTACGCATGGGAGGGCCTCTCTTGAGCGGTGCGTTACCCCTTGCGCATAAGAAGCCTACATGACGTGCGTATTACAGTTGGCCGTCCGCTGTGGACAACCGGCCTATCCCTTCACCGCGCCCGCCGTCATCGAGCCGCTGATCTGGCGGTACATGACGAGGCCGAGCAGGAGCGGGGGCAGGGCACCGACGATCATCACCGCGGAGGCGACGCCCCATTGCACGCCGCCGCCGCTCGCGGCGAAGAAGAAGGACGCGCCGACGGTGATGGGCACGGCCTTGGAGGTCGTCAGCATCAGGCCGAAGAGGAATTCGTTCCAGGCGGTGATGAAGCCGAAAATGAGGCTCGTCACGATGGCCGGGCGGCAGACGGGCGCAAGGATCGTCACGAGGATCTGGAAGCGGCTCGCCCCGTCCACCAGCGCGGCCTCGTCCAGCTCCTCCGGCACGTCGTTGATGGCGTTGACGAGGATGACCAGCACCAGCGGCAGGTTGACGATGGTGAGGATGAGGCCGAGGCCGATGAGCGTATCGAGCAGCGCCAGCCACTGGAACATCATGTAGAGCGGAATGGCGAAGATGATCAGCGGCACGGCGCGCAGGTTGACGATCAGCGGCAGGAGCGTGCGCTCACCGAGCTTGCCGCGGGCGATGGCATAGGCGGCCGGCAGCGCCAGCACGACCGCAAGCCCGGTCCCGATCAGTGAGACGGCGAGGCTGTTGAAGAGATAGAGGAAGATGTTGAGCCGGTCGCTGACGGTGAAGACCGTGGCATAGTTCTCCAGCGTCGGCGCCTTGATCCAGAGGCCGGGATTGGCGGAAAGCTCCCGCGCGCTCTTGAACGAGGTGACGAGCGTCACGAGGATCGGGAAATTGAGGGCGAAGGCGGCAAGGGCGAACACCGCCCAGCGGAGCGCTCGGATCATCGGCCTTTTCCTTTGCGGCGGGCGGCATAGGCGTTGAGGCCGTAAAGCACCACGAAGGATGCGGCGAAGAGGATCACCGAGGCGGCGACCGCCTTGCCGATCGCGCCCTGCTTGAAGAAGGCCTCGTAGATATAGATCGACAGCGAGGCGGTCGCCCCGCCCGGGCCGCTACCGGTCAGCACATAGACATTGTCGAAGACACGGAAGCCGTCGATGAAGCGGATGAGGAGCGCAACGGCGATGGTCGGCATCATCAGCGGCAATTCGATATCGCGCAGGCGCTGGAAGGGGCTGGCGCCGTCGAGCGTCGCCGCCTCCGTCACCTCCACGGGGATCGCCTGATAGGCCATGTAGAAGAGCAGGAGCGCGAAAGGCGTCCATTGCAGCGTCTCGATGGCGACGAGCGTCCAGAAGGCGGAATCGACGCCGAGGAAGGAGATGCTGGCCCCGAAATAGGCCCAGAGATAATAGGGTACCGGGCCGACGAATTCGTGCAGCACGAGCCGGTACATGAGGCCGACGAGGGCAGGGGCCACCATCAGCGGCATCATCAGGATCGCCAGCAGCCAGCTTCGCTTCTCGATGAGCGGGGAAAGGAAGATGGCGAGGAACAGGCCGAGCGCGCATTCCAGCACGGCGGTCAGCAGGCCGAAGCGCAGGGAGAACCATGTCGCCCGCCAGAAGGCCCCGTCCGTGGCGACCGCAACGAAATTGCCGAAGCCGGAAAGCGTCGGCTGGCGCAGCGTCTCGAAGGTGACGTCGGAGACGGAATAGATCAGGTTGACGACGGCCGGGAAGCCGAGGAACAGGAGGAGAAAGGCGACGAGCGGCGTCGCCAGCATCCGGAAGGCGGGAGCCTCGATCTGTCTTCTCGTCGTCGCCATCGTGTCCTCTTCTGGATAGTCGGGCCAAGCCCCCTCCGCCTGCTGGCATCTCCCCCACAAGGGGGAGAAAGCAGGAAGCTTGCTCACCGCTCGAAATCGAATGCTAACGGAGCGGCGGATTAAGCCCCTCCCCCTCGCGGGGACGGGTTGGGGAGGGGTCTTCCCACCCGAACCTACTGCTTCAGCAGTTCCGCCATGCCCTTCTCGGTGTTGGCAAGGGCATCGTCGAGCGACTGCTGGCCTGACCAATACCCGGTGAACTCCTTGGCCTGGAGCTCATAGACCGAGAGCGCCTTGGCGGAGGTGCCACCGGTCATGACGTAACCGTACTTGCCGGCGAATTCGCCGAGCTTGACGAGGTCGGGCCGCTCCTTGGCGACCTCGGCCACCACTTCGGGCGTCAGGGCCGGCGCGCCGTTGTTGCGGGCGTAGACCAGCGCGGCTTCCTTGGAGGAGAGCCACTTCAGGAACTTCACCGCACCGTCCTTGTGCTCGGCATTCTTGTTGAGGCCGAAGCCGAGGCCGTGGATATGGGTGAAGCGGCCGGCAGGACCGGACGGCGGGGCGACGGTGTCGGTGACCTCCGCGACGGTCGGCGACTTCTCCTTGCTGGTGAGGTCGCTTGCCGCGGCGTTCCATTGCAGCATTGCCGCCACCTGGCCGGAGGCGAAGGCGGCATTGGCTTCCGCGAATTCGTAGGAGAGCGAATCGCGCGGCGTCGCGCCGTTGTCGTAGAGCAGCTTGTAGATTTCGAGGCCCTTGCGGTAGGCGTCGGAATTGACCGTGATCTTGCCGCTCTCGTCCATCCAGTCGCCGCCATAGGCGCGCGGCACGGACTGCCAGACCATGATGTTGAAGAGGAGATTCTTCAACTGGAGCACGGTGCCGTAGCGCGTCGGGCTATCCGGGTTGACCGCCTGGGTGAAGTAGAGGGCGGTCGCGGCATAGTCGTCCCAGGTCCATTCGTCCGGCATCTTCGGCTCGAGCTTCTTGCCGAGCAGCTTTTCGGAGATCTCGCCGTATTTCGCCCTGGCCGCATCGTCCTTCATCAGCGCGTCGATGAGGTCCGTGCGATAATACATGAAATGCGCGGAAAGGTCGGTCGGGACGCCGTACTGCTGGTTCTGGTACTGCATGGTGGCGAGGACCGCGTCGCCATAGACGGCCTTAGCGTCGTCGGAAAGCTGGATCGGCTCCATGAAGGGCGCATAGCGGCCGATGGAGTAGGTCGCGAGCAGGTTGACGTCGAAGGCCTTCGAGCCGGCGGCAAGGTCCGCCTGCAGCTTGTCCCAGAAGCCGTCGCGGTTGAAGAACAGCAGCTCGACCTTGTCGGCATCCGCCGTGTCGGACTTGGCGTTATAGGCATCGGCGGCGGCGCGCAGCGCCACTTCCTCCGGGCCGCCCGGCCAGCCGAGCACCGTGACCTCGGCCAGCGCGGGGCCTGCCAGCAGGCCGAGCGCGCAGGCGGCATAAAGTGCCTGTTTCATCTTCGCATAGATCATTGTCCGTTCTCCCTCATGGTTGCCGGGCGACGTTGCGCCAGGTCTGCGATGCCGATGACTCCCGCATTTTCCGCAAGAGCGGCGGTATGAAGCGAAGGCTTGAGGCGCGGCGGCACGCTGTCGAGCGCCCGCTCCATCGCCGAAAGATAGCCTTCCGCAAGCCCGATGCTGCCGCCGATGACGATGCGGCGCGGATCGAGCGCGAGTTGCACGTTGCGGCAGAGATTGGCCGCCTGCCGGGCCGAGGCCTCGACGATGCCCTTCGCCCAGCCTTCTCCCGCATGCGCGGCGGCGAAGACCTCGCGGGCCGTGGCATCCGGCGCGTGCGTGGCCGCCTGTGCGGCGATCCAGCGGCCAGAGACGCGATCCTCCAGCGTCTCGCCGGGATGGTCGAGGTCGCGGAACTGGCCGAAATGGCCGCCGAGCCCTCCGAGAAGCCGCCCGCCGGTGACGATGCCACCGCCGATGCCGGTGGAGATGGTGAGGAACACCATGTCCCCGCGCCCGCCAGCGCCGAAGGCATATTCGCCCCAGGCGGCCGCCTGTGCATCGTTGGCGGCGAAGACCGGCGCATCCGTGAAGCGGGCGATGGTCGCGACCAGGGGAAAGAGGTCGGGAATATTAAGCGTCTTGCGGTTCAGCGCCGACCAGTGGCCATCGTCGACAATGCCGGTGACGGCGACACCGACAGCGCTATAGCGACCCCGCCAGGTTTCGATCGCGGCAAAGAGCGCGGCGAACCAGTGGGCCGGATCGCCATCGGCCGGCGTCGGCAGGCGCAGGGTGTCGAGAACGCTTGTGCCGCGCACCAGCGCCGCCAGCATCTTCGTGCCGCCGACATCGATTGCGAGGATGGCGTCCGGCGCGGCCATGGTTCAGGCCCCGCTCGCCTGCGCATCGTCGAGCGCGCTGCGGAACCAGGAGGTGACATGCTCCGGCCGGGTGATGGCCGAGCCGACGACCACGGCATAGGCACCGGCCGCATGGGCCTTCACCGCATGGTCGGTCGTGCGCACGCAGCCTTCGGCGATGACATAGGGCGTCAGCGCCCGCATGCCGCGCATCAATGCGAAGTCCGGCTCGGTGGGCTCGACCGGGCCGGTATAGCCGGCAAGCGTCGAGCCGACGATCTCCGCACCCTCGGCGAGCGCCCGCTCGGCGTCGGCAAGGATGGAGCAGTCCGCCATGGCGACCTTGCCGGCCGCGTGGATGCGCTCGATCAGCGCGCGGGTGGAGACGGGGCGCACCCGGTCGGTGGCGTCATAGGCGATGATATCCGCGCCGGCAGAAGCCAGCGCCTCGACATCCTCGATGAAGGGGGTGATGCGGACGGGGGAATCGTCGAGGTCACGCTTGACGAGGCCGATGATCGGCCGGTCCGTCGCGGCGCGGACGGCCCGCACATAATCTGCGGATTCGATGCGCAACGCGATGGCGCCGCCATCGAGCGCGGCGAGCGCGAAGCCCACCACCATGGCCGCATTGTCCATGGCGCCGCCCTTGACCGGCTGGCAGGAGACGATCAGGCCGTTTTCGAGCTGACTGAAATCGAATGGCACCCGCATCCTCCCGGCTTCGCCGCACGTTCGCCCTGTCCTTGCGATCAGGACGGGTCGACGGTAGCAGGATGAAACCGGAATGCAACAGGAATTAAACTGGTATTATCGCGTCAGTTCGATGACGAAGTCGTAGACGTCGCCGCGATATTTTGTCTGGGTGAACTCGACGATCTGGTCGTCGGCAAGGAAGCAGCGGCGTTCCATGGTCAGAAGGCTGGTGCCTTCGGGCGTTACGAGCAGCCGGCGTTCCTCCTCCGTCGCCGGCTTCGCCTGCATGCGCTGCATGGCGCGCACGGGCATGGCGCCATGGGCGGCGAGATATTCATAGAGCGAGGCGCCGATGGCCTCCGGATCGGGAACGAAGCGGGCGGGCAGGGTCGCGGTCTCGATGGCGATCGGCATGGTATCGGCCGTGCGCAGGCGCCTGAGCCGCACGACCTTCTCGTGGCCGGGAATGCCGAGCGCCATCATCTCGGCGGGCGAGGGGCGGCTGATCTCCCGGGAAATCCAGACGCAGCCGGGCTCCAGCCCGCGCGAGCGCATGTCCTCCGAAAAGCTCGTCATCGTCGCGAGCGACTTTTCGAGGCGGGAGGAGACGACGGTCTTCGCCCCCTGCCGACGGTCGAGCAGGCCGTCCGAAACGAGGTTGTCGATGGCCTTGCGTACCGTGACGCGCGAAAGGCCGAGGCCGGTGCTGAGATCCCGCTCGCTGGGGATCACAGCGCCGCGCTTCAACACGGATTCGTCGATGGCGGTCTTCAGCGCACGCCCGAGTTGGCGATAGAGCGGCTCGCCGCTCGCAAGGGAAACGAGCCCGGCCAGAAATTGAAGGGTCGCCTGATCGCTCATGAGGGCACCTGTCGTGACGGGCTTCCCTTATGCAATATTTTTCGCCGGTGTTGAACTGGTATTATTCCGGCCCCATCCAGCGTTTTCACTATTGACGGAACAAGCCCACCATATCTCTTCGACGGAAGGGGCAGGCGGCTCGACTGATCAGCGGATTTCGCGTGCCAATGCCTGCAGGCGCCTGAAGGCATCGTAGCGCCTGGCGTGAAGGGCCTCGGTTTCTCCTGTCGCCGGCAGGTAGCTGCGGTCGGTGGTCGAAAGGGCCGCCATGGCGGACCGCACGTCGAGAAATGCCGCGCCGGCGACGCTGCCGAGAATGGCCGCGCCGAGCAGCACGGGCTCCTCCGACCGCGTGGCGAGCAGCGGCTTGCCGGTCGCATCGGCCAGAAGCTGGCGCACGAGATCGAGCTGGCCCGCGCCCCCGCTGATGACGATCTTTTCGACCGGCGCTCCGGCCGCAGCCTGCGCGTCGATGATCTGGCGCAGGCCGTAGCCGATGCCGCACAGACCGGCGACGTAGAGCGAGACGAGATTGTCGATGCCGTGCTCCATCCCGAGGCCGACGATAGCGGCGCGGGCATGGGGATCGGCGAAGGGCGCGCGGTTGCCGAGGAATTCCGGAACCACATGCAGCCCGTCCGCGAGCCCCGCGACGTCGGAAAGCGTTTCCGTCTTTTCGGCGGCAAGTTCCGCCAGCAGGACAGGCAGGGAGAGGCCACGTGTTTTGGCGAGCGCAGACGCTTCGCCCGCCGCCGGGTGGAAGGACAGAAGCTGCTCGATGGCCGCGCCCGCCGCCGACTGGCCGCCCTCGTTGAGCCACATGCCCGGCACCATGGCCGAGAAATAGGGCCCCCAGACGCCCGGCACGAAGACCGGCTCGTGTGTGGAGGTCATGGTGCAGGAGGAGGTGCCGAAGACATAGCCGAGGCTGTTTTCCGGCGGGCCGTCGACGCCCACCGTGCCGATGCCGCCCGCATGAGCATCGATCATGCCCGCGCCGACAGGCGTGCCGGCCGCAAGGCCGAGTTCCGCCGCCGCGCGTTGGGTGAGCCCCACGCCGACCGGCGTGCCGGGCTCGACGACGGTCTGGCCGATACGGGCGAAATCCTCCTCGGCGAGCACGCCGAGGCCGATGGCGTGGAAATAGCTCGGGTCCCAGCGCTTTTCATGCGCCAGATACGTCCATTTGCAGGTGACCGTGCAGGTGGAGCGGGCAAGATCGCCCGTCGCGCGCCAGGTCAGGAAATCCGCAAGGTCGAAGAACTGCCAGGCCGCATCGAAGACGTGGGGGCGGTTTTCCTTGAGCCAGAGCAGCTTCGGCGTCTCCATCTCGGGCGAGATGCGCCCGCCGACATAGCGCAGAACCGCGTGACCCGTCGCATTGATGCGCTCGACCTGGTCGACCGCACGGTGGTCCATCCACACGATGATGTCGCGTTCCGGATCCTCCGACGGGCCGACGGGCAGGGGCGCGCCGTCCTTGCCGAGGACGACCAGCGAGCACGTCGCATCGAAGCCGATGCCGGCGCAGGCTTCCGGCGAAACGCCGGCCTTGGCAACGGCCTCGCGCACCGATGCGCAGACGGCGGCCCAGATCTCGGTGCTCGACTGCTCGACCATCGCGCCCGGCTCCCGGAAGAGCGAGATGTCGCGCTTGCCGGAGGCCAGCATGCGGCCGGTAAGGTCGAAGAGGCCGGCTCTGGCGCTGCCCGTTCCAACATCGACGCCGACGAGGTAACGTGCGCCGCCTGCGGGGCGTGCGGGGGAAGTGTTGCTCATGGGGTCTACCGCCTGCATTCGGGAATATGTCCGGCGAGCGGCCTCGTGCCGCCCGCCGTTTTCGTCAAAGATCCACGCTGTTCGGCAGGATCACGAGGTCGCGGATCGTGACGTTGCGCGGGCGCGTCAGCATGAAGAGCACGGCGTCGGCCACTTCCTTCGGCTGCATCAGGCTGCCGTTGGCGAGCGCCTCGTCCATCTTCTCCTTCGGCCAGTCGTCGAGCAGCGCCGTGACGACCGGGCCGGGCAGGACCGCGCCGACGCGCACGCCATGCTGCGCCACCTGCCGGCGGGTCGAATGCACAAAGGCCTGCACGGCGAATTTCGAGGCCGTATAGATCGGCTCCCAGACGACGGGGACGACACCGGCGATCGATGAGGTGAAGAGGATGTCGCCCGTCTTCTTCTCGATCATGTAGGGCAGCACCGCGTGGACCGAGCGGAAGGCGGCGTTGATGTTGAGGTTCAGCATGCGGTCCCAGGCATCGGGATCGCCCTCGGCCACCGGGCCGCCGATATAGGCACCGGCATTGGCGTGGAAGACGTCGAGACCGCCGGCAATGTCGAGGATGCGCGGAAGCATGCCGGAGACGTCGGACGGCTTCAAGAGGTCGACGACGAGGGGCAGGGCGTTCGGGCCGAGCTCCCTGCAGAGCTGTTCCAGCCTATCCTGCGCGCGATCGACGAGCACCACCTTGGCGCCTTCGGCGATCAGGGTGCGGGCGCATTCGAGGCCGATGCCGGAAGCGGCACCCGTGATGGCGGCGATCTTGCCCTTCATGAGGTCAGCCATTTCTGAAAACTCCATTCCGATAATGTTATGCGCGGCCGTGGCTGACGCGGGAGCGACGGGCGAGCGAGTCGACGATGACCGCGATGGCCAGGACCCCGCCGGTGATCATGTAGCGCAGCGAGGACGAAAGGTTGAGCAGCGTCAGGCCGTTCGAGATCGCCTGGATGACGATGATGCCGAGAAGGGCCGAATAGGCGCTGCCGCGGCCGCCGAAGAGGCTCGTGCCGCCGATGACCGCCGCCGCGATGGCGTTGAGGTTGACGTCGCCGGTACCGGCCTGCTGGCTGGAGGAGGCGAGGCGCGAGGCCGAAAGGATGCCGCCCAGCGCCGCCAGCGTCGAGCAGAGCACGAAGGCGCTCATATAGATGCGGCGAACATTGATGCCCGAGCGGCGCGCGGCTTCCTTGTTGCCGCCGACGGCGAACATGGAGCGGCCCCACTTGGTGCGCGTCAGCGCATAGTTGAGGACGATGGCAAGCGCGACGAAGAGGGCGAACATCCACGGAATGCCGCGGCCGAGATTGAGGTAGAAGACGGCTGCTTCCAGAAGGACCGTCAGCAGGACGGCCTTGAGGATCAGGGCGCGCATCGGCTGGGCCGAAAGGTTCGCGGCCAGACGCTGGCTGCGGGTCCGAAGGCCCCGGGCGATCATGACGAGGCCGGGCGCGAGCGCCAGCGTGTAGGACAGCCAGTCGGGCATGATCAGGATCTGGCCGAAGCGCACCAGCGAGGAGGCATAGGGCAGGTTGATCGAGCCGGTCGGGCCGAGGATGTAGAGCTGCATGCCGAGCAGCGCGAGAAGGCCGGCGAGCGTGGCGACGAAGCTCGGCATGCCGAGGCGGTTGTAGAGCGTCGCATAGAGAAGGCCGACGCCCGCGCCGACGACGAGGGCCGCGAGGATCGCCCCGACGATGGGCCAGCCCTGGTTGACCCAGAGGACGCCGACCATGGCGGAGGCAAGCCCGCTCATCGAGCCGACCGAAAGGTCGATCTCGCCGAGCACCAGCACGCAGACGATGCCGAGCGAGATGACGCCGACCGTGGCGCAGTCGAACAGCAGGTTCACCAGGTTGTTCGGTGCAAGAAAAATCGGGTTGAGCGCGGAGAAGACGGCGGAGATGACCACGAGGCCGATGGCGACCGGCAGCATGCCGAGATCGCCGGAACGGACCCGGTCGATGAAGCTTTTCGCCATGGCGGCGAGGCTGTCGTCGTGGCGCACGCGCTCGTCACTGCGGTCGAGCAGCGGCTGGGCATTGGAAGGGTTCTGGCTCATGCGGCGCCCCCGTGGGTTTCCTGGACGTGTCCGGCCTTGCGATCGGCGCGGCGCGAAACGGAATTGTCGGTCGCGCCGGTGATGGCGGAAACGAGTTCCTGATTGGAGGAATCGGGCGTGAAGACCCCGTTGTTGCGCCCGAGGCGCAGCACGACGATGCGGTCGGCGACGGCGCGCACGTCCTCCATGTTGTGGCTGATGATGATGACGCCGAGGCCGCGGTCGCGCACGCGCTCGATGAGATTCAGCACCTCGGCCGTCTGCGCGACGCCGAGGGCGGCGGTCGGCTCGTCCAGCATGATGAGCTTCGGATTGAGCAGCAGCGAGCGGGCAATGGCGACGGTCTGGCGCTGGCCGCCGGAAAGCGAGGCGATGGGCTCGCGGACGGACGGGATGCGCGCGGCAAGCTCGCGCAGCAGCGTCCAGGCGCGCACCTCCATCGCCACTTCGTCGAGCGCCCAGGGCGACATCTCGTGGCCGAGAAAAAGGTTCGCAACGACGTCGAGGTTCTCGCAGAGCGCCAGATCCTGGAACACGGTGGCGATGCCCATGTCGAGGGCCTTGGCGGGACTGTCGAGCGTCACCTGCTGGCCGCAGAATTCGACCGTGCCGGAAGAGGGCTGGTGCACGCCGGCGAGCACTTTGACCAGCGTCGACTTGCCGGCGCCGTTGTCGCCGACGAGCGCGACGACTTCGCCGGCCTGCACGTCGAGCTCGATATCCGTGAGTGCGGACACGGCCCCGAAATTCTTGGAAACGCCGCGAAGGCGAAGCACCGGCTCTCCCTTGGCGGGAGCATCTTGTAGCGTGGCTGTCATGGCCGCTGGAACCTTTGATCTCTTGACCGTCGACGTGCCCGGCCAGCAAGGCGGCCGGGCACGATCAATGCCGTTAGTTGATGATGCCGAGTTTGCGGCAACCTTCAACATATTCGCCGGTGCAGACTTCGTCCGGCTTGTTGATCCCCTTGTCGAAGATCTCGGCCTTGATGTTCTCGGCCGTCACCACGGCCGGAACGAAGAGCTGCGAAGGCGTTTCGTAGAGCTTGTGGGTGGCTTCCAGCATCTCGCCCTTGAGGAGCTTGACGGCGACGTTGGCCGCGGCGGCAGCGACGATCTCCGAGGGCTTGGAGATCGTGTTGTACTGGTCGCCCGAAATGATGAGCTGGAGCGCGGCGATCGTCGCGTCGTTGCCCGTCACTGGCGGCATTTCCTTGACGCCGGCCGCCTTCAGCGCAGCGATGGCGCCGCCGCCCGTGCCGTCGTTTGCCGCGACGATGCCCTTGATCTCATCGCCGAAGCGGGTGATCTGGCCGGCTGCCCATTCCTGCGCCTTCGGCGGCGCCCATTCCGGCGTGTCGAATTCGGCAAGCGTCTTGTAGGGCGAGGCTTCGAGCGCCTCGTGGATGCCGTCGCGGATGAGGCCTGCGGCCGCATCCGTCGGCGAGCCGTTGATTTCGAGCACGCCGGCGCCGTCCGGAACGCCCTTGGCCTTCAGGTGGTCGACCAGCGACTGGGCGATGGCCTTGCCGATGCCCTGGTTGTCGAAGGAAACGTAGTAGTCGGCCGGCTTGTCCGGGATCGGGCGGTCATAGGCGATGACCTTGACGTCCTGCGACTGGGCGATCTCGACGAGGGCGGCGGCCGCCGCGGAATCGACCGGGTCGAGCACGATGACCTTGGCGCCCTGCGCGATGACCGAGTTGAACTGCTGCTGCTGGAGCGCGACGTCGGCATTGGCGTTCTGGTAGATCACCGTGCAGCTCGCGCACAGCTTTTCCATCTCCGCCTTGAAGCCCGGATAGTCGTGCTGCTCATAGCGGGTCGAGGCCTGGTCGGGCATCAGGAAGGCGACGGTGGCGTTTTCCTGGGCAAGGGCGGCGCTGCCGAGCGACAGGGCAAGGCCGGTCGAGGCGAGCAGATAGGTAAGCGTCTTCATTGGGTTCCTCCACGGTTGATTTTTCGCAGTCGTATGCGCCGGCGACCTCAAGCCGCCAAGGGCGACAGCGCCCGACCGCCCCACGCACCATAAGCGCGCAGGTCATCGTTCGCTGCGGCGATGCCGCAGCGTCCGGCTGGTCGATGCTCCGTCTGACTCCTCCCTTGGGTCAGCCTTGCTGTTCAGGCAACTTCATCGATGGAGCAGCTTTGCTCAATCGATGAAGCAAGAATTGCCACCAATCCCCATTGGTGTCAAGGTGGCCCGCGAAACGGAGATGAAATGTGACTCGGACGAGCCCGCCGAAAAGGACCACGATCTACGATCTCGCGGAGCTGGCGGGCACCTCCGCAAGTGCCGTCAGCGCCGTCCTGAACGGCAACTGGAAGAAGCGGCGCATCAGCGCGAAACTCGCCGAGAAGATCACCAAGCTCGCCGAGGAGCAGGGCTATGCGCTCAACATGCAGGCGAGCGTGCTGCGCCGGGAGCGTTCCAAGATCATCGGCATGATCGTGCCCAAATACGACAACCGTTATTTCGGCTCCATCGTCGAGCAGTTCGAGGCGCTGGCGCGGGAGAGGGGGCTCTTCCCGATCGTCACCTGCACAAGGCGCGATCCGGCGCTCGAGGTCGAGGCGGCGCGCGCCATGCTCTCCTACCAGGTGGATTGCCTGATCGCGACCGGCGCGACGGACCCGGACCGGATCGTCGACCTCTGCGCCGCCTCCGGTGTGCGCACCGTCAATCTCGACCTGCCGGGCTCGCGCGCGCCTTCCGTCATCTCCGACAATTACGGCGGGGCGCTGGAACTGACGCGCCGCGTGCTTGCGAATTGCGAAAGGGAATATGGGGAGAAGGCGCCGCTTCTCTTCGTTGGCGGTCGCGGCACGGACCATAATACGATCGAACGCGTGCGCGGTTTCCGCGATGCCCATGCGCAGGCGGGCGTGACGGTCGACGAAAGCCTCGTCATGACCTGCGGCTATGCGCCCGACAAGGCGGAGAAGGCGATGCGGCAGATGGCCGAAAACGCCAGCGTGCTGCCGCGCGGCATGTTCGTCAATTCGACGATCTCGCTGGAAGGCGTCATGCGCTGGATCCGCCGGTCCGGCCGCTATGCCGACGGCGTGCCGCATCTCGGCTGCTTCGACTGGGACCCCTTCGTCGCCATGCTCGGCGACCATATCGAGATGGTGCGGCAGGACGTGCCGAAAATGCTCGAAGCCGTCTTCGGCATCATCGACGCCGGCACGACCGACCCCGCCGTCATCCAGATCCCGCCGATCGTCGAGAAGATCGGCTGATCTTCGAGGGGCCAGGGGGCCACAACGAGGCGTCCGGCATCGAGGGTGAAACCATCCGCCGATCGCATAATCGGTATTATGGAACTTGAAGGCATCAGCCCAGGAGGCCGAAGACCACGGCGCTGACGAAGAGGAAGGCGCCGGCCACAACGATGTTATTGACGAGGGTCTGCCGTTCGGCGCGACGGGACCGCCGAGTGCCGGCAGGACCGAGAGAGCCGGAAGCGGAACGGCCGCCGAGGTTTACATTGCTCATCGCCATCATCCCTTGCCTGGGAGGCCGCGTTGCGGTCTCCTTCGGGTGCGGACATTGTCATCCTGTCCGTTTCCGGGTTCCAATATAGAGTATCCCTATAAGATTGGTAGGGTATTTTTTCTCAATTTTGCCGCAATTGTAAACGGGCGTTTCATCTTTTCTCCGAGAGGCCGCCGGGCGGACAACATGACTGCCTCGCGGGTTGCGGCCCGGGTCTTTCTAGGCCATAAAACGCCTCCCACCTGTCGAGGCCAGCCGTCATTGCGAGCGTTGCGGGCCGTGCGTGATCAATCACGCCACGGTCGTTTCTTCCGCGCTCCGGCAAGCGCCCGGCATCGAACACGACAATGCGGACCGATCAAAAAGGAGAACGCATCATGGGCGCAACGGGACATCTCGGCACGGCTTGGCGCGAACGCGACTATCACCGGCAATGGCTCTGGCGGGAAGCGAACCGCCTGTTCGATTTTTTCCAGAACCGCGCCTTCAATCCTCTTGGCGGCTTCCATGAACTCGACGTCGAGGGCCGGCCGATCAATGCCGGCAATCCGGTGCGCGGCATCCATTCCACCGCGCGCATGGTGCATTGCTTCGCCATCGGCAGCCTGCTTGGCCGTCCCGGTTCGGACGATATCGTCGACCACGGCATGAAATATCTCTGGGAAAAGCATCGCGACCACGAGCGCGGCGGCTATCACTGGTCGCTCGACAATGCCGGGCTGCTCGACGCCACCAAGCAGGGCTATGGCCATGCCTTCGTGCTGCTGGCCGCTTCCAGCGCGAAGGTCGCGGGCCATCCCGACGCCGACCGCATGATCGCGGATGTCACCGAGGTGCTGGAAAAGCGCTTCTGGGAGGACAACCACGGTGCGATCGCGGAGGAATTCGAGGCGGACTGGACGCCCATCCCCGGCTATCGCGGCCAGAATTCCAACATGCATCTCACCGAAGCCCTGATGGCCGCCTACGAGGCGACCGGCCAGAAGAGCTATCTCGACAAGGCCGAAAGCATCGCCGATCTCGTCATCCGCCGCCGCGCCGGGGAGAACGGTTTCCGCGTGCCCGAGCATTTCGACGAGAACTGGGTGCTGGACAAGGATTACCGCGGCAACGAGATGTTCCGCCCCTCAGGCACCACGCCCGGCCACTGGCTGGAATGGGCCCGTCTCGTGCTCCAGCTCCACGCCCTCGGCGGTCGCAGGCACGCCTGGATGCCGGATGCCGCCAAGGCGCTCTTCGCCCAGTCGGTCGCGCTCGGCTGGGATAAGGAAAAGGGCGGCTTCTTCTATACGCTCGACTGGAACGACGAGCCGGCCAAGCGCAACAAGCTCTGGTGGCCGATGGCCGAGGGCGTCGGCGCGGCCGCCTTCCTCTGCGAACATCTGCCGAGCGACTTCCACGAGACCTGGTATCGCAGGATCTGGGACGGGATCGCCCGCCATTTCCTCGATCAGGATCGCGGCGGCTGGCATGAGGAGCTCACGGAGGATCTCGTTCCGAGCTACACCCTGTTCGCCGGCAAGGGCGACATCTATCATGCGCTCCAGGCCTGCCTCATTCCGCTCTATCCGGCGACGGGCAGCCTGACCAAAGGCATCGTCGAGGCGGGCAGCCGCTAAGGCTTGCCGGAACATCTGTGCAAGCCGGCGGGAACGGAATGCTCCTGCCGGATTGCCCAGCCATCGGGTGCGGGCGTGCCATGATCGAGATACCGGACCAGATTTCGACCCTGTGGATCGCCGCCGCGCTGGCGGCGTTCCTGGCAAAACATTATCTGGCGGATTTCCTGCTTCAGACGGACTGGATGGCGGCGGGCAAGGAGCGGCCGAACGGCTGGCTGACGCCGCTTGCGGCCCATGCCGGCGTCCATGGCGCTATGACGGCGCTGCTCTTCCTCATGGTCTCCCCGCCCCTCGCCTGGCTCGGAATTGCCGATGCGCTCATTCATGGCGTCATCGACCGGCTGAAGAGCCTCGCCGCGCGGCGCCTGCAGGTGACGCCGCGGCAGGCCGGTTTCTGGTGGCTCTTCGGCGCGGACCAGAGCCTGCACCATCTCACCCATATCGGCCTTGCGATCCTCCTTGCCGCCGCGGGATCGGCCGCCTGAGCGACAACTAGAGCATTTCCGCTTTTCTCCGAATCGCGAAAACGCTCTATCCTTTTGTTTCTACGCAATTCCGGACACAAAACCGCGGTGCACTTTTGCTGGAATTGCTCTAGGCGAGCGCTTCGCGCAGGAGAAGATCAGTCAGGGCGAAATTGTCGGCGAACCAGCGGTCGGCGGCCTGCCACATCGCCGGTGTGAGCCTGATGTCGTGACCGCCGCGGGCGGCGGTTGTCAGGAGGCCGGCATTGCGCGCCGCCTCCACGACCCGGCGGACATGCGTTCGCGAGACGCCGGTCTGCGTCGCAAGCCGCTGATACCCCGTCGGGAGCGTGCCATCGGCACTATGCCGCGCGCCGCGCAGCAGAAGCAGGAGAATCATGTAGCCGCAGTCGTGCTCGAAGAAGGGCGCAAGCGGCAGGTGGCGGCGAATGAGGCGGCTGAGACCGGACAGATGCGGCAAGGTCGCCCGTCGCATGGCGCGATGCAGCTCGCCTGAAAGCGGGCTCTCGCAACCTTCCGTCGGCGACAGGCCGAGCGTGCGGAGCCCTTCGACCAGATGGCCGAGAATGGCCGTATCGCGCTCCGTGAGCGCCGTGCCCGGTATGAGCAGGCGAACCCTCCGGTCCGAGGCATGCGGCTGTTGTGTGAGGAAGCCGTATTTGCGCAGGCAGGAAACCTGCGCCTCGACGCGGTTGCGGCTGGCGACGCCCAGCTCCGTCACCTCGCGCTGGAGACGGCCGAGCGTGAGCCAGGTGGACGGCCGTTCCATATCCTGCGCGGCATGAAGGGAAAGGGCGGCGAGATAACAGAGGAACCGCCCCTCCTCCAGGATGAGCCGGTTGAAGAGATGGTTGCCCTCGTAGACGGCCAGCTTGCCGGCGATCAGCCGGTCCCTCGCCGCCGCGAAGGCCGGCGCACGCAGGAATTCGTGGGGCGGCACCCGGAAGGCCACGGCGCCGTCGTCGAAGGAAATCTGGTCCACCTCAATAATCCCGTTCAGGAACGATGCGCCCATTCTCGTTCTTGTCGCGCCACCGGGGTCCGAATTGACCCATTATGTTCCATGGGGTTTCAGCGGACACGGACTGTCAATTGTCATACCAGCCGCGCTAAGCATTATGAGACGGGGGGCCAAAAGAATGAGACACCGTGCCAACTCTGTGGACCGGCATGGGATCATCCGGGGAACCTTCCTCCATCGCATTCGCTTGATCAGGCAACGACGTCCATGAATCGTGAGGCGCAATGAGCCCTGCCGACAAACTGCCCTCCTACTCCGT
Organism: Shinella zoogloeoides; assembly: GCF_003574625.1. Lineage (GTDB taxonomy): Bacteria > Pseudomonadota > Alphaproteobacteria > Rhizobiales > Rhizobiaceae > Shinella > Shinella zoogloeoides_A. Next base: position 329,768 of record NZ_QNUJ01000003.1, read on the forward strand.
GGTCGCGGAAGCCGGTGCGGACTGCCGCCGCAAGAGCCATCTTTTCGCCGAAACGCTCGCCCCGGTGTTCCGCACGACGGTGGAGACGCCGGAGCGGATCGCCGATTTCCGGGCGAGCCTTTCGACCTATTTCCTGGGCCCTGCCCTGCTTTTCGCCGCGGACCTGCGGGGCACGACCTATACGTTCTCGCGCGATCCCGCCCGCATCGCCCGCAGCGGCCTCGACCTCATCCACGTGCAACTGACGCTCGACGGGGGTGATCTGCGCACGACGAACGGCGAAACCGTGCCGGTCGAGGCCGGCGACATATCCATCTTCGACCTCTCGCGGCCGATGCATTCCGTCACGCGGCATTGCCGCAACCTCACCCTCACTCTGCCGCGCCACCTGCTGTTCGCAAGGGAAGCGCAGAACGATGCGTTGCATGGCCTTCTCCTGAAGGGCGCGACCAGCACGGCACGCCTGATCGCAAGCCATCTGCGCACTCTCTTCGAGAGCCTGCCGGACATCGACGAGGCGGAAGCGCCGGCATTCGTCACGGCGACGGCGAACCTCGTTGCCAATCTCGTCGGGCCGCAGATCGCGGCGCGCAGGCAGCCGTCGCCCACCGTGCGCGGCGCGGTCATCATGGAGATCCGCCGCTATATCGAGCAGAATATCGCTCTCGCCGACCTCGGCCCCGATCACCTTTGCCGGGCGTTCGCGCTCTCGCGGGCATCGCTCTACCGGCTGTTCGCGCCGATCGGCGGCGTCACGGACTATATCCGCGCCCGCCGCCTGCGCGCCGCCTTCGACATGCTGGCCAATGACGGCAAGCGCACCGTCGGCGAAGTCGCCTATGCCTGCGGCTTTGCCGATATCTCCGCCTTTTCCCGTGCCTTCCGCAACCAGTTCGGCATGAGCCCGAGCGCGGTGCGGGAGATGGACGGCAAGAGCCCCCTTGCCCGCGGTTCGCTGGACAAGCAGGCGGCCGCCTCGGTGCACGATTGGCTGCGCATCGTCGGTTCGCTGTAACCATCTTGCCGTTTGACACTTGGAATCACATCAACCAATATGTGATCACATTTCAGCAATACCTGCGGGAGAACGGGATGGAGAGGGCGAACCTGGAGGCGCGCGCCCGCGCGTTCATCGAGGCGGAGGAAGAGGTCTTTCGCGCAAGGCGGCCGCGCTCGGCGGCGGCGCATGACGAGGCGGCATCGGGCTTCTTCGACGGCGTGCCGCAGCACTGGATGCTCGACTGGCCGGCCCCCTTCCCCGTCGTCGTCGACCGGGCAAGCGGCGCCGAGCTCGTGGATATCGACGGAAACCGCATCGTCGACGTCTGCCTCGGCGATACCGGCGCCATGTTCGGCCACGGCCCCGCCCCGGTGCTGGAAGCGCTGAAGAATGCCGGAACGCGCGGTCTGACGACCATGCTGCCCTCCTCGGATGCGCAGATCGTCGGCCGGCTGCTGGTGGAGCGCTTCGGCCTGCCGCGCTGGCAGCTCGGCGCCACCGCCAGCGACGCCAACCGCTTTGCGATCCGTGTCGCGCGCGCCGTGACCGGCCGGGCAAAGCTGCTGGTCTTCGACGGCTGCTATCACGGCGCCGTGGACGAGACGCTGGTCGACCTCGTCGACGGCCGGACCGTTTCGCGCCGCAACCTCCTCGGCCAGGTCCGCGATCTCGGCGAACTCACCGTCTCCATTCCCTTCAACGACGAGGCGGCGCTCGAAAAGGCGCTTGCCGGGCATGACATCGCCTGTGTCCTTGCCGAGCCGGTCATGACGAATTGCGGCATGATCCCCCCTGCCCCCGGTTTCCACGACGCCCTGCGCCGCCTTACCCGCGAGGCCGGAACGCTGCTCCTCATCGACGAGACGCACACCATCTCCACCGGGCTTGGCGGCTATAGCCGCGTGCATGGCCTCGAACCCGACCTGATGGTCATGGGCAAGCCCATCGGCGGCGGCGTTCCCGTCAGCGTCTGGGGCATGACCGAGGCGATCTCGGACAGGCTGCACGTCATCCGCCGCGAGCAGAGCGGCCACGGCCATTCCGGCATCGGCACCACGCTTTCCGGCAGCCCCCTTCAGCTCGCCTGCCTGCGCGCCTGCCTCGAACATGTCATGACGGAAGATGCCTACCGCATCATGCAGTCCCGCGCAGACCGCATCGAGGCCGGCTTCAAGGCCGCGATCGCCGATGCCGGCCTCGGCTGGACGGTTTCGCGCGTCGGTGCGCGGCTGGAGGTCGTGTTCGCGCCCGTGCCGGTGCGCAACGCCGCCGAGGCGCGCGCTGCCGCCTCCGACACGATCGAGGCCGCGCTGCATCTTGCGATGCTCAATCTCGGCTACCTGCTGACGCCGTTCCACAACATGGTGCTCGTCAGCCCCGCCCTTTCGGAGCAGCAGGCGGACGGTCTGGTCGAGGCCTTCGCGACCGTTCTCGGCCGCCTTGCCGGGCGGAGGGCCGCCGCGTGAGCCGCGACCTCGCTGCCCGCCCGCCGGAAGCCGCGGATATCGCCGAAGCCGAGGCCTTCCTCGCCGCCCATCCGGAGATCACCGCCTTCGATCTGGTGCTGATCGACCTCAACGGCATTGCCCGCGGCAAGATCATAAGGCGGCACGAGCTGCTGCCGATCTTCCGTTCCGGCCGGCACCTGCCCGGCTCGATCCTCGGCCTCGACGTCACGGGCGAGGATGTGGAGGAAACCGGCCTCGTCTGGTCGGACGGCGATGCGGACCGGCGTGCCTGGCCGGTCGCGGGCTCGCTCGTCCCCCTGCCCTGGACCTCCCCGCCGCGCGGCGAAGTACGCCTCGCCCTCTTCGAGCTTGACGGAGCCCCGATGGCGGCCGACCCGCGCCATGCGCTCGCCCGCCAGGTGAAGCTGCTCGAAGCGGACGGCTTCCATCCCGTGCTTGCCTATGAGCTGGAATTCTACCTGCTCGACCGGCAGCGGACAGCCGACGGCGATTTCCAGCCGCTCCGCCTGCCGCTTTCCGGGGAGCGGCCGGAGGGCATCCAGGTCTATGGCGTCACCGAGCTCGACCGTCTGGAACCCTTCATCGATGCGGTCTATCGCGGCGCGGAAGCGCAGGGCCTGCCCGTCGAGACCATGATCTCGGAATATGCGCAGGGCCAGTTCGAGCTGACGCTGCGCCATGGCAGTGCGCTGCGCGCCGCCGATGACCTCGCCATGCTGAAGCGTCTCCTGCGCGGCCTTGCCGTGCGCCACGGCATGATGGCCTGCTTCATGGCCAAGCCCTTTGCCGGCCGCGCCGGATCGGGCATGCACGTCCATGCGAGCCTTGCGGATGCGGCCGGCGGCAACCTCTTCGCCGACCGGAACGAGGCGCTTTCGCCCCTCCTGAAGCAGGCCGTCGCGGGGCTTCTGGAGACGATGCACGAATCCATGCTCGTCTTCGCGCCGCATCTCAACTCCTGGCGACGTTTCTCCGCCCAGAGCTATGCGCCGACGACGCCGACCTGGGGCACCAACAACCGCAGCGTCGCCGTCCGCATTCCCGCAGGCGCGCCCGCCGGCCGCCATCTCGAACAGCGCGCCGCAGGCATCGACTCCAATCCCTATCTCGTCGGCGCGACGGTGCTCGCCGGGATGCGCAGGGGCATCCTCGCAAAGGCCGATCCCGGCCCCGAAACCACCGCCTATGCAGAAGCGGGAGGCGACGAACTGTCGCCCGACTGGCGCAGCGCCATTGAGGCGGCCACCCGCTCGGCCTTCCTCAAGGAGGCGCTCGGCGAGCGGTTGCACCACGTCTTCCTCGCCCTCAAGCGCGCCGAATACCGCCGCTTCGCGGCGGAGATCACCGCGCTCGAACGCGCGCTCTACGGCGAGGTCGTCTGACCATGAAAACCTTCTATACCGCCGACCACCACCTGCATCACAGCGGCATGGAGCTTTCCTTCGGCCGCATCGTGGAAACCTTCGAAAAGCCGGAGCGCGCCGAAATCGTGCTTCGGCGCGTCAGGGAAGTCGGGCTCGGCCCGGTTCTGGAACCAGCCGCCTACGACCGGGCGGCCATCGAGCGCATCCATACGCCGGACTATCTCGATTTCCTGCAGAACGTCTTCGTCGAATGGCGGGCGGCGGGCCGCGACGGCGAGGTCTGGCCCTATAGCTGGCGCCATCGCTCCATGCCGATGATCAATGCGCCGCCGTCGGGCCTCGATGCCCGGCTTTCCTACTATTCCTTCGACATGGCCGGCTCGATCACCGAGACGACCTGGCAGGCGGCAAAGCGCGCCGCCGATACGGCGCTCGCCGGGGCCGATGCCGTGCTTGCCGGCGAGCGGGCCGCCTTTTCGCTCTGCCGCCCGCCCGGCCATCATGCGGGCCGGGATTTCTTCGGCGGCTACTGCTACCTCAACAATGCCGCCATCGCCGCCCAGCGCTTCCTCGACAACGGCCATGCCCGCGTCGCGATCTTCGATGTCGATTACCATCACGGCAACGGCACGCAGGAAATCTTCTACGACCGCGACGACGTGCTGCTCGCGAGCCTGCATGGCGATCCGGATTTCGAATTTCCCTTCCATCTCGGCTATGCCCGCGAACACGGCGCGGGAAAGGGCGAAGGCCATAACCTCAACTATCCCCTGCCCGCCGGCACGGCCTGGCCGGAATGGCTGGCCGCCTTCGAGGACGCGCATGCAAGAATCCGCGCCTACGCCCCGACCGCCCTCGTCATCTCGCTCGGCGTCGATACGTTCAAGGAAGACCCGATCTCGCAGTTCAGGCTGGAGAGCGAGCACTTTTCCACCATCGGCCGCCGCATCGCCGATTTCGGCCTGCCGACGCTTTTCGTGATGGAAGGCGGTTATGCGGTGGAGGCGCTGGGCGTGAACGCGGTGAACGTACTGCAGGGTTTCGAGGGCGTGTAAGGCGCCTCATACCTCCCTGAGCAGGTTCTCCCGCGAGAGGTTCCTGATATCGCGTTCGCCACAGAGGGCCATCGTGACGTCGAGTTCCTTGTGGATGATCTCCAGCGCCCGGCGCACGCCGGCCTTGCCGCCGGCGCCGAGGCCGTAGAGGAAGGGGCGGCCGATATAGGTGCCCCTGGCGCCATAGCAGACGGCCTTGAGGACATCCTGGCCCGAGCGGATGCCGCCGTCGAGATGGACTTCCATCTTGTCGCCGATGGCATCGACGATGCGCGGCAGCATGCTGATCGAGGAAGCCGCGCCGTCGAGCTGGCGGCCGCCATGGTTGGAGACGATAATCGCATCCGCGCCGCTGCCGAGCGACATGCGGGCATCCTCCTCGTCAAGGATACCCTTGAGGATGAGCTTGCCGCCCCAGCGCTCGCGGATCCATTCGATGTCCTTCCACGAGAGCTGCGGATCGAACTGTTCCGTGGTCCAGGAGGAAAGCGAGGAAAGGTCCGTGACGCCCTTGGCGTGACCGAGGATGTTGCCAAAGGTGCGGCGCTTCGTGCCGAGCATGTCGAGGCACCAGAAGGGCCGCGTCGCCATCTGCCAGAGATGCTTCGGCGTGAAGCGCGGCGGGGCGGAAAGACCGTTGCGTACATCCTTGTGGCGCTGGCCGAGAATCTGGAGGTCGAGCGTCAGCACGAGGGCCGAGCAGCCCGCCGCCTTCGCACGGTCGATGAGATTATGGACGAAATCCTTGTCCTGCATCACGTAGAGCTGGAACCAGAAGGGCTTCGTGGTGACGGAGCGCACGTCCTCGATCGAGCAGATGCTCATGGTGGAGAGCGTGAAGGGAACGCCGAATTCCTCGGCGGCCTGGGCGGCGAGCATCTCGCCGTCGGCATGCTGCATGCCGGTCAGGCCGGTCGGCGCGAGGGCGACGGGCATGGAGACCTTCTCGCCGATCATCTCGCTTGCCAGCGAGCGATTGCTCATGTCGACCAGCACGCGCTGGCGCAGCTTCACCTTGTGGAAGTCGTCCTCGTTGGCGCGGTAGGTGCCCTCCGTCCAGGCTCCGGAATCGGCATAGTCGAAGAACATCTTCGGCACGCGGCGGCGCGCCCGTTCCTTGAGGTCTGCGATCGTCAGGGCCTGTTCCACGCTCATGTCGTCCTCGCTCGCGCTTGCGGTCCGCAATCTTTTACGGGCAGGCAATGCGGCTCGCAATGGGTTCCTGCGGGTTTGCCGCGCAAAGAACAAAACCCTCCCGGCCGGAACCGGGAGGGTGGAAAGACAGGCCGAAGGCGGCTTACTTCACGGCGTAGAACTTCGCCATGTCGGGCAGGCGCTTGACGCGAATGCTGGAAGCCTTGCCGGCGGTGCGGAAGGCTTCGAAGCGCTCCTTGCAGACGTCCGTCATGCGGGCGGTCGCCGGCTTCAGATAGGTGCGCGGGTCGAAGTTGTCGGGCTTTTCCTTGAAGTTCTTGCGGATCGTGCCGGTCATGGCGAGGCGCAGGTCCGTATCGATATTGACCTTGCGCACGCCGAGCGGGATCGCCTTCTGGATTTCGGCGACGGGAACGCCCCAGGTCTGCTTCATCTCGCCGCCATAGGCGGTGAAGAGGTCCTGCAGGTCCTGCGGAACCGAGGACGAGCCGTGCATGACGAGATGCGTGTTCGGCAGCTTCGCGTGGATCTTCGCGATCGTCTCGATGGAGAGGATGTCGCCGTCCGGCGCGCGGGTGAACTTGTAGGCGCCGTGGCTGGTGCCGATGGCGACGGCGAGCGCGTCGACGCCGGTCTTCGAAACGAAGTCGAGCGCCTGGTCCGGGTCGGTCAGCAGTTCCTCGCGGGAAAGCTTGCCCTCGAAGCCGTGGCCGTCCTCCTTGTCACCGGCGCCCGTTTCAAGGTTGCCGAGACATCCAAGCTCGCCCTCGACCGAGACGCCGGCGGCATGGGCGATCTTCACGACTTCCGCCGTGACGTCGATATTGTATTCGTAGCTGGCGACGGTCTTGCCGTCGGCGAGCAGCGAGCCGTCCATCATGACGGAGGTGAAGCCGTTGGTGATGGCCGAGATGCAGGTCGACGGCTGGTCGCCGTGGTCGAGATGCAGGCAGACCGGGATATGCGGATATTCCTCGGCGGCGCCGAGGATAAGGTGACGCAGGAAGGCATCGCCCGCATAGGCGCGCGCACCGCGGCTCGCCTGCAGGATCACCGGGGAGTCCGTGGCATCCGCCGCGCGCATGACCGCCTGGATATATTCCAGGTTGTTGACGTTGAATGCGGGCAGTGCGTAGTCGTTCTCCGCTGCGTGATCGAGCAGTTGCCGCATGGTGATCAATGCCATTCCTGTCCTCCTTGGATGCAGATTTCGTCGGTCGGGCGGCACTATTCACAGATCGTCCGCCATATGCAACAGGCCCCGCGGACCCCGTCATGGGCCAAATCGATTAAATGCGATGGCGGAATAAGATTTCTCGTGGACACGGTAAAAATCCGGCCCGCATGAGCGGACCGGACCCGGAAAATCCATCCATTTCAAATAAGTAGGACAATTGCCCGGCAGCCGGGCAATCGCCACATGGCGGAATGTTATTCGTCGTCGCCGCTTTCCGGCTGCTGGAAGCCGTTGCGCTCACCGGTGACGATCTCGCGCTTGCCGACATGGTTGGCGGGACCGACGAGGCCTTCCTTCTCCATGCGCTCGACGAGGGACGCGGCACGGTTGTAGCCGACGGCAAGACGGCGCTGGATGTAGGAGGTCGAGCACTTGCGGTCGCGCATGACGACCTTGACGGCCTTCTCGTAGAGGTCGTCGCCGTCCTCGGCCGCGATGTCGCCCTTGTCGAAGACCGCGCCGCCGGCAGCCGGCTTCTCGTCCTCTTCTTCCTCTTCGTCGGCGGTGACCGTCTCCAGGTATTCCGGACGGCCCTGGGCCTTCAGGTGCAGCACGACCTTCTCGACCTCCTCGTCGGAGACGAACGGACCGTGGACGCGGGAAATGCGCCCGCCGCCGGCCATGTGCAGCATGTCGCCCTGGCCGAGGAGCTGTTCGGCCCCCTGTTCGCCGAGGATGGTGCGGCTGTCGATCTTCGAGGTCACCTGGAAGGAAATGCGCGTCGGGAAGTTCGCCTTGATCGTGCCGGTAATGACGTCGACCGAGGGGCGCTGCGTCGCCATGATCAGGTGGATGCCGGCGGCGCGCGCCATCTGGGCGAGCCGCTGGATCGCGCCTTCGATCTCCTTGCCGGCGACCATCATCAGGTCGGCCATCTCGTCGACGATGACGACGATATAGGGCATCGGCTCAAGGGAGAGTTCCTGGTCCTCGTTGATCGCCTCGCCGGTTCCCTTGTCGAAGCCGGTCTGGACGCTGATCGTGATCGTCTCGCCCTTGTCGCGGGCGGCGGCGACGCGGTTGTTGTAGCCGTCGATATTGCGCACGCCGAGGCGCGACATCTTGCGATAACGGTCCTCCATCTCGCGCACTGCCCATTTCAGCGCCATGACGGCCTTCTTGGGATCGGTGACGACGGGGGTCAGGAGGTGCGGGATGCCGTCATAGATCGACAGTTCCAGCATTTTCGGGTCGACCATGATCAGGCGGCATTCTTCCGGGCGGAACCGGTAGAGCAGCGAGAGGATCATCGTGTTGATGGCGACGGACTTGCCCGAGCCGGTGGTGCCGGCGACGAGCAGGTGCGGCATCTTCGCAAGCTCGGCGATGACGGGTTCGCCGCCGATGGTCTTGCCGAGGCAGATCGGCAGCTTGAAGCCGGTCTTGGCGAAGTCCGCGGAATCGATCATTTCGCGGAAATAGACGGTCTCGCGCGTGGCGTTCGGCAATTCGATGCCGATGACGTTGCGGCCGGGCACCACGGCGACACGGGCCGAGAGCGCCGACATGGAACGGGCGATGTCGTCGGCAAGGCCGATGACGCGCGAGGACTTGACGCCCGGGGCCGGTTCGAATTCGTAGAGCGTGACGACCGGGCCGGGGCGGACATGGATGATCTCGCCGCGCACGCCGAAGTCCTCCAGCACGCTTTCGAGAAGGCCGGCATTCTGTTCGAGTTGCTCCTGCGTCAGCACGAAGCCGACGGTGCGCGGCGGTTCCTGCAGGAGGTCGCGCGGCGGGTATTCATAGGTATCGGCGGTCGGCGTCGCGAGGGTGACCTGGAACGGCCTAGCGCGCGAAAGCACCGACGAGGGCGTTTCGCGGACGGGTTCGACGACGGCGGCGGGCGCAACGGCCACCGGGACCGGCCTTGCCTCGACGAGGGCCGGAATGGCTTCCACCGTCTCGGTAGCCGGCGCGGCTTCGGCAATCACCGGCTCGGCCTTGATTTCGGGAACGGCAACGGCCTCGACGGCCACCTGGCGCGTCACGGCCGGCCGGCAATCGACAACGCGATAGAGGGAGGCGACGGAAACCGGCTCCTCGCGCGGCGTTTCGACCGGGCGGGCCGGCATCGTGGCAACGGGTGCCGGCGTCGGCAACGTCATGCGCACGACGGACACCGCCGGACGCGCCGGGGCAATGGAAACGTTCTCCTCGGGAACCATGGTCTCCCAGAAGGCGTGGTCGGAAAGATGGGCGAAGCGGCTGATCGCCTCCTGCACGCTCGCCTTCGCGGCCGGCCGGGCGGACGTGAATGCGGTAGCCTGTGCCGGCACGGCGGGCTTGAAGACGACGGCGGCATCGGCCGGAACCGCATTCTGGCGGGCCGCGATGACAGCCTGCACGAACTGCGGAACGGGATCGGCCGCGGCAGCGGTTGCCGGGGCCTGCTGCTCCTCGAAGCGGCGGCGGCGTTCTTCCAGCGCTTCGCGCAGGCGCAGCAGGAGCTCGGCCTGCGTCAGCTGCGGCTGGGGCTGCGGAACCGGAGCGGCTTCGGGCTGCGGGTTCTGGGACTGGGAAACCGGGAACTGGGGAACTGGGGACTGCTGCACCTGGGACGTCTCTGCTTGCATTTCTGTGGGAGCCGGCTGGATAGGCTCTTCGATGATCGGCTCGGCCTTGGTGACCTCCTCGGCGGCCGCCTCCTCGATCCGGGCGGCGGCCTTGTCGGGCGTGCGCGTGAAGCGGACATTCGGCGCCAGATAGAAGTGGCTCTCCCATGTCCCGTCGGCATATTGGCCGGGATCGTAGCTGCGCAGGGCCGGCGAGCGGAAGCGCGGCCGGTAGTGGTCGTCGTTGGCGACCGGTTCGCTTTCGCCGTGCCACGCTTCCTCTTCCGGAGGCGTCTCGGTCACGGCGTTGTTTTCATATGGATAATGCGACGACGCATCGTCGTTTTCCCCTTCGGTCTCGAGGACGGGATAGAAGTTTGTTCTGGAAATACGCATGAACCTGAAATCTCGACGATCATTGCCGATGGGGATGCGTAGATGGTTAGGAAATGAAGGTTAACAATGTCTTTGGAGAGCGGCAAAATCTGTTTGCATTCCCGCGTCGAGGCACCTTCCGCCATCGCTCCGGAGGGCCGAAAGTCCCCGCGTCCGGTCGCTATGGGCGTTTACGCCGACCGGAAAAATTTCTCCGGCCTGCACGACGATATGGGACGCGGCTCGGATCACTCCCCGGCGGCAGGCTGGCCTTCGGCTGCCTCCGGCTCGCCCGGCGCCTCGGGGGGCACGTCCGGATTGCCCTCCGCCCGGTCGCGGTGGAGCGCCGCGCGGGCGAGCAGCATCAGCGTGACCGGCGTCGTGACCGTGACGAAGATGCCGATGAGGATCTCGTGCACGACGGGGCGTGTCGCCAGCACCGTGAAGAAGATCATCGAGGCCATGACGATGCCGCCCGTACCCCAGCTCGTGCCGAGGGTCGGCGCATGGATACGCTCGTAGAACGTCTTGAGGCGCAGGAAGCCGATGGTGCCGATCAGCGTCAGCCCCGAGCCGATGACGAGGAAGAGGGAAACGAGGAGCGCCGCCCAGTCCGGCAGGTCGCCCGCATGCTCGATGGTGCTCATTCGATCACCTCCCCGCGCATCAGGAACTTGGCGAGCGCGACCGTCGCGACGAAGCCGAGCATGCCGATGACCAGCGAGGCCTCGAAATAGATGACCTTGCCGGTGCGCATGCCGAATACCATCAGGAGCAGCATGGAATTGACATAGAGCGTGTCGAGCGCCAGCACGCGGTCCTGCGCGCGCGGGCCGCGGGACATACGCAGCGCCGCCAGTGCCATGGCGAGCGCCAGGCAGATCTGCGCGAAGGTGACGGACCAGGCGAGGATCGTTTGGCTCATGCGAAAATCTCCAGCAGCAAGGCCTCGTAGCGGCCCTTGATCAGGGCCTGCCATTCCGCCTCGTCGACGAGGTCGAGCACATGGATCAGCACCGTCCGGTTCAGCGAGTTGTATTCGAGCCAGGCCGTGCCCGGCGTGCTCGTCACCACCACGGCGAGCACGGCCAGCGCCGTCGGATTTTCCAGCTCGAGCGGAACGGTGATGAAGCCGGCCTTGTGATGCGGCTTCCTGCCGCTGACGAGGATCGAGGCGACGGCGATGTTCGAGCGCACGATGTCGTAGAGCACGATGCCGATCAGCTTGGGCAGCAGGTACCATTTCGGCAGGCGCGGCTTGACCGGACGCAGCGCCGCCATGCCCCAGGAGGCGAAGACCGAGACGATGCAGCCGAGGATGAGGTGGCCGAGCGTGAAGCCGTTGAGGGCCAGCCACATGACGACGAGCGAGGCGGAAAGGAGCGGATAGGGCAGCATGTCAGATCCCTCCCCCGCCGTCCGGCCCGCCCGGTTCGGCAATCCCGGCGCGGCGGGCATTGATCACGGCGTCGATATAGGTGGCGGGCTGCTGCAGGTTGCGGACGGTCTCCTCCATGTAGCTCATGGCGGGGCCGGCCTTGACGGTGAGCGCCAGCGTCAACGCGATCAGCAGCATGACCGGCGCCATCTCCATGACGAGCACGCGCGGCACGGTGCCTTCCATCGATGCCCAGAAGGTGCGGATGCCGGCGCGGGTCATGGAGATCAGCGCGGCAAGGCCGGAAAGGATCAGCAGGCCGACGATCCACCACACCGAGGCGGGGATCGGCCCCTCCGCCGCGACATTGGTGCCGATCATGCCGGTCAGCATGGCAAACTTCGCCACGAAGCCGGACAGCGGCGGCAGGCCGGACAGGAGGATGCCGCAGGCGGCAAAGCAGATGCCGAGCACCGCGATGGTCCTCGGCATGGTGACGCCGACCTCGACCTCCTGATCCTCCTCGTCCGCATCGCCATAGGCTTCCATGGTGACGGCGAGAACCGAGGCGCCCGCGTCCTGGCCGCGCTCGACGAGCTCGATGAGCAGGAAGAAGGCGCCGATCGTCAGCGTCGAGCTGACCATGTAGAACAGCGCGCCGGCCGTCACCACGCCGTTGTTGAGGCCGAGCACCGCCAGCAGCGTGCCGGAGGAGACGAGCACGGAATAGCTCGCCAGCCGCCCGAGCGCCTGCGAGGCGAGCACGCCGATGGTGCCGAACGCGATGGTCGCCATGCCGCCATAGAGCAGCACGTTGAGGCCGAGCCCGGCGGACGCCCCCTGCCCGAAGACGAGCAGCGACAGGCGCAGGATGACATAGATGCCGACCTTGCTCATGATGGCGAAGATGCCGGCGACCGGGGCCGTCGCGGCGCTGTAGGCGCCCGGCAGCCAGAAGTTCAGCGGCCACATGCCGGCCTTGATGAGGAAGACGACGCCGAGGATGGCGGCCCCCGCCTCCAGCAGCATGCGCCGCTCGCCCTCGATTTCGCCGATGCGCACGGCAAGGTCCGCCATGTTGAGCGTTCCCGCCGAGCCGTAGATCGCGCTGACGCCGATGAGGAAGCAGAGCGCGGCGGCAAGGTTGACGGCGATATAGTGCATGCCCGCCTTGACGCGCATGGAGCCGGAGCCGTGCATCAGGAGGCCGTAGGATGCGGCGAGCATGACCTCGAAGAAGACGAAGAGGTTGAAGAGGTCGCCGGTCAGGAACGCACCGTTCAGCCCCATCAGCAGGAACTGGAACAGCGAGTGGAAATGCGCGCCCGCCGTGTGCCAGCGCGCAAGCGCATAGACGAGCGTCGGGATCGCCAGGATCGAGGCCAGTACGAGCATCAGGGCGGAAAGCCGGTCGGCGACGAGCACGATGCCGAAGGGCGCCGGCCAGTTGCCGAGGAGATAGACGCCCTCGAAACTGTCCGCGCCGCTGCCATTGCCCGCAAGCCGGAAGAGGCTGAAGGCGACGGCGGCGAGCGCAAGGCACGAGACGACGCTGATCATCGCCTTCACGACGCGCTCGCGCTCGTCGAAGAAGAGCAGGAGCGCGCCCGCGACGAGCGGGATGAGGATCGGCGCGATGATGAGGTGTTGCTGCCAGCCGCTCATTTCGGCTGCTCCCTGCCGTCGACATGGTCCGTGCCGGTGAGGCCCCGGGCCGCGAGCAGCACGACGAGGAAGAGCGCCGTGGTGGCGAAGCCGATGACGATGGCGGTCAAAACGAGCGCATGCGGCACGGGATCCGTCATCGTCGAGATCGGCACGCCTTCTTCCAGCAGCGGCGCCGCATTGGACTTCACGCCCCCGACGCCGAAGATGAAGAGATTGACCGCATAGGACAGCAGCGAGAGGCCGATGATGACCTGATAGGTGCGCGGGCGCAGGATGAGCCAGACGCCAGAGCCCGTCATGATGCCGATACCGAGGGAAAGGATGAGTTCCATCAGGCGTCCTCCGCCTTGGGGGCTTCGAGACTGCGGACCCGATGCGTTCGTATGGACTGGTGGGCGAGCGCGATGAGGATCAGCACCGTCGCGCCGACGACGAGGGAGAAGACGCCGAGATCGAACAGCAGGGCGCTGGCGGCCGGCACCTTGCCGATGAATGGCACCTCCATGTATTGCGAATGGGTGGTCAGGAACGGATAGCCGAAGAGCCAGGAGCCGAGCCCGGTCGCGGCGGCGATCACCAGGCCGAAGCCCATCCAGCGCAGCGGCAGGATGCGCAGTCGGTCCTCTGCCCAGCGCACGCCGCCGGCGAGATATTGCAGGAGGAAGGCGATGGCCATCGTCACGCCGCCCGCGAAGCCGCCGCCCGGCAGGTCATGCCCGCGCAGGAAGAGGTAGATCGCGAAGGTGATGATGACCGGGAACATCCACTGCATGATCACCGAAGGCACCAAAAGGTAGTCCCGCACCGTGTCGCCGGCCGAGCGCTCGGGGCGCTCGGCGTCGAAAGCCGCCTGGATGCGCTGCTGCTCGGGCTTTTCCACGCTGTCGGGCGCGGGACGGAAGCGGCGCAGCAGCGCGAAGACCGTCAGCGCCACGATGGCCAGCACCGCGATCTCACCCATCGTGTCGAAGCCGCGGAAGTCGACGAGGATGACGTTGACGACATTGCGTCCGCCGCCTTCCGTATAGGCCTTTTCGAGGAAATAGCTGGCGATCGCGTCGGGAACCGGCTGTTTCATGATGGCATAGGAGAAGAGGAACATGCCGAAGCCGCAGGAAATGGCGAGCACGAAGTCGCGGAAGCGGCGGCTGCGCGCGGCGAGCGAGACGGCATTGTCGATCTTTTCCCAGCGCTTGGGCAGCCAGCGCAGGCCGAGCAGCAGGAGGACCGTCGTGACGATCTCCACGACGAGCTGGGTGATGGCAAGGTCGGGCGCCGAAAGCCACACGAAGGTGATGCAGGTGGTGATGCCCGCCCCGCCGAGAAGAACGAGCGCCGCGAGGCGATGATGCTTCGCCTGATAGGCCGCGCCGAGCGCGCAGAACGCGCCGATGCACCAGACCGCCGCGAAGATGGGGTCGGCATCGCCGAAGACCGGGGCTTTGGGCGAAAAGCCCGCCAGGTAGAGCGGAACGACGCCGGCGAGCAGCCCGGCCGCGGCGACGAGGCGAAGCTGCGGCTGGAGGTTGCGCGTGCCCAGATGGCTTTCGAGGTAACGTGCCCACTTCCACGAGACCGTGACCAGCACGCGCTCGAAGATGCGCTGGCCGCCAAGGTGCCGGAAGAGCGGCGGGCCGTCGTCGCATCTGGCGAGATAATCCTTCAGCACCGCATAGAGCGCCGCGCCGCCGACCAGCGCGATCAGGCTCATGATGAGCGGCGTGTTGATGCCGTGCCAGATGGCGAGGCTGTATTCCGGCGTGCGATCGCCGAGGACGGACACCACCGCGGAATGCAGGAAAGGCCCGATCGACAGGCTCGGGATGATGCCGACGACGAGGCAGGCGAGCACGAGGAACTCGATGGGGAAACGCATCCAGTGCGGCGGCTCGTGCGGCTTCGGCTTCGGCAGGTCCGTCGGCGCGGGGCCGAAGAAGACCGTGTGGATGAAGCGGAGCGAATAGGCGACGGAGAAGGCGCCGGCGAGCGTGGCGACATAGGGCAGGATGCGGTCGAGCACAGAATCGGCATGGGTCTCCACCGCCTCGGCGAAGAACATCTCCTTCGAGAGGAAGCCGTTGAGCAGCGGGACGCCCGCCATCGCCGCGCTCGCCACCATGGCGAGCGTCCCGGTGATCGGCAGGTATCTGAAGAGGCCGCTCAATCGTCGCATGTCGCGCGTTCCGGTCTCGTGGTCGATGATGCCCGCGGCCATGAAGAGCGAGGCCTTGAAGGTGGCGTGGTTCATCATGTGGAAGATCGCAGCGACCGCCGCGACCGGGCTGCCGAGGCTGAGCAGCGTGGTGATGAGGCCGAGATGGCTGATCGTCGAATAGGCGAGCAGGCCCTTGAGGTCCTGCTGGAACATCGCGAAATAGGCGCCGAGAAGCAGCGTGCTGATGCCGGCGATGCCGACCAGCATGAACCATTCATAGGTGCCGGAAAGCGCGGGCCACAGCCGCACCAGCAGGAAGACGCCCGCCTTCACCATGGTTGCCGAGTGAAGATAGGCCGAGACAGGCGTCGGCGCGGCCATGGCGTTTGGCAGCCAGAAATGGAACGGCACCTGCGCGCTCTTGGTCAGCGCGCCGATCAGGATCAACAGCAGCGCGGTGAGATAGAGCGGGTGGGCCTTGATCTTGTCGCCCGCCGCCAGCACCGCGTCGAGATCGTAGCTCCCGACGATATGGCCGAGCACCAGCAGCCCGGCGAGCAGGCAGAAGCCGCCGATGCCGGTGATCGTCAGCGCCATGCGCGCGCCGTCGCGGGCTGCGGCGTTGTGGTGCCAGTAGCTGATCAGGAGGAAGGAGAAGATGCTCGTCAGTTCCCAGAACACCGAGAGCAGGATGATATTGCCCGACACGACGATGCCGAGCATCGAGCCCATGAAGGCGAGGAGGAAGGAGAAGAAGCGCGGAACGGGGTCTTCTTCCGACATGTAGTAGCGCGCATAGAGCACGACCAGACAGCCGATGCCGGTGATGAGCATGGCGAAAAGCCAGGCGAAGCCGTCCATGCGCAGGGTGACGTTCAGGCCGAGCTGGGGAAGCCATTCGAGGTCGAGCCGCACCTTCCCGCCGTTGCGCACCGCGGGGTAGAGCATCGCGGTCATGACGAAGCCCGCAAGGGTCACGGCGCCCGACATGCGGGCCGCCAGCACGCGGGAATCCGTCCGCAGCAGAATGGTCGCGGCAAGGCTTCCCAGGAAGGGAAGGCAGACCAGCAGGACCAGTATGGTTTCACCTGTCATCGTTTGATCGATCGCTTTCGAACGTCAGAGCTTCTCTCGGCCGCGGACCGGCCGCATCGGGAAGACCGCGCGATCGAGGGTCGATCTGGCGGCCGTCAGGCGAATTCCGTCGGAGGGGCACGAGCCCCTCGCGCTTCAAGACCGCCATTGCGCGGCCGGAACGGCGCAAGCACGGCTAGCACCGCACGAGGGCTGGCAAACCGGTGCGCCGTCTCCGCGGGAATGCAGGCGTGGTCGAGGCCGGCGCCGTCGAACGACACGATCTTGCCGGCGACCGCACGCTTGCGGCAGTCCTTTTCGACAGGAACGGATGACTGGCCCACAGTCTTCAGCGTGCCGGTGCGAAACAGTATCGAGGCGGCGCTGGCGGCAGGCGGAATCGAAAGGGCGGACACCAGCAGCAGAAGACAGGTTAGCGCGGTGCAGAGAAGGCGGAAAGCCCGACTGAATGGTCGATGCTGTTGCCCTGTTGCTGCCAAACGCCTTGCCTCTCGATATCGCCGTCCGTCTTGAAGATTCCTTCATCCGGACAATACGTTGGCGGGATTGACGCTGTCCACCCGAAAGCGTGAAACTTTTCCAAAATTGTGCCGATTTTCTGCGTCGGTTGGATGATTTTTCTCTCTGCGACACAATGGCCGGCCCGCGGCGCGGCCTTCGGCTTGAAGGCACGCCTCTTTGGGCGCATCCTGTTTTTGCGAATCGCATGAGGCAGACCTGCTCCGCACGAGCTCTTCGCCCGGAGACATGGCGCGCCGAATATCCGGGCCTGCCGGACCATCCCGGCCGCCCGGCGAGTACCGTGCCGGGCTCCTGCCGGCGCGGCGTCAGTTCACTCTTGAAGGGGATCAGCGATGACGGATGCGCGAAGGGAATGGATCAGCAAACGGGCTTACGCCATCTGGGAAGAGACCGGCCGGCCGCATGGACATGACGGGGAGCACTGGGCACAAGCCGTGCGCGAGCGCGAGGAATTCGAACGCCTGGCACCGGAGGCAAGGACCGCGACCGCGAAGAAACCGCTGATCGAAATCTCGGCGAAGGCAAAGAAAACCGAGACCGCCAAGCCGAAAAAGAAGGCAGATTCCACCGCAGAAAAGCCGGCCTCCGCCAGGCAGGCAAAGGCAAAGGCGCTCAAGACGGCGGCGAACAGCAAGCCGATCTGAATCCGGCCGCGGCACTTGGCCTCTTGGAGCCGGGCGCAAAGCACTCTATCTGAGCGGCAAAACGTTCTTTCACGAGGTGCCCGTGCGCTCGCTCTATATGGCCGCCGGCCTGCTGATGACGGTGCTCGGCATTATCGGCGCCTTCCTGCCGCTGTTGCCGACGACACCCTTCCTGCTGGTCGCCGTCTGGTGCTTCTCACGTTCCTCGCCGCGCCTCGAGCAATGGCTGCTCGACCACCCCACGCTCGGCCCGCCTTTGACGAACTGGCGGCGGGAGGGCGCGATCGCGGGCCGCGCCAAGGCCATTGCCATCTGTCTCATCGTCGCAAGCTACGGCTTCTTCTGGTATCGCACGGACCCCTCGCCCGTGCTCGCGGTCAGCGTCGGGCTCATCCTCTCGGCAAGCGCGCTCTTCATTCTCACCCGTCCCCTTCCGAAGAAGGGCTGAGGGCATGACGGGGAAGGACGACGCGCCCGTCATCGTCTGGTTCCGCAAGGACCTGCGCGCCGATGACAATGCCGCCCTCTCGGCCGCGGCCGAAACGGGCCGTCCCGTGATCGCGCTCTATATCCGCGAGCCTGCGGAACTTGGGACGGGGCCGCTCGGTGCGGCGCAGGCCTGGTGGCTTCACCATGCGCTGGCCTCCCTTGCCGCGACGCTGGAGGAGCTCGGTTCACCACTCGTCCTTCGCAGCGGCGATGCACATGCGGTGCTCGACCACGTCATCGAAGAGACGGGGGCGGACACTGTCCACTGGAACCGCCGGCACGATCCGGCGGGCATCGCCGTGGATACGCCCATCAAGGCGGCCCTGAAGGCGCGCGGCCTTGCCGTCAGGAGCTTTGCGGGCCAGTTGCTGCACGATCCGACGCGCCTCATGACGGGCGAGAAGAAGCCGTACCGCGTCTACCCCCCCTTCTGGAAGGCGCTGGAGCGCGAGGGCGAGCCGCACGAGCCCGTCGACGCACCGGAAAGGCTCCACGCTCCGAAGCGGCTCCCGCAATCCGAAGCCCTGGACGACTGGGCGCTACTGCCCGCAAAGCCGGACTGGGCCGCCGCCTTCGGCGAGGTCTGGACGCCCGGCGAGAAGGCGGCGCGCAAGCGGCTCGACACTTTCGTCGACGGCCCGATCGAGGACTACAAGACCGACCGGGACCGCCCCGCCATCGACGCGACATCCCTGCTATCGCCGCATCTCGCATCGGGCGAGATCTCCCCTGCCCGCATCTGGCACGCGACGCGCGGCCTCGGAGCGCCGCGGGATGATGTGATCCATTTCCGCAAGGAACTTGTCTGGCGGGAATTCTGCCACCACCTGCATTTCCATTTCCCGGCGCTGGCGGAAAGGAACTGGAACGATCGCTTCGACGATTTTCCGTGGGAGGGGAGCGACAGGGACTTCGATCTCTGGACGAAGGGCATGACGGGCTATCCCATCGTCGACGCTGGCATGCGGCAGCTCTGGCGGCACGGCTGGATGCACAACCGCGTGCGCATGATCACCGCCTCCTTCCTCGTCAAGCATCTCATGATCGACTGGCGGCGCGGCGAGAAATGGTTCCGCGACACGCTGGTGGATGCCGATGCCGCATCGAATCCGGCGAACTGGCAATGGGTGGCGGGCTCCGGCGCGGACGCCTCGCCCTTCTTCCGCATCTTCAACCCGATCCTGCAGGGCGAGAAATTCGATCCGGACGGCACATATGTCCGCACCTTCGTGCCGGAGCTGCGGAAACTGGACTCCGCCTGGATTCACAAGCCCTTCGATGCGCCGGAAAGCGCGCTCGCCGAGGCGGGCGTGGAACTCGGAAGGACCTATCCGAAGCCCATCGTCGACCATGCAAGCGCGCGCCAGCGGGCACTCGCCGCCTACAAGGCGCTGAAAAGCGATTGACCTAATCGCGGTCGTCGAGCACCGACGCGATGAAGGAGACGAACGCCTCCCCCGCCGCCGCCAACGGCCCGCTATTGTCGATCACGACCGTATCGGCCGCCACCACGATCTCCGGCGCGACCCGTTCCAGCCGCCTCGCGACCGCTTCGGCGCTTTCCCGCCCGCGGGCGGCGAGCCTTGCGGCAAGAACGTCCGGCCGCGCCGTGATCAGCACGACCTTCAGGCGCGGATAGGCATCGGCAAAAGCCGGCAGCGCGGAGCGGCTGCCATTGGCGACCAGCGTCACGCCGCTTGCAAGCCGCGCATGCGTTTCGCCGGGAATGCCGTAGGAGAGGCCGTGCGCATCCCACGAGACCGCGAAGCCGCCCTCGGCCTCGAGGCGGCGGAAACTGTCGGCGTCGATGGCCTGATGCGCCTCGCCTCCGGCATCCGCCGGGCGGGTGATCGCCCGCCGCACGAAACCGAGGCGGGTCTCGCCGGCAAAATGGCGTGCGGCATAGGCCATGACGCTGTCCTTGCCGGCCCCGCTCGGGCCGACGACGACGACCATGGTGCCGGCTGCAGCCGTCACGCTCATGCCACTCGCCTGCCCTGGCGCCATACCGAGCGGACAACGGGAACGCCGGACGGCCGGCGGACGCGCACGATGTCGGCGCGAAGGCCTTTCGCGATGGCCCCGCGGTCGTCGAGGCCGACGGTGCGGGCCGGCGTCGTCGAGACCATGGCGATCGCTTTCGGCAGGCCCATGCCCTCATCGGCGAGGATGAAGGGCGCGTGCATGAGGCTGAAGGGCACGTAATCCGAGGAGAGAACGTCGAGCACGCCGAGGCCGGCAAGGTCGCGGGCGGCGATATTGCCGGAATGCGACCTGCCGCGCACGACGTTGGGCGCGCCCATCAGGACGCTCATGCCCGCCCCGTGCGAGGCTTTCGCCGCCGCGATGCTGGTCGGGAATTCGGCAAGGCGGATGCCGTAGCCGATGGCCTCCTCTACATGGTCCAGCGTCGCATCGTCATGGCTGGCGATGGAGATGCCGCGCGCGGCGCAGGAAGCGGCGATGGCGTCGCGATGCGGCTTGGCATAGCGGGCGGAAAGGTCCTGCTGGCGCTTGCAGAAGGCGTCGAATTCCTCGTCCGTGAGGCCGCGCTTCTTCTTGTGGTAGAGGATGTACTGGTCCAGCGTCTGGAACTGCCGCTGGCCGGGTGCGTGATCCATCAGCGAGACGAGGCGCACGAGCGGGTCGTCCTCGAACTCCTCGTAATGGTCGAGCACATTGTCGGTCGAGACCTCGCAGCGCAGGTGGATGAGGTGCTCGGCGCGCAGACGGTCCTCGTTCTGCGCGCCGGCGATCGCATCGGCCATGGCGCGCATCTCGCCCTTCTCGAAGCCGCTCTCCCCGTCCGAGCCCATGCGCAGACAGTCGAAGACCGTGGTGATCCCGGAGGTGACGACCTGGGCATCATGCGACTGGATCGCGGCCGTCTTCTCCCAGCGCACGCCGGGACGCGGCGAGTAATGGGCTTCGAGATGGTCGGTATGGAGCTCGACGAGGCCGGGAAGAAGGTAGTCGCCTTCCATGTCCTCGCCGGCGGTGGAGGGACCTTCGGAAATGTCGGCGACGAGGCCGTCCCGCAGCACCAGCGTGCCATCGAGGATCCGGTCCTCCAGCACGATACGGGCATTGGAAAGAACGGTTTCGCGGGTCATGTCATGCGGTCTTTCTGCTGACGGCTCCGCCGAGCGGGAAGAGCGAATGGACGGTGAAATCGGCGCCGCGCGCAGCTTCCCGGAAGAGCGCGAGGCCGCTGACCGGCAACGGACGGCCGTGGAATTCGGCGAAATGATCGAGCAGCACGCTTGCAACGGCCTCCCGGCGCTCGGCGGGAACACGCCCCGTCAGCGTCATGTGGAAACGGAACTCGTCGAAGACGTAGGGGTAACCCCACTGGACGAGGTTCTGGCGCTCGGCGGCATTCAGCTCGTCGGGCTTGCGGCGGGCGATGTCGGCGGAGGTGAGCGGCGCACGGAAACGCTCGAAGCGACGCACCACCTCGCCGGCAAGACTTTGCAGCTCATCGCAATGATCGCCAGGCACCAGCGCGAAGAAGGAGCCGAGCCGGCCGACGACGACTTCGGGAATATCGAAGGGGTCGGCTTCGGAAACGAAACGGCCGAGCTCGGCCACGAGTTCGGCCTCGCTGCGGCCCTCGGCCAGCGTGAAGGGCGCCTTCAGCGTCGCGTGGAAGCCGTAGCGCCGCGGATCGGCGGTCAAGCCCGCTAGAGAAGCCGCATCGAAACCTGCCGCCGCCGGCTGATCGAGCGCCGAGCCGGTAAAGGCATTGCGCCCGAGCCAGCGCTGGGCGGCAAGGGTGAGCGGGTCGCTTGCAGGGGGCGTGAAGTAGAGGGCGTAACGCAAGGGCTCGTTCCTGTAATGCTCGTTCGGTGCCGCCCGGAGACGGTTCCGAATCTGAAAGGTCATCCGTGGCAGCATCATGCCGCCACGCATTCAATGCGCCGGCGTGCCGTCAGTCGGTGGCGCAAGACATTCGAAATGCCGCCGAGGAGCCGGGACTCGAAGCACCGTGGAGTAACCGTCTCCCTGTTCGCACGGGTGCGCACCGGTCCAAAGTTTGAGTCCTGCCCCGATGATCGTTGCAGAATGGGCATTCGATTCCCAGCAATAATGTGTCCGGGAGACAACGAAGGACATGATCCGGGGCGGCACCAATAGCGTCGCATGGCGACGGGCGCAGCACTGCTGTGAAGCAGTATGGCCATTTCCCCACCGGATCGAAAGGCCGTCATTCCGCGCCCATACGACCGCATCCGACTTGCCTTCGAAGGCAGACACATCGCTTTCCGCAACTATCCGCGGCTCGTTTTAAGCGGCCGGAATGACGTGGGTGTGACGGGGAGTCATCGCGGGGACGAAGAGGGATGAACGGCAATCGGCATGGTGCATTGGCGACCTCACCTCTTCGGTTCATATGGATCAGATCGCCTCGCGCATGCGCCTCGCCCAACCCTGTCCGGTTGAAGCAAGGCGAAATCGGGTAGCGTTGCGTCAGTTGGCCGTACCGTCCGGCGTCACGCTCTGGCTGTCGCCGCCGGTGCTGGATTGCGGAGTGGGGTCACGGTCCGTCGGCGCGGCCTGGCCGTTGCCGGTGCTGTTGTCCGTCGTTCCGCCGGCCGGCACCTGATTGCCATCGGTCGTCGAGGAGGTTTGCGACGCGTCGGTCGGGGCGGAGGGATCGGTCTTCTGGCCCCAGAACTCGACCGCGCCCCAGACGAGGAAAACGAGCACGAGGCTGACGCCGAGCACCTTCAGCACGGGCCAGCCGGGGCCGCCCTGCCGGACCTCCCGCGCGGCATATTCCTTGCGCTCGGGGTCGTGGGTGCGGGTCAGCGGATCGCCGCGCTCGTCCTGCTGGTGGGTCATGGCTTGTACTCCCTGGTCGTTCGGTCGGGGAAGAAACTGGCCGTGAAGCAGAAAAGTTCCCGTTTTCAGGCCTCCGCCGGGCCGTCCAGCCCCAGGCTTTCGAGCAGCCGGCGCTGGCGCAGGAGGAGCTGGGCGAGCGCGGCAACGTCACCCTTGGCCGGCTGGTGCGTCATGCCTTCGGCCACCGCTTCCACGATGGCCTCCAGGGTATCGGTGATCTCGCGAGAGACATCGTGCAGTTCGACAAAGCGCGGATCGCTCGCCGCGGCGGTCAGGGTCGCCGCCGTGACCCGGCCTATGCCCTGCGGCACCTTCGCTCCGGCATCGACATAGCCATCCGGCAGGTCGCCCTTGAGATTGCATATCCGCCGGTAGCGGATGGCATCGATAATCTGGTCGACCGCCTGGCAGGCGCCGGCGACGCGGGAGGGATGGTCGGTATCGGCCGCGGCATGCGGCAGGAGCTCCAGCTTGCCGGGATGACGCTCGGCAAGCTTCAGATAGGGCAGCATCGGCCCGCTGAGCGCGCCGCTCGTCGCATTCCGGAAGAGGTCCGCGTCGATGGCGGCGTAGCGTATCTGCCCTGCGGCCAGCGCCCGGTCGAGTGCCGCCGTATCCACCACCTCGCCGCGGTCGTAGTTGACGAGCACGGCGCCGCGGTTCATCGCCGAGAGTACGGTCTCGCCGATCATGCCGGCATTGGCGTAAAGGCGTGTCTCCTCGTCGAGCCGCCCGAGGCCGACATGGACGGAGAGCACGTCCGCGCCCTTCGCCGCCGCGACGGGCGTCCCGGCATAATCGAAGCCCTCCGCCTCGATCCATTGCCGGTGACGGGCGCGGGCATGGACGACCACATGCATGCCGAAGGCGCGGGCGAGCTTCGCCACCTCGCGACCGATATTGCCGTAGCCGAGCACCGCCATCCGCTGCCCCTCCAGCTTGGCGGTGGGATAGGACTTGAGGTCGCGGCCGGTATCGAAATCGCCGGCGGCAACGCGTTGGTGCAGAAGCTCCACCGGCAGGTCCGGCGTCACCTTGAGGATCGCCTTCATCACCATCTGCGCCGTGGCGCGGCTGTTGATGCCGGGCGTGTTCATCAGGGCGGCCGTGCCGCCCTCGCCGTTGCCGCCGCCCCAGGAGGCAGAGCCCATATTGCCCGTGCCCGCGCCGATGCGCACGCCGCCGAGCGCAAAGACCGCCTGCCGCGGAATGAAGGTCGCCGCCGCGATCAGCGCGTCATAGCGGCCGTCCGCGGTCTGGGCGATGATCTCGGCCTCGCCGCTGAGGTCGGGCTGGTAGAAGAAGTGGATGCCGGGTGGCAATTCCTCACGCTGGTAGGCGGCTTCGTGGAACGCGCCGCCCTTCGCCTCGATATGCGCGCGGACCTCGCCCGGATCGGGCTTGCCTTCCGCATCGAAGCGCAGGCCGATCAGGTCGGCGATCAGGACCTTGTAGGCGCGCCGCGGATCGTCCAGCCGTCCTTCGTCCGCAAAAGCTGCTTGCTGATCCTGCATGGCGCCCCTCCCTGCCCTTTCCGCCTTCGTAGGCGAGATTTCGAAGGGGGGCAAGCCGCCGGGCGGCAGGGCGAAAGCACCGTGGACGGCCAGAACCGCCCTATTGCCCGGCCGTCATACGACCGTCATAAAGACCGGCGGAAAAGGATTTCTCATGACGCCTCGCGCCTTCACCACCATCGAAAACGAATGGATCACGCTCGCCGACGGCACGCGGCTCGCCGCGCGCATCTGGATGCCGGAGGGCGCGCAGGCCGATCCCGTTCCCGCCGTCTTGGAGTTCCTGCCCTATCGCAAGGGCGACGGAACCAGCCCACGCGACGAATCGACCTATCCCGTCTTCGCCGCGGCCGGCATTGCGGGCGTGCGCGTCGATATCCGCGGCTCGGGCGAATCCGACGGCGTCATCGACGGCGAATATACGCCGCTGGAGCTTGCCAATGCCTGCGAGCTGATCGCCTGGATCGCCGCGCAACCCTGGTCGAACGGTTCCGTCGGCATGATGGGCATCTCCTGGGGCGGCTTCAACTGCCTGCAGGTCGCGGCCTTGAAGCCGCCGGCATTGAAGGCGGTCATCTCCATCGCCTCCACCGTCGATCGCTACAACGACGACATCCATTACAAGAACGGCACGCACCTTTCCGCCCAGCTTTCCTGGGCCGCGACCATGCTGGCCTACCAGTCGCGCTCGCCAGATCCCGAGATCGTCGGCGCGCGCTGGCGGGACATGTGGATGGAGCGGCTGGAGAACGAGCCCTTCTTCCTGGAGGAATGGCTGCAGCATCAGCGCCGCGACGCCTTCTGGGAGCACGGCTCCATCTGCGAGGACTTCGCCGGCTTTCCCGTTCCCGCCCTCGTCATCGCCGGTTGGGCGGACGGCTACCGCAGCACGCCGCTGAAGGCTGTCGAGGGGATCGGCGGGAAGGCCAAGGCGCTGATCGGACCGTGGGTCCACAAGTATCCGCACTTCGCCTGGCCGAAGCCCCGCATGGATTTCCACGCCGAGGCCATCGCGTGGTGGAACCGCTGGCTGCGCGGCGAGGAGAACGGCGCGGAGGACATCCCGCAGGTGCGCGCCTATATCCAGGACGCTCCCCGCCCGGCGCTGCGCCGCGATTTCGATCCCGGCTTCTGGATCGCCAAGGATCGCTGGGAGGCGCCGGACATGGCAGCCTTTCATGTCGACCGACACGGCGCGCTCATGCCCGGCCAGCCGGTTGCCGACACCCCGGCCGACGACCGCTTCCTGAAATCGCCGCTCGACACCGGCATCATGGCCGGCGAGTGGTTCACGCTGAAACCCGATGCCGAAATGGCGCTCGACCAGCGCCTCGACGATGCCGGCTCCCTCGTCGTCGAGACCGCGCCGCTTGCCGAGGCGCAGGATTTTCTCGGCCAGCCGGTGCTGGAGCTGGAGGTGGCGACGCAGGTCGAGGTCGCCAATCTCTGCGCCCGCCTCGTCGATATCCACCCGGACGGGACGGCGACGCGCGTCACCTTCGGCGTCATCAACCTTGCCCACCGCAACGGCAATGCGGAACCCTATGCCATGCCCAAGGGTAGGAAGGTGCGCATCCGCCTCGTGCTCGACGCGATGGGCTACCGCTTCCGCGCGGGGCACCGCATCCGCCTGTCGCTCTCGACCTCCTACTGGCCGATGGTCCTGCCGCCGCCGGTCGACGCCGGCGTGACGCTCGACCTCGCCTCGCTCGACCTTGCCCTGCCGAAGCTCGGCGAGCACCGGGTCGTCTCCCTTCCCGAGCCGGAAAATCCTAATCCCCTGCCGGCCTATATCGAACTCTCCCCGCCGGAGACCGCGCGGGGCGTCGAGCGGGATCTGACGAACGGCCTCACGGAATATTCGATCTACGAGGATACCGGCCTCTACGAGCATCCCGGCACGGGACTGGCGACGCGCCAGGTGCGCGACGAGCTGTGGTCGATTGCCGGGAACGATCCGCTCTCGATGACCGGAACCGCTGTCTGGACCTGCGACATGCAGCGGCCCGGCTGGTTCGTGCGCACCGTCTCGACCGCCACCATCGCCTGCACCGCGCGCGACTGGGTGATCTCGGCCCATGTCCGCGCCTTCGAGGGCGAGGTGCAGATCTTCGAGAAGTCATTCGGGACGGCGATCCCGCGCGACTTCATGTGATGCTTTAACCAATCAATGGAAGTCGCGGGATTTGATGCGGATCGTTTCCCGCCGATCTGCCTCCTCCAGCTTCTGATCGATGCCGCGGCGGCCGACGGTGGAAAAATCGGCGGACAGGTCGATGAGCTGCTGCGCGACGATGTGCACCACCTCGCCTTCCCGCTGGACATAGCCCCTGACGCCGATCATCGGCGAGCCCATGACGATGGGCCTGTAGGCGAGGAAGATCTTGCGCCAGACGACGAGGTTGGCGATGCCCGTCTCGTCCTCGATGGTCACGAAGATGACGCCCTTGGCCGAGCCCGGCCGTTGCCGCACCAGCACGATGCCGGCGGTCTCGACCTTCTGGCGGTCCTTCAGATCGATCGCCTGTGCGCAGGTGAGGAAACGGCGGTGCGAGAGGCTTTCGCGCAGGAAGCTCACCGGATGGGCGCGGAGCGTCAGGCCGACATGGCCGTAATCCTGCACGACTTCTCCCCCCGCCGCCATCGGGCGGAGCGCCACGATCGGCTCCTCGATCTCGGCAACGAGCGCCGCCTCGCGCTCGGCCGCCGCGGTGAAGAGCGGCAGAGGCTCGTCCCTGAGGCCGCGGATCGCCCAGAGCGCTTCGCGGCGCGAAAGGCCGAGTGACGGCCGGAAGGCATCCGCCTCGGCAAGACGGACCAGCACATCGGTCGTAAGTCCCGCGCGGCGCCAGAAATCGTCGATCGAGGCGAAGGGCTCGTCCTGCCGGCCGTTGATCAGGTCGCTCGCCTCCTTGTTCTTCAGTCCCTTCACCATCCGCAGCCCGAGACGCACGGCAAAGCGGCCCGCCTCCTCCGTCGGCTCCAGTGTGCAGTCCCACCGGCTTTCATTGATGCAGACCGGCCGCACCTCCACCCCATGGTCGCGCGCATCGCGCACGATCTGCGCGGGCGCATAGAAGCCCATCGGCTGGGAATTGAGCAGCGCCGCGCAGAAGACATCCGGGTGATGGCATTTCACCCAGGCGGAGGCATAGGCGACGATGGCGAAGCTGTAGGCATGGCTTTCCGGGAAGCCGTAGGAGCCGAAGCCTTCGAGCTGGCGGCACATGCGCTCGGCGAATTCGCGCGTGTAATCGTTCCTGACCATGCCCGTGATCAGTTCCTCGCGGAATTTATCCACGCCGCCCGTCTGCTTGAACGTGGCCATCGCCCGGCGCAACTGGTCGGCACGGCCGGGCTCGAAGCCGGCGCATTCGATGGCGACCTGCATGGCCTGCTCCTGAAAAAGAGGTACGCCGAGCGTTCGCTTCAGGACCTTTTCGAAAGCCGGCTGGGGATATTCGACCTCTTCCAGCCCCTGCCGCCGGCGCAGATAGGGATGCACCATGTCGCCCTGGATCGGCCCCGGCCGCACGATGGCCACCTGGATGACGATGTCGTATAATTCCTTCGGCCGGAGGCGCGGCAGCATGGACATCTGCGCCCGGCTCTCGATCTGGAAAGTGCCGATCGTGTCGGCCTTCGAGATCATCTCATAGGTCGCCGAGTCTTGCGGGATGGTCTTGAGGTCATGGGCCTCGCCCTTGTGCTCCTTCAGGAAGTCGAAGGCGCGGCGCATGCAGGTGAGCATGCCGAGCGCCAGCACGTCGACCTTCATGAAGTTCAGATATTCGATATCGTCCTTGTCCCATTCGATCACCTGCCGGTCGTCCATCGCCGCCGGCTCGATGGGCACGAGATCGTCCAGCCGGTCGCGCGTCAGAACGAAGCCGCCCGGATGCTGCGAGAGGTGACGGGGCCGGTCGATCAGTTGCCGGGCGAGCTCGAACAGCAGCTTAATGCGGCGGTCATCCACATTGAGGCCGGCCGAGCCCGCATGGGTTTGCGGAATGTCGTTGGACCAGCCCCAGACCTGCGAGGACAGCGATTTCAGCACATCCTCGGGCAGGCCCAGCGCCCGCCCCACATCGCGCATGGCCGCCCGCGAGCGATAGCGGATGACGGTGGCGCAGAGAGCGGAACGGTCCTTTCCATAGGTCTCGTAGATCCACTGGATCACCTCCTCCCGGCGCTCGTGCTCGAAGTCCACGTCGATGTCGGGCGGTTCGCCGCGCTGCTCGGAAACGAACCGCTCGAAGAGCAAGCCGTTCACCGTCGGCTCGATGGAGGTGATGCCGAGAACGAAGCAGACGGCGCTGTTGGCCGCCGAGCCGCGCCCCTGGCAGAGGATGCCGATCGAGCGGGCATGCCGGACAATGGCATTCACCGTAAGGAAATAGGGCGCATAGTTCATCTTCTGGATCAAGCCGAGCTCCTTCAGAAGCTTTTTACGAACTATTTCCGGTATCTCATTGTGATAAAAGGAATTTGCACCTTCCCACGTATATTTCTCCAGCGCCTCCTGCGGCGTGAGGTCCGCATATTCCTTCTCGTCGGGATATTGGTATTGCAGTTCGTCCAGCGAGAAGCGGCAGCGCTCAACGATCTCCAGTGTGCGGCGTAGGGCCTCCGGGTAGCGGACGAAGAGGCGGTGCATTTCCTGCGGTGGCTTCAGGTAGCGGTCGGCATGGCGCTCGCGCAGGAAGCCGGCATTGTCGATGACGACATTGTGGCGGATGCAGGTCATGATGTCCTGCAGCATGCGGCGGCCGGGCTCGTGGTAGAGCACGTCGTTGGTGACGACGGTGGGCACACGGTACCGTGCTGCGAGGTTGGACAATTCGAAGAGGCGGAGCTGGTCGTTCGGTCGGCGGCGCAGCGTCAGGGCGAGATAGCAGCGGTCACGGAAGATCTCAGCAAGGCGGCGAAGCTGGAAGGCGGCGGTCTCGTCCGCCTCGTCCGGCACCAGCACGGCAAGAAGCCCTTCGTTCCATTCCACGACATCGGCCCAGTCGATATGGCACTTGCCCTTGCCCGCCCGCTTCTTGCCGAGGGTGAGCAGGCGGCAGAGACGGGCATAGGCATCGCGATCGGTGGGATAGACGAGCAGCGACATGCCGTCGGCAAGGTCCAGCCGGCAGCCGACGACGAGGCGCACCCGAGGCATGTCCGGTGGCAGCTCCTTCGCCGCCCTGTGGGCCTGCACGACGCCGGCGAGGCTGTTGCGGTCCACCACGGCGAGGGCATCGATGCCGAGGGCGCTTGCCTGCGCGAACAATTCCGCCGCGCTGCTCGCCCCGCGCAGGAACGAGAAATGGGAGGTGACCTGAAGCTCGGCGTAGCGCGGTTTCATGCGAAAATCCCGTGCAGGAACCAGCGGCCGGCGCCGTTCGCGGCCTCGGCCTCATCGCCCGAGCGGAAGAGCCAGAAGCGCTCGCCGGCCTCGTCCTCCACCTGGAAATAATCGCGCACGGCGGCAAGCTCGGCGTCGCGCTTCCACCATTCGCCGAAGATGCGCTCCGGCCCGTCGGCACGCTTGACGCGCCGGCGCATGCCGCGCCAGGTGAAGAAAGCAGGCGGGTGGTCGGGCAGGAGCGCCACGACCTCAACGGGCTCCGGCCGCGCCAGGAGACGGGCGGGGCGCGGCCAGTCCCCCTGCCATGTGGCCCCGCCATCGGGAGCAAGCGGGGCGATGCGCTGGATGGAGCGTTCCGGCACGTCGCTTTCGACCGGCGCGATGCGGTAGAGGCGGCGCGCGCCGATGCGGTTGGCGATCACATCGACGAGCCCGGCAAGGTCCGCCCTCTCCTCCTCGACCAGAGAGGAAACGGCCTGTTGCAGGACGAGCGGTTCGGCGAGCGTGGCGGTCAGGTCCATGATCTCGATGCCGAAGCCCGGATCGATCGTCTCGATCCGGTCGCAGAGGAGCCGGACGAGCCGCTTTTCCTCCCGCACCGCCCGGGCCGTGCCGACGCGGATCGCCTGCAGGGAAGCATCGACGCGGTGGAAGACGAGGTCGAGCCGCCGCGCGCCGAGCCCGCGTTTTTCCAGCGCAAGGCAGAGATCCTCCACGAGGGCGGCCGTATAGCGCGCGATGGTCTCCGGCGCGCCGATCGGCTCGCCGAAGACCTTGCGGACGGTCACGAGTTCCGGGTCGCGCAGCGGATCGACGGGCTCCGAGACGATGCCCTGCAGCTGGTCGAGCCGGCGGCCGAGGAGCGCCCCGAAACGCAGGACGAGCGGCGCGCGCGGCACGGCCAGCACATCGCCGATGCAGGCAAAGCCGAGGACATGCAGGCCCGTCACCGTTTCCGGCGGAATGCGCAGGCCCTGGAGCGGCAGCGGCGACACGGCCTTACTCGCCGCGCCGGGCGGCACGACGCAAACCGGATCGGCCAAAAAGCGCGCCACGGCATAGGCCGCGCCCCAACTGTCGGCCACCGCGGCGCGAGCGGCGATGCCGGAGGCGGCAAGGCGGTTGACGAGGCCCGTCAGCATGCGCTCCTCGCCGCCATGCAGGTGGTCGGCGCCGGTCGTGTCGATGACGAGGCCATCCGGCGGGTCCGGCGCGACGATGGGCGCGTAGTGCTGCAAGGCCCAGAGGGAAAGGCGGGCGAGCGCCGCGGCATCGGCCACGGGATCGGCCGGCATGGTCAGGATGTCGGGCAGCAGGGCATGCGCCTTGGTCAGCGGCATGCCGACGCGCAGGCCCGCCTGTTCCGCCGGGCGGCTCACCGCCGTCACGATGCGGCGCGGGCCATCCCGCCCGACGAGAACGAGCCGCCGGTCAGGCGGAGGCGCCGAAGCGCCAAGCGCCCGTCTCAGGCGGTCGATCGGCCAGCCGGGAAGAAAAAGCGATACGACCCTCGGCATCGGATGCCTCCACTTCGAACTTAGCCGCCTCGCCGGCCCGGCAACGGGCCAGCTCCAGCAGCCAACGGGCCCGGCCGATGCCGGGCACGGCAAGCGGCACGGACGGCCGCATGGAAACCCGCCAGCGCGTCACGGCGGCGGAAGGCAGCGCGAAGGCATCGGTGCCCCCTCTCTGCCGGACGCGGCGCAGGGCGATGCCGAGCGTGCCGCCGGCTTCCGCGGCAAGCTGCAGGCGGCGCGAGGCGGTCATCGACAGGCGCGCGACTTCCGCCACCACCGCGCCGAGCCCGCCATGGCGCAGCCCCTCCTCGAAACAGAGGAGCAGGCTCTTCTCGTCGCCGGCCTCCACATAGAGGACGCGGCCGGGGGCAAGCCCCGCCTGCGCCAGCGCCGGGGCGAAGAGATCCGGCCGCGTCAGGCACCAGAGCACCTGCCCTTTGGTGCGCGCGGCAATGCCGGCGGCAAAGAGCATGGCGGCCGCCCCTTCCACGGCGTCGTTGCCGCCGCCGCAGACCTCGTGCAGGCTGGCGAGCGCCAATCCGCCGCCGGGCAGCCGGTCGTCGATCTCCGGCACGCCGAACGGCAGCACCGCCCGGTCGCGCAAGGCACGGCCGTCGAACTGCCGGATGCGGTCGCGCAGGTCTGCGACAACGGCATGGACGGAGGCGGACATGGCTTTTCGGCTCCTGCTGACGGATAATTGTTCTCTATTTGTTCTCAATTTCCGAAAGAGTCAATCGGTCTTGCCGGTCGGCGAGATCACAGATTGAATCATCGGCGGGAACCAACTGGCACGGCGGAAGTTTCTCCTCCCGCCATTCCCACCAATGCAGGAGACATGCCCATGGCTGACGAAAAGAGCACCGGCAAGCGCACGCTCGGCGTCGTTGAAGGTCGCGACACCATTTCGGAGGAAGCGAAGACCGCCGCCGCGGAGGCCGCGGTCAGCGAGCAGATCGAGGCGCTGAAGGCGGAGATCAGCCGGCTGAAGGAATCCGCGGGCCTGATCGCCGAAGGCACGGGCCAGCTTGCGGTCGCCAAGGCGGAATCGCTGCGCGAGGACCTGCGCCAGACCATTCAGGCCAATCCGATCGCCGCCCTCGCCGGCGCTGCCCTCATCGGCTATCTCTGCGGCCTGCGCCACCGGTAGGCGATCTTTCCCGATGCCATGAAAAAGCCCGGCAATGCCGGGCTTTCTTATACGTTCAGAACCAGCGCTGGCGGCGCGGCGGTTCGCTTTCGAGAGACCCGAGCAGATAGCCGAGCACGATGCCGGCCAGCCCCGCGCCCAGCACGAGCGTGGAAAGGGCGGCGGGATGCTCCCGCGCGGTCTGCGCGACGGCCGCGCCCTCGTTGCGCACGTATTTCGTCGCGGAGCGGACGGCGGGACGGGCCGCCTCCATGGCGCTGCCGGCGCGCTCGCGCACGGTTTCATAGGCCTCGGCACTCCGCTCGCCGAGATCCTTCTGAAGCTGGGCGATCTCGTCACGCAGGGCGGAAATCTGGGATTGGACGTCGTTGCTTGCCATTGCGGTCTCCTTGTCAGCAATCCAGACCGAACGAATGGCGCGCGGCTTGGTTCCCAGCCGCAAGGAGAATTGCGCTCAGCCCGCCTGACGCCGCCCGTCGCGGCGGATCTGCGACGGCGTGTCGCCGAAGGCGGCGCGGAAGCGCCGGGTGAAGTGCGACAGGCTCTCGAAGCCGGTTTCCAGCGCGATCTCGATCAGCGGCTTGTTGGTGCGCACCACCATGGTGAAGGCGGCCGCCATGCGGATCTTCATGTAGATCGCGCTCGGCGAGGCGCCCATGTCGCTCTCGAACAGCCGCTCGAGCTGGCGGCGCGAGACATTCGTCATCGTGGCGATGCTGTCGATGGACAGGAGGTCCTCGGTGTGCTGCTCCATCATCATGATGGCGAGATGCACGCGCCGGTCGCGCGCCTCCAGGCCCAGCGGATTGCGCGGCTGGATGTCCGTGGCGTCGCGCCGGTGGCGAATCTGCAGGATCTCCAGCGCATTGCGCTCGGCCGCCTCGCCGACATGATGGCGCACGAGCGTTGCCGCAAGATCCGCGACGCTGCTGCCGCCGGCGCAGGTCGCCACCTTGCCGTCGAAGCGGAATATCTGTTCCGACGTCGCATCGATATCGGGATAGCGGGCGCGGAAATCGCGATGATGCAGCCAGCTCACGCAGGCCGTATGCCCCTTGAGCAGGCCCGCCTCGGCAAGGATGAAGCTGCCCGTACAGAGCCCGATCAGGCCGACGCCGGCATTGACCGCCTTGCGCAGATAGGTCGTCGCATAGCTGTCGATCGGCTCCTCCACGCTGAGGAGGCCGCCGACGACGGCGATGTAGTCGAAACAGGACGGGTCGGCGAAGGGCGCAGTCGGCGCGACCTGGATGCCGCTCGAGGAGGAAATGAAATTGCGCGTGCTGCTGAGCACTTCCCAGTCGCAGTTGACACGGCGGGAGCGGTCCTCGCTGTCGCTGGCAAGCCGCAGCGTATCGACGAACAAGGCAAAGGCAGAGAGCGTGAAGCTCTTCGACAGGATGAAGCCGACGCGCAACGCCTTAGGGGCCGACGCGGCATTCATCTCCTTCGACGTCCGAACCTCAACCGCCATCCAGTCCTCCCAAACCGTTTCGCCGGAGAATATCGTCACCGGCAAGGCCCTCGCAAGAGCCATAGCAGATTTCCCGGCCCCTCTCCATTCCCTGCCTTCGCTTTGTGGAAGGATCAGGGCCGGCGGGCGCCCCGCACGGCCAGCGACACGGCATAGAGCGAGGTAGTCGCGGTGATGAAGAGGCGGTGGCCGCCCCGCCCACCGAAGCAGATGTTGGACACGGTCTCCGGCACGAGGATCCTGCCGAGGCGCTGGCCGTCCGGCGCGATGCAGTGCACGCCGTCACCGGCCGAGGACCAGAGATTGCCGTTCTCGTCCACGCGCATGCCATCCGCGCAGCCGGGCGAGATGGTGTGGAAGACCTCGCCGCCCGAAAGGCTCCAGTTGCCGGCGACATCGAAGGCGCGGATATGGCGCGGATCGTCCGTGTGAATACGCCCGGTATCGGCGACATAGAGGCGCCTTTCACCCGGGCTGAAGGCAAGGCCGTTAGGGCAGTTGAAATCCGTGAGCATCGCCCGGACATGGCCGGAATGCGGATCGACGCGGTAGACGTGGCAGGCAAGCTCCTGCTCGCTGCGCGTGCCCTCGTAATCCGAAACGATGCCGTAATGCGGATCGGTGAACCAGATCGCCCCGTCCGAGGTCACGACCACGTCGTTCGGCGAATTCAGCGGCTTGCCCTCATAGCTGTCGGCGACAACGGTGATCGCGCCGTCGTGCTCGGTGCGGGTCACGCGGCGGGTGCCGTGCTCGCAGGTCACGAGCCGGCCTTCCCGATCACGCGTGTTGCCGTTGGAGAAATTCGACGGCTCGCGGAACGTCGTTATCCCGAGCGCCGGGCTCCAGCGCAGCATGCGATTGTTGGGAATGTCGGAGAACAGCAGGCAATCGTGATCGCCGAACCAGACGGGACCCTCCGTCCAGTCGAACCCTCCGGCGAGCTTCTTCAGCGGGGCATTGCCCAGCACGAAACTCGAAAACACGGCCTCTTCCGCCTCGAAAAACGACATCCATCCCTCCTCTGCCATGAGGAAGCTTTCTAACGGCTATGGCGGCGCCCGCCTAGCCTGCCGTCAGGAAACCGTCCCGCTGCCGCCGTCGAGTGCCCGCTCCATCCACGCTTCGAGCGCGCCGCGGATCGCCTCTTCCGCCGGCCGCTCGCGCGTGAAAGCCCACCAGATATGCGCGCCCTGCCAGACGCTCGCCATCTGCCAGCCGAGACGTTTGCCTTCCTCCACCTCGACTGAAAGGCGGCGGCCAAGAGCGGCCGCGATCCGGTGCCCCCAAACCGCGCCGCGGCTGCGAAGCACGGGATTGCGGACATCTTCCCGCAACAGGAGCAGCCCGTCGGTGGCCGCTTCTTCCGCGCTCGCGGCAGGCATCAGGCGCATGAGGAAGGCGACCGCACCCGCGGGCGTCGGCGGCGTCTCCCTGTCCGCCGCTTCGGTTTCCTCGTCCAGCCGGTCCCAGGCGCGCAATAGCGTCGCCTCAAGCAAGGCTTCGCGGTCGCCGTAGCGCTGCACGAGCGTTGCCGGCGAAAGGCCGCATGCCTTCGCCGCGCGGGCGAAGGTGAGGCCGGCCGGTCCCGTCTCCCGCAAGGTTTCGAGAATCGTGTCGAGCACCGCTTCGTCGGGGATTGTCTTGTGTCTTGCCATGGCTATATATAAATGTTCGTTTATTTATTAATCAAGAGGATTTCCAATGGCCCGTATTCTCGGATACATCGCCGCAAGCCTCGACGGCATGATCGCCACGGCTGACGACAGTCTCGACTGGCTGTTCGAATATGACGGCATGGACCTCGGCGAACACGACTACCGCACCTTCATCAAGCGCATCCGCACGGTGGTGATGGGGCGCGGCACCTACGATTTCATCGCAAGGGACCCCTCCCCCTGGGCCTATGGAGACCAGCGGACCTTCGTCGTCACCTCAACGCCCATCGACAATCCGAAAGGTCCTCTGGAAATCCGCAACGACATCGACACACTGATTGCCGAGCTGCGCGCGCTCGACGATGGCGATGTCTGGATGCTCGGCGGCGGGCAGTTGCAGATGGCCTTTCTGGAACGGGGCGCGCTGGACGAGATCGAGATCTATGTCATCCCGGAAATGCTCGGTGGCGGCCGGCCGCTCTTTCCGCCGACCGGCTTTCGCGCCAGCCCCGAGCTGATCGGCGTACAGGCGCTGGACCGGGGCTGCGTGCGCCTGCACTACCGCTTTTCTCAGCCGGCATAATGCGCGGCGACGGCCACCGCTGCCGCCGCGATATCCGCCGGAAGACCGAGATTGCGGAGGGCGATCCCATAGGCCGCGACGTTGCCGAGCACGGCCTCGAAGCGGGCGCGCTGGCCGGTATGGTTGAGCCGCACGAGATTTTCCGCGCCCGGGCCGACGCCCGGCGACATGTCCGTTTCGAGATGTGCCGCGGCGGCGAGGAAAGCATCCATCCCGACGCCATCGGGCAGCCTTGCCGTCGTGACGAGATGGGAGGCGCGGCCGGCCGGGGCCGAGGGCGCCGCGCCGAGCGCGACAAGCCCGTCGCGCGCCGCCTTCGCCGCCCGGGCATGGCGGGCGAGGACGGCATCGGGGCCTTCCGCCTCGAAACGGTCGAGCGCCACCTCCAGCGCGAAGAACTCCAGCGAGGCCGAGGTGCCGGGCAGCGCACCGCGCCCGGCATCGAGCCAGGCCTTGCGGTCGAGCAGCGATAGCGTCGATTCCCTTGAGGCCCCTTCGGCCATCACCAGCCGCCACGCGGCGGGGCTGACCGAAACCGCCGAGACGCCCGCCGGCCCCGCCAGCGATTTCTGCGGACCGATCACCGCGATGTCGACGCCGAGCGCATCGACGTCGAGCGGATGGCCGCCGACCGAGGCGACGGCATCCACCACCGTCACGATGCCGCGGACGCGGGCGGCCGCGACGATCTCCTCCAGCGGGTTGAGCACGCCATTGGCCGATTCCGCATGGCAGAAGATGACGACCCTCGTATCCGGATGGGCGTCGAAGGCAGCCGTCACGGTTTCCGCATCGATGGGCCGGGCGGGCTCGGCCATAAGCGTCACGACCTCCGCGCCGCCCCGCCGAAGCCAGCCGCCGAACCATGCGCCGAAGGGGCTGGTGACGATATTGATCGCCTTCAGGCCCGGCCGGGCAAGGCTTGCCGTCACCGCCTCCAGCGCCACCACGGCCTCCGTCTGGAAGAGCAGGATATCGTTCCGCGTCTTCAATATCCGGCCGAGCCGGTCGGCGACGAGGCCGAAGCGTTCGGGCGGGAAGACGGGGGCGTCGTTCAGGGCATTCCAGCGGTCAAACGGCATTTCGGTCTTCCTGTCTGATGAGGCGCGGCACGGCGCCGACGAGCGCGCGGGCGGCGGGCGATTGCGGATCGCCGATCACCTCGGCCGCCGGGCCGCTCTCCACGATCCGGCCGGAATCCATGATGGCGATGCGATGGGAAACGGCGGCGAGCACCGCAAGGTCATGCGAGACGAAGAGATAGGCGATGCCGCGCTCCTCCTGCAGGGCGACGAGGAGTTCGAGCACCTTTTCGCGCAGCGAGACGTCGAGGGCCGAGACCGCCTCGTCGAGCACGATCATGGCCGGCCGCGAGGCGATGGCCCGGGCGATGGCGATGCGCTGGCGCTGGCCGCCGGAGACGTCGCGGATCGAACGGGTGGCATAGGCGGCCGGCAGGCCGACGCGGTCGAGCAGCGCCGCCACTTCCTTCTCCCGCCCGGCTTTGGGCACGATATCGTGGATGCGCAGCGGATCCTCGATCACCGAACCCACCGTGGCGCGCGGATTGAAGGCGCCGAGCACGTCCTGGAAGACCATCTGCATCCCGGCCCGCCGCCGGCGCAGTTCGCCGCCGGACAGTGCCAGCCAGTCCTCTCCGCCGAAACGGACCGTGCCGGCATCGGCCGGAACGAGGCGCGTGAGGACGCGCGCCAGCGTCGATTTCCCGCTTCCCGATGCGCCGGCAAGGCCGAGCGTCTCACCGGCCGAAAGGATCAGCGAGACGCCGTCGAGCGCCGTCACGACCCGGCCGCCGGAAGCGTAGCGCTTGTCGAGGTTCTTCACGTCGAGCAAGGTCATCGGCCCGCCTCGCGGATCAGCGGCGGTGTTGCGAGATCGCGGTGGCTGGCGATCAGGGCGGCGGTGTAGGCGGCTTGCGGCCTCGCGAGAACCTTGCCCGTCGCGCCCGTCTCGACCAGCATGCCGTCGCGGAAGATCGCGACGTGGTCGGCGAAGCCGGAGGCGAGCGCGATATCATGGGTGACGAAGACCAGCGTCATGCCGCCCTCGCGCACGAGTTCGTCGAGCAGCGCGACGATCTCCGCCTGCACCACCATGTCGAGCGCGCTGGTCGGCTCGTCGGCGATCAGGAGGCCCGGCCTTGCCGCAAGGGCGGCGGCAATCGCCACGCGCTGGCGCTGGCCGCCGGAGAGCTGGTGCGGGAAGGCGTGCAGGGCCTTGTGGGGATCGGGGATATGCACCCGCTCCAGCATTTCCAGCGCGCGGGCCTCCCCTTGCCTGCGGGAAAGGCCAAGATGCCGGCGCGCGCCTTCGGCGACCTGCTCGCCGACGGTCAGCACCGGGTTGAGGCTGGCGGACGGGTCCTGGAAGACGAAGCCGATATCGCGGCCGGCGCGCGGAGGGCGGTCCGCCGACCAGCGGAGGCTCCCGGCAACGGAGGCCCCATCCGGCAGCAGGCCGGCCAGCGCCCGCGCGAAGGTGCTCTTGCCCGATCCGCTTTCGCCGATGATCGCCAGCCGCTCGCCGCCGGGGATATCGAGATCGATGGCCTTCAGGGCGGGCATGGTCTCGCCGCGATAGGTGACGGCGAGTCGCCGTATCTCGCACAGCACCGTCATGCCGCCCCTCCCCGGCTGGAGAGCGCTTTGCCCAATCCTTCGCTGAGGAGATAGACGCCGACGACCGTCACGACCAGCGCGAGGCCGGGGAAGATGGAGAGGAAGGGCGAGGAGCGCAGGACGTTGCGCCCCTCGGCGATCATCGATCCCCAGGTGACGATGTTCGGATCGCCGAGGCCGAGGAAGGAGAGCGCGGCTTCCGTCAGGATCGCCGCGGCGACTATGATGGCCGCAAGCGCCAGAACGGGCGGCAGGACGTTCGGCAGGATTTCCCGAAAGGCGATCTCCATCGGATGCATGCCGACAACGCGGGCGGAGGCGACATAGTCGCGCTCGCGCACGGACAACACCTGCGCCCGCGTCAGCCGCGCCGGATCGGCCCAGGCGCCGAGCGCGATGGCGAGCACCACGACCGGCACGGACGCGCCGATCACGCTGACGAAGGCGAGCGCCAGGAGGAAACTCGGCACGATCTGGAAGGCATCGACCACACGCATCAGCGCCTCGTCGACGATCCCGCCGGCAAAGCCCGCCGCAAGGCCGACGCAAAGGCCGATGGCAAGGGCGGCACACGCCGCCGCGAGCCCGACGAGGAGCGAGGTGCGCGCGCCATGCACGATCCCCGCCAGCACATCGCGCCCCAGCCTGTCCGTGCCGAGCGGAAAGGCGGGATCGGTGAAGGGCGCGGTCAGCGCGCGGCCGGCGATGCGCAGCGGATCGCCGGGGGCAAGCACCGGCGCGAACAGCGCGACGAGGGCGAGCACAGCGAGAAGGCCGAGCCCGATGGCGCCCTCCGGCGTGCGCAGCAGTTTCCGCAGCAGCCTCATGCGCCGCGCTCCGAGGCCCCGACGCGGGGGTCGAGCGCGGCATAGACGATGTCGATCGCGAGATTGACGAGGATGACCAGCACCGCGCTTACGACGATGATGCCGGTGAGCAGCGCCGTATCGCGCCCGCTCACCGCCTCCTGCGCGAGCCGCCCGAAGCCGGGAATGGCGAAGATGCTCTCGATGACGACGCTGCCGCCGAGCATGGCGGCCGATTGCAGGCCGAGCATGGTGACGAGCGGCAGAAGGGCATTGCGCGCTACATGCCGGAGCACGATCTGCGCCCGCGACAGGCCCTTCGATTGCGCGAAGAGCACGAAATCCAGCCCCCACACCTCCGCCATCCCCGCCCGCATGACGCGCAGGAAGAGCGCCATGTAGACCAGCGTCAGCGTCGCGACCGGCAGGGCCAGATGGGCGGCGATGTCGGCGACGCGGGAAAGGCCCGTGCGGCCGGAGGCGATGGTCTCGATGCCGGATGTCGGCAGCCAGCGCAACTGCACGGCGAAGACGATGCTGAGGACGAGGCCGAGCCAGAAGCTGGGGATGGCGTAGAGGACGAGCGAGAGAGTCGAAAGCACCCGGTCGCGGCCGCTGCCTGGCCTCGCGCCGGCCACGATGCCGAGCGCCGAGCCGATGGCGAAAGAGAGTGCCGTGGCGCTGCCCATCAGAAGCAGCGTGTTGGGCAGGCGCTCGAGGATGAGGTCGCGCACCGGCCGGTCGAAGGCGACGGACCAGCCGAGATCGAGCCTTGCGAGCGA
Source organism: Shinella zoogloeoides (assembly GCF_003574625.1). Classification (GTDB taxonomy): domain Bacteria; phylum Pseudomonadota; class Alphaproteobacteria; order Rhizobiales; family Rhizobiaceae; genus Shinella; species Shinella zoogloeoides_A. The sequence goes on from NZ_QNUJ01000003.1 coordinate 370,253, forward strand.
GGAGAGGTAGAGCCAGAGCCGCGCCGCCACGGACTGGTCGAGGCCGTAGGAGGCCCGCAGCGACTGGGCGATGGCCGCATCCCCGCCGCCGATGGAGAGGAGATAGGCATCGACGGCATCGCCCGCCGCCGTCTCCAGCAGCAGGAATGTCAGGACGACGACGATCAGCAGCACGGGAATGCTGCCGATCGCGCGGCGTCTCAGCAATCGAAGGGCTCGGTTCACGCTGCGACAGACCTTGCGCTGTTCTCGGCCGACCCTATCACGACTGGAGCGCGGTATCTGCCCAGTTGGAAACCGCCCAGCGCGGATTGCTGGCGACGTTCAGCACCGTATCGCGCGCGACCGTGATGAAGCCCCATTCGGCGACGTTGATCAGCGGCAGGTCGGAGACGACCAGCTTCTGGAACTGCCGGTAGAGTTCAGTGCGCGCAGCAGTGTCGATGGTCTCCGCCGCCTTGGCGATGACGGCGTCGAGCTCCGCATTGGCATAGCCGCCCTGGTTGGAGAAGCCGACGCCGGCGGGAATGCCGGATTGCACGAGGATGGTCGTGGAGATCGCCGGATCGCCGCGGAAGACCGGCGGGGCGACGGCGAGGTCGAAATCGTGGTCGGTATACACCGCCTGCTGGTGCGCGGCGGCATCGGCATTGACCAACGCCGCGTCGATACCGATTTCGGCGAGCGCCTGGCGCAGGTAATCGCCGAACTGGCGCGTCTCGTTGAAATAGGGCGCGGGGCGCAGCTTCAGCGAAAAGCGCTTGCCGTCCGCGCCTTTGGCATAGCCGGCCTCGTCGAGCAGCGCGTTGGCCCTGGCGACATCGAAATCGTAGGCCGGCACGTCGGCATCGTAGAATTCCGGCGCGTTCTTCGGCACGGGGCCGGTGGAGGCGGCGGCATAGCCGAGGAAGATCGTGTCGACCACGAATTTCTTGTCGATGGCATGGGCGATGGCCTGACGCACCTTGAGGTCGGCCAGCTCCTTGCGGCGGTGGTTGATCTCCACGACGAGCTGGTAGGTCAGCGCCTCGTAGCCCTTGGTGATGACCTCGATGCCCGGCACCTTGGAAATGCGGTCGAGATCGGTGAGCGGCACGGCGGAGAAGGCGGCGAGCTGGATCTCCTCGGCCTCCAGCGCCGCGCCCGCACCGGCGCGGTCCGGCAGCACGCGGAAGATGATCTCGTCGAGCTTCGGCTGGCCCTTGTCCCAATAGGCCTCGTTGCGGGTCAGGCGGTAATATTCGCCGGGCTTGTATTCGGCAAAGCGGAACGGGCCGGTGCCGACGAGCTGGATATTCGCCGGGTTGGCGGCGATGTCCGTGCCCTCGTAGAGGTGCTTCGGGATGACGCTGCTGACGACGGGCAGCGCGTTGCGGATAAGCTGGAGCGGCGTGGGCCTGGAGAAGCGGAAGATCGCGGTCGCCGCGTCCGGCGTCTCGACGGCCTCCAGATTGGCGAAGACGATACGGCCGAGATTCTGCAAGGGTTTCCAGACCTCGAGCGCCGAGAAGGCGACGTCGGCGGAGGTGAAGGGCTTGCCGTCGTGCCAGGTCACGCCCTCGCGCAGGCGGAACGTCACCGAAAGCCCGTCTTCCGAACCCTCCCAGGCGGTGGCAAGGCGCGGCGCGAGCCCATCCTTGCCGTCGAAGGACGCTTCTGCCAGCGGCTCCACCACCTTGCTCGCGACGAAGAACACGCCGTTGGAGGCGACGATGGCGGGGTTGAGGTTCTTCGGCTCGGAATCGGCCGCCACGATCAGCCGGCCGCCGGACGGCGCATCCTGAGCGAAGGCAAGGGTCGGCAGGGCCGTGGAGGCCAGCAGCGCCGCCGCGGCTTGCAAGAAGGTACGCCGGGTTGGGGTCACGGTCAGCATCTCTCTCTCCTGCTTCGACATGTCGTTCGCGATAGTGGTGGCGAATCGCCCTCGATGACAGAGAGGAAATTCTCTCGACCCGCCTTGCAAGAACAAATTGTTGCGGGTCGGCCTTCGAGGCTTCCCGCCTCTCCATTGCAGCCTTGCCGCGGGCAGAGTATGCCGCGCTTTACGAGTGCAATACGGTTGGTGTGCCGAGCCGCCGGGCTCGCGCGAAACGCCCTCGGCAGCCGTATCGTCATTCCCGCCACCTGAACGAGGACAAGACCATGAACGAACAGACCGCCGCCCGACTCAAGGCCCTGCGCCAGCGCATGGCGGAGACCGGTACCGGCCTCGTCGCCGTCGCGCCCGGCTCCCACATGGACTGGGTTCTGGGCTTCCATCCGCATCCCGACGAGCGCCCCTGCCTGCTGCTCATCGGCCCGGAGAAGGAGGCCTTCCTGATGCCGGCGCTGAATGCCGAGGGCACCCGCGAATTCACCGATATCGCCTTCCATAACTGGGCGGATGAGGAAGGCCCGGATTCGGCCCTGCGTGCGGCGTTGTCGGCCATCGGCGCTGAAGCGCCGGGCCTCGTCGCGCTGGACGAGACGATGCGGGCGGACTTCGCCCTGCTGCTCCTCGACGCGCTGCCCGCCGACACGCGCCGCGACTTCACGCCGGCAACGCTCGGCGGCCTTCGCATGCGCAAGGACGGCAGCGAATATGCCAGGCTGAAGATGAATGCCGGCATCGCCGACCGCGCCATGGAAGCGGCCTTCGCGGCGATCAGGCCGGGCATGACCGAGAAGGAGCTTGCCGCCGAAATCCGCGCGCACTTTTCCTCGGAAGGCGCTTCACCGCAATTCTGGATCGTCGGCGCAGGCGGCAACGGCGCCTTCCCGCACCATTCGGCCAGCGACCGGGTCATCCGGGAGGGCGATGCGGTGGTGATCGACATCGGCGGGCGCAAGCAGGGCTTCCCCTCCGACATCACCCGCATGGCCGTCGTCGGCATGCCGCCGGAAGGCTATGGCGAGATCCACACCATCGTCGAGAAGGCCGTGCAGGCCGCGCTGAAGGCCGCCCGCCCGGGCGTCGTGGCGCGCGAGGTGGATGCCGCGGCCCGCAAGGTCATTGCCGATGCGGGCTATGGCGAGTATTTCGTGCACCGCACGGGCCACGGCATGGGCATCGACGGGCATGAACCGCCCTACATCACCGCGACCTCCGAAACGGTGCTGGAGGAAGGCATGGTCTTCTCCATCGAGCCCGGCATCTACCTGCCCGGCCGTTTCGGCATCCGCCTGGAGGACATCGTGATCCTGCGCGAGAACGGGCCGGAAGTCCTTTCCTCCCTCCCGCGCACGGTTCACATCGCGCGAATCTGACATCATCGGGGGCGGCCTGCCTCGCAGCGCCGCCCCGGACGAAAACCTTCTCAATTGAGCGCGAGTCCAGCGTCGGCGACGGCGCGGGTGAAAAGCCGACTATCTCCGACGGGAGCAAGGGCGGACCGCTCCTTCAGCAGTTCGAGGAAGTCGTGGCCCGCCGCCCACCGGCCGAAACCGCTCGCGACATTGATATGGCCGGCCGCGCCGATATCGATCAGGTCACTGCCCCAGGCTCGCGCGGTCCGGCGCAGCCGGTCGAGCGGCATGTAGGGATCGTTGAGGCTGCCGACCACGAGCGTCGGGAACGGCAGGCGGCGGAGCGGCATCGCACCGAAGCGGACGATACAGGGATGCAGCGTCTCGGTGGCGTCGAGGTCGCAGGGCGCGACAAGCAGCGCGCCGCGGATGCGCGCGGCGAGCGGGCTTTCCGCGAAATGCGCCGCCAGCACGCAGCCGAGGCTGTGACCGACGAGCCAGACGTCCCGGCCGATCATCTCGACCTGCCGGGCCAGTTCCCCCAGCCAGCGCCCGCGATCCGGGCAGGCCCAGTCATATTGCTCGACGACGCGGCTCTCCGGATTGTCGCGCGCCCAATGGCGCTGCCAGTGCCCCTCCGGCGAGCCGTTGAGGCCGGGAAGAATGAGCGTATCGACGGGATGATCGAGCGACGGCATGGCAGGCCTCCTTTGCGGGACGCGATCTGCCGGAATGATGCGCGTGACTGTCGCCGGGCGTAAGGAAGGCGCTGCTCCAGTCTGCAAAATCCATAAAAATTCTTTGCAATTCACGTCGGGCTCGGACGGTTGCCGGCCTAAGCGCTCCTGCCGCGCGCGGCGACCCGCTCGAAATGCCCCCGGCCGAGATGGCCCGCACCGTCGCGAATATCGGCGGCGATCGCGGCCTTCAGCGCGGCGGCGTCGCGGTTGACGATGGCGGCGAGCGCCTCGGCATGCCGGTCGACCTGATAGGTTTCCGACAGGGTCTCGCCGGCCCGGCGCATGAAGGGGCCGAGACGTAGCCAGAGGGATTCGATGAGCGGCAGCATGACGGTGCCCGGCCGCGCCTCGTAGAGACAGCGGTGAAAGTCGAAATTGGCCTCCACCAGCCGCCCGAAATCGGCGGCGGCCAGCGCCTCGTCGGCAAGCCGGTCCAAAGCCCGCAGGCGCGAAAGCCGCGCCTCGTCGACGAAGGGCATGGCCCGCTCGGCGGCCCGCGTTTCCAGCGCGAGGCGGGCTTCCAGCACCTCCTCGAAGCTCTGGCGGTCGAGATCGGGAACACGGACGCGGCGGTTGTCGAGCAGTTCCAGCGCCCCGTCCGCCACGAGACGGTGGAGCGCTTCGCGCACCGGCATGGCGCTGACGCCGAGCGTCTCGGCAAGGCCGTTGATCGTCACGGGATCTCCGGGCTCGAACTGGCCCGTCATGATGCCGCGCCGCAGGACGCGGTAGACCCATTGCTTGGCGGATTCGGACGCCTCCCGGCCGCGTGCAACCAGCATGCTGAAACCCTCCCTCCGCACGACGCCGCTCTCCCGGCGGTCATCGTCTCAGGGCTGAATTTCCGGGCTTTTGCACGCAGGGCGGATAAATCTGCAAAGCCCAAAATCGCCCTTTACAGATTTGATCAAATTATGATTTGTTGTGATCATAAGCAAGTCAAGCCTATCACATAAGAGCCGTGATCAGCGGTCGGACAGAAACAGCCGGCGGTTTGGGCAGAGGAAGCTCGGGCGCCGGTCGAAAAACGGGGAACCGATGACTGAGACCCGAACGACCGCCGCCCATGGCGGTGCCATCGGCATGCATGGCATCAAGAAGTGGTTCGGCAGCTTCCAGGCAGTCAATGACGTGACGCTGGATATCCGCCCGAACGAGTTCTTTACCCTTCTGGGGCCTTCGGGCTGCGGCAAGACCACGCTCCTTCGGATGATCGCCGGCTTCGAGCTGCCCACCGAGGGGCAGGTCCTGCTCGACGGCACGGACATTTCCCGGCTCCTGCCGAACCAGCGCCCGGTCAACACCGTCTTCCAGAACTACGCCCTCTTCCCGCACCTGACCGTCGCCGAAAACATCGGCTTCGGCCTGAAGATGCTCGGCAAGCCGAAGGCGGAGATCGACGGCGTCGTCGCCGACATGCTGAAGCTCGTGCATCTCGAAGGGCGCGGCGACAATCCGGTGACGCAGCTTTCCGGCGGCCAGCAGCAGCGCGTGGCCCTCGCCCGGGCCCTTGCGCCGAGGCCCAAGGTGCTGCTCCTCGACGAGCCGCTTTCGGCCCTCGACCTCAAGCTGCGCAAGTCCATGCAGATGGAACTGAAGCGCCTGCAGCTCGAAACGGGCATCACCTTCGTCTTCGTGACGCACGACCAAGAGGAAGCCCTCACCATGTCCGACCGCATCGCCGTCATGTCGACGGGCACGGTGCGGCAGGTCGGCTCGCCCTGGGAGATCTACGACCGCCCGGCCGAGCGCTTCGTGGCTGATTTCATCGGCGAGACGAATTTCCTCGAGACCGACGTCGTCTCCGTCGCCGACAGCAAGGCGCGCGTGCGCCTCTCCTCCGGCGCGGAAATCTCCGCCACCTTCCCGGCCACCCTGACGCCGGCGGGCAAGGTCACCATCGTCGTCCGCCCGGAACACGCACAGGCCGGCGCCCCCTCGCCCGCCGCGCTGCTGCGCGGTATCGTCCACGAGATCGTCTATCTCGGCACGGATACGCATCTTCACGTCCACCTCGACGACGGCAAGAGCTTCATGGTGCGCCAGCAGAATGCCCGCAGCGGCCATTGCGGTTTCTCCAAGGGCGACCCGATCGGCATCGGCTTCAGCGACGACGTCGCCCAAATCCTGAGGGATTGACGATGAACGACGCCCAAGAAGCCGCCGTCGCGGCCAGGAAAAAGGACATCCGCTCCCGCTGGCTGCTCAGCGCGCCGGCCCTCATCATCATCTTCGTCGCGGCCGTCGGGCCGCTCTTGGTCATGCTGCTCTATTCCTTCATGGCCAAGGGCGACTATGGCGACGTCCGGTTCGGCGAATTCTCGCTGGACGGCTGGACCTCGGTCTTCTTCGAGCGCGACATCTTCGACGACACGCTCGGGCTTGCCGATGCGCATCTCTCCATCATCTGGCGCTCGCTGCAACTCTCCTTCTTCACGACCATCCTGACGCTGGTCCTCGGCTTCCCGACGGCCTATTTCATCGCGACGCGGCCGCCGCATACCCGCGAAATCTGGGTCTTCCTCGTCACCATTCCGTTCTGGACGAACCTCCTGATCCGCACCTTCGCGATGCAGCAGGTCATCCGCAACGAGGGGCTCCTGAACAACGCCCTCATCTGGCTCGGCATCATCAAGCAGCCATTGCAGATCATGTACACGGATACGGCCAACCTCCTCGGCATGACCTACGTCTACCTGCCGCTGATGGTGCTGCCGCTCTATGCGTCGATCGAGAAGCTGGATTTCCGGCTGGTGGAAGCCGGATACGATCTCTATGCCACGCGCTTCCAGGTGCTCCGCCGGATCGTCATTCCGCTGGTCAAGCCCGGCCTCATCGCCGGCTCGATCCTCGTCTTCATCCCCTCGCTGGGCGCCTATGTCATTCCGCGCGTGCTGGGTGGAGGCAAGAACATGATGCTGGGCAACCTGATCGAGATGCAGTTCGGCTCGGGCCGCAACTGGCCGCTCGGCGCGGCGATGTCCATCACGCTGATGGCTCTCGTCATGGTCGCGCTCATCGTCTATGTCCGCAACGCCTCGCGCGGAGGAGCCGGTCATGCTTAGATCGCGTTTCGACGTCCGTGCCCAGCCCGGCTTCGGGCTCATCACCCTCTTCACCTTCTTCGCGCTCTACCTGCCGATCGCCGCGCTGGTCATCTACTCCTTCAACGGGGCGGAGTCGCTTTCCCGCTGGGACGGGTTTTCGACGCGCTGGTTCGTGGCGGCATGGCGGAACGCCGCCGTGCAGGACGCCGCCGTCCGCTCGATGGTCATCGCCGTATGGGCCGCGCTCCTTGCGACGGTCGCCGCGACCATGGCCGCGCTCGCGACGACGCGAACGCAGCCCTATCGCGGCCTCACTTTCAAATATGCGCTCATCAACCAGCCGCTCATGGTGCCGGAGATCGTCACGGCGGTCGCGCTGCTGATCGTCTTCTCGCGCATCAAGGTCTGGACCGGCTATTCCGGCCTCGGCTACCTGATTGCCGCTCACACCGCCTTCTGCATTCCCTTCGCCTACCTGCCGATCCGCGCCCGCCTCGAAAGCATGGACCTGACGCTGGAGCGGGCGGCGGCCGATCTCTACGCGACGCCGTGGAAGACCTTCCGCTATGTCACCCTGCCGCTGCTGCGGCCGGCGATCATCGCGGGCTTCATGCTGGCCTTCGTCATCTCGCTCGACGACGTCGTCATCACCGAATTCGTAAAGTCCGGTGGCCAGGACACGTTGCCGACCTACATGCTGGGGCAGCTCCGGCGCGAGACCTCGCCCGAGATCAACGCGATTGCCACGGTCTTCCTTGCGCTCTCCACGGCGCTGGTCGTGGTCTTCTTCTTCATCAACAGAAAAAAGCAATAAGCATCGGACAAACCACAGAGAGGAACGGAAATGAAAACGAAATGGATGACGACGACGGCGATGGCGGCGGTCGGCCTGCTTGCCCTTGCGAACGCCGCCTCGGCTGCCGGCGAGCTCAACATCTACAACTGGGGTGATTACACCAACCCGGAACTCGTCAAGAAGTTCGAAGCCAAGTACGACGTGAAGGTCACGGTCACCGACTACGATTCCAACGACACGGCACTCGCCAAGGTCCGCGCCGGCGGCCATGGCTTCGACCTCGTCGTGCCCTCGGCCAACTACGTGCAGATCTGGGTGAAGGAAGGCCTCCTGCAGGAAGCCCGTCCAGACCAGATGGAGAACTTCAAGAATGTCGACGAGCGCTGGGTCGACGTTCCGTGGGATCCGGGCCGCCATTACACCGTTCCGTGGCAGTGGGGCCTGACGGGCATCGGCGTCAACACCTCCGTCTACAAGGGCGACATCAACACCTCGGCGATCTTCCTCGATCCGCCGCCGGAACTGGTCGGCAAGCTCAATGTCGCGCCGGAAATGAACGACGTGCTCTTCGCCACGATCAAGTATTTCGGCGGCGACTGGTGCACCATGGACAAGGAGGTCCTGCGCAAGGTCCGCGACAAGCTGGTCGAGGCGAAGGCCAAGTGGCTCGCCATGGACTACAGCGTGACGGAGAAGCTGCCGGCCGGCGACTATGCCGGGGTCTATTACTGGAACGGCGCCATCATGCGCTCGCGCCTGAAGAACCCGGACATCAAGTTCGGCTATCCGAAGGAAGGCTTTCCCTATTTCATGGACAGTGTCGCGCTGCTAAAGGACGCGAAGAACACCGAAAATGCCAAGCTCTTCATGAACTTCATCATGGAGCCGGAGAACGCGGCGCTGATCTCGGCCTTCGCCAAATATGCCAACGGCATCAAGGGCTCGGAAAAGTTCCTGCCGGCGGAAATGCAGTCGGCGCCCGAACTGGTCGTGCCGCCTGAATTCGAGAAGGCCGGCGAATTCCTCGCGACCTGCGAGCCGGAGACGCAGCAGCTTTACACGAAGATCTGGACCGAACTGCAGAAGTAAGCGGCAAGGCCGCGCAATATACGAGGACAGCCCCGGGCGGGAAGGCTTCGGCCTTCCCGCGCTTCGGCTGAATTTTTCATGATCAGGACCTTCAAGGACAGGCACGGCTTTGCCCGCGCCGATGTGACCCTCGCCAACTGGCGCACCGCCCCCTACAGCCGCTGGACCTTCCAGAACGTGCGCGACTTCGTGCCGACCGCGGTGATCGCCGCGGAGAACGCGGCGGCCGAAGTGCCGCTTGCCAGCGGCTTCTTCCTCGACATGGCGATGGAGACCGGCCTTGCCGGGGCCTCGACTGCGCGCGCCTTCCTCGAATTCGCGCAGACGGACGCCTTCGTCATGATGCGCCGGGGCGAGATCGTCGCGGAATATTACGCGCCGCATGCCGATCCCAATGCGCCGCATCTCGTCTTCTCCATTTCCAAGTCGCTGACCGCCGTCCTCTCGGGCATCCTGGAAGCGCAGGGCCTCATCGATCCCGACCGACCGGTGACGGACTACCTGCCGGAGGCCAAGGGCAGCGTCTACGGCGACTGCACCTATCGCGACGTGCTCGACATGCGCGTCAGCCTCGATTTCGAGGAGGCCTATCTCGATCCCTATGGCGCCTTTGCGCGCTACCGCCGCGCCATGCTGTGGAACCCGCCGATGAAGGACGCCGAGCCGGAGACGCTCGCCTCCTTCCTCCTGACGCTGCAGAAGGCCGAGCGGCCGCATGGCGGCCCCTTCTACTATGCCTCCCCGAACGCCGACCTGCTCGGCGTCGTCATCGAGCGCGCGACGGGCGCCCGCTTCTGCGATCTTACGTCCGATCTGCTGTGGAAGCCGATGGGCGCCAGGGGCAATGCCGATATCACGGTGGATGCCATCGGCACGCCGCGCACGGCCGGCGGCGTCTCCATGACGGCGCGCGACCTCGCGCGCCTCGGCGAGCTCCTGCGCAATCACGGTGTCCGCAACGGCCGGCAGGTCGTTCCGGAGGGCTGGATCCGCGACATGCAGGAAAACGGCGACCGGGAGGCCTGGCAGCAGGGCCGCAATGTCGACCTGCCCAACGGACGCTACCGCAGCCAGTGGTACCAGTCCGGCGAAGCGGATGGGGCCTTCTGCGCCATCGGCATCCACGGCCAGTGGCTCTATGTCGATCCGAGCACGGAAACCGTCATCGTCAAGCTCTCCTCCCAGCCCGAACCGCTCGGCGACGAGGAGAACCAGGACATCTTCACTTTCTTCCGCGCGCTCTGCCGCCGGGCTGTCTGAGGAACGCACATGCAGGCCGAAGCAAGCTTCATTATCCGCAATGCGCGGGTGCTGACGATGGACGAGGCGAACCCGCGCGCCGCTGCCGTCGCCATATCGGGAAACCGCATCCTGGCCGTCGGGTCCGAGGCCGAGATCGACGCCTATTCCGGCCCCGATACCCACGTGATCGACGCCAAGGGCGCGACCGTTCTGCCGGGCTTCAACGAAGCGCATATGCACATTTTCGGCGGCTCGGCCGAGCTGCGCGAACTGTCGCTGATGGGCGTCAAGGGCTTCGACGCCCTCGACAAGGCGCTGAAGGCCTATGCGGCGGACTATCCGCAGCGCGACCTGCTGATCGCCCAGCATGCCGACTACACGATCCTGTCCGACGACGAGCGCGTGACGCGCCACCATCTCGACCGCATCCTGCCGGACCGGGCCGTGCTGATCTTCGCGCCGGATCATCACACCGCCTGGGCGAACACGCTGGCGCTGAAGATGGGCGGCATCCTCGAAGGCCGCGACGTCGGCATCGGCAACGAGATCGTCATGGGCGAGGACGGGCTTGCCAATGGCGAGCTGCGCGAAAGCAACGCCATCCGCCCGGTCTCCGCGCTCGGCGAAACCGGCGCGCGCGAGATGCTCGGCGTCGGTACCGGCGGCGATCCCGACCATGTAACGGCGGAGGAACGGGCAGCCGACATCGAGATCATCAGGGAAGGTCTCGCCTATGTCGCCTCGCTCGGCATCACCTCGCTGCAGAACATGGATGGCAGCCTCTACCAGCTCGAAATGCTGGACGAGATCGAGAAGACGGCGGGCCTACCCGTGCGGGTGCGCATGCCCTTCCACATGAAGAACTTCATGCCGCTCTCGGACCTCGAAGCCAAGGCGGCGGCGTGGCGCGAGCGCTTCAATACGGATCGCCTGCGCTCGGATTTCGTCAAGCTCTTCATGGACGGCGTGACGGAATCGGGCACCGCCGTCTTCGTCGACGACTACAGCCACCAGCCCGGCTGGAAGGGCGAGCCGCTGTTCTCGCAGGCGCATTTCGACGAGATCGCCATCGACGCCGACAGGCTCGGCCTGCCGGTCGCCGTCCACGCCATCGGCGACGGCGCGGTGCGCATGGTGCTGAACGGCTACGAGGCCGCCATCGAGGCCAATGGCAGGCGCGACAGCCGCAACCGCATCGAGCATATCGAGGTCGTGCATCCGGACGACGTTCCGCGCTTCAAGGAACTCGGCACCATCGCCTCCATGCAGCCGACGCACCCGCCGGGCAGTGCCGGCCTGCCGCTGGAGCCTTACCTGTCCTATATCGGCGAGGAACGCTGGCCCCATGCCTTCGCCTGGCGCACGCTCACCGATGCCGGCGCGCCCATCGTGTTCGCCACCGACTGGCCGGTCTCGCCGCTCGATCCAATGCACTGCATCCAGTGCGCCATGACGCGCACCGTCTGGAAGGAGGGCATGCAGGATCAGCGGCTTTCGCTGCACGAGACGCTCGCCGCCTATACGCGGACCAGCGCCTGGGTGGAGTTCATGGAGGACCGCAAGGGCGTGCTGAAGCCCGGCTATCTCGCCGACATCGTCGTGCTTTCGGCCGATGTGGAGGCCGCCGATTTCGCAGACCTCGCCGCCATCCGCCCGGTCACGACCATGTGCGACGGGCGCATCACCTACCAGGCCTGACCGAACCGGGCCCGGGCGGGGCGGCTTGTCATCCCGTCCGGCCGAGATCGACCAGATAGGTGTTTTCCGCCCGCGACACTGCGTAGTCCTCAGGGCGGATTTCCGCGAAGAGCAGGGTCTCGCCCTCCGCCGGGGCCTCGGCGAGCAGCATGCCGTCCGGGGCGGCGATGCGCGAGAGGCCGGCATAGCTGAAGCGGTCGTCGGCGCCGCAATGGTTGATATAGGCAACGAAGACCTGGTTCTCGAAGGCGCGGACCTGGATCATGTGGCCCGCGATGAAGGTGCCGGCAGCGCCCTTTGGCAGGGCGGTCGGCACGATGACGAGCTCGGCGCCGGCAAGCGCCAGGCGGCGGACGTTCTCGGGGAATTCCACGTCGTAGCAGATCAGCATGCCGAGCCGGACGCCGCCGAGCTCCACCATGACGGAGGCCGGCACGCCGGGCCGGAAGGCATGCCGCTCGTAATCGCCGTAAAGATGGGACTTGCGATAGACGGCATTGGTGCCGATGCCGTCGGTGAAGAGCGCGCTGTTATAGACATGCGAGCCTTCCCGCTCGGCGAAGCCCGCCACGATGGCAAGCCTGTTCTCCTGCGCGATGGCGCTCAGCCGCGTCGCCACGTCGCCCGTCGCCGGCGAGGCGAGCCGCGCGAAGGCCGCATCGCCCGCGCCGTAGCCGGTGACAGCAAGCTCCGGCACGATCAGTAGCTTGGCGCCGGCGGAGGCCGCATCGGCAGCCGCGGCCGCGATGCGCTGGATGTTGGCTTCGTCATCGCCGGCGATGGCATGCATCTGGAGGGCGGCTATCCGCATGGGTTTCGTCCTAATCCCGCGACGACATGGCGCCGAGCAGCTTGGGCAGATCGCCGAAGCGCGCGACGAGACCGAAAATGGTGGCGGCGATCGCCACGAAGAGGATCGTGACCGAGGCCATCGTCGGTGTGTAGCCATAGCGCAGCGCGTTGAAGATCTTGATCGGCAGCGTCTCCATCGTGAAGCCGATCGTCATGTAGGCCACGATATACTCGTTGAGCGACAGGACGAAGGCGAAGGCATAGCCGGATATCAGATAGGGCAGGATCAGCGGCAGGACCACCGTGCGGAAGATCGTGCGGTCGTCCGCCCCCATCGTCGCGGCCGCCTCCACCAGCGAGCGGTCGATGGAGGAGAAGCCGAGCGAGAGCGTCACCAGCGGCAGCGTCACGAAGAAGATGGCATGGCTGATGACAGCGGTCGCCGGCTGACCGTAGAAGCCCGTCGTCGCCCAGAAGGTGAGGAGGCCAAGCGCGGTGATGACCGGCGGCAGCGTGAAGGGCGCGATGCCGAGAAGCTGGAAGATATTCGCCCAGGGCGCATCGCGCCGCCACAGGAACCAGGCGAGCGGCAGCGCGATCAGGAGCGCCACGGCGGCGGAGAGCGCGGCGAGCGTGATCGAGGCGAAAAGGGCGTTGCGCCATTCGACATTGGCGAAGATCTCGCCGTACCAGCCGAGCGAAAAGCCCTGCGGCGGGAAGGCGAGCGTCTGCTTCTCGTTCACCGAGACGCCGGCGACGACGATGATCGGCAGCGAAAGGAACAGGCCGACCAGGCAGAAATAGAGCCGTTGCAGCAGCGTGTTCATGCAGCTTCCCCCTTGCGGCCGGCATAGACGGTGAGCGCGACGAGGCCGAGCGTGACGAGCACGAGGAAGACGGCCATAGCGGCGGCGAAGGGCATGTTCGACTGGTAGATCGCCTGGTCGGTGATGAGCACCGAGAGCGTCCAGTGCTGCGGCCGGCCGAGGATCTGCGGCAGCAGGTAGGAACCGAGCGCGAAGATGAAGACCATGATCAAGGTCGCGACGATAGTGTTGCGCAGCGCCGGCACGACGACGGTGAAGAAGGCCTTGACGGGCGAGGCACCGAGCGTGCGCGCCGCCTCCGTCAGCGTCGGGTCGAGCCGCACGAGGGCGGGATAGAGCACCAGCACCGTATAGGGCAGCGCCTGGTAGACCATGGCGGTCAGCACCGCGCCGAAGCTCGGGTTCAGCGCCACCGCCTCCTTCAGGATGCCGAGCGCGACGAGGATGTTGGTGATGCCGGCCGTGCGCGAGAAGAGCGTCGACCAGGCAAAGCCGATGATGACCTCCGACAGCGACAGCACCGAGAGCAGAGCCACCAGCCAGAGCACCTGCGCGCGCCGCCCGGCGCGCGAGAGGAGATAGGTGAAGGGCACCGCGAGAACGACGCAGCAGATGGCGACGGCGATCGCCAGGAACAGCGAGAAGCCGAGCACCTTGCCGAAGAACAGGCTGAGGAAGCGGGCGTAGTTGTCGAAGACGAAATCGGCCGAATAGAAGCCGGCCGGATCGCGCTTGAAGAAGGAGACCGCGATCATCGTCGCGAAAGGCACGACGAAGAAGACGATCAGCATGCCCGCCGGAAAGACCAGCGGCGCATAGTCCGAGAGTTTCTGCGGGGGCTCGCGTCTCATGACTTCAGCACCACGCAATCGGCCGGGTCGAGCCCGATGCCGACCTCCTGCCCGATGGCGACGTCAGGCCGGGCATTCGGCATGGAGACGGCGACGATCTGCTTGCCGCCGGCCTCCACGAAGGTCTCGATCGTGCCGCCGAGATCGCGAATGAAGGTGACCTTGCCGGTGATTGCGCCGTTGCCGGGAGCAGTCAGGCGCACATCCTCGGGCCGAACCGAAAGGATGCCGGACGAAAGGCCGGCCGGGAGGGCAAGGCCGGCGACCGGGCTGCCGAGAACCGAGGCGCCGGAGGCATCCGCGGAAAAATCGATGAGGTTCGTCATGCCGATGAAGTCGGCGACGAAGGTATCGGCCGGGCGGCGGTAGATCTCGACCGGCGGGGCGGCCTGGCGGATCTCGCCGCCGTTCATCACCACCACGGTGTCGGCCATGGTCATGGCCTCGCGCTGGTCGTGGGTGACGACGATGGTGGTGATGCCGAGGCGCTGCTGGAGCTGGCGCAGTTCCACCTGCATGGCCTCCCGCAGCTTGGCGTCGAGCGCGGAGAGCGGTTCGTCGAGCAGGAAGAGCTTCGGTGAGATGGCGAGCGCGCGGGCGATGGCGACGCGCTGGCGCTGGCCGCCGGAGAGCTTCGCGACGGGGCGGTCGGCGTAGCCCGTGAGGTGGATCATCGACAGAAGCTCGTCGACGCGCTTCTTCTGTTCCTCCTTGCCGACGCCGCGGATGCGCAGCGAATAGGCGATGTTCTCGCCAACCGTGAGATGCGGGAAGAGCGCCAGCGACTGGAAGACCATGCCGAGGTCGCGCTTGTGCGTCGGGACATGGGTGATGTCCGCGCCGTCGAGCCGGATCTCGCCGCTCGTCGGCAGGTCGAGGCCGGCGACCATGCGCATCAGCGTGGTCTTGCCGCAGCCGGACGGGCCGAGAAGGCAGACGAAGGTACCGTGCGGCACGGTGAGCTGCACGTTCTTGACGGCCGTAAACGTGCCGAATTGCTTGGTGACGTTCTGAAGGGTCAGCCCGGACATTGGTTCTCCGCTCGGCGCGTTCGTTGTGATGACGCCCGGCCGCCGGCATATCGCATGCGGGCGGCCGGGCGGGCATTCTTCGATCGCAGGCTTTTATCAGCCGGCGATCATCTCCGTCCACTTCTGGTTCAGCCAGTCGGCCTTGGTCGTGTAGAGATCGTAGCGCGGAATGATCGGCTCGATATCGGACGACACGGCGGCGAATTCCTCGGCCGAGAGGTCGAGCAGGTCCCGCTTGACGGTCGGCGCGGTACCGACCTTGCGCGACAGGATCGCCTGGATCTGCGGCTGGCACATATAGTTGATGAAGGTGTGGGCTTCCTCGGTCTTCTGCGAGGCGCGCGACAGCGCCCAGCAGCCCGAATCCATGATGCCGCCTTCCTTCGGGAAGGTCGAGCGGACCGGCTGGCCGTCCTTGGCGGCAAGGCCCGTCACGTCATGGTAATACTGGCCCATCGGGATTTCGCCCGATTTCAGCGACTGCTCGAACTGCGCCTCGTCGCGATACCAGAGACGGACGTTCGGCTTCACCTCGGCGAGCTTCTCGAAGGCCTTGATCTGGCCTTCCTCGGTGTCGAGCGCGTTCGTGCCGCCGAAATGGGTCTTGGCCGTCACTTCCAGAAGGAAGGAGTTGGAGACGAGCGCGAGCAGGCCGAGCTTGTCGGCATTCGCCGGATCCCAGAGCGCGGCCCAAGAGGTCGGCGCTTCCGGATAGACATTGGTGTTGGTGACGAGCGTGATGTACCAGGCGACCGCCCCGATGCCGGCGACGCGGCCGTCCGGATACTTGTTGACGAAATGGTCGATGAGGTTCGATCCGTTCGGGATCTTCGCCATGTCGAGCGGCGCCCAGAGCTCGGTCGACTGGCCCTTGAGCATGGCGACCTGCGACATCATCGAGACGTCGGCGGGGGCCTGGCCGGCGCGGGCGGCCTGCTCGAGCTGGACGAGCCAGGCCTCGCCGGTCGGCTCGGCGACCGATTCCACGGCGATGCCCGTTTCCTTGGTGAAGTCCGCGAAGATGTTCTTGTCGAAGGAATCCTTGAAGTAGCCACCGTAGACGCCGACCTTCAGCGACTTGTCCTGCGCGCGAAGGACCGCCGGCATGGCGAGCAGCGAAGCGCCGGCAACGCCCGCACCCAGTACGGCGCGGCGGCTGACATTGGTCTTGAGGATGTCACGCATGGTCGTCTTTCTCCTTATAGGCCGGCCGGTCGATCCGGCCGGGAGTGTTCCCGTTGTCGTCATTCTATGTCAGGCCGTCGGCGCCACGGAAGGGCCGAAAGCCGTCAGGGTCGGATTTTCGTGAAGAAACCTGCATGCGGCCGGCGCGGAGCGTCGCCGCGCATTCCCAATCCGGCCGGAGCCTCCCGATCGTTCCCCAGGGCTTCGCCCTCGTTTTTGCCAGTATCGTAATAAAACGCCTGGAAAAGCAATTGGCATTGTTATAGCGTTTGCCGTGAGAAAAACTCACGAAACAGGTTTCCCGCTTTCATGGCCTCGCGCCTGCCGCCGCTCAATCCCCTGCGCGCCTTCGAGGCCACCGTCCGCCGGGGTTCCGTCTCCGCCGCGGCGCGCGAGCTGAGCGTCACGCATGGCGCGATCAGCCACCAGATCCGCGCGCTGGAGGAAGCGCTCGGAACGGCGCTGTTCGAGCGCGGCGGCAAGCGGCTGAAGCTGACGCCGCAGGGCGCGCTGCTTCTGCCGGCCGTCACCAACGCCTTCGGCGAGATCGCGGCGGCGACCGCGCTGATGAAGCAACCGGAAACGCGCGGCGACATTTCCATCGCCTGCGTGCCCGCCCTCCTCTCGCTCTGGCTGCTCCCGCGCCTTCCCTCCTTCACCGAGCATTATCCCGGCGTGCGCCTCAAGCTGGTCGCCTCCAACGATCCCGAGCACCTGCGCTCGCTCGACACGGATGTCTGCGTGCTCTACGGCGACGGCAACTGGCCGGACTGCTGGACGCGGCTTTGGTCGAACCTGCAGCTCTTCCCCGTCGCCAGCCCCACGCTGCTCAACAGCCGGCCGCTGCGCTCGGTGCGCGACCTTGCCGACCATACGCTGTTCCACGGCGACGACGGGCGCGAATGGAATACCTGGCTTGCGGCGGCGGACGCTATCGACATGCCGCGCGGCCCGCAGCATTTCATGAGTGATGCGCGCCTTTCCACCGAGGCGGCGCTGCATGGCCAGGGCATCGCGCTCGGCGACACGATCACCGCCAGCAGCCTGATCGCCCGCGGCGATCTCGTCGTACCCTTTGGCCTCACCGTGCCGGCGAACCATGCCTTCTACGTCGCCTGCCGGCAGGCGGCGCGCCAGACGCCCATCGTCAAGGTCTTCATCGACTGGCTCTTCGCCACGCTCGAGGAGGCCCTTCCCGAGCCACAGGCCTCCGCCCGCATGCCGATGCGCGGGCGCGGCGGCCGCGCGGCCGATGCCCATCGCCCCCTTTCGGCACCGGCCCCGCGCCGGCCCGCTTCCAGCCAACCGCGCAAAACCCGCGCCTGAACGTCAGAGAAGACCATGCCCCGTTTCAACCCGCTTGTCGCAAACCTTTCCGCCCCGCCGATCCCCTCGGTCTTCGCCTGGGCCTCCGCCTATGACGGCAGCAGCGGGCCGATGATCGACCTGTCGCAGGCCGTGCCCGGCTATCCGCCGCATCCCGAGATGCTGCGCCTGCTCGGCGAGAACGCCGCCTCGCGCGCCTATACCGGCTACGGGCCGATCGAAGGTGAGGAGAGCCTGCGCAAGGCCTATGCCGCACATCTGTCCGAGACCTACGGCACCACTCTTGCCGCCGGCAACGTCCATATCACCGCCGGCTGCAACCAGGCCTTCATCTGCGCCGCCATGGCGATTGCCGGGGCGGGTGATGCCGTGCTGATGACCGATCCCTATTACTTCAACCAGGAGACCACGCTCGCCATGCTCGGCGTGAGGACGTGCTTTGCGCCCTGCGACCCGGCGAACGGCTTCCTGCCAGACGTCGAGACGCTTGCCGCCGCCATCACGCCGGATGTCAGGGCCATCGCGCTCGTCTCGCCGAACAACCCGACGGGCGCGGTCTATCCGCCGGAACTGATCGCGGCGATCTACGACCTCTGCGTGGCGCGCGGCATCTGGCTGATCCTCGACGAGACCTATCGCGATTTCCTGCCGATCGGCGCCGGCCGGCCGCACGATCTCTTCGCCCGCAAGGGCTGGGAGGAGACGCTGATCGGCCTCTACAGCTTCTCGAAATCCTTCTGCATTCCCGGCCACCGCCTCGGCGCCATCACCGCCGGCCCCGCCGTGGTGGAACAGGTGGCGAAGATCATGGACAATCTCCAGATCTGCCCGCCCCGCTCCGCCCAGGCCGCCGTCGCCACCGCCCTTCCGCTGCTGGCCGACTGGCGCGAGGAGAATCGCCGCGAGATCGCCCGGCGCGTCGAGGCGCTACGGACGACCATGGCGGGCGTCCCGGCCTGGCGCGTCGGCGCGGTCGGCGCCTATTTCGCCTTCATCGGCCATCCGTTCGAGGGTACGCCCTCCGCGCGCGTCGCGGAAAGGCTCGCCAAGGAGGCGGGCATTCTCTGCCTTCCGGGCAGCTATTTCGGCGAGCGGCAGGAGGGCTACCTGCGCTTCGCCTTCGCCAATGCGGATGTCGAGACCATTTCGCGGCTAAGGGAACGCCTCTCCAATTTCGGCTAAGCGGCGTTGTGAAGAAATCGGCCTTGACCTTCCCACAGGGGAAGGGTTCAGCATGGCGCAAACATCAGGAGATTGCCCATGAGCGACGACAAGACCCTCGCCTTCACCGTTGAAGACATGACCTGCGGGCACTGCGCCAGGACGATCACCGGCGCGGTGCTTGCCGCCTACCCTGCCGCCAGGGTCGATATCGATCTTGCCGCAAAGCGCGTCTCCGTCGAGAATGCCGGCGACCGCGCCGCCGTCGCTTCCGTCATCGCGGCCGAGGGCTATTCGCCGGTTGACGCCTGATGCGTCAAGTTGGCACTTGACCTTGACACGATGGGAAGGTGCACGATCTATCCGACTTAGGATGAAAGGTGCACCATGCTCACCGAAACCGACCGGCAGACCATCAAGCTTTCCATCTCCGACATGACCTGCGCCTCCTGCGTGCGCCGGGTGGAGAAGGCCATAGAGAAGGTGCCGGGCGTTGCCGGCGCCGCCGTCAATCTCGCGACGGAAAAGGCCGAGGTGACCTTTGCCGGCACGCCCGATATCGCGGCCGTCGCCGATGCCGTGCGCAAGGCGGGTTATGGCGTTGCGGAGGAGGTGCTGGAATTTCCCGTCGAGGGCATGACCTGCGCCTCCTGCATCGGCCGCGTCGAGAAGGCGCTGAAGGCCGTGCCCGGCGTGCTGGAGGCCACCGCCAACCTTGCGCAGGAGCGTGCCCGCGTGCGCTTTCCCAAGGGGGTCACGTCCTTCGAGGAACTGGCCGCCGCCATCGAGCGCAGCGGCTACAAGGCCATTCGCGAAACGGCCGCCGCGCCCGAGGAGGATCGGCGCGCCGCCGAGGCGAGGACGCTGCGGCGCGATCTTCTGATCGCCGCCGTGCTCACGGCGCCGCTCTTCGTCATGGAGATGGGGGCACATGCCTTCCCCTCCTTCGGCCACTACATCCATGAAACGCTCGGCATGCAGACGAGCCGGGTGATCCAGTTCGTGCTCGCGACGCTGGTGCTTCTCGGCCCGGGGCTGCGCTTCTTCCGCAAGGGCATTCCGAGTTTGTTGCGCCTTGCGCCGGACATGAATTCGCTCGTCGTCATCGGCACCTTCGCCGCCTGGAGCTTTTCCACCGTCGCAACCTTCGCGCCGGGCCTGCTGCCAGGCGGCACGGCCAATGTCTATTTCGAGGCGGCCGCGGTCATCGTGACCCTCATTCTTGCCGGGCGTTATCTGGAGGCCCGCGCCAAGGGGCGCACTGGCGAGGCGATCCGGCACCTTGCCGGCCTGCGCGCCAAATCCGCCCGCGTGCTGCGCGACGGCAAGCCGGAGGACGTGCCGCTGGAAAGCGTCGTGCCCGGCGATATCGTGCTGGTGCGGCCGGGCGAAAAGGTGCCGGTCGATGGCGAGGTGACGGACGGCAGCTCGTATGTCGACGAATCCATGATCACCGGCGAACCGATGCCGGTAGCGCGCACGGCGGGCGACATGGTGACGGGCGGCACGGTGAACACGACCGGCTCCCTCACCTTCCGCGCGACCCGCGTCGGCGCCGATACCGTGCTCTCGCAAATCATCCGCATGGTGGAGGACGCACAGGCGGCGAAGCTGCCGATCCAGGCGCTGGTCGACCGCGTGACGCAATGGTTCGTGCCAGCGGTCATCGCCGTCGCACTGGTGACCTTCGGCCTCTGGCTGGCGCTGGGACCAGACCTGGTCCTCGCCCATGCGCTGGTCAATGCCGTCGCCGTGCTGATCATCGCCTGCCCCTGCGCCATGGGGCTTGCGACGCCCACCTCCATCATCACCGGCACCGGGCGGGCCGCCGAGCTTGGCGTGCTCTTCCGCCAGGGCACGGCGCTCCAGACGCTTGAAGGCACCGAGATCGTCGCCGTCGACAAGACCGGTACGCTGACGCTCGGCCATCCGTCACTGACGGAGATCGTGCCGGCGGCGGGCTTTGGCCGCGCCGACGTCCTCACCTTGGTCGCCGCCGCCGAGGTGCATTCGGAGCATCCGATCGCGATGGCCATCCATGAGGCGGCCGTGGCGGAGGGCATCGACCTGCCGGCGGCGTCCGGCTTCGTGGCGACCTCGGGACAGGGCATTTCCGCAGACGTCTCCGGCCGCAGGGTGGAGGCCGGTTCGGTCGGCTTCATGCAGGCGCGCGGCCTCGATGTCGCTCCCTTTGCAGGGGATGTCGAGCGACTGGCCGCCGAGGGCGCCTCGCCTCTCTATGCCGCCATCGACGGCAAGCTCGCCGCGCTCTTCGCCGTCACCGACCCGGTGAAGCCGACGACGAAGGCAGCGGTCGCGGCCCTGAAGGCGCTCGGCATCGAGGTGGCGATGATCACCGGCGACAACCGCCGCACCGCCGAGGCCGTGGCGGCGAAGCTCGGCATTACCAGGGTGATGGCCGAGGTGCTGCCGGACGGAAAGGTCGCCGCGGTGCGCGAGCTTTCGGCCAATGGCGCGAAGAAGGTCGCCTTCGTCGGCGACGGGATCAACGATGCGCCGGCACTGGCCGCCGCCGATACGGGCATCGCCATCGGCACCGGCACGGACGTCGCCATCGAGAGCGCCGACGTGGTGCTGATGGCCGGCGACATGCGAGGGGTTGCGACCGGCATCGCCCTGTCGCGGGCGACGATGCGCAACATCCGCCAGAACCTCTTCTGGGCCTTCGGCTACAATGTCGCGCTCATTCCGCTCGCCGCCGGCCTGTTCTACCCGGCCTTCGGCATCCAGCTTTCGCCCGCGCTGGCGGCGGGCGCCATGGCGCTCTCCAGCGTCTTCGTGGTTACGAACGCGCTGCGGCTGAAGCGTTTCAAGGGAGGTGCGGCATGAATATCGGCGAAGCGGCGGAGGCGACGGGCGTCACCGCCAAGATGATCCGGCATTACGAGCAGATCGGCCTCATCCGCGCGGCCGGCCGCACGGGCTCCGGCTACCGTGTCTACGGCCCGAAGGACCTCTCCACGCTCTCCTTCATCCGCCGCGCGCGCGACCTCGGCTTCTCCATCGCCCAGATCCGCGACCTTCTCACCCTCTGGCAGGACCGCGCCCGCGCCTCCTCCGACGTCAAGCGCATCGCCAGCGAGCATATCGACGAGATGCGGGCCAAGATGCAGCTGCTGCAGGAGATGGTCCACACGCTGGAACACCTCTCCGCCCACTGCCACGGCGACGACCGGCCGGACTGCCCGATCCTCGAGCAGCTGGCGAGCGGGAAAAGCGAAGAGGCGTGCTGCTAGCGCCTAGCTATCGAGCCAATTCTCAAGCCGGAGGCCCGGATAGACCGCGAAGTCGCGAAGGTTGTTGGTGACAAGCACGACATCGGCGGCGATGGCGTGGGCGGCGATGAGCTTGTCGAGATGATCGGACTTCCGCTCGCGCGTCGCCATGCGCACCGGCCCGTAGGCGCCTCCCGCCAACCGGTCGAACGGCAGGACGGGAATGAGCTCGACCAGATCGCTCAGATTCCTGCCCTCCCGCGCTGGATCGCTGGAAGCGGCGACACCGTATTGCAGCTCGGCATAGGTGATGGCGGACATCGCGACATCACCGACCTGACACGCCGCGAAACGGCGCGCCACCTGCTCCGGCTGGTTCTTCATGAGATAGATACACATGTTCGTGTCGAGCATGTAGCGCGGCATCAGAGCGTATCCCGCTCAGCCTGCTCCTGGTCGCCGCGTCCTTCGGCCATGAAATCCGGCGAGAAACGCGCGAAGCGATCGAGAACGCCGGCAAGCGAGCGTCGTGCCGGGCGGATACGCAGTTCGTCGCCGACGCGCTCGATCTCCATCTCGACTTCGGTATTCTCATAGGCGAGGTCCGATGGGATGCGGACCGCCTGGGAATTGCCGTTCCTGAAAACGCGGGTTCTGTGCATCGCCTGCTCCTTTGACAGAGGAATAGCACAAAAGCCGCGCAACGTACACACCTGTGTATGTACTCAGGCCACCGCCGAAAGGTGTTCGTGTACGGCGAGCCAGTGGCCGGTGGGGTCGCGGGAAAAGACGATGGTTTCGCGTTCGTTGTTGGTCAGCCTTTCGCCGCCCACCGAAAGTTCGGTTTCGACAGCGTGGGTGAAGATGGCGACGTCGCCGAGGAGCTGGACGCGGCGGTCGGTGGAGCGGCAGGCGTGGATGCGGAAGCCGTCGCGTTCCTCCCAGAGCGCCCATTCGGCCTCGTAGGCGGCGCGGCCGTCGAGGGGGCGGTCGAGATTGTAGAATAGGAAAGTCGCCTGCGGGGCGAAGGCGGCGAAATAGGCGTCGCGGTCGTGGCGGGCGAAGGCGGCAACGAGGGCGTCGGCGGCGGAGAGGACGGCGGCTTGCGTGTCGGTCATGCTTTTTCCGGGGTCAGACGATCTTGACGGTGCTGATGAGGGCGGCGATGGGCGCGTGCTGGGCTTCGACACGCGCCTTCAGTTCTTCGAGCGGCATGGTATCGACCTTGCAGAACTCGATGAACATCATGTTGAGGTTGTTGAAGAAAACCTCGCCCATGGCCTTGGCGTCGACGGTCGCATGCACGACGCCGCGCGCCTGCAGCGTCTCGACGAGCCGCACGACCTGGGCGGAAAGCTGGCCGTCGAGCTCGGTATAGCGGCGGGAGAGCGGGGTTTCGGGTTGCTGGATGGAGATCGCCATCGCCGTGCGCCACATCTCCTTGGAGAGATAGACGAGGGAGTGGTCGTAATATTGCGCGATCAGCGTGCGCAGCGCTTCGGCGACGTTGAGCGGGGGGCTCGCGACGATGCGCGCGCCGCCTTCCAGCACCTCGCTCACTTCCATCGCGACGGTGGCGACGAGGATGTCGCCCTTGTTCTGGTAGTAGTTGTAGAGCGTGCCGACGGAGACCTCGGCCATCTCCGCGATGACCTCGATGCGGGCGTTGTCGTAGCCCTCGCGGCGAAACAGCGTGGCCGCGGCATCGAGGATGCGGCGCGTCTTGTCCGCCTTCTGTTTTGCCCGCAATCCGGCCATCGGCCCCTCCGCTGAATCTCTTCAAAAATGAGATTGACTTAAAAAATGAACTCGTTCAATCTTTTTCTCAAGGCGCCATGACGAGCGCCATCCGCAAGGCCATGCGCCTTCAGCCAGAGGGAAAGACGATGACGAAAACCGTTTCCGGCGGCCTTGCCCGCCGCATGCTTCTTGCCACCGCCGCCACCATTGCCCTTTCGCCCGCCGGCGCGATGGCGCAGGACGAGCTGAACGCCCTCGTCTGGTGCGACCACACCGACCCGGCGCTGGTCGAGCCCTTCGAGAAGGCCAACAACGTCAAGGTGAACCTCAAGGAATACGAGGGTACGGGCGCGGCGATCTCGATCATCGAACAATCCCGCCCGGGCGACTGGGACGTGCTGGTCATCGACGCCGTCGACGTGCCGCGCGCCATCGACATGGACATTCTCGGCGAAATGCCGGCCGACAAGCTGCCACTCGGCGACCTCTTCCCCGAGGTGCGCATGGACGCGACGACGACCCGCGACGGCAAGGTCTACGCCGTCACGGAGAAGTTCGGCTACAACACGATTTCCTACGACAAGACGAAGGTCGACCCGGCCGACATGGAAGACCTCTCGGTCATGTGGTCGGACAAGTACAAGGGCCGCATCGCGCTCTATGACTACTATCTGCCCATGGTCGGCCTGACGGGCGTCGCCATCGGCAAGAAGACGGCCGATCTCAAGCAGGACGACCTGCCGGCAATCAAGGAAAAGCTCTTCGAGATGAAGAAGGTCTCCCGTCAGGTGAGCGACGTCGTCGCCTCGCAGACGGCGCTGGCGACCGGCGAAGTGGATATCGTCGTCGGTGGCGGCGAATGGCTGACGGCCGGGCTCTCGGCGGAAAAGCCGAACCTCGACTGGACGATCCCCAAACAGGGTGCGCTGCGCTGGGCGCAGTCGATCGGCGTGTTCAAGAACTCCGAAAAGCAGGATCTGGCGCTGAAATTCGTGCAGTATATCGTGAGCCCCGAAGGGCAGGCACGGCTTGCCACGTCCTCGTGCTACTGGGCCATGCCTTCCAATGCCAAGGCCGGCGAGCACCTGACCGACCAGCAGAAGACGGCGCTGCGCTGGGACAAGCAGCCGGAATACCTGAAGAATTCGCAGCTCTATCCGGTGGCGGATACCGACATGGATGCGGCGATGCAGGATGTCTGGACGGAAATGCTGCAGCAGTAAGGTTTGTGGCGTGACATCACGCCCGCGTATTGCTCCACACGGTTGCCCCTCACCCTAACCCTCTCCCCGCAAGCGGGGAGAGGGGACTTGCCCTGCGAACTGTCAAAGGGTGGGATACAGCACGGCATATGCCTTCTCCCCGCCTGCGGGGAGAAGGTGCCGGCAGGCGGATGAGGGGCGAAGCCGCACGGCACGCCCACGAAGCGCGAACGGAGAACCACCCCATGACCGCCACAGCCCTCGAACGCGCGGAGCGCCGCAAGGCATGGGCCTTTGCCCTGCCGGGGCTGCTCTGGACCGCGCTGTTCTTCCTCGTGCCCTTCGCCTACATGGTGGCGATCAGCTTCTGGACGCGGCAGGGGCGCGAGATCGTCGCGACCTGGACGCTCGACAATTACGTCGCCTTCTTCGCCAAGGCGCATTTCTTCAAGGGGCTGGTGGTCTCGCTGGAGATCACGGCGACCGTCACAGTCATCTCGGTACTGCTCGCCTATCCGCTTGCCTGGATCATCGCCGAGCGGGTGCCGAAGAAATGGCAGCGCTTCGCCCTCGTCATGGCGATCCTGCCCTTCTGGACCTCCTATGTGGTACGCTCCTATTCCTGGCTGCTGGTGCTCTCCAAGGGCGGCGTCGTCAACCAGGCGCTGCTCTCAATCGGCATCATCGCCGAACCGCTGGAGCTTTCGGCCAACCGCACCGGCACCGTGATCGGCTTCGTGCATTTCTTCGTCATGCTGCTGACACTGACGATCTACGCCAACCTCATCCAGCTTTCGCCGAACTATCGCCGCGCTGCGGCGGATCTCGGGGCGAACGCCTTCCAGACCTTCTGGCATGTCGTGCTGCCGCTGACGCTGCCGGGCATCATGGTCGGCGCGTTCCTGACCTTCGTCCTGTGCATCGGCGACTACATCACGCCGCAGATCCTCGGGGGCAACAACGAGCTTGTGCTGCCACAGGTCATCATGCTGCAGCTCGGGCGACGGGCAGACTTCCCGATGGCCGCGGCGCTCTCGCTGGTGCTGATGGTGGTCGTCACGCTCGCCTATATCGTCTGCGCCCGCTGGCTGAAGATGGAAAGGACCTGATCCATGCGGCACCTTTCCACCGCGCTCGCCGCGCTCTATGCCGGCCTCATCTATCTCTTCATCTTCCTGCCCGTCGTCGTGCTGGTGCTCTTCTCCTTCCAGGACGGCACCTTGCCAGTGCCGCCGCTGAACGGGCTGACGCTGCGCTGGTACGAGGCGGTGTTCTCCGACGGCAAGCTGATGGCGGCGCTCGGCAATTCGCTGCTGGTGGCGGTGATCTCCTCGGCGGTCGCGTGCATCCTCGGCTTCCTCGCCGCCTATGCCTTCGCGCGCTATACGCTGCCGGCCTCCGCGCTTCTGCGCGGCCTCATCGTCGCGCCGATGACCGTCAGCACGCTGATCATCGGCCTCGGCCTCCTCTCCATGCTGAACGTGACGGGCATGCGGCTTTCGCTCCTGACGGTCGGCATCGGCCATGTGGTGATCAACCTGCCGCTCTGCTTTGCCATCATCTACGCCTCGATGGGCGGGCATCAGGTGAATATCGAGCGGGCGGCGCGCGACCTCGGGGCGAAGGACTGGCAGGTCATGCTGCTCGTCACCGCGCCCATGCTGCTGCCGTCGATCCTTGCCGCCTTCTTCCTCTCCGTCACCTTCAGCTGGGACGAGTTCATCGTCGCCTTCCTGCTGTCGCGCTTCGACGTGACGCTGCCGGTCGAGATCTGGAGCATGCTGCGCTCCGGCCTCGACCCCAAGACCAACGCCATCGGCAGCGTCGTCTTCCTCATCTCCGTCGTGTTCCTCATCCTCATGGAACTCACGGTCTTCAGAAAAACCGGGAAATCCTCATGACCGCCGACGTTTCCATCAAGAACGCCACCAAGGACTTCGGCGCGTTCCGGGCGCTCGACGATGTCTCGCTCGATATCGCGGCCGGCGAGTTCATCGTGCTGCTCGGTCCGTCGGGCTGCGGCAAGACCACGCTGCTCTCCATCCTCGGCGGCTTCATCGAGCCGACGTCCGGCACGGTTTCCATCGGCGGGCGCGACATGACATATGTCTCGCCGGCCAAGCGGCCGACCACCACCATGTTCCAGGACTATGCGCTCTTCCCG
Source organism: Shinella zoogloeoides (assembly GCF_003574625.1). Taxonomy (GTDB): domain Bacteria; phylum Pseudomonadota; class Alphaproteobacteria; order Rhizobiales; family Rhizobiaceae; genus Shinella; species Shinella zoogloeoides_A. The sequence goes on from NZ_QNUJ01000003.1 coordinate 397,605, forward strand.
CATATGTGCCTGCGCGACAATGTCGGCTTCGGCCTGCGCATGCGCGGCATGGGCAAGGCGGAGCGCTACGAGAAGGCCTTCTCCTATCTCGATCTCGTCGGCCTGAGGGCGTCCTCGGCCAAGAAGCCGCATGAGCTTTCGGGCGGCCAGCGCCAGCGCGTGGCGCTCGCCCGCGCTCTGGCGGTCGATCCCGACGTGCTGCTGCTCGACGAGCCGCTCGGCGCGCTGGACCTGAAGCTGCGCCGACAGATGCAGGACGAATTGAAGGCGATCCAGAAGCGTGTCGGCACGACCTTCGTGCACGTCACCCACGACCAGGAGGAGGCGATGGCGATCGCCGACCGCATCGTCGTGATGAACAAGGGCCGTATCGAGGATGTCGGCACGCCGGCCTCGATCTATATGCGCCCGCGCTCGCTGTTTTCCGCCGGCTTCATGGGCGAGGCCAATTTCCTGCCGGCGAAGGTCGTGCGCACCGCCGCCGGCGAAGCCGAGCTGGAGACCGCGCTGGGCCGCGCCGTGCTGCCGGCCTCCACCTTCGTTTCCGGCTTCCCCATTGCCGGAAGCGATGTGACGCTCTGCATTCGCCCGGAGCATTTCCGCTCGGCCAATGCCGATGTGCCCACCCTCTCGCTCGGCCACGGCCGCATCACCGGCAGCGCCTTCTTCGGCACGCATCATCGCTGCCATGTCGCGGCCAACGGCGCGACGCTCACCGCCCATCTGCCGCAGACCGAGACGCCCGAAGTCGGCGCCGAGCTTGACCTGCGGCTGAAGGCGGATAGCATCGTCGTGCTTCAGGACGGGGCGGGAGTTTAGAATCGATGCGACGCATCCGGCCGGAGGATTGGTACAGCGTTCGCCGTCTCGATGACGACGTGACCTATATCTGCGAACCCTACATCCAGGAATTCTATCGCTGCAACGTCTGGCACATCCGCGGGCGCGACCGCGACATGCTGGTCGATAGCGGCATGGGTGTCGTCTCGCTCCGGCAATGGGTGCCGCTCGTCACGGAGCGCGACCTGATCGCGGTGGCGAGCCATACGCATTTCGACCATATCGGCTGCCACCACGAATTCGAGTGCCGCGCGGTGCATTCGGCCGAGGCCCGCCTTCTCGCCAATCCGACGCGGGAGAACACGCTGGCCGACCCTTACGTCACCGACGAGATCTTCGACGCGCTGCCGCCCGAGCCCTATTGCTCGAAATGCTACGCCGTGAAGAAGGCCCCCGCGACGCGCATCCTCGAAGATGGCGACTTGATCGATCTAGGCGACCGCCAGTTCGAGGTCATCCACACGCCGGGCCACTCCCCAGGGGGTATTGCGCTCTACGAGAAGGCAACCGAAATTCTCTTCTCGGGCGACATCGTCTACGATGGCCCGCTGATCGAGGACACCTACCATTCCGACCTGACGGACTATATCGCCTCGATGGAACGGCTCCTGACCCTGCCGGTGCGGCTGGTGCATGGCGGCCATTTTCCAAGCTTCGGCGGGGAACGCTATCGCCAGCTCATAAGGGCCTGGCTCGACGAAAAACAGAAGTGACGGGAGAAAAGCATGCTCGACAAGCGCAAATTCTACATCGACGGCCAGTGGGTCGATCCGCTGAAGCCCAATGACCTCCAGGTCATCAACCCGGCGACGGAAAAGCCGGTCGCGGTCATCACCATGGGCACCGCCGCCGATATCGACCGCGCCGTCGCCGCCGCCAGGAAGGCTTTTGCGACCTACAGCCAGACCAGCGTGGACGAGCGCCTCGCCTTGCTCGAAAAGCTGCTGGAAATCTACAAGCGCCGCTATGACGAGATGGCCCGTACCATCACGCTCGAACTCGGCGCGCCGATCAGCATGAGCACAGAGCAGCAGGCGGATGTCGGCGTCGGCCACCTCCAGGGCTTCATCGATGCGCTGAAGCGCCTCAAGAGCCGCGAAGTGCTGCCGAACGGCGACGTCGTGCGCCGCGAGCCCATTGGCGTATGCGGTCTCATCACGCCCTGGAACTGGCCGATCAACCAGATCGCGCTGAAGGTGGTTCCGGCGCTGGCGACGGGTTCGACCTGCGTGCTGAAGCCCTCCGAATTCACGCCGCTCAACGCCATGCTCTATGCCGAGATGGTGCATGAGGCGGGCTTCCCGGCGGGCACGTTCAACCTCGTCAACGGCGACGGCATCGAATGCGGCGCGGCGCTTTCCAAGCACAAGGACGTCGATATGATGTCGTTCACCGGCTCCACCCGCGCCGGCATCGCCGTCAGCAAGGACGCGGCCGACACGGTCAAGCGCGTGACGCTGGAACTCGGCGGCAAGTCGCCGAACATCGTCTTCGCCGACGCGGACCTGGAAGACCGCGTCGCCGGCAGCGTGCTGGAATGCTTCAACAATTCCGGCCAGTCCTGCGACGCACCGACCCGCATGCTTGTCGAGCGCTCGGTCTACGATAAGGTTGTCGAGATCGCCGAGCGCACCGGCAAGGAAGCCACCGTCGGCAACCCGGAAGAGGAAGGCGGCCATATCGGCCCGCTCGTCTCGCACATCCAGTTCGGTCGCGTGCAGGCGCTGATCGAGGCGGGCGTTGCCGAAGGCGCGCGGCTTCTCGTCGGCGGCCCCGGCAAGCCCGATGGCTTCGAAACCGGCTATTTCGTCAAGCCGACGATCTTCGCCGATGTGAACAACAACATGCGCATCGCGCGTGAAGAGGTGTTCGGCCCGGTTCTCGCGATCATTCCCTTCGACACGGAAGAGGAAGCCATCGCGATAGCCAACGACACCGCCTATGGCCTTGCCGCCTATGTGCAGACGGGCAATCCGGACCGCGCCGAGCGCGTCGCCGCCCGCCTTCGCGCCGGCATGGTGCACATCAATGGCGGCCCGCACCGCTACGGCAGCCCGTTCGGCGGCTTCAAGCAGTCCGGCAACGGCCGCGAAGGCGGCATGTTCGGCCTCGAGGACTTCCTTGAAGTGAAGACGGTACACCGGCCGGACGCGGCCTGATCGGCACTCGATACGAACGGCCCGGAGACATCTCCGGGCCGTTTTCCTTTGCACATCCGGCGGATGAAGCGGCCTGCGGCTTGCAATCGGGGCGTCGATCAACGAGGTTGGCGCGAACCCGCCGGTCCCTCCCAGCCGGCAAGCCCAGTCCCATCGCCAGGAGCCGGCATGGCCGTCAACGATATCGCGACCCGCACCTACGATCACAATTTCCGCCTCGACCCGATCGTCCGCAGCCTGCTCGATACGGACTTTTACAAGCTGCTGATGCTCCAGATGATCCGGCAGCTCCATCCGGACGTGAATGCCACCTTCTCGCTGATCAACCGCACGACGAGCGTGCGGCTCGCCGACATCATCGACGAAGGCGAGCTTCGCGCCCAGCTCGACCATGCCCGCGGCGTTCGCTTCACCAAGAAGGAGCTGATCTGGCTCGCCGGCAACAGCTTCTACGGCAAGGCGCGCATGTTCGGGCCGGATTTCATCGCCTGGCTCTCGACCTTCCAGTTGCCGGAATACGAGCTGCGCAAGGTCGACGGCCAGTACGAGCTGCATTTCGACGGGCCGTGGACGCACACGACCATGTGGGAAATCCCCGCCCTTGCCATCATCAACGAATTGAAGTCGCGCGCGGCGATGCGCGATCGCGGTCGCTTCGCACTCGACGTGCTCTATGCCCGCGCCAAGGCGCGGCTATGGGAGAAAGTGGAGCGGCTGCGCCAGTTGCCGGACCTCGTCATCTCCGACTTCGGCACCCGCCGCCGGCACGGCTTCCTGTGGCAGCGCTGGTGCGTGGACGCCCTCAAGGAAGGGCTCGGCGACCGCTTCATCGGCACGTCGAACGTGCTCCTCGCCATGGATGCCGATCTCGAGGCCATCGGCACCAATGCGCATGAGCTGCCGATGGTCGCCGCCGCGCTCGCCGAAGGCGACGACGCGCTCGCTCACGCGCCATACCGGGTGCTGGAGGAGTGGCAACAGCATTATAACGGCAACCTCCTCATCGCCCTGCCCGACGCCTTCGGCACCACCGCCTTCCTCGCCAATGCACCGGACTGGGTGGCGGACTGGACGGGCTTCCGCCCCGATAGTGCGCCGCCGATCGAGGGCGGCGAGCAGATCATCGACTGGTGGCGCGCCAGGGGACGCGATCCGCGCGAAAAGCTGCTGATCTTCTCCGACGGCATGGATGTCGACACCATCGAGGAAACCTACCGGCACTTCCACGGCCGCGTGCGCATGAGCTTCGGCTGGGGCACCAACCTCACCAACGACTTCCGCGGTTGCGATCCCGATGGCGGCCACGGGCTCGATCCGATCTCGCTGGTCTGCAAGGTGACGAGCGCTAACGGCCGCCCCGCGGTCAAGCTCTCCGACAATCCGGTCAAGGCGACCGGCGATCCGGCGGAAATCGCCCGCTACCGCCACGTCTTCGGCGTGACCGAGCAGACGGCACGACCGGTCGAGGTCTGAGGCGACAAGGTGGAACCGAAAGCCCGCTGCCGCATTCCTGCGCCATGACCTACGAACTCTATTACTGGACCGGCATCCAGGGCCGCGGCGAATATATCCGCCTGGCGCTGGAAGCGGCCGGGGCGCCCTACCGCGACGTCGCCCGGGAGGAAGGCGACCATGTGATCGCGGAGGTCGGCAGGAAGCTTGCGACGCCGTCCTTCGCCCCGCCCTTCCTGAAAGACGGTTCGCTGGTCGTCGGACAGGTGGCGGCGATCCTTCTCTATCTCGGCGACAGGCTGGACCTCGCGCCGAAGGACGAGCGCCTCCGGCTATGGACGCATCAGATCCAGTTGACCATCGCCGATTTCGTGCTGGAAGGGCATGACGTGCACCACCCCATCGGCGCGGGACGATATTACGAGGAGCAGAAGCCGGAATCGCTTCGGCGGGCGGAGGAATTCCGCAAGGAGCGCGTTCCCAAATTCCTCGACTGGTTCGAGACGATCCTCGCGCGCAACCCCGAAGGGCCGGCGCATCTGGTCGGTAGCCATCTCACCTATGCGGATCTTTCGCTTTTCCAGGCGATGAGTGGCCTGACCTATGCCTTTCCGAACCTCATGAAGCGGCTCGGGCCGAAATACGGCAAGATCGACGCGGTCTGCAAAAGGGTGGAGAAACTGCCGAGGATCGCGGCCTATCTCGCCAGCGACAGGCGCCTTGCGCCCAACGAGAGCGACCTCTTCCGCCACTATCCCGAACTGGATCCGTAAGGCGGCGGGTCAGCCGACCCGCTTTTCCAGTTCTTCTTCCTCGATCATCGCGGCGGCACCCGGCACGGCGACGAACTGTTCGAGCGTCATCGTATCGAGGATGGAAGCGATGGCGTCGCGCACCTCGGTCATGGCGCGCCGGACCTGACAGCCTTCCGGATCGGCGCAGTCCTCGCAGGCCTCATAGGCCGTGCGGCTTGCGCAACGGATCGGCGCCAGCGGCCCGTCGAGGACGCGGATGGCGTGGCCGATGCGGATTTCCGAGGCGGGATGGGACAGGGAATAGCCGCCGCCCGGCCCCTTCTTCGAGCGCAGCATGCCGGCATTGCGCAGTTCGAGAAGGATGGTGTCGAGAAACTTCTTCGGAATGTTGTTGCGTAGCGCGATCTCGCTGACGAAAGCCGTTTCGCCCGGGGCGAGGCGCGCCAGGTCGACCAGCGCCTTCAACCCGTATTTTCCCTTTTTCGTCAGCATTTCGGCCTGCTTTCCATCGGCATGTGCGGCAGCGTGGACGCACGCTGGCGCCCGGCGATTTCATCCGTCGTCTTCGGGAAGATCGATCGGCTCACCCATGACGGGTGATTCCGGCTCATTCTAGGCACCGAAGTGCGAAAAACATATAAAAACGGTATAATTTATCAGAGCGGCAAATACCAAGGAATTTCAGCCCCCAGACCGCCGTTTTCCGGCCATTTTGGCCTTGAACGTGCCCAATAGGCATCATTTTCGATGCCCTCCGGCGGCAAATGGCTTTCATCTGCGGCGTAGCGCCGCTTTTCGCATCGATTCGCACCGGGTTTGGCACATAGGCGCCAAAAGGCCCGCCACCTTGCGGCGGCGGACCCTCTGGAGTTGAAGGTTAGTGCTTGCCGCCCTTGCGGCCGGCTTCCGAGGCCCGTTCACGGTCTTCCGCGAAGTTGCCCTTGCCGCCGCGCTGACCGTCGTTCTGGTCGTGCTTGCCGGAGGCCTCGACCTTGCGGTCCTCGTTCTTGTGGCTCTGCTGGCCAGCCTTCACATGCTGTTCATGGGTTCCGCCTTGGCTCGGCATAATGCTTCTCCTGGGTTTCAAATGCAGGCGTTCATTCGCTTGCGCGGAGTCAACCGAAACGGCGGGCGGTCGTTCCCCGCTGAAACATATCGTGATGCAGATCCGGCCGATCTCACCGGCACGCAGAGAGCAGCCCGGGGAGTCGTCATTTCGATCATTCCGTCCGAAACGCAAAAGCAATTGCCGCACGGCCGGTAAATTGAGGTGAAAATTTCTCTACTAAATTTATTGATTATATAGGTTTGAGAAACCGGCCCGCGGAGATTTCGGGCGACGGCAACTTGAGGAGAGGACCATGACCATTACCCGCAGAGCCCTGCTCGCCGCGACCGCCGCCCTTGCCATGGCGGCTTCCCTCGGCGCGGCGCATGCCGCGGACGTGACACTCAACATCGGCTACCAGCCGATCGTCGAGCCGTCCCGCGTTCCGCAGGCCGACGGCACCTATGAGAAGGCGACCGGCGCGAAGATCAACTGGCAGAAATTCGACGGCGGCGCGGATGTGATCGCCGCTATCGCCTCCGGCTCGCTCGATATCGGCTATGTCGGCTCCTCGCCGCTTGCCGCCACCGCCAGCCGCGAGCTTCCCATCGAGACGATCTTCGTCGTCGGCCTCATCAGCGAGGCGGAAGCGCTCGCGGTGAAATCCATCGACAAGCCGGAGGACCTTGCCGGCAAGAAGATCGCGACGCCCTTCGTCTCGACCGCCCATTACAGCCTGCTGACCGCGCTGAAGCACTGGAACGTCGATCCGAAATCGGTCGAGATCCTCAACCTGCGCCCACCGGAAATCGCGGCGGCCTGGGAACGCGGCGACATCGACGGTGCCTATGTCTGGGATCCGGTGCTCGCCCAGCTGAAGAAGGGCGGCAAGGTCCTCGCGACCTCCGCCGACGTCGCGGATTGGGGCGGACCGACCTTCGACGCCTGGATCGTTAGCAAGAAATTCGCCGAGGAACACCCGGACGTCGTGACCGCCTTCGTCAAGGTGACGGGCGATGCGACGGCCGCCTATCGCGCCGATCCCGATGCCTGGAACGCCACCTCGCCGGAAGCCGAGAAGATCGCCCGCCTCACCGGCGCCAAGCAGGACGAGGTGCCGGCGCTGCTGAAGGGCTACATCTTCCCGACGCTCGAGGAACAGGCCGGCGAAAAGCTGCTCGGCGGGGGCACGGTGAAGGCGGTCGCCGACACCTCGGCCTTCCTGCTGGAACAGGGCAAGATCCCCGCGGCCCTTTCCGACTATTCGCCCTACGTCTCCACCCGCTGGGTGACGGACGCGGCGAAGCTCGCCTACTGACGCCTGAACCTTTGCGGCGGACGGGCCCGGTGGCGCGAAGGCGCTGCCGGGCCATCGACTGCCACCACGGCATTAATCTTGGAGGGCCCATGAGCATCCTGACATTCCGCAACGTCGCGCTGCGCTACCCGGCAAGGCCGGGCCGGGGCAGCGCGGGCGAAAAGCTCGTCCTCGACGGCATCAACCTGCAGGTCGCTTCGGACGAGCTGGTCGCCATCATCGGGCGCTCCGGCTCGGGCAAGACAAGCCTGCTCAACCTTGCGGCCGGCTTCATCGCGCCGAGCGCCGGCACTATCGCGCTCGACGGCGAGCCGGTGCGCGGCCCCGGCGCCGACCGCGCGGTCGTCTTCCAGGACGATGCGCTCTATCCCTGGCTCGACGCGCGCGACAACATCGCCTTCCCGCTCAAGCTGAGGGGCATTCCGCTTGCCGAGCGCCGGGCGCGGGCCGATGCGCTTCTTGCCCGCGTCGGGCTTACGGAGGCCGGCGACCGGCGCGTCTGGGAGCTTTCCGGCGGCATGCGCCAGCGCGTCGGCATTGCGCGGGCGCTGGCGGCGGAGCCGCGCTTTCTCCTGCTCGACGAACCGCTCGGCGCGCTGGACGCGCTGACCCGAACGCGCATGCAGGAATTCCTCCTGCGCATAAAGGCCGAAAGCGGCGCGGGCGCCATCCTGATCACGCACAGCATCGAGGAGGCCCTGCTGCTCGGCACGCGCATCGTCGTGCTCTCGCCCAATCCGGGACGCCTGACGGCCGAGATCGAGGCGGGCTTCAATGCGGAGGTGCTGAACGGCGCCTCGGTATCCGCCGTAAAGGCATCGCCCCTCTTCAAACGCATGCATGCCGGCCTCACCGGCCTCATCCATTCCGGCGCAGACGAGGAGCTTGCCGCATGACCCTCTCCACCGACGTCACGCCCCTGCCCGAGGTTCCGGCGAAGGACCCGCCCTGCGAGCGCGCCGAGCGGCGACCGCTGCCCGTCGCGGCCATCTCCGCGATCACCGTCGCCGTGCTCGTCGGGCTCTGGGCGCTGGCCGCCGCCTATGCGCTGGTCTCGCCGGTCTTCCTGCCCTCGCCCCGGCAGGTGGTGGTCGCGATCTACAATCTCGTCGTCACCGGCTTCGTCGATGCGACCCTCGCCGAGCATCTCGGCGCCAGCCTCACCCGCATCTTCGGCGCGCTCGCCGCCTCCATCGCGATCGGCATCCCGGCCGGCCTTGCCATCGGCACGAGCCGGATCGGCCGCGGCATCCTCGACCCGGTGGTGGAGTTTCTGCGCCCGCTGCCGCCGCTGGCCTATCTGCCGCTCATCATCATCTGGGTTGGCATCGGCGAGGCCTCGAAGATCACCGTCATCGCGCTTTCCATGCTGCCCTCGATCATCCTGTCGACGTCGGCCGGCGTGCGCGGGGTCTCGAGGGATCACGTCAACGCCGCCCGTTCCCTCGGCGCGAGCCGGCGGCAGGTTTTGTCCGGCGTGGTGCTGCCGAGCGCGGTCCCCTCGATCCTCACCGGCATACGCATCGCGCTCGGCGCGGGCTGGACGACACTGGTGGCGGCCGAACTCGTCGCGGCGACGAGCGGCATCGGCTTCATGATCCAGTCGGCGGCACAGTTCCTCGTCACCGATGTCGTGATCGCCGGCATTGTCGTCATCGCGCTGGTGGCGATCCTGCTGGAAGCCATCGCGCGCCAGATCGAGCGGCGGCTCGTGCCCTGGGCCTCGCACCGTTGAGTTTCTAGTCGCCGAGCGGCTGGCGGTCGTCGCCGTCGCGGTGGCTGACGAGTTCTTCCTTGATGGCGCGCAGGGTCTTCAGCGCCTTCGGCCTGTCGGCATAGGCGACGAGGTTCGCCAGCATGTCGACGACGGCGAGATAGGCATAGCGCGTCGAGGTCGGCCGGAAGACGTTGGTCCCCTCCGGCAGGTCGACCGCGATCACCACGTCCGCCGCTTCGGCGACCGGCGAATGGCTCTGGGTGACGACGACGGTGGGAATACCGCGCTGCCTCGCCAGGTCGAGGCAGTGGACGAGGGCCGTGTCGCGCCCCGTGAAGGACGAGGCGAAGACCACCGTGCCCGGCCGGGCGGCGGCGGAAAGCATCGCATTCATGTTGTGGTCGTTCGAGGCGCAGATGCGGCAGCCAAGCCGGAACAGCCGGTTGTGCAGCTCGTTGACCACCATCGACGAATTGCCGCTCGCCCCGAAGGCGAGGATAAAATCCGCCCCGCGCAACAGGCCGGCCGCCTTTTCGAGCGCGGCAAGGTCGATCTGGCGGTGCAACTGGTAGAGCGCGGCCTGCGCATTCGCCAGCACGTCGTCGGCGACCTCCTGCGGCGTTTCGGTCAGGACTTCCGGCCGGACATAACGCAGGCCGACGGAGGCCAGCCGCGCGAGCTGCACCTTGAAATCCGGAAAGCCCCTGCATCCGAGCCGCCGGCAGAAGCGCGTCACGGTCGGCGGCGAGACGCCGGCCAGGCCGGCAAGCTCGCCGATGGAAGCATGCATGACGAAATCGACATTCTCCAGCACGAAATCCGCAAGCGTCCGGTCCAACCCCGAAAGGCCGCCCTCCTCGTCCGTCAATGCATGAAAGAGGTCCATCCGATCTCCGCCGGCAAGGCCGCCCTCGCCTTCCTGAAAATGAATTTCACGTGTCAAACGGTCATAGCACAGGCGGAAACCGCATCAATACGACGCCATGCGTGAAATTAAATTTCCTATCTCGGCATTTTCGCCATCCATTCCCATAGAAACCCCTTGCAAACCGTCGCATGAGTGAAAATAAATAACAAGAAGAAACCGGCGGAAGCCGGGACCATATCATCGGAACCTGTCACCATGCGCATCTTCACGGCCTCGCTTGCCACCGAGACCAACACCTTCTCCCCCGTGCCGACGGACATGAATGCCTTCAAGGCCGCCTTCTATGCCGGCCCGGGCGAGCATCCGGATACGCCGACGCTCTGCTCTTCCGTCGTGCCGATCCTGCGTCGGCGCGGCCGGGCGGAGGGCTTTACCGTCATCGAGGGCACGTCCTGCTGGGCCGAGCCCGCCGGTCTCATCCAGCGCCAGACCTACGAGACGCTGCGCGACCGGATCGTCGGCGAGCTCGAAGCCGCGCTGCCGGTCGATGCCGTCGTGCTCGGCCTGCACGGCGCGATGGTGGCGCAGGGTTATGACGATCCGGAAGGAGACTTCCTGTCGCGCATCCGCGCGCTTGTCGGGCCGGACGTGCTGATCGCCGTGGAATTCGACCCGCACAGCCACCTCACCGCCAGGCGTGTCGCCAATCTCGACATCATGGCCGCCTTCCTCGAATTTCCGCATACGGATTTCGAGGAGCGCGGCGAGCATGTCGTGGAACTCGCACTGCGCACCCTGAAGGGCGAGATCAGGCCCGTCATCTCCACCTTCGACTGCCGCATGATCACCATCTATCCGACGAGCCGCGAACCGATGCGCTCCTTCGTCGATCACCTGAAGGCCATGGAGGGCAAGGACGGCGTGCTGTCGATTTCCGTCATCCACGGCTTCATGGCGGGGGACGTGCCGGAAATGGGCACGCGCATCGTCGTCGTCACGGATGGCGACAGGGCGAAGGGCGATGCGCTGGCGGAAAGGCTCGGCCATGAGCTCTACCGCCTGCGCAGGGAGACGGCCATGCCGATGCTGGACACGGAGGCCGGCCTCGATCGGGCGCTCGCGGTTCGCACCGCCCAGCCAGACCGCCCCGTCGTCATCGCCGATGTCTGGGACAATCCCGGCGGCGGGGTGGCGGGTGACGCGACCTTCATCCTGCGCCGGATGATCGAGCGCGGCTTCGAGAATGTCGCGGTGGCGACGATCTGGGACCCGATCGCCGTTTCCTTCTGCCATGCGGCCGGGCAAGGCGCGGAACTGGCGCTGCGCTTCGGCGGCAAGTCGGGGCCGGAGGGCGGCGAGCCGCTCGACCTTCGCGTCACGGTGGAGGGCGTCTTCGACGCCGGCTGGCAGAGCTTCCGCAACAGCCGCGTGACGCTCGGCAGCACGGCGGTGGTGCGCCCGGTCGGCACGACCATCGACATCGTGCTGATCACCAGCCGCACCCAGACCTACGAGCCCGACATCTTCTCCAACCAGGGCGTCGATTTTACCGGAAAGGCCTTCCTGCTGGTGAAGTCGACCAACCACTTCCATGCCGGCTTCCAGCCGGTCTCCTCCGAGATCGTCTATATCGCAGCCCCGACCTCCTATCCGACGGACCCGGCGACCACGCCCTACCGAAAGGCCCGGCTCGATATCTGGCCGCGCGTCGCCGATCCGCTGGGCCTGGAGAGCTAGCCTCCGGGTCATCCGGTCGTTCGACGCCGAAGGTCATTCCGGTCGGTCGGCCATGGTGGGCGCGATGTTCTGGTTCAGCGAGAACAGGTTCGAAGGGTCGTACTTGTCCTTCAGTTCGACGAGCCTCCGGTAGTTGGGCCCATAAGCAGCCTTGACGCGCTCCGGTCCTTCGTCTCCGAGGTTGTTGACGTAAACCGCACCCGTCGAGAATGGACGAACGGCGGTCCATACGTCGCGCACCCAGGCGAGGTTTTCGCCATCCGCAGCCGGGTCGTCCCATATCGCGATGGGGAAGCAGTCGAACTCGGCATCCCGGCCGGCATAGGCGGTCGCGGCAACGGGAACGCGGGAGATTGCGCCTCCAACCTGCTGCAGGACAAGGAGGGCATTGTCGCCCGGCGCCTTCCTGTAGGCATCGAGGAGCGCGTCGATCATGTCCGCGGTAAGCTCGCGCATGAACTGGGCCTTCCACGAATAGCGGCGGCCACGCGGAAACACCGCGTCGCCTGCCGACTGCACGGCGAGATAGGGCGTCGGCTCGACATGCGCGCTGACGGATTTTCCCTGCGCATAGGCGAAAAGCGGCGCGATGTCTCTCGCCGCCTGTGTCGGGACGCCGGAATGGAAGACGGAGATCGAGAACAGCCGTTCGCCCGCCGACGTGAACAGCGCGGCATCGAGGCTGAGTTCGTCCGGCGCATTCCGGGCGAATTCGTCATAGAATTTCAAGGCTTCCCGCGCCCTTGCCTCCGGGAAGACGACACTGCCGGCAAGAACCGTGGTGCCGATGGCATGAAGGCGATAGTCGAAGCGGGTGACGATCCCGAAATTGCCGCCACCGCCCCGCAGCCCCCAGAAGAGATCGGGGTTCTCGTCGGCGCTCGCATGGAGCACCCTGCCGTCGGCTGTCACGATCTGTGCCGAAAGGAGATTGTCGCAGGCGAGCCCGAAGCGCCGGCCGAGCTTGCCGAAGCCACCGCCCAATGTGAGGCCCGCAATGCCGGTATCGCCGTTGACACCCATGGTCGTCGCGAGGCCGCAGGCTTGCGTGGCCCTATCGAATTCGGCGAGCGTCAGTCCCGCTTCGGCCGAAGCAAAGAGGCGGCTATCCTCCACCAGCCTGTTCTTCATCCGCGAGAGGTCGATGACGAGCCCACCCTCGCAGACCGACTTTCCCGCAACATTGTGTCCGCCGCTGCGCACGGAAATCGACAGGCCACCCTCCCGTGCCGCGGCAAGCGCCGCGACCACGTCCTGCGCGCAGGCGCAATAGGCAATGGCAGCCGGCCGCTTGTCGACAAGACCGTTCCAGACTTGCCGTGCGCGTTCGTAGACAGGATCTGCCCGGAGAACCAGCTCACCGCGAAGTGCCCGACGCAGCCGGGTTTCCTCTGGCAGGCTCATTTCCACAGTTGCGGCAGGCTCCAGGGCGTCGGCTCTCATCTTGGCTCTCCCATCCTTGGCTCGATGGACGCTCTCACGGGAGGCGAACATTAGCAAAATCAAAGAAATCAGGTGATGGATGAAATAAATTCATCTATGATCGCGCCATGAGGAAACTGCCGCCCCTCAACGCATTGCGAGCCTTCGAAAGCGCCGCCCGGCACCTGAGCTTCCAGCTGGCGGCGGTCGAACTCGGCGTCACGCCCACCGCCATCAGCCATCAGATCCGTCTGCTGGAGGATATCTGCGCCCAGCCGCTTTTTTTCCGACGGCCGCGTCCCCTTCGCCTGACCGAAGCAGGGAACATGCTGTTTCCCGTGCTACGCGGCGGCTTCGACTCCTTCACCGCGGCGTTTGCGGCGCTCTGCGAGATGCCGCACCAGGTCCTGCGCGTCACCACGCCGAATGCCTTCGCAAGCCGGTGGCTCGTACCGCGTCTTCCCCTGTGGCAGGAGGCCCAGCCCGAGATCGCGCTCGAAATCATCGGTACGGACCGAACCCTGAGCCTCGAAAGCGGCGAGGCGGACGTCGCGATCCGCTATTCGCGGAGCATGCCGGATGGTTGCGCCGGGCAGGAGCTGTTTCGCGACACCTATTTTCCGGTCTGCCGGCCCCATCTGCTTGCCGCTGGAAAACCGCTCGCGACGCCGCGCGACATCTATCGCCTGCCGCGCATCCACTATGACTGGATGAAAATCGATCCCGAGACTCCGACCTGGCGCCACTGGTGGAGCAAGGCGCGCGCGCTGGAACCGGGGCTGCCGCATGACGCGGAGACCTGCCGGCTCAGCTTCCGCGAGGAAGCACACGCCATCGCCGCGGTGCTGGCCGGTCAAGGCGTGGCGATCTGCAGCGATGTCGTCCTCGCGCCGGAGCTCGAGGTGGGCGAGCTGGTGAAGGCGCACGAACTCTCGCTGCCGGGTCTCGGTTACTATCTCCTGCACCGGCCTGACCATCCCCGCAAACGCGTGATCGCGCTGTTTGCCGAGTGGCTGCGCAGCGTCGTCTGAAGCGCTGCCGCGGGGCGGCCTTCAGCCGCGCCGGGCGGCTGCAATCGCGGCGACGTCGATCTTCTTCATCGTCATCATGGCACTGAAGGCGCGCTTCGCCTCGCCGCCCCCCGCCGCCATCGCCTCCATCAGGACACGCGGTGTGATCTGCCAGGAGATACCCCACCTGTCCTTGCACCAGCCGCATTCGCTTTCCTGCCCGCCATTGCCGACGATGGCATTCCAGTAGCGGTCCGTCTCTTCCTGGTCTTCAGTGGAAATCTGGAAGGAAAATGCCTCCGAATGCTTGAAGATCGGCCCGCCATTGAGCCCGAGGCAGGGGATGCCGGCAACCGTGAATTCGACCATCAGCACATCGCCCTCCTTGCCGGAGGGGTAGTCACCCGGCGCACGGTAGACACCGGTGACCGCACTGTCGGGAAAGACCTGCGCATAGAAGCGTGCGGCGTCTTCCGCGTCCTTGTCGTACCAGATGCAAACAGCGTTCTTTGACATTGTCGGTTCCTTTCGCTCGGTTCGTTGCCAGCGGCCACCGGCACGGGTTGAAGCCTTCCCCCATTGCCGGATCCACTCGGTCAGAGGACGAACAAGGTCGCCACGTTCCGACAAGAAAAAATCCCGACCCGGATCGTCCCGCTCAAAGCGACCACCGGCTCATTCGCCATCCATCAGCCGGATTATGGGCGTTAAATTAGGGCTGGCCTTGCGGTTGAACAGCCCCGGGATCCGTCTCCGCCACCATGCGGAACCGCAGAAATTCGTTGAAAGTCCCCGCACATCCGGCCCCGATTTCGAGCCTCGCCACCGCATTTATGGTCTCCATCGATAAGTTCAAACGAAATAAAACGGCTAATCAACCCAATCGCCTGCTGCTACCTAAGATGCATCACAAGCCGCCCGATCCGCATCCATGCAGGAAAAACCGCGTCATGAAGATTCGCATCGCCTTTGCCGGCCGGACGATGATCGCCGCGCTGGAGGACAATTCCTCCGTCCGCGACTTCGCATCCATGCTCCCGCTCCATGATCTCCAGATCGACGATTATGCCCATAACGAGAAGATCGCCTACCTGCCGCGCAAGCTCACCGAAGCGGGCGGCGGCCGCTTTTCCGGCGAGCGCCCCGGCGACGTCTGCTACTATGCCCCCTGGGGTAACCTCGCCCTCTTCTACGGCGAATACCAATGGTCGCGCGGCCTGATCCGGCTCGGCCGTATCGACGGCAGCTTCGAACCCTTGCTGGCGCGGGGAAAATTCCCGCTTCAGATCGACATCATCCGATAACAGACAGGAGAATGACCATGGATATCTCACGCGCAGGATCGCGCTCATCCGCCAGGGGGCCGGAGGCATGGTTCACCGGCACGGTGCGCATCGACCCGCTCTTCAATCCCTTCGACGCCGAACGGGTGCAGGGCGCGCAGGTGACGTTCGAGCCGGGAGCGAGGACGGCGTGGCACACCCATCCGCTCGGTCAGACCCTTCTCGTCGTTTCCGGCCTCGGCCGGGTGCAGCGCGAAGGCGGCCCGATGGAGGAGATCCGGCCCGGCGACGTGGTCTGGTTCGCCCCCGGCGAACGGCACTGGCACGGCGCAGCGCCGGATGTCGCCATGACCCATATCGCGCTCCAGGAGGTCAAGGACGGCAAGGTCGTCGACTGGCTGGAACATGTCACGGACACCGAATACGGCGCCTGAGACAGGCGCGACGCGAAAGGAATACCCCATGCTTGGAACAGTGCTTTACAGCCCCGGCGACATCCGCTGCGAAGAGGTGGCGGAGCCGGAAATCCTCCAGCCCACCGACGCCATCCTGAAACTTGCCGCCACCTGCATCTGCGGCTCGGACCTATGGCCCTATCGCGGCCTCCAGCCGCTGAACGGCCCCATGCATATGGGCCATGAATATTGCGGCGTGGTGGTCGAGGTCGGCAGCGCGGTGAAGACCGTCAAGCCCGGCCAGTTCGTCGTCGGCTCTTTCTGCTGCTCGGACAATACCTGCCCGCATTGCCGCTTCGGCTTCCCGTCCTCCTGCGAGAACCGTGAATTCATGACGCGGGCGCAGGCGCCGCTGCTGCGCGTGCCGCTTGCCGACGGAACCCTCGTCGCGACGCCCTATATGCCGGACGAAGACCTGATCCCGAGCCTGCTTGCGGTCTCCGACGTGCTCGGCACAGGCTGGTACGCGGCGGATGCCGCGCGCGTGCGGCCGGGCGGCACGGCCGTCGTCGTCGGCGACGGCGCGGTCGGCCTGATGGGCGTTCTGGCCGCGAGGCAAATGGGCGCCGAAAAGATCATCGCGATGAGCCGCCACAAGAGCCGGCAGGACCTCGCCCTCGAATTCGGCGCGACGCACATCGTCTCCGAGCGCGGCGACGAGGGCGTCGCCCGCATCAGGGACCTGACGGACGGTGTCGGCGCGGAATCGGTGCTGGAATGCGTCGGCACGCAGGAATCGATGTCGCAGGCAATCGCCTCCGCCCGCCCCGGCGGCTCGGTCGGCTTCGTCGGTGTGCCGCATGGCGTGGAGATCGACGGCCAGCAACTGTTCTTCGCCCAGAAGAACCTGCTCGGCGGCCCGGCCCCCGTGCGCCGTTTCCTGCCGGACCTGATCGAGCTGGTCATGACCCGCAAGATCAACCCCGGCAAGGTCTTCGACCTGGAACTACCTCTGCAGGATGTCGCCGAAGGCTACCGCGCCATGGACGAGCGGCGCGCGATCAAGACCCTGCTGCGCCTCTCGTGAACCGCGACCGGGAGCCCTGCTGCTGCAAGGGCTCCCATCCGCGACGTCCTTCGCAAGACGCCGTCATCCGCAGAGCAGGAGGTGGTGCTCCGACATCGGGCGGGGCCGGCCGTAAAGGAAACCCTGCGCCTCGCGGCATCCTTCCGCCCGCAGGAAATCCGCCTGTTCCTGCCGTTCGACGCCTTCCGCCACCACCGACATGCCGAGACTGTCGGCAAGCAGGATCGTCGCCTTGACGATGGCCGCGGAGACGGCGTTGGTCGTCACGTTCTCGATGAAGGAGCGGTCCATCTTGACCTTGTCGAAGGGGAAAACCTGCAATGTCGACAGCGACGAATAACCGGTTCCGAAGTCGTCCATGGCGATAGTGACGCCGAGCGCCTTCAGCCGTCGAATGACGTGGAGCGTGCGCGCCTGGTCCTCGATAAGGCTCGCTTCGGTGATCTCCAGTTCGAGACGAGCGGCGGAAAGCCCGCAGGACAGCAGGATTTCGTGAATGTCCCCGGCGATATCCGTCTGCGCGAGCTGGGCGGCCGCTATATTGACGGCCACCCGGTGGGTGACGTTCCAGCCAGCCGCGTCCGCACAGGCTGTCCGCAGGACCCACTCGCCGATCGGCACGATCAGCCCCGTCTCCTCGGCGATCGGGATGAATTCGGATGGCGATACCAGGCCCCGTTCGCGGTGCCGCCAGCGCAGCAAGGCCTCATAGCCTGTCACTGCGCCGGTGCGCAGGTCCAGCTGGGGCTGGTAATGAAGCTCCAGTTCTTCCCGCTCGACGGCGTGGCGCAGCTCCATGGCAAGCGCGCTGCGCGCGCGACGGCCCTCGTCCATCGACGGTTCGTAATAGCGGACCGCATTTCCCGCCGCACGCTTGGCACGGTACATCGCGTGATCCGCCCGGCAGATCAGGTCTTCCTCGCTCGCCGCATCGGCCGGGCAGAGGCTGATTCCCACGCTCACCCCGACGGACAAGGCGTCCGCGCCGCGTATGACGGGTTGGAGGACGCAATCGACGAGGCGCTGGACGAACGCGTCGATGTCGCTCCGGCCCTGGACGGGATGCTTGACCGCGATGAACTCGTCTCCGCCGACGCGCGCGACGAATTCACCATTGCCCATCCGCAATGCGAAGCGTCGGGCGAGCGCCTGCAACAGGTAATCCCCCGCATGGTGGCCATGGACGTCGTTGATTTCCTTGAAACGGTCGAGATCGATGACGACGACGGCAGCCTGCCCGCCCTGCTCACCGATCCGTTTCACGACGAAAGGCAGATGTTCCGACAGATAGGCGCGGTTCGGCAGGCCCGTCAACGGGTCGTGCCGGGCCGCATGGCGGAAGTTTTCGATGAGGTCGCGCTGATAACGCGTGTCCATGACATAGAAAATCAGCCCCGCGACCATCGCCATCGTCAACAGGACGAGCACGGCGAGAAGCTCGTTGGAAATGGTGTGCGACGCGGAAGGGGCAAGCGGATCGGGCACGATCGTCGCCGCACCCATGCCCGTGAAATGCATGGCGCAGATCGCAAGCACCAGCGTGAACACTGCCGTGACGCGGCTCGCACGCGAACGTTTCCGCGCCAGGAGATGGGCCGTCAGGGTTCCGAAGCCGAGGGCAAAGAGGGCCGAGGCTGCGACAAGCCCGCCGTCCCACACAATATGGGCGGAACCTTCCAGCCCCGCCATCCCGGTGAAATGCATGGCAAGGATGCCGATGCCCGCGACGATGCCGCCGGCCTCGGCGGGCAGCCAGCGGGGCGGTTCGACCGTCAGGCAGAAGCCGCCGGCGGTGAAGGCGATGGCGATCAGCAGGGATCCGACCGTCATCAGGGGATCGAATGTATGCGCTATGGGAATCTGGAAGCCCAGCATGGCGATGAAATGCGTCGTCCAGATCGCGGCACCGCCGGCAATGCCGGAAAGAACGATCCACCAGAGCTGCCGCCCGGCGGGCAGGCGGCCGGCGCGGTCGAACAATCGCACGGTCATTACGGAGGCGATGATGCAAATGACGGCTGCCGCGACGACGAAGGTGTAGTCGTGCTCATAGGCCAGGCAGGAAACGACTCTCAACATGGACAGGTCTCAGACTGCATATGCAATCTATGGTAAGGGGAAGAATCGTAATAAATCCTGAAGTTCATTCCTGAAATTCAACCGATGCCCTGATATATCGGGATGCAGCGGTGGCACTCGATGCCGAGCGGACACGGCACCCTCCGCCGGAGGGAACTTCGTGCAGGTTCGATGGTTGTATTGCCTTGAAACCGGTTCGGAGAAAGGCGATGCGTCACGTCAATGCGGGATGTCTCATCTGCTGCGCCGCGGCGCTGCTTTTCACGCCGGCCCAGGCCAGCGAGGCGCAGTTCCTCGGTGGACTGAAAGGTCAGTATGTCGGCAAGGGGCAGGTGAGGCTCCGCACCAACCGGCAGCCGATCAATATAAGCTGCACCTTCACCTCCACCACGTCGCCGAGTTCCCTCTCGCTCAAGGGGCGCTGCCGTGGCCTGCTCGTCGTATCGCGCGCGGTAGGTGTCGACCTCAAGGCCTCGGGCGGAACCTATCGCGGCTCCTATATCGGCGCGGGCTCCGGCCCCGCCTCGCTTTCCGGCCGGCGAAAGGGCAACAGCCTCGCCCTCACCATCCAGTGGGCAAAGCCGATAAACGGCGACCGCCGCGCCAGCCTCACCGTCGCGCAGACCGGCGCGCGGGGGTTGAAGCTCACCACCTCCGACCGCGACCCCGCCTCGGGAAAGACCGTCGTCACCAGCCAGATAACGCTTCAACGCCAATGACCGCCGGGAGCAGGTAGCGATACCCGCTCCCGACCAGGCCGCGCTCAAACCTTCACGACGCTCGCGGCGTAGATTTCGTCGATCGTCCCGGCAAGGCTGGCGTTGAATTCCGCATCGCTCATCGTCACGCGCAGGTCTTCCGTCAGGGCCCGGGAGAAGCTGGCGATCATGTTGCGGTTGCGGCTGAGCTTCTCGCAGGCGACCGCGCGGCTGTAGCCGCCGGAAAGCGCGACGACGCGGGCGACAGACTTGTGGGCGGCCAGCGGCTCGTAGAGGCCGGCGACACTCGGCAGGGTCAGCTTGAGCATCACCCGTTCGCCCGCAGGCAGGGCATCGAGTTCCCTTGCGATCTCGTCGCGCAGGATGGCCTCGGCCTCCTCCTTGCTCGGGCTCTTGATCGAAACCTCCGGCTCGATGATCGGCACGAGGCCGTGGCGAAGGATCTGCCGGCCGATCTCGAACTGCTGCCGGACGACGGCCGCGATGCCGGCCTTGTCGGCATGGCCGATCACCGAGCGCATCTTGGTGCCGAAGATGCCCTTCTTCACCGCGCGGGCGAGCAACGCGTCGAGCTCGGGCATCGGCTTCAACACCTGGACGCCGTTCTCCTCGGCGGCAAGGCCCTTGTCGACCTTGAGGAAGGGCACGACGCCGCGATCCTGCCAGAGATAGGCGGGAACCGGCTTGCCTCCGGCCTCCCCGTCCATGGTCTTCTCGAAGAGGATGGCGCCGATTACCTTGTCCCCCGAAAAGGCGGGCGCCGTCATGATGCGCACGCGCATCTCGTGCATGAGGCGGAACATCGCCTCCTCGCCGTCATAGTCGGAATCGGCGATGCCGTAGAGCCGCAAGGCGCCGGGCGTCGACCCGCCGCTCTGGTCGAGGGCCGCGATAAAGCCCTCCTTGCCGGTCATCTGCGCCATCATCCTTGCATCGGTCATGCTCGCCTCCCTGTTCTATGCTAGCGGCCCCGGACGCGTTCCATCGCGCCCGACCCGCCTGCCGATCCGCAGCCTATCATCGAGACAGGCGGATGTCCCACCGTGTCAGCGGCGGTCGTCCTCTTTCGTCTCGACCTCATCGAGGCGGCGGAAGGCATAGCCCTTTGCCTTGAGCGCCAGGACGCCCCTGGCGACACCCGCCCCCGAGGCCCGGCCCGGCTGGTTGATATGCGCGATGATGACATCGCCGTCCCGCGCATTGCCGATGATCCTCTCCGCCTTGGCGGCCGGCACCGTGGCGCCGTAATCGCCGCTCAGCGAGTAGCCGCCGATGCGAAAGCCCATGGATTTGATCAGGTCCAGCGCATCGGAGCTGTAGCGCGCGGTCGCGTCCCGATACCAGCCGGCCTGCACGCCGAAGTCCGCCGTGATGGCGCTGGCGCCGCCCTCGACCTCCGCCCTGACATTCGCGAGGGTTCCCGCGGGCTTGATGCCGAAGACCGGTTTGTCGCCCACCACCGCCGGAACGTGGTTGCTGCCGTGGTTCTCGATTTCGAAGAGGTCCGGATGGGCGGCCAGCAGCTTGACGGTCGGACCGTTGCGGACGAGCCAGCGCCGCGTCACGAAGAGCGTGGCCGGGATGCGGTTGTCGACGAGCGTTTTCAGGATGCGTTCGTCGACGCCCCCGCTGCAGGCGTCGAATGTCAGGGCGACCTGCGGGTGGCCCGAACCGCCCTTCGCGATCGTCAGCCGCGGCTCGCGCAGATCCTTGGCGACGGCGGGGGATGCCAGCGCCAGCAGAGCGAGAATGAACCAGAGCCGCATCGCGTCTTCTCCCGAAACTTTCTCCGCCGGAGCCATCTTCCGGCGGGAAACACGCGCCGCACTACGGCCGAGGCGGCGCGAAATTATGTCCATGCGCGCTATAGCCATCGGCGCGGCTTCCGTCATCCGCGCAGGTGTCGCATCTTCGATTGCGGGGCGAATCCTGATAGGCGGCAGGAAGCCATCGAGGGAGGGGACATGGTTTTCGATTATTGCGTCGTGGGCGGCGGGATCGTCGGGCTGGCGACGGCGATGCGGCTTCTGGAGCGGCGGCCGGGCAGCAGCCTCCTGCTTCTGGAAAAGGAGGCGGCGCTTGGCCGGCACCAGACAGGGCACAACAGCGGCGTCATCCATGCGGGCATCTACTATCCGCCGGGCAGCCTGAAGGCCGAGCTCTGCCGCAAGGGCGCGGAGGCGACGAAGGCCTTCTGTGCGGAAAACGGCATCCGCTTCGATGTCTGCGGCAAGCTGCTCGTCGCCACCTCCGATCTGGAGGTGGAGCGCATGGAAGCGCTGCATGCGCGCTCGAAGGAAAACACCATCGAGGTGCATCGTATCAGTGAAGGCGAGCTGAAGGAGCGCGAGCCGAACATCAGCGGTCGCGGCGCGCTGTTCGTGCCCTCCACCGGCATCGTCAGCTATGCCGAGATCTGCCTTGCCATGGGACGGCGCATCGCCGCGCTCGGCGGCGAGGTCAGGCTCTCGACGCGGGTCATCGGCATTTCCGAAGCGGTCGACGCGGTCGAGATCGCCGCGGAGGGCGAAAGCTGGCAGGCAAGGAAGCTCGTCGCCTGCGCCGGCCTGCAGTCGGATCGTCTCGCCGTCCTTGCAGGCCTTTCCATCGAACATCGCATCGTGCCGTTCCGCGGCGAATATTATCGCCTGCCGGCCGAAAAGAACGATATCGTCCGCCACCTCATCTACCCGGTCCCCGATCCCGCCCTGCCCTTCCTCGGCGTTCATCTGACGCGCATGATCGACGGCAGCGTCACGGTCGGCCCCAATGCGGTGATCGGCTTTGCCCGCGAAGGCTATCCGAAGCTCTCGCTCAACCTTGCGGACATGGCCGACTATGCCCTCTTCCCCGGCTTCTGGAAGACCGTCCTCGCCAACCGAGCCTCGGCAATGACCGAGCTGAAGAACTCGCTGTGGAAGCCCGGCTATCTGGAAGAGTGCCGGAAATACTGCCCGGGCCTCACGCTCTCCGACCTCTTGCCGCACGAGGCGGGCATCCGCGCCCAGGCGGTAAGCCGCGACGGCGCCCTCATCCACGACTTCCTCTTCGCCGGAACGGACCGGATGCTGCATGTCTGCAATGCGCCCTCCCCGGCCGCCACCTCGGCAATCCCCATCGCCGACATGATCGTCGACCGGCTGACGGCGGCCTGACCGGTATCATCGGAATGGGCTCACATTCAGCCTGCGCGGCCACCTCTGCCGTTCGATTATAAATTTGACTTAATTACTCAAGTTAATATGCTCCGACCTCAACGCAAGGCGGACCCTATTCGCATGACGCTGGAAAACCTGATCCCGCCGGGTGGCATGACGCCGAGCGACCTCGTTCGGCTCGGCGCCGAATTCGCGCTCGGAGTGGAGCCTGTCGAAATGGCGCCACAGGTTCTGGACACCCCCATCTATACGGGACGCCTTTTGGCGCATGAAGTACAGCCGGGCCTGATGCTCAGCGCCGGCGACGTGACCTATATCTGCGACCAGGGCTTCGCCGTCGAGATGGCGCCGGCCCTCGTCTGCGGCATCATGCTTTCCGGCCAGCCCGTGCGGACCGAGGTCGAGGGCCACGGCAGCTTCGTCCGCCTCCCGCACCAGGTCAATCTCATGGGTTTCGACCGTCCCATCCGCTACACGACGCCGCTGGAGCGCGGGCGCAACTTTCGCACCGCCGGCTTCGTGCTCCAGCCCGCCTTCTTCGAACGTTTCGCGGAAGACATCGACGACGATGGCGTGAGCGCATTGCGAGAACTCACGACGGGTGGTTTCCGCACGGCGACCATCACCCATTCGCCGCGTATCGGCGAGATCGCGCGGCTCTGCCTCGAACATCCCTATGGCGGCCAGCTCGGCAGGCTGTTCCTCGAAAGCAATGCGCTGGCCTATGTGATCGAGGTGGCGCAGGCGCTGAAGGACGAGCGGCGCCTCGTCGCGCTTCTCGGCAGGCGCGAATACGACCGGGTGGTCCATGCCCGCGAAATCCTCGACGGCGATCTCGTCAACACACCGACCACGCTGGAGCTCGCCCGGCGCGTCGGCATCAACGTCACCACCCTGCAGGCCAATTTCAAGGCGGTGTTCGGCCGCACCATCTTCGCCCATGTGCGCGAGCAGCGGCTGATGATGGCGAAGATCCTGCTGCAGGAATACCGGCTTTCGGTGGCCGAGGCCGGACGCCGCGTCGGCTTTTCCCGCCCCTCGGCCTTCAGCGCCGCCTATCGCAGGCATTACGGCCACCCGCCGCGCTCGGAACGCCGCCAGTCCACGGGAATGCGGCCGGGCTGACGGCGCCGCGAACTATTGCGTTTCGCGAATGTTTGCCTGCGTCGCGCGAAAGTCGAGTTATATCCTCAAGAATACCTGACCCGCTATTTGTGACGCTCATCATGACCAGGGGGCAAGGCATATGAACACCATCTCGCGCGCACGGCTGATCTCCACCACGGCGCTCGCGGCTCTTGGCATCGCGGTGGCGGCGGGCGAACCGGCCGCCGCTCAGGAGGCACAGGAAACGACGACGCTCGAAGCGGTCGTCGTCACGGGCACCAAGCGCCCGCAGGACGACGCCTCCCTGCCCGTCGCAACGACGATCCTCGGCCCGGAAAACGTGAAACCCTCCTCGCTCGACCCGGTCGGCGACGTCGCCCGCCAGACGCCGGGCACGAATTTCATGGATTTCGGCCGCTTCGGCGAAAGCTACATGACCATGCGCGGTCTCTCGACGCTCGGCTCGGCGATGAACTCGCTCGACAGCGTGATCGGCCTTTCCGTCGACGGCGTTCCGACGACGCTCTCGGCGATCGGCGCGCCCTTCCTCGATGTCGAACAGATCGAGGTGCTGCGCGGCCCGCAGGGCACGACCTTCGGTCGCAACGCCTTCGCCGGCGCGATCAATGTGGTGAGCAAGCCGGCCGACGGGACGAAGGAAACCATCGTCAGTACCGAGATCGGTTCCGATGGCCATGCCTTCATCGAGGGCACGACGGGTGGCTGGCTGATCGACGACCTCGTTGCCGGCCGCGCGACGCTGCGTTTCCAGAAGTTCGATGGCGACATTCCGAACCCGATCACCGGCAAGGACGAGGGCAGCGCGAAGCTCGGCGCGGCGCGCGGTACGCTGCGCATCACGCCGGACGACAGCTTCACCATCGATATCACCGGCGGCTTTTCCAGGGACACCCGGCACAACTCTGCCTTCCTCCTGCTGGAATCGCCCGACTTCCCGATCAGCGGCGCGGACACCACGCCGGTCAACCGCCAGCAGATCGCGCACGGCTCGATCAAGCTCACCAAGGAATTCGAGCCCTTCATCCTGACCTCGACGACGAGCTACCAGGACATCAAGCTGCACAATACCGGCGACTTCACCGACGCCTTCATCTTCTCCAACGCCACCGGCCTGCCGCCGTCCTTCTTCAACGACCCCAACGCGCAGAAGGTGGTCTTCGACGACCACGAGCGCATCTTCAACCAGGAGGTCCGCCTCAACTCGCATGAAGACGCGGCCGTGCAATGGGTCGTCGGCGCGAACTATTTCAAATCGGACTTCACGACCCATCGCGTGCAGGATGTCGGCAGCTACTCGCCGACGCTGAACGGCACCTTCGACAACGCCATCGACAGCGAGACGATCGCGGCCTTCGCCGACGCGGCGGTGCCGCTCGACGAGCGCTTCACCCTTTCGGGCGGCCTGCGCCTTGCCCACGACAGGCAGACGCTCGACGCCAACTATGTCTCCAACGGCTTTCCCGGCACCATCCCGGCCTTCGCGCAGACCAATTCATTCAGCGACACCTACCTGACCGGCCGCATGGCGCTCTCCTACAAATGGAACGACCGCGCCATGAGCTATGCCTCCGTGGCGCGCGGCTATTCCTCCGGCGGCTTCGAGAAGACGACTGCCTATGCCGGCTTCGGCCTACCCTCGACGCCCTTCCTGCCGGCGACGTCATGGACCTACGAGATCGGCACCAAGGCTGAGCTGACCGATGCCATCCGCGTCAGCGGCGCGATCTTCTACAATGACGTGAAGGACGGCCAGCTCACGGGTTTCGATCCGGGAACCTTGCTGCCCTTCATGACGAACCAGGCCTTCGAGAGCTACGGCGTGGAAGCGAACGTGACCGCCACGGTGGCCGACGGGCTGGATTTCACGGTGGGCGGCGCGCTCATCAATTCCCGCCTCGTCGACGTCACGCCGCAATCGGCGCTCGCGGGGGCGCTGGAGGGCAACAAGGTGCCGCAGGTGCCCGGCTTCTCCGCCAATCTCGGCGTCACCTACCGGACGGAAGCCGATGCGCTCGGCTTTGCCGGCGAATTCTTCGTCGGCGCCAACTACCAGTATGTCGGCACCCGCTATTCGGACATCCAGAACAGCGCGAAGATGGCGGCCTACCACATCGTCAATGCGGAACTCGGCTGGGAGAAGGACAATCTGAAGGTCTACGCCTTCGGACGAAACCTGCTCGACGAGCGCCCGCTCTCCTACGCCTTCACCTACGCGCCGGGAACGACGGCCGCCTATATCGGCCGCGGCCGCGTCGTCGGCCTGGGGGCGACAATCAAGTGGTAGGGAGCGCGGCAGCATTCTCGCGCGGCCCGGTCTTGCCGGCCGGGCCGCATCTTTCCGTTCTTTCGCGAGGCTGCTGATGGGCGCGCGTTTCCAGCGGACGATGATGAAGGCTCTCGGAGCCACCGATCACGTCATGACGGTGGTTTCGGCCACGAACCTCACGCCCGGCTTCCGCCGCATCCGCTTTTCCGCCCCGACCATGATCGACGGGCGCGAGACGCCGACGGCAAGCTATGTCCGCCTCTGGGCGCCCGATCCCGACGATCCGGCCAAGGTGCACCAGCGCGGCTATACGCTGGTCGATCCGGACCCGGCGCGCGGCGAGGTCAGCTTCGATTTCGTGCTGCACGAGCCGATGGGGCCGGCCTCCGCCTGGGCGGCTGCGGCAAGGCCCGGCGACACGATCAACGCGTCCTACTATATGTTCCACAAGTTCGAGCCGCCGGAAAACCCGGAAGGCTACCTGCTGATGGGCGATCCCGCGGCCATCCCCGCCATCAACGGCATCCTCGGCGTCCTGCCGCCGGACGCCGCCGTCGTCGTCATCCTGCAGGCCCATCTGCCGGCGGACCGGGACATTCCCGTCACCTTCCATCCGGGCGCCGAGGTGATCTGGACCGGCGAAGGCACCGGCGCGCTCGCCGCCGCCGTGCCCGCCCGCGACTGGTCGAACTGGTATGCCTGGATTGCCGCGGAAAACGCCGCGATCAAGGACCTGCGCGCGAACCTCAACCGCGTGCACGGCTTCCCGCTCGCCGACATCAAGCACGCCGCCTACTGGATCCGCGGCAAGGCGATGCGCCTGCGCAAGGAGGCGGGCGAAGAGGCGGCGGCACCCGCTCCGCCACCGCCCGCCGCGCCCCCTCGGAAGGCCGCGCCGCGCTGGCGCTCGCAGCGCGGGCAGGAACTGCTCGCATCGCTGCGCTGGAAGCTGCGCGCCGCCGGCGCCCTGCAGGCCGTCATCTCGCTGATGCAGCTCACCCCGCTGGTCCTGCTCGCCGAACTCGGCCGCCGGCTGCTGGCGGGCGATGCCGGCCGGGAAACGCTGACGCCGCTGATCCTGTGGGCGCTCGGCCTTTTCGGCGGTGCCGCCCTGCTCTCGACCGTGCTGATGTTCTGGCTACATGCCGTGGATGCCCGCTTCGGCCATGAGCTGCGCCGCTCGATCGTCGCCAAGCTCGCCCGCCTGCCGCTCGGCTGGTTCACCGACCGCAATACCGCCAGCGTGCACCAGGCGGTGCAGGAGGATGCCGGGCGGTTGCATTACATGGTCACCCATGCCGTGCCCGACGTCGTTGCCGGCATCGTCACGCCGCTCGCGGTCATCGTCTATCTCTTCACCGTGGATGCGGCGCTCGCCGGCCTGCTCTTCCTGCCGCTCATCGCCTTCGTCGCCCTCTTCGCCCACATGATGCGCGGCGTCGCCGACAAGCTGGTGGAACATGCCGACTGGACCAGGCGCGCCAATGCCGCGGCCAGCGCCTTCATCGAGGCCTTGCCCGTCGTGCGCGTCTTCGGCGGCGACGGCAGGGCGTTGCGCACGGTGCTGAACGGCCAGGCGGCCTTTCTCAACGGCTGGCAGCGCCCGATGGCCGGCCGCAAGGTCGCCTCGCAGCTTGCGATCCAGCCGCCGGCCTTCCTGCTGCTCATCACGGCGGCCGGCTGCTGGCGCATCCTCTCCGGCGCCATGGCGCCCGCCGATCTCCTGCCCTTCCTCTTCCTCGGCACCGCCTTCGGCACGCAGATCACCGCCGTCATGTACGGCTTCGTGCCGATGCGCGAGGCGAAGCAGGCGGCAAGCCGCATCGGCACGCTGCTGGAGGAGCTGGAGCTCGATCGCAGCCGCTCGCTGCGCGCCCTCTCGCCGGGCCCGCTCGGCCTGCGCTTCAAGAATGTCAGCTTCGGCTACCGGCCGCGCAAGCCGGTGCTCGAAGACATCGACCTCGTGCTCGCGCCCGGCACGCTGACGGCGCTGGTCGGCCCGAGCGGCGCGGGCAAGTCCACCCTTGCCGGCCTGCCGGGCCGTTTCCACGATGTGACGGGCGGCGCGATCCGGCTGATCGCGGGCGAGACGGAAATCGACATTCGCGACGTCAACCCGCAGGTCCTCCAACGCACCGTCGGCTTCGTCTTCCAGGATGTACGCCTGATCAGGGGAACGCTCCGGGAAAACATCGCGCTCGCCCGCCCCGAGGCGAGCCAAGGCGAAATCGAGGCGGCCGCCCGTGCCGCCCATATCCACGAGCGCATCGCAGAGGCGCCGAAAGGCTATGACAGCATTCTCGGCGAGGATATCCAACTCTCCGGCGGCGAGGCGCAGCGCCTTTCCATCGCCCGCGCGCTGATCGCCGATCCGCCGGTCCTCGTGCTCGACGAGGCCACCGCCTTCGCCGATCCGGAATCCGAACATCTGGTGCAGCAGGCGCTGGGCTCGCTCATCGGCAGGCGCACGGTCCTCGTCGTCGCACACCGGCTGCACACCGTGGTGCATGCCGACCGTATCGTCGTCATGGATCGCGGCCGCATCGTGCAGCAGGGCCGCCATGCGGCGCTGATCGCCGAGCCCGGCCTCTACCGCGACCTCTGGCAGGCCGGCGAAAGGAAAGCCTCGTGATCATCTCTGCCCTTCTGCCGCCGCAAACCCGCCCGCGCCTCGCGCCCTTTGCCGTTCTCGTCGTCGTCGCGGCCGCATTGCGCGCGACATCCGCCCTCGCCCTCGTGCCGCTGCTCGGCGCGCTGTTCTCGCCGGTTCCGCAGGACGCGCTTGCCTGGCTCGGCCTGCTTGCCGCAAGCGTCGCCGCAGGCTGGGCGCTCGAGCGCTTTCTGGTGATCCGCGCCTTCGATCTCGGCTTTGCCATGATGACGTCGATGAACGCCCGTCTCGTCGATCATCTCCTCGCCGTGCCGATCGGCTGGTTCGGTGCCACGCAGCGATCGCAGGCCAAACGCGCGCTCGCCGGCGCCGTGCCGGAGCTCTTCGCAAGCTCGGTCAACCTGGCGACACAGGCCTCCATCGCCGTCACGCTGCCCTTCGCCATCGCCATCGGCCTTTTCTTCGTCGCCTGGCCGCTCGGCCTTGCGGCGCTTGCCGCGGCACCGATGCTGCTCGGCGCTCTCCTTCTCGGCGGGCGGCTGATGCGCCGCGCCGAGGCCGATTTCGCCGCCGCCTCCAGCGAGGCCGCCGAGCGCACGGAGGAATTCGCCCACGCCCAGATCGTGCTGCGCGCCGCCGGCCGCACCGGCATGGAGGGTACGCCACTCGGAGCAGCTATCGACGCCCAGAAATCCAGTGGACTGCGCGTCCTCTGGTTCGCCCTGCCCGGCATGCTACTCTTCTCGCTCGCCATGCAGGCGACGCTCATCGCCATGGTGGCCGTCCTGGCGTTCCTCTATATGGACGGCGCCGTCGATGCCGCCCGCACCGTGGCACTGATCGTCGTGGTCCTCCGCTTTCTTGAGCCGCTGAATACCCTCTCGGAGCTTTTCCCCGCGCTCGAATCCACCCACGCCGCCGCCGGGCGAACCCTCGCCGTGCTCGACGTCCCTGCCCAGTCGGTCCCCGCGCAGGACAGCACGCCCGGCACCCCGGACATCGAATTCCGCGATGTGCATTTCAACATCGACGGCACGCCGATCCTCAATGGGGTTACCTTCACGGTCCCGGCCGGCCGGATGACCGCGCTGGTCGGCCCGTCCGGTTCCGGCAAGAGCACGATCCTCACGCTGATCGCCCGCCTGCACGACGTCTCCGCCGGAGAAATCCGCGTCGCAGGCCACGACGTGCGCGCCTATGAGCCCGCGACCCTGATGGACCAGCTCTCCGTCGTCTTCCAGAATGTGCAGCTCTTCGAGGGCGGCATTGCCGAGAACATCCGTCTCGCCCGCCCCGAGGCCGATGAAGCGGCGCTGCGCGCGGCGGCAGCGGCGGCCTGCGTCGACGAGATCGTCGAGCGCCTTGGCGGCTGGGACGCGCCGGTCGGCGAAGGCGGCAACAACCTTTCCGGCGGCGAGCGCCAGCGCGTCAGCATCGCCCGCGCGTTGCTCAAGAACGCACCGATCCTGCTGCTCGACGAGGCGACGAGCGGCCTCGACACGCTGAACGAGGTCGCCGTCGCCACCGCCCTCACCCGCTTCGGCCACCACACCGCCCTCGTCGTCGCACATCGCATCGAGACCATCGCGAAGGCCGACCACATCCTCTTCGTGGAACACGGCCGCATCGTCGAGGCGGGCAGCCGCGACGACCTGATCGCCGCCGGAGGCCGCTTCGCCACCTACTGGAACAGCCGTCGCCAGGCGAAAGACTGGACGTTCGCATAGGCTGGGCAATGTCTGCGAACGGCACGGCCGGACCGAGCCGGCTTGGACAGGATGCCCAGCCAAGGCCCTTAAAGCCGAATGCGCTTGCCTTCGGGATCGTAGGCGCAACGGTCCACCGCCGTTGCCCTGCTGCGGCGACCGAACGCCTCGACCTCGATCTCCCGCAATGCCATATCCTCCCCCTTGAGATAGCCGAAGACGAGCGGGGCTCCGATGGTGTGGCCGAAGTCGCCGCTGGTGGTCATTCCCAGGATACGGCCGTTCGCCAGCATCGCCTCGCCGCCATAGACCGGCAGGGGATCGTCGAGCCTGAAACAGGCGAGCTTTCGCGCGATACCACGCTCCTTCTGCGCCGCGATGGCATCGCGGCCCTGGAAATCCCCCTTCTTCATCGACAGCGCAAAGCCCAACCCGGCCTCCAGCGGCGTGTCGTCGGGCGTGATGTCGGCGCCCCAGTAGAGGTAGCGTTTCTCCATGCGCAGGCTGGAAATCGCCTTGTACCCCACATTGGCGATTCCCAGCGGCGTTCCCGCTTCGCGCAGGATCTCGTAGACATAGGCAAGATACTCGCTCGGCACATGCAGTTCCCAGCCGAGCTCGCCGACATAGGTCACGCGGGCGGCGAAGACCGGCGCCCATCCGATCCGGATCTCGCGGCATGTCATGTAGGCAAAGGCAGCATCCGACACATCGTGCTCGGTGACGGCGGCTAGGACATCGCGCGCCAGCGGCCCGCAGAGATTGATGACCCCATACGCACCCGTCACGTCCTGCATGGTCACGGATCCGTCGCGGGGCATGTGGCGGCGGATCCAGTCTCCGTCACGCGTGCCGAAGGCGGAGCCCGTGACGACATGGAAGCGGCTTTCCCCCCGCCGCATGATGGTCAGGTCGGCCTCGATACCGCCACGCTTGTTGAGCATCTGCGTATAGACGACAGCGTCCTCGCGACGATCGACATTCGCGGCCGCCAGCCATTGCAGGAAAGCAAGGGCTCCCGGCCCCGAAATCTCGAACTTGGAGAAGGATGACTGATCGATCAGCGCGACGCGCTCGCGGACCGCCCGGTGCTCCCGGCCGATCACCTCGGCGTGGGGCGCCCGCTCGAAGGTTTCCAGCGGCGGCCTGTTCTCGCCGGGCGCCAGGAAATAGTTGGGCCGCTCCCAGCCGAACTTGGCGCCATTGACGGCGCCCTCGGCTGTCAGGGTCTGGTAGAGGGGCGAACGCCGCAATGGCCGGCAGGCCGAGCGCTCCTCCTCCGGCCACGCAATCGCATAATATTTGGAATAGGCCTCGATGGCGCTGTCGCGCAGATAGGCGAGCCCGCCATGCGGGTGGCCGAAGCGACGCAGGTCGAAGGCCCACAGATCCATGCCCGGATCGCCCTCCAGAATCCAGTTCGCCATGGCGCGGCCGGCTCCGCCCGAGGCGGCAATCCCGGATGTAAAGCCGCAGGCGACAAAGAAGTTCTCGAAGCCGCCGGCAAGGCCCATGACCGGTTCGCCATCCGCCGAAATGGGGATGGGGCCATTGACCACGGAGCGCACGCCAAGCTCGCCGAGCAGCGGGATACGGTTCGAAGCGCCTTCGATCACCTCGGCGATGCGCTCCAGATCGTCCGTAAACAGTTCCTGGCCGAAATCCAGCGGCAGCTTGCCGAGCCCGTAGGCGGCCCGCGTCTGTTTCTCCCAGCCGCCGATCGCCATCGCGCCCGGTTCCGGCTTGACGTAGAAATTGGCGTCCGGGTCCCGCAAGGTCGGCAGGTCATCCGGCACCTTCGGCGACTTCTCGGTCACGAAATATTCATGCTCGACCACGGTGACCGGCAGATCGATGCCCGCCAGTTCGCCGAGCTGCCGCGCCCAGAGCCCGGCGGCGTTGACGACGATCTCGCAGCCGACATCGCCTTCGGCCGTTTTTACCGCCGTGATACGCCGGTCCCGGATCGTGAAGCCGGTGACGGCGACGCCCTCGACGATGCGCACGCCGCCTGCCCGGGCTCCCTTCGCATAGGCATGGGTCAGCGAATAGGGATCCACATGGCCGTCGGAAGCGATCCAGGTCGCGCCGCGCAAGCCCTTCGTATCGACAAGCGGAAAGAGGCGCTTGACCTCGTCCGGGCCGACGAGCTCCATGTCGAAACCGTAGCTTCTTGCGGCCGTATGCGCCCGCTTCAACTCCTCCCAGCGGGCATCGGAAGCGGCGAGCCGAAGGCTGCCGACATTCTTCCAGCCGACATCCTGACCGGTCTCCGCACCGATCCTGGCGCACAGGTCGGCGCTGTATTGCATCAGCCGCGTCAGGTTCACCTTGCTGCGCAACTGCCCCATGAGACCGGCGGCATGCCAGGTGGAGCCCGCCGTCAGCGCACGCTTTTCCAGGAGCAGGACGTCCTTCTCGCCCGCCTTGGCAAGGTGATAGGCGATGCTGGTGCCGATGGCGCCGCCGCCGACGATGACGATACGGGCGTGAGATGGAAGCTTTGACATATCCGTCTTTCCGAAGCCGACCCGCACTGCGCGTGGTCCCGTTGAATTCCCGGCAGCGGGCAAGCCGCCACCTTGTTGTCGGTGATCGAGAGCGCGGGCGGGAGCGTCAGGCGCTCATCCGCCCGACATACCAGCGCACATAGCGGTCGACATTCGCCTCCTTGTCCGGCGCATAGGGGCCCGGCTCGAAGCTGGGCGAGGTGACGCCGCGCCACTGGCGGCGGCAGATATCCCAGTCCTCGGACATGACCTGGTGATGGAAGGCGGCAATCGCCTCGGGATCGTAATCGCGCTCTTCGACGGCGTTTTCATCCACCAGCCAATAGGCCCGCACGATGGTCCGGGTCGGGGATACCGGCGTGATGCGCACGGTATGCGCATAGTCGGAATTGGCATGGCACCAGAAATTGATGTTGGTGTTGGCGCGGGCCGTTCCCATGTCGGGGTCGGTGAAACCGGCCATCAACACCTTGCAGACGAGCTGACCGTCCGGGCTTTCCGTCACCATGCCCTTGCGGACCGGGGTCCGGTTGGCGCGGAACCATTCCGCCGTGTTGTTGGACGAGGTGTTGACGCGCGCGACGTCGAGGCCGGCCCTTTCCCAGCGCCGGCGACACTCGCCCAGGCGCTCGGCGATCTCCCCCTTCAGAGCGGGATTGTCGTTCTCCGTATCATACTGCACGGAGACATAGCCGTGATGATTGCCCTCGCAATGGTAACATTCGCGGTTGTTCTCCACGACGATCTTCCAGTTCACATCCAGATCGTAGTCGCGGATCAGGGCGACCTTCGCCCGCGTCATGCCCTGGGATGCGAGAACCGGCGAAAGATGGTCGCGCAGTTCATGAAACGGAGACGGCGTCTCGGACAGGTTGACGAAGATCAGCCCGTCGAATTCCCCCACATGCGCCGGCTTCAGGCCATGCGCTTCCTTGTCGAACCCTTCTCCCATCATCGGCGCGCCGATCAGCCGGCCATCGTGCCCGTAAGTCCAGGCATGATAGGGACAAACCAGGCGGGCAGCCTTGCCCTTTTCCTTCGTGCAGACGAGGGAGCCGCGGTGACGGCAGATATTGTGGTGGGCGTGCAGCCCGCCGTCCTGATCGCGGACGACAACGACCGGCACACCTCCAACGTCCAGCGTCAGGTAATCGCCCCGCCCGGCAACCTCGATGGAGTGACCGGCAAAGAACCAGCTGTTGCGGAAAATGCGGCGCTGCTCCTCGGCGAATATCTCCGGATCGGTATAGAACGAGCCCGGAAGGCCGTGGCCCGGTCGATAGGTATTCAGACAGTGAACGTTCATGGCGATTTCTCCAAAGGCCGGATTGAAGCCATAGGAGACATTGTTGCCTGCGCGCGCAAACGCGATTACCTTGGGGAAAGCTTAAGTATTTCTAATGGTGCCATGTCTCCCCTGCGCCCCTCGCTGAACTGGCTTCGCGCGTTCGAGGCCGCCGCCCGCCTCGGCAGTTTCGCCGCCGCCGCCGCGGCATTGAATGTCACACCCTCGGCCGTCTCGCAGCACATTCGGGCGCTTGAACTGAGACTCGGCAAGCCCCTCTTCGAGCGCCACGCCAATGGCGTGCGGCTCACCGACCGGGGCCGGCGATATGCCGAGGATCTGGGCCAGGCCTTCGACATGATCGACGAGGCGACCAGCAGGTTCGCCGGACGGAACGCGCGCGACCTGCTGGTCGTGCACGTGCCGACATCCTTCGCCAGCCAGTGGATCGCGCCCCGCCTCGACCTCTTCCGTGCAAGGCATCCCGACATAGACCTCAGGCTGACGGCGCTCGACCAGGGCGAGGACAAGGTCGATGCGACGATTGCCTTCGGCGCGGGCCAATGGCCGAAATGCGAAGCCACCCGGTTGCTTGCGGACGAGGCCTTCCCCGTCTGCAGCCCGGCCTATGCCGAGGCGCTGGCCGTTCCCGAGGACCTCAGGGGCCGTGACCTGCTGCATGTTCCCGGTTATGCCGAGGAATGGGACACCTGGCTTGCGCATGCCGGGGTCAGGGGCGTCGACACCTCGTCGGGTTCGTTCTTCGACCAGTCGATCATGGCGATCCGCGCAGCCGTCGAGGGCAAGGGCGTCCTGCTTGGCCGCGCCGCGCTGGTGGAGCGGGAACTGGCCAGCGGGCTACTGGTGGAGCCGTTTCGCGCCCGGCTTCCGGCCGCCGGTTCCTATTGGCTGCTCGTTTCGCAGCGCAAGGCGAAGCTGCCGAAAGTAACGGCCTTTCGCGATTGGCTCATCGACGTCACCACTACAACCGCTTGAAACCGGGACCTATTCCTGTGCCAGTCTCCGGGCCGTCGCGAAGAAGGCCTGGATCGCCTTGCCGTTGCGGCGGTCCTTCAGGCAGATCAGCTTCTCGTGCATCGTCAGCGGCTGGCCTTCGAGCGCGATCTTGACCAGCCTCGGGTCGTTGTCGAACTCGGCCTGCGAGACCATGCCGACCCCGACGCCGGCGGCGACGATGCGCCGGACGGCCTCGCGCCCCTCGGCCTCTATGGCGCAGCGAAGGGCGATGCCCTCCGCTGCGGCGAGCTTTTCCACCATCAGCCGGGTCCGCGACCCCTCTTCCCGCATGACCAGCGGCCACGCACTCAACGCCTGCAGCGACAGGCTCGCATGCCCCGCCAGCGGGTGGGATCGCGCGACGAAGAGCACGACCGGCGAGACATTGAGCGACAGGACCTCGAAGGGCCGCTCGTCGGCTAGCTCCCCGAGGACGCCGATATCCACGTCATAGGCGAGCAGATCCTCGACGATGCTGCTGGAATTGCCGCCGACGATCCTGATCTGGATGCCGGGAAACCGCTGCCGGTAGACCGTGAGCACATCCAATATGTGATCTACCGAATCGGCGGCGATGCGCAGCACGCCCGCCCGCAGCGAGCGTTCCTCCTGCAACACGTCGAGGGCTTCGCCTTCCGCGTCGAACAGGCGGCGCGTCGCCGCCAGCAGCCGCGTGCCCGCCGGGGTCAGCGTGAGCTGCCGGCGTTTGCGCACGAAAAGCGGAACGTCATATTCCTCCTCGAGCCAGCGCACCTGATCGGAAATGGCGGGCTGGGTGAGGGAGAGGTCGCGCGCCGCCTGGGAAAAGCTCCCGGCGAGGGCGACATGATGGAAAGCCCGAAGCTGGACATAGCGCATGGCGGATGAAAGCCTTTCGTGGAGGCCACAGTATCGATGAATTCTTCATTGCTGTCGAGAATATCGATTTTATTTGCAAACCGAACGATGCGATAGCTCTCCTGTCGCAGGCAGACGGATCGGAGATAGCGATGAAGACCACGGCATCCACGCTGGTTCACACGGAAGGCGAGGCCAATACATCCGCCGCACGCGGAGCCTGGAATGCGCGCCTCGGGGACGGGCGAACGCATGACCTCGTCTCGCGCGACGCCGCCGCCTTCCTGCACCAGAGCCTTTCCAGCCCCTGCCTCAGCGCCATCGCAAAGGCGGAAGGCATCTGGATCGAGGATACCGCCGGCCGGCGCTACATGGATTTCCATGGCAACAGCGTGCACCATATCGGCTACGGCCATCCGCGGCTGAGGCAGGCGATCAAGGAGCAGATCGACACACTCAGCTTCGCACCGCGCCGCTTCACCTGCGAGCCGGCGGTCGAGCTGGCGGAAACGCTCGGCCGGCTGGCGCCCGGCGATCTCGGCAAGGTGCTGTTCACGACGGGCGGCTCCGATGCGATCGAGGTCGCGCTGCGGCTCGCCCGCGCCGCGACCGGGCGCTTCAAGACACTCTCCTTCTGGGACGCCTTCCACGGCGCGGGCTTCGGCGCGTCGAGCGTCGGCGGCGAGGCGACCTTCCGCTCGGGCATCGCCGGGCCGCTCCTGCCGGGAGCCGAGCATGTCGCGCCCTGGGCAAGCCGCCGCTGCGCCTACGGCCAGGACGATCTCGAACGCTCCGCCAAGGCCTGCGCCGGCATGATCTCCTATGTGCTTGGCCGTGAGGGCGATTTCGCCGCGCTGGTCGCCGAGCCGATGCGCGCGACGCCCAATCCGCCGGCGCCGGGCTTCTGGAAGGCAGTGCGCGAGGCCTGCAACCGTCACGGGACCTTGCTGATCTTCGACGAGATTCCGACGGGCCTCGGCAAGACCGGCCGTTTCTTCGCCTGCGAGCATGACGAGGTCGTGCCCGACATCCTTGTGCTCGGCAAGGCGCTCGGCGGAGGTGTGCTGCCGATTGCCGGCGTCGTCGCCCGGCGGGACCTCGACGTGGCGGGTGACTATGCCATCGGCCACTACACCCATGAGAAGAACCCGGTGACGACCCGCGCGGCGCTCACGACGATCTCCATCATCCGCGAGGAAGGGCTTGCCGAGCGGGCCGCCGAACTCGGCGACTACGCGATGGAGCGGCTTCGCACCTTCGCGGAGCGCTGCCCCGCCGTCGGCGACGTGCGCGGGCGTGGCCTGCTCTTCGGAGTTGAGCTCGTATCGGACCGCGCGGATTTCACGCCGGACAACGGGCTCGCCGAACGGGCCTATTATCGCTGCCTGGAGGCGGGGCTGAGCCTGAAGATCAGCCAGGGCAACGTCATGACGCTCTCCCCACCCATGGTGATCGCGCGCGAGGACCTCGACCAGGCCCTGACCATTGTCGAAACGGCGATCCTGGCGGGATGAGGAGGACGGAATGCAACGAAGCACGAGAGAATACCCCATGAAAGCCATCCGCACGGACCGGGAGCTCGAATGCCCCGACATCGACGCCGGCCTGCGGGCACGGGGCGTCGACCTCGTCACCCTGCCGGCCGACATTCCGCAGGAGGAACTGATGCGGGAGGTGGCGGAGGCCGATCTCCTCCTGATGTGCTATACGCCGATCACCGCGCCCGTCATCGCCGCGGCGCGGCGGCTGAAGGGCATCGTCAAATATGGCGTCGGCATCGACGCCATCGACATACCGGCGGCCATGGCGCGGGGCATTCCCGTCGTCAACGTGCCGGATTATGCGCAGGAGACCGTGGCCGAGGCGGCCTTCGCCCTGATGATCGCCCTTGCCAGGCGCCTGCCCGAGATCGGCCGGGCGATGGAGCGCGACGGCTGGCTCTGGCCGGAACCCCGCTGGCTCGGCCGCGATATCGCGGGCGCGACGGTGGGGCTGATCGGCATGGGCAAGATCGGCCGCAGCATGGCGCGCATGGTATCTGCCGGCGTCCGGGCACGGGTCCTCGGCTTCGATCCGCATGTCGAGGCGTCCGCCATGGCCGGCCACGGCGTGGAGAAGGCGCACGACCTGCATGCCATGCTGCGACAATGCGATTTCGTCTCGCTGCACATGGCGCTCAGCCCGTCGACGCGCCATATGATCGACCGCGCGGCGCTTGCCTGCATGAAGCCGTCGGCAGTGCTGGTCAACGTCTCGCGCGGGGCCCTGGTCGACGAGACGGCACTGGTCGAGGCCATGCTGGCCGGCCGTCTCGGCGGCGTCGGGCTGGACGTCTACGAGGAGGAGCCGCTGGCGAAGACAGGGCATACGCTGAGCCCGCTCTTCGGCCGCCCGGACGCCATCCTCCTCCCGCATCTGGCGTTCTTCACCGCCGAGGCGATGCAGCGCCTCACCGATGATACGCTGGCGCGATGCTTCGAGATCCTGGACGGAAAGCCCGTCGAGATCCGCTCGCACGATCCGCGCCTGCGGGCGCAGGAAAGCAATGTGCGGTTCGCCTGAAGGAAAGGCGGGGTGGCGCGCACCCCGCCCGAAGCCTATGCCTTGACCCGCAGACCCTTCGGATCGTACGCCGCCGCCAGATGGGCGGTGACGGCGAAGCGCTCACCGGCAAGCTCGACCTCGAACCGGCCGCCCTCCAGAAACGCCCTGTCCACGCCATCGGCATGCTCGATGAGGGCGAGCGCGACCGAGCGGCCGAGCGTATGCCCGTAGGCTGCCGAGCGGACCTCCCCGACGGGCTTGCCGTCGCGCAGGATCAGCTCGCCACCCCATAGCATCGGCCCTGCATCGTCCACCGTGAACTGCACGATGCGGCGCGAGGGCGTTCCCCTCGCCTTTGCGGCGGCGACGGCATCGCGGCCGATGAAGCCGCCGGGCTTGTCCAGCGCGACCGCGAAGGCAAGGCCGGCCTGACAGGGGTCGATATCCGGCGTCAACTCGCGGCTCCACGCCCGGTAGCCTTTCTCCAGGCGCAGCGCCTCCAGCGCATAGTAGCCGCAATCGACGAGCCCAAGGTCCCGGCCGGCTTCCTGCAGCGCCTCGTAGACACCGACCGCGAATTCCGTCGGCACGATCAGCTCCCAGCCGAGCTCGCCGACATAGGTCATGCGGTTGGCATAGGCCGTGGCATAGCCGATATCGATCTCGCGGATGGTGGCGAAGCGGAAACCCTCGCTGGAAAGATCGGCGGAGGTGAGCCGGCCGAGGATGTCGCGCGACTTCGGCCCCATCAGCGCCAGCACCGCATAGGCCGAGGTGACGTCGGTGAGCGTGACATGGGCGTCGGCGGGGATGTTCCGGCGGATCCAGTCCGCATCGTGCACGGCCTGCGCCGAGCCGGTGACGATGAGGAAGCGGTCGGCGGCAAGGCGCATCACCGTCAGGTCGCTTTCATAGCCGCCACGTTCGTTCAACATGCCTGTATAGACGGAGCGGCCGATCTCGACATCGATCTCGGCGGCGCAGATGCGGTTGAGCGCCATCGCGGCGTCGCGGCCCTGCACGAGCAGCTTGGCGAAGGAGGTCTGGTCGAAGAGGCCGGCGGCCTCGCGCGTCGCCTTCATCTCGCGCCGCACCGCCTCATGCCAGTTCTGCCGGCCGAAGGCATAGTCCGTCACCGGCGCCTCGCCCTCGGCGGCGAACCAGTTGGCGCGCTCCCAGCCCATCTTCGAGCCGAAGCAGGCGCCCCTGGCGGTCAGCCGGTCATAAAGCGGCGAGCGGCGGAAGGGGCGCGCCGTGTCCAGTTCGCGGTTCGGCCAGGGCATGGCATAGTGCAGGCCGAGCGTTTCCTTGACGCGGTCGTGCAGCCAGCGCGGATTGTTGTTGAAGTTTGCGAAGCGGCGGATGTCGACCGGCCAGAGGTCCATGGTCGGCGCGCCGTTGACGATCCATTCCGCCAGCGCCCGCCCCGCCCCGCCGGCGCTCGCGATGCCCATGGAATTGAAGCCGGCGCCGACATAGAAATTCTTCAGCTCCGGCGCCTCGCCGAGGATGAAATTGTTGTCCGGCGTGAAGCTTTCCGGGCCGTTGTAGAATTTCTTGACTTCCGAGGTCGCAAGCTGCGGCACGCGCTGCAAGGCGCTCTGCATGAGAATCTCGAACTGGTCCCAGTCGTCCGGCAGGAGCGCGAATTCAAAGTCGTCGGGAATGCCCGCCATGCCCCAGGGCTTGGCTTCCGGCTCGAAGCCGCCCATGACGAGGCCGCCGACCTCCTCCTTGAAATAGATATAGCCGTCGGGATCGCGCATCACCGGAAGGTCCGGATGCACGCCCTCGATGCGGCCGGTGACGATATACATGTGCTCGGCCGAATGGAGCGGCACCGGAACACCGCACATCAGCCCCACCTTGCGCGCCCATTGCCCGGCGCAGTTGACGACGATCTCGGCGGCGATGGCCCCGCGATCCGTCTCGACGCCCGTGACCGCGCCGTTCGCGGTGGAGATGCCGGTGACGCGCACCCGCTCGATGATGCGGGCGCCGCGGCTGCGCGCGCCCTTGGCGAGCGACTGCGTGAGGTCGGTCGGATTGGCCTTGCCGTCGCCGGGCAGCCAGACGGCGCCGGCAAGATCGTCGATCGCCATGACCGGCCAGAGGTCCTGCGCCTCCTTCGGCGAGATCACCTCGATCTCCACGCCCTGCGCGCGGGCAGAGGCGGCGGTGCGCTTCAGCACGGTCATCCGGTCGGCGCTGCGGGCGACGGAAAGCGAGCCGCAGTTCTTCCAGCCGGTGGCTAGCCCCGTCTCCGCCTCCAGCTCGCTGTAGAGCTGCGTGGAATATTTGATGAGGCTCGTCATGTTGGCATGGCTGCGCAACTGGCCGACGAGGCCGGCGGCATGCCAGGTGGTGCCCCCGCTGAGCTGGCCCTGCTCCAGCAGGACGACGTCCCGCCAGCCGAGCTTCGTCAGGTGATAGGCCACCGAGCAGCCGATGATGCCGCCGCCGATGATGACGACCTGCGCCTGTGTTGGAAATTCCTGCGCCATGAAACGACCTCCCGAAACCATGGAAGGCCGCACGGTACCAAAACATCGCCAAAGAACAAGACAGAAAGTTACAAAATATTACATTTAGTCACATGGAAACGATCAGGGTCGGCCCCCTCCGCTCCAGCGCCTCGGCGATGGCCTCCGGCGGGCGGCGGTCGACGATCACGCCGGTTGCCGCCTCGAAGCGCGGAATGCGCAACGGCGTCAACCGGCCGAATTTCGAGCTGTCGAGCACGAAATAGGCCCGGTTTGCCGTTTCGGCCATGCGCGAGCGCTGCTCCGCGCCGCTGCGGGTGAAGTCCGTCACCTCGCCGTCCGGTGACAGGCCGCCGCCGCCAAGGAAGGCGACATCGACCCGGAAATGCGCGATCGCCTCCAGTGCGTCGATGCCGACCGAGGCCTCCTCGTCCGGGTCGATCTCGCCGCCGAGCATGTGCACCCGCACCTGCGGCTGCCGACACATCAAAAGCGCGACAGATAGCGAAGTGGTGCAGATCGTGAGGTTTTTCCGCTCGGAAAGGGCTTGCGCCACCGCGAGCGTCGTCGTGCCGGAATCGAGGAAGACGACCATGCCGTCGC
Organism: Shinella zoogloeoides; assembly: GCF_003574625.1. Taxonomy (GTDB): domain Bacteria; phylum Pseudomonadota; class Alphaproteobacteria; order Rhizobiales; family Rhizobiaceae; genus Shinella; species Shinella zoogloeoides_A. The sequence goes on from NZ_QNUJ01000003.1 coordinate 439,642, forward strand.
GCACCAGGCCGGCGGCGGCGCGGCCTATCGCCGCCTTGGCGTCGGCATTTTCCTCGCGCCGCTCGGTGAAGGCCGCCTCGGTCGCCTCGAACAGCGTCGCCCCGCCATGCACGAGGTCGAGCTGGCCGCGCTCGGCGAGAAGCTTCAGGTCGCGGCGGATCGTCTGCCGCGACACGTCGAAGAAAGCGGCAAGCTCGGTGATGCTCACCGTGCCGTCCGCCGCAAGGCGGCGCAGGATTTCGCCGTGGCGGCGGGGAGCGAGGGCGCGGGTGTTCTGGGAACCGGACATGACGATATCTGCGATCATTTTTGTCGCTTTGACAAGCCGGGCGCGACATCGACCGTGCATGCCCGGCTCATTCGGGCGATGAATTGTGACAATCGAGACCATATTTCGCCGAAAACACACGGCCGGAATGTCTTTTTATGTTGCATTATGTAATAATTCTTTCCATTCTGCCCTAAATCGTTTTTCACGACCGGGAGGAGACAATGCAACAGGCACGCATGGACGGCAGCCGTTTCATCTTCTGTCTCGTCGACGGCTTCGCGCTGCATGCCTTCTCCGGAGCGCTCGACGCCCTGCGCATCGCCAACGAGGTCGCCGGCCGACCGGTCTACGACTGGCAGGTCGTGACGGTGCATGGCCGGCCGGCAAGTTCCGCCTGCGGCATGCGCGTCGCCGCCGACTTTTCCCTCGCCGAGGCGCGCGAATGGCTCTGCCGGCCGGGCATGGCGCCGCGCTTCGCCGTGGTCTGCGGCGGCAACGCGATCCCCGCGCCCGACCGGCCACTGGAGGCGTGGCTGCGGCTTTGCCGGCGCAGCCGCATCCCGCTGGCCGGCCTTGCCGGCGGGCTCTATCCGCTCGCCCGCGCCGGGCTTCTCGACGAGCGGCGCTGCGCCGTGCACTGGGCGCATTTCCCGGACTTCTCCGAGCGCTTTCCTGCCGCAAAGGCCCGCCAGACGACATTCGAGATCGACGCCGATCTCCATACCTGCGCCGGCGGCAATGCGTCCTTCGACATGTTTCTTGAGATCATCGAGCAGGACCTCGGCAAGGACGTCGCCAACCGCATCTGCGAGGTGGCGCTCTGCGGCCAGTTGCGGGAAGCCGGCGAACGTCAGCGCCTGCCGCTGCAGGCCCGCCTCGGCATCGACAATGCCCTGCTGATCCGCATCATCCAGCAGATGGAGGCCAACCTTTCCGAACCGCTGCGGCTCGCCGACATGCCGCCGGCAAGCGGGCTTTCGCGCCGCCAGATGGAGCGCCTCTTCCGCCGCGAGATGGGCCGCACCCCGGCGCGCTACTATCTCGACCTGCGGCTGGAACGGGCGCATCTGCTGCTCGCCACCTCGTCGCTGCCCGTCATCGAGATCGCCATGGCCTGCGGCTTTTCCACCGCCTCGCACTTCTCCCGCACCTATCGCGAGCGCTACGGCTGCACGCCGCAGGGAACGCGCCTTGCCGAAGTGGAGCGGCGGTCCCTTCCCGAAAGCCGCCGCGACGAGGAACGGCACGTCGCCTGAAACAGATCCCCAAGGAAAAGGCCCCTCATCCGCGATGGAGAGGGGCCTTTTTCATGCAACCTTCGACGCCGGCGTCAGCGCCATGCCTGGGTCCGCGCCAGCAGGCCGCGGGCGACCAGCGCGTGGATAAGCTTGGCGGCGACATTGGTGTAGAAGATCATCATGCCCATGGCGGCTGCCGGGGCGATGTCGCCGGCATCGTCCATGTTGAGCACGGCGACCGAGGCGAGCTTGGTGTTGGTGGAATAGAGGAAGACCACCGCCGAGACCGTCGTCATCGCATTGACGAAGAGATAGATCGCGATGTTGAGGATCGCCGGCAGGCAGACCGGTACCGTGACCCGGAAGAACAGCCGGTGGAAGGGCTGCTTCAGCGAGGCGGCGACGGATTCGAATTCCGGATCCATCTGTTTCAGCGCCGTCAGCGCCGTCAGGTGCGCGACGGTATAGAAGTGCGTCACCGTGGAGACGACAAGGATCGCCATCGTGCCGTAGATGGGATGGAGCGGATTGGCCGGATTGTTGAAGAAGAAGATATAGGCAAGGCCGAGCACCATGCCCGGCACCGCCATGGGCATCATCGCGAGGAAATGGAAGAGGCCGCGGCCGAGGCGGAAGCCGTCCGCCTTCTCCACCATATAGGCGCCGGCGAAGACGACGAGCGAGCCGAACAGCGCCGTCAGCAAAGCCAGCTTGATCGAGTTGCCATAGGCTTCCCAGCCGCCGCCGTCCATCAGGTCGAAGGCGAAGTTCTTCGTCGTCAGCGTCAGGTCGTAGGGCCAGAATTTCACCAGGGCGGCGATCTGGCACATGGCGATCATGCCGAGGATGAAGAGGCTGACGAGGCAGGCGAAGGCAAAGCAGATCGCATCCGTGCGGGCATTGGGCTTCGGCGCATAGGGCACGGCGCGGGCCGACAGCAGCGCCACCTGCCGCTTCTGCATGCGCCGGTCGACGGCGAAGGCGAGGATGGCCGGCACGAGCAGGATGACGGAGACGACCGCGCCCATCTCGAAATTCTGCTGGCCGATCACCTGCTTGTAGATGTCGACGGCGAGCATGCCATATTGCCCGCCGATCACCTTGGGCAGGCCGAAATCGGTGATGACCAGCGTGAAGACGACGAAGGCGGCCGAGACGAGACCGAAACGCGCACCGGGCACGGTGACGGTGGTGAAGGTGCGCCACTTGCTGGCCTTCAGCGAGGCGGCGGCCTCGTAGTGGCGCGCATCGGCCACGGAAAGCGCCGTCAGGATGATCAGGAAGGCATGCGGCAGGGTGAAGAAGACCGAGCCGATGACGATGCCGATCGGACCATAGATGGAATAGCCCATCAGCCAGTCCTTGAAGACACCCTGGTTGCCGAAGAGATAGACGAGCGCGATGCCCGGCAGCAGCGAGGGCACGAGGATCGGGATCGTCAGGACGCCGCGGAAGAGGCCCTTCAGCGGCATGCAGCTCCGCGTCAGTCCATAGGCAAGCGCGAAGGCGATGGCGACGGTGAAGACCGTGCTGATGGCCGCCATCAGCACCGAATTGTAGATCGACTGGGCGAGCGCCGGCGTCGAGAAATAGGCCACGAAGTTATCGAGGCCGAGGCCGCGTGCCGGGCGCAGCACGACGCGGCGGAAGGTGCCGGAATCGTAGTCGCGCCATTCGGTGCCCTTTTCCAGCGTCGAGCCGACGAGGAAGGCCGCATCGGCGGTCGTGCCGCGGATGCGGTAGTGCACGGGGCTGCGGAACTTGAATTCGGGGAAGAACTTGGTCGCCGCCAGCCGCCCGTCGGAATTGCTGGAAAGCTCGCTTTCCGGCACCGCGCCGAGCGTCTCGTTCAATTGCGCGGCGCTGACGACCGGCCCCCAGTTGGTCCCCGTCTCGTCGCTGACCTGGAATTCGAAGGCCGCAAGGTCGAAGCGGTAGGTCGACAGCGACTTCGACAGCATGACGAAGAGCGGCGCGCCGAGCGCGACGATCAGGTAGAGGCCGATGACGGCCATGAAGCCGAGCTTGATGCGGTCGTCGCGGGAGGATTGCTGCCGCAGCCGCTTGCCGGCGAGCGGCAGATGGGGCGTTTCGAGGGCGATGCTCATCGTCATGCGCTCCTCGGATAGAGCAGCAGGCGCTCGCGCGGGATCTCCACCTGGATGACGCCGCCCGTTTCGATGCTGAGACGCCGCACGGCATTGACCGAGAAGTCGGCGACGAGCGTGCGCTCGCCGAGCCGCGGCGCGGTCAGCCGCGTGCGCCAGAACATGCCGAGGAACTCCATTTCCCGGACTTCGGCGTCGATCAGGTTCTGCGGCGTCGAGGGCCGGTCGACGGCGTTGGCCGCATGCGCGTCGGCACCGTGCGGAATGATGTCGACGGGGCGCACGACGGCGGTCGCGGTCGCGCCGGGGGCAAAATCGCCCGTCGGGCAGCGGAAGGCGGAATGGCCGATCTCAACCTCGCCATCCGCGGCGACCTTCGCCGGGAACTGGTTGGTCTCGCCGATGAAGTCGGCGACGAAGAGGGTTTCGGGATGGCGGTAGATCTCGGTGGGCGAGCCGACCTGCTCGATGACGCCGTGGTTCATCACCACGATGCGGTCGGCCATGGCGAGCGCTTCCTCCTGGTCGTGCGTCACCATGATGGTGGTAACGCCAAGCTTGCGCTGCAGCGCCTTGATCTCATGGCGAAGATGCACGCGCACCTTGGCGTCGAGCGCCGAAAGCGGCTCGTCGAGCAGGAGAAGACCCGGCGAGATGGCGATGGCGCGGGCAAGCGCGATGCGCTGCTGCTGGCCGCCGGAGAGCTGGGCGGGATACTTCTTGCCATGCGCCGACAGGCCGACCGTCTCCAGCAACTCGGCGACCCGCGCAGCGACCTCCGCCTTGGGGCGGCCGGTGTTCTCGAGGCCGAAGGCGATATTCTGCTCGATGGTGAGGTTCGGAAAGAGCGCGTAGGACTGGAAGACGATGCCGTAGTCGCGGCTGGAGGCCGGCAGGGTGGAGATGTCGCGACCGTCTTGGAGGATGGTGCCCTTGGTCTGAAGGTCGAGGCCGGCGATGGCCCTGAGCAGGGTCGTCTTGCCGCAGCCGGAGGGGCCGAGGAAACAGATGAATTCGCCCTTCGCGATGCTCAGCGAGATGTCGCGCAGCGCGACGAAATCGCCATAGGCCTTCCACAGATCCGTTATCTCCAGATAAGGGGCCGGCTGGTCCGCCGCACGTTCGGCAGCCCGGGACGGGCTGGTGGGCGTCGGTTCGATCGACAGGGCATGTCTCATCGGCAAGCTCCGCTGGCTTCAGGGATTTCAGGAGAACGGGATGGGCGGAGCGCGACGGCGCCCCGCCCGGCCGAGCGGTGTCAGCTCTTCGGCTCCGACTTGGCGTCGTAGCGCTTCTGCCATTCCTTCAGGATCGCGTTGCGATTGTTGGCGGCCCATTCGAAGTCGTTGTCGATCATCTTGGAGGAGATGTCCGCCGGCAGGTGCTCGACCTGTTTTGCGACGCCCGGATAGGCGACCACGGCATAGCCGACATTGTACATCTCGTTGGCTTCCTTGGTGACCGACCAGTCGACCAGCGTCTTGGCGGCTTCGAGATTCGGCGTGCCGGCGATGATGGCCGTCGCCTCGGCTTCCCAGCCCGAGCCCTCCGAGGGGAAGATGATGTCGATGGGCGCGCCGGCGCTCTTGGCCTTGGCGCCGGGGAATTCGAAGGAAACGCCGATCACCGCCTCGCCGGCGCCCGCCATCTTGCAGGGCTTGGAGCCGGAATGGGTGTAGGCGGAGATGTTCTCGTGCAGCTTGTCCATGAAGCCCCACGCCTTCTCCTCGCCCCACATCTGCATCCAGCCGGAGACGTCGAGGAAGCCGGTGCCCGAGGAGGCCGGGTTCGGCATCACGATATGGCCCTTGTATTCCGGCTTGGTGAGGTCTTCCCAGCTCGTCGGCGGTGTCAGACCGAGCTTCTCGCCCTCCACCGTGTTGTAGCAGAGCGCGGCGACATAGGCGTCCATGCCGACCCAGCTCGGCGGCGTGTCCTTGTCGACGAATTTCTTGTCGAGCGCCTCGACGTCCTTCGGCTGGTAGGGCTCCAGCATGCCCTCTGTCTTGAGGAGGAGCAGCGAGGTCGCGGCAACGCCCCAGACGACGTCGGCCTGCGGGTTATCCTTCTCGGCGAGCAGCTTGGCCGTCATGACGCCGGTGGAATCGCGCACCCAGTTGATCTTGATGTCGGGATGGGCCTTCTCGAAGGTCTCCTTGTAGCGGTCGAGGTCGACGGCCTCCACGGCGGTATAGACCGTCAGTTCGGTCTCGGCGAATGCAATGGTCGGAAGCACGGCGGACATGGCGCCGGCAAGCATAAAAAGCATGCGTCTGTTCATGATTGAAATCCTCTCTGGAGACCTGGAAAAACCCGGGAAGCGCGGCGGGCGATCTGTCGTCACCCTTGTTTACAATCGGCTTCACGAGGCATTCTGGCAGGGGTTTTCGGTAAGTAAAATTTATTATTCTTATCGTTCGGAAAATAAAAACGATGGAAAGAATCCTGCCGCAAACGCAAAAAAGGGAGCCGCGCGAAACGGCTCCCAGCAAAAGGTGATCCCGCAGGGGCTGGCCCGGATCACCACGGGAGGGAGAAGGTCTTCACGTTCGTGAAGCTCTTCATCGCCTCGATGACGCCTTCCTTGTAGCCGTTGCCCGAATCCTTGATGCCGCCGAAGGGGCTCATCTCGATGCGGTAGCCCGGCACTTCCCAGATGTTCACCGTCCCGACCTTGAGGCCCGCGATGTATTTCTGCATGCGGCGGAAATCGTTGGTGCAGACGCCGGAAGAAAGGCCGAAGGCGGTGGAATTGGAGAGCGCGATCAGCGCGTCGTCGTCGTCGGGCGCGCGCACGATCGGGATGATCGGCGCGAAGGTCTCTTCCATGACGAGCTCGCTCGCATGGGAAACCCGGTCGACGACGATCGGCGGGAGCAGCGCACCTCTGCGGCCGGGATCGTAGAGCACCTCGGCCCCCTCCTCCGCCGCCTTGTACACGCGGCGCTCGAAGACCTCCGCCGCCCTGGCGTGAACGACCGTGCCGAGATCCGTCGTACGATCCATCGGATCACCGAACCGCAGCTTCTTCGCCCGCTCCAGCACCAGCGGCACGAAGCGGTCGGCGACGCGTTCCTGGCAGAGGATGCGCTTGACGGCCGTGCAGCGCTGGCCGGAATTCTTCGTCGCGCCCGCCACCGCCAGGTCCGCCGCCCGGGCGAGGTCGTCGTCCGAAAGATCGTTGAGGATGATCAGCGGGTCGTTGCCGCCGAGTTCCAGCACCTGGCGCTTGTATTGGGCATGGGCGGCGATCAGCTTTCCGACCGGCACGGAGCCGGTGAAGGTGATGAGGTCGAAGTTCGGATTGGTAATCATCTCCATGCCGATATCGCCGGGCCAGCCGGTGACGACGGAGAGCATTTCCGGCGGCAGCCCGGCCTCGTAGAGGATGTCGGCGAAGACGAGCGCCGTCATCGGCGTCAGCTCGGTCGGCTTGAGGACGACGCAATTGTTGGTCGCGATCGCCGGGGCCACCTTGTGCGCCACCATGTTGAGCGGATGGTTGAAGGGCGTGATCGCCGAGATGGCGGTCAGCGGCTCGCGGGTGGTGAATATCTTGCGCGCCTTGCCGTGCGGGGTGAGGTCGCAGGAGAAGATCTCCCCGTCGTCATGGATGCACATCTGGCCCGAAAGCGTCAGCACGTCGAAGGCGCGGCCCACCTCGTAGAGCGAATCCTGCTTGGAGATGCCGAGTTCCAGCGTGATGAGATCGGAGACTTCCTCCTTGCGGGCGACGAGCAGCTCGGCCGCCTTGAGGAGGATGCGCTGGCGCTCGTAGCGCGTCAGCTTCGGCTGGTAGGCCGCGGCGATCTCGAAGGCCTTTCTCGCATGCTCGGCATGGCCCGCCGGAACGGTGCCGATGACGGCATCGTTCCAAGGATAGCGCACCTCGATCCGCCCTTCGGTATCGACCGCCTTGCCGGCGATCCGCATGGGCTCATGGCGGATCGCGAACGTCGTTTCCACTTTCGTCATGACTTTCTCCTCGCAGCGCGTCCGCTTCTCCTCTTGCGGCAACGCTCTATGTTCCCTGATGCGGCCGGACGGTTCCGCCCGGCCGCAGGATGCCCTAGTGCGCCGGCTGGGCGGCCGCGACGAGTGCGTAGTAGAAGGCGTCGAAATTGCGCAGCGTGCCGGCTGACGAGAGTTCCGGCAGGACGCGGTTGGCGATGAAGGGCACCGCCTGCTCGGTGAGTCCGCCATGCGAGCGCAGCGGCTCGTTCAGCGCGGCAAGGTCGTGCCGGTGCTCGCTGGTGCCGAGCGTCTTGTTCTGCGAGGAGACGAGGACGATGTCACCGATGCGGTCGTCCGGCAGCTCGAAGCGGATGCAGGCTTCCGGGCGCGAGAGCACGACGTCGATGCCCTCCACCGCCTTCAGCCGCTCGATGATCTCCTCCTTGTCCGCCATCTCGGGCAGATAGGCCGTGGCGAAGGAGCCGAGCGCACCGTGATGGACGACATAGGGGTCGGTGATCGGCAGGATGACGCGGGCGGCGTCCTTGCCGAGCCATTCGTCGAGCAGGTCCTGCACATAGATGACGTCCGGCGAGCCGTCCGCCTTGTGCTTCGGCTTCATGCCATGGTCGGCGGTGACGATGATCGCCGCGCCGAGGGCGTCGAGCTCTGTCAGGTACCTGTCGAACATCTCGTAGAAGGAATTGGCCTCCGGCACGCCTGGCGCATATTTGTGCTGCACGTAGTCGGTGGTCGTCAGGTACATGACGTCGGGGCGGAATTCCTTGAGGAGCTTCACGCCAGCGGCGAAGACGAATTCGGAGAGGTCGGCCGAATAGACTTCCGGAACCGGCCGGCCGAGCCAGGCCGAGGCGTTCTCGATACCGTGCTCCGCCTTGGTCGACTTGTCGGACTTTTCCGAGGAGAAGCAGACCGCGCGGCCGTCGTCGAATTTCAGGCCATGGCCGAGAAGGGCGCGCAGCTTGTCCTTCGCCGTCACCACCGCCACCTTGGCGCCGGCATCGTAGAAGGCCTTGAAAATGGTCGGCGCGCGTAGGAAGCGCGGGTCGTTCATCATCACTTCCTTGCCGGTGGCGGGCTCGTAGAGATAGTTGCCGCAGATGCCGTGGATCGCCGGCGGGCGGCCGGTGGCGATGGACAGGTTGTTCGGGTTGGTGAAGCTCGGGATGACGCTGAGCGCGGTGCGCTCCGTGCCGGTCTTGCGGATGCGCTCGAGCGTCGGCATCAGGCCGGCCTTGATGGCTTCGTCGAGATAGGCCGGCTCGCAGCCGTCGAGGCAGATGGCGATGGCCGGGACGTTCGGCCAGGGATAGGTGCGGCGGTTGGCGGTGACGGTGATCTTGGACATCTGGTTCATCGAGGTTTCCATTCTCTTTCAGGCCGCGAGACGGCTGCGTTCTTCAAGGGCGATGGCCGGCGGGGCGGCGCTGTCGACACCCATTTCGGCCAGCGAGGAGCGGGCGGCCTCCACCACGCGGCGCATGACATGCTCGTCCATGCGGCCGATGCAGCCGACGCGGAAGCTGTCCACCACCGTCAGCTTGCCGGGATAGATGATGAAGCCCTTGTCCTTCATGAGATCGTAGAAGCGATCGAAGGCGAAGGCCGGATGGGCCGGGCTGAAGAAGGTGACGATGATCGGCGAGAGCCACCGGTCGGCGAGCAGCGTCTCGAAACCGAGTTCGCGCATGCCCGCCACCATGACGTCACGGTTGTGGGCATAGCGCGCGCCGCGGGCCGCCACGCCCCCTTCCGCGCGGTGCATGCGCAGCGCCTCCAGGAAGGCGGCGACGACATGGGTCGGCGGCGTGAAGCGCCACTGGCCGGTCTTGTTCATGTGTTCCCACTGGGCATGGACATCGAGGCTGAGCGAATGACTGCGGCCCTTGGCGGCCTCCAGCTCGCTCTTGCGGGCGATGATGAAACCGAAGCCGGGCACGCCTTCGATGCACTTGTTGGCGGAGGAGACGATCGTCTCATAGCGGAAATCGTTGACGCCGGCCGGCACCGCGCCGAAGGCGCTCATGGAATCGACCAGCAGCTTGCGGCCATGCGCATAGACGGTCTCGGAGATCTCCTTCAGCGGATTGAGGATGCCCGAGCTGGTCTCGCAATGGACGACGACGACATGGCTGATTGCCGGATCGGCTTCCAGCGCGGCGGCGACCTCGGTGCCGCGCGGCGGCATGTAGTCGCCCTTGTCGATCACCACATGGGCGCGGCCGAGATAGGAAAGCGTCTGGGCGATGCGCTTGCCATAGGCGCCGTTGCTCAGCACCAGCACCTTGCCGTCCTTCGGCACGAAGCTGCCGAGCATGGCCTCCACCGAGAAGGAGCCGCTGCCCTGCATGGGAACGCAGTCGAATTCACCCGCCGTGTCGCCGGCGATGGCGAGCAGCTCGCCGCGCAGCTCCGCCGTCATGGCGCGGAAGTCGCCGTCCCAGGAACCCCAGTCCCTGAGCATGGCCTCCTTGACCGAATAGGCCGTCGTCAGCGGGCCGGGCGTCAGAAGATAGGGCTCGCCGAGTCGCGGCGTCTCAAGGGGGGCGCTGGCCCTGTCGGAAGCGGTGGTTGGCATGGTCCGTCCTCACGTTTGGCATATCCGGGGACGACAATGGGACGGAAAGATATATATGTAAAATCGTTCTTTTGTATCAATCTATCGATTGAATTTATGATTATCGGGAAGCCTGGACGGTTCAAATGGACTCCGCCACTTTACATAAGCAAAATCGTTCGTCTTAATGAACGCATAGCTTCAATTTATCGAAGGCCGGTCCTCATGCGCTATGTACAACTGCGCGCCTTTCACAATGTGGCGATCCATGGCGGTTTTTCGCGCGCCGCCGAGGCGCTGTTCCTCACCCAGCCCGCGGTGTCGGACCAGGTGCGCAAGCTGGAGGAGGAATACGATGTCCTGCTCTTCAACCGCAACAAGAAGCAGGTGACGCTGACCCAGGCGGGCCATCATCTTCTCGAGGTCACCCGCCGCATGTTCGACGTCGAGCAGCAGGCGCTCGACCTCCTGTCGGAATCGCGGGCCCTGCGCGCTGGAAAGCTGCGCATCGTCGCCGACGCCGCCCATCACCTCCTGCACATCCTCGCCGCCTTCCGCCGCGCCTATCCTTCCGTGCAGGTCTCGATCGACGCCGGCAATACGGAAACGGTGATCACCAGCCTGCATGCCTACGAGGCCGATATCGGCGTGCTCGGCGAGGTGCCGCAATCCAGCGATTTCGATATCCTGAAGCTGAACTCGACGCCGATCATTGCCTTCACCAGCCGCGACTATCCGCTGGGCGACGCAAGGCGGCTCTCGTTCTCCGAGCTTGCAAAGCATCCCCTCGTCATGCGCGAGCGGGGCTCGAAGACCCGCCAGAAGCTGGAGATGATGGCGGCGCAATGCGGCGTGCCGCTCGTCCCGCTCATCGAGGCGGAAGGGCGCGAGGCCGTGCGGGAGATCGTGGCGGCCGGCGGCGGCGTCGGCTTCGTCTCCTCGGCGGAATTCGGGCAGGACAACCGCCTCATCCCGATCGAGATCGACGCGCCCGAGATGCGGATGGACGAAGCGCTCATCTGCCTGCGCGAGCGCGCCAACGGCAAGCTGGTGAACGCCTTCTTCGACATCGCCCGCAAGCTGGCGGCGCCGCCGGCGTAGCATTCGACAGACCGAAGCGGCGTGCGGCAGGAGAATTGCCGGCACGCCGCCCCGGATCGCAGGAAAGCCGACGCCTTGAAGTGCGGACCTCCGCCGGCTTGCCTGCGCGGGAGGCCGTTATTCGCTCGAACCGGCTTTCGGCAGGGCCGCCCATTCGGCGAGGAAGGCGTCGCGGCTCTTCGCCGCCTCGTCCTCATCGATCTTGAAGACCTTGATCGAGGAAAGCTCCGGCAGCTTGACGTAGTCGGAGACCTTGATATCGGTGCGGCTCGGGCGGCGGAAGGCGACCTTCAGCAGCTCAATCTGCGAGTCCTTGGACAGCAGCGCGTCGATGGCCTTCCTGGCATCGTCGCCGGCCGGCGCGCCCTTGACGAGAGCAGAATATTCCGGGGTCGTGAAAGTGCCGGACGACGGATAGACGATGCTGATCTCCGTCTGGCCGCCATCCACATAGCTGTAGCTGTTCGTCTCGAAGGTGATGCCGGCGGCATATTCGCCCATCGCGACGCCCTTCGGCACGGCCGAGGACGACGAGGAGACGACGAGGTTTGCGACGAGCGCCTTGTAGGTCTCCGCGTCGAGGAGCTTGGAAAGACCCCAGACGATCGTGTAGCCGGTCGAGCTATTTGCCGGATCGGGCAGGATGATGCGGCCCTTCCATGCGGGATCGGCAAGATCCTTCCAGTCGGCGGGCGCGGGCGCGCCGTCGAGCTGGTCAGTATTGACCATCACGGTCACGACATGGAGGTTCGCCGGCTGGAAATAGTCGTCGGCAACGCGCAGATCCGCGGGAACGGCGGAAAGCTCCGGCGAGGAATAGGGCTCCAGCACGTCCTTGAAGGCGCCCATCGTGTTGGCCGAGGACGACCAGAAGACATCGCCCTGCGGGGCGGCCTTTTCCGCCTCGATGCGGCGCAGCAGCACGCCGCTGCCGCCGGTGATGATGCCCGTCGTCAGGCCGGCCTTGTCCTTGATGACGGCCTGCGCGGCTTCGACGGCCGGCACCGGATTGGTGGTGTAGATAACCGGGTCGGCAGCTTCGGCGCCCGCGGCAAGGCCGGCGAGCAGGAGCGTGGTTGCGGCAAGTTTCTTCATGGCAGTTCCTCTCTTTCTTCTGGTTCTGGGCTTCATTTCGAGGCGAACAGGTCGACCTTGAACAGGGTGGTGGCGACGACGACCGGCACGAGGATCACGGCGACGAGCACCAGGCCATAGGCCGAGGCATAGGCCATGAGGCCGGAATCGATGAGCCGGAAGATCTGGATCGGCAGGGTCTCGCGGCCGCCGGAATAGACGAGCAGCGAGGCGGAAAGCTCCGAGACCGTCGTCGTCCAGGTCAGGATCGCGGCCGAGGCGACGGCCGGCAGCATCATCGGCAGCACGACGCGCAGGAAGGTGCGGAACGGCGGCGAGCCGAGGCTGATCGATGCCTCCTCGATGGAGTTGGGGATATTGTGCAGGATCGCCTGGCCGTTGCGCATGCCGAAGGGCATGCGGCGGATGACATAGGCGAGCACGATGATCGTCGACGTGCCCGTCAGCGCCAGGAAGCCGCCGTTGAACGAGGCGAGCAGGCCGACGCCGAGAACCGTGCCCGACAGCGCCAGCGGAATGGCCGAGACATAGTCGATCAGCGGCGTCATCAGGTTCGGCTTCTTGACGACGAGATAGCTGACCAGCGTCGAGAAGGCGACGGAGATGACGGTCGCGATGCCGGCATAGAGGATCGAGTTGACCAGCGGGCCGGGCGCCGTGATGAAGACGCGCGCCATGTTGTCGAGCGTCCATTCGCCCCAGCGCATGACGGGACCGCGCGAGACCGTGAAGGCGCCGACCGCGATGGTCACGAGCGGCAGTAGCGAGATCGCGACGACGATGCCCGCCGCGCCGCTGACGAGGACGCCCTGCGCGCCCCTCAGCGGCTGCGGCCTGGCCCCTCTCCCCTGGACGATCTCGTAGCGGCCCCTCGCGATGACGCGGCGGTTGAGGAACAGCACGGCCATGACGATCAGCACGGAGATGCTGGCGAGCGTGCTCTGCATGGTGAGGTTGCTTGCGCCCTCCGCCACGGCCGCCTGGTAGATCGCCACCGACAGCAGCCGCACGTTGTGCCCCAGGATGGTGGAGATGGCGAAATTGCCGATGACCATGGTGAAGACGAGCAGCGCGGAAGCGAGGATCGCCGGCCGGATGACCGGCAGCATGACATGGATGCGCGAGCGGGCCGGTGCGGTGCCGAGGCTCTGGGCGGCCTCCTCCAGTTGCGCGTCGAACTTCCCGATGGCCGCCACCGTGCCGATATAGACATAGGTGTAGTAGATGAAGCTCATCGAGGTGATGAGGCCGAACCAGCCGTAGAAGCTCGGGATGAAGATGCCGTAGCCCTTCAGGAAGCGGGTGATGACGCCGTTGTTGCCGAGGATCATCAGCCAGGTCTGCGCCGTCACCACTTCCGGGATGACGAGCGTGATGAGCGGCAGCAGCGTGATGAACAGCTTGCCGCGGAAGCGATAGCGCGCCGAGACATAGGCGAGCGGCACGCCGATCAGCGTCGAGAACAGCGTGACGACGGTGGCGAGCAGCAGCGTGTTGCCGATGGCCGAAAGGCTCTGCCAGTCCTCCAGAAGCTGCAGCCAGCCCGAGCGGCCCTCGCCGACAAAGCTCGCGGTGAAGATATAGAGGAGCGGATAAAGCACGAAGACGCCGAGAAGGGCGAGCGCGAGGGCCGAAAGCCAGGGCCAGGGGGTGCGGAAAGCCGAGTGGTTCATGCGCGGATCACCCGTGCGGCTGCGGGATCGAAGCCCAGGTGGATGGCCGCGCCCGGCTGGAAGGCATCGTGCCCCGCGCCGTGCATCTCGGCATTGAGCACGAGGCCGCCGGCGCATTCGACGCTGTAGCTGGTGCGCGATCCGAGATATTGCCGGCCGCGGACGGTCGCGGGCAGCGACTGCCGGCCGGCGACGGGCGCCGCGGAAATCGCGAGGTCTTCCGGCCGCAGGACGAGAAGGCCCTTGTCCGCCGGCCCTTCCAGCGCGTCGGTCGCCACGAGGCGGGTGCCGGCGACTTCGACCTCGACAAGGCCGGAGGCAGTGGGACGGACCGGAACTTCGGTGCGATTGGCCGCGCCGACGAAATCGGCGACATAGCCGGTGCGCGGCGTCGCATAGATCTGCTGCGGGGAGCCGAGCTGCTCGACCTTGCCCTTGTTCATCACGCCGATGAGATCGGACATGGACAGGGCTTCCTCCTGGTCGTGCGTCACGAAGACCGTGGTGATGTTGGCCTCGCGCTGCAGCTCGATGATCGTCTCGCGGATCTGCACGCGCAGCTTGGCATCGAGGTTGGAAAGCGGCTCGTCCATCAGCAGCACGGCCGGCTTGATGACGAGGGCGCGGGCCAGCGCCACGCGCTGGCGCTGGCCGCCGGAAAGGGCGGCCGGATGGCGCGACAGAACATGGCCGAGACCGACGCGCTCCAGCGCAGCCTTCACCTTCTGCTCGACGCCGGGGCCCTTTTCGCCGCGGGCGCGAAGACCGTAGGCGACATTATCGGCGACCGTCTTGTCGGGGAAGAGGGCGTAATCCTGGAACACCATGCCGATGGCGCGTTTGTGCGGCGGCAGCTCGGTGACGTCGCGGCCGCCGAAGCGGATCTGGCCGCCGCTTGCCGGTGCGAAACCGGCAATGGTGCGCAGCAGCGTGGTCTTGCCGCAGCCGGACGGGCCCAGCAGCGTGAAGAAGCAGCCCTCGGGAATATCGAGGGAAAGGCCGGAAATGACGGTCTCCGCGCCGTATTTCACCGAGAGATTTGAAATCGCTATGCCCATGGTTTCCCCTCTTTGGTCTTTGAGCCTATGCGCCGGAAAGGGCGGCCGGGGCCGCCTTCAGGTCCGTGATGAGTTCGAGCGCCTGGCGGTGCACCCCGGCGTCCCCTGCCCCCAGCAACTGGCCGGAGCTTTCGAGCGTCAGCGGCGCGCCCGCCCAGTCGGTGACGATGCCGCCCGCGCCTTCCACGATCGGCCGGAAGGGCGCGAAGTCGAAGACCTTCTGGCCGCCGTCGATGGCAAGGTCCGTGCGACCGTCGGCCAGAAGGCCGTAATTGAGGCTTGCCCCGCCATAGGCGCGCGCGCCGGTCACCGCGCGCAGCCGGTCGAGCGCGGGGCGCTCGGCAGGGGCGAAATAATCCTGGTTGCTGTTGGTCATGATCGCCCGGCCGATCTCCGGGCAGGACCGCACGCGGATGGGACTGCCGTTGCGCGTCGTCTGCCGGCCCTCGGCGCCGACCCAGCGGGAATCGATGGCCGGAATGTCGATGATGCCGAGCCGCGGCACGCCCCCGACGGCAAGCGCGATCAGCGTGCCGTAATAGGGAAGGCCCGCGATGAAAGCGGTCGTGCCGTCGATGGGATCGAGCACCCACACGTAATCGCTGCCGGGACGCACCCAGTCGCGCTCCTCGCCGATGATGCCGTGGGCGGGGTAGCGGGCGGAGATCATCTCGCGAAGGCGGTCCTCGATGAGGATGTCCATGGCGGTGACGAGGCTGCGGTCCGCCTTCACCGAGACGTCGACGCGCGCCATGCCGTTTTCCCTCAGAACAGTGCGGGCGACGTCGGCCAGCTCCACGGCGAAGGCCACATGCTGTTCTTCGATGAGGGCGGCGCTGGTCATTCTCTTTCGACACTTTCCCGGTTGTCGGACAGCCGCCATCGTTCCCGCCTGGGACGCGGATCGACGTGCCGGGCCATGGGGTTCCGACCGATTGATGGATATGGGGCAGGCCATTTCGGCCTCTGCGATCTTCCTACATTCAAATCGCCAATGTGGCAATATGTGTTTTAGTTGGCAAAGTGAGTTTTTATGCGGCAAGCGATATGGCGCTTGTGGCAAAGATGGGCATCGCCTATCAATATGTGCAGCAAGGGAGGGCTCCGGCATGTGGCAGGAAGAGCGTCAACAGAAAATCCGTTCGCTGCTCGCCGCCTACGGCCAGGTGTCGATCGACCGCATCGTCGAGGATTTCGGCGTCTCGCGCGAAACGATCCGCCGCGACCTCATGGACATGGAGGTCGCGGGCGAACTGAAGCGCGTGCGCGGCGGGGCGGTTCCCATGGTGGCGCGCGAGGACACGACCTTCGGCGTGCGCATCACCCTGCGCCGGCAGGAGAAGCGCGCGATCTGCGCCACGGCGCTCGGCTATCTCGAAAGCGGCCAGACGATCTTCATGGATGCGGGCGCCACCACTTCCACCATGGCCGAGGCGCTGGCCGGCCCCACGGGGCTCACCAATCTCACCATCCTCACCAACTCGGTCGACGTCGCCAGCCAGCTCACGGAGCGGCCCGGCGACCTTTCGCGCGGCACCCGCGTCATCCTGCTTGCCGGCAACGTGAAGCAGGACCCGATGGAAACCTATGGCGAGGCGACGATCAACGACATCCAGCGTTACCGCGCCGATGTCGCCCTGCTCGCCCCCTGGGGTGTCGACGCCACGATGGGCGCGATGAACTACTTCCTGCACGGCGCCGAGATCGCCCGCGCCATGGTGCGCAATTCCGGCCGGACGATCATCCTCGCCGACCATTCCAAGGTGGGCGTCGTCAGCCGCTCGGTGTTCTGCGAGACGGGCGAGATGGCCCATCTCATCACGGATGCGAAGGCCCGCCAGAAGCCCGGCTTCGAGGCCCTCGCCGCCGCCGTGCCGGGGCTCGTCGTCGCCGGTGAATGACAAGCTGTGAATCTCCGGGCCGGGTTACAGGATGAAAAAGGAATGTAGCTTATCTACATTTCTTTTGATAAATGTAGATTTCTTCACTATACCCAGGATCACGCACGGCGAGTGAGACCTGAAAGCCCCCATGGCTTTTGCAGGGGCCGTGGCGCACATCTGGAGGAAATCGAAAATGAAACGCCGTTTCGCGCTGGCTTCAGCGCTCGCAGTCCTGTGCTCGCATGTCTTCACGGCCGGTGGCGCCGCGGCAGCGGGAATGACCGTCTATTGCCCGATGTCGGAAGACGATTGCGGCGCCGTCCTGAAGGCCTTCAAGGACGATACCGGCATCGAGGCGCAGTTCGTGCGCATCGGCGCCGGCGAGATCCTCGCCCGCATCCGGGCGGAAAAGGCCAATCCGCAGGCGGGCCTCTGGCTCGCGGGCGCTGCCGACAACTTCATCCAGGCCGCGTCCGAAGACCTGCTCGCCCCGCACAAGGCCGCCGGCATCGACAAGGTCGACCCGCGCTACACAGACAAGGAAGGCCGCTGGACGCCGATCTCGCTGTCGCCAATCGTCTTCGCCTACAGCCAGCAGGTTCTCGACGAGATCGGCGCCAAGCCGCCGACGAGCTGGAAGTCCTTCGCCGATCCGGTCTTCAAGGACAGCGTCGCCCTCGCCCACCCGGCATCCTCGGGCACGGCCTATGTCGCGCTCGCCTCCATGGTCCAGCTCGACGGCGAGGAGCCGGCTTTCGAGCTGATGAAGGAGATCGACAAGAACGTGGTGCAATATACCCGTTCGGGCGTCGCCCCCTCGCGCATGGTCGCCAACAACGAGATCGCGCTCGCCATGGCCTATACGCAGGACATCGAAGCGGCGCTCGCGCAGGGCTATCCGGTCGGCTACTCCTTCCCCGAGGAAGGCACCGGCTTCGAGGTGAACGCCGCCGCCGCCATCGCCAATGCGCCGGAAGAACAGGCCAGGGACGCCGCCGCCTTCCTCGACTGGATCCTGACCGAAAAGGGCCAGGCCGCCATGGGCGCCACTTTCCGCGGTCCGATCGTGCCGGGCTACAAGAACCCCGAAGCCAAGATCGACCTCTCCAACGTGAAGATGATCGACTACGACTTCACCTGGGCCGGCGAGAACCGCGCACGCCTGCTGGAGCGCTACGAGAACGACGTGCGCCACAAGGCCGACGCCAAGTAAGGCAGCAGGCCCCAACAGCAGGCAGGAGCATTCCCGGCTTTCTCCGGCTCGGGAATGCTCCGCCCCTTTGTCTCATGCGATTCCGAGCGGAAGGCCGTTGCTGGAATTGCCCAAGGAGCCCCCAATGACCCTCGTTTCGCAAGCGGCCCCGTCCGCAAGGGCCGGGACGTCGCCGGCATTCCTGCGCAAGATCGTCGTCGATCCGTGGCTGTTCGGCATCTTCGCCCTCGTCACGCTCTCCGTGCTGGTCTTCGCCGCGCTGCCGATCTTCGTCGTCATGAAGCAGGCCGTCGTCACCGACCGCGGGTTCGATCTCGGCGTGCTCGTCGACACGCTGTCCCAGTCCTTCGTCTGGACCTCCTTCGCCAACACGCTGATGCTCGGCGCCACCTCGGCGATCATCGCCACCGCCGCCGGCTTCCTGCTCGCCTTCACGGCGACCCGCACCACCATGCCGGGGAAAACCTTCGTGCATGGCGTGGCGCTGCTGCCGATCATCTCGCCGCCCTTCGTCATGGCGCTGGCCGTGGTCATCCTGTTCGGCCGCTCCGGCCTCATCACCCGCGAGCTGCTCGGCATCCGCAACGCCAATGTCTACGGCTTCCATAGCCTGGTGCTGATCCAGTCGCTGGCCTTCACGCCCATCGCCTATCTCAACATCCGCGGCATGCTGCAATCCATCGACACGGCGCTGGAGGATGCCTCCGCCTCGCTCGGCGCTTCGCGCTGGACGACCTTTTCGCGCGTCACGCTGCCGCTCGTCACCCCGGCGATTCTCTCCTCGACGCTGCTCGTCTTCGTCAAGTCGGTCGAGGATTTCGGCAATCCGATGCTGATCGGCGGCAACTACAACACGCTCGCCGTCGAGGCCTATTCGCAGATGGTCGGCTATTTCAACCTGCAGGCCGGCGCGCTGCTCGCAAGCCTTATGCTGGTGCCGTCCATGACCGCCTTCCTCATCCACCGCTACTGGGTGAGCAAGCGCAGCTATGTGACCGTGACCGGCAAGCCCTCCGCCCAGACGATCCGCATCTCCGGCGGCGTGGTCGTGCCGCTGGCGCTCGGTTGCTACGCCATCGTCTTCGCCATCCTGCTCTTCTACCTGACGGTGGTCTACGTCTCCTTCACCAAGCTGCCCGGCGTCAACAACACGCTGACGCTGGACCACTACGCCACCGTCTTCACCGCCGGCTTCCAGACGCTCACCAACTCGCTGCTGCTCGCCGGCATCGCGACCCCGGTCACCGCCGTCGCCGGCATGCTGATCGCCTATCTCCTGATCCGCAAGGCGTTTCCGGGCAGCTTCCTCTTGCGCTGGGCGACGCTGCTCTCCTTCGCCGCGCCCGGCACCATCCTCGGCATCGGCTATGTCAGCACGTTCAACGCCGCGCCGCTGCTTCTGACCGGCACCGCCTTCATCGTCGTCGCCGCGATGGTGGTGAAGAACCTGCAGGTCGGCATCGAGGCCGGTTCCAACCAGCTGCGCCAGATCGACAAGTCGATCGAGGAGGCCTCCACCATCCTCGGCGCCTCGAACACGCGCACCTTCTTCCAGGTCACGCTGCCGCTGCTGAAGCCCGCGCTGTTCACCTCGTTGTCTTACGCCCTCACCCGTTCGCTGACGACGCTGTCGGCGGTGATCTTCCTCGTCTCGGCCAACTGGACGCTGATCACCGTCACCATCCTCTCGCAGGTGGAAACGCTGAAGCTCGGCGTCGCGGCGGCCTATTGCAGCATCCTCGTCTTCGTCGTGCTCGCCATCCTGGCGGTCATGCAGCTCGTTCTCAATTCGGCATCGAAGAGGTAAGCCCCATGTCGAAAGTCGTCTTCTCCAATATCACCAAGCGCTTTCCCGGTGCCGCCGGCGCCACCGCCGTCGACAAGCTGAACCTCACCATCGAGGAAGGCACGCTCGTCACCCTGCTCGGCCCCTCCGGCTGCGGCAAGACGACGACGCTGCGCATGCTCGCCGGCTTCGAGACGCCGTCCGACGGCACGATCACCATCGGCGGCCGCGACGTCACCAACGTACCGGTCAATGCCCGCAATGTCGGCATGGTCTTCCAGAGCTACGCCCTCTTCCCGCACATGACGGTGCGCGAGAACGTCGAATACGGCGTGCGCCTGCTCAGCCTGCCGAAGGCCGAGATGAAGGAGCGCGTCGACACCATGCTCGAGACCATGGCGCTCGCCCAATATGCCGACCGCTCGCCCTCGCGGC
The DNA here is from genome assembly GCF_003574625.1 of Shinella zoogloeoides. GTDB lineage: Bacteria > Pseudomonadota > Alphaproteobacteria > Rhizobiales > Rhizobiaceae > Shinella > Shinella zoogloeoides_A. The sequence goes on from NZ_QNUJ01000003.1 coordinate 460,035, forward strand.
TTTCCGGCGGCCAGCAGCAGCGCGTGGCGCTCGCCCGCGCCGTCGTCACCCAGCCGAAGGTGCTGCTCTTCGACGAGCCGCTCTCCAACCTCGATGCCCAGCTTCGCGAGCGCATGCGCGACGAGCTGCGCGCGATCCAGCTCCGCCTCGGCATCACCAGCCTCTACGTCACCCACGACCAGAGCGAGGCCATGGCGATCTCCGACCGCGTGGTCGTCATGCGCAACGGCGTGATCGAGCAGGACGATTCGCCGCTCAACGTCTATTCGCGCCCCGGCACCGGCTTCGTCGCCGAGTTCATGGGCAAGGCGAACATTCTCCACGGCAAGGTCGAGGCGGTCGATGAAGCGACGGTGCGCGTGCGCATCGCCTCGACGGTCGCCTTCACGCTCGCCCGCGGCAACCGTGCTTTCAAGGTCGGCCAGGAGGTTCGCTGCGTGGTGCGGCCGGAGCACATCCGCGTCGATGCCGAAGGCACGATGGAGGCGAAGGTGCGCCGCGTCGTCTTCCAGGGCGCCTATGTCGAATATCTCACCGATCTCGAAGGCCAGGAATGCGTCTTCCTCGACACGGACTATTACAAGTCCGGCGTCGCCGAGGTCGGCCAGACCCTGAAACTCTCCATCGACAGCCGGCCGGTCTGGATCCTGCCGGAAAATGAAGCAGCCGCATTGGAAAAAGCAGCATGACCCTCTCCAAACCGATCACCAACGATATCAGGGACCTCATCGCGACCGTCGCCTGCGAGGCCGCGCGCGCCGCCGGCGCGGTGGCGCACCGGGGCTTCGTCGATGCCAGCCCGGAAAGCCTCGCGACCCAGCAGAAGGCCGGTTTCTTCGATATCGTGACGGCCTCCGACAAGGCCGCCGAGCGCGCCGCCTGCGACGCGATCTGGTCGCGCATTCCCGCCTCCCGCATCCTCGGCGAGGAAGGCGGCTGGCAGGGCGAAGGCGACACGACCTGGATCATCGACCCGATCGACGGCACCAGCAACTTCGCCTCGGGCCTGCCCTTCTTCTGCGTCTCCATCGCCGCCTATCACAGGGGCGAGCCGGTCTGCGGCGTCGTCTACGATCCGGTGCGCGACGAAATGTTCGTGGCGGACCGGGGGCGGCTGACGCTCAACGGGGCCGCCGTCCCGCATTTCCTGCGCGGGCGCAGCGACCGGGAGGTCGAAGTGCTGACCAACGCGCCCTACGAGGGCGAGCGCCCCTCCCGCGCGGCGCAGGAGGCCCATGCCGACCTCGTCAATTCGTTCCGGGCCGTGCGCCGCCTCGGCTCCTGCGCCCTGCACCTTGCCTATGTTGCCGTCGGCCGCGTCGCCATCGCCTACGAATCCAAGTTCAGCGCCTGGGACATTGCGGCCGGCATCCAGCTCGTCCAGGCGGTGGGCGGTGAGGTCCATGCCCGCGACGCGGAAGGCCGCATCGTCGAGCCGCGGGAAGACACGCTCGGTTCCGTCAAAAGGCTCGTTGTGGCGCAGTCCGGTTTTGACTATCAATCGTCCTGCCTGTCGAAGCTGATTGCCGACGGCACGTTGTAACCTTGGCGCGAGAGAAGCCGATGCCGGAACGAAGGGGTCCATGCTCGATCTGATCAGGCAATCCCTGTCGCAATTCACGCCCGCCGAACGCAGGATCGCCGAGGCGATCCTCGATACGCCGAGCACGGCCATCACATGGTCGATCACCGATGCGGCGCGGATCGCCAAGGTCAGCGAGCCTTCGATCATCCGCTTCTGCCGGCGGCTCGATTGCGACGGCTTTCCGGATTTTCGCCTGAAGCTCGCCCAGCAACTGGCCGTGCGCCAGGCGCCGGCGAGCCCGGCGGAAAACGGCGACGACCCGTTCACCGGCCTCGTCGACGACATCTTCAACCGTGCGGTCGAATCCCTGCGGGAAGCCCGGCTCGACCTCGATCTCGACGGCTTGCGCCGCGCGGTCGACATGCTCGCCGCCGCGCGGCGCATCGATGTCTACGGCTATGGCGGGTCCGGCTTTCTCGCCAGCGAGGCGCAGCACCGGCTCGCCTCGCTCGGCATGGCGAGCGTCGCCTATGCCGACCCGACGCTCCAGATGGTATCCGCCCCGCGCCTTACATCGCAGGACGTGCTCTTCGTGCTCTCCTTCTCGGGCCGCACGAGCTATCTCATCGCCAATATGGAAATCGCCAAGAAGGCCGGCGCGCGGATCCTTTCCATAGCGCCCGGCGGCTCCGTCGTCGCCTCGCTCGCCGACGAGAACATCAACCTAAACGCCTATCGCGCCGCCAGCCACCCCCTCATCGTGCCGACCGGCCGCGCCTCGATGTACGTCCTCCTCGACGTGCTGTTCACGCTGCTGGCCCGGACCTAGGCGGACTGCCAACCATCGAAAAATCATCGGCGGCACGAAGGACGCCCGTCGTCCTTCGTGCGTGCTCGATCGGTTAAAAACCGACGCGGCGGCTCTCCTGGATCGTTTTGTTGCGCATCATCGCAGCACGTGATGCGATTTTGCGCATCCCGGGCGGCGTTCCGGCGCGTTTTCATGCCTTCCTTCCGAATAGGGCTTGCTTCCGCCTGCGATTGTGGCGGGATTGCGCATGTCTTCTGGTGCAGATCCCCATGAAGGGGATCGCCATTCGGATCGGAATGGGGAATGAAAGTACACGTACCGGGCACCGCCAATCTCGACGCCCTGCTGGTCGACTGGATCGACCATGACGGCCGCATCTGCGCCGTCAACGCGATGGAGGCGCGCGAGCTCGCCATCGCGTTACAGCAGGGCGAAAGCGTGCCGCTGGAGCGCATCTACAGCAGCACCTCAGCGCAGATGCTGCGCGGCGTCGCCCGCGACGGCCAGCCGTTCGTGTCCGGGCTCGCCGTCTGGGTGAATTCGCCGCAATATAGCGAAATCCCCATGATCGCCACCGTGGTCTCCGATCCGGGCCGCGGGCTCGCCGTCATCAAGCAGCCCTTGCCGGAAAGCGTGCTCGGCATCGGGCCGGAGCTTGCCGAGCGGGTGGAAATCCTTTCGCAGATGATCGGCGCGGCGACGGAAGCGTGCTGGTGCATCGAATTCCTCGAGCCGGTCGACACGGCGCTCGCCGAGGACGAGATCGTCGAGCGCATCTTCTCCAACCAGAGCCGCTGGCGCGCCTGCAACGAGGCGATGGCCCGGCTCTACCGGGTGCCCGAAGGGCTCGATTTCAATATCCAGCCGGTCTCGCGCTATTTCCCGGCGACCGAGATCAACCGCCGCATGGTGCGCGACCTCGTGCGCTCCGGCTACCGCCTCGACCGCGCCGCCGCCGTCGACCGCCGGCATGACGACAGCGAAATGCTCGTGGAGAACGATTTCCGCGCCGCGATCAAGGATGGTTTCCTCGTGCGCCTATGGGGCACGACGCGCGATATCGGCGCGCACCGCCAGCGCGAGCAGCAGCTTGCCGACCGGGCGGACACGATGCAGGACATCCTGAGCGCCGCGCCGGACCCGATCCTCGTCATCTCCGAGGACGGCCTTCTGCTGGCGACCAACCCGGCGGCGGAGAGCGTCTGGGGGCGGACCGCCGAGCAGGTGCTCGGCCGGCCGCTGCAGCAGTTCATCGAAACGCGCAACGCGCTCGACAAGCTCCGGCAGGCGGCCCTTGCCGGCGAGGACAGCGACGGCGAATGCGACCTTGCCGTCATCGCCGCTGATGCCAGCCGTGACGTCTGGCGCTTCCGCGCCGCGCGCATCGAGGGCGAGATGCGCCGCTACGTGCTGACCGCCCGGCGCAAGAGCCGCCGCAGGACGCGCGGCCTTCTGCAGGAGGCCGCATCGTGAAATTCTACGCCAACGACCTCACCACATCCGGCCAGCGGCGCCTGCGTCCCTCCTTCATCGACGAGCCGCAGTTCGGCGCCTTCCTCGAAGCCTTCCCCGACGGCGTGGCGCTGCTGGAGACCGACGGCACCATCAAGCTGGTCAACGGCAAGCTCGAACTGCTGCTGAACCTCGCGCGCGGCGACCTCGTCGGCTCGGATCTGGCGAAACATGCCAAGACGGCCGGCCCCCTCGTCCAGAAGCTCGCGAGCGCCCTGCGGCAGCTCAAGCGCACCGAGGTTTCCGGCACGCTCAATTCGCAGCGCAACGTCACCGCCTCCATCGGCATCCTGCGCACGCCCGACGGCGGCGCCTATGGCGCGCTGCTGACGATGCGCGAGACCGGGCGGCACAGCCGCGGCTACGAGCGCAGCGATCATTTCCGCTTCGAGGCCGAGCCACTGCCGGCCGCCGGCGGCGGTGGCCCCGTGCTCACGCCGCGCCTCGGCACCATTGCGCGCCGGGCCGCGACCGCCATCGAGCGCGGCAGCGCCGTGCTCCTGACCGGCGAGACCGGCACGGGCAAGACGGAGCTTGCCCGCTTCATCGGCAAGGCCGGCGCCTCCGATGCGCCGCCCTTCGTCCACGTCAATTGCGGCATGCTGAGCGACGCGCAGTTCGACGCGGAGATGTTCGGCATCGAGCCGGGCTCGTCGCTCGACACCTCGACGCGCGGCAAGCTCGGCTTCGTGGAGGCGGCCGACGGCGGCACGCTCTTCCTCGACCAGGTGACGGACCTTTCGCCCGTCTCGCAGATGAAGCTCGTCGCCTTCCTCGAAAGCCAGACCTTCAGCCGCCTCGGCTCGATGCAGCGGCGCAAGGCGCGCATCAGCCTCATCACCGCCACCAATGCCGACCTGCCGGACCTGATCGGGAGCGGCGCCTTCCGCCGCGACCTCTATTACCGCATCGCCGTCGTGACGCTGGAGCTGCCGGCGCTGCGGGACCAGCCGGAACTGGTCGACGCGCTGACCGAGAACGTGCTGCGGCGGCTCAATGCCGGCCGCACGCCGACGCTGCAGCTTTCCGCGGCCTTCAGCAAGCGGCTTTCCGCCTATGCCTTTCCCGGCAATGTGCGGGAGCTGACGAATATCCTCGAGCGCGCCGCGGCGAGCGCCGAGGACATGGCGCTCGCCGAGCATTTCATCGTCGCCGAGGGGGCTTCGTCACGGCCTACCCCTGCCCAACCGGTCGGCGATGGGGAGACATCGCCGCAGAGCTTCCGGGACCTGATGCAGGCCTTCGAAAGTTGGGTCCTGGAAAAATCCATCGCAGAGCATGGAAGCAAGAGAGGCGCCGCCAAGGCGCTCGGAATCGATATCGCCACCCTCGTCCGAAAGACAAAGCGGGCGAAATGACCAACCAAAGACATGAAGGGGAACAAACATGTCTCTACTGCGCAGATCCGCAATTCTCGCCCTTGCCGCCGCAAGCCTCATCCCACAGACCCTCGTCGCGAAGGCCGGCGAGCTCAACTACCTGACCTGGGAGGGTTACGCGGTTGACGGCTTCATCTCCAAGTTCGAGGCCGCCTCGGACTGCAAGGTGACGGCCTCCTATGTCGGTTCGAACGACGACTTCGCCGCCAAGCTCGCCGCAGGCGGCGGCGTCTACGACATCATCAGCCCCTCGCTCGATACCGTGCCGATGATGCGGCAGGCCGGCTTCGTCGCGCCGATCGACACGGCCAGGGTGGAAGGCTTCGACGGCATCTATCCGGAATTCTCCAAGCAGAGCGACGTGGTGGCCGATGGCGAGACCTGGGCCGTGCCACTGATCTGGGGCTCCGTCTCACTGATCTACCGTCCCGACAAGCTGGCCACCAAGCCGGATTCCATCTCCGTCCTGTTCGATCCCGCGCTCAAGGGCAAGGTCTCGCTCTGGGACGACAAGTCGGCGCTCTACTGGACGGCGCGCTATCTCGGCTACGACAACATCTTCGACCTCACCGACGAGCAGCTGGAAGCCGTGAAGGCCAAGCTCATCGAGCAGAAGGCGCTGATCCGCAAATACTGGGCCTCGGCGGGCGAACTGACCGAACTGATGGCCAACCAGGAGGTCTATGTCTCCAACGCCTGGACGGGCCTGACCAGCAAGGACGTCAACAACCTCAAGAAGGGCTTCGAGGTCGTCGAGTTCACGCCGAAGGAAAAGGCCGAGGGCTGGATGGACTCCATGATGCTGGTGAAGGACTCGCCGAACGAGGAATGCGCCTACAAGTTCATGAGCTTCATGCAGTCGCCCGAGGGTCAGTGCGGCATCGCCCAGTCCACCGGCTATTTCCCGGTCAATCCGAAGGCCGTGCAGGGCTGCATGGATGACCAGATGAAGAAGGAGCGCCAGGTCGACAATGTCGAGTTCGTCAAGAGCCTCGTCATGTGGCAGCAGCCCGTCCGCCTCGACAAGTATCTGGAAACCTGGAACGCCGTGAAGGCCGCGCCGTAAGGCCCCGGCGGGAAGCGCCCCGGAAGGCGGCGCTTCCCGACACCCACGCGAGACATTTCAACAGACACGGGGATCCGATGACCTCCAACCCGATTGTAACGCTCGACGGCGTTGCGAAACGATATGGCGCATTCCTCGCCCTTCAGGAGACCGACCTTGCGATTGCCGAGGGCGAGTTCGTGACCCTGCTCGGCCCATCGGGCTGCGGCAAGACGACGACGCTCAGGCTGATCGGCGGCTTCGAGCAGGCGAGCGCGGGCCGCATCGCCATTGCCGGACAGGACGTGACGGACAGCCCGCCCTATCGCCGGCCGGTCAACACGGTCTTCCAGGACTATGCGCTTTTTCCGCATATGAGCGTGGCGGATAATATCGGCTACGGCCTTTCGGTGAAGTCCGGCCGGGTGGCGAAGGCCGAGCGGGACAGGCGCGTCGCCGACGCGCTCGCCATGGTCGGGCTGGAGGGCAAGGCCGGCATGCGGCCCGGCGCCCTCTCGGGCGGCCAGCGCCAGCGCGTGGCGATGGCGCGCGCCATCGTGCGCCGCCCGCGCGTGCTGCTGCTCGACGAGCCGCTTTCGGCGCTCGACGTGAAGCTGCGCGAGGGCATGCAGGTGGAGCTGAAGCGCCTGCACCGCGAGCTCGGCATCACCTTCCTCATGGTCACCCACGACCAGAACGAGGCGCTGGCGCTCTCCGACCGCATCGTCGTCATGAGAGAGGGCCGCATCGCGCAGGTCGGCTCGCCGACGGATCTCTACGACCGTCCCGCCAGCCCCTATGTCGCGGATTTCATCGGCGGGGCGAACCTGGCGGATGCCGAGGCCCTCGGCGGCGGCGCTTTCCGGCTTGCGGGCGGCCAGGTGCTGCACAGCCGGCGCGGCGAAGCCGCCTGCCTTGCCGCCGGCCGCCATGCCAGCCTCGGCCTTCGCGCCGAGCACCTGCATGTCACGGCGGCCGGGGCAGAAAATACGCTTACCTGCACCATCATGGAGCGCCTGTTCCACGGCGACCGGCTGCGGGTCGAGCTCATGCCCGAAGGGACCACAAGACCGATCTTCGCGGAGCTTCCTCGCACGGCCGTCCCGGCGGAGCTTGCGCCCGGCGACCGCGTGACGATCGGTATCGACCCCGCCGACGTATTGGTCTTCGAAGCGGAGGCCGGGCGATGAACCTCACCCGCCGCACCTTCCCCGGCTTTGCCGCTCTGTTCTCGCTGCCGCTCTTCTGGGTCCTGCTGCTGATGGTCGTGCCCTATGCGATCATGATCTCGGTGGGCTTCTGGTCGCGACAGTTCCCGCTATTCTATCCGGATTTCCAGTTCGGCAACTACGCACAGATCGCCGCCGACCCGCAATATACCACCGTCATCCTGCGCACGCTGAAGATCGCCGCCAGCGTCACGCTCTTCTCGCTGCTGCTCGGCTATCCGCTCGCCTATTTCCTCGTCTTCACCGTCCGCTCGCGTGCGCTGCGCAACCTTCTCTACATGTCGGTGATCGTGCCGCTCTGGGTGTCCTACCTGCTGCGCGCCTATACGTGGAAGATCATCCTCGGCACGGACGGCGCGCTGAATTCGCTGCTGGTCTCCACCGGCATCGTCTCGGCGCCGCTCGACATCTTTCTCTACAACCAGACCGCCATGGTGGTGACGCTGGTCTATATCTTCGTGCCCTTCATGGTCATGCCGCTCTTCGCGGTGCTCGACAACATTCCGCGCCGCCTGATCGAGGCCTCGGAAGACCTTGGCGTCGGCCCGTTCATGACCTTCTGGCGGGTGATCTTCCCGTTGTCGCTCGGCGGGGTCGTGGCCGGCGCGACCATGACCTTCTGCCTGTCCTTCGGCGATTTCGTCGCACCCGTGCTTGTCGGCGGGCCGGACGGGACGATGGTGGCGAACCTCCTGCAGACGCAGTTCGGCGCCGCACTCAACTGGCCGCTCGGATCGGCGCTCGCGACCCTCGTGCTCGCGCTGGTGCTGATCCTCCTGCAACTCTCCAGCCGCCTCGACCGGGCCGGCCGGGTCGATCTTTCCTAGGAGGGTGCCATGCTGCGCTTGAGATGGTGGCAGAAGGGCATGGTGGGCGTCAGCCTCGGCGTGCTCGCCTTCCTCTACCTGCCGATCGTCATCCTCGTGATGTTCTCCTTCAACGACAGCAAGGTGACGTCCTTCCCGCTTTCCGGCTTCACGCTGCACTGGTACGAGGCCTTCCTCGCCAACGGCCAGATGCTGCGGGCGCTCGCCAACAGCCTGTGGGTCGCGCTCTTCGCGACGGCGCTCTCCGTCGTCATCGGCGTGACGGCGGCGCTCGCGCTCGACCGCTACGACTTTCGCGGCAAGCGGCTGTTCCAGAACGTCATCCTCCTGCCCCTCAGCCTGCCCGGCATCGTCACCGGCATCGCCATGCTGAACTTCTACAAGCAGATCGGCATTCCGCAGAGCCTGACGGCGGTGGTGATCGGCCATGCGACGGCGCTGCTCGGCGTCGTCGTCTCGCAGGTCATGGCGCGGCTCGCCAAGATCAACCGCCGCCAGTTCGAAGCCTCCGCCGATCTCGGCGCAACACCCTTCGAGACCTTCCGCAATGTCACGCTGCCGGGCATCCGCAGCGCCATCCTCGGCTCGGCGCTCCTGTGCTTCACGCTGTCCTTCGACGAAATCCCCGTCACCTATTTCCTGACGGGCCGCGAGGTGACGCTGCCGATCTACATCTATTCGACGCTCCGGCGCGGCATCACGCCGGAAATCAACGCCATCGGTACGGTGATCGTCGCCGTGTCCTTCGTCCTCATCGTCCTCTCGGTCACGCTCCTGCGCGACCGCTACCAATCCTGATCCATGGAAGGGAGAACAAGCATGGATGCCTCGACCTACACGCTCGATTTCTGGCGCAGCAAGGCAAGCGGCCTCAAATTCCGCACGCAGCACTTCATCGACGGGGCCTATGTCGCCTCCGCCGACGGCCGGACCTATCCGACGATCAATCCGGCGACCGGGGCGACCATCGCCGAGATGGCGCGCGGCGGGGCGGCGGAGATCGACCGCGCCGTCGCCGTAGCCCGCAAGGCCTACCGCTCCGGCGCATGGTCGCGCATGGACCCGCGCGCCCGCATGGCCGTGCTGGAGACATTCTCCGCCCTCATCGAAGCGCATGCGGAGGAATTCGCCGTGCTCGACAGCCTCGACATGGGCAAGCCGGTCATGGACATGATGAACATCGACATTCCCGGCTCCGTCACGTCGCTGAAATTCTTCGCCGAGACAATCGACAAGATCGAGGGCGCGGTGACGGCGACGGCGGCCAATGCGCTGCACTACATCCTGCGCCAGCCGCTCGGCGTCGTCGGCCTCATCGTGCCGTGGAACTATCCCCTGATGATGGCCGCCTGGAAACTGGGCCCGGCGCTGGCGACGGGCAATTCCGTCGTGCTGAAGCCGGCCGAACAATCGCCGCTCTCGGCCAACCTGCTCGCAGAACTCTTCATCGAGGCGGGCGGTCCGGCGGGCGTCTTCAACGTGGTGCACGGTCTCGGCGAGGAGGCCGGCAAGGCACTGGCGCTGCACAACGACGTCGACAAGATCGGCTTCACCGGTTCCACCGAGGTCGGCAAGCTGCTGATGATCTATGCCGGCCAGTCGAACATGAAGCGCGTCTCGACCGAGTGCGGCGGCAAGACGCCCCAAATCGTCCTCGGCGACTATGACGACCTCGACACCGCCGTCACCTATGCCGTCAACGGCATCTACGGCAACCAGGGCGAGGTCTGCAATGCGGGCTCGCGCATCCTCGTGGAAAAACGCATCCACGACGACTTCGTCGAGCGCTTCACGGCCCGCACGCGGGAAAACTTCGTGCTCGGCGATCCGCTCGATCCCTCGACGACCATCGGCCCGCTCGTCACCGCCTCGCACCAGCAGCGCGTGTTGAGCTACATCGACATCGGCCGCAAGGAAGGGGCGGCGCTGCGCTTCGGCGGCGGCACGCTCGCCACCTCGCCGAAAGGCGCCTTCGTCGAGCCGACCCTGTTCACGGGCGTCGACAACGGCATGCGCATCGCCCGCGAGGAGATCTTCGGCCCGGTCGCCGCGATCATCCCGGTGGAGGGCATCGACGACGCCATCGAGATCGCCAACGATTCCATCTATGGCCTCGCCGCGTCCGTCTGGACCCGCGACATTTCCAAGGCGCACCGCTTCGCCCGCGACATCGAGGCCGGCGTCGTCTGGGTCAACTGCTTCGACCACGGCGACATGACCTCGATCTGGGGCGGCTACAAGCAGACCGGCAACGGCCGCGACAAATGCCTGGAAGCCCTGACGCAGTACACGCAGACGAAATCGGTCTGGGTGAATCTCGACTGACACCCGCATAATCGGTCCCGGGTTGGAGCAGCACGCACCATCCCGGGATCCATGGCTTCACCGGGCCTGTTCCGCCAGCCAGCCCGCCGGAACGGAAACCCGCACGGCGAAGCCGTTCGCACGCTGGTCGAAAGCAAGTTCGCCGCCGAGCTTCTGGATTGCCATTTCAACGATCGAGAGGCCAAGACCGGTTCCCTCGCCTCCACGACTGCCCCTGTTGAAACGCCCGACGAGATGCCTCGATTGAGCCGGCGTCATACCCGCCCCCGGGTCGACGACCTCGATCCGCAGCTTCGTCCCGTCGCGCTCGACGATGAGGTTGACATGCGAGCCCGCCGGGGCATGCTGGATTGCATTTTCAAGGATGTTTCTCACCGCGAGATGCAGGAGCATGCGGTTGAGACTGGCCCGGCCAACCGTCACGCCGGCGTGGATGTCGACCGATACGTTCCGTGCGATACCGAGGTTTTCCAGATCGGCAGAAACCTCACGCATGGCCCCCGCGACATCGATGGCTTCCCGCGCGTGATCGGCCTCTGCGGAATCGACAGCCGCCATGTCGATGAGCTGGCGGACGAGGCGCCCGGTGCGATCCACGCTCGTCGAAATATGTCCGAGCGCGGTTTCACGGACGGCAGCATCATCGCTCCTGAGCGCGACCTGGGCCTGGGTCTTGAGACCGGCGAGCGGCGTCTTCAATTCATGCGCGGCATAGGCGATGAAAGTCCTTTCGCGCTCCCGCGCTTGCGTGACCCTGCCGAAAAGCGAGTTGAGCGATCTCAGCAGCGGGCGGATCTCGCGCGGCGCGCCGTCCTCCCCGACCGGATGAAGCTCGTCGGCGGAACGGCCGGAGAGCGCGCTCGCGATCCTGTTGAGAGGCGCGAGCCCCCGGTCGACGCTGAGCCACAGCAAGGCTGCAAGGACCGGCAGGATGGCGAGTGCCGGAACCAGTTGCCCCTTGACGACATCTCCGACTAGCCGATCGCGCATTTCGAGGCTGTCGCCGACGAGGACGCGCACGCCGAGCGTCGGATTGATCACCGCATAGACCCGCCAGCGTTCGCCCTTTATGGTCGTCTCCTGAAAACCCTTGTCGTGGTCCGCCAGCGAGGTCGCCGGCGCGCTGGCGGAACGGCTGACAAGCTGCCCCTGCAGCGACCAGATCTGGCAGGAGAGCTGCCTGTTGTAATCCCCCTCCGCAACCGTGAATTCCGGCGGCACATCGCCGGCGGTGGCGGCCTCCACGGCGGCAGCGACATCGATATGGTGATCGGTGATCAGCGAACTGACCATCCGCGCCGCCTCGGTGAGCCTGGCGTCGAGCACGCGTTCCACCTGATGCTGCGTGCTGAGATAGGTCCAGAAAACCGCACAACACCAGACGGCGCCGGTCGTGGCGAGAAGGATGACGATGAGGCGGAGGCGGATGGAACTCATTCGGACTTGCCCATGCGATAGCCGACACCGCGGATGGTCTCGATGGAGGCGGCGCCGAGCTTGGCGCGCAGCTTGTGCACATGTACCTCGACCGTATTGCTCTCCACATCCTCCTGCCAGCCGTAGAGGCGTTGCTCCAGCGCCTGCTTCGAATGGATCATGCCCGGACTCTCCATCAGTGCGCGCAGGATGGAGAATTCGCGCCGCGACAGCGGGACGGGCTCACCTGCCTTTCGGGCCGCCATCCCTGCCGGATCGAGAACGATAGTGCCACAACGCAATTCGGGCCGCGCGCGACCTTCCGACCGGCGCGTGATGGCGCGCAGCCGGGCGGCAACCTCGTCGAGGTCGAACGGCTTGCCGAGATAGTCGTCGGCGCCGGCATCCAGACCGTCGATGCGATCGGCCGTTTCGTCCTTCGCCGTCAGGAGCAGGACGGGCGTCCGGTCGCCCCTTTCCCGCAGGCACGCCAGCACTTCAAGGCCGGAACCGTCGGGCAGCATGCGATCGAGGACGACGGCATCGAAGCGGTCCGCCGCAAGGGCCTCCGTCGCATCGGCAAGCGTTGCCACAGTGTCGACGGTGAAGCCGGAAAGGCCGAGGCCGACCTTCAGACCATCGAGCAGGACCGCATCGTCTTCGACCACCAGGATACGCATCAAGCCTCCGTGCGTTGCTGCCTTCCTTCGCCTGAACCGGGAACCTTAAGCCTGCCTTAAGCTGGCGACCGGATCGCTCCGCCCGGGACAAATGACGAGGACGCGAGAACGATGCGGAAAGCAAGCCTCCTGGCAGCGGTTTGGGTCTTGATTGCGGCAATTCTGCCGGCATGGGCTTTTGAAGCGCCATTGCCGATGGAAGACGCCTTCGTACCCTCGATTGCAAGGGAAGAGGCAGGCCCTCTCACGATCACCTGGAAAATCGCCGACGGCTACTATCTGTACCGGGATTACCTTTCCGCGAAAGACGAGGACGACCGGCCGCTGACGCTCCGCACCGAACCCGGCAAGGTCAAGGACGATCCGGGTTTCGGCGCGACCGAAGTCTATTATCGAACGGCTTCGGCATCGATCCTCGACGCCCCTTCGACCGTTCGCGTCACCTATCAGGGCTGTCAGGACGGCGGACTGTGCTATCCGCCGACGGCACGCATGATCGATGTCGCGGCGATGACGATCGGGATGCCGGCCGAAGGCGGTTTTTCGCTTGCACCGGCCGAGGACGCGAACCCGGCGCAGAAGGCGAACACCGGATTTTCCATCATTGACAATGGCGGAGAGACGGCGGTCGACCGGCTTCTGACCGGCGGCGGACCTTTCCTGCTGCTTGCCGGCTTTCTCGGCTTCGGCCTGCTGCTGGCATTCACACCCTGCGTCTTTCCGATGTATCCGATTGTCGCCGCCATGCTATCGCGCGAAAGGGAGGAACTGACGGCAGGACGCGGCTTCGTGCTGGCGTCATCCTATGTGCTGGCGCTCGCTACCGCCTTCGGACTTGTCGGCGTCGCCGCCGCGTGGTCGGGCCGGAACCTGCAGATGGTGCTGCAATCGCCGGCCGCAGTCGGCACGGTCGCCGCCCTCTTCATCCTGCTGGCGCTCTCCAGCTTCGGCCTGTTTCATATCCGGCTTCCGGCAGGAATCGGCAATCGATTGAGCGGCGGCAAACGGAAGGGCGGATCTGCCGCCGGCGCCGCTATGCTCGGCTTTTCCTCCGCGTTTCTCATCGGCCCCTGCGTAACCGCACCGCTTGCGGGCGCCCTTCTCTATATCGCCCGGACCGGAGACGTCGTCATCGGCGCTCTCGCGCTCTTCGCGCTTGGCCTCGGCAAGGGCCTCCCGCTCATCGCCATGGCGACGCTCGGCGGCAAGGTGCTGCCACGCGCCGGCGCCTGGATGGAAAACGTACGGTACGCCTTCGGCTTTCTGTTCCTCGCAACGGCGATATGGCTTGCGACCCCGCTCGTTCCCGAACGTTTCATCTTGCTGCCTTGGGCCGTGCTGGCGCTGACTTTCGGCGTGCAGGCGGGTGCATTCGCAGGGTCGCAGACTTCGGGCGGACATGGCGTTCTCCTGCGTTCGGCCAGCCTCGTCTTTCTCCTGTGGGGCAGTCTTCTCATGGCAGGGTTCGGCCTCGGCGCGACCGATCCGCTGACCCCGCTCGGCCCGCTCAAGGGTGCGGCCGGCGGCGCGCGGACGGCCGCTATCGAAAAGACGGACTTCACGAAGATCGGCTCCATCGACGCGCTGTCCGGCCTGCTTGGCGCCGCCGCCTCCGAACACCGGCCGGCCCTTCTTTATGTCACGGCGGACTGGTGCGTGACCTGCCGCGCGATCGAACGCTCGGTGCTGCCCGAGCCGGATGTAGCGACAGCCCTCGACGGGATTCGCCTTGCAAGGCTCGACGTCAGTACCCTTGATGCCGACACCGGCGCGCTCATGCGCTCGCTTGCGGTCGTCGGCCCGCCAACGATGATCCTCTTCGACCGCGAAAGACAGGAGATACCCGGTACCCGGCTTGTCGGAGAGATTACAGCGGCTTCGCTCGCGGATGCCGCCAGGACTGCGAAAGGCACCGTGCGATGAACGCCATCGCAATAGGTCCCTTCGCGTTCTCCGCCGATCGCTTCTCGGCGATCGGCGGAATGGTCGTCTTCATGCTTGCCGGCTCGCTTCTCGCCGCCCGCATAGACAACAGGCTCGGCACCTGGACGACAGCGGCGGCGTTCCTTGGAATTCTGGGGGCACGGGCAGTGCATGTCCTCGGCCACGCGGCGAGTTTCTGGCAGGAGCCGTGGCGCGTCCTCGCCATCTGGCAGGGTGGCTTTTCCTGGCATGGCGGCCTCATCGGCGTTCTTCTCGCCACCGTGCTGCTGTGGCGAAGGGCGCCACGTATAACCTCCTGGGCAATCCTGCCGCTTGTCGCCGGTCTCTTCGTCTGGATCGCTCTTGGCAGCCTGATCAACGGAAACGCTTCGCCCCGCGCACCGGCAGCCTCCTATGTGGTGCTCGATAGAGGCGGAACCTTATCCGTCGCCGAGCGCCGGGGTCGTCCCGCCGTCCTCAAACTCTGGGCGAGCTGGTGTCCGCCCTGCCGGCGGGAAATGCCGATGATGGCCGACATGGCCGGGAGCAATCCACATGTCGACTTCCTGTTCGCCAACCAGGGTGAAGGCAGGGATGCTATCGCTGCCTATCTGCGTCAGGCCGGCATCGACCTTCAAACGGTCGTTCTCGATCCCTTTGCCAATCTCTCGCGCCACTATGGCGCGGTGGGCCTGCCCGCCACCCTGTTCATCAATCCGGACGGCACACTTGCCGCATCCCACCTCGGAGAGATTTCCCGCGAGACGCTCTCCGAAAGACTTGCCGCTCTTTCATCCTCCGCCACGGCATCGACCGAATGAAAGCCCCGTTCCCCCCCTTTCCCGTGCCCTCGATTAGAACAAGGAGATACCCGATGCTGACCCGCAGAACCATTTTGACGACGACGCTTGCCACCGCGGCAGCGGCCGCAACCGGACTGAAGCCCTCCCTTGCCCAGCAACTGACGAAGGACGACGTCTTTTTCGACAAGGACGCCCCCGTCCTCGGCAATCCCAAGGGAAACGTCACCATCGTCGAATTCTTCGATTACCAGTGCCCCTACTGCAAGAAGGCGCATCCGATGGTGGAGAAGGTCGTGAAAGCCGACGGCAATGTGCGGCTCGTCCTGAAGGACTGGCCGATCTTCGGCGATGTCTCCATCTTCGCTGCTCAGGCAGTGCTTGGAGCCGCGCAGATCGGCAAGTATGAAGTCGCGATGGAAGCCTTGATGAAAACCAAGGGGAAGCTGACCCACGAGGAAGTCGAAAAGCGCCTGACGGGCGCCGGCCTGTCGATGCAGGAGGTGGCGGCATCCGTGAACAAGCACGATGCCAAGATCTCCGGGCTGCTCAATCGCAACTACAGTCAGGCGCTCGCCTTCAACTTCGCCGGCACGCCCGCCTTCGTCATCGGCTCAGCGCTCTTTCCGGGCGTCCTCGATGAAAAAGGGCTGAAGGACGCCATCGCCAAGGCAAGAGGATAGCCCGCGGACGGCCGCGCCCCACAGCCGGCTTGCAGGTCTTCGGGCGCGGGTCGCCCGAGCGGCCTCCTCTTAAGCTGCGCTTAAGGTAGCTCCCGCGTTCTGCGGATACAGAATGAGCATCACGAGGACATAGATTTGAATTCGCAGAGCCGGCCGTCCGGCCTGATCGCACGACGCACGTTTCTCGCCGGAGCCGGCATGTTCGCCCTGGCCGGTTGCACGTCCGCGAGACAGGTGCCTGAGATCGCACAGGTGGAAACGCCACGTCTGGCGACACCTCCCATGTATTTCGCCATGCCGGATGAGCAGTTTCCGATTCCGGCAGTCGATGTTTCAAAGGTCGACCGGAAATGGTGGCGAACCGAAGTGGAATACCCGACCGGTGAAAGCGTCGGAACCGTGATCGTCGATACGCCCAATCGGTACCTTTATCATGTCCTGCCCAACGGACGAGCGACACGATACGGGGTTGGCGTGGGCAGGGACGGCTTTTCCTGGGCCGGTCGTGGCCGCCATATCGCCTACAAACGGGAGTGGCCGCGCTGGAATCCGCCCGATGAGATGGTGGCCCGCCAGCCGGAGCTTGAGCCGATCAGCATCGCGAATGGCGGCATGGCCCCGGGATTGAGAAACCCTCTCGGAGCGCGCGCGCTTTACATTCACGAGGGCAACCGGGACACGATCTATCGCATCCACGGAAATCCGGAATTCCAGACCATCGGCCGCGCCGTGTCATCCGGCTGCATCCGTATGATCAATCAGGACGTCATCCACCTCGCTGAGAACGTGCGTGACGGAAGCCCGATCGTTGTGGTTGCAGATCCCGCCATGGCTCATCTCAGGAAGGGCTGACCATCGGCGGCGGCCGACTGCCGGGCCCGCCTCTGAACGAACTGTTGCAAATCGGCACGTCCCGCGACCGTTCGACGGGGATGGCTGCAAAGTTCGCGCGGCGGCGATTCCCCTTTTGCGCGTGCTGCGCTATGGCGAAATCGAGGATCCGGTTCCGAATCGCCGGAAAGCGGCCGCAAGACGTCCAAGGAAATGGCACATATGAACTCCCGCGTTGCAATTCTGGCAGGCGTTGCGCTTGCCCTCACCGCATGCACCACCGTCAGTGTCCCGACCAATCCGCTGCAGGCGCGCTGGAACGGCAAGACCGCCGGCAGCTTCTTCGCGGCCTATGGCCCGCCGATCTCGGACACGGCCGGCACGGGCGGCACGACCCTCTACAAGTGGCGCGGCGGCTTTGCCAAGGGCAAGTCCTGCACGGTGGAACTCACCGTCAACGAGGCCTACCGGATCACCAGCATCCGCGCCGTCGGCGACCGCGTCGATCCGAAGGGCGGCCCGACCCACTGCGAAAAGGTCCTCGACGCCGCCGGCGACGGGAAGTAACCGCCGGCTGAGCCGACTATTCAGGAGCCGCGCGGAAACGCGCGGCTTTTTGTTTGGAGGGAGCATGGAAGACGATCGCCTCTACCACGACCCTGCCCTTGCCGATTTCTACGATCTCGAAAACGGCTGGGAACGCTCGCCGGACCTTGCCTTCTGCACGGCGCTCGCGCGGGACGCCGGCAGCGTGCTCGATCTGGGCTGCGGCACGGGTGAGTTGGCCGTCGCGCTTTGCGAGGGCCGGACCGTCGTCGGCGTGGATCCCGCCCCGGCCATGCTCGATATCGCACGGGCGAAGCCGGGCGCCGGCGGCGTCGATTTCGTGGAAGGCGACGCACGGTCCGTGCGGCTCGGCCGCCGCTTCGAACTCGTCATGCTCACGGGACATGCCTTTCAGGTCTTCCTGACGCGGGAGGATCGCCGGGCGGTGCTTGCCACCATCGAGGCGCATCTTGCGCCCGGCGGGCACTTCGTCTTCGACAGCCGCAATCCCGCCTGCCGGGAATGGGAGGAATGGGGGCCGGACGAGTCGATGCGCTCCCTCGTCCATCCCCGCTTCGGCGAGGTCGCCGCCTGGAACGACGTCGCCTTCGACGCCGCCACCGGCGTCGTCACCTACGGGACCCACTATGAAATCCGTGCCACCGGCCGGCGCCTCTCGGCCGCCTCCCGCATCGCCTTTCCGAACAAGGCCGAACTGGAGGCGCTTCTGGCCGAAACCGGCCTGCGCGCCGAACGATGGCTCGGCGACTGGGAAGGCCATCCCTGGGAGAATGGCGCGAAGGAAATCATTCCCCTCGGCACCCTCGCCTGATCCGGGCGCAGGGAGGCCGTTCGTCTCTATTGGAAGACTTCGGCCGTACCCACACGCCCGGCGCTACGCCTCCTGCGGAGCCGGCCCGTGGAGCTGCGTTGACGGCACCGCCAGGCACGCAGGTATGATCAGGACGGCGATCAGCAGCATGGCGATGAATGTCGCATGCAGCGCATGCTGGAGGGCGTGCCGGACCTCTTCGACGCCGCTGATTGCGGCGCCGGTGCCATTCAGCAGCGCCCGAATCTGTTCCGGCGTGATCGCCTGGCCATTGGCGACATGCGCGAGGCCGTAGGTCAGCACCGCGCCGAGCACGGCGGCACCAAGCGTGCTGCCGAGATTGCGCGAGAACACGTTCGATGCGGTGGCGCTGCCGCGCTCGTTCGCGCCCACGCTTTCCTGCGTGAGGATCAGGGCGCTGATATTGAGCAGCCCCATCCCGAACCCCATGATCAGCGAACCGGCGCCGGCGAGTACAGCAGAACTCGTGGGCCGAAGCAGGATGAAAAGGAATGTGCCGAGCGGGATGAGCAGGCTGCCCGCGACCATGAGGGGCCGCAGGCCGAAGCGTGTGAACTGGCGCGAGGCGATCGTCGCGCCGCAAGGCCAGCCGAGAAGCAGCATGGTCAGTGCGAAGCCCGCAACGAGAGGCGAGCGGTTGAGCACCGTCTGGACATACATCGGCAGGAAGGTCGTCAGTCCCATGATCGCCATGCTTGCGAAGAAGACGGTGAGATTGGCGAATGCGATCGGACGCTTCAGCCAGAGATCCGGCGCGATCATCGGCGCTTCCGCGCGCCGCTCCTGCCAGATGAAGGCGCCGAGAGCGGCCGCAAATATGGCGAGCGCCCCGATGGCCTGCCCCGAGATCGCACTTTCCATCTCGGTCAGGGCAATCATCAGTGCCGAGATGGAAACGGCAAAGAGGCTCGCGCCCAGCACGTCGATCGATACAACACGGGTTCGCTTCTCCTCCCGCAGGAACAGGAAGAATGTCGACGCAGCGAAAAGTCCCACGGGCACATTGATCCAGAATACCCACGCCCAGGGAAGGTTATGAATGATGAGGCTGCCGAGCAGGGGGCCGACAACGGCCGACAGCGCCCATACGCTGGCGAGGTAACCTTGAACCTTGCCACGCTGGTTGCCCGGAAACAGATCGGCGACCACGGTCATGGCGACGGGCTGAATGGCGCCGGCGCCGGCGCCCTGCAGCAGCCGGAAGGCGATCATCGACGGCATCGACCAGGCAAAGCCCGCAAGCACCGAGGCCAGCAGGAATATCGCGATACCGATGAGGATCATGGGCTTGCGGCCATAGATGTCCGCAAGCTTTCCGAACACCACGGTCGTCGCCGTCTGCGTCAGGAGAAATGCCGAGAAGACCCAGGAATAGAGATTGATCTGGCCGAGTTGCGCGGCGATCTGCGGCATTGCCGTCGAAACGATCGTCGCCTCGATGGCGATCATCGCCATGCTGGCCATGATCGCAACGACGACGAGGCCGCGATGAGATGTTCTTTCCGTCATGGGGAACTTTCGGATGGAATGGCCGCTTGGGCGATGGCGGGATGTTATCCTATGCCAGCCTTACTAATCCGATGGATCGTTCCGTCAAGCCAGTTCGGCACCGTTTCGCAAAAGCGTGAAGACACGGCACGACGGGCTCGCGGCCATCGTCAAAACACCCGCCGCGGGCACGGCTTCGTCTCCGGCGTCGTCCAGGACACCGTCATGCTCTCCGGCCATTTACCCCGTGCCTACTGTTCGATCTCCGGCACGACGAGTTTCGCGAGCTTGTCCAGCGAATCCTGCCAGCCGAGATAGCAGGCTTCGGCGGGGATGATATCCGGTACACCTTGCTGCTCGATGTTCACTTCCGTGCCGACCGATACGGCCTTCAGGCTCACCGTCACCTTCATCTCGCCCGGAAGGTTGGGATCGTCGAAGCCGTCCGTGTAGACGAGACGCTCCCCGGGGACGAGCTCCAGATAGGTGCCGCCGAAGGTGTGGCTTTCGCCCGTCGTGAAATTCCGGAACGACATCCTGTGACGGCCGCCGACCTTCGCATCCAGCTCGTGGACGGTGCAGAGAAACCCGTACGGCGGAAGCCAGCTTGCAACCGCGTCCGGTTCGAGGAACGCGCGATAGAGCTTCCCGGGCTTGGTGGCAATGACGCGGTGCAGGCGGATCGTGCTGGGCATGGTGTTCTCCTGTGGTTCGGTTTCATCGGTTCGTTCTGTCGTGGCGACGTGCTTGCCGCTGCCCGATGCAGTTAAGACGAGCGAGGCAGGGAGAATCCGACATGACAGCGGATTAAGTTTCGCATCGGCTGTTTTCTTCACCGCGCGCGGTTTGCCGCGGATACCCTACGATCAAAGCTCCAGACGGCCGTTGCCAGCCGCAAGATTCATTCCTCCTCAACCGCGCCTGTTACGGGCAGCAAACGCCTATACGACGACAACCGCCGCTCCGCCGGCCAACCCGGCACCCGCGGCCGTCAAAAGCAGCGCCTCTCCCTCCGAGAACGCCTTTTGACGGTGTGCGACGGAGAGCGAGAGCGGGATGGTGGCGGCAGAGGAATTGCCGAAATCGCCGATGGTCCGCACGGTCTTTTCCGGTGCGATGCCGAGATTGGCCGCGACCGCATCGAACATCCGCGCATTGGCCTGATGCGGAACGAAGCGGCTTACAGCCGCCGCGTCTATCCCCGCCTGCGCCAATGCGCGCTGCGAGGTGCCGGTCATCAGCGCGACGGCGCGGGTAAATACTTCCCGGCCGTCGTGCATCGTCATCAGGAACGCCTCGGCCGGGATATCCGGCGCGAAGGGACGATTGCCGCCGCCGGCGGGGATGTGGATGAGGTCGTATCCGCTTCCATCCGATACAAGTTCGGCCGAAACGACGCCCCGCTTCGGATCGCCGCACGGTGCGAGCACCACCGCGCCGGCGGCGTCGGCGAACAGCACCACGCTTGCCCTCTCGCACACATTGATGCGCCGGCTCAGAATATTGGCCGCGACCACGAGCACCTTGCGCCCCTGCGCGCGCACGAACCCGTCGGCCAGCGCCAGCGCATAGAGGAAGCCCGAACAGGCGCCTGCAAGATCGATGGCGCCGGCGCCGCGAAGACCCAGCCGGTGTGCGATGAGCGGTGCGGACGGCGGCAGCAGGTGATCGGGCGTGGACGTCGCAAGCAGGACCAGCGCGATATCCTCCGGCGCGGCCCTCGCGTCGTCGAGCGCCATCCGCGCGGCCGCTTCCGCAAGCCCGCTCAGCGTCTCGCCATCCCCCGCCCAATGGCGCGTGCGAATGCCCGTCCGGCGCTCTATCCAGCCCGCTTCGAGGCCGAGTCGGCTTTCGATCTCCGCATTGCCGACGCAGCGGGCCGGCACCGCATGCCCGAACCCGATCATGCGAGAAGATAGGCCGGGCCTCATCGCGGCTTTCCGAGAACGAGGGAGGCCACCTCGTCGATGGCGTCGTAGGCGTGGTCGATCTCGCCTTCGGTCACGCAATAGGGCGGCATGAGATAGATCACGTTGCCGAGCGGGCGAACAAGCAGCCCGCGCTCGCGAAACAGCCTGCGCATCCTCGGCCCGGCATCGGCGAGATAACCGCCTTCCGGCACGGCAAGGTCGAGGGCCGCGATCGTCCCGATCTGCCGGACGCCGGTAAAACGCCCGTCCGCTTCGAACCGCGCGAGGTGCCGCCGGTGCAGTCCCGCCAGCCGGGAGATCCGCTCTTCCACGGCTTCGCTGCGCCAGATCTCCAGATTGGCAACCGCAGCCGCGCAGGCGACGGGATTTGCGGTGTAGGAGCTGGAGTGGAAGAACGTCTTGCGCCGGTCGGCCGAAAAATGCGCCTCGAAGACCGCTTCGTTGCAAAGCGTCGCCGCGAGCGGCAGCGCCCCGCCCGTCAAGCCCTTGGACGTGCAGAGGATATCCGGGCGGATACCGGCCTGCTCACAGGCGAACAGCGTTCCCGTCCGCCCCCAGCCCGTCATCACCTCATCGGCGATGAACAGGCACCCGTAGCGCCGCGCGATCTCCGCCAGCCCGGCAAGCACCTCGGCGGCGTGGATTTTCATGCCGCCCGCCCCGAGCACCAGCGGCTCGATCAGCAAGGCCGCCACGCGGCCGGTGCGGCAGACCGCCTCGAACATGTCGAGCGTCCGCTGCTGCCGGCCCGCTTCGGGAAAAGGCAGCCGGTCGACCTCGAAAAGCAGCGGCGCATAGGCGGCGTTGAAGACGCCACGCTCACCGGCCGCCATGGTGCCGATCGTATCGCCGTGATAGCCATGCTCCATCACGACGATGCGGTCGCGCGCCTGCCCGGTATTGTAGAAACAGCCGAGCGCCATCTTCAGCGCCACCTCGACCGAGGTCGAGCCGCTGTCGGAGTAGAACACATGCCGCAGGCCGGGAGGCGCGATCTCGATCAGCTCCGCCGCCAGCCGCTCGGCAGGCATGTGCGAGAACTCGGCGAAGATGACCTGGTCGAGGGATTGCGCCGCCTCGCGGATCGCCTCGACGATCCGGGGATGCCGATGGCCATGGGTAACGACCCACCAGGACGAGATGAGATCGAGGATCCGGTTGCCGTCTTCATCGATCAGATAGGCACCTTCGGTCGAGACGATACGCGTCATCGACGGCTCGAGCGCATGCTGGGTGAAGGGATGCCAGACGGGCGAGCGGTTCATATGGGTTCTCCCTGGAAAACCATCGGATCGAAATTGTCCAGAAAGGCCCGGCGGAGCGCTTCGGCCGTGACGCGCACGAGCACCGGAAGCCGGCCAAGCGACCGGACGCCGCCGAACTCGACGATGATGCGCTGCGTCTCGGGATTTTCCTCGCCGATGAAGGCCACGCCGAAGACCGGAATGCCGCGGCTCCGCATCGCTTCGAGCGAGAGGAGCGTGTGGTTGATCGTGCCGAGGGACGTGCGGGCGCACAGGATGACGGGAAGCTGCCAGCGCGAAAAGATATCGGCGAAGAGCAGATGTCCGGAAAGTGGTACCAGCAGGCCGCCCGCGCCTTCGATCACCAGCGGACCGTCCGTTTGCGGCGGCACGAGCCGCGACGGCATGATCGACACACCGTCCAGCCGGGCCGAGAGGTGCGGCGAGGCAGGCGCCGAAAGACGATAGGCCTCCGGCAGGATCCGTTCGCGCGGCACGCCGAGCCGGGCAACCGTCTCGCTGTCCGTCTCGCCGTCGAGGCCGGATTGCACCGGCTTCCAGTAGCACCCGTTCAGGGCGACGGCCAGCGCCGCGGAAAAGACGGTCTTGCCGATGCCGGTATCGGTGCCGGATATGACGAAGCGCGCGGCCATCACGTTTCCCTTGCCATGACAGCGGCGAGCCGTTCGAACATGTCCGATATCTGTCCCTCATCGACATTCAGCGTGATGGAGATCCGAAGCCGCGCCGTCCCCTCTGGCACCGTCGGCGGCCGGATCGCCCGGATGTCGAAGCCGTCCTCGCGCATGCGTTCAGCGATCCTCAGCGCGCGGGCATTGTCCCCGATCCTGACGGGGAGGATCTGCGAGCCGCTGGCATCCATGCCGAGCCGGGAGCGCAGGCACTCGCCGGCAAGCTCCGTCAGGCTCGCCAGTCGGGCGCGACGCTCCGGCTCGTCGGCCAGCATCCGCAACGCCTCGCGCACGCCGGCAGCGACGAGGGGAGAGGGCGCGGTCGAATAGATGAAGTTGCGTGCCCGGTTGACCAGATAGTCGGCAAGCACGGCCGGCAATCCGAGCAACGCACCGGAGAGCCCCAGCGCCTTGCCGCAAGTATGCAGCGTCAGGACATTGGCGCGGCCGGCGGCAAGGCCGCGTCCGCCGGGACCGAGGACGCCCGTCGCATGCGCCTCGTCGACGACGAGGAACCCCTCGTGCCGCTCGGCAATTTCCGCAAGCGCGCCCAGCGCCGCCCGGTCCCCATCCATGGAATAGAGACTTTCGGCAGCGATCCACGGCTGCCCCCTTCCGCCGGCCCTTCGCCAGTCCGAAATCGCCCGGTCGAAAGCCTCGACATCGTTGTGCCGCACGGCGACCGCCCCGGCCCTGCCTGCCGCGATGCCCTCATGCACGCTCGCATGGATCAGCGCGTCATGCACGATCAGGTCTCCGCGTTGCGGCAGGATAGAGAAAAGCGCGGTGTTCGCGGCATAGCCGCTGCCGAAATAGAGCGCCTTGTCGGCCCCGAAAAAGGACGCGGCCTCCCTTTCGAGCGCCTCGTGCTCGGGATGATTGCCGCGCAGCAGCCGCGAGCCGCCCGCCCCCACCGGTACGCCCCCTTCCATCGCGGTCGATATCGCCGCCTTCAGGCGCGGCGCATCGGCAAGGCCGAGATAGTCGTTGGAGGCGAAGTCCACGCCTTGCTGGGGCAGCAGCGCGCGCAGGCGGCCCTTGCGCCGCAGGCCGGCGAGCGTGGCTTCGTGGCGAGCGAAGGCCGGCGCACTCAAGAGGCGAGCTCCCGCTCCATCGGTTTCAGGCCGAGCCGGCGGAAGAGCGCCGCGTCATGATCCTCGCCGGGATTTTCCGCCGTCAGCAGCGTGTCACCCACGAAGATGGAATTGGCCCCCGCCAGGAAACAGAGGGCCTGCGTCTCGTCACTCATGTCAGTACGGCCGGCGGACAGGCGCACATGGGAAGCCGGCATCAGGATCCGCGCCAGCGCGACGGTGCGCACGAATTCGATGGGATCGACGGGAGCGGTATTCGCCAGCTTCGTTCCGGGAATCGGGATCAGCATGTTGATCGGTACGCTCTCCGGCGGGGCCGGCAGATTGGCCAGCGTCACCAGCATGGCGATACGGTCACTTGCCGTCTCGCCCATACCAAGGATGCCGCCCGCGCAGACCTTGATCCCGGCCTCGCGGACATTCGACAGCGTCTCCAGCCTGTCCGCGAAGCTGCGGGTAGTGATGATCTCGGAATAGTAGCGTTCGGACGTATCGATATTGTGGTTGTAATAGTCGAGGCCGGCTTCGGCGAGCCTTGCCGATTGCGCGGGCGTCAGCATGCCGAGCGTCATGCAGGTTTCCATGCCGAGCGCCCTCACCCCCTCGACCATGCGCACGATCGTCTCCATGTCGCGGTCCTTCGGGCTGCGCCAGGCCGCCCCCATGCAATAGCGGGTCGCGCCGCCATCACGGGCCTTTCGCGCCTCGGCCAGCACGCGTTCGACCTCCATCAGCTTCGAAGCCCTGAGCCCGGTCGGAGAATGGGCCGACTGGCTGCAATAGCCGCAATCCTCGGCGCAGCCGCCGGTCTTTATGGACAGAAGGCGGCTCATCTGGATCGCATTGGGATCGAAGTGCTCGCGGTGAACCTGCTGGGCACGAAAGAGAAGATCGTTGAACGGAAGATTATAGATAAATTCCGCTTCCTCGACGGTGCAGCACGCATCGGGAGACGGATGCGCTCCTGCAAATTCCTTCGGATGTTCGAATTCCCGCATCATCGAGAGCCCTTCTCGCTTCTAAATAGATAGAATCATAATTTTATCTATAATCAGAAACTGACGAGCGATGGCAACCCTTTTTCGACAAGGATCGAAAACCCGGAACAGCGAGGAGAACGGCATGCTTCATCGTCCCGCCGGGCGTCAGCCCGCGGCAGTCTCAGCCGGCACCAGGCCGGAAAGCGGCGATTGAATCAGCCTTCGAGCGCGAATGCGGCGCCCGTTTTGCCGGAGGCATAACGAACCGGTTTTTCGCCGATTCTTTTCACATGCCGTTCGAGCGCGATGACGGCCTGGTCGACCTTGCCCTGCCGGAGGTGATCGAGGATGGCGCGGTGGTCCGTGTCGACCCGCGGCGTCCAGCCGGCGCGGCTCGTTGCAAACAGGAAACGCGAGCCCGCCGCATGCAGGTTGTCAATCTCGGCCAGCAGCCGCGGCATGTTGCAGGGGGAAAGCAGCAGCTTGTGGAAGGCGCGGTTGGCCTCGTCCCATTCCTCGATGTCCGTGGCGGCATCGCAGGCCTGCGCGACCGCTTCCGCCCGATCCAGCAGGAACGGCGTCAGATGCGGCGCCGCCATGCGCAGGGCCAGCCCTTCCAGCACGGAGCGCATCAGGGCGACCTCCTGCACCTCGGCAAGCGAGAACGATGCGACCCGAACGCCCCGGCGCGCCTCGCTCACGGCCAGTCCCTGCGCCTCGAGCCGCCGGAACGCCTCCCGCACCGGCACATGGCTGGTGCCGAATTCCTCGGCGATATGGTCCTGCCTGAGCTTGCTTCCCGGCTCCAGTGCGCCGGTGATGATGCGTTCTGCGAGAACGCGGCTGATACGGTTGGCGATGGTGTCTTCGGCGCTTACGGTCATTTTTTATAGATAATTTACGATTCCGGCGCTGTCGAGCACAGGCCGGGCGCCGCCCACCGAGGTTCGACAAGAGGTTGCGCCTTGTCTACTACCCGGACCGCCCTTCAAGGGGAAGCGCCGATGCGGTCAACGGCGTTGAGACCGGCGAGCAACGGACGGAACGAGCCTAGCTCAATCCCCCACGAACTTGCGCGGCGGCATTCTCTATAGCCTGCCCAGGAAGGAAATCCGCGCCGCCGTCGATTTTCCTGGATCGCATGCCCGTCCGCTTTTCAACCGCGCCCCGTCACGCATGTCCGAGCGATGCCGCGCGGCCCCGCGCAACCCAGGCCGCTCCTTCCCGCGCGTGCAGGAAGCCATTCGAAAAGGGAATGCCGGGATAGACCTGCTGCAGGTGAGCAATTGCTTCCTCGCCCGCCATCTCGCCATCAAGCATGGCGCGGAACACTTCCGCCACCCGCACCATGTCGCAATCCTGCGGCGAGAGCCTGATGCGCGACAGGCCGGCCTCCACCAGCGGCGCCAGATCGTCGCCCAGCATCGCGCAACTGTTCGAAAGGGTCTGCACACCGTTCAGCACCAGGAAGGACTGCCGGTCGAGGGTGCGCAGCGGAAGGCCATCCGGCTCCTCGCCGCAGATGAACTGGCAATTGTCCTTCGTCAGCCCCTTGGAGCGGGCATGGGCGCAGCGCGCGGAAATCGCAAGCGGCATGCGGCCGAAGGCGAATATCTCGAAGGAGAAGCCCGGCATGTCCTCCAGAATCCGCAGGATGGAACTTGCCGGCAGTTCCGGCGGCAGGCAGATGTTCTCGGCCCCGCGCGCGGCGAGCACCCGCGCTGTCGCCGCATTGTAGACGTTGACCAGCGGCCCGATCGAATGCGGCCGTCCCTTGAGGAGGCCGATCGCCGAAAGGTCGTTCGCCTCCACAGGATGAACGCTGTCGCGGATCAGATCGCGCACGTGCCGGCTCTCCCGCTCCAGCGTCACCATGGCGAGCGTCGAGAGCGTCACCCTCTTTCCGGCAGCCTCCAGCCGCTCGACCACCTCGGCGACATGCGGCTCGCTGAAATGCTGGCGCTTGGAACAGACCGTCTCGCCCAGCGTCACATGCTCCACTGGCGCCTCGTCGGCGATGCGGAAATAGAAGTCCCGCCATTTCGGCCCGTCCCAGAGGAAATAGACCGGCCCGAGGCTCAGCGCCGGCTTGGCTGTCGTCGTCATGTGCCTTCTCCTATCGCCAGCGCTTGTCATAGGCGCCCGTGGTCGTCCGTTGCCCCTCGCTCATCATTCGCAGCCGGGCGACGAGCGCGGCCCGCTCTGCCGGCTCGGCCTGGAGCGCACGCTTCATGGAGGAGACGACCTCCGCCACATAGGCCTTGCCACGCTGGCGGCCCTCGATCTTGAGCGCGGTAACGCCCGCCCTCCGCAGCGCGTCGATTTCATCGATCACGTCGAGCGAAACCGGGTCCTCGAAGGCGTAGTCCTCGACGGCACCGATCTCGAAACGGCCCTTGCAGAGTGTCGGATAGCCGGAGGCTTCGCCGGGACCGAAACGATTGATCGTATAGTCGCCGAGTTCCGAGACGAGGTCCGCGCCGTCCTGCCGGTAGCGCACGTGGCTTGCCGGCGAGCAGACCCCGTTCATGTTCGGCGATTTGCCGGTGGCATAGGAGGAAAGCGAACAGCGCCCTTCCGCCATCACGCAAAGCCCGCCGAAGGCGAAGACCTCCACCTCGCAGTCAATTCCGCGTGTCAGTCGGGCGATATCCTGCACGGTGAGCACGCGCGGCAGCACCACGCGCTTCGCGCCGAAAGCCTCGACGAGGAAGCGGATGGCATCCGGATTGGAGGCGGAGGCTTGCACGGAGACGTGCAGCCGCTGCTCGGGATATTTCTCCGCCACATAGGCCATCAGGCCGAAATCGGCGAGGATCAGCGCATCCGCACCCGCCGCCACCGCATCGTCTGCCGCGCGATACCAAAGCGCCTCATCGCCGGCACGCATGAAGGTATTGAGCGCCACGAAGGTCGAGACACGCCTCGAACGCGCAAGCGCGATCGACTGGCGCATCTCCTCACGGCTGAAATTGAGGCCGGGGAAGTTGCGGGCATTGGTCTCGTCGCGGAAGCCGCAATAGACGGCATCGGCCCCCGCCTCCACCGCCTCGCGAAAGGCGGCGGGCGTGCCAGCCGGGCAGATCAGTTCCATGTCGCATCCTTTCCTTCGAGCGCCCGGCTGCGGATAAAGCGCGCCGCGCCGATGACCAGCGGCGAGAGCGGCCCCGCCAGTGCGCCGAGTTCGTCGGGCAGATCGATGGCGCTGTCATCGAGCGCGTTGCGCAGCGCCAGCATCGCCTCCATGTCGCCGGTGACGGCAAGATCGCGCGAGAAAAACAGGGCGTCGGCATCGCAGCGCCCTTCGAGCAGGCCGAGCAGCAGCACCAGCGGCCCTTCGATACGCGCATCGGCGAGGGGCGGCGCACCGCGCGAGACCGCCAGCGTGCGCGTCGCCGGCACGACGATGAAATGCAGCGGCAGGTCGGTCGGGGAAAAGCCGTAGCGGGTCCCGCAATAGTCGCCGAGCCGCTCGAAGAGATCGGGATGCGTCTTCAGCACGCTCGAAAAGAGCCCGCGCGCCACCCGCTCCACCAGCCAGACCGGCATAAGATCGACCTGTCTTGCGAGAAGCGGCGGTAGCGACGTCATGAAAGCGGCCCTTGCGAAAAAACGAACGGCCGGAACCTAGGAAGCCTTGCCCGGCGCGAATTTGCGCTAGCACAAAGACCGGAACGTTTTTTCCCGGCAATCGCATCCCATGAAAGCCGATGCCCCCATTCCTCGCCGCTTCGATGGCCTTCAGGATTTCGTCGCCCTGCTCGAGCGGCGCGCGCAGCTGGTGCGCATCCGCGAGCCGGTCTCGCTGATCCACGAGATCACGGAGATCCACCGCCGCGTATTGGCCGAGGAAGGACCAGCGCTCCTCTTCGAGCAGCCGGTCGATGCCGCGGGCAATATCCAGCCCATCCCCCTCCTTGCCAATCTCTTCGGCACGCGCGAGCGCATCGAATGGGGCTTCGGGCTGGAGACGGGCGGCCTGCCGCGCCTTGCGGCCTTCCTCGCGGATCTGCGTGATCCGAGGCCACCCCGCTCGCTGCGCGATGCCTGGGAAAAGCTGCCGCACCTGAAGGCGGCCCTTTCGATGAACCCGCGCAAGACGCGGCATCCGCCCTGCCAGGAGATCGTCTGGCGGAACGGCGATGTCGATCTCGGACGGTTGCCGATCCAGACCTGCTGGCCGGGCGAGCCCGCGCCGCTCATCACCTGGCCGCTCGTCATCACCTGCGCGCCGGACGATCCGGCGGACGTGAATGTCGGCATCTACCGCATGCAGAAACTCGGACGGAACCGGCTGATCATGCGCTGGCTGGCGCATCGCGGCGGGGCGCGGCATCACCGACTCTGGAAGGAACGCGGCCGCGACATGCCGGTGGCGGTGGCGATCGGCGCGGACCCGGCCACCATTCTCTCGGCCGTCATGCCTCTGCCGGACGGCATGAGCGAACTCTCCTTCGCCGGCGTGCTCGGCGGCCGCAGGCAGGAGACGGCAGGCGGCGTGACCGTTCCGCTGCCCGTGCCGGCCAGTGCGGAGATCGTGCTCGAAGGCACCGTCTCGGCCACCGAGGCGGCCGACGAAGGCCCCTATGGCGACCATACGGGCTACTACAATGCCGTCGAGCCCTTTCCGGTGATGACGCTCTCGGCGATCACGATGCGCCGCAACCCGCTCTACCTTTCCACCTATACCGGCCGGCCGCCGGACGAACCTTCCCGGCTCGGCGAGGCGATGAACGCGCTCTTCGTGCCGCTGGTAAAGCGTCAGTTCCCGGAAATCCGCGATCTGTGGCTGCCGCCCGAAGCCTGCTCGTATCGCGCCATGGTGGTCTCCATCGACAAGCGCTACCCCGGCCAGGCGCGGCGGGTGATGATGGGCCTCTGGTCCATGCTGCCGCAGTTCAGCTACACCAAGCTGATCGTCGCCGTGGACGACGATATCGACGTGAGATCCTGGCCGGACGTGATCTGGGCGCTGTCCACCCGCTTCGACGCCGGCCGCGACCTGATGGTCGTGGAGAACACACCCATCGACTATCTCGACTTCGCCTCACCGCAAAGCGGCCTCGGCAGCAAGCTCGGACTGGACGCCACGACCAAGATCGGCGCGGAGACCGACCGCGAATGGGGCCGGGTGCTCGCCATGACCCCGGACGTGACCGCGCGGATCGACGGCCTCTGGGCCTCCCTCGGTCTCGATGGTGCGAGCGCATGAGAAACGAACGCGTCGTGGTCGGCATTTCCGGCGCTTCGGGCGCGGCGCTCGGCGTGCGGATCGTCGAGCGGCTTTCGGCCCTGCCGAATGTCGAGATCCATCTCGTCGTCTCCGACGCGGCGCGGCGCACGCTCGATCTGGAATGCGGGCCGGATGCGATGGAAAGCCTCCTGCCCCTCGTCCGCTGCCATCACCCGAATGGCGATATCGGCGCATCGATCGCCAGCGGCTCCTTTCCGGTCGGCGGCATGGTGATCGCGCCCTGCTCCATGCAGACGCTTTCCGCCGTCGCCACCGGCCGCACCGACACCCTGCTTGCGCGCGCGGCCGACGTGCAATTGAAGGAACGTCGCCGCCTGATCCTGCTCGCGCGCGAGACACCGCTTCATCTCGGCCACCTGCGCAACATGTGCGCCGTCACCGAGATGGGCGCGATCGTCATGCCGCCCGTTCCGGCCTTCTACCACCTGCCGCAATCCCTCGCGGAGGTCGTCGACCATCTCGCGGCGCGCGCCATCGATCTCCTCGCGCTCGCCGCCGGACCGCTCGCAAAGAGCTGGGAGGGAACATCGCCGCCGGTTTTCAGGAGCGGAGAGGAGAAAGGCACGATGCCGCCACACGGGGAATGACGCCGCTCCAGTGGCCGGAGAAACCGTCGACGCGGGCGAGCATTTGATCGGACGCAGCCGCACAGGTGGTCGGCGCGGACATCCGCGGCCTGGGATGTCGAAAGGCTAATTCTTCGGTTCCGGCAGGGATGCTTCCAGCAACGCCCGTGTCTGCCCGGCCCGCAACTGCTTCAGGCGGCCGAGAAACACTTTTGTATTGTCATTTCCGTAAGCCCGGTGGCTCACGGCGAACAGCAGGACGCCGGACTTTGTCGGCACATAGCGGTACAGGTTCCATTCGACAATATACTCGCCCTTCGGATCTCTGGTGCTGACCAGGAAGTCGAGTGCCACTTCGCCGAGAGCATTTTTTTGCAGAATTTCGAAATTGGCGAGAGGGTCGGTATTCTTCCGCTCTCGCAGCATCTCGATCTGGCTTTTGACGGCATCGATGACCTTGACGTCACCTGTCACACGTTCAACCAGAAGCATCTGGTGGTATTGCTCGGCGGATTGGCCCGCCGGGACATATTCCTGTTTGCTGTAATTTTCCGATGGCCGGGAACTCCATGCCAGCTCGTATGACATCCCGTCGAGATCGATCGGCCCCGGTATGCCGAGGAAGTCGACGACCTGGGCCCCGGCAGGGACCGCCATCAGGATCAGAGCGAGGAAGACCGACACGAACCTTGCTGCTGTCATTGCCTCGTCCTCTGTTTCCATCACCCGGCGAGCCGCCGCTCGGATCGAGGGTAACAGCAGTATGTCATTCCGGAAACACCAGCCCGCCATTCGAAATAGGAGCCGACGTCCCGCGACATTGCTGGCGTCTGCAACTCCGGACACCGGCTCCATATGAGTTCATCTGCAAGCAATGGGCATTGCAGCCGCATCTTCCTGCAGGCGCGCGAGGAAATCGCGCGCAAATACGGTTTCGTCTACGACCGTCACCGGCTGACGCCGAGCGGTTCAGACGGCCACCGTTGCGGAATCAGGCAGGCCTATTTCGGTGATTGACTGGTACGGTCTCAAAGGTAGCCTGATATCGATTCCCCATGACGGGCAGGTCCCGTCGTGCGGGTTTTTTCTTGATCTCGGGGAGGAAGCCTGAATGAGCGAGACGTTCCATCAACCTGTAGATGCCGCAAAGGTACCCCGGTTTGCCGGTCACGCGACATTCATGCGGCTGCCTGCGGTTCCCTCTGCGAAGGGCCTCGACATTGCTCTGGCCGGCATTCCCTGGGATGGTGGAACGACCAACCGCGCTGGCGCGCGCCATGGCCCTCGGGAGGTCCGCAACCAATCCAGCCTGATGCGCAGCACCCACCACGTCTTCAAGACGGAACCATTTCGCGTCGCCAACATCGCCGATATCGGTGACGTTGCGGTCAACCCGATCGATCTGCTGGACGCCCTCCGGCTGATCGAGGAAGGCGTTGCCGAAATCGTCAGCGCCGGGGCACTTCCCCTGTGCGTCGGCGGCGATCATTTGACCACCCTGCCCGTCCTGCGCGCAGTCGCAAGACAGAAGCAGGTCGGGCTCATCCAGTTCGACGCTCATTCCGATACGAACGACACCTATTTCGGAAACAATCCCTACACGCATGGCACCCCTTTCCGACGTGCGATCGAGGAGGGACTTCTCGATCCGCGCCGTATCGTCCAGATCGGAATTCGCGGATCGGTTTATGCCCCGGACGAGCATGACTGGGCCATCGCCCAGGGAATTCGCATTATCTATATGGAAGAATTCGCCGGCCGCGGGGTCGAGGACGTCATGGCCGAAGCGCGCGAGATAGTCGGCCAGAACCCGACCTATGTGACATTCGACATCGACGCGATCGATCCGTCGATGGCTCCCGGGACCGGCACACCGGAAATCGGTGGCTTCACGACGCGGGAAGCGCAGCAGATGGTCCGGCTGCTCGACGGCCTCAACCTCGTCGGCGCCGATGTCGTGGAGGTTTCTCCGCCGTTCGACCTTGCCGGCATGACCTCCATCGCCGGCGCGACCATCATGTTCGAGTTGATGTGTATTCTGGCGAAGCAGATTGAAAAGGCACGGAAAGCAACTTCTGAGCCTTGATCGATCAGCATCCTTGCAGCAGCGAGCGGCGCACAGCCTAGGCGCCCTCGACCGTTCCGCGGCGCCAGTAGGAGACGACGAGGTGCTCATCGCCGGTGAGCGCCTTTTCCTGGCGGGCAAAGGCACGGATCGCGCGGAAAGCTTCGAATTCGCAGCCGGCCCAGAGATAGACCTTTTCGCCTTCCGCCGGAAAGGCGGTGGCGCGAACCGCGTCGATGAGCAGGGTCGTGGTGCCGGCGGCCTTGCCGTCGCGCAACACCCATACGACCTCGATTCCGGGCGGGGCGGCAAGCGGCTGGACCTCGGCCGCGTCGGCGACCTCCAGGAATGCATGGCCGCAGGCTTCCGCCGGCAGGGCTTCCAGCATGCGGGCGATGGCCGGCAGGGCCGTCTCGTCCCCGGCGAAGAGATACCAGTCTGCCGCAGCAAGGCCGCCGCCGCCGGGGCCGACCACGCCGACCCGGTCGCCGACCGCTGCCCGCGCGGCGAAATCCGAGCCCGGCCCGGCGTCCGCGTGCAGCACGAAATCGATATCGAGCGTGCCGGCGGCGAGGTCGAGCGAGCGGACCGTGTATTTGCGCATCAGCGGGCGCAGGTCCGGCTCCTCCCATTCGATCATCCCGTTGGCGCCGACCTGCGGCCATAACGGCCTTGCTGCCTCCGGGCGCTGGATCATGAGGTTGAGATGCAGCGCATCGAGGCCGGCGAAGCGCGCGACGTTCTCGCCGGCCAGCGTCAGCCGGCGCATATGCGGGGTGAGTGTGCGACAGCCTGTGACCTTAAGGATCTGGAAGTTCGGCGGGCGGGCGATCTCGCCGCCGTCGCCCGTCCAGGCGATGACCGGCGGATCGTCGCCGGAAAATTCCAGGATATGCGAGGCGACGGACATGCGCGCGAGATAGAGCCCTTCGAGATCGGGCGCGGCGACATCGACCAGCGTCGCATCGCCGTCGCGCGAAAAGCGGGCGCGAATGGCGCCGAGCCGCAGTTCCGGGCCCTCCGGGCCCTCGCTCACCACCGCATTGTGCTCGACCATGTGCTCGCAGAAGTCCGCGATGACGCGGCCGGGATTGCTGAGCGCGATCCGGGCCTGTGCGGTATATTGCCTGGCTTGCATGTTCTTGTCCTTACTGCGGCTTGTGGTCGATCCAGAACGTGCCTTCGAGCGGCACCGCCAGGAAACGGGCATTGATCTCGGCGAGCGTCCCGGCGGGATCGACATCCGCGAAGCGGTCGGGATGCATCCATTTGGCGAAGCACTCGAAGATGAGGATGTTGAGCACCGAGATGGAAAGCTGGTGCGAGACGGCATGGGCCCTGCCCTCATGCACGGCCGTCAGCGCCTCGCGCATGCCCTTGCCGAGAATGTCGGCGAAGGATGCCTGCGCGGCAGCCTCGGAAATGCCGCCGCCGAGGACGAGGCCGCCCTGGGCGGCAAGATGCGGGCCGCCGGTCGCGATATAGACCGTCGGGTCCGTGCCGATGACATATTCGGGGCTGAGCTGTCCGTCATAGCCGGGCACGTCGGCCCCGATGCTCCTTCCGCCGGCAAGCCGCAGATATTCCGTCATGCGGTTGCCCTTGCCCGGCGTCGAGCAGCAGGTCGCGCCGGCATGGGCGTCGACAAGCACCGAGACCGGCTCCAGCGCCGCCGTGCGATCCGTGATGCGCTTGTAGCGGGTGCGCAGGAAATCGCCGAAAGCCTCGCCCTTCGCCTCCTGTCCCACGGCCTTCGCCAGCAGCGCAACGGAAAAGGCCGTCGTCTCCGCAGGGCCCTTGCCGTCGTTCACCGGCCCGTCGAGGAAGATGACGGGCACGCCCGCCGCCTCCAGCGTGGCGACGATCTCCGTCCAGCCCGTCTCCCAGATCGAGACGACGAAGAGGTCCGCCTTGACGGAAAGGATCGCCTCCGTCGAGGTCTTGCCCGGCAGCACGCTTCCGACCGCCGGAATGGCGTCGATGGCCGGGAAGCGGCGGCGATAGGCGTCATACATGCCGCGGTCGATGCGCTGGGGTGCCGCCCAGCCGGCAAGGCGCGAAACGGGATCGGCATCGACGAGGGCGAGCGAGATGAGGATGAGGCTTTCGTTCGTGACGATGCGGCGCGCGGGCGCGGCAAGGCGCACCTCACGGCCGGCGGCATCCGACAGGACGACTTCCGCCCGTCCCTCGGCCGGAAGCGCGAGGGCCATGAGGACGGCCGCCGCCGCCAGCATCCAGTACAGGAGACGGAAGGCCGGCGGCGTGCCGCCAGCCCTTCCCGCCGCGTTCGGTCGCGCTGTCGCCAATCGCGTCACCATTCGAATTTCAGGCTCGCCGTGATGGTCCGGCCGGGCCCGTAGTTGCAGCTTCCGCCCGTCGCATTGGTGCACTGGACGACATGGGTCCTGTTGAACAGGTTGGACACGTTGACGCGGAAGGTCGTTCCCGCGAAGTCCTTGTTCAGGGCGCCGAGATCGTATTGCGCGCCGATATCCACCAGCGCAAGGCCGGGGATTTCGAGCGAGTCGAGATAGGTCGTGTCGGTATGGTAGGACGACATGGCGCGCACGCCGGCATTCAACGCAAGGCCCTCGGCCCATTCCGGCCGGTACTGCACCCAGAGAGCGCCCTGATGCGTCGGCACCCGGAGCATGTCCTTGCCCACCTGAGTCGCGATATTCGTCGCGAGCACCCTGGAGTCGGAATAGGCGTAGGAGGCGATCAGGTCCAGCTCCGGCGTCAGCTCGTACTTGCCTTCGATCTCGACGCCGCGGATGCGCTGCTCGCCGGTCTGGATATTGCCGAGCGTCGCGCCCGTGCCGCTGTAGACGGGCGTCAGCGCATTGTCGAGCTTCAGGTCGTAGAGCGAGACGCCGATCATGCCCCGCCCGCCTTCCGGCTCATACTTGACGCCCACCTCGAACTGCCGCGACTGCTGCGCCTCGTAGGGATCGCCGTCCACGTCCGCGCCGATGGTC
Organism: Shinella zoogloeoides; assembly: GCF_003574625.1. Classification (GTDB taxonomy): domain Bacteria; phylum Pseudomonadota; class Alphaproteobacteria; order Rhizobiales; family Rhizobiaceae; genus Shinella; species Shinella zoogloeoides_A. The sequence goes on from NZ_QNUJ01000003.1 coordinate 496,715, forward strand.
GGCAGAAACGCCGTGGAGAAGCTCGCATAGGGCGTGAGGCCGTTGTCGAAGAGATAGGCAAGGCCCGCGCGACCCGAAAGCGCGCCGTCCTTGTTCTCGTAGGTCACGTTCTTCAGGCGGTCGGTCGTCGTGATCTCGGAATGATCGTAGCGAAGGCCCAGCGTCGCCAGCCAGTTGTCGTAGCGGATCTGGTCCTGGGCATAGACGCCGACCTGATCCTGCGTTGAGAGCCTGGAGGTCGTCCATGCCGGGAAGGGATAGGTGCCGCCATAGACCGGATGGAGGTAATCCTGCCCGGCGATGGCCGCCGAGCCGAAATGCCGGTCGGACCGGATGTGGAAATATTCGAGGCCGAACAGCATCGTATGGTCGAGCGCGCCGGTCTCGAAGCGCGCCTCGAGCTGGTTGTCGATGTCGATGGACGACAGCGTGTCGTCGGATGCCGAGACGGCCCGTCCGAGCGTGGTGCCCGAGGGCGGGTTCGACGGCCATGTGAAGGCCGGGTTGACGACCGCCAGGAACATGTTCTGATCGGCATAGCTGTATCTCAGGTTCTGCCGGAACGTCAGGCTCTCGTTGAAATTATGCGAGAATTCGTAGCCGGCCGTATAGAGGTTGGCGTCGAACTCGTTCGCATTGGAGAGATAGTCGCCCATATGGGTGTCGGTCGGTATCTGCCCGGCGGGATTGGGGATCAGCGTGCCGAATGCCGGATAGAAGCGCCCGCTGAAATTCTTCGGGTTCACCTTCTGGTAGAGGCCGTAAAGGGTGAGCGAGGTATCTTCGTCGGGCGACCAGGTGAGGCTCGGCGACAGCATGAGCTGCCGGTTGCGCTCCTTGTCGATCTGGCTGCCGAGATCCCGCCCCTGTCCGACGAGACGGTAAGACCAGTCGCCGTCGCTGCCGAGCGGTCCCGTGAAGTCGGCCGAGGTCTGGATGCCGCCGAGCGAGGACGTCGTCACCTCGACCTCGTTATGGGCGATGGTCTGCGGCCGCTTGCTGACCTGGTTGACCAGCCCGCCGGGCACGGTCTGCCCGTAGAGCACCGAGGCCGGCCCCTTGATCACCTCGACGCGCTCCAGCGCGTAGGAATTGATCGGCCAGGAGGCGTAGCCGTCGGGATCGCCCGCCTGGGCAAGGCCGTCGAGCCAGAGCCTGGAATAGGCGTTGTAGCCGCGGATCCACATCCAGCCGCCGCGAACGTCGTCGCCATTGGCCTCCGCGAGAACGCCCGGCGTGTAACGAAGCGCCTCGCGCACGGAATTGGCGCCGCGTGCGTCGATTTCGTCGCGCGTCACCACGCTCACGGCCTGCGGCGTCTCGCGCAGCGACGTGGTGGTTTTCGAGGCGCTGCGGCTGGTCTTGGCGACGATGCCCTTGTCCGGGCCGCGGCCGGTCTCCTTGCCGCCGTCGACGGTGACGGTCTCCAGCGTGGTCGCGCCGGCATCCTGCGCCAGCGCATGGCCGCCCACCGCGGTCACGGCAAGCAGCACGGTCGAGGCGAGCCAGAGGCGCTTTCGCCCGGCCGCCCGCCATGCCATTCCCGCCGCATCCATTTCCGTTCCGTATCCCGAATTCATCATTGCCGCCCTGACAGCTATACCTTGCCTTAAACTTGACCACTTAAATCAAGTTAAGGTATTCCTTAGGGCAACAATCGCACGGCCGACAATGTCGGTTCCTTTGCGCGACACGCAAAAGCCTTTGCGCACCGGTAAATCGTCATGGGGCGTGACGGTTCGCTAAGGCCCGCGGGTCACGTTGCGGCACACGGGACGGCGGATATCGAAGGATCGGACATGGCAGCCGAAGGCGGAGCCGGACTGAAGACGAATGACGGACGCCTGCGCGTGCGCGATTTCATGCGCCATGCCGGCATCGCCTTCGACAGCCCGGACGACCGGCTGACGCCCGACGACACCTTGATGAAGGGCGCATTCCTGCACCGCGAGCTGCGGCGGGGCCTCGTGCTGCATGCCAGCGACGCCATCGAGGAGCGGCCCTTCACGGCCACATCGCAGCTTCCCGAGGAGCTTTCCTGCATCTTCTTCCTCGAAGGCAGCGTCGATCTTTCCATCGGTGACCGCCATTTCGCCTTCCAGGCGAACCGGGGCGCGGCACGCGGGGTCGCGATCATGAATGCCTGCCCGGAAAGCTTCGCGCGCGCCTCGCGCGGGCGCCAGCACCTGCGCCATCTCGTGGTGTCGGCCACGCCGGAATGGCTGCATCGCGACGTGCTCGAAGCCGTCGCCGACACCAAGGGCGGCACGCGGCTCTTGCGCGACCATCTTGCGGAATACCGCTGGACGCTGACGCCGCGCATGGTGGAGCTGGTGCGGCAGATCTTCAGCCCCTCCCCGCTCATTCCCGAGCTGCGCGACCTCTATCTCGAAGGCCGCGCCGTCGAGCTGGTGGCAGAGACCATGGCGGCGGCGTTGCGGGCGGACCGGCGCGAGGCGGGCGGCAGCCTGCTGACCCGGCACGACATGACCTGCCTCCAGCGCGCCAAGGATTTCATCGCCGCGCGCGCCGCCGAGCCGCTCAGCGTGGAGATCATCGCGCGCGAGGCCGGCATCAGCGCCAGCGGCCTGCAGCGCCTGTTCCGCGCCGCCGAGAGCCGCAGCGTCTTCGACCATGTGCGCAATGTCCGGCTGGAGCGGGCCTATGCCGCGCTCGCCACCGGCGAGGCCAGCGTGCAGGAGGCGAGCGGCATCGCCGGCTATACCAGCGCCGCCAACTTCGCCACTGCCTTCCGCCGCCGCTTCGGCATCGTGCCGACGGCGGTGAAGCGTAGCCCCGCTTAGGTGCCCTATTCGATCAGCGGCAGCGCCGTGAACTGATGGAAGGGCGGCGGCGAGGAGAGCGTCCATTCGAGCGTCGTCGCCCCTTCGCCCCAGGGATTGTCGCCGGCGACGCGCTTTTTCGCAAAGGCTTCCGCCACCGCGATGAAGAAGACGACAAGGCCGGCGGCGGAGATGTAGGAGCCGACCGAGGAGACGAAGTTCCAGCCGGCGAAGGCGTCGGGATAGTCGGCATAGCGGCGCGGCATGCCGGCAAGCCCGAGGAAATGCTGCGGAAAGAAGACGAGGTTGACGCCGACGAAGGTCAGCCAGAAATGAAGCCTTCCCAGCGTTTCGCTCATCCGGTAGCCGCTCATCTTCGGGAACCAGTAGTACCAGGCGGCGAAGATGGCGAAGGCCGCGCCGAGCGACAGCACGTAATGGAAATGCGCGATGACGTAATAGGTGTCGTGCAAGGCCCGGTCGACACCGGGATTGGCGAGCACCACGCCGGTGACGCCGCCGATGGTGAAGAGCAGGACGAAGCCCATGGCCCAGAGCATGGGCGTGGCGAAGCGGATCGACCCGCCCCACATGGTCGCCAGCCACGAGAAGACCTTGATGCCCGTCGGCACGGCGATGACCATCGAGGCGAAGGCGAAGTAGCGCTGCGAATCCAGCGACAGCCCGACCGTGAACATGTGATGCGCCCAGACGACGAAGCCGATGGCGCTGATCGCCACCATGGCATAGGCCATGCCGAGATAACCGAAGATCGGCTTTCTGGAGAAGGTCGAGATCACATGGCTGACGATGCCGAAGGCCGGCAGGATCATGATGTAGACCTCGGGATGGCCGAAGAACCAGAACAGGTGCTGGTAGAGAATCGGATCGCCGCCGCTCGCCGGCTGGAAGAAGGTCGTGCCGAAATTGCGGTCGGTGAGCAGCATGGTGACGGCGCCGGCCAGCACCGGCAGCGAGAAGAGCAGCATGAAGGCGGTGACGAGCATCGCCCAGGCGAAGAGCGGCATCTTGTGCAAAGTCATGCCCGGCGCGCGCATGTTGAGAATCGTGGTGATGAAGTTGATCGCCCCGAGGATCGACGAGGCGCCGGACAGATGAAGCGACAGGATGACGAAATCGACCGCCGGCCCCGGCTGGCCCTCGGTCGAATAGGGCGGATAGAGCGTCCAGCCGCCGCCATGGCCGTTCACCCCGGTCGCGCCCGGCACGAACAGCGACAGCACGAACAGGACGAGCGAGGCGACGAGCAGCCAGAGCGAGACGTTGTTCATGCGCGGAAAGGCCATGTCCGGCGCGCCGATCATGATCGGGATGAACCAGTTGCCGAAACCGCCGATCAGCGCCGGCATGATGACGAAGAAGATCATCACCAGCCCGTGCGCGCTGACGACGACGTTGAAGATGCCGGGATCGGAGAAGAACTGCAGGCCCGGCTCCTGCAACTCCATGCGCAGCGCCACGGAAAGGCCGGTGCCCAGAATGCCCGACAGCATGGAAAGGACGAGATAGAGCGTGCCGATGTCCTTGTGATTGGTGGAGAACAGCCAGCGGACCACAAGGCCCGGCCGGTGCTCGGCTTCGTTCGTGATTGTCTCGGACATCGCTTCCACCTTTCCTCCGGCGGACCGCCTCACCTCCGCCATGCGTTGCTTTCGGCGAGTCTGGACAGCGGGAAACAGGAAGGCAAACGGAATTAAATGCGCCATAAAGACAAAAAAATTGCATTCAACAGGCCATCGCCCAGCCGCGCACCTTTCCCGGCGTCGCCCTGCCGAATTCCCGAAGGCGTGGCCACGACCGCTCGTGAGCCGAATACGGCAAGGCTATCGCCGTTCCGCTCGTCAACCGGAACGGCACCGTCTGGTCCGAAAGGCAGGATTTTCTCTGCGGGTGGCGCTCTATCGCACGCCGCTAGGCTTTTCGCCGGCCCGCGATGACCACGAAGAGCAGCGGCACGAAGAAGATGCCGAGCACGGTCGCGGCGATCATGCCGCCCATCACGCCGATGCCGATGGCGTTCTGCGCCGCCGAGCTCGCGCCCGTCGCGAAGGCGAGCGGCAGGACGCCGAGGATGAAGGCGAGCGACGTCATGACGATCGGCCGGAGGCGCATGCGCGCGGCCTCCAGCACGGCGTCGACGGCGCTCCGGCCCTCATCGCGCAGGTCCTTGGCGAATTCGACGATGAGGATGGCGTTCTTGGCCGTCAGGCCGATGGTCGTCAGCAGGCCCACCTTGAAATAGACGTCGTTGGACTGGCCGAAGGCCCAGGCCGCCACCAGCGCGCCGAGCACGCCGACCGGCACGGCGAGCAGGACGGAGAGCGGAATGGACCAGCTTTCGTAGAGCGCGGCAAGGCAGAGGAACACGACGAGCAGCGAGACGGCATAGAGCATCGCCTCCTGCGATCCGGCGAGCCGCTCCTGGTAGGAAAGGCCGGACCAGGCCGCGCTGTAGCCGCCGTCGAGGCCGGAGACGAGCGCCTCCATGCGGTCCATCGCATCGCCGGAGCTGGCGCCGGCCTGCGCCGCGCCGTTCATGGAAATGGCCGGCGTCCCGTTGAAGCGGGAGAGCGAGGGCGAGCCCTGGATCCACTTGGTCGTGGCGAAGGCCGAGAACGGCACCATTTCGCCGTCGCCGTTGCGGGCATACCAGCGCTCGACATCCTCCGGCTGCATGCGGAAGGGCGCGTCGGCCTGCACATAGACCGGCTTGATCTCGCCGTTATAGACGAAGTCGTTGACGTTGCTGCCGGCAAAAGCCGTGGAGATCAGCCCGTTGATGCCGCTGAGGTCGATGCCGAGCGCGCCGGCCTTCTCCTGGTCGACCTCGATCTTGAGCTGGCTTTCCAGCGTGCGGGTATTGCCGCGCACATTGCCGACCGTGTCGTCCGCCTGCGCAAGGTCGGCAAGCCGGTTGCTGGCCGCCGTCAGCGCGTCGCGTCCCCGGTTGCCGGTGTCCTCCAGATACATGGAGAAGCCGTTGCTCTGCCCCAGCCCCTGAATGGCCGGCGGGGCAAGCACGAAGACCTCCGCGTCGCGGATCTTGCGGAAATGCGCCGAGGCGCGCTGCGATATGGCGGAGGCGGAAAGCGAGGCCTCCTTGCGCGCATCGAAATCCTTGAGGCGCACGAAGGCCATCGCCGCGTTCTCGCCGCTGCCGCCGAAGCCGAAGCCGAGCGTCATGAAGACGCTCTGCACCGCGTCCTTCTCGTCATTGAGGAAATAGTCCTCGACCATGTCGATGACGGCCTGCGTGCGGGCGGCATTGGCGCCGGCCGGCAGGGTGATCTGCGTCATCAGCACGCCCTGGTCCTCCTCCGGCAGGAAGGAGGAGGGAAGCTGCGTATAGACCCAGCCGGCGCCGGCCAGCAGCGCGGCGAACACCACGAGCATGCGCAACGGCCTTGCGACGATGCCGCCCACCGCCCGCACATAGCCGCGCGTCGTCTTCTCGACGCCCCGGTTGAAGCCGCCGAAGATGCGCGCCGCCAAGCCGCCATGGGTGGGCTTCAGCAGCATGGCGCAGAGTGCCGGCGTCAGGACGATCGCGACGAGGACGGAGAGCAGCATGGCGCTGGCGATGGTGATGGAGAACTGCCGGTAGATGACGCCGACCGAGCCCGAGAAGAAGGCCATGGGAATGAAGACGGCGGTGAGCACCAGCGCGACGCCGATCAGCGCGCCGGTGATCTCGCCCATAGACTTCTCCGTCGCCTCGCGGGCGGAAAGCCCCTCCTCCGACATGACGCGCTCGACATTCTCCACCACGACGATCGCATCGTCGACGAGGAGGCCGATGGCGAGCACCATGGCGAACATGGTCAGCATGTTGATGGAATAGCCGAAGGCCGCGAGCACCCCGAAGGTGCCGAGCAGCACGACGGGCACCGCGATCATCGGGATGAGGGTCGCCCGAAGGTTCTGGAGGAAGAGCAGAAGCACGAGGAAGACGAGCACGATGGCCTCGATCAGCGTCTCGACCACCTTCTCGATGGAGAGCTCCACGAAGGGCGTCGTCTCGTAGGAATAGGCGATCTCGACGCCCTCGGGCAGCGAGTTCGCGAGACCGTCGAGTTCCGCATGCACGGCCGCGGCCGTGGTGATGGCATTGGCGCCGCTGGCGAGCTGCACGCCGAAGCCGGCGGCCGGCATGCCGTTGAAGGTCGAGCTCTGGCCGTAGCTTTCCAGCCCGATCTCGACGCGCGCCACGTCGCCGAGGCGCACGACGGAGCCGTCCTTCGCCGTCTTGAGGATGATCTTGCGGAACTCCTCGGCGGAGGTCATCTGCGTCTGCGCGACGATGCTCGCCTTCAGCTGCTGGCCGCGCACGACGGGCGTCGCGCCGATGGAGCCGGCGGCGACCTGCGCGTTCTGCGCCTTGATGGCCGTGGTGACGTCCGAGGGGACGAGCTGGTATTTCTGCATCTGGTCCGGGTCGAGCCAGACGCGCATGGCATAGCCGCTGCCGAAGGACTGCACCGAGCCGACGCCGTCGAGCCGCTCGATGCGCTCCTCGATGCTGCTCGACATGATGTCGGAGAGCTCCGAGGAGGTGTAGCGGCCGTCCCGCGAGATGATGTTGCCGATCATCAGGATGCCGGAAGGCGAGCGGGACACGCTGACGCCGGCATCCTGCACGGCCTCGGGAAGCTGGGATTCGACGCGCGCCAGCTTGTTCTGCACCTCGACCTGCGCCAGTTCCGCGTCCGTGCCGCTGGCAAAGGTGAGCGAGATGGAGGCCGAGCCTGTATTCGAGGAGGATTCCATGTAGAGCAGGCCATCGAGGCCGGTCATCGCGCTTTCGATCTTCGTCGTGACCGAGTTCTCCACGGCTTCAGCGGTGGCGCCGGAATAGGACGCGCCGATGCGCACGGTGACGGGCGCGACATCGGGATATTGCGAGATCGAGAGCGAATAGATGCCCATCACACCCGACAGAAGCGTGGCGATGGCGAGCACGATGGCGAAGACGGGGCGAGCGATGAAGAAGCTCGCCAGGGCATTGCGCCGCAGACCTTCCGTCATTTCGAAGCTCCCGACGCATCGTCCGTCGTGGCCGGGCCGGCGAGCGACTGCTTCACCACGCCGTCCTCGTCGATGACCGCCTCCACCGGCGTCACGGCAGCGCCCGCGGAAATCTTCTGGAAGCCGTCGACGATCAGGCGCTCGCCGTCCTTCAGCCCTTCCGTCACGATCCAGTCGTTGCCGGACGTGCCGAGGGTGGTCAGCGTGCGCTGCTCCGCCTTGCCGTCGGCGGAGACGACATAGGCGACGGGCTCGCCCGTGCCGCTGCGCTGCACGGCGCGCTGGGGCACCAGGAAGGCGTTCGGCATGCTGCCGAGATCGACGGAGGCGCGCACGAACATGCCCGGCAGCAGCACGCGCCGGGTATTGGGGAAGCTGGCGCGCAGGGTGAAGGTGCCGGTGCTTTCGCTGACATTCACCGTCGCCAGCGAGATCGTGCCGGTCTCATCGTAGTCCGCGCCATTCTCCAGCGTCAGCCGCACGCTCGGCGCGCCCTCGCCGTCGCGGCCGAGGCGTCCGGCCTCGACATCCTGGCGGATTTTCAGGAGATTGGCGCTGGTGTCGACGAGGTCGACATTGACGGGATCGATCTGGCGGATCGTCGCCAGCGCATCCGTCTGGTTCTGGGTGACGAGCGAGCCGACGCTGACGCCCGCCATGCCGATGATGCCGGCGATCGGCGCCTTGATCGTCGTGTTGTCGAGGTCGATGCGCGCGGTCTCCAGGCTGGCCTTCGCCGCCTCCACGTCGGCCTTCGCCTGCAGCAGCGCCGCGGTCGCCTCGTCCAGCGCCTGCTGGCTCACCGCGCTCTGCGATTGCAGCCGCGCGTTCCGGTCGAAGGCGGCCTGCGCGGATTGCTGGCTCGCCTCGGCGCGCGACAGGGACGCGGCGGCCGCCGCATAGGCCGCGCTGAATTTCGCGTCGCGCACCTTGAAGAGCACGTCGCCGGCATCGACCTTGCGGCCCTCGCGGAAATCGATGCTCTGGATGATGCCGTCGATCTGCGGGCGGATTTCCGCCGTGGCATGCGCGACGACGCGGCCGGAGAGCTGGGCATGGCGCGGCACGGACTGCGCCTTCAGCACCACGAAGCCTACCTCCGCGGCGGGCATGGCGCCGCCGCCGGGCGGGGCGTTCCCGCTGCTCTGGTCCGAGCAGGCAGCCAGAAGGAGGCCGGCGGCCACAAGGCCGATCCGCAGGAGTCTCTCGCGCATCATGCACCCTTTTCCGGTAGCGGCAGATCATCCTGCCCGCTTGCCATATTTACAAAACTCATTGGTACCCTTAATATCCCGATATCGACATTGTCAATGCTCCACGGAAACCCCATGCCCGAAACGCCTGCCCCTTCCCTTCCCGCCAAGCGCAGGACGCGCGGCCGTCCGCGGCTCGCAACGCCCGCCGAGCAGCGCGCGCGGATCATCGAGGCGACGCGCCGGCTCTTCCTGGCGCAGGGCTACGGCAAGACGACGATGAGCGAGGTCGCCGCCCATTGCCATGTCTCCAAGCGCACGCTCTACGAACTCTTCCCCTCCAAGACCGACCTTCTGGGCGCGATCATCGAGCAGCACCGCACCAGCATGCTGGCGCTTCCCGGCGACTACCGGCACCTCGGCCTTTCCGACGCGCTCGAACGGATCTTCCAGGTCGATATCGGCGAGGAGGAGGATAGGGCGCGGGAAGCATTCCTCAACCTCACCGTCGTGGAGGCGGCGCGCTATCCGGAAGTCGGCGAGATGATGATGCGGCTCGGCGGCCGGCGGGCGCATGCGCTGCTGGCCGAATGGATGGAGGGCGAGAAGCAGGCCGGGCGGCTTTTCACGGACGACACGGCAAGCGCTGCGACCATCCTCATGGACATGATCTTCGGCGCCGTCGTGACGAAAACCGGCACGGGCGCCGAATGGCCCGGCCTTAACGCGCGCAAGGACTACATGCGCCGCTGCATCCGCATCTTCGTCCACGGCACCGGCACGCCGCCGGCGCCGGAGGCGTGATCCGGCATACCGCGCCGACGGTGGCTCGGACAGCACGAGACCTGTGATCGGCAGCGGCGCGCCGATCAAGCCCGGCCTCCCCGGCGCGGCTGTTTCCCGTTGACAAATATTCGTTTCCCGGCTTCTTATCCACGACCGACAGTCGGGCGCGTGCTCTATGATCAGCGGGCCGCTACTTTTTCCCACAAGAGCCTTTCATGCAAATCACATCGGCGGGCGACCGCTTTGCCGCCTTCCGGCATCGTTCCTACGCCCAGTTCTTCTTCGCCCGCTTTCTCGCCGCCTTTGCGATCCAGATCATCTCGGTCGCCGTAGGCTGGCAGATGTATGAAGTCACCAGAAGCGCCTTCCTGCTCGGCATGATCGGGCTGGTGCAGTTCCTGCCTTCGCTGCTGCTCATCCTTGTCACCGGTTCCGTGACCGATCGCTACAGCAGGCGCTCCATCGTCTCGATCTGCCTTGCCATCAGCGCCTTCTGCGCCGCCGCGCTGCTGCTGCTCACCGTTACCGGCACTTTCGCGCCCGTCCCGGTCTTCGTCATTCTCGTGATCTTCGGCATTGAGCGCGCCTTCATGGGACCGGCAGTGCAGTCGCTTTCGCCCAATCTCGTGCCGGAAAAGGACCTCGCCAACTCCTTCGCGTGGAATGCCTCATCCTGGCAGACGGCCTCGATCGTCGGCCCCATGACGGGCGGCCTGCTCTATGGGCTCGATCCCACGGTCGCCTATTCGGTCGCCCTCGCCTTCATGGCCGCGGCCACCGTGCTGGTCTTCCTCATTCCCAAGCCCGCCCAGCGCAAGGTGGGCGAGCCGACAAGCTGGACCTATATCCTTGCCGGCTTCAAGTTCATCCGCTTCGAGAAGGTCGTGCTCGGCGCGATCTCGCTCGATCTCTTCGCGGTGCTGCTCGGCGGCGCCGTCGCGCTGATGCCGATCTTCGCATCCGACATCCTGGTTCTCGGGCCTCTGGGCCTTGGCCTCCTGCGCGCCGCTCCCGGCGTCGGCGCAATCGCCATGGCGATCTTCCTGGCAACGTTTCCCATCCGGCACGGTTCCGGGATCAAGATGTTCGTCGGCGTCGCCGTGTTCGGCCTCGCCACGATGGTTTTCGGCCTGTCGCAAACGCCCTGGCTCTCGATCGTGGCGCTCGCCTTCATGGGCGCCGGCGACATGATCTCGGTCTATGTGCGCGAGACCTTGATGGCGCTCTGGACGCCCGACGAGGTGCGCGGTCGCGTCAACGCCGTCAACTCCGTCTTCATCGGGGCATCGAACGAACTCGGCGAATTCCGCGCAGGCGTCATGACGCATTTCATCGGCGTCGTACCGGCCGTCGTCATCGGCGGCGTCGGCACTCTGGCCGTCTCGATGCTATGGGCATGGATGTTCCCGCAGTTGCGCAAGATCGATGCGCTCGATGCACCGGACAGAAGTGAACGTCCCGACATTCGATAGGTCCGGACCGAAGCCAACGGACAATGGCCGGATCCGGCATTGGGCGTGAAGGCTCCACTCCGGCGCATCCCTGCGCCGCCGCGAAATGCGAGCGGCTGTTTCGCCTAAATACCCCTTCCCGGAACCTCGGGAGCCGCGCGCGCATTTACCTCGAAAAGAGGAGATGCATCCATGGTTGATCCGAAGAACACGGCATCGCAAGCATCCGCCACCGAGGTCGAGGACCCTCACCCGGGCAGCGTTCCCAACGGAACACCCATTGCGGCATCCGACCGAAAACCGCCGCGGCCGCACAAATTCTCGGCCGAAAGCCACCCCAAACCGGAGGTTTTGCCGCTAACGGAGAACAAGACCCGCATCAACACCGAGGCGCCACGGCACCCGACAAAATCGGCTTCGGCATCGTGATGCCGCTGACAGCGTCGGCCTTATGCTCCGTTCCCGGCGTCAATTCATCGCCAGGGCGCTGGCCCTGACGATGACAGAGGCAGAGGCAGAGGCAGAGGATCGGCGGCTACTTGCTCAATCAAGCAATTCAGCCGGCACCTTTCCGCCATTGTCGGCCAGCGCCTTCATGAGCGCCTTGTGAAGCCAGACATTCATGGTCGCCGAATCGTTCTTGTCTCCCGTATAGCCCAATTCGTCTGCAAGTTCCTTGCGTGCCGACAGGCTTGAATCCAGATCGAGCGCCTTCATCATATCGACGATCGAGCGACGCCAATCGAGTTTCTGTCCGTTCTTCTTCACCGCCGCATCCATGACAGCCGCGACGTCGACCGACCCGGCCTGTTTCGAGACGCCAGATTCGGAATGCGCACCGGAGAGCGTCGCAGTGACTTCGTCGCCAAGCTTCGAATTGGCGCCTTCCGATGGATTTGCCCCGGTTCCCCGCGTGGTCGTACCAGCCATATCGGCGCTTGCAGGGCTGCCGGCGCCCGCCGTCACGGTCCGCTCCGGCTGCTCCGCCGAACCACCGAAAAGTTTTTCCTTAATGCGGCTGAAAATGCCCATGAACAGCTCCTTTAGCGTTTGACACGTCTGAAGATTAGGGCGGGACCGCAGGGTTTCAATGACCGCGCAAGGCTGAAGCTGCCCATGCCCGGCCGGAACAATGTCGGGAAAGGCGGGTTTTGCGACATGAACCGGAGGCCGCCATGCTCACCGATCCCAAAGACCCGAAGAAGCCGGTGGAGGTTCCACCGGAAGAAACGCCGGATTCCTTGCCCGATATTCCCGAGCGCCCGATCGAAGAACCGGGCCCGGATGTCGTCCCTGAAGAAGCGCCTGACGTCACTCCCGTACCCGACGAGGAGGTCCCGGCTAAAATGCGCCGCTGAGAAGGCAGACGCATATTCACCGGAGGGCTCTCGTCTCCGCAGGCCGCAGGGGCCGCCCGAGCATCGTCAGTGCATTTTCGATCGCGGCTCCGGAAGCGGTATTGTCGAAGACGCACCAGCCATCGGGCGCCGCAAGGTTCCGGAACGACCTTATCTCTTCCTCCGTATAGCTCGAATAATAAACCTTCGGCTTGCCGTGGAGGCGAACATATCGCGGCGGGTCGGCGAAACCTTCTGCCGGCCACACCAGCGCCGGATCGGCGAGAACCCGATCGATCGCGTATCTCTCAAGCAGATCCAATGCCTCGTCGCACGCCCAGCTCCTGTGGCGCACCTCGATGACGATCGGCCCCGTATCAGCATCTCGCATTGCCCTGAATGCCGTCTCGAACATGTCGGCATCGAATGTCAGCGAGGGCGGAAGCTGACACAGCAGGGGACCGCGTTTTTCACCGAGCGGGGCGATATCTTCGAGGAAAGCATCGAATGGCCCGGCGATCTCCCTCATCGCGCGGCTATGGCTGATCTCTCTGGGAATCTTCAACGAGAACCGGAAGCGGTCCGGCACGGATTCGGCCCACCGCGCGAAGGTCGATGTCTTGTGCCGATGGTAGAAAGTCGAGTTGATCTCCACACCGTCGAACATGGATGCATATCTGGTGAGACCGCTTCCCTCCCGGGCAAACAGGTGAGCCAGTTTCTTCGGGATCGACCATGCGGCGGTCGCAACGATCGGCAAATCAGCCTTCTCCTGTGCTTCTTCAGAACGAGAGCCTGCAAGAGTAATGAGAAAACCGGCGATGGGGTTCGCTGAAAAATGTCGACCTGCCGCTGATTTTTCATCCGGCACGGCGTCGGAGGGCGTGCCCGCTGAACGGCACCAGGCGTATCTTGCTATATTCCCGCTGCGCGCCGTGCTCCGGTGAAGTGATGGCGGCAATGACCGCCTCGCGGCATCGACTATGCGATTTTCTTTTACAATCCGAAGCGGGAATCTGCCGCGCAAGGACGAGAACGTCCCGCCGTCGGCGTCAAATCTCAATCCTCAAGGGGATCGTGGAAACCGGCCGGAAGGGAAAAGCCCGAGACAAGTGCCGGAGGTTCGGCATTGGCGTCCGGGCGTGTCTTCGGAAGCATCGCATGCGCCGCAACCACGGAACGGATCGCGACGGGACGATAGTTGCGAACGAGGTCCGGCCGGAGCTTTTCCTCACAAGTCTTGTCGACCATGGCCTCTCCTCCCGGCGGATGTCACTGCGCGTCGAACTTCACCATCGTTCCCCCGCCGGTCGCCTGATCGGTCGGAAACACCTCGACGCGCGCCACATCCACATAGACGGGCAGTGCGATGACGTCGCTGACGATGCGGGCGATATGCTCCGGCTGGATCGGCCGGTAGCCGTCATAAAGTACGGCCTGCGCCTGGTTGTTGGCAATGGACGTGCGATAGAGGTCCGTCTGCACGCGACCGGGCACGATCTCGCTGACCCGCACGGACGTCCCAAGCAAATCGCAGCGCAGGTTGTCGCAGAAGAGGCTGAGCCCAGCCTTCGAAGCACCGTAAGCACCCATATTCGGATAGGGCGCCTGCCCGCCACTGGAACCGATATAGATGAGGTGACCGCGCTTGCGCGCCACCATGCCCGGAAGCACGGTGCGCGTCAGGTGCAACGGCGCCTTGAGATTGACGTCGATCATCGCGTCGATCTCGGCCGGATCGATGTCCTGGAAGGCGGCGCGCGTCGAAAGGATACCGGCATTATTGACGAGCACATCGACCTCGACGCCCTCAAGGGCCGCCGCGATCCGCGCGGTATCCCGGACGTCCGCCTGCAACGGAAGCGCGCCGGTCGCATCGGCAAGTTCGGCAAGCTGCGCCTCGTTGCGGCCGACGGCATAGACCGTGAGGCCGCGGGCGCGCAGCATCGGCACAATCGCCTTGCCGATACCGCTGGTGGCGCCGGTGACGACGGCAGTGCGGTAGGCGTCAGACATAGATGTAGCCCCCGCTGATGACGACGTTTTCGCCGGTCGCGTAAGTGTTCCGGCTCGACGCCATCATAACGATCCATTCGGCCATCTCGACCGGTTCGGCTGCACGGCCGAGCGCGCTGGCCTTGGCGAGTTCCGGCAGGAATCCGAGTTCCTTGGCGCGGTCGGTGGCAAAGCCGGCCGGTGCGACCGAGTTCACAAGGATCTGGTCGCTGGCGCATTCCTGCGCGAAGGACTTCGTCAGGCTTACCACGGCAGCCTTCGTTGCGGCGTAGTGGGCATTCTGCGGATGCGCCTTGAAGGCATCGACCGAAGTGACATTGACGATGCGGCCGGTCACCTCGGGCGCATTGACGAACTGGCGCATATGACGCACCGCGGCAACCATCATGTGATAGGTGCCTTTGACGTTGATGGCGTTTTCAAGATCCCAGTCCTCGTCGGTGATTTCGAGGATGGGCTTGCGCGGATAGATGGCCGCGCTGTTGACCAGCGCATGGACGCGGCCGAGCCTGGCCGCGACCGACTCGAAGCCGCCATGGGCCGTCTCGGCACGGGAGATGTCGGCAACAGCCGTGGCCACTTCAGCGCCGAGCGCCTCCAGCGCCGCGGCGGACGAAGCAAGCAGCGCTTCGTTGCGATCGATCAGGCCAATCTTCGCAGCGCCCTGCGCGACCATCAGCTTGGCGGTAGTGAGCCCAAGGCCCGAGGCGCCGCCGACGATGACAACGGACTGGTTCTTCATGCTTACGACCTCGTGATTTCGGGTTGCGCCGTTACATTTGTGTGCTATCACTTATATGATAAGTTTTAGGAAGCGCAAGCTCGTTTTTTGGACTCTCCATGATTCCCCGTCTGACTTCCGCGCAGCGCGCGCCCTCCCTCAGCGAGGGCTTCGTGCAGCACCTCGCCGGCTCGGGCTTCAAGGGCGATATCGGACAGGGAGCGGCAGACAGGACCGTTTTCGCCACCGACAATTCCATCTACCAGGTCGAGCCTGCCGCGATCCTCTTTCCGAAGGATGTCGATGACCTGAAGCGCATTGCCAGGGCGCTTGCCCGCCCGGAATTTTCGAGCGTTGCGATCACCCCGCGCGGCGGCGGTACCGGCACCAACGGCCAGTCGCTGACAACGGGCATCGTCGTCGATTGCTCGCGCCACATGAACCGCATCCTCGAGATCGATCCGGTGCGCCGGGTCGCGCGGGTGGAGGCCGGCGTCGTCAGGGACCAGCTCAACAAGGCGCTCGCACCGCATGGACTGTTCTTTGCTCCCGAACTCTCCACTTCGAACCGGGCGACGATCGGCGGCATGGTTTCGACGGATGCGTGCGGCCAGGGCTCTTGCCTCTACGGCAAGACAAGCAATCATGTTCTGGGGCTGCGCGTCATCCTGACGGACGGCACCGATTTCTCCTCCCGGCCGGTATGCGGGGAGGAATTGCGGGCACTGCAGATGCGGCGCGACCGCATCGGCGACATTCATCGCACGCTTGCCCGCATCGCCGCCGACGACCGCGACGATATCGAGCGCATCTTTCCGAAACTCAACCGCTTCATGACAGGCTACGATCTCGCCCATCTGGTCCGGAAAGACGGCGGATTCGATCTCAACGCGGTGTTGTGCGGCTCCGAAGGCACGCTGGCGATGATTGCCGAGGCTGAACTCAATCTGCTGCCGCTTCCGGCGCACGCGGCGCTGGTCAACATCCGCTACGACAATTTCAATGCGGCGCTCGAGGATGCACGCAATCTCGTCGCGCTCAACGTCGCCTCGGTTGAAACGATCGACGAGACGGTGCTGCGGCTGGCCAAGGGCGACATCATCTGGCCCCGCATTGCGCCCTTCTTTCCCGACGATGCGGATGGCGCCGCAAACGGCATCAATATCGCCGAGATTCTAGCGGATACGCCACAGGAGCTGGCTGAGAAACTCTCGGCCGTGACCGCGGCGCTGAAAGCCAATCCCTTTCCCGGGCGCAAGGGTTTTACGACGACCCATGGCAAGGCCGAGATCGAGGCCGTCTGGGCGATGCGCAAGCGGGCAGTCGGCCTGCTCGGCAATGTCGAAGGTCCGGTACGGCCGATTCCTTTCGTGGAAGATACCGCGGTCCCGCCGGAAAACCTTGCCGCCTATATCCGGGAATTCCGGGCGCTACTCGACGGAGAGAACCTCACCTACGGCATGTTCGGCCATGTCGATGCCGGGGTGCTCCACGTGCGCCCGGCGCTCGACCTCACCCGCCCCGAGCACGCTGCGCTCGTTCGCCGGATCAGCGATGCCGTCGTGGCCTTGACACGCAAATATGGCGGCGTCCTCTGGGGCGAACATGGCAAAGGTGTACGCTCGGAATATGTGCCCGAGTTTTTCGGGCCGCTCTATCCGCGCCTGCAGGAGATCAAGGCGGCCTTCGACCCGCTCGGCCAGCTCAACCCCGGCAAGATCGTCGCGGCGGCAGGCAGGGCGCTGCCGAAAATCGACGAGATTCCGCTGCGGGGCACGATAGACCGCGGCATAGGCGACGAGATTCGCGCCGCCTTCGGTAACGCCGCCTATTGCAACGGCAACGGCGCCTGCTTCGATTTCGATGCGGACACGCTGATGTGTCCTTCCTACAAGGCGACGCACGACCGGCGCTTCTCGCCGAAGGGCCGCGCCTCGCTGATGCGCGAATGGCTGCGGCAGCTTGCGGAAAAAGACGTCGATCCGCGCCGCGAAGCCACGCGGCGACACCCGTTCGGCTTCGCCGGCCGCCTCTGGAACAGTCTCAATCCCGCCAATCGCAACGATTTCTCCCATGAGGTGCGCGCGGCAATGGATACGTGCCTTGCCTGCAAGGCCTGTGCCGGGCAATGTCCCGTCAAGGTCAGCGTGCCGGCATTTCGCGCCAAGTTCCTCGCGCTCTACTACCAGCGCTATCTTCGACCCCTGAAAGATCCGCTCGTCGCGGCCATCGAAACCACCTTGCCGGTGATGGCGCGAATGCGGCCGCTCTATAATGCCGTCATCAGTTCGTCGCCTGGGCAGGCCGCCATGCGTCGCGCGGGCCTCACGGCGCTGCCCGTTCTCCCACCGCTATCGGCGCGGCGGGCGCTTGCCCGGCAGAACATGCCCGTCGCCACACCGGCAGAACTGGCCCGTCTCGACGCAGCGGCTCTGGCGAACACCATCGTTTTCGTGCCGGACGCCTTTACCGAGCACTTCGATCCGCAGGTGCTTCTCGACGCCGTCGAAGTGGCGCGGCTGCTCGGCTTTTCCCCGCTCATCGCGCCGCCGCTGGTCAACGGCAAGGCATTGCACGTCCATGGTTATCTGGATGCCTTCGAAAGGGCTGCTCGCCGCACCGCCGCCGCGTTGGACCGGCTTGCGCAAGCCGGCGCAACGCTCGTCGGCATCGATCCGTCCATGACACTTGCCTTTCGAAGCGAATATGCCGGCACCGGCCTGCGGGCGCGCATTCTCTTGCCGCAGGAATGGCTGGCCACCGTGCTCGACCGGCTCCCCTCGTCCACCCTTCATGAGCAAGGGAGCTACCGGCTCATGGCCCATTGCACGGAGCGCACCAACGCGCCGGCCGCCATCGGGCAGTGGCAGGCCGTATTTAAAAAACTGGGCGTGGACCTGCTTGTCGGCGAAACAGGCTGTTGCGGCATGGCGGGCACATTCGGCCATGAGGTGCGCAACCGCGGAATATCGGAAACGCTCTATGGTATGAGCTGGCAACCCGCGCTTGCCGCCACCGGGGCTGCGGATATGGTGATGGCGACGGGCTATTCCTGCCGGTCGCAGGCCAAGGCGATAGACGGCCGCAGGCTTCCCCACCCGCTTCAAGCCATCCGCGCCATTCTGCAACGGAATCCTGGCCTTCCTTCCCGCAGAGATACCACGTATGATGTATGATAAATGCCAGGAATAACCCAGAGGCTGTATCGATATGTCGGTCATCACGCAGCGCGGCAATCTCGCTGAAATCGTCGTCGCCAAACTTGTCGAACGCATCGATTCCGGCCTCTATGCGCCAGGCGAAAAAATCCCGTCCAGCGCCCAGCTCTGCGAGGAATTCGGCGTTTCCCGCACCGTCATCCGCGAAGCCCTGACCTCGCTGAAGGTTGCGGGCCGCGTCACCGCCCGTCAGGGCGCCGGCGTCTATGTGACGGAAAAGGACGCGAGAACGCTGAATTTCGAGATCAGCCGGATCGACGACATCCGTTCGGCCATGCAGATCCTGGAATTGCGGCTTGGCGTCGAGATGCAGTCGGTGGCGCTTGCCGCCCAGCGGCGCACGCCCGAAGCGCTCGTCGAGATCGCCCGCGCCTTCGACCATATCGAGAACCTCGACACAGACAATGCCGAGATCGAGGCACGCGCCGATTTCGAATTCCATCTCGCCATCGCCAGGGCGACGCGCAACCCGCATTTTCCGCGCTTCCTGGAAGCCGTCATGGGCGAGATCAATTTCGATCTCGTTCTGAAGCACAGCCAGTCCGGCCGCTCCTACAATGCCTATTTGAAGAAGATCAACAAGGAGCACGCCGCCATTCTCGCGGCGATCACGCAGGGCGATGCCAAGGCGGCGAAACAGGCCCTTGCCGCGCATCTGGAAGAAAGCCTCAACCGCTACCGCGCCTTGCTGGCGGAACCGGCGGACATGAAAACGAAGGGCTAAACCTCTTCTGGTTCAGCCAGGGAACGCTCGCGCAACGGGCGTCACTCAGCAACGATCAGGCCGGGCACCGCACCGGCAAACGCACCGAAGGCCGGAATTGTCCGCGCCTTCGGATCGACCACCAGATAGTCGATGTCTTCGATCGCGCAAAAGGCCACCCTTGCGGCAACACCCACCTTGGAGTGATCAGCCAGGATGATCCGGGTGGCGGCGTTGTCCGTCATGGCCCGGGCCACCTCGGCGCTGTGCGCATAGTGGTCCATGGCCCCGCCCCGCAAATCAATCCCCCAAGGCGATATGATCGAGACGTCTGCACGGAAGCGCTGTATCTCGTTGATGGTCGCAGGCCCGTATGTCTCTATCGGATTGTGTTTCACGTCCCCGCCCAAAAGGACGACCCTGAACCCCCGGGACGGCTCATCCGGCTTTTCGGCGAGCGTCATGGCGATCTCGAGCGAGTTGGTGATGATCGTCAGGTCTCTCAGCCCCGATCGCCCGGCAATCTCCTCGGCCATGATGGAGAGTGTCGAACCGCCATCCATGAAGATCGTCTGCCCGTCGTGCAGGAGGGAGAGCGCGCGCACGCAGATCGCTCTTTTTTCCTTGAGCCGCTGCGTGATGCGCACGTCGAAAGCAGGATCTTCAGGCGTAACCGGCACGGCGCCGCCACGCAGCCGCTTCAACTCGCCTGCCGCCTCCATTTCCACGAAATCACGCCGGATGGTCTCACGCGACACACCGCATTCCTCAGCGACGCGATCGGCGGAAACCTGACCATAGGCGGCCAGAAGTGTCCGAATTTTCTGCTGCCGTTCTTCCTGCCACATGCTCAGAAACTCCGCTTCTCAGCACCAATACAGAAACCCACATTTTGCCTCAAGTCCAAAAAAATCCATAAAACCACAATTTCGCACACGTCCACATATTGCCACATCCACGAAATCGCGATACGACATCACTCCAACGGCCGATCCGCTGCGGAACCGGCCGCATGACAAACAGAGCTCTCCGAAGACATTTCAACCTTCCTGGAGGCGTGCGCTGCCGCTCACGCCCCTTGCCGGTCCGTGGAGATTAAATGGGACGGGATAAGCATGTTTTGGACGGCCATCTGGAACTGGCCGTGGAACTGGCGGATGTCGCCCATGGCATCCTCGTCAAGGCAATCGATTCCACGCTGGCGGTAGAGGTAAAGCCCGACCGCAGCCTCGTGACCCAGATCGATCTTGAGATCGAACGGCGGATGCGCACCCTCATCGCCGATCGCTTTCCGGCTCACGGCATCATCGGCGAGGAGGATGGGACCGAGAATGGGGGCGCAAGCCACATCTGGGTGCTCGACCCGGTGGACGGCACCGCCCAGCTTATCGCCGGCATGCCGGTCTACGGGACGCTCATTGCCCTCGCCATCGACGGGGTGCCGTCCCTTGGCGTCATCGACATTCCCGCCATCGGCGCGCGATGGATCGGAGCGGTTGGTCGCCAGACGGTGAAGAATGGGCGACCGGTGAAGGTACGCTCCTGCAACTCCCTCTCCTCGGCCATCCTGACGAACAGCAATCAGGATTATCTGCCACCGAACGGACGGCCGGTGCTTGACGCCCTGCGCGAGGCGACCGGCGCCCGCGTCTACGGCGGATCCTGCCTCAACTACGGGATCCTTGCCGAAGGGCGCACCGACCTCGCGCTCGACGGTGGCCAGAAGGTCCACGATTTCGCTCCCTTCCGCCCCATTGTCGAAGGCGCCGGCGGCATAGTCACGGACTGGCAGGGCCTGCCGCTGACATTGGAAAGCTCTGGAAACCTGCTCGGCGCCGGCGATCCGGACCGCCACCGCGAAGCGCTCGCCATCATCGCCGAATGCCATGCGGCGGAATGCGAGGCGTGAACGCAATCGTCCCGACGCGCCGAGAACACATGATCCATCACAAGAAGGGGAATGACATGACATACTGGAAGCGTACAAAGACAATCGCCGCTACCGCGCTCTTCGCAGGTGCGGCCTTCCTCCAGCAGGCCATGGCCGGCGAGATCACGGTCTACTCGGCACTCGAGGAAGAGGAGATCAACCTTTTCGTCGAGAAAGCGAAGGAGGAGCTCCCGGATGTCAAAATCAACGTGCTGCGCCTGTCGACGGGTAATCTGACAGCCCGTCTCATTGCCGAAGCGGGCAATCCTCAGGCCGATGTCGTGCTCAGTCTGCCCGTCACCAACATCATGAACCCGACCATCGAGGCCATGTTTGAACCCTATGCGGCCAAGGGTGTCGACAAGGTGCCGGCCCAGTTCCGCGATCCGGAAAACCGCTGGTTCTCGCTGGCAGGCTATGTCGAGGTATTCTGCGCCAATACCGATCGGCTGGCGACCCTCGGCCTGCCCGTTCCCAAATCCTGGGAAGAACTTGCCGACCCGAAGTACAAGGGCGAGGTGGTGATGCCGGACCCGGTCTCGTCAGGCGTCGGTTTCGTCAACATCACGGCGCTCATCTACGGTCTCGGCGAGGAAAAGGGTTGGGATCTGATTGGCCGCCTGACGAAGAACATCGCACAGTTCACCAGTTCCGGTTCGCGCCCCTGCCGCATGGCGCAGGCCGGCGAGTTCGCCATCGGCGTCAGCTATGAAGTGCCGGCGATCCAGGCGGTCAATGAAGGCTATCCCGTCGAAACCGTGCTTCCGAGCGATTGGGTCGGCTTCGAAATTTCCGGTATCGGTCTCCTCAAGGGCGCGAAGAACCCCGACGACGGCAAGAAGTTCCTCGACTGGATGCTGACGCCGAGCCCGCTCGGCATCTACGCCTCCCTGAAGCCCGTCACCACCATTCCCGGCACGGCACAGTCGGAAGCGGCGAAAGAAGCCGGTTTCCCCGCAGACATTTCCAGCAGGCTCTCGAAGATGGATTTCGCCGCGATGGCGCGCGATCGCGCGCAGATTCTGGCTCGCTGGTCGGAAACAACCGGCCGTTAGTCGTCCTCGCCCGGTGCCCGCTCAGGCGGGCGCCTCCCTTCCGCGGAGATACCTCATGCTGGATATCAGCCACCTGCACAAGAAATATGGTTCCTTTCTTGCGCTCGACGACATCAATGTGCATGCGGGCAGCGACGAGTTCGTCTGTCTGCTCGGCCCGAGCGGTTGCGGCAAGACGACCCTCCTGCGCATCGTCGCAGGGCTTGAAAGCTATGCCGACGGAGAGATCCGCTTCGATGGCCGCGACCTCAACACGA
This sequence comes from Shinella zoogloeoides, assembly GCF_003574625.1. Classification (GTDB taxonomy): domain Bacteria; phylum Pseudomonadota; class Alphaproteobacteria; order Rhizobiales; family Rhizobiaceae; genus Shinella; species Shinella zoogloeoides_A. The sequence continues at coordinate 519,211 of NZ_QNUJ01000003.1, forward strand.
TCGACGTGCGCAACCGCAATTTCGGGATCGTCTTCCAGTCCTATTCGCTGTTCCCCAACATGACCGTCGGCGAGAACATCGGCTATGGCCTGAAGATCCGCGGCGTGCCGAAGGCCGAGATAGAAAGGCAGGTACGCGCCCTGCTCGACCTTATCCGCTTCCCCGACCTGATCGGCCGCTATCCGCACGAACTTTCCGGCGGCCAGCAGCAGCGCGTCGCGATCGCCCGAGCGCTGGCTGTCGCGCCATCGCTTCTGCTGCTGGACGAACCGCTATCGGCGCTCGACGCCCGCGTGCGCCTCGATATCCGCGGCGAAATCCGCGATCTGCAGCGGCGGTTGAAAATTCCGACGATCATGGTCACGCACGATCAGGAAGAAGCGCTCAGCATGGCCGACAAGGTGGTGTGCATGAACCACGGCCGCATCGAGCAGGTCGGCACGCCGCACGATCTCTATTTCCGCCCGCGCACGAAATTCGTGGCAAGCTTCATCGGCACCAGCAATTTCTTCGATACAGAGGAAGCCGGCACGCTGTTCGGTGAAAGGCTCTCCGCCGTGCAACAGGACGGTGTCACCGGCGGTTCGCTTCTCGTGGTGCGCCCCGAGGAACTTGTGCTGACCGCCGACCCCGCGGGTGAGGCCATCGTCGAGGATGTGGCCTTCCTCGGGAATGTCAGCCACGTGCGGCTCGACTGGCGGGGCCGGGCGATCACCAGCGACCTGCGCCTCGGCCAGCGGTTCGTGCCGGGCGAACGGGTCTCCCTTTCCCTTCACGACGGCCGCGGCCACTGGGTGGCACCATGACGGCTCTCCCCTTCCTGCCCAGGGCACGATCCAGACGGCACGCCAATCCGGACCGGCTGTTCTTCCTTGCTTGCCTGGTGGTGCCGCTCGCCGCACTCGCCCTCTTCTTTCTCTATCCGCTGTCGCAGATCGTCGGGCGCAGCCTCACCGAAGGCGACGGCTCGCTCGGGTTGGGCAATTATGCCGGCGTCTTCCAGCTCGCCCATATCCCCCGCGTGATCGGCAACAGCCTGCTGATCGGCGGCGTCACCACGCTCGTCTGCGTGCTGCTCGGCTTCGCCATCGCCTTCATGCTCCAGCGTACGAAGATCCCCGGCAAGCGGCTGATCCGCATCATCCTGATCCTGCCGCTGCTCGCTCCCTCGCTGGTGCAGGCGCTCGGCCTGATCTTCCTCTTCGGCCGCAACGGGCTCATCAACAAGTATCTGCATCTCGACATTCAGATCTACGGCTTCTGGGGTCTGCTGATCGCCAACTGCATGTATGCCCTGCCGCAGGCGGTGATGATCCTCGAGACCTCGCTGCGCCGGTCCGACGCCCGTCCCTACGACGCCGCCCTCCTGCTTGGCGCGTCACGCTGGCGGCGCTTCGTCGACATCACCTTCCCTTCGGCCAAGTTCGGCCTGATCAGCGCCGCCTTCGTCGTCTTCACGGTCTCCGTCACGGACTTCGGCAATGCCGCCGTCATCGGCGGCTCGTTCCAGGTGCTGGCCATGGAGATCTACACGCAGGTCGTCGGCCAGATGAACTTCAACATGGGCGCCGTCGTCGGCATCATGCTGCTGCTGCCGACGCTACTTGCCATCTACATCCAGCGGGTCGCCAATCAGCGCCAGTTCGGCGGCTCGTCGGAAAGCGCGGTGCCTGTTGCACAGGACTACGTGCCGTTGCGCGACCTGCCGCTCGGCCTCGTCGTCCATACGATCGGCCTCGTGGTCTTTGCGGTGGTCGCCACCGTCGTCTACGCCAGCTTCGTGAAGCTCTGGCCCTATCGGCTCGACTTCACGCTGGCGAACTACGACATCTCCATGGCGGGCGGCTACGATTCTCTCTGGTCGACGCTGCTCATCTCCCTTGAGACCGCAGCCATCGGGACACTTTCGCTCTTCCTGCTGGCGCTCGCCCAGCGCCGGCTGGGGCCGGTCACGGCGCGCGTGGTCTACTTCCTGGCGATCGTACCGGTCGGCGTACCCGGACTGGTATTGGGCCTGTCCTATGTCCTGTCCTTCAACGTATCAGGCTCGATACTCGGCGCGCTCTACGGCTCGGCCTTCCTCATCGCGATCTGCAATTTCTACCACTACCACTCCCAGGGCTTCCTCACGATGGTGACGGGCATCCGCGCCGTACCGAAGAGCCTCGAGGAAACCGTCACCTGCATGGGCGGCGGCAATCTCCATGCACTGCGCGATGCCGTCATGCCGGTGATGACGCCGACGCTCGTCTCGGTGTTCTTCTTCCTGTTCATGCGGGCGATGGTCACGCTCTCGGCCGTCATATTCCTCGTCACGCCGTCCATGACGGTCGCGGCGGTGACGGTCATGCGGCTCGACCAGGGCGGCAAGAGCACGCAGGCGGCGGCTTTCTCCGTCTGCATCATGGCGACGGTGCTCGCCGCGACGCTCGTCATGCACGCCATCCTCGCCCTCGTCGGCCGGCCGAAAGCCCGCTGACGCCCGCCCCTTCAACATCCAAAACCTCATTTGCGAGACATGACATGAGAATTCTGCTTACCAACGACGACAGCATCCACGCCGACGGCTTCCGCGTGCTCGAGGAGATCGCCCACACGCTGTCCGACGACGTCTGGTCCGTCGCGCCGGAAACGGACCGCAGCGGCCTTGCCCATTCGCTGACGCAGCTCGAGCCGCTACGCGTGCGCAAATACGGCGACAAACGCTATTCCGTCACCGGAACGCCCGCCGACTGCGTGATCGTCGGCGTGCGCGACCTCCTGCCCGAACCGCCGGATCTCATTCTCTCCGGTGTCAATTCCGGCGCCAACATCGCCGACGACATCATCTATTCCGGTACGATCGGCGGCACGATCGAAGGCACGCTGTTCGGCGTGCCCTCCATCGCGCTCTCGCAGCATTACGACTTCGTCGATGGCGAGCGTGTCTTCAACTGGGACATCAGCCGCAAGAACGCCCCGGCCATCATCCGCAAGCTGCTCTCCCTGCCGCGCAAGGAAGGCGTCTTCTACAACATCAATTTCCCGAACTGCCGCGACGAGGAGCTCCAGGCGGTACGCGTCGTCTCGCAGGGCAAGCGCGCCCACGGCTACCAGGTCGAACAGCGGCTGGATGGCCGGAAGTTCCCCTATTACTGGATCCATTCCGTGCATGACATGGCGGAATACGAGGTCGGCAGCGATGCCGAAGCGCTGGCGCTGAAGGCGCCCTCGGTCTCGGCTCTGCGCATCGACATGACGGACTACGAGACCAACCACAGCCTCGTATCGCTTTTCGGCTCATGAAGACGCCGTCGACGCATCAAGGATAGCTTGTCGATCGACGGAATTTCTTACGCACTCCGGCGCGTGGGCAGCCCCTATACTCTTTTCAGTGGCCATAAAACGGCAAGGACGAGCGCAGAAGAAAACGCCTGCGCTCGCCCCTGTGACAACAACAGATGCGGAGCGAACCGTATCCCACTGAAGAGTTTAACGGCTTAACCAGAGGGAAGCCCATGATCCAGATTTCGAAAATCCTGGCGGCGACTGCCATCGCCTCCACCCTGTTTCTCGCCCCGGCCTTCGCCGACACGGTCAAGATCGGCGTCGCCGGTCCCTATACCGGCGCGAACGCCACGTTCGGCGAGCAGGTCTTTGCAGGCGTCTCCGCCTATGTGAACGAAGTGAACGCCGCCGGCGGCATCGACGGCAAGCAGATCGAGCTGGTCAAGGGCGACGACGCCTGCGAGCCGAAGCAGGCCGTTGCCGTCGCCAACCGCTTCGTCGACCAGGACAAGGTGCAGGCCGTGATCGGCCACTTCTGCTCCTCGAGCACGATCCCCGCCTCCGAGATCTACAACGACGCCGGCATCCTCGAAATGGCGCCGGCATCCACCAATCCGACGGTGACCGAGCGCGGCCTCGAAACCGTGTTCCGCGGCTGCGGCCGTGACGACCAGCAGGCGGTCGTCGCCGGCGGCTTCATCCTCGACACGCTGAAGCGCGACAAGATCGCCCTGATCCATGACAAGGACACCTATGGCCAGGGCCTCGTGGACGCCGTCAAGAAGACCATTCAGGCGCGCGGCATCGAGCCGGTTCTCTATGAGGGGCTGACGCGCGGCGAACGCGACTTCAACGCGCTCGTCACCAAGATCAAGAGCACGGGCGCGAACGCCGTCTATTTCGGCGGCCTCATTCCCGAAGGCGGCCCGCTGATCCGCCAGATCCGCGAACAGGGCCTCGACGTCGTCTTCATCAGCGGCGACTCCTTCGCGCAGAAGGAACTGATCGCGGCTGCCGGCGGCCCGGCCAACCTGAAGGACGTCTATTATTCGGCAACGCCCGATCCGCTTGCCGACCCGTCGACCAAGGGCGTTCAGGATGCGCTGAAGGCAGCGGGCGTCGCCCCGGCCAACTACACGCTCTACGGCTATGCGAATGCGCAGGCCGTCGTCGGCGCGCTCAAGGCCGGCGCGGACATCAAGGCCCAGACGGACTGGCTGCGCAGCAACACGGTCGATTCCGCCATCGGCAAGATCACCTGGGACGAGAAGGGCGACATCAAGGACTTCCAGTTCGTCTTCTACGATTTCGACGACCAGGGAAATCCGGTCCTCGTCAAGTAAGGCGGCATCGCCGGCCGGAACATCATCCGGCCGGCCTCACCGTGCCCGAAATTCAGGGGGTTCACGTATGGATGTCTATATCCTCATCCAGCAACTGTTCAACGGCGTCACGCTCGGCACGATCTACGGGCTGATCGCCGTCGGATACACCATGGTCTATGGCGTCATCCGCATGATCAACTTCGCCCATGGCGACGTCTACATGGTCTCGGCCTATATCGCCGCGATCACCCTTGCCGTGCTCACCTTCTTCGGCATCCAGTCCGTACCCTTCGCGCTGATCTCGGTGCTGGTGATCACCTGCGCCATCACCGCCGTCTACGGCTGGGCTATCGAGCGCGTCGCCTACCGTCCCCTGCGCGGCTCCACCAAGCTCGCCCCCCTGATTTCCGCCATCGGCATCTCGCTGATGCTGCAGAGCTACGTGCAGATCTCGCAAGGCGCGCGCGACCAGGGCGTGCCGACGCTCATCAGCGGCGCCTTCCGCTTCGGCGACGACACCCGTTTCGCGCAGATCACCTACATGCAGACGGTGATCCTGCTCGCCGCGCTGATCGCCATGGGCATCCTCACCTATGTGATCACCTATACCCGCATCGGCCGCGAATGCCGCGCCACGCAGCAGAACATCCGCATCTCCGCCGTGCTCGGCGTCAACACCGACCGCATCATCTCGATCGTCTTCGTCATCGGCGCCGCGACGGCCGCCGTGGGCGGCACGCTCGTCACCTTCAACTACGGGTCCTTCAACTTCTTCATCGGCTTCGTCATGGGCATCAAGGCCTTCACCGCGGCCGTCCTCGGCGGCATCGGCTCGCTGCCCGGCGCCGTGCTCGGCGGCGTGCTGCTCGGCCTGACGGAGGCGCTGTTCGCCGGCTATGTCAGCACCGACTACAAGGACGTCTTCGCCTTCGCACTGCTCATCGTTCTCCTGTTCTTCCGCCCCTACGGCCTGCTCGGCCGGCCGGAAATCCAGAAAGTGTGAGGGGCAGGACCATGGAACAGAACCGCTTCCTCACCCTCGCCAAACAGGCGCTCCTCACCTTCACCGTCTCGCTCATCCTCTTCGGCCCGATCTCCGGCCTCGTGCTGGAAGGCTTTTCCTTCCGCAACGAGCTGACGCGCGCCGTGCTGCTGGCCGCCATCGTCACCGCCGGCCGCATCGCGCTGTCGCTGGTCGGCATGACGGCCCTGGGCCGGAAGCTCGCCGGCAGAGCCGCCAGCAGCGGCAGCGGCGTCACGGTCATGACGGGCAAGGAGAAGTCGCCCGTCCTCATCCTCGGGCTGATCTTCCTTGCCGGGCTCGCCCTTCCCTTCTTTGCCGACAAGTATTTCCTCGGCATCGCGATCCTCGCGTTGATCTACTGCCTGCTCGGCCTCGGGCTCAACATCGTCGTCGGCCTTGCCGGCCTGCTCGATCTCGGCTTCGTCGCCTTCTATGCGGTCGGGGCCTATCTTCTGGCGCTCGGCGCGCAATATCTCGGCCTCGGCTTCTGGAGCGCGCTCGTCATCGCGCCGTTCCTCGCCGGGTTCTGCGGCATGGTGCTCGCCTTCCCGGTCCTGAAGATGCACGGCGACTATCTCGCCATCGTCACCCTCGGCTTCGGCGAGATCATCCGTCTCGTGCTGAACAACTGGCTGGACTTCACCGGCGGCCCGAACGGCGCGCCCGTACCGCCGCCGACGCTCCTCGGCCTCGAATTCACCCGCACGGCCAAGCAGGGCGGCGTGCCGCTGCACGACTATTTCGGCATCACTTACAGCGCCGACTACAAGTTCTGGTTCATCTACTTCGTGCTGTTCCTCGTCGTCTGCCTCGTCATCTATGCCGTCGAGCGCCTGCGCGTCATGCCGCTCGGCCGCATGTGGGAAGCGCTGCGCGAGGACGAGATCGCCTGCCGCTCGCTCGGCGTGAACCACGTCTTCACCAAGCTCACGGCCTTCATGCTCGGCGCTTCGACCGGTGGCCTCGCCGGCGTGTTCTTCGCCGTCCACCAGGGCTTTGTGAACCCGACCTCCTTCACCTTCTTCGAATCCGCGCTCATCCTCGCCATCGTCGTGCTCGGCGGGCTCGGCTCCACGGTCGGCGTCATCGCCGCCGCCCTTGTGCTGACGATCCTGCCCGAACTGCTGCGCGACTTTGCCGAATACCGCGTGCTGATCTTCGGCGTCCTGATGGTGGTCATGATGATCTGGAAGCCGCGCGGTCTCGTGCACATCAAGCGCCCGGCCTTCTTCCCCAGCACGGCTGCGGAGCGGGACATTCCTCTTGCGGCAAAGCCGGAGGCTGCCCGATGAACACGCCTCTCCTCGACGTTCGCAACGTCACCATGCGTTTCGGCGGCATCGTCGCCAACCGCAATGTCAGCTTCGCCGTGGAGCGCGGCGCGGTGACGGCCCTCATCGGCCCGAACGGCGCCGGCAAGACGACGATGTTCAACTGCATCACCGGCTTCTACCGCGCCAGCGAAGGCGAGATCGTGCTGAACGGCCGTGACGGCGCCGAGGATATCGGCGCGCTGATGACGCGGCCCATCACCGGCGGCTCGCATCTCGTCACTCGCGCCGGCATCGCCCGCACCTTCCAGAACATCCGCCTCTTCAAGGAAATGTCCGTCGTCGAGAACCTGCTGGTCGCCCAGCATCTGGTCACGGCCAACAACCTTCTCTCCGGCATCTTCCGCACGCCAGCCTTCCGCCGGGCCGAGCGCGAGGCCGTCGACCGGGCCTATCACTGGCTCGGCGAGATGAACCTCACCGACGACGCCAACCGCCTTGCCGGCGAGTTGCCCTACGGCCGCCAGCGCCGCCTCGAGATCGCCCGCGCCATGTGCACGGGCCCGCAGCTCATCTGCCTCGACGAACCGGCCGCCGGCCTCAACCCGCCCGAAACGCGCGAGCTTTCCGAGGTCATCCAGCGGCTGTGCCGCGAGCACGGCCAGACGGTGCTCGTCATCGAGCACGACATGGGCCTCGTGATGCGCATTTCCCAGCACATCGTCGTGCTCGACCACGGCGAGGTGATTTCCGACGGCACGCCCGAGCATGTGGCGAACGACCCCGCCGTCATCGCCGCCTATCTCGGCGTCAGCGAAGAGGACGTAGAAGCATGAGCGAGGCACCCCTGCTCGAATTTTCCGGCGTGCGCGCCCATTACGGCCCGGTCCAGGCGCTGAAGGATGTGAACGTCTACATCTTCAAGGGCGAGATCGTCAGCCTGATCGGCGCCAACGGCGCCGGCAAGACGACGCTTCTCTCCTCGATCTTCGGTGCGCCGCGCGCGTCCTCGGGGCATATCCTGCACAAGGGCGAGGACATTTCCCGCGTGCCGACCAACCGGATTTCCCGCCGCGGCATCGCACTCGTGCCCGAAGGCCGGCAGATCTATCAGGAGATGAGCGTCGAGGAGAACATGATGATGGGCACGACACCCATCGGCATGGCGCATTTCGACGAGGACCGGGCGACGATGTTCGATCTCTTCCCGCGCCTCAAGGAGCGCCGCAACCAGACGGCCGGCACCATGTCCGGCGGCGAACAGCAGATGCTCGCCATCGCCCGCGCCATGATGGCCCGGCCGGAACTGATCCTCTTCGACGAACCCTCGCTCGGCCTCGCCCCGCTCGTCGTCAAGCGCGTCTTCGAGGTGCTGAGCGAGATCGCCGCCATGGGCAAGACGATCTTCCTCGTGGAGCAGAACGCCAACCACGCGCTGAAGCTCTCGCAGCGCGCCTACGTCATGGTGAACGGCCGCATCCACCTTTCCGGCGAAAGCGCCGCCCTTCTCGACAACGAAGATGTCCGCAAGGCCTATCTCGGCCTGCACTGAACGGAAAAGACAATGCTGCACAAGAACCTGATTGCCGGCGAATGGGTCTCCGGCGACGCTTCGGCGAACATCAATCCTTCCAACACAAACGACGTCGTCGGCGACTATGCGCGCGCCAGCGCCGAGGACACGAAGGCCGCCATCGCCGCCGCCAGGGCCGCGCTGCCTGCCTGGTCCCGCTCCGGCATCCTGGAACGCCATGCAATCCTGAAGAAGGCCGGCGACGAAATCCTCGCCCGCAAGGAGGAGCTTGGCCGCCTGCTTGCCCGCGAAGAGGGCAAGACGCTGCCGGAAGCCATCGGCGAAGTCACCCGCGCCGGCCAGATATTCGATTTCTTCGCCGGCGAAACCCTGCGGCTTTCCGGCGAAGTGCTACCCTCGGTGCGTCCGAATATCGGCGTCGAGATCACCCGCGAGGCCGTCGGCGTCGTCGGCATCATCACGCCCTGGAATTTTCCGATCGCCATTCCCGCCTGGAAGATCGCGCCCGCGCTCGCCTACGGCAACACGGTGGTCCTGAAGCCCGCCGATCTCGTGCCGGGCTCCGCCTGGGCGCTCGTCGATATCCTGCACCGTGCCGGCGCACCGGCCGGCGTCGTCAATCTCGTCATGGGCCGCGGCAGCGTCGTCGGCCAGACGCTGCTCGACAGTCCCGACGTCAACGCGCTGACCTTCACCGGATCCGTTGGCACGGGCAAGCGGGTCGCGCTCGCCTCGGTCGAGCACAATCGCAAGTTCCAGCTCGAAATGGGCGGCAAGAACCCCTTCGTCGTGCTCGATGATGCCGATCTTGCCGTCGCCGTCGAGGCGGCCGCCAATTCGTCCTTCTTCTCGACCGGCCAGCGCTGCACCGCATCCTCGCGCCTGATCGTCACCGAGGGCATTCACGACCGTTTCGTCGCCGCGTTGACGGACCGCCTGAGGGACCTTGTCATCGATGACGCCCTCAAGGCCGGCACCCATATCGGCCCCGTCGTCGACGAAAGCCAGTTGAAGCAGGATGCCGATTATATCGACATCGGCCGCTCGGAAGGCGCAAGGCTGGCATTCGGCGGCGAAAGGCTGGAGCGGGAAACGCCCGGCTTCTATCTTTCGCCCGCCCTCTTCACTGAGGCAACCAACGACATGCGCATCGCGCGCGAGGAAATCTTCGGCCCGGTCGCCGCCGTCATCCGTGTGAAGGACTACGACGAGGCGCTGGCCGTCGCCAACGATACCAGCTTCGGGCTTTCGTCCGGCATCGCCACGACGAGCCTCAAGCATGCGACCCATTTCAAGCGCAACTCGGAGGCCGGCATGGTCATGGTCAACCTGCCGACGGCCGGCGTCGATTTCCACGTGCCCTTCGGCGGCCGCAAGGGCTCGTCCTACGGCCCGCGCGAACAGGGTCGCTATGCCGCCGAGTTCTACACCACCGTCAAGACCGCCTATACGCTCGCCTGAGGATCCCGCCCATGAAACTTCTCGTGCCCATCAAGCGTGTTGTTGACTACAACGTAAAGATCCGTGTGAAGTCGGATGGCTCTGGTGTCGAGCTTGCCAATGTGAAGATGTCGATGAACCCGTTCGACGAGATCTCGGTCGAGGAGGCTCTGCGTCTGAAGGAAGCGGGCAAGGCCGAGGAAGTGGTCGTCGTGTCGATCGGCCCCGCCAAGGCCGAAGAGACGCTGCGCACCGCGCTCGCCATGGGCGCCGACCGCGCCGTGCTGGTCGAGACGGAAGACGCCGTCGAGCCGCTGGCGGTTGCCAAGATCCTCAAGGGTGTTGCCGAGGCAGAACAGCCCGGCCTGATCATCGTCGGCAAGCAGGCGATCGACGACGATTCGAACCAGACCGGCCAGATGCTCTCGGCCCTGCTCGGCTGGGCTCAGGCGACGTTCGCCTCCAAGGTCGAGATCGGTTCCGGCTCGGCGCAGGTAACGCGCGAAGTCGACGGCGGTCTGCAGACCATCGAGGTCAAGCTTCCGGCGGTGGTCACCACCGACCTTCGCCTCAACGAGCCGCGTTATGCCTCGCTGCCCAACATCATGAAGGCGAAGAAGAAGCCGCTCGACAAGAAGTCGCCGGCCGATTTCGGCGTCGATACGAGCCCGCGCCTGAAGGTGCTGAAGACCGAGGAACCGTCGGGCCGCAAGGCGGGCGTCAAGGTCAAGACGGTCGCCGAGCTGGTCGAAAAGCTCAAGACCGAAGCCGGCGTGCTGTAAGCAGGAAAGGGAGACAAAGACATGGCCATTCTTCTTCTGGCAGATCACGACAACGCCACCCTTTCCGACCAGACCGCCAAGGCGCTGACGGCAGCGAGCAAGATCGGCTCCGACGTGCATGTGCTCGTCGCCGGCTCGGGTGCCAAGGCTGCGGCCGATGCGGCCGCCAAGCTCTCGGGCGTCTCCAAGGTCCTGCTCGCCGACGATGCCAGCCTCGGCAACAATCTCGCCGAACCGCTGGCCGCGCTC
>NZ_QNUJ01000004.1 GCF_003574625.1 Shinella zoogloeoides
GCCGGGAAAGGTCGCAATCGTCGCCGTCATGCGCAAGATGATCGTCATTCTCAACGCCAGAATGCGAGAGTATAGAGCAACGGCGCTTGACGCCTAACACCGTTGCTTTTTCTTTGCGAAATCCACATGCCGTCCGTCCGCATCGTTAATCTTCGCGATCCGGAAATTTCCTCTTTGTTAACCATGTTTTGAAAGGTTCGCTTAAGCGGGCGCCATTCTTCGGCGGTTCGACCGGAGCGATGAGCACGCTCGCAGCCTTCAAGAGGAAAGTCATGCCAGTCATCACATTTGCCAATGCCAAGGGCGGCGCGGGCAAGACCACCGCAGCCCTCATTCTCGCCACCGAGCTTGCGAGCCAGGGATACCGCGTCACCATTCTCGATGCGGACCCGCAGCGCTGGATCAGCCACTGGCACGAGATTTCCGGCCGTCAGCGCAACATCGCCGTCATCTCGGAAGTCTCCATGGGCTCCCTGCAGAGCCATATCCGCGAGAACCGCGCTGCCACCGACTATTTCATCATCGACCTTGCCGGCGCGCGCGATGCGCTCGTGGCGACGGCCATCGGCCTTTCCGACCATGTGATGATCCCGGTGCAGGGCTGTGCGATGGATGCGCGCGGCGCTGCGCAGATCCTTGAACTCCTGAAGCAGCTCGACGAGAAGGCGGGCATCCGCATCAACCATTCGGTCGTGCTGACGCGTATGAACTCGCTCGTCACCACCCGCGCCATGGCGGCGATCAAGGCGCTGCTCGCCGCCCGCGGCGTGACGGTGCTCGATACGCCGATCGGCGAGCGCACCGCCTTCCGCGATATCTTCGATTGCGGCGGCACGCTCTATTCGATGGACCCGGCGAGGGTCAGCAATCTCGACAAGGCGCGCGAAAATGCGCGGCTCTTTGCCGGAGAGGTGCTGCGTCTCGTGCCGGCGCGCCATCGGCCGGCGGGCGAGCGCGGGCTCTTCCGTACGATCCGGCGGGCGGCCTGAGCCCTCTGAAATTGACGAAAGGCAAGAACGGCTGCGACCAATTGCGCGGCCGTTTTTCATGCCGGAAGCGACGGTGGGGTAAGGAACAATTTACCACGCCTAACCTAATGATATCCCGTCAGAAAGCTATCCAATGAAGGCCAGGAGCCTTCGGCTGGACCCATGAAGGGTCGCGGGGATGGGCGTGCCGTGCGGCGCCGCCCTTCCGCTGGAGTTTTGTTGCTTTCTCCTCCGTTTCTCGCGTTGCCAGGATACCGCCCAGAATGAAGACTGCCTCGACCGCCAGCCCGAACCATGACATCGCGCGCCGTCTCGACTATCTCGGCCTCGACGAGGCCGCGCTGAAGCGGCTGCGCACCCTCAAGCCCTTCATCGAGAAGGAGATGGGGCCGGCGCTCGACAAGTTCTACGCCATCGTGCGCAAGAGCCCGGAGGTGAACCACCTCTTTTCCAACGACGCGCATATGAACCGCGCCAAGACTGCGCAGCTCGGCCATTGGGCGAACATCGCCGCCGGCGACTTCACCGGCGACTATGCGACGAAGGTGCAGACGATCGGCCATGTGCATGCGCGCATCGGTCTCGAGCCGCGCTGGTATATCGGCGGCTATGCGCTCATCGTCGAGCACCTGCTGACGGAAGCGGTGAGGTCGCTCTGGCCGAAGGGTGGGCTCTTCTCTCGCCAGGAAATCACGCCGGAAGAATTCGCCGCGCGCTTTTCCAGCCTGCTGAAGGCCATGTTCCTCGACATGGACCTTTCGATCTCGGTCTATCAGGACATGTCGGACGTCGCCAAGCAGCAGGCGGTGCAGGCGCAGGTCGTCGCCGAGGAGCGCAAGATCGTCAGCGACAGTTTCGGCGCCGCGCTGAAGCGCATTTCGGATGGCGACCTCACGGCCCGCATCACCGGCGCGCTGCCGGAAGCCTACGAAACGCTGCGCCACGACTTCAACCACGCCATTTCCACGCTTGCACAGGCTATCGGCAATATCGGTACCGGCGCCGGCTCGATCCACCTCAGCGCCCGTGAGATCGCCTCGGCCTCCGACGATCTCGCCAAGCGCACCGAGCGGCAGGCGGCGAACCTCGAGGAAACGGCCGCCGCCGTCGAGCAGGTGACGACGACCGTGCGCCAGACGGCGCAGAGCGCCAACGAGGCGAACGCCCTCGTCATGGCCGCGCGCGACAATGCCCAGCGCAGCGGCGAAGTGGTGGAAGAGGCGATCACCGCCATGGGCGAGATTCAGGCCTCCTCCGCCGCCATCGCCAATATCATCGAGGTGATCGATGAGATCGCCTTCCAGACCAACCTTCTCGCCCTCAATGCCGGCATCGAGGCGGCGCGGGCCGGCGAGGCGGGGCGCGGCTTCGCCGTCGTCGCTTCCGAGGTGCGGGCGCTCGCCCAGCGCTGCGCGGACGCGGCCAAGGACATCCAGAACCTCATCGCCAAGTCGCATGGCCAGGTCGAGGACGGCGTGCGCTCGGTGGGCGAGGTTGCCCAGTCGCTGCGCCAGATCGTTTCGCAGGTCGTGGAGGTCAGCTCGGTCTTCAACGCGATCCGCGCCAGCACGGCCGAGCAGGCGACCGGCCTCCAGGCGGTCAACCAGGCGGTCAACGCCATGGACCAGATCACCCAGCAGAACGCCGCGATGGTGGAACAGGCCAATGCCGCAAGCCAGGCCCTGACGGCCGAAGCGGCCTCCATCGCCGCCCAGCTCAGCGCCTTCCGCACCGGCGGCACCGCCCAGCCGGCGGAGAATTCCGGTTACACCCGCGCCGCCTGAACGAGGGTGAGACTTTAAAAAAGGCCGGGCAGCGGATTTCGCGCCCGGCCTTTTCGTTGGCCAAAAGAAAAGCCGGCCTTGCGGGCCGGCTTTCGATATCTGCTTGCGGGGAGACCTCAGTCGACGAATTCGACCGTCACGCCGGCGCTCGTCATCTTGGCGAGCTCGGTGGCGTCCCAGTTGGTCAGGCGGATGCAGCCGTGGCTCTGCGTCTTGCCGATCTTCGAGGGTTCCGGCGTGCCGTGGATGCCGTAGGTCGGCTTGGAGAGCGCGATCCAGACGGTGCCGACCGGGCCGTTCGGGCCGGGCTGAAGGGTGAGGATCTTGTCGTTGCCGCCCTGCTTGAAGTTGATCTTCGGATTGTAGGTATAGCCCGGATTGAGCGCGACGCGCTGGACCGTGACGGTGCCGGAGGGCGAGGGCGTGTCGGCCGAGCCGATACTTGCCGGATAGGCGGCGATCAGGGTGCCCTCCGCGTCATAGGCGAGAACCTGCTTGCGCGCCTTGTCGGCGAGGATCTTCGCCACCTTGCCGGTCTTCGCCCGGCCGGTATCCACGACCTTGACGATCGTGCCGGGAATGGTGAAGTCGACGCCCGGATTGATCTCCTTCAGGTAGGCCTCGTCCATGTGGAACTTTTCGGCCAGCATTTCGGTGGTCGAGGTGAAGGACATGTGGGGCAGGGCCGCCTTCTGGGAATAGTCGTCCGGGATCGCCGCCACATAGGGGCCGGCCGCGTCTGCGGCGCTGATCTCGTAGGTGGTGAAGGCCATGCCGCCGGAAAGGCGCAGGCGCTCCAGGATATCGTCGGCATTGTTCGGGTCGAGCGTTTCGCCCGTCGCATTCTGCCAGGCCTCGATCGCCTTGGTGACGTTGGAGCCCTTCCTGCCGTCGATCACGCCCGGCGAGAAGCCTTCGCGGTCCAGGAACACCTGAAGCGCGGTGACTTCGGCGGACGACATCTTGCCGAGCGCCTTGGCCGGCTGGAATTTCGGGCCGGGCACGAATTCGGCGTTCGGATCGGTATCGGCCGGCAGCGAGGCGGTGTCGCCCGGATTGTCGGAGAAATCGGGCAGGGGCTGCGAGGTGCCGAAATCGCTGCCCGGCAGGGGCTGGCGCTCGACATTGCCGTTGAGGCCGTCGCGCATTTCCGGCACGGAACTGGTCGTCAGGTCGTTGTCGTCGCTCGGTGCGGGCGGGAAGTAATCCGGGCTGGTCTCGGGATAGCCGCGGACCTCGCGATAACGGCCGCGCCGCGGATTGTAGTTGTCGCCGTCGCCGTAGTAGCGCGCGGCCGGCATGGCCGTGGCGACGATGTCGCCCCAGGAATCGACGAGGACCCGGCGGCCGCGATTGTCGCGCGCCCAGCGCACGCTGCCGTCGTTGGGAACGTAGTCCAGGATATCGCCGTCGGGGGAGACGAGGATGGTGTCGCGGGGCTGCTGGGCCTTTGCAGGCAGGACGGCGAATCCAAGGGCGGACACCGCTGCAAGGAGCGAAACGCTTGTTTTGAATATCGAATTCACGATTTTTGACCTGCCAGATTGCATATATCGCGCGGACGGAACACTTCAATTCAGACCTTAATATGGAAAAACTGAATCGATGGTGAACGTAAGGTCAACGCGAATGGCAAAAACTTGTGACCCGGCCTCCGGGTTCCGTGAGAAGAGGAGCGCGGTGCGGGTTCGGCCCTTGAGCATTTCCGCTTTTCCTCGAATCGCGGAAAACGCTCTAACTCTTTGTTTCATCGCGTTTGCGAACGCAAAACCGTTTCGCACTTTTGCCGGAAATGCTCTAGCATGCCGAGGTTTCATCCTGCCCGTCGGAGTCCCGATGACCTTCGCCCTTTCCGCCGATACGCCCGACCATTCCTTCCGCCTCGACCTGACGCCGCAATCGGCGCTCGATGTCGGCAGCGCGGTCTTTCGCGGCATCGACATCGCGCCCGGCTCGGCCATCCCGTCGGACGGCGATCCGCGCATCGACAGGGCGCTGCCGGGCTTCCTCTTCACCTGCGGGCCCGATCACATCCGCCATCCGGTGCCGGTGGAGGGGGCGGCGGACGGGCGGCGCTACCCGCTGCACGGATCGCTCTCCTCCCATCCGGCGCGGGACATCCTCATCGAGGAAGACGAGGGGGAGGTGGTCTGCGAGGGGCGGGTCGCTGTGTCGCTCGCCCATGGCGGGTCGGCCGATCTCGCGCGCCGCTGGCGGGCGGACCGGCGCACGGGGCACATCACCCTCGATGATGTCGTCACCAATACCGGCGGCAAGCCGTGGCCGCCCTTCGCCATGTACCACATCAATTTCGGCACCGGCCTCTTCGACGAAAGCACGCGGCTGACCGGCGCCATGCTGCCCGGCGGCCTGCCGTGGCGTTTCGACGAGGGGGACATGACGATCTTCTGCGTGCCGGCGGCGGAGACGGCCGAGCATGGCTGGGCGGAAATCGCCGTCGGGCCGATCCCCGCCCTCGGCGGGCGCAGCATGCATATCCGCTTCCGCACGGATACGCTGCCCTATCTACAGGTCTGGCGGAACCAGTCGCCCGGCTGCGCGGTGCTCGGCATCGAGCCGGTCTCGCACCGGCTCGCCTCCCGCGAGGAATTGATCGCCTCCGGGGAGGCGCCCGATTTCGCGCCCGGCGAGAGCGTCGGCTACGGGCTTGCCTTCGAGCTGCGGTAGGACCGATCGGCATTCAGCCCATGCCGGCCTGCAAACGGCGCTTTTCCGGGCTTCCGGTGCTCACGTACCGAAGTACGCTGCGCTCCGGATCCCGGAAAGGCACCATTTTCGGCTCAGCCTGAACTGAATGTCGATTGGTCCTGACACGATTGACGCTCCCGCGGCGCGGGCTTAAACGGTTTGCGCATCTCTTTCGAAAGGACACGTCCATGGATATCCGCGAGATCAACGACGAATATTCGGTTTCCGGCCAGATCACGGTCGAGGACCTCGACGCGATCGCCGCCATGGGCTTCAAGTCCATCGTCTGCCATCGCCCGGACCATGAGGAAGCCGGCCAGCCGGACTTCTCCACCATCGCCGCCCGCGCGCAGGAACTCGGCATCGAGACGGCCCATGTGCCGGTCGGCCCGATGGGCGTGACGGCGGAGGCGGTGCAGGGCATGGTCGACGCGCTCGACGAATTGCCGCGCCCGATGCTCGGCTATTGCCGCTCCGGCATGCGCTCGACCAAGACCTACGAGCAGACGCGGCATATCCGCGGGTGAGGAGTGGCGGGGAGGCGCTGCCCCTCATCCCGCTGCCGCGACCTTCTCCCCGCAAGCGGGACGAAGGGGCAAGAGGCGATGCCTCGCTCCCTCTTCCATGTTCATGATCTCGGGAAACCGGTCCCGCATATCCCTTCTCCCCGCCTGCGGGGAGAAGGTGCCGGCAGGCGGATGAGGGGCTTTCCAGCCCCGGGCCTCACTTTCCGCCGCGGATATCCGACAGGGTGCGCGTCGGCGTGATCGCTTCCGGGTCCAGCTTCACCTCGATGATCGACGGCTTGCCGCTGGCGCGGGCGCGCAGGAAGGCGGCGGCGAAGTCTTCCGTCTTCTCCACTGTCTCGCCATGGCCGCCATAGGCGACGGCAAGCGCCGCGAAATCGGGGTTGGTGAGGTCCGTGGCGCTGACGCGGCCGGGATATTCGCGCTCCTGGTGCATGCGGATCGTGCCGTAGATGCCGTTGTTGACGACCACGGTGATGATCGGCAGCTTGTAGCGCACGGCCGTCGCGAATTCCTGACCGTGCATCATGAAGCAACCGTCACCGGCAAAGCAGATGACCTCGCGCTCCGGGTGGAGTTGCTTGGCCGCGACGGCGGCCGGCAGGCCGTAGCCCATGGAGCCGGAGGTCGGGGCGGCCTGCGTGCCGAAGCGGCGGAAGCGGTGGAAACGGTGCACCCAGGTGGCGTAGTTGCCCGCGCCGTTGGTGAAGATCGTGTCTTCGGGCGTGTTTTCCTCGAGCCAGGCCATGATCGGTCCCATCTGGACCGCGCCGGGGCCTTCCATCGGCGGCGTCGACCACTTCAGGTAGCTTTCATGCAGGGCGGCGGTGCGGGCGGTCCAGCGCGGCGCGGTCTTCGGCGCAAGGCCGTCGAGTGCGGCGACGAAATCCTCCGGCGCGGCGCAGATCGCAAGATCCGGGCGGTAGACGCGGCCGAGTTCGGACGGGTCGGGATAGACGTGCACCAGCTTTTGCGCGGGGTAGGGGCTCTGCATCAGGCTGTAGGTGGAGGAGGGCATTTCGGAATAGCGCCCGCCGAGCAGCACGACGAGGTCGGCCTCGCGAATTTCCTTGCCGAGCGTCGGGTTGATGCCGATGCCGGAATCGCCGGCATAGTTGGGGTGCTGGTGATCGAACAGCATCTGGCGGCGGAAGGAACAGGACACCGGCAGCGACCAGCGCTCGGCGAAGGCGGTGATGCCCTTCACGCTCTCCTCGGACCAGCGCGTGCCGCCGAGGATGACGATGGGGCGCTCGGCCTTTTCGAGCAGGTCTGCCAGTTCTTCGACCTGCCTGCGGCCCGGATGGGCTTCGACAGGCATGTAGGGCTTCGCTTCGACCGTCTCGACCTCGTCCGTCAGCATGTCCTCGGGCAGCGCCAGCACGACGGGGCCGGGCCGGCCGGAAGTTGCGACGGCGAAGGCGCGGGTGATGAATTCGGGGATGCGGCGGGCATCGTCGATCTCGGCCACCCATTTGGCGACTTCTGTGAAGGCGCGGCGGTATTCCACTTCCTGGAAGGCCTCGCGCTCGCGCGCGTCGCGCTGCACCTGGCCGATGAAGAGAATCATCGGGATCGAATCCTGCCTTGCGATGTGCAGGCCTGCCGAGGCGTTGGTGGCGCCGGGACCGCGCGTGACCATGCAGATGCCGGGCTCGCCCGTGAGCCTTCCCCAGCAATCGGCCATCATCGCCGCGCCGCCTTCCTGGCGGCAGACGACGACGTCGATATTGGTGTCGTGCAGTGCGTCGAGCACCGCCAGATAGCTTTCGCCCGGTACGCAGGCGACGCGCTTGACGCCATTGGCTGCGAGGGCATCGACGATCAGCTGGCCACCGGTCTTCATGCGCTTTTCTTTCCTGCTTCGAGAGTTTCGAGTTCCGCCATGACGGCGTCGGTATGTTCGCCGAGCCGCGGGCTCGGGCGGTCGTAGACGAGCGGCGTGCCGGAGAAGACGATGGGCGTGCGCACGCCGGGGATGAGGTTTCCGTCGGCATCCGGCAGGTCGACGCGCAGGCCCCGGGCCTTCACCTGCGGGTCTTCGAAGGTCTCGGCGATGGAGTTGATCGGCCCGGCCGGAACGCCCTCGCGCTCGCAGGCCTCGAGGAGGTCGGCCTTGCTGATCGCCGCCGTCGCGCCGGTCACGAGGCGGCGCACCTCGCCGCGATTGGCGACGCGGGCGCGGTTGGTGGCGAAGCGCTCGTCGTCGGCAACACCGGCAAGCTTCAGGATGCCGCAGAGCTTGCGGAACTGCCCGTCATTGCCGACGGCGAGGATGATGTGGCCGTCGGAGGCCGGCACGACCTCGTAGGGCGAGATGTTCGGATGCGCGTTGCCGAGCCGGCCCGGGGCCTTGCCGGAGGCGAGGAAATTCATGTTCTGGTTCGCCATGACGGCGGACTGCACGTCGAGCAGCGCCATGTCGACATGCTGGCCCGTGCCGGTCTTCATGACATGGATGAGCGCGGCCTGGATGGCGCTGACGGCGTAGATGCCGGTGAAGATGTCGGCGATGGCGACGCCCGCCTTCATCGGCTCGCCGTCCGGCGCGCCGGTCACCGACATGAAGCCGGACATGCCCTGCACGATATAGTCGTAGCCGGCACGGGCGGCATAGGGGCCGTCCTGGCCGAAGCCTGTGATGGAGCAGTAGACGAGCTTCGGATGCTGCTTCGCGAGGCTCTGGTAGTCGAGGCCGTATTTGGTGAGGCCGCCGACCTTGAAGTTCTCGATCACCACGTCGGCCGTCGCGATGAGGCGATGGACGGTCTCACGGCCTTCCTCGGTCTTGAGGTCGAGGGCGATGGAGCGTTTGCCGCGGTTGGTGGAGTGGTAATAGGCGGCGGAAAGGTTCTCGCCGTCCTTGCCCGTCACGAAGGGCGGGCCCCAGGCGCGCGTGTCGTCGCCGCCGTCGGGGTTCTCGATCTTGATGACGTCCGCGCCGAGGTCCGCCAGCATCTGGCCGGCCCAGGGGCCCGCGAGAACCCGCGCCAACTCGATGACGCGGATGCCGGCCAGCGGCAGGTTCGACTTGTCCATCCCGTGCTCCCTCCAGGGCATTTCCAACACCATGGCGGGCGCGCGACGGTGCCCGCCGGGCGTCCCGGCCCGTTTTCCATTGGATAACAAAAAGCCGGAGGGCAGGATAGCGGGGTGCACGGGGGACATGATGACGGGTTCGACTGACTTGATGCCTGCCGCGTGCGCCTTGCGCGCCTTGGGTCAGATCGGTGTCGAAACCGTGGGAATGGTCGCCGTCTTGTTGATCTTCCGTTCGCGCCAGATGACGTAGAGGCCCGAGGCGATGATGATGGCGATGCCGAGCCATTTCACCGCATCCGGCAGATGGCCGAAGACCCACCAGCCGAGGATCGTCGCCGAGACGATCTCCAGATATTGCAGCGGAGCGAGCGTCGAGGCGGGCGCCGAGCGGTAGGCATAGACGCCGAGCACGCCGGCGATGGTGGCGGCGACGGCCGCGCCCGCGATGAAGAGCGTGTGTTTCACATCCGGCATGACGGGGGTGAGCATGGCGATGCCGGCCTTGCCGCCGACGATGAGAAGCATGCCGGCGAAGAGTGCGCCCCACAGGCCGGCATAGAACTGCATCGACCACGGGTCCTCCTTCTGCGCCACCATGCGGGTGAGCAGGAAGAAGAGGGCGAGCGAGGCGGCGGCCACCACCGGCAGGAGGGCGATGAGGCCGACTTCCTGCAGGCTCGGCTGGATGACGAGCAGCGAGCCGAGGAAGCCGACGCCGCAGGCCGTGTAGCGTCGCCAGCCGATGGTCTCCTTGAGGAAGATGGAGCCGAGGATGGTGAGGATGATCGGCTCGACGAAGAAGATGGCGATAGCATCGGCCACCTCCATGACGGCGAGCGGCGTGACGAAGCTGATCATGGTGATGGCCATCAGCAGGCCGCGGGCGGCGTGCAGGCCCATCTTCCTCCAGCTCACGTCGAACAGCGAGCCGCGCATCAGGCAGATCGGCCCCAGAACCGTCATCTGGAAGAGAAGCCGCACGAAGGTGATCTCCGTCGCCGGAACGGCGGTGACGGCGAGCTTGGCGAAAATGTCGATGATCGGCGAGATGAGCACCGAAAGAACCATGAGGAAGAGCCCAAGGCTCACCTCGTTGCGCAGCGGCGTTGCGGCGGTCGTGCTCATGCTTTTTCCGGTAGCCGGCGTCTTTCCTCGACAACCCGACGACACCAGCCGGCAAAGGCGTCGATGGCGGGATCGCGCAGCGCCGGGCTTTCGTTCAGCGTTTCGTGACGCATGCCGCGATAGACGATCGCGGTGACATCCTCAAGTCGTGATTTTTTCAACCGCCTTGCAAAGGCGTGTGTCGCGCGGCCATGGTCGGTCGCCGGGTCCTCCTCGCCGCCGACGAGGTGGATGGGCAGCGTCTTCGGCAGGCGCGCAAGGCCTTCCACCGAGGCATCGGCATAGGTGACAGTGAAGATGTCGAGCCACATCGACACATTGACGTCGAAGCCGCAGAGCGGGTCGGCGATATAGGCGTCGACCTCGCCCGGCTCGTGCGACAGCCAGTCGAACTCCGTCCGCCGGCCGGCAATGGCCTTGCTCCAGGCGCCGAAGGTGAGCCGCGGCAGGAGCCCGCTCGGCACGTCCGAGCCCTTCAGCATGCGCTCGGCCATCAGAATGGCCTGCGCCAGCCGTCCGGCAGCGCCCGGTTCGAGGTTGGAATTCCAGACGGCGAGCGCGTCGATGTCGGCTGGATGCGCCTCAGCGAAGGCGAGCGCCAGCAGGCCGCCCATCGAATGGCCGAAGAGCACGACCGGCAGGCCGGGATGCGCGCCGACGGCCAGGTCTCGCACGGCGCGCATGTCCTCGACGACACGCCCGATGCCGTTTCGCGGCGCGAACTGGCCGCGCGGCGCATCCGGCGCGGTGGTGCGGCCGTGGCCGCGATGGTCGTGGGCATAGACGTGGAAGCCTTCGCCCGCCATGCGGCCGGCGAAGGCCGCGTAGCGCGCGCTGTGCTCGGCAAGGCCATGGCTGAGAAGAAGAATGCCGCGCGCCTCGCCCCGCGCCGGCTCATGCCGCAGCGCCAGCGTCGCCCCGCTCGGGCTCTTCAGCGTCCTGAACTCTGAAAACACGGCACGTCCTCCCTCGGAAAGGTCAACGCGATTTGCGGGGGGAAGACAATGGGAGGTGGCATCTATTTTTCGATTTCCCGCCTGCTTCGCTATTCTTCGTGCGAAATCACCTGCCTGCCGAAGCTTGGGGCGCGGCGGCTGGGGACGGGGCTTTCGCTGATTGCCGCGGGCGGAGAATTCACCTACATAGCGGGCAAATTTGTCCGATCCGGAGCGCGTTTTCATGGCACGTCAGTTCATCTACCACATGTCTGGGCTCAACAAGGCCTATGGCAACAAGAAGATCCTCGAGAACATCCACCTCTCGTTCTACCCCGATGCCAAGATCGGTATCCTCGGCCCGAACGGCGCCGGCAAGTCGACGGTGCTGCGCATCATGGCCGGCCTCGACAAGGAATTCACCGGCGAGGCGTGGCTGGCCGAAGGCGCGACCCTCGGCTACCTGCCGCAGGAGCCGCAGCTCGACGCGTCCAAGACCGTGCTCGAGAACGTCATGGAAGGCGTCGCCCCCAAGAAGGCGATCCTCGACCGCTATAACGAGCTGATGATGAACTATTCCGACGAGACGGCGGAAGAGGGCGCGAAGCTCCAGGACGTCATCGACAGCCAGAATCTGTGGGACCTCGAAAGCCAGGTCGAGATGGCGATGGACGCATTGCGCTGCCCGCCGGGCGATGCGGGCGTCGAAAGCCTTTCGGGCGGCGAAAAGCGCCGCGTGGCGCTCTGCAAGCTGCTGCTCGCTCAGCCGGACCTCTTGCTGCTCGACGAACCGACCAACCACCTCGACGCCGAGACGATTGCCTGGCTCGAAAAGCACCTGCGCGAATATCCCGGCTCCGTGCTGATGATCACCCACGACCGCTACTTCCTCGACAACGTCACGGGCTGGATCCTAGAGCTCGACCGCGGCCGCGGCATCCCCTACGAGGGCAACTACTCCGCCTACCTGCAGGCCAAGGCCAAGCGCATGGCGCAGGAGGAGCGCGAGGAGGGCGCCCGTCAGAAGGCGCTGTCGCGCGAGCAGGAATGGATCGCCTCCTCGCCCAAGGCCCGCCAGGCAAAGTCCAAGGCCCGCATCAAGGCCTATGACGAACTGGTCAAGGCCGCGTCCGACCGCCGTCCCGGCGACGCGCAGATCGTCATCCCGGTCGGCGAGCGTCTCGGCAACGTGGTCATCGAGGCGGAGAACCTCACCAAGGCCTATGGCGACCGCGTTCTCATCGAGAACCTCACCTTCAAGCTGCCGCCCGGCGGCATCGTCGGCGTGATCGGCCCGAACGGCGCCGGCAAGACGACGCTGTTCCGCATGATCACCGGCCAGGAGCAGCCGGATTCCGGCACGATCACCGTCGGCGAGACGGTCGATCTCGGCTATGTCGACCAGAGCCGCGACGCGCTCGGCGCCGACAAGACCGTCTGGGAGGAAATCTCCGGCGGCAACGACGTGCTCAAGCTCGGCAAGCACGAGATGAACAGCCGCGCCTATTGCGGCGCCTTCAACTTCAAGGGCGGCGACCAGCAGCAGAAGGTCGGCACGCTCTCGGGCGGCCAGCGCAACCGCGTGCACCTCGCCAAGATGCTGAAGGGCGGCTACAACGTCATCCTGCTCGACGAACCGACCAACGACCTCGACACGGAAACGCTGGCGGCGCTCGAAGACGCGCTGGAAAACTTCGCCGGCTGCGCCGTCATCATCTCGCACGACCGCATGTTCCTCGACCGTCTCGCCACCCACATCCTCGCCTTCGAGGGCGACAGCCATGTGGAATGGTTCGAGGGTAACTTCGAGGACTACGAGCAGGACAAGATCCGCCGCCTCGGCGCGGATGCCGTCAATCCGAAGCGGGTGACCTACAAGCGCCTGACGCGCTGAGTGGGGGTAGGCGAAAGGATGGTGGGCGAATGCCCCTCATCCCGCTGCCGCGACCTTCTCCCCGCAAGCGGGGAGAAGGAGCATTGCCGCCCTGTTTTCCTTCCTTTTGGAAAAGCGTTGCCACAACTCCCTTCTCCCCACTTGCGGGGAGAAGGTGTCGGCAGGCGGATGAGGGGCAGCGCCCTTCCATCGTCGTTCACTAGCAAACCCCGGCTTGCCGGGGTTTTTCTTTATCCCTGTTGATGGGAAGATCGGCGGCATGGAATGGCTCTTGTGCGGCGTCGATTAATCGCATAAAGATATCTTTATGTCTTGATTGGAAAGATCATGGGCGAGATGCAGAAACTCGGACTGGACGATATCGTGGAGATCCTGAAGGCGGCGGGCGAGCCGACGCGCCTTCGCCTTCTCGCGCTGCTTTCGCATGGCGACCTCACCGTGACGGACCTCACCGACATTCTCGGCCAGTCCCAGCCGCGCATCTCGCGCCATCTCAAGCTCCTTGCGGAAGCCGCGCTCGTCGATCGTTATCAGGAGGGCGCCTGGGCCTTCTTTCGTCTCGGGCAGGGGGGCGTCGCCGTTTCGCTCGCCCGGCAGCTGCTCGACGCCATCGATCCGGCGGATGCGGTGTTCGCCCGCGACGACGAGCGGCTGCGGGCGCTGAAGCGCGTGCGCGCCGACAAGGCGCAGGCCTATTTCAGCCGCAACGCGGCGGAGTGGGATGCGGTGCGGCGTCTCCATGTCAGCGAGGCGGAGGTCGAGGCGAAGCTTGCGGCGATGATCGGCACCGAGCCGGTCGACGCCTTCCTCGATCTCGGCACGGGCACCGGGCGCATTCTTCAGCTTTTCGAAGGTCTCTACCGGCGCGGCGTCGGCGTCGATGCCAGCCGCGACATGCTGGCGGTCGCCCGCGCCAATCTCGACCGCGCCGGCATCACCAAGGCGTCCATCCGCCACGGCGACATCTTCAATCTGCCGCTGGAGCGCGACGAGTTCGACGTCGTGACGATCCATCAGGTGCTGCACTTCCTCGACGAGCCGGAGGCGGCGATCGCCGAGGCCGCGCGCATGCTGGCGCCGGGCGGCAGGCTCGCCATCATCGACCTTGCCCCGCACGCGCTGGAGCACCTGCGCGACGAGCATGCCCATATCCGCCTCGGCTTCTCCCACCAGACCATGTCCGAATGGCTGGAGCGGGCAGGGCTCTCCGTCGAGGAGGTCGTCGATCTCAAAGCCGCGCATCCGGATGCCGGTGCGCTCACCGTGACCATCTGGCTTGCCCGCGACCAGCGCGCGGAGGCGGCCGACCCCATTGCGATCCGCAGAAGGAGTTGACATGAAGCCGGCGACCGTCACGCCAGGGGGAAAGGCCCTTCGCCTGTCCTTCGAATTCTTCCCGCCCAAGACGCCGGAAGGCGAAAGCCAGCTCTGGGAAACGGCTGGCGCGCTTTCCGCCTATGATCCGGGCTTCATGTCGGTCACCTATGGCGCGGGCGGCACCACGAAGGTGCCGACGCTGGCGACGGTCGGCCATCTCCTGAAAATGGGCCTGCCGGCCGCCTCGCACCTTACCTGTGTCGGTGCGACGAAGGAGGAGACCCATGCCGTGGTCGCCGACTTCCAGGGTGTCGGCGTCAAGCATTTCGTCGCGCTGCGTGGCGACCCGCCGGGCGGCGTCGGCGCGCCGTACCAGCCGCACCCGGGTGGCTATGCCAATGCGGCCGAGCTCGTCGCGGGCCTGCGCGGCCTCGGTTTCGAGATCTCCGTCTCGGCCTATCCGGAAAAGCATCCGCAGAGCCCGGATGTCGCCGCCGATATCGACATGCTCAAGCGCAAGGTGGATGCGGGCGCGACGCGCGCGCTGACGCAGTTCTTCTTCGAGAACGACGATTTCGAACGCTACCTGGAGCGGGTCCGCAAGGCGGGCATCTTCATCCCGATCGTGCCGGGCATCCTGCCGGTGCACAATCTCTCGCAGGTCCAGAAATTCGCCGGCATGTGCGGCGCCACCGTGCCCGGCTGGCTGGCCGACCGCCTCGGCCCGGTCGACGACCGGCCGCAGGAGCGCGCGGCCGTCGCGGTGGAGCTGGCGATCCGCCAGGTGGAGGATCTCATCGCCCGCGGCATCGACGAATTCCACTTCTATACGATGAACCGGTCGACACTGGTCTCGGCGGTCTGCGACGGCGTCGGTTTCGCGAAGGCGGAACGCAGCCGTGCAGCGGGCGCTGCGGCCTGACGCCTTCTGAAACCCCTTCCTGAAAATGAAAATGCATGGCGCCGTCTCCGGGGCCATGCATTGCTTTGAATGGGTTTCGGCAGGGTTTCTCGATTTAGCCCCTGACCTTTCTGCTTCGCTTGTGCCGCCTCAGATGAAGATCATCGTCGCGACGAAGAGGAACGCTGCACCGATCATCAGAACATTCAAGGAATGTGTGAGTCCCATGGCTGACCTCCTTGCGTCTACGGTTCGATATTACGACCGAAAAAAGCGGGTTGGAAAGGTGTTTTGTTGCTGCGTTGCAACATCAGGCCCGCGCCGGACCGTTATTCACAATGCTAACCTGCTGAATTTCCTCCATTTTCGTACTCGCCACAAAAAAATCACAATCCCTACCGGATGACGAATGCCGACATTGTGCATTTACCATTGTGGCGCAAGCCGCACCCGCAATCCGCCGGATTGCCATGAAACGGCCGGAAAGGCGCTTTGTTCCGCCATGCTCCGCACCGGCCTCAGCCGGCCCTGAAACGGGCGAAGACGCGGCCGTCCAGCACCACGAGGCCCATGAGGACGAGCGCCATGCCCAGCATTCCGAGCGGCGTCAGCCGCTCGCCGAGGAAGAGCATGCCGGCGAGAATGGCGCTGGGCGGCACGAGCAGCGTGACGAGCGAGGTGTTGGTGGCGCCCGCCGCGGCCATGATTCGGAAGAAGAGGATGTAGCCGTAGGCGGTGGAGAGCAGCGCCAGCGCCAGCACGGCGAGGACGGCCGACAGTGGGGGCAGGGGAAGCTGCCAGGGCGAATCGGCGACGAGCGACACCGGCAGCACCAGCAGTGTCGCGGCGGTGAGCTGGCCGGCCGCCGTGACCGGCGGGGCGATGCCGCGGAAGCGTTTGCCGTAGGTCGCGGCGAGGCCGTAGGAGATGGCGGCGAAGACCGGCAGGATGACCGCCCAGAGCGGCGGGCCGCCGTCGCCGGTGAAAGGCGCCAGCGCCCGCGGGCCGATCAGCACCGCCGTGCCGAGAAGGCCGATTAGGCAGCCTGCGACCTTCTGCGGGGAGAGCTTCTCGTCCACCGTCATGCTGTTGGCGATCAGCACGGTGAAGATCGGCGTCGTCGCGTTGAGGATGGAGGCGAGCCCCGCGCCGATCTGCGTCTGGCCGAGGAAGATCAGGAGATGCGGCACGGCGTTGTTGATGAGGCCGAGCAGCAGGAATTCGCGCCAGCGGGCGCGCAGCGTCGGATAGATGTCGAAGCGGCCGGCGATATAGATATGCAGGGCAAGCGCCGCGATGCCGACGCGCAGCAGCACCAGCGTTGCGGGCGGCACATAGGCGACGGCGACGCGGGCGAAGAAGAACGAGCCGCCCCAGATCATGCCGAGAAGGGCGAGCAGGCCCCAGGTCTGGATATTCATGCGCGTCGGCGCGGCCGCAAGCGACTGTTGCATCATTCCCCCCGAATGCATCCGGCGGACGGATGCGGTGCGACAGAAAAGCGGCGCTGCCCGGTTTCGGTCGGGCAGCGCCGCTCAGGTCGTGACAGTCCTATCGCACCGGGCGGCGGCTTGCCACCCGATTTCCGTCAGAGGGCGGACAGCAGGGCCTGCGTCGCCCAGCCGTCGGCCGGCAGGCCGAGACGGAGCTGTTCCTTCTGGATCGCCGTGCGCGTGCCGGAGCCGAGAATGCCGTCGATCTTGCCGACATCGTGGCCATGGGCCTGCAGCTTGGTCTGGAGCTGCTTCATGCCGTCCTCGGAAAGGCCTTCCTCCGGGGTGCCGCGCTCATAGGGCGGGGCGCCGGCAAGGCGGGTCGCGAAATAGGCGGCCGAGGTCGTGTAGATGAACGACTGGTTCCATTCGAGATAGATGTTGAAGTTCGGATAGGTCATGAAGGCCGGGCCCTTACGGCCCTGCGGCAGCACGACGGAGGCCTCGAGATTGCCGAAGGAGGTGTCGCCGTCGCGCGGCTTGACGCCGAGCGCGAACCAGTCGCTCGCCTTCATGCCCGGCTGCAGGCCGGTTTTCTCGAAGGGCAGGTTGTCCGGCACGCTGATTTCCTGGATCCAGGGCTGGCCCTTCGTGAAGCCGAGATGCTGGATAAACTTGGCCGCCGTCAGGATGGCGTCGGGCGCGCTCTTCTTGACGTCGATATGGCCATTGCCGTCGCCGTCCACGCCGAATTCGATGATGTCCTTCGGCAGCATCTGCACCTGGCCGATCTCGCCGGCCCAGGCGCCCGTCGTGCCGTTCGGGTCGAGGTCGCCGTGGCCGACCATCTCGATGGCGGCGAGGAGCTGCTTGCGGAAGATTTCCGGCCGGCGGCAGTCATGCGAGAGCGTGACGAGGGCGTTGCGCGTATTGAAGTCGCCCTGCACGGCGCCGAAGTCGGTCTCCATCGCCCAGAAGGCGGCGATGATCGGGCCGGGAACGCCGAATTCCTGCTCGGCGCGGGCGAAGACGTCGGAAAGGTCCTTCAGCTTCTTGCGGCCGATGTCGAGGCGGGCCTGGCTGACCGTGCGCTTGGAGAATTCGAGGAAGGTCTGGCGGAAGACGCCCTGCGCGCGGTCGCGCGATAGCACCTTCTGGTCGATCGCCGCGCCGGCCAGCGCCCGGTCGGCGACCTCGGCGGAAACGCCGCGCGACAGCGCCTCGGCCTTCACGCCTTCGAGGAAGGCGGCAAGGTCGCCGCCGCAGGCGGGCGCCGTCTGGGCATGGGCGCCGCCGGCCAGAAGAAAGGCCGCAAGGCTTGCTGCAAGTGTCGTCTTCAGGGGGTGCCGCATCCGTTGTGCTCCTTGGTCCGTTGCCCTGTCATCCGGGATCGCCCGGCGTCTCGGTTGCCCGGCTGTCTCAGATGAATGTGACGGAAGCAAGAAGAAAACGGCGGGCGCCTCACGCCGCCGCTCTTTCTCGCGCCTGTGTTGCATTCGCCAGCGGCGTCAGCGGGAAACCGAGGCGACCCACTTGTTCCAGTTCTTGGCCGAGCCCGCGAAGACGTTGATGTCCGTATTGGTCGGAACGCCCGGAACGACACCGGTGGAGGTATATTGCCAGAAAGCCCATTTGCGCGCCGGATAGATGTTTTCCGGGTGGTTCGCCACCGAGCGCAGCCAGAAGGGATAGCCGTCGAAATACCCGACGAGGTTGTCGCGGTGGAAGTCGACGGTCGTGTAGATGATCGGCCGCTTGCCGTAATGCGCCTCGAGGCGGTCCATGAAACGCTTGAGGACCGTGCGCACTTCGTCGGCCGGCGGGCGGGTCTTGCAGGTGGGAGAGGCGGGGTTCCACTCGGCATCCAGCACCGGCGGAAGCTGCACGGCCTCCTTCGGCACATTGGCGATGAACCAGTCCGCCTGGGCATCCGCCGTCGAGCAGAAGTAATAGAAGTGATAGGGGGCGTGGAGGACGCCGGCCGTCTTCGCGCCCTGCCAGTATTCGGAAAAGCGGCCGTCGATGCGGTCGGTGCCCTCGGTCGCCTTCAGGAAGGCGAAGGAGACGCCGCCCTTTTTCGCCGCCTGCCAGTCGATGTCGCCGTTCCACTTGGACACGTCGATGCCGTGAACCTGATGGCGGTGCGGACTGCGGGCGCCGAAATCCTGCGGGTCCTTGTCGGCGAAACGCGGCGGAAGCGAGCCGGTGACGCCAAGGTCGTAATCCGTGGTGGAGCAGGACGTCGCCAGAAGGGCGAGGGGCAGGAGAGCCAGAATCAACCGACGCATGGAGGTCCCGTTTTTGCGCGTTTACCAATCCTGCCTCGAATGAACCGGGCCGTAAAGGGGAGCGCGCGAGACGGGTCCCATGACCTATCGCGCATTTTCGTAAAATTACGGTTAGCGGGAGGTTAAGCCGGGGCGACGGATCGCCCCAGCCCTCGGTCAGAACTTCATGCTCACGCCGAGCATGATGGAATGCGAATCGATGTCGCCATCCGAACCGGCAACGCCGAAGACGTCGGACTTGCCGTAGTCCGTGTAGCGATATTCGACACGCCCGGCGAGATTGTCGGTGAAGGCATGTTCGACACCGGCGCCGATGGTCCAGCCGTGGAAGGTTTCCTTGTCGGTCGCGCCGCCCGGGTCGGTCAGCTTGGCATTGGTGAAGGCATAGCCGCCCGTGCCGTAGATCAGGGTGCGGTCGATGGCGTAGCCGAGGCGGGCGCGGACCGAACCGCCCCAGGTCGTTTCATATTCGACGGGTCCGCCGCCGCTCGTGAAGCGCTCGTTGTTGAAGTCGTGCTTCACATCGGCTTCGACACCGTAGACCCAGCCGTTGTTGAAGAAGTTGTAGCCGGCGAAGGCGCCGAGGGCCCAGCCGTCCATGCTGTGGTCACCCGGCAGGCCGCCGCCGGTATAGTCGCCCTGCGTCCAGGCATAGCCCGTGTTCACGCCGACATAGAAGCCGCCCCAGTCGTAGACGCCCGCCGTCTCGACGATCGGGGTCTCCACAGGAGGCTCGGCCACGGCCATATCGGCTGCGAAAGCCGGCAGCGCGCCCGCGGTTACCAGGATGCCGGCGGCACCGAAGATCATGGATTTCATAAGATGGTCCTTCCCACTCGTTTGACGCGCGAAGCCCCACGCACGAATGACAACACCGCCCGAACGCACCAATCCGGCGATGGTTCCGCAAAAATAGGCGCCGTTCGGGGCGATAGCGTGGCATTTCGGTCAACAGGTCGGCCGGCCGGAGAGCCGGCCTGCCGCCGGCGACCCGAAAAGCCTTTTCATGACAGGGGAATCCTGCTTGTCTCCTGCCGAAGGAGAGGCCGCGATGAGACGATTGCAAAGGCTGGCCGCTTGGACGCTGACCGTCCTTGCCCTTGTCCTTGTGGTGGGGGCGAGCTGGCTCATCGTATCGCCGCCGTCGCTGCTGAGCGTCGGTTCGGGCTATGCTGCCAAGATCGTCTGCTCCAATGTCTTCGTCGCCGGGCGCGACCCGGCAAAGGTGCTGGCCGAGGACGTCCAGGCGCCCGGCCATCCGCTGCTGAAGCTGATGCGGCAGGACGTCGACTTCAAGGAAAAGACGGTGACGACGCATCTCCTCGGCCTCTTCGCGCCGGGCTATGCCGTCTGGCACGAGGGATTCGGCTGCTCCGGCGTGCCGGACGGCGATTTCCGCGCGGCGCAGCAGGCGGTCTCCGATGTGCCCCTGCCGAAGATCGCGGCGGGCGATCCCGCCACCCCCTGGCCGGACGGCGAGGCGGTGACGCCGGACGCGCGCCTTGCCGCTCTCCTCGCCGATTCGGCGCTTGCCGGGCCGGGCATGCGGGCGATCGTCGTGGTGCATGACGGGCGCATCGTCGCCGAGGCCTATGGTGACGGGTTTTCCGAAGCGACGCCGCTCCTCGGCTGGTCGATGACCAAGACCGTCAATGCCGCCCTCATCGGCCGGTTGATGCTGGCGGGCGCACTGTCACCCGACATGGCCGGTCTCTTCACGGAATGGCGCGGGGATGCGCGCTCGACCATCACGCTCGGCCAGCTCCTCGCCATGGAGAGCGGGCTTGCCTTCAACGAGGACTACGGCTCCGTCACGGATGTCACGCGCATGCTGTTCCTCGAGCCCGACATGTCGCGCTTTGCGATCTCACAGCCGCTGGCGGCCAATCCGGGCGAGACATTCAACTATTCGAGCGGCACGGCCGTCCTGCTTTCACGGTTCTGGATGGGCGCGCTCGGCGGGCGCGTGCAGGCGCTTTCCTTCCCCGCACGGGCCCTGTTCGGCCCGCTCGGCATGGCGAGCGCGGTCATCGAGCCTGACGAGACGGGCATCTTCGTCGGCTCGTCCTACATGTATGCGACGGCGCGCGACTGGGCGCGGTTCTCGCTGCTGCTGCTGAACGACGGCGTCTGGAAGGGAAGCCGGCTGCTGCCGCAGGGCTTCGTCGCGGCGATGACGGCGCCCAGCAAGGCATCGGGCGGCATCTACAGCCATATGCAGACCTGGACGAACGGGCCGGGCGAAAAGCGCGACGCGGATTACGGTCTTCCGGAGGACGCCTTCTGGATCCTCGGGCATGACGGCCAGTCGGCGGCGATCATCCCCTCGCGGGGGCTTGCGGTGATCCGGCTGGGGCTGACGCCGTCGAAACTCGGCTATCGGCCCCAGCCGCTGGTCAAAAGCATCCTCGACGCGCTGGATGCGTCGAGGCTCGAGGCCGGTCAGGCGCCGACCTGAGCGATCCAGTCGTTGAGATTGTAGGTGTTGGAGATGCGCGCGACCTTGCCGTCGCGGATCTCGAAGAAGGCGCCGGCGGGCAGGACATAGGTCTGGCCGTTCGCTTCCGGCAGGCCCTCGTCGGTGACGAGATACTGGCCGTTGACGACGAATTCGGCCGCCCCGCGCGCACCGTCGTCGCTCGACATGATGACCATGTCCGTCAGCGTCTCGCGGTAGCAGCGGTTCATATGCGCCATGAAGTCGCGGAAGGCGTCCTTGCCGACCTGACGTCCGCCCTGGTTGATGTCGTGGACGACATCGTCATGCAAGAGATTAAGGAAGGCCTCCATGTCCTGCCTGTTGAAAGCGTCGTAATAGGCGCGGATCGTCTCTTTTGCTGGCATGTCATCCCTCATATCGTTGTCGCAAGGCCGAAACCCGATCGCCTTATAGCATTGTTCAAGCCCTTGGGAACATTTACGGATCATGCAGATCAAGATCGTCCACGGCGAGGCCGTCACGCCGCATATCGCAGACCTCGCGCGCCTGCGCATCGAGGTCTTCCGCGCCTTTCCCTATCTCTACGAGGGGAGCGAGGACTACGAGGCCTCCTATCTTGCGACCTATGCGCGCTCGCCCGAAAGCCTCTTCGTGCTGGCGTTCGACGGCGCGCGGATCGTCGGCGCCTCGACGGGCGTGCCGATGACGGATGCCGCGGAGGAATTCAGGGCGCCGTTCGTTGCGGCCGGGATCGATCCGGCGAAGGTGTTCTATTTCGGGGAATCCGTCCTGCTCTCCAGCTACCGGGGCAGGGGGCTGGGCGTTCGTTTCTTCGAGGAGCGCGAAGCCTATGCGCGCCGCCTCGGCCGTTTCGACTGGTGCGCCTTCTGTGCGGTGGAGCGGCCGAAGGACCATCCGCTGCGTCCGGCCGATTACGTGCCGCTCGACGCGTTCTGGGGCAGGCGGGGTTACGTGCACCGCGCCGATCTTGCGACGACGCTGGCGTGGCAGGATATCGGTGAGGCGGAGGAGAGCGGGAAGCCGATGTCGTTCTGGCTGAAGGCGGCGGGTTAAGGGCCCCTCATCCGCCTGCCGGCACCTTCTCTCCGCAAGCGGGGCGAAGGGACATGTGGCGATGACTCGCGTCACGCGAACGTTGATATTCTCGGGAAATCGGATCGGCATATTCCCTTCTCCCCGCTTGCGGAGAGAAGGTCGCGGCAGCGGGATGAGGGGCCGCCGCTATCGTGCCGCCTTATCTCAGCCCGGTCTCGTCGAGCAGGCCCTTGCGCTTGGCATGGTAATAATAGCCGGCCGCATAGAGGCGCACGGCGCCGTCGTTCTTGTCGTCGGCCACGAGCCAGGCGCCGCGCAGGTACTTGCCGGCATATTTGATGTTGGTCTCGGCGTCGAACAGGCCTTCGGCCGGGCCTTCGTAGCCCATGCTCTTGGCCGTCGCATACTTGATCTGCATCAGGCCGTAATGGCCGCGGTTGAAGGCCTTCGGATTATAGCGGCTCTCGCGCTTGACGACGCGGTGGAGCAGCGATTCCGGGATGCCGTAGAGGCTGGCATATTTTGTGATCAGCCCGTCGATCGGCGTGCCGGATTTCTGTATCGGCTGCTCGGCGCGCGGCATGACGAGACGGGTCTCGGTGGTCAGCACGGCGTTGCTGAGCAGGGCGGGCTTTGCGACGGGCACGATCTTGTGGGTGGCGA
The DNA here is from genome assembly GCF_003574625.1 of Shinella zoogloeoides. GTDB lineage: Bacteria > Pseudomonadota > Alphaproteobacteria > Rhizobiales > Rhizobiaceae > Shinella > Shinella zoogloeoides_A. The sequence continues at coordinate 23,104 of NZ_QNUJ01000004.1, forward strand.
CGAGCTGTTCGAGGCCTTCCGGCTCGCCCGTGTCGAAGCCCGGTTCCATGACGGAGACGCCGATGGCCATCTCGGTCGCCTGCGGCATTTCGCTGACCGGGACCACGCCGGCAGCGGCGGTGTTGCCGGCAAGGGCAGCGGTGGCCGCGGCAGCGCCCGTCACGGGCCTCGCCTCGGCGAGCGCGGAAACGGGCATGGCCGCGCCGCCCGCATCCTCGACGGCCGCGACGGCGACCGGGGTCGGCAGGGCTGCCGGCGTGTTCTCGGTGCCGGGCTTTGCGGCGGGCATGGCGGCATAGGCGACTTCGGTGGCCGCGCCGTCGGCGGAGGCGATATCCGTGGTGGCGGGCGTTGCCGAAGCCGGCGTCACGGTCCTGGCGGTCGTTGCGTCCTCGGCGACACTGGCGCAGCCGGCAAGCGTTGCAAGAAGGCCTGCGCAGGCAAGCGCGGCAATGCGTGCCGGACGGGAAACGGGGATATCAGCCATGGTCGTCGCTCTCGGTTTGCCGGGGTGCGCGGGCGCCGGAACGCCCATGCTTTTGCAAATCAACCGGCCGTGGCCGTGCCCCGCTCATAACCGATCAGGCGCCAAGCGGCAACCCGCAGCGCTCGCCTTGCCTCAGGCGGCCGCGCGCTTGAGGCTTGCCGTCAGCAGTCCGGCGCTTATCAGTAGCGTTCCGCCGGTGCGGTTGACGATCTTCTGGACCGAGGGTTTGCGGATCGTCTTGCGGGCCGCGGAGGCGAGCAGCGCATAGGAAAAGGCGTTCAGCGTCGCGAGTACCAGGAAGGTTACCTCGAAGATCGCCATCTGCGGCAGGACGGGTCGCGAGAGGTCGAGGAACTGCGGCAGGAAGGCGACGAAGAAGACGATGCTCTTCGGGTTCAGCGCCGTGACGACATAGGCGTGGGCGAAGATGCGGAAGGGTTTTTCCTCCGCCGGGGCTTCGCCCTCCGCGCCGATCGTCACGGGCGCGCGCAAGAGCTTGATGCCGAGCCAGACGAGATAGGCCGCGCCCACCCATTTGAGAACGGTGAAGACGGCGGCGGATGCGGCGAGCAGCGCGCCGAGGCCGAGCATGGAGGCGGTCATGGCGGTGAAATCGCCGAGCGCCACGCCCGCGACCGTCGCGCCCGCGGTCCGCCTTCCGTGGCCGAGCGCGTAGGAGATCACGAGGAGGATCGTCGGCCCGGGAATGGCGAGCATGACGGCGGAGGCGGCGGCGAAGGCAAGCCAGTGGTCGAAGGACATGAAAACTCCCCGGATCGATGGTCGATCCGGGGAGCAAGCCATTGCAAATTTCCGGCGTCAAGCCCGGTGCGGTCAGGCCGCCGGCTTCCACTTCTGGCCGATGACGTCCATCACCTCGCCGAACCATTTCGCCGAGGTGTCGAAGTGCTTGCCGCCCTTGATGCGCGGGAACTCGATGGTGCGCAGCTTGCCGCCCTGGCCCTCGTCGTGGCCGGTGACGCCCGAGACCTTGTTGAGCGCGCTTTCGACGGCAAGATCGGTCATGCTCTGGATGAGGCGCAGGTCGTCGCGGTTGGCGGGGGCGGAGCGGGCGTAATAGCCCGACTTCTGCACCATGGAGCGCTCGGCGCCGAGCAGGGCGGCGAACTGCTTGGAGAACCAGTTGCCGACATTGATCGTGTCGATCTTCACATGGCCGAAGGCGTCGCGCTTGACGGTCTCGCCAGCCGCTTCCCGCTCGGCGACGATGGCGTCGAGGCAGGCGCCTTCCGAGACGAAGAGCGTGACGAAGCCGGTGCGGTCCATGACCGCCCTCAGGCGCTCGGCCTCGGCCTGGAGGTTGAAGTCCATCTCCGGCAAGTAGAGGCCGTCGATGTTCTTCAGCTGCGTGTTCATCATGAAGCCTTCGACATATTCGTTGCCGCTGGTCTTCTGGATATAGGCGCGGGCGGTGGCGGCGGTGAGCCAGCCGCAATGGCGGCCCATCACCTCGTGCACCACGAGGGTGCGGGGCGCGGCGCTCTGCTCGTTGCTGACATGGTCGAAGAAGCCGGCGCCGACTTCGGCCGCCGTCCAGGCGCCGAGCGACTGGCGGATCGGCACGACGTCGTTGTCGACCGTCTTCGGCAGGCCGACGACGGTGAGGTTGTAGCCGTTGGCGCCGAGATAGGCGGCAAGGTCGGCCGCCGTCGTATTGGTATCGTCGCCGCCGATGGTATGGAGGATGGTGATGCCGTCCTTGGCGAGGCGCTCGGCGGCGACGCGCAGCGGGTTCTCGCCCTCCTTGACGAGGCCGCGCTTCACGCAGTCGGCGGCGTTCGTCAGCTTCACGCGGCTGTTGCCGATGGGCGAGCCGCCGTAGCGATGGAGGAGGGGCGCCTTCTCGCGCATCTCGCGGGTGATCTCGATGCGGTCGGCAAGCAGCAGGCCCTGGTAGCCCGAGCGGTAGGCGACGAGCTCGATCTCCGGTGCGACGTCGCTGTAGCGCTCGATGAGGCCTCCGACGGCGGACGACAGACAGGGCGCCAGTCCGCCTGCGGTCAGCATTGCGACTTTCTGCTTGGCCATGTTTCCTCCTCGGCTTCAGCTCGTCTCGATGGTGCGGGTTGTCTAGCGCAGAATCCCCGGAAGGGAAACGGCGCGGCGAACTTATCCGCGTTCTGTGACGGATTGTCTTTTGTGCTCCACAGGCGAAAATCACGGCGCCGGAAAATCGGATGCATCCACTTATTGAGGGGCATCAAAATTTTGTCATCCGGGTATTTCCTGCCTTGCTTTCCCTGCAATTGTCTGCTCAAGATCACCTTATGTTCCAGAACTCCCCCAGTTGCTTCGTCAGTGCCGTATGGGACCGTCTCGTCGGCATCGTCTCCGATGCCGCCAGCAATGTTCTGTCCGGCGTGGTGGAAGCCGTGCGGACGCTCTTCGAGGGCGATCCGGAGACGCGCAGGCAGGTCGCCTTTTCCGTCGCGATGATCGCGCTTTCGGCCAAGATGGCGAAGGCCGACGGTGTCGTCACGACCGCCGAGGTCGATGCCTTCAAGGACATCTTCAAGTATCCGGACAACCAGGCGGCCAATGTCGCCCGGCTGTACAACCTCGCGCGGCAGGACGTTTCCGGCTACGAGGCCTATGCGGAGAAGATGAAGGCGCTGTGCGTCTCCTGCGAGAAGAACTGCCCGATCCTCGAGGATATCGTCGACGGTCTGTTCCATATCGCCAAGGCGGACGGGCTGATCCACGAGAACGAGATGGCCTTCCTCTCGCGCGTGGCGGAAATCTTCGGCATGGCCGAGGAGCGCTTCGAGCAGATCACGGCGCGCCACGTCCATATCAGCGGGCGCGATCCCTACAAGGTGCTCGGCGTCAAGCCCAGCGACGATTTTTCCGAGATCCGCAAGCGTTACCGGGTGCTTGCCTCCGAGAACCATCCTGATAGGCTGGTGGCGCGTGGCGTGCCGGCCGAGTTCCATCAGATCGCGAACGACCGCATGGCCGCGCTCAACGCTGCCTATGAGGCGATCGAGAAGGAACGCTGCGCTGCATGAGCGCATTCACATGTGACTATTCCGGCGCCTCCGCCGCGCCGTCGCCGAATTTCGGTGAACGGGCGGGCGGGCGCTCCCCCGACATCATCCTCCTGCATTATACCGGCATGGAAACGGCTGAAGGCGCGCTGAAATGGCTTCGCACGCCGGAAAGCGAGGTTTCCTGTCACTACCTCGTTCACGAGGACGGCCGCGTCGAGCAGCTCGTGCGGGAGGCGGATCGCGCCTGGCATGCGGGCAAGAGCTTCTGGAAGGGCGAGACCGACATCAACTCGGCCTCCATCGGCATCGAGATCGTCAATGCCGGCCATCCCGGCGGGCTGCCGGATTTCCCGGACGCGCAGATCCGGGCGGCCGTCGAACTTTGTCTCGATTGTGGCGAAAGGTGGGGTATCGCCCCCGAACGGGTGCTGGCGCACAGCGATGTGGCCCCCGTCCGCAAGGTCGATCCGGGTGAAAAATTCCCCTGGGGGCGCCTTCATGCCGGAGGCGTCGGGCACTGGGTCGAGCCGACGCCGGTCGCCGGCGGGCGCTTCTTCCAGCGCGGGGATGCGGGCCAGCCCGTCGAGGCACTGCAGACCATGCTGTCGCTCTACGGTTACGGCATTGAAATCGATGGGATTTATTCGGAAAAGACGGAGGGCGCCGTGGCCGCTTTCCAGCGTCATTTCCGGCCCGCGCAGGTCGACGGCATCGCCGATTTCTCGACCATCGATACGCTGCATCGGCTGCTTTCAACACTGCCGCGGCTAGGCGTCTGACAGCCCATTCTTATATTCGAATATTACGGTCTGTAACAGAAGTTTACCGCTTCGCCACATCCTGACCCGATTGGGCATGTTCTTTCCGGCTGCGTTCATTGCAGCGCAGCATGCGGTCAGGGCCTGACCGCGATCAATGAGGATCGAGACGTTTGCGCAGGGTGCGCGGCTTGGATTGCCGCGGGCCAGGGCTCTGCCTTTGCGCCTTTTGGAGACTGAAACTAGATGAGAAGACTACTTGCTGCCATCAGCGCGGCCTGCCTTTGCGTGTCCGTTTTTTCCGCCGGCCTGGCGCATGCCGCTTCCGGCGACCATCGCGGAGCGCTGGTGAAATCGTCCAAGGCGGAAAAGGCCGAAAGCAAGCAGAAGACCCGGAAGGTGTCGGCCAAGCGTAGCAAGCGCAAGGCGGCGGCCGACAGGAACGGCGTCGTCGTCGGCCAGTTGAAGACCTTCAAGAGCACCACCGGCTATCCGAAGGCGGAGAACCCGCTGAAGACCGGCGTCCAGGCGGCCAGCTATTCCAGCCTCATCCAGACCTATGCGAAGACCTATGGCGTGCCGGTCGATCTCGCCCATGCCGTCGTCCGCGTCGAGAGCAACTTCAATCCGCGGGCCCGCGGCAGCGCCGGCGAAATCGGCCTGATGCAGATCAAGCCGGCGACGGCGCGCATGATGGGCTATCGCGGTAGCGCCAAGGGCCTGTTCGATCCCGAGACCAACATCAAGTTCGGCATGAAGTACCTCGCCATGGCGCATGACCTCGGCGGCGGCACGACCTGCGGCACCATCCTGAAATACAATGCCGGCCATGGTGCCAAGCGCATGAACCCGGTTTCCAAGCGCTATTGCGGCAAGGTGCTGAGCTATATCGATTGAGGCCCGGGCCGCCGGGCTGGAATCGGTGCGCCGCCATGCTATGCCATCGCTGAAGAACGAGGGTGAGCATGGTTCGGCATTTCGATTTCGTCGTCGTGGGCAGGGGCATGATGGGGGCGGCGGCGGCGCGGCACCTTTCCCGAACGGGCGCTTCGGTGGCGCTCGTCGGCCGGGGCGAACCGGCGGACTGGAAGGCGCATGACGGTGTCTTCGCCAGCCATTACGACAGCGGCCGCATCACCCGCACGATCGACCAGGATCGCGACTGGGCGCTGCTCGCCAACCGCTCCATCGCCCGCTACCGCGAAATCGAGGAAGAGAGCGGCATCGCCTTCTACGGCGAGACGGGCTGCCTGATCAGCGGTCATGCGGATGGGGACTTCGTCTCGTCCGTCGCGGCGGTCGCCGCGCGCTACGGCCTCGATGCGCCCCTCTTGGACCGAGCGGGACTGCGCGCGCATTTTCCATGGTTCTCGCTGCCGGAACGTTCGGCGGGCGTCTTCGAGGCGAAGGGCGCTGGCTATATCGACCCGCGCAAGCTCGTCACCGCGCAGGTCATCTGCATGGAAAAGGTGGGCGGCGTTTCCATTTCCGACGACGCCGTCTCCGTGACGGAGGAGGGCGGCCATGCATCGGTGGCGCTGCGGTCGGGCGAAGCCGTCACTGGCGGGCGCGTGCTGGTCGCGACCGGCGGCTTTTCGCGGGCGCCGGGGCTGCTGCCCAGGGTGCCGAAGCTTACCGTCAAGGCACGGACCGTCGTTCTGGCCCAGCTTTTGCCGCAGCAGGCGGAGGCCTTTGCGGCCATGCCGTCATGGATCGACGAAAGCGCCGATCCGTCCGAGCATTTCTACCTGCTGCCGCCCATCGTCTATCCGGACGGGCATGCCTATCTCAAGATCGGCGGCGACCCGACGGATATCGATATCGCCGAGGAGCCGGCGATTGCCGACTGGTTCCGCGGGGAGGGCAATCCGGCAGCCATCGCCCATCTCAAGCGTCTGCTGGCCCGCTCCATTCCCGATCTCGATCCGGTGCGTCTCGTCTCCGCGCCCTGCGTCACGACATTCACCGTGCACGGCTATCCCTATGCCGGCTTTGCCGGCGGCGAGCGGATCGCGCTTCTGACCGGCGGCAACGGGGCGGCGGCCAAGAGTTCGGACGAGATCGGCCGCATCGGCGCGGACCTTCTGATTCGCGGCCGGCTCGACGAGCCGGACTATGCCACCGATTTCGCGGTTCATTTTCGCTGAGCCTATGGTGTTTCCGCCCGTCATGGGCTAGTCAGCCCCTGCCAGTTGGCCGGGCAGCCGCGCCTTGCAAGGGTCGAAAGGCCGCAGGGTGAGGAAAGTCCGGGCTCCACGGAAACACGGTGCCGGATAACGTCCGGCGGGGGCGACCCCAGGGAAAGTGCCACAGAAAGCAAACCGCCTTCCTCGGAAGGTAAGGGTGAAAGGGTGGGGTAAGAGCCCACCGCGGCCATGGTGACATGGACGGCAAGGTAAACCCCACCGGGAGCAAAACCGAATAGGGATGACGCGAGCCGCGCAAGCGGTTCAGCCTGTTTCCGGGCCGGTCATCCGGGTGGGTTGCAAGAGGCCGGGCGCAAGTCCGGTCCCAGATGAATGGCTGCCACGTTCCGGCGAAAGCCGGAGCCATACAGAACCCGGCTTACAGGCCAACTGGCAAAATCTCCCTTTCAGGCATGAATTTTTCGATGCCGCCAACGCGCTGGAATCGCGGGCGTTCGCGCCATGCGTGCGGCGTGCCGGAATGCGCGCCCGCGGCGTTTTTGCGCGTGCAGATTCAAGACGTTGGCGGGTCGTTCCTAACCTTTTGTTAAACTTAACGCCTTATAAACATTTGACGGTCTGAACAGCGGGTAAGAGGTCTCTTCCCATTGACGCCCATGTGGTCCCATGTTATCCCAGAACCATACTGCACGAGGACGCATGAGCGTCCGATCATCGCAAAGCTTTGAGGCAAACCGGCTGGGGACGGTGCGGCGCGCATGCGTTGCATCAGGGCTGGTTCGTGCGCGTTGTGTTGTGTTGGTGATGCCGGGGTGGATGCACAGTGCTCCGGCTTTGGAAGCGGCTGTATCGCGTCATGAACCGGTTCCTGTCGAATGCGACAAACAGGATCGATGCCAAGGGGAGGGTTTCCGTTCCTTCGGCATTCCGTTCCGTCCTGTCGCAGCGCGACATCCGGGAACTTTACTGCTTCCAGGATTTCATGTTTCCGGCGATCAGCGTCGGCGGGCTGGATCTGCTCGATCGTTTCGAGCGCCAGATCGCCAGCGAGGATGCTTTTTCGCCGAGGGCCAACCGGATGTCGCTCCTCATTCACGGGGGCGGCGTCTTCATGAAGCTCGATTCGGAGGGGCGCCTGCCGGTCACGGATTTCATCCGGGACTATACGGGCATCACCGCGGAGGTGACCTTTGTCGGTCGGGCGGATCATTTTCAGCTCTGGGCGCCGCAGACATTTCAAGCCACGCAGGCGGCCGCCCGGGAAGAGTTCAGGACGCGAGGTCCGGGCTCGGGGTAAGACGGAGAATCGGAATGGCGGCGGATCTTGGCGGAGGTTCTTCTGATGCCGATGGCGGATCGGTCCGTCACATTCCGGTTCTTCTCTCCGAGGTCATCGAGGCGCTCCAGCCCAAGCCCGGTCAGGTCATCCTCGACGGCACCTTCGGCGCAGGCGGCTATACGTCCGCGATCCTTACCGAGGGCGCGAGTGTCATCGGCCTCGACCGCGACCCGACGGCCATTGCCGGCGGGCAGGGGCTCGTAGAGGCCTCCGGCGGCCGGCTCACGCTCGTCCATTCGCGCTTTTCCGATCTCGCGCGCCACGCGCCCGCGGGCGGGCTCGATGGCGTCGTGCTCGATATCGGCGTTTCCTCCATGCAGATCGATGAGGCCGAACGCGGCTTCTCCTTCCAGAAGAACGGGCCGCTCGACATGCGCATGTCCGCCTCCGGCGTTTCGGCGGCCGACGTGGTGAACCGCGCCAAGGTCTCCGACCTCATCCGCATCTTCGGCTTCCTCGGCGAGGAGAAGCAGGCCGGCCGCATCGCCCGTGCCATCGAGAAGGCGCGCGAGAAGGAGCCCTTCACCACGACGCGCCAGCTCGCCAACCTCATCGAGCTGACGACGCCGCGCAAGGCCAAGGACAAGATCCATCCGGCGACGCGCGTCTTCCAGGCGCTGCGCGTCTTCGTCAACGACGAACTGGGCGAGCTTGCCCGTGCGCTGATCGCCGCCGAGCGCGCCCTCAAGCCGGGCGGCCGGCTCGTCGTCGTCAGCTTCCATTCGCTGGAAGACCGCATCGTCAAGAAATTCTTCCAGGATCGCTCCGGCAAGGCCGCGGGCTCGCGCCATCTGCCGGAGGTTCACGACAGGGCGGCAACCTTCGCACCAGTCGGGCGCCCTATGGTGGCCGCCAGCGACGAGGAGAGTGCGGTCAACCCGCGCGCCCGGTCCGCGAAGCTGAGAGCGGGCGAGCGCACCAGCGCCCCCGCCGGGACGGATGACCTGTCCATTTTCAACCTGCCCAACCTTGCCGGCCTCGAGAAGATGGGAAGCTGAGTGATGTTCCGTACCCTTGATGTCGTGATGATCGCCGTCATGACCGCTGCAGCCACCGTCACCTACTCGATCAAGCACCAGGCCGAGAACAAGCTCGAGGAGGTGCGCAAGCTCGATGCCGAGATCAAGCTGGAGGAGGACACGATCGACCTCCTCAAGGCCGACTGGGCGCTGCTGACGCAGCCCAACCGCCTCAACCGCCTCGTCAAGATCTTCGAAAGCGACCTGAAGCTCGTGCCGACGGAATCGACCCAGCTCGCCCGGCCGAGCGAGCTGCCGATGCCGACCGCCGAACTGCCGGCGCTGCCGGAAGACAAGGTCGCCAAGGCCAAGAAACCTGCCTCGGGCACGGACGCAATCCAAACCGGATCGGTGGCACGCTGATGTCGTTTCTCTCCCGCATCATGGACGTCAAGAGCAAGGCGCATTTCAACGCCGGCGGCAACAACAACGCCAGGACCGGTGGCCAGGCCTTCGAGGGCACGCGCAAGCGCTCGGGCTCGCAGGCCCGCAGCCGCGTCGCGGTGATGATCTGCTGCTTCGGCATGGCCTATGCGGTGATCGGCGGCCGTCTCGTCCAGTACGGCATGGCCTCCACCGAGACCGTCTCCAGCATCGGCCCGGCCGACCACCTGATGGCCTCGCGCCCCGACATCGTCGACCGCAACGGCGAAATCCTCGCCACCGACATCCGCACCGTCTCGCTCTATGCCGAGCCGCACAAGATCGTCGATGCGGACGAGGCGGTGGAAATGCTCGCCACCGTGCTGCCGGACCTCGACCGCCGCGGCATCTACCGCAAGCTCACCTCCAAGTCCCGCTTCCAGTGGCTGAAGCGCCAGCTCACGCCCAAGCAGCAGAGCCGAATCCTCGCGCTCGGCATTCCCGGCATCGGCTTCCGGCCGGAAAAGCGCCGCTTCTATCCGGGTGGCGCCACCGCCTCGCACATCGTCGGCCATGTCAATATCGACAACCGCGGCATTGCCGGCATGGAGCGCTATATCGACAACCAGGGCCTTGCCGACCTTGCCGCCATCGGCATGACGAGCGACGCCAAGCTGGAGCCGGTGCGGCTTTCCATCGACCTGCGCGTGCAGGCGATCGTGCGCGAAGTCGTCAAGGACGGCATGGAGCGCTACAAGGCGCTGGCCGCCGGCGCCGTCGTGCTCGATGTCCATACCGGCGAAGTGCTCGCCATGGCCTCCTATCCGGACTACGACCCGAACAATCCGGCGGAGGGCGCGAAGGAAGGCTGGATGAACCGCATGTCGAACGGCACGTTCGAGATGGGCTCGACCTTCAAGAGCTTCACCACCGCCATGGCGCTCGATTCCGGCAAGGTGAAGATCACCGACAGCTTCGACGCCCGCGCGCCGATCCGCATCGGCGGCTTCACCATCAAGGACTTCCACGGCAAGCATCGCGTGCTCTCCGTTCCGGAAATCTTCCAGTATTCCTCCAATATCGGCACGGCCAAGATGGCCGACGTCATCGGCATCGAGGGGCACAAGGAATTCCTCACCCGCATGGGGCTCTTGACCCGCATGGATACCGAGTTGCCGGAGGTGAAGACCCCGAGCCAGCCGCATGTGTGGAAGAAGATCAACTCGATCACCATCTCCTTCGGTCACGGCGTTTCCACGACGCCGCTGCAGACGGCGGTCGCCGGCGCCGCGCTCATCAACGGCGGCAAGCTCCTCAACCCCACCTTCCTGCCGCGCACGCGGGAGGAGGCCGACGAGATCGCCAAGGTGGTCATCAAACCCTCGACGGTCGAGAGCATGCGCTACCTCTTCAAGCTCAACGCGAATGACGGTTCCGGCCGCCGCTCGCTCGTTCCCGGCTTCAATGTCGGCGGCAAGACGGGCACGGCCAACAAGGTCGTGGGCGGGCGCTATTCCAACACGCAGAACTTCAACGCCTTCCTTTCGGGCTTCCCGATCGACGATCCGCAATATGTGGTCCTCACCTTCATCGACGCGCCGCAGACGGGCGAAGGCGGCGGGCGCACCGCCGGCCTCAACGCTGCGCCGATGGTGGGCGAGATCATCCGCCGGTCCGCCGCGCTTCTCGGTGTAAAGCCGAAATTTGGTGAGGACGGGTCTGCCTTGCTTGTGTCTTATTGAATGGAGAAGACGGGACGCCGATTCGTGAGCGAAGCGGCTACCAACGGAAAGCAGCAGAGCGGACAATGAAGATCAGTGACCTTGCCGGACCCGAAACCAACGACCTGGGCGCCGCAGCCGCGATAGACGCGACCGGCATCGCCAGCGACAGCCGCAAGGTCAAGCCCGGTGATCTCTTCGTTGCCCTGTCCGGTACCAAGGCTGACGGCAGCGCCTTCATCGCCGATGCCGTGGCCCGGGGCGCAGCCGCCGTCGTCGTTGCCGAGGGCGTGAAGGTCGAGACGTCCGTACCGGTCATCGCCGTTGCCGAGCCGCGCCGCTTCCTGGCGCTGGGCGCCGCCCGCTTCTACGGCCGCCAGCCGGAGACCATGGTTGCCGTCACCGGCACCGCCGGCAAGACCTCCGTCGCCTCCTTCACGCGGCAGATCTGGGAGCAGGCCGGCCATTCGGCCGCGATGATCGGCACGACCGGCGTCATCGCGCCCGGCCGCAACGACTACGGCTCGCTGACGACGCCCGATCCGGTCTCGCTGCATGCGTTGCTCGCCGAGCTTGCCGATGTCGGCGTCACCCATGCCGCCATGGAAGCCTCCAGCCACGGCCTCGACCAGTCGCGCCTCGACGGCGTGCGGCTTTCCGCCGGCGCCTTCACCAATCTCGGCCGCGACCACATGGATTATCATCCGACGGTCGAGCACTACATGGCCTCCAAGATGCGGCTTTTCGATACGCTGCTGGCGAAGGGCGCGCCCGCCGTCATCTATGCCGACGACGAATGGTCGGGCGCGGCGATCGAGGCCGCGCGCAAGGCCGGCCTCGACGTGCGCACGGTCGGCCGCAAGGGCGATTATCTCACCTTGAAGCGCGTCGAGCATTTCCGCCACAAGCAGACCGCCGAGATCCATGCCGGCGGCGACATCCATGAAGTGCACATTCCGCTGGCGGGCGATTTCCAGGTGGCCAATGCGCTGGTCGCGGCGGGCCTTGCCATGTCGACCGGCGTTTCCGCTTCCGTCGCCATGGCGGCACTCGAAAAGCTGATCGGCGCGTCCGGCCGCCTCGAACTCGTCGGCCATGCCAGGAACGGCGCGCTCGCCTATGTCGACTACGCGCACAAGCCGGATGCGCTGGAGAACGTGCTGACTTCCGTGCGTCCCTTCACGACGGGCCGCATCATCGTGGTCTTCGGCTGCGGCGGCGACCGCGACAAGGGCAAGCGGCCCATCATGGGCGAGATCGCGACGCGGCTTGCCGACGTGGTCATCGTCACCGACGACAATCCGCGCTCGGAAGTGCCCGAGGTCATCCGCTCTGAGATCATGGCCGCCGCCAAGGGCGCGACCGAGATCGGCGACCGTGCCAAGGCGATCCGCAGCGCCGTCGGCATGCTGCAATCGGGCGATACGCTGATCGTCGCCGGCAAGGGGCATGAGGAGGGGCAGACCGTCGGCTCCGTGACGCTGCCCTTCTCCGACCATGCCGAACTCGGCAAGGCACTGGAGGAACTCGACAGGTGACATGGCTCTGGACCACCGCTGATCTGCTCGCAGCCGTGCATGGCCGTCCCATCGGCAACATGCCGCAGGGCGTGACGGGCATTTCCATCGACAGCCGCGCCATCGCGCCGGGCGAAGCCTTCTTCGCCATCAAGGGCGACCGCGTCGACGGCCATGACTTCGCAAGCTTCGCCGTCGCCAACGGCGCGGCGCTGCTCGTCGTCAGCGAGGGCAAGCTGCCGGCGCTCGGCCGTCTCGTCACGCCGATGATCGTGGTGCCCGACGTGTTGCAGGCGCTCGTCGACCTCGGCTGCGCGGCGCGCGACCGCACGGCGGCGCGGATCATCGCCGTCACCGGCTCGGTCGGCAAGACGACGAGCAAGGAGATGCTGCGCCAGGCGCTTTCGCCCTCGGGCAACGTGCATGCCTCCGTCGCCTCGTTCAACAACCATTGGGGCGTGCCGCTGACGCTGGCGCGCATGCCCGAGACCACCGACTACGGCATCTTCGAGATCGGCATGAACCATGCGGGCGAGATCCGCCCGCTGGTCTCCATGGTGCGCCCGCATATCGCGATGATCACGACCATCGCGCCGGCCCATCTCGGCAATTTCCGGGACCTCGAAGAGATCGCCGCCGCCAAGGCGGAGATTTTCGACGGCGTCGTGCCGGGCGGCCACGCCATCCTGAACCGCGACAACGCGCAATATGCCTTCCTCGAAGCGGCGGCGCGCAAGGCCGGCGTCTCGCACATTCACAGCTTCGGCGCCGATCCGCAGGCGGAGTTCCGCCTGCTCGATTTCACCAGCGGGCCGGATGGCAGCCTGCTGCGCGCGGCGGTCGGCCGGCAGACGCTCGAAGTGCCGATGGGCGCACCGGGCCGCCACATCGCCGAAAACGCCGTCGCCGTGCTCGGCGCGGTACATCTTGCCGGCGCGGATATCGAGAAGGCGATGGCGGGGCTCGCCGCCATGCAGGCGGAAAAGGGCCGGGGCCGGCGCTACAGGCTGGCCAAGGACGGCGGCTGGTTCACGCTGATCGACGATAGCTACAATGCCAATCCCGCCTCGATGCGCGCTGCGATCGCGCTGCTGCGCGATGCGGAGCCGCATGGCCGGGGCCGGCGCATCGCCGTGCTCGGCGACATGCTGGAAATGGGCGAGCATTCGCCCGCCGTGCATGCCGGCCTTGCCGAACCGCTGCTCGAGGCCGCCATCGGCACCGTCTGGCTCGCCGGCCCGGACATGGCGTCGCTGCGCGACGCGCTGCCCGAGGGCATCGAGATCGACTACCGCGAAACCGCCGACGAGCTGGCCGCCCATGCGCTGCAAGGCGTTCAGCCGGGCGACGTGCTGGTCGTCAAATCATCGAAGGGCACGGGCTTCAGCCGCATCGTGGCGGCCCTGCTTGACAAATACGAGGCGTTCCCGGAGAGGGAGCGTTAGAGTTGTGGGAGGTTCGGCCGGGCAGACGCCCGCCGGACCTCGTCTTTTATGCGATCTGCTTTCATCGCCGGCCGGTCACGCCGGGATGCTTCACAGAACCTTTTGGGGAAAGGGTGACAATGCTGCTTTGGCTCGTCGAGCTGGCGAACACCATCCAGGTGTTCAACCTGTTCCGCTACATTACCTTCCGGACCGGCGCTGCGCTGTTCACCTCGGCCACCATCGTCTTCTTGTTCGGCCCGATGATCATCTCGTCGCTGCGCATCCGCCAGGGCAAGGGCCAGCCGATCCGCGCCGACGGGCCGCAGACGCATTTCAAGAAGGCCGGAACGCCCACCATGGGCGGCCTGATGATCCTTGCCGGCATCGTCGGCAGCGCGCTGCTCTGGGCCGACCTTTCCAACGTCTATGTGGTGGCGACGCTGCTCGTCACGCTCGGCTTCGGCGCCATCGGCTTCTATGACGACTACCTCAAGGTCACCAAGCAGACGGAAAAAGGCTTTTCCGGCAAGGCGCGCCTCGGCCTCGAATTCGTCATCGCCGGCATCGCCACCTATTTCATGATGCATGCCACGCTGTCGGCGGGCGCGGCGGGCTCGACCTTCGGCTCCTCGATCACCTTCCCGTTCTTCAAGGACATGCTGGTCAATCTCGGCATCTTCTTCGTGCTGTTCGGCGGCTTCGTCATCGTGGCGGCCGGCAATGCGGTGAACCTGACGGACGGCCTCGACGGCCTTGCCACCGTGCCGGTGATGATCTCGGCGGCGGCCTTCGGCCTCATCGCCTATCTCGCCGGTAACGCGGTCTTCGCGAACTACCTGCAGATCCATTTCGTGCCCGGCACCGGCGAGCTTGCCGTGGTGCTCGGTGCGGTCATCGGCGCCGGCCTCGGCTTCCTGTGGTTCAATGCGCCGCCGGCCGCCATCTTCATGGGCGATACCGGTTCCCTGGCACTCGGGGGTCTCATCGGCACCGTCGCCGTCGCCACCAAGCACGAGATCGTCATGGCCATCATCGGCGGCCTCTTCGTCATGGAGACGCTGTCGGTCATCATCCAGGTCGCCTCGTTCAAGCTCACGGGCAAGCGCGTCTTCCTCATGGCGCCGATCCACCACCATTTCGAGAAGAAGGGCTGGACGGAAAGCCAGGTGGTGATCCGCTTCTGGATCATCTCCGTCGTGCTGGCGCTGGTCGGCCTGTCGACGCTGAAGCTGCGGTAAGGCGCCATGATCCCCGTCACCACATTCAAGGGAAAGTCGGTCGCGCTCTTCGGGCTCGGCGGCTCGGGCCTTGCGACGGCAATGGCGCTGGCCGCGGGCGGCGCGAACGTGACCGCCTGGGACGACAATCCCGCGAGCGTCGAGAACGCGTCCACCGCCGGCATCCGGACCGCGGACCTGCGCGCGCTCGACTGGAAGGGGATCGACGCGCTGGTGCTGTCGCCCGGCGTGCCGCTGACCCATCCCAAGCCCCACTGGAGCGCGGACCTTGCGCGCGCCGCGGGTGCCGAGATTATCGGTGACGTCGAGCTCTTCGTGCGCGAACGCCGGGCGCAGGCGCCTGATTGCCCCTTCATCGCCATTACCGGCACCAACGGCAAGTCGACCACCACGGCGCTGATCGCCCATATCTTGCGGGCGAGCGGCCGCGACACGCAGCTCGGCGGCAATATCGGCACGGCCGTTTTGACGCTCGATCCGCCGAAGGCGGGTCGCTTCTACGTGGTCGAGTGCTCGTCCTACCAGATCGACCTCGCGCCGACGCTGAACCCCTCCGCCGGCATCCTGCTGAATCTTACACCCGACCATCTCGACCGCCACGGCACGATGCAGCACTATGCCGATGTCAAGGAACGGCTCGTCGCCGGCAGCAGTACGGCCATCGTCGGCGTCGACGACAGTTTCTGCACGATGATCGCCGATCGTATCGAGCGGGCCGGCACGAAGGTCGTGCGCATCTCCCGGCGCAATGTCGTCGCCGACGGCATCCATGCCGACGGTTCGCGGCTCCTCCTGGCGCAGGGCGGAACCTCGCGCGAGATCGCCGACCTTTCCGCCATCCAGACGCTGCGCGGCAGCCACAATGCGCAGAACGCGGCGGCTGCCGTCGCGGCCTGCCTTGCCGTCGGGCTCGGCGAAACGGAAATCCGCGCGGGCCTTGCCTCGTTCCCGGGCCTCAAGCATCGCATGCAGCCGGTCGGCCGCAAGGGCGACGCGCTCTTCGTCAACGATTCCAAGGCGACGAATGCCGATGCGGCGGCGCCCGCGCTGTCGAGCTTCGAACGCATCTACTGGATCGCCGGCGGCGTGCCGAAGGAGGGGGGCATTTCCACCCTCGGCGGCTTCTTCCCGAGGATCGCCAAGGCGTATCTCATCGGCGAGGCGGCGCCGGCTTTCGCCGCGACGCTCGGCGAGGCGGTGCCCTTCGAGATCGCCGGCACGCTGGAGCGGGCGGTGGCCGATGCGGCGGCGGATGCCGAAAGGGACGGAGGCGGTCCGGTCGCCGTTCTTCTATCCCCGGCTTGCGCAAGCTTCGACCAGTACAAGAATTTTGAAGTCAGGGGCGACGCCTTCGTGAAACACGTGGCGGCGCTGCCGGGCGTGTCCATGCTGGTGGAAATTTAAACGAGGAAAGAGACATGGTTAGTCGTGCCGAACGTGGTGCATTGGCGGACTGGTTCTGGACGATAGACCGGTTCTTCCTCGCGGCCTTCATCCTCCTGATGGGCCTCGGCTTCATGCTGTCCTTCGCGGCGAGCCCCGCGGTCGCCGAGCGCATCGGCCTCGACAGCTTCCACTTCGTCCGGCGCCACGCCTTCTTCCTCATCCCGGCCATCGGCATCATGCTCGGCATTTCCTTCATGTCGCCCCGGCAGGTGCGGCGGGCGGCGATGATCCTTCTCATCGTCTCGCTTGCGGCCATGGTGCTGGCGCTGTTCTTCGGCGTCGAGGTCAAGGGCTCGCGGCGCTGGATCTCCATCGGCAGCCTTTCCATCCAGCCTTCGGAATTCATGAAGCCGGCCTTCGTGGTGATCTGCGCCTGGCTCTTCGCCGAGCATGCGCGCCAGCCGGAAATCCCCGGCAACCTCTTCGCCATCATCCTCTTCGGCATCGTCGCGGCGCTGCTCGTCGCCCAACCCGACCTCGGCCAGACGATTCTCACCGCCTCCGTCTGGGGCGGTATGTTCTTCATGGCGGGCATGCCTTGGCTGTGGATCATCATCCTCGGCGGGGCGGGCGTCGGCGGCCTGCTGACGGCCTATACGCTGCTGCCGCACGTGGCGGCGCGTATCGACAAGTTCATGACCGGCGAGGGCGACACGTTCCAGATGGACACGGCGCGGGAAGCCATCATCCGCGGCGACTGGTTCGGCCAGGGGCCGGGCGAGGGCATCGTCAAGCGCATCATCCCGGACAGCCACACCGACTTCATCTTCTCGGTCGCGGCCGAGGAGTTCGGCATCGTCTTTTGCATGGCCATCGTGCTGGTCTTCGCCTTCGTGGTGATGCGCGGCCTCAATCATGCCTTCAAGGAGCGCAACGATTTCACGCGCTTTGCCGTTGCCGGCCTCGTGCTGCAGATCGGCATCCAGTCGATGATCAATATCGGCGTGAATCTGGAGCTGCTGCCGGCCAAGGGCATGACGCTGCCGCTGATCTCCTATGGCGGCTCATCGATGATCGCGATCTGCGTGACGGCCGGCTTCATCCTGGCGCTGACCCGTCACCGGCCGGAAAAGCGCGCCTCCGAGCGCAGCCTCTTCCGCGGCGGCATCGTGGCGCCCGCTGAATAAGGGTTTTGAATGGACAAGGGCATCGTTCTTCTCGCCGCCGGCGGCACCGGCGGCCATCTCTTTCCGGCAGAGGCGCTGGCGCATGAGCTGAAGGCCGGCGGCTGGTCGGTCCATCTCGTCACCGACAGCAGGGCCGAGCGATTTGCCGGCAAGTTCCCGGCGGACGAGATTCATGTCGTTCCCTCCGCCACCATCGGTTCGAAGAACCCGGTCAGCGTCGTCCGCTCGCTTCTGACCCTCTGGAAGGGCATTCGCGCCGCGCGCAGGCTGATGGCGCGGCTGCGGCCGAAGGTCGTCGTCGGCTTCGGCGGCTATCCGACCCTGCCGCCGCTGCTTGCCGCGACGGGCATGGGCATCCCCTCGATGATCCACGAGCAGAACGCCGTGATGGGCCGCGCCAACAAGGCGCTCGCCGCCCGCGTCAAGGCTATCGCCGGCGGCTTCCTGCCCGAGACGGGCGGCCAATATTCGGAAAAGACGGTGACGACGGGCAATCCCGTGCGCCCGGCCGTGCTGGACGCATCGGCCATTCCCTATGAGGCCTCGGCGGACGGTGAATTCCGCCTCGTCGTCTTCGGCGGCAGCCAGGGCGCGCAGTTCTTCTCCAAGGCCATTCCCTCGGCGATCGCCGCGCTGGAGCCGCAGGACCGGGCGCGGCTGAGGATCACCCAGCAGGCGCGGCCGGAAGACCGCGACGAGGTGGTGCGCTCCTATGCCGATCTCGGCATTCCAGCCGACGTCTCGCCCTTCTTCACCGACATGGCCGCGCGCATCGGCCATGCCCATCTCGTCATCAGCCGCTCGGGCGCCTCGACGGTCTCGGAAGTCTCGGTCATCGGCCGGCCCTCCATCCTCGTGCCTTACCCTTACGCGCTCGACCACGACCAGGCGGCCAATGCCGCGGCGCTTGCCGCCGGCGGCGGGGCGAAGGTGATCGCCCAGTCCGAGCTTTCGACGGAGCGCCTTGCCGGCATCGTCTCCAAGGCGATGCACGACCCCTCGCGCATGGCCGCGATGGCCGCGAATGCCAGAAAGGCGGGCAAACCGGACGCCGCGCGCTTGCTCGCCCTGATGGTTGAGGCTATTGCGGGCGGCAAGACGATCGCACAATTCAAGGGAGAACGGCCATGAAGATGCCGCAGAGCATAGGGCTCGTTCATTTCATCGGCATTGGCGGCATCGGCATGAGCGGCATCGCCGAGGTGCTGCACAATCTCGGCCATCGCGTGCAGGGCTCCGACCAGTCGGACAGCGCCAATGTGCAGCGCCTGCGCGACAAGGGCATCGAGGTCTTCGTCGGCCACAGGGCGGAAAACCTCGGCGACGCGGAAGTCGTCGTCGTGTCGACCGCCATCAGGAAGAGCAATCCGGAACTCGTCGCGGCGCGCGAAAAGCTGCTGCCGGTCGTGCGCCGCGCGGAAATGCTCGCCGAGCTGATGCGCTTCCGCAACGCCATCGCCATCGGCGGCACGCACGGCAAGACGACGACGACCTCGATGGTCGCGACGCTTCTCGAAGCCGGCGGGCTCGACCCGACCGTCATCAATGGCGGCATCATCAATGCCTACGGCACCAATGCCCGCATGGGTGAGGGCGAGTGGATGGTGGTGGAGGCCGACGAATCGGACGGCACCTTCCTCAAGCTGCCGGCGGACGTCGCCGTCGTCACCAATATCGACCCCGAACATCTCGACCATTACGGCAATTTCGACGCCGTGCGCGCGGCCTTCCGCCAGTTCGTCGAGAACGTGCCGTTCTACGGCTTCGGCGTCATGTGCCTCGACCATCCCGAAGTGCAGTCCATGGTCAGCCGCATCGAGGACCGCAAGGTCATCACCTATGGCGAGAACCCGCAGGCGGACGTGCGCTTTTCCAATATCCGCATGGACGGCGCGACCTCCGTCTTCGACGTGGAGATCCGCCGCCGCCGCACCGGCCAGGTGATTTCCATGAAGGATCTGCGCCTGCCGATGCCCGGCCGCCACAACGTTTCCAACGCGACCGCCGCCATCGCCGTCGCCCAGCGCCTCGGCATTTCGCCGGAGGCGATCGCCAAGGGGCTGGCGAGCTTCGGCGGCGTCAAGCGCCGCTTCACCTTCACCGGAAGCTGGAACGGCGTGAACGTCTATGACGACTACGGCCACCATCCGGTCGAGATCAAGGCCGTGCTGCGCGCCGCGCGCGAAGCCTGCTCGGGCCGCATCATCGCCGTGCATCAGCCGCATCGCTACAGCCGCGTGGCAAGCCTCTTCGAAGAATTCGCCGGCTGCTTCAACGATGCCGACACGATCATGATCGCGCCGATCTACGCGGCGGGCGAGGACCCCATCGACGGCGTGAGCGCGGAGGAACTGGTTTCGCGCATCAAGTCCGCCGGCCATCGCGACGCGCGGTTCCTGACCGCGCCGGAGGCACTGGCGCCTCTCGTGGCCGGCATTGCAAAGCCCGGCGACTTTGTGGTTCTCTTGGGAGCTGGCAGCATCACGTATTGGGCGCAGGCGCTGCCGAAGGAACTGGCAGGCATTTCGGGTGAGGTGGCATGAAGACGGTTGACGGGGCAAAACTTCTGGCGTCGCTGGGCGAGGGTATCAAGGACGTTCGCGGCCGCCTGACGCCGGATGCGCCGATGGATCGCGTGACGTGGTTCCGCGCCGGCGGCTTTGCCGAGCTGATGTTCCACCCGCATGACGTCGAGGACCTTACGACCTTCCTCAAGCTGCTGCCGGAAGAGGTGCCGCTGACGGTGACGGGCGTCGGTTCGAACCTGCTGGTGCGCGACGGCGGCATTCCGGGCGTCGTGATCCGTCTTTCGGCCAAGGGCTTCGGTGATGTCGAGCTCGTCGGCGAGAACCGCATCAAGGCGGGCGGCATCTGCCCGGACAAGAATATCGCCGCCATGGCGCTCGATCACGGCATTGCCGGCTTCGAGTTCTACTACGGCATTCCCGGCTCCATCGGCGGCGCGCTACGCATGAATGCCGGCGCCAATGGCGGGGAGACGAAGGACCTCGTCGCCGAGGTTCATGCCGTGGACCGCAAGGGCAACACGCATGTGCTGAGCAATGCGGACATGGGCTATACCTATCGCCATTCCGCCGCGCCCGCCGGCCTCATCTTCACCCATGCCGTCTTCGAGGGGCAGGCGGGTGACAAGGACGAGATTCGCGCGAAGATGGACGCCGTGCGCCAGCATCGCGAGACCGTGCAGCCGATCCGCGAGAAGACCGGCGGCTCGACCTTCAAGAATCCGGAAGGCCATTCCGCCTGGAAGCTGATCGACGAGGCGGGTTGCCGTGGCATGATGATCGGCGGCGCACAGATGTCGCCGATGCATTGCAACTTCATGATCAATACGGGGCAGGCGACCGGCTACGAGCTGGAATATCTCGGCGAGACCGTGCGCAGCCGCGTGCTGGAGCATTCCGGCATCATGCTGCACTGGGAGATCAAGCGCCTCGGCAATTTCATCCCGGGCTACGAGGTGAAGGAATTCCTGGGCCGCGCAACGGCCTGATACGCCAAGCTTGCTGGGGAGTTCGCGTGCGGCATCGACGCCACGCTACTCCTTCTCCCCCTTCGGCAAGCTCATCCAAAACTGTCTGAGATCGTGCGCACCGAGAGTGCGCCGGAGCCCTGCTGCATGGGCTTCGAAGGGGGAATATTCATGTTGAGGAAGCTCACGGCCGAGTTCATCGGCACGTTCTGGCTCGTTTTCGTCGGCAGCGGCAGCGGCATTCTGGCCGCGCATTTTCCGCAGATCGGCATCGGGATCGTCGGCATCGCCTTTTCCGCCGGCATCGCCGTGATGAGCATGATCTATGCGATCGGCCATGTTTCCGGCGGGCATATGAATCCCGGCGTTTCGCTGGGCCTGGCCGTTGCCGGCAGGTTCCCGGCTGCCCATGTGCTGCCTTATGCCATCGCGCAGGTTGCCGGCGGGATCGCGGCGGCAGCGGTGATCTACCTTGTCGCCTCCGGCAAGGCCGGTTTCGTGGCGGGCGGCTTCGGTGCGAACGGCTATGGCGAGCTTTCCCCGGGCGGCTACTCGCTGACGGCGGGTTTCGTTACCGAAACGGTGCTGATGGCGCTTTTCCTTTTCGTCATCCTCGGCTCGATCCACGAGCGTGCGCCCGCAGGCTTTGCACCGATTTCCATCGGTCTCAGCCTGACCGCGATCAACCTCGTATCGATCCCGATCACCAATACGTCGCTGAACCCGGCCCGCTCCACGGGTCTGGCATTGTTTGCCGAGACGGCCGCGCTCCCGCAGCTCTGGCTGTTCTGGCTGGCGCCCATGCTGGGCGCGGTCATCGGTGCGGTGCTTTGGAAGGTCGTTTGCGAAGATGCCTGATCGCCGGGCGCGGTTCAGCGTGCGGCGAACAGGTTTCATTCATCCCCTGTTCAGCAAGGTTTAGTGAATGCTATGCTCGGTCGCGCGACGGTTGCGCGGCGCGGCTCCGCTCCAGCGGGGCCCGGACCAGGGGGCATTCATGTTCAAGAAACTTTCCGCCGAGTTCCTCGGCACGTTCTGGCTCGTCTTCGGCGGCTGCGGCAGCGCCATCTTCGCCGCCGCCTTTCCGGCGCTCGGCATCGGCTTCCTCGGGGTCGCGCTGGCGTTCGGCCTCACGGTGCTGACCATGGCCTATGCGGTCGGCGGCATTTCCGGCGGCCACTTCAATCCGGCGGTCTCCGTCGGCCTGACGGTCGCGGGCAAGTTCCCGGCTTCCCGCCTCGTTCCCTATATCGTGGCGCAGGTTGTGGGCGCCGTCGTTGCGGCGGCCGTGCTCTACCTCATCGCCTCCGGCAAGGACGGCTTCCAGGCGGGCGGCTTTGCCTCGAACGGCTATGGCGAGCTTTCGCCGGGCGGCTATTCGCTGACGGCGGCGCTGGTTGCCGAGGCGGTGCTGACGGCGTTCTTCGTCATCATCATCCTCGGCTCGACCCACGGCCGCGCGCCGGCGGGCTTCGCGCCGATTGCCATCGGCCTCGGCCTGACGCTCATCCACCTCGTGTCGATCCCGATCACCAATACGTCGGTGAACCCGGCGCGTTCAACGGGCGTGGCGCTCTTCGCCGATACGGCGGCGCTCTCGCAGCTCTGGCTGTTCTGGGTGGCGCCGATCCTCGGGGCCGTCATCGGCGGCATCGTCTGGAAGATCGTCGGCGAGGACGACTGATCGCCGGCAAAAGAAAACCCGCCGCGGCGACGCGGCGGGTTTTTCGATTCGGGGCCTTTTTCCGTGAAGGCTCAGACCTCTTCCTTGCCCGAAAGCAGGATGCAGGCCAGTGTGATGACGGCCGAGAGGCCGAGATAGTAGCCGACATAGGTCATGCCGTAATTCGCCTGCAGCCAGGTCGCGATATAGGGCGCGAGCGAGGCGCCGAAGATGCCGGCGAAGTTGAAGGTGATCGACGAACCCGTATAGCGCACCTTCGTGGGGAAGGGCGCGGCGAGCGCCGTGCCGATCAGGCCGTAGGTCATGCCCATCAGCGCCATCGCGAAGATCACGAAGACGAAGATGCCGGTTTCGCCGCCGGTCATCAGGCCCGGCAGGAAGAACGAGAAGACGCCGATCAACACGGTCGTGGCGATCAGCACCTCGCGGCGGCCGAACCTTTCGGCGAGCTTGCCGGCGAAGGGAATGAACAGGCCGAACAGCACCGAGCCGACGAGCTGGATCTCGAGCGCCTCGACGAAGGGCAGCTTCAGCACCTTGACGTTATAGGACAGCAGATAGGCCGAGCCGATATAGAACAGCACGAAGGTGGCGAGCGCCACGAAGGTGCCGAGCACGAGGCTGCGCTTGTGGTTGCGGAAGAGCTCGACGACCGGCACTTCGACGCGTTCCCGCTTCTCGATGGCCTTCTGGAAGGCGGGCGTCTCGGTGATCGACAGGCGGACCCAGAGGCCGACGGCGATGAGCACGATGGACGCCACGAAGGGAATGCGCCAGCCCCAGGCGAGCAGCGCGTCCTGCGACATGACGTGCAGCAGCAGCCAGAAGATGCCCGAGGAGAGGAAGAGGCCGACCGGCGCGCCGAGCTGCGGGAACATGCCGTACCAGCTGCGCTTGCCCGGAGGGGCGTTTTCCGTCGCGAGCAGCACCGCGCCGCCCCATTCTCCGCCGAGGCCGAAGCCCTGGCCGAATCGGCACAGCGCCAGCAGCAGGGGTGCGAGCACGCCGATCGAGTCATAGGACGGCAGGAGGCCGATGATCACGGTCGAGACGCCCATGGTCAGGAGCGCGGCGACGAGCGTCGTCTTGCGGCCGATGCGGTCGCCGTAATGCCCGAAGACGATGGCGCCGAGCGGGCGGGCGAAGAACGCGATGGAGAAGGTCGCGAAGGAGGCGAGCAGCGCCGTCGTCGGATCGCTGTTCGGGAAGAACAGCGTCGGGAAGACCAGCACGGCGGCGGTGGCGTAAACGTAGAAATCGAAGAATTCGATGGTCGTTCCGACCAGGCTTGCAAAAAGAACGCGCGCCGGGGAATTGAGCCCGGCGCGGTTGGAATGCGCTGCGGTCGGCGACCCGGAAGAGAGTGTCTTACTCATCGGGGGTGCCTTTTTTGATGTTTCTTGTTTGCCGTCTTGGGAGGCAGCAGCGGGCTTTTACGCCAACCATCCGGTCGACGAAACAATAAAACTACCCGAATGGGCGAAAAATCGTACTTTTCGTTCTTCCCTGAGACCCGAGCATTTACGAAGCGCATTGCCGGTGCGCGCATGGACGTGATGATGCCCGATTTGCCGGTTTTTCTTGCGCCGCGCGCAACTCTCTGATTCCAGAGAGAGAATCGAAGCGTTGCCTGATTCGGCGCGAGGAAAATTTGTCCCGCGATGCGTCAGGTTAACGAAAGTAAACGCTTCATTAACCTTAATGGCGCTCTAGTGGTCCCAACTCGCCCGTCGAGTCGGACCGCAAGGCAAATCAGGTCCGCGCAAGGGTCGAGGGGCAGTGTGCGGAATACAGTCGAGGGTTCTATGAGCGTGAAGCATGTCGCGGTGCTGATGGGTGGTTTTTCGTCGGAACGGCCGGTGAGCCTTTCGTCGGGGAATGCTTGCGCCGATACGCTCGAGGCTGTCGGCTACAGGGTCACGCGCGTGGATGTCGGCCATGACGTCGCCAGCGTGCTCGCCGATCTCAAGCCGGACGTCGCCTTCAATGCGCTGCACGGTCCCTTCGGCGAGGACGGCACCATCCAGGGCATCCTCGAATATCTGGAAATCCCCTATACCCATTCCGGCGTGCTCGCTTCCGCGCTCGCCATGGACAAGGCGCAGGCGAAGATCATCGCCAAGGCGGCCGGCATTCCTGTTGCCGAGCAGCGCCTGATGAATCGCTTCGACTTCACCTCCAGCCATCCGATGAAGCCGCCGTATGTGGTCAAGCCCGTGCGTGAGGGGTCGTCCTTCGGCGTGGTCATGGTCAAGGAAGACCAGTCGCATCCGCCGCAGATCATCACCTCCTCGGAATGGCGCTATGGCGACAGCGTCATGGTCGAGCGCTACGTCTATGGCCGCGAGCTGACCTGCGGCGTCATGGGCGATGTCGCGCTCGGCGTCACGGAAGTCATTCCGCAGGGGCATTCCTTCTACGACTACGATTCCAAATATGTAAAAGGCGGTTCGAAACACGTCATCCCGGCGCAAATTTCACCGAATATTTACCAAAAAGTACAAACACTCGCACTCAAGGCGCATCAAGCGATCGGGTGCCGTGGCGTCAGCCGTTCCGACTTCCGCTACGACGACCGTTTTTCCGAGAATGGCGAGCTTATCTGGCTGGAGATCAACACCCAGCCCGGCATGACCCCTACCTCCCTGGTGCCCGAAATGGCCGACCACGCCGGCCATTCCTTTGGTGAGTTCTTGAAGTGGATGGTGGAGGACGCGTCGTGCTTGCGTTGAGCCTCAGGAAGAGCAGGGTGCGTCCCGCCGGGCTTTCCGAGCCGGAAGCCGGCCGCGTGCTGCCGCGGCCGCTGCGCCGGGTCGTGCGTTTCCTCGTCAGCCTTGCTGCCGGTCGCATCGCCATTCCGCGCCATGCCGGCAGCGTCGCGACGGTGCTGTTCCTCGGCTCGACCGGCCTTTACGGCATGTCGCTGGGCGGCCATTCGCAGGATTTCGCCCAGGCCTCGACCACCGCGATGGGCTTTGCCATCGAGGACGTGAAGGTCTCCGGCAACCGCGAGACCTCCGAGATCGACATCCTCGAACGCCTCGGCCT
The DNA here is from genome assembly GCF_003574625.1 of Shinella zoogloeoides. Lineage (GTDB taxonomy): Bacteria > Pseudomonadota > Alphaproteobacteria > Rhizobiales > Rhizobiaceae > Shinella > Shinella zoogloeoides_A. The sequence continues at coordinate 48,929 of NZ_QNUJ01000004.1, forward strand.
CGACGGCACGACCTCGCTGGTTGCGCTCGACGTCAAGGATGCGCGCGCCAAGCTCGCCGATCTGCCCTGGGTGCAGGACGTTTCCGTCCGCAAGGTCTATCCGGGCACGATCGAGATCGCGCTCAAGGAGCGCGAGGCCTTCGCGATTTGGCAGCACGGCAACGACCTGTCGCTGATCGAGAAGAACGGTTCGGTGATCGCGCCGCTGCGTGACAACAAGTTCTCCTCGCTGCCGCTCTTCGTCGGCCGCGACGCCGAGACGGCCGCCGCCGGCTTTGCCGACGAGTTCGACAACTGGCCGGAGATCAAGGCGCGGGTGAAGGCCTATATCCGGGTCGCCGGCCGCCGCTGGGACCTGCGCCTCGACAACGGCATCGTCGTGAAGCTGCCGGAGCACAACGTGCCGCGCGCCATGGACATGCTGGCGACGCTGGAAGGCGAGGAGGGGCTGCTGGAACGGGACATCGCCGCGGTCGACCTGCGGCTCGAGGACCGCACCACGGTGCGGCTCACGGAAGGGGCGCTGGAACGCCGCAATGCGGCGGTCGAGCAGAGGGCAAAGGACCTGAAGAAGGCAGCGAAACGCACATGAGCATTTTCGGTTCGTCCCATTTCGGCCTGCCGCGCTTGAAGCCGCTTTCCTCCAAGCGTGCTCACGTCGTTTCGGTCCTCGACATCGGTTCCACCAAGATCGTCTGCATGATCGGCCGGCTGACGCCGCGCGCCGAGAGCGAGATCCTGCCGGGCCGCACGCACAATGTCGAAGTGATCGGCATCGGCCACCAGAAATCCCGCGGCGTGAAGAACGGCGTGATCACCGACCTCGACGCAGTCGAGAGCGTCGTGCGCCTTGCCGTCGACGCGGCCGAGCGCATGGCCGGCCTCACCATCGAGAGCCTGATCGTCAACGTTTCCGCCGGCCGCCTGCAGAGCGACGTCTACACCGCCACCATCGACCTCGGCGGCCAGGAAGTCGACGCCAACGATCTGCGCAAGGTGCTCGCCGTCGCCGGCCAGCAGTCGCTGCGCCAGGACCGCGCCATCCTCCATTCGCTGCCGACCGGCTTCTCGCTGGACGGCGAGCGCGGCATCCGCGATCCGCTCTCCATGTTCGGCGACGTCCTCGGCGTCGACATGCATGTGCTGACGGCCGAGCGCACCGCGCTGAAGAACCTGGAACTGTGCATCAACCGCGCGCACCTCTCCGTCGAGGGCATGGTGGCGACGCCCTATGCGAGCGGCCTTTCGGCCCTCGTCGACGACGAGGTCGAGCTCGGCTGCGCCTGCATCGACATGGGCGGCGGCACGACGACGATCTCCGTCTTCGCCGAAGGCAAGCTGGTGCATTCCGACGCGGTCTCGCTCGGCGGTCACCACGTCACCACGGACCTAGCGCGTGGCCTCTCGACCCGCATCGAGGATGCCGAACGCCTCAAGGTCGTCCATGGCTCGGCGCTGCCGAACGCCGGCGACGAGCGCGACATCATCACCGTCCCGCCGATCGGCGAGGACGACCGCGACCAGCCGACCCACGTGCCGCGCACGCTCATCTCGCGCATCGTGCGGGCCCGGATCGAGGAAACGCTCGAGCTTATCCGCGATCGCATCCAGCGCTCCGGCTTCTCGCCGATCGTGGGCAAGCGGATCGTGCTGACGGGCGGCGCAAGCCAGCTGACCGGCCTGCCGGAAGCGGCCCGCCGCATCCTCGCCCGCAATGTCCGCATCGGCCGGCCGCTCGGCGTGTCCGGCCTGCCGACGGCGGCGAAGGGCCCGGCCTTTTCGACCGCGGTGGGCCTCATGATCTATCCGCAGGTCGCGGAACTGGAAGAACACGCTGTGCAGGGCGGCATGCTCTCGCAGCTCACGGGTGGCAACGGCCGCATAGCCCGCATGGGCCAGTGGCTGAAGGAAAGTTTCTGACGGGTTTCCCGGCGGCGCGCCGCCGGGAAAGACCGACAACGAGTATCGTGAATAGACCGGCTGGGCGAAGCGGCCGGAAACGAAAGGAACAATGCAATGACTATCAAGCTGCAGAAGCCGGACATCACTGAGCTGAAGCCCCGCATCACCGTCTTCGGTGTCGGCGGCGGCGGCGGCAATGCCGTCAACAACATGATCACCGCGGGCCTCGAAGGCGTCGACTTCGTCGTCGCCAACACCGACGCCCAGGCGCTGTCCATGACCAAGGCTTCGCGGATCATCCAGATGGGTGTCCAGGTCACCGAAGGCCTCGGCGCCGGCTCGCAGCCGGAAGTCGGCCGCGCGGCCGCCGAAGAGTGCATCGACGAGATCATCGACCACCTCAACGGTACCCACATGTGCTTCGTCACCGCCGGCATGGGCGGCGGCACCGGCACGGGTGCTGCCCCGATCGTCGCGCAGGCCGCCCGCAACAAGGGCATCCTGACCGTCGGCGTCGTCACCAAGCCGTTCCACTTCGAAGGCGGCCGCCGCATGCGCCTCGCCGAAGAAGGTATACTGGAACTCCAGAAGTCGGTCGACACGCTGATCGTCATCCCGAACCAGAACCTCTTCCGCATCGCCAACGACAAGACCACCTTCGCCGACGCCTTCGCGATGGCTGATCAGGTGCTCTATTCGGGCGTCGCCTGCATCACTGACCTGATGGTCAAGGAAGGCCTCATCAACCTCGACTTCGCCGACGTCCGCTCGGTGATGCGCGAGATGGGCCGCGCCATGATGGGTACGGGCGAAGCTTCGGGCGAAGGCCGCGCAATGGCCGCTGCGGAAGCCGCCATCGCCAACCCGCTGCTGGACGAAACCTCGATGAAGGGCGCGCAGGGCCTGCTGATCTCCATCACCGGCGGTCGCGACCTTACGCTCTTCGAAGTCGACGAAGCTGCGACCCGTATCCGCGAGGAAGTCGATCCGGATGCGAACATCATCCTCGGCGCCACCTTCGACGAAGAGCTCGAAGGCCTCATCCGCGTCTCCGTCGTCGCCACCGGCATCGACCGCTCGGCCTCGGAGGTGGCCGGTCGTTCTGCTGACTTTCGCGGCCATAGCAAGCCAGTAGTCCGTCCGTCGGCCGCCGTTCCGGTCCAGCCGCAGGTCCAGCCCGTCGCCGCCGCTCCGCAGCCTGTCGCGCAGCAGCCCGTGATGCAGCACCAGCCGGTCATGCAGCAGCCCGTCGCCCAGCAGCCGGTCATCGACCCGATTGCCGAAGCGATCCGCGCTTCCGAGGAAAACCTCGAGCGGGAACTCGCCATCTCGGCAAGCCGCCCGGCACCGGTCCAGCAGGTCGCCGCGCATCACGAAGAGCCGCGCCTGCAGAACCGCATCTTCGCAGCGCCCGCCGAAATGCCGGTCGTCCAGCGTTCGGTCCCGGTCCAGCAGCCCGTGCAGCAGGCCCCGGTCATGCAGCAGCGCGTCGAGCCCGCCGCTCCGATCATCCGTCAGGAGCCGCAGGCCATGCGCATGCCGAAGATCGAGGACTTCCCGCCGGTCGTGCAGGCCGAAATCGACCACCGCACCGCCCAGCAGCCGGCCATGGGACACCAGGAAGAACGCGGCCCGATGGGGCTCCTCAAGCGCCTGACCTCGTCGCTCGGCCGTCATGAAGAAGCGCATGCACAGGAGCAGGCCGCCCCTGCCGCCCAGCAGCAGCGCCGCCCGCTCTCGGCCGAAGCCAGCCTCTACGCACCGCGTCGCGGCCAGCTCGACGACCACGGCCGCGCCAATCCGCAGCCGCGCGCGCTGCAGGAAGACGACCAGCTGGAAATCCCGGCGTTCCTCCGCCGGCAGTCCAACTGAGGCCCTTCGGGTAGCCCCCTGAAACAAGATGCCCGGATCGCCGATCCGGGCATTTTTATTTCCGTTTCCTTTCAATAACTTGTTAGCTGAAACATGCGTAACAAAACGAAAGAAACAGTGATTTGTCTGAAGGTGAGGGGCCTACTACATTCAGGCTGGGCAAAGGGGATAGTCAGGATTCGCGCGGAAGGCCTTGCCGGAGCGCACATCACACTCCAGACGGTCCGGCATGAAAGTCGGCGGACGTAGCGCGTCCGGCGAATGGCTTCCTGAGCCCTGGACAGACAATATCGGCGAAGAATGAGCCGATAGTAAGATAAGGCGAATGCAGATGACGATCGGTATGCTCGGTTTCCAGACGACGATTTCCAGCCCGGTGACGATTTCCGGGACGGGCGTCCATTCCGGCGCGGCCGTATCGATCACCTTCAATCCGTCCGAGGCCGACAGCGGCGTCGTCTTCCAGCGCCTGCACGACGACGGCACGGTCAGCGAATACCGCGCGGTCTCCTCGCAGGTCGGCAACACCGACCTCTGCACCGTCCTCGGCTTTTCCCCCGCAGCGTCGATCGCCACGGTCGAGCACGTCATGGCTGCGCTCTACGCGCTCGGCCTCGACAATGTGCTGATCGAAGTGCACGGCGCTGAAATGCCGATCATGGACGGCAGCTCCGCCCCCTTCATCGACGCCATCGACCAGGTCGGCCTCGTCGCGCTCTCCGTGAAGCGCCGCTATATCCGCATCGTCAAGCCGGTGCGAATCGAAGCCGGCGCCTCCTGGGCCGAGTTCCTGCCCTATGACGGCGGCACGCGATTCGAGGTCGAGATCGATTTCGACTGCCCGCTGATCGGCCGCCAGTCCTGGAAGGGCGACCTGACCTCCACCACCTTCCGCAACGAGCTGTCGCGCGCCCGCACCTTCGGCTTCATGCGCGATGTCGAGCGGCTCTGGGCTTCCGGCCATGCGCTCGGCTCGTCGCTGGAAAACTCCGTCGTCATCTCCGACGACAACACCGTGATCAATGTCGAGGGCCTGCGTTACGCCAAGGACGAGTTCGTCCGCCACAAGACGCTCGACGCCGTCGGCGACCTCGCCCTTGCCGGTGCGCAGTTCATCGGCTGCTACCGCTCCTATCGCGGCGGCCACAAGATGAATGCCTATGCGCTGAAGGCGCTGCTCAGCGACCGCACCGCCTATGAGGTGGTCGAGGCCTCCGCACCGCGTTCGCGCGCCGGCCAGCGCGAGCTGATCGCCGTCAACGCTCCGGAATTCGCGCCCTGGTCTCTTTGAGCCAGGGGCAGCCCGGCGTCATCCTCCCGGTACGATTGCCATAAAAATGCGTTAATGCGTCGGCATGGCGTTGCGATCTTCCTGTATTTGGAGATACAACGCGGGGCGCGTGTGCGGCCTGTCCGCTTCAAGTGCCGTTAACTGGGATTGTCACATGGTTGTTGCAGGGTCTGTTGGTGTGAAGAAGACGGCGCGCATTGTCTATCTTACGCTTTTCGCTACGGCGTCTTCGATTGGTCTTTCTGCTTGCCAGTCGGACCCGGACATCGACATCACGAAACTGACCGGCGAAGCCGAATCCCCGGACACGCTCTACAATCAGGGCCTTGCCAACCTCAATGCCGGCAAGGTGGGTGAGGCGGGCCGCAAGTTCGAGGCGGTCGACCGCCAGAGCCCGTTCTCCGACCAGGCGCGCAAGTCGCTCGTCATGCTGGCCTTCACGAATTATCGCCAGGGCCGCAACGAAGAGGCGATCACTGCCGGCAAGCGTTACCTGTCGCTCTATCCGGGGTCGGAAGATGCGGCCTATGCGCAGTACATCATCGGCCTTGCCTACTGGAAGCAGATCCCGAGCGTGACGCAGGACCAGCGCGCCTCGCAGCAGACGATGGAGGCTATGCAGGCCGTCGTCGACAACTATCCCAACTCGGAATATGTCGAGGATGCGCAGGCGAAAATCCGCTTTGCCCGCGACCAGCTCGCCGGCAAGGAAATGCAGATCGGCCGCTACTATCTCGAGCGCAAGGAATATATCGCCGCGGCGACCCGTTTCCGCGTCGTCGTCGAGAAGTATCCGATGACCAACCAGATCGAGGAGGCGCTGGCGCGTCTCGTCGAGACCTACTACGCGATGGGCATCGACAGCGAAGCGCAGACGGCGGCGGCCGTTCTCGGCCACAACTACCCGGACAGCCAGTGGTATTCCGACAGCTACAAGCTTCTGCAGACCAAGGGTCTCGAGCCGCGTGAAAATTCCGGTTCCTGGATCGCGCGCGCCGGCAAGAAGCTGATCGGCGCCTGAGCGAAGAGAAACGATGCGGCAATGCTGGCGCAGCTATCGATCCGCGATATCGTCCTGATCGAACGGCTCGACCTTTCATTCGAGCCGGGTCTTTCCGTGCTGACGGGCGAGACGGGCGCCGGCAAGTCCATTCTTCTCGACAGTCTCTCGCTGGCGCTCGGCGGGCGTGGTGACGGTTCGCTGGTGCGCCACGGCATCGAGCGCGGCCAGGTGACGGCCGTCTTCGACGTGCCGATGAGCCACGCGGCGCGCGCGCTCCTGCGCGACAACGGCATCGACGACGACGGCGACCTCATCTTCCGCCGCCAGCAATCGGCCGACGGCCGCACCAAGGCCTATGTCAACGACCAGCCGGTCTCCGTGCAGCTGATGCGGCAAGCCGGTCAGCTTCTCGTCGAGATTCATGGCCAGCATGACGACCGCGCGTTGGTCGATACGGACGCGCACCGTCTGCTGCTCGACGCCTTCGGCGGCCTTGCGGAAGCGGCGGGCGATGTCGGCGCGCTGTATCATCATTGGAAGGATGCCGAGCGCACGCTGCGCCGCCACCGCGAGAAGGTGGAGGCCGCCGCGCGCGAGGCGGATTATCTGCGCTCCTCCGTCGAGGAGCTGGAGACCCTTTCGCCGCAGGACGGCGAGGAGGATGCGCTGGCCGAAGTGCGTGCCCGCATGATGAAGGCCGAGCGCATCGCCGGCGACGTCAACGAGGCGAGCGAATTCCTGAACGGCAATGCCTCGCCCGTGCCGCTGATCGCCGCGCTCGTGCGCCGGCTGGAGCGCAAGAGCCACGAGGCGCCGGGGCTGCTGGAAGAGACGGTCGAACTGCTCGACCAGGCGCTGAACCAGCTTTCCGACGCGCAGATGGCCGTCGAGGCAGCGCTGCGCAAGACGGAATACGACCCCAAGGAACTGGAGCGCACGGAAGAGCGGCTTTTCGCGCTGCGCGCCGCCGCCCGCAAATATTCGGTTCCCGTTACCGGCCTTCCGGCGCTTGCGGCGAAGATGATCGCCGACCTTGCCGATCTCGATGCCGGCGAGGAGAAGCTGGTGCAGCTCGAAGCGCGTCTCAACGAGGCGCGCGCGGCCTATGCCGTCTCCGCCCGCGCGCTTTCGGAAAAGCGCCACCATGCCGCCGATGCGCTGGCCGCCGCCGTCATGGCCGAGCTGCCGGCGCTCAAGCTGGAGCGCGCGCGCTTCACCGTCGAGATTACCACCGATCCCGAAGGCGGGGCGGAGGAGGGGATCGATACGGTCGAATTCCATGTCCAGACCAATCCCGGCACGCGTCCCGGCCCGATCATGAAGGTGGCGTCCGGCGGCGAGCTGTCGCGTTTCCTGCTGGCGCTGAAGGTCGCGCTTGCCGACCGCGGCTCGGCCCCGACCCTCGTCTTCGACGAAATCGATACCGGCGTCGGCGGCGCGGTGGCCGATGCCATCGGCCAGCGGCTGAAGCGGCTCTCCTCCACGGTGCAGGTGCTTTCCGTCACCCACGCCCCGCAGGTCGCGGCCCGGGCGGCGACGCATCTCCTCATCTCCAAGGGGCCGGTGGAGGGCAGCGAGACCGTCGCCACCCGCGTCGCCCGCATGGACGACGGCGCCCGTACGGAAGAGATCGCCCGCATGCTGGCCGGCGCCTCCGTGACCGACGAGGCTCGGGCGGCGGCCGCGCGGCTGCTGTCGGGCGGGGTATAGCCGCCCCTCATCCGCCTGCCGGCACCTTCTCCCCGCAGGCGGGGAGAAGGAGGATGTCGCGCTGTTTTCGCCATTCTTCAGTGATGCGGGAAATCCTGGCGGCATGGCCCTTCTCCCCGTTTCCGGGGAGAAGGTCGCGGCAGCGGGATGAGGGGCTGGCTCATCCGTGCCCTCGCATCTTTCCTTTCGTCAGCTTTGCTCTAAAACGACTCCCAAATCCGGAGCATGCCATGGCGAACGCGAAGACCCCCGTCGAGACCCTGACCGAAGAAGAAGCAGCAGCGGAGCTTGCCTATCTGGCGGCGGAGATCGCGCGCAACGACGAGCTCTACCACGGGCAGGACGCGCCGGAGATTTCGGATGCCGACTACGACGCGCTGAAGCGCCGAAACGAGGCGATCGAGGCGCGCTTTCCCGCGCTCGTCCGCGATGACAGCCCGTCGCGCCGCGTCGGCTCCGCGCCGCTTGCGACCTTCGCGCCGATCACCCATTCCCGCCCGATGCTCTCGCTCGACAATACGTTTTCCGATGAAGACGTGCGGGATTTCGTCGCCTCGGTCTACCGCTTCCTCGGCCGCCTGCCGGACGATTCGATCGCCTTCACCGCCGAGCCGAAGATCGATGGGCTTTCTATGTCGATCCGCTACGAGAACGGCCGCCTTGTGACCGCTGCGACCCGCGGCGACGGCACGACGGGCGAGAATGTCACGGCCAATGTGCTGACCATCACTGAAATCCCCGACCGCCTGCCGGCCGGCGCGCCGGCCGTCGTGGAGGTGCGCGGCGAGGTCTACATGGCCAAGAGCGACTTCCTCGCGCTCAACGAGAAGATGGCGGCGGAAGGCAAGCAGACCTATGTCAATCCGCGCAACACGGCCGCCGGCTCGCTCCGCCAGCTCGACGCCTCGGTGACGGCGAGCCGCAAGCTGCGCTTCTTCGCCTATGCCTGGGGCGAGATGTCGGACATGCCGGCGGACACGCAGTTCGGCATGATCGGCGTGCTGAAATCCTGGGGCTTCCCCGTCAACCCGATGACCGAGCGGCTGACCCGCGTCGACGACATCATCGCGCATTACCGCGAGATCGGCCTTGCCCGACCGGACCTCGACTACGATATCGACGGCGTCGTCTACAAGGTGGACGAGCTGGCGTTGCAGGAGCGTCTCGGCTTCCGCTCGCGCTCGCCGCGCTGGGCGACGGCGCACAAGTTCCCCGCCGAACAGGCGTTCACCACCGTCGAGAAGATCGATATCCAGGTTGGGCGCACCGGCGCGCTGACGCCCGTCGCGCGCCTCGTGCCCGTCACCGTCGGCGGCGTGGTCGTCACCAATGCCACGCTGCACAATGCGGATTATATCGAGGGCATCGGCAACAGCGGCGAGCGCATCCGCGAGGAGGGACACGATATCCGCATCGGCGATACCGTCATCGTCCAGCGGGCCGGCGACGTCATCCCGCAGGTGCTCGACGTCGTGATGGAAAAGCGGCCGGCCGAAGCACAACCCTACGAATTCCCCAAGACCTGCCCGGTCTGCGGTAGCCACGCCGTGCGCGAGCGCCACGAGAAGACGGGCCGGCTCGATTCCGTCACGCGCTGCACCGGCGGCTTCGTTTGCCGCGCGCAGGCGGTGGAGCATCTGAAGCACTTCGTCTCGCGCAACGCCTTCGATATCGAGGGGCTCGGCTCCAAGCAGATCGACTTCTTCTTCGAGGCGGAGGACCCGTCGCTGTCGATCCGCACGGCGCCCGATATCTTCACGCTCAAGCGGCGGCAGGAAGCCTCGCTGCTGCTCAAGCTGGAGAATATCGACGGCTTCGGCAAGGTCAGCGTTCGCAAGCTCTTCGACGCCATCGATGCCCGGCGCTCCATTGCCCTCAACCGCTTCATCTATGCGCTCGGCATCCGCCATGTCGGCGAGACGAATGCCAAGATCCTGGCGCGCGCCTACGGCACCTATGCCGCCTTCGAGGAGGCGATGAAGGCGGCGGCGCCGCTTTCGGGCGAGGCGTGGAGCGAGCTCAACAGCATCGACGGCATCGGCGAGGTCGTCGCCCGGGCCATCGTGGAATTCTACAAGGAGCCGCGCAATCTCGACGTGCTCGGCCGGCTTCTCGAGGAGGTGGTGCCGGAGGCCGCCGAGGCGGTGGTGGCGACGTCGAGCCCGGTTGCCGGCAAGACGGTCGTCTTCACCGGCTCGCTGGAGAAGATGACGCGCGACGAGGCCAAGGCCATGGCCGAGCGGCTGGGGGCCAAGGTGGCGGGCTCGGTCTCCAAGAAAACCGACCTCGTGGTCGCCGGCCCCGGTGCGGGCTCCAAGCTCGACAAGGCGCGCGAGTTCGATGTCGAGGTGATCGACGAGGACGGCTGGTTCGACCGCATCAAGGGATCGTGACGGTCGAGCCGCGCACCAGGAAACGGCCGCCGTCGAAGGTCATCGGCACGCCGAGGCCGGTATCGGGTTCGAGCGTGCCGCCGAGATAGGCGTGGATGTGCAGGTGCGGCTCCGAGGAGTTGCCCGAATTGCCCACCCGGCCGAGCGTCTCGCCCTCCGTGACGATCGCGCCGCCCGAAACGGCGATCGAGCCCTTCCTGAAATGGGCGAGCAGGATGCGCGCCGTGCCGCAGGCAAGGATGATGTGGTTGCCGGCGGGCTCGCTCGTATTGGTCTGTGAGATGGGATTGTCCGCGATGCCGTCATGGGCGGAGATGGCGACGCCCGTGCAGGGGCTCTTCACCTCGCGGTCGAAGATGACATAGTCGGTGAGGTTCTCGGGCATCAGGCCGTTTGCCCGCGCGCCGAAACGGTTCAGCGCGACGATATCGAGCGCGTAGCGCTGACTCCGCTCCGCATGGTGGTAGTTGATCGCCGTCGCGCCGCCGCCCTGGCCGATATAGTAGGTGCCCGGGCCGAAGGGGAAGGCAAGCTCCACCGCGGTTTCCTGATAGCCGTAGCCGGAAAGCGCGCGGGCCGTCAGCGCGAGGAAGAAGACCGCCATCGCCGCCGTCAGGCCATGTTTGCGGATGGCGGAGCGGGCTCCGTTCCATGGGCGATCCCGCACGCGCAGGTAGGAGAGGGCGGCGAGGGCGACAAAGAGGATGGGCAGGACCAGCGCCAGATCCGCGCTTAGGAAATCCCAGCGGCCGATCACGAGGATGAGGGCGAAGTAGCTCGCTCCGTAGAGCACGCGCATCGCCCAGCCCAGCCGGTCGACGGGGCGCGGCAGCCAGAGCCACAGCAGGAAGAAGAGCGGAAGCAGGACCTGGGTCGTCAACAGGATGAGAAGAGGCAGTTCCATGGTTCCGACCTTGCTGGATCAGCCATGCCCTCCCTCACCACCGGACACGGGTGTTATCGTTGCTGGACAATCCGCGTGGATGGATTTGGTTCCGCTTTTCAGAATCCTTTCCGCAACTTATCGCCCTTTCCTAAGGATCGGTATAGCCGGCGGCCCGGATGTCCAGGTCCAGGCCGGCAGGATCGTTGCGGAAGAGGATGGCGCCGGTCGACTTCGATTCGGCGGCGACATAGTCGAAGGTGACCTGGTTCTCCTCGACGATCCTGTCGCCCTCCGTCAGCCGGCCGATCACGGTGACGGAGGCGGCCGTGGTGGTGGCGGAGTTGTAGATGTCGAAGGCGACGCGGTGGCCGGCGGCGGTGGCTTCCGTTGCCAGCACCCTGATGGAAAGGTCGGGCGGGGTCGCCTTGCGAGTGACGGCTTCCCAGCCTATCCATGAGAGCATTCCGGCGATCAGGACGGCGGAGACGAGCCCTGTCAGCCATTCGATCCAGTGCGGGTCGTGGCGTTCGCGGTGGCGGCTTGTGCCGGAGCGCGTCATGGCAGCCTCACAGGATCAGCCGCGCGGCGGCGGCACCGAGCGAGGCGGGAAAGCCGAGCACGATGACGGAAAGCATGATCTCGACGGCCGAACTGTCGCCGAGCCGCTCGAATATCCACAGCGTGAAGACGCAGATTGCGAGCGCGACCACGTAGCCGGGCAGGGTGAAGCGCACGAAGGCGTGCCACCAGGGCGTCTCGGGCGAAAGCTCGTGGCCGCCGATGAAGGAGACCGCGTAGACGAAGCCGTGCATGAGGGTGATCGACAACAGGGCGACGACAAGCGCGTGCCATGCCGTCATCTTGTAGGCGAGCACCACGATCTCGTCGGTCGGCGCGATGTTGAGCGAGAGGAAGAGGGCGCCCGTCGCCATCAGCAGGAGCTCACCGGGATAGGTGCCTTTCTTCCCGTCGTCCGTCTCCTCATGGCCGAGCTGGCTGCGGCCGAGCATGGCTCCGATGCTGGCAGGCACCGATTGCAGCGCCGTCTTTCCCACGATCTCGGCCGCAGGCATCCCGCCGCGCAGGAGGCCGAGCGCCGCCAGCACGACGAGGCTCGTCACGATGCCGATGCCATAGGCGATGATGGCGTCGCGCACCGCCTCGCGCCAGGTCGAGATATTCTCGAAGCCGATGCGGTGGGCGAGAAGGACAAGCAGCGGAATGTTGAGAAGCAGGAGCAGGAAAAGACGCTCGCGCGCCATGTAATAGCCGAGATGCCACATCTCCATGGTCATCAGCATGGGAAGCGCAAGGAACAGCGCGCCCGCGACGCCGCGCCCCAGACCGGTTACGAACCGGCTGAACCCGCTTGTCTCATCCTCGGCAACGGCCATTCATGAATCCCCTCGCAAAGCGCGGGGGAAACGCGGTGCGGACCTGCAAGTTCCGCACCGCGCGCATTTCAATGCCGATCCGGCTTCTTGCCCTTCGGCTTGCGGGCGTCGCCGGGCTTGGTGAACGTCTCGTCGCGCTTGCCCTTGAAGGGCTTTGCGCCGGCAAAGGGCTTGGCAGGCTTCTTGCCGCCGTCCTCGCGATCCTTCCAGTGCGGCTTGGCGCTTGCGCCCTCCGGCTTGTCGAAGTCGCGCTTCTTCTCGAAGCGGGGCTTCTTGTCGACATCGCCCTTGTTGAAGTCGGGCTTGTCGCCGCGGTCCTTCCAATGCGGCTTGGCGCTCGCGCCTTCCGGCTTGTCGAAATCGCGTTTCTTGTCGAAGCGCGGCTTCTTGTCGTAGCCGCCCTTCTTCTCGAATTCGCCCTTCGGCTTCCAGTCGGCGCGGCGCTCCGGACGGTCGTAGCGCTGGGTCTTCTCGCCGGGCGTGCGCTCATAGAACTGCGGCGTCAGGTCGGGCATGCCGTCCAGCACCTTCACGCTGATGCCGCGCTCCAGCATGCTGTTCGGGCCGAGTGCGCCGAGGAAGCCGTCGGCGGCGTCGGCGGAGAGCTCTACATAGGTCTCCTCCGGCTGCATCTTGATCGCGCCGATCTCGTTCTTGGTGATGTTGCCGTTGCGGCAGAGCATGGGGATCAGCCAGCGCGGTTCGGCCCGCTGCTTGCGGCCGACCGAAATGGAGATCCAGACGCTGGCGGCAAAGCTGTCGCGGGGGCGCTTGGTCTCGGCCGGGATGGCATCGTTGCTGCGCTCGCGCGGCTTGCGCTGCTCGAGCGAGACCTCGATCAAGTCTTCCGGCGCGGAGCGACCGGCCTTGAAGAAGCGCGTGACGGCGGCGGCAAGCTGGCGGGAGTCGAATTTCTCGACCAGCGCCGCGACCGTTGCTTCTTCGTCTTCGGTGACCTTGTCGGAAAGCAGCGGATCGGCGAGCAGGCGCTCGTCGTCGCGGCGCAGGATCTCCTCGGCCGAGGGCGGGGTCGCCCAGTTGGCCTTGAGGTTCGCCATCTGAAGCAGGCGCTCGGCCTTGCGGCGGGCGTTGAGCGGCACGATCAGGGCGCTCACCCCTTTTCGACCGGCGCGGCCGGTGCGGCCCGAACGGTGCAGCAGGGTATCGGGATTGGTCGGCAGGTCGGCATGGACGACCAGCTCGAGGTTCGGCAGGTCGATGCCGCGGGCGGCGACGTCGGTGGCGATGCAGACGCGGGCGCGGCCGTCGCGCATGGCCTGAAGGGCGTGGGTGCGCTCGTTCTGGCTGAGTTCGCCGGAAAGGGCGACGACCGAGAAGCCGCGATTGTTGAAGCGGGCCGTCAGGTGGTTCACCGCCGCGCGCGTCGAGCAGAAGACGATGGCGTTCTGCGCATCGTAGAAGCGCAGCGTGTTGATGATGGCGTTCTCGCGGTCGGCAGGCGCGGTCAGCAGGGCGCGATAGTCGATATCGACATGCTGCTCCTTCTCGGCGGCCGTCGAGATACGCATCGCATTGCGCTGGTAGTTTTTCGCGAGCGCGGCGATCTCCTTCGGCACGGTGGCCGAGAACATCAGCGTGCGGCGGTCTTCCGGCGCGGCTTCCAGGATGAATTCGAGGTCTTCGCGGAAGCCGAGGTCGAGCATTTCGTCGGCCTCGTCGAGCACGACGGCGCGGATGTCGGAAAGATCGAGATTGCCCCGGGTGATGTGGTCGCGCAGGCGTCCCGGCGTGCCGACGATGATATGGGCGCCGCGCTCCAGCGCGCGCCGTTCCGTGCGCACGTCCATGCCGCCGACGCAGGAGGCGATGACGGCGCCGGTCATCTCGTAGAGCCATTCCAGCTCGCGCTTGACCTGCATGGCAAGTTCGCGCGTCGGGGCGATGACGAGGGCGAGGGGGCTTGCGGCGCGGCCGAAGCGCTCTTCGCCGTCAAGCAGCGTCGGGGCGACGGCGAGGCCGAAGGCGACGGTCTTGCCGGAGCCGGTCTGCGCGGAGACCAGCGCGTCGGCATCGCCGATCTTCGGGTCGGAGACGGCGATCTGCACCGGCGTCAATGTGGTATAGCCGCGTTTTTCCAACGCCTTTGCCATCGCCGGAGCGAGGCCTTCGAAACTCGTCATAGGGGGTCTTTCGGAATTCGGGTTCAGCGGCGATCTTGCACCGCACTCTCAAGCCCGCGCGTAACGGGCGTGTGTGGGCGCTCTCTACTGTTCCTTGCCGCAAATGTACAGTGCGCAAAACGCAAAGCTGCCCAGCGGGTTAAGCGATGGCGGGCAAGAGTCTTTCCCGATTGTCTTTTTGCGCTGCACAAGATAGAAAACGGCGCTCCCCGAAATGCTCCCGAGAAGGCATGCGGACAGGGCCGCCCGCGGGAGAGGGCGAGAGCAAGGAGGAACCGGCGATGCAGACCTTCACCACCATCGCGGACCTGCGCGCGGCGCTGGCGCCGCACCGCCTGGACGGCCGGACCATCGGTCTCGTTCCCACCATGGGCTATCTTCATGTCGGCCATATGGAGCTTGCCCGCCGGGCGCTCGCCGACAACGACATCGTCGTCGCCACCATTTTCGTCAATCCGCTGCAGTTCGGCGCGAACGAGGATCTCGCGCGCTATCCGCGCGACCTTGCCCGCGACCAGGCGATGCTGGAGGCGGCGGGTGTCCACTATCTCTTCGCCCCCGGCGTCGCCGACATGTATCCGCGGCCGATGGAAACCGTGGTCGACGTGCCGACGCTCGGCGCGGAGCTGGAAGGCTCCGTCCGTCCCGGCCATTTCGCCGGCGTCGCGACGGTCGTGACCAAGCTCTTCAACATCGCCGGTCCCGACCGCGCCTATTTCGGCGAGAAGGACTACCAGCAGCTCGCCATCATCCGCCGCATGGTCGCCGATCTCGCGCAGCCCCTGGAGGTGGTCGGCGTGCCGACGGTGCGCGAGGCGGACGGGCTCGCCTGCTCCTCGCGCAATGTCTACCTGTCCGCGGAAGAGCGTGCCGCCGCCGCCATCGTGCCGCGCGCGCTGGAAGAGGCCGAGCGGTTGGTCGCGGCGGGCGGGACGGATGCGAAGCGGCTGGAAGCGGCCGTGACGGCCTTCATCGCCGCGGAGCCGCTGGCAAGGCCCGAAGTGGTCGCCATCCGCGATCCCGACACGCTGGCCGAGATCGGCAGCGTTGGCGACAGGCCGGTTCTTTTGTTGCTTTTCGTGCGCTTTGGGGGCACGAAACTCCTCGATAACCGGGTCATCGGCCCGAAAAACGCGAAAAGGTAGCGTGATATGAGCGTACACACCGCCAAACGCCGTCTGGCTCCCGCCGACATCAAGGCTTTGAAGGGCCAGCGCCCGATCGTCAGTCTCACCGCCTATACGACGCCGGTTGCCAAGCTGATGGACCCGCATGTCGATTTCATGCTGGTCGGCGACAGTCTCGGCATGGTGCTCTACGGCCTCGATTCGACCGTCGGCGTAACCATCGAGATGATGATCGCCCATGGCCAGGCCGTCATGCGCGGCTCGTCCAATGCTTGCGTCGTGGTCGACCTGCCGTTCGGCTCCTACCAGCAGTCCAAGGAGCAGGCCTTCGCAACCGCCGCCCGCGTGCTCAAGGAAACCGGCTGTTCGGCTATCAAGCTCGAGGGCGGCGCGGAAATGGCCGAGACGGTGCATTTCCTCACGCAGCGCGGCATTCCGGTGCTCGGCCATGTCGGGCTTATGCCGCAGCTCATCAACACGACCGGCGGCTACCGCACGCTCGGCCGCAACGACAAGGAAGTCGACAAGATCCGCAAGGACGCCGCGGCCATCGACGATGCCGGCGCCTTCGCCATCGTGGTGGAGGGCACGGTCGAGCCGGTGGCGCGCGAGGTGACCGCCGAGATCAAGGCGCCGACCATCGGCATCGGCGCATCGCCGGCCTGCGACGGCCAGGTTCTCGTCGTCGACGACGTGCTCGGCATCTTCACCGACTTCAAGCCGCGCTTCGTCAAGCATTTCGCCAATCTCGCGCCGGTGATGAGCGAAGCCTTCGCCACCTATGCCGAGGAGGTGAAGGCCCGCAGCTTCCCGGGACCGGAGCATACGTTCCAGCTCAAGAAGAGCTGAGCCTGAAGATCAGGAGGCCCGCCTCCTGATCTTCATCCATCAGCGCCGGTCGTCACAGGGCGCCGATCGATCAATCCTGCTGAACGGTCCATCAGCCATATTGGTTTGCCGGTGGACCGTGCCTGCTCTATGGCTTCAGCCAACGCAAGAGAGCAGAACCCATGACACCCGCCACGAAAGAAGAAATCCGCGACGCCGCCCGGCGCGGGCTGGCCATCGCGCTCGCCGCCGCGCCGTTCGGCGTGCTGTTCGGCGCCGTCGCCGTCGATAACGGCCTCAGCATCGCCGAAGCGGCGCTGATGAGCGCCACGCTCTATGCCGGCGCGAGCCAGCTCGTCGGCGTCGAGCTGTTCAATCATCATGTCGCGCCGTGGCTGGTGGTGCTGTCGATCTTCGCGGTGAATTTCCGCCACGTGCTCTATTCGGCGGCGATTGCCGCCCATATCCGGCATTTCACCTTCTGGCAGAAGGCGACCGGGCTTTTCCTGCTGGTCGATCCGCAATTCGCCGAGACGGAGCGGCGGGCCGATGCCGGCATTCGCGTCGGCTATGTCTGGTTTCTGGTGCTCGGCCTCAGCGTCTATATTCCCTGGTTCTTCCTGACGTTGCTCGGCGGCTTCCTCGGCAACCTCATCGGCGATCCCAAGGCCATCGGTATCGACGTGCTGCTGCCGATCTACTTCATGGGGCTGGTGCTCGGCTTCCGCAGCCGGGCGAACTGGCTGCCGGTGGTGCTCGCCTCGTCCGTCGGCTCGATCCTGGCGCTGCATTTCGTCGGCTCGCCCTGGCATGTCAGCCTCGGCGCGCTGGCCGGCATCGCCGTCGCCGCTGTCATGCCCATCGACGGGGAAGAGAGCGCGGCGCCCATCGGCGATACCGTTGAAGGGGAGGCATGAGCATGGACACGATGTTCCACACCCAGACACTGCTGATCATCGCGGCCGGCGCGATCGCCACCTATCTCACGCGCATCGGCGGCTATGTCTTCATTACGCGCATGAAGCGCATTCCGCCGCGGGCCGAAGCGGCGCTGAATGCCGTTCCGGCCGCGGTCCTGACGACGCTGGTGGCGCCGGCCGCCGTGACCGGCGGCCTCGACGTCACCCTCACCATGGCGGTCGCCTTCCTCGTCGGCCTGCGTATCTCGCTTCTGCCGATGCTGGGCGTGGGCTGGATCGTCGTGATGATCCTGCGTCACGTCATCGGCTGATCGGGGCCGTCGCCTTTTCCAGCCATGCCTTCGTCGCGTCGTCCGAAAGGAGCGGCGCGATCTTTTCGCGCGTTTCGGCGTGATAGGCATTGAACCAGGCGAGCTCCTCGTCCGTCATCAGCGCCGGCACGACGAGGCGGCGGTCGATGGGGCAGAAGGTCAGCGTCCCGAAACCGAGCATGTCGATATCACCGCCCTCGACGGGCGCGGCCGGCAGGGTGTGGATGAGGTTCTCGATGCGGATGCCGAAGCTGCCGGGGCGGTAGTAGCCCGGTTCGTTCGAGAGGATCATGCCGGGCAGAAGCTCCTGTGTCGAAAGCCGCGAAATGCGCTGCGGGCCTTCATGCACCGAGAGATACGAGCCGACGCCATGGCCGGTGCCGTGCGCGAAGTCGGCGCCGGCCTTCCACAGGGCGATGCGGGCGAGGGGGTCGAGATCGCAGCCGCGCGTTCCTTTGGGGAAGCGGGCCGTGCTGATGGCGATCATGCCCTTGAGGACCAGCGTGAAGAAGCGCTTCTGCTCCTCCGGCACCGCGCCGATGGCGACCGTGCGGGTGATGTCCGTCGTGCCGTTGATATATTGCGCGCCGGAATCGATGAGGAAGAGCGTGCCCGGTTCGAGCGTCGCATCGCTCGCCGTCGTCACGCGGTAATGCATGATGGCGGCATGCGCGCCGGCGCCGGAGATGGTGTCGAAGGAAATGTCCTTCAGCGGGTTCTGCTGGCGCTCGCCGACGCGGCGGCGCACCTCTTCCAGCTTCTTCGTGACGGCGATCTCGGTCTCGGTTCCCGGCGTCGTGCCATCGAGCCAGGCGAGGAATTCCACCATGGCCGCGCCGTCCTGGAGATGGGCGCGGGCGGAGCCCTGAAGCTCGACGTCGTTCTTGCAGGCGCGGGGCAGGCGGGCCGGGTCGGCGGCCTCGACGAGCGTGCCGCCCTTGCCGCGGACGATCTCGGCCAGCGCGAAGGGTGCGTGGTCCGGGTCAATGAGGATGCGCTTGCCTTCCGCCGCCAGCGCCGCGATGCGTTCGTCGAACTGTGAGGGGGGCACGAGGTCGGCGAGCTGCGTGAGATAGGCTTCCTGCTCGATGCCGGTCTTGCGCTTGTCGAGGAAGAGCTGCGGGCGGCCGTTCGCCGGGATGATGGCGCGGGCCAGCGGGTGGGGCGTGTGCGGCACGTCGCTGCCGCGGATGTTGAAGATCCAGGCGATGGAGGAGGGATCGGTGACGGCGAGGGCATCGGCGCCGGCCTTCGCCGTCGCCTCGGCCATCTTCACGAGCTTGTCCCTGGCGAGCTCCCCGGCATGGTCGATGGTCTGGATGGCGACGCGGCCGAGCGGTTCGCTCGGGCGGCCGGTCCAGATGCGGTCGAGCGGGTTGTGCGGCAGGAGGACGAGCGCGCCGCCGAGGCCGGCAAGCGCCTTTTCCAGCCGGCGCACTTCCGCGCCGGTGTGCAGCCAGGGATCGATACCGAGGCGGAAGCCCTTCGGCGCATGATTTTGCAGCCAGAGATGCGGCGGTTCGCCGACGAGGTCGCCGCCGGTGAAGACCGTGCCGTCCACCTGCTCGGCGAGCTGCGTGACATAGCGCCCGTCGACGAAGACCACGGCCTCGCCGCGCATGACGAGCGCGACGCCCGCCGAGCCGGTAAAGCCCGTCAGCCAGGACAGGCGCTCGGCGGAGGCCGGCACATATTCGCCCTGATATTCATCGGCGCGCGGCACGAGGAAGCCGTCGATGCCGAGCGTGTCGAAGGAGGCGCGCAGTGCATCCGCGCGCTCGCGGCCGAACTGGGGCGTGGAGGTGACGTCGAAACTCTGGAACATGGGTGGCTTCCGGTGAGGCGATGAATCGTGCAGGCAATTTAACCGATCCCGGCAGGGAGGGAAACGCGGGCGGGGGCATACGGACGGATCGAGAGGTCTCAGATTGGACTTATGCGCTCCGCGCATGGCACCCATGACGCAAAAGGGACTATCTCTATTTTTTCTATCGATTATAAGCGGCGTCAACGAAGCGAACTTAAACGCGCTTCAAGCGAAACGAAGTGAAAGTTCCTCCAGTCCTTCGTGTCGCACATAGCTAGGTGTTCCGATCAGGCGTCTTGCCGGTCACTCCTCCTCCCTCCTCCGGGAAGGCGCTCGGAACACATAGGTCCGCTCGAGCACTCCTCCTCCTCAAGCTCGCGGGCAGGCCGGTTCGCCGGTCCATAGGCGGTGCCTCTGGCACCGCCTTTTATTTTGCCCGGATTTCCAGTCGACACCGCGCCATGGCCTCGGGGCGAGCCCGAGGGCGATGGAGATGAGGAGAGAGAAGCCTAGCGGCGGTTGTCGAGGTGGATCGTCACCCAGCCTTCGCGCCAGATGGTCTTCACATGGCGCAGGCCCGCGCCGTTATAGGCGGCGAGCACCTTCCAGCGTTGCGAGGCGAGGATACCCGACAGGATGACGTCGCCGTTCGGGGCGAGCTGCGCCGCCAGTTGCGGGGCCATGCGCATCAGCGGGCGGGCGAGGATATTGGCGATGATCAGATCGAACGGACCGTGGCGACCGAAGGCGGTGGAGTGGAAGCCCGGCGCGGTTTCCAGCGCGATGCCCGAGGCTATGCCGTTGAGGCGCACGTTCTCGCGCGCGACGCGGGTGGCGATGGGATCGATGTCGGTCGCCAGCACCCGGATGGGGGCGAGCTTGCGCGCGGCGATCGCCAGCACGCCGCTGCCCGTTCCAAGGTCGAGCGCGCGCTTTACCCTGCGCTTGCGCATCACGTCGAAGATGACTTCCAGGCAGCCCGCCGTCGTGCCGTGATGGCCGGTGCCGAAGGCCTGCCCGGCATCGATCTCGATGGATATCTCGCCGGCGCGCGCCGTGCCGCGGTCATGCGAGCCGTGCACGACGAAGCGCCCGGCGCGCACGGGCTTCAGGCCCTCGAGCGACTTGGCGATCCAGTCGATATCGGGAAGAACCTCGCGCTGGATCTCGACGCCCGGGAAATCGGCGGCGAGCAGGGCGGCGAAGCGTTCGTGGATATCCGCCTCTTCCGGCCGGAACATGTAGACGGAGGCTTCCCAGACGTCGTTCTTCTCGTCGATCTCCATCGTGGCGATGGCGTAGCCTTCTTCCTCGAAGGCGTCGCTCATCAGCGAAAGTGCCGCTTCCGCCTTTTGCTCGGTGGTGCTGATATAGAGGCGGATTTCGCTCACGGGCCGGGTTCCTGTTGTTTCAGGTCCGCCTAGCATGTCCGAAAGCCGAGGGCAAAGGTGGATCGCCGGTAAGCGCGCTTATCCCTTGATCAGGTTGGCGAGCTTCTTTTCGGCGACGTCCGGGTTTTCGCCATAGGAGATCGTGCCGGTGAAGCGGCCGGTCGCGTCGAGCAGGAAGACCGAGGCCGTGTGGTCCATCGTGTAGTCGCCGTCCGGCTTTTCCTCGTCGAGCGGCACCTTGCGGTAATAGACGCGGAAGCCCTTGACCATGTCCAGCACCTTGGCCGGCGGGCCGGAAATGCCGGTGATGCGCTTGGAGACGTTGCCGACATACTGGCCCATCAGCTCGGGCGTATCGCGCTCCGGGTCGACGGTGACGAAATAGGCCTGCAGCTTGCTGCCGTCCGGGTCCACCTTGTCGAGCCAGCCGTTGAGCTCGAAGAGCGTCGTCGGGCAGACTTCCGGGCAATGGGTGAAGCCGAAGAAGAGGGCTGTCGGCTTGCCGGTGAAGGCCTTCTCGGTGATCGGCTTGCCGTCCTGGGCGACGAGTTCGAAGGGCACGCCGAACGGACCGCTCGCCACCTGGTCCTTGGAGCGGGTCATTTCCAGCGTGAACCAGCCGAGCAGGCCGGCGACGAGCGCGACGGCGATCCAGAGTACGAGGCGCAGGGTCTTCATGGCAGTCCTTCGGTGGGCTCCGGAGCATTTTCGCTTTTCTTCGAATCGCGAAAGCGCCCCAACTCTTTGTTTCGCCGCATTGTCCGGCGCCGAAGCGATCCCGCTTCGGCTGGAAATGCTCATGTCGGCAACGCCGCTCGCCCGGTGTCATAGTCCTTCGGCGCAGGGCGCGCAAACGCGCCAATTGCCGCAATGCCGGCAAAGCGGAAGGGCTCGCGCGATTGTGATCAGAAGCACCAGGACATGCCGGATTCGGCAAGGCTGAGGAAGATCGCCGTGCCGTGCTCCAGCCAGCCGGCAAAGGCCGCCGTCGCGACCATGACGGCGAGCCCGAGCGCGACCAGCGCGGCGGGAACGACGGTATATCGGCGGGCTGTCTTGTCCATGGCGGGACCATAGCACGGAACGGCCATGTTCGAAACCGCCCCGGCCTGCCGCTACGTCAGGCGTTTCAATGTGCCGAAACCGGCCGGAATACCTCATTCTGCAAGGTTTCCTTAGGCATTGTTTAATCTCTCTTTGTCACCTTGCCATGACGCGCATCAGGCCCTCGGGCTCCGGGACATGACGTCCGCCGCACGCCGAACGGCGCGCCGCGCATCTCTCACAGTTCGCTCCCTCGTCGGGAAGAGGTCTTGTCCATGTCCAACGCCATCAAGCAGTCCGGCGCCTATCTCGAAATCGTTTCCTTCCATCTCGGTGAGCAGGAATTCTGCATCGACATCATGGCCATCCGCGAAATCCGCGGCTGGGCGCCGGTGACGCCGATGCCGCACACGCCGCCCTATGTGCTCGGCCTCATCAACCTGCGCGGCGCGGTGATCCCGGTCATCGACATGGCCTGCCGTCTCGGCATGAAGATGACCGAGCCGTCCGAGCGCTCCGCGATCATCGTCACGGATATCGCCGGCAAGCTGGTCGGCCTCCTCGTCGAGCAGGTCTCCGACATGATGACCATCAAGAGCGAAGCCCTGCAGCCGGCGCCGGAGATCATCCCGGAAGCCCAGCGCGCCTTCTGCCGCGGCATCGTGGCGCTGGAAAAGTCGATGGTCTGCTTCCTCAACCTCGACACCGTCATCGCCGACGAACTCGCCCAGGCCGCCTGAGGCCGAAGGCACCGGAATTTCAGCGAAAGCGCCCGTCGTCTCCGCCGGGCGCTTTCGGCTGCGCACGTTCTCGTGAAAATCCATGAGGAACCAAACGAGACTCCTCCCGTTTTCTCCATGCTTCCGCAAATGAAAACAGTGGAGAATGACAATGAACAGGACAGTTACGATCGCCCTTGCCTCGCTTCTCGCCGTGTCGCCCGTCGCAGGCGTCGCCTATGCCCAGCAGGGCATGGATGCGGACAGGATGACCACCGGCTCGATCGGCACCGACAACGTGAGTGTCGTGCAGATGTCGACGCTGGAAATGGACCAGAGCCAGCGCGGCGAATTCGACCGCCTCTCTCACCGGATGAACGATCCGGCCTCGGTCGAGCGGGTGCAGGCTGAACTTCAGTCCAACCCGGACCTGACGGCGCTTCTTGCTTCCAAGAACGTCCAGCTCAACAATGTCGTCGAAATCAAAACGGCGGCCGACGGCAGCAAGATCGTCTATGTGAGGTAGATGCCTTGCCGTTCCGCGAACCGCGCCCCGAGCCAATCACGGCCGGGGCGTTTTTCATGGTTTGCCCTTGGTCCAGGTCACGGTCTCGCCATAGAGCGGGACGGTCGAGATCGACATCTTCGCCGAGCCGTTCACCACCTCGCGCGAATGGGCGAGGTAGATCAGCGTGTCGTTCTTTCTGTCGTAGACGCGCGTGACGATCAGCGATTTCCAGATCAGCGACAGACCGGCCTTGAAGACCTCCTCGCCGCCGCGGGAAAGATCGATATCGTCGATGGTGATCGGGCCTGTCTGCTGGCAGGAGATGGCATTGTTCGACGGGTCCTCGAACCAGTTGCCCTTCTGCAGGCGGTCGATGACCGAGCGGTCGAAATAGGTGACGTGGCACGTCACGCCGGAGACCTTGGGATCGCTCACCGCATCGACATAGATATCGTTGCCGATCCAGTCGACGCCGACCTTGCCCACCGTATCGGCGGCGGCGGGAAGGGCGGCGACAGCCAGCAGGCCGGCGGTGAGAGTGGTGCGCAGGCAGGCATGGGCAGAAGGCATGGGCATGGCAGGTCTCCTTGTTCCCGTGAAAGGTAGGGATAACCGACCGCTGCCCGCAAGATGGCGCGTCAGGATTTTGCGGCGGCGATGGTCGCCCGGACGGCGTCCTTGTCCGTCAATGTCAGTTCGTATTCGCGGTCCTTCTCGGTGCCGCCCATGCCGACATGCGGATTGCGGAAGACCATGCCGCTCGGCACGGTCGTCAGCGCCGCGAAATGCATCTCGGCAAGGCCGGCCTCATCGCGGACCTTGCGGATGTTGCCGGCGTCGAGCGCGCCGCAGCCCATGATGACGATGCGGCCGGCGGCCTGCTCAACCGCGCTTCTCAGGATGGCAATGCCTTCGACGGCGGTGTCGCGCTGGCCGGAGGTCAGCACGCGGTCGATGCCGCAGCGGATCAGGGCCTCCAGCGCCTCGCCGGCATCCGCCGTCATGTCGAAGGCGCGGTGGCAGGTGACGGACATCGGCCGTGCCGCCTCGACCAGCGCGCGGGTGCGTTCCTCATCGATCCGGCCGTCCGGCGTGAGGCAGCCGATCACGACGCCGGAGACGCCCTCGCTTTTCAGCGCCCTGATGTCCTCGACCATGGTCTCGAATTCGGTATCCGAATAGAGGAAGTCGCCGCCGCGCGGGCGGATGATGGCGTGGACGGGAATGCGCGCGGCCTTCACGGCGGCGCGGATCGTCGCGAGGCTCGGGGTCAGGCCGCCCTCCATCAGGCTTGCGCAGAGCTCCACCCGGTCGGCGCCGGCCTCCTGGGCCGCGAGGAAACCGTCGATGCCTTCGACGCAGAGTTCGATGAGGGGCTTGGTCATGTAATCTGTCCGTGTTGTTCGTCAGGCTTCGCGCCAGACGGTTTTCAAAAGCCGCAGCCAGTTCTCGCGGCAAAGTTTCGCAAGGTCGTCCTCGCCGTAGCCGGCGGCGCGCAGCGCCTCGACCAGCGCCTGGTTGCCGGCCGCATCGCCGATGGCGGCGGGGATCGTCGCGCCGTCGAAGTCCGAGCCGATCGCCACGCAGTCGATGCCCATGCGCTCCACCATATGGTCGATATGGCGAACCATGTCGGAGAGCGGCGTGTCGGCATTCTCCATGCCGTCGGCGCGCAGCATCGTGGTCGCGTAGTTGAGGCCGGCAATGCCCTTGCGCTCGCGGATCGCATCGAACTGGCGGTCGGTGAGGTTACGCGAGATCGGCGTCAGCGCATGGGCGTTGGAATGGGTGGCGACGAGCGGCTGCGTGCTTTCGCGCGCCACGTCCCAGAAGCCCTTTTCGGTGATGTGGGCAAGGTCGATCATGATGCCGAGCCGGTCGCATTCCTTCACCAGCGCGACGCCGGCCGGGGTGAGGCCGGGGCCGGTATCGGGCGAGGAGGGGAAGGCGAAGGGCACGCCGTGGCCGAAGCGGTTGTGCCGGCTCCAGACCGGGCCGAGCGAGCGCAGGCCCGCGGCGTAAAGCGTCTCCAGTGTCGAGAGGTCCTCTGCGATCGGCTCGCAGCCTTCGATATGCAGCACGGCGGCGAAGCGGCGGGCCTCCATGGCGGCGCGGATATCGGCGGTGGAGCGGCAGATCGAAAGCGCGCCGGCGCGTTCCAGCCGGAAGGCGATCGCGGCCATTTCGAGCGCGGTGGCGAGCGCGGCGGGCTGTTCCAGCGGGCCGACCATCGGAATGCTGTAATGGCCGTTCGCGTCGACTTCCCGCGCCGGATAGTCCTCGTTCGGCGGGATGAACATGGCGCAGAAGCCGCCGGCAAGGCCGCCCTTCAGCGCGCGCGGGGCGTCGATATGGCCCTTGTCGGTTCCGTGGGCGAATTCGGCGACGGGATCGATCCCCTCCCGCGCATGCTCCCAGAGCCGAAGGAGAACATCGTTGTGGCCGTCGAAGATCAATTGCATGTACCGCTCCCGGACAAATTCTATCCTGCTGGGCTCGGGTAGAGCCGATTCCGCCGCGGTCCGCAAGGAGAGCGGCGGGGCCGTCATGCATCAGGCATGGAAGACCGGGATGCCGCCGATCCAGGTCGACAGGACATTTACGCCGTCGTCGATGACCGCGAAATCGGCGTCGTGGCCATGGGTGAGGCGGCCCTTACGGCCGGTCATGCCGATGGCCTCGGCGGGATAGAGCGAGGCCATGCGCAGGGCCTCTTCCATATCGATGCCCACGGTGTCGCGCATGTAGCGCACGCAGGAAGCCATATCGATGTCGGCGCCGGCGAGCGTGCCGTCGGCCAGCGTCAGGCGCCCGCCCTCGCGGAAGATCTCGCGGCCGTTCAGGAAGAAGCTCGTCATGTCCGTGCCGATGGGCGACATGGCGTCGGTGACGAGGAAGATGCGGCCGGGGCCGCGCTTTGCCCGGAGCGCCGCGCGGATGGCGACGGGGTGGACATGGTAGCCGTCGGCGATCAGGCCGGCATTGACATGGCCGAGATCGAGCGCCGCGCCGACCATGCCGGGCTCGCGGTTGCCGAGCTGGCTCATGGCGTTGAAGAGATGCGTCATCATGTGCGCGCCCGCCTCGACGGCCGCCGCCGCCGTGGCATAGCTGCTGTCGGAATGGCCGAGGCTGACGGTGACGCCGGCCGCATGCAGCGCGGCGATCTGCTCGTTGGTCGCGTTTTCCGGTGCGAGCGTCATCAGCAGGGTATCGAGGCCCTTGCGGGCGGCGATGGTCCGTTCGAGGTCCGCCTGTTCCATCGGCCGGATGAGAGCCGGGTCGTGCGCGCCCTTGCGGGCGATGGAAAGATGCGGGCCTTCGAGATGCAGGCCGAGGAAGCCGGGCACGCCCGCTTCGCGCGCCGCAAGGCCGGCCGCGATGGTCTTCGCGGTCACCTCGCGGTTGTCGGTGATCAGCGTCGGCAGGAGGCCGGTGGTGCCGAACCGGGCATGGGCGGCGCACATGGTGCGGATGCCCTCGACATCGTGCTGCTCGTTGAGCAGCACGCCGCCGCCGCCATTGACCTGGAGATCGATGAAGCCGGGAACGAGCGAAAGCCCGTCCATCGGCACGATCCGGGCGTCGGCCGGCACGTCGCGCAGCGCGGCGATGGCGGCGATCTTGCCGCCCTCGACGATGAGCGCGCTGTCGTCATGCCACAGATTGCCGTCGAAGATCCGGGCTCCGGTAATGGCGGTGAGGGCTGTCATCGGGTTTCCGTCACTTTCTTGAGGTTGACCGGCTTGTCGGGGTCGAGGCCGCGCCCGCGCGACCAGGCTTCGACGAAGCCGTAGAAGGGAACGATCAGCGCCAGCGCGTCGGTGATCGGATGTCCCGTGGCGACGAAGGGCAGTTTTCGCGCGCTCTTGGCGCCGGCCGCGGTGATGCCGACATAGGCGCCGCGCTCGGCGAGGCTGTCGGCCATGCCGGTGACGGAGGCTTCGGCCGCATCGCGGGCGGCAAGGGCGATCACCGGGAAGGAGGGGCCGACGAGGGCGACGGGGCCGTGCAGCACTTCCGCCGAGGAATAGGCCTCGGCATGCATGCCCGAGGTTTCCTTGAACTTCAGCGCGGCCTCGCTCGCAATGGCAAGGCCCGGGCCGCGGCCGAGGACATAGAGCGACTGCGCGTCCTTGAGGTCGCCGGCAAGCTCGGACCAGTCGAGCGCGACGGCCTTGGCGAACTGTTCCGGCAGGTTCTTCACGGCGCGGTCGAGATCGGCGTCGCCCGTCCATTCGGCGAGCACGGCAAGGCCGGCGACGATGGAGTTCACATAGGACTTCGTCGCCGCGACGCTGATTTCCGGGCCGGCCGAAAGATCGAGCGAATGGGTGCAGGCATCGGCGAGCGGCGAGGGCAGCGTGTTGGTGAGCGCGATGGAGATCGCGCCGCCCTTCGTGGCGCCGTCGGCCATGGCGACGATGTCCGGGCTCTTGCCCGACTGGGAGATGGCGATGGCCGCGCCGCCGCCGAGCTTCAGCTTCGCGCCGTAGATCGAGGCGAGCGATGGGCCGAGGGAAGCGACCGGCCGGCCGGCGGTGAGTTCGATCGCATATTTCAGGAAGAGGGCCGCGTGGTCGGAGGAACCGCGGGCGACCGTGACGAAGAACTGCGGATCGCGCTCGCGCAGCGCCTTGCCGGCAGCGGCGATGGCATCGGCGGAGCCGGCAAGCAGGCGGGCCGCCGCTTCTGGGATTTCATTGATCTCTTTTCGCATGTTGGTCTGCATGGAATTCCCTTTGCGATTGGACGCTCACGTGTCGGACAGCGTCAGTTCGGCGACGAAATCGTAGGCGTCGCCGCGGTAGATGGAGCGGGTGAACTCGACCACCCGGCCGGTGCGCAGATAGGAGATGCGCTCGATGGAAAGGCCCGCCGCGCCCGGCGGCACGCCGAGCATCGAGGCGTCCGGGTCCTTCATGTTGTAGGCGGAGATGCGCTGCACGGCGCGCACCGGGCGGCAGCCGCGCTTTTCCAGCGCGGCATAGAGCGAGCCCTGCACCTGCATGGGATCGGGCAGGAACTCGGCGGAGATGCAGGCGCGCTCGATGGCAAGCGGCATGTCGTCGGCAACGCGCAGGCGCCCGAGGCGGGCGACAAGCGCGTCGGCGGGCAGGCCGAGCATCATCATCTCGTCGGGCGAGGGATGGAACAGGCCGCGGTCGATCCACTCGGCGCGCGTCGTCAGGCCGCGCCGCGCCATGTCCTCGGTAAAGGAGGTGAGGCGCGAGAGCGACTGCTGCACCTTCGAGACCGGCTTTGCGACGAAGGTGCCGGAGCCGTGGCGGCGGACCAGGAGGCCGTCCTTGACGAGATCGTCGACGGCCTTGCGCACGGTGACGCGGCTGACATTGGCATGGTCGGCAAGGTCGCGTTCCGCCGGCAGGGCATCGCCGTAATTCAGCTTGCCGGAGGTGATGGCGTCCTCCAGCGTCTGGCGGAGCTTCAGGTAGAGCGGACCGGGCACGCCCGATTGCAGGCTTTCCGGCGTCAGGATGGCGGAAAGGGGCGTGCTCATGCGGCCGCTCCCGTTCTTTGCCGGTAGCCCTTGGCGGCGAGCGCCACGGCGCCGGTCAGCGCATCGGCCTCGGCCTCGACGAGGATCGAGCGGTGCCGTTCGCACAACCATTCCGGATAGATCGGCGCAAGGCCGCCGAGCAGGCAGAGGCGCTGTTCGCCGGCCAGCGCCATGATGGCGTCGAGGGATTCGTTCACCGTCGCCGCGCCCGCCTTGACGATGGCGATCGCCTGGGCGTCGCCCCGGCGGGCATGGTCGAAGAGGACGGGGGCGAAGCGGCCGAAGTCGCCGGGCTTGGAGAGGCGCGCGAATTCGACGATGCCGCGCGGGTCGCCCTTGAATTCCTCCAGGATGGCGTCGGTAACGCCCGAGCGCGGATGCACGCCGTCATGGGCGAGCAGCGCCTCCTGGAGAAGCGCATGGCCGAGCCGCGCGCCGCCGCCGAGATCGCCGACGGTGAAGCCCCAGCCGCCGATATAGCGGACGGTGTTGTTCCGGCGCGCCATATAGATGGAACCGGTGCCGAGGATCGCCACCGCGCCGTCGCCGTCGCCGATCGCGCCCTGCAGGGCGATCAGGCCGTCGCTGTCGATGTCGGTGTGGCGGAAGGGCAGGCGGTCGTGCACATAGCGGGTAAGGTCGCCGACATTGGTGCCGGCAAGGCCGAGAAAGGCCGAGGCGCCGTTGACACCGGCTTCGTCGAGCCCGGCGTCGCGATAGGCGGCTTTCGCCGCTTCCGTGATGGAGATGATCGCGTTGTTGGGATCGGTCAGGATATTGGCCGCGCCGCTCTTGCCGCGACCGAGGATGATGCCGTCCGGCCGCGCCACCGCTGCGCGGCAGCTCGTTCCCCCACCGTCGATACCGAGAATATAGTCAGTCATGGGCACCTCCGAGCACAACGATACCAAAAAAATACCATTAACCAAGGGGTATGGTGGTATCGAAAATCAGCTTTTATGTAACTAATTGATTTTTATCGATTAAAATATTTGAGGCCAAAAAAGTGGTCTCATAAATTAATTTCCTATGGACAATTGGTATTTTTTTGGCATTAATTTCGGCCAGAGGAGAAACGACATGGCCGCAGGCAGGACCGAGGGCAGGCATGATCAGGCGAACGGGCTGGACGAACGTCAGCCCGTGGACGCGCTGAAAGTGCTTGCGGATGGGCAGAAGGCCGCGGCCGCCGTGGTCGATGCCGCGCTTGCCGATATCGCCGCCGCCGCCCGCCTTGCCGCCGATGCGCTTCTTTCCGGCGGCCGCCTCGTCTATGCCGGCGCCGGCAGTTCCGGCCTCATGGCCATGGCGGATGCGCTCGAGCTTCCCGGCACCTACGGCATCGCGCATGACCGCATCGTCATCCTGCTCGCCGGCGGTGCCGCGAGCCTCGTCGACCTTGCCGGCGGCTATGAAGACGACCGCGACCTTGCCGTGAACGATGCCGTTTCCGCCGGCGTCGATGCGAAGGACTGCGTGATCTGCGTTTCCGCGAGCGGCAGCACGCCTTATGCGCTGGCGATGGCCGCCCATGCGAGGGAGAAGGGTGCCCGCGTCGTCGCGATGGCCAATAATCCGGGCGCGCCGCTCTTTAAGGGCGCCGATGTCTCCATTCTTCTGCAGACGCCGCCGGAGGTGATTTCCGGTTCGACGCGCATGGGTGCCGGCACGGCGCAGAAGATCGCCTTCAACCTGTTCTCGACGCTCGTCGGCATCCATCTCGGCCATGTCCATGACGGGCACATGGTCAATCTCAAGGCCGACAACATCAAATTGAAAGGGCGCGCCTGCCGCATCGTTTCCGACATTTCGGGTGTCGGGCTCGACGAGGCGGAGCGCCTTCTTGCGCGCTCCGGGGGCTCGGTCAAGGCGGCCGTGCTTCTGGCCGCGGGGGCGGAGGATCCCGGCGCCGCACAGGCGGCGCTGGAGCGTTCGGGGCAGAGCCTTCGCCGCGCCCTCAATTCCATCGGATAAACTGGTCTCAAAACGCGCTACGGCGCATAAAAGGGGAGAATGCAATGACACGCAACGCTATCAAAGGTCTGCTTCTTGCCACGAGCATCCTCGGCACGGCCGGGATCGCTCAGGCGGCGGACGTCACGCTGACGGTCGAAAGCTGGCGCAACGACGACCTCGCCATCTGGCAGGAAAAGATCATCCCGGCCTTCGAAGCGAAGAATCCGGGCATCAAGGTCGTCTTCGCGCCGACCGCGCCGACCGAGTACAATGCCGCGCTCAACGCCAAGCTGGACGCCGGCTCGGCGGGTGACCTCATCACCTGCCGTCCGTTCGACGCTTCGCTCGAACTCTTCAACAAGGGTCACCTGACCGCCCTCAACGACCTGCCGGGCATGGAGAACTTCTCCGACGTCGCCAAGTCGGCCTGGACGACGGACGACGGCTCCAAGACCTTCTGCGTGCCGATGGCCTCGGTCATCCACGGCTTCATCTACAACAAGGACGCCTTCGAGCAGCTCGGCATCACGCCGCCGGCCACGGAAGCCGAATTCTTCGCCATGCTCGACAAGATCAAGGCGGACGGCAACTACATCCCGATGGCCATGGGCACGAAGGACCTCTGGGAAGCCGCGACCATGGGCTACCAGAACATCGGCCCGACCTACTGGAAGGGTGAGGAAGGCCGCAAGGCGCTGATCAAGGGCGAGCAGAAGCTGACCGACGAAGGCTGGGTCGAGCCCTACCGCGTCCTCGCCAAGTGGAAGGACTATCTCGGCGACGGCTTCGAGGCGCAGACCTATCCGGACAGCCAGAACCTCTTCACGCTCGGCCGCGCCGCCATCTATCCGGCCGGCTCGTGGGAAATCGGCCTGTTCAACACGCAGGCGCAGTTCAAGATGGGCGCCTTCCCGCCGCCGGTGAAGAATGCCGGCGACACCTGCTACATCTCGGACCACAACGACATCGGCATCGGCCTCAATGCCAAGAGCCCGAATGCGGACGCCGCCAAGAAGTTCCTGACCTTCGTCTCCTCGCCGGAATTTGCCGACATCTACGCCAACTCGCTGCCGGGCTTCTTCAGCCTGAACTCGACGGCCGTGAAGATGGCCGACCCGCTGGCGCAGGAATTCGTCTCCTGGCGCGAAAAGTGCAAGCCGACGATCCGTTCGACCTACCAGATCCTGTCGCGCGGCACGCCGAACCTCGAAAACGAGACCTGGACGGAATCGGCCAACGTCATCAACGGCACCGACACGCCGGAAGTGGCCGCCGAAAAGCTCCAGAAGGGCCTCGACAGCTGGTACAAGCCGGCGAAGTAAGCCTCGCGCTTCGGCTGCCGGACTTTGCTTGAGGAGCGGGCTTTCCCGCTCCGGTCCTCTCCCCGCTCATGCGCGGGGGGAGGGACCCGGGCGGCGCGGCTGACTATTGCAGACGCGCCTGCCGCATCGCCTCTTCGTCCCGGTGGACAGAGGCCGCCGAAGGGCAGATTGGGGCAGCGACCCCGTCACTATCGTGTATGCTGAACTTGTCATGTGCGGCCGGGCTGCCGCGCACGGCGTTCGCGCATGCAAAAACCGAACGAACAACAACCGGAGGGGCAAGCTGGGCCATGAGCGACATACCTTCTTCCCGTGATGCAGCAGAGCCGATCAAGCGCCCCATGCGCTGGCATATCGGCGTTTTCCTGCTGCCCGCCTTCATCGTCTATTCGGCGGTCATGATCCTGCCGCTGATCGAGACGCTGCGCCTGTCCCTGTTCAACGTCGTGGACGGTCAATCGACCTTCGTCGGCCTTGGCAACTTCAAGGTCCTGTTCGGCGACGAGCGCTGGGCGGCGGACTTCTGGAACGCGCTCAGGAACAACTTCGTCTTCTTCGTCATCCACATGCTGGTGCAGAACCCGATCGGCGTGGCGCTCGCGGCCATGCTGTCGCTGCCCAAGCTGCGCTTCGCGGCCTTCTACCGCACGGCGATCTTCCTGCCGACGCTGCTCTCCTTCGTGATCGTCGGCTTCATCTGGAAGCTGATCCTTTCGCCGATCTGGGGTGTCTCGCCCTATCTCATGGATCTCGTCGGCCTGAAGTCGCTGTTCTCGCCCTGGCTCGGCAAGCCCGGCTCGGCGCTGATCGCCGTGTCGCTGATCTCCGTCTGGCAGTATGTCGGCATTCCGATGATGCTGATCTATGCGGCGCTGCTGAACATCCCGGAAGAGGTGGTCGAAGCGGCCGAATGCGACGGCGTGACGGGCTGGAGCCAGTTCTGGAAGATCAAGCTGCCGCTGATCATGCCGGCCATCGGCATCATCTCGATCCTCACCTTCGTCGGCAACTTCAACGCTTTCGACCTCGTCTACACCGTGCAGGGCGCGCTGGCCGGGCCGGACAAGTCCACCGACATCCTCGGCACGCTGCTCTACCGCACCTTCTTCGGCTTCCAGCTCCAGCTCGGCGACCGTTCGATGGGCGCGACGATCGCGACGGTCATGTTCCTCATCATCCTCGCCGGTGTCTCGCTGTATCTCTTCGTGATCCAGCGGCGCATGCGTCGCTACCAGTTCTGACCGGAGGGCCCGACATGTCCAACAAGGCACGCACCTCGCTCGCCCGCTCGTCCTTCGTCCACCTCGCCCTGATCGCCTATGCGGTGGTCTCGGTCTTCCCGGTGTTCCTGACGCTCATCAATTCGATGAAGGATCGCAACGCGATCTTCCGCAATCCGATGCAGCTTCCGACCACCAAGACCTTCGACCTCGTCGGCTATTACACGGTGCTGGGGCAGGGGGATTTCGCCACCTACTTCCAGAACAGCTTCATCGTCACGGTGGTCGCCATCGCCCTGGTGCTGCTGTTCGGCGCCATGGCCGCCTTCGCTCTTTCGGAATACCGCTTCCGCGGCAACACGATGATGGGCCTCTATCTCGCCATCGGCATCATGATCCCGATCCGCCTCGGCACGGTCGCGATCCTGCAGGGCATGGTGGCGACGGGTCTCGTCAACACGCTGACGGCGCTGATCCTGGTCTATACGGCGCAGGGCATCCCGCTCGCCGTGTTCATCCTGTCGGAATTCATGCGGACCGTCTCCGACGACCTCAAGAATGCCGGCCGCATCGACGGGCTTTCGGAATACGCGATCTTCTTCCGCCTCGTGCTGCCGCTGGTGCGGCCGGCCATGGCCACGGTCGCCGTCTTCACGATGATCCCGATCTGGAACGACCTGTGGTTCCCGCTGATCCTGGCGCCGAGCGAGGCGACCAAGACGGTGACGCTAGGCTCGCAAATCTTCATCGGCCAGTTCGTCACCAACTGGAACGCAGTGCTCGCGGCGCTGTCGCTGGCGATCTTCCCCGTCCTTGTCCTCTACCTCGTCTTCTCGCGGCAACTGATCCGCGGCATCACTTCGGGAGCTGTAAAGTGAACTCTGCCATGACCCCCATCCGTGTCCTTTCCGCCGGTCTCGGCAACATGGGCAGGAGCCATGCGCTCGCCTATCACGAAAATCCGGGCTTTACGATCGTTGGCCTCGTCAACCGCTCGAAGGTCGCCGTTCCGGAAGGCCTCGAAGGCTACGAGATCCTGCCGTCCTTCCCGGAGGCGCTGAAGGAGTTGAAGCCGGAGCTCTGCTCGATCAACACCTATTCGGACAGCCATGCCGAATTCGCCATCGCGGCGATGGAAGCGGGCGCCCATGTCTTCGTGGAAAAGCCGCTGGCCACCACGGTCGCCGATGCCGAGCGCGTCGTCGCCTGTGCCCGCGCCAACGGCCGCAAGCTGATCGTCGGCTACATCTTGCGCCATCATCCCTCGTGGATGCGGCTCATCGACGAGGCGCGCAAGCTCGGCGGGCCTTACGTCTTCCGCATGAACCTGAACCAGCAGTCGAGCGGGCCGACCTGGGCGACCCACAAGGCGCTGATGCAGACCACGCCGCCCATCGTCGACTGCGGCGTGCACTATGTCGACGTGATGTGCCAGATCACCGACGCCAAGCCCGTCGAGGTGCGCGGCATGGGCCTGCGCCTGTCGAACGAGATTGCGCCGGACATGTACAATTACGGCCATCTCCAGGTGCTGTTCGACGACGGTTCGCTCGGCTGGTACGAGGCGGGCTGGGGCCCGATGATCTCGGAAACGGCCTTCTTCGTGAAGGACGTCATGTCGCCGAACGGCTCGGTCTCCATCGTCATGGATCCGAACGCCAAGTCGGACGACATCGACACGCACACCAAGACGGCGGTCATCCGCCTTCACAACGCGGCGACCGGGCCGGACGGGAAGTTCCTGTCGCCGGACGAGGACCTGAAGATGGCGGGCGAGCCAGGCCATCAGGAACTGTGCGACCGCGAACAGGCCTTCGTGCTGAAGGCGATCCGTGAGGACATCGATCTTTCACGGCACATGGACGATGCGGTGCAGTCGCTCAGGATCTGCCTCGCCGCCGACGAAAGTGTCAGAACCGGTCAGACGGTCAAGCTCTAAAGGGGATATCGGGTGGGCTCTCTTCAACTCAAATCCGTACGCAAGTCCTTCGGCAATGTCGATGTGATCAAGGGCATCGACCTTGACGTGAAGGACGGCGAATTCGTCATCTTCGTCGGCCCCTCGGGCTGCGGCAAGTCCACGCTGCTGCGCATCATCGCCGGCCTCGAGGACGCGACGTCCGGCTCGATCACCATCGACGGGACGGAAGTGGCGACGGTGCCGCCGGCCAAGCGCGGCATCGCCATGGTGTTCCAGTCCTACGCGCTCTATCCGCACCTGTCGGTCAAGGACAATATGGGTCTTGGCCTCAAGCAGGCCGGCACGCCGAAGCCCGAAATCGACAAGCGCGTCGACAAGGCCTCGGCCATGCTGTCGCTGGAGAAGTATCTCGCCCGGCGCCCGGCGGAGCTTTCCGGCGGCCAGCGCCAGCGCGTTGCCATTGGTCGCGCCATCGTGCGCGAACCGAAGCTCTTCCTCTTCGACGAGCCGCTGTCGAATCTCGACGCGGCGCTGCGCGTCAACACGCGTCTGGAGATCGCAAGGCTGCACCGCGAGCTGAAGGCGACGATGATCTACGTCACGCACGACCAGGTCGAGGCGATGACGCTGGCCGACAAGATCGTCGTTCTGGATGCGGGCGTGATCCAGCAGGTAGGCTCACCGATGGAACTCTACAACCGTCCGGCCAACCTCTTCGTCGCCGGCTTCATCGGCTCGCCGGGCATGAACTTCATCGATGCGGCGCGCCTCGGTGTCGCGGGCGCGAAAACTGTCGGGGTGCGCCCGGAGCACATCACGCTGTCGCGCGAGAGCGGCGAATGGCAGGGCAAGGTCGTGCATGTCGAGCATCTCGGCGCCGATACGATCGTCTATCTCGAATCGGAAAAGGTGGGTGCGCTTACGGCACGGCTGTTCGGCGAGCATCACTATGCGGTCGACGACGTCGTCTTCGCGACGCCCGCGGCGGGTCAGACGCATCGTTTCGATGCGGATGGCCGAGCGATACGTTGAGGACCCTCATCACAATTTTGTGATGAGGGTGGATTGCTGCCTTTCTCGCGGCTATCCTCAGTTGTCAAAAGACAGAAACTAACATACAGCCTTGTTTGTATGTTGCGATGCGGTGATCCTGCGGTCACCGCATCTTCACGTTTTCAGCTCCTTGCCGGCCTTTTGCCGACATCGCCTATGGAAGAACCCATGCGTTTTACGAGACCGATTTCGATTGCGACCTTTGGCGCCCTCATGATCCTCGCCGGCTGTAAGGACGAACAGGCGCCGCAGGGAGCGGGGGGCTTCCCGCCGCCGCAGGTGGCCACCATCACCGTCAAGGCGGAAGACGTGCCGATCACCAACGACCTGCCGGGCCGCATCGCGGCGACGCGCACGGCCGAAGTTCGTCCGCGCGCGACGGGCATCGTCATCGAGCGCGTCTTCGAGCAGGGCTCGCTGGTCAAGGAAGGCGACGTGCTCTACCGCATCGATCCGGCGCCGTTCCAGGTGCAGGTCGAAAGCGCCGAGGCGACGCTGCGCCGCGCCAAGGCCGTACAGGCCCAGGCGAAGAACGACACCGTTCGCCAGGAACAGCTCCGGAAGTCCAACGTCGCTTCCGCACAGGCTTATGACGACGCCGTCGCCAAGCTGGCGCAGGCCGATGCCGATGTCGCAATCGCGGAAGCCGGTCTCGCGACGGCCAAGCTCAATCTCGAATATACCGAGGTGAAGGCGCCGATCAGCGGCCGAATCGGCCGCGCGCTCATCACCGAAGGCGCGCTGGTCTCGGCCAACGGCACGGAGAACCTGGCGACCATCCAGCAGCTCGATCCGGTCTATGCCGACTTCACCCAGTCGGCGACCGACCTCATCCGCCTGCGCAAGGCGCTGCAGGACGGCGACCTGATGGCCGACAACAATTCGGCCGACGTCACGCTGATGCTCGACGACGGTTCGACCTATGCGCAGCCGGGCAAGCTGCTGTTCTCCGAAGCGGCCGTCGACGAATCGACCGGCCAGGTGACGCTGCGCGGCGAATTCCCGAATCCCGATGGCGACCTCCTGCCGGGCATGTATGTGCGCGTGCAGATCGAACAGGGCATCGAGAGGGGCGCCGTTCTCGTGCCGCAGCAGGCCGTGCAGCGCGACGCCTCGGGCAGCGCGCTCGTCTATGTCGTTTCCGCCGACAACAAGGCCGGTCCGCGTCCGGTTCACGTCGGCCGTGCCGCCGGCACGCGCTGGGTCATCACCGAAGGCCTGAAGGACGGCGAGAAGATCATCGTCGAGGGCTTCCAGAAGGTCCAGCCGGGCGCTGAAGTCGTGCCGTCCGAATGGGACCCGAATGCTGTCGCCAACGCTGCCAAGACGCCCGCCGAAGGCGGCGCTGCGGAAGCCGGCAAGGATGCCAAGACCGAGGGGGCTGCCCCGGCAGGCGAGGCAGGCAAGGCTGAGGGCGGCGAAGGTGCCGCCAAGACCGGCGATGCCGGCAAGGCCGAAGGCGGCGATGCCGCCAAGACCGAGCAGGCAAAGTAAGGATCCGGACTATGCCCAGTTTCTTTATCGACAGGCCGATTTTCGCCTGGGTCGTCGCGATCTTCATTATGATCGCCGGCGCCATCTCCATCCCGCTCCTGCCGATCGCGCAATATCCGAACGTCGCCCCGCCGCAGATCTCGGTCTCGACGACCTATTCCGGCGCGTCCTCGCAGGACACCTACCAGAGCGTCACCAAGCTCATCGAGGATGAGCTGAACGGCGTCGACGGCCTGCTCTATTTCGAATCGACCTCCAGTGCCGCCGGTTCGGCCGAAATCAACATCACCTTCGCGCCGGGCACCGATCCGAGCCAGGCCTCGGTCGACGTGCAGAACCGCGTCAGCCGCGTCGAGCCGCGTCTTCCCGATTCGGTCCGCCGCCAGGGCGTGCAGGTCGAAGAAGCCGGCTCCGGCTTCCTGCTGATCGTCTCGCTTACCTCCACCGACGGCTCGATGGACGCCATCAGCCTCGGCGACTACCTGAACCGCAACATCCTGTCGGAAATCCAGCGTGTGCCCGGCGTCGGCCGTGCGCAGCTCTTCGCGACCCAGCGCTCGATGCGCGTCTGGCTCGATCCGGCCAAGATGCTCGGCCTCAACCTGACGGCCGCGGACGTCACCGCCGCCGTGCAGGCGCAGAACGCGCAGATCGCGGCCGGCAGCATCGGTGCCCAGCCGAACCCGATCACCCAGCAGATCGCAGCTCCCGTCAACATCAAGGGCCAGCTCACGACGCCGGAGGAGTTCGGCGCCATCGTGCTGCGCGCGAATGCGGACGGTTCGGCCGTGCGCCTGCGCGACGTGGCGCGTGTCGAAGTGGGCGGCGAGACCTATTCGTTCTCGACGCGCCTCAACGGCCAGCCTTCCGCCGCCATCGGCGTGCAGCTTTCGCCGAGCGGCAACGCCATGGCGACGTCCGAGGCGATCAAGGCGCGCATGGATGAACTGGCGAAGTTCTTCCCGCCGGGCATCGAATATTCGATCCCCTACGACACGTCGCCCTTCGTGAAGGTGTCGATCGAGAAGGTTCTGCATACGCTGCTCGAAGCCGTCGGCCTCGTGTTCCTCGTGATGTTCCTGTTCCTGCAGAACATCCGCTACACGATCATCCCGACGCTCGTCGTTCCGGTCGCGCTGCTCGGCACCTGTGCTGTCATGCTCGCCATGGGATTCTCGATCAACGTCCTGACCATGTTCGCCATGGTGCTCGCCATCGGCATTCTCGTGGACGATGCGATTATCGTCGTGGAGAACGTCGAGCGCATCATGTCGGAAGAGGGGCTGCCTCCCAAGGAAGCGACCCGCAAGGCGATGAAGCAGATCACCGGCGCCGTCATCGGCATCACGCTGGTGCTCGCCTCGGTGTTCATTCCGATGGGCTTCTTCCCCGGCGCGGTCGGCGTCATCTACCAGCAGTTCTCGCTGACGATGGTCGTCTCGATCCTCTTCTCGGCCTTCCTCGCCCTGTCGCTGACCCCGGCGCTCGCCGGCAGCTTCCTCAAGCAGGTTCCGAAGGGACACCATCACGAGAAGCGTGGCTTCTTCGGCTGGTTCAACCGCAGCTTCGACCGCAGTTCGAGAGGCTATAGCGGCACGGTCGGCTGGCTGGTCCGCAAGGCGGGCCGCGTGATGGTGATCTATCTCGCGATCCTCGCCGGCCTCGGCTACATGTTCATGAAGCTGCCGTCCTCGTTCCTGCCGGACGAAGACCAGGGCTTCGTGATCGTCATGATGCAGCTTCCCTCGGAGGCGACCGGCCACCGTACGGACGAAGTGCTTTCGCAGACCGAGAAGATCTTCGGCAAGGAGCCGGCGGTCGACACCATCGTCGGCATCAATGGCTTCTCGTTCTTCGGCGCGGGCCAGAATGCAGGTCTTGCCTTCGTGACGCTGAAGGACTGGAGCGTGCGCGGACCGGACGATTCGGCCCAGTCGATCGCAGGGCGCGCCAGCATGGCGATGAGCCAGATCAAGGATGCGATCAGCTTCGCGCTGTCGCCGCCGCCGATCCAGGGCCTCGGCACGACGGGCGGCTTCTCCTTCCGTCTCCAGGACCGCGGCGGCCTCGGCCAGCAGGCTCTTTCGGCCGCGACGGCCCAGCTCCTCGATCTTGCCGGCAAGAGCAACGTCATCACGGGCGTGCGCGTCGACGGCATGCCGGACGCCGCGCAGGTCAACATCGTGATCGACCGCGAGAAGGCCAACACCTTCGGCGTGACCTTCGCGGACATCAACACGACGATCTCGACCAATCTGGGCTCGACCTACGTCAATGACTTCCCGAACGCGGGACGCATGCAGCGCGTGACGGTCCAGGCGGACCAGAACGAACGCATGCAGATCGCCGACCTCCTCAACCTCAACGTCCGCAATTCCAAGGGCGGGATGGTTCCGATCTCGGCATTCGCGACCGCCGAATGGGTGAAGGCGCCTACGCAGACCGTGGGCTATAACGGCTATCCGTCGATCCGCATCAGCGGCGATACCAAGCCGGGCTTCTCCTCGGGCGATGCCATCACCGAGATGGAGCGGCTTGCCGCCCAGCTGCCGCCGGGCTTCGGCTACGAGTGGACGGGGCAGTCGCTGCAGGAAATCCAGTCGGGTTCGCAGGCGCCGATCCTCGTCGGTCTCTCGATCCTCCTGGTGTTCCTGTGCCTTGCGGCGCTCTATGAGAGCTGGTCGATCCCGTTCGCGGTCATCCTCGTCGTGCCGCTCGGCGTCATCGGCGCGGTCATCGCAGTGACGCTCCGCGACATGTCGAACGACGTGTACTTCAAGGTGGGTCTCATCGCGATCATCGGCCTTTCGGCGAAGAACGCGATCCTGATCATCGAGTTCGCCAAGGAACTGATGGCGGACGGCCGGTCGCTGATCGAGGCGACCATCGAGGCCTGCCACCTGCGCTTCCGCCCGATCCTGATGACCTCGCTCGCCTTCACGCTCGGCGTTCTGCCGCTCGCCATCGCGACGGGCGCCAGCGCCGGCAGCCAGCGCGCCATCGGCACCGGCGTCATGGGCGGCATGATCACCGCCACGGTGCTCGCCATCTTCTTCGTGCCGGTCTTCTTCGTCTTCGTGATGAAGCTGTTCGGCTACGGGAAGAAGAAAGAGGAGCCGGCTCCGGCCGCAAGCCCGGCGGAGTAGGCCGCCATGCGCCGGACCAAGGCGGAGGCCAAGGAAACCCGCCAGCAAATCCTGCTGGCGGCCGAGAAGGTCTTCTACGAAAAAGGTGTCGCCCATGCCTCCATGGAGGATGTGGCGCGCGCCGCGGGGGTCACCCGCGGCGCCATCTACTGGCACTTCGCCAACCGGGCGGACCTCGTGCTGGAACTCTACGATTCGCTTCCCCTGCCGCAGGAAGACCTGATCGCCCGCGAGCTGGAGGCGGAGAATGTCGACGTGCTCGCCGTTCTGGAGCGGGTCGGCAAGGAATGGCTGGAACTGCTGGCTGCCGACGAGCATCGCCAGCGCATCCTGTCGATCCTCCTGCGTTGCGACGCCACCGGCGAATTCGCCCGTATCTCCGAGCGCCAGAACGACATCGACGACGAGCACATGCAGACGCTGGAAACGGCCTTCGCCAAGGCCGAGCGGCAGGGCCAGCTCTGCGCCTGCTGGACGCCCCGTTCCGCCGCATCCATGCTGCGCTGGGTCCTCAAGGGGCTCTGTTCGGAATGGCTGCTGTTCGGCCGCAGGTTCGACATCGCAGGCGAGGGAACGGAGGCCCTGCGCCGTCTTTTCCGCACCTATGGATCGCACGCGCCGTCCGGCTGAGCGGCACCCGCTGCCGGCCTGTCGCAGAAGGTTCTTGACAGCGGGGCGCATTGTCCCGCTCTTCTGCGCACAAGCGAGGCAGGGTGACGGCGAAGATGCGGGCAGGCGGGGCTGAACAGGGCTCGGGCGAAGGCGAGAAACGGGTACGCAAGGCCCCAAAGGCGACGCGCCGGCAGCAGCTCATCGAGGCGACGATCGATTCGCTTGCCAAGCGCGGCTATTCCGACACGACGCTTGCCGACGTCGCCGATGGCGCCGGCCTTTCCCGCGGCATCGTGAACTTCCATTTCGAGAGCAAGGAAAACCTGCTCGTCGCCACGCTGCAGTTCATGTCCGAGGAATATTCGGACCATTGGAACGCGGCGCTGGAAAAGGCGGGAGAGAGCCCGGCGGCCCGGATCTGGGCGCTCGTCCACGCCGATTTCGACCGCAGAATCTGCACGAGACGCAAGCTGGCGGCCTGGTGCGCCTTCTGGGGCGAGGCGAAGTCGCGGCCGACCTACCAGGCGCTCTGCGGCGCGCGCGACGTCAAGTATCAGGAGACGGTGATCTCGCTCTGCGCCGGCCTCAAGGCGGAGGGCGGCTATGCCTTCCAGCCGGAAGCGGTCGCACTCGCTCTTTGCACCCTGCTGGAAGGCCTGTGGCTGCGCCTGACGATGGGCGACG
Organism: Shinella zoogloeoides; assembly: GCF_003574625.1. Taxonomy (GTDB): domain Bacteria; phylum Pseudomonadota; class Alphaproteobacteria; order Rhizobiales; family Rhizobiaceae; genus Shinella; species Shinella zoogloeoides_A. Next base: position 91,105 of record NZ_QNUJ01000004.1, read on the forward strand.
GCACCACGCGGGAAAAGGCGTTGGAGGCGGCTGTCGCCTTCCTCGCCACTGCCTTTCCGAACCATATCACCCCGCAGGGACTGCGGCCGGAATAGGCATGCGCCCATACCTTTGCTAAAACCCCGGCCTTCGCGAAAACCCCGGTCGCGGCGCAACCGGGGCATGGCGATTCCGTCGATGAGGCCGGCGCTTAGCGGCAGACCCTCACGCGCTTGAAGACGACATGGCCCCACTTGTTGTAGCGCTTGATCTTCTTCCAATGGCAGTGGCGATGGTGATGGCCGTAATAGTGCGAGACATGGCGGTGATGGCCGCCCCAGCCGTGGCCATAGCCGCCGCCATAGGAACCGGCGGCCTGCGAGGGAGCGGCGAAGGAGAGCGCTGCGGCGATGGCGACCACGGCTGACAGGATGAACTTGCGCATTTCAATATCCTCTCTTCAGGTCAAAGGATGAACCATTCATCCGATGGCATTCTCGCAGGCAAGACGCCGCAGGGTTGTTCCGTCGGGAACATGTTTGCCGTCACCTTTCCGGTCCCTGTCGGACGAGAAATGCATCACGCATGAAGCGCGGAAAGAGCGTGCGTTCTTCAAAAAACGGTGATAGCCACGAATAGTCGCCCGGTTGTGAACGTCCGTCCTGCTGCCTCTCCGATTGCGGGACGGGTAGATCGTTTCCCGGCCGGCGGGGGGATCACGCGACATGGGTTTCAAGGATATTTTCAGCGCCTGGCGCAACCGGAATGCCGCCCGCCCGACCGGCGGTGGGGGAGAAGAGCCGCTGTCGCTGGAAGGCAGCCTCGTCCGCGATTACGACCTCTATCTCGTCGAGCTTCACGACGAGTTGCCGGACCTCGTTCCGCAGCGCGATGCGATGCGCGCCGCATGGAGCCTGGGGGATTTCGAGGCCTATCATCAGGCCTTCGAGACGGCGCGGGCGAGCGGTATTATCGCTGCGAACGGCAAGCCGCTCCATGCGCTCGTCAGGGACTGGTTCCTGGAGTCCTTCCCGGGCCTGCCGGACGATGCGGACGCCGCGCCGCCGCAGGGCGACATGCTGGCGCCCTTCCGGGCGTTCTTCGAGCGCAGTCCCTCGGCCTTTTCCGCTGCGACCTATGCCGATGCGCTGCGCACCGCCGCCTTCATGCGGCGCGGCACGGCCTGGGGGCACGAGGTGACGGCCGACCAGTGGAAGGGCTTTGAAGCGCTGCTGAAGGAGGCGGACGCCGTTCTCGACAGCCATGCCGATCCGAAGGATTTCAGCTGGCGCATGAGCGATTATCGCCGTTCGGCGAACGAGGGCAGTTTCGAGACGTTCAAGGCGCGCTTCGAGCGGGCATGGCTGCTCGACCGCTACAATATCGACCTCTGCCGCGCCCATGCCCGCATGATCCTGCCGCGCTGGCTGGGCCGGAACGCGCGGGACCTCGAGGATTTCGCCCGGCGGGCAGCGGAACTGACCGGCGACCGCTTCGGCCTCGGCTTCTATGCGCTGATCCATCAGGCGAACACGGATGTCGGCGACCACCAGCTTGCCGATACGCTGTGCGATCCCGCCCTCGTCAAGCAGGGGTTCGAGGACCTTCTGACGCGCTTTCCGGCGCCGAGCGTGATGAACCTCTATGCCGACATGCTGGAATGGATGGGCGACACGGAGGCGCTGGCCGACCTCCTCGAAACGCGCTTCCGCGTGATGGTGCCGCAGATCTGGTACGGCGAAACGCGCAGCGACAAGATCTCCTACCTTTTCGCCACCTTGCTGGAGGCGGCCGAGGTGCTGGACGAACGGCGCGCGGCGCGGCGCTAGGGACGGGCTGGCGCGGCGTGCCTCTGCCTGCTAGCTCTAGCATCAGACGATTGCCGGAGCGCCGACCTTGCAGGACATCACCGATCTTTCCGCCCTTGCCCTTTCCGCCGCCATCGCCGAGCGCCGGCTCGATTGCCGCACGGTGATGGCCGCCTATCTTTCGCGCATCGAGGCGGTCAATCCGCGCATCAACGCCATCGTCAGCCTTCGCCCGGCCGAGGCGCTGCTCGCCGAGGCGGAGGAGGCCGACCGGGCGCTTGCGGCCGGGGACTATCGCGGCTGGCTGCACGGCATGCCCTTCGCGGTGAAGGACCTTTCCGAGGCCAGGGGCATCCTCTGCTCCTTCGGCTCGGCGAACTATGCGGATTTCGTGCCGGACTATGACGACATCCATGTCGAGCGCATCCGCGCGGCCGGCGCCATCATCATCGGCAAGACCAATGCGCCGGAGATGGGGCTTGGATCCCACAGCTACAACCCGATCTTCGGCGTCACCCGCAATCCTTATGACACGGCGAAGAGCGCCGGCGGTTCTTCCGGCGGCGCGGCGGCGGGGCTGGCGGCGCGGATCCTTCCGGTCGCCGACGGCAGCGACATGATGGGGTCGCTGCGCAACCCTGCGGCCTTCAACAATGTCGTCGGTTTCCGTCCGTCCTTCGGCCGGATTCCCTCGCTCGGCAGCGAGCTCTTCCTCGGTCAGCTTGCCGTCAACGGGCCGATGGGGCGCAGCGTCGCCGATGTGGCCGCGCTCCTTGCGACCCAGGCCGGGCACGACCCGCGCGATCCGCTTTCGCTGCGCGACGAGGACCTGTCGCTGGACGGAAGCCGCGATCTTTCCGGCGCCCGTGTCGGCTGGCTCGGCGATTTCGGCGGGTACCTTCCCTTCGAGCCGGGCGTGCTGGAGCTCTGCCGTGCCTCGCTCGACGTGTTCCGCCGGCTCGGCTGCACGGTGGAGGATGTTCCGCCGGGCTTCGACATGGCGCGGCTCTGGCAGGTCTGGCGCACGCTTCGCCATTTCCTCGTTTCCGGCGGGCAGGCCGCCGACTATGCCGACCCGGAGCGCCGGGCGCGCATGAAGCCGGAGATGATCTGGGAGATCGAGCATGGCCACGACCTTACGGGCGCGGAGATCTATGCCGCCTCGCTCGGCCGCAGCGACTGGCACCGCCATGTCGCCGGGCTTTTCGAGACTTACGATTTCCTGATCCTGCCCGCCGCGCAGGTCTTCCCCTTCGATGCGGAGCTGGACTGGCCGAAGGCGATCGAGGGGCGGACGATGGATACCTATCACCGCTGGATGGAGGTGGTGATCGGCCCGACGCTCGCCGGGCTTCCCGTCGCGGCCATGCCGGCCGGCTTCGGCGCGAACGGGCTGCCCGCCGGCATCCAGATCATCGGCCCGGCGCGGGGCGACCGGGACGTGCTCGCCGCGGCCGCCGCCTATGAGCGGGCGACGGACTGGCTGGCCCGGTATCCCGAATTCTAGGGAGTCCGGCCCTTCGGACACGCCAGCGCCGCATTTTCGTGAAAGGCACGCTTGCCGGGTGTTGAGGACCGCCCGGCCGCATTCCTTCAAAAACATGAGGCGCCGTTTAGGAATTGCTTACCATATTTCGTCATTCTTTGCTCGTTCGGCAGACACCCGGGACGCGTGATCCCCACTGCCGCCAGCGTAAAGGCCTTCGGACTGTTTTTTCCGCGGCCGCGTCGAGTAACGAGTATCGGGTAACGAGTATCATGGCGTCTGTGTACAATTCCGCGCGTTCCGCGTCGAAATCCCGTGGGGGCCGCTCCGGGGGTATCTTTCTCGGTGCATTGATTGCTTGCGGCGTCATTGCCGGGTCCGCCTGGGCGGTCGTTTCGACGCTCGGCGCGATGCAGGATGCCGCTTCCTCCCTTTCGGACGGAAAGAAGAATATCGCCGCTTCCCTTCTCACCGCCACGCCCGGCGTCGAGAAGAACCAGCCGGCGCGCATGATCAAGGTCGCGAAATTCTCGCGCCTTTCGCCGCCCTCCGAGAGCGAGATCCGCCAGAAACAGCTTACCGCCGAGGCGATCCAGGCCGCGCATCAGCGCAAGATTTCCGTCCAGCTCGCTTCCGCCGTCAAGCGCGAGAAGGCCAAGGCCCTGATGCTGGAAGCCGCCTTCGCCCGTGCCGAGCGTTCGGTGGAACAGGAGAAGGCCGTGAGCGGCCAGCCCGCGCTGGTGACGGCGCTGCTGCCGAATGACGTTTCCGCCCGCAAGGATCTCCAGCCCTTCGGCCTCGTGATGAAGAAGCCGGAAGAGGAAAAGTCCGAGGAGGATATGATCCTCGGTGAAATCCCGCTGCCCGAGGCCCGGCCGGCGCTGGAGACTGTCACCATCGAGCGCAAGCCGGCGGAGGAAAAGCCTGCCACCCGCACCGCCCGCGAAGAAAGCAAGGACAAGGACGACGACAAGGATGTCGCCGCCATCGTCAAGCCGGAGCGCTCGCTCTTCGGCGGCCTCTTCTCGGGCAAGAGCAGCACCGGCTGGCCGGGCAAGGGCACGCGGGTCGCGATCTACGACGTCTCGGCCGCGACCGTCTACATGCCCGACGGCACGAAGCTTCGCGCCCATTCCGGCATCGGCAAGATGCGCGACAACCCGAATTACGAGCATGTGAAGATGAGCGGCCCGACGCCGAAGGGCATCTATCGCCTGAGGATGCGCGAGCAGCGTTTCCACGGCGTCGAGGCGATCCGCATGCTCTCGGTCGATGGCCGCGATCCGAAGAACCGCACGGGCCTGCTGACGCATACCAATCTGCTCCGTAACCAGAAGGGTTCGCACGGCTGCGTCGCCTTCCAGAACTACGAGCCGTTCCTCAATGCCTTCAAGCGCGGCCATGTCACCATGATGGTCGTGGTGCCGGAACTGCCGTCCTCCCGCACGCAGCTCGCCGCGCTCTATCGCAAGGCTGGGGCGTAAGGGAGACCCCTCCCTAAATCCCTCCCCGCAAGGGGGAGGGATTTAACATGCCGCGTCCTTGGCATTCCATTTTGAACGATGAGCAAGCCTCCCGCTGGGCGAAATGCCGGCAGGCAGAGGTGATCGCGTCAAACCCGCTCGACGAAGCCGTCGAGCACGCGTTTCTGGCCGGCGCGGTCGAAATCGATCGTCAGCTTGTTGCCCTCGACCGCCGCCACGTTGCCGTTGCCGAATTTCAGGTGGAAGACCCGGTCGCCGATCGAAAATTGCGACGGCTCGCTCGTGGTCGACTTGGCGACCAGCTCGCCCTCGATGGTGCGGCCGCGCGGGCCGCTTTCGCCGTAGCCGATACGCTCGACCGCGTGGCCGGAGCGTGAGCCCCAGTTATCCCGCGTCGCATCCGTGCGGTTCGCCTGCGCGCGCCGCCAGCCGGGTGTCGAATAGGCGTTCTGGAACGGCTCCTGCTTGTCGAAGCGCGACTGGCCATAGCCGCCGCGGCCGTAACCGCCATAGGACTGTTCCACCTCGGCCACTTCGACATGCGTTTCCGGCAGCTCGTCGAGGAAGCGCGAGGGCAGGGTGGATTGCCACAGGCCATGGATCCGCCGGTTCGAGACGAACCAGATGTGGCAGCGGCGTTTCGCCCGCGTGATGCCGACATAGGCGAGGCGGCGTTCCTCCTCCAGCCCGGAGCGGCCGCCCTCGTCGAGCGCGCGCTGGTGCGGGAAGAGGCCTTCCTCCCAGCCCGGCAGGAAGACGGTCTCGAATTCGAGGCCCTTGGCCGAGTGCAACGTCATGATCGATACGGCGTCGAGGTTCTCGTTCTGCTCGGCGTCCATCACGAGCGAGACGTGCTCCAGGAAACCGCGCATGGACTCGAAGGCCTCCATGGAGCGGATGAGTTCCTTCAGGTTCTCCAGCCGCCCCGGCGCCTCGGCCGACTTGTCGGCCTGCCACATGGCGGTATAGCCGCTCTCGTCGAGGATCTGCTCGGCAAGCTCGGTATGCGGCATCGTCTCCAGCAGCGACTGCCAGCGGCGGAAATCGGTGACGACGTCGAAGAGCGCCTTGCGCGCCTTCGGCTTCAGTTCGTCCGTATCGATGATCTCGCCCGCCGCCGCGAGCATCGGAATGTCGCGGGCTCTCGCATAGTCGTGCAGGTTGCGGATCGTCGTGTCGCCGAGGCCGCGCTTGGGCGTATTGACGATGCGCTCGAAGGCGAGGTCGTCAGCCGGCTGGCTGACAAGGCGGAAATAGGCGAGCGCATCGCGGATCTCCAGCCGCTCGTAGAAGCGCGGGCCGCCGATGACGCGATAGTTGAGGCCGAGCGTGACGAAGCGGTCTTCGAATTCGCGCATCTGGAACGACGCACGCACGAGGATCGCCATGTCGTTCAGCTTGTGATCCTTGCGCTGAAGCTGCTCGATCTCCTCGCCGACGGCGCGGGCTTCCTCCTCGGAATCCCAGGCGGCGTGCACGACGACCTTGTCGTCGTCGGGGTCGTGCCTGTCGGTGAAGAGCGTCTTGCCCAGCCGGTCCTCGTTATGGGCGATCAGATGGCCGGCGGCGCCGAGGATATGGGCGGTGGAGCGATAGTTGCGCTCCAGCTTGATGACTTTGGCGCCCGGGAAATCTTTCTCGAAGCGCAGGATATTGTCGACCTCCGCGCCGCGCCAGCCGTAGATCGACTGGTCGTCGTCGCCGACGCAGCAGACGTTCTGTGGCGTGCCCTTGGGGCGCTGGGCGAGGAGGCGCAGCCACATATATTGCGCGGTGTTGGTGTCCTGGTACTCGTCGACGAGGATATAGCGGAACTTCTGGTGATATTCGGCGAGCACGTCGGGATTGGCGCGGAACATGCGGATCGGATGCAGCAGCAGGTCGCCGAAGTCGCAGGCGTTCAGCGTTTTCAGGCGGTTCTGGTAGGCGACATAGAGTTCGCGGCCCTTGCCGTTGGCGAAGGCGCGTGCGTCTCCCTCCGGAATCTGCGCCGGGTCGAGGCCCTTGTTCTTCCAGGTGTCTATCATGCCGGCGAATTGCTTGGCCGGCCAGCGCTTGTCGTCGATGCCCTCGGCCTGGAGGATCTGCTTGATGAGGCGCACCACGTCGTCGGTATCGAGGATCGAGAAGTCCGACTTGAGGCCGACGAGTTCGGCATGGCGGCGCAGCAGCTTGACGCCGATGGAGTGGAACGTGCCGAGCCAGGGCATGCCCTCAACCGCGCCGCCGACGAGGAGGCCGATGCGTTCCTTCATCTCGCGCGCTGCCTTGTTGGTGAAGGTCACGGCGAGGAGCTGGCTGGGAAAGGCGCGGCCGGTGGCGAGGATATGGGCGATGCGGGTGGTGAGCACCCGCGTCTTGCCGGTGCCGGCGCCGGCGAGCACCAGAACGGGGCCGTCGAGCGTCTCGACCGCCTCGCGCTGCTCGGGATTGAGGCCGGAGAGATAATCCGGCGCCCGGTTGGCATCGCGGGCCGCCATGGCGCGTGCGGCGATGCCGAGGCCGCCGGCCGGCTTGGCCGGTGCCGCGGGCTTTCCACCGAGCTGCGGGTCCTCGTCGAAGAAGGGAATGTCGTCGTAACCGCTGATCATGCGGCTCAATGTAGTGATTCGGTCCCGAAAGGCCAGTTTTCCGTTCTGCTTTTATTCCGCGGGGAAGGACGAGGGCCGAAAGATTGTGGAAACCGCCGCCGTCCGGGCCCTTGCGGGGCCGCCGGCGGAGATGTCGTCCCCGTCGAGGGAGGGGAGGTCCGGCTCGGCGGAATTCTCCACTTTTTCTTACATTTCGGTAACAGACCGGCCCGGCTATCTTACAATTTCGTAATGATCGTACTCTTTCATTGCCGGTTCATTTCCAAAGCGGGATACTTGCTCTATGTCGCGTCGCAACAGGCGATGTTTCGCTTCCATCGGAGAGTGTGTGCATGCGGGTTTGGAAACAGCTCCTCATCGGCCTTGGCGTGATCGCGGCGGGGGTGTTGCTTTGGGGCCGCTTCGTTCCGGGAGCGAACGGCATGCTGGAGGCCGCGGGCCTGCCCGGAGGGCTCGTCGCGGCCATTGCGCCGGCCGGTGACGGCAAGGCCGAAGGCGGGAAAGAGGGTGGTGGACGCCGCGGTTTCGGCGGCGGGCCGACGCTCGTCGCCACAAGGCCCGTCGCCATGGCCGTCGTCAACGACCGGCTGAACGCCATCGGCGACGGCGAGGCGATCCGCACCGTGACGGTCACGCCCTATTCGACCGGCAACCTCACGGAAGTCCTCGTCGAATCCGGCGAGCGCGTGGAACAGGGGCAGGTGATCGCCCGGCTCGACAGCGACGAGCAGAAGATCGCCGCCGACCAGGCGCGCGTCGCCCGCGACAGCGCGGAGCAGAAGCTCAAGCGCATCCAGAACCTGCGCTCCTCCACCAGCCTTGCCGACCTGCAGGATGCCGAGACCGCGCTGAAGGCGGCGGAACTTGCCCTCAGGAATGCGGAACTGACGCTCCGCCGCCGCGATATCACCGCGCCCTATAGCGGCGTGGTCGGCATCATCTCGGTCAATCCCGGCGACTACGTCACCACCGCCTCGGCGATCGCCCGCATCGACGACCGCTCGGAAATCCTCGTCGACTACTGGGTGCCGGAGCGCTTCGCCACCAGCGTGCGCGTCGGCAACGACCTGACGGCGACGGCCGTCGCGCGGCCGGGGGAGACCTTCACCGGCAAGATCCAGGCCGTCGACAACCGCATCGAGCAGGAAAGCCGGACGTTGCGGGTGCGGGCACGCATCAGCAATCCCGAGGACGTGCTGCGCGCCGGCATGTCCTTCCAGGTGAACATGCGCTTCGAAGGCGACTTCTATCCGAGCGTCGATCCGCTGGCGATCCAGTGGAGCGCCGACGGCTCCTATATCTGGAAGCTCAAGGGCGACACGGTCGAGCGGGTTCCGGTGCATATCGTCCAGCGTAATCCCGACAAGGTGCTGGTGAAGGCCGCGCTTGCCGAGGGCGACGCCGTCGTCACGGAAGGCGTGCAGACGCTGCGCCCGGGCGGCGCGGTGCGCACGGCCGAGGAGAAGACCCCCGCCGTGACGGAGGGCTCGTGATGTCGGGTGAGGCAGGCGGGCTCAACGATACCGGCACGGCGGGCTTTACCGCGCTCTTCATCCGGCGGCCGATCTTCGCCCTCGTCCTCAACACGCTGATCGTCGTCGCCGGCCTCGCCGCCTTCAACGGCGTGGAGATTCGCGAGCTTCCTTCCGTCGACCAGCCGGTCATCAGCGTGACGACCACTTTCGACGGCGCTTCGCCCGAGACGGTAGACCGCGAGCTGACCGACGTCATCGAAGGCGCCGTTTCCCGCGTGCAGGGCATCAAGGATATCTCCTCGGTCTCGTCCTTCGCGCGCAGCCGCGTGACGCTGCAGTTCTCGGATACGACGGACGTCAACCAGGCCGCCAACGACGTGCGCGACGCGCTCGGCCGCGTGGCCAACAAGATTCCGGACGGCGCCGAGGAGCCCCGCGTCGTGAAGGCCGATGCGGACAGCCAGCCGATCATGCGGCTTGCGCTGACCTCCGACACGCAGTCGCTCGAAGACCTGACGCTGCTCGCCGAGAACGAGATCACCGACCGTCTCGCCTCGGTCGAGGGGGTCGCGGACGTCGCCGTATATGGCGACCAGGAGAAGATCTTCCGCGTCGACGTCGACCAGTCGAAGCTCGCGGCACGCGGCCTGACGGTGGCGGACCTGCGCAACGCGCTGGCGACCGCCGCCTTCGACGTGCCGGCCGGCTCGCTGAAGAGCCGCAGCCAGGACATCACGGTGCGTGCGACGGCCGACCTTGCCAAGCCCTCCGACTTCGAGAACCTGATCCTCAAGAACCGCGTGCGCCTCGGCGACATCGCCATGGTGACGCTGGGGCCGGACGAGGGCTCGACGGCGCTGCGTTCCAACGGCCGCCAGGGTATCGGCCTCGGCATCATCCGCCAGGCGCAGTCCAACACCCTCGATATTTCCGAGGGCGTGAAGCAGATGGTCTCGCGCCTCGGCACCATCCTGCCCGAGGGCACCCAGCTCAAGATCACCAGCGACGATGCCGTCTTCATCGACGGCGCCATTCACGAAGTGGAGATCGCACTCGTCGTCGCCGTGCTGATCGTGACGCTCGTCATCTATCTCTTCCTGCTCGACTGGCGCGCGACGCTCATTCCGACGATCAGCATGCCCATCGCGCTGATCGGCACGATCGCGGCCATCTACATGGCCGGTTTCTCCGTCAACATCCTGACGCTGCTGGCCATCGTGCTGGCGACCGGCCTCGTGGTGGACGACGCCATCGTGGTGCTGGAAAACATCGTGCGCCGGCGCGCCGAGGGGCTGAAGCCGCGCGCGGCGGCGATCCACGGCACGCTCGAAGTGTTCTTCGCCGTCATCGCGACGACCGCGACGCTCGCCGCCGTCTTCGTGCCGCTCTCGTTCCTGCCGGGGCAGGCGGGGCGCCTCTTCCGCGAATTCGGCTTCGTGCTGGCCTTCGCCGTGCTGCTCTCCTCCTTCGTGGCGCTGACGCTCTGCCCGATGCTCGCCTCGCGCATGCTGACCAAGGAGGTCAAGCACGAGCACACCGGCATTCTCGCCCGCATCGGCGGGGCGGCCTCGCGCTTCTATCGCTCGACGCTGAGTGCCTGCCTCGGCGCGCCCTTCGTCGTCTTCCTCGTGGCGCTGCTCTTCACGGCGGCGGGGGCGACCTCGTTCTTCACGATCAAGTCGGAACTGACGCCGAGCGAGGACCGGTCGATGGTCATGCTGCGCGTGAACGCGCCGCAGGGCGTGTCGCTCGATTATGCGCAGGACCAGATGAAGGTGGTCGAGAACAAGCTGCGTCCGCTCTACGACGACGGCGAGATCGTCAACATCTTCTCCATCTCGGGGCAGGGCGGCTCGACGAACAGCGGCTTCATGGTGCTGACGCTGGCGCCGTGGAGCGAGCGCGACCGCACGCAGCAGCAGATCGTGCAGGACATCAACGCCGCCGTGGCGACGGTGCCGTCCGTGCGCGCCTTCACCATGCAGCCGAACAGCCTCGGCATCCGCGGCGCCGGCAACGGCCTGCAGGTGGCGCTCGTCGGCAACGACTATACCAAGCTCGGCAGTGCGGCGGCCGAACTCGTGCGCAAGATCGAGGACAGCGGCCGCTTCCAGAACGTGCGTCTCAACTACGAGGCCAACCAGGCGCAGCTTTCGGTGACGATCGACCGCGAGCGCGCCGCCGATCTCGGCATCGACATCACCGGCCTTGCCGCCGCGCTGCAGGCGATGCTGGAGGGCACCAGCGTCGTCGACGTCTATGTCGAGGGGCAGGCCTATCCGGTGAAGCTCTCCTCCACCACGACGCCGATCAACGACCCGATGGACCTGGAGAACATCTTCCTCAAGACCGGCGACGGCAAGATCGTGCCGATGTCCTCCATCGCCTCGCTGGAGGAAAAGGCCGTCGCGCCGCAGCTCTCGCGCGAGCAGCAGCTTCGCGCCGTCTCGCTTTCCGCCGGCCTCAAGGACGGGCTGGCGCTCGGCGATGCGCTGAAGATGGTGCAGGACATGGCCGAACCGCTGCTGCCGGAGGGCTCGCGTCTGATGCCGATGGCGGAAGCCGCGACGCTGCAGGAGAATTCGAGTGGCCTCGTCGTCACCTTCGGCTTCGCCATCGCCATCATCTTCCTCGTGCTGTCGGCGCAGTTCGAAAGCTTCGTCAGCTCCATCATCATCATGGTGACGGTGCCGCTCGGGCTTGCCTGCGCCGTCTTCGCGATGATCCTGACGGGGACGACGCTCAACATCTACAGCCAGATCGGCCTCGTGCTGCTCGTCGGCATCATGGCGAAGAACGGCATTCTCATCGTGGAATTCGCCAACCAGCTGCGCGACCGCGGGCAGGATATCCGCAGCGCCATCGAGAACGCCTCGAACATCCGCCTGCGTCCCGTGCTGATGACGATGATCGCCACCGTCGTCGGCGCGGTGCCGCTGGTGCTGGCAAGCGGGGCGGGCGCGGAAGCGCGCATCTCGCTCGGCTGGGTACTGGTCGGCGGGCTCGGCCTTGCGACGGTGGTGACGCTGTACCTGACACCGGTCGCCTATCTGGTGATCGCCCGCTTCACCAGCCCCCATGCCGACGAGGAAAAGCGCCTTGCCGCGGAGCTGGAGCATGCGCGCATGCTCGCAAAGGGCGATGAGGCCGAGGTCCTGCCGCTGGCGGCCGAGTGATCGCTGCCGGCAAAGGTGGCAACAAGCCGATATTGCGGCTGGACAGCCGGGCGGCAATTTGCTGAGTAAATCCCCACGAATGTGAGGACGTTACGATGGCATTGGCGGATATCAGGACCGGGGCGCGCAACGAGGCTGGCATTGCCGAGGCGCTCGCGCGCCTCGCGGAGCGCTTCGGGCCGCGATTGCAGACGGGCGAGGCGATGCGCGCCCAGCACGCGCATACCACCACCTATATTCCCGCCCAGCTTCCCGACGGGGTCGTCTTCGTGGAGAATGCCGAGGAGGTGAAGGCGGTCGTGGGCCTTTGCGCCGAACTCAAGGTGCCGGTCGTTCCCTTCGGCACGGGCTCCTCGCTGGAGGGGCAGGTGAATGCGCCCGAGGGCGGCATCTCCATCGATTTCAGCAACATGAAGCGCGTGCTCGAGGTCAATGCCGAGGACCTCGACTGCACGGTCGAGCCCGGCATCACCCGCGAGGAGCTGAACCTCTATTTGCGCGACACCGGCCTTTTCTTCCCCATCGATCCCGGCGCCAATGCCTCGATCGGCGGCATGGCCTCGACGCGCGCCTCCGGCACCAATGCGGTGCGCTACGGCACGATGAAGGACAACGTGCTTGCCGTGACCGCCGTGACAGCGACGGGCGAGGAGATCCGCACCGCCCGCCGCGCGAGGAAGTCCTCGGCCGGCTACGATCTCACCCGCCTCTTCGTCGGCGCGGAAGGAACGCTCGGCGTCCTGACCTCGGTCACGCTGCGCCTCCAGGGCATTCCCGCGGTGATCGCCGGCGGTATCTGCGGCTTTCCGACATTGAAGGACGCCTGCAATGCGGTGATCATGACGATCCAGCTCGGCATTCCCGTCGCCCGCATCGAGCTGCTCAACACGCTGCAGATCAAGGCGTGCAACGCCTATTCGGGCCTCACCCTGCCGGAGCAGCCGACGCTCTTCCTCGAATTCCACGGCAATGAGGAAAATGTCCGGCTGCAATCGGAGGAGTTCGGTGCCATTGCGGCCGAATGCGGCGGTGGCGCATTCCAGTGGACGGCGGACGCGGAGGAGCGCGCCAGGCTCTGGAAGGCGCGGCACAATGTCTACTGGGCGTCCAAGGCGCTGCATCCCGGCTATGCCGCCATCGCGACGGATGTCTGCGTGCCGATCTCCCGGCTGGCCGACTGCGTGGCCGAGACGGAACGGGACATCGAGGAGCACGGCCTGCTGGCGCCCATCGTCGGCCATGCCGGCGACGGCAATTTCCATGTCAGCCTGATCTTCGACGACAAGGACGCGGCGCAGATCGCCGGGGTCGAGGCCTTCGTCACCCGGCTCAATGCGCGCGCGCTCGCCATGGACGGCACCTGCACGGGCGAACATGGCATCGGGCAGGGCAAGCAGGCCTTCCTGCCGGGCGAGCTCGGCGGCGCGGTGCATCTGATGCGGCAGATCAAGCAGGCGCTCGACCCCGACAACATTCTCAACCCCGGCAAGATTTTTTCGACCCTGCCGGAGAATTAGACGTTATCGTGAAGCGATTGAACGGAATTCGAGGCTTGCGGCGTGCTTTCTAGGATCGGGCTCTTTGTCGGCGGCGTGGTGGTCGTGGCGCTGTTCGCGGCGCTGCTTGCCCCGCTCTTCGTCGACTGGACCAGCTTCCGGCAGGATTTCGAGCGCGAGGCGAGCCGCATCATGGGGCGTCCCGTCACCGTGCATGGCAGCGTCGATGCGCGGCTGCTGCCGTTTCCCTCCGTCACGCTGAGCGACGTGCGCGTCGGCGCGCCGGAGGACGGCAAGCCGCTGGTGGAGGTCGAGCGTTTTTCCATGGATGCGGAGCTTGCACCGTTCCTTTCCGGCGAGGCGCTGATCTTCGACATGCGCATCGAGGAGCCGAAGGCGCGCGTCAAGCTGTTTTCCGACGGCACGCTCGACTGGGCGCGCGGCCTGAAATCCGACATTCCCGCCAAGACGGTCATCCTCGAAAACGTTGCGATCACCGGCGGCGAGATCGAATTCGTCGACGAGCAGACCGGCCGCACGCGCCATGTCACCGGCCTCGACGCGCAGGTTTCGGCCAAGTCGCTCGGCGGGCCGTGGCGCATCGACGGGCGCGCGGCGCTCGACGGCGAGACCGGCGCCTTCCAGCTTGCGAGCGGGCAGGTGGAGAATGGCGAGCTCTCGATGCGCGCCCGCATCGTGCCGGACCGGCTGTCCTTCAGCGCCGATCTCGACGGCGTGCTGAAGGTGGTGGACTTCCGCCCGCAATACCAGGGCGGCTTCACGCTCGCGGAAAAGCCGCGTCCCAAGGGCGAGGCGACGGCCGATCCGATCCGCGTCGCCGGAAAATTCGAGCTTTCCAACGAGCGCATCCGCGTTCCCGAATACCGGCTGGAGGCCGGGCCGCAGGACGATCCCTATGTGGTGACCGGCGAGGCGACGCTCGATACCGGCCGCGCGCCGGAATTCCTGCTGATCGCCGACGGCCAGCAGATCGACGTCAGCCGCATCGGCAACAAGGGAGAGGGCGGCAAGACCGGCCGCAACCCGCAGGTTTCCGCCCGCCAGCGGCTCCAGGCGCTGCTGGCGATCGCCGCCGACATCCCCATTCCGCAGGTGCCGGGGCGGGCAAGCCTGTTCCTGCCTGCCGTGGTCGTGGGGGACACGACGGTGCGCGAGATCCGCCTCGACGTGAAGCCGGACGGCAATAGCTGGCGGATCGACCGCGCGGATGCGCAACTGCCCGGCCGGACGGCGCTGGAGGCCAAGGGCCGCCTGACGCTCCGGAACAATCGCGGCTTCGTCGGCAACCTGCTGGTGGCGTCCAATCAGCCATCCGGCCTTGCCACCTGGCTGGCCGGTTCCGTCGATCCGGAAATCCGCAGGCTGAAGACCGCGGGCTTTTCGGCCGACGTGAACCTCACCGACGATTTGCAGCGTTTCGAAAACCTCGAAATCGCCGTGGACGGCGCCTCGCTCACCGGCCGGCTGGAGCGCGAATCCCGCGCTGACGCGGCCCCGACGCTTTCGCTGCAACTGCGCGGCGACGAGGTGGAGCTGGATTCGCTGCAGGCCCTTGCCGGGCTCTTTGCCGGCGATGCCTCGCTGCCGGCCGTGCTCGGCCATTCCATCGCGCTCGATATCAAGGCGGATCATCTACGCGCCTTCGGCGAAAGCGCCGATGGCGTCGAGGCCGTGCTGTCCGCCAAGGACGGGCTTCTCACGCTCAGCCGCTTCGACGTCGCCTCGCTCGCGGGCGCTGCGCTTTCGGCGAAAGGCACGCTCGGCGGCACGTTGACCGAGCCTAGCGCCGGGCTCGACGTGGCGCTCAAGGCGGATGCCATGCAGCCCGTCGTCGATCTCCTGGCGCGCCACCTGTCGGCCCATCCGCTGCTCACCCGTTTCGTCGCCAATGCCGGCTACTACGACAATGCGAACCTGTCGCTGCGCGCCGCCGTTTCCGGGGAGGCGGGCGCTCCCGCCACCTTCACGCTGGCGGGGCCGGTCAATGACGGACGTGTCGATCTCAAGCTCTCGGCGTCCGGTCTTGCGCAGCTTCTGGACGGGCGCGGCTTCGAGTTGGAGGGCAGCCTCTTCAATCCGCAATCCGTGGTGCTGGCCGGGCAGATGGGCCTCGATCCGCTTCCCTTCGACGCCGATCCCGACGGGAGCGTCACCTTCAGCGTCGACCAGCCGGAGGAGGGGCCGGCTACGGTCTCGGCGGCGTTCAATGCCGGCAGGACGTCGATCTCGGCCAAGGGCACGGCGGCGCTTTCGGCAGCGGACTTCCTGACGGGCGCGCTCACCCTTTCGGCGAAGAGCGACGATATCGAGCCCTATCTGATGATGAACGGCATCGCATTGCCGCAGGGCGGCGCGGGGCTGCCGCTGACCTTGCAGGCATCGGTCGACACCAGCGCCGAGGCCGTCGCCATCACGGATATCTCCGGCGAGGCCGACCGCAACGGCTTTTCCGGCGGGCTGACGCTCGATCGGACGGCGCCCACGCTTGCCGGCACCGGCGCCCTTCGCTTCGACACCCTCGACTTCGCCTTCCTTGCCGAGGCCGTGGCGGGCCCCGTGACCGATGCAGCGGAAGGCGGGCTCAATGCCGCGCCGCTCGGCCGGCCGCTGCTTGAGAATGCGGACCTTACCGTTGCGCTCGAGGCCGGCGCGTTCTGGCCGGGGCTTTACGGCGCGGTGGAGGGCTTCAAGGGCAATCTCGCCTGGAAGGGCGGCGAACTGACGCTGACGGACATGGCCGGCGACTGGCTGGGCGGCAAGCTGTCCGGCCGCCTCAAGGTGGCGAATTCCGAGGAGAACGGGTTGTTCGAGGCGCGCGTTGCCCTTTCAGGGACCGATCTGTCGAAGATCGTCTGGGCGAGCCCCGATGGCGCGGTCGCGGGCGGCAAGGCGGATGTGACGCTTGCCGTGGACGCGTCCGGCAAGAGCGTGCGGGCCATGGCCGAAGGCGCGAGCGGTTCGGGCGAGGCGCGGGTGGCCGATTTCGTCGTGCGCGGCATCGATACCGGGGCGTTCCCCTCGCTGCTTTCGGCCGCGGACCGGATCGAAGGCGACGTCACGCCCGAGCGGGTCGCCGGCTTTGCCGCGGATGCCGTGCTGAAAGGCGAGGCGGCGTTGGGGACCGCTCGCATTCCCTTCGCGCTCGCCAGCGGCAAGCTGCGCGTCCAGAACGTCACGGCGGAAGACGGCAAGGCGGCGCTTTCCGGCGATGCGGATATCGATCTTGCCGACGAGACCATGACCGGCCGGCTCGCTGTGACCTACAAGGCCGGCGAGGAGGCGCTCGCCGGGGCGGAGCCGGAAGTGGCGCTCGGTTATCGCGGCCTTGTGGACGCGCCGGGCGTCGAGCTCGATGTCCAGCCGCTTGCCAATTACCTGTCGCTGCGCCGCTTCGAGACGGAGCGGCGGCGCGTGGAGACATTGCAGGCCAACGTGCTGGAGAAGCAGCGGCTGCGCCGGGAGGCCGCGCTCTATCGCGCACGCGCCGAGGCACGCGCGGCGGAGGCCGAGGCGGCGCGGCTGCGGATGGAGGAGGAAGAGCGCCTGCGCGCCGAAGCGCGCGCGCGGGCCGAGCAGGAGCGCGCTGCGCAGGCCGCCGAAGAGGCGAAGCGCAAGGCTGCCGAGGATGCGCGCCGGGAGGCGGAAGCGCAGGAGCAGGCGAGACGCCTTGCAGAACAGAAGGCTGCCGAGGACGCGCGCAAGGCCGAAGAGGAGGCCGCGCGCCGACGCCTGCCGGTCTCGCCGGAGGAGGGCGTCGAGCGCGGCAGCGAGTTGCCGCCCGTCGGCAACGGACAAAGCCTGAATTTCGACGCGCTGCCCGGCGTCAATTGAGCGGGACGTCGCCCGCCCGCTGCTTCAGCCATTGCAGGACGAAGAGACGCAGCGCCGAAGACAGGTTGCCCTCGACGCCGCGCGCATCGTCGATCTCCCTGAGAAGCGCGGCCAGCGGCATGGCGCGCGCGTCCGCGATGCGTTTCAGCTCGTCGTGGAATGCCGGTTCGAGCGAGAAGCTCGTGCGGTGGCCATGCAGCGTGGTGGAATATTTGCGGATCATGCCGTCCTCACAGGATGATTCAGGCCGTTGGCGGATCGATTCCGGGGATGCCGGCAAGGTGCTGGGATGTCAGCCTTTTTCGCCATCCGAGGCATCGCCGGGCCGCTCGAGGCGGCCCTGCTCCAGCGTCTTTTCCGCCTTTTCGTTCAGCGCGCGCGTCAGGGATTTCTCCGCCTTCGTGCGGCCGAAGGCGACGCGGTTCTGCTCGGCCTGCTTCTCCTTGTCGGAGCGCGCCTTCTGCTTGCGGAACTGGCGGAGATTGACGACGTCGCCGCTCATCGGAAAGGCTCAGTTCTTCTTGCGGAAGGAATCGAGCGAGACGACCGAGCCGCCCTTGTTGTCGCCGCCGCCGGTCGGGGGCGCCGGCTCTTCGGCGGCATCCTCGGCCTTTTCCGGCGCGGCGGGATAGGCCGTCACCTCGGCGGAATGATCCTCTTCCTCCTCGACCGTCGGCACGTCGAACTCCAGTTCGAAGCTGACGGACGGATCGTAGAAGCCGCGGATGGCATTGAAGGGGATGACGAGCTTTTCCGGCGTATCGGAGAAGGAGAGGCCGATCTCGAACAGGCTCTCGGTGACCTTGAGGTCCCAGAACTGATGCTGGATGACGATGGTCATCTGCTCGGCATATTTCGCCTTGAGGTGCTGCGAGATGCGCACGCCGGGGGCGTTGGTCAGGAAGGTGATGAAGAAATGGTGCTCACCGGGCAAATGGCCCGTGACCGCAACTTCGGACAGAACCTTGCGAATGACGCTGCGCAGCGCGTCCTGGGCGAGAATGTCGTAGCGAATGTGGTCTTGCGCCATCCGTTCCTGTCTTTCTTCCTGCCCTTGTATTCGGGCATTCTTCGTTTGCTTCATGCCTTCCGGCACGAGTCATCTGGCACAGCTATAGACCATTTCAAGGGATTGGAGAAGGTGAAGGCTTCTGTTGCCAGGTGCCTTCGGACCCCGCCTGCCGGTGCGACCCGTCAGGACTTTGAGTGAAGTGTCACACCGCCATTAGGCAGCGAGACGAGCTTCCGCATAGTTGTCGTTTGCAACTACAAGTTTAGCCCGATAACGGTGGTACAATGCCGAGCAAAAAGTCGATCTTTACGCCCTTGTCGATCCTATTTCGCCCCCATCAAAAGCCGGTCCGTCAAGGTCGACCGGTTTTTGGTGGAGGCGCCGGGTACCGAACCTTATAAAGACAACTTCGGAGTTAGCCGACGTAAGTTTCTAATTAAATCAGAGGCTTATGTGGTTTCGTCGTGGGCTAACTGGCGAGTGGGAGGAAGTGGAGGTTTCTGTTGCCAGGTACCTCCGAACCCCGCCTAAGAGTGCGACCCCTTAGGACTTGATTTGAAGTGTCACACTGCGATTAAGCAGCGAGACGAGCTTCCGCATAGTTGTCGTTTGCAACTACTATTTTGACCCGATAACGGTGGTATCATGCCGAGCACAGCTTTTGTCTTTCAATGCCAGTCGATCCCATTTCGCCCCCATCAACAGCCGCCGTACCCGGCGGTTCTTGGTGGAGGCGGCGGCTTCGAAGCCGCGTCCTGTACATCTATTGCACAAAAGGTTTAGCACCATAGCCTCCTTGCGGGGGCATTTGTGAGATAGTGCATTCGTCCGCCGATTTCAATGGGCTATCGGCGGTGAAGGTGTACAACTGACACACCCGCAGCCTCCTTGAGTTCTCGCACCATGCGAAGGGCCTGGAGGCGTTCCAAATGCCATTCATGGGTGCGGGTGAGCACGCGATTGAGATAGTCGCGCAGTTCGTCCCGTTCCTTCTTCAGTCGCTCGTACCGGGCCTGAAGCTGGACGAACGCCTTGGTAGGAGACTTTCCTATCTCGACGTCCGGAAGATCAGCAAGTTGCTCGCGCAGAGTTCGATTCACGCGGGCAAGGAAGTCTACCACATCGCGTTTCGTTGTTTCCTTGTGCTTGGGACCATTGAGGAAGTTCCACCCTAGTCCGCATAGGACCATGAAGTCTCCCTGTTCAAGCTGCACTTTGTCGTCGCGCGTTAACCTGTCCCAGAGTACTCCGCTCTGAAGCTCTTTCTCGACGAGGGTCATGCCAGACTGGATCTTCCGGAGCGCGTCTTCCGTCCGAGAGCAAGCCGCACCCTTGAGGCCATCCAAGACCTTTCTCTTGTTGGAGGTGGACTTCTTCGATGTCATCGGGTTCTCTCCAGCGCTGGAACAGTGTCAAAATCATTCGAAATCAGCCCTCCAGTCTGGCCACGCGGCTGACTGGGCGGTCAGCAAGTTGCTCGCGCAGCCTCTGATTCACGCCAGCGAGGAAGTCGATGACATGGCGTTTCGTGGTTTCCTTTTGTTTCGGACCGTTGAGGAAATTCCAGCTTAGTCCGCACAGGACCATGAAGTCCTGTTGCTGAAGTTCGACTTTATCGTCGCGCACCAGCCGGTGCCAAAGAACTCCACTCTGAAGCTCTTCCTCGACCAGGGCCATACAAGCCTGGATCTTCTGGAGCGCCTCTTCCGTCCGCCAGTGAGGTGCATCCCTGAGACCATCCAAGGCCCCTTGTTGTGTCACCGAATCCCAAGCGTTCGCCCTTCATCGATGCCTAAGGTCGTGAAGACTTGAAATGATCGAACGTAGTTTCGAACCTACTGACGAGCCGTGCCTCGCGTCTCGTATTCAGGGGTGTAAGGCCTAGCTCATTGTTCTTCCGATGCGCGGCAAACAGGGTCTTAACACTTGAGGACTCCGCAGTTCCGACGAAGTAGCGGTCGCCCTTGTAGACATCGTTCAGCAGTCCAAGAAACGAGCGTCCCAAGCCGATCCCGATCCCGGAATTCAGGTAGTATTTGCACTCGGCGGCGAGGACAAGCTTGCTACTCCGGGGTTCGACGTTGGAAGCGCGGCAGATGTCGGCCTCGCTTTTGTAGAGCACGGCAACATCGCATTCGTGCGCGATATGGGAGCGAGGGTTTCGAACCGATGCGGCCCCATAAAGTCACGACATCCAGGGCGAGCCTTGTTTCTTAGTAAGATCCTCGAAACACGCGGTGATGTTCATGCGGGATCGATAAGCAACGACGACATCGTTTTCATAGAAGTTAGCCCTTTAAGATTGTAATTTACTGCGTGGAGAGGTTGGGTAAGGTAGTGGAATCGTGCTGAGAAATGCTGGAAGCGTGCGAAGCGCAATGGCTTCGGGATGAAAGTCGTTCAACGGAGCCTGATAAGCGCATTCCCCATTGCTTGTCGGCTCCGCGCTCAAGGAACGTCGTTCTCTGGCATCCGCCGAGGGATCGGCTTACAACTATCCCGGGAGCATTCGTTGAGACTACCCGACAAAGAACCTGTCCACGGAAAACTGCTTGGAGAGGCGCTCGATCGGACGACCGCCACCTACAAAATCACCCTGATGAAGACGATCATTGCACATGTCCGCGGCGGTGGTGGGGCGTTTCTTTCCTTCGGATCCATACTCCGCGGCATGATTGAAACCATCTGGGTCCCAGTCGCCCGGTTCCGCCTGACGCTCGGCCATGCCGATCAACTCGCGGGGTTTCTGGATTCGGTTCCCGAAGACATCCGCCTCTACGGCACCTTCCAGACCGCGCTCTCGCATCTCGACATGGGCCGGGCGGCTCATGAGACCATCCTCCGCTATCCGCTGGCGGTCTTTCTCACGCCGTGGTTCAAAGCAGCGAGCGTGCAGCACAAGAGGAGCATCAGGCCTGGCAGGGATGCGATCCGCGCAGCCGATGCCGGGATCTACCTCCCGTACGACATCGAGGCCGACGGACTGAGACTGGATTCTGCCTTCATAGACTATGTTGCCGGGAACATGGCACTGCTCGAGGGCTGGACTGACATGTGTCTCGTAGACTATCTGCAGCGGCGAAATCCGAACGTTCCTGCCATACCGATGAAACTGCGCGATCTGGATCGGCCGGGCCTCGCAATCCAGCGCCGCTTCTGGAAGCAGGCGATGCAGAATGTGCCGCGCGCGTGCTTTTACACTGGGCGGCCGCTCGATCCGGAGAACTTCCATCTCGACCACTTCGTTCCCCGGCGGTTCGTCGCTCATGATCGCATATGGAACCTTGTCCCGTCGCTTCCGGAAATCAACCTCAGCAAGGGTGTGGGCGTGCCGGATGCGAACCTGATCCCGGCCATGGCGCGGCTGCATTTTGACGCCATCGGAGCCATCCGGCAGCACTCCCCGCAGAAATGGGCGCGCGACCTGCGCGAGGAGTATCTCGATGATCTAGGGGTATCGCCGGAGGCGTTGGCGGACAACGCCAGCTTCGCGGCGGCCATGTCGGACACCCTGCAGCCACTGCTCAATCTTGCGCGCAAGCGCTTCCCTGACTGGCGGGGGCATCCCAACCTGCCACACGCGGTGGCCTCCCGGCGACATCCACGGCGAGTTCCTCTACTGCAGGGAATACTTCAGGGATGACATGAACTGGCGGGATCGGCTGGCCGACGCACTGGAGCGGACCGATCATCGGCGCATCCGTCTCGCGACGATCCTCGCCGCAGTGTCCGGCTGCGATCTGAAGACGATCATCGAGAAGGTCTCGGCAGATGCCGTCCTTGCCCAGATCGACGGTCTCGAGGAGGAGTTCGGCCTGCAGGCGGTTGGCATGGCCGCGGCGCTCGCCGAACGCGGGCTGCTGCCGCTCTACGGCATGCCAACGCGGTCGCGAAATCTCTACGTCGAGCTGAAGAAGGCGAACGGGAAGGGAAACTTCGAGGCCGAGTGGGACACCATCGACCGCGACCAGGACATGGCGATCTTCGACTTCGCGCCGGGAAGCGTTCGAACGCGGGAAAAGCTGCGCCACCGCTGCATCGGCTTCACTGGCGTTCTGCTCGATCCTGACCAGCACGCAACGAACTTCGACGGCCCCGTGGATCCCATCTCCGAATGGAGGAAGGACGACTTCCACCTCCGCTTCTGCGGCCAGTGCGGCGCGTGGAGCAGGGGCACCGAACATACCGTCGCCTGCCATGCCTGCGACGCACCCCTGGCCGATGCCGGGATCCGGTGCATCACTCCTGCAGGCTACCGTACGGAACTCATCCCCACGGACGAGAGCCTTGCCTCCAAGGTCGGCCAGCGCATGACGCTTGCGAGCCTCGGCAAGCCGGACGAACAGAAGACCGACGCAAATCTCAGCGTCAATTTCGCGGAGCAGTCGGAGATCTTCCTCGTCAATCCCGGCTTCAGGGATGAAACGGACTTCACGGGCTTCGAGGTGCAGGAGGTGGTCGACAACAACGCCCAGCGCATCTGGTGGTGGGTGGACAAGCCGCTTCTGAGGCTTTCGGGACCCTGGCCGGTTCGAAGCCAACCTTTGACAGCGCTTCCCCAAGCGTTTCTTTGTCGCCCGTCCGTTCTTCATGCGACCCAAGGTCGTCGGCTTTGGTCGTCTCGTTCTTACCACCGTGCGGCATCCCAGACTCCATTTCGCCATCCCGTGGACGATCCTGTTTAGGTCGCCCGCCAGGGGCGTGAGCTGCAATGAGAGATGCCTGCATGCGAAGTGGCCGAGCGACTTGGGGTGGACATCATCGCATGCGGCCTTATTGTCGTCGCCTTGCACGTTCACGCGCCTCCCGCAATACTTCGACGAGACGCTCCAGCTTCCGGATCGAACCACCCGTCCAAAAGCTCGCCAAGGCGTCCAACTCGAATCCTTCAAGCGGAGTTGCCCAGCGCGGATCATGACCCGTCTCGATGTACAGCCGCTGCAGGATTCGCGTGGCGAACAGCGGCAACTGGTCGGCTCCCGGATTGGGAAAAGGCAGGATTCGGCACCTGTCCCGCAAAGCCGCCGGGACCGGCTCCAGTGAGTTCGCCGTCATCAGCCATGATACGCGCGACAGATCGCAGTGGGCCTCAAGGTAGGGATCATGCCAGCGTCTCGATGTCTCGGGTTCGAAAAGTCCGATCAACACGTCGTGCACGTTGCCATTGTTGCGGCCGGCACCGATCTTCTCGATCTCGTCGAGAATGACAACTGGCCCGGCGCATTCGTGTTCACGCACGGCCATGACCGGAAGGCTAGGTTCGCCCGACGACCATCTCCGGGCGGTTCCGCCGATGGCGCTATCGCTCAAGCCTCCACACGAGATGAGCTCACAGGGCGCCCTGAGTTCCTCCGTCAATCGCCTGGCGAACCGCGTCTTGCCACTTCCGGGTGCTCCGAGCAGGACGGTCGGCTTCAGGTGAACATTTGGCCGACCGACAAGGCCCTCGAGCACGTTGTCAACAACCGCCACCGCATAGGGAAATTCCGCGATCAGTTGCGCTCGAACTGTGGTTAGGTCGGGCATGCCGGGCAGCGGCAACGGACGCAGTTTGAACTTCGCGAATTCCTTCTCCACTCGCTTCCCATCGGCTGTCGTGTCGTTGCCGATGCCGCTGATAACGACGACTCCGTCGGTCGGTCGCGTTTCGAGTTCTGATGGTTCCTTTTTTTCCCAGGTTGCTTCTGCAAGGCCAGCAGATGATGAATCCTTGGGTTCTGGCTCGGCAGCCAGGCGGTACCAACGGTTGATCGTACGCGCGATGCCAACCTCCGTGTCCATGTACATGAGCTGACTGGTCATGATTTCACGACTGTCTCCCAGAGATGGATGTCCAAAGACGTATCCTGAGAGGCAGGCCGTCCTGCGTGAATACATCTGGTGTGCTTCGAGGATGGGAGCGGTGTGGAGTGACAGTATGTGGGTGATTCCAGCCTCAACCGAGCGCAAATCGGCGGACAGTCTCTGTGCATCTTCTGCGCTCAAATAGGCGAACTTCATGGGATTGCCCTCTCCTGTTGATTCGCTGCTTTCAAGAACCACGAAATATTAGCGATTATGTCGCTTTAATTAGCGAATCTATCGCTACTTTTCGCGAGTCTTTCGCTATTGTCAACATTTGTTTGCGAACCGGGGCTTTTGATGACACCAAGGCGGCATGAGGCCGCCATCACGAATGCTTGCTGTCGCTCGACTTGTCCTTGGTCAAACTCAGGCCGAGGTGGCGGAGGATTCCGGCATCAGTCCACGCACGATCTACATGATCGAGAAGGGAGCAGCCGGGATCGCAAGCGTTGAAAAACTGGTCCGCCACTACGGCAAGCGCGGCGTGATCTTTCTCGCGCCTAGTGGGGCGGAAGGCTGGGGTATCCGCGCCAGCTTTGTAGCCGGATGTTATGATGATGAACGGCCAGAGTGATCGACTGCCAGTGTTGCTGAGGTCGGGCGCTCAAAGCCCCTTCCTTCGGTCGGGGTCCAAGTCGGCTTCGCCGCAAATGACGGCCTACCGGCCGGCTTCTTAAGTTCTTTTTGACGACAAGACCTCGTCCGCTGCGAAGTTGGGCTCCGCTCCTCGGCCTTGTCTTCTAAGCGGAATGCGTGCTGTTCGATCGCCTAGGGGCGATCGGCACGCATGCTTCATTCTAAGGGAGAGTTGGCTGGTCGACTAACTGGCGCGGGTTGTCTGTATAACGCCCCCGGGTCCAATGGGTTTATTACACCGCCCGTTTATTGCCATAGCTGCCGAAGCAGCACTTCACATATAGGCATTCCGGGCGCGCAAGAAAAGGGCTTTGTGACAGAGATTTTGCCCCGCGGCCGGGCAGGCGTTCATTAGCGCTTGACTTGCCGCCATGCGTTGAAAAACATGGGCATGCGGCGGGACCCCCATGACGGCGGCAGCCGAACGACCGTAGAGGAGACACCATGACCGACTATCTCGCAGATGTCCGCAAGTATGACAGCGGTGCCGACGAGGCCATCGTCAAGAAGATCGTGAGCCATCTGGGCATCGCCCTGCGCAACCGCGACTCCTCGCTCGTCTCCTGCTCCGACCCCGAAGAACTCAACCGCGTGAAGGAAAAGTGGTGCGGCAAGAAGCTCGGCATCACGGGCGACGCCGCCGACAAGGCCGTCGAGGCCGTCTGCAAGGCGATGGCCGACGACCGCTCCAAGTCGCGCGTGACCTTCTACTATCTCACCGCCAAGGAACTCGGCAAACTCGGCGCGCTCGCCTGAGGAAAGCCGGGGAAATCCCATTTCGCCCTTTGGCTGCCGCCGCTTCGGCTCTAGTATCGAACGCTGGACAACGAATCGGCGGCGACCATGCAGCAGTATCTCGACCTTCTCGCCCATGTGATGGAAAACGGCACCGACCGGGGTGACCGGACCGGCACCGGCACGCGCGGCGTCTTCGGCCACCAGATGCGCTTCGACCTTTCCGAAGGTTTCCCGGTGCTGACCACCAAGAAGCTGCACCTGCGCTCCATCATCCACGAGCTGCTGTGGTTCCTGAAGGGCGACACGAACATCGCCTATCTGCGCGACAACGGCGTCACCATCTGGGACGAATGGGCCGACGACAACGGCGACCTCGGCCCGGTCTACGGCTACCAGTGGCGCTCCTGGCCGACCCATGACGGCCGGCATCTCGACCAGATCGTCGCGGTCCTCGACAGCATCCGCAACAATCCGAATTCCCGCCGGCACATCGTCTCGGCCTGGAACCCGGCGCTGGTCGACGATATGGCGCTGCCGCCCTGCCATTGCCTCTTCCAGTTCTACGTGTCGGACGGCAAGCTCTCCTGCCAGCTCTACCAGCGCTCCGCCGACATCTTCCTCGGCGTGCCGTTTAATATCGCCTCCTACGCGCTCCTCACCATGATGGTGGCGCAGGTGAGCGGGCTGCAGCCGGGCGACTTCGTCCACACGCTGGGCGACGCCCATATTTATTCCAACCATTTCGAGCAGGTGCGCGAGCAGATGAAGCGCCGGCCGAAGCCCTTGCCCTTCATGAAGATCAATCCCGAGGTGAAGGACCTTTTCTCCTTCAAATTCGAGGACTTCACCCTGATCGGCTACGAAGCCGATTCAAATATCAAGGCACCCATTGCCGTCTGATTTCCAGGAGAGCCCGAGCCGCATGAGTGAAGCCAGGATCGTTCTCGTCGTGGCCGTTGCGAGAAACGGCGTGATCGGCCGCGACGGCGACCTGCCGTGGCGGCTGCCTTCCGATCTCAAGCGCTTCAAGGCGCTGACCCTCGGCAAGCCGGTGCTGATGGGGCGCAGGACCTGGGATTCGATCGGCCGGCCGCTGCCGGGGCGCCCGAATATCGTCATCACCCGCGACAGGGCCTTTTCCGCGCCCGGCGCGGAGGTGGTCGCCTCGCTCGACGAGGGACTGGCGGCGGCGGGCCGCGCGGCCGAGGCGCTCGGTGTCGACGAGATCTGCGTCATCGGCGGCGGGCAAATCTATGCGCAGGTCTTCGACCGCGCCGATATCCTCCACGTGACGTATGTCGAGGCGGAGGTCGAGGGCGACACGCGGTTTCCGGATATCGACCCCGGCCTTTTCGACAAGGTCGTCGAGGAGCCCATTCCGCAGGGCGAGAAGGACAGCCACGCCATGCGCTTCGTCACCTGGCGGCGCCGGAAAACCGCCTGAATTTCGCCGATCACGAACTATTTTGCCGCACGGGCGCGCAACGCGCCGTGGATTTGTTGAAAGGTGCCCGAGGGATACCTATAACGGGTTCACCTAGCGTTGCGCGGCGAAACAATCTGCGAAATGCTTAGAACAAACGATGGAGCGCTGCCGCATCCGCGGAAGCGCTCCAAGGGGATGCAAAGAAAGAGGTATTGATGCCCTGGAGCAATCAGAATGGCGGCGGCGGCCCTTGGGGCGGCGGCGGCGGCGGAAACAATCAGGGGCCATGGGGGCAGGGACCGAACCGCCCCCGCGGCGGCGGCGGTGGCGGCAATGGCGGCCCGCCGGACCTTGAGGAGATCATCCGGCGTGGCCAGGACCAGCTTAAGAACGTCATGCCCGGCGGCTTCAACGGCGGCATCGTCGTTATCGCACTGCTGCTCGTCGGCGTCTTCTGGCTGATGAACGCCATCTATACCGTCCAGCCGGACGAGCGTGGCGTCGAGCTGCGCTTCGGCAAGCCCAAGCAGGAAGTCTCCATGCCGGGCCTGCATTTCCATTTCTGGCCCTTCGAGACCGTCGAGCTCGTCAAGATCACCGAGCAGCAGCAGAATATCGGCCGCCGCGCGGCCTCTGCGAATTCCGACAAGTCCGGCCTGATGCTGACGGGCGACCAGAACATCGTCAACGTCCAGTTCTCGGTGCTCTATTCGGTCACCGACCCGCAGGCCTATCTCTTCAACCTCGAATATCCGGCCGAGACGCTGCAGCAGGTCGCCGAAAGCGCGATGCGTGAAGTCGTCGGCCGCCGTCCAGCCCAGGACATCTTCCGCGACAACCGCCAGGCGATCGCCGAGGGCGTGAAGTCCACCATCCAGGCGACCATGGACGCCTACGGCGCCGGTCTCTCGATCAACACCGTCGCCATCGAGGATGCGGCCCCGCCGCGCGAAGTCGCCGATGCGTTCGACGAAGTGCAGCGCGCCGAGCAGGACGAAGACCGTTTCGTCGAGGAAGCCAACCAGTACGCCAACCAGAAGCTCGGTCTTGCCCGCGGTCAGTCGGCGCAGATCCGCGAAGAGGCGGCGGCCTACAAGGACCGCGTCGTCAAGGAAGCGGAAGGCGAGGCGGCACGCTTCCTCTCCGTCTACGAGCAGTACAAGGCCGCTCCCGACGTCACGCGCAAGCGTCTCTTCCTTGAAACCATGGAAGGCGTGATGAAGAGCTCCAAGAAGGTCATCATCGACGAGAAGCAGGGCGGACAGGGTGTCGTTCCCTTCCTTCCCCTCAATGAACTCGGCCGGACCACCGGCCAGCAGCAGGCGGGAGGCACGCAGTGATGGGTAACCGCGTACCGGCAATCCTGATCGCCATCGGCGTTCTTCTCTTCATCGCCTATTCGTCCGTCTTCGTCGTGAACGAGCGGCAGCAGGCCATCGTGCTGCGCTTCGGCCAGATCAAGGACGTCAAGACGGAGCCCGGCCTCTATTTCAAGCTGCCCTTCGGCTTCATGGACGCCGACAGCGTCCAGTACATCCAGGACCAGGCGCTGCGCTTCGACCTCGACGATATCCGCGTCCAGGTCTCGGGCGGCAAGTTCTACGAGGTCGATGCCTTCGTGGTCTACAAGATCACCGATGCACGCCGCTTCCGTGAAGCGGTCTCGGGCGACCGCGAAGCGGCGGAAGCGCGCCTGCGTACCCGTCTCGATGCGGCCCTGCGCCGGGTCTACGGTCTGCGCGGCTTCGAATCCGCGCTGTCGGAAGAGCGCGCCTCGATGATGCGCGAAGTCCGCGGCGAGCTGACGAACGACGCTTCGAACCTCGGCCTTACCATCTCCGACGTCCGCATCCGCCGTACCGACCTCACGCAGGAGGTCTCGCAGCAGACCTACGACCGCATGAAGGCCGAGCGTCTTGCGGAAGCCGAGCTCATCCGCGCCCGCGGTAACGAGGAAGGCCAGCGCCGTCGTGCCATCGCCGACCGCCAGGTCGTCGAGTTCGTCGCGGCCGCCCAGCGCGATTCGGAAATCCTGCGAGGCGAGGGCGAGGGCGAGCGCAACCGCGTCTTCGGCGAAGCTTTCTCGCAGGACCCGGACTTCTTCGAGTTCTACCGCTCGATGAGCGCCTACCGCAACTCGATGAATTCGGCCGACACGACGCTCGTCCTGTCGCCGCGTTCGGAGTTCTTCCGCTTCTTCGAGGATGCGTCGGGCCAGAAGCCCGCGGCCGCCTCGGGCGCGACCAACGGCGCGGCGGCGACGCCCTCCACGGCAAACTGAGAACGCTTCCGTGTCCGATTTCCTGACGGGGATCGCGTTCTTCCTGATCATCGAGGGGCTGGTGTACGCACTGGCCCCTTCGGTTTTGAGGCGCATGGCGCAAATGCTGCCGCAGATTCCGGAGAACCAGTTGCGCACCTCCGGGCTCGTCGCCGTCGCGCTTGGCGTGCTGATGGTATGGTTCATCCGCGGCGCGTGAAACCCGCCCTTGCGGCCGGTGGCCAATGCGGGCAAGACTTGACGGCAAATCATCGCGGCCGACTGATTTTCGCCTCATGGCGGGCAAAGACTGGCCGCGACCCAGCAGACGAAAGAGGATGCCGAACATGGCTTTGAAGACCAGGTCCAACGTAGCCCATGCGGCACTCGCGCTCGCGGTGAGCCTTTCGCTCGGCGCAGGGCCGCTCGCCGTTCCGGCAAGGGCCGAGGTGAAGCCCGCAGGCCCCGAATCCGTCGCCGACCTCGCCGAGGGCCTGCTCGACGCGGTGGTCAACATCTCCACCTCGCAGAACGTCAAGAGCGACGACAAGGCGCCCATCCCGCAGGTGCCGGAAGGCTCGCCCTTCCAGGATTTCTTCGACGATTTCTTCAAGGGCGAGGACGGCTCGAACCAGCCCCAGACGGTCAATTCGCTGGGGTCCGGCTTCGTGATCGACCCCAAGGGCTTCATCGCCACCAACAACCACGTCATCGAGGGTGCCGACGACATCGAGGTGAACTTCGCCAACGGTTCCAAGCTGAAGGCCAAGCTGGTCGGCACGGACCCGAAGACCGACCTTGCGCTCCTCAAGGTGGAGCCGAAGGCGCCGCTGAAGGCCGTGCCCTTCGGTGATTCCCGCACCATGCGCATCGGCGACTGGGTGATGGCGATCGGCAATCCGTTCGGCCTCGGCGGCTCGGTGACCGTCGGCATCATTTCCGCGCGCGGCCGCAACATCAATGCCGGCCCCTACGACAACTTCATCCAGACGGACGCCGCCATCAACCGCGGCAATTCCGGCGGCCCGCTGTTCAACATGAAGGGCGAGGTCATCGGCATCAACACGGCGATCATCTCGCCGTCGGGCGGGTCGATCGGCATCGGCTTCTCCGTGCCGACGGAGCTCGCCGAGAATATCTTCCTCCAGCTTCGCGACTACGGCGAGACGCGCCGCGGCTGGCTCGGCGTGCGCATCCAGCCGGTCACCGACGACATCGCCGAAAGCCTCGGCATGACGGAGACCAAGGGAGCGCTGGTCGCGGGCGTCATCAAGGGCGGGCCGGTCGACAACGGCTCTATCATGACGGGCGACGTCATCGTCCGCTTCGACGGCAAGGACGTGCACGAGATGCGCGACCTGCCGCGCGTCGTCGCCGAAAGCCCGGTGGGCAAGGCGGTCGACGTCGTGCTTCTGCGCGGCGGCAAGGAGATGACCGTCAAGATCACGCTCGGCCGCCTGGAAGACGGGGAAAAGCAGGCGGATCCCGCCGACGAGGCGACGCCGGACGAGGGCACGACCAAGGAGGGAACGGCCCCCGATACCGAGGAGCAGGCGCTGCCGAAGAACATCGAGACCGTTCTCGGCATGGGCATTGGCGAACTCGATGAGGATGCGCGCAAGACTTTCAACATCGTCGAAAGCGTCAAGGGCGTGGTGATCACCGAGGTCGCACCGGGCTCGGCCGCCGCCGAGCGCGGCATCGTGCCGGGCGACGTGATCGTCGAGGTCGGGCAGGAGGCCGTCACGACGGCGGAAGAGGTCAAGAGCCGTGTCGCCAAGCTGAAATCGGAGGACCGGCGCAACGTGCTGATGATGGTCTCCAACCGCACCGGCGCGCTGCGCTACATCACCGTGCGCATCGACTGACGGAAAGCCGAGTCCCGTCAGGGGTTTGGCATCAATTTTCGAGAAAGAGATTCAGGCCGCTGCAGCTTTGCTTCAGCGGCCTTTTCTCGTCACCCTCGCTCCGGGCGCTGCCGCCATCCTATACCCTGTCCCTCGTCAGCGGTTTTTCTTCTGCCAGGTGGCGCGGTCGAGCGTGTAGAGCACATGCCGGCGAAGCTCCGCGCGTGCGTCCTCGATGCCGGGCATGTCGAAATCGCGATCCGGTGCGGCCACCATGCCGATGCGCTTCATGACGGCGGTGGAGCGTGTGTTGCCTGCCACGGCAAAGGAAACGATCTCCTCGAGGCCCTTATCCTCGAAGCCGAACTCCAGGAGCCTTTCGGCTGCTTCGGTGACGTAGCCCTTCCCCCAATGGCGGCGGGCGAGGCGCCAGCCGATCTCGACCGCACCGGCGGGCACGAAGGGCTCCAGCCGATCCGTCAGGCGCGAGAGGCCGCAAAAGCCGATGGCCTCATCCGTCATGCGGTCGGCAAGCGCGAAGAAGCCGAGGCCGGTTTGCGCGATGATGTCGCGAAGGCGCTCGAAGAGCTCGTCGGACTGGGCGCGCGTGCGCAGGAAGGGGAAGAATTCCATGACGACGGGATCGGAATTGATCTCGTGAAAGAGCTCCCGATCCTTCTCCTGCCAGTTGCGCAGGGTAAGGCGCGTCGTCGTGGTGATGATCATCAATCTGTCATGAAGTCCGATTTGCGGTAGCCCTGCAGATAAAGAAGGGCGGTGAGGTCGCCGTGGTCGATGCGGATCTTCGCTTCCGCCGCGACGGCGGGCTTGGCGTGCAGGGCGATGCCGGCGCCGGAAAGGTGCAGCATGCCGAGGTCGTTGGCTCCGTCGCCGACGGCCATGGCCTCCTCCGGCGAAATGCCGAGGCGCGCGGAAATGTCGACCAGCGCATCCACCTTGGCCTGCTTGCCGAGGATCGGCTCGGCGACCTCGCCCGTGAGCCTGCCGTCGGCGTCGAGCAGGATGTTGGCGCGGTTCTCGTCGAAGCCGAGCGTTTCGGCGATGCGGCTGGTGAAGACGGTGAAGCCGCCGGAGACGAGGGCGGTGTAATAGCCTTTCGCCTTCATGGTCGCGATGAGCTCGCGCCCGCCGGGCGTCAGCGTGATGCGCTTTTCGATCACCTCGCCGATGACGGAGACCGGCAGGCCCTTCAGCAGCGCGACGCGCTCGCGAAGGGCGGGCTCGAAGGCGATCTCGCCGTTCATGGCGCGGGCGGTGATGGCGGCGACCTTGTCCTTCAGGCCGACTTCCGCCGCCAGTTCGTCGATGCATTCCTGGCCGATCATGGTCGAATCCATGTCGGCGATCAGCAGCTTCTTGCGCCGCGTCTCGGCTTCCTGCACGGCAAGGTCGATTGGCGCGCCGGCGATGACCGCGAGGATCGCGTCGCGGGCGGCGTGGATGTCGCCATCGTCGCGCAGCGCGATATCGCAGGCGATGCCGTCGGCGAGCCAGTAGAGGCCGGATGCCTTGACCGCATCCGCGGCCTTTTCGGCGATGGCGGGCGTCAGAACAGGATTTGACGGATTGGCGACAAGCGTGGCAACGAAAGCCATGATGAGAAACCTTGATCGAATGCGGGACGCGATCCTGATAACGGGCCCGACGGCGAGCGGCAAGTCCGCGCTTGCCGTGCGGCTGGCGGCCGAGTACGGCGGCGTCGTGGTCAATGCGGACAGCATGCAGGTCTACGACACGCTGAACGTCCTGACGGCCCGCCCGCAGCCGGAGGACATGGGCGGCATCGAGCATCGGCTCTACGGCCATGTGCCGGCGGGCGAGGCCTATTCCACCGGCGACTGGCTGCGCGAGGCGACGGCCCTTGTCGGCGAATTGCGGGAGCGGGGGAAGCTTCCCGTCTTCGTCGGCGGCACGGGCCTTTATTTCCGCGCGCTGACTGGCGGCCTTTCCGACATGCCAGTGATTTCCGATGACGTGCGCGAGCGCCTGCGCGCCCGGCTTGCGGCGGAAGGGGCCGAGGCGCTGCACAAGGAATTGGCGGAGCGCGACGGGGAAACGGCCCGGCGCCTCATGCCGGGGGACGGGCAGCGCATCCTGCGGGCGCTCGAAGTGCTGGAGACGACCGGCCGGTCGATCGCGCATTTCCAGGCGACGGCGGGGCCGGCGGTGATCGATGCCGCGCGGGCGGAAAAGATCGTCGTTCTGCCGGACCGGGCGGTGCTTGCCGCCCGCATCGACCGGCGCTTCGCCGGAATGCTGAAAACGGGGGCGGTGGAGGAGGTGAAGGTGCTGCTGGCGCTGGAGCTTTCGCCCGCCATGCCGGTGATGAAGGCGATAGGCGTGCCGCAGATCGCGGCCATGCTGGCCGGCGATATGAGCGATGCGCAGGTCATCGAGCGCGGCGCGGCGGCGACACGGCAATATGCCAAGCGCCAGATGACCTGGTTCCGCAACCAGCTCGACGAGAGCTGGCGGCGGATCGATCCGCTGGCCTCTAGCGCCTGATCAGGCTGCTGAGCGGCTTCTTGAGGAGCTGTTCGCGGATGGAGCCCTCGCGGCGCGGCTCCTGCTGCTCGCCGAAGGCGGGGCGCTGCGGCTGGCGATAGGGATCGGCGGCGGGGCGTTGCGGCTCGGCCAGTTCCCGGCGGATGGCGTCGAACCGCTCCTGCGGCGAGGGCTCGTAGACGCTGCCCGCGCCGGGGAGCATGTCGGGCCGGTATGGCTCGGGCGGTGGCGCGGCGGCCGGGCGGGCGGGCGGCGCGGCCTGGAGCGTCTCGATATAGTCTTCCTCGTCCTCGTAGGGTGCGTCTTCGTAGCCCGTCGGCAGCGTGGCGCCCTGGCCCTGCGAGGCGAGATAGGCATTCTGGAAATTGGAGATGTCCGGGCCGGAGACCGCACGCATGCGGGCGACGATCGACCGGAGGTCGACGCTTTGCGGGGTGTCCTCGCTGGTCTTCACGCCGGAGCTGCCGGCCTTCGGCAGGCGGTTCGATTCCACGCGGGAAAAGCGCATGCGCATCGGCACCGCCACGGCCTCGCCGAAGGCGATGGCCTCGCCGTTGCCGATGGAGGAAATGAAGCTCGTCGTCGAGGACGACGAATTGGGGATCGCCGAGCGAATGATCTCCTGGTCGTGCTCGTTGGCAAGACGCATGGCGAAGATCGTCGAGCACTGGGAAAGGATGGTCGGGTCGAGTTCGCCGGGGCGCTGGGTGATGATGCCGAGCGACACGCCGTATTTGCGGCCTTCCTTGGCGATGCGGGCGATGGCCTGGCGGGTCGGGGCGAAGCCGAGCCTCGGATCGGCCGGCACGTAGCGGTGCGCTTCCTCGCAGACGACCAGCATGTGCACGCCGCCATTGCTCCACAGGCCGATCTCGAAGGCCATGCGGCAAAGCACCGAGGCAACGGAGTTGACCACTTCCGACGGGATGCCGGCAAGCTGGAAGGTCGTCACCGGCTTGCCTTCGCCGGGAATGCGGAAGATGCGGGCGATGGTGTCGAGGATCGTGTCTGTGATCGTGTTCGAGGAGAACATGAAATGGTAGCGCGGGTCGTTGATCGCCGACATGATCTTGACCTTGAGCGAGCGCAGGTGCGGCTTCTCCGCCCGGCCTTCGAGGCGCCCGATGCGCTCGTCGACGAGTGCCAGCAGGTCGGCGATGCGGAAGGGCACCGGCGTATCGGCGGTGATCGAGCTCTTCTCGCTGGCGCGGCGCATCACCCCGCTCTCGTTCGAGCCGCGGAAGGCGCGCTTGGCCTCGGGAATGAGGTCGCGCAGGATATCCATCTCCTCCGGCACCGGCGGGCGGCCGCGGAAGATCACCTCGGCCAGTTCCTCCAGCCGGAACAGCCAGAAGGGCAGGTCCAGCGTGTCGGTATCGATGACGACGGCGAGGTCGCCGAAGGCGGAGGCGAATTCGTTGTGCGGATCGAGGATCAGGACGCGCAGGCTCGGGTCGGCCTGGATCGCCTTGTGCAAAAGCAGGGTCACGGAGGTGGACTTGCCGACGCCGGTGGTGCCGACGATGGCGAAGTGCTTCTCCAGCATGGAAGGCACGTGGATCGTCGCGTCGAGGCTCTCGTCCTGCGTCAGCTTGCCGATGACGCAGACGTCGTTCTTGCCGGTGTCATAGACCTTGGCAAGGTCGGAGGCGCGGATGCGGTGCGCGATGGCGCCGAGATAGGGATAGTCGGTGATGCCGGCGGAGAATTCCTCCCGGCCGTCCGCGCTGACATTCACCTCGCCCAGAAGCTCGACCTCGATGCGGAAGACCGTGTCGCGGTTGTCGATCCAGTTCTGCTGGTCGGCGGCCATGGAATAGACAAGGGCGACGACGCGGTTGCGGCCGACGGAGATGGAGATGAGGCGTCCGACGGACCACAATTCCGTCAGCGCCGTCTCGCCGCCCTCGGCCACGGCGCTGATCGTGGCGCGCGAGCCGTTGCAGGCGACGACGCGGCCGAGCAGGCGGTTTCCAGGCGCCAGCCCGTCGCGGCGATCCTGCTCGCCCGCCGTCAGAGAGGTCTGGAAATCATTGTTCAGCACGCCCGGCGCTCCTTGCCACCAACCGCCAGCCTAGCGAATGCCGCTTAATAAGACGTTTCGGGTTGAGGCGGCCGTTTGCGGGTCTTTGCGGCCGGGATGGAGGGCGTGCCGTAGCGAAACGAACCAAAAGGCGTTGACGCGCCTTTGCTTTGTGTCTAACAATCCGCCCCATGAAAAATCTGACGGCTATCATTCTTGTGGTGGGAAGGCGCATGGGCAGGGTGGTGTAACCACCCGGCGAAAGCACCCATGCGCGGTAAGCAGGCTCCTCCAGGGGCCTTTTTTTATGCCCAGAAATTCGATAATCACCCGAAATGCGAAAAGAGACGGACGGAAATCCGATGAGCGGAACAGAAAACCAGATGACGGGCGCCGAAATTGTCTTGCAGGCCCTGAAAGACAATGGCGTTGAACATATCTTCGGCTATCCGGGCGGCGCCGTCCTGCCGATCTATGACGAGATCTTCCAGCAGGAAGACATCGAGCACATCCTCGTCCGCCACGAGCAGGGCGCCGGCCACATGGCCGAAGGCTATGCCCGCTCCACCGGCAAGGTCGGCGTCATGCTCGTCACCTCCGGCCCCGGCGCGACCAACGCCGTCACGCCGCTGCAGGACGCCCTGATGGATTCCATCCCGCTCGTCTGCCTCACCGGTCAGGTTCCGACCACGCTCATCGGATCGGACGCCTTCCAGGAATGCGACACGGTCGGCATCACGCGCCCCTGCACCAAGCACAACTGGCTGGTCAAGGACGTCAACGATCTCGCCCGCATCATCCATGAGGCGTTCCGCGTTGCGCAGTCCGGCCGTCCCGGTCCCGTCGTCGTCGATATCCCGAAGGACGTCCAGTTCGCGACCGGCACCTATACGCCGCCGTCCGACGCGCCTATCCAGAAGAGCTACCAGCCGAAGGTTCAGGGCGACGCCAACCAGATCGCGGCCGCCGTCAGCCTGATGAAGTCCGCCCGCCGGCCGATCATCTATTCCGGCGGCGGCGTCGTGAATTCCGGTCCGGAAGCCTCGCGCCTCTTGCGCGAGCTGGTCGAGATCACCGGCTTCCCGATCACCTCCACGCTGATGGGCCTCGGCGCCTATCCGGCCTCCGGCAAGAACTGGCTGGGCATGCTGGGCATGCACGGCTCCTACGAGGCGAACATGGCGATGCACGATTGCGACGTCATGGTCTGCATCGGCGCGCGCTTCGACGACCGCATCACCGGCCGCCTCAACGCCTTCTCGCCGAATTCGAAGAAGATCCACATCGACATCGACCCGTCCTCGTTCAACAAGAACGTCCGCGTCGATGTTCCGATCCTGGGCGATGTCGGCAACGTCCTCGAGGACATGGTCCGCCAGTGGCGGGCGAGCGCGAAGGACTACGACAAGGCGGTCCAGGCCGACTGGTGGACGTCGATTGCCAAGTGGCGGGCGCGCAATTCCTTCGCCTATACGCCGAGCCCCGACGTCATCATGCCGCAATATGCGATCCAGCGGCTCTACGAGCTGACCAAGGACCGCGACACCTACATCACGACGGAAGTCGGCCAGCACCAGATGTGGGCGGCGCAGTTCTATGGCTTCGAGCAGCCGAACCGCTGGATGACCTCGGGCGGCCTCGGCACGATGGGCTACGGCTTCCCGGCGGCAATCGGCGTGCAGGTCGCGCATCGCGACAGCCTCGTCATCGACATTGCCGGCGACGCCTCGATCCAGATGTGCATCCAGGAAATGAGCTGCGCCGTGCAGTATAACCTGCCGGTCAAGATCTTCATCCTGAACAACCAGTATATGGGCATGGTGCGCCAGTGGCAGCAGCTGCTGCACGGCAATCGCCTGTCGAATTCCTACACGGAAGCCATGCCCGATTTCGTCAAGCTGGCGGAGGCCTATGGCGGCGTCGGCATCGCCTGCGACAAGCCGGCCGATCTCGATGCGGCCATCCAGGAGATGATCGACGTCAAGCGCCCGGTCATCTTCGACTGCCGCGTGGCGAATCTCGCGAACTGCTTCCCGATGATCCCCTCGGGCAAGGCGCATAACGAAATGCTGCTGCCCGACGAGGCCACGGACGAAGCGGTCGCCAATGCGATCGACGCCAAGGGCCGCCAGCTCGTTTGATATAAGGTAGAGAACCCATGAACGCACACCTTCAGCCCACGGGCTCCGCCTATTTCATCGCCAAGGAAACGCAGGTCGCCGAGAGCCATACGCTCTCGGTGCTCGTCGACAACGAGCCGGGCGTCCTTGCCCGCGTCATCGGCCTGTTCTCCGGCCGCGGCTACAACATCGAGAGCCTGACGGTTTCCGAGACCGAGCATGAGGCGCATCTTTCGCGCATCACCATCGTCACGCGCGGCACGCCGGGCGTGCTGGAGCAGATCAAGTCGCAGCTCGAGCGCATCGTGCCGGTCCATCGCGTGGTCGACCTTACCGTCCGCGCCAAGGTGCTCGGCCAGGAGCGTCCCATCGAGCGCGAAGTGGCGCTGGTGAAGGTCGTCGGTTCCGGCGAGATGCGTCAGGAGACGCTGCGCCTCGCAGACGCCTTCCATGCCAAGGTCGTCGATGCGACCACCGAGCATTTCATCCTGGAGATCACCGGCAAGTCCTCCAAGATCGACCAGTTCGTGGCGATCATGAAGCCGCTTGGCCTCGTGGAAGTCTGCCGCACCGGCATCGCCGCGATGAACCGCGGCCCGCAGGGAATGTGAGCTGTCGAAACACGGCAAAATTGACTGAAAAAATGAAGGGCTTTCCGTCTTGGCGGAAAGCCCTTTTCGTTTCAGATCATCTCCAGCGGCTGCTTGCGCGTCGGGGGCGGGAAGGCTTCGTCGAGGAGGCGGAGATCTTCCGAGGTCAGGCGGATCTCGGAGGCCTTGAAATTCTCGCGCACCCGGTCCGGCGAGCCGGACTTCGGGATGGCGATGACATTCGCCCGCGTCAGCAGGAAGGCGAGGGCGACCTGGGCGCTCGTCGCTTTGTGGATGCGGCCGATCTCCTCCAGCGCCGGGTGGCCGATGAGCCGGCCCTCGTCGAGCGGCGAATAGGCCATGAGCGGGATGCCCTGAACCTGGCTCCAGCGCAGGAGATCGTATTCGATGCCGCGGCGGGCGAGATTGTAGAGGATCTGGTTGGCGGCGGGCCGGGCCGGCTCAGCGACGCCGAGCAGTTCCCTCATGTCCGGCTCGTCGAAATTGGAAACGCCCCAGGCGCCGATCTTGCCCGCGGCCTTCAGCCCCTCGAAGGCCTCGACCGTCTCCGCCAGCGGATGGCGGCCGCGCCAGTGAAGGAGATAAAGGTCGATATGGTCGGTGCCGAGCCGCCTGAGGCTCGCCTCGCAGGCCGCGACCGTGCCGGCGCGGCTGGCATTGTAGGGCAGCACCTTGCTGACGAGGAAGACCTCGTCGCGCCGGCCGCCGATCGCGTCGCCGACCACCTCTTCGGCCCCGCCGTCGGCATACATTTCCGCCGTGTCGATCACCGTCATGCCGAGGTCGAGCCCGGCCCGGAGGCTTGCTGCCTCCTCGGCGCGAGAGGCTTCGCCTTCCCCCATGTGCCAGGTGCCGAGGCCGAGCGCCGGCACCTGCCGACCGCCGGGGAGGGTAACTGCCGGTAGTTCCGCTTTCATCTTGCGCTCCGCGAACAATGGGCCGCCAGCCGGAATTGTCTCAATGACAAGAATTGGCTGGCCGTCACCAAGAGATGGACTATCAATCGGAAAAAACAATCCGGATCACAAGAGTCTGCCATGCAGATCGAAATCTTTCTGGCGCTGCTCGTCTTCGCCTTCACGACCTCCATCACCCCCGGTCCAAACAACATGATGCTCTTCGCCTCGGGCGTGAACTTCGGTTTCGTCCGGACGATCCCGCATATGTGCGGCATCGGCGTCGGGTTCCTCGTGCTGCTGCTGGCCGTCGGCTTCGGCCTCGGCGCGCTGCTGGAGACGGTGCCGCTCGTCTATACGGTGCTGAAATTCGCTGGCGGGGCCTATCTCGTCTGGATCGCCTGGAAGATCGGCACCTCGCGCAGCCTCGGCGAGAGCGCGGGCGCGACCCGGCCGATGAGCTTCCTCGAGGCCGCCGCCTTCCAGTGGGTCAATCCCAAGGCCTGGGTCATGGCCGTCTCCGCCATGGCGACCTATACGAATGCCGCGAACTACACGATGAGCGTGCTCGTGGTCGGCCTTGCCTTCGCCATCGTCAATTTCCCGAGCGTTTCCACCTGGGCCGGCTTCGGCTCGGCGCTGCGCCAGTGGCTGTCCGATCCCGTGCGGCTGAAATGGTTCAATATCACCATGGCGCTCCTGCTTGTCGCAAGCCTCTGGCCGATGCTGCGCTGACAGCATAAGGTCGGGGCAAAGCCGGAGGGACTGCCGTGTCGCACGATCACGATCACGACGACCATCACCATCACGACAACCATTTCTCGCCGATGGAAGCGCGCGTGCGCGCGCTGGAGACCATCCTGACGCAAAAGGGGCTGATCGATCCCGGGGCCATCGACGTCATCGTCGAGACCTATGAGACGAAGATCGGCCCGCGCAACGGCGCGCGTGTCGTCGCCAGGGCCTGGGCGGAGCCGGACTTTGCCGACTGGTTGAAACGCGACGCCACGGCGGCCATCGCCAGCCTCGGCTATACCGGCCGGCAGGGCGAGCATATGCGGGCGGTGTTCAACGATGCCGGGACGCACAATCTCGTCGTCTGCACGCTCTGCTCCTGCTATCCGTGGTCCGTGCTCGGCCTGCCGCCCGTCTGGTACAAGGCGCCGGCCTACCGGTCGCGCGCGGTCATGGACCCGCGCGGCGTGCTGGAGGAATTCGGCGTGACGCTGCCGGCTGACAGGAAAATCCGCGTCTGGGATTCGACCGCGGAGCTGCGCTACCTCGTCGTGCCCGAGCGGCCGGCCGGCACGGAAGGGCTCGACCAGGAGGCGCTGGCCGATCTCGTCACGCGCGATTCGATGATCGGTACGGGGCTGGCGCTGCCGCCGGAGGCGCGGCCATGAACGGGCCGCACGATCTCGGCGGCCTGCACGGTTTCGGCCCCGTCGCGCCGGAGCCGGGCGAGCCCTATTTCCATGCCGAATGGGAAACGCGGGCGCTCGGCGTGACGCTCTCCTGCGGCGCCTTCGGCGCCTGGAGCATCGACGAGAGCCGCCATGCGCGGGAAAGCATTCCGCCGGCCACCTACCTTTCGGCGAGCTATTACGAGATCTGGATCCGTGCGCTGGAAACGCTCCTTGAGCGGCACGGTTTCGTCAGCACCGCCGAGCTTGCCGAAGGGCGAATGCTGGAGAAGGGGGCGGAGCCGAAGCGCGTTCTCAAGGCGGAGATGGTGCCGGCGGTGCTTGCGAGGGGCGGGCCCTGCGACCGCCCGCTCGACACCGCGCCGCGCTTTGCCGCCGGCGCGCGCGTGCGCACCCGCAACCTCAATCCACCGACGCATACCCGCCTGCCGCGCTACGCCCGCGACAAGGTGGGCGTGGTGGAGGCCGTGCAGGGCTCCTTCGTCTTCCCGGACGACAGCGCCCACGGCAGGGGCGAGAACCCGCAATGGGTCTATACCGTCGTCTTCGATGGCGCGGAAATCTGGGGCGAGGGGGCGGAGCCCGGCCTGACGGTCTCGATCGATGCCTGGGAGAGCTATCTTGAGCCAGTGTGAGACGCCGATCGATTCGCCCGGCCTGCCGCGCTCCGCCGAGGGCGATCCGGTTTTTGCCGAGCCGTGGCAGGCGCAAGCCTTTGCGATGACCGTCCGCCTGCACGAGCAGGGTGTCTTCACTTGGGCGGAATGGGCGGAGGCCCTTTCGCGCGAGGTGCACCGCCCGGGCCGCGCCGCCGATGGTGCGGATTACTTCGACTGCTGGGTGGCGGCGCTGTCCGTGCTGCTTTCCGAGCGGGGCGTTGCGAGCGAGGGGGAACAGGCCGCGCTTTCGGATCGCTGGGCCCGCGCGGCCGAGGCGACGCCGCACGGCAAGCCCATCCTGCTCGAAAACGCGCCCGGATAGAGCATTTCCGCTTTTCCTCGAATCGCGAAAACGCTCTATCCTTTTGTTTCTACGCAATTTCCAACGCAAAACCGCTGCGCACTTTTGCTGGAATTGCTCTAGGCACGATCCGCGACGAAGCGGGCGAGCCACGGGCCGATCAGCGTCACGAGGATCAGCCGCGCCGTCTGCAAGGTCATGACGAAGGCGATGTCGACCTTGCTCGAAGCGGCGATGACGGCGATGGAATCGAGGCCGCCCGGGCTGGTTGCGAGATAGGCCGTCAGCGGATCGACGCCGAGGACGAGGATCAGGAGACCGGCGAGCAGGCCGGAAAAGCTGATCAGCGCGATGATCGAGACGACCGTCGGCAGCAGCGCGCGGCGGGCGTGCAGCAGGATCGCCCGGGTGAAGCCGAGGCCGATGTTCCAGCCGAGCAGGGTGAAGGCGGCGACGAGCAGCCATTGCGGCAGGACGATCGTCACCGTGCCCGCCGAATTCAGCACCGAGGCGAGGGCGAAGGGAACGAGGAAGGCGCCGGCCGGGATGCGCAGCCGCTGGCCGATGACGCCTGCGAGGACGCCGATGACCAGCATGGCGGCGAGCGGCAGCAGCGGCACGGGCTCGAACCAGGCATGGGGCAGCACCGCCGCGCCGTCGTGGCCGCCGAAATGGGCGACGAGCGTTGCGAAGCTCGCGACGAAGACCACGCGCAGATACTGCATGAAGGCAACGAGGCGGATATCCGCCCCATAGGCTTCCGCCATCACCATCATGGTCGAGGCGGCGCCGGCGGAGGAGCCCCAGATCGCCGTCGTGCCGGGCAGGATGCCGGTGCGGGCGATCAGCCAGCCTGACAGCGTGCTGACGCCGATGACGGAGAGGACGACCAGCAGCATCAGCGGCCAGTTCTGCGCGAAGGTGCCGACGAAATCCTCGGAGACCATGGTTGCGATCATCAGCGCGAGCACGACCTGCACGACGAAGAAGAAGATGCGGGGCAGGCGGATCGTGCCGCCGCAAAGCGCAACGACGATACCGGCGAGCATCGGCCCCATCAGCAGCGCGGCCGGGAAGCCCGCCGCCTCGAGCGGCACGGTGGTCGCCGCCGAAAGGATGGCGACAAGGCCCCATTGCAGGGCCACGGGAAGCCGGCCGAGGCCGGGATGCGGGGACAGGCTGTCGCTCGGGGTGCGGGAGGCGGGGGGCAAATCATCGCTCCGGAAGTTGCGCCCTGAATATCGCGTCGGCGGGCCGGCGAACAGGGCCAAATAAAGGGGGGACGCGATTTCTCCGCGACCCCTCGGAAGGCGTTGCCTCTTGCCTCGCCGCTGCGAATCCTGCCAAGTCCGGGCATGGAATTCGCACCTCAACAGGATGAAGCGCTGAAGGCCGTCGCGCGGTGGCTGAAGGAAGGGCGCGAGCCGCTGTTCCGGCTGTTCGGCTATGCCGGCACCGGCAAGACCACGCTTGCCCGGCACTTTGCCGAGAATGTCGACGGCGAGGTGCTGTTCGCCGCCTTCACCGGCAAGGCGGCGCAGGTGCTGCGCTCCAAGGGCGCGACGAACGCCAAGACCATCCATTCGCTGATCTATCGCCCGCGCGGCGAGGAGGAGGTCTCCGACGAGGAGACCGGCAAGACGTCGATCTCGCCGATGTTCTCGATCAACCGCCAGAGCCCGGTCGCCAAGGCCGCGCTCGTCGTCGTCGACGAGTGCTCCATGGTGGACGAGGCGCTCGGGCGCGACCTGATGAGCTTCGGCACGCCGATCCTCGTGCTCGGCGATCCCGGCCAGCTGCCGCCCGTCTCCGGCGGCGGCTATTTCACCAACCAGGAACCGGATTACCTGCTGACGGACATCCACCGGCAGGCGCGCGACAACCCGATCATCCAGCTCGCCATGCAGGTGCGCGAGGGCAGGGATATCGCTTACGGCGACTATGGCGCGGCGCGCGTCATCGGGCGGGGTGAGGTAGATCAGACGCTGGTGCTCGATGCCGACCAGGTGCTCGTCGGCACCAACCGCACGCGGCGGCGCTACAACCAGCGGCTCCGCGAGCTCAAGGGCTTCACCACCGATTATCCGCAGTCCGGCGACAAGCTGGTGTGCCTGCGCAACGACCCGGCCAAGGGGCTGCTCAACGGCTCGCTGTGGCAGGTGATGAGCTCGTCCAAGGAGACGGTGAAGCCCGGCATCAACCTGATGATCCGGCCGGAAGACGACGACATGGATCGCGGCGCGGCCAAGATCAAGCTGCTCAAGGCGGCCTTCGAGAATCTCGACGAGGAGATCCCGTGGTCGACGCGCAAGCGCTATGACGAATTCGATTTCGGCTATGCGCTGACCGTGCACAAGGCGCAGGGCTCGCAGTGGAACAATGTCGTGCTGTTCGACGAGAGTTTCGCCTTCCGCGACACGCGCGAACGCTGGCTCTACACCGCCATTACGCGCGCCGCGGAAACGCTCACCGTCGTGCGGTAAATCATATCCCCACGACGGACCGCTTTTCAGGAAGCGGTTGAAGGGCCGGTCGTCATGTCCGGCCGCTTACGCCGGCCTCAGTGGCCGACGATCCCCAGCATGACCGCCTTGGCGACGGCCTGGAAACGGTTGTTGCTGTTGAACTTGGCGATGATGTTCTTTTCCATCACCTGCACTTCGCCGGGCTCGATTTCGAGTGCGCGGGCGATGCGGCTGGTGGGGTAGCCCTCGGCCATCAGGGCGATGCAGCGCAGCTCCACCGGCGTCAGGTTGGCTTGCGGGACATTGTCGTTGGTCTCGACTTCCAGCGCGCCGGTGAAATCGAGCAGTTCGTTGATCTGCTGCATCTGGCGGCGGATCGTCGATTGCTGGGCGGCGAGCTCGCGCTTGCGCGCGGTCATGGCGGCGCGGAAGATGCCGTCGGCTTCCTCCTGGCTTGCGGCCGCGGCGAGCCGCTCCAGCAGTTCCTGGATCACGGCGACGGGCATTCCCGTCTCGCGGCAGGTATTGACCACGGCCATCTGCTGGATTTCCGCGGGGCCGTAGACCCGCATCGGACCGACACGGGCTGCCGTCAGCAGGCCCTTTTCCTCATAGAAATGCAGCGTGCGGTGGGTGACGCCGAAGGCATTGGCCATGTCGGCAATGGCAAGGCGGCCTTCCGGCAGGTTTTCCGGCAGAGGCGCGACGGGCAGGAACCGGATGGACTTGCGCCCGCCCGACCGGGCACCGGCT
Source organism: Shinella zoogloeoides (assembly GCF_003574625.1). Lineage (GTDB taxonomy): Bacteria > Pseudomonadota > Alphaproteobacteria > Rhizobiales > Rhizobiaceae > Shinella > Shinella zoogloeoides_A. The sequence goes on from NZ_QNUJ01000004.1 coordinate 135,993, forward strand.
TTCTTCGACTCACTCGTCATCATGAAAGCGGCCCCCGAAAAAGAAGATCGGTCATGTATTTACCCCCGGTCGCCGTCGCGAGGCCATCTTCCCTGTGAAGGCTGGATGTCGAGACGGCGGATAGTACTCTTTACCGCATGCGTTTTGCCGGCCTGTGCACTCCGGCAAGTGTATACGATCCTGCTGCGGTTTCCGATCCCTATTGTGCATGAATGTTCAGGATCGTCGAATCCGGGCGATAAACATTACCATTTCGCCCATTGTCCTAAAATAGGACGCCGGTGCCGATCTGCATATCGCTATATCTAGGGATGTGTTTTTTTGCCCGGTTGTAGAGCGCTATCGCGTCAGCGCCGTTCCGGTCCCGGGTGCCGCGTCGGCCAGTGCTTCCGGCACCAGCAGGGAACAGGCGTGCCTTCCGTCGGGATAGGGCACGCCCTGCGGCGCCATCGCCTCGCGCGCGAGGCATTCCATGATGTCGCTGGCGGTGCCGTTGCGCAGCGCGTGGCGATAGAGCGGCCCGCTTGCCGAAAGCGCCCGCGCCACGAAGCCCACGGCTTCGAAGGCGATGCCCGCCTCGCTGCGCAACTGTTCGCTGGAAAAATGGCGGGCGAAGATCGTTGCGCCGGATTGCTCGTGAATGAGCTTTGCGTAGACGCCGTGACCATCCGGGCCGTTCTCGATCCGGATGGCGTAGGAGAGCGCACGGAATTCGTCGGGCGTGTGCGCTTCGATCACGCGCACGGTCCTGTGGTAGGCGGCGGCATCGGCCACGACGCGCGCAAGGGCGTTGCAAGCACCGCCGGCAGGCCAGCATTGCAGGATATGCAGATGCGGAAGATCCTGCGTGCTGCCGGCGAGTTTCGACTGCATGACGAGCGCGAACTGGGCTTTCGCGATCGCCGCATCGGTCTGGTCCGGATAGGCGAAGGGTGCGAGGAAGACCAGCGGCAGCAGGGAGAGGAGCGCCAGCGGCGAGGAGACCGGCGCGGGGATCCAGGGGCGGCGCGCCTTCGGCGGCGGGCTGATGGCGCGTGTGGTCGTCGCGGCGGGGAGGGCGGTGGCCTGCCGGGTCTCGCGAAACATGTATTCCGGCACATAGCTGCCGAGCGGCACACGGATGCGCAGGCTGTCCGAGGCGCCCTCGGTCTCGTAATACTGGTCCAGCAGCTTGCGCAGCTTGCCGGCCTGCACGCGCACCAGCGGATCGTTTCCGGCGTCGAAGCCGGAGGTCCGGCCGAAGACGTCGATGCCGATGCTGTAGCCCTTCAACTGGGCGGCCTTGCCGGAAAGCTCGTTCTGGACGATGTAGGCGAGGAAGGAGCGCAGCCGCTCGGAGCGGGCGAAAGTCTCGCTGGTCAGGACAGCATCAAGGGCAAACCGCACGCGCTCGCATGCCGGCCGGTCGGTCGTGCTCATCGTGTCGCCACAGAGAAGACCATCGTCGCCGCCTGATGTCCCTTCGTCCCCGCCTCGCAATGCGCCGCAGCGCATACTTTCTCAGATGAAGCGAGTTTATCGATGATTCTTGATCAACGGCAAGGGTCAAGCGCGGGCTGGCGGAGCGAATCTTCCGCAATGCCGGTTCGCCAGGCTGTTGCGGCGATTGCCCTTGTGGAAACAACAAGCTAGACGTTGATCCTTCAACGAGGAGTCCGCGTCCCATGCCTGCCAAGCTGTCGGTCAATCTCAACGCCATCGCCATGCTGCGCAACCGCCGGGACCTGCCCTGGCCGAGCGTCATCGGCCTCGGCCGTATCGCGCTCGAGGCAGGGGCGAGCGGGCTGACCGTGCATCCCCGGCCGGACCAGCGCCATATCCGCTTCAGCGACCTCGCGCCGATCCGCACGCTCATCGACAGCGCGTTTCCGGAGGCGGAATTCAACATCGAGGGCTTCCCGGAAGACAACTTCATGCGCCTCGTCGAGGAGCATCGCCCCGAGCAGGTGACGCTGGTGCCGGACGATCCGTCGCAGGCGACTTCGGACCATGGCTGGGATTTTCGTAAAAGCCGCGCCCTGCTCGGCGATATCGTCGGCCGGCTGAAGAAGCTGGGCCTGCGCGTGTCCGTCTTCGCCGACGGCACGCCGGACCGCGAGGCGCTGACGATCGCGAAGGAGGTTGGGGCCGACCGGATCGAGCTTTACACTGGCCCCTATGGCGGCTGCCACGACAATCCGGCCGAGGCGGCCCGGATCGTCGAGGAACTCGGCGAGACGGCGGACATCGCCTTCGAGCTCGGGCTCGGCGTTAATGCCGGCCACGACCTGACCGTCGCCAACCTGCCGGCACTCGTCGCGCGCATTCCCCGCTTGGCGGAGGTGTCCATCGGCCATGGCCTGACGGCCGATGCGCTGGAATACGGCATGGCGGAAACGGTGCGCCGCTTCTGCCGCGCCTGCGGCCAGGATATCTGAGTGCGCGGCGGCGCCCGGAGGGACGCCGCCTTGCCCGTCAGCCGAGGAAGGCCGCCTTGCTGGCGGCGATGAAGTCTTCCAGCGGTGTCGTCTTGCGGCCGGAGAGTGCTTCGGCATCCAAGGTGACCGCGGCGATCTTGCCTTCGCGCGTATTGGCATCGAAGGAGACGACGGTCGGGATGAAGCCTTCCGGCAGGCCGGCGGCTTTCAGGCCTTCGGTAAGCTGCGCATCCGTGACCTGCACGACTTTCAGCGGCTTTCCGGTCGCCCCGGAAACCAGCGCGGCGATCTCTTCCGCCGTGCGGCTCTTCGTGCCGGTCAGCGTATAGGTCCGGCTTTCGTTCCCCGCCTTCAAAAGCGCGCCGGCGAGGGCGGCGGCGGTGTCGGCGCGGGTGATATGGGCGATCCGGCCGGTGCCGGTCGAGGTGTACCAAGCGCCGGTCGTGAGCGCATGCGGCAGCGACTGGAAGAGGTTTTCCGCATACCAGCCGTCACGCAGGATCGTATAGGGGATGCCGGTCGCCTTGATCGCCTCTTCGGTGCCGAGATGGTCGGGGGCGAAGGTGACGAGCGAATCCTCCGGCTGCGGCATCGACGTATAGAGAATGTGCTTCACGCCGGCCTTCTTCGCCGCGGCGACGGCGGCCTTGTGCTGGACAAGGCGCTTGCCGGGTTCCATCAGCGCGTCGGTGGAGATGATCAGCACCTTGCCGGCCCCGGCGAAGGCGGCATCGAGCGAGGCCGGATCGTCGAAATCCGCCGCGCGCACGGTCACTCCCCTGGCGGCATAGTCGGCGAGTTTTGCCGGATCGCGGGTCGTGGCGACGATGCCGGTGGGGGCGACCTTGCCGGAGGCGAGGAGGTCGTCGAGGACGAGGCGGCCGAGCTGGCCGGAGGCGCCGGTAACGAGAAGCGTGTCGGTCATGTCTTTCCCTTTCTGGCAGGGCTGGCGAAAGGGCCTCATCCTGCTGCATGTTGGTCTCTTATTGAGACTTGCTCTTATCTGGTAATCTGATAGAGCGTGTAAAGAAGGCAGTTTTTTCTGCGGTGGTTACCTGGAGGGAACCGGCTATGAACAGGATCGTCGACAGTGCCCGGGGCGAGCGCGTCATCCTCATCGATGGCGTCGCCATGTCGATGGACGATTGTCCGGTCCGCGATGTGCTGGCCAGCGTCGGCGGCAAGTGGACCTCGCTGATGATCATCGGTCTTGCCGACGGGCCGCGCCGCTTCTCCCAGCTGCGCCGCTTCATTCCCGACATTTCGCAGCGCATGCTGACCCAGACGCTGCGCGACCTGCAGCGCGACGGCTATCTCACGCGTACCGTCTATCCGACGCAGCCGCCGAGCGTTGAATATCAATTGACGCCGCTCGGGCACTCCTTCCTTGCGCTCCTGCGCTCCCTCGTGCAGTGGTCTACCGAGAACCATGCCGCGATAAGGGCCGCGCGGGCGGCCTACGACGCGGAACAGGCATGACGCTCCGGTAAGCCCGGAGCCTATCGGGGAAGGGCATGAAACCACTGGATATCGGCATTGCCGGTGCGGGGCCCGCGGGGCTTGCCGCCGCATTGTTTCTCGCCCGGGGCGGCCATCGGGTGGAGCTTATCGAACGGTTCGAGCGGCCGTCGCCGGTCGGTTCCGGCCTGCTGATGCAGCCGACGGGCCTGACCGTGCTGGATGCGCTCGGCCTTTCCCCGGCAATCCATGCCCTCGGCAACAGGATCGATCGGCTGCATGGCGCGGATGCGCGCAGCGGCCGCACCGTGCTCGACGTCCGCTACGATGCGCTGGCCGGTGGGCGCTATGGCCTTGCGGTCCATCGCGCCGCTCTCTTCTCGACATTGCACGACGCCGTCGCCGCCGAGGGTATTCCCATCCGCACCGGCGTAACGCTGGCAAAGGCCGAGACGCGGCACGCCCGCACGGCGCTGCACGATGGCGATGGCGAGATCGTCGGCGACTACGACCTGGTGATCGATGCGACGGGCGCGCGCTCGCAGCTTGCGGCGGATTCCATCGCCGCGCCGCGCGTGAAGGAACTGCCCTGGGGGGCGTTCTGGGCGACGCTCGACTGCGAAGGGATCGCGCACGAGCCGCGGGCGCTCAGCCAGCGCTACGATGCGGCGAAGGTGATGATCGGCGTCCTGCCCGTCGGCCGGGCGCATCCGGGCGAGGGCGACAAGGTCGCCTTCTTCTGGAGCCTCAAGACGGCGAATGCCGAGGCGGTGAGGCAGGCGGGGCTCGACCGCTGGAAGGCCTCAATCGCCGATTACTGGCCCGAGACCATGCCGTTCCTCGACCAGATATCGGACTGGGACCAGTTGACGCTGGCGCGCTACGCGCACCGCACGATGCTGCCGCCCCATGCGGACGGCATCGTCTTCATCGGCGACAGCGCCCATTCGACCAGCCCGCAGCTCGGGCAGGGGGCGAACATGGCCCTGCTCGACGCGGCGACGCTGGCTCATGCCCTTTCGTCGGCGGCATCGCTGGACGAGGCGCTTGCCGCCTATGCTGCTGCACGGCGCGGCCATGTGCGGCTGTTCCAGCTTCTCTCCTACGTCTTCACGCCGTTCTACCAGTCGGATTCACGCTCGATCGCCTGGCTGCGCGACCGGCTGGTGGCGACGGTCGCGCGGATTCCGCCGGCGCCGCAGATCCTTGCGGCCATCGTTTCCGGCACGCTGGCCGACCCGTTCACGCAGGCGGGCCTTCAGGAATGCCGCTGGCCCGAACTGCGGCTTGCCTGACCCCAAAAACAAAAAGGGCCGGTTTCCCGGCCCTTTCCGATGCGTATATCGCGAAGATCAGGCTGCGGACAGCTGATCGGCCGACATCTTGCCGGACTTGCGGTCGCGAATCAGCTCGAAGCTGACCTTCTGACCTTCGTTGAGGCCTGCGAGGCCTGCGCGCTGTACGGCGGAGATGTGGACGAATACGTCCGGTTCACCGCTGTCCTGCTGAATGAAGCCGTAGCCCTTGGTCGTGTTGAACCACTTTACGGTGCCAGTTGCCATGACGAAACCTTTCCTGAACCGTCAAATCAATCGTCGGTCGCCTGAGGCGACCATGGGTGGTCGAATTTGAAGGGGAAGTCGTCAAGGTACAGGCGGTCGCCTGCAAATGCAGAAGTCAACGTTCAAATCGATGCGGGAGAAATAGGGGGTTCGGTGGAAACGGTCAAGATCGTGCGCGCGTACGAGGCGCCGCCGAGCCTGAAAATATCAAGCCGCGCCGGCTGCCCCCCTGAGAAAAGGCGTCTGCAGGGCGGGCGGAAGAAGGCTCCGTTTCCGGAGCCTTCCGATTCGCTTCAGGCGGGCCGCCGCTTGTCGACGCGATGGTGGTCGAGGAAGGCCGCGATTGCGGCCTCGCCGCAAAGGCGGCGCTGCTGGGTAAAGGCGGTGGCGATGCGCGCGGCATCGCCGAAGGTGACGATCGCCGCCTCAGCGCTCCCGGGCGCGCGGGTGAGGGTGTCGGTCACGATATCCGCCATGGTGCGCGGCAGGATGTCGGTGCAGTCATGCATGCGTTCGAAAACAGTGCCGATGGGCACGATCTGGTCCTCGAAGATCACCATCGGTTCGGCGCGCTCGTCTTCCCAGGCATCAAGCGCCTCGAGGGCATTGCCGAAAAGTTGCTGCAGAGTGATGGGAGCATGTCCTTCGTGAAGGTCGGGCAGGAAATTCAACATTTTCTGTCTCCTTGGCGTAAGGGCGTTTCGCTTCGTACTCCTACTGAATTCCCGGGATGCAGACTTGCCGGCGGGTCGGCGCACGGATTGCTGCGTCGCGGGTCTCACAAATCTTAACAACGGGAAACGGATTGGGAAGCGAAAAATATTGTCCGCTCCCGGCCGCCTGGCAGTTAATGGTAGAGTTCTGTTTCAAAACAGCGACATAGCAGGAAGAATATTTTTGTTCCCGTTGTGCGCTGCAGCGATGCCGCTCCGCTATCCTGCGCCGTGAACCAGTGCACATCATCCGCAAATCACTTCCTTTCGTTTCCGGCGAAGAAGGCTGTTGACCGGAAGGGGGGACATCGCTAGAACATGCCGAACCGTACGGTACGGTACGCATCGAAAGTGGACGATATCTTGCAAACGCTGGAACAGGGCAGGGCAGGCGCAGCCGCCGCGGGACTGACGGAACGTCAGGGCGCGGTGCTGGAACGTGCGCTCGGCCTTCTGGTCGAGGGCGGCGAGCGGGCGCTGACGACGGCCGGTGTCGCGCGTGCGGCCAACTGTTCCAAGGAAAGTCTCTACAAGTGGTTCGGCGACCGCGACGGGCTGATCTCCGCGATGATCACCTACCAGGCCGGCAAGGTGCGCACCGTCGAGGTCGATGCCGGCAAGCTGACGGCCGAAACGCTGCGCCAGAATCTCGTCGCCTTTGCGCGCGATCTGATCGACGTGCTTTCCGGCGAGGTCTCTCTGGCGCTGAACCGTCTTGCCATCGGCCAGGCGAGCCGCGAGGGCGCCGGGCTCGGTCGCCTGCTGCAGGAGCGCGGCCGCCGGCAGATCGGCAAGCGCGCCGCGGCGCTGCTGGAAGCCGGCCGCAAGGCGAAGCTGCTTGCTTTCGACAGTGCAGACGAGGCATACGGCACGCTCTACGGCCTCATCGTTTCGGACATGCACCTGCGCATGCTTCTGGGAGAAGATGCCGCAGCGCTCAAAAAGGAATTCTCGCCGCGTGCGGAGAGGGCTGTGGAAGCCTTCCTGACGCTTCACGGTGCGAAAGGATAAGCCGGCAGGAAACCGCCGGTTCGGATCAAACAGACCAGCTAAGGGAAGGAACCATCGATGCGCGTCTATTACGATCGTGATGCCGATCTCAACCTCATCAAGGCGAAGAACGTCGCCATCGTCGGCTACGGCTCGCAGGGCCGTGCGCACGCTCTCAACCTCAAGGATTCCGGCGCCAAGAACGTCGTGATCGCGCTCAAGGCCGGTTCGCCGACCGTCAAGAAGGCCGAAGCCGATGGCTTCAAGGTCATGACCGTCGCCGAAGCCGCCAAGTGGGCCGACCTCCTGATGATGGCGACGCCGGACGAACTCCAGGCCGACATCTACAAGGCCGACATCGCCGGCAACATCCGCGACGGCGCTGCCATCGCCTTCGCTCACGGCCTCAACGTCCACTTCGGCCTCATCGAGCCGAAGGCTTCGCTCGACGTCGTCATGATCGCGCCGAAGGGCCCGGGCCACACGGTTCGCGGCGAATACCAGAAGGGCGGCGGCGTTCCCTGCCTCGTCGCCGTTCACCAGAACGCTTCCGGCAACGCGCTTGACGTTGCTCTGTCCTACGCCTGCGGCGTCGGCGGCGGCCGTTCGGGCATCATCGAAACCAACTTCAAGGAAGAGTGCGAAACCGACCTCTTCGGCGAGCAGGTCGTCCTGTGCGGCGGTCTCGTCGAGCTGATCCGCGCCGGTTTCGAAACGCTGGTCGAAGCCGGCTACGCTCCGGAAATGGCCTATTTCGAGTGCCTGCACGAAGTGAAGCTGATCGTCGACCTGATCTATGAAGGCGGCATCGCCAACATGAACTACTCGATCTCCAACACGGCAGAGTGGGGCGAATACGTCACGGGTCCGCGCATCATCACCGCCGAGACGAAGGCCGAGATGAAGCGCGTCCTCACCGATATCCAGACCGGCAAGTTCACTTCGGACTGGATGCAGGAATGGAAGGCCGGCGGCGCCCGCTTCAAGGGTATCCGCCGCAACAACGACGCGCACCAGATCGAGGAAGTCGGCGCCAAGCTGCGCGGCATGATGCCCTGGATCGGCAAGAACAAGCTGGTCGACAAGGCCGTCAACTGATCGTCCCTGCCTTTTGCAGGACAGGAAGCCGGGCGGATATTCCGCCCGGCTTTTTCATGCGGGTCGCTCATTCTTCGAGCGAGCCATGGTGCAGCGCATATTTTCGAACATTGCGGCGCAACAAGTAATAACCTTGCGAAAACCTCCCTTTAGGAACAAAATACGAGAGTGTTTCGTTCGGCTGTCAGGAGGATAGTGCGATGACCACGATTGCTCAATACTTCGCATGGTTCGACCTTTTCATTCTTTGCAGTATAGCTGCACTGGTGCTGGTCAGCCTTTATACCGACCGGGCAACCTGAAAGCCCGGAACACGTGAAACGGACGCCGGCCGGCCCTTCGGCTGGCAAGAGTATTTTTGCGTAAAACCTTGGGCGTTTGCCCACTTTGTCTTGGCGGGAATATTTAGGTCAGCATTGTTGACATAAATTCATCGTCGTGATGAGGTGCGGGTCAAACAACAGCCCGAGGAAAACCCTATGTTCGAATGGGACAAGGCCTTCGCGACACGTGCGTCGCGGATGAAGGCATCCGAAATCCGCGAATTGCTGAAACTCCTGGACCGGCCGGACATCATCTCTTTTGCCGGCGGCATCCCAGACCCCGCGCTGTTTCCGAAGGAAGCTTTTGCGGCGGCCTATGCCGATGCGCTTGCGGGCGAGGGCGCGGCGGCGGGCCTGCAATATTCCGTCAGCGAGGGCTACAGGCCGCTGCGCGACTGGCTGGCCGGCGAGATGGGCAGGATCGGAATTCCCTGCACGGCGGAGAACGTCTTCATCGTCTCCGGCTCGCAGCAGGGGCTCGACTATCTCGGCAAGCTCTTCCTCTCGCCGAAGGATACGGCGCTCGTCACCTGGCCGACCTATCTCGGCGCGCTGCAGGCCTTCAACGCCTATGAACCGACCTATGACCGGCTGAACCTTTCCGGCAACCGCACGCCCGAAGCCTACCGCGCGACGGCGGCGGAGGCGGGCGGGCGGGTCAAGTTCGCCTACCTTTCCGCCGACTTCGCCAATCCGACAGGCGAGACTGTCGACCGCGCCGGCCGCGAAAAGCTGCTTTCGCTTGCCGAGGAGCTGGACATCCCCGTCATCGAGGATGCTGCCTATCAGTCGCTGCGTTACGACGGCGAGGCCATCCCGCCGATCCTGGCGCTGGAGATCGCGAAGAAAGGCAATATCGACGCCGCGCGCACCATCTATTGCGGCAGCTTCTCCAAGACGCTCGCGCCGGGCCTTCGCGTCGGCTACATCGTCGCGGCTGCGCCGGTCATCCGCAAGCTGGTGCTGATGAAGCAGGCGGCGGATCTGCACTCCTCCACCATCAACCAGATCGCCATCGCCCATGTCGCCGCGCGCGGCTTCGACGCGCAGGTCGCGAAGATCCGCGCCGCCTACAGCCAGCGCCGCGATGCCATGCTGGCGGCGCTCGACAGGTATATGCCGGAGGGCGTGAGCTGGACGCGGCCCGAGGGCGGGATGTTCGTCTGGGTGACGCTGCCCGCCGGGATGGACGGCGCGAAGCTGCTCGCCCGTTCCATCGAGACGGAGAAGGTCGCCTTCGTGCCGGGACAGGCCTTTCATGCCGACGGCAGCGGCGCCAACACGCTGCGCCTCAGTTTCTCCTGCGCCGATGCCGCGACGATCGAGGAGGGCATTTCCCGCCTCGGCCGGCTGCTGGGCAGCGAGCGCATGGCGGCGTAAGGCAGTGCGGGTTTGCCCCTCACCCTAACCCTCTCCCCGCAGGCGGGGAGAGGGACCTTGCCCCACGCAACGTTGAAGGCTTGGAAAACGGTGCGGCATATCTCCTTCTCCCCGCAGCCAAGGAGAAGGTGCCGGCAGGCGGATGAGGGGCACCTTAATCACCGAGGCAGGCCAGCGCCGATTCGAAGACCAGGTCCGGCAGAACCCCGAACGTGTAGGGCGCGTGCACACGCTCCCACTTCTGGTGATAATCGCGCCCCCACGGCCCGATATTGACCGTCGGGAAGGAAAGCAGCCCTTCCGGCACATCGTCGGTGAAGGCCGGCGAGGGGGTATTGGCGGCCAGCAATCCGGTCTCGCCCGCATCCGGTCGGTGGCCGAAGAAGCTCATGTCGGAAATGCCGGCGAAGATCTGCTTGAACTTGATCGCGGTGCCGTGCCTGCGCGCGGTCTCGTCCATCACGCGCCTGAACCTTTCCCTGAGGTCGCGTCCCGCCCCGGACTGTTCGAGATGCACCAGCGGATAGTGCAGGCTGCCGAAGCCGACGATCACGGCCGGCCCCTCGATGCCCGCCTCGGTGACCGCGGCCGAGACGATCTCGCGGCTCACCTTCAGCGGATCGGTGCCGCCGGAAAGTGCCCGGTCGAGCGCGGTGAGACGCGCCAGCGCGTCCGCCCCGCCGCGCGCCTCCACCCGCTCCACAAGCCCGGCATAGGTCAGCACGAGGCCTTCCGTCCTGATGGGCTCGCGGCCCCGGTAGCGGGCGGCGTTGGAGTCCTGCGCATCGAGCGCCGTTCGCAGCGCGCCGGAAACGATGGTGTGGAATTCGGCGAGGATATCGCCGGCGCTGCGGCGGTGCGTCAGCCAGTTGAAGGACAGCCAGACGCGGTCCGGCGTCGTCACGTCATAGCCGTCGCGGATGTCCCGGGCCTCAAGGCAGACGGGCGGCGGCGAGCGCTCGCCGAAGGCCTCGTCGCTGAGCTCCGGCACGGTGTCCATGGCGCGGGTGATCTCGGCGCTGATGCGGTGGGCGCTGGTGCCGTTGAACGGATAGCCGGCATGGGTCGGCCGGCCGATGACGAAGGCGAAGGGCGCGAACTTGCCGATGGAGCCGAGATAGACCGCCCGGCCTTCCTCGCCGTCGCGCTCGCAGCTCGACGCATCGAGATTGATGCCGGCGACGATGTCGAGGTCGAAGCGGCGCGCGATTTCAGGCAGGGCGTTGCGCAGGCTGCGCATGCCGCGCGAGCGGTTCTCCTCGTCGGGCGTCGCGACGAAGAGGATGTTGCCTTTCGGCGCCTCCAGCCCGGCAAAGCGCTCCAGCGCCGCGATGCCTGCCGCAAGGCCGCTCTTCATGTCGAGAAGGCCCCGCCCGGCGATGAAGTCGCCGCTCTCGAAATCCTCGAGCGCCTTCTCCTCCGCTCCATTGAGGGGGCGGCTGCGAAGCTCCTTCGTCAGGGCCTCCGTCAGCGGCTCGGGATCGCAGGCGAGCGGCGCAAGCGTGCCGTAATTGGCGATGGAGACCGTATCGAAATGGCCGGCCAGCACCACGGTCTTCCGTCCGCTTCCGCGCACCAGCGCGACGACGCTCCGGGTCAGCGGCTCGCCGTGGCTGTCTACGGTGAAGAGCCGGTCCGGGTGGCGGCGGAAATAGGGCGTTTCGGCAAGATGCGCCCGCAGCCGTTCGGAAAAGTCCGCCTCGTCCGGCGAGCCCGTCACGCTCGGCCAGCGGGTCATCATAAGGGAGAGTTCGCGCGTGCGGGCGGCGGCGGTGCCGAGGGCGGTTTCGTTGGTCATGACGGGCCTGCCGAAAGCTGTTGCATTGAAGGAAGGGGAAGGCTAGCCAAGAGCGATGGCAGGCGAAACGGCAATTTCCTGGAAAAATCGCAGGTAGTATTGTCCTTTCGGCAGGTGAAACTGGCATTTCGGCAGGATCGATGGACACGACGGACCGCAAGCTTCTCGCCCTTCTGCGCAAGGATGGCCGCGCCTCGCTTTCGGCGCTTGCGGCGGAGCTGAAGGTTTCCCGCGGCACCGTGCAGAACCGCATCGACAGGCTGGAGCGCGACGGCGTCATCGCCGGCTTCACCGTGCGGGTGACCGAGGCCGACGATCCCCATGCCGTGCGCGCCGTCATGATGATCGAGATCACCGGCCAGAAGACGCTCGCCGCGATAAAGGCGCTGCGCGGCATACCGGAGGTGCGCGCGCTCCACACCACCAACGGCGCGTGGGACCTCATCGCGGAAATCCAGGCGGAGAACCTCGTCGAGTTCGAGCGGGTGCTGCGCGGCGTGCGTGCCATGGATGGCGTGTCGAAATCCGAGACGAGCCTGCTGCTGACCACGCTTTGAGGCTTCGTGTCCGGTGGGTGCGAAAAGGCGCTTTCCATTGCCGGTCAGCCGGTTACACTCGGCGGGCCTATCCGGAAGGACCTCATGTCGCTACGCCTTGCCACCTTCAATATCGAAAACCTCATGACCCGTTTCGATTTCACGGGTTTCCGCAATCAGACTCGCCAGGATCGCGTGCTGCGCCTTTTCGACATCCGCAACGAGGCGGAATACCAGCGGCTGGAGGAGGCGCGCACCATCGCGCATACGGACGATGCCCGCCAGCACTCGGCGCTCGCCATCGCCGATGCGGATGCCGACATCCTCTGCCTGCAGGAGACCGACAACATGGCCGCCCTGCAGGCCTTCGAATATGGCTATCTTTTCCGCATGGTGGGCAACGGCTACCGTCAGAAATACCTCATCGAGGGCAATGACAGCCGCGGCATCGACGTCTCCGTGCTGATGCGCGAGGAAACGCGCGACGGCCAGCGCATCGAATGTGTCGATATCCGCAGCCATGCCGGCGTCACCTATCGCGATTTCGGTCTCTATACGCCCGATCTCGGGCCGGGCATCGACCAGAACGACAAGATCTTCAAGCGCGATTGCCTGGAGATGGACCTGCGCATCGGCGGGCGGCCGCTGACACTCTACGTCGTCCATTTCAAATCGATGGGCCCGGGACGGGACGGCATGGACGGCCGCCAGTCCACCATGCCCGTGCGCATGGCGGAGGCGCGGGCCGTGCGCCGCATCGTCGAGGACCGATTCGGCCCCGGCCGCACGGCGGACAAGGCATTCGCCATCTGCGGCGACATGAACGACTATCAGGAAAAGCTCGCCATCGAGGGCGACAGGCGCAATGGCTACCGCTTCATCCCGCGCAAGGAGGACGTCAGCGCGCTTGATGCCTTCACCGCGGATGGCTTTGCCGTGAACCCGATGCTGCGCCGGCCGGTGGACGACCGCTGGACGCTCTATCACAGCCGCGGGCCTGAGGAGCGCCATCTCTGCCAGCTCGACTATATCTGGCTCTCGCCGTCGCTTGCCGAGCGCAATGCCCACCATGTCCCGGAAATCATCCGTGCCGGCCAGCCCTTCCGCACGCTCTTCCCGCCGGGGCAGGAGGTGGAGCGCTATCCGCGCGTCGGCTGGGACCGGCCCAAGGCCTCCGATCACTGCCCGGTGGTCATGACGCTCGATCTGTGAGCTGTCCCGCGGCTCATTTCCACTTGCCCGCGGCCGGCCGCTCGGGCAGGCTTACGGCCGAAAATCGAATAGGGAGAATGCCTTGTCCCGCCGCTACGCCATCTATGACGTCTTTACCGACACGCGGCTTGCCGGCAACCCGCTGGCGGTCGTCTTCGATGCCGAGGGTCTCGACGACGATGCGATGCAGCGCATCGCCGGGGAGTTCAACCTGTCGGAAACCGTCTTCGTGCTGCCGCCGGAAAAGGCGGGGCATACCGCGCGCCTGCGCATCTTCACCCCCGGCCGTGAGCTGCCCTTCGCCGGGCACCCGACCGTGGGGGCCGCGATCGCCATCGCCGAAGCGGGCGAGGGCGGGCGGGAGCCGCGCGACCAGGTCAGCGTGCTGGAGGAGAATGTCGGCCCGGTGCGCTGCGCCACGCGCCTTGCCGGCGGCAAGGCGTCCTTTGCCGAATTCGACCTGCCGCGCAAATCCGCGCGGCTCGACGCCGCCTTCGACAAACAGGCGCTCGCGGATGCGTTCAGCCTGAAGCCGGCGCAGATCGGTTTCGAAAATCACGTCCCGTCGCTGTGGAGCGCGGGCGTCGCCTTCGTGATGATGCCGGTGCACGATCTCGCCGCGGCGGCGGCCGTGGAGTTCGATCCGATGCTCTGGGAGCGTTGTGCGCCCTTCGCCGAGGGGCGGCTGGCATCCGCCTATCTCTATTGCCGCGCCGGCGTGAACCACAATGCGAAGTTCCACGCCCGCATGTTCGCGCCCGACATGGGCATCACCGAGGACCCTGCGACCGGCTCGGCCGTCGCCGCCATGTCCGGCGCCATCCATTTCTTCGACAAGCTGGTCGACGGCCACCACCCGTTCCTCATCGAGCAGGGCGTCGAAATGGGCCGCCCGTCGCTCATCCACCTCCATCTCGACATCTCGGGCGGAACGATCGCCGGTGCGCGCATCGGCGGGGAAGCCGTCCGCATCGCCACCGGAACGCTGGATTTGTGACGCCTTTTTTGCGCTGCGGAAGAAATTTGCGCCAAGACGCATTTTTTTCAAACCGCGGTATAGACAAGCCCCGAGAACGCCTTTATACGCCCCTCCAGCACCGCAGCAGCGGTCAAGTGGGTGATTAGCTCAGTTGGTAGAGCAGCTGACTCTTAATCAGCGGGTCCACGGTTCGAGCCCGTGATCACCCACCAAATACAATTACTTAGCGGTTTTCTACCAACCCGCATTTTACAGAAGCAAGAGTTTTACTCTTTTCAGCCTGCGTCCTGTCTGAAACAGGTAGTGCTTGCGACTGATTGCTTCAGCATCGCTCTAGACTGACCGGAACACTCCGAAATCAGTCTGATTTTCTCTTCGTGCCAGCGGTCGTGATTTGTCCGGGAGATGGTGCCGGGCCCTAACGCGAATGCAGGGCGCGGTAGATCGAAGCAAGTCGCGTGTTGTGGTGATGCAGGTCGAAATGCGCGCGCACGCGATCCGCTGCTGCCTGCGCCATTTCCCGCCGTGCCGTTTCATCCTTCGCGAGCCGGCAGATGGCATCTGCGAGGCGCTCCGTGTCGCCGGGCTGAACCAGGATGGCCGAACGGTCATCCACCAGCTCGGGAATGCCTCCTACGGGACAACTGACGACGGGCAATCCATAGGACATGGCCTCCAGTACGGACATCGGCATGCCTTCGGCATAGGAGGGAAGGACGTAGGTGTGGGCGGAAAGGAAAGCTTGCTCCCGCTCCTTGCCCCCGATCCAGCCCAGATAGCGGACACGCCCGGCCAGCGCCGGAGATGCGGACAGGCGGCCCGTCAGACGCTCCACATCGCCGTTTCCGCCGATGGCAAGGCGGACTTCCACGCCCCGCCGGCATGCGACTTCCATCGCTTCCAGAAGGTCGAATAGGCCCTTGCGCTCGCCGATCAAGCCCATGAACAGCAGTTCCAGCGGCTCTTCCGGCGACGTTCGTCCTGGCGACTGCAGGGCAGGCACGGATACCGCGTTGGGCAGCACCACGGCTTGCGACAGCCCGAATTCCGCCGTCAGGTCGCGGCGCCAGCTTTCCGACAGGCATAGAACGACATCGAACCGCCGCAGGAACCATCGTACGAACCGTCGACGCCCACGCGGCAGCCTGGCATATTCGACCAGGAAGTTTGCGCCGTGGAAATGAAGGATGCTTTTCGTTCTCCGCATCAGAAGCGGCAGGATGACGGCTGCCTTGCGATAAAGGCTGGGAAAGTCGCCGACATGGACATGGATCATGTCCGGCGGGCGGTGCAGGGCCAATCTCACGGCTTGCATAAGGGCGCGACCTGCCACAGCAAGCTTTTTCACACGCGAGCCGTCTGCATGGGTCTGTATGAAGGTCATCTCGAACGCGCGGGCTAGCTCGGATCCCCGATAGTTGGAAACCACCGTCGATATCCCGCCCCGCGTATCATCGAGAGGCGAGAAGTGCGCGATTCGAATAGGATGATCCACCAGTGCTCTCCGGCTTCGGCTTGGAGGACGGTCAGGAGGCCTGCCGTGTGCGCTCGGTATAGTCTCCATCCAGAAACGCCCGGTATGCGTCGGCGATGCCCTCTTCCAGCCCTATGCGCGGATTCCAGCCGAGTGCGCGTAACTTCGCTGCACTCATCAGCTTGCGCGGCGTGCCATCCGGCTTGGAGAGATCGTGCACGATTTCCCCCGTGAAGCCGACGACCTTGCAGATGAGCCGGGTCAGTTCCAGGATCGTCACGTCCTCGCCGAGCCCGACATTGATGTGCCCATCGCCGGAATAGTTCTTCATCAGGTGGACGCAGGCGTCGGCGCAGTCATCGACGTGCAGGAACTCACGCCGCGGTGTTCCCGTGCCCCAGACGGTAAGCTCCGGCAGACCGTCGACCTTTGCCTGGTGGGCCTTGCGGATCAGCGCCGGCACCACATGGCTGGACGTCAGGTCGAAATTGTCGCCCGGCCCATAGAGATTGGTCGGCATGGCGGAGATGAAGTCGTCGCCATACTGCTTGCGGTAGGCTTGGCAAAGCTTGATGCCCGCGATCTTGGCGATCGCGTACCACTCGTTGGTCGGCTCCAGCTCTCCCTTAAGCAGGGCCTCTTCCACAATGGGCTGATCGGCAAACTTCGGATAGATGCAGGAGGATCCGAGGAACAGCAGCTTCTGCACTTTCACCCGGTGCGCGGCGTGAATGATATTGGTCTCGAGAACGAGATTCTCGTACAGGAATTCCGCCGGATAGGTGTCGTTCGCCAGGATGCCGCCGACTTTCGCGGCGGCCAGGAAGATGGCATCGGGGCGACGCTCCTCCATCCAGGCCTCGACATCGGCCTGGCGGGTGAGGTCGAGCTCTTTCCGCGTCGCGGTCAGGATATCGCAATCTTCCTGAGCGAGACGCCGGACGATCGCGGCCCCGACCATTCCACGATGCCCGGCGACGAAGACTCTCTTGCCGGCAAGGTTGTAGGCGCCCTCACGCATGAGGGTTGCTCTGTGCGTTGAAGGTCTTGCTCTGCATGGACCTGAAATCCTGCTCGACCATTTCACCGACGAGCTGGTCGAGATTGATCTCATGTTTCCAGCCGAGCTGGCGGTGCGCCTTGGCCGGGTTGCCGATGAGGAGCTCGACTTCGGTGGGGCGGAAGTACCGCGGATCGACTTCTATGAGGAGGCGTCCGGAGGCCTTGTCGTACCCCTTTTCGTCGACGCCCTCACCACGCCATTCGATGGCGATGTCGAGTTTCGCAAAGGCCTTTTCGACGAAGGAGCGCACGGTATGGGTTTCGCCGGTGGCTAGGACGTAGTCGTCGGGGATTTCCTGCTGCAGCATCAGCCACATGCCCCGAACATACTCGCGGGCATGGCCCCAGTCACGCTTCGCGTTGAGGTTCCCGAGGTAGAGCTTGTCTTGGAGACCGAGGCGAATGGCCGCCGCTGCGCGGGTGATCTTGCGCGTGACGAAGGTTTCACCGCGAATGGGGCTTTCGTGGTTGAACAGAATGCCGTTGGAGGCGTGCATGCCGTAGGCCTCGCGGTAATTGACGACGATCCAGTAGGCGTAGAGCTTTGCGGCGGCATAGGGAGATCGCGGATAGAACGGCGTCGTCTCGCTCTGCGGCACTTCCTGCACCTTGCCGTAGAGCTCGGACGTGGACGCCTGATAGAAGCGGGTCTTGCCGGTCAGGCCGAGCAGGCGGATGGCCTCCAGAAGGCGCAGCGTGCCCATGCCGTCGGCGTTGGCCGTGTATTCGGGAGTCTCGAAGGAGACGTGCACATGGCTCTGGGCGGCCAGGTTGTAGATCTCGTCGGGCTGGGTTTCCTGCACGACGCGGATCAGGTTCGTGCTGTCCGTCATATCGCCGAAATGCAGGATGAACCGCGGATCTTCGACATGGGGATCTTCGTAGAGGTGCTCGATGCGATCGGTGTTGAAGGAGGAAGAACGCCTCTTGATGCCGTGAACCGTATAGCCCTTTTCGAGGAGAAGTTCGGACAGATAGGCCCCGTCCTGTCCCGTCACACCGGTGACGAGGGCCACCTTGCCATTACTTTCTACACGCTTGCCCATCGGGTCCCAGTCTTTCATATAATCATTCAATTGGATGGAAGGCGACATGCTCGATGCGCCGATCGTGATAATCGGCGCTACACTAGCCGGAATTTTTTGCTGCACAACACTCCCCGGCTCCTATAGTTAACTGCCGATTCTTCTTTGCGAAGTAAAAATGCGTATCTCGTAAACACAAGGATAGTCTTAATCGCGGGTACCTTCGGCCGCAAAGCCACACCGGGCCTGCCTCTTCCCTTTCCGTCCGTACCTATCGCCTGGAAATAGAACCTTGCATATGCACCAACCGCCCAAACCTCGCCAGTTCTCCATTCTGGGGATTCCAGTGAGTATCGTCGACCTGAAACGCAGCGCCGACCTCGTAAGCCGGTGGGCTGGCGGGAGCGGTGCCAAAACCGTATTCGTGCGCGAGGTGGCGAGCCTGATGGCCGCGGTGGACGAGCCCTACCTTGCAACCCTGCACCAGAAGGCCGACCTGGTCGTGCCGGACGGCGTCCCGCTCGTCTGGACCGGACGGCTGCGTGGCATCGGCAGCGAGCTTGGCCGGGTCCCGGGCGCGGACCTGTTGGATGCGGTCTGCCGGCATTCGCTGTCCACCGGGCAATCGCATTATTTCTTCGGCGGCAAGCCGGGCGTGGCCGAAGAGATGGTCAAGCGCCTTGCCGAGCGCCACCGTGGCCTTGCCGTCGCCGGAACCTTGTCGCCGCCCTTCAGGGAGATCGGCCCGGATTTCAAAATGGAGGGGCAGGCGCTGGCGGAGTTGGAGGAAATCAGGCAGGCCAATCCGGATTTCATCTGGGTTGGCATATCGAGCCCCAAGCAGGAATACTGGATGATGCAGGCCGCCGAGCGGCTTCCGCGAGGCGTATTGATCGGCGTCGGCGCTGCGTTCGACTTCCATTCCGGCGCGGTGAGGCGCGCGCCGCGCTGGATGCGCGACAACGGCCTTGAATGGCTGCATCGATTGAGTAGTGAGCCGCGGCGGCTCTGGCGTCGCTATCTGGTCCTGGCGCCGCGCTTCGTCTTCGCCGTCGCCCTGGAATCGGTTCGTCGCAAGGTGTGACGGCTCCCCGTGTTTACCTTCCCGTCCGATTCCCGATGACACAGACCATGATGCATCTATGCTCGCAGGTGGCCTTCAGGTCTCGCTGCCGGCGTCTGACCTGTGGATAGCCTTCATCCATTGGAACGGGACTTGGGGTCAAACGCAATGAAGCTGTTCAGTCTCCTGTCCCTTCTCTTCGCCCTGGCTATGGGCACGGGAGTGCACGCTGCCCCGTTGGCGCTTCATCGCGGCATCAGCGTCCAGGACTGGCTGAACTGGTCTCCGCTCGATTCGGACGGCACTTATCGCTGGCCGCCTTATCGTAGTGAGACGGAATGGATGACGCTTGCCCGCCCGCTCTCCGATTGGCCGCAGTCCGACCAGTTCCAGCGCATTCGGGCGATGGGCTTCGATTTCGTAAGGCTGAGCGTCGACCCCGGTCCGCTCCTGGCCAGTGAGGGAGAGCGGCGCGAGCAGGCGCTGGCGGTTCTAGAACGGGCCGTCGAGCGTGTGACCTCTGCTGGCCTGAAGGTCGTATTCGATCTACACGCTGCTCGCCAGGTGCCTGCCTACAGCATCGACATGATAGGCCGCGGGGCCAACAGTCCTGGCGTTGCGCAGTATCGCGGGATGGTTCGGCGTGTCGCGGCCATGCTGACACGCTTCGATGCCGGCCTGGTCGCGCTGGAGCCGTTCAACGAGCCGGAATATTATCCTTGCGACGAAACCGATACCGGCGACTGGCAGCGCATCATGGCTGCGACAGTCGCTGACATCCGCGCGATCAGCAGGGACTTGACGATCATCGTGACGGGCGCCTGCGGCGGCAGCATCACGGGCCTCGTCGACCTGGATCCGAGCTTCGACGATCCCCGCCTTTACTACAGTTTCCACATGTATGAGCCGCACAGCTTCACCCATCAACTGTCGAGCGCCACGCAGCCGTTCAATTCGAGCCTGCCCTGGCCGGCGGCCATCGGCTCGCCCGACGAGGCCGTCGCGCATCTGAAGAGCTACATGACGGCGGCCGGAATAGGCGAGGGGGAGCAGGCTGCGAACCTTGCCGCGGCACGTGACCCGATCGCCCGGTATTTTGCGGAGAACTGGGGTTTTCCGCAACTTCAGGCGCGTATCAATGAGGCGGTCAATTGGGCAGAAAGGCACCGAATCCCGACGAGCCGGCTGTTCATGGGGGAATTCGGCTGCTACGGCCTAGCCGCCGATGGACGCTCGGGGGCGCGCGACGAAGATCGGTTGCGCTACCTGGCGGCCGTCCGGCTGGAGGCGGAAGGACGTGATATCCCTTGGGCCGTATGGGAATACAGCAATCCCCACGGCATCAGTCTGATCGCGCCATGGGGGGCGGCCGTTCCTGATGGCGGAATGTTGTATGCGCTGGGATTGCCATAGTGATCGTGCAGCTTTCGCGGGAGCTTGCTGCTCTTCTTTTCGCTGGCACGCGAATCAATCAATGATTGTGCCATTTCCGCTATTACTGCGGCGCGGCTGGAGTTCCGTGACGTCGTCGTTTGCATGCGCGAAACAGTCTCACCTATGCCTCTGAACGGGCTCTCCAACGGCGTGTTTTCGGTACGGAGTATATATCTTAAGTTTCTATTGAGCATTGCATTCTAAAACAAGGAACCGCCGCGAGAATGCCAAGTGAGTCGTCAGGCATGCCGTTTGCCAGGAGTTGATCCATGTCAGTGCTTTCAGACGTCCCCAAGGGAAGTCCGGTCGTGCGCACGCTCACGCGTGACCATGCCAAGCCCCTTGGCCGTAAGATCAAGGACAGGGATTTGCCGCATGTGGAAAGGCAGATGCCGATTCCAATGGCTACGGACAGCTCTACCGCGATCGACAAGGTCGGTGAGTTTCTCGAATTCGATTTTCGCAAGATGTCCGATTGGTTGCGCGCCGGGATGAAGGGCACTGTCGTCCTCGCCCTTGTCGGCGGCCTTGCGGGCGGAGCTTACGGCCTCCTGAGCAAGCGGCTCTATACCGTCGGAACCGATATCCTCATCAATCCGTCTAACCTCCAGGTGGTCGCCAACGATCTTTACGCGGCGCCGACCCAAGGGGAAAACCAGGTGCTGGCGGTGCGCAGCAAACTGCGCGTACTGACCTCCCGCAACGTGCTGCTGCACGTGGTGGACGAGTTGGGCCTGACGCGCGATCGCGAATTCAACGATCCTTCGCCGGGCTTGCTTTCCTCCCTGATCGGCTCCCGTTCCGGCGGCGCCGCTTCGGATCCTCGTACTGCGGTGCTGGAAGTGCTCGGCAAGCGGATTGTTGCTAAGGCCGACGAGACCTCGTTTGTCGCGACCCTGTCCGTCTCCGCAGAAACCGTCGACAAGGCGATCCGCATCTCGCAGTCCGTGGTGACAGGCTTCCAGGACGAACTGGCCAAGGCCGAATCCGACGGGGCCGCGCGGGCCGCGCGGGCCATTGACGACCGGCTCGACCAGCTCAAGCAGGAGGTGCAGGCGGCCGAGGCGAAGGTGGAATCCTATCGACGGACGCATAACCTCGCCTCGAGCCAGGGCCAGCTCGTCAGCTCGCAAAGCATGACCCAAGTCAACAGCGAGATGATCACTGCCCAGTCCCGTGTAATCGCCGCACAGGCCGCCTATGACGCCGTCCTTGCCGCCGGTTCCAACGCTACCACCCAGGATCCCGTCGCCTCTGCGTCGCTTGCCGCATTGCGCACCCGGGCGAGCGGTCTGCAACAGGAACTCGACGGATTGTCGATGACCTATGGTCCGCGTTATCCGCGGCTGGCGCAGCTACGTGCCGAACTCGATGCCGCCAACGGACAGATCAAGACCGAGCTGTCACGTATCCTTGCCAAGGCCCGCTCGAGCCTGGAGGAGGCGAAGGCTTCCTTCAAGGCGCTCGACACCAAGATGAAGGACATGACGGGCACGGTCTTCACGGATAACGAGGTACAGGTCGCCTTGCGCGAACTCGAACGCGATGCCGCTTCGAAGACCGCGGTGTACGAAAGCTTCCTCGCGCGTGCGCATCAGATAGCCGAGCGTGAGCAGATCGACACCACCAATGTAAGGGTCATTTCCACCGCCGTGCCTCCGCAAAGCCGGTCCTGGCCGCCGCGCACCAGCCTTCTCATCGTCGTAGGTGTCGTTCTCGGCCTTGCTGCCGGCCTCTTCCTAGCGCTTGCGCGCGGCATGCTGCGCGAACTGCGGGACCCTCAGCCGGCGGTCGCCGAGCAGCGCGCCTGATCCCTCATGGTGAGGCGCATCCTCTTCCACGCACCCAGTCTGGCCGGCGGCGGCGCCGAACGGGTACTCGTGCTGATGGCCAACGAGATGGCTGCGCGCGGCCATGAGGTGACGCTACTGGTCTGGAACGGGCAGGGGCCGAATGCGGACCTGCTGTCACCTGCCGTCGATCTCGTCGACCTCCACTTCCCCATGCGCGGGGATGGGTTCGGCAAGGTGAAGACGCTCCAGGGACTGGCAAGAACCGTGCGGATGCTGCGCGCCTTCCGGCCCGACGCCGTTTTCAGCGCGCCCGACTTCGCAAACCTCGTCATGGCCGCCGCCCTGACCCTTGCACGAAGCCGTGCACGCTTTTTTCCGGGCTTTCACGGCGCAGCGGCCCTCAAGTCGGAAAAGATCGGTGCGATCCTCGCAGACCGCCTCACCGGCTTTGTCGCCGCGCGTGCGACGCGTGCCATCGCCGTCTCCAAGGGGGTTGGCCGCGACCTTGTGCAAAATGGCTATCCGCTCGAGAAGATCGCTGTCATCTACAATCCGCTGCCGCCCGAGGGCATGGGCATGCCGGGTCCGCATCCCTGGCTTCAGGCGCTTGAGGCGATGGGCGATGGCCCGGTGATCGGCACCCTCGGCCGCCTTGTCGCCGTCAAGGACCATGCGACCCTCCTGCGCGCCTTCGCGATCCTGCGCGCCAGCCGTAAGGCCCGACTCGTGATCTTCGGCGAAGGCCCCCTCGAAGCCGAGACAAGGGCGCTCGCGACCGATCTTTCCATCGCGAATGATGTCCTCTTCGCCGGCTACATCAACGATCCCGCCGCGTGCTACGCTGCCCTCGATCTCCTCGTCCTCTCTTCCACCAGTGAAGGTTTTGGCAACGTGCTGATCGAGGCCATGGCTCACGGTGTTCCGGTCGTGTCCACCGATGCGCCGCATGGGCCGCGCGAAATTCTCGATGACGGCCGTTTCGGCCCTCTCGTCCCCATCGCAGATCCAGCGGCCCTCGCCAGCCAATTGCAGAATTCGCTTGAGAGGCCAATCGATTCCGAACTGCTCAGGCAAAGAGCCGACGAGTTCAAAATCAATGTCATTGCTGACAAATACGAGGGGCTCTTCGCCTGATAAGGTTTAACGTTGGGAAAAATTCTCCTTCTCACCCGTGAAAGGAACTCGAGGCGCTGGCATGCCGCGCTCGTCGAGCGTCTTGAGGCGGCGGGTCACGAGATCTCCATCAGTAAGCTGGCTGGAGCCGGAACCGGTCGGCATGCGCTCGATCGGGCCCTGGCGGTCGAACGCCATTTTTTCAATGTCTCGCTCGCTCAATTGGCCGCCCCGATGGCGCCGAAGAGCTCCGACAAACACGATCTCGTCATCGATCTGACCGGGACGGCCGGTGCGCAGGACAAGCCCATGCTCAGCCTGGAGATTTTCGGCTCCGGCAATGTCATCGACGGAATCTCCCGTGCGGCAGCGGCGCGGCAGTCGGCGGAATTCGTTGCCCGGCTCGATGGTGTTGCGGTCGGGCGTGCTCGTCCTGCCATTTCCAATGGACTGCAGGTATCGCGCATCCTCGATGAGCTGCTCGTCGGCGCCATCTCGCTGACCGTGCAGGTCGCGAACCGTTTCCTCGACGGCACGCTCAAACCGGCTGTGGAACGGCCGGCCGACCGCGCGCCCTGTGGCGGCTTCCTACGAGCCTATCTTTCCTTCGCTGCCGCCGCGCTTTTCGCTCGCCTCGGACGCAAACGCGCTGTCCATTGGCAAGTCGCCTATCGCATGATCGATGGGCCCGGCGTTGCCGAAACCGGCAGGCTCGATGGAGAAGCCTATTCTATTCTCGCCGACGACGGCGAACGCTTCTATGCGGATCCCTTTGTTTTCGAGCACGACGGTCGTCACTATCTCTTCGTTGAGGAATTACCCTACAATACCGGGAAAGGGATCATCTCCGTCTCCGTGCTGGACGACAACGACCGGTTCAGCCTGCCGCAAGTCGTGCTCGAGGAGTCGCATCATCTTTCTTATCCCCAGATATTCGCCGAGAACGGCGAGATATACATGATCCCCGAAAGCGGCGCGGCACGCGAGGTCGTTCTCTATCGTGCCGTCCGGTTTCCCGACCGGTGGGAGCGCCAGGCCGTTCTCATAGAGGGGCGGAATCTGAACGACATGACGCTCCTGCGTTCGGACGGAGCCTACTGGCTGTTCGGCACCGAAAGAATCGGCAACGGCAACCCGTCGGACACGATGGTCGTCTACCGTGCGCCTGCTCTTGAGGGGCCGTGGGTGCCGCATCCCATGAATCCCATAGTGATCGACGAAGCGGGTGCACGGCCAGGCGGTGCGTTCATTCGCCGGGACGGGCGGATATTCCTGCCCGTGCAGGACTGCTCGCGAATATATGGGGGAGGCCTTGGTCTAATGGAGCTTATGCGACTGGACGAGACAGCTGTCGTCTTTGGTTCGGTCGTTCCGATAGAAGGCGGTCCGGCATGGGTTCGCTCGGGTACGCATACGCTCAACCGAGAGGGGCGGCTCGAAGTCGTGGATAGCTGCGGCTGAACGGCTGTTAGGTTCGCCCGATACGGGGCTTGCCACCGGTTGCGGCGGAGTCTGGCGTGCGAGTGGCCGGTGTCGGCACGGATAAGCCCGCCGATATGGATGAAGGTATGAGTGGCGAAGGGCGCCGATAGGCGATCAACAGGACGAAGATCATCGCCACCACGGATGTCTTCTCGGTGAATGTGTTGTTAGACAGCGAGGCGATGACGAACACGGTGGCGCCGAGCTGCGCCGAGCCGGCCGCACCGCGGATGAGCCGGGAAAAAAGGCGAACGAGCGCCACTGTGAACACGATCGCGGCTGGCAGACCGAATAGCATCGTCAATACGACCGGAGCGCTCTCGATGAATTCCAGGCCCAGCTTCTTGTTCACGACGAACATCAGGTCGTCGATATGCACGCCCATCATGATCTGCGACCAGCTGAAATATTCGAAGACACGATAGATCGTGACGCGGGCCATGAAGCTGTCGTCCACGATGCCGCCTCTGAAGCGTTCCAGGAAACCGGCACCTGCAAGCACGACAATGAGAACGACGCTCAATGGAATGAGGAGGAGAAGGACGATGCTCTTCGCCCGGCGTTCCGTCCGTTTCGACAGCTTCGGCCAGCGCGTGAAGAGCAGGAGAAGGAGCAGTTCGACCGAAGCGAGCACGAAGGCCGTTCGGGCCGTTGAGATGGCGGACCCGATATAGAGCGTGAAGATCGCGAGAAGCCGCATCCAGAGTGGCCAGCGCGTCGCGGCTACGAAGCCGATGCCAGTCGCGGACATCGCGCCGAGGGTCAAAGGATGTCCCGTCAACCCGATGGGGCGAAACACGTCGCGTATCGGGGGGTAGGGGAGCAGGCGTACCTGCATGATCGCCTCGCCGAAGCCGATGACCGCGCTCGCGACCAGAAAGACCAGCGTGATATCGCCAAGCAGCCGGCGCATATCGGGAGGCAGCGTGAGCATGATCATGCAGGCGCATCCGGCCATGACATAGGTATCTATGATGAAGCCGACCGACCCCGAGCGCCCTACCGCACCAAGATAGAAGATCAGAACCACCATCAGGCACGAAAAGAGCAGCAACGATCTGAAAAGGGCGATGTCGCTGCCCTGGAGGACGAACGGCCGGGAGGCGAGGGCGAATGGGAGGAGCAGGAATATGCCGATCGTTCCGAAATGCAGCTTCTCATATATCGCGCCGCCCGTATCGGTATAGGTGACGAACAGGTTCATCACATGCGGCGACATGTAGAAGCGCAGCTGGAAGAAGAAGGCTGCGCACAGGAAGACCGCCATGACCAGTGTCTTCTGCCGGGAGGCGCTCAGCGATGGCGATTGATCCGGCACGGATCTGGCGTAGCTCATGGCTCACTCAAGGCGATTGCGGTGAATCCGGATACGAGAACGGCGAATCTCGCACAACGACCGGATCATGGCAGTAGAACTGTAAATATCCAGCTTCGCAAGACGATATGCGGAGCCCCCGAAGGCTTGGGCCGCGCGCCGCTACAACCGGCTGCGCACGGCCGCAAGTCCCCGCCGCGCTTCCGCGGGATAGCACAGCGCATTGACGGCGAAGAAGATGAGGCCCGCAGCCGATCCTGCCAGCGCCAGGCGGAAGACGGCATGTGTGCCGCCGAGCGAATGGCTGATGAACGCGGCCGCGCCGCCTACGGCGAGCGAGGTGGCGAGCGCCGTCGCAAGCGCGCGCCAGGGCAGGGGCACCGGTGTCAGCCTCTCGCTGATCACCACGGAGACCAGGAGGTTTATCACGGCGCCTCCGGCGAGCGCCGCGGCGGCGCCGACCTCGCTCATCGTCGGGATGAGCAGGAAGGAAAGGCCGATGGTGCTGACCGAGCCGAAAAGCTTGCTGACGATGAGCAGCCAGGGTCTTTTGTGGGCATAGACCACCGCGCCATAGACGAAATCAGCAAGGTTCGTGCAGACGGCGCTGACGGCTACGATCCCGAACAGCAGGTTGTAGGGCCCGTCGTAATTTGCCGGCAGCAGCAGTTCCGTCAGGTCGTGGCCGAGCGCGGCGAGAAGAGCGGCGACCGGAAGGCTGAAAGTGAAGATAAGGGAGAGGAACTGCTTGAAGAGGGCTGCGGCCGCCGCCGGTCCTTCTTCGTCGAAGCGGCCGACCGCCTCGGGGAACGCCCCCATGTTGATGGCATTCGCGATCATGTCAACGGGCTGCCGGGCGAGGGCATAGGCGGCCGCGAAGACGGCGACGGCGGAGGCGCCGTGATAGATCTTGAGGAAGATTCGTTCCGCGTTGGCGAGGCCGAAGCTGACGAGCGCGATCGCGATGATCGGCAGCCCGAGGGCGAAGAACTCACGATGGGTGAAGCGCGGCGGGCCGGGAACGATCTTCCGGGCGGCGACAATGCCGCTGATGACGCCGGCCGTCAGCATGCCGAGGCTCGATGCGAGCGAGATCGCAACAAAGGTATCGTGCTCCGCCAGCATGGCGAGGATCGGAAAGACGAGCTGCAGCAGGGCCCGCAGGAACTCCATCATGGCGTAGGTTGTATGCCGTTGCTGCATCTGGAGGATGACGAGACCGTAGCGGGCGACCGCGCCGGCGACGAGATAGCCGCAGACGGCGATCGAGAAATCGGTCCAGCGCTCGGGCGCGACATAGCCGCTGGCGACGATGGAGACGACGATGGCGAGCAGCGTCGTGAAGAGCAGGATCGTGCCGGCACGCGAGAGGCTTCCGCTGGTCACGTCTCCCTTGCCTCCGAGCCGCAACAGTGAAATGCGCAGCCAGTTCGTCAGCGCGACGTCCGTCATTTCGCCGACGGTTACCACCAGCGTCAGCAAACCGTATTCCGTCTGATCTATCAGGCGCGTGGCGATGACGAGAAACAGAAGTGCGGAAATGCGCGTCAGCAGGATGGCCGGGCCATATATGAGCGTGGATTTGAGCAGCAACGGGTATTCCTTGGGATGGCTTGGCCGTGAGCCTGCGCCAGAATGCAGGATTTAGCGAAATCCTAGTGGCAAAGTGTTAACAGCTATGTGCTGCCGCCCGACGGTTTAAAATAAGAAGAAAACCCTATTCCGGCTGCGGCGTTGTCGGTCAAGCCGGGAGAAGTCTTTCGCAGATCGGGCCTTGCATGGCCCTGCCGCAAGGGCTCCGGCAGCATATGCGTTCTGTCGAGCAATATGACAATCGGCCTCATGCCGAATAACCTCGCTTGAATTGGATGTTAACCCAAATGGCCTAGAGCGTAATCCCTAATCTAAAAGACTGGCGGAACGGTAAATGACGAAGCGTCTCAGCGGGATTGCATTTCGACCGTTCGACCGGCTTCGGCCGATGACAGGAGACACCCATGCTTGACGTGCAGCGCCCGCCGGTCGCCGGTGTGCATCCGGCGGCGGAGCCGATAACGTTTTCCGGAACGGTCGGGCTGTTCACGGCGGCGCAGGGCGTGGCGCGACCCTTGGCAGTGCTGTTTGCCAGTCCCTGGGGGCTGGAGGAAATGTGCACGCGGAAATTTAGGCGCATCCTGGCCGAACGGTTGGCTGAGGAGGGGATTGCGAGCCTGCGCTTCGATTATCCGGGTACGGGCGATGCGCTGGACGGGATCGAATTTCGCGCCGGGATGGAAACGTGGACAGAGTCGCTGCTCGCCGCCACGCGCCTGCTCCAGGAACGTTCGGGGTGCGCACGGCTGGTGATCGTCGCCGAGGGCGTCGGAGCGGCGGTCGCAGGTCTTGCGGCGGATCGGCTGGCGAACCTCGAGGGCATCGCATTCCTCGCGCCCGTCGTTTCCGGGCGCGCGCATGTGCGCGAGCTGTCCGTCTTTTCCCGCCTGATCGAGGACAAGCTGGGGCTGAAGAAGAGGGATACGGCGGCAGCTCTGGAGATCGCCGGGCTCGTCCTGCCGCAGGAGATCGAGGCAGGTCTTCGCGGTGTCGATCTGATGAAGACGGACAAGGCGCCAGCTCGGAACGTTGCGGTTTTCACGCGCGACAACCATCCGGAGGACGCCGCTTTCGCCGCCTATGTCCGCACGCTCGGCGCGAACGTCCTTGAAGCACCCTTCGAAGGATTCGAGAAGCTCACATCCAATCCGACGCTTGCCGTCGTACCCGAGCCGGTCGTTGCGAATCTGGTCTCGTGGGTGGCAGGCTTGGCGCCGCGCGATCCTGCCTTGCAGGCGCCACCGCTGCATGAATGGCCCGCGAGCCATCACGGCGATGGCTATGTAGAGACCGCCGTGCGAATCGGCGAGGGCGGTCGGATGGCCGGCATCCTTTGCGCGCCCGCGGAAGCGCATACTCCGACTGGCCCGGCGGTGCTATTCCTGTCGTCGGGCTATGATCGATCCACAGGCTGGGGGCGTTCGACCGTCGAGTTCGCACGCGCTCTTGCCAAGGAAGGCACCGGCTCATTGCGCTTCGACTGCGCCAATATCGCCGATAGCCCGCCGGTAGAGGGGTTTGCCGGACAGGTCCTTTACGATCCGGTGCAGGTCGGGGACGTTCGCGAGGCGATCGACTTTCTCGCGGAAACGGGGACGAAGTCCGTGATCGTGGCGGGGCGTTGCAGCGGTGCCTATCTCGGGCTGCAGGCCGCAGTGGCCGATGGGCGGATTACCGGTGTAGTGGCCGTCAATCCGATTGTCTTCCGCTGGCACAACGGGCAATCCGTCGACGAGGCGCTGGACAATCCGCTTCAGACCCTGGAGCACTATGGCCGCCGCTTCATCGAGAAGGAGACGCTGCTGCGTGTCCTCCGGGGCGAGATCGACGTGGTACAGAAGGGCCGGGATGTGCTGGGGCGGCTCCTGGTACGCGCCGTCCGGCCGCTCACGAGGGTTTTTGGTGGTATTTCGCGGCGGGAGCGAGCTGTCTTTACGGATTTCCGTGTGCTGCGGGATCGCGGTGTTCGCGTCGCCCTTCTATATGGAGCCGATGAGTTCGGCCTGGAGGAGTTCGCGCTTTTCTTCGGCAAGGACGGGCGAGGGCTCCGGCGCTTCGGGAACGTGCGCCTTTCGATCGTTCCCGATACCGACCATAATTTCACGCCGGCCCATGCCCGCGCGCACTACCTCGACGCCATCCGGTCGCTGGCTTCCCGTTAAAGCCCGTGCTTGACCACGGAGCGCAGCCGCCCGAGGACCCGGTAGAACAGCGACAGGGGAAGCGGGAAGGGGCGGCGCGTGACGGCGGCTTTCCTGACATAGCGGTCGATGCGCCAGGTCGCCCAGCTGCCCGCGCGGAAATAGGCGACGTCTCCGACGGCCAGGGTGCGGGCGCTACCGTCCTCGGCGGTCACATGGACCTCGCCTTCGAGGATCACGACCATTTCATCCCAGCCGAAGAACCAGCGAAACTCGCCGGCCGTGCAATCCCAGACCACCGTCGAGGCGCATTTGTCCGCCGGCTGGGAGTGGAAGGCGGCGCGGGCGACCGGGTTGCCGGACAGTATCCAGTCGGGATTGATCGGCCGTGACACCATCGGCAAGGTATCGGGACCAGCGGCGACGAAGGTGTCCGGCTCCGGACGCATCGGTGCGTAGCCCCTGTAGAGGGAAGTTGCGATCGCTGCGGTCGCGGTAACAAATTGCCAGTTCATCGGAACTCCATCCATCTTTGCCGGGCGGAGGATAGCGCGTGGGAATCAGCAATCGGTTGAAGGGAAAGCTAAGATTTTAACGGCTTCGTCCATGCACGCGGCTGCCGTTTCGCCTTGCGCTTGCCATGCCCCGGGATAACGCCATATTGCGGCTAGGACGAATGGAGGTTTTGGGATGAGCTATGATGCGATCAGGCGGCCGGAGGAGGTTGTCGGCTATTGGTGCGAGACCCTGACGGCGAAGGACTGGTGGCAGGGGACGCCGGAGCTCGATGGGCGGGTGCGCGAGCAGTTCGCCGCCACGCATCTTGCTCTTTCCCGCGAAGTGTCGCCGGAATGGCGGGCGAGCCCTGAGGCGCGGCTTGCGGCGATCATCGTGCTCGACCAGTTTCCCCGCAACATGTATCGCGCTTCGCCGATGGCCTTCGCCACGGACTGGATCGCCCGACGCGAGGCGCAGCTCGCGCTGGAGGCGGGGGCCGACAAGCTGGTGGACTATGGGCGCCGGCATTTCTTCTACATGCCCTTCGAACATTCCGAGGACCTTGCCGACCAGGACCTCTGCGTTTCGCTGTTCGAGGCGCATGGCGACGAAATGTATCTCGACTATGCGGTGCGGCATCGGGACGTCATTGCGGAATATGGCCGCTTCCCCCACCGCAATGCCTTCCTCGGGCGGGTCTCGACCCATCATGAGGAGGCTTATCTCGCGGAGCCGGGTGCCGGATTCTAGCACCGGTTTAAAATGGCCGCATTCATGGCTAGAAGAGTGCGGAATCGCATGATCGCGATGCGTCGTTCTTTCAGCGAGGGGCCTTTGCCTATACTCCGCCTTCTCTCCATGTTTTTCGTGGTGCTGCTGCTTGCGGTTTCTCCTGTCTCCGCGCAGACGGCGGCCGCGCCCGCCGCCGATGCGACGACGCAATTGCAGCAGGCGAGTGCCGATCTCGACAAGGCCGGCCAGCAGCTCGCCTCCATTCGCGAGCGGGTCGAGAAGTTCAAGGATGACGATACGCGGCTCGTCGACCTGAAGGTCGAGGTCGAGGCACTGAACCGGTCGATCATCGCCATATCCGTCGCGACGCGGCCGAGGCTGGAGGCGATCAAGGCGCGCCAGACGGAGCTTGGCGATCCGCCGGCCGAAGGCGCGCCGGCCGAGGCGGATGTCGTTGTCGCCGAACGCAAGAAACTGGCGGCCGAGCGTAACGAGATCAATGCGCTGACCGGGGAGGCGGAGAACCTCTCCATCGAGGCGACGAAGCTTTCCAACCGCGTCACCGAGATCCGCCGGCAGCTCTTCACCGATGCGATCCTCAAGCGCACCGAAATCAGCTCCACGCTCTTTACCGAAGCCTCCGGCGCCCTTGCAGACGAGACGCAGACGCTTCGCCGCACGGCCGCCGCCTGGACGCAGTTCGTCTGGAAATACAAGCGCATGCAGCTTCTGGGCGCGGTCACCCTGTCGCTGCTTGCCGCGCTCATCCTGCTTTCCGGCAGCTACCGGCTGTTCTCGCCCTATATCACGCGTGCCGCCCGGCAGGAGAAGCCGCACTATATTACCCGCCTTTCCGTCGCCTTCTGGTCGACGGTGCTGCCGACGACGGCGGCCGGCGCCTTCGCGGGGGCCAGCTACTTTTTCCTCGATGCGTTCAAGGTGCTGCGGAGCGATATCGCGCCGCTGGTCGCAGTGGCGCTTGGCGTGACGGTCGCCATCTATTTCGTCGCGCAGCTCGCCAATGCGGTGCTGTCGCCGGGCGACGGCCACTGGCGGCTGGTGCGGGTTTCCGACCGGGGCGCCCGGCTTCTCTGGCTGCTGATCTTCGGCATGGCCATCGTCAACGGCGCGGATTTCTTCCTCGGCACGATCAGCGAGGTGCTCGGCTCGCCGGTGGTTCTGACGGTGGTGAAGAGTTTCTTCGCCTCCATCGTCATCGGCGCCCTGCTGGTGGTGACCGCCTTCATCAAGCCGGTGCTGCGGCAGGGTGAAATGCCCGGCTCGCAGGGGCGGCCCTGGCCGCGCTCGATCTTCGTTTTCCTGATCCTGATCGGCCTCGGCCTCATTTTCTCGGCGCTGCTCGGCTATGTCGGCATGGCCCGGTTCGTCGCCACCCAGATCGTCGTGACGGGCGCGGTGGTGGTGACGATGTATATCGGCTTCCTGTCCGGCCGCGCCGTTTCCGGGCCCAACGCCTTCGCGGAAACGGCGGTCGGCAAGCGGATGGAAGAGCGCTTCGGCCTCAGCCAGGTCGCGCTCGACCAGATCGGGCTTGCGGCGGGGCTGGCGATCTACCTGCTGCTCTTCGTCTTCTTCGTGCCGCTCATC
Organism: Shinella zoogloeoides; assembly: GCF_003574625.1. GTDB lineage: Bacteria > Pseudomonadota > Alphaproteobacteria > Rhizobiales > Rhizobiaceae > Shinella > Shinella zoogloeoides_A. The sequence continues at coordinate 168,792 of NZ_QNUJ01000004.1, forward strand.
CTGCTGCAATGGGGCTTCCAGGTTGCGGACATCGAATCCTGGACCTATCGCATCTTCACGGAAATCCGCATCGGCACGATCACCATCTCGCTGATCGGCATCCTCGCCGGCATCCTGCTGTTCGTCATCGGCCTCGTCGTCACGCGCTGGTTCCAGAAATGGGTGGACGGCAATGTGCTGGCGCGCAGCCAGGTCGATGCCGGCGTGCGCAATTCGGTTCGCACGGCCGTCGGCTATGCGGGCGTGGCGCTGGCCGGTCTCATCGGCATCTCGGCGGCGGGCATCAACCTTTCCAGCCTCGCGCTCGTCGCCGGTGCCCTCTCGCTCGGTATCGGTTTCGGCCTCCAGAACATCGTGTCGAATTTCGTCTCGGGCCTGATCCTCCTGGCCGAACGGCCCTTCAAGGTGGGGGACTGGGTGGTGGCCGGCACGACGGAAGGCTTCGTGCGCCGCATCTCGGTGCGCGCCACGGAGATCGAGACCTTCCAGCGCCAGACGGTCATCGTGCCGAATTCCGTGCTGATCAACGGGCAGGTTGGCAACTGGACGCATCGCAACAAGCTCGGCCGCGTGGAGGTGGCGATCAGCGTGCATGGCGGCAACGATCCGCATCGCGTGCAGGCGGTCCTGACCGAAGTGGTGCGGGCGCAGCAGGGGCTGCTGCGCAATCCCGAGCCGGTGGTCGTGTTCCAGGCGTTTTCCGCCGCCACGCTGGATTTCGAGATCCGCGCCTTTCTTGCGGATATTCTCAACGGCACCGGCGTCAAGTCGGAGCTGCGGGCGGCCATTCTTGAGCGGCTGCGCGCGGAAGGCATCGCCATCGGCGCGCCCGCCGCGCCGGAAGTGCCGGTCAAGATTTCGAAGGAGGGGGCCGAGCTCATCTCCGCGCTTCTCGAACAGGCGACGGAAAAGGTTCGCCCCGCGCCGGCCCGGCGCCGCGGCAAGCCTGATGGAGAGGCGCCGCCGGCCTGAGACAGCTTGCCCGATTTCCGGCACATGAACGCCGCATTCACGCTGCATTCAGCACTTGCCCCATAAAACACATGCAAATCCGATCGGGGAACGGTAGTGTTCCCTCGGGCTTGAACAGGGGCGGCGCTCGGCGCCGGGCAAAAATGAAGCGAATGATCATGATGCTGCTTGTGTCGGCTGCGATGACCGCTCCGGCCGTGGCTGCCTCCGTGACCAACAAGGATGCCGATACGCAGGTGCTCGTGGTCGTCGAAGGCGGCAGCCGCATGGAAATCGCGCTGGAGCCCGGCGCGACCGAGACGATCTGCCCCTCCGGCTGCTTCGTCACCCTGCCGAACGGCGACCGCATCGCGCTCAATGGCGGCGAGAATGTCGAGATCGAGGGCGGGGCCGCCTCGGTCAAGTAAACCCGGAATCCCGATTTCATGACGACGGCGCGGAAGAAGAACCGCGCCGTTTTACTTTATACGGAAGGTTGGTCCGCGTGTCGGGCCAATTCTGCTTCCCCGTGTTTTCATGCCTTCTGAATTTAACGCTTTCGCAAAGGGTTGCCGTTACGCCTTAAGCTGGGGAAAATCCATATTATGAAGGCATATCATGGCGTTTATCGGCATTTCCGGAATGCAATATTCCGGCGCGTCTCTTTCGCATCATCGTATTCTTGTTGCCGAAGACTCCAATGTCTTCACGTCCATGATCTCCAAGCGGCTGAAGGAGCTTCTCGGCCTCGATGTCGAGATCTGCCGCAGCTTCGAGGAGCTGGAACTGGCCTATGACAAGTCCAGCGAGAAGATCACGCTAGCGATCTCCAACATCAACCTGCCGGGCGCCGAGAACGGCGAGGCGCTGAACTATCTGGTCGATCTTTCCATTCCGACGATCGTCTTCACCGGCACGTTCCAGCAGGCGACGCGCGATCAGTTGCTGTCGAAGGAAATCGTCGATTACATCATCAAGGACAATGTCTTTGCGGTCGATATGCTGGCCGAGTCCGTCTGCCGGTTCCTGACCAATCACCAGCACCATGTGCTGATCGTCGACGACAGCGCGACGGCGCGGGCGCTGCTTTCGACGCGCCTCAAGCGCTACAATTTCCGCGTCAGCACGGCGGAGAACGGGGCAAGCGCGCTGGCGCTGCTCAAGGCCAATCCCGATATCGGCCTGATGATCACCGACTACAACATGCCGGATATCGACGGCTTCGAGCTGACGCGGCGCATTCGCGGCACGGTCGGATCGCACCAGCTGCGCATCATCGGCATCTCGTCCTCGACGGACCGGCTGCTCTCCGCCCGATTCCTGAAGGCCGGCGGCAACGATTTCATCATGCGCCCCTTCATCGACGAGGAATTCTACTGCCGCGTCAACCAGAACCTCGATACCCTCGCGCAGATCCGGTCGGCGCAGCTCAAATTGGCGAGCTGACCGGCGCGCAGACCATATTCACCCAAGACTGTCCTCACGTTACGTGAGATATTTCCCGGCGAGTTAACCACTTGGTAAAACCGCTGGTTTGTAATGCGGCCCAACGGGAGCAATACGGGGTATTGGACGAGGTGGGAGTGGAACCGAATTCGCAGCGGGGACCTGCATTTCTGCGCCATTCCGGCCAGCAGGTGCTGCTCGTGGAGGATTCGCGCATGTTCTCCACGGCGCTGAAATACCGCCTGGAGACCGAGCTCGGCCTTTCCGTCACGCATTGCCCCAGCATGGCGGCGGTGCGGGCGATCTTCCAGTCGGAAGCGCCGGAATTCGCGCTCGCCGTGCTCGATCTCAACCTGCCTGACGCGCCCAATTGCGAAGCGCTCGACTACGTGATCTCCAAGGGCATCGCGCCGCTGGTCTTCACCGGCTCCTTCAGCGATACGACGCGTGACGCCATCCTGGCCAAGAACGTGCTCGACTATGTCGTCAAGGACAGTCCGGCGGCCATGCAGCAGCTCGTGCTCGCGGTCGACCGCATCCTGACGAGCGGCAAGACGCAGGTTCTCATCGTCGATTCCGAGCCGGAAAGCCTGCAGCAGCAGGTGAGCCTCATCGCCAAGCAGCGTTTCCAGATCGTCGCGGTCGAAACCGGGGCGGCGGCGCTGGAAGCGCTCGACAGCTATGGCGGCATCGACCTCGTCGTCACGGATCTCGATCTCTTCGACATGGACGGCTTTACGCTGCTGCAGGAAATCCGCAAGCGTCATGGGGACGATACCGTGCGTGTCGTGGGGCTTGCGAAGTCGGAGGACCGGATGGTCGCCGCGCGGTTCCTGCGGGCGGGCGGCGACGAATATATCCAGAAGCCGTTCCTGGTCGAAGAGTTCAACAGCCGCATCTTCCATGTGGCCGCCATCCAGAAGCGCGTGCAGTCGCTCCATCGCATCGCCGCGCGGGACTACCTGACGGACATCTACAATCGCCGCTATTTCTTCGAGGCCGGCCCGCGGCTCGTCGACCAGGCGTTGCGCCGCGGCGAGCAGATGTCCATCGCCATCCTCGACATCGACCATTTCAAGCGCCTCAACGACACCTATGGCCACGAGGTCGGCGACGTCGTGCTGAAGGCCGTGTCGCGCCGCCTCAAGCACCGGGTCGGCGACCGTCATCTTCTCGCGCGCCTCGGCGGCGAGGAGTTCGGCATCATCTTCCACGGGCTGGGGCTCGAGGAGGCGCTCGATTATTGCGAGCGGCTGCGCACGGAGCTTGCCGCCCAGCCGATCAGCGCGGACGGCGAGCCGCTGACGATCACCGTCTCGGCCGGCCTTGCCGCCATTTCCGTGCGGGAAACCTTCGACAACTATCTCAATGCCGCCGACCAGTTCCTCTACATGGCCAAGCATGCCGGGCGGAACCGAGTCTTCTCCGAGCTGTCGCTGATGAACGCGCTTGCCAGCTGACCCCGCCTTCGAGGCGGGGCGCTTTGGCTAACTGATTTTTCGCATGTCGTTATCGCAAAGCCGCTGCACGCTTTTGCGCGACATGCTTCAGGTCAGCGCGCGATGGCCGAAAGGGTCAGCTTGCGCTCGGCGCGCTCCTGCTGGGGCGAGCGGTTGTAGAGTTCGCGATAACACTTGGAGAAGTGCGAGGCGGAGACGAAGCCGCAGGCGACCGCCACTTCCACCACCGGCATGGACGACTGAACGAGCAGGTGGCGCGCGCGGTCGAGCCTGATTTCGAGATAGTAGCGGGCGGGCGAGCGGCCCATTTCCTGGCGGAAGAGCCGTTCGATCTGGCGGCGCGACAGGTCGGCGCCGTCGGCGATATCGAGCAGGGAGAGGGGCTCGGAGAGGTTCTTCTCCATCAGTTCGATGATCGACAGCACCTTGGCGTTCTGCACGCCGAGGCGGGCGCGCAGCGGCAGGCGCTGGCGGTCGTGCGGGCCGCGCACGCGGTCGGTCAGGGCCTGCTCGCAGACGCGGTTGACGAGGTTCTCGCCGAAATCCTCGTCGATGAGGTTCAGCATCATGTCGAGCGAGGCGGTGCCGCCGGCGCAGGTATAGATATTGCCGTCGATCTCGTAGAGGTCGGCATAGACGTCGGCCTGCGGGAAGGCCTCGGCGAAGCCCGGCAGGTTCTCCCAGTGGATCGCACAGCGCTTGCCCGCGAGCAGGCCCGCCTGGGCCAGCACATGGGCGCCGGTACAGAGCGACCCGACGGCGACGCCGCGGTTATAGACCTCGCGCAGCCAGGCATTGACCGACTTGTTGTTGAAATCCTCGACATAGACGCCGGAACAGACCAGCACCATGGAGGGGCGGTTCTCGCCGCCGAGATGCTTGCGCTCGTCGGCAAGCGAGGAGTTCACCTCGATGCCGATGCCGGCGGAGGACAGCACCTGCTGGCCGTCGCTGGAGGCGAGGCGCCAGCTATAGGCCTCGTAGCCGAGCATGCGGTTGGCGATGCGCAGCGTCTCGATCGCCGCCGAAAAGGGCAGCATGGAGAAGTTGGGCACGAGGAAGAAAACGAGAGAGCGCTTCTTGACGTTTTGCTTGTTCATCGGTGTGTCCATGCTGATGGGGCGATGTCGCAATGGTCGCAGGCAGGTCCGGGATCGGATAGCATTTTTGCGACGTTGAAAAGGACGGATACGACTGCGACATCCTTCGTATCTCCGCAATGTCAACGTGTTCCGGCGGAATTATGACGATTGTCCAGTGATGGCGCATTTGCGACCAGCGCCTTCGTGTCGTCGGATTGCGACAAGCCCCCGGTGCTTCCCGCCTGTTTGACGAGGTCGTTTGACAAGGCTGGCGCGCTCGGCCAAAACGAGCCGGATTTTCAAGGATGACGCCGATGCTGCCAGACGGATATTCGGACGTGCCGGCGGGCAAGCTCGCGGCCGTCGTGACCTGCCTCGAAATGCGCGAGCCGCCGGACCGGCGCGCCGACCCAGCGCAGCCCGGCATCACGCTGGAACATGTAGAAAGGGCGGACCCGGCCTGGTACCGCGATCTCTATCGGCGGATCGGCACGGACTGGCTCTGGGCCTCCCGTCTCGTCCTTCCCGAAGACGAACTCGCCGCCATTCTCCATCATCCGGACGTGGAGGTCTACGCGGTGATGAAGGACGGGCATGCGGAGGGACTGCTGGAACTCGACTTCAGGGAAGAGGGGATCTGTGAACTCGCCTTCTTCGGACTGACCGCCGCGGCTATCGGTCGGGGCACGGGCCGCTGGCTGATGAACCATGCGATCGCGCGGGCGTGGTCGCGGGAGGGGCATCCGCCCATCGGGCGCTTCTGGGTGCACACCTGCACGCTGGATTCGCCGCAGGCGCTCGATTTCTACATCCGCTCGGGCTTTTCGCCGGTGAAGCGCCAGATCGAGGTTTTCGACGATCCACGGCTGACCGGTGCGTTGCCGGCGGCGGTCGCGCCCGGGGTTCCGCTGATCTAGAATGAAAAACCGCCGGAGGGACTTTCGTCATCTCCGGCGGTATCGGGCGTCGTCTTCCTTCGGCATGTCGCCGTGACAGTCATCGGTCATCGTGTCGTCTTGTCCCATGCGCGAAAGCCGATGTCCTTGCGCAGGTCGAAGGGCAGGCTTTCCAGTTCGCGTTCGACGCGATGACGCTGCCAGGCCGAGGCGAACCGGCCGGTGACGGTCCGCAGGAGGTGGACGAGGCTGCCGGACACCTGCACGCCTGATGCGTGCCGGACCGGACGATGTTCCAGTGCAATTGCCATTTTCAGGGTTCCTTTCGAGCTTGGGAGGTATCGAAAGGTCGCGACCTTGATCGTGACTATTCCTCAACCTCACGCATCAATCAAACGAATATAACTGATCGAACCGATCAACGGTCTTCATGCTTCGTGACGGCGGGCCAGTCGATGTCCTGCTTGAGGTAGTCCGGCAGGTGTGCCAGTTCCTCGGCCGTGTGGCGCGCAACGGCGCGCCGGCGGCGGGCCTCGATGGTCTCGCCTACGAAGCGCCGTATTGCGTAGTAGAATCCGTTTCCGCGGGCGAGCACGGCAAGATCGGCACCGTCGGTCAGCGACTTTTGCGTTTTCATGGCGTTTTCCTCACGTTCGTTTGCTTTGCAGGTTGACTATCCGCCCGTCTCGGTTTTCAATCAAACGAAATGAAGTGACGCTTTGCTTCAGATTTTCTGATCCATGGAGGCGACAATGAACCTTCTGATGCGCCAGACGCTCCCGCTGCTGGAACTCGATATCCTGAGGACCTTCGTGGCGATCGCCGAGACCGGAAACTTCACCACGGCCGCCGAAACCGTGCACCGGACCCCGTCTGCCGTTTCCATGCAGATCAAGAAGCTCGAGGAGCTTCTCGGCTGCACGCTCTTCCGCCGCGATGCCCGGTCGGTGGTGCTGACCCATCACGGCGAGGTGCTGCTTTCCTATGCCCGCCGGCTGATCGCCCTCAGCAACGAGGCCGTCTCGCGCTTCATGATGCCGGAAATGAACGGCGTCGTGCGGCTCGGCGCGCCGGACGACGTCGGCGAGCTCATCCTGCCGGAAGTGCTCAGGCGTTTTGCGGAAACCTATCCGTCGATTGCCGTCAACGTCTCCATCGAGACGAGCAGCAACCTGCGCCGCGCGGTCGCCGAGCGCCGGCTCGACCTTGCCATCTTCAATGCGACGGACGGCACGATCCCGATTCCGGGCGAGGTGCTGCTCAAGGAACAGCTCGTCTGGGCCGGCAAGAATTGCGGCAACGCGCATCTGAAGAACCCGCTGCCCGTCTCCGTCTGGGAGGAGGGCTGCATCTGGCGCGCGCGGGCGCTGGAGGAGCTGAGCCGCTCGGGCCGGGATTTCCGCGTCGCCTATTTCTGCGCCCATCACATGGGCCAGCGAGCCGCGATCCGGGCCGATCTTGCGGTCGCGCCGCTTGCCCGCTTCCTGGTGGGGGACGACATGGTGGCGCTCGGCGAGAAGGACGGCCTGCCGGACCTCGGCCATTATCTCATCGGCCTCGTCGTCAACGAGGAGGCCGAGGCGCCGGCGCAGGCCGTGGCCGACTATATCCGCGCGGCCTTCGCCCGCATGGAGCGCCGGCCCATGGACATGCTGCAGGTCGCCTGCTGAAGCCTGGCCTTCCTTTCGCGCGCGGCTACCAGATGCCGCGCGTGACGCCGTTCCACAGCCAGGTCCAGACCGGCGGGTGATACCATTGCCGCGAGGGCGCCTCGATCGTCCGGGGCATCAGGGTGCCGTTCACGGCGTCCGTCAGCGCCGTAAGGATGATCCCCGTCGCCGCCGCCGTCTGCAGGAGCGGATAGGTGTGCATCGTGTCCCGTTTGCCGGGCTTCATCCGCTGCTGGTAGAGCACGCCGCCGGTGTCGACGCCCGCGTCGACGAGATGCACGGTCGTGCCGAAATTCGCCTCGTCCCCCAGCACGCGCGACCAGTAGCCGCCCTGCAGGCCGCGATATTGCGGATTGATGCCGGCATGGAGATTGAGCACCGGGCAGGAAATGGCCGCAAGGGTCTGCGCCTTCAACATGCGGCAGCTTACGAGCAGCAGCGCTGCGGGCCGGATGCCGTCGAAGGCCTCCAGGAATTGCGGGCTGTTGGCGGAGGGAACGACGATGCGGCGGACGGCAGGGTCGATCGAGGCGTCGGCGCCATGGGCCGCGAGGATTTCCCGGGCGCGGCCCTCGGTGAAGCGCTTGCCGAATTTCGAGACGGCCATGGTCGCGAACTGGCCGAGCGCCTGGAACCATCCGAGCGTCCTCGCCCGCCGCCGCAGAAAGAGCGATTTCGGCTCGGGCTGCTCCTCGATGACGACGAGGTTGGGGAAGGCGGCCTTGACGGCATTGACGACGATTTCGGGATTGGTGCCCGGCTGGATCAGCATGGCCACCGTCTCCATCCTTGCGTCGCGTTCCGTCATGTCCGTCATTCCATCGTTGCCTTCGGCGGCATGATGGCCGGGGAGCCTTAGGAAGCGGTAACCGCCGGCGGGAATCGCCGGGCAGGGCTAAGGATTGGTTAGTGCACTTTTTGCTTGCCGATCCCGTTCCCCTCCGGCGCGGGCTGGTCTAGATTTCCCTTCGATGTGATTCACGAGGAGAATCTTCCATGACCGCAAAGAATCTTGCCCGTCTCGGTGCCGTGTTTGCCGCGCTGCTGGTGCTCAGCGCCTGCGGTAATACGATCCGCGGCCTTGGCCGGGACACGGCGAACACCGTGGACGCGACCAAGGATGCCGGCCACCGCATCGCGCGCGCCGCGAACTGAGACGCCTGAGGGCAAGCCCCGACGCCGCTGGCCTCAGGGCGGTGGCGTTCGGGGATCGGTCATGACCGGCCCGGCGCATGAAGGGGATCTGGTCCGGTGAGAGCCCGCCATCCCGACAGTGAGAGCATCCGTGCGGTTCTCGAGCCGCACGGTCTTTTTTTGCGCGGTGTCGTGAATTTCTCCGATGGCGAGGCGGCGCCGGTCCTTTCGAATGGGCGCCCCGCCGCAAGCGTGCTGCTTGTCGGCAATGTCGGCGGCTCGATCTGGCCGGCCTTTTCCCGCTGGCGCGCCGCGCAGCCGGACGGCGGCGGCAGCGATCCGCTCGATGCCTGGTCGAAGGCGGTCATCGGCGCCGTCGCGCTGTCGGCGGGGGCGACGGCATGGTTTCCCTCCGATCCGCCATGGCAGCCCTTCCAGCAATGGGCGATGCGCGCGGAGGGGCTGAAAGCCTCCCCGCTCGGCATCCTGATCCACCCGGTCTACGGTCTCTGGCACGGTTATCGCGGGGCGCTCGGTTTTTCCGTGCCGGTCGAGGGCGAGGCCTTGCCGCCGCGCCCGCATCCCTGCGAACGCTGTCCGGACAAGCCGTGCCTTGCGGCCTGTCCGGTCGGTGCTGTCCGTCCCGAGGCCTTCGACGTCGCCACCTGCCGGTCGCATCTGCGCGGGCCGGAGGGGCAGGGCGGCTGCATGGTGCTCGGCTGTCTTGCCCGCGCGGCCTGTCCCGTCGGAGCGGACTATCGCTACGGTGATGCCCAGCTCCGCTTTCACATGGCGGCGCTCTCTCTTTGACCTTTCGGCGGGAATCGCCGCTAAATTCGCCGCATTGCCGGCGGAGCCAGAGGGTCATGCGAGCGCTTCTGTTTGTCCTTTTCCTGTTTCTCACGCCTGCCCTGTGGAGCGTTGCCATGGCCGAACCGCCGAAATGCGCCGCGATCGAGCATCTTTCCGGCCGCTACACCGTCTGCACCTTCGATCCCGCGAAGGAGACGATCCGTCTCTTCGGCACGCAGACGCTCGGCGTGCGCGGCGCGACCTACGACCAGCTCAACACGTATCTCCTGCGCAACGGCCAGCATATGAGCTTTGCCATGAACGGCGGCATGTATCACCCGGACTACGGGCCGGTCGGCCTGCTGGTCGAGAACGGCCGGGAGACGGGCGCGCTCAACAGGCAGGATGCCTTCGGCAATTTCTTCATGAAGCCGAACGGCGTCTTCTTCATCGAGGACGGCAAGGCGGGCGTGACGGAAACGGAGGCCTATGCCGAGGCCGGGCTTTCGCCGCAGGAGGCGACGCAATCGGGACCTATGCTGGTGATCGACGGCAAGCTCCATCCGCGCTTCCTGCCGGATGCCACGAGCCTGCAGATCCGCAACGGCGTCGGCATCCTGCCGGACGGGCGCGTCGCCTTCGCCATCTCGAACGACCGGGTGCGCTTCCACGACTTCGCGACGCTCTTCCGCGACCGGCTGCAATGCCGTAACGCGCTCTTTCTCGACGGCAGCATTTCCAGCCTCTATTCCCCGGAAATCCGGCGGCACGACCGCCGCGCCGTCATGGGTACGATCATCGCGGTCGTCAAGAATCTGCCGTGGTGAGAAAAAAATTGCAGCCGCGACCCAAGGATTGCGGTCCGGCGCACGTCTGAAAGGATAGTGCACGCAATCGGGATGGACCCGTGGAAACAGAACTCGTCGAAAAGGCGGCCTTGGGGGATCGGCAGGCATTCGCCGCGCTGGTCGAGAGCCGCTATGATTTCATCCATGCCGTCGCCTGGCGATGGTGCGGCGACCGGCAGGATGCCGAGGACGTGGCGCAGGAGGTGTGCATACGCCTCGCAAGCGCCATCCGCGGCTTCAAGGGTGCGAGCCGCTTCGGCACATGGCTCTATGCGGTGACGCTGAACGCCGCGCGCGACCAGATGCGCAAGCGGCGGCGAGGCGAGTGGCGCGACGCCGCCTATCTGCGCGAGCAGGCGGTGCTGGAAGGCGGCTCCAGCGACGACGGCGGCGAGGAACTCTGGCAGGCCGTGCGCCGGCTTCCTGACAAGCAGCGCGACGCCGTGCTGCTGATCTATGGCGAGGGGCTCAGCCATGCGGCGGCGGCCGATGTGCTCGGCTGCGCCGAAACGACGATTTCCTGGCATGTGCACGAGGCCCGCAAGCGCCTGAAGGTGCTGCTGCGCGACACGGCCGCGTGACGGAAGGACAGACGATGACCGATCTTGACCTCGACAGACTTTCCCGCCGCCGCCCGCCGGTCGCAAGCGCCGCCGCCCGTGCCGAAGCGCTCGCCGCCGCCATGCAGGCTTTCGACGGCGCGGAAAAAAGTGCGGATGCTCCCCAAGGTTCGGCGGATGGCGGGCGTCGAAGCTCCATCTTCAACCGGATATGGAGCCCCATCATGAACCGCAGACTTCTCGCCGGCTCGGCGCTTGCCACGCTGCTTGTCGTACCCGTCGCCGGCCTCGTCACCTATGAGCTGGTGCGCAATGGCACGGTGCCGCTGACAACCGAGACCGGGATCGCCGCCAAGCCCGCCGATGCGGACCAGCGTGCCCGAAAGCCGGTCGAGGAGGCGGCGAAGGCTGAGGTCCGGGTCGCCGCCGAGGCGGATGCCAAGGCGAAGGCCACCGCCGATACGGCCGCCGGCACGCTTGCGGCCGAGCCCGCGCCGCTTGCCGAAAGCCGCGAGGAGGAGGCGGTCGCCGCCATGCCGGAATCGCTTGCCGTCGGCGGCGCCGCGAATATGCAGGCGCTGAGCCGCATGGCGGTGCCGTCCTCGGACATTGTTGCCATGCCGATGCCGGTGGAGGATCGCGAGCGCTTCGCCTCCGCCGATCCCAATCCGGTGAAGAGCGTTGCGACCGATCCGGTCTCCACCTTCTCGGCGGATGTCGATACAGCTTCCTATTCCTATGTGCGCCGGTTGCTGCTCGGCGGCAGCCTACCGGATCCCGAGGCGGTGCGCGTCGAGGAGATGGTGAACTACTTCCCCTATGACTGGAAGGGGCCGGAGACGGCGGAAAAGCCGTTCAACGCCACCGTTACCGTCATGCCGACGCCGTGGAACACGGGTACCGAGCTCCTGCATATCGGCATCAAGGGGTTCAACACCGCTCCGGCGAAGCAGCCTTCGGCCAATCTCGTCTTCCTCATCGACGTTTCCGGCTCGATGGACGAGCCGGACAAGCTGCCGCTCCTGAAGAGCGCCTTCCGCCTCCTGGTCGGCAAGCTGAAGGACACCGACACGGTCTCCATCGTCACTTATGCGGGTGATGCCGGCGTCGTTCTGGAGCCGACGGCGGCAAAGGAGCGGCAGAAGATCCTCGATGCCATCGACACTCTCCAGCCCGGCGGCTCGACGGCCGGCGCGGCGGGCATCGAAACGGCCTACAAGCTCGCCGAAAAGGCGTTCAGGAAGGATGGCGTCAACCGCGTCATGCTGGCGACGGACGGCGACTTCAATGTCGGGCCGGCCAGCGACGAGGACCTGAAGCGCATCATCGAGGAGCGCCGCAAGAGCGGCATCTTCCTTTCCGTGCTGGGCTTCGGCCGCGGCAACTACAATGACGGCATGATGCAGACGCTGGCGCAGAACGGCAACGGCACGGCCGCCTATATCGATACGCTCGCCGAGGCGCAGAAGGCGCTGGTGGAGGAGGCGGGGTCCTCGCTCTTCCCCATCGCCAAGGACGTCAAGTTCCAGATCGAGTTCAACCCGGCGCGTATCGCCGAATACCGCCTGATCGGCTACGAGACCCGCGTGCTCAATCGCGAGGATTTCAACAACGACAAGGTGGATGCCGGCGATATCGGCTCAGGCCACCGCGTCACCGCGATCTACGAGGTGACGCCGAAGGGCAGCGCCGCCGTGCTGAACGATCCGCTGCGCTATGGCAAGGGCGAGGCGGCCGCGACGCCGGCGGCGGAAAGCGGCGAGCTGGCCTTCCTCAAGATGCGCTGGAAGAAGCCGGATGGCGACACCAGCGAGCTTACCACGATGCCGGTGACGGATGCCGATGCGGTCGCCGACGTGAATGCCGCTTCCGCCGATGTCCGCTTCTCGGTCGCCGTCGCGGCCTTCGGGCAGAAGCTCAAGGGCGTGACGGCCCTGCAGGACTATGCCTATGGCTCGATCCTCGGCCTTGCGGAAGCCGCGCGCGGCAACGATCCGTTCGGTTACCGGGCGGAGTTCTTGAAGCTCGTGCAGCTTGCGCGGGGGCTTTCGGGCGAGACGGCGCAGTAGGGCAGGCCGTCCCTCATCCGGCCTGCCGGCCACCTTCTCCCCGCAGGCGGGGAGAAGGGGATATGCGGCGCCGCTTTCCTCAAGCAATACCCTGCGGGGGCTGTATCTTGCTGCAAGGCTGTCGCACATGAAAGGAAAGCATTGCCCCATCTCCCTTCTCCCCGCTTGCGGGGAGAAGGTGCCGGCAGGCGGATGAGGGGGATGCCGGAGGCAAAAAGAAAAGTCTTTCCGTGCCGCGCACCATCATCTGGCCCTTCGGGCCACCTCTCCCCGAGGGGAGAAAGGGGAAAGTGACAATGTCGAACTCGTTCGATAGCCCTGCGGCTCGCGGTGGACAGGATTATGCGGCGGGCTTTTCCCGCTCCTTGCCTGACTTGCCCGGGGATGCGCTTGCCGCATCCCCTTCGTCCCGCTTGCGGGGAGAGGGCGGCAGCAGGCGGATGAGGGGGGTGGTCCAGCGCCTTTCCTTCGTTTGGGGCAAGGGCTCGCAGCGCAGGACGTCGTTTTCCGCCTCGATCAGGTTCAGTCCGGCATCGCGCAGCAAGCGTCGGTCTTTTCGGGCGACGAGCAGCCGCAAGGCCTCCCGCTCCGCCTGCCGTTGACGCCATTCTCTCAGTCTTTCCAGCGCTTTTTTCAGGATGCCCATGGCCGTTGCCCTTCGTTCCGCGCATCAGTCAAGCAAGGCGATAGACATTTCACAAACGAATAGCGATGATGGCAGGTATCAGGAAAAGCGATGGTGCGTCATGTATCCACCCCTTGAAAGCGATCTCCTGCGCATCTTCGTTGCCGTCGCGCAGGCCGGTAATGTCACCCATGCGGCGGAAAGGCTGGCGCGGACCCAGTCGGCGGTCAGCATGCAGGTGCGCAAGCTGGAGGATTCTGTCGGCGCCGTGCTGTTCGAGCGCGGTCCGCGCGGCGTTTCGCTGACGCCGGAGGGCAAGCGCCTGCTGCCCTACGCGCGGCGCATCGTCGGGTTGGTCGACGAGACGACGGCCGTCATGCGGACTGCGCCGCTCGACGGGCCCGTGCGCGTTGGCATTCCAGAGGAATACAACCAGACGGTCCTGCCCAACGCGCTGGCCGCCTTCGCCGAAATCCATCCCAATATCGAGGTGACGGTGCTTTGCGGCTATACCGCGCAGCAACTGGCGGCGCTCGAAGCGGACCAGCTGGACCTTGCCATCATCTTCGACTGGTGCGACGGCATCTCCGGCGAATTGCTGGCGGTCGATCCCACTGTCTGGGTGGCCTCGGCCGCGCATGGCCGGTATCTGGAGAGGCCGGTGCCGGTGGCGGTCTACTGGCGCTCAAGCTGGTGCCGGGATTTTGCGCTCCGCTCGCTCGAGCGGCACACCATCCCCTATCGCATCGCCTATACCTGCGATACGAGCGGCGGCCTGCGCTCGGCGGTGACGAGCGGGCTCACCATCGCGCCGCTCTCGCGCAGCAACATTCCGCCCGGCGCACGGGAGCTGACGATCGCGGACGGCTTTCCGCCGATCGATTCTTCCCGCGTCATCCTCAAGCGCAATCCGCGCCGCAGCGGGCCGGCTATAGAGGGCATGGCGGACATGATCCGCAAATCCTTCGGGCCGCTCGCGAACGCGGGTGATCAGGCTTTCGGATAGGCGCGGTCGAGGCCGCCGGAGCGGGTGAGGCCGGCGCGGAAGGCGCCGTAGGCGGCGTGCTGACTGGAGCGGGCGGTTTCCATGAGCCGTATCTGCAGGCGCGCGGGCGCCGCCTCGCCAAGCCATTCGCCGAGCTTTTCCAGCTTCAGCGAATTGAGGAAGCGGGCGGTCGCGGCGCGGTTGAGATAGAGGTCCAGGCCTTCGAGCAGGTTCTCGTCCTGCTGCGGGTTTTCCATCAGGAGGGCGAGATAGGCCCGGTCTGCCTCGCCGAGCGTGCCAAGCTTGTCGGCGACGGTTTCCCGGTCCGGAAAGGCTGCAAGATCGGCGCTCATGGTGTCCCCTCCTGGAATCGTTCGTCCCTTGGGAATAGGACGCACCCGACCGGCCCGCAAGCGGAGAGGGTGGAATTGGATTGAAAATCCAATATTGACAAATCATCCAATATTGGATTGTTTGTCGCCATGTTCGATACAGCAAATGCCGATGCGCTTCTGCGCCACCATGCCGCGACTGCCGCGGCCATCTCCACGCTTTTCTATCCCCATGCCGAAGTGGTGCTGCACGACCTCGAAACGGGGCTGATCGCGGGTATCTGGAATGCCTTTTCCGGCCGCAAGCCGGGCTCCGAATCGCTCGTCGAGGACGAGCTCGACCAGGCGGGCGAGGGCGGTGTCTACGGACCCTATGAAAAGACCGGCGAGGACGGACGGCGCCTCAAATCCGTGACGGCGGTACTGAAGGACGATTTCGGCCAGGCCGTCGGCCTTCTGTGCATCAACATGGACGTTTCGCATTTCGAGGCTGCGGCCAAGCTGCTGGCGGCCTTCACCGGCGCTACCGCGCCGCGGCCGCCCTCGCTCTTTGCCGGCGACTGGCGGGAGGAGATCAACACCGCGCTGCACGACTGGCTGCGCACCCGCGGCCTTGCCCTGACAGCGATGCGCAAGGGCGACCGGGTGGCGCTCGTCGCCGAGCTCGACCGGCGCGGGCTGTTCCAGACCCGCAACGCCGTCGATCATCTCGCCGGCCTCATCGGCGCCTCGCGCGCCTCGATCTACAACTATCTCGCCGATGCCCGGCGCCAGACCCAGAAGGACAAGACCTCGTGACCACGCTGCCGGATTTCCGCCTCGAAACCCATTTCTCGCGCTGGGAATTCAAGGCCCGCCACCACATGACGGCGAGCGACGCCGAGACGATGAGCATGTCGGACCTGCTGGCGCTTGCCGGGCCCGAAGACCTGGATGCCTGGGACCGGGTCTCGCTCGGCTATACCGAGACCTGGGGCGCGCCGGCGCTGCGTGAGACCATCGCCTCGACCTACGAGACGCTTTCGGGCGCGGATATCCTCACCTTCGCCGGGGCGGAGGAGGGGCTCTACTGCGCCATGCTGGCCCTGCTCGGGCCGGGCGACCATGCCATCGTCACCGTGCCGAACTACCAGTCGATGGAGACGATGCCGGTTACCATCACCCGCAATGTCACGGGCGTCGCGCTGCGGCCGGAGAACCGCTGGCAGCTCGATCTCGATGAGCTGCGCGCGGCCCTGCGCCCGGAAACCAAGGTCATCGCCGTCAACTTCCCGAACAATCCGACAGGCGTGATCGCCGATCAGGATATTTTCCGCGCGCTGGCCGATCTCTGCGCCGAGCGCGGCATCCACCTCTTTTCCGACGAGGTCTATCGCGGGCTGGAGATCGATGCGGCAAAGCGCCTGCCGCAGGCGGCCGACCTTTTCGACAAGGGCATTTCGCTCAACGTGATGTCGAAGGCCTACGGCCTGCCGGGCCTGCGCATCGGCTGGATCGCCAGCCGCGACCGCGCGCTGTTGTCGCGCATGGAGCGAATGAAGCACTACCTCTCCATCTGCAACGCGCGTCCCTCCGAGGTGCTGGCCGGCATCGCGATCAAGGCGCGCGAGACGATCTTCGCCCGGCTTCGCGCCCTCTGCGCTGAGAATATGGAAAAGCTCGACGCCTTCTTCGCCGACCATCCGGATCGCTACGAGTGGACCCGGCCCGATGGCGGCTGCGTCGCCTTTGCCCGCTATCTCGGCAAGGACGGCGTGGAGGAGCATTGCCGGCGGCTGGTCGAGGAGAAGGGCGTCCTGCTCCTGCCCTCCAGCCTCTTCGTCTCCGACCTCCTGCCCGTTCCGATGGACCGTTTCCGCGTTGGCGTCGGGCGCCGCAATATCGATGCGGGGCTTGCGGCATGGCGGGAATTCCTGGCCGAGGGCTGAGGCGGACCGCTGGACGCCGGAACGAAAAAGGGCGCCGTTCGGCGCCCTTGTCGTATTCGGCATTCCCTGGATTTCAGGCGGCTTTGGTCTCGTGGCTCGTCTGCGTCACCATGGCGGCGATGATCGTGCTGATGCTGAGCGCGCCGATCGGCCGTCCGGCTTCGTCCACCACATGGGCGAGCGTCTGGTTGGCGGCGGTCATGGCGCGGGCAGCGGTTTCGAGCACGGTGCCCTTGGCGAGCGGCATGCCTTCCGGATTGCCGGAAAGCGGCGCCATGATCGTCTCGACATTGACGACGCGGCCGCGGTTCACTTCCTTGACGAAGGCGGTGATGTATTCGTCCGCCGGGTTCAGCACGATTTCCTGCCCGGTGCCCTGCTGCACGACCATGCCGTCGCGCAGGATCGCGATCTTGTCGCCGAGGCGGAGCGCCTCGTCGAGGTCGTGGGTGATGAAGACGACGGTCTTCTTCAATTCCTTCTGGAGGTCGAGAAGAACGGTCTGCATGTCGACGCGGATCAGCGGGTCGAGCGCCGAATAGGCCTCGTCCATCAGGAGGATGTCGGCGTCGTTGGTCAGTGCGCGTGCAAGGCCGACGCGCTGCTGCATGCCGCCCGAAAGCTGGTTCGGATAGTGGTTCTCGAAGCCGGCAAGGCCGACGCGGGCGATCCATTCCTTCGCGCGCTTTTCCCGCTCAGCGGCGGCGACGCCCTGGATCTCCAGGCCGTAGACGGTGTTTTCCAGAACGGTGCGGTGCGGCAGCAGCGCGAATTTCTGGAAGACCATCGCCGTCTTGTGGCGGCGGAACTGGCGCAGGTCGCTCTCGTTCATCCGACAGACGTCGACGCCGTCATAGAGCACTTCGCCGGCCGTCGGGTCGATCAGGCGGTTGATGTGGCGGATCAGCGTCGACTTGCCCGAGCCGGAAAGGCCCATGACCACCATGATGCCGCCCGCCGGCATGGAGATGTTGATGTCGCGAAGGCCGAGGACATGGCCGTATTTCTGGTTCAGTTCGGCCTTGCCGAGGCCGTTCTTCACGGCGTCGACGTAATCGCTGCCGCGCGGCCCGAAGATCTTGTAGAGATTGCGGACCTCGATTGCATGACTAACCATGAATTATCTCCCAGTGCTTCTGGCGCCGCGCGCCGTGGGAATGGCGGCGACGGTCGAAAATGATGGCGATGGCCACGCGCGCGAAGCGCCCGCGGATATCCGTCCTTGGATGATGTTCGCCGCGCGGAAGCGGGCGTCGCGAACGGCTGAAAATCTGCAAAGTAAGTCTGGCGATGCTTCGCGCAGGCCTGCCATCCGTTTCCCCTCTTCTCCGGCAGTGACTGCCCCGTACCGCGAGGCGCGATGGCCTTGCGAACGGAACGGCGCGCGCGGGATATTCTTCTTATGGTTCCCGGCTTGCCTCTTCTTCATTGCATGAACCGCGGGTTCATATTGTGCTATTTGCGACCTCTTCGGTTTCCTGACGCGCATCGGAGCCCGCGGCCGCGTTCAAAGCGCGGCCTTGACCTTGCCCGCGATGTCGGGCGCGACCCACGGCGTCCATATCTCCGGGAAGGTCTCCAGGAAGTACTTCGCGGCGTCTTCCGTGGAGGCATTGTTCTCCTCCATCCAGGCGAGCACCTTGGCGACGGTGCCGTTGTCCCACTGGCGGACCTTCATGTAGTCCATCGCCCCGCCCGCCTTTTCGGCGAAGTCCTTCGTGGCGACGGTGAAGACGTCCGAGGTCGGGTAGGAATTGACCTTTGGATGAGGGCAGGCCGGCACCGCCGTGCAGCTGTCCCATTCGGTCTTGTCGAATTCGACGCCGAAGGAGAGCTTGACCATCTGGTACTCGCCGAGGATCGCGGTCGGCGCCCAGTAGTAACCGAGCCAGCCGGTCTTCTTTTCGAAGGCATCGGCGATGGAGCCATCGAGGCCGGCGGCCGAGTCCGTCTCGACGAGGTGGAAGCCGAGCTTGTCGGCGCCGAGCGCGCGGTAGAGGTTGTCGGTCGTGACCTGGCAGTTCCAGCCCGCCGGGCAATTGTGGATCGCGGCCTTCGACGGGTCCTGCGGATCGGGGAAGAGCTCGGGATGCTTCAGCGCGTCCTGCACCGTCCTGATGTCCGAATTGTCGTCCGCGATGAATTTGGGGATCCACCAGCCCTCGACGCCGCCTTCGGAGAGGAGAGGGGCAAGCTGCATCAGCCGGCCCTCGGCAATCGCCTTGTCGAGCGGCGTGCGCACGGCGTTCACCCACATTTCGGGCGCAAGGTCCGGCTCGCCCTTCTCGTTCATCGAGGTGAAGGTCGACATGGTGTCGCCCGCCACCAGGGTTACGGTGCAGCCATATCCCTTTTCGAGGATGAGCCTGTCGAGATGGGCGGCGATGCCGGCCGAGGCCCAGTTCATTTCGGCGATGGAGACCGCACCGCATTCCGCCGCCCGGGCCGGACCGGCAAGGCCGCAGAGACCGGCGGCAAGCAAGGCGGCGGCGAGGAGCTTCTTCATGGGCTGGAGACCTCCCAGTCTCGGCATGCAGCGATCGATCCGGATGGCAGCGCAGGTTACTGCGTGGTCCCGACTGCCCGAACGTTTTGTCCGACAGGAAAACACGGCGCCATATCGGTGAGCCGGTCTGCCTGTTGCGGTGACGCCGCGCTTTTTATGTTTGCCGCCGGAACCCTGCTGCCGGCGCCCGTCTTCGTGCGTCACCGACAAGCCTACGGGTTCCTATTGAGAAATCAACCTCCTGCACCTCGCAAGCGGCCCGAGGATGGCGCCAGCGGCCCGCCGGGCGGGAATTTTTCGAAATCACCCGAAAAAGTTCGCGATTCACCATTGCTTAAGGTCCCGATAACGGTCCGGTAACGATGTGCCGCTATTGGTGTTGTCACGGCGGGGGACACCGCCGCCTGCTCCGGAAAGGTTTTGCGTACCGGGGTGCCTGGGCTTCGATGCGTTTTTGTCGAAGCCGCCATGCGTATTTTGGCAAGCCGTGCATCCTTCCGGGATGCACGGCTTTCGCCATTTCAGGGCAATAAAAAACGCCGCCTTCCGGGGAAAGGCGACGCGGGATGCGGGCGAACCTGACGGTGGCTCGAAGGGATCAGCCGACGTTGCCGGTGCGGATGACGCCGAGCGGGCCGAGCGGCGCGTCCATGACGACGTTGCGCACGCGGGATTCGCTTCTGGGGGCTTGGCCATTCCAGGCGATCTGAACGAAATTCGGCTTGCTGAAGATATACAGCATGGTCTTGATCCTTGAAACCCGAAGCCACTTGCCTCGGCTGTGCGATATATTGGATATAGGCTCGAACGCGGGAAAAGTCATCGTCGCCGACGGCGCAAAATGTCGCAGACAGGATATCAAGGCAGGCATGCTCGAAACGCATGGCGGGTCCGTTCGAATAGAGCCGGGGCGGCATGGCCGGATTACGGCAATATTGCGGTAAATCAGGCTTTTCCGGCGGCGAAAAGGAGTGTTGGAAGAACGCCATGACCAGAACGATCATGCTGCAGGGCACCGGCTCCGATGTCGGAAAAACGGTATTGGTCGCGGGCCTCTGCCGCATCGCCGCCAACCGTGGGCTGAAGGTGCGTCCCTTCAAGCCGCAGAACATGTCCAACAATGCCGCCGTGTCGGCCGACGGCGGCGAGATCGGCCGCGCCCAATGGCTGCAGTCGCTTGCCGCGCGCGTGCCGTCCTCCGTCCACATGAATCCGGTCCTCCTTAAGCCCCAGTCGGAGACCGGCAGCCAGATCGTCGTGCAGGGCAAGGTGTTCGGACAGGCGAAGGGGCGGGACTATCAGGCGCTGAAGCCGAGGCTGATGGGTGCGGTGCTGGAAAGCTTCGCGACGGTCTGCGAGGGCGCTGACCTCGTCGTCGTCGAGGGCGCCGGCTCGCCGGCGGAGATCAACCTGCGCGCCGGGGATATCGCCAATATGGGCTTTGCCACGCGTGCCGGCGTGCCGGTCGTGCTGGTCGGCGATATCGACCGCGGCGGTGTCATCGCGTCGCTGGTCGGGACCCATGCCATCCTGCCGGAAGAGGACCGGCGCATGGTCACCGGCTATCTCATCAACAAGTTCCGTGGGGACGTGACGCTCTTCGACAGCGGCATCGCCGAGATAGGGCGCTTCACGGGCTGGCCGTGCTTCGGCGTCGTGCCGTGGCTGAAGGAGGCCGGCCGGCTGCCGGCCGAGGATTCCGTCGTGCTGGAACGGCTCGCGCGAAGCGGGACGGGGGCGCTGAAGGTCGCCGTGCCCGTCCTGCCGCGCATCGCCAATTTCGACGATCTCGATCCGCTGAAGGCCGAGCCGCAGGTCGATCTCGTCTTCGTGCGGCCGGGCGAGCCGCTGCCGGCCGATGCCGGCCTCGTCGTGCTGCCGGGATCGAAATCCACCATCTCGGACCTTCGCGCCTTCCGCGCCGCCGGCTGGGACCGCGACCTCGCCCTCCACATGCGGCGCGGCGGCCGCGTCATCGGCATCTGCGGCGGCTATCAGATGCTCGGCGAGCGCGTCACCGATCCGCTCGGCATCGAGGGCGGCGAGCGGGAGGTGGCAGGGCTCGGTCTGCTTGCCGTGGAGACGGAGATGGCGCCGGAAAAGACCGTGCGCAACAGCGCCGCCCGTTCGCTGCAATATGACGTGCCGCTGGAAGGCTACGAGATCCATCTCGGCCGCACGACGGGGCCGGATGCGCTACGCCCCGCCGTCAGCATCGACGGGCGGCCGGACGGCGCGCTCTCGGCCGATGGCCGGGTGATGGGCACCTATCTGCACGGGCTGCTTTCCAGCGACGCCTACCGGGCGCGGCTGCTCGCCGATTTCGGCATCGCGGGCGGCGGGTTCGATTATCGCGCGAGTGTCGATGCGGCGCTCGATGGCGTCGCGGCCGAGCTGGAGGCCGTCCTCGACCGCGGCTGGCTCGAAGGTCTTCTCGGCGCGGCTGATTAAACCGGCCGTCTGAAACGTACAGCCATCGGGTTCCTTCTGCATCCGCCTGCCGCACCAAAGTTGCGCCAGAATTGGGTGCAAGGAGTGACGAAAATCCGCCCGGCATGCCGGGTGCCGACGCCTGCGCGCGATCCGAAAGGGTGAATATATGGGTTCTGGACCTCTCGTACGTTCCGTTCTGGCCAGCCTTGTGGGGCTGTCGCTGGCCGGTCTTCCGGCTGCCGGCTTCGCCCAGGGCGCCCAGGAAACCACGAGTGCCGGAAAGCGCTGGGAGGAGGAGTTCTCCTTCTGGCAGAAGGCCTCGTCCGGCAACGACCTTGCGCAGTACGAGCGCTACCTGAAGCAATATCCGACCGGCACCTTCGCCTCCATGGCGCGGCTGCGTATCGCCGAATTGCAGGCCGCCGCGAAGACGAAGGACGCGCAGGCTACCACCGACGACGCTGCCGCCAAGGCAAAGGCGGAGGACGCGGCCGCCGCCGAAAAGGCCAAGGCAGAGGAAGAAGCGCGCAAGGCGGAAGACGCCCGCAAGGCGGATGAGGCCAGGAAGGCCGCCGAAGCCGGGAAGGCGAAAGCGGACGAAGCGGCCCGCAAGGCGGCCGAAGCGAAGAAGGCCGCCGACGAGGCCGCGCGCCTGAAGGCGGAGGCCGAGGCGAAGAAGGCCAAGGAAGAGGCCGCCGCCCGCAAGCTCGCCGAAGAAAAGGTTGCCGCTGCCGAAAAGGCGAAAGCCGAAGCCGCTGCCGCGGAGAAAGCCCACGCCGAGGAGGCGGCCCGCCTGAAGGCCGAGACCGAGGCGAAAGAGGCCGCCGCCCGCAAGCTCGCCGAGGAGAAGGCCGCCGCTGCCGAAAAGGCGAAGGCTGAAGCCGCTGCCGCGGAGAAAGCCCGCACCGAAGAGGCCGCCCGCCTGAAGGCTCAAGCCGAGGAGAAGGAAGCCGCGGCCCGCAAGCTCGCCGAGAAGCAGGCGGCCGAGGCCGAACGCCTGAAGGCGGAAGCGCAGGCCGCCGCCGACAAGGCGAAGGCGGAAGAAGCCGCGCGCCTCAAGGCCGAGGCGGACCGCAGGAAGGCCGAGGAGGCCGCTGCGGCCGAAAAGGCCCGCGCCGAGCAGGAAGCTGCCGCCCGCCGGGACGCCGAGGCGAAGCGCGTCGAAGCCGAAAAGGCCGCTGCCGCCGAGAAGGCGCGCATCGAGCAGGAGGCTGCCGCCGCCCGCAAGCTTGCCGATGAGAAGGCGGCCGAAGTGGAGCGCCTGAAGGCCGAGGCCGCGAAAGCGGCGGCGGATGCTGAGGCCAAGGCCGCGGAAGCCGCCCGCCTTGCCAAGGAAGCCGAAAAGCGCGCGGAAGAAGCCGAGGCCGCCCGCAAGCAGGCCGAAGGCGGCGCTGCCGCGGCGAACGCCGGCAAGGCTGAAGCCGCCGGCGGCCAGGACGGCGATATCGCGGCCCGCAAGGCGGAGGACGCCAGGCGCGAGGAGGAGACGTTCCAGAAGGCGGTGCTCGACGGTTCCGAAAAGGCGTTCCGCGCCTATATCGCGGCCTATCCGAACGGCCGCTTCCTCGCGGATGCCCGCGAGCGCCTTGCCGCGCTCCCTAAGGCCAAGCGGCCGGAAACCGGCACGGCGACCGCGGACACCGAGCGCAAGGCCGTGGAGCAGCCCGTGGTCGATCCGCGCGAGGCCTATATGGACCGCTCGCTGCGCGCCCAGGCCCAGCGCTGGCTGAGCGCGCTCGGCTACAACACCTACGGTGCCGACGGTGTCTTCGGTCCGCGCACCCGCGCGGCGATCTCCGCCTGGCAAGGGGCATCGGGCTATCGCACCAGCGGCTATCTCACGCGCCAGCAGTACCGCGTGCTGCGCGAGGCCGCGCAATATGCCGAGGCGCGCCAGACCCGCCAGCGGCGCTACCAGCGGCAGCGCGAATACGACGTGCTGGAAGGCCCCGTCGACGGTTACTATGACGGGCCGTATTACCGCGACGACGGCTATTACAATCGCCGCGGCGGCGTGGTGATCATCCCCGGCTATTGAGGCCGGGGCGCAGGACCTCCTTATGCCCGCCGCTCGATTGACTTGGCGGCGGGGCACGCTTAATCATCCGACCATCGGATGGTTCCCGACGGCCGCAAACCGGCCCGGGAGAGAAGGGAACGTGACACGGTGGACCCAGACCGGGCGCCGCAATCACGGCCGACCCCGCGACTGTAGAGTGGCGAGGAACGATCGGCCGATGGAACCGAGGGCGTGCGGGGCGGCATGGTGCCACCCCGGCAAGGCGCCGGAGAGCCATCGGAAAAGCCACTGGGCTGCACTGCGATAAGCCGGGGTTGGACGCCTCTATCTCTACGAATCGTCCGCCTTTCGCAAAGCCTGCCCGGGAAGGTGAGAGCGTTCCGCCGGTGCCTTGGCACCTGACGCCGCGAGCCAGGAAACCTGCCATCCGACAGAGGGCATGTCGCCCGATCCGGGAGTTCTCCCCTGTGCCTGAACGGAGGTTGTCATGGCGCTATCCACATCATTCCTTTGGCTCCGGGCCGGTCCGGCTGGGGCCGCGTGCGCGCCTCCTTTCCTCGCGTCCGCCTGAGGCCGCCGTCATGGCGGGCATTATCGACATGAATTTCCGGAAAGCCGGACGATGACGGTTCCTGAAAACGGAGCCGTGTTCGTGCTTGGCGGAGCGCGTTCGGGAAAATCCGCATTCGCCGAAAGGCTGGTCGCCGGCACCGGCCTCGAACGCCATTACATCGCCACCGGCCGCGCCTTCGACGACGAGATGCGCCAGCGCATCGCGAAACACCGGGAAGACCGCGGCGGCGGGTGGCGGACGCATGAGGAACCGCTGGCCCTTGCCGCGCGCATCGCCGAGGTGGCGCGGGAAGACCGCGCGGTGCTCGTCGATTGCCTGACGCTCTGGGTGACGAACCTGATGCTGGAGGAGCGCGACATTCCCGCCGAATTCGCTGGCCTTCTCGCCGCGATCGCTGGCGCCCCCGGCCGGCTGGTCCTCGTGTCGAACGAGGTCGGCCTCGGCATCGTGCCTGACAATCGCATGGCGCGCGAATTCCGCGACCATGCCGGGCGGCTGCACCAGCAGGTGGCCGCTCTCGTGCCTGAAGTCTATTTTATCGCGGCCGGACTGCCGCTGAAAATGAAGGGTTGAGCCATGCTGCAACAGAAAATCCCCGCCACCGTCATCACCGGCTTCCTCGGCGCAGGCAAGACGACGATGATCCGCAACCTCCTGCAGAATGCCGGCGGAAAGCGCATCGCGCTCATCATCAACGAATTCGGCGACCTCGGCGTCGACGGTGATGTGCTGAAGGGTTGCGGCGCGGAGGCCTGCACTGAGGACGACATCATCGAGCTCACCAATGGCTGCATCTGCTGCACCGTCGCCGACGATTTCATCCCCACCATGGCGAAACTGCTGGAGCGCGAGAACCGCCCGGACCACATCGTCATCGAGACCTCGGGCCTCGCCCTGCCGCAGCCGCTCGTCGCGGCCTTCAACTGGCCTGAGATCAAGACGCAGGTGACGGTGGATGGCGTGATCACCGTGGTCGATAGCGCCGCCGTCGCCGCCGGCCGCTTCGCCGACGATCACGACAGGGTGGACGCGCTGCGTGTCGAGGACGAAAATCTCGACCATGAAAGCCCGCTGGAAGAACTCTTCGAGGACCAGCTCACCGCCGCCGACCTCATCGTCCTCAACAAGACGGACCTCATCGATGCCGCCGGCCTTCAGGCCGTGCGCGACGAAGTCGCCTCGCGCATTGCCCGCAAGCCCTCGATGATCGAGGCGCGGAACGGCGAGGTCGGCGCCGCCGTGCTGCTCGGCCTCGGCGTCGGCACGGAGGACGACATCGCCAATCGCAAGTCGCACCACGAGCTGGAGCACGAGAACGGCGAGGAGCACGACCACGACGAATTCGACAGCTTCGTCGTCGAGCTCGGCGCCGTCGCCGATCCCGCCGCCTTCATCGAACGCCTGAAGGGTGTGATCGCCGAGCATGACGTGCTGCGCCTCAAGGGTTTCGCGGATGTTCCCGGCAAGCCGCTGCGCCTGCTCGTCCAGGCCGTGGGCAGCCGCATCGACAGCTATTTCGAGCGCGCCTGGGCGCCGGGCGAAGTCCGCGGCACCCGCCTCGTGGTCATCGGCCTGCACGACATGGACGAGCAAGCCGTCCGCGCCGCCATCGCGGCGGCGGTGTGATTTCGGCATGAAAGTGCTGCGGTTCCTCTCTTCGGTGCGTCGGCCATCTCCCCGGCGGGGGGGGCAGGGCGCTTGCCTATGGCATTCGGCGCGGCCGCTTTTCCCTTCTCCCTTCGGGGAGAAGGTGGCCCGAAGGGTCGGATGAGGGGGCACGACACGCAATGACTTCTCTTTTTTGCCTTCGACATCCCCCTCATCCGCCTGCCGGCACCTTCTCGCCGCTGGAGAGAAGGGGATGGGGCGCCGTTTTACATTCGATAGCCCCTTCTGCGGGGGAGACCGCCTCCGGGCCGAAGGGCATGCCATGCACCTCCTGCTAGCCCAGAAAGGCACCATCGCCGACGGCAAGGAGGCAATCGACCTCGGCCAGACGCCGGGCGACATCCTCTTCCTCTCCGCCGCCGACACGGAACTCGCCGCCATCGCCGCCGCCCACCGTGCGCGGGGCGGCGATACGCGCCTTCGCCTCGCAAGCCTCGCCACGCTGTCGCATCCGATGTCGGTCGATACCTATGTCGAGCGCACGGCGCGGCATGCCAAACTCATCGTCATCCGCGCCCTCGGTGGGGCCAGCTATTTCCGCTACGTGCTGGAAGCCCTTCTGGCGACGGCCGTCGCCAATGGCGTCACGCTCGTCGCGCTGCCGGGTGACGACCGGCCGGACGACGGCCTGATCCCCTTCAACCGCATCGAAGACGAGGACCGCCAGAGGCTCTGGGCCTATCTCAACGAGGGCGGCGCGGAGAACGCGGATCGCTTCCTCGCCTATGCGGATGCCGTGGTCTTCGGCGGCGAAAAGCCGGAACCGGCGACGCCGCTGGACAAGGCCGGCATCTGGTGGCCGGGGCAGGGTGTCGTGGATATCGGGACGTGGCGGGAGCTTGCCGGCGTTTCACCCCCCTCTGGCCTGCCGGCCATCTCCCCCACAGGGGGGGAGATCGATGGAGGAACGGTTTCGCGGAATTCAGGCGCTTCTACGGAAGCAAATGCGTGCCGCCTGCCAATCTCCCCCCTTGTGGGGGAGATGGCCGGCAGGCCAGAGGGGGGTATCCCAACCGCCGCCGTCTGCTTCTACCGCGCCTATGTCCAGAGCGGCGAGACGCGCCCCGTCGAGATGCTGATCGAGGCGCTGGCCGCCGAGGGCATCCGCGCCCTGCCGCTTTTCGTCTCCAGTCTCAAGGAAGCCGCCTCCATCGAGGCGGTCCGCGCCGCCTTCGCTGAGGTCCGGCCGGACATCGTCCTCAATGCTACCAGCTTCGCTGTCTCCGCCCCCGGCGCAGGCCGCAAGCCGACAGTGCTCGACGAGACTGGCTCGCCGGTTCTCCAGGTCATTTTCTCCGGCTCCTCGCGCGAAGCCTGGGAGACGTCGGGGCAGGGGCTGACGGCGCGCGACCTCGGCATGAACGTTTCCCTGCCGGAGGTCGATGGCCGCGTGCTTTCCCGCGCCGTCTCCTTCAAGGCGGCGGCGCGCTACGACGAGCGGGTCGAGACCAATATCGTCAGCCTCGATCCCGTCGAGGACCGCATCCGCTTCGTGGCGAAACTCGCCGCCGGCTGGGCGCGGCTGCGGCGGGCAAAGCCGGCGGAGCGCCGCATCGCCCTCGTCATGGCGAATTATCCGAACCGCGACGGCCGCCTCGGCAATGGCGTCGGCCTCGACACGCCGGCCGGCACGATGGAGGTGTTGCGCGCCATGGCGGCTGAGGGCTATGCGGTCGCCGATCTGCCGGAGGACGGCGATGCGCTGATCGCCCATCTCATGGCCGGCCCGACCAATGCGGCGCGCGACGGGCGGGAAATCCGCGAGACGCTTTCGCTGAATCATTACAAGGCCTTCTTCGCCTCGCTTCCGAAGGCGATTCAAGAGGAGATGGCAGGCCGCTGGGGCGAGCCGGAGGACGATCCCTTCGTCACCGGTGACGTCTTCGCCCTGCCGCTCGCCCGCTTCGGCGAAACGCTGGTCGGCATCCAGCCGGCGCGGGGCTACAATATCGATCCGAAGGAAAGCTACCATTCGCCGGACCTCGTGCCGCCGCACGGTTATCTCGCTTTCTACGCCTTCCTGCGCCTGCACTACGGCGCGCATGCCATCGTGCACATGGGCAAGCACGGCAATCTCGAATGGCTGCCGGGCAAGGCGCTGGCGCTGTCGGAGGCCTGCTATCCCGAAGCCGTGCTCGGCCCGGTGCCGCACCTCTATCCCTTCATCGTCAACGATCCGGGCGAGGGCACGCAGGCCAAGCGCCGCTCCGCCGCCGTCATCGTCGACCACCTGACGCCGCCGCTGACGCGTGCCGAAACCTACGGCCCGCTTAAGGACCTCGAAGCGCTGGTCGACGAATATTACGACGCCTCCGGTGGCGATCCCCGGCGCATCAGGCTGCTCTCCAAGCAGATCCTCGATCTCGTGCGCGATATCGGCCTCGACAGCGATGCCGGCATTGCCAGGTCCGATGGCGAGGCGGCGGCGTTGCAGAAGCTCGACGCCTATCTCTGCGACCTCAAGGAGATGCAGATCCGCGACGGGCTGCACGTCTTCGGCGTGTCGCCGGAAGGGCGGCTGCTCACCGACCTGACGGTGGCGCTCGCCCGCGTGCCGCGTGGATTGGGCGAAGGGGGCGAGGCTAGCTTGCAGCGGGCGATCGCGGCGGATGCGCTTGCGGCGGCGTCCCGCTTCGACCCCCTCGACTGCATCGCCTCCGACCTCTGGGCCGGGCCCCGCCCCGACATCCTCGCCTCTCAGTCCGACGCCCCTTGGCGCAGCAACGGCGACACGGTGGAGCGCATCGAGCTTCTGGCGGTAAGGCTGGTGGACGGCACGCTGCCTTGCCCGGACGGCTGGCAGGCTACCCGCGCCGTCCTCGACACCATCGACACGACCATCCGCCCCGCCATCGCCGCCTGCGGCCCGGCGGAGATTTGGGCACTGATGCGCGGCCTCGACGGGCGCTTCGTCGAACCCGGCCCCTCTGGCGCGCCGACGCGCGGGCGGCCGGATGTGCTGCCGACAGGGCGCAACTTCTATTCCGTCGACAGCCGCGCCGTGCCGACGCCCGCCGCCTGGGAGCTCGGCCGCAGATCCGCCGAACTGATCGTCACCCGCTATGCGCAGGACCATGGCGAATGGCCCGCCTCCTTCGGCATCACCGCCTGGGGTACCTCCAACATGCGCACCGGCGGCGACGACATCGCCCAGGCCTTGGCGCTGATCGGCGTCAAGCCGACCTGGGACATGGCCTCCCGCCGCGTCACCGGCTTCGAGATCATCCCGCCCGCCACGCTCCGCCATCCGCGCGTCGACGTAACTTTGCGCATCTCCGGCTTCTTCCGTGATGCCTTCCCGGAGCAGATCGCGCTCTTCGACCGCGCCGTGCGCGCCGTCGGGGCGCTGGACGAGGATGATGCCGACAACCCCATCGCCGCGCGCATGCGCGCCGAAGCGGCGGCGCTGGCGGCGAAGGGCGCATCCGATGACGAGGCGGCGAGGCAGGCGGGCTTCCGCATCTTCGGCGCGCAATCCGGCGGTTATGGCGCAGGGCTCCAGACCATGATGGACGAGGGGCTGTGGAGCGAGCGCGGCGACCTTGCCGAGGCGTGGCTGGCCTGGGGCGCGCACGCCTATGACGGGACGAGCGACGGCGTGCCGATGCGCGCGCGGCTGGAGGCGCGCATGAAGAGCCTTCAGGCCGTCATCCAGAACCAGGACAGCCGCGAGCACGACCTGCTCGACAGCGATGAATATTACCAGTTCGAGGGCGGCATGGCGGCGGCCGCCGAGCACCTTTCCGGCCAGCAGCCCGTCGTCTATCACAACGACCTGTCGCGCCCGGAAAAGCCCGTCGTGCGCACGCTGGAGGACGAGATCGGCCGCGTCGTGCGCGCCCGCGTCGTCAATCCCAAGTGGATCGATGGCGTCATGCGCCATGGCTACAAGGGGGCATTCGAGATCGCCGCGACGGTCGATTTCATGTTCGCCTTCGCGGCGACGACCGGCGCGGTGAAGGATCATCATTTCGAGGCCGCCTACCAGGCCTATGTGCAGGATCCGCGCGTGCGCGATTTCCTTGCTGAAAAGAACCCGGCGGCGCTCGCCGAGATGGCGGCGCGCTTTGCCGAGGCGGTCGACCGTGGCCTGTGGACGCCGCGCTCAAACTCGGCGCGCTATGAGCTCGACATGCTCGGAAAGAGGAGGGCATCGTGATGAACCTTGCCGGCCGCTGCCTTTGCCGTTCGCTGACATTTTCCGTTTCCGGCGATATCGTCAGCACGGGCCATTGCCATTGCGAGAGTTGCCGGCGCGCCACGTCCTCGCCGGTCACGACCTTCTTTTGCGTGGCGGCGGGCGATGTCGCGTTCCAGGGCGGGACGCTGCGGCACTATGCATCCTCACCCGGCGTGCGGCGCGGCTTCTGCGGCAATTGCGGCTCGCCGATGAGCTACGAGAGCGAGAAACGGCCCGGCATCGTCGATCTCTATGTCGCCTCGCTGGACGATGCGGCGGGCGTCGAAATCACCCAGCACGGGTTTTGGAACGAGCGGGTTTCCTGGCTACATTGCCAGGACGACCTGCCGAAACGGGAAGGCTGACATGACAGACAACCACGACGAAACCGCCGGCATGAGCGAAGCCGAGCTTGCCCGCCATTCGGAGAAGATGGCGAAGAAGAAGCAGGCGCGCGAGAAGATCATGGCGACCAAGACGGACGAGAAGGGCCTGGTCATCGTCCATACCGGCAAGGGCAAGGGCAAGTCGACCGCCGGCTTCGGCATGATCTTCCGCCATATCGCCCACGGGAAGCCCTGCGCCGTCGTGCAGTTCATCAAGGGTGCGATGGTGACGGGCGAGCGCGACCTGATCGAGGCGCATTTCGCCGATCTCTGCCAGTTCTTCACGCTCGGCGAGGGCTTTACCTGGGAGACGCAGGACCGCGCCCGCGACGTGGCGATGGCGCAGAAGGCGTGGGAAAAGGCCAAGGAACTCATTCGCGACGAGCGCAATTCCATGGTGCTGCTCGACGAGATCAACATCGCGCTGCGCTACGATTATATCGATATCAGGGAGGTCGTCGACTTCCTGAAGACCGAGAAGCCCTACATGACCCATGTCGTGCTGACGGGCCGCAATGCCAAGGAAGAGCTGATCGAGATCGCCGACCTTGCGACCGAGATGGAGCTCCTGAAGCATCCGTTCCGCTCGGGCATCAAGGCGCAGCAGGGCGTGGAGTACTGAGGGAAGCTTTCGCCCCTCATCCCCCTGCCGGGACCTTCTCCTTGGCTGCGGGGAGAAGGGAGCAGAATGGCGCGCCCAGCGGTCCTCGCCCCGCTTGCGGGGAGAGGATGCCGGCAGGCAGGTGAGGGGCCGTGCGGCCTACCAGCCGAGCCACACCCGCAGCGGATGGCTCGGATCGGCCATCAGGCGGATGGCGAGCGCGATGGAGGTGATGACGAGAAGCGGCTTGATGATCTTCGCGCCGCTCTTCATCGCCACGCGCGAGCCGGCCTGCGCGCCGAGGAACTGGCCGGCGCCCATGACGAGGCCGACCTTCCACAGCACGACGCCGTAGAGCAGGAACACGGCGAAGGCGCCGACATTGGAGCCGAAGTTCAGGAGCTTCGTATGCGCCGTCGCCTTCAGCACGCCGAAGCCGGCGAGCGTGACGAAGGCCAGCATGAAGAAGGAGCCGGTGCCGGGGCCGAAGACGCCGTCGTAGAAGCCGATCGCCGGCACGATGGTGACGGTGAAGAGGAAGACGCTCATGCGCCGGTGCTTGTCCACGTCGCCGATATTCGGCTTCAGCCCGAAATAGACTGCGATGGCCACCAGCAGGAAGGGCAGGATCGCCTTCAGCACGTCGCCCGGAACCACCGTCGCCAGGAGGGCGCCGAAAACCGCGCCGAACGCCGAGAGCGCCGCCATCGGCAATTGCTCGGTGAGCCGCACATGGCCGGCGCGCGCATAGGCGAGCGTCGCCGATCCCGAGCCGAAGAGCGATTGCAACTTGTTGGTACCGAGCGTTTCCAGCGGCGGAATGCCGGCGAGCAGCATGGCCGGAATGGTGATCATGCCGCCGCCGCCGGCGATCGAATCGATGAAGCCGGCGAGGAAGGCGGCGAAGAACAGGAAGACGAGAAGGTGGAGGGCGATATCGGCCACGGCGGGACTCGGGAAAACGAGGGGTCTGCCGTCCTTCTGTCAGACTGCATGACAAAAGCAAAGCCTGCCGGCGATCCACCGATCCGGTTTGACCGGCCTTTCGCCCTTCGATACTAAGGAGACGCGACGGTGCCCCGAGCGGGCCGAGCGGTGTCCGGTGCGGCTGACCCAGAGGGGCCTCATCCGGAGCTGTCGGAAACGGCAAGGCCGGGCTCTTCGCGTGGAATTTAGCAAGAGACCGCCATGAGCGCCGAGGCCCCATCACCCGACACCGGACGACGACCGCTCGTTCTCGGCCTTGGCTGCGAGCGCGGAACGCCACCGGGCGAACTCGTCGATCTCGCCATTTCCATCGTGACCCGCCCGGAGGATATCGCCTTCGTCGCGACGCTGGACATGCGCGCCGAGGAGCCGGCCATGCAGGCCGTCGCGCGGCATTTTTCCGTGCCGCTTGTGACCTTCTCCGCCGCGCGCCTCGAAGCCGAGACGCCGCGGCTTGCCAATCCGTCTGACCTCGTCTTCGCCCATGCGGGCTGTCACGGTGTTGCCGAAGCGGCGGCGCTGGCGCAGGCGGGGGCGGGCGGGCGGCTGGTCGTGGAGAAGACGAAATCTGCCCACGCCACGGCGGCGGTGGCTGAATCCGTTCAATTGCTTGTCGCCGTTTCCTCGCAAGGCGATTCCATGTCCTCGCATTTCGATTCAAGCCGGGAGCACATCTGATGCACGCCCTGTTCTCCGCCCTCCCGCCGATGGAAAGAGGCGCCGTCTGGCTCGTCGGCGCGGGCCCCGGCGATCCGGGCCTCCTGACGCTCCATGCCGCCAATGCGCTGCAACAGGCCGATGTCGTCGTGCATGACGCGCTGGTCAATGCCGATTGCCTGTCGCTGGCGCGTCCCGGCGCCGTGCTGGAATTTGCCGGAAAGCGCGGCGGCAAGCCCTCGCACAGGCAGCGGGACATTTCGCTGCGGCTGGTCGAGCTCGCCCGCGCCGGCCATCGCGTGCTGCGGCTGAAGGGCGGCGATCCCTTCGTCTTCGGGCGCGGCGGGGAGGAGGCGCTGACGCTGGTCGAGCACGGCATTCCCTTCCGCATCGTGCCGGGCATCACGGCGGGCATCGGGGGGCTTGCCTATGCCGGCATTCCGGTGACGCACCGCGAGGTCAACCATGCCGTCACCTTCCTGACGGGGCACGATTCCTCCGGGCTCGTGCCGGATCGTATCGATTGGGAGGGCATCGCCAAAGGCTCGCCCGTCATCGTCATGTACATGGCGATGAAGCATATCGGCCAGATCGCCGCCAATCTCGTCGCCGGCGGGCGCTCGCCGGACGAGCCGGTCGCCTTCGTCTGCAATGCGGCGACCAGCGAGCAGGCGGTGCTGGAGACGACGCTCGCCCGCGCGGAGGCGGATGTCGCCGCCGCCGGCATCGAGCCGCCCGCCATCGTCGTGGTGGGCGAGGTCGTGCGCCTTCGCCCCTCGCTCGACTGGATCGGCGCGCTGACCGCCGGCCGCAGGCTCGCACCCGATCCCTTCGGCTCGCGCGAAAGGAAGGATCCGGCATGAGCGGACTGCTCATCGCCGCTCCCGCCTCCGGCTCCGGCAAGACGACGGTGACGCTCGGCCTTGCCCGCGCGCTGGCCGATGCCGGCCTCCGCCTCGTTTCCGGCAAGGCGGGGCCGGATTACATCGACCCGGCCTTCCATGCCGCGGCGAGCGGAAAACCCTGCTTCAACTACGATCCCTGGGCCATGCGCCCGGACCTCATCCGCGCCAATGCCGCCAATCAGGCGGGCGAGGGGGATTTCCTGCTTATCGAGGCGATGATGGGCCTTTTCGACGGGGCGGCCGAC
Source organism: Shinella zoogloeoides (assembly GCF_003574625.1). Lineage (GTDB taxonomy): Bacteria > Pseudomonadota > Alphaproteobacteria > Rhizobiales > Rhizobiaceae > Shinella > Shinella zoogloeoides_A. The sequence continues at coordinate 202,732 of NZ_QNUJ01000004.1, forward strand.
GGCACGGGCGCGCCGGCCGATCTGGCCGCGACGCTCGGCCTGCCGGTGGTGCTCGTCATCGATTGCAGCCGCATGTCGCAGTCCGTCGCAGCGCTGGCGAGAGGATACAGGGATCATCGCGGCGATGTGCATGTCGCCGGCGTCATCCTCAACAAGGTGGGCAGCACCCGGCACGAGGCGATGCTGCGCGCGGCGCTGGAAACCGCCGGTATCGCGATTTTCGGCGTGCTGCGCAGCGACCCGGCGCTTGCCCTGCCGGAGCGGCATCTCGGCCTCATCCAGGCGGGGGAGCATGGGGCGCTGGAGGCCTTCATCACCCATGCCGCCGGCGTGGTGGCCCGTGACTGCGATCTCGACCGTCTTGCCGCCCTTGCTTCCGGCCGCGCCTCTTCCCTGCCGCCTTCTGTCGTCCTGCACCTTCCGCCGCTCGGCCAAAGCATCGCGGTTGCCGAGGACCGGGCCTTTGCCTTCACCTACCAGCACCTGCTGCTCGGCTGGCGCATGGCGGGGGCGAGCCTTTCGTTCTTTTCCCCGCTTGCCGACGAGGCGCCCGCGGCCGATGCCGATGCGGTCTACCTGCCCGGCGGTTATCCGGAACTGCATGCTAGGACGCTTGCCAATGCCGGCCGTTTCCGTCAGGGCATGCTGGAGGCCGCGCGCCGCGGCGCGCGCATCTATGGCGAATGCGGAGGCTACATGACACTCGGGGAAGGGCTGGTCGATGCAGCAGGAACGCGCCATGCCATGCTCGGCCTGTTGCCGCTCGTCACCAGCTTCGCCGAGCGGCGCCGCCATCTCGGCTATCGCCGCGTCACGCCGCTGGCGGGTTCCGGCTTTGCCGCGCCGATGACGGCGCACGAGTTCCATTATTCGACCCTCGTGCAGGAGGGAGAGGCGGAACGGCTCTTCGCCGTCACGGACGCCGTCGGCGAGGATCTCGGCGTGGCCGGGCTTCGCCGGGGGGCCGTCAGCGGCTCCTACATGCACCTGATCGACCTTGCACCGGAGGCCGCATGAGCGCGCCGCGCATCGTCCACGGCGGCGGCATTGCCGCCGCCGCCGCCCGCTACGGCGGCAAACCCGAGGACTGGCTCGACCTCTCGACCGGCATCAACCCCCATCCCGTCGCCGTTCCCGAGGTGGACATCGCCGCCTGGCACCGCCTGCCGGATCGCCACCGCCAGGATGCCGCCCGCATCGCCGCGCAGCGTTATTATGCGACGCCGGAAGCCCTTCCGCTTCCCGTGCCCGGCACGCAGTCAGCCATTCAGTTCCTGCCGCGTCTCCTCGCGCCCGGCCGCCGCGCCGCTGTGCTTTCCCCCACCTATGGCGAATATGCCCGCGTGCTCGCCAATGCCGGCGTGGCGGTGGACCGGATCGCAAGCCTCGATGCGGTGACGGCCGGGCACGGCCTCGTCGTCGTCGTCAATCCGAACAATCCCGACGGCCGGCTTTTCCCGCGCGACGCGCTGCTGTCGCTCCATGCGCGCGTCGCCGCGAATGGCGGCCTGCTCGTCGTCGACGAGGCCTTCGGCGACATGCGCCCGGAAGGTTGCATCGCGCCGCTTGCCGGCGACGACAGGCCGGGCCTTCTCGTCTTCCGCTCCTTCGGAAAGTTCTTCGGCCTTGCCGGTCTTCGCCTCGGCTTCGTCATTGGCGAGGCGGCGGTGCTCGACCGCATCGAGGACGGGCTCGGCCCCTGGGCCGTCTCCGGCCCGGCGCTGACGATCGCGACCACGCTCATGGCCTCCGACACGTCCGCCATCCGCCGCGCCATCGACGAGCGCAAGGCCGCGCTCGACGCGGTGCTGGCGGCTGCGGGCCTTACTGTTGCCGGTGGAACGGGCCTCTTTTCGCTGGTGGACCATGCGGATGCCGCCGCCATCCATGAAGGCCTTTGCCGCCATCATGTGCTGGTGCGTCCTTTCGATTATAATCCGCGATGGCTGCGGTTCGGCCTTTCCCCCGACGCCACGGGGGATGGTCGGCTGGCCGCGGCGCTGGCGGATGTGATGGGCCGATGACGGAGACGCTGCTGATCCTGTTCTTGGCGCTGCTGCTGGATCGCCTCGTCGGCGATCCCGACAGGCTCTGGCAGCGCGTGCCGCATCCGGTCGTGCTGTTCGGCCGGGCGATCGGGGCGATGGATGGGCTTTTCAACGGCAAGCGCCTTTCGCCGGCGACGCGGCGCTTCAATGGGGCTGCCGGTATTGCCGTGCTGCTTGCGGCCAGCCTTTTCGCTGGCTTCGTCCTGCACCGGCTTTTCGCGCCGCTCGGCGTCGTCGGCGCGGTGGTCGAGGTTGTCGTCGTCGCTGTCTTCCTCGCGCAGAAAAGCCTTCACGACCATGTCCGCGCCGTCTCGACCGGGCTCAAGGACGACGGCCTCGAGGGCGGGCGGCGGGCCGTGTCGATGATCGTCGGCCGCGATCCGGCGACGCTCGACGAGCCGGCGGTCTGCCGCGCCGGGATCGAGAGCCTTGCCGAGAATTTCTCCGACGGCGTCATCGCCCCGGCACTCTGGTATGCGCTTCTCGGCCTGCCGGGCCTCTTCGCTTACAAGATGCTCAACACGGCCGATTCGATGATCGGCCACAGGAGCGAGAAATATCTCGATTTCGGCTGGGCCTCCGCCCGGCTCGACGACCTTGCCAACTGGCCCGCCGCGCGCCTGTCGATCCTCTTCATCGCCGCTGGCGCATGGCTGGCGCAGGGCCGGCGGGCGGCGCGCGCGGCCATCGGCACGGCGCTGCGCGATGCCGGCCTGCATCGCTCGCCGAATTCCGGCTGGCCGGAAGCGGCCATGGCCGGCGCGCTCGGCATCGGCCTTGCAGGTCCGCGCATCTACGGCGGCGCGCGCGTCGACGAACCGATGATGAATGCCGCCGGCCGCACCGTCGCGACGGTCGCCGACATCGATCTGTCGCTGCGTATCTTCTCGGCCGCCTGCGCCGTTCTTGCCGTCACGGTGCTGCTGGCGGCAGGTCTTGCGGCCTCCGTCTAGGCGCAACGATAAAATTTTACGTCTTAACTTCGTTTTCTTTTCTCCACCCCCGTCAATATTGTGGAAGGCTGGAACTTCTATAGTCTGTCTTGCTGTCAGACATGGCGCCGATGTCATGCGCGAACGAATAGAGGGGAAATCATGCGTGGCTTGCTTGCGACTGCGGTCGCATTCCTTCTGGTCCTGTTCCAGGCCGAGACTGCACTTTCCGCCAACCTTGTCGCGGAGGTCAGCCTTTCTTCACAGACGATGATCGTTACTCAGAACGGTATCGTGAAACACCGCTGGCGCGTCTCGACGGGCCGCAAGGGCTTCGGCACGCCGACGGGCGCGTGGAAGGCGAAATGGGCCTCGCGCAACCACCGCTCGCGCAAATACGACAATGCGCCGATGCCCTATGCGATCTTCTTCAACGGCGGCTATGCGGTGCACGCGACCTTCGACACCAAGCGCCTCGGCCGTCCCGCCTCGCACGGCTGCGTGCGGCTGCATCCCTCCAACGCCGCGACGTTTTTCCAGCTGGCGAACAACAGCGGGCTTTCGAACACCCGCATCGTCATCTCGCGCTGAGGGCGGGGATCAGTCGTTGCCCGCAAAGCGCATCAGCCGGTCCATGTCGGGGACGGTGACGTGGCGGTTGTTCTCGATGCGGATGACGTTTTCCTTGCGCAGCTTGGTGAACTGACGGCTGACGGTCTCGATGGTGAGGCCGAGGAAGTCGGCGATGTCGGCGCGTGAGAGCGGCAGGTCGAAGGACGACATGTCGACGCTTTCCGGGTCGATATGGGTGGCGATGAGGTAGAGGAAGCTCGCCACCTTCTCCTGTGCCGTCTTGCGGCCGAGGGTCAGCATCCAGTCGCGCGCCTCGTCCAGCTCCTTGAGCGCCTGGCGGTGCAGCTTGTGCTCCAGCTCGGGCGTCCGCCTGACGAGGCGGTCGAGTACGTTGCGCGGGAAGTTGCAGACTTCGCTTTCGGTGGCAGCTTCCGCGGTGATCGCGCTCTCTTCCAGGAAAGGGCGGCCGAGGAAGTCGGGGGCGAACTGCAGGCCGACGATCTGCTGACGGCCGTCTGCCATGACCTTGGTCAGCTTCACCACGCCGCGCATGATGTTGGAATAATTGACGATCGTCTCGCCCTGGCCGATCACCTCGGCGCCCGTTTCCAGCCGGTGGCGGGAGGAGTGCTTGTTGAGCTCGGTCAGCTGTTCGGCCGTCAGCGCGCCGCACACGCCGCCATGGCGCGCCTCGCAGGCGCGGCAGACCAGCGGAATGTCGGAATTATGGATATCCTGACGGCGAACTTCCATGTCGGCTTTTCCTTTCGCCCCGCGGCTGACGACGCAACGATGCCGTGCTAGCCCACGCAGGCATGAACATAAAGCGTGCCGCCTCGCGGCAAAATAGCGCTTCCTGACTATTGTCAAATCGTAGCGCAGTCCCGCCGGCTTTCACTTGATCAAAATCAAATGGCGGCGCGCCTTTCGGGGTTATTTGCGTATGCGAAGGAGATATTCCATGCAGGACGCACTCGTAAGACGCCTTTCTTCCCCGGTTCCGCGCTATACAAGCTACCCGACCGCCCCGCATTTCAACGCGGGGATCGGTCCGCAGGTCTATACGGAAGGGCTGGGACGGCTGGGAAAGGCGAACCGCCTGTCGCTCTATGCGCATGTTCCCTATTGCGACCGGCTCTGCTGGTTCTGCGCCTGCCACACCAAGCAGACCCTTCGTTACGAGCCGGTCGAAGCCTATCTCAAGGGCCTTCATGCCGAGATTGCGGCCGTCGGCCGGCGCGTCTCGCGGGAGGCGCCCGTCACGGCGCTGCATTTCGGCGGCGGCTCGCCGACGCTGCTGCGGCCGGACGACATGGTGGCGCTGAAGCGCTGTCTCGAGCGGAGCTTCGCCTTCTCGCCCGAGGCGGAAATCTCGGTGGAGATGGATCCGAACGACCTAGACGAGGCGCGGCATGATGCGCTCGCCGCAATCGGCATGACGCGTGCCAGCCTCGGCATCCAGGATTTCGATCCGAAGGTGCAGAAGGCGATCAACCGCATCCAGACCTTCGAGCAGACGCGCGGCGTCGTGGAAGCGGCGCGGCAAAGGGGCGTGCGCTCGGTGAACTGCGATATCCTCTATGGCCTGCCATACCAGACGATGGAGACGCTGGCGGAGACGGTGCGCGCCGTCATCTCGCTTAGCCCCGACCGTGTCGCACTGTTCGGCTATGCCCATGTGCCGTGGATGAAGAAGCACCAGACGATGATCGATGAAGCGGCCTTGCCGGATATCGCCGCGCGTTTTGCCCAGATGACGATGGCCGGGAAAATGCTGGTCACCGCCGGTTATGAGGCCGTCGGCATCGACCATTTCGCCCTGCCGGCCGATCGGCTCGCCGTTGCTGCGCGCAACGGCACGCTTCGCCGTAATTTCCAGGGCTATACCGACGACCAGGCCGATGCCCTGATCGGGCTCGGCGCATCGGCCATCGGCCAGTTGCCGGAAGGCTATTTCCAGAACATGCCGGCGACCGGCGAATATCTGCGCCGGGTGGAGGAGGGCGGTGTCGCCGTCGTCCGCGGCTATGCGCTGACTGACGAAGACCGCGCCCGCGCCTTCGTGATCGAACGGGTGATGTGCGATTTCGGCTTTTCCTTCGCCGATCTTGCCATCCGTCATTCGCTTTTCGCCGCGACGATCCGGGCGGAGGCCTGCGGCTTCGCCGCTTCGGACAGGGACGGCCTTTGCCGCATCGAGGGGGACAGGTTCATGTTGACGGAGGCGGGCAAGCCTTTCGCCCGCACGGTCGCGGCAGCGTTCGATGCGCATCTTTCCAGCGGGCGCGGGCGGCATTCCATCGCGGTCTGACGGCGGGCTTGGGCATGTTCTTTCCGCAACACAGGGGCGCAGATCATGCAGGGCCCTCATCAACCCCATTGGCAATCGCATCGGATTTCCATATAGGATCGCCCAACTATAGATTCATGAGGTATGGGCGTGACTGCTACATTCGACAAGGTTGCCGACATCATTGCTGAAACGAGCGAGATCGATCGCGAGACGATCACGCCGGAAAGCCACACGATCGACGATCTCGGCATCGATAGCCTGGACTTCCTCGACATCGTCTTTGCGATCGACAAGGAATTCGGCATCAAGATCCCGCTGGAAAAGTGGACGCAGGACGTCAACGAAGGCAAGGTCGCGACGGAAGAATACTTCGTCCTGAAGAACCTCTGCGCCAAGATCGACGAACTGCGGGCCGCCAAGGCCTGATCATACGGCGCCCGGCCGCCGCTGGCGGCGCTGTTCCGGACGATCCCGGCGCAAGGGGCTATCGGCCTGCCGTCTTCGGCAGGCCTTTCGGTTTTCGGCGGAGGCATATCCGATGCTGCTAGAATATTTCCAGATGATCGACCGGGTGGAAGCCGTCGATGGCGCGCGCCGCGTGCTGAAGGCCCGCTCCGTCGTTCCGTCCAAGAGCCCAGTCTTCGAGGGCCATTTCCCCGGCATGCCGCTCGTTCCCGGCGTGCTGCTCATCGAGACCATGGCGCAGGCTTCCGGCTTCCTCGTGCTGGCGGCATCCGATTTTGCGGCCATGCCTTTCCTGATGAGCGTCGACGGGGCCAAGATGCGCACCTTCGTCGAGCCCGACGCGGTACTCGACATCGAGGCCGTGCTGGAGCATGACGGATCGGGCTATGCGGTGACGAAGACCAAGATTACGTCGGCCGGCAAGAAGGTGTGCGACGCGCAGCTCAAGCTGCGCACCATGCCGTTTGCCGAAGTGCCGCTGGCCGATATCGTGCGCAAGCGCGCGGGCGAGGTGGGTTTGTTCGAGGCGCTGGCAGCGTCTGCTGAAGGGAAGTGAGCATGGCGAAGGCGAAGAACGATGTGGTCATCACCGGCGTCGGCATCGTCACCTGTCACGGTGTCGGGGCCGAGGCCCATGTGCAGATTCTGGGAAGCGCAAAGGCTCCGGAGCTGAAGATCGATACGGAGCGCTTCGCGCCCTATCCGGTCCATCCGATGCCGGAGATCGACTGGAACCAGCAGATACCCAAGCGCGGCGACCAGCGCCAGATGGAGAACTGGCAGCGTCTCGGCGTCTTCGCCGCGGGCCTGGCGCTCGACGATGCCGGCTTCAAGGACGATGCGGATGCCTGCGGCACGATGGACATGATCGTGGCGGCCGGCGGCGGCGAGCGCGACATCACGGTCGATTCGCTGATCGTCGACGAAGGCCTGAAGCGCAACGACCGCGAGCGCCTGCTCAACGAGAAGCTGACCACGGAACTGCGCCCGACGTTGTTCCTCGCCCAGCTTTCCAACCTGCTCGCGGGCAATATCTCCATCGTGCACAAGGTCACGGGTTCGTCGCGCACCTTCATGGGCGAGGAAGCTGCCGGCATCAGCGCCGTCGAGACCGCTTTCCACCGCATCCGTGCCGGCCAGTCGACCCATACGCTTGTCGGCAGTGCGCTGGTTGCCGAGCGCCAAGACGTTATCCTGCTCTATGAAGCCATCGGCGCGCATGCGACGGGCGGCTGGACGCCGCTCTGGTCGCGTGACGAGAATGCCGGTGGCGGCATCATCACCGGCTCGGCCGCTGCCTTCCTCATCCTGGAATCCCGCGAACATGCGGAAGCTCGTGGCGCGCGCATCTACGCGACCATCGACGCCATCGGTGGCGACCGCGGCTCGCGTGACGAAGGCCGGCTGGAAGCGCGTCTCGAGCGTCTTGCCGAAGGCGCTTCGGCGGGCAACGAAACCGTCGTCTTCTCCGGTGCATCCGGCGCGCATGACGCGACGGCCCGCGAAAAGGCCTGGCTCGACCAGCGTTTTGCCGGCAGCGCGGTGCGCGGCTACAGCGCCGTCATCGGCCAGTCGCTCGAAGCGCAGTTCCCGCTCGGCCTGTCGCTTGCCGCGCTGACGCTCGGTGCGGGCGTCAAGGTCGCGCCGTTCGATACGGCCGTCGAGGCCGCCATGAACGCACCTGCCGCTACGGCCGTCGTCACGACGGTCGGCCATTCGCGCGGCGAGGGCGTCGCAATCCTTTCCGCAGAGAAGTGAGGTTCCGGCCATGACGAATGCCGCTTACAGGGATCATCTCGGTCGCCCCATCGTCGCCGTGACGGGCATGGGCGTCGTCACGTCGCTCGGGCAGGGCCTCAAGGACAACTGGGCCGCGCTCACAGGCGGCGTTTCGGGTATCCATGGCATCACCCGCTTTCCGGTCGACGGGCTGAACACCCGCATTTCCGGCACGGTCGATTTCATCGACGTGCCGGTCGAAAACCCGGTCGAGCGCTCCTATGCCTACGCCCGCGAAACGACCGACGAGGCGCTGGCGCAGGCCGGTATCTCCGGCGAGTTCGGCGGCCCGCTCTTCCTCGCTGCCCCGCCGATCGAACCGGACTGGCGCGACCGCTTCGCGCTCGCCGACCGCGCGCCGGCCTCGCAGCGTCCGGGCGATGCCTATGACCGCTTCCTTGCCGTGCTACGTGACAATCCCAGCCCGGCGCTGCATGAAGCCTGGGCCTTCGGCTCCATTTCCGAGCGGCTTTCCGACCGCTACGGCACGCGCGGCCTTCCGGTGACGCTGTCGACCGCCTGCGCTTCCGGCGCGACGGCGATCCAGCTCGGTGTCGAGGCGATCCGCCAGGGCCGCACCGACCGCGCGTTGACCGTCGGCACCGATGGCTCGGTGACGGCCGAGGCGCTGATCCGCTTCGCGCTGCTCTCGGCGCTTTCCACGCAGAACGACCCGCCGACCAAGGCTTCCAAGCCGTTCAGCAAGGATCGTGACGGTTTCGTCATTGCCGAAGGTGCGGCGACGCTGGTGCTGGAATCGCTGGAATCGGCCATTGCCCGCGGCGCCAAGGTGCTCGGCATCCTCAAGGGTTGCGGCGAGAAGGCCGACCATTTCCACCGCACGCGCTCCTCGCCGGATGGCGGCCCCGCCATCGCGACGATCCGTGCGGCTCTGGAAGACGCCGGCATCGACGAAAGCGGCATCGGCTACATCAATGCCCACGGCACCTCGACGCCCGAGAACGACAAGATGGAGTATCTCTCCATGTCGACCGTCTTCGGCGACAAGCTGGCGAATATCCCGGTCTCGTCCAACAAGTCGATGATCGGCCACACGCTGACGGCCGCCGGCGCGGTCGAGGCCGTGTTCTCGATCCAGACCATGCTGACCGGCACCCTGCCGCCCACCATCAACTACACGAACCCCGACCCGACGATCCAGCTGGATGTCGTGCCGAACGTGAAGCGCGATGCGCGCGTCACGGCGGTTCTGTCCAACTCCTTCGGCTTCGGCGGCCAGAACGCCAGCCTCGTGATGACGGCCGAACCGGCCTGATAGGAATTCTACCATGCGCGCCCTCCAGCTTCTCGACGACCGCAAGCTTGAAATCACCGATATCCCGGAACCGGAAGCTCCCGGCCCGGGCGAGGTGACGCTGCGCGTCAAGGCCGTCGCCCTCAACCATATCGATGTATGGGGCTGGCGCGGCATGGCCTTTGCCAAGCGCAAGATGCCGCTGGTCATCGGTGCGGAAGCGGCCGGCGTCGTCGAGGCCCTGGGCCCCGGCGTTTCCAACGTTCTGCCCGGCCAGCTGGTCTCGATCTACGGCGCGCGCACCTGCGGCCTCTGCAAGCCCTGCCGCGAGAAGCGTGACAACCTGTGCGAACATGTCGGTGGTGTCTACGGCTTCCATCTCGACGGCTTCGCGCAGGAGAAGGTGAACCTTCCCGCCCGCCTGCTGGTTCCGGCACCGCCCGGCATCGATGCCGTTGCCGCAGCGCTCGCGCCCGTCACCTTCGGCACGGTAGAGCACATGCTCTTCGACAACGCCAAGCTCGAGCCCGGCGAGACGATCCTCGTCCATGCCGGCGGTTCGGGCATCGGCACGGCGGCGATCCAGCTTGCCAAGAAGATCGGCTGCACCGTCATCACCACGGTCGGCTCGAACGAAAAGATCGAGAAGGCCAAGGCGCTGGGTGCCGACCACGTCATCAATTACCGCGAAGACCGCTTCGAGGGCGTCGTGCGCAAGCTGACGAAGAAGAAGGGCGTCGACGTCGTCTTCGAGCATGTCGGCAAGGACACCTGGGCCGGCTCCATGCTCTGCCTCAAGCGCGGCGGTCGCCTCGTCACCTGCGGCTCCACCTCGGGCGTCTCCACCGACATGAACCTGATGATGCTCTTCCAGCAGCAGCTCAAGCTCCTCGGCTCCTTCGGCTGCCGCATGGAGAACATGGCGGATGCCATGCAGAAGATGGCGCGCGGCATCGTGCATCCGGTCATCGACACGGAAGTCACCTTCGACGGCATCGAGACGGCGCTGGAGCGCATGGAATCGCGCCAGATCTTTGGCAAGATCGTCCTGAAGCTGGACTGACGCCGTTGCGGATGCTGATCACCCGCCTCGTCCTGGCGCTGCGCAATTCGAAGGACTGGTTCGTTGCGCAGCTCGCCTTCGGCCTGCTCAATATCCTGAAGCTCCTGCCGGCGGACGGCGCGATCAATTTCGCCGACCGCGTCGCGCGTCGGATCGGGCCCAAGACAAGCCGTCACACGCTGACGCTGACGAACCTGCGCAATGCCTATCCGGAAAAATCCGAGGCGGAGATCGAGGCGATCGCGCTCGATGCTTGGGGCAATATGGGCCGGCTTGCCGCCGAGTATGTCTTCCTCGACCGCCTGTTCGACTTCGACCCGGAGAAGGCGGAGCCCGGCCGGATCGAAGTCTCCGGTATCCCGCTCTTCATGGATCTGCGCGACAATCCGCGCCCCTTCATCGTCTTCACCGCCCATACCGGAAATTTCGAGCTTCTGCCGGTTGCCGGCGCGGCCTTCGGGCTGGACGTGACTGTGCTCTTCCGCCCACCGAACAACCCTTATGTCGCGGAGAAGGTGTTCGAGTTCCGCAAGGCCCGGATGGGCCAGCTCGTGCCCTCCCATGCCGGTTCTTCCTTCACGCTTGCCCGCAAGCTCGAGGCGGGACAGCCGGTTGGCGTGCTTGTCGACCAGAAGTTCGGCAAGGGGCTTTATACGAAGTTCTTCGGTCAGGACGTGCGGACCAATCCGCTGCTGGCCAAGCTCGTCCGCCAGTTCGACTGCGAGGTCTATCCGGCGCGCTGCATCCGCCTTCCGGGCAACCGCTACCGGCTGGAACTGGAACCGGCGATGGCGGTCCCCCGCAAGGCGAACGGTGCGGTCGATGTCGATGCGACGGCCCAGATGCTCAACGACAAGGTGGAGCAATGGGTGCGCGAATATCCCGGCCAGTGGCTGTGGTATCACGACCGCTGGAACATCAAGCGCAGTCTTAATACTTGATGGCTTCCAATTCCTTTCTTCATTTCCCCGGCTGAGCATATCCGGCCACGCCATTTACGTGTTTTCTGTCCCATTATGGGTTTGACATATCTCCCTCCGCTTATATGATTTTATCGAGCCGCCCGCTTTGGCAGTGGTTTGACGGAGGGTAGAGTCAAAAAAGAGCTTTCGATTCGGACACGATAAGTAAAATGATGATGCAATTGCTGTAGTTCTCAGCAATTCATGGAGCATGATTTGAAAGCTCTTGTAGGGTTGTTCTGGTTTAAGTATTCGCAACTTCAGCATGCGGTGAGGGCGGGAGACGAAAAGCTCATCGCCATGCTGGACAGGGAAATCGAAACGGCCTTGCTGGCCGTCCTGCAGAAGGAGGCGAGCGACGCCTCCGAATTCCGCTCCCAATTCCAGTTCTTCGTGGATCTTCTGCGAGAGGAGGCGGAAGACAAGGCCTGCGTGCTCCGGCAGGCACGCCATTTCAAGCTGCTGCTTGACCGCTATTTCGGCACCGAAGAGGGCGCCGCGTTCCTCGGCTTCAGGCCGTCTCCCGGAGTTCGCCCCGTTGCCGCGCCGCGTGTCATGGAGGATGGGCTGCTCAACGAGGCGATCCTCGACAGCCTGCCGGACCGCGTGGCGGTCGTCACCACCGACTATCGCTACATCTATTCCAACCCGTTGAATGCGGAGCGCTTCGGCGGCAAGCCCATCGATCTCGTCGGGCGGCACATCGCCGAATTCATCGGCCGCCCGCGTTTCGAAAACCTGCTGAAGCGGCATCTGGATCGCTGTTTTACGGGCGAGGCGGTGGAATACGACTATATGTCCACCCGCCCGGGCAAGGGCATGACCCGTTGCCGGATGACGCCCTGCATGTCGGTGGCCGGGCATGTGCTGGGCGCCATCGTCGTGCTCCAGGACATGCTGGAGTTCCGCGATCCGATGGCGGCCTGAAACCTAGGGCGCGAGGCCTGCTTCGGGCAGCATGAACCGCTGTTCGAAGGCGATGTGGCGCCGGATGGATTCGAAGAAGCCGCGAAGCATGTAGCCTGCGGCTTCCGCGTTCACGCTGCCGTCGCCGCTGCCGAGGCGCGTCAGCGTGTCGGTCAGCTCTTCCGCGAAGCACTCGTCCTCGACATGCTCGAATTTCAGCCGGGCGATCGTCCCGGCCATTTCCTCGCCGCCCGATGCCTGCGTTTCCAGCATGGGGAACAGGGCTTCCTCTTCATAGCGATGGATGCCGTTGATCAGCGGGATCAGGGACTTGGCCGCGTAGATGCATTTCTGCCGGTTGATGTTGGCCGGCAGGCTGTCGGCAATTTCTTCCAGTGCGCTACAGAGCGCCAGCTGGGCGTCATGGGCCTTTTTCAGCCAGTCCAGTGAAGCGGTGTCCGTCGGGCGATCCGAGAGCAACCGGGCGATGCCAGCGTAATCCGTCATGTCGTGCTTCCTCGTTGAGGGGAGGGCCGCGGTGTTTTCGACGCGCGGCTGCGTCAACCTGTCCCTTGATGCCGCCACCTTCCGATCCGCGCCTTGATCCAAGTCAAGGATACGGGCTCGCGCATCTGCGATGGCTCCATGGAGCGCAATGGCCGATTCCGTGCGGGAACCGGGCGTTGCGGTACTTTGACCGGTTGGGGGATGCCAACGATGAAATACATAACGGAAACAATCGTCCTGGCCGTCGGCGCCTTCCTTGCGCTGCTCGGTGTGGCCTTCGCTCAGGACAAGCTCTTCGAGGCCCATATGTGGGTCCTCTTCTTCGTGCTGCTCGCCAGCACGCTCGTCATGGTGCGGCGCGTGTCCTTCGTGCCTGCCGGCCCCGCGCCATCCTCGCAGGATGACGGCGGCTATTTCGACGAGGTCATCAAGTACGGCGTCATCGCGACGGTGTTCTGGGGCGTCGTCGGCTTCCTCGTCGGCGTCTTCGTGGCGCTGCAGCTTGCCTTCCCCGACCTCAACATCGAGCCTTGGCTGAATTTCGGCCGCACGCGTCCGCTGCACACCTCGGCCGTGATCTTCGCCTTCGGCGGCAATGCGCTGATCGCGACGTCCTTCTACGTCGTGCAGCGCACCTCGCGGGCCCGCCTCTTCGGCAGAAATCTCGGCTGGTTCGTGTTCTGGGGCTACCAGCTCTTCATCGTCATGGCCGCCACCGGCTACCTGCTCGGCGTCACGCAGGGCCGCGAATATGCCGAGCCGGAATGGTATGTCGACCTCTGGCTGACCATCGTCTGGGTCGCCTATCTGGTCGCCTTCCTCGGCACGATCATGACACGCAAGGAACCGCACATCTACGTGGCGAACTGGTTCTTCCTGTCGTTCATCGTGACGATCGCCATGCTGCACATCGTCAACAACCTGGCGATCCCGGTTTCGTTCCTCGGCTCGAAGAGCTATTCGGCCTTCTCGGGCGTGCAGGATGCGCTGACGCAGTGGTGGTATGGCCATAATGCCGTCGGCTTCTTCCTGACGGCCGGCTTCCTCGGCATGATGTACTACTTCATCCCGAAGCAGGTGAACCGTCCGGTCTATTCCTACCGCCTGTCGATCATCCACTTCTGGGCCCTGATCTTCATGTATATCTGGGCCGGCCCGCACCACCTGCACTATACGGCGCTGCCGGACTGGGCGCAGACGCTCGGCATGGTCTTCTCGGTCATGCTCTGGATGCCCTCGTGGGGTGGCATGATCAACGGCCTGATGACGCTCTCGGGCGCCTGGGACAAGATCCGCACCGACCCGATCGTGCGCATGATGGTCATGGCCGTCGCCTTCTACGGCATGGCGACCTTCGAAGGCCCGATGATGTCGATCAAGTCGGTCAACTCGCTCAGCCACTATACGGACTGGACCATCGGCCACGTGCATTCGGGTGCGCTCGGCTGGAACGGCCTCATCACCTTCGGCGCGATCTATTTCCTCGTCCCGAAGCTGTGGAAGCGCGAGCGCCTCTACTCGATCCGCATGGTCAACTGGCACTTCTGGCTCGCAACCCTCGGCATCGTCGTCTACGCGGCCGTCATGTGGGTCGCCGGCATCCAGCAGGGCCTGATGTGGCGCGAATACGACGAGCAGGGCTTCCTGGTCTACTCGTTCGCCGAAACCGTCGCCGCCATGTTCCCCTACTACGTGCTGCGCGCCGTCGGCGGCGGGTTGTTCCTCCTGGGGGCGATCATCATGGCCTACAACGTGACCATGACAATCCTCGGCTACCAGCGTGACGAGGCCCCGATCCCGGGCGCCGCGCCCGCCTTGCAGCCGGCCGAATAGGAGGGGACAGAATGTCCATTCTTGATAAACACGCCATCCTCGAACGCAACGCGACGCTTCTCCTCGTCGGCTCGCTCCTCGTGGTCACCATCGGCGGCATCGTCGAGATCGCCCCGCTGTTCTACCTGGAAAACACCATCGAGAAGGTGGAGGGCATGCGGCCCTACTCGCCGCTGGAGCTCGCCGGCCGCGACATCTACGTCCGCGAAGGCTGCTACGTCTGTCACAGCCAGATGATCCGGCCGTTCCGCGACGAGGTGGAGCGCTACGGGCATTACTCGCTGGCGGCGGAATCGATGTACGACCATCCGTTCCAGTGGGGTTCGAAGCGCACCGGCCCGGACCTTGCCCGCGTCGGCGACCGCTACTCGAACGAGTGGCACGTCCAGCACCTGATCGAGCCGCGCTCGGTCGTGCCGGAATCGGTGATGCCGAGCTATTCCTTCCTCAAGGAGACGAACCTCGAGGTGAAGAACGTCGCCATGCACCTGACGGCCAACCGCGACGTCGGCGTGCCCTACAGCGACGAGATGGTCGAGAACGCCGAGGCGGACATGAAGGCGCAGGCCGATCCGAACGCCGACACGGCGGGCCTTCTCGCCCGCTACCCGAAGGCCAAGATCGGCGATTTCGACGGCGATCCGGCGCGGCTCACCGAAATGGACGCGCTCGTCGCCTATCTCCAGATGCTTGGCACGCTGGTGGACTTCTCCACCTACGATGATGCCAGCGGCTACCGTTGAGGAGGACGTCTCATGGAAACCTATACCGCCATGCGCCACTTCGCCGACAGCTGGGGCCTGCTCGCCATGACGCTGTTCTTCGTGGCCGTCCTCGCCTTCACCCTTCGCCCCGGCGGCCGCAAGGCTGCCGAACGGGCCGCCGAAATCCCCCTCAAGGAGGACTGATCATGGCCGAGAAGCATATCGACGAAATCTCGGGCGTCGAAACCACCGGCCATGAATGGGACGGCATCAGGGAACTGAACAATCCGATGCCGCGCTGGTGGGTCTGGACGTTCTACCTGACGATCCTGTGGGCCATCGGCTATACCATCGCCTTCCCGGCCTGGCCGATGATCTCGGATGCGACGCGGGGCATGCTCGGCTGGTCGAGCCGCGCCAACATCGCCGCCGAGCTTGCCAGCGCCAAGGAAGCGCAGGCCGTCAATGTCGACCGCATCGCCAAGTCGTCGCTGGAGGAGATCCTGGCCGATCCGCAGCTCTCGCAGTTCGCGATCTCGGGCGGCGCCTCGGCCTTCAAGGTCAACTGTGCCCAGTGCCACGGCTCGGGCGCGGCCGGCGGCGCGGGCTTCCCGAACCTCAACGATGACGACTGGATCTGGGGCGGCACGGTGGAGGATATCTACCAGACCATCGCCCACGGCATCCGCCATCCCGGCGACGATGAGACCCGCGTCTCGGAAATGCCGGCCTTCGGCGAGATCCTCGAGCCGGCGCAGATCAAGGAAGTCGCCGCCTATGTCGTCAGCCTGACGGGAACGCCCTCGGATGCGAGCCTGGTCGAGCCCGGCAAGCAGGTCTTCGCCGACAATTGCGCTTCCTGCCATGGCGAGGACGCCAAGGGCAACCGCGAGATGGGCGCCCCCGACCTTGCCGACGCCATCTGGCTGAAGGGCGAGGGCGAAGCCGCCATCGCCGCGCAGGTCCGCTCGCCCAAGCACGGCGTCATGCCCGCCTGGCTCCCCCGCCTTGGCGACCCGGCCGTCAAGCAACTCGCCATCTTCGTGCATTCGCTCGGTGGCGGCGAGTAGGCGCCAGAGCACGCATGAGGAAAGGCCGCGGGAGACCGCGGCCTTTCTGTTTATGGGGCGAGGGGTTGTTCCGGATCGGCGGAGCAGGTGCCGGATGGCGTTGATCATCGGGTCGAGCCCGAGGATGAAGACGGCAGGAAGGTTTCGACGCTGAAGGCGATGGTTTCCTCCGCCGCGCCGCCTGATGGGCGCGCACCTTTGCTCCCCTCCGTCACCCTCGGCCTAGAGCCGAGGGTCCACACTTACACCCGTAACAGGTCGGCTGCCGCTATGCGGCAAGGCCAACGATGTCGCTGCCCCGCAGGGCTACCGTTCAGGCCACGACCGTGTTCCGGCCCGCCGATTTCGCGCGATAGAGGTTCCGGTCCGCTGCAGCGAGCGCTTCGGCCGGGTCGAAGTGAGGCGCGCAGTGGAAGGCGCCGATGCTGATGCCGAGGGCGATGCGGACGCCGGAGGGCGTGCGCAGGTCGATCGCCGCGACCGCCTTGCGGATTGCCTGCGAGTGGTCGAGCATGCGCTCGGGCGCGGCTTCGTGCAGGAAGACGGCGAATTCCTCGCCGCCGAGACGTCCGACCAGATCGCCGTTGCCGGAAAGGCCCGAGAGCACCGTGCCGACACGGGCGAGCGCTTCGTCGCCGGCCGCATGGCCGAATCGGTCGTTGACCGACTTGAAATGATCGATGTCGAGGAAGAGCAGGCCGCCATGCGCGCCGGCCCGGTTGCGCTCGTCCAGCCCGGCCATGAAGGCCGCGCGGTTGAGGACGCCGGTGAGGGCATCGCGCCGGGCCTGGTCCTGCAGGCGGTCATAGGCCGCCGCCAGCGCGTCGCGCGCCTGGGCGAGCGCGGTGTTGGCGGTGCGCAGCCTTTCCGCCTGCCAGAAGTGCAGCATGGAGGCCGGTATGGAGATGGCGATGGGGCAGGCGATGGTCATGACGAGGCCCGCGCCGGCGACCTTGCCGCCCAGCATCGGCACGAAGGCGAAGCTGATCATGAGCGAGGCCAGCACGGAGAGCGCCGCCACCGCCAATGTCTTGCCGAGGATCCTGTACATCGAACGAGCCCGTCCGTTTCAACCGCGGCACTCGCTAGAGCATTTCCGCTTTTCGCCGAATCGCGAAAACGCTCCAACTCTTTCTTTGCCGCATTTCCGAACGCAAAACCGCTTCGCGCTTTTGCTGGAAATGCTCTAGGAGCCGATGATTGAAAAAGCCTGAATTCATTCGATAAAAGTCACCTCGCGATCATAATGACGTTACGGCAGGTTTTTATCGGTCCGACCAGACCGCCAGTTCGTAGCCGTCGGGGTCGGCGAAGTGGAAACGCCGGCCGCCGGGAAAGGCGAAGATCGGCCGGACGATCTTTCCGCCGGCCGTCTCGATGCGCGCGAGGGCGTCCTCCAGATCGTCGGCGAAGAGGATGACGAGCGGTCCGCCGCCAGCCGCTACGGGCGCCGTCGTCGTGAAGCCGCCGGTGAGGCGGCCGTCCTGGAATTCGCAATAGTCCGGACCGTAATCGGTGAAGGTCCAGCCGAAGGCGCCGCCGTAGAAGGCCTTGCTCCTCGCGATGTCCGAAACGTTGAATTCGATATAGTCGATCCTGTGATCGGCGTCCCTGCTGCTCATCGCGGCCTCTCCTCGTTTTCTATCAATCGCGCCAGCGCGTCGAGATCGCGGGCGACATGCGCCGCGTCCGCCGCGAAGGCCGCATCGTCCATATCCGCCTGCCGCAGCAGGGTGAACATCACCTCCGCGCCATCGCCATTCGGCACGACGCGCAGGGCATTTTCGACCCGCAGCCCATCCGGCAGCGTCACCGTATGGTCGATGACGCCGAACTCGTTCGGCGGGGCGAAGCGCACGCGCACATTGCCGACGGGGCCGCCGTCGGCGATCCAGTCGTCGCCGTCGCGCGTCAACCCCGCGGCGAGACCGGACGCCCAGAGCGGCATGGTCTCCGGCCTCGACGCGAAATCGTAGACCGCGCGCCAGTTACGTCGAATCGTCCGGTGGACGATGCGGGCGGGAAGGGTGGTCATGGCTGTCTCCTCTCTCCCGATCATAGGCGGGTAACGGAAAAATGTCGAACAAAAAGTGAACGTATTGCCGTGCAGCGGTGTGCCGCGCATGCCGTACAATGCCTTCTGCGGCAACCCGCCACGCCATGCGATGCGCGAAACTTGACGTAGATCAACGATAGCGGCCCCTGTTGGCGTCATTGTGCCGGCACAACGACAGGTGCGGCCCCTCCCATGCAACAGACTTCCACCACGATCTATAATTCCGTCGAGCGCCACGAAGCGGAGCCCGTCAATTCGGCGAAGGTGCGCAAGCCGCTTTACGAGAAGCGCAAGAAGATCTTCCCCAAGCGCGCCGAAGGTCGCTTCCGCCAGTTTAAGTGGCTGGTGATGCTGATCACGCTCGGCATCTACTACCTGACGCCGTGGATCCGCTGGGATCGGGGCCCGCATGCGCCGGATCAGGCCGTGCTGGTCGATCTTGCCGGCCGCCGGTTCTACTTCTTCTTCATCGAGATCTGGCCGCAGGAATTCTTCTTCGTGGCGGGTCTGCTCGTCATGGCGGGCTTTGGGCTCTTCCTCGTCACCTCGGCGGTAGGGCGCGCCTGGTGCGGCTATGCCTGTCCGCAGACCGTCTGGGTCGATCTTTTCCTCGTCGTGGAGCGCGCCATCGAAGGCGACCGCAACGCGCGCATGAAGCTTGATGCAGGCCCCTGGACGCTCGACAAGATCTGGAAGCGCGTCAGCAAGCACGTCACCTGGCTGGTGATCGCGGTGGCGACCGGCGGCGCCTGGATCTTCTATTTCGCGGATGCGCCGACCCTACTCGTCGAGTTCGTGACGCTGCAGGCGCCGCCCGTCGCCTATATCACCGTCGCCATCCTGACGGCCACGACCTACGTCTTCGGCGGGCTGATGCGCGAGCAGGTCTGTACCTATATGTGTCCCTGGCCGCGCATCCAGGCGGCGATGCTCGATGAGAGCTCGCTCGTCGTCACCTATAACGACTGGCGCGGCGAGCCGCGCACCCGCCACGCCAAGAAGGCCATCGCCGCCGGCGAGAGCGTCGGCGACTGCGTCGATTGCAATGCCTGCGTCGTCGTCTGTCCCATGGGCATCGACATCCGCGACGGCCAGCAGCTCGAATGCATTACCTGCGCGCTCTGCATCGACGCCTGCGACAACGTGATGGACAAGCTCGGCAAGGAGCGCGGCCTCATCGCCTATGCCACCCTTTCGGACTATTCGACCAACATGGCGCTGGCGACCGCCGGCGGCACGGTTCCCGTCGATCCGAAGCGTGTGCGCGATGCCGACGGCCGCTTCATCGATGCGATCAGGCATTTCGACTGGCGCATCATCTTCCGCCCGCGCACGCTGCTCTATTTCGGCGTCTGGTCGCTGGCCGGTCTTGCGCTCGTCTTCGCGCTGCTGTCGCGCGACCGGCTCGACCTCAACGTCATCCACGACCGCAACCCGCAATTCGTCGTCGAATCGGACGGCTCGATCCGCAACGGCTATGCCGTGAAGCTGCTCAACATGATTCCCGAGCCGCGCGTCATCACCGTCTCCATCGAGGGCATGCCGGGAGCGACGATGAAGATAGCGGGCCATGACAGCGCGGACGGCCGCAGCGTCGACGTGCCGGCCGACCCCGACAAGGTGACGGCGCTGCGTGTTTTCGTCACCCTGCCCAAGGATCGGCTTGCGGAAGCCGCCGAAGGCTTCCAGATTATCGCCGAGGACCGGCAGGGTCACGAGCGCGACGTCTATTCCGCCAAATTCAACACGCCGGGAGCAAAGTGATGGCCGCAGATCGCAAGGAACAGGGCTTCGTCTTCACCGGCTGGCATATGCTGGGCGTCATGGTGCTATTCTTCGGAACGATCATCACCGTGAACCTCATCATGGCGTGGAACGCCTCGCACAGCTGGAGCGGCCTCGTCGTGCCGAACACCTATGTCGCCAGCCAACAGTTCAACGGCAAGGTCGCCGAGGCCAAGGCGCTCGCCGCCAGCGGCATCGAGGGCAGCCTGACCATCGAGGCCGGCCGCGTCGCCTATCGGGTGGTGGACGCCAAGGGCGCGCCGCTCGTTGCCGACGACGTCTCCGCCGTCTTCAAGCGCCCGGTGGACGAACGCGACGACTTCACCCTCGCGCTCCAGCCGGACGGGCAGGGGCTCTTCACGGCCGAGCGCGACATCGCCTCCGGCCAATGGGTCGTCGACATCGCCACGAGGAAGGACGGCAGGAAGGTATTCCACCAGACCGTCCGCACCGTGGTCGCGGGAGGCGCGAAATGAGCTGCTGCGCACCCGGCACGGAAGGCGCGATGGAGGCCGAGCGCGCCAGCCACGCGCTGCCGTCCTCGGAGGAGCTGATGCTCGCCAGCCGCACGGTGGGCGAGGGGCTGCGCCAGAGCGACCTCAGCGTGCCGGGCGTGCATTGCGGCACCTGCATCACCACCGTCGAGGGCGCTCTGAACGCCCTGCCGGAAGTCGCGCGGGCACGCGTCAACCTCTCCACGCGCCGCGTCTCGGTCGTCTGGAAGGAGGAGGTCGAGGGCCGCCGTACCGATCCGCAGGCGATCGCCGCCGCCATCCGCGCCACGGGCTATGACACGCATCTCTTCTCGCTCGCCGCCGAGGGCGACGACAGGCTACGCAACCAGCTCATCCGCGCCGTGGCCGTCGCGGGCTTTGCAGCGACGAACATCATGCTGCTGTCGGTTTCCGTCTGGTCGGGCGCGGAAGACGCGACGCGCGACCTCTTCCACTGGATCTCCGCCTTCATCGCCGGGCCGACGCTGATCTATTCCGGCCGCTTCTTCTACCAGTCCGCCTGGAACGCCGTGCGCCACGGCCGCACCAACATGGACGTGCCCATCGCGCTTGCCATCACGCTCTCCTATGCCGTCTCGCTGTGGGAGACGCTGCACAGCGCCGAGCATGCCTGGTTCGACGCGACGGTCAGCCTTCTCTTCTTCCTGCTCATCGGCCGCACGCTCGACCACGTCATGCGCGACCGCGCCCGCTCGGCCATCACCGGCCTTGCCCGCCTGTCGCCGCGCGGGGCCATGGTCGTGAGGCCGGACGGCTCGCGCGACTATCGCCCGGTCGAGGAGATCGCCGTCGGCGAACATCTCTCCATCGCGGCCGGCGAGCGCATCCCGGTCGATTGCCGCGTGCTTTCGGGCGTGAGCGATATCGACCGCTCCATCGTCAACGGCGAGAGCGATCCGCTGGCCGCCGCGCCCGGCACTGAGCTCGAGGCCGGGGCGATGAACCTCACCGGCTCGCTCACCGTGGAGACCGTCGCCACCGCGCGCAATTCGTTCCTCTCCGAGGTCATCGGCCTCATGGAAGCCGCCGAAGGCGGCAGGGCCCGCTATCGCCGCATCGCCGACCGGGCCGCGCAGATCTATTCGCCCGCCGTGCATCTGCTGGCGCTCGCCTCCTTCCTCGGCTGGGGCTTTCTCGACGGCGACTGGAAGCATGCCATGCTCGTCGCCATCGCGGTGCTGATCATCACCTGTCCCTGCGCGCTCGGCCTTGCGGTGCCGGTGGTGCAGGTGGTTGCAGCCGGACGGCTCTTTGCCGGCGGGGTGATGGTGAAGGACGGCTCGGCCATGGAGCGCCTTGCCGAGATCGACACCGCCGTCTTCGACAAGACCGGCACGCTGACGCTCGGCAAGCCGCGCCTCGTCGACCGGGACAAGCTGAACCGGGCGCACCTTGCCCTTGCCGCCGCGCTCGCTGCCCATTCGCGCCATCCGCTGTCGATGGCGCTGGCCGGCGCCAATGCCGGCCCCGCGCCGGTGATCGACGCGGTGACGGAGGTTGCCGGCGGCGGGCTCGAAGCCGTGACGGGGCAGGGAGTGCTGCGCCTAGGCAACCGCGCCTTCGCCTGCGGCCGGGCGGCCGCGAGCGAGGAGGCGCATGGTCTTTCGGAAGTCGTGCTCACCTGCGACGGCAAGGTGCTCGAAACCTTCCGCTTCGAGGATGCGCTGCGGGCCGGCGCGGGCGAGGCCATCGCCGCCCTCCGGCAGGACGGCATCGAAATGGCGATCCTTTCGGGCGACCGCGCCCCCGCCGTCTCGCGCATCGCCGGCCTTCTCGGCATCGGCCGCTGGCGCGCCGCGCTCTCGCCGCGCGAGAAGACGGAATCGGTGGCCGAGCGGGCGGCAGCCGGGCATCGCGTGCTGATGGTCGGCGACGGCATCAACGACGCGCC
This sequence comes from Shinella zoogloeoides, assembly GCF_003574625.1. Taxonomy (GTDB): domain Bacteria; phylum Pseudomonadota; class Alphaproteobacteria; order Rhizobiales; family Rhizobiaceae; genus Shinella; species Shinella zoogloeoides_A. Next base: position 225,369 of record NZ_QNUJ01000004.1, read on the forward strand.
GGCGCTTGCCGCCGCCCATGTTTCCATCGCGCCCGCGACGGCGGCCGATGTCGGCCGGCAGGCGGCGGATTTCGTCTTCCTGCACGAGAGCCTCGAAGCCGTGCCCTTCGCCTATGAGACCGCGCGGCGCGCCGGCCGGCTCATCCGGCAGAACTTCGCGCTCGCCATCGGCTATAACGTCATCGCCGTGCCCATCGCGATCCTCGGCCATGCCACGCCGCTCATCGCCGCCATAGCCATGTCCACTTCCTCGATCATCGTGGTGGTGAACTCGCTTCGCCTGCGCGGCAGGATGCCGGCCTTCGCGGCCCGCGCCGCGGACGAGGCGCGCCCGGTCAAGACCATGGTGCGAGCCGCATGAACACGCTGATCTTCCTCATCCCTATCGCGCTCTTTCTCGGCGCGCTCGGCCTCGGGGCCTTTCTCTGGTCGCTCAGGAGCGGCCAGTACGACGATGTCGAGGGCGCCGCCTGGCGCGTGCTCGACGACGGCGACGACAAGCCGGGGACGTGATTTCGAGCGGTTCTAAAAACGCTGTTCGAACAAACAATTGCTTGTCGTAAATCGATTTGAATGCCAAAACACCTCCGCTGGAGCTAAGCTCCTCAGTCTCTTCTTGCGCGGCGTTTCCGGCATGAGCCCGAAACAATCCCCGCCGCGCCATTCTACGGAGGTATTATCGTGGCACAGGCGGAAATCGGTCTTATCGGTCTCGGCGTCATGGGGTCGAACCTTGCGCTCAACATTGCCGAAAAGGGCAACACGATTGCGGTGTTCAACCGCACGGCGGCGCGCACGAAGGAATTCTACGAGGAGGCCGGCGACCTCAAGGGCCGCATCGTGCCCTGCGAGACGATTGAAGAGTTTGTCGCCGCCATCCGCCCGCCGCGCCCGATCATCATCATGATCCAGGCCGGTGCCGCGGTCGACCAGCAGATGGAACTGCTGCGCCCGCATCTGGAAAAGAACGACATCATGATCGATGCCGGCAACGCGAACTTCCGCGACACGATGCGCCGCTTCGACGCGCTGAAGGATTCGGGCCTCACCTTCATCGGCATGGGCGTGTCCGGCGGCGAGGAGGGTGCACGCCACGGCCCCTCCATCATGGTCGGCGGCACGGAAGATTCGTGGAAGCGCGTCGAGAAGGTGCTGACCTCGATCGCCGCCAAGTACAACGACGACCCGTGCGTGGCCTGGCTCGGCGAGAACGGCGCCGGCCACTTCGTCAAGACCATCCACAACGGCATCGAATATGCCGACATGCAGATGATCGCCGAGATTTACGGCATCCTGCGCGACGGCCTGAAGATGAGCGCCTCCGAGATCAGCGCCGTCTTCGGCGAATGGAACAAGGGGCGCCTCGAATCCTATCTCATCGAGATCACCGCGACGGTGCTGGCCGCCAAGGATCCGATCAGCGGCAATGCGATGGTCGACATGATCCTCGACAAGGCCGGCCAGAAGGGCACCGGCAAGTGGTCCGCCATCGAGGCGCAGAACATGGGCGTGCCGGCGACCGGCATCGAGGCCGCCGTCGCCGCCCGCTCGATCTCCTCCTTCAAGACCGAGCGCGAGGCCGCCGAGAAGATCCTCGGCCTGCCGGCCGTTCCCGAGCTCAAGGTCGCCGACAGGGCTGCCTTCCTCAAGGACCTCGAAAGCGCGCTGCTCGCCGGCAAGATCGGCGCCTATGCGCAGGGCTTCGCCGTGATGGCCGCCGCTTCGAAGGAATACGGCTGGAACCTGCCGATGCCGACGATCGCGAAAATCTGGCGCGCCGGCTGCATCATCCGCTCGCAGTTCCTCGACGCGATCACCAGCGCCTTCACCAAGACGCCGGATGCCGCCAACCTCATCGTCACCCCGGCCTTCGCCGAGATGGTGAAGGAAACCGACGGGGCGCTGCGCCGCGTCGTCTCCGCCGCCGCCCTGCACGGCCTGCCGGTCCCGGCGCTCGCCTCGGCGCTCGGCTATTTCGACAGCTACCGCCGCGGCCGCGGCACGGCGAACGTCATCCAGGCCCAGCGCGACTTCTTCGGCGCACACGGCTTCGACCGGGTGGACGGTGCCGACAGTCATCACGGCCCCTGGGGCTCCGGCCTCAACGGCTGAGTTCCGGCGAAAGCCTGAAAGGCCCGGTCGCAAGACCGGGCCTTTTGCTTGAACGGCGGGAGGCGTCAGGCGTAGGCGCCCCTGAGATGCGGGCCGACGGCACCGCTCGATGCGGCTGCCGGGGCAAGCTCGACCGACGCCTTCGGCGGCGGCATTCTGGTGCCGATGGCGAACAGGATGGCGCTGACGATCGAGAAGCCGGCGAAGAGAAGGAACATGCCCGGCCCGCCGAAGGCGCCGAGCATGAGGCCGCCGAAAGTGGGGCCGACGAAGTTGCCGACGGTCGAGAAGGAATGGGCGCCGAAATAGCTGCCCCTGTTGCGGTCGTTCGAAATGCCGTCGACCAGCATGTATTCGGACGGGACGACCAGAATTTCCCCGATGGTGAAGATGACCATGGAGATCGCGAGGCCCCAGAGGCCGCTGGAGGCAAGGAAGCCGAGCTCGCCGACGAGGAACAGCAGGCAGCCGGTCACAAGTGCATTCAGCGCTCCGGCGCGTTCGATGAAGAGGCGGGCGAACGGGTTTCCGATCAGGACCACGGCGCCGTTGATGGAGACGATATAGGCGAAGATCTCGACGCCGCCGGCGATGTTACCGGCGAGGTAGGGAGCAAGCGTCGCCGACCATTGGCCGTAGACCGCCACCAGCATGGTGCCGCCGCCGACGAAGAAGGCGAGGCGGGGATCGCGGATCGCCATCTTGATGCTCTGGAGCACCGATATTTTCGGCGCGGGTGCCTGCTCGGCCTCGCTAAGCTGCACGGGCACTTTCAGCATGTAGAGGGCGAGCGCGAAGAGAGCGTAGACGATACCGGCGATGACGAACAGCGTCATGGATGCGGCGCCTGCCGCGATCCCGATCAGCGGGCCGACGGCGAAGCCGAAATTGATCGCCATGTACCGCCAGGAGAAATATTTGAGGCGCAGCGGTTCGAGGCACACGTCGCTCATCAGGGCGCGGGATACCGGCTCGTTGATCGCGATGGCAACAGCCGCGACCACCTGGGCAATGCAGAATGCGATGACGGTTTCGGCGACACCCATGCCGACCATGGCGAGGGCCATGGAAAGCAGCGTGAGCGTCAGCACGGTCTTGCGCCCTATCTTGTCCGACAGGGAGCCCGCGAAGGGCGCTGCGACCGCGCCCACCAGCGGGCCGATACCCAGCAGCATGCCGATCATCGCCGGCCCGAGGCCAAAGGTCTGCTGCAGCTTGATGGCAAGGAATGAGAGCGTCATCGCCCTCGCGACATTCACGAGGCCGGCGCCTGCGATGAGGAACAGCACATAGTTCAATCTTTGTTTCTCGTGGGCCATCGCCGCTCCTGCTTGCCGTCGCGACTGCTTCAATTCAGCGACGGCTTTGCGATGCCTAAAAAACGGGCGGCCTGCAACGGCTATATATGGCTACGCCCAGTTGCCGGCATGCCGAAGCGGCATGGGGTGATGCGTCAGGCCTCGTCCGTCGGGATCGGATAGCTCAGCGTCTGCAATTCTTCGGGCGGAATGCCCTCTATGCGGGCGATGACGGCCTTTGCAAGCTCCCGGCCGGCGAGGCGGATATCCTCGCGCATGGTGACGACCTCCGGCCGCAGCCATTGCAGGAACATGTGCGGTTCCTTGGAGACCATGTCGATGTCCTGCCCGAGCCCGCGGCCCCTGGCCTCGAGTGCCGCGATCAGCGCGACCGCGCCGGAGCCGCTGCCGGAGACGATGCCGTCAGGCCCGTCGGTGGTGTCGAACAGCGCCTCGGCGGCCCCGCGGATCTCGCGAAGATTGTTGTCGAGGTTGACGGTGTTGAAGGGCAGGGCAGTCGCGCCGAAATCGCGGATGCCCTTTTCGAAGCCCGCCCGCATGTGCAGGTAGAAGGTGAGGTAGGGCGGCGGCTGGAGCAGCATCAGCCGCTTGCGGCCGAGCTCGACCAGCTTGCGCACGGCCTCGTAGGCGAAGCGCTCGTTGTCGAAGTCGTGATAGGGATGGACAAGGCCCATCTCGGTGCGGCCATGCGTGACGAAGGGGAAGTTTCGCTCCATCATCAGCGCGACGCGCGGGTCCTTCGGCTCGGTGCGCGAGATGATCACGCCGTCGGCCGCGCCCGTTTCCAGCACGTAGCGCACCGGGTCGAGCGCATTGCCCTGCGTGCGGTAAGGCGTTACCACGAGATGGTACTGCGTTGCGGCGAGCACTTCCGAGATGCCGACGACCATGGGGCTCGTCAGGCCCATGATCTCCTCTTCCAGGCTGAGGATCAGGCTGATGACATTGGTCTTGCCGGTGCGAAGGCGCACGCCCGCGCGGTTCGGCTGGTAGCCGATCTGCCGGGCGACGAGGCGCACGCGCTCCTTCGTCTCGCTGCTGATGTCGGGCGCATCCTTCAGCGCCCGCGAAACGGTGGTGATGCCGAGGCCCGTCATGAAGGCGATGGTCTTCAGCGTCGGCCGCTCGCTGGAGGGAGGCGTCGATGCCGCCCGGCCCCCGCTCTTCATTCTGTCCATCCCCGCCTGTCCACCTCTTCGCATTAGCGGCCGGTTATACAGATTTTGCTTCCGCCCGCCACTCCCTGCCGGAAGTATCTATAAATCTGAAACGATACAGGTGCTTTGTCGAAGTGAAGTTTCAGGAAACTCCGTGTTTTCACTCTGCTTGCCTGACACTGCGCCGCAAAGCGATAATTCATGCGGTTACGAATGCGAGGTGTGGAAAACGTCGCTTTCCAATATAAATATAATAAATACAGTGTATTAATTCTCTTTTTTCTTTGTGCTTTCCTGTTCGCCTCGAGTCATAAGCGACCACTGCTCGACGGAAAACACATGAGCGACGCCCGGGCTGATTGCGTGGTCAAATCGATTGGATTAACTTTCCACTGAAACGTTTCAGTCGGGTAGGAGACTCATGGAAATTTGCTCGAGACGCCCACCGAGATGGTGGTGCGTTGCATCGGCCTGCGGCAGGTCGAGCTGATCACCGACAAGGACGAAGCGGGCAGCCGTTTCGCGCTGAAGGTCAACGGCCGCGAAATTTTCTGCCGTGGCGCGAACTGGATTTCGGCCGATGCCTTGCCGTCCCGCATTACGCCATCCGGCCTGCGCGACCTCCTGCGATCGGCCGTCGACGCCAATATGAACATGCTCCGTGTCTGGGGCGGCGGCTTCGACAGCGGCAAGCTTGGCAAGATCATGTCGGGCACGGCGCATGTGCTGGGACCAGGCATGGAGAGCTGGCACCCGAACCCGGACTTCTTCTTCGCGCCGGGCGGCGGGCCGATCCTCGACATGGGGCCGTATTACGTCAACAACCTCGTCAACCTTGTCGGCCCGGTGAAACGCGTCGTGGCGCTCGCCAACCGGGCGCGCGAGGAGCGGGTGATCGGCAACGGCCCCCGCCTCGGGGAGAAAGTGCCGGTCGTGGTCGCGACGAACATCCACGCCATTCTCGAATTCGCCAGCGGCGCGCAGGTGGCGCTGATGGCGAGCTGGGACGTCTGGGCGCATCGCCACCAGAACATGGAGCTCTACGGCACGGACGGCGCCGTCTTCGTGCCGGACCCGAATTTCTTCGGCGGGAAGGTCGAGGTCGCCGGTGACGACAAGGAGCCGAAGGACGTGGAGGTCTGGGATCATCCGCTGACCGCGCAGAACTTCCAGTTCGACTGGGGCAAGCAGGCGAACTACCGCGGCATCGGCCTTGCCGACATGATGGAGGCGGTGACGACCGGCCGCGACTATCGCTGCTCGCTCGACCGCTCGCTGCACACGATCGACGTGCTGACGGCGATCCTGCGTTCGGCGGAAGAGGGCCGGGCGATCGACATCGTGACGACCTGCACGCAGCCGGAGGCGCTGGGCATCGAAGAGGCACGGGCGTTGCTGCGGTGAGCGGCGGCGCGGCCCCTCATCCGGCCTGCCGGCCACCTTCTCCCCGCAGGCGGGGAGAAGGGGATATGTTGCGCCGGTTTCCCAAATCTCCAGCCTTGCATGGGGCCCGTCCCTCTCCCCGCTTGCGGGGAGAGGGATAGGATGAGGGGCAATTCCCCTTGTGAATACCGGCATGGGAGCGCTATGCAGGCGCAACACCTATCCAGCAAAGGAACGCGACCATGGCCTGGCAGCCGGCGGAAAACCGTTACGACACGATGACCTATAACCGCGTGGGGCGCTCCGGCCTGAAGCTGCCGGCGATCTCGCTCGGCCTCTGGCACAATTTTGGCGACGACACGCCGCATGACCGCAAGGTCGACATGTGCCGCACGGCCTTCGACCTCGGCATCACCCATTTCGACCTCGCCAACAATTATGGCCCGCCGGCCGGCACCGCCGAGATCGCCTTCGGCGAGATCCTGCGCACCGATTTCAGGGCGCTGCGCGACGAGCTGATCATCTCCTCCAAGGCCGGCTACGATATGTGGCCGGGTCCTTATGGCGAGTGGGGCAGCCGCAAGTACCTCATCGCTTCCTGCGACCAGAGCCTGAAGCGCATGGGCCTCGACTATGTCGATATCTTCTACTCCCACCGCTTCGACCCGGATACGCCGCTGGAAGAGACCTGCGGCGCGCTCGACCATATCGTGCGCTCGGGCCGCGCGCTCTATGTCGGCATCTCCTCCTACAATTCGCAGCGCACCCGCGAGGCCGCCGCGATCCTGAAGGACCTCGGCACGCCCTGCCTCATCCACCAGCCGAGCTATTCCATGCTCAACCGCTGGGTCGAGGAGGATGGCCTCGTCGATACGCTGGAAGACCTCGGCATCGGCTCCATCGTCTTCTCGCCGCTGGCGCAGGGCATGCTGACGACGAAGTATCTCGGCGGCATTCCGGGCGACAGCCGCGCGGCGCTGAACCACTTCCTCAAGAAGGATTTCATCCGCCCCGAGATCATCGACAATATCCGCAAGCTGAACGCCATCGCCGAAAAGCGTGGCCAGACGCTGGCGCAGATGGCGCTCGCCTGGGTGCTGCGCGGCGGTCGCATCACCTCAGCACTGATCGGCGCCAGCCGTTCCGCGCAGATCGTCGATTGCGTCAAGGCGCTGGAAAAGCCCGATTTCACGGCCGAGGAACTGGCCGAGATCGATGTCTACGCCAAGGAAGCCGACATCAACCTCTGGGCCAGCTCCGCGGAACGCGACTGACATTTTCAGCTCACCTGCCGGACCCAGACAGGAAACGGGTCCGGCAGGTTCGCCCACCGGGCAGGTTCGAAACCGTCCGCTTCCACGAGACAGGCATCGAGCCGGCGACGGATATCGGCTTCATCCATCGGGTCCGCGCCGATGAAGACCAGTTCCTGCCGCCGGTCGCCCCAGATCGGGTCGGAGTGGCGGGTGATGGCGTCTTGCGCCGCCCGATCCTCCGGCCAGTGCTGGCGCGGCACGGAAGCCCACCAGAGGCCGAGCCGGCCGCTCCTGACAAGCGCACCCGCCTGGCTCATCTCCCCGACATAGTGCGGGCGGGTGGCGAGCCAGAAGAAGCCCTTGGCGCGAATGACGCCCGGCCAGCTCTCATCAAGGAAGGCTTTGAAGCGGGCAGGGTGGAAGGGGCGTTTTGCCCGGTAGACGAAGGAGCGGATGCCGTATTCCTCGGTCTCCGGCACATGGTCCCGGAAGCTGTGCAGTTCCTTGAACCAGAGCGGATGTTCGCTCGCCTGCTCGAAATCGAAACGGCCGGTGCCGAGGATATCGGCGAATTCGACGCGGCCGAAATCCGTCTCGATGACGCGGGCGCTCGCATTGAGGCCGCCGACGATCTGGCGTGCGGCGAGGAGATCGGCGGGGCTTGCAGCGCCCGCCTTGTTGAGCACCACCACGTCGGCGAATTCGATCTGCTCGACCAGCAGTTCCACCAGCGTGCGCGTATCGCCTTCGCCGACGGTTTCGCCGCGATCGGCGAGGAAATCCTGCGAGCCATAGTCCTTGAGGAGGTTGGCGGTGTCGACGACCGTCACCATCGTGTCGAGACGGGCGACATCCGACAGGCTGCGGCCGTCTTCGTCGCGGAAGTCGAATGTGGTGGCGACGGGCAGCGGCTCGGAAATGCCGCTGGATTCGATCAGCAGGTAGTCGAAGCGGTCCATTTCCGCCAGGCGCCGCACCTCGTTCAGGAGGTCGTCGCGCAGCGTGCAGCAGATGCAGCCATTCGTCATCTCGACAAGCTGTTCATCCGTGCGTGACAGGTCCGCACCACCCTCGCGGATGAGGGCGGCATCGATGTTCACCTCGCTCATGTCATTGACGATGACCGCGACGCGCAGGCCGCTGCGGTTGTTGAGGACGTGGTTCAGCAGCGTCGTCTTGCCAGCGCCGAGGAAGCCGGAAAGGACGGTGACGGGGAGGCGGTTGTCCATCGGGATTTGCCCTTTATGTTATATTATTACATTTGATCGGCTGAAAAAGGCGGGAAAATTCCCGCCTTCCTGTGCGCTTGTTGGGAGGCCGAGTGCTCAGCCGTCCTTGCCGAGGCAATCGCGCAGGGATGTCGCGATGCTCTTCATCAGGGTGAAGTAGAGGTCCGGGCCGGGATCGAGCGTCGCTGCTTCGGGGTCGAGGGTGCCGGACTTTGCCGGCGTGCCTTCGATCACCACGTTCACCAGCTTCGGCTCGAACTGCGGTTCGGCGAAGACGCAGGTGGCGCCGAGGGTCTTTACCTTGTCGCGGATCTGGGTCAGGCGTTCGGCGCCGGGCAGGGTTTCCGGGCTGACGGTGATCGAGCCAGCGGCGAGCACGCCGTAGTGGTGCTCGAAATACTGATAGGCATCGTGGAAGACGATGAAGGGCTTGTTCTTGATCGGCGCAACCGTCTCGGCGAGTTCCTTGTCGAGCGTGGCGAGCTTCTCGTCCAGGCCGGCGAGGTTCTTGTTGTAGGTCTCCGCATTGGCGGGGTCCTTTTCGGCAAGCACCTTGGCGGCCTCGGCGGCGATGGCGCGGGCATTTTCCGGGCTCAGCCACAGGTGCATGTCGAATTCGCCGTGCTCGTGGCCTTCATGTCCGGCTTCCTCGCCATGCTCGTGGCCTTCGGCCTCCTTGGCATGGTCGTGGCCATCGGTGTCGTGGGAATGGCCTTCATGGGCGTGATCGTGGCCTTCCTCGCCCTCATGCGTATGCGCCTCGAAGGGGCCGCCCTCGCGGAACGGCAGCTTTTCAAGGCCCGGCGCGTCCTCCAGTTCGACGACGGTCGCCTTGCCGCCGAGCGATTCCAGCGGCTTTTCCAGGAAGGCCTCCAGCCCGTGGCCGACCCAGAAGATGACATCGGCATCCTGCAGGGCAGCGGCATTGGAGGGTTTGAGCGAATAGGTGTGCGGCGAGGCGGCACCCTCCACGATGAGACTTGGTTCCCCGACGCCCTGCATGATCGCGGAAACAAGCGAATGGATCGGCTTGATTGAGACGACCACGCTGGGCGCTTCGGCCCGCGCCGCGGCTGCGCCGACGGCAAAAAGGGCGGTGGAAAGAAGGAGGGTGCGAACGGCCTTTTGCATGGGATCTCCGTCTTGAGTGGAAATGTAATGTTATTACATCAATTGCGTTATGCTATAACGTGTGCCATATCGAGTGGCAACAGGCTTTTGGAAAAATCATGCTGCAGACCCCGAACAGGACCGTTCCGCCGCTCGTCTCCCTTTCCGGCGTCGGCGTGCGCCGCCAGGGCCGCTGGCTCGTGCGCGGCGTGGAATTCTCCATCGCGCCCGGCGAGATCGTCACGCTGATCGGTCCCAACGGCTCCGGCAAGTCGACCACCGCCAAGACGGCGATCGGCGTCATGAAGGCGGACGAGGGCAGGGTGGAGCGCAAGGCCGGGCTGAAGGTCGGCTATGTGCCGCAGAAGCTTGCCGTCGACTGGACCATGCCGCTCACCGTCGACCGGCTGATGACGCTGACCTCCCCGCTGAAGGGCGCTGAGATCGATGCCGCACTTGAGGCGACGGGTATCCGCCATCTTGCGCGCGCCGAGGTGCAGCATCTTTCGGGCGGCGAGTTCCAGCGCGCGCTGCTTGCCCGCGCCATCGCTCGCAAGCCTGATCTTCTCGTGCTCGACGAGCCGGTGCAGGGCGTCGATTTCTCCGGCGAGATCGCGCTCTATGATCTCATCAAGACCATCCGCAATGCGACCGGCTGCGGCATCCTGCTCATTTCGCACGACCTGCATGTCGTGATGGCCGAGACGGACACCGTCATCTGCCTCAACGGCCATGTCTGCTGCCGCGGCACGCCCGATATCGTCAGCCAAAGCCCGGAATATTTGCGCCTCTTCGGCGCCCGGGCCGGCCAGACGCTCGCCCTCTACAACCACAATCATGACCATACGCACCTGCCCGACGGCCGCGTGCTGCATGCCGATGGCTCGATCACCGACAATTGCCGGCCGGACGACGGCCACCATGCCGTCGATATCCTGCCTTCCGGCGGGCGGGCGGGGCGGATGCGCCTCGGCCATGTGCACGGGCCGAACTGTGGCTGCGACCACGAGGCGGCAGGCAGCAAGGAGCCGCGCGATGCTTGACGATTTCTTCATCCGCGCCCTCGTCGCCGGCATCGGCCTTGCGCTGACCGCCGGGCCGCTCGGCTGCTTCGTCGTCTGGCGGCGCATGGCGTATTTTGGCGATACGATGGCCCATTCGGCGCTGCTCGGCGTCGCGCTGTCGCTGCTGATGGATTTCAACCTGCTGCTCAGCGTCTTCATCGTCGCGGCGACGGTTTCGGTGCTGTTGCTGCTGCTCCAGAAGCGCGGCACGCTGTCCACCGATGCGCTGCTCGGCATACTCTCCCATGCGACGCTCGCCATCGGCCTCGTCATGGTCTCCTTCATGACGTGGGTGCGTATCGACCTCGTCGGATTCCTTTTCGGCGATATCCTCGCGGTCTCGCGCGCCGATGTGGACCTCGTCTGGGGCGGCGGCATCCTCGTCACCTTCGCGATCATCTGGATGTGGCGTCCGCTGATCGCCTCGACGGTCAATCCGGAACTGGCGGAGGCTGAGGGCATGCAGCCGGAGAAGACGCGGCTCGTCTTCATGCTGCTGATGGCGCTCGTCATCGCCATCGCCATGAAGATCGTCGGCATCCTGCTGATCACCTCGTTGCTGATCATTCCCGCCGCGACGGCGCGGCGGTTTTCCACCAGCCCGGAGATCATGGCCGTGCTCGCCTCCGTCATCGGGGCGCTGGCCGTTGTCGGCGGGCTGTTCGGTTCCCTGAAATTCGACACGCCTTCCGGTCCCTCCATCGTGGTCGCAGCACTTGGCCTTTTCATTCTAAGCCTGTTGACGAAGCCGAGGATGGGCGCAGTGGCGGCAAGCGAAGGAGGTCGTGCATGACCATGCAGCAATTGACGCGCAACCAGGGCCTCGTCTTCGACGTGCTGACGCATTCCGAAGGTCCGCTTAGCGCCTACTCCATCCTGGACAAGCTGCGCGACAGCGGTTTTCGTGCGCCGCTGCAGGTCTATCGGGCACTCGACAAGCTGCTGGAATTCGGCCTCGTGCATCGCCTCGAAAGCATGAACGCCTTCGTCGCCTGCGCCCATCCGGACGAGGGCTGCCATGCCCATGGCCTGACGGCCTTCATGATCTGCGAGACCTGCGGCGATGTCGTCGAATTCCACGATCACATGATCGAGGATCGGCTGAAGGGCTTTGCGAAAGACCGCAACTTCAAGACCGGCAAGACGACGATCGAGATCCGCGGAACCTGTGCCGGCTGCGCCTAGACGATCGCTTTGAGACCCCTCTTGAAGCGCTGCCAGTTGCGCACATAGCTTTCGGCCGATTTCTTCAGGCCTTCCACGGCGTCCGCATCCAGCGTGCGGATGGCCTTGGCCGGCGAGCCGACGATCAGGGAATTGTCCGGAAAGACCTTGCCTTCCGTCACCAGCGCATTGGCGCCGACGAGGCAGTTGTTGCCGATGACCGCGCCGTTCAGCACCGTCGCGCCCATGCCGATGAGCGAATTGTTGCCGATGGTGCAGCCGTGGATGATGGCGCTGTGGCCGATGGTGCAGCCTTCGCCGATGATGACGGGCTTGCCGGGGTCGGTATGCACGACGACGCCTTCCTGGATGTTCGAGCGCGCGCCGACGATGATCGGCTCGTTGTCGCCGCGCAGCGTCGCGCCGAACCAGATGCCGACATCCTCGCCGAGGATGACCTTGCCGATGACATTGGCATCCGGCGCCACCCAGTAGCGGTCGTCGGCGGGAAGCGTGGGTGTCCGGTCGTCAAGGGCGTAGAGCGGCATGGGTTCCTCCTTCGAATCCTCGGGGCAGTCTAGCACCCATCCCGCCGGGCGGGGAAAGGCCGAGGGTGGTTTTTCCCGGCCATATGGAGTATGAGCCGCGCCATGACGAAGACAGGCACATTCTACCAGCAGGCCGTGGAGACGGGGACGAAGATCTTCGCGACCGCGCCGATGATCGACTGGAGTGATCGGGCGTACCGCGTCTTCGCGCGGCAGCTTACCAAGAACGCGCTGCTCTTCACCGAGATGATCGTCGCGGACGCGATCCTGCGCGGCAACCGCGACCGGCTGCTCGGCTTCGACGCGGTGGAGCAGCCGGTGGCGCTCCAGCTCGGCGGCAACAGCCCGGAGAAGCTGGCGGAGGCGGCGCGGATCGGCGAGGGGTTCGGCTATGCCGAGATCAACCTCAATGTCGGCTGCCCCTCGGACCGGGTGCAATCCGGCACCTTCGGCGCCTGCCTGATGCGCGAGCCGGACTTGGTGGCCGATTGCGTGGCGGCGATGAAAGCGGCGGTTGCCATTCCCGTGACCGTCAAGTGCCGCATCGGCGTCGATGACCAGAACCCTGAAGTGGCGCTGCGCGATCTCGTTTCGCGGGTGAAGGCTGCCGGGACGGATGCCGTCTGGGTCCACGCGCGCAAGGCCTGGCTGCAGGGGCTTTCGCCGAAGGAGAACCGCGATATCCCGCCGCTCGACTATGGTCTGGTGCGGCGGCTGAAGGCGGAAAACCCGAATCTTTTCATCGGTCTCAATGGCGGGCTTCACAGTTTGAGTCAGGCTGTTGAAGAGATGGATGGCCTCGATGGTGTGATGCTCGGAAGGGCTGCCTATCAGGATAGCTGCGTTCTGACGGGCGTGGATGAACTTTTTCCGCATCCGCTGCTGGGCGGCCGGCCCTCCGGCATGTCTTCCGGTCCGCAGGCGCTTCCGGTCGCCTATTGGGAGGCGGTGCGGGACGGCATGATGGCCTATGCGGGCGAGGTGATCGCACGCGGCGGCCGGGTGGCGCATGTGACGCGGCATATGGTCGGGCTGTTCCAGGGTTTTCCGGGCGCGCGGCGCTATCGGCAGATCCTTTCGGCCGATGCCACGAAGCCCGGCGCGGGGCCGGAGGTGATCTCGGCGGCTTTCGCGGCGGTGCGGGGCGAGGTCGAGGCAGCGGAGTAGCGCTTTCTGTGCATCGTCGCGGCGTCACCACAATTTCGTCCCCTCCGGGTCGGAAAACGGCGTAAACAACGAACGACGCAATGCAGAAGCAGGTCCAGCAAAAGTGCGCAGCGGTTTTGCGTCCGGACTTGCGAAAGACAGGCAGAAACAGACAGGTGGCCGCGTGATCGATCCCTACGCCATGCTCGGACTTGAGCGCGATGCCGATGACGGCGCGGTCAAGACCGCCTACCGCAAGGCCGCCAAGGGCATGCATCCCGATTCGGGCGGCGATGCCGACCAGTTCGCCCGCCTGCAGGCCTGCTACGACCTCCTGCGCGACCCCGTGCGCCGCAAGGTCTTCGACGACACCGGCTTCGACCCGCAGCTCGCCGATCCGCGCGACCTCAAGGGCCTGATGCTGCTCGAGCCGCTGGTCAACGACGTCATCCTCGACGAGCGTGAGCCGGGCAGCTTCGATCCGCTGGCGGCGATGCGCCGCAAACTCTCCGACGACATCGTCAAGAGCCGCTTCCACATCCTCGAGCTGGAGCGCCACCGCAACCGCGTGCGCCAGCATATCGACCGCCTCGGCCGCAAGGCCGGCACGGATTTTCTGGGCTCCATGCTGCGCGCCCGCTCGCAGTCGATCACCGAGGCGATCCGCAATGCGGAAGGGCAGATCCAGGCCATCGAGCAGGCCTATACCATGCTGGAAGGCTATTCCTACGAACTGGCCGCGGCGCTGGAGCCCATGAAGGGCGAGGCGGCGGAATAGGCTGCCCCACCATCCCGGACATCACCATTTCAGCGGCGGCGAAAACCCGTCCCGGTCCGCTGGCGGCCGATTTTCGCGTATCCCGGCGAAGCGGCGGAACTCGCGCAGCGTCTCGCCCCGCAGGAGCGGGCGGGTGATCTCCACGGCGGCGTCCTGAAGCGCCCGCTCGTCGCGCCAGAAGGAGGCGAAGAACAGCTTGCTGTCCCGGCGGCCGTAATCGCGCACATCGCGGACCTGCTCGGCAAGCTGGTCGAAAAGCGCGCGCTGGCCGGCGTCGAGATTGGCGAGGCAGCAGGGCTGCTGCGTCTTGCGGAAAAACCAGGCGCAGCGTTTCTGTCGCCGGCAGGAGCGGTGGCGGCAGACGCGCTCCGGCAAGGCGAGCATCTCGGCGGTGCGGGCGAGCAGCGCGGCGTCGAGCGGGGGCAGTCTGGATCGGTCGAACATGGAAACTCCTAGAGCATTTCCAGCAAAAGTGCGAAGCGGTTTTGCGTTCGGAGAATGCGGCGAAACAAAGAGTTAGAGCGTTTTCGCGATTCGGAGAAAAGCGGAAATGCTCTAGTGATGGAGAGAGGTGAGGGAGGCGCATCGCGCCGGCCGCGCCCGCGGCGGACATGCGCCATCGTTCCCGCGCGAAAAACACCGCCGGGGCTTGCGCATGAAACTTCGGACGGGGCGCTGAAAGCTGCCGGGTCAGAAGTAGAAATGGCACCTTTCAGCGCCCCGTTCGGTGGTTTTTGCCCGCGACTTGGGTCTCTCTGCAAAGGCCGGGTCCGGCGGCGGTTGGCCGTCGGTTTCCGGGGCGGGCTCCTTCCGATTTTGGCGCGCCGGACCGGGCGCTCGTTCGCTCCCGCTCCGGGCGGAAAGGCTTTCACCTTTCCCGGAAAAACGTCACCCCGGCGGACGATGCCGACGCCGTCCGCCAGTCCCGGCCCCCTTGTGTGCCGCACAGGCACGCCCGGCGCGCCGTTCGGGGATGAAACCACGGGACCGGTCCGACGTCCCGCCGTTTCCCTCGTGTCGCCGGAGGGAGACCATTTTCCGCAGGCCCCCTGGGCGAAGGCCTACGTCCTTCCTCCACCCAAAGCACCGACCCCGCCTCGCCGCAACGCCTTGCGGTGTATCCGCGGTGGGATGAGGGGAGTATCGCATGGGTTTTGGAGGCGGGGAAAATTGCTCCACGCTCGTGGGCATTATTGTTGCACCAATGAAAATTGTAGGAGGAGTTTGTTTTAGGTTGAATGGCGCATGTGATTGATAATGAAATATTTTTTTATCTTTTATTGGTGTTTCAGGCGCTGCAAATCTCGTTTTCGGTGAAATTATAGGCCGTTGAATGTTGCGAAATTTTCACCGTTACTATTCGCCTTAGTTGAAATACCTTACGGGGATTCTCCCGGAATTTAATTCTCTGAGATGCTGTTGAGGTCTATATGAGTTCGATACCTGAGCGTGATCCAGTTAGGTTTTGTGTGAACTTAGGTGCTTATCTTACGAGAACAATTTCCGACGATTTTTGGGAAACTATAGATCCCGCTCATATATGCGCGTGGAAAGCTGCCACCAAAATTCTGCAAAACAGAACTTTTATTTTAGAGGATGATAATATTGATATATCAGTAAATTGGATGCCCGTGATCGATCGTATAAGTGCACATTATAAAGTGACAAGCGATCTATATAGGCCAGAAAATAAAGATAGATTATCTGAAGTGGTGCAAGGTTTTTCAACGGAAATAGTTTCTGTAGAATTTTCCGCATCGTCAAATTTAAATTTCGATAAAAATAAAACGTTTAATCGCCTGTATCATTTTATTGAATATTATCTATACGACGTATTTCTTGTCATGAATATAGCGTCTCCATCCTCTGCTAATTTTTATAGTACGTATATTTTCGATAAAAATATATCTAGTCCTAAAAATATGAGTTTGTCGACGGGTTTGTTTGAAACTTCTCTAATGGAGTCACTTGATGGCAAGTGGCCAGAGATAAAATTTATTGATTTGGAGTTGGTATCAAATTGGTATCATTCTGTTCGATCTGAACTGAAGCTTATTCCTTCTAGTAAGGTTGAGAAAATGCTTTTCTCGCTGCTGTTTTTGGCGTCTTCACCTGTGTCGCCTACAAATGTAGTTTGGATATTTTACGCGTTGGAGGCTTTATTTGATTGTAAGGTTGGAGAGAATTTTCGAATTCTGGTTTCCAGAATTGAGCTCCTACTTAAGCCGACAGCGAATGAATCTTCATATTTGCGAAAAAGAATGCGAGAAATTTATGATCTTCGGAGTTCTTTTGTGCATGGGGGCTTGGAAATTGTGCATCCTATGGAGAATGAGATTATCGATAAATCTATTGATAGCTCTTATATGAGGTTGATGAGAGCTACCGACTTCGGATTTCAAATCATTCTTGCTTCCGTGCAGGCTATTATTTCCGAAGGTTGGCGCGAACCCATTTTTCAAGAAACCCTTAGCGGAATTAAGTAGTCTCTTTTTAACATGACAAAAGAAAATGATGGAAAGGTTTGAGGATTGGCACTGACCGCAAACGGTAAGTGTGTTCACTGCCCCGGCCGTCCCGTCTTCCCCTTCGTCCGCCCCTTGCGCTTCGCCTCCGCCGGATCTTCATAGCTTCCGGCGCCGATCTTCCCGCGCCGAACCGGCTTGGCATCGTCCGCGCCGCTCGTCCGCTCCGGCTGGCCTTCGGCTGCCGGGGCGGTGCGTTTCTTGGTGGAGAGGGTTTCGCCCGGGCGTTGGGGGAGGTCGCCGGTGACGGGTTTTTCGGTGCGGCCGACGGTCATTTCGTCGAGGGTGTTCCTGCGGAAGAGGGATTTTCCGGCCGGAGTGGCGACGTCGCGGCCCATCTCGTCGAGGGCGGGCTTGCGGAAGAGCGGGCGTTCGGTGTCGGTGCCCGGGCCCATGTCGTCGAGCGAGGGTTTGGCAAAATAGCTTTTGCCATTCTCTTCTGTGCTCACGGCCGCAGCGCCCTTCGGGCTAGCCTCCGCACGGGGCGCCGGACGACCGGTGACGGCCGCCTGGCCTTGCGGCTTCGCCGCGCTTTTGCCCTTTCCTCCACCTTCCTGCGACCGTGCTTCGTCCCGTGCCATCGGGTCGTCCATGACGGCGAGTTCGGCGGCCTTGAGGCGTTTGATCTCGTCGCGGATGCGGGCGGCGGCTTCGAAGTCGAGGTCGGCGGCGGCGTCGCGCATCTGTTTTTCGAGCGCTTCGAGATGGGTCTTGAGGTTGTTGCCGACGAGGTGGCCGGCATCCGCGAACCCCTTGCCGGAGACGCCGGAAATGTCGGCGCGGACGTGGTCGCGCTCGTAGACGCTGTCGAGGATGTCGGAGATTTTTGCCTTCACGGATTCCGGGGTGATGCCGTTCGCCTGGTTGTAGGCGACCTGCTTCTCGCGGCGGCGGGTCGTCTCGTCCATGGCGCGCTGCATGGAGCCGGTGATCTGGTCGGCATAGAGGATGACCTTGCCGTCGACGTTTCGCGCCGCGCGGCCGATGGTCTGGACCAGCGACGTCTCGGAGCGCAGGAAGCCCTCCTTGTCGGCGTCGAGGATGGCGACGAAGCCGCATTCGGGGATGTCGAGGCCTTCGCGCAGCAGGTTGATGCCGACGAGCACGTCGAAGGCGCCCAGACGAAGATCGCGGATGATCTCGATGCGCTCCAGCGTGTCGATGTCGCTGTGCATGTAGCGCACGCGAACGCCCTGCTCGTGCAGGTATTCGGTGAGGTCTTCAGCCATGCGCTTGGTGAGCACGGTGACGAGGGTGCGGTAGCCGGCGGCGGCGGTCTCGCGGATCTCGCCCAGCACGTCGTCCACCTGGCTCTTGGCCGGGCGCACCTCGACCGGCGGGTCGATGAGGCCGGTCGGGCGGATGACCTGTTCGGCGAAGACGCCGCCGGACTGCTCCAGCTCCCAGCCGCCCGGTGTCGCCGAGACGGCGATGGTGTCCGGGCGCATGGCGTCCCATTCCTCGAAGCGCAGCGGGCGGTTGTCCATGCAGGAGGGCAGGCGGAAGCCGTATTCGGCCAGCGTCGCCTTGCGGCGGAAGTCGCCCCGGTACATGGCGCCGATCTGCGGGATGGTGACGTGGCTTTCGTCGATGAAGATCAGGGCGTTGTCGGGGATGTACTCGAAAAGGGTCGGCGGCGGCTCGCCGGGGCGGCGGCCGGTGAGGTAGCGCGAATAGTTCTCGATGCCGGCGCAGGAGCCGGTGGCCTCCAGCATTTCCAGGTCGTAGCGCGTGCGCTGCTCCAGGCGCTGGGCTTCCAAGAGGCGACCGGCCTTTTCCAGCTCCACGAGGCGGTGCTTCAGCTCCTCGCGGATGGCCTTGATGGCGCCGTTGAGGGTGGGGCGCGGGGTGACGTAGTGGCTGTTGGCGTAGATTTTTACCGATTTCAGGTCGCCGGTCTTCTGGCCGGTCAGCGGGTCGAACTCGGTGATGGCGTCGATCTCGTCGCCGAACATGGAGATGCGCCAGGCGGCATCCTCAAGGTGGGCGGGGAAGATTTCGATGGTATCGCCGCGCACGCGGAAGGAGCCGCGCTGGAAATCCATCTCGCGGCGCTTGTACTGCTGGGCGACGAGGTCGGCGAGGAGCTGGCGCTGGTCGAGCCGTTCGCCCACCTCCATCTGGAAGGTCATGGCGGTGTAGGTCTCGACCGAGCCGATACCGTAGATGCAGGAGACCGAGGCGACGATGATGCAGTCGTCGCGCTCCAGCAGCGAGCGCGTCGCGGAGTGGCGCATGCGGTCGATCTGTTCGTTGATCGAGCTTTCCTTCTCGATGAACGTATCGGAGCGCGGCACATAGGCTTCGGGCTGGTAATAATCGTAGTAGGAGACGAAATATTCGACCGCGTTGTCGGGGAAGAAGTTCTTGAACTCGCTATAGAGCTGCGCGGCCAGCGTCTTGTTCGGCGCGAGGATGACGGCGGGGCGCTGGGTCTCCTCGATCACCTTGGCCATGGTGAAGGTCTTGCCCGAGCCGGTGACGCCGAGCAGCACCTGGCTGCGCTCGCCGGAGGAGAGGCCGCCGACCAGATCGCCGATGGCGGTGGGCTGGTCGCCCGCGGGCTTGTATTCGCTGACCATGCGGATGGGGATGCCGCCCTCGGATTTTTCCGGGCGGGCGGGGCGGTGCGGCGTCCAGAGCTTGCCGTCCTTGAACAGCGGATTGCCGCTCTCGATGAGCGCCGAAAGCGCCTCCACCGTGGCGGTGACGCCGGAGCCCCTGTCGAGCGCGGCCGCGTCTTCCAGCGAGACGTCGAGGCCGGAGACCGGGTTGAGGCCGGCGGCAGCGCGGGTCTTTGGATCGGACGAGCCGCCGATCGAGACGCCGCGCGAGGTCTTCGAGACCGTCACCTGCTCGGTGTGGCGGCGCGCGGCATTCTCCACCGTCTTGCGGTGCTTGCCGGCCTTGGAGGCGACCTCGCGGCGGCTTTCGACGCTCGCGGCCTCCGCCTCCGCCTCGAGCTGCTTCACCCAGTCGGAGACGCTGCCGCTAAGCGGTTCTCCCTCGAAGGGCGATTGCGGGGCTTCCTCGAAACCGGGGTTCGGGGCGGTGGATTTCTTCGGTGATCTGGCCATGCGGAGAATATGGAGAGAGTCACCGCGAAAGGGAAGGGGTGACGAGTACAAAAGGGAAACGAATCTGTCGTCTCATGCCGCTTCGGCGGCGGGTGCTATCGTGCGGACGGTCGGGTGCGCGCGGCATGCTCGTTCAGCCAGCGCGGGACTTCGGCGGCGGGCATGGGGCGGGCGAAGAGGTAGCCCTGCGCGTGGCGGCAGCCGAGCATGCGCAGGATCTCGGCCTCCTCCTCCTTCTCGACGCCCTCCACCACGATGTCGATGGAGAGGGCGTGGCCGATGCCGATGAGGGCGGAAATGAGCGCCTGGTTCTCGCGGCTGGTGGCGATCCCCGAAACGAAGCTGCGGTCGATCTTCAGCCGGTCGATATGCAGGCTGACGAGATAGGCGAGGGAGGAATGGCCCATGCCGAAATCGTCGACGGCGAGGCGGAAGCCGGCGGCTTCCAGCCGGGCGAGCTCGGCGCCGGCGGCCTGCGTGTCGAGCGTCGCCTCCTCGGTGATCTCGATCTCCATCAGGCTGGGGGAAACCTCGTGTTCCTTTGCGATGCCGGTCAGGAGGCGCGAGAGCGTGTCGCCGGAGAATTCGCGCGGCGAGACGTTCACCGCGACGGCCGCCTCCGGCAGGCCGAGCCGGGGCAGGGTGCGCAGGAATTCCGCGGCGCGGGTGGCGACATAGCCAGTGAGCGCCGTCGAGATGTGCAGGGCCTGGGCGGCACGGACGATATCGGGCGGGGCGACGGCGCCGAGCTCGGGATGCGTCCAGCGCAGCAGCGCCTCGAAGCCGGTGACGGCGCCGGTGGCAAGCTCCACCTGCGGCTGGAAGACGACCTGCAACTGGCGTTGCTCGATGGCCTCGGTCAATGTCGCCTCGATGAGGCGCTGGTGCTCGATCCGGGCCTTCAGCACCGGGTTGAACAGGCCGAGGCGGCGGCGCCCGCCTTCCTTGGCGGCATAGAGGGCGATGTCGGCGCTGGCGAAGAGGTCGTCGGCCGTGTCGCCGTGCTGCGGATAGAGGGCGAGGCCCGCGCTGGCGCCGACGGTGACGGGGCGCTCGCCGATGAGGATGGGATCGCCGGCGAGGCGCACGATGCCGTCGCCGATGGCGCGTCCGCGCGCTTCCGCCTTCTCGCCCTCGACGATGACGGCGAACTCGTCGCCGCCGAGGCGCACGACGAGGTCGGTCGGCCCGGTCAGGCTGACGAGGCGGCTGGCGATCTCGACCAGCACCGAATCGCCCGCGCCGTGCCCCATCGTGTCGTTGATCGCCTTGAAGCGATCGAGGTCGATGGCGAGCAGCGCGAGCGTATCGGCGGGCAGGCCGCTCGCCAGAAGGTTGCGCAGGCGCTCGTTGAAGAGGGTGCGGTTGCCGAGGCCGGTCAGCGGGTCGCGGTTCGCCAGCGATGCGAGCTGGTGGTAGGACTGGCGGATCTCCGCATTGGCGTCGGACAGCGAGGCGGCGAGCGCCACCGCCTTCAGCCGGTCCATCTGGCTGCGGATGAAGCTCGCCTCGCTGAACTGGCTGGCGCGCAGCATCATCACGGCGAGCAGCAGCGCGTCGGCGGCGATGACGTAGGCTTCCGTCGTGCCGGCGAAGAGCAGTGAGGCGAAGGCCGCGGCGAGCGGCGGGCCGGCGAAGAGAAGAGCGGTGCGGGCATAGGCGGTGCTCTGCATCAGCGAACCGGCGCAAATGCCGCAGATGATGAAGATCAGATAGGGATTGAGCCCGTTCGCGCCGTGGGCGGCGCCGATGAAGGGCGGCAGGCTCCAGGCAAGGCCGCTCCCGAGCGCGCCGAAGGAGAGTACGCCGAGCGCGCGTTCCGGCCGCTCGACGGCGCAGTTCATCCGCCGGACGATGCGCACGGCGACATAGCGCGCAAGGTTGATGGCCAGCACGGCGGCGAGCCAGAGGAGGATGCCGAAGGCTGGCCCGTCGAGCCAGAGCACGGCGGCGGTGGTGGCGGCGATGAAGCTGTTGGCGTTAAGCGACAGCACGATGCCGTCCAGCACGGACAGGGCCTGCGCGGAAAGAATCTGTCGTCTCGTCGTTTCGTCCGCCGGCATCAGCCGGACTGCATCGGTCATTCTCTGTCCCCGCCCAGAAGCGCGTGCCGCCTTTTTCGCGGTCTGCGCAGAGGGTGGGGCGGGGGGCATAAGATAGTCTTAACGGGGGATCGCGAGAATCCATGACGTCCGGCTTGACGTGGCCGTCGGCTGAGCTATGCCATCGGCATATTCCCTTCCTTTCAGGATTCGCCGATGCCCTTCAGCCTCAACCCCGCGGCCGTGTGGCCGATCGTGCTGCTCTGCCTCTCCAACGTCTTCATGACCTTCGCCTGGTACGGGCACCTCAAGTTCAAGTCGGCGCCACTCTTCGTCGCGGTGCTGGCGAGCTGGGGCATCGCTTTCTTCGAATACTGCCTCGCTGTGCCGGCCAACCGCATCGGCCACGAGGTCTATTCGGCCGCGCAGCTCAAGACGATCCAGGAAGTGATCACGCTCCTGGTCTTCGCCGGCTTCTCGGTGTTCTGGCTGAAGGAAAGCCTGACCTGGAACCATGCGGTCGGCTTCATGCTGATCGCCGCCGGCGCTGCCTTCGTCTTCAAGGGCTGAGCGGCTTACTCAAGCATGTCGAAGGCGCGGAAGATCCAGCTGAGCTGGTAGAGGATGCCGAGGCTGACGAAGGTGGTGTGGTAGCGGCGGCTCGCCGTCCACGCCGCCAGAAGGCACAGCACGATGAAGACGGCGTTGCGTGCCGGATATTCGTAGCCGAAGGAGCCGAAATAGGCCTTTCCCTTCAACGCCGTGTCCAGGAGATCCACCGCGAAGACGAGCGCGAAGGCGCCGAAGAACCATTTGCGCCGCGAATAGAAATAGTCCTCATAGCCGGCATAGTCGTCGAGCGTGGTCGGGAACAGGAAGACGGCGAGCAGGAAGAACAGGCAGCAATAGCTGATCAGGAAGAGATAGACGCCGAAGCCGATGGTCGCCAGCGCCTGCAGGCGGAACTCCCACCACCAGAAATGCAGAAGGAACAGCAGCAGGAAGCCCGCCCAGGCCAGATGGACCGGATAGGCCTTCACCTTGCCGGGGTGCTGGACGAAGAGCGCAACGCCGGTGAGGATGCGCGCCACGCTGAGGCTGACCACCATGCCGATGACGACGCGAACATGGCCGAAGAGCGCGGGATCGTGCTGGACATGCTCCATGGCGCCCTCCATCTTCTATTCGACGGGTACGGGGGTCGGGTGACCCTGCTGGTCGAGCGCGACCATGACGAAGGTGGCGCCCGTCACCTTTTCCAGCGTCGTGGTGAGATAGCGCTGCGCCCAGGCCTCCACTGCCAGCGTGATCGAGGTTCTGCCGACGCGGGCGATGTCGGTATAGATGCTGAGCGTGTCGCCGATCTTCACCGGCAGTTCGAAGGCCATTTCCTTGACGGCGGCGGTGACGACACGGCCGCGCGCCCGCTCGGCGGCACGGATGCCCGAGGCAAGGTCCATCTGCGCCATGACCCAGCCGCCGAAGATGTCGCCTGCGGCATTGGCATCGCCCGGCATGGCGAGCGTGCGAAGGGTGAGCTGTCCGTTCGGCATTTTCGTATCGGTCATGCGGGGCCTCTCCAACTTTCCTTCAGGTCTAGCCGAATGCGGGCCATGGAGAAAGGGGGAAGGGCAGGCGCATTTTCGAGTATTTTCAACCTCTAAAAATTGACGATTGCAATTTTAGATCATTTTAAAGGGTTTCCCGCAGCTTCGTCGACAAGGCGTATTGCGCCTGCCGAAGTCGAGGAGAGCCCGGTGAAGAATTACAGAATATCCACGCGCCTGTCGTTGCTTGTGGGCCTTGCCCTGACCATCTTCGCCGTCGCGCTCGTCTACAGCCTCTACCATTACCAGGAGGCGATGGTCGCCGAGCGCAAGTCGAAGCTCGCGGCGATGGACGAGAGCATGCTGACGCTCTTCAAGCATTACCACGAGCTGGAGGTTGCCGGCACGCTGACCCGCGAGGAGGCGCAGACTCGGGCAAAGGACGCCGTGCGGGCGCTGCGCTACGAGGACAGCGGCTATTTCTGGATCAACGACATGAATGCCGTGATCGTCATGCACCCGATCAAGCCGGCACTCGACGGCACCGACCAGTCGGGCATGGCCGACCCGACGGGCAAGCACATCTTCACCGAATTCGTGAAGGCCGTGAAGGCGAGCCCGACCGGGCAGGATTTCGTCGATTACTACTGGCCGAAGCCGGGCTTCGAGGAGCCGGTGCTGAAATATTCGCATGTCGCGGGCTTCGCGCCCTGGGGCTGGGTCGTCGGCACGGGCGTCTATGCGGACGACCTCGCCGCCCTGTTCCGCCGCAACGCCCTCGGCATGGCGGTGATCCTCGCCGCCGGCGGCCTCGTCATCATCCTTGCCGCCTATGCTATAGTGAAGAGCGTAACCGGCCCCATCGTGCGCCTCAAGGCGACCATGCAGGCCATCGCCGAGGAGGACGTTTCCGGCGCGGTGCCGGAGACCGACCGCAAGGACGAGATCGGCGAGATGGCGAAGGTGGTCTCGATCCTGCGCCAGTCGGTCGCCGAGCGGGCGGAGCTGCGTGTCCGTGAGGGCGAGCAGCAGGCCCGCCTCGATGCCGAGCGCTCGGACGGCGAGCGCCGCCAGCGCGCCGTCAGCCAGAGCCAGTCGGATGCCATGCAGACCGTCGGCGAGGCGCTGGAACGGCTGGCGGGCGGCGACCTGACGGTCTCCATCTCTGCGATCGCGCCGGAATATGCCAAGCTGCGCGACGATTTCAACAGCGCGGTGGACGCGCTTTCCGGCGTCGTCCATGCCATCGCCCGGTCCACCGACATCGTGCATGGCAGCGCATCGGGCATTGCCGAGGCGGCCAACAACCTATCGCATCGCACCGAGCAGCAGGCGGCCTCGCTCGAGGAGACTGCCGCGGCGCTCGACGAGATCA
This sequence comes from Shinella zoogloeoides, assembly GCF_003574625.1. Classification (GTDB taxonomy): domain Bacteria; phylum Pseudomonadota; class Alphaproteobacteria; order Rhizobiales; family Rhizobiaceae; genus Shinella; species Shinella zoogloeoides_A. The sequence goes on from NZ_QNUJ01000004.1 coordinate 250,201, forward strand.
CGGCGACGGTGCGCAACGCCTCCGACCGCGCGGCGGAGGCGAGCCGCATGGTGGTCGAGACCAAGCAGTCGGCCGGCCGGTCGGGCGCCATCGTGCGCGACGCCGTCACCGCCATGAGCCGCATCGAGGATGCCTCCAACCGCATCGGTCAGATCATCGGCGTGATCGATGAGATCGCCTTCCAGACCAACCTCCTCGCGCTCAATGCCGGCGTCGAGGCGGCGCGGGCGGGCGAGGCGGGGCGGGGCTTCGCGGTCGTGGCGCAGGAGGTGCGCGAGCTTGCCCAGCGTTCGGCCAATGCCGCCAAGGAGATCAAGGGGCTGATCGGCAATTCGGCCGCGGAAGTCGGCAACGGCGTGGCGCTGGTGCGCTCGACTGGCGATGCGCTCACCGAGATCGAGACCCTCGTCAACCGGGTGAACGATCAGGTGACCTCTATCGCCACCTCCGCCCGCGAGCAGGCGACGGGCCTTGCCGAGGTGAACACGGCGGTCAACCAGATGGACCAGATGACGCAGCAGAACGCCGCCATGGTCGAGGAGACCAATGCCGCCGGCCAGACGCTGACCCGCGAAAGCGAGCAGCTGAAAGCGCTGCTCGGGAATTTCCGGCTGGATGCAGCCGGAGCGGCGGACCACCGCCGCCGCGCGGCATAATCAGAAGACCATCTCCGGAATGCCTTGCCCCGGCGCCCCCGCGCCGGGGTTTTTCGTTTCCGCCGGGAACGCTTCGTTTACCCTGTTGCGACAAAATCCCAAGGGAAAGCAGGCATGTCGGCCTGCCGTCCGGCTTTCAGGCCCGTCTCGTCCGAATGCGGACAAAAGCGGCCTGCACCATCGCCGGACAGGACTGTGTGCAACCGGGACTCCGCAACGGGCGGAGGCGGGCGCCGGGCGGATGTGACCATGGGTATTGCGTTTGTTTCTCGTCTTCGAAGGCCGCTCGGGCTCCTGTTGATCCCGGCGATGCTGGCTGCCTGTTCCGGCGGCATGACGCCGCCTGACGATATCGACGGCGCGGGCGTCAGCGCGGTCACGCCTGTCATGGATATGGGCGATACGGGCGGCGAGCCGGTCGAGACCGCGATGGCCGTGCCGGTGCGGCAGAAGAAGCGCCTGCCGATGATCGACAGCGACGAGGCGATGGGCGTCACGCAGCCGGTGCAGGCCTCTTCCGGCGCGCTCACCGTTCCCGAAGGCGGCGTCAACATGGACGAGGGGCTCGGCGTCGGGCGCGTCGAGGGGCTGGCCGAGGCGCAGGCGAACGAGATTGCCGAGGGCAATGCCAGCCAGGTCGTGGTCGACGGTGTCGGCACGGATATGCCGCGGCAGGTCGGTGAGCCGGCGTCGATCCCGATGTCGGACGGGGGCGCGGAACTCGGCGGCGAAGGCGACGGATATCTTCGCGTGCCGGACAAGGCGGCGACGCGCCGGCGGCAGGCGAGCGATGGCGAGCAGGTCGCCTTCCTGCCGCGGATGAGCAACCCGATGCAGATGCCCGAAGCGATGGGCGGCATGCCGGCCTCCGAACGGGCCTGTCGGCAGCGGCTGCAGAAGCTCGGCGTGAAATTCCGCGACGTGCCGCGCATCTCCCGCGGCCGCTCCTGCGGCATCGAGTGGCCGGTGGAGCTTTCCGGCCTTTCCGGCGGCATCCAGATCAAGCCGGCGGCGCAGGTCAACTGCCAGATCACCGAGGCCTTCGCGCGCTGGGTGAAACAGGAACTCGTGCCCTCGACGCGGATGCGCTACCTCTCCGGCGTCTCGGCCATCCACCAGATGTCGTCCTATTCCTGCCGCACCATGAATTCGCAGCGCGGCGCGGCGATGTCGGAGCACGCCAAGGGCAATGCCATCGACGTCGGCAAGATCGTGCTGACCTCCGGCAAGGCCATCGCCATCGAGAAGAAGGGCTTCTTCGCTTTCCGCGAGAAGGGGCTTCTGAAATCGGTGCGTGGCGACAGCTGCAAGTATTTCTCGACCGTGCTCGGCCCCGGCAGCGACCGCTTCCACAAGGACCATTTCCACTTCGACCTTCGCGCGCGCAAATCGGGCTACCGGCATTGCAGCCTGTGAGCGTGATGGCGGACGGGCTGAAACAGGCGAGGGCGGCGTGCGATGTGTTGCGCGACGTGCTCGGCGACGCCCTCCTGGCCGTCTACCTCCATGGTTCGGCGGTTTCCGGTGGATTGCGGCCGCAAAGCGATGTCGATCTGATCGCCGTCATCGAGCGGCGCATGACAGATGGGGAGCGGCGGACGCTTCTTGCGGCGCTGCTTGTCCTGTCGGGTCCGCACCCGGCCCCGCCGGGCGGACCCCGATGCCTTGAGGTGATGATTTTCGTGAAGGCGGATCTCGCAAGGCCGGCCTTTCCGGCGCGGGTCGAATTCCTCTACGGCGAATGGCTGCGCGATGCATTCGAGACCGGGGTTCTTCCCGGACCGTCAAGCGATGCGGAGAATACGCTGGTGCTGGCGCAGGCGCGCCGGGAGGCGATGGCGCTCCTCGGGCCGGATGCGCGGACGCATCTGCCGGAAATCCCGGCGAAACACGTGCGCCGGGCGATGCGCGAGGCGCTCCCCGCGCTTCTGGCGAGCCTTGAGGGCGATGAGCGCAATGTGCTGCTGACCCTTGCCCGGATGTGGCGGACCGCGGCCCTCGGTGATTTCGTCGCCAAGGACGTGGCTGCCGTCTGGGCCGCGCCGATGATGGCCGCGGGCGAAGCTGAGACGCTGCTCCTTGCGCGGGACGGCTATACCGGCAAGGCGAAGGACGTCTGGCTGGACCGGCGAGAGGCTGCCCGTCGCGCGGCGGATGCCATGTCCATGGAGATATCCGCGCTGCTGGAGCCGGATTGAAGGCAAAAAAAGACCGGCGGGACGCCGGTCGAAAGGGTGGCAGGCACGCGGAGGGGCGGCTGCCCGGAACTGTCACATTCCACCACCCGCGCCGGGGCGTCCGGCGAGGATGCATGCGGGCTTCCGTAAGGAAGCGGGCGGATGGGGCCGCCGGAGGCTCCCGCAGGGTATGGGAGCAAGGCCGCTGCGCAGGCAGGGGAACGATGGGGTGAGCGGGGGTGCAAACCGTTCCCTTCGGCCTCGATGAGAGCTTCCCTGAAATCGGTCACGGTTTGATGACAGGCGCTGTCCCGTCGCATGAAGATTTTGCGAGAGCCGGGCGGGGCGAATTTTTTCCGCGGCACGGGTGAAAATTGATGAGGAACACGCCATATAGGGTGTCCTTCCGCATGAATTTCCTCTTTCCGGACCCTCCCATGGCGCCCATCGTTTCCATTCGCAACCTTACCAAGAGCTATGCTTCGGGGTTCCAGGCGCTGAAGGGCGTCGATCTCGACATCGAGGAGGGCGAGATTCTCGCGCTGCTCGGGCCGAACGGCGCCGGCAAGACCACGATGATCTCGATCATCTGCGGTATCGTCACGCCGAGTGGCGGCAGCGTGACCGTCGCGGGCCACGACATCCTGCGCGACTATCGCGAGACGCGCTCCATCATCGGCCTCGTGCCGCAGGAGCTGACGCTCGACGCCTTCGAGACGGTGTGGAACACGGTGGCCTTCTCGCGCGGCCTGCACGGGCGCAAGCCGGATCCGGCGCTGATCGAGCGTATCCTCAAGGACCTTTCGCTTTTCGACAAGAAGGACACGATGCTGCGTCACCTTTCCGGCGGCATGCGGCGGCGCGTGCTGATCGCCAAGGCGCTCTCCTACGAGCCGAAGGTGCTGTTCCTCGACGAGCCGACGGCGGGCGTGGACGTGTCGCTGCGCAAGGACATGTGGCAGCTCGTCGAGCGCCTGCGCGCCGCCGGCGTCACGATCATCCTGACGACGCACTATATCGAGGAGGCCGAGGAGATCGCCGACCGCATCGGCGTCATCAACCACGGGCAGATCCTGCTGGTGGAGGACAAGAAGGCGCTGATGGCCAAGCTCGGGCGCAAGCAGATGACCGTCGAGCTTGCCGAGCCGATCGCCGCAGTTCCTGACGCGCTGTCGGCCTACGGGCTGACGCTTGCGGGCGAGGGCGCGCGCCTCGTCTACGAATTCGATTCCACCGGCGAGCGCACCGGCATCTCCTCGCTGATCACCGCCCTCTCGCAATGCGGCCTGCGGGTGAAGGATATTTCCACCGAGCAGAGCTCGCTGGAGGACATTTTCGTGGAACTGGTGGGAGCCGGCGCATGAACTTCGAAGCCATCAGGTCCATCTACGCATTCGAGATGGCGCGCACGCGCCGCACGCTGTTGCAGAGCGTCGTGTCGCCGGTCATCACCACCTCGCTCTATTTCATCGTCTTCGGCGCGGCCATCGGCTCGCGCATGCAGGAGGTGGGGGGCGTTTCCTACGGCGCCTTCATCGCGCCCGGCCTCATCATGCTGACGCTGCTCAACCAGTGTATCGGCAACGGCTCCTTCGGCATCTATTTCCCGAAATTCACCGGCACGATCTACGAGATCCTGTCCTCGCCGATCTCGATGATCGAGATCGTCATCGGCTATGTCGGGGCGGCGGCGACCAAGGGGCTGATCGTCGGCACGATCATCCTCATAACAGCCTCGCTCTTCGTCGACATATCGATCAAGCATCCCTTCATGATGGTGCTGTTCTTCGTGCTGACGGCGGTGAGCTTCTCGCTGTTCGGCTTCATGATCGGCATATGGGCGAAGGACTTCGAGCAGCTCAACCTCTTCCCGATGCTGATCGTCCCGCCGCTCGTCTTCCTCGGCGGCAGCTTCTATTCCATCGAGATGCTGCCGCCCTTCTGGCAGACCGTCAGCCACTTCAATCCGATGCTCTATCTCGTCTCCGGCTTCCGCTGGAGCTTTTACGAGATCGCCGACGTCAATCCGATTGTCAGCCTCGTGATCGTGCTCGGCTTCCTCGTCGCGTGCCTGTCGATCACGGCCTGGATCTTCAAGACCGGATACAAGCTGAAGAACTGAGACCGCCCCATTTCCTTGCGGTCCCGGCCGCGCTAGTCTCGACATCGTGGGCACCGTCCTGCTGACCCAAACATCAACGCGCGTACCTTTCGCCGGCACCGTCCGGTACGGTTTCGCGCCGTTGCAAACGGAGGTTCTGCGATGAACGACATCGCCGATCACGGTGTCCGGTTTGGACGGATTGCGGCCATGCTGCCGGTCAGGGACATGGACAAGGCCCATGACTTCTACACGCGCGTTCTCGGTTTCACGAAAGTCTTCGAGAACGGAAATCCCGTCGGCTTCATGATCCTGAAGCGCGATGCGGGGGAGCTGCACCTCACCCTGCAGCCCTCGCACGAGGCGGCGAATTTCAACGTCGCCCATCTGATGGTGGACGATGCCGATGCGCTGCATGCCCTGTGCCAGCGCCACGGCCTGAGGATCATCAAGCGCCTTCAGGACAAGGACTATGGCCTCAGGGCCTTCGTGTTCGAAGACCCGGACGGCAACCGCATCGATGTGGGGCAGCCGATCTGAGGCGAATGAACGGGGCGGCATGGTCCGCCCCGTTTTCGCCTGTCGCGAAATGTCAGTCCTTCAGCCGCAGTTCGTCGCGGGTGATCTCGATGGAGCCGAGGGTTTCGAGGAAGCTCATGCCGAGGAGGCTCTGGTCGAGCCGGCCCTGTTCGGTGACCATGCCGCGGATCGTGCCGCGCAGGATGGGGCCGATGGCGATCTGGCGCAGCGTCACGGGCGCGGCGAGCGCCCGGCCGTTGGCGGTGGAGACGTCGATGGAGAAGACGAGGTTGTCCGGGTTGATGCCGAGGCGCATGGCGTCCTCGTAGGAGAGTACCACCGAGCTTGCGCCGGTATCGACCAGCATGCGCATGGGAATGCCGTCGATGCTCACATCCGCCTCGAAATGGCCGGAGACGCCCTTGTGGATGACGAGGATCTGCTCGCCCTCGGCATTCGTCGTCACCACGGCGCGGCCGGGGATGAGGCCGGCGGTCAGCCGGTTGCCGACCTCCTGCAGGTCGAAGCGATAGAGATAGCCCGTCGCCAGCGCCATGATGATCACCAGCCAGATCGCCGCCTGCCGCAGGCTTTCGCCCCATTGCCGGCGGCCTGCCAGAATGCCGGCGGCGAGCATCGCGCCGATGGCGGAGAGCGAGACGAGCCGGCCGAAATCGTCGTTGGCAAGGCCGAGCGTGCGACCGCCGTCATGGTTGAGGATGAGGAGCGCAAGGCCCCCGGCGAGGATGGCGAGAAGGATATAGAGCCTCATGCGCTGCGCTCCGTCATCGGGGCCTGCCGGGGCATCGCGGCGAGCCGGGCCGGCAATGTCGCCATCAGGCTTCGGCGCTCGTCGGATGTGTAGCGCGTCCAGGCGCCGATCTCCTCGCGCGTGCGCCCGCAGCCGAGGCAATAGCCGGTCTCCGTATCGATCGAACAGACGAGGATGCAGGGCGATTCCATCGCGGCTCCGGGCTTCGTTGCGTTTCGGTTCTATATCGGCGGCTCAGAGCGCCAGGGCAAGGGCGAAGAGCACTGACATTTCCGCGAGCTGCTGGGTCGCGCCGATCGTGTCGCCGGTGTGTCCGCCGATCTTGCGGCCGGCGATGCGGTTGAAGACCAGCACGGCGGCGACGGCGGCGGCGAGCGCGAGGACGAGCGCGAGGACCGTGCCGTGCGGCAGGAGGAGGAGCGCGGCGATCGCGATGCCGCTTGCCAGCGCGAAGATTGTGGCGCTGCCGTCCGGTTCGCCGACGGAGGCGGCGACGCCGTCGCGGCGGGCGGGCGGCAGCAGCGACCAGTGCCAGACCATGGCGGTGCGGCTGGCGGCGGCGACCGCAAGCAGCACCATGCCGAGGCCGGAGGGCGTGAGCACCGTCGCAAGCGCGGCGATGGCGGCGGCGCGCAGGCCGAAGGAGAGGATGAGCGCCACGGCGCCGTAGGAGCCGACGCGGCTGTCCTTCATGATCGCCAGCGCGTTGTCGCGATCCCGCCCGCCGCCGATGCCGTCGGCGCTGTCGGAAAGCCCGTCCTCATGCAGCGCACCGGTGACGAGCACCTGCAATGCGAGGGCGGCGAAGGCCAGCAGCGCGGGCGGGGCATGGATAGCCGAAAGTACGGCGGCAAGGGCCGCCGCCGGCAGGGTGATCAGTACGCCGGCCAGCGGGAAGGCGCGCACGGCCTGCGACAGGCGGCCGTCATGCCCGGTGAAATGGCGCTGCGGCACCGGCACGCGCGAGAGGAAGGCGACCGAGCGTGCCGTGTCGTCGATGAAGTCGTGGATGGCCAAGGCGAGCGCTCCTTCCTGGGAGCGACGGCGAAGTCGGCGATTGTCCCTCATCCCCTGCCTCTTTCGCCCCGCAGGCGGGGAGAAAGAGGCAGAACGGCGCGCCCATCGTTCCTCGCCCCGTTCACGGGGAGAGGATGCCGGCAGGCAGGGTGAGGGGCCTTTCGCGCGGCTGTGCCTTCGCATCCGGTTGCCCTGTGACGAAAGGGCGGCGCAGACCGCCGCAATTGCGGTTGTCGGATTCGCGCCCTCGCTCTATTAGGAGACACCAAACACCCGCCTTTGAAAGCCTGAAGCGAGGAATTCCCCAAGATGAGTGCCAGCGGCCTGCCGTTCGATGATTTTCGTGAATTGCTGCGTAACCTGCCCGGTCCGGATTCGGCGGCGCTGGTCGCGGCGCGAGAACGCGATTCGCAGCTCACGAAGCCGCCGGGCGCGCTCGGCCGGCTGGAGGAGATCGCCTACTGGCTTGCCGCCTGGACCGGCCGTCCGCCCGCCGTCACGCGTCCGCTCGTCGCCATCTTCGCCGGCAATCACGGCGTCACCAAACAGGGCATCACGCCCTATCCGTCCACCGTCACGGCGCAGATGGTGGAGAATTTCGCGGCCGGCGGCGCGGCGATCAACCAGATCTGCGTGACGCACGATCTCGGCCTCAAGGTCTTCGACCTCGCGCTCGACTATCCTACTGCCGACATCACCGAGGAAGCCGCGCTCTCCGAGCGCGACTGCGCCGCCACCATGGCCTTCGGCATGGAGGCCGTTGCCGGCGGCACGGACCTCCTGTGCATCGGCGAGATGGGCATCGGCAACACGACGATCGCGGCAGCCATCAACCTCGCGCTCTACGGCGGCACGGCGGAAGAATGGGTTGGCCCCGGCGCGGGTTCGGAGGGCGAACTGCTCCAGCGCAAGATCGCGGTGGTGAAGAGGGCGGTGGAGCTGCACCGCGCGCATCTTTCTGATCCGCTCGAAGTGCTGCGTCGCCTCGGCGGGCGCGAGATCGCGGCGATGGCCGGCGCGATCCTCGCCGCGCGCATGCAGAAGATCCCCGTCATCATCGACGGCTATGTCGCGACGGCGGCGGGCGCAATCCTGCGCGCCGCCAATCCCTCGGCGCTCGACCATTGCCTGATCGGCCACGTCTCGGGCGAGCCGGGGCACATGAAGGCCATCGAGAAGCTCGGCAAGACGCCGCTGCTGGCGCTCGGCATGCGGCTTGGCGAGGGCACCGGCGCGGCGCTTGCTGCCGGCATCGTCAAGGCGGCCGCGGCCTGCCATTCCGGCATGGCGACCTTCGTTCAGGCGGGCGTCAGCAACCGTTCGTAGCGCATCGTCGGCAAAAAGCCCCAATGGCGTGAATTGAGAGCCCCGCATGCCCGTCCCAAGGGCATGCTGCAGGCACGGTGAGAGCGGGATATCGGAATGGGTCAGGCACCAATCGAGAAGAAGACGGGCATCAGCCACCTGTTCGCGGCGGCGAGCTATTCGGCGGCCGGCGCGCGCCGCCTGCTCGGCGAATCGGCCTTCCGGCACGAGCTGATCGCCTTCGGCGTCGCCATGGCGATCTTCGCCTTCGTCGGCGCGTCGTTCTTCCAGTATGTCGCGATGGCGATCCTCTTCCTGCTGATGGTCGCCTTCGAGGCGCTCAACACCGCCATCGAGGAGATCGTCGACCGGGTGTCGCCGGAGATTTCCGAGATGGGCAAGCATTCGAAGGACCTCGGTTCCTTCGCCGTCTTCTGCCTCATCATCGCCAATGCCGGCTATGCCGGGTATGTGGTGGTGTCCCAGTTCATCTGAACGTGGCCGACGCCTCAGGCGAAGCTCTTCCTGCGCGGGGTAACGGGCTGGGTCTCGCTGACGGCGGGCAGGCTCTGGAGGACGCGCTTGGCGGGCAGGATGGCGATGGCCTCGGTGCCTTCGCGCAGCCGGGATTTCAGGATGAATTCGCCGTTGTGCTTGGCGAGGATCGCCTGGACGATGGGCAGGCCGAGGCCGGTGCCCTGTTCGGCGCTCTTGATGGCGATGGAGCCCTGGCCGAAGGCGGAGAGGACCACGGGAATCTCGTCTTCCGGGATGCCGGGGCCGTTGTCCTTGATGGAGACATACTGGCCGCCGCCGGCCGTCCAGCCGGCTTTGACGACGACTTCGCCGCCCTGCGGCGTGAACTTCACGGCGTTCGACAGGAGGTTCAGGATGACCTGGCGCAGCGCCTTCTCGTCCGCCCAGACCGCCGGCATGCCGCTCTCGACCTGCTCGGAGATGGTGATGTTCTTGGCGCGGGCGCGCAGCTGCACCATGCCGATGCAGTCTTCGGCGATATCGACGAGCGCCACCGAATCCTCCGCGAGATCGTACTTGCCCGCCTCGATGCGCGAGAGGTCGAGGATCTCGTTGATGAGGTTGAGCAGGTGCTGGCCGGAGCGGTGGATGTCGGACGTGTATTCCTTGTAGACCGGGTTGTTGAGCGGCCCGAGCACTTCCGTCGACATGACCTCGGAGAAGCCGAGGATGGCGTTGAGCGGGGTGCGCAGCTCATGTGACATGGAGGCGAGGAAGCGGGATTTCGCGAGATTCGCCTCCTCGGCGCGGCGGCGCGCCTCGTCGGACATGGACTTGGCGACCTCCAGCTCGGCGATGAGGTCGTCCTTCTCCGATTGCGAGGAGAGGAGTTGCGCACTGGTGTGGCGCAGGCGGTGCGTCATGAAGACGAGGAAGGCGAGGGCGGCGGCGACGATGGCCGTCATGCCGACGGTCGAGGGATCGGGGCGCAGCAGCGAGGAGGCCGACAGCGCGATGATCGTGGGCATGAAGGCGCACAGGATCGCATGGCGCAGCATGAGCGTGCTCATGGCGGTGACGGCGAGCGCCACCAGCAGCGAGGAGCCCTTGTAGAAATCGAAGGCGACGCCGGAGCAGCGTCCGCAGGTCTGGAGCGCGAAGGTCGCCCAGGCAAGGCCCATGAGGACCTGCGCGAGGAGGAAGCGGCGCTGCCAGCGGCGCACGTTCTCGCCGGTGATGTCGTGCCGGCGCGCGCGGCGCGCGACGAGCATGCCGATGGCATGGACGCTGAGCGCCAGCACGGCCCAGGCGAGAAGGCCGATCTCCTGCGTGAGGTAGATGCCGCCGGCGGCGATCAGCACCACGACGACCGGGATGGCGAGCGCGCCCTGCACGGTCGCGCTGATGTGGAGCTGCATCATCTCGCGGTCGAAGCCCGGCGAATTGCCCGTTGCCGTCTGCAACCGCTCGCGAGTCGCGCGGACAGCCCGCGAGACAGCCTTGTTACGATGGCTGCGCGACTTGTCGACGATGATCTTGTCGGTCGAGGTACTGACGCCGGTACTCATCACGGTTGCAACTGTTGCGGACAGCATTGAATTCTAGGGTGGAATCCTTAAGAAGATGCTGCCGCGCATAAACCATTTGCGAACCATTCCGGCATTTTCCGTGACATGCGTTCGGCCATGTTCCGGCATAGGACCGATGTCGGGAATCAGGATAGGAATACGGTCCATGGGACTTTCCAGGCGGGGACGCGATGTCGGCGTGGCGGTTGCGTTTCTGGCGCTGACGGCGCTGATCGTCTTGCGGGTCGGCGGCGAGAGCGGCGGGACGATCACCGGCACGGCGCGGGCGGCGGACGGCGACACGCTGACGCTGGAGGGCCACCGCATCCGCCTCCTCGGCTTCGATGCGCCGGAGCTCATGCAGATGTGCAAAAGAGACGGCGCGGAATGGCGCTGCGGCGTCGCCGCGCGTTCGCGCATGGCGGAGATGTTGCGCGCCGGGCCGATCACCTGCCGCACGCAGGCCACTGACAAGTACGAGCGATGGCTGGCGCGCTGCACCGGCGCCGACGGCGCCGATCTCGGCGAGCGCATGGTGCGGGAGGGGCTTGCCGTCGCCTATGGTGGCTATGAGGGCGAGGAGCGGCTCGCCAAGGCCGAGCGCAAGGGGCTCTGGGGCTCGCAGTTCGACGTTCCACAGGAGTGGCGGCGGATGAACGGTCGGCCTCAGGAGGGACGGCATATGGCCGAGCCCGGCCTGTTCGGTGACATTCTGGAAGCATTGGGACTGAACTGATGGACGCAGACGGAAGGGAACGCGATCTGGCGGCGCTTGCCGCCGCCATTGCGGCCTGCCGGCTCTGTCGCGACGCGCCCGCGAAGGCCGACAATCCGTTGCCGCACGAGCCGCGGCCGGTCGCGGTGCTTTCCGAAAGCGCCCGCATCCTGATCGCCGGGCAGGCGCCGGGGCTGCGGGTGCACGAAAGCGGCCTGCCGTTCAACGACGCATCGGGCGACCGGCTGCGCAGCTGGATGGGCGTCACCCGCGAGGATTTCTACGATCCGCGGAAATTCGCCATCGTGCCTATGGGCTTCTGCTTTCCGGGCTACGACGCCCATGGCAGCGACCTGCCGCCGCGGCGGGAATGCGCGCCGCTGTGGCGCTCGCGCGCGATGGCGGCCATGCCGCAGGTCGAGCTGGTGCTGGCGATCGGCCAGTATGCGCAGTCCTGGCATCTCGGCGCGGCGAAGGCCGCCAGCATGACGGAGACGGTACGCGACTGGCGCCGGCATCTCCACCGCAACACGGGGCCGGCCGTGCTGCCGCTGCCGCATCCGAGCTGGCGCAACACGGCATGGCTCAAGCGCAATCCCTGGTTCGAGGAAGAGGTGCTGCCCGAGCTGCGAAAGCGTGTGAAAACGCTGGCTGGGTGAAATGTAATTCTTCCCATCCGGCCTGATTTGGGTGTATGAGGGAATTAATTTTCATAGGGGGACACAATGGACCGTCTGGACCGCAAGATCCTGCGTCTGCTACAGGAAGATTCCACGCTCGCGGTGGCGGATCTCGCCAAGAAGGTGGGGCTTTCCACCACGCCCTGCTGGCGGCGCATCCAGAAGATGGAAGAGGATGGCGTGATCCGCAAGCGCGTCGCGCTGCTCGATCCCGTCAAGATCAACACCAAGGTCACCGTCTTCGTCTCGATCCGCACCAATTCGCATTCGACGGAATGGCTGAAGCGCTTCTCCGAGGTGATCGTCGAGTTCCCGGAAGTCGTCGAGTTCTACCGCATGAGCGGCGAGGTGGATTACCTGCTGCGCGTCGTCGTGCCCGACATCGCGGCCTATGACGCCTTCTACAAGCGCATGATCGCCCGCATCGAGATCCGCGACGTCTCCTCCGCCTTCGCCATGGAGCAGATCAAGTACACGACCGAGCTTCCGCTCGACTACATGGCCGTGGACAACCAGAAGAGCGGCGAGGAATAGGCGCCGCTCACAGGTCGTCCGGCGGCCTGAAGGTGACGAGAAGCGTCTTCCACGTCGCATAGGGCGCAAGCTCGGCCAATCCCTTGAAGGGCGCGCAGCGGACGACGGCGCGCACCGCGCTCGCGGCAAAAGCCTTTGTCGCCGGGTCGCCGGCGACGGGGCCATCGATCGTCGGCGACCCGTCGAGTTCACCGGATTCGGTCAGCGAGACCTTCACGCGCACCGTAGCATCGACCGGCGTATCGGCCGGGAGCGACCAGCACCGGGCGATCTGCCGGTGCAGCGTCGTGGCCAGCGCCGCCGTCGCGTCCTCGGCCCTCGCCGGTGCGGAGAGGGCGAGGGCGGCCAAAGCGACGAGGGCTGTGCGGCGCAGCACCCTATTTCCTTTCGAGCCGCGCCAGCAGGGAAGACGTGTCCCAGCGGTTGCCGCCCATGTCCTGCACGTCGCCGTAGAACTGGTCGACGAGGGCGGTGACGGGCAGCTTGGCGCCGTTGCGGCGGGCTTCGGACAGCACGATGTCGAGGTCCTTGCGCATCCAGTCGATGGCGAACCCGAAATCGTATTTGCCGGCGTTCATCGTCTTGTGGCGGTTCTCCATCTGCCAGGAGCCGGCGGCGCCCTTGGAGATCACCTCCACGACTTTCTCGATGTCGAGGCCGGCCTTCTTGCCGAAATGAATGCCCTCGGCGAGGCCCTGCACGAGGCCGGCGATGCAGATCTGGTTGATCATCTTGGTGAGCTGGCCGGCGCCGGCCGGGCCCATCAGGCCGACCATGCGGGCATAGGCGTCAATGACGGGTCGGGCCTTTTCGAAGGTCGCCTCGTCGCCGCCGCACATGACGGTGAGCACGCCGTTCTCCGCGCCGGCCTGGCCGCCGGAGACGGGGGCGTCGATGAAGCCGCAGCCCTTTTCCTTCGCGGCGGCGTCGAGCTCGCGGGCGACTTCGGCGGAGGCAGTGGTGTTGTCGATGAGGATCGCGCCCGGCTTCATGCCTTCGAGGACGCCGTCCTTGCCGATCGTCACCGAGCGCAGGTCGTCGTCGTTGCCGACGCAGGTGAAGACGAAATCGGCGTCCTTCGCCGCTTCCGCCGGCGTGCGAAACGCCTTGCCGCCGAATTCGGCCGCCCATTTCTCCGCCTTGGCGAAGGTGCGGTTGTAGACCGCCACCTCATGGCCTCCCTTGACCTTCAGATGGCCTGCCATGGGATAGCCCATGACGCCGAGACCGATGAATGCAACCTTTGCCATGTCGTAACCTCCTGCAATTGCTGGCAGGTGGTGTAGCGGATGATCGATTTCGGCGAAAGTGTTTCTCGCAAAAGGTGATGGTGCGGGCGTGGATGGATCCTTGGGGTCGACCCGAGGATCCATCATCCGCGAAAACCTTCCGGTCAGCCGCGATATTTCGCCAGCACCAGATGGCCGGCAATGGGCTCGCCTTCCTCCATGCGCACGGTGATGTCCGTGATCTCGACGAGGTCGAAGCCGGTTTCGTCGAGGCGCTGGCGGACATAGCCGGCGGAATGGGCGAAGCGCTGGTGCGGGCCGACCATGAAGGGACGGCCGGCGAAGGTTTCGTCGGGCAGCGTCTCGGAGGAAAAGATGAAATGGCCGCCGGGCACGAGATTCTCGGCGGCGCCGAAGAACAGCGGCTCCAGCGCGCCGAGATAGGGCAGCACGTCGGTCGCGGTGATGAGGTCGAAGGGCTCGTCCTCGTTGTCGTCGAGGAAATCGACGGCCTCGGCGACGTAGAGCGTCTCGTAGAGGTCCTTGTCGTGGGCGACCTCGACCATGTTCTCCGAGAGGTCGACGCCGGTGATGTCCTCGGCCATGTCGCGCAGTGCCCCGCCGGTGAGGCCCGTGCCGCAGCCGAGGTCCAGGACGCGCTTGAACGGTCCCAGGCCGAGCGCCTGGAAGCGCTGGCGCACGAGGAGCGGCACGCAATAGCCGAGCTGGTCGACGAGCACGTTGTCGAAGACCTCGGCATGCTGGTCGAAGAGCGTGGTGACATAGGCGTCGGGCGCCTTTTCGGGCGTGTCGCCGCGGCCCATCGAGGCAAGGCGCACGGCCGCGCCGCCGTGGTCTTCCGGGTCGAGCGCCAGCACCTCGGCATAGGCCTTCGCGGCGGCGTCGAAATCGCCGGACTTCTCCAGCGAAAGGGCGCGGTTGTAGGCTTCCGCGAGCGCGTCTTCGTCGATCTTCTTCATGCGGCGTCTCTTACGGTCCGGTGCGGGCTTTGGCAATGAAGGATGCGCGGGCAAATAAGCATTTATCAATCAACGAAAGAGGCGCATGATCGCTCCCAAGACCAAAAAGACCATTGGGAGGAATGACATGCCCGCCGATATGCCCCTCACGTCGCTCTCCACCGATGCCAAGCGTTCCGCCAGTCCGGGCCTGCCGTCGACGCCGATGGAGACGATCAACACCATGGTGCACTACTACCGTGGCGAGCTCGGCCGCATGGCCGGCTGGCGCGACCGCATCGACCGGACCTCGAATTGGGCGATCACGGTGGTCGCGGCGCTGCTTTCGGTGTCGCTGTCGACGCCCAACGCGCATCACGGCGTGCTGCTCTTCGCCATGCTGCTGGTGACGCTGCTGCTCCTCATCGAGGCGCGGCGCTACCGCTTTTTCGACGTCTACCGGGCGCGGGTGCGCCAGCTCGAGCGGTTCTATTTCGCCGAAATCCTCAATCCGCGCGACCAGCTCGCCCTCGACTGGGCGGCGCCCATCGCTAAAAGCCTGCGCAAGCCGGAGTTCCTGATCAGCTACCGGGATGCCGCCTGCCGGCGGCTGCGGCGCAACTATTGCTGGATGTATCTCATCCTGCTGCTTGCCTGGGGGCTGAAGATCTCGTCCTCGGCTTTGCAGCGGCCCGCGACGGCGGGCCGGGACATGTCGCTCGCCGTCGAGCATGTGGTGGGCAATGCGGCGCTCGGGCCGGTGCCCGGCGGCGTGGTGATCGCGCTGGTGCTGATCTTCTACGTCGCCATCGCCTATTTCTCGCTCAAGGTGGACATGTCCGACAGCGAACTGGCGCACGGCTCGGTGCATGTCTGAGCGGAGCCGGCGTCAGTTGATGACGAATTCGCCCTTCAGCGCGCGCCATTCCGTCGCCGAGATCAGGCGGCGGTGGACGTAGCTGACGGAGTGGATGGGTCCGTCCAGCTTCTCCTGCCAGAATTTCAGGAAGCTCTTCATCTCCGGGAAATCCGGGGCGAGATCGTAGTGCTGCCAGATATAGGTCTGCAGGAATTGCCGGTGGTCCGGCATGCGGTAGAGGATCTGGGCCGTGGTCATGCCGTAGCCCCTGAGTTGCAGTGCCATGTCGTCGGTCATAACGGACCTCATTGCTTGCGAATGATGGTCCTTATGAGTGTGCGCCGGCATGATTAACCGGACCTTAAAATCTGCACTGTAACGGGAATAATTCCGTAAAAACAGGATGTTGGCAGCACCCATCGTCGAGTGCTGCCAAGATGTTCAGCGCTTGAGGTGGCGCGTCAGGCGGGCTTCCAGCCAGGCCCAGACATTGCGCAGCAACTCCACGATGATGAGGTAGAGCAGCGCTGCCCAGAGATAGGCCTGGTAGTCGAAGGTGCGCGAGAAGGCGCGGCGGGTCTCGCCCATCAGGTCGAAGACCGTGACGATGGCGACGATGGCCGAGCCCTTGATCATCAGGATGATCTCGTTGCCGTAGGGGCGCAGCGCCACGATGAGCGCCTGCGGCAGGATGACCTTGAAGAAGGCGACCTTCTTCGGCAGGCCGAGGGCGGCGGCGCCCTCGTGCTGGCCGCGCGCGACGCTCTCGATCGCCCCGCGCAGGATCTCGGCCTGGTAGGCGGCCGTGTTGAGGGTGAAGGTCAGCAGCGCGCAGTTCCATGCATCGCGGAAGAACCACCAGAGCCCCCAGGCCTTCAGCTCGGCCGAGAAGCTGCCGAGGCCGTAATAGACGAGGAAGAGCTGCGTCAGCAGCGGCGTGCCGCGGAAGAAGTAGACATAGCCATAGGCGAGCCAGGACAGGGCCTTGTTCTTCGACATGCGCGCGAAGGCGATGGGCAGCGAGAGCAGGCCGCCGAGCACGATGGAAAGGCTGACGAGCAGCAGCGTCACGCCGAGGCCGGAAATGTAGTTCGGGCCGTATTTGGTGAATTTCTCCGGATCCCAGCCCTCGACCATCATCATGAAGATGCCGACGGTGAGCGCCAGCCAGACGCCGAGGAAGATGTTGCCGAAGAAGCGGCCGGCGGTGAAGGGCTTGGGCGGCGCCGGGGGCGGGGCCTGCGGCGGCAGGAGGGTGGTGACGTGGCTCATCGCGCGGCCTCCGAACGCTTGGCCCAGCTCTCGATCCACGAGAAGATCAGCGAGGAGAGGAAGGCGAGGATGAGGAAGAGCAGGCAGGCGATGGCGTAGAACTCAAAGGCCTGCTTGGTCACGCGCGCGGCGACGCTCGTCTGGCGCAGGATATCGGGAAGGCCGACGACCGAGACGAGGGCGGTATCCTTGAGCAGCGCCATCCAGAGATTGCCGAGGCCGGGCAGGGCGACGCGAATGAGCTGCGGCAGGACGATGAGCTGCATGGTGCGTCCGTGATGCAGGCCGAGCGCATAGCCCGCCTCGTACTGGCCGCGCGGAATGGCCTTGAAGGCCGAGAGCAGCACTTCCGAGCAATAGGCGGAGAAGACGACGCCGAGCGCCACCATGCCGGCGGCGAAGGCATTGATCTCGACCGTGCCCTGATAACCGATGGCGGTCATGAGGTTCTGTACAAGGATCTGCAGGCCGTAATAGACGATGAACAGCGTCAGCAGTTCCGGCAGGCCGCGGAAGAGCGTGGTGTAGATGTCTGCCGCCAGGCGCAGCGACTTTTCTTCCGACTGCTTGGCAAGCGCGATGAAGAAGCCCATGGCGAGACCGACGGGCAAGGTGGCGACGGCAAGCGCTCCGGTGACCAGGAAGCCGAAGGCGATCTCGTCGCCCCAGCCGGCATCGCCGCATGCCAGCAGCGTGTTACCCGCGAACAGTTTGAAGATGCCGACCGGCCCGCAGAGAGGATCTATGATCCCGAAAAACGCGTATACCGCCTCGACAATGGCGGTGAAGAACCCGCTCATGCCAAAATCCCCCGATGCGCTTTGCGCTTGTCTTTAAGGCGTTTTCCACGCCCCGTCTTTTGTTCGTAGCGACGCCGTTTCGGTCGCGAAACCCCGTCTATCCTCGACTTCTCAAACAAATACGGCGGGAGAGCAAGCCCTCCCGCCGCTGCATTCTCGTGATGGGGTCAGAAAAAACCCGCATGAAGAGAAAGATGTTGCCTATCACTCACCGTAGACGTCGAACGGGAAGTACTTGGCGTTGATTTCCTGGTACTTGCCGTTGGCGCGGATCGCGGCGATCGCCGCGGTGAACTTGTCGGCGAGCGGATCGCCCTTGCGCACGGCCGCACCCACGCCGTTGCCGTTGATGACGGGATCGACCGGCAGGGTGCCGAGCAGCTTGCAGCAGGCGCCGTCTTCGGTCTTCAGCCATTCGGAGAGAATCACAACGTCGTCGATGGCCGCATCGATACGGCCGTTGGCAATGTCGAGCTTGTATTCGTCAGCCGTCGGGTAGAGCTTGAGCTCGGCATCCTTCATATGCGCTTCGGCATAGTTGGCGTGGGTCGTGGAACCCTGTGCGCCGAGCGTCTTGCCGGCAAGCGATTCGGCCGAGGCGTCCTTGATGTCGGAATCCTTCGGCACGACGATGGCCGGCGGCGTGTTGTAGTACTTCTTGGAGAAGTCGACCTTTTCCTTGCGCTCGTCGGTGATCGACATGGAGGCGAAGATCGCGTCGAACTTCTTTGCGATCAGCGCGGGGATCATGCCGTCCCAGTCCTGCGTGACGAAGGTGCAGTCCGCCTTCATCTCCTCGCAGAGGGCCTTGGCGATGTCGACGTCGAAGCCGGTCAGCGTGCCGTCGGATTCGAGATTGTTGAAGGGCGGGTAGGCGCCTTCCGTGGCGATCACGATCTTCTCGCCCTCCGCCATCGCGGCAGACGAGGCGAACAGCGCGATGACGGCGGCGGAGGCTGCCAGCGTGAAACGTTTGGAAATACGCATTTTAATCCTCTCAGTTGAAGGCGCTCGGGTTCTTCTTTTTGTCCGGGCCTTAAGTCCAGCGGGCAGGGCTGCCCGCTTGGGCCGGATAATCGACCCGTTTTCGCCAAAAAATCAACTGGTTTTCCGCCGTCATTCCGCCCCGTTTCCCCGACAATTTCTGCGCCCGCCTCTGGTTCGGCGGAAGGCGCGACCTATCTCGCCGGTCAACAGGAGGTTGTTCAGCGGGCATTCAGGCGCCTCTGATTACGCCTTTTCAGGAAAACGGCGATTTGCCGACCGGCCGCAGAAGCCGGCCGGTCGCTCTCGAAACAACAGACGGGACACCGTGAGGACAGAACGATGACTTTTCGCTCAAGACTTTTTGCAACCGTGGCGCTTCCGCTGCTTTCGGCATCGCTGATCGCCACGCCCTCGCTGGCCGATGCCCTGTCAAAGCCCTTCGAGGTTGCTCAGGAAAGCTCCGATGAAGGCCAGCCGAGCGAGGACGAACTGCTGCTGAAGCAGCAGCAGGAGGAACAGCGCCAGGCAGAGGAACAACAGCGCCAGGCCGAAGAGCAGCAGCGTCAGGCCGAGGAACAGCAGAAGGCTGCCGAGGATCAGCAGCGCGCGGCCGAACAGGAAGCCCAGCGTCAGGCCGAGGAGCAGAAGGCCGCCGAGGAAAGCGCCCAGCCGGCCGCCGAGGAAGAGCAGCCCCGCACCCAGAAGGAGCGCAAGGGCAAGAAGCGGCACCAGCAGGAGCAGCAGAGCGAAGAGCAGCAGCCCTCCGAGGAGCAGAACGCGGTCGGCGAGGACACCCAGCGCCAGGCTGAGGATCAGCAGCGCGCTGCCGAGGAAAGCGCCCAGCCTGCCGAAGAAGAGCAGCAGCGCCCGAAGAAGGAGCGCAAGGGCAAGAAGCACCAGCAGCAGCAGGAGCAGCAGCAGACCGAGGAGCAGCAGCCCGCCGAAGAGCAGAATGCGGACACCCCGCGTCAGGCCGAGGAGCAGAAGGCCGGTGAGGAAAGCGCCCAGCCAGCCGAGGAGCAGCAGCCCTCGCAGAAGGAACGCAAGGGCAAGAAGCGGCACCAGCAGGAGCAGCAGCAGACAGAAGGGCAGCAGCCGACCGAGGAACAGCCGGCGATGACCGGCAAGGGCACGCCTGCCGAAACGGAAGGACAGCCTTCGACCGCCGAACAGCCGATGGACGCGGAACAGCAGCCGGCCACCGCCGAGGGCGGCGAGGCATCCGGCGAGAAGAAGGCCCCGGCGGTCGTCGAGACCCTTTCCGAGGAGCAGAAGCAGGAAATCGCCGCTGATCCGAGCAAGACCGACGAAACCGTCGTCCTGCCGGTCGAAAACGGTGCCGCCGTGCTGGACAGCGACAAGGACGCCGACAATGCCGGCGGCCAGAAGAGCCGCGACCAGCGCCGCAAGAAGCGCGAGGAACTGCGTGCCGAGGAAGAGGCGGCTCCCATGCCGGAATCCGACGTCTCGGCCCAGGCTCCCATCTCGGACGAGGTGCGTGAGGCCCTGCCGCAGCGAATCGACGCCGCGATCAAGGAAAAGGGCGAGCGCCTCGACGCCGCGCCTGTCTTCGAAGTCCCGCAGACGACCAATGTCATCAACAATACCGTGATCAACAACACGGTGAACAACAATGTCACGCATGTGAACGTGGTGGAGAAGGTCGACAACCGCATGGTTCTGTCGATCGGCAACCAGCTCGTCGTGCGTGGCGACGACCGGGAACGCCTGCGGCACGATTCGGAAGAGGTCTATTACGACAACCTCGCGCGCGGCCGTGTCCGTGAAACCATCGTGCGTCCGGGCGGCGTGCGGCTGGTGACGATCTACAACCGCTACGGCGACATCATCCAGCGTTCGCGCATCGGCCGCGACGGCGACGAGCATATCCTCGTCTACGCGCCCGACCTCGGCGACGATGCGCCGCGGCCCGATTTCGTCGATGTCGGCTACGAGCTGCCGCCGATGCGCCTGCGCATTCCGGTTCGCGACTACATCATCGACACGTCCAGCGATCCGGACCGCGACTATTACGACTTCCTCGCCGAGCCGCCGGTCGAGCGCGTCGAGCGCGTCTACACGATTGACGAGGTGAAGCACTCGGCCCGCCTGCGCGACAAGGTGCGCCGTATCGACCTCGATACGATCACCTTCGCTACCGGCAGCGCGGAAGTGCCGATGTCTCAGGCCCGCACCCTGCGCAAGGTCGCCGACGCCATGCAGAAGGTGCTGGACAAGGATGCGGGCGAGACCTTCCTCATCGAAGGCCATACGGATGCGGTGGGGTCGGACAAGTCGAACCTCATCCTCTCCGACGAACGCGCCGAATCCGTCGCGAGCCTGCTCACCGACGTCTATGGCATCCCGCCGGAAAATCTGCAGACGCAGGGCTATGGCGAGCGCTTCCTGAAGGTTCGCACCCAGTCCGCAGAACAGCAGAACCGCCGCGTCACCATCCGCCGCGTCACGACGCTGGTCCGCCCGGTTGCGCAGAACTGATCGCAGGCATGAATAGGAAAGGCCGCGGGAGAAATCCCGCGGCCTTTTCATGTCCGGCGGTCAGGAAAGGCCGGTAAGGCGGACGACGAAATCGGCGATGGCCTTCGTGTCGTCGAGGTCGAAGACGGGCAGCGCCGTGTTCGTGACCGGATGGTCGGCGGCGATGGCGGCGATATGGGGATCTTCCGGGGCGAGCGGCGTGCGGTTGGCCGCGTCCAGCCGGCGCGCCTCGATCTTCGGGATCGGCTCGCGCTTGTAGCCCTCGATCAGCACGAGGTCGCAGGGGGCGAGGCGGGCGAGGATCTCCTCGAAGGAGGGTTCCGGCGCGCCGCGCAGCTCGTGCATGATGGCATAGCGCGTGCCGGAGACGATGGTGACCTCATGGGCGCCGGCCTGTCGGTGGCGGTAGCTGTCGGCGCCGACCTTGTCGATGTCGAAGTCATGGTGAGCGTGCTTGATGGTCGAGACGCGGTAGCCGCGGGCGACGAGTTCGCTCACAAGGCGGACGGCAAGGCCGGTCTTGCCGGAATTCTTCCAGCCGGCAATGCCGAAGATTTTCGGTCGCGTCATCGTTCCAGTATCCAGAGCCAGTTTTCCGCCGCATCGAGATCGTCCGGCGTATTGATGTTGAAGAAGGGGTCGAAGGCGCCGCGCGGGGTCTCGACCGCTGGAAAGGCGACCTCCCGCGCCTGGTGGCGCTCCAGGTAGCTGCGCACCCTGAGCGCGCCCCCGCCGGTCAGCCAGGCGGCAAGATCGTCCATCAGCGCGACGGGCCAGAGGGCGAAGACCGGATGGGGGCCGCTCACCGAGCGGGCGGCGGCGATGCGCTCCGGCCTGTCGACGGCCTCAGCGAGGCGTGCGACGAGATCGACCGGGAAGAAAGGGCTGTCCGTCGGCACGGTCGCCACGTGGCTCGCTTCGGGATGAAAGCGCCTTGCATGGTCGAGGGCGGCGAGCACGCCGCCGAGCGGGCCGGAGCGGGAGGCGTCGAGATCGGCGAAGACCGGCAGTTCCCCGCCTTCCTCGAAAAGCACGGGGCCGTTGGCATTGACGGCGAGGGCGGAGACCTGCGGGCGCAGCCGCCGGGCGGCGCGGTCGATCAGCGAGAGTCCGCCGAGCCGGATGCGCGCCTTGTCCTGCCCCATGCGGGACGACAGGCCGCCGGCCAGGATCACGCCCGGTATCGTCTCGCTCAGTGCCATTTCCTCCCCGCCTTTCCTTTATCCGATCTAGGCCCTGCGGGCTTTGCCCGCAAGTGTTCAGGATGCCACGGGGATTTGCGCTTCGGCCGCCTCGGACCGCCGCCGGTTCTCGCGATAGAAGGTGTAGAGGCCGGAGGCGACGATGATCGTAATGCCGACCGTCATCCAGGCGTCGGGCAGTTCGGCGAAGAACAGGAAGCCGATGGCGATGGCCCAGACGAGGCTGGTATAGCGGAAGGGCGCGATGAAGGAGATCTCGCCGACGCGCATGGCGCTGACGATCGTCTGGTAGCCGACGAGAAGCAGCACGCTCGCCGCCGCCAGCCGCGCGAGGACATCGGGCGGCATTGGCTGCCAGCCGCCCATCGGCACGACGAGCGCCCCGCCAAACAGCGTGATGGCGGCGGCCGTCACGGCGCTGATGAAGATGGAGGGTATGTCGCTGCGAATCCTGCGGGTGGAGAGGTCGCGCGCCGCGGCGCCGACCACCGAGCCGATGGCGTAGGTCGCCGCCATGGAAAAGCCCTCCGGGCCCGGCCGGATGATGACCAGCACGCCGGCGAAGCCCGCGGCGATGGCAAGCCAGCGCCGCCAGCCGACCGTCTCGCCGAGGAACAGCGCCGCGCCCAGCGTGACGGCGAGCGGCAGGGACTGGAGGATGGCGGACGTATTGGCGAGCGGCATGGCGCCGAGAGCCGAGATATAGGTGAGCGAGGCGAATATCTCCGCCGCAAGGCGCAGCGCCACGGCCGGCTGCAACACGATCCGCCAGGAGCCGAGCGCGCCCATGCTCCATGCGATCAGGAGGACCAGCGCGCTGGTCATCAGCCCGCGCACGAAGAGGATCTGGCCGGTATTCATGACATGGGTGACGGATTTGACGAGGGCGTCGTTGCAGGTGAAGGCCGCCATGGCGATGACCATGTAGAGCGCGCCCCGTGCGTTTCCGGAAGTGTTCATGCGGATGATTCCGAGCCTCTGTCGTCTTGTCATAGGCCGAATGGCGCAGCTTATCGACCGGAACAATCAGGGGTAACGGCAAAAGAGGATGCAAAGTCCGGTTTCCGTGCGGCTTGCGCCTGAATTGCTGCCCTCCCGCCGAAGGGTTTCATTAAGCTTCCCCACCTATCGTTGCGTGATCCCGATGAGCGATCGCATGATGCGACGGGTGAGGGCGCGCCGCCTGGTGGAAGATCGGCCGAAGCCCTGACAGCGAGGAGAACGGCCGGGCTCGGCAACGAGCCGAGCGGCCGCTTCGGCTTTGAGACACCCTGGGAAATCTTGGCTCTCATAAGAAGAACATATTGGGGAATCCATGTCATTCATCGACCGCCTGCTGCAGCAGCGTCGCATCGTCACGAAGGTGCTGCTGTTCGTCATTCCTCTCGTCGCCCTGATCGCGGGCATCGGCCTCGTCGGCTATTTCACCGCGAGCACGCTCAACGGCCACATGACCGTGACGCGCGAGACGATCAACAGCCTGTCGCATTTCCAGAACCTGCGCACCGGGCTTCAGGATTTCGTCGACCGGCCGGGCCAGGAAACGCGCGATGCGCTGGGCGCGCGGATCGACGAGCAGGAGGCCGGCATCCACGATCTCGACGCGCTTCTGCCCGACGCGGCGGAAAAGGCGAAGATCGCCTCCGTCGTCGCGCTTGCCGCGACCATGCGCAGCCAGAGCGAGACGCTCTGGGCCATCGACCAGGAGCGCAACGCCGTGACGGCTGACCTCGAAGGCGCGCTTGCCGCCATGACGCGCGACGGCGAATTCGCCGAAAAGCAGATCGGCGTCATCCGTGGCGAATCGGGCGAGAAGGAAGCCTTCGCCAAGGCGCTGCTCTTCGACGCCGCCGCCTACCAGGGCCTTGCCGAGCGCATCGGCAAGTTCCGCAAGCCCGTCGCGCTGGCGATGAAGGCCGAGGACAAGGTGAAGGCGGCCGAGACCTACCTGCCGCCGCTCCTCAAGCAGCTCGACGAATCCAAGGCGATCGCCTCGGCCAAGGCGCTGGAGCAGATCAAGCCGCTCGAGGTCGAGATCGCCGCCATCAAGGAAATCCTCGCCGCCGGCGACGATGCCGAGACGAAGAAGACGAAATTCGTGCCGGTTCTGACGCGGCTTTCGAAATTCGATGCGGATTTCGTGAAGGAGGCCGGCAAGAACTCCGACACCGCCGCCAAGCGTTTCGTCGGCATGGATGCCGAGATCGCCCTCCTGAAGACGCTGATCGCGCTGATGGGCGATACGTTCAAGGGCATCGACGAGACCCGCCTGCATATCAGCGAGCTGCACCGCAAGCTCGACCAGGCGAGCCGCGACGCCGTGCTGGTGGACGTGAAGGCGGTTTCCGAAAGCGCCGGCAAGCTTGCCGAACTCGGCGCCAAGAATGCCGCATTGCGCGACCTTGCCGAAAAGCTCGCCCCCTCGCTCGCCAAGATCAAGAAGGGCACGCAGGATCTCATCTCCGTCGGCGAGAAGTGGCAGGCGGCGCGTGTTGCCGCCTATGCCTCGGTCGCCGATGCCAGCCAGACGCTCGAGCAGTTCGTCTCCAGCGCGCAGGAAGCCGGCAAGAAGGACAGCCAGCGCTCGGCCAATGTCTCCATCATCGCCATGGTCGCGGGCACGCTGCTCGCCATCGTCGGCGGCCTGATGCTGGTGGAAACCCTGCGCGGTCCGCTGAAGCGCGTCACCGAGGCCATGTCGCGGCTCGCCAGCGGTGACCTCGACATCAGCATCGACGGGCGCAACCGCGGCGACGAGATCGGCGACATGGTGCGCTCGGTCGCCGTCTTCCGCGATGCGGCGCTTGAGAACATCCGGCTGGAGCAGGAGGCCGAAGCCCAGCGCCAGCTCACCGCGGAAGAGGAGGCCCGCCGCGCCAGCGAGCGCGCCCGCATCGAGGCGGAGCAGACCGAGGCGCTGACGGCGCTGTCCGACGTGCTCGGCCAGCTTGCCGCCGGCAATCTCGAGGAGAGCATGACGGAGGCGCTGGCCGCCGAATATGTCGCCATGGCCCGCACCTACAACAATGCGGTCGAGGCGCTGCGCGCCACGCTTTCCGACGTTCGCGCGACGACGATGGAGATCAACGGCGGCGCCGGCAACCTTGCCGCCTCCGCCGACGACCTCGCCCGCCGCACCGAGCAGCAGGCGGCGGCGCTGGAGGAAAGCTCGCGGGCGCTCCGCCAGCTCACCGACATCGTCCGCTCGACGGCCGAAAGCGCGCAGCAGACCGCCGTTTCCGTCGACGAGACGCACAGCTATGCCCGGCGCTCCGGCGAGGTCGTGGCCAAGGCGGTCGACGCCATGGGCGAGATCAACCGCTCCTCGGAGAAGATCGGCACGATCATCGGCGTCATCGACGAGATCGCCTTCCAGACGAACCTGCTCGCCCTCAATGCGGGCGTCGAGGCCGCGCGGGCGGGCGAGGCGGGGCGCGGCTTCGCCGTCGTCGCGCAGGAGGTGCGCGAGCTTGCCCAGCGCTGCGCGGGTGCCGCCCGCGAGATCAAGGGCCTCATCTCCGACAGCTCGGCGCAGGTGCGCAACGGCGTCGCGCTCGTCACCGAGACGGGCGAGGCGCTGACCGTCATCAACGAACACATCTCCTCGATCCATACGCTCGTCGGCAAGATCGAGGCGGCGGCGGCCGCGCAGTACGAAGGCATCAACGAGGTGAACCAGGCGGTGCACCAGGTCGAGCTCATCACGCAGCAGAACGCCGCGATGGTGGAGGAGAATACCGCCGAGATCCACGGCCTGCGCCGGCGCGTGCAGACCCTCAACGAGAAGATCGACCACTTCAAGACCCGCGACCTCGACCTGCGGCAGGACGACGGCTACGGCCGGTATCACGCGGCCTGAGGGCAAAAACTTTCGGTTGGAGGCGGGCCGGGCGGAAGCCCGGCCGTTTTCACGTCGGCCCTACCTGCCCGCCTCGTAGACGACATAGCTTTCCGGAACGTCCGGCAGAGGGTCGCCATAGGTGGGGTCGAATTCGAAGCGGATCAGCACGAAATCGCCGCTGCGGAATGTCCATTCACCGCTGTCCCAGGCGTCGCCGATGCCGCGCCATGCGGTATGGCTATTGATGGTCCGGCTCTTCTCGTCGAAACCGGCATTCACCAGAAGCGGCGTCGCGCGGAAACCGCGCACGATCGGCTCGGCTTTCAGCCTGTTTCGGTTGTCGTTCGTATAGCTGTAGTCGACGTCGGGCATGGCGAAGGCGATAAGCTTCGGCGTGTCGTCGTTACTCGTCTTCAGCACGACGGCATTGCGGATATTGTAGGCGCCGGAGCCGCAGAAGAGCAGGTAGAGCTCGGCCTGAATATCCTCGCCACCGGGATCGTAGGTGGGCTTGTAGGAGAAGCGGTAGACGGAATGGGCGAAGCCTTCCGCCTCGGGCCCGGCCATCGGAACCTCCTCCATGCCGTTCATGTCGCAATTCTCGCCGAGAGCCGCTTTGGCGATGGCCTCGGCGGCGGCGATGCCGGCCGGGCGGTCGGCGGTGACGCCGGGCGCGGGAAGGGCGGTGCAGAGGAGGGCTGCTAGAAGACGTTTCACCTGGCCTCCGTTCCGGCGATCAGCCGCCGGTGACGCTCATGTGACGGGCGACGGCCGGGCGGTTGCGGCGGTCGATGATGAAATCGTGGCCCTTCGGCTTGCGGCCGATCGCCTCGTCGATCGCCTGCGAGAGCAGGGCGTCGTTCTCGGAGGCGCGCAGCGGCAGGCGTAGGTCGGCCGCGTCGTTCTGGCCGAGGCACATATAGAGCGTGCCGGTGCAGGTGAGGCGGACGCGGTTGCAGCTTTCGCAGAAATTGTGCGTCATCGGCGTGATGAAGCCGAGGCGGCCGCCGGTCTCCTCCACCGTCACGTAGCGCGCCGGGCCGCCGGTGCGGTAGGCGTTTTCGGTGAGGGTGAATTCTTCGGCGAGCCGGGCGCGCATTTGCGAGAGCGGCAGGTAGCGGTCCGTGCGATCCTCCTCGATCTCGCCCATCGGCATGGTCTCGATGAGGGTGAGGTCCATGCCGCGGCCGTGCGCCCAGCGCATCAGGTCGGGGATTTCGCGGT
This sequence comes from Shinella zoogloeoides, assembly GCF_003574625.1. Lineage (GTDB taxonomy): Bacteria > Pseudomonadota > Alphaproteobacteria > Rhizobiales > Rhizobiaceae > Shinella > Shinella zoogloeoides_A. Next base: position 277,594 of record NZ_QNUJ01000004.1, read on the forward strand.
CGTTGAAGTCCTTCAGCGCCACGGCGTTGATCTTGATCCTGAGGCCCGCGGCCTGTGCCGCGTCGATGCCCTCCATGACCTTGGAAAGCTCGCCCCAGCGGGTGATGGTCCTGAACTTTTCCGCGTCGAGCGTGTCGAGCGAGACGTTGATGCGCCGCACGCCGCAATCGGCAAGCTCGGCGGCATGCCTTGCAAGCTGCGAGCCGTTCGTCGTCAGCGTCAGCTCGTCGAGACGACCGGCATGGACATGGGCGCCGAGCCCGCGCACCAGATGCATGATGTTCTTGCGCACCAGCGGCTCGCCGCCGGTCAGGCGCAGCTTGCGCACGCCCTTGGCGATGAAGGCGGAACAGAGCCGCTCCAGCTCTTCCAGCGTGAGGAGATCCTTCTTCGGCAGGAAGGTCATGTTCTCCGCCATGCAGTAGGTGCAGCGGAAATCGCAGCGGTCGGTGACCGATACGCGCAGATAGGTGATCGCCCGCCCGAAGGGGTCGATCATCGGCGCTTCGGATTGCGCGACCGCGTTCGCGCCGTTCCAGGGTCCTGCATGCGAATTCAAACCACGTCTCCTTTATCGACATGTCGTGCGCGGGGCGCGCTCCGTCAAGCCAATGCGGCGATTATGACAGCATTTTCAGCCTTGCGCATCCCCGGCTTGCGGCATAGTCCTTCGCGAAATCGAATGGAAAGGGATCAGGCATGAGCGACCTCTGGCCGACCGAGCTGCGTGTGTCCAAGGACCGCCAGCGTCTCGTCGTCACCTTCAACGACGACGCGAGCTTCGATCTTTCCGCCGAGCTCCTGCGCGTGCTTTCGCCCTCTGCCGAAGTGCAGGGCCATGGGCCGGGGCAGAAGGTGACGGTGCCCGGCAAGCGCAATGTCGCGATCATCTCCATGACGCCGACCGGCAATTACGCCGTCCGCATCGGCTTCGACGACTTTCACGATACCGGCATCTATACGTGGTCCTATCTCCGGGAACTCGGGGAAAAGGGCGCCGGGCTCTTTGCCGATTACGAGCGCGAGCTTGCGGAGAAGGGCATGAGCCGCGATATTTCCGAGAAGCCGCGATAAACTTGGACTGCCTGCCGAAGGTAGCGTCCATTCCAATCCCGTCGGGAGACGCCTTTGGCAGCAGAAACGAACGCAAACGATCTCACCCAGGTTGTCGTGCTCCTGGCGGCGGGCGTCGCCGCCGTGCCGGTCTTCAAGAAGATCGGCCTCGGCTCGGTGCTCGGCTATCTGGCGGCGGGCCTTGCCATCGGTCCGTTCGGCCTCGGCTTCTTCTCCGATCCGCAGGCGATCATCCATGTCGCCGAACTCGGCGTGGTGATGTTCCTCTTCATCATCGGCCTTGAAATGCAGCCCTCGCGGCTCTGGGGCATGCGCAAGGACATTTTCGGCCTCGGCACGTTCCAGGTGCTCGGCGCCATGGCGGCGCTCACCGGGATCGGGCTTGCCTTCGGCTTTCCGCTCATTCCCTCCTTCGTCGCCGGCACCGGCTTCGTGCTCACCTCCACCGCCATCGTCATGCAGATGCTGCAGGAGAGGGGCACGCTTTCCACGCTCAAGGGGCAGCGCATCATCGCGATCCTGCTCTTCGAGGACCTTGCCATCGTGCCGCTGCTCGCCGTCGTCGCGCTGCTCGGCACGGGTGCAGCGGCGGCGGATGCGTCCGACCGCTGGCTGTCGATCGCGATTGCCATCGGCGCGGTCGTCGCGCTGGTGCTGGCCGGACGGTACCTCTTGAACCCGCTCTTCCGGGTGCTGGCGGCATCCGGCGCGCGCGAGGTGATGACGGCGGCGGCGCTGCTCGTGGTGCTCGGCTCGGCGCTCGCCATGCAGCTCTCGGGCCTTTCCATGGCCATGGGTGCCTTCCTTGCCGGCGTGCTGCTCTCCGAATCGTCCTTCCGCCACCAGCTCGAAGCGGATATCGAGCCGTTCCGCGGCATCCTGCTCGGCCTGTTCTTCCTCGGCGTCGGCATGGCGATCGACCTTTCGGTCATCGCCGCCAACTGGACGCTCGTGGTGGCGAGCGTCGCCGGCTACATGGTTGCCAAGACGGTGCTGATCTACGTCGTGGCGCGCCTCGTCGGCACCTGTCACAGCGAAAGCCTGGAGCGGGCGGTGCTGATGGCGCAGGGCGGCGAGTTCGCCTTCGTGCTCTATGCCGCCGCCGTCTCCGCCGGCATCCTCAACGGCGAGCAGAACGCCATCCTGACGGCGACCATCATCATCTCCATGGTGCTGACGCCGCTCTTCGTCATGCTGCACGACCGGCTGGTGCCGAAGAGCCAGCCATCCATCGAGGGCCTGACGTTGCCGGAAAATGTCGAGGGCACCGTGCTGATGATCGGTTTCGGCCGGTTCGGCCAGATCGTTAGCCAGCCGCTGCTTGCCCGTGGCTATACGCTCTCGCTGATCGACAAGGACGCGGAATTCGTGCGCGACGCCTCGGAATTCGGCTTCAAGGTCTATTACGGCGACGGCTCGCGCATCGACATCCTGCATGCGGCGGGCGCGGCGACGGCGAAAGCGATCCTCATCTGCGTCGACGACAAGGAAGCGGCGGTGAAGATCGCCGAGGTGGTGAAGGAGGAGTTCCCGCTCGTGCCCCTGCTTGCCCGCGCCTATGACCGCGGCCACGCGATCGACCTCGTCCATGCGGGGGTCGACTTCCAGATCCGCGAGACCTTCGAATCCGCCATGATCTTCAGCCGCGAGACGTTGAAGGCGCTCGGCGAGGACGAGGAACTGGCGGGCGAGGTGGTCGAGGAATTCCGCGACACGGACCGCGAGCGCTTCTCCCTCGAGACGGTCGGCGGCATCTATGCGGGCCGCCAGCTCATCCGCGGCAATGCCCAGCCCGCCGATATCGTGGCTGCGCGCACCGGCAGGGTACGGGCGGCGGCGGAAGAGGAGCGCCAGCGCCACGCCGAGGAAGAGGCGAATTGACGTTACGCAATCTTCTGTAGCGACTCAGCGCAACATGCGGCATCTCTAATGAGAACGGATAGGGAGCGCGCATGAACAAGGGACGTCTGGAAGCCTTCAGCGATGGCGTGATCGCCATCATCATCACGATCATGGTGTTGCAGCTCACGGTGCCGAAGGAACCGACCTTCGCGGCGCTGCTGCCGCTGATGCCGGTCTTTCTCGGCTATATCCTGAGCTTCGTCTATGTGGGGATCTACTGGAACAACCATCATCACCTGCTGACGGTATGTGACAATGCCAGCGGCAGCGTGCTCTGGGCGAACATGCATCTGCTTTTCTGGATGTCGCTCATTCCTTTCGTCACCGCCTGGATGGGCAACAATCCCTCCGCGGCGCTGCCGACGGCGCTCTACGGCGCGATCCTCCTGCTGTCGGCCATCGCCTATGCCATCCTGCAGATACGAATCGTTGCGGTTCATCCCGATCCCGAGCGGGTAAAGCGCGCCCTCGGAACCGACTTCAAGGGACGCTTTTCGCCTCTCTTCTATCTCGCCGCGATCCTGCTCGCCTTCGTCTCTCCGACGATCTCGCACCTCATCTACGCCGCCGTCGCGCTGCTCTGGGTGGTGCCGGACCGTCGTCTCGAAAAGCTCTAACCGAGGAAACCCGCCATGACGGCGCAGAATGACGAACGCTTCGCCCATTCCGCGAGCCTGCGGGCACGCGGCACCGCGCAGGAAGGCAAGGTCGCCTTTGCCGAGCTCTTCTTCGATCTCGTCTTCGTGCTGACGATCATCCAGCTTTCCCATACGCTCGCCGCACATTATTCGCCGCTCGGCCTCGTCGAGGCGGGCGTGCTGTTGCTGGCGGTCTGGTGGGTGTGGATCTACACGACCTGGGCGACGAACTGGCTCGACCCGGACAAGACGCCGGTGCGCGTGCTGCTCTTCGTGCTGATGTTCCTCGGCCTGATGCTCTCCATCGCCATTCCGACCGCCTTCGGCGAGGGCGGGCTGCTGTTCGCGCTGACCTATGTCGCCATGCAGGTCGGTCGCTCGGCCTTCACCGCCTTCGCGATGCGGCGGGACTGGCCGGAGAACAGCCGCAACTTCACGCGCATCACCGCCTGGACGGTGTTTTCCGCCGTGTTCTGGCTGGCCGGCGCCTTCGTCGAGCACGAGGCGCGGCTGGCGCTCTGGCTGGTCGCGCTCGGCGTCGAATATGTCTCGCCGGCGCTCGGCTTTGCCGTGCCCGGCCTCGGGCGTTCGTCGGTGAGCGACTGGCAGGTGTCGGGCGAGCACATGGCCGAGCGTTGCGCGCTCTTCGTCATCATCTGCCTCGGCGAGACCATCCTCGTGACCGGCCGCACGGTTGCCGGCATGGAACTGCTCGACGGCTTCACCATCTTCATGCTGGCCGCGGCCTTCGTCTCGACGGCGACCATGTGGTGGATCTACTTCCGCTTCGGCCACGGCGAGGCGGCGCATCTGATCGAGCATTCGGCAACGCCCGGCCGCATCGCGCGCATGGCCTTCACCTATGCCCATATCCCGATTGTCGCCGGCATCATCCTTTCGGCGGTGGCGGAGGAGTTCGCTCTCGCCCATCCGCACGGCCATCTCGATTTCAGGACGGCGAGCGCTATCATCGGCGGGCCGGTCGTTTTCCTGCTCGGCAATATCTGGTTCAAGGCGGCGATCCGCGGACGCTCGCCGCTGTCGCATCTTGTCGGCATCGGCGCGCTGCTGGCGTTGTCGCTGGTCGTGCCGGTCGTAGAACCCTACCAGCTCTTCATGGCGGCCGGCGCGGTGCTGTTCGGCGTCGCCGTCTGGGAGTTCCTGTCGCTGCGGTCGACCCGCGCGGACGACGTCGCCGCCGTCTAGTCTCCGGCGTCCGTTTCCGTCTCCATCGTCTGGAGGAGGCGGATGATGTCCTCCATCGCCTCGGCGACCTGGAGGCAGCGGTCGGCGGGCGTCTGCGACATGATCTTCTCGATCATTCCCGTCTGGATGGCCATGGCTTCCATGGTGAGCTTGCGGCCGGCTTCCGTCAGCGAAAGGCGCAGGATGCGCTTGTCCTTCGTATCCGGGCGGCGGACGATCAGGCCGCGCTTTTCGAGCTGCGGCAGCAGCATGCTCATGTTCGAGCGGCCGACCAGAAGCTTGCGGGCCAGCTCCTGCTGGGAAATGCCGTCGAAGCGGTAGAGATTGATCAGGATGTCGAGATGCGGCGTCTTGATGCCGAGGTCCGCGATCGCCCTAGTCATCGCCTGCTGCATGAGCTGGCAGGCGCGCGCCACGCCGATCCAGCTGCGAAAGCGCGGATGATCCCAGGGGAAGGCTTGATTTTCGTTCATGGTTGTACTTTATTGTTCAGCATTGAACATTTTTATGGATTCCCACTATGGCATCCTTTGGCTTGAAGGTCATCCGGCTGGCGCTTTCGGGCGTGGCCGCGGTGTCTCCCGATGCGGCCGGCCGCGCCGCCTTCCGTCTCTTCGCGATGACGCCCCGCCGGCGCCCCGGCACGGCGAAGGAGAAGGAGCTGTTCGCCCGCTCGCGCGGCTGGATGCGGCAGGCGCAGCGCGTCACGCTTTCCTTCGAGGGCGGCAGCGCCGTCGCGCACCGCTTTGCCGCGCGCCCCTGCGAGGCCTTTGCGGGGCGCGTCCTCGTGGTGCATGGCTGGGGCTCGCGCACGGCCTATCTTGCCGCCCTTACCGAGGGGCTGGTCGCCGCGGGCCATGAGGTCGTCGCGCTCGACCTGCCGGGCCACGGCGCCTCGCGGGGTCGCACGCTGACGCTGCCGATGGCCGTCCGGGCGATCGACGCGGCCTGGCAGCGCTTCGGCGGCTTCGACTATTTCTGCGGCCATTCCTTCGGCGGCGCGTCGCTTGCCTGCGCGGCAAGCGGCCTCGTGCCCTCGGTTCCCGCCCACCGGCCGCGCCGGCTCGTCACCATCGGCTCGCCGAGTGAGATGACATGGCTTTTCAAGGATCTCGGCCGGCTGCTGAAGCTGGGGCCCCGGGCGCAGGCGGCGCTGGAGAGCCACGTGGAACGGATCGCCGGCGCGCCGCTTTCGGCCTTCGATGCGGCGAACGGGGCAGGGCGGCTCGCAACGCCCATGCTGGTCCTCCACGCCGAGGACGACAAGGAGGTGCCGGCGCTGCATGCCCGCCGCTATGCGACCGCCGGGCCGAACGTGACGCTCGAATGGGCGAACGGCTTCGGCCATCGCCGCATCGTTTCGGCCGAACCGGTGATCGACCGCATCGTCGATTTCCTGGCGGAGGACCGGCGGCGTCTTGCCGCCTGAAGAAGGCGGCGAATATCCGGACCTGCCCGCCCGTCTTGTCATTGCTAAGGGCTTCGGCCGGATTTGGAGTGAGAAATGCGGACAGGAATTTTCGCGGCGGCTTGTGCTGCAACATTGATGGTTTCGACGGGTGCGGCCCATGCCGACGAATTGCTGGAAAGCTATGACGCCTATATCGGGCAGGACGATCTCTACAATTCCAGCAACGAGCGCCTGACCCAGCCCTGGCAGGTCATCCGCCAGGATCGCGCCAATGTGCACCGCTTCGGCATCCGCCAGCCTGGCGACGATATCGACAGCTTCTTCGCATCCGCCCGCAACCGCGATCTTGCCGAGCGCATGATCCGTAGCGGCCGGATCGAGGGCAGCGCCGCGCGCCGCATCCTCAATGGCGACGTGCGCATCTCCGTCGAAATCTGGCGCGGCGCGGGAGGCGACTATATCAATATCTCCGTCGACTAAGCGCTGGTTCGCCGCCGCGCTCGCGCTGGCGGCGGCCATGCCGGCCGCGCGCGCGGCCGAGCCCGACCTTGCCACGCGCCTCAAACTCCTCGTGGAGGTCTATCCCGAGAGCCTTTCCGGCGTCGAGGGCAACATGCTTCTCCTGCGCGACGGCGGCGAGCCGCTTCAGATCGACGACGGCAAGGCGAAGGACCATCAGGCGGCGCTCGCCGGCGGGGACATCGAGGACAGCCTGCGGCAGATCTATCCGCTCGGCGCCTGCGAGGCGAAGCCCGTGCTCGATTTCGACCCGGGCCGCGTCCGCAGCGATGCGCTGATGATGCGGCTCTATGGCCGGACCGCGAAGGCGGTGGAAGGCGACCTCGTTCCCGTCGCCTGGTTCGGCACGACATTGCGCGTCACCAAGCGGCAGGGCGCCGCGGCGGCGCTGGAAAAGGTGCGGGACGCGCTTGCGGAAAGGCCGGCGCTGAAGCGCTATCTGGCGCCCTCCGCCGGCACCTTCAACTGGCGCAAGGTCTCCGGCGCGCCGAACATGTCGGTGCACAGCTTCGGCGCGGCCATCGACCTCAACACGAAATTCGCCGATTACTGGGTCTGGTCCGGCGGCAAGCCGGGCAAGGTGCCGCGCCATGCCAACCGGTATCCGCTGGAGATCGTCGAGATTTTCGAGCGGCACGGCTTCATCTGGGGCGGGCGCTGGTACCACTACGACACCATGCATTTCGAATACCGCCCGGAACTCATCGCAATAGCAAAAGCGGCAGGCGCATCGGCCTGCCGCTGATCGTTCCGGTCTTCCTCAATTACGCACGATGACCGTCGTGCCGGGCGTCACCTGCGCATAGAGGTGCTCGACATCCTCGTTCGCCATGCGGATGCAGCCGGACGATTGCGCCTTGCCGAGCGAGGACGGCTGGTTCGTGCCGTGGATGCGATAGATGGTGGAGCCGAGATAGATGGCGCGGGAGCCAAGCGGGTTGTCGAGGCCGCCCTTCATGGTGACCGGCAGGACCTTGCCCTTCTTCGCCTCGCGGGCGCGCATGTCTTCCGGCGGCGTCCAGGTCGGCCATTCGGTCTTGCGCGTCACCGTTTCCGTGCCGATCCAGATGAAGCCCTCGCGGCCGACGCTGACGGCATATTTCATGGCAAGGCCGGAACCGAGCACGTGGTAGAGGCGCCGCTCGGAATTGTCGACGATGATCGTGCCGGACGGGACGTCCTCGTCGAAGGCGACGAGTTCGCGGGCGATGGGCGCGCGGGAGACGGCGGCGATCTTTGTATTCGACTTCACCGGCTTGCCGCCGGAGAGCACCTGCAGCCAGCCGGTCTTCTGCGAGGCGGAGGAGAGTGATGCGACCTCGATCGGATCGACCCTATTGTCGGCGGCGGCAATGCCCGTGGTGGAAAGAAAGCCGGCGATGAGCGCGATGGCAAACTTTTTCATGTCCTGTCCCCTGTCTTGAGGCCGGGGCGTTCCGCCCGGCGTGTTCCGATGGGGACGTTGTAGGACGGCGGCGGATGCCACGATGTTCCGGGGGGAACAGGCGCCCGCCGGCCGTATACCCTCAGAAGGGCTGAATCCAGACGAGGCTGCTGACCATCAGGACTGCGATGATCGTCATTTCGAGAAATCCGTTCTGCATGGCACGATCCTCCATTTGCCGTGGAAACGCTCAGGTCCCGCCACGGTTCCGCCGGATTTGGCCGGGGAGAAAATTTCGTTGCCGAAATGCAAACGGCGCCGCAAAGGGCGCCGTTTCGGGACAGGAACGGATGTCCTACTTGCGGTAGATCAGCCAGCTCTTGGTGAAGTCCTTCTTCATGCCGTCTTCGAAGGCCATGGTGCGGTTGCGCCCGCCGTTCTTGGCGCAGTAAAGCGCGATATCGGCCTTGGAGTAGAGTTCGCCAGGGCCTTCCGCCCAGGAGGCCATGCAGAAGCCGAGCGAGATGGTGATCGGGCCGTAGTTGACGCCGGTCTTGGAGTTCTTGAACGGCGTGTGCTCCAGCGCGGTGCGGATGCGCTCGGCGATCGCCATCGCCTCTTCCTCGGTATTGCCCTCGATGATCATCGCGAATTCCTCGCCGCCGGTGCGTGCGACGAGGATGTCCTTGCGCACGTTCGCGCGGATCAGGCTGGCGACGGAGGCGAGGATCTTGTCGCCGACCGGATGGCCATAGGTGTCGTTGATCTTCTTGAAATGGTCGATATCGGCAAGGACCAGCGCGGTGACGTTGCGCGACATGGAGGAATTGTAGATCGCCGAGAGCTTGTCGTCGAAGGCGCGGCGGTTGGAGAGCTGCGTCAGCGAATCGGTGTTGGCGATACGCTTGTATTCGTCCAGCTCCTTGCGGACGTTCTCCATCTCTATGGATTTCTGCGCGACGTTCTCGACCATCTCCTTGCCCTGGGTGATGGTGTCGCCGGTCGCTTCCGTCAGGACGCCGATGGCGCTGCGGATGATCTCGGCGCTGGTGACGCTCTTGCCGCTGATGCGCACGAAGGTTTCGTCGAGCAGCCTGTTATAGCTTTCGAGCGAGGTCTGTTCCTGCTTCAGGAGGCGGAGGATGCCTTCCAGCTCGCCGACGATCCTCGTATGCGCGCCGTCGATGACTGTTTCGCCGTGATGATGGCCGAAATAGCGGGCGCCGATCTCGTCCAGTTCCTCCTGCGAGGCCTTGGTGCCGAGGGCGGCCAGTTCCCGCGTCAGCTTGGGGTTCGAGCCGATATAGGCTTCGTAGAACAGCTCGTAATTCCGCGGAATGGGAGAAACGCCCATTATGCGCATGGCATAGGTCACCTGTGCCGCGATGTCGGGCACCTGGACCTTCTGCGCGACTGCCGTGTTCATTGCGGCTGCTCCTGATTTCCCTGGTTGGCTCCCATCCCGTAAAATACTGCGAAAAAGCTTTGGGAAAGATTAACGTTTGTGTATTCCGTAACGGAATGCGGAAAGAAAAAAGGCCGAAAATCCAATGATCTGCGGCCTTTTCGCTTATTATATTAAAAAAAACTTCTTCAACCCGGCATGATCATTTTTTCCGGGCGCACAACCTCGTCGAACTCCTCGTTCGTGACGTAACCGCCGCCGACGGCCTCCTCGCGGAGCGTCGTGCCGTTCTTGTGCGCGGTCTTGGCGATCTTGGCGGCATTATCGTAGCCGATCTTCGGGGCGAGCGCCGTGACGAGCATCAGCGAGCGGTCGAGCGCCGCCTTGATGTTGTCCTCGCGCGCCTCGATGCCGACGACGCAATTGTCGGTGAAGGAGATCGCGGCATCCGAAAGCAGCTGGACGGACTGCAGGAAATTGTAGGCCATCAGCGGGTTGAAGACATTGAGCTCGAAGTGGCCCTGGCTGCCGGCGAAGGTCAGCGAGGCATGGTTGCCGAAGACCTGGGCGCAGACCTGGGTGAGGGCTTCGCACTGGGTCGGGTTGACCTTGCCGGGCATGATGGACGAGCCGGGCTCGTTTTCCGGCAGGGAGAGTTCGCCGAGACCGGAGCGTGGGCCGGAGCCGAGGAAGCGGATATCGTTGGCGATCTTGAAGAGGGCGGCGGCGGCCGCGTTGATCGCGCCGTGCGAGAAGACCATGGAATCGTGCGCGGCGAGCGCCTCGAACTTGTTCGGCGCGGTCTTGAAGGCGATGCCGGTGATCTTCGCGATCTGATCGGCGACCTTTTCCGCAAAGCCGACCGGGGCATTGAGGCCGGTGCCGACGGCGGTGCCGCCCTGGGCGAGTTCGCAAAGGCCCGGCAGGGTCAGTTCGATGCGCTTGATCGAGGAGGCGACCTGCGCGGCATAGCCGGAGAATTCCTGGCCGAGGGTCAGCGGGGTGGCGTCCTGCGTGTGCGTGCGGCCGATCTTGATGATGTGGTCGAAGGCCTTGACCTTGGCCTCGAGCGCGGCGTGCAGGTGCTTGAGCGCCGGCAGCAGGTCATGGACGATGCGCTCGGCGCAGGCGATGTGCATGGCCGTCGGATAGGTATCGTTCGACGACTGGCTCATGTTGACGTGGTCGTTCGGATGCACCGGCTTCTTGGAGCCCATGACGCCGCCGAGCATTTCGATGGCCCGGTTGGAGATCACCTCGTTGGCGTTCATGTTGGACTGGGTGCCCGAGCCCGTCTGCCAGACGACGAGCGGGAAATGGTCGTTGAGTTTGCCGTCGATGACTTCCTGCGCTGCGGCGACGATCGCTTCGCCGAGCTTCGGGTCGAGGCGGCCGAGCTCCACGTTGGCGCGGGCGGCGGCCTGCTTGACGATGCCGAGGGCGCGCACGACCGAAAGCGGCTGCTTTTCCCAGCCGATCTTGAAGTTGCCGAGCGAACGCTGGGCCTGCGCGCCCCAATAGCGGCTGTTGTCCACTTCGATGGGGCCGAATGTATCCGTTTCCGTGCGCGTCGATGTCATTGTGCTTCCCGCTTTAAAGCCCATGCGCTCCATCCTGCCGCCGGCGATGCCGCCGCATGGGGCGCGGCAGGCCGGGCGAGCGCGGGCCGTTCGGGAAGGGCCGCGCTGGCGCGAAAAAATCGCGCAAATCTCTGGCCCATCTCAGACCCGGTTGCAAGGGCGGATTGGCGGTGCGGGACGAGACTTTCGGTTAAAATCGATTAGGCGGCGGATATGGTCGCGCAAGGGGTCTCGAAGGCCTCGCAGGCGCTGTGCCTTTTCCATCACAACCGACGGCACAAATTTTTTCTGATTTTCTGCCGAGGGATTTGGAAAACCGGCTCCAGGTAAAAAAATCCGCGTCAATTCAAATTTTTACCGGGTGTCGTCCGTCCTGTTTTGCAGGTTCGGGCATAACGGTTTCGTGAGGCGTGGAACGGTCGGCGGGGAGGGGCGTTTCCTTTTCATTCACCATCCTTTCCTATAACTTACCGGCCTGCTGGTTCGGGCGCCGCCAGAGACCGCAAGGTGCGGTTCATTCGGGGAATGGAATACTTATGAAGCTGTCAAAGACTGCCGTGCTGGCCGCTGCGCTGGCTCTGTCCTGCGCCACCATCACGCTGCACGCCGCGCCCGCAAATGCCATTACGCTGATGGATTTCATTCGCGGCGGCAAGAAGAAGGAGCCGAAGCGCGAGGAGCTTCCGGGCGTGCAAACCGGCGCGGTGATGCCGAATGCCGTGGTAAAGCAGGAAGCAAAGCCCCTGCCGCGCGTCACCGGCCCCCGTTACTATACCTACAAGGCCGATGCCCTGAAGCGTGTCGCCGTCGATAAACTGGCCGATCCCGTCGTAACCAGCTCGATCTCCGCGGATATCGTGCCGGCCGGCGATTCCGGCATTCGCGCGGCCTTCGCTTCGGTCAACGTGCGCACCACGCCGGACGCCGCCAAGGCGGTCGAGACGTTCTACGCCGACCACAAGAAGCTCGTCTGGGTCGTGGGCACGGGCATCAGCGAGAAAGCCAAGGCTGCCATCGCGGTGCTCGCAGATGCCGCGGCCGTCGGTCTCGACCCCTGGGACTACGCGGTGCAGATCCCCGCGGACAGCTTCGACAGCGCCGACATGAACGCGCGCTACAACGAGCTTGCGACCTTCGAGATCGCCCTCTCGTCGGCCGTCGCGACCTATGTGCAGGACGCGGTGCGGGGCCGGATCGATCCGAACCGGATTTCGGGCTATCACGACTTCAAGCGCAAGGACGTCAATCTCGTCGCCGCGCTGAAGAACGTGGCGCTGAGCGGCAACGTGAAGGGCTACCTCGAAAGCCGCTCGCCGGCCAATGCCGATTTCCAGGCGCTCAAGGCCGAGCTTGCCAGGCTGCGCGCCGAGACCGAGGGCGACGACCGCGTGGTGATCGCCGAAAATACCCTGCTGAAGCCGGGCCAGAGCAGCCCGGAACTCGCCAATATCGTCAAGGGCATCGTCAAGCACGGCTCGGATGCGTTGAAGACCGACCATTCGGTGACCATCGCAAGCTATGCGGGCACGCCGGACTATACGCCGGAACTGGTCGCGCTCGTCGAGGCCTTCCAGAAGGAAAACGGCCTGAAGCCGGACGGCGTCGTCGGCAAGGCGTCGATCCGCAAGCTCGTCGGCGGCGATTCGGTGGCCGACAAGGTCGCCAAGCTCGAAGTCGCGCTGGAACAGGCCCGCTGGCTGCCGGCCGATCTCGGCGCGCGCCATGTCTTCATCAACCAGCCGGCCTTCATGGTCTACTACTACGAGGACGGCGCGGAAAAGTTCTCGATGCGCACGGTCGTCGGCTCCAAGTCGCACCAGACCTATTTCTTCGAGGACCGCATCCAGACCGTCGAGGTCAACCCATATTGGGGCGTGCCGCAGTCGATCATCATCAACGAGATGCTGCCGAAGCTGCGCAACGACCCGTCCTATCTCGACCGCATGGGCTACGAGGTGGCCGTGGGCGGCCGGGCGGTGCCGTCGTCCTCCGTCAACTGGAGCGGCTCGACCGCCGGCGTTTCCGTGCGCCAGCCGCCGAGCGGCGACAATGCGCTGGGCGAATTGAAGATCCTCTTCCCGAACAGCCACGCCATCTACATGCACGACACGCCGTCGAAGAGCTTCTTCAAGAAGGACATGCGGGCGCTCAGCCACGGTTGCGTGCGCCTTGCCGAACCGCGCAAGATGGCGGCGGCCGTGCTCGGCGTCAGCGAGGCGGATGTCGGCAAGGAGATCGCGGCCGGCCGCAACAAGGCGCTGAGCGTGAAGGCGGATATCCCGATCTACATCACCTATTTCACCGCCTGGCCGAACAAGAACGGCGCGGTCGAATATTTCGACGACGTCTATGGCCGTGACGACTACATGCGCAAGGCCTTCGCCGCCACGCGCTCGGCACGGCAGGTCCAGGGCTGATGCTGCGAGCCGGCTGGTAAATCAAAGGGCACGCCTCCCGGGAGGCGTGCCCTTTTTCATTGCAGCATTTTCACATTTGCCGGAGATGCTCTAGCGGGCGATGAGGCGCTCCACGAGGTCGGGCGTCAGTTCGTCGAAATGGGCGATGACGTGGTTCGGCTCGAGTTCGGCGACCGGCACGTCCGAATAACCGAAGGGCACGCCGATCGACGGGACGCCGGCATTGCGGGCGACGAGCATGTCGTTGAGGCTGTCGCCGATCATCACCGTGCGCTTCGGATCCGCCCCGGCAAGGCGGACGGTGCCGAGCAGGTGTTCGGCATCCGGCTTGCGCACGGCGAAGGTATCGCCGCCGGTGATGGCGGCGAAGCGCGCCGTGAGGCCGAGGCCGTCGACGAGGCGGCGGGCAAGCCCTTCCATCTTGTTCGTGCAGACGGCGAGGCGGTAGCCGGTTCCGGCAAGACGGTCCATGGCGTCGGTGAGGCCGGGATAGGGCGTCGAGACGCCGGGCATGGCGTCCGCATAGTGCTCGACGAAGACGGCGAGCATGCGCTGCAGTTCCTCGTCGGAAATCTCGCGGCCGCGCAGCGCGAAGGCGCGCTTGATCATCACCTGGCCGCCGTGGCCGACGAGATAGGTGAGGTCGCCATAGCCGACCGGCTCCAGCCCTTCGAGGCCGATCGTGTGGTTGAGGCTCGCCACGAGATCGTGTGCCGTATCGATGAGGGTGCCGTCGAGATCGAAGACTACGAGAGGAGCGGACATGAAAACCTGCGGGTGGAAAGAGGGAGGATGCTTCCGGTATGCGACGGCGGGGCGGCATTTGCAATCCGCTTTCCTGCCGCAGGGAGGCGGCGATTTTGGCTTTCGTTTGCCGGCAGGGGCGTGTAAGTGTCTCACCGGAATTTCGGCCGCTTCGCGCGCCGGTTTGCAACGGCTCAGGGAGTTTTGGGCATGGACGCCCGTGAAATGAAGATCAAGGCCGCCGAGGCAGCGCTGGCCCATGTAGAAGACGGCATGCGCCTCGGCATCGGCACCGGCTCGACCGCCGAGGAATTCGTGCGGCTCCTGGCCGAGAAGGTGGCCGGCGGCCTCAGGGTCGAGGGCGTGCCCACCTCCGAGCGCACGGCGCGGCTCTGCGTCGAACTCGGCGTGCCGCTGAAGTCGCTCGACGAACTGCCGGAACTCGACCTCACCATCGACGGCGCCGACGAGGTGGACGGCAGGCTGCGCCTCATCAAGGGCGGCGGCGGCGCGCTGCTGCGCGAGAAGATTGTCGCCAGCGCCTCGCAGCGCATGATCGTGATCGCTGACGAGAGCAAGGTCGTCGAGACGCTCGGCGCCTTCAAGCTGCCGATCGAGGTCAATCCGTTCGGTCTTGCCGCGACGCGCATCGCCATCGAGAAGACGGCCGCGCGCCTTTCCCTTTCCGGTCCGATCGCGCTGCGCACCTCCGGCGACGGCCCGTTCATGACGGACGGTGGACACTACATTCTCGACGCATCTTTTGGCCGCATTCCTGATGCAGATGCGCTCGCAAGCAATCTCAATGACATACCGGGCGTCGTCGAACACGGCCTCTTCATCAATATGGCGTCGCTTGCCATCATCGCGGGACCCGCTGGTGCGCGCACGCTGACGGCGAAAGAATAGACAGGAGCACAGACCGACATGATCAAATTTGCTGGTTTCGGCCGGACCCTCGCGGTGACCCTCATCGTTTCGGCTGGCTTTGCCGGCGCCGTCAAGGCGCAGGACGTCACGGACGCGCAGATCAAGGCAGCCCGCGCCGCCATCGACGCCATCGGCGCGACGAGCCGCTTCGACGATATCCTTCCGAGCCTTGCCGCCCGGGTGAAGGCGTCTTTCGTGCAGGCATCGCCGAACCACGAATCGGAAATCAGTGCCGTCGTCGACGAACAGGCGCTGGCGCTGGCGCCGCGCCGTGCTGACCTCGAGAAGGAAGCCGCGACGATCTACGCCAAGACCTTCACGCAGGACGAGCTGAAGGCCATTGCCGACTTCTACGGCTCGGCCGTCGGCAAGAAGCTGCTGTCGGACGGCCCGATCGCCACGCGCGAAGTCGTGAAGGCTGCCGAAATCTGGGCTTCGGGCATCGACCGCGACCTGCGCACCGAAAGCGGCACCAAGCTCGACCAGATGATTGGCGCCAAGCCTGCCGAGGGCGGCGACGCGAAGCCGAAGCAGTAAGTATCGACGGAAAAAGGCGGCCACGGGCCGCCTTTTTCATATGCCTCGATGGCGACGGCCCGGCGCCGTCTATTCGTGGATCGTGTAGGAGCCGAGTTCGCACAGGTTCTGCGTGTCGGTCGTCGTATCCAGGGCGGAATCCTCCGAAAACTCGAAGCGCATGTCGTACTCGCAGACATCGCGGCCATCCGCGATGGTGACTTCGATCGTCTCGCCGGGCTCGAGCACCTGGTCGCCGAACACATCCTCTTCCCAACGGTCCTCGCCGACCGGGGAGGTGTAGAAGGCGGTGAGCGTGGAATTGGTGCCGTTCCTTAGCTCGAAGACGAGGTCTTCGGCGGCCGCAGGGCCTGCCAGGAGGGCGAGTACGGCCGCGCAGGCCGCGATACGCAGGGGCTTTTTCATGATGATCATCCACTTGGACCACAATCGGTCAGGTATTTCCTAACGCCCCTTCGCCCCGGCGTAAATCGGGCATCCACGCCGCCCGGTCCAGCATTTGGGGCGGATTTTCCGGCAATGTAAAGCGACCGCAGCGGGAGTGGCGCTCAACCGGCGATCCGGCCTTTTCCTTTTGGGCGCGCTGTTCCTATATGTGTCGGACGCAGCGGGCGGATTCGCCTTCCGCGTCCTCAGACGGCCGTCCGGCCAGGCTTGCCCGCAGGAGATCGCGACATGACGACATTCGACTACGACCTCTTCGTCATCGGTGGAGGCTCCGGCGGCGTGCGCAGCGCGCGCCTTGCCGCAGCCATGGGCAAGAAGGTGGCGATCGCCGAGGAGTTCCGCTTCGGCGGCACCTGTGTCATCCGCGGCTGCGTGCCGAAGAAGCTCTATGTCTATGCCTCGCAGTTCCACGAGCATTTCGAGGATGCCGCCGGCTTCGGCTGGCAGGTCGGCGAGACGACATTCGACTGGCCGGCGCTCGTTTCGGCCAAGGAGAAGGAGATCGCGCGCCTCGAAGGTCTCTATCGCAAAGGGCTGGAGAATGCCGGCGCGATCATCCTCGCGACGCGCGCAGTACTCGTCGGGCCGAACACGATCCGCCTGACCGCCACCGACGAGCTGGTGACGGCCGAGCGCATCCTGATCGCCGTCGGCGGTCATCCGACGCCGCATTTCGACCTGCCCGGTCATGATCTCTGCATCACCTCGAACGAGGCCTTCGACCTGCCGGCGCTGCCGAAATCCATCCTGATCGCGGGCGGTGGCTATATCGCCGTCGAATTCGCCAATATCTTCCACGGGCTCGGTGTCGAGACGACGTTGATCTATCGCGGCAAGCAGATCCTCTCGCGCTTCGATCAGGACATGCGCCACGGCCTGCAGTCGGCGATGATCGGCAAGGGCATCCGCGTCATCTGCGAGGATATCATCACCAGCGTCGCCGAAGGCGAGGGCGGGCGCCGTGTCGTGAAGACCAAGACCGGCGAGACACTGACCGTCGACCAGGTGATGCTGGCGCTCGGCCGCGTGCCGAACACCGGCAGCCTCGGGCTGGAGACGGCGGGCGTCGCCATGAACGAGCGTGGCGCGATCATCGTCGATGAGCATTCGCGGACCAACGCTCCCGGCATCTTTGCGCTTGGCGACGTGACCGACCGCGTGCAGCTGACGCCGGTCGCGATCCACGAAGCGATGTGCTTCATCGAGACGGAGTTTCGCGGCAATCCGGTCTCGCCGGATCATGACCTCATCGCGACCGCCGTGTTCTCGCAGCCCGAGATCGGTACGGTCGGCCTCAGCGAGGAGGAAGCAGCGAAGCGGTTCGACGATCTCGAAATCTACCGCGCCGAGTTCCGCCCGATGAAGGCGACGCTTTCCGGCCGGCAGGAAAAGACGATCATGAAGCTCGTCGTCAATGCCTCCGACCGAAAGGTGGTGGGCGCGCATATCCTCGGCCACGAGGCGGGCG
Organism: Shinella zoogloeoides; assembly: GCF_003574625.1. Lineage (GTDB taxonomy): Bacteria > Pseudomonadota > Alphaproteobacteria > Rhizobiales > Rhizobiaceae > Shinella > Shinella zoogloeoides_A. Next base: position 295,256 of record NZ_QNUJ01000004.1, read on the forward strand.
AGATGGCGCAACTTCTTGGCATCTCGCTGAAGGCTGGTGTCACCAAGGACGACTTCGACCGCACCATGGCGGTGCATCCGACGGCGTCGGAGGAACTGGTGACGATGTACCAGCCAAGCTACCGCGTCAGGAACGGCCAGCGGGTCTGACGGCGGTTGCCACATCTGGCGCATTTGGGACAGTCGATCGCTAGAACTCCCGCTATGCAAGAACCATCTATCGGTTTATAAGCCCGCATCGTTAAAACGGAGGGGCGTTCCTGGCTTGTTGGGAGCGCTTCAGGACAGGTGAGTATCATGGCACAGAATTGGACGCCGAGCAGCTGGCGGCAGAAGCCCATCCAGCAGGTTCCGGATTATCCCGATCTCGCCGCATTGGCGGCGACCGAAGAACGCCTCGCGAAGTTTCCGCCGCTCGTCTTCGCCGGTGAGGCACGCCGCCTCAAGACCGCGCTTGCGAACGTGGCCGAAGGCAAGGGCTTCCTGCTTCAGGGCGGCGATTGCGCCGAGAGTTTCGCCGAGCACGGTGCCGATACGATCCGCGACTTCTTCCGCGCCTTCCTCCAGATGGCCGTGGTGCTGACCTTCGGCGCCCAGCTTCCGGTGGTCAAGGTCGGCCGCATCGCCGGCCAGTTCGCCAAGCCCCGTTCCTCGGGCATCGAGAAGCAGGGCGATGTATCGCTGCCGTCCTACCGCGGCGACATCATCAACGGCATCGAGTTCACGGAAGAGGCCCGCGTGCCGAACCCGGAACGCCAGATCATGGCCTACCGCCAGTCCGCGGCGACGCTGAACCTCCTGCGCGCTTTCGCCATGGGCGGCTATGCCAACCTGGAGAACGTCAACCAGTGGATGCTTGGCTTCGTCAAGGACAGCCCGCAGGCCGAGCGCTACCGCAAGCTCGCCGACCGGATTTCCGAGACCATGGACTTCATGAAGGCCATCGGCATCACCTCGGAGAACCACGCGAACCTGCGCGAGACGGATTTCTTCACCAGCCATGAGGCGCTGCTGCTCGGTTACGAGCAGGCGCTGACCCGCGTCGATTCGACCTCGGGCGACTGGTACGCGACGTCCGGCCATATGATCTGGATCGGCGACCGCACCCGCCAGGCCGACCATGCGCATATCGAATATTGCCGTGGCATCAAGAACCCGATCGGCCTCAAGTGCGGTCCGTCGCTGACGAGCGATGGCCTCCTTGAGCTCATCGACCTCCTCAACCCGCAGAACGAGGCCGGCCGCCTGACGCTGATCTGCCGCTTCGGCCACGACAAGGTCGCGGAGAACCTGCCGCGCCTCATCCGTGCCGTCGAGCGGGAAGGCAAGAAGGTCGTGTGGTCCTGCGACCCGATGCATGGCAACACGATCACGCTCAACAACTACAAGACCCGTCCCTTCGAGCGGATCCTGTCGGAAGTGGAGAGCTTCTTCCAGATCCACCGCGCCGAAGGCACGCATCCGGGCGGCATCCATATCGAGATGACCGGCAACGACGTGACGGAATGCACGGGCGGCGCACGGGCGCTTTCGGGCGCGGACCTTGGCGACCGCTACCACACGCATTGCGACCCGCGCCTCAACGCCGACCAGGCGCTGGAGCTCGCCTTCCTTCTTGCCGAGCGCATGAAGGGCGGCCGCGACGAGAAGCGGATGGTCGTGAACGGCTGATCGCCTTCCGTTCACGCTTCGGTTCCGTCGATGAGCGGGGCTGATGCATGCATTCAGGAATGTGAATTTGACAGGACCGGGCCGGCTGGCAAAGCTGGCCCGGTTTTCGTTTGGGGGGAATATGAGCGAGGAACATCGGGGACATTGCCTCTGCGGCGCGGTGCGTTTCCGCACGCAAGGAGACCTCAGCAAGATCGTCGCCTGCCATTGCAGCCAGTGCCGGCGGCAGACCGGGAATTTCTACGCCGCGGTCAATGTGCGCGACGAGAAGCTGACGGTGGAAGGATCGGAGAACGTCGCCTGGTATCGTGCAAGCGATTGGGCGGGCCGGGGCTTCTGCCGGACCTGCGGCTCCGCCCTGTTCTGGAAGGGCGACGGTTCCAACTATACCTCGGTCATGGCCGGCTCCTTCGACAGGCCGACGGGGTTTTCCATCGGCGTGCACATCTATTGCGCCGACAAGGGCGACTATTACGAGATTACCGACGGCGCGCCGCAATTCCCGCAGGGCGGCTAAGCCCTATTGCACGAGGGCGGGGCGCTGGCAGGCGACGCCCGTCACGCGGATATCCGCTTCCCCGATCTTCACGCCGACGGCGAGCAGCAGATTGTAGAGCAGTTCGTCCAGCGCTGGCGTCGCCGCGCCGAGCGTCGAGGCGAGCGCCTGCGTGACGAGCGAGGTGCTGAGCCCGAGATTGAGCAGCTTGATGTTGATCTCGACCTCGAGCTTTCCGAGCAGGCTCTGGATGGTGGAGGTGAGCGTATCGCGTGTCGAGGTGGATTTCGTCGCCTTGGCGGCGATCTCCGTCGGCGTGAAGGTGAGGCGGTCCTTCGTAAGGTTCTTGGCCTCGGCATGCGCCAGCGCGTCGATGCTGAGGAGCAGGGCATCGACGATCCGGGCTTTCTGCACCCGGGGCTCGTCGGAGAAATCGGCGAGCACGGACGGGTCCACCTTGCCGATGGCGATCTCCGCCACGCCCGCCACGGCATCGACCGCGACATTGGCATTGGACGGCGAGCCGCCGAGGCAGCGGATATCGGCGAGCTTTGCCTCGGACGCTGCGACCTCGACATAGAGCGGCAGCTTGATCCGAAGGCCCGCCAGCGCGGCAAGCCCGTCGACGCCGACCTCGACCGCAAGTCGCGTCTGGGCGCTGCGCACGGCGCTGCCAGGTGCGCCCAGACGGTGGGAGGGCGTTTCGACCGGCGGTTCGCCGATGGCGAGCGCGACCGTCACCGAGGCGAGGCCCGGAATGGCAAGGCCGGTGTCGAGCGCCACCTGGTTCTTGCCGTTGGCAAGGGCCGCGGCGGCGGTGACGATCTGCAGGGCGTTGACGGACATCGCCCAGTCGCCGCCCGTCGCCACGGCTATGCCCTTCTTCGGGTCGATGTTGAGGATGCGGGCGAGGGGGAGCTTCACCTTGCTGCCCGACGTCGCCGTCTCTATGGCGTGGAGGGCGGAGCGGACAGGGCCGGAAAGCCCCTCGACGGCGCGCATGGAGGCGAGAAGCTGCGGCATGGTGATGCCGGCATTCAGCACGTCCTCATAGGTGCCGGCCGTCAGGTTCAATTGCGTGGCGACGGCCTTCAGGAAGGGCTGTACCGAAAGATCCGTGTCGACCAACGCGCGGTAGTCCATCACCTTGAGCGAAAGCTTCGTGCCGAGGAGCTTGCCGAGCAGTGCGTTGAGGATGCCGTCGTTGAGGCTGGCAAGGCGTGTGCCGATGGAGAAGGCGGCGACCTTGGTGCGCGATGCCGAGCCGGTTGCCGAAAGCAGCGGCGACTTCGGCATGAAGACAGAGGCGACGAAGAGGTCGGCGGGGCGGGACAGCGTCACCCGTGCGGCGTCGGCATCGGCCGTCGCCGGCTTGAAGCGGTCCTCGGGCGGAATGTCGGGATCGGCGACGTAGCGGCCGCGCTCGACCGTCGCGGTGGTGACGGCGGCCTTGAGGCCGACCGGCGTCGCGGCGGGGATCGTCACGCCGTTCGTGCCGGAGACGGAAGCCGGCAGGTGGTTGAGTGCGAAATAGGTCGCGGCAGCCTTTTCCGCCTCCGCCACGTTGGAGGCGGCGGCGATCGCGGCAAGGTCCGCGGAGGACTGCAACTGCCGACGCTGCACGGTGAGGTAGCCGTAGTCCACGCCCAGCGCCAGCGAGAAGATCATCAGGGGCAGGCTCGCCGCCGCGAGTATGCCGATATTGCCGGAACGGTCCTGGAGCAGGCGGGGAGGCTTCATCTCACATCCCCCCGATGCGCACGGTGGCGTAGCGCTGGATCTCTTCCTTCGGCAGCGCGAAGGTGAAGAGCTTCCAGATCGGCAGGTCGCTGGAATCGTAGGTGATGGTGACGGTGAACTGGTCCGGATTGCCCGGATCGTCCGTGACGAGCACCTTCATCTTCGTGCGGTTGATGAAGGAATAGTCGAGGCGGGATGCATCGAGGTAGCGGTTGACGAGCGTGACGCGCTCGGTCGGGTTGAGCCCGGCAACCGCCGTGCGGGCGGCATCGGCGGCGATCTGCTGCACGGAATGCGTGACGGAAAGGTAGATGCCGTAGGCGATCAGCGTGAACAGCGCGAGGAAGAAGAGCGGGGCGATGATCGCGAATTCCAGCGCCGATGTGCCGGCGCGATCCTTCGACAGGCGGGACAAGGCGTGCACGACATCTCCTCCTTCGGATTGTGTGACGGCATGGCATTCCCCGCATCCCTGATGTGGATGCACGTTTATCGTGCGCCGAGAATCTTAATTTCTCCTATAGATTGATTTGTGTGAATCCCGCCTATTTTTGGTTGTGGCGGGTTGTCACCTCCGTTGGTGCAGCACGTCGTGCAGCCGCAGGATTTCCATCTTCAGCGCGGCGATCTCCTCGATGAAATGGGTGTCGATCTTGTGATGCAGCGCCATGAGCTCGATCTCCGCCTTGAGGTTCACCTCGTAGTCCTTGGTGGCCTCGAAGCGGTCGCGGGCGGCCTGCCGGTTCTGCGACATCATGATGATCGGAGCCTGGAGGGCGGCGAGCATGGAAAGCACGAGGTTGAGGAAGATGAAGGGGTAGGGATCGAAGGCATCCTTCGTCAGCAGCAGCGTATTGGCGACCGTCCAGACGACGAGGAAGGCGAGGAAGCCGATGATGAAGGCCCAGGAGCCGCCGATGCGGGCGATGGCGTCGGCGATGCGCTCGCCGACCGATTGCTTCGCCTCGTAGGCGATGTTGCGGTCTTCCGAAAGAATGCGGCCCTCGCGGGAGTGCAGCAGTACGTCGCGCTCGGTCTCATCGAGCTGGTCGGCAGGCTTACCGAAGAGGATTTGGGCTGCGTCGTCGAAGGGTCTCATGGCCGGGCTCCGGAAGCGGGAATCGGAACTCTAGCCTAGCCTTATTCCGGCGAAAATCAGTAGCCTGCCGCCATCAGCTCCGCATGGGAGTCGAAGAAGCGCTCGAGGCCGTACTGCTTGCCGAACATGATGTCGTGCTGCAGGAAGCGGAAGTCGCGCACCAGCGGGTCGAGCGTCTTCTTGCGCGCCCAATCGGGCGTGGCGTTGCCCTTGGCGTCGATCAGCATGTAGCGGTCGATGACGCGCAGCTTGTCGTGCACCGCGCCGAGGAAGCCGGTGTAGTAGGGGTGCTCGTAGCCCGCTTCCTTGAGGATGTAGTAGGAGAGGAATGCCGGGCTGATCGTGCCCACTTCCTTCTCCACGCCGGTCTTGTTCGACCAGATGACGAGCGGGGTCTCGTGCTCCTTCTTCATCTGCTCGGCCGAGCCCTTGCGCGAGGCGGTGATGCCCTGCATGTAGCCGGATGTCTTGTAGACCGTGTTGAGCGGCGGCAGGTGGTCGCCGAAGACGACGATGATCGTCTCGCGGTCGCGTTCCTTCGCCCAGTCCATCAGCATCTTGAGGCTCTGGTCGGCTTCCTTCACGCCCTGGGCGTAGCTTGCCAGCATGCGGTTCTCGCGGGCGTCGAGCTTGCCGTCGATGGCGATGTCGGTCTTCTTGTAGCGGCCGTCGTCATAGGGGCCGTGGCCCTGCAGCGTGACGGCGAAGAAGAAGAACGGGTTTTCCTGCGCGTCCGCCTGGCGGATGATTTCCTTCGTCAGCGCCTCGTCCGAGGTGAAGTTGCCGCGCTTTGCCAGCGGCGGCATCTGGTCGACGTCCTTGAAGGCCTCGAAACCGAAGGCCTTGTAGACGCTGGTGCGGTTCCAGAACCAGCCGGAGAACGGATGGATGGCGCGTGCCGTATAGCCTTCCGCGCGGAAGAACGTGGCGAGCGAGGGGATCGGCTTGCGCACATATTGCTGGTAGGGGATGCTGCCGGTCGGCAGGAAGGCGTTGGAGAAGCCCGTCAGCGCCTCGAATTCCACATTGGCCGTCAGGCCGCCGAATTCCGGCGAGAAGACGTTGCCGCTGGCGTTTTCGCGGATGACCGGCATCGGATCGGGCGACAGCTTGACGTTCTCAAGGCGCGTCGGATCCCAGAGGGACTCGCTCATCACCACGATGACGTCCGGCTTGGAGCGGTGCGTCGTGCCGGCCGGCAGGGGCTTGGACGGAATCTTGTCGATGGCGTCGGTCATGTAGCCGGCAGGCGCCTGCACGTTCGCCATCGGCAGGTTGATCGCGAAGGCCATGACGAAGCCGTTATGGCGGTAGTTCTCCGCCTGGTCCCACATGATCGGGAAGACCTTCAGCCGGTCGCGCACCCAGGAGAAGTCGTTGTAGTCCATGATGGACACGAATCCGGCGAGCAGCGGCAGCGTGACGGCAAGGCGCGTCAGGCGCTCCTTCCTGGTCAGCGGGCGGAAGCGGCGCCAGGCGAAGATCCACAGGGCGATGAGGCCGGCGACCGCGGCGAGAACGGTCAGCGCAAGGCCCGCGGCGGTCCACGGGCGGTCCTGCACCAGCACGGGCATCAGCTCGAGGATCTGGCGGCCGAAAAGCAGGTCGGTCGGATAGAGCGGGTCGGTAAGGAACACCTGCTTCTGCTGCGAGATGACGCCCATCAGCACGACGAGCGGGGAGACCAGCAGCACGGCCTTGTGCTGGCGGCCGATCAGCGCGTCGATGGCGAGATAGAGCAGGAAGAACATGCCGGCGGTCGTCCAGCCGGGCTGCTGGAGATTGGTCAGATAGGCATAGGTCTGCCCGAGCGAGCCACGCGTGATGAGTTCGACGACGACGACGGTGGCAAGCGCCAGGAGAAACGAGACGGCCAGCGAGCGCAGAACCGCCAGCGCCTTGGCATGGCGCGCGAAAAAGCCTGCCTCTGCGGCGGAAATCTCGGTGGCTTCGATTGCCACGGCTGCGGAAGTGAACAGGGCCAAGGCCTTCTCCGGGTGTCATAAAACTTTCGTGTATCTGTCATACGGATGTCATCTTGAACAGAACATGAATGGCTTGCCCAACGTTTCCGGCGTGCTTTGGTTCCTTCTGTTGCATTGCGGCAATGGTCGCGAACCCCCTGAAAAACGACGGATTTTGCCGAAATCGAATGCAAACCGGCCGCCGTTCATTCCCAAAACGCCAGCCATGCTCTAAAGAGCGTATCGACCGTCCGTCGTTTCCTCCGGCATCGCGCGGGAAAGGCGGACACGAGCAGGAGACGGGTCCGCAGACATGACTTCCGAGACTGAAAAGACCACGCTGCGCATCGCTGTCGCGCAATTGAACCCGACGGTCGGCGACGTCGCCGGCAACCTCGCCAAGGCGCGCGCCGCCCGCGAGGATGCGGCCCGGCAGGGCGCCGATCTCCTGCTCCTGACGGAACTCTTCATCTCCGGCTATCCGCCGGAGGATCTTGTGCTCAAGCCAGCCTTCCTGAAGGCCTGCCGCCGGGCGATCGACGACCTTGCCGCCGATACGGCGAAGGGCGGCCCCGGCGTCGTCATCGGTTTTCCGCGCCAGGACGAGACCGGGCGATACAATGCCGTCGCCGTGCTCGACGGCGGCAAGGTGATCGCGGTGCGCGACAAGGTGGACCTGCCGAACTACGGCGAGTTCGACGAGAAGCGCGTCTTCGACCAGGGCGCCATGCCCGGCCCGGTCAATTTCCGCGGCGTGCGGCTCGGCATTCCGATCTGCGAGGATATCTGGGGCGATCTCGGCGTCTGCGAGACGCTGGCCGAGAGCGGCGCGGAAATCCTGCTGTCGCCGAATGGCTCGCCCTATTATCGCGGCAAGGTGGACATGCGCCATCAGGTCGCCCTGAAACAGGTGATCGAGACCGGCCTGCCGCTCCTCTACGCCAACCAGCTCGGCGGGCAGGACGAACTTGTCTTCGACGGCGCGAGCTTCGCCTTCAACGCGGACAAGACGCTCGCCTTCCAGATGAGCCAGTTCGAAGAGACGATCGCGCTCACCACCTGGAAAAAGCACGGCGGGAGCTGGGTCTGCGACGGCGGGCCGATGTCGCGCATTCCCGAGCGGGAGGAGGCGGATTATCGCGCATGCCTTCTCGGCTTCCGCGACTACGTCAACAAGAACGGCTTCAAGAATGTCGTGCTCGGCCTTTCCGGCGGCATCGACTCGGCGATCTGCGCGGCCATCGCCGTGGACGCGCTCGGTGAGGAGCGGGTGCGCTGCGTCATGCTGCCCTACCGCTACACATCGAAGGACTCGCTGAAGGACGCGGCCGATTGCGCGAAGGCGCTCGGTTGCCGCTACGACATCGTGCCAATCGAGGCGCCGGTCAGCGGCTTCCTCTCTTCGCTCTCCGAGCTTTTCGAGGGGACGGACGAGGGGATCACCGAGGAGAACCTTCAGAGCCGCGCGCGCGGCACGATCCTCATGGCGATCTCCAACAAGTTCGGCTCGATGGTCGTCACGACCGGCAACAAGTCGGAAATGTCGGTCGGCTACGCCACGCTTTACGGCGATATGAACGGCGGCTTCAATCCCATCAAGGACCTCTACAAGATGCAGGTCTACGGCCTGTCGCGCTGGCGCAACGGGCATGTGCCGCCGGGCGCGCTCGGCCCCTCGGGCGAGGTCATTCCGCACAACATCATCGACAAGGCTCCGTCCGCGGAACTGCGGCCCAACCAGACCGACCAGGATTCGCTGCCGCCTTATCCGGTGCTCGACGACATCCTCGAATGCCTCGTCGAAATGGAGATGAGCACGGAGGAGATCGTCGCGCGCGGCCACGACGCGGCGACCGTCCACCGCATCGAGCACCTGCTCTACATCGCCGAATACAAGCGCCGCCAGTCCGCGCCGGGCGTGAAGATCACCCGCAAGAATTTCGGCCGCGACCGCCGCTACCCGATCACCAACCGCTTCCGTGACCGGGGGTAGTTTCGCATTAACCGTTGCAAGCAAAAGGCGGTGGTGTCGATTGCGACGGCGCCGCCTTTTGTTATCGTTTCCGCAAAATGGCGGAGGCGATGGCCATGACGGTGCAGCATGTAGCGGTTCTCATCGATGCGGAGAACGTGTCGGTCTCGGCAGCGGCAAGGATTGTCGACGAGGCGGCACGGCACGGCCTTGTGCGGGAGCGGCGGCTCTATGGCGACTTCGCGCGGCAACATCTTGCTTCCTGGCTTGACGCCGCGCCGCGCCATGCACTGACGCCGCGCCAAACGGCCGGGGGCACGACAGGCAAGAACGGTGCGGACATCGCGCTCGTCATCGATGCCGTCGAAATGCTTTGCCGGAACGAGGTGGACGTCTTCTGCATCGCCACCTGCGACGGAGACTTCACGCAACTGGCGATGCGCATCCGGCAGGAGGGAAAAACCGTTATCGGCCTCGGCAGCGCAGCGGTGTCGGCCCATTTCAGGCAGGCGTGCGATGCTTTCGTGGAGGTGGCGAAGGGCAGCAAGCCGGCAATTGTCTGCACCAGGGCCGCGCCGCCGGCAAGCAATGCATCTGCGCCGCGCAGGCTGGAGGCCGATCTCCTCCAGCGGGCCTTTGTCGCGGCGCCGCGGCTGGATGGCGGCGATTGGGTTGGCCTGCCGGACATGATGAAGGCCTTGAAGGAATGCGCGCCGGGCTTTGAGGTCAAGACCTACGGGCATAGCCAGCTTTGCAAGCTGCTCGCCTTTTCCGGCGCCGAACTGGCCGACAGCAACAGGAAGGTGCGCGTCGGCAAGTGCGCGCTGAAGAAGGTTGTCGATAACGGGCAGCCTTCCGTTGCAGTCGTGGGTTAAGCTTTCGCTCACCAGCCTGTTTAAGCGAATTTTGCCGTCTGTCCGCTAGCCTTCCCCCAACAATCCGGAAAACCGGATGGCCGGACAGGGGAAATGATGGCGGGCAGGGCGGAAAAGGGGCGGGCGAGGCGACGGCGCGGTGTCGGGACGGCAATCCGGATGACGGCCGTCATGATTGTCGTTCTGTTCGGCGCCGCCAATTATCTCGTCCTCGACCATGCCATCGACCGGTCCGACAGCTTCGTCATCGAGACCGAGCGCACGCTGGTCCGCAACGAGTTCAGCCACCAGATCGATCAGGTGGTGCAGTATCAGAGCCAGCTTTCCTTCTGGGACAAGACCTTCAGGGAACTGGCGAACGGCATGCCCGGCGAGGCTTTCGTGCATGACCAGATCCGCGACTGGATGTGGTCGGATTTCGGCTTCTCATGGATGATCTTCGCCTCGCCGGATGGGGAAAAGGTTCTCGGCGTGCATCGCGGCGAGAAGGTCTCGGACCGCAAGGCCCGCGAGAAGCTGCAATGGGTGAGCGATCTCACCCGCAAGGCCGAGCGGGCCTACCGCAATGCGCTTTCGCCCGATCGGGGCGGCTGGCAGGTTGCCCCCGCAAAGGAGGATCCCGACCTTCTGACGCCGGCGCTGCCGCAGATCCACGTCACCGGCATGCGGCTCATCGAGGGCACGATGAGCATCGTCGTCGTGCAGGCGGTCGTTCCGAAGACGCTCTATATCCCGGCAGGGCGTCTGCAGCCCACCCTGCTCGTCACGGTCAAGCCGATCTCGCAGAAGATGCTGGCCGATGCGGAACGGCGGCTCGGCGTGCATGGCCTTGCCTTCGTTCCCATCGTCAGCGTGGAGCCCGGGTTGGCGATGACGTCTGTCGGTGCCGATGCCTATAATCCCATGGTCGCCTCGTGGCGTCCGAACATGCCGGGCTCCTTCGTCTGGCACTCGGCGTTGCCGCAGATCGCGCTGTTCGTGCTGGTCTTTGCCGGCGTGATGCTCTTCGGTGCGGCCCGCTTTGCCGCTCTCGTCCGGGCGCTGCAGCGCAGCGAGGAAAAGAATGCCTTTCTCGCCCGGCACGATCCGCTGACAGGGCTGAGGAACCGCAGCGGCTTCGACGAGGACCTGCTTCACGCCGAGGGCGCGGGCAAGGGCTTTTCCATCCTCTCCATCGACCTCGACCGGTTCAAGGCGGTCAACGACCGGCATGGCCATGTGGCGGGCGATATCGTGCTGCAGGCCGTCGCCCGTCGCTTTTCCGACCGGGTCGGCGGGCAGGGCTGCGTGGCGCGGCTCGGCGGCGACGAATTCTGCGTGCTGCTGGCTGGCGAGCATGACCGCGAAAGCCTTCTGGCGCTGGCCGGCAACCTCGTGCTCGATACGCAGCTGCCCATCGCCTATGGCGCCCATCTGCTGCTGATCGGCGGCAGTGCCGGCATCGCGCAGTTCCCGGTCCATGGCGGAACCGTTCACGATGTCATGGTGAAGGCCGACGCCGCGCTCTATGCGGCCAAGAACGCCGGCCGTAACCGCGCCGTCCATGCCGGCGACATCGAGAACGTCGCGAGCACGCACGCCGCCTAGCGGATAAGGTCGGCCGGAATATTGAAGGGCGTCACCACTTCGACGGCCGAGAGCCGCGCCGGGCCGCCGGCCTGCCGCGGGCGCTTTCGGGCAAGCACCGCCTCGAAGACCCGCCGCGCATCCGTGCGCAGGTCGTGGTGCAGCACGAAGGAGAGCTTTCCCGCCCGCAGGAGATCGAGATTTTCGGCATCGAGGTCATGCCCGACATAGATCCGGCAGGGTCTTGCCGCCGCCTCGAAGGCCGAGAGCACGGCGCGGTTTCCGCCGCCGATGGAATAGACACCGGCAATGTCCGGGTGCCTTGCAAGGGCCGCGGCGACGAGGGCACCGGTCGCCGTATCGCGGCCGAAACCCTCGCTGACTTCGACGATGCCGAGTTCGGGATAGCACTCGCGCATCAGCCGGCGAAAGCCGATCTCGCGCTCCTCCTCGCCGCGGAAGCGGTTGGAGCTGAGCGTGACAAGGATATGGAGCCTTTCGCCCTTCAGCCGCTCGCCGATGAGATAGGCCGCCGTTTCGCCGGCGGCGCGGTTGTCCGCGCCGGCATAGGCGGTGCGCGGCGTGTTGGGCAGGTCCGTCACCAGCGTGACGACGGGTATTCCCGCCGCTTCCAGCCGGGCGACCGCGCCGGCCACTTCCGGCACGTCCGCCGCCTTGAGCGCGACGCCGTCGGTGCCGCGCAGGCGGATGCGGTCGAGCATCTGCGCCATGTCCGCCGGGCGGATGAGCTCGGCGAAATGGAAGCGCGCACGGAAAACGGCGGCGGCGAATGTCGCCGCCTCGCTTTCGAAGGCGCGGCGCACAGCGCTGGTGAAGCGATCCGGCGCCTCTATGACCACGTCGATGCCATGCAGGCGGGCGGGACTGTCCTGCGCCGCGGCTTGGCGTTCCAGCTCGATGATGGCCGCATGCACGCGTGCCGCCGTCTGCCGGCGCACGCCCGGGCGGCCGTTCAGCACGCGGTCGACGGTCGCCGTGCTGAGGCCGGCCTGGAAGGCGATGTCCTTGACGAGGAAGGGATGGGCCATGGCGTTCCTGATGGATTTTTGATGGTTTCCCGATCTATCGCGGATCGGGGTAGGCCGTATAGTTCCCGTTCGATATCGCATGCCGCCGGATATCCGCTTTTCGAAGGAAAGCCTTCCGAAACAGATGGATGGCCGCCACGGCTAAGAAAAAGAGTCAATGGGAAGCGGCCTCGTGACGAGGCCCGGAGGAGGAATGCAATGAGCGATGGTGCACGACTCGACGGCAGGATCGCCGTCGTCACCGGGGGGACGCAGGGGCTCGGCGCGACGATCGCCCGGCTTTTCGCCGAGCGCGGCGCGGCCGGCCTCGTCATCTGCGGCCGCAACGCGGCCAAGGGCGAGGCGAAGGCGCGGGAGATTTCGGAGATGACGGGCGTGAAGACCGTCTATGTGCAGGCGGATCTCGAAAAGGTCGACGATGCAAGGGCGGTGATCGCCGCCGCGGACAAGGCTTTCGGGCGCATCGACGCGCTGGTCAATGCCGCCGCCCTCACGGATCGCGGCACGATCCTCGATACGAGCCCGGAACTCTTCGACAGGATGTTCGCCGTCAATGTGCGCGCGCCGTTCTTCCTGATGCAGGAGGCGATCAAGGTGATGCGGCGCGAGAAGATCGAGGGCACGATCGTCAATATCGGTTCCATGTCCGCCAAGGCGGGCCAGCCCTTCATCTCGACCTATTGCGCCTCCAAGGGCGCGCTGGAGACGCTGACGAAGAACACGGCCTATGCCGTTCTGCGCAACCGCATCCGCGTCAACGGCCTCAATATCGGCTGGATGGCTTCCGAAGGCGAGGACCGCATCCAGCGTGAATATCACGGTGCGGCGGAGGACTGGCTGGCGAAGGCGGCGGCGGCCCAGCCGTTCGGCCGGCTCGTCGATCCGGCGGAAGTGGCGCGGGCCTGCGCCTATCTTTCCTCGGCGGAATCCGGCCTGATGACGGGTTCGGTCATCTGCTTCGACCAGTCGATCTGGGGCGCCTATGACGGCTCGCCCCATCCCGAAGCGCCGCTCTGAGCGGCCGGCCGCCGGCGTCAGTTGACGTCGGCGTCGGCCGGGCGGCCGAGGTCGATGGCGGTGGAGTTCTCCGGCAGGAAGACCGGGCCGACGGTGCGCACCTTGCTTTTTGCGGGATCGTAGTCGCGTTCCTCGACGGCGACCGGCGGCTTTTCGGCGACCGTTTCCTTCTTCGGCAGGGTGCGGATTGTGGTGACGGAACCGTTCTTGCCGCCGCCCGCTTCGCCGGTGCCGGCGGTCGTGCCGTTGCCTTCGACCGCCTTCTCGCGCCTGATCATCTCCTGATAATAGGCCGAGAGATTGCAGCCGCAATCGCCGGGTCTGGAGAGATCGCGTGTGCGGTAGGCGAAGGCGTTCTGTAATTCGTAATAGGGGCGCCCGGTGACCGTCGAGGTCATCTGCTCGGTTTCCTGGCCGCTCGACATCGACTGATAGAAGAGCTCCGTCGGCGTCTGCGGGCACATCATCTCGCAGACCTTCTGGTCGCGGCGGAAGTCGAGGGGCGTCGCGCTCGAGGAGATCGGGAAGAAGCCGCCGTCGCAGGTGCGCACGCAGACGGTGCGCAGGTTGCCATGGCCTGAGCTGCCGCCGAGCGAGCGCAGCTCCAGCCGCTCGCTGCCCTCCGGCGCCGTGCCGAGCGGCAGGGTGCGGGTGTCGTCGAGCGTGCGCAGGGGCTCGGTCGCGGCGACCGGCATGATTTCCGGCTCGTCGTTGCAGCCATTGGCCTCCAGGGCCGCAAGCAGGCGGTTCCGCTTGCCTGAAGATGACACGCCGCCGGCAAACTCCCGCCGCTTGCCGTCGAGCACCTGGATGTTCTGCTCCATGCGGCCGATGACGGAGGCGAGCGTCGCGCAGGCATCGGCATTCGGTCCGCCGATCACGATGATGCTGCCGCTGGAGCAGCGCAGGCGCCGCTGGTCGCTCTTCGCCTTGCGCAACTGGATGTTCTGCCGGGCGATCGCACTGGCATATTTGCGGGCGCTCGCCGTGTCGACGACGACTTTTGGCAGGTTCGCAAGCTCGGCCCGGATGCCCTCGCACACGCCCGCCGCCGCCGTGCCGCCCGAAAGGATGAGCGGCAGGCCGGCGAGAGCGGCGAAAAGAAGACGGGCACGTGCCTTCACGTCGATCGATCCCTGAATGCTTGAATTCCTTGGGCCTGAAGGCCGTTTTCGAGGCTTCATCATAGGCCGCGCGGAGGGGATCGCAACGTTCTCCCGCATTTGTGATTAACGGGCCTGCCTTGCAACCGCCGCCGCAGGGCCCTAGATATCGGCCATCGTCAATGCCGACCGGATGGTGCGCCATGGAATTCGACCCGACCGCAAACCGACTTCGTTTTGTCCTCGGGGAAATCCGTATCCATGCCGCATTCCATCACACTTTCGAAAATCACGTGGTCGACGCCTGACGGGCACACGCTTCTTTCCGATCTCGACCTGACCTTCGGCTCCGAGCGCGCCGGCCTTGTCGGCCGCAACGGCGTCGGCAAGACGGCGCTGCTGAAGCTCGTTACCGGCGATCTTGCGCCGCAATCCGGCTCCGTCACGGTCGACGGCACGCTCGGCCTCCTGCGCCAGAGCGTGCAAATCGCGCCGGACGAAACGGTTGCCGATCTCTTCGGCATTGCCGAAGCGCTCGACCTTCTTGCCCGCGCCGAGCGCGGCGAGGCGAGCGCCGAGGCGCTTGCCGGGGCCGACTGGACGCTGGAGGCCCGGCTTGCCGCCGCGCTCGCCCGCGTCGGGCTGGAGGCGGAGGCGGGAACGCCGCTGGCCGCGCTTTCCGGCGGGCAGGGGACGCGGGCGGCGCTTGCCGCCCTCATCTTCCGCGAGCCGGATTTCCTGCTGCTCGATGAGCCGACCAACAATCTCGACCGCGATGGGCGGCGGGCGGTCATCGACATGCTCGCCGGCTGGCGGGCGGGCGCCATCGTCGTCAGCCACGACCGCGAACTTCTCGACACGATGGACGCCATCGTCGAGCTGACAGGCCTCGGCGCGACGCGCTACGGCGGCAACTGGAGCGCCTATCGCGCGCGAAAGGCGCTGGAGCTTGCGGCCGCGCATCGCGACCTTGCTGACGCGGAAAAGCATGCGGTCGATATCGCGCGCACAGCGCAGGCCGTTGCCGAGCGCAAGGCACGCAAGGACAGCGCCGGGCGCCGCAAGAAGGCGCGAGGCGACATTCCGCGCATCATGCTGGGCGCGATGAAGGAGCGGAGCGAGCTGACGAGCGGCGCGAATGCGCGGCTTGCCGAAAGCCGGCAGGCGCAGGCGGCCGAGGCGGTGACGACGGCGCGCGAGCGCATCGAGGTCCTCCAGCCGCTCACCGTCTCCGTGCCGCCGACGCATCTTCCAGCAAGCCGGACGGTGCTGCGCATGGAGGGCGTGACGGCCGGCTATCTGCCGGAACGGCCGGTGATCCGCGACCTTTCCTTCGCGATGACCGGGCCGGAGCGGGTCGCGGTGACGGGGCCGAACGGCTCCGGCAAGACGACGTTCCTCGCGCTCGTCACCGGACAGTTGCAGCCTTGGCAGGGGAGCGTGCGCCTCTTCACCGATGCCGCGATGCTGGACCAGCGCGTCAGCCTGCTCGACCCGGCGCTGTCGATCCGCGACAACTTCCGGCGCATCAATCCCGAGGCCGACGAGAATGCCTGCCGCGCGGCGCTGGCGCGTTTCATGTTCCGGGCGGATGCGGCCTTGCAGGTCGCCGGAAGCCTGAGCGGTGGGCAGATGCTCCGCGCCGGCCTTGCCGCCGTACTCGGCGGGGCCAGGCCGCCGGCGCTTCTCATCCTCGACGAGCCGACGAACCATCTGGACATCGATTCCATCGAGGCGGTGGAGGCGGGTTTGCGATCCTATGACGGCGCGCTGCTGGTAGTCAGCCACGATGAGCCGTTCCTGCAAGCTATCGATATCACGCGCCGGCTGGAACTCTGAACGAAAACGGCCGCCGGAAGGCGGCCGTTTCATAAGGCGGATGGCGCGGCTCAGGCCGGGTTGGAGGCTTCCACCACGGCGAGCGCGGCCATGTTGACGACACCGCGCGAGGTGACGGACGGCGAGAGGATGTGGGCGGGCATGGCCGCGCCAAGCAGGATCGGGCCGACATGCAGGCTGTCCGTCATCGTCTTCACCACGCCGAGCGTGATGTTGGCGGCGTCGAGGTTCGGGAAGACCAGCAGGTTGGCCTCGCCGGTGAGCGTCGAATCCGGCATGACGCGCTGGCGCAGCACCTCGGAGATCGCCGAATCGCCGTGCATTTCGCCATCGGCTTCCAGCGTCGGGTCCACCTGGCGGACGATCTCCATCGCCTTGCGCATCTTGAAGCTGCTATTCGAATCCCGCGAACCGAAATTGGAATGCGAGACGAGGGCGGCGCGGGGCGTGATGCCGAAGCGGCGGATTTCCTGCGCGGCCATGACGGTCATCTGCGCGACCTCCTCGGCCGTCGGGTCCATCGTCACATAGGTGTCGGTGAAGAAGGTGGCGCCGCGCTGCGAGATGAGCAGGCTGAGCGCGGAGAAGTCGAGCACGCCTTCCTTCTTGCCGATGATCTGGCTGACGTCGCGCAGGTGCTTGGCGTAGCGGCCTTCGACGCCGCAGATCAGCGCATCGGCCTCGCCGCGCTTGACGGCGAGCGCGCCGATGACCGTCTGGTTGGTGCGCACGATGGTGCGGGCGGCCTCCGGGATCACGCCGCGGCGGCCGACGATGCGGAAATAGTCGTCTACATAGTCGCGGTAGCGCGGATCGTCTTCCGGGTTGACCACGGCGAAATCGGTGTTCGGGCGGATGCGCAGGCCGTAGCGGTTGAGGCGCGCCTCGATGATCTGCGGACGGCCGATGAGGATCGGCTTGGCGATCTCCTCTTCCAGCAGCACCTGCGCGGCGCGCAGCACGCGCTCGTCCTCGCCTTCGGCGAAGATCACGCGCTTCTTCTCGGCCTTCCTCGCGGCGGCGAAGATCGGCTTCATGATGAAGCCGGAGCGCCAGACGAAGCGGTTGAGCTGGTCGAGATAGGCGTCGAAATCGGTGATCGGCCGCGAGGCGACGCCGGTTTCGGCCGCGGCGCGCGCGACGGCCGGCGCGATGCGCAGGATGAGGCGCTGGTCGAAGGGCGAGGGGATCAGGTAGTTCGGGCCGAAGCTCGGCGTATCGCCGGAATAGGCGCGGGCGGCAACGTCGGACACTTCCTCGCGGGCGAGCGCGGCGATGGCCCGCACGGCCGCCATCTTCATCTCCTCGTTGATCGTGCGCGCGCCGCAATCGAGCGCGCCGCGGAAGATGTAGGGGAAGCAGAGGACGTTGTTGACCTGGTTGGGGAAATCGGAGCGGCCGGTGCAGATCATCGCGTCGGGGCGGGCGGCGCGCGCCTCCTCCGGCATGATCTCCGGCTTCGGGTTGGCGAGTGCCATGATCAGCGGCTTTTCCGCCATGCGCACGAGAAGCTCCGGCTTCAGCACGCCGGCGGCCGAAAGGCCGAGGAAGACGTCGGCGCCGTCGATGGTCTCGGAAAGCTGGCGCTTGTCCGTCTCCTGCGCGTAGACGGCCTTCCACTGGTCCATCAGCTCTTCGCGGCCCTTGTAGACGACGCCCTCGATGTCGTGGACCCAGATGTTCTCGACCTTCGCGCCGAGGGCGACGAGCTGGTTGAGGCAGGCAAGAGCGGCAGCGCCAGCGCCGGAAGCGACGATCTTGGCGTCGGGCAGCGACTTGCCGGCAAGCTCCAGTCCGTTCAGGACGGCGGCCGCGACGATGATCGCCGTGCCGTGCTGGTCGTCGTGGAAGACGGGGATGTCCATCTTCTCGCGGAGCTGGCGCTCCACCTCGAAGCATTCCGGCGCCTTGATGTCTTCCAGGTTGATGCCGCCGAAGGTTGGCTCCAGCGCCGAGACGACATCGACCATCTCGCCGACGGTCGGCGCGTCGATCTCGATGTCGAAGACGTCGATGCCGGCGAATTTCTTGAAGAGGACGGCCTTGCCCTCCATCACCGGCTTGGAGGCGAGGGGGCCGATATTGCCGAGGCCGAGCACGGCCGTGCCGTTGGAGACGACCGCGACGAGGTTGGCGCGGGCGGTATAGTCGGCGGCGGTGTTCGGATCGTCGCGGATCGCAAGACAGGGCGCGGCGACGCCCGGAGAATAGGCGAGCGCGAGGTCGCGCTGGTTGCCGAGCGGCTTGGTCGGGTTGATCTCCAGCTTGCCGGGGCGCGGATGACGGTGGAAGAAGAGGGCCTGCTGGTCGATGTCGCCGCTTGCGGGGCCGTCCTGCGTCCTCGATTTATCAGCCGTGCTCATGATACGTCCTGCCATATGCTGTTTTCGTCGCGGTTTCTCGGGGGCGAAGCCGCCGCAACGGTAAGTTTCCGGAGTCTTCCATAAAGCCGCAATCGCCGGCCTGTGCAATGCCTATTTGCTGCCGGAAAAGGCATAGGTGTGTCATCAATCTGAAACAGGAGTCTGGTTTTCAACGGGAGGAAAGCCGCCCGTCCGAAGAGGATCGCGGCGGCCGGCCACCCGGAGACAGACGCATGACCGCGACCCCCGTCGACCCCAATGTCCGCCACTTCCGCACGCTGTTCATCTCGGACGTGCATCTCGGATCGAAGGCCGCCAAGGCGGACTTCCTGATCGACTTCCTGCGGCATCACGAAGCGGAGACCATCGTGCTCGTCGGCGACATCGTCGACGGCTGGCGCCTCAAGCGCAACTGGTACTGGCCGCAGGCCTTCAACGACGTGACGCAGAAGCTCCTGCGCAAGGCCCGAAAGGGCACCCGCATCGTCTACATTCCCGGTAACCATGACGAATTCCTGCGCGACTTCCCCGGCACGCATTTCGGCGGCGTCGAGGTGGCCGAGCGCATCATCCACGAGGCCGCCGACGGTCGGCGCTACCTCGTGCTGCACGGCGACGAGTTCGACGTGGTGGTGCGCCATGCCCGCGTCGTCGCCTATCTCGGCGACTGGGCCTATGACGCGGCCATCGCGATCAACGTCGTCTTCGCCGCCATCCGCCGCCGGCTGGGGCTGCCCTACTGGTCCTTTTCCTCCTGGGCCAAGCAGCAGGTGAAGACGGCCGTGAACTTCATCGGCGAATTCCAGAGGGTCGTCGTCGAGGAGGCGCGCCGCAACGATGCGGACGGCGTCATCTGCGGCCATATCCACCATGCCGTGATCACCGAGATCGACGGCATCCGCTACATCAACAGCGGCGACTGGGTGGAAAGCTGCACGGCCATCGCCGAGCACGACGACGGCCGGATGGAGCTGATCACCTGGCAGCAGATGGCCGCAGCCCCCGTCGAGGTCCTGCCGGTCTCGCGCCAGATGCCCGCCATCGAGGTGCGGGAGCCGGCCGGCGTGGAGGCTGCGTAGGGGGATTTTCGTTAGGGCAATCTTTGGGGCTTGCCCCTCACCCTAACCCTCTCCCCGCAGGCGGGGAGAGGGAACTTGCCCCAAGCGACGTTGGGGGAAATTGGGGAAACCGGTGCGGCATATCCCCTTCGCCCCGCAGCCAAGGAGAAGGTGGCCGGCAGGCCGGATGAGGGGCGCGGCATCCATCGCGATTGCCGCTCTCGCGGGGAGGTGCCGCCTCGCAGAATTATCCGCCGCCACCCGCAGAAATAGCGGATTGGCGTACGTATATCGGCGTGATAGAGCGGAGGGCGTTCCAACGCAGGTTCCCCGCCAATGACTGCCCCTTCCGGGTTTACCGTGACCGCCGGCGCGCCGCCGTATTTTGCCGCGCGCATCGCCCTCGTCTTCTGCGCGCCGATGATGGTCAACGGCATTGCGCTGCCGTTCTTCCCGGTCTGGCTCGAAACCCTGTCGATGAACGATTTCCAGATCGGCATCGTGCTCGCCCTGCCGATGTTCGTGCGTGTCTTCACCGCGCCTGCGGCGGGCGTCATTGCGGACCGGATCGGTGAGCGCTCGGTCGTGCTCATGTGGTCGGGCGTGCTGTCGCTGGCGACGGCGCTCCTGTTCTTCGGCGTGCACGGTTTCTGGCCGGTACTCCTGCTCTATACGCTGCAATGCGCGGTCTACTCGCCCTATGTACCGATCACCGACGCCATCGCGCTTTCGGGCGTGCGGCGCTGGAATTTCGACTATAGCCGGATGCGGCTGTGGGGCTCGCTCGCCTTCATCGTGGCGACGATGATCGGCGGCTGGCTTGCCGGGCTCTATGGCGGCGCGATGGTGCTGCCGGCGATGGCCGCGGCCTTCGCGCTGACGGTGGTGGGGGCGGTGATCGTGCCGAAGATCGGCCGGCCGCGCCGTCCGTCCCCCATCGCGGCGATCGCCACCATGCCGGCGGCGCGCACGCTCAGGCAGCGCGACGTGCAGCTCATGCTGATCGGCGTTTCGCTGGTCAATGCGAGCCATGCCATGCTCTATGCCTTCTCGGTGATCTACTGGCGCAAGAAGGGCTTCAGCGGCACGGATATCGGCCTTCTCTGGAGCGTCGGCGTCCTTGCCGAGGTGATCCTCTTCGCCTGTGCCGTCCGGTTGCGGCGGCGATTCAATCTGTGGTCCATGATGATCTTCGGCTGTTCGGCTGCGGTCGGGCGCTGGCTGGTCTTTCCGCTCGAAATGCCGTTCGCCGGCTATTTCGTGCTGCAATGCCTGCACGCCTTCACCTTCGCGCTCCTGCATGTCAGCGTGCAGAGCCGCATGGTCGAGCGCGTGGCGGAGGAGCAGGAGGCGGCGGCGCAGGGGCTCTATTTCTTCTACACCGGCATCTTCATGGCGGCGGCCACCTTCATCTCCGGCTATGCCTTCAACTGGTACGGCGTCGACGGGTTCTATCTGATGTCCGTCATCGCGGCGGCGGGGCTCGTCTGCGTCGTCGCAGGGCGGTTCGCCGCGCCGCGCCTGGGCGATCAGCCCCAGAGCGTGGCTTCCGGCGGATAGACGTTCGAGCCTTCGTAGTGAAGGCCGGGTTCCCGGTCGCGAGCCAGCAGCAGCGGGCCGTCTAGATCGACGAAATCGGCGCCTTGCGCTAAAAGCACCGCCGGGGCCATGCCGAGCGACGTGCCGACCATGCAGCCCACCATTATCTTGAGGCCGTGGTCGCGCGCGGCCTGCCTCAGCGCCAGCGCCTCCGTCAGCCCGCCGGTCTTGTCGAGCTTGATGTTGACCGCATCGTAGCGGCCGGCGAGCGCCGCCACGTCCTGCGTGCGGTGCACGCTCTCATCGGCGCAGACCGGGATGGGGCGCGCATGGTCGCGCAGCGCCGAATCGCCCCCGGCGGGAAGCGGCTGCTCGACGAGGGCGATGCGCGCTTCGGCGCAGAGCGCGAAATGATGGGCGAGGTTTTCCGGCGTCCAGCCCTCGTTGGCGTCGAGGATGATGGCGCTTTCCGGCGCGCCGGCGCGCACCGCGCGGATGCGGGCGGCATCGTCCGGCGTGCCGACCTTGACCTTCAGCAGCGGCCGCCAGGCATGTTCGGCCGCCTGGCGCTGCATCGCCTCCGGCTCGCCGAGCGAGAGCGTATAGGCGGTGACGAGCTTTTGCGGAGCGGCGGTGTCGATGACCTGCCAGGTCGGCACGCCGGAGAGTTTGGCTTCGAGGTCCCAGAGCGCGCAGTCGAGGGCGTTGCGCGCCGCGCCTGCGGGCATGGCGCGGGCGAGGTCCTCCCGGCCCATGCCGTCCTCGATAGCGCCGCGCATCGCCTCGATGGCGTCGAGCACGCCGGCGACCGATTCGCCGTAGCGGGCATAGGGCACGCATTCGCCGCGGCCGGAAAGGCCCGAGGCGCCTATCGCGCAGGTCACCACCTCGGCCGTCGTCTTCGCGCCGCGCGAAATGGTAAAGGCCCCGGCAATGGGGAAGCTTTCGGTTTGGGCGAGGAGTGTGCGGCGCATGATCAATCCTGACAGGGCAGAAAATTTCGGGGCGGAGTGAGGCTTTCGGCGGTTCGTTCGGTGACAGATGGCCGGCGAGCCGGTAAGACAGGCGCATGTTGTCCCAAGCACGGGAAGATGCAAGAGACTTGACCGCCGCCAGCCCCACAGCCGAAATCGCGACCGAGCGCCTGCCGGACAATGGCGGGGAGATCTGGCGTCTCTCTGGTCCCTGGATCAACACGACCGCCGTCGCCGCCGGCAAGCGGCTCGACAAGATCGCGAGCGGCGAGGGCGGGACGCTCGAAATCGATCTCAGCGCCGTGGACGAGATGGACACCGCCGGCGCCTGGCTGCTGCGCCGCGCCATCACCGCGCGGCAGGCCAAGGGGGGCGAGGTCAGCGTCAGCGACCACAAGGGCACGCGCTATGCCGACCTGATATCCGCCCTGCCGGAAACGCTCGCCGAGCCCGGCGAGGACAAGCGCCCGCCCGGCACCCTGTTCGAGCGCCTGTTCGCGCCGGTCGGCAAGATCATGTACAATCTCTGGGACGATGCCGTCGCGGCGATGTTCATCCTCGGCTCGGCGGTGCGCGGCGCGCAGCTCAAGCTCGGCCGCAGGAGCGGCGTATCGCCGGCCGCCATCGTGAACCAGATCGACCATATGGGCGTGCGCGCCGTGCCGATCATCCTCCTGATGTCCTTCCTCATCGGGGCGATCATCGCGCAGCAGGGCGCTTTCCAGCTCCGCTATTTCGGCGCGGAAGTCTTCGTGGTCGACCTCGTCGGTATCCTCCAGCTCCGCGAGATCGGCGTGCTGCTGACGGCGATCATGATCGCCGGCCGCTCCGGCAGCGCCATCACGGCCGAAATCGGCTCGATGAAGATGCGCGAGGAGATCGATGCGCTGAAGGTCATGGGCCTCAGCCCCATCGGCGTGCTCGTCTTCCCGCGGCTCGTCGCGTTGACCGTAGCGCTGCCGCTCCTGACAATCATCGCCAACTTCGCGGCCCTTGCGGGCGCGGCGGTCGTCGCCTGGGCCTATTCCGGCATCACCTTCGACACGTTCCAGTCGCGCCTGCGCGAGGCGATCGACCTTTCGACCATCGTCTCGGGCATGATCAAGGCGCCGTTCATGGCCCTCATCATCGGCATCGTTGCCTCGGTGGAGGGCCTGAAGGTCGGCGGCAGCGCCGAATCGCTCGGCCGGCACGTCACCGCCTCGGTGGTGAAGGCGATCTTCGTCGTCATCCTGGTCGATGGGCTGTTCGCCATGTTCTACGCCGCTATCAATTTCTAGGGATGCCCATGGATCCGGCAAAACAGGACGACGTGGTGCTCTCGGTCAAGGATCTGACCGTTGGTTTCGGCAGCAACATCGTCCTCGACAGGCTCAACCTCGACATCTATCGCGGAGAAATCCTCGGCTTCGTCGGCGCGTCGGGCACCGGCAAGTCGGTGCTGATGCGCACCGTGCTGCGCCTCCTGCCGCGCCGCTCGGGCAATATCCGCATCTTCGGCACGGATTTCGACAAGGCATCGGAAGCCCAGAGGCTGGCGCTCGACATGAAGCTCGGCGTGCTCTTCCAGCAGGGCGCGCTATTTTCTTCGCTGACGGTGAAGGAGAACATCCAGGTGCCGATGCGCGAATATCTCGACCTGCCGCAGGCGATGATGGACGAGCTGGCGCGCCTCAAGATCGAGCTGGTCGGCCTTGCGCCCGAGGCGGCGGACAAGTTCCCCTCCGAGCTTTCCGGCGGCATGATCAAGCGCGCGGCGCTGGCCCGCGCGCTGGCGCTCGATCCGGCGCTGGTCTTCCTCGACGAGCCGACCTCGGGCCTCGATCCCATCGGCGCGGCGGAATTCGACGAGTTGATCGCCAAACTGCGCGACACCCTTGGCCTCACCGTGTATATGGTGACTCACGACCTCGACAGCCTGTTTTCGGTATGCGACCGCATCGCCGTGCTCGGGCAGAAGAAGGTTCTGGTCGAAGGCACGATCGAGGACATGCTGGCCTTCGACGATCCGTGGGTGCAGTCCTATTTCCGGGGCAAGCGGGCACGGTCGATCGTGCGGAAGCAGGAATAACGGGACCTTTCGGCCCCGGCGAATAGAATTGCGGCAGGATGGACGCATGGAAACGAAAGCCAACTACGCCCTCGTCGGTTTCTTCACCGTGCTGGTCATGGCGGCCGCCTTCGTCTTCGTCTACTGGATGTCGCAATACGGGCGCGGCGGTGACATGGCGCAGCTGGCGATCCGCATTCCGGGCTCGGCCAACGGCCTTTCCGTCGGCTCGCCGGTGCGCTTCAACGGCATTCCCGTCGGCTCGGTGCGCAGCCTCGCCATCGATTCCAAGGATCCGCGCTTTTCCGTCGCCATGACGGAGGTGCTGACGAGCGCGCCGGTGAAGAAGTCGACCAGCGCGGTGCTGGAAGTGCAGGGCCTGACGGGCGCGGCCTATATCGAACTCGGCGGCGGCAATGCGGGCGATCCGAACATCCTGCGCGAGGCCTTCGACAACGAGACGACCGCCGTCCTCCAGGCCGAGCAGTCGAGCGTTACGAACATCCTTTCGACCGCCGACAAGATCCTGAAGCGCGCGGACACGGCGATTTCCGATATTCAGGGCTTCGTCGCCGATGCGCGTGGTCCGCTCACCAACACGATCCGCAACGCGGAGAAGTTCTCCGATTCGCTAGCGCGCAACGGCGAGAACATCGACGAGTTCCTGAAAAGCGTCGGCGGGCTGTCGGATACGTTCAGGAACCTTTCCGGCCGGCTGGACTCCACGCTCGCCTCCGTCGATTCGCTCATCAAGGCCGTCGATCCGAAGAAGGTCGAGGACTTCGTCGGCAATGTCGACAAGGTCAGCAGGGACATCGCGGACGCCTCGGGCGACGTGAAGGCGACCGTCGAGGGCTTCCGCAAGACGGCCGAGACCTTCGACGCCTTCGGCAAGCGCGCCAGCGAGACGCTCGACAAGGTCGATACGCTGATGGCTGCCGTCGACGCGCAGAAGGTCAGCGGCGCGATCGACAATATCTCAGTCGCGACGGACGATGCCCGCAAGGCGATCGCCTCCGTCACGGGCGTTGCCAACCGCATCGGCGAGCGCAAGGAAGACATCGACCAGATCATCACCGACGTGAAGCAGATGTCGAACAAGCTGAACGCCGCGTCCACGCGCGTCGACGGCGTGCTGGCCAAGCTCGACGGCTTCCTGGGCGAGGGCGATTCCGAATCGCTCTTCGCCGAGGCCAAGGCGACGCTGCAATCGATCAAGCAGGCCGCCGATACGCTGAACGGCCGCATCGGCCCCATCGCCGATGGCCTGCAGCGCTTCTCGGGCTCGGGCCTGCGCGACGTCGAGGCTCTCGTGCTCGACACGCGCCGGACGGTCCAGAATCTCGACAGCGCCATTTCCGGCTTCGAGCGCAATCCGCAGCGCCTGCTCTTCGGCGGCGACACCGTCAAGCAATATGACGGGCGCACCCGGCGGTAACGGCCCGAAGTGTGGCTCTATCCCCACATCGGGGAGGCCGCAGCAGGCGGACGCGAATTTGTCCGCTCGCGCAACCGTGACAGCGTGCCGTGCCGCTGCTACACATTGATTCCCAGGGTTTGAGGATGAAATGACGGTATCGGGTATGGAGTTGTTGCGGAACGGGACTGCGGCGCGCGCCGCTCTCATCGCCGTTCTGGCGGCAACGCTCGCCGCCTGCGGCGGGGCGCCTGCGAAGAACGACACGTTCAGCCTCTCGGCCACGGCCTCTGCGGAAGGCCCTTCGGCGAAGAACCGGCAGATCCTCGTGCCGCAGCCTTCCGCCCTCAAGGCAATCGACAGCGACCAGATCGTCATCCGCCCGTCGTCCTCCGAAATCCAGTATCTCGCCAAGTCGCAGTGGAGCGACAGCCTGAGCAAGATGGTGCAGGCGAAGCTCGTGCAGGCCTTCGAGAATACCGGCCGCGTCGGCGGCGTCGGCATGCCGGGGCAGGGGCTGGCCATCGACTATCA
Organism: Shinella zoogloeoides; assembly: GCF_003574625.1. GTDB lineage: Bacteria > Pseudomonadota > Alphaproteobacteria > Rhizobiales > Rhizobiaceae > Shinella > Shinella zoogloeoides_A. The sequence continues at coordinate 321,581 of NZ_QNUJ01000004.1, forward strand.
GGTCGTCACCGATATCCGCACCTTCGAGGTGCAGACCTCGGGCACGGCGACGGCCGTCGTGGAGATTTCCGCCAAGCTGCTCAATGACCGCAACGGCACGGTGCGCACGCAGAAGGTTTTTCGCGCGACGGCTCCGGTGCGCGGTGCGGATAGCACGGCTTTCGTGAAGGGGCTCGATGCGGCTTTTGCGACGGTGACCGCCGATATCGTCGGCTGGACGCTGAAGTCCATCTGATCCGGAAATGCCCCTCATCCGGCCTGCCGGCCACCTTCTCCCCGCAAGCGGGGCGAAGGGAGGGATGACAGGGATTCCCTTCCAAAGGACCTGAATGTTTCAGGAAAGGCAGGCATCCTCGCCTTCTCTCCGCTTGCGGGGAGAGTGTCGCGGCAGCGGAACGAGAGCGAGCGTCCCTCCAGAAAATGTTCTTCATCTAGCCTGCCGGCCACCTTCTCCCCGCAAGCGGGGCGAAGGGAGGGATGATAGGGTTTCCCTTCCCAAGGACCTGAACGTTTCAGGAGAGGCGAGCATCCTCGCCTTCTCCCCGCTTGCGGGGAGAAGGTCGCGGCAGCGGGATGAGGGGCGGGCGCCCCTCCATCACGCGGCTTCGACGCCCTGGATGGCCGAGACTTTCCACTCGCCGCCGTTGCGGCGCAGGAATGTCCACACTTCCACGGCCTCGGTGAGATTGTCCGGATCGCCGGAAACGACACGGCCGCTCGAACGGTCGCGCATCACGTCGATGCTTTCATAGCGCATCGCGACGGTCGCGTAGTCATCCGCGCCTTCCCGCCAGGCTTCCGCCACGTCGCCCTGGACGAGATGGATGTCGCGGACCTCGTTTCGGAGACCCTTCGTGGCGTTGTCGCCGATTTCCTCCGCGAGATAGGACATCGCTTCCGGCGTTGTGATCTGGCGAAGCGTGCGGAAATCCTCGGCTGCATAGGCTGCCTGCAATTCCTTCAGCAGGCCCTCGAACTGGTCGAGGTCCGCCTGCTGGACGCCGATCTCGTCACCGGCCTTCGGCTGCGGCGCCTGCCGGCCACCGCCGCCGATGCGCGGGATCTCGAAATCGGAGCCGCCATTGCTGTACTGGCCTCGCGCATTGCCGGAATAGGCGGGCGCGTTCGTCTGCGCGAACATGCGGCGCAGGAACATGAAGACGCCGGCGATCAGCAGCACCTGCAGGATGAGGCCGAGGAAGCCGACGCCGCCGCCGAGCCCGTGGCCGAGGAACATGCCGACGAGGCCGCCCAGCATGAGACCGCCGAGAAGCGAGCCGCCGAAGCCGCCGAAGAGGCCGGGGCGCGGGTTGGCCGTCGTGTTGCGGCCTGCAGAAGGCTGCTGCGCGGACGGCTGGCGCGTCATGGTCCGGTCGATCGGCATGGCGTCGGTCGGCGCGGTGCGCGTCGTCGAGGGTGTCGAGAAGGTGCGCGTGCCGCGGCTGCCGAAACCGCCGCCGGCGCGGCGGGCCTCGGCGACGTCCACCACGGTCATCACCACCATCAGCGCCACGGCGACCATTGCGAGCGCGCGGCCAAATCCTTGTATCGACATCATTTTCGCTTCTCTTCCCCTGCGTTCCATCTGTGTCGGAAGGCATATAGAGGGGCGGGCATCCGATTTTAAGGTTTCGGGCGGTGAAAAATGGGGTGGCAGGCGCAGGTTTCACGACCTTCCCCGAAAGCAGAACGGCCGCCCCGAGGGGCGGCCGTTCTCTACTCTGGTTCCGATCCGCTCAGTTGAAGCGGCCGGCGGCATGGGCCAGCATGGTGTAGACCTTGCCGGTATCCGAGGTGAGATAGGTCTGCGTCATGACCTTGTCGCGGTCGTTGCGCGCGACGTCGGCGAGCAGCTTCTCGAAGTCCGAGATGTAGCGGTCGACCGCGGTGCGGAATTCCGGCTCGCGCTCGTATTTGCGCTTGATCTCGTCGAAGGTCTGCTGGCCCTTCAGCGTGTAGAGGCGACGGGTGAAGACGTCGCGCTCGCCGCGCTGGTAGCGCCGCCACAGATCGACCGAGGCGTCGTGGTCGATGGCGCGGGCGATGTCGACCGACAGCGAGTTCAGCGATTCGACGACATGGCGCGGGTTGCGGGTGTCCGCCGGGCGGGCGGCCTGGCCTTCGCCGCGCGGCTGGGCGAACTGCGCTTCCTCGCGCGAGACGGCGCCGCGCAGGAGGTCGCGCATCCAGCCGCCTTCGCCGGCCGCCTTGGCGTCGGCTTCGGCGGGCAGGGGCTGCGCGCGCTGCGGGATGCCGGCGGGGGTTGCCGCGCGCTCGATGCCGAGGCTGCCGCGCAACTGCTGGGCCGGCTGCTCTTCACGGCGCGGCTCGACGCGGGGCTGCTGCTGCACCGGCTGGGCGACGGTTGCTTGCGCGGCCGGGCGGGAGACTTCCAGCGCCGTGGAGGACTTGCCGATGATGTCGGAAAGATCCTGCAGGGCCTTGATCTGCTCGCTGACGGCGCGGCGCATCTGGGCGGCGTTTTCCTTGGCCTCTTCCGGCAGGTCGAAGGCACCGCGCTTCAGTTCGCCGCGGGTCTGGTCGAGTTCCTTGCGGATATCGGCGGCGGCGCGGCGGATTTCCTCCGTGGCGCCGGAGAACTTGCCGACGGCTTCCTCGACGGCCTGGCGCAACGTTTCGCGCATGACGGTCGTCGCGGCTTCCGACTTCTGGCCGGATTCGGCGAGCAGGCGGTCGACGTCGGAGAGCGAGGCGCCGACGCTGCCGCGCAGGCGGTTCGCCACTTCCTTCGTGCGCTCCTCGGCGCGGGTGAAGGCGCCTTCCACCGACTGGCCGGCTTCCTCGCCGGCCTTGGCCAGCGAGTCCCGCAGCGTGTTGGCGGCTGCTTCCGCGCGCTTCTCGGTCTCGCCGAGAATGCGGCCGACCTCGTTGAAGGAGGACTGGATACCGCCACGCAGGTTGCCGGCGATCAGGTTCGAACGCTCCTCGGCGCGGCTGAAGACGCCTTCCACCATGCCTTCGAGCGACTGCATGGTCTTCTCGATCTCTTCCGAGCGCTGGACGAGGCCGACGGAGAGCGAGCGCAGCGCATCCTGCCGCTCTTCCAGCGTCGAGACCAGGTTCGACTGGGCGGCGGCGAGGAGGTCGGAGGCCTGCGACAGGATCTTCGAATGGTCCTCGAAGCGGCCGACGATGCCGCCGATCTGCGAGAGCGTGCCGGCGGAAATGTCGGAGAGGCGGTCGACCTTGCCTTCGAGCAGGCGCGACGTGGTGGAGACCATGTCGGATGCCCGCTCGGCGGAGGCGGTGAAGCGCTCTGCCGTGGAGGTGAGGCGGCCGTCGATGGCGCCGAGCGTCTGGCTCGCCTCGTCGACCATGCCGGCGATGGCGCCATTGCTTTCCGAAAGGCGGGCGATCAGGCTCTCGACATTCGACTGCAGGCCGCTCTCGATGGCGCGCATCGTGCCGGCGGCTTCCTCCGTGCGGGCCGAAATGGCGGCCAGCGTATCGGCGGTGCGGGCGGAGATCGCGTTGATGAGCGCGGCATTTTCGTTACGCAGGCGCTCGGCGCTCTCGCGGGCGACGCCGGTGATGCGCTCGGCGGCCTCGCGGCCGGCGGCGGCATAGTCGTCGATGACCGGACGGGCTTCCTCGTTGATGAGGCGCGACAGTTCCTCCGTGCGGCTTGCCAGCATGGAGTTGAGTTCGCGGGTACGGTCGTCGAGCGCCGTGCGGATGGAGGCGCCGCGCGTTTCCAGCGCCTTCTCGACATCGCCGAGGCCGCTATGCAGGGACTGGGCCTGGCTTGCGAGGCGGCTTTCCGTGTCGGCGAAGCGGGCGACGGCGGAGGAGGTGGTTTCCTCGACGGCGCGGGTGAAAGCTTCGTTGCGGGCCGAAAGGTTCTCCGCGAATTCCTCGCCCGTCTTGGCGATGTTCTCCGCGGCGCGCTGGGCTTCGACACCCATTTCCTGTGCCGCGCGGGAGACCGCGCCGCGCAGGGTGCTGCTGAGGCTTGCGAATTCCTCGCCGGTCTTGGCGAGCGACTGCGCCGAGCGGATGGCTTCGGCATCCATGTCCTGCGCGGCCTGGGAGACGGCGTCGCGCAGCGTCTGGGCAAGGCCGGCGGCCTTGCCGTCGATGGTGCGGTTGACGCTGTCGAGACCGATGGTGAGCGCCCGGTCCATCGTGCCGAGGCGTTCCTCGATGCGGCCGGTCTTCTCGTCGATGGTGGTGGCGATGCGCTCGGCGGCTTCGGTCGAGATGCGCTCGATGTCGCCCGTGCGGGTAGAGAGCGTGCCGTCAATGCGGGCCGCGGCTTCGCCGGTGATGCGCTCGATCTGGGTGGCGCGCTCGGCGAGCGTTCCGTCGATGCGGTCGGCGGCTTCGCCGGTCACGCGCTCGATGTCGCCGAGGCGGTTCGAGAGAGCGCCCTCGATGCGGTTGGCGGCATCCGCGCTGACGCGCTCGATATCGGTGAGGCGGCCCGAAAGCGCGCCTTCGATCCGGTCGGCGGCGTCGACGCTGATGCGTTCGATGTCGCCCACGCGGCCGGCAAGCGCGGCGGCGATGCGCGCGGTCGTCTCGTCGCCGATGCGGTCGACTTCGGCGATCGGGCGGGAAAGGGCGTCGGAAACGCGCAGCGAGACGTCGCCGCCCACGCGGTCGAGATCGGCGAGGCGCTCGGACAGCGTGTCCGAAATCCGGGCGGCGGCTGTGTCGACGATGCCGGAGACATTCTCGACGCTGTGTTCGATGCGGGCTTCGAGCTTGCCGAGGTTTTCCTCCAGCCGGCTGCCCGTCGTGTCGAAGCGGCTTGCGACGCTGTCGACGGTCTGCTCCATGCGGGTGCCGAAGGCATGGGCTGCTTCGGCGATCTTCGAGGAGGTCTCGCCGAGGCGCTCGGCGACGGCGCCCGCGCTTTCGCGCACGCGCTGGTCGAGAAGGGCGGCGCTGCCGTCGATGGTGCGGCGCAGCGTTTCCTCGTGCTGTTCCAGCGACATTTCCAGCATGCCGGCGCTGGTGGCGATGGACGTGCCGATGGAGGTCGCCTGGTCGTTCAGCGTCTCGGTGAGCTGGTTGCGGCCTTCGGTGATCGCGACGTTGATCGCATTGATGCGGTCGTCGAGGGTCGTGCGGATCTGCTCGTGGGTAGAGACGAGCGAACCGGCGAGTTCGGAGGCACGGCCCGACAGGGCTTCGGCGATTCCGGCGGCGCGGCCGGAGAAGGCGTCGGCGAACTCGGCCGCCTGGCCATGCAGGACGCCGCCGAGCTGCTGGCTGCCTTCCGTCAGGACGGTTTCAACGCGGTCGGCGGCCGCGTCGATGGCGGATTGCATGGAGCCGGCGCTGTTGGAAAGGACCGAGGCGAGGTTGGCCGTGCGGCCGGTGATGACCTCGTCGATCTGGCGAGCGGCGCCCGTCAGCGCGGTCTCGACGCGGCTTGCGGCCGAACCCACCGATTGCTCGAGCTGGCTGCCGGTCTCGTTCAGCATGGAGGAGAGGGCGGCCGTGCGCTCGGTGAGCGCGTTGTCGATGCGGTTGTGGCTTGCCGCGATGGTCGAGGTGATCTCGTCGGCGCGGGCGCCGAGCGCGTCTTCCATGCGGGCCTGCGCGGCCTCGATGCCGCCGGCAATGGTCGCGCCGCGGGTGTCGAGGGCGTCCGTCAGCCGGCGCTCGCTGCCCGAGATGCTTTCGACCAGCGCGTTGGCGCGCGCGCTGAGCGCCTCTTCCATGCGGGTCTGGGCGGCGTGGATGTCGCTGGCGATGGTGGTGCCGCGCGAATCCAGCGCGTCCGTCAGGCGGCGTTCGCTGCCCGAAATGCTTTCCGCGAGCGCGTCGGCGCGGGCGCCGAAGCCGGTCTCGATGCGGTTCTGCACGTCGGCGAGGCCGCCGAGCAGCGTCGCGGACTTTTCGGAGAGGATCGCGCTCATGCGCTCATGCGCACCGCCGACGGCGTTGCCGATGGATTCGGCATGGCCGGAAACAGCGTGCTCGATGACTTCCTGGCTGGTGGCGAGGGTGGTCGCCAGCGCGAAGGACTGGTCGGTGAGCGTGTTGCCGAGGCGCTCGATGCTGGAGGTGAGGATGCCGTCGATGGAATCGTGGCCGCTGGCGACCGTCTCGTTGATGCGGGCAAGGCTTTCCATCAGCTTGGAGTCGAGCGAGCCGGCGCGCTGGTCGAAGGCGTTCGCGAATTCCTCGACGCGCTGGTCGAAGGCGCTGGCGATCTGGCCGACCGTCGCCTGCATGCGCTCGTCGAAGAAGCCGGTGCGCAGGTCGAGGTCCATGACCGTGTCGTCGGCGGCGTTCTTGAGGCTCTGGCGGAACTGCGCGCCCTTTTCGTCCAGCGCTGCGTTCATCGACTGGAGGACATGGTCGAGGCCACCCGTCACGGCCTGCTGGCCGATGGAGAGGCTTTCGCTGATCTCGCGGGTGCGGGCGATCAGCGTCTCGTTGAGCTGCTTGGCGCGCTCGTTGAGGGCGGCGTTCAGCTTCTCGGTGTTGGTGTCGAGCGAGGAGGCGCGGGTCTCGAACTGCTGCAGCAGGTCGCGGCCGCGGGAATCGAGGCTTGCCGTCAGCTGGTCGAGGCGGCTGTCGAACTCGTTGGCGAGCGCAAGGCCGGAAGAGCTGAGCGTGGAGAGCAGGCTGTCGGTGCGGGCCGAGAGCATGGCGCCGATGGTCTGCGTCGCGCTGTCGGACTTTTCCATCAGCATGGCGGCGCGAGTGTCGAGCATCGAGGCGAAGGCCTCGCCCGACGTCGCGATGCGCGCCGTGATGCTTTCGCCGGCGCTGGCGAGCTCGTCTTTCAGCTGTTCATGCGCGCCGGAGATCGAGGAGCGGATGCGCTCGGCATGGCTGACGATCGCCTCGCGCTCGGAGCCGAGTTCCTGCACGAGCGTGCGTACGCGCATTTCATTGTCGGAATAGCTGCGCTCGAGCGCGTTGACTTCGGAATGCACGAGGGTTTCGAGCTCGGTCGCGCGGGCGATGGTGCGCTCAATGCCTTCGTTCATCGCCGAGACTTCGCGGCGGACGGCCTGGCCGACGGACATGATGCGGTCGGTGGCGACCGTTTCCGGCTCGGACAGGCGAAGGGCGACCTCGGCCATCGAGCGGGCGGCGCTGCGCAGCTCATGGGCGCGCGCGATCATGATGGCGAAGGCGAAGAAGAGCATGATCGGCATGACGATGGCGACGATCATGCCGATGGCGCCGGGCAGGGCGACGAGGTTGGCGACCGAGCGGATCTGCCAGATCTGCGGCGCATAAAGAAGGTTTGCGACGCCGAGGCCGCCGATGACCCAGAGGATGGAGGCGAGCACCGCCATGCGTAGCGGGCCGCGCGAGGAGCGCATGTCGAGCGACTTCAGGATCGCGGCCGGCGTCTTGCGCGAGCCGTCGTTGGCCGGCGTGAAGACCGGGGCCTTCGGGCCGGGCTCGGGGGAAAGGTTGCGCGGGGTCTCTGCGCCGGCCGGCTGGGCCGCCGTCTTTTCCTGTGTCTTGTTGGGAATGCGGCTTGCTGGTTCCGACACGCGGGCCTCCGAGGCGTCCTGCTTTGCGGGCGTTTCCGGCGCCAGATCGTCGAAGTCGATCTTCAATGCTTCTTCGAGGGCCTGGAAGGCCTTTTCGTCGATCGACTCAATGGACTTGTTCGTCGCCATGCGGTTACGCCTCGTTACCATGTCCGGGATCGGCCTTCATGCGCGCTGCCGCTGCTCAGGCGCACTGGAACCGTCCGGGTGGTGGCCGGTCTTGCTGCTAACCCTCATGGCAAGCAGCGTCCGGACCGCCGTTCATTCCAACTTCGCTCGATAAACCGAAACGGTGAAAGGGTGTATCTCCGCGCACGGTTTATCCACCGGGACTACCCGGTCGTATCGTAGTGACACATTAGCCTGTATCACACAATTCATTGCCATCTCCCTTCGCCCGAAACTTAACAGGAAGTTAAAATCGGGCGAATCCGTATCGCGATGGAAAACTTGAGAAAACGGCAATTTTTCAGCCGTTAACCATAGTTTGCGATTCATGCCCATTTTGCGCCGCCTTTTAATCGGATAGGCGCGCCGGCCGCGCAGAATGAATTGCCGGGTGAACGGTGCGGAAGGGCGGAAAACGCCTGCGCCACCCGCCGGCATCTGCGTGCATCACAACGAAACAAGCGTACGTAGCGTATATAAGGATATTGGCAATGGCAGCGCTCAACATCGCATTCGAGGCGCCCGACAATCCGGGCGGCATGTGTCCCCCGAATGGACGACCGATCGATCTGGTACACCTTGCCCGGCAGACCATGGGCGACAAGGCCCTGGAACTGGAAGTGCTGCAGATGTTCGCACGGCAGGCCCGCGCCAGCATGAAGGAGATCGCGGAAACGCAGGGCCCCGCCCGCGCCGCCGTCGCCCATCGCCTCAAGGGCTCGGCCCAGTCCGTCGGCGCCACCATCGTCGGCGCGGCCGCCGAGGCGCTGGAGCGCAATCCCGCAAATGCCGTTGCGCTGGCGAATGTCACGGCCGCCGTGGTCGAGGCTGAAAACTTCATCCTGAAACTCTGCCGCTGAGCGGCAGTCCCTGCCGCAAGGGCGGCCGCGCGGCGCCGGGTCCTTAAAGTCCCGGATGCGGCGCACTATGTTGACTGGTGACAGGTTTTGTTGGAAACAGCCGCCGGAAAACCGGCGGCGCGCACCCTCTCTGCCGTCCAGTCACGTGCCCGCACCGGGCAGCCTACAGGATCCGGAAGTCATCATGAGCAAACTCACCATTGTCGCCTTCGACGGCACGCGTCACGAACTGGATGTCGCCAACGGTTCCACGGTGATGGAAAATGCCGTGCGCAATTCCGTGCCCGGCATCGAGGCGGAATGCGGCGGTGCCTGCGCCTGCGCGACCTGTCATGTCTATGTCGACGATGCCTGGAGCGCCGTCGTCGGCCCGCCGGAGGCGATGGAAGAGGACATGCTGGACTTCGCCTACGATGTCCGCCCGACCTCGCGGCTTTCCTGTCAGATCAAGATGTCGGATGCGCTCGACGGGCTCGTCGTCCACGTGCCGGAACGCCAGGCCTGACATCATCCCCCGGATAGAAACCTTGCCGCTCTTCTTCGCGCGTGAAGCAGAGAACGGGTGAGGTCTGTTCTTTCCCAAGAATAGATGGACAAAAAAATGCCTCGCCGGTCACCAGGGACGAGCGAGGCCAGGAGGGCGCATCGCAGTCAGGAGAGGGAGGAGAACACCTGCTGCTTCGATAGGGATGCGCCAGGAGAACCTGTCAAAACCAATTCATGCTGCGTTGGAAAGCAAGAGAAACTTCCCGATCGCTGTTGGAATGACGATAAGATGATTTGCAGAATTGCGCTATCGCTAAAATTCACCACTGATTTTGTGCAGGTCGCGCTGCTCTCGGCTTGATCCGTTCCGGTTGCACTGGGAATTTTTCGGGAAATACATGCAAGGCCCTGCGGCCTTTACTCACTTGCCGTTGTTGAGGCGGTGCGTGAGCAGGCGCATCATGCGGTCGTTGAAGTTCTTCGACTCGATGCGGTCGAAGCGCGCCTGGTCGGCGTCGTGCTTTGCGACGGCATCGGCGGTCACCCGGTCGACCCGCGCCTGCATGCGCTCGCAGCTTGCTTCCGGCGGCAGGCGCTTGAGGGTGCGCTCCAGGTCGCGGGCGTGGTTCCGGGCGATTTCGGCGTGGCGTTCCTCATGGCGGCGGATGTCGGCGGAAAGCGTGTCCCAGATGAGGGCGAGCGAGGGCGTCGCGCGCTTGCGGTTCTTCCAGCGGGGCAGGATGATCTGGGTGGAGAGCGTGACCCTGGCATTGCCCACCGCGCAGCGGTCCCCGCGCCGCACATAGGTGACGGAGCCGCCCCACTTGATCCGCGTGGCGCCGGGATGGCGCGAACCGCTGTGCTTCATGACGGGGCCGCGCTTCGACAATTCTTCGTCGAGTTCGGCGGCCGTGCGCCCGCCGACGGAGAAATAGGCGAAGGACTTCGAGGTGATCGTCTCGGCGCGGGCCGGCTGGAGAGCGAGGCAGGCGAGGGCGGCAACGGCCATCAGGCGGGCGATGGTCTTCATTTCGGTTCAGCATTCCTTTCGCCACCGGATCCGCCGATGGTGTGCCGGCTCGATACGCTGAACCGGTTGAACTTCCTTTAAGCTTGGGGCATAGGCTCGGCGAGCGCAACACCCTTTCAGGGCACTGGTTAATCGCGGGAGGAAACCGCCATGTTCTCGCCGTTCGAACCCTTCCGCTGGGCGCTTGCGCACGGTCGGCATCTGGAACTCGGCCCGCGTGGCATTCTGATGGCAATCGTCAACGTCACCCCCGATTCCTTTTCCGACGGCGGAAAATTCGACAGCGCGGATGCCGCGGTGATGCAGGCAATCCTCTGTCTGGAACAAGGCGCCGAGATCATCGATATCGGCGGGGAATCGACCCGGCCCGGCGCCGCGGCCGTGACGGCCGCCGAGGAGCAGGACCGGATCCTGCCCGTCATCGAGGCGCTTGCCGGCACCACGGACGCCATTCTCTCCGTCGATACCTACCGCGCCGAAACCGCCCGGCTCGCCGTTGCCGCCGGCGCGCATATCGTCAACGACGTGCACGGGCTGCAGCGCGAGCCCGATATTGCGCGCGTGGCGGCCGAGACCGGGGCGGGGCTCTGCATCATGCATACCGGCCGCGACCGGCAGAAGCTCCCCGACGTCGTGGAGGACCAGTATCTCTTCCTCGGCCGTTCGCTGGAGATCGCGCGGGAGGCCGGTGTCGCCCGCGAGGCCATGGTGCTCGATCCCGGCTTCGGCTTTGCCAAGGATACAGACGAGAATATCGAGCTCATGGCGCGTTTCGGCGCGCTTTTCGGCTTCGAACTGCCCATTCTCGCCGGCACGTCGCGAAAGCGCTTCGTCGGTGCGGTCACCGGCCGCGAGGCGGCGGAGCGGGATGCGGGCACGGCCGCGACGACGGCGCTGCTGCGTGTCGCCGGCGCGGCGGTCTTCAGGGTGCACGATGTCGCAATCAACAGGGATGCGCTTGCCATGGCGGATGCTATGCTCGACGCAGGGCGCAAGGTGAAGGCGCGCGAGGCGCGCGCCGGAGAGCCAACCGGACAGGATAGACCATGACCACGACTTATACGATCACGCTCAAGAACTGCGCCTTCTTCGCCCGCCACGGCCTGCACGATGCCGAGGAATTCCTGGGGCAGCGCTTCTTCGTCGATGCCGAGCTGGACGTGCGGCCGCTGCGCCCGCTTTCCGACGATGCGATCGAATCGACCGTCGATTACGGCGTCGCCTTCCAGGAGATCGAGAAGATCGTCACCGGCCAGCGGCGCTACCTCATCGAGGCGCTGGCGCAGGAGATCGCCACCGTTCTCTGTGCGCGCTTCCCGCAGATTTCCCGCGCGCGCATCACCGTGCGCAAACCGAACGCGCCGGTGCCCGGCGTGCTCGATTATGTCCAGGTGACGGTCGACCATGCCGTCTGAGCCCCTCCGCCGGGCGACGCTCGGCCTCGGCGGCAATATCGGCGATCCGGTGCGATCGATGGCGGAGGCGCTGCGCATGCTCGATGCGCGGCCGGACTGCCGCGTCGTCGCCGCATCGCGGCTCTATCGCACGCCGCCTTGGGGCAAGACGGACCAGGACTGGTTCTTCAATGCCTGCGCGCTGGTGGAGACGACGCTCGCCCCGGAAGCGCTTCTCGATGCCTGTCTCGGCATCGAGCGTGACATGAAGCGCGAGCGCAAGGAGCGCTGGGGGCCGCGCACTATCGATATCGATGTCCTGACCTATGAGGGCGTGAAGCAAGCGGGTGGCCGGCTGGAGCTGCCGCATCCGCGCATGACGGCGCGCGGCTTCGTGCTGATGCCGCTGGCGGATGTCGCGCCAACTCTCATTGTCGAGGGGCGGACCGTCGAGGCGTGGCTTAAGGATGCGGATGTCGCGGGGATCGAGCCGGCGAGCGCCGGCCCGGACTGGTGGAAGGCCTGAGCCTTACTTGATCGAGCCGACGGCGATGTCGTCGAGGCTGCGGTCCAGCGACAGGCCGATGACCGGGACCATCTTGTTCTCGACCTTCACCGAGATGGTGATGTTCATCTTGTTGTCGCTCTCCAGCCGCGCGATCATCGCGCCGTTGAGCTTCTGGCGGTTGATGCCGACGACGACCTTGTTGCCGGCGACCTGGCCGGAGGTGATGTCGAGGCCCTTGCCGTTCGCGCCGTCGAGGAACTTGCCCTTGTAGGTGGCGCCCGCCTTGGTGATCAGCGCGGACATCGGCTGCTTGAACACGCCGACGCGGCAGAAGCCGTCGAGCTGGATGCCGGCATCCTTCGCGGCGGCGGTGTCGCCGGTGAGGTCGCAGCTGAACTTGGTGCCCTTGTACTTGCCGGCGACGATTTCGCCGCTGCCCTGCCAGTTGCCCGCGACCTGCTGGAAGAATGCCTTGTCGCGCGAGCCGGCGGCGGCCGGAGGGGCGAAGGCGGTGGTTGCGAGAATGGCCGCTACGGAGACGCGGGCGATCAAAGAGGTGCGCGAGTACATGAACGATCCTTGATGGGCGACGGCCATCTGGCCTGCTCTGGTGAGAGGAGATTTGCGCGAAAATGGTTAATGGACGGTTTCCCGCCGCCCTGTCCATTCGTATTTGATTATGGCCGAGGCCCTGAGAACCGGGGTGTTGCAGTCCGGTCACGCCTCGTCGCGGCGGCTGCTCCCGGTTCCCGGCGTCAGGTCGCCGATGAAATCGCCGATGCCGGGCCGTTTCAGCGCGCGGAAGGGCATGGGCCGGCAGAGGTCCATGGCGGCGATGCCGATTCGTGCCGTCATCAGGCCGTTGATGACGCCTTCGCCGAGCCGCGCGGAGAGCTTGGAGGCGATGCCGTGGCCGAGCACCTGCTGGACGAGGCTGTCGCCCATGGCGATGGAGCCGGTGACGGCGAGGTGGGCGATGACGTCGCGCATCAGGCGCAGCATGCCGATCTTGCCCGGCCTTCCGCCATAGAGTTCCGCCATGCCGCGCACCAGCCGGCTGCTTTCGTAGACGACATAGCCGAGGTCGACCAGCGCGCGCGGGCTGACGGCGGTGACGATGGAGACGCGCTTGGCGGCGCCGAGGATCAATGCCCGCGCCTCGCGGTCGAGCGGAGCCATCAGCTCCCGCTCCGCAAGGTCGACGAGATGGGCGGCGTCGATGATCTCGCCCTCGGTCTCGGCGAGCCTTGCACGCCCCCGGGCCGTCTGAGGCCGGGCGGCGAGAAGATGGACGAGGCGGGAGACGATGGCGCGGCCGACCGACGGCGTCGGGGAGGCGGCGGCTTCGAGGATATCGTGCTTGAGGTCCTGCACGGCGGCGAGCCGGCGCAGTCCGATGAGCTCGCGCAGCACTACGCCGAGAAGGGCGAGCACGGCGACGGCGGCGGCGGCGACCGCGAGATAGCCGAGCCAGTCGTTGCGGGTGAAGAGATCGCGGATCAGCGCATCCACCCAGAGCCCGACGGCGAGCGAGAGGAGGAGGCCGAGCGCGCCGAAGGCGATGCGGCCGAGCGTCAGGCGGCGCGGACGGGGCGTCGCGACAGGCGGCATCAGCTCGGGCAGGTCGGCCGTGGTGGCGATGAAGGGATCGTCCGCGTCCGGCGTCAGCGTCACGGCATCGTCGAAGGCGGCGGGCGTGCGGGGCTTGCTGCGCTCCGGTTCCTTCGCCGCGGCGGGCGGAAGCGAGAAGGCGGCGGGCCTGCGCGGACGGTCTGTCATGCGAGCCGGTCTCCGATGAGATATTGCAGCGCCCGGTCGAGGCGGATATGCGGAACCGACAGTTTCAGGCCGCCGCCGGTCTCCTCGATATGCGGCGGGCGGAAGCGGACGAAATTGAGAAGATGCGGCGCTTCGCCTTCAGCGGACGATTCAAGCGCTTGAAAAAGTGAATCCGGATCCTTCGGCAAGTCCCCGGGAAATATCGCTGTTTTCCGTTCGCCGTCGAAGACCTCGCCGTCGATCCTCTCGCCCGCCATCGGCACGCCGACGATGACCGGCAGGTCCTCGCCATCGTGCTTGACGGTCGCTTCGCGGGTGGCGCGCACGGAGGCGAGCGCCATGACCTCGATGCCCGCGCCGCTCATGCCGATGCGCTCGATGGCGCGCTCGACCAGCCGGCGGGTGATGGCCTCCAGCCGCGGATGGCTTTCATGATGCAGGTGGTCGGCCTTGGTGGCGGCGATGACGATGCGGTCGATGCGGCGCGTGACGAAGGAGGAGAGGAAGCTGTTGGCGCCGGCGCGGAAGCAGTCGAGCACGTCGCCGAGCGCCCGCTCCAGGTCGTGGACGGCTTCAGTGCCGCGATTGATCGCCTGAAGCGCGTCGATCAGCACGATCTGCCGGTCGAGGCGGGCGAAATGCTCGCGGAAGAAGGGGCGCACGACATGGGCCTTGTAGGCTTCGTAGCGGCGCTCCATCATCGCATGCAGCGAGCCCCTGGCGGGACTGCCTGCCGCAAGGTTCGGCAAGGGGGCAAAGGTAAGCGCGGGCGAGCCTTCGAGGTCCCCCGGCATCAGGAAGCGGCCGGGCGGCAGGGTGGAAAGCGAGCGCTCGTCGGACTTGCAGGCTTTCAGATAGGCGGTGAAGGCTTCGGCGAGCGACCGGGCGGTGGCCTCTTCCGCATGGGCGGCGGGATCGACCGTGCCGGAAAGCGCCAGCCAGTCGCGCGCGAGCTCGGCGCGGATGCCGGACTGCGCGAGCGCGACGGTGTTCCGGCTGAAGGTGCGGAAATCCTGCGCCAGCAGCGGCAGGTCCAGCAGCCATTCGCCGGGATAGTCGACGATGTCGATGGAGAGCTTGCCGGGCGAGAACAGGCGGCCCCAGCCGGACGCGCTCTCATAATCCAACGTGATGCGGAGTTGCGAGATGGCGCGGGTCGAGTCCGGCCAGAGGCGGTCGGCGACAAGCGCGCGGATATGGTCCTCGTACTGGAAGCGCGGCACGGCATCGTCCGGCTGCGGCTCCAGCCGGATCTTCGAGACGCGGCCGGAGCGGCCGGCCTCGAACAGCGGCAGGCGTCCGCCGTTCAGCAGATTGTGCACGAGGGAGGAGATGAAGACCGTCTTGCCGGCGCGCGAAAGACCCGTCACGCCCAGCCGGATCGACGGGCTGACGAGATTGGTGGCGCGGCCGGTGAGCGCATCGAGCGCGAGCCGGGCTTCGTCGGTGAAGGTGGTCAGGCTAGGCGGCAAGGTCTCTTTCCAGCATCGAGGGCGATATAGGAAACGAAATCCGGCAGGAAAAGAGGCGACGCCGTTTCGTCAATGGGCCGGACGCGGCGCCATGAAGCCGGCAAGGCAGGCGCCCGTGTAATCCTCTTCCGTCGGGCGCCGGTCGAAATCGAGGATGGCGAGGCCCGCCGTCGGGTAGCCGAAGGGCGCGGCGGTCTCGGCGATCTCCTTGCCGACGAGGCGATGGAAGAATTCCTCGATCATCGGATTGTGGCCGACGACCATCACGGCGCTTTCCCGCCGGTTCGCGAAGGCGAGCTCTGCATAGGCGTCGATCGTGCCGGAATAGAGCGAGTCGACATAGTCTATGGAAAGCTCCTCGCTGACGGCGCGATGGAACGGTTCCGCCGTCTGGCGGCAGCGCACGGCGGTCGAGGAGATGATGAGGTCCGGCCGGTAGCCCTGATCGGCCGCTTCCTCGGCGATCACCTCGGCTTCGGCGAAGCCGTCGTCGTCGAGCGCCCGGTCGAAATCCGACTGGCCGGGCTGGGCCCAGGCGGCGCGGGCGTGGCGAAGGATATAGAGCCGGAAGGCCGGCGTGCCGAGAGATGCCAAGTCTGTCCTCCATCCGCCTGCGGCATGATCGATGCCGTCTTCAGACTTCATGTCTTTCCTTGCCGGAAAGATCAACCGGTTTTGCGCCGTTGCCGGCATGGCAAGAATTCTGTGCTTAAATTCACGGCAGGGATGGCGCTTGGCCCATTCTGGGGACACCTTTTCGTGTGAAGCGGCAAGCAAATTTGGGGCCGATTCGGGGACGTTTTCCCCATCCCGTTGTAATCTTGATGAAATATTAGTCTGGCAGGGTTTAAAATAGAGGCACGCGCGAAAACCGTGGGTAAGTCCCGGCAGGCTTGAATCGCGTTACCCGTGGGGATATACAGCGCGCCTTGAGATGTTCTTCAGGAGAATCGCGTTGAGTGAGAAGATCGATCTTAGCAATTTCGTCCTCGATGAGGGCGAGGAATTCATGAATGCAAACCAGCGCGCCTACTTTCGAGCGAAGTTGAACGCCTGGAAAAACGATATCCTGCGCGAAGCGCGCGAAACCCTCGATCATCTGGCGGAAGAAAGCGCCAACCACCCGGACCTCGCGGACCGGGCATCCTCGGAAACCGACCGTGCCATCGAGCTTCGCGCTCGCGACCGCCAGCGCAAGCTGATCTCCAAGATCGATGCGGCGCTCCAGCGTCTCGACGAAGGCACCTACGGCTATTGCGAGGAAACCGGCGAACCGATCGGCCTCAAGCGTCTCGACGCCCGTCCGATCGCAACGCTGTCGATCGAGGCGCAGGAGCGCCATGAGCGTCGGGAGAAGGTGTATCGCGACGAGTAGGCGTTTCCTGCGGGTCCGAGGAGGCTCGCAGGCCGCGCCGGCAAGGATCGAACATCGGACATTGTCCGGTGCGGGCGGTTTTCGGACCGCGTGACATCGGGAAGACTGCCAAAAGCCGCCGCGGATATCCCGGCGGCTTTTTGGTTTCTGGTTTTCGAACCCTAGCCAGCGTTGTCCGAGCTTCAGGAGGAACCATGTTCGATCATGTGAAATTCGGCGTCAGCGACTATGAAGCGAGCAAGGCCTTCTTTCTCAAGGCGCTCGCGCCGCTCGGCGTGGCCGTCGTCTCGGAAGGAACGCCGGCCTATGGCGTGGAGATGAGTTCGGACGGCAAGGTGTCGCTGTGTCTTTACCGGACAGAGGAGAAGCCGGCGCATCTTCACCTTGCATTCGTCGCCGAGCGCCGGGAACAGGTGGATGCCTTCCACCGTGCCGCTCTGGAAGCAGGCGGCAAGGACAATGGTGCTCCGGGCCTGCGTCCCCGCTACCATGCGAACTATTACGCGGCATTCGTCATCGGTCCCGACGGGCACAATATCGAAGCGGTTTGTCACACGCCGGAGGCGTGATCCTTCACGCCTCGGTTCCCTTGTCGGGCCGGAAGATCAGGCCTTACGGTTCGCGGCGATCTCGCCGAGCAGGCGGGCCATTTCCGCTTCCGTCTCCTCGCGGCTCTTGGCGGCGGACTGGCCCTGGCCGATCATCGCCGCGGTCTGCATGGGATTGGTCGTCGGCTGGGTGACGGTGCGGGCCGGAACGGTAGCCGCGGCAGCGGCATTGTTCGCCATTTCCGCTTCGAGGATCTTTTCGAATTCGCTCACCAGCGCCGGATTGTCGGCGGCGCTCGCCGTCGGGTTGGTGATCGCCGCGCTGGTGACGGGGCGCTGCACGGGCTGGGTGACCGTGGCAGCCGTCTGCGGTGACAGCACGCGCTGGCGATTCTGCTCCAGCATCTCCTCGACGCGGCGTTCCGGCACGCGCTGCTGCGTGCCGGTCTGCGCCTGCTGCGCGACGGCGGCCGGCTGCTGGGCGGGACGCGCGGGCAGGGCGCGGACGGCGGCATCCTCGTCACCGGAATAGAGCACCTTGCTCATGGCCGAGACGCCTTCTGGCAGCGCGGCCGGCTGGCGCTCGGCGGCGAGGGGAACGGTTCCGGCGGCCACGCCCGCCGTGGCGGAGCGGGCGGCGAGCGGGGTCTCGGCAGTCTTGGCGATTGCCTCCTGCACGGCGGGCGAGGGCTCGGCGCGCAGGGCCTTCTCGACCGGCTTTTCAGCGGCCGGGGCCGCTTCGGCAGCGGCGGAGACGATGCGGGATTCGATGACGATATCCGTCGGGCCGCCGATCATGACGAGATGCTCGACATCGTCGCGGCGCACCAGCACGAGGCGGCGGCGCGTGTCGATCGCAGCGGCGTCCAAGACGGCAAGGCGCGGCGTCCGGTTGCGCCCGCCGCGAATGAACGGCGAGGAGGGCCGGCCGCGGATGATCCACAGCACCAGCGCGAGGCAGAGGAGGCCGAGCAGCACCACCGCCGCGGCAATGGCGAATTTCATGCCGTTCTCTGCTAGGATCTCCTGGGGCATGGCGCAGTCACTCCTCGGTGGACGGGTTGCTTCGTCAAACTGACAGCATTTGACGGCTTTTTACGGGCTCGTACAAGCGCGGCACGCCGCTTGTCCAGCACCTATTGCCGTCGTCATCGCCGCCCAACTATGGCAGCATGCGGAAATTGCGAGGGTAAGACCTCGAATATTCCCTGTGAATTCGCCGCCTTGCTTCCCTCGGGCGGCTTTTTGCGCTTCCCTCGGGCGGATAAACATGATTCTGGCATCGGGTCCGGCCACAGCGCAAGGCCGGACAGTTGCAGACGAGGGATTGATGACGACGATGAAGCGGCCGGGCGAGGACAATGTGCCGATCGTGGACCGCGGCCTGCGGCCGGCGGTGGTGCTGCGCATCGTGCTGCTCGCGGTCGTCCTGGCGGCGTCCGCCGGGGCCTTCATCCTCTTCAAGAACCAGCTCGACAACGAGATCGTGCTCGGCGTCCTCGGCGTGCTCGCCATGGCCGGCATCTTCTTCGTCGTTTCCGCGCTGATCGGCTTCATCGAGATCATGCCGCAGGCGAACGGTTCGGACGGGCTTGCGCGCGCCTTCGTCGATTCGCATCCGGACGGCACGGTCGTTACCGACCGCAAAGGCCGCATCGTCTATGCCAACGCCGCCTATGGCGCGCTGACGGGGGCGAAGGGCGAGGCGGAGGTGCAGCCGCTGGAAACGCTGCTGTCGCGCAACCGCGACGCCACCGAGGCCGTATACCGCCTGACGAACGGCCTGCACGAGGGCAAGGAAGGGGCGGAGGAATTCCGCGTCCAGAAGGCGCTCAACCCGTCTTCCGCCAACGGTTCGGGTGCCCATTGGTATCGCCTCAAGGCGCGCGTGCTGCCGAATTCCGGCAATGCCCGCCAGCCGCTCTATATCTGGCAGATTTCCGACATCACCTCCGAGCGCGACGATCAGGAGCGCTTCTTCAAGGAATTGCAGAACGCCATCGATTATCTCGACCACGCGCCGGCCGGCTTCTTCTCCGCCGGCCGCAAGGGCGAGATCGTCTATCTCAACGCCACGCTCGCCGAATGGCTCGGCATCGACCTGACGAAGTTCCATCCGGGCTCGCTTTCCATCGCCGACGTGGTGGCGGGCGAGGGGCTAGCGCTCATCCAGTCCGTGCAGGCCGAGCCGGGCCTCAAGCGCACGGAGACGCTGGACCTCGATCTGCGCAAGACCAACGGCCAGAGCCTGCCGGTGCGCATCGTGCACCGCGTCTCCTCCATGCGCGATGGCGCGCCGGGCGAGAGCCGCACCATCGTGCTGGCGCGCGAAGAGGGGAGCCAGAACGACCAGTCCGCCTCCATCGCCTCGATGCGCTTCACGCGCTTCTTCAACAACACGCCGATGGCCATCGCCTCGGTGGACGGCGACGGGCGCATCCTGCGCACCAACGCGCCGTTCCTGAAACTCTTCTCCGGCGTCGTCTCGCGCGACGATATCGACCGCGGCGCCAAGCTCGAGACCATCGTGCACGAGACGGACCGCCTGCGCCTGCAATCGGCGCTCGATGCGGCAAGGGACCGGCAGGGCGACATTCCGCCGCTCGATTCGCTGCATCCCGGCGACGACGGTCGGCATTTCCGCTTCTATGTGAACGCCGTCATCGACCAGAGCGACGAGGCGCCGGAAGAGGCCGCCATCGTCTACGCCGTCGAGATCACCGAGCAGAAGGCGCTCGAGACGCAGATGGCGCAGACGCAGAAGATGAATGCGGTCGGCACGCTTGCCGGCGGCATCGCGCACGACTTCAACAACGTGCTGACGGCGATCCTGCTGTCCTCCGACCATCTGCTTCTTTCCGCGCGCCCGTCCGATGCGAGCTTCGCCGATCTCATGGAGATCAAGCGCAACGCCAACCGCGCCGCCGTGCTGGTGCGCCAGCTTCTCGCCTTCTCGCGCAAGCAGACGATGCGGCCGACCGTCCTGAACCTCACGGACGTCATCGGCGACCTGCGCATGCTCGTCGACCGGATGACCGGCACGAACGTCAAGATCGACGTCGAATACGGCCGGGACCTGTGGCCGGTGAAGACGGATCTCGGCCAGTTCGAACAGGTATTGATCAACCTTGCCGTCAATGCGCGCGATGCCATGCCGGGAGGCGGCACGATCACCTTCCGCACGCGCAATGTCGAGGCCGAGGAGGCCGCAGCGCGGAACCTGCGCGACCTGCCGCCCGGCGATTATGTGGAAGTCGAGGTCGCCGACCAGGGCACCGGCATTCCGCCCGAGATCATCGACAAGATCTTCGAGCCCTTCTTCACCACCAAGGAAGTCGGCAAGGGCACCGGCCTCGGCCTGTCGATGGTCTATGGCATCGTCAAGCAGTCCGGCGGCTACATCTATCTCGATTCCGAAGTCGGCAAGGGCACGACCTTCCGCATCCTCATGCCGCGCCATACCGAAGAGGCCGTGCCGGCCGCCGAGACCGCCGCGACCGCGCAGGCCGGCGAGCAGCAGCCCGCGGCCGTCGCGCAGGCGCCGGAAAAGGAACCGCGCGACCTCACCGGCGGCTCGGCCGTCGTCCTTCTCGTCGAGGACGAGGAGGCGGTGCGCCGCGGCGGCAAGCGCATGCTGGAAACGCGCGGCTATACGGTGCACGAGGCCGGTTCCGGCGTCGAGGCGCTCGACATCATGGAAGAGCTGAACGGCGCGGTCGACATCGTCGTTTCCGACGTCGTCATGCCCGAGATGGACGGCCCGTCGCTGTTGCGCGAACTGCGCAAATCCTATCCGGACATGAAGTTCATCTTCGTCTCCGGCTACGCCGAGGACGCCTTCGCCCGCAACCTGCCCGCCGACGCCAAGTTCGGCTTCCTACCGAAGCCGTTCTCGCTGAAGCAGCTCGCCGAAGCTGTCAGGGAAATGCTGGACGCATAAACAAACGCCCTTCGCGGGTGGATAGGGATTCTTGCCCCACTCGTCATCCTCGGCCTCGTGCCGAGGATCTGCCAACGTATCGAAAAATGTGGCGTTGGAGATGCCCCGGACAGGGCCGAGCATGACGGAAGGAGAGGTTTCGGACCTTCCTTCCGTCTTCGTCATCAATCGACCAGCGCTACGGCGATTTCCGCCGCCAGCCGCGCATTGTTTTCCACCAGCGCGATGTTCGTCTTCAGGCTGCGGCCGTCCGTCAGGTGGAAGAGGTTGTCGAGCAGGTACGGCGTCACGGCCTTGCCGGCGATCTCGTCGCGTTCGGCATTGTCGATTGCGCGGGCGATGTAGATTTCCATTTCGTCGCGCGGGATCTCGTCGGCGGCCGGTACGGGATTGGCGATCAGCATGCCGCCGTCGATGCCGAGCTGGTCGCGCACCTTCTGGAAGTTGGCGATGGCCGCGGGGCTGTTCAGCGTCAGCGGGCTGTTGAGGCCCGAATCGCGCGACCAGAAGGCCGGGAAGGTCGGGCTGTCATAGGTCACGACCGGCACGCCGCGCGTTTCCAGAACCTCCAGCGTCTTCGGAATGTCGAGAATCGCCTTGGCGCCGGCGCAGACGACGATGACGCCGGTGCGGCCCAACTCTTCCAGGTCGGCGGAGATGTCGAAGGTTTCTTCCGCGCCGCGGTGGACGCCGCCGATGCCGCCGGTGGCGAAGACCTTGATGCCGGCGCGCGCCGCGCCGATCATGGTGGCGGCGACGGTGGTGGCGCCGGTGCGGCGCTCGGCGATCGCGAAGGCGATGTCGGCGCGCGAGACCTTCAGGGCACCCTTGGTCTGCGAGAGCGCTTCGAGTTCGGCGTCTTCGAGGCCGATATGCAGCACGCCGTCGATGACGGCGATGGTGGCGGGCACGGCGCCCTGTTCACGGATGATGCGCTCGACGCTGCGGGCCATGTCGAGATTGCCCGGATAGGGCATGCCGTGCGTGATGATCGTCGATTCGAGGGCGACGATGGGCGCGCCGCGTTCCTTCGCGGCGGCCACTTCGGCCGAGTAGCGCATGGGCAGGAGAGGGGATACGGGTCTGGTCATGCTGTTTTCCTTGAGAGTCCTGGGAGGAATCTTGCTCTGGATTTCGAGCAAAAAAGTCTCATGACAGGATTTCAGCCTCCGGCACAAGAGAAAGTGCGCCCGAAAGGGTGGCCTGCGACATTTCTTCGGCCACCGCCAGAGGCGAGCGCACGGTGATCGCCGCTGCCGCGACGCCGTGGCGCAGCGCCTCGCCGACCGTCGCGCCGCCCGTCCATGCGCTGAGGAAGCCGGAGGCGAGCGAATCGCCGGCGCCGGTCACGTCGCCGAGAGCCGGGATATCCGGCGGAATGACGAGGGCCGCGCCTTTTTCGTCGAAGGCAATCACGCCCTTGCCGCCGCGCGTGACGACGCCTGCGGAAAGCCCGGCGGCGCGCAGCGCCTTCGGCCAGTCGGCGGGGTTTTCCGGTGTCTCGCCCGTCAGCGTGCGGGCTTCCGCCTCGTTCATGAAGAGGAAGGCGAGGGCGGAAAGGCTGTCCTGGAACCGCACCACCTTGGCCGGGGAAATGGCGATGCCGGCGACCGGAACGCCCGACGCCTTGGCTGCCTCGACCATGGCGGCGAGCGTCTCGCCCGGCAGGTTGGCATCGGTGAGGATGAGCGCGGCCGTGTCGATCGCCTCGCGCATCGCGCGCTGCTGAAGGCGGCGCGGCGAGAACAGCCGGTAGAGCTCCATGTCGGCCAGCGCGATGACGAGGTTGCCGTCGCGCTCGATGATGGCGGTGTAGCTCGGCGTCGCGCGATCGAGGAAGATGAAGGGCGTATCCTCCACGCCGGCCACGGCCGCGGCGGCGGCAACGATGTCGCCGTCGGAATCGCCGCCGCGCGGCGAAACGAGCCGCACCTTGTGGCCGAGCCGGGAAAGGTTGCGCGCCGCATTGAAGGCACCGCCGCCCGCTTCCACGAACCAGGCGCCCGGATTGCTTGCGCCCGGCACCGTTTCGCCGGCGATGCGTCCGCGCCTGTCCACATGGGCGCCGCCCATCACCAGTATCGTCCTGTCCGTCATGGTCTTCCTTCGCATCCCCGCCGATTCGCCCGCATGGAGCCTGATCGGCCGTGGTATCCTGTCTCGTCTTTCGTGCCGCTCGCCCGCTGAAACGAAAATAGAACACGCTCTCGATTTCCAAAGTCATTCAATGAGATGAATGGGTCTTGCGAAATGAGAACAAAAAGTGTACATAGCTTTCATCGGCGGCTTCGTTGCCTGTCTTGCTTCAATAACCTAAAGGTGGACCAAATGGCACAGAACACTTTGCGGCTCGTAGAGGATAAAACAGTGGATAAAAGCAAGGCACTCGAAGCGGCTCTCTCTCAGATCGAGCGCTCCTTCGGCAAGGGCTCCATCATGAAGCTCGGCGGAAAGGACAGCGTCATCGAGGTCGAGACGGTTTCGACGGGCTCTCTCAGCCTCGACGTCGCGCTCGGCATCGGCGGCCTGCCGAAGGGCCGCATCATCGAGATCTACGGTCCGGAAAGCTCGGGCAAGACGACCTTGGCGCTCCAGACCATTGCCGAATCCCAGAAGAAGGGCGGCATCTGCGCCTTCGTCGATGCCGAACACGCGCTCGACCCGGTCTATGCCCGCAAGCTCGGCGTCGACCTGGAAAACCTGCTGATCTCGCAGCCCGACACCGGTGAACAGGCGCTCGAGATCACCGACACGCTGGTACGCTCCGGCGCCATCGACGTGCTGGTCGTCGACTCGGTCGCCGCGCTCACGCCACGCGCCGAAATCGAGGGCGAGATGGGCGAAAGCCTGCCGGGCCTCCAGGCCCGCCTGATGAGCCAGGCGCTGCGCAAGCTGACGGCCTCCATCTCCAAGTCCAACACGATGGTCATCTTCATCAACCAGATCCGCATGAAGATCGGCGTCGTCTACGGCTCGCCGGAAGTGACGACGGGCGGCAATGCGCTGAAGTTCTATGCTTCCGTCCGCCTCGACATCCGCCGCATCGGCGCGGTCAAGGAGCGCGACGAGGTCATCGGCAACCAGACCCGCGTCAAGGTCGTCAAGAACAAGATGGCCCCGCCCTTCAAGCAGGTCGAATTCGACATCATGTATGGCGAGGGCGTCTCCAAGACGGGCGAGCTTATCGACCTCGGCGTTAAGGCCGGCATCGTCGAGAAGTCCGGCGCCTGGTTCTCCTACAACAGCCAGCGTCTCGGCCAGGGCCGCGAGAACGCCAAGACGTTCCTGCGCGACAATCCGGATCTCGCCCGCGAGATCGAGATGACGCTGCGCCAGAATGCCGGCCTGATCGCCGACCGCTTCCTGGAAAACGGCGGTCCGGACCCGAACGACGGCGACGACGGCGAGCCCTGATCGCTCCGGCGCCGCGCGCGCCTTCGCATGAAGCGGATCGGTCTGCGATTGCGCCTCATGCGGAACGATAATCCGGAAACCGGCCTCTTCTTCGTGAAAGGCCGGTTTTTTGGTGTCTGGACAGGGAAGGGTGCGGGCGATAAAAGCCATCAATTCTCGCGCGCGCCCGCGGTTTACGGCCTTTCCCGGGAAAGGCGGCCGGCGTGTGCAGTTTCGACGGAACTGGCGGATGGAGAGCCTCGCAAGGGGCTTCCGGCGGGCACTCCGGCCGGCGGGGCGGTTTCGCGTCTGCCGAATATGACATTGGGTGGATGATGCGCAGCCTGCGGGGCAGGCGGCGCCAAGATGAAGGACGCGACATGAGCGGCGTGAATGAGATCCGGTCGACTTTCCTCGACTATTTCCGCAGGGAAGGCCACGAGGTTGTCTCGTCGAGCCCGCTCGTGCCGCGCAACGACCCGACCCTGATGTTCACCAATGCCGGCATGGTGCAGTTCAAGAACGTCTTCACCGGCCTGGAGTCGCGTCCCTATTCCACGGCGGTCACCGCGCAGAAATGCGTGCGTGCCGGCGGCAAGCACAACGACCTCGACAATGTCGGCTATACCGCGCGCCACCACACCTTCTTCGAAATGCTCGGCAACTTCTCTTTCGGCGACTACTTCAAGGAGCGCGCCATCGAGCTTGCCTGGAACCTGATCACGAAGGAATTCGGCATCGACAAGAGCCGGCTGCTCGTCACCGTCTACCACACGGACGACCAGGCCTTCGACCTGTGGAAGAAGATCGCCGGCTTTTCCGACGACCGCATCATCCGCATCCCGACCAGCGACAATTTCTGGGCGATGGGCGATACCGGCCCGTGCGGCCCCTGTTCGGAGATCTTCTACGATCATGGCGATCATATCTGGGGCGGCCCGCCCGGCTCGCCCGAAGAGGACGGCGACCGCTTCATCGAGATCTGGAATCTCGTCTTCATGCAGTTCGAGCAGATCACGAAGGACGAGCGCCTCGACCTGCCGCGTCCGTCCATCGACACCGGCATGGGCCTGGAGCGCATCGCCGCGCTGCTGCAGGGCAAGCATGACAACTACGATATCGACCTCTTCCGTGCACTGATCGACGCCTCCGTCGAGGCGACCGGCGTTCCGGCGGAAGGCGAGGCCCGCGCCAGCCACCGCGTCATCGCCGACCACCTGCGCTCCTCCGCCTTCCTGATCGCCGACGGCGTCCTGCCGGCCAAGGACGGCCGCGGCTATGTGCTGCGCCGCATCATGCGCCGCGCCATGCGTCACGCGCAGCTTCTCGGCGCGAAAGAACCGCTGATGTGGAAGCTGCTGCCGACGCTGGTCAGCGAGATGGGCCGCGCCTATCCGGAGCTGCAGCGCGCCGAAGCGCTGATCTCCGAGACGCTGAAGCTGGAGGAAACCCGTTTCCGCACCACGCTGGAGCGCGGCCTGAACCTTCTCTCCGACGCCACCAACACGCTGCACAAGGGCGATACGCTCGACGGCGAGACCGCCTTCAAGCTCTACGACACCTATGGCTTCCCGCTCGACCTGACGCAGGACGCGCTGCGCGGCCGCGGCATCGGCGTCGATCTTTCCGGCTTCACGGATGCCATGGAGCGCCAGAAGGCGGAAGCCCGCGCCCATTGGGCCGGCTCCGGCGAGGCGGCGACGGAGACCGTCTGGTTCGAGCTGCGCGAAAAGCTCGGCGCGACCGAATTCCTCGGCTACGACACGGAAACCGCCGAAGGCGTCGTCCAGGCGATCGTCAGCGAAGGCAAGACGGTCGACAGCGCCAAGGCCGGCGACACGGTCCAGCTCGTGTTCAACCAGACCCCGTTCTACGGCGAATCCGGCGGCCAGATGGGCGATACCGGCACCATCGCCACCGACAATGCGCGCCTTGCGGTTACCGATACCCAGAAGAAGGGCGACGGCGTCTTCGTCCACACCGCGACCGTCACCGAAGGCACGATCAAGGTCGGCGACGCCGTGGCGCTCACGGTCGATCACGCCCGCCGCTCGCGGCTGCGCGCCAACCATTCGGCAACGCACCTCCTGCACGAGGCGCTGCGCGAAGTGCTCGGCACCCATGTCGCCCAGAAGGGCTCGCTGGTCGCGCCCGAGCGCCTGCGCTTCGACGTCTCGCATCCCAAGCCCATGACGGCCGAGGAACTGCGCGTCATCGAGGACATGGCGAACGAGATCATCGTCCAGAATTCGCCGGTCACCACCCGTCTGATGACGGTGGACGACGCGATCGCCGAGGGCGCCATGGCGCTGTTCGGCGAGAAATACGGCGATGAGGTCCGCGTCGTCTCCATGGGCACCGGCATTCGCGGCGCCAAGGCCAACCGGCCCTATTCGGTCGAGCTGTGCGGCGGCACGCATGTCTCCTCCACGGGCGAGATTGGCCTCGTGCGCATCCTTTCCGACAGCGCCGTCGGCTCGGGCGTGCGCCGTCTCGAAGCGCTGACCGGGGAATCTGCCCGCGCCTATCTCGCCGAGCAGGACGAGCGCGTGAAGGCGCTCGCCAATGCGCTCAAGGCCCAGCCGGGCGAAGTTCTCGCCCGCGTCGAGGCACTGGTCGACGAACGCCGCAAGCTGGAGCGCGAGCTGACGGAAGCCAAGAAGAAGCTGGCGCTCTCCGGCGGCTCTGCCGGCGGCGACGACGGCGTGCGCGAGGTTTCCGGCGTAAAATATCTCGGCAAGGTGGTCACCGGCGTCGAGCCGAAGGACCTCAAGAGTCTTGCAGACGAGGGCAAGAAGAGCCTCGGCTCGGGCGTCGTCACCTTCGTCGGTGTCTCGCCCGATGGCAAGGCGAGCGCCGTGGTTGCCGTGACGGAAGACCTCACCGCCCGCTTCAGCGCCGTCGATCTCGTTCGCCGCGCCTCCGAGGCGCTCGGCGGCAAGGGCGGCGGCGGTCGTCCGGACATGGCGCAGGCCGGCGGGCCGGATGGTGCCAGGGCCGGCGATGCGGTCGAGGCCGTTGCCGCGGCGCTGGCCGGCTAAGCGTTTCTTTTTACTCCACAATTCATCGAGCGGCGGGCCCAGGCCCGCCGTTTCGTTTGCGAAGTCTTCAAGGTTTGCACCTAGCATTCCGGCGTGTGGAGTGCCCATATTGATTGAAGACGTCATCAGCATCTCGACCTTGATGATCTGCACCTTCCTGTCGACCATGGTCGTCGGGATTTTCATGCTGCAGGTCTGGCTCACCGACCGGCGCCATGCGGCGGCCGGCTACTGGTGCCTGTCCATGTGGGTGGGCTCGGCCTGCACGCTGCTTTTCGCGTTGCGGCCCATCGGCCTGCCGGTCCTGACCGTCGGCCTCGGCAATGCGTTCGCCGCCTTCGGCTACGCCTTCATGTGGGCCGGCTTCCGGGTCTTCGACCGCCGCTCCGCCAGTCTTCTGGTCGTGCTGGTGGGGCCGCTGCTCTGGAGCGTCGCCTATCTCGGCTTCGATGCGGTGGCGAGCGATGTCAACAACCGTATCATCCTGTCCTCGATCATCATCGCCGCCTATTCGGGCGCCATCGGCATCGATATCTGGCGCGGCCGCAAGGTCGAGCGACTGCCGACCCGGTCCATCGCCGCGCTTTTCTTCGTGACGCATGGCATGATCTACTTCCTGCGCGTGCCGCTGGCGATCTTCTTCCCTGCGCCACTTGCAGACGGAACGGCGCATTCGGCCTGGTTCGCCGTCTTCTCGCTGGAGCTCTTCGCCCATACGATCCTTGCAGCCGTCGCCATGCTGGTGCTGATCAAGGAGCGCGGCGAGGCGATCTATCGTCAGGCCTCGCGCACGGATGCGCTGACCGGCATCGCCAATCGCGGCTCGTTCCTCGAGGATGTGCGGGTGCACCTTTCCGGCAAGGGCGAGGGCACGCTGATGATCTTCGACCTCGACCGATTCAAGGCGATCAACGATACCTATGGCCATGTCGCGGGCGATGCGGTGCTGAAGCGCTTTTCCGCTCGGGTTTCCTCCTGTCTGGACGAGGCCATGCTGTTCTGCCGGTTCGGTGGCGAGGAATTCGCGCTCTTTGCGCCCGGGCAGGGCGCCGAACGGGTGGAACCCTTCGCCGAAACGCTCCGCCGCGAGATCGCCGCCATGTCGGTGACCTGCGAGGGGCGCGAGATCGGCGTTTCGGTCAGCATCGGCCTTGCCGACGTGGCGGCCTTCGGCGCGGATTTCGACCGCCTGCATTCGGCGGCCGACAGCGCGCTCTATGCCGCCAAGGAAGCCGGCCGCAACCGCGTGATGCTCGCCCGGCCTGGTGGAAACCTCACCGCGCTTGCGGAACGCATGCGGATTTCTCCCGAGCAGGACGGCATTTCCGTAGCCGGCTAACTTTACGCCGGCCTGCTTGCGATTTCCGCCAGAGCCGCATTGGCTGTCGCCGTATAGGCGACGCGCGGGGCGTGCAGTTTATGGGCCTCCAGCAGCCGCCGCATATCCGGTTTCAATCCGGCGATGAAGACGCGGACGCCCGCGCGGTCGGCCTTGCGCACCAGCCCTTCGATGACGCTGGCGGCGGTGGAATCGAGCAGCGGAACGTCGGTGCAGTCGAGCACGAAATTGCGCCGCTGGTCGGCGATGCGGTCGAGCACGGAGCCGACGCTGGCGGCCGCGCCGAAGAAGAACACGCCGCTGATGCGATAGACGACCGTATCCGGATCGTCCGCCACGACCGGCCGCTCGGGCAGGCCGCTGTCCTCGCCGGCCTCCTCGATGGCGCGCACGAGGCGCGGCACGGTTTCCTCCCGGATATCCACCGCCTTGCCCATGCGGTCGATGAAGAGCACGGCGCCGAGCAGGAAGCCGACGACGATGCCTTCGGTGAGATCGCGGAAGACGACGAGGAGGAAGGTCACGACGAGCACCGCCGCGTCGCCGCGCGAGGAGCGGAAGAGGGCGCCGATGGCCGGGCGCTCGATCATGTTGAAGGAGACGACCGCGAGCACGCCGGCAAGGGCGGCGAGCGGAATGTAGCTGGCGAGCGGCGCGGCGACGAGCATGAAGATCAGCAGGAAGAGGGCGTGCAGCATGCCGGAGACCGGGCTGGTGGCGCCGGAGCGGACATTCGTCGCCGTGCGGGCGATGGTGCCGGTCACGCAGATGCCGCCGAAGAGCGCCGAGCCGACATTGGCGAAGCCCTGTGCGACGAGCTCCATGCTGGAGCGATGCCGCCGGCCCGTCATGCCGTCGGCGACGACGGCGGAAAGCAGCGATTCGATCGCGCCGAGCAGGGCGAAGGCGACCGCATCGGGCAGCACGGCGACGACGAGGTCGGGCGAGAAGGAGGGCAGCGCCGGAACGGGCAGGCTGCGCGGGATGCCGCCGAAGCGGGTGCCGATGGTGTCCGCCGGCAGGGCGAGGAGCGCGGTCGCGGCCGAGGCGACGGCGACCGCGATGAGAAGGTTCGGCCAGGAGGGGCGGAAGCGGCGCAGAAGCAGGATGACCGCGATGGTAAGCCCCGCAACGCTGAAGGCAGCGGGGTTGAAGGTGGGGCGGGCGGCCCAGAGCGCGGCGAGCTTCTCGATGATCGGCCCCGGCTCGCGGCCTTCGAGCTTCAGCCCCAGGAGTTCGCCGATCTGGCTGGAGAAGATGATGATGGCGATGCCGGCCGTGAAGCCGACCGTCACCGGATAGGGGATGAACTTGATGTATTTGCCGAGCCGGAGATAGCCGGCGATGGCCAGCATGATGCCGGCGAGGAAGGTGGCGAGCAGCAGGCCCTCGACCCCGTGCCGGGCGGCGGTTGCCGAGACCAGCACGATGAAGGCGCCCGCCGGCCCGCCCACCTGGAAGCGGCTGCCGCCGAGCGCGGAGACGAGGAAGCCGCCGACGATGGCGGTGTAGAGGCCGCGGTCGGGCGTGACGCCCGAGGCGATGGCGATCGCCATGGAAAGCGGCAGGGCGACGATCGCCACGGTCAGGCCGGCAAGCGCATCTGTGCGCAGACGCGCGGGACTGTAGCCCTCCGCGAAAACGCTGGCGAGCTTCGGCATCAATGTATCGGTCATGGGAGCCTCGAAAGGCCGGTGATGGGGGGAAAGGGCCGGCGAGGGCATCTCACGCCGAGTCGCCCGATTTTGCAATGACGGAAGGCAAGGCTATGCGAAAATTGCAAGGCAGGAGAGAAGCGCAGGATTTGTGAAATTACCTCGTGCTTGGTTCAATGCGTCCCGGCGAGAGGAAAAGGCATGAGCGAGAACGAGATCTGGGCGGCCTATGAAAAACGCCTGCTGCGGGTGTCCGCCTATATCCACGAACATCTGGACGAGGCCCTGGACCTCGACCGGCTCTCCGAGATCGCCTGCCTTTCCGCCCATCACTGGCACCGCGTCTACCGCGCCGTGCACAACGAGACGCTGGTAGCGAC
This sequence comes from Shinella zoogloeoides, assembly GCF_003574625.1. Classification (GTDB taxonomy): domain Bacteria; phylum Pseudomonadota; class Alphaproteobacteria; order Rhizobiales; family Rhizobiaceae; genus Shinella; species Shinella zoogloeoides_A. The sequence goes on from NZ_QNUJ01000004.1 coordinate 352,442, forward strand.
CGTGCGCCGGCTGCGTCTCCATCGTGCGGCGGGCGATCTGGTGCGCAGTGCACGCTCCGTCCGGGACATCGCCGCGCGATGGGGCTATCCCAACCTGCAATCCTTCACGCGCACCTTCGCGGCCGCCTATGGCATGCCGCCGGCGCGCTACCGCAGGGAAGGTTCCCATCGCGCCTATGCCCCCGAAAGCAACGAGGAGTCTTCGCGCATGTTCGATGTCACCATCCGTACCCTTGCAGAGGAGCCGCTGCTCGCCGTTCCCCATACCGGATCCTATATGGGCATCGGCAAGGCCTTCGAAGCGCTTTACGGCACGCTCTTTTCCCGGAACCTCTTCCGGCCGGACATGCGCATGATCGGCCTCTTCCTCGACGACCCCGATCTGGTGGCGGAGGAGAAGTTGCGCTCCTTCGCCTGCGTCACCGCTGACGAGAATATCCCCGCCGAGCCGCCCCTGACGCGGCGCGTCCTGGCGGGCGGCGACTATGCCGTGCTGCGCCATCAGGGGCCCTATGCGAATATGGGCGCGGCCTATCGGTGGCTCTACGGCACATGGCTGCCCGCCTCCGGCCGCTCGATCCGCGACGAGGTGATGTTCGAGATCTATCTCAACAATCCCCGCGAGGTGCAGCCGAACGAGTTGCTGACGGAAATCTGCCTGCCGCTACAGCCGGTTGCCGTCTAGTTTGAGACGTGCTCGGGTCGCTCTCAAAGCGGCCCGACCTCAATCGATAGTCAGCAGCAGCGCCCTGTGGTCGGAAACCTCCGGTGTCTCCACCACGGTGAAATCCGCGACAGGCACGGCCGCATTCACCAGCATGTAGTCCGCATGGCGGCCGGGCTTGGTGTAGTGCGACGTGCGCGTGTCGGTGAAGCCGCGAGTCGTGACGAGATCGGTCAGGCCGAGGCGCGAGAGGGTCTGGAAGGTGCGGCTTTCGGGAAGCACGTTGAAATCGCCGCAGAGGACGAGGCCTTCTTCCCGCCGATGAAGGCGCTGGATGAGGGCCGTAAGGGCGTCGGCCTGCGCAGCGCGGCTCGCCGTGTCGCCCTTGCCGTCGATCTCGCGAAGCCCGTGAAACTGCACGACGGAAAGCGGGCGGTCCGCCTTGTAGTCGTAGAGCCGGAAGGCATGGGCGTTGCGGGCGCGGGGATGGGCGCCGAAGCCGTGCGGAGAGAAGGCGCCGTGCACGAAATCGAGCGCCTGGCCGATGACGGCGATGTCCTGCCGGATGAAGGTGGCGAGGCCGAATTCCTGATGGCAGGGGCGGTCGCCGTCCATCAGCTCACCGCGAGCTGTCGGGGCGAAGAAGCCGTCGTGACCGGGCAGGACGGCGGCGATCTCGCGGTAGAGATTGGCGCGCTGCTGAAGCTCCACAGCGCCGTCGCGATAGGCCAGCCATTCGGAACGGGCGGCGACGGCGCGCGGCACCTCCTGCAGGCAATAGATATCGGCGTCGACGGCGGCGAGATAGTCGAGGAGCGGCGCATGCAGCATCCCGCCCCAGACATTCAGCGACAGGATCCTCATGCGCGCCGCTCCTTCCCGGCAAGTGGTCAGCCGGTCTGGGACAGGTCGCCCATGCGGTTCCAGGCGTCGAGGCCGGCGATCTTGTAGGCTTCGGCGAGCGTCGGGTAGTTGAAGGTGTTCTCGACGAAATATTCGACGGTGCCCTTCAGGTTCAGTACGGCCTGGCCGATATGGACGAGCTCGGTGGCGTTCTCGCCGACGATATGCACGCCGAGCAGGCGGCGGGTCTTCAGCGAGAAGATCATCTTCAGCAGGCCGGAATCGAGGCCCATGATGTGGCCGCGAGAGGTCTCGCGGAAGCGCGCCATGCCGCATTCATAGGGAATGCCGCGCTCCTTCACCTCTTCCTCGGTGAGGCCGCAGGTGGAGATTTCCGGCACGGCATAGATGCCGTAGGGGAAATATTTCGGCGGCTCCTTGGCGATCGCCCCGACGGCGACGCGGGCGGCGATGCGGCCCTGTTCCATCGAGGTCGAGGCAAGGCTCGGGAAGCCGACGACGTCGCCGGCGGCGTAGATATGCGGCACTTCGGTCTGGAAGGTTTCCGGATTCACGCTGAGGCGCCCGCGCGAATCGGCCGTGAGGCCGGCGGCGGCAAGGTTCAGGCTGTCCGTCGCCCCGACGCGGCCGGCGGCATAGAGCACCATGTCGCAGGTGACGTGACGGCCGTTGTCCAGCGTGATCTCGCATTTGCCGTTGGCGAGCTTTTCCACCTTGTCGGCCTTCTGGCCGAGGATGAGCTTCATGTTGCGGTCGCGGAGCTGGTAGATGAAGTCCTCGACGATTTCCCGGTCGATGAAGTCGAGGATCGTCGGCTTCGGGTCGATCACCGTCACCTGCGTGTCGAGCGCGGAGAAGATCGTCGCATATTCGATGCCGATGACGCCCGCGCCGATGACGGCCATCGAGCGCGGCAGCTCCTTGATGTCGAGCAACTCGTCGCTGTCGAGAACGCTTTCGCTGTCGAAGGGAATGCTGTCGGGGCGGAAGGGCTTGGTACCGACGGCGAGCATGATGCTCTTGCCGCTGACATGCATGGTTTCGCCGTCGTCCTTGACGATCTCCATGGTCTCGGGCGTCAGGAACTTCGCCTTGCCGCGGATATGCTGCACGCGGTTGCGGGCGAACTGGTGCTCCAGCACCTCCACCTCGTGATCGAGCGTGATGAGCAGGCGGCGGCGCAGGTCGTCGGCGCTGATTTCCTGCTTCACGCGGTAGGCGCGGCCGTAGAAGCCGCGCTCGCGCCAGCCGGAAAGGTTGAGCGCCGTTTCGCGCAGCGTCTTCGACGGGATCGTGCCGGTATGCACCGACACGCCGCCGACGCGCTTGCCCTGTTCGATGACGAGCACCTTGCGTCCGAGCTTTGCTGCCTGGATGGCGCCGCGGCGGCCTGCGGGGCCGCTGCCCACGACGACGAGATCGTATTCCTGCATGTGTGATTGTCCCAGTCTTCTGCGGCGAAGAATCGTATTGCGTTGCAGCAATTTTCTCCGCCGAGCAATTTCCGTCAACCGAATGTGGCATCAAACCGTTTCAAACGGATGAAGGCGCGCTCACCGGTTTCCCGTATCGCGCCCCGAAGCCGTCTCGGAACTACATGAGCCGCAGCCCCTTGAGGCTGGCGTGGCCGTCCTTGCCGATGATGATGTGGTCATGCACCGTGATGCCGAGCGGCCGGGCCGTCTCCACGATGGTCTTCGTCATGTCGATATCCGCCCGCGACGGGGTCGGGTCACCGGAAGGATGGTTGTGGACCAGGATAATGGCCGTCGCCGAAAGTTCCAGGGCGCGGCGCACCACTTCGCGCGGATAGACCGGCGTATGGTCGACCGTGCCGTGGCCCTGCACCTCGTCGGCGATCAGCGTGTTGCGCTTGTCGAGGAAGAGGATGCGGAACTGCTCGCGCGGCTCGTGCGCCATGGCGGCGTGGCAATACTGGATGACCGACGACCAGGAGGCGAGCACCGTCTTGTTGCGGATCTCGCTCTTCAGCGTGCGCTGGGCGACGGCGGAGACGAGCTTGAGGTCCAGCGCCACCGCCTCGCCGATGCCCTTGACCTCCTGCAGCAGCGCGGGCGTCGCGCCAAAGACGCCGGACAGCGTGCCGAAACGGTCGAGCAGGGCTTTTGCCACCGGCTTGGTGTCGCGGCGGGGGATCAGGCGGAAGAGCAGCAGCTCGAGGATCTCGTAATCGGCGAGCGCCGTGTCGCCATTGTCGCGGAAGCGGGTGCGCAGGCGCTCGCGGTGGCCGTGATAGTGCTTGTCCTCCACGGCGGCGGGGATCGGCTTGGCGGGCGCGGCGCGGGCAGGGCGCTCGTAGAAGTGCCCGCGCTCGTCGCCGGGTCCGAAAAGATCGTCGACGCTCGCCGGATCGTCCGCCGTGAAGATGGAGGGCGAAATGTCCGTGCGGCCGCGCGATCCTGTCATGGGCGGCCTATGCGGGAAGGCCGGGGCGGTCGAGGCCGCCGGGCGACAGCGTGAAGATCTCGCAGCCGTCGGCCGTCACGCCGACCGTGTGCTCGTACTGCGCCGAGAGGGAGCGGTCGCGCGTGACCGCCGTCCAGCCGTCGGACAGCACCTTCACATGCGGGCGGCCGAGATTGATCATCGGCTCGATGGTGAAGATCATGCCTTCCTTCATTTCCGGGCCTTCATTGGCGCGGCCGTAATGCAGGATGTTCGGAGCGTCGTGGAAGAGCCGGCCGACGCCGTGGCCGCAGAAGTCGCGCACCACGGAGCAGCGCTCGGCTTCCGCATAGGTCTGGATGGCCTCGCCGATGGCGCCGGTGCGCGCGCCGGGCCTTACGGCGGCGATGCCGCGCATCAGGCATTCATGGGTAACTTCGAGCAGCCGCTCGGCGGCGCGCTTGATCTCGCCGACCGGGTACATGCGGCTCGAATCGCCGTGCCAGCCGTCGAGGATGTAGGTCACGTCGATATTGACGATGTCGCCCTCGCGCAGCGGCTTGTCGTTCGGGATGCCGTGGCAGACGACGTGGTTGATCGAGGTGCAGGTGGACCGCGTGTAGCCGCGGTAGTTGAGCGTCGCGGGCAGGGCGCCGTGATCCATGCCGAATTCGAAGACGAAGCGATCGATGACGTCGGTGGCGACGCCCGGCTTGACCAGCGGATAGAGCTCGTCGAGGCAGCGGGCCGTGAGCTGGCAGGCCTTGCGCATGCCGGCAAAGGCGTCCGCATCGTAGAGGCGGATCACGCCCGTGTTCTTCAGCGGCGCGGAGGTCGCGTCGATATAGGTCACCATGGTCGAACTTTCACTCGTCTTTGTCGTACCGTCATAAAACAGCGACACCGGGTTCGTCCATGGCGATCGATGCCACAGGCCGGATTTGCCCGGGTGTAACGGCACATTTGACCGTATAGGCCTCGACGCCGCGCGAAAGCGCGCGGCGGAAGCCGCCGGCATAGGTGGGGTCGAGGTCGGCGCAGATGCGGAAGAGATCGCAGTCCTCGCGCTGGATGAGATAGAGCATGACGGCGCGGAAGCCGGCCTCGGCCATGTCGCCCAGCTCTTCGAGATGCTTTGCGCCGCGCGCCGTCACCGTATCGGGAAACTCGGCAAGGCCGGGCGTGCGGCGGAAATGCACGTTCTTCACCTCGACATAGGCCGGCGGGCGGGCATCGCCGGAGAGCAGGATGTCGATGCGGGAATTGCGACCGTATTTCCTTTCCCGCTCCAGCACCGGATAGCTGCCGAGATCGGCGACGAGGCCGGCAAGGATGGCTTCCTCCGCCAGCCGATTCGGCAGGCCGGTATTGATGCCGACGACGGTGTCGTCCGCCTCTACCAGTTCGAGGCGGTGGCGGTGCTTGCGCGTCGGGCTGTCGCTTTCCGACATCCAGATGCGCGAACCGGGCGCCGTCAGCCCGCGCATCGAGCCGGTATTGGGGCAGGAGCCGGTGATCGCCGTCCCGTCGTCGAGGATGGCGTCGAAGAGAAAGCGCTTGTAGCGCTGCACGAGCGTGCCGGAAACGAGCGGCGGATCGAATTTCATGGGATGTACTTCACAGGGCGTCAGGCACGCACGCGCACATAGGAGCCGGGGGCCTCCTCGATGGAGTTCATGGTGCCGCCGGTCTTGCGGGCCGGCACCATGCGGTCGTCCTCGGCCTTGATCCATTCGTGCCAGTGCGGCCACCAGGAGCCGGGGGTCTCCTCGGCCTTCTTCACCCAGTCCTCGAATTCGCCCTTGACCGGGCCGCCGGTCCAGAACTGGTATTTCATCTTGTCGGGCGGATTGACGACGCCGGCGATATGGCCGGAGCCGGCCATGACATAGGTGACCTTGCCGCCGAAATACTTGCTGCCCACGAAGACCGATTTCGCCGGGGCGATATGGTCCTCCTTGGTTGCGAGGTTGTAGATCGGGATACTCACGTCCTTCAGCGAAACCTTCTCGCCGGCCAGCACCATCTCGCCCTTGGAGAGCGTATTGTTGAGATAGCAATTCCTCAGGTAGAACGAATGGTTGGCGGCAGGCATTCGCGTGGAGTCTGAATTCCAGTAGAGAAGATCGAAGGGCATCGGCTCCTGGCCCTTCAGGTAATTGTTGACGAAATAGGGCCAGATCAGCTCCGAGGCGCGCAGCATGTTGAAGGCGGTCGCCATCTTGGAGCCGTCGAGATAGCCCGTCGCCTTCATACCGCGCTCGATGGCGTCGATCTGGTCCTCGTCGGCGAAGACCTTGAGGTCGCCGGCAAAGGTGAAATCGACCTGCGTGGTGAAGAGCGTCGCGGTGCGGATGCGCCTGTCGCCTTCCCTTGCATGCAGCGCGAGCGTGGCGGCGAGCAGCGTGCCGCCGACGCAATAGCCGATGGCGTTGACCTCGTCCTCGCCGGTCGCTTGCTTGATCGTGTCCAACGCGAAGCCGACACCTTCGCGGGCATAGGCTTCCCAATCCTTGCCCGCATGACGCTCGTCCGGATTCACCCAGGAGATGACGAAGACCGTATGGCCCTGGTCGACCGCCCATTTGATGAAGGATTTCGCCGGGTTGAGGTCGAGGATGTAGAACTTGTTGATCCACGGCGGGCAGATGAGGAGCGGGCGCTTCAGCACCTTGTCCGTCGTTGCGTCGTATTGGATGACCTGGCACACGTCGCTCTGCGCCAGCACCTTGCCCGGCGTCAGCGCCATGTTCTCGCCGATGGCGAACTTGCTGGTATCCGTCTGGCGCAGCTTGAGGTCGCCCCGGCCGGCGGCGATATCCTCGGCCAGCATCTTCATGCCGCGCACGAGGTTCGCCCCGTTGGTGGCGACCGTCTCGCGATAGAGCTGCGGATTGGTGGTGATGAAGTTGGAAGGCGAGATCGCGCTCGCGATCTGCTTCACGTAGAAGCCGGCCTTGTGGCGGGTGTGCTCGTCGAGCCCCTCGGCATCGGCCACCAGCTTTTCCGCCCAGTCGGAGGTCACGAAATAGACCTGCCGCAGGAAATCGAAGAACGGGTTCTTCACCCAGTCCTCGTCGGAAAAGCGCTTGTCCTTGGCGTGCGGATCGGGCGCTTCCTCGACCTCGTTGCCGCCGAGCTTGCTGAGCGTGCGCGACCAGATGCCGAAATAGCTGCCGAGCAGCATGGTCTGGGCGTCGAGCGTGCGGCGCGGATCCGCCAGCCAGTATTCGGAGACTTTGGAGAGCGTCTTGACCATGTCGACCATCGGCTCGGCGACGGCATCGACCTTCTCGCCGGTTTCGCGCGGGGCGAGCCAGGCGGAGGCGGCCTTGCCGAGTTGCTCGACGGTGCGGGCGAAGTTGACCGTCAGCGCCTCGGGATCCTTGACGATATAGGGCTCTATCGCGGCGGGATCGAAAGGCTGGAAACCGGGCTTGTCGCCGGCCGCATCGCGCCCGCCCGCTTTGCTGTCCTCGGCCATCGCTCCCTCCCGATTTTATTGTTACTTTTGTATTTTTACATTCTCTGCGAAACAGATTACAAGGGCCTCGAAGCCTTTCGCGGCAATATCCGGAACCGGCCGTTTCGACAGGAGCATACAGCCTCATGGCGTTCGAATTCAGGCGCTTCAGCGCCGTCCTTCTCATGGCCGCCATGCCGGCCGCGCTCGCCGCCTGCGCCTCCTCGGAAGCGCCCGCGACGGTGAATGCCGGCGCGAACCGCGCGGCCGTCTATCCCGACATCACCGCCATCGTGCGCGGCGAGACGCAGCAGATGAGCGACGAGGAAGCGGCCAATTACCAGGCGAGCCTGATGGCGCTTGCGCATCGCCGCAAGGCGGGTACGATCTCGGAAGCCGAATATCGCCGGCAGCTCGCCGAATTGCAGGCGTTGCGCGACAACCACGGCAAGGCAACGCTGGCCGAAATCGAAGGCACGAAATAGCACTTGCCTTTCGTGCCGTTTGGCAGCAAAGCGAAAGACGGCCTTTTGGCCGCCGGCGCGGGCGGAGCGCCTTCATTTCGAACGCTTTCGCCCTTATCCGGTCACTTTGAATCGCGCGGAGTTTTGTGTCGTCCGGCAGGGTCCGGAGGGGCTCCGCGCTCAACGGGGTTAGAGATGGAAGAGTTTCACAAGGTCCGGCGTCTGCCGCCATATGTTTTCGAACAGGTCAACCGTTTGAAAGCAAGCGCGCGAGCGGGCGGCGCCGACATCATCGACCTTGGCATGGGCAACCCCGACCTGCCGACCCCCAAGGCCATCGTCGACAAGCTCTGCGAGGTAGTCCAGGACCCGCGCACGCACCGCTATTCCTCCTCCAAGGGCATTCCCGGCCTTCGCCGCGCGCAGGCCGCCTATTACGCCCGCCGCTTCGGCGTGAAGCTGAACCCGGAGACGCAGGTCGTCGCCACCCTCGGCTCCAAGGAAGGCTTCGCCAACATGGCGCAGGCGATCACCGCGCCGGGCGACGTCATCCTCTGCCCGAACCCGACCTATCCGATCCACGCCTTCGGCTTCCTGATGACCGGCGGGGTCATCCGCTCCATCCCGGTCGAGCCGGACGAGAGCTTCTTCCCGCCGCTCGAGCGCGCCGTGCGCCACTCGATCCCGAAGCCACTCGCGCTGATCATCAACTATCCGTCGAACCCGACGGCGCAGGTCGCCACGCTCGATTTCTACAAGGACGTCATCGCCTTTGCGAAGAAGCATGACATCATCGTGCTCTCCGACCTTGCCTATTCGGAAATCTACTTCGACGACACGCCGCCGCCGTCCGTGCTGGAAGTGCCAGGCGCGATGGACATCACCGTCGAATTCACCTCCATGTCGAAGACCTTCTCCATGCCCGGCTGGCGCATGGGCTTTGCTGTCGGCAACGAGCGCCTGATCGCCGCGCTGACCCGCGTGAAGTCCTATCTCGACTACGGCGCCTTCACGCCGATCCAGGTGGCCGCGACCCATGCGCTGAACGGCGACGGCTCAGACATCGCGGAAGTGCGCAACGTCTACAAGCGCCGCCGCGACGTGATGGTCGAGACCTTCGGCAAGGCCGGCTTCGAAGTGCCGCCGCCGGCCGCGACCATGTTCGCCTGGGCGAAGATCCCGGAAAAGTTCCGCCATCTCGGCTCGCTGGAATTCTCCAAGCTGCTCGTCGAGAAGGCGGATGTCGCCGTCGCTCCCGGCGTCGGCTTCGGGGAGCTCGGCGACGATTACGTCCGTCTCGCGCTGGTCGAGAACGAGCACCGCATCCGCCAGGCTGCGCGCAATATCAAGAAGTTCCTTTCCACGGCCGACGAGACGATGCACAACGTCATCTCGCTCAACGCCCATCGCTAATGAAATCCGCCCTCCGCGTTCAGCGGAGGGCTTTTCCAGAACTCATAGGACATGACCATGGCTGATGCCCTGAAGATCGGCATTGCGGGCTTGGGGACCGTTGGTGCCTCGCTCGCGAAGATTCTCGTCGAACGCAGGGACATGCTTGAGACGACATGCGGCCGGCCGATCGAGATCGACGCCGTCACGGCGCGCAGCAAGGGCCGCGATCGCGGCGTCGATCTCTCCGTTGCCGAATGGTTCGACGATCCGGTGGCGCTCGCCCGCGAGGCGAAGATCGACGTCTTCGTGGAACTGATGGGCGGGGCGGGTGATCCGGCCCTTGCCGCCGTCAAGGCGGCGCTGTCGCGCGGCGTCCATGTCGTGACGGCCAACAAGGCGCTGCTCGCCGCGCATGGCGTCGAGCTTGCCGGCATCGCCGAGAAGCACGGCTCGCTCCTCAACTACGAGGCGGCGGTCGCCGGCGGCATCCCGGTCATCAAGGCGCTGCGCGAATCCCTGACCGGTAACACGATTTCCCGCGTCTACGGGATCATGAACGGCACCTGCAACTACATCCTGACCAAGATGGAGAAGGAGGGGCTTTCCTTCGAGGCATGCCTCAAGGAAGCCCAGCGTCTCGGCTATGCCGAAGCCGACCCCGCCTTCGACATCGAGGGCAACGACACGGCGCACAAGCTGTCGATCCTGACGACGCTCGCCTTCGGTACGAGGATTTCGGCCGACGACATCTATCTCGAAGGCATCACCAACATCTCCATCGACGATATCCGCGCCGCAGCCGATCTCGGCTACCGCATCAAGCTGCTGGGCGTCGCGCAGAAGACCGATACGGGGGTCGAACAGCGCGTGCATCCGACCATGGTGCCGCTCGACAGCGTCATCGCGCAGGTCGACGGCGTGACGAACGCCGTAGCCATCGAATCGGACATTCTCGGCGAGCTGCTGATGGTCGGCCCCGGCGCAGGCGGCAATGCCACGGCTTCGGCCGTGCTCGGCGATATCGCCGACATCGCCAAGAGCCGCCCCGGCGCACAGACCGTCCCGGCGCTCGGTCGCCCGGCCGCCGCGCTCGCCCCCTACAAGCGCGCGCAGATCCGCAAGCACCACGGCGGCTACTTCATCCGCCTCTCGGTGGAAGACCGCACGGGTGTCTTCGCCAGCATCGCGCGGCACATGGCGGAGAACGGCATCTCGCTGGAATCCATCGTGCAGCGCGCGCAGTCGACGGCCGAATCGACCGATCCGAAGACGATCATCCTCGTCACCCACGCGACGATGGAGGATTCCGTCCGCAAGGCCGTCGCTTCCATCAAGAGCGAGGGCTATCTTGTCGGCGAGCCGCAGGTGATCCGCATCGAGCGGCCGAAGACGGCTTGATTTTCGCTGCCCGCATCTCGGTGCGGATCAGCCCTTCACCCTAACCCTCTCCCCGCAAGCGGGGAGAGGGGCCTTGCCCCACGCAACGTTGGAGAGTTGAGGAAAACGGTGCGGCACTTTTCCTTCTCCCCGCAGCCAAGGAGAAGATGGCCGGCAGGCCGGATGAGGGGCCGGCCTTCCGATGCAGGAGGGGTAACACGACCGGAGCCGCCATGAGCATGTTGGAAAACGCAGATCCCGTCAGCCGGGCCTTTCTCGGCGTCGAGCGCTCGGCGACCGGGCAGCGCTGGGTGGCGCGGCTCGACCAGGCGGGGGAGAACCGCGCGCTGGCGATGAGCCAGACCCATGGCCTGCCGGACCTCATCTCCCGCGTCCTGTCCGGACGGGGCATTCCCTTCGAGAATGCGCTGGAATTCCTCGACCCGACGCTGCGACGGCTTATGCCCGAGCCCTATAGCCTGATGGACTGCGAGGCCGCGACGGAGCGGCTGGCGCGCGCCATCGAGCGCGGCGAGCGCGTCGCGATCTTCGGCGACTACGATGTCGACGGGGCCTCCTCCTCGGCATTGCTCTACCGCTTCCTGACGCATTTCGGCGTGCCGGCGGAAATCTACATTCCCGACCGCATCTTCGAGGGCTACGGCCCGAACCCGAACGCCATCGGCCAGCTCATCGACCGGGGCGCGCAGTTGATCGTCACGGTCGACTGCGGCTCGACGAGCCACGAATCGCTCGCCGTCGCGCGCGAACGCGGCATCGACGTCGTCGTCATCGACCACCATCAGGTCGGCGAGACGCTGCCGCCGGCCCTGGCGCTCGTCAATCCGAACCGCGAGGACGATCTGTCGGGGCAGGGGCATCTTTCCGCCGCCGGCGTCGTCTTCCTCGTTCTGGTGGCCCTGCAGCGGCTGCTGCGCCAGCGCGGCGATGTGCGGGCGGGGAGCTTCGACCTTCTCTCCATGCTCGATCTGGTGGCGCTTTCCACGGTCTGCGACGTCGTTCCGCTGAAGGGGCTGAACCGCGCCTATGTGGTCAAGGGCCTCGTCGCCGCGCGCCATCTCGGCAATGCCGGCCTGACGGCGTTGCTCAAGCAGGCGGGCATCGGCGGGCCGGTGACGCCCTATCATCTCGGCTTCCTCGTCGGCCCGCGCATCAATGCCGGCGGGCGCATCGGCGATGCCGCCCTCGGCAGCCGCCTCCTGACCATCGACGAGCCGGGCGAGGCGGAGCGCATCGCAAAACAGCTCGACGAGCTCAACCGCGAACGCCAGGCCATGGAAGCCGCCATGCTGGCAGAGGCCGAGGCCGAGGCGCAGGCGGAATACGGCACGGGCGAAAACGCTTCGGTGATCCTGACGGCCCGCGAGGGCTGGCATCCCGGCGTCGTCGGCCTGCTCGCCTCGCGGCTGAAGGACCGCTTCCGCCGCCCGGCATTCGCCATCGCCTTCGACCCTTCGGGCAAGGGCACCGGCTCCGGCCGCTCGATCAGCGGCTTCGATCTCGGGCGTATGGTGCGCGCCGCCGTCGACGAAGGCATCCTCGTCAAGGGCGGCGGCCATGCCATGGCGGCGGGCCTGACGGTGGAGCGGGAAAAACTCGGCCGGCTGCGCAGCTTCTTCGAGGAGCGCGCGGAACGCACCGTGCGCGACCTCGTCGCCGTGGAGACGCTGAAGATCGATGGTGCGCTCAGCGCCAGCGGCGCTACGCTGGCGCTTGCCGACCAGCTGGAACAGGCCGGCCCCTACGGCTCCGGCCATCCGCAGCCGATCTTCGCGCTGCCGGCGCATCGCGTGCGCGACGTGCGCCCCGTCGGCGTCAACCACCTGCGCATCAGCCTGGAAGGCCCCGACGGCGGTAGGCTGGATGCCATGGCCTTCCGTGCGGCGGAAGCCGATCTCGGGCTTTTCCTGATGAAGGAGCGCGGGCAGGCGGTGCATTTCGCCGGCACGCTTTCCGCCGATAGCTGGCAGGGCAGCCGGCGCATCCAGTTCCGCGTGATCGACGCGGCAAAGGCGTTCTGACGGACGCGGTTTTCATGGCGGTGTCGGGGAGGACCGTGGCACGCCCTAGGGGAGTCGAACCCCTCTTTCCAGAATGAAAATCTGGCGTCCTAACCGATAGACGAAGGGCGCGTGCGGTGGGCGTCTTCTAGTCGGGGGTGCGGATTCGCGCAAGCCCTAAATGCAGGAAATCTCAGTTTTTTCCCAGTCGTGAAAGCAGGTGCGGGGGAACGCTCGAAGGCATGATTTCAACGATGATGGGAGGGGGGACCCGTGGCACGCCCTAGGGGAGTCGAACCCCTCTTTCCAGAATGAAAATCTGGCGTCCTAACCGATAGACGAAGGGCGCGTGCGGTGGGCGTCTTCTAGTCGGGACGGGGCGGATGCGCAAGACGAAAAATCGCGTTCGGCGCAACTTTTTCAACAGCCAGGCGAAGGGCTCCGGCGCGCGAAAAACAGGCGATTTCAAGGGGAGGGACCGTGGCACGCCCTAGGGGAGTCGAACCCCTCTTTCCAGAATGAAAATCTGGCGTCCTAACCGATAGACGAAGGGCGCGTGCGGTGGGCGTCTTATAGAAGGGCGTTTTTTATTCCGCAAGCGGGAAAAAGCGCTCGTGACAAAAAAATGAAAAGCCGCCCGGAAGGCGGCTTTGCGGAGGAAAAAGGACTTTGATCCCGGGGACTTAGCCCCATGTTCTATTTCCGGGCGCGGCAGCGCCAGTTCCAGTCGCGCTCGGGGCCGATGTCGATATGCACGGATTCGGTGTGGCAATAGGTGCCGACGCCGCCGCGGCCGGGCATGCTGCGGAGATATTCCGCAAGCTCCCACTTGCTGACACCCGAAATCTGGATGTCGGCCGCCTCGCAGCGCGTGTGCAGCGACTGCTTCTCCCGATTGGGCTTCACGTCGCGAAGTCCGGAGGTGACGATGATCGGCTTGTCGTAGTGCTTTTCGATCGTCTTCAGCACCTGCAGCAGTTCCGGCTTGAAGCAGCCGGTCTTCACCTTCTCGGTCTGCAGCCACAGGCCGTTCGGCGCAAGGCGCGCAAGGCCGGCGATGGAGGCCACTTCCTTGAACTGCGGCGCGTCGTCGTCGCCCTCGTCCGATTCGGAGTGATCCGTGGAGAACATGGAATTCGCCGTGGCGACACCGGGCAGGACGCCGAGGGACGCCTTCTGGGTGGCGCCCGCGCTGTCGCGATTGAGCACGCGGCGCTGCTGCGTTGCAAGGCCGTCGCCGCCGTCGTTCGCCGTTGCCTTGTCGGCAAAGAGGGAGGCGACCGTCACCCGCTTGTTCTGGCCGTTCTGGGCGTCATCCGGCAGCGCGGCAAGCGCCTTTTCGGCGGCATTCGCCCTTGCCGGCTCCTCGACGAGTGCGGCGCGGGCCGAAGTCGGGATCGGGACGTTCTCCGGCATGGCGTCGCTATCGCCGAGCATCGCGACTTCCTCGCCGCTGGCGGTATTGAGCTGCGGCATGTCCTCGACGGGCAGGCGCCCTGTCTTGCCAGCGCCCTGCGCCGCACCGGCGCTTGCAAAGAGGCCGCCGTTGGAGGTGTTCGCGGCCTGCGCCGCATAGGCCGTGCCGACCGGCGCCTGGCCGCCATTGGAATAGATGCTGGCCTTGCCCGCATCCAGATTGGCCGGCTGCATGACGGCGCCCGCCATGTCGCGGCCGGCTTCGCCCTGGCCCTGCTGATCGAGGGCAGCGGTGGCATCCGCGGTGGCCTGGGACCCCTGCGCCGCGCCTTCGGCGGCGATGACCGGCGTGGTGGTCTCTTCACCGCCTGCTGCGGCCGTTTCTTCCTTGTCCTGCGCGGCCGTGCTGTCGGCGCGCAGATCGGTGGAGACTGCGGATACGCAGCCCGAGAGCGTGGCAACCGAGACGGCCAGCAGCAATCCATACCGCAGCGTCTTCAGGCTCGGCCACTTTCCTTGCACGATCTGCAAAGGCTTTCCCCCGCTTTCGACGTTCATGCCCCGGTCTTGCCGACGGTGGGGCCATTTCTTCAGACAGTCGCAACCGCAATCGAAAAGGCCAGGGGCCATGCTGCGGCTGCCGCGATGTATCGCCCGGCCATTGCAGGAAAGACCGAAACGATGAAGCCGTGAACGCAGAACGGGAGCAATCCGGCCCGAAAACGGCCACACGCCCCCTCACGCTGGCGATCGACCGGAACGGCAAGAATCTTCCGGTCAAATACGGCAAAACGATGGTTCGTCGCTGAAGGTCTAGGACGCAAGCTTTGCCCGGAGCTTGCGTCCGGGACGAATTACCAGGCGCCGGTATTGCCCATCGAGGCCCAGGGCTCTGCCGGGGCGAGGCTTGCGCCCTTCTGCAGGATCTCGATGGAAATGCCGTCCGGCGAGCGCACGAAGGCCATGTGGCCGTCGCGGGGCGGGCGGTTGATGGTGACGCCGTTGTCCATAAGTTTCTGGCAGAGGGCGTAGATATCGTCGACCTCGTAGGCGAGGTGGCCGAAATTGCGGCCGCCCGTATAATCCTCGCTGTCCCAGTTATAGGTCAGCTCCAGGCAGGGCGCGGCGTTCTCGCGTGCCGTGGCGAGATCGCCGGACGCCGCCAGGAAGATCAGCGTGAAGCGGCCCTTCTCGTTCTCGATCCGGCGCACTTCCTCAAGGCCGAAGAGCGTGCAGTAGAAGTGCAGGGACTTGTCGACGTCTTTGACGCGGACCATCGTGTGAAGATAACGCATTGCAATGTCCTTCAAATTGGAATCGCTGAAAGGTTAGGCTTTTGTCAGCCTCGGGCAAGCCTTGCGGCCTATCAAGGGAGCCGGCAAAACTTTCAAAGGGGCTTGCGCATTCGCATCGGGACAATGTTATTCTGGTTCTCAAGAATCAGTTAACCGTAACTCATGTGACGCGTAAACGAGGGGCTGGCAGGTCATGGCGGACAGGGTGTCTTCAAAGGAAATCACGATGCGTGATGACCAGGGCAGCGACGCCGTCGAGCTGATCGAGATCACCGGCGTCATCAAGTGGTTCGACGTCGCCAAGGGCTTCGGCTTCATCGTGCCCGACAACGGCATGCAGGACGTGCTGCTGCACGTCACATGCCTGCGCCGTGACGGCTACCAGACGGTTCTCGAAGGCACGCGCGTCGTGGCGCTCATCCACAAGCGCGACCGCGGCTACCAGGCCTTCCGCATCCTTTCCATGGACCAGACCACCGCCGTGCACCCCTCGCAGCTGCCGCCGGTGAAGACCCATGTTCAGGTCACGCCTTCGAGCGGGCTGGAGCGCGTGCTGGTCAAGTGGTTCAACCGCACCAAAGGCTTCGGCTTCCTGACGCGCGGCGAAGGCACGGAAGACATCTTCATCCACATGGAGACCCTGCGCCGCTTCGGCCTGACCGAGCTGCGCCCCGGCCAGGTCGTGCTGGTGCGTTTTGGCGACGGCGAGAAGGGCCTGATGGCCGCGGAGATCCATCCCGACATTCCGGTTCCGGGCAACAGGGCACATTGATGGCTGTCTTTTCACGGATTTTGGGCGTCACACGTCTGGCAAGCGCCTTCATGGCGCTTTTTCTTTGCCTGGCATCCGTCGCGGGCGCGGGCGAGAAATTCGATACCCAGCCGCTGACCATCGTCACGAAGAACGGCAAGAGCCATGCCTTCACGGTGGAACTGGCCGTGACGCCCCGCCAGCGCGAGCAGGGATTGATGAACCGCCGCGAAATGGCGCCCGACCACGGCATGCTCTTCGCCTTCGGCGAGACACGCCAGGTCTTCATGTGGATGAAGAACACCTACCTGCCGCTCGACATGCTGTTCATCGGCAAGGACGGCAAGGTCCGCTCCATCAAGGAGAACGCCAGGCCGCTCGACGAATCGATCATCGATTCGAAGGGCCCGATCGATTATGTGCTGGAACTGAACGGCGGCACCGTCAAACGCCTCGGCATCCGCACCGGCAACCGCGTGCAGAACGCGCTGATGGAAAAGCTGCGCAAGGGATAAGGCCCGCAGCCAAAACGGACTTCCCCGATCAGGGCTGAAAAACTCGCCCTTTGCTGTTGCGGCGGCGGCGCGATCCGTGTATCTCCCCATCGCCGGAACGGACGGAGTGTAGCGCAGTCTGGTAGCGCATCTGGTTTGGGACCAGAGGGTCGGGAGTTCGAATCTCTCCACTCCGACCACCGGCAAAAGCCAAGGAAACAGGCGTTTCTCCGAGGCTTATCCATTCCCCGTATTATATCCTGTGAAAGTTCCGTGATTTGCGAATGGGTCGCCGTGATGGCGGTGCCGGGAGTTGTGCGCGCAACCCGGCAAAGGCCCTTGACTCTCCACGGACCTGCGGCCATTGCTCGGACGCTTCGTCGGCGGGTGCCGCAGGTGGAGCGCAGGAGTTTAACGAGAATGAACGGGCGCCACCGGGTTCGGGCTCTTCGAGCCGGTGCGTGGCGGGCGTTTCGGTGGTAAATGCATGTCCAGTCATTTCCCCTTTACGGAATCTGGGCTATGCATGGCCGGGCGCACGTCGGAGCGTGCCCTTATGCGAGAATTCTGGAG
This sequence comes from Shinella zoogloeoides, assembly GCF_003574625.1. GTDB lineage: Bacteria > Pseudomonadota > Alphaproteobacteria > Rhizobiales > Rhizobiaceae > Shinella > Shinella zoogloeoides_A. The sequence goes on from NZ_QNUJ01000004.1 coordinate 369,625, forward strand.
CCGTTTCGATGACCGCGAAGATCTATCGTCCCGCCAAGACCGCCATGCAGTCGGGCAAGGCCAAGACTAATCTCTGGGTTCTGGAGTTCGATGCCGAAAAGCCGCGGACGATCGATCCGATCATGGGTTATACGAGCTCTGGCGACATGTACCAGCAGGTCAAGCTGACATTCGAAACCTGTGAGGAAGCGATTGCCTATGCCACGCGCAACGGCATCGAATACCGCGTGATCGAGCCGAAGGAAGCGACCCGCAAGCGCGTTGCCTATCCGGACAACTTCCGCTTCAACCGCATGCAGCCCTGGACCCACTGAGGTCCCGACGGCCCCTTAGCTCAACTGGATAGAGCAACTGCCTTCTAAGCAGTAGGTCGCAGGTTCGAGTCCTGCAGGGGTCGCCAACCCTACCGATAAGTAATTGATTTTTATAATGGTGCGACCAAGCAGGGATTAGGGTGCGACCTAAAGTCTGTTCGACAAGCGTTCCGATGCGCCCCTTGCCAGCCGCTTCTTGTCGGCTTCCTTCGTATAAGTCTCAGCCATGCCAAGACGTGTCCATCCGTACATCGCCATAAGCTCGTGAGGCGTCGCGCCTTCATCCGCGGCGATTGTAGCGCCGGCTTTCCGCAGCCCGTGCGCCCGGCATTCGTCAGGAAGCCCCGCGGCCTTGCACTGCGCTGCAAACCAGTTCCCGAATGACGCCCCCGAGCTGAATGGCTTGCCTGTCTGGGTCGTTAGGAATGCCAGATCGCCAGTTGGCGTAGCATCAATCGACTCCTGAAGTTGCTTGAAGACTGGCAGGTAAACCCATGCGCCGGTCTTTTGTGTCCGGAGGGAGACCATGCCGTCCTTCATATGCTGACGGCCGACGACAACAGCGTCGGATCTGCGAAGGCCCAGGAAAAGCAGGATGTCAATTGCCAGGCGTTGCTTCGTCCCGATCCCGTGGTGGGCGCGGTACCGTTCAACCTCCTCGACGGTCCATGTGTGGAATCCATCGGTCTTTACGTTTACTTTCGAAACGCCGGTGCAGGGATTGATTTCGACGTGCTCGGCTTCGACGGCCCACTTAAATAGGTGGCTCATCGTCTTCAGGAAGTTGTTGGCAGCGTTCGGCGTGGCCGCACGTTTGTCCATGCCCTTCTTGATAACGGCCTTCGTCACAGCCGCAAATGGCCCGTCCGCATTCTTCGGCTCAGCCAAAGCCTGCTTCAGGATGTTATCCCGAGCTCGTCTCGTCGCTGGAGCCAGTTCCGCAAATGCCGCGGATTGCTTGTATTGTCCAACAAGCCATTTCAGCGATCCGCTTTTGGACTTCGGCTTGTCGGGAATTGCGGTGGATCCGGTGAGGGCTTTCTCATACGCCGCGTTGAACTCGTCGCTGCCGTATAGTTCTGGCAGTCGCACGCGCTTACCCTTCCGTTTGAAGTACCAAACGAATTTTCCGTGGCGCGTCATTTCGCGCGAGAGGTAGGGTTTGCGAGGCATCTCCTCCATCAGAGATCGAAGTCCTCGTATTTTGCAATAGGCGTTTGCTTGTGCGTATCGGGGATATCTGGGGCTACTCTGAATATTTTGCCGTTCACTTCCACCTCAACGCGCACGCCTTCCTTCTTGGCGATGGTAGCCATTCGCCTAAGCTCAGCTTGCTTGATGAGTGCCGGCGCCGTCATCCCCGCTCCTTATCTGCGAGCGCGACCCGGCCTTCCTTGATGCCCAGCGCCTGTCTCCTAGTGATCCCAAGCGCTGCCGCCGCCATGTCGATAATGGCGTTGTTCCAATCGCTTATGGCGCTCGTCTCGGACTGGAATGGGCGGATGGAAAACCACTGGCCGAGGCATTGGTTGGGAAGTTCGTCTTCGGAGCGCTGGCACGAAATCGAGTACACTAGGCCGTTACTCCCGAACGAGTGCAAGGTCGTTCGCCTAACGTAGACGTGCGCCTCACGATCACATCCAGGACAACGATAAGGGCGAGCCTTCATTCTCCCCGCTCCTTATCCAGTGCGTTGCGGCAAGATGGGCAGGTGGGCCGGCGGCGCGAAATGCCGTGCGGAAGCACAATGAATTCGCCGCAACGAGTTTCAACGTTCGATGCTGTCTCGCTGGGTTCTCCCACTGCAGCGCACCAGATGCCGTGACGATCTTTCGCGCATAGTGTCTTTGCCGTCATGGGGCGTTCTCCTTATCCAGTGCGTTGCGGCCGGCGGGGGTGATGCGGTAGCAGTTCCCCCCGAAAAATGAAGTGCCGAGGCGCTCGACGAGCCCGCGCCTTTCGAGAGATGAAAGTTTCCCCGCGGCCCAATACGACGGGTGACCGAGGGCTTTCGATATCTCTGGGCCGGATGGCGGTCCATCGTCTTCCTTGCGGCGAGCGAGATAGCTTAAGACACGGGCCTGGGGTTCGGTCAGCTTCATTCGCTTTCTCCTCCAGAAAGTGCGTTGCGGGAGGAGGGGGCGGTTCCAGTTGGTTCTGTGTTGGCAATGACGAGCTGCCGCGCCTCGTGCAGGACCTCGTCCAACGGCGCGGGGCCAAATTCGTGCTCGCCGAAGCCATGGCGGTAGCCGTCGATGACAACGCGATGCTGACCGCGATCCATTCCGGTGGCCTCGAAAACCTGCCAATACAGGTTCTTTGCTCGCCGGCTGACGAACTTGCGAAAGGCTTCGATCTTGGCTTGCTGATCGGCCCGTTCCTCGGCGGATGGGCCTTTCAGGGCGGCCGAGATCACCGCCATCGTCTCAGCGCTCAGCATGGTCGCCTCCGGTCGATACGTTGGCGGCAATATCGTTGAGCCGGGCGGCGATGATCTTTTGAGCCTCGTCCGGCGAGTACGGGACGTCATCAGGGACGCCGATTTTCTCGATGAGGAGCCATGCCAAGACCTCCTCGGCGGCAGTCATAGGCGTGTCGCCGCCGTCTGCCATTGGCGCTGCGGCATCATACAGGCGATTGTCAGGATGGAGTGGCGCCCATCCGATAACGCGCCCCCGACCTTCGCAGAAGCAATCCTGAGACCATGACCAGCCGGCGAACCTCCACTCGTCGATCTCGCTGTCCTCGAAGTTGTTGAGGCCGATCGTCCACGCCTGTTCTGCATCCTCAAGCGGATGGTCGCCGTCTTCGCCGGAATAATCGACCAGTAGGCGGACAAGTGTGTTGTTCTTCGGGGCGGTATCCATCGGCAGCGCCGACGCAGGGGCCTGATTGCTCATTCGGAAACTCCCTTCACTGTCAGGGACGCAATGATTTGCTTTGCCGTCTCAGCAACTTGGACAGGCGTGAATTTCCAACCCATCTTCACAAGATGGCGCTCGGCAATCCGCAGTGCTTCGGCGTGGGTTTCGTCGCCGATGACCGGTTTCGGTTTATCGGTCATGGTCGCCTCCGGAAGATGTGGTGGCGGAACCGCTGCGCGTGGCGGCGAGGGCGCTCTCGGGGTAGATTTGCACGGAGCCGGGCTCACGTTCGCTTTCGACTGCGTAGCCGACGGGCGTCATGGCCGTGCTGTAGAAGCCGACGATGCGACCGTTCCACGATGAGTCCTTCGTCTTGGTCACGCGGTCGCCAAGCTTGAACTTCCGGTCCAACTCCGCGCTGTCCTCTCCTTCTCTATGGGGAGGGCAGCGCAGAGCACGCCATGCCGCTGCTGCACCGCGATCCGCAAATGATTTTGCAAGCTGAAACTGTTCGTATGTATCCTTGGTCTCGGTCACATTCTGGACGCAGGAAATCCGGTCCAGCTCTTGCGCTGCTGCGGTGAGCGCTTCTTTCCAGCTTCCCACCGGCTCTACCGGCACATCGACAAGGGCGGAGCGGAGCTTGGCGGCGTCGGCGCGCTCTTGATCGGGTAGGGCGGAGCGACGGTTCGCCGCGTTGCGCGCAAGGGCTTGGAGTGGCTTGGCAGCATAGAGGCGGAATATGGGGTGGCGCACTGATGACCGACCCCGCCGAGATGATCGCATGGCTTGATCGCCGTATCGCCAGTGCAAAAACATGGCTCGAAGACCATGGCCGAGGCTCCAAGAAGCCACGCCCCGAAATGGAAATCGAGACCAAGGAATACGACATCGCCCGGTTCGAAGAGATCCGCGTCGCCTATTGCCGCGCCCTTGAGAACAGGAGGGCGAGCGCATGACGTGGATGGACGAAGCCCGCGCCGTCATCAGCCGCTACGACAGCGAGATGCCCGGCACGATATCGCTTGAGGACCGCAAGCGGCATCTGCGCCAACTCTGCCCGGCGCACTTCCGCTCGACGAGTTGGGGCCGGAAGGTCTGGCCGAAGGCCTGCAAAGAGTATCTGAAGCGGTTCGAGCCGGTGGCGAAGTCCGATGCCGCGATCCCGGCCAGCCACCTTTCGCCGCTTGAGCGCTTGATGCGGAGGGCAGGGGCATGAGCCAGAACACCTCTTCCGCCGTGATGCAGCAGCGCACCGAGGCACACGACAGCCTCAACGACTTCCCGACCCAGCCCTGGGGAACGCGGGCACTCTGCAAGCATGTGCTCTCCGGCTGCTACCTCAAGAACAAGACGGTCTGGGAACCAACCTGCAATCGCGGGCACATGGTCGACCCTCTCGGCGAGTTTTTTTCCGAGGTATGGGCGTCCGATATCCATGACTACGGCCTTGAAGGCGCGTTCCAGCATGATTTCCTGATGCCTTTCGTGCCGCCTGTCTTCCAGCGGCCCGGCCATAGTCCCGACTGGGTTGTCGCCAACCCGCCGTTCCGCCTTGCCGAGCAGTTCATCGCCCGCGCGCTTGAGGTTGCCACCGAAGGTGTAGCGATGATCGTCCGCACCTCGTTTCTTGAGGGCGTTGGCCGCTTCGAAAACCTCTACAGCAAGCGACCGCCGAACATCGTTGCACAGTTCTCTGAGCGCATCCCTATGGTCAAAGGCCGTCTGACCGCGAGGGGATCAACCGCGACCTCCTATTGCTGGCTGGTCTGGCTCACCGGCGTGACCGGCACTAAGCTGGTGTGGATCCCGCCTTGCCGTAAGCAGCTTGAGCGTACTGAGGACTACGCGGCCTATCGCGAGGTAGCGGCATGATCCAGCCATTTGGAAAGAGAGGCCGCATTGGCAGCCTCTCCAGATCGCTACATTCCTTACGCGGAAACACGTCCGCCGCCGGAGCGCGAACGGATCATCCACGGCATGACGCCGGGGGATTTCACCAGTATGCCCTTTTTCTCTCCAAAGGAGCGGATGGCATCGCGCCCGACCTTCAACGGCTTGTGCCCGTCAAAGGCCATGTAGCAGGTCTTAAGGGCCGCCTCGTGCACGATGTCACGATCTCTTTGCGGCCATTCTTCAAGGAAGTCGATGGCGTCTTCCAAGCACGTTATCTCTCGGATCAGCTCTCTGCGTTCCTTCAGATAGACGGGCTTATCAAATACCTTCGAGTTCATTTCTACCTCACTGAAAACGTTGGTGATCAACAAGGGTGGCGTCGGAATCGAACGCCGTCCGGGAATCTATTTTCGAGGCATGTCCGGTTCAAGATCGGGCAGCCGATCACCGTCGGAAAATTTAGCGGGGTGGCGGCATGACCCTCCACCTCACCAGAGAGCAGGGCCAAGCCCTCCTGTCATCGAAGCCGAAGCGCAGCAAGTACGGCGCCAAGCGGACACTGCTCGACGGCATCTGCTTCGATAGCAAAGCCGAAGCCAACTTCTACGCCGAACTCAAGCAGCGGGAGAAGGCCGGCGAGGTAACCGACATCGACCGCCAGCGCGAGTACGACCTGATGGTCAACGGCGTGCTAGTCGCTCGGTACAGGGCCGATTTCGTATTCTTCGACCGAATCCTCCGCTCGCGCCGCGTCGTGGACGTAAAGGGCGTTGCCACCAGAGATTTTCGTCTCAAGGCCAAGCTCATGAAGGCGTGCTTCGGCATAGAGGTCGAGGTGGTCAAATGAGCAACCGCGCCTGGATGCCGCTCCACATCGCTGACTATCTCGCTGACACAGGCCACCTGACGGCAACCGAGCACGGCGCCTACCTGCTGATGATCATGCACTATTGGCAGAACGGGAGCTTGCCGGCGAACGAGCGCGTTATCGCTCGCATCGCCAAGCTGACCGTCGAGCAGTGGGAGGATAGCCGCGACATCCTGGTGATGCTTTTTGGCCCCGGCTGGACGCACAAACGCATCGATGCGGAATTGTCGAAGGCCGACGAGATCATCGAGAAGCGTCGCTCGGCCGCAGAGGCGCGGCACGGAAAGGGGAAGAAGCAAACCCAAGATGCAAATGCAATGCATGTGCAAAGCAATTGCAGTGATACGGGCGTGCCACCTTTAACCGATAACCTATCTGCTCCTGCTTCTGACGAAGCAGCAGCAGCCTGCGCGGGGCCTGACCTCGATCCGCAGGTGCTCGAAAGCAAATTGCGGGATGCGGCTGGCGACAAGATGCAGCCGCACGGCGGATTCGTCGTCGGCCCCGTGATGGAGCTCATCCGCCAGGGCGCTGACATCGATCTCGACGTGCTGCCGACGGTCCGCTCCGTCGCGGCGCGGCTCGGTCGCCCGGCCAGATCCTGGGATTATTTCGTCCCGGCCATCCAGGAAGCCTTCGACAAACGGAAGGCTGCCGGCTCGTGGGAGCACCGCAGCGGAGCGCCCCCGCCGGTGAAGCCGGCCAGCCCGGCCATGCAGCGCCACGAGCGCATCCGCCAGAACCTCAAACGCGAAATCTACGGTGATGAAAATGCAGACAATGCCGGCCCTGTCATCGACCTTGCAGAGCGAGATTACCGCCCTCACTGAAAAGCTTTCGGCCGCTGGCTCCGACGAGGTGGCGAAGTGCATCAATGCCCTGCTTGAGGCTGGGCTTATGATCCCGTCGGCCGTGAGCGAGAACGAGGCTATCGACCTTTACCGCGAAGCTCTCTCCGCAACCCCGATCGAGGGGCTTCGCAAGGCCTTCATCAAGCTTAAGCGCGGCGGCTACGCGAAGCACGTCACGTTCCTGCCGAACCCGTCCGAGCTGGCGGCACTCGCCAATGCCGAAGCGGAATCGCTGCGCGCCGACCGCGCTCGGATTTCTGAGCGCGCCAGGATGGTCCGCGAGAATGCTGCCCTAGGCGTAAAGGCCGGCAAGCACGTCATGCTCAAGAACATCACGACCGACGCTCGGCTGCGCGCCGAAGAGCTTTCGCTTCTCGGCTGGTATCTCGTGGACAACTGCCCATCGCAAGAAAGCTGGGTCGGGCGCGTGAAGAAAGGCCTTCCGGTCGGCGCTGTATTTCTGTGGGCCATAGGTGAAATCTGGGCTCCTCCGGCGGCGCAGGAATCAGGTAGGGCAGCAGCATGAACATCCAGTTCACAGCGAAGACGTTCACCAGCGCCGCGGCGCTGATAGCCGATCATGCAGCGGTTCGCCGCCGGCTGTTCAACCCGCCAAAGCCGAAGCCGGTTATTGCTCCTCCGGTCTCTGTTGTGGTCAAGCGTCAGACCTCACGGGACGACCTGCAGCAACACGACGCGCACGTCATGGCCTATCGGCGCTGGCAGATGGTTTCCGCCAACGGACCTTGCTCTGCCCATATCCTTGAGCGCTGCGAGCAGGAGGGGATGCCATACGGACTTGTGACAGGCCCATGCCGCCAGAAGCATATTGCCCGGTTCCGGCAGAAGCTGATGTGGGAGATCAAGACGATGATCAAACCCTCGGCGAGCCTGCCGGAAATTGGCCGACTGTTCGGCGGCCGGGATCATACGACCGTTCTGCACGGCGTTCGCCAGCACGCGAAGAGGATCAGCCATGAGCCACAAGCCTGACCTCCAAGCCATCAAGAGAGAGCGAACGGAGAGCGCAAGCGCCGTGAGACGGCAATCCATAGGGTTATCGACGCCTATGTACGTGGGAAGAGCCCGGATTACTGCATGCGGGAGATCTGCCAGATCATCGGACGGATTCCCCGAGGCTCGATCCTCAACGGCAAGGAGGGGTGAGGATGACGGATGGGAAGCCTGAGAGATGGCTTGAACTCATGGGACCGCATATCAGGCGTTTCGAGGTGGCGGCGAAGTTCGGACAAAGCGCTACCTACAACGCGACTGGCAGCGCAGCGATGGCCCAACTCATCAAGAAAATGGCGACGATCATCGACGAAGAGATCGACCGTCGTCGCAAACAATGAACGGCGGAACACGAGGAAAAACCATGAAATCTTACTGGTACGCGGTACGAGCAAAGCCCGGCACACAGCGGATGGCAAGGCCGCTCCCGATTCCGGCGAACATCACCGAGAAGGAGAAGATCGAGGCCGAGCGTCGCAAGGGCGAAAGCATCCTTGAGCGCCAGCTTCGCCAGGAGGGCATCGACGTCTTCATGCCGTCCTACTGGATCCGGACCAAGCACCACCGGACGAACAAGCTCATCGAGCGCCGGCAGCCTTTTCTCGTCGGCTACGCCTTCGTGCATCTGCCGCGGCTTGAGTTCGAGCGGGTGAGGGCGGTCGATGCCGTCATGTGCATGCTGGCGCCGACCAGAAGCGCCGGCCCGGTGCGCTTCCCCGAGAACATGATCGCTCAGTTCATGATGGACGAGTTCGAGGCGGACCAGGCGCACAAGCTGCAGGAATGGTCCGACATGGAGCGCCAGCGCTTCAACAAGCAGAACCATCTTCGCGGCCAGTTGAAGAAGGTGTTGCCGAAGGGCCGGAACCCGAAGACATCCCTGCGCGAACACGCGGATATGGCGATCGACCGGCTGAGCGAGGTGGTCCGTGCCCGAGTTCTGGCGATTACTGCACAACTTGATGCGCTGGAAGCCGCTGAGACGCTTGCGGAAATTGATCAGGTCGCTTAGAATCACCGAAACCTTTGGTGATTTGTGGCTGTTCTGATCGCGGACCTCGATTAACGAGGGAACACTCGCCGGGCCACGGGGCGGATTTCACCGCGCCCCGCTGTTGAAGAATATTGTCATTTTTCTGTCGGTGTAGAGCAGCCCGGTAGCTCGCCAGCCTCATAAGCTGGAGGCCGCAGGTTCGAATCCTGCCACCGCAACCAGTTTGGAATGGCGGCGCTGAAGGAAGCGCGGACGTGATGAGCAATCCCCCTGCCTGCGGGTAGCCTTCTGAAAACAGGGAGCCGGTATCAAGCCCGGCCCATTCCAAAGCTATTTGGACGATGATGTTCGGTGCTGTGCTGGGTTAGCAGCTTGCCCCTTTGGGTACAACGACCGAACATCTACAAGCGGCCCAGCGGTCGTCCAAAGCCCATCGGGAAGGCGGGCACGGCGCGGAGCCGGTTCGCACAGGCAGACGGAGAATGGTCCCTGCCGTTCCTTCCCGACCTTGGAGAGCCGCGAAGACGCACATATGGGGAGTGACCCGTACTCGGCGTTGAAGCCATGGCCCGCACATGACGCGGGTGAAACAGCGGCACTGAATTCGCCGAAAGGCAAAGAAATCGGGAATGCCTCAGCCTAAAGGCTCAGGCTGGAACAAGAGCGAGGCGCTGCCGTCCCTTCGCATTCCCGACCCCATACGGCATAGCCGACAATCATGCGGATACGGCCACCCGTCACAATGCCGCAGAGCCGGAGTGATTGATGTGATGCCGGCATCCATTCTGCCCGTCGCCTTCACTGGTGGCGGGTTTCTCATTTCAGGAGAGAGCGATGACTGAGCCCGCCACGCTGTTCAAGCTCGCAGAGGACATGCGCCGCGAGACCGAGAATGTGGTCAACCGCCTCCATCGCCGTTGCCGGATCGGCCGCGTCACCAGAAAGGTGATGATCCACGGCGGCAAGATGGTGCTCCCCAAGAGCTGGACGCCCGATCCGATGAAGCCGGCGCCGACGCCGTTCTACACTTCCGCCTAACCCCTCCACCCCAGCAGAAAGGAACCAGCATGCGCAGTATCCGAAGTCTGATCTGTGCCGGCCTCGCCCTTGCGGCCATGGCCTTCACCATCGCAGCGCCCGCCGTCGCGGCCACGCCCACCGATCCCGGCATTTACGAGGCCGTGAAGGCCAGCGTCGAGAAGCCGATGATCCACCAGGTCTATGCCGACGTCGTCTGCCTCAGCGTCATCGCCCCGTCGGTCGAGCCGCAGAGCGCAGCCACCCGAAGTTCTGTCGGCCCGTCCATCCTGAACGTTGCCAGCACGCCCGTCGCCGTCGAAGCCTACAGCCGCATCGACCCTGACATCGGCGCCCGAAGTATCTCCTAACCCCCGCATCCCCAAAACGAGAGCCGGGCTTAGGTCCGGCTGCTCAGGAACCGTCAATCGCCGCTCTTGCCGAGCCCGGAAGGGCCATCCAGCCGACCCGCGGTCGCGGCAAGTGCTCGGATCGCTTCCATCGCGGTCGCTAGGCCCTGCATGAGCATTGCGGTGTCGCTCGCGCCACTAGCCTTATCGATCTCGATCGCTCGGGTGCGCAGGCTGGTGCTTTCCGACTGCAGGCGGGCTAGAAGGTCATCGTTCATTGCTTCTCTCCATTTTCGGGAGAACGCTGTTGCGGCTGAGCCAGTTCCGCTCGCGATGGCCCTTGTGTCAGAACCACCGCAACGCCAACCAGAAGCAGGCATAGGCGAAAAGACCAATAACGATGAGCAAGGCAATCTGCCGAGCCATGTGGAAGTGCCTCCTCTTGTTCGAACTAGGGCTGGATTTCCCTCTCTGTATCCTCGATGGAGGAAAGAGAAAGGTGGCTTCACTCACCGTTCCCGGATGACGGCCTTTTCAGAGCCTTCAGGCGTGCTACCAGAGAACTGTACTGGTAAACCGCCTTGAGCAATTCCTTCGCTAGATCTACCGCTAGTGCCGCTTCCGCCTCTCCAATCTTGTCGTAGTCTTTTGCTTCAACGTGAGCGGCATCGTTTCCTAGAATGCGCAGCTCATCAGCGGCGGCAAGCAGTTCATCAGGGATAACAGCTACCCCCTTTAGCGCAGCGATACGCGCTTTCAGATTTGCGCCATTGGCTGCTTTATCTTCGCAAAGCTCCTCAAGTACGCGGCGGACCATCAGAGCACAGGCTTTGAAAGCACCAGCTGCATGACAAGCTACAGCCTCCTGGAGGGACGACAGAATTTTGTCTGGAAGGGCAGTTGCATCAAAATCGATCAACTCAGGAGGGTAGCAGGCTCTGTTGCCGGTACGAGAATCTGAGGCGACAAATACCAAGGCGCCGCATTCAAAGTTAGGGCACCTTCGAAGGCCGGCGAGGCTGCGAACCTGTTGCACGCTTCCGGTGCCTGGAATCTGCTTGTTATGAACGTCCCACAGAATATCAGTGTTGTTCGGATATCCACCAAACGCGCCTGCGTGACGACAAAATGGACAACGAAGATTGATCGTCTCAGGTGGGCCTTGGTGCACAGTCCCCTTTACAACTAGCTTCATTACTTGCCTCCAAAGTTGTTTTCAGCAGCACAAGATCAAACTGAGCGCGAGATTTCAATAGGGCGCGATAGCCGCCGCTGATTGAATAACAATCAAGGAAATCAAGATGGCCCACGGCGGCAAGCGTGAAGGCGCCGGACGGAAGAAGGGTGCGGTAACGCAGGCGAAGAAAGACCTTGCCCAGATGGCAAAGGAACATGCCAAAAAGGCGCTCGGCGTCTTAGTGCAAGTCGCCCAAAGCGGCATGAGTGAGGCGGCGCGGGTTCTCTCTCCGGCCGGCCGACGCCTGAGAAGCCGTCGATCATCGAGAAGACGGTTGAGGTGCCGGTCGAAAAGCCCGTCGTCCCCGAGAAGGTCGAGCAGAGGGTCAAGGAGAAGTCCAACTGGCTGACCTGGCTGACGGGCGGCGGCGGTCTCGGCACGATCGGACTCGGCTGGCTCTCCGGCATGGACTGGCAGGCCATCGTTGCAGGCGGCGTCGTGCTCGTCGTTGTCCTGCTGGTCCTCGTTCTCCTGCGCAGCCAGATCATCGCGGCGGTTCGCGAGATCAAGGCGGAGGTGGCGGAGTGATCGACAAGCTCTCCCTCATAGGTGGCGCGCTGATCGGCGGCTTCATCGTGTTCCTCGGCTTCGGGGCCGTGAATGACCTCTGGCTTCTCCCGCGCGCCGAGGAGCAGGGCAGGGCGCTGGAGCGTGCCGACTCGCTCAAGAAAGCCATCGAACTCGTTCAGAAAAGGAGCCGCACCAATGCGGATGTTTCGAAGCTTGATGATGCTGGCATTTGCCGGGAGCTTGGCGGCGTGTTCGCAGACGGCATCTGTCAGTGATGGCTCAGGCTTCGAAGCCCTGACCCCATCGGCCGGTACCCGCGCCTATATCGTCGCCAATGACCGGCCTTTTGCCGAGCAGGTCATCGCCCACAATCGCACATGCCAGACGCAGCCAGGATGCCGGAAATGAGCCCACCCGAAACTGACACCGATCTCAGGAGCCGCATGGTGAGCGCCGAGCACACCATCCAAGGCAACACACAACGCATCGCCGCCCTTGAGGCATGGCAGAGGCAAAGCGATCTGGCTGACGCTCGTAAGGAAGGCGAGTGGAAAGCCATGAACGACAAAATCGACTCTGTCGGATCGAAGGTCGACAAGATATCCGATAGCCTTCAGTGGGTGGTGCGGCTGCTCATCGGGGGCATTATCATGGCTGTTCTCGCCTTCATGGTGAGAGGCGGTTTTGCGCCGTAGTGTCAATAAGAATTATATGAAATATGATTCCCTTAGAAGATGTACTCGACGCTTCTAACTATCGCGAACGAACACGCCAGCCTCTTCCGCGGCAGCGAGGAATGCCTCTCTTGCCGCTTCCGGCGCCTCGCGTCCCTCCAACACCGCTAAGCACGCCTTCTGCGCCTTCATGAACGCATGGCCTGAATGAACTGGCCAATCCATGAGTAGGGCCCGCGCAGCCTCGTCGGCGCTTGCGATCGTGCGATATTGACCGAGCCGCTGGGTTTCGAATGTGACCGGCTCATTCCATCTGCCAGAGTCCATCTCACACCTCACGCTATACAAAGCGCCCCGCGCGAGGCGGGGCAAAAGGCTGAACTAAGTAGAGTGGCGTTTCAGAACGAGCGCGAGAGAGAATTGTTCCGACAGGTGGCGGCGCAACGGGGGCTGCGCCGCCAAACAGGCCCCCGGACCTGCGCCTTTGGGTTGGCTTCCCAAGGCTCCCGCGCCTGTGCAGGCTGCTGAGGATGACATGATCTCATGTTCGGAGGAAGCCACAGTTAGTTTGCACCCAAGAATGGCCGGTAATCCGTTCTGTAGCGAACGGAACATACGCATTCTATTTTCGTTGCTCCTAAACAAGGGCTGCCGACTTTTCGGCGCCAAGGAGTTTCAGGGATATGGCAAGCGATTTCAGCTCCGGTGCAGCCGGTGCGGGGCTTCGCGCGTCCTTGGTATCGGCGATTGCATATGACGAGATTTGCAATAGTTGCCGGATCGAGGTCACAATCACGGCTCAGTCTGTCATTCTAAGTGGGACAGTCACACCCGAGGCTGCACAAAGAGCGCTGCAAATCGTGCGTGAAATCGCTGGCAGCGCACCCATTTGGGACAGGATGATTTGGCTCTAAAGCAGGATTTTCGTAGATCTTGGCGAAAAAAGAGACGAACCTCCTGGTTTTCAAGAAGGTTCGTCTCTCGAACAAATCCCGCTTGGGGACATCAGCGGGCGCGTCTACAACTCCGGAATATTCGCATTGTTCCGTGGCCATTGCGCATCAGGCCCGGAGTTCGGCGGAAAGCAAGACTTCCTCGTCTGCTGCGCCCTCCTCGGCCGTTAGATAACCCGCTCCGATCAACCAGTCTTGGGCGATGACCGCAAGCGCTTCCTCGCGCGTTATGTCCTGCTCCAAAGCAAAGCGGTCTAAGGCGTCTTCAATCTCTGGCGCCAGCTTCATCATTCCACCTCCGCTAGATGCTCCTTTGTTCGCAGGCATGCCCGATCACAGCGAGTTGATGACCGGCTCGGGCTTGCCGGCAAACGTCGCCTTGTTCACCTCGCGACTGACGCGACGTATCCGCATCTGCCCGTTGAGGTGATGCGCCAGAATGCCCTTGAGATTTTCCTTCGGTGTGCTTTGGTTTAGCCAGCCCTCGAAGACCTCGGGCTGGAGGATGACGGGCATGCGGGCGTGAATCCGGCTTATGGGGGTGATCGAGGGGGCGGTGATAATTGTGCAACTCGTCACATCGAGCGTCGTGTTGTGCGCCCATAGGCCGGCGAAGGCGTAGGGGGCACCCCCAGGCATCTGGATCAGCCAAGGATCCTTGCCGCCGTCATCCCCTTTGGTCCACTCATAGAAGCCATCCGCCGGGATTAGGCAGCGCCTCATCCTGAACGCGTCGCGAAATGCTGGCGACCTGTCTACGGTTTCGATGCGGGCATTGAACATGGCCGCCTTCGGCATTTCCTTCGCCCAGTGTGGCACCAGCCACCACCGGCCGTCCTCGACGATCTGGCTACCTTCGTCATCGACCCGGATGAACGGGATTGTCTGCGTCGGCGCGATATTGTAGCGCGCTTCGGTGTTTCTGATCAGGTATTTGTCGGTCAGGCGGTAGAGCGCGACAAGCTCGCGCCAGGACATCATCTGTGTGAAGCGGCCGCACATGCCTTTCAGCTCCTTAGGTCTACCGACAGAGGATAGGGCGCGGTGTTCAGGCCGACAAGGGACCCGAATTTCGAGTGGAGCCCGGCTCCTTAAATGGATAATGCTCCCAGCACCACCAGCGCATCGGTTCGGCCTTGGATCGAGCCAGCCCGAATCCTCCCCATTTGTTGCAGCTGGGATGCTCGCAATAGTGCTCTTCTGGCGCATGAGGATGGGTATCGGTGCGGTCGTTGAGGCTCATGCTTCTTCATCTTTCCCCTGCTGCTTCATCACTCTGATGCCGTTGCGAAGCCGTAAACCAGACGAATAATGAGGCCTGAGGTAGTTGTATATCTCGATAGCCGCCCCTGCATTGTGCGCGCCACCCAGCCGTTCAATGGGCACGTCGTTGGAATCGACGCGATCAACCATAAAGGGGAAGGGGCCGGCGAAGAACTTGTCTTTTTCCGGGAGTATGATGATTTCGCTCTGCTCCCCGACGCGGCAAAAGAAGATGCTGTCAGGTCCATAGACCCACGCTGTCACTCGTTCGTAGTTGATGGTGCCTCGCGCCTGATAGCAGACCTGCCATGATCCTTTGTAGTTGATCAGCATCGGCTCGGTCAGCGGCGTTCGTCTCGTTTTCGATTTCTCCGTCATGCGGTTCTCCACCCGAAGGACCGCATTCCTTCGTTCTCTATGTGTTCACGTTCCGCCAGAGCGGTAAATGATCCAGGAAGAGGGAAGAGTCAAGGTGAGACCTAGGAGCGGAAATTCCTATTTGTTTTCAATGGGGCGGTGCATGGTCCCACCTTACAAGAACCAATTGATTTTACGTCATTTTTGCAGAACTGCAGGGGTCGCCAAATATGCAAGTAAAATCAACGCTTTCCGACATCCGTTGATGCTCATCTTGGCGAGATCCACCGATAGGCGGGTTTCGTGATATACCCTGCATAACCTACCCCTAATTTTCTTTTCCGCCCTCGCCTTTATCGCTACAGTTGCGTTCTGGCCCGAAGCATCGGGCCGTCGCGAGGGAGGGAAAGTGAATGCGAATGGGTCGATTTCTTGGCATGCTGGCATTGGGACTGCTGGGATCGGCAGGCCTTTGCATCGCGGATGAAATGCCCGCTTTCTGGGCGAAGTCGATGACGAACGATCCGGCGACCAATTCCTATCTCGCCCGGACCTCCAAGCCCCTGCCGGACCATGACGCCGAGACGATGCGGGTCGTCACGCTCGTGAAAGTGCTCGGAAAGGAATGCCGGGGCGCTTCGGTCAACAAGAAGGCGTTGAAGGCCTTCATGAAGAGCGCGAACTACGCCGGTATCAAAGGGAAATCCTACGATAACGCGGTCTTTCTCACGCAGCACAGCCTGAAATATTTCGACTACCGGATGCTCGCGCATCTGTGCGCGGGGAGCGACTATCTTTTCGGCCCACAGGGGCACCTTGCCGCCGGTTTGATCAAGACGGGCAAGGGAAAACCCCGCGCCAGCTATGATCCGAGGAATCCCTATCTGCGCATTCAGGTCGGCAAGTCGTAGCGGCGCTCCGTTCGGGGACTATGGCCCTGCCGGCGCTTCCTTGAGTTCGCAGGCGGCGGTGCCGATCGTCATCGTGTTGCCGCGCCAGTCGATGTTTCCGCCGAGCCAGGCGCGCAGCCAGATGGCGGGCATCATCATGTCGCGCAGCATCATCGCGGGTAGCGACCAGAGCGAGAGGCGCCAGCCCTTGGCGAGCGCGAGACCGGCTTCCGGCAGGTAGATGCCGGCGAGCACCAGCAGAAGGGCGGGCGTCAGCGGGGTTCCGGCAAGGAGGGCGGCGGCGAGTGCGAGAAGGAGCGGCGGCAGGATGCCGAGCAGGATCTCCGGCGCGAAGAAGCCGGGGAAGGTGACACGGCGAAGGCGCGACCAGCGGCTCTGTCGCGACCAGATCTCGCGGCCGGTGCGGCGCCCCAGCGGCTGCTCGAAGGGCGAGGAGACGAGGTGCACCTTGAAACCGAGCCGGTTCACCAGCTTCGTCGAGGCGGCATCTTCGGCGATCTCGGCATTCAGCGCGTGGATGCCGCCGTTCTCGTCCAGCATCGGCTTGTACCAGAGCATGCTTTTTCCCTGGGCGAAGCCGAAGCCGAGCGCCTCGCCGGCATATTGCCAGCGCGCCTGCTGGGTGTTGAGGAACATGCATTCCACCTCGGCCCAGAAGCCGTCCGGGCGCGAGCCGAGCGGCGTCGAGCAGACGACGCCCGTGTCGCCGCGCCAGGCGGCCATGAGGTGCTGGATATAGTCCGGCGGCATCAGCACGTTCGAATCGGCAAGGATGACCCAGTCGTGACGCGCGGCCTGCCAGCCCTTGACGCAATTGTTGAGCTTGGGATTGGCGCCGATGCGGTCGTCGCCGACGAGGATGCGGGCCTCGACATGCGGGTGGGCGGCTGCCGTCCGTTCGATTTCCGGCACGATCGGATCGTTGCCGTGGGCGACGCAGAAGAGAAGCTCGTATTTCGGCCAGGTGAGGCGGAAGGCGCGGTCCAGCGTCTCCGCCGAGAAATTCTCGATGCCGCGCACGGGAACGACGATGGAGACCGGCGGTTTCTTGCGAACCTCGGGCGGCGGCGCGCCGGCCGGGTCAAGCCGTCTTCCGGCGACGAGGATGCTCGCAAGGTTGGTCGCAACGAGGGCGCCCGAGGCAAGGGCGAGGGCCTGAGCCATGTCCATTCACGCAAACTCCGATGGGCGCCGGCCCTCAACGGGCGGCTGCCGGGGTGCATTCACGCGGGAAGAGACAGCACTGTCACATGACAGGGGAATGACGGGGCGTCCGGCCCCGTCTATTCCGGCGGCAGGCGGTTGCGCACGACGGTCACCGTGCAGGGCGCATGGGCGGCGACGCCGCCGGAAACGCTGCCGAGCATGGAGCGCATGGCCGATTCGGCGCGCGCGCCCATGACGATATGGTCGACATAGTTTTCGCGGGCATATTCCAGGATGGCGTCGGCGGGCGAGACGGCCTCCAGCACATGGAAGGTGATTCCCCCTCCGGGGGCCGGCAGGTCGGTCGACCAGTTGCGAAGCTGCACGAGGCGCAGGACATGCTTGTTACGGCCTTCCTCGTCCAGCGAGGTGTCTATGGCGATGCGGTTGATCTTCAGCACGTTGATGAAGGCGATGCGGGCATCCGGCGTGTTCTCGATGATGCGGGCGACGGTCTTGCGGATGGCGTCGGCAAGGTCCGGTGTCTCGCCTGCAAGGTCGATGGCGACGGCGACGATGGGGGCACCCGCAAGCTGGGCTTCCGCCGTCCGGGGCCTCGCGGCCTCGATGGGCACGGGATTGAAGCGGCGGCGCAGCACCATGCCGAGCGGGTCGCGCTTCATCTTCTCCGCCCGCGCCGTCAGCTTGACGGAAGAAAGATCCTGAA
This sequence comes from Shinella zoogloeoides, assembly GCF_003574625.1. Classification (GTDB taxonomy): domain Bacteria; phylum Pseudomonadota; class Alphaproteobacteria; order Rhizobiales; family Rhizobiaceae; genus Shinella; species Shinella zoogloeoides_A. Next base: position 387,571 of record NZ_QNUJ01000004.1, read on the forward strand.
GGTCGAGGGCGAGCTGGGCGGCGCTCGGATAGCGCCAGGCGGGGTTCACCTCCAGGCATCGCAGGATGATTTCCTGCAAGGCGGGCGGGATCGCGGCGTTGCGGACGCGCGGCGGCAGCGGATCGCGCCAGAGCCGGCGCTTCAGGCCTTTCAGTCGCTGCGGATCGCCGAAGGGGCGCTCGCCGGTCGCGAAGAAATAGAGCATGACGCCAAGCGCGAAGAGATCGCTGCGGAAATCGCTGCGCGTGCCGAGCACCTGTTCGGGCGCCATGTAGGGCGCGGTGCCGTAGGGCAGGCGGAACTGTTCGTCCATGAGGTCCGGCAGGTGGATATGGCGGGCGAGGCCGTAGTCGATCAGCACGGCCTCGCCGGTCTCGCGGAACATGACGTTGGAGGGTTTCAGGTCAAGATGGACGACATGCTGGCGATGCAGCGAATCGAGCGCCACCGCCACCTTGGCGCCGATGGCGGCCACCTCTTCCGGCGGCAGCGGCAGGCGCTCGAGCAGCGGATAGAGCGAGGTGCCGGGCAGGCGCTCCATGACGATATAGGGGAGCGTCGCGAAATCGCCGTTTGCGACGAAGCGCGGCACATGCGGGCCGGAAAGGCGCGGCAGGATCATCTGCTCCATCTCGAAGCCGACGATCGCTGCCGGATCGTCGCCCTCGCCGATGACCGGCACCTTCATCAGGATCGGGAAGTCGATATCCGGCCGACTGACCTTCCAGATGCGCGCCATGCCGCCATTGTGGGCGATATCCTCGATGACGAAGCCGTCGATCACGTCGCCGGGTTTCAGCCTCGCCTTGACCATCTAGCGTCCCCGCAGCAGGCGGTCGGCGAGCGAGGCCGGAAGGCCCGCCGCGCGGATATTGCCGGCCGCCTTCTCCACGTCGTAGGCGGCGCGCATGAAGCGGAGTTCCGCGCTCTCGGTATCGTAGAGCGCGAAGGCCGCGGCCGGGTTGCCGTCGCGCGGCTGGCCGACCGAGCCCATGACGGCAAGCCAGCGACGCTGCGGCAGGAGCGGCACCGGCGTCGCGGCGACCGGGGCAAAATGCGTGATCTTGCCGCCCGGCGCGGTGCAGTAGAGCGCCGGCTTGTGCACATGGCCGCAGAAGCTGACGCGCGCCTCGCAGGCGGCGAGATGCTGGCCGGCATCGCTGGCGTCGAGCACATAGTTCCAGTCGGCCGGCGCGCTGGCATCGGCATGGACGAAGAGACAGTCGCCCTCGCGTGCCTTGAAGGGCAGGGCGGCGAGAAAGGCGCGGGTGGCGCCGCCAAGCTGGCGGCGCGTCCATTCGAGCGCCAGCGTCGCCGTAGCATTCATCGAGACGGAAGGATTGCCGACCGCGTCGTCGTGGTTGCCGCGCAGCACGATGGCGCCGCCCGCGGCAAGCCACATCGCCTGTTCCGCGCACCATTCGGGATCCGCGCCATAGCCGACGATATCGCCGAGCAGCACGAAGCGCTCCGCCCCGGCCGCTTCCGCGGCCGCCAGCACGGCCTCGAAGGCCTCGCGGTTGGCGTGGATATCGGAAAGGATAGCGAGCAGCATGGCGATCCGGTCTTTCAAGGTCGATGACGAGCATAACGCGCCTTGCCGGCCGCAACCATTCGACGGAAGGGGAATATCGCCCGCGCGGACTGGCGTTTCGTCAGGAATCGCGGGCGCGGAAGGCGAAAAGATCGGCATCCGCATCGCCATGGCCGGCAATATCGGCGGCGACGATCTCGGCCGCGATCTGGCTGAAGGTGATGCCGTTGCCGCCGAAACCCATCACGGCGAAGACGTTCGGCAGGCCGGGAACGCGGCCGATGAGCGGCAGGCCGGTGCGGGTGGTGCCGAAGGGGGCGGCCCAGACATGGGCCGGCTGCGGCAGGGAAAGGCCGAGCAGGGCCTCGACCTTGCGGTGGATCGTCTTCGCCTTCTGCCGAAGCTTTTGCGGCGAGGCATAGGCGTCCTCGCTCTCCTCGTCCTCGCCGCCCGCGATCAGTCGGCCGTCGCGGGAGCTGCGCAGGTAGAGATAAGGATCGGCGCCCTCCCAGACGATGCAGTCCTTCAGCCAGTCCGGCAGCGCCGTGCCGGGCGGCGTCGAGAGCGCCCAGGTGGAGACGATGGCGTGATCCCGGTCGGCGACCGCTTCGAGGAATTCGTAACCGGAGCAGAAGACGGCGTGCCGCGCCGAGAGGATCCTGCCTTCTTCCGTGGCGAGGAACACGCCGTCCGCTGTGGCGCGCATGTCGGTGATCTCCAGCGGGCTGACGATCTCCACGCCGCGCGCGGCGGCGGCCCGCAGGATGCCGGCCGCCATCTGCGCCGGATTGGCGGAGGCCGAGATGTCGCTGAGAAGCGCGCCGGTGCGCTGGATGGAGAAGCGCTCGGCGAGGGTGGCGGCATCGAGGAAGTCCGCCGCGATGCCTGCCGCGTTGCGGGCGTCCAGTTCGTTTTGCAAGGCCCGCCGGCCATAGGCATCGCCGGCAAGGAAGAGTGTCTTCTCGCGCTCGAAGCCGCAGGATATGCCGGTATCCGCGACGATCCGCGTCAACTGTTCCACGGCGCGGGCGGAGCGCTGCCAGGCGCGCCGGGCCTTTTCCTCGCCGATCATGCCGGCGAGCCTGTGCAGGGGAACGTCGATTTCGTGCTGGATCATCGCCGTGCTGGCGAGCGTGCTGCCATGGACGGGCTGCCGGCGGTCGACGACGAGCACGGACCGCTTGCCGTCGGCGAGCGCATGGGCTGCGAGGGCGCCCGAAATGCCGGCGCCGACGACGATGCAGTCGTAGTCCGTCCGCGACGGCCTGCCGCGCACGCGCAGGGTAATGCGCGGCGAGTCGGCCCAGAGGGGATGGGATTCATGCAGGTCGCGCTGGCGCGTGATGTCGCGGGATTTCGGAATGGTGCCCCTCCATGCGAAAAGTCTTCCCAAACGGGCAAGGGGCGGAAAAGTTCCGGCCGGCCGCGGCGCAGGGCGCTGGTGCTTGCATTGCGGGCCGAAAGCATGCAAAGCACGGGGCGCCTGAAACACGACCGGATTTTGCCATGACCGTGAGTTCGAGAACGCCCCGCCCGATCGACCATCTGGTGCTGCCGGTGTCCGAGCTTGGAATTGCCCGCGAGCGCCTGACGCAGCTCGGCTTCACCGTCGCCAAGGACGCGCGCCATCCGTTCGGCACGGAAAACTGTTGCGTCTTCCTTTCCGACGGCAGCTATCTGGAGCCGCTCGGCATCGCCAACCGCGAGGAATGCGAGGAAGCGGCGCGCAGCGGCAATACGTTCATCGCCCGCGACCAGGCGTTCCGCTTCCGCCGCGGGCAGGAGGGCTTTTCCGGCATCGCCATGGCGACAGGCGACGCTTGGGACGATGACCGGCGCTACCGGTCGGCGGGGATTTCCGGCGGCGAGATCCTGGAATTTTCCCGTGACATGCTGCTGCCGGACGGCACGTCCGCGACCGGCAGCTTCCGCCTTGCCTTCGCCGCCGACCTGCGCAGCCCCGATTTCTTCTTCTTCGCCTCCCAGCGCATCCTGCCGCTGCCCTCCGACCGCAAGGCGCTGGAAACGCACGGCAACGGCGTCGTGGCGCTCGCCGAGGTCGTGCTCTCCGAACAGAACCCGACGGACTTCCAGTATCTCGTGCAGGAAGCCGCCGACGAGCGCGAGATCGAGGCCATGTCCTTCGGCATGTCGGTCGAGACGCCGCGCGGCCGCATCACCGTGCTGAACGATGCCGGCCTCGAAGGCTTCTACGGCATTGCGCCGGTCGCCGGCGCGGACCGTGGCCTCAAGGGGCAGGCGGTCGTCTTCAGGGTTTCCAGCCTGTCCGATTGTCGCCGCCTGCTGGCGCAGCGCGGCGTCGCCTTCCGCGAGCGGGACAACCGCCTTCTGGTGCCGCCGGCACCGGGTCAGGGCGTCCTCTTCGTCTTTGGAGAATGAGATGAAAACCAATTCCACCGTCATCGTCGGCGAAGGCACCAGGAAGGTCACCTTCGCCCAGGACAAGCGCTTCTCGCTGATCGCCGGCCCCTGCCAGATGGAAAGCCGCGACCACGCCTACATGATCGCCGGCACGCTCGTCGAGCTTTGCGACAAGCTCGGCATCGGCCTTGTCTACAAGTCGTCCTTCGACAAGGCGAACCGCACCTCGCTCTCCGGCAAGCGCGGCATCGGGCTTGACAAGGCGATGGAGATCTTCGCCGACCTCAAGAAGGATTTCGGCTTCCCGGTCCTGACCGATATCCACACGGAAGAGCAATGCGCCGTCGTCGCCGAGACGGTCGATATCCTTCAGATCCCCGCCTTCCTGTCGCGCCAGACGGACCTTCTCGTCGCCGCCGCCAGGACCGGCCGCACGATCAACGTCAAGAAGGGCCAGTTCCTTGCGCCTTGGGACATGAAGAACGTGCTGGCGAAATTCACCGAGAGCGGCAATCCGAATGTGCTGCTCTGCGAGCGCGGCGCGTCCTTCGGCTATAACACGCTGGTTTCCGACATGCGCTCGCTGCCGATCATGGCCGCCCTCGGCGCGCCGGTCGTCTTCGACGCCACCCATTCGGTGCAGCAGCCGGGCGGGCAGGGCGGTTCGACCGGCGGCCAGCGCGAATTCGTCGAGACGCTGGCGCGCGCCGCCGTCGCCGTCGGCATTGCCGGCCTCTTCGTCGAGACCCACGAGGACCCGGACAATGCGCCTTCCGACGGGCCGAACATGGTGCACCTCAAGGACATGCCGCGGCTGCTGGAAAAGCTGCTCGCCTTCGACGCCATCGCCAAGGCCTGAGATTTCAAACGGATGACACGAAGAGGTGCCATCCGTTTTTCGGCGCCATCGTGCCATTGTAATTTCCGAATGGTCGATTAAAAGTGGATTTTAATCGATTTACGAACCCCGAAACAGGACGATATCCATGACTGCTATCATCGACATCATCGGCCGCGAGATTCTCGACAGCCGCGGCAATCCCACCGTCGAAGTGGACGTGCACCTCGAGGATGGCAGTTTCGGCCGCGCGGCCGTTCCCTCGGGCGCCTCGACCGGCGCGCATGAGGCCGTCGAACTGCGCGACGGCGGCAAGCGCTACCTCGGCAAGGGCGTCGAGAACGCCGTCGCTGCCGTCAACGGCGAGATCTTCGAAGCCATCGGCGGCCTCGATGCGGAAGACCAGATCCAGATCGACCAGACGATGATCGAGCTCGACGGCACGCCGAACAAGGCCCGCCTCGGCGCCAACGCCATCCTCGGCGTCTCGCTCGCCGTCGCCAAGGCCGCTGCCGAAGCCGCCAACCTGCCGCTCTACCGCTATGTCGGCGGCCCGAACGCCCGTGTCCTGCCGGTGCCGATGATGAACATCATCAACGGCGGCGCGCATGCCGACAACCCGATCGACTTCCAGGAATTCATGATCGTGCCGGTCGGCGCCGAGACGATCCGTGACGCCGTGCGCATGGGCTCGGAAGTCTTCCACACGCTGAAGAAGCAGCTCGCCGCCGACGGCCACAACACCAATGTCGGCGACGAAGGCGGCTTCGCGCCGGGCCTCGCTTCGGCGCCCGCCGCGCTCGACTTCATCATGAAGTCCATCGAGAAGGCCGGCTATCGTCCGGGCGAGGACATGTTCATCGCGCTCGACTGCGCCTCGACCGAGTTCTTCAAGGACGGCAAGTATGTCCTGGAAGGCGAAGGCCGCACGCTGGAGCCCGGCGCCATGGCCGATTACCTCGCGGAACTCGCGGCCAAGTATCCGATCTTCTCCATCGAGGACGGCATGGCGGAAGACGACTGGGACGGCTGGAAGCTCCTGACCGACAAGATCGGCAAGAAGGTGCAGCTCGTCGGCGACGACCTCTTCGTCACCAACTCCGCGCGCCTTCGCGACGGCATCAAGATGGGCGTCGCCAACTCGATCCTCGTCAAGGTCAACCAGATCGGCTCGCTCTCCGAGACGCTCGACGCCGTCGAGACCGCGCACAAGGCGAGCTACACCGCCGTCATGTCGCATCGCTCGGGCGAGACGGAAGACTCCACCATCGCCGACCTCGCCGTCGCCACCAACTGCGGTCAGATCAAGACCGGCTCGCTGGCCCGCTCCGACCGTACCGCCAAGTATAACCAGCTCATCCGCATCGAGGAGCAGCTTGGCGCGCAGGCACGGTTCGCAGGCCGCAGCATCCTGCGCGGCTGATCGGAAAAACAGTTTATCCGAAATGATGAAACCCGCGTCGCGAGACGCGGGTTTTGTTTTTTAAGGGTCGGGGAGGCGTGCGGTTTTCTCCCTGGTCAGCCTTCTTTCTTTGACCTGTCCGGCTGTGGCGTGTGGCATTGTCCTTGGGGCGATCCCCGAGAATGACGGCGGCAAAGGGCGAGGCTGCGGCGAGGGATTGAGCCCCCAGTCCATCAGTCGATGTATGGTGGAGCGTCGGGTGGTGCGGCATGGCGTGCCGCTGCTTCAGCCGGCGGTTTCTCTTCTGTCGTCATCCCCGGGCTCGGCCGGGGATCACACCACACCCAACCACGCTTCATTATGGCGCCACGAGGGAGCGCGCACCCGTCACATGCTTCCCTGCCGCCGCGCCCGTCATGGTCAATGATCGGTTAACCCCTTGGTGCTAGTGTACAATCCGTACTGCGTATCGGGGCACTTGCATGTGGACCAAACATCACAAGAAGCGGAAGTTCGGCCGGCTTACTCTGCCGGTAATTACGGTCGCATTCCTTTCTTATTTCGGTTACCATTCCGTCCATGGCGATCTCGGCCTCAGGGGAATGGAGGAGTTTGAGCGGCAGAGGGTGGAGCGCCAGGCGCGTCTCGACGTGCTTGTGCGCCAGCGCCAGATCCTGGAAAAAGAGGTCGCCCTGATGAGCGACGGCTCGCTCGAGCGGGACATGCTCGACGAAAAAGCGCGCTCGTACCTGAACATGTCGCGCGCCGACGAAATCGTCATTTTCCACTGAAAGTGTCGATTAACTGAAATCTGGTTAATCGTAAATCAGCCTTATTATTCAGAGGCTTGTTCAGAATATAAGCCATGCAATTATGGCATTGCTGCGGCCGGATTTCTCCCCTATGGTTTTCGCCAAGAAGGCAAACATAGGGAGGAACGAATGGCTCCGCGCAAAAACGCGTCCACGTCCAGCCGCAAGCCTGCGGCAAAGCCTGCGAAGAAAGATTTCCTCGGCGGCACCATCGCCGACTTCTCCAAGGAAGACGACCTCAAGGCCTATCGCGAGATGCTGCTGATCCGGCGTTTCGAGGAAAAGGCCGGCCAGCTCTACGGCATGGGCTTCATCGGCGGCTTCTGTCACCTTTATATCGGCCAGGAAGCCGTCGTCGTCGGCATGCAGCTCGCGCTGAAGGAAGGCGACCAGGTCATCACCGGCTATCGCGACCATGGCCACATGCTGGCCTGCGGCATGAGTGCGCGCGGCGTGATGGCGGAACTGACCGGACGCCGCGGCGGCCTTTCCAAGGGCAAGGGCGGCTCCATGCATATGTTCTCCAAGGAGAAGCATTTCTACGGCGGCCACGGCATCGTCGGCGCCCAGGTCTCGCTCGGCACGGGCCTCGCCTTCGCCAACCGCTACCGCGGCAACGACAATGTCTCGCTCGCCTATTTCGGTGACGGCGCGGCCAACCAGGGCCAGGTCTACGAAAGCTTCAACATGGCGGCGCTCTGGAAGCTGCCGGTGATCTACGTGATCGAGAACAACCGCTACGCCATGGGCACGGCTGTCTCGCGCGCCTCCGCCCAGACCGACTTCTCGCATCGCGGCGCTTCCTTCAACATTCCCGGCTTCCAGGTGGACGGCATGGATGTGCGCGCCGTGAAGGCCGCCGCCGACGAGGCGGTCGAGCATTGCCGCGCCGGCAAGGGCCCGGTCATCCTCGAAATGCAGACCTACCGCTATCGCGGCCACTCCATGTCCGACCCGGCGAAGTACCGCTCGAAGGACGAGGTGCAGAAGATGCGCTCGGAGCACGATCCGATCGAGCAGGTGCGCGCGCGCCTTCTCGAAAAGGGCTGGGCCAGCGAGGACGATCTCAAGCAGATCGACAAGGACGTCCGTGACATCGTCGCCGACAGTGCCGATTTCGCGCAGTCCGATCCGGAGCCGGATGTATCCGAACTCTACACCGACATCCTGCTGTAATCCGGGGAGGGATACCTATGCCAATCGAAATTCTCATGCCCGCCCTGTCTCCGACGATGGAAGAGGGCACGCTGTCCAAGTGGGTCAAGAACGAGGGCGACACCGTCAAGTCCGGTGACGTCATTGCCGAGATCGAAACCGACAAGGCCACGATGGAAGTCGAGGCCGTCGACGAGGGCGTTATCGGCAAGATCCTGATCGCCGCCGGCACCGAGGGCGTCAAGGTCAACACGGCCATCGCCGTGCTGCTGCAGGACGGCGAAAGCGCCGATGCCGTCGCCGCGCCGAAGGCTGCCGCCGCCGAAAAGCCGGCCGAAGCCGCCGCACCTGCGCCTGCTCCTGCTGCCGCAGCGCCGGTTCCGGCCGCGCCGAAGGGCGAGATCGCCGCCGATCCGGATATCCCGGCCGGCACCGAAATGGTGATGACGACGGTGCGTGAAGCGCTGCGCGACGCCATGGCGGAAGAAATGCGCCGCGACGAGGACGTCTTCGTCATGGGCGAGGAAGTCGCCGAATACCAGGGCGCCTACAAGATCACGCAGGGCCTGCTCCAGGAATTCGGCGCCCGCCGCGTCATCGATACGCCGATCACCGAGCATGGCTTTGCCGGCGTCGGCGTCGGCGCGGCCATGACGGGCCTCAAGCCCGTCGTCGAGTTCATGACCTTCAACTTCGCCATGCAGGCGATCGACCAGATCATCAACTCCGCGGCCAAGACGCTCTACATGTCAGGCGGCCAGATGGGTGCGCCGATGGTCTTCCGCGGCCCGAACGGTGCGGCAGCCCGCGTCGCCGCCCAGCATTCGCAGTGCTACGCGGCCTGGTACAGCCACATCCCTGGCCTCAAGGTCGTCATGCCCTACACGGCAGCCGACGCCAAGGGCCTGCTCAAGGCCGCCATCCGCGATCCGAACCCGGTCATCTTCCTTGAGAACGAAATCCTCTACGGCCAGAGCTTCGAAGTGCCGAAGATGGACGATTTCGTCCTGCCGATCGGCAAGGCCCGCGTCCACAAGAAGGGCAACGACGTCACCGTCGTCTCCTTCGGCATCGGCATGACCTATGCGCTGAAGGCGATTGCCGAGCTTGAGAAGGACGGCATCGACGTCGAGCTGATCGACCTTCGCACCATCCGCCCGATGGACCTGCCGACCGTCATCGAATCGGTCAAGAAGACCGGCCGCCTCGTCACCGTGGAAGAGGGCTATCCGCAGTCTTCCGTCGGCACCGAGATCGCGACCCGCGTCATGCAGCAGGCCTTCGACTATCTCGACGCGCCGATCCTGACGATCGCCGGCAAGGACGTCCCGATGCCCTATGCCGCAAACCTCGAGAAGCTGGCGCTGCCGAACGTCGATGAAGTCGTCCAGGCGGTGAAGGCCGTCTGCTACAAGTAAGGGGAGGGCTGGGATATGCCGATCAACATCACGATGCCGGCCCTTTCGCCCACCATGGAAGAGGGCAATCTCGCCAAGTGGCTCGTCAAGGAAGGCGACACCGTGAAATCCGGTGACATCATCGCCGAGATCGAGACCGACAAGGCGACGATGGAAGTCGAAGCCGTCGACGAGGGCACGGTCGCCAAGATCGTCGTGCCGGCCGGCACGGAAGGCGTGAAGGTCAACAGCCTGATCGCCATCCTCGCCGCCGACGGCGAGGACGTGGCGGCCGCAGCCAGCGGCGGCGGCTCCGCCCCGAAGACCGAGGCCAAGGCCGAGGCGCCGAAGGAAGCGGAAAAGCCGGCTGCTGCTGCTCCTGCCGCTGCCGCCTCGGTGTCCAAGCCCGCATCGGCTGGCGACAATGGCGAACGCGTCGGCAACGGCTTGTTCTCCTCGCCGCTTGCTCGTCGTATCGCCAAGGATGCCGGCATCGACATCAAGGCGATCACCGGCTCCGGCCCGCATGGCCGGGTGGTCAAGAGCGACGTCGAGAAGGCCGTCGCTTCCGGTGGCGCAAAGCCTGCTGCCGCAGCAGCCCCGGCCGCTTCCGCGGCCCCTGCCGCCGCGCCGAAGGGCATGTCCGAGGATGCCGTGCTCAAGCTCTTCGAGCCGGGCTCCTACGAGCTCGTGCCGCATGACGGCATGCGCAAGACCATCGCCAAGCGCCTGCAGGAATCCAAGCAGACGATCCCGCACTTCTACGTGTCGGTCGACGTGGAACTCGACGCGCTGCTCGCGCTGCGCGCCCAGCTCAACGACAGCGCCCCGCGCAAGGAAGACAAGCCGGCCTACAAGCTCTCGGTCAACGACATGGTGATCAAGGCCATGGCGCTCGCGCTGCGCGACGTGCCGGACGCCAACGTCTCCTGGACCGATACGAACATGGTCAAGCACAAGCATGCGGATGTCGGCGTCGCCGTCTCCATTCCGGGCGGCCTGATCACCCCGATCATCCGCAGCGCCGAGCTGAAGACGCTGTCCGCCATCTCCAACGAGATGAAGGACCTCGGCAAGCGCGCCAAGGAACGCAAGCTGAAGCCCGAGGAATACCAGGGCGGCACCACGGCGGTCTCCAACATGGGCATGATGGGCGTGAAGAACTTCGCCGCCGTCGTCAACCCGCCGCATGCGACGATCCTGGCGGTCGGCGCGGGCGAGGAGCGGGTCGTGGTCAAGAAGGGCGAAATGGTGATCGTCAATGCGATGACCGTCACGCTCTCCACCGACCACCGTTGCGTCGACGGCGCGCTCGGGGCCGAGCTCCTCGGCGCCTTCAAGCGCTATATCGAGAACCCGATGGGGATGCTCGTCTGATAGCGGGGTGCGGCCATGAAGACGGTTCTCTGCTATGGCGATAGCCTGACCTGGGGTTACAACGCGGAAGCGCTCGACCGGCATCCCTTCGAGGATCGCTGGCCGAGCGTGCTCGCCAAGGCCCTGGGGCCCGAGGTCACCGTGATCGCGGAAGGTCTTAACGGCCGCACCACCGCCTATGACGACCATATGGCGGACTGCGACCGCAACGGCGCGCGCATCCTGCCGACCATCCTGCATAGCCACGATCCGATCGACCTGGTCATCATCCTGCTCGGCACCAACGACATGAAGCCGGCCGTCTGCGGAACGGCGTTCGGTGCGGTGCAGGGCGTGGAGCGGCTGGTGTCGCTGGTGCGCCATCATGCCTGGTCGTTCAATGCGGAGGAGAGCCCGGAAGTACTGATCGTCTCGCCGCCGCCGCTTTGCGAGACAGCGAACACCGCTTTTGCCGCGATGTTCGCCGGTGGCGTGGAGCAATCGGCCATGCTGGCGACGCTCTATTCGGACCTTGCGGACGAGATCGGCTGCGGCTTCTTCGACGCGGGTTCCGTGGCCGGGACGACGCCGCTCGACGGCGTGCATCTCGATGCGAAGAACACGCGGGCGATCGGCAAGGGCCTCGAGCCGATCGTGCGAATGATGCTCGGGCTTTGACCGGGATCAAGGAGTGAAGGCGCGGGAGAGCTAGGCTGTCACCATCAACCCCGGTTAAGGAGATGGACATGCCGAACACCCCGCACCAACTGGCAGAGGAGTTTCCGGAGCACGTTGCCGCGATCCGCCATCTTCGCGAGACCGACGGCCACTTCCACCGGATCTGCGAGGAATACCAGACGGTGAATCTCGCCATTCACCGTGCCGAGACTGACATCGAGCCGGTCGACGACTTCCACATGGCCGACATGCGGAAGGTGCGGATGCGGCTCAAGGACGAAATCTACGGGATGCTCATCCGGCCGGAAAAGGTCGAGGACATTCCCTGAGGAACGGGCTTCCCGCTCCTCGTCATGCTGCGCCGGGGCGACCCTCCGGCCGCGGCGCATGCGAACAACAGAGGAGTGGAAGCGCTCATGTCGAATGCCTACGACGTCATCGTTATCGGTTCGGGTCCGGGCGGCTACATCGCCGCGATCCGCGCCGCGCAATTGGGCCTGAAGACGGCCATCGTGGAGCGCGAGCACCTCGCCGGCATCTGCTCCAACTGGGGCTGCATCCCGACCAAGGCGCTGCTGCGCTCGGCCGAGATCTTCCATTACGCCCAGCATCCGGGCGATTACGGCGTGAAGATCGAAGGTTCGGTGACGCCGGACCTCAAGGCCATCGTCGCCCGCTCGCGCGGCATTGCCCAGCGCATGAACGGCGGCGTCGGCTTCCTGATGAAGAAGAACAAGGTCGATGTCATCTGGGGCGAGGCCAAGCTGACGAAGCCCGGCGAGATCGTCGTTTCCAAGACGACCAAGGCGATCCAGCAGCCGCAGGCGCCGGTTCCGAAGAACGTCCTTCCCGAAGGCACCTACACCGCCAAGCACATCGTCATCGCCACCGGCGCCCGCCCGCGCGCCCTGCCGGGCATCGAGCCGGACGGCAAGCTCATCTGGACCTATTTCGAGGCGATGAAGCCGGAGGAAATGCCGAAGTCGCTGCTCGTCATGGGCTCGGGCGCCATCGGCATCGAATTCGCTTCCTTCTACCGCACGCTCGGCGTCGATGTGACGGTGGTCGAAGTGATGAAGAGCGTCATGCCGGTCGAGGACGTCGAAATCTCGGCGCTCGCCAAGAAGCAATTCGAGAAGCAGGGCATGAAGATCCATCTGGAGGCCAAGGTCGCCAAGGTGGAGAAGGGCGCCAACTCCATCACCGCCCATGTCGAGATGAAGGACGGCAAGGTCGAGAAGATCACCGCCGACCGCATGATCTCGGCCGTCGGCGTGCAGGCCAATATCGAGAATATCGGCCTCGAGGCGATCGGCGTGAAGACCGACCGCGGCTTCATCGCCATCGACGGCTACGGCAAGACCAACGTTCCCGGCATCTACGCCATCGGTGACGTTGCCGGCCCGCCGATGCTCGCCCACAAGGCCGAGCACGAGGCTGTCATCTGCATCGAGAAGATCGCCGGCCTGCCGAACGTCCATCCGATGGATAAGTCCAAGATCCCGGGCTGCACCTATTGCCATCCGCAGGTCGCCTCCGTCGGCCTCACGGAAGCCAAGGCCAAGGAGCAGGGCCGCGATATCCGTGTCGGCCGCTTCACCTTTGCCGGCAACGGCAAGGCCGTGGCGCTCGGCGAGGACCATGGCATGGTCAAGACGATCTTCGACAAGAAGACCGGCGAGCTTCTCGGCGCGCATATGGTCGGCGCGGAAGTGACGGAAATGATCCAGGGCTTCGTCGTCGCCATGAACCTCGAGACGACCGAAGAAGAGCTGATGCACACGATCTTCCCGCATCCGACGATCTCGGAAACGATGAAGGAAAGCGTGCTCGACGCCTATGGACGTGCACTGAACGCTTGAACGTGCTAAAGCCCGCCTCCACATGAGGCGGGCTTTCGAATTTCGGTCCGCAAGACGGGCGCAGAAGCCCGCTAGGAAGTGGATAGACATGGTCACCATTCTCGACCGCACCAATCCTGATCCGAACGCCCCGCGCGTTCGCCACCCGGAAAAGGCCCATCGGCCGGATACCGAGGTGCTGCGCAAGCCGGAATGGATCCGCGTCAAGGCGCCGGTCTCCAAGGGCTATCAGGAAACGCGCGATCTCGTGCGCTCGCACAAGCTGGTAACGGTCTGCGAGGAAGCGGGCTGCCCGAATATCGGCGAGTGCTGGGACAAGAAGCACGCGACCTTCATGATCATGGGCGAGATTTGTACCCGCGCCTGCGCCTTCTGCAACGTGGCGACGGGCAAGCCCAATGCACTCGACATGGCGGAGCCGGAAAACGTCGCCAAGGCCGTCAAGCAGATGGGCCTGTCGCATGTCGTTATCACCTCCGTCGACCGCGACGATCTGGAAGACGGCGGCGCCGAGCATTTCGAGAAGGTGATCTGGGCGATCCGCGCGGCGTCTCCCGCAACGACCATCGAGATCCTGACGCCGGACTTCCTCAAGAAGCCGGGTGCGCTGGAGCGCGTCGTCGCCGCAAAGCCCGACGTCTTCAACCACAACATGGAGACCGTTCCGGGCAATTACCTGACGGTTCGCCCCGGCGCGCGCTACTTCCACTCCGTCCGCCTGTTGCAGCGCGTCAAGGAACTGGACCCGACCATGTTCACCAAGTCGGGCATCATGGTGGGCCTTGGCGAGGAGCGCAACGAAGTGCTCCAGCTCATGGATGACCTGCGCACCGCCGATGTCGACTTCCTGACCATTGGCCAATATCTCCAGCCGACGCGCAAGCACCACAAGGTGGAAAAGTTCGTCACGCCGGAAGAGTTCAAGTCCTACGAGACCGTCGCCTATACCAAGGGCTTCCTGATGGTCTCCTCCAGCCCGCTGACGCGCTCCTCGCACCATGCCGGCGACGACTTCGCCCGCCTGCGCGCCGCGCGCGAGAAAAAACTTCTCGCCGCCGCGGAATAGACTTTTCCGCCGGCCTCCTTTAAGCCCCGCCGTCCTGCCTGACGGCGGGGTTTTTCATTTCGGAGGCGGCGATGACGATCACGATCGAGGAAGCGGCGGAGCGGTTGAAGACCGCGGAGCGCGTGCTGGTGATCGGCTGTTCGGGCAGCGGCAAGAGCACGCTGGCGCTGAGGCTCGCCGGCCGGCTCGGCCTGCCTTACGTCTCGATGGACCGCGAGATCTTCTGGCTGCCGGGCTGGCAGACGCGGCCGCGTGCCGAGGCGCTGGCGCGTCTTCAGGGGATCGTCGCAGGCGAGCGCTGGATCATCGACGGCACCAGCCCCGGCACCCTGCCGCTGCGCCTGCCGCGCACTCATCTCGTGCTCTGGCTTCGTCCGCCGCGCTACATGTCGCTTTACGGCGTGATTTCGCGCTGGCTGCGCTATCGCGGGCGCTCGCGGCCGGAAATGGCCGACGATTGCCCGGAGAAGATCGACCGTGAATTCCTTGCCTATGTCTGGAATTTCGAGAAGACGGAAAGCCCCGAGATCGAGGAGAATCTTGCGGCATTTGGACCCGAAGTGCCGGTTTGCGTGTTGAAATCGCGGCGCGAGAACAACCGGCTACTTGCAAGACTTGCCGCGGTTCATTAGCTCTCGGCCATGCCCCAGTTCGAAACCCGCAGACCCGTTCCCCATACGCCCGAGCAGATGTACGACCTCGTCGCCGATGTCGAGCGCTACCCGGAATTCCTGCCCCTCTGCGAGGGGCTGGCGGTGCGTTCGCGCAAGGAGCGGGACGGCAGGGAGCTGCTGATCGCCGATATGACGGTCGGCTACAAGGCGATCCGCGAGACCTTCACGACGCAGGTGCTGCTGAACCGGGCCGAGCGGGCCATCGACGTGAAATATATCGACGGACCGTTCCGCTATCTCGACAACCGCTGGCGCTTCGAGCCGACGCCGGACGGCGGCTGTTCGGTGCATTTCTTCATCGACTACGAGTTCAAGAGCCGCATCCTCGGCGCGTTGATGGGCTCGATGTTCGACCGCGCCTTCCGCATGTTCACCGACGCCTTCGAGAAGCGCGCAGCGGCGATCTATGGCGATCCGTCAATCGGCTGACAATTCGACCAGCATTTCAAGGGCCGTGCGGATCGTCGCGAGCCGCACGGCGCTGCGGCCGATATCGCCGTAACGCATTTCCCGATGCAGCGTTTCGCGGCCCTTGCGCGCGGCGGCGAGATGGACGAGGCCGACCGGCTTTTCGTCCGAACCGCCGCCGGGGCCGGCAATGCCGGTGACTGCGACCGAGATGTCCGCGTTCGAATGCCGAATGGCGCCTTCCGCCATCTCCAGCGCCGTGGGACGCGAGACGGCGCCATGCGCTTTCAGTGTTTCGGCCGAAACGCCGATCATCTGCTGCTTCGCCGCGTTGGAATAGGTGATGAAGCCGCGGTCGAAGGCGTTGGACGAGCCGGCGATCTCGGTGATCACGCCGGCAATGAGGCCCGCCGTGCAGGATTCGGCAGTCGCGATCATCAGCCCGCGCGCGGAAAAATCGGTGACGATGCGCCGCGCGGTCTCCTCGATGTCCTCCGGCCAGATGCTCATGCCTCGCTCCCCCTGTAAACGACGGTGGCCGTGGCGATGGCGGCGATGCCCTCGCGCCGTCCGACGAAGCCGATCTTCTCGTTCGTCGTCGCCTTCACCGAGCAGCGATCCTGCGAAATGCCAAGGAATTCCGCAAGGTTCCGCCGCATCGCCTCGCGGTGCGGGCCGACCTTCGGCGCTTCGGCGATCAGCGAAACGTCGGCATTCATGATCGTGCCGCCGTTGGCGCGCACGATGGCCGCCGCATGTTCGAGAAAGATGCGCGAGGCGGCGCCCTTCCATTGCGGATCGGACGGCGGGAAATGGTCGCCGATATCGCCGGCGCCGCAGGTGGCGAGCAGGGCGTCGGTCAGGGCGTGCAGGGCGACGTCCGCGTCGGAATGGCCGGAAAGCCTTTGGTCGTGCGGGATGAAGAGGCCGCAGAGCGTTACGCCGTCGCCTTCGACGAGCTGGTGCACGTCATAGCCGTTGCCGGTGCGCACATCCGGTAGCCCGTGGGAAAGGCGCTGGTCGGCCATGGCGATATCCTTCCGTAGCGTGAGCTTGACGTTGCCGGCGCTGCCTTCGACGAGATGCACGCGCACCCCGGCCCATTCGGCGATCGAGGCGTCGTCGGTGAAATCCGTGCGGCCGGAGGCGCTTGCGCGGCGATGGGCTTCCAGGATGGTCTGGAAATGGAAGGACTGTGGCGTCTGCGCCGAGAAAAGGCCGGAGCGGGAAACGGTCTCGGCGACATTGCCGTTGGCATCCGCGCGCTTCAGCGTGTCTGCGACCGCGACGGCGGGCAGAACGGCGCGCGCGCCGTGATGGAAGGCGGTGAGCGTGCGCTCCAGGATAGCCGGCTCGACGAAGGGGCGCACGGCATCCTGGATCAGCACATGGCTGATCTCGTCTGCGGCCAGCGCTTCGAGGCCGGCAAGCACGGACTGCTGGCGTGTCTGGCCGCCATGGACGACCGTCAGGCGGTCGCCGGCGGGCAGGGCGGCGGCGCGCGCGGTTTCGAACAGTGCCTCGTCATCGGGATGAATCACGACGACGATACGCTTGGCATGCGGCCAATTGACAAAGAGATCGAGCGTATGGGAGATGACCGGCCTTCCGCCGATGCGGCGGTATTGCTTGGGGCCTTCGGCATGGCTGCCCGCCCGCTCGCCGCGCCCGGCGGCAACGATCACAACACCGCAGGATAGCGCATTTTCCGCCAGCATCTCGGTTCCACACCTCCGTTTCAAAGCGTTCGGGGTGGTTTAGCCGGAAGGATGCGGCAATGCCAGCGCCGCGCGGAAAATTGCGCCGAGGCGTGATTGCGGCTTGGCAAGAACGAGAACAGTGGCTAAAAATAGTGCAAAGACATGACCTGCTTGAAAGATAAGCAATTGGCGATCCCCCAACTTTCCGCACCGCTGGCGATCGGTCCGCAGACCCTGCGCAACCGTGTGGTGCTGGCGCCGATGTCCGGCGTCACGGACCTGCCGTTCCGCGATCTCGCCTGGCGTTTTGGCGCGGGGCTGGTGGTTACGGAGATGGTGGCGAGCCGCGAGCTGGCGCTGAACGCGCGGGAAAGCTGGTCGCGTATCCGCAATTGCGGCATCCGCCCGCATATGGTGCAGCTCGCCGGGCGCGAGGCGCACTGGATGGCGGAGGCGGCGCGCATCGCGGAAGGCGAGGGCGCCGACATTATCGACATCAATATGGGTTGCCCGGCCAAGAAGGTGATTGGCGGCTATTCCGGCTCCGCGCTGATGCGCGATCCCGACCATGCGCTCGGCCTGATCGAGGCGACCGTCGACGCCGTGAAGGTGCCGGTGACGGTGAAGATGCGGCTCGGCTGGGACCATGATTCGCTGAACGCCCCGCATATCGCGGCCCGCGCCGAGGCGGTGGGCGCGGCGATGATCACCGTGCACGGGCGCACGCGCATGCAGTTCTACGAGGGCAGGGCCGACTGGGATGCGATCCGCGCGGTGCGCGATGTCCTCTCCATTCCGCTCATCGCCAATGGCGATGTCGACACGGCCGAGGACGCGCTGGAAATCCTCCGCCGCTCCGGGGCGGATGCCGTGATGGTCGGCCGCTCCGCGCAGGGCCGGCCCTGGCATCCGGCGGTGCTGGCGGGGGCATGCGGGCACCCCTCCGCGGAGGAGGTTTCGACGCTCGCGGTCGAGCACTACCGCATGATGCTCGATTTCTACGGCGTTGAGGCGGGCCTGCGCCATGCGCGAAAACATGTCGGCTGGTATCTGGAGCGATTTGCGCCCGGCCTTCCCGGCGCGGCGAAGGCCGAGATCATGACGGCGCGCGACAGCGATCTCGTCGCCGGACGGCTGGCCGACGCCCTGCTTTCGGCCGGGGCAGCGAAGCTCGGAGAGGCCGCATGACCGGCAAGCCGGCAGATCCCAATGCGGCACGCGCGCCGGAGCTTGCGCTCGCCGTGCTCAACGCCATCCAGAACCCGGTGATCCTCGTCGATGCAGGCGGGCTGATCGCCTTCGCCAACTGGGAGGCCGAATCCTTCTTCGGGGCGAGCGCGAGCCATCTCGCGCGCCACGACATCTCGGCCTTCATCCCCTTCGGCAGTCCGCTCCTGACGTTGATCGACCAGGTGCGCGAGCGCAAGGCGCCGGTCAGCGAATACCGGGTGGACCTCAGCTCCCCGCGTCTCGGCGCGGAAAAGCTCGTCGATATCTACGTGGCGCCGGTCACCACCGATCCGGGCTCCGTGGTCGTGGTGATCCAGGAGCGCTCGATGGCGGACAAGATCGACCGCCAGCTCACCCACCGCGCCGCCGCCCGCTCGGTGACGGGCCTTGCCTCGATGCTGGCGCACGAGATCAAGAATCCGCTTTCGGGCATCCGCGGCGCGGCGCAGCTTCTGGAAACCTCCGTCATCGACGAGGACCGGGCGCTGACGCGGCTCATCTGCGACGAGACGGACCGCATCGTCTCGCTGGTCGACCGCATGGAGGTCTTCTCCGACGAGCGCCCGGTGGACCGTATGCCCGTCAACATCCATTCCGTGCTCGACCATGTGAAGGCCGTCGCGAAGGCCGGCTTTGCGCGCAATATCAAGATCAGCGAGCTTTACGACCCCTCGCTGCCGCCGGTCTATGCCAATCGCGACCAGCTCGTGCAGGTGTTCCTCAACCTCATCAAGAACGCCTCGGAAGCCATCGGCGACCGGCCGGACGGGGAGATACTGCTCACCACCGCCTACCGGCCGGGCATCCGACTTTCGGTCGCCGGTACTCGGGAGAAGATCTCGCTGCCGCTGGAGTTCTGCGTGCACGACAACGGGCCGGGCGTTCCGACCGACCTGCTGCCGCATCTCTTCGATCCCTTCATCACCACCAAGACCAACGGTTCCGGCCTTGGCCTGGCGCTGGTCGCCAAGATCATCGGCGGCCATGGCGGCATCGTCGAATGCGACAGCCAGGGCGCCCGGACCACCTTCCGCGTGCTGATGCCGGCCTCCCGCGGCGTCAGTGAAGACGACGACTATCCCAAGACCAAAGGACATGATTGATGACAGGCGCCACAGTCCTCGTTGCCGATGACGATGCCGCGATCCGCACCGTGCTCAACCAGGCCCTGAGCCGTGCGGGTTATGACGTGAGGATCACCTCCAATGCAGCGACCCTGTGGCGCTGGATCGCCGCGGGCGAGGGCGACATCGTCGTGACCGACGTCGTCATGCCGGACGAGAACGCCTTCGACCTGCTGCCGCGCATCAAGAAGGCGCGGCCCGACCTGCCGGTGCTCGTCATGAGCGCGCAGAACACCTTCATGACGGCGATCAAGGCCTCGGAGAAGGGCGCCTACGACTACCTGCCGAAACCCTTCGACCTCACCGAACTGATCGCCATCATCGGCCGCGCGCTCTCCGAGCCGAAGCGCAAGCCCGCCCGCCTCGACGACGACGCGCAGGACGGCATGCCGCTCGTCGGCCGTTCGGCGGCCATGCAGGAAATCTACCGCGTGCTCGCCCGCCTGATGCAGACGGACCTGACGCTGATGATCACCGGCGAATCGGGCACCGGCAAGGAACTCGTCGCCCGCGCGCTGCACGACTACGGCAAACGCCGCAACGGTCCCTTCGTCGCCATCAACATGGCGGCGATCCCGCGCGATCTCATCGAATCGGAACTCTTCGGCCACGAGAAGGGCGCCTTCACCGGCGCGCAGACCCGCTCCACCGGCCGTTTCGAGCAGGCCGAGGGCGGCACGCTCTTCCTCGACGAGATCGGCGACATGCCGATGGACGCGCAGACCCGGCTTCTGCGCGTGCTCCAGCAGGGCGAATACACCACCGTCGGCGGCCGCACGCCGATCCGCACCGATGTCCGCATCGTCGCCGCGACCAACAAGGACCTGAAGCAGTCGATCAACCAGGGCCTCTTCCGCGAAGACCTCTATTACCGCCTCAACGTCGTGCCGCTGCGCCTGCCGCCGCTGCGCGACCGGGCGGAGGACATTCCCGATCTCGTGCGCCATTTCGTGCAGCAGGCGGAGAAGGAGGGGCTGGATGCCAAGCGCTTCGACCAGGAGGCGCTGGAGCTGATGAAGGCGCATCCCTGGCCGGGCAACGTGCGCGAACTGGAAAACGTCGTGCGCCGGCTGACCGCGCTCTATCCGCAGGATATCATCACCCGCGAGATCATCGAGGCGGAGCTGCGCGCCGACATTCCCGACAGCCCCATCGAAAAGGCGGTGCCGCGCAGCGGGTCGCTGTCGATCTCGCAGGCCGTGGAAGAGAACATGCGGCAGTATTTCGCAAGTTTCGGCGACAGCCTGCCGCCATCGGGCCTCTATGAGCGCGTGCTGGCCGAGATGGAATATCCGCTGATTCTTGCCGCGCTCACCGCCACCCGTGGCAACCAGATCAAGGCTGCCGACCTCCTCGGCCTCAACCGCAACACGCTGCGCAAGAAAATTCGCGAACTGGGTGTATCTGTGTATAGAAGTTCCCGTTCCGCTTGACTTGCCGGCAGGGGGCGTTGCATTTTGGCCACAATCTGTTGCTTGAGGGTAACAGAGGGGTTTGCGGCCGAATAGGCCCGCATGCCCGGCCGTCGGAACCATGGGCGCGTGGCACCCGGTTCCACGCGGCCGGCGCCATCCCGGAAAACAAGATAGAACGCCGGTGCCCCAAAAGAGCACGGCCGGGGAGCGATGCGGCAGATGACGGAAGGCGTGAGCCTGCTTTCGGAAGGACAGGAAAACGGGGCGATCGCCGACCGGCGCGCCTCCTTCGCCTTGCCGGGCCTTCTCCTGGCCGGCGGCGCGCTCGTCGCCGCGACGATCTCGCTGTTCATCCTGCTTGGCCTGACGCCGATCAAGCCGGAAGCCAACGTCGTCATCGCCTCGGCGTCGGTCAACGCGCTCTTCGTCGTCGGCCTGATGTTCCTGATCGGCCGCGAGATCCTGCGGCTGCTGCGCGCCCGCAGCCGCGGCCGCGCCGCCGCGCGGCTTCACGTGCGCATCGTCGCGCTGTTCTCGATCGTGGCGATCACGCCCGCCGTGCTCGTCGCCATCTTCGCGTCCATCACGCTCGATGTCGGGCTCGACCGGTGGTTTTCCATCCGCACCCAGTCGATCGTCAGCTCGTCGCTGAACGTGGCGCAAGCCTATGTGCTGGAAAATGCCAGCTATCTGCAAGGCCAGACGGTCTCCATGGCCAACGACCTCGACCGCAACCGCCAACTCTACAGCCTCGACCGCACCGGCTTCATCGAGCTGATGACGCGGCAGGCGCGCGGGCGCGGGATGCTCGGCGCCTTCCTGATGCGCGCCGACGGATCGACCATCCTGCAGGCCAATATCCAGACCGAAAATCCCTTGCCGCCGATCCCCGAGGACGCGCTGAGAGCCTCCGCTGCAGGCCAGCCGACGCTCATCCCGCCGGGCGCGACGAACCTCGTCGGCGCGATCATCAAGCTGGAAAACATACCGGATGCCTTCCTCTACACGATCCGCACGGTCGATCCCGAGGTGATGCGCTCGATGCGGCTGATGGAGGAGAACACCGCCGAGTACCGCGCACTCGAGGCCGGGCGCACGACGCTGCAGATCGCCTTCGGTGTGCTCTATATCGGCTTCGCGCTGATCGTCCTTCTCGCCGCCATCTGGACCGCCATCGCGGTGGCCGACCGTATCGTGCGGCCGATCCGCCAGCTGATCGGCGCGGCCGACAGCGTCGCCTCCGGCAATCTCGACGTCAGCGTGCCGGTGCGCGTCGCCGATGGCGATGTCGGCAATCTCTCGCGCACCTTCAACAAGATGATCGCCGAGATTCGTGCCCAGCAGGACCAGATCCTCGACGCGAAGGACGAGGTCGACCATCGCCGGCGCTTCATCGAGGCGGTGCTGTCGGGCGTGACGGCCGCCGTCATCGGCGTCGAGGGCGACGGCCGCGTGACCATCGCCAATCTTTCCGCGGAAATCCTGCTCGGCCGGCAGGTGAACGACCTGATCGGCCAGCCGCTTGCCGAGGTGGCGCCGGAGATCGCCGCCGTGCTGGCGGAAGGATCGCACCGCCACCGCAACGATTACCGCCGGCAGGTCAACATCATGCATGGCGGCAAGGAGCGGACGCTGAACGTGCAGGTGACGCGCGAAGAGGCCAAGGACGCGCAGGAATCCTACGTCGTCACCATCGACGACATTACGGACCTCGTCATCGCCCAGCGCTCGACCGCCTGGGCGGATGTCGCGCGCCGCATCGCCCACGAGATCAAGAACCCGCTGACGCCCATCCAGCTTTCCGCCGAACGCATCCGCCGCCGCTACGGCAAGCAGATCGACCAGGAGGATCGCGCGGTCTTCGACCAGTGTACGGATACTATCGTCCGGCAGGTCGAGGACATCGGCCGCATGGTGGACGAATTCTCCGCCTTCGCGCGCATGCCGAAGCCGACGAAGGAACGTTCCGACCTGCGCGGCATCCTCAAGGATGCGGTGTTCCTGCGCGAGATGGGCAACAACCACGTCGCCTTCCACAAGGACCTCGGCGAGGTGCCGCTGACCGGATTGTTCGATGCGCGCATGCTCGGCCAGGCTTTCGGCAATCTCATCAAGAATGCGGTGGAGGCCATCGAGGCGCTGTCGCCGGATGCCTCGCGCGACGAGCGCAAGATCCTCGTGCGCGCCCGGCCGGACGATGCGGGCCGCCGCTTCGTCGTCGACGTCGTCGACAACGGCAAGGGCCTTCCGACCGAGAACCGGCACCGCATTCTCGAACCCTACATGACGATGCGCGAGAAGGGCACGGGCCTCGGCCTCGCAATCGTCAAGAAGATCATCGAAGACCATGGCGGGCAGCTCGAGCTGCACGATGCGCCTGCGGACTTCGACCACGGCCACGGGGCCATGATCCGCGTGATCCTGCCCTACGAGGAAACGGTGGCCGCCGATGCGGATAATAAGAGCAAGGAAATGAGCCATGGCGTCTGATATTCTCGTAGTGGACGACGAAGAGGACATCCGCGAGATCGTCTCCGGCATTCTTTCGGACGAGGGGCACGAGACGCGTACCGCTTTCGACAGCGACAGCGCGCTTGCCGCCATCAGCGACCGCGTGCCACGCCTTGTCTTCCTCGACATCTGGATGCAGGGCAGCAAGCTCGACGGCCTCGCGCTGCTCGACGAGATCAAGAGCCGTCATCCGGACCTGCCGGTGGTGATGATCTCCGGTCACGGCAATATCGAGACGGCCGTTTCGGCGATCCGCCGCGGCGCCTACGATTTCATCGAGAAGCCCTTCAAGGCAGACCGGCTGATCCTGATCGCCGAGCGGGCGCTGGAGAATTCCAAGCTGCGCCGCGAGGTGACGGAACTGAAGAAGCGCTCCGGCGATCCGGCCGAGCTGATCGGCACCTCTGTCGCCGTCTCGCAGCTTCGCCAGAATATCGAGAAGGTTTCCCCGACCAACAGCCGCATCATGATCCTTGGCCCCTCCGGCTCCGGCAAGGAGCTGGTGGCGCGCATGATCCACCGCAAGTCGAGCCGTGCGAACGGCCCGTTCGTCGTATTGAACGCGGCGGCCATCACGCCGGAACGCATGGAGATCGCGCTGTTCGGCACGGAGGGCACGCCCGGCCAGCCGCGCCGCACCGGCGCGCTGGAGGAGGCCCATGGCGGCATCCTCTATCTCGACGAAATCGGCGAGATGCCGCGTGAGACGCAGAACAAGATCCTGCGCGTGCTCGTCGACCAGCAATTCGAGCGCGTCGGCGGCTCCAAGCGGGTCAAGGTGGATGTGCGCATCATCTCCTCCACGGCCTACAATCTCGAAAGCCTGATCGCCGAGGGCGGCTTCCGGGAAGACCTCTACCATCGCCTCGCGGTGGTGCCGGTGCGCGTGCCGCCGCTTGCCGAGCGGCGTGAGGACATTCCCTTCCTCGTCGACATGTTCATGCGCCAGGTCAGCGAGCAGGCCGGCATCCGCGCGCGCAAGATCGGCGACGACGCGCTGGCCGTGCTCCAGGCGCACGACTGGCCGGGCAATATCCGCCAGCTCCGCAACAATATCGAGCGCCTGATGATCCTCGCCCGCAGCGACGGTCCCGATACGCCGATCACCGCCGACATGCTGCCGACGGAAGTGGGCGACATGCTGCCGAAGATATCGACCCAGGGCGACCAGCACATCATGACGCTGCCGTTGCGCGAGGCGCGCGAAATGTTCGAGCGGGACTATCTCATCGCCCAGATCAACCGTTTCGGCGGCAACATCTCCCGCACAGCCGAATTCGTCGGCATGGAACGCTCCGCGCTCCATCGCAAACTGAAGTCGCTTGGCGTATAAGGCCCTCGGGGATTTGAGGGATTCGACGTCATGAAGGTCATCATCTGCGGCGCCGGACGCGTCGGCTACGGTATCGCAGAACGGTTGTCCGAAGAGGGTAACGACGTCTCGGTGATCGACAATCAGCCCTCGCTGATAGCGGCCATCACCGAGACGCTCGACGTCAGCGGCGTCGTCGGCCACGGCGCGCATCCCGAGGTGCTGGCAAAGGCCGGCGCCGACCAGGCGGACATGATCATCGCCGTCACGCTGTTCGACGAGATCAACATGGTCGCCTGCCAGGTGGCGCATTCGCTCTTCAACGTGCCGACCAAGATCGCCCGCATCCGCTCGCAGAACTATCTCGCGCCGGAATATTCCGATCTCTTCTCGCGCGAGAACATGCCCATCGACGTCACCATCTCGCCGGAGGTGGAGGTGGGCAAGATGGTGCTGCGGCGCATCTCCTTCCCCGGCGCGACGGATGTCGTTCGCTTTGCCGATGATCGCATCGTCATGGTGGCGATCGAGTGCATGGAGGATTGTCCGGTCGTCGAGACGCCGCTGAAGCAATTGAGCGAGCTCTTCCCGGACCTCAACGCCACCGTCACCGGCATCTATTCCAACGGCAGGCTCTTCGTTCCCAATTCCTCCGACCAGCTCCATTCCGGCGATCTCGCCTATGTCGTCTGCGACAAGGGCCATGTGCGGCGCACGCTCGCGCTCTTCGGCCACGAGGAGCAGGAGGCGGCCCGCATCGTCATCGCGGGCGGCGGCAATATCGGCTATTTCGTCGCCAAGGCCATCGAGGACTACCAGCCGAAGACGCGGCTCAAGATCATCGAGAGCGACCGCGAGCGTGCCGTGGCGGTTGCCGACAAGCTGCGCAATGCCGTCGTGCTGCATGGCTCCGCGCTCGACCAGCGGATGCTGCTGCAAGCCGATATCCAGGATGCGGACCTGATCGTCGCGCTCACCAACAACGACCAGATCAACATTCTCGGCAGCGTCATGGCCAAGCGCCTCGGCTGCAAGCAGAACCTCGTGCTGATCAACGATCCGGCCTATGAGGATTTCACCAAGACCCTCGGCATCGACGCGCATATCAATCCGCGCGCCGTCACGATCTCCGGTATCCTGCAACATGTCCGCAAGGGTCGCATCCGCGCGGTCTACGCGGTGCAGAAGGGCTCGGCCGAGGTGATCGAGGCCGAGGCGCTGGAGACGTCGCCGCTCGTCGGCCGCCCGCTGCGCGAGATCGAGCTGCCGCCGGGCATCCGCATCGGCGCGGTCTATCGCGACCAGACGGTGATCCGGCCGGATGGCAACACCAAGATCAAAGCGAAGGACCGGGTCGTGCTCTTCGCCGCGGCGGCGGCCGTGCGCCATGTCGAGCAGCTCTTCCGCGTCAGCATCCAGTATTTCTAGGATTTCCCATGCCCCGTTTCGCCTATGTCAACGGCCGCTACGTTCGCCATGCCGATGCCGCCGTGCATATCGACGACCGCGGCTTCCTCTTCGCCGATGCGGTCTACGAGGTCTGCCAGATCCGGCACGGCTTCATCGTGGACCTGACGCGCCATCTCGACCGGCTCGACCGCTCGCTGGGCGAAATCCTCATCCGCCCGCCGATGCCCCGCGCCGCGCTGGTCGGAATCATGAAGGAAGTGCTTCGCCGCAACCGCGTGACCGACGGCATGGTCTATCTCCAGGTGACGCGCGGCACGGCCCGCCGTGACCATGTCTTTCCGTCGCCGGAGGTGCGGGCCTCGCTCGTCGTCACCGCGAAAGCCCTGAGCGCAGCGGCAGGCGCCGAGAAATATGCGGCCGGCATCAAGGCGGTGACCGTTCCGGACAATCGCTGGGAGCGGGTGGACATCAAGACGGTCGGCCTGCTGCCGAACGTGCTTGCCCGCCAGCAGGCGAAGGAGGCGGGCGCGCAGGAAGCGATCTTCGTCGATGCCGAGGGCAATGTGACGGAGGGCGGCGCGACGAACCTGTGGATCGTCGACAAGGCGGGCCGGCTCGTGACGCGCCCGGCCGACCGCGCGATCCTGCGCGGCATCACCCGCACGACGCTGATCGACGTCGCCGCAAAGCTCGGCATTGCGGTGGAGGAGCGGCGCTTTTCCGTCGCGGAAATGCTGGAAGCGCGGGAAGTCTTCGTCACCGGCGCGACGACGATCTGCCTGCCGGTCGTCTCCATCGACGGCCACGCCATCGCCAATGGCCATCCCGGCCTGACCGCGCAGAAACTTCGGGACGCTTTTTTCGCCGTTGCGGAGAAGACCGCGATTTGATACCAAACCCGACGGTCCGGGAGTTTCTTCCGGGCCTGGGGACATTTATTTTCAGTCAATCCGGTCTTGAGGGCCGGCAATCAGAAAGAAGCGGCGCCATGGCGGAACGTTCTCAGAACCTTCAGGATCTCTTCCTTAATACCGTTCGCAAGCAAAAGATTTCCCTGACGATCTTCCTCATCAACGGGGTCAAGCTGACCGGGGTTGTCACCTCCTTCGACAACTTCTGTGTGCTGCTTCGTCGCGACGGCCACTCGCAGCTCGTCTACAAGCACGCGATCTCCACCATCATGCCCGGCCAGCCGCTGCAGATGTTCGAGACCGAGGAAAGCGGCTCCTGACAGGACCCAAGAACATTAGCAAATCCGATACAAGCAAGGACTCCATCGTCCCGGAAGCCGAAAAGCACCGGGACGACATGCGTGCCGTCGTCATCGTGCCGGTGCTGAAGGCCGCGCGGGCCAAGCCCGATCCGGCAGCCCCCGCGCCGCGGTCCGACGAGGCGCGTCTGGAAGAGGCGATCGGCCTTGCCCGCGCCATCGACCTTACCGTCGCCTTCTCGGCCATCGTGCCCGTCAGCCAGCCGAAGCCCGGCACGCTGCTCGGCAGCGGCAAGATCGAGGAGATCAAGGCGGCGCTCGACGAGCACGATGCCGGCCTCGTCATCGTCGACCATCCCCTGACGCCCGTGCAGCAGCGCAATCTCGAGAAGGAATGGAACGCCAAGGTCATCGACCGAACCGGCCTCATTCTCGAAATCTTCGGCCGCCGGGCCTCCACCAAGGAAGGCACGCTTCAGGTCGAGCTCGCCCATCTCAACTACCAGCGCGGTCGTCTCGTGCGGAGCTGGACCCACCTCGAGCGCCAGCGCGGCGGCGCGGGCTTCATGGGCGGCCCGGGCGAAACGCAGATCGAGGCCGACCGCCGCCTCTTGCAGGACAAGATCGTCAAGCTGGAGCGCGAGCTGGAGCAGGTGCGCCGCACCCGCCAGCTTCACCGCTCCAAGCGCAAGAAGGTGCCGCATCCCATCGTCGCGCTCGTCGGCTATACCAATGCCGGCAAGTCGACGCTGTTCAACCGCATCACCGGGGCAGGGGTGCTGGCCGAGGACATGCTCTTCGCCACGCTCGACCCGACCCTGCGCCGCATGAAGCTGCCGCAGGGCCGTACCGTCATCCTCTCCGATACGGTGGGCTTCATCTCCGACCTGCCGACCCACCTCGTCGCCGCCTTCCGCGCGACGCTGGAAGAGGTGCTGGAGGCGGACCTGATCCTGCATGTGCGCGACATGTCCGACCCGGACAACGGCGCGCAGTCGTCCGACGTGCTGCGCATTCTCGCCGATCTCGGCATCGACGAGAAGGACGGCGCGGAACGCATCCTCGAAGTCTGGAACAAGATCGACCGGCTGGAGCCGGAGGCGCGCGAGGCGCTGGTGCAGAAGGCGGGAAGCCAGCCCAACGTCATCGCCGTATCGGCGATTTCCGGCGAGGGCGTCGACAGGCTGCTGGCAGAGATCAACCAGCGCCTTTCCGGCGTGCTGGTCGATCGGGACGTCGTCGTGCCCGTGATGCAGTTGCAGCTTCTGCCGTGGATCTACGACCATTCCATCGTCGATGCCCGCGAGGACCTCGAGGACGGCAATGTGCGGCTGGAACTGCGGCTGACGGAAACAGAAGCCGCGGAGCTCGACCGCCGGCTTGGTATCGGCGGCAAGCCGGTGCGGGAAGATTGGGAGCGCTGAGAACAACGTCTCGGCCCCTCATCCCGCTGCCGCGACCTTCTTCCCGCAAGCGGGGAGAAGGGAGATGTGGAGAGGTCCCGTTCTCTTGTTGGCGCCGATAGTTCGGGAAACCGGACCGGCATAGGCCTTCGCCCCGCTTGCGGGGAGAAGGTGCCGGCAGGCGGATGAGGGGCGGCCCCGGCCTACTTCGCCAACTGCCGCTCGATCCCCTTCGCCGCCTGCCACAGCTCTTCCATCCGCTCCAGCGTCGCCTCTTCGAGGCTTTCCCCATTGGCCGCAAGGCTGTCCTCGATATGCGAGAACCGGTTGCGGAACTTGGTGTTGGTGCCACGCAGCGCCATTTCCGGGTCGGCGCCGACATGGCGGCCGATATTGACCAGGGCGAAGATCAGGTCGCCGAGCTCGTCGGCAACGGCTTTCTTGTCGTCGTCGCGAAGGGCCTCGCGCAATTCGCCGATCTCCTCCTCGATCTTGTCGAGGATCGGCGCGGGCTTCGACCAGTCGAAGCCGACCTTCGCCGCGCGCTCCTGGAGCTTCAGCGCCTCGACGAGCGCCGGGAACGAGCGCTGCACCGAGCCGAGATGGCCGCGCAGCGGATCCTCCGGCAGGCCACGCTTGGCGCGGCGCTCCTTGCGCTCGCGCTTCTCCGTCTGCTTGATCTCGTCCCATTGCAGCTTCACCGCTTCGGGCGTGTCGGCATCCGAGCGGGCGAAGACATGCGGATGGCGGCGGATCATCTTGCGGGTCACGGCCTCGACCACGCTGCCGAAATCGAATTCGCCGCGCTCCTCGGCCATACGCGCATGGAAAACCACCTGCAGGAGGAGGTCGCCCAGCTCCTCGCAGAGGTCGTCCATGTCGTTCCGCTCGATGGCGTCGGCGACCTCGTAGGCTTCCTCGATCGTGTAGGGCTTGATCGTCTCGAAGGTCTGGACGACGTCCCAGGGGCAGCCGGTCTCGGGCTGGCGCAGGGCGGCCATGATTTCGATCAGGCGGTCGATGTCGCGGCTCGGCTGCATGGCGGCCCTCAGTTCAGCGGAATGGTGTTGCCGGCCTTGCCGGACTGGTAGCACTCGGAAAGCGCGTCATAGGCGGCGCGGATCTCGGCGTCCTGCCTCTTGAGATCGGCTTTTGCCGCTTCGTCGGAGGTGGCGATGAGATCGGCGATGGCGGCGGAATGCCAGAAGGCGTTGGTTTTCGCATAGCCGCCGGGATCGAGCCGGAAGACCTCCTTGAGGATGCGCAGGTCATGCGGGATCGCGAAGCTGTCGCGCGAATCCTCGTGGCTGAAGAAATAGTAGAAATTGTCGAAGCCGGCCCAGGTGATGGCCGAAAGGCACATGGAGCAGGGCTCGTGCGTCGAGAGGAAGACGTAGTCCTTCGTGTCCGGCTTTTCGACGCGCTCGTAAAGGCGCTTCAGCGTGTGCACTTCGCCGTGCCAGAGCGGATTTTCCGTCTCGTTGTTCGTTTCGGCGATGACCAGCGAGAGATCGGATTTGCGCAGGACCGCCGCGCCGAACACCTTGTTGCCGGCGCGAACGCCCTCGTGCGTCAGCGGCAGGATGTCGAATTCTATGACGTCGAGGAGGCGCTTTACGAGCGTAGCCTGATCCATGATGGGAATCCCGATTGGCTTTTCCCGGCATCCTTAGCGGTCGCGAGCGCGGGCAGGCAAGGGCGGCCGGTGACTTATGCTCAAAATGCGAGGCCTATGAGCAAAACAATACGCCCCTCCAAGGCCATTGGAATTTCTGTTTCTTTTGTTGCTGGCCGATTTTCGCGATATTGCGCACACTTCAACCGGACCCGACCATGACCGAAGCACAGGCCAAGCTCTCGACATTCCCGGCGTTCTTCCGCATCAGCGGCAGGACGGTCGTCGTCGTGGGCGAGGGCGACGAGGCTTTCGCCAAGACCCGCCTGCTTTTCAACACGGATGCCCGGATCGTCGTTCTGGCCGAGGCGCCGGAGGCCGATTTCGCCCGCTTCATCGCCGAGAAGGGCCTCGACCTCGTCCACGCGCCCTTCTCGAAGGACGCCATCGCGGATGCGACGCTCGTCTTCGCCGCGACCGGCGATGCGGGTGCCGACCGCGCCATCGCCACGGCCGCCCGCGAACTGCGCATCCCGGTCAATGCCGTGGACCAGCCCGACTATTGCGATTTCTTCACGCCGGCGCTCGTCAACCGCGCGCCCGTCGCCGTCGCCATCGGCACGGAGGGCGCGGGCCCGGTCCTCGCGCAGATGATCCGCGCGCAGGTCGACCAGATCCTTTCGCCCTCGCTCGGCCGCCTTGCCAGCCTTGCCAACAGCTACCGCGAGGCCGTCGACCGTGTGTTGCCGCGCGGCGTCACCCGCCGCGTCTTCTGGCGCCGCTTCTTCCAGGGCGCCGTCGCCGATGCCGTCGACAATGGCGATATCGAGCTCGCCCGCCGCTCCGCAAACGCGCTGCTGAATTCGCAGGACAGGGCCGCCGGCCATGTCTGGCTCGTCGGCGCCGGTCCGGGCGCGGAAGACCTGCTGACGCTGCGCGCCCAGCGCGTGATGATGAATGCCGATGTCATCGTCTTCGATGCGCTCGTGCCGCAGGCCATCGTCGACATGGGCCGTCGCGATGCCGAGCGGCTGTCCGTCGGCAAGCGCAAGGGCTGCCATTCCAAGTCGCAGGACGAGATCAACGACCTCCTGGTCGAGCTCGGCAAGGCGGGCAAGCGCGTCGTGCGCCTGAAGTCCGGCGATCCGCTCGTCTATGGCCGTGCCGGCGAGGAAATGGCCGCGCTCCGCCAGGCCGGCGTCACTTACGAGGTCGTGCCGGGCATCACCTCGGCCTTCGCGGCCGCCGCCGATTTCGAGCTGCCGCTGACGCTGCGCGGCGTTGCCTCCTCACTCGTCTTCACCACCGGCCACGACCTGACGGGCGCCGTGCTGCCCGACTGGGCGCGGCTTGCCATTTCCGGCGCCACCGTCGCCGTCTATATGGGCCGCACGGTCGCCGCTTCCGTCGCCGCGCGGCTGATGGATGCCGGCCTTCCGGCCGACACGACCGTCGCCGTCGTGGAGAATGCCAGCCGCCGCGAGAAGCGGCTGCTGCACGGCACGCTCAAGGACCTTCCGGGCCTCGAGCATCGCGACGAGCTTTCCGGCCCGGTCATGGTGATCATCGGCGAAGCCGTCGCCGGCGCCAATTTCGAACATTCCGAACCGCTCGCCGCCCGCGATCCGGTTCGCGCCACAGCAGCATTGGGAGCATGACATGGCCGACAAGGTTCTGACAGCCAATCGCCTTTCCGACGGCATCTCCGTCTGGCTCGACGCCGCCGGCACCTGGAACGAACACCTCCAGGCCGCCTTCGTCGCGCGCCACAAGGAGGCCGTCGAGGCGCTGGAAGCCAACGGCAAGCAGGCCTTCGCCGACAACAAGGTGGTCGACGTGAACGTGGTCGACGTCGAGGAGGTCGACGGCGTGCTGCGTCCGCTGCGCATGCGCGAGCGCATTCGTGCGCAGGGCCCGACCATCGCCTATGCCGCCGGCTATGTCGGCCTCGCCGCCACGGCCGCCTGAGGATATTGCATGTACCGTTACGACGAATTCGATCACGCCTTTGTCTCCGGCCGCGTGGAACAGTTCCGCGATCAGGTCGCACGCCGCCTTTCCGGCGAGCTGGCCGAGGATGCGTTCAAGCCGCTGCGCCTGATGAACGGCGTCTATCTCCAGCTTCACGCCTACATGCTGCGCGTCGCCATTCCCTACGGCACGCTGAATTCGCGCCAGATGCGCATGCTGGCCCATATCGCCCGCAAATATGACCGCGGCTACGGCCATTTCACCACGCGCCAGAACATCCAGTACAACTGGCCGAAGCTTTCCGAGCTACCCGATGCGCTGGCCGAGCTCGCGACGGTCGAGATGCATGCGCTCCAGACCTCCGGCAACTGCATCCGCAACGTCACGGCCGATCATTTCGCAGGCGCCGCGGCCGACGAGGTCGCCGATCCGCGGCCCTATGCGGAGATCCTGCGCCAGTGGTCCTCCGTCCACCCGGAATTCTCCTTCCTGCCGCGCAAGTTCAAGATCGCCGTCACCGGCGCCGAGCGCGACCGTGCCGCCATCCAGGTGCATGACATCGGCCTGCACCTGAAGAAGAACGAGAAGGGCGAGATCGGCTTTGCCGTCTATGTCGGCGGCGGGCAGGGCCGCACGCCGCTGGTTGCCAAGAAGATCCGCGACTTCCTGCCGGAAGAGGACCTTCTGTCCTATACGACCGCGATCATGCGCGTTTACAACCTCCACGGCCGCCGCGACAACAAGTACAAGGCGCGCATCAAGATCCTCGTGCATGAGACGGGCGCGGAAGAACTGGCACGGCAGGTGGAAGTCGAGTTCGCCGAGCTCAAGGACAGCGAGCTGAAGCTGCCCGAGCAGGACGTTGCCGCCATCTCCGCCTATTTCGCGCCGCCGGAGCTCGCGCCCCGCGCCGAAGGTTGGGCAAGCCTTGCCCAATGGAAGAAGGCCGACCCGGACTTCGCCCGTTGGGTGCACCAGAACGTGCAGCCGCACAAGCATCCCGACTACGGCATGGTGACGATCTCGCTGAAGCCCATCGGCGGCATTCCGGGCGATGCGACCGATGCGCAGATGGAGGCCGTCGCCGACATCGCCGCGGAATATGCCTTCGACGAGATCCGCGTCAGCCACGAGCAGAACCTCATCCTGCCGCATGTCGCGCTGGCCGATCTCGAAGCCGTCTATCGCGGCCTCGTCGCGGCCGGTCTCGCAACGGCCAATGCGGGCCTCATCACCGATATCATCGCCTGTCCGGGGCTGGACTACTGCGCGCTGGCCAATGCCCGCTCGATCCCGGTCGCGCAGGAGATTTCCACCCGCTTCGGCGCGCCGGAGCGGCAGGCCGAGATCGGCGAGCTGAAGATCAAGATCTCCGGCTGCATCAATGCCTGCGGCCACCACCATGTCGGCCATATCGGCCTTCTGGGCGTGGAAAAGAAGGGCGAGGAGCTCTACCAGATCACGCTCGGCGGCTCGGGTGACGAGAACACGTCGATCGGCGAGATCATCGGCCGCGGCTTCGAGCCGGAGAAGGTGACGGATGCCATCGAGGTGATCGTCAATACCTATCTCGGCCTTCGCCTCGATCCGTCTGAAATCTTCCTCGACGCCTACCGCCGCGTCGGACCGCAGCCTTTCAAGGATGCGCTCTACGGCGGCAAGACGGCCGAAGCGGCCTGAGGAGGACGGTCATGACGAAAATCTGGAACGAAGCCGGTTTCCTGGCGGACGATCCCTGGATCGTCGAAACGGAGGAGACCAAGGCCGGCTCGAACGAGAAGGCGATCCTCGGCCTCGACGCCTTCCTCGCGAAGGTCGCGGAGAGCGACGAGAAGGACCTCGGCGTGCTGATCAATCCGGCCGACGACGTGCGCAGGCTGGAAGGGCATCAGGGCCGGCTGGCGCTGGTCGCGGTCGCGTTCCCGGCCTTCAGCGACGGGCGCGCCTTCAGCCATGCCTCGCTGCTGCGCTCGCGGCTCGGCTTCACGGGCGAGGTGAGGGCGGTCGGCGACGTGCTGATCGACCAGATCCCGCTGATGCTTCGCTGCGGCATCGACAGCTTTGCCGTCAGCAACGCGACGGCGCTGAAGCGGCTTGCGGAAAACCGCCTGCCGGGCATCGACAACCATTACCAGCCGGCCGCGCGCGCCTCGCAGGACGTCGGTTCCTACAGCTGGCGCCGCCGGGCCTGACATCGGGGCCGGCGAATGGCCGTAATCGTGGTATAGTCTTGAGCAAGATCAAGGACAACGGCCGCGTGCCGCGCGAAAAGAGGCAGGCGGCAAACTATTGCGCGGCCAATCGGCGCATTGGAACGGAATACCTTCCTTTGCCGCTCAAGATGTAATATCTGCCTATCGTCAATTTTTTCCGACGCAAGCCAGGATCGATCCCGAAATGAACGCACCTGCCAAGACCGAAGAGTTCGTGCCCGCCATTCCCGCCGGCGTATTCGCCGAGACGGTGACGAGCGTGCAGCACTATACGGATCGCCTGTTCCGCTTCCGCATGACGCGCCCGGAAAGCTTCCGCTTCCGCTCCGGCGAATTCGCGATGATCGGCCTGATGGTCGGCGACAAGCCGGTCTACCGCGCCTATTCCATCGCAAGCCCCGCCTGGGACGAGGAGCTGGAATTCTTCTCGATCAAGGTGCCGGACGGCCCGCTGACCTCTCATCTCCAGCAGATCAAGCCCGGCGACACCGTGCTGATGCGCAAGAAGCCGACCGGCACGCTCGTCCTCGACGCGCTGACGCCCGGCAAGCGGCTCTACATGTTCTCCACCGGCACCGGCATCGCGCCCTTCGCGAGCCTTATCCGCGACCCGGAGACCTACGAGAAGTTCGACGAGGTCATCCTAACGCATACCTGCCGCGAGGTCGCCGAGCTGAAATATGGCTTCGACCTCGTCGAGGAAATCCGCAACCACGAATTCCTCGCCGAAGTCGTCGGCGACAAGCTGCGCCACTATGCGACGGTGACGCGCGAGGACTATCCGTTCCAGGGCCGCATCACGGACCTCATTTCCAACGGCAAGATGTTCGCCGATCTCGGCGTGCCGCGTTTCGATCCGGCGATCGACCGCGGCATGATCTGCGGCTCCGCCGCGATGCTGAAGGAAACCAAGGCGCTGCTGGAGCAGGCCGGCCTTACCGAGGGCGCCAACAGCAAGCCCGCCGAATTCGTCATCGAGCGCGCCTTCGTCGACTGAGCGAAGGACTGGTTCCTCGGAAAAGGCGCCTTCGGGCGCCTTTTTTGTGGGCGTTTTCCGTCAGTCGGACAGGTGATCCAGCAGGTCTGTCATCGCGGACGCTGCGGCCGGGCCGTCGCCGTTACGGATGGCGCGGATGACCTTGACGTGCAGGTCTACCGACCGGTCCATGTGCCGGTGATCGGCGCGGGCGAACCACAGGCGGCGCGAATGGGTCTGGAGCGAGGCGAGGGCGGAGGTCAGGAAGCGGTTGGGGCAGGCCGCCTCCATGATCTCGTCGAACGCCTTGTCGGCCGCCAGGAAGCCTTCCATGTCGGAGCGGATGGAGCAGGCGGTCATCTCCTGCGCGCAGGCGACGAGTTGCTCGCGGTGCTCTTCGCCGGCATGGCGTGCGACGAGGTCGGCGGCAAGGGGTTCCAGCTGCCGGCGCGTCGTCATCACTTCCTCATGATCCTCGGGGCGGATCGCGGTGATCTGCAGGCCGGCGCGGGGGCGCACGGCGATCAGCCCCTGCCATTCCAGCTTCTGGATCGCCTCGCGCACCGGCGTGCGGCCATGACCGGCAAGCTCGATGAGCTCTCTTTCCGTGACGAGCGAGCCGGGCTTCAGCTTGAGCGTGACGATGAGCCCTTCGAGGGCGAGATAGGCGAGGTGGGCCTGCGATGCCGCGGTTTCCGTCATTCCGTTGTCCCGGTTGATATATCACATGGTGGCATGTCGCAAAATGAATGGCAAGGCGACTGATATATCACGAGCGTTGCGGCGATGGGTTGGCGCGAGGCCCGGAAGTATCCGGGTAGAGGCGGGATTCGCCTGTCGTCCAGACCTCTCCGGGCGCGAGATGGCTTGCCGCTGGCTTAAAGGAAAACCGGCCAAGTCCATTTCTATGTGCCTTGTTCCGTTGTCATATTAGGTTTTCCCCAGCCGTTTCGCGGAGCAGCCCGAAAGCCCCCGAATAAAGCCGCCGGCCCGCCCGTCGATAGGAGGATTGCGGTTGACGAATGTCATGGGCCTTGCCAGCATGCCCGCCACTCGGACCGTCCAGTTGCATTGTGGGGGCATAGGTTGACTGCGGGTTCCATCATCGCGACGATCCTGATCGTTCTCGCCGGCCTTCTCGCCGTGCCGGCCGTCAGCCATACCAATGCGGGCACCACCTTCTCCCTGATGGCTTCCTCCATGGCCTTCGTCGCCATGGGCATCGCGCAGTTCATGGCGACGCGTCCGCCCTTCATCGAGAAGCTCTTCGGCGGCCTCGACCGCATCTACCAGTTCCACCGCAAGATCGGCATCGCGGTGCTCTGTCTTATCCTCGTGCACTATTTCGTGGCGCCGGATTTCCAGGGGCTCTCGCTGACGGGTGATCTCAACAAGCTCGCCAAGACGGCGGGCGAGTGGGCTTTCTACGGTTTCGTCTTCCTGCTCGTCCTCTCCATCGTGAAGGTCGTTCCAAAGACGCGCTTCCAGATTCCCTACCAGTACTGGCGCTTCACGCACCGGTTCATCGGCCTGCTCTTCGTGCTCGTCGCCTTCCACCAGATGTTCATCAAACGCCCCTATGACGGCACGGCGCTGCTGGCGACCTATCTCAACCTCTTCGCCCTTCTCGGCGTCGTCAGCTATGCCTATACGCAATTGCTGCCCTGGCTCCGCACGCGGAGATACGAGGTGGTCGACGTCGACCGCCACGACGGCGCGACGATCATCACGGCGCGGCCGACCGGCGGCAAGCTTCGGGCCTTGCCCGGCCAGTTCGGCTTCTTCCGGGTCAACAAGTCCGGCCTTCGCGAGCCGCATCCCTTCACCATCGCCGGCATCGAGGACGACGGTACCGTCCGCTTCGCTATCAAGCCGCTCGGCGATTATACCAAGGCGCTGCGGGAAGCTGTGGCGGTGGGGGATCCGCTGACGCTGGAGGGCGGATACGGCCATTTCAACCACAGGCGCGGCGGCAAGAAGCAGATCTGGCTTGCCGGCGGCATCGGCGTCACGCCGTTCCTCGCCATGGCGAGCCGGCTGAAGGGCGACGAGGGGCAGGACATCCACATGGTCTACTGCGTGCGCGACGGCGCCGAAGCCATCGGCGTCGACACCTTCAGGGCGCAGGCGGAAAAGCTCGGCAATTTCAGCTTCGTGCTGCACAACTCGACGACCGACGGCCGCTTCGACGCTTCCAAGCTCGTCGCCGGCACCAGCATGGACCCGGCGGAGGCGGACCTCTGGTTCTGCGGCCCGCCGCCCCTGCGCATGGCCATCGAGAAGGGATTGAGGGAACTCGGTAAGCCGCCGCGCCGCGTCGAGTTCGAACGTTTCGAATTCCGTTGAGGATTTCCAGCCGGCGAGCCGGCATTCTGGAGCGAAGGGAACAAGCCATGCGCGTGTTCAGCAAGTCATTCATCCGGCCCGGCGCGCGGCTTGCCGCGGCGCTCGGCCTTGCCGTGGCGGTTCTCTGTCCGACCGGGGCCTTCGCCATCGACCAGTTCGCGCCGGATGCCTACGGCAGCTACCAGGCGAATGTCGAGAACGGCAAGATCATGTTCAGCGCCGCTGGCTGCGGCGCCTGCCACGGCTCTGGCGACAATACCGGGCTGCTTTCCGGCGGCATGGAGATGCAGACGGCGATCGGCAAGTTCTTCGCGCCGAACATCTCCGCCCATCCGAACGGCATCGGCGGCTGGTCGAATGCGGATTTCCTCAACGCCGTGATGGTCGGCCTCAAGAAGGACGGCGACAACCTCTATCCAGTCATGCCCTACACTTCCTATGGCGGCATGAAGCCGGAGGACGTCCTCGATATCAAGGCCTATATTGAGACGCTGCCGCAATCGGACGCCGCCTCGAAGGAACACGAGATCGCCTTCCCCTTCAGCCGCCAGACGACGATCACGCTCTGGAAGCGCAGCCATTTCGTCGTGCAGGCCTACCAGAAGCGCGAAGAGACGCAGATGGAACGCGGCCGCTACCTCGTCGAGAATGTCGGCGGCTGCGGCGATTGCCATACGCCGCGCACGACCACCTATGGCCTCGACCTCGCCCGCGCCTACGAGGGCGAGAAAGGCCTGACCGGCGCCGTCGCGCCGGATATCACCAAGGCGCGCATGGCCGGCCTGGCCTCCCATGAGGTCTTCACCAAGGGGTTGATCGGGGAGGGCAAGAAGCTCTCGGGCTCGCCGCTTTCCGATCCGGTCATGCGCCGCATCGCCGAGGGCCTTTCCATCCTTTCCGATGAGGACAAGCAGGCGATGTACGCCTTCCTCGCCGACCGCGAGGTCAAGGTGACGCCGGTCGAGACGAGCCCGACGCCGGTGTGCAGCGAGGCGACGGCGGAAAGCGCGCTCGGCGCCGGTGGTGGCAGCACGGAATTCGCATCGGCGGCCGATGCCTTCATCGGCAAATATTGCCGCAACTGCCACGGGCCGGGCGAAAGCTCGCAGGGCTCGTTCCCCTCGGGCGAGCTGGGCTCGATTGCCGCGAACCCGGCCTTCGTCACACCCGGCGACGCCTCCAAGTCCCTGCTTTATACCAGCGTCACCAGCGGCCGCATGCCGCTCGGCAAGCGTCCCTCGGATGCCGAGGTACAGGGCCTTGCCGACTGGATCAATTCGCTGAACAAGTCGGCGATCCCCACCGCGGTTTCGGCGACGAAGACCGAGCGCTCCCGACCGATGCTGAAATATCTCGATTTCGTCGATCTGGCGTTGCGCGACATTTCCAAGGTGGATGCGCACGACCAGCCGTTCATGCGTTATTTCAGCTATCGCGACCAGTATAACGGCATGATGAGCTGTGAGACGCACGAGACCTTCCTCAAGCGCATGAAGGTGCTCGCCGGCGGCTTCAAGAAGCTCCTCAATTCGCTGTCCTACGGGCCGGAACTCGTCGTTCCCGAGGAGGTGGAAGGCTCCGACGGCCTTCTGGTGCGTATCGACCTGCGGGATCTCGAATGGAGCCAGGAAGACTACGATTTCCTGGTCAACGAATATTTCTACGGCGTCGATCCGGCCAGCAACGCCTCGCTGCAGGCGCTGGCCAAGGCGACGGAAACGCAGCTTCCCATCATGCGGATAGACTGGTTCATGAGCAACGGCGCGCGGCCGAAGGTCTATAACCGCCTCATGAAGTTGCCGACCAACATCATCGAGCTGGAGCAGCGCTTCGGCGTCAACGTCGCGCAGAACATCGAGCGCCGCCGCGTCGTCCGCGCCGGCTTCGCCGACGGCTCGTCGGGGGTTTCCGACCATAACCGCATGCTGGAGCGGCACGACATGCCTTTCGGCGGCTATTACTGGAAATCCTACGATTTTGCCGGCGACGTCGGCCGGCAGGTACTCAAGCGTTTCCCGGCCGGTCCGGACGGTATCAGCCTGAAAGCCGGCCTGCTGCCCTTCGAGCACGATGGCGGTGAAATGATCTTCTCGCTGCCGAACGGCATGCAGGGATATTACCTGTCGACCAACAAGGGCGACCAGCTCGATGTCGGCCCGGCGAAGATCGTGTCCTTCCGCAAGCGGCCGATCGGCAAGGGCGTCGAGATCATCAATGCCCGCTCGTGCTTCGATTGCCATTTCGACGGTATCCTGTCGAAGCGCGACCAGTTGCGCGAGCATATCGAGACCTCCACGCTGTTCTCCAAGGACCAGCAGGACGAGCTGCTTGCCCTTTATGTGCCGCAGGAGGAGCTGAACGAGGCCTACAAGCGCGATACCGATCGCTTTGTCTCGGCGCTCGACCGCCTCGGCATCACCGAGGCGACGGCCGGCGGCGGCAAGACCAGCCTTAAGGCGCCCGGCGGGGCGGAGATCTTCACCTACTTCGCCGACAAGTACGAGGACGAGCTGAACTTCGAGCAGCTTGCCGCCGAGTTCGACATGACGCCCGAGCAGTTCGCCTCCGACATCCGCCGTCTGACGGATGCCGGCGCGCTGCGCATCGGCCTCGACTGGGTCGCGACGCTGGAGGCGGGGGCCACCGTTCCGCGCGTCGAGCTGGAGGAGCAATATGCCTTCATGCTTCAGCCGCTTCTGCAGCTCGAACCGCTGAAGCGCGGCGTCAACCACGATGCGGTCGCCGTCGATACTGCCACCCACCAGCAGCCGGAGCAGGCAACCGGCGACGATCAGTATCAGGCGGCGACGAACACCGCCCACGCCGTTCCGGCCTACAAGCAGGACGACAAGGCGCAGGCTGACAAGGTGAAGCTTGCCCTGCATGTGCCGTCGACGAGCGCGAAGGTCGGGGATTACCTGAGCTTCGAGCTCAGCACGAACCACGACTGCGAGCTCCAGGTGGTCTATGTGGAGGATACCGGCAATGTCGAGATCATCCCGGACGAGATGATCGGCGACACGATGCTGCATCCCGGCGAGCGGCGTGTCATTCCGCAATCCGGCAGCGGCAACCTGACCTTCGATTCGCCGTCGCCCGGCGAGACGATGATCGCCGTTTGCAAGATCGGCGGCCTCGGCGACCAGAAGCTTACGGCGGAAAAGGCCAAGCAGATCGTCGCGGGCTCCAGGCAGCCGACCACGCGCGGCCTTGCCATCAACCTTGCCAGGCAGGCCGAACAGGACAACGGTGCGAGCGGCCTGCAGATGGTGACGTTCGAAATCCAATGATAGCAAGGGCAGGGGCCTTCCGGCCCCTGCCTGCCGATTCGACGAGGACATGAGGGGACTGGACGGACCATGCTGATGCGATACCGGGAGCATTTTTGCATTTCTTCGGCGCGCCAAGGCGGTCCTGCCCCCGATCTCGCGAGGGCACCGTTGCGGGCCTTCATCGCGATCGCGCTTGCGACGGCCGCTTTCGTCCTCGCGGACACGGCGCCGGCATCAGCGTCCTGCGAGGCGTTCAACGGCGTCGTCGACGCCTTCAACGCCGGTGACGAGCAGAAGGCGTTTGCCGCCGCAGAGACGGCGGGCACGGCCAATTGCAGCGCCAACGAGCGCACGCTCGTCGGCCGCGTCGCCGCGCTGACCGCCTTCAACCGCATCGCCGCCGATGTCGGCAATGGCGGCAAGCTTGCCGATCACCGACAGGTGCTGGAGGAACTGAAGGAGAAATATGGCGGTCCCTGGCAGGTCTATGACGCGCTCGGCGACCTTGCCCGCGAGCGCAAGGATTACGAGGAGGCCGCGCGGCTCTACCAGATCGCGCTGGAGGATGGCTCCAACAAGACGCTGACGCCGGACTGGATGGCGCCCGACGAGGCGTACATCCTGCGCCTCGACCGGCTTGCCGGCGAAATGCGCCTTGCCGCCCCGCGCCCGGTCAAGCTCTCCATGCGCGGCGGCTGCAAGATCGCGTTCCGCGGGGTCACGATCAAGAAGAAGTCGACGCCGGTGCGCTACGTGTTCGGCACGGCGGATTTCACGCCGGAGGGCGTCGAGGCGGCGAAGGACCTCGCCGAATGCCTGAAGGCCGTGAAGCCGTCCGCCATCAAGCTCATCGGCCACACCGATCCGGTCGGCACCGCCGAGGCCAATTACAAGCTTTCGCTGGCGCGCGCCGAAACGCTGAAGACCTACCTTTACGACGCCGGTTATGCGGGCACGATCACCACCATCGGCAAGGGCGAGGACGAGCCCTTCAAGCCGGACGATGCCAGCGCCTATGACACGGAGACGCTGAACCAGCTGCACCGCCGGGTCGAGGTGGATCTCGAATGAGGGCGCTGCTGCCGCGCCTCCTGGCGCTTTCCCTCACCGCCGCCTTTCCGGGCGCCGCCCTCGCGGCGCAGACCTACGGGCTCGTCGTCGGCGTCGACCAGTATCCGAACGATGTCAGCCTCGACGGCGCGGTGCGCGACGCGGAGGACGTCTACCGCTCGATGAGCACCGCGGGCTTCAAGGTCGTGAAATTCACCAATGCCGAGGCGCGCAAGGACGATATCCGCAAGGCCTGGACGGATATGGTGGCCGAGGCGGCGGCGGGCGACACGATCATCTTCACCTATGCCGGCCACGGCGCGCAGATGCCGGAACTCATCGCCGGCGACGAGGCGGACGGGCTCGACGAATTCCTCCAGCTTCCGGGCTTCGACCGCAACCGCTACGAGGAGACCTCCAGGGAGATCATCGTTGACAACGAGATGAACGCCTGGTTCGCGGAGGCGGAGGGCAAGGGCGTGCATGTGCTCTTCGTCTCCGACAGCTGCTTTTCCGGCGGCATGAGCCGGTCCATCAAGGGCAAGTCGCGCCTTGCGCCCGCCGTGAAGGTCAAGCTCGCCGCGCCCTCGCAGGAGGCGATCGACGGCGCCAATCTCAAGGAAATCGACTTCAAGCAGGTGACGGTGCTCGCCGCATCGCTGGAGAGCCAGCCGACGCCGGAGGTCATCATCGACGGCGAACCGCGCGGCGCGCTGAGCTGGAGCTTCGCCCGCGCGGTGGAGGGCAGCGCCGACCGCAACGGCGACGGCATCATCACCCGCATCGAACTGGAGGACTATGTCTTCTCCAATGTGAAGAACCGCTCGGAAGCGCTGCAGGTGCCGAATTTCACGCCGCAGGTGGCGCGCTCGGAGAGCGAGGTCGTCGTGCGCCTCACGCGCGGCCTTCCCGGTAATGGCGAGGCCGCCGGCGACAATGCGACGTCGCACGCCTTCAAACCGGCGCAGGAACTCGGCTGGACCGGCAAGATCGCCCTTGAGATCGACGGCGATGCCGAAAAGCCGGAGAACACGGACGGCACGGGCACGCCCTTCCGCTGGGATGTCACCAATGGCGTCTTCTATACGCCGAACGGCGATGTCGCCGCGGAAAATATCGGTCCGGACCGCATCCAGGCGGTGGTCGACAAGTTCGTGCTGCTCGATTTCCTGAAGGCCATGGCCAGCCAGAATCCCGGATCGGTCTCCCTGAGGCCGACGCGGGATATCTATGCCGCCGGTGATCGCCTGCGCTTCGACGCCCCGGCCGGGCGCTATCCCAACATGCTGGTCTTCAATCTTGCCAATACGGGCGAGGTGCAGTTCCTCGACATGCAGGCGGCGGGAACGGCGAGTTCCGAGTTCAAGCTGACCGATGTCGAGGTGGTCAAGCCCTTCGGCGCCGATCACCTGATCACGATCTGGACCGCCGAGCCGGTGGACGCCATCGGCGCGGTGCTCGCCGACCGCAATGTGACCGCCGCCGCCTTGCTCCAGGCCCTGATGACGCGCCTCGACGGCAAGGAGGCGAGCGTCGCCATCCAACCCCTTTACACGCGGGAAGCGCTATGATGATCCGGTATGCCGCAGCCCTTCTGCTTTCGCTCGGTCTTGGCTCCATGGCCTCCGCCGCCGACCGCGCGCTGATCGTCGGCATCGGCACCTATGCCAACCTGCCGGAAAAGATGTTCCTCGAAGGACCGAAGAACGACGCGCCGCTGATCGAGACGCTGCTGAAGGAAAAGCTCGGCTATCCGGCCGAATCGATCCGCGTCCTGCGGGACCAGGATGCCAGCCGGGCCGCGATCCTCGCCAGCATCGACGACTGGCTGGTCAACGGCACGCAGCCGGGGGACCGGGTCTATTTCTACTTTTCGGGCCATGGCCTGCAGGTGAAGGACGTGAGCGGCGACGAGGAGGACGGGCTCGACGAGGCGCTTTCCACCTATGACATCGCCGCCGGCGACGGCGACTGGACCAATGTGATTCTCGACGACGAGATCGACGCGATGCTGGCGAAGCTCAAGGATCGCGCCGTCACCATCGTCATCGATGCCTGCCACTCCGGC
The DNA here is from genome assembly GCF_003574625.1 of Shinella zoogloeoides. Classification (GTDB taxonomy): domain Bacteria; phylum Pseudomonadota; class Alphaproteobacteria; order Rhizobiales; family Rhizobiaceae; genus Shinella; species Shinella zoogloeoides_A. The sequence continues at coordinate 431,961 of NZ_QNUJ01000004.1, forward strand.
ACCATCTCCCGCTCGCTCTCGACGGAGGTCGCCGAGGCGATGGAAAGCGCGCGCTTCCTGCCTCGCCCCCATGCAAAGCCAGGCGAGGCGGTGAAGACGCGCGGCCTGCGCATCGATGTCGCCGTGGTCGACAAGCCGGAGATCGCCAGGCAGAATGGCGTGGAGGCGTGGAGCGCCGCCTCGTCCTATCAGGTCGCCTGGGACGATACGCGCCTGCCGCCGGAGGAGCGGCACGGCGTCTTCACGCTCTCCTATGTCAACGGCCACGAGACCGCCGCCGCTGACAGCAATGGCAACGGCATCGTCTCCAATGCCGAATTGCTGGAATATGTGAAGAAGCAGTCGCAGTCCTATTGCGCCGCGCAGTCGGAATGCCAGGGCCTCGATCCGCAGTTGGAAGTGAATTACGCGCTGCTCGGCGCCAGCGCCGTCGCGCCGGCAGATGCTGGCGGGCAGGCGCAGCAGGCAGGCGGCGAGACCGCGCAGCAGCCGACGCCCGATTACGGCAAGGTCGAGGAGGTGAAGGTCGAGAACACCCAGCAGACGGCCTATGTCGCCGCCGACCCGGTCGAGGCCGTCGGCGATATCCTCGGCAAGGCCGAGACCGGCGACGTCAAGGTGGCGCTTTCCTCGGACTATCTGAAGACCGGCGATGCCTTCCGCATCACGGTGACGAGCGCCACGAGCGGGCACCTTATCCTCTACGACGTCGACAAGGACGGCAAGGCGACGCAGATCTTCCCCAACGAGGCGGCCCGCAAGATCACGCCGCTGACCGCCAACATGCCGCTCACCATTCCCGACGACTATTACGGCTTCGATTTCGAGGCCGACGGACCGAGCGAAAACGTCCTGGTCGCCATCGTCATCGCCGACGACGTCGACCTCACCAAGGTCGCCCCGAACGACTATGGCCTGACGAAGGAACTCGACGCCCGCACCACCATCGCCGATATAGCGGGCACGCTGAAGCAGACCTGGACGCGCGACACGGAGAACCGCAGCGTGAACTGGTCGCTGGGACTGCTGAAATACGCGGTTCACTGAGCGCTGCCGCTACCGCATTCCGGCGGCCTGCCGCTTTGCCAAACGGCAGTTGCAAAAGCTGTTTTCGGTGCATTTTCCGGGTTGACCCGGCAGAACCTCCTGCATATGTTCCGCGCACTTCCGCGGGGCGTATGCCCCACGCTCGGGAGCGCGTAGCTCAGCCGGTAGAGCAACTGACTTTTAATCAGTAGGTCCAGGGTTCGAATCCCTGCGCGCTCACCACAAGCTTCCTTGTTTGCGGTGGTCTGATTCTCACACCTGCTTTGCTCCTTCCCGACGTCGCCGCTCGCACACGACATATCGCCGCGTTCTCCAAAAGGTGATTGGCAGGAGCGGGGTGCGGCGGCTATCAGAGGCCAAACGGAGATGCGGGCGGGCCGGTTGCGGGCTGGAGCCGCTTTCTCCGGCCGTCGTGGAGTAGCCCCTTGTCGATTGCCGATATTTCCCTTCTGAGCGCGCTTCTTGCCGGAGCGCTGTCCTTCCTGTCGCCCTGCGTGCTGCCGCTTGTGCCGCCCTATCTGTGCTATATGGCGGGCATTTCGGTGGATCAGTTCCGCGGCAGCGAGGCGGTCGCGGTGCGGCGCGATACGCGGGGCGCTGTGCTGCTGGCGGCCTTCTTCTTCACGCTGGGCTTTGCGACGGTGTTCGTCGCGCTCGGCGCCGGGGCCTCGACGATCGGCATGGTGCTGCGCAAGCATCTCGACGTGCTCGCCCAGATCGGCGGCGTCATCATCATCCTGATGGGCCTGCATTTCCTCAGCGTGCTGCGAATCGGGCTCTTTGCCCGCGAGGCGCGCTTCCAGGGCGGTGGCAAGCCGGCGACCGCCTCCGGCGCCTATATCATGGGCCTTGCCTTCGCCTTCGGATGGACGCCCTGCATCGGTCCGGTGCTGGGGGCGATCCTCGGAATCGCCGCGGCGCGCGAGACCGTCGGCGACGGTGCGGTGCTGCTGGCCGTCTATTCGCTCGGCCTTGCCATTCCGTTCTGGATCGCGGCCGGCTTTTCCGGCGCCTTCATGCGCTTCCTCGTGCGCTTCCGCCGCCATCTCGGCACGGTGGAGAAGGTCATGGGAGGGTTGCTGATCCTCACCGGCCTAGCCTTCATCTTCGGCTATGTCAGCGCCGTTGCGATCTGGTTCCAGCAAACGTTTCCCATTCTCTCGCAAATCGGCTAGTCGGAAACATCATCCTCGGCAAGCGGAAGCAGACCTTAGCCCATGGCGGATATCATCGGACTGGTCCTGCCGTTCTTCGGCATGATTCTCCTGGGCTACGTGGTCGCCAGGATCACGAAGCAGCCGGTCGAGGCACTCGGCTGGCTCAACACCTTCATCATCTACATCGCGCTGCCGGCCCTGTTCTTCAAGCTGGTGGCGAAGACGCCGATCGAGCAGCTGACCCGCGTCGATTTCATCGTCGCCGATGTCGGGGCGACCTATCTCGTCTTCTGCCTGATCTTCGCCCTGGGGCTGTGGCTTCGTCGCGCGAGCGTCGGCGACGCGACCATGCAGGGGCTTGCGGCGGCCTATGGCAATATCGGCTATATGGGGCCGGGCCTTGCGCTGCTCGCCTTCGGCGAGCCGGCGGCGGTGCCCGTGGCACTGGTCTTCTGCTTTGAGAACATGCTGCATTTCATGGTGGCGCCCGCTTTGATGGCGCTTGCCGGTGGCGAGAAGCGGCCGGCCCATCAGGTCGTCGGCGGCATCCTTCACAAGATCGTCACGCATCCCTTCATCATCGCGACGGCGGCCGGTTTCGCCGCCGCCTTTGCCGGTTTCGAGCCGCCGCAATCCCTGCAGCGGCTGATCGACTACCTGGCGCAGGCGGCCGCGCCCTGCGCGCTCTTCGCCATGGGCGTCACGCTGGCGCTGCGACCGTTGAAGCGCGTGCCGGTGGAGATCGGCTATATCGTGCCGGCAAAGCTCCTGCTGCTGCCGGTCACCATGTATCTGGTGCTCGGCCTTGCGGGCAATTTCGATCCGGTCTGGGTCTATACGGCCGTGCTGCTTGCGGCGCTGCCGACGGCGACGAATGTCTTCGTCATCGGCCAGCAATATGGTGTGTGGCAGGAGAGGGCGTCGGCGACGATCCTCATCACGACGGTGCTTTCCGTCGCGACGGTGACGATCGTGCTCTACCTCATCAAGTCAGGCCTGCTTCCGGGCGACCCGTTCCCTTAGGCCCTCGCGAAAGGCCTTCAGCGAGCCGAGCGGTTCGATGCCCTCGCGCATGACGATGCTGCGCAGCGGTCCGAGGGCGGACAGCAGATGCAGGCCGGCGGACCGCAGGAACTGCACGGGCAGGAAATCGGAAAGCAGCGAGCGGTTGAGGAGATCGACGCTGAGCGTGCGCGAGCGGATATCGGCCTGGCGCCTGCGGTCGAAGCGCTCGCCGAGCGCAAAATAGTTCGCCGGCTCACTATCGCCGACCAAATCCCTGAGCGCCATGATGTCGCGCAGACTGAGGTTGAGCCCCTGCGCGCCGATCGGCGGGAAGGCGTGGGCGGCCTCGCCGAGCAACACGAATCGTCCCTTGCCGAAATGGTCGGCCGTCATGCCGGAGAGCGGGAAGCTCTGGGCGCCGGTTTCGACGGTGACCTTGCCGAGCATGGACTGCATGCGCTCTTCCACCGCCTGGCCGAGGTCGGAAACGGGCAGGTCCCGCAGCCGCGCCGCTTCCTTCGGCGGCAGGACCCAGACGAGGCTGGAGCGCCGGCCGGGCAGAGGGACCTGCGTGAAGGGGCCGCTTTCCGTGTGGAATTCCGTCGAGACATTGCCGTGCGGCCGCTCATGCGCAAAGTTCAGCACCAGCGCGGATTGCGGATAGGACCAGGCGCGCACGCCGATGCCGGCGCTGTCGCGGATGCGCGACTTCTTGCCATCCGCGCCGACGACCAATGAGGCGAGGACACGCTCGCCATCGTCCAGCACCAGTTCGACGCCGTTCTCGAAGCTGTTGGCGGCCGTCACGCCGTTTTCCAGCCGCGCGATATTGCCCTGCGCCGCGATGCGCTCGTCCAGCACCTTGAGGAAGGGGAGATTGGGAATGTTGTAGCCGAACGCATCGAGCCCCACCTCGCCGGAGCGGAAGGCGACCGGCGGCGCGCGCAGGAGCCGTGTCGTGCCGTCGAGGATCTGCATGGTCTCGAGCGCGGCCGCGTGCGGGGCGATCGCATCCCAGAGCGCGAGCGTCTTCAGGAAGGCGATGGACTGGTCCATGAGTGCCGTCGTGCGGCCGTCCGCAACACGGGTCGGCGGGGCGATCAGCGCGACGGTGCGGCCCGAATCGGAAAGCGCGAGGGCCGCGAGGCTGCCGGCAAGGCCCGCGCCGACGATCGCGATATCGAATTGTCTCATGACCGACCTCCGGAATGGGAAACGTTTCCCACAGATTTGCGATGCTTGTAGCGGGCAAGAGTAGGGCCGCAAAGAGGCAATTTCCATGGGATGAATCCGCGCAGGGCCGGATACGCACCGGCGGGCCGCGGATTTTCACTGGCGATGACCGGCAATCAATGCATATTACGGCAAGACACGAAGAGGGCGCGTTCGGCGGATCGCGGCCGGGAAAAAGCCCCAAGGGATGGACGGCGAACCGCAATGAAATTCTTCAACTACAAGCGCGTGCCCTACGCGGAAATCCGCGCCTTTTCCGTCCATATCCTGACGGCGTCCGGCTCGTTTCTCGCCTTTCTCGGCGTCGTGGCCGCGGCCGAGCACCGTTTCGTCGACATGTTCTGGTGGCTTGGCCTTGCGCTCCTCGTCGATGGCATCGACGGGCCCATCGCGCGCAAGGTGCGGGTCAAGGAAGTGCTGCCGAACTGGTCCGGCGATACGCTGGACAATGTCATCGACTATGTGACCTACGTATTGCTGCCGGCCTTCGCGCTCTACCAGAGCGGCATGATCGGCGAGCCGTGGTCCTTCGTGGCGGCCGGCGCCATCGTGGTTTCGAGCGCCATCTACTATGCGGACATGGGCATGAAGACGGACGAGTATTTCTTCTCGGGCTTCCCGGTCGTGTGGAACATGGTGGTCTTCACGCTCTTCGTCATACAGGCGAGCGAGGTGACGGCGTCTGTCGTCGTCTTCGTTTCCGTCTTCCTCACCTTCATGCCGATCAATTTCCTGCATCCGGTGCGCGTCCAGCGGCTGCGGCCGCTCAATCTGGCGATCTTCTTCCTCTGGTCGTTCCTCGGCATCTATGCGCTGCTCCTGCATTTCGCGTCGCCGGCCTGGGTGGTCTGGGGCGTGGTCGGCACCGGTCTCTATCTCTATGTCATCGGCGGCGTGCTGCAGGTCTTTCCGAGCCTCGGCCGGCGCTAGAGCATTTTCGCTTTTCTCCGAATCACGAGAACGCTCTAACTCATTGTTTTGTCGCATTTCCGGACGCAAAGCCGCTTCGCACTTTTGCTGGAAATGCTCTGGAATCCGGAGGAGCATGACATGACCAAGGCGATCGTTGTTCGCAGTCTCGGTGGGCCGGACGTCCTGAAACTCGAAGACGCGCCGCTCGGCCTGCCGGGTCCGGGCGAGGTGCAGATCCGGCAGGCGGCCATCGGCCTCAACTTCATCGACGTCTATTTCCGTACAGGCCTCTACAAGGCCGACCTGCCGTTCATTCCCGGCAAGGAAGGGGCGGGAACGGTGACGGCAGTCGGCGAAGGCGTGACGGATTTTGCCGTCGGCGACCGCGTCGCCTATGCTTCGGCGGACGGCGCCTACGCGGCCGAGCGCAATGTCGCGACGAAGCATCTGGTGAAGGTGCCGGAGGGCATTTCCCTGGAAACTGCCGCCGCCATGATGCTGAAAGGCATGACCGCGCAGTATCTGTTGCTCCAGACTTACCCTGTGAAGCCCGGCAGCGTGATCCTGTTCCACGCGGCGGCGGGCGGCGTCGGTCTCATCGCCGGCCAGTGGGCAAAGGCGCTCGGCGCGACGGTGATCGGCACGGCCGGTTCGCAGGCGAAGATCGATCTTGCGCTGGCGCACGGCTACGACCACGTCATCGATTACGGCAGGGAGGATTTCGCGGCCCGCGTGCGGGAGCTGACGGATGGGGCCGGCGTCGATGTCGTCTACGATTCCGTCGGCAGGGACACGTTCCCGAAATCGTTGGACTGTCTCAAGCCGCGCGGCCTCTTCGTCAGCTTCGGCAATTCCTCCGGCCCGGTCGATGCGTTCAACCTCGGCCTTCTCGCCCAGAAGGGCTCGCTCTTCGCCACCCGCCCGACGCTCTTCCATTACATCGCGACGCGCGCGGCGCTCGATGCATGTGCAAATTCGCTCTTTGATGTTGTGCGCAGCAACAAAGTGCGTATCAATATTCATCAGACTTATTCGCTGGCGGACGCGGGACGCGCCCACACGGATCTGGAATCAAGAAAAACGAGTGGAACGACATTGCTCATTCCCTGAAAACGACCCGAAGGGGCGCTGGGAACGGGATTGCAGGAAAGAGGGGCATAGTGTCAGCCGTTGGAGCGTCTGGGGGCCGTCCGTTGCTGGCTGTCCGCAGCCTGACAAAGCTATTCGGTTCGTTTGCCGCCTGTAACGGCATCGACCTCGATATCCAGCCCGGCGAGATCCATGCCCTTCTGGGCGAGAATGGCGCCGGCAAGTCCACCCTGGTCAAGATGCTGTTCGGTGTCCTGGCGCCGACCAGCGGCGAGATTCTGTGGAAGGGCGAATCCGTTCGCATTCCAAGCCCCGGCGCGGCCCGCCGCCTCGGCATTGGCATGGTCTTCCAGCATTTCTCGCTGTTCGAGGCGCTGACGGTCGCCGAGAACATCGCGCTGTCGCTGAGCCCCGGCATCTCGCTCTCGAAGGTGGCCGAGGAAGCCTCGCGCCTTTCCCATCTCTACGGCCTGCCGCTCGATCCGAAGGCCCATGTCGCCGACCTTTCCGTCGGCGAGCGCCAGCGCATCGAGATCGTGCGCGCGCTGCTGCAGAACCCGGAACTCATCATCCTCGACGAGCCGACCTCGGTGCTGACGCCGCAGGAGGCCGACCGCCTGTTCGAAACGCTCGCCAAGCTGAAGGCCGAGGGCCGTTCCGTCCTCTATATCAGCCACCGGCTCGAGGAGGTGCAGCGCATCTGCGACCGCGCCACCGTTCTTCGCCACGGCAAGGTCACCGGCGCCTGCGACCCGCGCAAGGAGACGCCCGCGTCGCTCGCCCGCATGATGGTCGGCAGCGATGTCGCCTCCGTCAGCGCGGCGGGAACGAACACCAAGGGCGACGTGCTGCTCGAGGCAAGGCATCTCAGCGTTCCGGCGCGCACGCCCTTCGCCGTCGCGCTGAAGAACGTCTGTCTCAAGGTGCGGGGCGGCGAGGTGCTGGCCATCGCCGGCGTTGCCGGCAACGGACAGGGCGAGCTTTTCGATGCGCTCTCCGGCGAATATCCGGTCGCTGACGCGTCGGCCGTCTCGGTTCGCGGCAAGGCCGCCGGCAATCTCGGCATCACCGCCCGTCGCCTGATGGGCGCCGGCTTCGTGCCCGAGGAGCGCCATGGCCATGCCGCCGTGCCGGGCCTGCCGCTTTCCGACAACCTCGTTCTGGCGCGCAACCAGTCGGACCGAAGGACGTTCCTTTCCGGTGGCATCCTCGGCATCATCCGCCGCGCCGTCGTGCACATCGCCTCGCGACGCATTTCCGAGACGATGGACGTGCGCAAGAGCGGCGAGGACCCGGCCGCCGGCTCGCTTTCCGGCGGCAACCTGCAGAAATATATCGTCGGCCGCGAACTCGACCGCCAGCCGGCCGTGCTGATCGTCAACCAGCCGACCTGGGGTGTCGATGCGGGGGCGGCGAGCCGCATCCGGCAGGCGCTCGTGGATCTTGCGAAATCGGGCTCGGCGGTGCTGGTCATCAGCCAGGACCTCGACGAAATCTTCGAGGTGGCGACGGAGATCGCCGTCATCAGCGAGGGGCGGCTTTCCGATGCCTATCCGGCCCGCGAGCTGACGCGCGAAAAGATCGGCCTCCTGATGGGCGGCATGTACGGCAAGACCGAGGGTGAGGAGGCGGCTCATGCGCATTGAACTCGAAAAGCGCGCCAATCCCTCGACATTCTATTCCATCCTCTCGCCCTTCCTGGCGCTCGGCCTGACGGTCATTGCCGGCGGCATCATGTTCGCGCTGCTCGGCAAGAGCCCGGGATCGGCGCTCTACAGCTTCTTCATCGAGCCGCTGCTCGACGTCTGGTCGCTGCACGAGATCGCCATCAAGGCCGCGCCGCTGATCCTGATCGGCGTCGGCCTTTCCGTCTGCTACCGCTCGAACAACTGGAACATCGGCGCCGAGGGGCAGTTCATCGCCGGGGCGATTGCCGGCTCCATCGTGCCGGTCGTCTTCCACGACTGGCATTCCTCGCTCGTCCTGCCGCTGATGCTGATCTTCGGCATGATCGGCGGCGCGCTCTATGCAGGCGTGCCTGCCTTTCTCAAGGCGCACATGAACACCAACGAGATCCTGACGAGCCTGATGCTGGTCTATATCGCCCAGCTCTTCCTCGACTGGCTCGTGCGTGGCCCCTGGCGCAGCCCTGATGCCTATAACTTCCCGGTGACGCGCGATTTCGCGCCGGAGGCGATCCTTCCCGAGCTTGTTTCCTCCGGTAGGGCCAATCTCGGCTTCGCCTTTGCCGTCATCGCCGCCGTCGCGCTCTGGGTCATGATGCGCTACACGCTGAAGGGCTTCGAGATCACCGTGCTCGGCCAGTCGGAGCGGGCAGGGCGCTTTGCCGGCTTCTCCTCCAAGCGCATGATCTGGTTTTCCATGCTGCTGTCCGGCGCGCTCGCCGGCCTTGCCGGCATTTCCGAGGTCAGCGGCACCATCGGCAAATTGCAGCCGATCATCTCGCCCGGCTACGGCTTCACGGCGATCATCGTCGCGTTCCTCGGGCGCCTCAATCCGCTGGGCATCATCGCCGCGGGCCTGTTCCTGGCGCTCACCTATGTCGGCGGCGAGGCGGTGCAACTGACGCTTACCGTCTCCGACAAGGTCACGCGCGTCTTCCAGGGGCTGCTGCTCTTCTTCGTGCTCTCCTGCGACACGCTCATCCAGTACAAAATCCGGCTGGTCTTCTCCCGCCTTACCCGTGGAAATGAGGGAGCGCTCTGATGGGTATGATCGAGGCCATCCTCCTGACCGTGATCACCGCGGCGACGCCGCTCGTGCTCGCCTCCATCGGCGAGCTCGTCACGGAGCGCACCGGCGTGCTCAATCTCGGCGTCGAGGGCATGATGGTGATGGGGGCGGCCATCGCCTTCGCCGCCACGCAGGTCACCGGCTCGCCCTATATCGGCATTCTCGCCGGCATTGCCGGCGGGGCGCTGTTCTCGCTGCTCTTCGGCTTCCTGACGCTGACGCTCGTCGCCAACCAGGTGGCGACCGGTCTTGCGCTCACCATCCTGGGCCTCGGGGTCTCCGGCCAGATCGGCGAGCCCTATGTCGGCATGTCGGGCGCCAAGCTCGAGCCGATCGCGATCCCGCTGCTCGCCGACATTCCCTTCATCGGCCCGCTGCTTTTCAAGCAGGACATCATCTTCTACCTGTCGATCGCCATCGTCATCGGCGTCAACTGGTTCCTGTTCAGGAGCCGCGCGGGCCTGAAGGTCCGGGCGATCGGCGACAACCATGCCTCCGCCCATGCGCTCGGCATCCATGTCATCCGCACGCGCTACCTGGCCGTGATGTTCGGCGGCGCCTGCGCGGGCCTTGCCGGCGCGCAGCTCTCGCTGGTCTATACGCCGCAATGGGTGGAGAACATGTCGGCCGGGCGCGGATGGATCGCGCTGGCGCTGGTCGTCTTCGCCTCGTGGAGGCCCTGGCGGGTGCTGCTCGGCGGCTATCTCTTCGGCGCGGTGTCGATCAGCCAGTTGCATGCGCAGGCCTTCGGCATCGGCATTCCGTCGCAGTTCCTGTCGGCTCTTCCCTATGCCGCCACTGTTATCGTACTAATCCTGATATCGCACAACCGGCGCATGACGCTGATCAATACGCCTGCCTCGCTCGGCAAGCCGTTCGTGCCGGATCGGTGACGAGAACAAGAAGACGGGAAACAACCACTCCAACCCTCAGAGGATAAAATGAAGAAAATCATTCTCGCTCTCGCAACGTCGGCCGCCGTTCTCGGCTTTGCCGTCGCCGCCAGCGCCCAGGACAAGACGAAGATCTGCTTCATCTATGTCGGCTCCAAGACGGACGGCGGCTACTCCGAAGGCCACGACCGCGGCCGCCAGGAACTCGAGAAGGAGATGGGCGACAAGATCGAGACCGCCTTCCTCGAAAACGTGCCGGAAGGCCCGGATGCCGAACGCGCCGTCGAGCGCATGGCGCGCTCGGGCTGCGCGCTCGTCTTCACCACGTCCTTCGGCTTCATGGATGCGACGATCAAGGTCGCGCAGAAGTTCCCGGACGTGAAGTTCGAGCACGCGACCGGCTTCAAGAGCGCGGAAAACGTCGGCACCTACAATGCCCGCTTCTATGAAGGCCGCTACATCCAGGGCGTGATCGCCGCCAAGATGTCCAAGAAGGGCGTCGCCGGCTACATCGCCTCCTTCCCGATTCCGGAAGTCGTGATGGGCATCAATGCCTTCATGCTCGGCGCGCAGTCCGTCAACCCGGACTTCAAGGTCAAGGTCGTCTGGGCCAATACCTGGGCCGACCCGGGCAAGGAAGCCGATGCCGCCAAGGCGCTCGCCGACCAGGGTGTCGACATCCTGACGCAGCACACCGACTCCACCGCGCCGATGCAGGTTGCCGCCGAACGCGGCATCCACGCCTTCGGCCAGGCCTCCGACATGATCGCGGCCGGCCCGAAAACCCAGCTCACCGCCATCGTCGACACCTGGGGCGCCTATTACGTCAAGCGCACCAAGGCCGTTCTCGACGGCACCTGGAAGTCCGAGCAGATCTGGGACGGCCTGAAGGACGGCATTCTCACCATGGCGCCCTATACCAACATGCCGGACGACGTGAAGAAGGCCGCGGAAGACGTCGAGGCGAAGATCCGCTCCGGCGAGCTGCACCCCTTCACCGGCCCGGTCAAGAAGCAGGACGGCTCCGACTGGCTGGCCGCCGGCCAGGTTTCGGACGACGGCACGCTGCTCGGCATGAACTTCTACGTTGCCGGCATCGACGACAAGCTGCCGCAGTAAGCGGCAACGCACCGACCAAAGGAAAGGCGCCCCTGCGGGCGCCTTTTCCGTTTGCGCCCGCGAAAGTCCTATCTCCTTGTTTGTGCGCAATTCCGCGCGCAAAACCGCTTCGCACTTTTGCTGGAATTGCTCTATACCTGCCGGATGGTTCCGCGGAAGAAGGGGTTCTTCGGAACGGAGGAGGGGAAGGTTCTTGCGCAAGGGTTTGCTTGAAACGGTCATCAGCGGGATGAACACGCGCACCAGTCATGCGCAGGTGGTCAACGAGCTGGGCCGGGCCATCATCGCGGGCGAATACCCCGTCGGGGCGACGTTGCCGGGCGATGCCGAGCTTGCCGCCCGCTTCAAGGTTTCGCGTACGGTGCTGCGCGAGGCGATGAAGACGCTGGCCGCCAAGGGCCTCATCGTGCCGCGTGCGCGCATCGGCACGCGCGTGACGCCGAACACGCAATGGAACCTTTTCGACAGCGATATCCTCACCTGGTACTTCGCCGTCGGCATCAACGAGGACTTCCTGCTGCACCTTTCGGAAGTGCGCCTCGCCTTCGAGCCGCATGCCGCCGCGCTTGCCGCCCGCCATGCCACGGAGGCCGATATCAGCCAGATGATGCGGCTCGCCGTCGCCATGGGTGATTCGGAGCATACTGCCGAGACGCTCGCCATGGCGGACCTGAAATTCCACCTCTCGGTTCTGGAAGCCTCGCGCAACCCGTTCCTGCGCACCGTGGGCAGCCTGATCGAGGCGGCACTCGTCGGCGCCTTCAAGCTCAGCTCCCCCGCCGCCGACCGCGGCAAGAGGGGGGATGTGGCGGCAACGCATATCCGCATCGTCGAGGAGATCGACCGGCGGGACGAGGAGGGCGCGCGCCGGGCGATGGAGAATGTCATCCGCGTCGGCCGCGAGCGTGTCGTTCAGGCCCTGCGCGAGGGGCAGCAGGTAGACGGATAGCGGCGATCGGAGTCCTAGTCGGCAGCATTGCGTGGAGCAACGCGCTTTTCGTTTGATAATGTAAGAAGACAAGGTGGATTTCCACCCCGCAGGCGCAGGGCGGAACCGGCTTAGTCGTCGTTGCTGGCGTTGAGGTCTTCCGGCCGCTTGCCTTCGTCGGCGGTGTGGCCGGCAACCTGTGCGGCTCCCATTGCCTGGTAGAGATTGAAGAGCGCTTCGCTGGCGCGTGCCGCGAGACGGAACCATTCGCTGTTGCCGGCAATCGCCGGATGCTGAAGCAGCTGGTCGTCGACGAGGTCGAGCACGATGGAGGCCGTGTGCACCGCCTCGTGGAAGCCGAAGGAGCCGGAGGCGTAGTGCACCATCAGCTCGGGCGGTGTCATTACGCGCTCTTCCGCAAGGATGTCGAGCTGTTTCAGGCGCTCGTCCTCAAGTTCGATGTCGGTGCTTTCCAGCATGATTGTCTCCTGCGTCAAAGATAGTCGAAGCGTATGCGGCGGCGAATCAGGAGAAGCGACCGGTCTGGCTGAATGCGGTAGGTTTCGATCACCTGCCGGCCACGATCGTCATAGAACCGGTGATCGAACGTGCTGCCGATGGGCGATTTCGTCAGCTTCGTGCGCGGCTGGTGGCCGCCATAAGTGATGCTTCCGGGAATGGGCTCGATGCCGGGGCCATCCGCCATGGTGCAGGCGGTGAGGGCAAGGGCGGTCATAAGGGGCAGGGCGATACGGAACATGGAAGAATCCTCCACGCGCATTCTAGCAGATTGCGCGCCATGCGAAACGGGCGGCCGAAGCCGCCCGTCGTTCGCGTCAACCTTGCGGCGTCAGCGTTACGGAAGTACCGGTCGCGGCGAGGTTGAGGCCGATCTGTCCGCTGACGCTGATCGTCTGCAGATGGATCGAGCCGGAAGTGCCGCCGATGAGCACATTGGTGCCGATCCCGACACCGACGGTCGCTTCCGCCGTGGCGCCCTGGTAGAGACCGCCGAGCGAGCCCTGGTGATAGCCGGCGGTCGGGGCGAACACGGCCCAGATGATGCGGCCCTGCGTCGTGAAGCCGAGGTCCACGCCCATCTTGCGGATGACGCCGCTATAGGTGTCGTGCTCGCCGTTCGTCGCCTTGAACACGCAATCGACGCTCTTGGCGGAGCCCAGCACATAACCGACGCCGCCGCCGACATCGCAGGTTAGCATGCCGATTTTCACCCCGTCGCGTGCGCCGGGATCGACATAGGCGGGGGCTTCCTCGCGAATGACCATGTCCGCCGCGCCGGCCGTCGTCGCGAAAACCTGCGCAAGGGTCAACGCCAGGGCAGTTCCAAGCTTCTTGTTCATCTGTGCACTCCTTCTAACTGGCACGATAATGGCGAATCCGGTGCATTGGTTCCCGGTTGCCCGTCATCTCATGGCCAAGATCGTGGCGGAGTGTGGGCACGCGAAGGGCCGCCAACAGCAACTTAAGCGCCAGCGACTTTTCGGTTACACTTGGTTTATCGTCGGCAGGTGCGAGATTACCTCGTTGCGGCTCTGCTCGTCGAGGGGAGCGATGTGATCGTTCCAGAACGCCTCGGCCAGCCGGCTTTCATGCTCCCACTTGCGGGTGCTGAGAAGATTGTCGTCGATCTTGGCGAGCCGCCCGCCGCCCAGGCGAAGATATTCAGCGGCAAGCTTTGCGGTGGATGTCCGTTCCATGGCCGGCCTCCTCTGGTGCGTAGGCGAAACCGGCAGGCCGCCCGATTGTTCCGGGCAACAAAAAAGGCCGGGGCGAAAACGCACCGACCTTCCTCATCATCACCTGTTCACCCGTGCCAGTACATCCGTGGTCAAAAGCATCAGGCGATGGCGGCGATTGCGAGCGGCAGAAACGTTCCAGCGCTCATCAGCAATGCCGTTGATCGTGATATAGGAGGCCAATGTGTCGAAAACAAGGGCGGTTCGGCAAAAGCGGAAATTTCGCTGCCGGGACCCACATGCTAGCCGCAGCTAAGCTTCATTTCGCGCGCATGGACAGGTTTATCGAAGCGGACCTCGATCAGGCTGCCGGTCGCCTTCGCCTCATACATCGCCCTGTCGGCATTATCGAGGAAGGCGCTGAAGCCCATATCGTGCGTGGCTTGCGCTATGCCGATGGCCGCGCCGACCTGAATGGGCTGGCCGTCGATCTGCATGAGATCCGCTATCCGTGTCGCGAGGCCGAGGTAGCGCGCGAGCGTGATCGGTCGAGCGGAGCTGAACGAGGAAACGACGGCAAATTCGTCGCCGCCCAGCCGGGCGACGAAATCGCCATCGGCGCTCCATTCGCGTATCCGTCGGGCGACCTCCTTCAACACACGATCGCCGACGGAATGGCCGAACCTGTCGTTCACCTGCTTGAAGCGGTTCAGGTCTATATAAGCGAGCGACAGGCGGCGCTCGTCGGAGGTCACGGAAAGGGCTTCGACAAGATGGGCCTCGAAGGAGGCCCGGTTGTGAAGGCCCGTCATCGCGTCGGTTCGGGCGGCATGGAGGATAGCATTCTCCAGCGCCTTGCGCTCCGAATTGTCGATCACGATCTCGATGTCCAGACTTTCGCCGGCTATCCTTCGACGCTGCGCGGTGATCAGCGTCGGGAAGATCTGCCCGTCGCTTCTCAGCATCTCCACTTCCGTGAGGTCATAGAAGCCCTGCGTTTCGAGGAGATGCATCCGCTCGAGCCTGGCGGGATGATCTATCGGGTAAGGAAGATCGATGGCGAGCGGCTTTTCCGCCAGTTCCTCCCAGGAACGGCCGACCAGCCGCAGATATGCCGGATTGACCTTGATGTAGCGGGAGTTGAAGTCGGTCGTCGAGATCGAAAACGGAACAGGGGAAACGTCGAACAGGTCGCGCAATGCCGAGTTGAGAACGTCTTCGGAAATCATGGCCCCTCTAAGCACGGCGCGCGGCCGGCCTCCCTGTCGCATGGCGCAGACGATAGGGGCGTCTGCCTTAAGATTCGTTGAATCCCGGGACCTTGCCAAGACAACCTCACGATGCAGGCTTCAGGCAGCCTTCGTCGTCTTGGCCAGATCGCCGGGCCGGACGCGGCGGAGCAAGTTGACGCGCCAAGCAAAGCTGCTAAAAAGCCGCATCGCTCGAGGGGCGGCAATGCCTTTCATCAACGGAAGAGTGGCCGAGCGGTTTAAGGCACCGGTCTTGAAAACCGGCGTAGGCGAGAGTCTACCGTGGGTTCGAATCCCACCTCTTCCGCCATCCTTCCATTTTCATCGGTTCAGCGGGCGTGGTCCGTCATTTCGGGCGGGATCAGGGATCCGTCGTCCTGCCGTGCGACCGGCTGTTCCGTTTCGATGAGGAGCACGCTGACGACGAGGGCCGCGAGGGCGCCGAGGAGGAAGAGGAAGAGCAGGCCTGACTTGTCCATGACCCGACTGTAACGCGCAATGCGATGAAAAATGGGCCGCAGGCGCAGGCGATGCCGGATTTCGCGAGGCAATACGAAATCCGGCGTCTCGGCAATGTCAGGCGACCGCCTTCTTCTTTCGCAGGGAAAGGAAGGTCAGGGCTCCGGCGGCAAGTCCGTAGAGGCCCCATTTGAACGGCAGTATGTCAGCCGTCTCGCTGCGGATCGGCAGGACGGTGACGGTGCCGGGCGAGGATTCGTAGCCGGCTTTGCCTTCCGCCTTGGCGGCGGCGATCTGCTCGGGCGAGACGACCCATTCGGCACCCTTCCAGGTGTCATAGGCCATGACGCCGCCACCGACGACGATGGCTGCAAGGGCGGAGGCGATCAGGTTTCTGGTATTCGACATCTTTGATTTTCCTGCTGATTCCGTCGGCCGCAAGATAGGCAGGGGGCCTGGGGGAGACAAGCGGGCGGGCGGGTTTGCCGGTGGACAAGCGCTTCGGCCCAGGGCAGGGCTCACCCACCGGAGCCCGGCATCACGCCCGCCGTGCCGCGATGGCACAGGACGTAAAACGCCATATAACTTTTCCCGACTTGTTGCGGACGCATTGTGGCCCTAGAGTTTAACGGCACCGGAAAGCGATACTGCCGGCTCGGTGCCAAGCAAGGGGAGGCCGCAATGGACGTGCTTCGAGACCCCACGCATATCGGCATGTTTGAACCGCAGGACCTCGATATCCTGAAAGGCGTATTCACCCGCCTGACCGCCTCGGGCAGCCTTCGCCTCGACGAGGCCGGGGCGCGTTCCCTGGCACGCTCGATCATCACGCTCTATCGTCATGGCGTGCGCGATCCCGATCGGCTTTTCGATGTCCTCCAGGTCGAGGCGACCTGACGAAATGCAGAGCCGGCGCTCGCCAGGTCCGGCGGGCGCCTTAACCATGCATAAACTATAACTTATCAATCTTCGCGCCCATTGCGGCGTTCATTCGCAATTTCGCCATCTTACTGGCATGATTAACACACTGTTATTTACTGAATGGCATTGACGGCCGACTTGCAGGGGCAAGGCAGTTGGCTGGCACACTGTCGGGGACAATAGCGGCGTGGGACATAATAACTTGAAGAAGAGTGCGAACCGTCTTGGCCAAGGCCTTCGGTTCATCGCAATTCCGCTGGTCTGCGCAGGCCTTGCCGCCTGTGCGACGACGGCTCAAGCTCCCAAGAAGAAGGTCCGCAGCAAGGAATTCTTCTCCGAATCCGAATATGGCGTGAAGGCGAGCCCCCGTATCGTCGAGGATGGCCAGCCCGTGCCGAAGGGCGGCGGGCGCTACCAGCTCGGCAAGGCCTATCAGGTCCGCGGCAAGTGGTATCAGCCGAAGGAAGAGATGGGCTACAGCAAGACCGGTCTTGCTTCCTGGTACGGTTCGGCCTTCCACGGCCGCAAGACGGCGAACGGCGAGGTCTACGACCGCTACCACCTTTCCGCCGCCCATCCGACCTTCCCGCTGCCGAGCTACGCCCGCGTCACCAATCTCGAAAACGGTACGTCGGTCATCGTACGCGTCAACGACCGCGGCCCGTTCCACGAAAACCGCCTGATCGACGTCTCGTCCAAGACGGCCGACCTCCTCGACATGAAGCGCACCGGCACGGCCAAAGTGCGTGTGCAATATGTCGGCAAGGCGCCGCTCGAGGGCAACGACATGCCCTATCTCATGGCCTCCTACGTACAGAAGGGATCGCGCATTCCGGCGGTCGATCCGGGCGGCCAGATCGCGACCGGCGTCATGGTGGCTTCCGCCGATACGCGTGCGATGCCTTCGACAGGCGAAGATACGTTCTCCATGCCGGAGCAGAGCGCGATGACGGCGCTCACCAAGACCGCGCCGCAGGCCATTCCGTTCCAGGTCATGGAGCAGGAATTCGTGCTCCTGCCCGAAATCGGCCCGGTGCCGATGGAGCGGCCGGATTTCGTTCCGCAGCTTGCCGGCGGCAGCTATGCGGCCGCCTATGCGGATGAGCGGGTGCGGGATGCCTCCGGCGCCTTCGACGCCATCCTCACGCTCGACGGCCAGTTGACGCCGCTTTCCGCGCTCGCCGACAACGCGGGTTGAGGGAAGGGCGTGACGGGCGGCATGGCGCCTTCTTCCCGCAAAGCCGTTTGCGCAACGCGTCCGGCTGTGGGAGTGTGACGGCACCCGGAGTCGCCATGCATCGCCGCCTTTCTGCCTGCCTCATTCTCTTCCTGTCCCTGCTGACGGTTGCGCACGCCCAGTCCCCGGCGCCGCAGGCGCAGGCCGGCTTCGACGTCAAGGCAAGACAGGTCTACATGATCGAGGCGGAGACCGGCACGGTGCTTTTCGCCCGGGCGGAAGACGAGGTCGTTCCGGCGGCTTCCCTTGCCAAGCTCATGACCATGGCGAGCGTCTTCAAGGCGCTGTCGGCCGGCGAGATCACGCTCGATACGCAATATCCCGTCACGGAGCATGCCTGGCGGACCGGCGGCGCGCCGTCGCGCACCTCCACCATGTTCGCGGCGCTGAAATCCAGCGTACGCGTCGAGGATCTCGTGCGCGGCGTGACCGTCCAGTTCGCCAACGATGCCTGCATCATACTGGGCGAGGGCATCGCCGGTTCGGAAACCGCCTTCGTCGAGCGGATGAATGCGGAGGCCAGGGCGCTCGGGCTGGAGAAATCCACCTTCGCCAATGCCACCGGCCTGCCGGATCCCGGCAACAAGGTGACGATGCGCGAGATGGTGCTGCTCGCCCGGCATCTCGAAACGGTCTATCCGGCCTATATGCATTACTATCTCGAACCGGAATTCGAGTGGAACAAGATCAAGCAGCGCAACCGCAATCCTCTCCTGGCGCTCAATATCGGCGTGACCGGCTTCGTCACCGGCTTTTCGGAGGAGGGCGGCTATTCCATCGTCGCCGCCGTCAACCGTGACGGCAAGCGCCTGCTGCTGGCGATGGGCGGCATGGAAAGCGACAAGGTCCGCACGGAGGAAGCCCGCCGCATCATCGAATGGGCGCTGGCGACCTTCGAGCGGCGCACGCTGTTCAAGGAGGGCGAGACGATCGCCGATGCGAGCGTCTATGGCGGCAGCGCCTCGACCGTGCCGCTCGTCGCGGGCGACGAGGTCGACGTGTTCCTGCCCAAGGACAATTCGCAGCGGCTCGTCGCCCGCGTCGTCTATAACTGGCCCGTGCGCGCGCCTGTGGAGCCCGGACAGGACGTCGGCACGCTGAAGATATGGAACGACAAGCAACTCCTGCGCGAGGTGCCGGTGAAGACCGCCGGGACGGTGACCGTCGGCACCTTGCGCTCGCGCGCGCTGGATGCGCTGATCGAACTGTTCTTCTTCTGGATTTGACGGGGCGGGGCAGGGCGAAAAGCGTTTCGTCCGCCGGAAACATGGGTTAGTAGTGGTCCGACTCGCCTCCGCCTCACCGGAAAATGTCAAATGGCCGCCGCGGCGGCCGCTGGAACGGAACTAGGATTTGTCTGCCGCACCCGGTTTGTTTGTCACGTTCGAAGGCGGCGAAGGCGCCGGAAAGTCGACGCAGATCCGGCTTCTGGCGAATGCTTTGCGCGAGCGCGGGCTGACCGTGCTCATGACGCGCGAGCCCGGCGGCTCGAAGGGTGCGGAGGCGGTGCGCCACGTGCTGCTGTCCGGCGCGGCCGAACCCTACGGCATTCGCATGGAGGCGATCCTCTTTGCCGCGGCGCGCAGCGACCATGTCGAGCAGGTCATCCGCCCGGCGCTTGCTGCGGGCACCGTCGTCCTCTGCGACCGCTTCATGGATTCCTCCCGCGTCTACCAGGGCATAACCGGCAATCTGGAGCAATCCTTCGTCGAGACGCTCGAGCGGGTGGCGATCAACGGCGTCGTGCCGGACTGCACGATCATTTTCGATCTTCCCGCCTCCATCGGCCTCGAGCGCGCCCGCAAGCGCGCCACAGGGCCGGAGGAGCAACCCGACCGCTTCGAGAAGGAAGAGCTGGAGACCCACGAGAAGCGCCGCGAGGCCTTCCTCGACATCGCCGAGCGCGAGCCGCTGCGCTGCCGCGTGGTCGATGCCACCAAGGCGCAGGAGACGATTGCCGCGGAGGTACTCGCCATCGTCGAGCCGCTGCTGCCGATCAATGCGCATGGCCATCCGGAGCATGTCTCGTGAGCGAGGAGCGTCCCGGCATCCTCGACGGCGCGGTGCATCCCGCCGAGCAGACGAAGCTCTTCGGCCATGCCGAGGCGGCGGCGTTCCTGGCGCGCTCCTATCGCTCCGGCAAGGGCCATCACGCGATCCTCATCGAGGGGCAGGAAGGCATCGGCAAGGCGACGCTCGCCTTCCGCTTCGCCAACCATGTGCTGCACCATCCGGAGCCTGCGGACGCGCCCGAAACAATGGCCGACCCGTCGCCTGCGTCGCCCATCACCCGCCAGCTCGCCGCCGGCGCCTCGCACAATCTCTTGCATCTCACTCGCCCGGTCGATGAGAAGACCGGCAAGGTGAAATCCGCCATCACGGTCGACGAGGTGCGCAAGGCCGGAAAGTTCCTGGCGCAAACCTCCGGCACGGGTAATTGGCGCATCGTCATCATCGACCCGGCGGACGACCTTAACCGCAACGCCGCCAACGCCATCCTGAAAATCCTCGAAGAGCCGCCGAAGCGTTCGCTCTTCCTCGTCCTGACCCATGCGCCCGGCAAGCTGCTGCCGACCATCCGCTCGCGCTGCCTGCCGCTGTCCCTGTCTCCGCTGTCGGAGAGCGATCTTGCCGCCGCGCTGGAGAGCCTCGGCGCGGCGCCGTCCGGCGCACGGGCAGGGGAGGTGCTATCCGCCGCCCATGGCAGCGTCTCCGAAGCGCTGAAGCTCGTGAACTACGGCGGCTTCGACATCGTGGAAGCCTTCCGCGCCACCGTCACAGCGCCGGGCGAGCCGCCACGCCGCGACGTGCACAGGCTCGCCGACGTGCTGTCGGCCAAGGACAGCGACACGGTCTTCTCCTTCTTCTGCCAGCACGTCTCGGACTTCGTCACAGATGCGGCCCGCAGCGCGGCGCTTTCCGGCGACATCGCCCGCGCCGACCGGCTTGCCCACCTTTCCTCGCAGCTCGGCGAGCGCATCACCATCGCGCAGGCCTACAATCTCGATCGCAAGCAGACGATCATCACCGTCCTCGACGACATCCGCGCCGCGCTCTAGTTCAAAGCGGAAACTTGCTGTTTCCCTCTGCGTCCGCATGGTCTAATACCTTGCGGCATTGCACAACCGAAGACAGAACGCACCCCAGATGACCGACACGTCCCGCTTCTACATCACCACCGCCATTTCCTATCCGAACGGCAAGCCGCATATCGGCCATGCCTATGAGCTGATCGCGACGGATGCCATGGCGCGCTACCAGCGGCTCGACGGGCGGGACGTCTTCTTCCTGACGGGCACGGATGAGCACGGCCAGAAGATGCAGCAGACGGCGCGCAAGGAAGGCATTTCGCCGCGCGAGCTGGCAGATCGGAATTCAAAAGAATTCAAGGATATGGCCGTTCTTCTTAATGCGTCGAACGATGACTTCATCCGCACGACCGAAGAGCGCCACTACGAGGCCTGCGCCGAGATCTGGCGCCGCATGGCCGCCAACGGCGATATCTACAAGGGCGGTTATGCCGGCTGGTATTCCGTTCGCGACGAAGCCTATTACCAGGAAAACGAAACCGAGAAGCGCGACGACGGCGTTCGCTACGGCCCGCAGGGCACGCCCGTCGAATGGGTGGAGGAGGAGAGCTACTTCTTCCGCCTTTCCGCCTATCAGGAAAAGCTCCTGAAGCACTACGAGGACAACCCGGATTTCATCGGCCCGGCCGAGCGCCGCAACGAGGTGATCTCCTTCGTCAAGTCCGGCCTCAAGGACCTCTCCGTCTCGCGCACGACCTTCGACTGGGGCATTCCGGTTCCGGACGACCCGGCGCATGTCATGTATGTGTGGGTCGATGCGCTGACAAACTACATTACCGCAACGGGCTATCTCACTGATCCGCAAGGCGATCGTGCGAAATACTGGCCGGCGAACATCCACATCATCGGCAAGGATATCATCCGCTTCCATGCCGTCTACTGGCCGGCCTTCCTGATGTCCGCCGGCCTGCCGCTGCCCGGACGCGTCTTCGCCCACGGCTTCCTGCTCAACAAGGGCGAGAAGATGTCGAAGTCGCTCGGCAACGTGGTCGATCCGGTCAACCTGGTGAACCATTTCGGCCTCGACCAGATCCGCTATTTCTTCCTGCGCGAAGTCTCCTTCGGCCAGGACGGCAGCTATAGCGAGGAGGGGATCGCGACGCGCATCAACTCCGACCTCGCCAACGGCATCGGCAACCTTGCAAGCCGCTCGCTGTCGATGATCGTCAAGAACTGCGACGGCAAGATGCCGGAATGCGGGGAGCTGTCCGAGGCGGACCGGGCGATGCTCGCCTCCGTCGACGCGCTGCACGCCGTCACCCGCGAGGAGATGGGCAAGCAGCAGATCCACAGGGCGCTGGCCGCGATCATCGCCGTCGTCTCGGAAGCCGACCGCTATTTCGCCGGCGAGGCGCCCTGGGCGCTGAAGAAGACCGACCCCGTCCGCATGGGCACCGTGCTCTATGTGACGGCGGAAGTCGTGCGCCAGATCGCGATCCTGCTGCAGCCCTTCATGCCGAAGTCCGGCCGCAAGCTGCTCGACCTCGTCGCCGCGCCCGTCGACAAGCGCGACTTCGCGGCGCTCGGCGAGGCCGGCCGTCTCGTCAGCGGCACGCCGCTGGAAGCGCCGACGCCGGTCTTCCCGCGCTACGTCGCGCCCGAGGCTTGAGACCGCGATGCTGATCGACACGCACTGCCATCTGGATTTTCCCGACTTCGAGGCGGAGCGCGACGATATCGTCGCGCGGGCGCACGCGGCCGGCGTCAAGCAGATGATCACGATCTCGACGCGGGTGCGCAAATTCCCCACGATCCTGGCGATCGCCGAGAAATATCCGTCGGTCTTCTGCTCGGTGGGCACGCATCCGCACAATGCGGACGAGGAGCTGGACATTCCGGTTTCGGAGCTAGTCGAGCTGTCGAACCATCCGCGCGTGGTGGCGATCGGTGAGGCGGGGCTCGATTACTACTACGACAACGCGCCGCGCGACGCACAGGCCATCGGCCTGCACAACCACATCGCGGCCGCCCGGCAAACGGGCCTGCCGCTCGTCATCCACAGCCGCTCGGCCGACGAGGACATGGCGGCGATCCTGACCGAGGAAACGGGGAAGGGGGCCTTCCCCTTCCTGCTGCACTGCTTCTCCTCCGGCGCCGAGCTGGCGCGCGTCGGCGTCGAGCTTGGCGGCTACGTTTCCTTCTCCGGCATCCTGACCTTCCCGAAATCGGAAGAGCTGCGCGAGATCGCCAGGACCGTGCCGCTGGAGCGCATGCTGGTGGAAACGGACGCGCCCTATCTCGCGCCAAAGCCGTTCCGCGGCAAGCGCAACGAGCCGGCCTATACGGCCCACACGGCAGCCGTTCTGGCCGATACCGTCGGGGTCAGTACGGAAGAGATCGCCCGCATCACCACGGAAAACGCCTTCCGCATCTTCTCGAAGATGCCGCGGGTGTAGCCGTGGCCTATATGCGTCGCTTCACCATTCTCGGCTGCGGCTCGTCTCCCGGCGTGCCGCGCATCACCGGTGACTGGGGCGCCTGCGATCCGGCCAATCCGAAGAACCGCCGCACCCGCGCCGCTTTCCTCGTCGAGCAGATCGGCCCGGAGGGCAAGACGACCGTCGTCATCGACACGGGGCCGGATTTCCGCACGCAGATGATTTCGGCCGGCGTCGAGAGCATTGATGCGGTGCTCTATACCCACGCCCATGCCGACCATATCCACGGTATCGACGATATCCGCGGCTTCGTGCTGCAGAACCACCGGCAGGTGCCGATCTGGGCCGATGTCGAGACGATGGACCGCATCCGCGAAGGCTTCGGCTATTGTCTCAGGACGCCGCCCGGCAGCATGTATCCGCCCATCGTGACGGAGAACCTGATCGACCCGATGGATGCGCCGGTGACCATCAAAGGGGCAGGGGGCGCGATCACTTTTCAGCCCCTCCTCCAGGTGCATGGCTCGATCCATTCGCTCGGCTTCCGCATCGGCGATGTCGCCTATTGCAGCGATATCAGCGACTTTCCGGACGAGACCCTGCCGCATCTTGCCGGTCTCGACATGCTGGTGATCGACGCGCTGCAATACCGCTTCCATTCGAGCCACCTGTCCATCGGCCAGGCGCTGGAATGGATCGAGCGGCTGAAGCCGGCCCGGGCGATCCTGACGCACATGCATGTGCCGCTCGATTACGACACGGTGCAAAAGGAAACGCCGGCCCATGTGGAGCCGGCCTATGATGGCCTCAGCTTCGAGGTCTCGCTTTCCGACGATCAGGCGAAATAGGGCGCCAGATTCTTGCGGATGCGGTCGAGGACCGTGGCGCCGGAAAGGTCGGGCACGAAGGTCTTTCCGGTAATCTGTTCAAAGGCTTGGATGTAAACCTTCGAGGTTTGCTCGACGAGTTCCCGCGGGATTTCCGGGATCGGATCCTTGTACGGGTCGCAGCGTTCGGTGACCCAGGCGCGCACGAAATCCTTGTCGAAGCTGGCCGGCCGGCCGCCCTTGGCGAAGCTTTCCTCGTAGCTGTCGGCGATCCAGTAGCGGCTCGAATCCGGCGTGTGGATCTCGTCTGCCAGAACGATGCGGCCGTCCTTGTCCGTGCCGAATTCGTATTTCGTGTCGACGAGGATCAGGCCGCGCTCGGCCGCGCGGGCCTGTCCGCGCGCGAAGAGCGAAAGCGCATAGCGCGACACTGTTTCCCATTGCTCGGCCGTCAGCAGGCCCTGGGCAAGGATTTCCGCGCCGGAAAGCGGCTCGTCGTGGCCGCCGTCGAAGGCCTTGCTGGTGGGCGTGATGATCGGCTGGGGAAGCTTTTCGTTGTCCCTGAGCCCGTCCGGCAGCGTGATGCCGTACATGTCGCGCTCGCCCTTGCGGTATTTCGTCAGGATCGACGTGCTGGTGGTGCCGGCGAGATAGCCGCGCACGACGACCTCGACCGGCAGGATGTCGAGCCGCGTGCCGATCACGACATTCGGGTCCGGATAGGCCAGGACATGGTTCGGGCAGATATCGGCGGTTTCCTCGAACCAGTAGCGCGCCGTCTGCGTCAGCACCTGGCCCTTGAAGGGAATGGATGTCAGGATGACGTCGAAGGCGCTGAGCCGGTCCGTCGCGATGATGATGCGGCTGCCGTCCGGCAGGTCGTAGTTCTCGCGAACCTTGCCCTTGTAGCGGTTCGGCAGTTCCGGGATATGGGCGTCGGAGAGAATGCGCAAATCGCTCATCGTGGCAGGCTTTCGCTGTTGGTTCCGTCTGTCGTTTCGCTTAAGGCCGGGGAAGCATTCCGGTCAAGGCGAAAACCGGGTTTCCAGCGCTTTCGGGGTATTCAGGCGTATCCTTTAGTTCCATAACCTATCTTATGCGACCTTTATATTGGGCCGGATGGGCAAGGACGAAGCGCCCTGCATGCCGGCAATTTTGGCATCGTGAGCTTCATCCATTCCGCTTTAGCGATCGGGTTGTTCCGACGCACCTCGCCTGCGGCGGCGCTCTGGAGTACCATCCTCAATGTCGCTTGCCTTGCCGGAGAACGGGACAATGTACATCGACGCCTATCTGATACCGGTCGCTATCGACAAGCTTGCCGCCTACGAGGCTTTCTCGCGGAAGGTCGCCGACGTCTATCGGGAATACGGCGCGACGCGCATCGTCGATTTCCGGCTCGATCCAGAGACGCCCGGCGGCGAGGAATTCCATGCGGATGGCACGCGGGATGCGCTTGCCGATGCCGGTCCCTTGCGGGATTTCATCGTTGCGGCCGATGCGCGGCCCGGCGAAACGGTCATTCTCGCCTGGACCGAATGGCCCAGCAAGGACGTCCGCGATAGCGGATTGCGGAAGGCGCTGGCAGATCCGCGCATCCAGCCGGAGCCCGGCGAAGGTATGATCTTCGAAGGCCGCCGTCTCGTGGCCGGAAGCTTCGCACCGCTTCGGGAGATGTTATCGCCATGAAGCTCTCTGCCGCCATGTTCCTCGGTCTATCATTGCCCATGCTCGCTGCTTCTCCCGCATGGGCGGAAGAGCCGATCGACACGGTGCAAAGCATCATCCAGAGCCAGATCGCGGCGTTCCTGAACCACGATGCGAAGAGCGCCTATGCCTTCGCCTCGCCCTCCGTCCGCGACCGGTTTCCGACCGAGGACGCGTTCTTCGACATGGTGAAGAAGAATTACGCGCCGGTCTTCCGGCCGGGCCATGTGGCCTTCGGCCGCTCGAAGGCGCAGGGCGATACGGTCGTGCAG
Source organism: Shinella zoogloeoides (assembly GCF_003574625.1). GTDB lineage: Bacteria > Pseudomonadota > Alphaproteobacteria > Rhizobiales > Rhizobiaceae > Shinella > Shinella zoogloeoides_A. The sequence continues at coordinate 457,935 of NZ_QNUJ01000004.1, forward strand.
GAGGTGCTGATTTCGGGGCCGGGCGGCAAGGACTGGACGGCCTTCTACCAGCTCGTGAAGCAGCCCGACGGCAGCTACAAGATCAACGGCGTGCACATGGTGCATGCGGCGCCGGGGCCTGAAATCTAGACCTGCGTCTCAGAGAGGGGCGAGATCGCCTCTCGCCCAGTTCTCTTGGGTTTCCGCCATGAAATCGGCGAAACGCCCCTCCTCTATCGCCTTGCGGATGCCGGCCATAAGGTCCTGGTAATAGGAAAGATTGTTCCAGGTCAGCAGCATGCCGCCGAGCGACTCGTTGGCGCGGATGAGGTGGTGCAGATAGGCGCGCGAATAGTCGCGGGCGGCCGGGCAGTTCGATTCCTCGTCCAGCGGGCGCATGTCCTCGGCATGGCGGGCGTTGCGCAGGTTGATGCGGCCGCGGCGGGTGAAGGCAAGGCCGTGGCGGCCCGAGCGGGTCGGCATCACGCAGTCGAACATGTCGATGCCGCGGGCGACGGATTTCAGCATGTCGTCCGGCGTGCCGACGCCCATCAGGTAGCGCGGCTTCTCGAAGGGCATGTGCGGGATGGTCGTGTCGATCATGTCGAGCATGACTTCCTGCGGCTCGCCCACGGCGAGGCCGCCGATGGCGTAGCCCTTGAGGTTCAGCTCGGCCAGCGCCTGCGCGGACCGCACGCGCAGATGCGGAATGTCACCGCCCTGCACGATGCCGAACATCGCCTTGCCCGGCTGGTCGCCGAAGGCCACCTTGCAGCGCTCGGCCCAGCGCAGCGACATTTCCATGGCGCGCTCGATTTCCTTGGGCGAGGCCGGCAGCGCCACGCATTCGTCGAGCTGCATCTGGATATCGCTGTCAAGCAGGCCCTGGATTTCGATGGAGCGTTCCGGCGACATGTGGTGCAGCGCGCCGTCGACATGGCTCTTGAAGGTGACGCCCTGCTCGTCGAGCTTGCGCAGGCCCGAGAGCGACATGACCTGGAAGCCGCCGGAGTCGGTGAGGATCGGATAGGGCCACCGGATGAGCTCGTGCAGGCCGCCGAGCCGCGCGACGCGCTCCGGGCCGGGCCGCAGCATCAGGTGATAGGTATTGCCGAGGATGATGTCGGCGCCGAGCTCGCGCACCTGGTCGAGATACATCGCCTTGACCGTGCCCACCGTGCCGACGGGCATGAAGGCCGGCGTGCGGATGGTGCCGCGCGGCATGGAGACCTCGCCGCGGCGGGCCTTGCCATCAGTGGCGAGAAGTTTGAACTGGAAGGTCTCGGTCATCGGTCGTCCCGGAAAAGCAGGCTGGAGTCGCCGTAGGAATAGAAGCGGTAGCCGGCCGAAATCGCATGGCCATAGGCGCCGCGCATCGTCTCCAGGCCGGAAAAGGCCGAGACGAGCATGAAGAGCGTCGATTTCGGCAGGTGAAAATTGGTCATCAGGATATCGGCCGTGCGGAAGCGGTAGCCGGGCGTGATGAAGATGCCCGTCGCGCCGGACCAGGGCCTGATCGTGCCGTCTTCGCCGGCGGCGCTTTCGAGGAGGCGCAGCGATGTCGTGCCGACGGAGACGATGCGCCCGCCCCTCGCGCGGACGGCATTGAGGGCCGCAGCGGTCTCTTCCGAGACATAGCCGATCTCCTCGTGCATGACGTGATCCGTCGTATCGTCCGCCTTGACCGGCAGGAAGGTGCCGGCGCCGACATGCAGCGTCACGAAATGCCGCTCCACGCCGAGCGCATCGAGCTTTTCGAAAAGGGCGTCGGTGAAGTGCAGTCCGGCCGTGGGCGCGGCGACGGCGCCCTCCTCCCTGGCATAGATCGTCTGGTAATCCTTGCGGTCCGCCTCGTCGTCGGCGCGCTTGGAGGCGATATAGGGCGGCAGCGGGATATGGCCGACCGTAGCGATGGCGCGGTCGAGCTCAGGACCCGATGCGTCGAAATGCAGGGTGACCTCCCCGCCCTCGCCTTTCTCCTCAACGATTGCCGACAGATTCTCCGCCGCGCCGAAGGTGATGCGGTCGCCAAGCTTGATGCGCTTGCCCGGCTTGGCGAAGGCCTTCCAGCGGTCGCCGGCAATGCGCATGTGCAGCGTCGCGGAGACCTTCTGGCCGCCCGCCCCTTCCCGGTGGCGGATGCCTTCGAGCTGGGCGGGAATGACGCGCGTATCGTTGAAGACCAGCGCATCGCCCGGACGCAGCAGCGACGGCAGGTCGCCGACGGTGCGGTCCTCATAGGGCGTATCCGCGCCGGGCCGCACGACGAGCAGCCTCGCCGCTTCGCGCGGGGTGACCGGGCGAAGCGCGATGTTCTCCTCCGGCAGGTCGAAATCGAAAAGGTCGACGCGCATGGCGGGCCTCAGAGGAAGCGGATCATCAGCGCCCCGGCGACAAGCAGGAGGGCGCCGGCGATGCGGCCGACGGAGATTTCACGAACGGCCATGCCGAGGAAGCCGATGCGGTCGAGCAGGATGCCCGCGAGAAGCTGGCCGGAGACAGCGAAGGCCATGACGGCGGCCGCGCCGATGCGCGGCGTCAGGTAGATCGCGGTGGTGACATAGATGGTGCCGAGCGCGCCGCCGGCGACATAGAGCCAGAGGTCCGGTCCGCGCCAGTCGGGCGCCCGCCCCTCGAACGACGCCGTGGCGAGCATCACGATACCGAGGATGATCGCCCCGGAGAGAAACGAGACGCAGGCGGCCGCGACCGGCATGCTGAGACCGCGTCCGAGCAGGGCGTTGACGGGAGCCTGGATTGCGATGCACGCGCCGGCCGCAATGCCGAGCAGCGCCCAGAGGAAAGCGGTCATATCGACTTGTCTCTTGAAAAGCGCACAAAGAAAAACCGCGCCCGCCGGGGCGAGCGCGGTCGAAAACGACGGCTTTCTATCAGGCTGCCACGTCGGCGGCAACCTTCATGGAGACGATCGAGTCGGGATCGCGCACCGGCTCGCCGCGCTTGATCTTGTCGATGTTTTCCATGCCTTCGATGACCTGGCCCCAGACGGAATACTGCTTGTTCAGCCAGGGAGCATCCGTGAAGCAGATGAAGAACTGCGAGTTGGCGGAGTTCGGCATCTGGCTGCGGGCCATCGAGCAGGTGCCGCGCACATGGCTCATGTTGGAGAATTCGGCCTTGAGGTCCGGCTTTTCCGAGCCGCCCATGCCGGCGCGGGCCGGGTTGAAGTCGGCGCCGCCCTGCTTGCCGAACTTCACGTCGCCCGTCTGGGCCATGAAGTCCTCGATCACGCGGTGGAAGACGACACCGTCATAGGCGCCTTCGCGCGCCAGTTCCTTGACGCGTGCGACGTGGCCCGGTGCGAGATCCGGAAGAAGCTGGATGACCACCTTTCCCTTCGTGGTCTCCATGATGATGGTGTTTTCCGGATCCTTGATCTCGGCCATGGTCTTTCTCCTTCTAAAGCCTGTTGCGCAGAAGTGGGGCGCCGCATCGCGATTGCAACATGCGGCCAGTCATAAAGTGGCTTACTTGCCGACGGTGACCTTGATCATCCGGTCGGGGTCGGTCACCGAACCGTTGTTGGCGTCGTCGCCGCGCTTGATCTTGTCGACGTTCTCCATGCCGGAAACCACCTTGCCGACGACCGTGTACTGGCCGTTGAGGAAGTCGCCCGGCGCGAACATGATGAAGAACTGGGAGTTCGCCGAGTTCGGGTCCTGAGCGCGGGCCATGCCGACCGTACCGCGCTCGAAGGGAATGTCGGAGAATTCGGCCGGAAGATCCGGCAGGCTGGAGCCGCCCGTGCCGGCCGCCTGCGGCTGGTAACCGTTCTCCATGTCGCCATACTGCACGTCGCCGGTCTGCGCCATGAAGCCCTCGATCACGCGGTGGAAGGCGACGTTGTCGTATTCGCCGCCGGCGGCGAGCGCCTTGATGCGCTCGGCATGCTTCGGCGCCTTGTCGTTCAACTCGATGACGACCGGGCCATCCTTGAGCTGGATCGTGATGAAATCGGCGGCCTGGGCAACGAAGGCGCCGGTTGCGGTCGCAAGGAACAGGGCTCCTGCAAAGGCGTGACGGAGGATGTTCATGATAGCTCCCTTGAGGGGTTCAGGATGATTGTACTCAGCCCTTTCGAAGGGCTTTGAGGGCCGCAAGGACGGGCGCCGGAACGAAGGCGCCGACATCGCCACCCATGGCCGCGATCTGGCGGACCAATGTGGCGGTAATGGGCCGCGAGGCAACGCCCGCCGGCAGAAAGATCGTCTGCACATCGGGCGCCATCTGCCGGTTCATGCCGGCCATCTGCATCTCGTAATCGAGATCCGTCCCGTCGCGCAGGCCCCGGATGAGGAGATGCGCCTTGTGGGTGCGCGCGGCATCGACGACCAGGTTGGCGAAGGAGACGACGCTGACATCCCCTGCCCGCTCCGGCAGGGCCTCGGCGATGGACTGGCGGATGAGGTCGGCGCGCTCCTCGAACGAGAAGAGCGGCGTCTTGCCGGGATGGATGCCGATGGCGACGATGACCCTGGGCGCCACGTTCAGCGCCTGGACCAGCACGTCGATGTGGCCGTTGGTGATCGGATCGAAGGAGCCAGGGTAGAAGGCGACTGTCATCGGCGGGGTCCCGTTTGCCGCCTTTTGTCACGGACCGCCTCTTTCCGCAAGGTCGCGGCACGCGCTGTCCCCTGTTGAAGAACATGAACCGCGCATGAACGGGCCGTTCAAGACCATTTCAGGCGCCGCATGTCTAAATGACAGCATAGGGGTCGGGAACAATATGCGCGGTGGCGCATTTTACCGGCCGAACCCAACGGAACAAGTAACGCGTTTCCTTAGGCTGGAAGGAACACGAAAATGGCACTCGCTCTACTTTGCATGACCATGTTCATCGCGCTGACCGCAGCAACGATCCATGCGCTGCGGGAAGAGGATCGCCCGGCAGCGCCCAAGGTCGCCGGCCGCGGCAAGTGGCTGCGCTGAGGCGTTTCCCATGGCCGCGATCAGCATCCTTTCCATGGTCTTCATCAGCACGGTCTTCACGATGGACTTTGCCCGCACGATCCTTGAGATCAAGCGTGAGCGCGCGGTTCTGAAGGCCGTCCGGCTGAGAACGAAAGCAGGCGGCTTCGGCGTCTGAGAGCGCCCCCTTGCCGCCGTCAAAGCGGGCAGTCTTCCCTCCGGGCTGCCCGCTCCAAATGAAAAGCCGGACGGTCGTTCCCTGCCCGTCCGGCTTTTTCATGTCCTGAATTTGGGCGAGGACTATTCCTCGCCACCCTCCACAGCATCCCCGGCTTCGATATCGCCTTCTTCGGCGACGTCCTCGGCATCCTCGTCGCCTTCCGGCTCGCTGATGCGCTCGACCGAGACCACCTTCTCATCCTTGGCGGTCGAGAAGATCGTGACGCCCTTCGTCGCGCGGCTGGCGATGCGGATGCCGTCGACCGGCACGCGGATGAGCTGGCCGCCGTCGGAGACGAGCATGAGCTGGTCCTTCTCCTCGACCGGGAAGGCGGCGACCAGTTCGCCGATCTCGCCCGTCTTGGAGGTGTCGGTGGCGCGGATGCCCTTGCCGCCGCGGCCGGAGGTGCGGAAGTCGTAGGACGACGAGCGCTTGCCGTAGCCCTTCTGCGAGACCGTCAGCACGAACTGCTCCTGGCTGCCCAGCTCCAGATAACGCTCGTCGGAGAGATCGCCGACTTCGCCGACCTCCTCGCCGACCAGCGCGATATCCTCCTCGTCGACGCCGCTAGCGCGGCGTTCGGCGGCGGAGCGCTTGAGATAGGCGGCGCGCTCCCACGGCTCGGCGTCGACATGGCCGACGATCGCCATCGAGATGATGCGGTCGCCATTGCCCAGCGTGATGCCGCGTACGCCGACCGAGTTGCGGCCGGCGAAGACGCGCACGTCATCGACCGGGAAGCGGATGCACTGGCCGAGCGCCGTCGTCAGCAGCACGTCGTCCCGCTCCGTGCAGGTCTCGACGTTGAGGATCTCGTCGCCCTCTTCCTCGAGCTTCATCGCGATCTTGCCGTTGCGGTTGACCTGGACGAAGTCCGACAGCTTGTTGCGGCGAACCGTGCCGCGGGTCGTCGAGAACATGACGTCGAGGTTTTCCCACGTCGTCTCGTCCTCGGGCAGCGGCATGATCGTGGTGATGCGCTCGCCGGGCTCGATGGGCAGCATGTTGATGAGGGCCTTGCCCTTCGACTGCGGCGTACCGATCGGCAGGCGCCAGACCTTTTCCTTGTAGACGATGCCGCGCGAGGAGAAGAACAGCACCGGCGTATGCGTGTTGGCGACGAAGAGGCGGGTCGCGAAATCCTCGTCCTTCATGGCCATGCCGGAGCGGCCCTTGCCGCCGCGGCGCTGCGCGCGATAGGTCGCGAGCGGCACGCGCTTGACGTAGCCGGCATGCGACACCGTCACGACCATGTCCTCGCGGGCGATCAGGTCCTCGTCGTCCATATCGGGACCGCCCTCGGCGATCTCGGTGCGGCGCGGCGTGCCGAACTCGTCGCGCACGGCGGCGAGCTCTTCCTTGACGATGTTCATCATGCGCAGGCGCGAGGAGAGGATATCGAGATAGTCCTTGATTTCCTCGCCGATCTTGTTGAGTTCCTCGTCGATCTCGTCGCGGCCGAGCGCCGTGAGGCGGGCAAGGCGCAGCTCGAGGATGGCGCGGGCCTGTTCCTCGGAGAGATTGTAGGTGAGGTCCTCGTTGATGCGGTGGCGCGGATCGTCGATGAGACGGATCAGCGCATCGACGTCCTTGGCCGGCCAGCGGCGCTCCATCAACTGTTCGCGCGCCGTCTGCGGATCGGGCGCACGGCGGATGAGGTTGATCACTTCGTCGATGTTGGCGACGGCGATGGCGAGACCCACCAAGACGTGGGCGCGATCACGCGCCTTGCGCAGCAGATACTTGGTACGGCGGCTGACGACTTCCTCGCGGAAGGCGACGAAGGCGCGCAGCATGTCGAGCAGGGTCATCTGCTCCGGCTTGCCGCCGTTCAGCGCCACCATGTTGCAGCCGAAGGAGGTCTGCAGCGGGGTGTAGCGGTAGAGCTGGTTCAGGATGACATCGGCATTGGCGTCGCGCTTCAACTCGATGACCACGCGGTAGCCCTGACGGTCGGATTCGTCGCGCAGGTCCGAGATGCCTTCGATACGCTTGTCGCGCACCAGTTCGGCCATCTTCTCGATCATCGTCGCCTTGTTCACCTGGTAGGGAACTTCCGTGATGATGATCTGCTCGCGGTCGCCGCGCATCGGCTCGATATGGGCGCGGCCGCGCATGACGACCGAACCGCGGCCGGTCTCATAGGCCTGACGGATACCGGCGCGGCCGAGGATCAGCGCGCCCGTCGGGAAGTCCGGCCCCGGGATGTGCTGCATCAGGTCGAGCAGCTCGATCGCCGGATTGTCGATCAGCGCGATACAGCCGTTGATGACTTCCGACAGGTTGTGCGGCGGAATATTCGTCGCCATGCCGACGGCAATGCCGCCGGCGCCGTTGACCAGAAGGTTCGGGAACTTGGCGGGAACGACGACGGGCTCGCTCATCGTGCCGTCGTAGTTGTCGCGGAAGTTGACCGTTTCCTTGTCGAGGTCGTCGAGCAGAGAATGGGCGGCCTTTTCGAGACGGCATTCCGTGTAGCGCTGCGCTGCCGGCGGGTCGCCGTCGATGGAGCCGAAGTTGCCCTGGCCGTCGATCAGCGGCAGGCGGAGCGACCAGTCCTGCGCCATGCGCGCCAAGGCGTCGTAGATCGCGGCGTCGCCGTGCGGATGGTATTTACCCATCACGTCACCGGTCACGCGGGCCGACTTGACGTATTTCTTGTTCCAGTCGACGCCCATCTCGCTCATCGAGTAGAGGATGCGCCGGTGCACGGGCTTCAGGCCGTCGCGCACATCGGGAAGCGCGCGGGACACGATCACGCTCATCGCGTAATCGAGATAGGAGCGCTGCATTTCCTCGATGATGGAGATCGGCTCAATGCCGGGAGGGTTCTTGCCGCCGGGTGTCGATTGTTCTGTCAATTTCGGTCACGATCTTTGTTCAGAATCAGTGCTGATTTTATAGCCTACCGGCACCCGAAGCGCCAATTTCGCCAAGGGTTTTGAACAGGCTTTTCCCAGAAAATCCGCCAATTTGCGCATTTTCGTGGCCGCCCTTCCCTAATGCGCCGCCCTCGCCTAACAATGCGGGCACAAGGCCGTCGAAACGGCCGTTCAAGGCGAGGGGAACGCCGCAATGCTGAACATCGATCTTCTGGTCAATGCCGTCACGACGCTGCTCGTGACCCTCGACCCGCCGGGCCTTGCGCCGATCTTCCTGGGGCTCACTGTCGGCATGACGCGACCGCAGCGCAAGCAGGTGGCGCTGCGCGGCTCGCTGATCGCCTTCTGCATCCTCGCCGTCTTCGCCCTGACGGGCGCCGGCGTGCTCTCGCTGCTCGGCATCTCCATCGGCGCCTTCCGCATCGCCGGCGGCCTGCTGCTGTTCTGGATCGCCTTCGAGATGATCTTCGAGCGCCGCAACGAGCGGAAGGAAAAAACCAGCGAAGTGGCGATCACCCGCGATCACATCCACAATATCGCGGTCTTCCCGCTCGCCCTGCCCCTCATCGCCGGTCCCGGCGCGATCTCCGCAACGATCCTCCTCTCCGGTTCATTCCCCTCCGTCCTGGAGCGCACCGCCCTCATCGGCGTCCTCGCGCTCTGCCTCGTCGTCCTCTTCCTCTCGCTGGTCATCGCCGAGCGCATCGACCGCTTCCTCGGCAATACCGGCCGCGCGATCCTGACACGCCTGCTCGGCGTGATCCTCGCCGCGCTGGCGGTGCAGTTCGTGGTGGATGGGGTGAAATCGGTATTCATCGGCTGACGCGGCCCGAAGGTCGAGTGTACCGCTCGCGATAGCGGGCCGCCGCCGTTCCCAAAGCCTTCTTCAAAGAAAAAGGCCGGCGCTCAGGCCGGCCTTTCGTTGTTCTCGTTCTCAGAACGGAATGTCGTCATCCATGTCGCGGGCCATGGAGCCGCCGCCACCCGAGCGGCTGCCGCTGCCACCACCGCCAGAGGCCGGGCGCGAACCGTAGTCGTCATAGCTCGGCGCGCCGCCGCCGTAATTGCTGCTGCCACCGAAATCACCGCCGCCGCGGCGCTCGCCGCCGCCCTCGCCGCGACCGTCGAGCATGGTCAGCGTGGAGTTGAAGCCCTGCAGCACGATCTCCGTCGAATAACGATCGTTGCCGGTCTGGTCCTGCCACTTGCGGGTCTGCAGCGCGCCCTCGATATAGAGCTTGGCGCCCTTCTTCACATATTGCTCGACGACCTTGCACAGGCCTTCGTTGAAGACGACGACATTGTGCCATTCCGTCTTCTCGCGGCGTTCGCCGCTGTTGCGGTCGCGCCAGGTCTCGGAGGTGGCGATGCGCAGGTTGGCGATCGGCCGACCGTCCTGCGTCCGGCGGATTTCCGGGTCAGCCCCGACATTCCCGATCAAGATCACCTTGTTGACGCTACCAGCCATGCCCGTACTTCCCGTTGTCGCGCCGGACGAAAGGCGCCGGCATCATTATCACTACACGAATGCGGCATCTTATCGGCTGCAGCGCGCCAGCGCCGCCCCGTGCAAGCGATAATCCACAGATCAATTGCGAAAATTCGTTCTTTTTTTGTTCTAATAATTCCCTACACTCTTGTCAACCGAATCGGAAACGGGCACGGAATCTTCTGACCGCGCATGGACAGGCTCCAACCAATGCCTACATAGGGGCCGACCCCTTCTGCAATGCGCAACGACCTTCTGACGCTGGATACCATGAGCGAACTCAAGACAATTTCCATTCGCGGCGCACGCGAACACAATCTCAAGGGCATCGACCTCGATCTGCCCCGCAACAAGCTGATCGTGATGACCGGTCTTTCGGGTTCGGGCAAATCGTCGCTCGCCTTCGACACGATCTATGCCGAGGGCCAGCGCCGTTACGTCGAGAGCCTTTCGGCTTACGCACGCCAGTTCCTGGAGATGATGCAGAAGCCGGACGTCGACCAGATCGACGGCCTGTCGCCCGCCATCTCCATCGAGCAGAAGACGACCTCGAAGAACCCGCGCTCGACCGTCGGCACGGTCACCGAGATCTACGACTACATGCGCCTGCTCTTCGCACGCGTCGGCGTTCCCTATTCGCCGGCGACGGGCCTGCCGATCGAGAGCCAGACGGTCAGCCAGATGGTCGACCGCGTGCTGGAATTCGGCGAAGGCACGCGCCTCTATATCCTCGCGCCCGTCGTGCGCGGCCGCAAGGGCGAGTACAAGAAGGAACTCGCCGAGCTGATGAAGAAGGGTTTTCAGCGCGTCAAAGTGGACGGCCAGTTCTACGAGATCGCCGACGTTCCCGCGCTCGACAAGAAGTACAAGCACGATATCGACGTGGTGGTCGACCGCGTCGTCGTGCGCCCGGACCTCGCCTCGCGCCTCGCGGACAGTCTCGAAACCTGCCTCAAGCTCGCCGAGGGCCTTGCCATCGCCGAATTCGCCGACAAGCCGCTGCCGGTCGAGGAAACGGCGGCCGGCGGCTCGGCCAACAAGTCGCTGAACGAGACGCATGAGCGCGTGCTGTTCTCGGAAAAATTCGCCTGCCCGGTCTCCGACTTCACCATCCCGGAAATCGAGCCGCGGCTCTTCTCGTTCAACAACCCCTTCGGCGCCTGCCCGACCTGCGACGGCCTCGGCAGCCAGCAAAAGATCGACCCGGACCTGATCGTGCCGGAAAGCGAGCGCACGCTGCGCGACGGCGCCATCGCGCCCTGGGCCAAGTCCTCCTCGCCCTATTACAACCAGACGCTGGAAGCGCTCGGCGCGGCATACGGCTTCAAGCTTTCCAACCGCTGGTCGGAGCTGTCGCAGGAGGCGCAGAGCGCCATCCTCAACGGCACCAGGGAGAAGATCGAGTTCAACTACAAGGACGGCGCGCGCTCCTACAAGACGGTGAAGACCTTCGAGGGCATCGTGCCGAACCTGGAGCGCCGCTGGAAAGAAACGGATTCGGCCTGGTCGCGCGAGGAGATCGAGCGCTACATGTCCGCCGCCCCCTGCCCGGCCTGCAACGGCTATCGCCTGAAGCCCGAGGCGCTGGCGGTGAAGATCAACAAGCTGCATATCGGCGAGACGACGGAAATGTCGATCCGCGTGGCGCGCGACTGGTTCGAGGCCCTGCCGGAGCATCTCAACGCCAAGCAAAACGAGATCGCCGTGCGCATCCTCAAGGAGATTCGCGAGCGCCTGCGCTTCCTCAACGACGTCGGCCTCGAATATCTCTCGCTCTCGCGCAATTCCGGCACGCTGTCGGGCGGCGAAAGCCAGCGCATTCGCCTCGCCTCGCAGATCGGCTCCGGCCTGACGGGCGTGCTCTACGTGCTGGACGAGCCATCCATCGGCCTCCACCAGCGCGACAATGCGCGCCTCCTCGAAACGCTGCGGCACCTTCGCGACATCGGCAACACGGTGATCGTCGTCGAGCACGACGAGGACGCGATCCTGACGGCGGACTATGTGGTCGATATCGGCCCCGCCGCCGGCATCCACGGCGGCGAGGTGATCGCGCAAGGCACGCCCGACGAGGTTATCGCCAATCCAGCCTCGCTCACCGGCAAATATCTCTCCGGCGAGCTTTCCGTGGCGGTTCCCGCCGAGCGGCGCAAGCCGAAGAAGAAAAAGGAAATCAAGGTCGTCGGGGCGAAGGCTAACAATCTGAAGAATGTTACGGCCTCGATCCCGCTCGGCGTCTTCACGGCCGTCACGGGCGTTTCCGGCGGCGGCAAGTCGACCTTCCTGATCGAGACGCTCTACAAGTCCGCCGCCCGCCGCGTCATGGGCGCGCGCGAGATCCCGGCCGAGCACGAGCGCATCGACGGCTTCGAATATATCGACAAGGTCATCGATATCGACCAGTCGCCCATCGGCCGCACGCCGCGCTCGAACCCGGCGACCTATACCGGCGCTTTCACGCCGATCCGCGACTGGTTCGCCGGCCTGCCGGAGGCCAAGGCACGCGGCTACCAGCCGGGTCGCTTCTCCTTCAACGTCAAGGGCGGGCGCTGCGAAGCCTGCCAGGGCGACGGCGTCATCAAGATCGAGATGCACTTCCTGCCCGACGTCTACGTCACCTGCGACGTCTGCCACGGCAAGCGCTACAACCGCGAGACCCTCGACGTCACCTTCAAGGGCAAGTCGATCGCCGACGTGCTGGACATGACCGTCGAGGAGGGCGTCGAGTTCTTCGCCGCCGTTCCCGCCGTGCGCGACAAGCTCACGACGCTGAACCAGGTCGGCCTCGGCTATATCAAGGTCGGCCAGCAGGCGAACACCCTGTCGGGCGGCGAGGCGCAGCGCGTCAAGCTCGCCAAGGAACTGTCCAAGCGCTCGACCGGCCGCACGCTCTATATCCTCGACGAGCCGACGACCGGCCTGCATTTCCATGACGTGGCGAAGCTGCTCGAAGTGCTGCACGAGCTGGTCAACCAGGGCAATTCGGTCGTCGTCATCGAGCACAATCTGGAGGTCATCAAGACCGCCGACTGGATCATCGACTTCGGCCCCGAGGGCGGCGACGGTGGCGGTGAGGTGATCGCGGAAGGCACGCCCGAGGATGTGGTCAAGGTCGAGCGTTCCTATACCGGCCACTTCTTGAAAGAGTTGCTGGAGCGTCGGCCGATGAAGCGGGTGGCGGCAGAATAATCACACGGGAGGAGACCATGAGCACATCCGGCACCATAAGAACCGGCATCGGCGGCTGGACCTTCGAACCGTGGGAGGGAACCTTCTATCCCGAAAAGCTGCCGAAGAAGCGGCAGCTCGAATTCGCCAGTCGCGAATTGTCGGCCATCGAGGTGAACGGCACCTATTACGGCTCGCAGAAGCCGGAGACCTTCGCCAAATGGGCCTCGGAAGTGCCGGACGGTTTCATCTTCTCGCTCAAGGCGAGCCGCTTCACGACGAACCGCAAGGTCCTCGCCGACGGCGGCGAATCCGTCAAGAAATTCCTGACGCAGGGGATTGCCGAACTCGGCGACCATCTCGGTCCGATTCTCTGGCAATTCCCGCCGACGAAGAAATTCGAGCCCGAGGATTTCGAGGGGTTCCTGAAGCTGCTGCCGGAAAGACTGGACGGGCTCAAGCTGAAACACGCGCTCGAAGTGCGCCATGACAGCTTCAAGGTGCCGGAATTCGCCGCGCTTGCCCGCAAGCACAATATGGCGATCGTCTATGCGCAGCATGAGGACTATCCCGAAATCGCCGACGTGACGGCGGATTTCGTCTATGCCCGCCTGCAGCGCGGGTCGGACGACATCGAGACCTGCTATCCCGCAAAGGCGCTGGACGAATGGGCGGGACGGCTCAAGGACTGGGCCAGCGGCGGCGAGCCGTCCGACCTGCCGAAGGTCGACCCCGAGACGAGCCCCGCCGGCAAGGCCCGCGACGTCTTCGCCTTCTTCATTACCTCCGGCAAGGTCAACGCCCCGAACGGCGCGCGCGAACTGAAGAAGCGGACCGGTTGAGGAAAAGTTCGAGTCTTCTCGACGGAAGCGAAACGCTCACGCCGCGGGCCAGGGCGGGATGGCCTCTGGAAGATCCTCCGCCGTCAGCCCCTCGCCCGCGATGTTTCCGGCCTCGCCGTGGCGCCAGACGGCGCTGGCCGCGGCTTCGAAGGCGGGCATGCCTTGGGTCAGATGCGCGCCGACGATGCCCGCCAGCACATCGCCCGAGCCGGCGGTGGCGAGCCAGGGCGGTGCATTCTCGTTGACGAGCGCGCGGCCGTCGGGCGCGGCGATCACCGTATCGGCGCCCTTGAGGATCACGGCCGCATGGCTTCTGGCGGCCGCCTTCTGCGCGCGATCGATCTTGGAAAGCGTCCCGTCGCCGGCAAGGTCGGGGAAGAGCCGTGCGAATTCCCCGTCATGCGGCGTCAGCACCAGCCGCGTGTCACCGCCGGCGAAAAGCCCGAAGAGTGCGTCCGGCGTATCGCGAAAGGCGCTGATACCGTCGGCATCGAGCACGAGGCGGCGGCCCTTTGCGGCGATCAGGCCGACATAGGCTCTCGCCCTCCCGGCGTCTCCGAAGCCGGGGCCGAGCACGAAGGTTTTGAGGCGCTCGTCTTCGAGCAGGGCGGCGAGGTCGGCCTCCCCGTCCACGCCTTTCAGCATCACGCCAGTCAGATGGGCGGCATTGGCGGGAAGCGCGTCCGTGGGAGAAAGCACGGTGACGAGGCCGGCCCCGGCGCGAAGGCCGGCCGCCGCGGAAAGCCGCGCCGCGCCGGTGGCGATGGCAGGGCCGGAGAAGACGGCGAGATGGCCGCGGACATATTTGTGCGTTGCGCCGGTCTGCTGCGGTTCGGCAAGCCGCCAGACATAAGGTGTGTTCACCCGGACATGGCCGGCATGGCCGGCAAGGATGCGGCCGGGAATGCCGATGTCGAAAACCTCCACGTCGCCGGCAAATGTCCTGCCGGGCAGGAGCAGGTGGCCCGGCTTGCGGCACATGAAGGTGACGGTCGCGACAGCCTCGAAGGCCGCGCCCCTCACCTCTCCCGTCCGCCCGTCGATACCGGACGGCAGGTCCACAGCAAGGACCGGCAGCGCATGCCGGCGCACGGCCTCGACGACCTGCACGGCCTCGTCCGGCAGGTCGCGCGACAGGCCAGCGCCGAACAACGCATCGACGATCACGTCGCCCGTGCGCGGCCCATATTCCGCAAGCGGCATCGGTGCGGCGCCGAAATGCCGCAAGGCAATGGCCGCGTCGCCCCTGAGCGCGGCCGTATCGCCGAGGGCGTGGACGGCGACCTCCGCGCCGGCCGCCTCTAGCGCCCGCGCGGCGACATATCCATCGCCGCCATTGTTGCCGGGGCCGCAGAGCACGACGAAGCGGTGCGCTTCGGGAAAGCGCCGCAGCGCCGCCGCCGCGACCGCCTGCCCGGCCCGCTCCATCAGGCCGTAGCTCGCAAGGCCCGATGCCGCGGCGGCGGCATCGATGCGGTCCATGTCCCCGGGCGTGACGATCAAGGTGTCTATTTCCTGGTGCATGCCCCACCATGCCCGCAAAAACGCCGCCGGGGCAAGGTCGTCGGCCATCTTCGCCAAAAGCCTGAATTTTATGCATCTGCATATTCGATATGCTCAAATTTGCAGCTTTCTGAGGCAGCGTTGCCCGGCACTCCGCCTCCTTCGGCCATCCGGAAAGCAAAGAGACAATTTTTAGGCAGGAACCCCTAGCCCTTTTGCCCGGAAAGCCGCATCATCGCCGCGTGAGGACGAGCGGGATGGTGAAAGAAACGGATTTCCTCCGGTCTGGCATGCATCCTGCTTCGACTTGGCATGCTACATGCATTCGGAGTGAGCAGCGGGCGCCGTCCTGCTGCGCAAACGGGAGAAGCGGAGAGACATCTTCTCATGAAAAAGATCGAAGCGATCATCAAGCCCTTCAAACTCGATGAGGTGAAGGAGGCCCTCCAGGAAGTCGGCCTCCAGGGCATCACCGTCACCGAGGCGAAGGGTTTTGGACGCCAGAAGGGCCATACGGAACTCTACCGTGGCGCCGAGTATGTCGTCGACTTCCTGCCCAAGGTTAAGGTCGAGGTCGTCCTGGCGGACGAGAATGCGGAAGCCGTGATCGAGGCGATCCGCAACGCGGCCCAGACCGGCCGCATCGGCGACGGCAAGATCTTTGTCTCCAACGTCGAAGAAGTCATCCGCATCCGTACCGGCGAAACCGGCATCGACGCCATCTGATCCCGCCTCGCCTTCCGGCCAAGGCTTTCCATCTCGTCATCTCACACAGGAACCAACACATGACGACTGCCAATGACATCCTCAAGCAAATCAAGGAAAACGACGTAAAGTTCGTCGACCTGCGCTACACGGACCCCCGTGGCAAGCTGCACCACATCACGATGGACGTCAGCTGCGTCGATGAGGACATGTTCGCCGACGGCGTCATGTTCGACGGCTCCTCGATCGGCGGCTGGAAGGCCATCAACGAGTCCGACATGGTGATGATGCCCGATCCGGCCACCGCCCATATGGACCCGTTCTTCGCGCAGTCCACCATGGTCATCTTCTGCGACATCCTCGAGCCGGTCTCGGGCGAAGCCTATAACCGCGACCCGCGCGGCACCGCCAAGAAGGCCGAAGCCTTCCTCAAGGCCTCGGGCATCGGCGACACCGTCTATGCCGGCCCGGAGCCGGAATTCTTCGTCTTCGACGACGTCAAGTACAAGGCCGACCCGTACAATACCGGCTTCAAGCTCGACAGCTCGGAACTGCCCTCCAACGACGACACCGCCTACGAAACCGGCAATCTCGGCCATCGTCCGCGCGTCAAGGGCGGCTACCTGCCGGTCCCGCCGGTCGACAGCTGCCAGGACATGCGCTCCGAGATGCTGACGGTCCTCACCGAAATGGGCGTCACCGTCGAAAAGCAGCACCATGAAGTGGCCGCCGCCCAGCACGAGCTCGGCGTCAAGTTCGACACGCTGGTTCGCAGCGCCGACAAGGTGCAGATCTACAAATACGCCGTGCATCAGGTCGCCAATGCCTATGGCAAGACGGCAACCTTCATGCCGAAGCCGATCTTCGGCGACAACGGCTCGGGCATGCACGTCCACCTGTCGATCTGGAAGGACTCGAAGCCGACCTTCGCCGGCGACGAATATGCCGGCCTTTCCGAGAGCTGCCTCTACTTCATCGGCGGCATCATCAAGCATGCCAAGGCCATCAACGCCTTCACCAACCCGACGACGAACTCCTACAAGCGTCTCGTCCCGGGCTATGAAGCGCCGGTCCTGCTCGCCTATTCGGCCCGCAACCGTTCGGCTTCCTGCCGCATTCCGTTCGGCACGGGTCCGAAGTCCAAGCGCGTCGAAATCCGCTTCCCCGACCCGCTCGGCAACCCCTATCTCGGCTTCGCCGCCATGCTGATGGCCGGCCTCGACGGCATCAAGAACAAGATCCATCCCGGCAAGGCCATGGACAAGGACCTCTACGACCTGCCGCCGAAGGAGCTGAAGAAGATCCCGACCGTCTGCGGCTCGCTGCGCGAGGCCCTCGAAAACCTCGACAAGGACCGCAAGTTCCTGACCGCCGGCGGCGTGTTCGACGACGACCAGATCGATTCCTACATCGAACTGAAGATGGCGGAAGTCATGCGCTTCGAAATGACCCCGCACCCGGTCGAGTTCGACATGTACTACTCCGCCTGACCGGCGGCATTCCCTCCCGCCTTCGGGCGGGAGGTGCTCCATATGGGAAACCCGGCCATCGGCCGGGTTTTTTGTTGCCGGCAGGGTAGCATGCCGGTCAGGTCGCGGGTGTCGCTGGATTCTCGGGCTCGACTCGAGGATTCAGGCCAGACGCCGGCCAGCGACAGGAACACCCTCTCGTAGCGTTACTGCTGCAGCCGCTGCTTGAGGAGATTCAGATATTCCTCGTTCGAGTCATCCGCGCCGCTCCCCGCCTTTTCGGCCGGGGCCTTGCAGGAGGGCTTGTAGTTGATCGCCATGCCGGCCTTGACGCAAACGCCCACCTGCCAGCCGGGCGGCAGGGCGGTGAGGTCCACCGTCTTCCATTTCGGATGGCCGGTCGCCTTCAGCTTGTCGAGCCCGGTGAGGATGAGGCTGGAGAAATCCGAGACCGTCTTGCAGCTGTCGCGGTGATAGGCGTTGCGCTTGACGTCGTAGTCATAGGTCATCATCACGGCCTTCACCGCGACGAGATCGACCGGCTGGTCCTGGAACGAATAGGTGCCGGCCTCGATCCGAGAGGGTGTGTAGGTGGCGAGCAGCGGCGCCTCGGTGATCGGCAGAAGGTGGAATTTCGCCTTGTCGATCGTATTGCCGGCAAAGAGCGCGGCGGGCGCGCCCGCGACGTAGAAGAAGGCATCGATCTCGCCGGAGAGCAGCTTGGGCAGCGCATCGTCCGGGTTGATGTCGATGCGCTCGCCGGGCTTTACCTGCAGGATGTCCATGATCAGCGTCGCCGTCAGGAAGGTGCCGCTGTCCTTCTTGCCGACGGCGATCTTCTTGCCGGCGAGGTCCTTCATGCCGGCAATGTCCTTGCGGGCGAGGACATGGATCTCCTCGTTGTAGAGCGGGAACATGATGCGCACGCCCTTCACCGCCTTCTGCACCTCCGGGTCGTTCGCCTCGAAGGTCTTCAGATATTCGAGCACGTCGCTCTGCACGATGCCGAACTGGGTGTTGCGACGGTTGCGCACGCCGACGAAGTTTTCCAGCGAGCCGGCGCTTTCGACCACGTTCAGCTTCAGGCCGCATTCGGCGCCGAGCGCGGCGATGTCGTGGCCGATCTTGATATAGGTGCCCTGCGGGCCGCCGGTCATGATGTTGCGCTCGATTCCCTCGGCCGATGCCGTGCCGATGGAAAGTGCAAGGCCGAGTGCGGCCGCAAGAACAGATCGCTTCATCGAAATCCCTCCCTTGGGCAATTCCGGAATAAGCGCGGCGGCTTTGCATCAGGAATCGCGGAAATACAGGCCGGCGGCAAGGCCGCCATGGAACTAGCAGTCGCTGTCGAGATCGCGCATCAGGTTGCGAAGCGTCAGCACCGGCACACGCTTGAAGACGCCGCCGAGCGAATTGGTGACGCACTCGCCGGAAACCAGCGTGCGTTCAAGCTGGTCGCGCTGGGTGCCGGTGAGACGATCGAGACCGGGCGCATCGCGCATCGCATCGGCCACGAGCGACGCATCGCGCGGATTTCGGCTATCGGCCGGCTTCGCATTGTCGCGCGCCGGACCGTCTCCGACATTCCCGGGACCCTTCTGCTGCACTGAACGCGCTGCCGCCTCCAGCGCGCCGATCCGTGCCGTGAGCGTCCCGTTGCTGGCCTTGAGATCGGCAATCTCCCGATCCCTGTCAGCGATCTCCTTGCGCAATGCAGGCAGGTCCTTCGCCCGCATGGTCTCTTCGGCGCGCTGCGCGTCCTCGAGCTGCCTGCGCAGCGTGGCGGCCTCTGCCGCGAGACGGTTCGCCTCGGCGCTCTGCGCGCCCGCCTGCGCGCCACGGGCCTGGTCCAGGGCCTTTTCCAGCCGCGCGATCTGGTCGGCGCTAAGGGAGAGTTGGCGCTCGCGCTCCTGCAGGGCGTTCTCGGCCTTCGTCTTCGAGGCTTCCGCATCCACGGCGCGCCGGGAGGCGCGTTGCAGATCGCGCTTCAGTTCCGGGATGACTTCCTGCGTCAGCCGCGCATTTTCCGCAACGGTAGCGTCGTCGGAGATCCCTATGCCGTTGCGAAGGGCCTCCATCTGCTGCTTGAGGGTGCGGTTCTCGTCGGCGAAGGCTTGAGACCGCTGGCTGCCGTCCTCGACCTGCGCGGTGCGGGCGTCGAGCTCGCTTGCAAGCTCGGCGATGCGCTGGTCCCGCTGCTCGATCTCGCTGGCCGGAACGGCGCCGCTCATCATCCGCAGGCCGCCGTAGCCGGCTGCCGCGCCCAGCGCCAGGCTGACCACGGAGGCGAACAGGATGCCGCCCGCCCCGGAGCCGCCGCCTGCCGTCGTTCCGTTGCCGCTCCTGCCCCACTGGTTGTTCATGCCGCCCGATCCGCCTGAAACATCTTTTCCCGAGGTACGCCGAAACCGCCGGAGGTGCAAGCGCCGAGGGGGAAGGCACCCGGTGGCGGAACTATTGATGTTTCAGCGAAATTACCCAAATATAAGTGGAAAGGTAGGTACGCCATGAAGATGCGTGACGCAAAATTTGCCATCGGCGACGTGGTCCGCCACCGGGTCTTCCCGTTCCGCGGCGTGATCTTCGACGTCGATCCCGAATTCGCCAATACCGAAGAATGGTGGAATTCCATTCCGGCCGAGATACGGCCTTCGAAGGATCAGCCCTTCTACCACCTCTTCGCGGAGAACGACGACACGGAATATGTCGCCTATGTCTCCGAACAGAACCTTGTCGCCGACGACAGCGGCCAGCCGATCCGCCACCCGCAGGTCCGCGCGCTGATGGATGTAGACAAGGGCCATTACCGCTGGAAGGAGCAGAGCAGCCTCTTCCACTGACCGGCGGACCCCGATGGCAGGCAATAAAAAACCCGGCCGATGGCCGGGTTTTTCGTATCTGGCAATAGGGCCGCTTACTGGCTCTTGGCGGCCTTCTGGGCGTCTTCGAGCTTCTTGCGGGCTTCCTCGGCCTTCTTCTGCATTTCTTCCTGCAGCAGGCGCTGGCGCTCTTCGAGCTGCGACTGTTCGATCGGCTCGCCGTCGAAGACGCCGGTGAAGCCTTCGAGCGAGATCTTGATCGGGTTCGGCGCGCGCTGGAAATTGACCGAGGTCAGAACCAGTTCGCCACCCTTCTTGAGGCTAGCGAGGACCTGGTCGGTGAGCGGCACTTCGGCCACGCACTTGTCGGGCATGCAGATGGCGTAGTCGAGCTTCTGGGCCTTGCCGCCGTCGATCTGCATCTGCACGCCGACGGGGATGAGGCGGGCGCTCGGAACCGAGACCTGCATGATCTTGCGGTTGGCCTTGCCGGTGACGGTGATGAGGCCGACAGCGGTGATAAGCTGGCCGCTGGTGGCGGTCAGAAGGTTCTGCACGATGCAGACGTCGTTGTCTTCCTGCTTGGTGCAGACCTTGAACCAGCCCTTCGGCGGAGCAGCCTGCTGCGCGAGCGATGCCGACGGAGCCGCCGCGAGTGCGACCGAGGCGGCAAAGGCGGAAAGCACGGTCCGCTTGATGAGATTCGATGTGAAGATCATGACGAGTTCGGTCTCCTGAAAATCGGTGCCGGAGCGACAGCGCCCCTCCGCAAGCCCCTCTCGGGCATTTGGTCAGCCGTGCGCTCTCCTGTCGGCGAAATGAGGCATTTGCATGACCCGCTTCGGCGTAACCTGTTACAATGGGCCGCGCCGGATATCCAGCCTTTCCTTGCGAAAATCCCGCGTTGCTTCTATTTCCGCCTCGTCACGGTGCCGTCCTGTTTCTGGCGGCTATAATGCACGAGAATCATCCGGACCGACGAGGAGATACGCTTGCGTCCCTTTCTGATGGCCTTCGCCGCCTGCCTGTTCGGCCTGCCGGCCACGCTGGGCCACGCAGCCCCGGTGCACGGCATCGCCATGCACGGTGATCCGGCCCTGCCGCCCGACTACAAGCACTTCGGCTATGTCAATCCGGATGTGAAGAAGGGCGGGCGCATCGCCTATGGCGTGGTCGGCACGTTCGACAATCTCAATCCCTTCATCCTGAAGAGCATGCGCACCACCGCGCGCGGCATGTGGGATCCGGAATTCGGCAATCTCGTCTACGAATCACTGATGCAGCGCTCGCGTGACGAGGCCTTCACCATGTACGGCCTCATCGCCGAAACGGCGGAATGGGACGACGACCGCACCTTCATCCAGTTCAACCTCAATCCCAGGGCGCGCTGGGCCGACGGCGTGCCGATCACGCCGGAAGACGTCATCTTCAGTTTCGAGTTGCTGCGCGACAAGGGTCGCACGCCCTTCAGCCTCCGACTCGACGGGGTCGAGAAAGTCGAAAAGGTCGGCGAGCGCGGCGTGCGCTTCACCTTCAACGACAAGGCCGACCGCGAGACGCCCCTGCTGATCGCCGGCTATTCGCCGATCCTGCCGAAGCACGCCATCGACGTCGAGACGTTCGACCGCACGTCCCTCGCCTTCCCGCTCGGCTCCGGCCCCTACAAGGTGAAGGAGGTCAAGCCCGGCGAGAAGATCGTCTATGCCCGCGACCCGAACTATTGGGCAAAGGATCTTCCCTCGAAAGTCGGCTTCGACAATTATGACGAGATCTCCGTCGAGTATTTCCTGCAGGACAACTCGCTTTTCGAGGCGTTCAAGAAGGGCGAGATCGACCTTTACCAGGAGGGTAACCCGACGAAGTGGACGCGCGGCTACGATTTCCCGGCCGCCCTCTCCGGCGCGGTCGTCAAGGATGCCATCAAGCCGAAGACGCCCTCGGGCATGTTCGGCTTCGTCTTCAACACCCGCCGGCCGCTCTTCCAGAACCGCGACCTGCGCAAGGGGCTGACACTGGCCTTCGATTTCGAATGGGTGAACCGCAGCCTCTTCGAGAACGCCTACAAGCGCACGCAGAGCTACTGGCAGAATTCCGAGCTGAGCTCGATGGGAGTTGCGGCCGATGCGCGTGAGCGCGAGATCGCAGGCCCCGCGTTGTCGCGCATCGACGCGGATATTCTCGACGGCACGCATCTGCTGCCCACGACCGATGCGTCGGGCCGCGACCGCAAGGTGCTGCGCCAGGCGATGGATTCCTTCGAGAAGGCCGGCTACGCCATCAAGGGCGGGCAGATGGTCGATGGCGCGGGCAAGCCGCTGACCTTCGAGATCATGACGCAGAACGCGGACCAGGAGAAGCTGGCGCTCGCCTATCAGCGCTTCCTTACCGCGCTCGGTGTGAAGGCGACGATCCGCACGGTGGACGATTCGCAGTACCAGAGCCGGACGCAGACCTTCGACTATGACGTCATCGTCAAGGCGTTCCCCTCCTCGCTCTCGCCGGGGCGGGACCAGATCAGCTACTGGAGCTCGACTATGCGCGACCGGCCCGGCAGCTCGAACTTCGCCGGCCTCGCCGATCCCGACGTCGACCGCATCCTCGATGCCATCCTGACCGCACGCACGGCGGAGGATTTCCGCTCGGCCGTGCGCCTGCACGACAGGATGCTCCTTTCGGGCTACTATGTCGTGCCGCTCTACCATCTCGGCGAACAGTGGGTCGCGCATTCGAAGCATATCGCCCGGCCGCAGGCGGTTCCGCTCTACGGTTTCCAGTTCCCGACATGGTGGGACGAGCGGGCGCAGTAAAGGGGTTATCCCCAGAACTCGGGTTACCTCGAGGTAACCTGTTGAAAGCCGCAGCACGCCGGCCTATCTCGGCGTCCTGTCCGGAATGTCCCGGCATCTCGAAAGGAAAACCGGATGGAAGCCATTACGATCGATGTCGTCTCGGACGTCGTCTGCCCCTGGTGCTATCTGGGCAAGAAGCGGCTCGACAAGGCGATCGACACCGTGAAGGACGAGCTTGCCGTCGCGGTGACGTTCCGGCCCTACCAGCTCAATCCCGACATGCCGCCGGAAGGCGTCGACCACAAGCAGCATCTCGCCGAAAAGCTCGGCGGCACCGACGCCGTCAACCGCGCGCATGAAATGCTGGCGGGACTGGGCGAAGAAGACGGCATCGAGTTCGACTTCCCGGCCGTCAAGATCAGTCCCAACACGCTCGACGCGCACCGCCTGCTGCGCTGGGCGATGATCGAGGGCCCGGAGGTCCAGAACCGCGTCGCCCTCGCCCTCTTCAAGGCCTATTTCGAGGAAGGCCGCAATGTCGGCGACCGCGCCGTGCTGCTCGACATCGCGGAAGCATCGGGCATGGACCGCGCTGTCGTCTCCGCCCTCTTCTCCGCCGGCGCGGACGTCGATTCCGTCAAGGAGGAGATCGGCATGGCCCGCGACATGGGCGTGACGGGTGTGCCCTGCTTCATCATCGACAACAAATATGCCGTGATGGGCGCGCAATCCGTCGACGTGCTGACCGACGCCTTCCGCGAGATCGCGGCGATGAAGGCGCAGGAGCGCATCGGGAAGAACTGAGCGGTTTACTCGCTCGCCGCAAGAACGGAGGGGCGGGCCCTGATCCGCTCCCACCATGCCTGAATGGACGGGAATTCGCGAATGAGCGCGGCGCCCTCCGGCGCTTGCGCAAACAGGCCGAACATCGGAGCGGCATGAAAATCAGCCAATGACGGCTCCGGCCCGGAGAGCCAGTTTTCGGCTCCCAGCAAGTTCGAAAGCGCCCCCAGGAAGAGGCGTGCCTTTTCAAGGCCGCCGGCAATGCGCGCTTCGTCTACCGCGTCGGCCCCGGATGCTTCCATCCGCTGCACGTAGACATCCCATACCATCGGCAGATAGGCATAATTGTCCAGCATCGCGACGATCTGGTTCATGCGCGCGCGATCACGAAGAGCGCTCGGTTGCAGCGGCGGTCCGGAAAATGCCTCATCCACGTAGCGGGTTATCGCGCCTGTTTCGTAGAGGGCGAACCCGTCGTGCTCGAAGGCGGGAATACGGCCGAAGGGGTGGCGCGCAAGATGCTCGGGCGGCACGCCCTCGCCTGAAAACACGTCCACCGGCACGAGATCGTAAGGCACTCCCTTTTCATGGAGTGCGATGCGCGCGATCCGAACGTAGACGCTGTAGCTTGCGCCGTAGACCGTGACCGATGGATGCATTTCCGGCATTTCGCAATCCTCTCGGCCCCGACGTTTCGATCAATTGGCCTGCTTTGCCAGCCCCGCAAGCTGCGTCATAACCTGCGCCGCGCCCGTCAGGCGCCTTTCCGGCGTCGGATAGTCACGGGCGAGGAAGAGGCTCTGGTCGGGGCGGATTTTCGCCAGCGTGCCCTGCTTGGCGATATAGCCGACCAGTGCTGCCGGGTTCGGGAATTCCTTGTGGCGGAACTGCACGACGACGCCCTTCGGGCCGGCGTCGAGCTTCTCGACATTGGCCACGCGGCAAAGCGACTTGATATAGACGATCTTCAGGAGATGCTGGACCTCCAGCGGCAGCGGGCCGAAGCGGTCGATCAGTTCCGCGCCGAAGGCGTCGATATCGCCAAGCTCGGTGATCTCGCCGAGGCGGCGATAGAGGCCGAGGCGCAGATGCAGGTCCGGCACGTAATCGTCGGGGATCATGACCGGCGTGCCAACGGAAATCTGCGGCGACCAGCCGCTGTCGGCGACTTCCTCGTCGCCCTTGATCTCGGCGACCGCCTCTTCGAGCATCTGCTGGTAAAGCTCGAAGCCAACTTCCTTGATATGGCCGGACTGTTCCTCGCCGAGAAGGTTGCCCGCGCCACGGATATCGAGGTCGTGGCTGGCGAGCTGGAAGCCCGCGCCGAGCGTGTCGAGCGATTGCAGCACCTTGAGGCGGCGCTCGGCGGTGCCCGTCAGCGTGCGGTTGACCGGCAGGGTCAACAGCGCGAAGGCGCGGACCTTGGAGCGGCCGACGCGGCCGCGAAGCTGGTAGAGCTGGGCGAGGCCGAACATGTCGGCGCGGTGGATGATCATCGTGTTCGCCGTCGGCACGTCGAGACCCGATTCGACGATGGTCGTCGAGAGCAGCACGTCGTAGCGGCCTTCGTAGAAGGCGTTCATGATATCTTCGAGTTCGGTGGCCGGCATCTGGCCATGCGCGACGGCGACCTTCAGCTCCGGCACGTCCTGGCGCAGGAAATCGTGGATTTCCGAGAGATCGCTGAGGCGCGGGCAGACATAGAAACTCTGGCCGCCGCGATAGTGCTCACGCATCAGCGTCTCGCGGATGACGAGCGGATCGAAGGGCGAGATGAAGGTGCGCACCGCCATGCGGTCGACCGGCGGCGTGGTGATGAGCGAAAGTTCGCGCACGCCCGTCATGGCGAGCTGGAGGGTGCGCGGAATGGGCGTCGCCGAGAGCGTCAGCACGTGCACGTCGCTCTTAAGCTCCTTCAGCCGCTCCTTGTGCTTCACGCCGAAATGCTGCTCCTCGTCGATGATGAGGAGGCCGAGATTGGCGAACTTGATCGACGAGCCAAGCAGCGCGTGGGTGCCGACGACGATATCCGTCTTGCCCTCGGTCAGTTCCTTCTTCGTCAGCGCCAGCTCCTTCGAGCCGACGAGGCGGGAGGCTTGCTGTACGCGGATCGGCAGGCCCCGGAAGCGCTCGGAGAAGGTCTTGAAATGCTGGCGGGCGAGCAGCGTCGTCGGTACGACGACGGCGACCTGAACGCCGTTCATCGCAGCGATGAAGGCCGCGCGCAGCGCCACCTCCGTCTTGCCGAAACCGACGTCGCCGCAGACGAGGCGGTCCATCGGCCGGCCCGCGCCGAGATCCTCGCGCACGGCGTCGATGGCATTCGCCTGGTCGTCCGTCTCGTCATAGGGGAAGCGGGCGGCGAATTCGTCGTAGACGCCATCGGGGGCGGCCAGCACCGGCGCATGGCGCACGAGGCGCGCGGCGGCGATCTGGATGAGGCCGCTCGCCATGTCGAGCAGGCGTTTCTTGAGTTTGGCCTTGCGCGCCTGCCAGGCGACGCCGCCGAGCTTGTCGAGCAGTGCATCGGTCCCCTCGCCGCCATAGCGCGAGAGGAGGTCGATATTCTCGACGGGCAGGAAGAGCTTTGCGTCGTCCGCATAAACGAGTTCGAGACAGGCATGCGGCGCGCCGGCGGCCTCGATGGTGCGCAGGCCGACGAAGCGGCCGATACCGTGCTCCGCATGGACCACGATGGAGCCTTCGTCGAGGCCGGCAACCTCGGTGATGAAATCCGCGCCGCGCTTGCGGCGCTTGGCGCGGCGCACCATGCGGTCGCCGAGGATGTCCTGTTCGCCGATGACGACGATATCGCCCGCCTCGAAGCCGCTTTCGAGGCTGAGCACGGCAGACCCCGCCTCGCCCGGCTTCAACTTGCGGAGATCGCCGAATTTCTCGACGGGCACGACATTGCCGAGGCCATGTTCGGCCAGCACCTGCAGGAGGCGGTCGAGCGAACCTTCCGACCAGCCCGTCACCAGCACCCTCGCGCCGGAGGCCCGCTTGTCGGCGATATGTTTCACCGCCTGATCGAAGACGTTGACGCGCGCGCCGTCGGCATCCTCGCTGCCGGCCGGCCGCGCCCAGCGCATGCCGGGCCGCGCCGCGATGGTCTCGACATGCCGCGCCTCGCCCTCATGCTCGTTGAAGGGCGAGAGGCGGATGGCGTCTCGTTCGTCGAGTTCGCGGGCGAAGCGCTCGGCGTCTAGATAGAGAAGGCCCGGCGGTACGGGCTTGTAGGGCGTCGCCTGCGCCACCTGCCCCTTGCCGGGCGTCGCGGAGGCGAGGCGCGCGTCGTAATAGTCACGCACGAGGCGGGAGCGTTCGACGGCTGCCTCTCGTACCGTATGGTCCGTGACGATACGGAAGCCTTGAAGGTAGTCGAAGGCGGTTTCCAGCTCACCGTAGAACAGCGGCAGCCAATGCTCCATGCCGGCATAGCGCCGGCCTTCGGAAACGGCCTGGTAGAGCGCGTCGTCGCGCGTCGCCGCGCCGAAGGACGAGAGATACTGCTTGCGGAAATGCGAGATCGTCTCCGGCGTCAGCGTCACCTCGCTCATCGGGTTGAGATCGAGGGAGCGGGCCTGCCCGGTCGTGCGCTGGCTGGCCGGATCGAAGGAGCGGATCGATTCCAGCGTATCGCCGAAGAAATCGAGGCGCAGCGGCTCCAGGCTGCCGGGCACGAAGACGTCGAGGATGCCGCCGCGCACGGCGAATTCGCCGACCTCGCGCACGGTCGCCACGCGCTCGAAGCCATTGCGCTCCAGCCGCGCGGCGATATCATCCATGCGGATTTGGTTGCCGGGTTTTGCCGAGAAGGCGAGGCTTTCGATGGTCGGCCGCGGCGCCGTCTTCTGCAGCATGGCGTTGACGGTGACGAGCACGATGGCGGCGTGCGGCTTCTTCTGGTGGGCGATCAGCGCCGAGAGCGCGGAAAGCCGGCGCGCGGAGACTTCGGCGCTCGGCGAAACGCGGTCATAGGGTAAACAGTCCCAGCCCGGCAGCGTCAGAACCGGAATGTCGGGCGCGACGAAGCCGAGCATCTGTTCCAGATCGGAAATGCGCTGGCCGTCCGACAGCACATAGGCGACCGGGCCGGTCTTGCGGGCAAGATCGGCGAGGATCAGCGGCTCGACGCCGGAGGGCACGGCGCCGATGGTCATCGGCCGGCCGGCGCCGGCAATGCGTTCTGGGGAAAATCCGGGGATCATGCGCTGATGTCTTTGAAGAGCGGCGAAAAATCGGGGCGGTAGGCGGCGATGCGCGGGAAGAGGCCGCGCTGGAATTCTTCGGGCACGGGCTTTTCGCCGGTCACCCATTTCACAAGGTCGTTGTCTTCCTCGGCCATGATGCGCTCCAGCTCGTCCAGCTCGGCATCGGAAAGCGTAGCAATCTCGGCATCGGCGAAGGCGCCGAGCACCAGGTCCATCTCGCGGATGCCCCGGTGCCAGCAGCGGAAGAGGATGCGCTTGCGGCGCGGGTCGATCTCGGCGCTCGAGCGTGTCGTTCCCGTCATGATCGTCCTCGCATTCCAACCCGCAATGTTGCTATTCGCAATTCCGGACGGAAAACCGCCTGCACTTTTCCTGGAATTGCTTTGTCGGCGTTTCTATAAACCGGCAAAAGCCGCTTGTCAGCCTTGCCAAAGGCATGATCTCCGGCGATTTTGCCGGCCATGAGACCCGCCCTGCTCGATCCGCTCTTCGCTCCCCTGTCCTCGCTTCCCGGCATCGGCCCGAAGCTGGGAGACCTCTATGCACGCCTCTTCGGGCAGGAGAGCGTCGAGGATTGCCGGGTCGTCGATCTCGTCTTCCATTTCCCGCATTCGATCGTCGACCGGCGCAACCAGCCGGGCATTGCGAACGCGCCGCCCGGCGTCATCGTCACCATCACCGGCCGCGTCGACCGCCACCAGCCGCCGCCGGGCCGGTCCAACCAGCCCTACCGCGTGTTCCTGCACGACGAGACGGGGGAACTGGCGCTGACCTTCTTCCGGGTCAAGGGTAACTGGCTGGAAAAGGCGCTGCCCATCGACGAGACGGTGGTGGTGAGCGGCAAGGTCGACTGGTTCAACGGCCGTCCTTCCATGGTGCATCCCGACTACATGGCGCGGCTCGGCGAAGCCGACAGCGTGCCGCTGGTCGAGCCGGTGCACGGTCTCACCGCGGGTCTCACATCGCGCGTGCTGCGCAAGTCGGTGGAAGCGGCGCTTGCCCGCGTGCCGCACCTGCCGGAATGGATCGACGCCACGCTGATGCAGCGGCAGGGTTTCTCCTCGGCCTTCGACGCCTTCCATCGTATGCACGATCCGCGCGACGAAACAGACCTCGACCCGCAGGCCCCCGCCCGTCGACGCCTTGCCTATGACGAGTTCCTCGCCGGCCAGATCTCGCTCGCTCTTGTGCGCCAGCGCCTGCGCAAGGTCGCAGGCCGACCGGTGAACGCCACGGGCGCGCTCAGCCGCCCTGTCATCGATGCCCTGCCCTTTTCGCTAACCAACAGCCAGCAGACGGCGATTGCCGAAGTGCTGAAAGACATGGCCGGCGAGCAGCGCATGCTGCGCCTGCTCCAAGGCGATGTCGGCGCGGGCAAGACGGCGGTGGCGCTGATGGCGATTCTGGCCGCCGTCGAATCCGGCGGGCAGGCCGTGCTGATGGCCCCGACGGAAATCCTCGCCCGCCAGCATTTCGCGACGCTCGCCCACATGGCCGCTCCGGCTGGCGTCACCATCGACGTCCTCACTGGTCGCACCAAGGGCCGCGAGCGCGACGCCATCCTCGAACGCATCGCCTCGGGCGAGACGCAGATCGTCATCGGCACGCACGCGCTCTTCCAGGATAACGTCGCCTACAAGGACCTCGTGCTCGCCGTGGTGGACGAGCAGCACCGTTTCGGCGTGCACCAGCGCTTGCGGCTGACGGCCAAGGGCATTTCGCCCCATATGCTTGTCATGACCGCGACGCCCATCCCGCGCACCCTCGTCCTTGCCGCCTTCGGCGACATGGACGTCTCCAAGCTCACGGAAAAGCCCGCCGGCCGCAAGCCGATCCAGACCGTCGTCGTGCCGCAGGAGCGCGTGGGCGATATCGTCGACCGCCTGCGCGCCGCGCTTGCCGAGGGCAAGAAGGCCTACTGGATCTGCCCGCTGGTGGAGGAAACGGAAGAGAGCGAGCTGATGTCCGTCGAGGAGCGGCATGCGACGCTGGCGAGCATCTTCGGCCCGGCCGCCGGCCTCGTGCACGGCCGCATGAGCGGGCCGGAGAAGGATGCCGCCATGCTCGCCTTCAAGAATGGCGAGACACGGCTCTTGGTGGCGACGACGGTGGTGGAAGTCGGCGTCGACGTGCCGGATGCCTCGATCATGGTGATCGAGCATGCCGAACGCTTCGGCCTTGCCCAGCTGCATCAGTTGCGCGGGCGCGTCGGGCGTGGCGAGGAGGCGTCGAGCTGCATCCTGCTCTACAAGGGACCGCTCAGCGAGAACGGCCGGGCGCGGCTTTCGATCCTGCGGGAGACGGAGGACGGTTTCCGCATCGCGGAGGAGGATCTGAAGCTGCGCGGCGAAGGCGAGCTTCTCGGCACAAGGCAGTCCGGCACGCCGGGCTTCCTCGTCGCCAGCCTCGAGGCGCATGGCGATCTTCTGGAGATCGCTCGCAAGGACGCCGCCTATCTTCTCGAACGCGACCCGGACCTGACGAGCGAGCGCGGCGAAGCGATCCGCACCCTGCTCTATCTCTACCGCCGCGACGAGGCGATCCGGTTCCTCCGCGCCGGCTGACGCCCACGCAAACGTGATTTCGCCGAGAGCACGCGTGAAGGCATACTCTCCTTTGCATCAGCGAAAGAGGAGAAATGCCATGAAGACAGTTCTCGCAGTCGCAGTCATGCTTGGCTTCTCGGCATCCGCGGCCCTTGCGGATTGCGCCTGGCACAACAAGGTCTCGGCGGAAGCCAAGGTCGACAAGACGATCACGACCGCAAGCGTCACCACGACGGAAAAGCAGTCCCGCCTTCCGGCGGATGCGGATATGATCGTTCCGAACGACCAGAAGAAGCCTGTCGTCGAGGAATAATGCGTTTCGAGCCGTCTCGCCTTTCGGGGCGGCTCGCCGTCATCCCTTCTTGCGGGCTTTTGCCTTGGCCTTGCGCTGCTCTTCGCTTTCGAGGAGCTGCAGCGTCTTTTCAGGTGGCGTGACGAGGCCGACCGAGATGATCAGCTTGGCGGCATCCTCGGCGCTCATGTCGAGCGGCACGAGCTTTTCCCGCGGCACATAGACGAGGAAACCGGCCGTCGGGAACGGCGTCGGCGGCAGGAAGCAGGCGACCATGTCCTTGCCCATGGACTTGAATTTCGTCGCGATCTCGCCGCGCGCATCCGTCGCCACGAAGACGACGGACCAGAGGCCGGCGCTCGGATATTCGATCATCGCCGCCTTGTTGAAGGAATTACCCTTGTCCTTCAGCACCGTCTCGAAGATCTGCTTCAGGCTCTTGTGCACCGTGCGCACCAGCGGCGTGCGGTTGAAGAGCGAATCGCCGAATTCCACGATAGTGCGGCCGATCAGGTTCTTGCCGAGGAAGCCGATAAGCGTGATCAGCACGAGCGCGATCAGCAGGCCGAAGCCGGGAATGGCGAATTGCAGGTAGCTTTCCGGGTTGTAGCGCGCCGGAATATAGGGCTTCACCCAGCTATCGGCCCAGCGGATGAAGGTCCAGGTCAGCCAGATGGTGATGGCGATCGGCGCGCAGATGACGAGGCCGGTCAGGAAATTGTTGCGCAGCCGCATGGCAAGCGACTGTCTCGGAACGAGGTCGGTCATCTGATGTCCAGCGTAGGGCGGGCGTGGGAGGGCGCTCAGCCGTAGAAACCCGGATGATAGGAAACGGTTCCCTCGCCGTAAACCGGAGAAAACGCCACACGCATGAAATACTCCGGCGGCACCCCGTCGAGCGTCAGCCTCGGATCCGGTTCGAAGCCGAAACGGCCGTAATAGGCGGGATCGCCGAGCAGCACGCAGCCCGCCGCACCGAGCGCTTCCAGACGCGCAAGTCCATCGCGCACCAGCCCGCTGCCGATCCCCTCGCCCTGCCGGGACGGATCGACCGAGATCGGCCCGAGGCCGTACCAGCCCGCACTGCCGTCGGACACCGAAATCGGGGAGAACGCGACATGGCCGACGACGGCCCCGCCCTCCTCCGCCACCAGCGAAAGCGTCAGGGCACCGGCCGCGCGCAGGCGGTCTATGATCAGGTGCTCCGTGCCGTCGGCATGGCGCGCGGTCCTGAAGGCTCTTTCCGTCAGCGCGCGGATGGCATCGATATCGCCGTCCCGCTCCGGCCGGAGGATCATTCGACCGTGACCGACTTGGCGAGATTGCGCGGTTGGTCGACGTCCGTGCCCATGAAGACGGCGGTGTGGTAGGCGAGAAGCTGGATCGGCAGCGAGTAGATCATCGGCGAGATGATCTCGTTGACGTCTGGCAGCACGATCGTAGCCATGGTCGGCAGCTTGGAGGCGGCCGCACCCTTCTCGTCGGTGATGAAGACGATCCGGCCGCCGCGGGCCGCCACTTCCTGCATGTTCGAGACGGTCTTCTCGAAGAAGCGGTCGTGCGGGGCGATGACGATGACCGGCATGTTCTCGTCGATCAGTGCGATGGGACCATGCTTCAGCTCGCCGGCGGCATAGCCCTCGGCGTGGATATAGGAGATTTCCTTGAGCTTCAGCGCGCCTTCCATGGCGAGCGGATAGCTGGTGCCGCGGCCGAGATAGAGCACGTCCTTGCACTTGGAGAGATCGCGCGAAAGCTGCTCGATGGCCGGCTGGATGGTGTTGAGCACGCTCGCCATTATGCGCGGCATCTCGGCAAGGTGGCGCACCAGCTCCTTCTCCTCGGCTTCGCTGATCGTGCCGCGCGCCCGGCCCGCGCCGATGGCGAGCGCCGCGAGGACGGCGAGCTGGCAGGTGAAGGCCTTGGTAGAGGCAACGCCGATCTCGGGGCCGGCAAGGATCGGGAAGACGGCATCCGATTCGCGGGCGATGGTCGATTCCTTCGCATTGACCACGGCGCCGATCTTCAGGCCGTGCTCCTTGCAGTAGCGCAGCGAGGCGAGCGTATCGGCCGTCTCGCCGGACTGCGAGATGAAGAGCGCAGCGGAGGCCGGGTTCAGCGGGATCTCGCGGTAGCGGAACTCCGAGGCGACATCGATTTCGACCGGCAGGCGGGCATAGCGCTCGAACCAGTACTTGCCGACAAGGCCGGCGAGATAGGCCGTGCCGCAGGCCGAAATGGCAAGGCTCGGCACCTTGGCGAAATCGATGCCGCCGGTGACCGGGCGCACCGTATGTGCGAGGAAGTCGACATAATGGCTGAGCGCATGGGAGATCGCCTCCGGCTGCTCATGGATTTCCTTTTCCATGAAGTGCCGGTGGTTGCCCTTGTCGATGAGATAGGCGGCGGCCGAGGAAACCTGCTTCGGACGCTCGACGCGGTTGCCGTCCATATCGAAGATGAAGGCGCCGTCGCGGCCGATCACCGCCCAGTCGCCGTCAACGAGATAGCTGATCTCGCTGGTGAAGGGCGCGAGCGCGATGGCGTCGGAGCCGAGGAACATCTCGCCCCGGCCATGGCCGATGGCGAGCGGCGGGCCGCTGCGCGCGGCCATGATGGTCGACGGGTCGTCCTCGAAGATCACGGCAAGGGCGTAAGCCCCGGTAACGCGTCGCAGCATGGCATGCATCGCCTCGCGGCGGCCGAGCCCCTCGCGGCGGAACTTCGCGACAAGCTGCGCGACGACTTCGGTATCCGTCTGCGTGGTGAAGGTCGCGCCGCCGGCGATCAGCTCGTCCTTGATCTCGGAGAAATTCTCGATGATGCCATTGTGCACGACGGCGACGCCATCGACGAAGTGCGGATGGGCATTGCCTTCCGTCGGTGCGCCATGCGTCGCCCAGCGGGTGTGAGCGATGCCGATGGTGCCGGCCAGCGGCTCTTCCGAAAGGCGCTTTTCGAGGTTGAACAGCTTGCCCTCGGCGCGGCGGCGGGCAAGCCTGCCGTCGACGACGGTGGCGACGCCGGCGGAATCATAGCCCCGGTATTCAAGGCGCTTCAGGGCATCGACAAGTCGACCGGCGACAGGCTGGTTTCCGACGATACCGACAATTCCGCACATTGCGCGCTCCAATCTCTATCCGACGCATTTCATTGCGTTCTTTTCGTAGAGTTTTTTTCCTGCGGCGCAACACGGCCGCGCTCACTTTCGATTGCAATCGTTAACGTGGGCGCGCCCAATCGGCGAATTACGTCGCTGCCTTCTTTTTCGCGTCCTTGAGCGCCTTGTTGCGCTCGCGGATGAGGACGGCCCTGCCCTCCTTGTTTTCCTGCCTCGCCCGGCCGAAGGCGACGGCATCGTCCGGCACGTCCGCGGTGACCACGCTGCCGGAGGCGACATAGGCCCCGTTGCCGATGGAAACCGGGGCGACCAGCGCCGAATTGGAACCGATAAAGGCATCCGTGCCGATGCGCGTCACATGCTTGTTGATGCCATCGTAATTGCAGGTGATGGTGCCGGCGCCGATATTCGTGCGCGCGCCGATGAAGGCATCGCCGATATAGGTGAGATGGTTGACCTTGGCGCCCGCCCCGATCTCCGCCTTCTTCACCTCGCAGAAATTGCCGACCTTCGCGCCCTCGCCGAGATTGGCGCCCGGCCGCAGGCGCGCATAGGGGCCGACCTCGGCCCCGGCCGAGACATGCGCGCCCTCGATATGCGAGAAGGAATGGATGAGAGCGCCGCTTTCGACGCTCACGCCCGGCCCGAAGACCACGTTCGGCTCGATGGTCACGTCGCGGCCGATCTTCGTGTCATAGGCGAGGAACACCGTTTCCGGCGCGATCATCGACACGCCGTCGAGCATCATTTCATGGCGGCGGCGCTGCTGCCAGAGCCGTTCGATCACGGCAAGCTCGGCGCGCGTGTTGCAGCCGGTCAGCTCTTCCTCGGGCGCTTCCACGGCGATTGCCCGGCCGCCGGCCGCACGCACCACCTCGACGATGTCGGTGAGATAGTATTCGCCCTTGGCATTGCTGTTGCCGATCCGGCCGATCAGGTCGAGCGCCTTGCGCCCGTCGATGGCCATCAGGCCGCCGTTGCAATAGGTGATGGCGCGTTCGGCCTCGCTGGCATCCTTGTGCTCACGGATGGCCAGAAGCTCGCCGTTCTCGACGATCAGGCGACCGTAACCGGTCGGATCGGCCGTCTCGAAGCCAATAACGACAACATCCGCGCCATTGGCAAGCCCGTCCCGCGCGGCGATCAGCGGCGCTTCGGTGATGAGCGGCGTGTCGCCGAAGACGACGAGCACATCGTCGTAGCCTCTGGCGATCGCCTCGCGCGCAGCGAGCACGGCATGGGCTGTGCCGAGCCGTTCGGTCTGGATATGGACGGAGCTGCTGACCGCCTCGCTCCGGGCGGCGATCTCGACCTTTTCCGCATCGCGCCCGAGCACCAGCGCGATATCGGCGATGCCGGCCTTTGCCAGCGCGTCGACGACATGCGCGATCATCGGGCGGCCGGCGACCGGATGCAGCACCTTGGACTGCGCGGACTTCATCCGCGTGCTTTCGCCGGCGGCAAGGATGACGGCCAGGCAGTTGCGCTTCGTCCGGTCTGCGGTCATGGGAATCCCTCGTTCACCCGTATTCGACGCCGTTCCTTAGCAAAAAGGTACAGCGGGAGACAAAGGGATTCCTCCGCGCTTCAATTCGCGTTGCTACGCAGGCGGCTTTCCGTGAGCTGGCCGCTCTCGTCGAGAATCGGATAGGCGACGGAGACGAGATGCGCGTTGACGCGCTTCAAGTCGCGCAGCATGTCGAGATGCAGCGAGCTCGTCTGGAGGCTGTCCAGCCGGCCGTCGCGCAGCCGTTCGAGGTGGCGCTCGGACGACTGCTTCTCCATGCGCCGCACATCGACCTTCACTTCCATGAGCTGGCGGGCAAGGCCTGTGTCGCGCGTGACGAAGATCGTCTGGGCGATGCGCAGGTTCTCGATGGTCAGGTTGAAGAGGTTGGCGAGCTCTTTGTAGCCGTCCTCGGAGAATTTCAGCCCGTTGACGATCTTCTTGCGCACCTGCTCCTGCAATCCCTTCTCGATGATGTCGCCGACATGCTCGAGATTGATGGCATAGTCGATGATGATGATCGAGCGCGCCGCGCTCTCGCCGCTGACACCCTGCCGGCCGAGCCGGGAAAGATAGATCTTCACCTCCTGCTGCAGGGCATCGACCTGGTGCTCCAGCTCGCCGACGTCCTTCAGCGGCGAAAGGTTGTTCTCGTTGAAGGCGCGCATGGTGCGGATGAGCATGGCCTCGATGAGGTCGCCGACGCGCAGCACCTCGCGCGTCGCGCCGGACAGCGCGACGACCGGGGTCGAGAGCGCCGAATCGTCGAGGTATTTCGGCCCGGTGTCTTCCGGCTTCTCCTCCGGCACCAGCTTTTCCATGAGGCGCGATAGCGGGCTGGAGAGCGGCCAGAACACCAGCGCGACGACGATGTTGAAGGCAAGGTGCACATCGACCGGCAGCTTGGTCGCCGGAAGCGGCAGCGCCGCCAGAAGATCGGCGACCTGCCCGGCGAAGGGCAGTACGACCAGACAGCCGATGCCGCGCACGAGGAGGTTGCCGAGCGTCACGCGCCGCGCGGAGGCGGCCGCCTTGAGCGTCGCGATGACCGGCGGTACGGCCCCGCCGAGATTGGCGCCGAGCACGAGGATCACCGTCAGCGCCGGTGACAGGATGCCCATCGCCGCCAGCGACAGGATGAGCACGACCACCGCGAGGCTGGACGAGGAGATGATGGCGAGCACGGTGGAGAAGGCGAGCGCAGCGGGCCAGGCGTCGCCCAGCAGCGTCAGGAAGGCGGCGAGCGCCGGCGACTGGCGCATCGGCTCCGTCGCGAGGCTGAGGAGATGCAGTGAAAGCAGCATCAGGCCGATGCCGACGAGGGCCGAGCCAAGGCCCTGCCGCGCCGAGGAACCGGACGATTTGTAGAACACGACGCCGACGAGGATGATCAGCGGCGAGATCGATTCGATGCCGGTCGCCACCAGCCAGGCGGTGACGGCGGTGCCGATATTGGCGCCGAGCAGCACGATCTGCGCCATGCGGGCCCGCACGAGGTTCTTTTCCACGAAGGAGGCGATC
The DNA here is from genome assembly GCF_003574625.1 of Shinella zoogloeoides. Classification (GTDB taxonomy): domain Bacteria; phylum Pseudomonadota; class Alphaproteobacteria; order Rhizobiales; family Rhizobiaceae; genus Shinella; species Shinella zoogloeoides_A. Next base: position 494,713 of record NZ_QNUJ01000004.1, read on the forward strand.
ATCAGCGCCGTCGCCGTCGAGCTCTGCAGCGCGACGGTGGCGACGAAACCGGCGAAGAAGGAGCGGAACGGCCCGCGCGTGCCGAGCGCCAGCCCGGATCGCAACTTGACGCCGAAGGCCCGCGTCATGCCGTCCTTGACCAGCGCGAGGCCGAAAAGCAGCAGCGCGACCGCGCCGAAAAGGTTGATCATGACGATCGTGGATTCCACGTCTGCACTCCTTCCTGCAAGGGCCAGCGCGCTGACTCACTGCAGCGATCCTGTATCCGACCACGAATTCTCAAATTATGACAGGGGAATTCAGCCGGAATATGCCAATAATTTCAGAAAATTTTGATTTGCCGGCAAACAAAATCGGCGATGCCTGACCGATTTGCGGCATCGCGCATTTTGCCCGGCATTCACCCCATCATTCCGCATGTTCCGCGGACTTCAATTCCCGCAAACTTTCCGTTAAGAGACGATCTCCGGCCGCATGGCCGCCGCTATGAGGAAGTTTAGACGATGCTCGACGCCCTGAGACACGCCGCCCAGACCTGGGTGGCAAAAGCCCTGATGATCGTTCTGGTCGGTTCGTTCGCTGTCTGGGGTGTTTCGAACACGATCGTCACCGGCGGTTCGAACGCCGTCGTCACCGTCGGCGACGTCAAGGTCTCGCCCACCGACTTCCGCCTCGCCTACGAGCGCCAGGTCGCCACCATGTCGCAGCGCTTCGGCATGCGGCTGAACGCCGAGCAGGCCCGCGCCTTCGGCGTCGAGAATCAGGTCTTCGCCGAACTCGTCGCGGGCGCCTCGCTCGACCAGCTTTCGCGCGACATGAACCTCGGCCTTTCCGAAGGCCGCCTCGCCCGCCTGATCGCCGACGACCCGGCCTTCCGCGGCGTCAACGGCCAGTTCGACCGCACGGCCTTCTCCGCCATCCTGCGCAATGCCGGCCTGCGCGAGAACGACTATATCAGCAACCGCAGCCAGGTCGCCATCCGCACCCAGGTCGTGGAAGCCGTTTCCGATGGCTACAAGGCACCCGACGTGCTGACCAATGCGCTGCGCCAGTACCGCAACGAAGCGCGCACCATCGATTACCTGCTGCTCAGCAACGCCAATATCGATCCCGTGAAGGCGCCCGGCAACGACGTGCTCGCCCCCTGGTTCGAGCAGAACAAGGCGAAGTATCGCGCGCCGGAATACCGCAAGTTCGTCTATGTCTCGCTGGAGCCGAAGGACATCGCGGACGCCTCCACCATCACCGATGACGCGCTGAAGGCCGAATACGAGCGCGTCAAGGAAAAGTACCGCACGCCCGCCACGCGCACCGTCGAGCAGCTGACCTTCAAGGATCGCGCCGGCGCCGATGCCGCCGCCGTCAAGCTCGCCTCCGGCACGACCTTCGATGCGCTCGTCGCGGAGGAAGGCAAGACCGCCGCCGACGTCCTGCTCGGCGATTTCACCAAGGAGAACATGCCGGACCAGAAGTTGGCCGACCCCGCCTTCGCCGTGGCCGGGAACGGCGGCACGACGCCGGTGATCGACGGCACCTTCGGCCCCATCATCCTGCGCGTGACCAATATCCGCCCGGAAACGATGAAGACCTTCGACGACGTCAAGGAAGAGCTGCGCAGCGAGCTTGCCCTTTCGGAAGCCGCCGACGGCATCCTCGCCGTCCACGACCGCCTCGAGGACAGCCGCGCGGACGGCCTCACCCTCGAGGAAGCCGCCGCCAAGAACAACCTGAAGGCCGTGACCGTCGAGGCCGCCGACGCCCAGGGCAACGACCAGAAGGGCGACGAGATCGCCGGACTGCCGGAAGAATCCTCCCTGCTCGGCGAAGTCTTCAAGACAGATGTCGGCATGGAGACCCAGCCGATCAATGTCGGCCGCGAAGGCTATGCCTGGTTCGAGGTGCTCGACGTGATCCCGGAACGCGACCGCACGCTCGACGAAGTGCGCGAGCGCGTCGTCGCCGACTGGACGGCCGAGCAGCAGCGCCAGACCCTCGCCAAAAAGGCCGAGGAACTGGCCGAGCGCGTGCGCAAGGGCGGCGATCTTGCCGCCATCGCCGCCGAACTCGGCATGGTCGTCGAAAACAAGGTAGGCCTTCATCGCGGCGCGCAGGATCCGGTGCTGAGCCCGGCGGCAGTCGCTGCCGCCTTTGCCGGTCCGCTCGGCCAGGTCGCCGCCGCGCCCGGCGTCGACGGCGAGGGCCAGATCCTGCTGAAGGTCACCGAGGTGAACGCCGACGCCGCGACCGACGCGCTCTCGAACGACGAGCAGCAGATCGTCGCCGTCGCCCGCACCAGCGGCGACGACATCCTCGACCAGATGGTCAGCTCGCTGCAATCGGCCTACGGCGTCTCCATCAACCGCACGCTCGCCGAGCAGAGCATCGCGCGATAAGGCAGAAAGGCAACGCATGTCCGATCTGAAACCCTATATCGCCAAGGTCGCCACCGGCGCCGCGCTCGATCGCGAGGAGGCGCGCGGCGCCTTCGAGATCATCATGTCGGGCGCCGCCACGCCCTCGCAGATCGGCGGCTTCCTGATGGCGCTGCGCGTGCGCGGCGAGACCGTGGACGAGATCTACGGCGCCGTCGGCTCCATGCGTGCCCGCATGCTGCCGGTCGACGTGCCGGCGGACGCCATCGACATCGTCGGCACGGGCGGCGACGGCGCGGGTACCTACAATATCTCGACGCTCGCGGCGATCATCGTCGCGGGTGCCGGCGTTCCCGTCGCCAAGCACGGCAACCGGGCGCTCAGCTCCAAGTCGGGTACCGCGGACGCCCTCTCCTGCCTCGGCGTGAAGCTCGATATCGGCCCGGCCGAAATCGCCCGCTGCGTGCACGATGCCGGCCTCGGCTTCATGTTCGCCCAACTGCATCATTCGGCGATGAAGCATGTCGGTCCCTCGCGCGTCGAGCTCGGCACGCGCACCATCTTCAACCTGCTCGGGCCGCTCTCCAATCCGGGTGGCGTCAAGCGCCAGCTCCTCGGCGTCTTCTCGCCGCAATGGCTGGTGCCGATCGCCGAGGTGATGCGCGATCTCGGCTCGGAAAGCATCTGGGTCGTGCATGGCGAAGGCCTCGACGAGATCACCACGACCGGCACCACGCAGGTTGCCGCCCTCGAAAACGGCAAGATCCGCACCTTCGAGCTGACGCCCGCCGATTTCGGCCTTTCGCAGGTCAAGCTCGACGACCTTCGCGGCGGCGACGGCATGCACAACGCCGCCGCCCTCCTCTCCGTGCTCGGCGGCGCGCACATGCCCTACCGGGACATCTCGCTCGCCAATGCCGCCGCTTCGCTGGTCATTGCCGGCAAGGCGGAGACGCTGGCGGAGGGCATGAAGCTCGCCACGCAATCGCTGGAAAGCGGCCGCGCCAGCGCCGCACTGGAACGCCTCGTCGCGGTTTCCAACGAGGGACAGGCGGAGTAGGATTGGCCATGACCGACATCCTCAAGAAGATCGAAGCCTACAAGCTGGAAGAGATCGCCGCCGCCAAGGCGCGTGTCGCCCCCGCCGAACTTCGCGCCCGCATCCGCGACCAGGAGCCGCCGCGCGGCTTCTTCGCAAGCCTCAGGGACCGGAAGGCCGAAGGCCGCTTCGGCCTCATCGCCGAGATCAAGAAGGCAAGCCCCTCCAAGGGTCTCATCCGGCCGGATTTCGATCCGCCGGCGCTCGCCAGGGCCTATGAGGCCGGCGGCGCGGCCTGCCTTTCCGTGCTCACCGACACGCCAAGCTTCCAAGGCGCCCCGGAATTCCTGACGGCTGCCCGTCAGGCCTGCGCCCTACCCGCTCTGCGCAAGGATTTCATGTTCGACAGCTACCAGGTGCTGGAAGCGCGCGCCTGGGGCGCGGACTGCATCCTCATCATCATGGCCTCGCTCAGCGACGATGCCGCGAAGATGCTGGAGGACGCCGCCTTCTCGCTCGGCATGGACGTCCTGATCGAGGTGCATGACGAAGCGGAGATGGAGCGCGCGCTGAAGCTGAAATCCAAGCTCGTCGGCGTCAACAACCGCAACCTGCGCACCTTCGAGGTCGACCTCGCCGTTTCGGAGAAACTCGCCGGCATGGTGCCGGACGACCGGCTGCTCGTCGGCGAAAGCGGCATCTTCACCCATGCCGATTGCGAACGCCTCGGCAAGGTCGGCATCTCAACCTTCCTCGTCGGCGAAAGCCTGATGCGCAAGGACGACGTGACCGCCGCTACCCGCGAGTTGCTGACCGGCAAGGCCGGCATGCTGGCGGCCGAATGATGGCTGGGGACGGCCGGACGCTCACCCATATCGACGCTTCCGGCGAGGCCAATATGGTGGATGTCGGCGACAAGGCCGAGACGGTGCGCGTCGCCGTCGCCGAAGGCTTCGTGCGCATGGCGCCGGCCACCCTCGACCTCATCCTCAAGGGCGACGCGAAGAAGGGCGACGTGATCGGCACGGCGCGCCTTGCCGGCATCATGGCCGCCAAGCAGACGTCGAACCTCATTCCCCTCTGCCACCCGCTGATGCTGACAAAGGTCGCCGTGGAGATAAGCGAAGACCGTGCCCTCCCGGGCCTTCGCATCGAAGCCATGGCCAAGCTCACCGGCCGCACGGGCGTCGAGATGGAGGCGCTGACGGCCGTCAGCGTCGCCTGCCTCACCATCTACGACATGGCCAAGGCCGCCGACCGGGAGATGGAGATCGGCGGCGTGCGCCTGCGCGAAAAATCCGGCGGCCGCTCCGGCGACTACAAGCGCGGAGACGCCTGATGTCCCTCCTGCCCGTTTCCGATGCCCTCGACCGCCTGCTTTCCGTGGCAAGGCCCGTGCAACGGACGGAGACGGTGCACCTCCACGAGGCTGCGGGCCGTGTGCTCGCCGAGGACGTAGCCGCCCGCCTCACCCAGCCGCCCTTCGACAATTCCGCCATGGACGGCTATGCCGTCCGCCATGAGGACATCGCCGAACTCGGTTCCATCCTCAAGGTCGTCGGCACCTCCGCCGCCGGCCATGCCTTCGAGGGGGCGGCAGGTCCCGGCGAGGCCGTGCGCATCTTCACCGGCGCCCCCTTGCCCGCTTTCGCTGACACGGTTCTCCTGCAGGAAGACGCGGAACGGCTGGAAGACGGCTACATCCGCACCACCTTCCTCACGCCGAAGGGCCGCCACATCCGTCCGCGAGGCCAGGATTTCTTCGAAGGCGATATCGTGCTGCGCGCCGGCGACGTGCTCGATCCCGGCCGCCTGACCGTCGCCGCCGCGATGAACCATGCAACACTCGCCGTCTATGCCCGCCCGCGCATCGCTGTGCTGGCGACCGGCGACGAGCTCGTGCCGCCCGGCGCATCCCCCGGCGCAAGCCAGATCATCGCCGCCAACACCTACGGCGTCTCGGCCATCGCCCGCGAGGCCGGCGCGGAGATCATCGATCTCGGCATCGTCGGCGACGACAAGCAGGCCATCCTCGAGGCGGTGCGCAATGCCCTGTCGCTCGACATCGACGTGCTGGTGACACTGGGCGGCGCCTCCGTCGGCGATTTCGACCTCGTCCAGCCGGTGCTCGGCGAGGCCGGCATGGAGCTCGATTTCTGGCGCATCGCCATGCGGCCCGGAAAGCCGCTGATGGTAGGCCGGCTCGGCCCGGTCCAGTTCGTCGGCCTGCCCGGCAATCCCGTCTCCAGCATGGTCTGCTCGCTGCTCTTCCTGGAGCCGCTGGTCCGCCGCCTCGCCCACCTGCCGCCGAAGGGCCGCCGGCACAAGGCGATCGCCGCCGTGCCGCTCCGCGAGAACGACCATCGGCAGGACTATGTCCGCGCCCGCATCACGCGCGGCCCGGACCGCGAACTCCTCGTCACGCCCTTCGACAAGCAGGATTCCTCGATGATGAAGATCTTCGCCGAATCCGAGGGGCTGCTGATCCGCGCGCCGCACGCGCCCGCCGCGGACGCCGGCACCCCCTGCGACGTCCTCCTCCTGCGCGAGCCTGCCGCCTGAGCGGCATTATTGTTTCAGCGGCCTCTTGCGGAACACATATGGAACAGATAGTGTCTGTTCTGGATTTGTTTCACGATTCTCGATGGGGATGCCATGCTGACGCGCAAACAACAGGAACTCCTGCTGTTCATCCATGAGCGTATGAAGGAATCGGGCATTCCGCCATCCTTCGACGAGATGAAGGATGCGCTGGACCTTGCTTCCAAGTCCGGTATCCATCGCCTCATCACGGCGCTCGAGGAGCGCGGCTTCATCCGCCGCCTGCCGAACCGGGCCCGGGCGCTCGAGGTCATCAAGCTGCCGGAAGCCTATTCGCCGAGCCTCCAGCCCCGACGCGGCTTTTCCCCCGCCGTCATCGAGGGCAGCCGCGGCAAGCAGCCCGCGCCGGCGGCCGCCCCGCCACAGCGCACCGCGCCGCAGGCTGATATGACTTCTTCCGTCTCGGTACCCGTCATGGGGCGCATCGCCGCCGGTGTGCCGATCTCCGCCATCCAGAACAACACGCATGACGTCACCGTCCCGGCCGAGATGATCGGCAACGGCGATCACTATGCGCTGGAGGTCAAGGGCGATTCGATGATCGAGGCCGGCATTCTGGACGGCGACACGGTCATCATCCGCAGCACCACCAGCGCCAATCCGGGCGAGATCATCGTGGCGCTGGTCGACGACGAGGAGGCGACGCTGAAGCGCTTCCGCCGCAAGGGCGCCTCCATCGCGCTCGAAGCCGCCAATCCGGCCTACGAGACCCGCATCTTCGGCCCCGACCGCGTCAAGGTCCAGGGCAAGCTGGTCGGTCTCATCCGCCGCTATCACTGAACGGCGCGACCGTTTCGAAACGGTCGGTGCGCCAGTCGTAGGTTCGGTGCCGTGACCAGGGGCGGTCGAGCGTTTCGACGGCTCCCGTGAACTCCGCATCGCCGAGCGCCTGGGAGACGGAATCCGTCGCCGGCCTGATTTCCAGGGCACCGGTCCTTCTCAGGTGCCGCGCGGTGACGAGCCTTGCGCCGGAGCGGCAGGCATCGAGCCGGAGGGCGAAGGGCACGACGACGAGGTCGGCCCCGTCGCAGGCAAGGCCCAGGAAGGCGGTGTCCTCCAGCGTGACGATCCGCCAGCCGCTCGGTGAGACGGCGGCGCAGAAGGCTTTCCGTTCGCAGACGAAGCCGTTTTTCCGTTCGGCTGTCTCCAGCGCCGCGATCAGGGCGGCCTCCGCCTTCCCGCGGTCGGCCTTCCGGCGCGGGCGCTTTTGCGATGACGTCTCGGCCGGTTCTTCTTTCACCTGTTCGATCGTCAGGCCGGCCGTCGTCCGCACGTCCGGCTTCACGAGTTCGCCGAGCCGGAGTGCCCTTCGCCACTGGTCGTAGATGAAGCCCGGCGGGCGCGTGCGGTTCGCCGCCACCTTGCCGTCACTGAGAAAGGCGACGAGGCGGCCGTCCTCCGATACCAGCACCTCCGGGTGCGGGCGCCCCTCCGGCCAGCAGGCGACGCCGATCCCGACGAGGACGAGCGCCGTTCCGGCATGGCGCAGCCGCGTGCGCAGGAGGCAGAGCAGGCCGCCGCCGACGCCGATCAGCAGGAAGGCGAGCGGCGGGATGCGGCCGATGACGATCTCCCCTTCCCAGCCGGCCACCCATTTCGACAGAGCGATCATCCAGTCTATACCCTTGCCCATGATGGCGAAGGGAATGGCGTCGAGCCCGAAGGGCATGAGTAGCACCGCCATCATGCCGAACGGCATGACGATGGCGCTGATCACCGGCATGGCGAGCAGGTTTCCGGCAAGCCCGTAGGCGGGAATGCGATGGAAATGGCCGATGGAATAGATCAGCGTGGAAAGGCTGCCGATCATCGAGGAGAGAAGCAGCCCGCCGAGGAAGCGCCCGACCGAACCGCCGAAGAGCTGGAACGGCCTTCCCCGGCTCTCACGCCGGACCGGCCGCTCGCGCCAGGCCGCATAGCCCGCGACGAGGCCGAGGGTTGCCGCATAGGACATCTGGAAGCCCGGATTGGTGACGGCCGAGGGCGTCACCGCCAGGATGAGGATTGCCGAGATCGCCACATTGCGCAGGCTGATCGCCGAGCGGCCGAAAAGCACGGCGATGAGCATCACGCAGATCATGATCCACGAGCGAACCGCCGAGATGGCGCCGCCGGAGACGAGGATATAGAGCGTCACCATGACAAGCGCCCCGACGGCGGCGATCTTCTTTGCCGGATAGCGCTCGGCAAAGCCCGGAACGAGCGCCATCGCCATGCGCGCGCCGACGAGGAAGGTGCCGGCCGCGAGCACCATGTTGAGGCCGGAAATGGCGAGCACATGGGCAAGCCCGGCCTGCCGCAGCGCCTCCACCGTATCCGGGCTGATCGCCCGCTGCTCGGCCGTCACCAGCGCCGCGGCAATCGCCCCCGCATCGCCGCCGATGCGGCCCCGAATGTGCTCGGTCAGGTTGTCCCGCCAGATCGCGATCTCCTGCAGGATCCTGACGTCCCATCCGGCCTCGCCGCCCGCCACGGCGACCGGCGCGCGATAGAAATAACCGACGGCGCCATTGCCGGCGAAATAGGCATCGAAAGCGAAATCGTTGAGGCCGACAAGCGCCGGCCCCGACGGCGGACTGATCCGCCCCCGCCCCTCGATGCCGCTGCCGATCGGGATCGGTGCATGCTTCATCCGCGCCAGCATGGTCACGACGCCGGGCGCGCGCTTCAACGCCGGATCGCGGGTGGCTTCTACCGCGATGCGATAGCGGATCGCGCCGCGCTCGTCGCTCTCGCGCGACAACACCCGGCCGACGACGTCCGTCGTCACCGGCGCATCCAGCATGACCGTATCGAGCCGGGCGCTTTCGAGGGCCGCGAAGAGCATGCCCGCGGGGACGAGGAAGGCGGCCGCGGCGGCGAGCGCCACCCAATCCTCCCGATGCCGCAGCCGCCAGGCGGGCCAGATCGTGACGCAGGCCGAAAGGACCATGGCATGCAGCGGCGGATCGGTTGCAGCCACATACCAGAGCGCCGCCCCTATCCCGAGAAAGACGGGAACGAAGAGGAAGAAGTGCCCATAGGCCCGCTCGGCGGCGAAGGCTTCCGTGACGGCCCGCTCGCCGCCCAGTTCCGCCAGAAGCCGGCGCATCTTCCGGAAGAAGGAAGCAAGCCGCAGACGAAGGCGTGGCCTTTCCGCCACCGGAACCGGCAAGGCGCGGTCGTCGATGGCCACCCGAAAGGCATAGGCCTCCGGCGTCTCCTTCCGTTCCGCGACTCTCCCCTCGGCCATGGCATCGGCCCCGCTTCCCCTCGCCCATCATGCAATCGAACAGGGAAATCTTCAATCGCCAGTAGGCTTGCCAAATGCTAAGCAAGACAGAAAGGATGCCCCCTCCATAATCTGAAAAGCACCCTCAAAAGTTGCTTGCAACTTCATGGAAAGGGTAGATATTGCGTTGCCGGAAAGCCTGTTTCCGCAATGCACAATTTGCCTTTCGTCGTGCTTGGCAGAGGCGGTGGAATGGGCTAGCAAAACGAGCATGTTCATGGGTCGGCACGGACCTCGTGCCACCATTGGAAACAACGGAGGATCGTTATGACAGGAACAAGCGCGGATGTATCGGTCGGTGGCAAGTCAGTCGAGTTGCCCACCCGATCCGGTACGATCGGCCCCGATGTGATCGACATCGGCACGCTGTACAAGAATACCGGTACCTTCACCTACGACCCCGGTTTCACCTCCACCGCATCCTGCGAATCGAAGATCACCTATATCGACGGTGACGAAGGCGTGCTGCTGCACCGCGGCTACCCGATCGAGCAGCTCGCCGAGCACGGCGACTTTCTCGAAGTCTGCTACCTGCTGCTCTACGGCGAACTGCCGACCAAGGCGCAGAAGGACGATTTCGACTACCGCGTCACGCACCACACCATGGTGCACGAGCAGATGTCGAAGTTCTTCACCGGCTTCCGCCGTGATGCCCACCCGATGGCCGTCATGTGCGGCGTCGTCGGCGCGCTCTCGGCCTTCTACCACGACTCGACCGACATCACCGATCCGCACCAGCGCATGGTCGCTTCGCTGCGCATGATCGCCAAGATGCCGACCATCGCCGCCATGGCCTTCAAGTACCATATCGGCCAGCCCTTCGTTTACCCGAAGAACGACCTCGACTATGCGTCGAACTTCCTGCGCATGTGCTTTGCCGTTCCGTGCGAGGAATACACCGCGAACCCAGTTCTCTCGCGCGCGATGGACCGCATCTTCATCCTGCATGCCGACCACGAGCAGAACGCCTCGACCTCGACCGTTCGCCTCGCCGGCTCCTCGGGCGCCAATCCCTTCGCCTGTATCGCGGCCGGCATCGCCTGCCTCTGGGGCCCGGCCCATGGCGGCGCGAACGAAGCGGCGCTCAACATGCTGGCCGAAATCGGTTCCGTGGATCGCATCCCGGAATATATCGCCAAGGCCAAGGACAAGAACGATCCGTTCCGCCTGATGGGCTTCGGCCACCGCGTCTACAAGAACTACGACCCGCGCGCCCGCATCATGCAGAAGACGACGCACGAGGTTCTCGGCGAGCTCGGCATCAAGGACGACCCGATGCTGGAAGTCGCCATGGAACTCGAGCGCATCGCGCTGACGGACGACTACTTCGTCGAGAAGAAGCTCTATCCGAACATCGACTTCTATTCCGGCATCACACTGAAGGCGCTCGGCTTCCCCACCACCATGTTCACGGTGCTCTTCGCCCTCGCCCGCACGGTCGGCTGGATCGCCCAGTGGAACGAGATGATCGAGGATCCGGAACAGCGCATCGGCCGTCCGCGCCAGCTCTATATCGGCGAGCCCAAGCGCGATTACGTGCCGGTCTCCAAGCGCTGATCGCAGCGAAAGCCAGACAAAAAAAGCCCGGTCAGGTTCGACCGGGCTTATACATTACGAGGCCGGATCATCGGTTATGATGATCCGGCCTCGTTTGTCATTTGGGTGATCGCAACACCTTGGTGACGATGCGCAGAGCGGTTGGTCCTTCCGGGCCTGA
>NZ_QNUJ01000005.1 GCF_003574625.1 Shinella zoogloeoides
GCAGCCCGGTAGCTCGTCAGGCTCATAACCTGAAGGCCGCAGGTTCAAATCCTGCCCCCGCAACCAAATCAAAAGCCCCGATGACAGAAATGTCTCGGGGCTTTTTGGTGTTTCTGTTCAGCAGAAGAGGCGAGCCGATGAAGTCGCCGACTTAGTTGATCCTTGATTGCGGCAGACATTGGCCGTCCTCTGGCCGCTTCCCCGCCTCTTCAGAATGATGAACGGCGTGGTGTCTGAGCGACCGGCGAGTCAAACGGGCCGTAGATACGATGCGCCCCTCAGAAGATCATTGACGTATTATAATGAAGTGTTGTACGTACAACATTACAATGTTGAGTGACGCTGCGCGTTTCTGTGGAGGATAGCGGTGGCGTCGGGTTGGGAGCTTGCCCGCCTTCGGCATTGGCGTGTCACGTAAACGGAGGAAAATCGTGCTGAATTTCAAGAAGGTCCTGTTCGGGGCGGCTGCCCTGACATTCGCTCTCTCGGCGTCGGCCGGCGCTGAAGACAAGATTCTCATCGGTCTCGTCACCAAGACGAACGGCAATCCCTTCTATGCCAAGATGAAGGAAGGCGCCGAGATGAAGGCGAAGGAGCTCGGCGTCGAGCTGCAAAGCTTCGCCGGCAAGATCGACGGCGACAGCGATTCCCAGGTCGCCGCCATCGAGACGCTGATTTCGGCGGGCGCCAAGGGCATCATGATCACGCCGAGCGATCCGAAGGGCATCGTCTCGACGCTCGAGAAGGCACGCAAGGCCGGCATCTTCGTCGTCGCGCTCGATACCGAGACCGATCCGATCACGGCGGCCGACGCGACCTTCGAGACGGACAACAAGCTGGCCGGCGAGCTGATCGGCAAATGGGCCGCCGCCACGATGGGCGACAAGGCGAAGGACGCCAAGATCGCCTTCATCGACGCGGTCGAGAACCAGCCGACCGTCGACTGGCAGCGTGACCAGGGCTTCATGAAGGGCTTCGGCATCGACATCAAGGAACCGAACCGCTACGGCGAGGAAGACGATCCGCGCATCGTCGGCCACCAGTGGGGCGCGGGCGCCGAAGACGGCGGGCGCACCGGCATGGAGCAGCTTCTCCAGCGCGAGCCGGAAATCAACCTCGTCTACACGATCAATGAGCCGACGGCGGCCGGCGCCTATGAAGCGCTGAAGGCGGTCAAGCGCGAGAAGGACGTGTTGATCGTCTCCGTCGATGGCGGCTGCCCGGGCGTGAAGAACGTTGCGGCTGGCGTCATCGGCGCCACCTCGCAGCAATATCCGCTGCTGATGGCCACGATGGGCGTCGAGGCGATCGTCAACTACGTCAAGACCGGCGCCAAGCCCACCAACAGCGAAGGCCTCGACTTCTACAACACGGGCGTCAAGCTCGTGACGGACAAGCCCGTTCCCGGCATCGATTCCATTACGTCGGAAGAAGCCCTCAAGCTCTGCTGGGGCTGATGATCCGGACCGGCGCGGCCTTGGCCGCGCCGCCCTTCCATAACGAAAAAGGGCTTGCTCCATGTCGTCGGACAATCAGGCACTCTCGACGGCCGAGGCCGCATTCGAGGACCAGCGGTCGTCGGTGGGCCGCACGCTGCACCGCTTTCTTCACAACAACTTCACGGTCGTCCCGGCCGCGATCCTCATCCTGAGCTGCCTTCTCTTCAGCCTCATCGTCGGATCGCGCTTCCTGCACCCGTTCAACTTCTCCCTGATCCTGCAGCAGGCGACGATCATCGGTATCGTCGGCACGGCGCAGACGCTGATCATCCTGACGGCCGGCATCGACCTTTCCGTCGGCGCGATCATGATCATGGCCTCGCTCATCATGGGGCGGCTCGCGGTCCTGTCGGGCGTGCCCGTCGAGCTTGCCTTCCTCGCCGGCCTTGCGGCGGGCGCGGCCTGCGGCTTTGCCAACGGCGTCCTGATCTGCCGCTTCAAGCTGCCGCCCTTCATCACCACGCTCGGCACCTGGAGCGTCTTCGGGGCGATCAATATCGGCTATTCGCGCAGCGAGACCATCCGCTCGCAGGAGATCGCCGATACAGCGCCGTTCCTCCAATGGGCGGGGCAGTCCTTCTCCTTCTTCGGGGCGACGCTCACCTATGGCTCGATCCTGCTGCTGCTGCTCGTGGCGGTGACCTGGTACGTGCTGAACCGCACGCCCTTCGGCAAGCACGTCTATGCCATCGGCGACGACGCGGAGGCCGCGCAGCTTGCCGGCATCAACATCCGCCGTACGCTGACGGCGGTCTATGTGCTGGCCGGCATCATCTGCGCGCTTGCGGGCTGGGTGCTGATCGGCCGCACGGGCTCGGTCAGCTCGCTGTCCGGTGCGACCGTCAACCTCGATTCCATCACCGCGGTTGTGATCGGCGGCACCAGCCTCTTCGGCGGACGCGGCTCGATCATCGGCACCCTGTTCGGCGCGCTCATCGTCTGCACCTTCCGCAACGGCATCGCGCTCGCCGGTGCGGATGCGGTCTGGCAGGAGGCGTCCATCGGCCTGCTCATCCTCTCGGCCGTGGCGCTCGACAACTGGCTGAGAAAGGTGTCGGCATGAGCGTGGAACCCATTCTCAAGGCGCGCGGGCTGGTCAAGCGCTACGGGCGCATCGTCGCCCTCGATCATGCCGATTTCGATCTGATGCCGGGGGAAGTGCTCGCCGTCATCGGTGACAACGGGGCCGGCAAGTCGACGCTGATCAAGGCGCTGTGCGGCGCGATCACCCCGGAGGCCGGCGAGATTTCCCTTGCCGGCGAGCCGGTCTCCTTCCGCTCGCCGCTCGATGCGCGGCGGGCCGGCATCGAGACGGTGTTCCAGTCGCTGGCGCTGGCGCCCTCCATGACGATCGCCGACAACATGTTCCTCGGGCGCGAGCGCCGCACGAAGGGCATGTTCGGCCGGATCTTCCAGAACCTCGACATGCGCACCATGCGCCGCGAGGCGCGGGCGGCCCTGTCGGAGCTGGGGCTGGCGACGATCCAGGACATCAACCAGCGGGTGGAAACGCTTTCGGGCGGCCAGCGCCAGGGCATCGCCATCGCGCGGGCCGCGGCCTTCAGCAGCCGGGTGATCTTCATGGACGAGCCGACTGCAGCCCTTGGCGTGAAGGAATCGCGCAAGGTGCTCGACCTCATCGCCGACGTGCGGCGCAAGGGCATCTCGATCGTGCTGATCAGCCACAACATGCCGCATGTCTTCGAGATCGCGGACCGGATTCATATCCATCGCCTCGGCTCGCGGGCCTGCGTCGTCGATCCGAAGTCGATCTCGATGTCCGACGCCGTCGCCATCATGACGGGGGCGAAGCGGCTGGAGCCCGAGCCCGTTCAGGCCTGAGGCCGGCTGCGCCGGCTCCCCTTTTTCAAGTGCGGGCTTCGGCGGGGCGCCGGGTCCCTTGCGGACTTTGCGCTTTCGGGCGGCGGAGGTCATTTCCTCAATCAAAGCATCTTGTCATGTTGTACGTATAACATTATAGGATGCGAAAAGCATATCTGGAGGCACCCCTATGTCTGACCGCCGCGATCTGGCGAACGCCATTCGTTTCCTGACCGTCGATGTCGTGCAAAAAGCCAATTCCGGCCATCCCGGCACGGCCATGGGCATGGCCGATATTGCCGAGGTTCTGTGGAACGATTTCCTTCGGCACAACCCCGCGAACCCGAAATGGCTCAACCGCGACCGCTTCGTGCAGTCGAACGGCCACGGCTCCATGCTGACCTATTCGCTGCTGCATCTGTCCGGCTACGGGCTGACGGTGCAGGACCTCAAGGATCACCGCAAGCTGCATTCCAAGACCCCGGGGCACCCGGAATACGGCATCACCGCCGGCGTCGAGACGACGACCGGGCCGCTCGGGCAGGGCTTTGCGACCGCCGTCGGCATGGCGCTTGCCGAAAGGAAGCTTGCACAGGAGTTCAACCGAGAGGGCTTCCCCGTCGTCGATCACTTCACCTATGTCTTCGTCGGCGACGGATGCCTGATGGAAGGCGTGGCGCAGGAGGCGGCTTCGCTCGCCGGCACGCTGAAGCTGAACAAGCTCATTGCCGTCTATGATGACAACAAGATTTCCATCGACGGCGAAACGCCCGGCTGGTTCGCCGACGATACGCCGGCCCGCTTCCGCGCGCTCGGCTGGAACGTCATCGCCGATGTCGACGGCCACGACTTCGACGCCATCGCCGCCGCCTTCACCGCCGCACGCCGCTCGCCGGACAAGCCGACCATGATCTGCTGCAAGACGATCATCGGCTACGGCTCGCCGAACAAGCAGGGCAAGGAAGAGGTGCATGGCGCGCCGCTCGGTGTGGACGAGGTTACCCGTACGCGCGAGCATCTCGGCTGGCCGCACGAGGCCTTCGTCGTGCCCGATGCCATCATGCAGGCCTGGGACGCTCGCCCGCGCGGGGAAAAGGCGGAAGCCGAGTGGAACGCGCTGTTCGCGGCCTACCGGGCGCAGCATCCGGTGCTGGCCGCCGAGCTGGAACGCCGCACCGCCGGCCGCCTGCCGGAAGGGTTCGACGCGGCCGTATCGGCGGAAGTCGAGCGCATCCTCGGTGGCGGTCCGGTCAAGCAGCCGGTGCGCAAGGCGTCCAACCGTGTGCTCGGCAATCTCCTGAAGGGCCTGCCGGAGGTGATCGGCGGTTCGGCCGATGTTTCCCTCTCGACGCTCGCCTGGACCGGTGAGGCCCGCTCGATCACGCCCGAGGATTTCTCCGGTAACTTCGTGCATTACGGCGTGCGCGAATTCGGCATGTCGGCAATGATGAACGGCATGGCGGCCCATGGCGGGCTCATTCCCTATGGCGCCTGCTACCTCGTCTTCAGCGATTACAGCCGCAACGCGGTGCGCCTTTCCGCCCTGATGGGGCTCAAGGCGGTCTTCCTCTACACGCACGATTCCATCGGGGTCGGCGAGGACGGGCCGACGCACCAGCCCTGCGAGCAGCTGGTGGCGCTGCGCGCCATCCCCACCATGTCGCTGTGGCGGCCGGGCAGCGAGCTGGAAGCGCTCGTCGCCTGGGAGAGCGCCATGAAGCGCGAGGGGCCGAGCGTCATCGTCGCCGCGCGGCAGGACGGCGCGGTATTCGCGCACAAGGCGGGCGATCTCGAAGGCATCCGCAAGGGCGGCTATATCCTCAAGGATGCCGCCGGCAAGCCGGATGTCGTGCTGGCCGCGACCGGTTCGGAACTCGGCCTCGTGCTGGAGGCCGCGAAGGTCCTGGAAGGCGAGGGCCGCGCGGTCCGCATCGTCTCCATCCCCAACGGCAACCTCTTCGCCCGGCAGGATCGCGCCTATCAGGACAGCGTGCTTTCCTTCGGCACGCCGGCGGTCTTCGTCGAGGCGGCTTCGCCCCTCTACTGGTACCAGTTCCTCAAGGGACCGGGCACGGTGGTCGGGGTCGACCGTTTCGGGGAATCGGCCCCGGGGCCGGAGATCTACCGCGCCATGAACCTGACGGCCGAGCGCGTCGTCTCCGAGGCCGCCCAGCTTCTGGCCTGAGAAAACGGTTGCAGCAGGGATGGAAAGCATCTCTGCTGCTTTTTCATGACGCATATGGGGACAGGCAGGCATGTATCTCGGCATCGATCTCGGCACCGGCTCGGTCAAGGCACTTCTGATCGATGACGACGGCAGGACCGTCGCGGAGGCCTCGCAGGCCTATGCCGTCTCCTCGCCCGTGCCGGGTCATGCCGAAACCGCGCCGGCCGACTGGTGGGCCGGAACGGTCGCGGCGGTGCGCGCCTGCTGCGCCGGGCGCGGCGCGGCGGTGCGCGGCATCGGCCTGTCGGGCCAGGCGCACGGGCTCGTCGTGCTCGACGATGCGGAAAAGCCGCTGCGCCCCGCCATCCTCTGGGCCGACCAGCGCGCCACGGCGGAAATGGACGCGGTGCTCGCCTTGCCGGAGGCGGTGCGCCGCCCGCTCGCCAATCCCGTCGTCAGCGGCATGGCCGGCCTTTCGCTGCTGTGGCTTCGGCACAACGAGCCCGCCACCTATGCCGCCATCCGCCGCATCCTCTCGCCGAAGGACTGGCTGCGGCTGGTGCTGACCGGCGAGGTTGCGACGGAACCCTCCGACGCGTCGATGACGCTGCTCTACGAGATCGACGGCGACCGCTGGGCGACGGATTTCCTGAACGCCCTGTCGCTCGATCCAGCCGTCCTCGCCCCCGTCGTGGAATCGCAGTCGGTCGCCGGCCGGCTGACGGCCGCAGCGGCTGAAGAACTGGGGCTACCCGCCGGAACGCCGGTCGCCGCCGGTCTTTCCGATACCGCCTCCTGCCTCTTCGGCATGGGGCAGACCACGCCCGGCTCCACCATCCTGCAGGTTGGTTCGGGCATCCAGATCATGTCGGTGGTCGAGAGTATCGAGCCGCGCGTCCAGCCCTTCTACAACAGCTATCGCGGCATTGGCCGCAGCCTCTATTCCATGGCTGCGCTGCAGAACGGCGGCACGGTCTTCGAATGGGCGCGCACCGTGCTCGGCGCTTCCTGGGCGGAAATGTATCGCGCCGGCTTCGACGAGAACGAGGGCAATGGCGGCATCGTCTTCCTGCCCTATGCGGCGGGCGAGCGCGCGCCGCTGCTCGATCCGAACGCGGCGGCGGCCTGGGCCTATATGCGCCTCGGCTGCACGCGCGGCCAGCTCATCCGTTCGGTCTTCGAGGGTGTTGCCCTTGCGGTGCGCGATAGCTGGGATGCCATGCGCGGCATCGGCGTTTCCGCCGACCGGATCCTGCTCACCGGCGGCGGCAGCACGGATCCGCGCTGGCGGCAATTGCTGGCGGACATCCTGCAGATGCCGCTGGTGCCGGCGCACGAACTCGGCAATGCGACCATCGGGGCCGCCTATCTCGGCGGCATCGCCGCCGGCCATTGGCGCGGCGTCGAGGACATTCCCTTCCCCGACCAGCTCGGCGAGACGGTCGAACCGCGCGCCTTCGCGGGGCTGGACGAGCTTCTGGCCCTCTTCCGAGCCACCTATCGCGGCCTCAAGCGGGCCTGACGGTCCTCAATAGGTCCGGTGCAGGTCGATGGTCAGGCGCGTACGGTCGGGATGGTGCCAGGATTCGTAATATTCGAGTACCTGCTTGTTCTGGTCGTAGGTCACTTCGCGGTTGAACAGGACGTAGCTGTTCATCTCCACCTGCAACTGGCTGGCGATGGCTTCCTCATCGATGCGGGCGAGCTCCACCTGTCGCTTGCCGGTGGTCGCCACGGCATTGTAGCGCTTGGCGAGGTACTGGTAGAGCGAGACGTTCTCCAGCTCGTTCGAGTGCAGCAGCTCGGGAAAGCGCGAATAGGGCAGGTAGTTGCGCACGACCAGGAAGACCACGCCGTCGGCATAGCGCATGCGCTCCAGAAAGATGGCGTCGCTCTCGCCGATCTGTTCCGCCACATGGGCGGGGGGCCTGATGCGCTCCTGTTTCAGCACCCGGGTCGTCAGCTTGAAGCCGGCCTTGGCCATGCTTTCGAGCAGCGGATCGAGCTGCTGGACGAGGGCGATGGGCACCTTGCGTTCCAAGACGAAGGCGCCGCGGCCGCGCTCGGTCTCGATCAGGTTGTCATGCGCGAGCGATTGCAGCGCCTGCCGCACGACGCTGCGCGAGACGTCGTAGGTCTCGCAAAGCTCGCCTTCGGTCGGCAGCTTGCTGCCGGGCGGATAGGCGCCGGATTCGATCGCGCCCCTCAGCGTTTCAGCGAGCTGGAAATAGAGAGGGATGGGGGAATTGCGTTCGATGCTCATGCGAATCTCTCTTCCTCGCGGGGCGGTTGCAGGCACTTTGCTGTTGTTAGCGTGACATGACAAGCGGACATCACAAACTGAAAAGGCTGTATTCACCGGCTATTGACACTCGGAATGTAGTTTGATTATGTTGTCCGTACAACATTACAAAATGTCATAATGATATGGCGCATCCTGCCATTCATATCAAATCCGGGAGCTGCGTGGTGGATGTGAGTGAAGCTGTCATCGGGGGGGCGCCGGCCGTGCGCGCCGTCGCCAAGGTCCGCAATTCCGGGCCGCATCCGTCCAATCCCGGCATCGCCTTCTCCATGGATCCCATCGAGGCGGTGCGAGTCAACCTGTCGGCCGCCGAGCGCCGCACGGCCTCGCTGGGCGGGCGCCGCACGGTCAAGAAGGAATGGCAGGCGGCCTGGCTGGTGCGCGCCATCGAATGCATCGACCTCACGACGCTGAACGGCGACGACACGGAGGGCCGCGTGCGCCGTCTCTGCGCCAAGGCGCGCCAGCCGCTGCGCGAGGACCTGCAGGCCGCCCTCGGCCTTGCGGACCGCCGCGTCACCACGGGCGCGGTCTGCGTCTACCACCGTTTCGTCGCCACTGCCGTCGATGCGCTGAAGGGCAGCGATATTCCGGTCGCGGCCGTCTCCACCGGCTTTCCGGCCGGCCTGTCGCCGATGGAAACGCGGCTCAAGGAGATCGAGGCCTCGGTCGCCGACGGGGCGGAGGAGATCGACATCGTCATCACGCGCGAGCATGTGCTGCGCGGCAACTGGCAGGCGCTCTACGACGAGGTGAAGGCCTGCAGGGAAGCCTGCGGCCCGGCGCATATGAAGACCATCCTCGCCACCGGCGACCTCCAGACGCTGCGCAATGTCTCGCGCGCCTCCTGGGTCGCGATGATGGCGGGCTCCGACTTCATCAAGACCTCGACGGGCAAGGAAGGCGTCAACGCCACGCTGCCGGTGACGCTGATCATGCTGCGCGCCATCCGCGACTACCGCGAGATGACCGGCCATGTCGTCGGCTACAAGCCGGCCGGCGGTATCTCCACCGCAAAGGACGCGATGGCCTATCTCGCGCTGATGAAGGAGGAACTGGGCAACGACTGGCTCCAGCCGAACCTCTTCCGCTTCGGCGCCTCCTCGCTGCTTTCCGATATCGAGCGGCAGCTCGAGCACTATGTCACCGGCCGCTATGCGGCCTTCAGCCACCACGCCATTGCCTAGTCGGGCTGGGGCGTTTCCAGGAAAAGTGGATACCGGTTTTCCGTTCGGAAGCGCGCAAAACAAAGGAACAGAGCGTTTTCGCGGTTCGGAGAACGCGCAAATGCTCTGGGGAGAACACGATGTCCATTGCAGAGATTCTTGAGACGATGAGCTACGGCCCGGCCCCCGAAAGCGACAAGGAAGCCCGCGCCTGGATCAAGGGCCTGGGCGGGGAGACGAAACTCTTCATCGGCGGCGCCTGGAAGAAGGCGAAGGCCGGCGAGAGCTTCGAGACCATCGCGCCCGGTTCCGGCGAGGTGCTGACGCGCATCGCGCAGGCGGGCGCGGCCGATGTCGACGCCGCCGTCAAGGCCGCCGCCAAGGCGCAGCCCGCATGGGCGGCGCTCGCCGGCCACCAGCGCGCCCGCTACCTCTATGCGCTCGCCCGCCTCATCCAGCGCCACAGCCGCCTCTTCTCGGTGGTGGAGACGCTCGACAACGGCAAGCCGATCCGCGAGACGCGTGACATCGACATCCCGCTCGTCGCCCGCCACTTCTATCATCATGCCGGCTGGGCGCAGCTCATGGATGGTGAGCTTGCCGACCGCGAGGCGCTCGGCGTCTGCGGCCAGATCATCCCGTGGAACTTCCCGCTGCTGATGCTCGCCTGGAAGATCGCGCCGGCCATCGCGCTCGGCAATACGGTCGTGCTGAAGCCCGCCGAATATACCTCGCTGACGGCGCTGCTCTTCGCTGAGATGTGCCAGAAGGCCGGTCTGCCGGAAGGTGTCGTCAACATCGTCACCGGCGACGGGGCGACGGGCGAGGAGATCGTCAAGCATCCGGGCATTGCCAAGATCGCCTTCACCGGCTCGACGGAAGTCGGCCGCCGCATTCGCGAGGCGACCGCCGGCACCGGCAAGAGCCTGACGTTGGAACTTGGCGGCAAGTCGCCCTTCATCGTCTTCGACGACGCCGATCTCGACGCGGCCGTGGAAGGCGTCGTCGATGCCATCTGGTTCAACCAGGGCGAAGTCTGCTGCGCCGGTTCCCGCCTCCTCGTGCAGGAAAGCGTCCATGACCGCTTCATCGTGAAGCTGAAGGCCCGCATGGAGACGCTGCGCGTCGGCGATCCGCTCGACAAGGTCGTCGATATCGGCGCCATCGTCCATCCGGTGCAGCTCGAGCGCATCCGTTCGCTCGTGGAAACGGGCGTCAAGGAAGGCGCGAGCTTGCACCAGCCGAAGGCCGGCGTGCCGGGCAAGGGCTGCTTCTACCCGCCGACGCTGCTGACGGGCGTGCATCCGGCCGCCACCGTCTCGCGCGTCGAGATCTTCGGCCCGGTCGTGGTCGCCACCACGTTCCGCACGCCCGCCGAGGCGGTGGAGCTAGCCAACAACACCGAATACGGCCTTGCCGCGTCCGTCTGGAGCGAGACCTTGTCGCTTGCCCTCGACATCGCGCCCAAGCTGAAATGCGGCGTCGTCTGGGTCAACGGCACCAACATGTTCGATGCCGGCGTCGGCTTCGGCGGCTACAAGGAATCCGGCTTCGGCCGCGAGGGCGGCCGCGAGGGGCTTTCCGCCTACAGCCGGCCGAAATGGTTGGCGAAAGCCAAGCCCATCGCCGAGAAGCCGTCCGCCCAGCCGACCGGCGACGTGCTCTCCACCGCTTTCGTCGACCGCACGGCGAAATTCTATGTCGGCGGCAAGCAGGCGCGGCCGGACGGGGGCTATTCGCGCCCGGTCGTTTCGCCCTCGGGTGCGCTCGTCGGGGAGGTTGGCGAGGGCAACCGCAAGGACATCCGCAATGCCGTGGAAGCGGCGCGCAAGGCAGCGTCCTGGGGCACCGCGAGCGAGCACAACCGCGCGCAGATCCTCTACTACATCGCGGAAAACCTCGATGCCCGCGCCGGCGAATTCGCCGAACGCCTCGCCGCCATGACCGGCCGCCGCCGGCAGGATACGGCCCGCGAGGTCTCCGCCAGCGTCTCGCGCCTCTTCGCCTATGGAGCATGGGCCGACAAATACGAGGGCGCGGTGCACAAGCCGCCGATGCGCGGCGTGGCGCTCGCCATGAACGAGCCAGTCGGCACGCTGGGCATCGTCTGCCCTGAGGAGCCGGGCCTCCTCGGCTTCGTCTCCACCTTCGCGCCGGCCATCGCGCTCGGCAACCGGGTCGTCGTCATCCCCTCGGCCAGCCAGGCGCTCGCCGCGACCGACTTCTACCAGGTGCTGGAGACTTCGGATGTGCCGGGCGGCGTCGTCAACATCGTGACGGGCGACCGCCATGCGCTGGCGCTGGAACTCGCCCGCCACGAGGAGGTGGACGGGATCTGGTACTTCGGCAACGCCGCAACGGCCGGCGCCATCGAGAAGGCCTCCGCCGGCAATCTCAAGCAGGTCTGGGCCGAGACGGCGCAACGCGACTGGTTCGATGCGCGGCAGGGCGAGGGACGGGAATTCCTCGGCCGCGCCACGCAGGTCAAGAATATCTGGGTGCCCTACGGGGAGTAGGGCACGGCAAAAAGCACAGTGCATGTTGGCCCCTCACCCTAACCCTCTCCCCGCAAGCGGGGAGAGGGGACTTGCCGCACGAACGGGCATTGGTTGGGGAAACCGGCGCGGCATATCCCCTTCGCCCCGTTTACGGGGAGAAGGTGGCCGGCAGGCCGGATGAGGGACGCCTGCGCAACAGCATCAATAGGGACGGAGGAAACAGGTGTATCTCGAACGCTTCAGGCTCGAAGGGGAACGTGCGGTCATTACCGGCGGAGGGCGCGGCATCGGTCTTGCAACCGCCGATGCGCTCGGCGAGGCAGGCGCCCGGCTTGCCCTCATCGAGCGCGATCCGGCGCTGCTGGAAGAGGCACGCGCGGCATTGCAGGCCAAGGGCTACGATGTCTCGGTGCATGAAGGCGACGTCACCGATGCCGCCCGCATGCAGGCTATCGCCGACGAGCTGGCGGCGACGGGCGGTGCATCCGTCCTCGTCAACAATGCCGGCATCGCGCTTAGCGATATCCCCGCCGAGGATATGGAAGACGAGCGCTGGCTGAAGGTCATCGACGTCAATCTCAACGGCACCTACTGGTGCGCCCGCGCCTTCGGCCGCCACATGCTGAAGGCCGGCCGGGGCTCTATCGTCAATGTCGGCTCCATGTCCGGCTTCATCGTCAACCGGCCGCAGCCGCAGGCGCATTACAACGCCTCGAAGGCCGCCGTGCATCACCTGACCAAGTCGCTCGCCGCCGAATGGGCGACGCGCGGCGTCAGGGTCAATGCGGTGGCGCCCACCTATATCGAAACGCCGCTCAACGCGCTCGTCGAGAACAACCGGCCCATGCTCGACCGCTGGATCGATTCCACGCCGATGGCGCGCATGGGCAAGGACCACGAGGTCGCAAGCGTGATCCTCTTCCTGTCCTCTCAGGCTGCGAGCCTGATGACCGGATCGATCGTGCTTGTGGATGGAGGATACACGCTCTGGTGAGGCCATCCGTGCCGGATGCCACGCCGCCCGTGTCAGCATGCAACAATCACTAGGAGGAGTTAACATGACCAGCATCAAGACGCTTCTGGCAGGGTCGGTGGCCCTGTTCTGCCTGACCTCTGCCGCCATGGCCGAGGATTGCAAGGTGGGCCTCACCATGCCCTCGCTCAACGCGCCCTATTTCGCCGCGCAGGTCGCCGCCGTCGAGAAGGCCGCCAAGGACGCGGGCTGCGAAATCACGACGGCCGACAGCCAGAGCGATTTCTCCAAGCAGATCAACGACGTCGAGGATATGGTGGCCAAGGGCATCAACATCCTCATCATCAACCCGCGCGACCAGGAAGCGCTCATTCCGGCCGTCAACGCGGCGACGGCCGCCGGCGTCAAGGTCGTGGCGATGGACTCGACGCTCAACGCAAAGGCCAATTTCATCTCGCTGGTCCGCTCTTCCAGCGATGAGAATGGCCGCCTCGTCGGCGACTGGATCGCCAAGAAGATGAAGGGCACGCCGATCAAGATGCTCCTCATCTCCGGCAACCAGGGCAATCCGGGCGGGCTCGAGCGCCGCATGGGCGTCGTCAAGGGCATCGTCGAGGCGCAGCTCGTCAACGAGGGCGCGGTCAATCTCCAGATCCTCGGCCAGGGCTGGGGCGACTGGGCGACGGACGGCGGCCTGAAGGCGGCGGAAGACCTGTTGCAGGCCCATCCGGATGCCAACCTCGTCGTCGGCGAGAACGATTCCATGGTGCTCGGCGCGGTGCAGGCGGCCAAGGCCGCGGGCCTCGACAACATCCTCTTCGCCGCCGCCGCCGACGGGCAGCGCGAGGCGCTGGCGATGATCAAGGACGGCAGCTACGGCGCAACGGGCCTCAACGACCCGGACCTCGTCGGCCGCACCGCCTTCGACGTCGCCTACAAGGCGTTCAAGGGCGAGCTGCCGGCGGACTTCCCGAAGGAATATTTCACGCCCGCCGACGTGATCTCCAAGGACAACGTGGACAAGTACTACAATCCCGAGTCCGTTTTCTGAGCGACAGAAGAGAGGGATGCACCGGGTCTCCGGTGCATCCTTTGAGGATCCCATGACCGAACTTGTCCGCCTATCCGGCATCCGGAAGAATTTCGCGGGGGTGCAGGCCCTCAAGGGCGTCGATTTCGACCTCAAGGCCGGCGAGGTGCATGCGCTGGTCGGCGAGAACGGCGCCGGCAAATCCACGCTGATGCGGGTGCTCGCCGGCGAGATCGCGCCGACATCGGGCACCGTCAGCCTCAACGGCGAGGCCGTGCAGCTTTCCGGCCCGCGCGACGCGACCGGCCGCGGCATCTCGGTGATCCACCAGGAACTGGCGCTCGCGCCGGACCTGACGGTCGCCGAGAACATCTTCCTCGGCCGCCTGCCGGGCTTCGTCAACCACGCCGCGCTGCGCAAGGCCGCGCGCGAAATCCTCGACCGGCTCGGCTTCTCCATCGATCCCGCCGTGCAGGCCGGGCGGCTGACGGTCGCCCACCAGCAGGTCGTCGAGATCGCCAAGGCGCTTTCCAACAAGGCACGCATCATCGTCTTCGACGAGCCGACCGCCGTGCTCGCCAACAGCGACGCCGAGCGGCTGCTCGCCATCATCCGCGAACTGCGCGTGAACGGCACGGGCATCGTCTATATCTCGCATCGCCTGAACGAGGTCTTCGACCTTTCCGACCGTATCACCGTCATGAAGGACGGCTCCCATGTCGAGACGCTGGCGACGGCCGCGACCGACGTGGACGCCGTGATCGCCCGCATGGTCGGCCGGCAGATGGCCGCGCTCTTCCCGCCGAAGGACGGCCGCGCGCCGGGCGAGGTGGTGGTCGACGCGCGCAACCTCACCCGCGGCCGCAAGGTGCGCGATGTCAGCTTCACCGTGCGCGCCGGTGAGGTCGTCGGCCTCGGCGGCCTGGTCGGCTCGGGCCGAACGGAGGTCGCGCGCCTCGTCTTCGGCGCGGATCGGATGGATTCCGGCACCGTGGAACTGAAGGGCAAGCCGCTCCATCTTTCCTCGCCGCGTCAGGCCGTGCATGCCCATATCGGCCTCGTTCCGGAGGACCGCAAGGAGCAGGGGGTCATCCTCGACGCGCCGATCCGCATCAACACCACGCTCGCCAAGATCCGCAGCGTCACCCGCTTCGGCTTTCTCGATGTCGGCAAGGAGCGCAAGGTCGCGACAGCCCTCGGCAAGGACATGCGCCTCAAGGCCTCCAGCGTCGATGCGCCGGTCTCCAGCCTTTCGGGCGGCAACCAGCAGAAGGTGGCGCTCGCCAAGTGGTTCCACGCGGACTGCGACCTCCTGATCCTCGATGAGCCGACGCGCGGCGTCGATGTTGGGGCCAAGAGCGAAATCTACAATTTGATCAACGATCTGGCCAAGGCCGGGAAGGCGGTTCTCGTCATTTCGTCCGAGCATCAGGAACTGTTCGGCATCTGCGACCGCATTCTCGTCATGGCGGAGGGCGCCATCGTCGGGGAACTCACCGAGGCGGCGTTCACCGAGCAGCAATTGCTGACGCTGGCGATGACCCAGACGGCCAGAGAGAGGGATGAGGCAAGCCAATGAATACGCAATCCGCAAGCGCCGCCGCGCCGTCGTCGTTCACCCCGCGTCTGCTGGAGGCCGTGCGCCAATACGGCACCCTCGGTATCTTCATCGTCCTGGTGGTCGTCGCCGCGCTCTGGTCCGATGCGTTCCTGACGGAGCGCAACCTGATGAACGTGGTGCGCCAGGTCGCGTCCGGCGCGGGCATCATGGCCGTCGGCATGCTCTTCGTCGTGCTGACGCGCGGCATCGACCTGTCGGTCGGTTCCATCGCGGCCGTTGGCTCCGTGCTCTGCGCCCATCTCATCGCGGCGCAGGGATACGGCGTGCCGATGGCGATCCTGCTCGTCATTCTCACCGGAGCGGCCTGCGGCGTTGTCACAGGCTTCTTCGTCGCCTATATGCGCCTGCCGTCCTTCGTCATCTCGCTCGCCATGATGGCGATCGCCCGCGGCCTCTCGCTGATCATCAGCGCCGGCCGGCCGATCACCATGGGTCCGCCCGGCGCCTCGCTGGTCGATTTCGGCAGCGGCTTCCTCTTCGGCATCCCGCAGCCCGCCATCCTCATGCTGATCATCTATGCCATCGGCGGCGTGGTACTGGCCTATACGAGCTTCGGCCGCCTCGTCACCGCCATCGGCTCCAACGAGGAGGCCGTGCGGCTCTCGGGCGTGCCGGTCGAGCGCTACGTGCTGTCGGTCTATATCATCAGCGGGGCGCTCGCCGCCGTCGCGGGCATCGTCGCGGCCGGGCGCACCGGCATCGGCACGCCGCAGGTCGGCGTCGGGGCGGAGCTCGACGTCATCGCGGCCGTGGTCATCGGCGGGGCAAGCCTGATGGGTGGGCGCGGCGGCATGTTCAACACGCTGCTCGGCGCGCTGATCCTCGGCATCATCACCAATATCATGAACCTTGCCGGCGTGCCGGGCTACCACCAGAACGTCTATCTCGGGCTGATCATCATCCTGGCGATGCTCATCCAGTTCGTCACCGCCCGCTCGCGCCGCTGAAGCCTAAGGGAAACCGACATGAACGACAGGACGGAAAAATCCGGGATCGCCGCCACCTACCTGCCGGACCTCTTTGCCGGCAAGCGCGTGCTGGTCTCGGGCGGCACCAGCGGCATCGGCCTTGCCATCGCCAAAGGCTTCGCCGCGCTCGGTGCCGACGTGGTGGCGACGGGCAGCAATGCGGCGAAGGTCGAGGCCGGACAGGCCGAAGCCGGGGAGCGGCTTCGCTTTGCCGTGCTCGACGTGCGCGACAGCGCCGCCGTCAGCGCCTTTGTCAAGGGCTTCGACCGGCTCGACGTGCTGGTCAACGCGCAGGGCATCGGCCGGGGCGAGGCGGAGCATCAGGAGGCGGTGTTCCTCGACGTCATCGAGGTGAACCTCAACAGCGTGATGCGCCTCAGCACGGCCTTCCGCCCGCTGCTGGCGAAAACCCGCGGCGCCATCGTCAATATCGCCTCGATGCTGAGCTATCTGGTGGAGCCGGAAGTGCCCGCCTACACCGCCAGCAAGACCGGCATCCTCGGCCTCACCCGCGCGCTCGCCCATGCCTACGGGCCGGACGGCGTGCGCGTCAACGCCATCTCGCCGGGCTACCACAAGACCGACATGACGAAGGGCCTGTGGACCCAGCCGAAGAGCCACGACCTCATCGCCGACCATTCGGCGCTGAAGCGCTGGGGCTCGGTCGACGACCTCGTCGGCGCCGCCGTCTTCCTCGCAAGCCCCGCCGCTTCCTTCGTCACCGGTGCCGACCTGCCGGTCGATGGCGGTTATGTCTGCGGCAACACCATTCGCTGATACTGGAGAAGAAAACCATGTCCCGTTCCTTCGGCAGCCCCGGCCGCTATATCCAGCGGCGCGGCGAGATCGCCCGCCTCGGCGAGCATCTGGCCTCACTCGGCAAAAGGCCGCTCTTCCTCATCGACGCCTTCCTCCATGACCGCTATGCGGCCAGCCTCGGCGAGAGCGTGAAGGCCGAAAGCCGCTTCGAGAAATTCGGCGGCGAATGCTCCGACCGCGAGATCGACCGGGTGACGGCAGCGGCAGCGGAATTCGGCGCGGATGTCGTCGTCGGTATCGGTGGCGGCAAGACGCTGGATACGGCCAAGATGGCGGCGCACCGCACCAATGCGCGCATGCTGGCCGTGCCCACCATCGCCTCCACCGATGCGCCGACCAGCGCTGTCGTGGTCGTCTACAGCGATGCCGGCGTGCTGCAGGAGGCGCACAACCTGCCGCGCAATCCCGATCTCGTCCTCGTCGATCCAGAGGTCATCGTCGCCGCGCCGGTGCGCTTCCTCGTCGCCGGCATGGGCGATGCGCTTTCCACCTGGTACGAGGCGCGCGCCAATATCGAGGCGGGCACGATGAACTACATTTCCGGCGGCTTCCCCGCGACCCGCGCCGCCGTCGCCATCGCCCGCGAATGCCATGCGGTGATCATGGAGCAGGCGGTAAAGGCCAAGCTCGCGGCGGAGGCCGGCGTCGTCACGCAGGCGCTCGAAGATATCATCGAGGCTAATACGCTGCTCTCCGGCCTCGGCTTCGAGAATTGCGGCGTCTCCGCCGCCCACGGCATCCACGATGCGCTGACCGTGCTGCCGGAAATCCACGGCCTGCTGCATGGCGAGAAGGTCGCCTTCGGCGTGCTCTGCCTGCTCGTGCTGGAAAACCGCCCGCAGAGCGAGATCGACGAGACGCTGCGCTTCTGCCGCGCCCTCGGCCTGCCGACGACGCTGGCGGACCTCAACATCAAGGACGACGTCGCCGCCAAGGTGCGCAAGGTCGCCGAAGCTGCGGTCAGGGGCAACATCACCCACGCCACCCGCGCCCCGGTGACCGTGGAGGACATCGAGGCCGCGATCCTCGCCGCCGACGCCCTCGGGCGCGCGGCCTGATCCTTCCGTCCCTGCAAGACAAAACCCCCGGCCGAAAGGCCGGGGGTTTTTTCTTTGAAGTGCCGAAGGGTTCAGAAGCTGCCGTTCACGAAGCCGCCGTCGACCGGCAGGTCCGCGCCGGTGATGAAGACGGCGGCCGGGGAGGCGAGGAAGAGGGCGGTGCCGACGAGGTCGTCCACCGTGCCCCAGCGCTTCAGCGCCGAGCGTTGGGCGATCTTTTCTGCCGGAACCGGATCGGTCCACAGGCCCTTGGTCATGTCCGTCTTGTGGTAGCCGGGCGAGATGGCGTTGACGCGGATGCCGTCCGGGCCGAAGGCATGGGCGAGGTGGCGGGTGAGGCCGAGCACGCCGGTCTTGCTGGCGCCATAGGCCGGCACGACCGGGTCGGTGACATAGCTCAGCATCGAGGCGGTGTTGATGATGACGCCGCGCGAGGCCTTCAGCAGCGGCAGGACGGCCATGGAAAAGCGCATCTGGCTGTTCAGGTTGACGTCCATCACCTCCATATAGGTGGCGTCCTCGAATTCGGCCTGCGGCCGGGCGATGCCTGCGCCGTTGATCAGCACGTCGAGCTTCTTCAGCGTCCCGGCAAAGGCCTTGATAGCCTCCGGGTCGCGCACATCGACGCGCTCGAAGCGGATGCCCTTGTTCTCCGGGTCCGCGGCGGCGGCCTTCAGCTTGGCCTCAGAGCTGCCGAGCGCGACGACGGAGCCGCCGAGCCGGGCGAAGCCCTGCGCGATGGCAAGGCCGATGCCGGACGAGCCGCCGGTGACCAGGATGTCCTTGCCGGCGAACAGGTCGGACCGGAACGTGTCGATAATCTCTTTCATGAAATCCTCCTCGTTTTTGACGGTTAGCGCGCGGCCGATTGCCGGTCGCGGATCAGGCTGGCAAGCGCGTCCATGTCGTCGTAGAGCGCCTTGCTGTGATGATAGAGCCGGTCGAAGACCGGCTGGACATGGCTGTAGATCTCGGCCCATGCCGGGTCGGGCGCGATCTCCTCGTCGTAGCGGACATAGGCTTCCGCCGCGTCCTCGGTGCGCGAGAAGCGGCCGGTGGCTGTCGCCGCCATGGCAGCGCAGCCGACGAGGCCGCATTCCGGCTCCTGCGGCACCAGCACGGGCGTATCGAAGACGCTCGCCTTGATCTTCAGCCACAGTTTGGTCCGCGCCCCGCCGCCGGCGGCGATCATGCGTTCCAGACGCTTGCCGGAGCTCGCCTCCATGATGCGGATATGCCGGGCCATGGCGAAGGCGATGCCTTCGAGGATGGCGCGGTGCAGGTGCTCCACGCCATGGCCGGCGCCGAGGCCGAAGAACTGCGCCCGCGAATTGCGGTGCTGGCCGAGGCGCTCGCCGGTGAGGAACGGCAGGAAGAGGAGGGCGTCGGAGCCGGGCGGGGCCTTTTCCGCGCGCTCGACGATGTCGCCATAGCTCAGCTTGCCCTCGTGGAACGCGCGGCGCGCCCAACGCATGCCGTCGCCGCCCGTTTCCAGCAGCACGAAGGGCGCCCAGTTGCCCTCGATCGTCGCGACATTGGAGATTTCCGGGTCGAGCAGCGGTTTTTCAGCGATCATGGTGACGATCGCGCCGGTGCCGGTGCTGTCCGAGCCGAGGCCCGGCCGGCAGGCGCCGGAGCCGAGCAGCGCCATCGGATAGTCCGCCCCGCCGACCATGACGGGCGTGCCGGCGCGAAGCCCGGTGGCGCGGGCGGCATCCTCCGTGACATGGCCGATGATGTCGAGCGGGTTGCGGATCGGCGGCAGCAGCCGCGCGTCGAGTCCCATGCGCTCGATCATGACCGGCGACCAGGCGTGCGTTGCCGGGTTCATCAGGAAGCTGCACGAGGCGTCGCCCGTGTCCATGGCGATCTCGCCGGTCAGCCGGAAGTTGATGTAGTCCTTCGGCATGATGGCGACGGCGCTGCGGCGGTAGGCCTCAGGGTCCGCATCGCGCACCCATTGCAGCTTGAAGCCCGGCCAGGCGGGCGTCGGCGTGTTGCCGCTCTCGGCGAGGTAGCTTTCCGGCGCGTTCTCCGCCTCGAACCTGCGCACGAGGTTCAGCGTGCGCTTGTCGTTCCAGAGGGGGGCGGTATCGCGGGTGAGGTTCCCGGCATCGTCCAGCAACACGAGGCCGTGCATCTGGCCGCAGATGGCGACCATGGAGATGCGCTCGCGCGCGCCTTCCGCCTTGTCGAGCACCGTGCGCACGGCGGCGCAGGCACCATCCCACCAGTCGAGCGGGCGCTGTTCCGCCCAGCCGAACTGCGGCACGATCTGGTCGTGCTCGCGCGCGGCGATCTCGACGATCCGGCCCTTGGTGTCGATCAGCGCGGCGCGGACGCTGCCGGTGCCGACATCGATGGCGAGGAAGAGTTCGGTCATGGCGCGGCCTCCCGCAGGGCGGCGAGCGCGCCCGACAATTCCTGCTGCTGCACCGCCGCCCGGCGATAGGCGGCGAGCGCCGCGCCATAGACCTTGCGGGTCTCAGGCGACGGCTCGCTGCGGCTCTCGGTGGCGTGGAGGTCGCGGATAGGGGAGAAATCCCGCCACAGGCCCATGCCGACGAAGGCGAGCGCGGCCGCGCCGAGAGCGGCGGCCTGCTGGTCGATCTGCGTCTTGACGACGGCGCAGTCGAAGATATCGGCGAAGATCTGCCGCCACAGCGCGTTTCGCGCCCCGCCGCCCACGATGACCATCTCCGGGCCGAGCGCCGTCATGCGGCGCAATTCGTCGAGCGCGACGCGAAGGCCGAGCGCCACGCCTTCCAGCGCCGCGCGAAAAATGTCGGCGCGGCCGTGCTGGAGGTCGAGGCCGAGGAAGCCGCCGCGCACCGCCGGCCCGCCCTCGAAGCTGGTGCCGCCGCCGAGCGTGGGCACGAAGAGAAGGCCGCGCGCGCCGGCGGGCGATTGCCCGGCGAGCTGGAAGAGGTCGTCATGCACGTTGCGGCCGGCGGCTTCCGCCTCGCGCCTCACGTCCGGCAGAAGCGTATCGGCCACCCAGTTGACGCTGGTGCCCGAGGAGAAGATCGACGTCGCGGAGATGAACATGCCGGGGGCGACATGGGCGAAGACGAAGGGGCGCACCCGATCGTCGAGCAGGGGCTCGGCGGACGAGACGGTGATCCAGCTCGACGAGCCCATGGAGGCATAGGCGTCGCCGTCGAGGAAGGTGCGCCCGCCGAGCGCCATGCAACTGTTGTCGACGCCGCCGGCGACGACCTTCACGCCTTGCGGCAGCCCGAGCGCCTCGGCGATCTCCGGCAGCACCTCGCCGATGATGTCGGTGGAGGCGACGATGGGGGCGAAGAGGCTTGGGTCGAGACCCGCCGCAGCGATGAGGTCGGGCGCGTAGCGGCCGGCCTTGAGGTCGTAGACGCCTGTGCCGGAGGCATAGGAGGGATCGGTGGCGATGCGGCCGGTGAGCCTGAGGTTGATATAGTCCTTCGTGCCGATGATCGTCTTCGTGCGGGCGAAGACGTCGGGTGCGTTGCGGCGCAGCCACATCGCCTTGAAGACGGTGTAGAGTGGGGCGGGGAAGCCGTTGCCGGTCGTCCTGTACCAGAGGGCGGGATCGACCCGGGTGAAGAAGTCCTCCGCCTCCGCCACGGCCCGCCCGTCGGACCAGATCGGCACGAATTCCTGCAGGAGGTTCCCGTCCGCGTCGAGCGGCAGGCAGCCGAGGCTGTGGCCGGAAATGGCGATGGCGCGGATCGCGCCGGCATCGACGGCCGGGTTCGCCGCCAGCGTCTTCAGGCTGGCGCAGACCGCGTCCCACCAGTCCGCGGGGCGCTGCTCGTGGAAGGAGGAGGACGGGTAGAAGGTCCTGTAGGAGACGACCTCTTCCGCAAGGCAGGCGCCGTCGGGGCGGAAGATCGCCGCCTTGACGCCCCCGGTGCCGAGGTCGAAAGCCGCAACGGTATCGGTCATGATGTCAGTCCGCCTTGCCGGTGATGTCGAGACGGCCGCCGGGCAGGGCGGCGCACTGGCGCACGAGGTCGACGGCGACCTTGGTGTTGATGCCGAAGCGGGTGACGCCGAGCCGCACCATGCCGGCGATGGCGTCCAGCGAGCGGATGCCGCCCGAGGCCTTCACCTCCACCGCGCCGTCCACCGTCTCGACGATGATCTTCAGCTTCTCGAGGGTGGTGGCGCTCGGCGTCCAGCCGGTGCCGGTCTTCACGAAGGCCGCGCCGCTTTCGGCGACGAGGGCGGAGGCGGTGCGGATTTCTGCGTCCGTCAGATGGGCCAATTCGAGGATGACCTTAAGGGGGACGGGGGCAATGGCCTCCACGACGGCGCGGATCTCCCGGCGCACATAGTCGAGGTCGCCGGATTTGAGGCGGCCGACATTCATCATCATGTCGAGTTCCTGCGCGCCGTTCCCGGCAAGCTCCGCGGCCTCCGCCACCTTGGTGCGCGTCGTGTGTCCGCCGGAGGGAAAGCCGACCGGGCCGCCGACCAGCGTCACGCCGCCCATCGGCACGAGGCCGCGCAGCAGCGGCACGAAGTTCGGCAGGGCATGGGCGGCGATGAAGCCTTCCGCGACCGCAATTCCCGCCAGCTCCCGCACGTCCGCTTCCGTATGGAAGGCCTGGACGGCGCTGATATCGATCAGGGCGGCGAGATCGCGGGGGGCGAGAAAGGCCGGCGGGGAGCGGTGGCGGGTGTCGTTCATCTCTAGGTCTCGTTGCTCATTCGTAGGTAGCGGAGGTTGCGCTTCATGCGCGTGAAGATTTCCACATGCTCGTCGCCCCGGCGCAGCGCCACGCTGGTCGACAGGATGTCGACGACGGTGAGCGCGGCGATGCGGGAGATGGTGGGCGTGTAGATATTGGTGTTCTCCAGCGTCTCGACCATCAGCACGATGTCGCAGAACTCGACGAGCGGCCCGTCCGAGCCGACGATGCCGATGACCTGACAGCCGCTTTCGCGGGCCCGCCGCGCGGTCTCGATGATCGCCAGCGTCGCGCCCGTGTTGGAGATGACGACGACGACGTCGCCGGGCTTCAGGCTGGAGACGACCATGATCTGCTGGTGGGCGTCGGTCTCGGCCCCGCAGGGCACGCCGAAGAGCGGGAACTTCTGCTGCGCGTCGCGCGCCACGATGCCCGATGCGCCGAAGCCGAAGAATTCGATGCGGTTCGCCTTGGCCAGCGCATCCACCGCCCGGCCGACCGCCACCGGATCGAGATGGTTGCGCACCCAGTCGAGGCTGGTGATCGTGTAGTCGAAGATCTTTTCCGAGACCCCGGCCGGGCTGTCGTTGCCGTCGATGACCGAGTGGGTGGCCGACATGCCGAGCGCGAGGCTTTGGGCGAGGCGCAGCTTGAAATCCTGGTAGCCCTGGCAGCCGATGGAGGCGCAGAAGCGGATCACCGTCGGCTGGCTCACCTCGGCCCATTCCGCCGCCTCGGCGATGGTCGCGTTGACCACGCGCTTGGGATCGGCGAGGACGAGCTCGGCGACCTTGCGGTCCGATTTGCGCAGGTCCCCGCGCTTCAGGCGGATGACTTCAAGGATGTTGTTGTTGCCGCCGATCGGTTTGGACTGGGCTGCGCTGGTCGACATGGAAACCTCCCGGGTTACTTGGACAGTCGGTATTCGACCGACAGCTTTGCCCGATGGAGCCTTGCCCTGCAATCAGCGGCCGCCGATTTGGCGTCGATGACGTCGGGGTCTTCCGTGTTGAAGGCGAAGAGGCCGTAGTGGTGTGCGATGAGATCGGCCGCGCCGATCCGTTCGGCCAGAAGGCACGCTTCGTCCAGTGTCAGGTTGCCGGCGATGCCGGCCTCCGTCAGCTCGGCGCGGCGGCCGTTGACGGGCAGGAGCGCGAGGTCCACCCCATGGGGCGCGACCTCTTCCGCCAGCCCCTCGAAGGGGATCGTGTCGCCGGAATGGTAGAGCGAGACGCCATCCACGGCCACCACATAGCCGAGGAAGCGGTGCCAGCCCTCGGGTGAACGCTCCAGCGCCTCGTGAGCGGCGCGGATGGCGGTGATCGAAATTCCGGCAAGCGGCGTCACCGTCTCGCCGGCGTCGACCGCGACCAGCCGGTCCGGCGTAACGCCGATGCGCTCCTCGGCCCCCGCCAGCGCCGCGCGGGGTACGACGAAGCGGCAGTTCGGGTTGGCGGCGGCCAGCGGTATCAGCGTTTGCGGGTCCATGTGGTCCGTATGCTGGTGTGTCACCAGAACGAGATCGACGGGGCCGAGTTCGGCCGGTGTCGCCGGGGCCGGCATCATGCGTTCGTGCTCGAAGCGCTTGCCGCGATATTTCTCCGCCAGGCTGTCGGAGAGATAGGGGTCGATGACGATGCGCCGTCCGCCGGCCTCGATGACGAAGCCGGCCTGCCCGAGCCAGTAGAGCCGCACGCCGTCGCCCGCCGGTGCGGCGAGCCTTGCGGCGAGCGATCCCGAAAAAGGCACGGGCGAAAAGGACGTCATGGGCGCTTCTCCTCCGTCAGAGCAGAGAGGAGGTTTTCCACGGCGATGGTCGTCGCCTTGCTGACGCTCTCGTCTGTGAGACCGCCGATATGGCTGGTGGCGATGACGCGCGGGTGGCTCGCCAGCGAGCCTGGCGCCGGCGGCTCGTCGACGAAGACGTCGGTGGCGTAAGTCTGCAAACGGCCTTCATCGAGCGCGGCGCGCACGGCATCCTCGTCCACCAGCGTGGCGCGGGCGGTGTTGATGAGGATGGCGTGCGGCGCCATCTTGGCGAGCCGCGCCGCATCGACGATGGGCCTGCCGTCGGCGGGTGCGGGGCAGTGGAGCGTCACGATATCCGCTTCCGCGAAAAGTTCGTCGAGGCTCGCCCATTTGAACGGGCCATAGACCTCGACATTCGGGCGAAAGGGATCGTGCGCCACGACATTCGCCCGCATCGCCGAGACGGCGCGGGCGACCCGTTTGCCGATCGCGCCGCAGCCGACGACACCGACGGTACGCTCGGCGATCTCCTTGCCGCGCGAGCGCGGCCAGCCGCCGGCGCGGATGCCGGCCGTTTCCGTCGGAATATGGCGCAGCGAGGCGAGGATGAGGCCCATCGCCAGTTCCGCCACGCCGACGGCATTGGCACCCTCGGCCTTGAGCACGCGGATGCCCTTGCCCCTGAGCAGCGGCAGCGGCAGGTTGTCGATGCCGGTGCCGTTGCGGCTGATGGCGCGCAGGCTCTCGGCGGCGTCGATCACCTTGTCGGAGACGGGCTCGACGCCGGCCAGCCAGCCGACGCAGCCCGGCACGAGGTCGAGTAGTTCCGCCTCGTCCGGCATGCGGCCGGGCGACGGGAAGACGAGGTCGAAGCCGGCCTGCCGCAGCGGTTCGAGCTCCGGCGGCGGATCGAGCGAGAGCGAACGGGGCGTGACGAGGATACGGCTCACGGCATCACCCCTTCGCCGCTTCGATGGCGATGCGCGAGATCTCGTCGAAGGACGGTCCCGAGGTCGGGATGTCGATGTCGAACACTTCGGCGATCACCTGCGTCCAGCCGTGCAGGAAGTAGGTCCAGCCGTCTTCCACCTGCAG
This sequence comes from Shinella zoogloeoides, assembly GCF_003574625.1. Lineage (GTDB taxonomy): Bacteria > Pseudomonadota > Alphaproteobacteria > Rhizobiales > Rhizobiaceae > Shinella > Shinella zoogloeoides_A. Next base: position 25,446 of record NZ_QNUJ01000005.1, read on the forward strand.
CCCGCGTGCCGCTTCCTGCCGTCGCGCCTGATCGAGGAAGACGAGGTCGCCACGATAGTTGAGGTCCCAGGCTATGGCCTGTTCGGGGAAGATGCCGGCATCGGTGATCGGCGAGCCGGGCGCGTCCTTGCCGAGGCCCGTTGCATTGATCACCAGCGAACCGGAACTCAACGCCGCCATGGCCGCGTCGTTGAGTTCCGGCCGGTCGGCGAGGACGTAGTCGATTTTTACGCGCGGGGCCATGGCCGCGTGGATGCGTTTCAACTCATCGAGGCGCGGCTGCGAGCGGTTGGTGACGACGATGCGCGAAGGCACGTCCGCGCCGCGCTTTTCCTGCATGAGGTGCCAGGTGATGGCGATGGTCGAGCCGCCCGCGCCCATGGAGAGGACCTCCGCGCCGGTCCTGGCGAAATGTCCGTCCGGCACGAAGCCGTCGATGGCGAGGCCCGAGGAGATCGGGTCCTTGGCATGGCAGATCAGCTTGCCGTCGCGCTTGGAAAGGCAGCTCGTCTCGTGCATCAGCAGCGCGTGCGGGTCGATCACGTCGAACATGTCGCGCGCGGCGTTGAAGAGATCGATCTTGTGGGTCGTCACCAGCGCGCCGAGCGAGAGCGGGTCGTTCTTGATGAAGGCGACGGCCTCGCGGTAGGCGCCCGGCTCGGCATGCAGCGGGAAGTCGATGCCCTTCAGCATCGCGTCCTTCAGGCCGAGATGGCGCGCCCAAGCGGGGAAGACCCGCATGATCGAGCTTTTCGCCGTGGTGACGCCGATGAAGTAGAAGGTCGGCTGGGTGGCGGGCTGGTAGCGGCTCATTTGCCCGCCTCGCGGATTTCCCTTGCCTTGGCGACCGCCGCGCGGGCCTTTGCCGCGATGTCGGACCAGCGGCCTTCGCTGATGTCGGCCTTGGTGGCGATCCAGGTGCCGCCGACGGCGGCGACCGCGCCAAGCTTCAGCCATTCGTGCATGTTGTCGAGGCTGACGCCGCCGGTCGGCACGAAGCGCGTGCCGAGATGGGCGAAGGGCGCGCTGATCGCTTCCAGCATGGCCGGCCCGCCCGCCGCCTTGGCGGGGAAGAATTTTGCGAGCGCCAGCCCGTTGCGGGCGACGGCCGTCAGGTCGGAGGGGGTCATGATGCCGGGCGCGAAGGGGAAGCCCTTTGCCTTGGCGGCGGCGACGATCTCGCCGTCGAAGCCGGGTGCTAGGCCGAAGCGCGCGCCGGCGGCGATGGCCGCGTCCAGCGCTTCCGGCGTCAGGATCGTGCCGGCGCCGACCAGCAGCTCCGGCCGCTTGTCGGCCATGATGGCGATGACCTCGGCGGCGGCCTCGGTGCGGAAGGTGATCTCGGCGAGCGGCAGGCCGCCTTCGAGGAGCGCATCGGCCAGCGCCACGGCATCGGAGGCGCGCTCGATGGCGATGACGGGAACGACGCCGAGGGTTGCTGCCTGTTCGAACGGGGCGGTCATGCGGTTTCTTCCTTCTTTTCTCCGTAGAGGGCGGCGATGGTCGCCGGGTCGCGCATCCGCCAGTCCGGATTGTCGATCTGTTTCCAGCCGCCCTTGCCGTCGTCGACGATGCGCGCGCGCATGCCGCCGGCCTTTGCGATGCAGTCGTAGTCCTGGCCGGAATCGGCCGGGTAGCAGAAGAGCATCACCAGCTCGTCGTCGCCGACATTGACCGAGCGGTGGATCCAGTAGGGCGGCACGTAGCAGACCGTCTGCGCGTCGATCTCGACGATGCGGACCTCGCCGTCCGGCGATTCCATCAGCATCAGGCCGCGGCCCTTCTGGCCGTAATAGATTTCCGGCCGGTCGGATTGCCTGTGGATATGGCCGCGGGTGACGAAATATTCCGTGCCCACCTTGCCCGGCAGCATGCGCGTGACGCCGAAGATGAGGTCGCCGGACCGCTCGTTGGGGCGGAATTCGGAGACCTCGTAGACGACCGTGTCGTCCCATTGGCCCTGCATGGCGGCAAAGGCGGCCTCGTCCGCGTAGAGGCCGGCAAGGTCGCGGAAGCGTTTCTGGTAGGCGCCCGTTGCGTTGCTGATGGCGCCCGTTTCAAGGTCGACCGCGCAACCGACGGGCTCGAATAGCTGTGTCAAAGGAAATTCCTCGTCTTTCTCTTCGTTCATTGCAATTCCGAACGCAAAACCACTGCACACTTTTGCTGGAATTGCCTGGGCATCAGGCGATGGTGTAACCGCCGTCGATCATCAGGTTGGCGCCGTTGACCATCGCGGCCGCGCCGCTGGCGAGGTAGAGCACCGAGGCGGCGATCTCCCACGGCTTGGCGAAGCGCCGCGTCGGGATGGCGGCGCGGGCGCGCTCGCCCTTCTCGCCGGCCCAGCCGGTGAGGCCGAGCTCGGTCTCCACGACGGTCGGCGAAAGCGCGTTGACGGTGACGCCGCGCGGGCCCCATTCCAGCGCCATGCAATTGGTCATGCCGACGATACCCGCCTTGCTGGCGCAATAGGCGACATGGCCCTCGATGCCGATGATGGCGGCCTGCGAGGCCATGTTGACGATGCGGCCGGCCTTGCGCTCCAGCATGGCGGGCGCGACGGCGCGGGCCATCAGGAACGCGCCCTTGAGGTTGATCGCGAGCGTGCGGTCCCATTCGGCGGTCGGGTAGCTCTCGGCCGGGGCGAGCGGCCCGATGCCGGCATTGTTGACGAGGATGTCGATCCGCCCGAAGGCCTCGGTCACGGCTTTGACGGCGCGCTCGACGCCCACCTCGTCGGTGACATCGACCACATGGCCGATATGGCCCGCGCCGAGCGCGGCGGCGACGCCGGAGACGGCCGGATCCCGGTCGAGCAGCGCCACGCGCGCCTTCTTCGCCGCGAAGGCCTCGGCAACGGCGCGGCCGATGCCGGTGGCCGCGCCCGTGACGACCACGGTCTTGCCGGAAAAGTCGAGCAGGTCGTCGAAGGAGGGGATATCCGTCATGTCAGAATTCCTGGCCTGTATGGGTGATCGTCATTTCCTGGAGGTTGACGGTCTGCGGCAGCTGGTAGGCGAAGAGCATGGTGCGCGCGATGTCGTTGGCGTCGAGGCCGCCGTCCAGCGCCTTGCGGCCGCCGTCCCAGAATTCGTAGGCGTTCTGGTGGGTGATCGTCTTGTCGATCTCGGACTTGGCGACGCCGGGCGAGATGACCATGACGCGCACCCGGTAGGCCGACATGGTCTGCCGCATGCCCTCGCTGACGGCATGCACGAAATGCTTGGTGCCGCCATAGACGTCATGGTGCGGATAGACCTTGCGGCCGGCGATGGAGGAGACATTGATGATAGTGCCGTGCCGGCGCTCCTTCATGCCGGGCGCGACGGCATGCATGCCGTTGAGAACGCCGAGGCAGTTGATGTCGACGAGATCACGCCACTGCGCCGGGTCCTGCTCGTCGAGCCGCGCGAGGCGCGAGATGCCGGCATTGTTGATAAGGCAATCGACGGGGCCGAACCTCTCCTCGCCCTGCCGTATGGCGTCGGCGAGTGCATTGTAGTCGCGCACGTCGGCCGCAACGGCCAGCGTGTCCGGCAGGCCCATCGCCTCGATGAGATCGGGGCGGCGGGCGATCAGCAGCAGCGGATAGCCCGCGGCGGAAAAGACGCGGGCGGTTTCCTGCCCGATGCCGGCGCTGGCGCCGGTGATCATGACGAGCGGCTTCTTCTCGATCATCGTTTGCCCTCGCTCAATCGATGCTGCGCGAGAAGGCGTCGAGCGCCAGGATCGCATCGCGCACGGCCGCAACGGTGATCGGGACCGGTGTCGCATAGATGATGTTGCCGGGCCGGCATGCGGCCTCCGCCACGCGGCCGATCTTGGCCGGCACGTCCTCGACGATGCCGAGGTCGGCAAGCGTCGTCGGCAGGCCGACGCTGCGGCAGAAGCGGATCATCTCCTCGATCTCTTCGCTTTCGCGGTTTTCCAGCATGAGGAGGCAGAGCACGCCGAAGGCGACCTTCTCGCCGTGGAAGAGGCCATGTACCTCCTCCAGCACCGTCAGGCCGTCATGGATGCCGTGGGCGGCCGAGCAGCCGCAATTCTCGAAACCGAGGCCGGACAGCAGCGTGTTCGCCTCGATGATGTTCTCCACCGCCTGGGTGAGCAGGCCCGCCTCGACGGCGACCTTGGCCTTGACGGCATCGCGCATCAGGACGTCCTGGCAATGCATGGCGATCGCCATGCCGGCCTCGGTGGCGGGGAAGCCGCCGGCGACATAGTTGTCGGTGCGCGATTCGATGTTGGAGCGCGCCTCGAACCAGGTCGAGAGCGCATCGCCGATGCCGGCGACGAGGAAGCGCGCGGGGGCGGCCGCCACCAGCGCGGAATCGACGATCACGGCGTCGGGGTTGCGCGGCAGACGGAGCGATTCCTCGTAGACGCCGTGCTCCGTGTAGCGCACGGCGATGGCGCTGCAGGGCGCGTCGGTCGAGGCGATCGTGGGGGCGATAACGATGCGCGCACCTGTGTCGATGGCGACGATCTTGGCGGTATCGGCCGTCTTGCCGCCCCCGACGCCGACGAGGATGTCGGCGCGGTGCTCGACGGCGATATTGCGCACGCGCTCGATCTCCGCCGTGCAGCACTCGCCGCCGAACCGCTCGAAACGGATGTCGAGGGTGTCGGCGCAGCTTTTTGCGATGCGTTCGCTCAGCGCATCGAACAGCACGCGGTCGATCAGTACGAGGGCGCGCTTGCCGAGCGGCGCGAGGTAAGCCGCCAGCCTGTCGATCTCGCCCGCGCGCTGGATGTATTTGTTCGGTCCGCCGAATGCCCTTGCCATGCGATGCTCCCGTATCTGTCGAATGTTCAGGTCAGTGAATGGTGTAGCCGCCGTCGATGGTCAGCACCGAGCCGGTGACGTAACTGGCGGCGTCCGAGGCGAGGAAGAGCACGGCGGCGGCGACCTCGCTCGCCTTGCCGGCGCGGGCCATCGGCGTCATGCCGAGCCAGATCTTCGACCATTCGGGATCGTCCAGCCCGCCCTGCGTCATCGCCGTCTCGATATAGCCGGGGGCGACGGCATTGATGCGGATGTTGCTCGTCGCGAACTCGCCGGCGAGCGACTTGGTGAGCATATGCACGCCGGCCTTGCTGGCGTTGTAGGCCACCTGGTTCTGCGGCAGGTTGCTGATATAGCCGGAGATCGAGCCGATATTGACGATCGCGCCGCTTTTCTTCTTCGCCATCAACTCGATGGCCGCGCGGCAGCACCAGAAGAGGCCGGTCAGGTTGGTGTCGATCACCTCGTTCCAGGTTTCCGGCGTCAGCTTCAGGCTGTCGCAATGGCGCGCGATGCCGGCATTATTGACGAGGATGTCGAGCCCGCCGAGCGCCTCGGCCGCCTGCCGCACGGCATCCTGCGCCGCGCTTTCGCTGGAAATGTCGGCGGGCAGGTAGACCGCCTCGATGCCCTTCTGCTTGAGATAGTCGACGGCTTTCGCACCCTCTTCGCGGGAGCGTGCGGAGATCGCCACGCGCGCGCCGGCTTCTCCAAGCGCCTCGGCACAGGCAAGCCCGATGCCACGGCTGCCGCCGGTCACAAGAGCGGCGCGGCCATCCAGTCTGAAAAGCTCGGCGTACATGGATCCTCCCGGCAGCGCCCTTCCCCAGCGCTTCTAAAAATGTAGTTTAGCTACCTTGACAATCGAGTGTCAATCGGAAAATCTACGTCTAGGGATGGAATTTGGCGCATATTCAGCGGAGTTGAGGCTGGAATATGCGCAATAGCCGGATAAAATGTAGTTTAACTACGGGAGGAATGCCGCATGGGCGCTTTGCGTCACTGCCGGTTTCGGCCGGACTGCGCGATGGACGGAGGGTCAGCGACGGATCGCGCGGCGCCGTCCCTTGAGCGCCGTGGCCGGCACTTCCTCTCCCCGCGCCTTGATGGCCGCAAGGTAATGTTCCCGCGTGGCGGCGATATGCCGGCCCATCAGTTCGGTCGCGGCGTCGTCCTCGCCGCCGGCGACCAGCTCGGCAAGGCGCACATGCTCCTCGAACGAGGTGACGTTGAGCGAGGGGGCAAGGGAGAGCCGGTTGCGCAGCGCCTGGACGCGGAAGGCGATCATCTCGTAGGCCTCGAGCAGGTAGGCATTGTCGGCAAGCTCGAAGAGCGCCCGATGGAAGCCGCCGTCGAGGGTGCGGTAAAGCTCCGTATCGTCGGCATCGAGGGCCTTGCGCATCTTCCTGACGATATCCGCCCATTGCCGGGCAAGGGCCTTGCGGTCGGTGGCGAGCGCCATGCGGATGGCGGCCAGCTCCAGCACCTCGCGCAACTCGGAAAGCTTGCGGACCTGGCTCGCGTCCATGTCGAAGACGAAGGAACCGCGCTGCGGATGGACCTCGATCAGCCCCTGGCGCTTGAGCACCATGAGGGCTTCGCGCACGGGCGTCTTGGAGACGCCGAGCTCGTTGGCGAGCGCGATCTCGGACAGCGGCTCGCCGAGCTGGAACTGCCCGCGGACGATGCGGTTGCGGATTTCCTGCGCGGCCTGGTCGGTCAGCGAGGGGCCGCGGTCGAGTGTGCTCATGAAATCTCTCTCCCATGCGGGTTCGGCGCAGGCAAGCCGAAGCCTTCTGTTCTTTACACTGAGATATCAGATATGATACGCCAATTCTCGTTGCCTGCAATCTCCTAAGGTTGGCCCGGTATGTCTGTTCCCACTCTTGTTGCCCCCGATTTGCTCGAAGCGCTACTCGAAAACGCGTTGTGCGCTGCCGGTGCCTGTGCGGCGTCCGCCGGCGCGGCGGTGCGGGCGATGATGCATGCCTCGCGCATCGGGGTGGACAGCCACGGGGCGCGGCTGGTGGTTCACTATGACAAGGTGCTGCGCGGCGGCCGGGTCAAGGGCACGCCGGACATCGCGGTGCGCCGCACGGCGGCGGCGACGGCGGTGGTGGACGGCGACGATGCGCTCGGCCACCACGCGGCCTATGTGGCGATGGACACGGCGATCGAGCTTGCCCGGGAAAGCGGCATCGGCGCCGTTGGCGTCGTCCGCTCCTCGCATTTCGGCGCGGCCGGGGCCTATGCGCGTGTCGCCGCCGAGGCGGGCATGATCGGCTTCGCCACCACCAATTCCGACAAGGTCGTCGCGCCGTTCCAGGGGCGGGAGGCCTTTCACGGCACCAATCCGCTGGCCTTCGCCGCGCCGAGCGGCGAGGCCCGGCCTTGGCTGCTCGACATGGCGACCTCCTCCATTCCGCTGAACCGTCTGCTGCTCTTCAAGTCGCTCGGCGTGTCGCTGCCGCAAGGGGTGGCGGTGGACGCGGCGGGTCGGCCGACGACGGAGCCGTCGGAGGGGCGCACGCTCCTGCCGCTCGGCGGGGTGGACTTCTCCTTCAAGGGCGCGGCGCTTGCCGGGGTGGCGACGCTGTTTTCGGCGATCCTGCAGGGCACGACGCTCGACCACGCCTTCATCCCCATGGTCGGCGGCGAGGATTATTCGACGCCGCGCCAGATGGGACACTTCCTTCTTGCCATCGATCCGGACCGCTTCGGCGGCCGCGACGTCTTCGCCGCCGGCATGGCCGCCTATCTCGCCGCCCTCAGGGCCGCACCGGCGCAGGAGGGCGCCGAGGTGCTGGCGCCGGGCGACCGCGAATGGCGCGTCGAGGCCGAGCGCGAAAAGGCGGGCATCCCGATCGATCCCGATACCGCGGCCTTCCTTGGTCTGCCGCGGGACCCGGCCGCACCGGCCGGAAACTCCGAGGAGAATTTAGTCGCATAGCGCAACACGCGCCGGGGCAGGGAGCCGCCGGCCGTCAACTGGGAGGGAATGACATGAAATCCATGCTGAAAACGGGTCTTGTGACCGCGGCGCTGATGGCTTCGGTGGCCCCGGCCGCCATGGCGCAGGAATGCGCCGATGCCGACCGCGTGCCGATCACCTGGTCGACCATCGCCGGCTTCTACACCGACGCGATGGCCGACCTCGTCGCCGGCTTCGAGAAGGGTCATTGCGTGAAGGTCAATGTCGTCAACATCGACAATTCGCAGCTCTACAACAAGCAGGTCATCGAGATGGTCGGCCAGACCGGCGCCTATGACGTCGTGACGCTCGAAACCTCGGAAAAGGCGGAATTCGCGGAAAACGGCTTCATCCTGCCGATGACCGAATACTTCGCCGACAAGAAGGCGCAGCTCGACGACGTGGCGCCCACGCTCGCCGCTCTCACCACCCAGTACAAGGGCGACGTCTGGGGCCTGCCCTACTATACCTACACGGCCGGCTACATCTATCGCCAGGACCTCTTCGACGACCCGACGGAGAAGGAAGCCTTCAAGAAGCGCTTCAACTATGACCTCGCCGTGCCGGAGACCTGGGCACAGCACCGCGACATCGCTGAGTTCTTCACCCGCAAGGCCGGTGAGAACCTCAAGGGCGAAAAGCTCGCCAAGGACTTCTACGGCGTCGGCCTGATGGCCGGTCCCTTCCCGGAAATCCAGGACGAGATGTCCGGCGTGCTCTGGTCGCAGGGCGCGGACTGGCTGACGGACGAGGGCAAGGTGCCGGTCGATGCCGTCGAGAAGGCGATGAACGACTATCTCGCCCTCATGAAATACGCCCCGCCGGCGGCCCTCACCGTCACCTATGACGGCGTGATGAACCAGATGAAGGACGGGCAGATCGCCCAGACCTATTCCTTCTTCCTCGACCAGTGGCCGAATGCCGTGACGACCGAGACCTCCGTGCCGGGCGCCAAGATGGGCGTTGCCGAGGCGCCGGAGAAGAAGGCCTATATCGGCGGCTTCCTGCTGGCAGTCTCGGCTTCCTCCGCCCATCCGAAGGAGGCGATGGACTTCGTCGCCTATGTCGGCGGCCATGACGCGCAGATGGAATTCGCCAAGGCCGGCGGCACCTCGACGCTGATGAGCGTCCTGTCCGACCCGTCCTTCGCCGCGCCGGAAAGCCGGACGAAGACCGGCCATTTCGCGACGCTGCTGAAGATCTTCGATTCCATGAAGGGCTTCCGCTCGAACCTCTTCGACACGCCCTTCGGCGCGAAGATCTACAACACGATGCAGATCCCGCTGCAGTCGGCCGCGGCCGGCCAGATCTCGGCGCGCCAGGCCGCCGAGCAGCTTGCCGCCGAAGTCGAGAAGATTTGCGGCGGTCCTTGCCCGATCGGCAAGTGATCGGACCCATCGCCTGGACCTTCGCATGGCGGGCCCGCGCCCGCCATGCGGATTGACCCGAAAGGCGCGGCACCCCCGCGCGAAACGATCTTCTGGAGGAATTTGATGTCGCAGTCGCTATCCGTGCCGGCGTCGCAGGAAAGGGGAACCGCCGGTCCGGCGGCCATGTCCGACCGCTGGTTCTCGATCCTGCTCGTCGTGCCTGCGATGCTGGTCATCCTTGTCTTCGCGCTTCTGCCGCTCGCCTATGCGCTGGACGTGTCCTTCCGCTTCGCCGACCTGACGCGCGGCCGGATCGGGGATTTCGTCGGCCTCGACAACTACCGCACGGTGCTGCACGACAGCGCGTTCTGGAGCTCCGTCTGGGTCACGCTCAAGTTCACGGTGACCGCCGTCACCCTCGAAATGGTGCTCGGCATCGCCATCGCCTTCCTGATTCATGGCGCGACGGTCGGCAAGGGCATCATCCGCAGCCTGATGATCCTGCCGCTTGCCACCTCGGCGGCGGTGACGGGCCTGTTCTGGCGCTATCTCTACGATCCCCAGTTCGGCCTCATCAACTATTTCCTCGGCCTCATCGGCCTGCCGGAGCCCAACTGGCTCGGCGACTACACCATCGCGCTGTGGTCGGTCATCCTGTTCGACGTCTGGCAATGGACGCCCTTCGTCGCGCTGATCGCGCTCGCCGGCCTGCAGGCCCTGCCGAAGGAGCCCTTCGAGGCGGCCGAGCTCGACGGCGCCAGCACCTTCCGCGTGCTGCGCACCCTGACCTTCCCCATGCTGAAGCCGGTTCTCTTCCTCGTCCTCGTGCTGCGCACCATCGACAGCGTGCGCCTCTACGACGCGGTCGCGGTGCTGACGCGCGGCGGGCCGGGCACGGTGACGGAGACCATGACCTTCTACCTCTACCGCACGGGCCTCAAGCTGTTCCGGATGGACTACGCCTCCACCATGGCGATCTTCTTCCTCTACGCCATGCTGGTCGCGAGCCTCTTCGCGCTGCGCCCGCTGCTCACCCAATTCTCATCCCGCGCATCGGAAGGCTGAGGAGGCAACCATGCTGCAACGTGAATCGAGTTTCCCCAAGGAAGTCCTGCGCTACGGCCTGATCGTGCTGGTGCTCGGCTTCATCGTCTTCCCCATCGCCTGGATGATCCTGACGTCGTTCAAGCCGGCCGATGCCGTCATGGTCTCGCCGCCGCGCTTCCTGTTCACCCCGACGCTGGATAACTACGTCCACGCGATCTACGACAAGAACTTCCTGTTCTACATCAAGAACACGCTGTTCATCTCCGTCGCCTCGACGATCATCGTCGTCATCACCGGCTCGCTCGCGGCCTACAGCTTCGCCCGCTACAATGTCGGCGACGGGCATCTGCTGTTCTTCATCCTGTCGACCAAGATGTTCCCGGCGATCGCGGTGATCCTTCCCTACTTCCTGATCTTCCGCGAGGTCGGCAAGACGGGCGTCGGCAGCTTCCTCGGCATCGGCCTCGACCAGCCGGGCGCACTGATCATCTCCTATACGGTGTTCAACCTGCCCTTCGCCATCTGGCTGCTGGTCTCCTTCTTCCAGGACATCCCGCGCGAGCTGGAGCATTCCGCCCGCCTCGACGGCCTCACGCGCCTCAAGGTGCTCGCCAAGGTCGTCTGCCCGCTGGCCGCGCCCGGCATCGCGGTCACCGGCGTCTTCACGCTGATCTTCAGCTGGAACGAGTTCCTCTTCGCCTACATCCTCACCCGCAAGGCGGCGAGCACCGTCACGGTGGGCGTGGAGTCCTTCTTCACCCTGCAGGGCATTCTCTGGGGCCCGGTGGCGGCTGCCGCCACCATCAGCGTCCTGCCCATGCTGATCTTCGTTCTGGCCATGCAGCGCTACATGGTGCGCGGCCTCACCTTCGGCGCCGTGAGAGGATAGGATCATGAGCTTCAGTCAAGGCTGGGATACCGGCTTCCGCGTCATCCTCATCTATGTCGGCGTCGTCTTCGTCTGGCTCGGGCTGATCGAGCCCTCCTTCGCCAGCCAGTCGATGTCGGTGATCCTCATGAACATCGTCGCGCTCGCGGTGTCGGCGGCCTTCGTGGTCCGCGCGCGCGACCGCTTCATCGCTGAGCGCCTTGCGGCCGAAGCCGAGGTCGCCGCCCTCATGCAGGAGGATGTCTGATGTACGAACTGAAATCCGTCCACAAGCGCTACGGCCTCGCCAAGGTCGCCCTGCGCAAGATCGACCTTGCCGTGCGCGACCGGGAATTCCTCGTCATCTACGGCCCGGCCGGCGCCGGCAAGAGCACGCTGCTCAACATCCTCGCCGGCATTGCCAAGCCGACCAGCGGCGACGTGCTGCGCAATGGCGTGTCGATCCTCAAGGTGCCGCCGGAAAAGCGTGACGCCGCCATGGCCTTTGAGAACTACGCGCTCTATTCGCACCTTTCCGTCGGCGAGAACCTTGCGTTTCCCCTCAAGGCGCGCGGCCTCGGCCGCGCCGAGGTCGAGGAGCGCGTCAAGCGCATCTCCGGCATCCTCGGCATCGGCCACCTCTTGGAGCGGCGCCCCGGCTTCCTTTCCGGCGGCCAGCGCCAGCGCGTGGCGCTCGGCCGCGCCATCATCCGCCCGGCCGATATCTACCTGCTCGACGAGCCGGTCGGCCATCTCGACGCCAAGCTGCGCCACAAGATCCGTGCCGAGCTGAAGGCGCTCGCCGAGGACCTGTCGGCCACCGTCGTCTTCACCACCACCTCGTCGCGCGAGGCGCTGGCGCTCGGCGACCGGGTCGCCGTGCTCAATGCCGGCAGGCTGGAGCAGGTCGGCAAGCCGGCCGATCTCTATCATCGCCCGGCGAACGCCTTCGTCGCCTCCTTCGTCGGCGATCCGCCGATGAGCTTCATCTCCGTCGAGCCGCGTCCGCATGACGGCAGGGTGGATTTCGTGACGGCGGACGGCATGCCGGTCGCCTCGCTCGCCGCCGACGCCGTGCAGGGCCTCACCAACGAGGCCGGCAGGATCCAGGTCGGCTTCCGCTCCAACGAGGTGCGGATCGCGGGCGAGGGGGATTCCAACGCGCTTCGTGGCCGCGTCGATGTCATCGAGAACCTCGGCTACATGAAGATCGCCCTCGTCGGCATCGGCGGTGACCAGGTCTCCGTCTCCGTTCCCGCCGGCACCGCGCTCGGCGTCGGCGAGACGGTCGCCATCGCTTTCCCGCGCGACGCCGTCCACCTGTTCCAGAATGCCCGGGCGGTCACGCATGCGACGCCCTCGGCAGGAGTTTGACCCATGGCCTCCATCAAAGCTGAACGACTCGTCAAGCGCTACGGCGCCTTCCAGGCGGTGCACGGCATCGACTTCGAGATCGCCGACGGCGAGTTCGTCGCCATCCTCGGTCCCTCGGGCTGCGGGAAATCTTCGACGATGCGCATGATCGCGGGCCTTGAATCCGTCACCGAAGGCTCGATCTATTTCGACGGCAAGCGCGTCAACGACGTGCGCGCCCGCGACCGCAACGTTGCCATGTCCTTCGAATCCTACGCGCTCTACCCGACGATCTCGATCTACGAGAACATCGCCTTCCCGCTGCGCTCGGCCAATGTCGATGCGAAGGAGATCGATCGGCAGGTTCGCGACATCGCGGAGAAGATGGAGTTGACGGCGCTGCTGAACCTCAAGCCGAAGGGTCTTTCCTCCGGCCAGGCGCAGCGCGTCGGCCTTGCGCGGGCGCTGGTGCGCAATCCGGCGGTGTTCCTGCTCGACGAGCCGATCTCGCATCTCGACACGCGCCAGCGCTACCGCATGCGCCGCTTCATCAAGAGCCTGCACCAGAAGTTCAACTACACGATGATCTACGTCACCCACGACCAGGAGGAGGCCCTGGCGCTGGCCGACCGGGTCATGGTGATGAGCGACGGCGAGATCCAGCAGATGGCGGTGCCGGACGAGGTCTATGCCCGTCCGAGGAACGCCTTCGTCGCCGGCTTCGTCGGCGAACCGCCGATCAATTTCTTCGATTGCAGGGTCGTGGCCGGTGACGGCGGCTGGCAGATCGAATTCGAGGGGCGCAAGCTCGCCTTGCCGGAGCGCCTGCACGCCGCCGCGCAGGGCATCGGTGACGGCGGCCTTGCCGCCATCCGCCCGCATTTCCTCTCCATCGGCGGCGACAGCCCGCTGCGCGTCGACGGCAAGGTGTTCATCACGGAGGAATTGCAGGACCAGAACCTGATCTTCGTCGATGTCGGCGACACGCGCTTCACGCTCGTCGCCCATCCCTCGGTCACGCCGAAGCGCGGCGAGGCGGTGCCGGTCTCCATCGACCCGGAGCACCTTCTCCTCTTCCCGCGCTCGCAGGCCGGCAAGGTGGAGAGCATCGTCGCATGAGCTACGACCACATCGTCGTCGGCGGCGGCACGGCCGGCTGCCTTGCCGCCGGCAAGCTCGCCGGCGAGCACGGCGCGCGCGTGCTGGTGCTGGAGGCGGGGCCGGACGACCGAAATCCCCTGATCCGCATGCCGGCCGGCTTCGTCAAGCTGCTCGGCGTCGAGAAATATATGTGGTTCTACAAGTCCGTCGCGCAGGCGCGGCTCGGCGGGCGCACGCCCATCGTGCCGCAGGGCCGCGTGCTCGGCGGCGGCTCCTCCGTCAACGCCATGGTCTATATGCGTGGCCAGCCGGGCGATTACGACGGCTGGGCCGGGGAGATCGGCGACGATCAATGGTCCTACGATGCGCTGCTGCCCTATTTCACCGCCATGGAGGACAACGCGCGGCTGAACGACGACTATCATGGCGTCGGCGGGCCCTGGCAGGTGTCCGACCTCGAGCACATGTGCGAACTGTCGCGCGCCTTCGTGCTGGCCGCGCAGGGCATCGGCCTGCCGCATAACGGCGATTTCAACGGCCGGAGCCAGCGCGGCGTCGGGGCCTATCAGGTGACGACCCGCAACGGCCGGCGCTGCTCGGCGGTGGACGCCTTCCTGCGCCCCGCCATGAAGACCGGCCGGCTCGACGTCAGGACCTCCTGCCTCGTCCATTCGATCATCATCGAGAACGGCCGTGCGGTCGGCGTCCGGTATTCCGAGGGCGATGGCCGCGCCGTGACGGAAGCCCGCTGTGACGGCGAGGTGCTGCTTGCCGCCGGTGCCATCGCCACGCCGAAGCTTCTGATGCTCTCCGGCATCGGCCCGGCGGATCACCTGAAGGCGCATGGCATTCCGGTCCGCGTCGATCTTGCCGGCGTCGGGGCCAATCTCCAGGACCACACGGAAACGCCGGTCGTCGCCCTCTGCAACGGTCCCTACGGTTATTACAGCCATGATCGCGGCTGGAAGCAGATGCGCAACGGCCTCGAATATCTGCTCAACCGCACCGGCCCGGTGACGTCCAACGGCGTTGAGGCCGGCGCCTTCTTCGATCCGGACGATCTTTCCGGCATTCCGAAGGTCCAGCAATTCTGCGTGCCGACGGTCTATCTCGACAAGGACCACACCGACCAGCAGGCGAGCCACGGCCTGACGCTGAATTCCTGCGTCGCCAGGCCCCGTTCGCGCGGCTCCGTGCAACTTGCCTCCGCCGACCCGAGGGACCAGCCGCTGGTCGATCCGAATTATCTCGCCGATCCCGAGGACCTGCGCCTTTCCATCGGCGGCGTGCGCCGCGCCCGCGAAATCCTTCAGGAGGAGCCGCTGCGCTCGATGATCGCCCGCGAGATCTTCCCCGGCCCGGACAAGGTGTCGGATGCGGACCTCGCCGAGCATGCGAAGCGCTTCGTCAAGACCGTCTACCACCCCGTCGGCACCTGCCGCATGGCCCGGGAGGGCGATGCCGGGGGCGTGCTCGGGGCGGACATGCGGGTGCGCGGCATTGCGGGCCTGCGTGTCATCGACGCCTCCGCCATCCCCACCATCATTTCCGGCAACACCAATGCCGCGGTGCTGGTCGTCGCCGACAAGGCGGTGGAATTCATCACCGGCGGCACGCGCCGTCCGCCCGCTGGTATCGCTCCGGCCGCGGGCCGACCGGCGGCCAACGCATTTCAGGAGGCATGACATGAAGGCTATCGTTCTTCCGGGACCCGGTGCGCGGCTCGACGACGTGGTGCCGGCCGACCTGCCGGTGCCCGAGCCCGGCCCCGGCCAGCTGCGCCTCAGGGTCATCGCGGTTTCCGTCAATCCGGTCGACTGGAAGCTGGCGATCGATCACAAGCCAGAATGGACCTATCCGCATGTGCTCGGGCTCGATGCCGCGGGCATTATCGATGCGGTCGGGCCGGATGTGGAGGGCTGGGCCGTCGGCGAGCCGGTGGTGGTGCACAACAATCTCTGGAAGCCCGGCGTCTTTGCCGAATATTGCCTCGCGCCGGCCCACGCCACCTCGCGCCTGCCGGCCGGCGTGCGCTTCACCGATGCCGCCGCCGTTCCCTGCGCGGGCTACACCGCCTATCAGGCCCTGTTCCGCAAGGCCCGGCTGGGGGCCGGCCAGACCGTTCTCGTGCAGGGTGCGAATGGCGGCGTCGGCGGCTTTGCCACCCAGCTTGCCCATCAGGCCGGGGCGAAGGTCATCGCGTTGACGCGGCCGGAGCATTTCGATGCCGTGCGCACCTTCGGTGCAGATGTGGTCCTCGACTATCGCGACCCGAATCTCTTGCAGAAGGTGCGGGGCGAGACGGAGGGCGGCTATGGCGTCGATGTCATGCTGGAGGTGGTCAATCCCGGCGATGCCCGCAAGTCGCTCGCCTTCGTGCATTACAACGGCCATCTCGTCTCGGTCGATCCGCTGCCGGTCATGACCGACGTGCCGTCCTATACCTATGCCGCCTCGGTCCATGAAGTCGGCCTCGGCGGGGCGTATTTCGCCGGGCACGTGCCGACCCAACGGGATTTCGCCCGAATGGGCGACGATCTGATGGCCCGGCTTGCGGCCGGCAGGCTCGATCCGATGGTCGAGGAGATCGTGACGCTCGGCGACATTCCGGATGCGCTGCGGCGGCTGAAGCGCCGCGAGGTGACGGGCAAGATTGTCGCCCGGATCGCGCCGGACCCCTGAACGAGAAGACAAGACGGGAGGAACACCATGTCCAGCAACACGCATTATATCGATGGCCGCTTTGTCGAGGACACGTCCTCCGACCGCATCGCCGTCTACAATCCGGCGACCGAAGAGCAGATCGCCGAGATCCCCGATGCCTCGGGCGCGGTCATCGATGCCGCGGTCGATGCCGCGCGCAAGGCGCAGCCCGCCTGGGCCGAGCTGCCGCCCATCGAGCGGGCCGGCTATGTCAGGGCGATTGCCGAGAGGATCCGCGGCAAGGCCGATCTTCTTGCCGAGACCATTTCGCGTGAGCAGGGCAAGATCCTGTCGCTCGCCAAGGGCGAGGTGCTCGGCATGGCCGGGCTGATGGACTACATGGCCGAATGGGCACGGCGCATCGAGGGCGAGATCATCGCCAGCGACCGCAAGGGCGAGACCATTTATCTCAACCGCGTGCCGATCGGCGTCGTCGCCGGCATCCTGCCGTGGAACTTCCCCTTCTACCTGATCGGCCGCAAGCTCGCCCCGGCGCTCGTCGCAGGCAACACCATCGTCGTCAAGCCGAGCGAGGAAACGCCGCTCAACGCCTTCCTCTTCGCCGAGATCGCGGACGAGGTCGGCCTGCCGAAGGGCGTGTTCAACATGGTCTCGGGCCGCGGCCGCACCACGGGCGCCGCGCTTTCCGGGCACACTGGCATCGATCTCGTCAGCTTCACCGGCAGCGTGCCGACGGGCGTCGCCATCATGGAGGCGGCGGCGAAGAACCTGACGCGCGTCAACCTGGAGCTCGGCGGCAAGGCGCCGGCCATCGTGCTGAAGGATGCCGACCTCGATCTCGCGGTGGAGGCGATCACCGCCTCGCGCATCGTCAATACCGGGCAGGTCTGCAATTGCGCGGAGCGCATCTTCGTGGAGCGGCAGGTGGCGGACGAATTCACGGAACGCTTCGTCAAGCGCATGGCGGCCGTGACCTACGGCGATCCCATCGCCGAGCGAAATGTCGACATGGGGCCGCTCGTCAACGCGGTGCAGCTCGGCAAGGTCGAGGCCATGGTCGAGCGGGCGAAGGCGGCGGGGGCGTCGGTCGCGCTCGGCGGCCAGCGGGCGGAGCGCAATCGCGGCCACCACTACGAGCCGACCGTGCTGACCGGCTGCACGCCGGACATGGAGATCATGCGCAAGGAAATCTTCGGCCCCGTCGCGCCCATCGCGGTGGTCGAGGACGCGGACGAGGCGGTGCACCATGCCAACGACACCGAATACGGCCTGACGTCCTCGCTCTACACGCAGGATCTCAACAAGGCGATGCGCGTCACACGGCGGCTGCAATTCGGCGAGACCTATATCAACCGGGAGAACGGCGAGGCCTATCAGGGCTTCCATGCCGGCCGCAAGAAATCCGGCATCGGTGGGGCGGACGGCAAGCACGGCTTCTACGAATATATGGAGACCCAGGCCGTCTATATCCAGCACGGCTGAGGCGAGTGACGGACCGGCGGAAACGTCCGGCCAGAAAGAGGACCAGCATGTATCTTGAGAAATTCGGCCTCGCCGGCCGCGTGGCCGTGGTCACCGGGGCCGGGCAGGGCATCGGGCTCGCCTCAGCCGAGGCGCTGTGCGAGGCAGGCGCGGCGGTCGTCCTGACCGATATCAGCATGGAGCGGGCGGAGGCCGGGCGCGCGGCGCTCGCCGCGAAGGGCTATGCGGCGGAGGCCGACGTGGTCGACATCGGCGACAGCGCCTCGATCAACGCGGTAGCCGACCGGTTGGCGGCGGACGGCAGGACGGCGGATATCCTCGTCGCCAATGCCGGCATCGCCCATGCGGGCGTTCCGGCGGAAGACCTGTCGGACGCCGACTGGGAGCGCATGATCGGCATCAATCTCAGCGGCGCCTTCCGCTCCTGCCGCGCCTTCGGCAAGCACATGCTCGCCAAGGGCGGCGGCTCGATCGTCACCATCGGCTCCATGTCGGGCAGCATCGTCAACCGGCCGCAGCAGCAGGTGCACTACAATGCGGCCAAGGCCGGCGTGCACCACCTGACCCGCTCGCTCGCCGCCGAATGGGCGACGCGCGGCGTCAGGGTCAATT
The DNA here is from genome assembly GCF_003574625.1 of Shinella zoogloeoides. Lineage (GTDB taxonomy): Bacteria > Pseudomonadota > Alphaproteobacteria > Rhizobiales > Rhizobiaceae > Shinella > Shinella zoogloeoides_A. Next base: position 43,700 of record NZ_QNUJ01000005.1, read on the forward strand.
CCGTCGCGCCGACCTATATCGACACGCCGCTGCTCACCTTCGCGAAGGAGGATAAGCCGATGTACGAGGAGTGGCTGGACATGACGCCGATGCACCGGCTCGGCCAGCCCGCCGAAATCGCCTCCATCGTGCTCTTCCTCGCCTCGGATGCCTCCAGCCTGATGACCGGCTCCATCGTCTCGGCCGATGCCGGCTATACCTGCTGGTAGAAAGCCACGCCGCCCGCCTCGGCTTTCCGGGCGGGCGGTATTCGCGGCAGGGCGGAAAGTAAACTTTCTTCCGCCGCCGCCGTCCGGATGTCATGTAGGTGCTTGAATTATACGCCTGACATGTTATACGTACAACGTGATAAGTTTGGATTGCGCGTGCCGGCAAGGTTGCCGCGCCGCGCGATCTGGTGCTGTTTTGCGACCATCTTCTCAAGGCTGGATTGATCACCGCGGAGCCTTCCCGTGCAACGGGCATTTTGTAGCTTAACTACATTATGGCGTGCTTCGCTTTGCGAGATTGGCGCGAGTGCTTAGTCGATTCATTCTGTTTTTTCTGAAATATGGCTGAATCGTTTCAAAAAATAATCTGCCGCCAATCGTAAAAATGTAGTTGAATTACTGAAATGCTTTGTCTAGCATCCCTGCTGCGTGAGGTGTGGGAGCGCCGACCGGCCAGCCGCTGCGCGCATTGGAGGCGTTTTTCGATAGGGAGGGGAGCTATGTTCAAAAAGCTCGTGAAAGCATCGTTGTTTGCCGCTGCCGCCACGGTCGCGCTCTGGCCGGCCATGGTTGCCGCGCCGGCTGCCGCGCAGGACGGCGATAATATCGACATCACAATCGGCTGGGTGCCGCCGGACATCACGGGCGTCTTCAAGACGGCCACGAACTTCTTCGAGCTGGCCGCCGCCGACGCCAACAAGAACGGCTTCAACGTCAAGGTCCTGACCAAGTCGCCGACCAGCCCGACGGCCTTCGCCGAGCAGGTCAGCATCATCGAGGACATGATCCAGCGCAAGGTCGACCTGATCGCCGTCTCGCCGGCCGAGGTCGCCACCGTCAAGCCGGCACTCATCCGCGCCACGGAGGCCGGCATTCCGGTCGTCATCGTCAACCTGCTCGAGCCGATCGACGGCGTGAACGTCTCGTCCTATATCGGCTTCGACAACACGCAGGGCGCGGAAGTCTCCGCCTATGCGGTCGCCGACTATTTCGGCGGTCCGGGCGTGCTCGGCTCCGGCGACAAGGTCGATGTCCAGCCCGACACCTATCTCGATCTGAAGTTCTGGCAGGATCTCGCCGCCAAGCTCTCCGACGAGGACAAGGCCAAGATCAAGGCGCGCGGCGCGATCATCGAGGGCGTTGCCGGCGGCTTCTTCTCGACGGCCCGTCTCAACGGCTTCCGCGAAGTGCTCAAGCAGTTCCCGGGCATCGAGATCGTCGGCGGCACCTGCGCCGGTGACTGGAACCGCGAGAAGGGCACGCGCTGCGCCGAGGACATCCTGCAGGCCAATCCCGACAACCTCGACTTCATCTGGGCCGCGTCCAACGAAATGGGCCTCGGCGCGATGCTCGTCGCCGGTTCGCAGGGCCGTCTCGAAACCACCAAGGACGGCGCCAATATCGGCGACAAGAAGGTCGCGATCTTCACCAACGACGTGACGCCGGAATCGGTCGACCGTATCGCCGAGGGCAAGATGATCGCCGAAACCACCCACGGCTTTGCCGACTGGGGCTGGTTCGGCACCAAGTTCGCGGTGGAGCTCGCCTGCGGCCTCGAAGTCCCGAAGACCTTCGATATCCGCCCGCGTACCGTCTACGAGACGAATGCCCGCAACTTCTATCCGGAGCCGAAGCTGGAAGCGATCGACTGGAAGACCATCCGGGCGAACTGCAAGAAGGCCAACTGAGTTTCTCCCAGGACCGCGGGGTGTCGTCTTTTCGAAGGCGCGCCCCGCGTCTTGCTTGTCCGCGCGCGGACGGGCGAAGAATGAAGGGGCGCCTGCGCGCTCGTGCGGAACGGTAGTTGTAGGGCATGGACCAGCACGAAATCCTCCTGAAGCTCGAGAATATCGAGAAACGCTTTCCCGGCGTCATCGCCCTGAAATCCATCTCGCTCGACGTGCGCGCCGGCGAGGTGCAGGTGCTTCTCGGCGAGAACGGCGCGGGCAAGTCCACGCTGATGAAGATCCTTGCCGGCGAGCATGCGCCGACCGGCGGCGAGATCGTGGTGGGCGGCCGCCAGGTTTCCGCGCTGACGCCGACACTCGCCACGGAGCTCGGCATCGGCCTCGTCCATCAGGAGCTGAGCCTCGTGCCGGCGCTGAGCGTGACGGAGAACATCTTCCTCGGCCGCATGCCGCGTGGCGCCTTCGGCAAGATCGACTGGGCCAGGGCCCATGAGGCCGCGCGCCATGCGCTGGAGGCGCTCGGCGTCTCCATCGACCCGACGGCCGAGGTGCGCACGCTCGAGGTCGCCGAGCAGCAACTCATCGAAATCACCCGCGTCCTGGAGCGCGGCCCGCGCATCCTCCTCCTCGACGAGCCCACCTCGGCGCTCTCGGACAGCGAGCGCAGCCGCCTCTTCGACGTCATCCGCCGCCTCAAGCAGCGCGGGCACGGCATCATCTACATCTCGCATCATCTCTCGGAAATCCCGATGATCGCCGACCGCGTCACGGTGCTGCGCGACGGCGTGGTCGTCGAGACGCTGCCGGCCGAGAAGGCGGACGAGGAGACGGTCATCGGCCTGATGGTCGGCCGCAGGCTTGAAGAGCAGTTCCCCAAGGAGACGGTGGAACTGGGCGCGCCGATGCTGGCGGTGGAGAACCTCGCCTCCGGCCGCACGCTCAAGGACCTTTCCTTCACCCTGCGCCGCGGCGAGATCCTCGGCATCTACGGCCTGATGGGCGCGGGACAGGCGGAAATCGCCAGCGCGCTTTTCGGTCTTCAGCCGGTCAAGGCCGGTTCGATCGCGGTCGAGGGCAAGCGCGCCGATTTCCGGCATTCGTCCGACGCCATCGCGGCCGGGCTCGGCCTCATCTCGCGCGACCGCCGCCAGAGCCTCGTGCCGATGCAGCCGGTCGGGCCTAACCTCAGCCTGTCCTGGCTTTCCGGCAAGTCGCTGCTATCGCGGCTCGACCTTGCCCGCGAGCGGGAAGAGGGCAAGCGCTACATTTCGGACCTGCGCATCCGCCCGGCCTCCACCACGCACAAGCTCTTCTTCTTCAGCGGTGGCAACCAGCAGAAGGTCATCCTGGCGCGCTGGATGTCGAGCGGCGCGAAGATACTGATCTTCGACGAGCCGACCCGCGGCATCGATGTCGGCGCCAAGGCGGAGGTCTTCGCCGTCATGAGCCGGCTGGTCTCCGAGGGGGCGTCGATCCTGATGATCTCCTCGGAACTCAACGAACTCATCGGCATGGCGGACCGCGTGCTCGTCATGCGCGGCGGCCGCCTCTCCGCGGAGCTGCCGCGCGAGGAGATATCGCAGCAGAACCTGCTGCGATACGCGAGCTAGTCAAGACAAGTGACAGGGCAGTTCCGCCGTCCTGAGCAGGAGGCGGCAGGGCCCAAGGGAGTGGGAAGCATATGAGCACGGAAAAGAACCCGGACGCAGCCGTCAGCGCGTCCGATGCGCGCAAGGCGAAGATCAAGGGCGTCGTCTTCCAGGCGGGGCCGCTGATCGCCCTCGTCCTGCTGATGACCTATCTCGCCTTCGCCACGTCGAACTTCCTGACCCTCGACAACCTCTCCAACGTGGCGCGTCAGTCCGCCTTCGTCGCCATCCTGGCGGTGGGGCAGACCTTCGTCATCCTCACGGGCGGCATCGACCTTTCGGTGGCGGCCATCGCGGCGCTTGCCGCCTCGATCACGGCCGTGCTGCTCACCCAGCCGCTGGTGCTGTTCGGCGTCGATTTCGGCTTCGTGCCGCCGCCGATCGCGATCCTGATCGGCCTTGCCATCGGCATCGTCGCCGGCGCGCTCAACGGCTGGCTCATCTCCAAGTTCAAGATCCCGGATTTCATCGCCACGCTCGGCACGATGACGGCCTTCCGCGGCGCGGCGCTGCTGGTTACCGATGGCCTGCCGGTTCCCTCCTTCAATGCCGGCCGACAGCTTCCCGACAGCCTGCTCTGGGTCGGCGGCGGGCAGCTTCTCGGTCTGCCGGTCAGCGCGATCATCGCGCTGCTCTGCGCGGTCGCCGGCTGGTATGTGCTGCGCTACACGGCGCTGGGCCGTGCGATCTATGCCGTCGGCGGCAACCGCGCCGCGGCCCATTCCTCGGGCATCAGCATTTCCCGCACCAAGATCATGACCTATGCGATCTCCGGCCTGCTGGCCGCCATCGCCGGCATCATCCTGGTCGGCCGCCTCAACTCCGCCAACGCCCTGATGGCGGAAGGCGAGGAGCTGCGCTCCATCGCCTCCGTCGTCATCGGCGGCACCAATCTCTTCGGCGGCGAGGGCGGCGTCTGGGGCTCGATCATCGGCGCGGCCATCATCGGCGTGCTCGGCAACGGCCTCAACCTGCTCGATGTCAGCCCGTTCTGGCAGCGCATCGCGCAGGGTGTCGTCATCGTGGTCGTGGTAATCTTCGACCAGTGGCGCCGCCGCAGCATGACGAAGGTTTGAGGAGAAACGGGATGAAGAACAAGCTTGGCCTGCACGCCAATGTCTGGGTGCGCGACTGGGGCCGCGAGGAATGCGTGCTCGCGGTCAACAAGACCGCCGAACTCGGCTTCGACATCATCGAGATATCCGCGCCCGATCCGAAGGCGCTGGACATCGCCTTCACCGCGGCCGAGCTGCGCAAGGCCGGCATTTCCGCCAACCTGTCGCTCGGCCTTGATGCCGCAAGCGACATATCGAGCGGCGATCCGGCCCGCGTGAAGGCGGGCGAAGTCCGGCTGCGCGAGGTCATCGCCGCCGCCGCCGAGCTCGGCTCCAGCCATGTCTGCGGCATCCTCTATTCGGCCTTCCAGAAATATCCCGAGCCGCCGACCGCGGCCGGCATCGCCGGGGCAGTCGAGGTCCTGGGCCGGATCGGCGAAGAGGCGGGCCGCCACGGCATCACGCTCGGCCTCGAAGTCGTCAACCGCTACGAGACCAACGTGCTCAACACGGCAGGGCAGGGCGTCGAGTTCTGCAAGCGGGTCGGCCTTCCAAATGTGAAGGTCCATCTCGACTCCTACCACATGAACATCGAGGAGGCGGATATGGAGATGGCGCTCGTCGATACGGGCGCCCATCTCGGCTATTTCCACATCGGGGAATCGAACCGCGGCTATCTCGGCGCCGGTTCCGTCGATTTCGGCCTCATCTTCAACGGCCTCGGGCGGATCGGCTACGACGGGCCGATCGTTTTCGAATCCTTCTCGTCCGCGGTGGTCGGACAGCCGCTTTGCGGCATCCTCGGCATCTGGCGCAACCTCTGGGAAGACGGAGAGGACCTCGCGCGCCACGCAAAGACCTTCATCGAAGCCAAGCTCAAGTCCGCCGGCGAAGTCGGGCGCGAAGCCAGCCGCTCCGCCCTGCCTTGAGGGCGGTCGGTGCGTCCCTCCGGGCGCACCTGTCGCTTAAGGCCCCCTTCCGCCGGAGCGGTAAGGGTGGGATGGGCGGCTACCAGCCGCCCTCGATGCGGCGGTCGTCGGCGGGACCGCCGAGGTCGAAGACGATGAGCTTGTTCTCGGTGAAGCTGTCGAGGAACCATTGCGACAGCTCGCGGCCGACGCCGGACTTGCCTGCGCCGCCGAAGGGGGCGAGCTGGTCCCAGTAGTTCGAGGTCTCGTTCACGTTGACCGCGCCGTGCGGCAGGGCCTCGGCGACGCGCCAGGCCTTGGACATGTCCTGCGTCCACAGCGAGGCGACGAGGCCGAGCTCGGATTCGTTGGCGATCTCGATGGCCTCCTCGTCGGAAGCGACCTTCAGCACCAGCGCCAGCGGCGAGAAGGATTCGCCCTTGCCGCGGATCATCGCCCGGGTAAGGCCGGTGACGATGGTGGCGGGGTAGTAGAGCCCCTGTTCCGGGCCGAACTGCTCGATGGTCGCGCCGGCGTCGCGCAGGTCCGCCACATGCTGGCGGGCGCGTTCGAGGACGGCGGGATTGCAGAGCGGGCCCATGTCGTTGCCGGCGTCGGCGGGGTCGCCGATCTTCAGGGCGGCCGTCGCGGCGCGGAACTTCGCCAGGAATTCGTCATAGACCTTTTCGTGCACGAAGAGCCGTTCCGACGAGGTGCATACCTGGCCGGAATAGTAGAAGGCGCCAGTGATCGCCCCTTCCACGGCGCGGTCGATATCGGCGTCCTCCAGCACGATCTGCGGCCCGTCGCCGCCGAGCTCCAGCAGCATGGGGCGTAGCGGATTGACCCGCGCGATCTCCTCGCCGACCCTGTTGGAGCCGGTGAAGAAGATGCCCTTGACGTCGGCATGGCGTACCAGATGCGCGCCGACATCGCCAAAACCCTGCACCATGTTGAGGACGCCCGGCGGGAAGCCCGCTTCCTCGAAGAGCTCGGCGACCATGGCGCATGAGACCGGGCCATATTCCGTCGGTTTCCAGACCACGGTGTTGCCGGCGGCAACGGCGTGGGCAAGGGCGATGGAGGAGATGTCGGTCGGGAAATTGAAGGGCGTGATGACGCCGATGACGCCGAGCGGGCGGTGGCCGAGCACGAGGCGCTTGTTCGTCGTCTTCTCCTGCGTGGAAGGCAGGATCATGCCGCGGTAGCGCAGGATCTCCTCGGCCGCCTTGCCCCAGGCGGGGCCGGAATATTCGAAGGTCTCCTCGCGCGCGGCGAGGATCGGCTTGCCGACCTCCTTGGTGACCATCTGGGCCATGGCCTCGGCGCGGTCGCGGAAGAGGCGCTGCATGTTGCGCAGGATTTTCGCGCGCACCTGTACCGATGTCTTCGACCAGTCGGCGAAGGCGTCCTTCGCCGCCGCGACGGCGCGGTCGACATCGGAGGGCGCGCAGCGGCCGATCTCGTGCAGGCGCTTGCCGGTATGGGGATCGTTCGCGGCGAAGGTGCCGCCGGAGCCCGGCTCCCACCGGCCGCCGATCAGCGCGCCGTTCAGGAGCCTTCTGTCGAACTGCATGCCGAATTCATTGCTATGGACGGTCATCTGGTTCCTCCCCATGGCCATCGTGCAGGCAGGAACGCCCGCCTCCCTGTGATCGAAGGTAGGCCCGGGGCGGGATGAACGTCAACTATTTTTGACGAAATGTTTTATTTATTTGACGCCTAGAGCATCGGCGGCGTCACGGCGCAGACGACGACGACAGGCGTGTCGCCGGCATTGCGGATGCGGTAGGGCACGCCGGAAAAGAGCTGGTAGCCGCCGCCGGCGCCGATCGTGTGCGCCTTGCCACCGATCTCCAGTTCGATGGTGCCTTCCACCACCAGCGCGGCGGTTTCGCCGTCGTGCACGATGAGGTCCTCGCCCGTTCCCGCGTTGGGGGCGTAGTGCTCCAGGAACATCTGAAGGCGCTTGTCGCGGCGCTGCGAGGCAAGGCAGCGCATGTCGGCCTCGCCGCGCGTGATGACGGTGAGGTCTTCCGGCGCGGCGATCAGCACGTCCTCCTCCGCCGGTGGAATGGCGAAGAAATCGGCAAGGCTCATCGGCAGGGCCCGCAGGATCTTGTGCAGCGAGACGACCGAGGGCGCATGCGCATCCTGCTCGATCAACGAGATGCTGGCATTCGTCACGCCCGCGCGCTTGGCAAGCTCCCGCTGCGAGACGCCGAAGGCTTCGCGCACCATCTTCAGCCGCTGGCCGATCTTCAGGTCGCCCTGCATGTCCTGCAGGGGGGCGGCGGCGATGGCCGGCGCTTTCGGGGTCGAGGTCTTGGGTTTGCGGCTCACGAACGGAATCTCCCGGTCGGCAGGGTGTTTTCCTCCGAGTTATAGGTTTTCCGCCGGAAATCAAGGCGTTGTGGATGCGGCCGGCGCCCGCCTCGCGCGAGCGCCGGTCCGGGTCTCAGTAGCGGCCCTTGCCGGCCGGCTTCACCACGAGAAGCGTGATCAGCGCATAGACCACGCCGCCGACCACCGCCGTCGGCAGGGCGGCCGTCAGGTAGTCGTAGGGCCAGCGGCTTTCATAGGTGATCGGGTTCAAGAGGTAGAGATAGGTGCAGAAGCCCGCGGCCATGGCGATCAGCGAGGCCGGGTTGAAGCCGCTCCAGAAGCGATAGGCGCTGTCCGGCCTGTCCTCGAAGAGGCCGCGCACGTCGATCCGCCGCTTGCGCAGGAGATAGTAGTCGACGATCTGGATGCCGCAGAGCGGGGCGAAGCCGAGGCCGATGAAGGCGATGAAGGTGCCGAAATTGGCGAAGAACAGGTCCGGGATCAGCAGCCCCACCACGCCCACCGGGGCAATGGAGATCAGCAGCAGCATCGGCCAGCTCAGCTTCTGGAGCGCCGGGAAATGCCGGAGCCCGATCGAAGAGGAATAGACCCCCGCGACGGCCGTGCCGAGATTGGCCGCGGCGACGAAGAGCAGCGCGATCACGCCATAGGTCGGCCCGCCCACCGTGCGCATCCATTCGGCCGGGTCGGAGACCTGGAGCACGAGGATGCCGGCGATGCCGATGGCCGAGAGCAGCGGTACGGGAAGGCCCATGCCCACCATGATGGGGGCGGCCGCCCTTCGTCCGTTCGGGGCCATGCGCACCATGGCGCCGATATAGGGCCACCAGGAGAGCAGCGAGATGATGCCGATCTCGACGCCGGTCGTGTAGTTCCAGTGCGCGTCGGTCGCGGCATAGGCGGGCACGGCCGCCGACAGGTCCTCCCAGCGCTGCGTGACGAGGATGTAGAGCATCCAGAAGCCGACGAAGACATGGGCGACGAGGATCTTCGCGATCCTGTCGACGCCGGAGGAGCCCTTGAGCAGGAAGAGGAACACCAGCCCGGCGGCCAGCAGCACCGTCGCCTGCACGAGGAAGTTATGGCTGTCATCGCCGATCCAGCCGAGCGCCAGCAGCAATTGTCGCGTCGACTTGGCGAAGAAGATGAGGAGCAGCGAGTTCCAGCCGACGATGGAGACGAACTGCATGGCGGCGGGGATGATCCAGCCGTGCGAGCCGAATTGCGGCTTGGACGAGGCGATGGAATCGACGCCGAAGCGGATGGCGACCGGCACGGCCGCCAGCGCCACGATGAGCATGCCGATCATGCTGCCGGCAAGGAGGGCGAAGAAGCCTTCCTTGAAGCTGAGATAATAGCCGACATATTCGCCGATGATGTAGCACCAGGTCGCGGCGGCGGCTGTGGCGAGCGAGATGCCGAGCTGCCAGGGGCCCCAGATCCGCTCCTGCGGCAGGAGAGGCCAGGCGCTCTTGTCGGCCTCGATGAGGATTTCGTCCTGTACGCTCATGCCATCCTCCCGATCAGAAGGGCGAGGATCGGCAGCAGAACGCCGAGCCCGATCAGCGCGGCCCAGGCCACGCCATCGAAATCCTCTCCCTGGTTGCGCGGGTCCTCCAGTAGCCGGAGCCGACGCTCCAGCTCCGGTTGCAGCCTCTCCTCAGCCATGCCGTGTCCTCCCTGATATGGCGTTCGTTGCATGCGGCCCAAAGTTCCCCTTCCGGGCCTTTGATTGTTATCCGGCCAGCCGCTCCCCCTTCGGGTCATACCAGGGGCGAAGCTGCAGGCGGATCGGATAGCGCCGCCAGGCGATCTCTGCTTCCCAGGTGCCGGCGGTGAGCCAGTCCGGCGTCACGCCGCCGGGGCAGGTGACGTAGCCCATGCCGAGCGAGGCCCCGAGGCGGTGGCCGTAGGCGCCCGTGGTGACGGAGCCGGCGATCTCGCCGTCCCTCAGCAGCGGTTCGTTGTGATAGAGATGCGGCGGCTCGCCCTCGGCCTCGATGCGGATCTGCACGAGGCGGCGGTCGGGCGTTCCGGCTTCCTTCTGGCGCAGGATCGCGTCGCGGCCGATGAAGCCGCCGGCCTTGTCGAGGGCGACGGCGAAGCCGAGGCCGGCCTGCAAGGGGCTGTCCTCCTCGCCGATATCGTGGCCCCAGTGGCGGTAGCCCTTTTCCATGCGCAGCGAATTGATGGCGAAATAGCCGCCCATCCTGAGGCCGAGCCCTTCGCCGGCCTCGATCAGCCTTTCCAGCACATGGCCGGCGAATTCCGCCGGCATGTAGAGCTCCCAGCCGAGTTCGCCGACATAGGTGAGGCGGCTCGCCCGCACGCGGGCATAGCCGAGGTCGATCTCCCGGCTGGTGCCGAAGGGGAAGGCCTCGTTGGAGAAGTCGGCCGGCGACAGGCGCTGAAGCAGCGCGCGGGACTTCGGCCCCATCAGCGCCAGCATCGGCAGGCCCGAGGTTATGTCCTGCACATGGACGCGCGCGCCTTCCGGCAGGTGCCGGCGCAGCCAGGCGAGATCGCGGCGCTGCGAGACGGCGATGGTCACGACCATGAACTCGGTCTCGGAAAGCCGGGTGACGGTCACGTCCGCCTCGATGCCGCCCTCTTTGTTCAGCCATTGCGTATAGACGACCTTGCCGACGGGAACGTCGATCTGGCCGGCGGAGACATGGTTGAGCGCCGCGCAGGCATCTGGTCCGCTGACGAGGTACTTGATGAAGCAGGAATGGTCGAACAGCGTGACGTTGCTCGCCGTGTTGCGGCATTCCTCGCCGACCGCGTCGAACCACGAGGGGCGGCCGTAGGAATATTGCACTTCGGGCGTCGTGCCCGGCGCGCCGAAGAAGCCCGGCCGCTCCCAGCCGGCCGCTTCCGTCATCCATGCCCCCGCGGCCGAAAGCCTGTCATGGAACGGGCTGCGGCGGATGCCGCGCGCCGTCTCGAACTGTCGGGACGGCCAGTGCATGTCGAAGAGCAGGCCGAGCGTCTCGGTCGTGCGGTCCTCCAGATATTTGCGGTTGCCCATGAAGGTCTGCATGCGGCGGATGTCGACATCCATCAGCTCGACCGGCGGACGGCGGTCGCGGATCCAGTCGGCGAGCGCCTTGCCGACGCCGCCGGAGGAGAGGATGCCGACGGAGTTGAAGCCCGTCGCGCAGAAGAGGCCGGGCACTTCCGGCGTCTCGCCGAGAAGGTAGCGGTCGTCGGGGGTGAAACTCTCCGGGCCGTTGAAGAAGAGCTGGATGCCCGTGCGCTCCAGCACCGGCACGCGGCGGGTCGCCTGTTCCAGATAGGGCGCGATATGGTCGACGTCCTCCGGCAGGGTGCCGAAGGTGAAGTCCTCGGGAATGCCGGCCTGGCCCCAGGGCTTGGCGTTCGGCTCGAAGAAGCCGACGAGCAGCTTGCCGGCATCCTCCTTGTAATAGGTCCATTCGTCGCCGAGGAAGAGCACCGGCAGGTCGCGCGGCAGGCCCTCCACCTGTTCCGTCACGATGTAGAAATGCTCGGCGGCGTGCAGCGGGATCGTCACGCCCGCTTCGGCGGCGAGGTCGCGCGACCACATGCCGCCGCAGATGACGACGGTTCCGGCGCGGATCGGCCCCCGGTCGGTCATCACGCCGGCGGCCTTGCCGTTCTCGACGAGGATCTTCGTCACGGAAAGGTTCTCGAAGACCTTCGCCCCGCGCATGCGCGCGCCCCTGGCATAGGCCTGCGTCACGTCGATCGGGTTGACCTGTCCGTCATGCGGGAACCAGAAGCCGCCGACGATGCCGTCGGTGCTGATCGGCCCCCAGCGCTCCTTGATCTCGCCCGGCGTGACCGGCTCGACCGGCAGGCCGAAATTGCGGCCCATCGATGCGCCGCGCGCCAGCTCCTCGTAGCGGGCCGGCGTGTTGGCGACGCGCAGCGAGCCGTTGCGCTTGAAGCCGGTCGCCTGTCCCGTCTCGGCCTCCAGCGAGCCGAAGAGCTCGCCGGTGTATTTCGCCAGTTCCGTCATGCGGCGCGTGGCGCGAAGCTGCGTCACCAGCCCGGCCGCATGCCATGTCGTGCCGCTGGTGAGCTGCTTTCTTTCGCAGACCACCACATCCGTGATACCGATCTTCGTCAGGTGATAGGCAACAGAGCACCCCGCAACGCCGCCGCCGATGACGACGACGTCTGCCCGCTCCGGAACATCCGTCATTGTGTTTCCCCCGGACAGCGGCTCCACTCCGCTGCATGTTTGGATTTCTTAACACTGTGTCATAGAAAATCAAACAGTCAATAGGGTTCGGAATGCTGCAGGGGGATGGTATCGGCAACCTGTAATTTTCCTGCATCCTCGTAGGTCGGTGCAGCAAAGCCTGATAGAACGACGTATCCCGCCGCCAACCGGATGCAGCAGATCGCATGGCCGACCGTATCGGAAAACTCCCATCCCTCAACGGCGTCCGCGTCTTCGAAGTCGTCGCGCGGCATCTGAATTTCCGGCTCGCGGCGGAGGAGCTCGGCGTCACGCAGGGCGCCGTCGCCCAGCAGATCCGGGGGCTGGAGGCCGAGCTCGGCCTCAAGCTGTTCGAGCGGCATCCGAGGACGCTTGCGATTACCGAGGCGGGGCGCAGCTATGTCGGCAGCGTCCGCCGTGCCCTGGAGCTGATCAGCGAGGCGACGGAGACGTTGCGCCCGGAACCGCAGCATCTCACCATCAGCGTGACGCCGACCTTCGCCTCGAAATGGCTGATCCCGCGCCTGCCCGACTTCACCGCCGCGCATCCGCATATCGACCTGCGCATTCTCGCCAGCGACCGCATTTCCAATTTCCAGACGGATGCGGTGGATCTTGCCGTGCGCTATGGCCGGCCGCCCTTCGGGCCGGGCCTCCAGGCGGATCTCCTGTTCGAGCAGGTCATCGTGGCGCTCGGCAGCCCGCTCCTGATCGAAAAGCTCGGCAGGCCCGAAGTGTCGGAAAACCTTGCCGGCTATGCGCTGCTGCACGATGCGCACAATTTCTGGCCGCGCTTCCTGGAGCAGGCGATGGGCAAGGCGGCGCCGGTTTCGGCATCGAAGAACATCCGCTTCAACCAGACGGCGCTGGCGCTGGAGGCGGCGCGCGGCGGGCAGGGGCTGGCGCTCGCCAGCGAATTCCTCATCGGGGACGACGTCGCCGGCGGCCATCTGGTGCGGCTCTTCGAAACGCGGATGCGCGTCGGCGCCGATTTCTACGTCGTCGCGCCGCGCAAGCCGCGGCATGCAGCTTCCGTCGAAGCGGTCCGCGGCTGGCTCCTGAAGGAAAGCGCGAAGCATAGGACCGGTGCCGTCCCAGGCGACGGGCAGTAGATTTTCTACAGGAAGCGGCGCGTATTTCTGGTTGGTTCCGTCACGGGCGGCGTGGCAGGATGGCGGCACTCAACGGCTCACGAAAGGACAGTTCCATGGCAGGCGAGAAGGTCGCATTGATCACAGCCGGCGGCAGCGGCATGGGGGCGGAGGCCGCCCGGCGGCTGGCGGCGGACGGATTCAGGATCGGAGTGCTTTCCTCCTCCGGCAAGGGCGAGGCACTGGCGGGTGAGTTCGGCGGTTTCGGCGTCACCGGCTCCAACCAGTCGAACGACGACCTGAAGCGCCTTGTCGACGGCGCACTGGAGCGCTGGGGCCGTATCGACGTGCTCGTCAACAGCGCCGGCCACGGGCCGCGCAAGCCGATCCTCGAGCTGACGGACGAGGACTGGCATGCAGGGATCGACGTCTACTTCCTCAATGCCGTGCGCCCGACGCGCCTCGTGGTGCCGATCATGCAGAAGCAGAAGTCCGGCGTCATCATCAACATCTCGACCGCCTGGGCCTTCGAGCCGAGCTCGATGTTCCCGACCTCGGCCGTCGCCCGTGCGGGCCTCGCCTCCTTCACGAAGATTTTCGCCGACACCTATGCGGGCGACAATATCCGCATGAACAACGTGCTGCCCGGCTGGATCGACAGCCTGCCGTCAACGGATGAGCGCCGCGACAGCGTGCCGATGAAGCGCTACGGCACCAGCAAGGAAGTCGCTGCGACGATCGCCTTCCTCGCCTCCGAGGGAGCGGCCTACATCACCGGACAGAACATTCGCGTCGATGGCGGCATCACGCGCGCCATCTGACCGGATCGCGTGAGATCAGGCGATTTGCCTGATCTCCCTAGAGGCGATGCCGGCGGGTGCCCTCCGGGTCGAGGGTCATGCGATAGCCCGCCGTCTTCGGGGGCGCGGCCGACGGTGCGGTCGTGCGGGCGTTGCCGGAGAGATCGTCGAGGAAGGCGCGGCACCAGGCGAAGACGTCGTTTTCGCGCAGGGTCGCCATCATGCCCTGCCAGCGCTGGCGCCGCTCCTCAAGCGGCATGGCAAGGCCCCGCGCGAGGGCTTCGGCCGTGCCTTCCACGTCGTAGGGATTGACCAGAACGGCCTCCTTCAGTTCCTGCGCGGCGCCGGCGAAGCGCGAGAGCAGGAGGACGCCGGGGTCTTCCTCATTCTGGGCGGCGACATATTCCTTCGCCACCAGGTTCATGCCGTCGCGCAAGGGAGTCACCATTGCGAGCTTCGCCATGCGGTAGAGGCCGGCGAGGGCCGGGCGGCGAAGCGAGCGGTTGACATAACGGATCGGCACCCAGTCCACGGTGCCGAGGGCACCGTTGACGCGGCCGGCCTGCTCGGCGACGGTGCGCTGCATCGCCTCGTATTCCGGAACCTCGGAGCGCGATTTCGGCGTGATCTGCAGCAGCGTCACGTGGCGCTGACTGTCGGGATGGCGCGTCAGGAACGTCTCGAAGGCGTCGATGCGCTGGGTGATGCCCTTGGAATAATCGAGCCGGTCGACGCCGATGATCAGCGCCTTGCCGTCGAGGCTCTGCAGCATGCGCCTGTGCAGCGTGGTTTCCGACGCGCGCCGCGCAATGCCGGCGAATTCGTCGGTCTCGATGCCGATCGGATAGGGCTTTGCCGTGAAGGCCTGTTCGCCGACCATGAACCGGGTCGTGCCCAGCCGCTTGCCTAGACCCTGCCGTGCCAGGCAATCGGCGAAGTTCTCCCGATCGTGAACGGTCTGGAAGCCGATCACGTCATATTCCGTCAGGCCCTTCAGCAGTTCCTCGTGCACGGGCATGGTCAGGAAGACGTCCGGCGCGGGCCAGGGAATATGCAGGAAGAAGCCGATGCGGTTGCGCACGCCCTGCCGGCGCAGTTCCGCGGCAAGGGGGATCAGATGGTAATCGTGAACCCAGATGAGGTCGTCCTCCCGCAGCATCGGCAGGAGGCGGCTGGCGAAGAACCGGTTGACGCGGAAATAGCCCGCCATCTCGCGGCGCCCGTATTCGGCGAGGTCCAGCCGGTAATGGCAGATCGGCCAGAGCACGCGGTTGGCGAAGCCCTGGTAGTATTCCTCGACATCCTGCTGGGTGAGGTCGGTCAGGGCATATTCGATATTGCCCTCCTTCACGCTGGTCAGCGGTCCGATCTCGTCCTCGCCGCAGGAACGGCCGGACCAGCCGAGCCACAGGCCGCCTCGTGCTTCCAGCGCCGTCTTGAGTGCGACCGCCAAACCGCCGGCCGGGGCCGTGCCCCGCTTGTCAGGAACGGGAACGCGGTTCGAAACGACGATCAGACGGCTCATTCTCGGGGCACCAATTCTTTTGGGTGAAGGCGGCCGGTCTCGAAGGACGGGCCTTGCCATTTTCATTGTGACGGAGGTGAAACACCTCACGGCGGGGAAGGTTCCACGGTGAAACGGCAGGCGCCGCGATGGGCGTCTGCCGCTCCAGGGACCACTTCACGACAAGCGGGAAGTGCATGACAAACTGCCGTTGTCCCACATTGTTCCCGCCGAGGGCCGCGAAAATTACAGGGTCGGAACTTCCCTCAGGGGCCGGAGTTACCGCCGTCACGCGGTCTGGAGCCGCAGTGCGGTAAAGGCATTTTCCCATGAGCGAGACGGTCCTGAAGTCCTCGGCGGATTCAACGGAAAATCCAGCGGAACGTCCGGAAGAGAAAGAGAAGCCGCCGCTTCTCAAGCAGCTCGGCCCCGGCCTTATCACCGGCGCGGCGGACGACGATCCGAGCGGGATCGCCACCTATTCGCAGGCCGGGGCGCAGTTCGGCTTCAGCCTGCTCTGGACGATGCTCCTTTCCTATCCCCTGATGTGCGCCATCCAGATCGTCAGCGCGCGGATCGGGCGCGTCACGGGTTGCGGCCTCGCCGCCAATCTGCGGGGCATCTGGCCCCGGCCGGTCGTCTTCCTGCTGATCGTGCTGCTGTTTGCCGCCAATACGATCAATATCGGCGCCAATCTCGCCGCGATGGGGGCCTCGGCGGAACTTGCGACGGGTGTGCCGGGACGACCGCTGGCGATCGGCTTTGCCATCCTTTCCCTGCTGCTGCAGGTCTTCGTGTCCTACCATCGCTATGCGAGCTACCTGAAATGGCTGACCATGGTGCTGCTCTCCTATGTCGCGGTCCTCTTCGTCGTGAAGGTCGACTGGGGCGCGGCGGCCTATGGCCTGTTCGTGCCGACCATCGGCAAGGGCGGCGACAGCTTCACCGTGATCGTTGCGATCCTCGGCACGACGATCAGCCCCTATCTCTTCTTCTGGCAGACCAGCCAGGAGGTGGAGGAGATCGAAGAGCACGAGGATGCCCGGCCGCTGAAGCGCGCGCCGCGCCAGGCGAAGCGCGAATTGAAGCGCATCCGCCTCGATACCTTCGTCGGCATGGCGGTCTCCACGCTCGTAGCCGTGGCGATCATCATGAGCACTGCCGCCACCCTGCATGCGAGCGGCAAGACGGATATCGGCACGGCGGCGGATGTTGCCGAGGCTTTGCGGCCCATTGCCGGCGACTTCGCCTTCGTGCTGTTCAGCCTCGGCATCATCGGCACGGGCATGCTTTCCATTCCGGTGCTCGCCGGTTCGGCCGCCTATGGCGCCTCGGAATGCTGCGGCTGGGAATGCGGCCTCGACAACAAGCCGGGCCAGGCCGCCGGCTTCTATGCCGTCATCGCCGCGGCGACGCTCTTCGGGCTGGTCATGGAGTTCCTGCCGATCGACCCGATCAAGGCGCTTTTCTGGAGCGCCGTCATCAACGGCTTCGTCGCCGTTCCCATCATGGTGTCGATGATGATGGTCGTCAGCCGCAGCGCGCAGATGAAGCAATTCACCGCTTCTCCGCTGCTTCTTGTGGTTGGCTGGGCGGCCACCGGGGTGATGGCGCTGGCCGCCGGCGCGATGCTGATCTTTCACTGATCCGCATCGCGTTGAACAAATTGTGTTTTGTCCGTCATCGCGGGAACAAAATTCGGTGCGGATTCGTTGCTATTCATAATCGCAGGGATTGCGTCCGGCGAGTGCAGGAGGGTTCCATGAGAACCACAGGCAGCGATGTTTTCGATCTCTTTTCCGAAACCTACGCAAGCAATGCGCGGGAAGAGATGAGCCTCCAGGAATATCTCCTGGCGTGCCGCGAGGACCGGAGCCTATACGCCACCGCCCCGGAGCGCATGGTGGCCGCCATCGGCGAGCCGCAGCTCATCGATACCAGCGCGGACGAGCGGCTCGGGCGGATCTTCGCCAACCGCACCATCAAGATCTACCCCTCCTTCTCCGATTTCTACGGCATGGAAGACACGGTCGAGCGGATCGTCGGCTACTTCCGCTATGCCGCGCAAGGGCTCGAGGAGCGCAAGCAGATACTCTACCTGCTCGGCCCGGTCGGCGGCGGCAAGTCGTCGCTCGCCGAGCGCCTGAAGAAGCTGATGGAAGAGCAGCCCATCTATACGCTCGCCATCGACGGCAAGGTCAGCCCCGTCTTCGAATCGCCGCTCGGTCTCTTCAGCCGCGAGCGCATGGGTGATCTCCTCGAAGAAAAATACGGCATCGCCAAGCGCCGGCTCACCGGCCTCATCTCGCCCTGGGCGACGAAGCGGCTGGACGAGATCGACGGCGACATATCGCGCTTCAGCGTCGTCAAGCTGATGCCCTCGCGCCTGCGCCAGATCGCCATCGCCAAGACGGAGCCCGGCGACGAGAACAACCAGGACGTCTCGGCGCTGGTCGGCAAGGTCGATATCCGGCAGCTGGAAAACTTCAGCCAGGCCGATCCCGACGCCTATTCCTACAGCGGCGGCCTCAACCGCACGACGCAGGGCCTCCTCGAATTCGTCGAGATGTTCAAGGCGCCGATCAAGGTGCTGCACCCGCTGCTGACGGCCACGCAGGAAGGCAGCTACAACGGCACGGAGAATTTCGGCGGCTTCCCCTATCAGGGCATCGTGCTGGCGCATTCGAACGAATCCGAATGGCTGCAATTCAAGCATAACAAGAACAACGAGGCTTTCCTCGACCGCATCCTCGTCGTGAAGGTGCCCTATTGCCTGCGGGTGACGGAAGAGCGGCAGATCTACGAGAAGCTGCTCCGGGAAAGCGAGCTGGCGGACAGCCCCTGCGCGCCCGAGGTTCTCTCCAATCTCAGCCGCTTCACCGTCGCCACGCGCCTCGCGCCGCACGAGAATTCGCCGATCTACACCAAGATGCGCGTCTATGACGGCGAGAACCTCAAGGATACCGACCCCAAGGCGAAGTCGCTGCAGGAATACCGCGATGCCGCCGGCGTCGACGAGGGCATGACGGGCATCAGCACGCGCTTCGCCTTCAAGGTGCTGTCGGAGACCTTCAACTACGACACCAAGGAGGTGGCGGCCGATTCCGTCCATCTCATGTATATCCTGGAACAGGCGATCCGGCGCGAGCAGTTCCCCAAGGAGGTCGAGGCGCATTATCTCGATTTCATCCGCTCGGAACTGGCGGCCCGCTATGCCGAGTTCATCGGCCACGAGATCCAGAAGGCCTATCTCGAATCCTACAGCGAATACGGCCAGAACCTCTTCGACCGCTATATCGCCTATGCGGATGCCTGGCTGGAGGATCAGGACTTCAAGGATCCCGATACCGGGCAGATCCTCAACCGCGAGATCCTCGACAGCGAACTGTCGCAGATCGAGAAACCCGCGGGCATCGCCAATCCGAAGGATTTCCGCAACGAGGTCGTCAAGTTCACCCTGCGCGCCCGCGCCCGCAACGGCGGGCGCAATCCCTCCTGGACGAGCTACGAGAAGCTGCGCGAGGTCATCGAAAAGCGCATGTTCGGCCAGGTGGAGGACCTCCTGCCGGTCATCAGCTTCGGCTCGAAGAAAGACAGCGCCACCGAGAAGCAGCACGCCGAATTCGTGCAGCGGATGACCGAGCGCGGCTATACCGTGCGCCAGGTCCGCCGGCTCGTCGACTGGTACATGCGCGTCAACAAGGCCGGCTGATGCCGGCCCCCCGGGGGGTGAGCCATGCCGCATTTCATCGATCGCCGGCTCAATCCCAAGGACCGCAGCCTCGGCAATCGCCAGCGTTTCCTGAAAAGGGTGCATGACGAGCTGAAGCGGTCGATCCGCGATCAGGTGAAGACCGACCGGATCGCCGACGTGGATGCCGCCCATGGCGTGCCGGTGCCGCGGCGCGGCGCCGACGAACCGACCTTCCGGAATTCCCCCGCCAGCGGCCAGCGCGACTATGTGCTGCCCGGAAACGAAACCTTCTCGCCCGGCGACCGGCTGGGAAAGCCGGAAGGCGGTGGCGGCGCGGGTGGCCGCGGCCCGGGGCGTGGCGAGAGTGACGACGAATTCCTGTTCGTCCTTTCCCGCGAGGAGGTGCTCGACCTCTTCTTCGAAGATCTGGAGCTGCCCGACATGGTCAAGCTCAACCTCAAGGAAACGGTGACCTACAAGCCCCACCGGGTCGGCTTCACGACCAGCGGCACGCCGAGCAACATCAATGTCGGCCGCACCATGCGCAACAGCTTCGGCCGGCGCATCGCACTTCGCCGGCCGAGCGAGAAGGAGTTCCTGACGCTCGCCGCCGAGATGGCCGCGCTGGAGGGCGAGGCCAATCCGACGCAGCAGCAGCGCCGCCGGCTGGCGCTGGCGCGCGAGGAGATGGAAAGGCTGGAGCGGCGGCGCAAGCGCATCGCCTATGTCGATCCCGTCGACGTGCGCTTCAACCGCTTCGAGCGCCAGCCGATGCCGAATGCCAGTGCCGTGATGTTCTGCCTGATGGACGTCTCCGCCTCGATGGGTGAGCGCGAGAAGGACCTCGCCAAGCGGTTCTTCGTGCTGCTCCACCTCTTCCTCAAGCGCCGCTACGAGCGCATCGACATCGTCTTCATCCGCCACACCGACGAGGCGCGGGAAGTGGACGAGGAGACTTTCTTCTTCAGCCGCCAGAGCGGCGGCACGATCGTCTCGACCGCGCTGGAGGAGATGCAGCGCATCATCCTCGACCGCTATCCCTCGAACCTCTGGAACATCTATGCCGCGCAGGCCTCGGACGGCGACAATGCGGCGGGCGATTCCGAACGCTGCGCGCAGCTCCTGCGCGACGAGCTGATGAAGCTCTGCCAGTATTATGCCTATGTCGAGATCATCGACGAGCGGGAGAGCGAGATTTTCGGCTCGACCGACAACGGCACCTCGCTGTGGCGGGCCTATCGCACCGTCGACGGCGCGGCGCCGCATTTCCAGATGACGCGCATCGCCCGGCCGGCGGATATCTATCCGGTTTTCCGCAAGCTCTTCGCCCGCCAGCCGGTCCAGCTTCGTCGCTAGGGGGATCATATGGCAAGACGCGGCGCCTCTTCCCTGCTGTTCGACGGATCCGAATGGAGCTTTGCGACGCTCTCGCGCGCTTATGACGCCATCGAGACCATCGCGCTCGGCGAGATGGGGCTCGACGTCTATCCCAACCAGATCGAGGTCATCTCCTCCGAGCAGATGCTCGACGCCTATTCCTCCGTCGGCATGCCGCTGATGTACCAGCACTGGTCCTTCGGCAAGCGCTTCGTCTTCGAGGACCATCTCTACCGCAAGGGGCGCCGGGGCCTCGCCTATGAGCTGGTCATCAATTCCAATCCCTGCATCACCTATCTGATGGAGGAGAACACGATGCCGATGCAGGCGCTGGTCACCGCGCATGCCGCCTTCGGCCACAACCATTTCTTCAAGAACAACTATCTCTTCCGCCAGTGGACGGATGCCAGCTCCATCCTCGGCTACATGGATTTCGCCAAGAAATATGTCGCGCGCTGCGAGGAGCGGCACGGGACCGCCGCCGTGGAGGATATTCTCGATTCGGCCCATGCGCTGATGGACCAGGGCGTCTTCCACTACCGCCGCCCGCCGCGGCTTTCCTCCGAAAGGATCACCGAGCGGGCGCGCGAGCGGTTGGAATACGAGGAGCAGACCTATAGCGACCTCTGGCGCACGCTGCCCACGGCCGGCGGCAATGCCGATATGGAAGAGGCGGAGGAGGAGGCGCTGGAGCGCAAGAAGGCGCTGAACCTGCCGGAGGAGAACCTGCTCTATTTCCTGGAAAAGCACAGCCTGATCCTGGAGCCGTGGCAGCGGGAGCTGTTGCGCATCGTCCGCGTCATCGCGCAGTATTTCTATCCGCAGGCCCAGACCAAGGTGATGAACGAGGGATGCGCGACCTTCGTCCACTATTTCATCATCAACCGGCTCTTCGACCAGAAGAAGATGAGCGAGGGCGCCATGCTGGAGCTGCTGGCGAGCCACGCCAATGTGGTCTTCCAGCCGAGCTTCCACGATCCGCGCTTCGGCGGCATCAATCCCTATGCGCTGGGTTTCGCGATGATGCAGGACATCGAGCGCATCTGCACAGAGCCGACGGCGGAGGACAGGGACTGGTTCCCGGACATGGCCGGCAACGGCGACTGGCGGGGAACGCTGCTCGACGCCTGGGAGAACCACCGGGACGAGTCCTTCATCCTGCAATATCTGAGCCCGGCGCTGATCCGTAAATTCCGCCTGTTCCATCTGACGGACCGGTCCACCGACCGGTTCTGCGAGGTCGCCTCCATCCATGACGAGCGCGGCTATTCCGCCGTGCGCACGGCGCTCGCCCGCAGCTACGATCTCGGTGCCAACCGGCCGGATATCGAGGTGGTCGACGTCGATCTCCTCGGCGACCGGCAATTGAGGCTGAGGCATACCGTCAAGAACGGCGTTCTGCTGGAGGAGGCGGACCGGGATGCGACCCTTTCCCATATCCGCCGCCTCTGGGGCTACGATGTCAACCTTGCCGGCGTCGCAGCGTCGAGCGGGGCGGTTCTCTACGAATGCTCGTCGCGCGATCTCTAGAGCGTTTCCGCTTTTCTCCGAATCGCGAAAACGCTCTAACTCTTGTTTTGTCGCATTTCCGGACGCAAAACCGCTTCGCACTTTTGCTGGAAATTCTCTAACCATGGCGGCTTTGTACGATCCCGTACGCAGCGGGGAAAGGTTCGCGCACGGCTTTCCCTCCCGCCCCTCCGGTGGCAGGTTCCGGCTTCCCGAAACGGGAGGGTGCGGCCGCCTTGCGGCCGGGCGGATTCTCAAGCGTGTCCGTCGCCGGGGCTCCCCCGAGTCCCGGCCGCCCGTTTTTCTCCATGGACCGCCAGGCTGCGGGCGTTGCCCGCTGCGCCGGCGCCGTCCTAGGATCATGGCATGACCCTGAACCGATCCTTCTTCGCGCGCGATGCCGTCGATGTCGCGGCCGATCTTCTCGGTGTGCTGTTGCTCGTCGACGGCGTCGGCGGCATCATCGTGGAAACCGAGGCCTATCGCCGCGACGACGAGGCCTCGCACAGCCACCGCGGGCCGACGCCCTCCAATGCCGCGATGTTCGGCGATGCCGGGCGGGCCTATGTCTACCGCTCCTACGGGCTGCACTGGTGCCTGAATTTTGTCTGCGAGCCGGGTAGCGCCGTGCTGCTGCGCGCCCTGGAGCCGACGGAAGGCGTCGAGACCATGATGGCGCGGCGCTCGCTCGCCGTGACGCGGCGGCTTTGCGCCGGGCCGGGCAATCTCTGCAAGGCGCTTGCCGTCGGCGGCGGGATGAACGGCCTTTCCCTCTTCGAGCCGCCCTTCCGCCTGGACCTGCCGGTCGAGCCGCCCGTCTCCACCTCCGGCGTGCGGATCGGCATCAGCAAGGCGGCGGACCGGCCGTGGCGCTTTGCGGTGCGGGGTTCTCCCTATCTCAGCAAGCCGATCTGAAGTCTCCGATCCCGCGTGGAACATTCGGGCGTGCCCCCGAGTTCGAGCATCCGTTCCCTCATACCCATGGAGACATCAATGGCTACCGAGAAGACACTGGACGATCTGTTCCTCGATACTCTCAAGGACATCTATTATGCGGAAAAGCAGATCCTGAAGGCGCTGCCCAAGATGGCGCGGGCCGCGCAGTCGGAGGAGGGCAAGCAGGGCTTCCTGCATCATCGCGACGAGACGCAGGGGCAGATCGAGCGGCTGGAGGAGGTCTTCGAACTCCTCGGCAAGGCGCCCCGCGGCAAGACCTGCGAGGCGATCCAGGGCATCATCGCCGAGGCCGAGGAGATCATGGAGAGCTTCAAGGCCACCCCGGCGCTCGATGCGGGCCTCATCTCCTCCGCGCAGGCGGTCGAGCATTACGAGATCGCGCGCTACGGCACGCTGATCGCCTGGGCAAAGCAGATCGGCCTCGACAAGGCGGTTCCGCTCCTGCAGGCCAATCTGGAGGAAGAGGCCGCGACCGACAAGAAGCTGACGAAGCTTGCCGAATCTTCGGCCAATGCGAAGGCCAAAAAGGCGGCCTGACCGTCTGCTTGGAGGCGGCCCCGGCGGGCCGCCTCCGGTCGCCCAGGCGGGGCGGGAAGATTTTCGTCAAACCCGATTTTTTCCGGGAACAATCGACGGACAGGCCGGTTGATGGGTTGCAGGAAATTCCCGCCACACGATGACGGCCCCAAGCCGTCCAGAAGAAAAAGTCGGCGGGCGTTGACGCCATCAGCTCAGAAAAGGGACGCTCTCATGGTCGATTTTGAAGATCTCGTTCGCAGCGAAGCCTATCGCATCTGGGAAACGGAAGGCTGCCCCGACGGCCAGCATGATCGCCACTGGCAGATGGCGGCCGAGCGGGTGAGGGAGGCACACTCGCCCACGCGGGCCGAGGCTCCCGTCGTCCCCCTTCCGCTGAAGCGCGTGGCGCTGTCGGCGCGTCGTGGCAAGCCGCGGCCGTCGGTGGCGGTCGAGCTTCGCGCTTCCGCTTGATCCTCCCCGTGGACCTGCGCCCGGCAGCGATGCCGGGCGCTGATGCGTTTCTCGTCCTTCGCGCGGAGTGTCACCTGACGGGCCATGAACGTTCTGTCGACTGTTTCCGAGGTTTTTCCTCTCATCAAGACCGGGGGATTGGCGGATGTCGCGGGGGCTCTCCCCAAGGCGCTGCGGTCCCACGGCATTCTGGTCTCGACGCTCGTGCCGGGCTATCGCGCGGTGCTGGAGCATCTGCCCCGGCGGTCGCCGGTGGCCCGGCTCGACGGCCTGCTCGGCCACGATGCGGTGCTGTCGCGGGCCGAGGCCGACGGGCTCGACTTGCTCGTGCTCGAAATCCCCGAGCTCTATGACAGGCCGGGTGGCCCCTATCTCGATGGCGAAGGGCGAGACCACCCGGACAACTGGCTGCGCTTTGCGGCCTTTTCGCTCGCCGGGGCAAGGCTCGCGCTCGGGGAGGTGCTGGCGGTGCGGGCGGATATCGTGCATGTCCACGACTGGCAGACGGCGCTCGTGCCGGTCTATCTGCGCTATGCGTTCCGCAGCTCGCTTCCGGTGGTCTGCACCGTTCACAACCTCGCCTTCCAGGGGCAGTTCTCCTTCGATATCGCCGGCCGGCTCGGCCTTCCCGACGCAGCCTTCGGCATCGAATGCCTCGAATATTACGGCGGCGTCGGCTTCCTGAAGGGCGGGCTGCTCTCGTCCGACGTGGTGACCACCGTCAGCCCCACCTATGCGCGGGAAATCCTGTCGCCGGAGCTCGGCATGGGGCTCGACGGCGTGTTGCAGACGCGGCGCTCGGCGCTTTACGGCATCGTCAACGGCATCGATTCCGATATCTGGAATCCGTCCTCCGATCCGCTCGTTCCCCGCCGCTACGATGCGCGCTCGCTGCCGCGCCGGCAGGCAAACCGCGCGGCGATGCTGTCGCATTTCGGCCTCGGGGATGCCGGCGGGCCGCTCTTTGCCGCCTTGACGCGCCTTGCCTGGCAGAAGGGCGCGGACATGATCCCGGACGCGGCTGAGGAAGTCGTGCAGCATGGCGGCCAGTTCGTCGTCTGCGGCCAGGGCGATGCGGCGATAGAGGACGCGCTCAGGGATTGCGCCCGGCGCCACCCGGAACGCGTTGCCGTGCATATCGGCTACAGCGAGGAGCTCGCCCATCTCATCGTCTCGGGCTGCGACGTGCTGGTGCAGCCGTCCCGCTTCGAGCCCTGCGGCCTCACCCAGCTCTACGCCATGCGCTACGGCGCCATTCCGCTGGTCGGGCGGACGGGCGGGCTCTCCGAGACGATCATCGACGCCAACGAGGCGGCGATGGCGCGGGCCGTCGCCACGGGGTTCCAGTTCCACCCGATCGAGCCGCACAGTTTCCGCGAGGCGGTGCGCCGCGCCTGCGAGGCGTTCGAAGACCGGGAGGCCTGGGCGAGCCTGCAGCGGCAGGCGATGAAGGCGGACTTCTCCTGGGACCGCAGCGCCTTCCAGTATGCCCAGCTTTTCGAGGCGCTGCAGGCGGCATGGCAGGCGACGGCGGAGGTCGGCGCGCTGCCGGCCGGGCCGGAGCGGGCCCGATACGGAAGGACGGTGCGGAAAGGAGCCGGCCGATGACGCGGCAGAACAGGCTTCTGGCGGCGCTCGGCCCGGAGGAGCACGATGCACTCCTGCCCCTGATGACCGACGTGGCCTTGCCGCAGGGGCTGGAACTCTCCCGTCCCCAGTCGCCGATCGACCATTGTTACTTCCCGGGCTCGGGGATCATCTCGACGGTGGTGGTGTCGCCGACCGGCAAGCAGGCCGAAATCGGCATCATCGGCCGGGAAGGCATGTCGCCGTCCTCGGCCATCCTCGGGATGGACCGCAATCCGTTCCGCACGGTCATGCAGGTGGACGGGCGCGGTTGGCGCATCCGGTGGGAGGATTTTCAAAGTCAGGTCGAGGAGCGGCCTGCCTTCCGGTCCGTCATGCTGCGCTGGGCGCAGGCCTTTTCCTGCCAGGTCGCCTTCACGGCGCTTTCGCAGGCCATCGACCATGTCGACGAGCGCCTCGCCCGCTGGATCCTGATGTGCCACGACCGGGTGGACGGCGACCGGCTGGCCCTGACGCACGAATTCCTGGCGGTGATGCTCGCCGTCCGGCGGGCGAGCGTCACGAATGCCCTGCATGTGCTGGAAGGCAACGGCTTCATCTATTCCCAGCGCGGCATCATCGTCATCCGCAACCGCGCGGCCCTGCAGGCCTTCGCGGCGAATTCCTATGGCGAAAGCGAGCGGGAATATGCCCGCCTCTTTCCCTCGTGAGTCCCACGAAATCTCAGGGGAACAACCGGCAGGCTTGCGGATTGAAGGGAGGCAGTCATCCGCTGGGAATACGGTCATGCTGAAGAAGGCGAGCACGCCGGCGCCGGCTTTTCAGGAACACGCGCAAGGCGATATCGAGGCGATGCACGCCGCGGCGGCGGAATGCCGGCGCTGCGACCTTTATCGCGAGGCGACTCAGGTCGTTTTCGGCGAGGGCGCGAAGCGGGCGCGGGTGCTTCTCGTCGGCGAGCAGCCGGGCGACCGGGAGGACCAGCTCGGCCATCCCTTCGTCGGCCCGGCCGGGCGCTTCCTCGACGGCTGTCTCGAGGAGGCCGGCATCGACCGCTCCGCCTGCTACCTCACCAATGCGGTCAAGCATTTCAAGTTCAAGCGCTTCGGCAAGCGGCGTATCCATGAAAGGCCGAATACCGGCGAGGTCCGGCAATGCGCCTGGTGGCTGGGCGGCGAGATCGAGCGGTTGAAGCCGGCGCTCCTCGTCGCGCTGGGCGCGACCGCGACCTTCGCCCTTCTCGGCAAGCGCCACGCCGTCACGGCGGATCGCGGCCGCATCGTCGAGACGGAAAGCGGCGTGCCGACGCTGATCACCGTCCACCCTTCCGCGCTGCTGCGCAGCCGCGGCCGGCCCGATGCCGAGCAGGAGCGCGGCCGCTTCGTGGCGGAACTGCGCAAGATCAGGCCGTTTCTCGAAAGCTGAGCGTCAGGCCGGCGGGTCGTCCGTCGCCGTTTCGGCGCTATCCTCCACCTCGGTCTCCGGCCGGTCCCGCCCCGCCGCCACCTCGTTGTGCCATCGGCCGTCCTCGTCCTCATAGGAGATGAAGCGGTCCTCGTCGCTTCTTTCGTGCCGTTCGGCCGCAAGGCGGGCGGCCGCGAGCGCTTCGGCATGGTTGGGGAATGTCTCGGAAAAGACGTCGTCCAGCCGGTAGGCCCAGCCGTCTTCGTGCGGCACGACATGATAGGTGATCGGCATGATGCGCTCCCTGGTTGTCTCGATGCGGAAGAAACCGGCCGTGCGGCAAATGGTTCCGGCACGGCGGAACAATGGGCGGGCGGATCGGTTCGAACCTCCTCAGGTATAACAAGCGACGGAGATGACGATGAACGGCCGCAAGCAAGCCCCCCGCGAAGACGACTTTCGCGATTACGAACAGCGCGACATCCGCGACGGCTGGCCCTATCCGGACAATGACGGCGACCTGAACGACGGGAAGAACGCGCCCTACGGCGCGCCGGGGACCAATTTCGACGCGCGCGGCAACAAGGGCGTGGAGGTCGAGGCCGATCCCGACCTGCGGGACGTCGACGGCGCGCCCATGCCGTTTTCCGACGGGAACGAGGAGGCGATCGCCGCCGACGACCTCGAGGCGCGCATCATGCAGACGCTCGAGGACGACGAGCGGGTCGATCTCGACATGCTGGAAATCACCATCCGGGACGGTGTCGCCGAACTGGACGGGGCGGTCGACAGCGAGGACGACCGGCGCCATCTCATCGGGCTTCTACGGCGGGTGAAGGGGCTGCGGGACGTGCGGGCGGAGGGCTTGCTGGCGCGTGGCGTCGACAGCCATGTCCCGCGCGATGTCGACGAATAGAGGAGACCGTCATGGCCATCATCCCCAACGAGCCCAATCCCGGTCCGACGCCGGTGCCGGACCTTCCGCCCATCGACAAGCCGACGCCGCCGATCAAGGAGCCGGAGCCCGACCGCCTGCCCGACGAGGAACCCAACCCCAATCCGGACGAGAACGACGATCCTCCAAAGCACATATAGGTGTCAGGCGTCGGTGCGGGAAAAGCTCGCATTGCCGAGGCCCGTGCCGATCGTCACCGCGGCCCAGTTGTCGACATCCGCCATGCGCGGCAGCTCCGAAAGCCCCTGCACGACCGCATCGTTGTGCATGATGATGAAGGTGGGCTCGCCGGCGATCTCCGGGATCGCCTTGCGTAACGCGTCCGGCAGGTTGAAATGCGTGCTTTCCCAGTTGCCGCCCGGAAGGTTCTGCCCGCCGCGGGCGATGGCGCCGTCCGGCGCGATGATGCCGGGGCAGCCGATGCCGATCACCGGGGCGAGCGCGAGCTTGGCCTTCTCGGCCTTGCCGATCAGTGCCCCGATCATGTCGACGAGATATTCGATGGTGGCGGTGCGGCGGGGCTCGTCGTCGGCATGGCGCCACAGCTCCGATTTCCAGACCTTCGCCTTGGAGAAATCCGGCTTGTCGTCGAGGTTGAGCTTGACCACGCCGGCGCGGATGTTCGTGCCGCCGATATCGACGGCGAGGATCGCGTCATGGCCCTTCAGCATCCAGGAGGGGATGAGATGCACCGCGCCGATGAGGCCGGCTTCGTCCGGGTGATGGGAGATCGGCACCAGTTCCAGCTTCAGGCCCTCGGCATTGAGGAGAAGCTGCGTGCGGGCGATCGCCATCAGGCCGGACCTGCTGTCGCTGAAACCGCCGCCGACGGCGATCTTCGTCGTCCCCTGCCAGTCCTTCTCCTTCATGTAGCGGGCGAGGATGGCGGCAAGGCCCTTGGCGAAATCGTCTATCGCGGCGAGCACCAAGGCGGCGGCATCCGAGGCCTCGTCCTTGAGGAGGGCGTCGATGTCCTTCTTCGACAGGTCCTCCGTGGCAACGTCGCCGAGGGGGTCTTGGCCGCCTTCGCGCACGCGCCGGCGCCAGCCGTCGATGGCGTCGCGGAAGGCGGATTTGTTGGCCTGATCGCCGATGAAGCCGTTGCGGTCGCGCAGCTCCAGATTGCAGCTCCTGACGCGCACGGCGGGCAGGTCGGTCGCCCCGTGGGCGATGGCGGGATGGTACTCCTCGGCTTTCGCGCTCTGCTTTCCCATATCGCCTCCCACTCGGTTCCAAACTGCGAAGTGAGAATGCGGCGGGGTAAAACTTGTTCCCGGCCACCCCCTTGCCGCCCGGCAAATGCGATCTACTTGCAGGACCCATGAGCGAACAGGAAAAATTGCAGCCGACCGATGCGGCGACCCGCCACCTCGTCCGCCGCCTGATCGACGAGCCGGACCGCTGGGCGCTCTTCCTCGACATCGACGGAACGTTGCTGGACCTTGCGACGACGCCGGACGCCATTCAGGTTCCCCTGTCCCTGCCGGTCGACCTTGCCGCCGTCTCGGGCCGCCTCGGCGGCGCGCTGGCGCTGGTGACGGGCCGGAGCCTCTCCTATGCCGACGGGCTCTTCGCGCCGCATCGCTTTCCGATCGCCGGCCTGCACGGCGCGGAGTTCCGGGCGGCTGACGGGGCGACCTCGGCGGTCGCGCAGACCTCCGGCTTCGACGCGCTCAAGCGCCGGCTGGTCGAGGAAACCGCCTGGATGGAGGGCGTGCTGATCGAGGACAAGGGCGCGGCGGTCGCGGCGCATTACCGGCTGGCGCCGGCCTACGACACCGCGCTGGAAAAGATCATGTGCGATTTCGCGGAGGCGGCGGGGCCGGCCTGGGTGCTGCAGCCCGGCAAGATGGTCTTCGAGATCCGCCCGTCGCGGGCCGACAAGGGCGAGGCGGTCGCCTCCTACCTGGAGCAGCCGCCCTTTCTCGGCCGGCTGCCGGTTGCCGTCGGCGACGACCTGACGGACGAATCGATGTTCGCGCTTGCCAATGCGCGGGGTGGCCAGTCGATCCGGGTGGGCTCGCTCTCGACGGCGACCTGCGCCCTTGCCAAGTCCTCGTCGCCCTCGGCCATCCGCTCGGCGCTCGCCACCATCGCGGCGGCGGGCGCCCGGAAGGAGGCCGCGGCGTCCTGAGCCCGGGAACCGGATCGGCTCTCGCGCCTTTCCCTTCCACGAAGGGAGACGAACGATGCAGCACAAACTTCTGGCAAGCGATGCGGGCGAGCGCACCTTCATCCTCGTTCTTGATGAAGGGGACGAGGCCTTTTCCTGCCTGACCGGGTTCGCGAAGCGCGAGGGCGTGACGGCGGCCTCGATCACCGCCATCGGCGCCTTCCGGGCCGCCACCATCGCCTTCTTCGAATACGAGACGAAGAATTACAAGAAGATACCCGTGGAGGTGCAGTCGGAGGTGCTGAGCCTCATCGGCGACGTCGCGCTCGATGACGACGGCCAGGCGAGCCTTCACCTGCATGTCGTGCTCGGCCTTTCCGACGGCAGCACGAGGGGCGGGCATTTCCTCGAAGGCCATGTGCGTCCGACGCTGGAGGTGGTGCTGCGCGAAACGCCGGCCAGGCTGCGCCGCCGGCACCGCAGCGATCTCGGTATCGCCCTGATCGACGTGGGTTAGGCTGTATTGACGATTAGCTATCTAATCCAGATGGTTATGGGCGGCGATGAGGACGAAGACTCGGAAGTTGGCGGGCGGCTTGTCGTATCACGTTGCGATGCGGCGGAACCGTTTGAATTTGGCAAAGAAGCGCTCAATGAGCTTCGTTTCTGTAGATGCGCCAGTCGCAAGCATGAGGATGCCTTCGTTCGGCCATGGCGGAGTAGCGGCAACAGCTCCGCCATCGAGAATGGTGTCGTGGAAGTAGCACCGCTCAGCTTACCTGCATCCATGGGTGACCTTCAAAAACCGGAATGGAATCTGACCTAATTGGAACACTAAATCGTCACTACATTCTAAGCCGGTTACCGGCCATCGATGGCCTGCCGGTAGCCGCCGACCAGCCCGGCGGCCGTGCGGCGGAAGGCCTCGGCATCCCCTTGCCCGCGCATCGCCTCGAACCGGTCGATGAGGGCCGTTGCGACGATGACGCCATCCGCGACTTCCGCGACTTCCGCCGCCATGTCGGGCGTCTTGACGCCGAAGCCGACGAGGACGGGCAGGCGGCTGGCCGTCCGGCAGCGCGCCACCGCATCCGAGATCGCCTCGATGGAGGCGGAAGGCCCGCCCGTCGGCCCGACGACGGGAATGCAATAGAGAAAGCCGCCGACGCCCTTGCTGGCGGAAACGAAATCCTCGGCCGGCAGCGACGGGGCGGCAAGCGGGATCATCACCAGCCCATGCCTGCCGAGCGCCTTCAGCAGCGGCTCGGCCTCGCGAAGCGGCAGGTCGGCGGCAATGAGGCCGTCGACGCCCGCCGCCGCGGCGCGCGCGGCAAAGGCCTCGTAGCCCATGGCGAGAAGCGGATTGGCATAGCCCATCAGCACGATGGGCGTCGTATCGTCCTCTTCCCGGAAGGCGGCGCAGAGGTCCAGCGTGCGGGAGAGATTGCCGCCCGCCGCGAGCGCCCGCCGGTTGGCGGTCTGGATCGTCGCGCCGTCGAGAATGGGGTCCGAATAGGGATGGCCGATCTCCAGGAGATCGATGCCGTTTCCGACAAGCAGCCGCAGCCGCTCGAGGCTCCCAGTGAAATCCGGATCGCAGGCGACGGTGAAGGTGACGAAGGCGCTGCGGCCCTCCGCCTTGAGGCGCGCGAACATACGGTCGATGCGGTTGGGGGAACGCGCCATGGTCAGCTTTCCGGCCAGATGACGTCGAGGTCCTTGTCGCCGGCGGAAGCCACCATGACGACGACGGCGTCGTTGCGGTCGTAGAGCCGGGCGATGCGCTCGGCGGCCGCCACCGCATGGCCCGCCTCCAGCGAGACGAGGATCCCTTCGCTTTTCGCCAGCCGCAGCACGGCCTGGCGAGCCTCCTCGTCGGTGACGGCGACGGTCTCCACGCGGCCGCGCTCGACGAGATCGGCGATCTCCGGCGCCGAGCCGGGATAGGCGAGCCCCGGCGCGATCGAGGCGGTCGGCAGGATCTGGCCGTGTTCATCCGCCAGCACCAGCGTCTCGGCGCCGTGGAAGATGCCGCGCCGCCCCTTGCCGAGCCGGGCGGAATGCGGCGCATCCCCGCCGGACTGGCCGCCGGCCTCGACCGCGACGAGCCGGATCTGCGGATCGCCGACGAAGGCGGAGAAGATGCCGATGGTCGAGGAGCCGCCGCCGACCGCCGAGACGATGGCGCGCGGCAGCACGCCGGCCTCGATAAGCTGAAGCCGCGTCTCGCGGCCGATCACCGCCTGGAAGGCGCCGACCATAGCCGGATAGGGATGGGCGCCGATGGGCGCGCCGGCGAGATAGGCCGTCGTCGCGCTGTTGCCCATCCAGTGGCGGATGGCGGCGGAGGTCGCCGCGCTCAAGGTCCGGTCGGCATCCTCCACGATCCTGAGATCGGCCCCGAAGGCGCGCATCTTCCTGATCGTCGCGGCGTGCCGCGCCGCATCGCTGCTGCCCATGTAGATGGTGCAGGAAAGCCCGAGCCGGGCGGCGACCGCCGCCGCCGCGACGCCGTTCTGGCCGGAGCCGGTATCCGTGACCACCGAGCCGAGCCCCATGCGCACGGCGAGGAGGCACTGGCCGAGAGCGGAATTGGCGTAGTTGCCGCCATTGAACGTCAGGTCGTCGCGCTTGAGGATGATGCGCGCCCCGCCGTTGGCCGAGGCGAGCGTCACCGTTTCGAAG
This sequence comes from Shinella zoogloeoides, assembly GCF_003574625.1. Taxonomy (GTDB): domain Bacteria; phylum Pseudomonadota; class Alphaproteobacteria; order Rhizobiales; family Rhizobiaceae; genus Shinella; species Shinella zoogloeoides_A. Next base: position 76,431 of record NZ_QNUJ01000005.1, read on the forward strand.
ACCGGCGTCGGCCGGCCGACGAAGCGCTCCAGCAGGTCCTCGAAGGTGCGGCGGAAGATGGGGTCCGCCCAGGCCTGATCGAAGGCGGCTTCGAGGCGGTCGAGCACCGGCAGCAGCACCGGCGCCACGAACTGCCCGCCGAACCGGCCATAGCGCCCCGGCCGCCCTCTTGCCGCGCCCGCCGCCGTCATGCCGCCCCCCTGCCGATGCGGCGCACCAGCACGGCGGAGAGGATGATCGTGCCGGTGATGATGTCCTGCAGGAAGGTCGAGACGCCGAGAATGGTGAGGCCGTTGCCGATGACGGCGATGATCGCCGCGCCGACCACCGTGCCCGGCAGGTTCGCCTCGCCCTCGCGGAAGGCCGTCATGCCGAGGAAGACGGCGGCATAGGCCGTCAGCAGATAGCCGCCCCCGCCCGTCGGGCTCGCGCTGCCGATGCGGGCTGTGAGCAGGATGCCGACCAGCGCCGAGAGAACCGCCGAGACGACGAAGGCCGCCGTCGTGTTGGAGACGATCCGGACGCCCGCCAGCCGCGCCGCCTCGCGGTTTCCGCCGATGGCATAGAGTCGGCGGCCGAATTCCAGCTTGTCGAGCAGGACCCAGACGACGAGCGCGATGGCGATCAGCCACCAGGTCAGCGTCGGCAGGCCCAGCACGTGCCCGCGCGCCATGTCGCGGAAGCCGGCCGGGATATCGCCGAGCAGCGTCGCACCGTCGGAGACCCAGAAGGTGATGCCGCCGATGATGGTGCCGGTCGCGAGCGTCGCGATGAAGGAAAGCACCTGGAAGCGCGAGACCACATAACCCGAGACCGCGCCGAAGAGCGCCGCAACCGCCAGCACGAGGAGGCAGGCGAGCGGCGCGGGCACGCCGAGCTTGAAGAGATAGACGACGAAGATGCCGCCGAAGGAGACGATGGAGGCGGTCGATAGGTCGAACTCGCCGACGGCCATCACGACAGTCGCGCCGATGGCGACAATGGCGAGCAGCGTCATCTGCTGGGTGATGTTGACGAGGTTCGACATGGAGCCGAACGCCCCCGGCGAGGCGATGGAGAAGACGATGACGATGGCGATGAGCGCGATGAGCGTTCCGTATTGTCTGACAAGGCCGGTCATGCGGCGGGTTCTCTTCTGGTCTCGTGATGGAATGCGGCGTCGATGATGCGCGGCGGCGCGATGGCCTCGCCCTCCAGCCGCGCCGTGATCTCGCCATCGGCGAAGACGGCAACGCGGTGCGAGAGCGCCAGCAGTTCATCCATGTCGCTGGTCGTCATCAGCACGGCCGCGCCCTCAGCGGCGATGCGCCGGACGATGGCATGGATTTCCGCCTTGGCGCCGACATCGACCCCGCGTGTCGGCTCGTCGAGGATGAGCAGGCGGATGCGCCCGCCGAACCAGCGGCCGAACAGCAGCTTCTGCTGGTTCCCGCCGGAAAGCGTCAGCGGCAGGGCGAAGGGCGAGCCCATCTTCACCGAAAGCTGCGTGCGGATATCCTCCGCCCGCGCCGCCAGCCGGCTGCGGCTGGTGACCGGCAGCGCCGGATGGGACCGCACCCGCGAAAGGTCGCTGATCGCCAGGTTCTCCGCGATGGAGCGGGCCGTCACCAGCCCCTCGTGCCGGCGATCCTCCGGCACATAGGCCCCGCCGTGGCGGATGCGCGCGTGGATGTCGCCCGGCTTCAGGACATGGCCGTCGAGGAGGACCGTTCCGCCCTCCGTCCGGCGCGCGCCCCAGATCATCTTCATGAAGGACGACCGGCCCGCGCCGACCAGCCCGTAGAGGCCGAGGATTTCGCCTTCGCCGACCATCAGCGACAGCGTGTTGCCGCGTTGCCCGAACGGCAGGTCGCGAACCTCCAGCACCGGCCTGCCGGCGGCGGGCACGGCGGGACGACCGGAGGTTATTTCCTCGTGGCCGGACATCATGCGCACCAGATCGGCCCGTGTCGCGCCTTGCATGACACCGGTCCCGGCCGTCGCGCCGTTGCGCAGCACCGTGAAGGCGTCACAGATCTCGGCCACCTCGTCGAGCCGGTGGGAAATGTAGATGACGGCGACGCCGCGCGCCGCCAGCGCCCGCACCGCCTCGTGCAGCCGCCGCGCCTCGCCTTCGGAAAGCGAGGCCGTCGGCTCGTCCATCACGACCAGCCGCGCCGGCTCGTTCATCAGCGCGCGGATGATCTCGACGAGTTGCTTCTGCCCAGTGGTCAGCCGCCCGGCCGGCACGTCGAGCGGCAGGTCCGGCGCGATCGCCGCCGCCGTCGCCGCCACCGCGCGCCGCATGGCGGCGCGGTCGATGAAGGGGCCGCGCTTCGGATAGGACCGGCCGACGAAGGCGTTCTCGACGGCGTCGAACTGCGGCACGAGGCTGAGTTCCTGGTGGATGAAGCGGAAGCCGAGCGCCTCCGCCTCCCGCACGCTGCTGATCGCGATCGCCTCGCCGTCGACCCGGATTTCGCCGGCGTCCGGCCGCACGAGGCCGGAGAGCGTCTTGATCAGCGTCGACTTGCCCGCGCCGTTCTCGCCGAGCAGGCCATGCACCGAGCCGGCGGCCACGGAAAGGTTCGCCCCGGCCAGCGCCCGCGCGCCGCCGAAGCGTTTTTCGAGGCCCTTGATCTCAAGCAGCATGTCCGGCGATCCTTCGTTACGGGCAGGTCACGCCGAGCGTCTCGGGCGTGATCATGACGGCCGGAACGAAGAGCTCGTCCTTGTCCGCCTTGCCGCCGCCAAGGATCTTCTCGAGCTGCTCGGCGCCGACGGCCGCCATCTTCGGGAAGTCCTGGCGGAAGGTCGCCTTGTAGCGCGTGCAGGACTTGATCATCTCGATCGCCTGCTCGCTGCCGTCGATGCCCATGATGATGAACTTTGCATCCGGCTTTTCCGATTCCGTCGCCAGCTCCGCGCCGACGCCCGGATCGTCCCAGGCCGCCCACACGCCGTTGATCTCGTCGCCATGCTGGCGAAGGATGTTCTCCATCGCGATGCGACCGTCATCCACCGGCCCCGGCACCTTCACGAAATGATCGGCGATGACCTTGATGTCGGGGTTCTTCTTCAGGGCCTCGTCGAGCGCCAGCTCGCGCTGGTGCACGCCCGGATGCGCCGAATGGAAGAATTTTACGATATTGCCCTTGCCGCCGAGCGCCTTGAAGAGCGCGTCGGAAAGCTGGGTGCCGAGATCGAAATTGTTGGAGGTGACGTTGACCGCGACATGCGCGTTCTTCGAACCGTCGAGCGAGATGACAGGGATGCCGGCATTCGCCGCAAGCGCCACCTGGTCCTCGACCTGCGCCGGATCCGTCGAGACCAGCACGATGGCCGAGGCCTTGGCGTTGATCGTGTCCTCCATGCGCGAGGCGAGCTGGCCGAAATCGCTGCGGGTATCGATGATGGTGACGTTCCAGCCGCGCTTCTCACCCTCCGCCTTGAAGCTCTGCGCCATCTCGTTGGTCGGCACCGAGCCGATATAGGGCGTCAGGATGGTGACGTCGGTGGCGAAGGCGGCAGAAGTCGACGCCATGAGCGCCGCGATGGCCGCTGCAAATACGAATTTCTTCATTGGGGTTCTCCTCTCCGGAAAGGTCGTTTCTTCATTGGGTGCGGATCAGCCCGATGGGGCGAAGCGCGTCTATGGCGTTGCGATAGGCATGGAACATGGCGTCGTAGCGCGAAGCGCGCCGCGGATCTGGCTCGAAGACCCGCTCGACGCTGGTCATCGCCGGCACGGCCTCGGCTATCGAGCCGAAGGCGCCGATGCCGACGGCCGCGAGGATGGCCGCGCCGAGGCAGCCCACATCGACGAAGGCGAAGCGATGCAGCGGAATGCCGAGGCAGTCGGCACGGATCTGGCTCCAGAGGTCCGAGCGCCCGCCGCCGCCGCCATAGAGCATGTGGTCCGGCCGGAAGCCCGCCGCATCGATGAGCGAGCCCATGGCATGGCGCGCCGCCAGCGCCACGCCTTCCAGCACGGCGAGCGCGAAATCCGGCCCGCCGGCCCGGCTGTCGAGGCCGATGAAGGCGCCGCGAATCTCGGAATCCCAGAGCGGCGCACGCTCGCCCTCGAGATGCGGCAGGAAGAGGATCGGCCGGTCATCGCGGCTGGCAAGGCCAGCGAGCCGCGGCACCTCGCCCGGCTCCACGCCCGCCGTCGCCGCCCACCAGCGCAGCGAATCCGCCCCGCTCTGCGTCGGCCCGGCATTGACCACCAGCCCGTCGATGGTGGCGAAGGTGACGATGCCGGGCGCCCCGATGCGCTGCGATCCGGCCAGCGCGAGGATCTCGGAGGTGCCGCTGACATACATGCCCTGCCCCGGCCGGCAGACGCCGCAGCCGAAGAGATTGCCCCAGGCATCCATCGTGCCCGTCACCACCGGCACCTTGCGGCCGGAGGAACCGAGCGCCATCTCGCCGGCGATCTCGGTGAAATGCCGGAGCGGCGGCAGCTTGCTCGCCGCGCCGGGCACCCGGGCGATCAGCGCGTCGATATAGCGGAGGTCCTGCCCGACATGGCCGAAAGCGGAGATGGGATCGGACGAGGCCCCGCCCGTCAGGTGCAGGAGGCAGAAATCGCGCGTCGAGAGAACCTGATGCGTGCGCTCCCAGAGATCGGGGCGGTGCTTGGAAAACCACAGCATCTTCGCCAGCACATGGCTCGCGCCGATCGGCATTTCGGCGCCCCACCAGCTGCGCTTTTCCGCGGGCGTGATCGTGGCATCGAGCGCCGCCGCTTCCGCGCCGGCCCGGATATCCTGCCAGCAGATCGCGGGCGCCAGCGGCGTGCCGTCCCGGTCGACGAAGACATCCGTATTGACCTGGCTGCAAAGACCGACCGCGCGGATCTCGGCCGGGTTGCGGCCGACGAGCAGGGCATCGATCGCATCGCGGATGCCGTCGAGCCAGTGCTGCGGGTCCTGCTCGACCATGCCGGATGCGGGACGCTCGGTCGGATAGCCGCGGCTCCAATGGTCGAGCACCGTGCCGTTCATGTCGAACAGCGCCGCCTTGATCGAGGTCGAACCGACATCGAAGCCGATCAGCATTTCATTCTCCCGCCCGCCGCCCTCACGCGGCGTCCGGGCGGACATTAGGGTCCCGTCATGAAGCTGTCATGGGGAATGATGCCGCGGCGGGGCGATCCGGCGCGAATTCTGCAGGATGTGGATAGTGCCGGCCGGGGCCGGCGCCGTCAGTGATCACGGCGGATATCCGCCGAGGGAAGCACGCCGAAGGCCTCCCGGTAGGTGGCGGAAAAACGGCCGAGGTGATGGATGCCAACGCGCCGTGCCGCCTCGGCCGCGCAAAGGCCCTCCTCGCGGATCAGCCTACGCGCCGCCTCCATGCGGATGCGCGTCAGGATCTCATGCGGCGTGCGCTGGTAATAGGTCCGGAACCCCTCGTAGAGCGCCCGCTCGGAAACGCCGATCTCGCCCGCGATCGCCGGCATCAGCAGGCGTTCGGGATAGCGGGATCGCAGCGCATCCATCGCCTGCTTCACATGGCGGGGCGAAACATGCAGCCGCTCGGGGACCACCGATGCGGCGCTGGTGAAGGCGACATTGCCGAGGAGCTGGTCGACGACGGAACCGAGCGCCGCGTCGACGGCCTGCGGCGCATCCGAAAAGGCGTCGTCCGCAAGCATTTCGGAAAAGGCGCTGAGGACCGAGGCGAGCTGCCGCCCATGCCGGCTGGAAAGGTCGATGACGGGATTGAACACCGGACTGCCGCCACGCCGGCGCGATATCGCCGCGAGGCGCTCCTCGACCAGCCTGCGGTCGATCTGCAACATCCGCTGCCGCGTGCCCCGCCGCCAGCGCGACTGGAACTTCGGCCCCGGCGACAGGATCAGCGCCTTGCCCGCTTCCGAGCGGATGGTCTCGGTTCCGAAGGCGATGTCCACGCCGCCGGAAACCGGCATTTCGAGCATGTAGAAATCCTCGAAGCGGGAGCTGATCGTGACCTCGTGGCCATATTGCAGGAAATTGAAGCCGGAGCCGGAGAACTGCACGCAGCGATGACGGAAATCGACGGCGCCCGTCCGATCCTGCGGCGCCAGCCGGTGGTCGCAATAGGAGGCCGAGAGGTAGGCTTCCGCCTCCCCGAGCGCCGTCGCCCTTGTTTCCCTGACCTCCAACGGCAAGCGTCCGCCCTCTGCCCCCTGTTCGACGGTGCCACTATCGCAATGGCGGCCGGCAACGGCAAGGCTTCCTTGCGACGCTTTGTCCGGAAGCGGTGGATGACAGGCGGGCATGCAGGCAATATACAGTCAATATCCGCAGCGCATGGAATCCCCGGCATGAAGAACTGGCATCCCGATCTGGGCCAAAGTGACAGCCCCCTCTACATGGCGATTGCCGACCTGATCGCGGCGGACCTGCGCAGCGGCGTGCTGGCGGCCGGTGACAAGCTGCCGACGCACCGGGCGCTGGCCAAGCGCCTTGCCATCGACGTTACCACGGTGGCGCGCGGCTATCTGGAGGCGCAGAAGCGCGGACTCGTGCAATCGCATGTCGGCCGCGGCACCTTCGTGACCGGCAATGCTGCGGCCCCGGCCAGTGTCCCGCCTGCCGACACGCCCGCCGATCCGCGTCGTGCCGCCATCGTCGACCCGTCGATGAACATGCCGCCCGAGCCCGACGATCCAGCCCTTCTCGCCCGCATGCGCGGCGGGCTCGCTGCGCTTTCGGCCGATCTCGTCCCGCTCCTGCGCTATCAGGGCTTCGGCGGCGCGGCCGTGGACAAGGAGGCCGCCGCGCTGTGGCTCGCGCGCCGCGGCCTGACACCGCGGCAGGAGCGCATCTTCGTCACGCCGGGCGCGCACCCGACGCTGCTTGCGATCCTCGGTACGCTCGCCGCCGCGGGAGACACGGTGCTCTCGGAAAACATTACCTATCCCGGCATCCGCTCCATCGCCGCCCAGCTCCGCCTGCGCCTTGTCGGCCTGCCGATGGACGGCGACGGCATCCTGCCGGACGCCTTCGCGGCGGCCTGCGAGCGCGAAAGGCCGAAGGCGCTCTATCTCAACCCGACACTGCACAATCCCCTGACTTTCACCATGCCCGCCGCGCGCCGCGCGGAAATCGCCGCCGTGGCGCAAAGATACCGCGTGCCCATCGTCGAGGACGACGCCTACGGCTTTATTCCCGCCGACGGGCCGGCGCCCCTCGCCGCCCATGCGCCGGACCTTACCTGGCATATCGGCGGGCTTTCGAAATGCATCGGCGCGGGCCTGCGCCTTGCCTATGTCGCCGCGCCGGACGACAGCCGCGCGCTCTGGTCCTTCGCCGGCGCGATGCGGGCCGGCAGCGTCATGGCCTCGCCGCTCTCCGCCGCGCTCGCGACGCGCTGGACCGAGGACGGCACGGCCGAGGCGATCCTCGCGGCCCTCCGCATCGAAACGGCGGAGCGCCAGGCGCTCGCCGCAAGCCTGCTGCCGACAGGCAGCCATGTCGCCGACCCGCTGAGCTTCAACATCTGGCTGCCCCTGCCGCATGGCTGGACCCGCTCCACCTTCAGCGCCTATATGCGCGACAGCGGCCTCGGCGTCGTCGCGAGCGACGCCTTCACGGTCGACAGCACGCCGCCGGAGGCCGTGCGCGTCTGCCTCGGCGGCCCCATCGCCCGCCCGCAGCTCCGCTCCGCCCTCGAATTCATGGCGCATGCCCTCGAAGGCCCGCCCGAAATGGCCGGCTCGTTCTTCTGAATCAATCCTCTTCCCGCCCTCGGGGCAGTCGCGCGCGAACTCCGTCCGCGCGCCTGCGTCAGTATGTCTGCTCGACAGATTGACTGCATTCAAGCATGCATATGACAGCATTAATGATTGGATTGAATGCCATAGAAAGGATGCATGCCATGAATGACACTTATCCCTCGCTGCCACCGATGCAGACGGGGATCCGCGGCCGCTGCCCGCGTTGCGGCCAGGGTCATCTCTTCAAGGGGTTCCTGACCCTCGCGCCGAAATGCGAGGCCTGCGGCCTCGACTATTCCTTCGCCGACCCGGCCGATGGCCCGGCCTTCTTCGTCATCTGCTTCGCCTGCGTGCCGAGCGTCGCGCTCGCCGTCTGGCTGGAGGTCGCCTTTGGCGCCTCGCTCCTGACGCAGCTTCTGGTGACCGGCCCCTTCATGCTGCTCACCTGCATTCCGCCGCTGCGCCCGCTCAAGGGATGGCTCGTCGCAAGCCAGTTCTTCTACAAGGCGGAAGAGGGCAAGCTGGTGCGCCGGCAGGAATAGAGACAGCCCGCGGTCCCCACCCGGAACGCCTCCTGCCAAAGGACAATTGAACAGCGGCCTCAGGCCGGCTAAAGAGGCCCCGTGCCCCGTCTTCCGGGACACTTTCACCGGGCCGCAAGACACGTTAAAGCTTTTCGTGAGACCGAGAGCGACAGGATGTGACAGCGGGTCGCCCCCAACCGGATGGCCTTGCATCTCGCAAGGGCACCGCAGCGATGCTATCTCCTCCAGGATCTGACTGAAAGCGTGAACCGAACATGACACTTCCAACCGCCGCGGGCAGCACCGCCTCGCATGAGCGAGCGGATCTTGCGCCCATGGTTACCTTCGAAGGCCTGACCAAGCGCTACGGCACGGCCGCGGATGCCTTCCTCGCCCTCGACGGCGTCGACATGACGGTCGGGCGCGGCGCGATCACCGGCATCATCGGCCGCTCGGGCGCGGGAAAATCGACGCTCATCCGCCTCGTCAACGGGCTGGAAAAGGCGTCCTCCGGCAGGGTCGTCGTCGACGGCACGGAAGTCGGCGGGCTGAACGACGCGGGCCTCAGGGGCCTGCGCCGCGAAGTCGGCATGATCTTCCAGCATTTCAATCTCCTGTCCTCGCGCACCGCCTTCGACAATGTCGCCCTACCGCTCGAGATCGCCGGGCTGGACCGCGCCGCGATCCGCGCCAAGGTCGGCCCGCTTCTCGATCTCGTCGGCCTCGGCGACAAGGCGGAGCGTTATCCTTCCGAACTTTCCGGCGGACAGAAGCAGCGCGTCGGCATCGCCCGCGCGCTCGCCACCGCGCCGAAGCTGCTGCTCTCCGACGAGGCGACTTCGGCGCTCGACCCGGAAACCACCCAGTCGATCCTCGCCCTTCTCAAGCAGATCAACGCCGATCTCGGCCTGACCGTGCTGCTGATCACGCATGAGATGGAGGTGGTGAAGACCATCGCCTCGCATGTCGCGGTCATCGACAGGGGCCGCATCGTCGAGCAGGGGCCGACCTTCGACATCTTCACGGCGCCCAGGCACGAGACGACGAAGATCCTTCTTTCCTCCACGCTCGGCACCAGCCTGCCGGAATGGCTGCGCTCCGGCGTGAAGGCCGCGCCCTCGGCGGGCGACCGCGTCCTCGTGCGCCTCACCTTCTTCGGCGCGACGGCCTTCCAGCCGCTGACGGCGCGGCTCGTCACCGAGATCGGCGGCAACGTCAACATCCTCGCCGGCTCCATCGAGGAGATCGCGGGCGAGCCCTTCGGCACGCTCGTCGTCGCCTATCCGGCGACGCCCGAGGTCATCGAGCGCGCCGACCGCTTCTATGCCGCAACCGGCCTTTCCACGGAGGTGCTCGGCTATGTCGCCTGACATGCTTTTCGACCTGCTCTGGAAATCCCTGCTGCAGACGCTGCACATGGTCGCCGTCTCCGGCCTCGTCGGCTCGCTGATCGGCCTGCCGATCGGCGTGTTCCTCGCCACCTCCGGCCGGAACGAGCTCTTCCCCGCGCCGGCGCTGAACTATGCCATCGGGCTGATCGTCAACGCGGCGCGCTCGACACCCTTCATCATCCTCGTCGTCGCGATCATTCCCTTCACCCGCCTCCTGACCGGCACGTCGATCGGCACCACGGCGGCCATCGTGCCGCTGACCATCGCGACCGTTCCCTTCTTCGCGCGCCTCGTCGAGGCGGCGATCCGGGAAATCGACAAGGGACTGATCGAGGCGGCCCGCGCCATGGGCGCGACGCCCATGCAGATCGTCTTCAAGGTGCTTCTCGCCGAGGCCCGCCCGGCGATCCTGCTGGCCTTCACCATGACCATCGTCAGCCTGATTGGCTATTCGGCCATGGTCGGCGCGGTCGGCGGCGGCGGTCTGGGCGACCTCGGCATCCGCTACGGCTACCAGCGCTTCATGCCCGAGGTGATGCTGGCCGTGGTGGTCGTGCTCATCGTCCTCGTGCAACTCGTCCAGAGCGCGGGCGACGCGCTCGCCCGGCGCTTCGACAAGCGTAACCGCAAGAGCTGACGCCTTTCCTTTCAAATCCATGTAACCTCAAGGAGATACACATGATGAAGTTCCTCGTCTCGGCGGCCCTCGCCGCCCTCATCAGCGTTCCGGCGCTCGCCGAAGACATCAAGATCGGCGTCACGCCCGGCGAGCACGCGCAGATCATGGAAAAGGTCAAGGACGTCGCCGCCAAGAAGGGCCTCAACATCGAGATCCTGGAATTCTCCGACTATGTCGTGCCGAACCAGGCGCTGGCCGATGGCGACCTCAACGCCAATTCCTTCCAGCATCAGCCCTATCTCGACAACCAGATCGCCGATCGCGGCTTCGATCTCGTCAGCGTCGGCAAGACCATCACCACGCCGATGGGCGTCTATTCCAAGAAGGTGAAGAACCTCGGCGAGCTTGCCGAAGGCGCGACCGTCGCCATCCCGAACGACCCGACGAACGGCGGCCGCGCGCTGCTCATCCTCGCCAAGGAAGGCCTCATCAAGGTCAAGCCGGAAGCGGGCCTGAAGGCCGGCCCCGCCGACGTCATCGAGAACCCGAAGAACATCCAGTTCTCCGAACTCGACGCCGCGCAGCTTCCCCGCTCGCTGGATGACGTCGACGCCGCCGTCATCAACACGAACTATGCGATGGAAGCGGGCCTTCACCCGAAGACCGACGCCATCGCCATGGAAGGCAGCGAGTCGCCCTATGCCAACGTGATCGTCGTGCGCCGCGCCGACAAGGACGCCCCCTGGGTCAAGACCCTTGTCGAAGCCTATCACGATGACAGCATCAAGGCCTTCATCAACGACGAGTTCAAGGGCGCCCTGATCCCCGCCTGGTAAGCCCAGGGCACCAGCCCGAGCATGCGATGCGGCGCTCTTCCCGACGGAAGGGCGCCGTATCCGTTTCAGGCCCACCCGCCACGCGGGAACAATCGCGGCCCGTCCGCATTGCACCCGCTTTGAAGCGGGAGTGCGGATGTGGCGCCGAGAGCGAACTGGAAAGGTTTCCTGAAGGCGGGCGAGCTGGTCTGCCCGGTCGCGCTCTACACCGCCGCCTCGACAAGCGAGCGCATCTCCTTCCACATGCTCAACCGCCGCACCGGCAACCGGCTGCACCGGGAATTCGTCGACAGCCAGACCGGCAAGGTGGTGGAGCGCGAAGACCAGGCGAAAGGCTACGAGGCCGGCGAGAACGATTATATCGTGCTCGACGCCGAGGAAGTCGCCTCGGCGGTGCCGCAGAGCGACAAGACGATGGATATCGAGGCCTTCATCGCCTGCGCCGATATCGATGATCTCTATTTCGACAAACCGTATTATCTCGCGCCGTCCGACCGCCACGGCGCAGAGGCCTTCGCGCTGATCCGCGACGGCATGAAGGCGAAGAACGTGGCGGCACTCGCCGCCACGGTGCTCTTCCGCCGCATGCGCACCCTCCTCATCCGCCCGCATGGCGAGGGGCTCGTCGCCACCACGCTCAACTTCGACTACGAAGTGCGCCCGGCCGAGGAGGCCTTCGCGGACATTCCCGACATCAGGCTCAAGGGCGAGATGCTGGATCTCGCCGAGCACATCATCCGCACCAAGAGCAGCCGCTTCGACCCGAAGACATTCGACGATCGCTACGATACCGCGCTGGCCGAGGTGGTGAAGGCAAAGATCGAAGGCCGCAAGATCAGGCCCGTCAGGCCGAAGGCCGAGGGCAAGGTCATCGACCTCATGGAAGCGCTGCGCCAGAGCGCCGGCGAGACGGGCAAGCCCGGCAAGGCAAAACGCGGCGGCGCGAAAAAGGCAGCATCGACACGCAAGCCGGCAGCGACCCGGCGAAAGGCAGGGTGATCCATGGCGACGCTGGACGTCTACCGGCAGAAACGCGACTTCACGTCCACCGCCGAACCGAAGGGCAGGAAGGGCCGCAGGAGCGGCCACAGCTTCGTCATCCAGAAGCACGACGCCACGCGGCTGCATTACGACTTCCGCCTCGAAATGGACGGGGTGCTGAAAAGCTGGGCGGTGACGCGCGGGCCGAGCCTCGTGCCGAGCGAGAAGCGCCTCGCCGTGCATGTGGAGGACCACCCGCTGGACTATGGCGATTTCGAGGGCACGATCCCCAAGGGCGAATATGGCGGCGGCACGGTGATCGTCTGGGATCGCGGCACCTGGACGCCACTCGGCGACGCCCGCAAGGCCTATGCCAAGGGCCATATGGAATTCGAGCTCGACGGCGAGAAGCTGCACGGTCGCTGGCATCTCATGCGCATGCACGGCAGGCCGGGCGAAAAGCGCGAGAACTGGCTGCTGATCAAGGGCGACGACGAATTCGCGGTGCCCGAGGGCGAGGACGACCTTCTCGAAGAGCGGCCGGAATCGGTGAAGACCGGGCGAGACATCGCCGATGTCGCCGGCGAGGAACCCGGCTGGTCCTCAAAGACCGGACGCATCCGCAAATCGGCCGCCGGAAAGACGGCGAGGGCGAAGAAGACGGAACCGGTGGCCGAGGAGGCAACGGCCCCCGACCCCGCCGGCCTCAAGGGTGCCCGCAAGGCGAAGCTGCCCGACTTCCTGCCCCCGACGCTGGCGACACTCGCCGCCGCCCCGCCGGTCGGCGAGCGCTGGCTGCACGAGATCAAGTTCGACGGCTACCGGCTTCAGGCCCGCATCGAGGCCGGCCGCGTCAGGCTCCTCACCCGCAGCGGGCTCGACTGGACGAAGAAATTCGGCAAGGCCGTCGTCGCGGCGCTCAAGGACCTGCCCGTCGGCACGGCGCTGATCGACGGCGAGCTCGTCGTGGAGAACGGCGCAGGAGCATCGGACTTCTCCGCGCTTCAGGCCGATCTCAGCGAGGGGCGCGACAACCGGTTCGTCTTCTACCTCTTCGACCTTCTCCATCTCGACGGCTACGACCTGACGCGCATGCCGCTGGAGGGGCGGAAATCCCTCCTCGAAAAGCTCGTGCCGGGAACCGGGGGCATCCTGCGCTACAGCCAGCATTTCGACGAGAACGGCGCGCTGGTGCTGAACCATGCCTGCCGCCTCAGCCTCGAAGGCGTCGTCTCGAAACTGCGCGACGCGCCGTACCGGGAGGGCCGCAGCAAGAGCTGGATCAAGTCGAAATGCTCGGCACGGCAGGAATTCGTCATCGGCGGCTATGTCCCATCCACCGTCTCGCGCCAGGCGATCGGCTCGCTGGTGCTCGGCGTCTACCGCAACGGCAAGCTGGACCCCGTCGGCCGCGTCGGCACCGGCTTCAGCGCGAGCGTCGCCGCCGATCTCTTCCGGCGGCTGAACCGCATGCGGACGGACGAGAGCCCCTTTTCCCGCAAGCTGACGGCGGAGGAAGCGCGGCAGGCGCGCTATGTGCGGCCGGAACTGGTGGCGGAAGTGGAATTCCGGGCCTGGACGGCCGACGGGCATCTGCGCCATGCTGCCTTCCGGGGTCTGAGGGAAGACAAGCCAGCCACGGAGGTCGTTGCCGAAGTGCCGAAGTCGAAAGCCACTGAAAAAGCCAGGGCTGCCCCCAAGGCCGAAAAGCCGCCACGCCGCACCGTGCGCCTCACCCATCCCGACCGGGTCTACTGGCCCGCAGAGGGTGTCACCAAGGAGGGGCTTGCGGACTATTACACGGACGTCTGGCGCTATATCGCGCCGCATATCGTCGGCCGGCCGCTCGCCCTCTTGCGCGCGCCGGGCGGCATCGACGGGCAGACCTTCTTCCAGAAGCACGCCTGGAAGGGCATCAACGCCCATGTCATCGAGGTACAGGACCCGGCGGAGAAGGACGACGAGCCCTATGTCGCCATCGAGGATCTCGACGGCCTGATCGGGCTGGTGCAGGCGGGTACGCTGGAAATCCACCCCTGGGGCTCGACGCTGGCCGACTGGGAACGGCCGGACCGCATCATCATGGACCTCGACCCCGGCGAGGGCGTGGCATGGCAGGCCGTCATCGACGCGGCGGAGGAGACCCGCAAGCGCCTCGAAGCGGCGGGCCTTGCTGCTTTCGTCAAGACCTCCGGCGGCAAGGGCCTGCATGTCTGCGCCCCGCTCAAGCCCTCCGCTCGCTGGCCTTCCGTCAAGGCCTTCTGCAAGGGCATCGCCGACGCCATGGCGAAGGACAGCCCCGACAGATACGTCTCCACCATCACCAAGTCGAAACGGCACGGCAAGATCCTCATAGACTACCTGCGCAACCAGCGCGGCATGACCGCCGTGGCGCCCTATTCCACGCGCGCCCGCCCCGGTGCGGCGGTCTCCATGCCGCTGGCATGGAGCGAGCTCAGCCCCGATATCGGCCCGGCCTATTTCACCGTCGACAACACGCCGACGCGCCTTGCGGCGCTTCGCTCCGACCCGTGGGAGGATTTCAGGAAGACGGCCAAGCCGCTGAAGGCGAAGGCGGGGGGCTGAGCTACCTGCCCTTGCCTTCCGCCTTGATGCTCTTGCGCAGCGCATCCATGATATTGACGACATTGCCCGACGTCGGCGCCGGCACCTTGGCCTTCGCGGGACGCTTGCGGCCCTTCTTCTTGGCCGCGATGATGTCGAGCAGCCGCTCCTGCACCGGATCGTCCGCCATCTTCGGGTCCCAGTCCTTGGTCCGCTCCTTGATGAGCGTCTTCACCAGCGAGAGGGCTTTGGATTCGGGCTTGGCGTCCTTCAGCCCCGCGAAATAATCCTTCTCGTCGCGCACCTCGTCGCCGTAGCGCAGCGTCCAGAGCACGATGCCCTTGCCGCGCGGCTCCAGCATCACCGCCCGCTCGCGGCGATAGAGCACGAGCCGTGATATGCCGACCGTGCCGGTCGCGGCCATGGCCTCGCGGATGACGGAGAACGCTTCCTCGCCCACCGTATCGTTCGGCACGAGATAATGCGGGGAATCGTACCAGATCCATTCGATGCTCTCGCGCGGCACGAAGCTCTCGATATCGATGGTGCGCGTGCTTTCCAGCGCCACCGCCTCGATCTCCTCGTCCTCCAGCATCACATAGTCGTCCTCCCCGCGGGGATAGCCCTTCACCTCGTCGTCCTCGTTCACCGCCTTGCCGGTGACGGCATCGACATAGCGGCTGACGACGGGATTGCCGGTCTTCACGTTCAGCGTGCGAAAGCGGACCTTGTCCTCCGCGGAAATCGCCGGCGACATCGCCACCGGACAGGTGACGAGCGAAAGCTTGAGATAGCCCTTCCAGAACGAGCGCGGCGCCATCAGCCCTTCCCCCCGATCGGCAGGTGACGGGACATGGCGAAGCGCTCGGCGAATTCGATGTCCTCCTGCGTGACGATGGGAATGGGATCGGACAGGATGGCAAGAAGCGCCTCGCGCGAGATGGAATCCTCCTCCAGCGCCTCCATCAGGGCGCCGCGGGTCTCGCGCTCTGCGCGCAGCAGCGCCGCCAGCGCCAGGATCAGCCGGTCCTTGTTGTCCATGGGTTCGAACCTCCGCAAACGCGCATCGTCTCCTCTAATGCGCCATATCGCCCTGGGTTCCCGGAACATTCGGCCGGCGGCGCGGTTCGACTCGCACGGTGAAGGAGAAGGAAGATGACAAAGAGCAGGAAGAAGAAATGGTCGCAGGACGTGACCGAAAACAGCGACGCGCTCGACCTGAAAGACGGCGTCTTCAAGCAGCGCAGCGCCAGCAGGATCGCCGAATCCCTGAAGCAGTCCGCCGAACGGAGCGACCGGCGCAAATCGAGCCCTTTCCGTTCGGCCATGTCCATGCTCACATTCTATATCAACCGGGCCGGCGACCAGCTCTCGGCGCAGCGGCGCCATACGCTGGAAAAGGCCAAGGACGAATTGCGCAAGGATTTCGGCAAGGCCCCGAAAGGCGGCAAGTGAGGCGACATGAAGCAACCGGAAACGCTGTTCTTCCCCCCGAGCGAATGGGTGCCCAATCATCCCTTCCTGCCGGTGCTGGTCTACCGCGACCTCTTCGGCGGCAAGGAGGACGACCCGGCCCGCGCCTTCGAAGGGATGTTCCACGACGCGGGCTGGCAGGGGCTCTGGCGCAACGGCGTCTTCTCCTACCAGCACTACCATGTCGGCGCGCATGAAGTGCTCGGCATCGCAGGCGGCAAGGCGGAGCTCCTGATCGGCGGACCGGAGGGCGCCACCCTCGATGTCCGCTCCGGCGACTGCCTGGTGCTGCCCGCCGGCACCGGGCACAGGCGGATGTCCGCAAGCGACGATTTCCTGGTGGTCGGCGGCTATCCGCCGGGCCAGCACGCGGATATTGAAACGGAGGCCGCGACGCCCGGCGAACTGAAGATCATCGCCGCCTTGCCGATCCCGGCAAGCGATCCGGTCTACGGCATCGCCGGCCCGCTTCTCTCGCTCTGGCGAGAGGGTGCCACGCGCTAAAGCAATGCCGGCAAAAGTGCGCAGCGGTTTCGCTGGGATTGCTCCAGCGTCGGCCTATTCGACGACCGCCGCTATCTCGCTCTCGGCGCGGCCGCGCAGGGGGCGCTCCGGCATGAGGTGGTAGACGACCAGCGACAGCGCCATGGCCAGGGCGCAGGCGATGAAGATATAGGCGAAGGGCATGGCGGAGGCCGCGCCGGCTGCTGCCGCCTGCACGCCCTCGCCGCCGAGCGGCAGGCCGTTGCCGAGCGCGATGGCGCCCAGCGCCGCGACGCCGAGGGCGCCGCCGAGCGAGCGCAGGAAGGTCAGGAGGCCGGTGGCGACGCCGAGATGCGCCTGGTCGACCGCGTTCTGCACGGAAACCGTGGTGACCGGGAACGTCATGCCGGTGCCGAAGCCGACGCCGATGGTCAGCAGCTCCAGCACGACCAGCGATGACCGGCCGGCGACGGCCGCAAGGGCGGCAAGGCAGATCAGGCTGAGCACGCCGCCGACAAGGGCGATCCGCTTGTAATGGGTAAAGCGCGGGATCGCCCGGCCGCTCGTCGTGGCGCCGAAGACGGTGCCGAGCAGCAGGCCGAGCATCGCCATGCCCGAGCCGCCGGCCGTCAGCCCGTGGGCCGACTGCACATAGACCGGAAGGTAGACCGAGAGGCCGACATTGGCTGCCTGCACGAGGAAGATGGCGATCGTGCCCCAGCGCACGACGGGATCGGCGAGGACTTCCAGCGAGATCAGCGGCTCGGCGGCATGGCGCAGGCGCAGTGCGAAGAGGGCCCAGAGGACGACAGAGCAGGCGAGGAGCCCGAGGATTTCAGGCGAAAGCCAGGGATAGGTGCTGCCGCCCCAGTTGAGCGCCAGAAGGAGCAGCGAGGTTGCCGCGACGAGGAGCGTCGCGCCCGCCGCGTCGATGCTGTGCGTGCGCGCCACCCGCGGCAGCTTCTTCAGCGGGTTGTTGATGATCGCCAGCGCCACGATGCCGAGCGGAATGTTGATCCAGAAGATCAGCGACCAGTGGAGATGTTCGGCGAAGGTGCCGCCGAGGAGCGGGCCGGCGATGCTGGCGACCGCCCAGGTGCCAGAGATCCAGGCGGCGTAGCGGGCGCGCTCGCGCGGCGGCACGAGGTCGCCGATCACCGTCTGCGACAGCGCGAAGAGGCCGCCGCCGCCGAGGCCCTGCACGGCGCGACCGACGATCAGCGTCAGCATGTTGGGCGCCAGTGCGCTCACCAGCGAGCCGATGAGGAAAATGACGATGGCGGCGAAGATCGTCGTGCGGCGGCCGTGCACGTCCGAGATCTTTCCGTAGAGCGGCGCCATGGCCGTTGCGGTCAGGAGATAGCCCGTCACCACCCAGGGCAGGTAGTCCGCATGGCCGAGCGCGTGGCCGATGGTCGGCATGGCGGGCGCGACGATCGTCTGGTCGAGCGCGGCGAGGAGCATGGAGAGAAGGACGCCGCCGATGATGACGTTCTTTTCCTGCTCCGAAAGGGCGGGAGCCGTTGCCGACGTTCCGTGCGGGTGACGTGCCTCGTTCATGGTGCTGTCCGGTCTGAGATGGCGTATGCAGCCGCCGGTTTCGTGAATCGGGCCGCCGCCGCGCTGGGGAAAACACCGTAAAACATCTTCCGCAGCGGGATGTCCACCCATTTGCGCCCGCCCGGCCGGTGGCGCGGGCGAATGCACGGAAACGTGATCGGCGGCGGCAGGGCGCGTCAGGCGATGTCCGGCAGGTCCGCGGCCGGCTCGCCGTCGCGCACGACGACGCGGCCGCGGCGGATGACGGTGCGCTTCTGCGGTGTCAGGGCCACGGCCTCGGCAAGGGTGCGGGCGGGCACCAGAACGAGGTCGCCATGGTCGCCTTCGGCAAAGCCGTAGCCGGAAAGGCCGATGCCCTCGGCGCCGCCGAAGGTGCAGATGCGCATGGTCTCCGCAAGGTCGGCGTCGTTGGTCATGCCGTTGCGCTGGGCGAGGTACTTCGCCCGCTCCAGCATGTCGCCATTGCCCCACGGTTCCCAGGTGCCCTGGATGCCATCCGAGCCGGAGGCGACGACGAGGCCACTCTGCCGCATCAGCCGGAGCGGCAGGGCGGGGGCCGAGGGGCTGCCGACCGTCATCAACGCGATGCGCTCGGCCGCCAGCGCCTCTATCAGGGCCTTCTGCCGCGCGGCGTCCAGCATGCCGAGGCAGTAGCCGTGGCTGACCATGACCTTGTCCTGCATGGAAAGGGCGCGCGTGCGCTCGATGATGAGCTCCAGGCAGAAGGCGCCGAGCTCGCCGAGTTCGTGCAGGTGGATGTCGATGGGCTTCCCGTGGCGCTCGGCGAGCGAGAAGATCGCATCGAGATGGCGCACCGGATCGCGCTCGATGGTGGCGGGGTCGATGCCGCCGACGATATCGGCGCCGGCCTTCATCGCTTCGTCCATCAGCTCGAACGTGCCCTCGCGCGGCAGCATGCCGCTCTGCGGGAAGGCGACGATCTGCACATCCACGAGATCGCGCAGCGCCTCGCGGGTTTCCAGCACGCCCTCGATATTGGCGATGCCGATTTCCGTGTCGACGTCGACATGGCTGCGGATGTGGAGGACGCCGAGCTTCAGCGTCTGGAAGATCTGCCGGGCGGACTGCCTTCGGGCGTCGATGCCAAGCTCGCGCTTGGCGTTGCGGTCGGCGAGGATGCGGTGGTCGCGGGTCGGGCCGACGCGGTTTTCGAACCAGTCCATGCCGATCAGCGTCTTGTCGAGATGGGTGTGCGCTTCTACGAGGCCGGGCAGGGCGATGAAGCCCGCGGCGTCGATTTCCCGGGCGGGACGGTCGCCGCCCGCGGCGCTGAAACGCCCGCCGCGGATGAGGAGGTCCACCGGCGCGGCGCCCATCGGGCGGGCGTTGCGGATGATGATGTCTTCGGTCATGTCCGGTTTCCTTTCTTCACGCGATGCCGGCGCGCCGCATGGCGAGCCGGAAGGCCTTTTCCGCCCGGTCGAGGATGGCGTCCTCGTCCTGACCGACCAGTTTGCGCCCGCGCATCAGGATGCGCCCGCCGACGATGGTCGTGTCCACGTCCGCGCCGTTGGCGAAGCGCGCGAGGCGCTGCACCGGATCGACCGGCGGCCAGAGATGCGGCTGGCGCATGTTGACGAGCAGGATGTCGGCGCGCTTGCCCACTTCCAGCGAGCCGATCTCGTTTTCCATGGAGAGGGCGCGGGCGCCCTCGATGGTCGCCATTTCGAGAAGCTCGGACGGCGGCAGCACGGCATCGTCGCGGAAATGGCGTGCGTGGTAGCGGTGCGCCTGGAACATGTTGCGGAACATGTCGAAGGAACGGTCGGGCGCGGCGGCATCGGTACCGAGCGAGACGGTGACGCCTTCCGCCCGCAGTTCCGGCGCAGGGCAGCGGCCGGAGACCGACATCAGCGCGCTCGGATTGTGCGCGACCTTGGCGCCGGTGCGCTTCAGAACGGCCCTGTCCCCATCGGTGAGGTCGACGCAATGGGCAAGCAGCGACCGGCCGTCGAAGAGGGCCATTTTCTCGTCGGCAGCGGAAATCGAACCGTCGCGGTGGCCGTCCTGGACGAGCAGGACGCCTTTTTCCCGCGCGAGCCGCTTCGCTTTTTTCGAAAGGTCGATTGCCGCGCCGTCTTCCAGTTCCGCCGCATTGAAGACCGGGAGCGACACCGCCAGTTGTATGCGGTCGCTGCGGCCGGCCCAGGCGTCGATCAGCCCGGCGCTGACGTCGAGCTGGGTATCCGGGGAGACGACGACATCGTCATGGTCCTCGCCGCGCCAGGCGCGGTATACGCTTGCGGCGGACGGCCGGTTGGGGCCGACGGCGAGCACTTCGCGCACGCCCATGGCAAGGATCGCGGCCAGATGGGCTTCGGCGGCCTCGGGGGCCTCCGTGCGCATGATGTCCGGGCCGCCGCCGAAGAGCAGCGCGGCGGTGGTGGTGCCGCACTTGATGCGCTCGGCTGCCGACAGGGCCGCCTCCGCCGCCCAGAATTCCGGGTCCGTGGCCTCCGCATAGATGCGGCCGGTGGTCGTCATCCAGTCGTCGGAATCGCCGCCGAGGCCCTTGGTCAGCATGTGGCCGGCATGGGCGTGGGTGTCGATCAGGCCGGGCATGATGACCATGCCGGCAGCGTCGATGCGCTCCGCATCCGCCATGCCGTCCGCTGCACCCGCGCCGACCGCGGTTATGCGCCCATCCTCCACCAGAACGTGGCCGCGCTCGAATAGGCGCCGATCGGCATCCATGGTGATGACCACACCGTTCTCGATCAGCAGAGCCTTCGTCATCGAATTTCCTCCCGCAGTGATTGCATGCGAATTGCGCCATGTCATGTGCGCAAGGCCTAATCTTTGTATCTTGATATTGCGCGCATGTTATGTACAGTCATATTGAAAATAATCGTATGCAAATTTTTTGGGAACAAGCATACAAACTTGGGAGATCCTGGTGAAGACCTATCTGAAGACCGTTTTGGCGGGGCTTGCCGTACTGGCGCCGCTTTCCACGTCCGCCCTTGCCGAAACGCTGCGCTGGTCGGCCTCGGGCGACGTCATCTCCTACGATCCGAACGCCCAGGTCGACAGCTTCACGCAGAGCGTCCAGCACATGGTCTTCGACCCGCTGGTCCGCCGCAACAAGGAGCTGAAGCTCGAGCCGGCGCTCGCCACATCCTGGGAGATCGTCGAGCCGACCCGCTGGCGCTTCAAGCTGCGCCAGGGCGTGAAGTTCCATGAAGGCCAGCCCTTCAATGCCGACGATGTGGTGGCCACCATCGAGCGCCAGATCGATCCCGGCGCGCGCAACCGCGAGAACCTCTCCGCCGTCACCGGCGTCGAGAAGGTGGACGACTACACGGTCGACCTCATCCTGCGCGGCCCCTATCCGCTGCTGCTCAACGACCTTGCCGCCATCTACATCATGAGCAAGCCGTGGATGGCCGAGCACGATGCGCTGAAGCCGGGCAACACGGCGACCGGCGTCGTCACCTATGCCAGCGCCCACGCCAACGGCACCGGTCCCTTCAAGCTGAAGAGCTACGAGCCGGATTCCCGCTCGGTCTTCGAGGTCAACAAGGACTGGTGGGACAAGCCCGAGCATAACCTGACGGAAGTGGAATTCCGCCCGATCGCCTCCGACGCGACGCGCGTCGCCGCGCTGCTTTCCGGCGAGGTCGACATGATCGCGCCGGTTCCGCTGCAGGACATCGACCGCATCGCCTCCACCGACGGGCTGAAGGTCGTGAAAATCCCTCGCTGCGCACCATCATGCTGGCGCTGAACTTCAAGAAGGAACTGCATGCCGATCCGGGCGTGCCGAATCCCATGCTGAACGAGAAGGTGCGCCAGGCGCTCTGGCACGCCATCGACCTCAACACGATCCAGAAGCGGCTGATGCGCGGCAAGTCGCGCGTCGCCGGCATGCTCGTCGCCCCGGCCGTCACCGGCCATGACGACGCCATCGACGTGCCGCTGGAATACGATGTCGACAAGGCGAAGGCACTGATGGCCGAGGCGGGTTATCCGGACGGCTTCAAGACGGGTCTTTCCTGCTCCAACGACCGCTACATCGCCGACGAGCAGATCTGCCTTGCGATCTCCTCCATGTGGGCGAAGATCGGCGTGAAGGTCGACCTCAACGTCGAAAGCAAGACGACCTATTTCCCGCGCATGGACAATGGCGAACTCGACGTCTACCTGCTCGGCTGGGCCTCGCTGCCGGCAATGGACGGCTACAGCGTCCTGCAGGCGCTGCTCGCCACCAATGACGGCACCTATGGGGGCTCCAATCCGAACGGCCTTTCGGACCCGCGCATCGACGCGCTCGCCCGCTCGGCCGCGGTGGAGCTCGACGAGACCAAGCGCATCGACATGCTGAAGGAAGCCTTCCGCATCACCCATGACGAGGCCCTGTTCATTCCGCTGCACCAGCAGCCGGTCGCCTGGGCCATGAGCGACAAGGTCGACATCCCGCAGTTCCCGGACGAATACGTTCGCCCGTGGTTCGCGCAGGTCAAAAAGTAGCGGGTTCTCCCACGGCTGGTCCCGGCAGGCGAAAGCAGGCCGGGACCGATCGGCATCCGGGCTCCATTTTCCGCAGGCGAGAAGCCGGGAGGAAGCGGGAGCGCAACGGCCCGGTTTCCGCCCCCAGGGCATGATCGCTCCCTGAAGGACCATTCCGATGCTCAGACTTCTTTCCGTGAGGCTTCTGCAGGCCATCCTCGTGATGCTCGCCGTGACGGCCGTCGCCTTCGTCATGTTCCGCTTTGTCGGCGATCCCGTCGCCTCCATGGTGCGCGAAGGCGCGACCCAGGCGGAAAAGGACGCCCTGCGCATGGCGCTCGGCCTCGATAAGCCCATCGTCACGCAGTTCCTCGATTTCGTCGGCCAGGTGCTGACCGGCAATCTCGGCACGAGCTTCCGCTACCAGCAGCCGGTCGTCGGCCTCCTGATGAGCCGCCTTCCGGCGACGCTGGAACTGGTGATCGTCGCCACGCTGCTGGCGCTCTGCATCGGCATTCCGCTCGGCGTGCTCTGCGCGCTGAAGCCGCATTCCTTCCTCTCGCGCTTCACCCAGTCGGCAACGCTCGTCGGCATCTCCATGCCCACTTTCGTCACCGGCCTGCTGCTGATCCTCGTCTTCGCGGTCAACCTGCGCTGGCTGCCTTCGTCGGGCCGCGGCGATCTCGTCGATCTCGGCTTCTGGCAGACGGGCTTCCTCACTCTTTCGGGCCTGAAGTCGCTGATCCTGCCGTCGATCACGCTGGCGCTCTTCCAGCTCACGCTGATCATGCGGCTGGTGCGCTCGGAGATGATCGACGTGCTGTCGTCGGATTATATCCGCTTCGCCTTCGCCCGCGGCCTGCCGCGCGCCTATATCTACGGCCGCCTTGCGCTGCGCAACGCGCTGATGCCCGTCGTCACCGTTACCGGCCTTCAGATCGGCCAGCTCATCGCCTTCGCCATCGTCACCGAGACGGTGTTCCAGTGGCCGGGCATGGGCCTGCTCTTCACCAATGCCGTCGGCTATCCCGACATGCCGGTGCTCGCCGCCTACCTGCTCTTCGTCGGCTTCCTCTTCGTCATGATCAACATGATCGTCGACATTCTCTACACCTTCATCGATCCGCGCCTGAGGACACGATAATGGCCACGCAATCCCTGATGCGCCGGCTTCCGCCGGTTTCCGTGATGATCGCCGGCCTCGTGCTCGCCGTCATGCTCGTGCTCGTCCTCTTCGCGCCGATGATCGCGCCGATGGACCCGCGCGACGTCTCCTCCTACTCGCTCATCGACATGGAGATCCCGCCCTCCTTCATGGACGGCGGCGATCCGCGCTTCCTGCTCGGTACGGACAACCAGGGCCGCGACCTCGTCTCGGTCATCCTGTTCGGCCTGCGCATCTCCGTGGTCATCGGCCTCGGTGCGGTGCTGTTTTCCGCCGCGCTCGGCGTGATCCTCGGTCTTGTCGCCGGCTTCTTCGGCGGTATCGTCGACAGCATCGTCATGCGCATCGCCGACGTGCTCGTCAGCTTCCCGACCATCCTCGTCGCGCTCCTCATCAGCGGCATCGCCCGGGCGCAGTTCAGCGCCGACACGATGCTGACCTGGGCGCCGCTGGTGCTGATCTTCTCCATCGCCGTCAACGAATGGGTGCAATATGCCCGCACGGTGCGCGCCTCGACCATGGTGGAAGTGGCGCGCGACTATGTGCGCGCCGCCAAGGTGATCGGCCTGCCCTCCGGGCGCATCATGGGCCGGCATATCCTGCCGAACGTCATGAGCTCGGTCATGGTCATCGCCACGATCAACCTTGCCGGCGCGATCCTGACGGAGGCGACGCTGTCCTTCCTCGGCGCCGGCATGCCGCCGACCTATCCTTCGCTCGGCACGCTCATCCGCATCGGCAACCAGTTCCTGTTCTCCGGCCTCTGGTGGATCGCCGTCATGCCGGCGGCGGTGCTCGTCATCCTCGTGCTCGCCGTCAACGTGATCGGCGACTATCTGCGCGACCGCTTCAACCCGAAACTGATGGCCCGCTGAGATGACCGAAACAAAGCCCCCCGTTCTCGACATCCGCAAGCTGCGCGTCGAATATCCGCTGGCCAACGGCGACGCGCTCGTCGCCGTCAAGGACATCGACCTTCTCATCCGCCCGGGCGAGATCCACGCCCTCGTCGGCGAATCCGGCGCCGGCAAGACCACGGTCGGCAATGCGCTGATGGGCCTGTTGCAGGCCCCCGGCAAGATCGCTTCCGGCTCCATCGAGATCGCCGGCAAGCCGATCGATCTGCGCACCGGCCGCACCGAGGGCATCGTGCCCGGCCGCGACGTCGGTGCGATCTTCCAGGACCCGATGACGAGCCTCAATCCGCTCTTCACCGTCGAAAGCCAGCTCTGCGAGGGCATGCTCGCCCATCTGAAGCTTTCCCGCCCGGCGGCGAGGGCGCGTGCTCTGGAATTGATGAAGGCCGTCGGCATTCCCGAGCCGGAGCGCCGGCTCGGCTCCTATCCGCACCAGCTTTCCGGCGGCCAGCGCCAGCGCGTCGTCATCGCGACGGCGCTCGCCTGCAACCCGCAGCTTATCGTCGCCGACGAGCCGACCACGGCGCTCGATGTGTCGGTGCAGGCGCAGATCCTCAAGCTGATCCGCGACCTTGCCGACGAGCGCGGCGTCGGCGTGCTGCTCGTCACGCACAATATGGGCGTCGTCGCCGAGATCGCCGACCGCGTCACCATCATGCAGAACGGCGCGGTGGTGGAGAGCGGTACGGCGCGCGAGGTGCTGACCAATCCGCAGGCGCCCTATGCCCGCACGCTGATCGCCGCCGTGCCGCCGATCGAGCACCGCCTCGAGCGCCTGCCGGTGCCGAGTGAGGAAACGCAGGTGACGCTCAATGCCCGCGCCAGCGTGCGCGGCAAGAGCACGAAGAGCGAAACGGGCAGCAGGGACGACGTCGTCCTCTCCGTTCGTGATCTCGCCGTCGAATATGGCGGGCGTTCGCTGATCCCCGGCCGCAAGGCGTCCGTCTTCAAGGCGGTGAAGGGCGTTTCCTTCGATGTCCGTCGCGGGGAGATCTTCGGCCTCGTCGGCGAATCCGGCTGCGGCAAGACCACCGTCGCCAACACAATCGCCGGCCTCGTCACCCAGAGTTCCGGCAGCATCGACTTCCAGGGCACGGCGCTCGGCGCGAAGCGTGAGAAATCCGTCCGGCAGTCGCTGCAGATGGTGTTCCAGGACCCCTATTCGGCGCTCAATCCGCGCCTGCGCATCAATTCCGCCATTGCCGAGCCGATCCTGTTCTACAAGCTCGCTTCCAACGCGGAAGAGGCGCGGCAGGATGCGAAGACCCTGCTGGAGGCGGTAGGCCTGCCCGCCGATGCGGGCGGGCGCTTCTCGCATGCCTTCTCCGGCGGCCAGCGCCAGCGCATCGCGATTGCCCGCGCGCTCGGCCCGCGCCCGTCGCTGCTGATCTGCGACGAGCCGACCTCGGCTCTTGACGTGTCGGTGCAGGCGCAGCTTCTGAACCTCCTCAAGGACCTGCGCGACCTTGCCGGCCTCTCCATGCTGTTCATCAGCCACGACCTCGCGGTGATCCGCCAGATGTGCGACCGCATCGCGGTGATGAAGGCGGGCGAGATCGTCGAGCTGGCCGATACGGAGACGCTGTTCACCGCGCCGCAGCACGACTACACCAAGGAGCTGCTGCGGCTCGCGCCCTCGCTCGATCGTATCCTTTCGCGCCAGACGGCCGCGGAGTGACTGAAGGGAGACTCTCCATGGCCGATATCCTCATCAAGAACGGCACCGTCATCGCCATCGACCCGGAGCGCCGGATCATCGCCGACGGGGCGGTGGCCATCACCGGGGACCGTATCGTCGCCGTCGGCCCGACGGCGGAGGTCGAGGCGGCGCATCCTGCCCGCGAGGTCATCGATGCGCGCGGCATGGCGATCATGCCGGGCTTCGTGGACGCCCACGCCCATGCCGGCCACGGCCTGATCAAGACGCTGGGCGGCGGCAAAAGCGATCCGTGGTACCAGGCGTGCCGCGGGGCCTATACGGTCGGCTCGACGCCGGAATTCTGGTTCGCCGAGGCGCAGCTTGCCGCGCTGGAGCGCCTGCGCTTTGGCGTCACCACGGGCGTCTCGCTGCTCGGCGGCGGCGATTCCGTCATGCGCACGGACGAGCCGGTCTATGGCGATGCGCATATGGAAGGCGTGCTCGGCATCGGCACGCGCTCGGTGGTCGCCGTCGGCACGACGCGCCCGCCGCATCCGCTGACCTATGCGCGCTGGGATGGCGAGACGCGGACGGATTATCCGGTTTCCTTCGACCGCCAGTTCGCCACGTGCAAGACCCTCGTCGACCGCTGGCACGGCAGCCATGACGGCCGCCTGCACGTCGCCCTGCTGACGCCGACGCTGCATCGCGGCTATCGGGAGGCGGCCGGTGCCGAAGAGGCCGTCGCCCAGTCGCGCGCGGTCAAGCAATATGCGGAAGAGCGCGGCCTCGTCTTCACGCAGGACGGCCACACCACGGGCAGCGTCCGCATCGCGAACGAGATCGGCATTCTCGGCCCGCGCACGCTGCTGTCTCATGCGACCGGACTGGACGCGGAGGAGATCGCGATCTGCGCCAAGACCGGCACGACCATCGTGCACAATCCGAGCGCCGTCGCCGCCATCCTCGCGCGTTGCCCGGTGACGGAACTTCTCGATGCCGGCGTCACCGTCGTCATCGGCTCGGATGCGACCGCGCCGGACCGTTCGGCGGACATGTTCCGCCACATGCAGCAATGCATGCACTACCACCGCACCCATTTCCACGACCCGAGCTGGCTGCCACCGGGCAAAGCGCTGGAAATGTGCACCATCGACGCCGCCCGCGTGGTCGGCCTCGAAAGCGAGATCGGCTCGCTGGAACCGGGCAAGAAGGCCGACGTCATCCTCGTCGACCTGCGCCGGCCGCATCTCTATCCCGCCCATATGCCGGAATACCGCGTCACCTATTTCGCCAATGGCAACGACGTGCACACCGTCCTCGTCGGCGGCAAGGTGCTGCTGCGCGACCGCAAGCCGGTCCATGTCGACCAGGACGCGGTGCTGGACGCCGCCCAGCGCGAGGCCGACCTGATGATCGACCGCCTCGGCCTGCGTTATGCACTGGAGACGCCCCGGATGTTCTGGGGGCACAGCCGCGACCTCGACCTTATCGAATAGTTTGAAATCCGATTGCCAGACTGGATAGATCCATGACCCTTTCCGACCTCGTCCTCGGCCGCCGCCCGGAAGGCCGCACCGCGCTTTCCGCCCGCTGGATCGTCGCCCATGAAAACGGCCGCCACCGGCTTCTGACCGACGGCGAGATCGTCATCGAGGGGCAGGAGGTCGTCTATGTCGGCCCGCGCTTTCCCGGCGAGGTGGCGCGGCGCATCGCGCTTGGCGATGCGCTGGTCTCGCCCGGCTTCGTCGATCTCGACGCCCTGTCGGATCTCGACACCACGGTCCTGACCATCGACTACGGTCCCGGCTGGGCGACGGGCCGCGTCTGGCCGCGCAGCTATGTCGAGCGCGGTCCCTACGAGATGTACACCCCGGAACAGCTCGTCTTCCAGAAGCGCTTCGCCTTTGCGCAGCTGCTCCTGAGCGGCGTCACCTCGGCGCTGCCCATCGCCTCGCTGTTCTATCGCGAATGGGCGGAGACGGTCGCCGAGTTCGAGGGTGCGGCGGATGCGGCGGGCGATCTCGGCCTGCGCGTCTGGCTCGGCCCGGCCTATCGCTCGGGCGGCATGGTCTGCGAGGCGCCCGGCGTGCTGGAGCCGGTCTTCGACGAGGCGCGCGGGCTCAAGGGACTGGAGGACGCCATCGCCTTTGCCGGCCGCATCGCCGGCCGCCACGAGGGGCTGGTGCAGGGCATGCTCGCGCCGGACCGGGTGGAGACCTCGACGCTGGCGCTTCTCCAGCGCACCATGGCCGCCTCCGCCGAGATGAACCTGCCGGTGCGCCTGCACATGGCGCAGGGCAAGATGGAGCGCCAGACCGTCGCCCGCCTGCACGGCACCACCGCGCCGCAATGGATGGCGCGTCACGGCCTTCTCAACGAGCGGCTGATCGCGCCGCATGCGGTGCAGGCCGAGCCGGAGGACCTCGACCTCTATGCGAAGCATGGCGTGACCATCGCCCATTGCCCGCTGGTCTATGCCCGCGGCGGCGAATATCTCAACTCCTTCCGCCGCTGCCGCGATCTCGGCATCCGCATCGGCATGGGCACCGACACGACGCCGCCCGACATGGTGCTGAACATGGCCGTCGCGCTGATGACCGGCCGCATCGCGGCGGGCGAGGCGGGGCTTTCGACGGCGGAGGTCTTCGATGCGGCGACGCTCGGCGGCGCGGATGCGCTCGGCCGCACGGATATCGGCCGCCTGCAGCCGGGCTCCAAGGCCGACATCGCCATCTTCGACCTCTCCGACCCGCGTTTCGCGCCGACGGTCGACCCGGTGCAATCGCTGATCTTCGGCGCGACCGGCCGGGTCACGCGCGCCGTCTTCGTCGACGGGCGGCTCTCCATGCGCGACGGCGAGGTGGCCGGCATCGACATCAAGGCGGCGCGGAGACAGGCGCAGGCGCAGTTCGACGGGCTGGTCGCCAAATATCCCGAGCGGAGCTGGGGCCATCCTTCCGTCGAGACGATGTTCCCGCCGACCTATCCGCACTGGAAGGCCGACTAAGGACGGATAGCGGGGCGATTGCCGGACGGGCCCTCCTGTGCGACCATGCGCGCGGGAGGATGTCTGGATGGTGTCGACGCTGTCGCACATACGGGAGATCGAACGCGTCGGCATGGGCGCGGTCAGCCCGCGCGATGCGCCCGTCATCCAGTCCTGGCTGCGCTGCCTCAACGACTACAAGCTCGATCCGGCCGTCGCGCAGGAAGCCTATATCGTTCCCGAACTGAAGCTGCGCGAGCATCGCGAGCAGGCCGAGGAGCTGATCCGCATCGGCCGTTCGGGCCTGGAAGCGCTGTTCAATCAGGTGGCCGGGCAGAACTACGTGCTGCTGCTTTCCGATGCGCGCGGCGTTACCGTCGATTTCATGGGCGATCCGACCTTCGACAACCAGTTGCGCAAGGCGGGGCTCTATCTCGGCTCGGAATGGTCGGAGAACCGGGCGGGCACCTGCGCGGTCGGGGCCTGCATGGTCTCCGGCGAGCCGGTGATCATCCATCAGGACGACCATTTCGACACCAGCCATATCGGGCTTACCTGCACCGCCGCGCCGGTCTTCGACACGCTGGGCAGCCTGACGGCCGTGCTCGACATCTCGCAGCTCCGATCGCCGACGGTGAAGACCAGCCAGCAGCTCGCACTGCATCTCGTCGCCTCCACCGCGCGGCGCATCGAGCTTGCCAATCTCATGACCCGCACCCGCAACGACTGGGTGCTGCGCCTTGCCCGCTCGCCGGAATTCCTCGATGTCGATCCCGATGCCGCCATCGCGCTCGACGGCAGCGGCCGCATCACCGGTCTCACCCATGGTGGCTTCGGCGCGCTCGCCCGTTCGATGAACCTTGCCGGCCTTTCCACCCGCGATTTCCTCGGCCAGCCGATTTCGCAGGTCTTCGACATCGACGTCGACGACCTGCCGCGCTTCATGCGCGGCCGGTCGAACGGCGAGCGGCTGCTTCAGGCGCGCAACGGGCTGGTGCTGTTCGCGAGCGCCGTCGCGCCGGCGGTCAATCTTCGTTCGGCCGTGCCGGCGCAGCCGCGCCTGCCGCGGGCGCTCCGGGACCTCAGCAACGGTGACGCCGCGATGGAACGGGTGCAGGCGCGCGCGGCAAAGCTCGCGGCGCGCGATATTCCGATCCTCATCCAGGGCGAGACGGGTAGCGGCAAGGAGTTCCTGGCGCGGGCGATCCATGACGGTTGCGGCGGCAGCGGGGCCTTCGTCGCGGTAAATTGCGCGGCGATCCCCGAACACCTCATCGAATCCGAGCTCTTCGGCTATGCGCCGGGCGCCTTCACCGGCGCCAGCCAGAAGGGCAAGCGCGGCCTGATCGAGGAGGCGAGCGGCGGCACGCTCTTCCTCGACGAGATCGGCGACATGCCGCTTGTCCTGCAAAGCCGGCTCCTGCGCGTGCTCTCGGAAAACGAGGTGCAGCCGGTCGGGGCGCTCAAGGCGCGGGCGGTGCGCCTCAGGGTTCTCTCCGCCTCGCATCGCGACCTTGCCGAACTGGTGCGGGAGGGCCGCTTCCGGCAGGACCTCTATTATCGCCTCAACGCGGCGACGCTCAGCCTGCCGGCGCTTCGGGAGCGGCAGGATCTCGGCTGGCTCGTCGACCAGCTCCTCGCCCGCATCGAGAAGGAGAACGGCGCGTCCTACCGGCTCGACAGGGCGGCGCGGGCCGTGCTGCTCGCCCATGACTGGCCGGGCAACCTGCGGGAACTCTCCAATGCGCTGCGCGTGGCGGCGGCGCTGTCGGAGGGCGGCGTCATCGGCACCGATAGCCTGCCGGATCACCTTTTCGCCGAACCGGCCGCCGCCCGGCCCGGCGACGAGGACGCCCTGCGCCAGGCCCTTACCGACTGCGGCAACAATGTTTCCGCGCTCGCCCGCAAGCTCGGGATCAACCGCTCCACCATCCACCGCCGCCTCAAGCGGCTCAACTGACGCAACGGCTGCAACACCTGTCGCACGCCACCTGTTGCATCCCGTCCCGCGGTCCGGCTTCCCTTGATGGAAGCCGTTGATAATAATTGGAAATTCTTCCATCGGCCGTTCTGGCACGGTGCTTGCTGATCCTCCTGCGCAAGAACGACAGGAGGAACTCAATGAAAGCTCTGCGCTTCCACGCCGCCAGGGACCTGCGTATCGAGGAGGTCGATGCGCCGCCGTCGCCCGGCCCGGGCGAGGTGCTGGTCGAGAACCGCTTCTGCGGTATCTGCGGGACGGACCTGCATGAATACGCCTATGGTCCGATCTTCGTGCCGAAGGAACCGCATCCGTTTACCGGCGCGCACGGCCCGCAGATCCTCGGCCACGAATTCGGCGGGGTCGTCAAGGCCGTTGGCGAAGGGGTCGGCCATGTAAAGCCGGGGGATCGTGTCTCGATCCAGCCGCTGATCATGCCCCGCCGTGGCGACTACTATGCCGACCGCGGCCTGTTCCACCTCAGCGGCAACCTCGCGCTCGCCGGCCTGTCCTGGCATTCCGGCGGCATGGCGCAGGCAGCGCTTGTCAACGACTATAACGTCCAGCCCATTCCCGATGCGCTGAGCGACGAGGAAGCCGCCCTGATCGAGCCGACGGCGGTCGCCGTCTACGCCTGCGATCGTGGTGGCGTGACGGCCGGCAACAGCGTGCTCGTCACCGGCGCGGGACCGATCGGCATTCTCGTCGCCATGGCAGCGCGGGCGGCCGGGGCCTCGCAGATCTTCCTGTCCGATCTCAACGATACCCGGCTGGCTCTGGCGCGGGAGGCGCTGGGCGAGGTGCGCACCATAAACCCCCGGACGGAAAAGGTCGGCGACGTCATCCGCGCCGAGACGGAGGGCGGCGTCGGCTGCGATGTCGCCATCGAATGCGTCGGCAACGAACATGCGTTGAAGAATTGCGCGGATGCCGTGCGCAAGCAGGGCGTCGTGGTGCAGACCGGGCTTCACCCCGGCGAGAACCCGCTGAACTGGTTCGACGTCACGTTCAAGGACATCGACATCCGCGGCTCCTGGGCCTACCCGACCCACTACTGGCCGCGCGTCGCCCGGCTGATCGCCAGCGGCCAGATTCCGGCGAGCCGCATCGTCACGAAACGTGTCTCGCTCGGCGAGGCCGTCACCGAAGGGTTCGACCAGTTGCTCGACCCTGCCGGCAGGCACCTGAAGATCCTGATCGACCTCACGCGATAGGCCGGTCTGTTCTGCGGGACGGTTGAGGAGCCGTCCCGTTTCCCACTGAGCAGGAGGAGAAACGATGCTCGAGAAAACCCCCACCACCCGCGTCCAGGCACTTCTCGATACGCTCGGCGCGGCCCTTGTTGCCGGCCGGATCGACGATGCCGTCAACCTTTTCGCCGAGGAGTGCTACTGGCGCGACCTCGTCGCCTTCACCTGGAACATCAAGACCGTCGAGGGCCGCGACCAGGTGCGCGACATGCTGCAATCGCAGCTTTCCACCGCCAAGCCGTCGAACTGGCGGGTCGCTTCGGGCGAGGAGGCGACGGAGAGCGACGGTGTCCTCGAAAGCTGGATCACCTTCGAGACGGCGACCGGGCGCGGCTACGGCCTCGTGCGCTTCAAGGACGGACTCATCTGGACGTTGCTGACGGCGCTTTCCGAGCTGAAGGGCCATGAGGAGAAATCCGGCTTCACCCGCCCGCTCGGTGCGAAGCATGGCCAGAATCTCGGCGCGAAGACCTGGAAGGAGGAGCGCGAGGAGGAGGAGCGCACGCTCGGCTACGAGAAGCAGCCCTATGTCGTCATCATCGGCGGCGGGCAGGGCGGCATCGCGCTCGGCGCACGGCTGCGCCAGCTCGGCGTGCCCACCATCATCCTCGAGAAGAACGACCGGCCGGGCGACAGCTGGCGCAAGCGCTACAAGTCGCTCTGCCTGCACGATCCCGTCTGGTACGACCATCTGCCCTATATCGACTTTCCGAAGAACTGGCCGATCTTCGCGCCGAAGGACAAGATCGGCGACTGGCTGGAATTCTACACCAAGGTCATGGAGCTGAACTACTGGACCCGCTCCACCGCGAAGTCCGCGAAATGGGACGAGGCGGCGCAGGAGTGGACCATTATCGTCGACCGCGACGGCGAGGAGGTCGTGCTGCGGCCAAAGCAGCTCGTCTTCGCGACCGGCATGTCCGGCAAGGCGAACATCCCCGACTTCAAGGGACGCGAGCGCTTTGCCGGCGACCAGCACCATTCCTCGCAGCATCCCGGGCCGGACGGCTACAAGGGTAAAAAGGTCGTCGTCATCGGCTCGAACAATTCGGCCCATGACATCTGCGCGGCGCTCCACGAAGCCGGCGTCGACGTCACCATGATCCAGCGCTCGACGACCCATATCGTCAAGTCGGACACGCTGATGGATATCGGCCTCGGCGCGCTCTATTCCGAGGAGGCGCTGGCGAATGGCGTGACGACGCAGAAGGCCGATCTCATCTTCGCCTCGCTTCCCTACCGGATCATGCACGAATTCCAGATCCCGCTCTACGACAGGATGCGCGAGCGCGACGCCGAATTCTACGCGGCGCTGGAAAAGGCCGGCTTCCAGCTCGACTGGGGCGCGGACGGCTCGGGCCTCTTCATGAAGTACCTGCGGCGCGGCTCCGGCTATTATATCGATATCGGCGCCTCGCAGCTCATCATCGACGGCAAGGTGAAGCTTGCCGCCGGGCAGGTCGAGGAGATCACGGAGAATGCCGTGAAGCTTTCGGACGGCAGGGAGATCCCGGCCGATGTCATCGTCTATGCGACAGGCTACGGCTCGATGAACGGCTGGGTCGCCGACCTCATCGACCAGGAGACGGCCGACCGGGTCGGCAAGGTCTGGGGCCTCGGCTCCGATACGCCGAAGGATCCGGGTCCCTGGGAGGGCGAGCAGCGCAACATGTGGAAGCCGACGCAGCAGGCCGCGCTGTGGTTCCACGGCGGCAACCTGCACCAGTCGCGCCACTATTCCCAGTATCTGGCGCTTCAGCTCAAGGCGCGCCTGGAAAACCTCCCCACGCCGGTCTATGGCCTCCAACCGGTTCACCACCGGAAATAGGCCGGCACCTCGAGCGGGCAGCGCAGGTCGCTGCCCGCCTTTTATTGCGAACAGGTCTCCAGGTCTCGACGAAGCGGGCGAGCCGGCTATTGGTCTGGTGGCTGCCGCTGTGAGCGGCGCGCTTCATTCTTGCCAGAAGCGGCAAGCGGGTCTATCGACGGGCGACCCCAGCCCTTCAGGAACCCTGCCATGTTCGACATCCGCAAGATCGAAGCCGCCGACAAGCCCGGCTTCTACCGCGAGCTTCTCGCCCAGGCGGAAGGCCTGCTGCACGGCGAGCGCGATGCGATCGCCAATGCGGCGAACCTCTCCGCACTGATCTACGATGCCGTCGCCGACCTCAACTGGGCCGGCTTCTATTTCCTGAAGACGCCCGGCGAACTCGTGCTGGGGCCGTTCCAGGGCAAGGTCGCCTGCGTGCGCATTCCGGTCGGCAAAGGCGTCTGCGGCACGGCGGTCGCCGAGGCGCGCAGCCAGCTCGTGGCGGACGTGCATGCCTTTCCCGGCCATATCGCCTGCGATGCCGCCTCGCGCTCCGAGGTGGTGGTGCCGCTGATCCGCGCGGGCGCTGTGCTCGGCGTGCTCGATCTCGACAGCCCTTCGCCCGGCCGCTTCACGGCGGAGGACCAGGCGGGCTTCGAGGCGCTTGCCGCGCTCTATGTGGCGGGCAGCGATTTTTGAGGTGGTGAGCGATGCAGCATGCGCATAGCTGCACTGCACAATAAATGTTTTCCATCTGATCAAAAAACGACCATATTGCACACAGCTGATGCGCATGGCGGTTTTCCTCCCAGTGCCGCTGTATCAGCTGTTCCCCTCTGGAGGTTTTTGACCTTCACACCTCATGGGCCGCGAATTTCGCCGGCCCATTTTTTTTGCCCTTATGGCAGGGCTCAGCGGAACAGGTACGGTATTGGCGGGGCGAGGGCTAGTCGGCCCCTTTCGCGCTGGTAGCAGCGGGCTGCGTTCAGCCTTCCTCTTCCGGCGGACGGCGGTGCTCGTCGCGGCGCAATCGGCCGCTTTCCCGCAGGATGGCGGCAAGATGCGGGGAGGGCGATGCTTCCCCCACCGGCGCAGTGCCGGCCTGGCGAAGGGCGGCGGCGGCGTCTTCGGCGGCGGCAAGGGCCGCTGCCGCCGCGAGAAAAGCATTCGTCCGGTGCTGTCCGGTTAGCCCGATCTGCGCGGCATCGATGGCGCGTCCCGCCTCGCCGGCCATCGCTTCGGCGGCGGCGAGCCGGGCGGCAAGACGGCCGGTCTCGATGGGGTCGCCGGCGTCGTCGTCCAGCAGATGCCGCATCGCTTCGCGGGCGGCGCCGATCCGGCGCGCCGCTTCCAGCAGCAGGTCGAGGGAACGGGGGACGCCGTGCAATGCTGTCTCCCCGGCGGAATGCAGCAGGGTGTCGCCATCGATCGCCACGTCCTTGAAGAGCACGTGCTCGGCGGGCTGGACGCCACCTTTCGCCGGCTCGCAACTGTTGGCGACAT
Organism: Shinella zoogloeoides; assembly: GCF_003574625.1. Lineage (GTDB taxonomy): Bacteria > Pseudomonadota > Alphaproteobacteria > Rhizobiales > Rhizobiaceae > Shinella > Shinella zoogloeoides_A. The sequence continues at coordinate 112,277 of NZ_QNUJ01000005.1, forward strand.
AGTGGAGGCCGTCGATGCGGGTCGCAAGCAGGAGGCCCGCCGACCGTCCGCCGTCGAGATGGGCCGGCACCAGCAGCCAGTCGGCATGCCTCGCGCAGGGGGTACAGAGGGCCTCGCCGCCGAGCCGCCAGGCAAGGCCGCTCGCGACGAGGGGAAGGGCGTCGACGCTCTCTCCGTTGCGGCGGGCCGATGCCCGCGCCAGCCGTCCGCCGGCGAGGGCGGCGGAAAAGACCGTGCCCTGCTGGCTTTCGCTGCCATGGCTGCGGACTTCTTCGACGGCGCCGAAATGGGCGGCGAGAACATCCGCGAGCGCCGCGGACCGGCTGGCGGCGACAGTGCAGACCTCGGCCAGAACGGTGTTCGAGACGTCTATTCCGCCGTGTTCCGTCGGAACGGAAATGCCGAAGAGGCCCGAGCGGGAGAGAAGATCGAGGCGGGCCTCGGCCGTTCCGGCGGTGGCGCCGGCCTCCGCGGGAAAGCTGAAAACCTCGGCGACCGTGCCGGCAACGGTGATCGCCTCATCTTCGGTTCCGATGACCGCGGCCGTTCGGGCCGGGCGGTCGAGTGCCGATGAAAACGTACCCATGTCGTCTGCTCCTTACGGAATGCGGTTCCAGGGCGCATAGGCATTATCGGGATAGAAAGATCACATTCTATAAAGATTGTATAGATTGGTTCTGGCCAGCTCGGGCGACATCGCCGGATCGTTTCGCGGCGCCTGCCATGTGCCGCGCCGCCGACGGGACGGGCATGCGATCCCTGTGGCCGCCCGCCCAACTCCGCCATTTTAATGGAGGAACGCGTTCCTGAGAAGGAAGTTCGCCGGCCTCGCTTTCGGGCTCGGAATCGGCGAAATTTATTATCTACAAAAAAGGTAGAAAATTATCGAAGGCTGCGCTATCGTGTCTTCCGCTTCTTGCTTCACGGTGCAGGGGAGGGACAGGACATGTTCTTCGAAAGGGTCGCAGCAGAAGACGCCCGCTGTCCGGGCGCATCGCCGATGGCGCGCATCGCGGTCGTCGGCGCGGGACCGTCGGGGCTCGCCACGATCATCGCGCTGATGCGCCGGCTTCACCGGCCCTTCGAAGCCTGGATGATCGATGCCGAGGATGCGCCCGGCGCCTTCGGCGACGGCCCTGCCGGCGAGGCGCTGACTACCGAGCCCGCCCGCGACCTTTCCGTCCTTCCCGAGCGGCCGGACGATTTTTCCCGCTGGCTGAAGGATACGCTTCTTGCCGCCGGCACGGTGTCTGCATTGCGCGGCCCGCAGGATATCCATGTGCCGCGCGCGCTCTTTCGCGACTATCTGATGGCACGGTTCGGCGAGGCGCTTTCGCAGCGCCCGGACGTGCATATCCGCACCATCCGCGGCACGGTGCGCCATCTCCTTGCGGAGGCGGGTGGGGTGCGCCTTGCATTTCGGGATGGCGAAGGCGCCGTCTTCGACCATGTCTTCATCGCGACCGGCTTCGGCATGGCGCAGCGCGAGGCGGCGTCCTGGCGGGAGGCGTTCGCCGCCGCCGCGCGCCTTTCGGGGCAGGACGATCCGCCGCCGCTGACCCTTGTCGGCAACGGCCCGCGCCTTGCCGCCATCCTGCTCGAACTGCGCCGGCGCGGGTTCTCCGGGCCCATCGAGGTCGCCGCCGCGGCGGGCCGCCTGCCGCAGCCGCATGGCCGGGGCCATGAGGGCATGGTCTTCGGCGAGCCGCCCACCAGCCGCTCGCTGAGGGACGCCTTCCGCTATATCCGGCAGGAATGTAGCATCGCGGAGGCGCGGCACGGCGGCCAATGGCAGACCGTCGTCGATGCAGCCTCCGCCCGTCTTTCCGTCGTCTGGCGCAACCTGCCCCAGGCCGAGCGCAACCATTACCGCCGCCATATCCTGCGCCTGCACCGGCATTTCTCCGTGCGCCTCGCCGGCGATATCCACCGGCACCTTGCCGCGGAATTCGAGAGCGGCCGCACGCGCTTCGTTCCCCCGCGCGATCCGAAATCCCCCGACGAGACCGTCATCGACTGCCGCGAGGCGCCGTCCGCCCGCGCGCTTGCGGGATTGCTCGGCTGCGATGTAGCGCTGCTCTCTGCCGATGATTGCGGCCAGCTCCTGAACGACGGCGCGCCCCTGCGCGGGCTCTCGGCGGTGGGGGCCATCGCCTCCAGCCTGCGCCCCGGCCCCTTCACCTTCGCCGAGACGGTGCGGCAGGTCTATCGCGGCGTTCTCGCCGTGCCCCTTTCCGGTCACGGGCGGGTGTCGAATGGCTGAAAAAAAATCCGGCGGGCGGCCGGAAAACCTGAATTTTTCGCGGATGCATTTTGCGTTCGCCCGGGCGTTTTCGAGATGAACTGTGCGCTTGCCGCCGGGTGGGACAGTGCGCCCATTGCGTCGTTGCGGCCCGTTTGGAACCGGTTTTGCGAAGTTTCCGGCCATTGTTGACTAAGTCTACTAATTCTCTAGGGTTTTGACCGAGGCAGAGACCAGGAGGTTGGAGATGTCGAAATTTCTGAAAGGTGTTGGGGCTTTCGCCCTTGGTGTGAGCCTCGTGCTCGGCGGTGTTTCGGCGGCGATGGCCGAGACCACGCTGCTGAACGTTTCCTACGATCCGACGCGGGAACTCTACAAGGATTTCAACGCCGCCTTCGCGGCGCACTGGAAGGCCGAGACCGGCGAGGACGTCACGATCCAGCAGTCGCATGGCGGCTCCGGCAAGCAGGCCCGCGCGGTGATCGACGGGCTGGAGGCCGACGTGGTGACGCTGGCGCTCGAAAGCGATATCGACGCCATCGTCGAGAAGACCGGCAAGATCGCCAAGGACTGGCGCTCGCGCCTGCCGAACAATTCGGCGCCCTATACGTCGACCATCGTCTTCCTCGTGCGCAAGGGCAATCCGAAGAACATCCATAACTGGGGCGATCTCGTGAAGGGCGACGTGCAGATCGTCACCCCGAACCCGAAGACCTCCGGCGGCGCACGCTGGAACTACCTTGCGGCCTGGGCCTGGGCCAACCAGGAATTCGGCGGCGACCAGGACAAGATCAAGGCCTATATCGCCGAGCTCTACAAGCGGGCGCCGGTGCTCGACACGGGTGCGCGCGGCGCGCTGACCACCTTCGCCCAGCGCCAGATCGGCGACGTGCTGCTCGCCTGGGAAAACGAGGCCTATCTGGCGGGCGCCGAATTCGGCGCGGATTCCTTCGACATCGTCGCCCCGCCGATCTCGATCCTCGCCGAGCCGCCGGTCGCGGTGGTCGACGGCAATGTCGATGCCAAGGGCACGCGCAAGCAGGCCGAAGCCTATCTCGAATATCTCTACTCGGAAGAGGGCCAGAACATCGCGGCCAAGCACTTCTATCGCCCCTCCAAGCGGGAGTTGGTGAAACCCGAGTTGCTGCAACAGCTTCCCGACATTAAGCTGGTGACGATCGACGACCCGATCTTCGGCGGCTGGGCAAAGGCACAGCCCGAGCATTTCGGTGACGGCGGGGTCTTCGACCAGATCTACAAGCCGGGGAACTGAGTAACGTGTCGACTTCTGCTGCCGCTTCGGTGCGGTGGCGACTGAGACAGCCAAGCGTCATTCCGGGCTTCGGACTGACGCTTGGCTTTTCGCTCGCCTACCTCACGCTCATCATCCTGATCCCGCTCGCCGGCCTCGTCTGGCGTTCCGCCTCGCTGTCGGGTCCGGAATTCCTCGCCATCCTTGCCGACGCGCGCACGTTGAATGCGCTCAAGGTGTCCTTCGGCACGGCCTTTCTCGCCGCGCTGATCAATGTCGTCTTCGGCGTCATGGTCGCCTGGGTGATCGTGCGTTACGATTTTCCCGGCCGGCGCATCGTTGATGCGGTGGTCGACCTGCCCTTCGCCCTGCCGACGGCCGTCGCGGGCATCGCCCTTGCCGCGCTTTATGCGCCGAACGGCTGGGTCGGGCAGGTGCTGAACGTCTTCGGCATCAAGGCGGCCTTCAACCCGACCGGCATCGTCATCGCCCTCGTCTTCATCGGCCTGCCCTTCGTGGTGCGCACGGTGCAGCCCGTCATGGAGGAGATCGACGGCGAGGTCGAGGAGGCGGCGGCGACGCTTGGCGCCAACCGTTTCCAGACGGTCTTCCGCGTGCTGCTGCCGGGGCTCGCGCCGGCGATCCTGACGGGCTTCGCGCTCGCCTTTGCGCGCGGCGTCGGCGAATACGGCTCGGTGATCTTCATCGCCGGCAACATTCCCTATGTCTCGGAGATCGCGCCGCTGCTCATCGTCATCCGGCTCGAAGAATTCAACTACGGCGCGGCGACGGCGATCGCCACGATCATGCTGGCGCTGTCCTTCGCCATGCTGCTCGTCATCAACCTCATCCAGGCGTGGAGCCGCAGGAGGTACGGTCATGGCGCGTGAATCCCGCCCCTTCCGCTCGCCGACGACGGAAGCGCCCGCCGCCCGCTATACGCTGATGGCGCTCGCTTTCCTGTTCCTGGCGCTCTTCCTGCTCCTGCCGCTGGCCGCGGTGTTCATCGAGGCCTTCCGCAAGGGGGCGGGTGCGTTCTTCGCCGCCTTCGGCGATCCCGATACGCTCGCCGCCATTCGCCTCACGCTGCTGGTCGCCGGCATCGCGGTGCCGCTCAACCTCGTCTTCGGCGTGGCGGCGGCCTGGGCCATCGCCAAGTTCGAGTTCAAGGGCAAGGCGTTCCTGACGACCCTGATCGACCTGCCCTTCTCGGTCTCGCCGGTCATTTCCGGCCTCGTCTATGTGCTGCTCTTCGGCTCGGGCAGCGTTCTCGGGCCTTGGCTGAAGAGCCATGGCATCGAGGTGCTCTTCGCCGTGCCGGGCATCGTGCTCGCCACCGTCTTCGTGACCTTTCCCTTCGTCGCGCGCGAGCTGATTCCGCTCATGCAGGAGCAGGGCACGGGCGACGAGGAGGCGGCGCTGTCGCTCGGGGCCTCCGGCTGGCAGACCTTCTGGTACGTGACGCTGCCCAATATCAAATGGGGCCTGCTCTATGGCGTGCTGCTCTGCAATGCCCGCGCCATGGGCGAGTTCGGGGCGGTCTCTGTGGTTTCGGGCCACATCCGCGGCCTCACCAACACCATGCCGCTGCATGTCGAGATACTCTACAACGAGTACAATTTCGTCGCGGCCTTCGCTGTGGCCTCGCTGCTCGCCGCCCTCGCGCTCGTGACGCTGGTCGTCAAGACGGTCCTCGAACTTCACTACGGCGCGGAAATCGCCGCCGGTCGCAAGCATTGATCTGAAAGGCACGCCCGCAATGGACGTCAGTGTAAAGAACATCCGCAAGGAATTCGACCGCTATCCGGCGCTCAACGATGTCTCGCTCGACATCCGCTCCGGCGAGCTGATCGCGCTCCTCGGCCCGTCGGGCTCCGGCAAGACGACGCTGCTGCGCCTCATCGCCGGCCTGGAGCAGCCGACGCTCGGCAGCATCCATTTCGGCGCGGAGGATGCCTCGCACAAGACGGTGCAGGAGCGCCATGTCGGCTTCGTCTTCCAGCATTATGCGCTGTTCCGCCATATGACGGTTGCCGACAACATCGCCTTCGGCCTCACCGTGCGCCCGCGCGGGGAACGCCCGCCCAAGGCCGAGATCCGCCGCCGGGTCGGCGAACTGCTGGAGATGGTGCAGCTTTCCGGCCTCGAGAAGCGCCATCCGAACCAGCTTTCCGGCGGCCAGCGCCAGCGCGTGGCGCTTGCCCGCGCCATGGCGATCGAGCCGAAGGTGCTGCTGCTCGACGAGCCTTTCGGCGCGCTCGACGCCAAGGTCCGCAAGGAGCTGCGCCGCTGGCTGCGCGAATTCCACGACCGCACCGGCCACACCACCGTCTTCGTCACGCATGACCAGGAAGAGGCGCTGGAGCTCGCCGACCGCGTCGTCGTCATGAGCCAGGGCAAGATCGAGCAGGTCGGCTCGTCCGACGATGTCTATGACCGGCCGAACTCGCCCTTCGTCTTCTCCTTCATCGGCGACAGCGCGAGCCTTCCCGTGACCGTGGCGGAGGGCGGCATCCTCTTCCAGGAGACGCCGATCGGCATCACATCCGCTGCCGGGGACGCTGCCGCCGGCACGCTGTTCTTCCGGCCGCAGGATGTGGTGCTGGTCGCCGACCCGCAGGCGCCGGCGCTCGAAGGGCGCGTCGCGACGTCGCGGCGGCTCGCCGGCACCCGCATCGCCGATATCGACATCGGCAGGGCCGGTGCGGCGCACCATGTCGAGATCGAAATCCCGCTCGATGCGCAGGCGGCGAACGGCTCGACGCTCCGCTTCAGGCCGACGCGGTGGAAGCTGTTCGGCGAGCAGGCCTGACGTGTTTCGCGTAAGGCCTGGCTATCCTAGACTAGGCCTTCCGCAACGGCATAGGCGGAGAGGACGTCCTTGATGTTGCGGTCGTCCTCCTTCGGTAGAAGGGCGCGGGTGGTGATCGAATCGAGGTGATGCGCCATCAGCTTGGCGGCCGCGTCGGTCTTGCCGGCGATCAGGTGGTCGAGAAGGTCCTGATGCTCCGACACCGCGCATTCGGACGAATGCGGCCGGCCGTAGAGCGCGAGGATCAGCGAGCTGCGGGCGACCGTCTCGTTCACGTAGCGGATGAGGCTGGCATTGTTCGTCATCTGCGCGAGCAGGGTGTGGAACTCGCCGGCAAGGCGGATCGACTGGGCGTGCTCCATCCGCGCGGCATCCTCGGCGGCGATATGCGCCGAAAGCGTGTCGATCTGCTCTTTGGTCAGCTTGCCCGACAGGGTTTCCACGACAAGGCGCTCTAGCGCCATGCGGGTGAGAAACAGGTTGCGTCCCTCTTCCAGCGTCGGCCGGGCCACCGTCGCGCCCTTGTTGGGACGCAGGTCGACAAGGCCCTCCTCGCTCAGCCGCACGAGGGCCTCGCGCACCAGCGTGCGGCTGACGCCGAGGCGCTCGCCGATGGAATCTTCCGGCAGCTTGGCGCCGGGCGACAGGGCCTGGTCCAGAATCGCGCGCTTCAAGGCGCGATGTACGGCTTGCGACCGGCCGCGGCCCGTTTCGCCCACCTTCTGTGTCATGCGGCTTTCTCCCGTCCCGAAATGAGCCTGCAAATTGCATGCAAACAGCGAGTCTGTCCACCCGTGCGCATCCGGCACAGGCAATCAGCCGACGGCGGCGGGCCTTTCGAATGGCCGCGCGCTTGTTCGGGGAGCAATGTATGCGATCCTGTCCCGGGAATGCGTACTTTCGCGCTATTCCCCGGGAAAGATGCTTTTCAGTTTCGCCGGCGGCGGCGGGGCGTAGCCGCCGAGGCGCGAGGTGCGCATGTTGAGGCCGGCCATGGCTTCGGCGAGCTTGACCGCGCAGGTGACGCCGTCGAGCACCGGCAGGCCGTGTTCCTGCGCGAGATCGGCGGCGAGGCTGGCCATGCCGGCGCAGCCGAGCACGATGGCCTCGGCACGATCCTCGGCGATGGCGGTGCCGATTTCGGCGCTGATCTTCTGACGGGCGTTGGAGCCCGGCTGCTCCAGTTCCAGCACGGCGACTTCCGAGGAGCGCACCTTGGCGCAGCGGGCATCGAGCCCGTAGCGGGCAAGATTGTGCTCCAGTGCCGGCACGGAGCGGGCAAGCGTCGTCACCACGGAGAACTTGTTCGAGATCATCGAGGCGAAGTGATAGGCGGCCTCGCCGATGCCGATCACCGGCCGGTCGGTGAGGCAGCGCGCCGCGTCGAGGCCGGTATCGTCGAAGCAGGCGATGACGACGGCGTCGCAATCCGGGTTGCGGCGGATCGTGTCGAGCAGGCCGGCAAGGCTCATCGCCTCGTCGAAATAGCCTTCGATGGAAACGGGGCCGTGCGTCGGGTTGACGGCGGTGATTTCGGTGCCGGGAGAGGCGGCGCCGCGCGCCGCCTTCCCGATGTGATCCGTCATCGATGCGGTCGTGTTGGGGTTGATGACGAGGATTTTCATGTCAGAGTTCGCCTCCGAGGTAGGCAGCCTTGATGCGGTCGTCGTTCATCAGTTCCCTGGAATTGCCGGAAAGCGCGATCGAGCCGGTGGAGAGCGCATAAGCGCGGTTGGAGATGGAAAGGGCCATGCGGCTGTTCTGCTCGACGAGGAGGATGGAGACCTTCTCGTCGCGGCTGATGGCCACGATGGCGCGGGCGATGTCCTGCACGATCTTCGGCGCGATGCCGAGGGAAGGCTCGTCGAGGAGCAGGAGCTTGGGGCGGGCCATCAGGGCGCGGGCGATCACCATCATCTGCTGCTCGCCGCCGGACATGGTGCTCGCCTGCTGGTGATAGCGTTCCTTAAGACGGGGAAAGCGCGTCAGCACGTTTTCCAGCGTCCGCTCGATCTCCGCCTTGTCGGTGCGGGTGAAGGCCCCCATCAGGAGATTGTCCTTCACCGACATCAGCGGGAAGGCGCGGCGGCCCTCCGGCACCATGGAGATGCCCCGGCGGACGATCTCGGCGGCGGGCGTGCCGTCGAGCTTTTCGCCCTGGTAGGTGATCCGGCCGGACTTGATCGGCCGGAGGCCCGTGATCGCCCGCAGGATCGAGGACTTGCCCGCGCCGTTCGCGCCGATCAGCGCCACGGTCTCGCCTTCGCCCACATCGATGGAAACGCCTTTCAGCGCATAGATGTGGTCGTAGTAGAGTTCGACATTTTCAACGCTCAATATGTTCGTCATGGCTTACATCCCGATCGCGGCATCTTCGGAGCCGAGATAGGCTTCGATGACCTTCTCGTCCTGGCGGATTTCCTGGGGCGTGCCCTCGGCGATCTTCTGGCCGAAGTTGATGCACACGATGCGGTCGCTGATCTTCATCACCGCGGGCATGTCGTGCTCGACGAGGAGCACGGTGACGCCACGCTCGTCGCGAAGCCGGCGCACGAGGGCCACCATCTTCATCGTCTCGTCGTGGTTCATGCCGGCGAAGGGCTCGTCGAGCAGGATGACCTTCGGGTCGGTGGCAAGGCCGATGGCCATGCCGAGCGCGCGAAGATGGCCCTGCGGCAGGTTGGAGGCGAGTTCGTTGCGGATCGCCTGCAGGCCGAGGAAATCGACGATGTCGTCGGCCGACGCTGCGAAGGCCGCCTCGTCCTCGCGCGCCTGCTTCGAGCCGAGGAAGAAGCCGAGAAGGTTCGCCTTCGAGCGCAGGTGATGCGAGACGATGATGTTCTCGCGCACCGTCATGGAGCGGAAGATCGTCGTTTCCTGGAAGGTGCGCACGACCCCGAGACGCGCCACCTTGTGCGGGGCGAGGCTGGAAATGCGGCTTCCCCTGAAGAGCACTTCGCCGCTCGTCGCCGGCACGAAGGAGGAGATCAGCTTGAAGAGCGTGGACTTGCCCGCGCCGTTCGGACCGATCACCGAGAGGATCTCGCCTTCCTTGACGTTGAACGACACGTCGTTCACCGCCGTCAGGCCGCCATAGCGCTTGGTGATGTTGTTGATCTGCAGGATCGGGCTCATGCGCGGCCCTCCTTCTTGTCGAGCAGGCTCAGGACCCCGTTCGGCAGGACCAGCATGAGCAGGATCATGACGCCGGAATAAATGAGGAGCTGGTATTCCCTGGCGATCGACAGCAGGTCCCAGCCGAAATAGAGCAGGAGCGTGCCGAGCATCGGGCCGAAGACGTATCCGAGGCCGCCGAGGAAGCAGTAGAGCATGAAGTTCACGCTGTCCGCGACGACGAAGGAGGACGGATAGATCGACTGCGAGATCGCCGCGAACATGGCCCCGGCTATGCCACCGAAGAAGGACGAGATCGCATAGGCGAGGACCCTGAGATAGGCGGTGTTGACGCCGATCGAGGCCGAAAGCTCCTCGTTCTGCTGCAGGCTGCGGCACAGGTGCCCGAGGCGCGAGTTCACGATGCGCCAGAGCACCAGATAGGTCACGATCATCAGCACCACGGCCATGATGTAGAAGCCGAAGCGCGGATTGGAGAGCGTGCCGAAGGCCGGGATGATCGTCAGGCCGAAGAGGGAGAGTTCCCCCGGCAGCGGGATCGAGGTGATGCCCTTGGCGCCGTTGGTGACCGGCAGGGCGAGCGCGGAAAGGCGCGCGACCTCGGTGAGCACCAGCGTCACCATGGCGAAGTAGACGCCGCGAAGACGCAGGATCGGCAGGCCGATGACGACGGAGATGAAGGCGCAGAACAGGCCGGCGAGCGGCAGCGTCAGCCAGAAGGAGACATTCGCCTGCGTCACGAGGATGGCTGAGACGTAGCCGCCGACCAGCGCATAGGCGCCCTGGCCGATATTGATGCGGCCGATATAGAAGGTGAGCCACACGCCGGCGGCACCGACGGACAGCAGCGCGACCGAGGTCAGGGTGTAGAAGAAGTCCCAGCGGCCGGTGGCGCGGATGAACAGCGGCACGAGCACGAGAACGGCGATCAGGAAGACGGCGAAGCCGAGAATTTTCTTGATATTCATTGTCTCAACCCCACGGCTTGCCCATCAGCCCCTGCGGGCGGAATGCCAGGAACACCATCAGCGAGGCGAAGATCACGAGATAGGTGATGTCGCCATAGGCCGAGAGCACGGTAAGGCCGACGCTTTCCATCATGCCGAGGATGAAGCCGCCGGCGATCGCGCCGGAAATCACGCCCGCGCCGCCGATCATGATCATCAGGAAGGCCTTGATCGAGGTCGGACCGCCCATGCCGAGATTGACGCCGGTGATGGTGACGAGAAGGCCGCCGACGAGGCCGGCAAGCATCGCGCCGAGCGCAAAGCCCAGCATCGAATAGCGCGAGACGTCGACGCCCATCAACTGGGCCGCCATGCGGTCCTGCGCCAGCGCCCGCATGGCGCGGCCGGCACGGGAATAGTTCATGAAGCCGATGAAGACGACGATGAGGAGGATCGCGAGGACGCCGATCAGGATGCGGTCATAGGGCATGATGATGCGCATGTCCCAGTTGAACACGCCGCTCACGATCTTCGGCACGCCGCGCTGCTTCTCGCCGAAGAGCAGCAGGATGACGGCATCGAGGAAGAAGGCGACGCCGGCGGCGAGCAGCATGGTCGATTCATCGCGCTTGGAGCGGCGCACGACCGGCGCGAAGAGGAATTTCTCGATGAGCGCGCCCATGACCGCGAGGATCACGGCCGAGGCGACAAGGCCGACGACGAAGGGCAGGCCGAACTGGACGACCACCGTATAGGTGACGAAGCCGCCGAAGACGTACATCTGCCCGTGGGCGAAGTTCAGCACGTTCATCAGCGAGAAGATCAGCGTCAGCCCGAGGGCTATCAACGCATATTGCGCACCAAGGTAGAGACCGTTGGCGATTATCTGTTCCATCGTGAGCCTCCAATGGAAAGGTCAGGCAGAGAGAAACCCGGCCGGACGACAGGTGCGGTCCGGGTCCCGTTTCTGAAGCGCTGCGCGCCGTTCGGACGGGTGCGAAGCACTTTTCCTGGATTTGCCTCCAGGCGCCTCAGGCGCCGGTCAGTCGACCTGGCCGACGAACAGCGTCTCGAACTTGCCGTCCTTGTACTCGTTGACGACGAGCGGGACGGAGATCTGGCGCTTCTGGCCGAAGGAGGTCATGCCCACATATTTCAGCTTCGCGTCGCCCTTCATGAAGGGGTTGGGCGCTTCGAAGGTGTCGATCGTCTTCTTGAACTCATCGACATTGTCGATGGCCGCCGGGTTCGCCTTGATCGTCTCGATGATGTATTCGAGCGCATAGACCTTGGTGTTGGACTCGTCGTTGTATTCGCCGAACATCTTGGTGTAGCGGTCGACGAATTCCTTCATCGTGTCGCTGGCAAGCTCCGGCGTGGAGGCGCCGCCGACGGAGATGAAGCCTTCGGCAAGTTCGCCGGCGCCTTCCTTGAGAACGGCCGCGTCCTGCGCCGTCTCGGTCGAGATGAGGCCGGTATAGCCGAGCTCGCGCGCCGAGCGGATGAGCTGTGGGGCGTTGGCCGGAGACACGCCGGAGAGCACGAGGAGATCCGGCGCGGACTGGATGACCGGCAGGAGGACCGGCGTGAAGTCCGTCGTGTCAACCTGGTAGGTCACGTTGCTGGAGACCACGTCGAGGCCGAGGGCCTGAGCGGCGGCGACGCCGGATTCACGCTGGCTGAGCGGGTCGGATTCGTTGGCCGCGACGAAGGCCACCTTCTTCACGCCCTTGTTTTCCATCAGGTACTTATAGATGGCCGGGCCGGACTGGTAGTTCGCCACCATGCTGAGGATGGCGTTGGAGGCCGGCGGCGAGAAGAGCGCCTTCGGGAAGGAATAGGGGAAATACATGATGCCGTTCTGCTCGGCGGCCGGGCGAACCGCCGCCGCGCCGTCGTCGACATTCGGGCCGACGACGTAGTGGACGCCGTCCTGCGCCATCTTTTCCATGCCGGCGATGGCGCGCTTGGGATCCTTCTGGTCGTCGAAGGGGACGATCTCGATATTGTAGGTCTTGTCGCCGATCTTGACGCCGCCGAGTTCGTTCAGCCAGGTCGCCCGTGCCTCCATCGAGCGCTGGTTGGAGATGCCCCAGGCCGCGGCCGGGCCGGAAGTGACGCCGACAAAGCCGACCTTCAGCGTCGCGTTCTCGGCATGGGCCATCAGCGGCAGCGACAGGACGGTCGCTGCAGCGAGGGCGGAAAACTTCAGGAATGTGCGCTTGTGCATGATGTTCTTCCTCTGGGCCATTGATCTTTATCGGTATAGGCACGCGGGCCGCGAGAGGCGGCCATATCGGCCTTGGCTTGAGCATTGAGCGTATTGTTAACGATCTTGTCAAGTGGTGTGAACAACGGCGAGATATGGCGTCGACGAAATTGACGCTTGTTGGTCAACCAAAACGGCCCTATCTAGGGGCTTACGAGGCAGAGAACGCATGTAAAGGTCAATGCGGCCATGGATGTAAGCACGCGGAACCCGGTGGCGGAATCGGACGAGATCGACGAGAGCGATATCGTCGAGCGCATTTTCGAGGCCGTTATCGAGCAGCGGTTGCCGCCGGGCACCAAGCTTTCCGAATCCGCACTTTGCGATGCCTTCGGCGTCGGACGGATGCGCATCCGCCGCAGCCTGCTGCTGCTTGCAAGCCGCGAGGTCGTCGAGCTGCATGCCAATCGCGGCGCCTTCGTCGCCTCCCCCACGGCCGAGCAGGCCCGCGAGGTCTTCGAGGCCCGTCTGGCGCTCGAGCCGAACATCGCGCGCCTCGCCGTCCAGCGTGCGACGGACGAGGATATCGCGACGCTGAACCTTCATCTGGAAATGGAGCATCTCGCCCACAAGGAGCGGCGTCGGCACGATGCGATCCGCCTGTCCGGCCAGTTCCATACGCTGATGGCGCAGGTCGCCGGCAATGCCGTGCTCCTGCGCACCATGAAGGAACTGGTGACGCGCACCTCGCTGATCATCGGCATTTTCGGCGCGCCCGGCGTCAGCAATTGTCGCGACGACGACCATGCGGCGATCGTCGGCGCGTTCCATACCCGCGACGCCGAAAAGGCGGCGTGGATGATGACGCAGCACCTGCGCCACATCGAGAGCCATCTCCAGCTCGGCGCCAAGGCGACGGACAGCGTCGACCTCGTCAAGCTCTTCGCCAAGCCCTGATCGTTTCTAGACGCTGAGGAGCAAGGCGACCGGCTCCTCCCCGAGGGCGTCCGCCACGGTAAGCGTCGCGCCCGGCGTGAGGGTGCGGCCATCGAGGACCGAGCGCAGTTTTCGCGCCTCGAAGCCGGCCGGAAGGGCGAGGCGGATATCGTCCAGCGTGCCCTCCAGCAATTGCAAGCCATCCGGCGCGACCTTGCCGAATACCAGCCGCGGGACGACGGTGATGGCGAAGGCCTGCGGCGTGCCGCGCAGGAAGGCGAGGGCCTGCCGGCTTCCGTCCGAAAGTGCCAGCGGCAGGTAAGGGCCATCGAAGGGGGCGGGGTGCCGGTTGCGGGCGTCGAGCACCGTTGCCGCCAGCCATTGCTTGTAGGCCGCGAAATGCAGCCGTGAGGCCGCCGGCTTTTGCGGAATGTCGAGGCTTTCCACCTCCAGCGGCCGCCGGTTGTCGGGATCGACCAGCGAGAAATCGCCGCGCTCGCTGCCCTGGTAGATGTCGGGAATGCCGGGCGCCGTCAGCTTGACCAGCGTCTGCGCCAGCGAATTGACCAGCCCCGCATCGATGAAGGGCGACAGCGTGGCGGCGAAGTCTTCGAGAAAGACGTTGTGCCCGAAGAGGCCGTCCACGAAACCGGCGACCTTTTCTTCGTAGTCGACATCCGGCAGGCTCCAGTTGGAGCCGAGCTTGGCCTCGCGCAGGGCCTTTTCGACATAGGGCCGCATGCGCGCCTTCAGCGCCGCCATGGCCGGTGCGTTCCCATGCCCCTCCAGCGGCCATGCGCCGGCAAGGGACTGATAGATGAGCCATTCCACGTCCGGCTCCGGCGCGATGCGTTCGGTATGCGGGCGGCGAAGACGTGCGTTGAGCGCCGCCCAGCGCCGCGTTGCCGCGATCCACAGGTCCGGGGCTTCGCCGAGGGTGTAGAGCCGCGCGCGGGCGTCCTCGCCGCGCTTCGTGTCATGCGTCGCGGTGGCCGAAAGGCCGCGCGGCAGGGTCTTTTCGCGCGCCTCCATGGCAGCGTGGAAGGCAACGGGCCCGCCCGTCGGCCGGCCCGGATCGCCGCCGACCTCGTTGAGGGCGATGAAGGCGTTCTCGCGGTAGAAGAGCGTATCCTCCAGCGCCTTCGCCATGATGGGGCCGCTGAGCTGCTGGAACCGCACGCGAAATTCCGGGCAGCCGGCGAGCGTGCCGCATGTCCTGTCGTCGACAAGCAATTCCCAGATGAAGTCGATCGCCTCGCGCACTTCGGGGCGGACGTCGGCCTGCGCCTGCTGGCGCGCGGCTGCGAGAAGCTGGCGGTCGTGCTCGTCCGCGCCGGCGGTGGCGGTCGTGTAGGTGCGGTAGACGGGAAGCGCCACGATCATGCCGCAGATCGCCTCGGCCAGCGCGGGCCGGGAAAGATCGGCATTTGTCTCGTCCGCCATGGACTTCGCCAGCCGGGTGATGCGGTGGACTTCGCCCTCGAAATTGTCCGAAAGCATCTGCCGCTTGCTGGCGCGCCGCTCCTCCTCGTAGCTTCCCCGGTGCTCTTCGGATTTCAGGGGGCGGAAAGCGGCTGCAAGCCGGTCGCCCTCCTTCTCGTCGGCGAAGGCGTCGGCGAGGGAGGCGATGAATTCGTAGCCCGTCGCGCCCTCGACCGGCCAGTCGGTGCGAAAGGGCTCCTCCTTTTCGAGGATTTTCTCGACGACGATATGGACGTCGGGGCCGACGGCGGCGCGCAGGCGTTCGAGATAGGCTTTGGGATCGGCAAGCCCGTCGACATGATCGATGCGCAGGCCGTCCACGATCCCGTCGCGCACGAGATCGAGCACCAGCCGGTGGCTGTCGTCGAAAACCTTCGGGTCTTCGACGCGAAGGCCGACAAGGCCGGCGATCTCGAAGAAACGGCGATAGCTGAGATGGCGGCTCGCCGTCTTCCAGTCGGTGAGCCGCCAGGGCTGGGCGGCGTGAAGCGCGGTGATCGCGGCCGGATCGGCGGAGAGTTCGGCGAGGCGCCGTTCCAGCGCGGCGCGGGCGCCCGGCGCGGCGAGCGCCTGCGAGAGGATGGTCCTGCCATCCGGGTCTTCCTTCGGGCTTCCCTTCACCGCGAAGCCGTCCCCGGCGTCGAGTACCAGCCGGTAGGTGGCGGGATGCAAGGGGTAGCAGGTGTCATGATAGCAAAGCGCCAGGGCGTCCCGCTGCGGATCGAGCGTCAGGCGAAGGGCGCCGGCGGCCAGTTCCTCTTCGAAGCTCTTTCCCAGAAAGGGAAGCGTCAGCTTCTGCGACCAGTCGATGTCGAAATGGCCGGAAAAGGGGCTTTCCGCCCCCCAGAGGACGATGCTGTACCACCAGGGATTTTCAAGGCTCGCCGCCATGTGGTTCGGCACGATGTCGAGGAGGATGCCCATGCCCTCTGCATGCAATTCCGCAGCGAGGCGAACAAGGCCTTCGCGGCCGCCCAGCGCCGGATCGATCTCGTCGGTGCGGGTGACGTCGTAGCCATGCGTGGAGCCGCTGACGGCGGTCATCAGGGGAGAGGCATAGAGATGGCTTATGCCGAGCCGCCTCAGATAGGGAACCAGCCGGCATGCTTTGCCGAAGTCCATGCCGTTGCGGAACTGGAGGCGGTAGGTCGAGCGGGGAGAGGTCATGAGGCCCTGAAGATGGGGGTGGAAGCCGCTCCAGAACGCATATCCTCCCGATTTGTTCCAAGGGCTCAAAGGCCGTGGCGGGCGAAGTCCGTTCGCGACACCACGCCTGTCAGCCGGCTTTGCCGGTCCAGCACCGCAAGGCGGCGTAGATGCAGCGACTGCATGTTGGCAAGGACGCCTTCCGCCTCCTCGTCGTCGTAGCAATAGGTGATGTTCGTCGTCATGATGTCGGAGACCCGCGTCGTTTCCGCATCCAGCCCCGGGGCGACGGCGCGCAGGATGATGTCGCGGTCCGTCAGGGTGCCGACAAGGCCGCTGGCATCGGCCACCGGCAGGAAGGCGACGTCCCATTCCGCCATCAGGCTCGCGGCATAGTGCAGCGTCTCCTCCGGCCGGACCAGATGGACGTTGCGGGTCATGATCTCGCCGATATGCATTTCGACCTCTCGCTGAACGGTTTGCGGAAGAACCGCCGAGCGGCCGCTTGGTTCCCTCATGCCCTTTTCCGGTCGATGGCAACGACGATGGCGGGGCCCGCCGTTCCGCCCTGCGAAAGCTCGAAGATCGTCTCGCCCGCCACGTCCGGCCAGGGCCTTTCCGTATGGGTGAGGTTTGCGCGGATGCCGAGCGTTGCGGCGGGAAAGCGCCAGTCGATGGCAAGGACGCCATCCTCGCTGGAAAGCACATGCGGCTCGACCGGCCCGGGGCGCAAGAGCAGCGGCACGACATGGGCCTGCCGCAGCCGGATCAGGTCGCGCACAAGGCCATATTGACGGCGGCCATCGGGCGAAGCGGCGCGTGCCCAGTCGAGTTTGGACGTCAGGAAGGTCTCCTCGGCGGTCGGGTCGGGCAGGTCGCCCGTCTGCCTGCCCTGCGGCATGCCGCCGAACTTATCGGCCTCGTCCTTGCGGCCCTGCCTCGTCGTATGAGCGAGATCGCCTTCGAAATCGGCAAAGAAGCAGAAGGGACGCCGCTCGCCATATTCCTCGCCCATGAAGAGCATGGGCACGGCCGGCGCGAGGAGAAGCAAGGCCGTCATCGTGTTGAGGAGCGCGGGATCGGCGAGCACGGCGAGCCGTTCGCCGAAGGCGCGGTTGCCGATCTGGTCGTGGTTCTGCAGGAAATTCACGTTGACCACCGGCGGCAGCGGGTCCTGCGGCGCGGGGCCGATGCGGTCCTTCGAGCGGTCCCGGTGGACGAAGCCGCGGGCGGTCGCTTCCTTCAGGATGTCGTCCGGGGCTTCGGCAAAGGGCGCGTAGTGGCCCTGTTTCTCTCCGGTCGCGATGACATGCAGCGCGTGGTGGAACTCGTCGTTCCAGCCCGCGGTGTAGAGATGAGCGGCGCCGCCGTCCCGGTTGAGAAGGCCCTGCCGGCTCGTCTGGTCCTCGACGACGAGGTGGACATGGCGGTCCGGCGTCGCCCGGCGCAGCGTTTCGGCGAGCTCGATCAGCACATGCCGGTCGCTCTCGTCCTCGATCTCTTCCGTTGCATCGAAGCGCAGGCCGTCCAGCCGATAGTCGAGGATCCAGTGCAGCGCGTTGTCGATGAAATAGCGACGCACCGCCTCCTCCTCGAAGGCGAGCGCCGCGCCCCAGGGCGTATGCCGTTCGGGATGGAAGAAGGCGGGGGCGATGCGCGGCAGGTTGTTCCCGATCGGGCCGAAGTGATTGTAGACGACGTCGAGCAGCACCATGATGCCATGGCCGTGGGCGGCGTCGATCAGCGCCTTCAGGTCGTCCGGCGTGCCATAGGCATTGTGCGGCGCATAGTGCAGCACGCCGTCATAGCCCCAGCCGCGCCGGCCCGCGAAATGGGCGACCGGCATGATCTCGATGGCGGTGATGCCGAGATGGGCAAGGTGCGGCAGGCGCTCGATGGCGGCGCGGAAGGTGCCTTCCGGCGTGAAGGTGCCGATGTGCAATTCGTAGAGCACGGCCTCCTCCCACGGCCGGCCCTTCCAGCCGATATTGCGCCAGGCATAGCCTCGGTGGTCGACGACCACAGACGGTCCGTCGATGTCGTTCCATTGGGCATGGGAGGCGGGGTCGGGAATTTCGGTGCCGTCGGCAAGGCGGAAGCGATAGGGCGTGCCGGGGCCGGCGCGGTCCGTTTCTGCCTCGTGCCAGCCTCCACCCGCCGCGTTCATTGCGATGTCCCTGTCGCCGGCAACCAGCGTGACGGCCGTTTCGGCGGGCGCCCAGAGGCGGAATTGCACCCTGCCATCCTGCAGAATGCGTGGTCCCCAGCTCTTCTGGCTCGACGATGGTCGTGTCATGCTTCCTCTCCTTCGGTTGCCGGGTTCGAACCGGGAGGCGGGGGCAATTGTTCCGGAACAATGCGTCGCATTTCGCGTTGCCCCACCGCTTTCAAGAGCCCGTTGGATATGGCCGTCAGGCCTTCCGGCTGGTGTTCACCCAAGGGGACCCGCCCGCATGAGCTATTCGTTTTCGGAACTCGATTTCATAAAGCCGGAACTCGGCGCCGAGTTCACCGGCGAGGGCACGCATTTCGCCGTCTTTTCCGCCCATGCCGAAGAGGTCGAGCTCTGCCTCTTCAGCGAGGACGGCAGCGAGGAGGTCGCCCGGCTGCCCCTGCCCAAGCGGGAGGGCGATGTCTGGTCGGGCTATATCGCCGGCCTCAAGCCGGGCACGGTCTACGGCTACCGGGCGCATGGGCCCTACGAGCCGAATGCCGGTCATCGCTTCAACCCGAACAAGCTGCTGCTCGATCCCTATGCCAAGCAGGTCGTCGGCGCCCTCGAATGGGACGACGCGCTCTACGGCTACCGCATCGGCGATCCGGGGGAGGACCTTTCCTTCGACGAGCGCGACAGCGCGCCCTTCATGGTCAAGGGCGTGGTGCAGGATCCCGATTTCGACTGGGCTGGAGACCAGGCGATCCGCCGGCCCTGGACGGAGACGATCATCTACGAGGCGCATGTGCGCGGCATGACGATGACGCATCCCGGCGTGCCGGAGGACCTGCGCGGCACCTTCATGGGCATGGCGAGCGACCCCATCGTCGAGCATCTCGTCGATCTCGGCATTTCCGCCGTCGAGCTGCTGCCCATCCAGTATTTCCCCGACGACCGCTATCTCCTGGAAAAGGGCCTGCGCAACTATTGGGGCTACCAGACGCTCGGCTTCTTCGCCCCGCAGCCGCGCTTCCTTTCTAGCCGCGCCATCACCGAGTTCAAGACCATGGTCAAGCGCTTCCATGCCGCCGGCATCGAGGTGATCATGGACGTGGTCTACAACCACACCGCCGAGGGCTCGGAGCGCGGGCCGACGCTGAGCTTCCGTGGGCTCGACAATCTCAGCTACTACCGCCTGTCGCCGGACGATCCGCGCCACACCTACGATACGACGGGCACGGGCAACACGGTCAACATCGCCCATCCCATGGTGCTGCGCATGGTGCTCGACAGCCTGCGCTACTGGGTGGGCGTCATGCATGTCGACGGCTTCCGCTTCGACCTTGCGAGTACCCTCGGCCGCACCCGACACATCGAATTCGACCGGGAGGGCACGTTCTTCGACGCGATCCGGCAGGATCCCATCCTCTCCGGCGTAAAGCTGATCGCCGAGCCGTGGGATGTCGGCGACGGCGGCTATCAGGTCGGCGGCTTCCCCTATCCGTTCCGCGAGTGGAACGACAAGTATCGCGACGACGTGCGGCGGTTCTGGAAGGGGGAGGGCGGGCTCGTCGCGGGGCTTGCCTCTCGCCTTGCCGGATCTTCCGAGCAGTTCAACCATTCCGACCGCGGCGCCACCTCCTCGGTGAACCTCATCAGCGCGCATGATGGCTTTACCCTCATGGACACCGTCTCCTACAACGACAAGCACAACGAGGCGAACGGCGAGGAGAACCGCGACGGCCATTCCGACAATTACTCGGACAATATGGGCGCGGAGGGGCCGACCGACGACGACGGCATCCGCTCGGCGCGGGACCGGCGCCGGCGCAACATGATCGCGACGCTGATGCTGAGCCAGGGCGTGCCGATGCTGCTCGGCGGCGACGAGCTCGGCAACAGCCAGCAGGGCAACAACAACGCCTATTGCCAGGACGACGAGATCGGCTGGACCGACTGGAGCGGCCTCGACGATCCGTTCCTTAATTTCTGCAAGGGCGCGATCGCCTTCCGCAAGGCACATCCGGCGCTTCGCCAGGAACGCTTCCTGACGGGCGAGGCGGCCGAGGACGGCACGATCGAGATCGCCTGGTACCGGCCGGACGGCGCCGTCATGGACGAGGAGGCGTGGAACGACGGCGACCTGCGGACGCTCGGCCTCTTCCTTTCGAAGCCGGCCAACGGGGAGGGGGCCGATCAGCTCTTCCTCGTCTGCAATGCGGGCGGGGATTGCAGCGTGACATTGCCCGAGGTGAACGGCATCACGGCATGGAGGCGGGTGCTGGATACCGGCGCGGCGGATGATGCCTTCTCTGTTCACCCGGCCGAAAATCCGGCCATGGTCTACGGCGCCAGTATCGCCGCCTTCGAACCGGCGGCATAGCGATCCAGATGGCGCCGGACAATCTCAAGGAAACCGGCCTCGTCTATGTCTCGGACAGCGAGCCCGGCATTCGCCGGCAGCGCGCCGGCCGCAGCTTCTGCTATCGCCTGCCCGACGGATCGCTCCTTCGCGATGCGGCGGTGAAGGCGCGGATCGCCGCCCTCGGCCTGCCGCCCGCCTACGAGAATGTCTGGATATGCCTCGACGAGAACGGCCACCTGCAGGCGACGGGCTACGATGCGCGGGGCCGCAAGCAATACCGCTACCATCCCGGCTGGCAGGCGCTGAAGAGCGGCGACAAGTTCGACCAGCTGATCGCCTTCGGCCGGGCGCTGCCGAAACTGCGCCGCACGGTGCGGCGCGACCTCGACGGGGCGCCGGGCACGGTCGAGACCATGCTGGCGGCGATTACCGTGCTGCTCGACGAAGCGCATCTGCGTGTCGGCAACCGGGCCTATGCGGTGGAGAACAAGACCTATGGCGCGACGACGCTCCTGAAACGGCATGTCTGCCTCGGCGACGGGCGGATCGAGCTGAGGTTCACCGCAAAGGGCGGCAAGCGCGTGCGCCGCACGCTGAAGAACCCGCGCCTCCAGCGCCTGCTGGAGGATTGCGCGGACCTTCCCGGCCGGCAGCTCTTCGTCTGGCGGGACGAGAACGACGTCGCCCGGCCCGTCGATTCCGGCCGACTCAACACTTATCTCGCCGACATTTCCGGCATCGCCGTCTCGGCCAAGACGTTCCGCACCTGGGCGGGCAGCCTTGCCGCCTTCTCGCTGGCCCGGCAGGCCATAGAGGAGGGCGGAAGGCCGACTATCAAGGGCATGGCGCAGGCGGCGGCCGAGGTGCTGCACAACACGCCCGCCATCGCCCGTTCGAGCTATATCCATCCGGACATCATCGCGCTTGCGGACGCGCTGGAGCCGCTGCGCGTGGCGCTGCATCGCCCGCCGCGTTCCACTTCCGGGCTGCGGGCGGAGGAGGAGCGGCTGCTGCGGTTTCTGGAAAGCCGGCGGAATGCCCGCCGCCGTACCCGCCGGCGCGGCGCGGCGGCAGCGCCCTAGCGTCGGAAATGTTCGGGAAATGGGGGCGGCCTTATGGCGCGGCTGCTACGATGTCCACGAATTCACGCGAAAACCGGCCTCCCTCGCCGCTTCGATGAAGGCCCGGCGGGCGAGGGTCGGATCGTCGTCGCTTGACAGCCCTTGCTTGCAGGTACGCCTTGCCGTCGATGCGGCGGGACCATCCTCCAGCGGCCAGTGGTTCTTCAGGCAAAGCAGGGCATCGCGCGTGCTCTGCACGCGGAGTACCTGCCGGTCGCCCTCGAGCACGACGGCCTCGTCCCAGAGACGATCGGTTGCGAAAATGGTCATTGGCCTTCCTCCGCTCGCCTCTCGGCCGGAAGGTCGACGAGGCTGACGAGGCCGACCACCCGGCGGTCGTCACGCACCACGACGAGGCGGCGCACGCCGAGCGCGCGCATGCGGGCGGCCACGGCCGCCGTGTCGTCGGCCTCGTTGCACACTTCCGGCGAGACGGTCATGAATTCGGCGATGGTGGTGGAGGTGGAAAGGCCCTTGCCGAGCACCGAGGCGACGATGTCACGGTCGGTGATGATGCCGACGATGGCGCCGACGCCGGGGACTTCCACCGGCAGGGCGCCGACCTCGGTTTCCAGCATCAGCCGCGCGGCGGACTGGGCGGTATCGTTGGGCGAGACCGTCACGATCTGGGCGGACATCACGTCCTTCACGCGCATCTGCGTCCGCTCCTCTTCAGAGCCGTCCATTGGCGAGGCTGCGGCCGTTCGGGGCGGCGGGTACGGCCACCTCCTCCCGCTCCGTGCGCGGGAGCGGCAGGTCCACCTGATGCGGCACGATAACCTGCGGCTCCCAGGAATTGCGGCGTTTTCTCCTGCTGGTATCCGGCGCGGCGTCGGGCTTTCGGGCTAGCGGCTTCTTTTTCTGGCGCACGTCGGACCTCCTGCGAACTGACTTCGTCACAAGCCCAAACGCCACTCCTTCCCGTTGGTTCCGAAAAAACGGGAACCGGGCGGCCCGCCGGACATTCCTGCCGGACCCGACGGATGGAGATGCCCATGCTCTTTGCTGGAAAGGTTGCCCTCGTGACCGGTGCCGGGTCCGGCATCGGCAGGGCCACGGCGCTGGCCTTCGCCCGCCATGGGGCGAGCGTCGGCGTGCTCAGCCGCACCGCCGAGGAGGTGGCGGAGGTGGCGAAGGATATCCGCGCGCTCGGCGGTTCGGCGCTGGCGCTTGCCGCCGATGTCGCCGAGGAGGCGCCGATGCGGGCGGCCGTCGAGCAGCTTGCCGGCGCCTTCGGCGGGCTCGACATCGTCGTCGCCAATGCGGGCATAAACGGCGTCTGGGCGCCGATCGACGATCTCACGCCGGAGGAATGGGACGCCGCCATCGCCGTCAACCTGCGCGGCACATACCTGACGCTGCATCTTGCGGTGCCCCATCTCAAGAAGGCGGGCGAGGGCGCCATCGTCGTCGTCTCCTCGATCAACGGCACGCGCACATTCACGACACCGGGCGCGACGGCCTATTCGGCCACCAAGGCGGCGCAGGTGGCGATGGTGCAGCAGCTCGCGCTGGAGCTCGGCAAGGCCGGCATCCGCGTCAATGCCGTCTGCCCCGGCGCCATCGAGACGAGCATCGACGAGAACACCGACCAGCGGGGTGCAGGCGAAGCCGGCATTCCCGTGCTCTGGCCGGAGGGCGACATACCGGTGACGCAGGGCAAGCCCGGCACGGCCGACGAGGTGGCGGACGCCATTCTCTTCCTCGCATCTTCCAAGGCGCGCCATATCACCGGAACGCCGCTGTGGATCGACGGCGGGCAGGGGCTGCTTCGCTGACAGGTTCCTCTGGCGTCCCGGCCATGCCCTGTGACAAGGTGCAGCAAGAGCGAAGAGGAGACAGCCATGGCCAACCATCTTTTCGATCCCATCCGCGCTGCCGCGGCGCCGGAGGCGGTGTTCATCGAAACGGCCGAGGGGCGCCGCTGGACCTATGGCGACATGATCCGGCTTTCCGGCCAGTTGGCGCATGCGCTGGCAAGGCGCGGCGTGACGCCCGGCGACCGCGTGGCCGTGCAGGTGGAAAAAAGCCCGGAGGCGCTGATGCTCTATCTCGCCTGCCTGCGGGCGGGCGCCATCTACCTGCCGCTCAACACCGCTTATACGCTGGCGGAACTCGGCTATTTCCTCGGCGATGCAACGCCCGCGCTGGTGGTCGTCGATCCGAAGGTCCGCGACAGCGTCGTGGAGATCGCGGGCGGCGCGGTCGAGACGCTGGATGCGACGGGCGGCGGCAGCCTTCTGCAACTGGCCGGGGCGGAGGAGGCGGATTTCTCCGATATCGAGCGCGGGCCGGACGATCTTGCGGCGATCCTCTACACATCCGGCACGACGGGCCGCTCCAAGGGCGCGATGCTGACCCATGACAACCTCCTGTCGAATGCGCTGACGCTGCGGGACCATTGGCGCTTCACGGCCGCCGACCGGCTGATCCACGCCCTGCCGATCTTCCACACGCATGGCCTCTTCGTCGCGTCGAACGTGACGCTCCTTGCCGGCGCCTCGATGTATCTCCTGCCGAAATTCGACGCCGACGAGGTGTTCCGGCTGATGGAAAGCGCGACGGTGCTGATGGGCGTGCCGACCTTCTATGTGCGGCTGGCGCAGCATCCCGGCCTGACGCGCGAGGTTGCCGCCGGCATGCGGCTTTTCGTCTCCGGTTCGGCGCCGCTGCTTGCCGAGACCCATCGCAGCTTCTCGGAACGGACCGGCCACGCGATCCTCGAACGCTACGGCATGACCGAGACCAACATGAACACCTCCAACCCCTATGACGGCGAGCGTGTCGCCGGCACGGTGGGCTTCCCGCTGCCCGGCATCTCGCTGCGCGTCACCGATCCGGAGAGCGGCAAGCCGCTGCCGGACGGTGAGACGGGCATGATCGAGGTGAAGGGGCCGAACGTCTTCACGGGCTACTGGAAGATGCCGGAAAAGACCGCCGCGGAATTCCGCACGGACGGCTTCTTCATCACCGGCGACCTCGGCAAGATCGACGGGCGCGGCTATGTGCACATCGTCGGCCGCGGCAAGGACCTCGTGATCTCCGGCGGCTACAACATCTATCCGAAAGAAGTCGAGACCGAGATCGACGGCATGGCGGGCGTCGTGGAGAGCGCCGTCATCGGCGTGCCGCATCCCGATTTCGGCGAGGGCGTGACGGCGGTCGTGGTGCGGCAGAAGGGCTCGACGCTCGACGAGAAGACGGTGCTCGGCGGGCTGCAGGACCGGCTGGCGCGCTACAAGCAGCCCAAGCGCGTGCTCTTCGTCGACGACCTGCCGCGCAACACGATGGGCAAGGTCCAGAAAAACGTCCTGCGCGAGACCTATGCCGATCTCTACAAGGCCTGATCGGCATCCTTCGAGAAGCGCCGCTTGAGGATGTCGAGCACCTCGCTCGCCAGCTCGCCGACGATGCCGCTGCGCTCCCAGGAATAGAGAGAGGCGACGACGGGCGGCTCCGGGCCGAATTCGGCGAAGGGCCGGACCCGCCAGCCTTTCGTGGCATCGACCGGCAGCAGGGAAAGGCCGAGCCCCGCCTCTATGGCCATCAGCACGTTGCGCAGGCTCGCGGAGGTGAAGGCGACGTACCAGCGCCGGCGTTCGCGCTCCAGCCGCTCGAACATGGCGTCGCGGTAGAGCCCGCCGGGCGGGAAGGTGACGAGCGGCACGGGGTCGGGCAGGGCCGCCGCCGCATCCCCGGCGGTGAACCAGGCGATGGGTTCCTCGAAGCTCGCCCAGGCGTCGGCGCTCGGCGTGTCCTCCTTCAGCACCACGATATCGAGTTCGCCGGCGCGGTAGCGCCGCGCCAGGTCCGAGCGAAGGCCGGTGGTGACGTCGAGCCGGGCCTCCTTGTGGCGCTTGGTGAAGGCGGCGAAGGCGCGGGCTATTTCGGGCGTGGCGATATCGTCCGGCATGCCGATCCGCACGGAGGTCGTGCCGGAGGTCTCGGCCACCAGCGTCAGTGCCTCGCTCTGCAGGGAAAGGATGCGCCGGGCGTGGCCGAGCAGGCGCTCGCCCGTCACGGTCAGCCGCACCGGCCGCGCGGCGCGATCGACCAGCTCGCGCCCGATCGCCTCCTCCAGCCGGGCGATCTGCTGGCTCATCGTCGACTGGGTCATGTGCAGGCGATCGGCGGCGGCCGTGAAGCTGCCGGAATCGGCGATCGCCACGAAAGCCCTGAGCAGGCGCGGGTCGAGCATGGCATCTCCATCGAAAACCGGAATAGTAGCTATCTAAACATGTAATTTGCGCATGATTCAAGCTGGTGATAGCGATAGCGGACAATCGACGGGCATTCCTGCCCGCCAAACCCCGTTTCAGCATGAAAGTCGAATGATGACGGATACGCGCCCCGGCCGCGATTGGGCCATGCTTGCACTGGTCGTTCTGGTCGGCCTCAACCTTCGGCCCTTCCTTGCCGCCCCCGCTCCGATCCTCGCGGAGATCGTTGCCGATACCGGCCTCGGCTATAGCGGCATCGCAATGCTCACGCTGCTGCCGATGTTCCTGATGGGCCTCGGTGCCTTCGTGGCGCCGGGCATCCAGATGCGGATCGGCACCCGGCGCGGCCTTCTCCTCGCGCTTCTCATCCTGCTTGCCGGTTCGGCGCTGCGGGTCGTCGCCTCCGGCGGGCTGGCGCTAATCGCGACGGCCGCGCTTTGCGGCATCGGCGTCGCCTTCATCCAGGCGGCCTTTCCCGGCATCATCAAGGCGCGTTTCCCGAACAGCGTGCCGGTGGTGACGGGCCTCTATTCCGCGATGATCATGGCCGGCGGAGCGTTCGGGGCGCGGCTGATGCCGATGCTCGTCCATGCCGGCTACAGCTGGCGGGCGGCGCTCGCCTGGCTGGCGCTGCCGGTGGCCGTGGCGCTGGCCGCCGCATGGCGCATCCTTTCCGATGTGGAGGCCAGCAAGCCGGACGGCGCGCTGACGCGCCAGCTTCTGCGCCGGCCGCGAACCTGGGTGCTGATGGCCGCCTTCGGGCTGGTCAATACCGGCTATACCTCGATGATCGCCTGGCTTGCGCCCTACTATCAGGCGCAGGGCTGGACGAGCGCCGACAGCAGCGGTCTCGTCGCCGTCATGGCGGTCTGTCAGGCAACGGCCGCACTCGGCCTTCCCATCCTCGCGCGCCGCAATATCGACCGCCGCGGCTGGCTGTGGCTCACCATCCTCTTCCAGGGCATCGGCTTCTTCGGCCTTGCGACGGCCCCCGGCCTTGCGCCCGCCGCCTGGGCGGGGCTCTGCGGCGCGGGCCTCGGTGGCAGCTTCGCGCTCGCCATCGTCACGGCGCTCGATCACCTGCCGCGGCCCGAGCAGGCCGGAGCGCTCGCCGCGCTGATGCAGGGCGGCGGCTTCCTGCTTGCCGCCATCGGGCCCTATGCGATGGCGGTGCTGCATGACTGGACGGGCGGTTTTGCCGCCGGCTGGATGCTGCATTTCGGCTGCGTGCTGGTGACGGCGCTGCTCTATATGCGCTTCAACCCGCGCCGCTATCCCGAGGCCATGGCCCTTGCCGCATGAAAAAACCCGCGCCGGCCGGGTGCGGGTTTCTAAAAAAAGGCCTGAGCGAATGCCGCCTAGCGGCGCGCGCCGAAGGGCTTCAGCGCCATGTGGCGGTTGACGTCCTTGTAGAGCAGGTAGCGGAACGGCTCCGGGCCGCCGGCATAGCAGGCCTGCGGGCAGAAGGCGCGCAGCCACATGAAGTCGCCGGCTTCCACTTCCACCCAGTCCTGGTTGAGACGGTAGACGGCCTTGCCCTGCAGCACATAGAGGCCATGCTCCATGACATGGGTCTCGGCGAAGGGAATGACGGCGCCCGGCTGCAGCGTGACGATGGTCACATGCATGTCGTGGCGAAGGTCGGAGGGATCGACGAAGCGCGTCGTCGCCCACCCGCCATTGGTGTCGGGCATCGCGGCCGGGGAGATGTCCTTTTCGTTGAGGATCAGCGGCTCGGGATGCGGCAGGCCGTCGACGGCCTCGTAGGCCTTGCGGACCCAGTGGAAACGGGCATGGGCGCGCGAGCGGTTATGGAGCGACCACTTGAGGCCCGGCGGCAGGAAGGCGTAGCCGCCCGGCTGGAGCGTGTGCTTGCCGGTCGGCAGGGTCAGTTCCACTTCGCCGTCGACGACGAAGAGCACGCCTTCGGCCTCCGGGTCCTGCTCGGGCCTGTCGCTGCCGCCGCCCGGGGCGACTTCCATGACGTACTGCGAGAAGGTCTCGGCGAAGCCGGAAAGCGGGCGGGCGATGACCCAGCAGCGCGTGTCGTTCCAGAACGGCAGGTAGGAGGTGACGATGTCCTGCATCACCCCTTTCGGAATGACCGCATAGGCCTCGGTGAACACGGCGCGGCCGGTCAGCAGGTCGGTCTGCGGCGGGTGGCCGCCGAGGGAGGAATAGTAGCTTCTTTGCATCGTCTCAGGCCCTTTGTCTTGAGTGTTTCCGATAGTCCGTGCGGTGTTACTTCGCCCCAGCCTTCTCCAGGAGGGCGACGATTTCGCCCTGGCCGCGGCCGCGGGCATGCTGGAGGGGCGTCACGCCGTCATTGTCGGCAAGGTCGACCTTCGCGCCGGCCCTGATCAGCAGGGCGACGATCCTCACATGGCGCGGTCCCCCGTCGCCGAGAATGATCGCTTCGAGAAGCGCCGTCCAGCCGAGGCGGTTCACATGGTCGACGTCGACGCCGGCCTTGATCAGCGTATCGACGGTCTCGACATGGCCGCGCTCGCTGGCGGGGATGAGCGCGGTGCCGCCGTAGCGGTTGGTGCTCCTGAGGTCCGCGCCGTGGCTGAGCGTCAGCTTGAGGATGTCGAGATGGCCGCGCGCGCCGGCATAGAGATAGGGGCTGTCGCTGATCTGGTCCTTGGCATTGACGTCGGCGCCGGCCTCGATCAGGGCCCGGGCGGCGTTCACCTTGTTGCCGTGGGTGGCGACCAGCAGCGCCGTCGCGCCGCTCGCATCGCGCGCGTCGATCTCCGCGCCCTTCGAAAGCAGCGTCCTTATGGCGGCGACGTCGTCGGCCGCGGCCGCCTTGTGCAGTTGGATATTCATGGTGTCATCGGCAGCAAAAAGGGGAGGGCAGAGGGCCGTGAGGACGAGCCAGGCCGAGAGAAAAGCGAGTTTCAGCATGCGCATCCCGTTGGTGTGTGGGGGCAAACTAGCAGGCGGCAGCCTCATTAGAAAATTAAATGTGCAAATCAGCATCATGCAGAAGATGGAACTTGGCGGCTTACAGAACGCGGGCAAAGGAAAACCCGGGACGGATTGCTCCGTCCCGGGTTCCTGCCCCCGCCCCTGAAAGGGAAGCTCTACGCAATTCCGGACGCAAAACCGCTGCGCACTTTTGCTGGAACTTGCTTTACAGCCCCGCTGCCGCGATGGCGGCGTCCAGGCGCTCGCGTGCCTTCTTCGGCAGCTTGCCGGTCTTGACCGCATCGATATTGGCCGGCGCGTCGCCGACGACGACGAGGCCCACCATGCCCATGCCGACATGCGGCGTGCACTTGACGCCATAGGCGCCGGCCTTGTCGAACGTGACCTTGTAGTGCTCGTTCATCTTGCTCTTGAAGGCTTCCGCGCCTTCCGGGATCATGTCCTTGATCGTCTCGACATTATGCCCCTTGTCGGTGGGGATGAAGGTTACGGTGTCGCCGGGCGCGACCTTCACGAAGGCCGGCTCGAACACCATGGCGCCCTCGGCGCCCTTGTTGAGCATGTGCACCTCGAAATCTGCCGCCGCTGCCGGAAGCGCGAGCGCCAGAATGACCGCTGCCGCGCCGACGATGCTCTTTGCCATGATACGCACTGGAGTTCTCCTTGATGACGAACGTCTCACGTTCATGAGGAGGAAGTAGACCCGCCGGGCCGCTCCTTCTTTGACTTTAATCAAACAAGGGCGCGGGATCGTGCGTGGCGTCCTGTCGCAGTACGAGCAAATGTCTCAGATGACGGTGACGGCGATGCCGCCGAGTCCGTCGATCTGCGCGTGCATCGTGTCGCCCCTCCTGACCGCGCCGACGCCGGCGGGCGTGCCGGCGAAGATCAGGTCGCCCGGCGCGAGCGTGAAGAGGCGGGAAAGGCAGGAAATCATCTCCGGGACTTTCCAGATCATCTGGTCGAGGTTTCCCTCCTGCCGGATCATGCCGTTGACCGTCAGCCGGATCGTGCCGGCCGCCGGATGGCCGACGGTAGCGGCGGGATGGATCGGCCCGCAGGGCGCGGCATGCTCGAAGGCCTTGGCGACCTCCCAGGGCCGCCCCAGCTTCTTCGCCTCAGCCTGCAGGTCGCGGCGGGTCATGTCGATGCCGATGGCGTAGCCGTAGACGCAGCCGAGCGCCCGCTCGACCGGAATGTCGCTGCCGCCCTCCTTCAGCGCGACGACCAGCTCGACCTCGTGATGCACGTCGCTGCTGGCGGGCGGATAGGGAAAGCCGCGTTCCGGCGCGACGAGCGTGTCGGGATTCTTCTGGAAGAAGAAGGGCGGCTCCCTGTCCGGATCGTGGCCCATCTCGATGGCGTGGTCGGCAAAGTTGCGGCCGACGCAATAGATGCGGTGGACCGGGAAGAGCGCGGCGCTCCCTTCGATGGGCAAAGCGGGAACGGGGGCCGGCGCGAAGACATAGCTGCGGTCGGTCCTGGTGTTTTCGGCGGGCATGGCTGCACTTTCGCTGGCTGGTGTTCGGCGTGAGGCTAGCATGGGGCGTCGCTGCGATCATCCGTTCTTCCCGCCTTTCCTTGCACGGGCCGGAAAAATCGCGGATAGGGGAACGATGAGGAACAGCGACCCGCCAGAGAAGAGCACTCCCGAGACGGCGAAAGACGCGCCGCAGGGCGCGTGCCGGCGCTCGCTGCCGATCGGCCTCTTGAAAGCGCGCGAGGCGGTGATGCGCCATTTCCGGCCCATCCTCGTCGATCACGACGTGACCGAGCAGCAATGGCGCGTCCTGCGCGTGCTTGCCGACGAGGGCATGGTGGATGCGTCGGAAGTGGCGGAGAAGGCCTTCATCCTCGCGCCGAGCCTCACGCGCATGCTGCGCTCGCTCCAGCAGCGCAAGCTGATCTTTCGCCACAAGGACAAGGAGGACAAGCGCCGCGTCCTCCTGACGCTGGCGCCGGCGGGGCAGGCGATGATCGACGAGGTGATGCCGGACGCCCTGCGCGTCTATGCGGAGATCGACGCGCGCTTCGGGGCGGAGAGGATCGATATCCTTCTCGACATGCTGGAGGAACTCGCCGCCTTGAAGCTGGGCGGCGAGGAATAGCACCGATCGCCATTCAGCCCATGCCGGCCTGCAAACGGCACTTTTCCGGGCTTCCGGTGCTCACGTACCGAAAGTACGCTGCGCTCCGGATCCCGGAAAAGCACCATTTTTCGGCTCAGCCTGAACTGAATGTCGATCGGTCCCAGGCCGGTCAGGCGTCCTGCCAGTCCACCTGCAGTTCCTCGCGGAAGGCGAAGCGGACGAGGTGGCGGATCACCACGTCCTTCAACTGCTCCATGTCCTCCGCCTTGGGCGCGGCAAGGTCGATATGCAGCGCCGCGCCGTCCGCCTTCAGCCGGCATTCGCCGATGGAGAAGGTGATCTCTCCGTCATGCTCGTCGAACTTCACGGGCAGCTTGTGGGCGAAATGCTTGCAGAGCTGCTGCAGGTAGCGGCTTGCCTGTTCGGTGGCGATGGCGGTCTTGCTCGTTGCGGCGGTCATCAGCTTTTCTCCACGGTCTGGGCGGCAAGGTCGAGCGCGGCGGCGATGGCGGCTGCCGCCTCCTCGCTCACGTCTCCCCGGCGGAGGCGAAGCCGCATGGCGAGTTTCAGGTTTTCCATGGCGCGCACGACCGGGGCGGGCACGCCTTCGCGGCCGCGCGGTCCGCCGCTGCCGGCGCGCGCCATGAGCTCGTCGATGGCCGCGCGGTTGGCAGCGAGGAAGGCCTTGCCTTCCGGCGTGATGCTGTAACGCTTGCGGCCGCCTTCGGCCGGTTCGATCACGGCATAGCCCATGTCATCCAGCCAGGAGAGCGTCGGATAGATGACGCCCGGGCTCGGGCTGTAGCTGCCGCCGAAGCGTTCCTCGATGGTCTTGATCAGCTCATAGCCATGGCTCGGCGCATCGGCGATGATGGCGAGCAGCAAGAGGCGCAGCTCGCCGTAGTCGAAGAGGCGTCCGCCGTGGCGGCCACCCCGGCCGGGGCCATGATGGCGGCCGCGATGGAAGGGACCCGAACGATCGTCGGGCGGTGAAAAGTGGCGGTGAGGGCCGCATCCCATTCTGTGTCTCATGGTCCCGATATAAATCCCGATATATCTGGAATCAAGATATATCGAGATTTATATCTTTAAAAAGTTTTCGGCGGCCGCTAACGTCGTATTTTAGAAAATATAACGATGGAGATGAGCATGGTCCGGCTGAACGAAATCCGCAGGAACGAGGTCGCGATCACGCCGCCGGAAACGGCGGATGCGCAGCTCGTCTTCATCGGCCGGATTTCGACGCCCTGGACCGCACGCATGGAAACGCCGCGGCAGGGGCGTCATGACGGACCGGTCTGCACTATCGAGATCTTCGAGCCCTGGGTGCAGGCCTTGACGGGTGTCGAGCGGTTCGAGCGGCTGGAAGTGCTTTACTGGCTGCACCAGTCGCGCCGCGACCTCGTGCTGCAGAGCCCGGCGTCGAACGGCGAGGTGCACGGCACCTTCTCGCTGCGTTCGCCCGTGCGGCCGAACCCGATCGGAACCTCGATCGTCGTGTTGGAGAAGATCGAAGGCAATCGCCTCTTCGTGCGCGGCCTCGATTGCCTCGACGGCACGCCGTTGATCGACCTGAAGCCGGACCGCACGCTCTTCAAGCCGATCGCACCGCCCCAGCCGGGCGATTTCGAGACCGGCCAGGCGCAGATGTGCAGGAAGGCCGGCGATTAGTCGTCGACGGCGACCATCACGTCGGAGGCCTTGACGACCGCATAGGCTTCCTGCCCGGCGGCAAGGCCGAGCTCGTTGACGGCTTCGTTGGTGATCGAGGCGGTGATGATCGAACCGCCGCCGACATCGATGCGGACATGGGCGGTGGTCGCGCCGAGAGTGACTTCGACGATCTTGCCCTTGAGGCGGTTGCGCGCGCTGATCTTCATGCAATGCTCCTGTGGTTGCTACCTGCAAACTAGCATCGCGGCGCCGAAAGGAAAGGTCCGTAACCGCAGCCGGCGATCATCGCCAGCGGGCGGTGCGCTCGATCCATTCTCGGGTACGGGCCTCCGGGTCGGCATTCAGCGTGATGTCGGTGACGACGGCGGCGCTGTCGGCGCCGTTCTCGAAGACAGCGGAGAGGCGATCCGGATTGAGGCCGCCGATGGCGACGAGGGGAAGCGGCGCGATGCGGGCCTTCCAGTCGGCGAGGCGCTCGACGCCCTGCGGCGCCCATTTCATCTTCTTCAGGATCGTCGGCCAGACGGGGCCGAGCGCAATGTAATCGGGCCGTGCGGCGAGCGCCGTTTCAAGCTCCGCCGCGTCATGGGTGGAAAGGCCGAGCTTCATGCCGCTCGCGCGGATGGCGGCGATGTCGGCCCCGGCAAGGTCCTCCTGCCCGAGATGCACGAAGTCGCAGCCCTCCTCGATGGCGATTTGCCAGTAATCGTTGACGATGAGCTGGCAGCCCCCGGCGGCGCAGGCCGTTTTCGCGCGGCGGATTTCCGCGCGCAGGCGATCCTCCGGCAGGTCCTTCATGCGTAGCTGCACGAGCCTGACGCCGAGTGGCACGAGCCGCTCGATCCAGTCGGCGCTGTCGACGATGAGGTAGAAGGGATCGAGCTTCATGAAAAGACGGCCTTTCCGATGACGGGAGTGGAGGGGACGGCCATGTCGCGCGGCTCGAGCGGCACCGCCGCATGGGCGAGGCGGCCGGCCGCAATGGCGAGCGCAAAGGCTTCCGCCATGGCGGCGGGATCGCCCGCGCCGGCGACGGCGGTGTTGAGCAGCACGGCATCGTAGCCGTGCTCCATGACGGTGGCGGCATGCGATGGGCGGCCGATGCCGGCATCGACGATCAGCGGAATATCCGGGAAATGCGCGCGGAAGGCGCGCAGCGCCATCGGGTTGACCGGCCCCATGGCCGAGCCGATGGGCGCGCACCAGGGCATCAGCACCCGGCAGCCGGCCTCCAGCAGCCTTTCGGCGACGACAAGGTCGTCGGTCGTATAGGGGAAGACCTGAAAGCCTTCGCCGGTCAGGATGCGCGCCGCCTCGACGAGGCCGAAGACATCGGGCTGGAGCGTGTCGTGATGGCCGATCACCTCCAGCTTGATCCAGTCGGTGCGGAAGACCTCGCGCGCCATCTTCGCCGTCAGCACGGCTTCCTTGACGCTGTGGCAGCCGGCGGTGTTGGGCAGCACGCGCACGCCGAGCTCCCCGATCAGTTCGAAAAAGGCGCCGCCCGCCTTGCCGCCGGCATTTTCCCGGCGCAGGGAAACCGTGACGATCTCCGCCTTCGAGCGCCGCACAGCCTCCGCGAGAATGGCCGGGGAGGGGTAGCGCGCGGTGCCGAGCAGCAGCCGGGAGCCGACCTCGGCATCGTAGAGTTTCAGCATGTCAGCCTCCCTGCATGGGGGAAAGGATCTCGACGCGGTCGCGCTCGCCGAGCGGGAAGGCGGCGCGGTCCTCGCGGTGCACCAGCTCGCCGTTCACTGCCGTCGCCAGCCAGTCGCCTTCGTAGTCGAGGGCGGAGAGGAGATCGGCGAGCGTCGCGGCGGCGACTTCCTGTTCCTCGCCGTTGATGATGAGGGTCATGATGCCTTCCTTTCGAATTGCCTCTGGCGAAGGAGGATGCGGGCGACCTCGCCGGCCATGGCGGGCGCCAGCAGGAAGCCGTGCCGGTAGAGGCCGTTCACATGGATGGTCTCGCCATCCTCGCTCACGCGTGGAAGATTGTCGGGATAGGCCGGGCGGATGCCCGCGCCGGTCTCCACGAGCCGCGCCTCGCCGAAGGCCGGATGCAGGGCATAGGCGGCGTTCAGCAGCTCCATCAGCGAGCGGGCGGTGACGGGGCCGGCATCGTCGCTCTCGATCATCGTCGCGCCGACCATGAAGCGGCCCGCCTCCCGCGGCACAATATAGATCGGATGGCGGGGGTGGAGCAGGCGGACGGGGCGGGACAGGCGAATCTCGGCGGTTTCGAGGCCGAGCATTTCGCCGCGCACGCCCCGCAGGCCCGGCAGGCGGCCGATCCGCGCCGCGCCGGTGCAGTCGATCACCCGGTCATGGCCACCGGCCTTGCCGCCCGCGCCGAAGAGGAAGCGCATGCGCGCCTCCTCGAGGCTGGCGGTCAGCGCCGCCAGCGCCTGCCGCGGATCGAGATGGGCTTCCTCGCGGAAGAACAGCGCCCGGCGGAAGCGGCCGGCAAGGTCCGGCTCCAGCGCGGCGATGGCCGCCTCGTCCAGCCATTCCCAGCCGCTCGTCCGTCCGGCGAAGCGTTCGAGCTCGCCGGCATCGCGGCCGGCGGCGACGACCAGCGTGCCCTTGCGATGCACATGGCCGGGGAGCGCGGCTTCCCACCAGTCGGCGGCAAGGCGGCCGAGCGCCAGCACCTCTTCCTCGGCGCTTTCCCGCTCGCACCAGGGCGCGAGCATGCCGCCGGCAAAGCCGGAGGCGCCGAGGCCCGCCCTTTCCCGGCTTTCCGAAATGGTGACGTCGAAGCCGTGGCGGTAGAGCTGCCAGGCGGTGGCAAGGCCGGCGACGCCGGCGCCCTTGACGAGGATGCGCATGGTCATTCTCCCGAAAGCGGCATGTAGAGGTCGCCGCCCTCGCGGAATTTCGCGGCCATGGCCTCCAGTCCCTCCTTCTGCGCCTCGGCGCGGATATCGTGCGAGATGCGCATGGAGCAGAATTTCGGGCCGCACATGGAGCAGAAATGCGCGACCTTGTGCGCCTCCTTGGGCAGCGTCTCGTCATGGAAGGCACGGGCCGTCTCCGGGTCGAGCGAGAGGTTGAACTGGTCCTCCCAGCGGAACTCGAAGCGGGCGCGCGACAGCGCGTCGTCGCGGATCTTCGCGGCCGGATGGCCCTTGGCAAGATCGGCGGCATGGGCGGCGATCTTGTAGGTGATGACGCCGACCTTCACGTCGTCGCGGTCGGGCAGGCCGAGATGTTCCTTGGGCGTGACGTAGCAGAGCATGGCCGTGCCGAACCAGCCGATCATCGCCGCGCCGATGCCCGAGGTGATGTGGTCGTAGCCGGGCGCGATGTCCGTCGTCAGCGGGCCGAGCGTGTAGAACGGGGCCTCGCCGCAGGTCTTCAGCTGCTTGTCCATGTTCTCCTTGATCTTGTGCATCGGCACATGGCCGGGGCCTTCGATCATGACCTGGCAGTCCTTCGCCCAAGCGATCTGCGTCAGTTCGCCGAGCGTTTCGAGTTCGGCGAACTGCGCGGCGTCGTTGGCGTCGGCGATCGAGCCGGGGCGCAGGCCGTCGCCGAGCGAGAAGGTGACGTCATAAGCGCGGGCGATGTCGCAGATTTCCTCGAAATGCTCGTAGAGGAAGCTTTCCTTGTGGTGATGCAGACACCACTTGGCCATGATCGAGCCGCCGCGCGAGACGATGCCGGTGACGCGGTTCACCGTCAGCGGAATGTAGTGCAGCCGCACGCCGGCATGGATGGTGAAATAGTCGACGCCCTGCTCGGCCTGTTCGATCAGCGTGTCGCGGTAGACCTCCCAAGTCAGGTCCTCGGCGATGCCGTTCACCTTCTCCAGCGCCTGGTAGAGCGGCACGGTGCCGATGGGGACCGGCGAGTTGCGGATGATCCATTCGCGGATATTGTGGATGTTGCGGCCGGTCGAAAGGTCCATGACCGTATCGGCGCCCCAGCGGATCGCCCAGACCATCTTCTCCACCTCTTCCGCCATGGAGGAGGTGACGGCGGAATTGCCAATATTGGCGTTGATCTTCACCAGGAAGTTGCGGCCGATGATCATAGGCTCGGCTTCCGGGTGGTTGATGTTGGCGGGGATGACGGCCCGGCCGCTCGCCACTTCCTGCCGCACGAATTCCGGCGTCACGAAATCCGGGATATGCGCGCCGAAGCTCTCGCCGTCACGGGCAAGCGCTTCCCTCGCCGCCTTGCGGCCGAGGTTTTCGCGGATGGCGATGAATTCCATCTCGGGCGTGACGATGCCGGCGCGGGCATAGGCGAGCTGCGTCACCGCCTTGCCGTCCGTCGCGCGGCGCGGGCGGCTCAGCACCGGGAATTCCGGTGTCAGGCGCTCGCCGGTGGCAAAGCCGTTGTCCTCGGGGCGGACGTGGCGGCCGTCATAGGCTTGCGTATCGCCGCGGGCAGCGACCCAGCCTTCGCGAAGGCGGGGCAGGCCGCCCTCGATGGAAACGACATGGGCGGGATCGGTATAGGGGCCGGAGGCGTCGTAGACGACGACCGGCGGTTCGCCGGAGGTCGGGTGCAGGGCGATCTCGCGCATCGGCACGCGGATGTCCGGGTGTCGTTCGCCGGGAATGTGGATCTTCCGCGAGGCGGGAAGGGCGCCCGTCGTGACGGTGGGGGTGAGCTTTTGAGCGGCAATATTCATCGTGAGGCTCCAAGTTTTCGTTTGGAGACCCAGTCCTAGAGCCGGAATGATGGAAGGACGCGGGAGACGGAATCCGGGTTGCGGATAGCCTGCCACAGCGCTTGCACCGTCCCTACGCCAGTATGAACTGGATCAGGTTCAACGGGTCACTGCGCTGCGAATGCCAGCAGTATCTCAGCCCCTTGTCGGGACCCCCCTGGTGAATGTCCCAAGCAAAGACGCTGCGTGGAGATTTGTCAACGGGGTAATTTGCGTAAGTTATTTCTTACGTTTTGTTGCGCCGCATTCTGTCTTTTCCTGCGTCATGCTCGGGCCTGTCCCGAGCATCTGCCAACGTCCCGGGTTTTGATGCGTTGGTAGATTCTCGGCTCAAGGTCGAGGATGACGACGGTAAGTGTGGAGCGGTTGATGGCAAAAAGAAACGGCGGGGTCTTGCCCCGCCGTTCCCTTCGAGCCGCTGATTAAGAGTCAGCTGCTCTAACGACTATTCGCGCTCGCCGGTGAAGTTCAGCAGGAGCTGGAAGATGTTGACGAAGTTGAGGTAGAGCGACAGCGCGCCGAACACGGCCATCTTCTGCTGCGACTCGTGGCCGATATTTTCCGCATACTGCTCCTTGATGTTCTGCGTGTCCCAGGCGGTGAGGCCGACGAAGACGAGGATGCCGATCACCGAGACGGCGAACTGCAGGGCGCTGGAGCCGAGGAAGATGTTGACGATGGAGGCGATGATCACGCCGATGAGACCCATCATCAGAAACGAGCCGAACTTCGAGAGATCGCGCTTCGTCACGTAGCCGTAGAGGCTGGTGGCGCCGAACATGGTGGCGGCGATGAAGAAGGTGCGGGCGATGCTCATGCCGGTGAAGACGAGGAACACCGAGGCGAGCGACAGGCCCATGACGGCGCAGAAGGCCCAGAAGGTCATCTGCGCGGCGTTGGCCGACATGGTCTGGATCTTGAACGAGAAGAACAGGACGAAGGCGAGCGGGGCCAGCATCACCACCCATTTCAGCGGCGAGGAGAAGATCGGCACGTAGAGCGCCGGCGTCGAGCCGACGACGAAGGCGATGAGACCGGTGATGACGAGGCCGGCGCCCATGTAGTTGTAGACGCGCAGCATGTGCTGGCGCAGGCCCTCGTCGAAGAGGGCGGCCGACTGCGCCTGGGCGCCATAGCCGAAACGCTGTTGTACGGGTTCCATCGAGAATCTCCTTCGGTCTGGAAGCGGTTGATCAGTGGAGCGTGCGGGAAAGGTCCCGTGCGGTGTCCGCCAGGTCGTCGGCCTTGCGGCTTTCCGACACCAGCGCATAGGCGGCGTCGCCGATCTGCCAATAGGCGGCCCGGGCGTTGTCGGCATGGAAGAGCAGGACGTGCTGCACGGCGAAGGAACCGGGGCGCACGGCGAAGAGCGACAGGCGCTCCCCCTTCGCCGGTTCCAGCACCAGCTCGACGCTCGGGCCGTAGGCGGAGGGGAAGACCTGCGTGTCGATGACGGTCCAGCCCTTCGGCAGGTCCGGCAGCACGATGGCCGTCGCCGAGCGGATCTCCGCCGGGTCGAAGGTCTCGATTTCCGGCTGCGAGGTCATGCTGTCGCGCAGCAGCGTCGTCCGGTGCGCGCGCACGGCCTCCTCGACGAAGGCGGGCGGCGGCGTGGAGGCGACGACCTGCGTCGCGCCGAAGGGCCCGAGCGCCGCATGGGCGACCCAGCCTGCCGCGATGAAGAGCGCGATGGCGGCGGCGCGGCGGAAGACGGAGAAGACGCGGCGATGCGACAGCGCCCGCTCGAGAAGCCGCGCGGCCTCGCGGGTTTCCTGCCGTGTCACGGTGCGATGGTCGGCGAGCGCGAGGCGCAGTTCGTCGCGCACGCGCAGGTCCTTCATGATCTGTGCGGCCACTTCCGGCCGTTCGGAGAGATAGGCCTCGACCTCGATGCGCCGGCCGACGGCGAGCTGGTCGTCGACATAGGCGTTGAGGTCGGTTTCGAGGATGGGGTCATTGCTTGTCATCGCCGGTGCCTCCGACAATCCTGAGATGGGTGACGGGTGCGGCGCTGCCGCCCTGTTCGAAGCTGCGCAGCCGCTGGCGGGCGCGGGCGACGCGCGACATCAGCGTGCCGACCGGGATGCCGAGCGTATCGGCGGCCTCCTGATAGGAAAGCTCCTCGATGGCGACGAGATGCAGCGCCGCGCGCTGCTCCTCCGGCAGGCCGAAGAAGGCGTCGCGCAGCTGGGTGAGCCGCACCGAATGATCCTGATTGGCCGGCGCGGAGGTCTCCGCGATCTCGGCCGCCGCATCGTGGCGGCGCTGCTGCGAGCGGCGCTGGCGCAGGCGGTCGATATGGGCATTGTGCAGGATCGACATCAGCCAGTTGCGGACATTCGCGCCGGTGCGGAAGGTCGACTGCCGCTCATAGGCTTTCACCAGCGCGTCGTGCACGAGGTCTTCCGCCTCGTCCGGATTGCGGACGAGCGACAGGGCGTAGCGCCTCAGCGCCGCAAGCTGTCCGATCACGTTGAAGCCGGGTGTCTTTCCGTTCATGCCCCAATATACGAGCACCGGGCGACGCTCATTCCATCGCCTTGCGAAAAAAGTTCAAAGCCAGTGCAGCACGACGGCGGCAAGCGCGATGTAGCGGCCGAACTTGGCGAGCGAGACGACGAGGAGGAAGCGGCCGAAGGGCTCGCGCATGATGCCGGCCGCGACCGTCAGCGGATCGCCGATGACGGGCATCCAGCTGAGTAGCAGGCTCCACCAGCCATAGCGGCGATACCAGTTTCCGGCGCGCTCCAGGGATTTCTCGGAGACGGGAAACCAGCGGGCATCGCGAAAGCGTTCGATACCCCGGCCGAGCAGCCAGTTGATCACCGAGCCCAGCACGTTGCCGATGCCGGCGACGAGAATGAGCAGGGCGGGCGTGTAGCTCTTCGATGCCAGCAAGCCGGCCAGCACCGCCTCCGACTGGGCGGGCAGGATGGTGGCGGCGATCAGGGCGGCGAGAAAGAGGCCGCCATAGGCGGCAAGCGCGCTCACCGCCGGTCGGCGGCCTGGCCGCTCCGTTGTTCCCTGCTGTCCATGCCGCCTCCGCCTTGGTCCGGCAGCTTTCGTAAACGGTGCCGTCCTATGGAGGAAGGGGAGGATGGTCTTTTGCTGGCATCAGCGGCAATCGGTAGCGGCAAAGGTGCTCTGCCGCACGCGATATTGAAGGCCCTGTCCGCACTATCGTTGAAACGGTCGCGAGGATCGGCGGCGGCCCGCCTGGTTCGGGCCGCCGACGCGATCGGCGCCGTGGAGGAACGGCGGCCGGCTTCAGCCGGTCAGCAGAGCGCCGACCGGTTCATCAGCATGATGTCGTTCGTGGTCAGCGTCATGCGGGACGGTTCGTCGATCTCGTCCAGCACGGCCCGCAATGCCTTGTCCAGGCAGAATTCGACGATTTCGGCATCCAGCGTCTTCGCCGATTCCAGCGCGAAGGCGACAAGACGCGCCAGCGCCATCAGTTCGTTGCCCCGGTCTTCGACCTCGTTCGTTTCGATTCTCATGTCTTGCGCCCCCGCAATTTCTCAAGCCCTGCACAAAGTATAGGCGTGACGCGCCCTTTTCGCGCGTGACTCAGGCGTGACACACGCGGAATGGGAAATTGCACGTTCTACTGCGTTTTGGGTTGATGGGCGGCGGTGCGCCAGAGCGAGGTGGCCCGGAACGTCCAGTCCGCGTGTTTTGCAGGGCTTTGCGGCTGGAAATCGTGAAGGGCCTGCAGCAGGGCGAGGGCATCCTCGCGTTTCCGGTTCACCGTTTCTACATGGAAAAGTTGCAGGAAATCCTTGCGGAACGCGGCCAGTCCGGCCCTTTCCACGATCGCCGCCCAGGTCCGGTCCTTGTAGAAGAGAGCGGATGCGGCTGCGCGCAGGCTTGATATGTGAGCCTTATCAATAGCCTGGAGATCGCCGAGGCGATCCAGCGTCGCATCGACATTGACCATGGGTAGCGAAAGGGCGGGATAGCCGAGTTCGGCCGGGCCGTGCAGCAGGGCGACATCCGCGTCGTCGATGCGCCGGCCGCTGGCATAGTCCTCGTAGATGCGGCCGATGCCGACCATGCCGAAGCCGTCGCATTCGGCCGCGCGGAGCGCGCCCATGCTCGCCGCGCCGAAGACGGCGACGCCCGTCTCCAGCGCGTGGAGGATTTCCTTGTGCCAGACGGGGGCGACATGTTCGAAATTGCCGTCGATCAGGCCGATGGCGGCGGCCCCGGCCCTTGTTGCCGAGAGGACGTCGCCATGGGCCGCGGGCGGGCGAACCTCGATGCCGTGGCCGCAAAGCGTGGCGGCATCCGGCAGGCTGGGGCCGACGAAGACGATCTTCATGGCATTGCGAACAGCATGCGCGAGAGGGCGCGCGGGCCGACGGCATGCCGGCGCGCGCCCTCGGGGTTCTCAAGCGCCGGCACGATCATCTTGACCACGGAAACGGGCAGCGACGCATCGCCGAGCGGCACCGCCACGACCGGCGCGATGCTGCTGGCGGCGAGTTTTTTGAGGCACCATTCAAGCAATCCGGCGGCATCGCCTTCCGGCGCCGGATAGGTTGGGGCGGCGCCGGGCGCTGCCTCGAAAAGGGCGCGGGTTTCCGCCGCGAGCGGTCGGCTGAAGGTCTCGGCGAAGAGATCGTCCCGCGCGCCGCTGATATAGGTGAGGCGCGATTGCGCGACTTCCGTCAGCGCGCGGATGACGGCGCGCGCCGCGACGGGATGGGTGCCGTAGCCGATCGTCACGTCATGGAACAGCGGCTGCCTGCGGGCAAGGATGCCGGCTTCGGCAAGCACCGCCGCATAGGTGGGCACGGCAAGGTCGCTGGTGATGTCGAAGAGGCGAAGGTCCAGCCCCGCTTCCCTAAAGCGCGCGACAAGCGCTTCGGCGACGGGGTCCGCGATATGCGCCGGGTCTATCGCCGCCGCAAGACGCTTTTGCCGGGGAAGCAGACGCCACAAGCGATCGGCATCGCGCTCGATGCGCTCCAGCAGGCCATGCAGGATCGCCTCGGTTTCCGAATTGCCGGAGGCCAGGCCATCCGAGGATTGCCAGAAACGCGGCGTTTCCTCCGTGCGGTCGAGGATCACCGCCTCGCGCGGCACCCAGATGCGCTCGCCCGTCGCGACGTCGTGTCCTGCCAGCCAGTCGATCACCTCGTCCTCGCCGACGAAGGGCTGGCCGGCCGCTATGAAGATGTCGAGCGGCAGGCACGTTTCCCCTGCCTCAGAGAAGGCGCGGCGGCAGGAACGGCGTGCGCGCACGAGCGGGTCGCCGGCGACGGCCCGCTCCAGCGCCTCCATGGCGGCGGAGACTTTCGCGTCGATATCCGTGATGCCCTTGCCCTGGTTGATGACGATCGAGCGGGCATTGGGGCTCACCGCATTCCAGACCGGGATGCCGAGGCGGTCGAGCCCCGTCAGGCGGGAAAGCCGGGTGATGCCGAACCGAGGCAGCAGCGCCCCGATCCGGCTCCAGGTCTCTTCCGGGCCGCAGATCCGGTCGGAACAGGGCCGGCTCACTTGTCCATGAAGCCGCCGGAAGCGTCCATGAATCCGCCCGAGACATCCATGAAACCGCCGGAAACCGCATCCGCCGAGGAGGCGAGGGCGGCAAGGTTCACGCCCTTGGTGATCGTCGCGCCGGCCTTGCGCAGGTCGTCCGCGGCCTTCAGCGCGCCGCCCGAGGGAACGCCGATCTGCGTCACCGTGCCGGCGTCGAGGTCCGCGACCCAGAGCCCGTCATCTCCCTCAATGCCCAAAACAACCAGTCGCGCCATGTTCAGTCCCTCCCTCGTTCGGTTGAATTCTCAGAACCCCGCCTTTTTCAGGCCTTCATAATACTGCTGTCGTTGCCACTCTTCCTTGAAGGGGACGATCTTCATCCAGGCCTCGACGTCGAAGTTCGGATGGACGACGTAGGTGCGGCGCACGAAATGCCGCGCTTTCTTCATGTCCCCGAGCATGCTCCAGCAGGCGGCCGAAAGACGGTCGACCGGCGTGCGGTCCTTCATGCGGGCGATATAGTCGAGCGCCTGCTCATAGAGGCCGAGCGAATAGCTGGCACCGGCGGCGGTCCAGAAATATTCGTCGGGGGAGAGCGGGTTGAGGTCGATGGCGTGCTCGATCTTCCGGAGGCCGAGATCGGGCCGGGACGCCTGCACCAGCGTATCGGCATAGCTCGCGATGACATTGGCATGGTGCGGGCTCAGTGCCTCGGCCTGGTCGAGATAGGCGGCGCTTTCGTCGAACTGGCGGGCGTAGAGCTTCACGACGCCGAGCTCGCGG
Organism: Shinella zoogloeoides; assembly: GCF_003574625.1. Taxonomy (GTDB): domain Bacteria; phylum Pseudomonadota; class Alphaproteobacteria; order Rhizobiales; family Rhizobiaceae; genus Shinella; species Shinella zoogloeoides_A. Next base: position 155,954 of record NZ_QNUJ01000005.1, read on the forward strand.
TAGCCGGAGGGCAGCCGCTCGTCGGTCCTGATGGTCTGCGCCGCATAGTCCTCCGCCTGCTGCAGCAATTCGCCGTCGCCGCGCGCGGTCACCAGCCATTCGAGGAAGTAGCTGCGCGCGAGGCCGCCGAGGGCGGGTGCGAAATCGGCGCTCGTCTGCAGCGCCTCGCGGAAGCTCTTGCGGGCGCGGCGGATGTCGCGCAGGTCGAGGTTCTTCAACTGACCCTGGCCGACGAGGAAGGTGCGGTAGGCATCGGCGTTGCGCTCGTAATCGCCGCGCACCAGCTCGTTGTGCTCGATCTCCGTGGCGATGGCACCGGCGATCTGGTGGGCGATCATCTGGCGGGAGCGGGCGAGCCCCTCGGCCGACAGCGGAAAGCGCTCGGCCCAGATGACCTCGTCGCTGCCGAAGAAGATGAGCTGGGCGAAGAGCGTGTGGCCGTCGCCCTCGTCGCGCAGGCGCGTTTCCAGGATATAGCTGATCTTGTGGCGTTCGTAGGTGGTGGCCCGGTCCGCCTGCCGCGAGATCTGCGCGGCGGTATGCGGCGCGATGATCGAGATCGAACGCAGCGCGCAGAGCCCGATCGTCACGTCCTCGATCAGGGCCTCGGCAAAGCGCGCCGCCGCGCGCGAGCCATGCGCCGTGGCCGGCGGCAGCAGCACGACGCGGGGCGGGTTCTGCCGCGGCAGCGCGATGCCGGCTTCATCCGGCGTCAGGATCTGCATGGACGGCTGAACGGTCATGAGCGCCGCCGGCGTTGCCGGCCGGCCGGTGAGAACCGCCCGCACCTCCTCGTCCTGCGGATTGGCCTCCAGCAGGCGGAGGGCGGCGGACGAGCGGACCTGCCGTGCGGCGCCGCTGTCGGCCGCCCTGTCGAGCAGGGCCTGGCGCAACAACGCCATATGGGCCGTCCGCTGCAGCGCGATCCAGTTGACGAGCGCGCGGTTGACCGGCTTGACGTGCTTGAGGAAATCCTCGGTAAGGAGGCCCGCCAGAATGGCAAGGCCCGCATCCTGCCGCAGCTTTGCGACATCGCTTTCGACCGGATCCGGCCCGAGCGCGATGGCGGCGTCGGTGAAGGCGAGATAGGCGCGGCCGAGATCGCGCTGCCGCTTCTGGGCGCGCGAGACGGTCTGCCGCAGGCTGGCAAAGGCGGCGGCAGCGTTGCCGTCGTCCCAGAAAAGGCTCGCCGCGTCGGCCCTCGGCATTTCCGTCAGGCCGCGCGTCTTGAGATAACAGAGAATCAGCAGCGCCTTTTCGGGAAAGACGATGTCGTTACCGCCCTCGTCGAGCAGGCGAAGATGGCCCAGCGTCTGAAGCTGCGCCGGCATGTGCTATCAGATCCGCAGTTCCGATGCGCTGTCCGCACGTTCGCCCGCTTCCGCTCCGGCGCTCGCCTTGGAGAGCGCGGTCGCCAGCGCGATGATCGACTTGCGCACGCCGGCATCGTCGATCTTCAGGAAGGCGCGGTTGAGGTCGAGGCCTTCCTTGGAGGAGACGAAGGTGGAGACGTCGCCGGTCTCGTGGGCGACGCCTGCGGTCGGAACGGCGTTCTCGTCGTCCTGGAAGAAGAAGCTCGGCGGCACGCGGAAGACGTCGGAGATCGCCTGCAGACGGCTCGCGCTGATGCGGTTCGTGCCCTTTTCGTATTTCTGAACCTGCTGGAAGGTCACGCCCAGGCGATCGGCGAGCGCTTCCTGGCTCATGCCGACCATCAGGCGGCGCAGGCGCACGCGGGAGCCGACGAAGACGTCGATCGGGTTCGGTGTTTTCTTGGTCATGATACTTTCTCCCCTAGAGGGCATGCCGGGGCATACGATATCGGAATATGCCTTCACTGTGCTCGAATACCCGGCTCGATGCAACTGCCGCGGACCGGATTTCATCGCTACCGTAACGTGAGGCTGCGTGTACGCCGCCGCTATATGTCGTAGCTTTGCGGCGCGCTGAGCGAGGCGATGAACTTCTTCGTCCTATCCCGCTGGGGTGTCGAGAAGATGGCGCGGGGCGGGCCCTCCTCGACGATCACGCCGCCGTCGAGAAAGACGACGGCATCGGCGACGCGCGAGGCAAGGCGCAGGTCGTGGGTCGCCATCACCATGGTCGTTCCCTCACGGGCAAGGCGGCTCAGGACCTCCACGACTTCCTCGGCAAGCTCGGGGTCGAGCGCCGACGTCGGCTCGTCGCACAGCAGGACGCGTGGCGAGGGCGCGAGCGCCCGGGCGATGGCGACGCGCTGCTGCTGGCCGCCCGAAAGCGTCGCCGGCCAGGCATCCGCCTTGTGCGCCATGCCGACCTTTTCGAGAAGCTCCATCGCGCGGGCCCGGGCCTTGTCGGCCGGCCATTTCAGGACGGTGACGAGGCCTTCCATGACGTTGGCGATGGCGGTCTGGTGCGGGAAGAGCTGGAAGTTCTGGAAGACCATGCCGGTCTGGCGGCGCAACTTCTGGATCGCGTCCCAGCCGACCTTGCGGTCGGGGGCGAAATCGATCTTCTCCTCGCCGAGGCGGATCGAACCCGCGGTCGGGATTTCGAGCAGGTTGATGCAGCGCAGAAGCGTGCTCTTGCCGCCGCCGGAAGGGCCGACGAGGGCCGTCACGGTGCCTTCGGCCAGCCGCAGGCTGATGTCGCGCAGCACGACATTGTCGCCGAAGCGTTTCTCGATATGCGTGAGTTCGATCATGTGCGGGCCTCCAGGAAGCCGCCATAGCGGGCGAAGCGCTTTTCGAGCCGCACCTGCAGGGACGAGAGCACCGAGCTCAGCGCGAGATAGATCAGCGCCGCCTCGATATAGAGGATCAGCGGCTCGTAGGTGGTGGCGACGATGCGCTGGGCCGTCTGGAAGAGTTCCGGCACCGTGACGGCGGCGGCGAGCGAGGTGTCCTTGACCAGCGAGATGAAGGTGTTGGACAGCGGCGGCACGGCGACGCGCGTCGCCTGCGGCAGGATGGTGCGGCGCATCGCCTGCGACCAGCTCATGCCGATCGAATAGGCCGCTTCCCACTGGCCGCGCGGCACGGAGGAGATGACGGCGCGGATAATCTCCGACGTATAGGCGCCGACATTGAGCGTGAAGCCGATGAGGGCCGCCGGGAAGGCGTCGAGCAGGATGCCGACGCTCGGCAGGCCGTAGAAGATCACGAAGAGCTGTACCAGGAGCGGCGTGCCGCGGATCACCCAGACATAGAACCGCGCGACATCCGAGAACGGCCGCGGGGCGAAGAGCCGCACGACGGCGGTCAGCAGGCCGAGCGCGAGGCCGAGCACGAAGGAGGCGAGGGTGAGCGGAATGGTGAAGACGAGCGCGGCCCAGAGCAGGGGGGCAAGCGAGTCCAGCATCAGTTGAAGCCAGGGCGGCACGGGGGCGATCCTCCGAAATGCGGCTGGCCGGGTCATCCCCGGCCAGTTCGTCGGTCTATCTATATGTCAGGAACAGGCCGGCGCGAAGCGGCCGGTCGAAGATTACTTCGAGACGTCCTGGCCGAAATACTTGTCCGAAATCGCCTTGTAGGTGCCGTCGGCCTTGATCTCGGCGAGTGCCTTGTTGATCGCGTCCAGCAGTTCCGGCTCGCCCTTGCGGATGATGATGCCGGAATAGTCGGCGCCTTCCTGTTCGGCGGCGATCTTCACATTGGCGTCGGGCTTGTGCTTCTTGAAGTCGAGGAAGGACAGGCTGTCGTTGATCGTCGCGTCGGCGCGGCCGGTCAGGACGAGCTGGATCGACTGGTCGAAGCCGTCGGTGCCGACGAGCTCGGCGCCCGATCCTTCAGCGAGCTTGCCGAAGTTGCTGGTCAGCGACTGGGCGGACTTCTTGCCCTTGAGGTCGGCGAAGCCCTTGATGCTGTCGTCGTCGGCGCGCACGATCAGCACGGCCTTGGAGGCGATATAGGGCTCGGAGAAGTCGTATTTCTGCTTGCGCGCCTCGGTGATGCCGACCTGGTTGATCACGGCGTCGTAGCGGTTGGCGTCGAGGCCGGCGATCAGGCCGTCCCACTTGCCTTCCAGGAATTCGGCCTTCACGCCAAGCTTCTTGGCGACCGCCTCGCCGATCTCGACGTCGAAGCCGACCAGCTTGCCGTCCGTGTCATGGTAGGTGAAGGGGGCGTAGGTGCCTTCGGTGCCGATCTTCAGCGCGCCGGCCGACTGGACGGCGGCGAGGTTTTCACCGGCAAAGGCAGGGGCGAGAGCGGCGGCCTGCAGGGCCGCGGCGGCGGCAAGGGTCTTCAACCAGTTCATCTTGGGGACTCCGTTTCTGGCTCACATGTTCGATGGGCGATCAATCGCAGAAATCCATGAAAAACGATGGGCAGAAAACTGCGATTTATTTGGGCGAATGCAAATATTTTTCTCATCGGCGGCCGCTTACAGGCGGCGCCGGCGGCTTTTGAGCCCTTGCACGGTGACAATCGATAGACGGGACGAAGGATGAAAGATCGTCGAGGAAGGGCCGATGAATGCCATTTTCAGCGCGCCGCGGGAGGCTTATACCAAGACGCTGAAACTAGAAACGCAGGAGACGGGATGGCCGAGAGCCGCTTGCCGCATATCGTGCTCTTTTCGGGCGGCACCGCCTGCCGCACGACCAATCTGGCGCTTCTTTCCAAGCCGGTGCGGCTGACCCGCATCGTGCCGGCCTGGGATAGCGGCGGCAGTTCGAAGGTGATCCGCGAAAGCCTCGGCGTGCTCGCCGTCGGCGACATCCGCCAGGCGCTGATGACCATGGCGCATGGCGAGGGCCGCGCCGGCGACGTGGTGAAGGTGTGCAATGCCCGCCTGACCAGCGGCGCGCAGGAAGATGCCCGCACGGAATTCGCGCTCTATGCCGAAGGCCGCCATCCGCTGCTGGAGCGCATGGAGCCGGGGTTGCGCGGCGCCATCCTCAATTACCTGCGCACCTTCCGCGCGGCGATCGGCGGGGATTTCGATTTCCGCAACGGCAGCATCGGCAATTTCATCCTCACCGGCGCGCATCTCGCGCATAACAGCGACATCAACACCGCCATCTTCGTCTTCCGCAAGCTCTGCGACATTGCCGGCCATGTCTGGCCGTCGACGGCGGAGGGCGGGGTCGACCTTTCCGCCATCCTCAACGACGGCACGCGCATCGAGGGCCAGCACCGGGTGACGGCGCTGGAGGAGGAGGCCGGGCGGACCGGCATCCGCGACATCACGCTTTCGGCGGCGGGCGGCGGCGTGGCGGCCAACGACGCCGTGCTCGAAAGCCTCGAAAGCGCCGACGCCATCGTCTTCGGGCCGGGCAGCTTCTTCACCAGCGTCCTGCCGCATTTCCATGTCGAGGGCATCGTTCCGACGATCGCCCGCAACGTGCATGCCCGCCGCGTCTTCATCGGCAATATCCTGCAATGCCGGGAGACCCGCGGCTTCGACCTTGCCCGCATGCTCGATATCGCCGGCGCATTGTGGCAGGCGCGCGGCGGGGCGGATGCGCGCCCGTTCACCCATGTGCTGGCGAACCGCCAGCTCCTGCCCTTCGAGAAGACTGTCGGGGCCTTCGCCTATCTCGGCAACGGTGCGTTGGCGGAGACCTGCCTGCGGCTCGGCGCGGAGGCGGTGGTCGAGGAATTCGAGGATCCCTGGCAGCGCGGACAGCACGACGGCCGCACGGTCGCTGACGTCCTCAGCTCGCTCTTGCCGGCGTAGGGTTCGCCGGCATCCAGGCGCGTGCCGTGGCGAAGGCGAGGAAATCGTCTGAGGCCATCGGGCGCGCGAAGGCGTAGCCCTGCAGGATATCGCAGCCGAGGCGGCGCAAGAGTTCGGCATGCTCCATCGTCTCGACGCCTTCCGCGACCGTCTCGATGCCGCGCACCTTGCCGATATCGACGATGGACTGGACGAGGCTTTGCTGCGCGGCCGATTCCAGCAGCGGCTGCACCAGCCGGCGGTCGATCTTCAGCCGCTTGGGCGAGAGTTCGAGGAGGCTGACGATGGAGGCGTGGCCGCTGCCGAAATCGTCGATCTCGATGTCGATGCCGAGCGCCTTGATCTCTTCGATCACCCGCTTGAGCCCGTCATCCGCGGCATCGAAGGAGATCGATTCCAACAGCTCGAAGGTCAGCGAGCCGGGGCGGATGTTCATCGCTCTCAGCTTCTCGACCAGCCCGTCGTCGTGCAGGCGCTGGCAGGAGACGTTGACGGAGACGCGCGGGATATCGAGGCCGAGGCCCTCCCAGCGGATGGTCTGGAACAGCGCCTGCTCGAGGATCGCCTCGTCGATCCGCGCCACGACGTTGAGGCTTTCGGCGACGGGCAGGAAGACGTCGGGCGGCACGAAGCCGCGCGTCGGATGCTCCCAGCGGGCCAGCGCCTCGACGCCGACGATCTCCAGCGTTTCGGCATCGAACTGCGGCTGGAAGAAGGGGCGGAACTCCTGGCGCTCCAGGCCGCGCAGGATCTCGTCGCTGAGGCGCTTCACCTCGACGGTGCGCAGGCGCAATTCGTCGTTGAAGGCTTCCACGCGGTTGCGGCCGCGGCGCTTGGCCTCGTAGAGCGCGATGTCGGCATTGACGAGAAGCTGCTCGGCGGATTCCTCCGCGTCGTTGCGCGTGGCGATGCCGATGCTCGCGCCGATGCGACAATCGTGACCCTCGATCGCCATGGGCTCGCTGATCGCCTCGATGAGGCGGGCGGAGAGGGTGGGGAAATCGGCTGCGGCCGGATCGCGGTGCGACAGGAGCACGAATTCGTCGCCGCCGATGCGGGCGATGAAGTCCTCGGCAGGCACATGCGCGCGCAGCACGCCGGCCGCCTGTTTCAGCACCTCGTCGCCGGCGGCATGGCCGAGCGTGTCGTTGATGTCCTTGAAGCGGTCGAGGTCTATATGCAGCAGCGTCAGCGGGCGGTTGTCGTCGCCGGCAAGGGCGAGCTGCTGGTCGAGGAAGCGGCGGTTGGGCAGGCGGGTCAGCGCGTCGTGCAGGGAGTTGTGCTCCATGGCGCGGCGGGCGTCCTCCAGCGCGCGGTTCTGCGCCTCGGCCGTCAGCTTGGCCTTCAGCAGCTCGGCCTGCAGCTCGATGTCCTCCGTCACGTCCCAGTTGGCGCCGACGATGCGCTTGGCGCCGGAGGAAGCGCGATAGGTCATGCCATGGGCGCGGATATGGCGGATGACGCCGTCCTTCGCGAGCACCCGGAATTCGGTGATATAGGGCTGTTCCATCTCGATCGCCGTCGCGAAGGCCCGCTCGGCCTCCTTGAGATCGTCGGGATGGAGCGCCTTGCGCCAGTCCTCGTAGCGACAGACCGGCTGGGAGGGGGGAACGCTGTAGAGTTCGCGCATGCGCTGGTCCCAGGCAAGGACCCCGCTTTCGCAATCGTATTCCCAGACGCCGACGCGCGAGGCGTCGAGCGCGAGCTGCAGGCGCTGTGAGACGGTCTCGAGCCGCTCCTCCCGGTCCTGCAGCGCAATGATGTGGCGGTGGCGGTCCTTCATCAGGTAGCCGACCCAGAACATCGGCGCGACGATGATGACGGCGAGCAGCGCAAGGCCGGCGCGGAAGGCCCCGAGGCTCGCCGAAGGCTGGCGCCAGCCCTTGAGGGGCGCGGCCGAAACCGTCCAGACCTCATGACCGATATCGATGGTCATCACCACCGGCTCCGTATCAACCGGGGCCGGAGTGCTGAAGAAGGTCCGAGCGTCTCCGCCCTCGTGCGACCGGCTGGAGATCGACACGGCAAGGCGCATGTCGTCCTTGAAGCCGCTGCCGGCGAGCAGCTTGTCGAGGTCGATCACGGCGGAGGCGATGCCGAAAAAGGCATTGTCCGTGCCGGCATGGATCGGATAGCGCGCGATGACCCCGCGGCCGCCCTGCACGAGATCGACCGGGCCGGTGACGATCAGCCGATCGAGCGCCCGCACCTGCAGCGCGGCGGCGCGCTGGCGCTCGTTCTTGCGGTAGTCGAGGCCGACGCTGCGCTCGTTGCCCTTTTGCGGATAGACGAGCGAGACGACGAAATCCGGCGCGATGGCGAGATTGCGCAGCTCGGTGCCGTCGCGGAAGATGCGGCCGGCAAGGTCGGAGAAGCGCTGCTGCGACATGCCGGGCTCGGTCGAGAAGGTCGCGATGAGGCCCTCGACCAGCTTGACGTTGCCGAGGATATTGCCGAGGAGCCGGGAGCGCAGCAGGCCGAGCTGTTCGGTGGTGGAGGAACGCAGATATTCCTCCTCGAGCCGGCGCTTCTGCACGTCGGCGAGGAAGGTGGCGGCGAGCACGGCAAAAGCGACGACGATGGCGGGGATATAGTATCCCAGCCCCCGGAAGGAGAAATGCGCATTCCGGTCCGTCATCGCGTCTCGCTCGTCTCCGCGCGCTTGCCCTCTCGCCGGACTTTTACACCCGCCGGTCAGGGACGATGGCAGACGCAACTTAATATTTGCTGACGAGGCGATGCCCGGTTTGCAGGATGCCGGGGCGCCGGGCAGGGCGTTTCAGTCCGCCGGGCGCATCTCGCCGAATACGGTCGGGATCAGTTCCGAGACGGTGGGGTGGATGTGCATGGCGTGGGTGATTGTGGTGTAGGGCTTGCCTGCATATATCACGTCCAGAATGCTTTGCACTGCCTCGTCCCCGCCGGTGCCGAGGATCGAGGCGCCGAGGATTTCCCCGGTGCCGGCATCGGCGATTACCTTCATGAAGCCGAGCGTTTCCCCCTTTTCCTTCGCGCGGCCGACGCGTGTCATCGGCCGCGTGCCGACGAGGAGCCTGCGGCCCGTCCCGCGCGCCTCCGTCTCGCTCATGCCTGCGCGGCCGAGCGGCGGATCGATGTAGAGCGCATAGGTCTGGATGCGTTCGCTCACCTTGCGCGGCTCGCTGTCGAGCAGATTGGCGGCGACGATCTCGAAATCGTTGTAGGCCGTGTGGGTGAAGGCCCCGCGGCCATTGCAGTCACCCATGGCGAAGATGCCCGGCACATTGGTCTCCAGCCGGTCGTCGACGATGACGTAGCCGCGTTTGTCGGTCGCCACTCCGGCCGTGTCGAGGCCGAGATCGTCGGTGTTGGGCCGCCGGCCGGTGGCGAGCAGGATATGCGAGCCGATGATCTCGGGCGCCCCTTCCGCGCAGTCGACGCCGACACCGACATCCTTGCCGCTCCTGACGAAGCGAATGCATTCCGCCCCGGTGCGGATGGCGATGCCTTCGCGTTCGAGGATGTCGCGCACGGCGTCGCTGACATCCTCGTCTTCCCGCGAGATCAGCCGCGGTCCCTTTTCGACCACCGTCACCCTGGAGCCGAAGCGGCGGAACATCTGGGCGAATTCCAGCCCGACATAGCTGCCGCCGACGATGACGAGGTGCGCCGGCAGGCGGTCGAGCTCCATCATCGAGGCATTGTCGAGATGCGGCACCTCGCCGACACCCGGAAAGTCCGGCACGACGGCGCGGCCGCCGACATTGAGGAAAATCTGCCCGGCCGAAAGCCGCTCCTCGCCGACGCGGATGGTCTTCGGGCTTTCGAAGCGGGCATGGCCGCGGATGAAGGTGAGGCCCTTCATGCCCGCCAGCCAGTCCTCGTTGGCCTTGCGGGCGTCGAAACGCACCTTGTCCTTGCGCGCCATGACCCTCGCGAAATCCACGGAAACGTCTCCGGTCACCACGCCGTATTCCGCGCCGCGGCGGGCAAGGTGGGCGGCATAGGCGCTCGCTACCATGGCCTTGGTCGGCATGCAGCCGGTGTTGACGCAGGTACCGCCCACGAGCTTCCGCTCGATGAGCGCCACGGTCCTTCCGGCAGCCGTCAGCCGGCCGGCAAGGGAGGGGCCGGCCTGGCCTGCACCGATGATGATGGCGTCGAATGTGCGCATGATGCCTCTCCATGAAATACCTGCGGCGCGGGGCTCCACGCGGCGATATGGAACGAAGCTCGCGCCAGAGTGTGGGATGCGTTTGGCGATTGCAACGTGTTTCTATTGCCAATCGCCGCTCTTCGCGCGATCCTGAAAATGCTTTGGCCGCGCGCGCTTAATCGTGTTCGCGCGGCCTATTTTTTGCGATTGCCTGCCATATATGAAATGCCTTGCCCCGACGGGCCGTTCCAAACGTGGTGAAAATACCATTCTGGATTTCCCGCACAGCACGAAAGGTCATCCCATGCGTCCAGCCGTCAAATTCCTCGGAGCTACCCTCGCGCTCGGTCTTGCCGCCGGCGCCGCCCAGGCCCAGGTCGTCGTCTCCTCCAAGATCGACACCGAAGGCGGGGTGCTCGGTAACATCATCCTTGCCGTGCTGAATGCCAATGGCATCCAGACGACGGACCGGGTGCAGCTCGGCGCGACGCCGGTCGTGCGCAAGGCGATCATTGCCGGCGAGATCGACATCTATCCGGAATATACCGGCAATGCCGCCTTCTTCTTCGAAAGGGCCGACGACCCGGCCTGGAAGGATGCGACCAAGGCCTACGAGCTTGCCAAGACGCTCGATTTCGACGCCAACAAGATCGTCTGGCTGACGCCGTCGCCGGCCAACAATACCTGGGCGATCGCGCTGCGCAAGGACGTCGCCGAACCGAACAAGCTGGCGACGCTGACGGATTTCGGCAAATACGTCTCCGGCGGCGGCAAGGTGGTGCTCGCTGCCTCGTCCGAATTCGTCAATTCGGCCGCGGCGCTTCCGGCCTTCCAGACGACCTACAGTTTTACCTTGAAGCCCGATCAGCTCATCACCCTTTCGGGCGGCGACACGGCCGCGACCATCTCGGCGGCCGCCAACCAGACGAACGGCGCCAATGCCGCCATGGTCTACGGCACCGATGGCGGCATCGCCCCGTCCGGCCTCGTCGTGCTCGAGGACGACAAGGGCGTCCAGCCGGTCTACCAGCCGGCGCCGATCATCCGCGAAGCCGTGCTGAAGGACAATCCGCAGATCGAGGACCTCCTGAAGCCGGTCTTCGAGAAGCTCGATCTCGTCACGCTGCAGGACCTGAACGGCCGCGTCCAGGTGGGCGGCGAGCCGGCCAAGGCCGTTGCCGAGGACTTCCTCAAAAAGAACGGCTTCCTGAAATAGCCGGCCTTGCCCTTCGCCTTTCGTGGCGAGGGGCCTTTCGAAAGGCATTCATGACGTTCAGGATCGACAAGCTCGGCGTGGTGATCGCCGCATTGCTGGCCTACGGCGCCTTTCTGGCGCCCTTCGCCAGTTTCCGGGCCAACCGCATCGTGCCGGGCGAGGGCCGGCCGATCCTCGAGGCGCTTCCCGGCGGGCTCGGGCCCGCGCTTCTCGCCTTCGTCGCCGTTGCCATCGTGATCGTCGTCCTGAAGACGCCGACGATCCTGCGGCTCCTGCTCGGCTTTGCCGCCATTCTGGCGCTCGCCGTCCTGGTCGGCCTTTCCGCCGACCATCTCACGCCGCCGGAAAACAGCTATGCCCGCGTCGCGCCGGCCTCCGGCTTCTGGCTTACAGGCTTTGCCTTCGCGCTTCTGGCCGCCGATGCGCTCACCCGGCTGAGGCTGTCGCCCTATGCCCGTATCGCGCTGCTTGCCGCCGTCGTGCTGGCGGCGGCGGTGCTCCTGATGTCCGGCGCCTGGGACGGCCTGTCGCTCATGAAGGAATATGCGAACCGCGCCGATACGTTCTGGCTGGAGGCGGGGCGGCATGTCGTGCTGGCGCTCGGCTCGCTTGCCGCCGCCACGCTCGTCGGCCTGCCGCTCGGCATCCTCTGTCACCGGGTGGAGGCGCTGAGGGCGGGCGTGCTCAATGTGCTGAACATCATCCAGACGATCCCGTCGATTGCGCTTTTCGGCCTGCTGATCGCGCCATTAGGCTGGATCGCGTTGCATGTGCCGGGGGCGGCGGCCATCGGCATTCGCGGTATCGGCGCCGCGCCCGCCTTCGTCGCGCTGTTCCTCTACTCGCTGCTGCCGGTGGTCGCCAATACGGTGGTCGGCCTTGCCGGCGTGCCGCGCGATGCCGATGACGCCGCCCGCGGCATCGGCATGACGGGTCGCCAGCGGCTCTTCGGCGTCGAGCTGCCGCTAGCCTTCCCGGTCATCCTCACCGGCATCCGCATCGTGCTCGTGCAGAATATCGGGCTTGCGACCATCGCCGCCCTCATCGGCGGCGGCGGCTTCGGCGTCTTCGTCTTCCAGGGCATCGGCCAGACGGCGATGGACCTCGTTCTGCTCGGCGCGGCGCCGACCGTCGCGCTCGCTTTCGCCGCCGCCGTCCTGCTCGATGCCGCGACGGAAATCTCCAGCAACAAATCCGGCGGGGCCGCATGATCGAGATCGACAGCATCACCAAGCGCTATGGCGATACGGTCGTCGTCGACAATGCCTCGATGACCATCGCCCCGCACACGATCACCGTCATCGTCGGCACCTCCGGCGCCGGCAAGACGACGCTGATGCGCATGATCAACCGCCTCGTGGAGCCGAGCTCGGGCGAGATCCGCATCGACGGCGCGCCCAACACCGCCATTCCCGGCTACGAGCTGCGCCGCCGCATCGGCTACGCCATCCAGGGCCACGGTCTCTTCCCGCACCGCACGGTCGCTGAGAACATCGCCACCGTGCCGGCGCTGCTCGGCTGGGAGAGGGCGCGCATCGAGGCCAAGGTCGAGGAGCTGCTATCGCTCTTCCAGCTCGATCCCGCCGCCTTCGGCCCGCGCTATCCGCATGAACTCTCGGGCGGCCAGCAGCAGCGTGTCGGCGTCGCCCGGGCGCTTGCCGCGGAGCCGAACATCCTCCTGATGGACGAGCCCTTCGGCGCGCTCGATCCCGTCATCCGCGCCAAGGCGCAGGATGACCTGCTGGCGATCCAGAAACATTTCGGCACGACCATCGTGCTCGTCACGCACGACATGGGAGAGGCGTTCCACCTCGCGGACAGGATCGCGGTGATGGACGATGGGCGGATCGTGCAATATGCCAGACCCGAGGAAATGCTGGTGAAGCCCGCCTCCGGTTTCGTGGAGACGCTGATCGGCGCGGTTGAGCGGCCCTTCCGGTTGCTGTCCATCGGCACGGTGGGCGACGCCGTGGAAAGCGGCACAGCCGAAGGCGAGCCGCTTGCGGCCGGGACGAGCCAGCGCGATGCCCTGTCCGCGCTGCTCTGGTCCGGCCGGGAGGTGCTGCCCGTCGTCGGGCCCGATGGCGCGCCCATCGGCCGCGTCACGCTTGCCGGCCTTGCCCGCCGCGCCGCGAGGCCGGAATGAGGCGCTTGCTGCCCAATCTGCTGCGTTTCGCGGTGCTTGTCGTGCTGGTCACGTTCCTCGTGCAGCCGGCGCTTTTCGAGCCGCTGCTGAAGCCGCTGGTGCAGGCCAATGCGCCGGCGGTCTACAATCAGGGCAGCCTCCTGTCGCTGACGCTGTCGCATCTCGCCACGGTCTTCATCGCCACGCTGGCCGCGACCATCGTCGCCGTCGGCCTTGCCATTCTCGTCACGCGGCCGATCGGCGCGGAGTTCCTGCCGCTCTCGCGCAGCCTCGTGAATATCGGCCAGACCTTTCCGCCGGTCGCCGTGCTGGCGCTGGCCGTGCCCGTCATCGGTTTCGGCGAGAAGCCGACGCTGATCGCGCTCTTCCTCTACGGCCTTCTGCCGATCTTCGAGAATGCCATGACCGGCCTTTCCACCCTGCCGCCCGCCATCATGGAGGCGGCGCGCGGCACGGGCATGACGGCCCGGCAGCGGCTAACCAAGGTGGAACTGCCGCTCGCCCTGCCGGTCATCCTCGCCGGCATCCGCCTTTCGGTGACCATCAGCCTTGCGACGGCCACCATCGGCTCGACGGTGGCGGCGAGGACCCTCGGCGAGGTCATCATCGCGGGCCTGCAATCGAACAATCTCGCCTTCGTGCTGCAAGGCGGCCTCGTCGTCGCCGCGCTGGCGGTGCTGATCTACGATGCCTTCTCCGCACTTGAGCGCGTTCTTTCGCGGCGGGTAGGCCGGGTCTAGTCGTCGGTTTCGAGATCGTAGACGAGGATGCCGGCGACCCCGCCTTCCGCGGCGGCGACGAGCCGGGCGCCGGTTTCCCTGTGTCCGGGGTCTTCCAGATAGGCGTCACGGGAGAAGCTATCGGCGAAGTCGACGATGAAGCCGTCGCTGAAGCCCTTGTCCATGCCCGTTTCCGGGCTGACATTGGTGCCGATATGCACGGCGACCATGCCCGGCAGGCGATCCTTCAAAGCGTCGATCTCATTGAAGAGTTCGGTCTTGTAGGCGACGGAAATGGTCGGCTTGAAGCGGATGAAGACGCAGTGGCGGATCATGGCAAACCCCTATCGGATATCGGCGCGGGCACGCGGGCGCGTGTCGTTGCGCTCATATGAGAAGACCTGCGCCGGCAGCGCCGGCAGGCCGCGGATGATGTCGGCGCCCTTCTCGCCCACCATGATGGTCGGCGCATTGGTGTTGCAGGAGGGAACGCGCGGCATGACGGAACTGTCGCAGACGCGCAAACCTTCAAGTCCGTGCACCTTCAGGTCCAGCCCGACGACCGCATCCGCGCCCGTGCCCATCTTGCAGGTGCCGACCGGGTGGTGGTCGGTCTTGGCATTGGCGCAGCCGTATTCGAACAGGTCCTCGTCGGTGGCGAATTTCGGTCCGGGCAGGCGCTCGGCCATGACATAGGGTTTTAGCGCGGCCTGCTGCATGATCTCGCGGGCGATCTTCAGCCCCTCGATCGACATCTTCCGGTCGTGCGGGTCTTCCCAGTAGTTCGGGTCGATCAGCGGCGCGGCCGAGGGATCGGCGGAGGCAAGGCGCACCGTGCCTTTCGAGCGGGGGTGGAGATAGGCGGAATTCAGTGTCACGCCGGCATTTTTCAGCCGCTCCACGCCCGCCTCGATGCCGGAGCCGAGGCCGAGATGGAACTGGATATCCGGCGAGCGGGCCTGCGGGTCGGCATACCAGAAGCCGCCCGTCTCGAAGAGCGAGGAGGCGACGGGACCGGAGCGGAAGAGCACATATTGCAGGCCGGCCCAGAGCGTGCGGTGCAGCTTCGCGACGCCGTCATAGGTGTGGTCGCCGGTGCATTCGCAGATGACGAAGAGGTCGAGATGGTCCTGCATGTTCGAGCCGACGCCCGGCAGGTCGTGCTTCACCTCGACGCCGACGGATCGCAGATGATCGGCCGGGCCGATGCTCGATTGCTGCAGCAGCTTGGGCGAGCCGATGGCGCCCGACGTGACTAGCACCTCGCGCTCCGCCCGGATCGTCTCGACGCTGTTGCCCGTCACGACCTCGACGCCGACGGCGCGGGTTCCCTCCAGCACGATGCGGGCCACGCGGGCGCCGGTGCGGATGGTGAGGTTCTTCCGCTCCCGGATCGGCGAAAGATAGGAAAGCGAGGCAGAGGAGCGGCGTCGGTTGCGTTGGGTGAGCTGGTAGAAGCCGACGCCGGCCTGCTGGCTTCCGTTGAAATCGTGGTTGTAGGGAATGCCGAGCTCCTGGCCGGCGCGGATATAGGCGTCGCAGATCGGCAGGGCCGAGACAGGCATGGAAACGCCGAGCGGTCCGCCATAGGCATGGTAGTCGTCGGCGAAGCGCTGGTTGTCCTCGGCGCGCTTGAAATAGGGCAGGATCTCCCGGTAGCTCCAGCCCTCGCAGCCGTCCTCGCTGGCCCAGAGATCGTAGTCCGCCGCGTTGCCACGGGTATAGAGCTGGGCGTTGATCGAGGAGCCGCCGCCGATGACCTTGGCCTGCGTATAGCGCAGCACGCGGCCCTTCATGTGCTTCTGCGGCACGGTCTCCCAGCCCCAGCTCGCCACGCCCTTGGTCATCTTGGCGAAGCCCGCCGGCATGTGGAACAGCGGATTCCAGTCACCGCCGCCGGCTTCCAGCAGCAGCACGCGGATATCAGGGTCTTCCGAGAGCCGGTTCGCCAGCACGCAGCCCGCCGGTCCCGCGCCGGTGATGATATAGTCGTAGGTCATGCTCTGTCCTCAGAATGCGCGGCCTAAAGCCGCCCGATGGCGAGGCCGCCGTCGAGATTGATCACCGAGCCGGTGGCGAAGGCGAACTTGCCGGCGGCGAGCGCCGCCGCGGCGTTGCCGATATCGCCAGGCTCGCCCCAGCGCTTCATCGGCACGAGGCCGCTTTCGATGAGCGCGTCGTATTTCGCCGAGACGCCGGCCGTCATTTCGGACCGGATGATGCCGGGGCGGATCTCGAAGACGGAGATGCCGGTCTCCGCCAGCCGCAGTGCCAGCCCTTGGCTGAAGGCGGCCAGTCCCGCCTTGGTCATGCAATAGTCGAGCCGTTCGGGCGAGGTGAGGCCGGCCGAAATCGAGGTGATGTTGATGATGGAGCGCGGGCCGCTCGCCTGTTTCGAATGCAGCATCGCCTTCAGCACGGCCTGGGTGAAGAAGACGGTGCCGCGCAGGTTCGTCGCGACGATGGTGTCGAAATTGTCGGGTGCGAGATCGAGGAAATCGCCGCGCACGACCGAGGCGATGCCGGCATTGTTGACGAGGCAACCGATAGCGCCGAGCCGGTCTTCGATGCTTGCTACGGTCGCCGCATGGCCGGAAACGTCGGCAAGGTCGCCTTTCAGGTAGATCGCCCGGGCGCCGAGCGCGCCAAGTTCGCCGAGCATGGCGTCGGTCGCAGCATCCGCCTCGCCGATGCCGGTAATGGCGATATCGAAGCCTTCGGCGGCAAGGGCCCTGGCGATGCCGAGGCCGATGCCGCGGCGGCCGCCGGTGACGATGGCGACGGGGCGTGGTGTGGTCGTCATGCGGCAAGGTCCCTCGATTGGATGTGGTTCGCCACCCGCAGCGCCTGCGCGGCGACCGTCAGCGCGGGGTTCACCGCGGCCGAGGTGGGCAGATAGGAGGCGTCGACCACGAAGAGGTTCGGATGGTCATGGGCGCGGCACCAGATGTCGAGCGGTGCATCCTTCGGATCGTTGCCGATGCGCACGGTGCCGCACTGGTGCGAGGGCGTGCGCTTGTCGAAAGCGCGCGCGAGTACGATCGGGAAGCCTGCCTTCTTCAGCGCGCCCTTCAGTTTCGCCACGAGGTCGAGGTGGGCCTGCCAGTTGGTGCGGGTCCATTTCATGACGATGCGGTCGCGGTCGACCATGATGCGGCTTTCGGGATGCGGCAGGTCCTCGCTCATCGCGTAGAAATCGATGGCGCGGCTTGCCACCTGCTCCAGCAGCCATTCCGGCACGGAGGGCATGTTGGCCTTCAGGATCTTTCCCGAGACGCGGCCGAGAAGCTGCACATTGCCGAGCGGCGGGCCGCCGTTGCCGTCCGAGAGGTAGTAGTCGTTGAAGCCGAAGCTCTTCTGGTAGACCGAGGTGTTGCGGTAGAAGGGCGAGAGGCCGATCACGGCGCTCGAATTGTGGTTCATGAAGTTGCGGCCGACCTGATCGGAGCTGTTGGCAAGCCCCTTCGGGAAGGCCTCCGAGGCAGAGCGCAGCAGGAGCACGGCCGATTGCACCGCGCCGGCCGAAAGGATCACCAGCTTCGGCGAAAGGCTTTCCGCTGTGTCGCCACGCTTGTAGTGCACGGTCGAGATGGTGCGGCCATGCGGAGCGGTGGCGAGCCGTGTCACCCGGCAATTGGTGCGAAGCTCGACATTCGGATGTTTCAGCGCTTCGGCAAGCGCCGTGCTTTCCGCATCCATCTTGCCGTCATTGCAGTTCGGATGCGCATCCCACGGCGTCTTCGCCTTGGCGAGCCAGCGGTCGATATCGACACCGAGGGGCAGGGAATAGGGGTGCAGCCCGTTCGCCCTCATCTTCGCGCGGACTGTCGCGATGGCCGGCTCGTCCGGCACGGGCGAAAAGGGGTAGGGCGCGGAATGATGCGGTTCGGTCGGGTCTTCGCCGAGCGTGCCGCGCACGTTGTAGAGCTTTTCGGCTGCGGAATACCATGGCTCAAGCTCTTCATAGGGGAAGGGCCAGGCGGGGGAGATGCCCTCGCGGTGGCGCATCTCCTCGAAATCTTCCTTCCGGTAGCGCACGAGAACTGCGCCGTAGAATTTCGAATTGCCGCCGACATTGTAGTAGTTGCCGGGGTTGAAGGCGGTGCCGTCGGCCTCGTACCACATCTCCTTCGGGCGGAAATGGCCGCGCTGGAAGATCGCGCGCTGGTCGCGGTTCTCCGGGCGGTCGGGCAGGTGGTCGCCCGCTTCGAGGATGACGATCCTTGCGCCCGTCGGGGCGAGTGCGGCGGCCATGGTGGAGCCGCCGATGCCCGATCCGATGATGACGATGTCCGGCTGCGTGGTCATGGAAGTTCTCAGGCGATGCGAAGCTGGCTGGCCGGATCGAAGAACACGGCCTTGTCGAGGTTGAAGGCAAGGCGCGCGGTCTGGCCGGCGGATATCCGCACATCGGCACGAAGCCGCGCGACGATCTCCTTGCCGCCGAGCTGGGTGACGGCGAAGGTATCGGCGCCGGCCGGCTCCACCACTTCGATCAGGCAATCGCCTTCGGCCACGGTGCGGGCATTGCGGTCCGCGCCATCAGGGTCGGTCAGCGCTTCAGGGCGGATGCCGAAGATGATTTCCTTGCCGCCGTAGGCCGAAAGGCTGGCCGGGGCATTCGGCACCGAGAGCACCAGCGGCTCGGCCTGATGGCGGGCGAGCGAGACGGCAAGGCCGGAGCCGTTGTTCTCGACCTTGCCCTTGAGCAGGTTCATCGCGGGCGAGCCCATGAAGTCGGCGACGAAGGTGTTGGCCGGGTTGTTGTAGATCTCCGCCGGCGTGCCGAACTGCTGCAGCACACCGTCCTTCAGCACGGCGATCTTGGTGGCGAGCGTCATCGCCTCGATCTGGTCGTGCGTCACATAGACGATGGTGGTCTTCATGCGGTGGTGCAGGCGCTTGATTTCCGTGCGCATGTCGACGCGCAGCTTGGCGTCGAGGTTCGACAGCGGCTCGTCGAACAGGAAGAGTTTCGGGTCGCGCACCAGCGCCCGGCCCATGGCGACGCGCTGGCGCTGGCCGCCTGAGAGCTGGCCGGGCTTGCGGTCGAGCAGATGGCCGATCTGCAGCATGTCGGCAACCTGCTTGATCGCCTTGTCGCGCTCCTCCTTCGGAACGCCGCGGATCTCCATGCCGAAGGCGATGTTCCCGGCTACCGTCATGTTCGGATAGAGCGCATAGGACTGGAACACCATGGCGATGTCGCGCTTGGACGGGTGCAGGCCCGCGACCGAGCGCCCGTCGATGGCGATGTCGCCCGAGGAGATCGGCTCCAGCCCGGCGATGGTGTTGAGCAGCGTGGACTTGCCGCAGCCGGAGGGGCCGACGAGCACGAGGAAGCCGCCCTGCTCGATCTCCAGGTTGATGTCCTTCAGGATTTCCAGCGCGCCGTAGGACTTGCGCAGATTGCTGATCTTGAGGAACGACATGAGCGTTATCCTTTCACGGCGCCGGACATCAGGCCGCGCACGAAGTAGCGTCCGGAGACGATGTAGACGATGAGGGTGGGCAGGGCCGCGAGGATCGCGCCGGCAAAGTGCACGTTGTATTCCTTCACGCCCGTCGAGGAGGAGACGAGGTTGTTGAGCGCCACCGTCATCGGCGTCGTGTCCGCGCCGGAGAAGGAGGCGCCGAACAGGAAGTCGTTCCAGATATTGGTGAACTGCCAGATGACCGAGACGACGATGATCGGACCGGAGGAGGGCAGCAGGATGCGGTAGAAGATCTGGAAGAAGCTCGCCCCGTCGATCTGTGCCGCGCGCACCAGCTCGGTCGGGAAGTTCTCATAGTAGTTGCGGAAATAGAGCGTCGTGAAGCCGAGACCGTAGATGATGTGCACGAAGGTCAGGCCCCAGATCGAGCCGGCCAGCCCGATCATGCCGAGAATGCGCGCCATCGGGATGAGCACGATCTGGAACGGAATGAAGCAGGAGAGCAGCAGCAGGCCGAAGAAGACGTTCGAGCCCCTGAACTGCCACTTGGTCAGCACGTAGCCGTTCAGCGCGCCGATGATCGTGGAGATCGCGACGGCCGGCACGACCATCAGGATCGAGTTGATGAAGAACGGGCGCAAGCCCGTCGGCTGCACGCCGATCTGCGCCGTCGACCAGGCCGAGATCCAGGGTTCGATCGTCCATTGCTGCGGCAGGTTCAGCATGCCGCCCTGGCGGATTTCCTCCAGCGGCTTCAGCGAGTTCACCAGCATCACATAGAGCGGCAGCAGGTAGTAGAACGCGAAGAGGGTGAGGGCGGTGTAGATGAGGGCGCGCGTCAGCTTGCCGTGGGTGATGATGTTGTCGGGGCTGGGAGCGCTCATCGGCCTTTGCCTCCGCGGATTTCGGAATAGAGATAGGGGATGATGATCGAGAAGATCATGACCAGCATGATGATCGCCGAGGAGGCGCCGATGCCCATCTGGTTGCGGGTGAAGGTGTAGGAATACATGAAGGTCGCCGGCAGTTCGGTCGCCTGTCCCGGCCCGCCGCCGGTGAGCGCCACGACGAGGTCGTAGGCCTTGATGGCGAGGTGGGCGAGCACGACGAAGGCGGAGAGGAAGACGGGGCGCATCAGCGGAATGATGATGCGGCGGTAGATGGTGCCCGTTGTCGCGCCGTCGATCTGCGCGGCCTTGATGATCTCGTTGTCGACGCCGCGCAGGCCGGCGAGGAACATGGCCATGACGAAGCCGGAGGATTGCCAGACGGCGGCGATCACCACGCAGTAGATGGCGTAGTTGCGGTCCTTGATCCAGTTGAAGGCGAAGCTTTCCCAGCCCCAGAGATGCATGGTGTTCTCGAGGCCGATGCCGGGGTCGAGGAACCATTTCCAGGCGGTGCCCGTCACGATGAAGGAGAGCGCCATCGGGTAGAGGTAGATCGGTCTGAGGATGCCTTCCGCCCGGATCTTCTGGTCGAGCAGGATGGCGAGCGCCAGGCCCAGCACCGAGCAGATGACGATGTAGAGCGAGGCGAAGATCGCAAGGTTGGAGATCGCCCGCCACCAGTGCGGCAGCGCCCAGAGCTTGGAATAGTTGCTCAGTCCCACGAAATTGTAGGAGGGCAGCATCTTGCTGTCCGTCAGCGACAGGAAGCCCGTATAGGCGATGAAGCCGTAGACGAAGACGAGCACGATGAGGAAACTGGGTGCCAGCACGAGCTTCGGCAGAAGCTCCTGCAGCCGGCTTCGGCTATCCATGGTCGATACCACCGTTAGTGTGTGTTTGCGGCGGCGGGGCCGCGCCCCTCATCCGCCTGCCGGCACCTTCTCCCCGCAGGCGGGGAGAAGGATGTTGCCGTGACCTCTCCGTCTGCCTCTCCCCGTGAACGGGGAGAGGGTCGGGTGAGGGGCAGTTGCTTACTTTGCAGCCTCGACGGCGGCCTTCAGTTCCGTCACGGCTTCCTCGGAGGAAAGCTCGCCGTTGAACTGGCGGGTCACGACGTCATAGATCGCGTTCTTGACGGAGGCCGGGTTGGCGTGGCCGTGCGCCATGGAGCCGAACAGCGTGCCGTTGGTGTTGGCTTCGGCCAGGTCCTTGATGGCCTTCTTGCCGCAATCGTCGAAGGCCTCGTCCGAGACGTCCGTGCGGGCCGGGGCCGAGCCCTTGACCACGTTGAAGGCCGACTGGAAGACCGGGTTCTCGATGGCCGAGGCCATGGCGAGCTGGGCCGGAACCTTGTCTTCGGCAACCTTGAACATCGCGAACTGGTCGGAGTTGAAGGTCACGGAGCCCTGCGTGCCGGGGAAGCGCATGCAGACGAAGTCGCCGCCCGGCTTCTTGCCGGCCTTGATGAACTCGCCCTTCGCCCAGTCGCCCATGAACTGCAGGCCGGCCTTGCCTTCGATGACCATGGCGGAAGCAAGGTTCCAGTCACGACCCGAGAAGTTGTCGTCCACGTAGGAGCGCAGCTTCGTCATGCGGTCGAAGGCTTCCTTCATCTGGGCGCTGCCCAGCGTTTCCGGATCGAGGTCGATGAAAGCCTTCTTGTAGAAGTCGTTGCCGAAGGAGAGCACGACCGCGTCGAAGATCGTCGCGTCCTGCCACGGCTGGCCACCATGGGCGACCGGCGTGATGCCCTGTTCCTTGAACTTGTCGAGAAGGGCGACGAGTTCATCCCAGTTCTGCGGTTCCTTGCCGCCGGCCTTGTCGAGCGCGACCTTGTTGATCCACATCCAGTTGGTGGAGTGGACGTTGACCGGGGCGGCGATCCAGTGGCCGTCATACTTCGAGAACTGCTGCAGGGCGGTCGGGATTACCTTGTCCCAGCCTTCCTTGGCGGCAACTTCATCGAGATTGCCGAGCGCGCCTTCCTTGGCCCAGTCGAGAATGTCGAAGCCGAGCATCTGCACCGCGGTCGGTGCGTTGCCGGCCGTAACGCGGGCGCGCAGGACGGTCATCGCTTCCGTGCCGCCGCCGCCGGCAACCGGCATGTCGGTCCAGGTGATGCCCTTGGATTCGAGGTCCTTCTTGAGAACGTCGAGCGCGGCGGCTTCACCGCCCGAAGTCCACCAGTGGAGGACTTCCACGTTTTCGGCTGCGCGGGCGGCGGTGCCACCCATGCCCATCAGCACCGCAATCGCTGCAGTGGTCGTCAGAAACTTGCGCATCGTATTCCTCCCGTTTGCAAGTTCATGGGCGAGAGCCTCCTCCCGCCGATTTCCCCGAGGCCCGAAGGCGCGTCGGAATTTGGTCCATGGCTCAAAGCGCCGCGCCAATTTAAAACGTTGTAAATTTGCGGAGTCAAGCCGGGATGGAGCGCGGTGAAGGCTCTCTTGATAAATGCGGTAAATTCCGGAAGTGCAGGCAGGTAAGCCGTTCCGAACGGCTTTGTGCGACGCACTGAAATCGTTTTAAATTCTGTGCGGCGCAAGATTGCCGAATGCCGGGCGCGTCGATATGGTGCCGCCCATTGACTGACGCCATCCGAAGAAGCGTATCCGTGTCCCGCATCGACAAGCCCGCCGACAACGATCCCGCCCGCAACATGCTTCGAGCCGGCAAGCCGACGCTGAAGACCATTGCGGAAATGACGGGACTTGCCATTACCACGGTTTCCCGCGCGCTCGGCAATGCGCCGCAGATTTCCGAGGCGACGCGCCGCCGGGTCCACGAGGTCGCCGCCGAGATCGGCTACCTGCCGGACCGCGCGGCCCAGCGCCTCAAGACCGGCCGTACCAATGTCATTTCCGTGCTGCTCGACCCGCATGAGGAAATCCTCGGCTTCGGCACGTCCATCATGCATGGCCTGGCGCGCGCCCTGCAGGCGACGCCCTACCACCTCATCGTCACGCCGAATTTCCTCGACGGCAGCAATGTCGATGCGGTCAACTACATCATCCGCAACGGCATGGCCGATGGCCTGATCTTCTCGCGCACCGAGCCGTTCGATCCGCGCGTGCGGCTGCTTCTGGAAAACGGCTTTCCCTTCGTCACCCACGGTCGCACGGAATTCTCCACCCCGCATGCCTTCGTCGACTACGACAACTTCGCCTTCGCCTACGCGGCGACGAAGCGCCTGATCGCCAAGGGACGGCGCAAGGTGACGATCATCCTGCCGCCGAAGCGACTGACCTTCCACCAGCACATGCTGCACGGCTTCATGACCGCCGTGCGCGAGGCCGGCGTCGCCTATGAGATTCCCGATACGCTCGACCTCGACAGCCCCGCCGATACGATCCGCGACACCATGCGCCGCCGCAGCGGCGAACCCGACCCGCCTGACGGCATCACCTGTCCCGGCGAAGTCTCCGCACTCGCGACCATTACCGGCATGAGCGACAACGGGCTTTCGCTCGGCGTCGAATACGACATCGTCGGCAAGCAGACCTCGCGCCTGCTCAGCCAGATCCAGCCGAAGGTCGAGACCATCCACGAGGACCTGCCGGCGGCAGGGGAGGCCATGGGCCGGCTGCTGCTGCGGCGCATCGCCGGCGAGCCGGTGGAGGATCTCACCCTGCTGCAAAGCCCGCAATTCAGCTTCCCGACGCCGTGAGGCACAGCGGTTGGCGCCTGCCGATCTCCCCCCTTGTGAGGGAGATGCCCGGCAGGGCAGAGGGGGGTGGAGCTTACCGTCTTCTGAAACGGTTCGGTTTGCCGCGCCGCCGCTACCCCCCTCTGTCGCCTTCGGCGACATCTCCCCCACAAGGGGGGAGATCGAGCGGCGCTTGCGGCGCTGCTCAATTTCCTCGCCTTTAATGGAGAAGATGTTTCGGTTCATCGCGGCATCCACCAGCCGGTGCGCGCGCCCATATGCATGTTGAGCGTCTTGGTTTCCGTATAGTCCTCCACCGCATGGCGGCCGAGTTCGCGGCCGAGGCCGGACTGGCGGTAGCCGCCGAAGGGCAGCTCCGACGCGCCGTCCATGAAGGTGTTCATCCAGACCGTGCCGGCGCGCACCTTGCGGCCGATGGTCAGGCACGTATCGAAATCGCGGCTCCAGACGCCGGCCGAAAGGCCGTAGTCGATGGCGTTGGCGATGCGGATCGCCTCGTCCGTCGTCTCGAAGGTCAGCACGGAGAGGACCGGGCCGAACACTTCCTCGCGGGCGACCGCCATGTCCGGCTTCACGCCCGACAGGATCGTCGGGGCCATGAAGTGGCCGAGGCCGAGATCGAGTGCAGTCCCGCCGAGCGCGACGGATGCCCCGGCCTTCGCCGCGCCATCGACATAGGTGCCGATCTTTTCGAGATGCTGCGGCGTGATGATCGCGCCAACCTGCGTCGTCGGGTCGAGCGGATCGCCGACCTTCACCTTCTTCGCCAGTTCCGCCACGCGCGCGGTCACGTCCGCCGCGATGGACTTGTGCAGGATCAGCCGCGAGCCGGCATTGCAGCATTCGCCAGCATTGAAATAGGCGCCGAAGACGGCGGCGTCGATGAACTCGTCGAGATTGGCGTCGGGGAAGACGATCTGCGGGTTCTTGCCGCCGAGTTCCAGCGACACCTTCTTCAGGGTCTGGGCGGCGTTCGCCATGGTCAGGCGGCCGACGCCGGTGGAGCCGGTGAAGGAGACCATGTCGACATCGGGATGCGTCGTCATCGGCGCGCCGACCTCCGGGCCGGTGCCGGTGACGATGTTGACGACGCCAGCCGGCACGCCGGCCTCGATGAGGATTTCACCGAGAAGAAGCGTCGAGCCTGACGTCAGCTCGGAAGGCTTGACGACCGTCGTGCAGCCGGCGGCGAGCGCGAATGGTAATTTCTGGCTTACGATCAGGAAGGGGAAGTTCCAGGGCGTGATGATCGAGACGACGCCGATCGCCTCGCGCAGCACGACGCCGAGCGTGCCTTCGCCGAGCGTGTTGTAGCTCTCGCCGTGGAGATCACGCGCCAGCGCCGCGGCATAACGCCAGATATCGGCCGCGCCGCCAAGCTCGCCCTTGGCCTGGCTGATCGGCTTGCCGCTTTCGATGCAGTCCAGGAAGGCAAGCTCGTCGGCCTTCGCCGCGATGAGATCGGCGGCCCTCAGCAGGATATTGGAGCGCTCCGCACCCGTCATGCGCGGCCACGGACCGTTATCGAAGGCCTTGCGGGCGGCGGCGATGGCGCGCTCGGCATCGGCCTTCGTGCCAGCCGGATAGCGGCTGACGACGACGCCATGGCCTGGCGCGACGCGTTCGAGCGCGCTGCCGGTGCCTTCCGTCCACACACCGTCGATCAGCATGCGGAAATCGCGCGCCTTGAAGTCGTCGAGCGCCTTGGGTTTCACATGCGCGGTCATTACCATTCTCCCTTGAAGTCTGCGGGGCGTTTTCCCGTGAAGGCGGCGACGCCTTCCTTGAGGTCCCCGGTCTTGGCGACGAGGATGGAGCCGAGGGCTTCCACCGCCGCGCCGTTGTCCTCGCCATTCGCCACCGAAATCATCAGCTTGGAAATCTCCGTCGCCGCCGGCCCGCGTGAGGCGATGCGCGCCGCGTAGGTCCGGGCGGCTTCGACGGCCGTTCCGGTCTCAACGACCTGATCGACGATGCCGAGCGTTGCCGCTTCCGCTGCCGTCAGCACCTCGCCGCCCAGCAGCATGCGCCGCACCGCCTGCGCGCCGAAACGCTTCACCAGCCGCTGCGTGCCGGACCAGCCGGGCACCATGCCAAGGCCGGCTTCCGGCAGGCCAATCTTCACCTGCGTCTCGGCAATGCGGATATCGGCGGCGGCAGCCAGTTCCAGGCCGCCACCCAGCGCATGGCCGTTGACGGCGGCGACCAGCGGCATGCGCAGCGTCGCCAGCCGCTCGAAGACGCGGTGGCCGAAGCGCACCCAGGCATGACCGAATTCGTTGGCTTCCATACCCGCCCAGGCGCGGATGTCGCCGCCGGCGGAAAAGGCCTTGCCCTCGCCGGTGAGGATGGCGACGCGCACGGCCGCATTGGCCTCCACCGTGTCGCAGGCGGCGGAAAGCTCCTTCAGCATGTCGATGTCGAAGGCGTTCAGCTTTTCCGGCCGCGCGACCGATATCGTCGCGACGGAGCCGTCGATTGCGATGCGGATGCGCGGCTCAGCCATGGTTTTTCCCCGTAAGCCGGCGCGGCGCCTTTTCCGGCAATGTCAGGCCGATCGGCGCATCCGTGAAGAGGCGTGCATCCATCACCTTGAGGTCCGGCGAGACGATCAGCGGGAACTCCGACTGGTCAAGGATATGCGTCTTGAGGTCGACGCCCGGCGCGATCTCGGTGAGCACGATGCCTTCGGGCGTCAGCTTCATCACGCAGCGCTCGGTGACATAGGTGATGTCCTGTCCCTGCGCCACGCCGCGCGGGCCGGAGAAGGTGACGTGCTCGACCGCGTTGACCAGCTTCTTGAGCTTGCCTTCCTTTTCGATAACAAGCCTGCCGTCCGCTATAGTGAGCTTCGCGCCGGCATTGAACATGCCCGAGAAGACGACCTTCTTCGCCCGCGCCGTAATGTCGACGAAGCCGCCGCAGCCGGCCGTCACATGCGGGCGGAAGGAGAGTTTGGAGACATTCACCGACCCGTCCCTGCCGATCTCCAGGAAGGAGAGCAGCGAGGCGTCGAAGCCCGCGCCCTGGAAATAGGTGAACTGGTAGGGCGAGGGCATGAAGGCGTCGGCATTGGAGGCGCAGCCGAAGGCGAAGTCGAGCAGCGGCACGCCGCCGACGGCACCCTGTTCGATCACCCAGGTCACGGCGCCGTGCAGGCCCTCTTCCATGAGGATGCGCGGCACGTTGGCGGAAATGCCGAAGCCGAGATTGACGGCGCTGCCGGCCTCGAGCTCCTCAGCCACCCGGCGGGCGATGACCTTCTGGATGTTGAATTCCGGCACGCGGAAACTGTCGAGTGGCCGGAAGATCTCGCCCGATATGGCGGGATCGTAGAGTGTCTGCGTCGTCTGCTTCTGCTCGGGATCGACGACGATGTAATCGACGAGGACGCCCGGCACGCGCACGTCATGCGGTTTCAGCGAGCCTTCCTTGGCGAGACGCTTGACCTGCGCGATGACGATACCGCCATTGTTGCGCGCGGCGAGCGCCTGGTCGAGACCGCCGAGATAGGCGCCCTCATGTTCATAGGTGAGATTGCCGCGCTCGTCCGCGGTGGTGGCGCGGATGATGGCGACCTGCGGCGCGATGGCCTTGAAATACAGCCACTCCTCGCCGCCGAAGGTGATCTTCTCGACGATAGCTTCGGCCGCCGCCTTGTCGTTCATCGCGCAGCCCTCGCGGCTCGGATCGACGAAGGTATCGAGCCCGACCTTGGTGATGACGCCGGGGCGTTTTGCGGCGGCTTCGCGATGCATGTCGAAGAGGATGCCGGAGGGGATGTTATAGGCGGGAATCTCGTTGCCGGTGATCATCTGCCAGATCAGCGGCGGCTCGGAGGAGGACGGGCCGGACGGATAGGAGCCGGCCAGCACCTTGGCGAGCAGGCCCTGCTTGGCGATGTAGTCGATGCCCTTGATGCCGCTCATGTCGCCGGCCGCGATGGGGTGCAGCGTCGTGATGTTCCGCGGGTGGCCGGTCTCGTCGAAGCGCTCGCCGATGGCTTTCAGCGTCAGGTCCGGGCAGCCAAGGCCGGAGGAGGAGGAGACCGAGACGACGGCCCCGTCGGGAATGAGGTCTGCGGCCTGGCGCGGGGTGATATGCTTGCTCATGATGCTTCAGAATCCGGTTTCGATGCGGACGGTCTTGCCCGTGCGAGCTGCCTCGACGACAGCAAGGCCGGTCGCCAGCGACCAGACGCCGTCCTCGCCCGTGGCGGAGGGCTGTCCCTTGCCGGCGACGGCGGCGTGGAAGGCGGAAAGGGCGGTTTCGTAGAGATTTTTATGGTCGAGCGGCAGGTCGTGTTCGCCTTCCGCATCTCGGACCGTCACAGTACCCACGGCGCGCTGCGTCATCACGTTGCGGCCGATCAGCGAGCCGTCCGTGCCGTGCACCTCGAGGCCCGTTTCGGCGAATTTCGTGGTGAAGCCGTCGTGAAACTGGGCGATGACGCCGTTCTCGAAGCGCAGCACGCCCATGACCGCATCCTCCAGCCCGGCCTGGCCCATGCCGCCGGCCTGCGAGAAGGCGATGGCCTCCACCGGGTCGCTGTCCAGCACGAAGCGCAGCGTATCGGCATCGTGCACGGTGATGTCGAGGATCACGCCGCCGCCGGCTTCCGGCTTGTCGAGCCGCCAGCCCTGCAGGTGCGGCGGGAGGTAGACGGCGTGGAAGACGCGGGCGGAAAGCGGCGTGCCGATGCGGCCGGCCTTGATGGCCTCACGCATCTTCAGGTGCGTGGCGGCGTTGCGCAGGTGATGGTTGGTCGCCATGACAACGCCGGCATCCTTCGCGGCCTTCACCATGGCCCGGGCATCGTCAAGCGCCATGGCGAGCGGCTTTTCGCAGAGGATATGCTTGCCGGCCTTCGAGGCGGCGAGCGCTTGGTCGCGGTGCAGTTCGTTGGTGGTGGAGATGTAAACGGCGTCGATCTCGGGATCGTTCACCAGCGCATCGAGCGTCGTCACCGACTTCGCGATGCCCTGTTCGGCCGCATAGGCCTTGCCGCGTTCGGCGCTGGTGCTCATCACCGAGACGACCTCGCCGCCCGTCGCGCGGATCGCGTTTGTCACCCATTCCTTTGCGATCGTGCTCGCGCCGATCAGTCCCCATCGCGTCATGCCGACATCCTCCTTGTCTTCTGGCCGGCGCCGCAGCTCTGGCGCACGACGAGGCGTACGGAGCTGACGATGGCCTCGGGCTCCACGCGGCCCGCATTGATCTGTTTCAAGAGAAGCTGCGCCGCCCGCCGGCCCATGCCCTGCGGATCGACGGAAACCGTCGTCAGCGCCGGTACCGCGGTCTCGGCTTCGATCACGTCGTCGAAGCCGACCACGCCGAAATCGCGGCCGGGCTCCTTGCCGGCGGACCGCAGCCCGTCGCAGACGCCGAAGGCAGCCGCGTCGTTGAAGCAGAGTGCCGCCGTCGGCTGGTTCGCCAGCAGCAGGGCGCGTTCGATGGCCGCGACGCCGCCGGCGCGCGAGGCCGTCGTGCCGACGATCAGTGCATCCGGTGCTTCGAGACCCGCTTCGGCAAGCGCGTCGCGCCAGCCCTGCACGCGTTCGGCAAAGACCGTGGTGTTGGGTATCCCGCCGAGGAAGGCGATGCGGCTGTGGCCGAGCGAGACGAGATGGCGAACCGCATCCTTCGCGCCGGCATAGTTGTCGGAAAGAAGCGAGGATATCTTCGCGCCAACCACGTTGCGCACCACGGCGACGACGGGAATGCCGCTCGCCGCGAGCGGCTTCAGGTCCGCCGCTTCCGTGCCGCGGGCGGGTGAGAGGATCAGGCCGGAAATGCCGTGCTCGCGCATGGAGGCGATGACCTCGCGCTGGCGGTCGACGCTTTCGGCGGAATTCGACAGGAACTGCACATAGCCGGCCGACTGCATGACCATGTCCATGCCGACGGCAAGCTCCGCGAAGAAGGAGTTGGTGAGGTCGTTGACGATGATGCCGATGATCCGCGAGGCGGCGGCCTGGCGTAGGTTTGCCGCGCCGCGATTGTAGACATAGCCGAGCTCGCGGATGACCGCATTCACCCTGGCGCGCGTCGCCTCGTTGACGAGAGGGCTCGCCTGCAGGACGAGCGACACGGTCGATTTCGACACGCCGGCGGCGCGCGCAATATCGACAACGGTCACCCGGCTCTTGTTCACGATCATCCTCCCTGCGCGGGTGTGGCCGCCCGCTTGTTGTTGGGTAATTAATTGGATCGTTCCAAATTTGTCAAGCGTGAATTCGGGCGATGGCGTGCCGGCTTCGACTGCTTTCCATCTCCCCTTCGCTCATGCAGATCCGCCGGCCTCGGCGGCGCCCTTGGCGTATTGATCTTCTCCGTGCGCCGAGCGCTGCCCTCAAAATCACCCTTGAAATTTGGAACGATCTAAATTATTGCCCTTCCAAACCCTCGGGAGGACTCCATGCCGATCAGCCTTTCCCTGCCGCGCGCCGATGGTGGCGTCGAAGCCTATGCGCTCGTGGGCACGCCGACGGAGCGTCCCGCCGCCGCACCGCGTTTCAGCCGCATCGCCTATGCCGCCGCCCATGTGGTTTCCGATCCGCGCCGCGACACGCGCCCATGGGAAGCGCCGGCCGTCGACTGGGAACGCACGATGGCCTTCCGGCATCATCTCTGGTCGCTCGGTTTCCGCATCGCCGAGGCGATGGACACCGCGCAGCGCGGCATGGGGCTCGACTGGGCCGGCGCGCAGGAGCTGATCCGCCGCTCGCTTGCCGAAGCGAAGACGGTGCCCGGCGCGGATCTTGCCTGCGGCGCCGGCACGGATCACCTCAACCCCGCCGATGCCCGCTCGCTGGATGACGTCGTCAGGGCCTATGAGGAGCAGATCGGCTTCGTCGAAAAGCACGGCGGCCGGGCGATCATGATGGCGAGCCGCGCGCTGGCCCGCATCGCGCAGTCGCCGGACGATTACCGCAAGGTCTATGGCCGCATTCTCGGCCAGGCGAAGGACAAGGTCGTGCTGCACTGGCTCGGCGATATGTTCGATCCGCAACTTGGGGGCTATTGGGGCTCCGACACCTTCGAGCCGGCGCTCGATGCGGTGCTTTCGATCATCGAGGAGAACCGCGATAAGGTCGAGGGCATCAAGATCTCCCTGCTCGACAACGCCTGTGAAGTGGCGCTGCGCAACCGGCTGCCGGAGGGCGTGCTCTGCTTCACCGGCGACGATTTCAACTATGCCGAACTGATCGAGGGCGACGGGCGCAGGTACAGCCACGCGCTGCTCGGCATCTTCGATGCGGTCGCGCCGCAGGCCTCCAGGGCGCTGGCGTCTCTGGCGGCGGGCGATGTCGCCACCTTCCGCGCCGTTATCGAGCCGACCGTGCCGCTGTCGCGGAAAATCTTCGAGGCGCCGACGCAGTATTACAAGGCGGGCGTCGTGTTCCTGGCCTGGCTGAACGGCCATCAGGATCATTTCACGATGCCGGCCGGCATGCAGTCCGCCCGCGGTGTCACGCATTATGCCGATGTCTTCCGCCTGGCCGACAAGGCGAATGTGCTCGACAAGCCCGACCTTGCCGCCGCGCGCATGAAAAACCTCATGGCGGTGCTCGGCGTCGCCTGAGATTAGCTGTGGATGACCGGCGGTTTGGCCGGCCCTTGCCGCCGTGCGGCGCTAAACTCTCCCCGTCAAGGAGAGCACGATGGCAGCGACGGATATCAAAATCGGCGAGAGCTGGAAGGCGCCGCTGGCGGCGGAATTCTCCAGCCCCTACATGGCCGATCTGAAGAGCTTCCTTCTGGAGCAGAAACAGGAGGGGCGGCGCATCTTCCCGAAAGGCGCGGAATATTTCCGCGCACTCGACCTGACGCCGCTCGACGAGGTGCGCGTCGTCATCCTCGGGCAGGATCCCTATCATGGCGAGGGGCAGGCGCATGGGCTGTGCTTTTCCGTGCAGCCGGGCGTGCGCACCCCGCCCTCGCTCGTCAACATCTACAAGGAAATGCAGTCGGACCTCGGCATCGCGCCGGCCCGCCACGGTTTTCTCGAACATTGGGCAAGACAGGGCGTGCTGCTGCTCAACAGCGTGCTGACGGTGGAGATGGGCCGCGCGGCCTCCCATCAGGGGCGTGGCTGGGAGCGCTTCACGGATGCGGTCATCCGTGCGGTCAACGAGCAGGAAAAGCCCGTCGTCTTCATCCTCTGGGGCTCCTACGCCCAGAAGAAGGCGGCTTTCGTCGACAGGAGCCGCCATCTCGTGCTGCGTTCGCCGCATCCTTCGCCGCTCTCGGCGCATAACGGCTTCTTTGGCACGCGGCCGTTTTCCAAGGCGAACGAATTCCTCGAAAAGCACGGCCGCACGCCGATCGACTGGCAGTTGCCGGAGACGGTGGACTGACGGGGAGGAACGGCCCCTCATCCCCCTGCCGGGACCTTCTCCCCGCAAGCGGGGGGAAGGGGGGTGTTGCACCGGCGTCATAAAGGCAGGTGAGGGGCGGCTACGTCCGCTTCAGCGCACCAGCGTCTCGTCCAGCAGCGCCATCACCTTTTCCGCATCGATACCGATGCAGGCGTGCTGGCTCGGCAGGCTGTCCCAGTTGCCGGGCGGGAAGCTGCGGGCGTCGGGCTTCTGGATGGTCTGGCCGTCGGCGATGCCGCCGGCGACGACGCGGATCGCGCCCGGGCGCGTTTCGAAGAGTTCCGGCGCGACGAGGTAGATGCAGGCGCAGCTGTCGTGCACCACCATGCCCTCGTCCTTCACGTGCTGGCCGTAGAAATCGATATAGAACTGCGAGATGTCGGAAAGCAGCTTGAGGTGCCTGCCGTTCTTCGCGGTCAGTTCTGCAAGGCGCTTGCGCGTCATCACGGTCTTCATCGTTACGTCGAGGCCGACGACGATCACCTTCCAGGCCGCGCCCATCACCACGTCGGCGGCTTCCGGATCGCCGTGGATATTGGCTTCGGCGGCGGGCGTGATGTTGCCCGGCACGTCGAAGGCGCCGCCCATGATGATGACCTGCTTGACGAGGCCGGCGATATCGGGGTCTTCCTTCAGCGCATAGGCAAGGTTCGACATGCGGCCGACGGCGATCAGCGTTACCTCGCCGGGATTGGCGCGCACGGTTTCGATGATGAAGCGATGCGCCGGGCGCGGATCGACGGGCAGGTCGATCGTCTCCGGCACGTCGATATTACCGAGACCGTCATGGCCGTGGATCATCACCGGCCAGTCGGTGGGGTTGCGCATCGGGTTGTAGGTCTTGCCCTCGCCGCGGGCGACCGGCGCGTCGATGCCCCATTCGCGCTTGAGGAACAGCGCGTTGCGCGTCGTGGTCTCGA
This sequence comes from Shinella zoogloeoides, assembly GCF_003574625.1. Lineage (GTDB taxonomy): Bacteria > Pseudomonadota > Alphaproteobacteria > Rhizobiales > Rhizobiaceae > Shinella > Shinella zoogloeoides_A. The sequence continues at coordinate 189,127 of NZ_QNUJ01000005.1, forward strand.
TGGCGGCATTGCCGAAGACGGTGGTGATGCCGATCAGGTCGATTTCCGGATGGTTGTGCAGGAAAAGCAGCGCCATGGCATCGTCGACGCCGGGATCCGTGTCGAAAATAACCTTATGCATGGTCGGTTTCTTTCTTTTTATTGTTCTGGGAACTTACTGGAAGCGGGCGATGGAGAAGGGGGCGAGCGCGGCGTCCGTCTCACCGGAGAGGAGACGCGCGACATGGCGGCCGGTCGTTGCCGAAAGCGTCAGGCCGACATGGCCGTGGCCGAAGGCAAAGGCGATGCGCGGGTCGCGCGGATGCAGGCTGATGACGGGAAGCGAATCCGGCGTGGAGGGACGCCGGCCCATCCATTCCGTGCCGCCTTCCTCCTGGAGATCGGGCACGTAGCGGCGCATCTTGCGGCGCATGGCGGCGGCGCGCCTGTAGTTGGCGGGGGCTTCGGGCGAGGCGAGCTCGACCGCACCGCCGATGCGCAGAGCATTTTCGAAGGGTGTGGCGACGAAGCCGTGCTCGGAGAAGAAGACCGGCATTTCCAGCGTGGTCGAAGGATTCATGAAGGTCGTATTGTAGCCGCGCTCGGTTTCCAGCAGCACCTTGAGCCCGAGATCGGCGACGAAGCGGCGTGACCAGACGCCCGAGGTGATCGCCAGCTTGTCGAAGGTGAATTCCCGGCCGCCCTCCGTGCGCACGACGATACCGCTTTCCGCCTGCGCCACCGAGGAAACGGTGGCGTCGAGCAACGTCGCGCGTTCGCGCAGCGCCGCCTGCAGCCGGCGCAAGAGGGTCAGCGGATATTCGAAGGTCTTATAGCCGTCGTTGAAGACCGCGCCGGCAAAGGCGCCCTGCAAGGCCGGCACGCGGCGGCGGGCCTCTTCGGCATCCAGCTTCTCGACATTGCAGCCGAGCAGCTTCGCATTCTCCGTCTCGTGGGCGAACGCCTTGTCGCGCGCCGCAGTGCTGTCGAAGATCGTCAGCGCGCCGGTGTCGCGGATATGGCCGGAAATGCCGGCCAGGGCGCCGAGATGGGCATGGTCGGCTTCCGCCGTCTTCATCAGCGTCAGAAGGGCGGCGCGGCCTTCCGCCACCTTGCCGGGGCGGGCGGAGAGCAGGAGGCGGACGAGCCAGGGCGTGAGCGCCGGCAGGTCCTGCCAGCGCAGCGTCAGCGGGCCCAGCGGGTCGAGCAGCCATTTCGGCACGGAAAGCAGCATGTCGGCCCGGGCGAGCGGGTCGATCTCGGGCACGGCGAGGATGCCCGCATTGCCGACCGAGGCCGGCAGGCCGCCCGCGTCCCGTTCGAGGATCGTGACGCTATGGCCCCGTTCCATGAGATTGAGCGCTGTGGCGCAGCCCATGAGGCCGCCGCCGACGATACCGATATGCGCCATGCCGTCCCGTTGCGTTTGTGTTGATTTCGGCCGAAGCAGGCTGGCCGTTCGCGCCGGACGTTAGACGGAAACCGGCCCTCTGTCGACAGAGGGCCGGTGGCTCTCAGGCCGCCTGCGCGGGCCGGCGGTTCTGCAGCATCCGTCGGATGAAGGCGAGGACGAAGAGCATCGCCATCAGCAGCACGATGGTCGGCGCGGGGGCGCTGTCGATCATGAAGCTCAGCCAGATGCCGCAGAAGGACGTGCCGAGCGCGACGGCGACGGCGACCATCAGCATGCTCGGAAAACGCCGCGTGAGAAGGGCCGCGATGGCACCCGGCGCGACCAGCATGGCGACGGCGAGGATGATGCCGACCGCCTTCAGCGCGCCGACCACGACGAGCGAGAGCACGGCGAGAAGGCCGTAGTGCAGGAGACGCACCGGCAGGCCGATGGCCGAGGCATGCTGCCGGTCGAAGGCCTGCACCAGAAGGTCCTTGCGGAAGAGGAGGATGAAGGCGGTCGAGGCGCTGGCGATGGCTATCGTCTCGACGAGATCGGAGGCCGCGATGCCGAGCATGTCGCCGAAGAGGATATGGTCGAGGTGGATATCCGGCTGGATCTTCACATAGAGCACGACGCCGAGGGCGAACATGCCGGAAAAGACGATGCCGAGGATCGTGTCCTCCTTCACCCGGCTGTTGTCCTTGAGGTAACCGGCGGCGAGCGCGCAGAAGAGGCCCGCGACGAAGGCGCCGGCCGCGAAGGGGAGGCCCAGGACATAGGCGATGACGACGCCGGGAAGCACGGCATGCGAGACCGCATCGCCCATCAGCGACCAGCCCTTCAGCACGAGATAGCAGGAGAGCAGCGCCATCGGCACGGCGATGACGAGCGTCACTAGGAAGGCGTTCTGCATGAAGGCGAGCTGGAAGGGCAGGAGCGCGAGTTCGAGCGTCTCGTTCATGGCGTGCTGCCTTCCGTGGCATTGAGCGCCTGCCTGCCCCTGCGGCGCGCGGCGATGAGGCCGTGCTTGGGCGCGAAGAGGAAGGCGAGGAGGAAGATCGCGGTTTGCAGGACGACGATGATGCCGCCGGTCGCGCCGTCGAGGAAATAGGAGAGATAGGCGCCGGCAAGGCTGGTGCCGGCTCCGAGCGCGGCGGCGATGACGATGAGGCGCTGGAAGCGGTCGGTGAGGAGATAGGCCGTCGCGCCCGGCGTCACCACCATGGCGACGACGAGGAAGGCGCCGACCGTCTGCATGGCCGCGACCGTCGAGGCGCTGAGGAGGGTGAAGAACAGGATCTTCAGGCCCGTCGGGTTGAGGCCGATGGAGCGGGCATGGTTCTCGTCGAAGAAGGCGACCATCAGGTCCTTCCACTTGAAGAGCAGGACGGCGAGCGTGACCGCGCCGATGATGGCGAGCTGGATCGTGTCCTCCCGCGTGACGGCGAGGATATTGCCGAGCACGATGGTCTGGATGTTCACCGGCGTCGGCGAGAGCGAGACCATGAAGAGGCCGAGGCCGAAGAAGGAGGAGAAGATCATGCCGATGATCGCATCCTCCTTGAGCTGCGTCTGGCGGTTGAGGAAGAGCATGGCGGCGGCGGCGAGCCCGCCGGACAGGAAGGCGCCGGCCGCGAAGGGCAGGCCGAGCATGTAGGCCCCGGCGACCCCCGGCACGATGGAATGCGAGAGCGCATCGCCGATCAGCGACCAACCCTTGAGCATCAGATAGGCGGACAGGAAGCCGCAGATGCAGCCGACCAGCGCGCTCACCCACATGGCGTTGACCATGTAGCCGTAGCCGAAGGGTTCCAGCAGCGCGTCGATCACGGTTTCTTCTCCTCGCCGTAGATGACGAAGGGGCGCTCGTCGTCGGTGATGACCTTGACCGAGCGCCTGTCCTCGTCGTCGTGCAAGTCGCGGCCGCCGAGGATGAAGTGGCGCAGCACGCCGCCGAAGGCGCGCTCCAGATTGGCCTCGGTGAAGGTCTCCGCCGTCGGGCCGGAGGCGATGACGGTGCCCTTGACGAAGACCGTGCGGTCGCAGAAATCCGGCACGCTGCCGAGATTGTGGGTGGAGACGAGCATGACGCGACCCTCGTCGCGCAGCTTGCCGAGCAGCTCGATGATCTGCTCCTCCGTGGTCACGTCGACGCCGGTGAAGGGCTCGTCGAGCAGGATCACCTGTCCCTCCTGCGCCAGGGCGCGGGCGAGGAAGACGCGCTTCCTCTGCCCGCCGGAGAGCTCGCCGATCTGGCGCTTGCGGAATCCGGCCATGTTGACCCGCGCCAGCGCCTCCTCGACCATCTCGTGGTCGCGTTTCGTCGGAATGCGCAGCCAGTTCATATGGCCGTAGCGGCCCATCATCACCACGTCCTCGACGAGCACGGGGAAGGTCCAGTCCACCTCCTCGGCCTGCGGCACATAGGCGACGAGGTTCTGCCTCAGCGCCTCGCGCACGGACAGGCCGAGGATCGTCACCTTGCCTCCCGCGACCGGTACGAAGCCCATGATCGCCTTGAAGAGAGTGGACTTGCCCGCGCCGTTGACGCCGACCAGCGCGGTGATCGTGCCCTTCGGCACGGAGAAGCTGGCATGGCGCAAGGCCGTCAGGCCGTTGCGGTAGGTGACGGTCACGTCCTCGGCGACGATGCCGTCGACCGTCTTCGGCTTGCCGCCCATCCTCATTGCGAAAGACCTTTCACGATGGTTTCGGATGTCACGCGCAGGAGGTCGAGATAGGTCGGCACGGGGCCGTCCGCCTCGCTCAGGGAGTCGACATAGAGGACGCCGCCGTAAGCCGCGCCGGTTTCGGCCGCGACCTGCCTGGCGGGATCGGCGGAAACGGTGCTCTCGCTGAAGACGACATGGATATTGTGCTCGCGCACTGCATCGATCACCGCCTTCACCTGCTTGGGCGTGCCCTGCTGGTCGGCGTTGATCGGCCAGAGGAAGAGCTCCTTGAGGCCGAAATCGCGGGCGAGATAGGAGAAGGCGCCCTCGCTGGTGACGAGCCAGCGCTTTTCCTCCGGCAGCGCGCCGATCTTGGCTTTCATCTCTTCGCCCAGAGCCTTGATCTTCTCGCCATAGGCCTTGGCGTTGGCGTCGTAGGTCGCGGCATTGGCGGGGTCGAGTGCGCCGAGCGCCTTGCGGATGTTCTCGACATAGATCAGCGCATTGTCCGGCGACATCCAGGCATGCGGGTTCGGCTTGCCCTGATAGGGGCCTTCCACGATGCTCATCGGCGCGACGCCGTCGCTGACCGTGACGTTCGGCACGTCGCCGAGATTGGCGAGGAACTTCTGGAACCAGAGCTCCAGGTTGAGGCCGTTCCAGAGCACCAGCTTCGCATCCTGCGCCTTCAGGATATCGCGCGGCGTCGGCTGGTAGTTGTGGATCTCCGCGCCCGGCTTGGTGATGGATTCCACCGTGGCCGCATCGCCTGCCACATTCGCCGCGATGTCGGCGATGATGGTGAAGGTCGTCACCACCTTGGGCTTTTCCTGCGCGAAGGCGGGGGCGGTGGCCAGAAGCGGCAGGCTGAGAAGCAGGGCATTGAAGGAACGGCGGAGCATCGGCTCTCCTGAGCTGCTTTTGCGAATGAGTTGCAATAAAATATAGAGCGGTTTTGAAGCCTGTCAACGCAATTGCAAATCATTCGCAGAAATGGCCCGAAATCGGACAGGCGGGTTTAAAACTTCCGAAACGCCCGCAGGCTACAGTGCGGCACGTTCGCGCGCTCTCGGCGCGTTCCCTGTTCTGCGTTCAAAGAGAAGTTCGTCGCCCGTGAAGTTCCTTCCGACCTCGTTCCGCCTGTCCCGGAAGCTGCTGATCATCGCCGCCGGCGTGCTGGTCCTGACCGGCGCCTCGGGCGCTGCCGCGATCTTCGTCGGGCGCGACGTGCTGCTCGGCCCGTCGACGGAAACGGTGTCCGGCGCCGCCTGCACGACGGTGACCACCGTGCGCCTCGAACAGGACGGCCAGCAATGGCTGCGCAAATATGTGCGCTCGGATGCCACGGACGGCGAGGTGCGCGTCAAGACGGCGCTGCGCGTCGCCGGGGCCGTCTCGAATGCCGAGGACGCCGATCTCTACCAGATCATCCTGATCGATGCCGCCGGGCCCGAATATCGCGCCGACATGCGCGGCCGGGCCATCGGCGCGGAAGTGCTCTTCGCCCGCGATCCCTCCGCCGTTCCCGGCATGAGCGCGCCCTTCGTCGCGCGCTATACGGATGGCGTGCCGGCCGCCAACGGGGAATTCTACGGCGAGCGCAAGGAGCTTTCGCTCGACGAGATCAAGACCATCGTCACGGCGATGAAGGAACGGACGGACTGCATCGACCCGAATGCGGTCGAGACGGCGGCCTCCGGCCATGGCGAGGCCAAGGAGGAAGGCGGCCATGGCGCGGAAGGCGAGCATGCCGCCGCCGAAGGCACGCACGAGGTCGCGTCCAGCGGTCACTGACCGCGCTCGTCTCTGCCGTACGGCATATTTGCCGTTGTACAGCACCACCTAACTTTGCTAGCAGAGAGCACGATTTTCACCCCATACCGGCACGCTCGTGCCGACCCTTCCCGAGAGGGGAGGGTGAGGAAAGTTGACATGCCCGATCTCCTGCTTGAACTCCGCTCCGAGGAAATTCCCGCCCGCATGCAGCGCAAGGCGGCCGGCGACCTGAAGAAGCTCGTCACCGACGCGCTCGTCGAGGCTGGCCTCACCTATGAAGGCGCGCGCGAATACTGGACGCCGCGCCGCCTGACGCTCGATATCCGCGGCCTCAACGCCCGTTCGAGTGATGTGCGCGAGGAGATCAAGGGCCCGGCAACCTCCGCCCCCGAACAGGCAATCCAGGGCTTCCTGCGCAAGGCGGGCCTCGGCTCGGTTTCCGAAGCGCATGTGCATTCCGATCCGAAGAAGGGCGATTTCTACGTCGCCCATATCGTCAAGCCGGGCCGTACGGCCGACGAGATCATCGCCGAGGTGATGCCGGGCATCATCCGCAATTTCCCCTGGCCGAAGTCGATGCGCTCGGGTGCGGCCTCTGCAAAACCCGGCGCGATTCGCTGGGTGCGTCCGCTGCAATCCATCGTCTGTACCTTCGGCTCGGAGACGGAGGAGACGCGCGTCGTGCCCTTCGAGGTCGACGGGCTTACTGCCGGCAACGTCACCTACGGCCACCGCTTCCATGCGCCCGAGGCCATCACCGTGCGCCGCTTCGAGGACTATGTCGCCAATCTGGAGAAGGCGAAGGTCGTTCTCGATGCCGAGCGCCGCAAGCAGATCATCGCGACGGATGCCAACAACATCGCCTTCGCCAGCGGCCTCGAACTGGTCGAGGACGAGGCCCTGCTGGAGGAGGTCTCCGGCCTCGTCGAATGGCCTCAGGTGCTGATGGGCACCTTCGACGAGGAGTTCCTGGCGATCCCCTCGGAGATCATCCGCCTCACCATCAAGACCAACCAGAAATGCTTCGTCACCCGCAAGCCGGGCGCCGATACGCTCTCCAACCACTTCATCCTGATCTCGAACATCGAGGCGAAGGACGGCGGCAAGGAGATCGTGCATGGCAACGGCAAGGTGGTGCGTGCCCGCCTTTCGGACGCCAAGCACTTCTGGCTGCGCGACCAGCACGACCTGCCCGACCTCGACACGCTGAAGGCCTCGGCCGAAAAGTTCGGTCTCGATCTTAAAAAGCCGCTCGACCAGCGCATGGCCAAGCTCGACGCGCTGAACGTCACCTTCCATGCCAAGCTCGGTACGCAGGGCGAACGCGTCACGCGCATCCGCAAGCTCGCTGCCGAGCTTGCGAAGGTCACCGGCGCCGATGCCGCTCTCGTCGATCGCGCCGTGGTGCTCGCCAAGGCGGACCTGCGCACGGAAGCCGTCGGCGAATTCCCGGAACTGCAGGGCATCATGGGCCGCAAATATGCGCTCCTGCAGGGCGAGGACGCCGCTGTCGCCGAAGCCATCGAAGATCATTACAAGCCGCAGGGCCCTTCCGACCGCGTGCCGGGCGGCAAGGTGGGCCTCACCGTAGCGCTCGCCGACAAGCTCGACACGCTGATCGGCTTCTGGGCCATCGACGAGAAGCCGACCGGCTCGAAGGACCCCTATGCGCTGCGCCGCGCCGCCCTCGGCGTCATTCGCATGTTGCTGGAGGGTGGCCTTCGCCTTTCGCTCGGCTCTGCCTTCGGCGCCTGGGCCGATGCGCAGGCTTATGACGGCGGCGTTCTGGTCTCCAAGCGTTATGGTGGCGGCACGCAGACCAGCGTTCTGGAGCGTGCGGCGTTTGATGAGAAATGCGCAGATCTGCTTGCCTTCTTCCATGATCGCCTGAAGGTCTATCTCCGCGACATGGGCGCGCGCCACGACCTCATCGACGCCGTGCTGACGCCGGAGGCCGACGATCTCCTGACGGTTGCCCGCCGCGTCGAGGCGCTGACGGCCTTCATCACCTCGGAGGAGGGACAGAACCTGCTCGCCGGTACCAAGCGCGCGACGCAGCTTCTCGCCTCCGAGGAGAAGAAGGGCACCGTCGTCGAGGGCGCCGTCTCGGTCGACCTTCTGAAGCTGGATGCCGAGAAGGCGCTTCACGCGGCCGTTGAAACCGCCTCGAAGGATGCGGCCGCGGCCGTCGCCGGCGAGGATTTCCGCGCGGCCATGGAAGCCCTCTCGACGCTCCGCGCGCCGGTGGACCAGTTCTTCAACGACGTCCTCGTCAATGACGAGGACCCGGCCATCCGCGCCAACCGCCTCGCGCTGCTCTCCGCCATCCGCGCGGCGACCGGCACGGTCGCGGATTTCTCCAGGATCACGGGGTAAGGGGCGGGCGCTGATGGCCGGCAGGATCCTCATCAGCGCTTGTCTTGCCGGTCTGCCGGTCCGCTACAACGGGTCGGCCAAGCCGCTCGTCCATGCGGCCGTCGACCGCTGGATGGCGGAGGGGCGGCTGGTGACGCTCTGTCCGGAGCTTGCGGGCGGCTTCCAGGTGCCGCGGCCGCCGGCGGAAATCGAGAACGGGCTCGATGGCGACGACGTGCTCGACGGACGGGCGCGGGTGCTGGAAATTTCCGGCGGGGACGTGTCCGCCGCCTATATCGACGGCGCGCGCATCGCGCTCGACGTCGCGCGAAAGAACGATTGCCGCCATGCGCTTCTGATCGACGGCAGCCCGTCCTGCGGCTCCGGTTTCGTCTATGACGGTTCGTTTTCGGGTAGCCGGCATGCCGGGCAGGGCGTGACGGCGGCGCTGTTGCGGCGCAGCGGCATTGCCGTCTATTCCGACCGCGAGGTCGACCGGCTCGTCAGCGATATGGGGGAGAGCGGCTGATACGCGTGCGCCCCTGCTTGAGGTCAGGGGCGCAGACGTCCGCTTTCGCGGATTCCTGTCAGCCTGGAGGGACTGAGAGGCAGGGCCTCCCTAATATGGGGTCAATCCAGCCGAAGTTCAAATTTTCCCGGATCAAACTCGCGTGAAGAGGCGATCGCGGCCGTTTTCGCATGCCGTGCCGCGCCTTCGTCGAGCGCGCCGGTCTGGGTGCCGGCATCCACGGTCACCGCATTCTCTTCGGTGTCCGTGCTTGCGGCCTGCGTGGTCTCTGCCGGCGCCTTGCTGACGAAGACCACGGGCGAGCCGCCCATCCAGGCTTCCGTGCGGAAGATCTTGCGCTCGCCGTTCTCCTCGCGGACCTCGACCTTCTGCGTGCCGGGCGCAATGGCGTCGACATGATAGGTCGCGGCCTTGATCTTGGGCTTCAGCGCCGGGCAGTCGCCGCACCGGATCGTCTCGATGCTGTCCGCCGAGACGGCATCCTCGACGGGACGGATCGAACCCGCAAAGGCGGGGGCGGCAAGAAGCGCGAAGGCAAGGGTCGGCAACAGGATACGCATCGACGGTTCTCCTCATCGGTGAGGGGAGAATAGCGCCCGTCGGTTACGAGCCCGTCAGGGGAAATGGTAAAATTTGATGAAACGGCGTTTTTCGCCGGTTGCCGTCAGGCCCTTTCGCGGGCGACCGCGCGCCAGCCGATGTCGCGGCGGCAGAAGCCGTTTTCCCATTTCACCCGGTCAAGCGCCGCATATGCCGCCTTTTGCGCCTCGGCGACGGTCGGCGCGACGGCGGTGACGTTCAGCACGCGCCCGCCGGTCGCCACGAGCTGGCCGTCCTTCAGCGCTGTGCCGGCATGGAACACCTTCGTCGCGGCGTCGTCGGCCGGCAGCGATAGGATCGGCGTCGCCTTCTCGTAGGCGCCGGGATAGCCCTTCGAGGCCATGACCACGGTGAGCGCGGGGTCGTTGCGCCATTCGGCGGAAACCTTGTCAAGCCGGCCGATGGCGGCAGCGTGGAGGATCGGCAGCAGGTCGCTTTCGAGCCGCATCATCAGCACTTGGCACTCCGGATCGCCGAAACGCACGTTGTATTCGATGAGCTCGGGGCCCTTGGCGGTGATCATCAGGCCGGCGAAGAGCACGCCCTGGAAGGGATGGCCGTCCGCCGCCATGCCGCGGATCGTCGGCTCGATGATCTCCTTCATCGTGCGCTCGACCATGCCGGGGGTCATCACCGGGGCCGGCGAATAGGCGCCCATGCCGCCGGTGTTCGGGCCGGTATCGCCGTCGCCGACGCGCTTGTGGTCCTGCGCGGAGGCGAGCGGCAAGGCGTTCACGCCGTCGCAAAGGCAGAAGAAGCTCGCCTCCTCGCCGTCGAGAAAGGCTTCCACGACGACTTCCGCGCCGGCCGCACCGAAAGCGCCGTCGAAGCAGTCGTCGACGGCCGCCAGAGCCTCGGGCAGCGTCATGGCGACGGTCACACCCTTGCCGGCGGCAAGCCCGTCCGCCTTGATGACGATCGGCGCGCCCTCGGCCTCGATATAGGCTTTGGCGGAGGCGGCGTCGGTGAAGCGCTGGTAGGCGCCGGTCGGGATGTCGTATTTGGCGCAGAGGTCCTTGGTGAAGCCCTTGGAGCCTTCGAGCTGGGCGGCGGCCGCCGAAGGCCCGAAGACATCGATGCCGGCCGCGCGCAGCACGTCGGCAAGGCCCGCGACGAGCGGGGCTTCCGGGCCGACGACGACGAAGGAGATGCCGTTCTCGCGGCAGAAGGCGGAGACCGCCGCATGGTCCTCGATATCGAGGGAGACCAGCGTCGCGCATTCGGCGATGCCGGGATTGCCGGGGGCGGCGTAGAGCGTGGTGAGGAGGGGCGATTGCGCCAGCTTCCAGGCAAGGGCGTGCTCGCGTCCGCCCGATCCGATCAACAGAACCTTCATGCCCGTACCCTCGACCTGATGCTTGTTGCTGGCGGGTTAAGGGGACGGGGGCGAAAGGTCAAGGGCCGCGGCGCTCGGGAGCATTGCGGCGCCCTTTTCCTCGGTGGTACGATGAAGGAATTCCCGCTCGGTGCCGGGAATTCGAACGAATCGTTTCACCTTCGAAAGCTGGCGAATGGTTAGCGAATCGGTAATGAAACGTGGCTAATGTTCGTGCAATCAAAGGTTTCGGCGCCCCGCGGCGGGTGCGCCGGCAAAGCGAGGATTGTGTCTTGAGTATCCGTTTCCCGGCCGCAATGACTGCGGCCGCCCTTCTTCTTGCGCCCATTTCCGCCCTTGCAGGCGACGGCGAGCACTTCTGGTCCGGCGACTGGTATCTGAAGGTGGGGGCCGCCGGCTTCGCCGCGCCGCGCTATGAGGGCGCCAAGGGCCATCTGTTCCAGGTCACGCCGCTGATCTCGCTCGGCAAGGCCGGCAGCACGGTGCGCTTCTCCTCGCGCAACGACAATCCCTCCTTCGCGCTGATCGACAACGGCGCTTTTCGCGCAGGGGCGACCGGCAAGCTGGTCATGCCGCGCGACGAGGATGACAGCGCCGACCTCAAGGGCCTGACGCCGGTGAAGCTGGGTGGCGAACTCGGTGCGTTCGCGGAAGCCTATCCGACGGACTGGCTGCGCGTGCGCGGCGAGGTGCGCCATGGCATCCGCAGCCACCACGGCATCGTGGCGGATGTGGCGGCCGACGCCTTCGTCGATATCACGCCGGACGTGCGCCTGTCCGCCGGTCCGCGCCTTACCGTCGCGTCGAACGACTATATGGACGCCTATTACCGGGTGAAGCCGAGCCAGGTCGCGGCCTCCGGCCTTGCCGCCTACGATCCGGGCGGCGGCATCCAGTCGGTCGGCGCGGGCGCGGCGATCACCTGGCAGGTCAATGAGAAGATCGAGACCAGCGCCTTCGCCGAATACAAGCGCCTCATGGGCCCGGCGGCGGATTCGAGCCTCGTCAAGCAGCGCGGCGAGCGCGATCAATTCCTGATCGGCGTTGCAGCCACCTACCGCTTCGATTTCACGCTGCGCTGAATCCCATCTGCGGCCATGCGCCGGCTTGACCGGGGCGTGGCCGCTTGCGATCTAGGTGCATGATCAGCACCTCCTCCGATTCCGGCCGCGTTTCCGACGCGCCTTCCGATAACTGGGTCTACCGCGTCCTGCCGCGCGGGGCCTGGCCCTATGCGCAGCTTGCCCGCTGGGACCGGCCGATCGGCTGGCAGCTGCTGATGTGGCCCTGCTTCTGGTCGGCGGCGCTGGCGGCCAATGTCGCGGCGGCGGCCGGCAGCTTCGACTGGCTGCGGTTCCTCGCGCATCTCTTGCTGTTCTTCATCGGCTCGGTCGCCATGCGCGGGGCGGGCTGCACCTATAACGACCTCGTCGACCACGATATCGACCAGGCGGTCGCCCGCACCCGCTCGCGCCCGCTGCCGTCCGGCCGCGTCACGCGCCGCCAGGCGAAGATCTTCATCGTGCTGCAGGCGCTCGTCGGCCTCGTCGTCCTCCTGCAGTTCAATCTCTTCTCCATCGGGCTCGGCGTGGCCTCGCTGCTGATCGTCGCGGTCTATCCCTTCGCCAAGCGCTTCACCGACTGGCCGCAGTTCTTCCTCGGCATGGCCTTTTCCTGGGGCGCGCTGATGGGTTGGGCGGCGGTCTTCGGCGCGCTGTCGCTCGCGCCCGTCGCGCTCTACATCGCCGCGATCGCCTGGACCATCGGCTACGACACGATCTATGCCCACCAGGACAAGGAGGACGACGCGCTGATCGGCGTGCGCTCCACCGCCCGCCTCTTCGGCGAGAAGACCCGGCAATGGCTCGTCGGCCTCTACGGCCTGACGGTGGCGCTCATCGCGCTGTCCTTCTGGCTGGCCGGCGTCGGCGTCATCGGCTGGCTCGGCCTTGCGGCCGCCGCTTTGATGCTCGCCTGGCAGATCCGATCGCTCGATATCGACGATCCGGTGCAGTGCCTTGCGCTGTTCAAGTTCAACCACGTCGTCGGCTTCGCCATCTTCCTCGCGCTGGCGGTCGCCATTCCCTTCGCCTGAGCCGGACGCGGAAAAGCCGGCCGCAGGGAACGGCCGGCTTTCCGGAGGTCAAATCGTCATCGCAGGCTCAACGGCGGGCGATGATCTCCCGGCCGTCGATCTTCATCTGGACGCCGAGCTTGCCGGTCGTGCGGCGCACCAGGAAGCGGGGGCGACGATCCGCGAAGTAGGAATGGCGGCGGCGCGGTTTCGCGGGGCGGCTGCCGACCGTCAGGTTGTCGTCGAGCGGGCGGGCGACGCCGTCGGCTTCCACCATCAGCATGGGAATGCGGTAGGCCTCGGCCCAGCTGCGCCAGTCGGCGGCGATGTCGCAGAGATCGTGCGCCACCAGAAGCGGGATGCAGAGGTCCGGGTCGTCGTGATGCAACTCGAGCGTGACGGTCACGTCGCCGTCGCCATGGTCGATGGCGCGGGCGGCGACGCCCTTGAAGGCGCGGGCCGGCAGTGCGATGGACAGCGGCAGGCCGCTGGAGGGAAGCACCTTGCGCAGCACGGCGCCGCGCTCGTCGAGGGTGATCGTGGCGTCGGTTCCCTCGGTGCGCAGCTCGAAGGTCACCTGCTGCGGGAAGCGCTTGGGATCGAGCCGGAGCGTGCTGCCGGCCCAGGCCGGCTTGGAAACGGTATTCAGCATGTCTTTCGCCCTTGTTTTCCTTGAGAGCCGGTGTCCGGTCTTCTCATCGGGACTTTGCGTCCTCTGAGGGGGAGAATAGGCGCGCCCCCTTCCATGCCGCTTAAAAATCGCGGTTAAGAAAACTTTGCAGTTCCTGATGGTTAGCAAAACCGCACGGGTCAGGGTTTAGGAGAGGTGAACGCGGGCCGGCGCATTCGAGCCATGGCCCGACAGGCCGGGACAAGCCTCGCGGGCGACAATGGCGCCGATCGGCCCCTGCGCGCGCGGCCGGTGACTGGAAGGAACGGTTTCCCGATGCTGTCGACCTATACGAGCTACAACCTCATCGCGAAGGACATGCTGAAGTCGCTGAACCGCACCGCGGCCGAGGCGACCAACGCGCGCGATGCCGATTACTACAGGGAGAATATCGGCAAGGTTTCCTCGGTCGACGAATTCCTCGACGACTACCGGCTCTATTCCTATGCCATGAAGGCCTATGGCCTGGAGGAGATGACCTATGCGAAGGCCTTCATGCGCCAGGTGCTGGACAGCGACCTGACGGATGCCAACAGCTTCGCCAACAAGCTGACGGACACGCGCTACCGCGATTTCGCCAGCGCCTTCAGCTTCACGCCCTCGACCGCGACGGCGCAGACCGAAACGCAGCTCGATTCCATCATCGGCCTCTATTCCGCCACCGCCGCCAATGCCGGCGCGGCGCTCAAGGAGGAGACCCGCTATTACAATGTCGTCATCGACACGGTGACGAGTGCCGACCAGCTCATCAACAACGACCGCCTGCGCAACTACGTGTTCACCGCCTTCGGCATCGACCCGAACACCTATTCGCGGGAGGTGGTGCGCGGGGTCCTCGGCAGCGATCCCGACGATCCGGCCAGCTATTTCAGCACCGAGTTCGGCGCCCGCGAGACGGATGCCGTGGCGGCGATCCAGGCTGCGAACAGCGAGCTGTCGACCCTTCCTTCCAACGATGCCAACAAGGCGCGGATCGCCGAGCTCAAGGCGGAAATCAGCCGGCAGAGCGCCATCATCGTCACGGCCGAGAAATATCGCGCGCTGGCGGAAGCCTACAATTTCGCCAGCGACGGGACGGCGACGGCCGGCACCGTGCAGGACGCGGACCAGAAGGCGGCCACGAACCAGCTCTACACGCTCTCCAATCCGCGCGTGACCTCCGAGGCGGCGCTGATCAACAAGGACTATTTCGAAAGCCGCATCGGCAGCGTGACGACGGCGAGCGAGCTCGTCAACGACCCGCGCCTGCTGAACTACATCAAGGTCGCCTTCGACCTCAACAAGGCGTCCGTCGTCAGCTCCACGATCGCCAATATCCTGACGAGCGACCCCGACCCGGACAACGCGACCAGCTACATCAACCTGTTCGGCGGTGCCGACAAGGCGAAATACGTCGCGCTGCGCGCCGCCTTCAACTTCCAGGAGGACGGCACGCTCGCCGCCGGCCAGGCCGCGCAGACGGCGGCGCAGACCGCCACCGCCACGAACGCCTACATGATCCATTACAACGACAAGGACGACGAGGCCGACGCGACCGCCATCAAGCAGTTCAAGAGCCAGATCGGCGCGGTGAAGACCGTGAAGGACTTCGTCGGCGAAGCCTCCATCTATAACTTTGCGTTGAAGGCCTTCGGCATCGATCCGGCGAAGGTTTCCGCCTTCACCATCAAGAAGGTGATGCAAAGCGACCTCAACGATCCCAAGAGCTATGTGTACCAGCTCAAGGACGATCGTTTCGTCCAGCTCGCCAAGGCGTTCAATTTCGGTTCGGACGGCAATATCACCGCGCCGAAGCTGGCACAGTCGGAAGCCGAAATCCTCGTCATGTCCCGCGCCTATGTGACGGTGAAATCCCGTTTCGGAACGGAGGATGACAAGAAGAAGGCGGAAGAGGAGGCCAAATATTACTCCACGCAGATGCAGAAGGTGGAGTCCGTCGAGGATTTCCTTGCCGACGACCGCCTCGTCTCCTTCGTGCTGACGGCGAACGGCATCGATCCGGAAAGCGTCGACGCCACCTTCATGCAGAAGATCTTCACCTCCGACCTCGACGACCCGAAGAGTTTCGCCAACCAGCAGGCGGACCGCGCCTATCGCAAGATCGTCGCCTCCTTCAACTTCAATGCCGAGGGCAAGGTCACGCAGCCGGACGACGCGGAGATCCAGTCGCGCCGCGGCATCTACGAGACGATCGACAGCCATGTGCAGCAGATGCTGGAGGAAGAGGCCGGCGACGACAATGCCGGCGTGCGCCTCGCGCTCTATTTCCAGCGCAAGGCCGAGACGATCACCAGCCCCTACGACATCCTCGCCGACGACGCGCTGTTCGAGGTCTTCAAGGTGATCTACCAGCTGCCCGACGAGATCGGCAGCGCCGATATCGATGCGCAGGCGGAGATGATCAAGCGCCATCTCGAGCTCAAGGACCTGCAGGACCCCGAAGCGGTTTCGAAGATGATCGTGAAGTTCTCGGTCCTCTACGACCTCGACAACCAGACGAATACCGATCCCGCCCTTTCGGTGCTGACCAGCTCCGGCTCCTCCGGCATCAGCGCCGACCTCATGATGTCGCTGGCGCAGCTGCGCCCGGGCGGGTCCTGATCAGCCGGCCACGACCTTGCCGGGATTCATGATGCCGGCGGGGTCGAAGGCGTGCTTGACCCTTCGCATCAGGTCCATCTCGATCGGCTCGCGCACGGCGGCAAGCTCGTCGCGCTTCAACTGGCCGATGCCGTGCTCGGCGGAAATCGAGCCGTGATATTTCAGCACGATGCCGTGGACGAGATGGTTGATCTCGCGCCAGCGGTCCAGGAAGGCCTGCTTGTCCGCGCCCACGGGCTGGGAAATGTTGTAGTGGATATTGCCGTCGCCCATATGGCCGAAGGAGCAGATGCGCGCGCCGGGGATCGCCGCCATCACGGCCGCATCCGCCTCGGCCATGAAATCCGGGATGGAGGAGACCGGCACGGAAACGTCGTGCTTGATCGAGCCGCCCTCGGGCTTCTGCGCCGGCGACATGCTCTCGCGCATGTGCCACAGGGCCTTGCGCTGCTCTTCGCTCGAGGCGATGACGGCGTTCTCCACCAGCCCCGCCTCGACGCCTTCGGCCAGCAGCGCCTCCATCATGCGCGTCGCCGTCTCGGCGGCGTCGGAGGTCGATATGTCGATCAGCACGTACCAGTCGTGCCGCGTCGCGAGCGGATCGCGCACGCCGGGAATGTGCCGCGTGGTGAAATCGACGCCGAGGCGCGGCATCAGCTCGAAGCCGGTGAGTGCCGTGCCGCAGCGGCTGGAGGCGCGTTCGAAAAGGGCGAGCGCGTCCTTCACCGACTTCAGGCCGGCAAAGGCGACCTCGTGGCCGAGCGGGCGGGGGAAGAGCTTCAGCACCGCGCCGGTGATGACGCCGAGCGTGCCTTCCGCGCCGATGAAGAGGTCGCGCAGGTCGTAGCCGGTATTGTCCTTCTTCAGCCGGCGAAGGCCGTTCCAGACTTCGCCGGTCGGCAGCACGACCTCGAGGCCAAGGCAGAGGTGACGCATGTTGCCATAGGCGAGCACGGCGGTGCCGCCGGCATTGGTGGAGAGGTTGCCGCCGATCTGGCAGGAACCCTCCGAGCCGAGCGACAGGGGGAAGAGCCGGTCGACGGCCTCGGCCGCCTTGTGAATCTCCGCCAGCACGCAGCCGCCGTCCGCGACGATCACGTTGCCGACCGGATCGACGTCGCGGATGCGGTTGAGGCGGGAGAGCGAGAGCACCACGTCCGCCGCCCCCTCGCGCGGCACGCTGCCGCCGACATGGCCGGTATTGCCGCCCTGCGGCACGATGGCGGTGCGCGTTTCGGTGGCGAGCGCGAGGATCGCCGAGACTTCCCGCACCGAGCCCGGCCGCAGCACCAGCGGCGATGTGCCGTGATAGAGCCCGCGGCTTTCGACGAGATAGGGAGCGATGTCCCTGTCGTCGGAGAGCGCATAGCCGGGGCCGGTGATGTCCGCGAAGCGGGCGATGAGATCGGGGGAGAGCTTTGCCTGGACCATCTTGTTTCTCTCAGTTTCTCGGGGCGGCGGCGCGCTGCAGGCGGTCGTTGATCGCTTCGCCGAGGCCGGTCGCCGGGATCGGCGAGAAGGCGATGGAGCGCGCGCCCACGGCATCGGCCTTCTTCATGTAGCCGAAGAGGTTGGTGGCGGCTTCGGCAAGGTCGCCGGCCGGGCTGAGGTCGAGCACCAGCGCGGCTTCGGCCTCGCCGGGAAGCGCCTTGCCGCCGAAACGAATGAGCACCTCGCCGGGTTTCACGTCGCTTGCGTCGAGCCGCACCGGCGCATCGGGGGCATAGTGCGAGGCGAGCATGCCGGGAGCCACGATCGTCGCGCCAGCCTTGTCGTTGCGCGTGACGGGGCGGCCGATGACGCGCTCGATCTCGGCGGCGTCGAGCCCGCCGGGCCGCAGCAGCCGGATCGTCTCGCCCTCGACCTTGAGGATGGTGGATTCGAGGCCGACTTTCGCCGCGCCGCCGTCGAGCACCAGTTCCAGCCGGTCGCCGAAATCGTCGGCGACGTGGCGGGCGGTGGTTGGGCTGATGCGGCCGGAGGTGTTGGCGCTCGGGGCGGCGAGCGGCCGGTCGAAGGCGGCGAGCAGGCGGCTGGCGATGCCGGTCGGCACGCGGATGCCGACGGTGTCGAGCCCGGCGCGGGCCAGCGGATGGATGGGGCTTTCGGGGCGGACGGGCACGACCAGCGTCAGCGGGCCGGGCCAGAAGGCTTCGGCGAGGCGGCGCGACAGCGGGTCGAAGACCGCGTGCCGCTCCGCCATGGCGAGATCCGCCATGTGGCAGATCAGCGGGTTGAAGCGCGGGCGGCCCTTCATTTCATAGATGCGGGTGATCGCCTGCGGATTGGTGGCGTCGGCGGCAAGGCCGTAGACGGTCTCCGTCGGAATGGCGACGGGCACGCCCCGCCCGAGGATTTCCACGGCGCGCGCCAGCGCCGTCTCCGCATCCGTCCGCGTATCAACGATATCCGCCATGTCGTCCTTCCGTCGCTTTCGGCTTCCTTTACAGGGCTTTGGCCGGCAATGCCAAGGCCGAAGCGCTTGGCTAAAATTCGAGCGACCGGATTAGAGCGGTCGAAAGAGCCGCCTGTTATGGAAGGCTGAGAATTCCCGCAGGCAGGTTCCCGTCCCATGGCTCAGAAGAAATCCTCGACGACCGATATCACGCTCCGGATCGCAGCGGCGATGAAGCAGATGGGCATCGACGGCCTGCCGCGCAATTACGAGCTGGTCTACGAGGCCTATGCGGGCAGCAATCCGGATCTCGTGCGCGATTTCATCGCGCTCGGCAAGTACAAGACCCAGGCGGCGCTCGACGAGCTCGGCCGCAAGTACCTGCCGCACCAGCACGAGGCGAGCGTTTTGCAGCGCTCGGCGGGCGCCATCAGCAACGAGATGAGCAACTTCATGGACCTGCTCAGCCAGGAACGGTCCTCGCTCAACGATTATGGCCGCCTGATCGGCGAGGCCTCGCAGGTCATCCGCAATGCCGGCGGCCTTGGCGAGGGCGCGCTCGGCAGCTCGCTCGAAGCCCTGCAGCGGGCGACGGAGCTGCGCGTCAGCCACACGGCGGAAATGGCGGAGAAGGTCGCCGCGCAATCGGCCGTGATGGACGGCATCCAGAAGGAGATGGCGGAATTCGAGGCGATGAAATTCGTCGATCCGCCGACGAAGCTCGGCAACCGCCGCGCCTTCAACAAGGCGCTCGCCCGCGTCTATGCCAATCCCGAGCTGCCCATGCTCTGCGGCGTGGCGATCGCCGAGGTCGATGCCGAGCGCCGCTTCACGTCCGGCCAGATCGAGGCGCTTTCGGACCATCTCGTGACCTTCTACGGCGGGCTCATCCGCCAGGCCTTCCCGGCAAGCGACCTTGCCGTGCGCTTCGACGGCCTGCGCTTCGGCTTCCTCTTCCAGACGGCGGACGAGGGCGAGGCGACGCGGCTCGTCGATCTCCTGCGCGCGGCCTTCCAGACCGTGGCGCTGCGCGATCCGCGCACCGGGCGCAATCTCGGCAACCTCACGCTGTCGACGGGGCTTTGCATGTCGGACCGGGCGGAAAGCGCGCTCGACCTGACATCCGCCTGCGAGCGGGCGCTTGCCGAGGCGAAGGCGGCGGGCGGCGACCAGACGGTCGTCTACGGCCGCGGCGACGAGGTGCCGGCCGGCAAGGAATGGATGCTCTACCGGGCGTCGTGAATGGACTACAGCGTCTGGATGACCTTGCGCAGCGCCTCGTCGCGCGCGCCGAGCATCAGCACGTTCTTCATCGCCAGCTTCGGATCGTCCGTGCGGAAGATCACGCCGTTGCCGCGCACCGTGCGGTCGATCGTGAGGCGACCTTCCTCCTGCGTCGGGGCGATGGCGACGGCGAAATACATGCGGCCGGGCTTGCGCGATATGCCGGCGAAGAACTGGTCCTCGTCGCCGATCTCGGCCAGGAAATTGGCCATGTAGAAGGCCCATTGCACGTTTTCGAATTCCGCGAAGCGGCTGTTGGCGACGGTGATGTGGCAATAGCCGAGATGCGGCGTCCCGGCCAGCGTGCGGTGGAAGACCAGCTTGGGAAAGCGGATCGACCGATGGAAGCCGTTGATGCGCTCATGGGTGATGTCGCCGGCGCGCTCCAGCTTGCGGCCGGTGCGCTCGGCCACTTCCTGGTAGCTGAGATAGCGCTTCTCGCTCGGGCTCCAGGCGATGCTCCGGTCGATGCGGCCGGTGCGCAGGAACTCCGTGTGCACGGCGGATCGGGGCGGATTGGCCCGCTTGAAGGCGACGGCGTCGTAGTACCGGAATTTCGTCTGCTGCACGCCTCGGGCACTCCATCCACGCGTCCTGTCCGGCAAAAGTTTATGGAAACGTCGTTAAGTATTTGTTTCAACCCGCGACGTCGCAAACCCGTAAGGAATATGGTCGCAATATGACAAGGGTCGTCGCTCCGGTGCCGGTGGGTCGAAAGAGCGGGAAAAGCTCCCGGATTTGAAGCCTATCCATATGAGATATCAGGTGAAATAGAGGCCGGAGGTATCGATCTCCATGGTTGTGGCCTGTCGTCAAATCAAGAGGCCGTGTCGTTTTCCGGCATGCCGTTCGGGCGTAGTTGCGCTTAGATAGGTCTACTCAAGGCGTCACCCTCGGCAGAGGGCGCGAAAATTGGGAAGCCGGTT
This sequence comes from Shinella zoogloeoides, assembly GCF_003574625.1. GTDB lineage: Bacteria > Pseudomonadota > Alphaproteobacteria > Rhizobiales > Rhizobiaceae > Shinella > Shinella zoogloeoides_A. Next base: position 209,720 of record NZ_QNUJ01000005.1, read on the forward strand.
GAATTCCGGCGCTGCCCCCGCAACGGTGTTGGAGGCGTGGAGAGGCCGACGGAGGAGGAACCCGGAAGGCGCCGCGACAGTCCCGAAAGGACGCTCCTCAGCCCGGAAACCAGCCTGGAGGAACGATCGTGACGGCTGCGGCGGGCGGCCGGGAAGCGTGCAGTTCCGGGCCTGGCGCCCGGGGGCCGTCTCCTTCCGTACGCCTCGGCGAATTTGGATATCTGAGGATCCCGGCATGGACATTCGCAGCGACGTGCTCCGCAAGCTCAAGAACCGGCGCGAAGGCTACAGCCTCGAGCAGGCCTTCTACACCGACCCCGATTACTACAAGCTCGACCTGGAGACGATCTGGTACCGCGACTGGCTGTTCGTCGGCCACGATTGCGAGATCCCGAAGGCCGGCAACTATTTCACCGTGCAGGTCGGCGACTATCCCGTCGTCATCACCCGCGACCGCGCTGGCACCGTGCGCGCGCTGCACAATGCCTGCCGCCATCGCGGCTCGCGCGTCTGCTCGCAGCACAGGGGCAGCGCCGCCAAGCTCGTCTGTCCCTATCACCAGTGGACCTATGAACTCGACGGTTCGCTGCTCTTCGCCCGCCACATGGACGAGAATTTCGACAAGAGCGAGCATGGCCTGAAGCCGGTCCATTGCCAGACGGTCGGCGGCTACATCTTCATCTGTCTCGCCGAGGAAGCGCCGGACTTCGCGCCCTTCGTCTCGCTCGTCGAGCCCTATATCGCCCGCCACCGTCTCGGCGAGACGAAGATCGCCTTCGAAAGCACCATCGTCGAGAAGGGCAACTGGAAGCTCGTCTGGGAGAACAACCGCGAGTGCTACCACTGCGCGGCCAACCATCCGGAGCTCTGCCGCACCTATCCGGAAGCGCCGAGCGCGACCGGCGTGCAGGGCGCGCAGGACGATCCGGAAATCTCCGGCCACTGGGCCAAGTGCGAGGCCGCCGGCCTGCCGAGCCAGTTCCGCATGTCGCCGACCGGCCAGTTCCGCGCCGCGCGCATGCCGCTCATCCAGGACGCCGAGAGCTACACCATGTCCGGCGCCCGCGCCGTGCAGCGCCCGCTCTCCAGCGACGTTCTGGAAAGCCATATCGGCGCGCTGCTGCTCTTCCACTATCCGACGACTTGGAACCACGTTCTGGCCGACCATGCCATCACCTTCCGCGTGCTGCCGCTCGGTCCCGAACTGACCCAGGTCACGACCAAGTGGCTGGTCAACAAGGATGCGGTGGAAGGCGTCGACTACCGTCTCGACGAGCTCACCCATGTCTGGACCGAGACCAACGACCAGGACCGCCGGATCGTCGAGGAAAACGCCTTCGGCATCCGCTCCCCGGCCTACGAGCCCGGCCCGTACTCGCCCGTCGACGAAGGCGGCGTCATGCAGTTCGTCGAATGGTATTCGAACTTCATGGTCGACCGGCTCGACGGCTCGAAGCAGACGCTCTCGCGGGTAGCATGACATGAGTGCCAGCCACTTCCGCCACTTCGACGAACTCCATCCGTGGAACGACCGGCAGAACCTGCTGGAATGCATCGCCGCCACGGTGGAGACGGCGGACGTGATGACATTCACCTTCCGCTCCGATCGCGACAACTGGTTCCGGTATCTGCCGGGCCAGTTCGTCACGCTCGAACTGCCGGTCTCGGAAGACGAGCCGGTAATGCGGACCTATACGCTGTCCTCGACGCCCTCCCGCCCCTATGCCGTCTCCGTGACGGTGAAGGCGCAGAAGAACTCGATCGGCACGCGCTGGATGTTCGACAATCTGCGCCCCGGCGTGAAGCTGAAGGCCTTCGGGCCGCTCGGCGACTTCTCCTTCGTGCGCCATCCGGGCGAGAAATACCTCTTCATCTCCGCCGGCTCCGGCATCACGCCGATGATGTCGATGACGCGCTGGATGGCCGATTGTGCGCCGCAGTCCGACGTCGCCTTCGTCACCTGCGCCCGCAAGCCGGAGGATCTCCTGTTCAAGGGGGAGCTCGAATATATCGCCGCGCACATGCCGCAGCTCTCGCTCGGCTTCGTCGTCGAGGGACATAACCCGCGCGACGGCTGGCACGGGCTGCGCGGCCGCATCGATGCGGCGCGGCTGACGCTGATGGCGCCCGATTTCCGCGAGCGCACCATCTTCTGCTGCGGGCCGGAGCCCTTCATGCGCGGCGTTCGCGACATGCTGAAGGTCTGCGGCTTCGACATGGAGCGCTACCACGAGGAGAGCTTCCAGCCGGCCGCCGCGCCCGCCCCGGAAGAGATCGCCATCCGCGCCGGCGCCGGCGAGGCGGAGGTGGATGCCGACGCGGTCGCCACCATCACCTTCACCATGGCCGGCAAGGAAGCCAAATGCCCACCCGGCCAGACCATCCTGCAGACGGCCCGCGCGGCGGGCGTGCGCATCGGCGCGGCCTGCGAGGGCGGCCTGTGCGGCACCTGCCGCGTCATGAAGGTCTCGGGCGAAGTCGACATGCGCCACAATGGCGGCATTCTCGATGACGAGATCGAGGAGGGCTATATCCTCGCTTGCTGCTCGCGGCCCATCGGGGATGTCTCCATCGAGGCGTGAGGCCGCGCTTCCTCTTCCATCGGCGTGGTCATGCCGTGCGGATGGATGCTCGGGTCGAGCCCGAGCATGACGAAGGAGAAGGGACAGGGCGTCGTTAAGCAAGAAGGCCGCGGAGCAACCCGCGGCCTTTTTCGTTATGAAGACGCTCTCTTGCGGTGAGCCTCGCCTCACTCACTGCCGTCATCCTCGGGCTCGACCCGAGGATCCACGTCACGAGCGAGGCCATGCCGTGGGGATGCATGGTCGGGTCAAGCTCGACTATGACGAAGGGGAGGACGCGTCCTCCCTTCCGCAACGAAGCGTGTCAGTCCGCCTTCGCCCGGCGCGCCGGGAAGAGGATGACGTCGCGGATCGACGGCGCGTTGGTCAACAGCATGATCAGGCGGTCGACGCCGATGCCGAGGCCGCCGGCGGGCGGCATGCCCTGGTCGATGGCGTCGAGGAACTCGTCATCGAGCTGCTTGGCCTTCTCGCCGCGGGCATGGGCCTGCTCAAGCTGCTCGACCATGCGGGCGCGCTGCTCTTCCGGGTCGTTCAGCTCGGAGAAAGCGTTGCCGAGTTCCCAGGTGTTGCAATAGGTCTCGAAACGCTCGACGAGGCGCGGCTCGCCCGGCACTTCCTTGGCGAAGGGCGAGATGTCCTTCGGGAAATGCGTGACGTGGCTCGGCTGGATCAGCGCCGGCTCGACCTTCTCCTCGAAAATGAAGGCGAGGCATTCGCCCCAGGTCCAGTCCTTCTCGATCTCGAAGCCGGCGGCCCTGGCGGCGGCGCGGGCTTCCTCGTCCGTCTTGATGGCGAGGAAGTCGATGCCGGTTACTTCCTTCACCGCATCGGGCATCGGCACGCGCTTGAACGGACCCTTGAAGGAGATTTCCTTGTCGCCATAGGCGAATTCGGTCGAGCCGTGGATCTTCACCGCAAGCTCGGCGAACAGGCGTTCCACGAGGTCCATGATGTCCTCGTAGTCGGCATAGGCCCAGTAGCACTCCATCATCGTGAATTCGGGATTGTGCCTTGTCGACACGCCCTCGTTACGGAAGTTGCGGTTGATCTCGAACACCTTGTCGGTGAGGCCGGAGACCAGCGTGCGCTTGAGGAACAGTTCCGGCGCGATGCGCAGGAACATGTCCAGCTTCAGCGTGTTGTGGTGCGTCTTGAAGGGCTCGGCCGTCGCGCCGCCATAGACCGAATGCAGCATGGGCGTCTCGACTTCCATGAAGCCGTCGTTCTCCATGAAGCGGCGGATGCCGGAAACGATCTTCGAGCGCTGCTGGAAGCGGAGCTTGGACTCCTCGTTGCTCATGATATCGAGGTGGCGCTTGCGATAGCGGATCTCGATGTCGGCAATGCCATTCCACTTCTCCGGCATGGGAAGAAGCGACTTCGTCAGCATGACGATCTCATGGGCATTGATCGTCAGCTCGCCGCGCTTGGTGCGGCGCACCGCGCCGGTCACGCCGATAATGTCGCCGAGGTCGATCATCGGCAGCAGGTTGCGGGCCTCCTCCGGCGTCGTGTCCTTGTGGCTGAAGATCTGGATCTTGCCCGAGGCGTCATGGATATCCATGAACATGCCGGAATTGCGCGAGGAATAGACGCGGCCGGCGACGGTCACGATGTCGCCGCTCTCCGTGTCGAGCTCCAGGCCCTCGTATTTTTCCGCAAGCTCCGCATTGGTCATCGTGCGGTGGAAATGCGCCGGATAGACGTCGCCGATCGTCTCGCGCAGCTGGGCGAGCTTCTGGCGGCGGACTTCCGTCGGATCGGAGGAGAGGGCGGTTTCTGTCTTGTCGTTCATTCTTGTTCGTTCCTTACTTTCCGCTGCCGACCATGGAGGCCACGACCTGCGCGGCGACCTTCAGGCGCTGGCGCACGACGGAGCGGCCAAGGATGGCCATCGAGTCGAAGAGCGGCAGCGAGCGCGACGAGCCGGAGACGGCGACGAAGAGCGGGGCCACCACGACCTTGAGCTTCTTGCCGAGCCGGTCGGCGCTTGCGCGCAGTTCCGCCTCGATGCTCTCGACGGTCCATTCCGGCATCTTTTCGAGGTCCGGCTGCACCTGGTTCAGCACTTCGAGGATTTCTTCCGGCGTCGACTTCACCTTGGCGAAGGCCTCCGGCGTCAGGCCGAGGTCCGACTTCAAGAGGAAGCCGGCAAGGTCCGGCAGCTCGCCGAGCTTGGAAATGCGCGACTGCGACAGCTTGAGGCCGTCGCGGATGCGGTTGTTCTCCATCGCCCATTCCAGCACGCGCTGCATGAAGTCTTCTTCGGTGAGCTGCTCGCGCAGCCAGCGGCCGTTCAGCCAGTCGAGCTTCTGGATGTCGAAGATCGCGCCGGCCTTGGAAAGGTTCTCCGGGTCGAACTTTTCGGCGAGCTGATCCATGGTCAGCAGTTCTTCGCCTTCGGAGATCTGGATGAAGAACAGGCCGAGGAAGTTCATCAGCGCTTCCGGCAGGTAGCCGAGCGCCGAATAGTAGGAGATCGAGGTCGGGTTCTTGCGTTTCGAGAGTTTCGACTTGTCGTGATTGCGCATCAGCGACAGGTGCATGAAGACCGGCGGCTCGAGGCCGAGATATTGATAGATGAGGATGTGCTTGGGCACCGAGGCGAGCCATTCCTCGCCGCGCGCCACATGGGTGATCTTCATCAGGTGGTCGTCGACCACGTTCGCCATGTGGTAGGTCGGCATGCCGTCGGCCTTCAGCAGAACCTGCATGTCGACCGCATCCCACGGAATCTCCACCGGGCCGTAGACGCCGTCGACGAACTTGCACGAGCCTTCGGTGGGGATCTTCATGCGCACGACATGCGGCTCGCCGGCGTCGACGCGCTTCGTCACTTCCTCGGCGGAAAGGTGGAGGCACAGGCCATCGTATTTCGGCGGCTTGCCGGCGGCGCGCTGCGCCTCGCGCATCTGCTCCAGCCGCTCGGGCGTGCAGAAACACTTGAAGCCGTGGCCGTTGGCGACGATCTTGTCGACATAGGGACGGTAGATATCCTTGCGGTCGGACTGGCGATAGGGACCGTAGGGGCCGCCGATATCGGGGCCTTCCGACCATTCCAGGCCACACCATTTCAGCGCGTCCAGCACCTTCTGCTCGAATTCCGGCGTCGAACGCGTGGCGTCCGTGTCCTCGATGCGCAGGATGAAGGTGCCGTTGTTCTTCTTGGCGAAGAGGTAGTTGAACAGCGCGATATAGGCGGTGCCGACATGCGGCTCGCCGGTCGGAGAGGGTGCGATGCGGACGCGAACGCCGGAAGTGCTCATGGTTGGGCCTGTCTTGACATTTCAGGAGGGGAGAGCCCGGTTTTTCGCCGTTTCGAATGGCGGCAAAAGGCTATCCATTGGGCTGGGTGAGACCATATTCAGCCCGGCGCGTCAAGAAAAACTCGGGCCCGGCTACTGCACCGGCCAGACGTAGAGCAGTGTCGGTACGCTGACGATGACGATGAGGACGGAGAGCGGCAGGCCGACGCGCGGATAGTCGGCGAACTTGTAGCCGCCCGGGCCCATGACCAGCGTGTTGCACTGGTGGCCGACGGGGGTGAGGAAGTCGCAGCCCGCGCCGATCGCCACGGCCATCAGGAAGGCCTCTGGCCTGTAGTGCAGGGCTCCTGCGAAGCTCGCCGCGATGGGCGCCATCACCAGCACCGTCGCGGCATTGTTGAGGAAGGGCGTCACCGCCATCGCGGTCAGCAGGATGAGAGTGAGCGCGCCGAAGGGCGGCAGATGCACGGCGATGTCGCCGAGCCAGCCGGCGATGAGTTCGCTGGCGCCCGTCGTGCGCAGGCTGTCGGAAACGGGGATGAGCGCGGCCAGCATGACGAGGATCGGCCCGTCCAGCGCCGCATAGGCCTCGCGCAGCGGCACGGCGCGGAACAGCACCATGGCAACGGCGGCGGCGAAGAAGCCGGTGGCGACCGGCACGAGGCCGAGCGCGGTGGAGGCCATGGCGGCGATCAGCACCAGGACGGGGATGATCGCCTTGCGCGGCGCGCCGAGCAGGATCTCGCGCTGGGCGAGGGGGAGCAGGCCGAGTTCAGGCAGCAGCGTCGGCAGCGCCCGGTTGTTGCCCTGCACCACGATCACGTCGCCGGGGCGAAGGCGCACCTCGGAAAGCTTTTCGCGCAGGCGCTGGCCCTGCCGGCTGACGGCGAGCAGGTTGATGCCGTAGGAATGGAACAGCGCGATGGAGCGCGCGGAAATGTCGATGAGGCGGGACTCGTTGCCGACGACGACCTCGATGGCGCTGATCTCGCCGGCCTCGCCGCGCCCGGCACGGATCGGCTGGCCGGAGAGCGTCAGGCCGGCGGTGGAGACGACCTTGTCGAGGGCGCTCGCGGTGCCTTCCATGAGGATCGTGTCGTTCGCCATGAGGCGCACGTCCGGCAGGGGCGTCAGATGCACATGGCCGCGGATGATCGAGGTCGCGATCACGTCGCCGTCGCCGTTGCGCAGCACCTCGTTGAGCGACTTGCCGATGGCGGGCGAGCCTTCCACCACCGTCGCGTCGGAGGAATAGGCGGCCGCTTCCAGCGATTCCTCGATGCTGGCGTTCTTGTTGGTGCGCTCGGGCACGATGCGGTTGAAGAACAGCATGAAGAGGATGCCGCAGACCGTCAGCGTCGCGCCGACCGGCGTGAAGTCGAACATGGTGAAGCTCTCGCCGCCGATCTCCTGGCGAAGGCGCGAGACGACGATGTTGGGCGAGGTGCCGATCTGCGTCATCAGGCCGCCGAGGAGGGCGGCGAAGGCCATCGGCATCAGGAACTTCGAGGCGGGCGTGCCGGATTTGCGGGCAAACTGGAAGGCGAGCGGCATCATGATGGCGAGCGCGCCGATATTCTTGATGAAGGCCGAGAGCACCGCGACGGAGACCAGCAGCAGGGCGAGCTGGCTGCGCTTGGAGGTGAGGTTCGGGAAGAAGCGCTTGACCGCGAGGTTGACGATGCCGGAGCGGGCGACCGCCGCGCTCACCATCAGCGCGCTGCCGACGATGATGACGATATCGTCGGAAAAGCCGGAAAACGCCTTGTCGAAGGGCACGATGCCGACGGCGAGCGCCAGCAGCAGCGAACAGCAGGCGACGAGATCGTAGCGGAACCTTCCCCATATGAACGCCGCCATCATGAGCCCGATGACGACGAAGGCGGAGGTCTGCTCAAGGGTCATATGTCAGTCCGTGCGGCGGGGTGAGGCGCGGCATGAATTCCCTTGAGGCCCTGCCGGTTCCGCTGCGATCAGCGCAACCGTCCAAAACTTTCGCGGAACAATCCACCCGTCCGAAGATTTGCCAAGAGAAGGCGGGCCGTGTCAACCGGACACGACGGAGATGGAGAACACGGGGATTTTTCCGGTTTCTCCCCGTGGCCGACGAAACGGCAGGCGAGCTCCCAACCCGTCCGGCCCGTCTTCGACGGTTCCCAAAACAAACCGGCGGGGTGAAGGCCCCGCCGTTCCTGTTTCAATGGCCCGCGCCCCTGCTCTTCTGCCGGGCATTGCGCGAGAGCATGTTCAGCAACTCGACGAGTGCCGAGAAGGCCATGGCGGCGTAGATGTAGCCCTTGGGCACATGGAAGCCCATGCCTTCGGCGATCAGCGTCGTGCCGATCATCAGCAGGAAGGCCAGCGCCAGCATGACGATGGTCGGGTTCTTCTCGATGAAGTTGGCGAGCGGCGTCGCGGCCAGCAGCATGACGGCGACGGCCACGAGCACGGCGACCACCATGATCGGCAGGTGCGGCGTCATGCCGACGGCGGTGATGATGCTGTCGATCGAGAAGACGAGGTCGAGGATCAGGATCTGGCCTATGGCGGCGGCGAACGACGTGGTGACCGCGCCGCCGACCATGTCCTCCTTGTGGTCGACCGGGTCGACATTGTGGTGGATCTCCTTCGTCGCCTTCCAGACGAGGAAGAGGCCGCCGGCGATCAGGATCATGTCCTTCCACGAGAAGCCGTGGTCGAACAGCGTGAAGACCGGCGTCGTCAGCTGGACGATCCAGGCGACGGTGCCGAGCAGCGCAAGACGCATGACAAGCGCAAGGCCGATGCCGATGCGGCGGGCCTGCACGCGATGTTCGGCGGGCAGCTTGTTGGTCAGGATCGAGATGAAGATGAGGTTGTCGATGCCGAGAACCACTTCCATCACGACGAGCGTGACGAGTGCGATCCAGGCGGCCGGGTCTTGCACGAGCGCAAGAATGCTGTCCATCCGGTCTTTCCTCTCCATGAATACGGGTATGGACTTCCGTATTTATGCAGAATCCGGCCGCTGACAAGCGAGCGGGCCGCCGTTCCGGCGAATATCACGATTTCGTCATCCGATGCGCGGGTTTCCGGCGCTTCTCAAGGCTTCGCGCCGTAGGCGGCGAGGAACATGCGGATGGCGGAGGTGACGTTCTTCTCGATCGTCGCCCGCGACGGCACCTCTTCCATCGCGCCGAAGATGCGCGGCTTGAAGAGGCCGACCGTGGTGAGCTCGATGAACTGCTTGGCGGCATGCGTGGTATCCTCGCATGCGATGATGCCCTCGGCCGCCTGGCGGTCGAGATATTCCTGCAGCACCGAGACGGGATTGATCGGCGTCGCGGAAAAGAAGCGACTACAGAGCATCGGCAGGCGATGGTTGGCGGCGATCACCATGCGCATGGCGCGGATCGTCTGGTCCGCCGTCATGTGGGTGGCGAAGAGCACGCCGAAATCGGCCAGCGTCTCGGTGATCGGCTTCTTTCCGTCGAGCACGTGGCGGACCGTCTCGGTGATCCGGTTGCGCTCGCGCTCGATCATGTAGCCGAACAGGTCTTCCTTGTTCTCGAAATAAACGTAGATCGTGCCCTTGGAGACGCCGGCGGCGCGCGTGATGTCGTTCATGCTGGCCGCTTCGAAGCCCTGCTCCATGAACACGCGCTTGGCCCCGTCGAGGATCTGCTCGCGCTTGGCGGGGTCCTCGCCCGCCACGCGGCGACCCGCATGGGGGGCAGCCATCTTGTCTTCCGTCGTATGCATCTCCGTTCCCGTGCGCAAAGCCTGATGTGAAGTATTTCGAACCACCCGGTTCGATTTCACTTGATATGCGGGAAAAAGAGGACTATGTCAAATCGAACCGAACGGTTCAGTTCAGTTAATTTTTAAATTTCACCCCGAGAATGGTGGCATGCGCATGTCGACTTCCCATGGCGCCGGCACGGCGAAGGTTCGCCCGGTCAACGACGATTTTGAGGCCGAGACCGCGGAGGCCCGGCCGGTGACGACGGCGGAGGCCGCGGCGCCCGAGGCCGTGGCCGCGCAGCCCGAGAAGAAGAAGGGCGGCCGCCGCATGATGCTGCCGATCCTCGGTCTTGCGTTGCTCGCCGCCGCCGGCTGGTACGGCTACCAGTGGTGGACGCATGGTCGCTTCATGATCTCGACCGACGACGCCTATATCGAGGGCGACATCGCCTCGATCTCGCCGAAGGTCTCCGGCTATGTGGCCGCGGTCAATGTCGTCGCCAACCAGACGGTCAAGGCGGGCGAGCCGCTCGTCACGCTCGACGACGGCGACTATCGTCTTGCCAAGGAGCAGGCCGAGGCGCAGATCGCCACCCAGAAGCTCGCGCTCGACCGCATCGACGCGCAGATCGACGGCGCGAAGGCGAGCCTTGCCCAGGCGGAAGCCCAGAAGACCGCCTACCAGGCCGCGCTCAACGGCGCGGAAGTCGCCGAAAAGCGCGCCAAGGAACTGAATGCCAAGGCCGTCGGCACAACCGCCTCGCTCGACAGCGCCACGGTGGCGCTCGACCAGGCCAAGGCGAACCTCGTCGGCGCGGATGCCAATATCGTGTCCGCAAAGGCGAATATCGCTGTCCTCCAGGCCCAGCGCGCCGAATCCGAGAGCGGCATCCGCACGCTCGAGCTTGCCCGCGACAAGGCCGCGCGCGACCTCGGCTTCACCGTGCTGAAGGCGCCCTATGACGGCGTCGTCGGCAATGTCTCCGTGCAGGTCGGCGATCTCGTCTCGGCCGGCCAGCGCCTTGCCGCGCTGGTTCCGGTGACGGACCTCTATGTCGAGGCGAACTTCAAGGAAACGCAGATCGCCCATCTCGTGCCCGGCTCGAAGGTGCACCTGCATGTCGACGCCTATGAGGACGATGACATCCTCGGCACCGTGTCCTCGATCGCGCCGGCTTCCGGCTCGGTCTTCTCGCTGCTGCCGGCGGAGAACGCGACGGGCAATTTCACCAAGGTCACGCAGCGCGTGCCGGTCCGCATCGCCCTTCCGAAGGAAGCGCTGGACAGCGGCAAGCTTCGTGCGGGCCTGAGCGTGGTCGTCGATGTCGACAGCCGCACGGCCCCCGCGGGCTCGGCGGTCGCCGCGACGGCCGAGTAACTTTCGGATCCAACGTTTACCGCATCCTGCGGCCGGGTGACGACACCCGGCCGCAGGATGCTCCAGCAAGGGAGCGCGGGCTATGGCCGCGACCGCTCAACCGACTGCCGGCGCATTTGCGGGCGCGCCCGCCCATGCCGACAAGGTTCCCGTCCGCCGCGTCATCGCGTTCTTCGCGATGGTCTTCGGCATGTTCATGTCGATCCTCGACATCCAGATCGTCTCGGCCTCGCTGTCGGAGATCCAGGCGGGCCTCGGCGCGGGCGCGGACGAGATCGCCTGGGTGCAGACCTCCTACCTGATCGCCGAAGTCATCATGATCCCGCTGTCCGGCACGCTGGCGCGCATCGTCTCGACGCGCGTGCTGTTCAGCTTCTCGGCCGCCGGCTTCACCATCGCCAGCGCCCTTGCGGCGACCGCGACGAATATCGACCAGATGATCGTCTACCGCGCCATCCAGGGCTTCATCGGCGGCGGCATGATCCCGTCGGTCTTCGCGGCGGCCTTCACCATCTTCCCGCCCTCCAAGCGTTCCGTCGTCTCGCCGATGATCGGCCTCGTCGCGACGCTCGCGCCGACCATCGGCCCGACGGTCGGCGGCTATCTCAGCCATGCCTTCTCCTGGCACTGGCTGTTCCTCGTCAACATCATTCCCGGCATCATCGTCACGGTCCTGACCTTCAACCTGATCGATTTCGACAAGCCGGAATTCGGCCTGATGAAGCGCTTCGACTGGTGGGGGCTCATCTCCATGGCGGTGTTCCTCGGCTCGCTCGAATACGTGCTGGAAGAGGGCAACAACAAAGACTGGTTCAGCGACGAGCATATCGTGCTCGGCTCTGTCGCCGTCGCCATCGGCGCCATCGTCTTCTTCTGGCGGGCCTTCAAGGTGCCGTTCCCGGTGGTGGACCTGCGCGCCTTCGCCAACCGCAACTTCGCCTTCGGCTCGGTCTTCTCCTTCGTCATGGGCATCGGGCTCTATGGCCTCACCTATCTCTATCCGCTCTATCTCGGGCGCATCCGCGGCTACGATTCGCTGATGATCGGCGAGACGATGTTCGTCTCGGGCCTTGCCATGTTCTGCACCGCGCCGATCGCCGGCATGATGTCTTCGCGGCTCGATCCGCGCGTCATGATGATGATGGGCTTCGGCGGCTTTGCGCTCGGCACATGGTCGATGACGCAGCTCACCGCCGACTGGGATTTCTACGAGCTGCTTGTGCCGCAGATCCTGCGCGGCGTCTCGCTGATGATCTGCATGGTGCCGATCAACAACGTGGCGCTCGGCACGCTGCCGCCCGACCGCATCCGCAATGCGTCCGGCCTCTTCAACCTGACGCGAAACCTCGGCGGCGCCGTGGGCCTTGCGGTCATCAACACCATCCTCACCCAGCGTTCGCAGGAGCATTATCTGCGCCTGTCCGAGCATGTGCAGTGGGGCAATCCGGTCGCCGTCGAGCAATTGCGCAACATGGCCTCGAACTTCTCCGCCCATGGCCTCGACGGGCCGACCATCGCCATCAAGCAGATGGCCGGCATGGTGCAGCAGCAAGCCTATATCCTGTCCTTCATCGATATCTTCCTGCTCCTGACCGTCCTCTTCGGCTCGCTCGTCGTCTGCGCCTTCGCGATCAGCAAACCGCAATCGGGTGTCGGGGGCGGGGGCGGGCACTGAGCCCGCCCGAAACCCTCTTGCCGGGACATCGGTCCGTCCGCCAGAATGGCGGCGTGATCGATGCCCGGAGGCCCGCATGCCGTTCAATCCCACCCGCCGCCATCTCCTGACAGCCGCGGGCGGCCTCGGCCTTTCCCTCGCCCTGCCGAGGCTCGCGATTGCCGCCGGGGCGCAGCGTCCCGTGACGGACGCGACCTTCCTCTTCTCCTGCGATGTCCATGCCTGCCTCGTTTCCGCTGACGGCCTCAGTCCGGATTGCGCGGCCGAGGGCAAGACGGATGCCGCGCTGCTGCGGCATGTCGCGGCGGTCAATGCGGTCGGCGGCCTCGTCTGGCCGGCGGTCATCGACGGCAAGCCCTCCGGCCTTGCGAGCGCCGGCGCGCCCATCGCCGCGCCCCTCGGCCTCGTGCTTGGCGGCGACATGACGGATGATGGCGGCGGGCAGGTGAAGGTGCCGGGCGAGGGGTGGCAGCTCCAGCAATTCACCAGCCGCTACCAGCAGGGCACCGGGCCGGATCGGGTGCACTACCCGGTCTATAACGGCCTCGGCAATCACGACCTCGACCAGGACGGCGTGCCGCCACATGTCGACTGGTATCGCCGGGAGCTGCGCGACTATGTCGAGCTCAACCATCGCTCCACGGTCTTCTATAAGGCGCCGGTGCCGGTGACGAACTACGATCTCGATTCGGACAACTATTCCTGGGACTGGGGCGGGCTGCACCTCATCCAGCTCCAGCGCTTCGGCGGAGACGATACGAAGGGGGCGATCAGCGGCCTCAACTGGCTGCAGCAGGACCTTGCAACCTATGCCGCAGACGGCCGGCCCGTCGTGCTCTTCCAGCATTACGGCTGGGACCATTTCTCCACCGAGCACTGGGACCCGGCGGCGAAGACCTTCGATCCGACCGGCGCGGGTCCCGCGCACTGGTGGAGCGACGAGGAGCGCGCCGCCCTCCTTGCCGCCCTCAAGGGCTACAATGTCGCCGGCATCTTCCATGGCCACGAGCATCCGACGCCGATGATCTACAACCGCGAGGGCTACGATATCTTCAAGCCCATCGCCGCCTTCCTCGGCGGCCTCGCGCTGGTGCGCGTCACCGACACCTTCATGGACGTCGCCCTGGCGAAGGCCGGCGAGAACCCCGCCGATCTCCTCTTTACCCACGCCTTCAGCAAGCGTCTCTAGGGCCCGTAAAACCGGCCTCCGGACCTTGCCTGAAAATTTCTGATTTACGTACATCAAAAAATCCTCTAAGGCTCTCGCCACGGAGGAGAGATGAGACCCACGGTTCACGATATCGCCGACAAGGCGGGCGTCAGCCTCGCCACGGTCGACCGCGTCCTGAACGACCGGCCGGGCGTGCGCGGCGTCACGCGCGCGAGGGTGGAGGCGGCGATCGCCGCGCTCGGCTATGTGCGCGACGTCGCGGCGGCGAACCTTGCCAAGAGCCGCGTCTACCCGCTCGTCTTCATCCTGCCGGAGGGCGACAATCCCTTCATGCGCGGGCTGGAGGCGGAGGTGCGCCGCGCCGGCCTCCATTCCGCCGCCGAGCGCACCCGCCTTTCCGTGGCGACGGTGCCGGCCTTCGACGCGGCGGCGCTGGCGAAGGCCATCGATGCCGCCATCGCCGAAGACGTTTCCGGCATTGCCGCTGTTGCCGTGGATGCGCCGGAGGTCTCCGACGCCATCGCCCGCGCGCATGAGGCCGGCATTCCCGTCGTCACCCTCGTTTCCGACCTTGCTGCTTCCGGCCGCGATCATTTCGTCGGTGTCGACAACATCGCCGCCGGCCGCACCGCCGGCAGCCTGATGGGCCGCTTCCTCGGCGGCCGGCCCGGCCCGGTCGCGGTGCTCGCCGGCTCCATGCGCGTGCGCGACCATGGCGAGCGTCTCGAAGGCTTTCTCGCCGCCATGTCGGCCATGCCGGAGGCCCGCGCCATCCTGCCGGTGCTGGAAGGGCAGGACGATCCGGAGCTTTCCTTCTCGCTGATCGCCGATTGCCTCGCCAATGTGCCGGACCTTGCCGGCATCTACAGCCTCGGCGCCGGTAATCGCGGCCTGCTTGCAGCGCTCGCGGAAAGCGGCAGGAGCGATCTCTGCGTGATCGTGCACGAGTTGACGGGCGAGACCCGGGCGGCGCTGGAAAGCGGCGTCGTCGATGCCGTGCTCAACCAGGATGCCGGCCATGAGGTGCGCAGCGCCATCCGCGTGCTGCGCGCCAAGGCGGATGGCCTGCCGGTCAATGCCGCGCAGGAGCGCATCCGCCTCGACATCTTCATCAAGGACAACCTCCCGGCCGGCCCGGACGAGGAAAACTAGGAGACAGCCATGTATCTCGGGATCGACCTCGGCACGTCGGGCGTGAAAGCCATGCTGATCGATGGGGACCAGCGGGTCGTCGGCTCGGCCTCCGGCAAGGATGTCGAGACCGCGCGCCTGCATGCCGGCTGGTCGGAACAGGATCCGGCCGACTGGATCCGCGCCACGGAGGAGGCGATCGCCAGCCTTCGCGCCACCCACCCCGCGGAATTCTCCGCCGTGCGCGGCATCGGCCTTTCCGGCCACATGCACGGCGCGACGCTGATCGATGCGGATGACAAGGTGCTGCGCCCCTGCATCATGTGGAACGACACGCGCAGCCACAAGGAAGCCGCCGCGCTCGACGCCGATCCGCGCTTCAGGAAAATCACCGGCAATATCGTCTTCCCCGGCTTCACCGCGCCGAAGCTTGCCTGGGTGAAGAACAACGAGCCCGATACCTTCGCGAAAGTCCGCTGGGTGCTGCTGCCCAAGGATTATCTCCGCCTCTGGCTGACGGGTGAGCACCTCTCCGAAATGTCCGATTCCGCCGGCACCTCCTGGCTCGATACCGGCGCGCGCAAATGGTCCGCCGAACTGCTGGCCGCGACCGACCTCGAAGAGCGCCAGATGCCTGGTCTCGTGGAAGGCACCGAGCCGGCCGGCACGTTGCGGCCGGAACTTTCGTCGAAATGGGGCCTCGGCGAAGGCGTCGTCGTCGCCGGCGGGGCAGGGGACAACGCGGCCTCGGCCTGCGGCATGGGCACGGTGCGCGAGGGCACGGCCTTCGTTTCGCTCGGCACGTCCGGCGTGCTCTTCGCGGCGAATGCCAGCTACCTGCCGAACCCGGAAAGCGCCGTGCACGCCTTCTGCCACGCACTGCCCAATACCTGGCACCAGATGGGCGTCATCCTTTCGGCGACCGATGCGCTCAACTGGCATTCCCGCGTCACCGGCGCTTCCGCCGCCGATCTCACGAAGGAACTCGGCGAGGCGCTGAAGGCGCCGTCCAGTGTCACCTTCCTGCCCTATCTCTCCGGCGAGCGCACGCCGCACAACGATGCCACCATCCGCGGCGCCTTCCTCGGCCTCGGCCATGAGAGCGGCCGTCCGGTGCTGACGCAGGCGGTGCTGGAGGGTGTGTCCTTCGCGCTCCGCGACAATCTCGAAGCGCTGAAATCCGCCGGCACGCGCCTGTCGCGCGTCACCGCCATCGGTGGCGGCTCGCGCTCGCGCTACTGGCTGAAGTCCATCGCGACGGCCCTCGACCTTCCCGTCGACCTGCCGGCCGATGGCGATTTCGGCGCCGCCTTCGGTGCCGCCCGCCTCGGCCTCATCGCCGCGACGGGCGCGAACCCGATGGAGGTGCTGACCGCGCCCGCCACCGCCGAAACCATCGAACCCGAGGCCGCGCTCACCGCCGCCTACGAGGATGCCTACCAGCGCTACCGCCGCCTCTATCCGGCGATCCGCGCCGCCTACTGATCAACGACCATTCAAGAGGAGACACCCATGGCCACCGGCTTCTTCGGCGATATCGCCAAGATCAAGTATGAAGGTCCCGAGAGCACCAATCCGCTCGCCTTCCGTCACTACAATCCCGACGAGATCGTCATGGGCAAGCGCATGGAGGATCACCTGCGCTTCGCCGTCGCCTACTGGCACACCTTCGTCTGGCCGGGCGGTGACCCCTTCGGCGGCCAGACCTTCGAGCGCCCGTGGTTCGAGGATACGATGAAGGCTGCGAAGCTGAAGGCCGATGTCGCCTTCGAATTCTTCCAGCTCCTCGGCGTTCCCTTCTACTGCTTCCATGACGCCGACGTGCGCCCGGAAGGCAAGGACTTCGTCGAAAACACGAAGAACCTCAACGAGATCGTCGACTACTTCGCTGAAAAGCAGGCCGCGACCGGCGTCAAGCTGCTCTGGGGCACGGCGAACCTCTTCTCCAACCGCCGCTACATGGGCGGCGCCGCGACCAATCCGGACCCGGATGTCTTCGCCTTCGCCGCCGCGACGGTGAAGACCTGCATCGACGCGACGCAGCGCCTCGGTGGCGACAACTACGTGCTGTGGGGCGGCCGCGAGGGCTACGAGACGCTGCTCAACACCAATATCGGCCAGGAGCTCGACCAGCTCGGCCGCTTCGTCAACATGGTGGTGGAATACAAGCACAAGATCGGCTTCAAGGGCGCGATCCTCATCGAGCCGAAGCCGCAGGAGCCGACCAAGCACCAGTACGACTACGATGTCGCGACGGTCTACGGCTTCCTGAAGAAGTACGGCCTGGAAAACGAGGTGAAGCTCAATATCGAGCAGGGCCATGCGATCCTCGCCGGCCATTCCTTCGAGCACGAGCTGGCGCTCGCCAATGCGCTCGGCGTCTTCGGCTCCATCGACATGAACCGCAACGACTACCAGTCCGGCTGGGATACCGACCAGTTCCCCAACAACGTGCCGGAAATGGCGCTCGCCTATTACCAGGTCCTCGCCGGCGGCGGCTTCACGACCGGCGGCACCAATTTCGACGCCAAGCTGCGCCGCCAATCGATCGACCCGGCGGATCTGCTCATCGGCCATATCGGCGGCATGGATTGCTGCGCGCGCGGCTTGAAGGCGGCGGCGAAAATGGTCGAGGACAAGGCGCTCTCCGGCCCGCTCGCCGAGCGCTATGCCGGCTGGCAGAAGCCGGATGCGCAGAAGATCCTTTCCGGCGGTTCCTCGCTGGAAGCGCTGGAGGCCTATGTGCTTTCCGGCGGCATCAACCCGCAGCCGCGCTCCGGCCGGCAGGAACTGCTGGAAAACGTGGTCAACCGCTACGTTTGAGTGGCTTTGCGATATCGAGAGGGGCGCCGAATGGCGCCCTTTTTCGTTGCGGGCTGAAACATTCGCCGCAGATACCCTCTCTGGCCCGCACCCATGCCGGCTGAGACAGCTACCGCTTCAAAAACCGCCGCGCCGGGGTGGAGACGGAATTGCGCACGATGAGGTCCGGCGTCAGCAGGATTTCGGCTTCCGGCGGTTCGCTCCCCGAAAGCAGCTCCAGCAGAAGCGCCATCGAGCTCTTGCCGATGGCGGTGCGCGGCTGGCGGATCGTGGTGAGGGAAGGCGACATGAAGGTCGCCTGCGGCACGTCGTCGAAACCGGTCACGGAAAAGTCCGTCGGAATGTCGTAACCGCGCGCGCCGAGGCCGATCATCACGCCGATGGCCGTCTGGTCGTTCACGCACATGAAGGCGCTCGGCAGCGTGTCGCGCATGAAGAGCTGTTCGAGTGCGAGGCGCCCGCTCTCGATGGTGCCGTCGCCTTCGAGGATGAGGCGGTCGCGCGGCGGCACACCGGCGGCGTCCAGCCCCTCGTCATAGCCCTGCCGGCGGCGGCTATAGGCAAGGCGCGTGCGCGAATCGCCGATGAAGGCGATCTTGCGGTGGCCCTCGGCGATCAGCAGGTCGACGGCCTTGCGCGCGCCCTCGATATCGTCGACGCCGACATAGGGGATGCCGCCATTATAGACCGGCTCGAAGACGCCGACGCTGGGCGGCAGGCGCGCGGTCATGCTCTGGTGGCCGAAGGGCAGGATGCCGGTGAAGAGGATCAGCCCCGCCGCCTGGTTGGAATTCAGGAACTTCAGATATTCGAGGCCGCGCTGCGGATCGTTCTGCGTATGGCCGATGAGGATGCCGTAGCCATGCGCCCGTGCCTCGTTTTCCAGGCCCACGAGGATGTTGGAGAAGTTCGGGTCGCCGATATCGGGCGCCACGACGAGGATCATGTTCGACCGGCCGAGGCGAAGGCTGCGCGCCATCGCATTGGTCGTGTAGCCGGTGATGGCGATGGCCTGGTTGACCTTCAGCCGCGTCGAGTTCGCCACCTTTTCCGGGGTATGGATCGCCCTTGAAACGGTCGCGATCGAGACCTGCGCGATGCGCGCTACATCCTCGATCGTGGCAGGGCTGGACGTCGACAAACTGGCTCTCACTTAGCGATGGCAGGTCCGGGAAGACGCCCGAAACCGCGTCAAACAAACGAAGTGCGGGGGACACTACACAGACTGGCCCGAGGGTCAAACGGCGCTTGGTGAAAATTCCTGATATCCAATGATGTAAACCTTTACATAGCCAGTGTAAAGGTTTACATCATGCTCAAGCGGTAGGGAGCCGCAGGGAGAAAATCGATGAATCCGGACGCTGCCGACGGGGCTCCCGTCGTTCTCGCTGCACGCCGTATCAGCAAGTCTTTCAATGGCGTACAGGTTCTGTTCAGCGTCAATTTCGAGCTTCGCGCCGGCGAGATCCACGCGCTCATGGGCGAGAACGGCGCCGGCAAGTCGACGCTGGTGAAAATCCTCTCCGGTTTCGAGCAGCCGACCTCCGGCGAGATCCTGCTGGACGGCCAGCCGGTGAAGCTGCCGCCGAACGGGCAGGCCGAAGCGCTCGGCATCGTCATCATCCATCAGGAATTCAATCTCGCCGAACATCTCACCGTCACCGAGAGCCTGTTCCTCGGCCGCGAGGTCACGCGCTTCGGCGTGCTCGACCGCAAGTTCATGCGCGCCGAGACGCGCCGCGTGCTCGACCAGCTCGGCTCCCATGTCGATGAGAATGCGCTGATCAGCTCGCTCTCCATCGCCGACAAGCAGATGGTGGAGATTGCGAAAGCCATCAGCCGTGACGCGCGTATCATCTTCATGGACGAGCCGACGGCCGTCCTCTCCCGCGAGGAGACGAACTACCTCTTCCGCCAGGTGCGCAAGCTGCGCGAAAAGGGCACGTCCTTCGTCTTCGTCTCGCACAAGCTGGACGAGGTGATGGAGCTGACCGACCGCGTCACGGTGCTGCGCGACGGCCAATGGGTGAAGACGGCGCCGACCAGCATTCTGGATGGCGAATCCATCGCCCAGCTCATGGTCGGCCGCGAGCTTTCCAGCCTCTATCCCGCCAAGCAGGAGCCGAGCGTCGACGAGGAAGTCACGCTCGCCGTCGAGGGGCTTTCGACGGGTTATGTCAAGGATGCGAGCTTCGAGGTCCGCAAGGGCGAGATCCTCGGCTTTTCCGGCCTGATCGGCTCCGGCCGCTCGGAATTGATGGAGGCCGTTGCGGGTCTTCGGGCGCGCACAGCCGGCGAGGTCAGGCTGCGCGGCGAGAGCGTGCCGGGCGGTGACGTCCATGCCGCCAACCGCGTCGGCATCGCCTATATGACCAAGGACCGCAAGCACAAGGGCCTGCTGCTGAACTCCCGCATGACGGCGAACCTCACGCTGCAATCGCTGGAGAAGCACGGCAGCTACGGCTATCTCAGCCCGAAGAGCGAGGCGACCGCGCTGGAGCGCGCCCGCCGCCGCTTCGATATCCGCGTGCGCGACGGGCGCGTCGTCGCCGGCCGCATGTCGGGCGGCAACCAGCAGAAGCTGCTGCTCGCCAAGGTCATGGAGACCGAGCCCGACGTCATCATCATCGACGAGCCGACGCGCGGCATCGATGTCGGCACCAAGCAGCAGATCTACCATTTCATCTCGGCGCTCGCCCGTGACGGCAAGTCGATCGTCGTCGTCTCCTCGGAGATGCCGGAGATCATCGGCCTGTGCACGCGCGTCGCCGTCATGCGGGAAGGGCGGATCGTCGGCATTCTCGAAGGCGAGGAGATCTCCGAGCAGGAGATCATGCGCTATTCGGCCGGCCTCAAGAAAAAGACCGCGGCCTGATCGCCGCCAGAACAACGAATTACGTCGGGGACGAACATGACGGAAGACGCAGTCGAAACGAAGCCGCGGGGCCGAAGCTGGCGGGATGTGGATCTGAGGGCCGTCGCGCCCTTTGCCGCGCTCGCGCTGCTCCTCATCGTCGGCGCGCTGGTGAACCCCAACTTCATCGGGCTCAACAACCTCGCCAATGTCGCGACGCGCAGCGCCTTCATCGCGATCATCGCGGTCGGCGCGACCTTCGTCATCTCCTCGGGGGACCTCGACCTCTCGGTCGGGTCGATGGTGGCCTTCGTCGCCTCGATCATGATCCTCTTCATGAATTCGGGCGTGATCGCCGATCCCGGCATGATGCTTGCCGCCGCCGTCGTGCTGACGCTGGTCATCGGCGCGGTCTGCGGCCTTGCCAACGGCCTCATCACCACGGTCGGCAAGATCGAGCCCTTCATCGCCACGCTCGGCACGATGGGCATCTATCGCGGCCTCACCACCTGGCTGTCGCAGGGCGGCGCGATCACGCTGCGCGAGCCGGAACTGCAGGCGATGTATCGCCCGGCCTATTTCGGCTACATCCTCGGCGTGCCGGTGCCGATCGTCGTCATCCTCGTCGTCACGGCCATCGCCGCTTTCGTGCTCTACCGCACGCGCTACGGCCGTCATGTCGTGGCGGTCGGCTCGAACAGCGACGTCGCGCGCTATTCCGGCATCCCGGTCAACCGCGTGCGCACCATCGCCTTCGTCATCCAGGGCCTGTGCGTCGCCATCGCCGTGCTGCTCTATGTGCCGCGCCTCGGCTCGACCTCCGCCACCACGGGCATCCTGTGGGAATTGCAGGCGATCACCGCGGTCGTCGTCGGCGGCACGGCGCTGAAGGGTGGGGCGGGCCGCGTCTGGGGCACGATTTGCGGCGCCTTCATTCTCGAGCTGGTCGGCAACATCATGCTGCTCTCCAACTTCATCAGCGAATATCTGATCGGGGCCATCCAGGGCGCGATCATCATCATTGCGATGCTCGTCCAGCGCTCGCTGGTGCGGAAGTCGTAGGACTAGCCGGGTCAACGGGTCGCCCGGTCAGAAAACAGACCTGCTTTTGGGAGGAAACTCATGCGCAAGAAACTTTTGGGCCTGACGGTCGCCGCCATGGCGCTCATCGCCGGCGCCGTGCACGCAGAAGACAAGAAGGTGACGATCGGCGTGTCGATCCCGGCCGCCGACCATGGCTGGACCTCCGGCGTCGTCTACCATGCCGAGCGCGTCGCCAAGCTCCTGATGGAGCGCAATCCGGGCCTCAACGTCATCGTCAAGACCTCGCCCGATCCGGCAAGCCAGGCGAATGCCGTGCAGGACCTGGAAACGCAGGGCATCGACGCGCTCGTCATCCTGCCGACCGACCCGGATCCGCTCGTCAACGCCATCAAGGAAGTCAAGGGCAAGGGCACCTTCGTCGCGCTGGTCGACCGTGCGCCGAGCACCAACGACAATTCCGTGCGTGACCTCTATGTCGCCGGCAACAACTTCGCCCTCGGCCAGACAGCCGGCGAATATATCAAGACCACGACGCCGGATGCCGAAGTCGTCGTCATCCGCGGCATGGCGATCCCGATCGACCAGCAGCGCCAGGATGGCTTCGACAAGGGCATCGAAGGCTCGGGCGTCAAGATCCTCGATCGCCAGTACGGCAACTGGAACCGCGACGACGCCTTCAAGGTCATGCAGGACTACCTGACCAAGTACCAGAAGATCGACGTCGTATGGTGCCAGGACGACGACATGGCCGTCGGCGTCCTCCAGGCCATCGAGCAGGCCGGCCGCACGGACATCCAGTATGTCGTCGCCGGCGCAGGCTCGAAGGACATGATCAAGAAGGTCATGGACGGCGACAAGATGATCCCGGTCGACGTGCTCTATCCGCCGGCAATGGTCGGCACCGCGCTCGAAATGACCGTCGCCAACTTCTACGGCCAGGTCCCGGTCCGCGGCGTCTACACCATCGACGCCACGCTGGTGACGAAGGACAACGCGA
Source organism: Shinella zoogloeoides (assembly GCF_003574625.1). GTDB lineage: Bacteria > Pseudomonadota > Alphaproteobacteria > Rhizobiales > Rhizobiaceae > Shinella > Shinella zoogloeoides_A. Next base: position 232,367 of record NZ_QNUJ01000005.1, read on the forward strand.
AGGACTTCTACTTCCCGGATTCCCCGTTCTGATCTGACGACGAAGCGAGCCGCCCGGGTTTTCGGCCCGGGCGGTTTGTCCATGACCGCGCCACGTTCTCCTTCGTCGTGGTCGGGTCAAGCCGACCACGACGAAGGAGAGATGGTAGGATGTGGCGAACACTGCCGGATATCCGTGCCGCGTCATCCATCGCCTCACATTCCACCGACATCGATAATTCCGCATTGCCCGCCCGGCCAAAGGCCGATAGCTTTCCACGCTCTGCGGTACGTACCGCAAAAATATCATCGACTGGCCGCGACCATGGCCAGCTCCATGGGAGGAAGCCGAAAATGAAGACGATCAAGGGCCCCGGCCTGTTTCTCGCACAGTTCGCCGGCGATGCCGCGCCGTTCAATTCCTGGGACTCGATCACCAAATGGGCGGCCGATATCGGCTACAAGGGCGTGCAGGTCCCGACCTGGGATGCGCGCCTGATCGACCTGAAGAAGGCGGCGGAATCCAAGGCCTATTGCGACGAGTTCGCCGGCAAGGCGCGCGAGAACGGCGTCGAGATCACCGAGCTTTCCACCCATCTGCAGGGCCAGCTCGTCGCCGTGCATCCCGCCTATGACGAGGCCTTCGACGGCTTTGCGGCGCCGCAAGTGCGCGGCAATCCGAAGGCGCGGCAGGCCTGGGCCGTCGAGCAGGTGAAGATGGCGCTGACGGCGTCGAAGAACCTCGGTCTCAATGCGATGGCCAGCTTCTCCGGCGCGCTCGCCTGGCCCTTCGTCTATCCCTGGCCGCAGCGCCCCGCCGGCCTCGTCGAGACCGCCTTCGACGAACTGGCGAAGCGCTGGAAGCCGATCCTCGACCATGCCGAGGAGAACGGCGTCGACATCTGCTACGAGATCCATCCGGGCGAGGACCTGCACGACGGCATCACCTATGAGATGTTCCTGGAGCGTACCGGCAACCATGCCCGCGCCTGCATGCTCTACGATCCCTCGCATTATGTCCTGCAGTGCCTCGACTATCTCGACAATATCGACATCTACAAGGACCGCATCCGCATGTTCCATGTGAAGGATGCCGAGTTCAACCCGACGGGCCGGCAGGGCGTCTACGGCGGCTACCAGAGCTGGGTCAACCGCGCCGGCCGCTTCCGTTCGCTCGGCGACGGCCAGGTCGATTTCGGCGCCGTCTTCTCCAAGATGGCCGCCAACGATTTCGCCGGCTGGGCCGTGGTCGAATGGGAATGCGCGCTGAAGCATCCTGAAGACGGCGCCCGCGAAGGGGCCGAATTCGTCAAGGCACACATCATCCGCGTGACGGAAAAGGCCTTCGACGACTTCGCCGACGCCGGCACGGACCAGGCCGCCAACCGGCGCATGCTCGGGCTTTGAAGGTCGGGGATACCCCCCTCTGCCCTGCCGGGCATCTCCCCCACAAGGGGGGAGATCGGATGCGGCGGGGTGTTGCCATATCCGACATGGCACCAGTCAATCTCCCCCCTTGTGGGGGAGATGTCACGAAGTGACAGAGGGGGGTGAGCCTCCCGTAGCAACACCTAGGAGGAAACACCCAATGGCAATCGAAGGAAGCGCAAACGAAACGCGGGAGCGCCGCATCCGGCTCGGCATGGTCGGTGGCGGCTCGGGCGCGTTCATCGGTGCGGTGCACCGCATCGCCGCCCGGCTCGACGATCATTACGAGCTTGTCGCCGGCGCGCTCTCGTCCTCGCCGGAAAAGGCCGAGCAGTCGGCGCGCGAACTCGGGCTCGACCCGTCGCGCAGCTATGGCAGCTTCAAGGAGATGGCGATCCGCGAGGCCAAGCTGAAGAACGGCATCGAGGCGGTGGCGATCGTCACGCCGAACCATGTGCATTACGAGGCCGCGAAGGAATTCCTGAAGCGCGGCATCCACGTCATCTGCGACAAGCCACTGACCTCGACGCTGGCCGACGCGCGCAAGCTGAAGAAGCTCACGGAAGAGAGCGACGCCCTCTTCGTGCTCACCCACAACTACACCGGCTATCCGATGGTCCGGCAGGCCCGCGAGATGATCCGGAACGGCGAGCTCGGCGCGATCCGCCTCGTGCAGATGGAATATCCGCAGGACTGGCTGACCGAGGATATCGAGAGCAGCGGCCAGAAGCAGGCCGCCTGGCGCACCGACCCCACGAAATCCGGCGCGGGCGGCTCCACCGGCGATATCGGCACCCATGCCTACAATCTCGGCTGCTTCGTCTCCGGCCTCGAGCTGGAGGAGCTTACCGCCGATCTCGACAGCTTCGTGCCCGGCCGCCGGCTGGATGACAACGCCCATGTCATGATGCGCTTCAAGGAGAAGGACGGCGTGCGGGCGAAGGGCACGCTCTGGTGCAGCCAGGTCGCGCCCGGCCATGAGAACGGCCTCAAGGTCCGCGTTTACGGCACCAGGGGCGGCCTCGAATGGGTGCAGGCCGATCCGAACTATCTCTGGTACACGCCCTTCGGCGAGCCGAAGCGCCTCATTACCCGGGGCGGCGCAGGCTCCGGCCCGGCCGCCGCCCGCGTCAGCCGAGTGCCCTCGGGCCACCCGGAAGGCTACCTCGAAGGCTTCGCCAATATCTATTCCGAGGCCGCCCGCGCCATCCATGCCAAGCGCAGCGGCGCGAAGGTCGATCCGGCCGTCACCTATCCGACGGTCGATGACGGCCTCAAGGGCATGCTCTTCGTCGATGCCTGCGTGCAGTCGTCGAAGAAGAACGGGGCCTGGGTAAAGGTGTAAGGCGGCTTAGTCGGCGAAGATGCCGCCGAGGCGGATGACCATCTTCTTGTCGAAGAGCTGTTCGCGGTCGAACATCCAGTTCAGCGCGTCCCTGGCGGTCCAGGGACGCTTGTAGGGGCGGGTGCTCGTCAGGGCCTCGAAGACGTCGCAGACCGTGGCGAGACGGATTTCGGGGCCGATCCTGTCGGCCTTGAGCCCGGCCGGGTAGCCGCTGCCGTCAAGCGCCTCGTGATGATACCGGCAGATGTCCAGGATTATCTCCGAGACATTGCCCTGTTCCTTCAGCAGGCGATAGCCGATTTCCGGATGGTTGCGCACCACCCGCCGTTCCGCCGCCTCCAGCCCGCCGTTCTTGTTGAGAATGGCGTTGGGCACCATCAGCTTGCCGACATCGTGCAGCAGCCCGGCGACGCCGAGCTCGCGCATCGCGTCCTCGGCATAACCGAGCGCGCGGGCAAGCCGCATCATCAGCGCGCTCACCGCCAGCGAATGCACATAGGTGCCCTTGTCCTTGCTCTTGAGGCGCGTGACCTTGAGGAAGATATCGGGCGAAGCCTCGATCCGGTCGGAAATCTCGTCCGCGACCGGGTTCAGCGCCTCCACCTGCAATTGCCCCATGCGAACCGCATCGAAGCTTCCGCGCAGCGTTTGCGTCGCTTGCGCCACGGTCTCGATCGTGCGCTGGCGCTCTTCCGCCTGCAATGTCGAGGGAGCGGCACCGTCGATATCGACAGTACTCTTCTGCGGATTGACCAGCGCATAGGTGGCCGAGGTGGCTAGGATGGCGCGCAGCGTGTCGTCGGACTGGACGAGGAAGCGGCGACCGGAAAATTCGGTATCGGGGCATTCCACGGATTCGATGAACATGCCCTTGCGAACGAGATGTTTCGGAATTCGCCGTACCACGCATCTGTCTCCAGCCACCCCGGCATTTTGAGGGTGAATTCCTAATCGTTGTTTAAGTGACCGCTGTTTTTCCCGCGGCCTCGCACCGGCCGCCAGGAAAAATCGCGGCACGATTTTCCCCGCCCTCCGAAGCTGTGCCTACAATCCCCCCATCCCGCCACGGATACACTGCAAGGCGTTGCAGCGAGGCGGGGTCGGCGCGGGGCGGGAGGGGAAGACGCAGAACCTCTCGCACCGGGCTCGCGGAAAATGGTCTCCCTCCGGCGACACGGGGGAAGCGGCAGGGCCTCGGACCAACCCTTTCGCTTCACGCCCCGAACGGCGCGCCGGGCGTGCCTGTGCGGCACACAAGGGGGCAGGAGACGGCGGATGCGTCGGCATCGTCCGCCGGGATGGGTACCGTCCGGAAGGAAACCCCTTCCGTCCGTTTCGCCATGGAGCGCTGGGCGGATGCAAAAACGGAAAGGCCCATGCCGGAAACCGGCGAGCAACATCCTCTTCTTCCGCCCTTGCAGAGGGACCCAAGTCGCGAGCACAAACCGCTGAACGGGGCGCTGAAAGGTGCCACACTAAACCATTTCAGATGAGGCAGCTTCCAGCGCCCCGTCCGATGGCAGAACATCCACCCGGCGTTTCGGCGTGCGGGCCGTTCGGTATGCTTCGCGATTGACTTTTCATGAAATGGCGATACTGCAACGTTACAGGTGCCGTTCACACGGCAAAAACCCTCCCGGCACAGAGAAGACCGATGATCGACCCCAAGACCCTTGCCGACCGCTTTCCCGGCGATTTCCTCTTCGGCGTGGCGACCGCCGCCTTCCAGATCGAGGGCGCGGCGAAGATGGACGGCCGCAAGCCGTCGATCTGGGATGCCTTCTCCAACATGCCGGGCCGCGTCTTCGGCCGGCATAACGGCGATGTCGCCTGCGATCACTACAACCGGCTGGAGGAAGACCTCGATCTCATCAAGTCGCTCGGCGTCGAGGCCTATCGTTTCTCCATCGCCTGGCCGCGCATCGTGCCCGAGGGCACGGGACCGGTGAACGAGAAGGGGCTCGGTTTCTATGACCGCCTCGTCGACGGCCTGAAGGCGCGCGGCATCAAGGCCTATGCCACGCTCTATCATTGGGACCTGCCGCTGATGCTGGCGGGAGAGGGCGGCTGGACCGCGCGGCAGACCGCCTATGCCTTCCAGCGCTACGCCAGGACCGTCATCGCCCGCCTCGGCGACCGGCTGGATGCCGTGGCGACCTTCAACGAGCCCTGGTGCTCCGTCTGGCTCAGCCACCTCTACGGCATCCACGCGCCCGGCGAGCGCAACATGGATGCGGCGCTGCACGCCCTGCATTTCACCAATCTCGCCCATGGCCTCGGCGTCTCGGCCATCCGCGCCGAGCGGCCGGACCTGCCCGTCGGCCTCGTGCTGAACGCCCATTCGATCTATCCGGGCAGCAAAAGCCCGGCGGACAAGGCGGCCGCCGACCGCGCCTTCGATTTCCACAACGGCGTCTTCTTCGGCCCGGTCTTCAAGGGTGCATATCCGGAACGCTTCCTCTCCGCCCTCGGCCATCGCATGCCCGCCATCGAGCCCGGCGACATGGAAACGATCGCCCAGCCGCTCGACTGGTGGGGCCTCAACTACTACACGCCCATGCGCGTCGCCGACGATCCGGCTGAAACCGCGGAGTTCCCGGCGACCGTGCCGGCCCCGCCGGTGGCGGATATCAAGACGGATATCGGCTGGGAGGTCTATGCGCCTGCCCTTGGCGATCTCGTGCGCAAGTTCAATGCCGACTACACGCTGCCCGACTGCTACATCACGGAAAACGGCGCCTGCTACAATATGGGCGTGGAGAACGGCACGGTGGACGACCAGCCCCGCCTCGACTACATCGCCGACCATCTCGGCGTGACGGCGGACCTCATCAACGAGGGCTACCCGATGCGCGGCTATTTCGCCTGGAGCCTCATGGACAATTTCGAATGGGCGGAAGGCTACCGCATGCGCTTCGGCATCGTGCATGTCGATTACGAGACGCAGGTGCGCACGGTGAAGAAGAGCGGCCACTGGTATGGCGCGCTGGCGGGGCAGTTCCCGAAGGGCAACCATCGCGCGGGCTGAGCAAATGGGGATGCCCGCCCCTCATCCCGCTGCCGCGACCTTCTCCCCGCAAGCGGGGCGAAGGCGCAGGAGGCACGCCTTTCCCATCACGAAAGGCTTGTGGTTGGAAACAGGCATTGCATCCGTCCCTTCGCCCCGCTTGCGGGGAGAAGGTGCCGGCAGGCGGATGAGGGGCGGCTTCCCGCCGCTATTTCCCCAGATGCCGCTCGCCGCGCTTCTTCGCGAGGTCCATCTGCTTCTGCCGCTGGCGGAAGCGCATCCGGTCTTCCTCGCTGCGCTCGCTATGGCAATGCGGGCAGGAAACGCCGGCCTCGTAGAGCGGGGAGGTGATTTCCTCCGCGGTCAGCGGATGGCGGCAGGCGCGGCAGAGCTTGTGCTCGCCTTCTTCGAGGCCATGGGTGACGGAGACGCGCTCGTCGAAGACGAAGCAGGCGCCCTCCCACAGGCTTTCCTCCGGCGGCACGTCCTCGAGATATTTCAGGATGCCGCCCTTGAGGTGGTAGACCTCGTCGAAGCCCTCGGCCTTCATGAAGGCGGTCGCCTTCTCGCAGCGGATGCCGCCGGTGCAGTACATGGCGATCTTCGGCTTGTTGTGCAGGCCGGTGTTCTGGCGCACCCAGTCCGGGAATTCGCGGAAGGTCTTGGTGTTCGGATCGACCGCGCCCTTGAAGATGCCGATGGCCGTCTCGTAGTCGTTGCGCGTGTCGATGACGATCGTGTCGGGATCGGAGATCAGCGCGTTCCAGTCCTTCGGCGCCACATAGGTGCCGACGGAGCGGTTGGGATCGATATCCTCGACGCCCATGGTGACGATCTCCTTCTTCAGCCGCACCTTCATGCGCAGGAAGGGCATGTCGCCGGCGCGGCTTTCCTTGTGCTCCAGCCCGGAAAATTCCGGCTGGGCGCGCAGGAAGGAAAGCACGACCTGGACGCCGGCATCCGGCCCGGCGATGGTGCCGTTGATGCCTTCATGGGCGAGCAGCAGCGTGCCGCGCACGCTATGTTCCTCGCAGAGCGCCTGCAGGGGACCACGCAGTTCGGCAAAGCGGGGAACCGAGACGAAATGATAGAGCGCGGCGACGAGGAAGCCGTCGTTTCCAGCGGGCGAAGAGATCGTGTTTGTCATGGCCGCCACATACAGCTTTGGCGCATTTCAGGCAATGCGGCGCGGTGTAACGGATCAGGCGAGCTGGCGAAGGCTCGCGCCATTGCTGATGCCGAGCGCCATGGACTGGTTGGAATAGCGGCTTTCACCGGTCACTTCCCGGCCCACCCAGTTTGGCAGTTCCGGCTCGTCGTGGATCGAGGAGAGCTCGACCTCGGCGATCACCAGGCCACGATGGGCGCCGTCATAGACGTCGACCTCCCAGACATGGCCTTCATGGGGCACCTTGTAGCGCACCTTCTCGATGACCTTGCCGACTGCATGGCGCAGCATGTCCTCGGCCTCGTCGCGATCGATGTCGAATTCGTATTCGTCGCGCACCAGCGCGGCATGGCCGACCTTCAGCGTGATGCGCGCCCGTCCGTCGCCATAGAGGCGAACCCGCAGCGACCGGTCGTCCTGCGCGACGATATAGGCCTGCCTTATGGCGATGCCCTCGTTTGCAGAGCTGCGCCATCGTTGCCCCGATACCAGGAACTTCCGCTCGATCTCTTTTGCCATAGGCATGCTTTCGCTGTTGGAGATGGGCTTGGGCGAGGCAAACACTACACGATAAGTGTGTCATGACAAGGCCATGAATCATGCTTTAGGCTCGACACGACGTCGCGGACGCGGTATGCCGCTCTCATTTCAATCGTTTTAAAAGGTGGTGCCATGCGCGAGAAAAACGCCAAGCTCCTTTCCGTCCTGAAGCTGCAGCCGGTGGTGCCGGTGCTGGTCGTCGACGACGTCAAGACGGCGGTTCCGCTCGCGCGGGCGCTGGTCGCCGGCGGGCTGAAGGCCATCGAGATCACCCTGCGCACGACGGCCGCACTGGAGGCGATCCGCGCGGTCGCCAACGAGGTCGAGGGCGCCGTCGCCGGTGCCGGCACGATCCTCAATGCCGCGCAGTACGAGGCGGCGGTCGAGGCGGGCTCGCAGTTCATCGTCAGCCCCGGCACGACGCAGGAATTGATCGATGCGGCGGCGGATTCCGAAATCCCGCTGCTGCCGGGCGCGGCCACGGCCAGCGAGGTCATGGGCCTTCGCGAGGAGGGCTATCAGGTCATGAAGTTCTTCCCGGCCGAGCAGGCGGGCGGAGCGGCCTATCTCAAGTCGCTGTCCTCGCCGCTCGCCGGCACGCTGTTCTGCCCGACGGGCGGCATCTCGCTTTCCAATGCGCGCGACTATCTCTCGCTGCCGAATGTCGTTTGCGTCGGCGGCTCGTGGGTCGCGCCGAAGGATCTCGTCGCCAAGGGCGACTGGGCGGGCATCGAGAAGCTTGCCGCGGAAGCCGCCGCCCTCAAGGGCTGAAGGCAGGATCGACGGAATTGCGGACGGGCGGCCATCGGCCGCCCGTCATGCATTTGTAATTTGAAGGGGGCACTCCTATCTTGCCTTGCAGCCGGCTTCTTGCCGCGACAGGAGAAACGGAGACGCCCATGTTCGACCCCAAGACGTTGCTCGACCAGTTCCTCGGCTCGCAGGTGCCGGGCGCGGGCGGAACCGTGCGCGACCGCGCCGGCCAGGTCACCCAGCTCGCCAAGGACAATCCGCTTGCCACCATCGCCATTGCCGGCGTGCTGCTCGGCACGGATGGCGGGCGCAAGGTCGCGGGCTCGGCGCTGAAGCTCGGCAGCCTCGCCGCCATCGCCGGCCTCGGCTACCAGGCCTACAAGAATTATCGCGACGGGCAGAACCCGGCGGATACCGCGCAGGCCGGCACGCCGGAGCTCCTGCCGCCGCCGGCCGATTCCGGCTTCCATCCCGAGGCGGTCGGCACCGATTTCGCCCTCGTCCTCGTGCGTGCCATGATCGCCGCCTCGCGCGCCGACGGCCATATCGACGATGCCGAGCGCGCCCGCATCATGGACAAGCTGAAGGTCTCCGGGCTCGGCGCCGATGCCGCCCGGTTCCTCGAGGACGAGCTTGCCAATCCGGTCGATCTCGACGCGATCGTCGCGGCCGCGACGACCGAGGAACAGCGTGTCGAGCTTTATACCGCCTCGCGCCTTGCCATAGAGCCGAAGACGCGCGCCGAGCGCGGTTATCTCGATCTTCTCGCCGGGCGCCTCGGCCTTGCCGATGCGCTGGTCGACCATATCGAGGCGACGGTTTCGGCCGCGACCGTCTGACATTTACGGGGAGCGGCCGAACGCCGCTCCCTGCTTTGCCGATTGCTTCGGCCCGCCGGCTGTTCTATCCCTTCGGCAAGACCGAAGGAGGATTTTCATGCGCGATCTCAAGGACTGGAAAGGTTGCCCGCCGCCGGCGCCGGTGACGCTCGAAGGGCGCACTGTGCGCATCGAGCCCTATGATCGCGCCAAGCACCTCCAGCCGCTCTGGGATGCCTTCGGCGGCATGGCGATCAACCCGCTGCTGCGCTACTTCACGCAGGCCGACTTCTCGGGCATCGAGGGTTTCGACACGTGGTCGGAAGGCGCGATCAGGTCCGGCTGGGTGCGCGAGGTCATCGTCGACAAGGCGAGCGGCAAGCCGGCCGGCATGGCGCATTACATGCGGCCGGATCCGGCCAACGGCGTCGTCGAGATCGGCGGCATCGCCCATGGCGGCGGCATGTCGCGCTCGCCGCTCTCCACCGAAGCGCAGTATCTCCTCGCCAAGCATGTCTTCGAGGATCTCGGCTACCGCCGCTACGAGTGGAAATGCCACAACGACAACGCGGCCAGCAAGCGCACCGCCACCCGCCTCGGCTTCACCTTCGAAGGCGTCTTCCGCCAGCATATGCTCTCCAAGGGCGAGAACCGCGATACCGCCTGGTTCTCGATCATCGATAGCGAATGGCCGGTCGTCGCCAAGGCCTTCGATGCCTGGCTCCTGCCGGAGAACTTCGATGCCGAGGGACGGCAGAAGCGCAGGCTGGAGGATATCCGCGCCGAGATCGCCAAGGCGGACGCGGCGTGAGCGGCGAGGCCAAGGGAAAGTCGGCGGCGCTTGCGGCGCTGCTCATCCTGCTCGGCACGGGTGTGGTGTTCTATTTCCTGCCGCGCATGATGGTCGCGCTCGGCAATGTCTCGCCGTGGCTGGCGGGCGCCTTCGGCGCACTGCTGGTGCTCGGCTTCTTCCTCGTCTTCTGGCTCAGGGCGCGCTATCAGCGCAAGCGCGGCAACTAGAACGTCTGTTTCAACGCAATTCCGAACGCAAAACCGCTTCGCACTTTTGCTGGAATTGCTTTAGCCCTGCAGCGAGGCTCCGAGCAGGAGCAGCCCCATGATCATCACCAGCGCCGCCCCGGTGATCTCGATGGCGGTGCCGACGCGCAGCGCCGCCGAGCCGTTGCCGGCGAAGCGCACGGCCGCGCCCTTGGCGGTGACGGCGAGCGTAGCGAGGGTCGAGACCGTGATGGCCGTGCCGATCGACATGGCGAGCACGGCGAGCACGCCGCCGAGATAGAGGCCGTTCAGAAGCGCGAAGCTCAGCACGATGAGCGCGCCCGAGCAGGGGCGCAGTCCCACGGCGACGATGGCCGACCACGCCTCGCGCAGCGCGAAGCGATCGCCCTTCAGCAGCGACGGGTCCGGCGCATGGGCGTGGCCGCAGGTCGAGCAGACTTCGCCCGCATGATGGTGATGATGCGCATGGCCGTGCACCTCGACTGCCTGCACGCCGAGCCTGGAGACGCGGGGGGCGGGGCGGAGCTTGCGGAAGAGAAGCCAGGCTCCGAAGAGGGCGATGAGGGCATAGCTGCCGGTTTCCAGCGCCCGCGTCGCATCCGTCATCGAGACCGTGGTGCCGCGCAGGAAGAGATAGGCGGCGCCCACCAGCAGGATGGCGACGACGCCCTGCAGGATGGAGGAGAGGAAGGAAAGCGCGACACCGCGCTTCAACTCCACCTCGTTTGCCAGCATGTAGGAGGAGATGACCGCCTTGCCGTGGCCGGGGCCGGCGGCATGGAAGACGCCGTAGGCGAAGGAAAGGGTCACGAGCGTCGAGGCCGCCCAGGGGTTCTGGCGCATATCCTTCAGTGCGCCGGTCATCAGCCGGTAGAAGCCCTGCTGCTGCGCGTTGATCCAGGCAAAGAGGCCGCCGAAGGCGCCGGTCGTGTTGAAGCCGGGCTCCGCCGAGCCGATGCCGAGCGGCGACTGGGCGTGGGCGAGGGTTGCCGTCGCCGCGACGGCAAGAGCCAGCGTGACGAGCGAAAGGGCACGGCCGCGACTCAGCATGTGACCTCCAGCCGGGTGGCGAAGAGTTTCGACATGTCGGTGCCGGTCGGGTCGTTGAAGAAGGCGTCGGTCAGGCTGCTCTGGTTCTGCGAGAGCACTTCGTCGGGATCCGGCCGCACCACCTGGTGCTTGCAGGCATCGAGCTTGTCGCCGACGGTCACGAGGTCGCTATCGGAGGCGAAGTCCATCGAGGCATACATGGTGGGATCGTAGACGCCGAAGGTGAGCTTGCCCTTGAGCGGCATGACTTCGCCGGGCTTGACCGTGAAGAACATCAGGAGCTGGCCGTCCTTGAAGTCGACATTGATGACGTCGGGCTTGGCGACCTTCAGCGTCCTGCCGTCCTCGGTGATCGTCGTGTAGTAGTTGAACTCCTCCAGCGATTCGAGCACCGTCTTGCCGACCTCGGCCAGTTCGTCCGGATCGAGCTGGCCGTTGCTGTTCTTGTCGAAATCCATGACGACGCTGGCCGAGAACATCTCGTCGAAGCGCCAGACATTGCGCAGCTCGCTGATCGTGCCCCCTTCATCCGCGACCACCTCCAGCCGGGCTTCGGCGAAGATGTGCGGATGCGCCAGCGCGGCGACGGGGGCAAGAAGGGCCGTGCCGGCGACGAGAAGAGGAAGGAATCGCATGGGTTTTCAAACCTCCCGGGCGGCGTGAATCGGCCGGATGAATGGAACGGAAATGGGTCGGAATTGGGACCTTGCTATGCTTCCACGCCCGGATTGCGGCGGAACCAGGCGTGCAGGAAATCGACGAATGTGCGCACCTTGGCCGGCAGGTAGCGCCGGTGCGGATAGATCGCATAGATGCCGCGGTCCGTCGGAAGATAATCCTCCAGGATCGAGACGATGCGGCCCGAATCGAGGCACGGGCGGGCGATGAAGGCCGGCACCTGCGCGACGCCGAGGCCGCTTGCCGCCGCGCGCACGGCCGCCGTCGGGCTGTTCACCTCGATATGGCCGGCGACCGGAACGGAAAAGCTTGCGCCCTTGTCGTCGATGAAGCGCCAGTTACTGTGCGACCTGCCGTTGGTGTCGATGATGCAGGGCAGGCGGGCGAGATCGCTCGGATGGTTGATCGGGCCGGCATGTTCGAGGAATTCCTCGGTCACGCAGATCTTCAGGTAGAAGTCGCCGAGCTTGCGGGCGATGAGGGCGGAATCCTCCAGCCGCGTGATGCGGATCGCCACGTCGAAGCCTTCCTCGACGAGATCGACGAAGCGGTCGTCCGAGACGATCTCCAGCGAGAGTTCGGGATGCTCGCGGCCGAAATCGATCAGCGACTGGCCGATATCGGCATCGACGAAGGTGCGGGGGGCGGAGACCTTCAGCTTGCCGCGCAGGTCCGTGTTCTTCTCGCGCACGAGATCGGCGAGGTTGTCGATCTCCTTCAGGATGTCGGAGGCGGTGCGGTAATAGGTATGGCCCGCCTCGGTCATCGAGAACTGGCGGGTGGTGCGGTTGAGCAGGAGCGTTCCCAGCTCGTCCTCCAGTTCGCGCACATATTTCGACAGCAGCGCCTTGGACCGGCCGGTCTTGCGCGAGGCGGCGGAAAAGCCTTCGGCGTCGACGACGTCGATAAAGGCCCGGATTCGGGTCAGTGTATCCATGTATCCCCACTTGGCTGCCCGCGCCCATCCCGGCGGGATGCGAGGTCGGCGAGCCTCCGGCCGAAATGCGGTGGCCGGCATGTTATAAACGATCTTCGAAAACCAGTCCGGCGAATGTCGTGGCTGTCACAATATTTTCAATAGCAGCCTGCAAAAAACCTCTTGATTACGACAGCGATTCTTCTTATCTCCGCGCTTGCCCAAAGTCGCACGTGCCTGTGGGTGTCCGCCGACCCTCGATTTGGTGAGGATCATCGGTAAGGTACCTGGACCTAACCGCTCCAGTCGCTATTCCGGCCAACCGGGAAATGCGAGGACATCTTGAAGCAACGACGGTGCGGGCCTTTCTGGTGTCTGCCGGCTTTCCATCAGCCGGGGTTACTGAAGAGGCACACCTTCATTGCCGGAAGTGCGGTCGGGTTTCCCACCAATCCATGGCAGACAAAGCCGAATTGAAGCCTAGGCGGGCTTTGGTTCACCGTTCGCGCATTTGCGCATGCTTGGTTCCGGGGTCTCCACCGGCTGGTTCCAGAGCGTTGCCGCATCTGCCCTTTGTCCTCTGGGGTTTCCCCGGAGCAACCTGGATATGGGGAATACCGAGATGGCTTCTGCACGTATTATCGACTTTCTGAACACCCGACGTCCCGACGGCCCGTGCCTCGTGGTCGACCTCGATGTCGTGCGCGACAACTTCAAGGCCTTCCGCCATGCGTTGCCCGACAGCGCCATCTACTATGCCGTGAAGGCCAACCCGGCGCCGGAAATCCTGCGCCTCCTCGCCTCCATGGGCTCCAACTTCGATTGCGCGTCCGTCGCCGAAATCGAAATGGCGCTCGATGCCGGCGCGACCGCTTCGCGCATCTCCTTCGGCAACACGATCAAGAAGGAACGCGACGTCGCCAAGGCGCATGCGCTCGGCGTCTCGCTCTTCGCCGTCGACAGCCATGAGGAAGTCGAGAAGATTTCGCGTGCCGCCCCCGGCGCCCGCGTGTTCTGCCGCGTCCTCACCGATGGCGAAGGCGCGGAATGGCCGCTGTCGCGCAAGTTCGGCTGCGTGCCGCAGATGGCCGTCGACGTGCTCGTCTACGCGCACCAGCTCGGCCTCACGTCCTACGGCGTCTCGTTCCATGTCGGCTCGCAGATGACGAAGCTCGACGCCTGGGATTCGGCCCTTGCCGATGCCAAGCGCGTCTTCGTGCAGCTTGCCAAGCAGGGCATCGAGCTGAAGATGGTCAACATGGGCGGCGGCTTCCCGACGAAGTACCTGCGCGACGTTCCGTCCGCCGAAGCCTATGGCCAGGCGATCTTCGGTGCGCTGAAGAAGCACTTCGGCAACCAGATCCCGGAAACCATCATCGAGCCGGGCCGCGGCATGGTCGGCAATGCGGGTGTGATCAAGGCGGAAGTCGTCCTCGTCTCGAAGAAGTCGGACAACGACAACCACCGTTGGGTCTTCCTCGATATCGGCAAGTTCGGCGGCCTCGCCGAAACCATGGACGAGGCGATCCGCTACCCGATCCGCACCGAGCGCGACGCGGACGAGATGGAGCCCTGCGTGCTCGCCGGCCCGACCTGCGATTCGGCCGACGTGATGTACGAGAAGAACATGTATCCGCTGCCGATCACCCTTTCGATCGGCGACGAGGTTCTGATCGAGGGCACCGGCGCCTATACGACGACCTATTCGGCCGTCGCCTTCAACGGCTTCGAGCCGCTCAAGGCTTACGTCATCTGACGACCGGGCGCTCCCGTCCCTGCGGGAGCGCCAGCTTCACAATCAGTTTTCGATACCGTTTGAATCGGTTTTGAGTTCGGGAGGCCAAGATGGCCACTGTTCTTGATTCTGTCCGCGCGTTCTTCGCGCATGCCGCCTTCACCATCGACCGGGAAAATGCCGGCGACGTCGTCGCGCGCGAGCGCCTGCTCGACCGCGTCATGGGCGAGGCCCGCTTCCGCAAGTCCTCGGAAAAGCTGCGCCGGGGCCGCCTGCCGGCCGAAGGCCTCGCCCTCGTCGCGCGCGATGCGGATGGCCATGTCATCGGGACGGTGCGCCTGTGGGATGTCGAGGCGGGTGTCGATGCCGATGGCAATGCCGTGCCGGCCTTGCTGCTCGGCCCGCTCGCCGTCGATTGCGCGCATGAGGGCAAGGGCATCGGCGGTGCGCTGATGCGCGCGGCGATCACCGAGGCCCGCGACCGCGGGCACGGCGCGGTGCTGCTGGTCGGCGATCCGGAATATTACGAGCGCTTCGGTTTCTTCGCCGACAGGGCGCAGCATTTCGTCATGCCCGGCCCCTTCGAGCGCCGCCGCTTCCTGGCGCTGGAGCTGAAGGACGGCTGGCTGGCCGGCGCGGCCGGCATGCTCGTCGCAAGCGGCCGGCGTCTTTCGGCGCCGTTGCGCAAGGCGGCTTGACCCCGCGCAATTTGACTTTTCCGGTTTGCTGCGTTATCAGGACGGCAGGGTGAGAGCCCCTGCCGTCCGCGAGCGCAAGCTTTGGTGAAGTCTCTCTCAGAAACGATCGGTCTTCCAGCATCAGGCATGCGAACCGGCGGCAATGCGGACTCCCTCCGAAACGACGCATGCACCGACTGGAGAGACGACATGCGTCCATCATCGACGCCACTACCATCCCTCGACGCCCTGAAGGACCAGGCGAAGCGGCTGCGCGCGCGCTTTTCCGCCGAGGGGCAGGACATTTCCCATTCCCGCGCACTGGAGCTGATCGCCGCGCAATACGGCTTTCGCGACTGGAACACGCTGCATGCCGCCGTCGGCAACCGGCCGCCCTTCGATCCGTGGATGCTGGGCTCGCGCGTGCGGGGCCACTATCTCGGCCAGCCGTTCGATGCGGAGGTTCTCGGCATTCAGGCGATCACCAGCCAGCCGGGCCGCTACCGCATGACGCTGCATTTCGACGAGCCGGTGGATGTGGTGACCTTCGAAAGTTTCTCGGCCTTCCGCCAGCGCGTGAGCTGCACCATCGACGAGACGGGGCGGACCATCGAGAAGACCTCGAACGGCCGGCCGCATCTCGAACTCGAATGGTGAGCCTCAGAACGAGCCCGAGAGCCGCATCGCGAGGCCGTCGACCTTGAAGTCGGCGGCCTTGTCCGTTTCGCGGCGGACGAGGTGGCTGTATTCCAGCGCCACGGCCGCGCCCTTCGCCAGCGTATAGGTGAGGGTCGCGGTCGTCGCGGTCGTGTGGGTGCGGTAGTCGTAGTAGAGCCAGTCGCTATAGGCGTGTTCGAAGGCAAGGCCGAGCTTGAGCTTTTCCGTCAGCGCCGTTTCCAGCGAGAGGCCGACCGTGCGCACGTCCTCGCCGAGCGGGTCGTCGATATCGGCGAGCTGGATGTCGCGCGCGAGCTTTGCCTTGAAGATGGTGTCGCGCGGGAGCTGGACGGCAAGTTCCGCTTTCAGGAAGGGGCGGCTTTGCTCGACCGTCCTGCCGAGTTCCGGGCTGCCGATGCGCAGGACGCCGGCCTCGGCCATCAGCGTGACGGCCTCGGCGAAGGTGCGGCCATAGGCCAGCGAGCCGCGCAGCGCATGGGCGGGATAGCGGCCGAGCCGGTCCTGCTGGCCGGCGGGGATGCGGTTCGTGCGATACTGCAGCGTCGCGCCGATCTCGCCGCCGAGAAGCGGCCGGATATGGCCGGCGGTGAGGTCGAAGAGCCGGTTGTCGGCCTCGAGCTGCGTGCGGGGCAGGCCGGCCAGCGTGAAATCCACCTTGCCCCGGTCGAGGCTGGAAAGGGCGGCGGTGAAATGGCTCTTGCCGCCGCCATGCTCGGCGGTGATGCCGGCGCTCGCGGCGCCGGCGATATCGGCCTTGCTGTAGCCGATCAGGAGGCCGGGCAGGGCGAGGAAGAGATCGCCGTCCCGCCGGTGCTCGATACCGGCCTTGAGGGTGAGCTTCACGCCCTCGCCGAGCTCGCGCATATAGCCGATCTCGACGCCCGCCCGCCGCTCGTCGGCGAAATGGTAGCGCGCGATGCGCCGGACGCTCGCCGTCAGGCCATAGGCGAGCTGCGCGTCCTCCAGCGAAAGGCTGCCGCGAAAGGCGAGCTTCGCCTCGCCGAAAGGAGAGGAAAGCAGTGTCGGATCCTTGAAAACATTCGAGGTGCGCCCGCCGCCTATACTGTAATCGACGGTTGAATCGGCAATTGCCGGGTTGCAGAAAGCGACGATCAATGCCGCACAAAGCAAGCCATGAAGAGAACGCATCGGTTTCTGCCCCTGTCCGTTTCTGGAACGGAATCCTAGGGTTGCATGGTTAAAAATTCTTCCAATGGTTGAAATTCAACCGTGTAATGCAATTTTATATACTATAAATTGTATGAGGTCAGGAATTGTTAAACTTGTCGACGTTATGGTTAACTCTTTGCCATGATTGGCAAATCGGGTTGAGTAAAGCGGTGCTTATATTACTCTCGATTGTGCATCAATGAGGTGCACAACCAAAGGAGAGAGATCATGAACAAGACCCGCATCATCGTCATCGCAACCGTCATCGCTCTTGCCGGCGCCAGCCAGGCTTCCGCCGGCGGCCTGCTCGGCCTCGGCATCCTCAGCGGCAACAACACCAAGGCGGGCGGCATCGTCATCGCCCCCAGCGTCGGCGTCGGCAATATCCTCAGCGACAACGACAATAACAAGGTGCTGAACGGCGTGCTCAACAACAGCCTCAACGGCACGCTGTCGGGCATCCTGAACGGCAATGCCCTCGGCATCCTCGGCGGCGGCAGCGACTGCGGCTGCAAGTCCCGTAAACACTGACCGCACCTCCCCCCGCCCTGTCCCTGCGGCCAGTGGGCCCGGGAGAGCTCCGCTCTCCCGGGTTTTCGATTGCCGGGGAGGGGGATCAGTCGATCCGCTGGTCCATCGTCACGGCCGGCATCTCGCCGGCGCCGTGGGTGCGCACGACCTTTGCCGGAACGCCGGCGACGGTGCTGTAGGGAGGAACGGCCTCGAGCACGACGCTGCCGGCCGCCACCTTGCTATAGGCGCCGACCTCGATATTGCCGAGGACCTTCGCGCCGGCGCCGATGAGGACGCCGCGACGGATCTTCGGATGGCGGTCGCCCTTGTCGCGGCCGGAGCCGCCGAGCGTGACGTGCTGCAGCATGGAGACGTCGTCCTCGACGACCGCCGTTTCGCCGATCACGATGCCGAGGCCATGGTCGAGCATGATGCCGCGGCCGATCCGCGCGCCGGGATGGATATCCAGCCCGAAGACGAGGGAGGCCTGCGAGGAGAGCCAGCGGGCCGCCTCGATCCTGCCGTCCCGCCACAGGCGGTGGGAGAAGCGGTGGACCTGCAGGGCCTGGAAACCCTTGAAATTGAGAAGGGCGACGAGCGGATCGGGGCTTGCCGGGTCGCGCGAGACGACCGCCGCGATGTCGGCTTCCGTCTCGCCGAGAAGCGTTTCGTCCCCGACGGAGGAGAGGATCTGCGCGGCGAGCGCCCGGTCGCCTGGGGAATGGGAAAGGCGCGCGGCGAGCGCGCCGATCAGCATCTGCCGGCCGGTGGAGGCCCTGAGGACCGGCATCATGAATTCGGCGAGATAGGGCTGCTCCAGCGCGCGGCGTTCGGCGGCCGCGTGGACCTCGGCCCAGACGGTGCTTTCCGGCCAGCCCTTGGCCGGAAACGCGTGGAGGCTCGCCTCGGGCATGGCTCTTCCTGTTCCTATCCCGCGAGGTCGATGACGCCGCAATCGCCGGCTTCGCTGGCGAAGGCGAGAAGCTTGCCGTTGCGGCTCCAGGCCATGGAGGTGACGGCGCCCTTGCCGGGCCGGCGCAGCAGCACCTCGCGGCTGTCGGCGAAGCGGGCGGCGAGCACCATGCCGTCGGAATAGCCGATGGCGACGACGTCCTCGCCCGGATGGCAGGCGACGGCCGTGACCATGACATCGGCGCGGGTGCCGAGTTCGAGCGGCGGCTTGCCCATCGGGCCGTCCTTGGCCGAGAAGGGCCAGACGATGGCGGCCGGTGCACCCGACGAGGCGAGCCACTTGCCCTTGGCGGACCAGGAAAGCGACTTCACCTTGGCCGGATAGCCGGTCATGCGCATGTGGCGGGTCTCGGCGCCGGGCTTGGCATCGAGCTTCCAGCCGTGCAGGGCGTTTTCCTGCATGCTGGTGACGACGAAGCGGCCGTCCGGCGAGAAGGTGATGCCGGTATGCGCGCCCTTCCATTCGAGATCGACCGGCGGAGCGGCCATGGCGACCCAGTGCAGCGACGCGCCGTTGTAGCGGGCGACGCCGATGCGCAGGCCCTTCGGCGCGAAGGCGATGCCCTCGACCGAGCGGGCCTCGGTGAATTCCTTGATCGTGCCGTCGGCAAGGCGAACGCGCGCGGTGCGGCCTTCCGCGAAGCCGACCGCGCCCTGCGGGCCGGCGGCGACGACGGAAATCCACTTGCGCGGCACTTCGGCCAGAAGCGTCGCGCTGCCGTCGGCGGCGATGCGCAGCACCTTGCCGTCCTCGCCGCCGGTGACCAGCGTGTCGTTCGCCTCGTCGCGCACGCAGGCGAGCAGGCCGTCATGGGCCTCGGTGACCTTCTCGCCCTGGTCGAGGCGGTGGATGGCGCCGGAGGCGGTGGCGAAGAACGGCACGTCGCCGAGGAAGGCGGCCGCGATGACGTGGCCGTCGAGATCGAGAGGCGCGACTGTCGGCATTATCGGGTCTTTTCCTTCACGCTTTCCGGCATCATGCTTTCTGCGCCTCACAGGCCTTGAACGTGCGCTCGATCTTCTCGCGGTCGAGATCGCGGCCGATGAAGACGAGGCGGCTTTCGCGCGTCTCGCCGTCCTTCCAGGCGCGCTGGTGGTCGCCCTCGACGATCATGTGCACGCCCTGCACGACATAGCGCTCGTCATCGCCGGCAAAGGCGATGATGCCCTTGAGGCGCAGGATGTTCGGGCCGTCCGTCTGGGTGATCTTCTGGATCCAGGGGAAGAAGCGCTCGGGGTTCATCTCGCCGCCGCGCAGCGAGATCGACTGTACCGTCACGTCATGGATCGGCGAGACGCCGTGGTCGTGGTCGTGGTGATGGTGGTCATGATCGTGGTGGTGATGGCCGTGATCATGATCATGATGGTGGTGATCGTGGTCGTGATCATGGTGATGATGGTCATGGCCGCAATCCGGGCCGCAGACATGGTCCGGGTGATCGTGGTCGAGGAAATGCGGATCGTTCTCCAGCGCCCGTTCCAGGTTGAACGCGCCCTGGTCGAGAACCTTGGTGAGGTCGATTTCCGAACGGGTCGTGCGGTGGATGCGGGCGGACGGGTTGATGGCGCGCACCGTGGCCTCGACCCGGGCGAGCTCTTCCGGGCTCACGAGGTCGGTCTTGTTGACGAGCACGACGTCGGCGAAGGCGATCTGGTCCTCGGCCTCGCGGCTGTCCTTCAGGCGCAGCGGCAGGTGCTTGGCGTCGACGAGGGCGACCACGGCGTCGAGCTCGGTCTTCTGGCGCACGTCGTCGTCCATGAAGAAGGTCTGGGCGACCGGCACCGGATCGGCAAGGCCGGTGGTCTCGACGATGATGGCGTCGAAGCGGCCGGGGCGGCGCATCAGGCCTTCCACCACGCGGATCAGGTCGCCGCGCACGGTGCAGCAGATGCAGCCGTTGTTCATCTCGTAGATTTCCTCGTCCGACTCGACGATCAGGTCGTTGTCGATGCCGATCTCGCCGAACTCGTTGACGATGACGGCGTATTTCTTGCCGTGGTTGTCGGTGAGGATGCGGTTCAGCAGCGTCGTCTTGCCGGCGCCGAGATAGCCGGTGAGCACGGTGACGGGAATGGGCTTGGGAAGGGCTGTTTCGGTCATGGGAACCTCGAAGGATGATCGGACGCCAGGGTCCGTCGCTGGCATTGATATAGGAGATCGAAGGGGCCAGCGCAAATCCCCGCGCGGCATGATCCGACGTTAACGGAGCGACCCGACGTCGAAGGCCGCGACGTCCTCCAGAAGCGCGACGAGGCCGCGCACCGCATGGGCGAGCAGCGCCTCGCCCTTCTCCGCCGTCGCGGCGCTTGCATTGCCCGCGACGCCCTTCGGGTTGAGGTCGGACATCTTCCAGCCGAAGGCATGCGGGCCATAGGCGCGCAGATGCGCGAAGCGTGCGGCGAACTCGGCCTGCCGCGAGCCGAAGCGCTCGGCCTTGTCCATGCGGACAAGCTCGGGGTGGAGTGCGAGCATGACGGAGGTCTCTATATCGCCGCCGTGGATGTCGATGGCCTTGTCCTCCGGCGATATCCAGCCCTCCGGCTGGCCGAAGCGGGTCCAGGCGGTGGCGACGACCAGCATGTTGAGCCGGATGCGTGCCTCGGTCGCGACGATGGTCATCAGGGGCGAGTTGCCGCCATGGGCGTTGAGCAGCACGAGCTTGCGGATGCCGAAGCGGTCGAGGTCCTCCGCGATGCGCAGCCAGCGCTCGATCGCCTCGCCATAGCCGAGCGAGCGGGTGCCCGGCACGTCGAGATGCTCCGGCGAATAGCCGACGGGTTCGGCCGGCAGGGTGGTGACGGGCAGGTGCGGCGGCAGCACGGCCATCAGCCTGGCGGCGACGCCCTCCGCAATCAGCGTGTCGGTCTCCAGCGGCAGGTGGGGGCCGTGGCCCTCATGGGCGCCGAGCGGAAGGACCGCGATCCAGTCTTCGCGGTCTTCCGGCGTGAGCATGGGGTCGTTCTCGATCCACCGCATCTTGGGATGCGCCATGGCGTCTCTCCGATCCTTACTTGCCGCCAGCCTTGGTCCTCTGTCATACAAGGCCGCGCCCATGATGCAAGGGCGGTGCAGGAGGCGATGCATGGGCAAGAAGCACAAGGATGGCAAGGACGGCAAGAAGGTCAAGAAGAAGAAATCGCACGAGGCGGTCTCGGGTGCCGGGCTTGCCGCCGCGGTCGTCAATGCGGCGCGCTCCATGCGCACGGTGCTTTCGCGCAATCTTCTGGCGACGGGCCTTTATGCCGGGCAGGACGGCGTGATCCTGGCGCTTGCCGAGGAGGGCGGGCTGACGGCCGGGGCGCTCGCCACGCGGCTCGGCGTCAAGGCGCCGACCATGACGCGCACCATCGGCCGGCTTGAGGCGCAGGGTTTCGTCGAGCGCAAGCCCGACGAGATGGACGGGCGCCTCACCGTCGTGCATCTCACCGAGGCCGGGCGCGCCTCCGTCGACCACATCACCGAGGCCGGCCGGCTCAGCGAGCGGCAGGCCGCCGACGGGCTCAGCGAGAAGGACGTGCGCAATCTCCTCAAGCTGCTGCGCGCCATGGACGAGAACCTGCATGCCGGTCTGCCGGATGCGGCCCGAGACGGCGAAAAGCCTGTTGCCGACGACATTTAAACTGTTTAAATAAACGGTTTTAAAGCCGCGTTGCTGCGTGATCGTCGGGGAGGGGTCGTGGCTCAGAAAATCAAGCTTTCCACCATCGCGGAGACGCTCGGCGTTTCCACGGCGACGGTATCGCTTGCGCTCAGGGACAGTCCGCTCGTCGCGGCCGCCACGCGCGACCGGATCAAGGAACAGGCGCGCGCGCTCGGCTATATCTACAACCGCCGCGCGGCGAGCCTGCGCACCTCCCGCTCCGGCATCATCGGCGTCGTCGTGCACGACATCATGAACCCGTTCTATGCGGAAATCCTCAAGGCCATCGAGAGCGAGCTCGACCGCGACCGGCAGACCTTCATCCTCTCCAACCACTACGATTCGGTGGAGAAACAGCGCAATTTCGTCGAGACACTGCTGCAGCTCGGCGGCGACGGGGTGATCATGTCGCCGGCCATCGGCACGCCGCCGGAGGATATCCAGCTCGCCGAGGACAACGGCATGCCGGCGATCCTGATCGCGCGTTCCATCGACGGCCTCGACGTGCCGATCTTCCGCGGCGACGACAGCTACGGCATCTCGCTCGCTACCAATCACCTGATCGGCCTCGGCCACCGCACCATCGCCATGGTCGGCGGCACGGACCAGACCTCCACCGGCCGCGACCGCTACCAGGGCTATGTCAACGCGCTGCGCAAGGCCAATATCGAGGTCGATCCCGGCCTTCGCATTCCGGGCCCGCGCACCAAGCAGGGCGGCTTCGAGGCGGCGGTGCATTTTCTCTCGCTGCCGCAGAAGCCGACCGCGGCCGTCTGTTGGAACGACCTCGTCGCCATCGGCCTGATGAACGGCATCGCCCGCGCCGGCCTCGTGCCCGGCCGCGACGTCTCCGTCACCGGCTATGACGACCTGGAGGAGGCGGCGATCGCCACGCCCGCCCTCACCACCGTCTGGAACGGCCAGTCGGAGGTCGGGCGCAACGCCGCCCGCGCGCTTCTCGACAAGCTCTCCGGCAGCCACGAGCCGGACGGCATCCACCTCATCAAGCCGGAAATGCGCATCCGGCAATCGACCGGACCGCTGAAGCCGCATCCGGAAGGCTGAGGCATTTCAGACCGAGGGAGCTTTCGCCATGGCGGCCAAGACACGCATTCTCGTGCCCGGAACGATCCGCGAGCGGGTGCTCGACCGTCTGAAGGATACGTTCGACATCGTGCGCATCGAGAAGGCCGATCCTGCGCTTCTCGCCCGTTCCGAGGCGGCGAGCATTTCGGGCGTCGCCGTTTCCGGCAGCTTCGATGCGGCGATGATCGAGCACCTGCCTTCGCTGGAGATCATCGCGAGCTTCGGCGTCGGCTATGACGGCGTCGACGTGGCGGCCGCCGCCGGGCGCGGCGTCGTCGTGACCAATACGCCGGACGTGCTGAACGACGAGGTGGCGGATACCACCGTCGGGCTTCTCATCAACACGGTGCGCCGCCTGCCGCAGGCCGAAACCTGGCTGCGCGAAGGGCGCTGGACGCGGGAGGGCGCGTTCCCGCTGACGCCGCTCAGCCTGCGCGGGCGACGGGCCGGCATCTACGGCCTCGGCCGCATCGGCCTTGCCATCGCCGAGCGGCTGAAGGGTTTTGGCATCGAGATCGCCTATCACACGCGGCGGCCGCGCGAGGGCGTGCCCTATGCCTACTATCCCTCGCTGGTGGAGCTGGCGGAGGCCGTCGACATCCTGATCGCCATCGTGCCGAAGACGGCGGAGACGCACCTGACGATCGATGCGGCGGTGCTGCGCGCGCTCGGGCCGAACGGCGTGCTGATCAATGTCGGGCGCGGCTGGACGGTCGACGAGGCGGCGCTTGCCGCCGCTCTCCACGATGGCGTCATCGCCGCGGCGGGCCTCGATGTCTTCTATGACGAGCCGAACGTGCCGGAGGCGCTGCTTTCCGCGCCCAACGCCACGCTGCTGCCGCATGTCGCCTCGGCGTCCGTCGTGACGCGCGATGCGATGGCCGATCTCGTCGCCGACAATCTCCTCTCCTGGTTCGGGCGCGGCGCGGCCCTGACGCCGGTGCCGGAAACGCCCCTGTCGCGAAAAACCGGGTAGGGGCGAGAAAGCCTTCGTTAACCATTCGGCAAGCTTGCTGGCGCATGCTTTTTCCGTCGAGTCGCGATGAAGGAGAGACCCATGAAGACACTGACGATCGCCATTCTGGCCGCTGCCGTGTCGTTCGGTCTCTGGACCTATTGGGGGCAGGAGCGCCCCGGGGTCGATCCCATCGTCTCGGGCTCCATTCCCGCGAAGCCCGCCGCCCACAGCTACACGATTTCCAACGCTGCAGCGAACACGGCCTGCCTTGCCGAGCGCGGCGGCCCGATCTCCAGCCGCAGTGCCCGCTTCGAGGCGGCCGCCGACTGCGACGCCGTCTGGCCGGGACTTGCAAGAGCGCGGACCTGGACCAACAACGGCGACGGCACGGTCGTCGTCGCGGATGCGCAGGGCGAGGCGATCCTGACGGTCGTCGACGGCGACGGGCTTGCCTACGAGGCCGTCGAGCCCGCCGATGCGATGATCACGATGATTTCCGCGGACGAGATGCCGCATCCCGCGCAGCAATGACGCGGGTGTCTTGCCAGGCAAGCTGCCGCCCATCCGTGCCATAGAGCGCCAGCCGGGAGACCGGACGTTCCGTCTCGATATCCACTAGCTCCGACCGCCCTTCGCCTTCACGAAAGAGATGGTCCTCGCCCCATTGCCGAAGGGCGACGATGACGAGGAACAGGTCGCGGCCCTTTGCCGTCAGAACATATTCGCTGTAGGCGCTACCATCGGAAGCCGGAGCCGAAGCAAGCACGCCGGCCTCCACGAGATCGCGCAGGCGCGTGCTCAGCATGCCCTTGGCGATGCCGAGATTCTGCTGGAATTCGCCGAAGCGTCGCAGGCCATCGAAGGCATCCCTGACGATCAGCAGCGACCACCAGTCGCCGATCGCATCCAGCGTGCGCGCGACCGGACATTCGGCTTCGCGAAAGCTCTTTCGTTTCATCCTGCCTCCAGATCCAAACTGGTTCTAAAATAGAACTGGAATACGGTCGTGGCAAGTGGTCTCATCATGGAACCAAAAGATGAGGCCGAGACGATGGATGCATTGAAAATGGACGCTCCCGAGGTCAGGGCTGGGTTTTCGCGGTGGCTGCTGCCGGTCTTCGCTGCGACCTGCGGGGCGAGCGTTGCGAACATATACTACGCGCAGCCCTTGCTGGACGCGATCGCGTCGACATTCGCGATCAATCCGGCGGCAGTGGGACTGGTGGTGACCTTGACCCAGATCGGCTACGCGGCCGGCCTGATCTTCATCGTGCCGCTTGGAGATCTCGTCGATCGCCGCAGGCTCGTCATCGCCCAGACGCTGCTTGCGGCCCTTGCCCTTGCCGCAATCGGCAGTGCGCCGAATGCCATGGTTCTGTTTTCCGCCATGGTTGGGCTCGGGCTGCTGGCGGTCGTGGTGCAGGTGCTGGTTGCGCTCAGCGCCAGCCTGGCGCCACCGCAGGAGCGGGGGCGTGCCGTGGGGTTCGTGACGAGCGGCGTGGTCGTCGGCATTCTGGCGGCGCGTTTCGTGGCGGGCATGCTGGCCGATATGGGCGGATGGAGGACTGTTTATTTCGCTTCCGCATGTCTGATGCTGCTCATGGGATTCCTGCTCGCCCACATGCTGCCGCGCGACATGCCGATCGCCAGCGCGGAGCGGTATGGCGCGGTGCTGAAGTCCATTCCGCGGCTTTTCCTTTCCGACCCGGTGCTGCGGCTTCGTTCGGGGCTGGCCTTCCTGATCTTTGCGAGTTTCAGCACGCTCTGGACGGGTATGGTGCTGCCGCTCGGCGCGGAGCCGTTCGCGCTCAGCCATACGGCCATCGGTCTTTTCGGATTGGCCGGTTTGGCGGGAGCGCTTGCGGCAGGCAGCGCCGGGCGCTGGGCCGACCGTGGGCTTGCCGGCTGGACGACGGGACTTTCCCTTGCTTTGCTCAGCCTGTCATGGCTGCCGATCGGGTTGCTGCCGGCTTCTCTCGTGGCGTTCACGCTCGGCGTCGTGTTGCTCGATTTTGCCGTTCAGGCCGTGCATGTCACCAATCAGAGCCTGGTCTTCGCGCGCCTGCCCGAAGCGCGCAGCCGGCTGGTCGGCGGATACATGGTGTTCTATTCAGCCGGCAGCGCGCTCGGCGCCATCACGTCGACGGCGAGCTACGCGCATTTTGGCTGGAGCGGGGTGTCGCTGGCAGGGGCGGCCTTTAGCGGGGCCGCTTTCCTGCTATGGGCATTCACGCGCAGATGGGCTCGTTGAGCCTTCTCTCGCAGCCTATTCCGCGGCCGTCCTGTGGGCGAGGCCCTGCCGCGTGGCGGCGTAGTCGCGGACGGCTTGGCCGAAGGCGGCGAAGAGATTGTTGGAGGGCTGGTCGGAGCCGACCCAGTATTCCGGGTGCCACTGGACGCCGACGGCGAAGGCCTTGGCGCCGATGACGGAGACGGCCTCGACGGTGCCGTCCTCCGCGACCGCTTCCACGGCAAGGCGCGGGGCCATTTCGGAGATCGCCTGGCGGTGCAGCGAATTCACCTGCACCTCGCCCGCGCCGATCACCGAGGCGAGGCAGCTGCCTTCCTTGACGAGCACCTTCTGGCGGATGCCGTAGGCGACGTCGAGCACCGGCGTATCGGGCTTGCGGTGATCCCACATGCCGGGCTGTTCCTGGATCTCGTTGGCGAGCGTGCCGCCGAGCACGACGTTGAGCTCCTGGATGCCGCGGCAGATGGCGAGAAGCGGGATGCCGCGCTCCAGCGCGCGCTCGATGAGCGGCAGGCTCGTCGCGTCGCGCGCGGTGTCATAGGGGCCTTCCGCGTCGGTGGCCGGCTTGCCGTAGAGCGAGGGATGGACATTGGTGCGCGAGCCGCTGACCAGAAGCCCGTCGACCCGGTCGAGGATGCCGTCGAAATCGTTGTCGGCCTCGAGCGCCGGAACGAGGAAGACCTGCACGCCGGCGCCCTTGACGGCGGCGCGGACATACTGGTTCGGCGTGGCCTGCCAGACGTTGCCTTCGATTTCCCGGATATCGGCGGGAATGGCGACGACGGGTTTCGACATGATGGGCTCCGGAAAAAGAAATACCAAAAGAGGATTTGCTATCAAATCCCGCGCCAGTCAATTCCCCCTTTCTGGCGAAATGACGACGCGGCAGCGCTTCGCGGGCGGTATGCGGCGCGCTGCGGCGTGCGTGCATCATCACTTTTCAGGGGGTAACCGGACGCAAGTTGTTAACCACCAATTTGCAATCCACGTTTGCAGCGGCGGTTTTTCGCCGGTGCCGCGGCGCAATACTTTGTCGCCGCCGTGTCCGAAAGTTGCGTCGAGCAGATATGGCAGGTTGAATTGCTTTCTTCCAGCGAGGTTATTTGCAATATTTGGTTGAATAAGGCTTCCCCTGGTTGAAGAAGGGTGCAATAATGTCCAAACGTACCCGTCTTATTGGGTAATTTCCCGAAATCATTCATTAAATTTTGGCCGGTAACCCTCGCTCGTCATAGGGAGTGCCGAGTCCATGAAGGATAAGGGTCAAGACACACTGCCGGCCGATGTCTACCTGTCGTTCGTCAGTTCGCTGTACGGGAACCGCCAGACCCTCTTCGTGGGCATGATTTCGCATGTCATCACGCTCGCCTTCGTTTTCGCCAAGACCGCCGATCCCTTCTTTCTCGCCTGGAGCGCGCTCATCGTCCTGATCTGGGGGACGCGCGCGATCGGCATGCGGTACTTCGACCGGGTGGACAAGTCCGCGCTCGGCATGGACGGCATCCGCTACTGGGAAAACTGGTACAATCTCGGCGCCGTCGGCACGACTCTGGCGCTCGGCACGGCCTGCGGCTACAGCCTGCTGGTTAGCCGCGACGCCTTCGCGGAAATCGCCACCATCGC
This sequence comes from Shinella zoogloeoides, assembly GCF_003574625.1. Taxonomy (GTDB): domain Bacteria; phylum Pseudomonadota; class Alphaproteobacteria; order Rhizobiales; family Rhizobiaceae; genus Shinella; species Shinella zoogloeoides_A. The sequence continues at coordinate 260,372 of NZ_QNUJ01000005.1, forward strand.
GGTGACCTTCGGCACCATGGTCTCGGTCGTCGGGCGCAACTACGGTTCGCCGCGGACCGTCAACTACATGGTCTTCTCGGCCTGCTTTCCCATCGCGGTCGGCTTCCTCGGCCTGCAGGACTTCTATCACGCGATCCTCGCCTCGCTCGTCATTCCCTTCGCCATGACGACGCGCAGCATGGCGAATGGCGTGCGCACCTTCCTCTACGAGAACGTGCTGGCCGCCCGCGAGCTTGCGACCATCGCCGACCGCTTCGACACCGCGCTCAACAACATGCCGCATGGTCTCTTCATGCTGGATGCGGACCACCGCATCCTTGTCGCCAATCGGCGGGCCTGCGAACTGCTGCATCTCGGCAGCCAGGACCGGCTGAAGGATTGCCATCTCGACGTCGTGCTGCGCTTTGGCGTGCGCAACACCTTCTTCAACGCCGAGCAGAGCAAGACCATCCTGCGCCAGCTCGACGAACTGCTGAAGGGCGAGCGCTCGCGGGCGCTCGTGCAGGTGACGGAAGGGCTCTATCTGGAATTCACCGCCGCCCCGCGCGAGACGGGCGGCGCCGTGCTGATCTTCGAAGACGTGACGGCGCGGGTGCGGGCGGAAAAGAAGATCCTGCACATGGTTCGCTACGACAGCCTCACCGGCCTGCCGAACCGCAGCTATTTCGCCGACCTCGTGCAGGAGGCGCTGGCCGAGCGCAAGAAGCCGGGCACGGTCGGCGTCATGGTCCTCGACGTAGACGACTTCAAGCATGTCAACGACATGAAGGGCCATGTCACCGGCGACCGGCTGCTCTGTGCCATCGCCGAGCGGCTGCGACGATTGACCGGCGACCGCGTCCTGGCCGGCCACCTGATGGGCGACGAGTTCGTGCTCTTCTTCCCGAACGAGGTGAACCGGCGCGATCTCGAGGCGCGGATGCGGCGCTTCCACGAGCAGCTTCGCGGCACATATGAAGTGGAGGGTATGACCCTCTTCGTTTCGTTCAGCGCGGGCTGCGTGACCGTGGCGAGCGACGAGTTCCGACTGGAGGAAATGCAGATCCGCGCCGACCTTGCGCTGTTCGAGACCAAGTCGCGCGCCAAGGGCAGCCTGACGGTCTTCGAGCAGGAAATGGACGCGCGCTATGTCGACCGCCAGAAGCTGAAGGAGGACCTGCGCGAGGCGCTTGCCGGCGACGCGCTCTCCGTCGCCTACCAGCCGATGTTCGTGCCGGACGGCTCGCGCATCGAGTGCTGCGAGGCGCTGTCGCGCTGGACGCATCCCGAGCGCGGCCCGGTGCCGCCGACCGTCTTCATCCAGGTCGCCGAGGAGATGGGCATCGTCTCGGAGATCACGCGCTTCATGATCGGCCGCGCCTGCACGGACTGCGCGACTTGGCCGGCGCATATGGGGGTCTCGGTCAACCTTTCCGTCCAGGACCTGCGCGGCACCGGCATCATCGAGGTGGTCGCGGAGGCGCTGGAGAAGGCGGGGCTGGAGCCGCACCGCCTGCATCTCGAGGTCACGGAAAGTTGCCTGATGGAAGAGCCGGTGAAGGTGCAGGCGATCCTGCAGGAACTGCGCGCCCGCGGCATCACCATCGCCATCGACGATTTCGGCACCGGCTATTCCAGCCTCAGCTATCTCGACCAGCTTCCGCTCGACGTCATCAAGATCGACCGGTCCTTCGTGCGCAATATCGGCGAGGACCCGCGCCGCTTCAAGCTGCTGCGCGGCACCGTGAACCTCTCGCGCGAACTCGGCCTGCGCATCGTCGTCGAGGGCGTGGAGACCGAGGAGCAGCTCGCGCTCATCAACAAATATCACTGCGCCGATCTGGTGCAGGGCTATGTCTTCGCCGCGCCCATGTCGCTCGAGGCGCTGCGCGACCGCTACGAGAGCCTCGGTGGCAATCCGGATGAACCGCGCCGCCGTGGCCGCCGCGTCGCCTGATTTTTCCGCATCCCTGTCATTTCGCTAAGTTCTAATTCCAGCGTATTTATCAGTTTGTTCAAATTTAGCATTAACCATATGGTAAGGTTAATGAATAGTATTTTACACAAATTGTCCTATATCCATGATTATGGAGTCGGCGGCAAAGTGCGGTCGGCTTTTTCGATCGGGGATACGGAAATGGCCAACGGGGAAATGGCGACCAATCGCTTTTCCGAAAAGCTTCTTGGGCTGCTCGACAGGGTGGAATACCGCCGGGTCGAGACGAGTGAGGACATGGAGGACGTCGCGCGGGTCCGCTACAAGGCCTACAAGGCCGGCAGCGTCATGCACCTTGCGGAAGATTCCCACCTGCTGATCGACGAGGTCGATTTCGACAGCCAGGCCTATGTCTTCGGCGTCTATCACGACGAGCGGCTGATCTCGACGGTGCGCCTGCATCATGTGACGCCGGACCATCGCGTCACTTCCTCGGGCAAGGTGTTTCCCGACGAGGTCAAGGCCTTCCTCGATGCGGGCATGTCGCTGATCGATCCGGTCCGCCTTGCCGCCGATCCGGAAATCTGGAGCGAGATGCCGGCGATCCCGTATCTGACGCTGCGCCTCGCCACCATGGCGGCGGATTACTTCGATGCCGACCGCGTGTTGCAGATGGTCAAGCCGGCGCATTCCGCTTTCTACCGGCGCGTCTTCGACGGCGATTTCGTCGCCTCGCCGAAGAGCCGGCAGGGCAAGTTCATCATCGACCTGATGCTGATGGCGACCCGCTGCAAGGACGTGCGCTCCTCGCTCTATGCGCGCTTCCCGTTCTTCCAGTCGGAGCCCTTCGAGCGGCGCATGCTCTTTGCCCGCGGCGAGGACATGCCCTTCAGCCCGCTCACCGTGCGCCCGACGGCGCGCCTTGCCGAATCCCATCGGCGGGTCCAGCTTTCCGGCAACGCCTACGCGCGCTAAACCCAGCGTCCGGATGTCGCAACGCGGCCGGTTTCGCAAGAAACCGGCCCGTTTTGTTTCGGAAACGATACAGGGCCGAAGCGGGGCCGCGCCTTGCCGTTGCGCTTTGCCGATCCATTGTGTATGGCCAGAAAGACGCGCGCTTTCGCGCTTGAGGGAATCGCCGGCCCGTCCTGGGCCCGGCCTGTTTTAGGCGCTCATCGGGTGGAGCTTTCCGGCTGGCGGGTGCGACTGCTTAGGAGAAGGTGACAATGGCTGAACTTCATAACGGACCGGTCGAACTCGGCGCGCCGATGGACTATCCGGAGCACGAGAAGACCTACAATCTCTTCGTCCATGCCGCCAAGTACGGCACGATGTTCTGCGTCGCGCTGCTGGTCGCCATGGCCGCCGGCTTCTTCACCAGCGCCGGCTTCTTCAGCGCGCTCGTGCTTCTCATCGTTCTCAACGTCGTCGGCTACTTCCTGCTGCGTTGATCTGAAAACCGGATTTTCGGTTTGCCGCGGCGCCATCCGGCGCCGTGATCCAACACGGCCAGTCTCGGGGGGAGGACCACGGTTTGAGTCAGTGTGTTTTTGTTGCGCGGGAGAGCGATCCGGCCGAAGGCCGCGTTGCAGGTTCCGTTGATACCGTCAAGAAAATGAAGGCTTTGGGGCTCGACGTCATGGTCGAGGCCGATGCGGGGCTCGCCTCCCGTATCCTTAATGCCGATTATGAAGCCGCCGGTGCCCGCATCGTCGGAAAGGAAGAGGCGAAGACGGCCGATGTCGTGCTCAAGGTGCGCCGGCCGACCGCTTCGGAGATCGCCGGCTACAAGCCCGGCGCCATCGTCATCGCCACCATGGATCCCTACGGCAACGAGGCCGCCATCGCCGAAATGGCGCGGGCCGGGCTCACCGCCTTCTCCATGGAGCTGATGCCGCGCATCACGCGCGCCCAGTCGATGGACATCCTCTCCTCGCAGGCGAACCTTGCCGGCTACCAGGCCGTCATCGACGCCGCCCATGAATTCGACCGCGCCATGCCGATGATGATGACCGCCGCCGGCACCGTGCCCGCCGCCAAGGTCTTCGTCATGGGCGCGGGCGTCGCGGGCCTGCAGGCCATCGCCACGGCCCGCCGCCTCGGCGCCGCCGTCTCCGCGACGGATGTGCGCCCCGCCGCCAAGGAGCAGGTCGCCTCGCTCGGCGCCAAGTTCATCGCCGTCGAGGACGACGAGTTCAAGGCCGCCGAGACCGCCGGCGGCTACGCCAAGGAAATGTCGAAGGAATACCAGGCCAAGCAGGCGGCGCTCGTCGCCGACCACATCGCCAAGCAGGACATCGTCATCACGACGGCGCTGATCCCCGGCCGGCCGGCGCCGCGTCTCGTGACGCGACAGATGCTGGCCGCCATGAAGACCGGCTCCGTCGCCGTCGACCTCGCGGTCGAGCGCGGCGGCAATATCGAGGGCTCGGAAGCCGGCAAGGTCGTCGAGGTCGAGGGCGTCAGGGTCATCGGCTATCTCAACGTGCCGGGCCGCATTCCGGCCTCCGCCTCGGCGCTCTACGCCAGGAACCTCCTCACCTTCCTGGAGACCATGGTCGACAAGGAAACGAAGACGGTCTCGGTCAATGCCGAGGACGAACTCGTCAAGGCGACGATGCTGACCCATGGCGGGGCCGTAGTGCATCCGAATTTCGGCGGCGCCGTTCATGAAGGGGAGGGCAAGTGATGGCGAATGAACTTCTCGACAAGGCGCTGACCGATCTCGAACGCGCCGTGGAGGCCGTCCGCACCGCCTCCGAATATGTGCCGGACGCGGCCGCAGCGGCGGCGCACGGCGTTTCGGGCGGGGCGATCGATCCCTTCGTCTTCCGCCTTGCGATCTTCGTGCTGTCGATCTTCGTCGGCTACTATGTCGTCTGGTCGGTGACGCCGGCGCTGCACACGCCGCTGATGGCCGTCACCAATGCGATCTCATCGGTCATCGTCGTCGGCGCGCTGCTGGCCGTCGGCATCTCGCTCTCCGGCGTTGCGACCGGCTTCGGCTTCGTCGCGCTGATCCTCGCCTCCGTCAACATCTTCGGCGGCTTCCTGGTCACCCAGCGCATGCTGGCGATGTACAAGAAAAAAGAGAAGTGAGGCCGGCCCGATGAACGCAAACTTCGCAGCCTTCCTCTATCTCGTCTCCGGCGTGCTCTTCATCATGGCGCTGCGCGGCCTGTCGCATCCGACGACCAGCCGCCGCGGCAACATGCTCGGCATGGTCGGCATGGGCATCGCCATCGGCACCACGCTGCTGCTCGCGACGCCCTCCTTCGGCGGCCTCGTGCTCATCGTGCTCGGCCTTGCCATCGGCGGGGGCGCCGGCGCTTATATCGCCCGCTCGATCCCGATGACGTCGATGCCGCAGCTCGTCGCCGGCTTCCATTCGCTCGTCGGCCTTGCCGCCGTGCTGGTCGCCGCCGCCGCGCTCTATTCGCCGGTGTCCTTCGGCATCGGCCAGGTCGGCGAGATCCACGGCCAGGCGCTCGTCGAAATGGCGCTCGGCGCGGCCATCGGCGCGATCACCTTCACCGGCTCGATCATCGCCTTCCTGAAGCTCGACGGGCGCATGTCCGGCAAGCCGATCATGCTGCCCTACCGCCATGTCATCAACATCGTGCTGCTCGCGGCGATCGTCTTCTTCATCGTCGGCCTGACGCTGTCGGAAAGCCATTTCGACTTCTGGCTGATCGTGATCCTGTCGCTGGCTCTCGGTGTGCTGCTCATCGTGCCGATCGGCGGGGCGGACATGCCCGTCGTCGTGTCCATGCTCAATTCCTATTCGGGCTGGGCGGCGGCCGGCATCGGCTTCACGCTCGGCAACCTCGCGCTGATCATCACCGGCGCGCTGGTCGGCTCCTCGGGCGCGATCCTCTCCTACATCATGTGCAAGGGCATGAACCGCTCGTTCATCTCCGTTATCCTCGGCGGCTTCGGCGGCGAGACGGCGGCGGCGGCGGACGACGGCGTCCAGCGCACGGTCAAGCAGGGCTCTGCGGACGACGCGGCCTTCCTGATGGCGAACGCCTCCAAGGTCATCATCGTGCCGGGCTACGGCATGGCGGTGGCGCAGGCGCAGCACGCGCTGCGCGAGCTTGCCGACAAGCTCAAGGAGCAGGGCGTCGAGGTGAAATACGCGATCCATCCGGTCGCCGGCCGCATGCCCGGCCACATGAACGTGCTGCTGGCCGAGGCGAACGTGCCCTATGACGAGGTGTTCGAGCTGGAGGACATCAACTCGGAATTCGCGCAGGCCGACGTCGCCTATGTCATCGGCGCCAACGACGTGACGAACCCGGCGGCGCGCGACGACAAGTCCTCGCCGATCTACGGCATGCCGATCCTCGATGTCGACAAGGCCAAGACCTGCCTCTTCGTCAAGCGCTCCCTCGGCTCCGGCTATGCCGGCATCGACAACACGCTGTTCTACAAGGACGGCACGATGATGCTGCTGGGCGATGCCAAGAAGATGACCGAGGACATCGTCAAGGCGATGAACCACTGAGGGCAGGACCCCTCCCCAACCCCTCCCCACAAGGGGGAGGGGCTTACCGTGCCACGCACTCTGCATTCCATTTTGAACGATGAGCAAGCCTCTTGCTTTCTCCCCCCTTGTGGGGGAGATGCCGGCAGGCAGAGGGGGTGGCCCCGCGCAGCCGGGGCGTTACACGGGAAGACCCCTCCCTAAATCCCTCCCCACAAGGGAGAGGGACTTAACGTGCAGCACCCTTGGTATTCCATTTCGAACGATGAGCAAGCCTCCACCTTTCTCCCCCTTGCGGGGGAAATGCCGGCAGGCGGAGGATCTTCACTTCACCGGCAGGCTTCTCCCCCGCCGCAATGCGCGGGTCATCGTCCAGGGGGCGACGCCGAAGGTGCGGGCGAGGGCGGTGATGGTTTCGCCGTGGCTGAGGCGCTCTCGAGCGAGGCGGAGCTGGCGGTCGTCCAGCTTGGGCGGGCGGCCGAGGCGGGAGCCGCGCTTGCGGGCGGCAAGAAGGCCCTCGCGGGTGCGCTGCGACAGGGTCAGCCGCTCGAATTCCGCCAGCCCGCCCATGACCGTGTAGAGGAAACGGCCGGTCGGCGTCGTCGTGTCGATGCTGAGCTTGGCGATGTGGAAATGGATGCCCCGCTGCTGGAGGGCGTCCAGCTCGGCCAGCGCGTCCCTTGCCGAGCGATAGGCGCGGTCGAGGTCCCAGATGACGAGGAGGTCGCCGGCCTCAAGGCCGGCGGTGACCGCCTCGTAGACCGGCCGGCGGCGACTCACCGCTGAAAGCGTCTCGACGTGAAGCTCGTCGCAAAGGTCCTTGAGCCCTTCGATCTGCCGGTCGGGATTCTGGTCGATCGTGCTCACCCTCAGATACCCGATCTTCTTCGCCATGCGCTGCCTTCCGTTTCATGTTGCTTTTTTCAACATAAACGAACGTTTTTGAGCGGGGATATTTGCAGGGATATATTTGTGAAACTGGGCGGCTGATGGCGTGGGAAACAAGTAGAATTCAAGTTTGCGCCAGCGAAAAGGAACAATCAACAAAAACGTTCCTTATCGTTGCCCCAATGAAACTCGCCGAACTGAAAGTGGAGCTTCTGCTCCTTGTCCTCGCCGCCCTGCCGGTCGTGTCCCTCGTCCTGCTCTCTGCGGGCGAGTCGAATGTCGTGCAGGTCGTCGAGGCTGCCTTCGTGGACGGCTATCATGTGGACGCGGTGCTGAAGGCCGAAGGCCGCGGCGGGATCGTGAGCGTGTGGATAGAGCAAGGCGGCGTGAGGATGTGCGGCATGGTCGCTCATCTTCCGCGCGGCGAAACGCGGAAGGTGACGGTGCTCTGCCCCGACCTGCGGCCGGAGCCCTTCGAGGTGGGGGCGCAGGCGCGGTAGCGCCCGCATGCTGTCAATGCGGTGAGACGGTCAGGCGGTGAGGCGCGTGCCGGTCAGGCGGGCTTGGTATTGGCCGCGCCGCGGGTGCGGGCGAGGCCGTCCTTGGCCGGCTTGTAGTTCGGGTCGAGGCGCAGCGCCTGCGAATAGGAGCGCGAGGCCTTGGCCATGTCGCCGCGACGCTCGTAGATGAGCGCCTGGTTGGCCCAGGATTCGGCCAGCTTGCCGTCGAGGTTGATCGCCGTATTGAAATCCGAGAACGCGTTGTCGTCGTCGCCGAGCGCCGCGTAGGAAATGCCGCGGCCATTATAGGGCTCGGCCGAGTTCGGCGAGAGCGAGATGGCCTTGGAGAAGTCCTCGATGGCTTTGTCGTGCTGGCGGCGGGCCTGGTAGATCAGGCCGCGATTGTGATAGGCGCGCGGATCGGTCGTATCGAGCTGGATGGCGCGGTTGAAGTCGCGGAAGGCGTCGTCGAGCCGGCCGGCCTGGCGATAGAGATTGCCGCGGCCGATATAGGCGACGTCGTAGTTCGCGTTGAGTTGGAGCGCCGTGTTGTAGTCGGCGGCCGCTTCCGCCTGCCGGCCCATGCTGCGCTGGACGAGCGCGCGGTTGGCGAAGGCCTGGTAGTAGCGCGGGTTCAGCTCGATGGCGCGGTTGAAGTCGTCGAGCGCGCGGCTGTACTGGCCGGCGCGGCCATAGGCCGAGCCGCGCACGTTGTAGCCTTCCGGATCCTGCGGGTTGGCGGCGATCACGGCCGAGAGCGACGAGATGTTCTCCTGCGAGCCCTGCGCGCGCTCGACCTTCAGCACGTCCGTCGAGGTGGCGGTCGACTGGCAGCCCGCAAGCACGAGGGCGAGCGAGGCGGCGCCGATGGCGGCCATCAGCGGGCGGCGAATGCGAACGGACGAGGAGGAAGAGAGACGATCGGTCGAAAGCCCGGTAGATGCAGCCATGTCCAAGTGCGAATCCTCAAAGTCGGCTTCATCGCGCCTCATGCGCGAAGAATACGCTACGGCCTGAAACGCAATTCCGGCAAGTGTGCGCAGCGGGTATGCCGGGAATTGCACGGGAAGGGTTTCACAATGGTGAATATCTTCCGCTCACGTCAAAAAAGGCGGCGGCGAAACCCTTCGCCCCCGCCCGGTCTTGCATCCGAAAACGTCGAAAAGACGACCGATCAGCGGGCGCCAGGACGGCCGCCGATGAGGCCTTCGCGCTGGGCGCGCTTGCGAGCCAGCTTGCGAACGCGACGAACAGCTTCAGCCTTTTCACGCGCACGCTTCTGCGACGGCTTTTCGTAATAGTCGCGCATCTTCATTTCACGGAAAATGCCTTCGCGCTGCATCTTCTTCTTGAGAGCGCGGAGAGCCTGATCGACGTTGTTGTCGCGGACAAGTACCTGCACGAGAATCCCGTTCCTTTGGTTCGTTGTTAACCCGGCGATTCCCTGTTCAGGGAGGGGTCGTCAGGCAAATGAGTGACGTTCGCGCAGCCCAGAAGGCTGACGATTGGGGCGTCGGATACCAGAACGCTCGGCAGAAGTCCAGTCTCCCGCATCGCGTTGTTAGGGATTTTGCGCGAAAGGCCGGGAAAAACCTCTCATGGCCGCCGCCGCGGTCATGTCGCATGTGGTACAAGCTACGCCCGAATGCGTCGCAAAGGATACGGCGTCCGCCGTCAGGATTTGCTTTCTATCGGGACAGGAAACAGCCGGCGCCTGCCGGCGAGATATCGAGGACACGGGATGCGCAAATATTCGGTTTTCGCCGTCGCCCGCGAGGCGATGCGCGGCCATAAGGGATGGGAGGCACAGTGGACCTCGCCCGAGCCGCGCAAGGAATACGACGTGATCATCGTCGGCGGCGGCGGCCATGGCCTCGGCGCTGCCTACTACCTCGCCAAGGAGCACGGCATCACCAATGTCGCCGTGATCGAGAAGGGCTGGCTCGGCGGCGGCAATACCGGCCGCAACACGACCATCATCCGCTCGAACTATCTCTATGACGAGAGCATGGACATCTACGAGCACTCGCTGAAGCTCTGGGAAGGGCTCAGCCAGGATCTCAACTACAATGTCATGTACTCGCCGCGCGGCGTCATGATGCTGTCGCACAATGTCCATGACAAACAGTCCTTCCAGCGGCACGTCCACGCCAACCGTCTCTACGGCATCGACAACGAATGGCTGACGCCGCAGCAGGCGAAGGACTTCGTGCCGGTTCTCGACATCTCCGCCACGGCCCGCTACCCGATCAACGGCGCGGCCCTGCAGCGCCGCGGCGGCACCGCCCGCCACGACGCCGTCGCCTGGGGCTATGCCCGCGCCGCTTCCGATCGCGGCGTGCACGTCATCCAGAACTGCGAGGTCAAGGGCATCCGCCGCGGGCCCGACGGCGCGGTGACGGGCGTGGAGACCTCCAAGGGCTTCATCGGCGCGAAGAAGATCGCGGTCTCGGCCTCCGGCCACAACTCGGTCATCCTGTCGATGGCCGACGTGAAGCTGCCGCTGCATTCCGTGCCGCTGCAGGCGCTGGTTTCCGAGCCGATGAAGCCGATCTTCCCTTGCGTCGTCATGTCCAACTCGGTGCATGCCTATATCTCGCAGTCGGACAAGGGCGAGCTCGTCATCGGCGCGGGCACGGACCAGTACAATTCCTACTCCCAGACCGGCGGCCTCCAGATCATCACGCATACGCTGGATGCCATCTGCGAGCTCTTCCCGATGTTCCGCCGCGTCAAGATGATGCGCCAGTGGGGCGGCATCACCGACAATACGCCGGACCGCTCGGCGATCCAGGGCGTGACGCCGGTTCCGAACCTCTTCGTCAATTGCGGCTGGGGCACCGGCGGCTTCAAGGCGACACCGGGTTCGGCCCATCTCTTCGCCCATCTCATCGCCAAGGGCGAGCCGCACAAGCTGGCGGCCGGCCTGACGCTCGACCGCTTCCGCACCGGCCGCCTCATCGACGAGGCAGCGGCCGCGGCCGTGGCGCACTGAGCGGAATCCAATGACCAGAAAGGCCAACAAGCTTTTTTTTCTCGGAGGCGCTGGTGCGGTCCTTCTCGCCCTGGCTGCTGGGCAACTGCACCAGCACACCGGCTCTGAGATAGCGGAGGTTTTGGTTGGAGTTTTCCCGTTTGTGGCATTCCTCTCGCTTGTTTTCGGAGGAGTCATGCCTTGGGTTGGAACGCTCGTCCTGAAACATCCGATGCACGACACGGCCGGATATCGAGACGACTATGCCGCTGAGCCGGAGAAGGAAGCTGGTGGTTACTTGTCACAAGGCTGGCGCCGAAAGCGCGAGCGCGTGATGCACCGAAATATAAAAGCCTTTGGCCTCTACATCGAGCCTGACGAGAAGAGTTGAACCATGTTGCTGATCTACTGCCCCTATTGCGAGGAAGAGCGCTCCGAGCTCGAATTCCGCCACGGCGGCGATGCGCATATCGCCCGGCCGACCGATATCGCCGACATCTCCGACGAGGCGTTCGAGGATTATTTCTTCCTGCGCGACAATCCGAAGGGCCTGATCTTCGAGCGCTGGCGCCATATCCATGGCTGCGGCCGCTTCTTCAATGCGGCGCGCGATACCGTCAGCGACAAGTTCTACATGAGCTACAAGGCCGGCGAGCCGAAGCCCGTCATTCCGGGCGTTTCGCCCGCCACCGAGAAAACCGTCGAAACCTATGAAGCCACGGAAGGAACCGCGAAATGAGCGGTGCTAATCGCATTGCCGGTCAGGGCCGCCTGACGCCCGCCAAGACGGCGCGTTTCACCTTCGACGGAAAGACGTTCGATGCGCTGGAGGGCGATACCGTCGCCTCCGCGCTGCTCGCCAACGGCGTTCACCTCGTCGGCCGCTCGTTCAAGTATCACCGCCCGCGCGGCATCCTCTCGGCAGGTCCCGAAGAGCCGAACGCGCTGATCGACGTGTCGCGTGACGCGGCCCGCCGCCAGCCGAACGTGCGCGCGCCGGTGCAGGAGGTCTTCGACGGCATGAAGGTGTCGTCGCAGAACCGCTGGCCCTCGCTCGCCTTCGATATCGGCGGCGTCAACAACCTGATGTCGCCGTTCTTCGCGGCCGGCTTCTACTACAAGACCTTCATGTGGCCGAAGGCGGCCTGGGAAAAGCTCTACGAGCCCTTCATCCGCAAGGCCGCCGGCCTCGGCGTCGCCCCGACGGAAGAAGACCCGGATCACTACGCCAACCGCTATGCCTATTGCGACGTGCTGGTTGCAGGCGCAGGCGTCGCCGGCCTTTCGGCCGCGCTTGCCGCCGCTGAAGCGGGCGCGCGCGTCATCATCGTCGACGAGCAGCCGGAAGTGGGCGGTGCGCTGCACTACGACCTGTCGGTGAAGATCGACGGCCAGAACGGCTATGAGTGGGCGCAGGCGGCGGCTGCAAAGCTGAAGGCGATGGAGAACGTCACCGTTCTCACCCGCACGACGGCCTTCGGCTACTACAACCACAATTTCGTCGGCCTCGTGGAGCGCGTGACGGATCATCTCGCACGTCCCGACAGGAAGCTGCCGCGCGAGCGGCTGTGGCAGGTGCGCGCCAAGCGCGTCATCATCGCCACCGGCTCCATCGAGCGGCATATGGTGTTCGCCAACAACGACCGGCCGGGCATCATGCTGGCTTCGGCGGCGCGCACCTATCTCAACCATTTCGGCGTCGCCGTCGGCCGCAAGGTCGGCGTCTATACGGCGAACGATTCTGCCTATGAGGCCGCCTTCGACCTGAAGCGCGCCGGCGTCACCGTCGCCGCTATCGTGGACAACCGCGAGAAGCCCGGTGAGGCGGTTCTGGCCGAGGCCCGCAAGCTCGGCATCGAGGTGCTGGCCGGCCATTCGGTGGTCGACACCAAGGGCAAGCTGCGCGTCTCCTCCATGTCGGTCGCCCGCAACGGCGGTGGCTCGGCGCGCTCGATCCCGGTCGATGCGCTGCTGATGTCGGCCGGGTGGACGCCCTCCGTCCACCTCTTCTCGCAGTCGCGCGGCAAGGTCGCCTATGACGCGGCCACCAGCCGCTTCCTGCCGGGCACCTATGCGCAGGATTGCCTTTCGGTCGGCTCGTGCAACGGCACGGACGGCCTGCAGGCGACGATCGAAGAATCGCTGGCGGCCGGCGAGCTGATGGCCCGCGCCACCGGCAACGAAGGCGGCGGCAAGGTCGAGCTTTCCGGCGAGAACGCCTTCGAATGGACCGGCGGCATGGCCGGTGCCGGCGAAGGCGCCGGCGTCGACACGACGGTCAAGGCCTTCGTCGACTTCCAGAACGACGTCTGCGCCAAGGATATCCGCCTTGCCGTGCGCGAGGGCATGCACTCCATCGAGCATATCAAGCGCTTCACCACCAACGGCATGGCGACGGACCAGGGCAAGCTGTCCAACATCCACGGCCTTGCCATCGCCTCCGAAGTGCTGAACCGCGAGATCCCGAAGATCGGTCTCACGACCTTCCGCGCGCCCTATACGCCCGTCACCTTCGGCGCGCTGATCAGCCATTCGCGCGGCGACCTGTTCGACCCGGCGCGCAAGACGCCGATGCATGCCTGGGAGGAAGCGCATGGCGCCGTCTTCGAGGATGTCGGCAACTGGAAGCGCGCCTGGTACTATCCGCGCTCGGGCGAGACCATGCACGACGCGGTCAACCGCGAGTGCCGCACGGTGCGTAACGCCGCCGGCCTGTTCGATGCCTCGACGCTCGGCAAGATCGAGGTCGTCGGCCCGGACGCGGGCGAGTTCATGAACCTCATGTACACCAACGCCTGGGATACGCTGAAGCCCGGCCGTTGCCGCTACGGCATCATGCTGCGCGAGGACGGCTTCGTCTACGACGATGGCGTCGTCGGGCGTCTGGCGGAGGATCGCTTCCACGTCACGACCACGACGGGCGGCGCGCCGCGCGTCATGCACCATATGGAAGACTATCTCCAGACGGAATTCCCGCATCTCAAGGTCTGGCTGACCTCGACCACGGAACAGTGGGCGGTCATCGCCGTGCAGGGTCCGAAGGCGCGTGAAATCCTCGAGCCGCTGGTCGAGGGCATCGACATCTCCAACGAGGCCTTCCCGCATATGAGCGTGCGCGAAGGCAAGATCTGCGGCGTGCCGACCCGGCTCTTCCGCATGTCCTTCACGGGTGAAGCGGGCTACGAGGTCAACGTTCCCGCCGATTACGGCCAGGCCGTCTGGGAAGCCATCTGGGCACGGGCCGAACCGCTCGGCGCCTGCGCCTACGGCACGGAGACGATGCATGTCCTGCGCGCCGAGAAGGGCTATATCATCGTCGGGCAGGACACGGACGGCACGGTCACGCCGCACGATGCCAGCCTCAGCTGGGCCGTCTCCAAGAAGAAGGCGGACTTCGTGGGCATCCGCGGCCTCAAGCGGCCGGACCTCGTCAAGGAGGGCCGCAAGCAGCTCGTCGGCCTCCTGACGAAGGATCCCGGCGTGGTGCTGGAAGAGGGGGCGCAGATCGTCGCCGATCCGAACCAGCCGAAGCCGATGACCATGCTCGGCCATGTCACGTCGTCCTACTGGTCGGAGAATTGCGGCCGGTCGATCGCCATGGCGCTCGTTGCCGGCGGTCAGGCCCGCATGGGCCAGACGCTCTACGTGCCGATGCCGGACCGCACCATCGCGGTCGAGGTCAGCGACATGGTGTTTATCGACAAGGAAGGAGGACGCCTCAATGGCTGATCAAGCTCTTCGCAAGGCGCCGCTTGCCGGCCGCCATGGCGGCTCCGCCGGCGCGCGCGTCACGCCCGCCGCGCCCGCAACCCGCCTGTCGCTGCGTACCGGCGCCGATGCCATCGACGCCCTTTCGGCGGCCTTCGGCCTGCAGCTGCCGACGCGTCCGAAGGGCTCGGCCTCGGCGAACGGCCGCCACGCGCTCTGGCTCGGCCCGGACGAATGGCTGCTGATCGACGAGAACGAGGCGGACCTCATGGGCATCGCCTCGGGCGTTTCCGCGCTGCATTCGGCGACGGACGTCTCCCACCGCAATACGGCGATCATCGTCTCCGGCCCGGATGCGGCCGGCGCGATCGCCAGCGGCTGCCCGCTCGACATCGGCAATGCGGTCTTCCCGGTCGGCGCAGCGGCGCGCACGGTGCTCGGCAAGATCGAGATCGTGCTGTTCCGCTCGGGCGAGGAGGATTACCGGGTCGAGTGCTGGCGCTCGTTCTCGCCCTATGCCTTCGGCCTGCTGGCGGAAGGCGCCGAGGACGCCGGGCTCTGATCCTTCAGAGAAAACGGTAGAAGAACAGGGCTGTCTCCCGCGTGCCGGGGGACAGCCCTTCGTACAGGTGCCGGTCGTGGCCGCCGAGCACGAAGCCCTGGCGCAGGTAGAAGCGGCATGCCGCGACATTGTTCGTCTGGGTTTCGAGCCGCAGACCGGGCAGGCCCTTTTCCCGCGTCCACTGGATTGCCTGCTGCATCAGGCGCTGGGCCGCTCCCGTGCCGCGCCATTCGGCATCGACGGCGAGATCGTCGATGAAGGCGAGATTGTTCCAGCCCGTTGAAAGCGCGATGTAACCGACCGGCGTTTCGTCTCCGATGACGACGAACAGCGCCTTGTCCTCGTCTTCCAGACAAGAGGCGAGTTCGGCCGTATCGAAGCCGTAGCTCTTGGGGTAGGGCTCGACGGGGCGTGCATGGGCGAGCCACTCGTCTTCGAAGGGCGGCATGGCTTCCCGCGTGACGAGAAAGGAGAAGTCACAGGTGGCCAGCGCCGCCGTGTCTTCCTGTATGGCGGGGCGGACCTTCACACATCCTCCGGCCGGTCCTTCGGATCGAACTGTATGATGGTGATCCAATCGGCCGTCAGCGCCGGCTTGCGCTCGTCCTCGATCTCGACCGAGACATTGTAGCGGATCGTCACCATGCCCGCGCCGCGGAAGCGGGCCTCGTCGAGCACGAAGCGGCCGCGCACGCGCGCCCCGCTCTTCACCGGCGTTATGAAGCGGACCTTCTCGAAGCCGTAGTTGATGCCCATCGTCTGCTCGATGATGCGCGGCACGCAGTCGAAGTTCATCGCCGACAGCAGCGACAGGGTGAGGAAGCCATGGGCGATGGTGCCGCCGAAGGGCGTTTCGGCCGCCGCGCGCTCGGGATCGGTGTGGATGAACTGGTGGTCTTCCGTCGCATCGGCGAAGCGGTCGATCATGGTCTGATCGACGGTGAACCAGCGGGATACGCCCAGCTCCGTTCCGACGAGGGCGGCGACATCTTTCAAATGAATATTGGCAGGCATCCGGTCTTCCATCGATCGATCGGGTCTTTTCCAGAGCATGTCCGAACGCAAAGCCGCTTCGCACTTTTGCTGGGAATGCTCTTAGAGACGCGGTTTGTCAGGGCAATGAATTTCAATAGTTTTCGACAAAAATCTCCACCATGCGCGCAGGAAGCGCGCCGGTTGGCGGCTGGTTGGCGGCAAGCAGGCTCACCCAGTCCCGCCCTTCCGGCGGCGGCAGGGCGAGCGCCTGTTCGCCATGCGTGCGGTTGATGGCGATCGCGAGGCGGACGGTGCGCTTCTGCTGGCGGTCGGGCGTTTTGAGGAGAACGAGGAGCGTACCGGCGAAGGGAGCTTCCCAGTCCGCCACGGTCATCGGCGCGCCGGCCAGCGTCAGCCATTCGACGTCGCCCTCGCCGGTGAGGAAGGCCGTGTCGCCGAGCGCGGGGAAGCGCTTGCGGATCGCCGAGAGCATGGCGGCGTGCTCGATCAAGCCGTCGTCCAGCCGGTCCCAGTGCATCCAGGTGATGGCATTGTCCTGGCAATAGGCGTTGTTGTTGCCGTCCTGGCTGCGCCCGCCCTCGTCGCCCGCCGTCAGCATGATCGTGCCGCGGGAAAGGAAGAGGCTGGAGAGCAGGGCCTTCACGTCCGCTCGCCTTGCGGAGAGCACCATGCCGTCGGTCGTCGCGCCTTCCTCACCGTTGTTCCAGGAATGGTTCTCGTTGTGGCCGTCGCGGTTGTCCTCGCCGTTCGCCTCGTTGTATTTCACCGCATGGGAGACGAGGTCGGCCAGCGTGAAGCCGTCATGGGCGGCGAGGAAGTTGACGCTGCGGGTGCTGGTGCCGCCGTGGCGGGAGAAGATGTCGGCCGAGCCGGCAAAGGCGGTGACGAAGGGGCCGAGCCTGTGGCTGTCGCCGCGCCAGAACAGGCGGGCGTCGTCACGGAAGCGGTCGTTCCATTCGAGGAACGGTGCCGGGAAATTGCCAAGCTGATAGCCGCCGGGGCCGATGTCCCACGGCTCGGCGATCAGCAGGCGGTCCTTCAGGAGCGGGTCTGCGCAGATTTCGGAGAGCAGCGCCGCGCGGGCGGAAAAGCCGTCCGCCTCGCGGCCGAGGATGGTGGCGAGGTCGAAGCGGAAGCCGTCGACGCCGGCATGGCGGACGAAATGGCCAAGGCTGTCGAGCACGAGCTGGCGCACGACGGGGTGCTCGCCGGCGATCGTGTTGCCGCAGCCGGTGTCGTTGATCAATTCACCCGGCCGGTCCGGCACGTGGCGGTAATAGGTGAGGTTATCGAGCCCGCGCATGGAGAGCGTCGCGCCGTGGCGGTCGCTCTCGCCGGAATGGTTGAAGACGAGGTCGAGGATGGTGCCGATCCCCTCGGCGCGCAGCGCCGCGACGGTGTCGGCCAGCTCTTTCATGCCGCCGGGCACGAGGCGCGGGTCGAGCGCCATCAGGGCGATGGGGTTGTAGCCCCAGCTATTGGACAGGCCGAGCGGCGGCAGGTGGCGCTCGTCGATCCAGGCGGTGATCGGCATCAGCTCCACGGCATCGACGCCGAGGCGCTTCAAATGGGCGAGCACAGCGGGATGGGCGAGCGCGCCGACGGTGCCGCGCATCGTCTCCGGCACGTCCGGGTGCAGCATGGTGAAGGCGCGCACGGCGACTTCATAGACGAAGCCGCCGGGGCGGAAGAGCGGGGGCTTCACCGCGACGGGGCGGTCGCGGGTGACGATGGCCTTCGGCACGATGTCCGCCGTCTCCGCGCCGAAGACGGCGAGCCGCCCGTCATGCACGAAGCGGCGGTCGAGTTCCCTGGCATAGGGATCGACCAGCAGCTTCGCCGGATCGAACCAGAGGCCGTGGTCGGGGGAATAGACGCCGTCGGCGCGAAAGCCGTAACGGGTGCCGGCCGTCGCGCCCTCGACGAAGACGCGGTGGAAGCCGTTCTCGCCCCGCCCCATGGCGAGGCGGGCGAGTTCCTTCTCGCCCTCGTTGTCGAACAGGCAGAGATCGACGCGGGCGGCGTCGCGCGAATAGACCGCGAATTCCACCCCGTCCCCGGAGAGCGTGGCGCCCGGTGCGAAGGAGGGGGCGGTGAAGGTCATCTTACGTGATCACGCTCGGTTCGGTGCGGCCGGTGCGGCTCTTGATGCCGGCGATCTCGTCGGCGACGGCGATGAGGTCGGCAAGGGCTTCCTGCGTGTCGATGTCGTGGCGGGTGGCGTCGGGCTCGAAGCGCTCGATATAGACGCGCAGCGTCGCGCCCGACGTGCCGGTGCCGGAAAGGCGGAAGACGACGCGCGAGCCGCCCTCGAAGAGGATGCGGATGCCCTGGTTCTTGCTGACGGACTGGTCGACCGGGTCGTGATAGGCGAAATCGTCCGCCGTCTCGACCCTGAGCGCGCCGAAGCTCCTGCCGGGAAGCGTGGCGAGCTGGTCGCGCAGGTTCGCCACCAGGCCGTTCGCGGCATCGCTGTCGACCTCCTCGTAGTCGTGGCGGGAATAGTAGTTGCGGCCGTAGGTCGCCCAGTGCTGGCGGACGATGTCGATGACGCTTTCCTTGCGCACGGCGAGGATGTTGAGCCAGAGCAGCACCGCCCAGAGGCCGTCCTTCTCGCGCACATGGTTGGAGCCGGTGCCGGCGCTCTCCTCGCCGCAGATCGTGGCAAGGCCCGCGTCGAGCAGGTTGCCGAAGAACTTCCAGCCGGTCGGCGTTTCGTAGATGCCGATGCCGAGCTTCTCCGCGACACGGTCGGCCGCGCCGGAGGTCGGCATGGAGCGGGCGATGCCGGCGAGGCCCTTGGCATAGCCGGGGGCGAGATGGGCGTTGGCGGCGAGCATGGCGAGGCTGTCGGAGGGCGTGACGAAGATGCCCTTGCCGATGATGAGATTGCGGTCGCCGTCGCCGTCCGAGGCCGCGCCGAAGTCGGGCGCATCCTCGGCCATCATGGTCTCGTAGAGCGCGCGGGCATGAACGAGGTTCGGGTCCGGGTGGTGGCCGCCGAAGTCCGGCAGCGGCATGAAGTTGAGGACCGAGCCCTTGGTGGCGCCGAGGCGGTTTTCGAGGATTTCCTTGGCATAGGGGCCGGTGACGGCGCTCATGGCGTCGAAGACGATGCGGAAGCCGCCGGCCAGCAGGGCACGGATCGCGTCGAAATCGAAGAGCTGTTCCATCAGCTCGGCATAATCGGTGACGGGGTCGATGACCGTGACCGTCATGCCTTCGATTTCATGGGTGCCCTCGAGGTCGAGATTGACGTCGGCGACGTCGGCGATCCTGTAGCTGTCGATGGACTTGGTGCGGGCGAAGATGGCGTCGGTGATCTTCTCCGGCGCCGGGCCGCCATTGCCGATATTGTATTTGATGCCGAAGTCCTCGGTCGGGCCGCCCGGATTGTGGCTGGCCGACAGCACGATGCCGCCGAAGGCCTTGTTCTTGCGGATGATGTTGGAGGCGGCGGGCGTCGACAGGATGCCGCCGCGGCCGACCAGCACGCGGCCGAAGCCGTTGGCGGCGGCCATCTTGATGGCGAGCTGGATGACCTCGCGGTTATAGAAGCGGCCGTCGCCGCCGATCACCAGCGTTTCGCCGGCAAAACCTTCCAGGCTGTCGAAGATCGACTGGATGAAGTTCTCCGCATAGTTCTTCTGCTGGAAGACGGGGACCTTCTTGCGCAGGCCCGAGGTGCCGGGCTTCTGGTCGCTGTAGGGCGTGGTCGGGACGGTCTTGATGGTCATGTTCTATACTCGCGAAAGGAGGCTGGAATAGAGGTCGGCGTAGCGCGCGGCGCTGTTCTCCCACGAAACGTCCGACTTCATGCCCTGGTTCTGTATGCGCGCCCAGACTTTCGGTTCGTGCCATGCCTTGAAGACTCTGCGCAATGCCTGGCGCAGGCCCTCGGCATTGATCGGCGTGAACTGGAAGCCCGTGGCGACGCGGGCGGAAAGGGCGGCCTCGTTGGCGTCGATCACCGTATCGGCAAGGCCGCCGGTGCGCGCGACGATGGGGATGCAGCCGTAGCGCAGGCCGTAGAGCTGGGTGAGGCCGCAGGGCTCGAAGCGCGACGGGATGAGGATGGCGTCGCTGCCGGCCTGCATGAGATGCGACAGCGGCTCGTTGTAGCCGATGACGATGCCGACATGGCCGCGGTGGCGCGAGGCGGCGGCGAGCAGCGTGCCTTCCAGCCCCTGATCGCCCGAGCCGAGCACGGCGAGCTTGCCGCCCCGTTCGACGATCCAGTCGGCCACCTCGGCGATGATGTCGATGCCCTTCTGCCAGGTGAGGCGGCTGACGACGCAGAAGATCGGCCCGTCGTCCTCTATGAGGTTGAAGCGCTCGACGAGGGCCTTGCGGTTCATCGCGCGCTTCTTCAGCGAGCCGGCGGCGAAGGAGCGGGCGATATGCGGATCGGTCTCGGGGTTCCAGACGGCGGTGTCGATGCCGTTGACGATGCCGACGAGCTCGCCGGCGCGCGCATTGATGAGGCCTTCGAGCCCCATGCCGTATTCCGGCGTCATGATCTCGTGCGCATAGGTGGGGCTGACGGTGGTAATCGACCAGGCGGTGCGCAGCCCGCCCTTGAGGAAGCCGACATCGCCGTAATATTCGAGCCCTTCGACCGAGAAGGCTTCCGGCGGCAGGTCGAGACCGGTGAAGATCTCCGGGCCGAACTGGCCCTGGAAGGCGAGGTTGTGCACCGTGACGACGGTGGGGATGTGCTGGAGGCCGGTATAGCGCATGTAGACGGCCGTCATCGCCGCCTGCCAGTCATGGGCATGCACGATATCCGGCTGCCAGCCGGGAATGAGGCCGCGGGCGATCTCGGCGCCGGCAAGCGAAAGGGCGGCGAAGCGCCGCCAGTTGTCGACGAAATCCTTGCCGGTGGCATCCGTATAGGGCCCGCCCTGCCGGTCGAAGAAGCCCGGCGCGTCGAGCACGAGGATGTCGATGCCCTCATGCGTCGCGGCGAGGATGCGGGCGGGTTCGCCAAGGAGGTCCTCGAAGGTCGCCACCACCTCGGTCTTCGCCAGCCGCTGCATGACCGCGGGATAGCCGGGCATCAGCGTGCGCATGTGCATGCCATGCCCGGCGAGTGCGATCGGCAGCGCGCCGGCGACGTCGGCAAGGCCTCCCGTCTTGATCAGCGGGAATACTTCGGATGCCACCGAAAGGATGTTCATGTCCGGGCTAGAGCTCCAGCTTGTCGATCATCGGTTGGGTGATGAGGCATATGCCGTTCTCCGAGCGGCGGAAGCGCTTGGCGTCGAGTTCCGGGTCCTCGCCGACGACGAGGCCTTCCGGGATGACGACCCGGCTGTCGATGACGACATTCCTCAGCTGCGCGTGCCGGCCGATCATGACGTTCGGCAGGATGATGGCCCCTTCGAGGCGCGAGTAGGAATTGGCGCGCACCCCGGTGAAGAGCAGGCTGCGGTTCAGCGAGGCGCCGGAGATGATGCAGTCGCCCGAAATCAGCGAGGAGGTCGCAGAGCCGCGGCGGTTCTCGTCGTCATGCACGAACTTGGCCGGCGGCTTGATCTCGGCGAAGGTCCAGATCGGCCAGGAACCGTCATAGATGTCGAGCTCGGGGGTGACATCCGTCAGGTCGATATTGGCCTGCCAGTAGGCGTCGATGGTGCCGACGTCGCGCCAGTAGGCTTCGCGCTCGAAGTCCGAGCGCACGCAGGACGCGGTGAAGCGGTGGGCGACGGCTTTGCCGTGCTCGACGATATAGGGGATGATGTCCTTGCCGAAGTCGCGGCTGGAGGTCGGATCGGCGGCGTCGCGGCGCAAGAGGTCCATCAGGAACTTCGTGTGGAAGACGTAGATGCCCATCGAGGCGAGCGCCATGTCCGGATTGCCGGGAATGCCCGGCGGATCGGCCGGCTTTTCCACGAAGGCGATGATCTCATCCTTCTCGTCGACATGCATGACGCCGAAACCGGTCGCTTCCATGCGCGGCACTTCGAGGCAGCCGATGGTGACCTGTGCGCCGGAATCCACGTGCTGCTGGAGCATCAGCTCGTAGTCCATCTTGTAGATATGGTCGCCGGCGAGGATGACCATGTATTCGACGCCGTAATCCTCGATGATATCGATGTTCTGATAGACCGCGTCGGCGGTGCCTTCGTACCACTGGGTCTCGGAGACGCGCTGGGAGGCGGGCAGGATATCGAAGCTCTCGTTTCGCTCGGGACGGAAGAAGTTCCAGCCGCGCTGCATGTGGCGGATCAGCGAATGGGCCTTGTACTGGGTGGCGACGCCGATGCGGCGGATGCCGGAATTCAGCGCATTGGAGAGCGCGAAGTCGATGATGCGCGCCTTGCCGCCGAAATGGACGGCGGGCTTGGCGCGCCGGTCGGTCAGCTCCTTCAGGCGGCTGCCGCGTCCGCCCGCGAGAACATAGGCCATCGCGTCACGGGCGAGGGGTTGATTGCGCTTCTGCTCCATTGTGTCCTCCCAGCTTCTGTCATGCGTCCAGCTCGAGCATCACCGTCGCCAATGGCGGCAGGGTGATGGCGGCGGCTATTCTTCCGTTTGCGTGCTTGCGGGCCTCGACGGCGCCGCCGTTCCCCTTGCCGCTGCCGCCATAGATCTCGGCATCGGTGTTGAGGATTTCCCGCCACCGGCCCTCCACCGGCAGCGGCACCCCATAGCCCTCGCGGTAGACGGGGGTGAAGTTGGTGATGACGGCGATAGGCTTTTCGCCGGGCGCCTTGCGCAGCCAGGCGAAGACCGAGTTGTCGCGGTCGTCGGCGATCAGCCATTCGAAGCCTTCGCCCTCGCAGTCGCGGGCATGGAGCGCGGCCTTGCGGCGATAGGTGCCGTTGAGGTCGCGCACGAGCCGGCGCATGCCTTCGTGCAGCGGATATTCGAGCAGGTTCCAGTCGAGCGAGCGGGCCTCGCTCCATTCCTGCCACTGGGCGAATTCCTGGCCCATGAAGAGCAGCTTCTTGCCGGGATAACCCCACATGAAGCCGTAATAGGCCCTGAGATTGGCGAATTTCTGCCAGTCGTCGCCGGTCATCTTGGCGATCAGCGAGCCCTTGCCGTGCACCACCTCGTCATGGCTGAGCGGCAGCACGAAGTTCTCCGTGAAGGCATAAAGCAGGCCGAAGGTCATGTCGTTATGGTGGAACTTGCGGTGCACCGGCTCGCGCGAGAGGTATTGCAGCGTGTCGTGCATGAAGCCCATGTTCCACTTGAAGCCGAAGCCGAGCCCGCCTTCATGCACGGGGTGCGAGACTTTCGGCCAGGAGGTGGATTCCTCCGCGATGGTCAGGATGCCGGGATGGCCGGCATAGACGTGGCGGTTCATGGACTGCAGGAAGCGAACGGCCTCCAGGTTCTCGTTGCCGCCGTATTCGTTGGGCACCCATTCGCCGTGCTTGCGCGAATAGTCGAGATAGAGCATCGAGGCCACCGCATCGACGCGCAGGCCATCGAGATGGAACTTCTCCGCCCAGTAGAGCGCGTTGTTGATGAGGTAGGAGAGCACTTCGGCGCGGCCGAAATTGTAGATCGCCGTGTTCCAGTCCGGGTGGAAGCCCTGGCGCGGGTCGGCATGCTCGTAGAGTGCGGTGCCGTCGAAGCGGCCGAGGCCGTGCGCGTCCGTCGGGAAATGCGCCGGCACCCAGTCGAGGATGACGCCGATGCCGACCTTGTGGCAGCCGTTGACGAAACGGGCGAAGCCTTCCGGCTCGCCGAAGCGGGCGGTCGGCGAATAGAGGCCGGTCGTCTGGTAGCCCCAGGACGGGTCGAAGGGATATTCGGAGATCGGCAGGAACTCGATATGGGTGAAGCCCATGTCGACGCAATAGGGGATGAGATGGTCGGCCAGCTCGTCCCAGGTCAGGAACGCCCCGTCGCCATGGCGCTGCCAGGAGCCGGCATGGACCTCGTAGATCGAGATCGGCTGGCGGCGGGCATCCGCGGAGGCCCAATGGGCAAGGTGCGCCTCGTCCTCCCAGGCCTGGTCGATCGGGCCGGTCGTCATCGAGGCGTTGTTGGGGCGCAGTTCCGAGCGGCGGGCGAAGGGATCGGCCTTGAGCGGCAGGACCTCGCCGTTCATGCCGACGATCTCGAACTTGTAGGCGTGGCCTTCGTTAATGCCGGGCAGGAAGACTTCCCAGATGCCGGTGTCGCGGCGAAGGCGCATCGGGTTCCGCCGCCCGTCCCATTCGTTGAAATTGCCGACGACGGAGACGCGCCGGGCATTCGGCGCCCAGACGGCGAAGTGGAAGCCCTCGACGCCTTCCAGCGTCATCGGATGGGCGCCCATCTTGTCGAAGAGGCGAAGATGCGAGCCCTCGCGGATATAGTAGTCGTCCATCGGGCCGAGCACGGGGCCGAAGCTGTAGGGATCGACGACGGTCCATTCCCCGCCGGCATTGCGGGCGCGGTAGCGGACCGGCTGGAGCTTTTTCGCCGCGACCTCGCCGGCGAAGATGCCGGCCTCGGCGACGCGCGTCAGCGTGCCGATCTCCTTGCCGGACAAGGTTTCGACCGCCACCTCGCTCGCCCCGGGCAGGAAGCAGCGGGCGATGAACGTGTTGCCGGACGCGTGAAGGCCCAGCACTGCGAACGGGTCCCAGTGCCTTCCCTCCAAGATCGCGTCGATGTCCGCCTTCGCCAGAAGCTCTGACGGTTGTTCCGTCGTGCCTTTTTTTGGCGGTGCGGTCATCAGGCTCTCCAGATTTCCGTTGCGTATTGGCGGATGGTGCGGTCGGAGGAGAACCAGCCCATGCGGGCGGTGTTCCTTATCGTTTTCGCGTACCAGGAGGGCTTGTCGGTCCAGATGGCGTCGACCTCGCGCTGGGCTTTCGCATAAGCGTCGAAATCGGCCGCCACCATGAACCAGTCGTGATTGTAGATGCCGTCGACGAGGCCGGTGAAGCGGTTGCGGTCATCCGGAGAGAAGACGCCGGAGGAGATGGCGGCGAGCGCCTGGGAAAGCTCCCGCGACTGCTCGATGATGGCGCGGGGATTGTGCCCTTCGGCGCGCACCTTCGCCACCTCTTCGGCGGTCATGCCGAAGATGACGATGTTCTCCGCGCCGACATGGTCGCGCATCTCGACATTGGCGCCATCGAGCGTTCCGATGGTCAGCGCGCCGTTGAGCGCGAACTTCATGTTGCCGGTGCCCGAGGCTTCCATGCCGGCCGTCGAGATCTGCTCGGAAAGGTCGGCGGCGGGCACCATGATCTCGGCGAGCGAGACATTGTAATTCGGCACGAAGACGACCTTGAGCAGGCCGCGCACGGCCGGGTCGTTGTTGATCACCTTCGCCACGTCGTTGGCGAGCTTGATGATCAGCTTGGCATTGTGATAGCTCGGCGCCGCCTTGCCCGCGAAGAGTTTCACACGCGGTACCCAGTCGAGCTCCGGATGCGAGCGGATCTGGTCGTAGAGCGCGACGGCCTCGATGATGTTGAGGAGCTGGCGCTTGTATTCGTGGATGCGCTTGATCTGGATGTCGAACATCGCGGCGGGATCGATGCGCACGCCCATGCGGCTGCCGACGAGGTTCGCGAGGCGGTTCTTGTTCTCCCGCTTGATCGCGGCAAAGCGCCCCTGGAAGTCCCGGTTGTCGGCGAAGGCGTCGAGCGCCGTCAGCGCCTCGGCATCGTCCATGAAGGCGTCGCCGATGGATTCGCGGATCAGCTCGAACAGGCCCGGATTGCACTGCATCAGCCAGCGGCGCGGCGTGATGCCGTTCGTCTTGTTGTTGATGCGGTCGGGATAGAGCTTGTGCAGGTCGGCGAAGACCGTTTCCTTCATCAGCTCGGTATGCAGCGCCGACACGCCGTTGATCGAGTGCGAGCCGACGAAGGCGAGATTGCCCATGCGCACGCGGCGCTCGCCGGATTCCTCGATCAGCGAGATGTTGCGGATGCGCTGGTCCTCAAAACCCTTTTCCTTGCGGGCCTCGACGAGAATCTTGGCGTTGATCGCATAGACGATCTGCATGTGGCGCGGCAGAAGGCGCTCGAAGAGCGGCACCGGCCAGCTTTCCAGCGCTTCCGGCAGGAGCGTGTGATTGGTGTAGGAGAAGGTGCGGCGGGCCAGATCCCAGGCGATATCGAAATCGAGGCCGTGCACATCGGTGAGCAGGCGCACCAGCTCGGCGACGGAAACGGCAGGGTGCGTGTCGTTGAGCTGGATGGCGACGGCGTCCGGCAGGGAGCTGAAATCCGGATATTGCTGGAGATGGCGGCGCAGGATGTCCTGCAGCGAGGCCGAACAGAAGAAGAATTCCTGGCGCAGGCGCAGTTCCTGGCCGGCGGGCGTGGCGTCGGCCGGATAGAGCACGCGCGTCAGGCTTTCGGCCTTGTTGCTCTCGCGAAGGGCGCCGATATGGTCGCCGGCATTGAAGGCGTCGAGCAGGATCGGGTCGATGGGATTGGCCGACCAGAGGCGCAGCGTGTTGACGCGCTTGGCGTGCCAGCCGACGGCCGGCGTGTCATAGGCCGTCGCGATGACGCGTTCGGCCGGCTTCCAGACGAAGCGCTGCTTGTCCTCGCCGATATTGATCGTCTCCACGGCACCGCCGAAGCCGATCTCGTAGGAGCTTTCGCGCCGCTCGAATTCCCAGGGGTTGCCGTGGGCGAGCCAGGTTTCCGGCAGCTCCACCTGCCAGCCGTCCGCCATCTGCTGGCGGAAGAGGCCGTGCACGTAGCGGATGCCGTAGCCATAGGCGGGCACGTCGACCGTCGCCATGCTCTCCATGAAGCAGGCGGCGAGGCGTCCGAGGCCGCCATTGCCGAGCGCGGCATCGGGCTCCAGCTCGGCGATGACGTCGAGATCGACGCCGAGCGAGGCGAGCGCATGGCGCATTTCGTCCAAAATGCCGATATTCGTCATGGCGTCGCGCATCAGGCGGCCGATGAGGAACTCCAGCGAGAGATAGTAGACGCGCTTCGATCCGGTGGAATAGGTGCGGCGCGTGGAGTCCATCCACTTGTCGGTGACGCGGTCGCGCGCCACGAGGATCGCAGCGGTCAGCCAGTCATGCGGCTTGGCGACTTTCGGGTCCTTGCCGATGCGGTATTTGAGGCGTTCGAGAAGTTCTGTGGCGAGCTGTTCACGGTCCGATGATCGAGGGGCGGGGGCAAGGTCGTTGTTGGTTACCCTGTTCATCATCGGCGAACCTTGCCCCTTTGCATTCTCAGCGTTCGATCAGTCGAAAATCGCGTTTAAATCAATTTATGCATCTATCCGAAGCGCTTGCAATATGCCTTTTCAAGAAAGGGCGCATGCATTTTCGACAGGACTGAAACAGCTCCGGGAGATGAAAAAGCCCGCCGAGCGGCGCACGGCGGGCTTCGTTCATCAAAGGAAAGCGCCGGCTATTTCGTGACGCGGGCGATCACCTGCGAAGCCTGCTGACCGATGGTCTTGAACGCCGCCAGAAGGTCGGCGGTGCTCTCGGCGGCGAAGTAGTGGTTCGTTGTGGTGGCGCAATATTGCAGCAGGGCCTGGCCACGGCTCGGCGCCATGAAGGCGATCGTGTAGACTTCGATATTGTTTGCCTTCGCCTTGTCGCACTCCGTCTTCGTGTCTGTGTCGGCGGATGCGATGTTGTTGTCGCCGTCGGTCATGAAGATAATGTATTTCGACGGCACCTGACCGTTGCCGGCCTTGTTCTTGTGCTCGGTTTCTTCCGTGCCGCTTGTCAGGCTGTTGTAGGCGATGGTGAAGGCGGGGGCCGAGTTGGTGTTGCCGCTGGCGGTCAGCGCGTTGACGTACTTGAGGACACCCGCCGTTCCCCAGGCGAGATCCGTGGGCGACTGGGCTGAGCTGTTGTACGATACGGCGCCGGTGCGCACGAAAATTGCCTTGGGGTCGGCAGTATCGAGTTGCTTGAGAAGATCCTGCGTAGCGAGCTGCAGCGAGGCTATGCGTGTCAGCTTGGTCGTGCAGGTCTTGTTAGGATCCTTCTTCGTAGGGCAAGCATAGGTCGTCGTGCTGTTCGTCTGTTCGCCCATCGAGCCGGAGCGGTCGAGCACGAAATACATCGACAGGGCATTCTTCGATTCCGTGCCGCTCTCCGCCGATCCGCTCGCGACGATCTGCTTCGAGGTCTGGCCGAAAAGACGCGTCAGTGGGTTGAGCTGCAGCTCGTAACCTGTCGCGACATTGATCTTGAAGGTCTTGCCGCCGGAGGCTTCGGTCGTTTCCGTGATGTCGATGGTCGTGGCCGAGGTCAGGTCGCTCTTGCCGGGCAGGGTGCCGCTCAGCTGCGTCTTGAAGAATTTCAGCGCGATTTCCTTGGCTTCCGCGACAGTCTTCTTGTCGTTGGAAAGCGCCGAGGCGGCGGCCAGCGAGGCGGAGTCGACCGCATCCTGCAGCTCGGCCTTGGTCAGCACCATGTTGGTGAGATCCATCGCGAAGCCGCCGGCACCCAGGATGACCGGGAGGGCGAAGGCCGTCATCATCGCGAAATTGCCGCGGCGGTCATCCCTCAAGCGGGCCAGCAGGCTGCGTTTTTCCGTCATCTTCTTCATGAGACTTCACTCAACATCGTCATAATGTGGGGTGAAGCTACCAGCGAAGTGTTATTCAACGGTTCGAGCGCGTGGTATAGTTTTCGTAAAATTGCGCGGGTCCCGAAATCCCGCCGCCTGTGGCTGTTTCCAAACGGGAATTCACGATGCCGGCCGTACCGGGATGACGTCGACGGCTTGGTTCGTCTGGTGCTGGCCGTAACCCTTCAGGACGCCGATGACCGGGGCGACGTCGGCATAGTCGCGGCCATAGGCGACGACGATATGGTCGGTGCCGGCGGGAATGTCGTTGGTCGGGTCGAGCTCCATCCAGCCGTTCACCCGTCCGCCCCAGTAGCGCACCCAGGCATGCATGGCGTCCGCGCCCTCCAGCCGCTCCTTGCCCGGCGGGGGAATGGTGCGCAGGAACCCGCTGACATAGCCGGCGGGAATGCCGAGGCTGCGTAGCGCCACGATCATCACATGGGAGAAATCCTGGCAGACGCCGCGTTTCAGCTTGAAGGCCTCGCGCGGCGTCGTGTCGACGCTCGTCGCCTTCGGGTCGTAGGTGAAGTCCTTGTGAATGCGCGCGCAGAGCGCCGTCGCGATGGCGCGGACCGTCATGCCGGGTTTGGCGATGGCGCGGGCATAGTCGGCGATCTCCGGGCAGTCCTTCAGCCGCGGGCTCGGGCCGGTATAGTGATGCGGCGAACCGGCGTCGAGCGACCAATAGCCGGCGATATCCTCTGGCAGCTCGGTGACGCGGGGCGAGAGGTCGGCGGTGGCTTCCGGCGCATCGACCTGCACGCGCGCCTGCATGCGGATGTCCAGCCGCTCGTGCTGGCTGCGGAAGAGGATCGCGCTCATCGGGTTTTCAAAGAAGTCGTGATGGTCGACCCGCTCGCCCGGGCCGGGCGTGACGCCGACAGTGCCGGCGACGAGGCGCTGGCGGCCCTCGATGGAGAGCGGCAGAACGCGAACGATATGCCGGCCGCCGGAAACCGGCGTGTCATAGAGATAGCTGATATGGAGGTTGACGTCGTAGAGCATGATTCGGCGCCTCCCCCTCGCTCAGCTCAGATAGGTTTGCGCGAGAATGTCGGAGAGCTTTTCCATCTCCGTCTCGAGGCGCTTGTAGACAGCGTCCGTCATGGTCTCCGGGGTCATCACCGCCAGCCCCGCGTGAAGGCGCATGGCCTCGCGGTAGAAGGGCGACATCTGGCCGTTCGAATAGGCGTTCGGCAATTGCTCGATCTCGTTCTTGATCTCGTTGAGCTGGTAGAGGATCGAGCGCGGATTGAGCGCGTCGAGCGCCAGCAGGTCGGTGACGGTCAGGCGCGCAGTCGCCACATTGTAGCGGCGGCGATGGGTCATGACGCTGTCGCCGATCTCCAGCAGCATGTCGAGCGCGCCATCCGGGGCATCCTCGCCGGACATGTGGCCGAGCAGGCGCGTCATGTGCAGGCCGCGCTCGAGATAACGCCCGATGGACAGGAACCGCCAGCCGGTGAAGCGATACATGTTCTCGTGCACGAGGCCGGCGAAGCCCGCGAGCTTGCGCAGCAGCACCGTCATGGCGCGGGTCGCATCGTCGCCGGGCTGGATGCTGACATGGAAGCGGCGGGCGGTCTTCGACAGGTCGTTGAGCGCCAGCCAGCCGTCCGGCGAGAAGCGGTCGCGGATGTTGCTGGCGGAGAAGACGGCGCTGTCGATGTTGCGGATGAGGCTCGTCGGCACGGCTTCGGACGTGTCGATGTCGAGCGCGTCGAGATATTCGCTGACATCCTTGAGGAGCGGCTGTTCCGGATCGGCATATTCGGCGTAGCGGCCATGCCAGGCGCGCAGGATGCGCAGCGCGCCTTCCGCCCGCTCGATATAGCGGCCGAGCCAGAAGAGGTTGTCGGCCGCGCGGCTCGGCAGGCTGCCGGGCATGTTGCGGGTGAATTCCTCCTCAGCGGGCAGGAGCGAGGTGCGCTCGACAGGCTTGCGGCTGACGATCCAGACATCGGCGGCCGAGCCGCCTTCCTGCATGGCGATGGCCGCGACATTGTCGCCCGAGCCGATGCGGGCGAAGCCGCCGGGCATGATCTGCCAGCCGTCGCGGGTGCGGGCGGCGAAGACGCGCAGCGACATGGGCCGCGGCACCAGCTTGCCATCGACGAAGGCGGGCGTGGTGGAAAGGGTGACGGCTTCCTGGCCGACGAGCTTGGCACCGTCCGTCGCCAGCCATTCGGCGATGGATTGCTTGGCCGTGTCGCGCAGGCTGGAGCCGAGCACGGACTGGGCGTTGTCGTCGAAGAAGGGGCGCGTGGAATAGGCCGGGCCGATGATCATGCGCTCGATATTGGCCGCGACGTGCTCGCGCTCGTCCTTCTGGCCGCACCACCACGTTGCGATGGAGGGGAGGCGCTGCTCCTCGCCGAGCAGATGCCGGCAGATATTCGGCAGGAAGGCGAGGAAGGCGCGGGTTTCGACGATGCCCGCGCCGAGCGCGTTGACGAAGGTGACGGAGCCGGAGCGCAGCGCCTCGACCATGCCGGGCGTGCCGATATGGGAGTTCTGGTTCAGCTCGAGCGGATCGGCAAAGGCGGCATCGAGACGGCGCCAGAGCACGCCGATGGGCTTGAGGCCTGCGACCGTGCGCACCATGACCTTGCCGTCGACGACGGTCAGGTCCTCGCCCTCCAGCAGCATGAAGCCGAGATAGCGGGCGATATAGGCATGCTCGAAATAGGTTTCGTTGGCAAGGCCGGGTGTCAGGACGGCGATGCGGTCGTCCGCCGCCTTGCCCGCCTGCAGCGCGTTGCGGAAGGCGCCGAAGAAGCCGGCGAGGCGATGGGCGTGGGTTTCGGCATAGACGTCGGAGAAGGCGCGGGTCGTCGCCACGCGGTTTTCCAGCGCGAAGCCGGCGCCGGAGGGGGCCTGGGTGCGATCGGAAAGGACCCACCAGTTGCCATCCGGCCCACGGCCGATCTCGAAGGAGACGAAGTGCAGGAAGTGCCGGCCGGCCGGCTGCACGCCGACGAGCGGGCGCAGGAACTCGTCGTTGGAGGCGACGAGGGCAGGGGGGAGCAGGCCGTTGGCGACGAGTTCGTTCCTGCCGTAGATATCGGCGATGACGGCTTCCAGCAATTCTGCGCGCTGGACGAGGCCGCGCGATAGGTTTTCCCATTCGGCCTCGTCGATGATGACGGGAACGTGGGAGAGCGGCCAGGCGCGGTCGGTGACGGCCTCCTTGCCATAGGCGCGGTAGAAGACGCCGGCATCGCGCAGATACCGGTCGGCGCGGGCGAAGCGGCCGGCCAGTTCGGTTTCGTCCATGCGCTCGAGCGCGTTGAGAAGGGCACGCCAGACAGGGCGCACGACGCCGTCGGTGTCGACCATTTCATCGGCGACGCCGGGAAGGGGCGCATAGGCGCGCGCGGATGCTTCCGCCGCCTCGGCCTCGATGCGTTCCGCTTCCGCAGTCGTGGTCTTCAATCAATGTCTCCTAGGCAGCTCTCGTATTTCCGCCGTCTTCGAGATGCGGAAATGCTCCAGCTCTTTGTCTCGCGCAATTCCAGACGCAAAACCGCTGCGCACTTTTGCAGGAATTGCCTTAGATCCCGGGCGGCCGGCGCAGATCCAGCGTCAGCGGGAAGTCCGCCGGCGGTGTTTCCGGCCACAGCGTATAGCCGCCGGCCCTGTGCCCCCAGGGCTCGAACCGCGCCAGCCGGCGCGCCTCGGCCTCGTTGCCGTTTACCGGGAAGGTGTCATAGTTGCGTCCGCCCGGATGGGCAACGTGGTAAATGCAGCCCCCGATCGCTCTGCGCGACCATGTATCATAAATGTCGAAAGTAAGCGGTGTGTTGACGGGCAGCACCGGATGAAGGCCCGAGGCGGGCTGCCATGCCTTGAAGCGAACGCCGGCGATCGAGACGCCCTTCGTGCCTGTTGACCTCAATGGCATCGGCCTGCCGTTACAGGCGACGGTGTAGCGCTCGGGATTGGCCGTCTCCAGCTTGACCTGCAGGCGCTCGACGGAACTGTCGACATAGCGCACCGTGCCACCGATGGCGCCCTGCTCACCCATGACATGCCAGGGCTCCAGCGCCTGCCGCAGTTCCAGGTTCGCGCCCTCGTATTCCACCTCGCCGCAGAAGGGGAAGCGGAATTCGAGCTGGGCGGAGAACCATTCCGGGCGCAGCTCGAAGCCATTCGCCTTGAGGTCGGCGAGGACGTCGAGGAAATCCTGCCAGACGTAGTGCGGCAGCATGAAGCGGTCGTGCAGCGTGGTGCCCCAGCGCACGAAACCGCCCTGCGCGGGGTTCTGCCAGAAGCGGGCGATGAGGGCGCGGATGAGGAGCTGCTGGGCAAGGCTCATGCGGGCATTCGGTGGCATCTCGAAACCGCGGAACTCGACGAGGCCGAGGCGGCCGGTCGGTCCATCCGGCGAGAAGAGCTTGTCAATGCAGATTTCCGAGCGATGCGTGTTGCCGGTGACGTCAGTCAGGAGGTTGCGGAACAGGCGGTCGACGAGCCAGGGCAGCGGCGGCTGGCCCTCGCCGGGCGGCGGCACCTGCGAGAGCGCGATTTCCAGCTCGTAGAGCGAATCGTGCCGGGCCTCGTCGATGCGCGGGGCCTGGCTGGTGGGGCCGATGAAAAGGCCGGAGAAGAGGTAGGAGAGCGAGGGGTGGCGCTGCCAGTGCAGCACGAGGCTCTTCAGGAGGTCCGGGCGGCGCAGGAACGGGCTGTCGTTCGGGTTGGCGCCGCCGACGACCACATGGTTGCCGCCGCCGGTGCCGGTGTGGCGGCCGTCGATCATGAACTTGTCCGCGCCGAGGCGGGACTGGCGGGCTTCCTCGTAGATCGCCGTGGTGATGTCGACACAGTCGTCCCACGTCGAGGCCGGGTGGATGTTGACCTCGATGACGCCGGGATCGGGCGCGACGCGGATGACGTTGAGGCGCTCGTCATGCGGCGGGGCATAGCCCTCGATATGGACCGGCAGGCCGATCGCAGCGGCGGCGCGCTCGGCGGAGGCGATGAGGTCGAGATACTCTTCGACGCTGACGGTCGGCGGCATGAAGACGCAGAGCCGGCCATCACGCGGCTCGACCGAGATGGCGGTGCGCACATAGCCGCCGATCTCGTCGGCGGATTGTGGCACCTGCGGCTGCTGGCCCTTGAAGGGCTGGAAATGTGCGGTTTGCTGCGGGCGGCCCGCGTCCTCCGCGTAGTCAGGCAGTTCGTCGCGTTCGATGGTGGGGTCCATCGGGTTTATGTAGGGATAGACGGCCGGCGAGAGCCAGGGCAGCGAATTCAGCGGCAGGCGGTAGCCGACCGGGCTGTCGCCGGGCACGAGGAAGAGGCGGCCCCGGCGGGTCTGCCATTTCTCGCTCGACCATCGGCGGCCGCTGGCGCGGGAATTCCACGCCTGGACGGGCAGCACATAGCCGGTCGGGCGGGTGAGGCCGCGCTCGAAGACGCGGGCGATGCGGTTGCGCTCCTCGGCGTCCTCCAGCTTCGAGTTGGAGGGGTCCACGTTGTTGGGAAGATTTGCCTCCTTGACCAGCCATTCGGCGGGGTCCTCGAAGGCGGGCATCACGTTTTCGGCCGGAATGTCGAGTTCGCCGGCAATCGCGGTGAGGAGCCGGCCGGCGTCGTCTTCCGTCACCGGGCGCGGCGCGCCTTCCTCGGCGATAAGGTCCGGGTTCTGCCATATCGGCTTTCCGTCGCGCCGCCAGTAGAGCGAGAAAGTCCAGCGCGGCAGGCTTTCGCCGGGATACCACTTGCCCTGCCCGTAATGCAGGAAGCCGCCGGGCGCGAATTTTTCACGCAGGCGCCGGATCAGCTGGTCTGCCTTCTCGCGCTTGGTGGGGCCGACGGCGGCGGTGTTCCATTCGGCGGATTCGAAATCGTCGATGGACACGAAGGTCGGCTCGCCGCCCATGGTGAGGCGCACGTCGTTCTCGGCGAGGACGCCGTCGACCTCACGGCCGAGCGCGTTCAGCGCCTCCCAGCTTTCGTCGGAAAAGGGCTTGGTGATGCGCGGGTGCTCGGCGACGCGGGTGACCGTCATCGCGAAGTCGAATTCGGTATTCGCTTCGCCGAAATAGCCGCCGCTGATCGGCGCGGCATTGCGGTAATGCGGGGTGGCGGCGAGCGGGATATGGCTTTCGCCGGTCAGGAGGCCCGAGGTCGGGTCGAGGCCGATCCAGCCGGCGCCGGGAATATAGACCTCGCACCAGGCATGAAGGTCGGTGAAGTCCACTTCGGTGCCGGAGGGGCCGTCGAGCGCCTTGAGATCGGGCGTCAGCTGGATGAGGTAGCCGGAGACGAAGCGGGCGGCGAGGCCGAGATTGCGCAGGATCTGCACGAGCAGCCAGCTTGAATCGCGGCAGGAACCGCGGGCGATGCTCAGTGTCTCCTCGGGCGATTGCACGCCGGGTTCCATGCGGATGACGTAGCCGATTTCCTGTTGCAGTCGCGCATTGAGGCCGACCACCATGTCGACCGTGCGCTGGCGGGAGCGGTCGACGGTCTTCATGAAGGCTTCGAGCGCGGGCGTCAGCGGCTCGGGCGTGCGGTAGATCTTCAGGTCCTCGACGAGGTCGGCCGGATAGTCGAAGGGCCAGTGCTCGGCCTCCTCCTCCACGAAGAAGTCGAAGGGGTTGTAGACCGTCATGTCGGCGATGAGGTCGACCTCGATCTTCAGTTCCGTCACCGGATCGGGGAAGACGTAGCGGGCGAGATAGTTGCCGTAGGGATCCTGCTGGAGGTTCACGAAGTGGTTTTCGGGCGTGACCTTCAGCGAATGGCTGATCACCTTGGTCTTGGAATGCGCCGCCGGCTTCAGCCGGATGATCTGGGGTCCGAGACGGACCGGGTTGTCGTATTTGTAGTGGGTAAGGTGGTAGATGCCGGCCTTGATCGACATACGTGCTGTTTCCCCTCGGTGACGGTCTCGTGCCGTCATCGAGGGGAGTTTGTGCAATGCGAAGACAGATTGCAAGCGCCATCGCGCTTGCTGGCTCCGATGGGGCGGAATGCCCGTGTCGCCTGGGGCTCAGCGGGTTGCCGCGACCAGCGAGAAATGCGCGCCCTGCGGATCGAGGCAATTGACGATCCAGGCGCCGCCGGGCACTTCCATCGGGTCCATCAGGATCCGCCCGCCGCCGTCCGTCACCCGCCTTATCGCGGCATCCAGCCCCTCGACCACGAAATAGTAGCCCCAGAAGGGCGGGGCGGGCAGGTCCGCCGGCTTGGTCATCATGCCGCCGATGGCATTGCCACCGCGCACCGCGAAGGTCTGGTAGATGCCCATGCCGCCTTCCGACATGTCCACGGCCCTGTCCTTCGTCCAGCCGAAGGTCTTTGCGTAGAAGTCCCAGTCGCTGTCGAGGTCGCCGGCCATCAGCTCGTTCCAGCCGATATGGCCGGGCGTCATCATGCCGGGCTGCTCAGGGCCTTCGTCCTCGGTGCTGAAGAGCGAGAAGACCGCGCCGTGCGGGTCGGCGGCAACCGCGAAGCGGCCGACGCCGGGAATGTCCTGCGGCTGGCGATGGACCTGGCCGCCATTGGCGACGATGTCCTTCAGCGTTTTTTCGAGATCGTCGGAGAAGATGTAGCCGATCCAGAGCGGCGGCATGCCCTTCGCCTCGGCGGGAATATCCATCAGGCCGGCCACCTGGCTGTCGCCGGCATAGGCGAGGGTGTAGTTCATGCCCGGCATGCCGGAATCCTTCGTCGTCCAGCCGATGACCGACGCGTAGAAGCGTTCGGCGGCGGACACGTCAGGGGTCATCAGTTCGTACCAGCAGAACCTGCCATAGTCCTTGTGCATCGGTCTTTCCTCTTGTCCGTGGTCGCGGGTTGGTCAGTCGCAGCAGGATTGCGCCTTTTGCGCGCCGGTATATTCGTCCTTCCGTTTGACGAAACTGAGGGTGCCGGTCTCGTTGCGCCCCTTGGGCGCGCGGTCGAGGATCATCAGCGTGCCGAGCGCCTCCTCGCCGCCACGGGCATAGTCGGAATAGGTATGATAGACGATGCCGTCCTCATCCTTGAAGAAAGCGCTGAGGCCGGGAAGCTCGT
Source organism: Shinella zoogloeoides (assembly GCF_003574625.1). Classification (GTDB taxonomy): domain Bacteria; phylum Pseudomonadota; class Alphaproteobacteria; order Rhizobiales; family Rhizobiaceae; genus Shinella; species Shinella zoogloeoides_A. The sequence continues at coordinate 296,959 of NZ_QNUJ01000005.1, forward strand.
CGTGGGCATCCGCCGCGTCTGTCTCGCGGTAATTGTACATGACCTTGCCGCTGGCCAGCTCCTCCTTCGTGAAAGATACGTGGTAGTCGAAGTTGAAATCGCTGCCATGGGAGGAGACCCAAGGGAATTTCCAGCCCATGCGCTTCCTGTAGGCCTCCAGCTTTTCCAGCGGCGCGCGGGAGACGGCGACCATCGTGACGTCGTGATTGTTGAGATGCGGCAGCATGCCGTCGATATGATCCGCCATGAAGGAGCAGCCGGGGCAACCGGCTTCCCAATCCGGGCCATACATGAAGTGGTAGACGATGAGCTGGCTGCGGCCGTCGAAGAGGTCCGCCAACGTTTTGCGGCCTTGCGGCGTCTCGAAGGTATAGGTCTTGTCGACCTTGACCCAGGGAAGGGCGAGGCGCTCGGCGCGCACCTTGTCGCGCAGCCTGGTTTCCTCCTTCTCCAGGGCCAGCAGGGTCTTGCGGGCGTTCAGCCACGTCTCCCGGGATACGATATCGTGGTTCGGTCTCATGCTCGGAACTCCTCCTTCACGGGCTTTCGACAAATGAGTTGGTATCAACATTTATCGTGGATGTCAAAGCGGCGCTTATCGGATGGGCGGCAGAGGATGGAGGAGTGGGGAAGGAAAAGCCCGCATCGGCGGGCTTTCGGAAACAGGCGCGGGCGCAGCCTCCTGGCCGCGCCCGGCGGACTGCTTATTCCGGCAGGATGCGAACGGCGCCCTTGTCGGCGCTGGCGGCGAAGGCGGCATAGGCCTTGAGCGCCGTCGTGACATTGCGCCTGCGTGGCGCAGCCGGCTTCCAGCCGAGCTTGTCCTGCTCGGCGCGGCGAACGGCCAGCTCCTCTTGCGAAACCGCAAGGTTGATGGTGCGGTTCGGGATGTCGATCTCGATCAGGTCGCCCTGGCGCACGAGGCCGATGGCGCCGCCCTGCGCGGCTTCCGGCGAGGCGTGGCCGATGGACAGGCCCGAGGTGCCGCCGGAGAAGCGGCCGTCGGTGATGAGCGCGCAGGCCTTGCCGAGGCCCTTCGACTTCAGGTAGCTCGTCGGATAGAGCATTTCCTGCATGCCGGGGCCGCCCTTCGGGCCTTCGTAGCGGATGACGACGACGTCGCCGGCCTTCACCTCGCCGCCGAGGATGCCCTTGACGGCCGCGTCCTGGCTTTCGAAGACAACGGCGGGGCCGGAGAATTTCAGGATCGATTCATCGACGCCGGCCGTCTTCACGATGCAGCCGTCCAGCGCGATGTTGCCGGAGAGGACGGCAAGGCCGCCATCCTTGGAGAACGGATGTTCGACGGAGCGGATGACGCCCTTCTCGCCGTCGGTGTCGAGCTCGTCCCAGCGCGCTTCCTGGCTGAAGGCGACCTGGGTGGGGATGCCGCCCGGTGCCGCGCGGAAGAAGGTGCGGACCGTCTCGCTGCTGGTGCGGGTGATGTCCCAGCGGTCGATGGCGTCGCCCAGCGTCTCGGCATGCACGGTCGGCGTGTCGCGGTGGAGCAAGCCCCCGCGGTCGAGCTCGCCGAGGATGCGCATGATGCCGCCAGCGCGGTGCACGTCTTCCATGTGCACGTCCTGCTTGGCGGGCGCGACCTTGGAGAGGCACGGCACCCTGCGCGACAGCTGGTCGATGTCGTCGAGGTCGAAATCGATGCCGCCTTCATGGGCGGCGGCGAGGATGTGGAGAACGGTATTGGTCGAGCCGCCCATGGCGATATCGAGCGACATGGCGTTCTCGAAGGCCTTCTTGTTGGCGACCGAGCGCGGCAGGATGCTCTCGTCGTTCTGCTCGTAGTAGCGGCGGGCGAGATCGACGATCAGGTGGCCGGCCTCGACGAAGAGGCGCTTGCGGTCGGCATGGGTGGCCAGCGTCGAGCCGTTGCCCGGCAGCGACAGGCCGAGGGCTTCGGTCAGACAGTTCATCGAGTTGGCCGTGAACATGCCCGAGCAGGAGCCGCAGGTCGGGCAGGCGGAGCGCTCGATGGCCTTGACGTCGTCGTCGGAGATTTTGTCGTCGGCGGCGGCGACCATGGCGTCGACGAGGTCGAGCGCGTGGGTCTTGCCGTGGAGGACGACCTTGCCGGCCTCCATCGGGCCGCCGGAGACGAAGACGGCGGGGATGTTGAGGCGCATGGCGGCATTCAGCATGCCGGGCGTGATCTTGTCGCAGTTGGAGATGCAGACCATGGCGTCGGCGCAATGCGCATTGACCATGTATTCGACCGAGTCGGCGATGATCTCGCGGCTCGGCAGCGAATAGAGCATGCCGTCATGGCCCATGGCGATGCCGTCGTCGACGGCGATCGTGTTGAATTCCTTGGCGACGCCGCCGGCAGCCTCGATCTCGCGCGCGACGAGCTGGCCGAGGTCCTTGAGATGGACGTGGCCAGGCACGAACTGGGTGAAGGAGTTCACCACCGCGATAATCGGCTTTCCGAAATCCGAGTCCTTCATGCCGGTCGCGCGCCAGAGGCCGCGGGCGCCGGCCATGTTGCGGCCGTGGGTGGTGGTTCGGGAGCGATATGCGGGCATGGTCAATTCCTCGAGATGGACGCGGCTTGCATATGGGCCGGAAAGGGCCGGATTGCGAGCCTCAGCAAGGTTCCCTAACGCAAAACGCCCCGCGCGTCACGAAAGGAATGGAGATTTTTTGGCCGTGCGGCGCAATTTCCTTGCCTGTTCCTCGCTGGCCATGCAGGGGCGGACATGACCGTTGTCGGCACAGTGCATTCGTGCCATGGTCCGCGCCATGAACGGCACGGCACAGGTTTTGGCGGAAGAGGCGGAGAGCGGGCTCGACAGGAGCCCGCTCTACCTGCGCATCCGCGACGTGCTGGCGGAGGCTATCGCCTCCGGGCGCCTGCCGAAGGGCGCGCTTTTGCTGGAGGGGCCGGTTGCCGGCCTCTTCGCCTCGACGCGAACGCCTGTTCGCCAGGCCTTCGCGCTGCTGGAGGAGGCGGGGGCGATCCGCCGCTTCGACGGGCGCGGTTTCCTCGTGGGGCAGGGGCGGAGCGGACCGAAGCGCGTGGCGCTGACGGCGGAGATGCTCGGCCTCGGCGAGGAGGCGCCGGCCCTGCGCAAGGCACCGGGCTGGGAGGCGATCTATGAGAGCCTTGAGCGGGAGATGGTGCATCTTTCCGTCTTCGGCCGCCACCGGATCAACGAGGTGGAACTGGCGCGCGCCCGCGGCGTCGGCCGGCAGGTGGCGCGCGATGCGCTGACCCGGCTGGAGGCGCTCGGCATCGTCGAGAAGGACGAGCGCATGCGCTGGACGCTGGTGCCGCTCGACGAGCAGCGCATGCGCGACCTGCACGATATCCGCGTGTCGCTGGAGCCGCTGGCGCTGGTGCGCGCCGCGCCCTTCCTTCCCCCCGCCGAACGCAGGGCGATGACGGAGCGGCTGGAGGAGGCGCTGGCGGTCTATCCGGACCTGTCCGTGGAGGCGATGGACGATCTCGAGACGGATCTCCACATTACCTGCCTCGGCTACTGCCCGAACCGGGAGCTGCTGATCGCGCTGCGCCGCGCCCGCTTCATGCTGAATGTCAGCAAGCATATCATCGGCGTCTCGCACCGCATGCCGGCCGACGAGCCCTTCATCGCCGAGCATCTGGCGGTGTTCCGGGCGCTCGACGTGGACGACAGCGCACGGGCAGCCGAGACGCTGCGCCATCATATCGCCGTTTCGCTCCCCAAGGTTATCGGGCGCGTTGCGGAACTGCGGGAGGCGCACCGGCCGGACATGCCGGCCTATGCGACGCCCGCCAGCCGCTGAGGAGCGTGCCATGAAGGTCAACCGCATCGTCGCCAATATCGAGACGGCAGATCCCGCGGTGGTCGCCCGCTTCTATGAAGAGGTGCTCGGGCTGAGGCTCCTGATGGACCATGGCTGGATCGCCACCTACGGCACCGATGGCACCATGCCGCTTCAGGTGAGCTTTGCCTCGGAGGGAGGCTCGGGCACGCCGGTGCCCGGCCTCTCCATCGAGGTGGACGATCTGGAGACGGTCCATGCGGCCGTCGTGAAGGGCGGCTATCCGGTCGAATACGGGCCCGCCGACGAGCCATGGGGCGTGCGGCGCTTCTTCGTGCGCGATCCGGCCGGCACGCTCGTCAATGTCCTCATGCACACGGGCTGATCAGGTGATCGCGCCGACCTGCCAGGGCACGAATTCGTTGTCGCCGTAATCGAAGGCCTCGCTCGCCGTCTTGCGGCCGGAAGCGGTCTCGATGACGAATTCGAAGATGCGGCGGCCGGCCTCCTCGATGGTCTCGGTGCCGTCGACGATGGTGCCGCAGTTGATGTCCATGTCCTCCCGGATGTGCTCGTACATCGGCGTGTTGGTGGCGATCTTGATGCAGGGCGCGGGCTTGTAGCCGGAGACGGAGCCGCGGCCCGTGGTGAAGGCGACGAGGTTGCAGCCGCCGGCGATCTGGCCGGTCACGGCAGCCGGGTCGTAGCCGGGTGTGTCCATGAAGACGAAGCCCGGTTCCGTCACCGCCTCGGCATATTCGTAGACGGCATTGAGCGGCATGGAGCCGCCCTTGGCGACCGCGCCGAGCGACTTTTCGAGGATGGTCGTCAGGCCCCCGGCCTTGTTGCCATGCGAGGGGTTGTTGTTGAGTTCGGCATCGTTCTTCGCCGTATAGTCTCGCCACCAATCGATGCGCGACAGCAGCTTTTCAGCGACCTCCGGCCGGGCGGCCCTGCGGGTGAGGAGATGTTCTGCACCGTAGATCTCCGGCGTCTCGGAAAGCACGGTCGTCGCGCCTTCCTTGACCAGAAGGTCGGAGGCGACGCCGAGCGCCGGGTTGGCGGAGATGCCGGAATAGCCGTCCGAGCCGCCGCATTCGAGCGCCAGCTTGATGCCGGACAGCGACTGTGGCGTGCGGCGGATGCGGCCGACATCCGGCAGCATGTCGTCGATCATCTCGCAGGCCGCCTCGATGGTCCTGCGCGTGCCGCCCTGGTTCTGGATCATCATGGTGCGGAAGGTCTTGCCTTCCTCCAGCCCCGCCTCCTCGACGAGCGGGCCGTATTGAAAGGTCTCGCAGCCGAGGCCGATCATCAGGATGCCGCCGAAATTGGGGTTGCGGGCATAGCCCTTGAAGGTGCGGGTGAGAATACGCCCGCCTTCGGATTTCAGGTTCAGCGCGCAGCCGCCGCCATAGGTCAGCGCCACGACGCCGTCGATATTGTCGTGGCCCGTCTCGCGGAATCGGCGGGCATAGTGCTCCGCCACGTAGCGCGAGACGGTGGCGGAACAGTTCACCGTCGAAAGGATGCCGATATAGTTGCGCGTGCCGATGCGCCCGTTGCCGCGGTCATAGCCCTCGAAGGTGCGGCGCTCAACCTCCGGCACCATGACGGGCGGGGCGTTGTCGACGCAGAATTCATGCTTCAGTTCGACGTCGAGTATGGCGAGGTTCTGCAGGTGCACGTGCTCGCCGGGGCGGATCGCCCGCGTCGCATAGCCGATGATCTGGCCGTATTTCAGCACCGGCGCGCCTTCCGCGATGGGCGCGATGGCGACCTTGTGGCCGCGCGGGATGCGCTCGGCGGCGGCAACGCCGTTCACCAGCGCACGGCCGGCATCGACATTGGCCGGCACCACGCCGACATTGTCTTTCGGGTTGAGGACGAGCACGGCGGGCAGGTCGGCAAGCATGGCGGCTCCTGAAAGTGGGACCGGCGCATTATGCACTCTGTCGGCAGAAGTCAATATTCGGAAAATATCTTGGCCGGAAAGGCGGAGGCGTGGTCTTTGCCTTCAATTTGTCGTATAATTCAGAAGATTTGTACGATGATTTAGCGCGAGGTGGAGGCAAGGTGGCGGAGAGATCGAAGAGGCAGGCCCAGCGGCCGCTGTCGCGCCGTCCGCGCGTGCGCCATAACGTGACGGCCGCCATCGGCACGGATATCTGCGGCGGGCGCTTTCCGCCGGGGGCAGTGCTGCCGCGCGAGAGCGATCTCTGCGAGACCTACGGTGTCAGCCGCACCGTCATCCGCGAATCCCTGAAAGTGCTGGAAACCAAGGGTCTCGTGCGCGGCCGCCCGCGCGTCGGCACGATCGTCTGCGACCGCTCGGAATGGAATGTCCTCGACGCGCAGATCCTCGAATGGATGGGGCCGGACGTGCTTTCGGCCGAGCTGCTCGGCTCGATCCTCGAAGCGCGCCGCACCGTAGAGCCGGCCGCCGCCTTCCTCGCCGCCTCGCGCGCCACGGCGCAGGAGATCGCGGACCTCGAACGGGCCTGCGACGAGATGCGCGACACCGAGGGCGATCTCGAAGCCTTCACCGCCGCCGATGCCCGCTTCCACGAGACGCTGCTGAAGGCGAGCCACAACAAGGTCTTCCACCAGCTCTCCTCCATCATCCATGCCGCGCTCTCCTATGCGTTGCACGCCTCCAACCGGGCGGCGGCGCGGCGGGACGAGGCGCTCGACGTGCACCGGGAACTGGTCGACGCGCTGCGCCTGCGCGATGCGGCGCGGGCGGAAAGCTGCTCGCGCAACATTCTCGATCTCGCCGCGCGCGACCTTTCCGGCCTGATGACCAAGGCCGGCGAGAGCTGACGAATTTCGCGGGGCCTTTCCGCGAGCGAATACGAACCCACGAGGGATGCAGACCCATGAAGATCACGAAGCTGACGACCTATATCGTGCCGCCGCGGTGGCTTTTCCTGAAGATCGAGACGGACGAGGGCATCGTCGGCTGGGGCGAGCCGGTGGTGGAGGGCCGCGCGCTGACGGTGGAAGCCGCGGTGCAGGAGCTTTCCGACTATCTCATCGGCAAGGATCCGCTGCTGATCGAGGATCACTGGCAGGTCATGTATCGCGGCGGCTTCTACCGCGGCGGCGCCGTGCACATGTCGGCGCTCGCCGGCATCGACCAGGCGCTCTGGGACATCAAGGGCAAGGCCTATGGCCAGCCGATCCATGCCCTGCTCGGCGGCCAGGTGCGCGACCGGATCAAGGTCTATAGCTGGATCGGCGGCGACCGTCCCTCCGACGTCGCCAACAATGCCCGCGAGGTCGTCGCCCGCGGCTTCAAGGCGATCAAGCTCAACGGCTGCGAGGAGATGCAGATCGTCGACACCTGGGAGAAGGTGGAGAAGGCGGTGGAGACCATCGCCATCATCCGCGAGGCCATCGGCCCGCATATCGGCATCGGCGTCGATTTCCACGGCCGCGTGCACCGGCCGATGGCGAAGGTCCTGGCGAAGGAACTCCAGCCCTACAATCTGATGTTCATCGAGGAGCCGGTGCTGTCGGAGAACCGCGAGGCGCTGAAGGAGATCGCCAACCATTGCTCGACGCCGATCGCGCTCGGGGAACGGCTGTTCTCGCGCTGGGATTTCAAGTCGGTCCTCTCGGACGGCTATGTCGATATCCTCCAGCCCGACCTGTCGCATGCCGGCGGCATCACGGAATGCCGCAAGATCGCGGCGATGGCGGAAGCCTATGACGTTGCGCTCGCGCCGCATTGCCCGCTGGGCCCGATCGCGCTTGCCGCCTGCCTGCAGGTGGACGCCGTCTCCTACAATGCCTTCATCCAGGAGCAGAGCCTCGGCATCCACTACAACGAGGGTAACGACATCCTCGACTACATCTCCAACAAGGAGGTGTTCCACTATGCGGACGGCTTCGTGTCGATCCCGCAGGGGCCGGGCCTCGGCGTGGAGGTGGACGAGGCCTATGTCATCGAGCGGGCCAAGGAAGGCCATCGCTGGCGCAACCCGATCTGGCGCCACGAGGACGGCAGCGTCGCCGAATGGTAAAACAGGAAAGCCCGGCTTCATGCCGGGCTTTTCGTCTTGCGCCGTGGTGGACGGAATCGCCGCGAGCCCCTATGTGATAGGGGTACGTCACAAAGGAGAGGACCATGCGCCCCATCACGGGTTTCATCGTTGCCGCGCTGGCGGTTCTGGCGCTTGCCGGTTGCAGCACCACGGCGGCCGACAACACGACCTATGCCCGCCCGGCGGAAACCGGCGGCGTTCGCGTTCCGCTGAACTGACCGGCGCGAGACCGCCAGGCGCTTTTGCCGGAAATGCACCAAAGAAAAGCCGGCCCGTGGTGAACGGGCCGGCTTTCGTTTGTGAGGCCTTACGCCTTCAGTGGCTGTCGGCGAGGCGGGCCGCGTCGATAGCGGCGGCCTGCTCGAACCGGACGCCGTTGAAGAAGGCGTTCAGGATGACGGCCGCGATGGAGGCGAGCACGATGCCCGATTCGATGATCGGGTGGATCGCATGCGGCATCCACATCAGGTAGTTCGGCGCCAGCAGCGGGATGAGGCCGAAGCCGACCGACACGGCAACCACGAAGAGGTTGTTGCGCGAGGTCTTGAAGTCGACCGTGGCGAGGATGCGCACGCCCGTCGCCGCGACCATGCCGAACATCACCAGGCCCGCGCCGCCGAGGACGAAGGTCGGAACGGCTTCCACCAGCGCGCCCATCTTCGGGATGAGGCCGAGCACGATCATGATCACGCCCGCCGCCACGCAGACATAGCGGCTCTTCACGCCCGTCACGCCGACGAGGCCGACATTCTGCGAGAAGCTCGTATAGGGGAAGGTGTTGAAAAGGCCGCCGATCATCGTGCCGATGCCGTCGACGCGAAGGCCGGCCGTCAGGGTCTGCTGCGACACGGTCCGGCCGGTAATCTCGCCGAGGGCGAGGAACATGCCGGTCGATTCGATCATGACCACGATCATCACGAGCGCCATGGTGGCGATCAGGACGGGGTCGAAGATCGGCATGCCGAAGCGCAGCGGTGTGACGACGGCGAACCAGCCGGCGTCGGCCACGCGGTCGAAATGCATCATGCCGAGCACGGCGGCGACGACGCAGCCGATGACGACGCCGGTCAGGACGGCGATGTTGCTGATGAGGCCGCGGCCGAAGCGGGCGATGACCAGGATGGAGACGAGCACCAAGGCCGAAAGCGCGATATGGCTCGGTTCCGCATAGAAGGGGTTGGAAACCGTCGGCGCGAGCGAAAGCCCGTCAGGAACGGCAGGCCCGCCCGTCTCGGCGAGCTTCTTCATCTGCGCCAGCCATTCGGCATGGCTGGGGTCGATCACCTTGGGCGCGGTGGGGCCGAAGGGGTTGCCGAAGGTCCAGTTGATGCCGACGCGCATCAGCGACACGCCGATGACGAGGATGATGGTGCCGGTCACGACCGGCGGGAAGAAGCGAAGGAGCCGTCCCATGATCGGGGCGAGCAGGAACGCAATGAAACCGGCGCCGATGATGGCGCCGAAGATCATGCGCGCCCCTTCCGTTCCGGGGGCAAGGTTGGCCATGGAGACCATGGGGCCGACCGAAGCGAAGGTGACGCCCATCATGACCGGCATCTTGATGCCGACATGGCGCGTGACGCCGAGCGACTGGATGATGGTGACGAGGCCGCAGACGAAGAGGTCGGCGGAAATCAGGAAGGCGACGTCCTGCGGGCTGAGTTGCAGGGCGCGGCCGACGATGAGCGGAACCGCGACGGCGCCGCCATACATGACGAGTACGTGTTGAATGCCCAGCGTCGCGAGCCTGCCCACGGGCAGCTTCTCGTCCACCGGCTGTATGCTGGATGCGTCGCTCATGGATCCTCCCATCACATCGACTGTCCAATGCCCGTCCTCCAACGGGGTGCGCTATCTTTGGGAGCGGGGCGGAGGGTCGCAAGCTTAGCCCGGGAATAAACACTTTACGGTTTCCCAGGGTAATCGGGCGGGCGGGATGATGCGCCGCACACCGGCGTTTTCCGCAATTCGGATGGAATTTCACCGGCTTGACACCGGTTTTCGCCCCTGTGCGCTACTTGAACCGGCCGTCATTTGATCCCGAAACAAGGCGGGCCGTCAACTCTTTCCTGCGCGGCATATGTGTATTTCCGCGTGGCGGCCGAAGAGGTGTCGAAAGAGGGCGGACGAGCGGGCCGATTTCGACATCTCGGCCGTGCGCGGAACCGGAAAAGCAAAAGGCCTTCCGGTTTCCCGAAAGGCCTTTGGGTATCGAATGGTGGGCGTGACAGGGATTGAACCTGTGACCCCTACGATGTCAACGTAGTGCTCTCCCGCTGAGCTACACGCCCATTCGATGAGGCGCATAGACCACAAAACATCCGGCGGCGTCAATAGGCTTTTCGAGCTTTTTTTACGCGCCGTTTTTGCGGTCTTTTCCGGGCCTTAGGCGGCCAGCATCTTGTTGACCTCGTCGACGAGATCGCGCAGGTGGAACGGCTTGGAAAGGACCTTTGCGTCCTTCGGAGCCTTGGAATCCGGGTTCAGCGCCACGGCGGCAAAACCGGTGATGAACATGACCTTGAGGTCGGGGTCGAGCTCGGTGGCGCGGCGCGCCAGCTCGATGCCGTCCATCTCGGGCATCACGATGTCGGTGAGCAGCAGCGAGAAGGGTTCTTCGCGCAGCCGGTCATATGCACTGGCGCCGTTGTCGTAGGACAGCACCTGGTAGCCCGCCTTTTCGAGCGCCTTCACGAGGAAGCGGCGCATGTCGTTATCGTCTTCGGCGAGGAGAATCTTGGGTGTCATGGAATCCGGGAACCGTTGCTAAGGTTGTCTGCCCACGGAGGGGCGGTACTGTTACGAAATCTCATTCCGGTAAATATCCGGTGAATGTGGCAGGGCAAGCCCCAGGCCATCGGTTCTCAGTATGGACACGCGCGCACGCGGCTGGCAACATGGGCGCGGCAATGACTTTCAGGCATGGTAAAGGATGGCAATGGCGGAGGCCCTGAGCGAAAACAGCCACTTCGAAGTGCTGGAGCCGGTTTCGCAGAGCGTGCCCCTCGTCTTCAATTCGCCGCATAGCGGTCGCCGTTATCCACAGGGCTTTGTCGAACAGTCGCGCCTCGACGCGCTCGGCATCCGCCGCTCGGAAGACCATTATGTCGACGAGCTCTTCTCGGTCGCCCCCGCGCTCGGCGCGCCGATGCTGATCGCGCATTTCCCGCGCGCCTGGCTCGACGTCAACCGCGAGCCCTACGAGCTCGATCCGCGCATGTTCGACGGGCCGCTGCCGTCCTATGCCAATATCAATTCCATCCGCGTCGCGGGCGGGCTCGGCACGGTGCCGCGGGTCGTGGCGGAGAACATGGAGATCTACCGCCACCGCTTTCCCGTCGAGGAGGCGCTGGACCGGGTGGAGAATGTCTACAAGCCCTATCATGCGTGCCTGCGCCGGCTCGTGGTGCGCACCCATGTGGCCTTCGGCTTCGCGGTGCTCATCGACTGCCATTCGATGCCCGGAAATATCCGCGTCGCGGGCAGCGGCATGCGGCCGGATTTCATCATCGGCGACCGCTACGGCACCAGCGCCTCGGGCGAGCTTTCGCGTGTCGCCATGCGGCTTCTCGAGGACATGGGCTTTTCCGTCGTGCGCAACAAGCCCTATGCCGGGGGGTTCATCACCGAGCACTACGGCCGGCCGGCCAAGGGGCTGCACGCCCTGCAGATCGAGGTGAACCGCGGCCTCTATGTCGATGAGGTGACGCTTGCCAAGAGGCCCGATTTCGCGGTGCTGCAGACGGCGATCTCCGCCTTCCTGCAAGACTTTTCCGACCATGTGGAGGAATATGCCGCGGACCGGGCGCTCGCCGCCGAATAGGCCCGCCTTCCTTCCAAAAAAAACCGCGCAGGCTGCGCGGTTAAAGTCTAGGGAGGAAACACCCAAGAGTGGGTATCCACAGTCACGGATGACTGTGAGGAAAAGGTAATATTGCACTGCACAAATGTCAAGTGGCGTCGTGAACGGTCGTCTGGCTCTATGCGGTTCCGTTTTGCCCATCGATGCAGTATGGAGGAACGGTATGCCACTCCCGCCGAGAGATCCCCATGCTGCCTGATCGCGCCTTCTTCGACCGCCTTGCCGATGCCGCAAGGAAGGAAACCCTGCCGCGCTTCCGCGTCGGTGCCGATGTCGTCAACAAGGAGGCCGCCGGCTTCGATCCGGTGACGGAGGGCGACCGCGCCGCCGAGGCGGCCATCCGCGCCATCATCGAGGAGCATTTTCCCGGCCACGGCATTCTCGGCGAAGAGCACGGCTCGGTCGGCCTCGACCGGGAATATGTCTGGGTCATCGACCCGATCGACGGCACGCGCGCCTTCATTTCCGGCGTTCCGGTCTGGGGCACGCTGATCGGCCTCTACCGCAACGGCGAGGCGGTGATGGGCCTCGTCGACCAGCCCTTCACCGGCGAGCGCTACTTCGCCGACGGCGAGGTCTCCCGCTATGCCGGGCCGGACGGCAGCAAGGTGCTGTCGACGCGGTCGTGCGAAAGCCTTGCGGATGCGATCATGTTCACGACGTCGCCGCATCTCTTCACCGAGAGCCGCAAGACCCGCTTCGAGGCCGTGCAGGACAAGGTGCGGCTCTTCCGCTACGGCGTCGACTGCTATGCCTATGCCCTGCTGGCCGCCGGCCATATCGACCTTGTCGTCGAATGCGGGCTGAAGCCCTACGATGTCGGCGGCCTCATCCCGGTCATCGAGCAGGCGGGCGGCATCATCACCGCTTGGGACGGCGGCCCGGCGGAAATGGGCGGCGAGATCATCGCCGCCGGCAGCCGCAAGGTCTATGACGAGGCGATGGCGCTTCTCAGGGCCTGAGGCGTTTCAGGCGCCGAGGCTGGTTTCCTCGGCGTCGCTTCCCGGAATGAAAGCCTCGATCGCGGCCAGCGCCTGGGCGCGGTAGCGGTCGGCCTCCTGCAGCAATTCGTGGCGCGCGCCGTCGATCTCGATGAGCCGGGCGGCGCGGAAGATGCGCGCGAGATCGCCGACGGCCTTGCGCGGGACGAGCGGATCGGCCGTCGGGCAAAGCAGCAGCGTGGGAATGCGGATGCGCGTCAGGTGATCCTGATGCGTCACGCGGCGCATGGTCTTCAGCGCCTCGTCCAGCCAGCGCGCGGTCGGCCAGCTTATCGCAAGCTCGGGATGCTCGGCGTAGATGGCGGCATTGCGGGCGAAGCGCCGCGCATCGGAGGTGACGACGTTGTGCGCGAATTCCAGCGAGGGATCGCCCTTGCGGAAGGTGCGCCTGCCGAAGCCGGTCAGCGCTGCCAGCCGCGCGATGACTGCGATCTGGCGCTGGCTCATCGACTGGCCGGCGAGCGCGATGAAGGGCGCGATGAGCGCCATGCGCTCGATGCGGTTCTCCAGCTCCGGCGCCATCGAAAGGGCGACGAGCGCCCCGGTGGAATGGGCGACGATGTAGAAGGGCAGGCGCGCGTCCGGCAGCACGATCTTTTCCAGGAAGAGCGAAAGATCGGCCTCGTATTCGGCAAAGCGGGTGACATGCCCGGCGCGATTGCCGGGAATGAGCCGGCCGGAGCCGGCCTGGCCGCGCCAGTCGAAGGTGGCGACCCACAGGCCGCGCGCGGTCAGGTCGTTGATGGTCTCGAAATATTTCTCGATGCACTCGCTGCGGCCCTGCAGCAGCACGACGGTTCCCTTGGCCTCGCGCTCCTTCGAGCGAAACACCGCGTAACGCAGCTTCACGCCGCCCCGGCCTTCCAGGAAGCCGGCGAAATGGTTTTCCGGAACGGGATTGTCGGCGGTGGCGTAAAGGATGGAATCCATCGGGCGGGCTGGCTCGGCGACGATTTGCTTGGGCGGAAAACCGCTGGGGGAACTGCTTGTTCGATGGATAGGCGCTGGTTCCCGCGCCGTCAAAGAAAAAAGCCGGACGCATGCGGCACGGGGGTGGCAACACATGCAGTCCGGCATAATTTAACCGGGGAGGAAGGGACGTTACACCCCGGTCGTCGAAAGTATTCGCTTCCGATGCTGCCGTTCTAGCAAGGTCAAGCTGAACGCTATCCGAAACCGCCGTTCATTTGGCGTTCATCTCGAAAGTTTTTTCAGGACCACCGTTTTTCGCCTGCAGTGAACCTCTTGAACGGGCCGGAAGCCATTCCCATCTCATTCTCACGGGCGCCGAAAGGGTCCGTCGAGGCTGCCGTCGCCAGAATGGGGCGGAGGCCGGATGAACCGGGCTGCCCCTTCGGAAATCAGGGCAGCCTTTTTGAAGATCGCAACGTTGCTCTGAAGGAGGACACCATGCGTCACGTCGATTTCTCCCCCCTCTACCGTTCCACCGTCGGTTTCGACCGTCTCTTCACCATGCTCGACAGCCTCGGCCAGCCGGACCAGAGCCAGAGCTATCCGCCCTACAATATCGAGCGCACCGGCGAAAACACCTATCGCATCACCATGGCGGTCGCCGGTTTCGACGAGAGCGAACTGTCGATCGAAGCGCGTGAACATGCGCTGACGGTCAAGGGCGAGAAGAAGGACGAAGCGTCCGAGGAAAGCCAGTATCTCTATCGCGGCATTGCCAAGCGCGCCTTCGAGCGCCGCTTCCAGCTCGCCGACCATGTGGAAGTGCGCGCCGCTTCGCTGAAGAACGGCCTGCTCCACATCGATCTCCTTCGCGAGATCCCGGAAGCCGCCAAGCCGCGCCGTATCGAGATCGCTGCCGTCGCACGCGAAGCCAAGCAGATCGAAGCGCAGACCAACTGAGCGTTTCGTTCGGGAATGAAGAGGGCGGTGCCGCAAGGCACCGCCTTTTTGTTTGAGGGATTACCCTGCGTGAATCACAGTGCCGAAAGGAAGCCGTCGACGTCCGTTTCCGTCGTCGCGAAGCTGGTGACGAGGCGGATGAGCGTTTCGTCGTCGCGCATCGTCGCCTTCAGGTCAGGGCCGGCCGGCCAGTCGTAGAAGACGGCGCCCTTTTCCTGCAGGGCCTTCATCGCGTCGTTCCGGATGATGGCGAAGAGTTCGTTCGAGCCCGTCGGCCAGGCGAGGCGTGCCTTTTCGGATGCGGCGAAGCCGCTCGCGAGGCGTGCGGCCATGGCGTTGGAATGGCGGGCGAGCTTCAGCCAGAGGTCGTCGCGGAAATAGGCGTCGAACTGGGCGGCGATGAAGCGCGACTTGGAGAAGAGCTGGGCCGAGCGCTTGCGCAGGAAATGCATCTGCTGGGCCTTGGCCGGGTCGAAGAGCACCAGCGCTTCCGCACACCAGCAGCCATTCTTGGTGCCGCCGAAGGAGAGGATGTCCACGCCGCGCTTCCAGGTCATTTCCGCCGGCGTGGCGCCGAGATGGACGAGGGCATTGGCGAAGCGCGCGCCGTCCATGTGCAGCGGCAGGCCGGCCTGCTTCGTCACGTCCGAAAGGGCGGCGATCTCGTCCAGCGTATAGGCGGTGCCGGCTTCCGTCGCCTGGGTGACGGTGACGGCCATCGGCTGGCCGCCATGCACGAAATTCGGCGGGAAGCGGCCGATGGCGGCGGCGAGCGCTTCGGGCGCAAGCTTGCCGGCGGGGCCGTCGATGGGCACGAGCTTCGAGCCGGTCGCGAAGAATTCCGGCGCGTTGCATTCGTCCACGTTCACATGCGCTTCGCGGTGGCAGAAGACCTGCCCGCCCGGCCGGTTGAAGCTGGCGAGCGCCAGCGAGTTCGCCGCGGTGCCGGTTCCCACGAAGAAGACGGCGACCTCCCGCTCGAAAATCTCCGAAAAAGTCTTTTCCACACGCTTGTCGAGATCGCTCGTGCCATAGGCCGAGGCAAAGCCGCCGGCCGCCTCCACGAGACTTCCTGCGATGTCGGGATGGGCGCCTGCCCAGTTGTCGGAAGCGAAAAACATGCGATTTCCAATGCGGTTGAGGGCTTTTGCGGACCATAATGGAGAAAAAACGGCGATCAATCGCCGGATTTGGCTCAAAGCACCGTTTTCCTCGAAAATGAAAGGAACGGAAACAATGCGCCGGACGCCCGTAATTTAATTTCAAGCGGCGGAATGTGTGGGCAATTTTTCTTCATGATGTGGTGATTATTTGGCATGATGGCCTTGCGGGTTAGGGGTGTTTCTGGCATAGAGCACATGAAATAGGACAGCGTTACTGTCCTATTTCGGTCAGGAGACCGAAGAGGCGCCGCTTCCACCGCGGAAGGCGCCGAAAACGGCGCCGGGAGGAACACGTTCCGAAAGCCCGCCGCCCCGACGGTTTCGATGATCCATTGGATCGGCCGTCATTTCGCGGCCGCATCCCGTTCATGCAACAGGCGACGCTCCCCTGGAGCGGACGGAATGCCCGCACGATGCCGGGCCCACGGAGAGAGACAATGGTGGTGAAGACTCAAGCACATGATTATCGGCAGACCCGGGCGCAGACCACTGCGACGGGCGCCAAAACGCGCGCTTCCACACCGGGCCTGCCGAAAAAACAAGGACTCTATGATCCGCGCAATGAGCACGATGCCTGCGGCGTCGGCTTCGTGGCGCATCTGAAAGGCAAGAAGTCGCACCAGATCGTCGAGGACGGGCTCTTCATGCTCGAGAACCTGACGCATCGCGGCGCCGTCGGCGCAGATCCGCTGATGGGCGACGGTGCAGGCATTCTCGTACAGATTCCGGACCGCTTCTTCCGCGAAGAGATGGCAAAGCAGGGCATCACGCTGCCGAAGGCAGGCGAATATGCCGTCGGCCACATCTTCATGCCGCAGGACGAGAAGCTGGTCGATTACTTCAAGAAGGTGATCGCCGACGTCGTCGCCGAAGAGGGCCAGGTCCTCATCGGTTTCCGCGATGTGCCGGTCGACAATTCCTCGCTCTCCAAGGCCCCCGAGATCGCCGCCACCGAGCCGCGCCATGTGCAGGTCTTCGTCGGCGCCGGCCGCGATGCCGCGACGAACGGCGAGTTCGAGCGCCGGCTCTTCACGCTGCGCAAGGTGATCTCCAACCGCATCTATGATGAGTACGAAGGCGAAGAGAGCAACTTCTACCCCGTCTCGCTCTCCTCGACGACCATCGTCTACAAGGGCATGTTCCTCGCCTACCAGGTGGGCGCCTATTATAAGGACCTTGCCGATCCGCGCTTCGAATCGGCCGTCGCCCTCGTGCACCAGCGCTTCTCCACCAACACCTTCCCCTCGTGGAAGCTGGCGCATCCCTACCGCATGGTCGCCCATAACGGTGAGATCAACACGCTGCGCGGCAACGTCAACTGGATGGCGGCCCGTCAGGCGTCCGTCTCCTCGCCGCTCTTCGGCGACGACATCACCAAGCTCTGGCCGATCTCCTACGAGGGCCAGTCGGACACGGCCTGTTTCGACAACGCGCTCGAGTTCCTCGTGCGCGGCGGCTACTCCATGGCCCATGCGGTCATGATGCTGATCCCCGAGGCCTGGGCCGGCAACCAGCTGATGAGCCCGGAGCGCAAGGCCTTCTATGAATACCACGCCGCGCTGATGGAGCCGTGGGACGGTCCCGCCGCCGTCGCCTTCACCGATGGCCGCCAGATCGGCGCGACGCTCGACCGCAACGGCCTGCGTCCGGCCCGCTACCTCGTCACCGACGATGACCGCGTCATCCTGGCCTCCGAAGCCGGCACGCTGCCTGTCAAGGAAGAGAGCATCATCAAGAAGTGGCGTCTCCAACCCGGCAAGATGCTGCTCATTGACATGGAAGAGGGGCGCATCATCTCCGACGAGGAGGTGAAGTCCGCGCTTGCCGAAAAGCACCCCTATCGCGACTGGTTGGACAACACCCAGATCATCCTTGAGGACCTCGGCCCGGTCGAGCCGCGTGCGCTGCGCCGCGACGTGTCGCTGCGCGACCGCCAGCAGGCCTTCGGCTATACGCAGGAGGACACCAGGCTCCTGATGTCGCCGATGGCGACGACGGGTCAGGAGGCGATCGGCTCCATGGGCACGGACACGCCGATCTCGGCCATGTCCGACAAGACCAAGCTGCTCTACACCTATTTCAAGCAGAACTTCGCGCAGGTGACGAACCCGCCTATCGACCCGATCCGTGAGGAACTGGTCATGAGCCTCGTCTCCTTCATCGGCCCGCGCCCGAACATCCTCGACCATGGCGGCGCGGCCAAGGCCAAGCGCATGGAAGTGCGCCAGCCGATCCTGACCAACGGCGACCTGGAGAAGATCCGCTCCATCGGCCATGTCGAGGACCGCTTCGATACCAAGACGCTCGACTTCACCTATGACGTCTCGCGCGGTGCGGACGGCATGCTGGAAATGCTCGACCGGCTCTGCGAGCGCGCCGAGCAGGCCGTCACCTCGGGCTACAACATCATCGTGCTCTCCGACCGCCAGATCGGACCGGACCGCGTGGCGATCCCGGCGCTGCTGGCGACCGCTGCCGTGCACCATCACCTGATCCGCAAGGGCCTGCGCACCTCGGTCGGTCTCGTCGTGGAGACCGGCGAGCCGCGTGAAGTGCACCATTTCTGCCTTCTCGCCGGCTACGGCGCGGAAGCGATCAACCCGTATCTCGCCTTCGACACGCTCACCGACATGCACAAGCGCGGCGAGTTCCCGAAGGAGGTCGATGCGGAAGAGGTGGTCTACCGCTACATCAAGGCCATCGGTAAGGGCATCCTGAAGGTCATGTCCAAGATGGGCATCTCGACCTACCAGTCCTATTGCGGTGCGCAGATCTTCGATGCCATCGGCCTCTCCTCCGAGCTGACGGACAAGTATTTCTTCGGCACGGCGACGACCATCGAGGGCATCGGTCTCGACGAAATCGCACAGGAGACCTTCAACCGCCACAAGGCTGCCTTCGGCCGCGATCCGCTGCTCGCCAACACGCTGGATATCGGCGGCGAATATGCCTATCGCATGCGCGGCGAGGAACATGCCTGGACGCCGGACGTGATCGCGTCGCTGCAGCATGCGGTGCGCGGCAATGCCGCCGACCGCTACAAGGAATTCGCCGAGCTGGTGAACGCCTCGGCGCTGCGCATGAACACGATCCGCGGTCTCTTCTCGATCAAGGGCGCGGATGCGCTGGGCCGCAAGCCGATCTCCGTCGACGAGGTCGAGCCGGCCGTCGATATCGTCAAGCGCTTCTCGACGGGGGCCATGTCCTTCGGCTCGATCAGCCGCGAGGCGCATACGACGCTTGCCGTCGCCATGAACCGGATCGGCGGCAAGTCGAACACCGGCGAGGGCGGCGAGGAAGCCGACCGCTACATGCCGCTGCCTGACGGTTCGATGAACCCGGAGCGTTCGGCGATCAAGCAGATCGCATCCGGCCGCTTCGGCGTGACCACCGAGTATCTGGTCAATGCGGACATGCTGCAGATCAAGGTCGCGCAGGGCGCAAAGCCCGGCGAGGGCGGCCAGCTGCCGGGCCACAAGGTGGATGCGACGGTCGCCAAGACCCGTCACTCCACCCCCGGCGTCGGCCTCATTTCGCCGCCGCCGCACCACGATATCTATTCCATCGAGGATCTGGCGCAGCTCATCTACGACCTGAAGAACGTCAACCCGGAAGCCGATATCTCGGTCAAGCTCGTCTCGGAAGTCGGCGTCGGCACGGTTGCCGCCGGCGTTGCCAAGGCGCGCGCGGACCATATCACCATCGCCGGTTTCGACGGCGGCACGGGCGCTTCGCCGCTCACCTCGCTGAAGCATGCCGGCTCCCCCTGGGAAATCGGCCTTGCCGAGACGCACCAGACGCTGGTGCTCAACAAGCTGCGCTCGCGCATCGCCCTGCAGGTCGATGGCGGTCTCAAGACCGGCCGCGACGTCGTCATCGGCGCGCTGCTCGGCGCGGACGAGTTCGGCTTTGCCACCGCGCCATTGATTGCGGCCGGCTGCATCATGATGCGCAAGTGCCACCTCAACACCTGTCCTGTCGGCGTCGCCACGCAGGATCCGGTGCTGCGCAAGCGCTTCAAGGGCACGCCCGAGCACGTCATCAACTACTTCTTCTTTGTCGCCGAAGAGGTGCGTGAAATCCTGGCCTCGCTCGGCGTGCGTTCGCTGAACGAGATCATCGGCGCCTCCGAACTCCTCGAAAAGGAGAAGATGATCTCGCACTGGAAGGCCAATGGTCTCGACTTCTCCCGCATCTTCCACAAGGTCGATGCGCCGAAGGAGGCGACCTATTGGACCGAGCGGCAGAACCATCCGATCCAGGATATCCTCGACCGCAAGCTGATCGCGCAGGCCAAGCCCGCCCTGGAAGCCAAGACGCCCGTCGCCTTCGAGGTCGATATCAAGAACGTCGACCGCTCGGCCGGCGCGATGCTCTCCGGCGAGGTGGCCAAGCGCTACGGCTTCAAGGGCCTGAAGGACGACACGATCTCCGTGACGCTCAACGGCACGGCCGGCCAGTCCTTCGGCGCGTTCCTGGCGCGCGGCATCACCTTCGATCTGGTGGGTGCAGGCAACGACTATGTCGGCAAAGGCCTTTCGGGCGGCCGTATCGTCGTGCGTCCCCCGGCCGGCAACCGCGCGGTGCCGCATGAATCGATCATCGTCGGCAACACGGTGCTCTACGGCGCGATCTCGGGCGAATGCTACTTCAACGGCGTTGCCGGCGAACGCTTCGCCGTGCGCAACTCCGGCGCCGTCGCGGTCGTCGAGGGCGTGGGTGACCATGGCTGCGAATACATGACCGGCGGCGTTGTCGTCGTCATCGGCCAGACCGGCCGCAACTTCGCGGCCGGCATGTCCGGGGGCGTCGCCTATGTGCTGGACGAGGAGGGCGATTTCGCCCGCCGCTGCAACATGGCGATGGTCGAGCTGGAGCCGGTGCCGGAAGAAGACGACATGCTGGAGAAGCTGCACCACCACGGCGGCGACCTCATGCACAAGGGCATGGTCGACGTGTCCGACGACATGACGCGCCACGACGAGGAGCGGCTTTACCAGCTCGTCTCGAACCACCTGCACTATACGGGCTCGCCGCGGGCCAAGGAGATCCTCGACAAATGGGCCGAGTATCGTCCGAAATTCCGCAAGGTGATGCCGGTCGAGTATCGCCGCGCGCTCGAAGAGATGGAGCGCATGAGGATGGGGATCGCTGCCGAGTGAGGCAGCGGTTCACCTACCTTCACTGACCGATTGCGCGAAACGCGATCAGGATCGATTTCATCTTCACCGGTACGACAGCGGAGCTGCGCACCGGTAACGGGGCCCGAGAGGCACCCGTCTTGAGCAAGGATTATTGAAGTGGGCAAGGTAACTGGTTTCATGGAAATCGACCGGCAGGTGATGAAGTATCAGCCGGCCTCCGACCGCATCCGCCATTTCCGCGAATTCACCATTCCGATGTCGGACCCCGAAGTGCAGAAGCAGGCTGCGCGCTGCATGGACTGCGGCATTCCCTATTGCCACGGTCCGACCGGGTGTCCGGTGCACAACCAGATCCCGGACTGGAACGATCTCGTCTATAACGGCAACTGGGAAGAGGCGATCCGCAACCTGCATTCGACCAACAACTTCCCGGAATTCACCGGCCGCGTCTGCCCCGCACCCTGCGAGGAGGCGTGCACGCTGAACCTCGAGGACACGCCGGTCTCCATCAAGACCGTCGAGCAGGCGATTGCCGACAAGGCCTATGAGATGGGCTATATCGTGCCGCAGCCGGCGACGGTGAAGACCGGCAAGAAGGTCGCCGTCATCGGCTCCGGCCCGGCCGGCATGGCGGCCGCCCAGCAGCTCGCCCGCGCCGGCCACGAAGTCCATCTCTACGAGCGTGAATCCAAGGCCGGCGGCCTGCTGCGCTACGGTATCCCGGACTTCAAGATGGAGAAGAACTTCATCGACCGCCGCGTCGACCAGATGCGCGGCGAGGGCGTCACCTTCCACTACGGCGTCAATGTCGGCGTCGACAAGCCGATGGACGAGATGCTGGCGGAGCACGATGCCGTGCTCTATTGCGGCGGCTCGGAAACCCCGCGCGACGCCGGCATTCCGGGCGTCGATTTCGCGGGCGTGCATGATGCCATGCCGTACCTCGTGCAGCAGAACCGCCGTGTCGGCCGCGAGAACATCGACAGCGTCGGCTGGCCCTCCGCGCCGATCCTTGCCGGCGGCAAGCACATCGTCGTCGTCGGCGGTGGCGATACCGCGTCGGA
The DNA here is from genome assembly GCF_003574625.1 of Shinella zoogloeoides. Classification (GTDB taxonomy): domain Bacteria; phylum Pseudomonadota; class Alphaproteobacteria; order Rhizobiales; family Rhizobiaceae; genus Shinella; species Shinella zoogloeoides_A. Next base: position 318,876 of record NZ_QNUJ01000005.1, read on the forward strand.
CTGCGTCGGCACGGCGTTCCGCCAGGGCGCGGTGAAGGTCACGCAGCTCGACATCCGCCCGCAGCCGCCGGAAAAGGAAGACAAGCTCGCCGTCTGGCCCTTCTGGGCGACGAAGATGCGCACCTCCTCCTCGCAGGCCGAAGGCGCTGTGCGCGAGTTCCAGGTCGGCACGCTCGAATTCGTCGGTGACGAGGACGGCGTGCTGACGGGCGTGAAGTGCTGCCAGGTGGACGACCGCCGCAAGCCGATCCCCGGCACGGAGTTCATCATCAAGGCGGACCTCGCCTTCATCGCCATCGGCTTCCGCGGCCCCTTCACCACCAGCGTGCTGAAGGATCTCGGTGACAAGCTTGCGATCAACACCGACAAGCGCGGCTCGTCGAACGTCATCGCCAATGACCGCGATTACAAGACCTCGGTCGACAAGCTCTGGACGGCCGGCGACGTGCGCCGCGGCCAGTCGCTCGTCGTCTGGGCGATCCGCGAAGGCCGCCAGGCGGCACGGGCCATCGACGAGGCGCTGATGGGCTCGACCACGCTGCCGCGGTGAGGTTCGACAGGGCCACGATTTGAGAGGGTGCGCCGGTATGCCGACGCGCCTTCATGCGTTCTCCAGTTCCATCGGCTGACAATACCGTAATCCGCCACGTTTCTTTCGTCAGTCTCCACGGCACGGCTTTGCCCGTGGCGTGGATTCTCGGGTCAAGCCCGAGGGTGACGAAGGAGAGGGAGTGAGCTTGGTGGGAGCAACGCACTTTGCGTGATTTGCGGAATGCCGTGTCCCGCCGCAGGGGGCCTTGCTCTCCTACGGCGTCGCCATTTTGTCCAGCCGGAAATCGTCCACGCGGCCGAGCGGGGCGTCGGCGGTCTCGCCCTTTTCCACCAGCTTGTCGCGCAGGCTCTTGCCGGTGCCCTTGATCGGCGCGGCGCCGAGGAGGGCGGTGCCGCCGTCCAGCGCCGGGTCGGCGAGGCTGATGGGCTGGGTCTTGGTGATCTCGGCGTCTTCCGCCGGGGGCGTCGCGACGACGAGGTCCTTGAGGTCGCCCTGCAGGCCCGGGCCGTCGGCGGCGGCAGCGCCGAGCAGGCGGCGGATTTCCTTTTCCACGTAGAAGGCGAGCTTGCGCTTGCCGGCCTTGGTGAAGTTGATGCCATCGGAGCCGCGCAGGCGTACCTGCTGGCCGTTGATGTCGGAACCGGAAATGACGAACTTGCCGTCCTCGTCGACGAAGCCGTCCCAGATGTCGACGAACTCGCCGCCGGCCTTCTCCGCGCTCGCGTGATAGAGGGTGTTGAGCGTCGTCATGTCCGCGGTCAGCGCGGAGGACTGGAAGGGGGGCATGCCCATCCAGAGCAGCGGCTTGCCATCCTGCCGGGCCAGCGCCGCGATGCGGGCGATGCGCGCCTCGTATTCCTTTGTCCAGGCCTCGGAGCGGAATTTCTCCTTCTCGCCGGCCACAGTCATCTGCTGGCGGTCGTTGGCGCCCATGCTGACGACGATGAGGGCTGGCTTGGTCTCCGCGATCAGGGCGGGAAGCGATGCGGGCCAGTTGTAATAGTCCTCGCGCACGATGCCGGAGGAACCGTTGGTGCGGCGCTCGACGCGGATGCCGGGTGTCGTCTCGAAGGCGGCGTCGAGACCGTCGCCGAGGCTGCCGGCGATGAAGTCGCCGACGACGAGCACCACCTTGGCGTCGGGCAGCTTCTCGACCGGCGGCGGCTCGGCCTTCTTGGCGACCGTCGGGGCCGGCTTCTTCTTGCGGATGACGGCGCGCGGCTTCTGGATCTGCGGCTCGGGCTCGACGACCTTGCGCTTCGGCGTGCCGAAGAGAAGCTCGAGGATCGTCTTGCGCTCGCGGCGCTGCTCCTGCGCGCTCGCGGGCAGGGAGGTGACGACGACGCTTGCGGCCGCCACCAGCGCGAGGGCGAGGCGCACAATCCGGGTGGTCGTCGTCCTGTTCATCGTGAAGGCTCCGTTCTCGCCGCGATCCTGCGGCCGGTCGGTGGCGGCATGATGGCAAATGCCGGCGGCGAGCGGAAGCACCCGCCAGCAAAAAGGGGCGCCGCAGCGCCCCTCAACCTGTCGAGAAACCGCATTCGGTCAGCGGCGCAGCGCCCGCAGGAGCTGCTGGCTCGGCTCGCCATCGGCGGCAAGGCCCACGCGGTTCTGGAAGGCCTGGATGGCGGCCTTGGAGCCGGAGCCGAAATTGCCGTCGACCTCGCCCTCGTAATAGCCGAGTTCCTTGAGGCGGGTCTGGAGCTCGAACTTTTCCGTGATGTCGAGCGCGCCGTCCGGGCGCGGCCAGCGCTGCTTGACGCCGCCATAGCCGGCGATCTGGTCGGCCAGCATGCCGACGCCCATCGCGTAGGAATCCGACGCGTTGTAGCGCTTGATGACGAAGAAGTTCTTGGTCATCAGGAAGCCTGGCCCGCCATTCGCCGGCAGCTTGAGCTCGGCCCGGTCGGAGCCGTTCTTGAAGCCGTTGCCGCCCGGGCGCGTGAAGCCGAGCTTGGCCCATTGGGCAAGCGTCTTCGTCTGGCCGGAATATTTGTTGCCGCCCTTCGGCACGACGATCTCGTAGCCCCAGGTCTTGCCGGCCTGCCAGCCATTCTTGGCCAGCAGGTTCGCGGCGGTCGCCAGCGCGTCCGGCACGGAGTTCCAGATGTCGCGGTGGCCGTTGCCGTCGGCGTCGACGGCGTAGATCAGGTAGCTCGTGGGGATGAACTGGGTGTGACCCATGGCGCCGGCCCAGGAGCCGGTCATGTCGGCGGCGTCGATGTCGCCGCGCTGGATGATCTTGAGAGCGGCGATGAGCTGCTTGCGCGCATAGTTCGCCCGCTTGGAATCGGCATAGGCAAGCGTCGCCAGCGCGCGCGGCACGTAATGCAGCCGGTCGTCCTTCTTCAGCACGGCGCCGTAGTTGGATTCCATCGACCAGATGGCGAGCAGCACGTTGCGGTCGACACCGAAATGCCGCTCCAGCGCGGCGAGCGTGCGGCCGTGCTTGGCCGCCATTTCGCGGCCGATCTTCACCGTGTAGGGGTTCACGCGCGAATCGAGATAGTCCCAGATCTTGTTGGTGAATTCCGGCTGGTAGGTCGCCTTCTGGATCACGTCGGGATCGGGCGTCTTCACGCCGGCAAAGGCCTTCTGGTAGGTCGACTTGCTGATGCCGGCGTCGGCCGCCGTGGCATAGAAATCGGCAATCCATTTCTGGAAGCGGGGATCGGCCGCGCGGGCCATGGAAGCCTGCGCGAGAAGCCCTGCCGACAGAAGAAGGGTGAGCGCGGATCGGCGCAGAACGGTTCTCAGATTCTGTGTCATCAGCTGTCGTGTCCGTTTCTTAAATTTCGGGACGGCGGCATGGAACCACCGGCTGAACGCAAAACTTATAAAAACGAAGTCAACAAATTCTTTACCATCAAACTTTTGCCGCGTCTCTCTTTGTAAAAAAATAGCAATTGGCTTCTAATTGGGCTCGGCTAGGCCCAGGCCATGAGGACGTGGGCACAACGAGGTGAATAATGTCGCAGACACGTAAGGTTCGCAAAGCAGTCTTTCCAGTGGCGGGCCTCGGCACCCGCTTCCTTCCGGCCACCAAGGCCGTTCCGAAGGAAATGCTGACCGTCGTGGACAAGCCCGTGATCCAGTATGTCGTCGATGAGGCGCTGGATGCCGGCATCGAGCACCTGATCTTCGTGACGGGCCGCTCCAAGGCGGTCATCGAGGATTATTTCGACATCCAGGTCGAGCTGGAGCAGACGCTGCGCCAGCGCAACAAGACGGCCGAGCTGACGCTGCTCGAAAGCATCCTGCCGGTCGCCGGTTCCACCAGCTTCACCCGCCAGCAGGAGCCGCTCGGTCTCGGCCATGCCGTCTGGTGCGCCCGCGAGCTCGTCGGCAACGAGCCCTTCGCCCTGCTCCTGCCCGACATGATCATGAAGGCGGAGAAGGGCTGCATGAAGGGCATGGTCGAACTCTTCGAGCAAAGCGGCGCGAACGTCATCGCCGTCGAGGAATGCGCGCCCGACCAGGCGCACAAATACGGCATCGTCGGCGTCGGCGAGAAGATCGGCGACGGTTTCGCCATCACCCAGATGGTCGAGAAGCCGGCGAAGGGCACCGCGCCTTCCAACTTCTTCATCAACGGCCGCTACATCCTCCAGCCGGAAATCTTCCCGATCCTCTCCACGCAGGAGCGCGGCGCGGGCAACGAAATCCAGCTCACCGACGCGATGGTGAAGCTTGCCGACAGCCAGAAGTTCGCCGCCTATCATTTCCGCGGCGAGACCTATGACTGCGGCGCCAAGGATGGCTTCATCCTCGCCAATATCGCCTTCGCGCTCGCCCGTGCGGATATCCGCCCGGCCGTCGAGGGTCCGCTGAAGCAGCTCGTCGCGGGTCTCAAGTAATCAGCGGCGAAGGACAAGGCCGATGCCGGCACGCGTGATGCCGGTATCGGAGGCGCCCGACTGGCGCGTCACCTCGTAGGAGACGTCGCCGGTCATCGCCAGCCAGCGGTTGATGTTCCAGGTGAGGCCGGCGCCGACCAGATAGATGTTCTGGTTGGCGGTGCCCGCCGTGGAGAAATCGCGCAGCGTATAGGCGGCGCTGAGGCGTGCGACGAGATTGCCGCGCAGCTCATGCGTCAGGTCGGCCGTCGTGCCATAGGAGACGTAGCCGCTTTCGCCGCTCGTGGAAGAGGGCTCCAGATCCGTGCGCAGGCCGAGCCTCAGGTCGGTGCCGCGCAGCGGTGACCAGTTGACGGCGCCGTCCATCGTCAGCCCTTCGAGGGCGGCGAGGCGGCTGTCGTCGAACTTGGCGCGCTTGTAGCCGGCGCCGAGATCGCCGCGCAGCTTTTCCCCGAGATCGATTTCCAGGCCTGCCCGCGCGCCGAGCGTCGAGAAGGAGCGTTCGTATCCGGCCGAAAGCTTGTCGTCATAGACCGCGCGGCCCACCGAGGCTTCGAGATAGGGGATCAGCGCGGGGGAGAGCTCGTAGCCGACCCGACCCGTCAGCGTCCCTTCCGTATAGTTGCGGAAGGACTGGTCCAGCTTGCTGCCGTTGGTGGCGGTTGCCGAACCGTAGGTGTGCCGTTCGACATTGGCGCCGAACGTGCCGCGGATCAGGCCGAAATCGCGCATGATATTGGCCCCGCCGGACAGCGTCTGCACGCCGGACTGGGTGCTGGCGCCGACGATGGCATTGGGATCGGTGGCGCTTTCGCGCTCGAACGCGTAGCCGCCGGTGATATGGGCGACGGTGTCGTCGCTGAGGTCGAGCCGGAGGTCGCCGTTCACCCGCGCCTCAGGCTCGGTTTCCCCCGTGCCGCTGATATTGCGCTGGTAGACGCCCTCGGCATCGATGGTGAGCTGGTGGCGCGACCAGTCGGAGGTGAGGGAGCCGCGGAAGCCGGTCTGGGAATAGGTGCGGCTCGTCGTGGTGTTTCCGCCTTTCGTGCGCTCGAAGCCGATGCCCTGCGTGATCGAGGGGCGCAGGACGAACGTCCCGACGCGGACGCCGACCGGCTCCCAGGGATCGCCGAGCCGGCTGTTGCGGACACCGCTGAGGCTGTTCTCCCGCTGGTTCAACCGCTCGGCGCGCCGCTCGACGATGCCGTCGCGGTCGCCGGCATCCGAAAGCGCGGCCACCGCTTCGTCGCTGAGGGCAGGACGGGGCGTCGTGGCGGTCGTGGTCGCGTCGGTCGTATCGGGGTTTTCCGTGGCTCCCGCCGAAGGATCCGCGGCTCCCGCCGCCAGCGTCTCGAGGGCGGAGGGCGTGAGGGAATTCGCCTGCTGGGCAGCGGCGGGAACGGCGGCAAGCATGGTGCCGGCGAGCAGAAGCCCGGCCAGTCGCCGTCTCGGGCGGGGCACCAGTGCCTCGCGTTCCATTGCCATTGCCTCTGCCATGATGGGGCCTGCGATTCTCGAATTTCCTAAGCGAACGTAAACCGCCATGGTTAACGCTTGGTTGCTAACCGCGCGCTTTTCGCGCGCCGGTCCGCGATGGACAGGCACGGGCAAAAACGCTAACGAGGGGCATGATCACAAGACAGGCAAAAGTTGACGTCGAGGGCGCCATTTCCTCCGCGATCCGGACGATCGAGACGGAGAAGGCGGGGCTCGTCGCCCTTTCCGCGGTGCTGGAAGGCGAGCTGCACGACGTCTTTCGCGAGGCGGTCGGCCTCATCGGCGGCATCGCCGGGCGGTTGATCGTCACCGGCATCGGCAAATCCGGCCATATCGGCGCGAAGCTCGCCGCGACGCTCGCCTCGACCGGCACGCCGTCCTTCTTCGTCCATCCCGTCGAGGCCAACCATGGCGACCTCGGCATGATCGGCCGCGACGACGTGATCCTGGCGCTGTCCTGGAGCGGCGAGACCGCCGAGCTGCAGGGCATCGTTTCCTATTCCCGTCGCTTCGCCATTCCGCTGATCGCGATGACCTCCGGCGAGCGCTCGGCGCTGGCGCGGGCGGCCGATATCGTGCTCCTGCTGCCGAAGGTGCAGGAGGCCTGTCCGCATGGGCTGGCGCCGACGACCTCGACGCTGATGCAGCTTGCGCTGGGCGATGCCATCGCCGTCGCGCTGCTGGAGGCGCGCGGCTTCACGGCGACGGATTTCAAGACCTTCCATCCCGGCGGCAAGCTCGGGGCGAGCCTTTCCCATGTCGGCGACATCATGCACAGCGGCGAGAACATGCCGCTCGTCGCGCTCGGCACCTCGATGCCGGATGCGGTGCACATGCTGGCGCAGAAGCGCTACGGCTGCGTCGGCGTCGTCGACGGGGCGGGGACGCTGGTCGGCATCGTCACCGACGGCGATATCGCGCGCAACCTGTCGCGCAATCTCTCCGAGCTCACCGTCGACGAGGTGATGACGCGCAGCCCCAAGACCGTGAAGCCGGCGACGCTCGCGACGGCCGCGCTCGGCCTTCTCAACCAGCATAACATTTCCGCGCTGATCGTCACCGACGAGGCCTTCCGCCCCGTCGGCATCGTGCATTTCCACGACCTGCTCAGGATCGGCGCCGCTTAAGGGCCTCAGACGGGCTCGACCGTGAGGTCGCGACCGTTGCTGGCCGTGACGCGCACGCGTGCGCCGACCGGCAGATCCGGCCCCTGGACGCTCCACATCGTATCGTCGAGCCTGATGCGGCCGCGGCCCTCGGTGATCGGCTGCTCCAGCGTCGCCGTGCGACCGATAAGGCTCTGGCCCCGCTGGTTGAGATGCGGCTGGTCGCTGGCCTCTCCGCTTCTGCTGACGATGCGCCGGCCGATCAGGGCCGAGACGAGCGACAGCACGGCGAAGACCAGCCATTGCACATGCCAGGACCAGAGGGCCTCGCCCCACAGGGCGAGGGAGAGGACGCCGGTGACGATGGCCGCGATGCCGATCCAGACCAGGAAGACACCGGGCAGCAGCACTTCGAGGATCAGGAGAACGATCCCCAGCACCCACCAGGCCCAGGGCCCGAGTTCGCCGATGATGCCCTGGATCATGCTCACGTTCCCTGCGGCGTGTCGAACGGATTACGGAAGGAGCCCGTGCCGGTGGTTGCCGGCGTGGACTGGCGCGCGCGCTGGGCACCGGCCGCCGGGGCCGGGCCGTCGCCGAACACTTCCTTTGCGATGGCGCCGATGCCGCCGAGCGAGCCGACCAGCGAGGAGGCCTCCATCGGCATCAGCACGATCTTCGAATTGGGCGCCTTGCCGATCGCGGCCATGGCCTCGGTGTATTTCTGTGCGACGAAGTAGTTGATCGCCTGCACGTTGCCGGCCGCGATGGCCTCGGAGACCATCTTCGTCGCCTTGGCTTCGGCCTCGGCGAGACGCTCGCGGGCCTCGGCATCGCGGAAGGCGGCTTCGCGCAGGCCCTCGGCCTCGAGAATGGCGGACTGCTTGGCGCCTTCGGCGCGCAGGATCTGCGCGTTGCGCGAGCCTTCGGCCTCCAGCACCTGCGCGCGCTTTTCGCGCTCGGCCTTCATCTGGCGCGCCATGGCGTCGACGAGGTCCTTCGGCGGGGCGATATCCTTGATCTCGACGCGGGTGATCTTCACGCCCCAGGGATTGGCCGCCTCGTCGACGACGCGCAGCAGCTGGTCGTTGATCTTGTCGCGGTTGGAGAGCAGCTCGTCGAGGTCCATCGAGCCCATCACCGAGCGGATGTTGGTCATGGTCAGGTTGATGATGGCGTGCTCGAGATGGGCGACCTGATAGGCCGCCTGGGCCGGGTTCAGGATCTGGTAGAAGGCGACGGCATCGGCGGAGACGCTGGCATTGTCGCGGGTGATGACCTCCTGCGTCGGAATGTCGAGCACCTGTTCCATGACGTTCATCTTCGAGCCGATACGGTCGATGAAGGGGACGATCAGGTTGAGGCCGGGCTGCAGCGTGCGCGTATAGCGGCCGAAACGCTCCACCGTGTACTGGTAGCCCTGGGGGACAGTCTTGATCCCGGCAAAGAGGATCAGGATGACCAGGACCACGAGGGCGATGACGACGATATCCAGTCCGGCAAACGGCATGTTCTTCTACTCCACGAAAGACGGTGCGGCGCGGTGCCACTCTACGGTATACGTTCCGCGACACCAGTCTATTTGGGCGGGAAGAGGAATTATCGCACTCAGACCCAGCCGGAAAGCTCCCGGCGCACCACCTTTTCCAGAACGGCCATGCCTTCCGGGGAATCGTTCAGGCAGGGGATGTGCGAGAACTTCTCGCCGCCATTGTGCAGGAAGCTCTCGGCGGCCTGCTCGGCGATCTCCTCCAGCGTCTCGAGGCAGTCGGAAACGAAGCCCGGATTGAAGACGGCGATGCGCTTGATGCCCTCCTCGGCCAGCTTCTCGACGGTCTTGTCCGTATAGGGCTGGAGCCATTCCTCCGGGCCGAAGCGGGACTGGAAGGTGAGGACCAGCTTCTCCGCCGACCAGCCGAGGCGCTCGCGCAGCAGCCGCGCGGTCTTCTGGCACTGGCAGTAATAAGGGTCGCCCTTCTCGAAATAGCTTTTCGGAATGCCGTGGAAGGAGGCGAGCACGCGCTCCGGCTCCCAGTCGAGCGTTGCGATGTGCTTTTCGATGGAGACGGCGAGGGCGTCGATATAGGCGGGATCGTCGTGATAGGGCGGCACGGTGCGCAGCGCCGGCTGCCAGCGCATCTTCAGCAAGGTCTCGAAGGCCTTGTCGTTGACGGTCGCCGTCGTCGCCGCCGCATATTGCGGATAGAGCGGGAAGACGAGGATGCGCTCGCATCCTTCCTTCTGCAGGTGCTCCATGCGCGAGGCGATGGAGGGTTGGCCGTAGCGCATCGCCCAGTCGACGACGACATTCGGGTGCTCGGAAAGCGACTTCGCCATCAGCTCGGCCTGGCTGCGGGTATAGGTGCGCAGGAAGCTCTCGTTCCGTTCCTTGTTCCAGATCGTCTCATAAGCCTTGCCGACCTTGCCGGGGCGCGTGTTGAGCACGATGCCGAAGAGGATGGGATACCAGGCGATCCTCGGCCATTCGATGACGCGCTTGTCGGTCAGGAACTCCTTCAGGTAGCGCCGCATCGAGGTGTAGTCGGTGCCGTCCGGCGTGCCGAGATTGACGAGCAGCACGCCGACCTTGCCATGCTTGACGGTCGGATGGTTGGCGGGCTTGGCGGCGATGTCCATCGTGGATCCTGTGCGTGCTGGTGTCGTTCTCATGCGCGGCGAAAGCCGGTTCGTTCAGAACGGTTCTAAAAAGAAATGCCGGCCCGGGAAAGCCCGGACCGGCGGAAAAAGTGGAGACAAATTGTCCTTATTTGGCGGGAATCGAGAGCTCCCTGCCGATATGGAGCGCGCGCGGACGCGGATTGCCGTTGGCTTCGGCGATCCTGCGCCACAGCGTGCCATCGCCATAAGCGGCCTTGGCGAGATCCCAGAGCGTGTCGCCGCGTGCGATGACGTGCCTGCCGCCCGCCGCGACGCCGCCTTCGGCCGTCGTGGCGGCTGCTTCCGATCCGGTCGTTGTGGTGCCGGACCCGGTATTGCCGGTCGTCGCCGCGCCTTCCGTCGCGGTCGTGCCGCTGTCGGCGGGCGTTGCCGCCTCGCCAGCGGTGGCCGGCTTCGTCTCGGTTCCGGTTGCGCCTTCCGCCATGCCGGTGGCGGCGGCCTCGGTGATGCGGCCGTCGGTATAGGGCTTGTAGGGGCGGTGGGCGGAGAGGTAGTCGGCGACCACCAGTTCCAGGTTCGGGCCGAAGTCATAGGGGGTCACGGCGGCCTTCGCGAAGATGGCATAGCCGTCCCCGCCGGCACGCAGGTAGTTGTTGGAGGCGACGCCGTAGGTCTTGCCCGGGTCGAGCGGCGCGAAGGCGTCGCCCTCCTTCACCTCGACCGAGACGACACGGCTGCCGGCCGGCTTCGACTTGTCGAAGGCGTATTTCAGGCCGGAGACCTGCGGGAAGCGGCCCGCGCCTTCCTCGATCTGGCTGAGGCCGTTTTCGAGCGCGGCGACGAGGTCGGCGCCCTTGAGCTGGAAGGTCGCGACGGTGTTCTGGAAGGGCAGCACCGAGAGCACCTCGCCCATGGAAACCGGCCCGGCATCGATGGAGGAACGCAGCCCCCCGCCATTGGTGATGGCGACGGTCATGCCCTGGTTCTTCGTGCGGTCGAGGATGGCGTCGGCCACGAGGTTGCCCATGGCGCATTCGGCGGCGCGGCAGGTTTCGCGCGAGCCGTCGACCGGCTCGGCGGTTTCCGCGACGATCTTGTTCTTCAGCTCGTCGATGGGGCCGGACAGTTCCTTGATGCGGGCAAGGACGGCCTCATCCGGCTTGATGGAGGAATCGATGGTGATCGGCGCGCCGGTCGCTTCCTTCACCAAGCCGGCATCGTCGAAGACGACCTTCAGGTTGCCGAGATATTTCGAATAGGCGCCGGCCTGCACGACGGGCACCTTGTAGCCGCCGGGATTGTCGACCATCGTCGGATAGGGGCCTTCCGCCTTGTCCGACGTGCTGGAAAGGAAGCTGTGGGAGTGGCCGCCGACCACGACGTCAACATCCGGAATCTTGGCGATGGCGGCGAGGTCGCGCGGATAGCCGACATGGGTGAGCGCGACGATCTTGTCGACGCCCTCCTTCTTCAACTCGGCGACGGCGGCGGTGATGTCGGCGACATCGTTGCCGATCAGCACGTTCGGGCCGGGGGAGGAGAGTTCCTCGGTGTCGTTGGCGACCGCGCCGACGATGCCGATCTTCTGGCCGCCCTTGTCGAGGACGATGAAGGGCTTGATGCGGTCGCCGATCTTGGAGCTCGCGCCCGCCGCGACATTGGCGGTGACGACGGGGAACTGGACCTTGTCGAGGAAGGTGGCAAGGCCGTCCTCGCTGTCGTCGAATTCATGGTTGCCGACCGTCATGGCGTCGAACTTCATGAGGTTGAGAAACTCGGCTTCCGCCGCGCCCTTGTAGGTCGTGTAGAAGAGCGAGCCCTGGAAATTGTCGCCGGCATTGAGGAGCAGCACGTTCTTGCCGGAAAGCTTCTGGCGCTCGGCATCGATGGCGGCTTTCAGGCGCGCGACGCCGCCGAAGCATTCGCCCTTGCCTTCCTCTTCGGCCGAGCAGGTCGAATCGAACTTGTTGATCGCCTCGATGCGCGAATGCAGGTCGTTGATATGCAGGATGTTCAGCTCGTAATCGGCGAATGCCGCACCGCTGGAGAGCGCGATGAGGGAGGCGGCCAGAAGGCCGGATCGGATAAGCGTCATGGTCCTGTTCTCCTCGGTTGCCGCGCCCGATGGCGCGGAGGGCATGCCCGGCTTCCGGATAGGCCGGAAACATGACAGCCGGCCGGCGGATGTTTCCACCGGACGAAAGCAACTTCAAGTGAAAAGACGGTCCCTGCCGGCTACCCGGCCCGAAACGAAAAAAGGGCCTTGCGGCCCTTTTGAGAAGCGGGGTGCCGGATCAGGTGCGGCGCGCCAGCGAGAACTGCGCCCCTTCGGCCGTGGTGCAGTTGAGCTGGTGCTGACTGACCAGCGCGCAATTGACCTTGGACTGCGTGTTGCGCACCAGCGAGGTCATGTTGATCTCGACCAGCGTCGGCGAGGTCTTGATATAGGTGCCGGAGGCGAGGAGCTGGTTCGTGTCGGTCGTGCGCGTCGTGAAGGTGCCGCTCGAGAAGGTCGAGACGATGCCGTTCGGATCGACCCAGGCGCCCTCGACGCCCTGCTGCATGGGCTGCTGGGCGACCGGAAGGCTGCGCGGCGCCGGTTCCGTCTGGCACGAAGCAAGCGCTGCGGCGGCGGCAAGCAGGCTGAGGGCTGCGATCGGCTTCATCTGGTTCTCCCAAAGTCTCGGCGGCGCGAAGCACCCGTCCGGTTCGCCAGAACATGCCGTGAAGAGAAGTCGAAAGCAAGACGCGCCGCCCGGCCGGCGGGCATTATCCCATTGAAAGCGAAGCGCCCGCGGGATTGCCGCGGGCGCTTTCCTTGGAAAATTACGGGCCGGTTCAGCGAACGAGAACGTTCCTGAACTGCCACGGATCCTTCGTGTCGAGATCTTCCGGGAAGAGGCCCGGGCGGCCGTCGAGCGGGGTCCAGTCGGTGTAGTGGCCTTCGACCGGGCCGAGATAGGGCATCTGCACTTCAAGGCAGCGCTTGTAGTCGACCTCGTCGGCTTCCACGATGCCGGCCTTCGGGTTTTCCAGCGCCCAGACCATGCCGGCGAGCACGGCGGAGGTCACCTGCAGGCCGGTCGCGTTCTGGTAGGGGGCGATGCGGCGGGTCTCTTCCAGCGACAGGCGCGAGCCGTACCAGTAGGCGTTCTTGTCGTGGCCGTAGAGCAGCACGCCGAGCTCATCGACGCCATCGACCAACTCATTCTCGTCGAGGACGTGCAGCACCGGCTGCTGGTGGCCGCCATTGCCGAACATTTCATGCAGCGACAGCACTGCGTCGTTGCAGGGATGGTAGGCATAGTGGCAGGTCGGGCGGTAGGTGACGTCGCCGTCCTTGTCGCGCACCGTGAAGAAGTCGGCGATCGAGATGGATTCGTTGTGGGTGACGAGGAAGCCGTATTGCGGGCCGGGCGTCGGGCACCAGGAGCGCACGCGCGTGTTGGCGCCGGGCTGCTCCAGATAGATGGCGGCCTTGCAGCCCTTCTTCTGCTTCTTGGCGTTCTTCGGAATCCACTTCTCATGGGTACCCCAGCCGAGTTCGGCCGGCTGCAGGCCTTCCGAGATGAAGCCTTCCACGGACCAGGTATTCCAGAAGGTGTTGAAGGGCTTGGGGTTCTTGGTGCGCTGGGTGTCGCGCTCGGCGATGTGAATGCCCTTGACGCCGACCTTCTTCATCAGCTTAGCCCAGCCTTCACGGTCGTCCTGCGAGGGCTCTTCGAACTTGACTTCGAGGTCCTTGGCAAGGTTCAGCAGCGCCTGCTTGACGAACCAGGAGACCATGCCCGGATTGGCGCCGCAGGTCGAAACGGCGGTCGTGCCGCCCGGGTGCTTTTCCTTTTCCTTGCGCAGGGTTTCGCGCAGGGCGTAGTTCGTGCGGTCGGCGTTCTTCATGTCCTTGTCGAAATAGAAGCCGAGCCAGGGCTCGACGACCGTATCGATGTAGAGCACGTCGAGCTTGCGGCAGAACTTGATGAGATCGACCGAGCCGGTATCGACGGAGAGGTTGACGCAGAAGCCCTGGCCTTCGCCTTCCGTGAGGAGCGGCTTCAGGAGATCCTTGTAGTTTTCCTTGGTGACATGGGCCTTGATGTGGCGAACGCCGTGGCGGGCATAGAGCTCGGCGTCGGCGTCGTCTTCGCGCGGCTCGATGACGATCAGCCGGTTCCGGTCATACTTGAAGTGGCGCTCGATCAGTGGAAGCGTGCCGCGACCGATGGAGCCGAAACCGATCATCACGATCGGGCCGGTGATTTCGCCATGTACCGGATAGGTGCTGTCTGCCATTTGGGTCTCCTGCGGACGGCCGCTTTGCGCTGAAAATCAGGGGCTCCAAGGCCCCTTAGCATAGTATGGCAGCGCTAGAGCACAGATTTCTGTCACAATAAAGGGCGGCCAAGTATTTCTGCGGCGATATGCTTAAGCCGCCGTCGCCGCCTCAGGCGAGGACGCAGCGGATCAGCCCGCGCAGCGAATTGCCGACGAGGATGGTGCCGCCGGCAAGGTCCTCCGGCCGCAGCACCGCCTCGACGGCGCTGCCGGTTTCCAGCAGCTCCTCGCGCAGAACGCCGGCGAGCAAGCCCGAGGCGAGCGGCGGGGTCTTCAGCGGACCGGTGCCGTCGTCGAGGAACAGCGAGGTGATGGTGCCCTCGCAGAGTTCGCCGCGCTCGTTGAGGAGGATGACTTCGTCGGCCTCGGTCGTGGGGAATTCGGCGCGTGCCGCGGCGTAGAGGGCGCGGCGGGATGTCTTGTGGCGCAGCAGCGGATCGGCGGAGGAGAGGCGGGTGGCGGCGAGCTTCACGCGCCAGACCGCATCCGCCGTAAGGGGTGTGAAGGCTGCGGTCTGCACGTCGATCCGGCCATCGGGGAAGAGTTCGAGGCGGATACGGAGGGGTTGCGGTTGCGGCGCAGCCCCCTCTGCCCTGCCGGGCATCTCCCCCACAGGGGGGGAGATTGGATGGGGGGATGCCTTGCCCATTTCAGTGGCCGCGGTTGAGAGATGACCTTGCCTCTTGCCAATCTCCCCCCTTGTGGGGGAGATGCCCGGCAGGGCAGAGGGGGGTAGCACAGCGAACAGGGCGTCCCGTGCCTTCTCCGCCCCCGGCAAGCCAAGCGCCTCCGCCGATCGCGCCAGCCGCCCAAGATGCCGCTCCAGCCTGACGAAGCCGGTTTCCGGTTCCCAGCGCAGGGTCTCGATCAACGAGATATCCATTGGTCCCCCACGGCGAAGCGCGCCTTCAGCAGGCATTCCTCATATTCCGCCTCTGCGGTGGAATCGAAGACGATGCCGCCGCCGACATTGAAGACGGCGTTGCCGTCCTCGAAGAGCGAGATGGTGCGGATGGCGACGTTGAAGCGCATGGTGCCGTCGGGGGCGATCATGCCGATGGCGCCGCAATAGGCGTCGCGTGGGCCGTCCTCCAGGTCGTGCAGGATTTCCATGGCGCGCATCTTCGGCGCGCCGGTGATGGAGCCGCAGGGGAAGAGGGCGGCGAAGATATCGCGGATGGAGATGCCCGGGGTCAGCTTCGCCCGGACGTGGCTCACCATCTGGTGCACGGTCGGGTAGGTCTCGACCGCGAAGAGTTTCGGGACGTGCAGCGTGCCGACCTCGGTGATGCGCGAGACGTCGTTGCGCAGCAGGTCGACGATCATGCGGTTTTCCGCCTGCGACTTTGGATCGGCCTGCATGGCGGCGATAATGCGCTCGTCCTCGTCCGCGCTGCTCCCACGCGGCGCGGTGCCCTTCATCGGATGCGTCTCGATCCAGCCCTCCTTATCGATATCGAAGAAGAGTTCCGGCGAGCGCGAAAGCAGTTTCGGACCGTCCAGCGAGACGAAGGCGCCGTAGCGCACGGGCTGGCGTTCGATCAGCGACCAGAAGGCGGCGAGCGGGTCGCCGTTCCAGCGGGCGCGGATCGGCATGGTGAGGTTGGCCTGGTAGCAGTCGCCCTGCCGGAGGTGCTGGTGCAGGCGATCGAAGCGGCCGCGGTAGGTCTCGAAATCCCAGTCGGCTTTCGGCTCGGTAAGGAAGGGCTCGTTTTCGACACGTTGGCGCGGTGTTGCGAGCGGGTGATCGTCCGCCGGCTTTTCGAAGATGCCGAAGCTCATCAGCGGGGTCGGGCGGTTCTCCTCGGCGAGTGGAGCCAGCTTCTTCTCGAAGAGATGGCCGGCCTCGTAGCTCATGAAGCCGGCGATCCAGTGGCCCTTTTCGTGGGCGGCCTGAAGGGCCGCGAAGGCGGGCTCGAAGCCGGCGCGCTCGCGCATGGTGACGACCGCGAGCGGATCGGCGAAAACCACCGTCCGGTCCTCACGGTCGTCCCTGAGGAGCACAAAGCGTTCGCGGTCGGTCATGCGGGCTTCCGGCTTCTTTTAAGATGACGCCTTATCAAGCGCTTCCAGTTCGTCGATCAGCCCCTCGATCATCGACAATCCCTTGCTCCAGAACGACGGATCGCTCGCATCGAGGCCGAAGGGCTTGAGGAGTTCGGTGTGATGCTTGGTGCCGCCGGCCTTGAGCAGGTCGAAATACTTCGCCTGGAAGCCGGTTTCGGCCTGTTGATAGACGGCATAGAGCGAGTTCACCAGGCAGTCGCCGAAGGCATAGGCATAGACGTAGAAGGGCGAGTGGATGAAGTGGGGGATATAGGCCCAGTAGGTCTCGTAGCCCTCGGAGATGCGGATCGCCGGGCCGAGGCTTTCGCCCTGCACGGAGAGCCAGAGTTCGCCGATCTGGTCGCTGGTGAGTTCGCCTTCCTTGCGGGCGGTATGCACCTTGCGCTCGAATTCATAGAAGGCGATCTGGCGCACGACCGTATTGATCATGTCCTCCACCTTCTGGGCGAGCATGGCCTTGCGCTCGCGCTTGTCCTTCGTCTTGTCGAGCAGGCTGCGGAAGGTCAGCATCTCGCCGAAGACGGAGGCAGTCTCGGCAAGCGTCAGCGGTGTGGAGGCCATCAATGCGCCCTGGCCGCCGGCCAGAACCTGATGCACGCCATGGCCGAGCTCGTGGGCAAGCGTCATCACGTCGCGCGGCTTGCCCATGTAGTTGACGAGAACATAGGGGTGCGCGGAGGGCACGGTCGGATGGGCGAAGGCGCCGGGGGCCTTGCCGGGACGCACCGGCGCGTCGATCCAGCCCTTGTCGAAGAAGTCCCTGGCGATGGCCGCCATTTCCGGCGCGAAGGCACTGTAGGCCGCGAGCACGGTGTCGCGCGCCTCGCTCCACGGAATGGTTGCATCCGATGTCTCGGGAAGGGGCGCATTGCGGTCCCAATAGTCCATCTGCTCCATTCCGAGCCACTTTGCCTTCATCGCATAATAGCGATGGGAGAGGCGCGGATAGGCTTCGCGCACGGCTTCCGCCAGCGCCGCAACCACTTCCGGCTCGACGCGGTTGGCGAGGTGCCGGCTGTCGGCGATGTCCTCGAAGCCGCGCCAGCGGTCGGAGATTTCCTTGTCCTTGGCGAGCGTGTTGGTGATCAGCGTGAAGGTACGGATATTGTCCTTGAAGGTCTTCGCCAGCGCTTCGGCAGCCTTGCGGCGCGCCTCGCCGTCCGGCGACTGGAGTTGGTTGAGGGCGATTTCCAGCGGCAGTTCCTCGCCGTCGATCGTGTAGCGCAGCGAGGCCATGGTCTCGTCGAAGAGGCGGTTCCAGGCGGCCGCGCCCGTCATCGACTTTTCGAGGAAGAGCTGTTCGGTCCTGTCGTCGAGCTGGTAGGGCTTGTCCTTGCGCAGGTCCTCGATCCAGGGGCGGTAATGCGCGGCAAGGGCGTCGTTCGCCAGCGCCGCCTCGATGCGCTCGTCTTCTATCCTGTTGAGTTCAAGGGAGAAAAACAGGAGATGCGCGCCGAGGTCGGTCAGCTTGGCCTGCACGTCGCCGTAGAACTTGCCGTTCGCCGGCTCGGTTGTGTTGGTGAAATAAGTGAGGCCTGCGAAGGAGATCAGGCGGCCCATCACGTCTTCCAACGCTTCGAATTCGCGCACGGCCGCGCCGATGCCCTCGTCGCCCGTCTTTTCCGTCGCGGCATCGAGCTTGCCCTTCCACTTCGCCTCGAAGGCGAGCGAATCCGCCTCGGCCTTCTGCATGTCGGCCTTGAATTCGGGCGAGGCCGGCGCGGGGTAGAGGTCGGTAAGGTTCCAGCCGGGCAGGTCGCCCAGCTCGGCGCCGGCTGCGGCCTCCGCGGTCGCGAAATCGATCCGGGGTTCAAGGAAAGTGCGGGTCATCGGTATCTCTCTTCCTGATGGGCAGGTCGGGTTCATTGCTTGCGTCGGCGTTGGTTAAAATGCAAGCCTTTCTCAAAACGGCATGTTCAACCCTTTCTGCCATGGTCCGCTGGTATCCAGTTCCCCAGGGCGTGCATGACGCGCGCCTCGGCAAGGAGGTTCCAGTGACGGCCCATATTCTTGTCATCGATGACGATCCTGTCCAGCGCAGGCTTCTGAAGAACATGATCGAGCGCTCCGGTCATATCTGCCATATGGCGGAAAACGGCCGCGCGGGCCTCGATCTGCTCGATCGCAAGGGCGGTCTGATCAATGTGATCCTGCTCGACCTGATGATGCCCGAAATGAACGGTTCTGCCTTCCTCGACGCGCTCGCCGAGCGCGAGAACACCATTCCGGTGATCGTGCAGACGGGGCAGGGCGGCATCGAGACGGTAGTCTCGGCCATGCGCGCCGGCGCCTTCGATTTCG
The DNA here is from genome assembly GCF_003574625.1 of Shinella zoogloeoides. Lineage (GTDB taxonomy): Bacteria > Pseudomonadota > Alphaproteobacteria > Rhizobiales > Rhizobiaceae > Shinella > Shinella zoogloeoides_A. Next base: position 337,208 of record NZ_QNUJ01000005.1, read on the forward strand.
TCGTCAAGCCGGTCTCGCCGGAGCGGCTGAACGTCGCCGTCGGCAATGCGCTGAAGGTCGACCAGCGGGAAGGGCGCGGGCGTGCCGGGCGGCGCGGCCGCTCCGAGGCCGTGCAGTTCGACGATATCGTCTCGGCGAGCTCCGAGATGCTGCGTGTGATCGAACTCGGCCGCCGCGCGGCGCAGTCCAACATTCCCGTGGTGCTGGAAGGCGAGTCGGGCGTCGGCAAGGAAATGGTGGCGCGCGCCATCCAGGCGGGAAGCGACCGGGCGCACAAGCCCTTCGTCACCGTCAATTGCGGCGCCATTCCGCACAATCTGGTCGAGAGCATCCTGTTCGGCCACGAGAAGGGCGCCTTCACCGGCGCGACGGAGCGCCATACCGGCAAGTTCATGGAGGCCGACGGTGGCACGCTGTTCCTCGACGAGATCGGCGACCTGCCGCTCGAGGTGCAGGTGAAGCTGCTGCGCGCCGTGCAGCAGGGCGAGATCGAGACGATCGGCGCGCGCTTCCCGCAGAAGGTCAATGTCCGCCTGATCTCGGCGACCAACCGCGACCTCATCAACGAGGTGCGCGAGGGGCGCTTCCGCGAGGACCTCTACTACCGCCTCAATGTCTTCCCGATCACCATTCCGGCGCTGCGCCGGCGCAAGGAGGACATCCCGGTTCTCGTGCGCGCCTTCGTGCAGCGCTTCGCCGGGGAACAGAAGCTCGCCCGCCCGCTCGCCGTATCGGCCGGCGCGCTGGCGCTGCTGACGGCCTATGACTGGCCGGGCAATATCCGCCAGCTCGAAAACGCCATCTTCCGGGCCGTGGTGCTCTCCGAAGGGGCGGAGCTGACGGCGTCCGACTTCCCGCAGATCGCCGCGCAGGTGCCGGGCTACGGCCTTGCCGAAAGCGGCGCCGCGACCTGGGACACGACGGCCTTCCGCGCGCCGGAGCCGTCGGCTGAGAGCCATCTGCCGAGCGTCTATCCGGACTTCCGCCCGAACGAATCAGTCGATGCCGACGTGCCGGACAATGCGATCTCGAGCGTCGACAAGGGCGGCCATGTACGCAAGCTGGCCGATGTGGAGGAGGAACTGATCCGCTTCGCCCTGAAATTCTATCATGGCCAGATGAGCCAGGTTGCCCGCAAATTGGGCATCGGCCGCTCGACGCTCTACCGCAAATTGAAGGATTACGGGATCGACCCCGACGATCCGATGAAGGAAGCTGCGTAAAACCCCTTGGAATCCCGGCCACTTGGGATTTCTCGATTGCCGTTTATTCCCTGTTAGTGGATTGTTCACTATAACGGGTGCGCGATGACGAGTGTGGCGGATTTGCCATGCTCTCACCGCAATTGGCAGTCATCTGGGGCAACGGACGTTCGTTGTCCTTCGGACGGGGAAAGAGTTGGCAAATTTGTTCGCATCGATGAAGCGCCCGGGGACGACCCTGGGCAGCCTCTGCAAGACAGTGTTGCAAAAGCTGCCCAAGGCTGTGACCACGGCCGTGCTCTCTGCTGCCCTCATCCTGCCCGCAGCCATTCCCGCGACCGTCCAGGCCGAGAGCGGCAGCCGCACGCTCAAGCTCTATTTCATCCATACCAAGGAAAAGGCCGAGATCACCTTCAAGCGCAACGGCCGCTATGACCAGCGCGGCCTGAAGCAGCTGAACGAGTTCCTGCGCGACTGGCGCCGCAATGAGCCGACGAAGATGGATCCCCGCCTCTTCGACCTCGTCTGGGAAGTCTACCAGAAGGTCGGCGCCACCGGTTACATCAACGTCGTCTCCGCCTATCGCTCGCCGGCCACCAACGGCATGCTGCGCTCGCGCACCAAGGGTGTCGCCAAGAAGAGCCAGCACATGCTCGGCAAGGCGATGGACTTCTACATTCCGGGCGTGAAGCTCGCGACGCTGCGCGCCACGGCCATGAAATTCCAGGTCGGCGGCGTCGGCTACTATCCGACCTCCGGCTCGCCCTTCGTCCATCTCGACGTCGGCGGCGTGCGCGCCTGGCCGCGTATGAGCCGCCAGGAACTCGTCAGCCTGTTCCCCGACGGCAAGACCATGCATGTGCCGACCGACGGCAAGCCGCTGCCGGGCTACCAGCAGGCGGTCGCCGACTACAAGCGCCGCGTCGGCTCGGATGCCATCCAGGTCGCCGGCGGCGGTTCCAAGCCCTCGGCCTCCAAGCGCAAGGGCGGCTTCCTCGCCAACCTCTTCGGCGGAGGCGGCGACGAGGATGAAGAACCCGAAATGATTGCCAGCAGCGCGGCGATCGCCGACGACTTCGACGAGGGCGGTTCCGGCCGTCCGGCGGCGAAGGCCGTGCAGGAGGCGCAGCCCGCCGCGGCCGAAGCGGAGACGGAGCTTGCCTTCAACGCGCCCGTTCCCGGCAGCCGCCCGGCCTTCAAGTCCGCCGAGACGAGCGAGCTTGCGCTTGTCGCACCGCCGACGAGCGGTGCCGTCGCGGCGCTCGAAGCGGCGACGACCGAAGAGCAGACGCCTGAATACGAAGACCTTGCCGCCTACAAGATCCCGCTTCCCGTCATGCTCGGCGCGCGCGGCCAGGCCGGCGATGCCCAGCCGGGCGACGTGATGACCGCCGAAGCGGCGGCCGAGGATGGCGAGGAGCTGGCCATGGTGCCTGTGCCGGGCCTGCGCCCGCAGGTCGAGCTGGACAAGACGCAGACGGCGCTGATGGCGGCCGCGGAAGCGGACGTCGCCCTGCCGACGACTGCCGATCGCTCCGGCCTTGCCGCGCTCTCCGATCCGGCGACGGGCGGCGGCGGCAACGCGCCGGTCGAGATGGCCGCGCTGATGCCGACGAATGGCGGCGCGACCCGCTCGCTTTCCGGCGCCGACGCCTTCGACGCCAAGACGGCGGAAGAGGTGCCGGCCAAGGGCGGCCGTCCGAAGAAGAAGGATGCCGATGCCGCCAGCCGCGGTGCGATCCGCACCGAGCCGAAGCTGTCGCAGAAGATCCTGTCGCAATGGGCGCTGACCCAGGGCCGTGTCGCGACACTGTCCAAGCCGGTCAAGGCGCCGCGCTTCGTCAGCCGCACGCTGCGCGCCGCGCCGACCACCGTCTACATGGCCGGCTTCCAGTCGGAAGGCCACTCGGTCGACGCCGGCCGCTTCAGCGGCAATGCGGTGAACTTCATGGAAGTCCGCAAGTTCGAGAGCGCCGAGAACTGAGCGGCAAGACATAGCCAACAAAAAACCCGCCGGAGCGATCCGGCGGGTTTTTTATTGGCCTTGCGGGAGGCTTATTCGGCGTCCGGCGGCAGCTCGACCATGCCGAGGGCCTGGAGATAGGTGTCGAGGATCGCTTCCTGCTCCATGCGCTCGTCCTTGTCCTGCTTGCGGATCTGGATGACCTTGCGCAGGATCTTGGTGTCGAAGCCGACGCCCTTGGCTTCGCCGTAGACGTCCTTGATGTCGTCGGCGATGGTTTTCTTTTCTTCCTCGAGCCGCTCGATGCGTTCGATGAACGCGCGAAGCTGGTCGCGTGCGACGCCGTGGGCATCCGACATGGTCTTCTCCTTGGATGGGCTGGTAGAAATTCGAAGGTGCCGTGACTTGCCGCGAACTTCCGGCAAGATCAAGACCAATCGTGCGCCGCCTGCCGATTTTCGCGCGGCGAAGGCGTCATTCCTTCGGGCGGTTGTCCTCGAAGGCGGCCTTCTGCGCGTCGGTCGCCTCGCGCTGGTAGCGCGCGCGCCATTCCTCGTAGGGCATGCCGTAGACGATCTCGCGGGAGGCTTCCTTGTCGAGCGGCACGCCCGCCTCGTTGGCGGCGTCGCGGTACCAGTTGGACAGGCAGTTGCGGCAGAAGCCGGCAAGGTTCATCAGGTCGATGTTCTGCACGTCGGTGCGCTCGCGCAGATGCCGCACGAGGCGCCGGAAGGCGGCGGCCTCGAATTCGGTCTGCTGTTCCTTGCTGAGGTCGGTCATCGTCTCTGTCTCAATAGGGTCCGGTGCGGGACGGGTGTATCTCGTATGTGTGCAGGCTTTCGTCGGCATTCAAGCGCGAGAAGACCGGCGCCAGCCGGTCGACCCAGCGGGCGATGCCGGCTTCGTTGCCGATCTCGTCCTGGCGGATCTCGATGAGCGCGTGGGCAATGCCGGGCTTCATGCAGTGGCGGAACATGGTGTCGCCGCGCAGCGCCCCGTCATAGGGCTCGTTGTCGCCGACGACGACGTCGCCCGGCGCTTCCAGCTCGGCCAGCAGCGGACGCACCGCGCGGGGGTCGCTGTCCCACAGCACCGTCACCTGCCAGGGGCGGGGAACGCCCTTCCAGGCCGGCGTGAAGGAATGCATGGACAGGACGAGCGGCGCCTTGCCCGTCTTGTCCGCAACGGCGGCGATCGTGCGGGACACGGCATCGTGATAGGGGCGGTGGAAGGTTTCCAGCCGGTATTGCCATTCTTCGGGCGTGATCGGATGATTGCCTGGAATGATCGCGCCGTCGGAGATACGCATGACGAGCGTCGGGTCGTCCTCGCCCCGGTTGGGATCGATGAGGAGGCGGGAAAAGCGGCTCATGACCACCGGCGCGTTCAGCCGGGCATTGAGGCCGCGCACCACCCCTTCGACGCCGATATCGTAGGCGATGTGGCGCTCGAAGGCGCTTTCCGGCAGGCCGAGGCGGCCATAGCGTTCGGGCAGGCGGTTGGTGGCATGGTCCGCCAGGATGACCAGCCCGAGGGCAGGGTCGCCGTCGATGATCTCGAAAGGGGGGAGGTCCTGCATGCTTTTGCCGTCCGTCTGCCGCGCCGCGCGAGTGATCGCATGGGGCGATCCGCCCCGCAACCCGCAATGCCTGGTGTTTCGGAAAGATTCCTTCGCTTTTTGTGACGATGTAATCGATTAGAGCCGCGTTGACATTCCTGCCCCGTCGTCGCAAGAAAGCGCATATTCAAATCAACGGAGTTCCATTGGAAGCCGTGAGAGCCAATAGCCATCGCCCGACTTTCCTGAAAGCCAGCGGTCTTCTCCAGGCCGGCCTCTTCCTTTTCGCGGGTTTCCTCGCGCTGTCCGTGCCGGAGGAGGCGAGAGCCGATTTCCGCGTCTGCAACGGCACGCAGAACCTCGTCGGCGTCGCGATCGGTTATCGCGCCAAGGAAGGCTGGATCACCGAGGGCTGGTGGCAGGTCCCCGCGACGACCTGCGCCACGCTGATCGAGGGCGAGCTGCAGTCGCGCTATTATTACCTCTATGCCGAAGACGCCGCCCGCGGCGGCCGCTGGACCGGCGACGTCAACATGTGCGTGGCCGAGAACGAGTTCAAGATCACCGGCGTGCAGGACTGCTTTGCCCGCGGTTTCCAGCGCATGGGCTTCAAGGAATATGACACGGGGCGGCAGGGAAGCTGGATGGTACAGCTTTCCGATACGCCAGGGACGCAGGAAAGCCAGAACTGATGAGACGGAACAGAAAAGTCAAAATCCTCGCCACGCTCGGACCGGCATCGTCTGACGAGCAGATGATCCAGAAGCTGCACGAGGCGGGAGCAGACCTGTTCCGCATCAACATGAGCCATGCCAGCCACGACGTGATGCGCACGCTGATCAGCCGCATCCGCGCCGTGGAGGCCCGCTGCGGCCGCCCGATCGGCATCCTCGCCGACCTGCAGGGCCCGAAGCTGCGCGTCGGCAAGTTCGCCAACGGCTCGGAAGAGCTGAAGCCCGGCCAGACCTTCACGCTCGACAACAAGGATGTGCCCGGCGACAATACCCGCGTGTTCCTGCCGCATCCGGAAATCCTGGAAGCGGTCAAGCCCGGCCATCGCCTGCTGATCGACGACGGCAAGCTGCACCTGCGGGCCGAGAGCGCCGACGGCAAGTCGATCGTCTGCACGGTCGTCTCCGGCACCAAGATCTCCGACCGCAAGGGCGTCAGCCTGCCCGACACGCTGCTCGGCGTCGGCGCGCTGACGGAGAAGGACCGCGTCGACCTCGACGCCGTTCTGGCGACCGGCAGCGTCGACTGGGTGGCGCTCTCCTTCATCCAGCGCCCGGAAGACCTTGCCGAGGTGCGCAAGGTCGCGCGTGGCCGCGTCGGCCTGATGTCGAAGATCGAAAAGCCCCAGGCCGTCGAGCGCATCGACGAGATCATCGAGCTTTCCGACGCCCTGATGGTCGCCCGCGGCGACCTCGGCGTGGAAATGCCGCTGGAAGCCGTCCCCGGCATCCAGAAGCAGCTCATCCGCGCCTGCCGCCGTGCCGGCAAGCCGGTCGTCGTCGCCACGCAGATGCTGGAATCGATGATTTCCGCGCCGGTCCCGACCCGCGCCGAGGTCTCCGACGTCGCGACCGCCGTCTTCGAGGGCGCGGACGCCGTCATGCTTTCGGCCGAATCGGCGTCCGGCGCCTATCCGGTCGAGGCCGTCTCCACCATGGCGTCCATCGCCAGCACGGTCGAGCGCGACCCGCACTACCCCGGCATCATCTACGCCCAGCGCTCGACGCCGGAAGCGACCGGCGCGGATGCCATCTCGCTCGCCGCCCGCCAGATCGCCGAGACGCTGAAGCTGTCGGCCATCGTCTGTTACACCTCGTCGGGTGCGACGGGCCTGCGCACGGCCCGCGAGCGGCCGGACGTGCCGGTTCTGGCGCTCTCGCCGGTCATCGAGACGGCGCGCCGCCTCTCGGTCGTCTGGGGCCTGCACTGCGTCGTCACGGGCGATGCGGAAGACCTCGACGACATGGTGAACCGCGCCTGCCGCATCGTCGTCAGCGAGGAGTTCGGCAAGCCGGGCGACCGCATCATCATCTCGGCCGGTGTCCCGCTCGGCACGCCCGGCGCGACGAACATGTTGCGCATCGCCTATATCGCCGCGGACGGCGTCAGCGGCGTCTGAGGGCTTTCCCGGAATGATTTGGGAGAGGCGGGCTTCGGCCCGCCTTTTTCGTTTCAGGCGGCCGGAGACGACTGTTCAGGTGCGCTGGCCGGTGAGTTTCTCGGAAAGGTCGCCGAATTCCTTCTGGGCGTCCCGCTCGGCGGGATAGACGTCGAGGAACTTTTCCCAGGCCTTGAGGGAGAGTTCGTCGCGTCCGGTCTGGGCCATGATGGCGGCCATGCCGGCGAGGGCGCCGAAGTGGCGCGGCTCGATCTTCAGCACCTGATTGAGGTCCGACATGGACTTGCGATAGTTGCCCATCTTGAAATGCAGCGTCGCGCGGCGGTTCCAGCCCTCGACATAGTCGGGGCGCAGGCGAATCGCCTCGTCGAGATAGTCGAGCGCCGCGGCGTTCTTGTCCTCGTCGACGGCCTTGTCGGTCCATTGCATCAGGAGATTGACGGTGGCGCTGCCGGAATCCTGCCATTCCCTGCGGATCTGGTTGGCGATCCCCTTGGCGGCGTCGGGATTTGCCTCGCGTTTCAGCGCGTCGAAGAGCTTGTCGAGACGCTGGGCCTGCGTGGCGAAGGCGGTGGACGAGGCGTCCACGGAGGCCTTGTCCGCCTGTTGCGCAAGGGCATCGGCCGGCGCGGAGGCGACGAGGGAGAAGGAAAGATAAAGTGCAGCAAGCATGAAAAAGCGCATGGCGGTTATGGTAAACCGCCATGGCCCAATTTCAAATCGATATTTGTCGATCAACGCTTCCCGCAAGGCGGAAAGGCGACCGTGACGCCCGATCAGCCCTGACGAGCCTTGAAGCGCGGGTTCTGCTTGTTGATGATGTAAACACGGCCCTTGCGGCGAACAAGGCGGTTCTCGCGGTGGCGAGCCTTGAGCGACTTGAGCGAATTCTTGATCTTCATTTTTCTGATCCGCGTATTGCAGGGCGACTCGAGTTCGCCGGATTTCCTCAATCAAAAACGCGCCGTTTCGGGCGCGCTTTCAGGTTGGCAGGCATGTAACCCGTGACATTTGCGCTGTCAACCGTGGCCGGCGGGTTTTCCGTGGAACTATGCCGGTTTTCCAGCCCCCGGCACGGCTTTTCAGCCGATAATCTGCGTCACATGCCCCATCTTGCGGCCGGGACGGGCCTCCGTCTTGCCGTAGAGATGGACCAGCACATCGGGCTTTGCGAGCCAGGCGGGAACGTCGTTGATGTCGTCGCCGATGAGGTTCTGCATCACGCAGTCCGAGTGGCGGCGCGGGTCGCCCAGCGCGTGGCCGGCGACGGCGCGGATGTGCTGCTCGAACTGCGAGACCACGCAGGCCGCCTCCGTCCAGTGGCCGGAATTGTGCACGCGCGGGGCGATCTCGTTGGCGACGAGGCCGCCATCGGGCAGCACGAAGAACTCGACGCCGATGACGCCGACATAGGCGAGGTGGTCGAGAAGGGCGCGCGCGGCCTTGCGCGCCTGGTCCGCCGTCGCCTCGCTGACGCGGGCAGGCAGGGTCGAGGTGTGCAGGATGCCGTTGCGGTGGACGTTCTCCGCCGGATCGTAGCAGGCGATGGTGCCTTCGCCGTCGCGGGCGGCGATGATGGAAATCTCCCGCTCGAAGGGCACGAGGCTTTCCAGGATCAGCGGCACGCCGCCGAGCGCCTCGAAGGCACCCTCGCGGCTTTCGGCCGGCGAGCGGAACAGGCGCTGGCCCTTGCCGTCATAGCCGAGCCGGCGCGTCTTGAGCACGCCGACACCGCCGAAGGCATCGAGCGCGGCCTCAAGGTCGGCCTGGCTGTCGACGGCGGCGAAATCGGCGGTGAGGATACCGCAATCGCGGATGAAGCTCTTCTCCACCAGCCGGTCCTGGGAGACCTCCAGCGCGCGCGGCGGCGGGAAGACCGGAACGGAGGCGGCGAGGGCGGCGGCGGCGGCGACGGGTACGTTCTCGAATTCGTAGGTCACGACATCCGAGAGGCGGGCGAGCTCGGCGAGCGCGTCCGGATCGTCATAGGCCGCAACGATCTGGGCATTGGCGACCTGTGCGGCCGGGCAATCGGCCTGCGGCTCCAGGATGACGGTGTTGAGGTTGAGGCGGGCGGCCGCCATGGCCAGCATGCGGCCGAGCTGGCCGCCGCCGATGATGCCGATGGTGCGCGCGCTCATAGGGGGCCGTCCACGGGATATTCGGCGACCCCGCTGGACTGGTTCTCGCGCCATTCGTCGAGCCTGTGGGCGAGCTCGGGATCGCTGAGGGCCAGCACGGCGGCGGCGAGCAGCGCGGCGTTGACCGCGCCCGCCTTGCCGATGGCGAGCGTGCCGACGGGAATGCCGGCCGGCATCTGCACGATGGAGAGCAGGCTGTCCTGGCCGGACAGCGCCTTGGACTGGACCGGAACGCCGAAGACCGGAAGCGGCGTCATCGCGGCCGCCATGCCGGGCAGGTGGGCCGCCCCGCCGGCGCCGGCGACGATGACCTTGAAGCCCTCCGCCTTCGCCCCGCGGGCGAAGCTGTAGAGCCGGTCGGGCGTGCGGTGCGCCGAAATGATGCGGGCCTCGTAATCGACGCCGAGCGCATCGAGCGTGTCGGCGGCGTTCTTCATCGTCTCCCAGTCGGACTGGCTTCCCATGATGATGGCGACGGGGGGCGTTTCTGTGGTGTCCAAGGCGTCTCGTCCGTTCAGGCGATGATGTCGGGAATGATCTGGTCTTCCAGCTTGGAAATCTTGTCCTTGAGGATCAGTTTCTTCTTCTTCATCCGCTGGATTCTGAGGGCTTCGCAGCCGGTCTGGATCATGGCGTTGATCGCGGTGTCGTAGTCTTCGTGTTCCTGGCGCAGCCGTGCAACGGCAAGCCGCAATTCAGCCTGTTCCTGGTCTGCCATGCTATTCGTTCCCCTCGGCGGAGAGGGCGGACCGACCGCCCTCCTCCAGTCTCAACAAAGGCTGCTCCTACCACGAAAGCCCTGGTAACGGGAAGTTATCCCTTGCCACGTTTTCGCCTTCGACAAATGAAAAATGACATGGCACACTGACTTTGTTGCAACCTGGATCATCCGGCACGCAAGTGACCGGGTGCAAGCAAAAGGAAGGAACTGTCACATGACGATTGAGGCTCATCTGGCCACGCTCGAAAAGAAGCACGTTGCTCTGGAGGAAGAGCTGCATGCTGCAATGAATCGCCCCTCCGCAGAGGACCAGGCGATTGCGGACCTGAAGCGTCGCAAGCTGCGCATCAAGGATGAGATTGAGCGTCTTCGCTCTTCCACCCACTGAAAAGACAGGGATTTTTCCAAAGTTACAAAGGAGTGAGGGTCGCGTAGAGACTGGTCTGTATGGGAAGACCCGGGTTTGAACCCGTTTCGCGAAACCGCCCTTCAAAGACGAATTTTCAGATGTCGTGACGCCCTGGCCCGTTCGAAAGACGCGCCGGGGCGTTTTGTTTCAGGATGGGACGGGTGGCTCACGACCAGAACTGGTCGAGCCAGAGATTGAGCCTGTCGAAGCCCTTCGCATTGATGGCGTAGATGCGCTTCGTGCCCTCGGCCTTCACGCTGACGAGGTTGGAATCGAGCAGGGCCTTCAAGTGCTGGGAGACCGCGGGGCGGCTGATCGGCAGGCCTTCGGAGAGTTCGTTGACCGTGCGCGGCGCGCGTCGGAGTTCCTCCAGCAGGAACCTGCGGTTGGGATCGGCAATCGCAGCAAAGGGATCCGGGTGCGCCATGGCCGAAAGCTATGGCAAAGCAGCATTTCCGGCAAGCAAATTGTGCAGTGCCGAAAAGCCTCTCAGACGAAGGCGGCTGCCCCGTCATAGACGAGTTTCAGGCCGGCGATGAGGGCCATGGCATACATGAAGGGATAGAAGACATCCGGCTTCATGCGCTTGACGACGAAGCCGCCGCAGGCCGTCGCCGCGATGGCGAGGGGAACGAGCGTCGCGGAGATCGTCAGGTTCTCGGCATCGAGCTGGCCGAGGGCGAAATAGGGGCCGAGCTTGATGAAATTGAGGATGGCGAAGAAGCGCACGCCAGCGCCGGTATATTCGCGCGGCGGCAGCTTCAGCGGCAGTCCGTAGACCTGGAATGGCGCGCCGCCCGCATGGGCGACGAAGCTGCCATAGCCGGAAAGCGTGCCGAGGAAGGCCGCCGGCACCAGCCGGTGCGGCTTCGCGGCGATGACGTAGCCGTGCCGGGCGCGCCAGCTGTTGTAGAAATAGCGGGCGACGAAGAGCACGGTAATGAGGCCGATGATGAGGCGCAGCGCATCGCGCGGCACATAGGCCGAGGTCGCCCAGCCGATGGCGATGCCGAAAAGCGCGCTGGGCAGCATCATCTTCAGGAGCGTGCGGTCGTTGTGCCGGCGCCAGATATAGAGCGACACGCAATCCATCACGACGAGGATCGGCAGGAGGATGGCGGCGGCCTGCACCGGCGGCACGGCCATGGCCAGCAGCGGCACGCCCATGAGGGCAAGCGCCTCGCCCATGCCGCCCTTGGTGAGTCCGACGAGCAGGACTGCGGGGATGGCGGCATAATAGATGGCGGGGTCGATGGGCATGGAAGGCGATTGATCCTCTTCGTCCTTCCGTCTATCCGCTTTGATCTGTTATGACGAGCCCCGAACATCTCAATCCGAGGGAAGTGCCCATCCATGTCCGACGTCGAAAACCGCTGCCGCCTTGTGCTGATCCTACCCGAGGGGGAGGAGCTTTCCGCGCGGGCCGCCATGCTGGAGGGCGCGCTGAAGGGCGGTGACGTCGCTTCCGTGATCCTGCCGCAATACGGCCTCGACGACGGCCAGTTCCAGAAGCATGCCGAAGTGCTGGTATCGATCGTCCAGAAGGCGGGCGCGGCCGCGCTCCTCGCCGGCGACACGCGCGTCGCGGGCCGGGCCAAGGCCGACGGCATCCATGTGACGGGCGGGCTGGAAGAGCTCGGCGAGACGGTGGAGAAATTCACCCCGCGCCTCATCGTCGGCGGCGGAAACGCCACGGACCGGCACAAGGCGCTGGAGATCGGCGAGGTGCAGCCGGACTATATCTTCTTCGGCAAGATCGGCGGCGACATCAAGCCGGAGGCCCATCCGAAGAACCTCGCGCTTGCCGAATGGTGGGCCTCGATGGTGGAGATTCCCTGCATCGTGCTCGGCGGCACCGATCCGCAGTCGGCGCTGGCCGTTGCGGAGAGCGGGGCCGAATTCGTGGCGCTCGACAAGGCGGTCTTCGCCGATCCCGCGCAGGCGCCGCATGTCGTTGCGGCCGTGAACGCGCTGCTTGACGAAAAAGCGCCACGGTTTGGGGAATAGTAGGCGCTCATGATCAGGGCCGTTTTCTCGCACGCTCGCCGCATCGCGCCTCTGGCGCTTCTCGCCACGGTTGCCCTTGCGGCCGTGCCCGCTGCCGCGGAAACGGCGAAGAAGGGCCCCGCCGTCACCGCCGGCGAGGCGGATGCGAAGGCGAAGGATGCCCAGCAGCCCGCCGCCACATTCGAAAAGCCGGCGGACAAGCCTGCGGACGGGGACACGCCTGCCGACGGACCGTCGAGCGGCCTGACGGTGCTTGACCGCATGGGCGCCGATCTGCCGGACCTGCCGGCGGAAAAGCCCTTCACCGGCAAGGTCGACGAGGCCTACGGCGCCTTCCAGCGTGGGCGCTACCTGACGGCGATGGACCTTGCCCTGCCGCGCGCGCAGCTCGGCGATCCGTCCGCCCAGACGCTCGTCGCGGAAATCCTCGACCGCGGGCTCGGCGTGAAGCGGGACCGCGACCAGGCGATGTTCTGGTACCAGCAGGCGGCCAACGGCGGCGACCCGACCGGCATGTTCAAATATGCCGTTCTGCTGATGGAGCGCTCGCGCTCCAAGGACGACCGCAAGAAGGCCGACGAGCTGATGAAGAAATCGGCCGAGCTGGGCAATCCCTCGGCGCAGTTCAACTATGCGCAGGTGCTGGTGGCCGACAGTCCCGGCGAGAAGGGGCTGCGCGAGGCGCTGCCCTACTACGAGAAATCCGCCGAGCAGGGCATTGCCGACGCGCAATATGCGCTCTCGCAGATCTACGCCAACATTCCCGACCTGCCGGAGGCGAAACGCAAGCGGGCGCGCGAATGGCTGCTGCGCGCCGCCCGCGCCGGCTTCGACACCGCCCAGCTCGATCTCGGCATGTGGCTGGTGAACGGCACGGCGGGCGAGCGTGACTACGACGCCGGCTTCAACTGGCTGAAACGGGCGGCCGAAGGCGGCAATGCCGTCGCCCAGAGCAAGCTCGCCCAGCTCTACATCCACGGCATCGGCACCAAGTCCGATCCGGTGGAGGCGGCGAAATGGTTCGTGCTGGCACGCCGCGCCGGGCTCAACGATCCGTCGCTGGAGGATTTCTATCTCGGGCTGAACGACCAGCAGCAGAAGGCGGCGGTCGACGCGGCGAACAAGTACCGCTCGGGCTCCTGAAACGGCTGCCGTTTACCCTGTTGCACGACGCGAGACCCTGCATTGCATCGCTTGCACGCGGCTAAGGCTTGAAACTTCGGGGGATTTGTGGTCTTGAGGCGCATCCCGGTCCCGGTGCGCTTCCCGCGCCGCGGCTTTTGCCGTCTCCGAAGCGCCGGACATTCCCGAAGGACTTTAGTTCATGGCTCGTTCAGCTCTTCTCAACGTCATGGTTCAGGCCGCCTTCAAGGCCGGCAAGTCGCTCGCGCGCGATTTCGGCGAAGTGCAGAACCTTCAGGTCTCGCTCAAGGGGCCCGGCGACTACGTCTCTCAGGCCGACCGCAAGGCCGAGAAGCTGATCCGCGAGGAGCTGATGAAGGCCCGGCCGACCTACGGCTTCCTCGGCGAGGAATCCGAGGAGATCGTCGGGACGGACGGCGCGCATCGCTGGATCGTCGATCCGCTCGACGGCACGACCAACTTCCTGCACGGCATTCCGTGCTTCGCCATCTCCATCGCGCTCGAGCGCAACGGCGAGATCGTCGCGGCCGTGGTGCTGAACCCGGCTACGGATGAGCTCTTCACCGCCGAGCGCGGCGGCGGGGCCTTCCTCAACGATCGCCGCCTGCGCGTCGCCGCGCGCAAGAACCTTTCCGATGCCGTCATCGGCTGCGGCGTGCCGCATCTCGGCCGGGGCAACCACGGCAAGTTCCTCATCGAGCTTCGCCATGTCATGGGGGAAGTGGCCGGCATGCGCCGCCTCGGCTCCGCCTCGCTCGACCTTGCCTATGTCGCGGCCGGCCGCTTCGACGGCTTCTGGGAACGCGACCTCTCGGCCTGGGACATCGCGGCCGGCATTCTGCTGATTCGCGAGGCCGGCGGCTATGCGACGGATCTGGAGGGCGGTAACGCCATGCTGGACAACGGCACGATCATCGCCGGCAACGAATATATCCACAAGGCGCTCCGCGAGGTCGTGCACCGCCCGGTGCCGACGCGCTAAGCGATTGAAAGGCGCGGCGCATTCCTGCGCCGTGTTGCGGGCTAGCCCCTTCAATTCGGCGCAATCTTCCTCTAGTCTCCGCCCCGACGAGGAAGCGGAGATGCGACTACATGGCTAAGCTGGCGCTGCCGGGCTGGGGAGGTTCGGCCGAGACCGGGGACGATTACCCGCACAAACTCTCAAGCCCCATGGCCTTCTTCTGGACGATGGTGATCTTCCTCATCATCGTCGGCTTCGTGGCCGCGATCCTCTTCCGCCAGGCGCAGACCGCGTTCCTTTCCAATCCCGGCCTCAACGGCCTGATCCTCGGCGTGCTGCTCATCGGCGTGCTGCTGGTGTTCAACCATGTGCTGGCGCTCCGGCCGGAGGTGCGCTGGTTCAATTCCTTCCGCGCGGCGGGCAGCGCCGAGAAGGTCGGGCGCGATCCCGTCCTGCTCGCGCCGATGCGCGCGCTGATCGGTCGCCACCATTCCGTGGCGCTTTCGACGGCGACGCTCCGCTCGATCCTCGATTCCATCGCGACCCGCCTCGACGAATCGCGCGACACGTCGCGCTACCTGATCGGCCTTCTCGTCTTTCTCGGCCTGCTCGGCACCTTCTGGGGCCTGCTCGGCACGATCGGCTCGATCAGCTCGGTCATCCAGTCGCTCGATGCCGGCGGCGGCACGGCGAACGATATCCTGACAGCGCTGAAGGAGGGCCTCTCCGCGCCGCTGACGGGCATGGGCACGGCCTTCTCGACCTCGCTCTTCGGTCTTTCTTCCTCGCTCATCCTCGGCTTCCTCGATCTTCAGGCCGGGCGCGCGCAGAACCGCTTCTACACGGAGCTGGAAAACTGGCTCTCCTCGGTGACGGATGTCGGCTCCGAGCTTCCGGCGGCCGCCGGCCTTGCGGGAACGTCTCCCGCCGACGTCCAGGCTCTCGCCGAGCAGATCCTCAAGCTCTCGCAGGAGAGCGGCGGCGGCAACCGCTCGACCGCCGCCATGGCGAGCCTTGCCGAAGGCATCCAGGGCCTCGTCAAGAACATGCGCAGCGAGCAGCAGATGCTGCGCGACTGGATCGAGGCGCAGCAGGAGGAATCGAAGGCCCTGCGCCGCACGCTCGACCGCCTTGCCGCGCGCAGCGGCGAGAAGGCCGAGCGCGCCGCTGAAAAGGCCCATCCGGCCGGGGGCGAATAAATGGCGCTCGGGCGCAACCGGCGCAGCCAGCGCACGATCGATTACTGGCCGGGCTTCGTCGATGCGCTGTCGACGCTGCTGCTCGCCATCATGTTCCTGCTCACCGTCTTCGTGCTGGCGCAATTCTTCCTGAGCCGGGAAATCTCGGGCAAGGACGACGTGCTGAACCGGCTGACGAGCCAGATCAACGAGCTGACGCAGCTTCTGGCGCTCGAAAAGAGCGGCAAGCAGGATCTCGAGGATGCGCTCGCCAACCTGCAGGCCTCGCTCGCCCAGTCGGAAAGCGACCGCACGCGTCTCCAGCAGCTGCTCGACAGCGGCGCGGGCGTTTCCGCCGCCGCGAGCGCCCGCGTGACGACGCTCGAAGGCGAGCTCGACAGCGAAAAGCAGGTGAGCGCACGGGCGATGAGCCAGATCGAGCTGCTGAACCAGCAGATTGCGGCGCTGCGCAGCCAGATCGCCGCCGTGGAGGAGGCCCTGCAGGCCTCCGAGGCGAAGGACAAGAACTCGCAGGCCAAGATCGCCGATCTCGGCCGCCGCCTCAACGTGGCGCTGGCGCAGCGCGTGCAGGAACTCAACCGCTACCGCTCCGATTTCTTCGGGCGCCTTCGGGAAATCCTCTCCGACCGGGAGAATATCCGCATCGTCGGCGACCGCTTCGTCTTTCAGTCGGAGGTGCTGTTCCCCTCGGGCAGCAGCGACCTCAACGAGGCGGGGCAGGCGGAGATGCGCAAGCTCGCCGCCGCGCTGCTCGACCTTGCGAAGGAAATCCCCTCCGAGATCAACTGGGTGCTGCGTGTCGACGGTCATACGGATGCCGTGCCGCTTTCCGGCACCGGGCGCTATCGTGACAACTGGGAGCTTTCCTCGGCCCGTGCGACGTCGGTGGTGAAGTTCCTGATCGCCAACGGCGTGCCGGCCAACCGGCTCGTCGCGGCGGGCTTCGGCGAATTCCAGCCGATCGCCGAGGGCGACGATGCCGCCGCCCGCGCCACCAACCGCCGCATCGAGCTGAAACTCACCGAGAAATAGCCTAGGTGGAACGCACGGTCAGCCGACCGCGCGCTCCTCGTCGAGGAATGCCTGTCCGCCATGGTCGAACTGGAGGCGGGCGAGGCGGGCATAGAGGCCATCCTGCCGGATGAGCGACTGGTGCGTGCCTTCCTCAACCACGCGGCCGTCCTCCATGACGAGGATGCGGTCGGCCTTGAGCACGGTGGCGAGGCGGTGCGCGATGACGATGGTCGTGCGCTTGCCCATCTGGCTGTCGAGCGCCTTCTGGACGAGTGTCTCGCTCTCGGCGTCGAGGGCGGAGGTCGCCTCGTCGAGCAGCAGGAGCGGCGCATCCTTGAGGATGGCGCGGGCGATCGCGATGCGCTGGCGCTGGCCGCCCGAAAGCGTCACGCCGCGTTCGCCGACCATCGTGTCGTAGCCGTTGTCGAGCCGTTCGATGAATTCCTCGGCCTGCGCGGCGCGGGCGGCTACGCGGATCGCCTCGTCGCCGACGCCGCTCATGCCGAAGGCGATGTTGTCGCGGATCGTCGCGGCGAAGATGGTGACGTCCTGCGGCACGAGCGCGATGCGCCGGCGCAGCTCTTCCGGATCGGCGGCCCGCAGGTCGACGCCGTCGAGGAGGACGCTGCCGGAATCCGGGTCGTAGAAGCGCAGCACGAGCGAGAGGATCGTACTCTTGCCGGCGCCCGAGGGGCCGACGACGGCGACGGTCTCGCCCGGCTTCACGGCGAAGGAGAGGCCGTTGATGCTGCGATAGCCGGGGCGGGCGGGATAGGAGAAGTGGACGTCCCGGAAGGCCAGTTCGCCGCGGGCAGGGACGGGCAGGGCGACCGGATTGACGGGGGCGGTGATCGCCGGCTGTTCGGCGAGCAGTTCCGTCAGGCGCTCGGCGGCGCCGGCGGCCTGCGACAGCTCGCCCCAGACCTCCGAGAGCGCGCCAAGGCTGCCGGCGGCGAAGACCGCATAGAGCAGGAACTGGCCGAGCGTGCCGGCCGACAGCGTGCCGGACAGCACGTCGCGGGCGCCGAACCAGAGCACGGCGACGACGGAGCCGAAGATCATGGCGATGGCGAAGCCCGTCAGCAGCGAGCGGGCGCGGATGGCCGAGCGGGCGGCCTCATAGGCGCTTTCGACATTGCCGAAGAAGCGGTCGCGGGCGGCCTCTTCCGCATTGAAGGCCTGCAGGGTGCGCGTCGCGCCGATGGCCTCGCCGGCATAGGCGGAGGCGGCGGCAAGCGTATCCTGCGCCTCGCGCGAGCGGCGGCGCACGGAGCGGCCAAAGGCGACGAGCGGGAAGACGATGACGGGAATGGCGGCGAGGACGAGGCTGGAGAGCTTCGGGCTCGTATAGACCATCATCGCGATGGCGCCGAGACAAAGGATGAGGTTGCGTAGTGCGACCGAGGCGGTGGCCCCGACGGCGGACTTGATCTGCGTCGTGTCGGCCGTCAGGCGTGAAACGATCTCGCCGGACTGGTTGACGTCGAAGAAGGCGGGCGAGAGCTTCGTCACATGGGCGAAGACGTCGCGGCGCAGGTCCGCCACGATGCGCTCGCCGAGCGTGATGACGAAATAGTAGCGCATGGCGCTCGCCAGCGCGAGCAGGCCCGCCAGCACGAAGAGCATCGTGAAATAGGTGTTGATGAAGCCGGTGTCGGCATTGGAGAAGCCGTGGTCGATCATGCGGCGCACGGCGACCGGCAGCGCCAGCGTCGTGACGGCGGCAAGGACGAGCGCGATCAGCGCGCCCGTGACGAGGCCGCGATACCGGCGAATATAGGGGGCAAGCCTGCCAAGCGGACGAATGTTGCGGCGTGCGGATTTCTCCGCCGCGACTGTCTGACTGTCTGTGGACACCATACCCCCGTTTCCAGTGCCTGGCGGCACGAATTGTCTTTCGGCTCTTGTTATCCAGACGGCCTTCATGTATAGGCTCGCCATCGAATTGGGAAGCCGTAGGTCCGACCGACTGCGGCTTCATTTACGTCTTTGGCCCCGCTGCCGCAATCCGTTGCGACAAATGGCCCCCGGAACAGGCAGGAAAGTTGTCATGAAGGCTGATATCCATCCCGAGTACCACACGATCAAGGTCGTGATGACCGACGGCACCGAGTACGAAACCCGCTCGACCTGGGGTTCGGAAGGCGCGACGATGAACCTCGAAATCGACCCCAAGTCCCATCCGGCCTGGACGGGCGGCAACCAGCAGCTCATGGACCGCGGCGGCCGCGTCTCCAAGTTCAAGAAGCGCTTCGAAGGCCTCGGCCTTTAATCTGCCTTCCGCAGTGGATTTTCGAGAACCCGGCTTCGGCCGGGTTTTTTGTTGCCTGCTGTTTGCAGATTGCCCCTCATCCCCCTGCCGGGACCTTCTCCCCGCAAGCGGGGAGAAGGGTGTGTTACACCGTTTTCCCCAAGCCTCGGAATGCAGGAAAACGGCGCTCCCAGCGCTCCTTGCCCCGCTTGCGGGGAGAGGATGCCGGCAGGCAGGTGAGGGGCAGCCCACCCGAAACGCAGGCAACAAAAAACCCGGCCGAAGCCGGGTCTATGCATGGATGCGTGCGCCAGCCGCTCAGTTGTTCCCGAATGCCGTCTGCAGCAGGTTGAGCTGGGCCTGGACGCTGTTCTGGTTGTCCGGCTGGAAGGTCTGGACGTCCTGCGGGCGGTAGATCTCGCGGTCGAGCAGGGCGATGCGGTTCTGCAGGCGCAGCGAGCGTTCGATGAGGTCGCGGAAGGCTTCCGGCAGGTCGTTCCAGCCGGGTGCGGTCTTGTCGACGTTGAAGCTGTCGAGGCGCACCTTGCTCTTTTCGGAAAGCACCTGGTCGCGGCTCATCTCGCCGTTGTTGACGGCGCGCTGGAGCAGGAGCCAGGAGGCCATCTGCATCAGGCGGGTGGTGAGGCGCATGGATTCGGCCGCATAGAGCACGGAGGCCATGCGCGGCAGAACCTTCGATGCCTGCCTGCCGACGCCGTCGAGATAGCTCGCGGTTTCCTCGACCAGACCCATGCCTTCGGCGTACAGGGACTTGAACTGCGCCGACGACGCAACATGGCCAGCGAAGCTGACGGTATTCAATCCTCTTTCGGACATGGTTTCTTCCCTGTTGAACGCATCACTTGCAGGTAACGGCAGGTCGGCCCGAGGTGTTCCAAGTGGCCGGTCTATGGCTAGAAGATGATGCCATAACCCAATTCGCGCAAGGGTATTCTTAAGAAAGGGTTAATCTCCACAATTCTTTCGGGACAGGTGCCGCGGGCGGCGCGCGGCAAATAAAAAAAGAGCCGCGGAAAGCGGCTCTCAAGGTAAAACAGGGAGAAAAATCAGACCGATACCCCGGAGGGAGAAAATGTCTGAAGCCGGAAGGACCGGATGTGCAAGTAATAACATGTAAGGCTTAATGGCCGGTTAACTCTATTGTCGTTCGGTCTTTCCCTGTGTCTTTTCGGCAAGGCTGCGGCAATCCGGCGCGGCGGCCCCCGCGCAGGCAGGCGTGATTCGAGGAATGTGAAGATGGCGTCCTATCTGATGGAGCTTCGCGGCCTGGTCGGCCGGCGGCTGCTTCTCGTCCCATCGGTCGCGGCCGTCATCCAGGATGGCGATGGCCGGCTGCTGCTGCAGGAGAAGGCTTCGGGAGAGGGCTGGAGCCTACCCGCGGGCGCCATCGAGCCGGGCGAGACGCCGCAGGAGGCGATAATGCGCGAGGTGTTGGAGGAGACCGGGCTCAAGGTCGCTCCGGTGGAAGTCCTCGGGGTCTTCGGCGGGCGGGACTTCCGCCATACCTATCCGAACGGTGACGAGGTCGAATATGTCGTCACCCTGTTCAGATGCGCGGTGGTCGAGGAGGGGGAAACCTGGACGGACCCGGAAACCCGGTCCCTCCGCTATTTCACGCGGGACATGCTGCCGCGCCTGACGCCGCCCTATCCTCTGTCGGCGCTGTTCCCCGAGGTCTAGCGGAAGAGGCTTTCCGCCGCCGAGCGGCTCGCGCCCTTCTTCGCCTTTTCCGATTCGAGGCGTTCGATCTCTGCGCGCAGGAGGTCTATGCGCGCGGAAAGCTCGTCCACCGAAAGCAGCGACAGGTCGCTGCCGATCTCGTGTGCGGTCTTCCTGGCCGGGCGGTCGTCGTCGAACAGGCTCATGCGGGGCGCTCCTCCTGTTGATCGTCGGCGGCCTGCGGCTGGGCGAGGGCGCGCGGCGAAAGCTGAAGGCTTTCCGGCGTGGTCAGCGTGCCGGGGTTGATGGTCGTGTAGGCGTCGCGCATCTCCGCCGGCACCGCGGCGCGGCGGCGGCTGCGGAAGATCGCGTAGGCGGTGATCAGGATATGCGCGACGAAGGTCACCATGAAGAGCGCATAGGGGCTGACCGCCGACATGATCGGGCCGCCGATCGTCGGGCCGATGATCGTGCCGACGCCATAGAGCAGCAGCAGGCCGCCGGAGACCTTCACGAAGTCCTCGGGGCTGGCGAAGTCGTTGGCGTGCGAAACGGCGATCGGGTACAGCGCGTTGGCCATGGCGCCGTAGAGCGCGGTGAGCAGCAGCAGCGCGGGCACGGAGGCCGGCTGGAAGAGGAAGAGGCAAAGCCCGGCGATGGCGGCGATGGCCGACAGCACCGCGAGGACGATGCGGCGGTCGACCCTGTCGGAGATGCGGCCGGCCGGCAGCTGCATGACGGCGCCGGCGAAGATGGCGCCGCTCATCATGATGGCGATGGTGCTCGGCGTGAGGCCGGCATTGGCGCCGAAGACCGCGCCGAGCGTGCCGAAGGCGCCGTTGGCGATGCCGATCAGCACGATGCCGACGCAGGCGATCGGCGAGGTGCGGTAGAGCGCGGGGATGTCGAGCCTGACCTGTTTCAGCGGCTGCGGCGAGGCGGCCGTCGAGAGCGTCGTCGGCAGCATGGCGAGGCAATAGAGGATGCCGGCGAACATGAAGAGGATCGGCGTCGTGACGTCGCCGAGCGCGACGGTCATCTGGCCGCCCACGGTGCCGATGAGGGTGATGGCGATATAGAGCGAGAAGATCAGGCCGCGGCTCTCGTTGGTCGCGCGCTCGTTCAGCCAGCTTTCGATGATCATCGACGTGCCGGCGATGGAAAAGCCTGTGACGGCGCGCAGCACGATCCACCAGACCGGATCGACCAGGATACCCGTCAGCAGTGCGATGATGGCGATCAGCGAGGCGAAGCCGGAAAAGGCGCGCACATGGCCGATGCGCTTGACCACCGTCGGAGCCAGAAGGCAGCCGAGGACGAAGCCCGTCGCCCAGGACGTGCCGAGCAGGCCGAGCATCGTCGTCGCATATCCCTCGAAGGCGCCGCGCATCGGCAGGAGCAGGCCGTGCAGGCCGTTGCCGAGGAAGAGGAACAGCGTGCCCATCAGCAGCGCGAAGACGGAAATGAGGTTTTTACGCATGAGACCTTCGCAGTTTCGCCAATGGGAAAGGAATAGCGTACCTGCCGGCGAATGCCAGATGCAAAGCTTGAAACCATGCGATTTTCAGGCCTTGCGCTGATCGCTTGGAAAAGTGTCCGAGGTGTGACAGGAAGGGGCGAGAAAGGCCGCCATGTCGAAAATCCTTCCCGCCCTGCTTCTTGCCGCCATGCTGCTGCACATCATCCGGCCCATCGGCCTGCCGGGGCTGCGGCGGCGCACGGATTTCTGGAAGATCGCGGTTTTCGCGATCGGACTGATGATGCTGACGGTGCTGATCCGGCCTTAAATTGAGGGCCCGGAGGAGGCCGGCCGTCACGCGGAAGACCATCCGTCCCTCGATTACGCCGATTTCCGACCTCTCCTTTGTCAAGCCCGCGGATGACGTCGAGGGGAGGTGAGGGCTTGGCCGGAAGGAGTGCGGTGTTTACGCGGCCCCCGAACGCAAAAGGGCCACCCGAAGGTGGCCCCCATGAGGTCTGGTCCGGCACGGACCCGGGCCTATGGGCCCGAAGGAAGGTGGGTTCAGAGCGAGGGCTGCCTCGCTTTCGTCACCACTTTTCCCATGCCCGCGGCCAAAGCCAAAATCTCATTAGACATCGGATCACCTTCCTTTCTGAACGTTGACGATACAGGAAATGTAGGCGATCCGCGCCGGAGCGCAAGGCTTTCCTGTTATTTCTGCTGTTTCAGGATGTCGACGCCCGGCAGGGGCTTGCCTTCCATCCATTCCAGGAACGCGCCGCCGGCGGTCGAGACATAGGTGAATTCGTCGGCGACGCCGGCATGGTTGAGGGCTGCGACCGTGTCGCCGCCACCGGCGACGGAGACGAGCTTGCCGGCCTTGGTCTCGGCGGCTGCATGCTTTGCGGCGGAGACCGTCGCGGTGTCGAAGGGGGCGATCTCGAAGGCGCCGAGCGGGCCGTTCCAGACGAGCGTCGAGGCGCGCGAGATCCAGGCATTGACCGCTTCGATCGTCTTCGGGCCGACATCGAGCATCATGGCGTCGGCCGGGATGGCGTTGACGTCGACCACCTCGTTCTCGGCGTTGGCCTTGAATTCGCGGGCGACGACGCCGTCTTCGGGGAGCACGATGGCGCAGGTGGCGGTCGCCGCCTCGATCATGATCTGCTTGGCGGTATCGGCAAGGTCGTGCTCGCAGAGCGACTTGCCGACATTCGTGCCGCGGGCGGCCAGGAAGGTGTTCGCCATGCCGCCGCCGATGACCAGCGCGTCGACCTTCTTCACGAGGTTCATCAGAAGGTCGATCTTGGTGGAGACCTTCGCGCCGCCGACGATGGCGACGACCGGGCGGGCCGGGTTGCCGAGGCCCTTTTCCAGCGCTTCCAGCTCGGCCTGCATGGTGCGGCCGGCATAGGCGGGCAGGAGATGAGCAAGGCCTTCCGTCGAGGAATGGGCGCGGTGGGCGGCCGAGAAGGCGTCGTTGACGTAGATGTCGCCATTGGCGGCCAGCGCAGCGGTGAAATCGGGGTTGTTCTTCTCCTCGCCCTTGTGGAAGCGGGTGTTCTCGAGGAGCAGGATGTCGCCGTTCTGCATGGCGGCGATGGCGGCGGCGGCCTTCTCGCCGATGCAGTCGGCGGCGAACTGGACCTTGGTGCCGAGGACGTCGTTCACGGCGGGCAGGATCTGCTCCAGCGACATGTCGGCGACGACCTCACCCTTCGGGCGGCCGAAATGGGCGAGCAGGATGACCTTGGCGCCCTTCTTCGACAGTTCCCGGATGGTGGGAGCGACGCGCTCGATGCGGGTCGCATCGGTGACCTTGCCGTCCTTGACCGGCACGTTGAGATCGACGCGGACGAGCACGCGCTTGCCGGCGATGTCGGTGAGGTTGTCGAGGGTCTTGAAGGTCATGGTTGCCGCTCCTGAATGTGTCGTCTGGTCAAGAAAAAACACCCGGACATCTCTGCCCGGGTGTTTCGCGTTTCCGCTTAGATGAGCTTGCCGAGGGCAACCGCCGTGTCGGACATGCGGTTCGAGAAGCCCCATTCGTTATCGTACCAGGAAAGGATACGAACGAGGTTGCCGTCGAGGACCTTGGTCTGGTCAGCGGCGAAGTTCGACGAATGGCTGTCGTGGTTGAAGTCGACCGAGACAAGCGGCCCCGTGACGTAGTCGAGGATGCCCTTCAGCTCGCCTTCGGCGGCGGCCTTGACGGCGGCGTTGACTTCCTCGGCCGTGACGTTGCGCTTCGGCACGAACTTCAGGTCGACGACCGAGACGTTCGGGGTCGGCACGCGGATCGACGAGCCGTCGAGCTTGCCCTTGAGGTGCGGCAGCACGAGGCCGACGGCCTTGGCGGCGCCGGTGGACGTCGGGATCATCGACAGCGCGGCGGCACGGGCGCGATAAAGGTCCTTGTGCATAGTGTCGAGGGTCGGCTGGTCACCCGTGTAGGAGTGGACCGTCGTCATGTAGCCCTTCTCGATGCCGAAGGCCTTGTCGAGAACGTAGGCGACCGGCGCAAGGCAGTTCGTCGTGCACGAGGCGTTGGAGATGACGAGATCGTCCTTGGTCAGCGTGTCGTGGTTGACGCCGTAGACGATGGTCTTGTCGGCATTGTCGCACGGGGCCGAAACGATGACGCGCTTGGAGCCGTTTGCGAGGTGCGCGGAGGCCTTTTCCTTGGTGGTGAAGAGGCCGGTGCATTCCAGCGCGATGTCGACGTCGCCCCAGGGCAGTTCCTTCGGGTCGCGGATGGCCGTGACGCGGATCGGGCCGCGGCCGACGTCGATCGTATCGCCGGAAACGGTGACGGTGCCGGGGAACTTGCCGTGGACGGAATCGTAGCGGACGAGATGCGCATTGGTCTCGACCGGGCCGAGGTCGTTGACGGCGACGACTTCGATGTCGGTGCGGCCGGATTCGACGATGGCACGCAGCACGTTGCGGCCGATGCGGCCAAAGCCGTTGATGGCAACTTTCACAGTCATTTCGGGTTTCTCCCTATGGATAAACGTTTGGCGATGCGAGGCGCGGCCGGGGCCGCGCCCGACGGCGCTCAGGCCAGCTTGGCTTCCGCGGCGGCAACGACGGCCTCCGGCGTGATGCCGAAGTGCTTGTAGAGCTCCTTGTACGGGCCGGAGGCGCCGAAGGAGGACATGCCGACGAAGATGCCGTCCGAACCGATGAAGTGATCCCAGCCCTGGCGGATGCCGGCTTCGACCGCGATCTTGACCGGCGAGTTGCCAATGACGGCCTGCTGGTAGGCTTCAGGCTGCTCGGCGAAGAGCTCGAAGCAGGGAACGGAAACGACGCGGGTCGAGATGCCCTTGGCGGAAAGGGCCTGCTGGGCCTTCACCGCGATCTCGATTTCCGAGCCGGTGGCGAAGATCGTCACCTGGGCGTCGCTGGCCGAGACGAGATCGTAGGCGCCGCGGGCGCAGAGGTTCTCTTCCTCGTATTCGAGGCGTACCGGCATCAGGTTCTGGCGCGTCAGCGCGATGGCGGACGGACGGTTGTGGCTTTCGAGCGCGAGCTGCCAGCACTCCGCCGTCTCCGTGGCGTCGGCCGGGCGGAAGACGAGGAGGTTCGGGATGGCGCGCAGGGCGGCCATGTGCTCGACCGGCTGGTGCGTCGGGCCGTCTTCGCCAAGGCCGATGGAATCGTGCGTCAGCACGTGGATGACGCGGATGCCCATCAGCGCGGCGAGGCGGATCGACGGACGGCAGTAGTCCGAGAAGATCAGGAAGCCGCCGGAATAGGGGATGAGGCCGCCATGCAGCGCCATGCCGTTCATCGCGGCCGCCATGCCGTGCTCGCGCACGCCGTAGTGGATGTAGCGGCCGGAGAAGTCGTTCGGGGTGATCGACTTGGTCTGGCTGGTCTTGGTGTTGTTGGAACCCGTCAGGTCGGCCGAGCCGCCGATGGTTTCCGGCAGGACGCCGTTGATGACTTCCAGCGCGTCTTCCGAAGCCTTGCGGGTTGCCGGGTTGGGCTTCGTCTCGGCAAGCTTCTGCTTGTAAGCGGAGATCGCGGAATCGAGGCTGCCTTCTAGGTCGCCGGCGAAGCGGCGGGTGAACTGCGCCTTCTTCTCGGCATCCGTCTTTTCGAGACGGGCTTCCCATTCCTTGTGCGCCTTGGTGGAGCGCAGGCCGGCGAGGCGCCAGGCGTCGAGCACGTCGGAGGGAACGACGAAGGCTTCCGCTTCCCAGTTCAGCGCCTTGCGGGTGGCGGCGATTTCCTCGGCTCCGAGCGGCGAGCCGTGGACCTTGTGCGTGCCGGCCTTGTTCGGCGCGCCGAAGCCGATGGTCGTCTTGCAGGCGATCATGGTCGGCTTGTCGGACTTGTGGGCTTCCTCGATGGCGGCGGCGATGGCGTCCGGATCATGTCCGTCGACGGCGATCGTGTTCCACTGGCTGGCGCGGAAGCGGGCGTGCTGGTCGGTCGAGTCGGCAATGGAGATCGGGCCGTCGATCGAGATGTTGTTGTCGTCCCAGAAGACGATCAGCTTGTTGAGCTTGAGGTGGCCGGCGAGCGAGATCGCTTCCTGGCTGATGCCTTCCATGAGGCAGCCGTCACCGGCAAGCACATAGGTGTAGTGCTCGATGAGGTCGGAGCCGAATTCGTCGCGCAGCTTGCGTTCGGCAAGCGCCATGCCGACGGCGTTGGCGATGCCCTGGCCGAGCGGACCCGTGGTCGTCTCGATGCCGGCGGCGTGGCCGTATTCCGGGTGGCCGGCGGTGCGGGCGCCGAGCTGGCGGAAATTCTTGATCTCGTCGATCGTGATGTCCTCGTAGCCCGTCAAATAGAGCAGCGAGTAGAGGAGCATCGAGCCGTGGCCGGCCGACAGGACGAAGCGGTCGCGGTTCGGCCAGGACGGGGTCTTCGGGTCGAAGGACAGGAAGCGGGTGAAAAGAACCGTTGCGATGTCTGCTGCGCCCATGGGCAGGCCGGGGTGACCCGAGTTCGCCTTTTCCACGGCATCCATGGAAAGGAAGCGAATTGCGTTCGCCATCCGGTCGTGTTTTTCGCGAGAGATCATGACTGTTCCGTCTTCTTCGGGGTGTCAGGGCCGATGCCGTTCCGGGTATCGGTTGGAAGCGGGGTGACACATAGCAGGTGCACCGTCGGAGTCAACGAATTCGGCGGGTTTTGCGGCACTTGGGCGCTGGTTCCGCGACGTTTTTTAGCAGTTCCGAAAGCCTTTGCCGGGCCGTTCGCGCGAGGGGTGCGGAACGCCGATCCACAGCGGCTTTGGCGCGCGGATTGCCATGCTGTTGACGCTCGGGCCCGCAGTTGAATACTGTCGCGCGAAGGGAACCGGCGCTGGCGGCGGCGATTCGTATTTTTGAAAGTGCCGGTGAAGGCTTCATGACAAACGGGGAAACAGTCAGGGCGGCGATAGAGGAGCTTCGCAGGGCTCTCGCGAACCTCGACAACGCGCTCGACATGCGCTTCGACCGCGAGCGCGATCACGGCGAGGTCGAGGGCGAGGTCCGGCGGGTGAACGTCGACCGCTCGCGGCTCGCCCAGGAGCTCGATCAATCCGAATTCCGCGCGAACCGTCTGGAAGAGGTGAACCGCGAGGTCTCCCGCCGCCTCGTCACGGCTATGGAGACGATCCGGGCCGTGCTCGACCGTTAATTCCAGAAAGAAAGACTTCGCATGGCACAGGTGACCGTACAGATCGATGGCAAGGCCTACCGCATGGCCTGCGAGGAAGGCCAGGAGGGGCATCTCGAAGAGCTTGCCGCCGGCTTCGATCAATATGTCGGCCACCTGAAGAGCCAGTTCGGCGAGATCGGCGACCTGAGGCTCACCGTCATGGCCGGCATCATGGTGATGGACGAGCTCAACGACGTCACCCGGCGTCTCGCCAAGCTGGAAAAGGAAACCGAGGAGCTGCGCACGGGCCGCGAGGGCGTGATGAGCGAGGTTTCGCGCAACGAGGAAGCCATCGCCGTCGCCCTCAACGAGCTGACCAGCCAGATCCAGGGCATGGCCGCCAAGCTTACCGGCAAGCCGCCGGCGAACTGATCCGCGGCGTCTCCACGCCTTTGCGCGCGGCGAGGGCCTTTGCACTTTTGCTAAGCTGCTTCGGGAATTGCTACTGGCGAAAACGCCGCTTTCATCCTATATGTCGGATGCGATCTGCGCTTCCCGACAGGAACCACAATCCCTGGGGCCATACTCGATCCAAAGGGAGCTGTCCCTGACCCGGCCCGTGGGCTTGGTCACACGGTGCCCACCTACGTTTGTAGGCACCCAGGATCGTAAACCTCCATCGGTCGTCGCGGATCGTACCTTGCTGAAATCACCGGCAAACGAAAAGGCCGCCCCACGGGGCGGCCTTCGTGTTTTCTTCCGGGCTGCTGCCCCTCATCCGGCCTGCCAGCCACCTTCTCCCCGCAAGCGGGGCGAAGGGATATGCCGCGCCGGTTTCCCCAAATCTTCATCGTTGCGTTGGGCAAGTCCCCTCTCCCCGCTTGCGGGGAGAGGGTTAGGGTGAGGGGCAGGGCGGCGAACGCTTTATGCGGCCGCCTTCAGCTGCTTGTCGACCATGGCGCGCAGGCTGCCGAGGTCCTTGGCGAAGGCGCGGATGCCTTCGGAGAGCTTTTCGGTCGCCATGGCGTCCCCGTTCAGCATCCAGCGGAAGGCCTTCTCGTCGATCTTGATCGGCGAGACCTTGGCGGCCTTTTCCGGCGAGAGCTTGCGCTCCAGCGTACCCGAGGCGGCGTCGAGTTCCTCGAGCAAGGCGGGGCTGATCGTCAGGCGGTCGCAGCCGGCCAGCGCTTCGATCTCGCCCGTGTTGCGGAAGGAGGCGCCCATGACGATCGTGTCGATGCCGTTGGACTTGTAGTAGTCGTAGATCGCGCGGACGGAGAGGACGCCCGGATCGTCTTCGGCGGTGAAGGTCTTGCCGGAGGCCTTGACATGCCAGTCGAGGATGCGGCCGACGAAGGGCGAGATGAGGAAGACGCCGGCATCGGCGCAGGCGATGGCCTGGGCCTGGTTGAAGAGCAGCGTTAGGTTGCAGTCGATGCCTTCCTTCTGCAGCACTTCGGCGGCGCGGATACCTTCCCAGGTGGAGGCGAGCTTGATCAGGATGCGCTCGCGGGAAATGCCGCGCGCGTCATAGGCCTTGATGATCTCGCGGGCCTTGGCGATGGAGGCCTCGGTGTCGAAGGAGAGGTCGGCGTCCACTTCGGTCGAGACGCGGCCGGGCACCAGCTCGGCAAGCGCGGCACCGACAGCGATGGCGAGGCGATCGCCGACGGCGGCCACGACGCCCTCGTGATTGCCGCCCTGCGACCGGCCCCAGCGGATGGCTTCGGCCACCGCGTCGGAAAATGCCGGCGTGCCGAGCGCCTTCAGGACGATGGTGGGATTGGTGGTGCAATCGACCGGCTTCAGGCGGCGGACGGCGTCGATGTCGCCGGTATCTGCCACGACGGTCGTCATCGCGCGGAGTTGTTCAAGCTTGGACGTCATATCCGAATTCCCGAAAGGTTGTTGCTGGGCCTCCGTCCCCGGCCCTTGCAGGGGAAACGTCGAACCCTCCTCCATGTTCCTATGCAGGCGTGCCTGCGGCCGTGCTTCCGTTTCGGCCGCCGGCTTGCCGGCACACACTGGCGACCGGCGGAAAACCGCCAGTCGACATGGGGCGACTATCGACATTTCCCCGGGACAAAGTCAAGCACTTTTGCCCACTCTCGTGAACATATGTCGCATTTCCCCGGCGATGTGCTAAGGTACCCGCCGGAAACGAACGAGCAAGATGGAGGCGACGTGGCAAGGCTCCGGCGCGACACACATACGGCCTATTCGGAATCGGCGGCACTGCGCCTGCGGGCCGCCTGGCTCTATTACAACCAGGGCCTCACCCAGAAGGACGTGGCGGAGAAGATCGGCGTCAGCCGCACCACGGTCGTGCGCATGCTCGACGAGGCGCTGAAGCGCTCCGAGGTGCAGATCTGGATCAACGAGGGCATTGCCGACTGCGTGGAACTTTCCGTGCGGCTGGAAAGGGCCTACGGGCTCGACGAGGCCGTTGTCGTGCCGGCG
The DNA here is from genome assembly GCF_003574625.1 of Shinella zoogloeoides. Lineage (GTDB taxonomy): Bacteria > Pseudomonadota > Alphaproteobacteria > Rhizobiales > Rhizobiaceae > Shinella > Shinella zoogloeoides_A. Next base: position 367,114 of record NZ_QNUJ01000005.1, read on the forward strand.
GCCGACAGCGCGGAGGGGACGGCCAAGAGCGTCGGCCTCGCGCTCGGCCAGTTCCTGACGGAGGCGATCCCCGACGACTGCACGGTCGGGGTCGGCTGGGGGCGTACGCTGACGGCCTCGCTGGCCAGCTTCCGCCCCGCCCGCCACGAGCGCGTCAAGGTCGTCTCGCTGCTCGGCGGCGTGGTGGAGGCGCATCGCATCAATCCCATCGAATATACCTGGCAGCTTGCCAGCCAGCTCGGGGCGGAGTGCTACCTGTTCCTCGCGCCGCTTCTCGTCGATTCGCGCGAGACCAAGCGCAGCCTCATCGAGAAATGCGGCCTCAAGACCCTGTTCGAACTGGCCGAGAACATGGATATCGCGGTGGTGAGCTGCGGCGATATCGGACCGGAGGCAAGTTCGCTGTCGCGCGACTTCATCGCCCGGCGGGAGCTGGAGGAGCTGATCGCGGCGGGCTGCGTGTGCGATACGATGTGCAATTTCCTCGATGCGGAGGGGCACACCATCGACCATCCGATCCGCCACCGGGTCATGTCGATCGATCTCGATACGGTGAAGAAGGCGCGTCATATCGTGCTCGTCTCCGGCGGGGCGCACCGGGCGCCGGCCATCCGCGCCACCATCCGCCGCGTCGGCTGCAATACGCTGATCACCGACGAGGGCGCCGCGAAGGCGATGCTGGCGCTGGCGGAAACCTCCGCCGCGGCCTGACCGGATCATCGTGGGATTTGATTGCGGCACCGCCTGCTGCTAAGCGGAGTGAAAAGCAGCGGGAGACATCCGTGACACCGAGGGAAGAGAAGGCGGCCATCCGCAACGAGCGGCTGGCCCTGCGCGACGCGATGACGCCGGAAGCGCGCATCGAGGGCAGCCTTGCCATGGCCGGGCATGCGGGCGACCGCATCGAATTCGATCCCGGCACGGTGATCTCCGGCTTCTGGCCGATCCGCTCGGAGGCCGACATCCGGCCGCTGATGGCGCATCTGCGCACGCGCGGGGCACGGCTCTGCCTGCCGGTGGTGCTCGACCGGGAGACGATCGTCTTCCGCGAGCTCGTCGTCGGCGCGCCGGTGGTCAAGACCGGCTTCGGCACGACGGGGCCCGGACCGGAGGCGGCGGTCATCGATCCCGACATCCTCCTGATGCCGCTTTCCGCCTTCGATGCGGCGGGCAACCGCATCGGCTATGGCGCCGGCCATTACGACCGGGCGATCGACCGGCTGAAGGCGAAAGGCCGCACGCCGATGCTGATCGGCATTGCGTTCGACTGCCAGGAAGTGGCATCAGTACCGGCCGAGCCGCACGACGTTCCGCTGGATGCGATCCTCACGGAAAGCGGCTTGCGGATGTTCCAACAGGTTTCATAAGGCAGTTCGATGCGTTTTCTCTTTCTGGGCGACATGGTGGGCAAGACCGGGCGGACGGCCGTCTGGGAGCGCCTGCCGGGCCTGATCGGCGATTTCAAGCTGGATTTCGTCGTCGTCAACGGGGAGAACGCGGCGGGCGGCTTCGGCATCACCGAGGACATCTTCCTCGAGACGATCAATGCCGGGGCCGACGTCGTGACGACCGGCAACCATGTGTGGGACCAGAAGGAGGCCGTGGGCTTTGCCGGCCGGCACGACCAGTTCCTGCGGCCCGCCAACTATCCGGCCGGCACGCCCGGTCGCGGCGCCAACCTCTTCATCGCCCGCAACGGGGCGCGCGTGCTGGTCGCCAACATCATGGGCCGCGTCTTCATGCATCCCGAGCTGGACGATCCCTTCACCGCGGGCGAGGCGATCCTGGCGTCCTGCCCGCTCGGCGAGCAGGCGGACGCCGTCATCTTCGATTTCCACGCGGAAGCGACCAGCGAGAAGCAGTGCTTCGGCCATTTCGTCGACGGGCGCGCCAGCGTTGTCGTCGGCACGCATACCCATGTGCCGACGGCCGATTGCCAGATCCTCAACGGCGGCACGGGTTACATGTCGGATGCCGGCATGTGCGGCGACTACGATTCCTCGCTCGGCATGGACAAGGAAGAGCCGCTCAACCGCTTCATCTCCAAGATGCCGCGCGGGCGCTTCGAGGCAGCCTCCGGCCCGGCGACGGTCTGCGGGCTGGCGGTCGAGATATCCGACCGCACCGGCCTTGCCGAAAAGATCGCGCCGCTGCGCCTCGGCGCGCGCCTTGCCGAGACGGTGCCGGATTTCTGGAGCTGACCGCCCGCGTCAGATCATGTGACGCAGGTGGTCGGCCGAGCCGCTGCCGAAGGTCACATGCGCCTTCACGCCGACATCCGGCTCGTCGTCCGGGTTGAGGTTCGCCTTGGCAATCTCCCAGCCGAATTTCAGCCTGCTGCCGGTCGAGGCCCAGATTTCGGCGTCCTCGATCTCCAGCGCCAGCATGGTGAGCTGCGGGTCGTGCTTGCCGTGGTCGAACCAGGCTTCGATGACGGAACTCCAGTATTCGTCGATCTTTGCCGGGTCCTTGCGAACGGAAATACGGCCGGCGACGCAGGCGTGGTAATCGTGGTCCTTGCCGACCACGCAGAAATGCGCGCGGGCGCCGGGCGTGATCGCCTCGACGATCTCCGCATCCGTCTTGGTGAAGAACCAGATGGTCGCGGTCTGGCGGTCGAGCTGCGGCGCCATCGGCTGCATGTGCATGTGGCTGCCCTCGATGCCGAGCATGCCGGCATGGATCCGGTCGATCTCGTCGAAAAGCTGTTCCTTCGGGTGTTCGCGCGCCCGGGTGAGGTTGGACATGGCTGTTCCTCGCATTCGTTGGGTTGATGCCCGGAGGAACGTGGGGCGGCGGACAAGGTTCCGGCGGCGCATGATCGCACGGCTTGCCGAAGCGGCCGGCGCTGCCTATTCTCCGCGGCTCCAGAGGCCGGGATTTCTTCATGCGTCTTCTTCTTTCCGCTTCCCTCCTGCTCGTTTCCTCCGCCATCGCGCTTGCCGACGGCGCGCCGATGCCGGGCGGGCCGGCAGCGGAATCCGGCCAGCCGCACGGGGTGGCCAGGCAGCCGGTGGAGAAGGCGCCGGCGCGGTCCTTCGGGGTTGCCGAGGAATTTTCCATGCCTTCGGGCAATATCGGCTGCGTCTACATTCCCGAGGGCGGCACGGACGTCTACCAGCCGGAGGACGGCGGGCCGGAGCTTTCCTGCGACCGGATCGAGCCGAAATATGTGCGCGCCATTCTCGGCCGCAGCGGCAAGGGCAGGGTGCTTTCCAATGTCGGTGACCAGGGCTGCTGCGGGGCGGAGACGATCCTCGACTATGGCGAGGTCTGGCGCGCCGGCCCCTTCACCTGCCATTCGGAGCGCACGGGGCTGACCTGCGAGCGCGAGGACGGCCATTCCTTCCTCCTCAGCCGCGCACGCTTAAAGGCCGACTGAAATCCTCCTTCGCTTTGTTCGCCGGACTGCTGGACGCGCGGCGACAATGAAATTATAAGGCGGCATTCCAAAAATCGGGGCAGCAAGCCGGCGCGTCACCGCGGTCGTCCTGTCCCGCTCAAAGACCGGCGACCGAAACAAAGGGCGCCAAACCAAGACAGGGGTGCCATGGCTGGCCATTCACAGTTCAAGAATATCATGCACCGCAAGGGTCGGCAGGACGCCGTGCGGTCGAAAATGTTCTCCAAGCTCGCCCGTGAAATCACGGTGGCGGCGAAGACGGGCATGGCCGATCCGGCGATGAACCCGCGCCTGCGCCTGGCGATCCAGAACGCCAAGGCCCAGTCCATGCCGAAGGACAATATCGAACGCGCCATTAAGAAGGCCTCCGGCGGCGATGCGGAGAACTACGAGGAAGTCCGCTACGAGGGTTATGGCCCGGGCGGCGTCGCCGTCATCGTCGAGGCGCTGACCGACAATCGCAACCGCACGGCCTCCTCCGTCCGCTCGACCTTCTCCAAGGCCGGCGGCGCATTGGGCGAAACCGGCTCGGTCTCCTTCTCCTTCGACCGCGTGGGCGAGATCACCTACAAGCTTTCCGCCGGCAGCGCCGACGCCGTCATGGACGCCGCCATCGAGGCCGGCGCCGAGGACGTGACGACGGACGAGGACGGCCACTCGATCATCTGCGGCTTCGAGGATATCGGCGACGTTTCCAAGGCGCTGGAAGACACGCTCGGCGAGGCCGAGACCGTCAAGGCGATCTGGAAGGCGCAGAACACCGTGCCGGTCGACGAGGAAAAGGCGCAGTCGCTGATGAAGCTCATCGACACGCTGGAAGACGACGACGACGTGCAGAACGTCTATTCGAACTTCGAGGTCTCCGACGAGGTCCTGGCCAAGCTTTCGGCCTGATCGGGGGAGCTGCGACGGCCCCTCATCCCGCTGCCGCGACCTTCTCCCCGCAAGCGGGGCGAAGGCGGCAGACGGGAATGGCTTCCTTCCCACCCGTCGTCGAGATGGGAAGACGCCGGTACAACGAAACTCCTTCTCCCCGCTTGCGGGGAGAAGGTCGCGGCAGCGGGATGAGGGGCAATCCCTTACTCTGCCTCGGCCAGTTTCCTCTGCGCCCCTGCAAACAACCGCAGCGATTTCACCCGCGCCTCCATGTCGTGGACCGGCATGGAGACGATCAGCTCGTCCGCTTTGGTAAGGGCGAGGAAATCGGCGATCCGACGCTCGATCTTCTTCGGCCCGCCGACGACGGCATATTGCAGAGTATGCTCCACCATGATGCGCTCCTGCTCGTTCCAGAAACCGTCCATGCTGCCGACCGGCGGCGGGAAGGCACCGGGCGTGCCGCGGCGAAGGCGCACGAAGGATTGCTGCATGGAGGTGAAGAGGTAATCGGCCTCCGCATCCGTATCGGCCGCCGCGCCCATCACGCCCACCATGACATGGGGCTTGTCGAGATATTGCGACGGCTCGAAGCGCTCACGGTAGATCTCCAGCGCCGTCAGCAGCATGTCCGGCGCGAAATGCGAGGCGAAGGCGAAGGGCAGGCCGAGCATGCCGGCCAGATGCGCCGAATAATGGCTGGAGCCGAGCAGCCAGACCGGCACGTTGCTGCCCGCGCCCGGCACGGCGACGACCTTCTGGTCCGGCGCGGGCGGTCCCATGAGCTGCATCAGCTCGATGACGTCCTGCGGGAAATTGTTGGCGGCGCTGTCGAGATTGCGGCGCAGCGCCTGCGCGGTGCGCATGTCCGTGCCCGGGGCGCGGCCGAGTCCGAGGTCGATGCGGTCCGGGAAGAGCGCGGCGAGCGTGCCGAACTGCTCGGCGATGACGAGCGGCGAATGGTTCGGCAGCATGATGCCGCCGGAACCGACGCGGATCGTCTCCGTGCCCGCCGCGACGTGCTGGATGACGAGGGAGGTGGCGGCGCTGGCGATGCCGCGCATGCCGTGGTGCTCGGCGAGCCAGAAGCGCTTGTAGCCGTGCGCCTCGGCCTCCTGCGCCAGACGGCGGGAATTTTCCAGCGACTGGGCGACGGTGCCGCCTTCGATGACCGGGGACAGGTCGAGGATGGAGAAGGGCACCATGGGAGCGGCCTCTTTGTAAGGGATTTTGATCGCTTCCCCATGTAGGTTCAGTTTTCTCGAATCCAAGCAAGGAATTTCCGGAATTCGCATAGCGATGGTTTGTTTTTGTTTTGTTCACATTTCGCTGGCAGGGTCCGTCTGACAGGATTAGGGTTGGACAATGCAGGACACGATTCGCATCATCGGCATCGATCCGGGGCTTCGCCGCACCGGCTGGGGCATTATCGAGACGCTCGGCAACTCCCTGCGCTTCGTCGCTTCGGGTACCGTGACGTCGGATGGCGACATGGATCTCGCTTCGCGCCTCTGCCAGCTCCATGACGGCCTTGCCGAGGTCGTGCAGAGCTACCAGCCCGACGAGGCCGCCGTCGAGCAGACCTTCGTCAACAAGGACGCGACGGCAACCCTGAAGCTCGGCCAGGCGCGCGGCATCGCCATGCTGGTGCCGGCGCGTGCGGGCCTGCGCGTCGCCGAATATGCGCCGAATGCCGTCAAGAAGGCTGTGATCGGCGTCGGCCATGGCGAGAAGCAGCAGATCCACATGATGCTGAAAGTGCTGATGCCGAAGGCCACTTTCGTGGGCAACGACGCCGCCGACGCGCTCGCCATCGCCATCTGCCACGCCCACAACCGCCAGGGCCTCTCCGGCCGCCTCGCCAAGCTCGTTGGTTGATTTGTTCTTGACTTGTTCCGGTTATGACGATAAGTAATACCGCAGAGGTATTACCATGCGTGTGACGGAAAAAGGTCAGGTGACGATCCCGAAGGATATCCGCGACCGGCTCGCCATCGAGCCCGGTTCGGAGGTGGATTTCGTTGTCTCGAACGACGGCGTGATGCTGGTGAAGGTCGGTGATGGCAAAGGCGATTTCAAGGATTTCGATGCCTGGGCGGCCAGCGTCAGGGGAACGTGGGATATCGACGGCATGACGCCCGACGAATATTTCGAATGGCTGCGGGGGCCGCGTGATGACCTCGACCGTCGTTGATACCAATGTTCTGATCGACATCCTCGGGCCGGACCGTCCGGAACGGGTCTGGTCACTTGCCGCCCTGAAACGATGCGTGGAAGAGGGGGAGTTGGTTCTCCATTCCGTTGTCTGGTCGGAGCTTGCGTCATCGCCGCTCAGCGAACTGGAGCTGAATCTGGCCTTCGGTTGGCTTCGCATGCGGCGGGAGCCGTTTTCCTATGAGGCGGCATTCGCTGCCGGCAAGGCGCACTATGCCTATCGCCGGGCAGGTGGGCTTCGGGAGCGTACGCTGCCGGACTTCCTTGTCGGGGCGCATGCTTGCGTGCGTTCCCACCGGCTGCTCACCCGCGATGCCGCCCGCTACCGCACCTATTTCCCCGCGCTCGACATCATCTCCCCCGAAATCCATCCCTGACGGACCCATCCATGATCGGCAAACTCAAAGGCACCATCGACGAGATCGGCGAGGACCATGTCGTCCTCGACGTGCACGGCGTCGGCTATGTCGCCCATTGCTCGGCGCGCACGCTCGGCAGGCTCGGCTCGGCCGGGGAGGCGGCCGTGCTGTTCATCGAGACCTATGTGCGCGAGGACCAGTTCCGCCTGTTCGGCTTCCTTACGGCGCTGGAGCGGGAGTGGTTCCGGCTGCTGCAGAGCGTGCAGGGCGTCGGCTCCAAGGTGGCGCTGGCGGTGCTTTCCACGCTGACACCGGGGGAACTGGCGAACGCCATCGCGCTGCAGGACAAGACGGCCGTGTCGCGCGCGCCGGGCGTCGGGCCGAAGGTGGCCGTGCGCATCATCACCGAATTGCGCAACAAGGCGCCGGCCTTCGCCGGTGAGGCCTCGGCCGCCATCGGGCTCAAGCAGGAGATCGGCGAGGGGGTCGCCTCCGCGCCGGTCGCCGATGCGGTGTCGGCGCTCACCAATCTCGGTTACTCGCGCGACCAGGCGGCCAATGCCGTCGCGGCGGCGCTCAAGAACGGCGGGGAGGGGGCGGACAGCGCCAAGCTCATCCGCCTCGGCCTCAAGGAATTGTCGCGGTGATGCCGTTGCCTTCCACCGTGGACAATGGGATTAGGGCTCGATGAGCGACGACACCAGACTGCTTTCGCCGGACAAGCGCGGCGAGGACATCGATACGGCCCTGCGCCCGCAGACGCTGGACGACTTCACCGGCCAGGCGGAGGCGCGCGCCAACCTCAAGATCTTCATCGAGGCGGCGAAGAACCGCGGCGAGGCGCTCGACCATGTGCTCTTCGTCGGCCCTCCCGGCCTGGGCAAGACGACGCTGGCGCAGATCATGGCCAAGGAGCTCGGCGTCAATTTCCGCTCGACCTCCGGCCCGGTCATCGCGAAAGCCGGCGACCTTGCGGCGCTGCTGACCAATCTGGAAGAGCGCGACGTGCTCTTCATCGACGAAATCCACCGCCTCAACCCGGCCGTCGAGGAAATCCTCTATCCGGCCATGGAGGATTTCCAGCTCGACCTCATCATCGGCGAAGGCCCGGCCGCGCGCTCAGTGAAGATCGACCTGTCGAAATTCACCCTCGTCGCCGCCACCACGCGCCTCGGCCTCCTGACGACGCCGCTGCGCGACCGTTTCGGCATTCCGGTGCGGCTCAATTTCTATACCGTCGAGGAGCTGGAATCGATCGTGCGCCGCGGCGCGCGGCTGATGGGTCTCGGCATGACGGACGGCGGCGCGCGCGAGATCGCCCGGCGCGCTCGCGGCACGCCGCGCATCGCCGGCCGCCTGCTTCGCCGGGTGCGCGACTTCGCCGAGGTGGCGCGGGCGGAGGCGGTGACGCAGAAGATCGCCGACGAGGCGCTGACGCGGCTTCTCGTCGACAATATGGGCCTCGACCAGCTCGACCGACGCTATCTCTCGATGATCGCCCACAATTTCGGCGGCGGGCCGGTTGGCATCGAGACCATCGCGGCGGGGCTTTCCGAGCCGCGCGACGCCATCGAGGATATCATCGAGCCCTACATGATCCAGCAGGGCTTCATCCAGCGCACGCCGCGTGGCCGTGTTTTAACCGCAAATGCCTGGAAACATCTGGGCCTCACGCCGCCGAAGGATATTGAGGCGTCACAGTTCAGGCTCTTTTCCGAGGACGACTGAGTGATCACCCGCCGCGGTTTGCTGAAGGCCTTTGGAGGCTTGGTTGCCGCGGGTTTCGCCACTTCCGCCTACGCCGTCGGCGTGGAGCCGGTGTTGCGGCTCGGCACGACGATCTATCGCATCCGGCCGCCCGGCTGGCCGGAGGGGCAGAAGCTGCGCATCGTCGCGCTGGCCGATGTCCATGCCTGCGACCCCTGGATGAGCGTCGGGCGGATCCGCGCCATCTGCGAGCATGCGAACGCGCTCGGCGGCGATATCATCGTTCTCCTCGGCGATTATGTCTCCGACATGCGTGCCGTCTGGAACCATGTACCGGCCGACGCATGGGCCGGGGCGCTGTCGATCCTGAAGGCGCCGTATGGCGTCCATGCCGTCATCGGCAATCACGACTGGTGGAAGGACGGGGCGGCGCAGGCGGCGGGCGGCGGCGAGACGTTCAGCCACCGCGCCTTGCGGGATGCCGGTATCGCGGTCTATGCCAACCGCGCCGCGCGGATCGAAACGGCATCCGGCGCTTTCTGGCTGGCGGGCCTCGAGGACCAGCAGGCGCTCCATCCCGGGCGAAAATGGAACCGCACGCAGTTCGCCGGGCTTGACGACCTGCCCGGCACGCTCGCGCAGGTGACGGATGACGCGCCCGTCATTCTGATCGCCCACGAGCCCGACATCTTTCCGAGCGTTCCCGCGCGGGTTTCGCTGACGCTCTGCGGCCATACCCATGGCGGCCAGGTCCGGCTTTTCGGCTACGCGCCCGTGGTGCCGTCGCGCTACGGAAACCGTTATGTCTACGGCCATATCGTCGAGGAGGGCCGACATCTGTGCGTTTCCGGCGGGCTTGGCTGTTCCGGCCTGCCGGTCCGCTTCGGCTCGCCGCCGGAGATCATGGTGATCGAACTCGGCTGAGCGCCGGCCTTGCATTTGCCGCCGCTTTGCGGGAGAGAGGCGGAAAATTCTTGCCGGACGCCGATCATGACAGACCTCCCCCATCATCTTTCTGGCGAACTCAGCGAGGCAGGCCATCGGCTCGTGCAGCGCGTCTATTACGAGGACACGGATTTTTCCGGCGTCGTCTACCATGCCCGCTACCTGCATTTCATGGAGCGCGGGCGGACGGATTATCTGCGTCTGCTCGGCGTCGAGCAGGGCAGCCTCGTTCTGGAGGAGGACCGCGAGGGCCTCGTCTTCGTCGTTCATCGCATGGAGATCGACTTCAAGGCGCCGGCGCGGATGGACGATATCCTGACGATCCTGACGTCCACCGAGAAGGCGGGCGGGGCGAAGATGATCCTCAACCAGGAAATCCGCCGCGGCGACCAGCTTCTGATAGCCGCGCGCGTCATCATCGCGGTCATCAACGCGGCGGGCCGGCCGCGCCGGCTGCCGGAGGCGCTGGCGGCGCGTTTTCTTGCCAGGACGCAAGAAGTTTCGGCCGCGCATTAGCGGTAACACTCCCTTAACCATAATGATGTCTTACTCGACGGGTGAGGATTTTGTGCACTGCACGTCATCCTTTAACCAAAATTGCCGTGAAGAAGGCAGGTTGTAAGCGTTTGACCGGCATGGCGGCCGGCGGCATCAACCGGACATTCTTGACGGACTGCGAAGCGGGTGCGGGACGAAAACCCTGACTGCGACGCGCGTTATTGAATGCCGTAGCGGGTTTATCCTCCCAGAGGCCCGCCACGGCGGAATGTTACCCGGTTGGGCCGCAAAGCGCCCGTGCCGGGTGTTTGGATTCGGGGACATAGGTCTATGGAACAAGTGGGTTTGGAAGCGGCTGGCAGCGTGACCCTGTGGGGTCTCTTCATCCAGGCCGGATTCATCGTGAAGCTGGTCATGCTCGGCCTTCTCGCCGCGTCCGTCTGGACCTGGGCCATCGTGGTCGACAAGTCCGTGAGCTACGGCCGCGCGCGCCGCCAGCTCGACAGTTTCGAGCAGGTCTTCTGGTCGGGCCAGTCGCTGGAGGAGCTCTATCGCACGCTCTCCGACCGGCAGACCACCGGCATGAGCGCCATCTTCGTGGCGGCGATGCGGGAATGGAAGAAGAGCTTCGAACGCGGGGCGCGCTCGCCCATAGGGTTGCAGATGCGTATCGACCGGGCGATGGACGTGACGCTGTCGCGTGAATCCGAAACGCTGGAAGCCAGGCTCGGCTCGCTCGCCACCATCGGCTCGGCGGCGCCCTTCGTCGGCCTCTTCGGCACGGTCGTCGGCATCATGACCTCCTTCCAGGCCATCGCCGGCTCCAAGCAGACAAGCCTTGCGGTCGTCGCGCCGGGCATCGCCGAGGCGCTGCTCGCCACCGCCATCGGCCTCGTCGCCGCCATTCCCGCGGTCATCGCCTACAACAAGTTCTCCGCCGACGCCGGCAAGCTGACGGCGCGCATGGAGGGCTTTGCGGACGAGTTCTCGGCCATCCTCTCGCGCCAGATCGACGAGAAGCTGCAGCCGCGCGCTGCGGCGCAGTAAAACGCGGCGTTCAGGACAGACGGAGACGACGCCATGGGCATGTCAGTCGGAGCGAAGAATTCAGGCGGCGGTCGCCGCCGCCGCGGGGGCGGCAAGCGGGCCCCGATGAGCGAGATCAACGTGACGCCGATGGTCGACGTCATGCTCGTGCTGCTCATCATCTTCATGGTCGCAGCCCCCTTGATGACCGTCGGCGTGCCGCTCGACCTGCCGAAGACGCAGGCGAAGGCCCTCAACGCCGATACGCAGCCGATCACCGTTTCGGTCAAGGCCGACGGCCAGGTCTTCCTGCAGGAAACAGCGATCCCGATCGAGGAGGTCGCCGCCAAGCTCCAGGCCGTGGCCACCACGGGCTATACCGAGCGTATCTTCGTGCGCGGCGACGGCAATGCGCCCTATGGCGTCATGGCCGACGTCATGTCGCGCATCCAGGCCGGCGGCTTCACCAATATCGGCCTCGTCACCGAGCAGAAACCGGACAGGTAATCGCACGCCATGAAGGGCAGCCTTGCCACATCCGCCGTCATCCACGCCGTGGTCCTCACCTGGGCGCTGGTTTCGCTCGGCAGTCCCGAGAGCTTCGACGTCGCCGATGTCGAAGCCCTGCCGGTCGATATCGTGTCGATCGAGGAGCTGACGCAGATTCAGCAGGGCGACAAGAAAGCCGAAATGAAGGAAAAGGCCGCCCCCGTTCCGACCAAGAAGCAGACGCCGGTCGAGAATGCGGAAAATGTCGGCGACAACGAGATCGACCTGAAGAACCTGCCGACGCCGGAAGAAAAGCCGCGCGACATCGAGACCGCCGCCTCGCCGGAAAAGGCCGAGAAGGTCGTCCAGACGCCGGACAGCAAGCCCGTCGAGGAGGCAAAGCCGGTCGAAAAGGCGAGCGAGCCCTCGACCGAGGTCGCCGCCCTTCCCGAGGCCAAGCAGGAGGTCAAGCCCGACCCGAAGCCCGAGGCGAAGCCGGCTGAAGACAAGCCGGCCGAGGACCCGGAAGCCGAGGCGCTGCCGGACAAGGTGCCGCTGCCCGAGATGAAGCCGAAGGTCGAGACGGCCAAGGCCGAGCCGGAGAAGAAGCCGGAAGAGAAGAAGACCGAGACGGCGAAGGCCCAGACGGCCAAGACGCCCGACCGCAAGAAGGACGAGAAGAAGAAGCAGGAGAAGGCGAGCTCGCTGAACGACAGCGACTTCAACGCCGACGAGATCGCCGCGCTTCTCAACAAGGAAAAGGCGGCCGGCGGCGGCGCCAAGCGCTCGCAGGAACAGGCGGCGCTCGGTGGCAAGAAGACGACGACCGGCACCAAGCTTTCGATGAGCGAGATGGACGCGCTGCGCGGCCAGATCCAGAACAACTGGTCGATCATCCCCGGCCTTTCGGATGCCGCCGACGTGCGCATCAAGGTCACGATGCAGCTCGACCAGAACGGCGACATCATCGGCGAGCCGGAAGTCGTGGCGACCGGCGGCTCGGAAGCTGCCCGCCGAGCGCTTGCCGGCGGTGCGCGCCGCGCCATCATGAAATCGCGGCCCTTCAAGGGGCTGCCCCCGGAAAAATACGATGCCTGGAGCGAAGTCGTCGTGAACTTCGATCCGAGCGAAATGATGTAGGAACTAGGAAGGCCTAGATAGATGTACAGACGCAATCTTCTTCGTTTGCTGGTCGTGCTGACCGGCCTTGCGGTCTCTCTGCCGCAGGCCTTTGCGAAGGTCGAAATCAACATCAACAAGGGCAATGTCGAGCCGCTGCCGATCGCCGTGACGGACTTCGTCGCCGGCGGCGACCTCGGCCAGCGCATCACCGACGTCATCGCGGCCGACCTCAAGCGCTCCGGCCTTTTCGCGCCGGTCAACAAGCAGGCCTTCATCGAGAAGATCTCCAATCCGGACCAGCCGCCGCGCTTCGACGACTGGAAGGTCATCAACGCGCAGGCGCTCGTCACGGGCCGCGTGACGCAGGAGGGCGACGGGCGCCTGCGCGCCGAGTTCCGCCTCTGGGACACCTTCGCGGGCCAGCAGCTCACCGGCCAGCAGTTCTACACGCAGCCGGAAAACTGGCGCCGCGTGGCGCATATCATCGCCGACGCGATCTATGAGCGCCTGACGGGCGAGAAGGGCTACTTCGACACCCGCATCGTCTATGTCGCCGAAAGCGGCCCGAAGACGGCCCGCAAGCGCCAGCTCGCCATCATGGACCAGGACGGCTTCAACGCCCGCGCGCTGACGAATTCCAACGAGCTGGTCCTGACGCCGCGCTTCTCGCCGAGCCGTCAGGAAATCACCTACATGTCCTTCGAGGGCAACCAGCCGCGCGTCTACCTGCTTCAGCTCGAGACGGGGCAGCGCGAGGTGGTCGGCAACTTCCCGGGCATGACCTTTGCGCCGCGCTTCTCGCCGGATGGCCAGCGCGTCATCATGAGCCTGCAGCAGGAAGGCAACGCCAATATCTACACGATGGACCTGCGCTCGCGCACCACGACGCGGCTGACCTCTACCGCCGCGATCGACACCTCGCCCTCCTATTCGCCCGACGGCAGCCAGATCGTCTTCGAAAGCGACCGCGGCGGGCGGCCGCAGCTCTACGTGATGGGCGCCGACGGCTCAGGCCAGCGCCGCATCTCCTTCGGCGACGGTTCCTATTCCACGCCGGTCTGGTCCCCGCGCGGCGACCTCATCGCCTTCACCAAGCAGTCGGGCGGCAAGTTCTCCATCGGCGTGATGAAGACGGACGGTTCGGGCGAGCGCATCCTGACCTCGGGCTTCCACAATGAAGGCCCGACCTGGGCGCCGAACGGCCGCGTGCTGATGTTCTTCCGCCAGTCGGCCGGCGCGGGCGGCCCGCAGATCTACTCGATCGATCTGACGGGCTACAACGAGCAGCTCATCCAGACGAAGGGCTTCGCTTCCGACCCGGCCTGGTCGCCGCTGCTCGAATAGTCTTCGGAGCATCACAATTCGAAGCGGGTCTGCCGCGTTCTTGCCGCAAAGTCCTGTAAATCAGGCCACACGGCGAGAGGCGGCAGGCCCGCTTCCGTTTCTGCATGTCGCGCGGACATGTGCTCTGGTTTCGCGCTCCGACATGCAAGGCATGATGAAATGCGAGGGGCCGGGGACGGTCTTACAAGCAATCGTTAACCATAACCGTTGAAGGCGGATTAACCGCTCCGGGTTACAGTCTGGCAACCCTGATTGAAACCTGACGCTTCAACGAACTTGACGCAAGAACTGATGCAAGGAGACCGGCTCATGAGCCGCATTCATACTCCGGCCGCTGGCCGCATGCAGACCATCGCCCGCAACCCGGTGATGATCGCGCTCGTCATGACGCTCGCCCTGGCGGGCTGCGCCTCCAAGAAGAACCTGCCGAACAGCGCCGGCGACCTCGGCCTCAACGGCGCCGGCGGCGCTGCCACGCCCGGCTCGCAGCAGGACTTCACGGTCAATGTCGGCGACCGCATCTTCTTCGACACCGACTCCACGTCGATCCGCGCAGACGCCGCCGCGACGCTCGATCGCCAGGCCCAGTGGCTGCAGCGCTACCCGAACTACGCGATCACGGTCGAAGGCCATGCCGACGAACGCGGCACGCGCGAATACAACCTGGCGCTCGGCGCACGCCGCGCGGCTTCCACCCGCCAGTACCTCGCTTCGCGCGGTATCCCGGCAAACCGCATCAAGACGATCTCCTACGGCAAGGAACGTCCGGTCGCCGTCTGCGACGACATTTCCTGCTGGTCGCAGAACCGTCGTGCCGTCACCGTTCTCGGCGGCGCGGGCATGTAATTCCCCTTCCGGGAACGCATGGAAAAGGCGGCCTTGCGGCCGCCTTTCTTTTTTCAACACACTTTGGCCGAACTCCGTTGCTTTTTGAGAGTATTTGGAAAACTCTTCGGCAGCGCTTCGGCGCACAATCGGACCAACAGGACGAAGATAGATGAAGAAACTTGTCGCGGCAGGCGTTCTCAGTCTCGCAGCGGTTGCAGGCACGGTCGGGCCGATCAGCGCATCGCCGCTTTCGACTCTGGCGAACGGCTTCCTTTCCCACAAGAGCCAGGGAGCGGGCAACGGAAACGTGGTTCTCGCGCAGGCCATGGACCCGCGGGTCGGCCAGCTCGAGGAAGAGATCCGCAACCTCAACGGCCGCATCGAAGAGATGAGCTACCAGCTCCTGCAGATGCAGGAACAGATCCGCAAGGCGCAGGAAGACAACGAATATCGCTTCCAGGATCTGGAAAGCGGAAAGGGCAAGGCGGGCGGCAAGAGCGGCGCGCTCGACAAGCCGGTCAATGGCGGAACGCCCGACCAGCAGATCGCCTCGAACCGGGTACCGGCGGATGACACCGCCGGGGCCGCCACGCTCGGCCAGCAGGGCGGCGGTGGCGGCGGCGCGCAGCCGCAGGAACTCGGTTCCATCAAGTTCGACGAGAACGGCAACCCGATCGGCGCCGAGACCAATCCGGACCTGAACAACCAGAGCGCCTCCATCGGCAGCGACAACACGGTGCCGGGCGCCGATACCGGCCTGCCGCAGGCCTCGCAATCCTCCACCGCCTCGCTCGACAACCCTGACGATCTCTACCAGGCCGCCTATGGCCATGTGCTTTCGGGCGACTACCAGGTCGCCGAGCGCGAGTTCCGCGACTATCTCGATGTCTTCCCGAAGAGCGAGAAGGCCGCCGACGCGAACTTCTGGCTGGGCGAGGCGCAGTATTCGCAGGGCAATTTCAACGAGGCCGCCAAGACCTTCCTCAACGCCCACCAGAACTTCTCCAAGTCCAAGAAGGCGCCGGAAATGCTGCTGAAGCTCGGCATGTCGCTCGCCGCCCTCGACAATCGCGAAACCGCTTGCGCGACGCTGCGCGAGGTGAACAAGCGCTACCCGAATGCCTCCAAGGCCGTGAAGAACAAGGTTTCTTCCGAACAGAGCCGCCTGTCCTGCTGATTGCGGACGGACGGAAGGTCGTGGCCCGCGCGGACAATCCCGTCGACGAGGCAGCCGGCCGCCTGCTGACAAGTTTCAAACGCCCCGCCCGCCTGATGATCGCCGTTTCCGGCGGCAGCGATTCGACAGGGCTTCTCGTGGCGCTCGCCACGCTCTGCGCCACCGGGCGCCATCCGCACATTACCCTTTCGGCCTGCACCGTCGATCATGGCCTTCGCGCCGGCTCGGACGACGAGGCCGCCGCCGTTGCAGCGCTTTGCGTGCGCCGCGGCATTCCCCATGTCATCCGGCGCTGGCAGGGCGCAAAGCCGCAGGCCGGCCTCCAGGCTGCCGCGCGCGCAAAACGCTACGAACTTCTTTGCGACGCGGCCGTGGAAATGCAGGCGGATGCCATCCTCTCCGCCCATACGCGCGACGACCAGGCCGAGACCGTCGCCATGCGCGCGGCACGGGCGGCGGACGGCATCGGGCTTTCCGGCATGGCGGATGCGGTTCTCCTCGACGGTGCGGTCTGGCTGCTGCGTCCCTTCCTCGGCATCGACCGGGAGACGATCCGCTCGTTTCTTCGTGAGAAGGGTGAAAGCTGGATCGACGACCCGAGCAATGCCAATCCCCGTTTCGAGCGGGTGCGCATCCGCACACGGGGCGATGCGGCGGCCCTACCGCCGACGCCGGGCGAGCGGCTTTTGCTCGCACAGCGCGCGGCAGGGTTCCTTTTCGGCAATGTGCGGGCGGAGCGGGGCCTTTTCGTGCTTGCGCCGGCCGCGGTCGAGACGGCGCTCGCCGATCCCGCCGGCTGGCGGGGCCTGCTGCTGCTGGCGGCGACCGCCGGCGGGCGGGTGCATGTGCTGGAAACCCGCTCGGCCGGCCGGCTGCGGACCTTCCTTGCCAGCGGCACACTGTCGCGGATGACGGCCGGGCGCGTCGTGTTCGACCGCCGCCGCGACGGGCTCTATCTCTACCGCGAGTGCAGGGAGATCGCTCCTCTCGTTCTGCCCGCCGGGGCGGCGGGCGTTTGGGACGGCCGGTTTCGCCTCGCCAACGGCACGCGGCGCACGATCATCGTCTCGGCGGCCGGGCAGGTGGCGGTGGAAGGCCTTCAAGGCCCCGCTCTCAGGGCGCGCCATGCCGCGCCCTGCCTGAAATTCGAGGACGGCGCGCCCGTGGGTGCGGGCATGGTCGATATCGCGCCGGTGATCGCGCCCTATGCGCGATTCCTTCCCCGATTCGACCTGCCGGCCGCGCAGGCGCTCGCGCAGCTTGCCGGCTGCCCATCTTTTGCGTCTCCGCCGAACGAATGAGGGCGCAGGCTGAAGCGTTGTGGTAGCATGACGTCAAGTGCCGGCATCGGGATGGTCCGCAAGGGGCCGTTCGGCCCGGCCTGTTGACGATAGTTTGAGAAAAGCCCCCGGGGCCGAGCGCTTTGCCTTGGCAAGGCCGCAAGGCGACCCTATGTTAGGCGGGAAAGAAGCGGTCAGGAGCCCTTGGCCGAGAAAGTGCCCGGAAAGCTCGATGAATCCTAACTTCCGAAACTTCGCCCTCTGGGCGATCATCGCCCTTCTGCTGATCGCGCTGTTCAGCATGTTCCAGACGAGCCCGACGCAGACCGGCTCGCGGGAAATCCCGTATTCGCAGTTCCTCAAGGAAGTGGACTCGAGCCGGGTCAAGGAAGTCGTCATCACCGGCGAGAAGATCGTCGGCAGCTATGTCGAGACCGGCGCGACCTTCCAGACCTATGCGCCGAACGGCGACAATTCGCTCGTCCAGCGTCTGGAGGCGAAGAACGTCGTCGTCAGCGCGCGTCCCGAGACGGATGGTTCCTCCGGTTTCCTCAGCTATATCGGCACGCTGCTGCCCATGCTGCTGATCCTCGGCGTCTGGCTGTTCTTCATGCGCCAGATGCAGGGCGGCTCGCGCGGGGCGATGGGCTTCGGCAAGTCCAAGGCGAAGCTTCTGACCGAAGCGCATGGCCGCGTCACCTTCGCGGACGTCGCGGGCGTGGACGAGGCCAAGCAGGATCTGGAAGAGATCGTCGAGTTCCTGCGCGATCCCCAAAAGTTCCAGCGCCTTGGCGGGCGCATTCCGCGCGGCGTGCTGCTCGTCGGCCCGCCCGGCACCGGCAAGACCTTGCTTGCCCGCTCGGTCGCGGGTGAGGCGAATGTGCCGTTCTTCACCATTTCGGGCTCCGACTTCGTGGAAATGTTCGTCGGCGTCGGCGCGAGCCGTGTCCGCGACATGTTCGAGCAGGCCAAGAAGAACGCCCCCTGCATCATCTTCATCGACGAAATCGACGCCGTCGGCCGCCATCGCGGCGCCGGCCTCGGCGGCGGCAACGACGAGCGCGAGCAGACGCTGAACCAGCTCCTCGTCGAGATGGACGGCTTCGAGGCGAACGAGGGCATCATCCTGATCGCCGCGACCAACCGTCCCGACGTTCTCGACCCGGCGCTGCTGCGTCCCGGCCGTTTCGACCGTCAGGTCGTGGTGCCGAACCCGGATATCGTCGGCCGCGAGCGCATCCTCAAGGTGCATGTCCGCAACGTACCGCTGGCACCGAATGTCGACCTCAAGGTTCTTGCGCGCGGCACGCCCGGTTTCTCCGGCGCCGATCTCATGAACCTCGTCAACGAAGCCGCCCTGATGGCCGCGCGCCGCAACAAGCGCCTCGTCACCATGCAGGAATTCGAGGACGCCAAGGACAAGATCATGATGGGCGCCGAGCGCCGCTCCTCGGCCATGACCGAGGCGGAAAAGAAGCTCACCGCCTATCACGAGGCCGGCCACGCCATCGTCGCGCTCAAGGTGCCGCTCGCCGATCCGCTGCACAAGGCGACGATCATTCCGCGCGGCCGCGCGCTCGGCATGGTCATGCAGCTCCCGGAAGGTGACCGCTATTCCATGAGCTACAAGTGGATGGTCTCGCGCCTCGCCATCATGATGGGCGGCCGTGTCGCCGAAGAGATCACCTTCGGCAAGGACAACATCACCTCGGGCGCGTCCTCGGATATCGAGCAGGCCACCAAGCTTGCCCGCGCCATGGTCACCCAGTGGGGCTTCTCCGACCAGCTCGGCCAAGTCGCCTATGGCGAGAACCAGCAGGAAGTGTTCCTCGGCCATTCCGTCGCGCAGCAGAAGAACGTGTCCGAAGCGACCGCGCAGAAGATCGACAACGAGATCCGCCGTCTGATCGACGAGGCCTATGCCGAGGCCAAGCGCATCATCACCGAGCAGAACCACGAATTCGTGGCGCTCGCCGAAGGCCTGCTCGAGTACGAGACGCTGACGGGCGACGAGATCAAGGCGCTGATCCGCGGCGAGAAGCCGGCGCGCGACCTTGGCGACGACACGCCGCCGCATCGCGGCTCGGCCGTTCCGAAGGCCGGCCAGAAGAAGGGCGGCGAACCGGAAAGCGGAATGGAACCGCAGCCGCAGTAATCGCCGCGACAGGAAACATGAAAACGGCCGGGAAATCTTTCCCGGCCGTTTTCTTTCGGTAACGCAGTGTAATGAATTCTGATTCCGGGACGGGTGTTCTTTGCCCGGTTTTGTGGCAAAGAAGCGCAAAAGCTGCGCGTCTTAAGCTTAAGGTTACCCGAGGGGGCTAGTATGCTCGCCTCGTTGGTGCCTCACGGAAGGCACCTTGGACGCGGCAGATGGGGCGCGTATCGCGTCGGCACGGCGGCATGCCGCCCGGCCGGCGAATTCAGGAGCGAACATGAAACGTCGTTACTTCGGCACGGATGGCATCCGGGGTCAATCCAACACCTTCCCGATGACGCCGGACCTTGCCATGCGGGTCGGTATCGCCGTCGGCACGATCTTCCGGCGCGGCGCGCATCGTCACCGCGTGGTGATCGGCAAGGACACGCGCCTTTCCGGCTACATGTTGGAAAACGCCATGGTGGCGGGCTTCACCGCGGCCGGCATCGACGCCTTCGTCCTCGGCCCGATCCCCACGCCGGCCGTCGCCATGCTGACCCGGTCGCTGCGCGCCGATATCGGCGTGATGATCTCGGCCTCGCACAATCCCTTCTACGACAACGGCATCAAGCTCTTCGGCCCGGACGGCTACAAGCTCTCCGACGAGCTGGAGATGGAGATCGAGGACCTGCTCGAAAAGGACATGATGGCGCAGCTCGCCAAGTCCGCCGAGATCGGCCGGGCCAAGCGCATCGACGGCGTGCACGACCGTTATATCGAGCATGCCAAGCGCACGCTGCCGCGCGATGTCACGCTTCAGGGCCTGCGCGTCGCCATCGACTGCGCCAACGGCGCGGCCTACCGCGTGGCGCCGGCCGCGCTTTGGGAGCTCGGCGCGGATGTCGTGACCATCGGCAACGAGCCGGACGGCCTCAACATCAACCTCGAATGCGGCTCGACGCATCCCGAGACGCTGCAGCGCAAGGTGCATGAGGTGCGTGCCGATATCGGCATCGCGCTCGACGGCGATGCCGACCGCGTGCAGATCGTCGACGAGAACGGCAAGATCATCGACGGCGACCAGCTGATGGCGGTCATCGCCGAAAGCTGGGCGGAGGACGGCATGCTGCGCGGCGGCGGCATCGTCGCGACCGTCATGTCCAATCTCGGTCTCGAACGCTTCCTTACGGACAAGGGCCTTGGCCTCCAGCGCACCAAGGTCGGCGACCGCTATGTCGTCGAGCACATGCGCCAGCACGACTATAATGTCGGCGGCGAGCAGTCCGGCCATATCGTTCTGTCCGATTTCGGCACGACCGGCGACGGCCTCGTGGCGGCACTGCAGATCCTTGCCTGCGTCAAGCGCAGCGGCAGGACGGTAAGCGAGGTCTGCAACCGTTTCGAGCCGGTGCCGCAGGTGCTGAAGAATGTCCGCGTCCAGGCCGGCCAGCCGCTGGAGGATGCGACGGTCCGCCAGGCCATCGCGGATGCGGAAAGCCAGCTCGCCAGGAACGGCCGCCTGCTGATCCGCCCCTCCGGCACGGAGCCGCTGATCCGCGTGATGGCGGAAGGCGACGACCGCGCCCAGGTGGAGCGCATCGTGGACGAACTGGTCGGCGTCATCGGCGCGGTGCGCAGCGCCGCCTGAACGGATCAACCGCTATTTTTGAAGGCCGGGGCTTCGCTCCGGCCTTTTCTATTGGCTGCAAGTCGAAGCGTACTCTTTACTTAAAGATTTTCCGAATTTGTGAATGGTTGTTAACGGATAGAGTAAACTTTTGTAGTTAATCGGGCCTTAACCTTTCTTCGCCATTATCCATAGCCGATCGAGGGACTTGGAAAGCCGGCTTGCCGGGCGTGCCAAGCACAAGCCTATTGGAGCAAGGCCATGAGGAAAGTTTTGAGTGGCATCGTCGCCGTCCTGCTGACAGGCACGTCGGGTTACGCGGCCGATCTGTATGAGCCGCAGGTCATCGAGGCCCCGGTGCAGGAGACCGCCATTGTCGAGACCAGCGGCTGGTATCTGCGCGGCGATGCGGGCTGGTCGTACAACAAGATGCGCGGTGCGCATTATTTCCAGGGATCGAATGACACCGACGCGGATTTTGACTATACGCGGCTGAAAAGTGGCTTTGTCATCGGCGGCGGTGTCGGTTACCAGATCAACGACCACTTCCGCACCGACGTGACGCTCGACTATATGTTCAAGTCAAACTTCCGGGGCGGCACGACCGGCCTGTGCGGCGTGACGCCTTGCCAATCGACCGATCGTTCGGGAATGTCCGCTCTCAGCCTGCTCGCCAACGCCTATGTCGACATCGGCCACTATGGTGTCTTCACGCCTTACGTCGGCGGCGGTATCGGCGGCTCCTATGTGAAGTGGAATAAGCTGGACAACACCATCTGCAATGGTGGTACGTGTACGACTACTGAACACGGCGGCAAGAAGAGCTGGCGCTTTACCTACGCGCTCATGGCCGGTGCTTCGATCGATCTGACCTGTAACCTCAAGGCCGATGTCGGCTATCGCTTCCGCCACATCACCAAGGGCGCGATGTTCGGCTTCAAGAACAACGGCGGTCCGGGCTACGACAAGGGCTTCTACAGCCATGAGGCCCGCGCCGGTCTTCGCTACTCCTTCAACGGCTGCGAAACGGCGACCTATATCCCGCCGGCCGATATTCCGATCGAGCAGCCTGTCTACAAGTAAGCCGCCTTGCCGGATGAATTTTCAGGGCCGCCCTTCGGGGCGGCCTTTTGCATTCCGGCGCGGCGGGGAGGGGCTTAACGGTTTCTTCATTCCTTAAGAAATATGGTTAACCAACGGTGTATGGCGGCGTGTGGCGGCCGGCACCGGGTCACTGCCGGGCTATCCGGTCTTCAGGGAATCGAGACATGTTCCGCCGCTTCGCATCGTTTGGCATGGCCGCCGTCGCAGCTTTCATCGCGACAAGCGCCGTTGCCGGCGACATCGAGATCATCGACGCGCCGGAAATCGACGTGTCGAAAAGTGCCAGTGCGCAAGGCTGGTACATTCGCGGCGATCTCGGCTATTCCGGCTGGATCAAGGGCGACCGGCCCCGCCTGACGGACGCGGGCGGCACGCGGGATTTCGATACGGCGCGCTTCTCCCGGCCGCTCTCCTACGGCGTCGGCATCGGCTACCAGTTCAGCGACCTGCTGCGCGGCGATGTGACCGCCGATTTTTCCAAGGACGATTTCAAGGGCAGCGCCGCCTGCGCCGGCGGTCCCTGCGCCTTCAAGGCGGATTATTCCGCTGCCGGCCTGATGGCGAACGGCTATATCGACCTCGGCACGCTCGCCGGCTTCACGCCTTATCTCGGGGCGGGGCTCGGCGCGACCTGGCTCGACTGGCGGAACCCTGCCTGCTCGGGCGCGGGTTGCCCCGGCGTGGAAGGGCGGGATGGCCTGCGCTTCACCTATGCGCTGATGGCCGGCGCCTCCGTGGATCTCACCTCCCGCGTCAAGCTCGACTTCGGCTATCGCTTTTCCGGCATGGGCGGCGGCAAGGCCTTCCGCTCCGCCGCAGGTGACGTGGATATCCGCGACCACGGCCTGCACAAGCACGAATTCCGTGTGGGGCTGCGCGTTCCTCTCTGGTAAGACATCGTCCAGCAGTTTTCGCGGCGCATCGGGAAACTGGCGCGCCGTTTCCATTGCGCCCTATTATTTTTCGATCGCGACATATTCCGCTTGACTTGAAAACGGCTCTCCCATATCCACGGCGGCGGGACACTCCTCCCCAACGAGGAGCTATCTATCTGGAAGGATAGCGATCATGACGAAGACCGTCACACCGCCGGACGTGCGTCCGAACAATACCCATTTCTCTTCTGGCCCGTGCTCGAAGCGCCCCAACTGGTCGCTCGAAGCGCTTTCCGATGCTACGCTCGGTCGTTCGCACCGCGCCAAGATCGGCAAGACGAAGCTCAAGCAGGCCATCGATCTCACCCGTGAAGTCCTGGAAGTGCCGGCGGATTACCGCATCGGCATCGTGCCGGCCTCCGATACCGGCGCCGTCGAAATGGCGCTGTGGTCGCTGCTCGGCCCGCGCGGCGTCGACATGGTCGCCTGGGAAAGCTTCGGTTCGGGCTGGGTTTCGGATGTCGTGAAGGAGCTGAAGCTCCCCGACACCCGCAAGATCACGGCCGATTACGGCTTGCTGCCCGACCTTTCCACGATCGATTTCGACCGTGACGTGGTCTTCACCTGGAACGGCACGACCTCGGGCGTGCGCGTTGCCAATGCCGACTTCATCCCGGCGGACCGCAAGGGCCTCACCATCTGCGACGCGACCTCGGCCGCCTTCGCGCAGAACCTCGATTTCGCCAAGCTCGATGTCGTCACCTTCTCCTGGCAGAAGGTTCTCGGCGGCGAGGGCGCACATGGTGTCATCATCCTGTCGCCGCGCGCCGTCGAACGCCTCGAAAGCTATACGCCGGCCTGGCCGATGCCGAAGATCTTCCGCATGACCAAGGGCGGCAAGCTGATCGAGGGCATCTTCCAGGGCGAGACGATCAATACGCCCTCCATGCTTTGCGTCGAGGACTATATCGATGCGCTCCTCTGGGCGAAGGACGTCGGCGGCCTCAAGAGCCTGATGGCCCGCGCCGATGCGAACGCCAAGGTCATCTTCGACTTCGTCGAGAAGAACGACTGGATCGCCAATCTCGCCAAGGATCCGGCGACGCGCTCCAACACCTCGGTCTGCCTGACGATTGCCGACAAGGACGTGCTGGCGCTCGACGCCGAGGCACAGGCGGCTTTCGCCAAGGGCCTCGTCTCGCTGCTCGACAAGCAGGGTGTCGCCTACGACATCGGCGCGTACCGCGATGCCCCGTCGGGCCTGCGCATCTGGGCCGGTGCCACCATCGACACCGCCGACCTCGAAGCGCTGATGCCCTGGCTGACCTGGGCCTTCGAGACCCAGAAGGCGACGCTTTCCAAGGCTGCGGCCTGATTTCGCGACCGGCTTCGTCCTTCGGGCGGAGCCACCCTTTATCTCATCTTTCAAGACCGATTTAAGGAGGCCTATCGTGGCACCTCGCGTACTCGTATCCGACGAACTCTCGGAAACCGCCGTCCAGATATTCCGTGATCGCGGCGTCGAAGTCGATTTCCAGCCGAAGCTCGGCAAGGACAAGGAAAAGCTCGCCGAGATCATCGGCAACTATGACGGCCTCGCCATCCGCTCCGCCACCAAGGCGACGGAAAAGCTGATCGCGGCGGCGACCAACCTCAAGGTCATCGGTCGTGCCGGCATCGGCGTCGACAATGTCGATATCCCGGCCGCCTCGCGCCGCGGTATCATCGTCATGAACACGCCCTTCGGCAACTCGATCACCACCGCCGAGCACGCCATCGCGCTGATGTTCGCCGTCGCCCGCCAGCTTCCGGCCGCCGACAGCTCGACCCAGGCCGGCAAGTGGGAGAAGTCGAAGTTCATGGGCGTCGAGATCACCGGCAAGACGCTCGGTGTCATCGGTGCCGGCAATATCGGCGGCATCGTCTGCAAGAAGGCCATCGGCCTCGGCATGCATGTCATCGCCTACGATCCCTTCCTGTCGGCCGAGCGCGCCGTGGAAATGGGCGTCGAGAAGGTGGAACTGGACGACCTGCTCGCCCGCGCCGATTTCATCACGCTGCACGTTCCGATGACGGACAAGACCCGCGGCATCCTGGGCAAGGAAGCGCTCGCCAAGACCAAGAAGGGCGTGCGCATCATCAATTGCGCCCGTGGTGGACTGGTCGATGAGGCGGCGCTTGCCGAAGCTATCAAGTCCGGCCATGTCGCTGGCGCCGGCTTCGATGTGTTCGAGGTCGAGCCCGCGACCGAAAGCCCGCTCTTCGGTCTCGATAACGTCGTCTGCACGCCGCATCTCGGCGCGTCGACCACGGAAGCGCAGGAGAACGTCGCCCTGCAGGTCGCCGAACAGATGTCGGACTACCTCGTCAAGGGTGCCGTCTCGAACGCCATCAACATGCCGTCGATCACCGCCGAGGAAGCGCCGATCCTGAAGCCCTTCATCCGCCTTGCGGACGTGCTGGGCGCCTTCGTCGGCCAGGTCACGGAAAGCGCGATCAAGGAAATCGAGATCCTCTACGACGGCGCGACCGCGACGATGAACACCAAGGCGCTGACCAGCGCGGTGCTTGCCGGCCTCATCCGCTCGCAGGTGGCCGACGTCAACATGGTCTCGGCGCCGGTGATGATCAAGGAGAAGGGCATCATCCTCTCCGAGGTCAAGCGTGACAAGTCGGGCGTCTTCGACGGCTATATCCGCCTGACGGTGAAGACCGCCAACCAGACCCGCTCGGTCGCCGGCACGGTCTTCTCCGACGGCAAGCCGCGCTTCATCCAGATCAAGGGCATCAACCTCGATGCCGATGTCGGCCACCACATGGTCTACATCACCAATACCGACGTTCCCGGCATGATCGGCTTCATCGGCATGACGCTCGGCGAGGCCGGCGTGAACATCGCCAACTTCCAGCTCGGCCGCGAGAAGGAAGGGGGCGACGCCATCGCGCTGCTCTATGTCGACGGTGCGCTTTCCGATGAGGTGGTCGCCAAGCTCGGCGCCAACCCGGCGATCCGCCAGGTCAAGCCGCTCGTCTTCAACGTCGACTGATCTTCGTCCCTCCCAAGACGGAAATGGAAAGGCCCGCCGGAGCGATCCGGCGGGCCTTTTCCGTTTCAGCCGTTCTTTTCGCTCGGCCGGCCCCATTCGGCGACAGCGATGCCGCCGAGGACGAGGAGAAGGGCGAGGACATGGAAGAGCTGGATCGTCTCGCCGAGCAAAAGGACGGAGAGAATGGTGCCGAAGACGGGAATGGCGTTGATGAAGAGGCCGGCGCGGTTCGCGCCGATCATCTCGACGCCCCGCACATAGAGCACCTGCGAGAGCAGGGAGGGGAAGATGCCGGCATAGAGCACGACGCCCCAGCCGGTGGCGTCCGGGAAGATGGCTGCGCCGCGCGACAGTTCCCAGATGAAAAGCGGGATGGCGCTGAGGAGGGC
The DNA here is from genome assembly GCF_003574625.1 of Shinella zoogloeoides. Taxonomy (GTDB): domain Bacteria; phylum Pseudomonadota; class Alphaproteobacteria; order Rhizobiales; family Rhizobiaceae; genus Shinella; species Shinella zoogloeoides_A. Next base: position 393,564 of record NZ_QNUJ01000005.1, read on the forward strand.
ACCGAAGGCGGGGGCGGCGATGAAGCTCTGCCAGTGCAGTTCCGGCTTCCAGCGCAGCGATACGGTATAGCCGGCGTAGACGATGCAGGCGACGAGCATCAGGGCGTCGCCGAAATTGAACTGAAGTTCCGCCAGTGCCGAGAATTCGCCATGAGCGGCTGTTAACAGCACGCCGACAAGGGTCACGGTAAAGCCGAGGACCTGCGCGAGCGATGCCTGGATGCGGAAGAGCAGGAAGTTGAAGACGAAGATCAGCATGGGAATGCCGGCCTGCTCGATGACCGCATTGATGGCGCTGGTATAGCCGACGGCGGTGTAGAGTAGGGCGTTGAAGGCCGTGAAGCCGAAGACGCCGTAGAGCAGGAGCTGCAGCCAGTGGCGGCGGATCTTCGGCCAGTCGCGCTTCACCTGCGGCAGCATGAAGGCGAGGATGACGAGAAGGGCCACGATCCAGCGGAAGGTCGTCAGCACCATCGGGCTGACATGGCCGACGGCGAGCTTGCCGGCAACCGAGTTCGCGCCCCAGAAAAGCGTGGTGACGGACAGATAGATATAGGCTCTGCTGTTCAAGGCGGCTTGTCCGGGTGAGAAAGGCAGGGGCGGGATGGGTAGGCGGCGCCTCACATAAGGCGAAAATCCGCGCCATGTCATGCAAAAAGCGGATGCCGGCCGCCATAACAGGGTCGCATTCCCAAAGACAACACAGTATAGATGCGCGGGTTTCAGGTCAGGCGCACGTGCACGTGCGCGTAAACGAGTGAAGCGCTCGCGCGCGAAAACGGGAAAGATGAAATGGCAAGTGTCGTAGTTGTCGGTTCGCAGTGGGGTGACGAAGGCAAGGGCAAGATTGTCGACTGGCTTTCGGAACGGGCGGAGGTGATCGTTCGTTACCAGGGCGGCCACAATGCCGGTCATACGCTCGTCATCAACGGCATCAGCTACAAGCTGGCCCTGCTTCCGTCCGGTCTTGTGCGCGGAAAGCTCAGCGTCATCGGCAACGGCGTCGTCGTCGATCCTCACCATTTCGTCGCGGAAGTGGAAAAGCTGCGCGCGCAGGGCGTCGCCGTGACGCCGGAGGTGCTGCGCATCGCCGACAACGCGCCGCTCATCCTGTCGCTGCACCGCGATCTCGACGCGCTGCGCGAGGACGCTGCCTCCAGCAACGGCACCAAGATCGGCACGACCCGCCGCGGCATCGGCCCGGCCTATGAGGACAAGGTCGGCCGACGCGCCATCCGCGTGATCGACCTTGCCGAGCCGGAGACGCTGCGGCCGAAGATCGAGCGCCTGCTGACGCACCACAATGCGCTGCGCCGGGGCATGGGCCTTGCCGAAATTTCCGTCGAATCCATCGAGGAAGAACTGACTTCCGTCGCCGCGCAGATCCTGCCCTATGTCGACCGGGTCTGGGATGTTCTCGACAAGCACCGCAAGTCCGGCGCGCGCATCCTCTTTGAAGGCGCGCAGGGCGCGTTGCTCGACAACGACCACGGCACCTATCCGTTCGTGACATCCTCCAACACGGTTGCCGGGCAGGCGGCCGCCGGCTCGGGCCTCGGCCCGACGGCGATCAGCTATGTGCTGGGCATCACCAAGGCTTATACGACCCGCGTGGGCGAGGGCCCGTTCCCCTGTGAGCTGGATGACGAGATCGGCAAGCATCTTGCGACCGTGGGCCGCGAGGTCGGCGTCAATACCGGCCGCCCGCGCCGTTGCGGCTGGTTCGATGCCGTGCTGGTGCGCCAGACGGTCAAGACCAACGGCATCAGCGGCATCGCGCTCACCAAGCTCGACGTTCTCGACGGGCTGGACGAATTGAAAATCTGCGTCGGCTACAAGCTGGATGGCAAGGAGATCGACTACCTGCCGGCGAGCCAGAGCCAGCAGGCCCGCGTCGAGCCGATCTATGTCACGCTCGAAGGCTGGAAGGAATCGACGGTCGGCGCGCGCAGCTGGGCGGACCTGCCGGCCCAGGCGATCAAGTATGTCCGTCAGGTCGAAGAGCTGATCGGCGCGCCGGTCGCCCTGCTTTCGACCAGCCCGGAGCGCGACGACACCATACTTGTGACCGACCCGTTTGAGGACTAATCTCAAGCTCAACACCAGTTCCGTGACCTATTCCAATAGGATAGCACGCGAACACGACGGAAAGTTCTGATGGCGGATTTTGTAGCAGTCATTCGAAGGGCCGTGGATGGCCTCTCGGACAACAATGCCGAGATGCGGCAGAAGGTTTACGAGAAAGCCCGCGGCGCGGTCCGCCGGCAGCTCGAATCCATGAACCCGCGCCCTTCCGATGAACTCATGAAGCGCCAGCTCGACAAGCTGGAAGCGGCGATCACGGACGTCGAGGGCGATCATGCCGAGGCGCTTCCGGCCGAGGAGCCCGCCTTCGAACCCGTCGAGGAACCCGTTGCAGCCGCGCCGGTGGCGGAAGAGCCCGCCGCCGTCGCGCAGCCGGAAGAAGAGCCTGTCACAGCCGCCGAGCCGGAGCCTTACGAGGAGCCGGTCGCCGTCGAGCATCATGCGGAAGAGCTGCCGGCCGAAGAGCCCGTCGCTTACGAGCCTGTCGCTCATGAACCCATTGCGCACGAACCGGTGGCCGAAGAGCCGGCTGCCGAGGAACCCGTCGCCGTCAGCGAGCCGGACGCCGAGCCGGAGCCCGAACCCGTCGTCGAGGAGCAGATCGTTCATCACGAGCCGGTCGCCGTCGCCGCTCATGTCGAGCCGTCCTGGCAGGCGGAGGCCGAGCCGACGGAGGACTACGTTCCCTCTTGGCACGAGCCCGAGCATGACGTGACCGCCGAGGCGGGGGCCGAGACGGTGGAGGTCGTCGAGCCCGAGCCGGTCGCCTATCCCGTTCACGACGTACAGGCGCCGGAGGCCGATCCGCTGGCGGAAGCCCGCATGCCGGCCGCCGAAGCCGCATGGGACTGGAACGAGGCAGCCACCACCGCGACCGTCGCCGAGAACCGCGACCAGCCCGCCGTCGAGCCCGATCCGCTTGCCTGGGAATGGCCCGAGGAAAAGGCCGTCCCGGCGGAAGCCCAGCCGGCCGACACCGCGAAGAAGAGCGATTGGGACGACCTCGACGACCTGATGGGCTTCCCGGCCAAGACGGAACCGTCCGTCACGGCGAAGCCCCCGGCCTTCGACGACGGCCTTGCGGGGATCACCTCGACGGCAGCGGCAACAGCAGGCGCCGAGACGGCCCGCGCGCCGCAGCGTTCGTTCCGCGCCGAGCCGCGCAAGTCGCGTTTCGGCCTCGGTGCGCTTGCCGCCACCGTCGCGTTCCTGGCGATCGTCGGCGGTGCCGGCGCGGCCTACTGGTTCAACCGCGATACGGTGAACGGCTGGGTCAACGAGAAGATCGCCTCCTTCACCGCCCCGGCGGAAAAGACGCCCGCGGAGACGAAGCCGGCCACCGAGACGGCGGATGGCGCACGCGACCTGCCGGCGAACACCACGCCTTCCACCCAGCAGACGGGCGATAATAATGCTGCCGGCACCACGGCGAACACCGAGGTCGCTTCCGCAGCGCAGAATGCCAGCGGCAAGTTCACCCAGCGCCTGATGACGGACGGCTCGGAGGTCGACAACGGCCCGGCGCCGGCGCTCGACGGCAACGGGACCGAAGAGGGCAAGTCCGTCGCGGCCCAGTCCACGGAAACCGCCCAGGCCGGGAACGACGGCAATGCCGGCGTGGCCACGGGCACGGAAACGGCGCAGCAGACCCCGGCCGGCAACGGCACGGCGACGACGACCGGCGAACAGGTCCCGGCCGCAACGGGTGAGCAGCCCGCTGCAGGCGTGTCGCAGAAGATGTTCCTTTACGAGGAGCGTCTCGGCCAGACCTCGCCGACGGCCATCGAAGGCACGGTCGCCTGGTCGAGCGCCGAGGAATCGCCGGGCGGAGACGCCAAGCCCGAGCCGGTGGTGCGCGCGCAGATCAACGTGCCCTCGAAGGGCCTGACGGCGCTCATCACCTTCCGCCGCAACGCGGACAAGTCGCTGCCGGCAAGCCATATCGTCGAACTGGTCTTCTCGCTGCCGGAGAATTTCGAGGGCGGCGGCATCGAGAGCGTGCAGCGCGTGGCGATGAAGCGGACCGAGCAGGACCGCGGCGATGCGCTCATCGCGGTGCCCGCCAAGATCACCGACGATTTCCACATGATCGCGCTCAACGACTTCCCCGAGGCGATCGCCAAGAACACGGAACTCATGCGCACGCGCTCGTGGATCGATATCCCGATCACCTACCGCAACGGCCGCCGCGCGCTGCTGACGCTCGACAAGGGCGCGGCCGGCACGGAAGCCTTCGACAAGGTGATGAAGGCCTGGGCCGCAGCCGGCAGCGCCGGCCAGTAAGGCTCCGCCAACAGGCAAAAAGAAAGGCCCGGCATTGCTGCCGGGCCTTTTTCATGTCGGGATGCCGTTCGCCTTATGCGTCTTCGATGACGCGGACGGCGCGGGCCTGTTCGGCCGCGTATTTCTGCACGGCTTCCTGCACCTTCTCGAAGGCGCGCACCTCGATCTGGCGCACGCGCTCGCGGCTGATGTCGAACTCGCTGGAAAGCTCTTCCAGCGTGACCGGATCCTCGGCGAGGCGGCGGGCCTCGAAGATGCGGCGCTCGCGATCGTTGAGGACGCTCATCGCGCGGGCCAGCATGGCGCGGCGCGTTTCCAGTTCGTCCTGTTCGATCAGGGTCTGTTCCTGGCTGTCGTGGTCGTCGACGAGCCAGTCCTGCCACTGGCCGCTGTCGCCTTCAGACGCCTTGATGGGCGCGTTCAGCGAGGCGTCGCCGGACAGGCGGCGGTTCATCGAGACGACTTCGTCCTCGGAGACCTTGAGCTTGGTCGCGATTTCCTTCACCTGGTCGGGGCGCAGATCGCCATCGTCGATGGCCTGGATCTTGCCCTTCATGCGGCGCAGGTTGAAGAACAGGCGCTTCTGGTTGGCCGTCGTGCCCATCTTCACCAGCGACCAGGACCGCAGGATATATTCCTGGATCGAGGCCTTGATCCACCACATGGCATAGGTCGCGAGGCGGAAGCCGCGTTCCGGGTCGAATTTCTTGACGGCCTGCATCAGGCCGACATTGCCCTCGGAAACGACTTCGCCGATCGGCAGGCCGTAGCCGCGATACCCCATGGCGATCTTGGCCACGAGACGAAGGTGGCTCGTGACGAGCTGATGGGCGGCGTTGCGGTCGCCGTGCTCCTGGTAACGCTTGGCGAGCATGTATTCCTGCTGCGGCTCAAGCATCGGAAACTTGCGGATTTCATCGAGATAGCGGTTGAGACCACCTTCTCCGGCCGTGATAGACGGCAGCGTATTGCGGGCCATTCAGCACCCCTTTCTGAGACGGCTTCCATTCCGGCAAGCCTTGGTTCGGAGCTTGATCCCGAGACCGGATCCCCGTCAGCGACCATGCTCCCCGTGGGTCATGGCGACCCCACTGATCCTACAGATAGGTATGGCGAAACAATGATTCAAGATTGCGCGCGCCTTCACGGCTGCGTGAAGGCGGCGGCGGAAAGGAATTTATGGCACATCCCCAAGATGGGGTCCGCCGCCTGGAAATCAAGGGGTTTACGCCTCATCCATGCTGCGCAAGGCGCCGATCAGCCGTTCCATGTCCGCCGGCGGGGGCGCCTCGAAATGCATGGTCTCGCCGGTCGAGGGATGCTCGAACTGGAGGAGGAAGGCATGCAGCGCCTGGCGGCGGAAGCCGTTGACGATCTTTCGCGCCTCGTCCGGCAGGCGGTTCGCCTTGGTGCGGAAGGCCGCGCCATATTCCGGATCGCCGATCAGCGGATGGCCGATATGGGCCATGTGCACGCGGATCTGGTGCGTGCGGCCGGTCTCCAGGTGGCACGCGACCAGCGAGGCGAGGCTCGTGCCGTCCTCGGTCTCGCCGTAGCGCTCCACCACCTCGTAATGGGTGATCGCCTCGCGGGCGTCGTCCGCGTCCTCGCGCTTGACCGCGCGCTTGGTGCGGTCGGCGCCGCGGCCGAGCGGGGCGTCGATCGTGCCCTTGATCTGGCGCGGGCGACCCCAGACGATGGCCTGGTAGGCGCGTTCCAGCGGACCGGTGCGGCCGTGGTCGGCGAACTGGTCGGAGAGATGGCGGTGGGCCACGTCGTTCTTGGCGACGACCATGACGCCGCTCGTTTCCTTGTCCAGCCGGTGCACGATGCCGGGGCGGCGCACGCCGCCGATGCCGGAAAGGCTCGCCCCGCAATGGTGGATGAGGGCATTGACCAGCGTGCCCGTCCAGTTGCCGACGGCGGGATGCACGACGAGGCCGGCCGGCTTGACGAGGACGATCAGGTCGTCGTCCTCGTAGAGCACGTCGAGCGGGATGTCCTCGCCCTTCGGCTCGGGATCGCGCGGGGCGGGCATGATGAATTCGATCACGTCGCCGGGATGCACCTTGCGCTTCGGCTCGGTCATCACCGCGCCGTTGACGATGGCGGCCCCTTCCTCGATCAGCGCCTTGATGCGGCTGCGCGAATAGTCGCCGGCAAGCGTGGCGGCCAGCCATGCGTCGATGCGTCCTTCCGCATCTTCCGGCGCGGTCAGGACTTTTCTTGTGGCCTCGGCTTCTTTAAAGGGGTCGGTCATCGTTTCACTTATGCTGATTGCCGGAAGGGCGCCCGACATGTCCAATATCGAAAACGACGATCAGGAAGACAAGCCGCTCGACCCGGTCATGGAGAATGTGCGCCGCAAGATGATGCGCCTGCAACTCGTTTCGGGCGGCATCATGCTTCTGATGTTCATGGCGGTGCTCGCGGCCATTGTCTATAAGATCAGCAACCGGGATGGCAAGCCGGAAGCGGTGGCGACTTCGGGCGGCCTGTCGGTGCCGAGCGATGCGCCGGTCAAGGCGACCGCGACGCTGCCGGCCGGTTTCGCCGTTTCGGCCGTGTCGCAGTCGGCCGGGCAGATCCTGTTCTACGGCGCGATGGCCGATGGCGCGCGCAAGGCCTTCCTCTTCGACATCGCCGCCGGCCGCGTCGTCGCCGAAATCGACATTGCGGGCAACTGATCCGGCATGGCCGCCGCGCCGATCCGCATATACGATCCCGGCGATCCGCGCATTGCCGGCTTCGTCTCGATCCGCGAGCGGGACCTGACGGGCCGCGACGGGCTTTTCATCGCCGAGGGCACCGTGGTGCTGCGCATGCTCGGGCAGGGCGCGGCGCGAGGCAACGGCTTTGCGGCGGAAGCCATCTTGCTTCTCGAAAACCGGCTGGCCGGGCTTGGCGACATGCTCGACGCCTTTCCCGAAAGCGTGCCGGTCTATGTCGCCGCGCAGCCGGTCTTCGATGCTATCGCCGGTTTCAACATGCATCGCGGCGTGCTGGCGCTCGGCCGCAAGCCGGCGTCGGAGATCGGCGCCTCGCTGCTCGGCCGGCTGCCGGCGGCGAGCCTCGTCCTGGCCGGCTGCGGCCTTTCCAACCATGACAATGTCGGATCGATCTTCCGCAACGCCGCCGCCTTCGGCGCGGATGCGGTCTTCCTCGACGAGACGTCCTGCGATCCGCTCTACCGCAAGGCGATTCGCGTCTCGGTCGGCTCCGTGCTGACGGTGCCCTTCGCACGCGGCCTTGCCGCCGAAGCCATGCTGCGCGGGCTTTTTGAGGCTGGCTTCGAGATCTGGGGGCTTTCGCCGCGCGGCGCGGTACCAGTGGCCGCCATCCCCGCCGCGCGCCGGATCGCGCTCGTGCTGGGGACGGAAGGCGAGGGGCTGCCGGACAGCATTCTTTCCTCGTTCCGTACCGCCCGCATCCCGCAACGTCCCGGCCTCGACAGCCTCAATGTCGCGACGGCGAGCGGCGTCGCGCTTTACCAGATCGCCCTGACGATGGGACGGGTGAGCTAAAGCATTTTCGCTTTCTTCGAATCGCGAAAACGCTCCAACTCTTTATTTTTGCGCAATCCCGGACGCAAAACCGCTTCGCACTTTTGCTGGAATTGCTTCAGGCGGGACGATAGGTCAGCCGGATCACATCCTCACCGATGCGGTCGCTCGCCACGAGGCGCAGCGGCGGGCGCGGGCCGGCGAAGAACGGCTTGCCGTGGCCGAGCACGACGGGGTGGAGATACAGCCGGTACTCGTCGACGAGGCCTAGATCGGTCAGGCTTCTCGCCAGTTCGGGTCCGGCAACCTCGATCTCTCCGTCGTGGTCGGCCTTCAGTTGCCGTATCGGCGCCTCGATGTCTTCGGAAAGAAGCGTGGCGTTCGGGCCGACGGATTTGAGCGAGCGCGACACGACCCATTTCGGCCGGCTGCGCCATGCCGCCGCATAGTCGCGCTCCGCCTCGCCCCATTCCGGACGGTCGTCGTCCCAATAGCGCATCACGTCGTACATCCGTCGGCCGTAAATCATGCCGGTGAGGCCGCGCACGTCATCGATGAAATGAAGAAACACCGCCGGCTCCGGCGCAAATGCCGTGTGATCGACATAGCCGTCCAGGGACTGGTTCAAAGCGAATACGAGCTTCGCCATGCCGCGGGTCTCCTCAAAAGCGCTGAAAGGGCGTGGGGAATGCTACGCAGAAAAGGCACCGGCTACAATCCGGTACTGGCGAGGCCACTCGGCTTCCGACTCGGCCCGCCCGCGGTCAGCTCTCGTCGTGGCCCATGCGCTCGCGCGCCCGGCGGGCGAGGCTCTGGTCGTCGCCTTCGAGATCGGGCTCGATGGTCGCGATGAGGTCGTGGACGGGGGAGCTTGCGCCTTCACGTGTGGCGGTCAGCACGATCATCTTGCTGGCGAGGTCGGCCATCTCCTCGCGCAGCGCGGCGTCGTTCGCATCGGTCCTGGCCGCCAGCAGGCGTTCCGTGAGCGCGGTGCTCTGGTTACGGGCATCCTCCTCCAGCGCGACGATGTCGATCGGCGGGACGGGCTGGAGCACCTTTTCGGCGCGGCGGTTGGAAATGCGGCTTGCCGCGATGTTGCGGGAGAGGCCGGTGGCGTGGCTGGCCTTCGCCGCTTCCTTGCTTTCTGCCGTCAAAGTCTTCACCTTCTCGCGCAGGCGGCCGATCTCCGCGATGCGCCGCTCGATCGCATTGTCCTTGTCGGCGCTGCCGGCCAGTTCCCGCGTCAGCTTCGTCTCGAGCTGGCGGGTCCGGCCTTCCTCGCGCGAAAGGCGGATTTCGAGCGCCTTCGCCTTCTCGATGGATGCCTTGATATCCTCGCGCAGCTTGTCCCGCTCGTCCTTCAGGTTGCCGATGCGGCTCTGGAGGTTCTCCATCACCGTGTCGCGCGCGGCAAGGTCGATCTTCATGTTGTCGAGATCGGCGCGCAGGCGGCCGATCGTGCCTTCGAGCTTTTCGATATCCGCCGCGCGCGCGCGAATCTCGCGATCGGCCCCGACGAGGGCGTTTCTCAATTGCTCGCTCTTCATTTCCTCGCGCCGGAGCGCCGAGCGCCGGTCGCCGGCCTCGATGTTCATGTCGGCGATCTGGGCGTGAAGTTCGGCATTTTCCGTGCTGATCGCGCCGGCCTCGGCGATCAGCTTCTCGGTGCGGACCATTTCCAGCGTGTGCTTCGCGCGCGCGCGGCGGACATCCTGGGCGAGGCGGGCGTTTTCGGCGGCGAAGGCGGCGCGCGCCATGTCCTTCTGCGCGCGCACTTCCTGCGGGCTGAGCGGCATGGTGGCGAGCATGCGCTGTTCGGTGAACCTGACGATACGCTTCTGGATCGCCGGGGCGACGAGAAGGCCGGCCAGCGTGGCGGCGAGAAAGCCGAGTGCGAAGAGGAGGGCGTACTCGATCACGGATCCACTCGTTCCAAACATGGCCCAAAACGGGTCTCGAACGAGCGCACTATAGCGGCTCGTTCGAGCTTGCACAGGGGGCGTTCCCGCGAAATCGGCCTGCTTTTGCCTGACGGACGAGGCGTCGGCTTCATTCGTGTCAGAAAGGATTCCAGGTGGGCTGGCGCGTCAGCTTCAGATAGCCGGCGTTGATGCCGAGCCGGGCGCCGACGCCGGTGCGGATCGGCACGAGCACGATGTCGCGGTTGACGTTGACCTGCATACCGAGGCCGGCAATGATATAGGCCGAGCCAGAGACGCCACCGAAGCGATCGTACAGCGAATCGACATTCGGCAGGTTGTAGACGAGCATCATGGTGCGGCTGCCCTGGCCGCCCCAGTCGAGGCCGAGCGAGGGACCCTGCCAGAAGACGGAGTGCTGGCCGGCATTCTTGGTGTTGAGCGTGCCTTCGCCATAGGTCAGGCCGGCAACGAAGGCGCCGGAACCTTCCTGGCCGAGAATGTAGCCGTTCGGCAGGCCGTAGGATTCGAAGGCGCGTTCCACCAGCTTGGCAAGGCCGCCCGAGGTCTCGCCGAAGAAGCTGTGACCGGTGTCGACGATCTCCTGCATGGTATACTGGTTGCTCTGCTGCGCAGCCGCCGGCAAGGCGAAGAAGAGGGTCATGCACGCCGCTGCGGCGAGCCCCAATACCTTCGTCACCAGATGTGAAATAGCCATGTCCGTCCGCCTTCCTTCATGTCCCGGCCCCGTTCCATCAGCAATTTGACCCGATGATCTTAACAATCGGTTTACCAAATGTGGTGTCATTATGGCTGTCTTGAAATCGAGCACGCCTCGCGCAATTCCGGCGTGCTATGCGTCGCGCGGAATGTCCCCGCGTGTGCCCGCAATGGGCGGCCCGCGATGAACGAATGCGTGGATCTGGGAGAAATTTATGGCGAAAAATCCGAACCTTACGCTGACCGGTCCCGATCTGGCAGCGCTTCTGTGCAGCCGCGTCTGCCATGACGTCATCTCGCCCGTCGGAGCGATCAACAATGGCCTGGAACTGCTCGACGAGGGCGGTGCCGACGCCGAGGCGATGGATCTCATCCGCGCCAGCGCCCTCAACGCCTCCGTGCGCCTGAAATTCGCGCGCCTTGCCTTCGGCGCGTCCGGCTCAGTCGGCGCCTCGATCGATACGGGCGAGGCGGAAAAGGCGGCGCGCGACTTCGCGGCGGCCGAGAAGAAGACGGAGATCACCTGGACGGGCCCCCGCGCCATCGTCGCGAAGAACCGGGTCAAGCTGCTGCTCAACCTGTTCCTCATCGCCTATGGCGCGATCCCGCGCGGCGGCTCGATCGACGTGACGCTGGAAAACCCGGAATTCGACGCGGTGTTCAAACTCGCCGTGAAGGGCCGCATGCTGCGCGTGCCGCCGAAGTTCATGGAAATCCTTTCCGGCACGCCGGAAGAGGCGGTCGACGCGCATTCCATCCAGCCCTACTACACGGTGCTGCTCGCCGACGAGGCGGGAATGGAACTCGACGTGACGGTGCATCCCGAAGAGATCGTCTTCTCCGCCCGCATGGTTGCGGCATCGGAATGATCGGTGGGCGGCCATGGTTCGTTAACCATGGCCGCTAACGCTTTGTTTGCCAGGTGCCGGTAGAGTTGCATCCTGTATCGTTCCCGCTCTGCGAGCGGGAGACCTAGGAGCAGCTAATGCAGCGGTTGATGATCGCCGACGGTTCCGATGTCGTCCGTAAGGTCGGCAAGCGTATTCTTTCCGGTTTCGATTTCCTCGTGCTGGAAGCCTCGAGCTCGCTTGAGGCGCTGGTGCGCTGCGAAGCCGAACTGCCCAACATCCTGATCGTCGATTCCACCATGGACGGCGCGCTCGAGCTGATCAGCAACGTGCGCAACCTGCCGCAGGGCAAGTCCGTGCGCATCTATTATTGCGTGGTCGAGGCCGACCTCAAGAAGATGATGATGGGCAAGCGCGCCGGCGCCGACGACTTCCTGCTGAAGCCGTTCGACCGGAAGATCCTGACCCAGGTCTTCGGCAATCTTTCGATCGCCGCCTGAAGAGATTTCCATAGCTGAACGAAAACGCGGCCGCTCCCAGGGAGCCGGCCGCGTTTGCTTATCGAGCCTTATTTTCCCACCCACTTGCCGTCATCCTCGGCCTTGAGCCGAGGATCCATCGTTTTCCAACGGCTTATGGATCTTGTCTGCGGTCTGGCGGCTGCCTCCGGAGGAGCCAGCCGCTTCTGCGTCTGGCCGGCCCTCGCAAACCCGACATTCGCGCAAAAGAAAACCCGCCGGCGAGCGGCGGGTCTGATGCGGGAGCGGGGAGGGGCGCTGTCAGGCGCTTTCGAGATAGTCGCCGCCTTCGGGCTCGCGCAGCACGTAGCCGCGGCCCCAGACCGTCTCGATGTAGTTCGCGCCGCCGGCGGCGTTGGCCAGCTTCTTGCGCAGCTTGCAGATGAAGACGTCGATGATCTTCAGTTCCGGCTCGTCCATGCCGCCATAAAGGTGGTTGAGGAACATTTCCTTGGTGAGCGTGGTGCCCTTGCGCAGCGAGAGCAGCTCGAGCATCTGGTATTCCTTGCCCGTCAGGTGCACGCGCTGGCCGCCGACTTCGACGGTCTTGGCGTCGAGGTTGACGATGAGCTCGCCCGTCGAGATGACCGACTGGGCATGGCCCTTGGAGCGGCGCACGATGGCGTGGATACGGGCGACGAGCTCGTCCTTGTGGAAGGGCTTCGTCATGTAGTCGTCGGCGCCGAAGCCGAGGCCGCGCACCTTGTCCTCGATGCCGGCCATGCCGGAGAGGATGAGGATCGGCGTCTTGACCTTGGACAGGCGCAGCGTGCGCAGGACCTCGTAACCCGACATGTCGGGGAGGTTCAGGTCGAGCAGGATGATGTCGTAATCGTACAACTTGCCCAGATCGACACCTTCCTCGCCGAGGTCGGTGGTATACACATTAAAACTTTCGGACTTCAGCATCAGTTCGATGCTCTGCGCTGTCGCGCTATCGTCCTCAATGAGTAGAACCCGCATATCTGTCCCCTTTTCCGCCGCTCAAGGTACCTGGCCCCCTACGCGATACGGATCCAGTCGTTGCCTGATTTGGAGGCTGCCACGAAATGGTTAACAAATCCTGATTCACTTTGGCAAGAGCGTATCGGTCTGTTAATTATTTTAGGCAGGCTCCTGATTTCATACATGAATCGGAAATGTGTCTCTTAAACACAATTTTTAAGAAAACACGTTAACCGACTCTTTCGACTCATCAATGTGGCCACCTCGTTTTTCGCGAACCGCATTTACTGAGCCTTAAATCATCATCGCTATGATTAACGATGCCCGTAAACGAAAGGTTACCAGCGGTAGGATTTCATTAATCTCGCTGAATTTTTTTACGGTTCGGCAGGGTTTGCCGGTTACGGGTTGTCGTGACGGTCGGCGGTGCGCGGTGGAATGCCGCGCTTTCCAAAGGCCGGGTTGGAATGCCGAGTGGAGGTCCGCCAGTGTTTTCGGCGGCGTCCGCTCCAATGCCGGGGTCTCGCTATCCACGGGAGTATTGCGTATGAAGTCGCGTGAGAGCCTAGTTCGCCTGAAGGAATTTCAGGTGAAAGACAAGAGACGGCAGCTGGCACAGCTTCAGTTGATGATGTCCGAATTCGAGCGGATGTCGAAGGAACTGGAAAGCCAGATCGCCATCGAAGAGAAGAAATCCGGGATCACCGATCCGGGCCACTTCGCTTATCCCACCTTTGCAAAGGCGGCGCGGCAACGCTCCGACAATCTTCAGGTCTCCATCCGGGAACTGAAGGTGCAGCAGGACGCGGCCGAACTGGCGCTGGAAGAGGCGGAGGCGGAATTCGCCAAGGCTTCGGCGCTGGAAGAGCGCGACAACGCGGTCCGGATGCGCGCCTGATCAAGGTGCCATCCTGAAGAACCCTCGCGAGCGGCCGCAAGACCGCTCACGAGGGCTCTTCGCGTTTTTTTGGACGCGCCCGACGTGTTTGCGCCCGCCTTGACGCTTCAGAGATTGACGACGTCGTGCCATTCCTTGTGGCGCATGGCCTGCGCCCGGAAGAACGGGCAGAGCGGCATGATCTTCCAGCCGCCCTTGCGGGCCTCTTCCACGGCATGAGCCGCCAGCGCCTGGCCGAGGCCCTTGCCGCGCAAGGCGTCCGGCACGCCGGTATGGTCGATGATGATGAGCTGCGGGGAGGCGCGGGAATAGGTCATTTCCCCCTCATGCCCCTCGATGACCGCATAGTAGCGGCCCTTCGTGCCGCTGTCTTCGTGCAGGATGTCCATGACGCTCTCCTCGCTGTCGTTGCGCTGGAGGCATCCTTTCCTGTCCCGCGTGATCCCGCAAGCAGTGCGGCTGTGAACAGTGCGTGCTCTATCGAGGCATGATGCTCCGCCCCGGAAGGCGGGCTTTCCGCAAAAGCATTGCGGCCGCATGAAGCGGCCGCAGGGTCTTGATCCGGAATGAAATGGTCTAGTGGCGGTACTGCTGGATGCGCGTGGTGCGCAGGCCGGCAAGGCCATGATCGTTGATGGAGGACTGCCAGGAGAGGAATTCTTCGACCGTCAAAGTATAGCGTTCGCAGGCTTCTTCGAGGCTGAGAAGGCCACCGCGCACGGCGGCGACGACTTCGGCCTTCCGGCGAATCACCCAGCGCCGCGTATTGGCCGGCGGCAGATCGGCGATCGTCAGGGGGCTGCCATCGGGGCCGATGACGTATTTAACGCGGGGTCGTATCAGATCGGTCATTGGACTCTCTACATAAACTCAAGACCATATGTGAGGGACTCTAGCCTGCCACATTTAAGAATTGCCTAAGCGCATGCTAACAATTTTCTAATCTTTTGAGCGGCTTCGCCGGTACGGCAGCGAGGCGGAAAAGCCTGCCTTCCCTTACGTCCAGCGGTTTTCGCTGCCCTTTACCTGCATGGGAGCCATGCAAATATTCCGTTTCCATTTTACTTAAATACTGCTATCAGGCCGCAAAATTCGGGGCGGCGTCGGGTCGATGCCATCGGAAGCCCCCAGGATGCATCCAAATGAATTGCCACTCCAAGCTGTTCCTTCGCGGGATACGGCTTTTGCGGCGTTTTTTCTTTTTCGCCTGTCGCGCGGGATGCGCCTGAAATTTTCCGGACCGGGAATGCACTGGAAACCCGGCGTTCACGCGCCGGTTGTTGGAAACGGAAAATGAGAGACCCAGACAACATGCTCGCGCAGCAGGGCCGGTCGCCAGAGTTCCTCTCTTCGGCCACTATCGAGGCGGTGCAGACCGAATACGAGGTGCTGCACCTCATGCGCCAGTGCGCCGGCCATTTCGGCTTCAGCCATTTCATGGTCGCGCGCTTCCCGGCAAACGATCAGCAGCGGTTCGCCGAGCGCCTGCTCGTCAGCAACTGGCCGGCCGAGCTCGTGCGCAAATACGATGCGATGAGCCTCTTCCATGTCAGCCGGCTGGCGGTCGATACCGGCATGACCAAGCTGCCGGTGCAGGGCGACAGCGCGCTGATGGCGCCGGCCGACTGGGAAAACGCGCAGGCCGGCGAGGCGATCGCGCTCGCCGAGAGCCATGGCCTTTCCGCCTCGACGGCCTTCCTCCTGCATTCGACGACGGCCGATCCCTACCTGATGGTGTTTTCCGGAACGCGCGCGCCGCTCGCCCGGCCGGAGCTGGCGGAGCTGCATTTCGCCGCCCTCCAGCTTTTCGAATGCCTGGAAAAGACCTTCGTCGCCGTGACGGCCGGGCGCGAAAAGCTCTCCAGCCGCGAGGTCGAGTGCCTGCGCTGGGCGGCCGCCGGCAAGAGCAGCGACGAGATCGCCATCATCCTCGGCATCTCGGTCTATACGGTGAGCAGTTACTTCAAGAGCGCGACCCGCAAGCTGCAGGCCGTCAACCGCATGCAGGCCATCGCCATCGCCCTGCGGCTCCGGCTCATCTGATCTTGGTTCGCGAGCCGGGGAGGAGGAGCTTTCCGGCCTTCTCTTGCCCTCGATGCGGCAAGTTTCTATATGTCGCCCGAAAGGCGTTCCGCGGATCGCGGGATGCCGCAACGGCCGGTTTCGGCCCCAATTCAAAGGTGCAGGACGGCAGCCTCGGCGCGGCCGGCACCGGAACGGACCTCGCGTGAACAGTCTCGATTTCGATCGCAAGCCGGAAGATACGCGCGTCGTCGTCGCCATGTCGGGCGGCGTCGACAGTTCGGTGGTGGCCGGCATCCTGAAACGTGAAGGCTACGACGTTCTCGGCATCACCCTGCAGCTCTACGATCACGGGGCGGCGGTGCACCGGGCGGGCTCGTGCTGCGCCGGCCAGGACATCGACGATGCGCGCCGCGTCTGCGAAACGCTCGGCATCCCGCATTACGTGCTCGATTATGAAAAGCGCTTCCGCGAGACGGTGATCAATCCCTTCGCCGAAAGCTATGTCGCGGGCGAAACGCCGATCCCGTGCGTCGCCTGCAACCAGACCGTCAAGTTCGCCGACCTCCTCGCCACCGCCAGGGAACTGGGCGCGGACGCGCTGGCGACCGGCCATTACATCCGCTCGCGCCCCAATCCGGCGCCGGACGCGCCTGATCGCCGCGCGCTCTATCGCCCCGTCGATGCCGAGCGCGACCAGAGCTATTTCCTCTTCGCCACAACGCAGGAGCAGATCGATTACCTGCGCTTCCCGCTCGGCCATCTTTCCAAGGCCGAAACGCGGGCGCTGGCCGAGGAGATGGGCCTCGTCGTCGCCAAGAAGGCGGACAGCCAGGACATCTGCTTCGTGCCGCAGGGCAAGTATTCCGACATCGTCAATAAGCTGAAGCCGAATGCGGCGCTTGCCGGCGACATCGTGCATATCGACGGGCGCGTGCTCGGCCGCCACGAGGGCATCCTGCATTACACGATCGGCCAGCGCCGGGGCATCGGCATCGCCACGGGCGAGCCGCTCTATGTCGTCTATCTCGACGCCCGCTCGCGCCGTGTCATCGTCGGCCCCAAGGAGGCGCTGGAAACGCGCCGCCTCTACCTGCGCGACATCAACTGGCTGGGCGATGGCGACCTCGAAGCCGTCGCGGCCGCCGGCTTCGACTGCTACGCCAAGGTGCGCTCCACGCGCCCGCCGCGCCCGGCCCGCCTCCAGGCGAACGAGGGCGGCATCTATGTCGAGCTTGCCGAAGGCGAGCCGGGCGTCGCGCCCGGCCAGGCCTGCGCGCTCTATTCCGGCGAGGGCGAGGATGCCCGCATCTACGGCGGCGGCTTCATCCTGCGTTCCGAGCGCGAGGCGGATGCCGAGGACGCCCTGAAGCGCATTCTTTCCACCCCGGTCGCGGCCTGAAAAGCCGCGACCGGCAAAGCCCTTGCGGACAAAGCGAATTTTCTCAAAACCTCGCTTGACACCCGCGGGAAGCCCGCCTTATAAGCCGCGCACCGGACGGAAACGGACATCGCTCTCGATCGTCCCTTCGGGCGGCGGAGTAGCTCAGTAGGTTAGAGCAGAGGAATCATAATCCTTGTGTCGGGGGTTCGAATCCCTCCTCCGCTACCATTTTTTTCCAAAAATCGAATGCGCAGATTTCTACCGCTTCGCGTTGCGCGCGATGTGCTGTTCGAATGCCTTGCCGAAACTGGCGAGGAAATCGCGCGTTCCGTCGTTGGTGAGGTGCCCCGCGTCGTCGAACAGGCTGCCGGTGCCGCCGATATAGGCTTCCGGCTGTTCCAGAACGGGCATGTTCAGGAAGCAGAGCGACTGGCGCAGGTGATGGTTGGCGCCGAAGCCGCCGATGGCGCCGATCGAGGTCGAGATGATCGCTGCCGGCTTGCCCATCAGGGCGCCCTGTCCATAGGGCCGCGAGGCGACGTCGATCGCATTCTTCAAAACGCCGGGTACCGAGCGGTTGTATTCGGCGGTGACGAAGAGGATGGCGTCGGCGGCCGCGACGCGCTCGCGCAGCGCGGTCCAGTCGGCCGGCGGCGTGGCTTCGAGATCCTGGTTGAAGTAGGAAACCGAGCCGATGTCGAGAAATTCGAATTTCAGGCCGGGGGTGAGGGAAACGAGCGCCTTGGCGACTTTGCGGCTGAACGACTCCTTGCGGAGGCTGCCGACGAGAACTGCAACGGTGGTCATGGGAAACTCCAGGCTACGTGGCGCGCCGATCCTCGCTCCTCAGGCGGGAAAACTCAATATCGAAAACGAAGCTTTTATTGGCTGAGGTCGTAGGCCGGGGAATCAGGCCCGGCGCGGCGCCGCCGTCTCGCGCCGGAAGGCGGCGGGGCTTCTTGCCGTCCATTTCCGGAAGGCGCGGTGGAAGGCGCTGGGTTCGGAAAAGCCGAGGCGGGTCGCGATCTCGCCGACCCCGAGCGTCGTCGCCTGGAGCATCTCGATGGCGAGGTCCCGGCGGATCTCGTCCCTGATGGCGGCGTAGTTCTGGCCTTCCGCGGCGAGGCGGTGCCTGAGGGTCGAGGGTGACATGCGCATCTGCGCGGCGAGGTCGTCGAAGGCATTCCAGGCGGTCGGCGGCATCTCGCGCAGGCGCTTGCGGACGCCGGCGGCAAGGCCCGCATCGTAGCGGTAGCGCACGAGGATATTGGCTGGGGCGTTGCGCAGGAACTGTTTCAGCGCCTGCTCGCTGCGCGCGACGGGCAGTTTCAGCATGGCGGCGTCGAAGGCGAGGCGGCTCACCGGCTGGGAAAAGCGCACGGGCGCGCCGAAGAAGAGCCGGTAATCCGCACCGTGCTCCGGCTCGGCGCAGCGGAAATCGACCATCCGTAGCGGAATGCGACGCCCGATGAGCCAGCAGGTGATGCCGTGCAGCAGGATCCAGTAGGTGCGGTAGGCGAAGGCGGAGCGCGGGCCCTGCCGGTCGGCAAGGACGATCTGGGCCAGCCCGTCGGCGGTTTCGAGACGGCCTTCCGGGTCCTCCAGCACGACATTGAGGAAGCGCAGCGCACGCCGCAAGGCCTGGTCGAGGGTCCGGGCATGCAGGATGCAATGGCAGAGCAGGGTGAAGCTGCCGCGTCGCATCGGCCTTGCGCCCATGCCGAAGAACTCGTCGTCCATCTCCGCGGCGATGGCGAGCCAGAGGGCGCCGTAGCTTTCTGCGGAGATCGGCGCCCCGATGCGGGCCGGCAGGCCGGCGGCGGCCAGTACCTTCTCCGGCGTCTTGCCCTGCCGTTTCAGGCAGTCGATGGCCTCTTCAACGAAGAAGGGCGATATCATCCGCCGTCCGGTATCCGTCATCGTCATGTCCCGCGGGATGTGGTAAAACTGGCCGATCGTTCGAGACGCTTCGGTCATCGCATGCAATATCGTGCCGGCATAAAATAGGAAAGACGGAGGGCAGATCGCCCTGCCGGCGGATACGGCACCGGGAGGGCCGCATTCGGCCGGATTGCACGGAAATCGAATGCGCTGAGGGAGAGCAGCCATGTTGATCCGCGGAAAGACCTTTCTCGTCACCGGCGGCGGTTCGGGCCTCGGCGCGGCGGTGGCGCGCATGCTGGTGGGCGAGGGCGCGCATGTCGTGATCGCCGACGTCAATGTCGATGCCGGCCGTGGCATCGTCGGCGAACTTGGGACCGGCGCAGCCTTCATCCAGACCGACGTGACGCAGGAGACGGACGGCCAGGCCGCCGTCGATCTTGCGCTGGAGCGCTTCGGCCATCTGCACGGGCTGGTCAATTGCGCGGGCGTCGCGCCCGGCGAAAAGGTGCTCGGCCGCGACGGGCCGCACCGGCTCGACAGCTTTGCCCGCACCATCGGCATCAACCTCATCGGCACCTTCAACATGACTCGGCTCGCGGCGGCCGCCATCGCGAAGGAAGAGCCGGAGGCGGACGGCGAGCGGGGGATTGTTATCAACACGGCCTCGGTCGCGGCCTTCGACGGCCAGATCGGGCAGGCGGCCTATGCGGCCTCCAAGGGCGGGGTTGCCGCCATGACGCTGCCGGTCGCCCGCGAGCTGGCCCGCCACGGCATCCGCGTCGTCTCCATCGCGCCGGGGATTTTCCAGACGCCGATGATGGCCGGCATGCCGCAGGAAGTGCAGGATTCGCTCGGGCGGAGCGTGCCTTTTCCGCCGCGTCTCGGCAAGCCAGTGGAATTTGCGGCCCTGGTGCGCCACATCTGTGAGAACGTCATGCTGAATGGCGAGGTCATCCGCCTCGACGGCGCGCTACGCATGGCGCCGCGCTGAGGGAGTTTCGATATGATGCAGGATCCCATCGTCATCGTCGGTTCGGCCCGCACGCCGATGGGCGGTTTCCAGGGCGACCTCGGGCATGCCACCGCGCCGGAACTCGGCGCCGCCGCGATCCGCGCGGCGCTGGAGCGGAGCGGCGTCGCGGCGGATGCCGTGGAGGAGACGGTGTTCGGCTGCGTGCTGCCGGCCGGGCAGGGGCAGGCCCCCGCGCGGCAGGCCGCCATCGGCGCGGGCCTGCCCTTCGCGGCCGGGGCGACGACGGTCAACAAGATGTGTGGCTCGGGCATGAAGGCCGTGATGCTGGCGCATGATCTCATCGCCGCCGGCAGCGCCTCGGTTGCCGTCGCCGGCGGCATGGAGAGCATGACCAATGCGCCTTACCTTCTCGACCGCGCCCGTGGCGGCTACCGGCTCGGCCATGGCCGTGTCATCGACCACATGTTCCTCGACGGCCTCGAAGACGCCTATGACAAGGGGCGCCTGATGGGCACCTTCGCCGAGGACTGCGCCGAGGCCTACCAGTTCACCCGTCCGGCGCAGGACGACTATGCCGTCACCTCCCTGACCCGCGCCCGCAGCGCCATCGAGACGGGCGCTTTCGACGCCGAGATCGTCCCCGTCACCGTGAAGGCCGGCCGCTCCGAGACCGTCGTCAGCCGCGACGAGCAGCCCGGCAAGGCCAGGCTGGAGAAGATCCCGACACTGAAGCCGGCCTTTCGCGAGAACGGCACGGTGACGGCGGCCAATGCCTCCTCGATCTCCGACGGCGCGGCCGCGCTGGTGCTGATGCGGCGCTCCCGGGCCGAGCGCGAGGGCTTGACGCCGCTCGCCACCATCGTCGGCCATGTGACGCATGCGCAGGCGCCCAATCTCTTCGCGACCGCGCCCATCGGCGCACTGCGCAGGCTCGGCGAGCGCACCGGCTGGGACCTCAAGGATGTCGACCTCTTCGAAATCAACGAGGCCTTCGCCGTCGTCGCCATGGCGGCGATGCGCGATCTCGACCTGCCGCATGACAAGGTCAATGTCCACGGCGGCGCCTGCGCGCTCGGCCATCCCATCGGCGCATCGGGCGCGCGCGTGCTCGTCACCCTGCTGGCGGCGCTGGAACGCTACGATCTGCGGCGCGGCATGGCGACGCTCTGCATCGGTGGCGGCGAGGCGACGGCGGTGGCCATCGAGCGGCACTGAGCGGTTTGGGGAGGAGACCGGACCATGATCCTGACGGAACAGCAGACCCAGATCCGCGACATGGCCCGCGATTTCGCCCGCGAGCGGCTGGCGCCGGGTGCGGCGGAGCGTGACGCGGAGAGCCGCTTTCCCCGCGCGGAACTGAAGGAGATGGGCGAGCTCGGCTTCCTCGGCATGCTCGTGCCGGAGGCCTATGGCGGCTCGGAGACGGGCACGGTCGCCTATGCCGTGGCGCTGGAGGAGATCGCTGCCGGCGACGGGCCGTGCTCGACCATCATGAGCGTGCACAGCTCCGTCGGCTGCGTGCCGATCCTGAAATACGGCAGCGATGAGCAGAAGCAGCGCTTCCTGCCGAAGCTTGCGGGCGGCGAATGGATCGGCGGTTTCGCGCTCACCGAGCCGCAGGCCGGTTCCGATGCCTCCAACCTCAAGACCCGCGCCCGCCGCGACGGCGACCATTACGTCATCGACGGGGCCAAGCAGTTCATCACCTCGGGCAAGAACGGCGATGTCATCATCGTCTTCGCCGTCACCGATCCCGATGCCGGCAAGAAGGGCATTTCCGCCTTCATCGTGCCGACCGATACGCCGGGCTACGAGGTCGTGCGGGTGGAGCAGAAGCTCGGCCTTCATTCCTCCGATACATGCCAGATCGCCTTCAACGCCATGCGCGTTCCCGCCGGAAACCGCCTCGGCGGGGAGGGGGAGGGCTACCGGATCGCCCTTTCGAACCTCGAGGGCGGGCGCATCGGCATTGCCGCGCAGTCCGTCGGCATGGCGCGGGCGGCCTTCGAGGCGGCGCGCGACTATGCCCGCGAGCGTACGGCCTTCGGTTCGCCGATCATCGAGCACCAGGCCGTCGCCTTCCGGCTCGCCGACATGGCGACGCAGATCGAGGTGGCGCGCCAGATGGTGCTGCATGCCGCCGGGCTGAAGGAGGCGGGCCAGCCCTGCCTTACCGAAGCGTCGATGGCCAAGCTCTTCGCCTCGGAAATGGCCGAACGGGTCTGCTCCGACGCGATCCAGATCCATGGCGGCTACGGTTACGTGGCGGATTATCCGGTCGAGCGCATCTATCGCGACGTCCGTATCTGCCAGATCTACGAGGGTACGAGCGACGTGCAGCGCATCGTCATCGCGCGCAATCTTTGAGGCCGGGACCGTACCCGTCGCAGGGAGGCGGCGGGGCGGTCCACAAGGGAGGAATGACAGGACATGAACGAGGTTCCGCATCTGAGCCTTCACGTTCCCGAGCCGGCGGTCCGGCCCGGCGGCCAGCCGGATTTCTCCAACGTCAAGATCGCCAAGGCCGGCGCGGTGCCGCGCCCGGCGGTGGACGTCGCGCCGGAGGAAATCCGCGATCTCGCCTATTCCATCATCCGCGTGCTCAACCGCGACGGCGAGGCGGTCGGTCCCTGGGCGGGGCTGCTCTCCGACGAGGAGCTGCTGGCGGGTCTGCGCAACATGATGAAGCTGCGCGCCTTCGACGCGCGCATGCTGATGGCGCAGCGGCAGGGCAAGACCTCCTTCTACATGCAGCATCTCGGCGAGGAGGCGGTGAGCTGTGCCTTCCGCAAGGCACTCGCCAAGGGCGACATGAACTTCCCGACCTACCGGCAGGCAGGCCTCCTCATCGCCGACGACTATCCGATGGTCGAGATGATGAACCAGATCTACTCGAACGAGGCGGACCCGCTGCGCGGCCGGCAATTGCCGATCATGTATTCGTCGAAGGCGCACGGTTTCTTCACGATCTCCGGCAACCTTGCCACGCAATATGTGCAGGCCGTCGGCTGGGCCATGGCGTCCGCCATCCGCAACGACACGAAGATCGCCGCCGCCTGGATCGGCGACGGCTCGACAGCCGAATCCGATTTCCACTCCGCCCTCGTCTTCGCCTCGACCTACAAGGCGCCGGTGATCCTCAACATCGTCAACAACCAGTGGGCCATCTCGACCTTCCAGGGCATCGCCCGCGGCGGCTCGGGTACGTTTGCCGCCCGCGGCCTCGGCTTCGGCATCCCGGCGCTTCGCGTCGACGGCAACGACTACCTCGCCGTCCATGCCGTCGCGAAATGGGCGGCCGAGCGGGCGCGGCGCAATCTCGGCCCGACGCTGATCGAATATGTCACCTACCGGGTCGGCGCCCATTCCACCTCGGACGATCCGAGCGCCTATCGCCCGAAGACCGAATCCGAGGCCTGGCCGCTCGGCGATCCGGTGCTGCGGCTGAAGAAGCACCTCGTCCTGCGCGGCGTCTGGTCGGAGGAGCGCCACGCGCAGGCGGAGGCCGAGATCCTCGACGAGGTGATCCAGGCGCAGAAGCAGGCCGAAAGCCACGGCACGCTGCATGCGGGCGGCAAGCCCTCGGTGCGCGACATCTTCGAGGGCGTCTATGCGGAAATGCCCGCCCATATCCGCCGCCAGCGGCAGAAGGCAGGATACTGACATGGCAAGAATGACGATGATCGAGGCGGTGCGCAGCGCCATGGAAGTCTCGATGGGACGTGATGACGGGGTCGTGGTCTTCGGCGAGGACGTCGGTTATTTCGGCGGCGTCTTCCGGGCGACGCAGGGGCTGCAGGCCAAATACGGCAAGACGCGCTGCTTCGACGCGCCGATCAACGAATCCGGTATCCTCGGGACGGCCATCGGCATGGCGGCCTATGGGCTGAAGCCCTGTGTCGAGATCCAGTTCGCCGACTACATGTATCCGGCCTACGACCAGATCACCCAGGAGGCGGCGCGCATCCGCTACCGCTCCAACGGCGATTTCACCTGCCCCATCGTCGTGCGCATGCCGACCGGCGGCGGCATCTTCGGCGGCCAGACGCACAGCCAGAGCCCCGAGGCGCTGTTCACCCATGTCTGCGGGCTGAAGGTGATCGTCCCCTCCAATCCCTATGACGCCAAGGGCCTGCTGATCGCGGCCATCGAGGACCCGGACCCGGTGATGTTCCTCGAACCGAAGCGCCTCTACAACGGCCCCTTCGACGGTCATCACGAAAAGCCGGTCACGCCCTGGTCGAAGCACGAGCTCGGCGAGGTGCCGGAGGGGCATTACACGATCCCCATCGGCAAGGCGGAAATCCGCCGACCGGGCAGCGCCGTCACCGTCGTCGCCTATGGCACGATGGTGCATGTGGCGCTCGCCGCCGCCGAGGAGACGGGGATCGACGCCGAGGTGATCGACCTGCGTAGCCTGCTGCCGCTCGATCTCGACACCATCGTCCAATCGGTGAAGAAGACCGGCCGCTGCGTCGTCGTGCACGAGGCGACGCTGACCTCCGGCTTCGGCGGCGAGGTCGTTTCGCTGGTGCAGGAGCACTGCTTCTACAGCCTCGAAGCGCCGGTGGTGCGCGTGACGGGCTGGGACACGCCCTATCCGCATGCGCAGGAATGGGACTATTTCCCGGGGCCTGCCCGCGTCGGCCGGGCGTTGCAGGAAGTGATGGAGGGCTGAGGATGGGCGAGTTCGTCATCAAGATGCCCGATGTGGGCGAGGGCGTGGCCGAGGCCGAGCTTGTGGAATGGCACGTCAAGCCGGGCGATCCGGTGCGCGAGGACATGGTGCTCGCCGCCGTCATGACCGACAAGGCGACGGTGGAGATTCCCTCTCCGGTCGATGGCACGGTGCTCTGGCTCGGCGCCGAGATCGGCGACATCGTCGCCGTCAAGGCGCCGCTGCTGCGCATCGAGGTTGCCGGCGAAGGCGAGGCGCCCACCGAAGAGGCGGTCCTGCCACCCGCGACCGAACCCGTTGCGAAGGCCGAGCCGATTACCGAGACGAAGTCGGTTGAAAAGGTAAGGGACCCGGCACCGGAAAAACCGGCCGAGCGTCCCGTCCATCGGGAGCCGGCGGAGCGGCCGCTTGCCTCGCCGGCCGTGCGGCTGCGGGCGCAGGAGGCCGGTGTCGATCTGCGGCAGGTGTCGGGCAGCGGCCCGGCCGGCCGCATCACCCATGACGATCTCGACCGGTTCATCGCGCGTGGGGGTGAGCCCGCCGCCGCGCCGGCCGGGCTTGCCCGCAAGACCGCGACGGAGGAGATCAAGGTCACGGGCCTGCGCCGCCGCATCGCCGAGAAGATGCGTCTTGCAAGCTCCCGCATTCCCCACATCACCTATGTGGAGGAGGTCGACGTCACCGACCTGGAGGACCTGCGCGCCACGATGAATGCCGGCCGCAAGCCCGACCAGCAGAAGCTCACCATTCTGCCCTTCCTGATGCGGGCGCTGGTGAAGACGCTTGCCGAGCAGCCCGGCATAAACGCCACCTTCGACGACGATGCCGGCATCGTAACGCGTTATGGCGCCGTGCATATCGGCATCGCCACGCAGACGCCCGCCGGCTTGACGGTGCCGGTCGTGCGCCATGCCGAGGCGCGGTCGATCTGGGACAGCGCGGCCGAACTCGTTCGTCTCGCCGATGCCGCCCGCAACGGCACGGCGGCGCGCGAGGAGCTTTCCGGCTCGACCATCACCATCACCTCGCTCGGCGCGCTCGGCGGCATCGTCACGACGCCGATCATCAACCATCCGGAAGTGGCGATCGTCGGGGTCAACAAGATCATGATGCGGCCTGTCTGGGACGGAACCCAGTTCATCCCGCGCAAGATCATGAACCTCTCGTCGAGCTTCGACCACCGCATCGTCGACGGCTGGGACGCCGCGGTCTTCGTCCAGCGGCTCAAGGCGCTTCTCGAAACCCCCGCGCTGATCTTCATCGAAGGCTGATGACATGAAAGAGATCGTCTGCAAGCTCCTCGTCATCGGCGCCGGCCCCGGCGGCTATATCTGCGCCATCCGCGCCGGCCAGCTCGGCGTCGATACCGTCATCGTCGAGAAGACGAAGGCCGGCGGTACCTGCCTCAATGTCGGCTGCATCCCTTCCAAGGCGCTGATCCATGCGGCGGAGGAATTCGACAAGCTCCGCCATACGGCGGGCCTCAACGCGCTCGGCATCACCGTCGAGACGCCGCGGCTCGACCTTGCCCAGACCGTCCGCTGGAAGGACGGCATCGTCGGGCGGCTGAACAGCGGCGTGCTCGGCCTCCTGCGCAAGGCCAAGGTGAAGATCGTGCACGGCGCGGCGCGCTTTCGTGATGGCAAGACCGTCGAGGTCGAGACCGAGACGGGAACCCAGCTTATCCGTGCCGAGACGGTGGTGATCGCGACCGGCTCCGAACCGATCGAACTGCCGGCGCTGCCCTTCGGCGGGGCGGTCCTCTCGTCCACCGGGGCGCTGTCGCTGCCGGAGGTTCCGAAATCGCTTGCCGTCGTCGGCGGCGGCTATATCGGGCTGGAGCTCGGCACCGCCTTTGCCAAGCTGGGCGCGCGGGTGACGGTGGTCGAGGCGATGGCGCAGATCCTGCCGCAATACGATGGCGAACTCGTCAAGCCCGTCGCCAAGCGTCTCGGCGAACTCGGCGTGCGCGTGCTGACCGGCGCGAAGGCGAAGGGCTATTCGGGTGAGGCGCTGGCGGTTGAGATCGCCGGCAAGGAGGAGCGGATCGCCGCGGACAAGGTGCTCGTCACCGTCGGCCGCAGGCCGCGCACGGAAGGCTGGGGCCTCGAAGAACTCGACCTCGACCGCGCCGGCCGCTTCATCCGCATCGACGAGCATTGCCGCACCTCGATGCGCGGCGTCTACGCCATCGGTGACGTCACCGGCGAGCCGATGCTGGCGCATCGCGCCATGGCGCAGGGCGAGATGGTCGCGGAGATCGTCGCCGGGCGCAAGCGCGTCTGGGACAAGCGCGCCATCCCCGCCGTCTGCTTCACCGATCCGGAGATCGTCACCGCCGGCCTTTCGCCCGACGAGGCGCGCGCGCAGGGCTACGAGGTCCGCGTCGGCCTCTTCCCCTTCAACGCCAACGGCCGCGCCATGACGACCCAGTCGGAGGACGGCTTCGTGCGCGCCGTGGCGCGTGCGGACACCAACCTCGTGCTCGGCCTTCAGGCGGTGGGCGCCGGTGTCTCGGAGCTTTCCAGCGCCTTTTCGCTGGCGCTCGAAATGGGGGCGCGGCTGGAGGACATCGCCGGCACGATCCACGCCCATCCGACCCGCAGCGAAGGCTTGCAGGAAGCCGCATTGAAAGCCCTTGGCCATGCCCTCCACATCTGAGACCCTGATCGACCGCACCGGCGCGCTCGGGCGCATCCGGCTCAACCGGCCGAAGGCGCTCAATAGCCTGACGCTCGCGATGGTGCGTGAGATCGAGGCAGCGCTGGACGCTTTCGAGGCCGATCCCGCGGTCGCCGCCGTGCTTCTTACCGGCGAGGGCGAGCGCGGGCTCTGCGCGGGCGGCGATATCCGCATGATCTACGACGGCGGCAGGGCCGGCTCGCCGGAGCCCGTCGATTTCTGGCGCGAGGAATATCGCATGAATGCGCGCCTCGCCCGGCTGGCAAAGCCCTATATCGCCTTCATGGACGGCATCGTCATGGGTGGCGGGGTCGGCGTTTCGGTCTATGGCAGCCATCGCATCGTCACGGAGCGGACGCGGTTCGCGATGCCGGAGACCGGCATCGGCTTCTTCCCCGATGTCGGCGCCTCGTGGTTCCTGACGCGGAGGAACGACGAGCTCGGCACCTATGCCGCGCTCACCGGCGAACAGCTTGCGGCGGGCGACGTGATCGCCTTCGGCCTTGCCGACAGCCATGTGCCTTCGGAGCGCCTGCCGGCACTGGCCGAAAAGCTGTCCGGCTTGCCGGCCACGGCTTCCCATGCCGATGTCTCGGCCGCCATTGCCGCCTTCGCGGAAACACCGACGCCGGGAGAGATCGCCGGGCAGCGGGTGCTGATCGACCGGCTCTTCGCCTTCGACACGGTGGAGGCGATTTTCGCGGCGCTGGAGCGGGACGGATCGGACTTCGCCGCAAGGGCGCTCGGCATCCTGCGGACGAAATCGCCGCTTAGCCTGAAGGTGACGCTGCGCCTGCTGCGCCTCGGGCGCCGGGAACCCTCGCTGGAAGCCTGCCTGGAGCGGGAATTCTCAGCGACGGCGGCGGTGCTGCGCAGCCACGATTTCTACGAGGGCGTCAGGGCCGCGGTGGTCGACAAGGACCGCAATCCGCGCTGGCGCCCGGCGCAACTGGCCGACGTCACCGAAGAGGACGTCGCCGCCTTCTTCGAGCCGGCGGCAGAGCCGCTCTTTGCCGGGGAAACGGGAAAAGGAGAACGCCCATGAGCTCCATCGCATTCATCGGCCTTGGCCATATGGGCGGCCCGATGGCCGCAAATCTCGTGAAGGCCGGCCATGCCGTGCGCGGCTTCGACCTTTCCGCCGCCTCGCTCGACCTGGCGCGGGAAAACGGCGTGGCGACCGTCGCCTCCATCGGCGAGGCGATTTCGGGCGCGGACCTCGTCATCACCATGCTGCCGGCCGGAGCGCATGTGCTTTCGGTGTGGCAGGACCTCGTCGCCATCGTGCCGTCAGGCACGCTGCTGATCGATTGCTCCACCATCGACATGGCGAGCGCCCGCAAGGCCCATGCGCTGGCCGAGGCGCATGGCTGTCCGGCGCTCGATGCGCCTGTCTCGGGCGGCACCGGGGGCGCTTCGGCCGGCACGCTCACTTTCATGGTGGGGGGCGATGCCGGGGTCTTTGCCGGGGCAAAGCCGGTCTTCGAGGCGATGGGCAGGAAGATCATCCATTGCGGCGGCGCCTCCGCCGGCCAGGCGGCGAAGATCTGCAACAACATGATCCTCGGCATCAGCATGATCGCCGTGGGCGAGGCCTTCGTGCTCGGCGAACGGCTCGGCCTTTCGCATCAGGCGCTGTTCGACGTCGCCTCGGTCTCGTCGGGGCAATGCTGGTCGCTGACCACCTATTGCCCGGTGCCGGGGCCCGTCCCGACCTCGCCCGCCAACCACGATTACGAGCCGGGCTTCGCCGCGGCGCTGATGCTGAAGGACCTGAAGCTGTCGCAGGCGGCGGCGGAGGATACCGGTACCGTGACCCCGCTCGGCGCCGGGGCGGCGGCGCTCTACCAGCGATTCGCCGACGAAGGGGCGGGCGCGAAGGATTTTTCCGCCATCATCGCCATGCTGCGGGAGGGGCCTGCCGCCGGCTAGCGGCGCGACATGATGAACTTGTTAATTATGTTTCGCTCCTCCGGTCATGACGGGGAAGGAGGATCGGGGCGGCCGGGGGCGTTTTCCGGTCGAAGGTCCTCTGTCATCGGCTGCGCTGCAAGCACTGCGGAACCGGCGATCCGCCTGTTTCGAAGTGCTTAAACAGGCACGCGAACGAGATGCTGCACGTGTTAAGTAGTGCAGATTTGTCAAGTTTAAATTTTTCTCTTCAAGTAATTGACGCCGCTCACGGAGCGCTATGTATATGGGCTTGTAAATAACGAAAGCCAGTTTTTTCGTTTTTACATGCTAATGTATCCATGTCTCACAGGTGAGAAAAATGCGTGTTTTTACCGCCTTGTTCCCCATGTCTCTCGCCCTCGCTGTCGCATCCGGCGCCTTCGCGCAGGATGCCGAACTGGGCCAGAAGGTCTTCAACAAATGCAAGGCGTGCCACGTCGCCGATCAGGAAACCAACAGGGTCGGTCCGTCCCTGAAAGGGGTGATCGGGCGCACGGCAGGCACCTATGCCGGCTACAGCTATTCCCCGGCCATGAAGGAGGCGGGGGAAGGCGGTCTCGTGTGGAACGACGAGAGCCTGACCAATTACCTGCGCAAGCCGAAGGATGTCGTCCCGAAGACCAAGATGGCCTTCGCGGGGCTCAAGACCGACGAGGACATCGCCAATGTCATCGCCTATCTGAAGCAGTTTTCCCAGAACCAGTGATGCATCGGCAGTCCAACGAAATCGAATGAGGTGGGAAATGATGACTGAACAACCCTATATCGGCATGAGCCGGCGCCGGCTGCTGCAGATGATCGGCCTGACGGCCGGCACCGCGGCCATGTACCAGGCGATGACGACGCTCGGCCTTGCCGCCGAGTCCGGCTACAAGGGGCCGGTGAAACTCGACGGCGATCCCAAGGGCGCCTCGGTCCTGATCCTCGGCGCCGGCCTTGCCGGCATGCTGGCCGCGATGGAAATGCGCCAGGCCGGCTACAAGGTGAAGGTTCTCGAATACAACAATCGCGCGGGCGGCCGGAACTGGACGATCCGCGGCGGCGACACCGTGACGGAACTCGGCGGCTTTACGCAGAAATGCGAGTTCGACGAAGGCCTCTACATCAATCCGGGTCCCTGGCGAATTCCCTATCATCACAATGGCTTGCTCGCCTATTGCCGCCGGCTCGGCGTGCAGCTCGAGCCGTTCCAGCAGATCAATCACAATGCGCTCCTGCATTCCACCAAGGGATTTGGTGGCAAGCCGCAGCGCGTGCGCGACGTGAAGATCGACTTCCAGGGCCATGTCTCCGAACTGCTCGCCAAGGTCACGCAGAAGGGCAAGCTCGAAGAGGGCGTCGGCAAGGAAGACCAGGAGATCCTGCTCGAGGCGCTCCGGTCCTGGGGTGCGCTCGACAAGGACTACAAATATGCCAAGGGCGCGGTCTCGGGCGAGTTCCGCGGCTACGAGAAGGACCCGGGCGGCGGCCTCGGCGCCGAGCCGGTCCCCGGCGAGCCGCTGGCCTTCAAGGAACTGCTTTCCTCCGGCCTCTGGGGCGCACTTGCCAACTTCGCGCTCTACGAATTCCAGACCACCATGTTCCAGCCGGTCGGCGGCATGGGCCGGATCGGCGACGCCTTCGCCAAGGAGGTCAAGGACCTCATCACCTTCAACGCGAAGGTGGTGAAGATCGAGCAGGGCGACAAAGGCGTGACCGTCACCTATGAGGACACGAGCAAGCCCGGCGAGACCCATACGGAAAGCGCCGACTGGTGCGTCTGCACGATCCCGCTCACCATCCTCAGCCAGATCGACATCCAGGTCTCGGACAAGATGAAGGCGGCCATCGGCGCGGTGCCCTATGCATCGTCGGTCAAGGTCGGCCTGCAGATGAAGCGCCGCTTCTGGGAAGAAGACGATCTCATCTTCGGCGGCGTTACTTATACGGATCTGCCGATCACCAATATTTCTTATCCCAGCACCGACTTCAACAAGGGCGGGAAGGGCGTGTTGCTCGGCTGCTATACCTGGAACGGTCCGGCGTCCTACGAGTTCTCGGCGCTGGAGCCGCAGGAACGCGTCAAGAAAGCTGTCGAGCAGGGCATGATCATCCATCCCCAATACAAGGACGAGTTCGAGAACGGCGTGTCCTGGGCGTGGCACCGTTCTCCGTTCACCCTCGGCTGCGCCGGCGACTGGACGGACGAAGCCCGCAAGGAGCACTACGACAATCTCTGTGAGATCGATGGCCGCATCGTTCTTGCCGGGGAGCACGCGTCGTACATTCCGGCGTGGCAGGAAGGCGCGATCCTCTCCTCGATCAACGCCATCGAGCGCCTGCACAAGCGGGTGATGCAGGGTTGAGCGTCCGGTTAGTTGAATCCCAAGAATTCAGTGAGGCATTCTGCCATGTCGAAAGATAGAAAATACGCCTGGGGGCTTGCGACGCTCTTCTCCGTGTCGCTGGCCGCCCTTTCCACGGGAACCGCGCTGGCGGATTCGGCCGGTGCGACGCTCAGTCAGGGCGACACCTTCTCCGAAAAGACCGGCGAGGAGATCTACTCCAATGTCTGCCAGGCCTGTCACATGCCTGAGGGCGCGGGGGCTGTCGGGGCGGGGAAATATCCGCCGCTCGCCAAGAACGAGAACCTCGAATCGGCGGGCTACCCGATCTATGTCATCCTGCACGGCCAGAAGGGCATGCCGCCCGTCGGGCAGATGATGACGGACGAGCAGGTCGCCGCCGTGGTGAACTATGTCCGGACCCATTTCGGCAACGACTACAAGGATGCAGCGACGGCCGAGGACGTGAAGGACGCGCGCTGAGACAATGGCGGCGGCCGCAGGGCCGCCGCCTTCGACATCACGGTCCCGGTGGGTTTTTCGCCGGGACCAATCAGGATTTGAGCGCCTGCCGGGCGGTTTCGTTCGCGGCGCTTTGCATGACGGAGCTTTGACAATGAAATTCATGACGGGTGCGATCGTTCTTTCGACATTGATGGCAACGGCCGGCGGTGCCTTCGCGGCGGAGGTGACGCGGCACAAGATCCCGAATTCGGATTTCCCCATTGCGCAGGCGGTCGAGATTCCGGCCGGCATGACGACCGTCTATGTCAGCGGCGCGCTGGCTTCGGTCGCCGACGAGAAGGCGCCGAAGGGCTCGATCGAAGCCTATGGCGATACCAAGACGCAGACCGTCTCGGCGCTTCAGTCGATCGAGAAGACGCTTGCCGGCATGGATTTGAAGATGAGCGACGTGGTGAAGATGCAGGTCTTCCTCGTCGGCGATCCTTCCAAGGAGAGCAAGATGGACTTCAAGGGCTTCATGGAAGGGTATACCCAGTTCTTCGGCACCAAGGAGCAGCCCAACCTGCCGGCGCGCTCGGTGTTCCAGGTGGCCGGCCTTGCCGGTCCCGGCTTTCTCGTCGAGATCGAGGTGATCGCCGCGCGCCCCTGAGCGGTTCGACCCCTTACCGGTCCGGAATATGTCATGCCTCCGTCGAGATCCTCGGCGGAGGCATTATCGTTGGGGACAGGGAGAGGCGGAGAGGGCGCGCCGCAGGGCATCTTCAAGCTGGCGCTCGCTGAACGGCTTCGACAGGCGCAGCAGGTCCGCGCGCGCTTCCGGCGGCAGCTCGGAATAGCCGGTCGCGAGGATGACCGGGATGTGCGGCCAGCGCTCGCGCACGACTTCGCTCAGTTGCGAGCCCGTCATCTGGGGCATGGCCTGATCGGTGACGAGGAGATCGATAGGCCGTTCGGCGAGCACGGCCAGCGCTTTTGCGCCGGATGTGGCCTCGATGACGGTATGGCCCATATCCTCCAGCATCATGACGGTGTTCATCAGGACGAGCGGGTCGTCGTCGACCGCAAGCACGGTCAGGGTGGCCGCGGCGGGCGGGGTCTCGGCTGCCGCGCGGGCCTCGTCGGGTGCGGTCTTCCGGAAGGGCTCCTCCATGACGGGAAGCCACAGTTCGGCCGTCGTGCCGGTGCCTTCCTGCGAGCGGAGCACGAGCTTGCCGTTCGTCTGCGCCATCAGGCCCTGCACCATGGAAAGGCCGAGCCCCGTTCCCTTGCCGACGCCCTTGGTGGTGAAGAAGGGCGCCGTCGCTTCCTTGAGCGTGGCTGGATCCATGCCATGGCCGGCATCGATCACGGAAAGACAGATATAGGCCGCACCCTGCAGGTCCGCATGTGTCGCCTGCGGATCGCGCTCGAGGCGCGCGCCGATGAAGAGCGACCCGCCCTCCGGCATCGCGTCCCGGCCATTGATCGCAAGGTTGAGCAGCGCATTGATCAACTGGTTCGGGTCGGTGCGGACGGGCGGCAGGTCCGGCGGAAAATCGGTCGTGACGACGATCGTCGGGCCGATGGCGCGCTGGAGCATGTCGGCGGTGTCGCGTACCAGGTTCGGCAGGTCGACCGGCTCGAAGTCGAGATCCTGCCGCCGCGAGAAGGCCAGCAGCCGCTGTGTCAGCGACGCGCCGCGCTGGGTGGCCAGCAGGGCGTTGTCGATGAGTGACTGGGCCTCCGGCGCCAGCGTGGTGCGCTTTTTCAGAAGATCGAGGCTGCCCTGGATCGCCATCAGCAGGTTGTTGAAGTCGTGGGCGACGCCGCCCGTGAGCTGGCCGAGCGCTTCCATCTTCTGCGCCTGGAAGAGTTCTTCGCGCGCCAGTTCGAGCGCCCTCTGCGCATCGCGCTTTTCCGTGATGTCGCGAGTGATCTTGGCAAAGCCGATCAGCTGTTCCCGGTCGTCCCGGATGGCGTCGATGATGGCGTTCGCCCAGAACCGCGTGCCGTCCTGGCGCAGCCGCCAGCCTTCCGATTCGTAGCGCCCGTCACGCCTTGCGGCTTCCAGCGCCTGCTGCGGGACGCCGGCATTCCTGTCGTCCTCGGGGAAGAAGCGGGAGAAATGCTGGCCGATGATCTCATTCGGCCGGTAGCCCTTGATGCGTTCCGCGCCGGCGTTCCAGCTGGAGACGCGGCCTTCCGCATCCATCATGTAGATGGCGTAGTCCGTCACGCCCTGCACGAGAAGGCGGAACTGCTGCTCGGCCTTGCGCAACTGTTCCTCGGCCTGCCGGCGTTCGGTAAGGTCCCGCGTGATCTTGGCAAAGCCGATGAGGGCGCCGTTCCTGTCATGGATGGGATCGATGATGACATGGGCCCAGAATTCGGAGCCGTCCTTGCGGACATGCCAGCCTTCGTCCTCGAAACGGCCCTCGTCCATGGCATGTCGCAGCGCGCGTGCCGGAAGCCCGCGTTCGCGGTCGGCGGGGCGATAGAAGCGGGAAAAATGCGTGCCCAGGACCTCCTCCGCCGCATAACCCTTGAAACGGCTTGCGCCGGCGTTCCAGCTGACGATCCTGCCGTCCCGGTCGAGCATGTAAATGGCGTAGTCGGTGATCGCGTCGATCAGGAGCCGGTAGCGGTCCTCCACGTCGAGCATGGGTATTTCGGCTTTCAACATTTCGTCCCCCGCTGCTGGCCCACAAAAACGCGGCAGCATCCATTAGGTTCCCTGCCGCGAACCTTTATCGGGGCCTTCCGCCGGTTCTGCCGGCCGGGACGTTAGAAGTTGTAGCCTTCGGAAATATCGCGCTGCAGGGCTTCGCTCGCCGCCCTGGCGTTGCGGGCGACGATGGCGTCGTAGACGTCCTTGTGGTTCTGGGCGGAGCTCTGGAACATCGCCTCGTTCGGTACGGAATGGCGCACGGACGGGCCGATATGCATCCACAACGGTTCCAGAAGCTGGGCGATGAAGGAGAGGCGGCTCATTTCCGCGATCAGCATATGGAAATGGTAATTGGCTTCCAGGAAGAGGTCGAGGTCGTTGATCTCGGCCGAGCGGAAGATGTCGGCGACATGGGCCTTGAGCTTTTCCAGTTCCTCGTCCGTGCGGTTCTCCACCGCGCGCTCGAGGGCCGCGCTTTCGAGGATGGAGCGGAGCGTGCGGATATCCTGCAATTCTTTGGTGCTGAAGATCGGCACCATCATGGTCCGGTTGGGCGTGGAGACCACGCTGCCGACGCTTTCGAGCCGTTGCAGCGCGTCGCGAACCGGCATCAGGCTGGTGCCGAGACTCTTGGCGAGGCCGCGCAGCGGGAGCTTCTGCCCGGGGGTGAAGCGGCCCATCATCAGGTTGCGCTTCAGCATGTCGTAGATCTGCTCGTGAAGCATGTCCCGGGATACCGGCGACAGTTCCGGTGCGTTCGCCCCAGCATCTGGGATGTCACGGATCGTCAAATAGGCTCTCCCCTTGTGCGCAACTCGTCATAACACCCAACAGATGGCTTGACACCAAAAACATCGGACGGCATGTTGAATGTGTTATAACACTAGACAGAAGAAAGGACAGCGCCTTCTTTCGCCGGAAGCGATCCATTCTAGGGCGGGACAAAACCACAATCCAGACGCGTGTTGTCGAAATCGTGGTCGCGTTCAGGCTCCATCTGTCGCAAACGCCCTCTGTCGGGCTCGATGACGCTCCCGCACCGGATTCGCGGGCGTTGACGGGCGAGCGTGCGGCGTGTCACTGCCACCGCCGGAGGCGGGCGCCCGGCGCGCCGCCTCCGGTTTTCGAACGGCCATCCCGAGGATGCCGAGACATATGCATGCGGCGGGCGCCTTGCATCCGCCGCCGGGGTTCCGCGCTGGCGGAAAAGCCCGAAGGAGGAACAGACCATGAGCGGCACGCTCTCCAATTCGCTGGCCCATGCGGATATCACGACGACCCTGCATCCCTATACGGATGCCCGCGCCCATGAGCGCCAGGGCCCGATGATCATCGACCACGGCAAGGGCATCTATATCTACGACGACGCCGGCAAGGAATATATCGAGGGTCTTGCGGGCCTCTGGTCGGTCGCCATCGGCTTCGACGAACCGCGTCTCGTGAAGGCTGCGGCCGATCAGATGGCCAAGCTGCCCTACTATCACACCTTCAGCCACAAGGCGCACGAGCCCTCCATCCGCCTGTCGGAGAAGATCGTCGAGATGACGCCGGAGCCGCTGACCCGCGTCTTCTTCACCAGCTCCGGCTCGGAAGCCAACGACACCATGATCAAGATGGTGTGGTACATGAACAACGCGCTGGGCCGCCCGCAGAAGAAGAAGTTCCTCGCCCG
The DNA here is from genome assembly GCF_003574625.1 of Shinella zoogloeoides. Taxonomy (GTDB): domain Bacteria; phylum Pseudomonadota; class Alphaproteobacteria; order Rhizobiales; family Rhizobiaceae; genus Shinella; species Shinella zoogloeoides_A. The sequence goes on from NZ_QNUJ01000005.1 coordinate 429,967, forward strand.
CACCCGCGCCTATCACGGCATCACGATCGCTTCGGGCAGCCTGACGGGCCTGCCGAACAACCACCGCGACTTCGACCTACCGGCGATCCCGGTCCGTCACCTGACCTGCCCGCACTTCTATCGCTTCGGTCAGCCCGGCGAGAGCGAGGCGCAGTTCACCGCGCGCCTGATCGCCGAAGCCGAAGCCGTGATCCTCGAGGAAGGCCCCGAAACCATTGCCGGCTTCATCGGCGAGCCGCTGATGGCCGCAGGTGGCGTCATGCCGCCGCCGGCCGGCTACTGGAAGGGCATCGAGGCGCTCTGCCGCAAATACGATATCCTGCTCATCGCCGACGAAGTGATCTGCGGCTTCGGCCGCCTCGGCACGAGCTTCGGCTGCGAGCATTACGGCTTCACGCCCGATATCATGGTCATGTCCAAGCAACTGACCTCGTCCTACATGCCGCTTGCCGCCGTCGTCTTCACCGAGGCGGTCTATAACGCGATTGCCGACAACACGGCGAAGATCGGCACCTTCGGCCATGGCTTCACCGCCTCCGGCCATCCGGTCGCGACCGCCGTCGGCCTCGAGAACCTCAAGATCATCGAGGAGCGCGACCTCATCGGCAACGCCGCCCGCATGGGCGCAATCTTCCAGGCACGCCTGGCGGAACTGGTCGATCACCCGCTGGTCGGGGAAGTGCGCGGCGCCGGCCTCATCGCCGGCATCGAGATGGTGGCCGACAAGGAGACCCGCCGTCCCTTCGCCGCTGCCGGCAAGGCGGGCGCCCGCGCCTTCGCCGCAGGCCATGAACATGGCCTCATCGTCCGCGCCATCGGCGACGTCGTTGCCCTCTGCCCGCCGCTCATCATCACCGAGGAGCAGGTGCACGAGACGGTGAGCCGCCTGCGCAAGGCGCTCGACGACACCGCCAAGTGGCGCGCCGAAGAAAACCTGAACTGAGACGGCAAGGGGCGCCGCGTCGATCGCGGCGCCCCTTTTCTGCCTTCCGGCTGATCTGGAGACCCATCCCATGAAGACCTATTCGATCGCGCTCATCCCGGGCGATGGCATCGGCACGGCCGTCACCGAAGCCGCATGGGCGGTTCTCGAAAAGGCGGCGTCCGGCACTTTCAAGCTCTCGGGCACGACCTTCCCGTGGTCCTGCGCCTTCTACAAGGAAACCGGGGCGATGATGCCGCAGGACGGTATCGCGACGCTGCGCGGCTTCGACGCCATCCTGCTCGGCGCGGTCGGCTGGCCGGCGGAAGTTCCCGATTCCGTTTCCCTGCACGGCCTGCTGCTGCCGATCCGCAAGGCCTTCGTGCAATATGCCAATATCCGCCCGCACCGCCTGCTGCCGGGCGTCGAAGGCCCGCTGCGTGCGGAAGGTTTCGACATCCTGTGCATCCGTGAGAACACGGAAGGTGAGTATTCCGGCGCTGGCGGGCGCGTCCATCAGGGCACGGCGGACGAGGTGGCGGTGGAGACCTCCATCTTCACCCGAACGGGCGTCGAGCGCATCCTGCGCTTCGGCTTCGAGCAGGCGCGCGCCCGCAGTGGCAGGCTCGCCTCCGTCACCAAGTCCAATGCGCAGAAATATTCGATGGTGTTCTGGGACGAGATCACCCGGCAGCTTGCGGCCGAATATCCCGATGTCGAGGTCACCAGCTATCACATCGACGCCATGGCCGCCCGCATGGTGATGGCGCCGGAAAGCCTCGACGTGGTCGTCGCCTCCAACCTCTTCGGCGATATCCTGACGGATCTCGGCGCGGCGATCCAGGGCGGCCTCGGCTTTGCCGCCTCCGCCAATATCAATCCCGACCGCAACGCGCCCTCGATGTTCGAGCCGGTGCATGGCTCGGCGCCCGACATCGCCCATCTCGGCATCGCCAATCCCATCGCCGCCATCTGGTCCGGCGCGATGATGCTCGATCATCTCGGCGAGCGCGAGGCCGCCGCCCGCGTCATGGCCGCCATCGAGCGCACCACCGCGCGCGGCATCGGCGTCAAGCCGGGCAAGGACAAGACGGATGCGATTGCCGCCGCCGTGCTTGCAGCGCTCGACTGAAATGGAATATCGCTTCCGCTTGGAAGGGCGGAGGCGGTTCAGATCGGGTCGGGGAAGGGGCAGTCCAGCTTGACCGTCCACGGGCGGATGTCGCCGACGATGGTATCGATCAGTCCCACGCCGTTTTCGAGCTGGTCGCGCTTGCGGGCAAGCGAGCGATCTCCGGGAATGCGCACCGGATCATGCCCCGGCGCGACCGCGCTCGCCCTGCATTGCTCGGCAAGCCGTCCCATCTCCTGCTCGAAGGTCGCGCGGCCGGCGAAATGTTCGGGGTCGATGGCCTGTACGAAGACGCCGTTCGCCTCGCTGTCGCCGGTCTGCGAACCGCGGCCGAAGCCACCCAATGCGCCGGAGAGCGCTTCGGTGAGGAGGGCGAGGCTGAAGCCTTTGTAGCCCTGTTCGGTGCCGCCGATAGGCAGGATGCCGCCGCCTCGTTCGACGAATTCGGCGGGATCGTCCGTGACCGTGCCATCCTGCGCGACGACCAGGGGCGCCGGCAGTGTCTGCCCGAGCCGATAGCTGCGGTTGAGCGGGCCCAGCGCGGACATTGCGGCCGTCGTGTCGATGAGAATGGGGTCCCGGTCCGTCGGGATGCCGGCGGCGATCGGATTGCAGGAAAAGACGCGGCTCAGTCCGCCATGCGGCACAACGACGGCCTCTGTCGGCGTGCTGGCGGTGATCATCACCATGATGCCGCGCCGGGTCGCGCGCTCCAGGTAGCTCGCAAGGCACGCGATGTGCTGCGCCCGGCGCACGACGACGGTGCCGGTTCCCTCGGTCTTCGCGATGTCGCAGGCGCGGTCCACCGCCCTTGCCGTGATCCACGGGCCGGGCAGGAATTCGGCGTCCCAGACCTCGTTGCTGCGGGATGCGCCGAGGACCGTGTGGTCGCCCTCCCGGCGCGTCTCGCCACTGAGCAGCCATTCGACATTCGTCGGCAGGCGCTGCATGCCGTGGGTCGAATAACCGAGAAGGTCGGCTTCGAGGAAGAGCGAGCCGACGGTTTCCGCCCGATCGCGCGCAAGGCCGGCGCGTTCGAGCAGCCGCGTGGAGAAGTGCATGAGGTCCGTGTAGCGGTAGCGTTGCATGGTCGTCTCCTTCGCGGCTGTCTCGCGACCTGTTCAGTGCAGGATCTGGCTGAGGAAGAGCCGTGTGCGCTCGTGCTGCGGATTGTCGAAGAACTCGTGCGGCGAGTTCTGCTCGACGATCTGCCCCTGGTCCATGAAGATGACCCGGTTGGCGACCTGGCGGGCAAAGCCCATTTCATGCGTCACGCACAGCATGGTCATGCCCTCTTCAGCCAGCGACACCATCGTGTCGAGCACTTCCTTGACCATTTCCGGATCGAGCGCAGAGGTCGGCTCGTCGAACAGCATGATCTTCGGCTTCATGCACAGCGAACGGGCGATCGCCACGCGTTGCTGCTGGCCGCCCGAGAGCTGGCCGGGATATTTGTGGGCCTGTTCCGGGATCTTGACGCGCTTGAGATAGTGCATCGCCACTTCCTCGGCGTCCTTCTTCGGCATCTTGCGCACCCA
>NZ_QNUJ01000006.1 GCF_003574625.1 Shinella zoogloeoides
GGACCGGCGATGACGATGCGCTCGCCTTTCATGACCTTGAGGTTGATGTCGCGCAGAACGTGGAAGTCGCCGTACCACTTGTTCATGTTGGTGATCTCGACGGCGACGTCCGTTGCGGAGACCTGCATTCTTGTCGTGTCGGCATCGAGATCGTCGGCACGTACTACATTTTCGCCCGCCATCGAGCATCCTCCTGCATTGCTGCGCCTTGCCTCCTCGGCCGCGCGGTTGATCGTTAAAGAGTGGCCAGCACCTCGTCGCAGACCTGCAAAAGCTCGTCCGCGTCGGCGATGGAGAAGGGCAGCGGCGGCCGGATCTTCAGCACATGGCCGAGCGGCCCGGATGCGCTGATGAGCACGCGGCGGCGGCGGAGCGCATTGACGAGGTCGCCCGCGGCGCCAGGAGAGGGCGCGCCGTCGGCGCCGAGAATGTCGACGCCGAGGAAGAGACCCTGGCCGCGGACGTTGCCGATGGCACCGTGGCGCTTGGCCAGTGTTTCGAAGCCGGCCTTCATATGCGCGCCGACCTTCGACGCATTCGCCAGCAGGTCCTCGTCCCGAAGGATATCGAGAACCGCCGTGGCTGCGGCGCAGGCGACCGGGTTGCCGCCGAAGGTGTTGAAGTAGCGCGCCTCGCGGGCGAAGCGTTCCAGCACCTCCTCGCGCGCGACGACGCCGGCGATGGGATAGCCGTTGCCCATGGGCTTGCCCATGGTGACGAGGTCGGGCACCAGCCCGTGGCGCTGGAAGCCCCACATATGCGAGCCCATGCGGCCGAAGCCGGCCTGAACCTCGTCGGCGATGAAGAGGCCGCCTGCCTCGCGGATCGCGGCGACCGCGCCGGCAAGGAAGCCGGCCGGCTCCGAAAAGACGCCGTCGCTGGAGAAGATCGTGTCGACCAGCAGAGCGGCGGGGCGGATGCCGTGGCGCTGCATGTCGGCGATGGCGGCGCGCACCTCGCGCTCGAAGAAGGCGCCGACCGCTTCCGGCGACCCGGCAAGGCGCGGATCGGGCGCGGCGACGGTGCGCACATCCACGGCCAGCGGCACGTTCAGGCCGAGGGACGGGGACATGGCGGCAATCGCGTGGCTGATGCCGTGATAGGCGTTGGCGGTGACGATGAAGCCGGTGCCGCCGGTGTGGTTGCGGGCGATACGCAGGGCGAGGTCGTTCGCTTCGCTGCCGGTGCAGGTCAGCATCAGGCGGTTGGTCTCGGCCGGGAAATGGGCAAGCAGCCGCTCGGCATAGCCGACGATGCTCTCGTCGAGATAGCGCGTGTGCACGTTGAGCCGTGCGGCCTGCTCGGCGATGGCCGCGACGACGCGCGGGTGGCAATGGCCGACGCAGGGTACGTTGTTATAGGCGTCGAGATAGGCATTGCCCGCCGCATCGTAAAGGCGCACGCCGCTCGCCCAGTCGAAATGCACCGGCTCCTCATAGAACATGCGGTAGGGCTGGCCGAGGACGCGCTGGCGGCGCTCCACGAGATCGCGCGTGCGCTCGTCGAGGTTTGCGGCGTTCGCGCTGTCGAACGCGTTGATCATCACGGGTACGCTCATGGCATGCACCTTCGTTCTCTAGAGGGCGGTCCTGAATGGATCTTGCGGAAACGACGACAGCCGCTCCAGCCGCATCCAGGAGGCGGGATTGTTCTTCATGATATAGGGGCGGTTGACCGGGTCGCGGTCCGCGAGGATTTCCGTGACCACGACATTGATCACGCAGCGCGCGATCATGAATTCCGGCAGAAGCTCGATCTCCAGCGCCTCCAGCGGCGAGGCCCGGTGATAGGCGCTGATGACATCGGCGGCATCTCGCAGATCATCCTCTCCGCCGCGAACCTGCAGCAGCGCCGCGCCGGCGAGATCGACGAGACGGGGCGCGTGGACGAGATCGCCGAAATCGAGGAAGCCGGAAAGACGGTCCGTCGCATCGCTGTCGACGAGGATATTCTGGCCGTTCATGTCGCTATGGACGGCCTGCGCGGGCAGTGCGGCCATGTGCGGCCCCGCGGCCGCCTCGAAGCGGTCGAGCATGGCTTCGGCGAGCGGCCGGCGCGCCTCGTCGATCAGCGTCAGGAAGGGGCGCAGACGGGCGATGTGCTTGACGTCCCAGATGAGGTCGCGCTCGCGCGAAAAGGGATGATAGAAGCTCGCCAGCGCCATGTCGAGACGGGCGACGGCGTCTCCAATGGCGTGGCGCAGTGTTGGCGTCGGTGCCTCAATGAAGGAAAACGGCGTGCCTTCGAGATAGGTCAGCAGGCGCAGGTAGCGGCCATCTTCAGTGCCGAGGAAGACGGCCTCTTCGCCGGTGAGGGCGGGCACGACGCGCGGGGCTGCGATATCAGGGGCGGTGTGCGCAATGTGGAGAAGCGCGGCGCTTTCGAGCATCGTGCCGTCGGCGCTTTCCGCGGGGTCCGAGACCTTCAGCGTAAAGGAAACGCCCTCGGCCGTGCGGATGCGGAAATTCTGGGTGCGCTCGCCGCCAAGCTCCGTCGCGCGGCCATCTACGCCGAAATGGCGAAGGGCGAGGGCTTCGGCCTTCGCGGTATCGAGCCGCGCCGTCATTCGTCCGCTCCCTGGAAGGAATCCGCGAGGATGCCGAAGCAGTTGACGACGTCGGAGACGACGGCCCTGCGCGCGGCCGCCGCGTCGTTTGCGGCGATGGCGGCGAAGGCCGTCTCATGGTCGGGAATGGCGTCGGTCAGCTTGCCGGGCTCTGCTTTGGCGAGGCGCACCGATGGCCCCATGCGCAGCCAGAGCGGTTCGATCATGTCGCGCAGGATCGGCGAGTTGCTCATGTCGGCGATATGCAGGTGGAAGCGGGCATTGGCACGCAAGAACCGGCTGGTGTCGTTGGCGTGCGCGGCTTCCGCCATGGCGTCGAAATGGACGCGCAGGCCCGCAAGGCTCTCGGGCGTTGCCGCCCGTGCCGCACGGGCGGCGGAAAGGCCTTCCAGCGCCACGCGGATATCGCGGATCTCCGTGAGTTCCGCGATGGTCAGCAGCGGCACGATGAAGGTGCGCTCGAGCCGCAGGGCACCGAGGCTTTCGAGCTTCTGCAGCGCATCGCGCACGGGCACCACGCTGGTTCCGAGGGCGGCGGCGAGGTTTCTGAGGACCAGCCGGTCACCGGGGCGGAATTCCCCGATGATCAGCTTCTCCTTGATCTGCTGGTAGATCTGCTCGTTGAGGGTATCCTGGACGAGCGTCCGGTAGGTGGGCATGGAGCCGCCGTCCGCCAGCGCGATTTCCTTCCTGTCCATGCCTAGTGCTTCTCGCTGGAGAACTCCCGCTCGAGGCGGCGGGAATGGAGGGAGAGGATGAAGCAGAAGATGAAGAAGGCACCGCCGACGACAAGGTAGGCCTCGCGGTAGAAGCCCAGCCATGCGCCGTCGGCGATGGCCCCGCGTGCTCCGCCAAGCACGTCGATGAGGCCGATGATGCTGATCAGCGTCGTGTCCTTGATGGACTCGATGAAGGTGTTGATGATCGCCGGCAGCGCGATGCGGAAGGCCTGCGGCAGCACGATGAGGCGGGAGATCAGGCCGCTGGAAAGCCCGAGGCTGTGGCCGGCCTCCGACTGGCCGCGCGGCACGGCTTCGAGACCGCCGCGGATCGCTTCTGCCAGATAGGCCGCCTGGAAGAGGATCAGCGCCACCTGCGCGCGCAGGATATTGTCGATCAGGTTGCCGCCGGGCAGCAGGAAGGGCAGCATGGTTGAGGCGATGAATAGCACCGCGATCAGCGGCAGGCCGCGCACGATCTCCACATAGAGCGAGCAGAATCGGCGGATGACGGCGGCCTTGGAGCGGCGGCCGAGCACAATGAAGACCGACAGCGGCAGGGCGAGCACGATGCCGAAGGCGGAAAGGCCGACGGTGAGCGGCAGGCCGCCCCAGCGGCTGGTGGAAACCGAGGGCAGGCCGAGGATGCCGCCACCCATCAGGACGAGGCTGATCACCATGACGGCGATCCAGGCGAGCGCGAGCGCCGGTTTCCAGAAGCGGCGGAAGCCGCTGAGGATGAGGATCGCGAGCACCAGCACGACGGCGAGCGTCGGGCGCCAGTACTGGTCGGCCGGATAGCTGCCGAAGAGGATGATGTGGTAGCGCTCGTGCAGGAAGGCCCAGCAGGCGCCCGCCGCCGCGCGGCAGGTATCGGGAGAGGCTTGTCCGAACACGGCATCGGTGACGGCCCAGCGGTAGAAGCGCGCGAGGACGTAGACGAGGCTGCCGGTGATCGCCACCGTCAGCAGGGCATGCGGCCACGGATTAAAGTAGGGGCGCAGCCAGCCGGCGAGGCCGCCATTGGAGGGGCGGGGGAGTGCGGCGGTAATTTCGCTCATGACTTCACCAGTTGCGCGCGCTTTTCCAGCCAGCGGATGACCGCGGAGGTCACGAGGCTGAGCGACAGGTAGATCAGAAGGTAGATGGACACGGTCTCGATGGCCCGGCCGGTCTGGTTGAGCGCGGTGTTGCCGACGGAAACCAGGTCCGGATAGCCGATGAGAACGGCGAGCGTCGTGTTCTTGATGGCGTTGAGATACTGGTTGGCGAGCGGCGGCAGCATGAGCCGCATCGCCTGCGGGGCGAGCACCAGATAGAGCGTCAGGATGGGGCTGAGGCCGAGCGAATGGGCGGCCTCCGACTGGCCTTTGGGCAGGGCGGCGAGGCTGCCCCGCACGATCTCGGCGATGAAGCCGGACGTATAGAACGAGAGCCCCACCAGCATTGCCAGATATTCCGGCGTCATGCCCATGCCGCCGCGGAAGTTGAAGCCCATCAGCGTCGGCTTCTGGATCTCGCCCCAGCCGAGCGCATAGACGATGACGCCGATGAGCGCGGCGGCCGAGAGGAACAGGCCGCTGGTCGCGGGCCGCGGGAAGTGCCCCGTCTCGTTGCGGCCGTGCACCATGGCGCGCCAGAAGAGGAAGCCGCAGGCGAGGGCCAGCACGGCGACGGCGGCAAGGACCGGACCTGCATCGCCGACGAGCACCGTCGGGATATAGAGGCCTCGGCTGGAAATGAAGATGGATTCCCCGAAGGTCCAGGCCTGGCGCGGCGGCGGCAGAACGCGGACGGCGGTGGCGCAGACGACGAGGATGAGCAGCAGCGGCGTGTTGCGCGTCACCTCGATATAGGCTTTCGCGAGGGCACGGAGCTGCGGGTGGGCGGTGCGGCCCGCAAGGCCGATCAGGATGCCGAGCAGGGTGGAGAGCACGATGGCGGCAAGCGCCAGCTTGACCGTGTTGAGCAACCCGACGAGCAGCGCCCGGAAATAGGTGTCGCCCGACCCGAAGGAGATCAGCGACTCGCCGATCGGGAACGACGTGGCGCTCCACAGGAAGCCGTAGTCGATGCTGATGCCGCGGGCGGCGAGGTTGGACGCAAGATTGTGCGACAGCCACGCAAGAACTGCGATGGCTGCCGCGACAAACAGCGCGTTTTGAAGGCGCTCGCTACGCATCAACGCAACGGGGCCGCATACATGAGACCGCCCTTCGTCCACAGGTCGTTGAGACCGCGGTCGAGCTTGAGGGGCGAAGCCTTGCCGAGATTGCGTTCGAAGCTCTCGCCGTAGTTGCCGACGGACGAGACGATCTTGACAACCCAGTCTTCCGAGAGGCCGAGATCCTTGCCGTTGCCCGGGGTCGTGCCGAGCAGCTGCTTGACTTCCGGATCCGGGGAGTTCTTGGCGAGATCCGCGACATTGGCCTGCGTGATGCCGAGACGTTCGGTTTCGACGAGGGCGAACATGACCCAGCGCGCGACGAGGAAGAGTTCTTCGTCACCGCTCTTCACGGCCGGTGCGTAGGGCTCCAGCGTGATGAAGTTCGGGAAGATGATGTAGTCGTCGACATTGCCGTTGCCCGCGCGCGAGCCGGCGAGGTTGCCGTAGTTGCCGCCGAAGGCGTCGCAACGACCGCCGAAGAAGGCCGCGTCGAGCTGTTCCCAGGCGCTGAGGACGAGCGGCGTGTAGTTGAGGCCGCGCGACTTGAAGAAGTTCTCGGTGTTCACTTCGAAGGTCGAACCCTGCAGGATGCAGACGGTGGCGTCAGCAAGCTGGTCCGGGCTGTCGACGCCGAGCGACTTCGGCACCATGAAGGTGTAGCCGTCGAAATAGTTCGGCGAGGCGAAACGCGCGCTCTGGGCGCCTTCGCGGTTGAGCGTGGTCGTCGTGTCGTGCGCCAGCACGTCGATCTCGCCCGAGGAAAGCAGGACGAAACGCTCGGAATAGGAGGTCTGGCGGTAGGTCACCTTGGAGGCGTCGCCGAGAATAGCGGCAGCCATGGACTTGCAGTAGTCGACGTCGATGCCGGCGAGCTCGCCATTGGCAGCAGGAGCGGAAAAGCCCGGAACGGCCTGGCCGACGCCGCAGACGAGATTGCCGCGGGCCTTGATGGCGTCGAGCGCGGCACCGGCCTCGGCGGTGCCGGCGAAGGACATGGCGCCCATCAGCGCGGTCGCGCAGGCGAGAACTCCCAGTTTCAGTGAATTCGCAAGTTTCATGTATTTCCCCTTTTCATGCGCATTCAGGTGAGGCCCGCAGGCACCATTGCCGGCGGGCTGCATTTCCGGCGGGCCGTCAGGCTGCCGATTGGGTGATGCAGACGTATTTGAGCTCGAGGAATTCCTCGATGCCGTATTTGGAGCCTTCGCGGCCGATGCCGGATTCCTTCACGCCGCCGAAGGGCGCGACCTCGTTCGACACCAGGCCCTCGTTGACGCCGACAATGCCGGACTCGATCTGCTCGGCGACCCGCCACATGCGGTCGAGGTCGCGGGTGAAAATGTAGGCGGCAAGGCCGGAGGCGGTGGCGTTCGCGGCCTTGATGACGCTCTTCTCATCGGAGAAGCGCTGGACCGGGGCGACGGGACCGAAGGTCTCCTCGCTCTCGAAGAGCATGGTGGCATCGACATCCGTCAGCACGGTCGGCTCGAAGAAGGTCTGGCCGAGGCCGTGGCGCTTGCCGCCGGTGGCCACCTTCGCGCCCTTACCGAGTGCGTCCGCCACATGACGTTCGACCTTTGTGAGAGCCGCTTCGTTGATCAGCGGGCCCTGCTGCACGCCGTCGACGAAGCCGTCGCCGACCTTCAGCGCACCGACGGCTGCCGAAAGGCGGGCGACGAAGGCGTCGTGGACGTTTTCATGCACATAGATGCGGTTCGGGCAGATGCAGGTCTGTCCGGTGTTGCGGAATTTCGCGTTGATGACGCCCTGCACGGCGACGTCGAGATCGGCGTCTTCGAAGACGATGAGGGGGGCATTGCCGCCGAGCTCCATCGCCACCTTTTTCACGGTGCTGGCCGACTGTTCCATCAGCAGCTTGCCGACGCGGGTGGAGCCGGTGAAGCTGATCTTGCGCACGATCGGGCTAGAGGTCATCTCGCCGCCAATGGCCGTTGCGTCACCCGTAACGATGTTGAAGACGCCCTTGGGAATACCGGCGCGTTCGGCAAGCTCGGCCAGCGCCAGCGCCGAATAGGGCGTGAATTCGGAGGGCTTGACCACGACGGAGCAGCCGGCGGCGAAGGCCGGGGCGCATTTGCGGGTGATCATGGCCGAGGGGAAGTTCCACGGCGTGATGGCGGCGACGACGCCGATAGGCTGCTTGAGCACCATGATGCGGGACTGGGCGCGCGGGGCGGGGATCAGGTCGCCATAGGCACGCTTGGCCTCTTCCGAGAACCATTCGGCGAAAGAAGCGGCATAGCGGATTTCGCCCTGGCTCTCGGTCAGCGGCTTGCCCTGCTCGGCGGTCATGATGGACGCGAGATCGGGAAGGTTTGCGACGATCAGGTCGAACCAGCGGCGCAGCACGACGGCGCGGTCCTTGGCAGCCAGCGCCGCCCAGCCATGACGGGCTTCTTCCGCCGCCTCGATGGCGCGGCGGGTCTCGGCGGCGCCCATGTTCGGTACCGTGCCGATCTCGATGCCCGTCGCCGGATCGGTCACGGTGACCGTATCGCCGCCATCGGCATTCACCCATTGCCCGTCGATATAGGCCTGATGACGCAACAGGGAGGGGTCCGCCAGACGCCCGATAAGGGCGTGACGCGTAATTTGGTGCACGGTCATGGATGAAAGTTCCTAGTTCACTCCAACAATCTGTCGAGTGTTATAACAAGCATCAAATTACAAAGAGTCAAGCCCCGTGCGTCGTCACGACGAGCGAAATGCCGGTCTTTTTTGAAGTGAGGGAAAGGGGAGGTGCAGCGGCCGAAGCGTTCGGCTCGTACCGACAGCTTTAAATTCAAAAGCTTGTTTGGGGGAGCTTCGGGCATTCGCCCAGGGCATCGGCTGTTTGGGCCGGAAGCGGGACCGGGGGCCGAAGCCTCCGGTCCGCGGATATCAGAGGAGGCCTTCTTCCTTCAGGGCGGCCTGTGCCTTCGGGCGCGCCATGACGCGTTCGCGCAGCTTCAGGGCCTTCGGATAGGCGCCGAGGTCGAGCTTGAGGCCGACGCCCCAGCCGATGATGACGGAGGCATAGGCATCGGCCTGGGTGAAATCGCCGAGCCAGTAGGGCTTGTCGTCCGACAGCATCGCCTCGAACTGGCCCATGCGACGGTTGATGTTGGCGATCACGCCGGCCTTCGCCTCGTCCGAAAGGTTGGGTGCGAAGAGGCCGCCATAGGCGCCGTGCAGGTCGGAGCAGAAGCCGAGGGCTTCCTGCAGCCGGGCGCGCTCCAGCGTGCCGTAGGCGGGCTTGAAGGCGGGAACGTCGGAACGATCGCCGATATACTGGAGGATCGCGGCGTTCTGCGTGATGACGACGCCGGGCTCCACTTCCAGCGCCGGGACGGCGCCGCGCGGATTGATCCCGAAATAGTCGGCATCGTGCTCGGTCTTCTTGGCCTTCAGGTCGACGGCTTCGAGCGTATAGGAAGAGCCGGCTTCGCTGAGGACGATATGCGGCGCGAGGGAGCAGGCGCCTGCCTTGTAGTAGAGCTTCACTGAAATCTCCTGTCAGATTGCAGCCGGGCTTCTATCAAGTCTGGCGCGCGCGGCAACAAAGCGGATGACAATTTTTCGTGTATGGCGGCCGCATCCCGGCCGGTCGGCGATCGGTAACCATATCTTCAAGAGATCGTCGCAATGTCCCGTGCAGGAGACAGACGATGGCGAAGAAGACGACCCGGCGAAAGAAGGCCTCGGGAGCGAAGCGCTCCGGCGCGCGGCGCGGCGGCGGCATGGCGCATTGGTATGTGCTCGGCGCGGCGCTTGTCGGCGGCATTCTCTACATGGACAACTGGACGCCCGGCCCCGAGAAGGGCGCGGCGGCGATCCGCACCGCTTCCATCGAGCGCGGGGAGAAGAAGCCCGCGCGCGAGACGGCGCTGGTGCGCGCCATGCCGACGCCGGCCGAACGGGTGGAGCAGAAGCTGCCGGCGGCCGAGAAGCTGCCGCCTTTTGCGGGGAAATGGTTCATCTGCACGACGCAGACCGATTATTGCGTGCTGGACGGCAGCACGATCCTCTATGCCGGGCGCAAGGTGCGGCTGGCCGATATCGATGCGCCGTCGATTTCCGATGCGCGCTGCGATGCAGAGCGCTCGCGGGGCGGGGACGCCAAGCTGCGGCTGCGCGAGATCCTCAACGAGGGCGATGTATCGCTGGTGGCGGCAAGGAGCCGCGCCGCCGGCAAGGCGGGAGCGGCGCCGCATATCGTGATGCGCGGCGGCCAGTCCATCGGCCAGAGGCTGGTGCGCGAAGGCTTTGCCCGGCCCTGGGCGGGGCGGCACCAATCCTGGTGCGGCTGATGTTTTGACCTTGCAGACCTTGTGTCTTTCCGGCACAAGCCAGACGCAAGCCTGCGTCCCTAAGCTTTCCGTTAACCGGGATGGTGCCGGCTGGAAAGGGGACAATGACATGTCGAACGACCTCGAGCGCTACAGCGATCCGGACAATGCAACGGTTGCGCTCTTCCTTCTCGAAAACGATGCCGACGAACTGACGGACATTCTGGTGGCCGCGTTGGACGAGGCCTTCCGCATCCTCGACGAGGACATGTCGCCCGCCACGGTGCACTGATAGCCGAGACGAAAGAGGGGCCTTCAAGGCCCCTCTCGCTTTATCCGTCTGTTTCCAGGCAATTCCCGGCCGGGTCAGCCGGCCGCCACGGCTTGGCGCTGGACGCCGAGGCCGGCAATGGAGACTTCCATGCGGTCGCCGGGCTTGAGGTAGCGCGGGGGCTTCATGCCCATGCCGACGCCGGGCGGCGTGCCGGTGGTGATGATATCGCCGGGTTCCAGGATCATGAACTGCGAGATGTAGTGCACGAGGAAGGGCACCTTGAAGACCATGGTGCTGGACGAGCCGTTCTGCACCAGCTCGCCGTTGACGCTGAGCTTCATGGCGAGGTCGCTTGTGTCCACCTCGTCCTTCGTGACCAGCCAGGGGCCGATCGGGCCGAAGGTCGGGCAGCCCTTGCCCTTGGTCCACTGGCCGCCGCGCTCGATCTGGTAGGCGCGCTCGGAAACGTCGTTGCACACGCAGTAGCCGGCGACATAGTCCAGCGCCTCGGCTTCCGACACATAGGAAGCGCGCTCGCCGATGACGACGGCCAGCTCGACTTCCCAGTCGGTCTTTTCCGAGCCGCGGGGAATGAGGACCGTATCGTCCGGGCCGACGATGCAGGACGGAGCCTTGTTGAAGAGCACCGGCTCGCTCGGAACGGCCATGCCGCTTTCGGCGGCGTGGTCGGCATAGTTGAGGCCGACGGCGATGAAATTGCCGACGCGGCCGACGCAGGCGCCGTAGCGGCTACCTTCCGGGGCGAGCGGCAGGCTCTTCGGGTCGATGGCGCGCAGGCGCTCCAGCCCGGCGCGGCCGAGAACCTCGCCGGCAATGTCCGGCACCACGCCGGAAAGGTCACGGATCTTGCCGTCCGCGTCGATCAGTCCGGGCTTTTCCGCGCCCGCCGCGCCAAAGCGCACCAGCTTCATAGTATCCTCCGTTGAGTGCCGGCCTTGCCGATTTCGGTTGCGCGTACCTTCCATCCGGTTTTACATGAAGTCAACGATTTTCGAAAATCCTTGCGAGTTTATAAGATGCGCAGTCAGACGGACCAGAAGCGGGCAGGCGGGCGGACGCTGGCGGGCGATGCCTACGAGGCGATCCGGCAGGCGATCCGCTCGGCGCGGTTCAAGCCCGGCGACCGGCTGCGCTTCGCCGATCTGCAGGCGCTCTGCGGCATGAGCGTGACGCCGGTGCGCGAGGCGCTGGCGCGGTTGACGGCGGAAGGCTTCACGGTCCTCGACGATCATCGCGGCTACAGCGTTGCGACACTGTCGCTCGAAGAGCTGCGCGATATCACGGCGGCCCGGCAGCTTTGCGAGAGCGAAGCGCTGCGGCTGGCGGTGGAAAAGGGGGATGCGGACTGGGAGGTGCGGGTGATCGCCGCCCACCACCTTCTCGCGCGCATCCCGCAGGTGCGCGAGGACATTCCCTCGGCGATCCGGGAGGACTGGGAGGAGCGGCACGCCGCCTTCCATGCGGCGCTGATCTCGGCCTGCGGATCGCCGATCCTTCTGGAAATCTGCGAGAAGCTGTTTTCGCGGGCCGATCGTTACCGGCGCATGTCGATCAGCGTCTCCGGCGGGGCGCGCGATGTCGAGGGCGAGCATCGCCGGCTGATGGAGCTGGCGCTCGCGCGCGACGGGAAGGGCGCGGCGGCGGCTCTGCGCGAGCATTACGGCCGCACGGCCGCCGCGCTCGACATGTTCTTCGAAACCGAAAGCGGCGGTCCCGCCTAGGCCGGACCGCCGCTTGGAATTCTCTCATTATATATATGCCGCCGGATGAGGCGCCCGGCGACCGCCCGACTGCTTACCGGCTGGCGACGGTCGGCGAACCGATCTCCGCGCCGCCGCCGATCGCGACGTTGAGCGAGACATAGTCGCGGGCAAGCTGGCGGATCGCCGAAGCGAGCGACAGGCGGGCCGAGGCGACGTTGCGTTCTGCGTCGAGCACGTCGAGGATCGTGCTGGCGCCGCCGCGATAGCTTTCGCGGGCGAGGTTCAGCGTCTGCTCGTAGGACTGCACGACCTTGCGCAGGGCGGCGACCGTCTGGCCGTCGCGGATCAGCGCGCTCTGGGCGTTCTCGACTTCTTCCACCGCGTTCAGCACCGTCGACTTCCAGGCCAGGTACTGCTGTTCGGCTTCGGAGCGGGCGATCTTGACCTGGGCCCTGAGCGCGCCGCCGTTGAAGATCGGCAGGGTCAGGGAGGGGCCGAAGGACCAGCTCGTTGCGTTCGTTGCGCCGGGGAAGATCCGCGATGCGCCGATGGAGCCGCCCAGCTCGATGCTCGGATAGAGGTCGGCCTCGGCAACGCCGATCTGTGCCGTCGCGGCCTGCAGAAGACGCTCGGCCGAGCGGATATCGGGACGGTTGCGGATGAGATCGGCCGGCACGCCGACGCGCGTCGAATAACGCGGCATCGGCTGCGCTGAGCCCTTGGTGAGGCTGGCCGTGATCGTGCCGGCCGGCACGCCAAGAAGGGTAGCGATATGGTTGGCCGACTGCAGGAAGCCGGTTTCAAGGGCCGGCAGGTCGGCGAGCGTCTGGTTGACGAGGCCTTCGGCCTGCAGCACATCAAGGCTCGAAGCGGCGCCCGCTTCCTTGATCTCGTTTGTCAGCTTCAGGGTCTCGCGGCGCGATTCCAGGTTCTTGCGGTTCAGCGCCAGTGCTTCCTGATAGTAGCGGGCGTTCACATAGCTCGATACGAGATCGGAGAGGTAGGCAAGCCGCGCCACATTGACATTATCATAGGCGGCGTCGAGCGAAGCGTTGGCGGACTCCTTGGCGCGGCGGTACTGGCCGAAGAAGTCGAGAAGCCACGAAGCATCCGCCCCGGCGCTCAGCGTCCGGGTCTCGCCGGTGCCATTGTTATGCCCACCCTTTGCCGTCGCTCCCGCCGAAGCGCCGAGGCTCGGCAGCGAGCCAGCGCCAGCGACGACCACGCCCTGCTCGGCCGCGGTAATGCGCTCAAGCGCCGTCAATACGGAGAGGTTTTCGCCAATGCCCTGATGCACAAGGCTGTTCAGCCGCTTGTCGCGGAAGGATTCCCACCACGGATTGAGCGTCACGTTCTCGGCGCTCGATGTCTTGCTCTCGGTGAATTTGGCCGGAAGCGCGGTGTCGGGCTTCTGGTAATCGGGGCCGACCACGCAGCCCGACAGGAGGAGCATGCTCAGAGGGAAAAGCGTCCGTGTGAAATTCATGTTCATACCCTGCCGGTCACTGCGGCTTAATTAACACAACAAAATCGCGATTCACTCTTTATTCATGTTTCACCGGAAGATCGAGCCTCCATCGCGAAAAAGAATGGTCCCACAGCGTTTTTTCCCCGCTTCGTTTCGGGTGTGTGTCCCATGGGCAACTGGAGCATTTGCCCAATGCGGCGATCTTCGCCCATAGGGTGAGGTGGCGGCCTTTCCGCGCCGCCGCAGGGTTGCGTCACGGCTTTTCCCCGGAATGTCCGTCTTGGCGACATATTTTCCTGGAATATGCTGCAAGCGCGAAAACTATTTTGCGATTCGAATTGTCACACAAATCCGGCAGTAATTTTTTCCAAAATTCTACGGATTTCCTTGACAAGGAAAGGAGAGCCGCTTATGTGTTGGAGCATCGCATGAGGACCGCATGCGTCTGTTTCGGTCCGTCTCTGACGCGTCCTTTTTTCAGCGTCAGCGCCAACCAGAGGGAGTGTGTCATGTACGATATCAACTGCATCGCCTCCGTGCGTGTGGCGTGCTCCTGTCGTGAAACGATCAAAGGGAAAGTGCATACGGCCCTCCGCCGAATGTGAACTGAAGTCCCCTCCGTCGAATAAGCGCAAATTGAATTGGCTGTGCCTTTAGGCGCGGCAGGAGTTGTTATGCAAAAGCAGGTTATCGAAATCGGTGGTGAGGCTGTCGGCGTCGTCGTTCCCGACGAGGATCGGCTGAAGTTCGTCGCCGTCAAATATTCCGTGTGGGACCTGGATTCCCAGCGTTTCTCCTCGGCAGACGAGGTGCGCGCCGCGATCCGCCGTCTCCTCAACGACCCGTCCGCCTCGACGCGGGCGATGTCGCCGGCCCATATCGCGGCCGCCTGAACCAAATTCCAGACGCTCCGGCGCAGTCGCGCCGGCATCGGCCGGCCTCGCCATCAGCGGGGCCGGTCTTGTTTTATGGACAGTGCATTCACCGGGCGCCGGCTGGCGCGGATGGCCAAATCCTGATTGGGTGCTCGCGAAAGGAGGTGCCCCATGACAAGCGGCATCCATCACATCACGGGCATTACCCGGAAGATCCAGGCGAACGTCGATTTCTATGCGGGCTTCCTCGGCCTCAGGCTCGTCAAGCGGACGGCCGGCTACGAGGACGCCGACCAGCTCCATCTCTTCTATGGCGATGCGGCGGCGAGCCCCGGCTCGCTGGTCACCTTCCTCGCCTGGGAAGACGGTTCCCCGGGGCGGGTCGGGCTCGGCCAGCCGTCGGAGATCGCCTTCGCCATCCGGCCGGAAGCCATCGGCTTCTGGCTGACGCGCGCCCTGACGCAGAACATCGCGATGACGGGCCCGGCGCAGGAGTTCGGCGAGCCCGTGCTCCGGCTGAAGGACCCCGACGGCATCATCGTCAAGCTCGTCGGCGAGGCGGGCGTGGAAGGCCCGGCGCCGCATGTCACGAAGGACATCGCGGCAGGCGACGCCATCCAGCGCATCCGCGGCGCGACGATCCTGTCGGAAAGACCGGCGGAGACCGCCGCCTTCATCGGCGGGCATTTCGGCTTCCGCAGGGCGGCCGAGGCGGACGGCATCGTGCGGCTCGCCGGCGATGCGGGCGACGTGCTCGACATCCGCGATGCGAGCGGCTTCTGGACCTCGGCGCCCGGCACGGGCACGATCGACCATGTCGCATTGCGGGCGCCGGACCGGGCGGCCGTGGAAGCGGCGGCAGGCCGGCTTGCCGCCGAGGATGCGGGCGACACCAACATGCACGACCGCACCTATTTCTACTCGCTCTATGTCCGCGAGCCGGGCGGCTCGCTCGTCGAATATGCGACGGACGCGCCCGGCATGACGGTCGACGAGCCGCTGGAAACGCTCGGCGCCAGGCTGTTCGTTCCCCGGCATTTCCGCGCCGATCCGGATGATGTCCGTGCCCGGCTTCCGCAATTTTCCCTGCCCGGAGAAGAAAGAATGAGCGAACGGGACCTGCCCTTCATCCACCGGGTGCATCGCCCGGAAAATCCCGATGGCACCGCGGTCGTGCTGCTGCACGGCACCGGCGGCAACGAGACCAGCCTGTTGCCGTTCGGCGCGCGGCTTGCGCCTAATGCGGTGCTGCTCAGCCCGCGCGGCCGCAGCATGGACGAGGGCTATCCGCGCTTCTTCCGCCGCCTGACGGCCGTCACTTTCGACCAGAAGGAGCTCGCCAGCGAGGCGGAAGCCTTCGCGGCTTTCATGGAAGGGGCGAATGCCGCCTATGGGCTCGATCCGGCAAAGACGCTGTTCGTCGGCTATTCCAACGGCGCGAACATGATCGGGGCGGTGATGCTGCTGCATCCGGGCGTCATCCGCAACGCCGTGCTGCTGCGCGGCATGAACGTTCTGGAGACGGTGCCCGCCGCCGATCTTTCCGGCGCGAACGTGCTGATGGTGAGTGGCGAGACGGATCCCTACGGCCGCTATGCCGGCGACCTCGAGGCGCATCTTGCGGCAGCCGGCGCGACGATGGAGCACAAGCTGCTCGCCGCCGGCCACGATATCGGCATCGCCGATCTGGACCTGGCGAAAGCCTACAAGGAACGCGTCGTCGGCTGAGGCCTGCGACGACACAATATAAAAAGGGGCGCGCCGCAAGGCGCGCCCCTTTTTTGCCGGTCAGTCCTTGAAGTTGGCGACGAAGGCGGCGAAGCCGGCGATGAAGTCGCGCAATTTCCTTTCGGTCGCCTCGTCGACGATCCGGCCGTCCTCGATGACGGTGGCGGCGCGCGAGACCATCAGCTTGGCGCCGAACCACGGCACGGTGCCGAGCGTGCGCATGGTGGGAAGCCAGGCTTCCTGCGAGAGCAGCGTGCCGAAATTGCCGGGCGAGGCGCCGGCGATGGCGAAGGGCTTGCCGCCGAACACGCGGGGGATATCGGCCGGCGGGCGGCTCATCCAGTCGATGGCGTTCTTGAAGACGCCGGGAATGCCGTTGTTGTATTCCGGCGTGAAGAGGATCACGCCATCGGCTTCGGCCACCTGGTCCTTGAGGCGGGCGACCGCCTGCGGGATGCCGTCGGAGGCTTCCACGTCCGCATCGTAGAGCGGAATGCCGCGGATGGTGCCCTCGAGGATCTCGACGCCCTCCGGCGCCATGTCGAGGGCGGCGCGCAGCAGCGCCGTGTTGAAGGAGGCCTTGCGCAGGCTGCCCGAGATTGCCACCAGTCTGGTCATGTCTTTTCTCCGCTGTGAGGGTGCAAAAACCCCGGCGGGGGTTCAGCCACGCCGGGGTTTCGGTTGGGGTCAGGCGAGCGGCTTCAGCCGGGCCTCGATCTGCGCGCGGCGCGGCTCGAGGAAGGGCGGCAGCGACAGGCTCTCGCCGAGGGTCTCGAGCGGCTCGTCCACGGCGAAGCCGGGGCCGTCCGTCGCGATCTCGAACAGGATACCGTTCGGCTCGCGGAAATAGAGCGAGCGGAAATAGAAGCGCTCGACCTCGCCGCTGGAAGGCACGCGGAAGCCGCGCAACCGCTCCGTCCAGGCATGAAGCGCCTCGATGTCCGGGGCGCGGAAGGCGACATGGTGCACGGCGCCCGCGCCCTGGTGGGCGACCGGCAGGTCCGGCTCGACGGCGACATGCAGTTCGGCCGCCGGCCCGCCGTCGCCCATCGAGAAGACGTGAACCTCGCCCGCCCCGTCCGGGTTCGGATAGGTCGAGGTCTCCGCCATGTTCATCACCTCGGTCAGCACGATTTCCGTGTTGCGGAGATCGGGCACGCTGAGCGTGATGGGGCCGAGGCCCTTGATCTGGTGTTCGGCCGGAACGGGGCTCTTCTCCCAGGGATTGGAAGGCGCGCCGGCATTGTCCACGGTCAGGCGGAAGCGCTGGCCTTCGCCATCCTCGAAATCGAGCGTGGCGCGACCGCCGACATCGCGGATCTCGCCGGCCTTGACCTTCAGGTCGGCAAGACGGGCCTTCCACCATTCGAGCGTGTCGAGACTTGCGACGCGAAGGCCCGTGCGCGAGACGCTGTGCGTGCCGCGGCGCTCATGGCCGACCGGCCAGTCGAAGAAGGTGAGGTCCGTGCCGGGCGAGGCGAGGCCGTCGGCGTAGAAGAGGTGGTAGGCGGTCGTGTCGTCCTGGTTCACCGTCTTCTTGACGAGGCGCAGGCCGAGTACCTGCGTATAGAAATGCAGGTTCTCCGCGGCGTTCGCGGTGATTGCCGTCAGGTGATGGATGCCTGTGAGCTTAAGGGTCATGATAACTCCTCCCCGGAACCGTCCGGGATGTTCGGGTGCGGCGTCGGTTTCGGCGCCTTGCATTGAGGCGAATATCGCCCTTTGCGCCGCCTGCCGGAAGGCCGGGCTGGGCGAACGCATTGTTCACTTTTTCCGAACGGTCCTCCCGAGGGCGCCGCAGCCGTGAAATGCGCTCCGATGCCCTGAAAAACCGGCCTTCGGGAAAAGCGCACCAGCCGGCATTCCGTTCCGAATATCGTTCATTCGAATTTTATCGTTTCATAAACCAGTACGCGCTTACGCTCCGGGTCTGCGAAATGACTTCGTCTCTGTTTCGCCGCGTCCGCCGGCATGTTTCCGCCATTTCCCGACGAATGCCGGTGCGTGCCTGCACGCCCGGATGCAAGGAGACGTTTCATGCTGCCAAAGACTGCGACTGCCCGGAACATGTTCGCCATCGTGGCGGCCGGCGTTGCCACCACCGTCGCGACCGCGGGCGTTCTGCTCTGGCTGTCCTACCGGGCGGTGGAGGAACGGTCGATCTCGGAAATGGTGAATGCTGCCGAGGCGAGCGCCGGCAAGGTCGAAACCTATTTCGCCAAGGTCAAGGCGCTGAGCTGGAACATGCGCTCCACCCTCTATGCGGTGAAGGCGACGGGTACGCCGAGCCGCGAGACGATGAACGGCATCTTCGACCGCCTGATGGCGGACAATCCCTATGCGCTCGGCGTCAGCACCGGCTGGGAGGCGAATGCCTTCGACGGCAAGGACGAGGAATACAGGAACAAGCCGGGTCACGACGCGACGGGCCGCTACATTCCCTATTTCGTGCGCAACGAGGGCAAGGTCGGCATGGAGGCGCTGGTCGACTACGACAAGCCCGGCCCCGGCGACTACTACCAGGTGCCCAAGGCGACCGGGAAGGACTTCCTGACCGAGCCCTACAGCTATGTCATCGGCGGCAAGAATGTGCTGATGACCTCCTTCATGGTGCCGCTCCTCTTCGACGGCGAATTCAAGGGCGAGACGGGCGTCGACATCGCGCTCGATTCGCTTGCCGCCGACATGGCGCGGCTGAAGCCGCTGGGCGAGGGCTATGTCGCGCTGCTCAGCCAGGGCGGCAGCATCATCAGTCATCCCGACCAGGCCGCGCTCGGCAAGACGCTCGGCGATTCCGGCCTCGATGCCGAGGTCTGGAAGGCGCTGCTCGCCAACCCCGAAAAGGCGATGGAAATCAAGGATGTCGGTGGTGTTTCGTCCATCGCCGTCGCCGTGCCGGTGCCGCTGGTGCCGGGCACCACATGGTTCACCGTCGTCTCCGTGCCGAAGTCGGTGCTGTTCTCGCATCTTTCCGCGCTGGCGCTTACCTCGACGGTCGTCATCGCCATCGCCGCCGGGCTGATGGTGGCGATCGGCTGGCTGCTGGCGGCTCGCTTCCGCAAGAGGCTCGACAAGGTCATCGTTGCCACCAGCGAGATCGCCGCCGGCCGCACGGATGTCGATCTTTCCGAATCCGGCCGCCAGGACGAGATCGGTGAAATGGCCCGGTCGCTGGCCGTGCTGCGCGATGCGACGCTCGCCAAGATCCGCCTCGAAGGCGAGGCGGAGCAGAACCGCGCGCTTTCCGAGGACGAACGCCGCCAGCGCGCCGAGGAGGCCGCCGAGCGCGAGCGCCAGACCCGCATGGCCGTCGAGGCGCTTGCCGAGGGGCTTCAGAAGCTTGCCGACGGCGACATGACGCACCGGATCGAACAGGCCTTCGCCGGCTCGCTCGATCAGGTTCGCCACGACTTCAATATCTCCGTCGAGAAGCTGCAATCGGCCCTTCGCTCGGTCGGCAGCAATGCCAATGCCATCCAGGCCGGCTCGGCGGAAATCCGCACGGCTTCCGACGACCTCGCCAAGCGCACCGAGCAGCAGGCCGCTTCCGTCGAGGAGACGGCGGCGGCGCTGGAGGAGATCACCACCTCGCTCAAGGACGCGACGCGCCGGGCGGAAGATGCCGGCCATCTCGTCGAGCGCACCCGTGCCAGCGCGGAAAAGTCCGGCGACGTCGTGCGACGGGCGGTGGGTGCGATGAGCGGCATCGAGGCTTCCTCGCGCGAAATCTCCAACATCATCGGGGTCATCGACGAGATCGCCTTCCAGACCAACCTTCTCGCCCTCAATGCCGGCGTGGAAGCGGCGCGGGCAGGGGAGGCCGGCAAGGGTTTTGCCGTCGTCGCGCAGGAAGTGCGCGAGCTTGCCCAGCGCTCGGCCAATGCCGCCAAGGAGATCAAGGCGCTCATCACCAAGTCGGGCGAGCAGGTGAATCTCGGTGTCGCGCTCGTCGGCGAGACCGGCTCGGCGCTCTCCGAGATCGTCGACCAGGTGCAGGAGATCGACCAGAACGTCGCGGCGATCGTGCGCTCGGCACGCGAGCAGTCGACGGGTCTCAACGAGATCAGTTCGGCGGTCAATTCCATCGACCAGGGCACGCAGAAGAATGCGGCCATGGTGGAAGAGCAGACGGCGGCAAGCCATGCGCTGGCGACCGAGGCCTCGGCCCTCAACACGCTGCTCGCGCAGTTCCGTCTCGGAATGGGCGCCACCGATGCGCGGCCCGCCGTGGCCTCATCCGCCGAGCATCGTCCGGTCGCATCCGGTGCTCGGGCTCTCGGCAGCAAGCTTGCCCGTGCCTTCGGCGGGGGCGGACAGCCGGCCGCGGCGGGCGCTGCGGCGCAGGACTGGGAAGAATTCTGAGATAGCCGCCGGGAACGGAACCGGGGCTGGGGAGAGGGGCGGTCCGCCAAGGGCCGCCCTTCTTTTGCGCTCGGGATTTGTACTTTGCCCAGCTTTTGAACAGATCGGGTTGACGCGCCCGCCGCCCTGCCGCGATGGGTAATCGTCAAGCCATTGAATTTACATGTCTGTGTGTCGCCTTCCGCGATTGGCACGCTTCCTGCTTTTCTTCGGGAAGGTCCAGAGGGGACCGATAGAAGCGCTGGAAAACGGCGCTCCGATAAAGCCGCCGTGCAGCCGCAGAGAAACACCAACGTTTCCGGGCTGCCCGGCGGCTTTCTCGTCTTGAAGGACGGGCGACGGCTACGTCCCTGAGGCGAATGACTTATTCTATTTTTCGCCGCAGCACGTTCCCCGATTGGCTTTTCGGAAAGACTTCGCCACACTCTGCCCCGGCACGCTCAACGCCCGATGGTGTGAAGGCTTGCCAGTCTGCTCTTCGCGATATAATGAGGACCCACACTAAATGGGTTCTGCAACGGTGGAGACGACGATGACCCGATCGGGCAGAATGATGCTGGCAGCGCTGCTGCTGTCCGCCACGGCCATGCCGGCGCTTGCCGATGGTGCGTCGCGTCCGGTGCGCACGGCGCCGGTCCACTTCGAGGAACGCGAGCAGACGGTCACCATCACCGGCGAGGTGGTGGCGCGGGTGGAGACGGATCTCTCCTTCCGTGTCGGCGGGCGCATCACCGGGTGGTTCGTCGATGTGGGCGACGCGGTGAAGGAAGGCCAGGTCCTGGCGCGCCTCGATCCTGAGGAGCAGAAGGCGGATGTGGAGGCCGGAGAGGCCGGCATTCGCGCCGCCGAGGCCCAGCTCAAGCTCGCCCGCGCCAATTTCGACCGCCAGAAATCCCTCCTCAACGACGGTATCAGCACGCGGCGTGACTTCGACGACGCGGAGACCGCGCTGCGCACGGCCGAAAGCGCCCGCGAGGCCGCCATCGCCCAGAGCGACACGGCGAAGGAACTCCTTTCCTATACCGAGCTGCGCGCGCCGGCGGACGGCATCGTGACCGCGCGCCTCGCCGAGGCGGGGCAGGTGGCGCAGGCGGCGCAGACCATGTTCACCATCGCCGATACCGGTCCGCGCGACGCCGTCTTCAACGTCTACGAATCGCTCTTCTTCGAGCAGCCTTCCAAGGACGGCGTGATCGTCACGCTGCTGAGGGACGACAAGGTCCGCACGACCGGTCATGTGCGCGAGGTGTCCCCGACCATCGACACGCAGACCGGTACCGTGCGCGTCAAGATCGCCATGGACCAGACGCCGCCGGAAATGACGCTCGGCGCGTCCGTCGTCGGCGTCGGCTCGCTCGCGCCCCGCCGCGTCGCGGTCGTGCCGTGGCAGGCGCTTTCCGGCGTCGGCAGCAGACCCGCGCTCTGGATCGTCGACAAGGCGAACAACACCGTCAGTCTTCGCCCGGTCGAGGTGCTTTCCTTCGAGACCGGCTCGGCGCTCGTTTCGGGCGGCATCGAGGAAGGCGAGACCTATGTCGCCGACGGCACGAAGCTCTTGCGGCCCGGCCAGACCGTCACCGCCCTCGAAGGAGGCGCCCAATGAGGATGTCCGTTCCGCTGGCCATCGCCGTTATCGCCGCGCTGGCGCTTGCCGGCTGCAAGAAGGAGGAAGAGGCGGCCGCGCCGCCCCGGCCGGTGCTGTCGCTGGTCGTCGCGCCCTCCGCGCTGCCCGGCACGCGTTTTGCCGGCACGGTGCAGGCGAAGGTCCAGGCCGCTCTCGGTTCGCGCGTCGCCGGCCGCCTCGTCTCGCGCAGCGTCCATGTCGGCGATCTGGTGCAGAAGGGCGACGTGCTCGCCGTGCTCGACGCCACGGCCTATGAGCTCGCCGTCCGCTCGGCGCGCGCCGAGCTTTCCAGCGCGGAGGCGACGCTTGCGAGCGCCGTCGCCAACCAGGAGCGGCAGAAGACGCTGCTCCAGTCGAATGCCGCCGCCAAGGCGGCCGTCGAGAGCGCCGAGCAGTCCCGCGAGGCGGCCGATGCCGGCGTGACGCGGGCGCGCACGGCGCTGGTGAAGGCGGAAGAGCAGCTTTCCTATACCCGTATCCTGGCCGAATTCGACGGGGTCGTGGTGGCGACGGGCGCGGAAGTCGGCCAGACGGTCTCGCCGGGCGAGGCCATCGTCACGGTCGCGCGGCCGGACGAGCGCGATGCGGTCGTCGACATTCCGGAAACTTCCGGCGGCGTGGCCGTCGGCAGCCGCTTCGAGGTGTCGCTGCAGATCAATCCCGCCGTCACCGTCAAGGGCGTGGTGCGCGAGGTCGCTCCCTCCGCCGATGCGGCGACCCGCACGCGGCGCGTCAAGATCGCGCTGGAGAACCCGCCGGATACGGTGCGGCTCGGCACGACGATCACCGCCGAACTCGAAGGGCCGGATCTCACCGCCCTCATGGTGCCGGAAAGCGCGGTGCTGACCAAGGACGGCAAGCCGCATGTCTGGCTGGTCGATGTGGGCAAGGGCGAGGTGCATCTCGTGCCCGTCGAGACGGGAACGACCGCCGGGCACTCCCTTGCCGTGACGAGCGGCCTCAAGGAGGGCGACCGTGTCGTCACCGCCGGCGTGCACAGCCTTGAAGAAGGCCAGAAAGTGAAGATCGAGGACGAGGCAAGCCTATGAAGAAGTTCAACCTTTCGGACTGGGCGCTCGAACATGCTTCGCTCGTCTGGTACTTCATGATCGTCTTCGCGCTGCTCGGTTTCTTCACCTACCAGAATCTCGGCCGCGAGGAGGATCCGTCCTTCGTCATCAAAACGATGACGATCAGCGCGGCCTGGCCCGGCGCCTCCGTCGAGGAGACGACGCGGCAGGTGACCGAGCGCATCGAGCGCAAGCTGGAAGAGCTGGAATCGCTCGATTTCAGCCGCAGCATCACGACGCCCGGCCAGACGCTCGTCTTCGTCAACCTGAAGCCGACGACCCGCGCGCGCGATGTCGCGCCGACCTGGCTGACCGTCCGCAACATGATTAACGACATTCGCGGTGAGTTTCCCTCTGGCGTCGTCGGCCCCGCCTTCAACGACCGGTTCGGCGACGTCTTCGGCAATATCTATGCTTTCACCGCCGACGGCCTGACCTCCCGCCAGTTGCGCGACTATGTGGAGGACGCCCGCCGCCGCGTGCTCACCGTGCCGAATATCGGCAAGGTCGACCTCATCGGCGCGCAGGACGAGGTCATCTATCTCGAGTTCTCGACGCGCCAGCTTGCCGCGCTCGGCATCTCCACCCAGCAGGTGGTCGCCACGCTGCAGGCGCAGAACGCGATTTCACCCTCCGGCGTGGTGCAGGGCGACGGCGAGCGCGTCGCCGTGCGCGTCGGCGGGCAGTTCACCTCGCAGGAAAGCCTTCGCGAAGTGAACCTTCGCGTCAACAACCGCTTCTTCCGCCTCAGCGACATCGCCACGATCACCCGCGGCTACCAGGACCCGCCGTCGTCGCTCTTCCGCTTCAACGGCGAGCCGGCCATCGGCCTTGCCATCGGCATGAAGCAGGGCTCGAACCTCCTGGAATTCGGCGCGGCCGTCGAGAAGGAGATCGAGCAGCTTTCGCACGAGCTGCCGGTGGGCGTCGACGTGCATCTCGTTTCCGACCAGCCGAAGGTGGTGGAGGAGGCCGTTTCCGGCTTTACCCGCGCGCTCTTCGAGGCGGTCGCCATCGTGCTCGTCGTCAGCTTCGTCAGCCTCGGCCTTCGCGCCGGGCTCGTCGTGGCACTCTCCATCCCGCTGACGCTCGGCATCACCTTCGTCTTCATGTATTACGACGGCATATCCCTGCAGCGCGTGTCGCTCGGGGCGCTTATCATCGCGCTCGGCCTTCTCGTCGACGATGCCATGATCGCGGTGGAGATGATGGTGGCGCGGCTCGAGGCGGGGGATTCGCTGCGCAAGGCGGCGACGTATGTCTATACCTCCACCGCCTTCCCGATGCTGACCGGCACGCTGGTGACGGTCGCGGGCTTCATCCCGATCGGTCTCAACAACAGCGCGGCCGGCGAGTTCACCTTCAGTCTCTTCGTCGTCATCGCGATCTCGCTCGTCGTCTCCTGGGTCGTCGCGGTGATCTTCACGCCGCTGCTCGGCGTCACCATCCTGCCGAAGAGCATGAAGAAGCATCACGACGAGAAGGGCTGGTTCGCCCGCACCTTCGCGCGCATCCTCGATACTTGCATGCGCTGGAAGTGGACGACCATCGTCGCGACCGTGCTCATCTTCTTCGTCTCGGTCTTCGGCATGCGCTTCGTGCAGGAGCAGTTCTTCCCGTCCTCGGACCGGCCGGAACTGGTGATCGACTGGGGTCTGCCGCAGAACGCCTCGATCGCCGACACCAATGCGCAGATCGCGAAACTCGAGGAGGAAAAGCTCAAGGGCAATCCGGACATCGAGCGCTGGTCCTCCTATGTCGGCGAGGGCGCGGTGCGCTTCCTGCTCTCCTTCGACGTGCAGCCACCGTCGCCGGCCTTCGGCCAGACGGTCATCGTCAGCAAGGACCTGGAGGCGCGCGACCGTCTCAAGGCGGACCTGCAGGATTACCTGCGCAAGACCTTCGTCGGCACGGACGCGCTTGTGAAGCTCCTCGACATCGGCCCGCCGGTCGGCCGGCCGATCCAGTACCGCGTCAGCGGGCCGGATATCCAGGAAGTGCGCAAGCAGGCGCTCGCCTTCGGCGAACTCATCGGCAAGAACGACCATCTCGGCGACATCGTCTACGACTGGAACGAGCCGGCCCGCGTCGTGAAGGTCGATGTGCTGCAGGACAAGGCCCGCCAGCTCGGCGTGACCTCGCAGGACATTTCCTCGGCGCTGAACGGCGTCGTCGGCGGTACGACCGTCACCCAGATCCGCGACGACGTCTACCTGATCGACGTCATCGGCCGGGCGCGGGCGGACGAGCGCCAGTCCATCGAGACGCTGCGCCAGCTCCAGCTCCCGACGGCGAACGGGACCTCCGTGCCGCTCGCGGCCGTCGCGAACTTCCGCTACGAGATGGAGCAGCCGGTCGTCTGGCGCCGCTCGCGCCAGCCCACCATCACCGTCAAGGCGAGCGTCACCGGCGGCGTGCAGCCGGCCACCATCGTCTCGCAGCTGGACAAGGACGTCGCGAGCTTCCGGCAGGGCATGCCCTCCGGCTACAAGGTCGTCGTCGGCGGCACGGTGGAGGAAAGCGCCAACAGCCAGGCGCCCATCGTCGCCGTCGTGCCGCTGATGCTGTTCGCCATGGCGACGATCCTGATGCTGCAGCTCCAGAGCTTTTCGCGGCTCTTCCTCGTCTTCGCGGTGGCGCCGCTGGCGCTCATCGGCGTGGTCATCGCGCTGCTCGGCAGCGGGGCGCCGCTCGGCTTCGTGGCGATCCTCGGGGTGCTGGCGCTCATCGGCATCCTGATCCGCAACTCGGTCATCCTCGTCGTGCAGATCGAGGACCTGAGGCGCGAAGGCATGCATGCCTGGGATGCCGTGCGCGAGGCGACGGAGCATCGCATGCGGCCGATCATGCTGACGGCGGCGGCGGCGAGCCTGGCGCTCATTCCCATCTCGCGCGAAGTGTTCTGGGGGCCGATGGCCTATGCCATGATGGGCGGCATCATCGTCGGGACGGTGCTGACGCTGCTCTTCCTGCCGGCGCTCTACATCGCCTGGTTCCGCATCAAGCCGGAGGACCGGGACGGGGAGGTGCCTGCGCCCGAGCCCGAACCCGTCGAGCCGCTTCCGGCAGTGTGAGATGCGCAGAATGATTGGCGCGGTGTGACTTGCGTCGCGACGCTCAAGCTGTCACCCGCGCCCTCTCCTCGGTCATGCTCGGGCTTGATCCGAGCATCCACACGCAGCGGATGGAGCATGAATCCTCGGGTCAAGCCCGAGGATGACGTCGGGATTGGGGATCGGTCAATTTCCCCCGCCCGCGCTCCACCCCGTCCGTGCGGCGATGAAGTTCGGATTGGCGAAATCCGCGTCGTGGGGCTGGTTGCGCTTGCCGTAGGTGAGCGGCGTGCCGTCGAGCATGCGTGTTTCGCCGCCGGCGGCGCGCAGCACGGCGTCGCCCGCCGCCGTGTCCCATTCCATCGTCCGGCTGAAGCGGGGATAGACGTCGGCGAGGCCCTCGGCGACGAGGCAGAATTTCAGCGACGACCCGATGGCGGTGCAGGCGTCGATGCCGTGGTCGTCGAGGAAGCGCGCCGTCTCGGGCGTGTCGTGCGAGCGGCTGGCGACGGCCGTCAGCGCGCTGCCGCGGCCGCGGCAGCCGATGGGCCGGCGTTCGACGATCGCGCCGCCGTCGACCGTGAAGCGCTCGGCGCGTCCGTCGACGGCGGTGAAGCCGTTCGACAGCGCCGGGGCGTAGACGATGCCGGCGATGGGCGCGCCGTTTTCGACGAGGGCGATGTTGACGGTGAATTCGCTGCGTCCGGCGACGAATTCCTTCGTGCCGTCGAGCGGATCGACGAGGAAGAAGAGACCGTCGGAAATATCAGGCACCAGCCCGGCCGCGACCGCTTCTTCCGCCACGACGGGGATGGCGGGAAAGTGTTGCCGCAGGGCGGCGAGGATCAGCCGCTCGGCCTCCTCGTCGGCTTCCGTCACCGGGGAGCTGTCGGGCTTGTAATGCACGTCCGCTCCGCTGCCGCGGATCGTCATGATGGCGCGGCCCGCGGCAAGCGCCGCGTCTTCCATCACCTGTCTCAGCTCTTCGAGGTCGCTCTGCATGGCTCATGGCTTAGCTCCCGCATGGGGCGAAAGCAATGTGGCGCATCGCTGCAACCATGTGGAAAGAACCGTGCGACAGGGGCTGCGACGCTCTCCCGTCTTGCCGTTTGTGCTGCATATGCGAATGTGTGTCGACTGATCCGGGATTTCGCATGCGCTACTCCGCCTTTTCCATCCTGAAACAAGCCTTTGCCGGAAACCTCGGCTGGAAGCCCGCTTGGCGGGAGCCGCAGCCGAAGCCGCATTACGACGTGATCATCGTCGGGGGCGGCGGGCATGGGCTCGCGACGGCCTATTACCTTGCGAAGGAATTCGGCATCCGCAATGTCGCGGTGGTGGAGAAGGGCTATCTCGGCTCCGGCAATGTCGGCCGCAACACGACCATCGTGCGCTCGAACTACATGCTGCCCGGCAACGAGCCGTTCTACGAATTCTCGCTGAAGCTCTGGGAAGGGCTGGAGCGGGAACTCAACTACAATGTGATGTTCTCGCAGCGCGGCGTCATCAATCTCTATCACAATGACGGGCAGCGCGACCGGTATGTCCGGCGCGGCAATGCCATGATGATGGAGGGCGTCGCGGCCGAGCTTCTCGACCGCGAGACGCTGAAGAAGATGATGCCTTTCCTGAACTTCGACCATGCCCGCTTCCCCATCATGGGCGGTCTTTTGCAGCGGCGCGCGGGCACGGCGCGGCACGATGCCGTCGCCTGGGGCTTTGCGCGCGGCGCGGACCGGCTCGGCGTCGACCTCATCCAGAACTGCGAGGTCACGGGCATCCGCCGCGAGAATGGTATTGTCACCGGCGTCGAGACGACGAAGGGTTTTATCGGCTGCAACAAGCTGGCGCTCGCCGCCGCCGGCAATTCCTCCCGTGTCGGCGAGATGGCCGGGCTGAAGCTGCCGATCGAGACCCATGTCCTGCAGGCCTTCGTCACCGAGGGGCTGAAGCCCTGCCTCGACCATGTCGTCACCTATGGCGCGGGCCATTTCTACATTTCCCAGTCCGACAAGGGCGGGCTGGTCTTCGGCGCGGAGCTGGATGGCTATTCCTCCTATGCCCAGCGCGGCAACCTTGCGACCGTGGAGCATGTGATGGAGGAAGGGGTGGCGATGATCCCCGGTCTTTCCCGCGTGCGTGTGCTGCGTGCCTGGGGCGGCGTCATGGACATGTCTATGGACGGCTCGCCGATCATCGACCGCACGCCCGTCGAGAACCTCTATCTCAACTGCGGCTGGTGCTATGGCGGCTTCAAGGCGACGCCGGCATCCGGCTTCTGCTTCGCGCATCTGATCGCGAAGGAGGAGAGCCATCACGTCGCGCGGGCGCTGCGTCTCGACCGCTTCCAGCGCGGGTTCCCCATCGATGAGCTGGGCGCCGGCACCCAGCCGAACCTGCATTGAGGCCAGCATGGCGAGCCTGATTTCCTGTCCGCATTGCGGCACGCGCCCCAAGGAAGAATTCTACATTCGCGGCGATGCGACGCCCGTCCGTCCCGGCCCAATGGCCGATGACGAGGCCTGGCACGACTATGTACATGTGCGCGCCAATCCGCGTGGGCGCATCCACGAGCACTGGCATCATGCCGCCGGCTGCCGGCGCTGGCTGGTGGTGGAGCGGGACAATTTCACCCATGAAGTCTTTACGGTAACCGATGCGGCAGCGCAGAAGGAGGGCGCGGCATGACCGGCTATCGCCTTACCTCCGGCGGCCTCATCGACCGCAGCCATGCGGTGCGCTTCTCCTTCGACGGCGCAAGCCTTGCCGGCCATGCCGGCGACACGCTCGCCTCGGCCTTGCTGGCCAATGACAGGCTGCTCGTCGGCCGCAGCTTCAAGTATCATCGCCCGCGCGGCATCGTGACGGCCGGCCCCTCCGAGCCGAATGCGCTCGTCACCGTCGGCAGCGGCGCGCGGCGCGACCCGAACACCAGGGCGACGGTCGCCGAACTTTACGACGGCCTCGTCGCCACCAGCCAGAACCGCTGGCCGAGCCTTGCCCGTGATATCGGCGCGGTGAACGACCTGATGTCGCGCTTCCTGTCGGCGGGGTTCTACTACAAGACCTTCATGTGGCCGGCGGCCTTCTGGGAGAAGGTCTACGAGCCGCTGATCCGCCGGGCGGCGGGCCTCGGCCGCACCAAGCTGCCGCGTGATCCGGACGGCTACGAGAAGAGCTGGGCGCATTGCGACCTGCTCGTGGTCGGCTCGGGGCCCGCGGGCCTTGCGGCCGCGCTGGTCGCGGCGCGCGCGGGGTTGCGGGTTATCCTCGCCGAGCAGGATTTCGTGTTCGGCGGCGCCTTGCTCGGCGAGACGACGCGGCTTAATGGCGAGGCGCCCTTCCTCTTCGCCCGTCATGCGGTCGACGAACTGCATAACAGCCCGAACGTCACGCTCCTGCCGCGCACCACCGTCTTCGGCTGGTACGACGACAATGTCTTCGGCGCCCTTGAGCGCGTGCAGAAGCATGGCGCCGCAATCGACGCCGCAAGGCCCGTCGAGCGCCTGTGGCGCATCGTGGCGAAGCACGCGATCCTCGCCACCGGCGCGGAAGAGCGGCCGCTGGTCTTCGGCGGCAACGACCGGCCGGGCGTCCTGATGGCGGACGCCGCGCGCATCTATGCCAACCGCTTCGGCGTCGCCGTCGGCAAATCCGTCGCGGTCTTCACCAACGGCTCGTCCGGCTACCGCACGGCCGCAGACCTCTCGGCGCAGGGCATCGAGATCGCCGCGCTCATCGATACGCGCACCAACGCTCCGGATGCGGCGCCGGAAGGCGTGCGGCTCATTCGTGGCGCTTCCGTCGTCGATACGAAAGGCCGGCAGCGGGTGCGTGCCGTCGTCAGCGACCGCGGCGGCTTCGAGGAGCTGATCGCCTGCGATGCCGTGGCCATGTCCGGTGGCTGGAGCCCGGTGATCCACCTTGCCTGCCAGCGCGGCGGCAAGCCCGTCTGGTCGGAGGCGCTGCAGGCGTTCCTGGCGCCGGATGCCGGCCCGGGGCTGATCACGGCCGGTGCCGCGGCGGGGCGCTACCGCCTTTCGGAATGCTTCGAGGACGGCGCGCGCAAGGCGTCGGCCATCGCCGAGGCGCTCGGACGGCCCGCTGCCGCATTCACGCCCCCTGTCGTCGGCGAGGAGGTGGATCCGTCCTTCACGGCGCTCTGGCATGTGCCCGGCGCGAAATCCAAGGCCTTCGTCGATTTCCAGAACGACGTCCATACCGGGGATCTCGGCCTTGCCGTGCGCGAGGGCTTCGGCCATGTCGAGCATGCCAAGCGCTATACGACGAGCGGCATGGCGACCGACCAGGGCAAGCTCGGCAACATCAACGCCGTCGGCATCCTGGCGGGCATGCGCGGCGTCAGCCCGGCGGAGGTCGGCACCACGACTTTCCGGCCCTTCTACACGCCGGTTTCCTTCGGCGCGCTTGCGGGAACGTCGGCGGGCGAGCATGCCATGCCGGTCCGCCGCTCGCCGCTGCATGGCTGGGCGGCGCGCAACGGCGCGGTCTTTATCGATGCGGGGCTCTGGTATCGCCCGGCCTGGTTCCCGAGAGCGGGGGAGACGGCCTGGCGCGAGAGCGTCGACCGCGAGGTGCGCACCGTGCGCGAGAGCGCCGGCCTCTGCGATGTCTCGACGCTCGGCAAGATCGAGGTCTTCGGGCCGGATGCCGCCGAATTCCTCAATCGGCTCTACTGCAACCCCATGTTCCGGCTGCCTGTCGGCAAGGCCCGCTACGGCCTCATGCTGCGCGAGGACGGCATGGTCTTCGACGACGGCACGGTGAGCCGGCTAGGCGAGGAGCATTTCCTGATCACCACCACGACGGCCATGGCCAGCGGCGTGCTGGCGCATATGGAATTCGCCGCGCAGGCTCTGTGGCCGGAGCTTCGTGTGCGCTTCCTGTCCGTTTCCGACCAGTGGGCGCAGATGTCGATTGCCGGGCCCAAGGCGCGGACGATCCTCCAGGCGCTGGTCGAGGACGACATTTCCAGCGCGGCCTTCCCGTTCCTTGCCGCCCGCGAGGTGCGCCTCAAGGGCAATCTCAGGGCGCGGCTCTTCCGTATCTCCTTCTCGGGGGAACTGGCCTATGAGCTGGCGGTGCCGGCCGGCTACGGCGAGGCGGTCGCGGATGCGCTCATGCGGGCGGGCGCGCCGCACGGCATCTGCGCCTATGGCGTCGAGACGCTTAACGTGCTGCGCATCGAGAAGGGCCATGTCACCCATGCTGAGCTCGACGGCCGCGTCACGCCCGACGATGCAGGCCTCGGCCGGATGCTGGCGGGCGGCAAGCCGGACTTCATCGGCAAGCGGCTCTCCACCCGCTTCGGCCTGACGGCGGCTGATCGCGCGCAACTCGTCGGGCTGCGCGCGCTGGAGGCCGACAAGGATATCCGCGCCGGGGCGCATCTCCTGAAGGACGGCGCCAAGCCCTCGACGCTCAACGACCAGGGCTGGGTCAGCTCCGCCTGCTTCTCGCCGACGGTGGGCGGGCCCATCGCGCTCGCCTTCCTGAAATCGGGGCGCGAGCGCTACGGCGAGAAGATCGTGGTGTGGGACCAGTTGCGCGGCGTCGAGACCATGGCGGAAGTCTGCGATCCGGTCTTCGTCGATCCGGGCAATGCGAAGCTGATGGCGTGAGGTAGGGGCGATGGCTTACGATTATCAGGCGGTTCACCCGCTCGACGGCACGATCGGCGCGATCTCCGCGCGGCGCGCCAATCATCTCGCCGTCCACCGGGCGCTCGCGATCGCCGTGGTGCTGGCGGCGCCCGGCCGCAAGGCGGAGGCGGCCGGCATCCTCGTCGCCGACGGCGCGTTCGAGGCACGCTTTGCCGGCCCCGGCGAATGGTTGGTCCTGTCGGAGGCGCATGCGCCGGAAACGCTGGCCGCCGAGCTTGCCGTCCGGCTCGGCGATCATGCCCATGTCGTCGACCAGAGCCACGGCCGGACGGCCGTGACGCTTTCGGGTCCCGATGCCGCGCGCATCCTGACAAACGGCGTCGGCATCGATCTGCATATCGACGCGTTTCCTGTCGGGCGCGCGGCGAACGTCCTGTGCAACCACCTCTCCGTCAATCTCGCCCGCACCGGAGAGACGCGTTTCGATCTCGTGGCGATGCGCAGCTTCGCCGGGGCGCTGGTGGACGATCTCAAGATCATGGCACGCAGCCACGATCTGTCGGTGGATTTCGCGACGCGATGAGTTGCCTGTTCCACATTGGAACGGGCGTCTCGTGATTCTGCGCATCCTTGAGGGCAAAATGCCGATTTCGCTGCCGAATTTTTGGTTTTCGTGGCGTTAAACGCGCCATTTAACGCTTCCGGCCAAAGAAATTGTCGATCCGGGCATTTTGGGCTTCCCTTTTGTCTCGAAAGCGGTATGGAATCCCCTTGTCGAACAAGCTCTAAAATGAGCGGTAAGAAAAAGAGATGCGGCCCTTCAGGAACCGCATCCGGGGGATTATATATATGGAATACTTCGTGCAGCAGCTCGTCAACGGGCTGACTCTTGGCTCGATCTACGGGCTGATAGCCATTGGCTATACCATGGTTTACGGCATCATCGGCATGATCAACTTCGCCCATGGCGATATCTTCATGCTCGGCGGATTTGCCGCTCTCATCACCTTCCTGATCCTGACCAGCGTGTTCGCCGGCCTTCCGGTCGTCATCCTGCTGCTGGTGATGATCGCCGCGGCGATGCTGACGGCGTCGCTGTGGAACTGGACGATCGAGAAGGTGGCCTACCGGCCGCTGCGCGGCTCGTTCCGCCTTGCGCCGCTGATTACGGCGATCGGCATGTCGATCGCGCTGTCGAACTTCATCCAGGTCACGCAGGGTCCACGCAACAAGCCGATCCCGCCGCTGGTTTCCTCGGTCTACAACGTCTTCGGCATCGCGATCTCGCTCAAGCAGATCATCATCATGGTGCTGACGGTCGTGCTGCTGACGACCTTCTGGTACATCGTCAACAAGACCTCGCTCGGCCGCGCCCAGCGCGCCACGGAGCAGGACCGCAAGATGGCGGCGCTGCTCGGCATCGACGTCGACCGGACGATCTCCGTAACCTTCATCATGGGCGCGTCGCTGGCCGCCGTCGCCGGCACCATGTACCTGATGTATTACGGCGTGACCGTCTTCACCGACGGCTTCATCCCGGGCGTCAAGGCCTTCACGGCTGCTGTTCTGGGTGGCATCGGCTCGTTGCCGGGCGCCGTGCTCGGCGGCATGCTGATCGGCCTCATCGAGAGCCTGTGGTCCGCATACTTCACCATCGACTACAAGGACGTCGCGACGTTCTCCATCCTCGCCATCGTCCTGATCTTCAAGCCGTCCGGTATTCTCGGACGACCGGAAGTCGAGAAGGTTTGATCCATGTCCAACATTTCGAATACCAATGAGAGCGCCGGCGGGAACCTGACGGCGCGGGCTCTGCGCGAGGGCTTTTTCGCCGGCCTCGTCTCGCTCGGCCTCTTCGTCCTCTTTGTCGGCCTCGAGACCACCCAGAACATCCGCAACGAGCTGGTTCTCAACCAGCGCTGGGGACTGCTGGCGATCTTCGTGATCGTCGCCGCCGTCGGCCGCTTCCTCACCGTCGCCTATCTGCGCCCCTGGATGGCCGCCCGCAAGGCCGCCGCCGCGGCAAAGCCGGCCGTGGAAGCCGAAGAGAGCTTCTTCAAGCGCAATTTCAGCAAGATCGCCATTGCGTTCCTGCTGATCTATCCTTTCCTCGCCGTATCGATCTTCGGCGTGCAGGGCTCGCTGAAATGGGTCGATAACTTCGGCATCCAGATCCTGATCTACGTGATGCTCGCCTGGGGCCTCAACATCGTCGTCGGCCTTGCCGGCCTGCTCGACCTCGGCTACGTCGCCTTCTATGCGGTCGGCGCCTATTCCTATGCGCTGCTGTCGCAGTATTTCGGCCTGTCCTTCTGGGTCCTGCTGCCGCTGGCCGGCATCCTTGCCGCCTTCTGGGGCATAATCCTCGGCTTCCCGGTGCTGCGCCTGAAGGGCGATTACCTCGCCATCGTGACGCTCGCCTTCGGCGAGATCATCCGCCTCGTCCTCATCAACTGGACGGAAGTCACCAAGGGCACCTTTGGCGTCTCGGGCATTCCCAAGGCCTCGGTCTTCGGCATCTGGTCCTTCGACGTTTCCGCGCCGAACAACTTCACCAAGGCCTTTGGCCTGCCGATGTCCTCGGCCTATTACAAGATCTTCCTGTTCTATCTCATCCTGGCGCTGGCGCTGCTCACCGCCTATGTGACGATCCGCCTGCGCCGCATGCCGATCGGCAGGGCCTGGGAAGCGCTGCGCGAGGACGAGATCGCCTGCCGCTCGCTCGGCATCAACACGGTGACGACCAAGCTGACGGCCTTCGCCACGGGCGCCATGTTCGGCGGTATCGCCGGCTCGTTCTTCGCCGTGCGCCAGGGCTTCGTCTCGCCGGAGAGCTTCGTCTTCCTCGAATCGGCGATCATTCTCGCCATCGTGGTTCTCGGCGGCATGGGCTCGCTGGTCGGCATCGCCGTCGCCGCGGCGCTGATGGTCGGGGGCACGGAACTCCTGCGCGAGATGCAGTTCCTCAAGCAGGTCTTCGGGCCCGACTTCACCCCGGAACTCTACCGCATGCTGATCTTCGGCCTCGCCATGGTCACCGTCATGGTCTGGAAGCCGCGCGGCTTCGTCGGAAGCCGTGAGCCGACCGCCTTCCTCAAGGAGCGCAAGGCCGTCTCCGGCAGCTTCACCAAGGAAGGGCACGGCTGATGGCGCCCGGAACGGATACAGCGACCCATACGATGACGAAAGATCCCATTCTCAAGGTCGAGCATCTGTCGATGCGCTTCGGCGGCCTGATGGCCATCAACGACTTCTCCTTCGAGGCCGAGCGCGGCGAGATCACCGCGCTGATCGGTCCCAACGGCGCAGGCAAGACCACGGTGTTCAACTGCGTCACCGGCTTCTACAAGCCGACCATGGGCATGATCACCATGCGCCAGAAGGGGGGCAGGGAATTTCTCCTCGAGCGCATGGCGGATTTCGAGATCACGCGTGATGCCAAGGTGGCGCGCACCTTCCAGAACATCCGGCTCTTCTCGGGCCTGACCGTGCTGGAGAACCTGCTCGTCGCCCAGCACAACAAGCTGATGAAGGCCTCGGGCTACACGATCCTCGGCCTCCTCGGCCTGCCGGCCTACAAGAAGGCTTCGGCGGAATCGATCGATGTCGCCAAGCACTGGCTGGAGAAGGCGGACCTCATCGAGCGCGCCGACGACCCGGCGGGGGACCTGCCCTACGGTGCGCAGCGGCGCCTGGAAATCGCCCGCGCCATGTGCACGGGGCCGGAATTCCTGTGCCTCGACGAGCCGGCGGCCGGCCTCAACCCGCGCGAATCCCTCGCGCTCAACGAACTGCTGCGCTCCATCCGCAAGGACAGCGGCACGTCGATCCTGCTCATCGAGCACGACATGTCGGTCGTCATGGAGATCTCCGACCATGTGGTCGTGCTCGAATACGGGCAGAAGATCTCCGACGGCACGCCGGAGCATGTGAAGAACGATCCGAAGGTTATCGCGGCCTATCTCGGTGTCGAAGATGATGAGGTCGAAGAGGTGATCGAGGAAATCGAAGAGATCGAAAGCACTGAGGGAGGATCGCAGGAATGAGCGATACGCTTCTCAGCGTGAAGGGCGTGGAGACCTATTACGGCAATATCCGCGCGCTGGCCGGTGTCGACGTCGAGGTCAACAAGGGCGAGATCGTCTCGCTGATCGGTGCCAACGGCGCCGGCAAGTCGACCCTGATGATGACGATCTGCGGCAGCCCGCAGGCCCGCGCCGGTACGGTCACCTTCGACGGCGAGGACATCACGCGCCTGCCGACGCACCTGATCGCCCGCCGCCGCATCGCCCAGTCGCCGGAAGGCCGCCGCATCTTCCCGCGCATGACGGTGTTCGAGAACCTCCAGATGGGGGCGAGCCTCGACAACCTGAAATATTTCAACGAAGACGTGGAGAAGATCTTCACGCTCTTCCCGCGCCTCAAGGAACGCCAGGCCCAGCGTGGCGGCACGCTTTCGGGCGGCGAGCAGCAGATGCTGTCCATCGGCCGCGCGCTGATGGCCCGTCCGAAGCTGCTGCTTCTCGACGAACCCTCGCTCGGCCTCGCGCCGCTGATCGTCAAGGGCATCTTCGACGCCATCAAGGTGCTGAACCAGGAACAGGGCCTGACCGTGTTCCTCGTCGAGCAGAACGCCTTCGCCGCCCTCAAGCTCTCCGACCGGGCCTATGTGATGGTCAACGGCCAGGTGACGATGAGCGGTTCGGGCAAGGAACTGCTGGCCAATCCGGAAGTGCGCGCCGCCTATCTCGAAGGCGGCAGGCACTAGACGGGTCCGGCAGGGGAGACAGGACAATGCAGGGAATTCTCTACGAAGAACCGTCGATCTGGCAGTTCCTCTTCATCACCGTCATCATGGGCGGCTGGACCGCCTGGCGCACCGGCAAGAGCGTTGCGGAGAACTGGCAGAGCTACGGCACGCTCGTCATCTACGTGCTGCTGCTGGGCGCCGGCATCCGCTTCATCCACCACGCGCTCTTCCACGGCACCATGCTCACGCCGCAATACTATGCCGTGGACACCGTCGTGCTTTTGCTGTTTGCTACGCTCGGCTACCGCTACTACCGTACGCGGCAGATGACCAACAACTACTACTGGCTCTATGAAAAGGCCTCGCCCTTCTCCTGGAAAGCCAAATAATCAGAGGGAACCCCGCAGCCGGCTTCGGCGGCGGAATAAATACCGGCGCAATGAATGCGGGTGTTGCGCCCGGTCGAAATCAACCCGCTTCAAATTGGGAGTAATAATATGAAGAAGTCTCTCATGTCGGCTGTTGCTTTGGCTGCAATGGTCGCTTTCAGCGGCAGCGCCTGGGCCGATGTGCTTTTGGGTATCGGTGCTCCGATCACGGGCCCCAACGCCGCTTTCGGCGCGCAGATCCAGAAGGGCGCCGAGCAGGCGGTCGCAGACCTCAACGCAGCCGGCGGCATCAACGGCGAACAGATCAAGGTCTCGATCGGCGACGACGTGTCGGACGCCAAGCAGGGCGTTTCGGTCGCCAACAAGTTCGTCGCTGACGGCGTGAAGTTCGTTGTCGGCCACTTCAACTCGGGCGTTTCCATCCCGGCTTCGGAAGTCTATGCCGAAAACGGCATCCTGGAAGTCTCGCCGGCGGCCACCAGCCCGACCTATACGGAGCGTGGCCTGTGGAACACGTTCCGCACCTGCGGCCGTGACGACCAGCAGGGCTCCGTGGCAGGCTCCTTCATCGCGGCCAACTTCAAGGACGCCAAGGTTGCCGTTCTGCACGACAAGACGCCTTACGGTCAGGGCCTTGCCGACGAAACCAAGAAGTTCATGAACGAAGCCGGCGTGACCGAGACCCTCTATGAAGGCGTCAATGTCGGCGACAAGGACTTCTCGGCCCTCATCGCCAAGATGAAGGAAGCCGGCGTGACGGTCGTCTACTGGGGCGGCCTGCACACCGAGTTCGGCCTTATCGAGCGCCAGTCCGCCGACCAGGGCCTGAAGGCCCAGTTCATCTCGGGCGACGGTATCGTTTCGAACGAACTGGCTTCGATCGCCGGCGACGCCGTCGACGGCACGCTGATGACCTTCGCTCCGGACCCGCGCAAGAACCCCGCCGCAAAGGAGCTCGTCGAGAAGTTCCGTGCTGCCGGTTTCGAGCCGGAAGCCTATACGCTCTACGCTTACGCGGCCGTTCAGGTCATCGCGCAGGCCGCAGCGGCAGCCGGCGGCAACGACCCGCAGGCCGTGGCCGAAGCCCTGAAGTCGAAGGGTCCGTTCAAGACCGTCATCGGCGAACTGAGCTTCGACGAGAAGGGTGACATCACCCGTCCGGACTACGTCCTGTACACCTGGAAGAAGGGTGAAGACGGCAAGTACACCTACTCCCAGAACGAATAGTCCTCGTTCCGGAACGGGCGGCGCATGCACGCCGCCCGACCGCCTCGACTTCGGCCCGGCCTTCGCGCCGGGCTTTTTCGTGGGCGAAGGGGCCGGGCGCGTGCCCCGTCACTTGCGCGAGCAGCCGCATCGGTTCCGGCCACCGGCGGACATGCACATGGTGCTGTCATCGCCGAAGACGGCTTCGCCCTCGGAAAAAGCTGCATCCCCGCATTTCGCACTTGCTTGATGGCGTTGGCGTGCCAAAAATCGGGAATCTCTAGAGGACAATCGACGGGTCGCCGATGAACCTGACACCCCGTGAAAAGGACGAACTGCCGATCGAGGCGGGTGCGCATGTCCTGACGCGTGGCCGGGCCATGGAGCGAATCCCCGGGATGATCCACGACATCCAGGTGAAAGTGACCTTTTCCGGCGGCACGAAGCGCGTGACCGTCCACGAACCGATACGGTAGGCCCCATGCTCGAGATCAGACCGAACTGCGAATGCTGTGACCGCGACCTTCCGCCGGAGAGCCGCGAGGCGATGATCTGCACCTTCGAATGCACGTTCTGCGCGGATTGCGTTGCGGGCACCCTCGGCGGCGCCTGCCCGAATTGCGGCGGCGAATTCGTCCCCCGGCCGATCCGGCCGGCGGCGCTTCTTGCGAAATATCCGGCATCCACCAAGCGGGTCCTGAAAGCCGAAGGCTGCGGGCCGGCAGAAGCTGCATGAGGAAAGCATGATCCCGAGGGAAATCATCGCCGCCGAAGGCGACCGGCCGAGCCAGATCGGCAGCCACTACCATTCCAATCTCCTCCGGACCGGCAGGGTCGGGCTCATCCCCTTTGTCGGCAATCGGGAAATCCACGGTCTGCGCCCATGCATGATGGGGAGGCTCTGAGATGCGTCGCCACCTTCTTCTCGCGTCCGCGGCACTCCTCCTTTCATCCGCCTTCGCCATGGCGCAGGCGGAAGAGCCCGAGGTCGATTGCGACAACGCCATGACCCAGGCGGATATGAACATTTGCGCCCGGCGCGACTATGAGGAGGCCGACAAGGCGCTCAACGTCGCCTATCGCAAGGCGATGGCCGCGGCGCAGACGATGGACGCGGACGCCCGCGGCATGGGCGAGCAATATGTCGGCGCCGTCAACGCGCTGAAGAACGCCCAGCGCGCATGGATCGGCTATCGCGACGGCCAGTGCGAGCTTGCCGGTTTCGAGGCGCGCGGCGGCTCCATGGAGCCGCTGCTGGTTTCCGGTTGTCTTGCCGACCTCACGCGCAAGCGCACCGAGGAACTGAAAGCCGTCTACGAGCAGGAAAACTGAGGGGGCATCGGTGTCGCGCAGGATTGTCATCGTCGGCAACGGCGACATTCCGGACGGGGTGGCCGGAACGATCGACGCCGCGGATGTGGTGATCCGCTTCAACGGGTGCCGCTCGGCGGGGCGCGGCGGCCGCAAGACTGACGTCGTCGCCGTGTGCAATACCGGCCGCCCGGCGATGGAGATGCTTGCCGGCGGACGATGGAAGGCGAGCGAGA
The DNA here is from genome assembly GCF_003574625.1 of Shinella zoogloeoides. Classification (GTDB taxonomy): domain Bacteria; phylum Pseudomonadota; class Alphaproteobacteria; order Rhizobiales; family Rhizobiaceae; genus Shinella; species Shinella zoogloeoides_A. The sequence goes on from NZ_QNUJ01000006.1 coordinate 39,436, forward strand.
CCGTGCGGCAGGCCGGGGAAATCTGGTGCGTGCGCGCCTCGGAGGTCTTCGCCGCGCTGCGTGCGCCGCTTGCCGAAAGCCATCCGGACCTCGACGATTTCTGCGACGACCATACCGACGGCTTCCGCACCTTCGCCGAGATGACGGGCCGGCGCCTGAAGGTCGTCCCCGCCGCCGTGCATCACGCGGTCGTCGCCTCGCTCGGGGCCTTCGATCCGGCGCCCTATGTGGTGCCGAGTTCCGGGCTTATCGTCATCGCCCATGTGCTCGACAACGTGGCCGAGGCCGGCGACCATGTATCCCTTGCCGGTTTCGGCCATGAGGGCTGGATGTGGCATCCCTTCGCCGCCGAGCGGCGCTGGGTGGACGCCCGCATCGCCGCTGGCCGCCTCGACCGTCTCGATCCTCCTTCCGCCTGCCGGAGAAGCTGATCCCGTCTATAGGATGCCGGGCATAAGCGCGTGTGCCTCTTCGTCTAATTCGACATGAAGCGCGGCGACGGTCGACCGGATCGTCGATGTCCTCAGGGTCGAGGGCAGGCTCTGATCAGACGCGCCGCAATGCCTCGGGATCGCCTATATGGACGAGGCGGCCGCGCACGCTGACGCCGTGGCTGCGCAGCAGCGAGAAGGCGCGGGAAAGCGCTTCCGGCGCGAGGCCGAGCTTTCCGGCAAGCAGGCTCTTCTGGTAGGGCAGGCGGAAGCTGGAAGGCTTGCCGTCCACCGAGCAATGGGAGAGCAGGTAGCGCGCAACGCGTTGCGGCGCGGTGTGCAGCCGGTCGTCGGAAAGGCTTGCGAAGGCCCGGCCGAGCTGGCTGGAAAGGGTTGCCGCCAGCGCCATGGCAAGATCGGGCCGGCGGGCGGCAATGTCGCGCACGCGCTTCAGGTCGAAGCGGGCGATGAGCGACGGTTCTGCCGCCTGCGCGGTGGCCGGATAGCGTCCACCTTCCAGCACGACGCTGGCGCCCACCAGGTCGCCGGGACCGTAGAGCTCCACGTCGGCCTCACGCCCGTCGGGGTCGAGCTTGTAGACGCGGATATAGCCCGAGAGCACGCAAAGCAGCATGTCGGCGGGCTCGCCCTCGCGGAACAGCATCTGGCGCGCCGGCAGGTTGCCGATCACCGCGATTTCCATCATCGCCGCGACGCTCTCCACGCCGAGCATGGAAAGAAGGCCGGCGTTCAGCAGCGTTTCGCGTTCCCGTGCACCGGGTTTCATCAGCCTGTTCATCGATCTCACTCCGGGCTCCCGCAGGCATCCTGTGGTCTTGGATGGAAGAACGATAGTCGAGGATCGGCCAGGCTTGCTTGATTTCGATCAAACAACGAAAACGGCCGGCCCGCTTTTGCGAGGGCCGGCCGTTTTATTTCGGCGGGTGGCGCCTATTCGGCCGCGAGCGGCGAGTGATGCACCACGCTGAAGGGCTTGCGCTCGCCGTTCTTCCTTTCGAGCGTGTCGATCCGCTTTTCGAGATCGGCGACGTCGCGGGCGGTCTGGTCGGCAAGGCGGGTGAGGTCTTCCGGCTTCATGGCGAGCTGCTCGTCGTCCTTCCTGCCGACGAAGCGGCCGAAGAGCCAGCCGAGGAAGCGGGAGACGTCGTCCATGATGAGGAAGAAGGACGGCACGACGACGAGCGAGAGCACCGTCGAGACGATGATGCCGCCGATCACCGCGATCGCCATGGGCGAGCGGAACGAGCCGCCTTCGCCGACGCCGAGCGCCGAGGGCAGCATGCCCGCCGACATGGCGATGGAGGTCATGACGATCGGACGGGCGCGCTTGCGGCCGGCCTCGATCATCGCGTGCACGCGCTCCATGCCGTGGTGCATCATCTCGATGGCGAAGTCGACCAGCAGGATGGCGTTCTTCGTCACGATGCCCATCAGCATCAGGATGCCGATGAGGACGGGCATGGAAAGCGCGTTCTGCGTCAGGATGAGGCCCGCCGCCACGCCGCCGATGGCGAGCGGCAGCGAGAGGATGATGGTGAAGGGCTGGATCACGTCCTTGAAGAGCAGGATCAGCACCATCAGCACCAGGAGAAGACCGAGCAGCATGGCGTTGCCGAAGGACTGCTGCATCTCCGCCTGCACCTCCGCATCGCCGCTTTCGGCGAACTGCACGGTCGGCGGCATGTCGATGCCGGAGGCGATCTCCTTGAAGCGGGCGGTCGCCGTGTCGAGGGCGACGCCCTGCCTGAGGTCGGAGCCGATGGAGACGACGCGGTTGCGGTCATGCCGCTTCACCGAGCTCGGGCCTTCCGAATAGTCGATGTCGGCGACCGAGGAGAGCGGCACGAACTGGCCGGCCGCCGTCTGGATCTTCAGGTTGCGGATGGCGGCAAGGTCGGTGCGGAAGCTGCGGTCGACCTGGACGCGGATCGGAATGAGGCGGTCGTCGAGCGAGACCTTGCTGAGCTGGGAGTCGATATCGCCGATGGTGGCGACGCGCACGACCTCGGCGATCTGCGCTGTGGTGATGCCGAAGCGGGCCATCTGGTCGTCGCGCGGGCGAATCTGCAGCTCCGGCCGCGGCAGCGAGCCTTCCGAGCTGACATTGGCGAGCAGCGGATCGGCGCGCAGCCTGGATTCCAGCACCGCGACGGTATCGTTGAGGGCCGCCTCGTCGTTGGAGAGCAGGTTGAAGGCAAGGTCGCGCTCGCCGCGGTCGTTGAGCTTGATGATGCGCACGTCGGGAATGTCGCGCAGGGTCGCGAAGAGCTCCTTCTCGATATCCCATTGCGGCCGCAGCCGGCCCTTGGCCTCCATCTTCGGCAGGTACGGGCCGATGAAGGGAATGCGGCCCAGCACGTCGTTCACCAGCTTGTGGGTGAGCGAATGCTCCAGCTTGTCGAGGATGACGGTGACGGAGGCGCGGCGCAGTTCCAGGTCGCCCTTCGGCGAGGAGCCGCCGAGCACGAAGACGCTCTGCACGCCGTCGATGTTCTTGATGCGGTCGTAGATCTGCGTCGTGGTGCGATCCGTGTCGTCCAGCATGGCGTCCGGCGGCAGCTCGACCGAGAGCACGACGCGCGAGGCGTCTTCCGGCGGCAGGAAGCTGCCGGGCACGGTGGAGAGCAGGGCGACGGAGGCGACGAGGAAGGCGATGGCCGCGAGCAGCGTCGCATAGCGGGCATACCACCTGCTCGTCGTCTTGCTGACGAGCCAGGTATAGAAGCGCATGAAGGCGCCTTCCTTCTCCTCGCCGTGGCCGTCCGCATCGCCGGAGCGCATGAGATAGGCCGCCATGACGGGCGTGATGAGGCGCGCCACCATGAGCGAGAAGAACACGGCGACGGCGACCGTCAGGCCGAACTGGATGAAATACTGGCCCGGAATGCCCGGCATGAAGGAGACCGGCACGAAGACCGCGATGATGGTGAAGGTCGTCGCGATGACGGCAAGGCCGATCTCGTCGGCGGCCTCGATGGCGGCCCGGTAGGGCGTCTTGCCCATGCGGATATGCCGCGCGATGTTCTCGATCTCCACGATGGCGTCGTCGACGAGGATACCGGTCGCCAGCGTCAGCGCCAGGAACGAGACGAGGTTCAGCGAGAAGCCGAGCAGGTCCATGACGAAGAAGGTGGGGATTGCCGACAGCGGCAGCGCCACCGCGGAAATCAGCGTCGCCCGCCAGTTGCGCAGGAAGAGGAACACGACGATGACGGCGAGCAGCGCGCCCTCCATCAGCGTGTGAAGCGCCGCCTCGTAGTTGCCGTAGGTGAAGTAGACGGAATCGTCGACCATCTCGATGGAGACGTTCGGATATTGCGTGCGCACCTTTTCGAGCGATTTGGCGACGGATTCGGCCACCGTCACCTCGCTGGCGCCCTTGGAGCGGAAGACCGCGAAGGTCACGACCGGGGTGCCGTTGAAGCGCGAGAAGGAGCGCGGTTCCTCATAGGTATCGCTGATCTTGCCGAGCTCGGAGAGCCGCACGAAGCGGCCGTTCGGCAGCGCGATCATCGTGTTGGTGAGCTTTTCCACCGAGCGGGCGTCGCCCAGCGTGCGGATCGCCTGTTCGGCGCCGGCGATCTGGCCGCGGCCGGAGCCGGCATCCGCATTCATGCTGCGGATCTGCCGGTTCACGTCGGCGGCGGAGACGCCGAAGGATTCCAGCTTGTCGGGGTTGAGGTCGACGCGCACCTCGCGGTCGGCGCCGCCGAAGCGGTCGATCTTGCCGATGCCGGGCTGGCCCTGCAGGGCGCGCTTGACCTTGTCGTCGACGAACCAGGACAGCTCTTCCAGCGTCATGTTGGGCGAGGAGACGGCGAAGGTCTGGATCGCCTGGCCCTCGACGTCGATCTTGGTGACGACCGGCTCCTCGATGGAGGCCGGCAGGTCGCTACGGATGCGGTCGATGGCGTCCTTGACGTCCTGCAGCGCCTGATTGGTCGGCTTCTCGATCTCGAAGAGCACCGAGGTGACGGAGCTGCCGTCGGTGACGGTGGACATGATGTCCTTGACGCCCTCGATGCCGGCGACCGCGTCCTCGATCTCCTTGGTGACCTGCACCTCGAGCTCGGCCGGCGCGGCGCCGCTCTGCGTCACGGAAATGGCGACGACGGGCACGTCGATATTGGGGAACCGCGTGATCGGCAGCGAATAGAACGACTGGATGCCGACATAGAGCAGCAGGAAAAACGCGAGCAGTGGCGCAATCGGGTTGCGAATGGACCAGGCTGAAAAATTCATGTCCCCAAAATCCTCTTTGCGAGACCGGACGTTCCCTCGGAGCGATCCGCCCCGGACCGTCCGTCATGCCGCCGGGCGCCCCAGCCCGGCATCGCAGCCCCGCGACCTGCGGGACCTCCCGTCATTTCGTGGCCGAGGCTTCCTCGGCATGGACCGGGTTGATGCGGTCGCCGTCGCGCACATAGGCGCCGGCCTTGGCGACCACCTCGTCGCCGGCCGCAAGACCGCTGACGATCTCGATCACCTGGCCGTCCTGAATGCCGGTCTCCACCGGAACCAGCTTCACCACGCCGTTCTCGACCCTGCGGGCCACCGTCTTGCCGTCCGCGGTTGTGATGGCGGAAAGCGGCAGGACGATGCCCTGCCGTTCCTCGATGACGATCTCCGCGCTCGCGAACATGCCGGCGCGCGCCTTGCCCGGTTCGTCGAAGCGGATATAGACGCGGCCGAGCCGGCTTTGCGCGTCGAGCGTCGGCTCGACGAGGCGCACGTCGCCCTTGAGCTTCGCCACGCCGCCGGCGAGCGTAACGGTCGCCTTCTGCCCCGGGGCGAGCTTGAGGATCGCATCTTCCGAGACGTCGGCCTTCAGTTCGATGGCCCCGTCGCGGATGACGGTGAAGAGGGGGGAGGAGGCGCCGCTGGCAATCGCGCCGATCTTGGCCGTGCGGGCAGAAACCACGCCGGCGACCGGCGACTTGACGGCGGTGCGGGCAAGCTTCAGGTCGATGTCGTCGATCTGCGACTGGGCCACCTTGATGTCGGCCTCGGAGACGGCGATCGCCTGTTCGGCGGAATTGACGCGGGCGAGCGCGGCGTCGGCGGCGGCAAGCGCCTGATCGGCATTCGCCTGCGACTGCGAGCCGGACTTGACGAGGCGCTGGGCGCGGTCGCGGGCGCGCACGGCCTCGTCCGCATTGGCCTTCGCCTCGACGAGCTGGGCTTTGATCTGCGCGAGGGCGGCGTTCGCCTTGGCAAGCGAGGCCTCGGTCTGGCTCTTCTGGAGGACGAGCGCGTCGTCGTTGAGCGTCGCCAGCGTGCCGTTCGCCTCCACCCGGTCGCCGACATCGGCGGCGAGCGTGCGGATGGAGAGGCCATCGACGAGCGGCGTCACATAGACCTCTTCCACCGCCTGGACGGTGCCGGTGGCGATCACGCGGTCGACAACGGGGCGCTTTTCAGCGGCGGTGACGACGATTGCCGGAAGATTTTGCGTCTGTTCCTGCCCGGCGGTATCGCCCGTCGACGCATCGGCGGCAAAGGCGAGGGCAGGCGCGGCCATCATGAATGCAGCGACGGAAAAAGAGAGAACTGTCCTGTGTCCAGAAGCCATAGGCCGAACTTTCCCAAAAGCATGACTTTATGATCTTGGTCCGGGCGCTCTTCTTTTGATTATGCCGGACTTATTCCTGCCAGTATGGCGGACGCGGAACGGCTTCCGGCCTCTCCAGGTTCCAACTGCGCGGTCTATGTAATCGGCGTTTCCAGCGCTTACAAGGGGTAACGAAATGGTGCCTCATTATTTTAGGTGTTTGGCATTTCCATGGCGGCGGAAGGATGCCGGGACGATACCTCAAAACGAAACGTGCGGGGCGCAGGGCCCCGCACGTCGCAAATATCCGGCAAGTCACTGATTACTTGAGCGCTTCGTCGGTGATCTCGTGCGTCCAGGCGCCCTGCGGCTCCTTGGAGATGACCGGATCGGAACCGCCGGCGAGCAGCGATTCGACGGTGCGCTTGTAGTCGACCTCGTCGAGCGCGCCGTTGGAGCCGGCAGTCAGCTTGGCGACCTCGCCCATCATGAACTTCTGGTGCGCCTCGGTCTGCGCGCCGGTCGAGTCGTTCTCCAGAACGATCTCGGCGGCCTCGTCCGGATGCTCCTCGGCATATTTCCAGCCCTTCATGGAGGCGCGCACGAACTTGACCATCTTCTCCTTGAAGGCCGGATCCTTGAGCTTGTCCTCCAGCACGTAGAGGCCGTCTTCCAGCGTCGCGACGCCCTGGTCCTCATATTTGAAGGTGACGAGGTCTTCCGGCTTGATGCCGGCATCGAGGACCTGGCCGTATTCGTTATAGGTCATGGTCGAGATGCAGGCGGCCTGCTTCTGGATCAGCGGATCGACGTTGAAGCCCTGCTTGAGGACGGTCACGCCGTCCGGCCCGCCCTCGGTCGGGATCTTCAGGTGGCTCATCCAGGAGAGGAAGGGATATTCGTTGCCGAAGAACCAGACGCCGAGCGTCTTGCCCTTGAAGTCGTCCGGGCCCTTGACGCCGGATTCCTTCAGACAGGTCAGCATCATGCCCGAGGACTTGAAGGGCTGGGCGATGTTGACGAGCGGCACGCCCTTCTCGCGCGTTGCCAGCGCCGAGGGCATCCAGTCGACGATGACATCGGCGCCGCCACCGGCGATCACCTGCGCGGGGGCGATGTCCGGGCCGCCCGGCTTGATCTCGACGTCGAGGCCCTCTTCCTCGTAGAAGCCCTTGTCTTTCGCGACATAGTAGCCGCCGAACTGGGCCTGGGTCACCCATTTGAGCTGGAGCGTCACCTTGTCGGCGGCCCCGGCCTGGGACGCGGCAAGCGAGAAGGCGCTTGCCATAAGCAGCGATGCGATCTTCGTTTTCATGTCAGTTCCCTCTTTCTTCTTGTTAAGCCTGTCCACCGCGGACAGACGGATGCCAGAACGTGACGACCCGCTCGACAAGCGCGACGATCCCGTAGAAGACGGAGCCAGCCACCGCGGCGACCGCGATTTCGGCCCAGACCATGTCGACATTCATGCGGCCCACTTCCGTGGAGATCCGGAAACCCATGCCGACGATGGGCGTTCCGAAGAACTCGGCCACGATGGCGCCGATGAGGGCCAGCGTGGAATTGATCTTGAGGGCATTGAAGATGAAGGGCCAGGCGGCCGGCAGGCGCAGTTTCACCAGCGTCTGGAACCAGTCGGCGGCATAGGTGCGCATCAGGTCGCGCTCCATGTGGCTGGTGGCGGCAAGGCCGGAAACGGTGTTCACCAGCATGGGGAAGAAGGTCATGATGACGACGACGGCGACCTTCGACTGCCAGTCGAAGCCGAACCACATGACCATGATCGGCGCGACACCGATGACCGGCAAAGCCGACACGAAATTGCCGAGCGGCAGCAGGCCCTTCTGCAGGAAGGGCGAGCGGTCGATGAGGATGGCGACGAGGAAACCGAGGCCGCAGCCGAGCGCATAGCCGACCAGCACGGATTTCAGGAAGGTCTGGCGGAAATCCGCCCAGAGCGTCGGCACGGAGCCGATGAGCCGCGTCCAGATCATGCTCGGCGGCGGCAGCAGGACGGAGGGGACGTTGAAGCCCCGGACAATGCCTTCCCAGAGCACGAGGATGGTGGCGCCGAAGATCAGCGGCACGGCAAGGCGCGCGGCGCGGTCGGCAACGGGACTCAGGAATTTCCGGCGCACCAGCCATTCGTTGAACGCCCAGGCGGCGAGCCAGAAGACGACGGCGGCGATCAGGATCGATGCATTCATGCCCGTGCCCCCATGCGCTTGAGGACGAGATTGTGCGCGATGCCGACGATGATGACGAGCAGCGCCGCAACGCCCGCCGCCATGAAGAGCGCCGCCCAGATCTGCACCGTCTGGCCGTAATAGGAGCCGGCGAGGAGGCGCGCGCCCAGGCCGGCGACGGCGCCCGTCGGCAGCTCCCCGACGATGGCGCCGACCAGCGAGATCGCGACCGCCACCTTCAGCGAGGTGAAGAGATAGGGCATGGAGGCGGGCCAGCGCAGCTTCCAGAAGGTCTGTGCCGGGGAGGCATTGTAGGTGTGCATCAGGTCGAGCTGTATCTGCTCGGGGCTGCGCAGCCCCTTCACCATGCCGACGACGATGGGGAAGAACGAAAGGTAGGTCGAGATCAGCGCCTTCGGCATCAGGCCCGATATGCCGATGGCGTTCAGCACGACGATGATCATCGGCGCGATGGCGAGGATGGGGATGGTCTGGCTGGCGATGACCCAGGGCATCAGCGAGCGGTCCATGGCGCGGTTATGCACGATGGCGATGGCGAGCAGGATGCCGAGCAGGGCCCCCATGGCAAAGCCGAGCAGCGTCGCCGACAGCGTGACCCAGGCATGATAGACGAGGCTGCGCTTGGAGGTGATCGCCTTGTTGACGGTGGTGTCCCAGAGCTCGGCGAAGACCTGGTGCGGCGCCGGCAGCACCGGCCGCTCCTGTGCCATGGTCTTCGGCAGCAGCTCCATGAAGCCGATCGTCCCGCCGGCCCGCGCCGCGGTGTCGCGCTCGAAGGGCGCGTTGAGCACGGCGGAGAAGACATACCAGAGAGCGATGAGGGCGATAAGGACGGTGCCTATCGGAAGCAGGCGGTCGCGAAGGAAACTTGCCTGTTCCATGGGTCAGCTCCGCGACGGGGAGGATCGGGGCATCAGGCGGTCTCCTTCCTCAGATGGGCGGCGATACCGGCTTCAATCGTCACCGCGACGTGGTCCGGGCCGTCGAGAACCTGATCGTTGTCGAAGCGCAGCACGGTGAAGCCGTGGGATCGAAGGAAAGCGTCGCGGCGGGTATCATGCCGCCGGCCGCTTTCCGTCTCATGGCTGTCGCCGTCGACCTCGACGATGATCTTGGCCGAGAGCCATGCGAAATCCGCGATATAGGGGCCGACAGGCGTTTCCCGGCGAAAGCGGGCGCCGCGTGGGCGGAAATCGCGCAGGATGTCCCACATCGCCTGCTCAGCCTTCGTTCGTTCGTGGCGGAGCGTTTGGGCGCGTGTTCTTGTTCTTGCCGGGACGTTCGAGTGCGGCATTGCGAAGACCCCTCCCCAACCCCTCCCCACAAGGGGGAGGGACTTAATCTGCCGATCCGCTTTGCACTTTCGCGCCGTTTCTACTTGCAGCAGCCTTATTGAAGAATCACAGCCGGCGCGGCATCGTAAGTCCCTCCCCCTTGTGGGGAGGGGTTGGGGAGGGGTCTTCATCACGAACGCGACCTCACTCCTCATAGCTATGCCCCGATCTCAAACCTTCCCGCACCCGATGCGCGATCTCCAGGAATTCCGGCGTCTCGCGGATGCCGAGGGGGCGGTCCTTCGGCAGCGGGGATTCGATCACGTCGGTGACGCGGCCGGGGCGGGGGCTCATGACGACGATCTTCGTCGAGAGATAGACGGCCTCGGGGATGGAGTGGGTGACGAAGCAGATGGTCTTCCGCGTTGCGGCCCAGAGTTTCAGGAGCTGTTCGTTGAGATGGTCGCGGACGATCTCGTCGAGGGCGCCGAAGGGTTCGTCCATCAGGAGGAGGTCGGCGTCGAAGGCGAGCGCGCGGGCGATGGAGGCACGCTGCTGCATGCCGCCGGAGAGCTGCCAGGGATATTTCTTGCCGAAGCCCGAAAGGTTGACGAGATCGAGGGTGCGTTCGATGCGCGCCTTCCGATCCTCCTTCGAATAGCCCATGATTTCGAGCGGCAGGGCGACGTTGTTCTCGATGGTGCGCCAGGGATAGAGCGCGGCGGCCTGGAAGACATAGCCGTAGGCGCGGTGCCGGCGGGCTTCCTCCGGCGTCATGCCGTTGACGGTGATCGCCCCGGAAGTCGGCTTTTCGAGATCGGCGATGACGCGCAGGAACGTCGTCTTGCCGCAGCCGGACGGGCCGATGAAGGAGACGAAATCGCCCTTCTCGACGGAAAGGTTGACGTCGGAAAGCGCCGTGACGGGGCCGTCGGCCGTCTGGAAGGTCAGGCCGAGATCTTTCGCGGAGACGACGGTATCGGACGAGGACATACGGGTCATCTTTCGGCACCTGCAAGGGCGCGGTTTTCGGCAGACTGCATGTCCGTTCCCGGCATTGCAATCGGCATTGTCTGCGGTATCACTTTAGGCACGGAATTCTCACGCTGGGATCGGTGGAGGAGACGATGGCGGTGGAAACGACGGCCGAATGCCGGGTGGTGCGCCCGGGCGGAACCTATGACGGAAAGCAGGGGTTCAGCTATTTCGAGGGCATTGCCCGCGAGACGGTGGGCGCCTCCGGCATCTGCATGCATCTGCTGACGATCCCCCCCGGCGGGAGGGCGAAGGCGCATCTGCACGAGAGCCACGAAACGGCGATCTACGTGCTCTCCGGCGAGGCGCATACCTGGTACGGCGCGCGGCTGGAGAACCATGTCGTCGTCAGGGCCGGCGAGATGTTCTACATTCCCGCCGGCGTGCCGCATCTTCCCGCCAATCTCTCCGACGCGCCGGTCTGCGCCGTCGTCGCCCGGACAGATCCCCACGAGCAGGAGAGCGTGGTGCTTCTGCCGCATCTCGATGCGCTGGTTCCCGCGTAGGCGTCTATATGCCGGATGCCCACCCGTCACTTCTTGCACCGCATCAGCGGCCCCCAGCGCGTGCCGTCGGCAAAGCCGACTGTGTAGCCGCCATGGTCCGGCGTCAGCGTCATCTCGTAGGGCGTCGCCTCGGTCGCGCCCTCCTCGTGGCATTCGGCCGACACCACCGTCGCGCCGCCCACCTTCCGGCCGTCGCCCTTGAAGGCGCAGTAGGAGACGGCGGTGGTCACGCCTTCCCTGTTGAGAAGGAAGAAGATGTCGCTGCCCGAGGATTCGCCGGTTTCGGAATAGAGGCAGCCTTCCTTGTCGCCATAGCTGCCGTCGACCACGGCCGCCGCCCCCGCCGGACCGGCGAGGACGATGCCGAACAGAAGAGCGGGAAGCGAACGGCCGGCGCCCATCAGACGCCGCTCGCCGGAATGCCGGTACGCTCCACCTTGCGCGGCGCGGTGATCTCCTTCCAGGTGGAGAGCGCCTTGTTGACCGCCGTGAAGGGCTCGCGCCTGACGAACTGGCCATGGCCCTCGCGGGTCTTGATGGTGCTTTCCTCGACGGCGACGACGCCGCGCGTCAGCGTGTAGCGCGGCAGGCCGGTCACGTCCTTGCCCTCGAAGACATTGTATTCGATGGAGGATTGCTGGTTCTTCGCCGAGATGGTCTTGCTGCGCTTCGGGTCCCAGACGACGATATCGGCATCGGCGCCGACAAGGATCGCGCCCTTGCGCGGATAGACGTTGAGGATCTTGGCGATGTTGGTGGAGGTGACGGCGACGAACTCGTTCATGGTGAGGCGGCCGGTGTTGACGCCGTGCGTCCAGAGCATCGGCATGCGGTCTTCCAAGCCCCCGGTGCCGTTCGGGATCTTGCGGAAATCGCCGATGCCGGTGCGCTTCTGTTCGGTCGTGAAGGCGCAATGGTCGGTCGCCACCACCTGCAGCGAGCCGCTGGCTAGGCCGGCCCAGAGCGAATCCTGGTGCTGCCTGTTGCGGAAGGGCGGGCTCATGACGCGGCGGGCGGCATGGTCCCAGTCCTTGTCGAAATATTCGCTCTCGTCGAGCGTCAGGTGCTGGATCAGCGGCTCACCGTAGACGCGCATGCCGTTCTGCCGGGCGCGGCGGATGGCCTCGTGCGACTGTTCGCAGGAGGTGTGCACGACATAGAGCGGGGCGCCCGCCATGTCGGCGATGATGATGGCGCGGTTCGTCGCCTCGCCCTCGACGGAGGGCGGGCGGGAATAGGCGTGGCCTTCCGGCCCGTTGTTGCCTTCGTCCATCAGCTTCTGCTGCATGGCGGCGACGACGTCGCCGTTCTCCGCATGGACGAGCGGCAGTGCGCCGAGCGCGGCGCAGCGCTGGAACGAGGCGAACATCTCGTCGTCGTTCACCATCAGCGCGCCCTTGTAGGCCATGAAGTGCTTGAAGGTGTTGATGCCCTTTTCCTCGACGACGGTCTTCATCTCGTCGAAGACCTGCTCGCCCCACCAGGTCACGGACATGTGGAAGGAATAGTCGCAGTTGGCGCGGGTCGACTTGTTGTCCCAGCGCTTCAAGGCGTCGAGCAGCGACTGGCCGGGATCGGGCAGGCAGAAATCGACCACCATGGTCGTGCCGCCGGCAAGGCCGGCCCGCGTGCCGCTTTCGAAATCGTCGGCCGAATAGGTGCCCATGAAGGGCATTTCGAGATGGACATGCGGATCGATGCCGCCCGGCATGACATAACAGCCCGCCGCATCCAGCACCTCGTCGCCGGAAAGGTCCGGGCCGATCCCGACGATCTTCCCACCCTCGATCTTCACGTCCGCCTTGTAGGTCAGGTCGGCGGTGACAATGGTACCGCCCTTGATGACTGTGCTCATGTTGGTCCGTTCCCTGTCTTGATTTTCGTGCACGCAACGCGTGGAACCGCCCGGCTGGCTGGGCGGCTGAGGATCACTCGGCGATGCCCGCCGTCTCGATCACCGCATGGAGCAGCACGTCCGCGCCGGCGGCGGCCCATTCCTTCGAGATGTCCTCCGCCTCGTTGTGCGAGAGGCCGCCGACGCAGGGGCACATGATCATCGTGGCGGGGGCGACCTTAGCGGCCCAGCAGGCGTCATGGCCTGCGCCGGAGATGAGGTTCATGTGGCTGTAGCCGAGGTCCTCGGCGGCCTTGCGGACGGTCGCGACGAGCGTCGGGTCGAAGGTGACGGGGTCGAAATGACCAACCGCCTCGACGGAACAGCCGACGCCGAGCGCCTCGCAGATCTTCGGCGCTTCCGCCTCGATGCGGGCGCGCATGCCGTCGAGCTTCTTCTGGTCGGGCGAGCGGATGTCGACGGTGAAGACGACCTTGCCGGGCAGCACGTTGCGCGAATTCGGCGAGAAGAACACCTGGCCGACGCCGCCGACGGCACCCGGCTGGTTCTCCATGGCGACCGTCTGCACCATTTCGAGGATGCGTGACATGGCAAGGCCGGCATTGACGCGCATCGCCATCGGCGTCGAGCCGGTATGCGCCTCGCGGCCGGTCAGCGTGAATTCCAGCCACCACAGGCCCTGACAGTGGGTGACGACGCCGATTTCCTTCTTCTCGGCTTCGAGGATCGGTCCCTGCTCGATGTGGTATTCGAAATAGGCGTGCATCTTGCGCGCGCCGACCTCTTCGTCGCCGACCCAGCCGATGCGCTTCAGTTCGTCGCCGAAGGTCTTGCCCTCCGGGTCCTTGCGGCCATAGGCGTAGTCCTGCGTGTGCACGCCGGCGAAGACGCCGGAGGCGAGCATGGCCGGGGCGAAGCGGGCGCCTTCCTCGTTCGTCCAGTTGGTGACGACGATCGGGTGCTTCGTTTCGATGCCGAGATCGTTCAGCGAGCGCACGACCTCCAGGCCCGCGAGCACGCCGAGCACGCCGTCATACTTGCCGCCGGTCGGCTGGGTATCGAGATGCGAGCCGACATAGACGGGCAGGGCGTCTGGATCGGTGCCGGCGCGCGTCATGAACATGTTGCCCATCGTGTCGACGCCCATGGTCAGGCCCGCGTCGTCGCACCATGTCTGGAAGAGGCGCCGGCCCTCGGCGTCTGAATCGGTCAGCGTCTGGCGATTGTTGCCGCCGGCGATGCCGGGGCCGATCTTCGCCATGTCCATGAGGGAATCCCACAGGCGGTCCGCGTTGACACGCATGTTCTCGCCGGGTGCGGCCATGTCGTATGCTCCCACGTCTTCGGGCTCTTTGAGGCCCCATTTTGTTCCCACCGGCCGGCAGCGCGATTGTTGTTTTTGCGCCGTCCGTTCAGAGCAGTTGCCTTTACTTGATAACTGTCTGATAATTTGACCGGTTGGTAAACATTACAGCTTCCGTTGCGGCACTCAAGCCGAAAAACCAAAAACCTTTGGTGAGCGCCAAGAAAATGGCGGCTGGTTAAACTGGTGAATTTGACGGCACTTTTCCGCGCGGCGGAGGACGCCGAGGGGGCACGATGGCACTACCGAGGGCGGCGAGGACACAGCGGCGCACGCGCATCCAGGAAGCCAAGGAAGAGCAGATCCTCGAAGCGGCGCTGGAGGTCTTTTCGCTGCACGGCTTCCGCGGCGCGACGGTGGACCAGATCGCCGAGGTCGCCGGCATGTCCAAGCCGAACCTCCTCTACTATTTCCGCACCAAGGAGGCGATGCACCGGGCGCTGATCACCCGCGTCCTCGACACCTGGCTCGATCCGCTGCGCGAGTTCGACGCGGGCGGCAATCCGGTCTCGGAGATCCGCAGCTATATCCGCCGCAAGCTGGAGATGGCGCGGGATTTCCCGCGCGAAAGCCGGCTTTTCGCCAACGAGATCCTGCAGGGCGCGCCCAATATCGAGGATGAGCTGAAGGGGCCGCTGAAGGCGCTGGTCGACGAGAAGGCGGAGGTCATCCGCAGCTGGGCGAAGGCCGGCAAGATCGCCAAATGCGATCCCTATCACCTCATCTTCTCCATCTGGTCCACCACGCAGCACTATGCCGACTTCGACGTGCAGGTGCGTGCGGTGCTCGGGCAGGGGCAGTCCGGCGAGGGGCGGTTCGAGGATGCGGCGCGCTTCCTCGAACAGCTTTTCGTCGCCGGGCTCAATATCAGCGAGCAGCAGATCTAGACTTCGTTTCCACCGGTTCGGCCTTCGGCTGGCCGAAGAGGCTGGCGGCGATCTGCTCGCGTTCGCGCCAGAGGGCGGGCAGGGGCAGCAGCGCGATGCAGACGAGGGCGATCGTCGTCTTGGTGAGCTGCGAAAGTGCGGGCGTGCGGCCATCCGCATAATAGACCGCATAGACGATGGCGACGTGCCAGACATAGACCTGCAGCGAATGGCGGCCGAGCAGGCGCAGGAAGCGCAGCGTGAAGACCGCCGTCACGCCGCGGGCAAGCGCACGGACGAAGGCATTGTGATGCTTCGGGCCGGCGATCAGCAGCCAGGCGAGGCCCGTCGCCACGGCGGCGAAGTTGAGGAGGTAGACCGGGCCGAAATCGGCGCGGATCTCCATCGTCGCGAATTTGTCGAGCACGGCTTGCGGCAACAGGTCCCAGGCGGTGACGATGCGCAGCGGCAGGAAGAACAGGCAGATGGCGAGCGCGGCCTTGGGCAGCAATGTCCTCTCCGGCGAGAAGATGGCCTGCCAGTCGATCTTCTTCTGCGCGGTGAGGACGCCGATCACCATGGCGGAGAAGAAGACGATCTGCCAGCCGAGCATGTTGAAGCTGGCGCGGATGCCCTGGCCGTCGGCGCCGGTGACGAGGGCGTTCAGCGGCTCGGTGGCGAAGCGCTGCAGGCCGAGCTGCGCGGCCATCCAGGCGATCAGCGACCCGGCGAGCACATGCGCCCACTTGCCCCGCAGGCACAGCCAGACGAGCGGCGGCGCGAAGATCATGTAGACGATATATTGCGGCAGGATATCCATGAAGGTCGGCTGGAAGAGGAAGGTGGCGATGGCCGCCAGCCGCAGCGGCTCGTCGAAATTCGTGGTGCCGAGCCAGTTGTACCAGAGCCGGTAGGCATCGGGCAGGAACATCTGCACGACGAGCACCGCCATCACCGTGCCCATGGCATAGCGGTAGAGCTCGAAGGCGCGGTTGCGGATGAGTTGGCGCCCGGTGTCGTAGCCGTATTTCAGCATCTTGCGGGCATAGACCATGCCGATCAGCAGGCCGGAGAGGAAGACGAAGCCCTGCGCGTCCTCCACGAAGGCGAACTGACGGTGGTTCACCTCCATCATCCAGTAGCCGCCGACGAATATCAGGTGGTTGATGAGCATGAAGACGAGGAAATAGCCCCGCATGCCATCGATGATCTCAAATCGCTTCAAAATGCGCACTCCGTCGCTGCTCAAGGTGCGCCCCAACAGGGCGGCAACGCGCGGCGCGGCGGATCGTTCCGAAAAAAGTTCAGTCGGGCAGGAAAGCCATCAGCGCGAGGCCGCAGGCCGTGACCAGCGCGCCGGCCAGCACCGGCAGGCTCGCCCAGCCATGGCCGAGCAGGCCTTCCAGCAGGATGATGAAGCTCGGCGTCAGGTAGCCGTAGCCGAGCAGCTTGGAGGCCGGCAGGCGCATCGAGGCATATTGCAGCAGCAGGAAGGTGAGGGCCGTGGTGACGACCGCGAGATAGGCGACGGCGGCGTAGACGGTGAGGGGGAGGGCCGAGAAGTCGGTCTGGACGAGGCCTCTTATGCCGGGCGGTATCAGCCAGAGCGTCGCGCCCACCGTGACCCAGAAGCCGAAGGCGACGGCATGCTCGCCCCGGTCGAAGCGGCGGATCAGCGGCACATAGAGCGCATGGCAGATGACGCCGACGAAGAAGATCATCTCGCCGG
This sequence comes from Shinella zoogloeoides, assembly GCF_003574625.1. Taxonomy (GTDB): domain Bacteria; phylum Pseudomonadota; class Alphaproteobacteria; order Rhizobiales; family Rhizobiaceae; genus Shinella; species Shinella zoogloeoides_A. Next base: position 56,274 of record NZ_QNUJ01000006.1, read on the forward strand.
TACCGACATCGAAGGAAAGGATCGCATCGACATTGCCGCGGAAGATCACCCAGACCGCGCCCGCGGCGGCGATGATGAGGCCCGCCAGCACGCCCGGTCTGGTGCGCTGGCCGAGCACCGGCAGCGCGAAGGCGGCGCTCAGCAGCGGCATCAGGGTGAAGACCGCGCCGGTGGCGACGGGGCTGGTGAATTCCAGCGCCATGAACATGGTCAGCATATAGGCCGCGATGAGGCCGCCGAGCAGCAGGAAGCGCCACGCCTGCTTCGGCAGGGCCGTGGGGACGCGGAAGACGCCGAAGGCGAGCACGGCCATGACGACGATGGTCAGGATATAGCGCCAGAGCATCAGCGGCTCGGCCTTCATGTAGCGGGCCGCGAGCCCGCCGAAGGAGAAGGAGCCGGCGATCAGCACGGCGAAGAGCAGCATGGCGAGATGGCCCTTCAGCTTCTCGTGGCCCTTGGCGTGGGTGGAAAGGCCCGCCGGGGCCGGCATACGCTTCGTCAAGAAAATCATCCTATCGTCTGCGGCGCGGCTTGCCCGCCTCCCGCCCCGTTGCTCATAGCCTTGGGCGAGAGGATGCGCCAGAGCCCATAGGAAAGCCGCATTCCCCGCCCACAGACACGCGGCACGGCAAAGGACAGTTCATGACGGCAGCCATCGGCTTCAAGGATACCGACCGCAAGACGAGCGAACTGCTCGAGGACATCCTCCATTCGATCCGGGGCGAGCACATCACGCTGCGCGACCTTCTCACGATGATGGGGGAAAGCGGTCTCCTTCTGCTCTGCGCCTTCCTGTCGCTGCCCTTCCTCTTTCCCGTGTCGATCCCCGGCGTCTCCACCGTCTTCGGCGCGGGCATCGTGCTGATCAGCGCGGCGATCACGCTGAACCGGCTGCCCTGGCTGCCGGAAAAGGTCGCCGACCGGCGGCTGGAAAGCGGCCGGCTGCGGCCGGTGCTGCAGCGCGGCGTGACGTTCCTGCGCCGGATCGACCGCTTCTTCAAGCCGCGCTTCGCCTCGGTGACGACGGGCGCCGTGATGAACCGGATCAACGGGCTGGCGCTGATGGGGGCGGGGCTGCTGCTGATGGCGCCGCTCGGGCTCATTCCCTTTTCCAACACGCTGCCGGGCGTCGCTATCCTGCTGCTCGCCGCCGGTATCTCGCAGCGCGACGGGCTGGTGGTGCTCGCCGGCTACGCAATGGTGGTGCTGACCGTCGTTTATTTCACGGCGCTCGCCTTCCTCGCCTATAGCGCGGGGCAGAGCTTCAACATCTTCGAGTAAGGGGCATCAGGCCGGCTGCCGGTTCCAGGGCATGCGCGCCAGCAGCATCGCCATGCCACACCAGCCCGTCGTGCCGGCGAAGGCCAACATGATGCCGATGACGCCGGCGAGGGCGAAGGCGGCGGTCAGGCCGGAAAAGCCCAGCGCGACCAGAGCGGCGATCAGGATGCCGACCGCGATCTGGACCTGCCGGAAGAGCGGGATCGCCGCCGACCGGGCACCGCCGACGACGGGCAGGCCGGCTTCCTTCCATGCGGCAATACCGCCTTCGAGATTGTAAACCGCACGGCCTGCGCCGGCTGCTTCGGCCGTCCGGCAGGCCGCTTCGCCGCGCGCGCCTTTCAGGCACTGGAAGATCATCTTGCGGTCGGCAGGTATCTGCGCGCCGGCAAGCGCGTGGTCGAGCGAAGAAAGCGGGATCGAGGCGGCGCAGGCGATGTGCTCGGCACGGAACTCGTCCGGTTCGCGCACGTCGACCAGCACGGCCTCGCCGGAGGCGAGCCACAGGGCGGCGTCTTTCGGGGACACGGATGCGGTCATGGTCAGTCCTTTGCGCAGAAGCGGGCGTAGAGCACGGCCATGATTTCCATCACGGCCGGATGGTCGATGGCGTAGAAAAGAGTGCGGTGATCGCGCCGGAAGCGCACGATCCCTTCCTCCTTCAATTTGGCGAGGTGCTGCGACATCGAGGTCTGGGCGATGCCCGTCTCCCCGATCAGCTCGTTCACGTTGCGCTCGCCGTTCGCCAGCGCACACAGGATCAGGAGGCGGTGGGAACTGGCGAGTCCCTTCAGGAAATTCGCCACCGTCTCGGCCTTCGCCGGCATCTCTTCGGTAATCGTCACGGGCATCTCTTTATGATTTATATTTTTATGATATCAAGAAAATATGAAATGTAAAGCTGCAAGGAGCGAGCCATGACGAAGGACTACAAGGCGATCACAAGGGATATCTCGGCCTATATGGGCGAGCTGCGCAAGCTTGCGCCGGAAGCGATGCAGGGCTTTTCGGCGCTCGCGAAGGGCGCGGGCGCCGAAGGCGCGCTGGACAGGAAGACGAAGGAATTGATCGCGCTCGCCATTGGCGTGACGCAGCGCTGCGACGGCTGCATCGGCTTCCATGCCAAGGCGCTGCACGAGCTGGGCGCCAGCCGACAGGAGGTCGCAGAGGTGATGGTGATGTGCGTCTATATGGGGGGCGGGCCGGCACTGATGTATGCGGCCGATGCCCTGCGCGCCTACGACCAGTTCGCCGGGGCCTGAGGCCCCGGCGGGTTGGCTTACTCCGCTGCCTGGCGGGCCGCCGGGTTGTTCGGATGGGTCGTCCAGTTGGCGTAGTTCGGGTCGACGGGCTTGCCGGTGCGCTGGTCGAGCGTGCCGGGTTCGAGGCCCACCATGGTGATGCAGTTCTCGACCGGGCAGACGTTGACGCAGAGATTGCAGCCGACGCACTCGTCCTCCATCACCTCGAAATGCCGGACGCCGTCGACGAACTGGGTGATCGCCTGGTGCGAGGTGTCCTCGCAGGCGATGTGGCAGCGGCCGCACTTGATGCAGGCATCCTGGTCGATATGGGCTTTGGCGATGTAGTTGAGGTTGAGATACTGCCAGTCCGTGACGTTCGGCACGGCGCGGCCGCAGATGTCGTCAAGGCTGCGGTGGCCCTTGGCGTCCATCCAGTCGGAAAGGCCTGAGATCATCTCCTGCACGATCTTGAAGCCGTAGGTCATGGCTGCCGTGCAGACCTGCACGTTGCCTGCGCCGAGCGCCAGGAACTCGGCGGCGTCGCGCCATGTCGTCACGCCGCCGATGCCGGAGATCGGCAGGCCGTAGGTCTCCGGGTCGCGGGCGATCTCGGCCACCATGTTGAGTGCGATGGGTTTGACCGCCGGCCCACAATAGCCGCCATGCGTGCCCTTGCCGCCGACCGTCGGGTTGGGGGCGAAGCTGTCGAGATTGACCGACACGATGGAGTTGATCGTGTTGATCAGCGACACGGCGTCTGTGCCGCCGGCCTTGGCCGCGCGGGCGGGCTTGCGGATATCGGTGATGTTCGGCGTCAGCTTGGTGATGACGGGCATGCGGGTATACTGCTTGCACCAGCGCACGACCATCTCGATATATTCCGGCACCTGGCCGACCGCCGCGCCCATGCCGCGCTCGGACATGCCGTGCGGACAGCCGAAATTGAGCTCGATGCCGTCCGCGCCGGTCTCTTCCACCAGCGGCAGGATCGCTTTCCAGCTCTCCTCCTCGCAGGGCACCATGATCGAGGCGATCAGCGCCCGGTCCGGCCAGTTCATCTTGACCTGCTTCATCTCGATCAGGTTCGTGTAGAGATCGCGGTCGGTGATGAGCTCGATATTGTTGAGACCGAGGAGGCGGCGGTCGGCGCCCCAGATCGCGCCGTAGCGCGGGCCGTTGACGTTGACGACCGGCGGGCCTTCTTCGCCGAGCGTCTTCCAGACCACGCCGCCCCAGCCCGCCTTGAAGGCGCGCTCGACATTGTAGGCCTTGTCGGTCGGCGGCGCGGAGGCCAGCCAGAACGGGTTGGGCGACTTGATGCCGACGAAATTGTTGCGAAGATCAGCCATGTCTCATCTCCCTCAAGCGACGGCAACGGAAGGCTGCGCGCCGGCAGCCAGTATGCGGTTGATCGAATCGGCCGCGTCGCGCCCTTGCGCGACAGAGGTGACCGTCAGGTCCTCGCCGGCCTTCACGCAGTCGCCGCCGGCCCAGACATTGGGAACGGAGGTGCGGCCCTCGGCGTCGACGGCGATGCGGTTGCCGGCCATGGCGAGCAGGCCGAGCCCGGCCGCCTCGAAGGTCTGGCCGATGGCCTTGAAGATCTGGTCGGCGGCGAGCGCCCCGGTCTCGCCGGTGCCGACGAGCCTGCCGTCGCGCATCTCGGTATATTCCACCTCGATGCCGGCGACATGGCCGTCGCGGGCGATGACGCGCTTCGGCTGGAGCCAGTGGCGGATCATCACGCCCTTGGAGGCGGCGAGGTCCTGCTCGAAGGGCGAGGCGTTCATGTGCTCCTTGCCGCGGCGGTAGCAGATCGTCACCTCTTCCGCGCCGAGGAGCTTTGCCTGCACGGCGGCGTCGATGGCCGTCATGCCGCCGCCGATGACGACGACGCGCCGGCCGACCGGCACGCTCGCCTTGTCCCCGGCCTGCCGCAGCTCGGCGATGAAATCGACGGCATCCACGACGCCGGGCAGGGTCTCGCCTTCCGCGCCGAGCGCGTTGACGCCGGCAAGGCCCATGCCGAGGAAGACGGCGTCGAAATTGGCGGTGAGGTCGGCGAGCGTGAAGTCACGACCGAGCTTCAGGCCGTTCTTCACCTCGATGCCGCCGATGGCAAGCACGTAGTCGACCTCGCGCTGGGCGAAGTCGTCGACGGCCTTGTAGGTGGCGATGCCGTATTCGTTGAGGCCGCCGGCCTTCTCGCGCGCCTCGAAGATCACGACGTCATGGCCGTTCATGGCGAGGCGGTGGGCGCAGGCGAGACCCGCCGGGCCGGCGCCGACGACGGCCACGGCTTTGCCCGTGTGGGCCGCGCGCTCGTAGAAATGCTGGTTCTCCGTCATCGCGACGTCGGTCGCGTAGCGCTGGAGACGACCGATTTCGACGGGGCGATGCTCGGCGGTGTTGCGCACGCAGGCCTGCTCGCAGAGCGTCTCGGTGGGACAGACGCGGGCGCACATGCCGCCGAGGATGTTCTGGTCGAAGATGGTCTTCGCCGAACCGATCGGGTTGCCCGTCGAGATCTGGCGGATGAACAGCGGAATGTCGATGGAGGTGGGACAGGCCGTCATGCACGGCGCGTCGTAGCAGAAGTAGCAGCGGTCGGCTGCGACCAGCGCCTCATGGTCGTCGAGGCGCGGGTGGAGGTCGGAAAAGTTCGTCTCGTATTCGGCCGGCGCAAGACGCCCCCGATGAATCCCAGATTGCGTCGTTCCCATAGTTATCTCCCATTCGAGTGGGCTTTTTGAATAGAAGAACGGTAACCCAGCTTTATTTTTTTATCAAACGGTAAAACTTCAAAAGAAATGCTGGTTTTTCAATGGTTGCAGCGAAAATAAACATGAGTAATCGGGTTATCTTTTTGCGGCGTCAATAAAGCCGTGCGGCCTTGCCTGTCTTTCCTGCGCCATCACGCGGCGTTTGACAGGCCGGGGGAAAAGATGCAGCAAATCTTATGAAACGAACGGGGTAGACGATGGCGAAGCGGACGGAAACAGCCGGGCGGCTGGACGATGCGGCAAGGGCCGGCTGGCTCTACTATGTCGCCGGCCGCACGCAGGACGAGATCGCCTCGGCCATGGGCATTTCCCGCCAGTCGGCGCAGCGCCTCGTGTCGCTTGCCGTCGCCGAGCGGCTGATCAAGGTTCGCCTCGACCATCCCATCGCCGAATGCCTGGAGCTGGGCGAAGCGCTCAAGCGGAAATTCGGCCTCGTGCATGTCGATATCGTGCCGAGCGATCCGGGCTCCACCTCCACGACGATCGGCATCGCCGAGGCGGGGGCGGCCGAGATCGAGCGCTGGCTTAAGAAGAGCGAGCCCATCGTGCTCGCCGTCGGTACCGGGCGCACGCTGAAGGCGGCGATCGACCAGCTTCCGGCGATGGAGTGCCCGCAGCACCGTATCCTGTCTCTCACCGGCAATATCGGGCCGGACGGCTCGGCCGCCTATTACAACGTCATCTTCTCCATGGCCGACGCGGTGAAGGCCCGGCACTATCCGATGCCGCTGCCCGTCCTCGTCTCCTCGACGGAGGAGCGCGATCTCCTGCACCGGCAGAGCCTCGTGCAGTCGACGCTTCAGCTCGGCCGCGAGGCGGATGTCGCCTTCGTCGGCATCGGCGAGCTCGGCGCCGACGCGCCGCTCTGCCTCGACGGTTTCCTCGATCCCGAAGAGATGGCGCGGCTGATGGAGGAGGGCGCGGCCGGCGAGATCTGCGGCTGGATGTTCGACAGTAATGGAAGGCTGCTCGACGGCAGCATCAACGAGCGCGTCGCCTCCGTGCCGCTGCCGCCGCGCGAGACGACCACGGTCATCGGCCTTGCCAAGGGCAAGCGCAAATATGCCGCCCTTCTCGCCGCCCTCAGGGGCCGCATGATCAATGGCGTGATCACCGACGAAGCGACGGCGCGCGACCTGCTTTCGGCCTGACGGCGTTTTCGCCCGGCAGAAATTTTCCATGAGATTCAAGGCATGGCTGCGTGCATTGTGCATTGCAGCAACGAATGGTCGTTGACTTCCTGCGGCATTGTGTGAGTAATTGCCCATGAGCGAAGCAAATGCTCATAACCCTTCTGGGAGGAAGATGATGAATTTGAGAACCCTTCTGCTGGGCACCTGCTCGGCTGCTCTTCTTGCCGGTTTCGCCAATGCCGAAACCCTCACGATCGCTACCGTCAACAACGGCGACATGATCCGCATGCAGGGGCTGACGGAAGACTTCACCACCAAGAATCCGGACATTCAGCTCGAGTGGGTGACGCTCGAGGAAAACGTGCTGCGCGAGCGCGTCACGACCGATATCGCGACGAAGGGCGGCCAGTACGACATCGTCACGATCGGCAACTACGAAGTTCCGATCTGGGCGAAGCAGGGCTGGCTGGTCGCGCTCGACGGCCTCGGCGACGACTATGACGTCGACGACCTCCTGCCGGCGATCCGCGGCGGCCTTTCCGTCGACGGCAAGCTCTATGCCGCGCCGTTCTACGGCGAATCCGCCATGATCATGTACCGCAAGGACCTGTTCGAGAAGGCCGGCCTCAAGATGCCCGATTCCCCGACCTGGGAATTCATCGGCGATGCCGCCCGCAAGATCACCGACCGCAGCGCCGACATCAACGGCATCTGCCTTCGTGGCAAGGCGGGCTGGGGCGAGAACATGGCGTTTCTCTCCGCGCTCAACAACTCCTTCGGCGGTCGCTGGTTCGACGAGAAGTGGCAGCCGCAGTTCGACCAGCCGGAGTGGAAGGCCTCCCTCCAGTTCTATGTCGACCTGATGAAGGATGCCGGCCCGCAGGGCGCCTCGTCCAACGGCTTCAACGAGAATCTGACGCTCTTCCAGCAGGGCAAGTGCGGCATGTGGATCGATGCGACGGTCGCCGCTTCCTTCGTTTCCAACCCGAAGGACTCGACGGTCGCCGACAAGGTCGGCTACGCGATCTTCCCGGATACGGGTAACGGCAACCATGGCCATTGGCTGTGGTCGTGGAACCTCGCCATTCCGGCAAGCTCGACCAAGGCGGAAGCCGCGCAGAAGTTCATCGCTTGGGCGACCGGCAAGGGCTACACCGAGCTCGTCGCCAGCAAGGAAGGCTGGGCGAACGTTCCTCCGGGCACGCGCACCTCGCTCTACAAGAATGCCGAGTACGAGAAGGCAGCGCCCTTCGCGGCTCCGACCCTTGCGGCGATGGACGCGGCGGACATCACCAAGCCCTCGGTCAAGCCGGTGCCCTATACGGGTGGCCAGTTCGTCGCGATCCCGGAATTCCAGGGTCTCGGCACGACGGTCGGCCAGCTCTTCTCGGCCGTGCTCGCAGGCCAGTCCTCCGTGGACGACGCGCTGGCACAGGCCCAGACGACGGCCGTGCGCGAAATGACCCGCGCCGGCTACATCAAGTAAGCCTCCTCCCCAAGGACGGGCTGCCCGGAATGCGTTCCGGGCAGCCGAGGACGCGGGGTTTCGTGCTCGGCGTTTGCCTCCCCCTGCCGGGACCTTCTCCCCGCAGGCGGGGAGAAGGAGGAAAACGGCGCGCCCATCGTTCCTCTCCCCGCCTGTGGGGTGAGGATGCCGGCAGGCAGGTGAGGGGCCGCTGGCGGCATATATGATCTGACAGCATCGGCCGGCCGCACCGGCCCTCGGGAGGAAATCATGGCGACGGAGAATACGCGCGGGCTTGCGCGGCTGATGTTGGCGCCCTCTGTGGGCTTGCTTCTGATCTGGATGATCGTGCCGCTGGCGATGACGCTGTGGTTCTCGTTCCAGAACTACAACCTGCTGAACCCTGCGAATGTCAGCTGGACGGGGCTCTTCAACTACCAGTTCTTCTATACCGATCCGGCCTTCTTCCAGTCGATCTGGAACACGCTGATGATCGTCGGCGGGGTGCTGCTCATCACCGTCGTCGGCGGGATCGCCATCGCGCTTCTCCTCGACCAGCCGGTCTGGGGGCAGGGGATCGTGCGCATCATGATCATCTCGCCCTTCTTCGTCATGCCGCCGGTGGCGGCGCTGGTGTGGAAGAATATGATCATGCATCCGGGCTACGGGGTGCTTGCGGATATCAACCGCGCCTTCGGCTTCCAGCCCATCGACTGGTTCGCCCAGTTCCCGCTGCTCTCCATCATCATCATCGTCGCCTGGCAATGGCTGCCGTTTGCGACGCTCATCCTGCTGACCGCCCTGCAATCGCTCGACGGCGAGCAGAAGGAAGCGGCCGAGATGGACGGCGCGGGCTTCGTTTCCCGCTTCATCTACCTGACGCTGCCGCATCTCGCGCGCGCCATCACGGTCGTCATTCTCATCCAGACGATCTTCCTGCTCGGCGTCTATGCGGAAATCCTCGTCACCACCAATGGTGGTCCGGGCTATGCCTCGACGAACCTCGCCTTCCTGATCTACCGCACCGCGCTCCTCGGCTACGATGTGGGCGGCGCCTCCGCCGGCGGCATCATCGCCGTCATCCTCGCCAATATCGTCGCCATCTTCCTGATGCGCGCCGTCGGCAAGAACCTGGACAAGTAGGGAGAGAAGCCATGGCAAGAGCCGTTTCGACCCGCCACAAGGTTGTGGCCACGATCGCCGCCTGGATCGTCGCGCTGATCATCTTCTTCCCGATCCTCTATACCGTCATCACCTCGCTGAAGACGGAGCCGGAGGCGATCAAGGGCTTCAGCCTCATCCCGTCCTTCACGCTGGAAAGCTACGTGACGGTGCAGACCCAGCGCGACTATCTCAAGCCCTTCATGAACTCGGTGGTCATCTCCGTCGGTTCCACGCTGCTGGCGCTTATCGTCGCCATCCCCGCCGCCTGGTCGATGGCCTTCGCGCCGACGCGCCGGACCAAGGACATCCTGATGTGGATGCTCTCGACCAAGATGATGCCGGCCGTCGCCGTGCTGGTGCCGATCTACCTGATCTTCCGCGACACGGGCCTTCTCGACACGCGCTTCGGCCTCACCGTCATGCTGACGCTGATCAACCTGCCGATCGTCGTGTGGATGCTCTACACCTACTTCCGCGAAATCCCCGGCGAGATCCTGGAAGCGGCCCGCATGGACGGAGCGACGCTCTGGGGCGAGATCGTGCATGTGCTGACGCCGATGGCGGTGCCGGGCATCGCCTCGACGCTGCTGCTCAACATCATCCTCGCCTGGAACGAATCCTTCTGGACGATCCGCCTGACGACGACCAACGCCGCGCCGCTCACGGCCTTCATCGCCTCGTTCTCAAGTCCGCAAGGGTTGTTCTGGGCGAAACTCTCGGCGGCATCCACGCTCGCCATCGCCCCCATCCTCATCATGGGATGGTTCAGCCAGAAACAGCTTGTCCGCGGCCTGACCTTCGGCGCCGTGAAGTAAGGGGAGGGAACTCATGGGCAAGATCATCCTGAAGAAAGTCAACAAGTCCTTCGGCGCGACGCAGGTCATTCCGGGCATCGACCTCACCATCGAGGACGGCGAGTTCGTGGTCTTCGTCGGCCCGTCGGGCTGCGGCAAGTCCACGCTCTTGCGCCTCATCGCAGGCCTGGAGGACACGACGAGCGGCGCAATCGAGATCGACGGCAAGGACGTCACCGCCGCCGCCCCCGCCAAGCGCGGGCTCGCCATGGTGTTTCAGTCTTATGCGCTCTATCCGCATATGAGTGTCGCCAAGAACATCGCCTTCCCGCTGAAAATGGCGAAAATGGATCAGGCGGCGATCGACAGGAAGGTGACGGAAGCAGCACGCGTGCTGAACCTCACCAACTACCTGGAGCGGCGGCCGGGTCAGCTTTCCGGCGGTCAGCGCCAGCGCGTGGCCATCGGCCGCGCCATCGTGCGCGAACCGTCGGCCTTTTTATTCGACGAGCCGCTGTCCAACCTCGACGCGGCGCTGCGCGGTACGATGCGGCTCGAAATCAGCGAGCTTCATCACCAGCTCAAGACCACGATGATCTACGTCACCCACGACCAGGTGGAGGCCATGACCATGGCCGACAAGATCGTGGTGCTGAATGCCGGCAATATCGAGCAGGTCGGCTCGCCGCTCGATCTCTACAACAAGCCGGACAACCTCTTCGTCGCCGGCTTCATCGGCTCCCCGCGCATGAACTTCGTCACGGGCGAGGCGGCAAGGCCATGGAACGCGCCGACCGCCGGCATCCGTCCGGAGCACCTGAAGCTCTCCAAGGAGAGCGGCACCTGGAAGGGCGTCGTCGGCGTCGCCGAGCATCTCGGCTCCGACACCTTCCTGCATGTCAATGTCGACGGCGTCGGCACGATGACGGTGCGCGCGGACGGCGGCTTCCCCGTCACCCATGGCGACACCGTCTACCTGACGCCGGACGAGACCCGCATCCACCGCTTCGACGACAAGGGAATGGCGATCCGATGAACAGACTGGAAGGCAAGAGCGCGCTGATCACCGGATCGGCGCGGGGTATCGGCCGCGCTTTCGCGGAGGCCTATGTCCGCGAGGGCGCGCGCGTCGCCATCGCCGACATCAATATCGAGCGGGCCGAGGCGACCGCGAAGGAGATCGGCCCTGCGGCCTATGCGATCCAGATGGACGTGACGCGGCAGGAGTCCATCGACGCGGCCATCGGGACCTGCGTGAAGGAGGCCGGCGGGCTCGACATCCTCGTCAACAACGCCGCGCTCTTCGATCTCGCGCCGATCGTCGAGATCACGCGGGAGAGCTACGACAGGCTGTTCTCGCTCAATGTCGCCGGCACGCTCTTCACAATGCAAGCTGCGGCGAAACAGATGATCGCGCAGGGCCGCGGCGGCAAGATCGTCAATATGGCGAGCCAGGCCGGCCGGCGCGGCGAGGCGCTCGTCGCCATCTACTGCGCCACCAAGGCGGCGGTCATCAGCCTGACCCAGTCGGCCGGGCTGAACCTCATCAGGCACGGCATCAACGTCAACGCCATCGCCCCCGGCGTGGTCGACGGCGAGCACTGGGACGGCGTCGACGCGCTCTTTGCGAAATACGAGAACCGGCCGCTCGGCGAGAAGAAGCGCCTCGTCGGCGCCGAAGTGCCCTTCGGCCGCATGGGAACGGCGGACGACCTCACCGGCATGGCGATCTTCCTGGCCTCTGAGGAGAGCAACTACGTCGTCGCCCAGACCTACAATGTCGACGGCGGCAACTGGATGAGCTGAGCCCGCGCCGAACGCGGGCCCGGCAAGAGAGATGACCGGACAGACCGGAAGGAATGGACCATGACCACGAAACTGTCGCTCGCCAATCTCAGGGAAATCGCCAGGACGGCAAGCGTGCCCGCCTATGAGCGCGGCAGCCTTGCGGCCGGCATCGTCCATTTCGGCGTCGGCAATTTCCACCGGGCGCATCAGGCGGTCTATCTCGACGACCTCTTCAATCTCGGCCTCGACCATGACTGGGCGATCATCGGTGCGGGCGTGCTGCCCTCCGATGCGGCGATGCGCGACAAGCTCGCGGGCCAGGATTTCCTGACGACCGTGGTCGAGCAGGACAACAACCGCTCCGGCGCGCGCGTCACCGGCGCGATGATCGGCTATCTCGCCCCCGGCAATGCGGCGGCGACCGTCGCCCGGCTTGCCGATCCGGCGATCCGCATCGTCTCGCTGACCATCACCGAGGGCGGCTATTTCATCGATCCGGCCTCCGGCGTCTTCGATCCCACCCATCCGGCGATTGCCGCCGACGCCGCCAATCCCGGCGATCCGAAGACCGTCTTCGGCCTCATCCTCGCTGGCCTCAGGGCGCGCCGGGAGAAGGGCATTGCGCCCTACACCGTCATGTCCTGCGACAACATTCCCGGCAATGGCGAGGTCACGCACGCCGCCATCTCCGGCCTTGCCCGTCTTTCCGATCCGGCGCTCGCCGACTGGATCGACGCCAATGTCGCCTTCCCGAACGGCATGGTCGACCGCATCACGCCCGCCACCGGGCCGCGCGAGATCGGCATCGCGGCCGACGACTACGGCATCGACGATGCCTGGCCGGTCTTCTGCGAGGAATTCAAGCAATGGGTGCTGGAGGATCATTTCCCGCAAGGCCGCCCGGCGCTGGAGAAGGCCGGCGTCCAGTTCGTGCCGGATGTCGCGCCCTACGAGCACATGAAGATCCGCATCCTCAACGGCGGTCATGCGGCCATCGCGTATCCGGCGGCGCTGCTCGACATCCATTTCGTGCACGAGGCGATGGAGGATGCGGATATCCGCGCGTTCCTCGCCAAGCTGGAGCGGGACGAGATCATCCCCGTCATCCCGCCCGTGCCGGATACCGACCTCAACGACTATTATGCACTCATCGAGCGGCGCTTCTCCAATCCGAAGATCGCCGATACGATCCCGCGGCTGGCGCAGGACGGGTCCAACCGCCAGCCGAAGTTCATCCTGCCCTCCACCGCCGACCGGCTGTCGCGCGGCGAGGACGTCGTCGGCCTCTCGCTGGTCTCGGCGCTCTGGTGCCATTATCTCGCCGGCACGACCGACAGCGGCAAGGATATCGTCTTCAACGATCCCAATATCGACCGCATCCGCGCCGCCGCGACGGCCGCCAGGGACGAGCCGCTCGCCTTCCTCGACATGAAGGACATCTTCGGCTCCGTCGGCACGTCGGAACTCTTCCGCCGGCGCTTTGCCGATGCGCTCCGCTCTCTTCAGAAAGAAGGAACGCGTGCGACGCTGAAGCGCTATCTGGAAGGCCGTCTCGCAAAGTGAGGAGATCGGCAATCGGGGCTTTTCATCGCGCGGGGCAGACAGTACCAACGGGGGCCTGAAAACGGAACGGAACGCCATGGCCGCCAAAGCGACAGAACTGGTCATCTTCGATTGCGACGGGGTGCTCGTCGACAGCGAACCCATCTCGATCACCGTTCTGGTCGAAGCGCTCGCCGCCGCGGGCGTCGCGATGAGCGAGGCGGAGGCGCACGAACGCTTTCTCGGCCGCAGCCTCAAGAGCATGTCGGAAATCCTGCATGACGAATACGGCCTTGCTGTAGACGCGGCCTTCCTCGAGGCCATGCGCAAGGTGCTCTACGAGCGCTTCCGTTCGGAACTCCAGCCGATAGCCGGCGTCGCCGAGACCGTCGATGCGCTCGGCGTCGCCCATTGCGTGGCCTCGTCCAGCCAGCCGGAGCGCATCCGGCTGTCGCTTTCCGTGACCGGTCTCCTCGACTGCTTCGAGCCGAACATTTTCAGCGCCAGCATGGTCACCCACGGCAAGCCGGCGCCGGATCTCTTCCTCCATGCCAGCGCCGAGATGGGTGTGGACCCCGCGCGCTGCGTGGTGGTGGAGGACAGCCCCGCCGGCATCATGGCCGCCAAGGCCGCCGGCATGCGGGTCGTCGCCTTCACCGGCGGCTCCCATGCGCGCACGCCCCGTCATCGCGACGCGCTGCTCGACCTTCGCCCCGACGCGCTGTTTGACGACATGCGGGAATTGTTACAGTTTGTCCGCGAGGAAGAGGACGTCGGGAAAGAGCATTGATGCGCGATCTGATCGTTGCGGTGGACATCGGCACGGGCAGTGCCCGCGCCGGTGTGTTCGACCGGAGCGGTGCGCTGCTCGGGCGTTCCGAGCATCCGATCGCCATGCGCCGCCCGGCGGCCGACCATGCCGAACACGATTCCGAGGATATCTGGCGCGCCGTCTGCGGCGCGGTCCGGCGTGCCTGCGCGGCGGCGGATGCGCGCCCGTCGCGGGTCGCCGCGCTCGGCGTGGATGCGACCTGCTCGCTGGTCGTCCGCGACGGGGCGGGAAAGCCGCTCGCCGTTTCCGGCGATGACGCGCGCTGGGATACGATCGTCTGGCTCGACCACCGGGCGCTGGAGGAGGCCGATGCCTGCACGGCGACGGCGCATCCGGTGCTTGATCATTCCGGGCGCGTGATGTCGCCGGAAATGGAAATGCCGAAGCTCATGTGGCTGAAGCGCCACCGGCCCGGGCAATGGGCCAAGGCCGGCTATTTCTTCGATCTCGCCGATTTCGTCACCTGGCGGGCGACGGGCTCGAATGCTCGCTCGCGCTGCACGATGACGGCCAAATGGAACTACCTTTCCCATGCGGAAAGGCCCTGGAGCGAGGATTTCCTCGCCGCGATCGGGCTCGAGGACGTGCGCGAGCGCGGGTCGCTGCCGCAAACGACCCTGCCCGTCGGGCAGGCGGTCGGGCGGCTCGCCGCCGGGGCGGCGGAAGACCTCGGGCTGGATACGGACTGCGTGGTCGCGAGCGGCCTCATCGATGCCTATGCCGGCGCCTTCGGCGTGCTCGGCCCGTTCGCCGGCGCGCCGGAAAAGCTGGAGCGGCAGCTTGCGCTGATCGGCGGGACGTCGAGCTGCATCGTCGCCTTCGCGCGGGAAAAGAAATTCGGCTACGGCATGTGGGGACCCTATTACGAGGCGGTCCTGCCGGGCCTCTGGCTGCTGGAGGGCGGCCAGTCGGCGGCGGGCGCGCTACTCGATCACATCGTCGGCACGCACAGCGCCGGCGGCGAGCCCACGGCGGCAACGCATGCCCGGATCGTCGCGCGGATCGGAGAACTGCGGGCCGAAGAGGGCGAGGCCTTTGCAGAGCGGCTGCATGTCCTGCCCGATTTTCACGGCAACCGCTCGCCGCTCGCCGATCCCCATGCCCTCGGCGTGATCAGCGGGCTGGCGCTCGATGCCTCCTTCGACGGGCTCTGCCGGCTCTACTGGCGGACCTCGGTCGCCATCGCGCTCGGCATCCGCCATATCCTCGAAAAGCTCGCCGACGGCGGCTATCCGCTCGATACGCTCCATGTCGCGGGCGGCCACGTGCGCAATCCGCTGCTGATGGAACTCTACCGGGACGTGACCGGCTGCCGTCTCGTCGTGCCGCAGACGCAGGACGCGGTGCTGCTCGGCACGGCGATGGCCGCGGCGGTTGCCGGCGGCCTCTATCCGGACCTGCCGGCGGCGGGATCAGGCATGTATCCGGGCGGGCGGGAATACCTGCCGGATACGACCCGAAAGGCCCGCTACGACCGGGATTTCCGGCGCTTCCTGGCGCTCTATCGCCATCGCGCCGAGCTCGACGCGATCGACTGAAAAAATCTCGAAAAATTTGCAACCGGGCGGAACCAAATCGTGCGTCGCGTGTTTCTAGGTCGTCACCGGTCTGCGCATATCCCCCAAATGCGAGGCCCTCGACCGGTGAACGACCACGACACCGTGTCCCCCTCCGGTCCGTGGATACTCAAGCAGCCAGTGCCTCCCCGGCGCTGGCTGTTTTCTCTTTGGGGCCTGCCCCGTCATGTCCGTATGGTCGGCATGGCAAAAAAAGGCGGCGGTGGGCGTGCCGTCCCACCGCCGCCAGCCGCGCCGCCGCTGCGGCTATCCGGGAGCGAGATCAGGCCGCTGCGCGGGTCTGCGGCGTAAAGAGGAGAGCCTGGTTGATCAGCACCTTCACCTGTTCGGGATTGAAGGGCTTGGAGACGAGGAAGGCCGGTTCGGGCCGCTCGCCGGTCAGGAGCTTCTCCGGGTAGGCGGTGATGAAGATCACCGGGATATCCGTGCGCGAGAGGATGGTGTTGACGGCGTCGATGCCGGAGGAACCGTCGGCCAGCTTCACGTCGGCGAGCACGAGGCCGGGGCGGCTGTCGCTCCACAGCGTCTCGGCCTCGGCCTGCGTGCGGGCGATTCCGGTGACGCGGTGGCCCATGCCGGCGACCATGTGGGCAAGATCGAGCGCGATTAGCGGCTCGTCCTCGATGATCATGATGCCCGTTTCCGCCTGTGCGGCGATTTCCGCGAAGGCGGCGTCGAGCAGGTCGCGGATGTCCGAGGCGTCCGCCTCGAGGATATCGGCGGTCTTTTCGACCGAGAAGCCCTCGACGGTTGCCAGCAGCAGGGCCTGCCGGCCGAGCGGCGGCACGCCGGAAAGATCGAAGGGCGCCTCCTTGCCCGGTGCGATGGCGCCGGCGGCCCGGCTCATGGAAACCGGCAGCGATGCGATGATGCGGCTGAGGAGCCCGAAGAGCCTTGCCTTGTCGTCTCCGCCTTCCGGCATGGTCGAGGGATCGATGAGGATGGTTTCCAGAGTGGCTGCCACATAGGCATCGCCGGAGGACTGGGTGCCCGTAAGGGCGCGGGCGTAACGGCGAAGCGCCGGAAGATGAGGTCCGATGCGGTCGGAAATCGGCATATTCTGTCCCCTGTTCTCGAATTGCTGCACTGGCAGTTGACGGTTTGAACGCGGCAATCAAATTTAGGTTCCGGGGAAGGGAACTTTTTTCGCCTGGCGGCATTTTCACGCCGAAATCTTCACCGGGGCGTGGAGCGTCAAAGATGAAAGTGGCCAAGAGTGAATAGTGTTGAAAAGCAGACGAGGGCGGGGACGTCCTCCAGAAAACCCGACGATCCGAACGGGCAGATCGCGATGAAGCTTCGCGCCTTCTACCATTCGGTTCAGGATGAGGCGCTTCCCCAGAGGTTCCTGGATCTTCTCGAAAAATTGGATGCTGTCGAAAACAGCGTGCAAAGGGCCGAGTGAGGAAGCAATGGACAGGGACCAGACCAATTTCAAACGAGAACTGCTGGCCGTTCTGCCGAGCCTGCGTGCCTTCGCCATTTCGCTGATCGGCCGCCACGACCAGGCGGACGATCTCGTGCAGGACACGATCATGAAAGCCTGGGCGAAGCAGGAACAGTTCGAGATGGGCACGAACATGAAGGCCTGGCTCTTCACGATCCTGCGCAACGAACTCTACAGCAAGCTGCGCAAGCGCGGTCGCGAGGTGCAGGATTCCGACGGCATCTTCACCGAAAACCTCGCCCAGCACCCCTCCCAGTACGGCTCGCTGGACATGCAGGATTTCAAGAAGGCGCTGGAAAAGCTGCCGGACGAACAGCGCGAGGCCATCATCCTCGTCGGCGCTTCGGGCTTTTCCTACGAGGAGGCGGCGGAAATCTGCGGCTGCGCCCTCGGCACGATCAAGAGCCGGGTCAACCGTGCCCGGCAGCGCCTGCAGGAGCTTCTGCAGGTCAGCGGCGAAAGCGACTACGGTCCGGACGCCGTGTCCGCGCCGATCACCTCTCGTGCATTCGCATCCTGATGGCAAAAGCCGCCC
Source organism: Shinella zoogloeoides (assembly GCF_003574625.1). Taxonomy (GTDB): domain Bacteria; phylum Pseudomonadota; class Alphaproteobacteria; order Rhizobiales; family Rhizobiaceae; genus Shinella; species Shinella zoogloeoides_A. The sequence goes on from NZ_QNUJ01000006.1 coordinate 73,862, forward strand.
GTCATCGTGGCGGGCGGCGGAAAGATTGAGGGGGAACGGCGAAAATACATCCATTTGCTCGCATGGCGGGTGAAATCGGACGTGGAATCGCCTACCAAAGGGCATGAAGGACAACGCTCAGCCATTGCCGACCGGTGTAGCTGCGATTCTCGGCGCGCCGGAACGGCTTGCGGCGCTGCAAGCCGCCATGCCGGTCTTTCTTGGCCCCGATCCCGATTTCGACGACATCGCCGGCCTGGCCGCCGGTCTTGCCGACACTCCCATGGCCTTCGTCACCGTTCTCGGCCAGACGGACCAATGGTTCCTGGCGCGCCGCGGCACGCCGGAAATCCGCTTTCCCTCCCAGGAGACCTTTTGCGCACGGATGCTGGCGGAAAAGGGGGCGCCGCCGCTCATGGTGGCCGATGCGTCCAGGGATCCCCGCTTTTCCGGCCTGCCGAGCGTCAGCGGCGAGGCGCATGTTCGCTTCTATGCGGGCGCGCCGATCGTGATGGACGGCCAGCCCATCGGCACGGTCGCGGTCGCCGACAGGAAGGTCCGCACAGCCGCTGCCGACACCCTTCTGCCGCAACTCGCAAGGCTCGCCTCGCTCGCCGGCGTCCTGATCCGTCAGAAGGAAGAGGCGCGGCGGCGCATGCTGGCCGCCGAGGTCCTGTCGCGTGACGAGAAGCGTCATGCGCTGGCGCTCGACGCCGCCAATGTGGCGAGCTGGATGTGGGACCTCTCGACGGGCATCGTGTCGGGCAACGAGACCTTCCACCGCATGCTGGGCTTCCGTTCGACGCGGCCGATGAGCGCGCGCACCTTCTTCGGTGCGGTCCACCCCGCCGACCGCAAGACGACCATCGACCGCCTGCGCAATGCGCTCGCCACCGGCAAGGAATATGACGGCCTGTTCCGTGCGTCCAAGTCGGGCCGCTGGCTGCTCGGCCGCGGCCGGGTGCATGAATGGGACGCGGAGGGCAAGCCGACCCTCTTCCTCGGCATCAATGTCGACGTCACCGACGGGCAGCTCGCCTCCGAGCGGACGCGGCTCCTGCTGCGCGAATTGAACCATCGCGTCAAGAACACGCTTGCCATGCTGCAGTCGCTCGCCCGCCAGACCCTTCGCCAGACGAGCGATCCGGTGGAGTTCATGGATGCCTTCGCCGGCCGCCTGCAATCGCTTTCCGAGGCGCATGGGCTGCTCAGCGATCACGAATGGGGCGTCATCCATCTCAAGATGCTGCTGCAGAAGCAGATCATGCCCTATGCGCTCGATTACGAGAGCCAGGTCGAGATCCACAAGGACGAGGTGGAGCTGGGGCCGGACGAGGCCGTCGGCCTCGGCCTCGTGCTGCACGAGCTTGCCACCAATGCCCGCAAATACGGGGCGCTCTCGGTCGCCACCGGCAAGGTGGTGATCACGGCGCGCATCGTCAACGAAGAGGGCCGCCGCGTGCTCAACATGACCTGGCACGAGGTCGGCGGGCCGCCGGTCAATCCGAACGGGCGGCGCGGCTTCGGCTCCGTGCTGATCGAGCGCAGCCTCGACAAGATCCTCGGCAGCAGCGTGCATGTCGAATACCTGCCGAAGGGCGTGACCGCCGTCGTGCGGATGCCGCTGTAGTTTCAGGGAAATAGAACGGCCTTGTGCGCCCGTTCGGGCGCACGGTTCTCCTGTCGGAAATGGTGGGGATCGTCAGTCGTCGTCGCGTCGCGATTTCGGCGCGAGCAGGAAGCCGAGGGCAAGCGCCACGGCCGTCGCGGCGAAGGGCTTTTGCGTGGCGACGCTGGCGGCCGCGGCCATCAGGTCGCGGCGCGCGGCGAGTTGCTGCCGGCGGATGCGGCGCAGTTCCCGCTCCCGCCTGTTGCGGGCGGCGACGACGACGAGCACGATGATCGCCAGCACGAGGAAGCCGCCGGCAAGGCCGAAGAGGGCCGGCGCCGTGCCGTAGCGCTCGGCCAGCAGCACCGCGCCGCCGACGACGGCCAGCACATAGGCGGTGACGAGCAGCACGCCGGCGATCAGGCCGCCGATCGCGTTGCGCCGGGCGCTGTCGACCGTTTCTTCCACCCGGTCCGTGACGCGGGTGACGAGATTTTGCACGAGAATGGCCCCCAGTGACAGCATGCCTTGTGTGCTCCGCGGAAGTGGGGGGACGCAGGCGCGTCCCTGGATCGATCGTGAAGGGAAGGCTCAGCGCCGCAGCAGTGCGGCCAGCAGGAAGCCGGCGGCGGCGGCAACGCCGAGCGTCGTCAGCGGATGCTCCTTGACGGCCTTGCGGGCCATGCGGCCGGAATCCTGGTAGCGGGACTGGAGTTCGGAGAGGATGTCCTCGCCGGCGGCGATCATGTCGCGGAAGTCGCCTTCCGCGCGGTCCTTCAGGCCGTGCGCGGCGTCGCTCATCTCGGCCTTGGCCGCCCGGGCCCTCTTGCGGATGTTTCCCGCCCCCTTCGAGGCGTCGGTGGCGAGCAGGCGGGTGAGCGAGGCGATTTCCTCGCGCAGTTCCGTGATCTGGTCCTCGACGGCCTGGGCTTCGTCCTTGAGCCCGTTTTTGAGGGTCTTGCTGCGGGATGAAAACATTCCGTTGGCCATGCCGTTTCTCCTTTGCGGTCGCCCGCTTGCGCGCGGGCCGAACTGCGCTCCACCCCCTTGGCGGAACGGTCTTCCGGGGCAGAAAACGTGCAATGTCGCAAAAGGTTCCCTGGAGCTGCTCCAGGACGCTGGAACGTTAGGCCGAAGCGGTATGGGGCAGCACGAAGGGCACGCCCGCTTCGGGCACGCCGTTGATGCGCATGCGGCAGCCGAAGACGGCTTCCATCGCATCGTCCGTCATGACATCGGCCGGGTGTCCCGCCCGCTCGATGCGGCCGGCCTTCATCATCACCATGTGGTCGGCGAACATGGCGGTGAGGTTGAGGTCGTGCATGACGGCGATCACCCCGCCGCCGTTTTCGCAATAGCGGCGGGCGAGCTGCATGATGGTGAGCTGGTGGCGGATGTCGAGCGCCGAGACCGGCTCGTCGAGCATCAGGAAGCAGGGCTCGCCGTCGAGGATTGGCTCCCAGATCTGGGAGAGTACGCGGGCAAGCTGCACGCGCTGCTGCTCGCCGCCGGAAAGCTCCTGATAGAGCCGCCCGGCAAAGCCCGAAAGGTCGACGGCGCGGAGCGCCTCGGCGGTGATGGCGTCGATGCGGTCGGCATGGCGGTTCGGGCCGACGGTCAGGCCGAGGCGGACGATCTCGCGCACGGTGAAGGGAAAGGCGATGGTCGCGGCCTGCGGCAGTACGGCACGCTTGATGGCGAGTTGCCAGGGCTCGAGCGCGCGGATGTCGTGGCCGTTGAGGGTGATGTCGCCCTTGCTCGAAAGCTCGCCGGCGACCGCCTTCAGCGTCGTCGTCTTGCCCGAGCCGTTGGGGCCGACGATGGCGGTCAGCTCGCCGGCCTTCGCCTGCAGCGATACGCCTTGGACGATGGTCTTGCCGGACAGGCTGACCGTAAGGTTCCTTGTAGCGATCATTTCCGTCCTACCAGCCGTTCCGCGTGCGGTCGCGCAGCAGCACCCAGAGGAAGAAGGGCGCGCCGGCCAGCGCCGTGATGATGCCGATGGGCAGTTCCGCGGGGGCGACGATGGTGCGCGCCAGCATGTCCGCCCCGAGCATCAGCACGCCGCCGAGCAGCGCGGAGGCCGGCAGCAGGTAGCGATGGTCCGGGCCGATGACGATGCGCAGCAGGTGCGGCACCACTATGCCGACGAAGCCGATGCCGCCGCTGACGGCGACCGAGGCGCCGACGGCGCCCGCGACGGCGATGACTGCGGTGTATTTCAGCCGCTGCACCTTCACGCCCATGTGGAAGGCGGCGGCCTCGCCGAGGGTGATGGCGTTGAGCCCGCGCGACAGGAAGGGCACGACGAGGAGGGCGACGAGGATGATCGGGCCGGCGGCGAGAAGCTTCGTCCAGGTCATGCCCGAGAGCGAGCCGAGGCTCCAAAAGGTGACGTCGCGCAGCTGCTTGTCGTCGGCCATGTAGATGAGGATGCCGGTGACGGCGCCGGCAAGGGCCGCGATGGCGATGCCGGCGAGCAGCATGGTGGCGACGGAGGTCTGCCCGCCGCGCGTGGCGATCTGGTAGAGCAGCAGCGTCGTCAGAAGCCCGCCGAGGAAGGCGGCAAGCGGCAGCGCATAGGCGCCGAGCGCCAGCATGAGGCCGGCCGGCAGGCTGCCGCCGAGCACGATCATCAGCACCGCGCCGAGCGCCGAGCCCGAGGAGATGCCGACGAGGCCGGGATCGGCGAGCGGGTTGCGGAAGAGGCCCTGCATGACGGCGCCTGACATGGCGAGTGCCGCGCCGATCAGGAAGCCGAGCAGGGCGCGCGGCATGCGGATGTCGAAGACGATGATGCGGTCGCGCATGCTGAGCGCGGTGTCTTCCGCGCCGGTGAGGAGCGCGCCGATGACATTGACCGCGGATGCGTCCGATGCGCCGGTGGCGATGGACAGTGCGATCGCGGCGGCCGACAGGATGACGAGGAGACAGAGGGTGAGGCGGGCGATCGCGGTGCGGTCGCCGGCCGCCTGCCCGCCGGCGGCGCGCATCAGGAAGGACCTGCGTGCGACCGGGCCGCGCATGGCGTCATTGAGAGACATTACCGGGCTTGCCGTAGAGTTCTTTGTTGAGGTCGCTGACGGCCGAGGCGGTGCGCGGGCCGAAGCCGAGCAGGTGCAGGCTGTTCATGCGCAGGACCGTCTTGTTCTTGCCGGCCGGTGTCACGGCGATGGCGGGATGGGCGAGCACTTCCTCGTCCGTGCTGCCGGCGCCCGGGCGCGTCATGACCATGACGACGTCGGGCTTGGCGTTGATGACTGCCTCGTCGGTGAGCGGCTTGTAGCCGTCGAAGGTGCCTTCGGTGGCGTTGATCGCGCCGGCAAGGCCGATGATGCCGTCGGCGGCCGTGTGGTTGCCGGCGGCCATGATGCGGCCGTTCTGGAAGCTCAGGATGAAGAGCACGCGCTTGCGTTCGCTTTCCGGCCGCTTGGCGGCATCGGCGATGGCGCCGTCGAGTTCCGCGCCGACCTTCTCTTCCAGCGCCTTCGCCTTTTCCGGCACGCCGAGGAAATTGCCGACGACGTCGATCTTCCTGAGGATCGCGGCGCGGTCATAGCCTTCCGGCACGGTTTCGAAGGGAATACCGGCGCTCTTCAGCACGGCCAGCGCATCGGCCGGACCGCTGCCCTCCACCGCGAGGATCGCGGTGGGATTGACGGCGATGACGCCTTCCGGCGAGAGGGCGCGCATGTAGCCGACATCCGGCAGCTTCAGCGCCTCCTCGGGATACATGCTGGTGGAATCGCGCGCGACGATCCGCTCGCCTTCGCCGAGCGCATAGACGATTTCCGTCACCGCGCCGCCGATCGTCACCAGCTTCGACGTGTCGACCTTTTGCATGTCCTGTGCGGCCGCCTTGCGGACGAAGCCGCCGTCGACGGGCAGGGTGAAGGTCGCCAGCAGCGGGGCGGAAAGCGCGAAGACGGTGAGGGCCACTTCCCACGGGCGGGCGCGGCGCAGATCGAAGCTCTTGCTCATGATCGTAATCCTTGGGTCGTGGTCCCTGATGGTGCTCGTCTTCAGGCGGCGGCGCTGTCGGGGCGCGGCAGGCCGTCGAGGATCTCGCGCCAGTCGGCGCGCTCGCTCATGCCTTCCTTCCGCTTGCCGAAGAACTGGACGATCATCTCGCCACTCGCGTCATAGGCTTCGAGCGAGGTGACGTGGCCGTCGCTGGTCGGCTTGCGGACGACCCAGCACTCGACGATGTGATCGGTGCGCAGGTGCATGTGGAAGGTGGGATCCATCACGTTGAGCCAGGGACCCATCGGCTGGATGTTCTTCACCGGCCCGGTGTGGATCTGGATCGTGCCGTGATTGCCGGCGAAGCACATGATCTCGGCGTCGCGCTCGGCCGAGGCGCGCAGCAGTTCGCTGACGGCATCGGCGCGCACCTGGCGGGCGAAATCCTCACCGACGCTGCGCACGGCGTCCTGGCGGGCGATCTTCAGCTTGCGCAGCATGCCGAAGAACTGGTGCGTATCCGTCATGGCGCTCCAGTTCTCGCGCAGCGCCGCCACATCGACCGGGCCGGTCTCGACGGTCTTCTCCGAGACGACTTCGACGAATTCCTGCGACTGGTCCTCCAGGCGGAAGTCGGCGACGATGGCCTCGTAGGCTTCGAGGTTGGAGGCCGGGCGAAGGTGGACCTTGTGCACGGCGTCGCCGGCCTTGTCGAAGAACTGCAGGCTGCGGCGGACCTGCTCGCCGTCGGTCTTCGTCACGGCGAAGCCATGGGCCCAGGTGCCGGGGAAGATACGCAGGTCGATATTCTCGCCAAGCACGATCGAGGCGTGCTTGCCGGTGGTGACCTTCTCGAACACGCCGATCTTCTCGTGCACGACGCTCTCGTTGCGGGTCAGCGCCATGATCTCGCCGAGGGCTTCGGCACGCTCGAGGAAGCGATTGGCGCTGCCGTCGATGCGGATCGCGGTGAGCCCGACCTCGGCCGCGACGAGCGCAGCCTCCGAAATACCGAGCTGGGCGGCGATGTCACGCTCGCGCATCTTGGGGTTTTCCGCACGGAAGGCGCGGATTTCGGCAGGTGTCGGTCGGGTCGTGTCGGTCATGGTCGCGGCCTTCATTCAAATGTTCATGGCCATTTTCCTGCTGCTCCCGCTGGTCCGTTTTTCTCGGCGGAACAGGGAGTTGCGGGGGAATTTGGCGTTTACTATCTTGACTTGCTTACTCATATTTATCTATAGGCGCAATACAGGACTGGCAAACTCATGTTAATTTTGTGAGACGCCGGAACCGACGTCCGGACCGAAAACACGAACAGGCAAGCCATGATCGTACGCACCCTTCTTCTCTCGTCGATGCTCGCAGCCGCCGCCGTCTCCGGCGCGGCCGCACAGGAAGCCGCGCCCAAGGGGCTGGATGTCGAGCTCAATGCGCTTGCCGCCTCGCAGAAGGGCTGCCTCTTCACCTTCGTCGCGGCGAACGGCTTTCAGCAGAACGTTTCGAAGGTCTCCTTCGAATTCGTGATCTTCAACGACAAGGGCACGGTCGAGCGGCTGGCGCTGCTCGATTTCCGCGACCTGCCGGCCGGCAAGTCGAAGGTGCGCCAGTTCGACGTGCCGGGCATCAAGTGCGAAGGGGTGAAGAACCTGCTGATCAACGATGCGCCGGTCTGCGAAGGCGAGGGGCTCGACAAGGCCCGCTGCATGGACGGCATCGTCACGCGCAGCAAGGTTTCGGCCGGTCTCGAAGGTTGAGTTGAGTGGCGGCCCGCATGAGGCGGGATCGCGATAAACGGAACGGTGGATAAGACGATGGCTGGAAGCAAGTGGCTCTGGATCGGTGCGGGGGTGTTTTCCCTGCTGGCCCATGCCGGGGCGGCCGCGATCCTCACCATGACGCCGGCGGCGCCGGAAGACGAGGCGCTGATCGCCGGCGGCGTCGTCGCGGAAGTGGCCATGCTCGGCAACGGCGCCTTCGAGGCGGTCGAGTCTGGCAATCCCGAAGAGGCGATCACGCCGGAAGCGATCCAGCCCGACGTCACCGAGCCGCAACCGCAGGAGGTTGCGGAAATCAAGCCCACCGAGATCCAGCCCGAGACGACCGAGATCGCGCCCGTCGATCCGGTGGTGTCGGAGCCGGTGCATGAGTTGATCGTTCCCTCCGCCGAGGTGGAGATCGCCGCGATCCCGATCCCGGAAATCAAGCCCGAGGTCGAGCCGGAACGGGAGATCAAGCCGGTTCCCGAGGTGAAGAAGCAAGAGCCGGTAAAAAAGGTCGAGCGCAAGAAGCCGAAGCAGAAGGTCGTCCGCAAGGCCGGCGAGAAGGGCACGGCGAAGGCGAATGCCACGAAGGGCGAGGTGGATGGCTCGGCCGATGTGAAGACCGCCTCCGTCGGCGGCCAGAAGAAGGGCAATTCGTCCACGGCCGGCAATGCCGCCGTCAGCAATTATCCGGGCAAGGTCCGCAACAAGATCAACCGCGCCAAGCGGCGCGCGCCGGGCGGCGAGAGCGGCAGCGTCGTGGTAAGCTTCGTCGTCGGCTCGGGCGGACAGGCGAGCGGCATCCGCGTCGCGCGCAGCTCCGGCAGCGCGGCGCTCGACAGGGCGGCGGTCGATTCGGTGCAGCGCGCCGCGCCCTTCGCGAAGATCCCCGAGGCCGCGGGGCGCGCGTCCTGGGCATTCAACGTGCCGATCGTTTTCAACTGAGGCGATCTTTCCCGCTGCCTTCCGGTTGGCGGGATTTTTTTGTCGGAAAATATGACTTTAATAGTCATGTTTATACTTTACTCTGAAAATCAAGTTTTGTAGGTTGACCCGGACTGAGGCTCCGCCCACGCGGAGTGCCAAAGGGGATGCTGCATGAATACGATGACTGCGGGCCGCATGGAGTCGGTCCTGAAGGCAATGATCGCCGAGCGGGACCGGCGCATCGCCGATCTGGAGCGCCAGCTTGCCGCGCTCCGCAAGCAGATGGCCGAAGGCTCGCAGGAGGGAGCGGCCGCAGCGCCGGCCGCCCAGCGGATGGAGGTGCGGGCGCCGCAGGCGCAGGCCCCCCGCAGCGTGGAAGTCACCAAAGTGAAGCGCCGGACCGGCGAAGCGGAGAGGAAGGCGATGCGCGAGAAAAGGCAACAGCAGCAGGCCCGCCAGCGGCAGGACAATGACGAGAAGGCCGACAAGGCCGGCCTCGAGGGCCGCAGCTTCCTCTATGTCGGCGGCCGCGACTGCCAGGTGGCGCATCTGCGCCAGATCGCCAGCTCCTACGGCGCCAACCTCATCCATCACGACGGCGGTCTGCGCGAGGCGGTTTCCCGCATCGACAACGTGCTGCCCTCCGTGGACTGCGTCTTCTGCCCCATCGACTGTATCAGCCATGATGCCTGCATCCGCGTGAAAACGGGCTGCAAGAAGTGGGAGAAGGCCTTCGTGCCGCTGCGCAACGGCAGCAAGTCCTCCTTCGAGCGGGCCCTGCAGAGCATGAGCCAGGGAGACAGTACCCAGTGAATGACGAAAGACCCGAGGCCTTCGCGATGATCGGCCTGCACAAGCTGGCCGCCCAGAACGGCGACGGCCTCGTACCGGAGCTCTATGCCCTCCTGACGCGCCGCGCTTGCCTGCTGGACAGCGCCAATGTCGTGGAATTTCCCGTGAACGACGCTCGCCCGCCGGCGCGACGGGCGGCTTTCGAGGACGACACCGCCCTCGATGCGCGCAACGACAATGTCGTCGCGTTCTCCTCGCTGCGTCGCGCGCCCTCCGGGCGCTGACGTCAGGCTTGATTCTTAGAGCATTTCCGCTTTTCTTCGAATCGCGAAAACGCTCTAACTCTTTATTTTAACGCAATTCCGGACGCAAAACCGCTTCACACTTTTGCTGGAATTGCTCTAGGCAGGAACGCGCCGAGCGCGACCGCCAGCCATCCCGCCATCATCACGACGCCGCCGGTCGGCGCGGACATGGGGAAAAGCCCGTGCCCCGCCGAATGGCGGAAGACGAGGTCGCCGGCAAAGAGCGCCGTGCCGAGGGCCAGCAGCAGCGCGGCCAGCGGCGCGGTCCGCACCATTGGCCAGGCCGCGTGGAGCGCGACCAGCGCCGGGGCATGGGCAAGGCACATGGCGGAAGCGCCGGCCATCAGGCGCGGATCGCTGCCATGCGAGGCGGCCGCCGCTGTTGCGACGCCGGCAAGGCCCATCAGGCCGGCGACGAGAAGGCTTGCCGAGCGGAGCGAAAAGGACATGGATGACTCCCGGGGCTATTCCTGGTTCTGCATGTGGTGGGCAAGCCGGGTAACCGGCTCGAGGATGATCTTCCGCAGGCCCTCGCTAGGCACCGTCTCTTCCAGCGCGCGCACGAAGCAGAGCAGCCATTCGTCCCGTTCGGCCGGGCCGATCGGCGCGACGAAATGGCGGCGGCGCAGCATGGGGTGGCCGCGCTTCTGCGTATAGAGCGGCGGGCCACCGAGCCAGCCGGTCAGGTATTCGTAGAGCTTTTCCTCGCTGCCGGTGAGGTCCGGCGGATGGATGGCGCGGCAGCGGGCCGCTTCCGGCATTGTATCCATCAATTCGTAGAAGCGGCGCGTCAGGGCGCGTACGCCCGCCTCGCCGCCCACCGCCTGGTAGAGGGTGATCGTCTCGCCCTGCCGTTCCTGCTCTTGCGTCGCGTCGGTCATGGTTCTTCCCGTTGCCTTGGGTCTTAGCGCCGCCGCATCCGCCGCGCAATCCCGGCCGCAGAGCTGCGGCAATGCGCCCGGCAGCGCCGCCTCGGCGGATTGACAAGAAACCGTCTAGACGGTATGTTTTATCATGAGCAAAGCCCACCATCGCAAAAAGCATCCCGAGGCCGTCCGCCAGCAATTGCTGGAGGTCGCGGCGAAGCTGTCGCTGGAGAAGGGGCCGGCGAGCGTGACGCTCGATGCCGTTTCCCAGGCGGCCGGGGTCAGCAAGGGGGGGCTGCTGCATCATTTTCCCAACAAGCTGTCGCTGCTCGACGGCCTGTTCGACGACCTGACGGAAAAGTTCGACCGGGCGCTTGCCGAGCGCATGCGCGACGATCCTGAGCCGAAGGGCCGCTTCACGCGGGCCTATGCGGCGATCTGGTTCCTGCCGGAGGGCCTTTCCGACGGCGAGCAATGGAAGGTGCTCACCGTCGCGCTCATCTCCGAGCCGCACCTGCGCGAACGCTGGCGACAATGGGTCGACCGGCACCTTGCGGAAAATGTCGGCACGGATTCGACGCTCGACGCCATGCTCGTCCGCTATGCGGTGGACGGGCTTTGGCTGGCCGACCTGCTCGGGGCGCCCGTCATGGATGCCGCACCGCGCGCGGCCATGCTGGAGCGCCTGATGGCCCTGTCGCGCACCTGACCGTCTTTTGCAATCCGCGCCGGAAGGCGCCCGTTGGCGCGGCCTGCGCCGGAGACCTCACATGAACATCACCGCCGTCTATGCCGTCCTGGTGGCCGCCATCGTCTTCGAGGTGCTCGGCACCTCCGCCATGCAGGCCGCGCAGCACTTCTCCCGCCTCGGGCCGACCCTCGTCATGGTGGTCTGCTATGCCGTGGCATTCTACTTCCTCTCGTGGAGCCTGCGCTACGTTCCGGTCGGCATCGCCTATGCGATCTGGAGCGGCCTCGGCATCGTGCTGATCTCGCTCGTCGGCTACTTCGCCTTCGGCCAGAAGCTCGACTTTGCCGCCATTGCCGGCCTCGGCCTGATCATCGCCGGCGTTCTTGTGCTGAACCTTTTCTCCAAATCGACATTCCACTGAAAGGGAGCCGGAATCGTGAGAGGACCCCGCTTGCCAAGATGCGGGACTGCCTCTATCGGTTTCGACGAATTGAAAGCGGTTTCAATTCCCGGCCTTGAAGGAATGGCACATGGCAATACGCACCATCGTATGGGGTGAGAACATCCACGAGCAGACGAACGAGATCGTCCGCTCGATCTATCCGAACGGCATGCACAACACGATCGCCGAGGCGCTGAACAGGGATCCCGCGATCCACGCCACGACGGCGACGCTGCAAGAGCCGGAACACGGGCTCACCGAGGCCCGCCTTGCCGAGACGGACGTCCTCGTCTGGTGGGGCCACAAGGATCACGGCGCGGTCGACGATGCGGTGGTGGAGCGCGTGGCGCGGCGCGTGTGGGAGGGCATGGGCCTCCTCGTGCTGCATTCCGGCCATTTCTCCAAGATCTTCAAGCGCCTGATGGGCACGCCCTGCGCGCTGAAATGGCGCGAGGCCGGCGAGCGCGAGCGGCTCTGGGTGATCAATCCCCGCCACCCGATTGCCGAAGGGCTCGGCGAGAACTTCGTGCTGGAAAACGAGGAGATGTATGGCGAGCAGTTCTCCGTGCCGGAACCGCTGGAGACCGTCTTCATCTCGTGGTTTGCGGGCGGCGAGGTGTTCCGCTCGGGTCTCACCTGGCGCCGCGGCGCCGGCAACATCTTCTATTTCCGCCCGGGCCACGAGACCTACCCGACCTATCACGACGCCACGGTCCAGAAGGTCCTGGTCAATGGCGTGAAATGGGCCTTCAACCCGCAGGGCACCTATGCGGCCATCCACGATGCGCCGAACGTGCCGGTCGACAAGGCCCTGGAGCCGATCGAGGAGCGCGGCCCGAAACTGCATGAGGCCGGCGAAGCCGGTTACCGCTGAGGCGAACGATGCGTCTTCTCGTTGTTGGAACAGGCGGCATGGCCAATACCCATGCCAGATATTTTGCCGCGATAGACGGCGTCGAGCTGGTCGGCGCGGTCGATGTCGACCCCTCGCGGGCCAAGGCCTTCGCCGACCAGCACGGCATCGCGAATGTCTTCACCTCGCTGGAGGACGCCATCGCCTGGAATGGCTTCGACGCGGCGACCAACGTCACGCCCGACCGTGCGCACCATCCGACGACGTTGGCGCTGCTGGCGGCGGGCAAGCATGTGATGTGCGAGAAGCCGCTGGCGGAAAACTACGCCAAGGCCGACGAGATGGCCCGCGCCGCCGAGGCGTCCGGGCTCGTGACCATGGTGAACCTCACCTATCGCAACGTGGCGCCGCTGCAGAAGGCGCGCGCGATGGTGCTGGCGGGCGAGATCGGCCGCGTGCGCCATGTCGAGGCGTCCTACCTGCAAAGCTGGCTCGTCTCGAAGGCCTGGGGCAACTGGGCGACGGAAAGCCAGTGGCTCTGGCGCCTTTCCACCCGCCACGGCTCGAACGGCGTGCTGGGCGATGTCGGCATCCACATCCTCGATTTCGCCAGCTACGGCGCGGCGAGCGACGTGGACCATGTCTTCGCGCGGCTGAAGGCTTTCGACAAGGCGCCGGACAACCGGATCGGCGAATACGACCTCGACGCCAATGACAGCTTCACCATGACGGTGGATTTCGACAACGGCGCGCTTGGCGTGATCCATGCCAGCCGCTGGGCGACCGGCCATCTCAACGAGCTGCGCCTGCGCATGCATGGCGACAAGGGCGCCCTCGAGGTCATCCATTCGACCGAGGGATCGAAGCTGCGCGGCTGCCTCGGCGAGGATGTCGAGCAGGCCGTCTGGCGGGAGATCGACGCCGGCACGGTGCCGACCAATTACGAGCGCTTCGCCGCGGCCGTCGCGGCGGGCGAAAGGATCGAGCCGGGCTTCCGTCATGCCGCCGAGCTCCAGAAGGTGCTCGATCTTGCCATCGAAACCGAGAAGGGGCGCTGCGAGCTGGCGGTCTGACCTTAACTCCGGACCGGGCCTGTCGAGCCGCGGATGATGAACTCGACCGGCCAGACCTCCTGAAGCGCTTCCGGCGCTTCCCCCTGCAAAAGCCGCAAGGTCATGTCGCCGATCCGCTCGCCCGCCGCGCGGATCGGCGATTGCGTCGTGGTGACGGCCGGAACGAGATTGTCGGGGCTGAGATAGGGAAAGACGTCGTCATGGGCGATGAGCGAGACATCCTCGCCGACGGCAAGCCCCGCGATGCGGATCGCCCGCATCGCGCCCAGCGCCGACATCATCGACCCCGCGATGACCGCCGTCGGCGGGGCGGGGAGGGCGAGGAAGCCCTGCATGAGCCGGAAGCCGGTCTCGTCGGTGAATTCGCCGTGGCCGGTCAGCGCCGGATCCGCCGCGATGCCTTCTGCCGCGAGCGTCCTGCGGTAGCCCTCGTCCCGGTCGCGGGCATAGGTGCTGTCCGTATCGCCGTTGATGAGGGCGATGCGGCGATGGCCGAAGGCGGCGAGATGCTTCGTCGCGGCGGCGATGGCGCCGAAATTGTCGATGTCGAGGAAGGCGAAGGGCTTTTCCGCCTCGCTCCGCCCGTGCACGATGAAGGGGAGGCCGAACGCCTGCAACAGCGCGATGCGCTCGTCGGTGCAGGCGGGCGTATGCACGATGACGGCATCCACCCGCTTGCTCGCCGCAAGCCGGCGATAGGCGGCCGCCTCGTCTTCCGCGCTCTCGACGGTCGAGACGAGGATGTCGATGCCTTCCTGCTGTAGCCGCGTCGAAAGACCGCCCATGAACTCGCTGGAATGGGGCCCGAAGCGCCCGCCGCCCTGGAAGACGATGCCGATGGCGCCGGCCCGGCCGGTCGCCAGCCGTTGCGCGATGCTGTTCGGGCGGTAGCCCAGCCGCTCCGCGGCCTCCAGCACGCGCGCACGCGTTTCCGCCTTCACCTCCGGATAGCCGCTCATAGCCCGGCTCACCGTCGTCTGGGAGAGGCCGATGCGCGCGGCAAATTCCTTGAGGTTCATTCTCTTCCCCTCGAAAGCAGTCTTTCGATTGCGGTCTTTATGGACTCTCCCGCCCATCGCCGCAAGCAAGGGCAGGGGCGTGGCTGTCCGCTTCCGGTAAGGCCGATCGCGCTAAGGCATCATTCAGGTTGCGGAATCCCGCTTGATAAATGTTAACGACACGTTAAGGTCCGGATTTGAACGACATGGTTGTGGCGGAGGCGAATTTCGCTTCTACTAATATGTCGATGGGTTGAGGGCCGAAGGGAACGCGGCCGCTCATCCGGGCCTTTCGGGCAGGGACGGCTTCGAGGGCTATTCGCGACGATTTTGGGGGGAAGATCATGCAGGCGGGCAGCGTGTTGCCGGCCGCGGTGGGTCCGTCTGTTCGATCGGACCTGCAGCCGGAAAATCTCGACGCGAGGGCAGGCGGGCGGTCACGCGAAGCCTTGGCGGGGCAGGGTCGGCTGGGTGCGCCGCTCGTCTATAGCCGGAGCGAGGCCGGCCGGCGGCCTGCCTATTTCCGCGTGCTGGAGCGGGTATTCGGCGCGCGGCGGGCGCGGCTTCGCAGCCTCCTGTTCGCGCGGGCGCCAGTGCTTTTCCTTATGGTGGAGGAGGCGTTCTTTCTTTATGTGCTGGTCGGGCTTTTCCGTACCCTGCTGGGACGGCGGACCGTGGGGCTCCTGCTCAAGCCGGGGCCGCTCGCCGTTTCGCCCCGCTGGGGAAACCGCTGGCGGCGCGCGGTGCTGCAAAGGCTGAAGCGCTGCCGCGCGGTGCGCACGCTCTCCATCGTGCCCTTCAGCGTGCTTCCGCCCGCCGCCGCCATTGCCGATGGCTATATCTACGATTTCCAGCTCTGGGACCTGAGCGAGGAGGAGCGCAAGGCGGTGAACGCGCTACGCGCCGAGCGCCGGCCGGGCGACCGCCTTGTGCTGACGGCCATCGGCAGCCAGTGCGGCCGGAAAGGCTTCGATCTCTTCGCCGATATCTATGCCCGGTCCGCGCGGCTGCGGGCGTGCTACCAGTTCATCGCCTGCGGCAAGGTTGCCGTGGCCGACGCCGAGCATGCCGAGGTCCTGCGCGAGGGCGGCGGCGTCACGGTTGACCGGTTCATCTCCGATGCTGAGCTGCTGGGCGCCTATGCGGCGAGCGATGCGATCTGGTGCTTCTACCCGCGGACGGGGGACCAGGCCTTCGGCATTCTCGGGCGGGCGGCGCAGCTCGGCCTTCCGGTGGTGGTGCGCGAGGGCTCGCTCGCCCATCGCCTGTGCGCCATCGAGGACGTGCCGCATCTTGCCGCCCCGATGGAGGGGCTTTCCGTCCGTCTTGCCGGCCCGCTGCCGCCGCGGGACGAGCTGCGCGGCCGTCATGCGGCCGAGCGCTTTGCTATGGAAAGCGAGGCGACACTGCGCGCCGCCCTCGGCCTCGCCGCAACGCACCCGACTATGGAGGCATAGCCCTCAAGCGAGCCGCTTGCCATCCTCGCCGATCACCTTCTCGCCATCCTCCTTGGCGAAAGGCCCCTTGTGCGTGTCGGGAAGGATATCCAGCACGACTTCCGAAGGCCGGCAGAGCCGCGTTCCGAGCGGCGTCGTCACGAAGGGGCGGTTGATGAGGATCGGCTCGGCCACCATGTGGTCGAGCAGCTCATCGTCCGACAGCGCGGGATCGGCAAGACCGAGGGCGGCGTAAGACGCCTCCTTCTCGCGAATGGCAGCGCGCACCGCAAGGCCGGCGGCAGCGATCAGGGCCTGCAGCTCCTCCCGGGTCGGCGGTGCAGCGAGATAGTCCACGATCCTCGGCTCGATGCCCGCATTGCGGATTAGGGCCAGCGTGTTGCGCGAGGTGCCGCATCGCGGATTGTGATAGATGATCGCTTCCATGGCCGGCCTTTTGAAGAGGTGTCCGGCAAGGGATACGCGATCCCGGCGCAGCGTCAAGCCGGAAGGCGAGGCGACGCCATCCCCGCCTTTTCGCAGCCGGCGTTCAGCGCCCTGTCAGCCGCAAGGCTTTTTCTGTCGCCCAAATCGGCAGGAAAGGCGATCATGAAGCGGTTCTTGAAATGGACAGGGCTTGCGTCCGGCGCGGCCGGCCTCGGGCTGGGCCTCTATCTCGTGGCAATACAGCTGACAGGAAATTTCGCCGCCGTCGTGCCGGGGGAAGCCTACCGCTCCAACCAGCCCACGCCAGCCGATCTCGCGACCTATGCCGAGCGCTACAAGATCCGCACCGTCATCAATCTCAGAGGCCGGGATGAAAAGTCGGCCTGGTACAAAAACGAGGCCGCCGCCGCAAGACAGCTCGGCCTCACCCTGATCGACTTCCCCCTGAACGCCAGCCGGCGCCTCGACGCGAAGACGGCGGACGACCTTGTCGCAACCCTTCGCGACGCGCCACGCCCGATCCTCATCCATTGTCGCTCAGGCGCCGACCGAACCGGCCTCGCCTCAGTCGTCTATCTCGCCCGCGTCGCGCATGAGGACGAGGAAACCGCGGAACACCAGCTCTCCATCCGCTACGGCCATTTCGGCGTTCCCTTCTTCTCCCCGACCTATGCGATGGACGAAAGCTGGGAGGATATGGAGGCGGCGGCACGTTCCGCCGGCTGAGCGTTCCTACTGATGTTGAAAGTCTCCTCGCGAGGGTAATTGCACCCCTACGTAAAACCGACCGGATTGTGCCATCAAGGCATCAAACGCCACGCCTACATCATTATGAATAGCCGCACCGAAAATCGCTATGACGTCGGGGGTAAGTTCTATATGAGCACGCCTTTGAGTGGAACTAGTTAGAGTACCTTTTGAAAAAAGGCTGTGAGTTCTTCTGGTTTTTTTCATCGCAACAGATAGATGTTCCGTGATTGCGGGACAGATGTGACAATCTCGAATCTGAGGCGATTGGATTTAGGGAAGGTGTTAGCGTTGTTGTGTTGGTGGCATAAATGATGCATTAGAACCTTGCATGAAAATTACTCGGAATTCTTGGCATAGGCGTTAATTGATGTTAGTTTTCATATACTTCGAGGTGCATGGGGCACTTTCCACCAACACGGTATGTTCGAGAATTTGGCATGACCATCGAAATTCACCCTGACGCAAAAATTTCAACGCTGGCCGATATCGAAGATAGTGTTCGTGGAACATGTATTGTTATCGGTCCTCGCTCAATTATCGATAGTTTTGTTAAGATTAAGCCCGCGGGTGGGAGTGGAGGCGTTTTCATAGGAAGCGATAGCAAAATTAATTCTGGCTGCGTTATATATACAGGGAATGGCGTGCAAATTGGTAATGGTGTATTAGTCGCCGCAAATACAACTTTTGCTTCAACTAACCATGTTTATGAGCGGCGTGATATTCCTATATTTAGGCAGGGGCATGCAAAGGGGCTTGGTATAGTTATTGAGGATGATGTTTGGATAGGAGCGAACTGCGTTATTCTCGATGGAGCGTATATCGGGAAGGGAACTATTATCGCAGCGGGATCGGTCGTGCGTGGCAAGCTCGAGTCTTACTGTGTATATGGTGGTATTCCTGCGCGCAAAATTAAGGATCGCCCGTGATGAAGAGTGGCTGTGTTTCCGCCACGCCTATGTACACAATCTTCGGGTCCGGCTTCGTCGGCAAAGCCCTGATGGCTCGACTCAAGCAGAATGGGCTTCCATGTCGAATCGTATCGCGTAATACTTGGCCTGAGAGCGGTAGTGATTTGGGTCGTGTGATCTTTACTTCCGGAATGACGTCGGGGTTTCGGGATGATCCCATGCAAACCGCCGATGTGCATGTAACATATCTAATATCAGCTCTTCGCCAATTCCGATTCGAGAGATTTGTCTATTTATCTTCAACTAGGCTCTATGTTCATACAGAATATACTAATGAAGATACGCCCATTATTGTGGATGCTGCTGATCCGAATGATATCTTTACCGTAACTAAGTTGACTGCCGAATTGTTGGTGATCGGCCGACGTGATCCCCGTTTTAAGGTTGTTCGCCTATCGAATGTCTTTGGCCTTGGGGATGTTTCGAACAATTTTCTTACTTCATTGATAAGGGATTGGAAGGAAGGGCGGCCTGTCGTTATTCGTAATTCTCAAACTTCAAATAAAGATTATATTCATATAGAAGATGCCGTATCTGGCATACTTTCTATCGTCGACGCTGAGAATACATGTCATCAAATTTATAACCTAGCAAGCGGCAGAAATACGTCAAACGCAGAAATTGCATCTATTTTCAGAGAGTATGGTTGCTCAGTTCGTTTTGAGAATGAGCAGTTCACTATCATATTTCCGGAAATCAATGTTTCCCGCTTTCGGGAAGAATTTTGTGAGCCGTCCCGGAACCCGTTTAGGCGCGATTTTTCAAAAATCTTATTGCAGAAATTGCAATTGAACAAAAAAAGCTAATATTTCTTTCCCAGAATTCGCTTTACCTTGAGACGAAAAATGCGCCAAGGCGAGGCTCGAAGCTTATTATACGTGAAGCGCCTGCGTTCAGTTAGTAAACGTCGTTCTTCATCGAGGTGCAGATTTCTTCGCCGTATTTCGGCGTCATAGCAAGCGTAGAAGATAGGCATTAGCCTCTCTAGGAGTGTGATCCGATCCTTCAGTGAACGGCGGCCACGCATACCATCTCCCTTAACAGGGGAATAGGTGCGTTGCACAAATAAAGTATCATTACTGCCAACGACGCTTTCATCCAGTAGTGCCGAAAGCAATGTAAGATGATCTCCGGCATATGCTTCGGGATAAGCTTCCCATACGCGAGAGCACGTCTCTTGAATATATTTGGTTCTCCAGAGGCCATAATACCAGCTAGCATGGTATAGATAGAAGCGTTTTAAAAGGCGTTCGATATATGTGCCATCGGAAATCTCTATAAAAGGAAATTCGGGGCCAAACTCAGTTTCATTCATACGTGTAACGATGCGTGGGACGGCTAATTGTGCGTTCGGGCTGCGGTCGTGGGTTTCGACAAGCTTTTCAAGAAAATTTCTGTCCGAATAATCATCATCCGCGCGCCACATGAAGAATTCAGTATTTGCGCGATCAACTAGATATTTGAAATTAGGTAGAGGGCCGACATTTTCCTGATGACGTATAACTTCAATCCGGTTATCTCTTGCGGCATATTCTGTGCAAATATCTGGCGTGTTGTCGGTCGATCCGTTATCGGAGATAATAATGAGGAAATCGACATAAGTCTGCGCCAGCAGGCTGTCGAGACATTCGCGCAGCATGGGCGCTCCGTTATAAACTGGAATTCCGACCGTTACCCGTGCCATAGTCCGCGCGTCCTCAAATCATGCTGGTAGCAGATGCCCCTCTTTGCACATAAGAACGACTGGTCGCAAGCCGGAAACAACTTCGATTTCCTTCGTCTCGTGCTGGCCTCGTTAGTGATTGTCAGCCACGCCTATCCGCTGTTTATCGGGGCAGCGGATCCCTGGCAGGCGCATGGTTCGCCGTTCAATATCGGCCAGATGTGTGTCATGGCTTTCTTCGCCATCAGTGGCATGCTGGTGACACGTTCCGCCATCCTGTCTCGTTCGGTGCTGTCCTATATCGTTTCGCGCGTCATGCGGCTCTTGCCAGGCGCTTTCATCTGTGCCCTGTTGATGACCTTTGCTCTCGGTCTCGTTTTTACGACTCTAGGCATCTACGAGTATCTCACGGACGGTTCGGTGTGGTCGTTTCTCCGGCGCAATACCATGCTGATGTCGATCCAATATGACCTGCCGGGAGTGTTCAAGGACAATGTTTATCCTGGTGCGGTCAATGGGTCTCTATGGTCGCTACGTGTTGAAATCCGCATGTACATGCTGTTCGGCGTAATCGTTTTTCTTGCACGGCTTAGACCGGAATGGATGCGTCATCTGAAATATTTGCTGATGGTGCTTTTTGTCGTCGCATATTTTGGAGCGATACTTCCTCCACTTCTTCCAGAAGGTGTTTTGACGCCAAAAACGAACTGGATTTACGGTTATTATTTCGCGGCCGGTGCTGTTCTGCTATGCTGGGAACATGTTATTCCGCGCAATTTGATAGTTGCTGTGGTGTTGTTCATCGCTTCGCTTTTTACCGTTAATACGCCTTTTCTTGATCCTGCGATGCGATTGACTTTACCCTATCTTGTGTATTGCTTCGCCTTTTCGCAGGCTACTGCGTTAAAAAGGCTGCGTGGGGCGCCGGACATTTCCTATGGCATCTACATTTATGGCTTTCCGGTTCAGCAGTCGCTTTCGGCGCTATTCGCGGACCGCTTCGGTCTCCTGCCGCTTACCACCGCTTCGCTGGCAATTACCGTGGTGCTGGCCTCGCTAAGTTGGAAGCTGGTCGAGAAGCCTGCCCTCACGCGCAAGCGCGCTGTCGAGGATGCAATGGCAGGGCTTTATCGACGCGTCGTTCCGGTGGCTGGGGCGTAATGGTGCGGCCCCGTTCACAGGGACGCATCTGCGACGTATAAGGAGCCCATCATAGGGAGCGATTCCTGCCCCGTTCAACTTGGAAACAGGACCAGCCCAGTGTCGATGAGCAGCGCCGAAGCTCCCGTCAATGTCGTCTGCATGAAATGGGGTACGCTCTATGGCCCGGAATATGCCAACCGGCTTTATGCGATGGTGGCGCGCAATCTCTCCCGGCCGTTTCGTTTCGTCTGCTTCACAGACGATACGGCTGGACTTTGCTCTGGAATCGAGACGATGGAGCTGCCGCCGATCCGTATCGATCCACCTTATAAGAATACGCCGTGGAAGAAGCTGGCGCTTTATAATCCGACGCTTGGTAATCTTTCCGGGCCGACCCTTTTTCTTGATCTCGACGTAGTGATTACCGGTCCGCTGGATAGATTTTTCGACCGGCAGGGCGAATATTGCGTTATTCATAATTGGACGCAACCAAAGCAGATCAATGGCAATACATCTGTTTTCCGCTTCGAGATCGGTGCGCATTCTGACCTGCTAGAACTGTTCCACAGTCAGCCGACTCAGCACTGGGTGGATGTCTATCGAATTGAGCAGACCTTTCTTTCCCAGCAACTGCACCGGCAGGGTCGGTTGAGCTATTGGCCGGAAGGCTGGTGTGTCTCGTTCAAGGTGCATTGTCTGCCTGGTGGTTGGAAATTTCCGCGTATCTTACTCAATTGGTTCGTGCCGGCGCGCCTGCCGGATGGGGCGAGCGTCTGTGTTTTCCACGGGCGCCCCAATCCGGACGATGCGCTGGCGGGGAAATGGCCAGGCAAGTGGTACAAGAGGCTTCTGCCAGCCCGCTGGATCGCGGATTACTGGCATGAATGAAATCCGTCGGATCGCCGCATGACCGGGCCACTCCTCAGTATCATTTCCGCTGTCTACAACAAAGCCGAAGTTCTGCCGGAGACCCTTCGGCTGGCCAGGGCGCAAAGGGGTATAGCGGAAGAAGACATCGAGTTCGTGTTTGTCGATGACAATTCTGCCGACGGTTCGCTGGCGCTACTTGAAGAGGAGGCGGGAAGGGATTCTCGCGTCCGAATTTTTGCCTCGCAGGAAAACAACGGTCCGGCCATTGCTTTCAATCGGGCGGCGTCGCAGGCGCGGGGGCGGTATCTTCTTGCTATTGACGCTGACGACATGCTCCCCGGCAATGCGGCTAAGTTTCTGATCGACAGCGCGCGGCGTTTTGACGCCGCACTCGTCTTCGGGCGGTCGCGTCGTGGCGAAGATTGCCGGGATGTTCCGGAGGACGCCGCGCTTTCCGTCGAGAGCGATCCGCTCGCTTTTGTCGCCGAACGCAAGATCGTGCGCATGGGATTTCTTGCCGAAAGGCAACTGTGGCTCAAGGCCGGCGGCGCGGACGAAACGGTCTTCATCCAGGATCAATCCCTGCCACTACGTCTTGCAGCTGCCGCCGACCGGCTCGTCTTCGTCGATGCACTGGTCTATCATTTGCGCCAGGCGGGGGATGGCAATCTGTCGCGCAACGTGCTGCAGCAACATCACGATCGCTTTTTCGCATTATTGCCATTCCTCGACCGGCCGGATGCTTCGCCTACAGCGCGCAGGGCGGTCATGCGGCAGATGGTTTCAAGCCTGTGGAAAATGGATCGCGATCGTGGCGTGCAACTGCCGTTCCTCTCGGCTGCGGGCCGCTGCTACCTCCTTAATCGCATGCTCGGTCTGGAACCGTCCGGACGCCTCCTCGCAGATGTAGCTGCCCGCCTGAAGACCCTTCCCGGCATCCGCCGCCCCGGAGGCATATGATGCGACCAAGACGTATTATGATCGTCGGTAATTTCGGGCGCAAAGACCTGTTCCGCCGCTACTTCAATACGGAAAGCAAGCTGGCGAATGGCTTCATCCGCGCCGGGCATCATGTCCTTTGCTTTTCTGATCGTGATCATGCGCGCGAGGCTAATATTTTCAGTACCCAGAAGCTTGGCGTGAAGAAAATGCAAGCGAAGTTGATCGAGACGGCGGCGCATTACTGTCCTCACCTCGTGCTCTTCGGCCATGCGGATCTCATCGAGTCAGAAATCTATGAACGTTTGCGAGCCAATCATCCCGGTTTGCGGCTCGCCGCCTTCTGTGTCGATGCGCTGTTCCGCAGGGCGACCATGCAGCGTTTTGCCGCTCGCGCCCAACACGTGGATGCGGCCTTCCTGACTAGCGCCGATCGCGTGCAGGCAAAGGTGCTTGGAATACCCGCGGGTCGGCTGTTCTTCATGCCAAACCCCGTCGATCCGGGAATGGAAACGGCTCGCGTCTTCGAAACGCCTCGTGCAGCGTTGCGACTTGATGGCCAGTTCCTTGGCACGGGCATCGAGCGGCGGGAAGAACAGATCGAGGCGATTCGTGCTGCGCTTCCGGCCGCCTATCGTTTCGAATCCGGCGGAAGGGCTTTTGCAACAACACGAATGGACAGCACCACCTATCTGGAGCGCCTCGCCGACGCGGCTGTTTGTCCCAACTTGCCGCTGGACGATCTGAAGCCGGAGCAATTGACCTATCTCTATTCGTCCGACCGCATTGCCCAGACGCTGGGACAGGGAGTAACGACCCTGACCATCGCCGCTAGTCGGCTTGCCGACCTTTATGAAGATGGCCTGGTAGAATATGCAGATCGGCAGGATCTCATTGCAAAAATGATCACCCTTTATGAAAACGATGCAGAGCGGCGTCGTGTAGGTGGGATTGGTCATCGCATCGCGCACGACCGTACGAATGGAGCACGAGTCGCCAGTTACATTCTGGCGATCAGTCTGGGTGAAAGTGAAGGCGCCGTTTCCTGGCCGACCGTGTTGAATGACGGATAGTGGGCGATAATGAAAGGTCCGGAACCGTTGCGGGTCACCATGGCGGGCTAGCAGCAAGTCTGGCACATGAGGATGTCCATCCTATCGCTGCGACGAGGAGTGGGGCAGTCGTTTATTGTTGACAGGTCGGGCATATTTGCTAGTTGCTGCGAAGGGAGCGCAGGCGCTTTTGGTCGGGGAAATGGCTAAAAAGAGCGGCGAATACTTGTAGTTCTATTTGTAGAATGGAAGCGTTATGAAGGCAGTGATTTTGGCCGGGGGGCTTGGCAGCAGGATCTCCGAGGAATCCGTCTTGCGGCCGAAGCCGATGATCGAGATCGGCAATCGTCCCATCTTGTGGCATATCATGAAGATGTACTCGGCCCACGGTGTCAACGAGTTCATCATCTGCCTTGGTTACAAGGGCTATATGATCAAGGAGTTCTTCACGAACTTCATTCGCCATGGCGCTGACATGACCGTGGATACGACGACCGGCGACATTCAGTATCACCAGAACATCGTCGAACCGTGGAAGGTGACGCTGGTGGAGACCGGCGAGAATAGCATGACTGGTGGCCGGCTTGGCCGCGTCCGCCCTTATCTTGAGGGCGAGGAGAACTTCTGCTTCACCTATGGCGATGGTGTTTCTGACGTCGATATTGCCGCGTCCATCGCCTTCCACAAGGCGCATGGCGCACGGGCGACGATGACAGCCGTCGCACCGCCCGGCCGCTTCGGTGCGTTGAAGATCGAAGGCGATGTCATTGAGCGTTTCGAGGAAAAGCCGGCAGGTGACAATGGTCTCATCAATGGCGGCTTTTTCGTGCTTCAGCATAATTGCCTTGACCTGATCAAAGGGGATGAGACCATCTGGGAAGCAGAGCCGTTGGAAATGCTCGCCTCTACTGGGCAGTTGCACGCTTTCCGCCACCCCGGATTCTGGCATCCGATGGATACGCTGCGCGACAAGAACCATTTGCAGAAACTTTGGGAAAGCGGCGCTGCGCCGTGGAAAAAATGGGCTTGATGACGCGAGTGAACAAAGGCGGACGGCTTCCTGATCCGGCCTTCTGGAACGGCAAGCGCGTCCTTCTGACAGGACAGACTGGCTTCAAGGGAGCTTGGTGCGCTCTGTGGCTCAAGGCCTTGGGTGCGAAGGTAACGGCGATCGCCCTGCCGCCGGAAGGTGAGCCTAGTCTTTTTGGGCTGGCCGAGGTTGCAAAAGAGTGCGACAGCCGCTTTCTCGACTTGCGTGACGGCGATGGCATCGACACGCTGATGAAGCAAACACGGCCGGACATCGTCCTGCATATGGCGGCGCAGGCGCTGGTGCGCCGCTCGGTGCGCGACCCGGTCACGACCTGGCAGACGAATGTCGATGGCACGCTCAATCTCCTGCAGGCGCTGCGCGGTCTCGATGGCCTTGAGGCCGTTCTGGTCGTGACCTCCGATAAGGTCTATGCCAATGACGGCAAGGGCAGGGCGTTCCGGGAGGACGATCCGCTGGGCGGTAAGGATCCTTATTCGGCCAGCAAGGCAGCCTGCGAAATTCTCGTGCGCTCCATGCGGGAGACTTATTTCCGCGATATCCCGCTCGCTACGGTCCGCGGCGGCAATGTGATCGGCGGAGGCGACTTCTCCGAGGATCGCCTTGCACCCGACTGCGTGCGGGCGATCGTGTCCGGCGCGCCGGTGGTGCTGCGTCAGCCCGCCGCCACGCGGCCCTGGCAGCACGTCCTTGATTGCCTGTGCGGCTATCTGGTCTATGCCGAAGATCTCGCCTTGAAGACCGATACGCCGCGCGTGATGAATATCGGTCCAGAAAGCGCTCATGATCTGCCGGTGCTGACCTTCGCTCAGGCTCTTCTTGCCGAAATGGCGTGCCCGGACCTGCTGCGCATAGAAGAAGAAGCGAGGTCGGTAGAGGCGCCGCGTCTGGCGCTTGATCCGTCACTCGCCCACCGCCTGCTGAACTGGCGTGACCGTCTGGTCGGCGGCGAGGCGATCGCCGCTACGGCGCGCTGGTACAATGCATGGCATTCCGGCCAGGACATGGCTGCCGCTACACGGCGCGAGATTGCTGCTTATCAAGGTCTGGAGTGAGTAATGACTAAGTGCCGTTTCTGTTCCGCCCCGCTTTCGTTGTCCCTGGTGAATCTCGGAATGACGCCGCTGGCCAATTCGAACCTGCGGGCGCGCGATGATATCCCTACGGAAAAGGCTTTTCCGCTGCATGTGATGGTCTGCGAGAAATGCCACTTGGCGCAAACGACCGAGACAGTGCCGGCTGACGCCATATTCCACGACGATTATGCTTATTTTAGCAGTTTCTCGTCGAGTTGGGTCGAACATGCCCGGCAGTACTGCGAAATGATGCTGCATCGTTTCGGTCTTGGCGAATCCTCGCTGGTTATCGAGGTGGCTTCGAACGACGGTTATCTACTGCAGCATTTCGTAAAGGCTGGTATCCCCGTGCTGGGCGTGGAGCCTGCGGGCAATTGTGCCGCCGAAGCCGAGTTGCGAGGCGTGCCTTCGATGGTAGCCTTTTTCGGCAGCGCGCTTGGCGAGCGTCTTGTGTCGGAAGGGCGCCAGGCTGACCTGATGGCCGCCAACAATGTCCTTGCGCATGTTCCGGACATTTCCGATTTCGTCAAGGGCTTTTCCATTGCGTTGAAGCCGGAGGGTGTGGTGACCTTCGAGTTTCCGCATCTTCTCAATCTCATCAATCTCGTGCAGTTCGATACGATCTATCACGAGCATTATTCCTATCTTTCGCTCATCGCCGTCGAAACAATCCTGCGCAGCCATCGATTGCGGGTGTTCGATGTGCAGCAGCTTCCGACTCATGGCGGGTCTTTGCGTGTCTTCGCCTGCCGTGAAGAGGCGAGCCATGCCGAGCAACCCGGCCTTTTCGCTGTGCGAGCGGCCGAGAAGCACGCATGTCTTGACGAGCGCGCCGGATATGAAGGTTTCACAGCCAAAGTCGAAAAGGTGCGGGAGGATTTCCTCGCTTTCCTTGGCGAGGCGAAACGCGCCGGCAAGACAATTGCCGGCTATGGTGCGGCAGCGAAAGGAAACACTTTCCTGAATTACTGTGGTCTCGGTGCGGACGATATTGCTTACGTTGCCGACCGCAACGTTCACAAGCAGGGTCGACTTTTACCCGGCGTACATGCGCCGATCGTTGATCCGGAGAAAATCATGGAAACGAAACCGGATTATGTCGTGATCCTGCCGTGGAACCTTGCGCGCGAAGTGGAGCAACAGCTTGCGCCTGTTCGTGATTGGGGAGGCCGCTTCGTGACAGCCATTCCCGAGTTGAAGGTTTTCTGAGGTCGGCATGGAACGTCGCCTTCCGGAATTCGGCAGCACCATCGATGGCCCGGCGGTGATCGTGCCAACGCCGCATGAGGACGAGCGGGGTTTGTTCGCTCGTCTTTTCTGTCCGAATGAGGTCGCTGACCTCGGCATTGCTTTCCAGCCGGTACAGACGAGTGTTTCACGCAACCCGATGAGGCGTACGTTGCGTGGCATGCATTACCAGCCTGGCGAATGGGCGGAAGGTAAGCTGATCCGTGCAGCGCGTGGCTCCATATACGACGTGGCGGTGGATCTCCGGGACGGAAGCCCGACCTACTTGAAGTGGTGCGCGACCATTCTTTCCGCGGACAACCTCGCCTCGTTCTACATTCCACGCGGCTTCCTGCATGGATTTTTGACGCTGGAGCCTGATACCGATGTAGTTTACGAGATCGATCGTATGTTCGAGCGAGGGCATGGTGCTGGTTTCCGCTGGAATGATCCGGCCTTCTCGATCAATTGGCCGGAAGCACCAAGCCTAATAGGTGAGCGTGATAGAAATTATACAGATTTTTCCTAAAGGTCCGACTTTGAAGGAAAAGCACCGCAAGCTTGCAGAAATCTTGTCAGTTATTCTGTAAACTTGAAGGGACGTTGGCGCATCAAGGATGGTGGAGATGAGAAATTAGGCCATCAACATTGCCGGTAAGAAGGGCGGTTTCAATCTAAGCTTGCTCCCCATCTGGGGGGGTGCGTTATGGTGCGAAGGGGCAGTAGAGCGCCTTTGTTCCGGCCCTTCGGGTAGTACCGACATTACTTGCATTTGCAGCTATCGAGCATGATAGGGGGAGCGGCCACGCACCTCGTCTCCGTTGTTCCTGCGACCCTGGCAAATACCGAAAGCAGATATTCGGCATTGGTCGCCGATGCAGGTGGGAAGCCCTCTGAGGGGTGCTCTCAACCAGCGGCCTTTCGGTGGATTTTTTCCTCACCGATCACTGAATATCCACGCAGTCAAAAGCTCCCGTGCGGCAGCAAGAAACCAAAGATTAACCATAATATCCGATGGTCTGCGCATGGCGGCGTCCTGGTGGCTGTTCATCTCGAACGGTGCCGCTCGGCGTCACGTCTGAGCGGCGAATTGCGGTAGGGAGCTCTCCACGCATTCGTAAGTGACGAAAGAATGCCGGATGGCGAAACCTATTAATTTAGCGGGCTCCGCAGAGCGCCGAACATATTTTTTACTGACGACGGCGCTTGTTACGCTTGTCTCCATGATGGCTGGCATACGGCCGGTATGCGCCCAGTCAGTCACCGGAAACGGCGTGACCTCCTCTGGCGGCCCTGGCGGCATCGTGTCGCCGAACTGGACGGTGGGCGGCGACCTTGACGTTGGCGCTTCCGGCCCCACCCCCGGCTTCCTGAAAATCGAGAATGGCGGCACAGTCACCAACAACAACGGTATTGTCGGCGACGGTGCTTCCGATCAGGGCGAAGTCACCGTATCCGGTCGTGACGCGACCGGAAACGCCTCGACCTGGACCAACAATGGCGATCTTACGATCGGCCAAGACGGTAAAGGCATGCTCTCCGTCATCAATGGCGGCGTTGTAAACAGCGCGTGGAGCTATATCGGTGCTGGGGCCAACGGCCAGGGCGACGTCACGATTTTGGGCAGAGATGTCGATGGCAATGCCTCGATATGGACCATTACCGGGCAGTTTTACATCGGCGAAAGCGGAGCGGGCACCCTCAACATTTCAGATGGAGGAACGGTAAGCAGCTCGGTGACCACGATCGGTAACAGCAGCGGCGGCGTAGGTACCGTCACTGTTTCCGGTCATGACGGCAATGGAAACGTGTCGACCTGGAACAATGCCAACCAGCTTCATATCGGCGACGGCGGCGTAGGAACGTTGAACATTCTGAACGGGGGCGTGGTGAACAGCGGGCAGGGCCTGATAGGGTCCAACGCCGGCGCCAATTCAGTCACGGTCTCCGGCCATGATGGCAACGGCCACGCGTCAACCTGGAATGCCGCCAACAACATCTATGTCGGGTATTATGGCAATGGGGCGCTCTCTGTTGAGGATGGCGCGCAGGTCGCGACAAGTGCGACCGGCGGCGGTGCTGCTTCCATTTATGTCGGCCACGGGGCTGGCAGTACCGGTTCGGTAGTCGTTTCGAGCAGCAACGGCGCCCTGTCCAGCTTGAGCGCGTCCGATCGCATCGAGTTGGGGTACGGCGGCACTGGTGAAATGACTGTCAGCAAGGGCGGCTTCGTCAGTGCCGGCAGCGCCGTCTATCTCGCCAATAGTGCTACAGGCAGCGCGACACTTCATCTCGATGGTGACCCCAGCGGCCGCGGCATTCTTGAAACCGGCGCGGTGATCAAGGGCTCCGGCTCCAGCGCCGTGCTGGACCTCGATGGCGGCATCCTGCGCGCCAATCGAGATCAGGCCAATTTCCTCAACGGGTTCTCATCGGTGGCGGTGGCAGCCGGAGGCGCCTGGTTCGACACGAATGGCTACGACATTGCCATCGGCACGGATTTCTCCGGCTCCTCGAGCTTCGACAAGTTTGGCCTTGGACAACTGACGCTGACTGGCGACAGCTCCGGCTTTTATGGTGACTCGACCGTCTCGGCGGGCACATTGGCGGTCAATGGTATTCTGGGCGGCAACATGCTGATCGATACATCCGGCCGGCTGGCGGGCACAGGGCATGTTGGACCCGTCGTGAATACCGGGGTCGTCGCCCCGGGTTCCGGCGGGATGATGGGCACGCTCACCATTGACGGCGACTATACCAGCAATGGCGGTCGCCTCGAAATTGCAGCTGTTCTCGGTGACGACAGCTCCCAGACCAGCCTCGTCGTCGTCGATGGTTCGACCTCCGGGCTCACGCTGATCAATGTCATCAATCAGGGCGGCCTTGGCGCACAGACGGTGGAAGGCATCAAGATCGTCGATGTCGCCGGAGCGTCCAACGGCAGCTTCGTGCTCGACGGCAACTATCTGTTCGAGGGCGATCCGTCGGTAATCGCGGGCGCCTACGCCTATCGCCTCTACCAAGGCGGGGTATCCGACCCGACGGACGGCGACTGGTATTTGCGCTCCGTGCTTGTCAACACGCCCCTATATCAGCCCGGCGTGCCAATCTACGAAGCCTACGGTGCCAATCTACAATCGATCAACACCTTGCCGACCCTCCAGCAACGCGTGGGAAGCCGCTTCCAGCTGGCTGGCGTCGATAGTGACGGTAGCGGCTTCTGGGGCAGGATGGAAGGCACATACGGCCGCTTCGATGATGCTCGGATATCGACGACAGGTATGGATCACCGCATCGATACCTGGAAGATACAGCTCGGAGCGGATGGTTTGCTTGCTGAAGACCACAATGGTGGAAGTCTGATCGCGGGCATCAACCTGAGCTATGGCGAGGCCAACAGCCGGATAAAATCCGTTTTTGGCAACGGAGCGCTGAAATCCGAAGGCTATGGTATCGGCGCGACGCTGACATGGTATGACGGTGCCGGCTTCTATGCAGATGCCCAGGCTCAAATAGGCCGCTATGGCAGCGACCTCAGATCAGAGCTTCTCGGCATTCTTGCCAATAACAACGGTGGCCAGGCTGAAGCATTCAGTGTGGAGGTCGGCAAGAGGCTGTCGATCGATGAAAATCTCGGCATCACACCGCAATTCCAGATGATCTATTCGAATGTCCGGTTTGATCGTTTTGTCGACCCGGCAGGCGCTGTCGTGACGGCGGACGGCAACGACAGTCTGATGACACGCTGGGGTTTGGCCTTTGATTACCAGAGCACCTGGGAGGGCAGGAGCAGCCGAGCCTATGGCATAGCCAACCTCAGCTACGAGTGGCTGGACGGGACGCAGGCCTCGGTTGCGGGCACAGCCATCCGACACGCCAGCGAACGCCTCACGGGTGAAATCGGCCTTGGTGCGAGCATGGATTGGCAGAGCAATATCGCTCTCTACGGCGAAGTGCTGGCAGGTACCCCGATAAGCAGCTTTGGCAAAAGCTATGCCCTAAAAGGCAATCTTGGTCTTCGGATGCAATTCTGATTGGGGCCGTAGCACAACAGCCGACGGTTCTGACTTTTGTTCAAGAATGGCGCACCGCCCCAGACAGAAATGATAAATACGCCTACGCTATAGCTCTCTAAAATGGCGTCATGAAATTGGCTGTAACTCACTGAAGAAACATCAGGAATCCGTCAGGCCTGTTCGTTGGTGATCTGCTTTTGGAAAGCGGTGACAAGTGCCCGCTCTCTCAACCTGTCCAGCAGATCAAAGGCGAGGCCGAGCATGTGGGAAAGGCCCCAGGGGCGACAGTCAAAATTGAAAACCGGAAAACGAACTGATGGGACGTCGCAATTTATTCGGTCCACCTCATTAGCTACGTAATTATCTGCCGAATTTCCGAATAGTGCGGCGCCGCTAAACTGACGTTAAATGCTTCCAGCTCACATCCTTATCAATCCAAATCAGCTCGCGAGACCTTGTCCTATGAAGCCAAAAATCAACACTCTCATCGTCGATTTGGACAACACCCTATACGACTGGTTTGATATATGGCGCGCGGCATTCTTGCCGATTTACATTGGGCTGCGTGATCGTTTAAATGTTGATGAGGTCGCTCTTCAGACGGCGATCCGCGACGTCCATAGACATCGACGAACGTCTGAATACACCTTTCTTCTAGACGAGCTACAGATTACCACTCCAGATGGCTTGACTCTTCGGGCTTTTCTTGCAGAGGAAATCCGCCGGTCCAAAACCGATCGAGATCGTGCCCTTAAGCTTTATAACACGGTCTTGAAAACTCTTTGGCAGGTGAAAAAGAGTGGTACGAGAATTATAGCGTACACTGAATCTCTTTCATTCTATAGCGGTTACCGCCTTAAGAAGCTCGGCCTGGATGGAGTCATTGACTACCTCTATTGCCCTGAGGACAACGATCTACCCTCTGGTATTAGTCTCACCAAGATTCGCAGTCTTCCTGACGAATTTTACGAATTGCAGATCACCGAAATCAAACACACTGTTCCGAATGAGCTAAAGCCAAATCCGAAGCTTCTTCGGGAAATTATCCGCGATCTCAACACGAAACCGGAAGAATGTGTTTATGTAGGAGACAGCTTGTTTAAGGACGTTGCGATGGCTCAGGACGCAGGCGTTCATGACGTCTACGCGGAATACGGAGCTGTGCAGATGCACCTAGATTATGAGCTTTTGCGGAAGGTGTCACACTGGAGCGACGCCGATATTGAAAGAGAGAAACGCGTCACTGAGCGAACAGTGACCCCTTCCTATTCCATTGAGGTTTTCAGTGAAATTCTTCAAAAGTTTGATTTCGTCGGCCCTCAAGTGAAACTCGCCGACCTAAATGCAAACAATATGATTGATATTTGGAAAAAGGTCGTCGATGTCCAGCAGCATTTCAATCAGCTTGAAATGCAAATTCGTAACTACGCCCTCACTGTCATCGGAGCCATTATGGCGGCGGCCGGAATTTCGTTCCGTGATGGTTTGTCAGTCCGCTTTCTCGAAGCGAATATTAGCATATCAGTTGGGATTGCGTTGATTGCACTGACCATATGGGCCGGCTTCTGGTTCATGGATAGGCACTGGTACCATCGCCTTCTGAAAGGGGCTGTGGACCATGCGGCAACGATCGAAGAAAAATTTGGGAAAAGTATTCCAGAGATAACACTTGGCTCACGCATCAGCGCTAGCAGCCCGGTTTCAATCTTTGGCATCAAACTGGGATCAAACGGAAAAATCAATCTCTTCTACGGCCTAGGCGCATTGGTAATCCTGTTCTTCGGCATTTTTGCATTGTTCGCTAATCCAATCCCTGCTGAAGCCGCCAAAACAAGCAGCATTGCATTCAACGGCGCAACTTTAAATGGGGATTAAGGAAAACGAAAAGCGGGCCCTATCACAGGGGCCCACTTTGATTCGTCTTTCCAGGAGCTAAAAGTATGGCGGGTCGATCGGGATTCGAACTTATAATGCCGAAAAGGTCTTCGACGTTCGAGGGTAAGCGTGAAGCTGCCGTTTAAAATCCCGCATGCAACGGCGCCGTAGGTGCAAAATCTTTTCATTGACCGGAAGGGATCCGAACTTTTTCACCGCCAAACGCCGCCGTTTCTACGCTTTCCTGCGCACAGGCCTAGCCTTCACCCGATGCAAAGGCGTAATTTCGGCGGCTATAGCGTACTATGGAGGGTAATTGGCGGAGAAATGGCGCACCCGGCAGGATTCGAACCTGCGACCTTTGGAATCGGAATCCAACACTCTATCCAGCTGAGCTACGGGTGCATCCAAGGCGATGACTCGCCTGTCCGATGAGAGGGTTCTTAACCCAGGTGGGGGCGGGCTTCAATGCGGAAATTGCGGAAATGGCAAACTGTCATAGGTTTGCCGGGGATGAAATGAAAGGCCGCCTATTGGGCGGCCTTTCTGGTAGGGGATCAGGCGGTCTGCATGGCGCCGGGGCCGGGAATGGCTTTTTCCGGGACCTTGCCGAGGATGATCATGCCGAGCACCTCGTCCTTGGTGACGTCCTCGGTGCGGGCGTGGCCCACCACCTGGCCGTTCTTCATCACCGAGACGCGGTCGGCGAGGTCGAAGACGTCGTGGATGTCGTGGCTGATGAGGAAGATGCCGATGCCTTCCTTCTTGAGCTGCTTGATCAGCTCGCCGACCTGCGCTGTCTCCTGGGGGCCGAGTGCCGCTGTCGGCTCATCCATGATGAGGATGCGGGCGTTGAAGAGGATGGCCCTTGCGATCGCCACCGACTGCCGCTGGCCGCCGGAAAGCGCCTTCACCGGCTCCTTGAAGCGCTGGAAGTTAGGGTTGAGGCGGCCCATGACCTCGCGGGTCTTGGCCTCCATCGCCACGTCGTCGAGCGTGCCCCAGGGGGTGCGCAGCTCGCGGCCGAGATAGAGGTTGGCGGCGGCGTCGACATTGTCGGCGACGGCCAGCGTCTGGTAGATCGTCTCGATGCCGTATTTCTTGGCGTCGCGCGGGTTGGCGATGTCGGCGGGCTCGCCGTTGATCAGGATCTCGCCGCTGTCGCGCCTGTAGGCGCCGGAGAGGATCTTGATCAGCGTCGACTTGCCGGCGCCGTTGTGGCCGAGCAGGGCGACGACCTCGCCGGGATAGAGATCGATTGAGGCGTTGTCCACGGCATGGATGCCGCCGAAGGAGATGGAGATGTTCTTCATCTCCACGAGGGGCGTACGGGTGTCCGTCATTGGGTGGGCTCCTCTTACTTGGCGCGGGCGCGGTAGATCGTGTCGAGCCAGACGGCGACCACGAGGACCACACCGACAACGATGCGCTGGAACGGGGTGTCGATGCCGACCAGCACCATGCCCGATTGCAGCGATTGCATGACGAGAGCGCCGAGCATGGCGCCCGCGATGGTGCCCATGCCGCCGCCGAGCGAGGTGCCGCCGATGACGGCGGCCGCGATGGTATAGAGCTCGTCGAGCTCGCCCTGCGCATTGGTCGCGGCGTTGAGGCGGGCGGTCGAGATGGCGGCGGCGATGGCGCAGAGCATGCCCATCAGCGCGAAGATCTTGACCGTGACCCAGCGCGTCTTGATGCCGGCGAGCTCGGCGGCTTCCTGGTTGCCGCCTATGGCGAAGACATAGCGGCCGAAGCGCAGGCGCGTCGAGATGAAGGTCATGACGATGCCGACGACGATGGCGATCAGCACGGGAATGGCGATGCCGTGCGGGATGAAGAGGCCGCCGTCCGGCCAGGCGATGCCGTTGGCATCGGCATATCTGCGGGCGATGGCGACGGGCCAGGGATAGCTGTTGACGACCCCGACGGCGCCGAGCACCAGCGCGCAGCCGATGGCGACGAGGAAACATTCGGCCCACATGGGGCGCAGCGGAAAGCCGAAGCGCTTGCGCTGCTTGCGGGAATTGGCGATCGTCGCGACGATGGCGACACAGGCGAGGGCGCCGACGATCCAGCTTGCCGTCGCGCCGATCGAGCCCTCGGTGCCGCCGCCCATCAGGCGGAAGGTGGCGTCCATCGGGGCGACGGTGCGGCCGCTCGTGACGAACCAGGTGGCGCCGCGCCAGACGAGCAGGCCGCCAAGCGTGACGATGAAGGACGGCACGTTCATGAAGGCGATGATCGAGCCTTGCAGCGCGCCGATGGCGGCGCCGAGCAGAAGGCCGGCGAGCAGCGTGACGATCCAGGTAGCCGGATGGTTGAAGCCGAGAAGCTGCGGCAGCAGCTCGGCCTGCAGCACGCCCATGATCATGCCGACGAAGCCGAGGATCGAGCCGACGGAAAGGTCGATGTTGCGCGTGACGATGACCAGCACCATGCCGGTCGCCATCACGGCGACGGAGGCGGTCTGGACGGAGAGGTTCCAGAGGTTTCGCGGCGTCAGGAACAGGCCGCCGGACAGGAAGTTGAAGCCGATCCAGATGATCAGCAGCGCGCCGACCATGCCGAGCAGGCGCGTGTCGATCTCGGTCGCGCGGAAGAAGCGCTTCACCGGATTCTCGCTCGCCGAGCGCGCACGGTTGGCATGTGCGGTATTCGTGATGTCGGCCATGGTCTTGCCGTCCCCCTCACTTTTGTTGAACGTTCGTTTCGGGCACGCAGTTCGTGTGCTGCTTCTTGAAAGGATGGATCCGCATCATCCTCCGCCCGCTGTCCATCTTGCGCAAGCGCCGCAACGGTGTCGTTGCGGCGCCTGGCGATGGTCAGGTCATTACCGGTTGATCGGGCTCAGTCGCAGGCCGCGACCGAACCGGTCTTCACGCCCTGGCAGGCCGCGTCCTTGGAGATCCAGCCGGCGTCGATGACGACGTTCAGGTTGTCCTTGGTGACGGGCAGGGGGGCGAGGAACACGGACTTCATCTCGACGCCCTTCGGGCCGCCGTTGAAGGTGGTGACGCCTTCGATCTCGTCCATGGTCTTGCCGCCGGCAAGCTCGGCCGCAATTTCCGCGGCGCGCTTGCCGAGTTCACGCGAGTCCTTCCAGACCGAGACGGTCTGCGTGCCGAGCGCGACGCGGTTGAGCGCGGCGTGGTCGGCGTCCTGGCCGGAGACCGGAACGGAGCCGGCAAGGCCCTGGGCCGCGAGCGCCGCGATCGCGCCGCCGGCGGTGCCGTCGTTCGAGGCGACGACCGCGTCGACCTTGTTGTCGTTCGCCGTCAGGAACTGCTCCATGTTCTTCTGGGCGTTCTCCGGCTTCCAGCCGTCGGTATAGGCTTCGCCGACATTCTTGATCTTGCCGGCGTCGATCGCTTCCTTCAGCACTTCCTGCTGGCCAGCGAAGAGGAAGTCGGCGTTCGGGTCGGCGGAGTTGCCCTTGATGAAGACATAGTTGCCTTCCGGCTTCACCTTGAACACTTCGCGGGCCTGCATGCGGCCGACTTCCTTGTTGTCGAAGGTGATGTAGAAGGCGGCCGGGTTTTCGATCAGGCGGTCGTAGCCGACGACCGGGATGCCTTCCGCCGCGGCCTTCTCGATGGCCGGGCCGATGGCGTCGGAATCCTGCGCCAGGACGATGATGGCGTTGGCGCCCTGTGCGATCAGCGATTCGATGTCGGTGAGCTGCTTGGCGGCGGACGACTGGGCGTCAGCGGAAATGTACTTGTCGCCGGAAGCCTCGAGCGCTGTCTTGATGGCGGCTTCGTCGGTTTTCCAGCGCTCTTCCTGGAAGTTGGACCAGGAGACGCCGACGACGAGGTCCTTGGCGTGAACGGCGGAATGCATGGAAACGATGATGGCAGCCCCTGCCATCAGCTTCAAAACGGATTTCATCTTATCTCCTCCCAAGTGAACACCGGCCGCCTGGACGAATCCCGTCCTTTCAACGACCGGCCACGATAACACTGTCTCGATAACCCCTCCCGACACGCCGGGACTTTTTTCTCGACAGTCGAGAAAATAAATGTCAGATGTTTCGAAGGCTGTCAACAAGGCTTTGACGGCTCTTGAACGGCGGCGTGACAGGTGCTTTGGAGGGGCATGTGTTGCATCTCATGAAAGCGGGCGGAAACAGGCGATGCTGGTGAAGTCGAGCACGGAGCTTGTGCGTCAGCAGAACAGCGCGCTCGTGCTCGCCTCGCTGCGCCGGCATGGACCGCTCGCCCATACCGATATTTCCCAGCATACCGGCCTTGCCTCGGCGACCGTCTCGGCTATCACGGCGGAGCTAGAAAAGGCCGATGTGCTGGAGCGGCGCGAGCAGCAGGCGACCGCAATGCGCGGGCGGCCTCGCGTCATCTTCGGCCAGCGGCGCGCGGCCGGCTATCTCATCGCGGTGCGCATTTCCTCCGACATCGTGCAATATTCGCTGGCTGACTATGGCGGCACGCTGATCGACCGGTTCGAGGAAGCGCGCAACCATGCGGACAGCTCGACGGAGCCCTTTGCGGCAGCCTTCGTGGCGGCGCTGGAGAAGCTTGCGAGCCGGTCGCGGATCGCGCGGGAAGACGTGCTCGTCGTTTCGATCAGCAGCAAGGGGCTCGTCGATCCGGCGCTTGCGCGGCTCGTCTGGTCGCCGATCTTCGGTTCGCGGCAGGTGGATTTCGCCGCGCTGCTCCAGCCACATTGGCGGGCGAAGATCCTGCTCAGCAACGAGACGCTGCTCGTCGCGCATGCCATGGCGCTGCGCATGGAGCGGGCCGGCATGGAAAACCTGCATTCCGTCGCCGCGCTATCGCTCGGCCACAGCATTGGCCTCGGCATCGCGCGGTTCGACCGCTCCGGCGAACTGTCGGTAACCGCGCCGAATTTCGGGCACATGCTGAATTCGTCGGACGGCAAGCTGTGCCGCTGCGGCTCGCAGGGATGCATCGAGGCCTCTGCCGGCTTCTACGGCATCCTGCGCACGGCCTTCGAGGTGCCGCCGGATACGATTCCCGCCAAGTTCGTGCCGCTGGCCGAGATGGACAAGATCGCGCTTCGGGCCCGGCAGGGGCATCGCATGTCGGAATATGCCTTCCGCCAGGCCGGGCTTGCG
The DNA here is from genome assembly GCF_003574625.1 of Shinella zoogloeoides. Taxonomy (GTDB): domain Bacteria; phylum Pseudomonadota; class Alphaproteobacteria; order Rhizobiales; family Rhizobiaceae; genus Shinella; species Shinella zoogloeoides_A. Next base: position 111,725 of record NZ_QNUJ01000006.1, read on the forward strand.
CTGGGGCAGGGGCTGTCGCGCATGGTCAGCCTCCACGAGAGCATGCCCATCGCCATCACCGGCCCCGGCACGCGCTATTTCGATCTCATGCGGCGCGGTCTCGAGGAGGGGCTGGCGCAGTCGCAGCAGGTCCGCCTCTTCGGCGCGCCGCCGATCACCGTCGTGCCGGAGGAGGCGACGCTGGTGCTGGAGGGCCATCTCGACCGGGCATTGGCGGAGATGGATCACGATATCATCGCGGCGCGGACGAGCGGGGATTAAGGGCGCGCCCGCCGGACGCAAAAAGACCGGGCGATGGAACCGCCCGGTCAGGTGTCCTGGGAGTCGTCTTCCGTCAGCCGACGGCGATCTGGCGCTTTTCTTCCACCGACTTCACGGCCGCGTCGGCCAGCGCGAGGGCGGCGAGGCCGTCGGCGCCGGAGGGCGAGATGGCGGCGCCCTTCTCGATGGCGGCGATGAAGGCCGCGATCTCGTTGGCATAGGCCTCGGTGTAGCGGGTCATGAAGAAATCGTGCAGCGGCGGGCGGGTGTAGCCGTCGCCGTTGGCGATCTCGATGGAGACCGGGCGCTGGTTCTCGGCGGAGACGACGCCCTTGGAGCCGTGCACCTCGATGCGCTGGTCGTAGCCGTAGGTGGCGCGGCGGGAGTTCGAGATGATCGCCTGCCTGCCGGACTTCGTCTGCAGGATGACGGAGACGCTGTCATAGTCGCCGGCCTTGCCGATTTCCGGATCGACCAGCACGGCGGCCGTCGCCGATACCGAGACGACCTCTTCGCCCAGCAGGAAGCGGGCCATGTCGAAGTCGTGGATGGTCATGTCGCGGAAGATGCCGCCGGAGCGCTTGATATAGTCGACCGGCGGGGCGCCGGGGTCGCGCGAGGTGATCGTCACCATCTCGACGTCGCCGATGCGGCCGTCGTCGATGGCCTTGCGGACGGCCATGAAATGCGGGTCGAAGCGGCGGTTGAAGCCGACCATCAGCTTGCCCTTGGTCTCGTCCACGACCTTCATGCAGGCGCGGACGCGGTCGATGTCGAGGTCAATCGGCTTTTCGCAGAAGATGGCCTTGCCGGCGCGGGAGAAGCGCTCGATGAGATCGGCATGGGTGTCGGTCGGCGTGCAGATCACGACGGCGTCGATGTCCTTGGCGGCTTCGATCGCCTCGATGGTGCGGACCTCGCAGCCATACTGCTTGGCGATGGCATCGGCGGCGGCGGGAAAGGCATCGGCGACGGCGACGAGCACGGCATCGGGATTGCCGGTCACGGCCTTGGCGTGGACCTTGCCGATACGGCCTGCGCCGAGAAGACCAAATCTCACAGTCATCTTCATTCTCTCTGGTATACTGCCGGCCACGCCGGCGGGGAGGGACGGGGCGATGCGCTCGCCCCGCGAAGGCGCCGCGGCCGGGGCCGCGGAGATTGGGATCAGACCTTGCGCTTCTTCTGGCGGTAGACGTCGACGACGACGGCGGCCACGATGATCACGCCCTTGACGATCTCCTGGTAAAAAGCATCGACGCGCAGGAAGGTAAAGCCCGATGTCATGACGCCGAGGATGACGGTGCCGATGACCGTGCCGGTGATGCGGCCGACGCCGCCGGCAAGCGAGGTGCCGCCGATGACGGTCGCGGCGATGGCGTCGAGTTCGTACATCACGCCCATGCCGGCCTGCGCGGTCTGGGCTCTTGCCGCGGTGACGACGCCGGCAAGACCGGCAAGCGCCCCGGCGATGGCATAGACCTTCACCAGATGGGATTCGACGTTGATGCCGGAGACGCGGGCGGCCTGCACGTTCGCGCCGATGGCATAGGTGAACTTGCCGTAGCGGGTGTAGCGCAGCGCGATGTGGAAGATCACCGCGACGACGAGGAAGATCACGACGGGCCAGATGCCGGTGCCGATGAAGTTGAACTGCTCGGTGAGGCCGGAGACCGGTTGGCCCTTGGTGTACCACTTGGAAATGCCGCGGGCCGAGACCATCATGCCGAGCGTGGCGATGAAGGGCGGGATCTTGGTCTTGGCGATGAGCTGGCCGTTGACGATGCCGGCCAGGAGGCCGACGCCGATGCCGACGGCAACCGGCACGATGACCGGAAGGTCCGTCAGCGAGGGATAGAGCGCGCGCGGCCAGGTCGAGGCCTGGGCGAGCGAGGCCGTGAACATCGCCGTCATGCCGACCACCGAGCCGGACGACAGGTCGATGCCCCCGGTGATGATGACCTGCGTCACCCCGACGGCGATGATGCCGATGACCGAGACCTGCAGAATGATGATCGTCAGGCGCTGCGAGTTCATCAGGAAGCTCTGGCCGACGAAGATCCAGCCGAGGATTTCGTAGACCAGCGCGATGCCGACGAGGACGAGAAAGATGTTGAGTTCCGGCGGCAGCCGGCGGGCAGATTTCTGCGCGGCGACCTGGGCCTGCGCTGCGGAATTCGTGCTCATGATTACCTCCCTTGCGGCCGCTCGGCGGCCCTGAACTTACTGGCCGGGCTCACTGGGCCGCCAGTTCCATCACCCTGACCTGCGTCGCCTCGGCGCGGTCGAGGATGCCGGTGACGCGGCCCTCGTGCATGACCATGACGCGGTCGCTCATGCCGAGCACTTCCGGCATTTCCGACGAGATCATGATGACGGCGACGCCGTCGCGGGCGAGTTCCGTGACGAAGCGGTGGATTTCCGCCTTCGCGCCGACATCGATGCCGCGCGTCGGCTCGTCGAGGATGAGGATGCGCGGATTGGTGAGCAGCCAGCGGCCGATCAGCACCTTCTGCTGGTTGCCGCCCGAAAGGTTCTCGATCCTTTCGGAAAGGTTCGGCGTCTTGACGCGCAGCTTCCGGCTCATCTCCTCGCAGACCTTGCTCAGCGCCCCCTCCTGGACGAAGCCGTTCTTGACGAACTTGTCCTGCAGCACGGCGATCTGCATGTTTTCCAGGATATCGAGGATCAGCAGACAGCCGGTATCCTTGCGGTCCTCCGTCAGGAACGCCATGCGATGTTTGATCGCCGTGTTCGGGCTGTCGATCGCGACTTCCTTGCCGTTGATCGAGATCGTGCCGGAAGTGGCGGGCGTCACGCCGAAGATCGTCTCTGCGACATTCGAGCGGCCCGAGCCGACGAGGCCGGCGAGGCCGAGGATTTCACCGGCGCGCACGTCGAAGGAAACGTCGTGGAAGACGCCCTTGAGGGTGAGGTTCTTCACCGACAGGACGACGTCGCCGATCGGCACTTCCTCCTTCGGGAACATCTGGGTGATCTCGCGGCCGACCATCATGCGGATGATGTCGTCGCGCGTCACGTCGGTCGAGGCGTGGGTGCCGATATACTTGCCGTCGCGGAACACCGAGAATTCGTCGGCGATCTCGAACAGCTCGTTCATCTTGTGGGTGATGTAGACGATGCCGATGCCCTGCGAGCGCAGGTCCCGGATGATGGTGAAGAGATGCTCCACCTCGCGTTCCGTCAGGGCCGAAGTCGGCTCGTCCATGATGAGGACGTCGCTCTCGTAGGAGACGGCCTTGGCGATCTCGACCATCTGGCGGTTGGCGACGGAGAGGTCGCGCACCTGCGTTTCCGGGTCCATCGCGATGTTGAGGCGCTTGAAGAGCTCGGCCGTCTTGCGGTGCATCTCGCCGTGATCGACGAAGCCGAAGCGGTTCTTCGGTTCGCGGCGGATCCAGATGTTCTCCGCGACCGTCATGAAGGGCATCAGGTTCAGTTCCTGATGGATCATGGCGATGCCGTTTTCCAGCGCGTCGAGCGGCGATGCGAGCCGGATCTTCTGGCCCTTCAGCAGCACCTCGCCCTGATCGGGCGTGTAGATGCCGGCGAGGATCTTCATCAGGGTGGATTTGCCGGCGCCGTTCTCGCCCATCAGGGCGTGCACGGTGCCGCGCTTCAGCTTGAACTGGACGTCGTCGAGCGCGACGACGCCGGGGAATTCCTTGCGGATGCCTTCCGCGGACAGAAGATATTCCGCATTCGGAATGGCGCCGCTTGCACGAACCGCGGCCATGGTGGTCGGGCTGACCATCGTGTTCCTCCCTCCCGGAGCATCTGAAACGGGTCGGACGCGCGCACGCAGGCGTGCGCGCGTCCCTGGATCAATCTGGCAGTTTTATCGTTTGCCGGCGAGCCGGTCAGTTCTTCGCCTGGAAGTCGGCGATGTTCGCCGGGGTCACGAGCTGGAAGGGGATGTAGACCTTGGTATCCACCTTCTCGCCCTTGGCGAGCTTCAGCGCGGCGTCGACCGAGCCCTTGCCCTGACCGGCGGCATCCTGGAACACGGTGGCGTCGAGGTCGCCGGCAGCCATGGCGGCGAGCGCGTCCTGCGTGGCGTCGACACCGGCGACGACGACGCTGTCCATCGAGCGGCCGGCGGCCTTCAGGGCCTGGATCGCGCCGATGGCCATTTCGTCATTGTTGGAGATGACGGCATCGAATTCCACGCCGGCGGAGAGCCAGTTGGTCATCAGGTCCGAGCCCTGCGTGCGCGACCAGTTGGCGGTCTGCTCCTCGACGATCTCGAGGCCCTTGCACTCGTCGGTGGCGATGACGTCCTTGACGTCCTGCGTGCGCATGCGGGCGGCCTGGTTGGAAAGCTCGCCCATCATGACGACGACCTTGCCCTTGCCGTTCAGCAGGCGGCAGACTTCCTTGGTTTCCAGCGTGCCGGATTCCTGCTCGTTGGAGGCGACGAAGGCCTGCTTTTCCGGCAGTTCGTTGATGTTGGCCGGCTCGCGGTTGACATAGACCAGCGGAATGCCGGCATCGGCGGCGGCCTTGGAGAGCGCGGCGGTCGCGTCGGTATCGACCGGGTTCACGATGATGGCGCTGACGCCCGAGGCGATGAAGTTCTGGACCTGGCTCTGCTGTTTGGCGACGTCGTTCTGGGCGTCCTCGATCTGCAGCTCGACGCCGTCGAGCGTCTTGGCATAGTCGGACATGCCGTTGCGCAGGACGGTCAGGAAGTTGTCGTCGAACAGCGCCATGGAAACGCCGATCGTTTCGGCATGGGCGGCCGTGGACATCATGACGGCGAGCGCCGAACCAAGAATGAATTTTTTCATGTTGTTCTCCTCCTCAACATGGTGTCCGGCGGCACCACAGATCAACCGGAAGACCGACCCTTGCAGGACGGCCCGCCCCCTGCTCCTCCCGGGATGCAAAAGGCCAAAACAGAATAAACAAACCGCGAATTCCGTATTGCGGAATGTTTATTCCATTTTCTGCCCGGGACGTCAAGCCCGTTCCATTTTTGCGATAAGGCAAGGCCCGGGTCCTGGGGAAAAATGCCGGCGGCAGGGGCCGCCGGCATGAGGCTTTTCAGATATTTGCGCGTAGGAAAGCGACGCTTTCGGCAACGGCGGCCTTCGGGTCCGCGACGTCGTGAACGGAAGGCGAGAAGGGCTCGAAGGAGAGCGGCCCGGCATAGCCGGCGGCCAACAGGGCCTTGATCTGGCCGGCATTGTCGAGGCGATCCTTCGGGCCGACGAGGACGCGGTGGCCGTCGCGCATGTCGGAAACGGAGACCGCAGGGTCCTCGACGCCGGAAATGTGCACGAGGCCGGTGAGGCCGGCGAAGAGGTCGGGCTCGCCGGCAAGGTGGTGGTGGAACGTGTCGTGCACCAGGCGGAACGTCGCTTCGCCGCCGACGGCGCGGATCGCTTCGGCCGCCTCGCGCTTGGAGCGCAGCGAGCAGATCTCGAAGCCGAGCGGCTCGACGAGGCCGACGATGCCGGCGGCGTCGAGCAGGGGCTTCAGGGCCGTCAGCGCCGTGCGCAGGTTTTCCTGCCGCTCGCCGTCGGCCTGGCCGGTGCCGTCGTTCTTCGGCACGAGCACCAGCGCGCGGGCGCCGCAGGCGCTGGCATAATCGATGAGGTCCTTCGCCTCGGCGGCGCGGGCGGGCGTCCACTCGTTGAAGCGCTGGAGCGCGTTGATCGAGATGATCGTGACGCCGTGGCGCTCGGCGAGGGCCTTCACCTCGGTCGGCGTCGTGCCGTCGAGGATGGCGTTGCCGTCGAGGTCGTTGCGAATCTCCACCGCCTTCATGCCGAGGGAGACGGCAAGGGCGAAGAAGGCGTCCAGCTTGAGGCCGGGGGCCGTCATGTGGTTGAGGGCGAAATCAAGGGGCGGCATGGAATGGGTGTCCTCCGGTCTTCGAGGTCGCCGACAGGGCGGCCTCGCATGCACGCATGAGGATCGGGACGCACTTGACGGGCGTCAAAGCCCAAGGCGTGGCCGGCACCTTCATCGCTGAGAGATTTGGCCAAGGGCGTGATGGAAAACCATCATTCCAGCTCAGATATTTTCCGGCAGGAGGATGTCGAAGGGCAGGAAGGTCTGACCCGGAACGGCGTTTCCGCCCTTCTCGATGGCCGTGACCATCAGCGAGACGAGCTCGCGGCAGAGGGCCGGCAGCGGGGTATTGATCGCCATGGTGACGACGTCGTCGGCAAGGCCGGCCTTCGATTCGGGCGTCAACTCGTTGACGATGAGTTGGATCCGTCCGGCGTAACCTTCCTCGCGGATCGCCGAGATCGCCCCCTCCATGCCGCCGCCGGCGACATAGAGGCCGACGAGGTCGGGATGCTGGGCGAGAAGGTTCGCCGTCGCCTCGTGGGTGATCTCGCTGGTGTCGAGATTGACCAGCGTGTCCAGCACCTCGAAATCCTGGCCCTTCTCGCGGAAGAAGGAGCGGAAGCCCATTTCGCGCAGCTCGTGGCCGTGGAAGCGGTGGCTGCCGACGAAGATCGCCACCTTGCCCGGCCGTTTCGCGCCCTTGGCGATCATCCAGGCCGCCGTGCGCCCGACCTTCATGTTGTTGAGGCCGATATAGCCCTGCCGCACGTCCATGGCGAAGTCGGAGAGCAGGCAGAATAGCGGAAGGCCGCGCTCCTTCAGCTCCTCCACCATGGCGGTCGTCGCCGGATAGTCCGGCGCGACGACGGCGAGCGCCTGGTTGCGCGCGGAAAGCTGGCGCAGCATCTCCGTCATCGCCGCCGGGGTCTGCGCGTTGATGAAGTCGACCTGCGGGACGATGCGGGCGGTCGTGCAGGCATTGCAGGCGATCTCGATCTCGCGGGCGAAGTTCTGGTAGAAGGCCTGGCTCGGGCGCTGCAGGCTGAAGCCGAGCCTATATTGCGGCAGGTCCTCGAAGACGCGTTGCCGGATGAGGCCGATGGCATGGTAGCCGATCGCATTGGCCGCCTCGTAGACCCGGCGCGCCGTCTCCTCGCGGACCTTGTGGCGGCCGTTCAACACCCGGTCGACCGTCGCGACGCTGACGCCGGCCGCCTGGGCGAGATCCGAGATGGTGGGTCTCGATGCCATTTTCCCCTCCCTGAAATCTTTCCATCAAGGACGAATGATAGCGGATGATGGAATTTGATGCATTCTATCATGGCAGGATTGAGAGATGCAAGGAGCGGCGCTATCGTTCGGTCACTGGACGAGGCGTGGAGCGGAAACGCCCCCTCAAGGAGGAGACGAGCGATGAAGCCGACGAAGCGGGACTACAGCCTTCTTGGCCGCGATGCCGAGGCCGCCGTTGCCAATGGTCTTGCGGCGGCCGAGTGGTACCACACCGAAATCCCGCGCAAGGAGATGAAGGCGCTGATGCAGCGCAGCGATGGCCCGGCGATCCGCGACACCGCGATCTGGCTCGGCTGTCTCGCCGTTTCCGGCGGGCTCGGCGCGTGGTTCTGGGGAACCTGGGCCTGCGTGCCGTTCTTCCTCGTCTATGGCGTGCTCTACGGCTCGGCCTCCGACAGCCGCTGGCACGAATGCGGCCACGGCACGGCCTTCAAGACGATGTGGATGAACAATGCGGTCTACCAGATCGCCTGCTTCATGATCATGCGCAACCCGGTGACCTGGCGCTGGAGCCATACGCGCCACCATACGGATACGGTGATCGTCGGTCGCGACCCGGAAATCGCCGTCATGCGCCCGCCGGATCTTGCGCGCCTCGTGCTGAACTTCTTCGGCCTTCTCGATGCCTGGCATGCCGTCATCGACATGCTGCGCAATGCGGCGGGCGTCATGAGCGCCGCGGAAAAGACCTTCATTCCCGAATCCGAGCAGCCGAAGGCGATCCGCATCGCCCGCATCTGGCTCGCCATCTATGTCGCGACCATTGCCGCCTGCCTCGCGTTCGGCTCGATCCTGCCGGCCATGCTGATCGGCCTGCCACGGCTCTACGGTGCCTGGCATCATGTGCTGACGGGCCTGCTGCAGCATGGCGGCCTTGCCGACAATGTCATCGACCACCGGCTCAACAGCCGCACGGTCTACATGAACCCGGTCAGCCGCTTCATCTACTGGAACATGAACTACCATGTGGAGCACCACATGTTCCCGATGGTGCCCTACCATGCGCTGCCGAGGCTGCACGCCATGATCAGGCACGACCTGCCGGAGCCGAACCCGTCGATGTGGCACGGCTACAGGGAGATGATCCCGGCCTTCCTGCGCCAGCTTCGCAACGAGGACTACTTCCTGAAGCGCGAGCTGCCGCCGACGGCGCGGCCCTACAAGGAAGAATTCCACGCGGAACCCGCCATCGCGGCCGCCGAATAACCAACAGTCACTGGAGGAGAGACCATGAGCGACACCTGGATCGAGGTCTGCGCGGCGGACGAGATCGACGAGGAGGACGTCATCCGCTTCGACCATGCGGGCCGGACCTTCGCGATCTACCGCAGCCCGGAAGACACCTATCACGCCACGGACGGGCTCTGCACGCACGAGAAAATCCACCTCGCCGACGGCCTCGTGATGGATCACGTCATCGAATGTCCCAAGCACAACGGCCGCTTCAACTACAAGAGCGGCGAGGCGCTGGGTGCGCCGGTCTGTATCGACCTCAAGACCTATCCGGTCAAGGTCGAGGGCGGTACCGTCTTTATAGGTCTCTAGCAGCGGTTTTGCGTCCGGAATTGCGTAAAAACAAAGAGATAGAGGATATCGCCATGATGAGCTTCGTCATCGTCGGTGCCGGCGAATGCGGCGCACGCGCGGCCTTCGCGCTGCGCGAAAAGGGCTTCGACGGTGCGATCACCCTGATCGGCAGCGAAACCCATCTGCCTTATGAGCGCCCGCCGCTCTCCAAGGAGGCGCTGGTCGCGGGCGCCGGCCCGAAGCTCGTCGCGGAGGCGGAACGCTATGTCGAGGCCGGCATCGACCTTCTGCTCGGCCGCACGGTGTCTAGAATCGACCGCTCGGCAAAGCATGTCGTGCTGGGAGACGGCACGGTCGTTCCCTATGACAGGCTGCTGCTTGCCACTGGCGCGCGCCCGCGCGCCCTGCCGGGCACGAACCATGGCGGCCGCATCGCGGCGCTGCGCAGCCATGACGATGCGGCCCGCATCCGCGCGCATCTGGTGGAGGGCAGCCACGTCGCCATTCTCGGCGGCGGCTTCATCGGGCTGGAACTTGCCGCGAGCGCCCGCAAGCTCGGCGCCTCCGTCACGCTGGTCGAGGGCCTGCCGCGCGTGCTGACGCGGGGCGTGCCGCCCGAGATCGCCGAGATCGTTGCCAACCGGCACATGGCCGAAGGCGTGGAAATCCTCTGCGGCGCGAAGGTCGCCGGGATCGAGGACCTGCCGGGCGAGGTGCGCATTGCGCTGGAGGATGGCCGCGTCGTTTCGGCAAGCCTCCTCGTCGTCGGTATCGGCGCGGTGCCGAACACGGAACTGGCGGAGGCCGCCGGCCTCGCTATCGACAACGGCATTGCCGTCGACGGCCATCTGCGCACCTCCGATCCCGACATTTTTGCTGCGGGAGACTGCACCTCTTATCCACTCCCCCTTTACGGCGACCGCCGCATCCGCCTCGAATCCTGGCGCAACGCGCAGGAGCAGGGCCAGCTTGCCGCCGCCAATATGCTGGGCGGCGAGGATGTCCATTCGGCCGTGCCGTGGTTCTGGTCGGACCAGTACGACATGACGCTCCAGATCGCCGGCCTTGCCGACGGGATGGTGACGACGGTGCGGCGCGAGATGGGCGAGGGGGCCTTCATCCTCTTTCATCTCGACGGCGAGGGCCGGCTGATCGCGGCGAGCGGCATCGGGCCGGGCAATGCGGTCGCCCGCGACATTCGTCTTGCGGAAATGCTGATCGCCGCCCGCATCCATCCCGACCCGGCAGAACTCGCCGCGCCGGAAACCAAGCTCAAGAAACTGCTCGCCGCCTGAGGAGATCCCCGTGAAGACCAAGAGACCGACCGTCGCCGACCTCCAGGCCATGAAGGGCAAGCGCCAGCTCACCATGCTGCGCGTCGTGACGCTGGAGGAGGCGGAGGCCGCCGAGCAGGCGGGCATCGACCTCGTCTCCGTGCCGCCGGCCCTGCTGGGACCGGCCTTCCGCGAGGCCGCGCCGACGGTCTTCGCCTTTCCAGGCCTCGAATATGGCGACTTCGTCACCGCCGACGATTACCTGCGCGGCGCCTTCCAGGCGATGAAGGCGGGGGGCGATGCCGTCTATTGCGCGGCCGGCCTTTCGACCGTGCGGCGGCTGCGCGAGGAGGGCATCCCGGTCTGCGGCCATGTCGGTCTCATCCCCTCCAAGGCGACGTGGACGGGCGGCTTCCGCGCCGTCGGCAAGACGGCGGAGAGCGCGCTGGAAATCTTCCGGCAGGTCAAGGCGCTGGAGGAGGCGGGGGCCTTCGCGGCCGAGATCGAGGTCGTGCCGGGCGAGGTCGCCGCCGCGATCAGCGCGAAGACCTCGCTCGTCATGCTCTCCATGGGCGCGGGCACCGGCTGCGACGCGCAATATCTCTTCGCCGAGGATGTGCTCGGCCAGAACCGCGGCCACTATCCGCGCCATGCCAGGGTCTACCGCAATTTCGCCGCCGAATACGACCGGCTGCAGCAGGAGCGCATCGCCGCCTTCCGCGAATATGCCGACGACGTGCGCTCCGGCGTCTATCCTGAGAAGGGCCATCTCGTCGGCATCGAGGCGGCGGAGCTTGCCGCCTTCCTCGAGCGGCTGGATGGTTGAAAGCCGGTTTCCTCGCGACGGAAAACCGCCTATGTACACGGGCAAAGGCGTGAGGAGACGTTCATGAAATTCATCGATCCCGACCATCCGTTCTACCGTCCGCTCTGGCGGCGGCTGCTTCTGGTCGGGATCTGCGCCGCATGGACCGGCGTGGAATTCTACAATGGCGAGCAGACTTGGGGCACGGTCTTCCTCATCGTGACCGCCTATGCCTTCGCCAACCTCATCCTCTTCTTCAAGCCCTCCGATCCGGCCGCCAAGCCGCCCGGCGAGGGTGGCGAAACGAAGAGCGAGGGCTAGAGGCCGAGGCTCTTTTCCACATTGATCCGCCGGATCGTCTCGTCGATCAGCATGTTGGCGATCTTCATGCGGAGCGTCGCATTGGCGCGAAGCTCGGCCGGGGCGCGGTCGGGGTGGTTTTCGCGTGCGAAGCTGCGGCGGCGCGCGGCGAGGTCGTCGATGCCTTCGCGGCCGGTAAGGGCGAGGTCTTCCGCGACCGCCTCCGGCGTGATGCGCAGGAGATGCTCCGGCACGGGGGCGGGTTCTTCCGGCGGGCTTTCCGGCTCCGGCTCCGGCGGCGCAGGCTCCTCGTAGAGGTCGAGATAGGCGGCGGTGGCCTGCGAGCCGGACATGAAGGCACCCGTCGCGCCGAGGCCGGCAAAGCCGGACGTCAGCCCACGGACAGGGCCGGGGCCTTGCTCTTCCGCTATCTCCTCTTCCGCCTCGCGCGCCTCGGCGCGCAGCCGCTCCAGCACGGATTCGAAAACGGTCATGCCGAACATGGTCTCTCCGATCGATCAGTCCGGCGAAAGCATCCGGCTGCGTTGCAGGATGAGATCATAGAGGAGTTTGGCGCTCGGCGGGAGCGCCCGGCCTTTGACGGAGATGAGGCTGTAGGGCTTGATGTCGATCTCGAAATCCGTGTCGAGGATCCTGATCTCGCCGGCCTGCGCGCCGACATCGGCGACGAAGTCGGCCATGTCGCGCGCCACCGGCGCAATGGCGTTGGAGCCGCAGACGATGGCGGTGGTGAGCAGGATGGACGAGGTGTTGACCACGGTGGAGGGAAGCGGCACCCCGGCGGCGAGGAACAGCTCCTCGATGCGCCGCCGCAGCAGCGTGCCCGAGGGCTGGAACACCCAGTCGTAATGCGGCAGGTCGGCAAGGCCGACGACCGGCTTGTCCGCAAGGGGGTGACCCTTGCGGACGATGAGACAGGCCCTCTCGATGCCGATCTCCGTGACGTTGAAGAGCCGCGGATTGAGGTCGTCCGGCACGCGGGCGATGATGAAATCCTGCTGGGCGGCCAGCAGCTCGCGGGCGAGCACGTTGCTGGTCTCCACGCGCACATTCACCTCGATGCCGGGATAGGCGGCGCTGACCTGCTGGATCGCCGGCACGGCAAGGCTGATGGCCGGCGCCGTCACGGAGCCGAGGAAGACCGAGCCGCCGGTGCCGGATTTCAGCGCCGAAAGCTCGCGGTCGACCTCGCGCAGTTCGAGCAGGATGGTGCGGGCGCGCCGCGCGAAGGCCCGGCCGAAGGCGGTGAGGGCGACGCCCCGCGAGACGCGCTCGCAGAGCTGCGCCTTGAGGATCATCTCCATTTCCGTAAGCATGCGGGAGGCGGCGGGCTGGGAGATGTTCAGCGCATCGGCCGCCGCGCTCACCTGCTTGTGCTCCTCGATGGCGACGATCATGCGCAGGTGGCTGAGCTTCAGGCCGCTGCGCAGCAGCGCCACGCCCTGCAGGTTGTCGAAGCTCTCGCCGGCAAAAAACTGATCCTCGCTCTCGCCGTGCAAACGCATGGTTTCTCCGATCGGTAAAAAGTAATATATTTCGCTCACTGCATATCAAATTTGATATCGATTTAGAAGCTCATTGCATTTGACAGTTATGGCAATTCGGTAGACCTTGCGCCAATGTGCGCTGGGGTCCTTGGGAGTGGGGATCGGCGGGCTCTTGCCCGGCCGTTTCCAGGCGTCGCCTGAATGCGACCCTGCCGCGCATGGAACAATGCCTGGCTGCAATTACGGCCAGTGCGCACAAGGGAGAGACCTTTCAATGAAAATGATCACTTCGCTTCTCGCCGCCGCTGCCATCAGCGTTGCGTCGTTCGTGGCGCCGTCCTTCGCCCAGGACAAGGGCATGGTCGGCATCTCCATGCCCACCAAGACCTCGACCCGCTGGATCTCGGACGGCGAGACGATGGAAAAGCTGTTCAAGGAAGCCGGCTACACGCCGGACCTGCAGTTCGCCGACGACGACATTCCGAACCAGCTCGCCCAGATCGAGAACATGGTCACCAAGGGCGCCAAGGTCCTCGTCATCGGCGCCATCGACGGCACGACGCTTTCCGACATCCTGCAGAAGGCTGCCGATGCCGGCGTCAAGGTCATCGCTTATGACCGCCTGATCCGCGATTCGGGCAATGTCGACTACTACGCCACCTTCGACAACTTCCAGGTCGGCGTCCTGCAGGCCACCAGCCTCGTCGACGGCCTGAAGGCGAAGTTCCCGGACACCAAGCCGTGGAACGTCGAGCTCTTCGGCGGTTCGCCGGACGACAACAACGCCTTCTTCTTCTATGACGGCGCGATGTCGGTCATCCAGCCGCTCGTCGACAAGGGCGATATCGTCATCAAGTCGGGCCAGACCGGCATGGAAACCGTCGGCACGCTGCGCTGGGACGGTGCGGTCGCACAGGCCCGCATGGAGAACCTGCTCTCCTCGACCTACACCGATGGCCGCGTCGATGGCGTTCTTTCGCCCTATGACGGTCTTTCCATCGGCATCATCTCGGCCCTGAAGGGCGTCGGCTACGGCTCGGGCGACCAGCCGATGGCCATCGTCACCGGCCAGGACGCCGAACTCCCCTCCGTCAAGTCGATCCTCGCCGACGAGCAGTACTCGACGATCTTCAAGGACACGCGTGAACTCGCCAAGGTTACCGTCGGCATGGTCAACGCGATCCTGGAAGGCAAGGAGCCGGAAGTGAACGACACCAAGACCTATGACAACGGCGTCAAGGTCGTTCCGTCCTACCTCCTCAAGCCGGTCGCCGTCGACAAGTCCAATGCCGAGAAGATCCTCGTCACGGACTCGGCCTACTACACGGCCGACCAGCTCAAGAACTGATCGCTTCCTACATTCTCCGGGGTTCGCGCGTTTCGCGCGAACCCTCTTTTATCCGGATCGCAGAGCGAATAGGCTCGCTTTCGCCGCCGCGAGGTGGCGAACGGCCGCTGGAAACTGGTAAATGAGCAAGACCCTTCTGGAAATGCGTGGCATCACGAAGACGTTCCCGGGCGTGAAAGCGCTCGACAACGTCAACCTGAAGGTCCGCGAAGGCGAAATCCATGCCCTCGTGGGCGAGAATGGCGCCGGCAAGTCCACCCTCATGAAAGTGTTGAGCGGCGTCTATCCCGCCGGCTCCTACGAGGGCGAAATCCATTTCGACGGCGAGGTTCGCCGCTTCTCCACGATCTCCGACAGCGAGCATCTGGGCATCATCATCATCCACCAGGAGCTGGCGCTGGTGCCGCTCCTGTCGATCGCGGAAAACATCTTCCTCGGCAACGAGGTCGCGACCAACGGCATCATCGACTGGAAGCAGGCGTTCCGCCGCACGCAGGAACTGCTCGACAAGGTCGGCCTCAAGGAGCCGCCGGGCACGCTGATCACCGATATCGGCGTCGGCAAGCAGCAGCTCGTCGAGATCGCCAAGGCGCTGTCGAAGAAGGTGCGCCTGCTCATCTTGGATGAGCCGACGGCCTCGCTCAACGAGAAGGATTCCGACGCGCTCCTCAAGCTGCTCATGGAATTCCGCACGCAGGGCCTCACCTCGATCATCATCTCGCACAAGCTGAACGAGATCAAAAAGGTCGCCGACCAGATCACCATCCTGCGCGACGGCGGCACGGTGGAAACGCTGGACTGCCACAACGAGGACATTTCGGAAGACCGCATCATCAAGGGCATGGTCGGCCGCGAGATGGAAGACCGCTATCCGCCGCGCGAGCCGAAGATCGGCGAGACGCTGCTGGAGGTGAAGAACTGGAACGTCTTCCACCAGCACCACCGCGACCGGCAGTTCCTGCACGACGTGAGCTTCACGGTGCGCGCCGGCGAGGTGGTCGGCATTGCCGGCCTCATGGGGGCAGGGCGCACCGAGACGGCGATGAGCCTCTTCGGCAGGAGCTGGGGCCACAAGATCACCGGCGACGTCGCCATGCGCGGCAAGCCCGTCGACGTCAGCACGATCCCGAAGGCGATCGACGCCGGCCTTGCCTATGTCACGGAAGACCGCAAGCAGCTCGGCCTCGTGCTGATCGACAACATCATGCACAACACGACGCTCGCCAACCTCAAGGGCGTTTCCAAGGGGACGGTGATCGATACGCACCAGGAAGCCAAGGTCGCCTCCGGCTACCGCCAGAAGCTGCGCATCCGTTCGCATTCGATCTATCAGGAAGCAGTCAACCTTTCGGGCGGCAACCAGCAGAAGGTGGTGCTGTCGAAATGGCTCTTCACCGATCCTGACGTGCTGATCCTCGACGAGCCGACGCGCGGCATCGATGTCGGCGCGAAGTTCGAAATCTATACCATCATCAACCAGCTTGCCGCCGAGGGCAAGGGCATCCTGATGATCTCGTCGGAGATGCCGGAACTGCTCGGGACCTGCGATCGCATCTATGTCATGAACGAAGGACGCATCGTGGCCGAGCTTTCCAAGGCGGAAGCAAGCCAGGAATCCATCATGCGCGCCATCATGCGCTCCGGGGAGAAACACTAATGGCCACCGACACCGCGACCCAGAGAACCCAGCCTTCGGTGGGGGACTATCTCAGGAAGAACATCCGCGAATACGGCCTGCTCGTCGCGCTGGTCGTCATCATGATCTTCTTCCAGGTCATCACCAACGGGGTACTCTTCCGCCCGGTCAACATCACCAACCTGGTGCTGCAGAACTCGTTCATCGTCATCATGGCGCTGGGCATGCTGCTGATCATCGTGGCGGGGCATATCGACCTGTCGGTCGGCTCCATCGTCGCCTTCATCGGCGCCATATCGGCGATCATGCTGGTGAAATGGGGGCTGCCGGCCATCGTCGTCGTGCCGCTTTGCATCCTCGTCGGCGCGGTCATGGGCGCGGCGCAGGGCTACTGGGTCGCCTATCAGAAGATCCCGTCCTTCATCGTGACGCTGGCCGGCATGCTCGTCTTCCGCGGCATGACCTATGTCGTGCTCGGCGGCCGCCCGGTCGGCCCGTTCCCGAAGGAGTTCCAGATCCTCTCCACGGGCTTCGTGCCGGACTTCCTGTCGATCACCGATCCGGCGACCAGCCTCGTCAAGAACTATGTCGCGCTCATCGCGGTGCTGGCGCTCGTCGCCTATGCGGTCTATGCGGGCCTGCGCGAGCGGCGCATGAACGTCCTGCACGAGACCGAGAACGAGCCCTTCGCCTTCTTCGCGATCCAGATGCTCGTCATCGGGGCCGTGGCGATCTTCCTCGGCTTCCAGCTCTCGACCTATCGCGGCCTGCCGAACGTGCTGGTCGTCATGGGCCTCCTGATCGCGCTCTATACGTTCGTGACGACGCGCACGACGATCGGCCGGCGCATCTATGCGATGGGCGGCAACGAGAAGGCGGCCAAGCTCTCGGGCATCAATACCGAACGGCTGACCTTCTACACCTTCGTCAACATGGGCGCGCTCGCCGCGCTGGCCGGCATGATCATCGCGGCCCGCCTCAATTCGGCGACGCCGAAGGCCGGCGTCGGCTTCGAGCTCGACGTCATCGCGGCCTGCTTCATCGGCGGCGCCTCGGCCTCGGGCGGCGTCGGCAAGATCACCGGCGCGGTCATCGGCGCCTTCATCATGGGTGTGATGAACAACGGCATGTCGATCATGGGCATCGGCATCGACTACCAGCAGCTCATCAAGGGTCTGGTGCTGCTCGCCGCCGTGTTCTTCGACGTCTACAACAAGAACAAGGGCTGACCGGGAAACCTGCCAGCCGCCCCATCGCAAGCTTATTTGACCGGCCGCCGGCGCGGCCAGAGCGGGGACGTTCGTCCGCCGCGCGTGCGGAGCGCGGCGTGCTGCCGGCTTCAGGAAGGAAACGAAGATGCTGATATCGCAGGTTGGAAATGCCGATGGCTCGATCACCGTGGTCGTGCGCGAGGAGGGCGGCAAGGGCCGCGCGGTGAAGGGCGCGGCGAGCGTGCACGCGCTGGCCATGGAAGCGGCCAATGGCGGCAAGTCGCTGAAGGCCGTCATCGACGCCAAGGGCCTCGGCGAGGAGATCGATCTCGAAGCGGCCTATGCCGAAGGCCGGCTGCTGCCGCCGATCACCCATCCCGACGCCGCGCATCTCCACCTGACCGGCACGGGCCTTACCCATCTCGGCTCCGCCGCCACGCGCGATTCCATGCACAAGAAGACGGCGGAAGCCGCCGAGGAGACGCTGACGGACTCGATGAAGATGTTCCGCATGGGCCTCGAGAACGGCAAGCCGAAGGCCGGCGAAAAGGGCGTGCAGCCCGAATGGTTCTACAAGGGCAACGGCACGCAGGCCATCGCCCCCGGCGCGGCGCTGACCTCGCCCTCCTTCGCGCTCGACGGCGGCGAGGAGCCGGAAATGGCCGGCATCTACGTCATCGCCGCGGATGGTTCGCCCTTCCGCATCGGCTTTGCCGTGTCGAACGAATTCTCCGACCATGTGACGGAGCGGATCAACTATCTCTACCTCGCCCATTCCAAGCTGCGGCAGGCAAGCTTCGGCCCGGAAATCCGCGTCGGTGCCGCGCCGGAGGATATCCGCGGCTTCTCGCGCATCCTGCGCGGCGGCAAGGTGCTGTGGGAAAAGCCGTTCGTCTCGGGTGAGGCGAACATGTCGCATACTTTCGCCAATCTCGAATACCATCATTTCAAGTACGGCCTGTTCCGTTCGCCGGGCGACGTGCATGTGCACATGTTCGGCACGGCGACGCTGTCCTTCGGCGACGGCATCCGCACGGAAGAGGGCGACGTGTTCGAGATCGGCGCGGAAGGCTTCGGCCTGTCGCTGCGCAATCCGCTGGCGGTCGCCGCGGAAGAGGAAATCGTCATTCGCCAATTGTAATTCCGGTCGCGGCCCGGTTTTATCGGGCCGCATCATGACAGACAGGAGGCTTGTCGAGCCCATGACCATCCATCAGAACCTGATTGCCGGCGAATGGGTCGGCTCCGAGGCTATCAAGAACGTCAATCCGTCCAACACCGACGACGTGGTGGGCGAATATGCCCGTGCCTCCGCCGAGGACACGAAGGTGGCGATCGCCGCCGCCAAGGCGGCCTTCCCGGCCTGGTCGCGTTCCGGCATCCTGGAGCGCCACGCGATCCTGAGGAAGACCGCCGACGAGATCATCGCCCGCAAGGACGAGCTCGGCCGGCTGCTTTCGCGCGAGGAGGGCAAGACGCTGGCCGAGGGCATTGGCGAGACGGTGCGCGCCGGCCAAATCTTCGATTTCTTCGCGGGCGAGTGCCTTCGCCTTGCCGGCGAGACGCTGCCGTCCGTCCGCCCGAATATCGGCGTCGAGATTACCCGCGAGCCGGTCGGCGTCGTCGGCATCATCACGCCGTGGAACTTCCCCATCGCCATTCCCGCCTGGAAGATCGCGCCGGCGCTCTGCTACGGCAACACGGTCGTCTTCAAGCCGGCCGAGCTGGTGCCGGGCTGCTCCTGGGCCATCGTCGACATCCTCGTGCGCGCCGGCCTGCCGAAGGGTGTGCTCAACCTCGTCATGGGCAAGGGCTCCGTCGTCGGCCAGACGATGCTCGACAGCCCCGATGTCCATGCCATCACCTTTACCGGCTCCACCGGCACGGGCAAGCGCGTCGCCGCCGCCTCCGTCGAGCATAACCGCAAGTACCAGCTCGAAATGGGCGGCAAGAACCCCTTCGTCGTGCTCGACGACGCGGACCTCACCGTCGCGGTGGAAGCCGCCGTCAATTCGGCCTTCTTCTCCACCGGCCAGCGCTGCACGGCCTCCTCGCGCGTCATCGTGACGGAAGGCATCCATGACCGCTTCGTCGCGGCCGTCGGCGAGCGGCTGAAGAGCGTGGTGGTGGACGACGCGCTGAAGGCCGGCACCCATATCGGCCCGGTCGTCGACCAGAGCCAGCTGAAGCAGGACACCGATTATATCGAGATCGGTCAAAAGGAAGGCGCGAAGCTCGCCTTCGGCGGCGAACCCCTCAAGCGGGACACGCCCGGCTTCTATCTTTCGCCCGCGCTCTTCACCGAGGCGACGAACGACATGCGCATCTCGCGCGAGGAGATCTTCGGCCCGGTCGCCGCGGTCATCCGCGTCAAGGACTACGAGGAAGCGCTGGCCATCGCCAACGATACCCCGTTCGGCCTTTCCTCGGGCATCGCGACGACGAGCCTCAAGCACGCCACCCACTTCAAGCGCAATGCCGAGGCCGGCATGGTCATGGTCAACCTGCCGACGGCGGGCGTCGACTTCCATGTGCCTTTCGGCGGCCGCAAGGGCTCGTCCTACGGTTCGCGCGAGCAGGGCAAGTACGCCAACGAGTTCTACACGACCGTGAAGACGGCCTATACGCTCGCCTGAGCCGGCGGACGATCGTCGTTTTTTCCCGGGCGCGTTCTTCGGATCGCGCCCGGACTGTTTCGATACGATACCCTGTGAAACCCTTCATTTGCCTTGATGAAGGCCTGCTGCCGCGATGCGGGAACAATCGGCAAACGCTCAACCTTCCGTTTCGAGATGCCGGCCCAATCCCGGGCCGGGCGCTGATTGGAGGTTCCCATGTTCACAGCATCATCACGTGCAATGTCGTTCCCCAAGCTGTCGATCGCGCTTGCCGCGATGGTTCTTGCGGCGCCGCTCGACGGGCTCGCGCAGGACGGGAGGGGAAGAGGCCTTGGGGTCGGCGTCAGCGTCGGCGGCATAAGTGCCGGCCTCGGCGCCTCCCTCGGCGGCAGCAAGGGATTGGCGAGCGCGAATGTCGGCGCAAGCGTCGGCGGGTCGAAAGGTGTCAATGCCGGCGTCAATGCTTCGGTGGGTGGTTCCCGCGGCTTGGTCGATGCCACGACGACCGCATCCGTCGGCGGCAGCGGCGGCGTGAACGCCCGCACGACGGCGACGGTTGGCGGAACGAAAGGCCTGGTCGACGCGAATGTCCGTGCCGGGGTCGGCACGCTCGGGGCGAAGGTCGATGCGAACGTCCTCGGCGGCAGCCTGCTCGATGCGAATATCGGCATCGGCACGGGCGGCAGCCTGACCCCGGGCGACCGGAGCGTAATGCGCGAATTCGCGCGAATGCCCGAGAGCGAACGCATGCAGCTCGTCAAGCGTTGCCGCGGCGTCACCAGCGGTGGCTATGACGCGGCGCTGGTCAAGCTCTGCCGCCTGCTCCAGACGGCATCCCGCTAGAGCTTGTCAGGAAAAGTGGAACCCGGTTTTCCCGACAGGACAAACTCCAAGCCGAAAGGAGGCGGTGGCCATGCGGCCGCCGCCTCAGCTCTGGCTTTGCGACTGGCTCTGGCTTGCCACCGGCGCGACGGTGATGGAAACATCCATCGTTTCCGCCGCCTTGCCGAGGACCATGCCGGAAACGGGGGCGGCGTCCTTGTAGTCGAGGCCCGTCGAAAGGCGGACATAGCGCGCGTCCGGGCAGACCTTGTTCGCCGCGTCGAAGCCCACCCAGCCGAGGCCCGGCAGATGCACCTCCGCCCAGGCGTGGCTTGCCGTCTGGTCGGGCTCGTCCATCAGAAGGTAGCCGGAGACGTAGCGTGCCGGAAGCCCGAGATGGCGGGCCGCCGAGAGGAAAATGTGGGCGTGATCCTGGCAGACGCCCTGCTTCTTTTCCAGCGCCTGCTCGGCCGTGGTGTCCGGCGCGGTCTCGCCCGGCCTGTAGGCGACGGCCTCGTGCAGCATCGCCATCAGGTCGTGCATGCGCGCCAGTTCGTTCTCGCCGCTCGAGGCCCTGGCCAAGTCGCGGATCAGCTTGCCGGGCCGGGTGAGCGGCGTTTCGCGCAGATAGAGCCAGAGCGGCACGAAGCCCTGATGCGGGCCGAAGACGCCCGCGCGGTCCTCGGTCTCCACCTCGCCCTCGGCGACGATGCGGATCATCACCTGTTCGGCATTGGTGCTGACGAGGTCGACATGATTGCCGAAATGGTCGGTATAGCCCGCCTCGACATGGGCGCCGTCGACGGTGGTCTTCCATTCGCGCACGATCTGGCCCGGCTGGCTCTTCGGCGTCAGCCGCAGGCGCTGCAGGGAATATTGTACCGGATCGTCGTAGCGGTATTCGGTCGTATGGCTGATCTTCAGTCGCATCCGCGTCCCCAGCCCTAGCGATAGAAACGATAGGCCTCGGAGATTTCCTCTCCGAGGCGGTTGTTGTGCACGATGAATTCCTCGATGAATTCGTGCAGGCCCTGTTCCATGATGTCGTCCATGCTGCGGCTTCTCAGCAGCATGAGCGTCGAGGATGCCGTCTCGTGCGCCGCATGGTTCTCGCCGTAGAGCTTGGCCAGATAGCCGAGATTGCTGACGATCTTGTCATAGTTATAGGCGAGCGAGCGCGGCATGCGGTCGTTGAGGATCAGGTAGTCGGCGATATTGGCGGGCGAATAGTCCCCGTCATAGACCCAGCTATAGGAGCGGTGCGCCGAGACGGAGCGCAGGATCGATTCCCATTGCTTGTTGTCGAGCGAGGAGCCGACCTTGGCGATGGCCGGCAACAGCACGTAGTATTTTACGTCGAGAATGCGCGCCGTGTTGTCGGCGCGTTCGATGAAGGCGCCGATGCGCGAGAAATTATAGATGTCGTCGCGCAGCATCGTGCCGTGGAAGGCGCCGCGGATGAGGCCGGTGCTGCGCTTGATCGTGTCGATGATCGACGGCATGTCGGCCGGCTTGGCTCGCTTGGCGAGAACCTGCTTCAGCTCGATCCAGCATTCGTTGGTCGCTTCCCAGGTCTCGCGGGTCAGCGCCGTGCGCACCATGCGGGCATTGTTGCGCGCCGCCTCGATGCAGGACATCACGCTCGACGGGTTCGTCCGGTCGCGCAGCAGGTAGTCGATGGCGTCGGCGCTCGTCAGCTTGTCGTGCGCGGCGTCGAAATCCTCTCGCACCCCGGCGCTTTGCAGGACGCCGTCCCAGTCCTCGTCGGAGGAGCCGGAGCGCGTCAGCGCCATGCGCAGGCCCGCGTCGATGAGGCGGGCGATGTTCTCGCCCCGCTCGATGTAGCGGAACATCCAGTAGAGGCCGTTTGCAGTTCTTCCCAGCATCGGCTCAGTCCTCCAGAACCCAGGTGTCCTTCGTGCCGCCGCCCTGGCTGGAATTGACCACCAGCGAGCCTTCCTTCAGCGCCACGCGGGTCAGCCCGCCGGGAATGATCTGCACCTTGTCGGAAACCAGCACATAGGGCCGAAGGTCGACATGCCGGGGCGCGATGCCCTTGTTGACGAGAATCGGCACGGTGGAGAGGGAGAGCGTCGGCTGGGCGATGTAGTTCGCCGGCCGGGCCTTCAGCTTCTCGGCGAAGGCCGCGCATTCCTTCTTCGTGGCGGTCGGGCCGACGAGCATGCCGTAGCCGCCCGAGCCGTGCACTTCCTTGACGACGAGTTCGCTCAGGTGCTCCAGCACGTATTTCAGGCTGTCCTCCTCCGAGCAGCGCCATGTCGGCACGTTCTCCAGGATCGCCTTGCGGCCGGTATAGAACTCGACGATCTCGGGCATGTAGGAATAGATCGCCTTGTCGTCGGAAATACCGGTGCCGGGGGCGTTGGCGATGGTGATGTTGCCGGCCTTGTAGACGTCCATGATGCCGGGGATGCCGAGCGCGGAATCCGGCCGGAAAGTCATGGGATCGAGGAAGTCGTCGTCGACGCGGCGGTAGAGCACGTCGATGGCCTCGTAGCCGCGGGTGGTGCGCATCTTCACCTTGCCGTCGACGACGCGCAGGTCCGAGCCTTCCACCAGCTCCACGCCCATCATGTCGGCGAGGAAGGCGTGCTCGTAATAGGCGGAGTTGAAGATGCCGGGCGTCAGCACCGCGACACGCGGCTTGCCGGAACAGCCGGGCGGGGCGAGGGAAGCAAGGCTCTGGCGCAGCAGTTTCGGATAGTCCTCGACCGGGCGCACCTTGTTGAGGTGGAACAGCTCCGGGAACATCTGCATCATGGTTTCCCGGTTCTCCAGCATGTAGCTGACGCCGGAGGGGGTGCGGGCATTGTCCTCCAGCACGTAGAACTGGTCTTCGCCGGTGCGCACGATGTCGGTGCCGACGATGTGGGTATAGACGCCGCCCGGCGGCTTGAAGCCGATCATCTGCGGCAGGAACGCCTCGTTGCGCTCGATCAGCTCGCGCGGGATGCGGCCCGCCTTGATGATCTCCTGCTTGTGGTAGATGTCATCGAGGAAGGCGTTGAGGGCGATGACCCGCTGCTCGATGCCCTGGGCGAGCTTGCGCCATTCCCGGCCGGAGATGATGCGCGGTATGATGTCGAAGGGGATGAGCTTTTCGGAACTGTCGGCGTGCCCGTAGACCGCGAAGGTGATGCCGGTTTTGCGGAAGAGGTTCTCGGCGTCCCTCGATTTGGCGATCAGGCGGGCCCGATCCTGTGCTTCGTACCATTCATGGTAGTTCTGGTATGGCTGCCGCGCACCGGAGTCCGCGTTCATCATTTCATCAAATGCCAAAGGCGTGTTCCCCATTTTTTGTCATTTGAGTACAACATTCCCGGCAATGCAAGAACCATGCTCAATTAGCGATCAAGAATTCTCATACCGCTTTGAGGCGTATAAAACCGGCCATCGCGACGGTTTCTACCGGTAAGCCGTCCGGCGAAGCGCATCCGGGGGATCCATGCCTGCCGAAAACATGGGCAGGTGCCGAAAGACTGTTCGCTCCGCTTTTCCCTGAACCTAAGCATCAAGGAAATTCCTTTGACCATCACCGGCGCGATGCCTATCGCTCGCGCACCGATTGTCCCCTTCGCGGAAAGCCCATGTCCCTCGACCGCCTGGCTCCGGCCATCTTCGTCCTGCTCTGGTCCACCGGCTGGGTCGTCGCCAAGTTCGGCGCCATCGTCTCCGAGCCGCTGACCTTCCTCAGCATCCGCTATGTGACGGCAGCCGTCCTGTTCACCGTGCTCTGTCTCGTTTCGGGGGCCGCATGGCCGCGCGACATGCGCACCGTCCTGCACGCCATCGTCTCCGGCGCCTTCCTGCACGGCATCTATCTCGGCACGGTCTGGTGGGCGATCGGCCAGGGCGTGCCGGCGGCGCTCTCCTCGATCATCGCCGCCCTCCAGCCGCTGATGACGGCGCTGGCGGCGCCCTTCTTCATCGGGGAAAGGCTGGGCACGATGCAGAAGCTCGGAATCTGTCTCGGTTTTCTCGGGGTGCTGATCGCCGTCCTGCCGAAGTTCTTCGGCCAAAGCGCGGCGGAGATCCCGGCCTTCGCCATCGTCGTCAACATGCTGGGCATGGCGGCCGTCACCTATGGCACGATCTACCAGAAGCAGCACCTGCATACCGGTGACATCCGCACCATCGCGACGCTGCAATATGTGGGCGCGCTGGTCGTCACCGTCCCCTTCGCGCTCGCCCTGGAAAACCTGCATGTCGATTTCGGCTTGGCCTTCGTCGCGCTGCTCGCCTGGTCGGTGCTCGGCATTTCCGTGGGGGCGATCCTGCTGCTGCTCTATCTGCTGCGCCGCGGCCAGGTCTCCCGCGCCGCCTCGCTCATCTACCTCGTCCCGCCCATCGCCGCCCTGCAGGCCGCCGCCGTCTTCGGCGAGGAGCTGACGGTTCCGATGATCCTCGGGACGGCCATCGTGGTGGTGGGGGTCTATCTCACGAACCGCAAGGACGTCGCGCCGGCGGAGTGAGAGGGCGGTTCCCGCAACCTTCCTACAAACAAAAACGGCGGGCCGAAGCCCGCCGTTTCCGCATTCGATACCGTGACGGGCTCACGCCTGTTCGCGGCGCTGGCCTTCCGGGCGGCGCGGCTTTCCGCTGCGCTGCGGGCGACCGGGCTGGCCGTTGCCGCCGTGGTTGCGGTTCTGGCGGTCGCCCTGCTTCTGGGCCGGGCGGCCGTGCTGCGGGCGCTTGGCGCCGGCGGGGGCACCGGCTTCCGCCTGCGCGCCGTCACCGAAGGGCTGGCGTGCCGGGCGGTTCGCGGCGCGGCCGTTGCCATTGCCCGAGCGCTGGCCGCCGCCGCGGCTGTTGCGGCCCTTGCGGGACTTGCCGCCGGGGCCTGCCGTGCTGACTTCGGCCGGGGCTTCGCCGCTGGCGACGGCGATCTTGATGCCCATCAGCCGCTCGATATCGCGCAGGAGATGCGCTTCGTCCGGGGCGCAGAAGGCGATGGCGATGCCGTCGCGACCGTTGCGGGCCGTGCGGCCGATGCGGTGGACGTAGGCGTCCGGCACTTCCGGCAGGTCGTAGTTGTAGACATGGGTGACGCCCGGGATGTCGATGCCGCGGGCGGCGACGTCGGTGGCGACCAGCACGCGGATCTCGCCGTCACGGAAGGCCTTGAGGGCGCGCTC
The DNA here is from genome assembly GCF_003574625.1 of Shinella zoogloeoides. Lineage (GTDB taxonomy): Bacteria > Pseudomonadota > Alphaproteobacteria > Rhizobiales > Rhizobiaceae > Shinella > Shinella zoogloeoides_A. The sequence continues at coordinate 137,307 of NZ_QNUJ01000006.1, forward strand.
GCGCTGGCCCTGGCTCTTGTTGCCGTGGATCGAGGCAGCCTTGAAGCCGACATGGTCGAGATGCTTCATCAGCTTTTCCGCGCCGTGCTTGGTGCGCGAGAAGACGAGCGACAGGCCGTCCGGATTGTCGGTGAGCGTCTGCTTGAGGATCTGCGTCTTCTGGTCCTTGCCGGGCACGAAGTGCACGTACTGTTCCACCTTGTCGGCGGCCTTGCCGGGCGGGGTGACCTCGACCTTCTTCGGGTTCGACAGATATTCGCCGGCAAGCTCGGCGATCAGCTTGGGCATGGTGGCCGAGAAGAGCAGCGTCTGGCGGTTCTTCGGCACCATTTTCGAAATCTTGCGCAGGTCGTGGATGAAGCCGAGGTCGAGCATCTGGTCGGCCTCGTCGAGCACGAGGTAGCGGGCCTGCGTCAGCGTCACGGACTTGCGGGCGACGAGGTCGAGCAGGCGGCCCGGGGTTGCGACGAGGATGTCGGTGCCGCGGTTCAGCATTTCCGACTGCTTGTTGATGGAAGCGCCGCCGACGACGGTGACGACGCGCAGCGGCGTCTTCTTCACGAAGTCACGCAGGTTGTCGGCGATCTGGTTCACCAGTTCGCGGGTCGGAGCAAGGATGAGGGCGCGGATGTTGCGCGGGTCGGGACGGCGGGCGTCAGCGAGAAGCTTCTCGATCATCGGCAGGCCGAAGGCGGCCGTCTTGCCGGTGCCGGTCTGGGCGAGACCGATGAGGTCAGAGCCTTCGAGGACCAGCGGAATGGCCTTTTCCTGGATCGGTGTCGCCTTTTCGAAGCCGAGCGCGGAGAGGGTGGCGACGATGGTCTTCGAGAGACCGAGGTCGTGGAAAGTTGTCAAAGCAATACCTTTCGGGGCGCCAGGCGACTTTCCGAATCCGGTTCCGGGCGCAATGCGCCATCTCTTGCGGAACCGCCTCGGGCCGGAACGCACCATGCGATCCGGTTTCGTCTGGCGTCAAGAACCCCGCGTGAATTGGGAACTTGTGGGTTGGATTTGCGTCTGCGCAGTCTTCCGCCGCTATCCGGCGGACCATTCTCCTGCGCTTCTCCTTCTCGCGTCCCGTGCTCGGGAAATCGCTGGGCTCGCTCACGCGGCGGCCGAAGGGCGACGCTCGGGGTCTCATGTCGTTGTTTCGCGGTGAAAAGTCAAGCGCTACTTTCGCATGTGCGAAATGCCGGATGCGCGTTCCTCGCCCGAACCGGCATGTCGGCGGCCGGAATGCTTGCCCGTCGCGGATGGCGGAACATGCCCGCGCGCGTTGCGTTGGACCAATACGCATCCTGCCACAATCCTGTCGGATGCTCCCTCGCGCAGTACCATCTGCGTTTCCGTGAACCTTGCTAGGGGAGTGAGAAATGACCGCTACGACCTGGATCCTCGCCGCAGACGGCAATCAGGCCCGCCTGCTCAAGGGCGTGAACCTGCTGAAGGAGGGCCAGCAGAGCCCGGAGCAGGAGGTCTTTCGCTGGGAACCGAAGAAGGCTCAGGACATCATGGCCGACAAGCCGGGCCGCAGCCATTCCTCGGTCGGCCCCGGCCGGTCCTCCATGGAATATTCGAGCGACCCGGTGCGCGAGGAGCAGCAGAAATTCACCGCCGAGATCGCCGGGCGGATCGACGACTATGCCGCCGAAGGCGCGTTCGACCGGCTCGTGCTCTGCGCCGCGCCGCAGACGCTCGGCGATCTGCGCGGCAGGCTTTCTGACAAGGCGCGCGCGCTGACGGTCGTGGAGATCGACAAGAACTTCTCCAACCTGCCGACGGAAAAGCTGATCGCCAGCGTCCGCTCGATCATGTTCGAGACCTGACGGAAACCGGGACGCCCCGGCAATTCCGGCAACGAAGGGTTAACCATCCGTTCAAGGATTGGTGATACTCCCCGGGAGGTATGAATCCCTCCTTCCGTGCCGCTTCGGGGAGTTCTTGGCGTGGCTGAATCTCAAGACGAATTGCTGGTGGCGGCCTGTGCGCGCGTTCGCGCGCACCCGCATCCCGCATATGTCAAGAGCAGCGAACTGCGCTATCTCGCGGTGAACGACGCCTATGCCCGCCTTTTCGGCCGTCTGCCGGAGGAGATGATCGGCCTTCGCACCGATGAGATCGGCGATGCGCCGGGACATGACGACCGCGACGACCCGGAACGGCGCTGCCTGATCTTCGGCAATCCCGAGCGTGCCCGCTATATCCACCCCTTCGGCGACGGCAGCTTCGACATCGCGCTGAAGCGCGAGCGGCTTTCGGCGGCGCTCTCCATCCTTGTGGGATTGTTCACGCCGTCCGCCGACGTGCTGGCGGCGGCGATCCGCTGCGCCGCGAATGCCAATGGAGAAGCCGAGCGGGCGCCGGCGCGCGCCGGCGAGCATGTCGAGGGCGCGCTCGATGCGATGGGGGCGGGCGTTGCGGTCTTCTCCCCCGACAACCGCCTCGGCTACGCCAACAGCAGCATGCGGGAATTCTACCGGACGCTGGTCGGCGACAGTGCGGACGGCGCCGTCAGCCTCGCGACCCTCACCGAGGCGTTGCACGACGTCGAGGTCGGGCAGGCGGAGGCGGTCGAGCGCGAGCGCTGGATCGCGGCGCGGCTTGCCGCCTATGACCTGCCGCTTCACGAATCCGTCGCGCGCCTTTCCGGCGGCTGGATCCGCCTCGTCACGCAGCGCCGGCCGGATGGCATGCTTGTCGCGCTGCGCCTCGACGTCACCGCGCTCAAGGAAAACGAAGGCCGGCTTCGGCAGCATTCGCAGGAGATCAGTCTCTACCGCGCGCTGCTCGACGAGCTGCCGGTCGCAAGCTTCATGCGCGACGAGAACCAGCGCATGATCTTCGCCAACCGCGCCTATGTCGAAATGACGGGGCGCCAGCCGGAAGAGCTGCTCGGCCTCAGCACGCTCGACATGTATCCCGAACAGGGCGAGGAGTTCCACCGGCAGAACCAGTTCGTGCTCGATACCGGCGAGCTGGTCGAAAGCGAGATCGAATATATCCGCGCCGACGGCACGGTCCTGCCGACGATCTCGCGCCTCTACCGGGTCACGACGCTCGACGACAAGAACTACCTGATCGGCTCGATCACCGACACGACGGTGCTGAAGAAGCGCGAGGACCAGCTCATCGAGGCCCAGCGCCAGGCGGAAGCAGCGCGGGTCGATCTGGAAAGCATCGTGGAATCCATTCCTGTCGGCATCGTCGTGGTCGATGCGACCGATGTCGTGGAACTGGTGAACGGCGCGTTCGAAGAACTGTGGGACGGCGCGCTGCCGATGATGCGGGGGCGGCCGCTCGGCGATCTCCTGCTGTTCCAGCAGGCGCAGGGCGGGATTTGCGATGACGAGGGTCCCTCCGCCGAGGGCTACGGAGCGTGCCTTGCGGATATGCGCGCGGGCGAGACGCCCGTTCGGGAAGTCACCTATGCCAACGGGCGGACGGTGATCGAGGCCGGCTGCGCAATTTCCGGCGGCCGATGCCTGCTGACCTATATCGACATCACCGAGCGGCGCGAGCGCGAGCGCGAGGTGCTGGAAGCCCGCAGCGCGCTGGAGGAGACCGGCAGCCTGCTCAAGGACGCGGTCTCCTCGATGAGCCAGGGCCTGCTCGTCGTCGAGGACGGCAAGGTGGTGTTGTCCAACGAGACGCTGTCCCGCATGGTCGCCGTGCCGGAGCGCCTGCTGCAGCCGGGCACGCCGGTCGCGGACCTGCTGGACGATTGCATCGAGCGCGGCGCGACCGGGTCCGTCGACGAACGGCATGTCGAGGCACACGAATTCGGCGCGATCTTCTTTTCCGGCGAGCCGGTATCGCTGATCATGTATAGCGGACGCGGGCGATGGCTGCGCCTCGATGTGACGCCGACGGATCGTGGCCGTTTCGTCATGGTCTTCTCCGACATCACGGACCTCAAGAGCCGTGAGGAGGAGCTGCGCCGGCTCGTCATGCGCGCCGAGCTTGCCGACAAGGCCAAGTCCGAATTCCTCGCCAATATGAGCCATGAGATCCGCACGCCCATGAACGGCGTGCTCGGCATGGCGGAGCTGCTTGCCAAGTCGAACCTCGACACGCGCCAGAAGACCTTCATCGACATCATGGTGAAGTCCGGCAACGCGCTTCTGACGATCATCAACGACATCCTCGACTTCTCCCGGATCGATGCCGGCCAGATGACGCTGCGCGACGTCGCCTTCAATCCGGTGGAGGCGATCGAGGACGTGGCGACGCTCCTTTCGGCCAAGGCGGCGGAGAAGGATGTCGAGCTCGTCGTGCGCGGCGCAGCCAACATGCCGGCGGCGGTGATGGGCGATGCCGGGCGCTTCCGGCAGATCGTCACCAATCTCGTCGGCAATGCCGTCAAGTTCACCGACCGCGGCCATGTGCTCATCGATCTTTCCTCGCAAACCACGGAAAGCGGCGTGGAGATCGTCGTTCGCGTCGAGGATACCGGCGCGGGCATTCCGACGGAGAAGATGGAATCGATCTTCGAGAAGTTCTCGCAGGTTGACGCCTCCTCGACCCGGCGGCACGAGGGCACGGGCCTCGGCCTTGCCATCACGGACGGGCTGACGCGGCTTTTCGGCGGTACGCTGGACGTGGTGAGCGAGGTCGGGCGGGGTTCCGTCTTCACGGTGCGCCTGCCGATGGCGCTTGCCGTTTCCGCATTGCCCGCCCGGATCACGCCGGCAAAGGCGCCCGACGGGCGCATCCTCGTCGTCGATGCCCACGCGCTTTCCCGCAAGGCGGCCTATGACATGCTGCTCGACTGGGGATACGACGCCACGGCGGTCGCTTCCGAGGTCGAGGCGCTGGCGGTGCTCGCGGCGGCCTCGGACATGGGTGTGGCGGTGGACGCGATCCTTTTAGACTATCAGCCGGAGCGCTCGCCCGGCTTCGTGCGGGCGCTGCGCGACAGCGCGCCGACGGCGGATATCGCCGTGATCGTCCTGACCTCCATGAACCTCTCCGCCGAGGACCAGCTCCTCTCCTCGCAGCAGGTCGAGGCCCATCTGATGAAGCCCGTTCGCGCCGATCTTCTGCGCGAGACGGTGTTCGAGGTGCTGCGCGCGGCGCGGGCGAAAACGGCGCCTACCGCCGCAGCAGGCAAGGTGTTGCCGCTGCGCCCGCAGGTCGCCCCGCAGGCCGCGCCGATTGGGGACGGGGTGCTGGACGTGCTGGTGGCCGAGGACAACGAGGTCAACCAGATCCTCTTCACCCAGATGCTGCTCGCTTCCGGCCTTCGCTTCCGGCTGGTCGAGAACGGCGAGGAGGCGGTGGAGGTCTTCCGCGCCAGCCGGCCCGGCATGATCCTGATGGACATTTCCATGCCGGTGATGAACGGCCTGCAGGCGAGCCGGGCGATCCGCGAGCTCGAAAGCGGCACCGGTCATCGCGTGCCCATCGTCGCCGTCACCGCCCATGTGCTCGATGGCGACCGCGAGGACTGCCTTGCCGCCGGCATGGACGACTATCTGACCAAGCCGATCAGCGTCGAGAAGCTGGATGAAAAGCTCGACCGCTGGCTGAAGCGCGGCATCGCGCCCGCAGCAAAGGGCACGCTGCACTGATCTTCAGGCGGCCGGCTTTTCCCCGCACAGCATTTCGCGCTTTCCCGCAAAGCCCGGCCGGCGTTCCACGGTGAAGCCCGCGGCGGCGAGATTGCGTCGCACGAAACCGGCGGCGGCATAGGTGCCGAAGCGCCCGCCCGGAACCGTCAGCCGGAAGACCTCCGCCATCAGCTCCGCCGACCACATGTCCGGATTGCGCGAGGGCGCGAAACCGTCGAGATACCAGGCGTCGAAAGGGATTTTCTCCTCCGATAGGCTGTCGAGCGCCGCGCCGCAGACGACGGTGAGGCGCATGCGGGGTTCGAGCTCGATCTCGACGCGGCCCTCGGGGGCGTCGGGCCATTTTTCGGTGAGGATCGCGCGTTCCCGTTCGATTTCCGGCCAGTGCGAAAGGGCGCGGTCGATATCGGCGCGGGCCATCGGGAAGCGCTCGAAGGAGGTGAAGTGGAGGCTTGCGCCCTCCGGCGCGGTCTCGCGCCATTGCCGCCACGTCTCGCACAGGTTGAGGCCGGTGCCGAAGCCGAGCTCGGCGATGCGGAACGGCTCCCGGCGCTGCCAGCGGTGGGGCAGGTCATTGCCGGAAAGGAAGACATGGCCGCATTCCAGCCGCCCGTCGCTGCGGCAATAAAAGTGATCGTCAAAGGCACGGGAATAGGGCATATCGCCCTCGTGCCAGTCGAGGACCGCATCGGTCCCGGTCGTGTTCTCAGGATTGTGGTCAGCCATGGCGAATGCCGATAGTCGCGTGAAGGCCGCCGGTCAACCGGGCGTGGACCTCCTCGTCGTCGGCGGCGGGGTGATGGGCCTGTGGACCGCCCTTCTGGCCGCCCGCGAAGGGCTCTCGGTCGCACTCATAGAGAAGAGGCGGATCGGCGCGGGGGCGAGCGGCGGTGTGCTCGGCGCGCTGATGGCGCACCTGCCCGACAGGTGGAATGCCAAGAAGGCCTTCCAGTTCGATGCGCTCGTCTCGCTGGAGGGGGAGATCGCGGCCCTCGAGGCCGAGACCGGGCTTTCCACCGGCTATCGCCGCTCCGGCCGTCTCATGCCGCTGCAAAAACCCCATAATCGCGAGCGTGCCCTCGGCCATGCGCAGGATGCGCTTTCCGCCTGGCGCACGCCCGACCGGTCCTTCGCCTTCGAGGTGTTGGATGCGGCGCCGGTTTCCGGCTGGCCGTCGGCGGAGGCGATGCCCTACGGCATCGTGCACGACCGCCTTGCCGCGCGCGTCGCGCCGCGCCTCCTGCTCGTCGCCCTCAAGGCCGCGCTCGGCCGCATGGCGAATGTCGCCATCCGCGAGGGAATCGGCCTTGCGGCGCTCGATCCGGCGGCCGGCCGGGCGCATCTCGACGACGGGACCAGTCTTGCCTTCGGCACCTGCGTGCTGGCGGCCGGCGTGCAGACCTTCGATCTCCTGACGCCGCTCGGCCCGAAACTCGCCAGGCCGGCCGGCAGCGCGGTGAAGGGGCAGGCGGCGTTGCTGAAGGCAGATCTCGATCCGGCGCTGCCGGTGATCTTCGCCGACGGCCTCTATATCGTTCCGCATGAGGACGGGCTGGTCGCCATCGGCAGCACCAGCGAGAATGCGTTCGCCGATCCCCACGGCACGGATGGCCTGCTCGACACGCTGATCGAAAGAGCGCGGGCGATGGCGCCGCTCCTTGCCGACGCGCCGGTCGTGGAGCGCTGGGCGGGGCTTCGGCCGCGGGCGGTGGGGCCGAACCCGATGGTCGGGCGGCACCCGGATCACCGCAATGTCAGCCTCATGGCGGGCGGCTTCAAGGTGAGCTTCGGTATCGCGCACAGGCTCGCCCGCGCGGTGCTCAACGAAATCGAGGGCGGCACGCTCGACGTGCCGCCCTCGTTCACCGTCCCGGCACACTTCGACGAAGCCGGGCGGGTATAGACCGTTTTACATCCAGTAGGGCGGAACGCCGTAATAGTCGTGGATGACCTTGCCGTTGCGGCGGTTCCAGTCATATTCGGCATCGCTCTCGTAATGCGGGGCGTTTTCCACCTGTTCCTTGGTCAGGTCGACGCGGTAGCCGCCGAGGCCCTCGTCATAGCTGAGCTTGGCCCAGGGCAGGGGGTAATGATCCTGGCCGATGCCGAGGAACCCGCCGAAGCTGAGGACGGCATAGGAAACGTGGCCGCTCCGCTTGTCGAGGATCAGGCGTTCCACCGAGCCGATATGTTTGCCGTCGGCGCCGTAGACGCTCGTGCCCTCGACCTTGTCGCTGGCGATGAGATCCTGGGTTTCGCGAATATTTGCATCCTGCATGGCCATAAGTGTTTCTCCTTGGTTGTCATGGACAGGAAACGGGCCAAGGCGGTAATGGTTCCTCTTCATGGGGTTATGCACCAGATTCAATTCGACTTTCCGCCGTCCGGTGCTACGGTAGGCCCAATTTCGAGGTGAGCGAATGACCGACAAGACCTATGCGCGCGACCTGATCGGCTACGGCCGCAACCCGCCGCAGGTGCGCTGGCCGGGCGATGCGAATATCGCCGTGCAGTTCGTGGTGAACTACGAGGAGGGCGGCGAGAGCTGCATCCTCGACGGCGATCCGTCTTCGGAATGCCTGCTGTCGGAAATCGTCGGCGCGCAGCCCTGGCAGGGGCAGCGCAACCTCAACATGGAATCGATCTACGAATACGGCTCGCGCGCCGGCTTCTGGCGCCTGCACCGGCTCTTCACCAGCCGTAACGTCACCACGACCGTCTACGGCGTGACGCTTGCCATGGCGCGCAATCCGGAAGCCGTCGCGGCCATGAAGGAAGCCGGCTGGGAGATCGCCAGCCACGGCTATCGCTGGCTGGAATACAAGGACTTCTCCGAGGAGCAGGAGCGCGAGCACATCCGCGAGGCCGTGCGCCTGCACAAGGAGCTGACCGGCTCGCACCCGCTCGGCATGTACCAGGGCAAGCCGTCGTCCAACACGCTGCGGCTGGTGATGGAGGAGGGCGGCTTCGTCTATTCCTCCGATTCCTACGCCGATGACCTGCCCTACTGGGTGCCGGGCGTCGACGGCGAGCCCTTCCTCATCATTCCCTACACGCTCGAAACGAACGACATGCGTTTCGCGACGCCGCAGGGCTTCAATGCCGGCGACCAGTTCTTCAACTACCTGAAGGACGCCTTCGACGTGCTCTACCAGGAAGGCCAGGACGGCAGCCCGAAGATGCTGAATATCGGCCTGCACTGCCGCCTCGTCGGCCGCCCGGGCCGTGTCGCCGCGCTCGCCCGCTTCGTCGACTACGTGCTCGGCCATGAAAAGGTCTGGATCCCGCGCCGCATCGATATCGCGCGCCACTGGATCGAGCATCACCATCCGTCGAAGGGCAAGGGCGCATGATCGACCGTGCCGATTTCCTCGACCGGTTCGGCGGCGTCTTCGAGCACTCGCCCTTCATCGCCGAGCGGGCGCTCGATGCGGGCGCGGTGTCGCTGCCGCTGACCGCCAAGGGCGTGCATGCCGCGCTGACCGGTGCCTTCCGCAAGGCGAGCCATGCCGAACAGCTCGGCGTGCTCCAGGCCCACCCGGACCTTGCCGGCAAACTGGCGATTGCCGGCGGGCTCACCGAGGACAGCCGCAAGGAACAGGCCGGCGCCGGCCTCGACCGGCTGAGCCCGGCCGAGCATGCCCGCTTTACCGAGCTCAACACGGCCTATACGGAAAAATTCGACTTTCCCTTCATCATCGCCGTGAAGGGGCTGACGAAGGACGATATCCTCGCCGCCTTCGAGGCCCGCATCGGCAACACCGCCGATGTGGAATTCGAGACCGCGAAGACCCAGGTGGAGCGCATCGCGCTCCTGAGATTGACTGCTCTGCTCCCCGGAGATTGAAAATGCCCGACGACCCACGACCGCCCTTCCTCTCCCCGGGAGGGCTGTCCGATGGCTGAGAGACTGACGATCCGCCCGCTGACCCGTGAAGCCTTCGCCCCTTTCGGCACGGTGATCGAGGCCGATCCCGCCGCCATGCGCCATATCAACGGCGGCAACACCGAGCGCTACCATGCGCTCGCCGAGGCCGAAGCCGTCGGCGAGGATGCGAAGGTCATCATCAACATCTTCCGCGGCAGCCCGCGGAGCTTCCCCTATGCCGTCGACATGATGGAGCGCCATCCCTTCGGCAGCCAGAGCTTCTCGCCGATCGACGACCGGCCCTGGCTGGTGATCGTGGCGCAGGACGAGGGCGGCCGGCCGGGCCGGCCGCAGGTGTTCCGCGCCGGCGGGCGGCAGGGCGTGAACTACCGCCGCAACGTCTGGCACCACCCGCTGATGACGGTCGGCGCCACCAGCGACTTCATCGTCGTCGACCGCCTCGGCGGCGGCGTCAATCTGGAAGAATACTTCTTCGACACGCCGTTCATCATCGAACAGCCTTGATCGCTTGCGGGGCAGGGCCATCGCATAGAGGTGACGGCGCCGCACCTTTCCTTCTCCCCTCGGGGAGAAGGTGGCCCGAAGGGGCGGATGAGGGGATGCACGGCTGAAGACTGCCGTTCTTCCCTCCTCCGGCGTTCCCCTCATCCGCCTGCCGGCACCTTCTCCCCGAGGGGAGAAGGGAACCTGCGGCGCTGCCCTGCCTGTCGGCAATAACCGCGAATTGCGGGGGCTACCGGCCGCTCTTCTCAAAGCACCGCCTTCATCGGCCTGCCGGCCACATAGGTCTCGCGCACGGCGCGGTCGTCGCCGAGGGTCTGGAGCAGGAAGAGCTCGTCGGTGAGCGAGCGCACCACTTCCATCTTCAGCGCCATGGCCGGCGTCGCGGCGGCGTCGAGCACCACGAAATCGGCGTCGGTGCCGGCCTCCAGCGTGCCGATGCGGTCCGCCAGCGAGAGCGCTTCGGCATTGCCGAGGGTCATGTGATAGAAGCTCTCGTAGGGGTTCAGCCGCTCGCCGAGCAATTGCTGGATCTTGTAGGCCTCGTCCATCGTCTTCAGCATGGAATAGCTCGTGCCGCCGCCGACATCGGTGGCGACGCCGATGCGCACCGGCTTTTCCCGCCGCGACAAGCTCTTCAGCGGGAAGAGGCCGGAACCGAGGAAGAGGTTGGAGGTCGGGCAATGCACCGCCACCGCGCCCGCCTCGCTCATCGCATCCGCCTCGCGCTCGGAAAGATGGATGCAGTGGCCGAAGAGGCTTTTCGGCCCGAGCAGGCCATATTTCGCATAGACATCCGTGTAGTCGATGGCGTCCGGGTAGAGTTCGCCGGTGAAGCGGATCTCGTCGTGGTTCTCCGAAAGATGCGTCTGGATGTGCAGGTCCGGGAACTCGCGGGCGAGCGCGGCGGTCATTTCCATCTGCGCCGGCGTCGAGGTGATGGCGAAGCGCGGGGTGATGGCGACATGGTTGCGGCCCTTGCCGTGCCATTCGGCGATCACCGCGCGGGTCTCGTCATAGCCCATCTCGGGCGTGTCGAGCAGGCCCTGCGGAGCGTTGCGGTCCATCATCACCTTGCCGCCGATCATGCGCATGCCGCGCTTCAGCGCCTCGGCGAAATAGGCGTCGGCCGAGGCCTTGTGCACGGAACAGTAGGCGACCGCCGTCGTCGTGCCGTGGCGGATCATCTCGTCGTAGAAATGGCGGGCGATGCGGGCGGCGTGCTCACTCTCGACGAAGCGGCATTCCTCCGGGAAGGTGTAGGTGTTCAGCCATTCCAGCAGGTTGGCGGCATAGGAGCCGATCACCTGCATCTGCGGGAAATGCAGGTGCGTGTCGATGAGCCCCGGCAGGATGAGATGGGGGCGGTGGTCGATCTCCTCTGCATCGTCAGCAGCTTCGGCACGCACGGCGGCATAGGGGCCGGAGGCGAGGATCCTGCCGTCGGCGACCAGCAGGCCGCCGTCCTCCTCGTAGCGGTAGCTTGCGGCATCGTCGATGGCTTGCGGGCGGCGGAGGAAGGAGAGCAGGCGTCCGCGGATCAGGGTCTGGGTCATGGCGGTCGGCTTCCTTCTGCGGCTGGCTCGAACGGGATGGTGAGGGCGTGTCTCATCTGTTGCCATATTGTGCAAGCTTTGCGGGCGAAGAAAGGGCGGGTGCCGGTTTTCCGCCCGCGCGAAGGCTGTCCGCGCGGGCGATCTTCATGCATCCGTGGATTGCTAGGCGGCGGCCGCGAGGCTTTTGCGCCTGAGCGACAGCGCGATCACGAAGCCCGCCGCCGCCGCGATGCCGCCGATGAGGAAGACGCTGTCATAGCCGGCATGGTCGGCGAGCAGCCCGGCAAAGGGGCCGGTCAGGCCATAGGCTGCATCCTGGAAGGCCGAGAAGCCGCCGAGCGCCGTGCCGCGCAGATGCGGCGGCACGCGATGCACGACCTCCCGCCCGAGCGAGGGAAAGATCATCGAGCAGCCGATGCCGGTGAGGAACGCGCCGACGAGGGCGAGCGTGGGGTCGTTCGCGCTCCAGATGAGCATCTGGCCGACGGCCTCGACGGCGAGCGAGCCGATCGCCACCGGCAGCCCGCCGATGCGGTCCGGCAGGTGGCCGAAGAAGATGCGCATCAGCACGAAGCCGCTGCCGAAGGCCGTGAGGCCGAGGCCGGCATGGCTCCATTGCTGGTCGCGGAAATAGAGGGCGAAGAACGCGCCGATGGCGGCAAAGCCGATGCCCTGCAGGCAGATGATCGTGCCGTGCAGCCAGATCCGGTTGATCACGCTGCGGAACGAGGGCCTTTCCTGTTCGGGATGAGGTGCGACGGCCGGGATGCGCCAGATGGCCAGCAGGCCGAGCGCCGGCAGGAGGGCGCTGATCGTCATCGCCCCGGCAAAGCCGACCGACTGGAGCAGCGCAAGGCCGAGCGGCCCGCCGATGGCGAGCGCGCCGTACATCGCCGCGCCGACCATCGCCAGCACGCGGCCCGAATTGGCCGGGCCGACGATGCCGACGCCCCAGGCGATGACGCCGACGGCGACGAGGCTTTCGCCGAGGCCGAGAAGCAGGCGGCCGGCGAGGAGAATGGCGAAGGCGGCGAGGGGCTGGCCGGGCAAGAGGCCGGCGGCGAGCGAAGCCAGCGCGCCCGCGATGTAGAAGACAAGGCCGCGCGCGACGGCGGTCTTGGCGCCGCGGCCATCGGCAAGCCGGCCGGCATGGGCGCGCGTGAGGATCGTGGACAGGAAGGCGCTGCCGACGCCGAGCCCGGCCCAGACATTGCCGAGGCCAAGCGAGCCCGTGACGAAGACGGGGACGATGGGCAGCGAGATCGCGACGCAGAGATAGGAGACGAGCAGGATGGCCGTCAGCAACAGAAGCCGACCCGGCGGGGCCGTACGCATGAATTGGGGAGCCATGGTTTCCTCCAGGCTTTCCCTCGTCCGACGGCGCATGAAAAACGCACTCCGACCGGCGAGGGTCGTTGTGCGTTGCTTGACGTTAGACGCTTACGGCCAGAACACTGGCGTAAGACGCAATAGATTTTCCCGCGCGTCAAGTCAACGGCTTGCGGCAGCAAAGACCGATGGCGGCCTATGCCTCCGGCGGCATGGTCGCGAGGATCCAGTCGCGGAAGGCCCTGATCTTCGGGATGTTGCGGCGGTTTTCCGGGTAGGCGAGCCAATAGTCCCGCCCGTCGTTGCAGGTCAGTGCGAAGGGCTGGAAGAGCTGGCCGGCGGCGACTTCCATGCGGAAATGGCCGGGATTGAGGACGGCGACGCCCTGGCCGGCCATGGCGATCTGTGCATCGATGGTCTGCGTGCCGAGCTCGTTGGGCGGGAAGCGTTCGAGATCGGGATTGTCGACGCCGGCGGCGGAAAACCAGGTGCGCCACCAGATGTCGCGCGCGCTGATGATCGGCAGCTTCAGGAGGTCGGCCGGCTCCTTCACGCCGCCGATGGTCTCGGCGAGCGCCGGGCTCAGCATCGGCGTGAAGTTCATGCGCATGACGCGGTGGCTGGCAAGGCCGGGCCAGTCGCCCTTGCCCCAGCGGATCGCGACGTCCGCCTCCTCCTTGGCGAAATCGATCACGTCCTGCGAGGTGGTGAGGCGGACGGCGATGTTCGGATGCCTGAGCTGGAAATCGCCGACGGTGCGGCTCAGCCATTGCAGGGCGAAGGTGGGCGTGGAGTGGATGCAGAGCTTCTGCTCCGTCGCGCCGCGCAGGTCCGCGACGGCCTCGGCGAGCTTGCCGAGCCCCTCGGCCACCTTCGGCGCGAGGCGTTCCCCCGCCTCGCTGAGGATGACCTGCCTTGGCTGGCGCAGGAACAGCGGCTCGCCGAGCGTCTCCTCCAGCAGCTTGATCTGGTAGCTGACGGCCGTCTGCGTCATGCCCAGCTCGTCGCCGGCGCGGGTGAAGCTCGCATGCCGGGCCGCCGCGTCGAAGACGCGCAGCGCATTGAGCGGGAAGTTGCGGGACATCTTCAAGGCCAAGTTCTCTTCATGCATACAGACGAAGCTTCGATTGGAATTCCATCATCTTTCCGCGCATCCTGCAAGCAATGGATCGAATTCACGAGGTTTTCCCATGACATGCATCGCCGACCCGGCACAGGCGGGCGCCCTGCAATTCCGCAAGCCCGGCCTCTGGCATAAGCTCTCCATCGCCTTGCGCCCGGGCGCGAGGAAGCGCCGCCCGCGGCTCGATCCGCGGGAACTGTCCGATCACATCAAGCGCGATCTCGGTTTTCTCGACGGGCGCAGCGGTCGCTAAACCGTCTCGCCCCGCCATGCGGCGAAGGCGAGCAGCACCTCGGCCGCCGTCATCGCGGCGATGACCTCCGGGCGCTTGTCGTCGACCGCCGTTCCGCCGATGGGCAGGATGAGCCGGTCGGCCACGGCGCGGTCGAGACCTTCTTCCTCCAGATAGTGGAGGAAGCTGCCGCGCTTCGATTTCGAGCCGACCATGCCGATATAGGCAAGGTCCGTGCGGGCCAGCGCCTCGCGGCCGATCAGGAAATCGAGCGCATGGTCATGGGTGACGATGACCACCGCCGAGCCCGGCGGGATATCGGCGACGAGCGATTCGGGCATGGCGTCCAGCCGGTGGTGCACCTCGGAGGTAAGCTGGTCGAGCTCGCTCTCGCGCGCCTCGACGACGAAGACCTTGAGGGGCAGGAGGGTCAGCGCCTCGGCGAGCGCCCGGCCGACATGGCCGGCACCGAACACCCAGACCTGCGGCTTTCGCCGCTCCTCTTCCTTCAGCCGGGCATCGAGGGCCTTGCGGGCCGCCTCGTCGGCGACGGTGAAGGTCAGTTCGACGCGGCCGCCGCAACACTGGCCGATATCCGGGCCGAGGGGAATGTCGAGGCTCGCCTCGCCGCCGGCGCCCGCCAGCAGCTTGCGGGCATTCTCGATCGCCACATATTCGAGCTGGCCGCCGCCGATCGTGCCGTGGATCTCGGTCGGCGCGACCAGCATGAAGGTGCCCGTGTCGCGCGGGGCGGAGCCTTTCGTTGCACTGACCTCGACGATGACGACGCGGTGCTCGCGGGCGAGAAAGCCCTCGAGGCTGTCCTGTAGAAAGTTCATTTCGTCCTTCTTGCGCGCCCCGTCACCGGGGCGCCTTCTTATTGGGCGGTCCAGCCGCCATCGACGGATATATGGGTGCCGTTGATCGATTTTGCCGCATCCGAGGCGAGGAAGAGCGCGATGGCCGCCACCTCGTCGGTGCCGACGAATTCCTTGGTCGGCTGGAATTTCAGCATGACGTCGGTCTTCACCTCGGCCTCGCTGATGCCGCGGGCCTTGGCCGTATCGGGGATCTGCTTTTCGACGAGCGGCGTCAGCACGTAGCCGGGGCAGATGGCGTTGGCGGTGATGCCGTTCTCGGCGACTTCCAGCGCGACGGTCTTGGTGAGGCCCATGACGCCGTGCTTGGCCGCGACATAGGCGGCCTTGAAGGGCGAGGCGACGAGGCCGTGCGCGGAGGCGACGTTGACGATGCGGCCCCAGCCCTTGCGCTTCATGTGCGGCACGGCGCAGCGGATGGTGTGGAAGGAACTGGAGAGGTTGATCGCGATGATCTGGTCCCACTTCTCGACCGGGAAATCCTCGATCTTCTCGACATGCTGGATGCCGGCATTGTTGACGAGGATGTCGACGCCGTCGAATTCCTCCACCGCCGTCTCGATGAGGTCTGAGATTTCGTGCGGCTTGGTCATGTCGGCGGGATGGTAGATGACGCGGCCCTTGCCGAGCCCATCGAGCTTTGCCCGGATCGCCTCGATCTCGTCCGCTGCGCCGAAGCCGTTGATGACGACATTGGCGCCGGTTTCGGCAAAGGCGGTGGCGATGGCAAGGCCGATGCCGCTGGTGGAGCCGGTGACGACGACGCTCTTCATGACTATCTCCCGATATGCTGCGTTGCGGCAGCCTACGCCTAAAACTCAAGCGATGACAATTGCGTTTTCCGCGCGGTACAGTCCCGCTGAGGGCAAAGCGCGATTTGCGTTTTATTTTCCTTTGACATTCGTTTTTGTATCGTATTGAAGATTCCGAAGGGCCTGGGAGCGGCCCTTCACCGGGAGGGAAGCATGGGCGGATATGTTCTCGCGATCGACCAGGGCACGACATCGAGCCGGGCGATCGTCTTCGACGGCAGCCAGAAGGTCGTCGGGTCCGGCCAGAAGGAATTCACGCAGATCTTTCCGCAATCCGGCTGGGTCGAGCACGATCCCGAGGAAATCTGGGAAAGCGTCGTCTGGTCGGTGAAGGCTGCGTTGAAGAAGGCCGGCGTCAAGGCCTCCGACATTTCCGCCATCGGCATCACCAACCAGCGCGAGACGGTCGTCGTCTGGGAGCGCGAGAGCGGCAGGCCGATCCACAACGCCATCGTCTGGCAGGACCGCCGCACCGCCTCCTATTGCGAGAAGCTGAAGAAGCAGGACCTCGAAAAGACCTTCACGAAGAAGACGGGCTTGCTGCTCGATCCCTATTTCTCCGGCACCAAGCTCTCCTGGATGCTCTCCAACGTGAAGGGCGCGCGGGCGCGGGGCGCCAAAGGCGACCTCTGCTTCGGCACCATCGACACGTTCCTCATCTGGCGGCTGACGGGCGGTAAGTCCCATGTCACCGACGCCACCAATGCCAGCCGCACGTTGATGTACAACATCGCGGCGAACGAATGGGATGACGAACTGCTGGAGATCCTGCGCGTGCCGAAGGCCATGCTGCCCGAGGTGCTGGACTGTGCGGCCGATTTCGGCGTGACGGAGAAAAGCCTGTTCGGCGCGGAAATCCCGATCCTCGGCGTTGCCGGCGACCAGCAGGCGGCGACCATCGGCCAGGCCTGCTTCGAGCCGGGCATGATGAAATCCACCTACGGCACCGGCTGCTTCGCGCTGCTCAATACCGGGCCGGACATGGTGCGCTCGAAGAACCGCCTGCTCACCACCATCGCCTACCGGCTCGACGGCGAAACGACCTATGCGCTGGAGGGTTCGATCTTCATCGCGGGCGCGGCCGTGCAATGGCTGCGCGACGGGCTGAAGGTCATCAAGGCCGCGTCCGATACCGGCGACCTTGCCGCCAAGGCCGACCCGACACAGAACGTCTATCTCGTGCCCGCCTTCACCGGCCTCGGCGCGCCGCATTGGGACCCGGAGGCGCGGGCCGCCATCTACGGCATGACGCGCAACACCGGCCCCGCCGAATTCGCCCGCGCGGCGCTGGAGGCCGTCTGCTACCAGACGCGCGACCTGCTCGACGCCATGCACAAGGACTGGAAGGCGAACGGCAAGGAGACGGTGCTGCGCGTTGATGGCGGCATGGTTGCCTCCGACTGGACCATGCAGCGCCTTTCCGACATCCTCGACGCTCCCGTCGACCGCCCGACCATCCTTGAAACGACGGCCCTCGGCGCGGCATGGCTCGCCGGCCAGCGCGCCGGCGTCTGGCCGGATCGCAAGGGCTTTGCCAAGTCCTGGGCGCGCGATACGCGCTTCACACCCGAGATGGACGAGAAGATGCGTGCGGTGAAGATCAGGGGATGGAAGGATGCGGTGCGGCGGACACTGAGCGCGTAATTCGCATCACCGGCCCTTCTAGGCTTGGTGGTCGGATGCTATGCACCGGCCATGCTATCATCCCCTAACGTTGTTGCCGGCCGATCCTGCGGCACCTGCACGCTCTGTTGCCGGCTGCCCGACATCGATCTCCTTGACAAGCCGGCCAATGCCTGGTGCAGGCACTGCGTCGCGGGCGAGGGGTGCTCGATCTATGCGGATCGGCCATCGGTCTGCCGGGATTTCCTCTGTCTGTGGATGACCGATGAGGGCCTTGCTGAAGTGTGGGAGCCGTCGTGCTCACACATGATGGTCTACCGGCAGGGGCCGCAGGTTACAGTGCTGGTCGATCCCGATCACCCCGATGTTTGGCGGAAAGAGCCCTATCATTCGCACTTGCGGACCTGGGCTGACGATGCCGAAGCGACGGGCGGCTACGTCATCGTGTTCTCGCAGGACGACATTTTCAAGATCTGAGCGGGCGGCATTTCCTGCCGAAAATCAAAAATATTCCGGTGCGCCCTGTCGGCTGAGGCGTTACTCCTGCGTCTATCAACCACGGGAGTTCACCATGCTGTATGCCGTTCTTTGTTACGATGCCGAAAGCGAAGTCTGCGCCTGGTCGAAGGAGCTGGACGAGAAGGTCATGGCCGATCTCGGCGCGGTCAACCAGCGCTATGCCGAGGCCGGCAAGCTCGGGCCCGTCGCGCGGCTGATGCCGACGACGGCCGCCGTCACCGTGCGCAAGGGGCCGACGGACAATATCGTCATGGACGGTCCCTTCGCCGAGACCAAGGAGCAGTTCCTCGGCTTCTTCGTGCTTGAGGCCGAGACGCTGGAGGAGGCGATCCAGTTCGCCCGCGAGCTTTCCGCCGCCAATCCGGCGAACGGGACCTATGAGATCCGGCCGCTGCAGTTCTTCAATCCGGGAGTGCCCATTTCATGACGGACCTTGCCTGGATCGACCTGGCGCTCACCTCGGCACGGCCGCAGGCCATGGGGGCGCTGTTGCGCTACTTCCGTGACCTCGACATGGCGGAGGAGGCCTTTCAGGAGGCCTGCCTTCGCGCGCTGAGGACATGGCCCGAAAAAGGCCCGCCGCGCGATCCGGCAGCATGGCTCATCTTCGTCGGCCGCAACAGCGGCATCGACCAGGTGAGGAAGCGCGCGAAAACCCGGCCGCTGCCGCCCGAGGAGGTACTGTCCGACCTTGAGGACACCGAGAGCGACCTTGCCGACCGGCTGGACGGCGCGCATTACCGCGACGACATCCTGCGCCTGCTCTTCGTCTGCTGCCATCCGGACCTGCCGGCGACGCAGCAGATCGCGCTGGCGCTGCGCATCGTCTCCGGGCTTTCGGTCAGGCAGATCGCGCGGGCCTTCCTCGTCTCGGAAGCGGCGATGGAGCAGCGCATCACCCGCGCCAAGGCCAAGGTCGGCGCGGCCGGCATTCCCTTCGAGACGCCCGATGCCGTGGCGCGGGCCGAACGGCTCGGCCTCGTCGCGGCGATGATCTATCTCGTCTTCAACGAGGGTTATTCGGCCGGGGTGCCGGAGAAGGCGGATATGCCCTTCTGCACGGAGGCGATCCGGCTCGCCCGGCTGCTGCTCAAGCTCTTTCCGGCGGAGCCGGAGATCATGGGGCTGACGGCGCTGCTGCTCATCCAGCATTCCCGGCTTGCCGCCCGCTTCGACGGGGACGGGCAGATCGTGCTGCTGGAGGATCAGGACCGCTCGCTGTGGGACCGCGCGCTCATCGACGAGGCGCTGGTGCTGATCGACAAGGCGCTGCGCCACCGCGCGCCCGGCCCCTTCCAGATACAGGCGGCGATTGCCGCGCTGCATGCCCGCGCCGCGACGGCGGCGGAGACGGACTGGGTGGAGATCGACCTTCTCTACCAGACGCTGGAGCGCCTCCAGCCCTCGCCGGTGGTGCGGCTCAACCGTGCCGTCGCGGTCGCCAAGCGCGAGGGGCCGGAGGCGGCGCTGGCGCTCATCGAACCGTTGGCGGAAAAGCTCGACGGCTATTTCTACTTCCATGGCCTGCGCGGCGGGCTCCTCAAGCAGCTCGGCCGCTATGCGGAGGCGCATCAGGCCTTCGACCGCGCCATCGCGCTCGCCACGACCTCGGCCGAGGCGGCCCATATCCGCCAGCATCTCGACAGCATGCAGCGCGAGGCGGCGGACGGCGCGGTGTTTCCCGCGCCGTGAACACACTGTTTCCCTCAACGCCTCTTCCAACCTCCGGCTGAGCGCCATATCTGAGGGAAATCCTCTCATCCGGAACATCCCATGGAACTTGGCCTCTATACCTTCGCCGATGTCGATCCCAATGCCGCCGACAAGGGGCGGGAAGGGGAGCGGCGGCTGAAGAACCTGCTGGAAGAGATCGAGCTTGCCGATCAGGTGGGGCTCGATGTCTTCGGGCTCGGCGAGCATCACCGGCCGGATTATGCGGCCTCGGCGCCGGCCGTCATCCTGGCCGCGGCGGCGGCGCGCACCAAGACCATCCGTCTTTCGAGCGCGGTGACGGTGCTGTCGTCGGACGATCCGGTGCGCGTCTTCCAGCAGTTCTCGACGGTCGATCTCCTGTCCGGCGGCCGGGCGGAGATCATGGCGGGGCGCGGCTCCTTCATCGAATCCTTCCCGCTCTTCGGCTACGCGCTCGACGACTACGACCAGCTCTTCGAGGAAAAGCTCGACCTGCTGCTCGCCCTCAACGAAAGCGAGAAGGTCTCGTGGAACGGCGTCATGCGCGCGCCGCTATCGGGCATCGGCGTCTATCCGCGGCCCTTGCATGGCCGGCTGCCGGTCTGGATCGCGGTGGGTGGCACGCCGCAGTCGGTGGCGCGGGCAGGGGCCTATGGCCTGCCGCTGGCGCTCGCTATCATCGGCGGCACGCCGGCGCGCTATGCGCCGCTCTTCGATCTCTACCGCGAGGCCGCGCGGCGGGCGGGACAGGACGAGGCGAAGCTGAAGACCAGCATCAACGTGCACGGCTTCATCGCCGATACGACGGCGGAAGCGGCCGACACCTTTTACGGGCCGCAGGCGGAGGTGATGAACCGCATCGGCCGCGAGCGCGGCTGGGGGCCGACGAGCCGGGCGCAGTTCGACCAGTCGACCGGGCAGGACGGCCATCTCTTCCTCGGCGATCCGGAGACGGTGGCGAAGAAGATCGTCGCCCACCACAGGATCTTCCGCAACGACCGCTTCCTGCTGCAGATGGCCATCGGCCTGATGCCGCATGATCGCATCCTGCGCGGGATCGAGCTCTACGGCACGAAGGTCGCGCCGCTGGTGCGCGAGATGCTGGCGGACGAGCCCAGGGCGGAAATGGCCCCTTCCGCCTGACAGAGCGGCGCGGACGTGCTAGGACGCCCCGCGAAAGAGAGATGCCATGACCCTTGGAAACGATGAAGACCTCAACGGCCTGAAGGCGATCGGCCGGATCTGCGCGAACGTGCTGCAGCACATGTCGACCGCCGTCCGGCCCGGCATGACGACGGCCGAGCTCGACCTGATCGGCCGACGCATGCTGGAGGCGACGGGCGCCCGCTCGGCGCCGGAAAGCTGCTACAATTTCCCGGGCGCGACCTGCATTTCCATCAACGAAGAGGTGGCGCACGGCATTCCGGGCGAGCGGGTGATCAAGGAAGGCGACCTCGTCAATATCGACGTTTCCGCCGAGCTCGACGGCTATTTCGCCGATACGGGCGCATCCTTCACGGTCGGCCGCTCGGTGCCGGCGGTGGAGCGGCTTTGCCGCGACGGCAAGCGGGCGCTCTGGGTCGGTCTCAAGGAAGTCAAGGCCGGCAAGCCGCTGGCCGAGGTCGGCAACGCCATCGGCGCCTTCGCGCGCAAGAACCGCTATACGCTGATCGCCAATCTCGCCAGCCACGGCGTCGGCCGCTCGCTGCACGAGGAGCCGACGGAAATCGCCACCTGGCCGGACCCGCAGGAAAAGCGCCGCATGACGGAAGGCCTCGTCTTCACGGTCGAGCCGTTCCTCTCGCTCGGGGCGAACTGGGCGGAAGGCGGCGACAAGGACGAATGGACGCTCTACAGCGAGCCGAGCGCGCCGACGGTGCAGTTCGAGCACACGGTCGTCGCCACGCGCAACGGCCCGCTGGTGGTGACGCTGCCGGGCTGAGAGCCTTCACCGGCGCTGATCCGACGATCAATAAATGTCGTTTGCCGTGGCCATGTTGCAGTGCAATGGTCCCGCCATGATGCAACGCACAGCCGCTTCTTCGCGCGTGACCCTGCGCGCCGCCATTGCCGGCGCGCTCGCCATGGCGGTGGCCATGGGGCTCGGCCGCTTCTTCTACACGCCCGTCCTGCCCGGCATGATGGCGGGGCTCGGCCTCAATGCGGCCGATGCCGGCATCATCGCGGCGGCGAATTTCGCCGGATACCTGATCGGCGCGGTGCTGGCCGCCTATGGCTGGGCCGCCGGCCGGGAGCGGTCTCTGGCAATCGGCGCTCTCGCCGCGACCGTCCTGCTGCTTCTGGCCATGGGGCTTTTCTCCGGTGTCGCGGCACTGTCCGTCATCCGTTTCCTCGCGGGTCTTGCCAGCGCCTTCGCCATGATCTTCACATCGGGTATCGTGCTGTCCATCGGGCTCGCCCATGGCGATCCGCGCGTGCAGATGGCGCATTTTTCCGGCGTCGGCAGCGGTATCGCGGTCTCGGCCGTGCTCGTCTACCTTCTCTCCTTCATCGACTTTTCCGCGCTCCCGGCATGGCGGGCGGACTGGCTTTTCGGCGCGCTGCTCGCCGCCGCCGGCCTTGCCGCCGTCATGGTGCTGCTGCCACGGCCGGAAGGCGGCGCGTCGGCCGTGCGCGAGCCGCCGATTGTCTGGACGCGGCCGCTCGTGGCGCTGACGCTGAGCTACGGTCTCTTTGGCATCGGCTATGTGGTGACCGCCACGTTCATCGTCGCCATCGCGCGGGAAGGGGCGGAGAGCCCACTGCTCGAATGCCTCACATGGCTCGTTACCGGCGGTGCGGCGGCGTTGTCGCTCATCGCCTGGAAACCCGTCGAGCGTCGCAGCGGCGTCGCCATGGCCTATCTGCTTGCGATTCTCGTGGAGACGGTCGGCGTCGCGGCGACGGTCCTGCTGCCCTTTCCGTGGTCGGCGCTCGTCGGGGGCGTTCTTCTCGGCCTCACCTTCATCGTCATCACCGCCTATGGCCTGCAGCTCGGGCGGGTTCTCGCCAGCCGGAGCCCGCGCCAGGTTCTCGCCCTGATGACGGCAGCGTTCGGCGTCGGGCAGATCATCGGCCCGCTCGGGGCCGGGTTCCTCGCCGCGCGCACGGGAAGCTACGCCCTGCCTAGCCTTGCGGCGGCCGGCATCCTGCTCCTTGCCGCGGCCATCACTGTGCTCGGCGGCGCGCTTTCCATTAAATCTCGGTAATGCCCCGGGGCACCAATTGTTGTGCTGCGCAAACTCCTTTAGGTTCTGCGCATCTTCGGCGTGCTTCGCGTCGCCCGGCCTACGAGAAACGAAAGCTATCCCTTTGTT
This sequence comes from Shinella zoogloeoides, assembly GCF_003574625.1. Taxonomy (GTDB): domain Bacteria; phylum Pseudomonadota; class Alphaproteobacteria; order Rhizobiales; family Rhizobiaceae; genus Shinella; species Shinella zoogloeoides_A. The sequence goes on from NZ_QNUJ01000006.1 coordinate 160,348, forward strand.
CGTCTCCTTCTTCCCCTATCCCAGATTGTTCTTCCCGTCCGTCGTCCTCTGGTCGGCCCTCGCCATGATTATCTGGTATGCCGGGGGAGGCGATCTCGGCGCCTATATCGGGCTGCCGCCGCTGAAGCCGGGCGAGGAAGCGGTCGTCGGGGTCTCCGTCTTCTGGTCGGCGCCCTTCCTCTGGTTCTACATCTATTACGCGGTGATGGTCGGGCTGTTCGCGGCCTTCTGGTTCGCCTACCGCCCGCATCAATGGCAGCTCTGGTCCGTGCTCGGATCGGCGCTGATCATCTTCAACACCTATTTCTCGGTGCAGGTAAGCGTTGCCATCAATGCGTGGTACGGGCCGTTCTACGACATGATCCAGCGCGGCCTCGCGCGCACCGAGCCGATCCCGACGGAAACCGAGATCTATGTCGGGATGATCGGCTTTGCGGGCATCGCCTTCGTCGCCATCACCGTCGGCACGCTGAACCTGTTCTTCGTCAGCCACTATGTCTTCCGCTGGCGCACGGCGATGAACGATTTCTACATGTCCCACTGGGACAAGCTGCGCCATATCGAGGGCGCCTCGCAGCGCGTGCAGGACGACACGATGCGCTTCTCGCGCACCGTCGAAGGGCTCGGCGTCAGCCTCGTTTCCTCGATCATGACGCTCGTCGCCTTCCTTCCCGTGCTGTTCAAGTTCTCCAGCACGGTGACGGTGCTGCCCTTCGTCGGCGAGGTTCCGCATGCCCTTGTCTGGGCGGCGATCTGCTGGTCGCTGTTCGGCACGGTGTTCCTGGCCGCCGTCGGCATCAAGCTGCCGGGCCTTGAATTCCGCAACCAGCGCGTCGAGGCGGCCTACCGCAAGGAGCTGGTCTATGGCGAGGACCATGCCGACCGGGCGCAGCCGCCGACGGTGGCGGAGCTCTTCGCCAATGTGCGCAAGAACTATTTCCGCCTCTATTTCCACTATCTCTATTTCAACGTCGCCCGCATCTTCTACCTGCAGGCCGACAATCTCTTCGGCACCTTCGTTCTGGTGCCCTCCATCGTCGCCGGCAAGCTGACGCTCGGCGTGATGAGCCAGATCCAGAACGTGTTCGGTCAGGTGCGCGAGTCGTTCCAGTATCTCGTCAATTCCTGGACGACGATCGTCGAGCTTCTGTCGATCTACAAGCGCCTCAAGGCCTTCGAGGCGGCGATCGACGACCAGCCGCTGCCCGATATCGACGAGCGCTACCTGAAAAGGGCGGCCGTCGAAGGCGAGCTTGCGGCCAACGAACCGTAAGGATTGCGATTAGAGGGCGGCCCCAGCCGCCTTCTTCTCTTTCGCGAGGATGTCCAGCGCGCCGGCATAGCTGACGCAGGCGACATCCGCCTTGCCGCAGGTCTCCGTCAGGAAGCGGTCGAGCGCGCGCCAGTAGGCGCCGGCATTCATCTCGACGAAATGGAAGCCGAGCTGCAGCGGAATGCGCTCGCCGTCATATTGCTTGGCGAAGGCGTCGCGATAGGCCTTCAGCGCGCTTTCCTCGAAGGCGGCGCTCTTTTCCGGGTTCTCCTTGCCCTTGGAATGGCGGACATAGAGATTGTAGTCCATGGCGATGACGGGACGCTGGGATGCGCCTTCCGGAACGAGCGGCAGGCCGAAGCGGGCGATATCGCCGCTTGCCACAGGCATGGCCGGCCCCTTGGTGACGAGGCTTGCATCATAGGCAAAGCCGTTTTCCTCCAGCGCCTTCACAAGGCCGCTTCCGGCCGAAAGATAGGGCGCGCGAAAACCCTTGATGTCCTCTTCGGCAAAGCGCTTCCAGTCCGCCGGCTCGCGCTCGCCGACGCCGGCATTCTGCCAGGCGTTCTTCAGTGACTCCCGGAAGAAGGCGAACTCGGCCTTCCAGTCTTCCGCGCTCCACTTGCCGCCGTCGAAATGGCCGCAGGCATGGCTGCCGATGTCGTGGCCTTCCAGCTTGGCGAGCCATATCTCGCCGAGCCGGAGGATCGTATCCTCCCGGTCCGGCGCGAAGCCGACATTCGAGCGGCCGCGCTTTTCGTGCGGCGCCTGGTATTTGGCGCGCTCGGCCTTCGGGAAGAGGAAGGTGCAGGAGAGGAAATAGGTGAAATGCGCGCCGGTGCGCTTGGCCATGGCGCGGCTCTTTTCCCAGAGCAGGTTGTCGTGCGCCCCGTCGAAGGAGACGATGACGAGTTGCTTGCGCTTTGCGGTCCCCACCGCCTCGTCCCCCGCGAGCGCCGGCCCGGCGGCGAGCGCCACGGCGAGGGGAAGAAGGAGGGAACGAGGCGAAAACAAGGAGGACATGGCTACCCGCGACAATTTGCAAAGGGTCTCTCATCGATTCCGAATGCGGCAATCCTTTGATCGGGCTGGAATTGTCGCCGCGCGACGGATATTCCAATGGTGACGGCCATCCGCCGATTTTTCTTCAAGGGGCATTTTCATGACGTTGCTCATCATCGGTCTCGTTCTCTTCATCGCCACCCATCTCCTGCGCCCCGTCGCGCCGGGGCTGCGCAATGCCGGCATCGCCGCGCTCGGCAAGCCGGGCTGGATGGCGCTGCACGGCATCGTGTCGCTGGCAAGCCTCGCCCTCATCGTCTACGGCTTCATCGACGCACGCGAGAACGGCGGCGAGATGCTGTATTTCCCGCCCCCCTTCATGGCGCATATCACGCTGACGCTGATGGCCATCGCCGCAATCTGTCTCGTGGCGGGCTTCCTGCCGCCCGGCCATATCCGCACGAAACTGAAGTTCCCGATCCTCGTCGCCATCAAGATCTGGGCCTTGGCGCATCTGCTGGCGAACGGCGAGAGCTATTCCGTTCTGCTCTTCGTGACGATCCTCGCCTGGGCGGTCATCCTGCGCATCACGCTCAAGAAGCGCATCGCGGCGGGGGAAACCAAGCTGCCGGTCTTCGTCTCGGCGAAATACGACGTCACCGCCGTCGTTGTCGGGCTCGCCCTCTATGCCGTGATCGTCCTCAAGCTTCACGAATGGCTGATCGGCGTCGCCCCGCTGCCCTGATCCGTTGCGCATCCCGGGGGCTTTTCGCACCTGCCCCCTTACAACGCCGCGAAAATCGGGTAGAAGGCGCTAACTTTAAACGTTGGTTGGCGCCGGGCAGGACATGGTAAATCAGGACGACAGCTTTATCCGCGAGGTGAACGAGGAATTGCGCTCCGATCAGATGCGTCTGGTCTGGAAGCGTTTCGGCCGAATCCTCATCGGCGCGGCCGTTCTCGTCGTGCTCGGCACGATCGGCAAGGTGGGCTACGAATACTGGCGCGACCGCGAGGCTTCCGCTTCCGGCGACGAATTCCTCGCCGCCCTGACGCTCGCCCGCGACGGCAAGAAGGACGAGGCGCTGGCCGCGCTCGGCGCGCTCGAGAAGGATGGCTTCGGCTCCTATCCGGTGCTTGCCCGCATGCGCTCGGCCTCGCTGCTGGCCGAGACCGACGCCAAGGGCGCCATCGATGCCTTCACGGCGATCTCCAAGGACGGCTCGGTGCCGCAGGCGCTGCGCGATGCGGCCCGCCTTCGCGCAGCCTATCTCCTCGTCGATACCGGCACCTACGACCAGGTCTCGGCCGAGGCCGAGCAGCTTGCGACGCCGCAGGGGGCGCTGCGCCATTCCGCCCGCGAGGTTCTCGGTCTTTCGGCCTACAAGCACGAGGATTATGCGCGCGCCAAGGAGTGGTTCGACGCCATAATCAACGACAGCGAAAGCCCGCGCAATGTCGCCAACCGCGCGCAGATGCTGCTTGACCTGATCACGGCAAGCGGCAAGCTGTCTTCCTGAGCCGGCATCTGCCGGCCGCTATAACGGAACACGTTCATGAGCTTCACCGTCGCCATTGTCGGACGCCCCAATGTCGGCAAGTCCACCCTGTTCAACAGGCTCGTGGGCAAGAAGCTCGCGCTCGTCGACGATACGCCCGGCGTCACCCGTGACCGCCGGCCGGGCGACGCCCGCCTTATCGACCTGAAATTCCGCATCATCGATACGGCCGGCCTCGAAGAGGCCGCGCCCGAGACGCTGCAGGGCCGCATGCGCGCCCAGACGGAAGCCGCCATCGAGGAGGCCGACCTGTCGCTCTTCGTGGTCGATGCCAAGATGGGCCTCACCCCGGTCGACCAGACGCTGGCCGAGATGCTGCGCCGCAAGGGCAAGCCCGTCGTGCTCGTCGCCAACAAGTCGGAAGCCCGCGGCTCCGACGGTGGCTTCTACGATGCCTTCACGCTCGGCCTCGGCGAGCCGACGCCGATCTCCGCCGAACACGGGCAGGGCATGCTCGACCTTCGCGACGCCATCGTCGCCGCCATCGGCGAGGAACGCGCCTATCCCGAAGAAGACGAGGCCGAAACCAATATCGACGTGCGAGCGGAGATGGCCGAGGGCGCCGAAGCGGACGAGGATTTCGAGCCGGAATACGACGAGACGAAGCCGCTGCGCGTCGCCATCGTCGGTCGCCCGAATGCCGGCAAGTCCACGCTGATCAACCGCTTCCTCGGCGAGGACCGGCTGTTGACCGGCCCCGAGGCCGGCATCACGCGCGATTCCATTTCCGTCGAATGGGACTGGAAAGGCCGCACGATCAAGATGTTCGACACGGCCGGCATGCGGCGCAAGGCGAAGGTGCAGGAGAAGCTGGAGAAGCTTTCCGTCGCCGACGGCCTGCGCGCCATCCGTTTCGCCGAGACCGTGGTCATCGTCTTCGATTCCACCATTCCCTTCGAGAAGCAGGACCTGCAGATCGTCGACCTCGTGCTGCGCGAAGGCCGCGCCGCCGTGCTCGCCTTCAACAAGTGGGACCTGATCGACGACCCGCAGGCCGTGCTCGCGGAGCTGCGCGAGAAGACCGACCGGCTGCTGCCGCAGGCGCGCGGCATCCGCGCCGTGCCGGTCTCCGGCCAGACGGGCAGAGGCCTCGACAAGCTGATGCAGGCCGTCATCGACACGGACCGCACCTGGAACCGCCGCATCTCCACCGCCAAGCTCAACCGCTGGCTGGACGCGGTGCAGACGCAGCATCCGCCGCCGGCCGTTTCCGGCCGCCGTCTCAAGCTGAAATACATGACGCAGGTGAAGGCCCGCCCGCCGGGCTTCATGGTGTCCTGCACGCGTCCCGACGCGCTGCCGGAATCCTATATCCGCTACCTCACCAACGGCCTGCGCAACGACTTCAACCTGCCGGGCGTGCCGATTCGCATCCATTTCAAGGCGGCGGACAATCCGTTCGCGGGCCGGGCGAAGAAGAAGCGCTGACCACCGGATCGGGCCGGATGTGGCCGCGGATCGCGCTCGGCGCAAAGCCGAAGCGGGTGCGGAACCGTGCGGCAAAGCGCGACTGCGATTCATAGCCCACCGCCCCGGCAATGCCGAGGACGGACATGTCCGTCGATTGCAGGAGCTGCATGGCGATCGACATGCGCACATCGATCAGCAGGGACTGGAACGACCATTTCTCGGCGGCGAGCCTGCGGCGCAGCGTTGCCTCGCTGACGCCGAGCGCATGGCAGAGGTCGGCGCTCGTCCAGCTGGCATCGGGCTTGCCGGAAACGAGGTGCCGCACGCGGTCGCTGAAGCCGGCCGGACGCGGCAGGGCAAAGCGCCCGCCGGCAAGGTCGAGCCAGAGCAGGAGTTCGCCGAGCCGGTGGCGGGCGATCTCGGTGGGGATGCCGCCGGGATCGGTGATCGCTTCGGTGCAATCGGCAAAGGAATCGTGAAAGCCCCTGTGCGGCTCGCGGATGGTGAAGGCGCGGCCGAAGGGCTGGCCATTGCCGGGCCTTGCGGCGAAGGCCGCGACGGTGTCCGGCTCGAAGGCGATCCAGCGCGCTTCATAGGCCCGCTCGCCTTCGGCGGCGTTCACCACGTCGAAGGTCTCGCCCTGCGCCAGCGCGATGCAGCCGCCCGCCGGCACCACCCATTCCTCCTCGCCGGTGCGCAGGACCTTCGTGCCGCGCTCGACGAGGATGAGAACGGGACGGTTGATCAGGATATTGGCATAGCGCAGCCGGTTGTACTGCACGATGCGGGCCGAGGCGCCGATCTCGGGGCGTATGGCGATGCTCATCCTGTCCATCCCTTGGGTCTGCCGGAGCCTATCCTTCCCGGACGGGCCCCGGCAAGAACCGCCGTCAGCGCCTACCCTTCGCGGAAATCGTCGCGGTGGCGAGCGCGTTCATGTTGCTGACGAAGCCGACCATGGCCGGGGTCGCTTCGTCCGGCACCGGCAGCCTGTCGATGCCGAGCGCCTTCACGGTGATCGTATAGTCGTGCTCGGGTCCTTCCGGCGGGCAGGCGCCGAGGAAGCCCGGCGCGCCCATGTCGGTCGGCGTCATGCGGGCGCCCTTCGGCAGGTCCGCCCTGCCGCTGCCGGCACCCTCGGCAAGCGCGGCCGTATCGGCCGGCAGGTCGATGACGACCCAATGCCACCAGCCGGAGCCGGTCGGCGCGTCCTTGTCGTAGACCATCACGACGAAGCTCTTCGTGCCCTCCGGCGGATCGGACCACTGGATGTCCGGCGAGAGATTGCCGCCGGTGCAGCCCATGATGGCGGAGAACTGCGCCGGCTGCACCGTGCCGGATGCGAAGGCCTTCGAGGTGGCGGTGAAATCGGCGGCGCGGCCTGCCGCCGGGCAAAGGGCGAGGGTGGCGGCAAGGGCCGCGATGAAGCGTGATGGGATCATGGTTTCCGTCCTGTCTGCGATGAAGACAGGGGAAGGATAGGCGGGATCGGCCGCCGCGTCGGTGCGCGGCCGATCGATTTTGGCGCCGATCCGATCAATCAGCCTTGCGGCAGCTTGTCCTTTACGACCAGCGCGCCGTGATGCTGGATGACGGCGGCGGCGACGTCCGCCGCAAAGCGCGCGGCCTCCTGCGGCGCCGCGCCTGCCGCGAGGCGGGCGAGGAAGGCGCCGTTGAAGCTGTCGCCGGCGCTCGTCGTGTCGACGATCTTCTCGACGCGCGCCGACGGGACATGGCTGCGCTTCTCGCCGAAGACCAGCGTCGCACCCTCGCCACCGTCCTTCACCACCTGTTCCGCGACGCCGAGCGCGGCGTAGCGGGCGATGGTCGCCTCCAGCGAGGCGTCGCCGAAATGGGTCGTCTCGTCGTCGAGGCTCGGCATGACGAGCGTGGCGGCGCGGGCGCCCTCGGTGACCGTCGCGCGCATCCGGTCCATGTCGTCCCACAGGCGCGGGCGGATATTGGGATCGAAGACGACGCGCTTGCCGGCGGCCCTGGCGCGGCGCAGCTCGGCAAGCAGGGTCTCGACATCCTCCGCCGGCAGGATCGCCAGCGTGATGCCGGAGAAGACAATAATGTCGGAAGCCTCGATGGCGGCGCGCAGCCGGTCGCCGTCGCGGGCAAGGAGCTTTGCGGCGGAGGCGGAGCGCCAGTAGGAGAAGCTGCGTTCGCCGTCCTTGAGATGGATCATGTAGAGGCCCGGCGAGCGGCCGGCGATGCGCGCGACATGGGCGGTGCCGACGCCGTGGCCTTCCATGAAGGCCAGCATCTCGTCGGAAATCGTGTCGGTGCCGACGGCGGAGAAATAGTCGACGCTCCAGTCGGACGGCAGGTATTGCCGGGCGTAATAGGCGGTGTTGAACGTGTCGCCGGCAAAGCTCTTGCGCATCAGGCCGCCCTCGGCCTGCATCAGTTCCACCATGCATTCGCCGATCGCCAGCAGCCGTCCCGCCATATCCGTTCTCTCCGGTCAATTGCGCCGGAAAGAGGAAATACTGTCAAAGAGTTGGCGAGGCAAGACGATGCCCGCGCTTTCCGCCTGCCGCTGCCGTTCCATGCGGCGAAGGCCGGGGATGTGCACGCCGAATTCGCCGGAAAGGCGCTCCACCTGCCCGGCGAGCCGGGCCGGGAAATCGTCGGCGAAGAGTTGCGGCGAGAGGGCAAGGACGAAGAGGCCGATGCCGGGCGTCGCCTCGCCCGCCTGGAAATCCGGCGCGTCGAGCGACCAGTTGGCGCCCGTGAGGCCCGCCGCCAGCACCTCCACCAGAGGGCGATATTGGCTCCCCTGGTGCCGCCATAGGCCAGCAGCGCGCCCTGCATGGCCGCGAATGGGTCCCGGGTCGGCTCACCCTCCTGATCGAGCGCCCAGCCGTCGGGGATGGACTTGCCCCGCGCCGCCGCCTCGCGGATGTCGACGAAGGCCGCCATGCTGGAGGCCTGGTCGATCAGGAGCAGGCGGCCGTCCTCCAAGGGGGCGGCGAAGGCGAGGGGATTGGTGCAGTAGACCGGCTGGCGGCTGCCCGCGCCGGCCATCAGCGCCGGGCCGTTGGTGGCGGCGAGCGCGACGAGGCCTTCTTCGGCAAGCCGGGCGGCATACCAGCCGAGCTCGCCGGTCGTATAGCTGTTGTGCAGGGAGAAGACGGCGATGCCGAAGGTCCTCGCCTTGGCCACCAGTTCCTCATGGGCAAGTGAAAAACCGTGCTGCGCCACGCCGCCCATGGCGTTGCATTTCATGATTGCGGGTACTGGCGAGGTGATGAGCGGTTCGGCCCGTCCGGCGATCCTGCCGTCGACGAGGCTCCTGAGATAGTCCGTCAGGTGCAGGAAGCCGACCGTGCGCTTGCCGGCCATTTCCGCGTCCAGCGTGGCGCGGGCGAGCGCCGCCGCTGCCGCCTCCGCCATGCCGACGCGCATCAGCGCCGTGCGGGCGAGGTCCATTGCTTCCGTCGGGGAAAGGGTGACGTCATCGGTCATACGGCAACCTTCTCTATGGAATTTGCCGACATCATCCAGACCGGCCCGCCTTTCGTCAACCGTCGAAAAATCCGGCTGCCGCCCGTTTACGCTGCACGGGACGCGCGTTACATCTTGCCCGGAGCAACAGGAACCGGAGCAAGAACGCATGACGAAGCCCCGCAAGAAGGCCGACGACTGGTGGCGCGGCGCGGTCATCTACCAGGTCTATCCCCGCTCGTTCCAGGACACGACCGGCGATGGCATGGGCGACCTCAGGGGCATCACCAGGCGGCTCGGGCACATCGCCTCGCTCGGCGTCGACGCCATCTGGCTTTCGCCCTTCTTCAAGTCGCCGATGGCGGATATGGGCTATGACGTTTCGGACTATTGCGATGTCGATCCGATGTTCGGCACGCTGGCGGATTTCGACGCGATGCTGGCCGAGGCCCATCGCCTCGGCATGAAGGTCGTCATCGACCAGGTGATCTCGCACACGTCCGACCAGCATCCCTGGTTTGTCGAGAGCCGGTCCAGCCGGTCGAACCCGAAGGCGGACTGGTATGTCTGGGCCGATCCGAAGCCCGACGGCACGGCGCCCAACAACTGGCTGTCGATCTTCGGCGGGCCGGGCTGGGAATGGGACGGCGTGCGCAAGCAATATTACATGCACAACTTCCTGACCTCGCAGCCGGACCTCAACTTCCACAACAAAGCCGTACAGGATGCGCTGCTGTCGACGGTGCGCTTCTGGCTCGACCGCGGCGTGGACGGCTTCCGTCTCGACACGGTGAACTTCTATTTCCACGACAGGAAGCTGCGCGACAACCCGCCCCACGAGCCGAACCCGGACGAGATCGGCCTCGATGCGCCGGACGTGAACCCCTACGGCATGCAGACGCATCGCTACGACAAGACGCAGCCGGAGAATGTCGATTTCCTCAAGCGCTTCCGCGCGCTGCTCGACGAATACGAGGGGCGCATGACGGTGGGCGAGGTCGGCGACGGCGCGCGCTCGCTGAAGACGGTCGCCGAGTATACGAGCGGCGGCGACAAGCTGAACATGTGCTACACGTTCGACCTGCTCGGGCCGGATTTCACGGCCGACCATATCCGCAAATGCGTGCAGAGCTTCCAGCGGGCGGTGGAGGACGGCTGGGTCTGCTGGGCCTTCTCCAACCACGATGTCGACCGCCATGTCAGCCGCTTCATCCATGCGCCGGAGGAGCGCGAGCGCGTCGCCAAGCTGGCGATCACCCTGCTTTCGACGCTGCGCGGCTCGATCTGCCTCTATCAGGGGGAAGAACTGGGCCTTACGGAAGCCGAGCTCGCCTTCGAGGACCTGCGCGATCCCTATGGCATCCGCTTCTGGCCGGCCTTCAAGGGCCGCGACGGATGCCGCACCCCGATGCCCTGGCAGCGCGGCGAGGCCCATGCCGGCTTCAGCACAGCCAAGCCCTGGCTGCCGGTGCCGGAAGACCATGCCCGCCTTGCGGTCGATACGCAGGAGAAGATCGCCGGCTCCGTACTCAACCATTACCGCGCGACGCTCGCCTTCCGAAAGGAGCACGAGACGCTGCACGACGGCGACATGTCCTTCCTCCATTCCAACCACGACATCCTCGCCTTCACCCGCGAGAAGGCCGGCGAGAAGCTGCTCTTCGTCTTCAACCTGACGCGCGAGAAGGCGGAATTCGTGCCGGCGAAATCGCTGAAGCTCGGCGAGCCGCTGCCGGTCCCCGGCTTCGGTGCGAAGCTGAAGGACGGGACGATCGAGCTGGACGCGCTGGACATGGCCTGCGTACGGCTGTGAAGGATCAGGCGGCTGGGCGCTTCACCGTCTGGTCGCCACGGCCTGCGAGCAGGCCGGCGATGGAGATATCTTCGTCAAGCGCATCCCAGTGTATCCCGCCGGGACTGAGTTCATAAGCGAGCCGGGATGCCTTGTCTGCCGTGAGGAGGCGGGGGAACCAGGCCAGCGGAATGCCCAGCGTCCGGCCGTCATCGAGGGATACCCACATCGTATCGTCGTCGAAACGGATTTCAGTTGCTGAAATATTCATGCCACGTCTTCTCGATGAGATGTCTGCGCTCTGCGACAAGACGCAGGATAGCAGACAGTTCCCTGCTGTTGAAGCCGCGGCTCTCCGCGATGCCGATCAGCGGCTCAAGCCAGATTTTCGCGATCGCGCCGCCGGCCCGGACATGAACGTGAACCGGCTCACGTGGGTCGCCTTCGTTCGAATAGAAGAAGAAGGTGAGGTTCTGGTGGCGGAAGACGACCGGCATTCACGACCTCACCCGATCAGCGCGAACCGATCCACATCCACCATCCCCCTGTCCGAAATCTTCAGATGCGGGATGACCGGCAGCGGCAGGAAGGCGAGCTGGAGGAAGGGCTCTTCCAGCGTGGCGCCAAGGGCGAAGGCGGCCTGGCGCAGGTGGTGCAGGGTGTCGCGCACGGCCTCGTAGGGTTCGAGGCTCATCAGGCCGGCGACGGGGAGAGCGATCTCGCCGGTGACCTTGCCGTTCTCCACCACGACGAAGCCGCCCTTGATCTCGCCGAGGCGGTTTGCCGCGAGCGCCATGTCGTCCTCGTCGACGCCGACGACGCAGATATTGTGGCTGTCGTGCCCGACCGTCGAGGCGATGGCGCCCTTCTTCAGGCCGAAGCCCTGCACGAAGCCGTTGGCGTGGTTGCCGTTCTTGCCGTGGCGCTCGATGACGGCGACCTTGATGATGTCTTGCGCGAGGTCGACGGCGGTCTGGTTGCCGCTCGCCGGCAGGCGGTAGCGGCGGTGCTCGGTGATGATCTTGCCGGGCAGGACGCCGATGACCGGGGTCTCGCCCTCCGTGACGGGAACGGCGAAATGCGCGGCGCTGACGGGGCGTGCCTTGACGCTGTCGAGGCCGACCGGCTCCACCGCCTTGCGGGTCGCGAAGAGTGCGTCGTCCACCTTGCGGCCGGCGCAGAAGACCATTCCGGCCTTGCAGTTCTCCAGCGTATCGACGACGACGAGGTCGGCTCGCCAGCCGGGGGCGACGAGGCCGCGGTCGCGCAGACCGAAGGCCTTCGCCGCGGAGATGGAGGCGGCGCGGTAGACGGCGAGCGGGGCGCGGCCGTGGGCGATGGCCGTGCGGATCATGTAGTCGAGATGGCCCTGTTCGGCGATGTCGAGCGGGTTGCGGTCATCGGTGCAGAGCGCGAGGAAGGGCGAGAGCCGTTCGGTGAGGATCGGCATCAGGGCGTGCAGGTCCTTGGAGACGGAGCCCTCGCGGATGAGGATATGCATGCCCTTGCGAATCTTCTCCAGGGCCTCTTCGGCCGTCGTGCATTCGTGCTCGGTGCGAATGCCGGCGGAGAGGTAGCCGTTGAGGTCATTGCCGCGAAGGAGCGGCGCATGGCCGTCGATATGGCCGCCCTGGAAGGCTTCCAGCTTGGCGAGGCAGACGGGGTCCTTGTGGATGACGCCCGGGAAATTCATGAATTCCGCAAGGCCGATGACCTTGGGATGGTCGCGGAACGGCAGAAGCCGCTCGATCGGCAGGTCGGCGCCGGAGGTTTCCAGATGCGTCGCCGGCACGCAGCTCGAAAGCTGCACGCGGATATCCATGATCGTTTCCATCGCACTGTCGAGGAAGAACTGGATGCCCTCGGTGCCGAGCACGTTGGCGATCTCGTGCGGATCGCAGATGACGGTGGTGACGCCGTAGGGCAGCACGCAGCGATCGAATTCGTGCGGCGTTACCAGCGAGGATTCGATGTGGAGATGCGTATCGATGAAGCCGGGTACGACGATGCGGCCGGTGATGTCGATTTCCCTGCGGCCCTTGTATTCGCCGCAGGTGCCGACGATACGGTCGCCGCAGATGGCGATGTCGGAGGCGACGAGCTCGCCCGTCACGAGGTCGAAGAACTGCCCGCCCTTGAGTACGATGTCGGCAGGCTCGCGGCCGGTTCCCTGGTCGATGAAGCGTTCCAAGTCGGTCATGGCTGGTCTCCGAATCCCTTTTCGCAGACTCTAGAGCATTTCCGCTTTTCTCCGAATCGCGAAAACGCTCCAACTCTTTGTTTGCCGCATTTCCCTAGGCAAAACCGCTTCGCACTTTTGCTGGAAATGCTCTGGTCCCGCCGCGGCAGGAAGAAAGGGCCAGACGGCGAATCTTCAGTGCGGGAAAGTCACCGTGAAGGCGAAGCGTGTGTGCCCGCCTGCGGCAAGCAGGGTGGTGAAGGGCCGGTCCTTCAGTTCGCGCGCGCCGCCATATTCGGCGGCCGTGCCGTGCCATGGCTCGATGCAGAGGAAGGGCGCGCCGGGCTTGGTCCAGAGCGCGAGGTTCGGCAGGTTTTCGAAACGGAAGCGCAGCGTTGGGCCATCCTCGGCGGCGTAGGTGAGGCCGGTGCCGGCTCCCTGCGGGAAGACGAGGGCGTCGTTGTCGAAGAGCGCATGGGCGAGCGTCAGCCGGCCGCCGCTGAAAGGCGAGGGGAGCCGGTGGGGTGAGAGGAGGCCCTTTTCCAGCGGCTGGCGCTCGGGTTCTCCTCCATTGTCGAGCGTGACGGTGTGCGGCCGGCCGGCGGCGCCCGGCAGGGGCCAGACGAAGGCGGGGTGGAAGCCGCAGCCGAAGGGCATGGGGACGGCGCCGCGGTTTTCCACTTCGGCGGAGACGGTCAGCGCCGGGCCATCCAGGCGGTGTTCGACGGTAAGCCGGAAATCGAAGGGATAGGTAGCGCGGGTTTCCTCCGATGCTTCCAGCACGTAACGGCAGGCGCTCTCCTCCGCTGCCTCGAGCGAGAATTCCCGCCGGCGGGCAAAGCCGTGCTGCGCCATCGGATAGGGCTTGCCGTCGATCAGCAGCGTATCGTCCGGCGCCTTGCCGACGATGGGGAACAGGACCGGCGAGCGGCCGGTCCAGAAGGCGTCGTCGCCGTTCCACAGCCAATTCGCCCCGTCGCGCGTCGTCGCCGATTGCATCTCGGCGCCGAGGGCGGAGATCTCGATGGAGAGGAATTCGTTCGCTATGCGGGTCATGGTCGGCATCGGCTGGCCCTCGTCGTGGTGGCCGCACAATTGCGCCGAACGGGGCGGACTTGCAAGAGCGGCGGTCGATAGCGGCATGTGCCGCCTGCTCCTCATCCGGCCTGCCGGCCACCTTCTCCCCGCAGGCGGGGAGAAGGAATATGCCGAACTGTTTTCCAAAATCTCCAGCGCCGCGTGGGGCACGTCCCCTCTCCCCGCTTGCGGGGAGAGGGTTAGGGTGAGGGTGAGGGTGAGGGTGAGGGTGAGGGTGAGGGGCAAGAGCCATCCCGTACCGGCGAGAAACATGAATGGCGGCCGGAGCCGCCATTTCCGTCTGCCCGGCATGCCGGATCAGATATTGTTCTGCAGGACCTCGCGCAGCTTGCCGAACAGTTCGTCGATCTGCGGCTTCTCGATGATGAGCGGCGGGGAGAGGGCGATGATGTCGCCCGTCGTGCGGATGAGCAGGCCCTTCTCATAGGCCTTGAGGAAGGCGTTGAAGGCGCGCTTGGTCGGCTCGCCGGGGATGGAGGCGAGTTCGACGGCGCCGATCAGGCCGACATTGCGGATGTCGATGACGTTCGGGCAATCCTTCAGCGAGTGCAGGCCCTCTTCCCAATAGGAGGCAAGCTCGCTGGCGCGGGTCAGAAGGCCCTCTTCCTTGTAGGTGTCGAGGGTGCCGAGGGCGGCGGCGCAGGCGATCGGGTTGCCGGAATAGGTATAGCCGTGGAAGAACTCGATCATGTGTTCCGGGCCGTTCATGAAGGCGTCGTGGATTTCCGACGTCACGAAGACCGCGCCCATCGGGATCACGCCGTTGGTGAGGCCCTTGGCGGTGGTGATGATATCCGGCTTCACGTCGAAATACTGCGCGGCGAAGGGCGCGCCGAGGCGGCCGAAGCCGGTAATGACTTCGTCGAAGATCAGGAGGATGCCGTGCTGTGTGCAGATCTCGCGCAGCTTCTGGAGGTAGCCCTTCGGCGGGATGAGGACGCCCGTCGAGCCGGCGACCGGTTCGACGATGACGGCCGCGATGGTCGAGGCGTCATGCAGGGTGATGATGCGCTGGAGTTCGCTGGCAATGTCGCCGCCATGCTCCGGCTCGCCGCGCGAGAAGGCGTTCTTGTCCGGGAAGTGGGTGTGCGGCATGTGGTCGACGCCGGTCAGCAGCGTGCCGAACATCTTGCGGTTGGAGACGATGCCGCCGACGGAGATGCCGCCGAAATTGACGCCGTGATAGCCGCGCTCGCGGCCGACCAGGCGGAAGCGCGAGCCGTCGCCCTTGGCGCGGTGATAGGCGAGCGCCACCTTCAGCGCGGTCTCGACCGATTCGGAACCGGAATTGGTGTAGAGGACGTGGTCCATGCCTTCCGGGGCGATGTCGACGAGGCGGTTGGCGAGCTCGAAGGCCTTGGGATGGCCGAGCTGGAAGGCGGGCGCATAGTCGAGCTCGCCGGCCTGCTCGCGGATCGCCTCGGTGATCTTCGGCCGGCAGTGGCCGGCATTCACGCACCACAGGCCCGCCGTGCCGTCGAGTACCTGGCGGCCGTCATGGGTGGTGTAGTACATGTCCTTGGCGCCGACGAAAAGGCGCGGCTCCTTCTTGAACTGTCGGTTCGCCGTGAAGGGCATCCAGAAGGCGCGCAGATCGTTGGGGGTGTTGAGGCGGTTGGACATGCGATCTCTCCCACGGCCATTGAATGCGGGGGCCGTCCCGGCTGGTATTTTTACCCGATGGTCAAATTAGCAAGGCAGTGGGGGGCGTCAAGCAGCCCTTTGACGGCGAAACGCCCCGAATGGGCATTCGGGGCGTCGCGAATCACCGGCCGGGAAGAGATCAGGCGATGCGGAGCTTCTTTTCCGCGGCGGCGCCGGCCTTCTTGTAGATGCGGTCCAGCGAGTCGAGGATGGTCATGACCGCATCCGACTTGCTGGAATAATAGATGGTCTGGGCGTCGCGGCGCGTGGTCACGAGATTCTGCGCGCGCAGCTTCGACAGGTGCTGCGAAAGGGCGGACTGGCTGAGTCCGACCTGGTTTGCCAGTGCACCGACGGCGATCTCGCCTTCCACCAGAACCTTGAGGATGAGCAGGCGCTTGGGATTCGCCATGGCGGAAAGGAAATCGGATGCGACCTCGGCCTGTGCGTGCTCTGCGTCTGAAATCTTGTCCATTTGAAACTCCTTTGGGCGTTTCCGCTTCAAAACTTGTGCTTTTATGTGAATCCGCTTGTTAGCATATAAGCAAAACCCTTCCCATCAAGTGGCAAGAAATCAGGGGTCGGGGTGCACGCAATGCTATAAGTTTCTTCTCCAAAAACGATAGACGCGAACAGTGGATTCATGCGCTCTGCGGATCAGCCCGTTGCTCTTGCCTCGCGGAGCAAACGTGCCAACTCGCTGCGAAGTTCCTTCGCGTCTTCAAGTTCATGTGAATATTCGAAACGTCTTAACTTGTCACTGCTCGCGAGGTCGATTCCCGCCGCATCGAGGCCGACGATGATCCATTCGCCGTCCCTGGCGCCGCAATAGTGGCGCGCATAAACATTCGCGGCTTCCGCATGGTCGCTGTTCATGTGCTCGACGGCGCCGGTTTCCATCGCGGCGAGGGCCGCGCGGGCGGGGGAGCGAATCAGGAGGTCTTCGGCCGTCAGCAGGAAGGCCTTGCCGAAACCGCCATTGAGGAAGGCGCGCTGCGGCACGAGGCGGAAGAAGGTGAAGTCGGGGAAATCGACATAGAGCTTGGCCTTGGGATGACGGCGGATGAAACGTTCGCGCAGCGCCGCGCGCGCCTCGCTTTCGCGCGGGATTTCCTCGGCCTCGCAGATGACGGTGAGGCGCGGATGGGCGAGGGGATCACCCTTGCCGGGCTCGCCGGCCAGCAGCGAGGCCCGCCTGTCGGCCCTCAGCGCCTGGGTGTGAACCGAAAGGGCGGAGACGAGGATGACGGGCGTTCCGTCGGTGTCGGTCCCCGTCAGGGTGCGGCTTGCAAAGGGGGCGCCAGTTTCCGGCTCCAGCACGGCGAGCGCGCAGCTTCGCGCCGAGCGCAGCAGGGTGCGGGCGAGGCGGCGGGCGTCGTCGTCCGTTTCGCGCAGAACGCTGGGCTTGTCCTTCTCGGTCATGGTCTTCGGCTCCCGCTTGCGGCAATGAAAAAGGCAGCGCCCGTCAAGGGGCGCCGCCCTGTCTAGCCTTATCGGCGGCCGCTGTCAGCCGCGCCGGCGGTGCCGCGTCAATCCGTTCACGATATCCTGTGCGTTGATCGTGCCGATCACCGTGCCGTTGTCGACGACGCCGACATGGCCGGGCGTGCGGGCCATGGCGTCGAGCACGTCGACGAGCGGGGTCTGCGGCGTGGCGGTCGCCGTCACGCCGCCATTGTCGCCGGAGGCGCCGGGCTGCATGACGTCGCCGGCCGTCAGCATGTTGATCGGGTTCATGTTCTGCACGAAGTCCGCGACATACTGGTTGGCCGGGCTCCTGACGATCTCCTGCGGCGTGCCGCACTGGATGATCCGCCCGCCTTCCATGATGGCGATGCGGTTGCCGATGCGGAAGGCCTCGTCGAGGTCGTGGCTGACGAAGATGATGGTCTTCTTCAGCCGGCGCTGGAATTCCAGCAGCTCGTCCTGCAGGCGCGTGCGGATCAGCGGGTCGAGCGCGGAGAACGGCTCGTCCATGAGCAGGATCGGCGCGCCGGTGGCAAAGGCGCGGGCAAGGCCGACGCGCTGCTGCATGCCGCCCGACAGCTCGTTCACCTTGCGGTCCGCCCATTTGGCGAGGTTGACCAACTCGAGCTGCTCGGCGACGCGCGCCTTGCGCTCGCTGTCCGGCACGCCGGCAAGCTCCAGGCCGAAGCCGACATTGTCCGCGACGGTGCGCCAGGGCAGCAGCGCGAACTGCTGGAACACCATGGAGACGGTGTGCATTCGGAAGTCGCGCAGCGCCTTCTGCGTCGCCCCGTAGGGATCGACGCTGCTGCTGCCGGCCTTGACCTCCACCTCGCCGCGCACCACCGGGGCGAGCCCGTTGACGGCGCGCAGCAGCGTCGATTTGCCGGAGCCGGAAAGGCCCATCAGCACGAGGATCTCGCCCTCGGTGATCGACAGTGTCGCGTCGGCGACGCCGAGCACGAGCCCGGTTTCCGCGCCGATCTCGTCGCGCGATTTGCCGGCGTCGGCCAGTGCAAGCGCTCTTTGCGGATTGTCGCCGAAGATGATGGAGACGTTCTTGAAGACGACGGCGTCGGTCATTTTGCGTCTCCTTCGTCGGAGGAGCGGAACAGGCGGTCGAGGATGATCGCGAGGATCACGATACAGAGGCCGGCCTCGAAGCCCATGGAGATGTTCACGGTGTTGAGCGCGCGCACCACCGGAACGCCGAGGCCTTTGGCGCCGACCAGCGCGGCGATGACCACCATCGACAGCGAGAGCATGATGGTCTGCGTCAGGCCCGCCATGATCTGCGGCATGGCGAAGGGCAGCTCCACCTTGCGCAGCACCTGGCCGGGCGTCGCGCCGAAGGCCTGGGCGGCCTCCACCAGCGAGGGCGGCGTCGAGATGATGCCGAGGCGCGTGAGGCGGATCGGCGCGGGGATGGCGAAGATCACGGTGGCGATCAGGCCCGGCACCATGCCGAGGCCGAAGAGGATGAGCGCCGGGATCAGGTAGACGAAGGTCGGGATCGTCTGCATGAGGTCGAGGATCGGCCGCAGGATCGAGTAGAACCACGGCCGGCGCGCGGCGGCGATGCCGAGCGGCACGCCGACGACCATGCTGACGCCGGTCGCCGCCAGCACGAGCGCCAGCGTTTCCGTCGTCTCCTTCCAGTAGCCCTGGTTCACGATGAGCAGCAGGCCGAGGAAGGTGAAGACGGCGACGCCGAGCGAGCGGCGGAAATACCAGCTCACCCCCGTCACGAGGACGATGAGGAACAGCGCATAGGCGAGCTTGCCGCCGGGGCTGGTGATGAACGGTCCCTGCAGGAGGACGAGCAGGGCGTCGATGCCGGCCTGCAGGAAGACCTTCAGGAAATCGAACAGGCCCTTGCCGTTCGTCGTCAGCCAGCTGACGACGTCCTTGGCGATCGGGCCGATCGGAATTTTTGAGACGGTGAGCCAATCCACGGCAGCAAGCCCCTGGCTGAAAGTTGACGATACGCAGCGGGTTCCGAAAAATCCGGATTCAAGTCTCTTCGAAACGTCTGCGGGAAGGGCAGTATCCGGAGAGAAGAAGGGCGGGAAAGTTTCCTCCCCGCCCTATTCTTGCCTATTAGAGACCCAGCGCGGCCTTCGCGGCGGGCAGGGCCTCGCCGCTGCCGTCCTTGGTCGTCACGCCGGCGAGCCACGGCTCGATGGCTGCCGGATTGGCCTTCAGCCATTCCGTCGCTGCGGCTTCCGGATCCTGGCCGTCGTTCAGGATCTTGCCCATGATCTGGTTTTCCATTTCCAGCGAGAACTTGAGGTTCTGCAGGAACTTTCCGACGTTCGGGCATTCGGTGGTGTAGCCCTGGCGCACGTTGGTGTAGATCGTCGCGCCGCCGAAGTTCGGCCCGAAGATGTCGTCGCCGCCGGTAAGGTAGGTCAGCTTGAAGTTGGCGTTCATCGGGTGGGGTTCCCAGCCGAGGAAGACGATCGGCGCGCCTTCCTGCTCGGCGCGGGCGACTTCCGCCAGCATGCCTTGCTCGGAGGATTCGACGACCTCGAAGCCCGAGAGGTCGAACTTGCCGGCCGAGACCATGTCGATGATCAGGCGGTTGCCGTCATTGCCGGGCTCGATGCCGTAGATCTTGGAGCCGAGCGCGTCCTTCTGCTTGGCGATGTCGCCGAAGTCCTTGATGCCGAGCTCGGCGCCCTTGGCATTGGTCGCGAGCGTGTACTTCGCGCCCTCGAGGTTCTCGCGCACGGTCTCGACCGTGCCGTTGTCGCGGAACGGCTTGATGTCGGCTTCCATGGTCGGCATCCAGTTGCCGAGGAAGACGTCGATGTCCTTGTTGCCGAGCGAGGTATAGGTGACCGGAACCGAAAGCACGGTGACTTCCGTCTCGTAGCCGAGGCTCTTGAGGATGGTGGTCGCGGTCGCGGTGGTGGCGGTGATATCGGTCCAGCCCACGTCCGAGAACCGGACCTTGCCACAGCTTTCCGCTTCGGCGGCCGAAACGTTGGCAACGCCGAGGGCGAGGACGGATGCGGCAGCGGCAAGGAGTATCTTCAATGGTGATGCAGTCTTCATGTTTTTGCTCCCCTTATGACTATGTTTTAGCCAATCATCAAAACGACATGCTTTCAAGCGCCTTGGCGTAGCCCGAAGCCTCTGAAAGGTCCAATAAATTTCGGCCCTGTTCGCAATTTTGCACATGGATGTCGCAACGGATGGGCCCCTTTGTTTTCTGTGGTTTTCAGGCCTTTGCGGCTGGAAAAACGCGTCCCGCCGGGCCATGACGCGGGAACGGAGAAAATCATGGCCAAGCTCTATTTCAGTTACGCGACGATGAACGCGGGCAAGTCGACGCTGCTCCTGCAGGCGTCCTACAACTATCGCGAACGCGGCATGCGCACGGCGATCTTCATCGCCGCCTTCGACGACCGCGCCGGGCAGGGCCGCATCTCCTCGCGCATCGGCCTTTCCTCGGACGCCATCGCCTTCGACCGCAGCGACGACCTCTATCGGCATATCGAGACCCTCAACGGCGACGGCGGAGAGGAGATCGCCTGCATCTTCGTCGACGAGGCGCAGTTCCTTACCGAGGCGCAGGTCTGGCAACTCGCCCGCGTCGCCGACCGGTTGCATATCCCCGTCATGGCCTATGGCCTGCGCACGGATTTCCAGGGCAAGCTCTTTCCGGGCTCGCAGGCGCTGCTCGCCCTTGCCGACGAGCTGCGCGAGGTGCGCACCATCTGCCATTGCGGCCGCAAGGCGACGATGGTCGTGCGCCTCGGTGCCGACGGCAAGGTGGTGAAGGAGGGCGCGCAGGTGGAGATCGGCGGCAACGACAAATACGTTTCCTATTGTCGCCGGCACTGGGACGACATCATGCAGGCCGATTGAGGCGGGTACGGCCGTTCGGGCCGTGCGGCGAAAAAATTCCCCGGCCATCTTGCGGTGCGTCGGCCGTGTCCCACATGTTCTGCGGGAAAACCCTCGGGCGGGTTCCTGTCCGTCCGAAATCGTATAGTGTCGCCGCGATGGAATAAATCGGGCGGCGCGGACGTCTGCCGTTGAGAGTGCAAGGGGACAAGAATGGCCACACTTCAGAATTTCGATGCGGAGATCGACAAGACCCGCAGTGTCGTCAACGAGATGCGCGGCAAGCTTGAACAGTCCGGCATCGTGCTGGAACAGTTCGCCAAGGCGGACACCAAGCTCGGCGACGTCAATTTCGACATCGAGAATGCGCGCATCCAGGATGTCATCGCCCAGCAGAAGGTGATGGAGGGCAATATCGCCGACCTCATCATCGGACTGGAGGATGCGACGAATATCTTCGGCACCGAATTCGAGAGCATGAAGAGCTATTCGGGCTACGAGAAGTTCATCGGCATCTTCTCCAAGCAGAAGATGCAGCGCATGCGCACCGATCGCGTGCGTAACATGTCGCTCGCCGGCAATCTGCAGGAACTACTCTCCAAGTCCGACACGATCGTCGGCATCCTCAAGGAGCAGAAGTCGATCCTCGACCAGCGCTACAAGACCTCCGAGACGAGCCTCGTGCAGGTGATCGAGCGCCGCAAGGGCACGATGTCGAACCTGGAGGCGACGCAGAAGCGCATCGAGGAGCTGAACCCGCTCCTCATGGACCTCGAGAACCGCATCGCCGCCTCGACGGACCAGAAGACCCGCACGGACCTGGAAGGCGAGCGTTCGGCGCTGGCGACCGAATACAACCAGATGCAGGCGAAGGAGCAGGAGCTTCTGGCCGAGAGCCAGACGCTGGAGCGCTACAGCTCGATGTTCCAGACCTTCGTCGATTCGCTCAACAACCAGATCGCCGCGCAGAACACGCTGATCAACAAGCTGACCATCGATACCGAGCAGCGCATCGTGCTCTACAAGGCGCTGGAGGATTCGCTGAAGACGGCGGCGCAGCAGGACGTCGCCCACAAGATCAACACGCTCGGCTCGCAGGTCGATACCGCCGCGGAAGAGACCATGGCCGGCATCGGCTCGGCCGCCCAGCGCCATATCGGCGACCTTCTGGAGATGCACGAGAAGAACATGCTGGCGACGCAGGATATCCAGCGCCGCAAGAAGCTCGCTGACGACGCCTTCGCCCGCCGCTTCCAGACCGTCATGGACAAGCACAATACCGCGAACTACGTGAAGTCGTGATGGTTGCAGGCATGCGATTGCCCCTCACCCTAACCCTCTCCCCGCAGGCGGGGAGAGGGGACGTGCCCCGCGAAAGGTTCTTGCTTGGGGAAAAGAGGGCGGCATATCCCCTTCGCCCCGCTTGCGGGGAGAAGGTGGCCGGTAGGCCGGATGAGGGGCCGCGCTCCGCCTCTAGCGGGAGACTGCCATGAACATCCCCGCC
This sequence comes from Shinella zoogloeoides, assembly GCF_003574625.1. Taxonomy (GTDB): domain Bacteria; phylum Pseudomonadota; class Alphaproteobacteria; order Rhizobiales; family Rhizobiaceae; genus Shinella; species Shinella zoogloeoides_A. The sequence goes on from NZ_QNUJ01000006.1 coordinate 182,584, forward strand.
GACAGCGCCGTCGCGCAATATTTCTCCACCATCCGCTCCGCCCTCGGCGGGCTCGAAATCTTCCTCGGCGACCGGAATTCCCCGCTCTACCGCAACAGCGTGGTGGGCGAGGTGGTCATGCCCTATCTCGCCCGGCTGCGGGCGTCCTTCGCCTGCTGGGAGAACCGCATCGGCTTCGTCCAGCAGTTCCGCGTGTCGCGCGCCGAGAGCGGCTTTCCCGTCTTCCAGAACGTGATGGAGCTGGAGAACGACCGGCAGGGGGCGGAAAAGCGCCTTGCCGCCATGCCGAATGCCGATCAGCTCCGTTCGGAAATGGCCGATTTCATCCTGCGGCAGAAGGCCTTTCCGACGGACCTCCAGACGCGCATGGCCGAGCGGCTCTATCTGGAGCAGATCGGCAAGGGCGACATATTCTCGCCCTTCGTGCTGCCGGAGACGATCCGGGTCGCCGTCAATCCGAAGACCATGCGGCCCTATTACGTCGTCTGCTGGGGCGCCTTCGACGGCACCGCGACGCTGCCGATGGTCTATATGGCGACCATCGAGGATTCGAGCGACACTGTCGTCGACATGCTCGTTACCAAGGACGGCAAGCTCAATCAGGACGTCGATATCCCGCTGCCCGTCGGGGGCCTGCTCAATCCCGACCTTGCCAGCCGCTTCGACGATTTCGCGCTGAAGAACAGCGCCTATTCTCTGACGCCGGTGACGATCGCCACCAATCTCGACAGGGATTTCCCGGCGCTGCATCCCAAGCAGCTCCGCCGTATCGTGCTCGGACCGTTCTATTCGGCCGGCATCACCGAGAACAATGCGAAGGTCAACGAGATCCTCTCCAAGGTGCGCAAGCCGGAAAATGCCTGGCTGCTGACCTGGACGGTGCAAGAAGTGTTCTCCAAGGCCGAGCGCCCGGCGCAGAAGGGCTTCTGGAGCTCGACGCCCGCGCAGGAGGAGTTCCACATCGAGACCGACGATCTCGAAGCCGCCCGCATGGGCGTCAGCGCCTACGAGAAACATGCGCTCGTGCCGCACGATGCCTATCAGGCGCTCTATGCCGCCGGCGAGACGCAGGGCATCTTCGGCAGCTACAAGGTGCATGTGATTTCAGGAAACCAGGTAATCACCGAGGGATGAGATGAGCCTCAATGCCGGACTGACGACGATCCACGAGGACGACATCGCCAAGCACCAGGCGATGGCGCAGAGCCTCGTTTCGAAACTCGTCATCCTCGAAAGCGACGACGGCAGGAACGGCACGGCGCTGGCCGGCACTGGCCGCCGCTTCGTCTCCACCGTCTCCACCGCGGGCGCGCGTCGCACGCGCGAGGTGGAGCTGGCAAGGACAATCCAGTCGGTGCGCGCCGCCGATCCGCTCCTTTCGCCGCAGCAGCATGCCGTGCTGTTCCGCGCCCGCCGCGGGCTTCAGGTGGCGCTGGCGGTGACGGACGCCTTTTCCCGCCAGACCGATCTGGAAGGGCTTCAGGCGCGCAATCTCGCCGCGCCGCTGGCCGGCGCCGAGGCCGATCATTTCCGGGCGCTGCTGGCGGCCTCCGCCTATATCGCCGCCTTCACCTTCGCCGCCTATCTCGGCGCGACGCTGCCGGGCGAGGGCGAGCCGGTGGAGGACGGCGGCGAGCCGGATTATCTCTTCGACACGCCGCAGGATGCGCTGAAAAGCATGGTCGCCGGCCTCGACCGCACTCTTGCCGGCGCGCCGGACGATGCGGCGCTCGTCAGCCGCGCCCGCGCCTTCTCGCGCGTTGCCATCGAAGGGCTGATCGGCCGCCGCGCCCGCTTCACCGGCCTTGCCGGCTTCGAGAACGCGCATATCCGCATCGAGCAGGACGATTTCACGCTGTCCGGCTTCGACGTCGCGCCGGGCCAGAAGCGCAAGCCGCTGGTCATGACCTTCAAGAAGCCGAACGAGATCATCGGCAACCATATCGCCAAGTACCAGGCGATGAAGCTCGCCAAGATGCTGATGGCCTACGATTTCGAACGGCAGATGAACCCGTTCGTCGAGCTCGGCGGCTTCCTCTTCACCTTCATCGGCGACGGCATGCCGGGCACGGGCAAGACCATCCTCATCCAGATGCTCGCCGGCCTCGTCAACGACTATTGCCAGGTTGCCGGCTACGCCTTCCATTACGAGAATTTCGGCGTCGACCAGATCTCGTCCTACCAGGGCAAGTCCGGCCAGAACTGCAAGGAATTCGTCAACAACGTCATGAACCCGAAGGCGATCGGCTTCGGCACCATCGACGACGTCGACCAGGTCGCCGCCAAGCGCTCCGACGACCGCGCCTCGGCCGGCCAGCACGAGGTGACGGCGGTGCTGATGGAGAGCTTCGCCGGCGCCTCGACCGTGGTGCGGGGCAACTGCACCTTCGGCATGTTCTCCAACTATCCCGAGAATGTCGACGATGCCCTGCGCCAGCGCGCCGGCGCCCGCTGGCTGGTCGACGGGCCGCAGACCGAGGACGACTATATCGACATCTTCGCGCTGCTCGTCGGCCGGAACCATTCGATCCCGCTCGGCGGGCACACGCTGTTCGAAGGACAGGAGATCCAGCGCGCCGTCTCCAATTCCTACGGCCAGCATGCGCGCCCGCAGGAAGAGGGGCTTCTCGCCGTCTGGGAGCGCCACGAGAAGGAGCACGGCGCGATCCGCACGCTGGAGGATATCGGCGGTTACCTGCACGCCATCAAGGTCGCCGAGCCGCGCTTCACCGGCCGCGCCATCAAGAACATCACCGATGCGATCAAGATGCGCGCCATGGACGTGGAGCTGCCGGACGACTGGTTCGCCACGGCCGATGCCTTCATGCACAGGAGCTACGACGAGAAGAAGGCGATGATCGAGGAGCTGCGCGGGCCGATCACCATGGAAATGGTGCTCCAGGAGATCAACCGCTACGCCGATTCGGAATTCCGCTACACCGACAAATCCGACGACGCCGCCGTCTCCGACATCATCCGCCGCGAACGCCAGCGCGAGAAGGCGGTCCGCGAGATCGAGACGATGAAGGCGGAGGGGCGGTGGTGAGGACGCCCGCATGAAACGCCTCCTCGAAGCCGAATTGATCTACGGGCGGCTGCTGCCGGTCGATGAGCCGCATCTGGTCGAGCGCTACAACAAGGCGCTGGACGGGTTCGGGATGCGGCGTACCGGGCTTTCGAGCTTCCGCATCGACATGACCGGCTTTTCGCCGGAAATCGCCGACGAGCTCGGCGACCGGGACTATCTCGATCCCAACCGGGTCAACCGGCGCTTCGTCATCATGACGCCCGACCAGGTGAACCTGCCGGTGGTGCATACGAGCTTTTCCAACACGGCCGCGCTGATGCACGAGTTCTTCTCTGCCAATGCAAGGGCGATCAACGCGATCACCATCCGCGATGCGCTCTATGGCGAGATCGAGGATTCCGTCTCCGTCGTCAACGATATCGACGACCTGCTCTCGATCAACGAGGTGCGCTTCAGGGTGCTCTCGGCTGAGGACATGCTCGGCAAGGCGGCCGAGCTGCGCGGGCTCGTCGACCGGCTGAAGACCGTGCCCAACGCCTGGGCGGACGACGCGATGCTGAACCGCATGGTGGAACTTGCCAGGCAGACCGGCGACATCCGCCAGAACGCGCTGGTGCCGGACCAGCTCGTCTTCCGCCACGAGGCCTATTGGGCGAACCATTTCGGCGGGGTCTTCGTCTTCCTCGACGACAGGACGACGACGGTGATCTGCGACCCCAGCGTGCCCGGCTTCCGCCGCTCGCGGCCGTGGCAGGTGAGCTACATCGCGCTCGACGATCACCGGCGCATCTTCGATTTCCTCGCCTCCACCAAGCGACTGGAGCTGCCGCGGGCCTCGTGGGTGGAGCCCTCGGGCCTCTTCCAGCACAGGGCGGACATGACCGTCGCCGGCCTCGTCAACCGGAGCGACCCGACCGCCGACCTCGAAAAGGCCGACCGCATCTGGCTGCAGACCTGGATGCATCGCAACGCCGCGCTGGTGGCCGAGGAGGGCACCTATCCCTTCCTGCAGGAGGCGATGCGGACGGTCGCGACGACCGGCGAGATCAAGATCGACGAGGTCGCGCCCGACCGGCGCTTCCTCCTCGTGCGCGCCGCGCCCGACCACCCGGACCAATGGCTGGTCAACCGGCTGATTTCGCAGATGGTTCCCCATGACTTCGTGTCGCGCTTCGTCTTCGACAAGCAGGGCTTCTATTCCGCCTACGAGCACTACAGCGAAAAGTTCCGCGAATACGTTGTTGCGACGTTGACGCGAACCTATCTGCAAGACAAGGCTGCATTCCGCAGGAAACTCTTCGGCATCAGAGAGGACGACCCCAATGCTTGACCCGATCGTCGCCTTCTTCCAGCGCATCTTCGCGGCCATCGGTCGGGGCATCGGCATGGTGATCGCCTGGATCCTCTGGCCCTTCATGACGGTGGCGAACTGGTATCGCGCCCGCGGCTGGATCATCAAGGGGCCGATCGGCATCGCACTCGTCGTGCTTGTCGCCTTCTATGCCTATTTCATCTGGCAGACCCAGGTGTGGAGCGGCTTCAACCCGGACTATGTGAACGCCTACAATCTCGGCCAGCGCAAGCAGGATGCGGGCACCGCTACCGGCGGCACCGCCTCCGCCACGCCGCCGGCGGGCGATCTTGCCGAGCCGGAGCCGAAGACCTGCGTGCGCTCGGCGATCGTTGACGTGACGGCCGACCTCATCGACTTCAACGTCAACCAGAACGCCTGGATCTCCTCCATGCTGCTCTACAAGCTCGGGCTCTTCGGGCTCGACTGGGACAAGACGCCGTGGTTCGACAACAAGGCGTCCTTCCAGCGCGGCGTCAACCAGGCGGTCCGGCGCACGGCGGTGGAACTGGTCGATGCGCTCGGCCGCGTGCGCGGCACCTCCGGCATCAACGCCGACCTCCAGCGCGCCCGCGGCAACCTGCAGTTCGACGAGGAGACCTGGTATTTCGGCTCGGATTCGCTGCTGCCCAAGACGCCGACGCCGAACTACTATCGCACGGCGATGGCGGACCTGCGCAAGTTCAACGCCTCGCTCGAAGCCTGCGACGCCATCTTCGACGGCCGCTCCGACAACCTGATCGAATTCCTCGACCGCATCACCAACGATATCGGCTCGACTTCCGACATTATTCGGAAGCAGTCGGAATTCCAAAATGGCGGCTGGTTCGACACGCGGGCGGACGACCGCTTCTGGTTCGCCTATGGCCAGCTCTACGGTTATTACGGCATCCTCTCGGCTTCCGGCGCCGACTTCGAGGCGGTCATCAAGGCGCGCGGCATCGAGCCCTTGTGGAAGGCGACGATCTCGCAGCTTCGCTCGGCGCTGAAGATCCAGCCGGCCATCATCTCGAACGGCAAGGAAGACGGCTGGATCATGCCGACGCATCTTGCCACTATGGGCTTCTATATCCTGCGCGTGCGCTCGAACCTTGTGGAAATGCGCGACGTGCTGGCACGCTGACAGCAGTGATTTCGCGGGGATTGCGAGCAGCATTCCCCGCCGCCTTTGCGTATTGACCGAATGCCGCCTCCGGGAGAGGAGACCCGGTTGCGGCAGCGATGCTGAGGGGAGCACACCGCATGGCCGACGTGAAATCCGACATCGAAATCGCCCGCGCCGCGAAGAAGCAGCCTATCCTGGAGATCGGCGCGAAGCTTGGTATCCCGCCGGAAGCGCTGCTGCCCTACGGCCACGACAAGGCGAAGATCACCGCCGGCTTCATCGCCGCGCAGAAGGGCAAGCCCGACGGCAGGCTGATCCTCGTCACCGCCATCAACCCGACGCCGGCCGGCGAGGGCAAGACGACGACCACGGTCGGCCTCGGCGACGGGCTCAACCGCATCGGCAGGAAGGCCATCACCTGCATTCGCGAGGCTTCGCTCGGCCCCTGCTTCGGCGTGAAGGGCGGAGCGGCCGGCGGCGGCTACGCGCAGGTGGTGCCCATGGAGGACATGAACCTCCATTTCACCGGCGATTTCCACGCCATCACCTCGGCGCACAACCTGCTCGCCGCGCTGATCGACAACCACATCTACTGGGGCAATGAGCAGAACATCGATACCCGCCGCATCGCCTGGCGGCGCGTGATGGACATGAACGACCGCGCGCTGCGCCAGATCGTCTGCTCGCTCGGCGGCGTCGCCAACGGCTATCCGCGCGAGGCGGGTTTCGACATCACCGTCGCCTCGGAGGTGATGGCGATCCTCTGTCTGTCGATGGACCTCAGGGACCTCGAAAGGCGGCTCGGCAACATCATCATCGGCTACCGGCGCGACAAGTCGCCGGTCTTCGCCCGCGACATCAAGGCGGACGGGGCGATGACGGTGCTGCTCAAGGACGCCATGCAGCCGAACCTCGTGCAGACGCTGGAGAACAACCCGGCCTTCGTGCATGGCGGGCCCTTCGCCAACATCGCCCATGGCTGCAATTCCGTCATCGCCACCACGACGGCGCTGAAGCTTGCCGACTATGTGGTGACGGAGGCCGGTTTCGGCGCCGATCTCGGGGCGGAGAAATTCTTCGACATCAAGTGCCGCAAGGCCGGGCTCAAGCCCGATGCCGCCGTCATCGTCGCGACCGTGCGCGCCATGAAGATGAACGGCGGCGTGAAGAAGGACGATCTCGGCCGGGAGGATGTGGAGGCGGTACGCAAAGGCTGCGCCAATCTCGGCCGGCATGTGCAGAACGTGAAGAAGTTCGGCGTGCCCATCGTGGTCGCCATCAACCATTTCACCTCCGATACCGAGGCGGAAATCCGCGCGGTGCAGGCCTATGTGGAAACGCTCGGCGCCGAGGCGATCCTCTGCCGGCACTGGGCGCTCGGCTCGGCCGGCATCGAAGAGCTGGCGCGCAAGGTGGTGGAGCTTGCCGAATCCGGCCATTCGCAATTCTCGCCGCTCTATCCGGACGAGATGCCGCTTTTCGAGAAGATCGAGACGATCGCCAAGGACATCTACCATGCCGACGCGGTAATCGCCGACAAGACCGTGCGGGCTCAGCTCCATATGTGGGAGCAGCAGGGCTACGGCCGGCTGCCGGTCTGCATGGCCAAGACGCAATATTCCTTCTCGACCGACCCGAACCTGCGCGGCGCGCCCACCGGCCATACCGTGCCGGTGCGCGAGGTGCGCCTGTCCGCGGGCGCCGGCTTCGTCGTGGTCGTCACCGGCGAGATCATGACCATGCCGGGCCTGCCGAAAGTGCCGTCGTCGGAGAGGATCTTCCTCAACGAAGAGGGCCATATCGAAGGCCTCTTCTGAAAGCGGAAGGGGCGCCTTGGGCGCCCCTCGTCGCGGCTACGTACGGCCGAGATAGTCCAGCTTGCCGACGGGAACGCCGTTGTGGCGCAGGATCGCGTAGGCGGTCGTCAGGTGGAAGTAGAAATTCGGAAGCACGAAGGTGAGGAGGTAGTCCTTGCCGGAGGAGCTGAGTTCCCCGCCGCGCGTCTTCAGGACGACGGTGCGCTCGGCCGCGCCCTCGAAGGCGGCTTCCGGCACGGAGGCGAGATAGGCCGTGGTCTTCTCGATGCGGGCGCGCAGGTCGGATAGCGTCGTTTCGTCGTCCGCAAAGCTCGGCGCATCGGTGCCGGTGAGGCGCGCGGCGGCGCCCTTGGCCGTATCGCTCATGCGCTGGACCTGGCCTGCGAGCGAGAGCATGTCCGGCGCAAGGCGCGCATTCACCAGCACTTCCGGCTTGATGTTCTTCTCCTGCGCAAAGGCTTCGGCCTTGTCGAGCAGTTTGGACAGGACGGCGAAACCGCGCTGGAACGCGGGGATGGAGAGTTCGTAGGGCGTGATCGACATGAGGGAACCTCTGCGTGGCGGGATATCGGGCTCTGGGCCGCACTACAGATAGGAGCGGCGAGCGCCTCTTTTCAGGAGCCGCCGAAAATATCGCCGGGGTTCATCACCAGCAGTAGCGGTAGCCGCCGCGCCGTTCCTTCACGTCGAGATGCAGGTGGTTCTGGTGCGCCGCGTCGCTGCCGGGGTCGAGCACCGTCGTGAAATAGAGGCAGGCCGCCTCGGTGATCGCGCGCTGGAAGGCGCCTTCCAGCGTGGAATCCTTGTCCGCCGGGCGGATGGTGAAGGTCTTGCCGCTCTTGAAGGTGAAGCCGGCGATATCGATGGCATTGCCGAAGGCATGTTCGGAAATCCTGCCTTCCGTCGCGCCGTTGCGATTGCGGCAGACATAGGCGGAGGCCTGGGAGAGGCCGGTGATCGTTTCCTGCGGCATGGCGGCCTGAAGCGAAGGCTTCACCGAGCCCTCCAGCCAGCGGGCAAGCTGCAGCGCCGCCTCGCAGCGCACCGTCGCCTGCGGCTCGACCTTGATGCCGCCCGGCAGCTGCTTGAGGAGGACGGGCTTGTCGATGCCGCAGGCCTTGCCGTCCTCGACCTCCGGCGCCTCCTCGAAGCCCACGCCGATCTCCGTCAACGCCTTCCGGCAGGCCGCCTCTTCGCTCGCATCCTCGTGCGGACGCTCGCTGGCCTTCTCCGCTTCCTCGGCGGCCTTGCGCCCCGCCTCCGTTTTCACATCGACCGCCGGGATCTCCTTCTTTTCTTCCACGGGCGCCTGCTCGGGACGTGAAGCGGGTAGCGGACCCTTTTCCGGCAGGTCGGCGGCGCTGGCGAGCATGAGGGGCAGGGCGATGAGGGCGAGGGGGCGAAGGGTGAGAATGGGCTGTCTCCCGCTGAAAAGATCAGCGGGGAAACGCCCGGCAGCGGATTTGGTTGCGCGGATCGGCCAGCCCTGTGCGGTAACTACCAGCTATTACGCGCCTGTACTCAAAGGCATGAAGGTGTAGAAGCCCGCATATATAGCGGGCTTCTCCTGTTCCAAATACGGTTCTTCCTAGAACTTCTTGCTGATGGATACCTTGAAGGTTCTGCCAGGTTCGCTGAAAAAGTCCCGCCTTGCGAGCACTGTTCCGTCCGGCACTTCGACAGCATTCCAGTATTTCTTGTTGAAGACATTGAAGACGCCAGCTTGAACGCGAAGGCCTTCTAGGTCCGTATCGCCGATTTTTTCCGGCTGCCACCAGACGGTCGCATCGACGATACCATAGCCGGGGGCCTTGAAGCCGGAAGAGCTGACCTTGTTACGCGCCGCCGCCATGCTGAGGGAGACATCCGAGCCCCAGGTTTCGGTGGAGTAACCAAGCCCGACGATCGCCCGCAGCGGGGCAACCGAATTGAGATATTCATCCTCTCCCGTGTCCTTGCCGTGCGACCACGCGAAAGAGCCCCAGGTCCGCCAATTTTCGCGGAACCGCCACTCGCCGCCGAGCTCGATGCCGTAGATCTGTACCTTATTGCGGTTGGCGTAGCCCGTGACGCCGCCGACCGGATATTCTCCGCCTGGCGGAGCGATCATCACCGTGTCGATGAAGTTGCGGTAGTAATTGTTAAAGACGGTTGCCGACCAGCTATAATCATCGCCGGCATAACGCGCGCCCACTTCGAAGCCGTTGCTGGTTTCCGTTTCGAGGTCCGGGTTGCCGAGGCGCGCATAGGAGCCCGGTGCACCGTAATTCTGGTAAAGCTCCGTCACCGTCGGGGCACGGAAGCCGCGTGCATATTGCGTGAAGAGTTCCAGTTCTGTTGTGGCCTGCCATGCAAGGCGAAGCTTGGGCGAGATGCCGAAGTCGTCCTTGCTCTTCATATAAGCCGGATCGTAATTGGGGCTATCTTCGAAAGCGGACGTCAACTTCGGCTTGTGGCTATACCAGTCGAAGCGGACGCCGGGCGTCACGGTCAACCGGTCGTCGAGCAGCTTGATGTCGTCCTCCACGAAGAAGCCCGCGACGGTACTGTCGACATCAGGCATATCCGAGGAATTGGTGTGCAGCATTCGGCAGGTCTGCGGGCCGATGCTTTCGCCGCCGATGATCAATTCCGGAATGGTGGACCAATCGACATCCGGGCAATTGTCGACGCCTGCGGCATATTGATGGGTCTTTTGCCAGTAGAGTTCACCGCCGAAACGGAATTCATTGCTGATGCCACCGATCTGCAGCTCCTTCTCGGCGTTTCCAGAAATGCCGTAAGAGGTCTGCTCAATCATGTTGTCGCGTGTGTATATGCCGTATGGAGGGCCGTAATAAAGGGCTGCGGCCCCTGGGATAAAGGCGCGCCCATCCATTTTGCGGATGGCGTCTACAGTGTTGTTGAGCCTTTCCTTCTGCCAGTAGACATTGACACTCGCCTTATCGACGATATCGGTCCCATCGGGGGACTCGAAGTCATACGATCCCGATAGCCGCTTGCGATCGATTTCCTCGCCGCTCTTGAAGGTGCCCTGCTGATAGCTCGACGTCGTGCCGCGCATGTTGTCGACGTCTTCGTCACGGTTGAAGAGCTCGCCGGTGAAGCCGATGCGGTGGCCGCCTTCAAGATACTGGTGCAGCTTGACGAGAAGGTTTTGCTGCGTGAAGTCCGAGGGATTGGGCTCGGTGCGGGCTGCATCGTATCCCCCGATCGTGCCGAGATTGTCCGCCTCGTGTCCCTTCTTGTAGCCGCCCTGAATCAGGAACCAGGTATCGTCAAAACGGGTAGCGAGAGCGGCGTTGCCTCCGAAACTATTGTCCGAGCTGTCGTATCCGCTCTTGGTCAACGCACCGAACGACTTCCCCTCTTCAATGAGGTCTTCAGGATTGAGCGTACGAAGTTGTACGACGCCGCCCAGGGCACCGGACCCATATTTGCTGGAATCTGCGCCCTTGGTGATATCGACGGCCGAGAGGCTGTCGAAATCGAAGGCATTCCCGCCGCCTCTCGCACTGTCGCGGGGATCGGTCAGCCATGGCATGCGGATGCCGTCGATGGTGGTGAGCACACGGTTGTCCTGAAGGCCGCGGATGTTGACGCTTTTGGTCGCTTCATTGAAGTTCACGCCGGCATCGACACGGCGGGAGAAATCCTTGAAATCGTTGACCATACGCTGGTCGAGTTTGGCCCGCTCCGTCGTTTGCGTCAGTGGCGACTGTTCCACCCGTCCTTGCTTCTTGCCTTCGACCGTAATCGCTTCAAGCTGGGTCTCTTCAGTCTTGGTCTGCTGGGCAAATGCTGCTGCCGGGATATAGAGGGCGAGGACGACGGCTGATCCACTCAACAGACGTACGCGCGGGGAGATGGACCGGCGCATGGAAGCTCCTTGGTGTTTTGATTTTGGCTGAAATGTGGCTACTAAATCTTTCCTATAAGAGTCAAGTTTGAATATGATTTTTTAATTCACGTTTTATGGTGTGGTCCTGTGAAGAGATATCCAACCTGTATCCTCAACGCCCCTTGCACGGGGTCATGCTTCGCGCTAACAATTCCGCCCATGACAAACGCACGCATCATTTCTGGCTGGTGGTGGGCTCGCTGAGGCGGCCTTGACCAGTCATGCGTGATTGAGACGACAAGCCGCCCGGAAAATTCGAGGCGGCTTTTTTGTGTTCGGCCGCCTCGCAGGACCGGGCCGAAACGGAGTTGGGAATGGCGACGAAAATTCTGGAAGACGGCGGCGAAGCCTATGAGACGCGCGGCGGGGTGACCGTCACGCGGCGGCGCCGTGCGGCGGATTATGCCAATGCGATCTCCGCCTATATCGACAGGCTCGACGAGCGGCGTGGCGCGGTCTTCTCCTCGAACTACGAATATCCGGGCCGCTATACGCGCTGGGACACGGCCGTGGTCGATCCGCCGCTCGGCATCTCCTCCTTCGGCCGCTCCGTCTGGATCGAGGCCTACAATGCGCGCGGCGAGGTGCTGCTGTCGCTGATCGCCGACCGCCTGGCGAGCGTGCCGGAGCTGGCGCTCGGCGCGCGCACGGCAAGCCGGCTCGATCTCGACGTGAAGCTGCCCGACCGGGTGTTCACCGAGGAAGAGCGCTCGAAGATGCCGACGGTCTTCACCGTGCTGCGCGCCGTCACCGACCTCTTCCATTCGGCGGAGGATGCGAGCCTCGGTCTCTACGGCGCCTTCGGCTACGACCTCGCCTTCCAGTTCGACGCCATCGACCTCAAGCTCACGCGGCCGGACGACCAGCGCGACATGGTGCTCTTCCTGCCGGACGAGATCCTCGTCGTCGACCACTATGCCGCCAAGGCCTGGATCGACCGCTACGATTTCGCCAAGGGCGGCCTTTCCACCGAGGGCAAGGGCGAGGCGATCGCCGCCGAGCCGTTCCGCACCTCCGACGTCATCCCGCCGCAGGGCGATCACCGGCCGGGCGAATATGCCGAGCTCGTCGTCAAGGCGAAGGAAAGCTTCAAGCGCGGCGATCTCTTCGAGGTCGTGCCGGGCCAGAAGTTCTTCGAGCGCTGCGAGAGCAGGCCCTCGGAAATCTCCCGCCGCCTCAAGGCGATCAACCCGTCGCCCTATTCCTTCTTCATCAATCTCGGCAACCAGGAATATCTTGTCGGCGCCTCGCCGGAAATGTTCGTGCGCGTGTCGGGCCGGCGCATCGAGACCTGCCCGATCTCCGGCACGATCAAGCGCGGCGACGACCCGATTGCCGACTCGGAACAGATCCTGAAGCTGCTCAACTCGAAGAAGGACGAATCCGAGCTGACCATGTGCTCGGACGTCGACCGCAACGACAAGAGCCGCGTGTGCGAGCCCGGCTCCGTCAAGGTCATCGGCCGCCGGCAGATCGAGATGTATTCGCGCCTCATCCATACGGTCGACCATATCGAGGGGCGCCTGCGCGACGACATGGACGCCTTCGACGGCTTCCTTTCGCATGCCTGGGCCGTGACCGTTACGGGTGCGCCGAAGCTTTGGGCGATGCGCTTCATCGAGGCGCATGAGAAGAGCCCGCGGGCATGGTATGGTGGGGCGATCGGCATGGTCGGCTTCAACGGCGATATGAATACGGGCCTGACGCTGCGCACCATCCGCATCAAGGGCGGCATTGCCGAAGTGCGCGCCGGCGCGACGCTGCTCTACGATTCCAACCCGGAAGAAGAAGAAGCCGAAACCGAACTGAAGGCCTCCGCCATGATCGCAGCCATCCGCGACGCCAAGTCCGGCAATTCCGCCAAGGTCCAGCGCGACGTCGCGGCTGTCGGGGCAGGGGTGAAGATCCTGCTCGTCGACCACGAGGACAGCTTCGTGCACACGCTCGCCAACTATTTCCGCCAGACCGGCGCGGAGGTGACGACCGTGCGCACGCCGGTTCCTGAAGAGGTGTTCGACCGGGTGAAGCCGGACCTCGTCGTGCTGTCGCCGGGCCCCGGCAACCCGAAGGACTTCGACTGCAAGGCGACGATCAGGAAGGCGCGCGCGCGCAGCTTGCCGATCTTTGGCGTCTGCCTCGGCCTTCAGGCGCTGGCCGAGGCCTATGGCGGGGAGTTGCGCCAGCTCGCCATCCCCATGCATGGCAAGCCCTCGCGCATCCGCGTGCTGGAGCCGGGCATCGTCTTCTCCGGCCTCGGCAAGGAGGTGACGGTCGGCCGCTACCACTCGATCTTCGCCGACCCGGCCACGCTACCGCGTGATTTCATCATCACGGCGGAGAGTGAAGACGGCACGATCATGGGCATCGAGCATGCCAGCGAGCCGGTGGCTGCCGTTCAGTTCCACCCGGAATCGATCATGACGCTCGGCCAGGATGCCGGCATGCGCATGATCGAGAACGTGGTGGCGCATCTGTCGAAGAAGGCGAGGGTGAAGGCGGCCTAGTGTAGCAGGGCCGCCCCTCATCCCCCTGCCGGGACCTTCTCCTCGCAGGCGGGGAGAAGGGGCAGAACGGCGCGCCCAGCGCTCCTCGCCCCGTTTACGGGGAGAGGATGCCGGCAGGCAGGTGAGGGGCAGCCTTAACCTGTGCGCCCAGCCGCGCGGGCTTTGACAAAGCCGCCGTCCTGGTCCATAGCGAACCCCGAGAGAAAAACCGCGTGCACGTCCCCGTGCGCGCGGTTTTGCGTTGATGGGCCAGGCTTTTTGCAACTCGGTTGCATGCGCATGGAGAGCAGAATGGCAAACACGGACGGCAACACGGTCAAGCGGCTGGCGCTTTGGGGCATCCCGCTGGCCTTCGGCGTGATGGGGCTGAAGCTCGTCGCCTGGTGGGTGACGGGGTCGGTGGCGCTGCTTTCGGACGGGCTGGAATCGAGCGTCAACGTGGTGGCGGCCATCGTCGCCTTCGCGGCCATCACCTATGCGGCCAAGCCCGCGGACAAGACGCATCCCTTCGGTCATCACAAGGCGGAATATCTTTCGGCGGTTCTGGAAGGCGTGCTGATCGTCGTGGCGGCGCTGCTGATCGTCATGGAGGCGGTGCCGGCGGTGATGGCGCCGGCGTCGATGGAAGCGCCTGTCGTGGGCCTTGCCATCAACTTCGCGGCGGGGGTGATCAATGCCGTCTGGGCCTATGTGCTCATCCGCGCGGGCCGGCGCTACCGCTCGCCGGCGCTGGCCGCGGACGGGCAGCATATCCTGTCGGATGTCGTTACCTCAATCGGGGTGCTGATCGGCCTCGTCCTTGCCATCGTGACCGGCTATGCCGTGCTCGATCCGCTGCTGGCGATCCTCGTCGCGCTCAACATCCTCTACCAGGGCTGGAAGGTCATCGCCCATTCGGTCGATGGCCTGATGGACCATGCGGTGGAGCCGGGGGAGGCCGAGGCGATCCAGACGGCCATCGCGGCGCACGGGGCCGGCTCGCTTGGCGTGCACGACCTGAAGACCCGGCGGGCCGGATCGGCGACCTTCGTCGATTTCCACCTCGTCGTGCCGGCGGCCATGCCCGTCGGGCAGGCGCATGATATCTGCGACCGGCTGGAGGACGCCATCCGCGCCGTGCAGCCGGGCGCCCAGATCGCCATCCATGTGGAGCCCGAGACGGAAAAGGCGCATGGTGTAAGGGTCAGGATCGAAAGGGTCGGATCATGAGCAGGACGGACGTATCGGGATTGTCGCAACTCGGGCAGAAGGTGGATCTTCCTGCCGATCCCGATGCCGCGCTTCTGGAAAAGGTGCCGAGCAGCCATGCCGGCACCGATTTCGTGGTGCGCTTCACCGCGCCGGAATTCACCTCGCTTTGCCCGATGACCGGCCAACCGGACTTCGCGCATATCGTCATCGACTACATTCCGGACGGCTGGCTCGTCGAATCGAAGTCGCTGAAGCTCTACCTGCATTCTTTCCGCAACCATGGCGCCTTCCATGAGGACTGCACCATCGATATCGCCAAGCGGCTCGTCGGGCTGCTGGAGCCGAAATGGCTGAGAATCGGCGCCTACTGGTATCCGCGCGGTGGCATTCCGATTGATGTGTTCTGGCAGACCGGTGAAGCGCCCAAGGGCGTCTGGCTGCCGGACCAGGGCGTGCAGCCGTATCGCGGGCGAGGATGAGGCGGCGGGCTTCCGCCGTCCTGCGAGGAAGGCGGGTCATGAGCCGTCGCCCGGCATTTACCGTGTTTTGCGGTGGCGCGGGTGCGCTCTATCGCCGGGTATCGGTTTTGTTGCATTGTCTTGGCCGGTGAGTCGCATTATCTGACAGCGACAGGACTATTGACGAGCAATCCGGAGACTTTGGATGAGCGACGAAGACGACAAGAAGACGGAACTGCCCCTGGGCAAGGAAACGGAAGCGAACCTTTTCAAGTCGCGTTCGATCTTCATCTACGGGCCGATCAACCAGGAACTGGCGCAGAAGGTCTGCTCGCAGCTCGTGGCGCTTGCCGCCGCCAGCGACGAGGACATCCGCATCTACGTCAACTCGCCGGGCGGCCATGTGGAATCGGGCGATTCGATCCACGACATGATCAAGTTCATCAAGCCGAAGGTGTGGATGATCGGCACGGGCTGGGTCGCCTCGGCCGGCGCGCTGATCTATGTCGCCGCGCCCAAGGAACGGCGCCTTTGCCTGCCCAACACCCGCTTCCTGCTGCACCAACCGTCGGGCGGCACCCGCGGCATGGCATCGGACATCGAGATCCAGGCCCGCGAGATCATCAAGATGAACGAGCGCCTGAACAAGATCTTCGCCGACGCCACCGGCCAGCCGATCGAAAAGATCGCCAAGGACACGGACCGCGACTACTGGCTCTCCGCCGAGGAAGCCAAGGGCTACGGCCTCGTCTCGCGCATCGTGAACTCGCAGGGCGATATCTGAGGCTTTTCGGCCACTTGAATAAAGGAAGCCCTCCCATTGCGGAGGGCTTTTTCGTCTGGTGGGTTGCGCAGCGGCCTTCCCGCCGCTATAAGCGCCCCATCATGTTGAAGACCGGCGCACAGATCATCGAACGAGTTTCCCGCGGCAGCGCAGCTGTTCGCGAGCGTTCGCGCGGCTTCTCCTCGCTTCTTCTTCTCGGCCTTACGCGCGGTTGCCGGGTTCGCTGAGGAGCGCCCGGCGGCCGAAAAGCCCGTCCGGCAATAGCTCCTCGTTTCACCCCATGCATTAATTCCGGTTCTGGCCGCCCATGGCCAGCATTCGCCGTCGCCAAGCGCCGACCGTTGCGCTAAGACGCTTTCGCGAATGCCGGGACGACGAAGAGAAGACGCGATGATTGTGAAGACCCACACGCCCAAGCAGGGCATGCCCGATGCAGCAACCAAGTATCAGGCCTATCCGACGATCAGCATCCCGGACCGCACCTGGCCCGGCAAGACGATCACCGAGGCGCCGATCTGGTGTTCGGTGGACCTGCGCGACGGCAATCAGTCGCTGGTCAACCCGATGGGCCACGACCGCAAGGCCCGCATGTTCCAGCTCCTGCTCGACATGGGCTTCAAGGAAATCGAGATCGGCTTCCCCTCGGCCTCGCAGACCGACTTCGATTTCGCCCGCTGGTGCGTCGAGGAGGGCAACGTGTCCGACGACGTCTCGCTGCAGGTGCTGGTCCAGTGCCGGCCGGAGCTGATCACCCGCACCTTCGAGGCGCTGGAAGGCGCGCATAGGCCGATCATCCACTTCTACAACTCGACCAGCGAATTGCAGCGCCGCGTGGTGTTCGCAAAGGACGTGGCCGGCATCAAGCAGATCGCGACCGACGCGGCCAAGATGATCACCGACATGGCGGCCAGGGCCGGCGGCGGCTACCGGTTCGAATATTCGCCGGAGAGCTTCACCGGCACCGAGCTGGAAGTGGCGCTGGAGATCTGCAACGCCGTCGTCGAGATCGTGAAGCCGACGGCCGACAACAAGCTGATCCTCAACCTGCCCTCCACCGTCGAGATGGCGACGCCGAACATCTATGCCGACCAGATCGAGTGGATGTGCCGCAACATCGACAACCGCGAGAACGTCATCATCTCGCTGCATCCGCACAACGACCGCGGCACCGGCATCGCCGCCACGGAACTGGCTCTGATGGCCGGCGCGGACCGCGTCGAAGGCACGCTCTTCGGCAACGGCGAGCGCACGGGCAATGTCGACGTCGTCACGCTGGCGCTCAACATGTACACGCAGGGCATCGATCCCAAGCTCGACTGCTCCGACATCGAGCGCATCAAGGCGGTCTACGAATATTCCAACGAGATGGTCATTCCGGAGCGTCACCCCTATGTCGGCGAACTGGTCTACACGGCCTTCTCCGGCTCGCACCAGGACGCCATCAACAAGGGTATGAAGGCCATCAAGAAGGCCAACAAGCCGCTCTGGGAAGTGCCCTACCTGCCGATCGACCCGCAGGATGTCGGCCGCTCCTACGAGGCGATCATCCGCATCAACTCGCAGTCCGGCAAGGGCGGCATCGCCTATATCCTGCAGGAAGACTACGGTATCAACCTGCCGCGCAACCTGCAGGTGGAGTTCCGCGAGGAGATCCAGCGCATCACCGACGAGGAAGGCGTGGAGCTTCCCTCCAAGCGCATCCATGAGCAGTTCATGCAGCGCTATGTCACGCAGCCGGGCACGCGCCTGCGTTTCGTCGACCATCATACCTATCCCGACGGCGAGCAGAAGGGCACGCGCATCGTCGCGGCCGAGATCACCGACGGCGGCGAGGTGAAGCGCATCGAGGGCAGGGGCACCGGCCCGATTGACGGCTTCATCAACGCGCTGTCGATCTATCTCGGCATCCCCATGTCCGTCGCCGACTATTCCGAGCACTCGCTCCAGCACGGCTCGAACGCGGCGGCCATCGCCTATGTCGAAGTCGAGCATCCGGGCGGCAAGCTCTTCGGCGTCGGCATCAACACGAACATCGTGACCGCCTCGCTGGAAGCCATCGTCTCCGCCGCCAACCGGGTGCTGGCGACGCGCGGCTGATCGGCCGGTCACATGAAATGACGAGAGCCCGGCAGCGTTGCTACCGGGCTCTTTTTGTCGGCTTGCGATCGTCGTGAGGACGGCGGCCCCAAAGGCGGCCCACCTAGAGCATTTCCGCTTCTCTTCGAATCGCGAAAACGCTCCAACTCTTTATTTCTACGCAATCCCGGACGCAAAACCGCTTCGCACTTTTGTTGGAATTGCTCTAGATGGTCGTGGAAACCGCCTCGGCGATGCGTTCCAGGTTCGGGTCGGCCGAGGGGCCGACGACGACATAGGAAGCGTTGCCCTTCTGCCAGGAGACGAGGCCGATGTCGTTGCGCATGCTCTCGGCAAGCGACGTCTTGCCGTCGATTGGCTCGCTTTGCAGGAAACAGATGGCGAAGACCTCGTTGTCGGTGTCCCGATAGAGGAGCTGCGCGGTCGGCTTGCCGCCGGCGACGAGCAGGCGGGCGCCCTCGAAGGTCAGCTTTTCCGCCGAAAGGTCGGGAAGCTGGAACTTCACGCCCGTGCTGGCCGAGAGCCATTCCACGATATGCGCCGCGTCGTTGGCCGGCACTTCCACCAGATGGCGCGCCTGGCGCGAATAGATGCGGTGGTAGTCGGCGATGTCGTCGAGCCAGGTGCGGGCCGGGGCGAACTGGTTGCTGGCGGCCTGGAAGGCGGTCTGCTTCTGTTCGGAGATCAAATAGCCGACGGCGCCGCCGGACAGGAAGATCACCAGCGATGCGGCGAGCGCCTGCGGCCAGAAGGCGCTGCGGCGGCCTGCCGGCACGGCGGCGACTGGCGCGCCGACAAAACCGAGCTTCGGCGCTTCCTCCTCGTTCCGGCCGGCTTCCTTGATGTTGCGCACGAGGTCGAGCGGGATCGGCTCCTGCAGCATCCTGTCGAAGGCGCGCGCGCCGAATTCGCTGCCGAGCTTGAGCTTCTCATAGACGGCGCGGGCCTCGTCGTCGGCGGCGAGGAGGACGTTGATCTCCTCGACTTCCTCCTCCGGCAACTGGCCATCGAGATAGGCGGACAACCGAACCTCGAGCGGGAGACCCCGTGTGCTTTCCACGATCAGGCCCTCCTTTCTGCCTGTTCGGAGATCATGGCCGCGAGCCTGATGCGGGCCGCCGAGAGCCGGCTCATCACCGTGCCGATCGGTATCCCGAGGATATCCGCCGCGTCCCGGTAGCTGTGCCCTTCGACATTCACCAGCAGGAAGACACTCGAAAGGCCCTCCGGCATCGTCATGATCAATTTGTGCAACTGTTTGGCATAGACCGCCTTGTCGGCCGATGCGTCGACATGCAGGCTGTCCTGCTCGGCAACATCTACAGTGCCGGACCCTGTGCGGACCTTTCGCTTGCGGATCTCGTCCACCCAGAGATTGCGCGTCATGGCATAAACCCAGCTTTCCAGCCGGCCTTCCCCGTTCCAGAGATGGCTTCGCGTGATGGCCCTCTCACATGCTTCCTGCACGAGGTCGTCTGCATCGCTGCCATTGCGCGTCAGCGTCATGGCGAAACGGCGCAGCTTCGGCAGCAAATTGACCAATTCTCGCCGGAACTCATTCGATTCTGCCGTCGGACGCATTGCTTTTCCAAGGGAACGTTCGGGATCAAAACTCTATTCGCCCCCCGGCCGGGCAGCGACCGCCTGATATGAAACATTCTTCCCTTGGTCCGCAAGCATGAACGGCAATCCGGAACGCAGTTTCCCCGCGTTCCGCAACGTTTATTCCTGGGTTTGACGCGCGGTCAGTAGCTGGCGCGCTCGCCGCCCAGCGACTGGAGCAGGGCGCGGTAGGCCCAGGTGTTCTCGCCGCCGCGGTCGCGGATCTCGACGAGCTGGACGCGGGCGCCCTCGATGTCGCCCTGTTCGATCAGGGCCTGGCCCATATAGGAACGGGCGAGAATGTAGTTTTCGTCCTTCTGCAGCGCCCGCCTGTAGTAGCTCATGCCGAGTTGCATGTTGCCGAGCTTGCGGGTGTTGTAGCCGAGATAGTTGAGGATGCGCGGATCCTCCTGGTCGTGGGCGGCGCGCAGCGCGCGCAGGGCATTTTCGTACTGGCCGGCATAGGCGAATTCGCGCGCGGCTTCATAGAGCTTGTCGTCGATCAGGCGTTCGCTCTTCTTCTGCTCCTCCGGCGTCTTTTCGTCCGTGCCCTCGGCCGGCTTCAGGTCTTCCGGCGCGATGCATTCCTTCTTCTCGTCGCTCCAGATCTTGCCGTCCGTGCAGGTCGTCGTGGTCTCGGTGGCGGCGGGCGGCGTGGTCGTGTCGGAATCGGCGGCGCGGGCAGCCGAAAGCGCCGTCAGCGAGACGGCGGCGCAGAATGAAAGCAGTATCGTGTGGCGGAGCATGTCTCGGTTCCCTCCTGATCGGCCTTTTGCCGGACGCTGGCCGTGCCGGAGCGGCCGTTCATGCCGCCTTTTCGGGCGGGCCGCTCTGAAAAGGGAGTACGGATGACGGGAGAGATTTATTCGCGGCTTTTCAAAAGCGCGTCGTCTCGGCAAGCGACAGGGCCAGCCCGTCCGGCGTCAGGGCATAGCGCTCGCGCTCGATGGTCCAGTTGCCCGGCGCGCCCGAGATCGAGAAGAGGTTGTAGCCGGCCGGCGGCTTGTGGCCGCCCGGCCCCTGCGAGGCCGAGGCGATGCCGACGACCGGAACCGGCTTCGTCTGGCCGGGCAGCCAGTTCACCGTGTTGAGATGGGTATGGCCGTGGAGGACGAGTTCCGCCCCGCCGGTCGAGATGGTCGCGGCGAAGCGGCGGATGCCGATCATGCGCTTGTGGAAGGCCGTCGCGCCGCGGATCGGCGGGTGGTGGATGAGCACGACGCGGAAGAGGCCGGCCTCGCCCGCCGCGCGCAGCATGTTCACCGTCTCGCGCGCCTGCCGGCTGCCGAAATAGCCCGAGGCGGAAAAGGGTGGGGTGGCGACAGCCGTCGAACAGCCGATAATCGCCACCTGGCCGCGCACGCGCAGATACGGGAAGACGTGCGTGTCCTCCTGCCATTCGGCGGGGGCGGCGTCGCCGCGCATGTAGGGATACCAGGCGCGTGTCGATTTCTCGTAGGCGCCGCGCACATAGGCGTCGTGGTTGCCGGGCACGACCGAGACGTTTTCCGGCGCGCCGGCCTCCGGCAGCCAGTGCTTCACCGCGGCGATCTCCAGCGAAGAGGCGAGATTGACGAGGTCGCCGGTGATGGCGAGATGATCGGGGGCCTGCCGCTCGATATCCTCGAGCACGATGTCCAGCGTGTTGGTGAAGAGGTGCCGGCGGCGGTTGCGATGCCAGTTCACGAAACCGGTGATGCGCTTGGAGAACAGTTCCAGGAAGGTGAGGGCCGGCAGCGGCCCGAGATGGACGTCCGATATATGGGCAAGTCTGAACATACCCTTCCTTAGAGCATAAGCCGGCCTAGGGAAACGCAAGGCGTGGATATTCCTCGCCATTCGCGGCGATGAGCCTTGATTTGGCCGAAGGGTTCCGGCGAAGTGCGGCGATGAATGACGACGCCCCGCCGACCAGAAGCCCGTTCGTGAAGCTCGTGACACGCGTGCTGCATGTCTATTTCGCGCTCTCGCGCGGCATGACGATGGGCGTGCGTGCGGCCTGCTTCGACGAGGCCGGCCGCATCTTCCTCGTACGCCACAGCTATGTGCCCGGCTGGCACCTGCCGGGCGGCGGCATCGAGCGGGGGGAGACGGCGCTGGAGGCGCTGGCCAAGGAGATGCGCGAGGAGGGGAACCTCGTCATCGGCGCGTCGCCGCAGCTCCTGCACATCTATTTCAACCGGCAGACCAGCAAGCGCGATCACGTCCTGCTCTACCGTTGCGACGGTGTCACGCAGACGGGGCCGCGCCTCAAGGACCGGGAGATCGTCGAGGCCGGCTTCTTCGCGCTCGACGCCCTGCCGGCCGCGACCACCGCGGCCACCCGCCGGCGGCTTCTTGAAATCGCCGGCAAGGCGCCCTTCGCGGATTTCTGGTAGGTCAGGCCGCCTTCAGCCGCTCGCGGCCATGCGGGGAGGCGAGGTCGATCTGCGGGCCGACCGGCA
This sequence comes from Shinella zoogloeoides, assembly GCF_003574625.1. Lineage (GTDB taxonomy): Bacteria > Pseudomonadota > Alphaproteobacteria > Rhizobiales > Rhizobiaceae > Shinella > Shinella zoogloeoides_A. The sequence goes on from NZ_QNUJ01000006.1 coordinate 204,866, forward strand.
CCACGCCCGTCGGGTTGATCGTGACGTGGCTGCGGTAATAGTGCTCCTTGATGTGGCGCATGTTCACCGTGTCGGCGACGCCCGGCACCTGGTAGAGTTCGCGCAGATATCCGTAGAGGTTCGGATAATCGGCGATGCGGCGGATGTTACACTTGAAATGGCCGACATAGACCGGGTCGAAGCGCACCAGCGTCGTGAAGAGCCGCCAGTCGGCCTCGGTGATGCGCTCGCCGGTGAGGTAGCGCCTGGTCGAAAGCCGTTCTTCCAGGCTGTCCAGCATGGCGAAGAGCTTCGTGACATTGCCCTCGTAGGCCTCCTGCGTCGTCGCGAAGCCGGCCTTGTAGACGCCGTTGTTGACCGTGTCGTAGATGCTGTCGTTCAGCGCGTCGATCTCGGCCCGGAGGGGCTCCGGGTAGAAGTCCTCGCGCGAGCCGGTGATCCGGTCGAAGGCGGAGTTGAACATGCGGATGATCTCGGCCGATTCGTTCGAGACCATGCGGTTCTGCTTCTTGTCCCACAGGACCGGCACGGTGACGCGGCCGGAATAGTGCGGATCGGCCTTGAGGTAGACTTCGTAGAGCGCGGACGCGCCGAACAGCGGATCGAGCGTGCCGCCGTTCTCGCCCTTGAATTCCCACCCCTTCGACAGCATCAGCGGATCGACGACGGAGACGGTGATCAGGTCTTCCAGCTTTTTCAGCTTGCGGAAGATCAGCGTGCGGTGCGCCCAGGGACAGGCGAGCGAGACATAGAGATGGTAGCGGCCGGCTTCCGCCGCAAAGCCGCCTTCGCCCGTCGGGCCGGGGGCGCCGTCCGGCGTGATCCAGTTGCGGAACTGCGAGACGGAGCGCTGGAAATGGCCCTTCGTCGATTTCGTATCGTACCAGACGTCATGCCAGACGCCGTCAACGAGCATGCCCATGATTGTCTCCTTTTGCCGCCCGATGCGGCCTGAACTTGCGTTCATAGATAGCGTATGGGGCCGGGCTGGATAGGTGCCTTTTGGTGAACGGTGCGTTTTGCTCTTTGACAGAGCGAAAATTTCTGCTATTCGCGCAGACCAGCACCGGCACTCCGGCCGGCGAGGAAGACGAGACGCATGTTCTATACGGGAACCCCACGACGACGCTGATGCTCACGCTGCGCCCCCTTCGGCGGCGGCGCGATCACCCGCATCCACAGCTTCGTATCCGGTTCCCTGATCCATGAACATGCTCAAGCACGATATCGTCTACCTGACGGAAGATGCCTCCCACGACGCCGCCATCGAACTGATCAACGAGGAAGCCTTCGGCCCCGGCCGGCATGTCCGCGCGGCTGCGCGCATCCGCGAGCAGGGGCCGCACGACCTTTCGCTCTCCTTCGTCTGCACCGACGATGGGGAGACCATCGCCTCTGTGCGCATGACGCCCGTCATGGCCGGCGGGGTGAAGGCGCATCTTCTCGGCCCGCTCGCCGTCAGGCCCTCACACAAGAACCGCGGCATCGGCCGGGAGCTGCTGCGCATCGCCTGCGCCGCAGCCAAGCGGAAGGGCTCGGAGGCCGTGGTCCTCGTCGGCGACCCGCCCTATTACGGCCCGCTCGGTTTCGAGAAGGTGGCGTGGAACGCGCTGGCGTTTCCCGGTCCGGTGGATCCGGCGCGGGTGCTCGTCATGCCCTTCGCGGCGGATACGCATGAGCGGCTGAAAGGCGTCATCGCCTGGCGGGCGTGAAGGCCCCTCGCAAGGAAGCCCCCTCCCTAAATCCCTCCCCACAAGGGGGAAGGACTTAAAGTGCCGCTCCGTCGGCAATCCCTTCTGGAACGGTGAGCAAGCCTTTGTCGTTCTCCCCCCTTGTGGGGGAGATGCCGGCAGGCAGAGGGGGTGGCCCCGCGAAGCAGGGGCGTTACAGGAAGACCCTGGGAGGTAGAAGGATCTTTACCCCTTCAACTCCATGAAGCGGATGCGGTTCTGGAAGGGGTCGGTCACCGTCACCTCCAGCCGTGAGCCCTCGTCCTCCAGCCCCGGCTTCATGTAGCGGTAGTCCTTGCCGATCAGTTCCTTCTGGAAGGCGCGGATGCCCGCCATGTAGACGACCATGTTGCCGCCGGGCGTGGCGTCGCCGGCATGTTCGGAAAGATGCAGCCGCAGCCCGCCGCGCGAGACCTGCGTGTAGAGCGGGAAGTTTTCGCCGTAGCGGTGCTCCCAGTCGACGGAAAAGCCGAGGAAGCCGAGGTAGAATTCATGCGCCTTCGCCACGTCGAAGATGCGCACGATGGGCACCGCCTGCTCGAAGGCGATGCCGCCTTCCGGCGGTTTCGCCTCGATCTTCGCGGAGAGGATGTTCCAGGTCTCCACGCCGAACTGGCGGGCGACGATTTCGAGGGCTTCGCTGTGGCTGATCTCGATATTGCGGGCGGCCAGTGTTTCCCGCATGGCTTTCGCCATGGCCTTGGCATCGCGAAAATCGCGCATGTCCGTTCCTTCCGTTCCGGCGAAGTCCCCGTCAGTGCCCGCATTGCCGACGCCTTCGCCCAACGATGAACGGTGGAGAAAGGTTGTTGAGGAGGCGTTCGCCATGCCTTCGGAAAAGGCGCGGGTCTGCCGGCTGCCTCCGGCCGTGCGGGGAGATTAGCGCAAACGCAGGCGTGGTCAACGCCCTTCGCGATACCACATGGCCGAGAAGGCGAGCAGCAGCAGGCCGACGCCGGCAAAGCCGGCGAAGAGCGGCAGCGAGTTGATGCCTTTCAGCACCGTCTCGTCCGTCATGTGCAGCGACAGCCGGTTCTCGTCGATGCTGCGCACCTGTCCGGAAACCGGCAGGAGCGGCGGCAGGGAGACGGCCTCGCCGTTCTCGGCGACGAGCCGGCGGACCGTGCCCTTCGTCGCATCGGCGAGCGGCTTCAGTGTCTCGGTGGTCGAGATCGTCGCCTTGAATTCCGGGGCGTCGACCGCGCCGACATGGACGAGGGCGTTGAGGTCGCCATTGGTGATCTCGTAGAGGCCCGTCTCGGCGGTCTGCACCTCGGCGCGGTAGAGGCCGGGCTCTGCCTCGCTGAGCGCCACGCGCTGCGTCTTGCCGGAGGGCAGCTTCAGCATCGCCTCGCCCGGCGCGTCGCCGATGGTCTGGCGGTTGATCTGCAGCGTGCGGCCGAAGGTGCGCGCGGTCAGCGCCTCCTCCTCCAGCGCCGGCTCCTGCATCAGCCAGTGCGCGGTGCGCCGGTAGAGCGAGGCATGCGGGCCGCCGCCCTCGAAACCGCGCGCCCAGAGCCAGCCCTGGTCGGAAAGCAGCATCGCGACGCGGCCCTTGCCGGCGCGGTTCAGCACCAGCAGCGGCTTGCCGTCATTGGCCTCCATCACGACATTGCCTTCCGGGCGCTCGACGTCGACGGTGCGGAACCAGCGGCCCCAATGGGGCGGCTCGTCGTTGGCGCCTTCGAGGCCGCGCGTGACGGGATGCTTCTTGCCCTGTTCGGAAAGCCGCGGATAGAAGGGCGCCTCGTTCATCGCGCCGGTCGGCGTTGCCGGCAGCACGGCCGAGAGCGGCGTGCCGGCGATGGAATCGTTGCCTGCATGCTCCGGCCCCGCCGCGATCAGCAGCGCGCCGCCGTTCTCCACATATTGCGCAATGTTGTCGTAATAGAGGATCGGCAGCACGCCGCGGTGCTGGTAGCGGTCGAAGATGATGAGGTCGAATTCCTTGATCTTGTCGACGAAGAGCTCGCGCGTCGGGAAGGCGATCAGCGACAGTTCGTTGATCGGCGTGCCATCCTGCTTTTCCGGCGGGCGCAGGATGGTGAAGTGCACGAGGTCGATGGCCGTATCGGACTTCAGGAGGTTGCGCCAGGCGCGCTCGCCGGCATGCGGTTCGCCCGAGACGAGCAGCACGCGCAGGTTCTCGCGGATGCCCTCGATGACATGGACGGCGCGGTTGTTGGCGGTGGTGATCTCGCCCTCGACCGGTTCCACCTCGAACTCAAGGATGTTGTTGCCGCCGCGCGGCACGGTGAAGCCGAGCGGCTGCTCGGTGCCGGGCTGGGCGATCTCCGAGGCGATCTGGTTGCCGTTGAGGCGGACGGTCACGCGGGCCGGCGTGTCCGGCCCCTTGCCGTCGTCCACCACGCGGAATTTCAGCTCCTGCTCCTCGCCGACGATGCCGAAGCGCGGCGCGCTGACCACCTCGATGCGGCGGTCGAACTCGTCCGGCCGGCCGGTGACGAGGGCATGGACCGGGGCGTCGAAGCTGGAGAAGGCGGAGGCCTCGGGAATGTCGTGTACCTGGCCGTCGGTGATGAGGATCGCGCCGCCGACGCGCGAGCGCGGCACATCGGCGATGGCGGCGTTCAGCGCGTCGAAGAGGCGGGTGGAGGGCGTGTCCGACTTGCCGTCGTCGCCGGCTTCCACGATGCGCGGCTCGATACGTGGATAGCGGGCGAAGCGCTCCTTGAGACCTTCCAGCGCGGCATTGGTCTGAGCCGTGCGGTCCTCGTTGTCCTGGCTCTGGCTGCGGTCGACGATGACCGGAACGACCGTGGAAAGCGCCTCGCGATCCTCCTGCAGGAAGACCGGATTGGCAAGGGCGAGCACCAGGAGGGCGAGCGCCAGCGCGCGCAGGGAGGCGCCGCGCAGGCCGCGCCAGAAGCCGAGCGCGGCGAGCGCGAGGGCCGCGGCGCCGATGAGGGCGATGGCGAGCCAGGGCAGGAGGGGGGAGAACTGAAAGGTCATGTCACTGCCCCAGCCGTTCGAGCAGGGCGGGAACGTGCACCTGGTCCGCCTTGTAGTTGCCGGTGAGCATGTACATCATGATGTTGACGCCGGCGCGGAAGGCGTGGTCGCGCTGCACATCGTCGGGCGGAACGGTCGGCAGGAGCGGCATGCCGTTGGCGTCGATCGCCCAGGCGCCGGCGAAATCGTTGCCGGTGATCATGATCGGCGACACGCCATCGCCCGCGCGGGCGGGACGCGACGGGTCCTCCTTGCGGTCGAGCTCCGCCTCGATCCACAGCGGGCCGCCGGCATAGCGGCCGGGGAAATTGGAGAGCAGGTAGAAGGCCTTGGTCAGGACGTGATCGGCCGGGACGGGCTCCAGCGGCGGAATGTCGAGATTGGCGAGGATCGCCTGCAGGCGTTCGGTGTTCGGGCTCGTCGCATTGCCGTCGAGCGAGGTGAACTGGTCGCGCGTGTCGAACAGCACCGTGCCGCCGTTGCGCATATAGGCGTCGATGCGGCTGATCGCGGTGCTGGAGGGCATTTCGGCCGAAGCGCTCACCGGCCAGTAGATGATCGGGTAGAGCGCCAGCTCGTCGCGCGAAATGTCGACGCCGACCGGCTCGCCGGGCTCCAGCGTCGTGCGGTAGGTGAGGAATTCCGTGAGGCCGGCAAGGCCGCGCTCGGAAATGCGGTCCACATCGCTCTCGCCGGTGACGACATAGGCGAGATGTGTCGTATCGAGCCGCGACATCAGCACCTTATCCCCCGGCTTGGCATCGTTCGCCCGGCTTTCGGAGGGCAGGCCCGCGAGCGTTCCGGCGGCGAGCGCCAGCAGCATAGCAGCGGTCGCGCCGCGCTTCGGCACGCGGCGGGCGGCGGCGGCGAAGGCGCCGCCCATGAGGAGCACGATGGCGCAATCCGCCAGAAGCAGGACGGCGGCGAGGGTGAAGAGATAGGGTTTCAGCGACCAGGTCTCCTTGCCGGCGAGCGGCTCGCGCTGGATCGCTGCGCCTTCGGGAAGCGCGAGCGGGCGGATTTCATGGCCGGGCGGGAAGAGGTTATGCGCGACATAGCCGTCCTCCGTGCCGTAGAGGCCGGGCGGGTTGTCGAAGCTGGCGATCTTCTTCGCGCCGTCCGCCACGAGCGGCCTTGCCTCGCCGGTTGCCGCGGCGAGCGTGCCGCCCGCGGTCATCAGGCGGTAGGGCGGCAGGCCCTTCGCCTGTTCACCGCCCTTCGCCGCGGCGCCGCTGCTGCGCGAGAGCTGCACGGTGCGGCGGAGCATTTCCACGAAATCGCCCGAGAGCGGCAGGTTGGACCAGCCGGTCTCCGCGCTGACATGGAAGAGCACGATGCTGCCCGCGCCGAGCGGGCCGGTCGTCACCAGCGGCGTGCCGTCGGCAAGGCTCGCCCAGGTGCGGTCGGCAAGGTCCGGCGTCGGCTCGGCGAGCACCTGGCGCTTGACGAGGATGTTTTCCGGCGCGCGCATGCCGAAGAAGGGGCTATTGGCCGGATAGGCCGATAGCGGCTGCGGCTCGGACCAGGAGAGCGCGCCGCCGAGCGCGCGCTCGCCCTTGCGCAGCATGACGGGCACCAGCGGGTCGTCGGCGGGCGCGGCGGCAAGGCGCGGGCCGGCGAAGCGGATCAGCATGCCGCCGCCTTCGATCCAGCGCTTCACCTTGTCCTGCACGTCGCCCGGCAGGCGGCCGATATCGGCCATGATGAGCACGGAGGGGTTCTGCTCGAGCAGTTCGGGGATCGCGACCGAGAGGTCGGCGATGCTCGGCTCGATCAGGTCGGCATAGGGCGCGAGGGCGCGGTTGATATAGTGCAGCGGCGAAAGCAGCGGCTGGGTATTGTCCACCACCTCGCCGGAAAGGAAGGCGACGCGGCGGCGGCGGAAGCCGTCATCCAGGAGATAGGCGCCGCCGGCATTGGCGAGCCCGTCGACGGTGATGCGGGCGAAATCGTTGCGCAGCTCGAAGGGCGCGGTGATCGTGCCGGTCGTGGTCGTCGCACCGGCGGCGAAATCGGCGGTGCCGGCGGCGATCGGCCGGCCGTGGCCGTCATGCGCCGTCAGCGGCAGGCTGCGCGCCGCGCCGCCGTCGAGGCGGGTGAGGGTGACGGAAAGCGCATCCGCCCCATTGGCCGCCGCGGTGACGGCGACGGCGGGTGCGCCATCGCCTGCGATCAGGCGGAAGTCGGCCGGGGAGAGGGCCTGCAGGGCCGCGACCGTGTCGTCGGTCGCCTCGCCCGCCATGCCGTCGGTGATGTAGGCGATGGTGCCGGGGCTTGCGCCGTCGAGCGCGGTGCGCAGCGCGGCGACGGCCGCCTTGCGGTCGGCCGGCAGCGGGCGCGGCTCGGCGGCGGCGAGGCGGTTGCGGGCCGTCACGGCATCGACCGGCACGGCATCCTGCTGGCGGTCGGCGGTCAGCACCAGCGAGACCGGCAGGTCGCGGCTTTCGGCATCGTCGATCAGCATGGAGGCGGTCTCGACGTGCTGCTTCCAGTCGGTGGCGGCGGCCCAGCTGTTGTCCACGACGAGGACGAGCGGTCCGCCGGTCGCCAGCGTGCTGGTGCGCGGGTTGAAGACCGGGTCGGCGATGGCGAGGATGACGGCGGCGGCCATCAGCATGCGCAGCAGCGTCAGCCACCAGGGGCTCTGCGACGGCGTCTCCTCGCGCTTGAGGATCGAGGCCAGGATGGCGAAGGGCGGGAAGACCTCGGTGACGGGCTTGGGCGGCGTCAGGCGCAGCAGCCACCAGATGACGGGCAAAAGCACCAGCGCGGTCAGCACGGCGGGAAAGGCGAAGGCGAAAGCGCTCATCGGCCAATGCCCTCCGTCTTCATCGCCGGCAGGCCGGAAAGATAGGCGTGCACGGCGACCAGCGCCTCGGAGGCGAGGCGGTCTGTGCGGTGGGGGATGAAGCTCCAGCCGAGATGACGGAGGTTGTCGGCAAGGCTCTCGCGCCGCGCGGCATAGGCGCGGGCATAGTCGTCCTTCAGCGTCTCGGCGCGGCCTGCCGTCAGCTTCATGCCGCTTTCGGGATCGGTGAATTCGGTGCGGCCGGCATAGGGGAAGAGCTCTTCCGCCGGGTCGGCGACCTCGACGACATGGCCGCGCAGGCCGCGCCGGGCGAGGGGGCCGAGGCGGTCCATCACGTCCGCGACGGGATCGAGGAAATCGCCGATCAGCACGATATCGCTGTTGCCGCGGATCATGGCGGTGTCCGGCAGGCCATCGGCCGCGGGGTTGTGCATCAGGGCGGTCGCGAGGCGCTCGGCGGCGTTGCGCGCGGCGATGGGCTCCATGATGCCCGGGCAGCCGATGCGCTCGCCGGAGCGGGCGAGGATTTCGGCGAGCGCCAGCATGAGGACGAGCGCGCGGCTTTCCTTCGAGACGGCGCCGAAGGTGGACTTGTACATCATCGAGGGCGAGAGGTCGGCCCAGATCCAGACGGTGTGGGCGGCCTCCCATTCGCGGTCGCGCACATAGGTATGGTCGTCGCGGGCCGAGCGCCGCCAGTCGATGCGCGACAGGCTCTCGCCGTCGACATAGGGGCGGAACTGCCAGAAATTCTCGCCGATGCCGCGCTTGCGCCGGCCGTGCCAGCCGGCGATCACCGTGTTGGCGAGGCGCTGGGCCTCCACCATGCAATCGGGAACGAGGGCGGCGCGCGCCTGCGCCCGCGAGAGCACGTCGCGGGTCGGGGTCGGTTGGACGATCTGGCCGACGGATGCCATGCTTCTATCCTGTTCAGCCGCCCGCCTGCCGGACGAGATCGGCGATGACGTCGCGCACCGACATGCCCTCGGCACGCGCGCCGAAGGTCAGCGCCATGCGGTGCTGGAGGACCGGCTCGGCGAGCGCCAGCACGTCGTCGACGGAGGGCGCGAGGCGGCCGTCATAAAGCGCGCGGGCTCTCGCGCAGAGCATCATCGCCTGGCCGGCGCGCGGGCCGGGACCCCAGGCGACGTGCCTGTCGGTGGAGGCGACGCCGTTGCCGGGGCGCGCCGAGCGCACCAGCGAGAGGATCGCGTCGAGCACCTTCTCGCTGACGGGCATCTGGCGGATGAGGGTCTGGATCTCGATGAGACGGTCGGCGGAGATCGCCGCTTCCGCCTGCGCCTCGCTGACGCCGGTGGTTTCGAGGAGAATCTGCCGTTCGGCGGCAAGCTCCGGATAGTGCACGTCGACCTGCAGCAGGAAACGGTCGAGCTGGGCCTCGGGCAGCGGGTAGGTGCCTTCCTGCTCCAGCGGGTTCTGCGTCGCCAGCACATGGAAGGGCTTCGGCAGGTCGTTGCGCGCGCCGGCGACCGTCACATGGTATTCCTGCATGGCCTGCAAGAGGGCGGACTGGGTACGCGGCGAGGCGCGGTTGATCTCGTCGGCCATCAGGAGCTGGGTGAAGATCGGGCCAGGCACGAAGCGGAAGGAGCGCTTGCCGTTGTCGTCCTGGTCCATCACCTCCGAGCCGAGGATATCGGAGGGCATGAGGTCGGGCGTGAACTGGATGCGGCTTGCGGAAAGGCCGAGCACGGTGCCGAGCGTGGCGACCAGCTTGGTCTTGGCGAGGCCGGGCACGCCGACCAGCAGCGCATGGCCGCCGGAGAGCACGGCGAGCATGGTCTGCTCCACGACGCTTTCCTGGCCGAAGATGACCTTGGCGACTTCCTGGCGGACGCGGGCGATATCGGAGAGCGCGCGTTCGGCGGCGGCGACCACCGCCTTCTCGTCGAGGCTCGCCTCGGAGGAATTCTGAACGCCCATGGTCGTCTCCAGTGCCGTTTGAAACCTTGGACGAATCGTGGCTCCGCCGCGTCCGTCCCGTTCTTGAGAGCTTATTAGCCCAGCCGTGGCTGACAAGCGGCCACGAAATGACTATCTCGTGTGTGTATCCACCTTTTCCTCTCGCGGAGATAGGGATGAACCGGGACGGAACAATGGCAACAGGTGAAATTGGCGACAGCACGGATGCCGCGGGACTGGCCGCCCTGATCTCGCGCGCGAGCGCCGAGACCGGCGGACGCGGCCTGCCGCCCGTCGAGCGCTGGAACCCGCCGTTCTGCGGCGATATCGACATGGAGATCCGCGCCGACGGCACATGGTTCTATCTCGGCACCCCCATCGGCCGTGCGCCGCTGGTGCGGCTTTTCTCCACGGTGCTGCGCAAGGACGAGGACGGGAAGACCTATCTGGTGACGCCGGTCGAGAAGGTCGGCATCCGCGTGGTCGATGCGCCGTTCCTCGCCGTCGAGATGAATGTGAGCGGTGAGGCCGCCGCACAGGTGCTGACCTTCCGCACCAATGTCGGCGATGTGGTGGAGGCCGGGGCGGAGCATCCCCTGCGCTTCGTCATCTCCGGCGAAAACAGCGAGCTGAAGCCCTATCTTCTCGTGCGCGGCCGGCTGGAGGCGCTGGTCTCGCGGGCGGTGATGTACGATTTGGTGGAGCTCGGCGAGACGGTCGAGATCGACGGCGTGCCGATGTTCGCGGTGCGCTCCGGCGGCGTGGTCTTCCCGGTCATGCCGGCGGCCGAACTGGATGCGCTATCGCGATGAGCTTTGCGCCCTACAGCGCCGCAGAGTTCCGCCGCCGGGCCATCGAGCAGAGCCTGACACTCGGCGAGGAGAGCTGGCGCGATCATGGCGACAGCCTGCTCAATCCCGGTGTCATTCCCCATCTGGAGGATATGAAGCTGCGCGATGCAGCCGTGCTGATCCCCGTCGTCGACGACGGGGAGGAGGCGCGCGTCATCTTCACCCAGCGCACGGCGACGATGCGCAAGCATTCCGGCCAGGTCGCCTTTCCGGGCGGGGCGGTGGACGCGGAGGACGAGGATGCCGAGGCGGCCGCGATGCGCGAGGCGGAGGAGGAGATCAGTCTCGACCGCCGTTTCGTCGAGCCGGTCGGGCGATTGCCGCAGTACAAGGCGCTTTCCGGCTTCTCGATCACGCCGGTGCTGGCGGTCGTACGGCCGGGTTTCGAGCTGGTCCCGAACCCGGCGGAGGTGGAGACGGTCTTCGACGTGCCGCTCTCCTTCCTCATGGATCCGCGCAACCACGAGCAGGGCAGCGGCATCTGGCTCGGCGGCGAGCGGCATTATTATCGCATGCCCTATGAGGGGCATAATATCTGGGGCATCACCGCCGGCATCGTGCGGGTGATCTATGAAAGGCTTTATGCATGACGTCTGTCTCGGGCGAGGCGTGGTTTTCCGATCCGGCGCTCGTGCGCGTGCTGGCCTTGCTCAATAGCGACGGCGGCGAGGGGCGCGTGGCGGGCGGGGCCGTGCGCAACAGCCTGATGGGCCTGCCGGTGGCCGATGTGGATATTGCGACGACGCTGCGGCCGGAGGCGGTGGTCGAGCGTGCGAAGGCGGCGGGCATCAAGGCAGTGCCGACGGGCATCGAGCACGGCACGGTGACGCTCGTCATCGACGGCACGCCCTTCGAGGTGACGACGCTGCGCCGGGACGTTTCGACCAACGGCCGCCACGCGGACGTCGCCTTCGGCACGGACTGGCAGACGGACGCCGAGCGGCGCGACCTCACCATCAACGCGCTCTATGCGAAGCAGGACGGGACGGTGGTCGACCTCGTGAATGGCCTGCCGGATATCGAGAGCCGCACGGTCCGGTTCATCGGCGACGCGGCAACGCGCATCGCGGAGGATCACCTGCGCATCCTGCGCTTCTTTCGTTTCTTCGCGCTCTACGGCAGCGGCCGGCCGGATGCCGAGGGCCTGAAGGCCTGCGCGCGGGCGAAGGCAAGCCTTGCGAGGCTTTCCGCCGAGCGGGTCTGGTCGGAGACGAAGAAGCTGCTCGGCGCGCCCGATCCCGGCCGCGCGCTGCTGTGGATGCGGCAGGCGGGCGTGCTGACGGAAATCCTGCCGGAGACGGAAAAGTGGGGCATCGACGCGATCCCCGGCCTGATCGAGGCGGAAAAGGCTTTTGGCTGGAAGCCGGACGCGATGCTGCGCCTTGCCGCCATGGTGCCGGCCGACCGGGAACGGTTGAAGGCGCTCGCCGAGCGCCTGCGCTTTTCGAAGGCGGAAGCCGCGACGCTCGACCATTGGGCGGCCGCCCCCGAGATCGCGCCGAAACTGGCCGAGACGGCCTTCGACCGGCTGCTCTATCGCAATGGGCCTTCGGGGCTGACCATGCGCCTCAAGCTGGCGCTCGCCGGTGCGCGGGCGCGCGGGCTCGGCGATCCCGAGGCGCTTGCCTTTTCCGGCCTGTGCCAGCGTCTTCTGGCGCGGGCGGAGAAATGGCGCAAGCCGTCCTTCCCGCTGACGGGTGCGGATGTGCTGGCCGCGGGCGTTCCCGCCGGGCCGACGGTCGGCGCGGCGCTTTCGGCCATCGAGGACGAGTGGGTGGCCGGGAATTTTCATGAGGATCGGGCCAGGTTGCTTGCGCGGCTGGATGCCTTTGTGAAGGCCAATTAGCGCCCGAAGGCCCCTCTGCCTGCCGGCATCTCCCCCACAAGGGGGGAGAAAGATAGAGGCTTGCTCGCGGTTCTATAAGGAATGCCAACGGGGCGGCACGTTAAGCCCCTCCCCCTTGTGGGGAGGGGTTGGGGTGGGGCCTTGCCTCGCCAAGGGCAACCGGCCAGCGAGGGCCCTCCCTCCGTCAGGCGGCATCCGCCGCCTTTTCGTCGACGATGCGTTCCTTGATGTGCTCGACCATGCTTTCCCTGATGGTGGTTTCGCCATGGGCCGTGCGCATGTGCTCCACCGCGCGGCGGACGACTTCGGCGTCGTCATGGGCGCGCGTATGCCAGTCGCATCCGGGGACGAGTGAACCGCATTCAAAAAGTCTCATGACTATCTCCTGTCGTTTCAACGGGACGAGTATAGCAGATGAGGCCGTTCCGGCCAAACCGCGACGGGTCCGCGGCCGTGTCGGCCGTCTTCGGAAACGGCGAAGCTTGCGTCCGGTTCCACGCCGTCAGGCGGCGTCCTCGTCCCTGGCCCAGCAGTCGAAGCAGGCGGACGAGCCGAGCGGCTCGGGCCTTGCCCTGCGCCCGGCGATGGTGTGGACGTTTTCGCGGGAAAGCCGCAGCCGGGCCTCCTCGACGAAATAGGCATGCGGCAGGTCCATGCCGCTCTCGGCACGGATGGTTTCGGCGTAACGGTCGAGAAAATCGGCGGATTGCGGGTCGAGGCCCGAATGCACTGCGTCCTGCATCTTATTGATCATGACTGCCTCCTCCGTGGAACCATGCTGGAAGCATCCTACCACCCAGGAAAGGCAAACCGTAATCACAAGCGCGCTAGCGGCTCACGGCCAGCGCACCACCGGGGGCATGGAGGAGAGGATGGAATCGACGTTTCCGCCCGTCTTCAGGCCGAAGATCGTTCCCCGGTCGTAGAGCAGGTTGAACTCGACATAGCGCCCGCGCCGCACGAGCTGCTCGTCGCGGTCCTCCTCCGTCCAGCCCTTGTTGAAGTTGGAGCGAACGATCTTCGGATAGACCATGGCGAAGGCGCGGCCGACATCCTGCGTGAAGGCGAAGTCGGCATTCCAGCCGCCGAGCTCTTCCGGCGAGTGCAGCCAGTCGTAGAAGATGCCGCCGGTGCCGCGCGGCTCGTTCCGGTGCTTGAGGAAGAAGTATTCGTCGCACCAGTCCTTGAACTTCGCATGGTCGGCGACGGGATGGCGGTTGCAGGCAATCTCCATCGCCTTGTGGAAGAGGGCGGTGTCCGGGTCGCTCATCACGCGGCGGCGGTCGAGCACCGGCGTCAGGTCCGCGCCGCCGCCGAACCAGCGGCTGGTGGTGACGACCATGCGGGTGTTCATGTGCACGGCCGGCACGTTGGGGTTCACCGGATGGGCGATCAGCGAGATGCCGGATGCCCAGAAGCGCGGGTCTTCGCTCGCGCCGGGAATCTGGCTGCGGAATTCCGGCGAGAACTCGCCATGGACCGTTGACGTATGGACGCCGACCTTTTCGAAGACGCGGCCTTCCATCATCGACATGCGCCCGCCGCCGCCTTCGCCGCCCTCGCGCAGCCAGTCCTTGCCGACGAAGCGGCCGGGCGGCAGGTCGGAGAGGGGGCCTTCCAGCTCGTCCTCGAGGGCCTCGAAGCTGGCGCAGATGGCGTTGCGCAACTGCTCGAACCAGGCGCGCGCCATGGCCTTCTTGTCTTCGATGTCCTCGGGCAGGCCCTTCGGCAGGTCTGGTCGTTCCATGATATTTCCCGCTGGGATGTTTCCCGCTGGCGGCCGCGCCGCCGAATCGCATTTCGGCCACAGTCGTTAACTTTGCCCTTTTTTGCAACCGCGGGGGCGAAATGAGCACCCGGCGCAGGACTCGCAAAAGGGCAGGCGCTGGCCTATCTTCCTTTATTGAAAGTGCAGCAAGACGTTTCACGCGGCTTCGGATGCAAGCGCCGGATCCGCCCTGGAGGAAACCTGCATGGCGCGCATTCCGGGACCGCCCCTTGAAGGCCTGAGGCGCCAGATCGAGCGCCGCCGCCGCGAAAAGCCCTTTCGCGGCGAGGGGCATTTCGTGCGCGAGACCTTCTGCCTCGAGCGGCAGGCGGCGCGGGATAAGGCGCGCGAATGGTTCGATCTCTGGCCGAAGGCCGCCTACTGGACGGAGGTGGAAAGCTGGCGGATGCTGGAGGGCGACCGCATCGAATTCACCATGCGCCGGTTGCCGAGCGCCGATTGAGGCGGACCTGACGACAGCGTGATCGGCAAGCTCGATTGACGGCGAACCCGCGCGCCCCTATCTTGCGGCCATCGTCATCAACAGAAAGGCGCCGTTGCGGTTCTCAAGCACGGCTCATAGTCCTTGTTCGAACTCGCGATCGCTGTCTTCCTCATTCTCCTGAACGGGGTTTTTGCCCTTTCCGAACTTTCCATCGTTTCCTCGCGCAAGCCACGCCTCAAGACCATGGCCGCCCAGGGCTCGCGCGGCGCCGCATCGGCGCTGAAGCTTGCGGAAAATCCCGGGAAATTCCTCTCCACCGTCCAGATCGGCATCACGCTCATCGGCATCCTAGCCGGCGCCTTCTCCGGTGCCGCGCTCGGCGGGCGCCTGCGTGACATCCTCTTTGCCGAGGGCGTGCCGGACTGGCTCGCCGACCCGCTCGGCTACGGTATCGTCATCTTCGTCATCACCTTCCTGTCGGTCGTCATCGGCGAGCTGGTGCCCAAGCAGATCGCGCTGAAGAACCCCGAGCGCTTCGCGACGCTGGTCGCGCCGGCCATGTCGCTGATGTCCAAGATCGGCGCGCCGGCCGTCTGGGTGCTGGACGCCTCGACACGGGTGATCTTCCGCCTGCTCGGCCAGCACGAGGTCTCCGAAAGCGTCGTCACCGACGAGGAGATCAAGACCATCGTCGCCGAAGCCGAGGCCGCCGGCGTCATCGAGGGCGGCGAGAAGCTGATGATCGCCGGCGTCATGCGCTTTTCCGACCGCGAGGCGCGCGGCCTCATGACGCCGCGCAACGACGTCGACTGGATCGACCTCGGCGATACGATGGAAGAGATCCGCCAGCAGCTGACCGAAAGCCCGCATTCGCGCATGCCGGTCGCCGATGGCGGGCCGGAGACCATCGTCGGCATCGTTCAGAAGCGCGAGATGCTCTCCGCCATGCTGACCGGCCAGCCGCTCGACATCCGCTCCTTCGTCCGCCCCGCGCCCATCGTGCCCGACACGATGGATGCGATGCGCGTGCTGGAGGCGCTGCGCAATTCGGAAATGCCGATCCTGCTCGTCCATGACGAATACGGCCACTTCGAGGGAATCATCACCCCCGCCGACGTGCTGGAGGCGATTGCCGGCGTGTTCCGCGCCGATATCGAGGAAGGCGACGACGAGTATGCGGTGCAGCGCGAGGACGGTTCCTGGCTCATCGCCGGCTCGATGCCCATCGACGAGATGGCCGACCGCCTCGGCCTGACCCTGCCGGCCCGCCGCAGCTACCAGACGGCCGCCGGCCTCGTCATCGAATCCCTCCAGAAGCTGCCGAAGACCGGCGAGATCACCGAAACCCAGGGCTGGCGTTTCGAGGTGGTCGACATGGACGGCCGGCGCGTCGACAAGCTTCTCGCCTCCAGGCTCGATTAAGCCGGATCGGGCTCGAGCAGTCTCGGGCCCGGGCCTTCCGCCGCCAGCGTATCCAGCGGATTGCGCAGCGGGCATTCGCGCATCGAAAGGCAGCCGCAGCCGATGCAGCCGTCGAGCTGGTTGCGCAGCTTCGTGAGTCGCGCGATGCGGTCGTCCAGAAATGTGCGCCAGGTCTGCGAGAGCTTTCGCCAGTCCTGCGCGGTAAGCGGCCGGTCATGCGGCAGCACGGAGAGCGCATCGGCGATCTCCGCCAGCGGAATGCCGGTGCGCTGGGCGACCTTGATCACCGCGACGCGGCGCAGGATGCTGCGCGGATAGCGCCGCTGGTTGCCGCGGTTGCGCTGGCTGCGGATCAGCCCCTTCGTCTCGTAGAAATGCAATGTGGAAACCGCGACGCCGCTGCGTTCGGCGACTTCGCCGACGCTGAGCTCGCGCGGCATGGCATCGTTCGGACATTTTTCCGTCATGGCTGTTGACCTCAACTTTACTTGAGGTTTTATACCAGCCGCTCCCTGATTTTCCAACACGGAGCGAAACCGCATGACAGACAGACTGACCATCGCCCTCATCTATGGCAGCGGCCGGCAAGGGCGCTTTGCCGATACGATCGCGGGGTGGCTCGAGCCGGAGCTTGCCGGGTTCGGCCAATACGACGTCATCCGCATCGACCCGGCCGACCTGACCTTCACGCCCGGCGGCCTCGACGAGCCCTCGGCGGAGCGGGTCGAAAGCCTGATCCTGCAGGCGGATGCCTTCCTGATCGTCACGCCGGAATACAATCACGCCTATCCGGCCGCGTTGAAGGCGATCATCGATTGCTGCTTCCGGCCCTGGCACGCCAAGCCCATCGCCTTCGTTTCCTATGGCGGGGTCTCGGGCGGGCTCAGGGCGGTGGAGCAGTTGCGGCTGGTCTTCGCCGAGCTTCATGCCGTGGCGATCCGCGACACGGTGAGCCTCCCCCATGCCTGGACGCAGTTCGATCCCGCCGGCAACCCGTTCCGCCCCGGCCAGCTCAACGGCCAGCTCGCCATGCTGATGAAGCGGCTGACCTGGTGGGCCAACGCGCTGAAGGCGGCGCGCATCGCGACGCGCTACGACGAGGTTGCGGCATGAGGCCCGATCATTACGCGACGGCCGAGGTTGCCCGTTCGCCGGAGGAATACCGGCGCAACGCGACGCTGCTTTTCGTCAGCACGCTCACCATCATGTCCGGCGCGACGATCTCCGCCTCGCTGCCGGGCATCGCGGCGCGGTTCGCCGAGGTGGAGAACGTCGCGCTGCTCAGCCGGCTCGTGCTGACGCTGCCGGCGGTGTTCATCGCGTTGTTCTCGCCGGCCGCGGGCTTTCTCGTCGACCGCTTCGGGCGCAAGCCCCTGCTGCTCGCCTCGCTCGCGCTCTTTTCCGTCGCGGGCGCCTCCGGGCTGGTGCTCGATACGCTGCCCGGCCTTCTTGCCGGCCGGGCGGTGCTCGGCATCGCCGTCGGCGGCATCATGACGGCGACGACGGCGCTGGTCGGCGACTTCTTCCAGGGGCCGGCGCGCGACCGCTACATGGGCCTGCAGCAGGCCTTCGTCGGCATCGGCGGAACGATCTTCCTGACGGGCGGCGGCTTCCTTGCGGAAATCCACTGGCGCGGGCCGTTCCTCATCTATACGGCGGCGATCCTGCTGCTGCCGGCGGCGCTGGCCTTCCTGCCGGAGCCGCAGCGCGTGCGCCGGGCAGGGGCGACGGCGGGGGAGGCGAGGCTCGGCGGGCGAAAGGCGGCGTTGCTCGGCCTCCTGTTCCTCGCGGCGGCGGTCAACATGATCGCCTTCTACATGATCCCCACGCAGCTTCCCTTCTTTCTGGAACGCCTCGGCTTTACCGCGCCGAGCCTTGCGGGCGCGGCCATCGGCGCGGGGCAGCTCGTCGGCGTGGCGAGCGCGCTCGCCTTCGCGCCCTTCAGGCGCCGGCTGGGGATCATGGGCGTCTTCGGCCTCGGCTTCGCATCCGCCGGGCTTTCCTTCCTCCTGTTGTCGATGGTGGAGAGCTATGCCGGCGTGCTTCTGGCCATGGCGGTTTCGGGTATCTGCATGGGCACGATCATGCCGAATTTCGCTGCGGCCGCGATGCTGTTGGCGCCGCCCGCCCTGCGCGGGCGCGTGTCGGGGCTGCTCGTCTCCAGCATCTTCGCCGGCCAGTTCCTCTCGCCCATCGTCTCGCAGCCACTGATCGGCCGCTTCGGATACGGAGGCGCCTATGGGCTTGTCGGAGCAGTGGTGCTGGCCATCGGCCTCGTCGCCTTCGCCGCGCGGCCGGCGCGGTCGGGCGATGGCTAGGTCAGGCAAAGCCCGTCTGGCGCAGCGCCTCGCCGCAGATCATGGCGGCGGAGAGCGCGACGTTGATCGAGCGCTGGCCCTCGACCATGGGAATGAGCACCCGGCCGTCCGCCGTCTCGTGCACGCGGTCCGGCACGCCGGCGCTTTCGCGGCCGAAGAGCAGGATATCGTCCGGCCGGTAGGCGAAATCCGTATAGAGGCCCGCCGCCCTCGTCGAGGCGAGCACGAGCCGGCGGCCGCTCGCCGCCCGCCATTCCTCGAAACGGTCCCAGCTGACATGCCGCGTCAGCGTCACGGCGGCGAGATAATCCATGCCCGCCCGCTTCAGGCTGCGGTCGGAAATGTCGAAGCCGGCCGGCTCGATGATGTCGACGGCGAGGCCGAGGCAGGCGGCGAAACGCAGGATCGTGCCGGTATTGCCGGCGATGTCGGGCTGGTAGAGGGCGATGCGCAGGTCGGACATGGCCTGTCGCCTAATGGAGATGTGGCGGCAAGGCAACAGAATTGGCCGCAGATGCGAATTTGCGACAAAGTGTCTGGAAAATTGCGTCATTCCGGGTTAACCAGAAGCCATCTGCAACGCGAGAAAGAAGGAGGACCATGATGAATAACACGCATCGGCTACGCCTCCCGGCTGGAATCACGCCTCTTCTCGCTTAGGCATTTCGCCGCCCGGATTCCCAGATTGCCTTCAGTTCAAATCGCCATGTGACGCTTTTCGTCACCGCGGCAAATTTACCGGAACCTCGTTCCCGACAGCGCCCGTTTTGCGCCGTCCGTGCCGGTTCCGCCTTTCTATTACGGAGAAAGCCATGTTCGGCTGGTTCGAAAGACGTTTGAATCCCTATCCCGCGGAGGCGCCCTCGCTTCCGCCCAAGGGGCTTTTCGCCTTCCTTTGGCACTATACGCGCCCCGCGGCGCCGTGGCTTTTCGTGCTCGGCTTCTGCTCGATGGTGCTCGGCATTGCCGAAGTCCTGCTCTTCCAGTTCCTCGGCAATATCGTCGACTGGCTGTCGGCGGGCGATCCGGGCACGTTCCTTGCCCGCGAGAGCGGCACGCTGGTCTGGATGGCCGTGCTTCTGCTCGTCCTCATCCCGGGCTTCGGCGCGCTGCACACCATGACAATGCACCAGGCGCTCGCGGGCAATTTCCCGATGATCGCCCGCTGGCAGATGCACCGCTACCTGATCCGCCAGAGCATGACCTTCTTCTCCAACGAGTTCGCCGGCCGCGTCTCGACGAAGGTGATGCAGACGGCGCTCGCCGTGCGCGAGACGGTGATGAAGATCATCGACGTCTTCATCTATGTGGTGAGCTATTTCATCTCGATGATCGCGATCATCGCCTCGGCGGACCTGCGGCTCGTCGTGCCGCTGGTCGTGTGGTTCGTCTTCTATGTGAGCATCCTGCGCTACTTCGTGCCGAAGCTGATGGTGGTTTCGCGCGAGCAGGCGGATGCGCGCTCGATGATGACGGGCCGCATCGTCGACAGCTACACCAACATCGCGACCGTCAAGCTGTTCTCGCATGCCGGCCGGGAGGAGACCTATGCCCGCGAGGGCATGGACGGCTTCCTGCAGACCGTGCACAGGCAGATGCGCCTCATCACGCGGTTCAACATCCTGATCGACCTCAACAATGTCGTCGCGATGTTCCTGACCGCCGCTGTCGGCATCCATTTCTGGATGGCGGGCGACGTGACGGTGGGTGCCGTCGCCGTTGCCGTCGGCCTTTCCATGCGCATCAACGGCATGTCGCAATGGGTGATGTGGGAAGTGACCGCGCTCTTCGAGAATATCGGCACGGTCTATGACGGCATGGGCATGATGACCAAGCCGCACGACATCGAGGATGAGCCGCAGGCTCCGGCATTGCCGGCCGCCAGGGGCGCCATCGGCTTCGACCGCATCCGCTTCCACTACGGCAAGGACAAGGGCGTGATCGAAGACCTGTCGCTCAATATCGGTGCGGGCGAGAAGGTCGGCCTCGTCGGTCGTTCCGGCGCCGGCAAGACGACGCTGATGAACGTGCTGCTGCGGTTCTACGATCTTGAATCCGGCAGGATCACCATCGACGGCAAGGATATCGCGGCGGTGACGCAGGACAGCCTGCGCTCGCAGATCGGCGTGGTGACGCAGGATACCTCGCTGCTCCACCGCTCGATCCGCGACAACATCGCCTACGGCAAGCCGGATGCGAGCGACGCGGAGATCATCGAGGCGGCAAGGCGGGCCAATGCCTGGGACTTCATCGAGAGCCTCAGCGACCAGCAGGGCCGCTCCGGCCTCGACGCGCAGGTCGGCGAGCGCGGCGTGAAGCTCTCCGGCGGCCAGCGCCAGCGCATCGCGATCGCCCGCGTCTTCCTGAAGGACGCGCCGATCCTGGTGCTGGACGAAGCGACCTCGGCGCTCGATTCCGAGGTCGAGGCGGCGATCCAGGAAAACCTCTTCGCCCTCATGGAAGGCAAGACGGTGATCGCCATCGCCCACCGCCTCTCGACGCTGACCGAGATGGACCGCCTCGTCGTGCTCGACAAGGGCCGCATCCGCGAGATGGGCACCCACGCCGAGCTGGTCGCCAACGGCGGCATCTACGCCGACCTGTGGACCCGCCAGTCCGGCGGCTTCATCGCCGACGACACGGCCGAGGCGGACGCGGCGGCGGAGTGAAGATCGAGGCATCCCCGCCGGATCGACGGGGATGCCTTCCTCATGTGCCGGTACGCTTCGACGTGAGTTCGAGCCCCAGCGCATGCATGATCGTCAGCATGGATTTGAGGGTCGGGTTGCCGTCGCTGGCAAGCGACCGATAGAGCGCTTCCCGTGCCAGACCCGTTTCCTCGGCTATCTTGCTCATGCCCTTCGCGCGGGCGACGACGCCGAGGGCGTGTGCGATATATCCCGCGTCCCCGCTCTCGAAGGCGTCCTTCATGAAGACGTCGATGGCCTCGTCGGATGTGAGGGCTTCTGCCGGATCGTAGATGTGTAGTGCCTTGCTCATGTCAGTCGTCCAATTGAGATGCGAGCACCTTGGCAGCCGCGATATCCCGTCTTTGTGAACCCTTGTCGCCGCCGCAAAGCAGCACGATGATCTCGTTGCCTCTGCGCGTGAAGTAGATGCGGTATCCCGGTCCGTAGTGAACGCGGATTTCGCTGACGCCGTCGCCAACGGATTTGGCGTCGCCGAGGAGACCGTAGGCGATGCGGTTCAGGCGGGCGGCGATCAGGGCTTGCGCTTTCGGATCGCCGAGGGCGCGCTCCCATTTGCGAAATGTGTCCGTCTGCCTGATCAGGATCGCCATGAAGGTTGTAACTTTAATATTACAATCCCCGAAGATCAAGGTCCTGCGCGATCAGGCCCCATACCTTGCCGATCTTTAATTTGCCCGCCGTCCAAAACGGCCTATATCGGGGGCATGATCTTCCGGCCGCTTTTCTCCTTCTTCGAGAACTGGATACAGCCCTTCGCGCGGCGGGATGACCTGCGGCCGCCGCAGGGGCTCTTTGCCTTCGTGTGGTTCTATGTCCGTCAGGCCAAGGCGCCGTTCGCGGCGCTGCTGGTGCTGGGCGGCATCACGGCGGGGATCGAGGCGGCGACCTTCTGGTTCGTCGGGCGGCTCGTCGACATGCTGGCGACGGTGAAGCCGGGCGAGGGGTGGGACGGGCTTCTCGCCGCGCACGGGACGGAGCTGTTGCTGATGCTCGGCCTCATCGGCGTCGTGCGCTTCGTCGTCGCCTTCCTGACGGCGCTCGTCGACCAGCAGGTCATCACACCCGGCTTCTACAATCTGGTGCGCTGGCAGTCCTATGTGCATGTCGCGCGCCAGTCGCTCTCCTTCTTCCAGAACGACTTTTCCGGGCGCATCGTCACCAAGGTCTGGTCGGCGGGGCAGGCGACGGGCGATGTCATCACCTCCTTCATGGAGAGCATCTGGTTCGTGACGATCTACACGGCCTCGACGCTCGTTCTGCTCGGCCAGCTCGACCTCAGGCTGGCGGCGGTCCTCTTTGTCTGGCTGGCGATCTTCGCGGTGCTGGCGCGCTATTTCGTGCCGCGCATCCGCGAGCACTCGCGCCTTTCGGCCGAGGCCGCCTCGATGATCAGCGGGCGCATGGTCGATGCCTATTCCAATATCCAGACCCTGAAGCTCTTCGGCCGCGACGAGGCGAACGACCGCTACATGCGCAGCGGCTTCGATACGTTCCAGGGAACGATCCTCGCCTTCACGCGGCTCCTGACGTCGCTGCGCGCCTCGCTCGCCTTCCTTTCCGGGCTGATGATCGCCGGCATGGCGGTGCTGTGCATCCATCTCTGGCTCGGCGGCATCATCAGCTCGGGCGCCGTCGCCTTCACCATGGCGCTGGTGCTGCGGCTCAATTTCCTGCTCAACCGCCTGATGACGCAGCTCAACAGCATCATGCGCAATATCGGCACGATCCAGAATTCGGCCGACCTCATCTCCCAGCCGATCGGCCTGGTCGACCGGCCGGACGCGGCCACGCTGACGGTCGCGCGGCCGGAGATCCGCTTCGAGAACGTCCGTTTCCACTACGGCCGCCCCTCGGGCGTCATCGACGACCTCTCGCTGTCGATCCGGCCGGGCGAGAAGGTCGGCATCGTCGGGCGGTCGGGGGCGGGCAAGTCGACGCTCGTCAATCTGCTGCTACGCTTCTACGACCTTGAAGGCGGGCGCATCCTCGTCGGGGGCGAGGACATCGCCGCCGTCACGCAGGAGAGCCTGCGCGCCAATATCGGCATGGTCAGCCAGGACACGGCGCTGCTCCACCGCTCGATCCGCGACAACATCCTCTTCGGCAACCCGGATGCCAGCGAGGCGGAGATGATCGAGGCGGCGCGCAAGGCCGAGGCGCATGATTTCATCCTCGCGCTGGAAGACCAGCGCGGCCGCAGGGGCTACGACGCCCATGTCGGCGAGCGCGGTGTCAAGCTCTCCGGCGGCCAGCGCCAGCGCATCGCCATCGCCCGCGTCATGCTGAAGGATGCGCCGATCCTCGTGCTCGACGAGGCGACGTCGGCGCTCGATTCGGAGGTGGAGGCCGCCATCCAGTCGAACCTTGAGCGGCTGATGCGCGGCAAGACGGTGCTCGCCATCGCCCATCGCCTGTCCACCATCGCCGCGCTCGACCGGCTGATCGTGCTCGATCACGGCCGCATCGTGGAGGAGGGCACGCATGGCGAGCTGGTGGCGCGGGGCGGGCTCTATGCGGATCTCTGGTCGCGCCAGTCGGGCGGTTTCCTCGGCCACGAGGCGGCGGCGCAATAGCGACGCCAAGCGTCGTTTTTCCCTCGCTTTTTCAAGCCGGAAGCGCTGGAGGTTCAAGGCGATGCCTGCGGCTTGTCAAGATGCCCCGTTTTTCCCGCGACAATGTGCCCACCTCCTCTTGCCAAGGCTGGACATAATTTGCGATCAAGCATAGAACGCGCCGGATTGACGGGGAATCTATGGCCGTATTGTGTCCGGATCTTGCCGGTTTCCAAAGGGGCGTTGCGGTTTCCGCAGACATTGCGTGAGAGGATGGTTTAGCCGTGAGCGAACACGAGACAACAAGCGAATCCCTGGGCGAGCCCACTCGCCGCGACTTCCTTTACCTGGCCACCGGCATGGCGGGCGTCGTGGGCGGCGTGGCGGTTGCCTGGCCGTTCATCGACCAGATGCGCCCGGATGCATCGACGCTGGCGCTCGGCGCCATCGAAGTCGACGTCTCCAGCCTGACGCCCGGCATGTCGCTGACCGTCAAGTGGCGCGGCAAGCCCGTCTTCATCCGCAACCGCACGGACAAGGAAGTCGAGGAAGCCAAGGCCGTCGCGCTTGCCGACCTCAAGGACCCGGTTGCCCGCAATGCCAACATCGCGGCCGACGCGCAGGCGACCGACCTCGACCGCTCGGCCGGCGAAAGCCGGGAAAACTGGATCATCATGGTCGGCGTGTGCACGCATCTCGGCTGTATTCCGCTTGGCCAGGCCGGCGACTTCGGCGGATGGTTCTGTCCCTGCCACGGTTCGCACTATGACACTGCCGGTCGTATCCGTAAGGGTCCGGCGCCGCAGAACCTCGCCGTGCCGACCTTCTCGTTCATTTCCGACACAGTCATCAAGATCGGTTGAGGGGACTACTGATAATGAGTGCTGAACATTCAACCTACCAGCCGACGACTGGCATCGAAAAATGGGTCGATTCGCGCCTGCCTCTGCCGCGCATGATCCATGACAGCTTCGTTTCCTATCCGGTTCCGCGCAACCTGAACTATGCCTACACCTTCGGCGCCATGCTGTCGGTGATGCTGATCGTGCAGATCCTGACCGGCATCGTTCTGGCCATGCACTACGCCGCCGAAACGACCGTCGCGTTCAACTCGGTCGAGAAGATCATGCGCGACGTGAACCACGGCTGGCTGCTGCGCTACATGCACGCCAACGGCGCATCCTTCTTCTTCATCGCGGTCTATCTGCACATCGCCCGCGGCCTCTACTACGGCTCCTACAAGGCGCCGCGCGAAATCCTCTGGATCCTCGGCGTGGTGATCTACCTGCTCATGATGGCCACCGGCTTCATGGGCTACGTTCTGCCCTGGGGCCAGATGTCCTTCTGGGGTGCGACGGTCATCACCGGCTTCTTCTCGGCCTTCCCGTGGGTCGGCGAGTGGATCCAGCAGTTCCTGCTCGGCGGCTTCGCGGTCGACAACCCGACGCTGAACCGCTTCTTCTCGCTGCACTACCTGCTGCCGTTCATGATCGCCGGCGTCGTCGTCCTGCACGTCTGGGCGCTGCACGTCACCGGCCAGACGAACCCGACCGGCGTCGAGGTGAAGTCCAAGACCGACACGGTCGCCTTCACGCCCTATGCGACGCTGAAGGACGCGCTCGGCGTCTCGGTCTTCCTGATCGTCTTCGCCTGGTTCATCTTCTACATGCCGAACTATCTCGGCCACCCGGACAACTACATTCCGGCGGATCCGCTGAAGACCCCGGCTCACATCGTTCCGGAATGGTACTACCTGCCGTTCTACGCGATGCTGCGCGCCATCACCTTCAATGTCGGCCCGATCGACTCGAAGCTCGGCGGCGTCCTCGTGATGTTCGGCGCGATCATCGTGCTGTTCTTCCTGCCGTGGCTCGACACCTCCAAGGTTCGCTCCGCCGTCTACCGCCCGTGGTACAAGCTGTTCTTCTGGATCTTCGTGGCGAACGCCATCATGCTCGGCTGGCTCGGCGCACAGCCCGCTGAAGGCATCTACGTCGTCCTTTCCCAGCTCGGCACGCTCTACTACTTCGGCTTCTTCATCGTCCTCATGCCGCTCCTCGGCCTGATCGAAACCCCGAAGCGCATTCCGAATTCGATCACGGAAGCGGTTCTGGAAAAGAAGAACGCAAAGCTGGCCAAGGCCTGAGACGAGCGACGAAAGGAACCATGACAATGAAAAAGCTTGTTGCAGGCATTCTGTCGCTCGCCCTCGTCGCCGGCCTCGGCGTCTCCCTCGCCACGGCGCAGGAAGATCACGCGGCTGCCGGCGGTGCGGAAGCGGAACACGCCACGCCGCATTACCCGATCCACCACCCGAAGCAGCAGAGCTGGACCTTCGCCGGTCCCTTCGGCAAGTATGACAAGGGCCAGCTGCAGCGCGGCCTGAAGGTCTACACCGAAGTCTGCTCGGCCTGTCACTCG
Source organism: Shinella zoogloeoides (assembly GCF_003574625.1). Lineage (GTDB taxonomy): Bacteria > Pseudomonadota > Alphaproteobacteria > Rhizobiales > Rhizobiaceae > Shinella > Shinella zoogloeoides_A. The sequence continues at coordinate 230,635 of NZ_QNUJ01000006.1, forward strand.
ATGAGCCTGGTGTCCTTCCGCACGCTGGAAGGCCTTGGCTACTCCGAAGCGCAGGTGAAGGCCTTCGCGGCGAACTACGAAGTGCAGGACGGCCCGAACGCGGACGGTGAGATGTTCACCCGCAAGGCCATCCCGTCCGACCACTTCCCGTCGCCCTACGCCAACCACGAGGCGGCTGCCGCCTCGAACAATGGCGCGGCTCCGCCGGACATGTCGCTGCTCGCCAAGGCACGCGGCATCACCCGCGGCTTCCCGCAGTTCGTCTTCGACATCTTCACCCAGTACCAGGAAGGCGGGCCGGACTACATCTACTCGCTGCTGACCGGTTACGACGAAGAGAAGCCGGCGAATATCGAACTCGCGGAAGGCACGCACTACAACCCGTATTTCGCCGGAGCCGCGGCGCTTGCGATGGCAAAGCCGATCTCCGACGACCAGGTCACCTATGACGACGGCTCGCCGCAGACGGTCGACCAGTATGCCCGCGACGTCGCTTCCTTCCTGATGTGGGCCGCCGAGCCGCACCTGGAAGAGCGCAAGCGCACCGGCTTCATGGTCATGGTCTTCCTGGTGATCTTCACCGGCCTGATCTACCTGACGAAGAAGTCGGTCTACGCGAACAAGGAACACTGAGCGGTCTTTCCGCTCTGTCGAAAAGGCGGCCTTCGGGCCGCCTTTTTTGTTGTGGGGTGCGCATGCACCTGCAATAACCGGGCGAAGCCCTCCGCAGTCGGGAAATCCCATGTCCAGTCTTGAGCAAGAACTCGTCGCCGCGATCCGCAACATTCCGGATTATCCGAAGCCGGGCATCATGTTCCGCGACATCACCACGCTGCTCGGCAATCCGCGTGCCTTCCGCCGCGCGGTGGACGAACTGGTGCATCCCTATGCCGGCATCGGCATCGCCAAGGTCGCGGGCATCGAAGCGCGCGGCTTCATCCTCGGCGGCGCCATGGCGCACCAGCTGTCGACCGGCTTCGTGCCGATCCGCAAGAAGGGCAAGCTGCCGCACGAGACCGTGCGCGTGGCCTACAGCCTGGAATACGGCGTGGACGAGATGGAGATGCACAAGGACGCCATCACGCCCGGCGAAAAGGTGATCCTCGTCGATGACCTGATCGCCACCGGCGGCACGGCGGAGGCCGCCGTCAAGCTTCTGCGCCAGATGGGGGCCGATATCGTCGCCGCTTGTTTCGTCATCGACCTGCCGGACATCGGCGGTCGCAGGAAGCTGGAGGCGCTCGGCGTCGAGGTGCGGACGCTGGTGGCGTTCGACGGGTATTGAGCCTGTTGGTCTGAATCTCTCGATTGGTTTGGGGTGTTCGGCCCCTCATCCGGCCTGCCGGCTTCCTTCTCCCCGCAAGCGGGGAGAAGGTGATATGCCGTACCGTTTTCCCTGAGCTTTTACGTCGCGTGGGGCACGTCCCCTCATCACGCTTGCGGGGAAAGGGTTAGGGTGAGGGGCAACCCGGGCGGCACGCCGGAAAAGACCGGCCCCGCCGTCAGACGAATTCCAGCACCGTGCTCTCGAAGCGGATGACCGGCTCGCCGTTCTGGTTCCGGCCGGCGCAGAGGATCGTGTTCAAGAGCCGGTCCGTCCGCGAGGTGACCGCGCGGGAGCCGAGGAGCGTCACCGAATAGGTGATCGTGTCGCCGGCGAAGACCGGCTTCAGCCAGGCGAGCCCGGTGAAGCCCGGGGAGGGGCCGAGTTTCGGCGGCGCGATGCCTTCGGCGGCAAGGCGCCTGCATTCGCGCGCCCAGAACGACACGAAGCATTTCATCCAGCCGGCGCTGGTGTGCCAGCCGGAGGCACAGAGCCCGCCGAAGAGGGCATTCCTCGCCAGTTCCGGATCGAGATGGAAGGGCTGCGGGTCGAAATCCCGCGCGAAGCGCACGATGTCCTCGGTGGTGAAGGCGAGGCTTCCGACCTCGACGGCCTCGCCCGTCGGATAGAGCTCAGCCATGCGCATGGTCGACATCCTTTCCGGCAAGACGCAGCATGTTGATATAGTCGCAGACCGCGACGATCTCTCCGCGCTGGTTCGTCACCTCGGCGCGCATGCGCACGATGCCGAGTTCCGGGCGCGAGCGCGAGATGCGGGCCTCCAGCACCTCGCAATGGCCGCCGAGCGTGTCGCCGGCAAGCACCGGGCGTTTCCATTCCATGCTGTCGACGCCGGGCGAGCCTTCCGAGGTGGAGCCGTCGAGATAGGCGTCGAAGAGCATGCGCATCATGATCGCGCTGGTGTGCCAGCCCGAGGCGGCTAGCCCGCCGAGGATGCTGGCGCGGCCGGCTTCCTCGTCCATGTGCATCGGCTGCGGATCGAACTCGCGCGCGAAGGCGATGATCTCGTCCGCCGTCAGCGTCCGCTTCTTAAAATCGAAGCGGCGGCCCGGGGGAAAGTCTTCGAATTTATAATTGGCCACGTCCGGTCGTCCTGTTGCGGGCGAAGAATGGCGAGCGCGACGTTGTTTTGCAAGGGCTTGCCAGCCGGCGGGGCGTCGCTAGAGTTTGCCAGGTTCAGAATGAGGTTGGACAAACTCTAATGCGCGCGCAGGCGGCACGAGGAGGCGACGACACATGCAGAGCTTGAAATCCGTGCTCGACGGCGCGGCGGCAGAGGGCATCATCAGCGCCGGGCAGGCCGGCGCGCTGCTGCCCTATATGGAGGCGCGCGGCGTTTTCCTGCGCGAGCCGCCGGAGGCGGACGCGGTCGATATCGCCGGCCGGGCCGAGGCGCGCGCCATCGCGCCGGTCGAGGACACGGAGGCGCCGCGCTTCGTCCGCGGCTTTCATGACGTGCTGATCACCATCGGCGTCGCCATCGTCATGGCGGGCGTCCTGGGCATCGGCTCCGTCCTTGCCGCCCTGCCGGTCATCGTGATCCTGGCGGAGATCCTGGTGAAGCGGCAGCGGCTTGCCCTGCCGGCGGTTCTGCTCACCGTCCTTTATGTCTATTGCATCTTCGTGGCGGTGGTGATTGCCTATGACGCGTATCTCGACGGGCAGGCGGATCCGTATCTGCGCTTCCTGCTTGTCGTGCTGCCCCTAGCCGTCCTGCTGCCGCCATTCTACTGGCGTTACCGCATTCCGCTGTCGCTGAGCCTCTGGTTCCTGTCGCTCGCGGCCGTCGCGCTCGGCGCCGTCTTCCTCGCGCTGACGCGCCTTGCCGGCAGCGCCGACTTCATCGCGGACCGTCCCATGATCTCCGCGGCCATCTTCCTTGCCGCCGCGCTCGCGCTCTATGCGGTGGCGATGTCCTACGACCTGTCGGACCGCTTCCGCGTTTCGCGCCGCTCCGACATCGCCTTCTGGCTGCATCTCGTCACGGCGCCCGCGCTGCTCTATTCGACGCTCGCCTTCGTGTTCCTCGGCGACCTTGCCAACGACACGCTGTTCAGCGGCGGCAAGGGACTGCCGGAGGCGCTGGCCGTGCTCACAGTCGTCGTGGTGCTGATGGGGATCGGGCTCGTCATCGACCGGCGGGCCTTCGTCACCTCGGGCCTCCTGTCGCTGGGGCTCGCGACGGCGAGCCTTTTCAAGCATATGGAGGCGCCGCCGCAGAGCTATGTCTTCCTGACGCTGCTGATCGTCGGCCTCGTCGTGCTGACCATCGGCATCGGCTGGCCGCATTTCCGGCGCTGGGCGATGGCGCCGCTGCCGGTCCCGCTCAGGGAAAGGCTGCCGCCCCTGCGGTGAGGGACGGCAGCCGTGGTCTCAAAGGAGCCGAAGCGCCTTACGTGTTGAAGCGGAAGTGGATGACGTCGCCGTCCTGCACCACGTATTCCTTGCCTTCGTCGCGGCCCTTGCCGGCTTCCTTGGCACCCACTTCGCCCTTGAAGGCGATGTAGTCGTCATAGGCGATGGTGAAGGCGCGGATGAAGCCGCGTTCGAAATCGGTGTGGATGACGCCGGCGGCCTGCGGGGCCTTGGTGCCGCGCACGATGGTCCAGGCGCGGGTTTCCTTGGGGCCGACCGTGAAATAGGTGATGAGGTCCAGCAGGTGATAGCCGGCGCGGATGAGGCGGTCGAGGCCGGCTTCCTCAAGGCCGAGGGCGGAGAGGAACTCGCTGGCTTCCTCTTCCGGAAGCTGGGCGACCTCGGATTCGATGGCGGCCGAGATGATGACGCATTCGGCACCCTGTTCCTTCGCCATCGCGGCGACCGCCTCGGTATGGGCGTTGCCGGTCGCGGCGTCCGCCTCGGCGACGTTGCAGACATAGAGGACCGGGTGCGACGTCAGGAGGTTGAGGCTCTTGAGGACCTCGATTTCTTCCGGCGCCAGCGTCTTCAGGAGCAGGCGGGCGGGCTTACCCTCGTTGAGCAGCTTGATTACGGCTTCCATGACCGGAAGCTGCGCGATGGATTCCTTGTCCTTGCCGGTGGCGCGCTTGCGGGTCTGCTCGACGCGGCGCTCCAGGCTTTCGAGGTCGGCGAGCATCAGCTCGGTCTCGATGGTCTCGGCATCGGCGACGGGGTTGATGCGGCCCTCGACATGGGTGATGTCGGTGTCCTCGAAGCAGCGCAGCACATGCACGACCGCATCGACTTCACGGATATTGGCGAGGAACTTGTTGCCGAGGCCTTCGCCCTTCGAGGCGCCGCGCACGAGGCCGGCGATGTCGACGAAGGAGATGCGCGTCGGGATGATCTCCTTGGAGCCCGCGACGGTGGCGAGCGCCTTCATGCGCGGATCGGGGACCGCCACTTCGCCGGTGTTCGGCTCGATGGTGCAGAAGGGATAGTTCGCCGCCTGGGCGGCCGCCGTCTTGGTCAGCGCGTTGAAGAGGGTCGACTTGCCGACATTCGGCAGGCCGACGATACCGCATTTGAAGCCCATGGAGATGGTCCGTTCGTCTCAAGTAATTCGTTGCCACCGCTATGGGGGAAGGACGGGGCAGGGTCAAGGGCCTCGCGCCCGCGGGCCCTTGAAGTCGCCGGCCCTGCGGTGCACAATGGTCGCACACCGCTCGAAGCCAATGTTACGAGGAGCTTCCGATGAGCAATGGTGACACCGTCCTCAAGCCGAAAACCGTCACGAAGCCGAAGCTGGAGCGGCCGAGGCTCTACAAGGTCATCCTGGTCAACGACGACTATACGCCGCGCGACTTCGTCGTGCTCGTGCTGAAGGCCATCTTCCGCATGCCCGAGACGACGAGCTACCGCGTCATGATGACGGCGCACAAGATGGGCACGTCCGTCGTGGTCGTCTGCGCGCGCGACATCGCCGAGACGAAGGCGAAGGAAGCGACGGAGCTTGCCAAGGATGCCGGCTTCCCGCTGCTCTTCCAGACGGAGCCGGAGGAATAGGTCTCCAGGACCCCTCCTATCCCGTCCCTAGTCGCCCTTGTTGCCGAAGAGCTTCTTCAGCATCTCCGCCATCGGGCCGCTGGTGGGCAGGATTTTCGGCTGGGCGTGGTTGCGGGCCTGGCGGATATGGGACTGGCCGCCGGGTTTCTTTGTCGGCGCCTCCTTCTCCTCCGGCTTGCTGCCGGTCGCGAGCGCCAGCTTGTTCATCAGCTGCGAATCCTCGCCGCGCACCAGCATGTCGGCATTGATGCCCAGTTCATCGAGCAGCGGATCGAGCCAGGCATGATCGGCCTTGGCGAAATCGCCGAGAACGTGGTTGGTGACGAGTTCCTTGGCGCCGGGATGGCCGATGCCGAGGCGCAGGCGCCGGTAGTCCTTGCCGCAATGGGCGTCGAGCGACTTGATGCCGTTGTGCCCGCCATGGCCGCCGCCGACCTTGATGCGCGCCTTGCCGGGGGCAAGGTCCAGCTCGTCGTAGATCGCCACGATGTCCTTCGGCGCCAGCTTGTAGAAACGCATGGCCTCGCCGACGGATTCGCCCGAGAGGTTCATGAAGGTCTGCGGCTTGACGAGCAGCACCTTCTCGCCGGCAAGCTCCCCTTCGGAAATCTCCGCCTTGAACTTCTTCGACCAGGGCGAGAACGGGTTCTTACGGTGGATGGCGTCGAGCGCCATGAAACCGATATTGTGGCGGTTGCCCGCATATTTTGCGCCCGGATTGCCGAGCCCGGCGATGATCTGCATGGAATGGTCCGCCAAAAGAACGTGATCGGTCTTCACCACCGCGAAAGCGGCTGGAAGTCAACCGCCCGCGGTCATTTCTTGTCGCCGTTGTCGGCGGTGCGGGCGTTCGGCGGCAGGCCGTAGGCGGTGAAGATGCGGTCCTGCCCGCCGCTGAGGATCAGCTTGTCCAGCTCCGCCTGCAGGCGGGCGATCAGCGCGGGCGGCGTATCCTTCTGGCAGGCGATGCCATAGGTCTTGCCTGCGAGAAGCATGGCTTTCTCGACGGGCTGGCCCTGGTTCACGAGGTTCTCGTAGGTCTTGATGGAGGTAGGCAGGAGGTCGATGCGGCCCGACAGGAGCTTGCGGACGGAAAGGTCGATATCGGCGGCGAGGTCGATGTCCTTGACGCCGAGATCCTCCATCACCTCCACGGCGAAGTCGCCACGCTGCGAGCCGATCTTCATGCCGAGCGCTTCCTGCATGGTGGCCGGCCCCTTGCTGCCGTCCTTGCGCTTCAGCAGCACCATCTGGTCCTTCAGGAGCGGATTGACCCAGACGAACTGGCCGGAGCGCTCGCGGGTGTAGCCCGTCGTGAAGACGCAATGCATCGGCTGGCTCTTCGCCATGGCGAAGGCGCGGGCCCAGGGCATGATCTCGAGCGTATAGTCGATCCCCGCCGCCTTCGTGATCGCGTCGACCTGCTCGACGCCGATGCCGGTGATCCTGCCGTCCTGCGAATAGTTGAAGGGCGGATATTCCTCGGTGACGAAATGGAGCGTTTCGGCAAGCGCGGTCGAGAGCGGGGTGAGCGAAAGGCAAAGCGTCAGGAGCAGCGTCTTCATCGTCCCATCCCCGTTCGTCAGGAGGCCATGGCCCGGCGCTCGACCGCGCCGGCTGCCCTGATTTCGTCCAGCTTCTCCAGGAGGACGTCCAGCGGCAGGGGGCGGCTCATCAGGTAGCCCTGGCCGAACTCGACATCCATGGCCTGGAGAATGTCCCATTGCTCCGCCGTCTCGATGCCTTCCGCCACGACGGCGCAGCCCATCTGGTGCGAGATCGTGCGGATGCCCTCGACCAGCATGCGGCTCTTGCGGCGCACGTCCGGCTGATCGGAAGAGAGCGAACGGGTGAAGGACTGGTCGATCTTGACGATATCGACCGGAAAGCGGTTGAGGTAGCTCAGCGAGGAATAGCCCGTGCCGAAATCGTCGAGCGCGATGCGGCAGCCGAGCTGGGATAGGGCGTCGAGCACTTCTCGCACGATCGGATTGTCGAGCATCAGCACCGCTTCGGTGATTTCCACCACGATGCGCGACGGCGTGATGCCGTTTTCCAGGAGGAGATGGGCGAGGCGGGCGGGCAGGTCGGGCTCGAACTGCAGCGGCGAGAAATTCACCGCGAGATAGCTGTCGGCAAGGCCCTCCAGCTTCGAGATGATCGAGAGGCTGCGGATGGACTTCGCCAGGATGCAGTCGCCGATCTGGCCGATCGAGCCGTTCTCCTCGGCGATGCCGATGATCTCGGCCGGCGGCAGCAGGCCGCGCTCGGGATGCTGGAGGCGCATCAGCGCCTCGAAGCCGGCGACGCGTCCGTCGGAGAGGCAAACGATCGGCTGGAGATGGGCGGTGAACCAGTCGTCCCGCAGACCCTGCTCGATAAACTTCTCGATTTCCAGCCGCTTGCGGGCAATGTCGACCATGTTGTTGTCGAAGAGCTGCACGCCGTTCTTGCCGCTGCGCTTGCGGGCATACATGGCCATGTCCGACTTCTGCAGCAGGCAGGCGGCGGTGGATGCCTGGTCGGGATAGACGGCGACGCCGATGCTGGCGCTGACCGTCAGTTCCGCGCCGTTGACAATGAGCGGCGAGCGAAGGCTTGCGACCAACCGCTCGCTGACGTCGAGGGCGAACTGGTGGCCGTTGCGGGCCGAGAGCAGGATCGCGAACTCGTCGCCGCCGAGGCGGGCGATCACGTCGCCGGCGCGCAACTGGCGGCGCAGCAGCATGGCGACCTGGCAGAGCACGTCGTCGCCGGCGGCATGGCCGAGATTGTCGTTGATCCACTTGAAGCGGTCGAGGTCGACGAAGAGGCAGGCGAGCGGCTGGCCGAGCGTGTCGGCCTCCTCGATCATGTCGTCCAGCACGGATTCGAAGCCCTGCCGGTTGAGAAGGCCGGTCAGGTGGTCGGTGATCGCCTGGCGGTGGTTGCGGTTCTCCGCTTCCTTGAGATCGGTGACGTCCGTCATGACCGACAGCGACAAAGGCTGGCGGCCGCTCTCCGCCGTCACGCCCGTCTCCAGGATCAGCACGTCCATCACGCTGTCGTCGGCGCGGCGGAAGCGCACCGTGACCTCGCAGATGCCATCCTCCGATCCCTGTTCGCGGCGGGCGCGGTAGACATCGCGCCAGTCGGCATCGACGAAGGCGGTGAATTCCTGGCCGATCGCCTGCTCGCGGCGATAGCCGGTCGCCGTCAGCCAGTAATCGCTGACGGCGGTGATGCGGTTCTGCCCGTCGATGGAGAAGAGCATGGCGGGGGTGAGGTTGTAGATGTCGGTGGCGCGGGTATGGGCGTGCTTCAGCTCCGTTTCCTCGCGCTCCAGCCTGCTCTGCATCTCGTTGAAGTTATGGGCGAGGGCACCCATCTCGTCGTTCGAGGTCCAGTCGACATGGTGGCGGGAGCCGAGGCGGCGTGTCGCCTCGATCGCGGCGGTCAGGCGCATCAGCGGCCGGATGATCGTGATGCGGTTGCCGATGATGGCCGCCGTGAAGAGCGTCGCCACGGCGAAGAAGAAGATGGCGAAGATCGTCATCTCGTCCGTCGAGAAGCGCGAGAAGGGGCCTTCCTTGCGAAGCCAGATCTCCGCGGTGCCGACCTTCTTGGGACCGTCCATGGCCTTGTGCGTGATATCCGTCACGACCACGGCGCGTGTCTCATCCGCATCGGGCGCGATGGCGGGCACACTGACGTCGATCGTGCCGGACGTGTCGCGCACGCGCACATAGCCGATATCGGCCTCGGCCTCGAGGTCGCCGACGATCTGGTCGATGCTTTCCCGGTCGAGGTCCCAGAGCGGCTTGCCGAGCGCCTGGACGCTGCTCTTGAGGAGGACGTCGGTGTTCTGCAGGCGCTCGCGCGCGACGCGGTCGGAGGAGAGGACGAGGAACAGGACGAAGAGCGGTGCGACGAAGACGAGCAGGGCACCGATGACGATGGCAATGAAGCGGCTTTCGACCGAATGCATTTTCATGCCGGTCGTCCCCCCGCGCCTGTCCGAAGCCAACCCATGATGCCCCTCTTGGTCTTCGTTTTTTCGCAGAACAGACTTTCATCAAAGTCTTAAATGTTGCTGAAATATCGATCCGGAAAAGTGCTGAAAATTGAACCTTTCCGGCGACTGCACACGTCCTGCGGGCAAAGAAAAACCCCGTGTCGGGGACACGGGGTTTCGAGAAAATCCCTTTGAAGGGGGATTATTCTTCCGAAGCTGCGGCTTCTTCTTCCTTCACGCCGGCAGCCGGGACAGCGATCGTGGCGATCGTGAAGTCGCGGTCGGTGATGACCGGGCTGGTGCCCTTAGGCAGCTTGACGTGGGAGATGTGGATGCCGTCGCCGACCTTCAGGCCGGTCAGGTCGGCCGTGATGGAGTCCGGGATGTTGCCGGCAAGGGCGTGCAGTTCGACAGCGTGGCGAACGACGTTCAGGACGCCGCCGGCCTTGATGCCCGGGGACTTCTCTTCGTTGACGAAGTGAACCGGCACTTCGACGACGACGTGGGTGTCGCCCGAAACGCGCAGGAAGTCGACATGCATCGTGAAGTCGCGGACCGGATCCAGCTGGAAGTCCTTCGGCAGAACCTTGATCTTCTCGCCGTTGACGTCGATCGTGGCGACCGTCGTCTTGAAGCCACCGGCGTGGATGCGCTGGGTCACTTCCTTGGTCGAGATGGCGATAGCGAGGGGGGCCTGCTTGTCGCCGTAGATAACTGCAGGAATAAGGCCGTTGCGGCGAAGTTCACGGGAGGACCCCTTACCAACCCGTTCGCGCGTTTCGGCCTTGAGCTCGTAGGTGTCGTGGCTCATGGCTTTACCTTTCGTATGTTACTGGAGAGTTTTCCCCGGCCGGAAGCGTCTCCGGCCGCGCAAAACTTGAGGATTTCGTGAAAGCCTCATCCGCGTTGCCTCCAAGGGTGTCTACGCGGACGCGGGCTCGATAGCCGAGAATGCCCGGAAATGCAAGGCCCGTGCCCGATCCATGCCCCGGATTGACATCGCGGCGCGGCGATTGGATGTTCGGGCCAAATCGGTTCGGCGCAGGAGGCCATGATGAGAAAACAAATCCTGATGGCTTCGGCCGCACTTGCACTCGTATCTGCAAGTCCCGCTCTTGCCCAGGAGATTTCGCCTTCCGAGGCCGAAAGCATCCAGCAGCGCCTCACGCGCTACCTGCCGCAGGACATGATCGACGCGGGGCTGATCACCGTCAAGGCTGCGACCTCCTTCTACGAGCTGCGCTTCGACCCGAAGGTCCTGCTCGACAAGACCAAAGGCGGCATGGTCAAGCTCGAGGGCCTGAAGCCGATGACGGCCTATCTGCGGCCTTCGGCGGACGGCACCTACCGCATCGAGGCGAATGACAGCTTCGACATCAAGGGCGACGTCGACCTTCCCGAGGGCCGCAACTCGTTCTCCTATGTCATCGATTCGATGAAGCTCGACGGCGTCTACGACCCGGAGATCCTCTATTTCACCTCCGCCGACTGGGTCACCCGAAAGATCGCTTTCTCCAGCACCTCGCCCAAGGACAGCGTGACGGCGAGCTTCGGCGAGACGGCGATGCACGTTTCCGCCGAGAAGAAGGACGCGAGCACGCTCGACATTTCCTCGACCGGCGTGATGAAGGCCTTCGCCGAGACGATCACCAGCGACCAGTCGGGCCGGGTGGAGATCGGCGCGGACAAGCTCGACATCGATGTCAGCATGGACGGCGCGCGCTACAAGGTGATGCAGGACCTCGTCTTCCTCGTGCTCGACAACTTGCACAAGCAGCGGCTGGAGGCGTCGGAGGCGGCGCGTCTCAAGGAGCTGCTGCGCGCGGCGCTGCCGGTCTTCGACAATCTCACGGAGACGATCAGGGCCTCCAATGTCACGGTGGGCACGGACAAGGGCACCTTCGGCGCGGAGGCGGTCGACTACAATGTCGCGATGAACGGCATCGCCCATTCGACCCGCTTCGGCTTCGGTTTCGGCGTCGAGAAGCCGAAGCCGCCGGCCGGCCTGCTGCCGGCCGCCTATGAGGGCCTCCTGCCGGAGCGGGCGACCTTCAGGATGGCGGTCGCGGACCTCGACCTTGCCGGCGCCGTCAAATATCTCGCCGACCATGCGGATTTCACCAAGCCGAAGCTGCTGACCGACGAGGAGGAAAAGGAGATCGGCCGCATCGTGCTTCCCGGCGGGGCCATGACCCTCGAATTCGAGGACGTCTCGGCCGCCTCGCCGATCTATGACGTGCACCTCACCGGCAAGATGACGGTCTATCCCGACGACAAGGAGCGCCACAGCGCCGACGTGACGATCACCATGCGCGACTTCGACAAGACGGTCACCTATCTCCAGAAGAACGCCGGCGCCGTGCCGGAATTCGCCCAGGCGTCCTTCGGGCTCCTGATGATGAAGGGCCTTGCCCGCGACGCCGGCAACGGCGCGCAGGCATGGGACCTCACGGTCGGGGAGGACGGCAAGGTGCTGATCAACGGCCGTCCGCTGCCGTTCCAGCAGTAGGATTATTTCCGAAGGCTCGCCACGAAGCGGGAGAGCGCCAGCATCAGGCCGCCCGCGATCAGACCCCAGAAGGCGCCGGAGACGCCGGCGAAGGAAACGCCCGAGGCGGTGACGAGGAAGGTCACCGCCGCCGCTTCCCGCCCCTCCGTCTCGCGGAAGGCGTTGAGCGCGGAGCCGGCGAAGGCGCTGATCAGCGCAAGGCCGGCGACGGCCTGGATGAGGATCGGCGGGGCGAGGCTGACGAAGGCGGTGACCGCGCCCGCGGCAAGGCCGAAGATCACGTAGAAGACACCGGCGTTGATGGCCGCCCAGTAACGTTTCGCCGGGTCGGGATGGGCGTCGGAACCGGCGCACATGGCGGCGGTTATGGCAGCGAGGTTGACCGCATGGCCGCCGAAGGGGGCCGAAAGCAGCGAGAAGAAGCCGGTGACGGCGAAGAGCGGGCCGGGATTGGGCTCGTAGTCGTTGACCTTCAGCACGGCGATGCCGGGAATGTTCTGCGAGGCCATGGTGACGATGAAGAGCGGCAGAGCGATGCCGACGAGCCCGGCGACCGTGAAGGCCGGCGTCACGAATTCGGGTTTCGGCAGCAGCGCATCGGCGAGGCCGGCGAAGGCGCCGTCGGGGATGTCGATGCCGAAGGCGAGGACCGCGACGAAGGCGGCGAGTGCGGCGGGCACCGCATAGAGCCGGTTGACGCTGCCGACGACGATCCAGGCGAGTGCGATCGGCAGGCCGAGCAGCGGGTTGAAGGCGATGGCCTTGACCGGCGCGAAGCAGAGGCCGATCAGCACGCCGGCCAGCATGGCGTTGGCGAGCGTCGCGGGAATGGCGGCGACCATGCGGCCGAGCGGCTTCCACAGGCCCGCGATGACGATCAGCACTGCGCAGACGAGGAACCCGCCGACCGCCGTCGAAAACCCGCCCTCGACCGCGCCGGAGCTGGCCAGCAGCGCCGCGCCCGGCGTCGACCAGGCGATCGAGACGGGCAGGCGCGTCGCGACGCTGAGCACGATGGCGCAGATGCCCATCGACACGGACAGCGCCATCAGCCCCGAGGCGGCCTGCGCCTCTGTGGCGCCGACGCCAGTGAGGCCGTGCAGCACGACGGCGAAGGAACTGGCGAAACCGACGAAGGCGGTGAGCAGACCCATGAACAGGGCTTGGGCGGAAAAATCACGAAGCATGGCAGGATCGATACCGGAAAGGGAAATGCACTGGTAACAGGCGAGGCGGGGCTTGGGAACAGGGTTGTTCGTGGGGGCGAGCCAGGAAGGCTGCCCCTCACCCTCACCCTCTCCCTGCAAGCGGGCAGAGGGGACGTGGCCAGCGCGCGGTTGTTGGTTGGGGAAACCATCGCGGCACATCTCCTTCGCCCCGCTTGCGGGGAGAAGGTGCCGGCAGGCGGATGAGGGGCATGCCGCAGGCAAAACGAAAAATTTTCCGGTGCCGCGCCCCCTCATCCGACCGTTCGGACCACCTTCTCCCCGAGGGGAGAAGGGAAGGGCGGCAACGTCGAATCCCCTATGCGCTAGCCCCCCGTTTGTGGAGATGGGAGTGCCCCCACGCACGATCCTTGTTTGAGGAAACCATCGCGGCATCTCCCTTCGCCCCGCAGCCGAGGAGAAGGTGGCCGGTGCGGCCGGATGAGGGGCCGTGCGGCCTCCCTCGGGTGCTCCGCCCTTGAACCTTCGTCCGACTGGACCATCTGTGCAAAGCGGGGCTATAGTCGTCGGGCGTTATATTCTGGCGCGATGATCGGTCGGATGCTTTCGGGAGGAGAGCGGATGTCTGTGCGTTTCGATCACGCAGATCATGTGCACACCGTTGCGGCCCATGCCTCGGCCGCGGCGAGTTCGCCGGTGGCGGCCTCGTGGCGGCGGTGCCTGATACTGCACGGCCTTGCCCCGGAGGAGGCGCGCACGCCCTGGCGGCTGACCGAAGCCGAGTTCCGGCAGGCGCGCATCCGTTCCAGCGCGCTGATCGAGGAGGCGCGGGGCGAGATCGACCGGCTCTTCGCGACGGTCGGCAAGGCCGGCTGCTGCCTCTTGCTCACCGACGAGAACGGCATCGCGCTCGAGCGGCGCGGCGCGGCGGGCGACGACCGCGATTTCCGAGGCGTCGGCCTCTGGTCCGGCACGGTCTGGAGCGAGGCGAGCGTCGGCACCAATGGCATCGGCACGGCGCTTGCCGACGAGCGGGCGGTGCTGATCCTGCGCGACCAGCATTTCCTGTCGCAGAACACCGGCCTTTCCTGCACGACCGCGCCGATCCGCGACCATAACGGCCGCATCGCCGCCGCCATCGACATCTCCACGTGCCGCGACGACGCCAACGAGATGACCATGTCGATCCTCTCGCAGGCCGTGCGGGACGCCGCGGCGCGCATTGAGGCGGGCCTCTTCCGCCGCGCCTTCTCCGCCGCCCGCATCCTGCTCGTGCCCGTCGAAGGGCGCATGGCGCCGGCGCTGCTGGCCGTCGACCGCGACGACCTCGTGCTCGGCGCCACCCGCGCCGCCCGGCAGGTGCTCGGCCTCGACGACCGGCGCATCGCGACCGGCATCGCCGCCTCCGATCTCCTGCACGAGGACCGGGCGGAGGAGGGGCGGGACCTCGACGACGCCGAACGCGCCGCGCTCCGCCGCGTGCTGACGCGCGCCGGCGGCAATGTCAGCCAGGCGGCGGACCTGCTCGGCATCAGCCGCGCGACGCTGTACCGAAAGATGAAGAAGCTCTCGATCAATTGATGCTGCGGCGCAGCACAGTAGGCCCGCCGGGCCTGTCTCAAATCTGAAACAGTCGCGCCCGCCATCACCGGCCGGCCCCTACCGCGCCGGGCCGAAGCGCAGCACCATTCTTCCGACGGCCCATCCGGGCCTTTCAAGGGAGGAATTGACATGCTGCACCAGAAGATCGTCGAAAACCCGTACAAGGCGAAATACGGCAACTTCATCGGCGGCGAGTGGCGGGAGCCGGTCGCGGGCCGCTACTTCGACAACACCACGCCGATCACCGGCGGCAAGCTCTGCGAGATCGCGCGCTCGGACGCCGCCGATATCGAGCTCGCGCTCGACGCCGCCCACGCGGCCAAGGACAAGTGGGGCCGCACCTCGACCACCGAGCGCTCCAACATCCTGATGAAGATCGCCCAGCGCATGGAGGACAATCTCGAACTCCTCGCCAAGGCGGAGACCTGGGACAACGGCAAGCCGCTGCGCGAGACCATGGCGGCCGACATTCCGCTCGCCATCGACCATTTCCGCTATTTCGCGGCCTGCGTGCGCGCGCAGGAAGGCGGCATCAGCGAGATCGACCATGAGACCGTCGCCTATCACTTCCACGAGCCGCTCGGCGTCGTCGGCCAGATCATCCCGTGGAACTTCCCGATCCTGATGGCCACCTGGAAGCTGGCGCCCGCGCTTGCCGCCGGCAACTGCGTGGTGCTGAAACCCGCCGAGCAGACGCCGTCGTCGATCCTCGTCTGGGCCGAACTCGTCGCCGACCTCCTGCCGCCGGGCGTGCTCAACATCGTCAACGGCTTCGGCCTTGAAGCCGGCAAGCCGCTCGCCTCCAACCCGCGCATCGCCAAGATCGCCTTCACGGGCGAGACGACGACCGGCCGCCTCATCATGCAATATGCCAGCCAGAACCTCATTCCGGTGACGCTGGAGCTCGGCGGCAAGTCGCCGAACATCTTCTTCGAAGACGTCATGCGCGAGGACGACGACTATCTCGACAAGGCGCTGGAAGGCTTCGCCATGTTCGCGCTGAATCAGGGCGAGGTCTGCACATGCCCGAGCCGCGCGCTGGTGCACGAGAAGATCTACGACCGCTTCATGGAAAAAGCGATCAAGCGAGTCGAGAAGATCGTGCAGGGCAACCCGCTCGACACGGCGACGATGATCGGCGCGCAAGCCTCCTCCGAGCAACTCGAGAAGATCCTCTCCTATATCGATATCGGCCGGCAGGAAGGCGCGGAAGTGCTGACCGGTGGCGGGCGCAACGATCTCGGCGGCGAGCTCTCCAGCGGCTACTACGTCAAGCCGACCGTCTTCCGCGGCCATAACAAGATGCGCATCTTCCAGGAGGAGATCTTCGGGCCGGTCGTCTCGGTCACGACCTTCAAGGACGATGCCGAGGCGCTCGCCATCGCCAACGACACGCTTTACGGCCTCGGCGCGGGCGTGTGGAGCCGCGATGCGAACCGCTGCTACCATTTCGGCCGCGACATCCAGGCCGGCCGCGTCTGGACCAATTGCTACCACGCCTATCCGGCCCACGCGGCCTTCGGCGGCTACAAGCAGTCCGGCGTCGGGCGCGAGAACCACAAGATGATGCTCGACCACTACCAGCAGACCAAGAACATGCTGGTCAGCTACTCTCCCAAGGCGCTCGGCTTCTTCTGAGCGGCCGCTATCCTTCTCCGCCCCTACCGGAGAAGGCCACCCGAAGGGCGGGACCTGTCCGCCATGTCCAGCCCCGTCCCTCTCCCCGCTCGCGGGGGGAGGGAAAAGCACAGGAGGAGGCCGCGATGCCCAAAGCCCTGCCCGAAGCCCTGAACGAACCGCGCGTGGTGGCGACCGAGGCCGCGCTCGCGCTCATCCGCGAAATCCGGAAGGACTATCCGGACATCCTGTTCCACCAGTCGGGCGGCTGCTGCGACGGCTCCTCGCCCATGTGCTACCCGGCGGACGACTACATTGTCGGCGACCGGGACGTGAAGCTCGGCGAGATCGGTGGCGTGCCGGTCTATATCAGCGAAAGCCAGTTCGACGTGTGGAAGCACACGCAGCTTATCATCGACGTGGTGCCGGGGCGGGGCGGCATGTTCTCGCTCGATAACGGGCGGGAGAAGCGTTTCCTCACCCGCTCGCGCCTCTTCGGTGGCGGGGAAGCCTGTCCGCTGCCGGAACGCTGAGCAAAGAAAAACCCCGCCGCCGGAACAGCGGGGCCTGATTTCTACACGATGACGAGATCAGTAGGCCGAGCATTCGCCCGGGCTGACGACGCGGTAGCCGGCGGCATCGGCCGAGCATGAATTGCCGAACGTCTTGCGGTCGCGGCCGCGCTGCGCGCAGACCGGCCGGTATTCCATGGTGCAGACACGCTGGTTGTCACGGTCGCGATCGCGGCCGTTGCCCCAGTCACTGCCGTTGCCGCCCGGATTGCGGCCCTGGCATTCGCCGCGGCCGATCACGTCATAGCCGCTACGGCGCGCTTCGCAGGCATTGGCGAAGGTCTGGCGGTCGCGGCTGTTCGCGCCGCAGACCGGCGCATATTCGCGCGTGCAGGCGCGGCCTTCGTCCGGGCGCGGCTCGGGACGACCGCCACGGCGGCACTCGCCACGGCTGACGACGCGGTAGCCGCTCGAGCGTGCCTCGCAGGTATTGGCGAAGGTCTGGAGGTCGCCGCCGCGCGCGCCGCACACCGGCATGTATTCCATGGTGCAGGCCTGCGGGCGAGGACGGGGACGCCCGCCGCCTTCATCGACGTCGACGGAGCAGGCGACAAGCGTGCCGGCGGCAAGAAGGATGGCAATGCGTCCGGCCAGCCGGGACAGGAAAGGCGTCATCATGGAGTCCTCCAGGTGAATCTCGCCGAACCGTAACGCAAAAGTGAAGCATCCGGTATCGGGGCGAACGTAAAAAACAGGGGATGGTTGCCAAAAGAAAAGGCCCGCGCAACCAGAGGTGCACGGGCCTTTCGAAAGGGTCGTGGCGGGTCAGTCGAAGAGGCTGGAAACGGACTCTTCGGCGCTGGTGCGGTTGATCGCCTCGCCGAGCAGGTTGGCGGTCGAGATCACGCGGATATTGTGCGCGGACTGGACGGCCGTGGTCGGCTGGATCGTGTCGGTGATCACCAGTTCCTTGAGCTTGGAAGAGGTGACGCGCGCCACGGCGCCGCCCGAAAGCACGCCATGGGTGATATAGGCGGTGACGCTGGTGGCGCCGTTCTTCAAGAGCGCCTCGGCCGCGTTGCAGAGCGTGCCGCCCGAATCGACGATGTCGTCGATCAGCAGGCAATCCTTGCCCGCGACGTCGCCGATGACGTTCATGACCTCGGATTCACCCGGACGGTCGCGGCGCTTGTCGACGATGGCCAGCAGACAGTCGAGGCGCTTGGCCAGCGCGCGGGCGCGCACCACGCCGCCGACGTCCGGCGAGACGACCATGACGTTCTTCAGGTCGTAGTTCTGCTTCACGTCGCGCGCCAGGATCGGCACGGCGTAGAGGTTGTCGGTCGGAATGTCGAAGAACCCCTGGATCTGGCCGGCATGCAGGTCGAGCGTCAGCACGCGGTCGGCACCGGCCTCGGTGATGAGGTTGGCGACCAGCTTGGCGGAGATCGGCGTGCGCGGGCCGGGCTTGCGGTCCTGGCGGGCATAGCCGAAATAGGGGATCACGGCCGTGATGCGGCGCGCCGAGGAGCGGCGCATCGCATCGATCATGATGAGCATTTCCATCAGGTGGTCGTTCGTCGGGAACGACGTCGACTGCACGACGAAAACGTCCTCGCCGCGCACATTCTCCTGGATTTCAACGAAGATTTCCTGGTCTGCGAAGCGCCGAACCGTGGCACGGCCGAGCGGAACATTCAGATAATTGCAGATCGCTTCGGCCAGAAGCCGGTTCGAATTGCCCGCGAAAACCTTCATCTATGGTCCGCCTGTTATTATGCTGATGGGGGGCGTTTAAGCGGCAAAATCCGTGAATGCAAGGGCCTTGCCCCCTCAGGAAAGCGATTCTTCGCATTTGGCTGTGATTTACCCTTTCGGACGGCTTAACCCCGCAGCGAACCACGCCATTCGAGATAGTCCCGGATCGTCTTGTGGGCGATGTCCTCCATCGTGCGCGCAGGCACGACGGTCCAGGGATCGGCGGCGGTGCCCGGCACGCTCTCCTGGCCCTGGATGCGGTGCAGCCGCGAGCCGCCGCCGTCGAGCACGTCCCAGACATAGACGACCGTGGTCTTGCCGCTGTCGTTCATCGCCGAGAAATAGCCCTTGAGGATATATTCGGTGGAGTTGTCCGAAGCGCTGCGGATCGTCAGGCCGCTCGAGCGCGCTTCGGCGCCGAGCCGCTTGGAGAGCGGCGTGACGGCCTCGACCGGAGCGCCGATGATCGGCAGGAAGCGGATCGTCGCGCCGGCCGCGGATGCGGCGGGGGGCAGGGCCGCGACCTCTTCCGTGCCGCCTGACGTTTCGGCGGCGAGCGAGTTGCGGGCGAAATCCTCGTCCGCCGGCCCGCGGCGGCCGCCCTGGTTGCGGGCGAGCGCATCGGCCTGGCCCTGAAGCGTGCCGGCGGTGTCCTCGCCGGTCGAGCCGCCGATGCCGGAGGGCGAGGTGAAGGCGGTCTGCTGCGTGGCGGTCGCGACCGGCATGGTGGTGACGGGCCTCGACTCGGCGCTCATCTGGTCGAGATCGTTCTGCGTCACCGGCGGTGAATTGAAGTTGCTGCCGACATCGACGCGCGGAATGAGCGCATCGGTGCTGTTGCAGCCGGCAAGGGTGGCAATGAGACCGATCAGTGCCAGCCGCTTCGTCAGCTCGTGCATTGTCATCGTTCGTGTCCTCAGGAGGCTTTGGCCTCCTCTGTCCCGCAACGATTTATGGGTTTCGCCCCAGGGCCTGTCAATCGCAGGATCTTGCGGGTTGTCTCCTGTCAGACCGCGATGAAATCGAGGCCGTAGCGGGACAGCGCCTTCGGCGTGTCGGTGGTGGTAAGATAGGTCTGGCCGAGCGTCATGGCCGTCGCGCTCTCCGAATCGAGCACGATCGTGTGCAGGAAGAGCGACATGTTCGGCTCGATTTCCTGCGGGTTGCCCATCAGGAACATCTGCGGGTCCATCCAGGAGGGCGCAAAGCGCGCGCCGACGGAATAGCCGCAGGTGTTCAGCCGGTGGCGGGCAAGGCCGCGCTCGTCGACGATGCGGGCGAAGGTCTCGAAGACGGTGCCGAAAGTATGGCCGGGACGCAGCACCATCTCCATCGCCTGCATGGCCTCGCGGCAGGCGCTGTAGAGTTCGCGGTGGCGGCTGCTCGGCTCGCCGATCAGCGCCGTGCGCATCATCGGCGCGTGGTAGCGCGCGCTGACGCCCGACCATTCGATGGTGAGCTGGTCGGTCGCATCGAGCCGGCGGCGGCCGGACTTGGAGCGGCAGAGCAGCGCGTCGGCGCCCGAGCCGATGACGAATTCGTTCGCGGCGTAATCGCCGCCGCCAGCAAGCACCGCGTTCTGCAGCGCCGCCAGGATCGCCGCCTCGTCGGCGCCGGCGGCGATCAGCGGCAGGGCGGCGTCCAGCGCATCGTCGGAAAGGGCGGCCGCGCGCTCGACATAGGCGATTTCCGCCGGGCTCTTGATGAGGCGCAGGCGGCTGACGAGCGTGGAGGCGTCGACGATCTCGCCGAAGCTCTGGAGCTGGTTGTCGAGGAGGCGTGCATTGCGGCCGGTCAGGCCGTGCGTGTCGTATTCCACGCCGATGCGGCAGCCGAGCAGGTCGAGATCGGACAGGAGGTTCTTCAGGTCCATGGTCGGGTCCGCGTTCACGCGGTCGATCCAGACCTCGATCTTCTCGATATTGGAGGTGTGGCGCGCCTGGCGCAGGTCCGCCGAGCGGGTGAGCAGCACCATGCTGCCATCGGCCTTGACGACCAGAGTCTGGAAGAAGAAGTAGCCGAACGTATCGTAGCCCGTCAGCCAGTACATGCTCTCCTGCGCGAAGAGCAGCATGGCGTCGAGCTTTTCCTCCCGCATGCGGGAGGTCAGGCGCTGGAGCCGGTTGGCGTATTCCTCGCTATCGAAGTGAAGTGCCATGGCGGTGTCTCCTTCGCTTGCGGGGTTTCAGCCCCTTAGCATGATCGCTGAAATCTGGCGGCCGTAATCGGGTTCCTGCCGGTGGGTCGTGCGCCGGTAGGAGAAGAACCGCTCTTCGTCGGGATAGGTGCAGAGGTCGAGGTTCTCGGCCGTCACGCCGGCGTCGGCGAGGCGCTGCGTTGTCAGCCCCGGCAGGTCGAACATGGCGTGGCCGGGCTTTTCGGACGGCGTGAAGTAGCGCTCGTAAGCCTTGTCCACGCCGAGGAAGCGTTCGACGAATTCCGGGCCGACCTCGTAGTTGCGGCGGCTGATCGAGGGGCCGAGGCTGGCGAGGATGCTGCCGCGCTTCGCGCCGAGCCTTTCCATGGCCGTTATGGTGTTTTCGAGGACGCCGTAGAGCGCGCCCTTCCAGCCCGCATGGGCGGCGCCGACGACGCGGGCCTCGGGATCGCAGAAGAGGATCGGGCCGCAATCGGCGGCGAGGACACCGAGGACGACGCCGGGCGTGGCGCTGACCAGCGCGTCCGCCTCCGGGCGCGATCCGTCATAGGTCTCGTCGACGATGACGACATCGGGCGAGTGGACCTGGTGCACGGTGGCGAGCCGGCCGGGCTCCGCCGAGAACCAGCGCGCGACGCGGGCGCGATTCTCCTCGACCTTGCCGCGCTCGTCCTTCGAGCCGAGGCCGACATTGAGGCCGCGATAGATGCCTTCGGACACGCCGCCGGCGCGGGTGAAGAACCCGTGCAGGGCCGCTTTTCCGGCGCGTTCCGCAAGCAGCGGGCTTTCGATGGGCGTTGGGGGCGCTTGGTCCTTCATGGTCTCTCGGCTGGCTTCGGGCTGGGCCGCCAGGCAAGGATGTCGCCGGGGCATGCGGGGTCAAATCGGGCCGAATGTTGTCCGGCCTTGGCTTATGTGTCAATCGGGCTGACGGAACGGAAAGAGGGCGAGCGGTGCGCTGCCGACGGCCAGCACCTTGAAAAGATCGCCCATTTTCCCCGCGCCCGAGCCTGCGAGACGGTCGACATCGGCGAGGATCGATTGCTGCGTCGCCTCGTCGCGGTTGCGGCCGAGCGCGGAGGCGCGTTCGCCGATGCCGAGGCCGACGAGGAAATCGCCCTGGTGCAGCATGCCGTGCACATGAAGGCCCGCGCCGACGGCCGCGCCCGCCAGCCGCTCGAAGTCCACATGGCTCGTCAGGTCGGCCTCGCCGGGATGGGCGAGCGGCGGGTCGAAATCGTGCTTCAGCACGGCCTGCAGCGTATCGCCGAAGCCGGTGACGAAATGGCCGTAGTCGATGACGAGCGCCGTGCCGCCGCAGCGGGCGATGCGCTCGCCGATCGTCGCCATGACGGCTTCGCGGGCCGGGGCGATCTCGAAGATCGTGCCGTTTTCGGCCGTCCTGTGATGCTCCGGCAGCAGCGCCGGGTCGATGCCGGCAACGCCCGCGGCGAAGGTGAGCTCGTCCTCGGCGTCGAGGCCGACCATGCGCTCGCGGAAGCCGGAAGCGGTCTTGATGAACTGGCGGATCGGGATGGCGTCGAAGAGCTCGTTGGCGGCGAGCAGCACGAAGCCTTCCGGCAGTTCCTCGAAGCTGTCGTGCCAGGCGACGCGCGCGGCATGGGTGCCCAGCGTCTCGCGCTGGACGGTGCGCAGTTTCGGGCTCGTCTCGATGAGATGGATCGTCGCGCTCTCGTAGAGCTCGGGGGCGATGCGGGAGACGACGCGCAGCATGTCGGCCATCATCGTGCCGCGGCCGGGGCCGATCTCGGCGATGCGCACCGTCTCGGGCGCGCCGTGCCTTTGCCATGCATGGACGAGGAAGACGCCGAGCATCTCGCCGAAAAGCTGGCTGACCTCCGGCGCGGTGATGAAATCGCCGGCCTCGCCGAAGGGGTCGCGCGTGCGGTAGTAGCCATAGGCGGGGTCCGCGAGGCACAGGGCGAAATAGTCGGTCACGCTGATGGGGCCGTTGGTGCGGATCAGCGCCTTGATCTTGCGGGCGAGGGGCGTCGTCATGGCGTTGGTCCGCTCAGGCCCTTGCGGGCTCGGCCCGGCGGGCGCGGATGATCGCCCACAGGCCGACGACGAGCATCGGCAGCGACAGCAGCATGCCCATGGTGAGCCAGCCGCCGTAGAGATAGCCGAGCTGCGGGTCGGGCTCGCGGAAGAATTCCACGGCGATGCGCGACAGCGCATAGCCGCAGACGAAGAGGCCGGTGACGATACCCGGGCGCTTCAGTGCGCCGAAGCGGTAGATTGCGAGCGCCAGCACGGCGAGCAGGACGATGCCCTCGAGGCCGGCTTCATAAAGCTGGCTCGGATGGCGCGCGAAGGGGCCGGCTTCCGGGAAGACGACGGCCCAGGGCGCATCGGACAGGCGGCCCCACAGCTCGCCGTTGACGAAATTGGCGATGCGGCCGAAGAACAGGCCGATCGGCACCACGGCGGCGACGATGTCGAAGAGGCTCCAGATCGGGATGCGGTTGCGCCGGGCGAAGAGGATCATGGCGAGCGTCGTGCCGGCGAAGCCGCCGTGGAACGACATGCCGCCGTTCCAGACCTTTATGGCGCGCAGCGGATCGGCGGCGACATTCGGGAAGTCGTAGAAGAGGATATAGCCGACGCGGCCGCCGAGGATGATGCCGACGGCGGCCCAGACGAGGAAGTCGTCGAGCATGGCGCGCGTCATCGGCGCTTCGCCCGCCCACAATCGCGGCGTCTCGATCAGCCGGCGGGCATAGAGCCAGCCGAGCATGATGCCGACGACATAGGCGATGCCGTACCAGTGGACGGCGACCGGGCCGATCGAGAAGGCGATCGGGTCGATCTCGGGAAAGGGCATGATGGCGAAGAGTTGCGCTATATTCGTCAAGGCTCGGATATTCCTGATTTGCGCGGAAGATGGCGAGGGCTTGCGGCAGGGTCAAGGCGAGAAATGGCGCGCGGTGGCCGCGCGGCGTCCGGATACGCCGCGATCCACCGAAATCCGCCCCGGAAATCGCCCCGAAATCGCTTGCAAGCGGCGGCGCGAGACCCTACCTCAGTTCCAAGACGCGGGCGGCAGGCCCGCCAGGACCATCGATCCCCCAGGAGGGCAGACCATGACCACCGGTGCCAACCGCATTCTCGACGACTTCGCCAAGCTGATGACCGATGCCGCCGGCGCCGCGCAGGGCGTGCGCAAGGAAGCCGAGACGGTGTTCCGCGCCCAGGCCGAGCGATTCATCAACGGCATGGACCTCGTCAAACGCGAGGAATTCGAGGCGGTGCGGGAAATGGCCATCAAGGCACGGGACGAAAACGACGCGCTTCTGAAGCGCATCGAAGCCCTCGAAGCGCGCCTCAATACAGGCAACTGACCCGTTTCGGGGCAGCATTTCAGAGGCAGGACTCGGTTGGCGTGATTCACATCGCGCCAACCGTTTTTTTTAATAAATTTTTTACCCCTGTGGACACTTCCGAAAAGCTCTTTTCGCAGAGTCTCTTAAGCGACCGACCTGAATCTTTTTCACAACCTCTGTCCACAACCGGCCGGGGAAAACGGGAAGGCGGGGGCTGGCGTCGTGACTCCGCCGTTATACACTGATTTTAAATGATGATTCGAAACGGGCAACGCAAGCTTCGGGCAGGGTAAGTCGTCCAGATTGCGTAAAGTGCCGAGCAATCATTCAGTGTTGTATCCGGAGTACGGTTTGCCGCGTCGTGTGTGTGAGCGCGACGGCGCATGCCTTCCGGTCTTGAAGGTGATGCATGAGCTTTATGGAATTGGATATCGGGCGCCAGTCCAACCCGGTCGACATGATCGAGTTCGTCGCAGCCAACAATGACTGGACGTTCGAGCGATCCGGCGAAGACGAGATCGCGATGACCGTCGAGGGCAAGTGGACGGACTACCACGTCTCCTTCTCCTGGATGGAGGAATTCGAGGCGCTGCATCTGGCCTGCGCCTTCGACATCAAGGTTCCCGAAAGCCGCGTCAACGAGGTGCACTGCCTGCTCTCGCATGTGAACGGCCAGGTGCTCATGGGGCATTTCGACCTGTGGCGCCGCGAGGACGTGGTGATCTTCCGCCAGTCGCTGCTGCTGGCCGGCGGCGCGGAGCCGACCAACCGGCAGGTCGAAGTGCTGCTTTCCAGCGCGCTCGAATCCTGCGAGGCCTATTTCCAGGCCTTCCAGTTCGTCGTCTGGTCCGGCATGGACGCCCAGTCCGCCGTCGACGCCGTGCTGTTCGAAACGGTCGGGGAGGCCTGAGGATGGCAGCGGCTGCGACGGGTCCCATCGTTCTCATCGGCGCCGGCAACATGGGCGGCGCCATGCTTTCGGGCTGGCTGAAGAGCGGCATTTCCGGTTCGTCCGTTGTCGTCATCGATCCCGGCCCGCAGCCGGCCATGGCCAAGCTGATCGCCGACAACGGCGCGCACCATGAAACCTCCGCGCCTGCGGGCGTGAAGGCGGGCGTCCTCTTCGTCGCCGTCAAGCCGCAGGTGATGGACCAGGTCCTGCCGCCGCTGAAGGGGCTCGTCGGGCCCGAGACCGTCGTGGTGTCGGTCGCCGCCGGCAAGACGATCGCCAATCTGGAAAGCCATCTCGGCGCGGCCGCCACCGTTCGCGCCATGCCGAACACGCCGGCGATGATCGGCCGCGGCGTCACCGGAGCCTTCGCCAATGCGCGCGTCACCGCGGCGCAGCGCGATTTCGTCCATTCCCTCCTCAAGGTCAGCGGCCCGGTCGAATGGGTCGCGAGCGAGGCCGATATCGATGCCGTCACCGCCGTCTCGGGCAGCGGGCCGGCCTATGTCTTCTATCTCGTCGAGTGCATGGCAGAGGCGGGCCGCAAAGCCGGCCTGCCGGCGGACCTCGCCATGCGGCTCGCACGGGAAACAGTCGCGGGGGCTGGTGAACTGCTTCACCAGTCCCCCGACGACGCCAGCCGCCTGCGCCAGAACGTGACCTCGCCGGGCGGCACCACCGCCGCTGCGCTCGCCGTACTGATGGCCGAGGACGGCATGCAGCCGCTCTTCGACAAGGCCATTGCGAGTGCCCGCAAGCGTGCCGAGGAACTGGCGGGCTGAACTCTCATATGACCGGTTTGCCCTTCTCCCTGTTTGCGGGGAGAGGTTAGGGTGAGGGGTTTGCAGACAGGAATTTTTTCATGACCGAAACCATCACCTACGCCGATTTCGAACGCGTCGACATCCGCGTCGGCACCATCGTCGAGGCGCTGCCGTTTCCCGAGGCGCGCAAGCCGGCCTACAAGCTGCAGATCGATTTCGGCCCCGAGATCGGCATCAAGAAGTCCTCGGCGCAGATCACCGTGCATTATACATTGGAAGATCTCGTCGGCCGCCAGGTGCTTGCCGTCGTCAATTTCCCGCCGCGCCAGATCGGCCCGGTGCGCTCGGAAGTGCTGACGCTCGGCTTCGAGGACGAGACGGGCGCGATCGTTCTTGCCGGCGTCGGCCAGGCCGTGCCGAACGGCAAGAAGATGTGCTGAGCGGGCGAGTATCCGCGGCGCCGGTCGACGTGGCCGTGCGGCGATGAAGTACGGTCCGCGCAGCCGCGGGCGCGTTACAGGGGCGGGCAAGGCAACCCGCCCGCCGTTCCTTCACGGTATCCGGGCGATACTGGAGTGGCCGCGCGTCTTCTTCCGCGGTGCAATATAAATCATACGATAGCACCGGAAACCCCGTAAAAGCTGAGGGATTTTTCGGCAATCGCCCGGAATTTGACCAAAGTTAGGCGTCACAAGAGCGCATCAAAACTTTTGCTTGCCAATTTGTCGCAAACACATCAATCTTGCGCCGTTCGGGCAATTTGCGAACACGGGAAGACCTTGAATAAAAGCGCGCCGGAGACGCGAAACAATTCCGGGCAGCCAACATCTGGACGGTCCTTGGACTATATGGTTGGCTGGCTGCGGTGAAAACAGGACCCTTTCCTCAACCTCGAGAACTGCCTGCCTAACGCCCTACGGGGCAAAACTGATGTGCTGCCCGCCGCCAAATATACGGGCAGAGAGAAAAGGACCTGACGCATGGCCGAAACTGGCATCGTAAAATTCTTCAACACCGAGAAGGGCTTCGGCTTCATCAAGCCCGACAACGGTGGTGCGGATATCTTCGTACACATCTCCGCCGTGCAGGCTTCGGGCCTGAACGGCCTTTCCGAGAACCAGAAGGTAAGCTTCGACACGGAACCCGATCGCCGCGGCAAAGGCCCGAAGGCGGTCAACCTGCAGATCGCCGGCTGAGCCGGAACTTTCTCAGGATTTTCAAGTTGAAGCCCGGCAGAGATGCCGGGTTTTTTCATTCAGCCTCCGTTCAGCCTCGTTTCTCTAGTTTGGTAGCATCATTCGACCGGCCAAGCCGGCGTCCAAAGGAAGTAAGGTCATGAACAAAGTCATCAAAGCCATCGTGCTTTCTGCAGCGGCCGCCGCCACGTTGATCACCGCAACCGCCGGCATTGCCGAAGCGCGTGACCGTGACGGCTACTGGGGCAACGGCCATCGCCCCTACTATCGCCGCCATCACCATAACAACGACGCCCTCGTGGGCGGCGCGCTCGGCCTTGCCACCGGCATGATCATCGGCGGCGCGATCGCTTCGCAGCCGCGCTACGAAGAGCGCCGTGTCTATGTCGAGCCGGATTACTATCCCGAGCCCGAGCGCCGCGTGATCTATCGCGAGGCCCCGAGCTACGAGCCCTGGACGCAGTCCTGGTACCGCTTCTGCTCGCAGCGTTACCGCTCGTTCGACGCGAACACCGGCACCTATGTCGGCTATGACGGCCGCGAGCATTTCTGCACTGCCGGCTGATCGGCCGCGGGCTTGAATCGAAAGGCGGGTGCCGCGTGGCACCCGCCTTTTTTATATCTACAGGGAAGTTTGCGCCCCTAAAGTCCGCGCAGGAAGGGGTTGGTGCGGCGCTCCTCGCCGATCTTGCCGCCCGGCCCGTGGCCGCAGAGGAAGCCGACCTCGTCCCCCAGCGGAAACACCTTGTCGCGGATCGATTCCAGAAGCTGCTGATGGTCGCCGCCGGGAAGGTCCGTGCGCCCGATCGAGCCGTGGAACAGCACGTCGCCGAGATGGGCGAAGCCCTGGTTGCGGTTGAAATAGATCACGTGTCCCGGCGCGTGGCCGGGCGTGTGGTAGACCTCGAATTCGTGGTCGCCGAAGGAAACCCTGTCGCCGTCCTCCAGCCAGCGGTCCGGCACGACATTGCTGACTTTCATCGGCACGCCGAACATCGAGGCCTGCGCCTCCAGCCGCTGCAGCAGTTGCAGGTCGTCCTTGTGCGGGCCGATGATGTCGAGGCCGAGCGCTTCCTTCAGTTCCTTGGCGCCGCCGGCATGGTCGATATGGCCGTGCGTCAGCCAGATCGCCTTGAGGGTGATGCCGTTTTCCTCGACGGTCTTCAGGATCACCTCGACATCGCCGCCCGGATCGACGACCACGCCTTCCTTCGTTTCGGTGTCGAAGAGGATGGTGCAGTTCTGCTGGAAGGGGGTGACGGGAATGATGCCCGCCTGAAGCATGCCCATGGGGTCCTCGCTCGATTGCCGCTTGTCGCTTCCCTATAGCCGCAAGCGCGGGCGAAGACCAAGCCTGAACTGGGAAACCGTTCTAGCGGGCGCTCGCCATCTCCTGCACCGGGCCGGTCGCCAGCGTCGGCGAGACGGTGGAGAAGAGCAGCATCGCCACGGCGATGTTGAAGGCGGCGTAAAGATAGACGACGGGACGGAGGCGCTTGGCGACCGGGTTCTGCGGCTTCGGGTTCGTTTGCATCGTTCTTCCTGCTGTTTCCGGCCGCTCCGGGCCCCATGCGATTTCTTCTACAACGACGCAGGAATCCGGCCTGTTCCAACGGGAACAGGCGAGGCGGGAGGCTGTTGCTTTCGCGCAACAGCGCTCACAGCGGCAGGGCGGTGGTTTCCTTCAGCGTGTCGAGCACGATGGCGGTCTTGACGTGCGAGACGGATTCGTGCGGCAGCAGCACGTCGTTGACGAAGGCGGAGAGCGCCTTGAGGTTCGGCACGACGACCTTGATGATGTAGTCCATCTCGCCGGTCAGCGAATAGGCTTCCAGCACCTCCGGCAGATTGGAGATCAGCCGCGCGAAGCGCACCGCATTGTCGCGGTTGTGCGTGGAAAGCGTCACGGTGACGATGATGACGATGCCTAGGTCGAGCTTTTCCCGGTCGAGTTCGGCCCGGTAAGCGTGGATGATGCCTTCCTCCTCAAGGCGGATGCGCCGGCGCGAGCATTGCGAGGGGGAGAGGTTGATGCGCTCCGACAATTCGTTGTTCGTCAGGCGCGCATCCTCCTGCAGATGCGCCAGCAGCTTGCGGTCGAAATCGTCCATTTGCACGGATTGCCCTTCTGAATAAGTATCTGCGCACGAACATTGCATGGATTTGCCAAAGCGCAAGCACTATGCACGCACATTGCGCGGAAATCGCGCCATACTGTTCCTGACATCATTTTCGAGGAGGATGAACGATGGGCCCTTTCCCGCATGACGCACCGCCGGCCGAGATCACGGCGGAAAACCCGGCGGGCACGGACGGCTTCGAGTTCGTCGAGTTCGCCCATCCGGAACCGGAAAAGCTGGAAGAGCTTTTCGCCCGCATGGGCTACAGCAAGGTCGCCACGCATCGCAGCAAGGCGATTTCCGTCTGGCGGCAGGGCGACATCAACTATCTCGTCAATGCCGAGCCCGGCTCGCATGCCATGAAATTCGCGGATGTGCACGGTCCCTGCGCGGCCTCCATGGCGTGGCGCGTGGTCGATGCGCGGCATGCCTTCGAACATGCGGTCTCCAAGGGCGCCACGCCCTATGAAGGGGACGACAAGGCGCTCGACGTGCCGACCATCGTCGGCATCGGCGGTTCGCTGCTCTATTTCATCGAGACGTATGGCGCCAAGGGCTCGGCCTATGACGCGGAATTCGAATGGACCGGCGCGCGCGATCCGAAGCCCGAGGGCGTCGGCTTCTATTATCTCGACCACCTGACGCACAACGTCTATCGCGGCAACATGGACAAGTGGTGGGATTTCTACCGCGAGCTCTTCGGCTTCAGGCAGATCCATTTCTTCGACATCGACGGCCGCATCACCGGCCTCGTGTCGCGCGCCATCACCTCGCCCTGCGGCAAGATCCGCATTCCGCTGAACGAATCGAAGGACGAGACAAGCCAGATCGTCGAGTACCTGAAGAAGTACAAGGGCGAGGGCATCCAGCACATCGCCGTCGGCACCGATGCGATCTATGACGCGACCGACAGGCTCGCCGGGAACGGCCTGAAGTTCATGCCCGGCCCGCCGGACAATTACTACGACCGCTCCTATGTGCGTGTCGTCGGCCATGAGGAGCCGGTCGAGCGCATGAAGACGCACGGCATCCTCATCGACGGCGAAGGTGTCGTCGACGGTGGCATGACAAAGATCCTGCTCCAGATCTTCTCGAAGACCGTAATCGGTCCGATCTTCTTCGAGTTCATCCAGAGGAAGGGCGACGAAGGCTTCGGGGAGGGCAATTTCCGCGCGCTCTTCGAGAGCATCGAGGAAGACCAGATCCGCCGGGGCGTCATCGCAGCAGAATAACAACCGCGGCACCCAAGCCAACGCGGGGAAGGAAGGGGCGGTCGCATTGCGGCCGCCTCTTTTCGTTGGATAAAACTCCGGTGCAGGAGGCGCACGGATAAATTGACAGCGGCCAAGACTCTCCGCACGTTAGGGAAGCCGAATCTTTCGGCACCGGCGCGGGCTCCAGATCGCGGCCGGCAACGAGGCAGGTGTCCGGTCCCGGAGCACTCTTCATTCCGGGCGCACCTTTCGGAGGGGAAGTCATGGAAGCATTGATGCCCATCATCACGCAGCTCATCGCCGGCGCCGTCGGGGGCAACGCCGCGGGCGCCGCCCTGAAACAGGTGGCCGTGAGCGTGATCGTGCGAACCATCGTCGGGGCCATCGGGGGTGTCGGCGGCGGCCTTCTCCTGCAGATGGTTGGCGGTGAAGCCGGTCTTTCCGGCCTCGTTGCCAATGGCATCGGTGGTCTGGTCGGCGGCGGCGTGCTCACCGCGATCGTCGGCGCCGTGCTCGGCAAGAAGCCGGCCTGAACGAGAAAGGCGGCCCGCAAGGGCCGCCGTTTTTCTTGGGCGGACCCTTTTCCGCCCGCGCGCGCCATCCCGGCCTGCCGCGCCCCTTGCTTTTTCCCTTTCTTCTTTCAAGTTGATTGTTTTGCCGATTACGGTCTAACCAGAGACGGCAGAAGCGTAATTTGCGCCCGGCGAGGAGAAATCCGGATATTCTTCGGCACCGGAGCGAAATGGGGACGGCAGGCATGAAAGGAAACGACAACGTGGCTCGACAGGCGCCGGAGAAGAACGGCTTGGGCGCGCTGCACGAGGACGCCATGACCGGCGACGGCCGTATCGACTTCGAGATCATCGAAGGCCTGTTCTTCGCCTATCGCGACTTCATCTCCGATCCGGATGCCATCCTGGAGAAAAGCGGCTTCGGCCGCGCCCATCACCGCGTCGTGCACTTCGTCAACCGCGAGCCGGGCATGACCGTCGCCGACCTGCTCGACACGCTGAAGATCACCAAGCAGAGCCTTGCGCGCGTCTTGAAGCAGCTCATCGATTCCGGCTATATCCAGCAGGTGGCCGGCCCCGAGGATCGCCGCCAGCGCAAGCTCTACCCGACAAGGGCCGGAAGGGAACTCGCGCTCGCGCTCGCCGAGCCGCAATCCCGCCGCATCGCCCATGCATTCGAGGATATGAATGCAGGCGACCGCCGGGTGGTGATCCGGTTCCTCACCGGCATGCAGAACGCCCGAAACGATTGAGAATTTGACCCTGGAGGTGAAGACGATGACCGCGGCCGGTACGCCCTCCGACGATGCATCCCATCTTCTCGTCGTCGACGACGACACCCGCATCCGCGAGCTTCTGAACCGTTACCTGGTGGCCGAGGGCTTTCGTGTGACGGTAGCGGGCGATGCCGACGAGGCCCGCCGCAAGCTGCGTGGCCTCGATTTCGACCTCATCATCATGGACGTGATGATGCCCGGCGAGAGCGGGCTTTCGCTGACGAAGAGCCTGCGCGAGATCCGCCCCGTGCCGATCCTGATGCTGACGGCGCTCGCCGAATCGCGCGCGCGCATCGAGGGACTGGAGGCGGGGGCGGACGACTACCTGTCAAAACCCTTCGAGCCGCGCGAACTGGTGCTGCGCATCAACAACATCCTGAAACGCAACGCCGCGCCGGCAACGCCGAAGATCGAGCAGGTCATGTTCGGTCCCTACACCTTCTCCATCGTGCGCAAGGAACTGAAGCGCGGCAGCGATCCGATCCGCCTCACCGATCGCGAGCAGGAGATCATGCTGCTTTTCTCGCTGCGCGCCGGTGAGACGATCCCGCGGCACGAACTGATCGGCGAGGAGACCGAGGTCGGCGAGCGCACCATCGACGTGCAGATCAATCGGCTGCGCCGCAAGATCGAGGAGGACCCCTCCAACCCGGTCTGGCTGCAGACGGTGCGCGGCATCGGCTACCGGCTGAGCGTGGAACAGGGTTGAGCGTGGAACGCCCGGCGGAAAGCGCGGTCCGATGACCACTTTCGAGACATTGCGGCGGGACCTCGAACGCGCGCCGCTCGCCGGCTGGCGGCGCCTCGCCCGCTGGCTGCGCCGCCGCATGCCGACGGGCCTCTATGCCCGCTCCCTCCTCATCATCATCCTGCCGATGGTGCTCTTGCAGGCGGTGGTCGCCTTCGTCTTCATGGAGCGCCACTGGCAGCTCGTCACCCAGCGCCTTTCGCAGGCGGTCACACGCGACATCGCGGCGATCATCGATCTCATCGACACCTATCCGGAAGATCCGGCCTATGCCCAGATCATCCGCATCGCGCGCGAGCGGCTGGACCTGATCGTGTCGATCGAGCCGGGCACCGAGCTGCCGCCGCCGCGCCGCAAGCCCTTCTTCAACATTCTCGACGAGATCCTCAGCGACGAGATCGTCCGCCAGATCCGCCGGCCGTTCTGGATCGACACGGTTGGCGACAGTGGCGTCGTCGAGGTCCGCATCCTGCTCGACAAGAAGGTGCTGCGCGTCTATGCGCGGCGCAACCAGGCCTATGCGTCGAACACGCATATCTTCCTGCTCTGGATGGTCGGCTCGGCGCTGGTGCTGATCGGTATCTCCATCCTCTTCCTGCGCGGCCAGATCCGGCCGATCCTGACGTTGACGCAGGCGGCCGAGAGCTTCGGCAAGGGGCAGAAGATGCCGGAGGGTTTTGCACCGCGCGGGGCCAACGAGGTGCGCCGCGCCGGTCTTGCGTTCATCCTCATGCGCGAGCGCATCGAGCGCCAGATGGAGCAGCGCACCGCCATGCTGACCGGTGTCAGCCACGATCTGCGCACCATCCTCACCCGCTTCAAGCTGCAGCTCGCGCTTGCCGGCGACAATCCGGACCTTCAGGGCCTCCACAAGGATGTCGAGGACATGCAGAGCATGCTGGAGGGCTATCTTTCCTTTGCCCGGGGTGACGCGGAGGAGGATGTCGGCGAATTGCGGCTCTCCGACCTCTTCGAACGGCTCGCCATGGAGGCCGAGCTGCACGACCGCACCTTCAGCAGCGAAATCGATGGCGACGACGAGGTGCTGGCCCGCCCGAACGCCTTCAGCCGTCTCGTCGGCAATCTGGTGTCGAACGCCTTCCGCTATGCCAGAACGGTGCGCGTGGAGGCACGGCGGAACGCCAAATGGCTGACGATCACCGTGGACGACGACGGCCCGGGCATTCCCGAACGGTCGCGCGAGGATGTCTTCAAGCCGTTCTTCCGTCTCGACGAGGCGCGCAATCTCGACGCGTCCGGCACGGGCCTCGGCCTTGCCATCGCCCGCGACATCGCGCGCAGCCACGGCGGCGACGTCACGCTTTCCGACAGTCCGCTCGGCGGCCTGCGCGCGACGGTCCGCGTTCCGGCCTGACGGACGGCTTCAGGCTTCCACGGCGACGTTCGCGCGGCGGGGGCGCAGCAATTCCGGCACGAGCTCCACCGCCAGCATGGCGGCGAAGATGATGGCGCAGCCGGCATAGCCGGCAGGCGTGATCGTCTCGCCGAGCAGCATCACACCGAAGGCGGCGGCGAACAGGGCCTCGCTGGAAAGGAAGATGGCGGCCTGCGGGGCGCTCGTGTAGCGCTGGGCAATGTTCTGGAAGATGAAGGCCATGCCGCTGGAGAACAGGCCGGCATAGAGGATTTCCGGCAGAGCGCCCTTGATGGCGGCAAGGCTCACGGGCTCGAACAGGAAGCCCGCCGTGCAGCCGAGCACCGCGCAGACGGCGAACTGCACGAGCGAGAGCGCGAGCGGCCGGCCGGAGCGGCCCGCATGAACGCCGACGCAGATCATCTGCACCGACCAGAGCACGGCGCACAGGATCGTCAGCATGTCGCCGGCCGTCAGCGCCGCGAGCGCGCCGCCCGAGAGAAGAAAGATGCCGAAGGAAGCCATGAGCGCGGCGGGCCAGACGACCCAGTGCGGCCGGCGGCGCAGCGCCAGCACGGTGAGGATCGGCGTGAAGACGACATAGAGGCCGGTGAGGAAGCCGGAATTGGTGACGGTGGTGGTGAGGAGGCCGATCTGCTGCGCGGCGGCGGCGGCAAAGAGCGCGA
Organism: Shinella zoogloeoides; assembly: GCF_003574625.1. Lineage (GTDB taxonomy): Bacteria > Pseudomonadota > Alphaproteobacteria > Rhizobiales > Rhizobiaceae > Shinella > Shinella zoogloeoides_A. The sequence continues at coordinate 264,946 of NZ_QNUJ01000006.1, forward strand.
TGCCGGTCAGCACGAAGCCGGCAAGGTCGCGCCGGCGAAGGGGGCTTGCCGCGCGCGCCTTTTCCCACAGCGCGAAGGGCGCGGCGACGACGGTCGCAAGGACGAAGCGCAGGCCGATGAACCAGATCGGTCCCAGCGTCTCCATCGCCGTCGACTGGGCGATGAAGCCCGCGCCCCAGATGGCGCCGGCCAGCAACAGGAGAAGGTTCGCCTGAATGCGCGTCATGTCTCTTGACCCTGTGATGGGAGATAGGCGGGCGTCAACGCGCCCGCGGCCCTGCTAGCAGGTGCCCGCCGTTCAGGCAAGGGCGGTCGAGGGCGCGGGGTCAGTCCGTGGTGGTGACGCGGGAAACGCGCAGGAGCGCGCCGTCGGCATCGTCCGTCAGCAGCAGGAGTGCGCCGTCCGGGTCGACGACGACGTCGCGGATGCGGCCATATTCGCCGGCGAGCATGCGTTCCTCGGCGACGATGGCGCCGCTGTCGTCTCGCTCGAGGCGGGCGACGAGCTGGTATTTCAGCGCGGCGACGATGAGGTTGCCATCCCATTCCGGGAACATTGCGCCGCGATAGACGGCGATGGCGCCCGGCGCGATGGACGGGTCCCAGTAGTAGAGCGGTTGTTCGTAGCCCGCGGCGGACGAGCCGAGGTCGAATTCCGCGCCCGAATAGTGCCGCCCGTAGGAGACGAGCGGCCAGCCGTAGTTGCGGCCGGGCTGCGGGTTGTTGATCTCGTCCCCGCCGCGCGCGCCGTGCTCGGCGGTGAGCAGGGTGCCGTCCTTCGGATCGATGGTCAGCCCCTGCGGGTTGCGGTGGCCCTTGGACCAGATTTCCGCAAGGCCATCGGAGCTGCCGCGGAAGGGATTGCCGGCAAAGGGACTGCCGTCGGGGTTGATGTGCAGGATGGAGCCGGCATGGTCGCGCGGATCCTGCGCGCGAGCGCCGTCGCCCCTGTCGCCGATGCCGAAGAACAGGCTGCCGTCCCTGGCGATGGCGATGCGTGAGCCGAAATGCTCGCCGCGCCCGGTGAGGCGGTTCATCAGGAAGATGCGGGTCGTGCCTTCGAGCTTCGTGCCGTCGTCCGAAAGCCGGGCCTTCGCGACGGCGGTGCCGATGCCGCCGTTGCCGCGGGCGCTGTAGGTGAGGAAGAGGGTGCGGCTCGTCGCGAAATCGGGCGCGAGCGCGATGTCGAGCAGGCCGCCCTGGCCGTTGGTCGCCACTTCCGGCACGCCGCTGATCGGCGCGGAAATATGGCCCTTGCGGATCAGGCGGAGCGTGCCGCCCTTTTCGGAGACGATATAGGCGCCATCGGGCAGCACTTCGACGGACCAAGGATGCTTGAGGCCCGTCGCCACGGTCTCGACGGCAAGCTCGGCCTTCTTGCTGGGGAAATTGCGGGTTTCTGCGGCGGAAGGGGCAGGGGAGAATGCAAGGGCGAGGAGGAATGCCGCGGCGGCGACCGCCAAAGCGCTTTTCCGGTAGGTCTTTTCCTGTCGCATGCCCGTCTCCCATCCTTGTGCCGATAACTGGCCCAGACGCGGGCGGCTTTCAAGAGCGTTCGGGCCGGACGCGGCAGGAAGGCGCGAAAGCGCGCCTCACTTTTGCGTGGGGTCGACCTTTTGCGGGGAAACTGCGTCGGGCGCGGTCTTTTCGATGCTGGAAGTCTTGATCGTATCGACGGCGACGGCCGGGGGAGACATGAGGCCGACGACCATGACCACGCAGGCGGCCAGCGCCGTCATGGCGATGAGGAACATGGCGCGCGATTCCCGCACCTTTGGCGACCTGCCGATCTTGTCTTCGTCGAGAAACATCGTTTTCCCCTGTCTCGGTTTTTTCCCGTTGCAGTACGAAAAAGCCTGCGGAAATCGGCGCGACAAGGACCGAATTGCGGCAAGGCACGGCATTTATTGCGGCGAAAAGATGGCATGGTAAAAAAGGCGGATTTTCAGCATGTTCCGCCGAATAGACGGCCGCTTCGCACCGTTCTAGACACCCCTCCTGCCGAACTGGCGCTGAGAGCGTTGAAGGCGGGTTTCCGCCGGGGCGTGGGTGCCTGCCGAGGGGGCTTGCGCAGGCATCCGCGAAGGCGCTTCCCCCGTCTCGGGAAAGGTCGCGTTGAAGCTCGTCGGGGCGATCTCCGGCCGGGCCAGCAGATAGCCCTGCATCAGCGGCCCGCCCATCTCGCGGCAGAGCGCGATCATGTCCGGCTCCTCTATGCCGGCGACGATGGCGCGGATGCCCTTCTGGGCGAGCTGGCCGACGACGATGCGCAGCAGCGCGAGGCCCGCGGAGTTTTCCGCAAAGCCGTGCAGCCATGCCGTGTCGAAGGTCACGAATTGCGGGCGCAGGCGTTCGAGGCGGTCAAGGTCGCGATCCTCGCCGGCGTAGTCGTCGATGGCGATGGAAAAGCCGCTTTCATGCAGGCGTGCGGCAAACTCCGCTAGCTCGTCGGAATCGTCCAGCGGGTGCTCGTGGATTTCGCAGGCGATGGCATCCGGCGCCATGCCGGCCTGATGGGCCGAGAGTCGCAGCCGCTCGACCTCCTGGCGCATTGCCTGGGACGCGCCGTAGAATCCGGTCTGGAAATTGACCAGGAGCGCGACGCCCTGCCGGCCGAGCGCGCCCGTACTGAGGATGTGCAGGCTGCGGCAAAGGCCATCCACCGCCGCGCACTCCTCTTCCGGCACCGTTCGGAAGAAATCCGTCGGGGCGATGGGCTCGCCCTTGATGCTGGCGCGGATCAGGCCCTTGAAGGCGGCGATCTGCAGGTGTCCGTCCTGATGCTCGCAGAAGATCGGCTGGAGGGCGGATTGCAGCAGGTAGGGACCATAGATCGCGCTGAAGGCGCCGTCCGGCTGGCGGACGAGATTGGAGAAGATGCTTCTTTCGCTCATGCAGCGCACCATCCGCTGGAACGATGTGATGATGAAATAATAGGGCCGAGCCGTTAATGCCGGATTAATCTTTCGCGTAAAAATTTCTGGTGTTTCCCGTTGTCTCAACTTTCTGGTGTGACGATTGCATGACGGCGCGGCGATCCATTCGCATCGCTGATGGCGCCCATGAAATTTTGCGGTGCCGCCCGCATTTCCCGCTTTTTTCGCCCTTCGCGCTTGCAAGACCGGCCCACATTCGACATAGACCTAACCGCTATGGAGCCCGCGCTCCGGGTCCATGGCCTCAAGCCGTCTTTGAACCCGATGAGGACATCTCCATCATGGCCTTTCTTGCCGACGCTCTTTCCCGTGTGAAGCCTTCCGCCACCATCGCCGTTTCCCAGAAAGCGCGCGAGCTGAAAGCGAAGGGCCGCGATGTCATCGGGCTCGGCGCGGGCGAGCCGGACTTCGACACGCCGGACAACATCAAGCAGGCCGCCATCGAGGCGATCAACCGCGGCGAGACGAAGTACACGCCGGTTGCCGGCATTCCGGAACTGCGCGAAGCCATCGTCAAGAAGTTCAAGCGCGAGAACAACCTCGACTACACCGCCGCGCAGACCATCGTCGGCACGGGCGGAAAGCAGATTCTTTTCAACGCCTTCATGGCGACGATGAATCCGGGCGATGAAGTCGTTATCCCGACACCTTACTGGGTCTCCTACCCGGAAATGGTCTCGCTGTGCGGCGGCACGCCGGTCTTCGTTGCGACCACGCAGGAAAACAAGTTCAAGCTGAAGGCGGAAGACCTTGAAAAGGCTATCACGCCGAAGACCAAGTGGTTCATCTTCAACTCGCCGTCCAACCCCTCGGGCGCGGCCTACAGCCATGACGAGCTGAAGGCGCTGACGGACGTTCTGATGCGCCATCCGCATGTCTGGGTGCTGACCGACGACATGTACGAGCACCTGACCTATGGCGACTTCAAGTTCGCCACCCCGGTCGAGGTCGAGCCCGGCCTCTACGACCGCACGCTGACCATGAACGGCGTTTCCAAGGCCTATGCGATGACCGGCTGGCGTATCGGCTATGCGGCCGGCCCGCTCGCCCTCATCAAGGCCATGGACATGATCCAGGGCCAGCAGACGTCGGGCGCCTGCTCGATCGCCCAGTGGGCGGCCGTCGAGGCGCTGAACGGCACGCAGGACTTCATTCCGGAAAACAAGAAGATCTTCGAAGGTCGCCGCGATCTCGTCGTGTCCATGCTCAACCAGGCGACCGGCATCGAATGCCCTTCGCCGGAAGGCGCCTTCTACGTCTATCCGTCCTGCAAGGGCCTGATCGGCAAGACCGCGCCGTCGGGCAAGGTCATCGAGACGGACGAGGACTTCGTTTCGGAACTGCTGGAAGCGGAAGGCGTCGCCGTCGTGCACGGCTCGGCCTTCGGCCTCGGCCCGAACTTCCGCATCTCCTATGCGACCTCGGAAGCCCAGCTCGAGGAGGCCTGCAAGCGCATCCAGCGCTTCTGCGCGGCTTGCAAGTAACGCATTTCACTTCGTGAACGAGAAACCCGCCGGAGACGGCGGGTTTTTTTGTTGCGCGGTGCGCCGCTCAAAGGCCGATCAAGGTCAGCATGACAAAGGTGGCGAAGAGGATGAAATGCGTCATCCCCTCGATGGCGTTCGTCTCGCCGTCGTTGAGGTTGATGGCGGCGGCGATCAGCGTGATCGTCGCCATGACGGTCTGCGTCGGCGACATGGCCATGATGAAGGGCTGGCCGGTATAGAGGGCGATGGCCTCCATGACGGGCACCGTGAGGATGACCGTCGAGAGCGAGGCGCCCATGGCGATGTTGACGACCGATTGCATGCGGTTGGCGAGCGCGGCGCGCAGCGCCGTCAGGATTTCCGGCGCGGCGGAGATCGCGGCGACCACCACGGCCATCAGCGCCGGCGGCGCGCCGGAACCCTTGAGCCCGGCGCCGAGCAGCACCGACATCACTTCCGCGAGCGCGCCGATCAGCACCACGCCGATGACGATGACGGCGATGGAGAGGCCGGCCGGCTCGTCTTCCTCCGGCTCCGTGCTCTTGTGGGCCTCCTTCCGCTCGGCGCGCGGATAGGCGTAGCTGAAGAAATAGGAATGCGCGCCGACCTGCATGCGCAGGAAGAGCGCATAAAGCGCGATCATCGCGCCGATGGTGAAGGCGGAATAGAGGTGCCAGCTTTCGCGCGGCACGAATTCCGGCACGACCATGGAGATGCCCATGGCGGTCAGGATCATCACGCCGTAGGTCTTTCCCGAATCGTCGTTATAGGGCTGCTCGCCGTGGCGGATGCCGCCGAGGAGGGCGGCAAGGCCGAGGATGCCGTTGATGTCCAGCATCACCGCCGCATAGATCGTGTCGCGCACCAGCGTCGGCGAGGTCTCGCCCTGCATCATGATGGCGAGGATCACCACCTCCACCAGCACCGCCGACAGGGTGAGAATCATCGTGCCATAGGGATCGCCGACCTTGGAGGCGAGGATTTCCGCGTGGTGGGCGATGCGGGTGGAAACGAGAACGATCGCGACGACGAGGGCGAAGGCGGCCGCCAGCACCGGCAGGCGGCCCATCTCCAGCAGGCTGTGTTCGCTCGCATAGGCGAGGATGGCGGCGGCAAGGCCGACGAACAGGAAGCGTTCCTTCAGCAGGCTGGATAGCATGGGCAGGCGGCTCCCTGTGGTTGCATCTTGCGTAGATGTAGCCGAGACCCGCAAAAAGGAAACGCCCGCGGGGAGAAAACCGCGGGCGTTTCTGCATGGTTCTTTTAGGCGACGCCTTGATCAGGCGACGTTTTCAAGGGCCGGGTAGTCCGTATAGCCCCTGGCGCCGCCGCCGTAGAACGTGTCCTTGTCCGGCGGGTTGAGCACCGTGTCGTTCTTCAGCCGCTCCACGAGGTCCGGGTTGGCGATGAAGAGCTTGCCGAAGGCGACGAGGTCGGCCCGGCCTTCCTCAACGGCGTCGATGGCCAGTTCCCGGTTGTAGCCGTTGTTGGCCATCCAGGCGGCCTTGCCGCCGGCCGCCTTGTAGGCCGTATGCAGGGCTTCGTAGTCGAAGGGCCTGTCGCCCTGCTGGTGATCGCGCGGACCGCCGGTCGCGCCTTCGATAATGTGGATATAGGCGAGGTCGTGCTTCGCAAGGCCCTCGACGACATGGGTGAAGAGCGGCTGCGGTTCCGGGTCGAAGGCGTCGTTGGCGGGCGTCACCGGCGAGATGCGGATGGCGGTGCAGCCGGCGCCGATCTCGGCGACGATCGCGTCGACGACCTCGAAGAGGAAGCGGGCGCGGTTCTCGATGGAGCCGCCGTAGTCGTCCGTGCGCTTGTTGCTGCCGGAGCGCAGGAACTGGTCGATGAGATAGCCGTTGGCGGCATGGATCTCGATACCGTCGAAGCCGGCGTCGATCGCGGCGCGGGCCGCGTGGCGGTAATCCTCCACGATGCCGGCAAGCTCGGTGCGGTCGAGGGCGCGGGGCTCGGAGGTCTCGGCGAAGGCGCCGCTGCCGTCGGCATTGATGAGATAGGTCTTGGATCTGGCGATGACGGCGGAGGGGGCCACCGGCTTGCCGCCGTTCGGCTGGAGGCTCTCATGCGAGACGCGGCCGACATGCCACATCTGCACGACGATCTTGCCGCCGGCCTTGTGTACGGCGTCCGTCACCTGCCGCCAGCCGGCGAGCGCTTCGGGCGTATAGAGGCCCGGCACGTCGGCATAGCCCTGGCCCTGCTGGGTGATGGGCGTGCCCTCGGTGATGATGAGGCCGGCGGAGGCGCGCTGCTCGTAATAGGTCGCGTTCAGCGTGTTCGGCACGGCGCCCGGCGAACGGTTGCGCGTCAGCGGCGCCATGACGATGCGGTTGGCGAGCTGGATATCGCCGATCCTGATGGGGTCGAAGAGCGAGGTCATGGAAGGATCCTTCTTCTGCTGGGAAAGGTGACGTCGTCTGCGGCAAGGGCCGGCGGAAGCCGGACTGCTCAAAGGGCGCCGTTGATGTGGTGGAGAAAGGCCGCGATCTTTTCTTCGTCGCGTTTGAAGAACACCCACTGGCCGACCTTGCGCGTCGTCACGAGGCCGGCGCGCTGGAGGGTGGCGAGATGGGCGGAAACGGTGGACTGCGAAAGATCGCAGCGCTTTTCGATCTGGCCGGCGCAGACGCCGAATTCCAGCGGGTGCTCCTGGCCGGCGAAATGCTGCTGTGGCTCCTTCAGCCAGGCGAGGATCTCCATCCGCTTGGGATGGGCGAGGGCCTTGAGGATTTCGTCGGTGTCGGGCGTGGTCATCTCTATCGTGATCCGGCGATGGTTATATCGTCTGATCTCGATATCGGGTTCGCCGTTCGGCGATACAAGAGGCGTCGGCAAAAAAAGAGGGCCACAAGCGAAGCTTGGGCCCTGCAAGTTTGAAGGTTAAAGAACCTCCAGAGGGGAACAGCCAGCGCGCGGTACTGGGAGGAGAAAGACCGCGGATGCGCCGGCTGTTCTAGATATGGGGGAGGGGCCGGCATTCTTCAAGAGAAGCGCGTGCCAAGTTTTCCGGGAAGGGTGGAAATTCCTTTCCGGTGAACGGAAGGCAAAAAAAGAGGGCCGCAAGATCAACTTGGGCCCTTTATAGTTTTGAAGGTAATAAAACCTCCAGAGGGGAACAGCTGGTGCGGTGGCACTGGGAGGAAAAAGCCACCAAAGTGCATCAGCTGCGCGTCATATGCTGGTTTTTTGGGCATGCATCAATCCGTTAATGTGCATGCCAGCCATGCGCGGGGCGCAGGCCTTGCCGAAAGCCGTCCTCAGAAGTTCCAGTTGCGCGCCTTGGCGACGATGAAGTCGCGGAAAACCTTGAGCTTCGCCGCGTTCTTCATCTCGCTCGGATAGCAGAAATAGGTGTCGAACGAGGGAATGTCGGCGCTCACCGGCAGCTGGATCAGCCCGGGATCGCGCCCGACGATATAGTCCGGCAGCATGGCGATGCCGATGCCGAGCAGGCAGGCGCGCTTGATCGAGGTCTGGCTGTTGATCTGCAGCACGGAGGGGCGGGGATTGTCGGAATCGCGCCCGGCGATCTCCAGCCAGTTGACGTCGAGCAGGTAGCTCGGTGCAGGCTCGCCGAAGGTGATGATCTTGTGGTTGTCGAGATCGTCGATCGACTGCGGCTCGCCGTAGCGGTTGATGTAGGAGGGGGCGGCGTAGAGGTGCATGTGCACCGTGAACAGCCGGCGCTGGATGAGATCCGACTGCTGCGGCTCGCGCAGGCGGATGGCGCAGTCGGCATGGCGCATGTTCACGTCCAGCTCCTCGTTGTCGAGGATGAGCTGCACCTGCATGTCCGGATAAAGCGCGAGGAATTCCTGCACCTTGTCCGTCAGCCAGCCCTGGCCGAGGCCGACGGTGGTGGTGATGCGCAGCTTGCCGCTCGGCTTCTCGGTGTTTTCCGTCAGCTGCACGCGCACGCTTTCGAGCTTCATCAGCACGTCGTGGGCGGCGCGATAGAGAATCTCGCCCTGCTCGGTGAGGATCAGGCCGCGGGCATGGCGGTGGAAGAGCTTGATGCCGACATCCTGCTCCAGCGCACTCACCTGGCGGCTGATGGCCGATTGAGAAAGGTGCAGCTTGTCTGCGGCGTGCGTGAACGAGCCGGCCTCGGCCGCGGCGTGAAAAATCCGCAGCTTGTCCCAATCGAGCGGCATTCTATCCCCCATATGTCTGTGCGGCGGGGAGCGCGTGCCTCCCGCCCGGTCGCTGATACTACTGTTCCCACGCGGGCGGTCGGATGCGAATCCGCCGCCCTTTGTTGGCGGCTTCTACTCGGCCGCAATTGCGACAGGCATATGACCTGCAAGGTATTTTTCGGTTTCGAGGGCCGCCATGCAGCCCATGCCGGCGGCCGTGACCGCCTGGCGATAGATGTCGTCCGTGACGTCGCCTGCGGCAAAAACGCCCGGCACGTCCGTCGCGGTGGAATCGGGCGCGGTCCAGAGGTAGCCGTTCGGCTTCTGGCGCAGCTTGCCCTTGAAGAGTTCCACTGCCGGCGCGTGGCCGATGGCGACGAAGACACCGTCCGTTTCCACATCGCGCGTCTCGCCGGTCTTCACGTTGCGCAGCGTCACGCCGTTGACGGAGGCCGGCATCGGCGGCTTGGGCTCGGCGCCGAGATATTCGACGACCTCGTGGTCCCAGACGACCTTGACGTTTTCCTTGGCGAACAGGCGCTCCTGCAGGATCTTTTCCGAGCGGAACGAATCGCGGCGGTGCACGACCGTCACGGTTTTCGCGAGATTGGCGAGGTAGAGCGCTTCCTCCACGGCCGAATTGCCGCCGCCGACCACGATGACGTCCTTGCCGCGGTAGAAGAAGCCGTCGCAGGTGGCGCAGGCCGAAACGCCGAAGCCCATGAACTTATGCTCGGTGTCGATGCCGAGCCACTTGGCCTTGGCGCCGGTGGCGATGATGAGCGCATCGGCGGTCCACTCGGTTCCGCTGTCGGTGGAGATGCGGAAGGGACGCACGTCGAGGTCGACATTGGTGACGAGGTCGTTGACGATCTCGGCGCCGACATGCTCCGCCTGCTTGAGCATCTGCTCCATCATCCAGGGACCCTGCACCGGATCGGCATAGCCCGGATAGTTTTCCACATCCGTGGTGATCATGAGCTGGCCGCCCTGTTCCATGCCGGCGATCAGCACCGGCTCCAGCATGGCGCGGGCGGTGTAGATGGCGGCGGTGTAGCCGGCGGGGCCGGAGCCGATGATCAGCACCTTGACGTGACGGGCGGAAGCAGGGCGGGCGGACATGGTCGTTCCTTCCGGGGCCATCGCCCCAATCGGCCCTGCGCGCGGTCTCGCGCATGGCAGAGCCAGCGTGTCTGTGTTCGATCCTCATTTATGAGGGGAGTCGACCGAGTTTCAAGAGCTCGCGGCGGTTTGCCAACAGACAAGCAAAGCCCCGTGACATATTTGTGCCGCTTGGGGTAACAATGTTGCGCCGATGCGACGATTCGGGTTACTTCCGGTCGCCATTCCGAAAGGTTTCAAAAGCTCCCATGTTTCGTGCCGAACTCGACGCCATCGACATCCGCATCCTGAAGGAACTGCAGGCCGATGGCCGGATGACCAATGTGGAGCTGGCCGCCCGGGCCGGCATTTCCGCCCCGCCCTGCCTTCGCCGCGTGCGCAAGCTGGAGGAGGCCGGCATCATCGAGGGCTACACGGCGATGCTGAACGCCCCCGCGCTCGGCTACGACCTCGTCGCCTTCTGCATGGTCGGCCTCAAGCACCAGTCGGAAGCCAACCTCAAGGCGTTTGCCGCCGCGACCGGCGAATGGCCGATGGTCCGCCAGGCCTGGATGGTCTCCGGCGACAGCGACTTCCTGCTCCACTGCGTCGCCGAAAACCTCACCCGCTTCCAGGACTTTGTCATCGAGGAGCTCACCGCCAATCAGCAGGTGGACACCGTGCGGACGATGCTGACGATCCGGCAGGTCAAGAAGGTGGGGCTGGTGGAACTTTGAACGCCTGCCAGCGTGTCATGATCTGACGCGCCAGTTCTTTTGTGGCATTGAGCGGCGGATGATTGCCTATAACGGGCATATCCGGGAAACGGCCGACAGGAAACTTTCGCGAAAGGGCGGCGATAAAACGGTCGATCTTGGGATGCCCACCTGAAGGATGGAATATCTGCACAGGCACGCCGATTGCCACGGCCTCTCCCACCATATTCGTTGAATCGGCGGTGACGATGATCTCGTCGGCCCAGGACAGGTATGCAAGAAATGGATTCTCGGTCTTGCCGTCCCACATATGTATATTCGGGCGTTCGGCGAGGTCGGCAAGCGCCTTGGCAAGCGAAGGCGGTGTCCGGCGCGATGTCGTGATCATCAAGGCCGATCCACTGTCGAGCTTTGCGTGAAGGCCATGCAACAGGCGTTGAATATCCTCCCCGGTGAAGCGGTGATGCCGGCTGTCCCCGCCGATGAGGACTGTGACTCTCGGCTTCGGCAAGGGCATCAATGCCGCCGCAAAGGCAGCATGCGCTTCGGAGAGGCGTTGGGCAGACAGTCGATTGGGGGCGGTCGTCGTGACCAGGACATTGTCGCCTCTCGGCGTATCGTGCTCCTGCACGATGAGCAGATCGGCGTCGTGGCGCGACGTGCGTGGATCTTTGAAAAGCACGCAGAAGGTTTCCGGTGAAGCCGCCTTGAGCTTTCGGAGATAGGGAACTGCACGACGCCCCGTGGCGAGACATATATCAGGGAAGGGAGGCGAGAGGGGCGAGCCCTGTCTCGACGGGGCGTCCTTCGGGTCAATCGGCCCTATCGGCATGAACCAGGTGAAGGCGCGGCGGGGCGCTACGCGGCGCAGGATCGTCTTCGCCTCCATCGCTTCGGCAAGGCCGATCATCGGCTGTTCGTCACCGGCTTTGCCGTCCGTCAGCACCCAGACGATGGGAGACGTGTCGTTCGTCATCTCGGCGTCATGGCGCCGCCATGCGCTTTTCATAGGCGGAGAACTCTCTTTCGAGCATTTGCTGCGTGGTGAAAGTCGCCAGTACGTGTTCGCGTCCGTGCGTTCCCATGACAGCCAGGCGCCCCGGATCCGCAAACGCTTCCTCAAGGGCGGCCGCGAGAGCCGCTACATCACCAGGAGGTACAAGCCAGCCCGTTTCACCCGGCAGAACGGTTTCTCTGCTGCCGCCATGGTTGGTTGCGATCACCGGCGTTTCCATTGCCTGTGCCTCGATGGCTGCCCGGCCGAAAGCCTCCGGCCGGATGGAAGCGGAAACGGCAAGGTCGGCTGCGGCGAGAATGGCCGGAACATCGCGGCGACTGCCTGCGAAAAAAATCCTGTCGGAGAGACCAAGCCGTTCGATCTGTTGCTTTACGCGGGCGATTTCGTCCGGGTTGCCTTCGCCGACAAAGGCCGCATGCAGGTCGTTTCGGCTGCAGCGGGCCATGGCGTCGACGAAAACGGAATGGCCCTTCCAGTTGGTAATACGGCTTACCATGACGGCCAGCGGTACCCCTTCAATGACACCGAGTTCGGCTCGAACGGCGCTTCGGGTAGCGTCGGATATGGTTGCAGGCTCGAACAATGTGGGATCAATGCCGCGCGGCGCGACGACGATCCGCTCTTCTGGATAGCCATAAACATCGACGATATGTCTACGGATGAACTGCGAGTTGGCAATCACGACCGGCGTACGCAACATGGCGCTATTGTATAAGCGCTTCAGTACGTTGCCGTGGCTATATACGCCGTGGAAAGTGGTAATGAAGCGGGCCTGTCGCTTCGCAAGTTTGCAAGCGAGGAGACCGACCCATGCGGGCGCCCGGCTCCGAGCGTGCACGACATTGATCCCTTCGGCATCGATAAGGCGGGCGACGGACCGAGCGGCTCGAATTATCGTGAATGGCGACTTGCTGCCAACGGGAATCGATACATGCCGGCTTCCCACCGCCTCAACGGCGGAAACCAGCGCCCCGCCGCGACTGGCAACGAGATTGGGAATTCCGCGTGCACTCAGATACTGGGCCATCTCGACCGTGCTGCGCTCGACGCCGCCATCCCCGAGAGCCGGGAGAAGCTGAAGGATTTTTAAATTTTCGGACCCTTGCGAAGGGAAAGTGGATGCGAGCATACTCTTGCCAATGCTGGGATTGTTACCCACAGAGGAGATGAATGGAGCCTCTGACCTACAGCTTTTGCCCGAGAAGGCATCAGAATGATAGTGGTCGTCATGATGCGTTTTAAAGCGACGCGAAAGTGATCGAGACACACGAAGCGCTTATATCGAAACAGCGTCTAGGATGGATACGCTTTTGGTTGGCATCGGCCTCGCCGTAATTCTCTCAAGATTCGTTAGTCGTCAAGCTTCGTTGCGGAATATTGCGAGCCTGAGTATCGTCTCCCTCTGCGGCATTTTATTCCATCTTGCTGGAGTTAAGGTGGAGGATTGATCGAAATTCTTCCTCATCACAAGGCGATTGTGAGGTTCGCCTCCGGCATTTATCGTGTTCCGATCATGTCAGAATTCATATATATTTACGGCAGCTCGCTAGGTCTATCGATTCTCCTAGCGCAAAAGTAGTCCGGTGATACGGTTTTTCAGGTGGAGTGCCTCGCGAAAGGCGAAAGTACCAGCAGCAAGCAGCGGATGACCCTTTCGAGCGGCACGCTGGCTCTTTAGCAATGCACCACCATTGCCCTTTGGTTTCGTGCCATTCTTCTCCACTACCTTGGCGATGAGCGTGAGAAGATTATGGTCTTCGAGCACACGGCGTCGCGCCTCGCGGATAGCGGGAAGGCGCTTTTCATATTCACCGTTATCGATCGCCTCACGCATGATCCGATAGGCTTCATCCGGCTTGCGGATATCGATTGCTATAAAACTTTCGGCCGGGAAATAGTCTGCAGCGTTCGGCGCGCCGAAATAGAACGGCAAGGATAGACCAAGAAAGGGGTCGGCGAGTTTCTCAGTGAAATGATGCGGGGCGAGGTGGTTCTCGATCGCCAGGTGGTATTTGTAGGGGTCGATTGCTTCCGCTTTATCGTCGATGGGGCGATGACCGCGACCAAAGACCTCGAGATCCGGCATGCGTGCCGCCATGGCTTGCGTGAAATCGTAACGGAGGCGATGCAGCGTATGGCCCTGCCGCTTGGTAGAGCAGACCGTACCAATGGTTTTCACTTTTTCCGGAAAATAAGTGGCAATTTCGTCGGCGCTTCTCTGTCGGCTGCCATTGCCATAGAACCAATACAGGCCGGCCTGGTTATAAATGCGACCCGGGTGGCGTAGTGCGAAAGGCTCCTGACTCGTCACCACATGACCAAATTGGCGCGTATAAGTGCGGCTGTAAATCTTGATGCCCGATGGCTCTGTTGTGAAGAGAATGGTGTTTTCCGGCGCACAGGCGAGATTTTCCACCCGCATCGAACGGCGCTCGGTGCCGACCGGCGGAAAGTTCTCATAGACAACGAGCCAATCATAATCCCGCGCCTCTGGATCGAAGGTGAAGGAAAGGTTGTGCTTTTGGGAAAAACCGGAAAGTAGCTGGCGGGCAAGTGGCCCGCCCATTACCTTCACCACGGTGGCGGTTCTACCGCTACCGGTATTATTTTCCTCTTCGGAAAACATGGGCTGCCTCTCCATCAACCCCAGCTGACGGCGAGGATTTCGTAGGCCTTGGAGCCGCCGGGGGCGTTGACTTCGATCGAGTCGCCGACTTCCTTGCCGATGAGGGCGCGGGCGATGGGGGAGGAGATCGAGATGCGGCCCTGCTTCACGTCGGCTTCCTGGTCGCCGACGATCTGGTAGACCTTCTCTTCTTCGGTGTCCTCGTCGACGAGCTTGACCCTGGCGCCGAACTTGATCTTGGAGCCGGACATCTTGGAAAGGTCGATGACCTCGGCGCGCGCGACGAAGTCCTCCAGCTCCGTGATGCGGCCTTCGTTGTGGCTCTGGGCTTCCTTGGCGGCGTGGTACTCGGCGTTTTCCGACAGGTCGCCATGGGCGCGCGCCTCGGCGATCGCCTCGATGATTCGCGGACGCTCTTCCTGCTGACGCCAGCGCAGTTCTTCCTGCAGCTTGACGAAACCGTCCTGAGTCATCGGTACCTTTTCAACCATTTTATTCCCGTCCTTCAGACCGCGCCGCCCGGCTTCCCAGCCATGCGGACGCAAAAGAAAACGGTCTCCGGAGAAGAATCCCCGGAACCGTCGGAAGCGTTTGAACGGCCCTTATAGCAGATTGCGCCCCGCGAAAGCCAGTTTTTTCGCCGCCGCTTCCGCGCTGCCCACAGCGGTCGGAACAATCGCCCGGTGCTGCCGTTAGCGCTCTATCGCGGGAGGCGTGCATGGCAATCGACGGGACGGTTCATCTGGAAGGCAGGATCAATGCGCACCGGCGCCTGTTGGTCGAACTCATCTCGGCCATCGCCGCCATGCCCGAGGCGCGCGACGCGCTCGTCGCCATGGCCCGCGACAGCGAAACGGTTCGCGACCACGAGGAGGATCCCGGCATCGAGCCGGATGCCACCTTCGCCGCCCAGCAGATCGCCGACGATGAAATCCGCGCGATCCTGAAGGCCGCGATGGCGCGCCTCGAAACCAGATCATGAGGAACGGACGATGGGTGTGATCGAGAAGATTTCCGGCTATTTCAAGCAGCTTGCCGGCGAGGTATCCGGCAACCAGGCGATGCATGACGAAGGACGGCGGGAGGCGGTGGGCGTAAATCACCCGGATGTCGAGGCAATGCACGCCGAACCGCGCACGCCGTCCGCGGCGGAAAGCGCCGCTCCGGCGGAGAGCGAGGCGGGGAGGGCCGTCCGTGCGGATGCGGCGCCGCAGTTCGTGATCTCGCGGGCCGGCGCGAGCAATGACGGCGTTTCCAGCGCCAAGCCGCGGGTCATCACCGGGAGCGACGACGCCACGGCGCATCGCACGCCGCCCGGCATGACGGAGCCGGCCCGTGACTGGTCGGCGGGCTTCGACGAGACCGCGCCGCGGCGGGATACCGGCGCGCCGGCCGTCGACTATTCCGATATGGAGCAATTGAAGCTCTTCCGCCTCGTTCCCATCGCGGCGGCGGGCGACCAGAACTGGGACCTTGCGCCGAACCAGGGCGAGGTGGTGGTGCGCGCCCGCTCCAGCGGCGATGCGCGGGTCGTCGCGGCCGAGGCGGAGCTCGATTATCTGGAGATCGACGCGCTGCCGGGCGACGGCAATTCCACGACCTCGTCCAGCGCCTTCCGCAGCGAGAAGCTCTACACGGTCATCGACGAGACGGATCCTGCCTATCCGGTCGAAGGGCCGCGCGGGGTCGTGGCCGGGAAGGTCCGTGTCGACAATATCCGACCCAGCGAACTTTGAGGAGAGAGCGATGAGCCCGAGCCAGTCCGCCCGCACGGCAGAAAAGCAGCGCGACATCCAGGAAGAGGTGGCCAAGGCCGACCGCAAGGGCAGGAGCGAAAAGCCGGGCGCCATGCAGGCTGGTGCGCGGCCCTATCCCGCGCCGCCCTTTCCCGGGCAGCACCAGCCGAAGCCCGGCAGGGAGGCCACGCTCGATCCGCCGCCGATGTACGACGCTCCCTTCTACAAGGGCTCGGAAAAGCTGAAGGATAAGGTGGCGCTCATCACCGGCGGGGATTCCGGCATCGGCCGGGCGGTCGCCGTGCTCTTTGCGCGCGAGGGCGCGGATGTCGCCATCGTGCATCTTGCGGAAGGAAAGGATGCGCGGGAGACGATCGCGGCCGTGGAGGCGGAAGGCCGGCGCTGCATCGCTTTTGCCGGCGACGTCAAGGACAAGGCGTTCTGCGTGCAGACGGTGAAATGCGTGGTGCGGGACCTCGGGCGGCTCGATATCCTCGTGAACAATGCCGCCTTCCAGGTGCACACGAAGGATATCGCCGACCTTTCGGAAGAGCATTTCGACGAGACGCTGAAGACCAATCTCTACGGCTATTTCTTCATGGCGCAGGCCGCGGTGCCGCACATGAAGACGGGGTCGGCGATCGTCAATACAGGCTCGGTCACGGGGCTGGAGGGTTCGAAGGACCTCCTGGACTATTCGATGACCAAGGGCGGCATCCATGCCTTCACGCGCTCGCTCGCCGGCCAGCTCGTGCCGCGCGACATCCGCGTCAATGCCGTGGCGCCGGGGCCGGTCTGGACGCCGCTGAACCCCTCCGACAAGGCGGCCGAGGACGTGGCGAAATTCGGCGCACAGACGCCGATGAAGCGGCCCGCCCAGCCGGAGGAGCTGGCACCCGCCTATGTCTTCCTCGCCTCGCCGCAATGCTCCAGCTACATCACGGGAGAAGTGCTCCCGATCATCGGCGGCTATTGAAAACGAAAAAAGCCGGGCAGATTGCCCGGCTTTCCATTCCTCAGGAGATCGGCCTCAGAAATAGGCCTGAAGCGGCCGTACCTCGAGCTGGCCCTGCTTGAGGGCCTTGATCGCCTGGGCGGCGGCTTCCGCGCCGGCCATGGTCGTGTAGTAGGGCACCTTCTGCATCAGCGCGGCGCGGCGCAGCGACTTCGAGTCCGAGATCGCCTTGCTGCTGTCCGTCGTGTTGATGACGAGGCTGACCTGGCGGTTGCGGATGGCGTCCTCGACATGCGGGCGGCCTTCCTGCACCTTGTTGACCTTGATCGCCTCGATGCCCTTTTCGGCAAGGAAGCGGGCCGTGCCGGAGGTGGCCATGACCTTGAAGCCGATCTCGGTGAGGAGGCGCACGGCCGTCAGCACGCGCTCCTTGTCCTCGTCACGCACGGAGACGAAGACCGTGCCTTCGCGCGGCAGGTCGACGCCGGCGCCGAGCTGCGACTTGGCGAAGGCCAGCGCGAAGTCCGTGTCGAGGCCGATGACCTCGCCGGTCGAGCGCATTTCCGGGCCGAGCAGCGTATCCACACCCGGGAAGCGGGCGAAGGGGAACACGGCTTCCTTGACGGCGATATGCTTGAGGTTGCGCGGGTCCGGCTTCTCGCCATAGGCGGCAATTGCCGCATCGAGGCCTTCGCCGGCCATGACGCGGGCGGCGATCTTGGCGATCGGCGCGCCGATGGTCTTGGCGACGAAAGGCACCGTGCGCGAGGCGCGCGGGTTGACTTCCAGCACGTAGATCGTGCCGTCCTTGATGGCGTATTGCACGTTCATCAGGCCGCCGACGTTCAGCGCCTTGGCGAGCGCCTTGGTCTGGCGTTCCAGTTCGTCAACGATCTCGTTGGAGAGCGTGTGGACGGGCAGCGAGCAGGCCGAGTCGCCCGAATGGATGCCGGCTTCCTCGATATGCTCCATGATGCCGGAGACGAAGACGTCCTTGCCGTCGCAGAGCGCGTCCACATCGACCTCGACCGCGTTCGACAGGTAGCTGTCGAAGAGCAGCGGGTTCTTGCCGAGCAGGGTGTTGATCTGGCCGGTCTTGTCGTTCGGGTAGCGCTGCTTGATGTCCTCGGGAACAAGTTCCGGCACCGTATCGAGCAGATAGGTCTGGAGCTGGCCTTCCGAATGGATGATCTGCATGGCACGGCCGCCGAGAACGTAGGACGGGCGCACGACCAGCGGGAAGCCGATCTCGGCCGCGACGAGACGGGCCTGCTCGACCGAATAGGCGATGCCGTTGTTCGGCTGGGCGAGGTCGAGCTTCTGGAGCAGCTTCTGGAAGCGGTCGCGGTCCTCGGCAAGGTCGATCATGTCCGGTGCGGTGCCGAGGATCGGGATGCCGTTCTTCTCCAGCGCTTCGGCGAGCTTCAGCGGGGTCTGGCCGCCGAACTGCACGATGACGCCGACGACTTCGCCGTTGGTCTGCTCGGCCTTCAGGATCTCGATGACGTCTTCTGCCGTCAGCGGTTCGAAATAGAGGCGGTCCGACGTGTCGTAGTCGGTCGAGACGGTTTCCGGGTTGCAGTTGACCATGATGGCTTCATAGCCGGCGTCCTTCAGGGCGAAGGCGGCATGGCAGCAGCAATAGTCGAACTCGATGCCCTGGCCGATACGGTTCGGGCCGCCGCCGAGGATGACGACCTTCTTGCGATCCGAGATGCCGGCTTCCGAGCGCGTCGCGCCGGCAAACGGGGTTTCGTAGGTCGAGTACATGTAGGCCGTGGGCGAAGCGAACTCGGCAGCGCAGGTGTCGATGCGCTTGAAGACCGGGCGGACATTGAGGCCGTTGCGCAGCTCGGCCACTTCCTTCGGGCGCCTGCCGGAGAGGGTGGCGAGGCGCGCGTCGGAGAAGCCCATGGCCTTCAGCATGCGCAGGTTCTCGGCGTCGGCCGGAAGGCCGTGCTCGCGGATGCGGGCCTCCATGTCGACGATGGCCTTGAACTGCTCGAGGAACCACGGGTCGATCTTCGAGCCTTCGTGGACTTCCTCCGGCGTCAGGCCCATGCGCAGCGCCTGGGCGACCATGCGCAGGCGATCCGGCGTCGGCGTGGAGATGGCAGCGCGGATGGCATTGTTGTCGTTGCCGTCGCCAAGGCCGGGAATCTCGATCTCGTCGAGGCCGGTCAGGCCCGTTTCGAGACCGCGCAGGGCCTTCTGGAGCGATTCGGCGAAGGTGCGGCCGATGGCCATGACTTCACCGACCGACTTCATGGCCGTGGTCAGCGTCGGCTCGGCGCCGGGGAATTTCTCGAAGGCGAAGCGCGGGATCTTCGTCACGACATAGTCGATGGACGGCTCGAAGGAGGCCGGGGTCGCCCCGCCGGTGATGTCGTTCTCCAGCTCGTCGAGCGTGTAGCCGATGGCGAGCTTGGCCGCGATCTTGGCGATCGGGAAGCCGGTGGCCTTCGATGCCAGCGCCGAGGAGCGCGAGACGCGCGGGTTCATTTCGATGACGACGAGCCGGCCGTTTTCCGGGTTTACGGCGAACTGCACGTTGGAGCCGCCCGTCTCGACGCCGATCTCGCGCAGCACCGCGATCGAGGCGTTGCGCATGATCTGGTATTCCTTGTCCGTCAGGGTCAAGGCGGGGGCGACGGTGATGCTATCGCCCGTATGCACGCCCATCGGGTCGATGTTCTCGATGGAGCAGATGATGATGCAGTTGTCCGCCTTGTCGCGGACGACTTCCATCTCGTACTCCTTCCAGCCGAGGACGGATTCCTCGATGAGGACTTCCGTGGTCGGGGAGGCGTCGAGGCCGGAATTGACGATCTCGAAGAATTCCGAGCGGTTGTAGGCGATGCCGCCGCCGGTGCCGCCCAGCGTGAAGGACGGGCGGATGATGGCGGGCAGGCCGATGACGTCGAGCGCCTGCGCGCCGATGGCCATGGCATGGCTCATGTAGCGCTGCTTGCGGTCGGTCTCGCCGAGGTTCCACTGGTTCTCAAGCTCGTCCAGCGCCTTGTCGAGCGCATCGCCCGAAAGCTCGGCCTTCAGCTTGGCGCGCTCGGCCTCGTGGAGCTTGCGGTCCTTGTCCTTGATCTCGGTGGCGTTGGCCAGCATCGACTTCGGCGTTTCGAGGCCGATCTTGGCCATGGCCTCGCGGAAGAGCGCGCGGTCCTCGGCCTTGTCGATGGCTTCCGGCTTGGCGCCGATCATCTCGACATTGTAGCGGTCGAGAACGCCCATGCGCTTGAGAGAGAGCGCGGTGTTGAGCGCGGTCTGGCCGCCCATGGTCGGCAGCAGCGCGTCCGGGCGCTCCTTGGCGATGATTTTCGCCACGACTTCCGGGGTGATCGGCTCTACGTAAGTCGCGTCGGCGAGGCCCGGATCGGTCATGATCGTCGCCGGGTTGGAGTTGACGAGGATGACGCGGTAGCCTTCCTCCTTCAGCGCCTTGCAGGCCTGGGTGCCGGAATAGTCGAATTCGCAGGCCTGACCGATGACGATCGGCCCCGCGCCGATGATGAGGATCGATTTCAAATCTTGGCGCTTGGGCATCTCTCTATCCGTTCTTAACGCATGGGCCGCGCGCGCATAAAACCGGCCATGGTGATGGGTTCACCGGCCGGGCGCGCATCTATGGTCGTTCAAAGGCTAGAAGCGGCTTATAGGCAAAGGAAGGGGCGAGCGGAACCCCGAAAATCGCCGAATCGACAGGAAAAGTGCGGGGACTTTGCGCTGTCGATCCGGGGTGTCGCGGGCGGGCCTTACTCGCCGGCCAGAATGCCCGGCAATTCTGCGAGGATGCCGTCCCGCGCGCGCAGGCTGGTGCGCGATTCCTGCTTCTTCTCGTCCTGCATCAGCCGGGCGAAAACGACGGTGCGGTCCTCGCGGCGCGCCCAGCCGACATACCAGCCCCAGGGGCGGGCATAATCGAAATTGCCGTCGGTCTTTCGGGGATAGGCCATGCCGGTCTTGCCCTGCGCCCGCCAGCCGTCGGCGATGTCGCGTCCCTCGACGATCTCCATCGCCGCATCCATCGCCTCGGCGGAGACGGGCAGCTCATGGTTCACCAGCTTGCGCAGGAATTCCACCTGCTCGCGCGGCGAGATATTCAGCGAGGAGGCGATCCAGGCGCGCTCGAGGCCGTTGTCCTTGCCGGGATCGCCGGTCATGTCGCCATTGCCGTAGCCGAAGGCTTCGGCATAGTCGCGCAGCCGCTCGTAGCCGAGGAATTCGGTGATGCGCTGGGAATACCAGACGACGGAATATTCCAGCCAGCGCTTCGGCGTCGTCGGCTGGCGCCAGTTGTCGCCGCCCCAGTCGGGATAGCCCTTGATGAAGGGTAGCGCCGGCTCCTCGGCGTTTTCGAGGAAGCCGGAATCATAGCCCATCACCGCGAGCGGCACCTTGAAGGTGGAGGCGGGGGTGACGCGTGTCTTGCAGTCGCCCTTTTCCAGGATGATCTCGCCGTTTTCCGCATCGGCGACGATGCTACAAATAATGCGGGCCTCGGCGGGCATGGCGAAGCCGGCGGCCAGCAGGATGCCGGCCGCGAAGGGACGCAGGTCCATCACGTTTTCCTCTATTTCCGAATGACTTGTGCATCATGGATAGCAATGCTTTCATGGCCTGACAAAAGATGAATACTGGTCTCAGCCATTAGGAAAATTGGGGCATTGCCATGGTTCGGCCTTATCTACCGCTGAACGCCTTCCGCGCCTTCGAGGCCTCCGCCCGCCATCTTTCCTTCACGCGCGCCGCCATCGAGCTGAATGTCACGCAGGCGGCCGTCAGCCATCAGGTGAAGAGCCTGGAGGAGCAGATGGGCGTCGTCCTCTTCAAGCGTCTGCCGCGCGGTCTGATGATCACGGCGGAGGGGGAGAGCCTGCTGCCGGTTCTGCGCGACAGCTTCGACCGCATGGCGGATGCGGTGGAGCGCTTCCGCGGCGGGCATGTGCGGGAGATATTGACGGTGGGCGCTGTCGGCACCTTCGCCGTCGGCTGGCTGCTGCCGCGGCTCGCCGGTTTTCGCGAGCGCCATCCCTTCGTGGAGGTGCGGCTTTCCACCAACAACAACCGGGTGGACCTTGCCGCCGAAGGGCTCGACTTCGCCATCCGCTTCGGGGCCGGCGCATGGCATGGGACGGATGCCGTGCGCCTCTTCGATGCACCGCTGTCCGTGCTCGCCATTCCCGCCGTCGCGCGCGACCTCAAGGAGCCCGCCGACCTGCTCGGGCTGACGCTGCTGCGCTCCTACCGGCGCGACGAGTGGACGCGCTGGTTCGAGGCCGCCGGGCTGCCGCGCACGCCGCCGCCGCAGAACGCCATCGTCTTCGACACCTCGCTCGCCATGATGGAGGCGGTTTTGCAGGGCGCGGGCGTCGGCCTTGCGCCGCCGCTGATGTTCTCGCGGCTCTTGGCCGCCGGGGCTGTCGTCCAGCCTTTCCGCACCAGCGTCGCGCTCGGCAGCTACTGGCTGACCCGCCTGCAATCGCGCAGCCTCACCCCCGCCATGTCCGCCTTCGCCGCGTGGCTGGCGGAGACGGTGGCGGAGGAGGGGCTGGCCTGAGCCCGGTCAGGTGAGGTTGCGTCGGCGCTCCAGCTCGGCGTCGGTCGGCGTCTCGAACTCGAAGGAGCCGCTGGCGACGTCGCCGGCGCGGGCATAGCGGCTCATGACGATGCCGGTGTCGCTGGTGCGCGAATCGATCAGCGTCAGGGCGCGCGGGAAGGAGGCGTCGCCGAAGAGCCGCTTGCCCTTGCCGAGGATGACCGGGAAGACGGAGACGTGGATCTCGTCGACGAGGTCGTTCTCGAACAGCGCCTTCAGGAATTCGGTGGAGCCTTGCGTCAGGAGGTCCGGCCCGTTGCCGTCCTTCAGCTTGCGCACGGCCGCAATGGTGTCCGAGCCGAGCACATGGCTGTTCTGCCATGTGGGTTTGAAATCCGGGTTACGGGTCGCGACATATTTATCGATGCGGTCGAAGAGCGGGCCGATCGGGTCGTCCTTGTCCACATAGGGCCAGTGGGCCGCGAAGATGTCGTAGGTCTTGCGGCCGAGCAGCAAGTCGAAGGGTTTTGCAAAAAGCTCGCCGATGAAGGCGCCCATCTTCTCGTCGAACATCGGGGCGGCCCAGCCGCCGAATTTGAAGCCGCCGACGGGGTCTTCGTCCGGCCCGCCCGGCGCCTGCATGACGCCGTCGAGGCTGGTGAATGCGCCGACAATGATCTTTCGCATGGAGACTTCTCCTGGCACGGTTGATTGACGGATACCTAGAGACGAACGGCGCGACGGCGAGCCGACAGGCGCCGGAAAAATATCAGCCCCAGCGGGTGCGCACCGCATCCGTCCGGCTACGGCTCACCGGAATCTCACAGCCGTCCTTCAGGAGGATCGCCAGCTTGCCGTCGGAGCGCAGGAGCCTTTCGACATGCACATCGGCGACGAAATGCGAGCGGTGCACCTGCAAGCCCGGCGTGCCGCCGACTTCCTCCACGGCATCGGAAAAGCGCAGCAGGATCAATTCCCGCCCGCGGCTGGTCGTCACCTCGGTATAGTGGTCGGCGACGGTCATGTGCAGGATCGGGCCGCGGTTTTCCGGCCTGAGGCGGCGCAGCAGCGGCACATCTGCCCGTTCCTCCTCGCTCGGCGGGACGGAGGAGAGCGCCTCGGCCTGCCGGCTGCTCATCGTCAGGTAGGTGAGGGCGCAGAAGAGGGCGGAGAGGAGGAGGCCGGTCGCGATGCTTGCGGCAAGGTCGGAGATTGTCGGCGTGCCGCCGAAGGTCGCGCGGCTGATCGCATTCGTCGCAAGCCCGACCGGTACGCCGGCGACCAGCGTGCCGAGCGCCATGCGGCGGCCAAGGCTCGGGATATGGTCCCGCAGCAGCGTGTTGACGAGCACGATGGCGGTGACGGCGATGGCCCAGGCGACGGCATGCAGCACGAGCCAGAAGCCGAGGCGAGGGATGGCGGCCAGCCGCTCCGCGGTGCCGTAGGGACCCGTCACCCAGAAGATCAGCACCACCGCGCCGAAGGTCGCCCAGAACCGCGGCGCGCGCAGGAAGACCTGCAGTTCACGAAGCGCGGATTGCAGCAAGGGGCGTTCCACGAAGTTTTCCGTCCGTTCGGGCCAAAGCGTTTGAAGCGGCCCGATCATTGGCGGAAGACGGGGCCGAATTCAACCGCCCCCGGAGCCCGCCATGACCTTCGAGCCGCTTGCCAACGCGCCCTTCGCCGTCCAGTTCCACGTCGCGACCGTGCTGCCGGCGGCCGTGCTCGGCGCCGTCCTCCTCGCCCGCCCGAAGGGCACGCCGGCCCATCGGCTGCTCGGAAAAGTCTGGCTTTTCCTGATGGTTGCGACGAGTTTCTCGACCTTCTTCATCCATGGAATCAACACATTCCACGGCTTCAGCCCGATCCATCTCCTCTCGCTCTATGTCATCCTCGCCAGCGTGCCGGCCGTGATGGCGGCGCGGCGCGGCAATATCCGCGCGCACCGCGCCCAGGTCGCCGGCATATATTTCGGCGGTATCGTCGTTGCGGGTCTCTTCACCCTCGTTCCGCACCGGGTGATGGGCGCGATGATCTTCGACGGGTCGTCTGGCCTCGCGAGCGGGCTTGCCGCTGCCGCCGTCAGTTTCCTGCTCGTCGCGGCGGGGGCGCTGGCGGTGCGCGAAGCCGGCTGGGGCGGGCTTCTCCGGCGGCGCTGAGGGGCCGCTTTTCGTTTTGCAAGGCGCCCCGGCAGGCCCTATAAGTCGTTGCTGAGGAACGAATTCATGCGATGAACGTTCGTCGGCAATTCAATGCGGGGAAATGCGCCATGGAATGGAAAGGTCGTCGCCAGTCGGGCAATATCGAGGACCAGCGCGGAGCCGGTCCCTCGATGGGAGGCAGCAATCCCTTCGGCCGGGGCGGCGGTTTCCGCATTCCGATGGGCGGCGGCGGCCGGTCCGGCGGCGGCATGAGCATCGGCACCATCATCTTCCTCGTCGTCATCTATTTCGTCTTCAAGGCGATGGGCATCGATCTCCTGCAGGTCATGGGCAATGGCGGGCAGGTCAGCATGCCGGGCTTCGAGCAGACGGAGAGCGCCAGCAACCGTTCCTCGCCGCAGGAGGAAGAGACCAAGGAATTCATGGCGACGGTGCTCGCCGAGACCGAAGACACCTGGAACGGCATCTTCAAGGCAGCCGGCGAGACATACGAGGAGCCCAAGATGGTGCTCTTCTCCGGCTCCGTCAAATCCGCCTGCGGCTTCGCCTCGGCGGCGTCCGGGCCGTTCTATTGCCCGGGCGACCACAAGGTCTATCTCGACATGAGCTTCTTCGACGAGCTCGCCAACAAGTTCGACGCGGCCGGCGACTTCGCCCAAGCCTATGTCGTGGCGCATGAGGTGGGCCACCATGTCCAGAACCTCACCGGCATCCTGCCGCGCTTCAACCAGCAGCGCCAGCGCATGAGCGAGGCGGAGGCGAACCAGATGTCCGTGCGCGTCGAGTTGCAGGCCGACTGCTATGCCGGCATCTGGGGCAAGTACACGCAGCAGAAGGGCCTTCTGGAAAGCGGCGACCTCGATGAGGCGCTGAACGCTGCCACGCAGATCGGCGACGACACGCTGCAGAAGCGCATGCAGGGCTATGTCGTGCCGGAAAGCTTCAACCACGGCACTTCCGAGCAGCGCCGCCGCTGGTTCAAGCGCGGCTTCGACAGCGGCCGCCTGGATGCCTGCAACACCTTCCAGGGCGAGCCCTGATATTACACGGACTTCTCTGAAAAGCCCTCCGGCTTGCCTGCCGAGGGGCTTTGCCTTTTCGGGCCGAACGGGCCGTTATCATCGACGAATCCGATCATAAGCATCAAAACTTTTGAGATGTTCATGGATTGTTTCGCTGAAAGAAGTGAAATAGAACTCCCCGCCTGACATTTTTGCCCCCGGGGCGCTGTTCATTCTTTCGAGGTCACATCCATGATCGATGCCAGGTCTACCCGGCGCGGGCTCTTTCTCGTCTTCATGATCATGTTCCTCGACGTGATCGGCATTGCCATCATCATGCCGGTGCTGCCGACCTATCTGCGTGAGCTGACGGGCGACGATATCAGCCAGGCGGCCATCGACGGCGGCTGGCTGCTGCTCGTCTATGCCGGCATGCAGTTCCTCTTCGCGCCGCTCATCGGCAATCTCTCGGACCGTTTCGGCCGGCGGCCGGTGCTGCTGGCCTGCATCCTGACCTTCGCCATCGACAACCTCATCTGCGCGCTGGCGGCGAGCTACTGGATGCTCTTCGTCGGGCGGGTGCTGGCGGGCATCAGCGGCGCGAGCTTCAGCACGGCGGCCGCCTATATCGCGGACGTGTCGAACGACGAGACCCGCTCGAAGAATTTCGGGCTGATGGGCATCGCCTTCGGCACCGGCTTCGTCATCGGGCCGGTGATCGGCGGGCTTCTCGGCGAGTTCGGGCCGCGCATTCCCTTCTATGGCGCGGCCGTGCTTGCCTTCCTCAATTTCGTCGGCGCCTGGATCCTGCTGCCGGAGAGCCTTGCGGCGCACAATCGACGTTCCTTCGAGCTTGCCCGCGCCAATCCGCTCGGCGCTCTCATGCAGATGCGCAACTATCCCGGCGTGCTCTGGGTCGGCGTCGTCTTCCTCTGTTATGGCCTGGCGCATGCCGTCTATCCGGCGGTCTGGTCCTTCGTCGGTTCCTATCGCTACGGCTGGAGCGAGGGACAGATCGGCCTGTCGCTCGGCATCTTCGGCATCGGCGGCGCGGTCGTCATGGGCTTCGTCCTGCCGCGCATCGTGCCGAGGCTCGGCGAGTACCGCACGGCCGTCCTCGGCCTCGTCTTCTCGGTCGTCGCGCTTTCCGGCTATGCCGCGGCGTGGCAGGGCTGGATGGTCTATGTCGTCATCGCCCTGACCGCGCTGGAGGCGCTGGCCGATCCGCCGCTGCGCTCCATCGCGTCCGCCCGCGTGCCGGCCTCGGCGCAGGGCGAGCTGCAAGGGGCGCTGACCAGCGTTTCCTCGATCACGACCATCATCGGACCGCTGATCTTCGCGCAGGTCTTCAGCCATTTTACCGCCCCGTCCGCGCCCGTCGCCTTCGCCGGTGCGCCGTTCGCAGTGGCGGCGCTCATCCTCCTTGCCGGCCTGGCGATCTTCCTCGTCAAGCTGAAAGGGGCCGGTGTCGGCCCGAGCGGGAATTTTGCCCCGGAAAGCGCCTGAAGCGCTTTCAAACGTGACATTTCGACGAAATTTTCGTCCGGAAACGGCCCCGGAGCGCCGTTTCCGCGCATTTTTGATGACGTCATCAAATCTATTCGATTGATCGCGACCGGAACTTGTGATCGGAAGCGAGGCGAAAGTGAGAACTATCATGCACATGGCAACGCATCGCGAGGACAACGGCTGGGGGCGGCATTTCCGGGCGACCCTGACGCTCGGCGTGCCGCTGATCGGCGCCCAGCTCGCCCAGCTCGGCATCCATACGACGGACGTGGTGATCCTCGGCCGGCTCGGCGCGGCGCATCTCGCGGCCATCGTGCTGTCCAGCCAGTTCTTCTTCACGATCTTCATGCTCGGCTCGGGCTTCGCCAATGCCGTCATGCCCATGGTGGCGCAGGCCTATGGCCGGGGCGACACGGTTTCCGTGCGCCGTTCGGTGCGCATGGGCATGTGGGTAGCACTCTTCTATGCGGCGCTGATGATCCCGCTCTTCTACAATGCGGAAAACATCCTGCTCTTTGCCGGCCAGAAGCCGGAGGTCGCCGCGCTTGCCGGCAGCTACCTGAAGATCGCGCAATGGGGGCTCGGCCCGGCGCTGCTCTTCATGACGCTGCGCGGCCTCGTCAGCGCGCATGGGCGGGCGGGTATCGTGCTCTATGTCACGATCGTCATCCTCTCCGTCAACGCCTTCTTCGCCTACGCGCTGGTGCTCGGCCATTTCGGCTTCCCGGCCCTCGGCATGGAGGGGGCGGCCATCGTTTCCTTCGGCGTGAACGTGCTGAGCTTCGTGCTCATCACCGCCTATATCCAGGCGCAGCCGGACATGCGCCGCTACGAGCTTTTCGTGCGCTTCTGGCGGCCGGACTGGGGCGCTCTGCGCGAGGTCGTCTATCTCGGCCTGCCGATCGGCCTTACCATGCTGGCGGAAGTCAGCCTCTTCACGGGCGCCTCGCTGCTGATGGGCAATATCGGCACGCTGGAGCTTGCCGCGCACGGCATCGCGCTCCAGCTCGCCTCCGTCGCCTTCATGGTTCCGCTCGGCCTTGCGCAGGCGGGCACGGTGCGCGTCGGCGTGGCGCACGGGCGCGGCGATCATCTCGGCGTCGTGCGCGCGGCCTGGGCGGTGCTCGTCATCGCGGCGACCATTGCGGTCGGGGGCGGCCTACTCTTCGCGCTCATCCCGACGAAGCTCGCCTCGATCTTCCTCGACAAGGCGGGTACGGATTCGGCCGCGGTTCTCGCCATCGCCGGCCCCTTCGTGGTGGTCGCGGGCCTCTTCCAGCTCGTCGACGGCCTGCAGGCGATCGCCGCCGGCCTGCTGCGCGGCCTGAAGGACACGCGCATCCCGATGGTGCTGGCGCTGATCTCCTACTGGCCGGTCGGCTTCTTCGCCGCCTGGCTCTTCGCCTTCCCGGTGGGCTTGGGCGGCATCGGCATCTGGTTCGGCTTCCTCGCCGGCCTTTCCACTGCGTCGATCCTGCTCAACCTGCGCTTCTACCGGCTGGTGAGGCAGAGGGGCGCCTGACGCCCGAGAGTGGCGATAAGAAAAGCCCGCCGGATCGCTCCGGCGGGCTTTTCACGTCGATGGTGGGGCGGATCGCCTGCTTATGCGCGTTCCGGGATGGCTTCCTCGCCCTTCCTCTCGCGCACCAGGTTGATGAAGCGGCGGAAGAGGTAGTGGCTGTCCTGCGGGCCGGGGGAGGCTTCCGGGTGGTGCTGCACGGAGAAGACCGGCTTGCCGGTCAGGCGCAGGCCGCAATTCGTGCCGTCGAACAGGGAAACGTGGGTCTCCTCGACGCCTTCGGGCAGGGTGGAGGAGGCGACGGCGAAGCCGTGGTTCATCGAGACGATCTCGACCTTGCCGGTCGTGTGATCCTTTACCGGATGGTTCGCGCCGTGGTGGCCCTGGTGCATCTTCTCGGTCGTCGCGCCGACGGCGAGGCCGAGCATCTGGTGGCCGAGGCAGATGCCGAAGACCGGAATGCCCGTTTCGATCAGCGTCTTGATCACCGGCACGGCATATTCGCCGGTTGCCGCCGGGTCGCCCGGGCCGTTGGAAAGGAAGATGCCGTCCGGCTTCAGCGCCAGCACGTCGTCGGCGCTGGAGGTGGCCGGCATGACCGTGACCTTGCAGCCGAGGCCCGTGAAGAGGCGCAGGATGTTGCGCTTCACGCCGTAGTCGAGCGCGACGATGTGATACTTCACGTCGCTGTCGGCAAGGTCCTCGTAGCCTTCGTTCCACACCCACGGCTTCTGGCTCCAGCGCGAGGACTGGCCGGAGGAGGCGGGCTTGGCGAGGTCGAGGCCGATGAGGCCGCCCCA
The DNA here is from genome assembly GCF_003574625.1 of Shinella zoogloeoides. Classification (GTDB taxonomy): domain Bacteria; phylum Pseudomonadota; class Alphaproteobacteria; order Rhizobiales; family Rhizobiaceae; genus Shinella; species Shinella zoogloeoides_A. The sequence continues at coordinate 294,220 of NZ_QNUJ01000006.1, forward strand.
GGCCCTGGCTTCGGCCTTCAGCGTCTCGATGTCGAAGACGCCGTTCGGGTCGTGGGCGATCACCGCGTTCGGCGCGCCGTTCTCGCGGATCCAGGCGGTCAGCGCGCGGGTGTCGATGCCCGAGAGGCCGATGATGCCGCGGGCCTTCAGCCAGGCGTCGAGGTGCTTTGCGGCGCGGTAGTTCGACGGCTCGGTGATGTCGGCCTTGAAGATCGTGCCGACCGCGCCGTGGCGGGCGGCCGGCGTCAGGTCCTCGATGTCCTCGTCATTGGCGCCGACATTGCCGATATGCGGGAAGGTGAAGGTGACGATCTGGCCGAGATAGGAGGGGTCGGTCAGGATTTCCTGGTAGCCCGTCAGCGCCGTGTTGAAGCAGACTTCCGCGGTCACCTTGCCGGTGGCGCCGATGCCCTTGCCTTCGATCACGGTGCCGTCGGCAAGGACGATGAGGGCGGTGGGCTTTTCAGTGGTCCATGCGGGGGTCGAGGTCATAGTCATCCCGTTTCCGGTGTCGGGCGCCGGCTTGAAAGCCGAGGGGACGGACACCATTTAAGGTCGCAGGCAAAGGCGCGCGGAAACCCGCGTTGGTTCGCCCTGATTGCCGATTTTCGTGCAGGTGCCGGAAAATAGACAAAGCAGGGGACAGGGTCAACCGTTGCCTGTGGATTGCGCGGAATTATAAAGCGTTTAAAATCAATCGCTTGCGTAATCCGTTTGCCGGCGGACCCTCCGCCGGTCTATGAGCATGCACAATCGAACGACGATAGAGGCCGAGCTGCGCATCCCGCGCCGGCAGCCTCCCATGGAGAAAATGATGCGCGATACCATCGCAAACGCCTTGAAGGATGCACTCAAGGCAAGAGACGCCTGCCGTGTTTCCACGCTGCGCCTGATCCAGGCCACGCTGAAGGATCGCGACATCGCCAACCGCGGCGCCGGCAAGGGGCCGGTGGAAAATGACGAGCTGCTGCAGATCCTCGCCAAGATGATCAAGCAGCGCGAGGAATCCGCCAAGATCTTCGCCGAAAACGGCCGCCCGGAACTCGCCGCCCAGGAGCGCGAGGAAATCACGGTCATCCAGAGCTTCATGCCGGAGCAGCTCTCCGACGAGAAGGTCAAGGAGCTGATTTCCGGCGTGATCGCCGAGATCGGCGCGCAGGGCCTGCGTGACATGGGCAAGGTCATGGCCGTGCTCAAGGAGCGCCATCCCGGCCAGATGGACTTCGCCAAGGCCTCCGGCGTGGTGAAGGACCTGCTGAAGTAAATTGCGGTCCTTGCGGTATCATGAAGGCGGCCGGTGGCCGCCTTTTTCGTTTCCGGCCTGCGGCTTGCGGGAACCAAAAGGAAGGCGCACAGTTGAGCTCGCAGCAATAGGAGCGTGACGATGCGTCGTCGAACGTCACCGCCCGCCCCGGCGAAGTGCATGTGGTGCCGCCGGATTGTCTAGCGTCGAGGTTCCCGGTGGCCGTTCCACGAAACGGAGGCCGAACCCATGCGTGCGACGTTTCTTCTTTCCCTCGCAGCCATCGCCCTTGCCGGGCCGGCCCTTGCGCATGATGCGCCGAGCGGCTGGCAGTACGAGCAATATTGTTGCAACGGCAGCAACCACAACGGCGACTGCCAGATGATCCCGGCGACCGCCGTGCGCATCGTCCACGGGGACTATCAGGTGACGCTGGCGCCGGGCGACCATCGTCTCGCCACCCGCCGCCATATCTTTCTCCTGCCGCAGGGCACCGCCCGCCGCTCGCAGGACGGAGAATATCATCTCTGCCTCTACCCGACCGAGGATACGCCCCGCTGCTTCTACGCGCCCGACATGGGATTTTGAGCCGGAGCCTGTGAATTGCCGTGGCGCCGGGCGGTAATGCTGGCGGTGGGCCCCGCGCATGGTTATATGGACCTCGACCGAGGTATCCATGCGCTTTTCCAACGCCTTCCTAGACGAGATCCGCGACCGCGTCCCCATTTCGGACGTGATCGGCCGACGCGTGACCTGGGATCGCAGGAAGACCAACGTCTCGCGCGGGGACTATTGGGCCTGCTGCCCGTTCCACGGCGAGAAATCGCCGTCCTTCCACTGCGAGGACCGCAAGGGCCGCTACCATTGCTTCGGCTGCGGCGTCTCGGGCGATCACTTCCGCTTCCTCACCGATCTCGACGGCCTGTCCTTCCCCGAGGCGGTCCAGCAGATCGCCGATCTCGCGGGCGTCGCCATGCCCCAGCCGGACCCGCAGGCCGAGCAGCGCGAGAGGGAGCGCATGGGCCTCGTCGAGGTCATGGAGATGGCGACCCGCTTCTTCGAGGACCAGCTCCAGACGCCGGCCGGGGCGAAGGCGCGCGCCTATCTGCGCGACCGCGGGCTGACCGGCCGCACCATCGAGACCTTCCGCCTCGGCTATGCGCCGGAGAGCCGCAACGCGCTGAAGGAGTTTCTGGCGGGCAAGGGCGTGCCGAAGGAGGCGATCGAGGCCTGCGGCCTCGTCGTGCACGGGCCGGAAATCCCCGTCTCCTACGACCGGTTCCGCGACCGCATCATGTTCCCCATCCTCTCGGTGCGGGAAAAGGTCATTGCCTTCGGCGGCCGCGCCATGTCGCCGGACGCGCCGGCGAAATACCTCAATTCCAACGAGACCGAGCTCTTCCACAAGGGGAGTGTGCTCTACAACCACGCCCGCGCCCGGAAGGGGGCTCAAGGCGCTGACGGCGCCGGCACGATCATCGCCGTCGAAGGCTACATGGACGTGATCGCGCTCTACCAGGCGGGCATCGAGAACGCCGTCGCCCCGCTCGGCACGGCGCTCACCGAGAACCAGCTCGATCTGCTCTGGAAGATGACGCCGCAGCCGGTGCTCTGCTTCGACGGCGACGGGGCGGGCATCCGCGCGGCGAACCGGGCGGCCGATCTCGCGCTGCCCTTCATCAAGCCGGGCCGCACGGTGCGCTTCGCGCTGCTGCCCGACGGCAAGGACCCGGACGATCTCGTGCGCCACGAGGGCCGCGCACCCTTCGACAAGGTGCTGGCGAATGCCCGTCCGCTCGCCGACATGATCTGGAACCGCGAGGTCCAGGGCTCGACGCTGGACACGCCGGAAAGCCGCGCCGAGCTGGAATCGCGCCTGCGCCAGATCACCGCGGGCATCGCCGACGAGGACGTGCGCCGCCACTACCAGCAGGACATGCGCGAGCGGCTGAACGCCTTCTTCCGCCCCGTCCAGCGGCAGGGCGGCGGCGGCTTTTCCGGCAACCGGCAGGGTAGGGGCGGCGGCCGCGGCGGGCCGCAGGGCAATATGGTCCCCTCCGGCATTTCCGACCGGCTCGCCCGCTCGGCGCTGGTGCGCGGCGCGCAGGAGCTGCCGGCCCTGCGCGAAAGCGTGCTGGCGCTCACCGTCGTCAACCATCCGGGCCTTCTCTTCAGCGACTATGACGAGATCGCCATCATCGAATACGAGAACCGCGACCTCCAGCGCCTCTGGTCGGCCCTCATCGGCATTGCCGGCTCCGTCGGCGCGCGGCTCGACCGCGCCCGGCTGGTCGAGGAGCTGGAAGCCGCCGGCTTCGACACCCTGCTCAAGGGCCTCGACCAGCAGATCCGCAATTCGCGCCTGTGGACCGCGACGGAGGACGCCGCGCCCGAGGATGCCCGCGAAGGCTATCTCCAGGCGCTCGCCCTCCACAAGCGCACCCGCGCGCTCCTCTGGCAGCGCCGCGAACTGGAACGCGAACTCGCCGTCTCGACGGATGAGGGCGACGACGAACGCGTGCCGCAGATCCTGCGCGCGCTTCAGGAGGTGCAGATGGAGACCGTCCGGATGGAGAACCAGGAGGCCATCATCGAAGGCTTCGGCGTGCTCTCCGGCCGGGTGAAGGGGCCGGCGGGGAAGTAGAGGACAGCACTGGCGGCGTTGGATCCTCGGGCTTGACCCGAGGACCCACGCCCCGAGAACGACGTCTGATCATCTCCCAAGCAAAAGCAGCTTGCGCCATCATGCGACCCCTGCCGCTCGACATGCGCTTTCGCCATGACTAACGCCGAGCCTCACCGATCAGCGCCGCTGCCGCACCGGCACCTACCAATTTTCCCGTTCTGAACTTTCTTCACAACTTACCCTTGAAATTAGAACGAAACAAGAACATTGTGCGTGAACGCGAAAGTCGTCCGTCGGGTGGTTGCCGAGGGTCCCGTGCTTGGCCAGAATGGAGGGAGAAAGTGCAGGTCATGATTCAGGCAAATCCCTCCGGTTCCCTCTCCGCCCTGTTCGATGCTGAGGTCGCCGATCCGCTCGACGTGCTCAAGCGCGTCTATGGCTACGACGCCTTCCGCGGCAAGCAGCAGGCGGTGGTGGAGCATGTGACGGCGGGGGGCGATGCCGTCGTGCTGTTTCCGACCGGGGCGGGCAAGTCGCTGTGCTTCCAGATTCCCGCGCTCTGCCGCCAGGGCGTCGGCATCGTCATCTCGCCGCTGATCGCGCTGATGCGCGACCAGGTGGAGGCGCTGAAGCAGCTCGGCGTCAAGGCGGCGGCGCTGAATTCCTCGCTGACGCGGGACGAGTTCTTCGCGGTGCGCGACGCCATGCGGGCCGGCGAGCTCGATCTTCTCTATGTCACGCCCGAGCGCATCGTCACGGACGGCTTCGCCGATCTCGTGGCGGAGGCCCGCATCGCGCTCTTCGCCATCGACGAGGCGCATTGCGTCTCGCAATGGGGGCATGATTTCCGGCCGGAATACCGCACGCTCGGCCTGCTCGGCGAGCGCTATCCCGGCGTGCCGCGCATCGCGCTGACGGCGACGGCCGATCCGCATACGCGCGAGGACATCATCGAGCGCCTCGGGCTCGATGATGCCGAGGTCTTCACCACCAGCTTCGACCGGCCGAACATTTCCTACGAGATCGCCGAGCGCGACCAGGCGCGCCAGCAGCTGCTACGCTTCCTGTCGCGCCACGAAGGAGAGAGCGGCATCGTCTATTGCCTGTCGCGTGCCAAGGTGGAGGACACGGCCGCGTGGCTGAACACGCAGGGCATTCGCGCGCTGCCTTACCATGCCGGGTTCGACCGAGCGGTGCGCGACGCGAACCAGGATGCGTTCCTGAAGGAAGAGAACCTCTGCCTCGTTGCCACCGTCGCCTTCGGCATGGGCATCGACAAGCCGGATGTGCGCTATGTCGCCCATCTCGACCTGCCGGGTTCGGTGGAGGCCTATTACCAGGAGACCGGGCGCGCGGGGCGCGACGGCCTGCCCTCCGAGGTCTGGATGGCCTATGGCATGGCCGACGTCGTGCAGCGGCGCAAGATGATCGACGAGGGCGGGGCGGCCGAGGATGTGAAGCGCATCGAACGCGCCAAGCTGACGGCGCTGCTCGCCATCTGCGAGACGGCAAGCTGCCGGCGCAAGGCCATCCTCGCGCATTTCGGTGAGGCCCATCCGGGTCATTGCGGCCATTGCGACACCTGCCGCAACCCGGTCGAGACCTGGGACGGCACGGAGGCCGCGATCAAGGCGCTCGCGGCGGTCTATCGCACGGGCGAGCGCTTCGGCGCGGGGCACGTCATCGATGTGCTGATGGGCACGGCCAACGAGAAGACGGAGCGCTTCGGCCATACGGACATGCCGGTCTTCGGCGCCGGCAAGGATATCGCGCCGCGCATCTGGCAATCGATCTTCCGGCAATTGCTGGCCATGGGCCTCATCAGCGTCGACCATTCCGCCTATGGCGCGCTGAAGCTTGAGCCTGAGGCGCGCGCCGTCTTCCGCCACGAGCGGGAGGTGCTGTTCCGCAAGGACCGGCCGCAGACCGGGCGCAAGGCAAGGGCTGGCGGCTCGCCCGCCGCCCGCGAACGCGACAACCTTTCGGGTTCCGACCGGGAGCTCTTCGAGCTGTTGCGGGCCGAGCGCCTTGCCATCGCCAAGGATCTCGACGTGCCGCCCTATGTCGTCTTCCCGGATACGACGCTGATCGCGCTTGCGCGAGAACGGCCGGCCGATCTCGAGGAGCTTCTCGACATTCCCGGCATCGGCGTTTCCAAGCGCGACCGCTTCGGCGAGGCTTTCCTCGCCGTCATCGAGGATTTTGCGGGCTAGTTTTTGCGAGGCCTGTCGGAACGTTCGGTCCCCTATCGTCCTTGTTGACGGTCAGCAGGAGGACGTTCCGATGAAAGTCACGCAGCATCTCTGGTTCGAGAAGGACATGGAGGCCGCCATCGGTTTCTATGCCTCGCTCATTCCCGGCTCTTCCGTCCATTGGGTCACGCCCGTCATGGCCGATACGCCGAGCGGGCCGGCCGGCAGCGTGAAGATCGCGAGCTTCACGCTCGGCGACCAGCGCTACATGGCCATCGAGGCCGGGCCGCTCGATCCCTTCAATCACAGCTTCTCCATCATGGTGGAATGCGAGACGCAGGGCGACCTCGACCGACTGTGGGACGCGCTGAGGGAGGGTGGCTCGGTGGAGCAGTGTGGCTGGCTGAAGGATCGCTGGGGCCTTTCCTGGCAGATCGCGCCGACGCGGCTCGGCGAACTGATGAGCGATCCCGATCCGGACAAGGTGCGCCGTGTCACTGCGGCGATGCTGAAGATGGTCAAGCTGGATATCGCGCCGCTGGAGGCGGCTGCGGCGGGGTAGGTGGGCGCTTGCCCCTCATCCCGCTGCCGCGACCTTCTCCCCACAGGCGGGAGAAGGGAGGGATGCCGGGGTTTCCCGGGTTCGCCGGCGTGAGAGGATCGGGAGGGCGTGGCTGCCTGATCCTTTCGGCATCGACCAGCGCACATCCATGCCCGCGGCAGGGCTGTCGCATATGGAATTCGGCATTGCCGCTCTTCCCTTCTCCCCAGCGGGGAGAAGGTGGCCTGAAGGATCGGATGAGGGGTATCTCGAATAAAGCCGTTGATTTTTTCTGCTTTCGGCGTCCCCCTCATCCGCCTGCCGGCGCCTTCTCCCCGCTGGGGAGAAGGGAGATGGGGAAACGGCTTCCTTCAAAATCGATAGCCTCCCCGCAAGCAGTGAGAAGAGGTCGGCAATGTTTGGAGAAACCGGCGCGGCAATCTCCTTCGCCTCGTTTACGGGGAGAAGGTGGCCGGCAGGCCGGATGAGGGGCTTCGTCTACATCCGCACCGTCATTCCGCCATCCACAACCAGCACATGGCCGTTGACGAAGGAGGCGGCGTCGCTGGCGAGGAAGAGGGCGGCGCCGGCGATTTCGTCGGGGCGCGCCCAGCGCTGGACGGGGATGCGCTGGCGCACGAAGGGCGTCAGCTCGTCGTCGGCGGCCATCGCGGCATTGGTTTCCGTCGCAAACCAGCCGGGCGCGATGGCGTTGCTGGTGATGCCGAAGGGGCCGTATTCCACCGCCATGCCGCGCATCAGGCCGGTGAGGCCGTGCTTGGCGGCGGGATAGATACCGTCGTTCGGCAGCGCGACATGGCCGTTGATCGAGGTGACCGAGATAAGGCGGCCATGGCCGTGACGCTTCATGATCGCCGCCGCGTCGCGCGAAAGGCTGGCGGCGGCGGCAAGGTCGGTGAGGAGAAGTGCGTCGATGGCCGCATCCTCCATTTCGGAGAGCGGCCGGCGGTCGCGCGCGCCGACATTGTTGACCAGCACGTCCAGCCGCCCGTGCCGGCGCTCGATTTCGGCGAGGGTTTCGCGCTGGGCGTCGCGGTCGGCGATGTCGAAGGCGACGGCGGAGGCGCTGCCGCCGGCGGCAACGATTGCTTCCACCGCCTCGTCGAGCGTCGCGGCCGTCCGGCCCGTCAGCACGACATGCGCGCCGGCCTCGGCCAAGCCCTTCGCGATTTCGAAGCCGAGGCCGCGGCCGGCGCCGGTGACGAGGGCCACGCGGCCTTTCTGGGAAAACCTGTCCAATATCGTCATCGTCGCTTCCTTTCGTGGCGCCACCGGACAGAGGCGGGGCCTTCCTGTCAACCCCGGCGGGCGTGATGGCGGGCTTTGTCCTTCGCCGAAAAGGCGCTATGTCCGCGGCGGAAAGGATTTCGCCATGGCCCAGAACATCTACGACCAGCCCGCCTTCTTCGAGGGCTATTCCAGCCTTCCCCGCTCGATCCACGGGCTTGCGGGCGCGGCGGAATGGGAATCGGTGCGCGCGCTGCTGCCCGATCTTGCGGGCCGCCGCGTCGTCGATCTCGGCTGCGGCTTCGGCTGGTTCGCGCGCCATGCCGCCGCGGAGGGGGCGAAAAGCGTGCTCGCCCTCGATCTTTCGGAAAACATGCTGGCGCGCGCGAAGGCGGAAACGCAATCGCCGGCCGTGCGCTACGAGATCGCCGATCTCGACCGGCTCGAATTGCCGGAGGACACCTTCGACTTCGCCTATTCCTCGCTCGCTTTCCATTATATCGCGGATTTCGACCGGCTGGTGCGCACGATCCATGCGGCGCTGGTGCCGGGGTCGTCCTTCGTCTTCACCATCGAACACCCGCTCTACATGGCCCCCTCGGCACCGAACTGGGCAGAGGTCGATGGCCGCACGGTCTGGCCGGTGGATTCCTATCTCGTCGAGGGTCCGCGCACGACGGACTGGCTCGCCAAGGACGTCGTCAAGCATCACCGCACCCTCGGCACGACGCTGAATGCGCTCATCGCCGCGGGGTTTGTCATCCGCCATGTCGAGGAGTGGAAGCCGAGCGAGGCGCAGCTTGCCGCGCATCCCGAATGGCAGGTGGAGCTCAATCGGCCGATGTTCCTGCTGATTGCCTGCGAGCGGCCCTGAAAACGGGGCGGCGGCCCTTTACGCCGGCTGCGGCTGCGCTAGAACTATGCCGTGGAGCCATTCGCCGGCGCTATGATAACAAGACAAGCCGGCGCTTATCGGAAGGGAAGCCGAGCCCATGAAGCAACCGACCTTGCCGCTTAACGGAGCCTGCCGTTGCGGGCGGGTGAAAATCTGCATCAGCGCGCCGCCGCTCCTGACCATGGCCTGCCATTGCACCGGCTGCCAGCGCATGTCGGCCAGCGCCTATTCGCTGAGCGCGGCGATCCCCTCAGAGGGCTTTGCCGTCACGGCGGGCGAGCCGGTCGTCGCCGGCGCCAGCCGCGAAGCGGGGCATCACTTCTGTCCCGATTGCATGACCTGGATGTTCACGCGGCCGGCGGGGATGGATTTCTTCGTCAATGTCCGGCCGACCATGCTCGACGATACCGGCTGGTTCCAGCCCTTCATCGAGACCTATACGAGCGAGAAGCTCGCCTTCGCCGCGACCGGCGCCGTGCACAGCTACGAGAAATTCCCGCCGATGGAGGATTACGAGACGCTCGTCGCCGCCTATGCGGCGCGCGCGGCGTGAGCTGCCGCTCTTCGATCCGACATGTTCCTTCCAGCCGTGAGTGCGCGTCCATGACCTCTGCCTTCATCACCCATCTGCAATCCGAAATCGCCGGCCTCAAGTCCGCCGGCCTCTACAAGTCCGAGCGCGTCATCACCTCCAAGCAGGCGGGCGAGATCACTGTGACCTCGGGCGAGCGCGTGCTGAACTTCTGCGCCAACAACTATCTGGGCCTCGCCGACAACGAGGAACTGGCGGAGGCCGGCAAGAAGGCGCTCGACCGCTACGGCTACGGCATGGCCTCCGTGCGCTTCATCTGCGGCACGCAGGAGGAGCACAAGCAACTGGAGGCGCGCATCTCCGCCTTCCTCGGGCTGGAGGATACGATCCTCTATTCCTCCTGCTTCGATGCCAATGGCGGCCTGTTCGAGACGCTGCTTTCGGAGGAGGACGCCATCATCTCCGATGCGCTGAACCATGCCTCGATCATCGACGGCGTGCGGCTCTCCAAGGCGAAGCGCTTCCGCTATGCCAACAACGACATGGCGGCTCTGGAGGAGGAATTGAAGAAGGCGGAAGGCAGCCGCTTCAAGATGATCGCGACGGACGGCGTCTTCTCGATGGACGGCATCATCGCCAATCTCGAGGGGGTCTGCGACCTTGCGGAAAAATACGGCGCGATGGTCATGGTGGACGACAGCCATGCGGTCGGCTTCGTCGGCAGGCACGGCCGGGGCTCGGCGGAGCATTGCGGTGTGGAAGGGCGGGTCGATATCATCACCGGCACGCTCGGCAAGGCGCTCGGCGGCGCTTCGGGCGGCTATACGTCGGGCAGGCGCGAGGTGGTCGAATGGCTGCGCCAGCGCTCGCGGCCCTATCTCTTCTCCAACACGCTCGCCCCGGTCATCGCGGCCGCCTCGCTGAAGGTCTTCGACCTCATCGACAACGGTGATGCGCTCAGGAAGCGGCTCTATGCCAATGCCGATCTCTTCCGCGCGGAGATGACGAAGCTCGGCTTCACGCTTGCGGGCGAGGGGCATCCGATCATCCCCGTCATGCTCGGCGATGCGAGCCTTGCGCAGGAGATGGCGAGCCGCATGCTGGAAAAGGGTGTCTATGTCATCGGCTTCTCCTTCCCCGTCGTGCCGCGTGGGCAGGCGCGCATCCGCACCCAGATGTCGGCCGCGCACAGCGAGGCGGATGTTCGCAAGGCGATTGACGTCTTCGCCGAGGTCGGACGCGAACTGGGCGTCATTTGAACTGCCTTCTGAATCCCTTGCGGAGTTTTTGTCATGTCGAACATGATGCGTGCGCTGGTTAAAGCAAAACCTGAAGTCGGCCTCTGGATGGAGACCGTGCCGGTGCCGGAGGTCGGCCCGAACGACGTGCTGATCCGGGTGAAGAAGTCCGCCATCTGCGGCACGGACGTGCATATCTGGAACTGGGACCACTGGGCGCAGAAGACCATTCCGGTGCCTATGGTCGTCGGCCATGAATTCGTCGGCGAGATCGCCGAGGTCGGCTCGGCGGTCACCAAATACCATGTCGGGGAACGGGTCTCGGGCGAGGGGCACATTGTCTGCGGCAAGTGCCGCAATTGTCGCGCCGGGCGCGGGCATCTCTGCCACTATACCAAGGGCGTCGGCGTCAACCGGCCGGGCTCGTTCGGCGAGTTCGTCTGCATTCCCGAGCATAATGTCGTGCCGATCCCGGACGACGTGCCGGACGAGGTGGCGGCGATCTTCGATCCGTTCGGCAATGCCGTGCACACGGCGCTTTCCTTCGATCTCGTCGGCGAGGACGTGCTCGTCACCGGGGCCGGGCCCATCGGCATCATGGGGGCGATGGTGGCGAAGCGCTCCGGCGCGCGCAAGGTCGTCATCACGGATATCAATCCGGTACGCCTCGACCTCGCCCGCAAGGTCGGCATCGATCATGTGGTCGACGCCTCGAAGGAGGACCTCGCCACTGTCATGACGGAGATCGGCATGACGGAGGGCTTCGACGTCGGCCTCGAAATGTCCGGCGCCCCGCCGGCCTTCCGCTCGATGATCGACACGATGAACAATGGCGGCAAGATCGCCATTCTCGGCATCGCGCCCGACGGCTTCGGCATCGACTGGAACAAGGTGATCTTCAAGATGCTCACGCTGAAGGGCATCTACGGGCGCGAGATGTTCGAGACCTGGTACAAGATGATCGCCTTCGTGCAGGGCGGGCTCGACCTTTCGCCGATCATCACCCACCGCATCAAGATCGACGAGTTCCGGGACGGCTTCGAGGCGATGCGCTCGGGCAATTCCGGCAAGGTCGTCATGGACTGGTACTGATGCATGCCGCGCAAAAGTGTGCAGCGGTTTTGCGGCAACGGCATGCGTCTGAACAAAGGGAGGACTGCGTATGAAGTACGAGGGAAGCTGCCATTGCGGCAATGTCGCCTTCGAGGTGGAGGGCGAGTTCACCTCCGCGCTCGACTGCAACTGTTCCATGTGCCGGCGGCGCGGCGGGCTTCTGGCCTTCGTGCCGCGCGAGAACCTGCGGCTGACGGTGCCGGAGGAAAACGTCTCGACCTACACGTTCAACCGCCATGTCATCCAGCATCATTTCTGCGCCAGTTGCGGCATCGCGCCCTATGGCGAGGGGAGCGATCCGAAGGGCAACAGGATGGCGGCGGTGAACCTGCGCTGCATCCCCGCGGTCGATCTTGAAACATTGAGGATCGACAAGGTGGACGGGCGCTCGTTCTGAGGCGGGTGATTCGGTCGGGGGTGCCGGGCGCGTGCCCTTGTCTTTCCGGGATTTGCCCCTACATGAGGCTCAATCGCCCGGATCCGCCGACTTTCCTGTCCGCGAACCCGAATCGGAACCTTTTCCGGCTTTTTTACCGGAAAAGCTTGACGTAACCGAAAATTCTGGGAATCACCATGGTTGGCTGAGAAGGAATGGGTACGGCGGATCGGGAAGTCATGTCAATTATGTTGCTCAGGCAACATTCCCACGATCCCGCGGGCCGGGATGTGGTTAATCGGGATTTAATTGTCAATCCGTTAGGTCAGGGACGCTGATTCGCGTTTGCGCATGCCGAAGGGCGATCGGCTGCGGAACCCCGACCGCTTGGAAACTGATGCTCAGGAAAGCGACGAAATAATATGGCGACAAAGGTCAAAGAGAACGAGGAAGTCGAAAACGAACGCGAAGGCGCATCCGACGGCCCTCTTCTCGATCTTTCCGATGATGCCGTCAAGAAGATGATCAAGGCCGCCAAGAAGCGCGGCTATGTCACGATGGATGAGCTGAACTCCGTCCTGCCGTCCGAGGAAGTCACCTCGGAGCAGATCGAGGACACGATGGCCATGCTTTCGGACATGGGCATCAACGTCATCGAGGACGAGGACGCCGAAGAGGCGGCCCAGACCGACGACGAAGGCGGCGACGACGACAACGAGAGCGAAGGCGGAGAGCTTGCCGCTTCCGGCGGCACCGCGCTTGCGACCGCCAAGAAGAAGGAGCCGACGGACCGTACGGACGACCCGGTGCGCATGTATCTGCGCGAGATGGGCTCCGTCGAACTCCTGTCGCGCGAAGGCGAAATCGCCATCGCGAAGCGCATCGAAGCCGGCCGCGAGACGATGATCGCCGGCCTCTGTGAGAGCCCGCTGACGTTCCAGGCCATCATCATCTGGCGGGATGAACTCAACGAAGGCCAGACGCTGCTGCGCGAGATCATCGATCTCGAGACGACCTATTCCGGTCCCGAGGCGAAGGCTGCCCCGCAGTTCCAGAGCCCGGAAAAGATCGAGGCCGACCGCAAGGCGGCCGAGGAGAAGGAAAAGAACCGCAAGCCCCGCGCGGCCAACGACGACGACATCACCAATGTCGGCGGCGAAGGCCTGCCGCCGGAGGAAGAGGAAGAGGACGACGACGAGTCGAACCTCTCGCTCGCCGCCATGGAAGCGGAACTGCGCCCGCAGGTCATGGAAACGCTCGACACGATCGCCGAGACCTACAAGAAGCTGCGCAAGCTGCAGGACCAGCAGGTGGAAGCCCGCCTGCAGGCGACCGGCACGCTCTCGCCCGCCCAGGAGCGCCGCTACAAGGAGCTCAAGGACGAGCTGATCACGGCCGTCAAGTCGCTGTCGCTCAACCAGAACCGCGTCGACAGCCTTGTCGAGCAGCTCTACGACATCTCCAAGCGCCTGATGCAGAACGAGGGCCGCCTGCTGCGCCTCGCCGAAAGCTACGGCGTCAAGCGTGACTCGTTCCTCGAGCAGTATTCCGGCGCGGAACTCGATCCGAACTGGATGAAGTCGATCGCCAATCTGGCCGCCCGCGGTTGGAAGGAGTTCGCCAAGAACGAGAACACGACGATCCGCGACATCCGTCAGGAGATCCAGAATCTCGCCACGGAAACCGGCATTTCCATCGCCGAATTCCGCCGCATCGTCTCGATGGTGCAGAAGGGCGAGCGCGAGGCGCGCATCGCCAAGAAGGAGATGGTGGAAGCCAACCTCCGTCTCGTGATCTCGATCGCCAAGAAGTACACGAACCGCGGCCTTCAGTTCCTCGATCTCATCCAGGAAGGCAATATCGGCCTGATGAAGGCGGTCGACAAGTTCGAGTATCGCCGCGGCTACAAGTTCTCCACCTACGCGACGTGGTGGATCCGGCAGGCGATCACCCGTTCGATCGCCGACCAGGCCCGCACGATCCGCATCCCGGTGCACATGATCGAGACGATCAACAAGATCGTCCGTACCTCGCGCCAGATGCTGCACGAGATCGGCCGCGAGCCGACCCCGGAAGAACTGGCCGAAAAGCTCGCCATGCCGCTCGAGAAGGTCCGCAAGGTCCTGAAGATCGCCAAGGAGCCGATCTCGCTGGAAACGCCGGTCGGTGACGAAGAAGACAGCCACCTCGGCGATTTCATCGAGGACAAGAACGCGCTTCTGCCGATCGACGCCGCCATCCAGGCGAACCTGCGCGAGACGACGACCCGCGTGCTGGCCTCGTTGACACCGCGCGAAGAGCGCGTCCTGCGCATGCGCTTCGGCATCGGCATGAACACGGACCACACGCTGGAAGAAGTCGGCCAGCAGTTCTCGGTCACCCGCGAACGTATCCGCCAGATCGAGGCGAAGGCGCTGCGCAAGCTCAAGCACCCGAGCCGCAGCCGCAAGCTGCGCTCGTTCCTCGACAGCTGAGGCGGCGAAGAAACCGAAAAGCCCCGCGACCGAGAGGTTGCGGGGCTTTTTGTTTGTGGGATGTGTCTGCCCCTCATCCGGCTGCCGCCACCTTCTGCCCGCTTGCGGGGAGAAGGGAAGGATGCCTGGGTTTCCTCAAACAAACACGGTCATGTGACTGGAAAAGGGTGCCGCATATCCCTTCGCCCCGCTTGCGGGGAGAAGGTGGCGGCAGCCGGGTGAGGGGCAATCGCCCCCGCCAAACTCACCATCCACCGCAGCTCTGCAATTGCCGTGCATAGTTGCCGGCCATGGTCGACGCCCGCTTGGCGCCGGCCTTCGCCGTCGCGCTCCAGTTGCCGCGCTGGTAGCCGGTATGGCCGTGGTAATAGGCGATGTAGAGCCGGTACGTGTCGTTGAGCGCGATGCCGTTCCGGCGGTTGCTCTCCGTATGATACCAGCCGATGAAGCGGATGGCGTCGCGGAAATCGGTGCGGCTCGCGGACCAGCGGCCCGTCTCGCGCTTGTAGCGCGCCCAGGTGCCGTCGAGCGCCTGCGAGAAGCCGAGCGCCGTCGACTGGCGCTTCCAGGGAATGAAGCCGAAGAGCTTGGTGCGCGGCGGGCGGGCGTTGTGCCGGAAACCGGACTCCGCATAGACCGTCGCCATCAGCACGGGGACGGGCACGCCATATTCGCGCTCTACACTATAGGCGGCTTTCCGCCAGTTATCGAAGTAGCCGTCGCGCTGCTCGAAGATGGCGCAGGCATTCTGCGTCTGTCTGGGGACGGACGCACATCCGGCGAGCAGCAGGAGGACGACGATCAATACGCAACGCATCGTGGATCCTCAAAATTTCCGGGTGTTTATAAATGGTAAATCTTAACAATCCGTTTTGATTCAATTGCAGTGCATCCTTATGCCGGGTGCGCCAAAACCGCCCGGCAAAGGTGCAATTGCATTATTTTGTTGCGCTTTTTGCCCTGCCGGCCTAATCAATCCACAGCACGCCGGGCCTTCGCGCACGATTGTTCCGGAGCGTGAAAGTACCCCGTCCTGCTATCGGACACGGCCTGCGCCGTCCGGGCGCAGAATGGCTTGCGACCGGGCCCCTTGGCGGCCCCAGTTGAGGAGAGAACCATGAAGAAGCAGATTTTCGCCGGAGCCTTCCTTGCGGCCTCCGTCGCCTTTGCGCCGCTCGCCCATGCCGATATCGTCATCGGCCTCATCGCCCCGCTCACCGGCCCCGTCGCCGCCTATGGCGACCAGGTGAAGAACGGCGCGGAAGCGGCCGTCGACCAGATCAACAAGAACGGCGGCATCCTCGGCGAAAAGGTCGTGCTGAAGCTGACGGACGATGCTGGCGAGCCCAAGCAGGGCGTTTCGGCCGCCAACCAGATCGTCGGCGAAGGCATTCATTTCGTCGTCGGCCCGGTCACCTCCGGCGTTGCCATCCCGGCTTCCGACGTACTGGCCGAGAACGGCATCCTGATGGTCACCCCGACCGCGACCGCGCCGGACCTCACCGCGCGTGGCCTCACCAACGTGCTGCGCACCTGCGGCCGTGACGACCAGCAGGCCGAAGTCGCCGCCGCCTATGTGCTGGCCAAGATGAAGGACAAGAAGGTCGCCATCGTCCACGACAAGGGCGCCTACGGCAAGGGCCTGGCAGACGCCTTCAAGGCGGCGCTCAACAAGGGCGGCGTCAACGAGGTGCTCTACGATTCCATCACGCCCGGCGACAAGGACTTCAGCGCGCTGGTCACGCGCCTCAAGTCCGAGGGCGTCGAAGTCATCTACTTCGGCGGCTACCATCCGGAAGGCGGCCTGCTCGCCCGCCAGCTGAAGGACATGTCGGTCAGCGCCACGATCATCGGCGGCGAAGGCCTCTCCAACAGCGAATACTGGGCGATCGGCAACGACGCTTCGGCCGGCACGCTCTTCACCAACGCGTCCGACGCGCTGAAGAGCCCCGACTCGCAGGCGGCCGTCGCTGTTCTCAAGGAAAAGGGCGTCCCGCCGGAAGCCTTCACGCTCAATGCCTATGCCGCCGTCGAGGTTCTGAAGGCCGGCATCGAGAAGGCCGGCAGCGCGGAAGACCCGGTTGCCGTCGCCACCGCCCTGAAGTCCGGCGAAGCCATCCCGACCGCCATCGGCAAGCTGACCTACGGCGAGACCGGCGACCTCACCTCGCAGAGCTTCTCGCTCTTCAAGTGGGAAGACGGCAAGATCGTCGACGCCGAATAAGGCTGTCGTCATTCGAATGCGGACGCCGGGGCTTTGCCCCGGCGTTTTCGTTTGTGGGGAGGGCTGCCCCTCATCCCGCTGCCGCGACCTTCTCCCCGCAAGCGGGGAAGGGGAATTCCGGGCCGGTTTCCTGCAAATCGGACCGATGGGGAAAGAAGGCAACGGTCCTACATGTCCCTTCTCCCCGCTTGCGGGGAGAAGGTGCCGGCAGGCGGATGAGGGGCCGTCCCTTACCGCCCCGCCCGGAACTTCTCCTTCAGCCGCGCGATGTCCGCCGCGCTCCAGTCCGTCACGTCCGTCACCGCGATCCACGGGTCGATATAGTGCTCGCCCGCATAGACATGCCCGAGCCCCATGGGTGTCGTCGTCGCCATCGCCATGTCGAGCGTCAGTTGCAGGAAGGTGACGACGGGGTACCACTGGAAGTCCGGCGAGACGTCCGGTCCGCGCGGCACGGCCATCCAGGCGGGTTGCCGGTAGAAGGAATAGGGATCGTAGAAGACGATCGGATCGCTGGCATATTGCAGATAGACGATGCGCATCGGCCCCCAGTGGTCGCCCGCCTCGGGCAGGGCGTTGCGCTGGCTGGTGAAGCGCACATAGGAGCCGTCGCGGAAGCGCGGCAGCCAGGCGGGCGTGCCCGGATTGCGCTCGGCCGTCATCTTGCGCCAGATGCGGCTGGGGAAGGGCGGCCCGGCCCAGAGCGCGCCCTGGTAGGGATCGCCGATCACCTCGAAGAGTTCCGCCGACTGCTCGGAGGAGAGGGCGCCGAGGCTGAGGCCGTAGAGGTAGAGCTTCGGCCGGTGCGCCTTCGGCAGGGCGGTCCAGTGCCCGTAGACGGCGCGGAAGAGGGCGCGCGCCGCCTCCGCCCCGTAATCGGGCTCGGCCAGCAGCGAGAGCCAGCTTGCGAGATAGGAATACTGGATGGCGACGCTCGCGATATCGCCGTGATGCAGGTATTCGACCGTGTCGATGCCCTCGGGATCGACCCAGCCGGTGCCCGTCGGCATGACGATGAGAAGGGTCGAACGCTCGAAGCCGCCGACGCGGATCAGCTCGTCGAGCGCGATCTTCGCCCGCGCCTCCGCCGTTTCGGCGGCGTTCAGCCCGGCATAGACCCGCAGCGGCTCCATGGCCGGCTTGCCGGTGAAGGCGGCGATGTCGGCGGATGACGGCCCGCTCGCCACGAAAGCGCGGCCCATGCGGCCGAGCTCGTCCCAGCGCACCAGCGAGGCGGCGCTGCCCGACTTCATGGCATCGGTCGGCTCCGCCGTGTCCGGCTCGATCACCTGGTCGAGATGCCGGAAGGAAGAATCGGCCGTGTGCAGCACGAAGCGTAGGAGAAGCCCGTCCGCCAGCGTCCAGAACAGCGTCGCGGCGAGCGCCGTGCCGATGACATAGGAAAGGCGGCGCGGGGCCGCGCGGCGCGATGTCCGGGCGAAGAGCCGGACCAGGAACGCGAAGAGCCGCCCGAGGCCGAACACCACGAGGAAGACGAGGAGCGCGATGAGGCCGACATAGAAGGGATGGGCGGTCTCGATCGGCGGCAGGTTCATCAGCGTGCGGATGGAGTTCTGCCACTCCGCCGTGCGCCAGAGGAAGACGAGCACGACGATGCCGGAAAGACTGCCCGCCATAATCATGATCCACCGCCGCAGGCGGTCCTTCGGCTCCGGCAGTTCCAGCCAGAACCACAGCGCGGAAAAGAGCGCGCCGAGCCCATAGCCGCAGGCCATGGCGATGCCCGAAAGCATGCCCTGGGTGAGGTAGGTGCGCGGCAGGAGACTCGGCGTCAGCGAGGCGGCGAAGAAAAGCGTGCCCAGCACGAGGCCGGTGGCGGAGAGGGAAAGGACGACCCGCCAGAACCAATCCCGCACGACAATCTCCCTTCCGCTTCAACGCCTTCGGGGTGTAAACCTCGCATGGCGGCCGAAGCGGCGCAAGCTGCCGCTGGCCGCCGGTGAAATAACCTCCCCCCTTGTCGGATCGCGGAACTGACACACGTCCTTGTCATGTCCCAACAAGGAGGAAGCGGACATGGCCTATGTTGACGGGTTTCTGCTGGCGGTGCCGAAGGCCAATCTGGAGGCCTACAAGGCGATGGCGCGCACGGCGGGCGCGGTGTGGAAGGAATACGGCGCGATAGACTATGTGGAATGTATCGGGGACGACGTTCCCTATGGCGAGCTCACCTCGTTTCCCCGCGCCGTGCTGGCGAGCGACGACGAGGTCGTGATCTTTTCCTGGATCACCTATGAATCGCGCGCGCGCCGCGACGAGGTCCTCGCCAAGGTCATGGCCGATGCCCGCCTGCAAGGCGACGACTGGAAGGACGTCTTCGACGGCAAGCGGATGATCTATGGCGGTTTCGAGGCCTTCGTCGAGTTGTGAGCGGCGGGCGGTTGCGCTATCACGCGGGCTACCGGAAGAAAGGACTTGCCATGAAGGACCTCTATTACGCGATCGTCGGCACCACGACCGACACCAATGCCGGCCTCGTGCGCTTCATGGGCGTCATCCTCGCCTTCATCGTGATCGCCGGCACGGTGTTCTGGGCGATCGGCTGAGGCGGGCGGCGCCGTGGCGCAGACCGTCATCTCGGTTTCGACCCGCGGGCAGGGGCTCTACGAGTTCACCCGCGAGGTCGAGGCCTTCGTGCGCAAGGCAGGCGTGGAAACGGGCCTGCTGACCGTCTTCGTCCGCCATACGTCCTGCTCGCTGCTCATCCAGGAAAATGCCGACCCGGATGTACGGCGCGACCTCGATCAATTCTTCCGCCGCCTCGTGCCGCCTTCCGACGATCCCGCCATGGGCTGGATCGTGCATACGCTGGAAGGGCCGGACGACATGCCGGCCCACATCAAGGCGGCGCTGACGCAGGTTTCGATCGGCATTCCGGTCATGGCCGGCCGGCCGGCGCTCGGCACCTGGCAGGGCCTCTATCTCTTCGAGCATCGCGACCGGCCGCACCGGCGGGAGATCGTGCTGCATCTCGGCTCTTGACGGAACCCGTTCGCGCGATGGAACGTTTCCCTGCCGCTGGAAAGAGGAGACATCCATGGCTGACAGGGAAAGCATCAGGGATACGGTCGTCGAGGCGTTGAATGCCCGCGATTTCGCCGCGATCGCCGGCAGGGTCGACGAGGACGTCGCCATTTCCGGCATCGGCGAAGGCAGCGACAATGGCCGCGAGGCGTTGCGGGAGCGGCTTGCCCGGCATTTCGAAGCCTTCGACGAAAGTTATGGCGATGCGCTGGCGATGAGCGACGCCTCCGGCAACACGATCGCCATCCGCCTGACGGCCCGCGGCAAGGCCGCCGGCGGGGCTGCCTATTCGAAGGAAAAGATCCTGCTTCTGGAATTGGAGGAGGGGCTCATCACGCGCTTTGCGCTCTTTTCCACCGCGGAAAGTTGAACGCAGGCTGAACGACGAATTCGGTCTGCGTTCAGATCAGCCGCCATATGGTTTCCCCAATCGCCGGACAGAACAATCCGGTCGGAACGAACAGGAGATCCTTCCATGACGACCATTCTCAAAAAGACGCTTCTTGCCGCGGTCCTTGGGCTCGGCGCGCTGACCGCCTCCGTTCCGGCCGCCTCCGCTGCGGGCCTGAGCGTCACGGTCGAGCCGGCCGGCTACCGCAACGGCTTCCTGCAGGTCCAGGACTATGACGGCGGCTGGGATCGCGAGGACTATCGCCGTGATCGCGGCGATCGCTGGGATCGCGACCGCCGCCCTGACCGCCGCCATGGCGACTGGGGTCGCCGCGGCCGTTGCTCGCCGGAGCTGGCGATTGCCAAGGCTCGCGATTTCGGCCTGCGCCGTGCCCGCATCGTCGACATGTCGCCGCGCCGCGTCGTGGTCGAAGGCTTCCGCCGCGGCGACTATCGCCGCATCATCTTCGCGAACGAGCGTGGCTGCCCGGCCATGTAACGCCAAGGGGCAGGCGGGCGACCGCCCGCAGGCTCGCGACGGAAACCGTCCATCTCGTCACCCCCGGCCGATGGACGGCTACCCTCCCGGTTCCGCCGGGAGGGTTTTTGCGTTGGCGTGCCGTGCCGGGGCCAAGGCTTGCCGCTGCAAATGAAAAAGGGCCGGTTTCCCGGCCCTTTCGCTTGTCTGCGTGCCGCCCGGCTTACTTGCCGAGCGCGAAGGTCACGTTGACCACGACGGAATAGCTGTTCTCGCCGGTCGCCATCGGCACGGAGCCGGCATAGTCCTTGGCGACGGCGCGCATCATCGGCATGGGCTCGGCGCGGTAGCTCGTTTCCGAGATTTCCAGCACGCGGCCAAGATCGACGCCGGCGGCGGCCGTCAATTCCTTCGCCTTGGCGATGGCGTTTTCGACGGCCTTCTTGCGCGCGGCGCTGACGGCGGTGTCGGGCTTGTCGTTGGTGAAGCGGATGCCGCCGCCCTGGTTGGCGCCGAGCGTCACCGCCTTGTCGAGGATCTCGCCGAGCTTGGAAAGGTCGCGCACGCGCAGGGTCAGCGTGTTGGTGACCTGGAAGCCGGTCAGGACCGGCGGCGGGTTCTCGCCCGTGGAGCTCTGCGTGTACTGGTATTGCGGGTTGATCGCAAAGCCGGAGGTCTGCAGGTCGCGCTCCTCGATGCCGGCTTCCTTCAGCGCGGCGAGGATTTCGGCCATGGCCTTGTTGTTGGCGTCGAGCGCCTCGCGGGCGGTCTTGGCATCCTTGACGACGCCGAGGTCGATCAGCGCCATGTCGGGAGCCATTTCGGACGAACCCTCGCCAGTGACGACGATGGTCGATTCGCGCGGTTTCGCGGCTTCCTCGGCCCGTGCGGCGGCCGGAACGGCAGCGGCCAGAGCGAGCGAGAGGGCGACGAGGCTGGCGCCGGTGCGGCGGCCCAAGCTTCCGTGGAACATGTTGGAATGTCTCCTGATGGTTGTGTCCCTTGCCGCGTTCTTCGCCCGTGATTGTGTGGAGAATACGGCAGCGCTTGTGAGAATGGCCGATTTCGTCTAGACGCTTTCCCACCGTCGGCTGCCATTGACCGACGGCCCCGGCCATCCGGCCGGAACGGGCCTGTAGCTCAATGGTTAGAGCCGGCGGCTCATAACCGCTTGGTTGGGGGTTCGAGTCCCTCCGGGCCCACCATTTCTACTTTTTTTCCTATATTTTTCAATATGTTGCTGGCGGTTTTGGCTAACTCTGAAATCGGGTTAGCCAATTTCTGTTTTTCGTTCGTTCTCATGCTGCACCATGTTTCTTGGTCATTGCGATCTGAGCGAGCCGCTTTTTGTTGACGGCGGCGCAATAGGTTTCGATCTCCTTTATGTTCGTGTGTCCGGTGATGGACATGATTTCCAGCGCGGTGCAGCCTGCTTCGGCAAGGGTGCGGCAAGCCGCCTTGCGGACGCCGTGGGGCGAACGATGCGAGGGAAGACCAGCTTCCCGGCCTGCTTCGATAAGCCAGTTGGTGAAAGCCTTCTCGGAACGCGCCGCCCCATAAGCCGTGGTGATGAATGTCAGGTGCTTCTTCTCCGCGCCGTCCAGCACCTTGCGGAAATCGTCATGGATAGGAATGTTCAGTTCCACCATGTCGCCGCTCTTCTTGGTGGTGATGACGATGTAATCACCCTGAATGTGCTGCCGTCCCAGCTTTACGGCGTCGGAGCGCCGAAGACCGGTATAGAGCAGGATTTCAAAAGCAAGCCGCTGGGGCGTGCCGTCCTCCCAATGGGCGCGGAAGGCGGCAATGTCGTCATCCGTCCACGTCTCGTAACCCTTGGCCTTGTGCTTCACGCGCTCGGCGTTCAGCATCGGATTGTCGGTGATGTATTCCCACTTCACGGCAAGGGCCATGAGCTTTACAAGGCGCTTGCGGAGCTTCTGGGCCTGCGCCGTGGACTTGGCGGCGATCCCGCCAAGGATGGCGTCCACATGCTTCGCCTTGAGCGCGGCAACGGGCTTCGTGCCATGCTCCTTACGGAATTGTTCGATCTGGTTCCGGTAGGTCGATTGCGTGGACTTCTCCAACTGTGTGAAGGACGACGACTTGTAATAGGCGGCAATGAGCGCGTCGAAGGTGCCTGCCTTGGTCTTCGATGCTCCCGCCTCTATGACCGGCTTCGCGCCGCCCTCCATGGCCTTGTGATAGGCTATGAAGAACGCTTCGGAGAACAACGGCCCCGGCAAGGGCATCTGTGGCTTCCCCGGCCTGCGCAGATAGGTGCGCCATGTGCCGGTGCGGTCCTGATAGTGCCGAACATACTTCGGGAGCTTGTGCCGGATCATTTCAGCACCGCGTCAAAGGGGTTCGGTTCGGAGCCGGTGAAGGTGCCGGGTTCAACGGCGGTGATCGTGAAACCGCCGTCGCCGTTGACGGTGAAGCCCGTCACCTGTTTTCCCATGCCTTCCGCCAGCTTCGCCACCTGTTTCATCTTCGGAATGGTGAAGGCGGGCTTCTGGGGCGTCGGTTGCTGGAGCTTCTTAAAGAAGCTGAAGCCCCCTTTGCCGGGGGACTTCTGGAGCGGGAGCTTGTCAAGGGTGCTATCAGGCATTAGGCATTCCCCGCGACGTTGCGAAGACGCCCGCCGATCTCCACCAGAAGGTTCTCGTCAAGATAGCGGGCATGTTCGGGGCAAAGGACACAATCCCGCGCCATCTGGCGTGGATCGATTTCGAGAAAGTCCAATGCTGGCCTGCCCCGGTAGATGAGCATATTGCTCCAACTGTGCTTGTGCGGCTCGGCGGTGGTGGCCGTACAGCCCGCCCATGCGCAACCGCTGGGGAGGCTGGCAAACTCTTCAACGGACATGGTGCGCTGTTCAACGCGCATGACCTTGGCGGCGCGGCGACGTTCGTGACGATTGCTCATTTTCGATACTCCTTACTTGTTCGATGGCTGGGTCAGGTGGGAAACAAAGGCGTGTCGCCGGAGATACCGGACGGATTAGCAAGCTTTTCAAAGTTCGCGCCGTTCTCCTCGCCGTCGCGGATAGCGGACAGGAGGGCAACCAGTTCCTTATTCATGGAACGGAAGTTGCGGATCGAGCGATTTTCCAACCAGGCTTTGAGGTCTTCCGGCAATCTGATCTTGAATTCTTTGGTCTGCATGGGTCCGCTCTCCATCAAATATAGGACCCAATATAAACCCTAGCGGACCCAGCGCGAGAGTATGCCGGGTACTTTTTGGGTCCGTCCGTTCGTGATAGTTAATGACGACGCAAATCAGGAAACGAACGATGAAAAGAACAGACCCACAGTTTAAGCTGCGCCTCCCTACGGCCTTGAAAGAGAAGGTGGACAAGGCAGCGGACAATGGGAGCCGGACCACGAGCAATGAAATCATCCGGCGTCTGGAGTGGAGCTTCGCAGCGGAAGAGGCTGGCGCCAACACAACACCAGCGGCACGGCTCACGGTTCCAGTGCCGGATCACGACAAACGCCTGTCGTCCGTTGAGGCCGCCGTCCTCGGCATCATGGCCGAGCTTGAGAAGATCAATGAAACACTCGAAAAGGGCGACTAGCGAAATAGCGTCGCATC
Organism: Shinella zoogloeoides; assembly: GCF_003574625.1. Taxonomy (GTDB): domain Bacteria; phylum Pseudomonadota; class Alphaproteobacteria; order Rhizobiales; family Rhizobiaceae; genus Shinella; species Shinella zoogloeoides_A. The sequence goes on from NZ_QNUJ01000006.1 coordinate 318,432, forward strand.
TGCTGATCGTTAAAATTCGATTAAATTTGCAATTAATTGCACAAGGTCAGTTATCCCACCACCAGCCCCGCGAAGGTCGGTCGCAAACTGAGTGAGCCGCCGGCCTTCGGATCAACTGAAATCATCCAAGGCGTTCCAGCGGTTGATGAATTTGCAGATAAGCTAGCCGCTACTCACTGTCTTCGGTGTCATTTTCACCGGTTATCGGCGGATCAAATTTGAATGATGTCTGGTCATCTTCGGGCGGAAGTTGCAGGTCTTCAATGCCCAAGACCTCGAATTTCGAGCCAGCCAGCTTCTTGATGTCCCCGTCGTCAGAATAGATAACCGTCGCGCCCTCGATAGCGGCTATAGCGACAATCTGGTCATCGAACTTGGCTTTCGCCTTTGACGCCGCTTCGGATTTCGTACCGCTCCGGCGGCGTTCAACCTGCATGGCGGCATATTCTACCGCCGCACGCTCATCGAAAGGCGAGATGCGGAAATGCTTGCTTCTCTTGATGATCGAGAGGCGTTCCGGCGCTCCATCCTGCGCCCTTACAAGGCTTTCGGCCAGCGAGGGCGTGGGGATGATGATCTTCGTCTTTTCCCGCTGGAGGGTCGCGAGCAGATACTCGACACGCTCACGGCAACGCTCCACCGGCAGGCCGGTGGTCTTACTGGTCGGCGCATTGGCATTTTCATCAAAGAGGTAGACCAGTATGTTGGCGTCGAAGGCAACAATCAATTCGCGTCTCCGCCACCGTGACGATCTTCAAGGAGTGCGCGAACAGGATCGGGAACCTCGTTCCAGGTGCTTCCTTTGATCTTTCGCAGGGAGGCAACCACATCTTCCAGCGGCTCGTCGCCCAGAACTTCAAAATCGGTGATCTTGAAGCTCTTCAAAACCCAACTGCCATCGGCTTCCCGATACCATGTCCCACTGCCGTAAACGCGCAAGGTCGGGCCGAGAAGATGCTGTGCGATCTTCCGAGCGATGTCGGCTGTAGCGTTGAGGCCGCTATGGATGACGGCACCATCGCGCAGGTGAACAGGGATAGTGTCATCCTTACCACCGACGCGGATGACCTGCCCCTCAAGGCTGCCTTCCTGCCGTATCGGGCCAAAGACCAGCGGCTCAGGCCGGGTACGACCGGGAAACGGCAGAATGACAGCACCATCGTTCCCGCTCAGCTCGCCGGTCGCATTATCCTTGCGGAGCATCTCATCGAGTTCGTCAAACGCCTTGAGGGCATCCTTGGGTGCGCTCCCTCGCTGAAGGCTCCGCACCCTGTCCTGCACCTTCGGCTGCGCCGGTTCATCCACAGCAGCGACAAGGATGGCGGAACCCGTCTTGACACCCTGAAAATGAACATTGGCGGTTTCACCGAGCAAACGGGCATACGCCGCCATGTACTCCGCAAGCCGGTCCATCGGCAGCGTTTCCGGCGTGTAGCTGTTTTCTATGTGAAACCTGTATTCGCTCATTCTAATCATGCCTCACGCTGGCCGGCGCAAAATCCGACCACCTTGCCAGACGACTACCATTGATCGCCCCTGAAACCAAACGGTACATTTTCATCGTGGCAGGAAATAGCAGCACTTCATGGTCTCCCTACGGCAGCGCCGCCGCTATTCTTCCGTGAAGAAATCCTCATCCAGGCGTTTGAACGCAATGGCGCGACTGATGCGGACACCAACGTCGTGCTCGATCATCAGGTCGGTGAGGCGCTGACCGTCGATCAGGATCACCCTCTGAGAGAGGTGCTTCACGAAATCTCTGGCCTGCTGGCTGAAAGTGGAGGTCGTCACGAACACGCCTTTGGTCGCCCCGAGACCAACGAGGCTGCCGACGAAAGCCTGCACGTCCGGACGCCCGACAGAGTTGGAAGGGGCGTAGCGTTTCGCCTGGACATACACGCGGTCGAGGCCCAGTCGGTCTTCGTTCACAACGCCATCGACACCGCCGTCGCCGGATCGACCAAGTTGCTCGGCTGCGTTCTTGCGTGAGCCGCCGTAGCCCATTGCGACGAGAAGATCGACAATTAGTCCCTCGAAGAATGCCGGGCTGTTCTGACTGATCCTGTCGAGGAGGTCGGCTCGCAGTGCGGTCAGCACCGCCTGATAGGCAGCCTCGATCTGCTCCTCCGGCGTCGTGGCGTCGGTATCAGGGTGCGGGGTCTGGACCTTCGCGGCCTCGCCGCCATTGGCATCCGAGCCGTTGGCGTTCTTGTAGAACTCACGGAAGTCCGGGCGCTGGAGGAGCAACTTCACGTCGATCCGGTCGGGGTTGGCAGCGAGAATGGCCTTGCCATCGTCCGTGGCGACGAACCGTCCTCGTGCCGGAGAAGCGAGCAGCCCAGCCTTGGTCATGTAGAACTTGGCCCAGTGGATGCGGTTGTGCAGTACGCGCTGGCGGCCACTGGGTAGTAGTTCCTCACGTTCGTCCTGCGTCAGGCCGAGATCGTTGGCGATCCGGTCCTCCACATCGGCGACACGCTTTTCGCCCTCGGCTGCGAGGCGCAGAACGGGCAGCATCAGGCTCTGATAGTCGGGAATGCTCATGCCGCTGGTCGCCGTCCTCTTCGCGTCTTCGGAGCTGCGCCGCGCTCGGCCCTTATCCGATCCAGGAGCATGCTGGCGGGTTCGTCCTCGGGGTCTTGCGGCACGAGTTCTCCACGAAAGGCTTTGGCAAGAACGGCCTGATCAAGCCGATCGATCAGCCTGCGGGCACTGGTCACCTCCGCGGTGAGGCGGTCGATCCAGGCGAAGGCGGCTTCGAGCCTTTGAACGATTTCTCGTTGTTCAATCTGTGGCGGTAGCGGGAGGAGAGTTCGCTTGACAATGCCGAGGTTTAGGTTCGGCTGTACTCCACCAGCGGCTTGTTCGCGGAGTTCGAGGTACTGACTACGCAAATACCAGTGAACGAAATCTCGTTCTGCGGGGCTATTGCGGTGGACAACGATTGCCGCCAACGCCTGATTTGTCGCAGCCTCCATCCCGAGAACGGCCACCTTGCCTCTGGTCTTTCCCTCCCCGTACATTGCCAGCAGCAGTGTACCAACCGGATATAGCTGGCAATTGGTTTCTCGCAGCGCGGCAGCCGTGATGCACTCCTCCGAGCCCCGCACTATCTCGTCGTTCACTGCACCACTGGTCACCCATGGGATGGTTCCGCCGTCATAGTATCGAGAAGTCCCACGCTTCGGCGTAGCCCCCGTACCAACATCTGCGATTTGCCCCAACTCTATCGTTTCCCAGTCGGCGTCGGGCGGCGTATGCGATGCCCGCCACTCCCGCGTCAGATCGCCTCGGAACGCTGCCGCGAGCACGGCCTGCTTGTACTTCTCGACGAGGCGGGGGATGTGGTCGAGGTGATCGCGGGCGCGTCTGGATTTGCCGGTGAGGCTGTCGATCTTCGCCACGATCCGCCGCTGCTCGGGCAGTGGAGGTAGAGGCAATGCGATCCCCTCAACGTCTCCCCTGCGGACAGACGGAACCGTAGTTGCGACGGCAAATGGTGACAAATCTACCGTGGTCAAAAACTGGTATAGATACTCGGTTTCAATGGCGCGACGGTCGCCAGTGACAGCCATACAGTTGTTGTCGAGGATCGTGTCCTGCTCCAATAGAACGCGGCGGTTTAGACGCAACGCCTCGCCGATTTTTGCAAACGCGACTGACCCTGCCGGTGCAGGGCGAGCTTTTAGGTCGAGCAGATCAGTGTGTGTAACGTAATTGTCTGCAGTGGCTAACCGACCACGGTGGTTCCGGTGTGCATAGGAAATGTCTCGAACCTTGGCGAAGGGAAAGTCACCCGTTGCCTTGCCTTGAAATCGTTCTGGGAACCCAAAACCCGAGCTGATGTCGGCAACATCGCCGACGTGTGTTTCAATCCACCCCTGCGGCAGCTCGCTCATTCCGCTGCCTCCGCCACACCAGTAGCCTCCTCGATGCTGTTAGGCTCGATTTCCTCCGACAACGCCTCGATCTCTTCCAGTGCGGCCTTGAGGTGGCCGATGATGGCGGCGGCGATGTCCTCCGGCTCGGTCAGCGCCTCCTCGGCTTCGGCTTCGGTATCGCGCAACCATGCGATGTCGAGATTGTCGTTGCGGGCGGTGATGGCCTCGCGGGAGAACATACGCCACCGGCTATCCTCGCCCTGATCCTTCCGCTCGGCACCGCCGTTCGGATCGGAACCATAGGCGGTCTCGAACTCGGCGAAGTCGGCCACGGTCAGCGGGCGGGTTTTGCCGAAGGCTGGCATATTGGCCCGCATGTCATAGACCCACACGGCGCTGGTGTTGCCCTTGTCGGCCTTGCCGCGCTGGAAGAACAGCACGTTGGTCTTGACGCCCTGCGCATAGAAGATGCCGGTCGGCAGGCGCAGGATCGTGTGCAGGTCGCAAAGCTCCATCAACCAGGTACGCAGACGCCGCCCGGTATTGTCCTCGAACAGTACGTTGTCCGGCACGACCACGGCGGCACGGCCACCAGGCTTGAGGGCGCGGACAATGTGCTCGACGAAAGCAAGCTGCTTGTTCGATGTGTCCGCCGTCACCGAGAAATCGGAACGGGTCGGGCGACCGCCGCCCTTTTTCGTGCCGAAGGGCGGGTTGGTCAGGATCAGATCGGCCTTGGGCAAGCCATCGCCGTCCGGCGACAATGTGTCGATGTTCACCACGCCGCTCTCGATGCCGTGCAGCAGCAGGTTCATCATGCAAAGCCGATGCGTGTCCGGCACAAGCTCACCGCCGACGAAGGCATTGTTGCGCTGGAAGTGCGCCTGCTCAGGCGAGAGCTTGTAAAGATCGTCGGTGTGATCCTTGATGTACCTGTCGGCGGCGACGAGGAAGCCCGCCGTGCCCGCTGCCGGGTCCTGCACGACCTCTCCGGGCTGCGGCTGCATTAGCCGAACGATGCAATCGATCAGCGGTCGCGGCGTAAAATACTGCCCCGCGCCGGATTTCTTGTCGGCGGCGTTCTTTTCCAACAGCCCTTCATAAAGATTGCCGAGACCTTCCTCGCGGGCGGAGAACCAATCGAGCTGATCGATGTTGGAGGTCAACGCCTTGAGATTGGTCGGCTTCCGAAGTCGTGTCTGCGCATCGGTGAAGATCGCGCTGATCAGGCCGTCCCTGGCCTTGCCGAGATCGAGCAGCATCGCCTTGTAATAGTCGAGCTGCTCCATGCCCTCGCGCTTGGCGAGGATGCCCCAGCGATAGTCGTCAGGCAGCCGCTCCTCGCGCCCCGTCTCTTCCAACATCTTCAGGAACAGCAGATAGGTCAGCTCGGTCACATACTCGTTGTAGGTGACGCCATCATCGCGCAGGACATTGCAGAGGCCCCAGAGCTTGGCAACGATGTCGGTGGTTGTTGTCATCAGGCGGTCTTCTTCCACATTTCTTCGTTGATCCCGGCAAGGATGTTTTCAAGCTCCCCGCCGAACACCTTGTTGAGACGGTTGAACCCTCCATCGGCGATGAACGGCTCCTTGTCGATGGCCTCGCGGTCAACAATCACTTCTTTTTCGATCTGCTCACCGATCCGCGACAGCCAGCGTTTCTGCGGATCGGTCCACGAGCGGCTCGCCATGATCGAGCGCATCGCCGATCTGACGCGATCCTCGTACGGGGTCAACGGATCGCCAATCGCTGCCTGGCGCACGAAACCGATGATCGAGGCGGCGATCTCCTCGTTCTTCGCATCCGCCCAGGCACGACGCAGATTGGCTTCCGAATAGCCCTTGCGGTCGAGCGCCAGGCGCAGCTCCTTCAGATCGGCACGAGTGAGATCGCGGGGGCGCGTCACCACCAGCTTGAGTGCGGCGATGCTGTTCACGTTGTCGCGGACGAAGGCGGCAAAACTATCGAGGAAATCTTCGGGCTTCTCAGCTTCGCCATACCCTCGCGTGACAGCAACAACCTCATCGCCGTGCGTCGAGATCGGCACGATACGCGGATTGCCGCCATCGCCCTGCCAATCGAGGATCGGGCCAATGGCAGCGCGGTCCTTCAACCAGGCGGAAAGTCCTGGCGCATCGCCAACCAGCAACCGCTGCAACATCGCTTCCGGCGTTTCGCCCGCAACCGCCTCGAACCGCTGCCGCGCATCCTCGGGCAGTTTCTTGAGACGGCGGCGAAGTTTCACGGCCATCTGCTCGCGGATCGTCTCGCGCTGGTGATCGTCGGTCGCCTCGACCATCTCGCGCACAAGCTGCTCGAAGCTGATCGACGGGTTGACGACAACCGGCTTCATGTCCGTCAGACCTTGCAGATGCGGGTAAAGGTCCACGGCGTCGAAGATGCGGAACACCTCCTTGCCGATCTCAGGGCATTGCCGCGTCGCTCGCCCGATCATCTGCTCATAAAGGATACGGCTGTTGACCCGGCGCAGGAACACGAGGTTGGTGATCTTCGGTATATCGACGCCGGTGGTCAGAAGATCGACGGTGACAACGATCTGCGGATTGGCGTCGTTGCGGAACGAGCGGATCAGGTTCTGCACCTTATCGACGCTGCCGGTGATCTTCTTCACCGCCGCATCATCGATTTCGCCATAGGCGTCGCTGAACGCCTTCTTGATCGCATCGACCACCATGTCGGCGTGGGCATCGGTGGCGGCGAAGATCAGCGTCTTGCCGGGCAGCGCCGGGTCGATGTGCCTGGCCAGCTCCTCAGCCACCACGCGGTTGAACTCCGGCGTGATCACCTGCTTGTTGAACTGTTCCACCTCGAAGTGGATTTCGTCCGGTAGGGTCGCCGTGTTGATCTCGCCGGTTTCCGGCACAAGATACTCGACCTGCTCGCCTCCAGCAAAATCGATGCCCGACCGGGCCAGAGCGGTTTCGATCCGGATCGGCGGCTCGTGGTCGATCAGGTGGCCGTCGATGACGGCCTCGCGATAGGAATAGCGGAAGATCGGCTCGCCAAAGATGTCGGCGGTGTGCAGGGCTGGCGTTGCCGTCAGGCCGATTTTCACGGCGTCGAAGTATTCGAGCACCCGGCGGTACTTGGAGATGTAGTCGTCCTGCCCCCGGAAGCTCAGTTCGGCGTCCGACATCTCCCGGTCGAGCAGATAGCCGCGATGGCACTCATCGATGACCATGAGGTCGTACTGATCGACGGGCGGAGCCTCCGAGGTATCGGCGGCGAAGAGGACACGCTTCACCAGTCCCTGGATCGTGCAGATATGCACCTTGGTTTCCAGATCGGGCGTAACATCCTCCAGCCCCTTGAGGCCGAAAATCTCGGCGAAGGTCTTGCCCGACACGACCTTGGTGGTCGAGAATTCACCTTCGGTCTGGTGGCCGAGGGCACTGCGATCCACGACGAAGCAGATGCGGCGGAAGCGTTTGGCCGACAGCAGCCGGTAGAGCATGGCGATGGCGAGCTTGGTCTTGCCGGTGCCGGTCGCCATCGCCACCAGCATGGACCGCTGTTCGCCAGACAGTGCCGCCTCCACGGCGCGGATCGCCGCCTCCTGATACGAGCGCAGAGGAAAACCGAACTCGAACGGCTGCGATTTGAGGGCGGCAGTGGCCGCGTCGAGATCGATCTCCAAAAGCCGCGCTATGCCATCCGGCGTCAGCCAGTCCACCAGCGCACGGCGATGATTGGCGCTACGTCGGACATCGCGAAACCAGATACCACTCTCGGTCTCGATCTGCTTCAGATAGGAGCGACCATTGGCGGCGAAGACGTAAGGGACACGATGCTCCCCCCAAGGCCCGCCAGCCAAAACAAAGTCCGTGCTGTCCTTGATCCCGACCGAATAGCGTTCGGCCTGGTCGATGGCGGCGGAGACATTCTTGCGGCGGCGCTTCGCCTCAACGACGCCAACCAGCATCATGCCGATGAACAGCGCGTAGTCGGCGGGACCGCTGGCCGTGGGCCATTCGGCAATCGCCATGTTGCGGCCCTTGGCGGGACGTACACCGGCGCTGTAGCGCAGCGTTTTGGTATCCGCCTCCCAGCCACGATCCCGAAGCTGCTGATCGATCAGGGCGCGGGTCTGGCTCTCATCGAGGTCGATCTTCGCGGCTGCCTGCTCACCGCGCTCGACAAGCTCCTGAACCTCGACGCGGGGAGCCGCTTCCGCCGCTGCCTGAAGACCGGCGAGCTTGGCAGCGATGGCCTCCTTCTCCGCCGCGCTCTCTTGGGCAAGCTGTTCCCAAGTCGCTCGCTCCTCCGCCTCGCGCTTCAACCGTTCCTCGACCGTCTCACGGGCGCGAGCCTGCTCCTCGGCCTCAAGGCGAGCAGCGGTGGCTGCGTCGTCGCTCTCTGCCACCTTGCGCCGCAGCGCCTCGATCTCCTGGCGCAGTGATGCGGTGGCATCGATTGGCTCGCGGGGCGGAACAAAAGCGCCGGGCGTGAAGCCGGGCTGTTTTCCGTATGTGCGATGGAACCAGACGCCGAGCGACCGGGCGAACTTGAGCGAGGTCAGCGCATTGGCGTGATCGCCCTTGGCCTCGTGAACAGCGGTGTTGCCCGCCTTGCGCAGCGCGTGGAAAACGTCGGCAACTTCCTTCGGGATGATCCGTTCGTAGGACAGCCGCCGCAAGGTTTCATCGAAGGTCTCGCGCTCGTCACGGTAGGAGCCATGGCGAGCGGCGATCAACTTTGCCATGAGTTCGGCGAATTGGCGCAGCTTGACAATCGCCGTCGATGGATCGCCGCTAAAATACTGTTCGGCGAGCCCGCCCAGTTTCACAAGTCGATTGTCATGCCCGGCAAGAAACTCAAAGTTCAGTGATGCAACCATATCCGCCCCCGTGGCCGCAATCATTGCACGAGGCCGTAAAGATTTGTCCAGCATCGACATGGTATTTTCGGCTCCGACATCAGCCGTTTGAGCGGTGACCATGCGAGGCTGACTTTCGCCAGCGGCAAAACCGCCTATGGTATAGGCCGGAAGACGCAGGATCATTGCCGCCATGATACGACCATCGAGGATCGACCCCATCATCATGCTCAACGAGAGCCTGGGCGTATCCGACCTGTCGGGAAGCACGATGTGCATCAACACCATGAAGGTGCTCAGCCGCGCCAACGAGGATGACGGCATCCTGCTCACCAAGTCCGGCGCGTTCAATCGCAAGTTCGTCACCTGGGCGGCGGAGGATTTCCGATGGCCCGGCTATGAGGTGGAGCAGCTCTATCTCGTCAGCAAGGTGCTGAACGAGCAGGACTTCCCGCCCCTGGCCGTCATGCACGAGCTTCTGGTCGGCGCACGGCTGATCCGCCGCTACAAAGGCAAGGCGCTACTGACAAAGACGGGCAAGGCGATGATCGGCGATCACGGCGCATTGCAGGCCGAGCTATTCGACACATATCTCACCGGCTATGACTTCCTCAGCCACGAACGGTTCCCTATCGACTACGACGACGCTGACTTCGTGCATTTTCTCGGAGTGATCAAGAACCGGCTCGATGACTGGATGCCGATGACGGAACTGGCGGGCTGGTGCCTGCCTATTGACCTCATCACCAACTATCGGTTCAGCCCGCTGGAGGATGCCTGCTACTACCTTCTGTCCCGCCTCATGCGCCCCCTGAATTGGCTGGGTATGATCGAACTGCATCCCGACACCGAGCGATACGGCAGCGTCTATGGCCGCTGCTACCGCAAGACGCCGCTCTTTGGGCGTTTCCTGCATTTCAATTTCACGAGGGTGACGAGCGGGACCGTCCATTGAGGCCATCACGACGGCCAGAAACGATGCACCACGAAGGAAGCCGTAACATGAAATCCATTTTGACCGCGCTGGCATTGGTCATCGCCGCCATCCCGGCTCAGGCAGCCGTGTCGGGCTTCTATGACAGCGCCGAACAGATCGGCACCATCCTGTCCAGCGCAGCGGTGGCGGATGCGCTTCGTCAAGCGCCGATTGGCCATGTCGCCAATACGGGAACCCGCGCCGATGGGGCGCGTGAATGGCAGGTGAGAACGCAGGAATGCGACCTGACGGTCTACCTGAAGCCAGTGCCGCCGCAGGGCGTCGGCAAGACCACCTACGAGCTGGAGCTGGGCGATGCTTGCCAGTAGAGAGCAAGGTCGGCACCGCTGCGATGGTCTGTGACTTCGCCTGTTTTGACGCTCGCTGCGTCGGTTACAACCTCGCCGTTAGCGCCCGATAATAGGGAATTATACCCGCTGAGACGGACTGCAATTACCTTGCCACAACGACACACGTCACTCGATCCCCAACCGGTTCCACTCCGACTTCGTGCGGAAGGTGCGGTCGCTCGTGAAGGCGGTGATCATCTTGCCATTGGCGTTCACGTACCGGACTTCGATAGCGGAGTAGAGCGTCTGTATCTTCTCGACCTCGATGGGCCTGTCGATCACGACGCAGCCACCGATCTGCTCGATCAGGTGAGCGCGGTTCGTATCCAGTAGCCCGCGAGCGTTCTCCACGTCGGACGGAAAGCGGCACAGGAAACCTGTGCGGGCATTATACAGGTTGTAGCCGACCTTCGGGGTGAAGCCAGATACCTTCTCGATCTTCCTCTCGGGCTCTGCTGCCGCCACCTGGGTCTCCTGCACCGGGTTTGCGTTGTAGAGCTGGACCTCCATGTATTCCCGCATCTCCTTGGGCGACTGCCCAGACGCCATGACGCTGATCCTCTGGTACTCACACATGCCATCTGCCTTGCGCACCGCTTCCTTCAGGGTCTCTTCCGTGACGCCCTTCTGGTCGAGGACTGATGTCGATGCCTCTGCCCAGCAGGTCTGATAGACGTCCATGTCATCGGCCTGCGCCGCGCCGATCATGGCGGCTGTCGCCAGCAAGGTGGCTGCAATCAGCTTGACCATCGTTCCCGTACTCCTTGATTTACGAGTTTCCATAGATACGGAAACTAGTTCCCGTTTCCTGTAAATAGATTACGGATTTAGGTAAATTTCTGAAATTACATCACTGCTGTTGCCGCGACCGCCCCTCTACACAGGATGGCGGAGGGCGGCATGGATGATCTTCGGAAGCGATTTGGGCGACTGGTTGCCGCTCATCGCCGCAAGGCGGGACTGACGCAGGATGAGCTTGCGGCGGCTGCGTCTGTCAGCGTGGATATGATTTCCAAGATCGAGACCGGCGCGACGGGGGCGCGGTTTCCCCTGATCGAGAAGCTGGCGAATGCGCTGCGTGTTGATCCGGCAGAGCTGTTCACAGCAGAATTACCGCCGAGGGAAAAACGCAGCCCGGTCTTCACGGCGCTCATAATCCGACTTGCCGGGTTGGGTGAAGACGAACTTACCTGGATCAACGGGGTTGTGGACGCTGCACTGAGACAGAAGCGGTAACGTGACGCGGGAACTTCAGAGCCCGTCGTCGGGGGGATAGACCGCCCAGCCATTGTCGTAACCGTGGTGCTGATCTATCGCCCGTTGCCACAGTTCCGTTAGGCGGATCGGGAACGCACATAAGACATCTTGCTCCTCATAAGCGTCATGCTCGAAGAATGCGCCGATGAGCCGGTCGCATCGATAGCAGCCGTTACTGAGATAGGGCTCTCCGCGTGTTTTGCTAAAGCGTGGCTTGATTGCGCCGATTTGCTGGTCCCTCGGGAGATGGCCTCGAATAATCTCAAACAGAGCTGGATAGGCGCCCAGATCGTCAACACCGAACCCACAGACGTTCGGGCCGAACATGACATCAACGCCGGTGATTATCGTCGTGCGTGACCGGCAACTGTCATGCCAACACTGGGTAGGACCGGCTCGCACCGATACCGTCGCCGGGATACCCAAAGGTACGCCAAACTTAAATCGCCCGCCGAAGGTTGCGTCGAGGAACTGATCGACAGGTATTGTTTGTCCACTCGACAGCTCGACCCGGAGTGGCTCCGCCCCTTTGTCGGCGATATGCGCGACAGGCAGGCTCTGGGTTACGGGTAATCTCGCGGTTCGAGCAATCCATAGACAACGAATACCTGATTGTCGGTAACGCTCCTGGCGGCGCAGTGTCTCCTCAGCCGTCTGGCTGGACCATTGGATTTCAACGGCAACCTTGACGCCGTTGCGGGACGCCAGCATGTCGGCCTGCCATCGCTCGCCAGAAGGGGATACGCCAGAAACCTCCGCCTCCGCCGTCCAACCCTGGGCGCGAGCGGCCTCGACCGCCATCTGCTTCAGCCGCAGATGGACTTCCGTTTCCGGCGCAGTCTGGCACTCTCCCACAGCCTTGTGCGCGAAGAACTGGGTGCCGCGTGACGAGCGGCGCAGAGTGGCCTGTGCCGAGCAGCACGACATGCGCAGGTGGCGGTCACGTCTGTTACGATTGGCGAGATCGTCCCATTCCTCCGCCTTCAGGTCGAAGGCGTGAATGCTTGCACCGGACTGATCGAGACAACGCAGAGGCAAATCATCTTCCTGCTGGTGGCAACTATTGGGCTGCTCCAATCTGCACATCACGGACGGCTGTTTCAATCCCGGCATTCGACAGGCCGCTCCAATCCGCCCGCGACACGAACTCGATCACTCACCGTGCTGCTGTGCCAGTTCCTGATCGTCAATGTGCTGCAATCCGTGCCGCCTCCTACAGTACTCGGGCGGCAGCATTGTCGGCGAACAGGTCGGCGTCTCTGATATAACGCGCAAGACTGGCCTCGGATCGATGGCCCGTTACCTGTCGGATTTTATGGGTCGATGCCCCAGCTTGCGCCGCAGAGGTCGCAAAACCCGCCCGCAGCGAATGGCCCGAGAACAGCGTGGGATCGTAGCCTGCCGCCGCGATGCGGGTTTTCACGACATGGCTCACGCCCCCTCCGGAAATTCGCCAGCTACTGACATTTCCGTGCTTGTCGATGAAGACGAAGATTGGCCCCTCCCGGCGCTCGGCCAGCTCCAGCCACTCCTTCAGGGCAGCCACGGGGCAATGGCGGGTTCGACCGAACGGAACCGCGATGGTGCGTCCTTGCGCCTCCTGGTCGGTTTTCGAGCGGCGGATGGTGACGAGCATGCCCTTGGTGACGAATTCCACGTCGGCCACATCGAGCGCGGCAAGCTCAGATCGACGCATGGCGGTGGCGAAGCCGAGAAGAAGCAGCGCCCGGTCTCGGACATCCTTCGGTCGGTCTCCGAGCTTGTCGAGTGCCGCGAACAGATCGTCGCGCAGCAGCGGCTTTGCTTGCCGCTGTGCGACACCGAATGTCCGGCGGATGCCGCGCATCGTGGATGCGATCAACTCGGACTTTACCGGATCACGAGCGCCGATTGCGCGATGCGCTTTCGCGAGCGCAGCAAGGTGCCGCTGGAGCGTGGCGACGGCGAGGGTGCCCGCCTTCCCGGCGAGGTATTCGGCAACGTCCTGCGGGGAGGAAGGGATTTTCCTTCCGGATGCCTCATAGGAGGCCAGATCGGCGGCATAGGCGCGTTTGGTGCTTGCGGCGATGGATTGGGATACGAAATCGCGAACGGGCGTGGAAAGCCCTTGAAAAGGCTGGTCCGCGAAATTGCAATTAATTGCAATTTTATCGCCGCCGGTCTTTCCATCTGATGAAGCCATCATGTCGGATTTTACGGAATGGTCGATTTCGTCGTCTCGGGCTTCCCCATCATGACATGCAACGCGGCTGCCATCGTCGTAAGTGTCTGCCGGGGCTGCGACATCATCTTTTGAGAAGACAGAGGTGAAAAGGTCGGATTTCATTTGCCCGCTCCCAGCCTACGTGCTTGCAGACGATACGCCACAGCGAGACGTTCGGCGCGGGTGCGGAAGAGATCGCCACCGTCTCCCCACTTCGACAACAATCGATCTTCAGTGTCCTCGTGGGGCTCGATCCGGCCATCTCGTTGGATGTGGACAACCTGCGCACCATGATGCTCGACCAGATGCCGGGCAACAAGCAGGCAGCGGTGGCATTCGAGAGGTTCATGCTCGGCGCACACGAGCGCCGGGCGGCAGCGGCCAGCGATCTCCAGCACCTTGGCAATTCCGTCGAGAAAAGGAGCGGTCGTTGCCATCGTCTCGTAGTCGGCAGCACCGCTGGTGGGACGGCCCCCGAGCTGGTCGCCCATGTGCACGTAGCTGATCCCGATGGAATTCAGTCGATAGCGCAGCTCGGGCTTGTTGAAGTGATGCAGGCGGGACCGAGGGGTGGATCGGACATCCAGCACGACGCCGATGTCAGGAGCCTCGATCAGTGACCGGAAATGATCCCATGTTAGGTTCGAGTGCCCGACGCTAAAAATCATATTCTTCAAGCAGTTACCTCCTTATATGAGGTATCCTTGCATGCGGATGAGAAAAATTACACAAATAAAACATAGGGATAATCAATTAATCCTGCTGTAGCAGCAGATCAGTTCCAGCTTAAAATGTCCGGGATCGATGACCGAATGCATCTTGTCCCCACGTTCTGCTATCGCTCCGGAGAACAGGTAAACTCCTCTGGCGTCGAGTACGAGCGTCAGCGAGTGCGACCGCTCTTAGAACTACTATGACCGAATTATCTTGTCCCCTGTTATAATAGTGGTTCTTAGGTGTATTTTCTTGTTTACGTGGACAAGATGCATTCGGTCATCAACGTGATCAGAAGGGGCAATCGTCGAGATGGTCAGTTGTCAGCGGCTTTGATGCAGCATTGATGGATGCCTGCACCTTCATCAGATGAAGCTCAAGACCGACATCGGAAAACCGCCGCATTACCGAGATCGACGGGAACGAATAGAACCGCTTCACCGCGTCCTCACCGGCATCCTGCATTTCCATGATAATGCAATGGACGCCTGACATGAATGATTGCCAGTCAGCCAGCACTATCTTGAAAATTTCTACCTGTTCTCCCTGTGGCCAAGTCTCTGCCAGTCCGATCAGGCAGCCGTATTCCTTCCTCGTTACTGGCTTATCGAACTTCTTTCGGAAGATGTTCGACATGATGTTCGCGATATGACGATGCGTAATGGGCCCCAGCTCCCCCTCCCGGAGCAGCGTCATGTTTTTTCCGTCAATCTGCTTCACCTGGCGCACAAACGGCGGTTTGCTGATCCACCGGCGCAGCGTCTCTTTGGATATGCCCAGCTTGAAGCAGTACCATTCCTGGGGATGAGCCGCCCACAGGAAGCCATCAAGTTCGTGAGGCTGGTTTGCGATGCTCTCGGCAATCAGCTTGCGGAGTGGTGCGATCTTCGAGGTCGATTGTTTGTTCATCGTCCTTCTCCCACGTTTGAACGTGGTTCATTGCCGAGGACGGACGTGCTATAATTGCGTCGTTCACCCGGCGATTGGATGTGCGGAGTGTTCTCAATGGCCTCGGCTGGGTGCGATCCGCCGGGGCCGCTTTCTTAGGAGGATGTGCAGCGATTGCCGCTGTGGCTACGGCTCACTTGCGTTAGCCAATCGAGAAAATTGCCTTTTTGAACCAATGGCGAGGTTTTTGGGTATTAGCCAATCCAACTCTTTGAAATGGTTTGATAGTGGCTGAACCTCCGGGCCCACCATTTTCCTTCATTTTCAGCCGTTTGAATGCGGGTTTGCCGGCAAGGTGGTCTCCTTGTGCAATCCGACATGCCGCGTCGCTGTTTCGATTGCTTTCTGTTGAACAATCATAATAATGTTATTCAACAAGGTTGGAGTAGGCGCCCGGAAGGCGTCTGTGGAGGAGGATTTCATGAAGCCCAATCCGATTACGGCGGCTCCCGCGGAGGCGGCGGCGCGCAAGGCGGTGAAGCCGGTGGTTTGTTATCCGGTGGAGAGCCTGCCGCGGCCGGATCTTTCGGCCTATCGTGCGTTGCGCGACGATCTGGAGCTGGTCGAGACCATCGTCGTGCCGCCGCGCGAGGCGGCGACGTGGTCGGTGCCGGCGGGGCATTTCTGCCGTATCGTCTGCAGCGAGGGGCCGCAGGTCGGCGACCTCAACCTCTTCAATGCCAATGACCTGAAGGAACGGCTCTATACCGGCAAGACGCGGGCGCTGAACGGCACCCATGTCGGGCTCGGCGACCAGCTCTTCTCCAATTTCCCCTATCTGCGCCCCATCGCCACCATCACCCATGACACGCTGGACTGGTACGGCTTCGACGAATTCGGCGGCGCGGTGCATGACGTGATCGGCACGCGTTGCGATCCCTATACGCACAACCTGCTCAGCCATGGCGGCCAGTACCACCATTGCTGCCATTCCAACCTGACGCGCGCCTTCGCGCAGAAGACCGGCATGGCGCCGCGCGAGGCGGAAGGCTACGTGCACGACGTGCTGAACGTCTTCATGTGCACCGGCTTCACGCGCGACACCGGGCAGTATTTCATGAAGGCAAGCCCGGTGCGGCCGGGCGACTATCTGGAATTCTTCGCGGAGATCGATCTTCTCGGCTGCATGTCGGCCTGCCCGGGCGGGGATTGCTCGTCGGAGCACTCCTCCGACACGGCGGCCTGCCATCCGATGGTGGTCGAGGTCTACAAGGCAAAGGGCCTGCCGAAGGGCTGGGCGCCGCCGCCGGTCAACGGCTACGACGGCACCCACGGCCTTTAACGGTTGCTCTGCGGGCGGCGGACGGTGCGGATCGTGCCGCTTCGCCCGCCGCCGCAGAAGAAGCGGTCCGCTCCGTCGGATTCAAGGCCCGAAACGCCCGTGCCGGCGGGCATGACGATCGTGTCGAGCACGGCCCCGGTTTCGGGATCGATATGGCGCAGGTCGCTTTCGTCTCCCTCCCAGGTGCCGTGCCAGAGCTCGCCGTCCACCCAGGTGACGCCCGTCACCATGCGGTTGCTGCGGATGACGCGGATGACCGCGCCGGTTTCCGGATCGATCTGATGGATCTGCCTGCTGCGGTATTCGCCGACCCAGAGCGAACCCTCCGCCCAGGTGAGGCCGGAATCGCCGCCATTGCCGGGCGCGGGAATGGTGGCGAGCACCTTGCCGTTTTCGGGGTCGATCCTGTGGATCCGGTCCTCGGAGATCTGGAAGAGGTGGCGGCCGTCATAGGCGGTGCCGGCATGGGCGGCCACGTCGATGGTGCGCAGCACCGTGCCGTTATCGGGATCGACGGCCTTGACGCCTCCGTCGGAGGCGAACCAGAGGTTCGTGCCGTCATAGGTCACGCCATGCACCTGTTCCACGCCGGGAAAGGGGCCGTATTCGCGAATGATCTCTGCTTCGCTCCTGGTCATCGTCGTTTCCTCCGGATCGTTGGTCGATCGATCCTAATCGCCCGGCAGGGGACCGGGGAGTAACAAGAGTGTCGAGAAAGCGCCCGGCGTCGGCGTCAGCCAGCGGCGGGCGCGGCCGCGCCCGACCGGCTGCACCTTGCCGGCGGCGGAAAGCGTTTCGAGCGCCCGCTGCACCGTGCGGGCGCTGGCGCCGAGCGCGATGGCGAGCGCCGAGCTCGACCACGCCTCGCCATCGGCGAAAAGCGCCAGCATGTCGGCATGCGGCTCGTCCAGCGGCGGAGCGAGCACGGCGACCGCGCGATTTCCATGTGGGGCGAGCACGAAGCCGGCCGATGTCGCGTTGATCGCCGCCAAAGGGGCGAGTTCGGCGCGCAGCCGGCCCATTTCCACGCGCAGGCGTGCGCGGTGGGATTCATCGGCATGCCGGGCGCGGAAGGCATGCAGCAGCAGGGCCTCCCGGCTCGCATCCCGCGGAAAGGCTTCCGCCAGCGTGCGCAGCAGGGAAAAGAGGATGGGCCGCGTGGCGAGCGGTACGGTTCTTTCGCCGCAGCGCGCCACATGCCGGCAGGCATCGACGACGAGGGTGTCGGTCTTGAAGAGGGTTTCCACCTCCTCCGGCAGCAGCGTTCGCTGCGCTCCTCCGGCGATGAGGCGGGCGGCGGGGCTTTGCAGCACCGCGGCCGCGTCGTCGATCTCGCGGATCAGGGCAGGAATGCCGGCCTGCCCGGCGGCCTCGGCGGCGCGGGCGAAGGCCTCTCGGGCCGCCCGGGTGCGCAGTTGGCGGATGGCGATGCCGGCGGCGGCCAGCTCGTGCGTGGCGCGCAGCGGCGGGGGCAGGGCGGCGGCGTTTTGCTTCGCCAGCAGGGTGGCGGCTTCGTCGAGCCGGCCGATCAGCAGCAGGCGGCGGATGGCGAGGGTTTCGGCATGGGCGGCGTTGAGGCGGTCGCCATGGGCCTGAAGCGTCGCGCCGGCGGCGGCAAGCGCCTTGACCGGCCAGGCGAGGTCGCGCGCGGCAAGGGCGACTTCCGCCTCGGCGACGATGCAGCGCGCCCGCGCCACGGCCTCGCGCGGGCCGAAGGCGCGGGCGGCGCTCTTCAACAGGGCCTTCGCCCGGTCGAGATCGCCGAGCTGGGCCATGGCGATGCCGCGCAGGGCCAGCGCGGGGGCATCGTCGCGCAGCGCCACGCGATTCAGTGCGGCGAGCGGATCGCCCCCAGCCAGCGCCCGCGCGGCGGCAATGATCATCGAGTCCATGCGATTCCCGTCACATTTGTCACTCCCGCTGCGGGGCTGCCGGCGCCTAGTCTTGCCGTGTCGATCTGGAGGAAAGGCGTTTTGCCGGCCGGGTTCAAGCCCATCCGGCGGAAAATGCCGCCGCTAGGCACCTTGCGGACGGGCATCTTCGGCATCATCGTGAAATTCTTCGCGCGCGATGTCGGAAAAGCCCGCCGGCCGGCGTCTTTCATCCGGGTGGACGGAAACGGTGCGGCGTGGCCATGCCCGCCGGTCGGTCCAGAAGGAGATGACCATGATCCATACGCATTATCGCTGGGTGATCGTCGCGGCGGGCGGCCTGCTCGGCTGCATCGCCATCGGCGCCATGTTCTCGCTGCCCGTCTTCCTGCTGCCGATCTCGAAGGATACCGGCTGGTCTGTGACGGGCGTTTCCACCGCCATGACCGTCGGCTTCCTCGCCATGGCCTTCGCCAGCATGTTCTGGGGCGGGCTCTCCGACCGCTGGGGGCCGCGGCCCGTGGTGCTGACGGGCTCTGTGCTGCTGGCGGCCAGCCTTGCGGCGACGAGTGTCGCCACCTCGCTCGTCGCCTTCCAGTTCACCTTCGGGCTGGTCGTGGGGGTGGCGGCGGCCGCCGTCTTCGCGCCGATGATGGCCTGCGTCACCGGCTGGTTCGATACGCATCGCAGCCTTGCCGTCTCGCTGGTCTCGGCGGGCATGGGCATGGCGCCGATGACCATGTCGCCCTTCGCGGCCTGGCTCGTTTCCATGCATAGCTGGCGCACCTCCATGCAGATCATCGCTCTGGTCGTGGCCGTGGTGATGATCCCCGTCTCGCTTCTGATCCGCCGACCGCCGGCGCTGGAAGCGGAGGCCGGGGCACCCGCCTCAGACGCGCCGCAGGAGGGCATGACGACGGGTGAGGTGCTGCGCTCGCCGCAATTCATCATTCTGTGCCTGACGAACTTCTTCTGCTGCGCCACCCATTCCGGGCCGATCTTCCATACGGTGAGCTATGCCATCACCTGCGGCATTCCGATGATCGCCGCCGTCACGATCTACAGCGTCGAGGGGCTGGCCGGTCTTGGGGGGCGTGTCGTCTTCGGCCTTCTCGGCGACCGGTTCGGCGCCAAGCATGTCCTCGTCGCGGGGCTGTTCGCGCAGGCCTTCGGGGCGCTCGGCTATGTCTTCACGGGCGGGCTTTTCTCGTTCTACCTCGTCGCCGGCATCTTCGGCTTCATCTATGCGGGCGTCATGCCGCTCTATGCGGTGATCGCGCGCGAAAACTTCCCGCTGCGCCTGATGGGAACGGTGATCGGCGGCACGGCCATGGCCGGCAGCCTCGGCATGGCGCTGGGGCCGGTCGCGGGCGGGATGATCTACGATACCTTCGCCAGCTACACCTGGCTCTATGTCGGCTCCTGGGGCATCGGCCTCGGCGCTTTCCTGATCGCCATGACGTTCCGGCCGGCGGCGAAGACGCGCGAGGCGCTGGCGGCGACGTAAGCCGGAATGAAAAACCCGCCGCGGATGCGGCGGGTTCGACGGGCGAAAGGTTGTTCACGAGACTGCGCGCCTAGGCGGCGCCTGCGGGGTCGCCGATCGGCATGAGGGCGGGGTTGGTCGCCTGCTCGCGCCGGATCTCGCTTTCTTCGTTGTCCGGCTCGTCGTCCGCGGTCTTGCCGGCGTCGCGCAGCTTTTCGCGCGAGGGATCAGCGTTCGTCTCACCGGCGGCGTCGCGGTCGTGGTCCGGGTCGTCCTTCGCCGGCATGTAGCCGCGGGGGCGGGTGGCTTCCGGGCCTTCCCAGCGGGGCGACTGATCCGTGGTGCCGGGCGGGCCGGGTTGTGGTTTGTCGATCGTCATGATCGCCTCCTTCAGAAGTTCAGGAACTGCGCGGGGTTCCGGCGGGCGCGCATGAGAAGGTCGAGCTCCCTCTTGGAGGGGCCGAACTTGTCGAAGAGACGCTGGGCCTCCTCCCGCGTCAGCTCATAGGCCGCGCGGAACGATTCCACCGTATAGCGTTCCCCCGACAGCCTTCGATGGTCGGGAAAGAGCTTGGATTGGTCGGGCATCTGCAATCACGCCTAATCGTCATTGACGGTGAGGGAACCGGCAAGGGCGGCGATTGTTCCGTGGCGGAAATGGAAAGGTTGGGGAGGATCGGTTCCAGGCGCCGACGCCTCTTGCGGGTGATGCGCGAACAGAGACGGGGCCGGAGCATTCGCGCTTCCGACCCCGCTTCCGGGAGAAATCCGAGATAGGCCTCAAGGCCGCGCGCAACCGTATCCAGTGGACCAGCGGCCACAAGAGATGTCCGACGCCGATTGTATACGTCGCTGCCCGATCAATCCTATTTTTCAGCGGCCCCGCTGGCCGCCGGCAAGAGGCTTGCGACCGAAATTCCTGAAGGAAACGGCGCGGATACGTGATTGATGTCGATCATACATGGCTTCATGCCCATTGTACATGAGCAATTTGCTTGGATTGTCGACATGGTGAAGTGCGAAGTGTTGATGATATTATTTTTGCATTGTACACAATCATTGCGGTCTGAAGGATCGCGACGGAGTGGCGGCTGCTGGAGGGCGGCATGCCTTCTGCATCCAACAAACACCCATGGGAGGGGAAGCATGAAACAGGCACTTCTTTCGATTTGCGCCGCCGCGCTCGGTCTCGCGATCGCCGGCCAGGCCTCGGCCGCCGGCACGCTGGAAACCGTCAAGGCGCGCGGCAAGCTCATCTGCGGCGTTTCGCTGACGGTTCCGGGTTTTGCGGCGCCCGACGACAAGGGCCGCATGCAGGGTTTTGACGTCGATATCTGCCGCTCGATCGCCGCTGCCGTCTTCGGCGATGGCGAAAAGGTCGATTTCGTCCCGACCAACATCAATACGCGCTTCCAGGCGCTGCAGTCCGGCGAGATCGACGTGCTCTCGCGCCAGACGACGCACACCTTCTCCCGCGACGCTTCGCTCGGCCTCGATTTCGGCCCGACGGTCTTCTATGACGGCCAGGGCCTGATGGTGCCGAAGTCGCTCGGCGTCACCAGCGCCAAGGAACTGACGGAAGCCGCCATCTGCACCCTGCCGGGCACCACGACCGCGCAGAACATTTCCGACTTCTTCGCCGCCATCAAGGGCAAGTTCGAGCTCGTCGTCTTCGAAAGCCCGGACGAGAACCGCGCCGCCTTCTATTCCGGCCGCTGCGAAGCGATCACTTCCGACCGTTCGGACCTTGCCTCGATCCGCGCCGTCGCCAACAACCCGGACGACTACATCGTCCTGCCGGAAACAATCTCCAAGGAGCCGCTCGCGCCGGCCTTCCGCCAGAACGATTCCAACTGGGGCGATATCGTTTCCTGGTCCGTCTGGCTGCTGATGGCCGCCGAGGAAAAGGGTATCACCCAGGCGAATGTCGACGAGAAGCTGAAGAGCGAGGACCCGGACGTACAGCGCATGCTGGGCGCCACCGAGGAACTCGGCAAGATGCTCGGCCTCGACAACAAGTGGGGCTACAACATCATCAAGAGCGTCGGCAATTACGGCGAAGTCTTCGAGCGCAACGTGGGCGAGGGCACCAAGCTCGGCCTGACGCGCGGCCCGAACGCGCTCTGGAATGCCGGCGGCCTGATCTACTCGCCGCCGATCCGTTGATCGCTTCCTAGGGCGATCCTCCGGGGCGCGCGCATGGCGGTGCGTGCGCCCCCTCTTTCCTGATATCGGCGGCGAGGTTTCATGGCTTTCCTGCATGACATGCGCTTTCGCGCCTATTTTTACCAGGTCGTCGCGATCGGCTTCGTGGCCCTCGTCGGCTGGACCCTGTTTTCCACGGCGAGCGCCAACCTTGCCAAGCAGAACATCGCGACGGGCTTCGACTTCCTGACGCGGCCGGCCGGCTTCGTCATTACCGAGGCGGCCATCGCCTTCGAGCCCACCGACACGGTCGGCCGTGCCATCCTGGTCGGCATCGCCAATACGGTGAAGGTTTCGCTGCTCGCCGCCATCTTCGGCACCATGCTCGGCCTTGCCGTCGGCATCGCGCGCATGTCGCGAAACCCGCTGCTGGCGCGCCTCGCGCTCGTCTATGTCGAGCTTCTGCGCAACGTGCCGCTGCTGCTCTATCTCTTCCTCTGGTATTCGCTGATCATCCTCATCCTGCCGCCGGTCAAGCAGGCCCTGAACCTTCTGCCGGGTGTCTATCTCTCCAATAGCGGCCTCGTCGTGCCGGCGGCGCTCGTCGAAAGTGGGGGCCTTGCGCTTCTCGCCTGCCTCGTCGGCGGCGCGGTCGCGGCGCTCGTCATCCGCAATGTGGCAACGAAGAAGCGTGTCGCGACCGGTCAGTCGAACCATGGCGGCCTCATCGCGCTCACCGTGCTCGTCGGCCCGGCGCTGCTGCTCTGGCTTGCCGGCGGCGTCTCGATCGACTGGGATTTCCCGACGGCCGGAAAATTCCGCCTGACGGGCGGGCTGCATGTGCGGCCGGAATTCGTCGCGCTGCTCTTCGGCCTTGCGCTCAGCGTCTCTGCAAACGTCGCGGAAATCGTGCGCGCGGGCATCCAGGCGGTCAACAAGGGGCAGTGGGAGGCTTCGGCCGCGCTCGGGTTGCCGCGCGGCAAGACCATGCGGCTCGTCGTGCTGCCGCAGGCGCTGCGCATCATCATCCCGCCGCTCACCAATACCTATCTCACCGTCTTCAAGAACAGTTCGCTGGCCATCGCCATCGGCTATCCGGACCTCGTCACCGTCTCCAACATCGTGATGAACCAGACCGGGCAGGCCATGGAGACGATCGCGATTTTCATGGGCGTCTATCTCGCCCTCTCGATCGCCATCTCGCTTCTGATGAACTGGTACAATGCGCATGTCGCGCTGAAGGAGCGTTGATATGACCGACGTTCAGGCTCTCGTTCTCGCCCCGCCGCAGCCAGCCCCCGCCGCCGCCGCGCGTGGTGGAAAGCTCTCCGCCTATTTCGGCACGCCAGGCAATACGCTGATCAGCGTCGCCTCCATCGCCGCCATCGTCTTCATTGCCAAGCTCGCCTTCGGCTGGCTGGTAGTCGATGCCGTGTTTTCCGGCGACGGCGCGGTGTGCAAGGCGGCGAGCGGGGCCTGCTGGCCCTTCGTGGCGCAGAAGCTGCGCTACATGCTCTTCGGCTTCTATCCCTATGACGAGCAATGGCGGCCGATGCTCGCGCTGCTCCTGCTCTTCGGCGCCTGCCTCTTCTCCATGATGCCGCGCTTCTGGAGCCGCAAGCTGCTGATCGCCTGGATCATCGTCATCCTGCCGGCGCTCTATATCCTCATGGCCGGCGGCGTCTTCGGCCTGACGCCGGTGCCGACGACGAGCTGGGGCGGCCTGCCGCTGTCCTTCACGCTCTCCTTCGTCGGGCTGACGCTCGCCTTGCCGCTCGGCATCGTGCTGGCGCTTGCCCGTGCCTCGAACCTGCCGGCGATCCGGGTGCTTGCGGTCGGCTTCATCGAGATCGTGCGCGGCGTGCCGCTGATCAGCATTCTCTTCATGGCGACGGTCATGCTGCCGCTCTTCATGCCCGAGGGCACGACCATCGACAAACTGTTGCGCGCGCAGGTGGCGATCATCCTCTTCGCCTCGGCCTATATCGCCGAGATCGTGCGCGGCGGCCTGCAGGACGTGCCGGCCGGGCAATATGAGGCGGGCAAATCGCTCGGCCTGCACTACTGGCAGATCATGCGCAAGATCGTGCTGCCGCAGGCGCTGAAGAAGGTCATTCCGCCGATGGTCGGCCTCTTCATCGGCTTCTTCCAGGATACGACGCTCGTCACCATCGTCGGCCTCGTCGATTTCCTCGATACCGTCCGCTCCGCCATCCGCGACCCGGAATGGCAGGGCATCGCGGTGCTGGAAGGCTATCTCGTCGCCGCCGCCGTCTATTTCACCTTCAGTGCCCTGATGGGCGCCTACAGCCGCTTCCTCGAAGTGCATTTCAGGACGACCCATGCCTAACGTCACCGTCATCCGCAATGCCCGCACCGTCGTCGCCTATGACGAGGGGACCCGCGGCCACGCCTATATGCAGGACGCCGACGTCGCCTTCGACGAGACCGGCTTCGTCCATGTCGGCGGCCGCTATGACGGACCGTTCACGACGGAGATTTCCGGGCGCGATCGCATGGTCCTGCCGGGCTTCGTCAACGTGCATTGCCATTCCGGCGAGGAGCCTATCTCCAAGAGCTTCTTCGAGGACCAGGGAACCGCCGCCCTCTGGGGCCAGGCGATGTATGAATATTCGACGCTCATCGAGATCAGCGACGACGCGGTGAAGGCCGCGCTCACCGTCATGCTCGGCGACCTCCTGCGCAGCGGCGTCACCACCTTCGTGGACATTGCCGGCCCGCACGAATGCTGGCTGCCGACGTTGGTGCAAAGCGGCGCGCGCGCCTATGTCGCCCCCGGCTTCCGCGAAGCGCAATGGCATGTGGAAGACAGCCACCGCCTCGATTTTCGATGGGATGCCGCCCGCGGCCGCGAGGCCTTCGCCCGTGCGCTCGAAACCGTCGATGCGGCGCAGGCTCATCCCTCCGGCCGCCTCGGCGGCATTGTCGCCCCGGCGCAGGTCGAGACCTGCTCGCCCGAATTGCTGCAGGAAGCGGCGGAGGCCGCGCGCAGCCGCAAGGTGCCGATTACCATCCATGCCGCCCAGACCATGGCCGAGCACGAGGAGCTGCTGCGCCGCCATGGCCTCACCGCCGTGCACTATCTCGAAAAGCTCGGTGTCCTCGGTCCGGACCTCATCCTCGGCCATTGCATCTTCATCGACAGCCACGGCTGGACGCGCCAGCGAACGGCGGACGATCTCGGCCGTCTTGCGGCAAGCGGCACCAGCGTTGCCCATTGCCCCGTCACCTTCGCGCGTAGCGGCATGATCCTGCAATCGGTCGGCCGGTATCGTCGCGACGGGGTCAACGTGGCGCTCGGCACGGACAGCTATCCCTTCAACATGCTGGAGGAGATGCGCACCGCGCTGATCAACGCCCGCATCGCCGCCGGCACGGTCTTCGACGTCTCGACCGCCGATATTCTCGACGTCGCGACGCTGGCTGGCGCAAAGGCCCTTGGCCGCAGCGATATCGGCCGCATCGCGAAAGGTGCGAAGGCGGATTTCTCGCTGGTCGATCTCAAGCACCCCGGCATGCAGCCGGTCTACGACCCGCTGCGCAACCTGCTGCATTGCGCCGCCGAGCGTGCGGTCGCGGCCGTCTATGTCGACGGCGCCTGCGTCATGGAGAACGACCGGCCGACGCTGGTCGATTATGACGGCGCTCTTGCAGAATTGCAGGCGGTGCAGGATTTCGCGGTGCGCCATTTCCAGGCGAACGACCCGCGCGGCCGCTCCGCCGCCGCGCTCGCGCCGCTTTCGCTGCCGGTGCTGCCGCATCCGTGATGCTGCGGATCGCCAAGGGGGGAGGGAAGTCCTATGATGATCCTCCCGAACCCTGATCTGGCCGCACCGCGCATGCATCGACGACTGACCTTTCTCCGCTCCTCAGCCGCTTTTGCCGGCGGCTGGCTGTTGCTGCTGGCGGCTTTCGGCGTCTATTCCGCGACGAGCCATTGGCAGGCCTTCGAGCAGGAAGTGTCGGAAAGCGGCCGCGCCTTGCAGCGTGCCATCTCCCAGCGCGTCGCCCAGCACGATGCGCACCTGACCGGCCTCAGCGCCCTCGGCCTCGCACAGGCGCAGCCATCGGAGGATTTCGACCTCGTCGCCAAGTCGATCCTGCGCTTCTACCCCCGCATCGTCGCCATCGACCTCGTACGTCTTCCGTCAGGTACGTCGCCCGACGTCGTCAGTTCGGCGACATCAGGCGATGGCTCGACCGTCGATCCCGCGCAGGTCTCCCGGGCCGTGGAAATGCTCACCCCCGGCAAGGCGGCCTATGGCGCGGATGCCAAGCCCGGCCATTACCGCTTGATGAAGCGCATGAACGAGACGATGGCCGTCAGTCTCGATATCGACGGCGCAAAGCTGGTCGAGGGCGAGGAACTGCCGCGCTGGGCGACCCTGCGCCTCTCGACGGCCGAGGGGCCGCTGCTGGAAACCGGTGCAAGGCAGCCCGACGCTGCAGGTTTTCTTGCCCGCACGGTCAGTTTCGATGCGTCGATCGCCAGCGCCACCCAACCGCTGCGCCTTTCCCTGCAGCGCCATGTCACGCTGGCGCAGCTCCTGCCGCCGCTGCCCTTCGCGCTTTTCGCCGCCCTCTCGCTTGCGGGCCTCGTGCTCGTACGCTCGCTGCTGAAACACCGGCAGGATGCCGCATTGGCGCGGGAGGCGGCTGAGGCCGCGTCCCAGCGCGAGGCGCTGCGCCAGCACGAGACGAAGCTTGCCCATGCGCTGCGCATCAACAGCATGGGCGAGATGGCCTCCGGCATCGCCCATGAACTCACTCAGCCGCTGACGGCGCTGCTGAGCCAGAGCCAGGCGGGCAGGCGCATCGCCGCTGCGAACGGCCTGACGGATACGCCCATCGACACCGTGCTTGCCGCCAATGTGCTGCAGGCCAAGCGCGCCGCCGATATCCTGGTGCGCCTGCGCGCCTATGTCGGCAAGAGCGCGCTGGAGGCCGGCGTGCACGATCTCGGCCGTCACGTCGCCGATATCGTCGCCCTCTCGCGCATCGACCTCGACCGGCGCGGCATTGCGCTCGATATCGAGATACCGGAGGCCCCGGCACTGGCGCGGATCGACCCCGTGGAGATCGAGCAGGTCATCCACAACCTCATCCGCAACGCCGCCGATGCCGTCGAGCAGACGGAGAGGGCGGATGGCCGGGTGCTGGTCGCGCTGAAGCCGGCGGCGGCAAGCTACGAGATCACCGTTTCAGACAATGGCACCGGCATCCCGCCGGATATCCTGCCGCGCCTCTTCGAGCCGTTCTTCTCCAGCAAGCCCGATGGCATGGGCCTCGGGCTCAGCCTTTGCGAAAGTATCGTCGAGCGCTTCGATGGCAGCATTTCGGCCGGGAACGGGGCGGCGGGCGGCGCGACCTTCACCGTGCGCCTGCCGACGGCACAGGATATGCAGAAACGAGAGGAAGCAGCGGAATGACGATGGCGCCGGTCTATCTGGTCGATGACGACGAGGGAGTGCGCAGCGCCCTGTCGCTTCTGCTCGGCACCTACGGCGTCCGCATCGAGACGTTCGGCGATCCGACCGCCTTCCTCGCCCGCGCGCCGAAACTGAAGCCGGGCGTGCTGCTGCTCGACCTGCGCATGCCCGCCATCACCGGCCTGCAACTGCACGAAAAGCTCGCCGCCATCGGCTGCGACTGGCCCACCATCATCTGCACCGGCCATGGCGACGTGCATGCCTGCCGCCGCGCTTTCAAGGCGGGCGTCGTCGATTTCCTCACCAAGCCCATCGACGAGCAGGTGCTGATCGAGGCCCTGCAACAGGCCTCCGGCGCGCTGGACGTGCATGCGGAGAAGGCCGAGGCGGTGAAGCTGGTGGCGCAGCTCACCGATCGCGAGCGTGAGGTACTGGACATGGTCGGGCGCGGCTGGTCGACGAAGGAGATTGCCGACAGCCTGCAACTCTCGCCCCGCACGGTCGATACGCACCGCGCCAACATCGCCCAGAAGCTCGGCACGACCTCGGTCGCCGAGTTCGCGCGTCTCGCCCTGATCGGGCAGGCTCCGTAGTCCTACGGACCCCGCTCCGTCCGTCCACCGATACCCTAGCACGCGGAAATCTCCGAAAAGAGGGTCGTTGCCGCCGATGAGACCGGGCGGCCCCAGATGGAGATCAACATGAAGAAGTTCGTTGCTACCGCCTTCGCCGCTCTCGCCTTCGCCGGCGCCGCCAATGCCGATGTGCTCACCGAGCGCAACATGCCGCTCGACATCGCCGTCGAAGCCGCCCAGGCCGCCGTCAATGCCTGCGCCGCCAAGAAGTTCAACGTGACGGCCGCCGTCCTCGACCGCGCCGGCATCACCCGCGCCGTGCTGCGCGCAGACCGCGCCGGCCCGCATACCGTCGACAGCGCGATCCGCAAGGCTTTCACCGCCGCTTCCATGCGCACGCCGACCCAGAAGATCGCCGAGAATGTCGGCAAGAACCCGGCTGCCGCGCAACTCGTTTCCATCGAGGGCTTCCTCGTCCTCGCCGGCGGCGTTCCGGTGAAGGCGGGTGAGGAAACCATCGGCGCCATCGGCGTCGGCGGCGCGCCGAGCGGCGATATCGACGACGAATGCGCCCGCGCCGGCATCGAGGCCGTCAGCGCCAAGCTGAAGTAAGGATTGCGCGTTCCATGATCGACCCCGGCGCCGGAAAGCGCCGGGGTCTTTCTGTTTGAAGCTCCTCCAACGGAGGAGGGTGGGTCGCCGGGGTTTGTCCTTTGCCGGGAAAGGCATAGACTGCCCGAAATCACCGGGAGAATGCCGCATGCGCCCAACGATTCCCGCACTCGCCGCCT
The DNA here is from genome assembly GCF_003574625.1 of Shinella zoogloeoides. Classification (GTDB taxonomy): domain Bacteria; phylum Pseudomonadota; class Alphaproteobacteria; order Rhizobiales; family Rhizobiaceae; genus Shinella; species Shinella zoogloeoides_A. The sequence goes on from NZ_QNUJ01000006.1 coordinate 347,201, forward strand.
GCCTGCTTCTTGCCGCGGCCTCGCAGTCCGCTGCGCGGGACGGCGCCTATGTCGCCTGCGACAATGGCCTGCGCTGCTTCAAGGCGCCATGCCCTTCCACGACGGTGCGCGATCTTGCGACCGGCAAGCTGTGGAAGGGGACGTCGCCGGATATCGGCAGGCTTTCGGCGAGTGATCAGCAGCGTATCCGCGAGACGGATGCGCTCTATTATGGCCGCCTCGTGCTGCGCGGCCATATCGTGCGGCAGGCAAAGGGCCCTTCCGCGCTCGTCGTGACCGGCATCGAGCGGAAGGCGAAGCCGGCGGAGCGCCGGCACTGCCCGAAGGGATAGGGGCGACCTGCAAACGGCGCCTTTTCGCGCTTCCGGTGGATAGACCTAATCGCGGTCCGGCGCGCCGAGCGGGAAGAACTTCCGGTAGGGCCTTCCTTCATCGACCGCACGGGCGAAGGCGGGGCGTTCGAGCAGCCGCCGGCGATAGGCGTGCACGTTGCGAAAGCCCGGATCGATGGCATGGGTCCAGTCGGCGTAGAAGAGGAACGGGCCGGCGCCGCAATCGGCGAGCGTGAAGGCCTCGCCCGCGGCCCATTTTCGGCCTTCCATGTGCCGGTCGAGCCAGGCATAGGCGCGCTCCAGCATCCGCCGCGCCTCCTCGACGCCGTAGGGGTCGCGGTCCGGCTCGGAGCGGATGGCGTCGAAGACGATCTTCTGCTGCGGCGTCGAGATGTAATTGTCGAAGAAGCGGTCGAGCATGCGTACCTCGATCGCCGCGTCAGGATCGTCCGGGATGAGCTTCACGGGTCCCGGATAGCGCAGTCCCAGATATTCGATGACGATGGTCGCCTCGACGATCGTGCGGTCGCCGTCGACGAGGATGGGGAAGCGCTTGATCGGCCAGCGCGCCTCGAAATCGGCAAGCGTTTCCGGCTGGGCATGGTCGAGCATGCGATACTCGAAATCCGTGCCGTTTTCATAAAGCGCCGTCAGCGCCTTCTGGCAGTAGCTTGAAAAGGGATGGGCATAGAGAACCGGCTTCATGGCAACCTCCCGTTTGCCATGCCTTTGTCGCAAATCCGATTGCACTTTGCAATCGGATTTTCAAGGCGCAGCAGTTTCCCGACCTCGGGCGGGACCTGCATGGTTCCGGACCGTCAGTCGCTCCGCCAAGCGAAAGCCCTCTGCAGGTCTTCGCTGTGCGATCTTGCGAACTGGGTCTGGGCGAGCGGGATGGCCAGGACCAAAAAGACCAGGGCGCCGACGAACAACGCGCCGGGATAAAGCAGTCTGGGTTTCACGTATCACCTCGCATTCCAGCACCGGTTTATCCGGTGAAAAGCTGACATCGGGCTGAACGCGGCCGGATCGTTCAGGCGGCTGTCAGCTTGGCGGGGCAGGGGGAAACAAAATGGCGGACCGTGCGCGGCCTTGCCCGATTTGACGTGAAAGGACCATTCATGCGCGAAGGAACCGGCCGCTTCTCCCTCTGGCGGCCCGAACTTGGCAGCGTTACCGTCAGCATCCTGACGGCGCTTTATCTTCTGGCGCTCACGAACTGGAGCTTCTGGTCGAAGGGCTGGTCTTATCTGGAGGGCCGTCCCACCACCTTCGCGTCCATCGCCCTTGGGGTCGCCTGCCTTTACATCGCGCTCTGCGTCGCCGTTTCGCTGAAATATGTGATGAAGCCGCTCTTCATCGCGCTCATTCTCGCAAGCGCCGCGGGCGCCTGGTTCATGGACCGCTTCGGCGTCGTCATCGACATCGAGATGATCCGCAACGCGGCAGAGACGAACAGCGCGGAAGCCGGCCATCTCATCACGCCGGGCTTTGTCATCCACATGCTGGCCTATGGCGTGTTGCCCTCGCTCCTTCTGATCTGGGTGAAGGTCCGTCATCGCACCTTCTTCGGCAAGGTGCGCGGCAACCTTGCCGTCATCGTGCCGGCGCTTGTCGTCGCGCTCGTCGCGGGGCTCTCCCACGCCCGCGTCTATGCCGCCGCCGTCAGGGCGCATCACGACTGGTTCGAGACGCTCAATCCCATCGTGCCGCTCGTCACCGCCGTCCAGTTCGCGGCCGGCCAGTCCGGCGACCTGAATGTGGTGGCCGCCCCGCTCGGCGAGGATGCGCGTGTCAGCGACGCGCCGCTTGGCCAGCGCAAGCCACGCCTCATGATCGTCGTTGCCGGCGAGACCGCGCGCGCCGACAATTTCTCGCTCGGCGGCTATGAGCGCGACACCAATCCCGAACTGGCCAGGAAGGATATCCTCTACTTCCCCGACACGACGAGCTGCGGCACGGCGACCGCCGTCTCGCTGCCCTGCATGTTCTCCGTCTATACCCGCTCCGACTACACGCACCGCAAGGGGCTCGCGACGCAGAACCTGCTCGACGTGCTTTCCCATGCCGGCGTCGATGTCGAATGGTGGGACAACAATACCGGCGACAAGGAAATCGCCAAGCGCGTGAAGGAGCAGTCGCTGATCAAGAACGGCAATCCGGCCTATTGCTCGGGCGGCGAGTGCCAGGATCAGGTGCTGATCGATGCGCTGGACGGCTGGATCGGCTCGGTGAACCGGGACACGGTGCTGGTGCTGCACCAGATCGGCAGCCACGGTCCGGCCTATTACCAGCGCTATCCCGAGGCGTTCCGCCACTTCCAGCCGGAATGCCGCAGCGCCGAGTTCTCCGACTGCACCAAGGAGGAGATCGTCAATGCCTATGACAATACGATCGCCTATACCGACCACATCCTTGCAAGCGTGATCGACCGGCTGCAGAAGCAGGAGGACCGCCTCGACGTCTCCATGCTCTACATGTCCGACCATGGCGAATCGCTCGGAGAGCTGGGCCTCTACCTGCACGGCGCGCCCTACATGATCGCGCCGAGCCATCAGACCCATGTGCCCTTCGTGCTCTGGCTCGGCAAGGACGAGAAGGCGGCCTATTCCGCTGCCTGCCTCGAAGGCAAGACCAGGGAACCGCAATCGCATGACAACCTCTTCCACACCGTGCTCGGCATGATGCGGGTCGATACCACTGTGCGCGATCCGTCCCTCGACATCGTCTCCGGCTGCCGCGAGGGTGCTACGTCCTGAACGATGGGCATGGCAAGACGGCTCCTGCCCATGTATCGTCCGGATTCGGAAGGCGGCGGCGGTCAATGCGCCGCCGCGATGCGGAGTGCCGGGCGCTTGAGAGTTCTGCTGATCGAGGACGACGCCGTTCTGGGCGAGGCGGTGCGTGATTATGTTGCCGGGCTCGGTCATGCCGTCGACTGGATGCAGACGCTGGACGACGGCCGCACGGCGACGGACACGGTTGCCTACGACCTCATCCTGCTCGACCTGCGCCTGCCGGACGGCAGCGGGATTTCGCTGCTGACGGACCTGCGCCGGGCCGGTGCCATCACGCCCGTCATCATCCTCACCGCACACGACCAGATCTCCGACCGCATCGAGGGGCTGAACAGCGGGGCGGACGATTATCTCGTCAAGCCCTTCAACCTCGGCGAGCTCAATGCGCGCATGCTTGCCGTCGCCCGGCGTTATGCCGGCACGGCCCTCCCCTTGGTGGAGGCCGGGCCGCTGACGATCCAGCTTGCCGATCGCCGGGTGCTGCGCGAGGGCGAGCCGGTCGATCTTTCCAGCCGGGAATGGGCGGTGCTGGCGCGGCTTGCCGCCCGGCCCGATGCCATCGTCTCCAAGGGGCAGATCGAGGAGGCGCTCTATGCCTTCGGCTCGGAAATCGAAAGCAACACGGTGGAGGTCTATGTGAGCCGGCTGCGCAAGAAGCTCGGCAAGGGCTGCGTGGAGACCCTGCGCGGCATCGGCTACAGGCTCGGCCGATGAGAGGAGGGCCGTTGAGAGGGGGAAGGAGCCTTGCCGGCCAGCTCATGCTGTGGATCACGGCGACGATCACGCTCCTCTGGCTCGTCGCCGTCGGCTTCGGCGCCTTCGTCATGCATGACGAGTTCGGCGAGATTTTCGACAGCGCCCTGCAGGAGACCGCCGAGCGCCTCGTGCCGCTGGTGGTCGATGACCTGAGGCATCGCGACGAGCCGAACGCCCCGTTGCGCATCGAGGCGACGCGTGGCCCCTCCGAGGAGGAATACCTGACCTATCAGGTGCGCGACGAGACGGGCAGGGTGCTGCTGCATTCGCACACCGCGCCCGTCGATCCGTTCGGCGCGCCGCTCAAGGTGGGGTTCTGGGAAGGGCGCAAGGGCCGCATCTACACGGCTGCGACGCTGGACGAGACGATCTTCGTGCAGGTGCAGGATTCGGCGAAGGAGCGGCGGGAGGCGACGCGGGAGGGTTCGCTCGCCCTGCTCCTGCCCGTGCTGCTCATCGTTCCCCTCACCATCACGGCCGTCTGGTTCATCGTGCGCCGTGTTCTGGCGCCGGTCGAAACGTTGCGCGCGGCGATCGGCGAGAAGGATGGCGGCAATCTCGCCGCCATCGAAGCGGTGGGTCTGCCGCAGGAGCTGCGGCCGATCCTCCGCTCGGTCAATCTCCTGCTTGCCCGCCTGCGCGCGGTCCTTGCGGCCGAGCGCGAATTCACCTCCAACAGCGCCCATGAGCTGCGCACGCCGATCGCCGGCGCGCTGGCGCAGACGCAACTCCTTCTTTCCGAGCTGACTGACGTGCCGGAACGCGCGCGTGCCCAGCAGATCGAAGCCTCGCTGCAGAAGCTGACCAAGCTTACGGAAAAGCTGCTGCAGCTCGCCCGCGCCGAGGCGGGCATCGGCATGACGGAAAACACCTTCGACGTCGCCGATGTCGCCCGCGTCGTCGTCACCGATTTCCAGCGCGCCTCGGCCGATGCCGGGCGCATCCGCCTCACAAGCGACCTTGCCGCGCCCGTCCTGCACGAGGGCGAGGCGGACGCCTTCGCCATCGTGCTGCGCAATCTCATCGAAAATGCGCTGCTGCACGGGCGGGCCGATGCGCCGGTCGACATCCACCTCACCGGGGTGGGCGATGTGCGCATCCGCAACGGCGCCCCGCGCATGAGCGATGAGGAGCTTGCCGCCGTGCGCAAGCGCTTTGCCCGCGGCAGGACCCTTGCAGCCGGTTCCGGCCTCGGCCTGTCCATCGCCGAGCGGCTCCTGGGGCAGATGCAGGCGAGCCTCGTCCTGACCTCGCCCATCCCTGGCATGCCCGACGGCTTCCAGGCCGAGATCGTGTTTCCCACACGGAGCTGAGGGGCGGCAGCAGGCCTGACCCATTTCCGGACAGCCCGGGTTTCCGGTGTTTCCCGCTTGCAACAGTCGGGCGGTTCCGGCTATTTTTTGTATTAGCATGTGAGAAAGTTGTGGCTTTATGCCCAATATTGTGGTTTTATGTGGTCATAATCAAAAACTGGTGGGGAACATGGGTCGCAAACCGGAGGAATATGCGCGGCTTCTGGCCAGCGCACTTTGCAAGTTGCATGCAGCAGAATCTCGCGGCGGGTCGCCGCTTCTTTCAGAAAACAGCGTTCGCGTAATCAGCCAGACCATTGCCGCGGCGATGGACGAGGCACGGAATATCCACATCCATGAAGAGCTGACGGCGATGAACGAGCGCCGCGAGCGTGTCCTGCTTCACTCCTGATCGTAAGCTTATGGCGCGGGTTTGTACTGCGTATTGCGCCAATGACATGTCATGATCACGGAGCTGCCGCCCGAAGCCGCGTATTCTGGCTTCGGGCGGTCTATTCATGTCCTGAGGTGACTTTCCCGGTGCGGGGCGATAGGTCCTCATAAGGCCTGTGGCATCGATTCTGAGGAGGAACCCGACATGACGCAATGGGGCAGCACCGGCAAGGGCAGGATCGCACTGGTGACGGGCGGCGGAACAGGCATCGGCCTTGCAATCGCGCGCGCCCTCAGCGCCGAAGGCTATGCCGTCGTCATTACCGGGCGGCGGCTTGCCGTGCTGGAAACGGCGGCGGGGGAGATTGCTGCGGCGACGGGCAATCCTGTGCGGGGCATCGCCTGCGACGTCGGCGATCCCTTGCAGGTGGCGGCCGTCTTTGCCGAGGTGAAGCAGGAATTCGGCCGGCTCGACGTTCTCGTCAACAATGCCGGCTCCAATGTCTCGCCGGCATTGCTGGAGGACATTCCCTTCGAGGAATGGTCGAGCATCCTCGCCGCGAACCTCACCGGCGCGTTTCTCTGCACCCAGCAGGCCTTCCGCATCATGAAGGACCAGAGCCCGCGCGGCGGGCGCATCATCAACAACGGCTCGATTTCCGCGACCGCGCCGCGCCCCAATTCCGCGCCCTATACCGCGACGAAGCACGCCATCACCGGCCTCACCAAATCGATCGCGCTCGACGGGCGCAAATACGATATCGCCTGCGGCCAGATCGACATCGGCAACGCGGCGACCGACATGACCTCCCGCATGAATGCCGGCGTTCTGCAGGCCAACGGCGAAATCGCCTCCGAGCCGACCATGTCGGTCAGGCACGTCGCCGACGCGGTCGTCTACATGGCCAGCCTGCCGCTCGACGCCAACGTGCTGACCATGACGGTGATGGCGACCAACATGCCGTTCGTCGGGCGGGGGTAGGGCCCGTATCGGCCCGGGCCCGGCGGTGGCGCGCGTTTCAGGATTACTGCGACAGGATTGTTGAAATCCAGGGGTGAGCGGTGCAGTCCGTGAGCCCGCGATAGAGGATGCCCTCCCATCCGAAGGCGCTGGCGGCCTGCACCACCGCCTCCGAATCGTCGAAGAAGAGGGGCGGTTCGTCCTGGGGCCCGAGGATTTCCGCGGCGCGCTCGAAGAAGGCGCGCGTGGGCTTCAGCGCGCCGAACCGGGCCGCGTGAAACATATCGTCGAACAGGTTCTCGAAGCCGTGCCTGTTCCAGAGATGGAACGCGCGCAGGTGTTCCTGGTTGGTCGCGACATAGAGGCGGGCGCGTCCCGTCCGCCGGAGGCGACGGACGACATCCAGCAATTGCCGGTTCAGGTGACTGTCGCGATCCAGCCAGTAGCTGGCGACGACGAAGGGCGAGCCGTGAAAGCCCAGTTTCGGAAGGACCTCTTCAAGGGCCGAAAGCAGCGCCTTGCGGCCCGTCAGGACCTCTTTCTCGAAGGCCTGCTTGATGAAGAGATCGCGGAATGCCGCCGGATCGATGCCGAGATCGGCAAGCAAGTGCTCGTCCCATCGGCGGCGGCGCTCCGTCTGCCCCGTATAGCCATGGACGAGGACGCCATCCACATCGAAGAGCACCGACCTCAAGACAATTCCCTTTCGGCTTGATGGCTTAACGCCGCGGCTCGCCGCCTGCGGCGTAGACCGTCTTCTGCTGGAACTTGAAGACATGGCCGCAGCGGCAGCGGATCATGTGCTTGTCGGGATATTTCGAGGGCCGTTCGGTGAGGAAGCCGCGCGGCAGGGAATCGACGGTGAAATCCGGGTGAGCGCGGGTCGGCATGTCGTCCTCGGAGACTTCCGCATAGCCGGCATTGCCGCACATGGCGCATTCCAGTTTGCGCGAATAGCGGTCGCGGGCGGCCATGAGGGACTCCTTCGTCGGTTAGGGTTCGCCGTTAATAGGCATCGGCCCGGCCGGTTTCAAGGATTCGATGCGGCCAGCAAAGCCTGTAGGGCGGTGATGATGCGGCGGTGCTGGTGGGCGTGGCGGGTGCGCACGTTGACGGCGGCGTAGACCGGCTGGGCGATAGGCTCGGCGCCTTCCACCCGGCTTGCCGCGCCAGCCTGCACCAGCCGCGCGGCGTCGGCCGCCGTCACGAAGGCCGAGCCGCCCAGCTTCTGCATCAGCGCGAGGATGGCGGTCGTCTCGCCGCTGGCGATGGGGGCGGTGGAAAGGCCGGGATAGGCCTGCCGGTGCAGCCGGTCGAAGGCGGGGGAGTAGACGGCCTGGATATAATCCTCCGGCCTGACGTCCTCGATGCGGCTTACCCGGTTGCTCACCATGTCGTAGCGTACATCGCCGATGCGCTCGTAATGGAGGTCCGGCAGATAATGCGGCGTGAAGAGGATGGCGAGGTCGAGGTCGCCCGCGCCGAGGTCGCGGTTCATCTGGTTGGAGTAGTCTACCTCCAGATAGATCGACGTCGCCGGCAGCTCCATCCGCACCGCCGCCAGCCAGTCGCCGGCATAATGGGCGGCAAGGTCGTGCTGAAGGCCGAGGCGCATGGAGCGCTCGTAGGCGCCCGCCGTTTCCACCGCCCGTGCCGCCTCGTGCCACTGGTGCTGCAGGGCCTTGGCGTGGTCGAGGAAGCGCAGGCCTGCGGCGGTCGGCTGGGTGCCGCCCTTGTTGCGCGCGAAGAGCTTCCGGGCGAACAGCGCCTCCAGCGCGTTGATGCGATGCGTGACCGTCGATTGCGTGATGTTCAGCCGCTCCGCCGTGCGGTTGAAATTGCGCGTTTCCATCAGGTCGAGGAATGTCTCAATCAGGGCAATCTGCATGAACGCGCCGTATTTTCTCAATGTTTGACAATAGTCTAATCGGCATCCTCGATTAATAAAGCGAAATCCTCCGCTTGTCCCCCGGCGCTTTGGTTGCCACAAATCCCCGTCGAATAAGGGGAGCGAGAATGTCCGCACTGCCAAGCCATGCCCGTGTCGTCATCATCGGTGGAGGCGCTGTCGGCGCATCCGCCCTCTATCATCTGGCGAAAGCCGGATGGACCGATTGCGTGCTGCTCGAGAAGAACGAGCTGACCGCCGGCTCGACATGGCATGCCGCCGGCAACGTGCCGACCTTCTCCTCCTCCTGGTCGATCATGAACATGCAGCGCTATTCCGCCTCGCTCTACCGGGAGCTTGGCGAGCTGGTCGACTATCCCATGAACTACCATGTCACCGGCTCGATCCGCCTCGGCCACTCGAAGGAGCGGTTGCAGGAGTTCAAGCGCGTCGTCGGCATGGGCCGCTACCAGGGCATGGACCTCGACATCCTGACGCCCGACGAGATGCGCGGCAGATATCCCTTCCTCGAAACGCACGACCTTACCGGCGCGCTTTACGATCCCAATGACGGCGACATCGACCCCGCGCAGCTCACGCAGGCGCTCGCCAAGGGCGCGCGCGACATGGGCGCGAAGATCTTCCGCTTCTGTCCCGCCACCGGCGCGCGGCGCGAGGGGGAGGAGTGGGTGATCTCCACGCCGCAGGGCGAAATCCGCTGCGAGAAGGTGGTCAACGCTGCCGGCTACTATGCCCGCGAGGTGGGCAAATGGTTCGGCCGTGACGTGCCGATGATGGTGATGAGCCATCAGTACATTCTCTTCGAGGAAATCCCCGAGCTTGCCGCATGGTCGAGGGAGGCCGGGCACAAGCTGCCGCTGCTGCGCGACGTGGACTCGTCCTACTATCTCCGCCAGGAAAAGACGGGCATGAATCTCGGCCCCTATGAGCGGAACTGCAAGGCGCATTGGGTGACGCCTGACGATCCGATGCCGGACGATTTCTCCTTCCAGCTCTTCCCCGACGATCTCGACCGTCTCGAATGGTATCTCAACGACGCCGTCGAGCGCGTGCCGATCCTCGGAACGGCGGGCCTGTCGCGCATGATCAACGGCCCCATTCCCTATGCGCCCGACGGCAACCCGCTGATCGGCCCGATGCCTGGCGTGCCGAATGCCTTCGAGGCCTGCGTCTTCACCTTCGGCATCTGCCAGGCGGGTGGGGCCGGCAAGGTGCTGGCGGAATGGGTCACGGAAGGCGAGACGGAGTGGGACATGTGGTCCTGCGATCCGCGCCGCTACACGAGCTTTGCCGCCGACAAGGACTATTGCATCGCCAAGGGCATGGAAATCTACGGCCACGAATATGCGATGCACTTCCCCAAGCATGCATGGCCGGCGGGCCGGGACAGGAAGCTCTCGCCGATCCACGACCGCATCAAGGCGCTCGGCGGCCAGTTCAAGCCCTATAACGGCTGGGAGCGTGCCAACTGGTACGCCAGGCCCGGCGACGATCTTTCGGAGGAATCCACCCAGACCTGGAACCGCGAGGGGCCGTGGCGCCCGCGCATCGAGGAGGAGTGCCGCGCCGTCACCGAGGCCGCCGGCATCCTCGACCTTCCCGGCTTCTCCCGCTTCCGTGTGAAGGGGGAGGGCGCGACGGCGTGGCTCTCCTCGCTCATCACCGGCAAGGTGCCGAAGCCCGGCCGCATAGGCCTTGCCTATTTCTCCGACGACAAGGGCCGCATCGTCACGGAAATGTCCGTCATGATGCTGGACGAGGACTTCTTCTTCCTCATCACCGCCGCGACCGCCCAGTGGCACGATTTCGAATGGCTGACGAAGCATCTGCCTGACAATGCCGCCTTCACCATCGATGACGTGACGGACAATTTCTCCTGCCAGATCCTTTCCGGCCCGAATTCCCGCGCCATCCTTGCCGATGTGTCCGATGCCGACCTTTCCAAGGGCTGGCTGACGCACCAGAGCTGCCAGATCGCCGGCCGCTGGTGCCAGCTCGTGCGCGTTTCCTTCGCCGGCGAGCTCGGCTGGGAAATCCACACGAAGATCGAGGACACCGCCGCCATCTTCGACGCCGTGTGGGCGGCGGGGCAGAAGCATGGCCTGAAGCCTTTCGGCATGGAGGCGCTGGACAGCCTGCGCATCGAGAAGGGCTATCGTGCGTGGAAGGGCGATCTTTCGACCGACTACACGATCCTGCAGGGCGGCCTCGACCGTTTCGTCGACTGGACCAAGCCCGACTTCAAGGGCAAGCCGGCTCTGGAGCGCGAGAAGCAGCAGGGCGTCACCAAGCGCTTCGTGACGCTGACGGTGGAAGCCGGCGAATGCGACGCGCCCTACATGTCGACGCTCTGGCACGGCGGCAAGGTCGTCGGCGAGACGACCTCCGGCAACTGGGGCTACCGCACCGGAAAATCCATCGCGCTCGGCATGCTGCGCGCCGACCTTACCGTGCCCGGCACGGAAATCGAGGTGGAAATCTACGGCGACCGCTTCAAGGCGACCGTCCAGCCGGACGGCCCGCTCTTCGACCCCAACAATGAAAGACTGCGCGCATGAGCAAGCCCATTCCCTCCAAGGCGAGAGCCGTCATCATCGGCGGCGGCGTCTCCGGCTGCTCGGTCGCCTATCACCTCGCCAAGCTCGGCTGGACGGATGTGGTGCTGCTGGAGCGCAAGCAGCTCACGTCGGGCACGACATGGCACGCCGCCGGCCTCATCGGCCAGCTCCGCGCCTCGCAGAACATGACGCGCCTCGCCAAATACTCCGCCGACCTCTACGTCAAGCTGGAGGCAGAGACCGGCATCGGCACCGGCATGCGCCAGTGCGGCTCGATGACCGTGGCACTGACCGAGGAGCGCAAGGAGGAAATCTACCGCCAGGCCTCGCTCGCCCGCGCCTTCGATATCGACGTGCGCGAGATCAGCGTGGACGAGGTGAAGGGGCTCTATCCGCACCTCAACACGGCGGATGTGAAGGCCGCCGTGCACCTGCCGCTCGACGGCCAGTGCGACCCGGCCAATATTGCGATGGCCTTGGCGAAGGGCGCGCGGCAGAACGGCGCGACGGTCATCGAGAACGTCAAGGTGACGTCGGTGCTGACGAAGGACGGCCGGGTGACGGGCGTTGCCTGCGAGCAGAACGGCGAGACTTTCACCATAGAGACCGACAATGTCGTCAACGCCGCCGGCATGTGGGGGCGCACGCTCGCCGACATGTCGGGCGTCACGCTGCCGCTGCATGCCTGCGAGCATTTCTACATCGTCACCGAGCCGATCCCGAACCTTCAGCGCCTGCCGGTGCTGCGCGTGCCGGACGAATGCACCTATTACAAGGAGGACGCCGGCAAGATGCTGATCGGCGCCTTCGAACTGAAGGCCAAGCCCTGGGGCATGGACGGTATTTCGGAAGACTTCTGCTTCGACCAGTTGCCGGAGGATTTCGACCATTTCCAGCCGATCCTCGAAAACGCCATCAACCGCATGCCGATACTGGAGACCGCCGGCATCCACACCTTCTTCAACGGCCCGGAGAGCTTCACGCCCGATGACCGCTACTATCTCGGCGAGGCTCCGCAGCTGAAGGGCTACTGGGTCGCCGCCGGCTACAATTCCATCGGCATCGTTTCCTCCGGCGGCGCGGGCATGGCGCTTGCCCAGTGGATGAACGACGGCGAGCCGCCCTTCGATCTCTGGGAAGTCGATATCCGCCGCGCCCAGCCGTTCCAGCGGAACCGCGCTTACCTCAAGGATCGCGTCTCCGAAACGCTCGGCCTGCTCTATGCCGACCATTTCCCCTATCGCCAGATGGCGACGGCCCGCGGCGTGCGGCGCTCGCCACTGCACGAACACCTGAAGGCGCGCGGCGCGGTCTTCGGCGAGGTGGCCGGCTGGGAGCGCGCCAACTGGTTCGCCAAGGATGGGCAGGAGCGGGAATACCGCTATTCGTGGAAGCGGCAGAACTGGTTCGAGAACCAGAGGCAAGAGCACCTTGCCGTCCGCAACGGCGTCGGCCTCTTCGACATGACCTCCTTCGGCAAGATCCGTGTTGAGGGTCGCGATGCGCTGGCTTTCCTGCAAAAGCTCTGCGCCAACCAGATGGATGTCGCCCCCGGCAAGATCGTCTATACCCAGATGCTCAATGCCCGCGGCGGCATCGAGAGCGACCTGACGGTGACGCGCCTTTCGGAAACCGCCTTCTTCCTCGTCGTGCCCGGCGCGACGCTCCAGCGCGACCTCGCCTGGCTGCGCAAGCACCTCGCGGACGAGTTCGTCGTCATCACCGATGTCACGGCGGCCGAAAGCGTGCTCTGCGTCATGGGGCCGAAGGCGCGCGACCTCATGCAGAAGGTCAGCCCCAACGACTTCTCCAACGTCCATCATCCCTTCGCGACGGCGCGCGAGATCGAGATCGGCATGGGCCTCGCCCGCGCCCATCGCGTCACCTATGTCGGCGAACTTGGCTGGGAACTCTACGTCTCCACCGACCAGACCGCCCATGTCTTCGAGGTGCTGGAGGCGGCCGGAGCCGATGTCGGCCTGAAACTCTGCGGCCTGCACACGCTCGACAGCTGCCGTATCGAAAAGGCCTACCGCCATTTCGGCCACGACATCACCGACGAGGATCACGTTCTGGAAGCCGGCCTCGGCTTTGCCGTGCGCACGAAGAAGGGCGAGTTCATCGGCCGCGATGCGGTTCTGCGTAAGCAGGAGGAGGGGCTGAAGCGCCGCATGGTGCAGTTCCGCCTCACCGATCCGGAGCCTCTGCTCTTCCACAACGAGGCGCTGGTGCGCGACGGGAAAATCGTCTCCACCGTGACCTCGGGCAATTACGGCCATGCCCTTGGCGGGGCCATCGGCATGGGCTACGTTCCCTCGGAAGGCGAAAGCGAGGTGGATATCCTCGCCTCGCAATACGAGATCGAGATCGCCGGCGTGCGGGTGAAGGCGGAAGCCTCGCTCGTGCCGATGTATGATCCGAAAGCCGAAAGGGTGCGCGCCTGATGAACCTTGCCGAACGCCATCAACGGTTCCACGACCTGCACCAGTCGGGCTGCTTCGTCATCCCCAATCCGTGGGACATGGGGTCTGCCCGCATGATGGCGTCGGCCGGAGCCGCCGCGCTCGCCACCACCTCCGCCGGCTTCGCCTTCACGCTCGGCCGGCCCGACATGGGGCGGGTGACGCGCGAGGAATCGCTGAAACATGCCGAGGATATCGTCCGCGCCACGCCGCTTCCCGTCTCGGGTGATTTCGAGAACGGCTTTGCCGATGCGCCCGACGATGTGGCCGAGACGATCCGCCTTGCGGCCGAAGTCGGCCTTTCCGGCTGCTCCATCGAAGACACGCAGATGGTGGACGGCAACCCGGCCTATGCCTTCGACCTTTCCGTCGAGCGCATCCGCGCCGCTGCCGATGCCGCCCGCTCGCTCGGCCGGCCCTTCATCCTCTGCGCCCGCGCCGACGGCGTGATGAACGGCGTCTACGATCTCGACGAAGCCATCCGCCGCATCCAGGCCTTCGAAAAGGCCGGGGCGGATCTGCTCTATGTTCCGGTACCGCCGGGTGCCGAGGAGCTGAAGCGCGTGCTCGCCTCCGTCTCGAAGCCCGTCAACGCGCTTGCCGCCGGGCCGCTGCGCCAGCTCACGGTGCCGCAGTTCGCCGCCCTCGGCGTGCGCCGCATCTCGCTCGGCTCGACGATCGCCCGCGTCACCCACGCCGCCATCGCCGAGCAGATGGACGCCATCCTCAAGGACGGCAGCTTCGCGAAACTCTCAGCGGCCGCGTCCGGCGATGCCATCAACCGGATGCTGACAGCCGGCGCCGGCGAGGCGGATTGATCTTTTTCCGTGTAATGCCTAGCGGGTGGCCGCGCGCACGTCCCTGACGCCGAAGTCGAATTCGGGCGTCGTGACGGGGGTGAGGTCGAGGCCGGGGAAGACGGCGAAGGTGCTGAAGGTCTGGCTTTCGCCCGGCAGCACGCGCAGCACGATCAGGGCGCTGTCGCGGCCCGCCTCGCGGCAGGCGCCGTTCGGGCAATCGGAGAGCACCACGTCGAGCCGGAAGGATTGCAGCGGCATCGTGCCCTTGTTCGTGAGGCGGCCGGTGACGCGGTAGCTCGTCTTGGTCTGGCCGACGCTCGCCTGCATTTCGGAGAGGGAAACGTCGTCGGCGGTAAGCGCCGCTGCCGTGCTGCCGGGTGTCGCGGGATCGCTCGACGGCACCCGCTCGTCGACGAACCAGACGAGAAGCGCGCCGGCAAGGCCGATGGCGACCACGATGGTCAGAACGGGTTCAACCCAGCTTTGGAAGCGTCGAAAACGCAATGCGAGATACAGAATGGCCGCCGCCGCGACCGCAAATGCCCAGATCATCCCCGTCCTCCTGGGACTGGTATAGCCTGCGCGACGGGCGGCCGGAAGGGTATTCGGCTTCAAATCGCCTTGAACGGTCTCAGACCACGGCGCTGCCGGCCATCAGGGCAAGAACCAGGAAAATCAGGAAGATGACGAGCGCGATCACGAAGAGGACCTTCGCGATGGTGGCCGTCGCGGCCGATACGCCGGAAAAACCAAGGAAGCCGGCGATCAGTGAGATGACGAGGAAAATCAAGGCCCATTTCAGCATGGCGGTGCCTCCTGTTTGATGGAAGGCAAGACGCGTGAAGGGCAAGAAAGTTCCGGGGCGCTGGAGACGCCCCGGCAGGTGGCCGCGCGCGAGGGCGGCGGGGAGGGTCAGCCGTGGTTGATCATGACGTGGCGGACGGCGGTGTAGTCCTCCAGCGCGTAGATCGACATGTCCTTGCCGTAGCCCGACTGCTTGACGCCGCCATGGGGCATTTCGGTCGTCAGCATGAAGTGGGTGTTGATCCAGGTGCAGCCGTATTGCAGGCGGGAGGCCGCCTTCATGGCCTTGCCGATATCCTTCGTCCAGACGGAGGAGGCGAGGCCGTAGTCGCTGTCGTTGGCCCAGCCGATGGCCTGCTCGGCATCGGAGAAGCGGGTGACGGAGACGACCGGGCCGAAGACCTCGCGGCGCACGATCTCGTCGTCCTGCGTCGCGCCGGCGACGACCGTCGGCTGGAAGAAGTAGCCGTCGTCGCTGCCGGGGCGCCCGCCCGCGGTGATCTCGATATGCTTCACCTCGGCGGCGCGCTCTACGAAGCTCGCCACGCGGTCACGCTGGCGCCTGGAGATCAGCGGGCCGATCTCGTTCTGCGTGTCGTCGGGGTCGTTGTACTTGATGGTCGAGACGGCGGCCGAGAGGTCGGCGACCAGTTTCTCGTAGATGCCGTCCTGCGCATAGATGCGGCAGGCGGCGGTGCAGTCCTGCCCTGCATTGTAGTAGCCGAAGGCGCGGATGCCGGAGACGACGGCTTCGAGATCGGCATCGTCGAAGACGACGACCGGGGCCTTGCCGCCGAGTTCCAGATGGGTGCGCTTGACGGTCTTGGCGGCGGCGGCCAGCACCTTCTTGCCGGTGGCGACGTCGCCGGTGATGGAGACCATGTTGATCTTCGGATGGTTGATCAGTGCGTTGCCGACCGTCTCGCCGCGACCGAGCACGATGTTGACCACGCCTTCCGGCAGGATGTCGGCCAAGAGCTTGGCCATCTTCAGCGCCGTCAGCGGCGTCTGCTCGGAGGGCTTGAAGACGACGGTGTTGCCGCCGGCGATCGCGGGGGCGAGCTTCCAGGCCATCATCATCAGCGGATAGTTCCACGGCGCGATGGAGCCGACGATGCCGACCGGGTCGCGGCGCACCATGGAGGTGAAGCCGGGCAGATACTCGGCGGCGACCGGGGCGTGCAGCGAGCGGATCGCGCCGGCGAAGAAGCGCCAGCAGTCGACGATGGCGGGCAGTTCGTCGTTGCGGGCGGCGTTGATCGGCTTGCCGCAGTTGAGGGATTCGAGCGCGGCGAAGGCGTCCGAGTCCTTCTCGATGGCGTCGGCGATGCGCAGGAGATAGCCGGAGCGTTCGGCGGGCGTGGTGGTCGCCCAGGAGACGAAGGCCTTCTCGGCGGCGTCGACGGCGGCGTCGATCTGCGCATGGGACGCCTCAGGCAGGTCGACGATCTTGCCGCCGGTCTTCGGGTTCAGGATGTGCTCTTCCGCCTCGGTGCCGGCCTCGAAGCGCGAGCCGATCAGCATCTGGGTGTCCATGATGTTCTCCCTTGTCGTTTGGTTCATTTGCCGCCGCCGGCGACCTGGTCGCCGTCGCGGGTGAGGTAGTAGGCGCCGAGGATCGGCAGGAAGGTGACGAGCACGACCACCATGGCGACGACGTTCGTCACCGGCCGCTGGCGGGGGCGCACGAGTTCCTCGAGCATCCAGATCGGCAGGGTGGATTGCTGGCCGGCGGTGAAGGTGGTGACGATCACCTCGTCGAAGGACAGCGCGAAGGCGAGCATGCCGCCGGCGAGCAGCGCCGTGCCGATATTCGGCAGGATGACGTAGCGGAACGTCTGGAAGCTGTCGGCGCCGAGGTCCATGGAGGCTTCGATCAGCGAGCCGGAGATGCGGCGGAAGCGGGCGACGGCGTTGTTGTAGACGACCACGACGCAGAAGGTCGCGTGGCCGAGCACGATGGTCCAGAAGGAGAAGGGGATCTCCGCGAAGGAGAAGGCCGAGCGCAGCGCGATGCCCGTGATGATGCCGGGAAGCGCGATAGGCAGGATCACCAGCAGCGAGACCGTCTCACGGCCGAAGAAGCGCGTGCGGGAGACGGCGGCGGCGCAGAGCGTGCCGAGCACCAGCGCGACGGCCGTCGAGATCGACGCGACGCGGACGGAAAGCCCCATCGCCTCCCAGACATCAGGCCGGTTCCAGGCAACGGCGAACCATTGCAGCGTATAGCCCGGCGGCGGGAACTGGTAGCTCTTCTCCTCCGTGGTGAAGGCGTAGAGGAAGATGAGCAGGATCGGCAGGTGCAGGAAGGCAAGGCCGGCGCCGGCGGCGATCTTCAGGCCGAGCGGGGCGGAGGTGTTCTTGTCAGAGCGCATCGAAGGCTCCCTGTCGCTTGGCCATCCAGAGATAGAGGCCCATGATGACGATCGGCACGACGGAGAAGGCGGCGGCCAGCGGGATGTTGCCGGCCGTGCCCTGCTGGGCATAGACCGCCTGGCCGATGAACAGTCGCGACGAGCCGATGATCTGCGGAATGATGTAATCGCCCAGCGTCAGCGAGAAGGTGAAGATGGAGCCGGCGATGATGCCGGGCAGCGCCAGCGGAAACAGCACGTAGCGGAAGGTCTGGCCGGGATTGCCGCCGAGGTCGGCGGACGCCTCGATGAGGTTGCCCGGCACGCGCTCCAGCGAGGCCTGGATCGGCAGGATCATGAAGGGCATCCAGACATAGATGAAGACGATGAAGGTGCCGGTATAGCTGATGGAGAGCGAGGAGCCGCCGACGACCGGGAGGGCAAGCCACGCATCGAGCAGCCACAGCAGGTGCAGCTTGGCGAAGAACCAGGTGAGGATGCCTTCCTTGGCAAGGATCAGCTTCCAGGCATAGATTTTCACGAGATAGCTCGACCACAGCGGCAGCATGACGCCGAGATAGAAGATGACCTTCCATTTCCCCTTGGCATAGCGCGCCGCATAATAGGCGATGGGGAAGGCGATGATCGCTGACGCTATCGTCACCAGCGCGGCCATCAGCACGGTGCGCAGGATGATGTCGAAGTTCGAGGGTATGAGGAGCTGCTTGTAGGTGGCGAGCGTGAACTCGTAATTGATCAGCCCCGAAAAGTCGTCGATCGAGAAGAAGCTCTGCAGGAGCAGCGCGAAGAGCGAACCGAGATAGATGACGCCGAGCCAGAGCAGCGGCGGCGTCAGCATCAGGAGCAGCAGGATGCCCGGATTGCGCCAGAAGAAATCCGAGAGCTGCCCGAAGGCGCCTTGCCGGCGCGCGAGAATTGAGGTGTCGGTGACGGTGCTCATTGGGCGCCGTCCATGGTGTGCAGGTCCTGCGGCAGGAAGGAGAGGGTGACGGTCTCGCCCTCGGCGGGTACCGCGATGGAAGCCGGCAGCATGGCGGCGACGCGCGCGCCGTTCGCTTCCACCGTGACGCGGTTCGCCGCGCCGAGGAAGCTTGCGGCCGTCACGCGGCCGGTGAACTGCTTGCGGCCGGGCGCCTCGCCGAGCGCGATGTCCTCGGGGCGCAGGCTGGCATAGTGCCGGCCGTAGCCGAGGCCATCCACGAAGTCCGGCGGCAGCACGTTGGAGGAGCCGACGAAATCCGCGACGAAGCGTGTCTGCGGCCGCTTGTAGACCTCTTCAGGCGTGCCGAGCTGCTGGATCTTGCCGTCGCTGAAGACGGCGATGCGGTCGGCCATCGACAGCGCCTCGCCCTGGTCGTGCGTGACGAAGACGAAGGTGATGCCGAGGGATTTCTGCAGCGATTTCAGCTCTTCCTGCATCTGCTCGCGCAGCTTGAGGTCGAGCGCGCCGAGCGGTTCGTCGAGGAGGAGCACGCGGGGGCGGTTGACGAGGGCGCGGGCGAGCGCCACGCGCTGGCGCTGGCCGCCGGAGAGCTGGCCGGGGCGGCGCGTGCCGTAGCCGGGCAATTTCACCATGGCGAGCGCCTCTTCCGCCGCCTTCAGCCGCTCGGCCTTGCCGACGCCCTTGACCATCAGGCCATAGGCGACGTTTTCCAGGATCGAGAGATGCGGGAAGAGGGCATAGTCCTGGAACACCGTGTTGACGTTGCGGCGGTAGGGCGGCACGCCCTCGGCCGTCTCGCCGAAGATCTCGATATGGCCAGAGGTCGGCTGCTCGAAGCCGGCGATCAGGCGCAGGCAGGTCGTCTTGCCGGAGCCGGACGGGCCGAGCATGGCGAAGAACTCGCCCTCGGCAATGGCGAGATCCACGCTGTCGACGGCGCGCACGGCGCCGAAGTGGCGGGATACTTGCTGGAACAGGACGGCGGTCATGGGGGCTCCCGGTGTTTTGTGTTCCGCCCCTCATCCGCCTGCCGGCACCTTCTCCCCGCAGGCGAGGAGAAGGAGGCACGAAGAGGCGTTTTCCGCTGCGGCCTTTGCCGTCGAAGCGAAACCTGTCGTGGGGCACGTTCCCTCTCCCCGTTCACGGGGAGAGGGTTAGGGTGAGGGGGCTGTTCTCAGCGACCGCCGATGACGCCGATATAGTCGGAGACCCAGCGGTGATAGGGCACGCACTCGCCCTGGCTTTCGCACTTCGTCGTCGGCGTGCGCCAGAAGGCGATCTTGTCGAAGTTGTCGTAGCCGTTGGTCGAGCAGCCTTCGTCGGTCAGCAGCGCATTGCCCTTGCAGGCAGCCGGAACGGAGGGAACCGCGCCGAACCAGGCGGCCGCGTCACCCTGCACCTTGGCCGAAAGCGAATGCTCCATCCACATATAGGCGCAGTTGGGGTGCTGGCTTTCGGCATGCAGCATGGTGGTGTCGGCCCAGCCGGTCACGCCCTCTTCCGGGAAGGTCGAGGCGATCGGCTGGCCTTCCGATTTCATCAGGTTGACCTGGAACGGCCAGGAGCCCGAGGCGACGACGCCTTCGTTCTTGAAATCGTCGATCTGGATCATGGCATCGTGCCAGTAGCGGCCGACGAGCGTGCGCTGGACGCGCAGGAGGTCGAGCGCGGCCTTGTACTGGTCTTCGTTCAGCTCGTAGGGGCTCTTGATACCGAGTTCCGGCTTGTGCGCCATCAGGTACTGGGCGGCGTCGGCGATGTGGATCGGGCCGTCATAGGCCTGCACGCGGCCCTTGTTGGACTTGCCGTCCGGCAGCGTCATTTCCTCGAAGACGACCTTCCAGCTCTTCGGCGCCTCGCCCTTGAAGGCTTCGGTGTTGTACATCAGGACGTTCGGCCCCCAGAGATAGGGCGTGCCGTAGTGGACGCCGTTCACCGTGTACCAGGGCGCGTTCTGCAGGCGCTCGTCGAGGGTCTTCCAGCTGGGGATGAGGTCGATGTTGATCGGCTGGACGCGCTTGCCGGCGACGAGGCGGAGCGAGGCGTCGCCCGAGGCGGTGACGAGGTCAAAACCGCCTTCGTTCATCAGCGCGACCATTTCGTCGGAGGTCGCGGCGGTCTTCACCGTTACCTTGCAGCTCGTCTTCTTCTCGAAGTCGGTGACCCAGTCATAGGCCTTGTCCGTCTCGCCACGCTCGATATAGCCGGCCCAGGCGACGATGGAGACTTCTCCCTCGCCGGGGCCAAGCGCCTTCAGCGGCTCCTGGGCGATGGCGGCGGTGGCGAAGGCGAGCGAAAGGGTAAGCGCGGTGCAGGAATGCAGAAGTCGCTTCATGACAGTCTCCCGGTTTGATCCGCTTCGAGCGGTATTGTTCCCGAAAGGAAAGGTGCCGCGATTTCGCCGCTTTCGCAAATTCATTAATCAGAATGCCGGTATCGGAAATTCCGAATGGTGAAGTTAAGTGTCGTTCCGTGGCGCAAATCCCGCATGACGGCCGGCAAGCAACCAGTATAGGGAACCCGCGGCGCAACCGGCTATGGCTGCGGCGAGGAGGCGGGACGGCTGAAGCCACAGGAACAGCAGGCAGGTAACGAAAATCCCGGCCACAGACCAGAGGAGAAGGTAGGCCCATCGATTTCTTATCACTCGCCATTCGAAGACGGAAAGAATGGTCAGCAGTGGGACCGTGCCGGTGACGATATAGCCCGGCGCGCGAAGCACCGCCCCCCAGAGCAAGGCAGAGTAAAAAGGTAGCTCACCACGTTGGGGCTGCAGTGTCCAGGAAAGATTCGGCAGTGCGTTCAGGAACTCGAACAGAGCGCTAAAAACAACGATGCACAGGACCGTTGTCATCGTGATGGTTATCAACCGGACAAATATTCTCATCGATCGTCTCGTGGTGCCGGATCAGTAAAAATCTCAATCTCCGGCTTACTCAGCATTCCTTGATATACTTTTACGTTAGCGCCCGCGCCCGCTTCTGAGCGCTTCCGCCAGTCCCACGAAATCGCGCGCCGCCTGCGACAGACCGGAGCCCTTGCGCCAGACCATGCCGATCTGCACCACCGGCAGCGCACCGGAGACGTCGCGGCTTTCGATGCGGTCGCCTTCCAGCGACCAGGGACGGTAGACGAGGTCGGGCAGCAGCGCGATGCCCGCGCCCGTCGCCACGAGGCTGCGCACCGCTTCCACCGAGCGGGTGCGGAAGGCGACATGCGGGCGGGCGCCGAGGGCGCTCAGCAGCTTGCCGGTATTCTCCTCGATTTCGTCCACCGTCAGCATGATCAGCGGTTCCTTCGCAATATCGCTGACGGAGATGATGTCGGCCGAGACGAGCGGATGCCCGATGGGCAGCCACAGCCGATAGGGCGAGGTCTCGATGATCTCGGCCTGCAGCGCCATGCGGTCGCGCAGGTTCGAGATGACCATGACCGCCACGTCCAGTTCCCCGCCGACCAGCAGGTGCTCCAGATAGGAGCCGTTGTCCTCGATGGCGCTGACATCGATGCCAGGGAAGGCGCGGCGGTAGCGCGAGAGCAGGTCCGACAGCACGTAACCGGCGACAAGCGAGGTGACGCCGAGATTGAGCTGGCCCTTTTCCGGCGCCCGGTTGTCGGAGAAGGAGCGGCGGGCATCCGAGACATTGGAGAGGATTTTCGTCGCATGCCGCAGGAACTGGTGGCCGTTATGCGTCGTCGTCAGCCCGCGCGGATGGCGCTCGAAAAGTTCGACGCCGAGATCCGATTCGAGCTCCTTGATCGCCTCGGTGATCGAGGATTGCGAGATCGACAGGTTCTGCGCCGCCCGCGTCACGGATCCCTGTTCCGCGACGGCGACGAAATACTGCAATTGCCGGAAAGTGAAAGCCATGGCGGCACTTAATAGGACGGGCGGCGGAGAGGCAAGGCGAATGGCTGCGGATGAAATGCCGCCGAGAGTTCCCCGCCCGCCATTTCCGCGATAAGCTCGCAGGCAGGAGACGAGGCCTGGAGGAGAGGATATGCCGCCGTTCGAGATGATGCTTGCCTTTTTCGTGACGACGGCGGTCTTCGCCTATATGCCCGGCCCGGCGATGCTCTATGCGGCGGCGCAGACGATTGCGCGCGGCTGCCGCTCCGGCCTGATGGCAAGCCTCGGCATCCACCTCGGCGGCTATGCGCATGTGATCGCCGCCGCCGCGGGCCTCACGGCGCTGTTCCATGCCGTGCCCGCGCTCTATCTGGCGGTCAAGCTGCTCGGCGCGCTCTACCTCGTCTGGCTCGGGGTGCGCATGTTCCGCGCCAAGGCCGAGCCGATGGGCGATCTGGGAGCCGCGCTTCCGGCGGAACTGGCGCGCAAGAATGGCTGGCGCGCCTTCGTCGAAAGCATTTCCGTGGAGGTGCTGAACCCCAAGACGGCGATCTTCTTCCTTGCCTTCCTGCCGCAGTTCGTCGATCCCGCCGCGGCCCTGCCGGTCTGGATGCAGCTTCTTGTTCTCGGCACCATCGTCAATCTTATGTTCACCTCGGCCGATATCGTCTGCGTGTTCCTGGCCGGCGTCATCGCGAGCCGCGTGAAGGGCTCGGTGCGGATGCAGAAGACGATGCAGCGCGTCGGCGGCACGATCCTCGTCGGGCTCGGCCTCAATCTCGCCTTCCAGAAGACCTGAGCGCCAGCGGAACCCAGCCATGACCGATCGTCCCGTGCCGACCGAGGCGGGCATTCTCGCCTTCCACAAACGCTGCGAGGATTTTTACCCCGCCGATGCCGTCGATGCCGACATCATCCAGCAGCGCGCCTGGTACGATGCCCTCTGCGCAGCCTTTGATGCGCCGCCGCCGGCCGGCATGGTCAAGCGCGACGGGCTGGTGGCCGAGCGCATTCCGGTGCGCCGCTATCGCCCCGCGCAGGTGGCGAGCGAAACACGGCTCCTCTACATCCACGGTGGCGGTTTCGTCGTCGGCTCGCTCGAAAGCCACGACGCCATCTGTGCGGAGATTTCCGAGGCGGCCGGGGCGGAACTCGTCTCGGTCGACTACCGCCTCTCGCCGGAACACGTCTGGCCCGCCGCCTTCGACGATTGCTGGGCGGTACTCGTCGAGCTTCTGCTGGAAAGCCATCCGGTCGTCGTGATCGGCGACAGCGCCGGCGGAAATCTTGCGGCTGGCCTCGTGCTGAAGGCGCGTGACGAGGGGCTGAAGGGCATAGCCGGGCAGGCATTGATCTATCCCGGCCTTGGCGGCGATCTCGTGTCCGGTTCCTATGTGGAAATGGCCGAGGCGCCGGGCCTCTCCACCGCCGACGTCGCCTATTATCGCGAAGTCTATGCGGCGCCGGGGGACGCGGCACATGCCTTCCCGTCGCGGGCGGAAAGTCTCGCCGGCCTGCCGCCGGCCTTTATCAGCGGGGCCTTTTTCGATCCGCTGCGTGACGATGCCCGGGCCTATGCCGCGCGGCTGATCCTTGCCGGCGTGCCGGTGGAATATCGTGAGGAAAAGCAGATGATCCATGCCTGGCTGCGCGCCCGTTTCATGAGCGAGGGCGCAAGGGCCGGCTTTGCGGCGCTTTGCGATGCCGTGCGCCGGATGGCCCACCCATGAGCGGCGTTACCGATCTCGACGAGCTGTTGGCGACCATGGAGCCGGCGCTGGTGGCAGGCAGTTTCGTCTATGCGAGCGTGCAGGCCAGCGATATCGCGGCCCATCTTGCGCGCGGGCCGATCGGCCTTTTCCGGGAGGAGGAGGGCATCACGCTGATCCTGCCGGCTGACGCCGCCGACGGGCTTTCCGCCAGCGGGCCGATGCGCATGATCACGCTCACGGTGCATTCCTCACTTGAAGCGGTGGGGCTGACGGCGGCCTTCGCCACGGACCAGCGCGGGCATCAGCGCCAATGTGGTTGCCGCCTTCCATCACGACCATATATTCGTGCCGGAGCGGGACGCCGAACGGGCGCTCGAAACGCTGCGGGCGCTATCCCGCGCGGCGCGTGACAAGGGAGAAACCAGATGAAATTCCAGCATTTTTCGGCCGCGATCCTGGCCTTCGGCATCGCGGCGGCCGCGCCGTCCGTCTCTCTTGCCGACGATGCCCCGGCGCCCATTCCCGCCTGCGCCATGTCCGGCTCCAAGAGCGTCTTCATCGGCGGCGCCCCGGCGCTGCGCCTTTCCGACGTGGTGAACTGCCCGCCGGAACTCTACGAGATCGTGCCGAGCGTGATGATCGAGGGCCAGCCCATGGTGAAGTTTCGCAGCGGCGTCGGCGAGAAGGGCAATTGCACGGCGCGCGGCGACGAGACGGTGAGTGTCGAGGGGGAATCGGCGAGCCGGCTCGGGGACGTGACCTGCACGCAGAATTGAGCGAGGGCCACGTGCCCTGCGCCGGCCGTCGTGCTTGAGGCGTTGCCCCTCACCCTAACCCTCTCCCCGCAAGCGGGGAGAGGGGACTTGCCCCACGCAGCGCCGAAGATTCGGGAAAGCGCACGGCATATCTCCTTCGCCCGCAGCCACGGAGAAGGTGGCCGGCAGGCCGGATGAGGGGCTACGCTGCTACAAAAACGGGCGACTAAAGCCGCCCGCCTTCTATCAATTCCCGGCACTCTCCATGCGCCGGGTCGTCAGTACCCGCTCCAGCCAGCCGATCTCCATTTCCGGGACGGATTTCAGCAGCAGGTCCGTGTAGTCGTCGAAGGGCGGTGAAAGCACCTTCGATTTAGGTCCGAAGCGCACGAGGCGTCCCCGGTGCATCACGGCCACGCTGTCGGCGATCGCGCGCACGATGGCGATGTCGTGGGTGATGAACATGTAGGAGACATGCGTTTCCTCCTGCAGCTTCAGGAGAAGCTTCAGGATGCCCTCGGCCACCAGCGGGTCGAGCGCGGAGGTCGGCTCGTCGCAGAGGATGAGTTCGGGCTTGGCCGCAAGCGCCCTTGCGATGGCGACGCGCTGCTTCTGGCCGCCGGAGAGCTCGGCGGGGTAGCGATCGGCGAAGCGGCCGCCCATTTCGATCTGGTCCAGCAACTCCTTGACCCGCTCGGTCTTCTCCCGGCCGCGCAGGCCATAGTAGAAGGTGAGGGGGCGGCCGATGATGTCGCGCACCGTCTGGCGCGGATTCATCGCGGTGTCGGCCATCTGGTAGATCATCTGGATGCGGCGCAGCTCGTCGTTCGACCGGCCCTTCAGCGCTTTCGGCAAGGGCTTGCCGTCGAAGCTGATCGTGCCCTCCTGCGGGGGCAGGAGGCCGGTGATGACGCGGGCGAGGGTGGATTTGCCCGAGCCGGATTCGCCCACCACCGCCAGCGTCTGGCCCTTCGGCAGATGCAGGGACACGTCCTGCAGCACCTTGAAGCCGTTGGAGTAGCCGGCGGTGACGTTCTCCACTTTCAGGAGCGTGTCCGTCTGGTCGGGCGCTTCGTCCCGGCCGGTGCCGCGCACGTTGACCAGCGCCCGGGTGTAGTCCTGCGTCGGCTCTTCGATGATCTGTTTTACCGAGCCGTATTCCACCATCTTGCCGTGCCGGAGCACGAGGATGTCGTCCGTGATCTGCGCCACGACGGCAAGGTCGTGGGTGATGTAGAGCGCGGCCGTGTGGGTTTCCTCGATGGCATGCTTGATGGCGGCGAGCACGTCGATCTGCGTCGTCACGTCGAGCGCGGTGGTCGGCTCGTCGAAGATGATCAGCTCCGGATTGGGGCAGAGCGCCATGGCGGTCATGGCGCGCTGCAGCTGGCCGCCGGAGACCTGGTGCGGATAACGCTGGCCGAAGGTGTCCGGGTTCGGCAGGCCGAGCACCTTGAAGAGGTAGAGCGCGCGCTTTTCCGCGTCCGCCCGGCTCATGATGCCGTGTTTCAGCGAGGCCTCGATCACCTGCTCGCCGAGACGGTGGGCGGGGTTGAAGGCCGCGGCCGCCGATTGCGCGACGTAGCAGACCTTGCTGCCGCGCACTTTGCGGATGCCCGACGGCGAGAGCTTCAGGAGGTCCTCGCCGTTGAGCTTCACCTCGCCGCCGGTGATGCGCACCCCGCCGCGCCCGTAGGCGAGCGCGGTGAGGCCGATGGTGGACTTGCCGGCGCCGGATTCGCCGATGAGGCCGAGCACCTTGCCCTTCTGCACGTCGAAGTTCACGCCCTCGACGAGCGTCACGGTCTTCGGCGGTTCGCCGGGCGGGTAGCTCGTCGCCTCGATCTTGAGATTGCGGACGGAAAGAAGATCAGGCATCGCCGCGTCCCCCCTTCAGGCTCGAGGTGCGTTTCATCAGCCAGTCGACGACGAGGTTGACGCAGATGGCCAGCCCCGCGATCGCGCCGCCCGGAATGAGGGCGGCCGAAATGCCGAAGATGATGCCGTCCTTGTTGTCCTTCACCATGCCGCCCCAGTCTGCCGCCGGCGGCTGGATGCCGAGGCCGAGGAAGGAGAGGGTGGAAAGGAACAGGATCGAGAAGGCGAAGCGCAGGCCGAACTCGGCGAGCAGCGGCGAGAGCGTGTTGGGCAGGATTTCCCGGAAGATGATCCAGCCCGTGCGTTCGCCGCGCAGCCTTGCGGCCTCCACGAATTCCATGACCGCCACGTCGAGCGCGACGGCGCGGCCGATGCGGTAGACGCGGGTCGAGTCGAGGATCGCCATGACGAGGATGAGGATCCAGAGCTGCTGCGGCAGCACGGCCAGCACGACGAGGGCGAAGATCAGCGTCGGGATCGCCATCATCAGGTCGTTGAAGCGCGAGAAGACCTGGTCGATGAACCCGCCCGTCACCGCCGCCGTGAAGGACAGCAGCATGCCGAGCGAGAACGAGAGCACGGTTGCCGCCAGCGCCACGAAGATCGTGGTGCGGGCGCCGAAGATCAGCCGCGAGAAGAGGTCGCGGCCGAGATTGTCCGTGCCGAGCAGGTAGTCGCCGCCCATCGGCTGCCAGACGGAACCGACGATCTCGCTTTCGCCATGCGGTGCGATGAAGGGGGCGAAGAGAGCGCAGAAGAGGGCGAGGGCGATGCCGATTATGCCGATCCATGCGCTGATTGGGATGGTGGAAAGTCTCATCGCGGGTGCCTCAATCTGGGGTTCGCGACGATCGCGAGGATATCGGCGAACATGTTGAGGAAGATGTAGAAGGCGGCGAAGATCAGGCCGCAGGCCTGCACGACGGGCATGTCGCGCACCGTCACGGCGTCGACCATGTACTGGCCCATGCCGGGATAGACGAAGACCACCTCCACGACGACGACGCCGACCACGAGATAGGCGAGGTTGAGCGCGATGACGTTGATGACCGGGGCCACGGCGTTCGGCGCCGCATGCCTGGCGATGATCCGGATGCCGCTGAGGCCCTTGAGTTCCGCCGTCTCCACATAGGCGGACGACATGACGTTGAGGATCGCGGCCCGCGTCATGCGCATCATGTGGGCGAGCACGACGAGGACGAGGGTGGCGGTCGGCAGCGCGATGGCCGACAGCCGCTGGCCGAGCGTCATCGTGTCGTAGACCGTCGCGGGGAAGGTCGCGACGCCCATCTGCACGGCGAAGAACAGGATCAGCAGGTAGCCCACGAAGAACTCGGGAAGCGAGATCGCCGCAAGCGAGATGACGTTGATGATCTTGTCCGGCAGGCGGTTGCGGTACTGCACCGCGAGCATGCCGAGGCCGACGGCGAGAGGCACCGATATGATCGCCGCGAAGAACGCGAGGAACAGCGAATTGCCGAGGCGCTTGCCGATCTGCTCGCTGACCGATTGCTTCGAGGCCCAGGACTTGCCGAAGTCACCCTGGACGGCGCCGCCGAGCCACTTGAAGTAGCGGGTGGTCGCCGGCTGGTCGAGGCCGAGGTCCTTGCGGATGTTCTCCACCGCCTGGGGCGTCGCCGACTGGCCGAGATAGGTCGTCGCGAAGTCGCCGGGCAGGGCTTCCACGCCGCCGAAGATCATCAGCGACACGGCGAAGAGCAGAGCCACGCTGAGCGCGAGGCGTTGCAGGATGAGCGCAGCCAGCGGGCTGCGTTTGCTGAGTTTTGCCCAGGTCGAAGGCGTAGCTTCGATGGCTGGGGTTCCGGTGGACGCAACCGATCCGGCAACGCCGGCCGACTGCGGGGCTTCGCCCGCAGCCGCCGTCGCTGTCAGCTCCGGACCGTGCGCCGGTCCGTTGCCGGTCATCAGGCGTCGAGCCAGACGCGGGTTGCGACATAGCCGTTCGACATGTCGTTGCCGATATCGTGGACATAGCCCTTCACGTTCTTGCCGCAGGCGTTCACGAAGTCGTTGAACATCGGCAGGATCAGGCCGCCCTCGTCACGCACCATCATGGCCATGGTGCGGTACATGTCCTTGCGCTTGGCCTCGTCGAGTTCCGAACGGGCTTCCAGCAGCATCTTGTCGAAGTCCGGGCGCTGGAAGCGGGTGTCGTTCCAGTCCGCCGTCGAGAGATAGGCGGTGGAATACATCTGGTCCTGCGTCGGGCGGCCGCCCCAGTAGGAGGTGGAGAAGGGCTGGACGTTCCAGACGTTCGACCAGTAGCCGTCACCCGGCTCGCGCTTCACCTCGATCTCGATGCCGGCCTTCTTGGCGCTCTCCTGGTAGAGGACGGCGGCGTCGACCGCGCCCGGGAAGGCGACGTCGGAGGTGCGCAGCAGCACCGAGCCGCTGTGGCCCGACTTCTTGTAGTGGAAGGCGGCCTTGTCCGGGTCGTAGGCGCGCTGCTCGATGCCTTCCGGGAAGAGGGCATAGGTCTCGTTGATCGGGAAGTCGTTGCCGATCTTGCCGTAGCCGCCGAGCACCTTCTCCAGCATCGTCTCGCGGTCCATGGCGTATTTCAGCGCCATGCGCAGGTCGTTGTTGTCGAACGGCGCGGTGTTGCAATGCATGATGAAGACATAGTGGCCGCGGCCGGAGGTGGAGAGGATTTCCACGGTCGGCGCGCGCTTGAGGAGATCGACGGTCTTCGGGTCGACGCGGTTGATATAGTGCACCTGGCCGGAGGAGAGCGCGGCGATGCGGGCGGTCGCGTCGTTCATCGCGATCATCTCGATCGTATCGACGAAACCGCGATCCTGGCGCCAGTCGTCCTTGTTGCGCTCGAAGGTAGCACGAACGCCGGCCTCGAAGCTCGTCACCTTGTAGGGGCCGGTGCCGATCTGCGCATTCGGGTCGTCGAGGCCGCCATTCGGCTGGATGACGAGGTGGTAGTCGGTGAGCAGCAGCGGCAGGTCGGCGTTGCCTTCGGTCAGCACCAGCACCAGCTTGTCGCCGTCGGTCTTGATTTCCTTGATCGATTTCATGACGCCGAGCGCGCCCGATTCCGACTTCTCGTCGGTGTGGCGCTGCAGGGTCTTGACGACGTCGTCGACGGTCAGTTCCTTGCCGTCGTGGAATTTCACGCCCTTGCGAATGTTGAAGATCCAGGTCGCTGCGTCGGCGGAGGGCTCCCAGGATTCGGCGAGCGCCGGGACGGGCTTGCCGGTCAGCGGCTCGGATTCGACGAGCATGTCGCCCCAGTTGCGGCCGACGACGAACATGAACTGCGAGAGCGCCTTTGCCGGGTCCTTGGAATCCGTGGCGGCTGCGCCTTCGAGGCCGAGCTTGAGGTTGCCGCCGCGCTTGGGCTCCTGGGCCTTTGCGGCGGTGTCGAATAGGGTGCCGGCGGCGGCGAGCGTGATGCCGAAGGCAGCGGCGCGGCCCATGAACTCGCGGCGGTTCATCTTGCCGAGCGTGACCTGGCCGGTGAGGTATTTGGTGTAATCAGTCATTCCCCTGTTCCCTTTCGCTGGCCCTTTTGCGGGCATTTGTCGTTGTGATTGGCAGAATTTCTGTTTTTCGCCTGTAAGGCAACCTTGCGGCCGGTTTTTATGCCGGCGCGGGATCATTCTTCTCCCTGATCTCCTTTCTTTCTCGAGCCGGCCAAGCCGCCTATCGCCCCTTCCAGACGGGATCGCGCTTCTCCGCGAAGGCGCGCGCGCCCTCGAGCTGATCCTCGCTGGAATAGAGAATATCGACCGTGCGGAACTGCCGCTTGGTGATCTTGTTCATGGTTCCCTGGAAGGTGTCGCCCTCGGCCGCGCGCACCACTTCCTTGATGGCGGCGTAGACGAGTGGGGGGCCGCTTTCGAGCAGGCGCGCCAGCTCCCAGGCGCGGTCCATGAGCTTGTCGGCCGGCAGGATCTCGTTGACGAAGCCCCAGCGATGCGCCTCCTGAACGTCCAGCCAGCGGCCGGTGAGCAGCATGTCCATGGCGATGTGATACGGAATGCGCTTCGGCAGCTTGATCGAGGCGGCATCGGCCACCGTGCCGGAGCGGATTTCCGGCAGGGCGAAGGTCGCGTGCTCGGCGGCGAGGATGAGGTCGGTCGACAGCGCAATCTCGAAGCCGCCGCCGTAGCAGATGCCGTTGATGGCAGCGATGATCGGTTTGTTGAGGTCGCGCAGTTCCTGCATGCCGCCGAAGCCGCCGACGCCATAGTCGCCGTCCACGGCATCGCCTGCCGCTGCGGCCTTCAGGTCCCATCCCGGACAGAAGAATTTCTCCCCCGCGCCGGTGATGATGGCGACGCGCAGCGTGTCATCGTCGCGGAATTCCCGGAAGACCTCGCCCATGATGCGGCTGGTCGCAAGGTCGATGGCGTTCGCCTTGGGGCGATCGATCGTGACTTCGAGGATGCCGCCTTCGCGGCGCTGGCGTATCGGTCCGGTCATGATTGTTTCCTCAGACGGATCAGTGCATCGGCCGCCACGACACCGTCGCCGGCGGGGAGCACCATTATGGGATTAACGTCCAGTTCTTCGATTATTGAAGCGTTTGAAACGACATAGGATGCCGCTGATGCGACGGCGGCGACAAGGGCGTCGATATCGCCCTTCGGCGCGCCGCGATAGCCGTTCAGCAGCCTGGCGATCTTGAGGCCGGAGATCGCCTCGCGGATCGTCTTCTCGTCGGTCGGCAGGGTCAAAATCGCGGAATCCTCAAGCAGTTCGACGAGGATGCCACCGGCGCCGATGGTCAGCACCGGGCCGGCGACGGGATCGCGCATGGCGCCGACGATGAGTTCGGCGGCCGGTTTGCCCACCATCTTTTCCACGAGGAAGCCCGAGGCGACGCCGGCCATGGCCTTTGCCGCATCGAGTACGGCTTCGCGGCCGGCGAGGTTGAGCTTGACCGCGCCGGCTTCGGTCTTGTGCGCGACGCCGAGGCCCTTGAGCACGACGGGGAAGCCAAGCGCTTCGGCTGCCTGCGCGGCTGCTTCCGCCGTTTCGGCGGTGAGGCCCTTCGGGACGGGAAGGCCATGGGTGGCGAGCGCCCGCTTGGCCTCGTGCTCGGTGAGCGTGATCGCCTCGCCTTCGCCGGTCGGGGCCTTGAGCAGCGGGGCGGCAAGCGGCTTCGACCAGGCTTCGCCGATGCCGGCGGCGGCATCGGCGGCGGCAAGCGCCTCCTCGATGCCGTAGAAGGGCACGACGCCGTTTCGCACCAGCATTTCGGCGGTCGCTTCCGGCAGGTTCTCGCCCATGCTGGCGACGATGCCGGCATTTTCGCCCGTCGCCCGCGCGGCGTCGATCAGGGCCTCGCAGGTGGTGGTCCAGTCGGCGGCGTCGCAGCGGTCGAGACGGGGGAAATCGAGCACGACGAGGTTCAGCGCATAGCCGCCCTGCATCATGGTGGTGAAGGCGGCGGTCTGCCTCTCGCGGTTGCCCCAGACGAAGGTGTGATAGTCGAGCGGGTTGGAGATCGTCACCATCTGGCCGAGCGTTTCGCGCAGCGGCTGGCGCTGCGCCGGCTTCAGGTCGCGGTAGACGACCTTCCGCTTCACCCCGGCATCCGCCATCAGCGAGGCCTCGCCGCCCGAGCAGGACATGGAGGAGATGTCGTGGCTCGAAAGGGGGCCGGCGACATGCAGAAGCTTCAGGGTTTCCAGCAGTTCCGGCAGGGTCTCGACACGGCCGATGCCGAGGCGGGCGAGCAGCGCCGAGGAGACGGCGTCGTTGCCGGCGAGCGAGGCGGTGTGCGAGACGGTGGCGAGCTGCGCCTGTTCCGATTTGCCGACCTTCAGCGTGACGACCGGCTTCTTCAGTTCGCGGGCGCGAAGGCCCAGGCGCTCCAGCGAAGCGATGCTGTCAAAGCCCTCGATATGGAGGCCGACGGCGGTGACGCGCGGGTCTTCGAGCACGGCGCAGGCGAGATCGGCAAGGCCGGTCTGCGCCTGGTTGCCGGCCGTCAGGATATAGGCGAGCGGCAGGCCGCGCTGCTGCATCGAGACATTGCAGGCGATGTTTGAGGACTGCGTCAGGACGGCGACGCCCTTTTCGATGCGCAGCATGCCGTGCTGGTCGGGCCAGAGCAGGGCGCCATCCAGCATGTTGATGAAGCCGTAGCAGTTGGGGCCGAGGATCGGCATGTCGCCGGCGGCCTCCACCAGCGCCCTTTGAAGGTCATCGCCGTCGGCAAGCTCGCTGACGGCTTCGCGGAAGCCGGAGGCGTAGCAGACCGCGCCGCCCGCGCCGCGCGCAGCGAGATCACGGATGATGCCGATGGTGAGCTCGCGGTTGACGCCGACGAAGGAGGCATCCGGCGCGCCGGGCAGATCGGCGACCGAGCGATAGCATTTGCGGCCGAGGATTTCGTCCTCACGCGGATGCACCGGCCAGATATCGCCGGAAAAGCCCATCTTGTCGCATTGATAGATGACCCGCCGCGCTTCCTTACCGCCGAAGACGGCGATGGATTTCGGACGGATGAGGCGGTCGAGGGAGCGGGTCACGGCGATACCCCCCTCTGGCCTGCCGGCCATCTCCCCCACAAGGGGGGAGATTGGATGGGGCGATGTGCTGCCCATCTTTGACGTGGCTGGTCTAGTGAGGTTCTAGCCCCCTGCTGATCTCCCCCCCTGTGGGGGAGATGCCCGGCAGGGCAGAGGGGGGTATCATGGGCACGGACTGCCATATTCATCACGCCCCCAGCGGCCGGAGCAGGTCGCGGCTGATGATGTGCCGCTGGATTTCCGACGTGCCGTCCCAGATGCGCTCGACGCGGGCGTCGCGCCAGAAGCGGGCGAGCGGCAGGTCGTCCATCAGGCCCATGCCGCCGAAGATCTGGATCGCCTCGTCGGTGACACGGGCGAGCATTTCCGTGGCATAGACCTTGGCCGAGGCGATCTCGCGGTTCGACGGCAGGCCCTGGTCGAGCCGCCAGGCGGCCGACAGCGTCAGGAGGTCGGCGGCGTCGATCTCGGTGATCATGTCGGCGAGCTTGAAGGAAACGCCCTGGTTCGCGCCGATCGGCTTTCCGAACTGCTTGCGCTCGGCGGCGTAGTTGAGAGCGTAGTCGAAGGCGCGGCGGGCACGGCCGACGGAGGTGGCGGCGACGGTGAGGCGCGTCGCGTAGAGCCAGTCGTTGGCGATGTCGAAGCCCTTGTGCACTTCGCCGAGGATCTGGGCGGAGGGCAGGCGGCATTCGTCGAAATTGAGGATGCAGTTCTTGTAGCCGCGATGGGAGACGGAATTGTAGCCCTCGCGAATCTCGAAGCCGGGCGTGCCGCGGTCGACGAGGAAGCAGGTGATCAGCTTCTTCTTGCCGCGCGGCGTGTCCTCTTCGCCCGTCGCGATGAAGACGATGACGAAATCGGCGATGTTGGCGTGGCTGATGAAATGCTTGGTGCCGTTGACGACCCAGTCGTCGCCGTCCTTGCGGGCGAAGCACTTCATGCCGCGCACGTCCGAGCCGGCGTCCGGCTCGGTCATGGCGAGGGCATCGAACTTCTCGCCGCTGACGGCGGGCAACAGATAGCGCTCGCGCTGCTCGTCGTTGCAGGCCATCAGGATGCCGGAGGGGCGGCCGAAGAAGACCGTCAGCGCCATCGAGCCGCGGCCAAGCTCGCGCTCGACCAGCGTGAAGGACGTGTGGTCGAGGCCCGCGCCGCCGACTTCTTCCGGCATGTTGCAGCTGAAGAAGCCGATCTCCTTGCACTTGCGCGCGATTTCCTGGCCGAGTTCCGGCGGCACATGGCCGGTGCGCTCGACCTCGTTTTCATGCGGATAGATTTCGGTTTCGACGAAGGCGCGGACCGTGTCCACGATCATCTGCTGTTCGTCGGTGAGTGCGAAATTCATTGAAAGTCCTCCCGGTATTTCTTTTGCGGGAGGCGCCATCTTTGGCTACCCCCCCTCTGCCCTGCCGGGCATCTCCCCCCCAAGGGGGGGGATTGGATCGTGGCACCGCCTTACCCCCAGCCGATCTCCCCCCTTGTGGGGGAGATGCCCGGCAGGGCAGAGGGGGGTGGAGGCTTGCGCCCTACTTGTTCCTCTGTCCGACGCTGCGCCCCGCCCCCTCCGGCACCGCCAGCTTCGCATGGGCCTCGGCAATCGGCGCGATCTTCGCCAGCACGTCCTCGGGTGCATCGACGCTCTTGCCGGCCTTCGAGTCCACATGGACCATCATCTGCTCGGCGGTCGCGATGACGTCGCCGGTGGCGGCGTCGTGGATGCGGGTGAAGAAGTGCAGCCGCTTCCTGTCCGAGGAGAGGAGCTGGAGCGTCGTGTAGAGCGCCTGGCCGAGCTTGCCCTCGCCGAGATGGCGGATGTGGGTTTCCACCGTGTAGTAGCTGTGGCCGGCCTCGACATAGGCGAAGTCGACGCCGATGAGGCGGAGAAGCGCGTCGGATGTATCGCCGAAGAGCTGGAGGTAGCGGTGCTCCGTCATGTGGCCGTTGTAATCGACCCAGGCGGCGTTGACCTTGGTGTCGACGAGGCGGAGCGGTTCGCTCGAGGAGACCTCGACCTTCGCCTTTCCAGCCTTGGCCCAAAGATGCGCCTCGAAGTCGGCGAGCAGCTTGCCCGAACCCCAGCCGCGGCCTTCGTCGCCGGCCTTCAGCGCATGCATGATGCCGACGAGGTTCTGGTCGCGGATGCGCTCAAGCTCGCGAATGCCGCGCGCGCCCGACTGGGCATCGGACTGGTTGGCGATCTTTTCCACCAGTTCGTCGTTGAGATCGACGACATCGGTGAGCTTCGTCCAGGGCCAGGAGAGGCAGGGGCCGAACTGGGCGAGGAAGTGGCGCATGCCCGCTTCGCCGCCGGCGATGCGGTAGGTCTCGAACATGCCCATCTGCGCCCAGCGCATGCCGAAGGAATAGCGGATCACGTCGTCCAGCGTTTCCGTGTCGCAGATGTCGTCCTTGATCAGCCAGAGGCCTTCGCGCCAGACGGCTTCGAGCAGGCGGTCGCCGACGAAGGCCTCGATCTCCTTGTTGATGATCACGCCCTTCATGCCGATGGGGGCGAGCTTGGCCTTGGCGTCTTCGAGCACGGCGCGCGACGTCTTCTGGCCGCCGACGAGTTCGGCGAGCGGCAGCAGGTAGACGGGGTTGTAGGGATGCGCCACGAACAGGCGTTCGGGGTGCTTCATGTCGCGCTGCAGATCGGTCGGCATGAGGCCTGACGTGGAGGAGCCGATCAGGGCGTCGGGCTTTGCGGCGGCATCGATCTGGGTGAGGACGCCCCGCTTCAGTTCGAGGCGCTCGGGCACGCTTTCCTGAATCCAGTCAGCATCTTGCACGGCGTCTTCGATGCTCTTGCAGAAGGTGACCTTACCCTTCGGCGGCAGGGGAGCCATGGTGAGCATGCCATAAGCGCGCTCGGCATTGGCCATGACTTCGCCGATGATGCGCTCGGCTTCCGGATGCGGGTCGAAGATCTTCACGTCGATGCCGGCCAGCGCGAAGCGCGCGACCCATGCCCCGCCGATGACGCCGCCGCCGACGCAGGCTGCCTTGTTGATGGTGGTGCTCATGCGTTCCCTCAATTCGTTATTGTGTGCTGGTGTCGCTGCCCCTCATCCGGCTGCCGCCACCTTCTCCCCGCAGGCGGGGAGAAGGGATATGCCGCGCCGGTTTCCTTCATTTCCAAGCCTGCGCTTGGCGGGCTCCCTCTCCCCGTTCACGGGCGAGGGTTAGGGGTGAGGGGCAACCCCAAATCGTCAGCCGCGCGGCGCGCGCTTCGTGAGCTTCAGCTTCTCGCGCACTTCGGCCGGGCCGATGACGCGGGCGCCCATGCTCTCGATGATGTTGACGGCCTTGTCAACGAGCTGCGCATTGGTGGCGAGCTGGCCCTTGGCGACATAGAGGTTGTCTTCCAGGCCGACGCGGACATTGCCGCCGGCCAGCACGGAAGCGGCCGGATAGGCCATGGCGTTGCGGCCGATGGAGAAGGCCGAGAAGGTCCAGTTGGACGGCACGTTGTTGACCATCGCCATGAAGGTGTTGAGGTCGTCGGGCGCGCCCCACGGAATGCCCATGCAGAGCTGGATGAGCACCGGGTCCTCGATGATGCCTTCCTCGACGAGCTGCTTGGCGAACCAGAGATGGCCGGTGTCGAAGGCCTCGATCTCCGGGCGGACGCCGAGATCGGTCATCATCTTGCCCATGGCGCGCAGCATGGACGGCGTGTTGGTCATCACGTAGTCGCCGAGCGAGAAGTTCATCGTGCCGCAATCGAGCGTGCAGATTTCCGGCAGACATTCGGCGACGTGGGAAACGCGCTCGGTGGCGCCGGCCATGTCGGTGCCGTTGGGGTTCAGCGGCAGGGGCTGCTCGGTGTTGCCGAAGATCATGTCGCCGCCCATGCCGGCGGTAAGGTTGAGCACGACGTCGACCTCGGCGTCGCGGATACGTTCGGTCACTTCGCGGTAGAGATCGTTGCGGCGGCTCGGCGCGCCGGTTTCCGGATCGCGCACGTGGCAATGCACGACGGCGGCGCCGGCCCTGGCGGCCTCGATGGCCGATTCGGCGATCTGCTTGGGCGAGCGCGGAACGTGAGGGGATTTGCCGGCGGTGTCGCCGGAGCCGGTGACGGCGCAGGTGATGAAGACGTCGCGGTTCATGGCAAGAGGCATTGTCGTTCTCCCATTATTCTCGTTGCGGACATTACGAGCCAAGAGAAGGCGCAATGCTTTCACTTTTCGGATCCATCCTTGACAATTCGAGAGATGGGCGGCCAAGCTTCCGCCATGCTCGATCCCTCATCCGACACGCTCGACATCGACATCCTGGTGCTGCCCGAGACGAACCTCATCCTCGTCGCCTCGGTCATCGAGCCGCTGCGCGCCGCCAACCGCATCTCGGGGCAGGCGCTTTACCGCTGGCGCATCTTCTCGCCGGACGGCGAGCCGGTGGAGACGCGCAGCCGCATTCCCGTGCCCGTCGACGGCGCCTTCCGGCCGGAGCGGGAGACGGCGCCGCTCTTCGTGCTATCGAGCTACCAATGGCAGATGAGTGCGACATCCCTGTTGCGCCGCCAGCTTTCGCAGACGGCGCGCCACCGCACGGCGATGGCCGGCATCGAATCGGGAAGCTGGCTGCTTGCCGAGGCGAGCCTGCTCGACGGCTATTCGGTGACGATTCACTGGGAGGACATGGAGGAATTCGCCTCCCGCTATCCGCAGATCGCGGTGATGCGCGAGCGCTACGTCATCGACGGCAAGCGCGTCACCACCGGCGGTTCGCTGCCGACGCTCGAATTGATGCTGGAGATCATCCGCCGCCGGCAGGGCTATTCGCTGGCGCTGGAGGTCTCGCGGCAATTCATCTACGAGCACGAGCGCACTGGCGGCCTGTTGCAGGTGCCGGCGCTCGGCAACATGCGTGTCGCCGACCAGCGCGTCAGCCAGGCAGTGCGGCTGATGGAGGAGACGATGGATGCGCCATTGACGCTGGCAAAACTTGCCAGGCGCGTCGGCATCAGTGCGCGGCACCTGCAGGACCTGTTCCAGGAATCGATGGGCGTCGCGCCGCACCAGCATTATCTCGCGCTGCGCCTCAATGCCGCCCGGCGCAAGGTGATCGAGACCAAGACGGAATTCGCCGACATCGCCGCGCTCACCGGCTTCAACTCCTCCTCCGCCTTCTCCCGCAGTTACCGCGCGCACTACCACGAAAGCCCGACGGAGACCCGGCGGCGGCTGCGGGCCGGCGCGAAGGGATGAAGACGCGGACCCAGAGCAATTCCAGCAAAAGTGCGAAGCGGTTTTGCGTCCGGGATTGCGTAGAAGGGTTGGAGCGTTTTCGCGATTCGAGGAAAAGCGGAAATGCCCTAAGTGCCTGAAATGTCACGGTCGGCCGTAAAGATTGTATTTAACATTTCGCGGTAATCTTCCGTTAGTAATTCCGTCCATGTGTCGAAAGGGCGGGGCTTCGGTTTGTTTTGCGTGCGAGTGCCAATGCGTCTTTCGGTCCTGACAGCGATCCTCCTCGGCTGCGCCTCCCTGGCCGGCTGCGCATCGAGTGCGACCCCGGAAACGGTGCTGGCGGTCAAGCCCTCGCGCGAGACCACGAGCTCCGTCACCAAGGGCGGCGGGCCGGTGCCGGAAGTGGCCGTCGGCCAGAGCAGGGTGAAGGCCGACGACGCGGAGGAAATGCTCGCCTGGGCAGGGCCGATCCCGGAAACCCACGTCTTCGAGACGGTGACGAAACAGTCCGCCATTCCCTCCGAGCGTCCGGCCGATTCCGCGACGATGACCGAAATGCCGACCCGGCGCCTCGGCAAGCGCTCGCGCGTCTACAGCCAGCAGTTCCGCGATGCTCATCCGATCAATTTCGGCAAGCGCGCGCCGCGGCACTATCAGGTGCATGGCGTCGACGTCTCGCGCTGGCAGGGCGATATCGACTGGATGCGGCTGCGCACGCAGGGCGCCAACTTCGCCTTCATCAAGGCGACCGACGGCGGCGACCATCTCGATCCGATGTTCCAGAAGAACTGGCGCCAGGCCAAGGAAGCCGGCATCCGGCGCGGGGCCTATCACTTCTTCTACTGGTGCCGGGTCGCAAGCTCGCAGGCCGAATGGTTCATCCGCAACGTGCCGAAGGACCCGGATGCGCTGCCGCCGGTGATCGATGCCGAATATAACGGCGATTCCGCCTGCAAGAAGCGCCTGTCGCGCGCGAAATATGTCGAGAAGATCCGCGTCTTCGCCGAAATGCTGGAACGGCACTACGGCAAGCGGCCGATCATCTATACCGCGCCGGACTTCTACGAAGACAATCTGTCTGGCGAATTGAAGGACTATCATTTCTGGCTGCGCTCGGTCGCCGCGCATCCGTCGCAGCGCTATCCGAACCGCCGCTGGCTGTTCTGGCAATATTCCGGCTCGGGCCTGTCGCATGGCGTGACGGGCAGGATCGACCTCAACGTTTTCTCCGGCAGCGAGAACGACTGGCACAACTGGCTCGCGGGCCAGTCCACCTGAACGGGACGATCTATTTCCGTTTCTGCGGATAGATCGTCTCGCCGTTCTTCAGCATCTCCACGAATGTCTCGATCTTGCGCCTGCGCGCGGCTTCCGTCTTCAGATTGTGGACGCGGAAGGCGAGGGCGAAGCGGTTCTGCTCGGTGAGCCTGCCGAGCATTTCGGCGGCGGCCGGTTCCGCGTCGATGGCGACTTGCAGGTCCGGCGGAATCTTCAGGTTCTTGCCGCTGCCATAGGCCCTGTCCCAGCGCCCATCGGCTTTTGCGGCCTCCACATGCTTCAGGCCATGTTCCGTCATGCGGCCATCCGCGATCAGCCGGCCGACCGTATCGACGTTCTTCTTGCTCCAGACGCTCTTGCGGCCGCGCGGGCTGTAGCGCTGGAGGAAGCTCTTGTCGTCCAGCCCCTTGCGGATGCCGTCGATCCAGCCCCAGCAGAGCACGGCCTCGATCGCCTCTTCCGGGTTGATGGATTGAAGGCCCGAGGCGCGCTTGTGAATCCGGATCCAGACTTCCGGCGCCTTGTCGTGGTTGTCCGAGAGCCAGCGGCAGAAGCTTTCCGGGTCGGGAAATTCGCGGACATGGGCAGGGTCGATTTCCACAGGCGCCATCGTTTTCTGCCCTCCCGGCATGGTCCAGCGTGGCCGCTTTGCATCTGTCCGCGACTATGCGGGGCGGATGCCGAAGATGTGATGCTCCCGCTTCTTGCCAGCCCCTTCCTGCTTTGGCTAGCCATCGGCTCCAACACGTTTTCATTGGAGTCGATATAGAGAATGCCTACGGTGTGCACTTTGTCGCGCAGAGCCTTCTTCCTGGGCGCCGCCGCGACGCTCGCAGGATGCGCAACCACGGAAACCTCGACCAGGACCGTCCCGCTTCCCCAGAAGGTCAGCTATCCGATCGTGCCGGCAACGGACGAGGAGCTGGCGGCGCGCTATGCCGCCGTCGAGGATGGCGGCCATCTCATCCCGGCGATCCCTTACAAGGAGATCGATCCGAGATACTACCGCCAGCGCGTCAAGGACCCGACCGGCGAGCCGGCAGGCACGGTGGTGGTCGATACGGCCACGCGCTTCCTCTATGTCGTAGAACCGGGCGGCACGGCGATGCGCTACGGCGTCGGCATCGGCCGTGACGGTTTTGCCTGGGAAGGCGAGGGTGTCATCCAGTGGCGCCAGCCCTGGCCGCGCTGGAAGGTGCCGGACGACATGATCAAGCGCCAGCCGAGCCTTGCCCGCTATTCCGTCGAGAATGGCGGCATGGATCCGGGCGTCAAGAACCCGCTCGGCGCTCGCGCGCTCTACATTTTCCAGAACGGCAAGGACACGCTCTACCGCCTGCACGGCTCGCCGGAATGGAGGTCCATCGGCAAGGCGACCTCTTCGGGCTGCGTGCGGCTGGTCAACCAGGACGTGCTCGATCTCTACAAGCGCGTGCCCTACCACGCGCGCATCGTCGTGCATCAGGGCGGGCTGGGGTCCGTCTGAGCAAGTCCAGCAAAAGCGTGAGGCGGTTTTGCGTCCGGAATTGCGCTGAGCAGAGCTAGACGACGGTCTCGCCGCCGTCCACCACGAGGATCTGGCCGGTCATGTAGCTTGACCGGTCGGAGACGAGGAAGAGGATCGGTTCGGCGATCTCCTCGACATTCGCCCAGCGGCCCATGGGCACCTTTTCCCGGATATAGTCCTCGATGGCGCCGCGCCCGCCCATCTGGTCGATGAAGGGGGCGTTGAAGGGCGTGTCGACCCAGCCGGGGCAGAGCGCGTTGACGCGGATGCCGTGGCGGGCATAGTCGCCGGCCATCTGCTTCGTCATGGCGATGACTGCATGCTTGGTCGTCGTATAGGCGATCATCTCGCGGTCGTAGAGCACGCCTGACGAGGAGGAGGTGTTGAGGATGACGCCTTTTCCCTGCGCCTTCATGGCCGGCATGACGAGGCGGGCCGCCATGAGATGGGCGCGCACATTGAGGTTCCAGGAAAGATCCAGCCCGTCGAGCGCAACGCTTTCGAGATCGCCGGCAACCTGCGCGCCCGCATGGTTGTGCAGGATGTCGATGCGGCCGTGGCGCGAGAGCACGCCGGCAATCGCCATCTTCAGTTCCACGTCGTCGGTGACGTCGAGGATGACGGCCTCGGCCGTGCCGCCCTCGCTGCGGATGAGATCGACCGTCTCGCCGGCCCGCGTCTCGTCGCGGTCGGCGACGCAGACGGTCGCGCCCTCGCGCGCCATGATGCGCGCGCCGGCCCGGCCGATGCCGGAGCCGGCCCCGGTGACGATGGCGACACGGTTCTTCAGGATCATCTGTTATTCTCCGGCAGGCGATTTCGTTTTCTTTTCCCGCATGAGGAGGCGGGCGACGAGAATGAGGAAGAGCGAGGCGACCAGCACCATCGTCGCGATGGCGTTGACCTCCGGCGTCACGCCGCGGCGGATCGAGGCGAAGACGTAGATCGGCAGCGTCGTCTTGGAGCCCGCGACGAAGAAGGCCACGATGAAATCGTCGAAGGAGAAGGTGAAGGCGAGCAGGAAGCCGGCCAGCACCGAAGGCAGGATCTGCGGCAGGACGATATCGCGGAAAGTGGTGAAGGGCGTGGCGTAGAGATCGGCCGAGGCCTCGACGATATCGCGCCCGAGCGTGGCGATGCGCGCCTTCACGATCATCGTCACGAGCGCCATGGTGAAGAGGCCGTGCGCGGCGATGATCGAGCCGTAGCCGAGGCCGAGCTGCGGCGGCTTCTCGCCCGGCCAGAGCGAGGCGATGGCCGGATTGACGACGCCGAAGACCGCGACGAGCGCGACCAGCGTCGCGATGCCGATGACGACGCCCGGCACGACGATGGCGGCGGCCAGCAGGCCGTCGAAGAGGGCGCGGGTGCGCGCGCCGAGGCGTTCCAGGCCAAGGGCGGCCATGGTGCCGAAGACGGCGGCGAGCGTGGCGCTGGTAAAGGCGATGATCAGGCTGTTCTGCAACGCGGCGACAAGGAACGGATTGGCGAGCGCCTTGCCGTACCATTGCGTCGAGAAGCCGGTGAACTCGCTGGCATTGCGCCCCGCATTGAAGGAGAACAGCACGACCAGCGCGATGGGCGCGTAGAGGAACAGGTAGACGGAGGTTATCAGCGCGCGCATCAGACGAGGTCCACCTGTCTCGTGCCGGAGATTTTCCAGGCGATGCGCATGGCGACCATCAGCACCACGACCACGATGGCGACCAGCGTGACGGCGATGGCCGAGCCGAAGGGCCAGTTGCGCGATTGCAGGAAGAGGTCGACCAGCGCATTGCCGATGAAGAAGACCTTGCCGCCGCCGAGAAGCTGCGGAATGAGATATTCGCCGAGCAGCAGGATCGTCACGAGCGCGACGCCCGTCATGACGCCCGGCAGCGAGAGCGGCAGGGTGACGGAGAAGAAGGTCGAGACGGGCTTCGCGCCGAGATCGGCCGAAGCCTCCAGCAGCCGGCGGTCGAGCTTTTCGAGGCTGACATAGATCGGCATGATCATCAGCGGCAGGTAGCC
This sequence comes from Shinella zoogloeoides, assembly GCF_003574625.1. Classification (GTDB taxonomy): domain Bacteria; phylum Pseudomonadota; class Alphaproteobacteria; order Rhizobiales; family Rhizobiaceae; genus Shinella; species Shinella zoogloeoides_A. The sequence continues at coordinate 390,287 of NZ_QNUJ01000006.1, forward strand.
GTAGACGATGCCGAGCAGCACGGCGCCGGGCGTGTTGAGCAGGCGCACGTTCTCGATGCCGATCATGTCGAGGAGGTTCGGGATGCCACGCGAGCCGAGGATGTACATCCAGGCATAGGTGCGCACCAGAAGGCTCGTCCAGAACGGTACGACGACCAGCGAGACCAGCAGCAGCCGGTGGCGCGGGCTTGCCTTGACGGCGAGGTAATAGGCCGTCGGATAGGCGACGAGCAGGCAGAGGAAGGCGCCGACCGGCGCCAGCATCAGCGTGTTCCAGTAGGCGGCGGAACGGGCCGGCAGGTTGGCATATTGCGCAAAGGTGAAGGCCGCCTGGTAACCGCCCGCCGGTCCGCGCTCGCCGACGGAGAAGACCACCATGGCGATGAAGGGCAGTACCAGGAAGACGAACAGCCAGAGGGAGGCCGGCGCCAGCAGCGCCGTCGTCACCAGCCGTCTTTTCGCCGTCGTCGTCAGGGGCATTGCGTCGATCCTGTTGCGAATTGCGAGGGTCGCCCCTCATCTGGCCTGCCGGCCACCTTCTCCCCGCAAGCGGGGAGAAGGAAAAACATTGCGGCATACTCCCTCTGATCTCCCCCCTTGTGGGGGAGATGTCGGCGAACCGACAGAGGGGGGTAGCAACGGCGCAGCCAGGACGACGATCCGGCGGGGGCAGGTGGGTGCCACACCCCCCTCTGCCCTGCCGGGCATCTCCCCCACAAGGGGGGGGAGATCGGCAGGTCGGAACGGCTTCCCGTGCTTTGTTACGCTGACTTGAACCGCGCCATCAGTTCCGCGCGCGCCGGGTCGGTGAGCGTCACGGCAGCGCCGAATTCCAGCGGGGTCAGCGCTGCCTCGTCGGGATAGACGATCTTGTTGCCGGTGATCTCGGCCGGCAGCAGGGCAATGACGCGGCTGTCGGTGGTAGGCGCGCCGTTGGCGATGTGCTCCTTCACCGCATGCTGCGGGTCCATCAGGTAGTTGAGCAGCGCGTAACCCGCCGGCTTGTTGGCGGCGGCCTTCGGCACGGCGTAGAAGTCGGACCAGATCTCGCCGCCGTCGGAGCCGAGCGTGAAGTGGATTTCCGGGATGTCGCGGTTGAGCTGCGCGCCGTCGTTGGTCCAGCACATGGTCATCCAGGCGTCGGTGGCGCGCATGGAGGGCTGGTAGTCGCTGTTGATGGCGTAGAGGTGCGGCTTGACCTTGATCAGCAGCTCCTCGGCCTTGGCAAGCTCCTCGGGCTTGACCGAGTTGAAGGAGAAGCCGAGCGAGACGAGGGCATTGCCGATGGTGGTGAGCTGGTAGTCGTGCACCATGGCGCGGCCGTCCGCCTCGGTCATGGCGATCTCGAAGAATTCCTTCCAGCTCGTGACCTTGGACTTCACCTTGTCGGAATTGACGGCAATGCCGGTCGTGCCCCAGTTCTTCGGCAGCGCATAGACCTTGCCGTCGACCGTGCCCTCATTGGTGAAACGTACATTCTGGGTCTTCTGGTCGAAGTTCGGCACCTTGGAAAGATCGAGCGGATCGATCAGGCCGAGGCCGGCATAGGTGGAGATCGTGTAGTTCGTGGGAACGAAGAGGTCCCAGCCGGTGCCGCCGGCCTGGAGCTTGGCCAGCATCTCCTCGTTCGAGCCGAAGACGTTGACCTCGACGGCGACGCCCGTCTCGGCGGTGAAGGCCTCGAAGGTCGCGGGGTCGTGATAGTTCGGCCAAGTGGCGATGGACATGGCCGAGCCGAGATCTTCCTGCTGCGCATAGGCGGCCGAATTGAAGAGGCCGGGCTGGCGGGCGAGCACGGCGGCGGCAAGGCCGAGGCCGGTGACGCCGAGGAAGTGGCGGCGCGTGACGGAGCCGCGCTTCAGGCGCATGAATTCTTCCGTCAGCTCATGGGCGCTGATCGGGGCATTGTCTCTGAACCATTTCGACATCACACTGTTCCCTTGTGTTTGGGGCCTGTTTCCCCTCAGGCCGGAAAGATATGCGCTGTGCCGGGATCGAAGCTGATTGCGACCCGTTCGCCCGGCGCGACGAGGTCGTTTTCCGACTGGTTATGGCGTTCGGCGGTGACGAGGAGGTCGCCCAGCCCGTCGATGGCGATGGAATATTCGGCGGCCGAGCCGAGGAAGATGCGGTGGGTGACGGTGCCCTCCAGCGTCGTCGCGCCCTCCGCGCCGCGCGCAAGGCGGATCGCCTCCGGGCGGAGCGCCACGGTGACGGCGCCCGGCGCAAGATCGCCGCGCGGGGCGGGCAGGGCCGTGCCGTTGCCGAGGCGGATGGTGCCGCCGGTCTCCAGCGTGCCGTCGAAACGGTTGGTCTTGCCGACGAAATCGGCGACGAAGAGATCGGCCGGGCGGTCGTAGACCTCCTGGGGCGTCGCGAGCTGGCGGATGCGGCCGGCGCTCATGACGCAGACGAGGTCGCTCATCGACAGCGCCTCCTCCTGGTCATGGGTGACGAGAACGAAGGTGATGCCGAGGTCGCGCTGGAGCGTCTGCAGCTCGATCTGCATGGCGGTGCGCAGCTTCTTGTCGAGGGCCGCGAGCGGCTCGTCGAGGAGGAGCACGGAGGGCTTGTTGACGAGGGCGCGGGCGAGCGCCACGCGCTGCTGCTGGCCGCCGGACATTTCATGGATGCGGCGCCTGGCGAAGCCGGAAAGCCGTACCATTTCCAGCGCCTCGCCGACGCGGCGCGATATCTCCCCGGCCGGCAGCCGCGGGCGGAGCTGCTTCAGGCCGTAGGCGACGTTCTTCTCCACGTCGAAATGCGGGAAGAGCGCATATTGCTGGAAGACCATGTTGACCGGGCGGCGATAGGCCGGCACGCCGTTGGCGACATTGCCGGCGATCAGGACCTCGCCCTCGCTCGGCTGCTCGAAGCCGCCGATCATGCGAAGGCAGGTCGTCTTGCCGCAGCCGGACGGGCCGAGCAGCGCGACGAAGGCGCCCTTCGGCACGGAAAGGTTTATGTCGGAGACCGCGGTCACCGCGCCATAGCGCTTGGTCACCGACCGGAACTCGATGTCGTTCGTGGAGGCGGATGTCACGTCTGTTCCCTGCGGTTGTTGCGTTGAAGCGATCTTGCGCCGCTTTAGCCACCGTCGGGAAGGATGCTAGTCAGCCGCCGGTGGACGGTATATACCCCGAGAGAGGTATTTTATCCGTAAACCGGCTATGGAAGGAGTATATCCCGGCGCGGCGAAAAACGTGCGCCGCAAGGGGATCGGGGGAGCATCAGCGTCATGCGGGTCGATTTCACGGCACTCTTCCGCACGCTCGCCGACTGGACGGATGCGGCGGAACGCTCCGACGGGCAGGCGGGCGAAGCCCTGCTGGCGATGACGCGGGCGCTCGTGCGCTTCGACGACATGGTCATCTTCGCCTATCGCGACAAGGCCCGGCCGATCGACCTCTTCAGCACCTTCGATGCGGACGATTACCATGTCTTCGTGACGCTTTATCAGGTGGGGCCGTACCTGCTCGATCCGTTCTACCACACGGCACGGGCGGGCCGGGCCGGCGTCTTCCGCATGCGGGAGCTCGCGCCGGACCGCTTCTTCTCCAGCGAATACTACCGTACCTACTACTCGCAGACGCGGCTTGCCGAGGAACTGGGCTTCTTCGTGCCGGTAGGCGACGGCGTCACGGTGGTCGTCTCGCTGATGCGGCGCGAGAAGACGGGGGTATTCCCCGCCGCCGAATTTGCGCTTCTGGCGGATGCCGAACCCCTCGTCGCCGCCTTCGTGCGCCAGGCCTGGAGCGGCCTTGCGGAACGCTTCGCGCTTGCGGGGCAAGGGCGCGGGCGGCGCAGCGAGCCGGTGAGCGCGGCGGACAAGGTCTGGCGCAAGCTCAACCTCACCGACCGCGAGGCCTCGATCATCGAGCTCGTGCTGCAAGGGCATTCATCGGAATCGATCGGGCTCAAGCTCGATATCTCGACGGGGACGGTGAAGGTTCACCGGCGGAACGTCTACCGCAAGCTGGGGATCTCGTCGCAGATCCAGTTGCTGTCGATCTATCTGAAGAATTTGCAGGCTTAGACGCAGGAGAGGGGACGGAAAAGCCCGGCATCGCTGCCGGGCTTCCAGAGTCTTTTCAGCGGTTTATCGATTCGCCTTCACGAGCCGATTCCGGTTCTTGAGAAACCGATTCAGGAAACCGCCGCCAGCGCCACCTGCGCCCGTGCGTCGAGGATCTGGCGGGCGGCGTGGGCGGCTTCCTTGCCCTTGATGACGAAGTGGTCGCGGAAGAAGGCGATATGGGCTTCCGATTCCTGGAAGTTGTGCGGCGTCAGCACGGCCGAGAGCACCGGAACGTTCGTATCGAGGCCGACGCGCACGATGGCGTCGACCACAGTGCCGGCGACGAAATCGTGGCGGTAGATGCCGCCGTCGACGACGAGGGCGACGCCGAGGATGGCCGAGTAGCGGCCGGTCTTCGCGAGGAGCTGGGCGTGCAGCGGGATTTCGAGGGCGCCCGGCACGTCGATCACGTCGACGTCCTCGACCCGCCCGCCGAGGGCCTGCCATTCGGCGATGAAGGATGTGACCGCCTGGTCGACGATGCCGGCGTGCCAGCGGGCACGGATGACGGCGATGCGGGCGGAGGGGGTGGCATTGGCATTCATATGTCTTGGCCTTTCAAGGGTTGAGCCATTTTTCAACGGGTCCCTTGGGCGAACACGCACGAGGCCGGCCCATCGCGGAACGGGCCTCCTGCTTGCTCTCTTCCATCCGGACTGTGACCGTCGGCTCCGGCATCGCACCGGATCTGCTGACCCTTCCTCGCGGAAGGCGCTCGCGGGCTCCCGGATCGCTCCGGATACCGCCGGTGGGGAGTTCCGCCCCGCCCTGAGAACGATGGGAGATTAAACGGCAATCGCCCGCAGATCAAATCCGCGGGCGACGCAAAAAACACGATTCACGACAGATTTTTCCACGCCTTCGGTAAGGCGTGGAATGGACGTTCAGTCGTGGATGACCAACAGGTCGCCGGCGGTGAAGCGCAGCGTCACCGTTTCGCCGACAGCCGGCGGCACGAGGCCGGGGCTGTTGAACATGTCGAAGGAGATGACGCTGCCGCCGACCTTCATGCGGGTGCGGATGACCGAGCCGAGGAAGTTGGAGGAGACGACCTCGCCGGAAAGCGCGGTATCGCCCTTGGCGTCGGGGGCGATGGAGCCGGCCTCGGGGCGCAGCGCCAGCGATACCGTGTCGCCGGCCTTGGCGTTGCCGAGGGGCTCGCGGAGCGTCACGCCCTGGTCGCCGATGGTGACGCGGTTCGCGGCCGCGTCCACCACCTTCGCCTCGATGAGGTTGAGCGTGCCGACGAAGCCGGCGACGAAGCGGGTGGAGGGGTGGTTGTAGATTTCGGCGGGGGTGCCGATCTGGTCGGCCTTGCCGGCATTCATGACGACGATGCGGTCGGAGATCGACAGCGCCTCTTCCTGGTCATGCGTGACGAAGACCGTGGTGATGCCGAGCTGCTGCTGGATCATGCGGATTTCCTCGCGCAGCGACACGCGGATCTTGGCGTCGAGGGCCGAGAGCGGCTCGTCGAGGAGGAGGACCTGGGGCTTCGGGGCAAGCGCGCGGGCGAGCGCCACGCGCTGCTGCTGGCCGCCGGACATCTGGTAGGGGTAGCGGTCGGCGAGATGGTCGAGCTTGATGAGGCCGAGCATCTCCTTGACGCGGGCGTCGATCTCGGCCTTCGGCCGGCCGGCGACCTTGAGGCCGAAGGCGACGTTTTCCGCGACGTTCATGTTCGGGAAGAGCGCATAGGCCTGGAAGACCATGCCGATGTTGCGCTGGTTCGGGCGAAGGTTCGCCTGGCTCTTGCCGTTGATCGTTATCGTGCCGCCCGAGGGCGTCTCGAAGCCGGCGATCATGCGCAGGATGGTGGTCTTGCCGCAGCCGGACGGGCCGAGGAAGGAGATGAACTCGCCCTTCTCGATGGCCATGTTGAAGTCCTTGACGACCTGCACCGGGCCGAAGGACTTCTGGATGCTGGAGAGTGTGAGGAAACTCATGGGAAATCCTTAGACGGGGCTTTGCGCGCCCTTCTGGAAGCGCGAGACGAGCTGGATCAGGCCGAGGCAGCCCCAGGTGATGGCGAAGGCGATCACGGCGAGCGCGGCCGGCTCATAGGCCCGGTTGGCGCCGAGAAGCTGCATGTAGGGGCCGAAGGCCGGGCGGTTGAGGAGGGCGGCCATGGTGAACTCGCCGATGACGATGGCGAAGGTCAGGAAGGCGCCCGACAGGACCGCGACGAGCACGTTCGGCAGGATGATGCGGGTGAGGATCGTCGTCCAGCCGGCGCCCAGACTCTGGGCGGCCTCCGTCAGCGTGGTGATGTCGATGGAGCGCAGGCCCGTATCCACCGCGCGGTACATGTAGGGCAGCGACAGCGTGGCATAGCCGAACATCAGGAGGATGTTGGTGCCGGTGATCGAGCCGGTCAGCGGCAGCCAGCTCGAGGTGTTGTAGAGCCGGATATAGCCGAAGACGATGACGATGGCCGGGATGACCAGCGGCAGCAGCGTGACGAATTCGACATAGGGCCGGAGGCCCGGCAGCTTGAGGCGCACCCAGTAGGCCGTCGGCACGACGAGGAGCACGCCGAAGGCGATGGTGAACAGCGCCATCACGACGGAATAGGTGAAGGTCTCCTGGAAGCGCGGATCGCCGAGCACGACCGCATAGGCATCGAAGGAATAGACCCCGCGGCGCATCTTCAGCGAGAAGTTCGTCATGCCGAGGAGCGGCAGGATGAAGTAGAGCAGCCCGACGATGAGGGCGCCCCAGGCCCAGAACTTCTTCATTTCAGCCACCTTTCGCTGCGCGCGCGCAGCCAGATGTAGATCGTGTTGGCGATGCCGGTGACGACGATCATGCCGAAGGCCAGCGCATAGCCGAGATGGGGATTGCCGAGCACGTCGCCGCGGATCTGCGCGAAGAGCAGGATCGGCACGATGGAGAGCGAGGAGCCGGTGAGCGCGATGGCGGTCGCGACGGCGCCGAAGGCATTGGCGAAGAGCAGCGCGAGCGTGCCGAGGAAGGAGGGCAGCAGGATCGGGAAGGCCACCATGCGCCAGTATTGCGCGTTGGTCGCGCCGAGGATCTGCGCCGCCTCGCGCCATTCGCGCTTGAGGCCGTCGAGCGCGGGCGTGATGATGAGGATCATCAGCGGGATCTGGAAGAACAGGTAGGTGACCGTCAGTCCCCAGAAGGAAAGGATGTTGAAGCCGAGCGCGCGCAGGTCGATGCCAAGCTGGGTCTTCAGGAACACCGTGACGAGGCCGACCGGGCCGAGGGTCGCCAGGAACGCGAAGGCGAGCGGTACGCCCGCGAAGTTGGAGGCGACGCCCGAGAAGGTCAGCAGCGGGCCGCGGATCCATTTCGGCAGGCCGCCGAGCACCACGGCGGCGGCGACCGAAAAGCCGATCAGGCAGCCGAGCAGGGCGGAGGCGATGGAGATCTTGATGGAGATCCAGTAGGCCGACATGATCGACGTCGTGAACAGCCCGCGGATATTGTCCAGCGTGAAGCCGCCGTCCGGCGTCTGGAAAGCGCCGATCACGATGCGCATCGTGGGCATGATCAGGAACAGCAGGACGAAGATCGCGAAGGGCGCCGCGCCGAGCCAGTGCAGCGGAAGGCGCAACGGCGCCTTCGTCGACTGTTTCGCGGCAGAGCTGTCTGAAGACATTGGGTTAGCCTCGTGGGGTTGCCGTCTTGGCATACCGCGGTCGCCGCCCCGGCCGGAAGACCGGGGCGGCGGGGATGTGGTTTACTGCACGTTCGCGCCGACCACGCTGTCCCAGGCGCCGGTCACGGCGGCCTGGTTGGCGTCGACTTCCTCGAGCGTCGGGAAGTAGGCCTTCTCGTAGGCAGCGGCCGGCGGCAGCGCGTCGATCAGGTCCTGCGGAACCTTGCCGGCCTTGACCATGGCGTTGAAGCGAACCGGATGGCAATAGCCCTTCAGCCAGCCGACCTGGCCTTCGTCGGAATAGAGATGCTCCATCCACAGCTTGGCGGCGTTCGGATGCGGCGCGTAGGCCGAGATGCCCTGGACGTAGACGCCGGCGAGAACGCCCGTTTCCGGAACGACGACCTCGGTCGGCGGGTTGCCGTTGAGGGTCTTGGCCCAGCTCAGTGCGTTATAGTCCCAGGCGACGACGATCGGGGTCGAGCCCTGGGCGAGCGTGCCGGACTTGCCGATGACCGGAACGAAGTTGCCGGCCTTGTTCATCTCGGCGAAATAGGAAAGGCCTGCTTCGCCGGCTTCCTTGCCCGCCTTCGCGCCCTTGCCGAGGCCGGCGGCGAGAACGCCGAGGATGGCCTGGTTGGAAGCGCGCGGGTCGCCGGCAAGCGCCACCTGGCCGGAATATTCAGGCTTCAGGAGGTCGGCCCAGTCCTTCGGCGAATTGGTGACGATGTCCTTGTTCACGAAGAAGGACATCACGCCGTAATAGTCGCCGTACCAGTAGCCTTCGGCGTCCTTGACGTTGTCCGGGATCTCGTCCCAGGTGGAGACCTTGTAGGGCTGGAGCAGGCCTTCCGCCTTGGCGGAGGGGCCGAAGGCGAGGCCGACGTCGATCACGTCGGGCGACTGCGGGCCCTTGTTGTCCTTGTTGGCCTTGATGGCCTCGATCTCGTCGGCCGAGCCGGCATCCGGGTTCAGTTCGTTGACCTGGATTTCCGGATACTTGGCCTTGAAGGCAGCGATGACGTCGCCGTAGCCGCACCAGTCGTGCGGAAGGGCGACCGTGGTCAGCATGCCTTCCTTCTTGGCGGCTTCGATGAGTTCCGCGCTCGGCTCTGCGAAGGCGAGCGTGGAGGAGGCGACCACCAGGGCGGTGGAAAGCGAAAGCAGGCGTCTCGTCTGTGACATCACGGGTGTTCTCCTTTTGTGTGTCAGGCGGCGAAGGGTGATTACTTGCGGCAGATGAAGCTTACGTGACAGTTTAGTCCCGTTTTTTCCCATATGGATTCAAGGCTTGGCGGTAACCTCCGGCCGGGGCTTGCGAAAGAGCCGGCTGGCCTCGAAAAGGCCCTCCAGCGTCTTCATGCGGTCGCTAGTCTCCTCCCAGCCCGAGCTCTGGACGGCCTCGATCAGCGCCTCGACGATGAACAGCGTCACGACGGACGAATCCCAGGCCGACGGCGCCTCGATATGGACGCGGAAGACCTTCGCCGCGACCTTGGCGACGGGCGAGGCCCAGGGGTCCGTGAAGAGCACGATCTCCACGCCACGCTCGCGGGCGACGCGCCCGAGCGTCTCCATCTCCTGCTCGTAGCGGCGGATGTCGAAGATCACCAGCACGTCGCCGGCCTTCATGTTGAGTACGTAATGCGGCCAGGAGGCGGGATTGGAGGCGATCTGCGTGACGTTCGGGCGGATGACCTGAAGATGGGTGAAGAGATAGTCCGCGAGCGCCTTCGTGATGCGTCCGCCGATGATGTAGATGCTGCGCTGGCGGTCGGCGAGCAGGGCGCTCGCGCCGTCGAATTCGGCGGTCTCCACATGCGCCAGTGTCTGGCGCATGTTGGTCATGATCGCGTCGGCGAAGCGGTTGAGGATATGCGTGCCAGGCGCGTTCGCGGCCCAGCGGTCGTGCTTGGTGATCGGGCTGGAGAGCGTGGTCTCCAGTTCGTGGTGCAGGCGCGCCTGGAAATCGGGAAAGCCGCGGAAGCCGAGCTTCTGCACCATGCGCGCGACCGTCGGCGTCGACACGCCGGCGTTTTCCGCGACCGTCGTGATGCTGCCGAGGCCGGAGACGGGGTAATTGTCGAGCAGTGATGCGGCAAGCTGCTTTTCGGCACGCGTCAGCGTATCGAAATGAGCATGGATCACATCCGACACCGTCATGGATGCTGTGTTGGGCGTCAAGTTTATTCCCCTGCGCTCCGGTCTGGTGCCGGAGTTTGGAAAATTAAACATCGCTGTCACAATTGGAGTCAAATGATTTTTTGAAGAGATTTTTTCAATGTGCGGTTGACAGCGGCAAAATGGTGAAGAATTCTCTTCATCAACGATAAAGGCCGGTCGAGGGGATCAGGCTCATGGGAATTCTGAGTGTGGAGGAGGGCGATCCTGTCGCCCTGGAGAATGCCGTTGCCCGCGGTCCGGTCATCCTGGTCTGTGAGCACGCATCGCGCGTCTTGCCGAAGTCTCTCGGTACGCTGGGCCTTTCCGAAGAGGCGCTGGCCAGTCACATCGCCTGGGATCCGGGGGCGCTCGCCGTCTCGCGCCTGATGGCCGAAAGCCTCGATGCGACACTGCTCTTCCAGCGCTTCTCCCGTCTCGTCTACGATTGCAATCGCCCGCCGGAATCGCCTGCCGCCATGCCGGAAAAGAGCGAGGTGTTCGACGTGCCGGGCAATGCCGGGCTCGACCGGGCGGCGCGCGATGCGCGCACCGAGGCGCTTTATCTGCCTTTCCGCGAAAAGCTCTCCGGCCTCGTGAAGGCGCGGATCGCCGAGGGCCGGCCGCCGGTCATCGTGACCATGCACAGCTTCACGCCGGTCTATTTCGGTGCGCCGCGCGCCGTCGAGATCGGCATTCTGCACGACACCGACGCGCGCCTCGCCGACGCCATGCTGGAGGCTGCGGCGGCCGACGGACGCTATGACGCCCGCCGCAACGAGCCCTACGGGCCGGATGACGGCGTGACGCATACCTTGAGGGAGCACGGCCTTTCCAACGGCCTTGCCAATGTCATGATCGAGGTCCGCAACGACCTCATCCGAGACGAAGCCGGCCAGAGGGTCGTGGCCGGCTATCTGACGGGACTGCTCGCCAAGAGCCTTCCCGCAATCAATCAATAACCGGCCCGGGGAAATGCCGTGGAAACGGAAATGAACACGAACTGGAGAGGCCAAGCGGATGCTTGCGTTGATTTATCGGAGGTCCGGCCCGGCTGATGCCGCCGCTGCCAAGGGAGGCAACGGTCATGCCTGATTTCATCAAGAGCTATGTACGTTTCGTCGACACGTTCAACCGGCGTGTCGGTATTTTTGCGATGTATCTGATTTTCGCGATGTTCGCGATCCTGCTTTATTCATCCGTCTCGAAGGCCTTCCATCTGCCGGCCAACTGGACGCTGGAATCCGCCCAGTTCACCATGGCGGCCTACTATATGCTGGGCGGCGCCTTCGCGATGCAGACGGGTGACCATGTCCGCATGGACCTGTTCTACAGCCAGTGGTCGGTGCGCCGGCGCGCGGCCTTCGATTCGGTCACGGCCATCGCGCTGATCGTCTTCCTCGGCTTCATGCTGTTCGGCGGCATCGCTAGCACGACCTATGCCATCCAGTTCAAGGAAAAGAGCTTTTCCGCCTGGGCGCCCTATATGGCGCCGATCAAGATCGTGATGACCTTCGGCGTCGTGATGATGCTCGCGCAGGCCATCTCCTCGCTCTTCAAGGATATCGCCGAGTTGCGGGGAAGGCCCATCGCATGAGCTATGAATTCATCGCAATCACGATGTTCGCCGGCATGATGGTGCTGCTGCTCACCGGGCAGCGCGTCTTTGCCGTCATCGGTTTCGTCGGCGTCGTCGCGGCCTTCCTGCTATGGGGTACGGGCGGCTCGGAAATGGGCTTCGCCTCCGCCATGAAGCTCGTCAAATGGTACCCGATGCTGACGGTGCCGATGTTCGTCTTCATGGGCTACATGCTCTCGGAATCGGGCATCGCGGAAGACCTCTACAAGGCGTTCCACGTCTGGATGGGGCCGATCAACGGCGGCCTCGCGCTCGGCACCATCGGCCTCATGGTCATCATCTCGGCGATGAACGGCCTTTCCGTCGCCGGCATGGCGATCGGCGCCACCATCGCGCTGCCGGAGCTGCTGCGCCGCGGCTACGACAAGGTGATGACGACGGGCGTGGTGCAGGGCGGCTCGACGCTTGGCATCCTTATCCCGCCGAGCATCGTGCTCGTGCTCTACGGCATGATCGCCCGCGTTCCGGTCGGCCAGCTCTGGCTCGCCGGCGTCTTCCCGGGCCTCCTGATGGCGGCGCTGATGGCGATCTACGTCTATGTCCGCTGCCGGATCAATCCGTCCCTCGGGCCGGCCTTGCCGGCGGAGGACCGCAAGGTGCCGATGGGCGAGAAGCTGAGGCTTCTGACCGCCGGCATCCTTCCGCTCGGCATCTTCACGTTGATGATGTGGCTGTTCCTTAGCGGCATCGCCAGCCTCGTGGAGGCTTCGGCGATCGGCGCGATCTCCTCGGCGCTGGTCGCCTGGCAACGCGGCCGCCTGACGCGGCGGCTGTGGAGCGACGTTCTGCAGAAGACGCTCGGCATCAGCTGCATGTTCATGTGGATCCTGATCGCCTCGCTCTGCTTCGGCGCCGTCTTCGACGGTCTCGGCGCGGTCAAGTCCATCGAGCGCTTCTTCCTCGGCGACCTCGGCCTCGAGCCCTGGCAGGTGCTGGTGCTGATGCAGCTCTCCTTCCTCATCATGGGGATGTTCCTCGACGACACGGCGATGCTCGTCATCGTGGCGCCGCTCTACATTCCGCTGGTGCAGAAGCTGGGCTTCGACCTTGTCTGGTACGGCGTGCTCTACACGATCACCTGCCAGATCGCCTACATCACCCCGCCCTTCGGCTACAACCTGTTCATGATGCGCGCCATGGCGCCGCCCGGCATCACCATGCGGGACATCTATGCGTCGATCTGGCCGTTCGTCGGCATCATGATCGTGAGTCTGCTCATCATCGGCCTGTTCCCGGATATCGCGACATGGCTGCCGGAGCACTTCTACGCCAAGGGGCAATGACGAATACCGCCCCGGCGGCAGACGCCGGGGCAGCCACATGAGGCCGCACAGAAGAAAAGAAGACCATGCCGCCGGAAGCAACGGCCGTTCCGGGGCAGATGCGAAAACGAACCAGAGGGAAAGAGATATGACCAATAGAAGGCAATTTCTGACGCGGGCCGGGGCGGTTACGATCGGAGCCGGTGCCGCTACGCTTTCCGCGCCCGCCATCGTGAGGGCCCAGGAGGCCATCAAGTGGCGCTTCCAGACCTATGCGGGCGCCGCGCTCGGCGAGCACGTCACCAAGCCCATTGTCGATGCGATCAACGCCTCCGCCAAGGGCGAGCTGGAGATCGAGCTCTACTTCGCCGACCAGATCGTGCCGACGGGCGAGCTCTTCCGCGCGCTCCAGGCCGGCACCATCGACGCCGTGCATTCTGATGACGATTCCATGGCCTCGCCGGCGGATGTCGCCACCTTCGGCGGCTATTTCCCGCTCGCCACCAAGCAGATCCTCGACGTGCCGGTGCTGTTCAAGCAGTACGGCCTCGCCGATATCTGGCGCTCGTCCTACGAGAAGGTCGGCGGCGTCGTGTGGCTGTCGTCTTCCGGTCAGGATCCGTGCCACTTCAACACCAAGAAGGCCATCACCTCGGTCAAGGATCTGGAGGGGCTTCGCCTCTACACCTTCCCGACGGCCGGCCGCTTCCTCAGCCAGTTCGGCGTCGTGCCCGTCACGATCCCCTACGAGGACGCGCAGGTCGCCGTGCAGACCGGCGAGCTCGACGGCATGGCCTGGTCGGGCATCACCGAGGACTACACGGTCGGCTGGGCCGATGTGACGGACCACTTCCTGACCAACAACATCTCGGGCGCCTGGATCGGCTCGTTCTTCGTCAACGAGAAGAAGTGGGCCGAGCTGCCGGACCACCTGAAGAAGCTTGTCATGGCCGCCATCGAGGCCGGCAACAACTACCGCGACCAGTGGTACTGGGGCGGCGAGGCGAAGCTGCGCGCCGAAGGCACGAAGCTGAAGCTCACCAGCGTTCCGACCGAGGAATGGAAGGTCGTCGAGGACGCCGCCAAGGTCTTCTGGAAGGAGATCGCCGAACAGAGCGAGACGGCCGCCAAGGTCGTCAAGATCTTCGAGGACTATAACGGCGTGATCAACAAGGCCGGCCCGCCCTACGTCAACGGCTGACGCCACGACTTCGGACCGGGCCCTTGTCGGCCCGGTCCGGTACGACGCCATAACCCCGCAGGACCACCCCGATGACCGTGACCTATACATTCGATGACCTGAAGAAGGATGTGGCCGAGGGCCGCATCGACACCGTTCTGGCATGCCTCGTGGACATGCAGGGGCGCCTGATGGGCAAGCGTTTCCACGCGCAGTTTTTCGTCGAGGGCGCCTACGAGGAAACGCATAGCTGCAATTACCTGCTGGCGACCGATATCGAGATGGAAACAGTGCCGGGCTACAAGTCGACGGGCTGGTCCGCAGGTTACGGCGACTACACGATGAAGCCCGACCTTTCGACGCTGCGCAAGCTTCCCTGGCTGGAGGGCACGGCGCTGGTGCTCTGCGACGTGCTCGACCATCACACGCATGAAGAGGTGCCGCATTCGCCGCGCGCCGTCCTGAAGAAGCAGGTCAAGCGCCTCGAGGCGATGGGCCTCAAGCCCTTCATGGCGAGCGAACTGGAATTCTACCTGTTCGACCAGACCTACGACCATGCCCGCGAGAGCGGCTACCGCGACCTCCAGCCGGCCAGCGGCTACAACGAGGACTACCACATCTTCCAGACCACCAAGGAAGAGGATGTCATGCGCGCGCTGCGCAACGGGCTGCAGGGCGCCGGCATTCCGGTCGAGAACTCCAAGGGCGAGGCCTCGCCCGGCCAGGAAGAGATCAACGTGCGCTATGCCGAGGCGCTGACCATGGCGGACCGGCACTCGATCATCAAGAACGCCACCAAGGAGATCGCCTGGCAGCGCGGCAAGGCCGTGACGTTCCTTGCCAAGTGGAACTACAACGCCGCCGGCTCCTCCTCGCATATCCACCAGTCGCTCTGGAGCCTCGACGGCAAGGAAGCGAAGTTCTTCGACAGGGAGGCCAAATACGGCATGTCGGAGATGATGCGCATGTATGTGGCGGGCCTGCTCGCCCATGCCAGCGAGATCACTTATTTCCTCGCGCCCTATATCAACTCCTACAAGCGCTTCGTCGCGGGCACCTTCGCACCGACCAAGGCGATCTGGAGCAAGGACAACCGCACGGCCGGCTACCGCCTGTGCGGCGAGGGCACGAAGGGCATCCGCATCGAATGCCGCGTCGGCGGCTCGGACCTCAATCCCTACCTCGCCATGGCGGCGCTGCTGGCCGCCGGCATCGCAGGCATTGAGGGGAAGTTCGAGCTGGAAGCGCCCTTCGAGGGCGACGCCTATGGCGGCAAGGACATTCGCGAGATTCCCAAGACGCTGCGCGACGCGGCTGCGGCCCTGAAGGGGTCGGAGATGTTGCGCGACGCCTTCGGCGACGACGTGGTCGATCACTATGTCCGCGCGGCCGAATGGGAGCAGGAAGAGTACGATCGCCGCATCACCGACTGGGAGGTGGCGCGCGGCTTCGAGAGGGCGTAGAAGCGTTTCGGGAACTGCCCCTCACACTGACCCTCTCCCCGCAAGCGGGGAGAGGGGACCCGGCCTGCGAAAGGGTTCGGTCAGGGATATGCCGCATGGCGGATGAGGGGCGGCCGAGCGCCAGAGACTGAAATTCCGATAGAACCAACAGGAAGTCGATCATGACTGTGATCAAATGCATATCCCCCGTGGACGGCTCGGTCTATGCCGAGCGCGAGGCGATGCCGCTGGCCGTCGCGCAGGCCGCTGTCGCCCGTGCGAAGAAAGCGCAGAAGGCCTGGGCGAAGCGCCCGCTGGAAGAGCGCATCCAGCTCGTCCTCAAGGGCGTCGCCCGCGTCAACGAGATGGCCGACGAGATCGTACCGGAAATCGCCTGGCAGATGGGTCGTCCGGTCCGCTACGGCGGCGAGTTCAAGGGTTTCAACGAGCGCTCCAACTATGTCGCCGAGATCGCGGGCTCCTCGCTTGCGCCGATCGTCATCGAGGAGAGCGACCGTTTCGAGCGCCGCATCGAGCGTGAGCCGCACGGCGTCGTCTTCGTCATCGCGCCGTGGAACTACCCCTACATGACGGCGATCAACACGATCGCCCCGGCGCTGATGGCCGGCAATACGGTCATCATCAAGCATGCCGCGCAGACGCTGCTGGTCGGCGAAAGGCTGGTGCGCGCCTTCAACGAGGCGGGCGTGCCGGAGGACGTCTTCCAGAACGTCTTCCTCGACCATGACACGACCTCGGCGCTGATCGCCGCCAACTCGTTCGATTTCATCAACTTCACGGGCTCCGTCGAAGGCGGCCGGTCCATCGAGCGCGCCGCCGCCGGCACCTTCACGCCGGTTGGCCTCGAACTCGGCGGCAAGGATCCGGGCTATGTCATGGAGGACGCCGATCTCGACGCCGCCGTCGACACGCTGATGGACGGCGCGACCTACAATTCGGGCCAGTGCTGCTGCGGCATCGAGCGCATCTATGTCAACGAGAAGCTCTATGACGCCTTCGTCGAGAAGTCCGTCGCCTGGGTCTCCAACTACAAGCTCGGCAATCCGCTCGATCCGGAAACGACGCTCGGCCCGATGGCGCACAAGCGCTTCGCCGCGACCGTGCGCTCGCAGATCGCCGATGCGGTCTCCAGGGGCGCCAAGGCGCTGGTCGACCCGAAACTCTTCCCGGCCGATGACGGCGGCGCCTATGTCGCGCCGCAGATCCTCGTCGATGTCGATCACTCCATGGAATTCATGAAGGAAGAGACCTTCGGCCCGGCCGTCGGCATCATGAAGGTAAAGAGCGACGAGGAAGCGCTCGCCCTGATGAACGACTGCAAATACGGCCTGACCGTCTCGCTCTGGACGAAGGACAGCGAACGGGCTGCCCGCATCGCCCGCGACCTCGAAACCGGCACCGTCTTCCAGAACCGCGCCGACTATCTCGACCCGGCGCTGTGCTGGACGGGCGTCAAGGAAACGGGCCGTGGCGGCTCGCTCTCCGTCATCGGATTCCACAACCTTACCCGTCCGAAATCCTACCACTTCAGGAAAGCTTGAACAGAATGACCATCACCGCCAACTGGAGCTACCCGACCGCGATCAAGTTCGGCGCGGGCCGGATTAAGGAACTGGCCGACCACTGCAAGGCGGTCGGCATGAAAAAGCCGCTGCTCGTCACCGACCGCGGCCTCTCGACCATGGCGATCACGCAGAACGCGCTCGACATCCTGGAGGCCGCAGGCCTCGGCCGGGCGATGTTCGCCGAGGTCGATCCGAACCCGACCGACAGGAACCTCGAAGCCGGCGTGAAGGCCTTCAAGGCCGGCGGCCATGACGGCGTCGTCGCCTTCGGCGGCGGCTCCGGTCTCGACCTCGGCAAGGCCGTCGCCTTCATGGCCGGCCAGACGCGCCCGGTCTGGGATTTCGAGGATGTCGGCGACTGGTGGACCCGCGCCAATTCCGACGGCATCGCGCCCATCGTCGCCGTGCCGACGACGGCCGGCACCGGCTCGGAAGTCGGCCGCGCCTCCGTCATCACCAATTCCGAGACGCACACCAAGAAGGTGATCTTCCATCCGAAGTTCCTGCCTTCGGTGACGATCTGCGACCCGGAGCTGACGGTCGGCATGCCGAAGGTCATCACCGCCGGCACCGGCATGGACGCCTTCGCCCATTGCCTCGAAGCCTATTCCTCGCCCTTCTACCATCCGATGAGCCAGGGCATCGCGCTCGAGGGCATGCGCCTCGTCAAGGAATACCTGCCGCGCGCCTACAAGGACGGCACGGATATCGAGGCCCGCGCCAACATGATGTCGGCCGCCGCCATGGGCGCCGTCGCCTTCCAGAAGGGCCTCGGCGCGATCCACTCGCTGTCGCACCCGGTCGGCGCGATCTACAACACGCATCACGGCATGACCAACGCCGTCGTGATGCCGCCAGTGCTGGCCTTCAACCGGCCGGCCATCGAGGCGAGGATCGCCAGCGCCGCCGCCTATCTCGGCATCGCTGGCGGTTTCGACGGCTTCTTCGACTATGTGCTGCGCCTGCGCGAAGAGGTCGGCGTGCCGGACAAGCTCGCTGCGCTCGGCGTCGGCACGGACCGCATCGACGAGATGGCCGCCATGGCCATCGTCGACCCGACGGCCGGCGGCAATCCGGTGGAGCTGACGCTCGATGCGGCCAAGAAGCTCTTCATCGAGTGCATCTGATTTCTTACCGTTAACAAGTTACAGAGGCCCGGAAAACGTTGTTTTTCCGGGCTTATACATTACGAGGCCGGATCATCGGTTATGATGATCCGGCCTCGTTTGTCATTTGGGTGATCGCAACACCTTGGTGACGATGCGCAGAGCGGTTGGTCCTTCCGGGCCTGA
>NZ_QNUJ01000007.1 GCF_003574625.1 Shinella zoogloeoides
GGGCCATCATATCGTTCTGGGCGGAAGCGACAAACTGCTGTTGCATGATGTCGATCACATCCATCGACGCCATGATGTTGGCGACGTCATTATGACGCTATTGATATGAAGCGATCCGGATTGATGATTTGACTGTTATGTGAGTTCCGCGCTTCCCTGTGGATCACAGGGAGGATGGCGATTTGCGCGTGGCTGCGCGTTCCGCATCGCCCGCAGAACAGAAAGCAAGGCACGACAATGACATTCAAACCCTCCCCCTGGCCGCGCAAGCTGCGTTCGCAGGAGTGGTACGGCGGCACCTCGCGCGACAACATCTATCACCGCGGCTGGCTGAAGAACCAGGGTTACCCGCACGACCTGTTCGACGGGCGCCCGGTGATCGGCATCCTCAACACCTGGTCGGACCTCACTCCCTGTAACGGCCACCTTCGCGAGCTTGCCGAGAAGGTCAAGGCGGGCGTCTGGGAGGCGGGCGGCTTCCCTCTGGAGGTTCCGGTCTTCTCGGCCTCGGAAAACACCTACCGGCCGACGGCCATGATGTACCGCAACCTCGCCGCGCTCGCGGTGGAGGAGACGATGCGTGCCCAGCCGATCGACGGGGCGGTGCTGCTCGTCGGCTGTGACAAGACCACGCCCTCGCTTCTGATGGGTGCGGCCTCCACCGACATCCCTTCCATCGTCGTCACCGGCGGGCCGATGCTGAACGGCTGGTTCCGCGGTGAGCGCGTCGGTTCGGGCACGGCGCTCTGGCAGATGTCGGAGGCGATCAAGGCTGGCACGATGAGCAAGGAGGACTTTCTCGAGGCCGAACAGGCGATGAGCCGCTCGTCGGGCACCTGCAACACGATGGGCACGGCCTCCACCATGGCCTCCATGGCGGAAGTCCTCGGCATGGCGCTGTCCGGCAATGCCGCCATCCCCGCCGTCGACAGCCGCCGCCGCGTGATGGCGCAGCTCACCGGCCGCAGGATCGTGCAGATGGTCAAGGACGACCTGAAGCCCTCCGACATCCTCACCCGCGAAGCCTTCGAGAACGCCATCCGAACCAACGGCGCCATCGGCGGCTCGACCAATGCCGTCGTGCACCTCCTGGCGCTCGCCGGCCGTGTCGGTATCGATCTCACGCTCGACGACTGGGACCGTCTCGGCCGCGACGTGCCGACCATCGTCAACCTGATGCCGTCGGGCAAGTACCTCATGGAGGAGTTCTTCTATGCGGGCGGCCTGCCGGTGGTGCTGAAGCGCCTCGGTGAGGCGGGTCTCCTCCATAAGGAGGCGCTCACCGTTTCCGGCGAGAAGATCTGGGACGAGGTCAAGGACGTCACCAACTGGAACGAGGACGTCATCCTGCCGACGGAGAAGGCGCTGGCGCAAGCCGGCGGCATCGCCGTTCTCAAGGGCAACCTCGCTCCGAAGGGCGCGGTGCTGAAGCCTTCTGCCGCCACTCCCTCGCTGATGGTGCATCGCGGCCGCGCGGTGGTCTTCGAGGATATCGACGACTACAAGCGCAAGATCAACGATCCCGATCTCGACATCGACGAGACCTGCGTGATGGTACTGAAGAACTGTGGTCCGCGCGGTTATCCGGGCATGGCCGAGGTCGGCAATATGGGCCTGCCGCCCAAGGTGCTGAAGAAGGGCATCACCGACATGGTGCGCATTTCGGACGCCCGCATGTCGGGCACGGCCTATGGCACCGTCGTCCTGCACACCAGCCCGGAAGCGGCCGCCGGCGGGCCGCTCGCTATCGTGCGCGATGGGGATTTCATCGAGCTCGACGTGCCGAATCGGCGCCTGCATCTCGATGTGCCGGAGGGTGAGATCGAGCGCCGCCTTGCCGAATGGAAGAGCCCGGTCGAGCGCCCCGCGAGCGGCTACGGCATGCTCTACCACGACCATGTCACCGGGGCCGATACCGGCGCCGACTTCGACTTCCTGCGCGGCGCCCGCGGCAATGCCGTGCCGAAGGATTCGCACTGACCGGCCGGGCGATCCTGTAGGATCGCCCTTTGCCAATGCGGCGGCCACCTCCACCGGCCGCCGCCCCGTTGCAAGCTTTTCGAAGCCGCGTTTTCCCCGCCTTCCGCCGCCCTCCTATACTCGTCCCGAACCGACAGGACTGGAGCCGGACGAAATGGACGCGACCGAAAACCTCAACCTTCCCTATATCCTGCCCGCGCAGGCGCAGAAGCACGTCACCCATAACGAGGCGATCAAGGCGCTGGATGCGATCCTGCATCTCGCTGTCCTGAGCCGCGCGCTTTCGAGCCCGCCGGCAAGCCCGGCGGGCGGCGAGCGCTATCTCGTGCCGGCGGGTGCGACGGGCGCCTGGACCGGCCAGGCGAAGGCGGTCGCCGCCTGGCAGGACGATGCCTGGGCCTTCTATCCGCCGCGCGCCGGCTGGCTTGCCTATGTCCTCGACGAGAATGTCATGCTGGCCTTCAAGGGCGGCGACTGGGCGCCTGCTGGCTTCGATATCGTGCTGCCCGACCGGATCGGCATCAACGCGACGGCGGATGCGACGAACCGGCTGGCTGTCGCCTCGCCGGCCTCCCTCTTCACCAACGAGGGCGCGGGGCACCAGATCAAGGTCAACAAGGCCAGTGCCGGCGATACGGCTTCGCTGCTCTTCCAGACGGGCTGGTCCGGCCGCGCCGAGATAGGGCTTGCCGGTAGCGATGCCTTCCGCGTCAAGGTGAGCGCGGACGGCGCGTCCTTCGTGGATGCCATGGTGGCGGACCCGGCGACCGGGCGCGTCCGCTTTCCCGCCGGCGTGGAGGGGCTTCGCCCGCAGCTTTCCGCAAGCCGCACCTATTACGTCGCGGCCGGCGGCAGCGACGGCAATGACGGCCTGACGCCGGGCACGCCCTTCGCGACCCTGCAGAAGGCGGTGGACGCCGCGCATGGGCTCGATTGCGCCAGCCATGACGTCACGATCCAGCTTGCCGACGGCAGCCATGCCGGGGCGACGGTCGCCCGGCCGCTTCTCGGCGGCGGCACGCTCTTCATCAAGGGCAACGAGACGACGCCGGCCTCCGTGGTCCTCACGGGCGGCCTCGTCTTTTCCAACGGCGCGCAGGTCCGCGTCTCCGGCATCCGCATCGCCATCGCGACGGACCTCGTGCATGGGCTTTCCGTCGGCAACGGCGTGACCCTCCGGCTCGGCAAGATGGAATTCGGCGCCGTCGGCGCGAATGCCGATCACATCTTCTCCGACAATCCGTGCAGGATCGTGCTGGAGGAAAACTACACCATCAACGGCGGCGCGCGCCGGCACATGAACATCGGCGCCGGCCTCCTCACCGGCGAGGGGCGCACCTTCACGCTGACCGGCACCCCCGCCTTCACCCAGTTCGTCGCGGTCCGCAATGCCGGCACCGTATCGCTGTCGAGCCCGGTGATCGTCGGCAGCGCCACCGGCAGCCGCTACCTTGCCGAGACCAACGGCGTCGTCAACACCTTCGGCAAGGCGGCGACCTTCCTGCCCGGCTCGGCGGCCGGCACCACCCCCTCCGGCGGCATCTATGCCTGACGGGACCGACGCGGCGGCTCTTGCATCGGGGCCGCCGGTCTGGTTATGACAGGCCATGTCGCTCGAATCCGTCCGCACCTTCTTCGCCCGGAATGCTCCCGATATCGACGTGCTCGTCACCGAGCAGAGCTCGGCGACCGTGCCGCTCGCCGCCGAGGCGCATGGCGTCGAACCCGCGCAGATCGCCAAGACGATCTGCCTGCGTGTCGGCGAGGAGATCGTGCTCATCGTCGCGGCCGGCACAGCGCGGCTGAGCAACCGCAAGTTCAAGGACCGTTTTTCCGCGAAGCCCCGCATGCTCGGCGCGGAAGAGGTGGTGTCGGCGACCTCCCACCCGGTCGGCGGCGTCTGCCCCTTCGGCCTTCCCTCGGCGCTTCCGGTCTATTGTGACGTGTCGTTGCGCGCCTTCGACGAGGTGGTGCCGGCAGCCGGCGCGACCAATGCGGCGGTGCGCATCGCGCCGGACCGCATGGCGGGTCTCGTCGGCGGGCAATGGGTCGATGTCTGCGATTGAGGCGGTGGCGGGCGCCGCCCGCCGTGAAAGAGTTTCGCTAAAATCCGGGGAAATCCCCGGCTGGCGCGGTTGCACGGGAAATCGCAATATAACGAAGCTGTGATCACCGGTGGCCCGTCTCTTGCGGACCGCCGTGCACAGGCGCGGAAGGAGCCGCGAACGGGCTGCTGGAGGAGCATCTGGCCCGGATCTATCGCACGGCGACGCGACCTGCGTCCGCCAGGGGGAGAAAATATGTTTGAAAAGCTTTTCAAGCTGAGTGAGCACGGCACGTCGGTTCGCACCGAAGTGATCGCGGGTCTGACGACCTTCCTCACCATGTCCTATATCATCTTCGTCAACCCGGACATCCTGTCGACGACGGGCATGGACCGGGACGCCGTCTTTGTCGCGACCTGTCTTGCCGCGGCGCTCGGCTCCATGGTCATGGCGCTCGTCGCCAACTGGCCGATCGGCATGGCGCCCGGCATGGGCCTCAACGCCTTCTTCGCCTTCACCGTCGTGGCGGCGCTCGGCTTCACCTGGCAGCAGGCGCTCGGCGCGGTCTTCATCTCCGGCACCATCTTCGTCATCCTCACGGTGACGGGCGTGCGAAGCTGGCTGATCGAGGGCATCCCGCATTCGCTGAGAAGCGCGATTGCCGCCGGTATCGGCCTCTTCCTCGGCATCATTGCCCTGAAGAGCTCCGGCATCGTCGTCGACAACCCGGCGACCCTCGTCGGCCTCGGCGACCTCAAGCAGACCGGCCCGCTTCTGGCGATCCTCGGCTTCTTCGTCATTGCCGTGCTCGATGCGCTGCGCGTTCGCGGCGCCATCCTCATCGGCATCCTCGTCGTGACGGTCCTCTCCTGGATTTTCGGCGTCAGCGAGTTCCGCGGCATCGTCTCGGCCCCGCCGTCGATCCTGCCGACCTTCCTGCAGCTCGACATCGTCGGCGCGCTGCATGGCGGCCTGCTGCATGTCATCCTCGTCTTCGTGCTGGTCGAGGTCTTCGACGCCACGGGCACGCTGATCGGCGTCGCCAAGCGCGCCGGCCTCATCCAGGAAGGCCAGAAGAGCCGCCTCGGCCGCGCGCTTCTCGCCGACAGCACGGCCATCGTCGCCGGCTCGCTGATGGGCACGAGCAGCACCACCGCCTATGTCGAGAGCGCCTCGGGCGTCCAGGCCGGCGGCCGCACGGGCCTCACCGCCTTCGTCGTCGCCATCCTGTTCCTCGCCGCTCTCTTCATCTCGCCGCTCGCTGCCTCCGTGCCGAGCTACGCGACGGCTCCGGCGCTGCTCTACGTTGCCGGCCTGATGATCCGCGAACTGACGGAAGTCGACTGGGAAGAACTGACGGAAGCGGTTCCGGCCGCGCTCACCGCGCTCGCCATGCCCTTCACCTATTCCATCGCCAACGGCCTTGCCTTCGGCTTCGTCAGCTATGTCGTGCTGAAGCTCTTCACCGGTCAGTGGCGCCAGATTCACCCGGCAACCGCCATCGTCGCCATCCTCTTCGTCATCCGCTTCGCCTTCTTCGCGGAATAGGAAGGGACGCATAAGACGGGAAAGGGCCGCGCGACGAGCGCGGCCCTTTTCGTTTGGGACGTGAGGATAGAAAGATCGCCAGGAGTGGCGATCTCGTCCGCGCTCTGCACCTGCCCGCCCACTTCCCCTCCGTCGTGGTCGGGTTTAACCCGACCACCTACACCCCGCTCGCGGGTGGGTTCTCGGCCCAAGGCCGAGCATGGCGTCGATGGGTAAAGGTCCCCGAACACGAAAGGGCCACGCTCGTCGCGCAGCCCGTTCCTTCATGGTTCACAAAATCCGGATACGAAAAAGCCGGCCCGTGGAGGCGGGCCGGCAGATCCGTGAGGCCGGTGGAAGTCTCAGCGGATCAGAAACGCTTCCTCGTAGAAATGCTCCTCGAGGTTGACGCCTTCGCCGCCGCGGTCGACCACGGCGAAGTCGGAGGGTTTGTCGAGCGGGGTCAGGATGCCGTGCCAGATGTTCCGGCCGATATTGACGCCCTGGCCCGGCGCGGTGCGGAAGGCGATCGGCTCGGCCGGGCCGTTTTCCGTCTCCTCGGCGACGACCACCAGGAAGGTGCTGTCGCTAAGCGGAATGAAGGCCTGGCTGCCAAGCGGATGCCGCTCGACCATGTTGAGTTCCAGCGGCAGCGGATAGGGCTCGCCGCGCAGGAGGCTGATCATCGGCCGCGCCTTCTCGCCGGTCGTCTCGATATGCGCAAGGTCGTGGTAGCGCACGCACTTGCCCGCATTGATCGGGAAATTGTGCGCGCCGTCCTGTTCGATGACCTGGCCGAAAGGCGCGAAAGCCTCGCGGGTCAACGGTTTGATCTCGATGGTCTTCATGGATTTCCTCCCTCGGCCGGAATGGCCGGATACGCTTGCCGGCGACAGGCCGTGCTGGTGAACGTTGCGGCGGGACAGGGTGGGGAGGCTCCCCGTCTCGCCAAGGTTTATCATATTCCGCTCAGGCGGGAAGCAGCGCCTTCAGCCGGAGCAGGGCGATCCGCTCCACCTGGCGGCAGGCGGTGGCGAATTCGGTGTCGCGGTCGTTCGCGATGCGCGTTTCGAAGGCCGCAAGGATGCTCGCCTTCGTGTTGTCGCGCACGGCGATGATGAACGGGAAACCGAATTTCATGACATAGCGCTCGTTGAGTTCGGTGAAGCGTGTCCGCTCCTCGTCCGTCAGCGCATCGAGGCCGGCGGAGGCCTGCTCCTCCGTCGAGCTTGCCGTCAGGCGTCTGGCCTGCGCCAGCTTGCCGGCAAGGTCCGGGTGGGCGACGAGGACGCCGAGCCGCTGCTCGTCGCTCGCCGCGCGGAACTGGAAGGTGAGCGCGGCGGCAAGGCCGACGGCCGTGTCGTTCGCCGGCGAGAGCTCGTCCGCCCACGCCCGGCGGGCCACCCAGTCGGAATGCTCGAAGATGCCGCCGAAGCGCTCGACGAAGGCCTCCTCGCTCATCTGCGACGGCCGCTCGGCGGGCAGGCGCGGCGGATGGGTCTTCGCCCAGTGCTCGGCGATGTCGACGCGCCGGGCGATCCAGACCTTCTCGTGGCTCTTGACGTAGTCGATGAAGCGGGCGAGCGCCATGACGCGGCCGGGCCGGCCGATCAGGCGGCAATGCAGGCCGATGCTCATCATCTTCGGGCTGCCCGACGTGCCTTCGGCATAGAGCGCGTCGAACGAATCCTTCAGGTAGCTGAAGAACTGGTCGCCGGAATTGAAGCCCTGCGGCGTGGCGAAGCGCATGTCGTTGGCATCGAGCGTATAGGGAATGATCAGCTGCTGCCGGCTGTCATGCTCGTACCAGTAGGGCAGGTCGTCCGAATAGGTGTCGGAGATGTAGTCGAAGCCGCCGGCCTCGGTGACGAGATCGACCGTGTTGACCGAACAGCGGCCCGTATACCAGCCGCGCGGCCGCTCGCCGGTGACGAGCGTATGCAGGCGGATCGCCTCGGCGATGGCCTCGCGTTCCTCCTCCGGCTTCATGTCCTTGTGCTCGACCCATTTCAGGCCATGCGAGGCGATTTCCCAGCCGGCCTCGAGCATCGCGGCGACCTGGGCGGGCGAGCGCCGGAGCGCGGTCGCGACGCCATAGACCGTCACTGGCACGCTCTTTTCCGTCAGCAGCCGGTGCAGGCGCCAGAAGCCGGCGCGGGCGCCGTATTCGTAGATCGATTCCATGTTCCAGTGGCGCTGGCCGGGCCATTGCGCGGCCCCGACGATCTCGGAGAGGAACGCTTCGGATGCTGCATCGCCATGCAGCACGCAGTTCTCCCCACCCTCTTCGTAATTCAGCACGAACTGAACGGCGACGCGCGCTTCGCCCGGCCATGCGGCATTGGGCGGGATCTCTCCGTATCCGTGCATGTCACGGCAATATCGCATGGAACGCTCCTCCAAACGTTTTCGATGGCGCATGTCTAACCCGAAAATCGCGCGTGCCATTCCCCCGGAAAATTTGAAAGTCTCGAACGATCTTTCTGCTTTTCAGTGGAAACGGGCTGGCGGATAGTGATTGCAGGCGCATTGTGCTCGGGAGGAAAACATGCAGTCTCATTCGCACGGAGCCGGCCGGCTCACGACCCACGTTCTGGATACCGCCCGCGGCAAGCCGGCGGAGGGTCTGCGCATCGATCTCTACCGGGTCGAAGGCGATGTGTTCCACCACCTCAAGACCACCGAGACGAACGATGACGGCCGCTGCGACGCGCCGCTGCTGTCGGGCGAGACGATGAAGGCCGGCACCTACGAGCTGCGCTTCCATGCCGGCGACTATCTCGGCCGCACGGGCGACGGCCCGCTCTTCCTCGACATCATCCCGATCCGCTTCGGCCTTGCCGACGAGGGTGTGCATTACCATGTGCCGCTTCTCGTCTCGCCCTTCAGCTATTCCACCTACCGCGGGAGCTAAACCATGGCGGCCGTGACGATCCGCTCGGAACTGCGTTTCATCCTCAATGGCAAGGACGTGTCCCTGCGCGACGTCGCGCCGGACCAGACCCTGCTCGACTGGCTGCGCCTCTCCCGCCTGCTGAAAGGCACGAAGGAAGGCTGCGCCGAAGGCGACTGCGGCGCCTGCACCGTGCTGGTGGGACGCCTGACGCCGGAAGGCGGGCTCGTTTACGAGGGCGTCAATGCCTGCATCCGCTTCCTCGGCTCGCTGGACGGCTGTCATGTCGTGACGGTCGAGCATCTGGCCGCCGCCGACGGGCGCCTCCATCCCGTGCAGCAGGCCATGGTGGACTATCACGGCTCGCAATGCGGCTTCTGCACGCCGGGCTTCGTCATGTCGCTCTATGCGCTCTGGATGACGACGCCGAACCCGAGCGACCGCGAGATCGAGACGGCCCTGCAGGGTAATCTCTGTCGCTGCACCGGCTACGAGCCGATCCTGCGCGCCGCCCGCGCTATCTCGACCTATGGCGGCACGGACAAGGATCCGCTGCTGGCCGAGCGCGAGACCATGATCGCCCGCCTCAAGGACCTGCGCGACGGCGCCCGCGTCGAGATCGGCGAGGGCAAGCACCGCTTCGTCGTTCCCGCCGGCCTCGACGACTTCGCCGCCGTGCTGGAAGCCTCGCCGACCGCGACGGTCGTCGCCGGCTCCACCGATGTCGGCCTCTGGGTGACGAAGCACATGCGCGACATCGCGCCAGCGGTCTTCATCGCCGGCCTTGACGAGCTGAAATCCATCACGGTGAAGGACGGCACGGTCTCCATCGGCGCCGGCGTCACCTATAGCGAGGCCGTTTCGGTCCTCGCGCAGCATATTCCTGTCCTCGCGCCCCTGATCCACCGCATCGGCGGCCAGCAGGTGCGCAACATGGGTACGATCGGCGGCAACATCGCCAACGGCTCGCCCATCGGCGATACGCCCCCCGCGCTCATCGCGCTCGGCAGCACGCTGACCTTGCGCAAGGGCGCCGAACGGCGCACCATCTCCCTGCAGGACTTCTTTATCGCCTATGGCAAGCAGGATCGCCAGCCGGGCGAATTCGTCGAGGCCGTGCATGTGCCGGTGCCGGCGGCGTCGGAAAAGGTCGCCATCTACAAGGTGACCAAGCGCCGCGACGAGGACATCACCGCGACGCTCGGCGCCTTCCGTCTGGCGCTTGCCGACGACGGCACGGTGGCGGCGATCACGATCGCCTATGGCGGCATGGCGGCGACGCCGAAGCGCGCCTTCGCCGTCGAGGCCGCGCTCCTTGGGAAGCCCTGGACCGAGGCGACCGTGGAAGCGGCCATGGAAAAATACGCGGAAGACTATGCGCCGCTGACCGACATGCGTGCGACCGCCGAATATCGTGCGCTGGCGGCGAGAAACCTGCTTCTGCGGTTCTTCGTGGAAACCACATCCGGCGCGGCGAGCGCGCAGGTGCAACGATACGAGGCAGCGTGAGCCATGAACAAGCATACGACCGATCTCAAGGCCGAGAAGATCACCGGCGGCGTGCATTCCAGCCCCCGCCATGACTCCGCCCACAAGCATGTCGCCGGCACCGCCGTCTATATCGACGACATCACGGAGCCCGCCGGCACGCTGCATGGCGGCCTCGGCCTTTCCACCGTCGCCCATGGCGTCCTGAAA
This sequence comes from Shinella zoogloeoides, assembly GCF_003574625.1. Classification (GTDB taxonomy): domain Bacteria; phylum Pseudomonadota; class Alphaproteobacteria; order Rhizobiales; family Rhizobiaceae; genus Shinella; species Shinella zoogloeoides_A. The sequence continues at coordinate 10,144 of NZ_QNUJ01000007.1, forward strand.
TCCGTCGACCTCTCGGCGGTGCGCGCCGCCCCCGGCGTCGTCGCGGTGCTGACGCACGAGGACATTCCCGGCGTCAACGACATCTCGCCCTCGGGCATGCATGACGATCCCGTGCTCGCCGCCGGCAAGGTGGAGTTCCACGGCCAGCCGATCTTCTGCGTGATCGCTGAGACGCGCGAGGAAGCCCGCCGCGCCGCCCGGCTCGCGAAGATCGAATACGAGGAACTGCCGGCCGATATCGACATCTGGGATCTCGACCAGTCCACCCACCGCCAGGTCTTTCCGCCGCTGACGCTGAAGCGTGGCGATGCGGCCACCGCGCTCGACGGCGCCCCGCGCCGCGTGAAGGGCCGCATGCGGCTCGGCGGGCAGGACCATTTCTATCTCGAAGGCCAGGTCTCGCTCGCCGTACCGGGCGAGGACGACGAGGTCACGGTCCATTGCTCGACCCAGGGGCCGAGCGAGACGCAGCACATGATCGCCCATGCGCTCGGCGTGCCGAGCCATGCCGTGGCGGTGGAAGTGCGCCGCATGGGCGGCGGCTTCGGCGGCAAGGAAACGCAGGCGAACCAGTGCGCGGTGCTCGCCGCCATCGCCGCCAAGAAGCTGAACCGCGCCGTGAAGGTGCGGCTCGATCGCGACGAGGACATGGTCGCCACCGGCAAGCGGCACGACTTCGCCATCGACTACGATGTCGGCTTCGACGAGGAGGGCCGCATCCTCGCCGTGGACTATACCTTCGCGCTTCGTGCCGGCTTTTCGGCCGACCTGTCCGGCCCGGTGGGCGACCGGGCGCTGTTCCACTGCGACAACGCCTATTTCTTCCCGCATGTCCATGCCAAGACGGCGCTGCTGCATACCAACACGGTGTCGAACACCGCCTTCCGCGGCTTCGGCGGCCCGCAGGGCATGGTGGGCGCCGAGCGCGTCATCGACGAGGTGGCCTTCGCCGTCGGCAAGGACCCGCTCGAAATCCGCAAGCTGAACTTCTACGACGAGATCGGCGTCGAGGGCACCCGCAACCTCACGCCCTATCACCAGAAGGTCGAGGACTGCATCATCCAGCGTATCGTTGCCGAGCTGGAGCAGAGCGCTGACTATGCCGGCCGCCGCAAGGCGATCGCCGAATTCAACGCCGGGAGCCGCATCGTCAAGCGCGGCATCGCGCTGACGCCGGTCAAGTTCGGCATCTCCTTCACCAAGACCGAATCCAACCAGGCCGGCGCGCTGGTGCATGTCTATACCGACGGCTCCGTGCACATGAACCATGGCGGCACGGAAATGGGCCAGGGCCTGCATCTGAAGGTGGCGCAGGTCGTGGCGGAAGAGTTCCAGATCGATCTCGACCGGGTGAAGATCACCGCGACGACCACCGCCAAGGTGCCCAACACCTCGCCGACCGCCGCCTCCTCGGGCGCCGACCTCAACGGCATGGCGGCGCAGAATGCCGCCCGCCAGATCAAGGACCGGCTGATCGATTTTGCCGCGGAAAGCCATCAGGTACCGCGCGACCAGGTCGTCTTCCTGCCCAACCGGGTGCGCATCGGCAATGCCGAGATCGCCTTCAACGATCTCGTCAAGCAGGCCTATATGGCGCGCGTCCAGCTCTCGGCGGCCGGCTTCTACAAGACGCCGAAGATCCACTGGGACCGCTCCAAGGGCCGCGGCCACGCCTTCTATTACTACGCCTACGGCGCGGCCTGCTCGGAAGTCTCCGTCGATACGCTGACCGGCGAATATGTCGTCGAGCGCACCGATATCCTGCACGATACCGGCCGCTCGCTGAACCGGATCATCGATATCGGCCAGGTCGAGGGCGGCTTCATCCAGGGCATGGGCTGGCTGACGACGGAGGAATTGTGGTGGGACGGCAAGGGGCGGCTGCGCACCCACGCGCCCTCCACCTACAAGATCCCGCTCGCCTCGGACCGCCCGAAGATCTTCAACGTGGCGCTTACCGACTGGTCGGAAGCCTACGAGCCGACGATCCACCGCTCCAAGGCGGTCGGCGAACCGCCGCTGCCGCTGGGTCTTTCCGTGCTGCACGCACTGTCGGATGCTGTAGCGAGCGTGGCGGATCACAAGGTCTGCCCGAAGCTCGATGCTCCCGCGACGCCCGAGCGCGTGCTGATGGCCATCGAGCGGCTGAAGGCCGGTAAAAAGGGGTGAAACGATGCCTGTCGCGCGCGAAGATATCAGGGATTTCCTTCGCCGCGAGCGAGCGGTCATCCTTGTCGAGGTGACGGGAGCCGCGGGCTCCACGCCGCGCGACACCGATGCCTGGATGCTCGTCTCCGAGCGGGCGATCTTCGCGACGATCGGCGGCGGGCAGCTTGAATACATGGCCATCGACCAGGCAAGGCGGGCGCTGCGCTCCGGCCTTGCCGCCGAGCCGATGAACGTGCCGCTCGGCCCGGAGATCGGCCAGTGCTGCGGCGGCCGGGTCGGCCTTGCCTTCACCGCGGTCGGGCCTTCGCTGGCAAGCGACCTCGTCGCCCGCAGCGAGCGGGAAATGGCGGCGCGCCCGCATGTCTATGTCTTCGGCGCGGGCCATGTCGGCGATGCGCTCGCCATGGCGCTTTCGCTCGCGCCGCTGCGCGTCATCCTGGTGGATACGCGTGAGGACGAGCTGATGGCTTCCACGGTGCCGCGCATCGAGACGTGCCTCACCCCCATGCCCGAGGCCGTGGTGCGCGATGCGCCCGCCGGCAGCAGCTTCGTGATCCTCACCCACGACCACGCGCTCGATTTCCTCATCGCCGCCGAGGCGCTGAGGCGCACGGATGCCGCCTATGTCGGCATGATCGGCTCGAAGACGAAGCGTGCCACCTTCCGCAACTGGCTGTCGCGCGAAAGCGGCTCGCCCGGCCTCTTCGAAAAGCTCGTCTGCCCCATCGGCGGCACCGCCCTCAAGGACAAGCGCCCCGCCGTCATCGCCACGCTTGCTGCCGCCGAGATCATGACGGCGGCGCTGTCATGGACGGCGGAGCAGGTGAAGGCTGCCGAAACGTTCAGTCGATAGTTTCCTCGAGCACCGCCTGCTCCTCGTCTAGCAGCCTGCCGATCAGCCGCTGACAGCGCTCGGCCATGAAGTCGATCATCAGGCGGACCTTCGGGTCCTGGAAGCGCTTGTGCGGGTAGATCGCGGCGAGCTGCACGGAGGCGGGCGGACTGTCCTTCAGGATTTCGATGAGCCTTCCGTCCTTCAGGTGGCTGTTCACCTCGAAGCGCGGCTTGTTGATGATGCCGCGGTCCTCCAGCGCCCATTGGGTGAGCACGTCGCCGTCGTCGCTGTCATAGGGGCCGGCGACCTCGAACTTGCGCGGGCCTTCGGGCGTCACCAGCGTCCAGAAATATTCCTTCGAGCCGGGATAGCGCAGCAGGAGACAGTCGTGCTTGTCGGCGATCAGCGCGTCCGCACTGGCGGGCATGCCGCGGCGCGCCAGATAGGCGGGCGAGGCGCAGAGCACGCGCTCGCATTTGAGGATGCCGCGCATGCGCAGGTTCGAATCCTCCAGCACGCCGAGCTTGAAGGCGACGTCCACGCCCTCGGCGAGGATGTCGACATTGTGGTCCGACAGGCGCACGCGCACCTCGATATCGGGATACTTGTCGTGGAACTCGGGAATGCCCGAGGCGATGAGCCGGCGGCCGATGCCGAGCGGAGCGGTGATGCGCAACGACCCCTTGGGGTTGCGCGAAAGATCCGCGATGGCCGCTTCCGCCTCGTTCACCGCCTCGATGATCTTCACCGCGCCCTCGTAGAAGACGCGGCCGTGCTCGGTCGGCGAGAGCTTGCGCGTGGTGCGGTTGAAGAGGCGCACGCCGAGATGGCGCTCCAGCTCCTTGATGCGATTGCTGGCGACCGCAGGGGTGACGCGCTGGTCGCGCCCTGCCGCGGAAAGCGTACCGAGTTCGACCACGCGAACGAAGACGCGTACATTATCGAGATAGGACATGGCCCTTTCTACCACATCGGCGTATGGAGCAAAGTGGGCTTCATCTTTTAGTTTTTTTTGAAAGTGTTGGTGATTCACCGGGATTTCCGGGAAAATCACTTGATGGCAAACAAGCCCATGGAAAATGGGAGGAGGTCCCTATGTACGAATACGCCATTGCCTGGGACTGGGTCATGTTCGCCGTCCGCTGGCTGCACGTCATCACGGCGATCGCCTGGATCGGCTCGTCATTCTATTTCGTCGCCCTCGACCTGGGCCTGAAGAAGCATCCCGATCTGCCGCCGGGCGCCCATGGCGAGGAATGGCAGGTCCATGGCGGCGGCTTCTACCATATCCAGAAGTATCTCGTCGCGCCGGCCAAGATGCCCGAGCACCTCGTCTGGTTCAAATGGGAAAGCTACGCCACCTGGCTCTCCGGCTTCGGCATGCTCTGTCTCGTCTATTACGCGGGCGCCGACCTCTACCTCATCGATCCGAACGTGCTGAACGTCTCCAAGCCGGTGGCGATCGCCATCTCGCTCGGCTCGCTCGGCTTCGGCTGGATCATGTACGACCTGATCTGCAAGTCGCCCTTCGGCAACGACAACACGCGGCTGATGGTGGCGCTCTATTTCATCCTGGTCGTCGTCGCCTGGGGTTACACGCAGCTCTTCACGGGTAGAGCCGCGTTCCTGCATCTCGGCGCCTTCACGGCGACGATCATGTCGGCGAACGTCTTCTTCATCATCATGCCGAACCAGCGCATCGTCGTCGCCGACCTCATCGCCGGCCGCACGCCCGATCCGAAATACGGCAAGATCGCCAAGCAGCGCTCCACGCACAACAACTACCTGACGCTGCCGGTGCTGTTCCTCATGCTGTCGAACCACTATCCGCTGGCTTTCGGTACGCAGTTCAACTGGATCATCGCCTCGCTCGTCTTCCTGATGGGCGTCACCATCCGCCATTACTTCAACACCCGCCACGCCAATGCCGGCAACCCGACCTGGACCTGGCTCGCCACGGCCCTGCTCTTCGTCGCCATCATGTGGCTCTCCACGGTGCCGAAGATTCTGACGGGCGAGACGGCCGACGCGAAGGTTTCCGCGACCGCGCAGCCCTTCATGACGGCGGAAGCCTTCCCGAAGGTGCGCGACACGGTGCTCGGCCGCTGCTCCATGTGCCATGCCAAGGAGCCCGGCTGGGAAGGCCTGATCGCACCGCCGAAGGGCGTGGTCCTCGAAACGGACCACGACATCGCCAACCACGCGCGTGAAATCTACCTGCAGGCCGGCCGCTCGCATGCCATGCCGCCGGCAAACGTCACGCAGGTTTCCGACGAGGAGCGCAAGCTCTTCGTCGCCTGGTACGAAAGCGCTGTCAGCGGGGAGAAGACGCAATGAGCGATCTCCTGATCCGCGGACGGGTGCTGACCTTCGTCGCCGAGCCGCAGGGCATCGACGACACGGCTGCCTACCGCTATTTCGAGGACGGTGCCGTCCTCGTGCGTGGCGGCAAGGTGGTGGACACGGGCGATCATGCTGTCATCAGCAAACTCGCCGGCGCGGATGTCGAGGTGGCCGATCACCGGCCGAACCTCGTTCTGCCGGGCCTTATCGATACGCATCTGCACTTCCCGCAGACCCAGGCCATCGCTTCCTACGGTGCGCAGCTTCTCGAATGGCTGAACACCTACATCTTCGTCGAGGAGCAGAAATTCGCCGACGCCGCCCATGCGGGCGCCGTGGCGGACCGCTTCTTCGACGAGCTTCTGTCGAACGGCACCACCACTGCCGTGGCCTATTGCTCGGTGCATCCCGAGAGTGTCGACGCCTATTTCTCGGCGGCCGAGGCGCGGGGCATGCGCATGGTCGGCGGCAAGGTGATGATGGACCGCAACGCGCCCGACGCGCTGCGAGACACGCCGCAGAAGGGCTATGACGAGACGAAGGCGCTGATCGGGAAATGGCACGGCCGCGGCCGCGCGCATTATGCGATCAGCCCGCGCTTCGCCATCACCTCGACGCCGGAGCAGATGGAGATGAGCCAGGCGCTCGTCGCCGAAAATCCGACCTGCTACGTCCAGACCCACCTTTCGGAAAACCACGACGAGATCGCCTTCGCGACCTCGCTCTATCCGGACGCCAAGGACTATACGGACATCTACGCCCGCTATGGCCTCCTGAACGAGCGCATGCTGCTCGGCCATTGCATCCATCTCAGCGACCGGGAAATCGGCGTGCTCGCCGAGACCGGCAGCGTCGGCGTCTTCTGCCCGACGTCGAACCTCTTCCTGGGGTCCGGCCTCTTCGACCGTGACCGTTTCGACAAGGCCGGCGCGCGCTGGTCGGTGGCGACGGATGTCGGCGCTGGCACCAGCTTCTCCATGCTGGAAACCATGGACGAGGCCTACAAGGTGCTGCACCTTCGCGGCCAGAAGCTGACGCCGTTCAATTCCTTCTACCGCATGACGCTCGGCAATGCCCGCGCGCTCGGGCTGGAGAAGCATATCGGCTCGCTCCATGCCGGGGCGGATGCGGATATCGTCGTGCTCGATTCGAGCGCCAAGACGGCGATGGAATACCGCATGCGCACGGCGAAATCGCTGCTGGAGGAGTTCTTCATCCTCCAGACCATGGGCGACGACCGCTGCGTTGCCGAAGTCTATGTCGCCGGCAAGGCGATGAAGGGCAAGGGTACAAAGCGCGCGGCGGCCGCAAGCCGCCTGCTCGAAACCGCCTGACCGCAGGTCATCGCCGAGCATATCCACGCCGCCGCATTCGAGAGGATGCGGCGGCGTTTTATTTGGTCCCGAGCCGTCCGCCCATCGCCCGCGTCACGCCCTCCGCCGCCGCGCGAACCACGGGGCCGAAGGCGTCCACCTTGCTGTCGGGAAGCCGCACCGCCGGGCCGGACACCGAGATGCCGGCAACCGCCTCGCCATATTCGTCGAAGATCGGCGCCGCCACGCAGCGCATGCCAAGCGTGTGCTCCTCGTCGTCGATCGACCAGCCGCGGGCGCGGATCCTGCCGATATCCTCCAGCAGCGTCGGGATCGTATCGCGGGTCTTGTCGGTGAAATGCTGCAGCGTGCGGCCGGTAAGCAGCGCCTCGATCCGGGCGTCGGGCCAGGTCGAGAGGATCGCCTTGCCGATGCCGGAAGCATGGATCGGCCCGCGCCGGCCGGGGCGGAAGAAGGCGCGCATCGGCGCATGGCTTTCGACCTGCGAGATGAAGACGACGTCGCCGTCGTCCTCGATGGCGATATTGGCGGTCTCGCCGCATCCCTCCATCAATTGCTTGAGGAACGGCCGGCTGATCGTGCCGAGCTTGCGGAAGCGCAGATAGGCGGTGCCGATCTCGAAGGCCTTGACGCCGATCGTCCAGGCGCCGGTCTCCCCGTCATGCGTCACCATGCCGTGCTGGGCGAGCGAGGTGAGCAGCCGGTGCACGGTGGAGGGCGCCATGCCGGAAGCGTCCGCAAGGTCCGTCAGCGCCGCGCCGTCGGCCGCGGCCACCAGATCGAGCAGCTTCAGGCTCCGGTCGAGCACCTGCACCGAGGACGGCGCCGCATTTTCCGCCGGCTTCCGGCCGGGCCGCCCGCGCGTCTTTTCCTGATGCTCCGCCATGATCGTTTTCTCCTGCCTGCCTCGTCATTCCCATAGCCGGCCCGGAGCGATTGTTCCAGTTTCGTTGAAAATGTTTATTTCCATATAATGGGATTGATTTCCATTTTACGATTGCGTCGAAACGCGGATGCGCTACCTTCCTTCTCGAGAGACGGAGGAAAACCCATGGCTAAAATGCGTGCTGTCGATGCGGCGGTGCTGGTTCTGGAGAAGGAAGGCATCGATTGTGCCTTCGGCGTTCCGGGCGCTGCGATCAATCCCTTCTATTCGGCGCTGAAGGCGCGCGGCTCGGTCCGCCATATCCTGGCCCGTCATGTCGAGGGCGCAAGCCACATGGCGGAGGGCTATACCCGTGCCCGCGCCGGCAATATCGGCCTTTGCATCGGCACGTCCGGCCCTGCCGGCACCGACATGATCACCGGCCTCTATTCGGCTTCCGCCGATTCGATCCCGATCCTCTGCATCACCGGCCAGGCGCCGCGCGCCCGCCTCGACAAGGAAGACTTCCAGGCGGTCGACATCGCCAAGATCGCTGCGCCCGTCACCAAATGGGCCGTCACGGTCATGGAGCCGGGCCTCGTGCCTTATGTCTTCCAGAAGGCGTTCCACACGATGCGCTCCGGCCGCCCCGGCCCGGTCCTCATCGACCTGCCGATCGACGTCCAGCTTGCCGAGATCGAGTTCGACATCGACGCATACGAGCCTCTGACGCCCTACAAGCCGACCGCGACCCGCGCCCAGGCCGAGAAGGCGCTCGCCATGCTCAATGAATCCGAGCGCCCGCTGCTCGTCGCCGGCGGCGGCATCATCAATGCGGATGCCTCGGACCTTCTGGTCGAGCTTGCGGAAATCACCGGCGTTCCCGTCATCCCGACCCTGATGGGCTGGGGCGTCATCCCGGACGATCACCCGCTGATGGCCGGCATGTGCGGGCTCCAGACCTCGCACCGCTATGGCAATGCCACGCTGCTCGCCTCGGACTTCGTCTTCGGCATCGGCAACCGCTGGGCAAACCGTCACACCGGCAATATCCCGACCTATACGGAAGGCCGCAAGTTCATCCACGTCGACATCGAGCCGACGCAGATCGGCCGCGTCTTCACGCCGGATTTCGGCATCGTCTCCGATGCCGGCGCGGCCCTTCAGGTCTTCGTCGAGGTCGCCACGGAATGGAAGGCGGCGGGCAAGCTGCGCGACTGGTCCGGCTGGGCCGGCGAATGCCGCGAGCGCAAGCGCACCATGCTGCGCAAGACCCATTTCGACCAGATGCCGCTGAAGCCCCAGCGCGTCTACGAGGAGATGAACAAGGCCTTCGACCGCGACACCTGCTACGTCTCGACCATCGGCCTCAGCCAGATCGCCGGCGCGCAGTTCCTGCATGTCTACAAGCCGCGCAACTGGATCAATTGCGGCCAGGCCGGCCCGCTCGGCTGGACGCTGCCGGCAGCGCTCGGCGTGCGTGCCGCCGATCCGGACCGTCCGATCGTCGCGCTGTCGGGCGACTACGACTTCCAGTTCCTCATCGAGGAGCTTGCGGTCGGCGCCCAGCACAAGCTGCCCTACCTGCATGTGGTCGTGAACAACTCGTATCTCGGCCTCATCCGCCAGGCCCAACGCGGCTTCAACATGGACTTCGAAGTCTCGCTCGCCTTCGACAACATCAACGCGAATGCCGACTCGGAAGCGGGCTACGGCGTCGATCACGTCGCGGTCGCCGAAGGCCTCGGCTGCAAGGCCATCCGTGTCCGCAGCGCCAACGAGTTCCAGGAAGCCTTCAACACGGCGCAGAAGCTGATGAAGGCGCACCAGGTTCCCGTCGTCATCGAGTTCATCCTCGAGCGCGTCACGAACATCGCCATGGGCGCCGACATCAACGCTGTCGTCGAGTTCGAGGAACTGGCAGAACGCGGCGAGGATGCGCCGACGGCAACGCTGGCCGCCCTGCTGGATTGAGTTAGAGGGAGAATACAATGCCGAAATTTGCGGCCAACCTGACCATGCTCTTCAATGAAGTGCCCTTCATGGAGCGCTTCGCCCTGGCCGCCAAGGCCGGCTTCGAGGGGGTCGAGTATCTCTTCCCCTACGATTTCGACAAGGAAGCCCTGCGCGCCGAATTGAAGAAGCACGGTCTCACCCAGGTCCTGCACAACCTGCCGGCCGGCAACTGGGCCGGCGGCGAGCGCGGCATCGCGGTGCTGCCGGATCGCGTCGACGAGTTCCGCCGGGGCGTCGCCTCGGCCATCGACTATGCGACGGCGCTCGGCTGCAAGCAGGTCAACTGCCTGTCGGGCATCGCGCCGGCCGGTGTGCCGGACAGCGTGCTGCGCACCACCTTCGTGTCCAATCTGAAACTGGCGGCGAGCGAGCTCGGCAAGCACGGTATCAAGCTGCTGATCGAGCCGATCAACCATTTCGACATTCCCGGCTTCTATCTCAACACGCCGGATCAGGCGGCCTCGATCATCGCCGAGGTCGGCTCCGACAACCTCTATATCCAGTACGACCTCTACCACCAGCAGCGCACCGAGGGCGAGCTGATCGGCACGTTCAAGAAGCACCAGGCGCAGATCCCCCACGTGCAGCTTGCCGACAATCCGGGCCGCAACGAACCGGGCACCGGCGAGATCGCCTGGCCCTTCGTGTTCAGGACGCTCGATGCGCTCGGTTACGACGGCTGGATCGGCTGCGAATACAAGCCGCGCACCACCACCGGGGAAGGCCTCGGCTGGCTGGCCGAAGTCGGCCGCTGAGCCTCAAACCATTTCAAGACTGGGAGTTAGATCATGGCAAATATCGGTTTCATCGGCCTCGGCATCATGGGCACGCCCATGGCGCGTCACCTTCAGGATGCCGGCCACACCGTCATCACCTCGAAGTTCTCGATCGCGCCGCGGCAGGAGCTTGTCGACAACGGCCTGAAGATCGTCGACAGCCCGAAGGCGCTCGCCGAGACCGTCGATACGATCATCCTCATGCTGCCGGATACGCCGGAAGTCGAGGACGTGCTCTTCGGCGAGAACGGCGTCTCCTACGGCCTTTCGGCCGGCAAGCTCGTCATCGACATGAGCTCGATCTCGCCGATCGCGACCAAGGAATTCGCTAAGAAGATCCGCGCGACCGGCGCCGAATATGTCGACGGCCCGGTTTCGGGCGGCGAGGTCGGCGCGAAGAACGCCTCGCTCTCCATCATGGCCGGCGGCTCGCAGGAAAGCTTCGACAGGGCGCTGCCGCTCTTCCAGCTCATGGGCAAGAACATCACGCTCGTCGGCGATTGCGGCGACGGCCAGGTGACCAAGGTCGCCAACCAGATCATCGTGGCGCTCACCATCGAGGCCGTCGCCGAAGCCCTCGTCTTCGCCTCCAAGGCCGGCGCCGATCCGGCGCGCGTGCGCGCCGCGCTGATGGGCGGCTTCGCCTCCTCGCGCATCCTCGAAGTGCATGGCGAGCGCATGGTCAAGCGCACCTTCGATCCGGGCTTCCGTATCTCGCTGCACCAGAAGGACCTCAACCTTGCCCTTCAGGGCGCCAAGACGCTCGGCGTCGCTCTGCCCAACACGGCATCCACGCAGGAGCTTTTCAATCAGTGCGCGGCCCACGGCGATGCGGGCCTCGATCACTCCGGTCTCGTCACCGCGCTGGAGCGCATGGCGAACCACGCCGTCGCATGACGGCCTGACCGGGCGGGGAGGGGAGCCCCGCCCGGTCACCCCATCCTGAGGAGGAGAGACAGCCCCTCGTCCCGCCGCGCCGTCTTGGAGGAGAGGGCGCTGGCTTGCGGATGAGGGGCTGTGTTTATATGAGCTACCCGCATGACCCGGAGGAACCCCATGCCCATCATCGCCGACCCGCGCGCCTTTCTCAAACATCTCTTTTCCGTCGCGGTCGATGCGGCAGATCCGGAAAAGGTGCTGGCCGCCAACCTGCCGGAAAAGCCAAAGGGCCGCACGGTGGTGATCGGCGCCGGCAAGGGCGCCGCGCAGATGGCCCGCGCCTTCGAGCGCCTGTGGGACGCGCCGCTGACGGGCGTCGTCGTCACGCGCTACGGCTACGCGGTGCCCTGCGAGCGCATCGAGGTGCTGGAAGCGGCCCATCCGGTGCCGGACGATAGCGGCCTTCTCGCCTCCGGCCGGCTGATGGCCGCCGTGCGGGGCCTCACCGAGGACGACCTCGTCGTCGCCCTCGTCTGCGGCGGCGGCTCGGCGCTGCTGCCCGCGCCCGCCGGCGACCTGACGCTCGCCGACGAGATCGCCGTCAACAAGGCGCTGCTCGCCTCCGGCGCGCCGATCAGCGCCATGAACGCCGTGCGCAAGCAGGTCTCGCGCATCAAGGGCGGCCGGCTGGCCGCGCTCGCCCATCCCGCCCGCGTCGTCTCGCTGGTCGTCTCCGACATTCCGGGCGACAATCCCGCCCTCGTCGCCTCCGGCCCGACCATCGCCGACGAGACGACCCGCGCCGATGCGCTCCGCCTCATCGAGCGCTACCGCCTCGACCTGCCGGAGGCCGTCATGCGCCATATCGAGGGCGGCACGGACGAGCCGCCATTGCCCTCCGATCCGCGCTACGCCCGCAACGAGGTGAGGCTCGTCGCCTCCGCCGCCGTCTCGCTGGAAGCCGCCGCCGCCGCCGCGAAGGAAGCCGGCATCGAGGCCGTCATCCTGTCGGATGCCATCGAAGGCGAAGCCTGCGAAGTCGGCCGCGTGCATGCCGCCATCGCCGCGGAAGTCGTGCGCCGCGACCGGCCGTTCCACAAACCCGTCGTCATCCTCTCGGGAGGCGAAACCACCGTGACGATCAGGGGCAAGGGCAAGGGCGGCCGCAACGGCGAGTTCCTGCTCTCCTTCGCCTGCGCCACGGATGGCCTCGAAGGCCTCCATGCGCTCGCCGCCGATACGGATGGCATCGACGGCTCGGAGGACAATGCGGGCGCTTTCGCCGACGGCACCACGGTCTCGCGCCTCGCCGACAAGGGCAAGGACGCCGCCGAGTTCCTGTCGCGCAACGACAGCTGGACCGCCTTCGACGCCCTCGGCGATCTCTTCGTCCCCGGCCCGACCGGCACCAACGTCAACGATTTCCGGGCGATCCTGATTCAGTAGTCCAAGCGGGAAAGCTCCGGCACGCCGGAGCCTTTAACCTCGCTCCGCCCACTGTCGTCATCCTCGGCCCCTGTGCCGAGGCTCTGCCAACGCATTGAAATATCGAGACGTTGCGATGCTCGGGACAGGCCCGAGCATGACGGAGGAGAGGCTTGCGGTTCTATTGAACATGCAAAAAAGCCCCGGTACTGCCGGGGCTTTTCGTTTGTCTCCCAAGGTCTCAACCCTCGAAGAATTCCTTCATCCGGGCGAAGAAGCCCGCCGATTCCGGATTGTTCTCCTTCGAGGAAATTTCCTCGAATTCCTTGAGCAGCTCGCGCTGGCGCTTGGTGAGCTTCTGCGGCGTCTCGATCTGGATCTGGATGTAGAGATCGCCGACCTGGCTGGAGCGCAGCACCGGCATGCCCTTGCCCTTCAGGCGGAACTGCTTGCCGGCCTGGGTGCCCTCGGGCACCGAGACGCGCGACTTGGTGCCGTCGAGCGTCGCCACGTCGAAGGTGCCGCCCAGCGCCGCCGTCGTCATCGAGATCGGCACGGCGCAGTAGAGGTCCGCCCCGTCGCGCTGGAAGAATTCGTGCGGTTTCACCGACAGGAAGATATAGAGGTCGCCCGCCGGGCCGCCGCGAACGCCCGCCTCGCCCTCGCCGGAAAGGCGGATGCGCGTGCCGTCCTCGATGCCGGCCGGAATGTTGACCGACAGCGAGCGCTCTTCCGTGATGCGGCCGTTGCCGTGGCACTTGGTGCAGGGGTCGCTGATCGTCTGGCCGCGGCCGTGGCAGGTCGGGCATGTGCGCTCGATGGAGAAGAAGCCCTGTGCGGCGCGCACGCGTCCGGAGCCCTGGCAGGTGGCGCAGGTCTTGGGGCTGGTGCCCGGCTTGGCGCCGGAGCCGGTACAGACGTCGCAGGTGATCGACGTCGGCACGCGGATCTGCGCGGTCTTGCCGGCATAGGCCTCTTCGAGAGAGATTTCCATGTTGTAGCGAAGGTCGCCGCCGCGCTCGCGTCCACCGGAGGAACGCCGCTGGCGCCCACCGCCCATCATCTCGCCGAAGATGTCCTCGAAGATGTCGGAGAAACCGCCGCCGCCGCCGAAACCGCCACCGCCGAAGCCGCCGCCACCCATGCCGCCGTGTTCGAAGGCCGCATGGCCATAGCGGTCGTAGGCCGCCCGCTTCTGCGGGTCCTTGAGCATTTCATAGGCTTCGTTGACGTCCTTGAACTTCTGTTCTGCGGAGGCATCGCCCGGATTCTTGTCGGGGTGGTACTTCATCGCCATCTTGCGGAAGGCGCTCTTCAGCTCCTTCTCGTCGGCGGTCCTGGAGACACCCAGCGTCTCGTAAAAATCAGCTTTTGCCATTCGGGTTCACGTCCGTTTCGCGGGAACGGTCTTGTTATTATGGATGGGGAAGCTTGCCTTGGCCTCACGCATGCGAAAGGCGGAAGCCGGGCGAAGGGAAGGCCATGACGTCATCGCCGCGATAAACGGGAGTGATCATGCTGCCTTGTTTCCCTTCGTGCTGACTTCCGCCTTTTCACTATCCGTTGCACCGGCCGCGTCGGACGCGGCCGGCATGTCAGGAGGCTCAGGCCGACTTCTTGTCGTCCTTGACTTCCTCGTAGTCGGCATCGACGACATTGTCGCCGGCCTCACCCGAGGAGGAGGCGGTCTCTTCGGCCTGCTGGGCCTCGTAGATCGCCTGACCGAGCTTCATGGAGACTTCCATGAGCGTGTTGGTCTTGGCCTTGATGTCCTCGGCGTCGGGCTCGGAGGCTTCGACCGAGGTCTTGAGGGCGGCGATCGCCTCCTCGATGGCCTTGCGGTCGTCTTCCGTGACCTTGTCGCCGTATTCCTTGAGGGACTTCTCCGACGAATGGATCAGGCTTTCGGCCTGGTTCTTCGCCTCGACGCCCTCGCGGCGCTTCTTGTCGGCCTCGGCATTGGCTTCGGCATCCTTGACCATCTTCTCGATGTCGGCGTCGGAAAGGCCGCCGGAAGCCTGGATGCGGATCTGGTGCTCCTTGCCGGTGCCCTTGTCCTTGGCCGAGACCTGCACGATGCCGTTGGCGTCGATGTCGAAGGTGACTTCGATCTGCGGCATGCCGCGCGGTGCCGGCGGAATGCCGACGAGGTCGAACTGGCCGAGCAGCTTGTTGTCGGCGGCCATTTCACGCTCACCCTGGCTGACGCGGATGGTCACGGCCGACTGGTTGTCCTCGGCGGTCGAGAAAGTCTGGCTCTTCTTCGTCGGGATCGTCGTGTTGCGCTCGATCAGACGGGTGAAGACGCCGCCCAGCGTTTCGATGCCGAGAGACAGCGGGGTCACGTCGAGGAGCAGAACGTCCTTGACGTCGCCCTGCAGAACGCCGGCCTGGATGGCGGCGCCCATGGCGACCACTTCATCCGGGTTCACGCCCTTGTGCGGCTCCTTGCCGAACAGCTGCTTGACGGTTTCCTGCACCTTCGGCATGCGGCTCATGCCGCCGACGAGAACGACTTCGTCGATCTCGGCCGCCGTGACGCCGGCATCCTTGAGGGCTGCCTTGCACGGAGCGACGGTGCGCTGGACGAGGTCGTCGACGAGCGCTTCGAACTTGGCGCGGGTCAGCTTCATCGTCAGGTGCTTCGGGCCGGAAGCGTCCGCCGTGATGAACGGCAGGTTGATTTCGGTCTGCTGCGAGGACGACAGCTCGATCTTGGCCTTTTCGGCAGCTTCCTTGAGGCGCTGCAGGGCGAGCTTGTCGTTCTTCAGGTCGATGCCCTGGTCCTTCTTAAACTCATCGGCGAGGTAGTTGACCAGACGCATGTCGAAGTCTTCACCGCCGAGGAAGGTGTCGCCGTTCGTCGACTTCACTTCGAAGACGCCGTCGCCGATTTCCAGGACCGAGATGTCGAACGTGCCGCCGCCAAGGTCGTAGACGGCGATGGTCTTGCCGTCCTTCTTGTCGAGGCCGTAGGCGAGCGCGGCAGCCGTCGGCTCGTTGATGATGCGGAGCACTTCAAGACCCGCGATCTTGCCGGCGTCCTTGGTCGCCTGGCGCTGCGCGTCGTTGAAGTAGGCCGGAACCGTGATGACGGCCTGCGTGATGGTCTCGCCGAGGTAGGATTCAGCGGTTTCCTTCATCTTCTGAAGGATCATCGCGGAGATCTGCGAGGGGGAATAGCCCTTGCCGCGGGCGTCGACCCAGGCGTCGCCGTTGTCGCCCTTGACGATCTTGTAGGGAACGAGCGCCTTGTCCTTCTCGACGAGCTTGTCGTCGTAGCGGCGGCCGATGAGGCGCTTGACGGCGAAGAGGGTGTTTTCCGGGTTGGTGACCGCCTGGCGCTTGGCCGGCTGGCCGGTCAGCCGCTCACCGTCTTCGGTGAAGGCGACCATGGAAGGCGTCGTGCGCGCGCCTTCGGCATTTTCGATGACTTTCGCGTCCTTGCCATCCATGACGGAGACGCAGGAATTGGTCGTTCCGAGGTCGATACCGATTACTTTAGCCATGTCATTCTCTCCTTGAAGCGAGCTGCCGGAACCCATTCAGGCATTCTTTTGGCAGCCCCTAATGGTATGGTCTTGTCGAAAGCACCGGTCTGAACCGAAGCTTTGCGGGGTATATAAGGACCCCTCCAGACGACTGCAAGACATGGACGAGGCGCAAAGCGCGCAAAATCAGCGTGTCCGGCAAGGTGAAAGGGTCGCCGCCGGCAATGTGGTGAGCTTGCCGGCGGGCGTCAAGCCGGCAGAACGGTCCGTACCGCGCGGTGCAGGTTTTACGTGGACGTCAGCCGCCCATCAGGATGTCGAGAAGCGTCGTGCGGTGCGTGGCCGGCCGGCCATCGCCGCCGACCTCGGCCGGCGGGATCATCCCGTCGTCGATTGGCCCGTCATCGAGCGGCACGGTGCCGGTCTGCTCGTTGGCGACGGCCGCGCCGGTGTCCGTGGGCCGTTCGTCGGTGCCGAGCGTGCGCGAGATGATGTCGAAGAGTTGGTCGCCTTCCGGCGCAGGCTCGGTGGCCTGCAGCGGGTCGCCGCCCGCCGTGCCGAAGAGCGGTGAGGGCGAGAGGCCGGCATGGGCCGCCGTCATGAACTGGCTCCAGGCGCGTGCCGGAAGCCCGCCGCCCGTCACCTTCTTCATCGACTTGCCGTCATCGTTGCCGAACCAGACGCCGGTCGTCAGATTGCTGGTATAGCCGACGAAGAGCGCGTCGCGGAAGGACTGCGTCGTGCCGGTCTTGCCGGCGGCCGGCCAGCCGGGAATGCGGGCGTTCTTCCCGGTGCCCTGCGAAATCACGCGCATCATCATGCCGTTCATCATGGAAACGATGTTGGGCTCCAGCACGCGGGGCGGATTGTCGTAGGTGTTCTCGTAGAGCACCTTGCCCTCGGCGGTCGAGATGCGGCGGATGATGTGGGGCGTCGCCTTGTAGCCGCCGTTCATGAAGGGCGCATAGGCCGACGTCAGCTCGACGAGCGTCACCTCGGAGGTGCCGAGCGCAATCGAGGCATTGGCCTGCAGGTCCGATTCGATGCCGAGCCGGCGGGCGAGCTTGACCACCTCGTCCGGCCCCACTTCCATGACGAGCTGGGCGGCGATGGTGTTGAGCGATTCGGCGAAGGCCGCGGCCAGCGTCACCTCGCCGCGATATTTCTGGTCGTAGTTCTCCGGCGTCCACTTGCCGATCCTGACCGGCGCGTCGTTGCGCAGCGACAGCGGCGAGCGGCCCGCTTCAAGCGCGGCGGCATAGACGAAGGGCTTGAAGGCCGAGCCGGGCTGGCGCCTGGCCTTGGAGGCGCGGTCGAACTGGCTTTCGGCATAATCGCGCCCGCCGACCAGCGCGCGGATCGCGCCCGTGCCGTCGATGGAGACGAGGGCGGCCTGCGAGGCATTGGACTTGGCGCCGTCCTTGTCGAGAATCTTCGAGATCGCCTCGTCGGCCTTCTTCTCGAGGTCGAGATCGATGGTCGTGTCGATGACGAGGTCTTCCTTGATGTCGCCGATCATGCCGGGAAGCTGGGCCATGACCATGTCGGCGGCATAGTGCTCGGCGCCGGACCAGTAGCTCTTCGCCCGCGCCGGGCTCTGCGACATCGCGGTCTTGATCTCCGCGTCGGTGATGTAGCCTTCCTCGCGCATTGCGCCGAGGACGACCTGGGCGCGCGCCTCCGCCGCCTCCGGATCGCGCGCCGGCGAAAGGCGGGAGGGCGCCTTCAGCAGGCCCGCCAGAAGCGCGGCCTCGCCGAGATTGACGTCGCGCGCCGACTTGTTGAAGTAGCGCCGCGAGGCCGCTTCCACGCCGTAGGAATTCGAGCCGAAGAACACGCGGTTGAGATACATCGCAAGGATCTGGTCCTTGGTGTATTTGTGCTCCAGCCAGATCGAGAGCAGCACTTCCTGCACCTTGCGCTCCAGCGTGCGCTCGGGCGAGAGGAACATGTTCTTGGCGAGCTGCTGCGTCAGGGTCGAGCCGCCCTGCACCATGCGGCCGGACGTCACGTTCGTCAGCATCGCGCGGGCAAGGCCGAGCGGGTCGATGCCGAAATGCGAGTAGAAGCGCCGGTCCTCGATGGCGATGACCGCCTGCGGAATGTAGGGCGACATGTTCTCCAGCGACAGCGCCTCGCCGCCGGTCAGGCCCCGATTGGCGATGATGTCGCCGTTGACCGAGAGGATCTTGACGTTCGGCGGCCGGTCGGGGATCGCCCAGCTCGTGGCGCTCGGCATGCGCGAGCCGTAATAGAGCACGAGCCCGCCGACGCCGATGGCGCCCCAAAGGCCGAGCACCAGGCACCAGTAGACGAGCCGTCGGAAGAGGCCGAAGATGCCGAGCGAGGGCTGCCGGCGCCGGGTCTCGCCGCGCCGCGCCCTGGCGGCCTTCGACGGCTTGCCGCGGCCGTTCCGCCCGCCGCCGGCCACACGATCCTCCGCGCCGAGATGGAGATCATCGTCGTCGTCTCGCCCTGCCGCTCCCCGGAAGGACGGTTCGATGCGCTGGGATTTTCGGTTGCCTGCCATAAGCGGTCGGATGAACCCTCTGATATCGCCGGTCGGTGGACCTTAAATGCGGCGATTTAAGGGGTCGTTAAGAAGCGGTGAACGCGCTGCCGTCAATTCGATGGAATCAGGTCGACGGGATCGGGCGGCCCGAAGGCCGCCCGGAAGGTCGTCTCAATAGTAGGGCGAGAGGCACTCGCGGCGCGGGCCGTAATTGGGCTGGAACGTGTTGTCGTAGGCCCGGTACGAGCGATAGCGCGCATAGCACCAGTCGGTGTGGCGCGGATTGATGCCTTCGTAACGCGGGCGCGAATAGCCGTCGTTGGCGATCGCGCCGCCGATGATCGCGCCGGCGCCGAAGGCGGCCAGCGGATACCACCAGCCGTCCGAATGGCGGCGATAGCCCCGGCGCTCATGACGATAGCCGCGGTGGCCGTGATACCAGCCGCCATGTCTCCTGCGATACTGCACCTGCTCGACGTCGCTGCTCTGAGAAACGCCGGCCTTGGGCATCGGAACGGCGAAAGCCTGTGCGGGGACGAACGTCGTGGCGAACATGGCGACGGCCATGGCGGCGGAAAGGCCGGTCTTGATCGTTGTCTTCATGTCGGTCTCCCTTGGTTTTTCATTGCTTCACAATGATCTGGACGGATCAGAGCATGAAACAATTCGACTGAACCGAAGATGAACCGAAACTATTCCTGGTTTCAATCCTCTCCGTTCCTCGCTCGTGCAAGAAAACGTGATCGCTCGAAGACGAGGATGACGACAAGCGCCATGACGAAGGGAACGATGAGGTAGAAGAGGCGGAAGACGGCGAGCGCCGCCAGCACCACGGCCGGATCCATGTCCGGCAGGCCGGCGAGGAAGACGAGCTCGAGCACGCCGATGCCGCCCGGAGCATGGGAGAGGAGCGCGACGGAGAAGGAGGCGAGGAAGATGCCGAGCACGACGAAGAAGCCGGGATTGCCCTCCGCCGGCAGCACGAAATAGATGATCCCCGCCGCGCCGATCAGTTCGATCGGCGCGATGATGAGCTGGCGGAAGACGAGCGAGGGCTTGGGATATTCGAGCTTGAGCCAGCGCGTGTCGATCGGCCGGAAGCCGACGAGGCTGCCCACCACGTAGAGCGCGACCACCGCGAGGATGAAGACCCCCGTCGAGAAGGCCGCCTCGATCGGCAGGAAATCGGCAAAGCGCTCGATGATCTCCGGCTCCAGCACCAGCACGAAGCCGAACAGCATGAAGGTGCCGAGCGCGAAGGTGAAGGAGCAGAAGGCGACGAGAACGCCCACCTCCGATCCGGTAAGTCCCTTCGACGTATAGGCGCGATAGCGCACCAGCGCCCCGGAAAACACCGAGGCGCCGATATTGTGCGACAGCGCATAGGTGGTGAAGGAGGTGAGGGTGATGAACCACAGCGAGATGCGGTGGCCGAGATGCTCCAGCGCCAGGTGGTCGTAGCCGGCAAGCGCCGCATAGGCGACAAGCGTCGCCCCGCAGGCGAGGATCCAGCCGGATACCGGAATGGCGTTGATGCTCGCCATGAATTCGTCGAGCGAAAGGCCGCGCAGGTCCTTGTAGAGGATATAGACCGACAGGACGATCGCGAGGGTGCTGACGAGCGGCCAGAAGAATTTCCGCAGTCGCTTCATGCCGCCCCGCCTTCGGCCGTCTTCGACAGGCCGTCGTTCGAGCAGCAGGTTGCCTTCGCAGTCCGTGCTGGCGCCATCCTCACCCTTCCCCATCATGGGCCTGTCATCGCGCGGTGCGACGCGGCCATTCTTGTCGTTGGTCGGTTGGCCAGCATTTCCGGTTCGCCCGGTGAATGCCAGCCAGCCGCGTCATCACTTCTGCGTCAACGCGCCGCCAGCGCGGAGAGGATCCGGACCCAGGAGCGGATACCCTTCTCGAAGGAACGCAGTTCGTATTTCTCGTTCGGCGAATGGATGCGGTCGTCCGACAGCGCAAAGCCGACGAGCAAGGATTCCATGCCGAGCATCTTCTGGAAATCGCCAACGATGGGGATGGACCCGCCCATGCCGATGACGACGGCCGGCTTCGGCCATTCGTCCGACAGCGCGGACTTCGCCTTTTCCAAGAGCGCCGAATCGTAGGGAAGCTGGATGGCCGGCGAGCCGCCATGGGCGTGGAAGGAGACCGAGCAGTCGGCCGGGACCTTCGAGCGGACATAGGCGCGGAAGGCGTCGCGGATCTTCGCGGGATCCTGCTTGCCGACGAGGCGGAAGGAGACCTTCGCCGAGGCTTCCGCCGCGATCACGGTCTTGAAGCCCTCGCCGGTATAGCCGCCGGTGATGCCGTTGACCTCGGCGGTCGGCCGCGCCCAGGTGAGCTCCAGCACGGAGCGGCCCTTCTCGCCGGACGGGATCGACAGGCCGACCTCGCCGAGGAGGCTTTCCGCCGAGCTGCCGAGCTTTTCCCAGGCGGCCTTGATCTGCGTCGGGGTCTCCTCGACGCCCTCGTAGAAGCCGTCGAGCGTCACGCGGCCCGTCTCGTCGTGAAGGCCGGCGAGAATGTCGGAAAGGATGTGGATCGGGTTTGCCGCCGCGCCGCCGAAATAGCCGGAATGCAGGTCCCGGTCGGCCGCCTTGATGACGATCTCCTCGCCGACGAGGCCGCGCAGGCCCGCCGAGATCGCCGGCGTGTCGGCGTCCCACATGCTGGTGTCGCAGACGAGGGCGAAATCGGCCTTCAGCTCCGCCGCATTGGCTTCGAGGAAGGGCTTCAGCGAGGGCGAGCCGGATTCTTCCTCGCCTTCGAAGAGGATCGTGACGCGGCAGGGCAGCGTGCCGGCCGTTTCCTTGTAGGCGCGGCAGGCTTCGACGAAGGTCAGGAGCTGGCCCTTGTCGTCGGAGGTGCCGCGGCCGGTGATGATGCGGCGGCCGCCTTCGGCATCGCGCACCGCCGGCTCGAAGGGATCGTGGTCCCAGAGGTTCAGCGGATCGACCGGCTGGACGTCGTAATGGCCGTAGAACAGCACATGCGGGGCATCGGCACGCGCGCCGTCGTGATGGGCGACGACCATGGGATGGCCGGGGGTGTCGCGCACGGTGGCGTCGAAGCCGAGCGAGCGCAGCTCGGTGACCAGCCATTCGGCCGCCTTGCGGCAATCGGCCTTGAAGGCCGGGTCTGTGGAAATGGACTTGATGCGCACCAGCTCGAAAAGCCGTTCGAGGCTGGCGGGAATGCCGGCGCTGGCGCGATCGAGGACGGGCAGAATGTTGGTCATGGTCGAATCCCTTGCGAATTGCGCGGCGACATTAGACCGATCGCCTCGGCGAGGGCAAATCGTATGACGGTCTTGCGACGGTCAGACGCGCGGATCGCGGCCGAGATTGGCGAGCACCATGCGCATATATTCCAGAAGCAGCTCCCGCTCGAAGCGCCGGAAGCCCTGGAACAGCGCCTCCTCGGTGGCGGATGCGGCGGCCATCGCGGTCTCGCGCAGCGCCTTGCCGCGCGTCGTCAGGAAGACGAGCTGCGCCCGCCGGTCCTTCGGGTGCCGGCGGCGCAAGATCAGTCCGTCGCGCTCCATGCGCGAGAGCGTGTTGGCCATCGTCGCCTGTTCGATGTCGAGTCGGTCGAGAAGTTCGCGCTGGGTCAGGCCGTCGCCGCCCCACAATTCGAGCAGGACCGGGAACTGGCCGGGCGCGAAGCCCGCGCCGTCCGCCCGCGCATGGAGGGCGCGCGAGGCCGCCTTCGCCAGAAGATTGGCGAGGTAGGCTGCCGACTCCTTGCGATCAAAGTCCATGCGGGAAAGCTATGCCGGTTCGCGGCGGAAGACAATGTCGGATCGCCCGCGATCCGCATGGCCGCGAAGGTGTCTCGTATATCCGTGCGGAGGGCCCGAAATGCGAGAAGCCGCCGGCGACAGGAGGCGTGTCGCGGCGGCTTCTGCGAATTATGGACAAAGGCCCGGAGAGGGGGATGAGGCCTTTGTCCTCGTCTGGCGCGGCGGGGGACAGGCCGTATGCCAGACAACGGCTTTGATCAGGTGCCGATGACCAATATCTGTGGGTCCGAATGTGGCTTTTCAAGGGACTCCAGCCCCGCTGAAAATTACAAATTGGTAACGTTCGCGTGAGGCTTCGCAGGGCCGGGAAACCTCCTCTGCCTGCCGGTATCTCCCCCTTGGGGGAAGGGGTTGGGGAGGGCCTGTATCCGCAATGAGAGATGGACGTGGCAGGCGGCCCGCGCTATCCATTCACCCCATGAAAAAAGGTGATCATCTCTTCCTCGTTGACGGCTCCGGCTTCATCTTCCGCGCCTTCCACGCCATCCCGCCGCTCAACCGCAAGTCGGACGGGCTGCCGGTCAATGCCGTCTCCGGTTTCTGCAACATGCTGTGGAAGCTCCTGAAGGATGCGCGCAATACCGACGTAGGCGTGACGCCGACGCATTTCGCCGTCATCTTCGACTATTCCTCGAAGACCTTCCGCAACGAGCTCTACGACCAGTACAAGGCGAACCGCACCGCGCCGCCGGAAGACCTGATCCCGCAGTTCGGCCTGATCCGCCACGCCACCCGCGCCTTCAACCTGCCCTGCATCGAGAAGGAAGGCTTCGAGGCGGACGACCTGATCGCCACCTATGCCCGCCTCGCCGAGGCCGATGGGGCGGACGTTACCATCGTCTCCTCCGACAAGGACCTCATGCAGCTCGTGACGCAGAACGTCTCGATGTATGACGGCATGAAGGACAAGCAGATCTCCATTCCCGAAGTCATCGAGAAATGGGGCGTGCCGCCGGAGAAGATGATCGACCTGCAGTCGTTGACCGGCGATTCGACCGACAACGTGCCCGGCGTGCCCGGCATCGGCCCGAAGACCGCCGCGCAGCTTCTGGAAGAGTATGGCGACCTCGACACGCTGCTCGCCCGCGCCGAGGAGATCAAGCAGGTCAAGCGCCGCGAGAACATCATCGCCAACCGCGAGCTCGTGCTGCTCTCGCGCCAGCTCGTCACGCTGAAGACCGACACACCGCTCGACATGCCGCTGGACGACCTGATCCTGCATCCGCAGGACGGGCCGAAGCTCATCGCCTTCCTGAAGGCCATGGAATTCACCACGCTGACCCGCCGCGTCGCGGAAGCCTGCGACTGCGATGCCGGCGCCATCGAGGCGGCGAGCGTGCCGGTCGAATGGGGCGCCGAGGCGCATGGCCCGGATCTCGACAAGGGCGAGGTCGCCGGTCCCGCGCTCGATCTTGACGGCGACGAGACGGCGGCCGAGGCCGCCGAGACCCTGCTGCCGACCGCAAAGCCGGGCGAAGCCACGCCCTCGGCCCTTGCAAGGTCCCGTGCCGAGCGCTTCTCCGCCGGCCCGATCGACCATTCGACCTATGAGACGGTGCGCGACCTCGACGCGCTCGACCGCTGGATCGCGGCGGCGCGCGAGACCGGCCTCGTCGGCTTCGATACCGAGACGACCTCGCTCGACGCCATGCAGGCCGAGCTCTGCGGCTTCTCGCTCGCCATCGCCGACAATGCCAAGGACCCGTCGGGCACCACGATCCGCGCCTGCTACGTGCCGGTCAACCACAAGACCGGCGTCGGGGACCTCCTCGGCGGCGGGCTGGCCGAGGGGCAGATCCCGGTCCGCGCCGCGCTGGAGCGGCTGAAGGCGCTGCTGGAGGATCCGTCCGTCCTCAAGGTCGCGCAGAACCTCAAATACGACTATCTCGTCATGCGCCGCCACGGCATCACCATGCAGGGCTTCGATGATACGATGCTGATGTCCTATGCGCTCGATGCCGGGGCGGGCAACCATGGCATGGACACGCTTTCCGAGCGCTGGCTCGGCCACAAGCCGATCGCCTACAAGGAAGTCGCCGGCTCCGGCAAGGGCGCGCAGACCTTCGACATGGTCGATATCGCCCGCGCCACGGCCTATGCGGCCGAGGATGCCGACGTGACGCTGCGGCTCTGGCACGTCCTGAAGCCGCGCCTTGCGGCCGAGCGCATGACGGCGGTCTACGAGCGGCTGGAACGCCCGCTGGTGCCCGTGCTGGCCCGCATGGAGGAGCGCGGCATCACCATCGACCGGCAGGTACTCTCCCGCCTTTCCGGCGAGCTGGCGCAGGGCGCGGCCGGCTTCGAGGAAGAGATCTACGAACTTGCCGGCGAACGCTTCAACATCGGCTCGCCCAAGCAACTCGGCGACATCCTCTTCGGCAAGATGGGTCTTCCGGGCGCATCGAAGACCAAGACCGGCCAGTGGTCGACCTCCGCGCAGGTGCTGGAGGACCTTGCCGCGCAGGGCATCCCGCTTCCGCGCAAGATCGTCGACTGGCGCCAGCTCACCAAGCTGAAATCCACCTATACCGACGCGCTGCCCGGCTTCGTGCATCCCGAGACGAAGCGCGTGCACACGTCCTATGCGCTCGCAGCGACGACGACCGGGCGCCTCTCTTCCTCGGACCCGAACCTGCAGAATATCCCGGTGCGCACGGCCGAAGGCCGCAAGATCCGCACGGCCTTCATCTCGACGCCCGGCAACAGGCTGGTCTCGGCCGACTACAGCCAGATCGAACTGCGCGTGCTCGCCCATGTCGCCGAGATCCCGCAGCTCAAGCAGGCTTTCGCCGATGGCATGGACATCCATGCCATGACCGCGTCGGAGATGTTCGGCGTGCCGGTGGAAGGCATGCCGGCGGAAATCCGTCGCCGCGCCAAGGCGATCAATTTCGGCATCATCTACGGCATCTCGGCCTTCGGCCTCGCCAACCAGCTCTCCATCGAGCGTTCGGAGGCGGGCGACTACATCAGGAAGTATTTCGAGCGTTTCCCGGGCATCAAGGACTACATGGACAGTACCAAGGCCTTCGCCCGCGAGAACGGCTATGTCGAGACGATCTTCGGCCGCCGCGCCCATTACCCGGAGATCAAATCGTCCAACCCGTCGGTGCGCGCCTTTAACGAGCGCGCCGCGATCAACGCGCCGATCCAGGGCTCGGCCGCCGACATCATCCGCCGCGCCATGGTGAAGATGGAGCCGGCGCTCGCCGCCGCCGGCCTGTCCGCCCGCATGCTGCTGCAGGTGCATGACGAACTGATCTTCGAGGTCGAGGACGGCGAGGTCGACAAGGCCATTCCCGTCATCGTCGACATCATGGAAAACGCCTCCATGCCGGCGCTGTCGATGAAGGTGCCGCTGAAGGTGGATGCACGCGCCGCGACCAATTGGGACGAGGCGCACTGACGAAGGCCGCGCGGCCCGCCGGGACGGTCTGAGCCGGCAAGGCAGCGCTCCCTGTCCGGCACGATACGGCACGGCGTCAATCGCCGATGCCGTGTCCGGCGGCGCCGTAATCCCCCATTTTGGTGAGCGATTGCGATTTTCGGGCAGCTTTTCGCCTTATGGTTGATAAAGCTTGAATGGCCCCGATTCGTATCGTTGCGAAACACCTAGCCTCTCGCGCAATCGCCCGAAAATCCGGACCTTCTCATCTTTTCTTCAGAAATGGCGATAGGCACGCGTTCCAGGCTGGAGCAGCGCTGCGAGGCGGTTCACGAAATCTTATCCATGTCCCTTCAGCCGATCTTATCCGGCCGGGCCTAAGCCATTGGGCAGGATGAATGGCGGCCAGATGTTTGGCCGGACGAGCCCGATGGGAGAAAAGCATGAAGCAGAAAATCCGTGAAATCCTCAGCAAGCACGGCGGCCTTCCGGTTCCGGTCGATCAGCTCGCGGACGATGCCGATCTCTACGCGGCGGGCCTTTCCTCCTTCGCTTCGGTCCAGGTGATGCTCGGCATCGAGGACGCCTTCGACATCGAGTTCCCCGACAGCCTGCTCAACCGCAAGTCCTTCCAGAGCATCGCGGCTATCGCCCGGGCGGTGGAAAGCCTTGTCGGCAGCGCGGAGGCGGCCGAATGACCGTCACCGTCGGGAGAGGCTACACGGAGCGCGCCGAGCGCGTCGCCGCCGTGGCTGCCGCGCATGCCGACGACGTGGACGCCAAGGGCCGCTTCCCCCGGGAAGCGGTCGACGCGATGATCGCCGAACGGCTGCTGTCGATCCAGATCCCCGCCGCGCTCGGCGGCGACGATGCCTCGCTTTCGGAAATCGCCGAGATCTGCTCGCTGGTCGGCCAGAGCTGCGCGGCCGCCGCCATGGTCTTCGCCATGCACCACATCAAGCTGTCGAGCCTCGTCTCGCACGGCGCGGACGATCCCTGGCACGCCGGCTTCATGCGCCGGATCGCCGCCGGGCAATTGCTGCTCGCCTCGGCGACGACCGAGGGCGGCATCGGCGGGAACCTGCGCAACAGCATCTGCGCCATCGAGGTCGAGGGCGACACCTGCCGCCTCACCAAGGATGCGACGGTGATCTCCTACGGCGCCCATGCCGATGCGATCCTCATCACCTCGCGCGCCCATGCCGACGCCGCCTCGACCGACCAGGTCATGACCGTCTTCACCAGGGACCAGTACACGCTCGAGCGGACCCATGTCTGGGATACGCTCGGCATGCGCGGCACCTGCTCGGACGGCTGGCTCTTCAAGGGCGAGGCGCCGAAGGCGCAGATCCTGCCGAAGCCTTTCGCCGAGATCGCCGCGCAGTCGATGCTCGCCACCTCGCACCTCTTGTGGAGCGCGGTCTGGTACGGCATCGCCGTCAACGCGGTCGCCCGGGCGCAGGCCTTCGTGCGCGCCGCCGCCCGCAAGAGCCCCGGCGTCACGCCGCCCGGCGCGCTGCGCCTCGCGGAAGCTTCCAACCTCCTCCAGCTCGTCAAGGCGAGCACGGTCGCCGGCCTTCGGGAATACGAGGCGGCCAAGGCGGATGCGGACCGGCTCTCCTCCGTCGGCTTCGCGGTGGCGATGAACAACGTCAAGATCGCCGCCTCGGAAACGATCCTTTCGATCGTCAACCAGGCCATGCTGATCTGCGGCATCATGGGCTACAAGAACGGCACGCCCTTCAGCCTCGGCCGGCACCTGCGCGACGCGCATTCCGCCCAGCTCATGATTTCCAACGACCGCATCCTCGGCAACACGTCGAACCTCCTGCTCGTCCACAAGCAGGACACCAGCCTGATCGGGTGACACCATGGATATGCAGACCTCGCTTCTCGACCGGCTCTTCGATACCGGTCTTCTCATCGATACCGGCGTCGAGGGCCTCTACGGCCGCAGCGGCGCCTTCGAGGACGTCATCGCCCGCTTCGAGCGGCTGATCGACGCCTATGGCAGCGCCGACGGCGCGGAAGCCATGCGCTTTCCCCCCGGCATGAGCCGCGCGCATTTCGAAAGCAGCGGCTACATGAAGAGCTTCCCGCAGCTTGCCGGCACGGTGCACAGCTTCTGCGGCAGCGAGCTCGACCATATGAGCCTCCTGCAATGCATGGAGGTCGGCGACGACTGGACGAAGGACCAGAAGGCGACGGATATCGTGCTGACGCCGGCGGCCTGCTACCCGCTCTATCCGACCATCGCCAAGCGCGGCCGCCTGCCGGCGAAGGGCGGGCTCTACGACCTGCAGTCCTACTGCTTCCGGCACGAGCCCTCCAACGATCCCGCCCGCCAGCAGCTCTTCCGCATGCGCGAATATGTCTGCATGGGCACCGAGGGTCATGTGACGGATTTCCGCCAGAGCTGGATGGACCGCGGCCTTGAGATGATGGGCCGGCTCGGCCTCGACGTGACGATGGATGTCGCCAATGACCCGTTCTTCGGCCGTGCCGGCCGCATGCTCGCCAACAACCAGCGCGACCAGAACCTGAAGTTCGAGCTGCTCATCCCCGTGACCTCGGCCGCCAAGCCGACGGCCTGCATGAGCTTCAACTACCATCAGGACGCCTTCGGCGCGAAATGGGGCCTCCATCTCGAGAACGGCGAGGTTGCGCATACCGCCTGCGTCGGCTTCGGCCTGGAGCGCATCGCGCTCGCGCTCTTTGCCCGCCACGGCCTCGATATCGCCGTCTGGCCGGCCGATGTCCGCAAGGTGCTGGGATACCAGGACTGATATGGCCGCCGTCTTCGCCGGGCTCGACCCCGAAACCTACCGGCCGCACGCGCTGCACGACGCGGAGCGCATGTGGCCGGAGACGAATTGCTATGTCGATCTGTGGATCGAGGTGCTGAACGCGCTCGGCGCCTCGCCCGAGGCGATGCTCGGCTTCACGCTGGCGCAGGATTTCGAGGGCGACCAGTTCACCTTCTTCAAGGTGCCGCTGGAAGACCTCGAAACCCTCTACGGCATCCGCAGCACCGAGCTTGCGATCTTCGACCGGGTGGAGGACCACGTCGCCACGCAGATCGCCCGCGGCCGGCTCTGCCTCGTCGAGATGGACAGTTTCTACATGCCGGACACCCGCGGCGTCGCCTACCGGCAGGAGCACGGCAAGACGACCGTCGCGATCAACCGGCTCGACCTTGCGGCGAAGCGGTTGGACTATTTCCACAATGCCGGCTTCTTCCGGCTTGAAGGCGAGGATTTCGACGGCCTGTTCCATCTCGATGACGGCCCGGACGACCTGCCCTTCCTGCCCTATACGGAATTCGCGAAATTCCCGGAAAGGCTGCCCGACGAGGCCCATCTTCGCCGCGAGGCGAAGCGCCTGCTCGCCGTCCACTTCGCCCGGCGCCCGGCGGAAAACCCGCTCGCGGCCTTTGCCAGGGTGTTTCCGGCTCAGGTCGAGGCCGTGGCGGATCGCCCCTTCGGCTTTTTCCACAAATATGCCTTCAACACGCTGCGCCAGGTCGGCGCCAATTTCGAGCTTGCCGGCAGCCATCTCGACTGGCTTGCGCCCGACGGCCACCTGAAGGACGCCGCCGATGCCGCCCGCAAGGTCTCGGAGACCGCGAAGACGGTGCAGTTCCAGCTTGCCCGCGCCGTGACGCGCCGCCGCTTCGAACCGCTCGCGACCGCGCTCGACCCGGCCGCCGAAGCCTGGGACGGCCTGATGGCGGCGCTTGCCGCGCGGATCGGCTGATGGAGGACGGCGTGCCCGCGACCGGCAGGACGCTTTCGGACGGCTGGCGCATGATCCTGACGCCGGCCGGCGCGATCGCCGGTCCGGCAGGGCTCGACGGCCTCTCCGGCTTCATCGACGCCCCCGTGCCCGGCACCGTCGCCGGGGCGCTGGAGCGCGCCGGCCGTTTCGACCGGACCGCGCCCGAGCCGCTCGACCATCTCGACGCCTGGTACGTCCTCGACCTTGCCGGCGAAGCGCCGGGCGAAGCGTGCCTGCATTTCGACGGGCTCGCGACCGTGACGGAAGTCTGGTGGAACGGCGCGCCGGCGCTCTCCTCCGACAGCATGTTCGTGCGCCACGAACTTCCCGTCACGCTGACGGGCCGCGACCGTCTCGTCCTCTGCTTCCGCGCCCTGAAGCCGCATCTCGAAAAGCGCGGACCCCGTGCCCGCTGGCGCCCGCAGATGATCACGCCGCAGGGCCTCCGGCTCGTCCGCACCACGTTGCTCGGCCGCATGCCCGGCTGGTGCCCGCAGATCCATGCCGCCGGCCCCTGGCGGCCGGTCCGCCTCTCGCGGCTCGCGCCCGCGCTGCCGGCCGATGTGCGCATCGCCGCCCGTCTGGAGGAGGACGGTGCCGGCCAGCTCGATATCCGCTTCCGCCTCGATGGCGCCACATCGCCGCGCATCGAATGCGCCGGCATGGCCGTTGTTGCCAAGCGGGACGGGGAGGGCCGGTTTGCCGCAAGCCTTTCCATCCCCGAGGTCGCGGCATGGTGGCCGCGCACGCATGGCGCGCCCGTGCTGCACGATGTCCATCTCATTGTGGACGGCGCACGCCACAGGCTCGGCCGCACCGGCTTCCGCCGCATCGAGATCGACCGCGGCGCGGACGACCGGGATTTCGCGCTCCATGTCAACGGCACGAGGATCTTCTGCCGCGGCGCGGTCTGGACCAATGCCGATATCGTCGACTTGCCGGGCAGCCGCGAGCACTATGCGCCGCTCCTGAAACTGGCGGCGGATGCGAACATGAACATGCTGCGCATCGGCGGCACCATGACCTATGAGGCGCCGGATTTCTTCGCGCTCTGCGACGAGCTGGGGCTGATGGTCTGGCAGGACTTCCAGTTCGCCAATTTCGATTATCCGGCTAATGATCCTGCATTCGTCGAGAACGTTCGCACGGAAATCGCGCAGTTCCTAGAGGCCAATGCCACCTCACCGTCGCTCGCCGTCCTGTGCGGCGGCAGCGAGATCGATCAGCAGGCGGCGATGCTCGGCCTGCCGGAAAGCGCCTGGGCCGGTCCGCTGACGCGTGAGATCCTGCCCGAACTCGTCGCCGCGCACCGGCCGGACGTGCCCTATGTCGAGAATTCGCCGGGCGGCGGCGCCATGCCCTTTGCGCCCAATGCCGGCGTGACGCACTATTACGGTGTCGGCGCCTATTGCCGGCCGCTGGAGGATGCGCGCCGCGCCGAGGTGCGCTTCGCCGCCGAAAGCCTCGCCTTCGCCAATGTGCCGGAGCGCGAGACGCTCGACGCGCACCTGCCGGTGCCGGCCGTGCACGATCCGCGCTGGAAGGCCCGCGTGCCGCGCGACCGCGGCGCCTCCTGGGATTTCGAGGACGTGCGCGACCATTATCTCGGCCTGCTCTATGGCGAGGACCCGGCGCGCCTGCGCCGCGAGGATCCCGGCCGATATCTCGACCTTTCCCGCGCCGTCACCGGCGAGGTGATGGAGGCGACCTTCGCCGAATGGCGCCGGCCGCAATCCACCTGCAACGGCGCGCTGGTCTGGACCTTCCAGGACCTGCTGCCCGGCGCGGGCTGGGGTGTCGTCGATGCGACGGGCCTGCCGAAATCCGCCTGGCATGCCCTGCGCCGCGCCTTCCGCCCGGTGCAGCTCGTGCTTTCCGACGAGGGCACCAACGGGCTCGATGTGCATGTCATCAACGACGGCGCGGACGAACAGACCTTGACGCTGGAGCTTTCCTGCCTGCGCCACGGCCGCCAGCCGGTCGTCGGCGGACGGCGGGAGGTCCGGCTCGCCCCGCATTCGGCCGAGACACTGCCGGCGACCGATCTTTTCGGCGCGTTTTTCGATACGACCTATGCCTTCCGTTTCGGCCCGCCGTCGCACGATGTCACGGTCAGCCGGCTGGTCGACGGCAACGGAACGGTGGTCGCGGAGGCGTTCCATTTCCCGCGCGGCCGGGCGAAGGCGTTCTTTTCGGCAATGCTGTCGGCCGAGCTTCGGCAGGACGATGGAGAATGGCTGCTGGAGCTTTCCACGGACCGCTTCGTCCAGTCCGTCACCGTCGAGGCCGAAGGCTTCCTGCCCTCGGACAACTGGTTCCACCTCGCGCCGGGCGGCGTGAAGGTGCTGCGCCTTGCGCCCCGCGCCGGCATGGACCCGGCGGCGCGCCCGACCGGCGAAATCCGCGGCATCGGCGCCGATTCCGTCGTCTCCTTCCAGGAGATCGCGGGCATATAACAGGAAATCACCGATGATTTCCTGTGAGGGTCATCTCAGAAGAAGACGTGCAGCGGCCACTGGACCGGGCGACGGGAGGAGGAAAGCCGGCTGCCTTCCAGCGGAAGCCTGTCTTCCGTCGCCGCGCCGCGCGCATCGTCGCGATCCGCCTCTTCGGTCTTCGGCTGGAAGCCGACCGGATAGAGGTTGAAGTAGCCGAGCGTCACGCCACCGAGATACATCATGCCATCGCCTCCGCGTTGTTACGATCCGGTCAACATCATGGCGAAAACGTGGCAGGTGTCAATAGTCTATAGAATTAGTGATCTATTCCATGCTTGAAACGCCGGGCAGGGAGGGGCTACGAGACAGGCTCGACCGAACCGAAACGCCGAAGGCTGGCCGTGTACACGCTGGACCGCACCGAACATTTCGAGCAGGAGATCCGCAAGAGCCGGTTCCTGGCGATCGCCTGCCCGGTGGAAAGCGAGGTGGAGGCGAAGGCACGTCTTGCCGAGGTCTCCGATCCCGCGGCCAACCACAATTGCTGGGCCTTCCGCATTGGCCAGGTCTATCGCTTCAGCGACGACGGCGAGCCGAGCGGCACGGCGGGAAAGCCGATCCTTCAGGCCATCGACGGCCAGGCGCTCGACCGCACGCTGGTCGTCGTCACGCGCTGGTTCGGCGGCATCCTGCTCGGCAGCGGCGGGCTCATCCGCGCCTATGGCGGCACGGCGGCGATGTGCCTGCGTGCGGCGCAGAAGACCGAATATGTCGAGCGCGTCGCGCTCACCGTCTCGCTCGGCTTTTCCGATCTCGCGCTGGTCAAGGCGCGCCTCGGCGCCTTCGCCGGGCTGGTGATGGACGAGGAAGCCTATCACGATACCGGTGCGCGCCTTGCCTTCCGCGTCCCCGCCGAAAAGGCCGGGGAGATCGGCCGGCTGATCGTCGATCTGACGAGCGGGCGGGCCGAAATCGGCGCCTGAGGCCGGAATTTTCCCTCGGGGCGAAATAAAATCGTCTTTCCTCCGCGCGGCCTGCCGGGAGAACGGTTTGGCGCATTCGCAAGGACTTGCCGAACGCTGTCTTGCAAGCCGGCGGATCGGCGCAAACTTGCCCTTCCGCCGGGTTTTCCGAAGGCGCGCGCGGCTATAGGCAAGGCCGGCTTTTCGGTCTATCTACCCGGCCTGACATATCTTCGCGGGCGCTTGCCCGCGCTCCCGCACGATCGAATAGAGAGGACGAGACCCATGAGCCTGCGCATCAACGACATCGCTCCGGACTTCACGGCTGAAACCACCGTTGGCCCGATCAGCTTCCACGAATGGATCGGCGACGGCTGGGCCGTGCTCTTCTCGCACCCGAAGAACTTCACCCCGGTCTGCACCACCGAGCTCGGTGCCATGGCCGGCATCGAGGGCGAGTTCCGCAAGCGCGGCGTCAAGATCATCGGCATCTCCGTCGATCCGGTCGACAGCCACACCAAGTGGAAGGCCGACATCCGCACGGCGACCGGCTTCGACGTCGAATATCCGCTGATCGGCGACAAGGACCTTCTGGTCGCCAAGCTCTATGACATGCTGCCCGCCGCCGCCGGCGACAGCTCGGAAGGCCGCACGCCCGCCGACAACGCCACCGTGCGCTCGGTCTTCGTCATCGGCCCGGACAAGAAGATCAAGCTGATCCTCACCTATCCGATGACGACGGGCCGCAACTTCGCGGAAATCCTGCGCGCTATCGATTCGATCCAGCTCACCAGCAGGCATCAGGTGGCAACGCCGGCCAACTGGCAGCAGGGCGACGACGTGATCATCACTGCCGCCGTTTCCAACGAGGACGCTATCACGCGCTTCGGCGCCTTCGACACGGTCCTGCCCTACCTGCGCAAGACCCGCCAGCCGGCCGCCTGAGCGCCGCGGCATCTTCGGAAAGCAAGGAAGCCGGGGTCGAAAGACCCCGGCTTTTTCATGCCCCGCGCAGGATGAAGCCGGCGAACCGCTTCTGCACGAAGGGCGAGACGACGAAGACGATGGCGAACACCATGATCGGCGCGATGACCGCCGTGCGCTGCCAGGTCGTCCAGCCCCCGGTGAGTGGCAGGACGAGGTAGAGAAGCGCCGTGATCAGCGGATAGACGGGCAGCAGCATGGCGAGCGCGAAGTGGAATTTCGAGAGCTTGCGGGGGGATGCGGTGTGGGTCATGGGAGCAACCTTTATGGAACGGAACGTTTCGTTTATATAGAAACGAAACGTTCCGTTCAAGTGCCGGCCGTGCTACAAGCGGAAAAAAGGAAAAGGCCATGGCAGAGACAGAGACGACGCCCGCCCGCCGCTCCATCGGCGCGACGCGCAATCCGGCAAGCGAGGCGGCGATCCTTGCGGCGGCGGAAGCGGTGCTGGTGGAAAACGGGATCGGCGGCTTCTCCATCGAGGCGGTGGCGCGGCGCGCGCGCGCCGGCAAGCCGACGATCTATCGCTGGTGGCCCTCGCAGGCCGCCCTCCTGCTCGACGTCTATCACAGCCGCAAGCGCGTGAGCTTCGTCTTCCCGGACAAGGGCAATGTGCGCGACGACCTGCGAACCTATCTTTCCAGCCTGCTGGTGACCTGGCGGGAGGGAACGAGCGGCGCGGTCTTCCGCTCCGTGCTGGCGAAGGCGCAGGGCGAGCCGGATGCGCTGGCCGCGCTCTGCGCCTATATGGCCGAGCGCCGCAGCGAGAGCGGCGGCATCGTCGCCAAGGCACAGGCGCGCGGCGAGGTGCGCGCGGATGTCCGGCCGGAGCTGATCACCGAGCTGCTGTCGAGCTTCGCCTGGGGGCGGCTCCTGACGGAGCGGCTCGACGTTTCCGACGAGGAAGTGGATGCCGTGGTCGACACGGTGCTGGCCGGCATCCTCGCGAAGCCGGCCGGCTGACCGCTCAGTCCGCCGTGCGCACCAGCCGCAGCCTGCCGTCGGCGTCAACCTCGGTGGCGACACCCTCGTAGCTCGCCAGCAGCGGATGGCTGGTCTCGATCGGGTGATGGTGCGTCGCCGTCATCACGACGACCTGCGCGCCCGCGCCCTCGCCGGCGAGGATGCCGGCCGGCACGTCTTCGAAGACCAGGCAATCGGACGAGGCGAAGCCGAGCCGCTCGGCCCCGAGGCGGTAACCGTCCGGCGCCGGCTTGCCCTTGGTGACGTCTTCTGCCGTCACGATGACCTTCGGCAGCGGAATGCCGGCGGCGGCAAGGCGGCGATGGGCAAGCGCGACCGGCGCGGAGGTCACGATGCCCCAGCGGTCGGCGGGCAGGGCGGAAAGGAACGCGATGGCGCCGGGAATGGGCAGGATGCCATCGATATCCTCCAGCTCCGCCTGTTCCACCTCCTTCGCTTCCGCGACCGGGTCGACGCCCGGCAGGCTGAGCCGCGTGATCGTGTCGATGCCGCGCACGCCATGCATGGTCGGCAGGAAGGTCGCGACGTCGAGCCCATGCTTCAGCGCCCACTGCGTCCAGACGCGCTCGGTCGCCGGAATGGAATTGATGATCGTGCCGTCCATGTCGAACAGGAAGGCGGAGAAGCTGCGATCGAAGATGAGACGTGCGGACAAGGAGGGACCTGCTGGCTGGGAGGGGAGGATGCGAAGCGCGGCGGGAGTTCTGGATTACCCGCTGCAGGCCGCGCAGGCAACCGTGCTTGACGCGCTTGCGTCGCCGGGCCCGCCGCCCCATCTTTCTGTTGCTCACCCACGAATGTGCCGCGAAGTGATTCCACTCGGGCGAAAAAAATGCTCTAGCTCTCACGCCATGCCGCACAAGGTCTTTCTTTCCCGCCTCAAGCTCACGGATTTCCGCAATTATGCGGCCCTGTCGCTGCCGCTCGACGGCCGGCATGTCGTGCTGACGGGGCAGAACGGCGCCGGCAAGACCAATCTCATGGAGGCCGTCTCGTTCCTGTCGCCCGGCCGGGGCCTGCGCCGCGCCGCCTATGGCGACGTGCCGCGCGCTGGCAGCGAGGGCGGCTTCTCCGTCTTCGCGACGCTGGAGGGCATGCAGGGCGAGGTGGATATCGGCACCGGCACGGAGGGCGGCGAGGACGGCCAGTCGCGAAAGCTCCGGCTCAACGGCACGCCGGCCCGCACCGTCGATGAGCTTCTCGACCACCTGCGCGTCGTCTGGCTGACGCCCTCCATGGACGGGCTCTTCACCGGCCCCTCCGCCGATCGCCGCCGCTTCCTCGACCGGCTGGTCCTGTCGCTTGATCCCGAGCACGGCCGCCGCGCGGCGGATTTCGAGAAGGCGATGCGCGGCCGCAATCGCCTCCTCTCCGATCACCGGCCCGATCCCGCCTGGCTGACGGCGCTGGAAAAGCAGATGGCCGAACTCGGCATTGCCATGGCCCATGCGCGCCACGAGCTCGTCGGCCTGCTCTCCGGTCTCGTCGAGGCGGCGCGCGACGATGGACCGTTCCCCTCCGCCACCATGCGGCTTTCCGGCTTCCTCGACGGGGAATGGCAGCGCCCGGCCTACGAGATCGAAGAGATCTATCTCGGCATGTTGCAGGAGGGCCGCTACCGCGACGCGGCCGCCGGCCGCACGCTGGACGGCCCGCACCGCGCCGATCTCCTCATCCGCCACCGCGAGAAGGACATGGAGGCCGAGCGCTGCTCGACGGGCGAGCAGAAGGCGCTACTCATCGGCCTCATCCTCGCCCATGCCGGGCTCGTCGCCGGCATGACCGGCCATGCGCCGGTGCTGCTGCTCGACGAGATCGCCGCACATCTCGACGAGGGCCGCCGCGCCGCGCTGTTCGACCGGGTCGACGCGCTCGGCGGGCAGGCCTTCATGACCGGCACGGACCGGGCGATGTTCGATGCGCTCGGCGAGCGCGCCCAGTTCCTCACCGTCTCGAACGGAGGCATCCTGCCATGACCGATCCGCTGAGCCCCGAAGAGATCGACCGCTACCGCCGCCATATCGTCCTCGCCGAGATCGGCGGCGCCGGCCAGCAGAAGCTGAAGGCGGCCAATGTGCTGGTTGTCGGGGCGGGCGGCCTCGGTGCGCCGGTCATCCAGTATCTCGCCGCCGCCGGCATCGGCCATGTCGGCGTCCTCGACGACGACACGGTCTCGCTCTCCAACCTCCAGCGCCAGGTGATCCACGACACCGCCGGTATCGGCACGGCGAAGGTCGCCAGCGCCGAGGCCGCCGTCGCCCGCCTCAACCCGCATGTCGTTTTCACTGGCATCCCCGAGCGTCTGACGCCGGACAATGCCGCGCGCCTCCTCTCTGGCTACGATCTTCTGGTCGACGGATCGGATAATTTCGATACACGCTATGCCTCGGCGGATGCGGCGGAAGCCGCGCGCATCCCGCTGGTGACGGGCGCGGTCGGCCGCTTCGACGGCTCCGTGACGGTGCTGAAGCCCTATGAGGCGGGACCGGACGGCA
Organism: Shinella zoogloeoides; assembly: GCF_003574625.1. Taxonomy (GTDB): domain Bacteria; phylum Pseudomonadota; class Alphaproteobacteria; order Rhizobiales; family Rhizobiaceae; genus Shinella; species Shinella zoogloeoides_A. The sequence continues at coordinate 47,625 of NZ_QNUJ01000007.1, forward strand.
CGCCTCATCCCGGCTACCGCGACCTCTTCCCCGCCGCCCCGCCGCCGGGCGTCGTGCCGGCCTGCGCGGAGGCCGGCATCGTCGGCGCGCTGACGGGGGTCGTCGGCACGCTGATGGCGATGGAGGTGATCAAGCTGGTGACGGGCGCCGGCGAGCCGCTGGTCGGGCGGCTCCTGCTCTATGATGGATTGGCGGCGCGGTTCGAGACGCTGAAATATCGGCGGCGGAAGGTCTGAAACCCCCTCTGCCTACCGGCATCTCCCCCACAAGGGGGGAGAAAGTCAAAGGCTTGCTCACCGTGTAAGATAACGCGCCGACGGGGCGGCACGGTAAGTCCCTCCCCCTTGTGGGGAGGGGTTGGGGAGGGGTCTTCTACACCCTGCTCGGCAACACCCGATCCGGCGGCCGGTGCCCGTCGAAGAAGGTGCGGATGTTGATCACCACCTTCTCGCCCATGTCCACGCGCCCCTCGATGGTGGCCGAGCTCATATGCGGCAGCAGCACCACCTTGCCTTCGGACGCCAGCTTCAACAGCTTCGGATTGACCGACGGCTCGTTCTCGAAGACGTCGAGGCCGGCGCCGGCGATCCTGCCTTCCCTGAGGCACTTGATCAGCGCCGTCTCGTCGATGATGCCGCCGCGCGCCGTGTTGACGATGTAGCTCGTCGGCTGCATCAGCTCGAGCCGGCGGGCCGAAAGCAGGTGGTAGGTGGCGGGCGTGGAGGGGCAGTTGACCGAGACGATGTCGACGCGGGCGAGCATCTGGTCGAGGCTGTCCCAGTAGGTCGCTTCCAGCGCGTCTTCCGTGTCCGGGCGCACGCGGTTGCGGTTGTGGTAGTGGATGGAGAGGCCGAAGGCCTTGGCGCGCTTGGCGACGGCGGTGCCGATGCGGCCCATGCCGACGATGCCGAGGCGCTTGCCCCAGATGCGTCGGCCGATCATCCAGGTCGGCGACCAGCCGGACCACTCGCCCTTGCGGTCGGTCAGGATGCGCGCACCCTCGGCAAGCCGGCGCGGCACGGCGAGGATGAGCGCCATCGTCATGTCTGCCGTATCCTCGGTCAGCACGTTCGGCGTGTTGGTGACGGTTATGCCCTTTCGCGCGGCGGCTTCCACGTCGACATTGTCGACGCCGTTGGAAAAGCACGCGATCAATTTGAGCTGCGGCCCCGCCTGCTCGATCAGCGCGGCGTCGATCCGGTCCGTCAGCGTGGGCACCAAGACGTCGGCGCTCTTCACGGCGGCGACGAGTTCGGGCTGTGTGCGCGGGCTGTCGTCGATGTTGAGCTCGGCGTCGAACAGTTCGCGCATCCGGGTCTCCACCACCTCGGGCAGGCGGCGGGTGATGTAGACCTTCGGTTTTTTCTTCTGCGTCATGGGATGTTCCGGCGTGCTGTTGACGGGTCCTTAACCAAGTTGGGCAAGGATTGCTTCATCAGGGGCATTTTCTACCAGACCCGGTCGCGAAGACAATCCGCTCATGGGGCGGTCCGCGCGATTTGCCACTCCGCTCCGGTTCGGCAGCCCGATGCCTTCCTCAGTTTGTGCGGATCTTGCCATGCGTCACCTCGTGCGTCTCAGCCTCGCCGCCCTTGCGGGCATTCTCGTTTCCGTCGCCGGCGTGGAGTTCGCCCATGCGCAGGCGGCCAAGGGGCCGAGCGGCCTGCCGCTTCCCCGCTTCGTCAGCCTCAAGGCCAGGAGCGTGAACCTGCGCGTCGGCCCGAGCGTCGATTATGCCGTCTCCTGGCGCTACATGAAATCCGGCGTGCCGGTCGAGATCATCCAGGAATACGACAACTGGCGCCGCATCCGCGATGCCGACGGCACGGAAGGCTGGGTCAACCAGGCGCTGCTTTCGGGCGAGCGAACCGCCGTGACCGCGCCGTGGATGCGCGGCAAGGGCGACGAGATCTTCGTCAACATGCGCCGCGAGGCGCTGGCGAACGCCACGGTGGTCGCCAAGATCCAGCCCGGCGTCGTCGTCAAGGTCGGTGAATGCAACGGCGACTGGTGCCGTGCCGAAGTGGACGGCACGGCCGGCTGGGTCTCGCAGAACGAGATCTGGGGCGCCTATCCCGGCGAAGCCTTCAAATAAGGCCGGCCTTTCGGCCTTCCTCCGCCAGCGACAGCAGCGGGCGGGGGCCGACCTGCTGGATGACGAGCCCGGCGGCAAGGCTGCCGAGCCGGCCGCAATCGGCCAGCGATCGCCCGGCCGTATAGCCGTAGAGGAAGCCGGCGGCATAGAGGTCGCCCGCGCCGGTCGTGTCGACCACGCTTGGAATGCTGATCGCGTCCACCTTCGTCCGCTCGCCCTTGGTCAGGACGACGGAGCCTTCCTCGCTCATCGTCACCGCGGCAAGCCGGCAATCCCCGGCGATGCGGCGCAGCGCCTCCTCGAAGTCCTCCGTCTCGTAGAGCGCCAGCGCCTCGGCCTTGTTGGCGAAGACGATGTCGACGGTGCCGGAGCGCATCAGCTCGAGGAATTCGCCGCGGTAGCGGTGCACGCAGAAACTGTCGGAAAGCGTCATCGAGACTTCGCGGCCGTTCGCATGGGCGATGCGCGCGCATTCACGGATCGCGTCCTTGGCGCGCGGCGGATCCCAGAGATAGCCCTCGAAATAAGTGACCTTGGCGTCCGCGACGACCTGTTCCTCCACGTCCTCGCGGCCGAGTTCGACGCAGGCGCCGAGATAGGTGTTCATCGAGCGTTCGCCGTCCGGCGTCACGAAGATCATCGAGCGGGCAGTCGGCGGCGTGCCGGCAAGCGGCTTCGTCTCGAAGTGGACGCCCTGGGCGCGGATGTCGTGGATGAAGATGTCGCCGAGCTGGTCGCCCGCGACCTTGCCGAAATAGGCGGCCCTGCCGCCGAAGCTGGCGACGCCCGAGGCGGTGTTGCCGGCGCTGCCGCCGGAGGCTTCGAGCGCGGGGCCCATGCGCGAATAGAGCAGTTCCGCCCGTTCCGCGTCGATGAGGTTCATCGCGCCCTTGATGATGCCGTTGTCGGTGATGAAGTTCTCGTCGCAGCGCGCGATGATGTCGACGATGGCGTTGCCGACCGTCAGCACGTCGTATTTGGTCATGCGGAAGTCCCGTCTCGGTTTGGTAGGAGCCGGGGGTCGGTCATAACGGATTTTGCGGAAGTTGAAAGAAAAAAGCCGCCGCGCCGTTTCCGGCGGGCGGCTTTGCGGATTTTCCGTCGGGAAAATCAGTCCTTGGCGCGTTCCACGTAGGAACCGTCTTCCGTCGCGATGACGACGCGAGTGCCGGCCGTGATGTGCGGCGGGACCAGCGTGCGAACGCCGTTCGACAGCATCGCCGGCTTGTAGGAAGAGGAGGCCGTCTGGCCCTTCACGACCGGTTCGGTCTCGGTGATTTCGAGCGTGACGTGGCGCGGCAGGTCGATGGCGATCGCGACGCCTTCGTGCACGGAAAGAACGACCGTCATGCCTTCCTGCAGGTAGGCCTTGAGGTCGCCGATGTCTTCCTGCGACATGGTGAGCTGGTCGTAGGTTTCCGGGTTCATGAAGTGGTAGCCGTCGCCGTCTTCATAGAGGTAGTTGTGCTCGCGGTCCTCGACGAAGGCGCGCTCGACCTGCTCGGTCGTGCGGTAGCGCTCGGAAACCTTGGTGCCGTCGGAGATGCGGCGCATGTCGACCTGCGTGACCGGCGTGCCCTTGCCCGGGTGGAAGTTCTGCGCCGTCAGCACGACATAGAGCTTGCCTTCGACCTCGAGGACATTGCCCTTGCGGACGGAAGAGGCGATGATCTTTACCATAAGTCTTCCTTGTAACTGGATGGTTCGCGTCGTAGAGGACCGCCACAAGACGTTTCCGCGAACGCTGAAAATACGTTTTCGGGGCCGCAACTACCCTATATTCCGGCAAAAGACCAGTCTTGCCGCCGGCATCGCCGAAGAAACCTGTCATATGAGCGCCACAAGCCCGAAGCCCTCGCCCTGGTGGACGCCCGACGTCCATGCCGACCGCCGGCCGTTCCTGATGGCGCGAAACCGCATCCAGGCGGCGCTGCGCGGCTGGTTCGCCGCGCGCGACTTCATCGAGGTGGATACGGCGACGCTGCAGGTCTCGCCCGGCAACGAGGCGCATCTGCATGCCTTCGAGACCGCCGCCATCGGCCATGCGGGTACGAAAACGCCGCTCTATCTGCACACCTCGCCGGAATTCGCCTGCAAGAAGCTGCTGGCGGCGGGCGAGCGGCGCATCGCCTGCTTCGCCCATGTCTATCGCAACCGCGAGCGCGGCCCGCTGCACCATCCCGAATTCACCATGCTGGAATGGTATCGCGCCGGCGAGACCTATGACGTACTGATGGCCGATTGCGGCGAGATGCTCGCGCTCGCCGCCGAAACGGCCGGCGTCTCCCTTCTTTCTTATTGCGGCGCGACCTGCGATCCCGCGCTGCCGCCCGAGCGGCTGACGGTGGCCGATGCCTTCACGCGCCACGCTGGCATCGACCTTCTCGCGACGATCCGCGCCGATGGTTCGACGGATCGCGAGACCCTTGCCGCCGCCATGCGGGCCAGGGATCTCCGCGTTGCGGATGACGACACCTGGGCCGATCTCTTCAGCCGCGTGCTGGTGGAAAAGGTCGAGCCGGAACTCGGCTTCGGCCGCGCCACCGTCCTCTGCGAATATCCGACGGCGGAAGCCGCGCTGGCACGGCCCGCGCCGCACGATCCGCGCGTCGCCGAGCGCTTCGAGCTCTATGCCTGCGGCGTGGAGCTGGCCAATGCCTTCGGAGAGCTGACGGACGCCGCCGAGCAGCGCCGCCGCTTCGAGCTGGAAATGGCGGAAAAGGCCCGCGTCTATGGCGAGACCTATCCGCTCGACGAGGACTTTCTCGCCGCCCTCGCTCTCATGCCGGAAGCGAGCGGCATCGCGCTCGGCTTCGACCGCCTCGTCATGCTGGCGACCGGCGCGCCCCGCATCGACCAGGTGCTCTGGGCCCCCGTCGCGGAGACCGCGCCGTGACGGCCGCGCGCAGCCTGACCACGGTTGCCGAGCTTGCCGCTGCCGGCCTACTGCCGGAGGAGAAGCGGCCCGCCGCGACCGCCGTTGCCGAGCGCTACGCCGTCGCCGTTACGCCCGCGCTCGCCGCGCTGATCGACGCGGACGATCCGCTCGATCCCATCGCCCGCCAGTTCATCCCCGATGCCGCCGAGCTCGTCACCCTGCCGGAAGAGCGCGCCGACCCTATCGGCGACCTCGCGCATAGCCCCGTCGAGGGCATCGTGCACCGCTATCCCGACCGCGTGCTGCTCAAGGCCGTGCATGTCTGCCCGGTCTATTGCCGCTTCTGCTTCCGCCGTGAGATGGTCGGGCCGGAAGGGCTCGGTACCCTGTCGCCCGGGGCGCTCGATACGGCCATTGCCTATATCGCGGAGCGGCCGGAGATCTGGGAGGTCATCCTGACGGGCGGCGATCCGCTCGTCCTCTCCCCGCGCCGCCTCCAGGCGATCATGGAGCGGCTTGCGGCAATCGAGCATGTGAAGATCGTCCGCTTCCACAGCCGCGTTCCCGTCGTCGATCCCGAGCGGATCGACGCCGCGTTGATCGAAGCCCTGAAGGCCTCCGGCAAGACGACCTATGTGGCGCTCCACGCCAACCATCCGCGCGAATTCACGGCCGAAGCCCGCGCCGCCATCGCCCGCATCGTCGATGCCGGGATGGTGATGATCAGCCAGACGGTGCTGCTCAAGGGCGTCAACGACGATGCAGAAGTGCTCGCCGCGCTGATGCGCACTTTCGTCGAGAACCGCGTGAAACCCTATTACCTTCACCACCCGGACCTCGCCCCCGGCACGGCCCACTTCCGCCTCACGCTCACCGAAGGCCGGGCGCTGGTCGAGAGCCTGCGCGGCCGCGTCTCCGGCCTCTGCCAGCCGGCCTACATCCTCGACATCCCCGGCGGCCACGGCAAGGTACGGGCGGATTCGCCGGCGGTGGAGGAAGCGGACGACGGCTGTTTTCGCCTGCGCGATTTCCGCGGGGAGACGCATGTCTATCCGCCGGAGGAAGGGCTGGCCTAGCGCCGGCCTTTCGTTCCGCGAGCGGGTGCCTTCCGGGAAGGGAGGGCTGTTGCATATGGGAGGAAGACGCCTCCCCATCCCCCTTCTCCCCGCTGGGGAAGGGAAGAGCAGCAATGCCGAATTCCGCAGGCGATAGCCCTGCCCTGACCCTGAGGAGAGTGGACTGGGCGCGCCTCACGCTCTCGCCTGAACTACGGCTTCACGTCCGTCTCAAAACTCTTCCCAATCCCCCTCATCGCCCTTCTCCTGCCGCACGCCGAGCGCGCCGGCGAGCTTTTCGCTGAGCGCGAGGGCGGGAGAGGTGACGGGGCGGGATTTCTCCGTCGCAGCCTTGACGTTCCATTGGCCCGGAGACTTGCGGGCGACCTTCTGCTCCGGCGCGGGCGCGGCGGGCGGTGCCGGCGGCGTGGCGGGGACGACGTGGAGATGCGGCGCGTGCATGGTGCGGCCGGCGGCAGCCGAACCGCCCACGTTGAACTGGCCGATAAGCGCGTTCAGCGCCTGCACTTCCGAGGCGAGGCCCTGGGCGGCGGCGGTCGTCTCCTCCACCATGGCGGCGTTCTTCTGCGTACCCTGGTCCATGGCGTTGACGGCCATGTTGATTTCCTGAAGCCCGACCGACTGTTCCCGTGCGGCCTCGACGATCGCCTGGACGTGGCCGTTGATCTCCTGCACCTCGGCAACGATGGTCTGGAGCGAGCGCCCCGTATCGCCGACGAGTGAGACGCCGGTGCGCACCTGCGCCTCCGACGTGTTGATCAACGTCTTGATCTCCTTGGCGGCCTTAGCCGAACGCTGGGCCAGTTCCCGCACCTCCTGCGCGACGACCGCAAAGCCCTTGCCGGCCTCGCCCGCGCGCGCGGCCTCGACGCCCGCGTTCAAGGCGAGCAGATTGGTCTGGAAGGCGATCTCGTCGATCACGCCGATGATGCTGGTGATCTCGCTGGAGGATTTTTCGATTTCCTGCATGGCGGCGACGGCGCGGCGCACGATCTCGCCGGACTTTTCCGCCCCCGTGCGGGTGCGGGCGACGAGCGAGCCCGCCTCTTCCGCCCGCCGGGTGGAATTCCTGACGGTCGTGGTGATTTCCTCCAGCGCGGCGGCGGTCTCCTCCACGGAGGCGGCCTGCTGCTCGGTGCGGCGCGACAGGTCTTCCGCCGCAGTTCGGATCTGGCCGGCGCCGGTATCGATGGCGCGCGCATTCTCGCGCGCATCGCGCATCGCCTCGCCAAGGCGGGCGGCGGCGGCGTTGAAGTCGGCGCGCAGGCGCTCGAGGTCGCCGTCGAAGGGTTTTTCGATGCGGCAGGTCATGTCGCCGCCCGCAAGCCTGCCGAGCGCGTCGGCAAGGCTGGTGACGGCTTCCTGCACGCGGCCGCTGTCGCGCGTGCGCTCGGCCTCGCGCGCCTGCCGCTCGCCTTCGGCGCGGCGGCGGTCGTCCTCGTCCCGGCGGTCGAGAAGCTGGCGCTCGGCGGCAGTGTCGCGGATGGCCGCAAGGCCGGCCGCCAGCGTGCCGATCTCGTCGCTCCGGTCGGCATGCGGAACGGCAGTATCCGTATCGCCCGCGGCAAGGCGCTTCGAGGCTTCGGCAAGCTCGTCGAGCGGCTTTGCGACACGGCGGTTGACAAGGACCATGCCGGCAAGGGCGAGGCCCGCGCTGGCGGCAAGCAGGGCCCAGCGGGAGGTGGCGCCGTCGACGATGCCCTGCAATCCGCCCAGGACGACCACGAGGACGAAGAGCGCAGGCACGAGCCTGCCGATCCGGACATTACGCATGACGGTTCCCTGATTTGTCGCGCACGGCTGCGTGCGGGTGCGCGGGAGTCTAGGAGCGGTCCTTTAACGGGGTCTTAATGGAGGCTCTGCACGCGCGCCTTGCCGGGGGCTTTTCCACACCCTACATGCGGAAGCCGAACAGGAGTTTTCGATGATCTTCGACGCCGTCCGGCTTTCGCTCGCCAATCTCTTCGCGCCCGAGACGCGCAGCGTCTTCTGGAAGGTCCTCGGGCTCACCGTCCTGGCGCTCGTCGTGATCTGGTTCGGGCTGCGGGAGACCTTCATCGCCTTCGCCTGGCCCTGGCTCGAAGGCGCGATGATGCCGAACCTGCCGGATTGGGCGGGCTGGCTCACCTTCGTCTTCGGCATCGTCGCCAGCCTTGGCCTCGCGCTCGGCCTCGCTCTTCTGCTCGCGCCGGTGACGGCGATCATCGCCGGCTTCTTCCTCGACGATGTCGCCGAGGTCATCGAGACGCGCGATTATCCGGGCGAGGCCCGGGGCACGGCGCTGCCGCTCGGCCAGGCCATCATGGGCTCGATCAAGTTCCTCGGCGTGGTCATCCTCGGCAACCTGATCGCCCTGTTCCTCCTCTTCATTCCGGGCGTGAATCTCGTCGCCTTCTTCCTGGTCAACGGCTACCTGCTCGGCCGGGAATTCTTCGAATTCGCCGCCATGCGCTATCGCGCGCCCGCCGAAGCGCGGCTGTTCCGCGCCAAGCATGCCTCCACGGTTCTCCTCGCCGGCTTCGTCATCGCCGCCTTCCTGGCGATCCCCATCGTCAACCTCATGACGCCGCTCTTTGCGGCCGGCCTGATGGTGCACCTCCACAAGGCGCTGAGCCGCAAGGACCCTGGCTTCTCACTGCGGCAGGGCTGATGCGTCGTACATTGCCGCATAGTCGGCGCTCGGCGGGATCGGTGTGATCACGTCGATCATCACGCCGTTCGGATCGGTGGTGATGAAATGGCGCTGGCCGAAATCCTCGTTCCTGATGGCAACAAGGATCGGCAGGCCGGCGGCGCGCACGGCGGCATGCACCGCGTCGACATCCTCCACCTCGAAATTGAGGAGAAGGCCGGAGACCGTTTTGCCCCGGCCGGCGGCCGGAATGGTCTCGTGGTTGCGGTCGAGCACGGCGAGGGTCACCTTCTCGTCCTCGCGGGACTGGAGATGGATGTACCAGTCGCTGGTGAAGAGCGCCTCGAAGCGGAAATGCGCCGTGTAGAAGGCGGCGGTGCCGGCGACGTCATCCGTCATGATCACGGGATAGTAGCTGGTCGTCTTCATCTCTTTACTCTTTCTGTCTGGCGCAATTCCGGACGAAAGCCGCTGCACGCTTTTGCTGGATTTGCCTTTGGAAAAAACATACAATCTGCATGTTTCTATTAATTAACATACATGCAGATTGTATGTAAAGAGGCGACATGGCACGCAGCAACAAGGAACGCACCGAGGCGACGCGCCTCGCCCTGATCGAGGCCGCCCGGCGGCTCTTCGTGGAGAGGGGCTATGCGGAAACGGCGACGCCCGACATCGTTGCGGAAGCAGGAGTGACGCGCGGCGCGCTCTACCACCATTTCGAGGACAAGAAGGCGCTGTTCCGCGCCGTGCTGGAGCACGAAGCGCAAGCCGTGGCGGCGCGGATCGAGACGGTCTCGCTGCCGGCCGGCTCGCCGCGCGAAGCGCTGCTTTTCGGTGCGTCCGCCTATTTCGACGCCATGGCCGAGCCCGGTCGCACGCGTCTCCTGCTGCTCGAAGCACCTGCCGTCCTAGGCTTTGCGGGCGCCGGCGCAATCGACCGGGACAATGCCGAGGATACGCTGAAAGAGGGGCTGTCCGCCCTGCTCGGGCCGGATATCGAAGCCGCAAGGCTTGCGGCGCTGACCGGCCTGCTCTCCGCCGCCTTCGACCGCGCGGCCATCGCCATCGAGGCCGGCGCCGATCGCAAGGTCTACGAGGCGGTGATCGCCGATCTCCTCGACGGGCTCAGGGCGTAGGGCCGAACAGCTGTGGAGGAAGCTCGACCAGCGGGGCGGGCACGTCTGAGGTCTTTTCCGGCGACTTGCAGAGATCGGCGATGACGCAGTGCTCGCATTCGGGCCTGCGCGCCTTGCAACAGTACCGCCCGTGCAGGATCAGCCAATGGTGGGCGTGGTAGAGATATTCATCCGGGATGATGCGCATCAGCTTGTCCTCCACCTCGTCCGGCGTCTTGCCGGGGGCGAGGCGGATCCGGTTGGCGATGCGGAAGATATGTGTGTCGACCGCCATCGTCGCCTGGCCGAAGGCCATGGAAAGCACGACATTGGCCGTCTTGCGGCCCACGCCGGGCAACATCACCAGCTCCTCGCGGGTGCGCGGCACCTCGCTGTTGAAGCGGTCGACGAGCATCCGGCTGAGTGCGATGACGTTCTTCGCCTTGTTGCGGTAGAGCCCGATGGTCTTGATGTACTCCCGCACCTTCTCCTCGCCGAGCGCCAGCATCTTCTCCGGCGTGTCGGCGACCTTGAAGAGGGCGCGCGTCGCCTTGTTGACGCCGGCATCGGTCGCCTGCGCGGAGAGCGCGACGGCGACGACGAGCGTGAACGGGTTCACATGCTCCAGCTCGCCCTTCGGCTCCGGCCGCTGGATGGAGAAGCGACGGAAGATCTCCTTCAGCTCGTCCTGCGAATAGAGGCTCTTCACCGGCGCGGACGCCTTGCGGCGCGGCGGCGCCGAGGGCGCTTTCTTCCGGGTCTTCACGCTGTCCATGATGCCTCCGATGCGAGCCCCCGCAAAACCGCTACACAGTCCCGCGCGGCTTGCTTATAATCAAGCGTCATGACCCAAGGCAATGCCGACATCACGATGAACGACCTGCCGGTCTTCTCCGCCGAGCTGCATCCCTATCGCTCGCTGGGGCGGAACGGGCACCGTATCTTCTTCCTCATCGCGGGCGCGCTCAGCGTCGCCCACATGGCCGTCTTCATGATCTCCGGCGCCTGGCCGGTGGTCATGTTCTTCGGGGCGGATTTCCTCATCCTTTTCGGCGCCTTCTGGCTGAACAACCGGGCGGCCAGAGCAAGGGAGATCGTTTCGCTCTCGCGCACCAGCATCTCGATCCGCAAGATCACGCCGTCCGGCAAGGAAACGGAATATACCTTCAATCCGTTCTGGGCGCGCTTCCTCGTCTCGCGCAAGGCGAAGATCGGCATCACCGCCATGCATGTGCGCGGCAACGGCCGGGAGACCGATGTCGGCACCTTCCTGCCGCTCGACGACCGCGAGCGCTTCGCCTCCGCCTTTTCCGGCGCGCTGGCGCGGGTGAAGCGCGGTTACTAAGCTACGTCCCGCAGGAAACGGGTGGCCGGCACGCCGGGGGCGTGCTTTTCTGGCGGCACAGGAGAAAAGCGATGAACATTGCCGCGACTTTGCAAACCGACATCACGCCCGAGGGCGGCGACTACACGACCGTCCGCCGGGTCATCGAGATGATCACCGAGGATTATCGGGAGCAGCCCGGGCTGGAGGACATTGCCGGCCGCCTCGGCCAGTCGCCGACGCAGTTGCAGAAGACCTTCACCCGCTGGGCCGGCCTCTCGCCGAAAGCGTTCCTGCAGGCCGTGACGCTCGACCATGCCAAGCGCCTGCTGCGGCAGGAGGAATTGCCGCTGCTCGAAACCAGCTTCGAGGTCGGCCTTTCCGGCCCCGGCCGGCTGCATGACCTCTTCGTCACGCACGAGGCCATGTCGCCCGGCGAGTGGAAGGCGCGCGGGGCAGGGCTCACCATCCGCTACGGCCTCCATCCCTCGCCCTTCGGCGGGGCGCTGGTGATGATCACCGACCGGGGCCTTGCCGGCCTTGCCTTCACCGACGAGGCCGACGGCATGGATGCCTTCGAGGACATGTCCTCGCGCTGGCCGAACGCGCATTATGTCGAGGACCGGGAGGCGACGGCCGCCTATGCCGAGCGCATCTTCGACCCGAAGCGCTGGGACCCGAAGGCGCCGCTGCGCGTGGTGCTGATCGGCTCGGATTTCCAGGTCCGCGTCTGGCAGGCACTGCTACGCATCCCCATGGGCTGCGCCGTCACCTATTCCTCGATCGCCGAAGGTCTCGGTCAGCCGACCGCCTCGCGCGCCGTCGGCGCCGCCGTCGGCCGCAATCCCATCTCCTTTGTGGTGCCATGCCACCGCGCGCTCGGCAAGAGTGGCGCGCTGACCGGCTACCACTGGGGCCTGACGCGCAAGCGCGCCATGCTGGGCTGGGAATCGGGCAAGGCCTGAAATGCAAAAGGCCGGCGAATGCCGGCCTTTTTCTTATGGGAAGGGACAGCGTTCAATGCGCGCCCGACATGTCCCCGAGCACGTCCTTCGACTTCACCGTCGAATCGGCGTTGAGCGTGTAGACCATCGGCACGCCGGTCGCCAGGTTGAGCTTCAGGATCTCTTCCTTCGTCAGCTTGTCGAGCACCATGACCAGCGAGCGCAGCGAGTTGCCGTGGGCGGCGACCAGTACCTTTTCGCCGCGCAGCACGCGGGGCAGGATCTCCGTGAGATAGTACGGCCAGACGCGCGCGCCGGTGTCACGCAGGCTTTCGCCGCCCGGCGGCGGCACATCGTAGGAGCGGCGCCAGATATGGACCTGCTCCTCGCCCCACTTGGCGCGGGCATCGTCCTTGTTGAGGCCGGAAAGGTCGCCGTAGTCGCGCTCGTTGAGCGCCTGGTCGCGGATCGTCTCGAGACTCTGCTGGCCGATCTCGTCGAGGATGATCTTCAGCGTCTTCTGGGCGCGGGAAAGGTCGGAGGTGAAGGCGATGTCGAACTTGATGCCCGTGTCGGCGAGCGCCTTGCCGCCGGTCCTGGCCTCCTCGATGCCGAGTTCGGTGAGGTCGGGGTCGCGCCAGCCGGTGAAGAGGTTTTTCAGGTTCCATTCGCTCTGGCCGTGGCGAACGAGGACGAGGGTTCCGCTCATATGGTCTGTCTCCTGAGGCTGACTTTAATTGAGCCCGAGCACGTCGAGCATGGAATAGAGGCCGGGCTTCTTCTCGCGCGCCCAGAGCGCCGCCTTGACGGCGCCGCGGGCGAAGATCGAGCGGTCCGTCGCGCTGTGCGACAGCGTCACCGTCTCGCCCTCGCCGGCGAGCAGCACGGAATGTTCGCCGATGACCGAGCCGCCGCGCAGCGTGGCAAAGCCGATCGTGCCCATGGGCCGCGGGCCGGTATGGCCGTCGCGCACGCGCACGGAATTCTCCGCCAGCGAAATGCCGCGGCCCTTCGCGGCGGCATTGCCGAGCAGCAGTGCGGTGCCGGAGGGAGCATCGACCTTGTGCTTGTGGTGCATTTCCAGCACCTCGATATCCCAGTCGTCGGGGCCGAGCGCGCGGGCGGCCGTCTCGGTCAGCACGCCGAGCAGGTTGACGCCGAGGCTCATATTGCCGGACTTCATGACGCGGGCATGGCGGGCGGCGGCCTTGATCTTCTCGTCGTCGGCGGCCGAGCAGCCGGTAGTGCCGACGACATGCACGATGCGCGCCTGCGCGGCGAGGCCGGCGAACTCGACGGTGGCGGCGGGGGCGGTGAAATCGAGCACGCCCTCGGCCGCCACGAAGGCCTCCAGCGGCTTGTCGGTGACGGGAACGCCGATCGGGCCGAGGCCGGCGAGCTCCCCCGCATCACGGCCGACGAAGGGCGAGCCCTCGCGCTCGACGGCAGCGAAGACCTCCGCGCCCTTAATGGCGTGGATGGTGCGGATCAGCGTCTGGCCCATGCGGCCCGCGGCGCCGACGACGACCAGCTTCATTGGGTTGCCGCTCATGTCGTTTCGTCCTTGCTGTCTATTTGCCCGTGAGGCCGGCAGGCGCCTGGAGATTGTTGAGGCGAGCGTAGAGACCGTTCTCGCGCGCCGCAAGGTCCTCGTGCGTGCCTTCCTCGATGACCATGCCGTCCTGCATGGCGATGATCTTGTCGGCGCGCACCACCGTCGAGAGACGGTGCGCGATGACGACCACGGTGCGTCCGCTCATCGCCTCGTCCAGCGCCTTCTGCACGGCCTGTTCCGACTCGGTGTCGAGCGCGGAGGTCGCCTCGTCGAGCAGGAGGATCGGCGCGTTGCGCACCAGCGCGCGGGCGATGGAAAGCCGCTGGCGCTGGCCGCCGGAGAGTGTCACGCCGTTCTCGCCGACGGGCGTGTCGTAGCCGAGCGGCTGGGCGAGGATGAAGTCATGCGCATAGGCATGCCGCGCGGCTTCCTCGATCTCGGCATCCGTCGCGTCCGGGCGGCCGTAGCGGATGTTGTCGCGGATCGTGCCTTCGAAGAGATAGGGCTGCTGGGAGACATAGGCGATGGCATTGCGCAGCGATTGTTTGGTCACATGCGCGATGTCCTGCCCGTCGATCAGAATCTCGCCGTCCGCCGGATCGTAGAAGCGCGGAATGAGGCTGATGATGGTGGACTTGCCCGCCCCGGAGGGGCCGACGAGCGCCGTCGTCCTGCCGCCCTCGGCGGTGAAGCTGACACCCTTGAGGATCGTCTCGCTTTCGGAATAGCCGAAGCGCACGTCGCGGAAGGTGATGGCCGCATCGGTGATCGCGAGCGGCCGGGCGTCGGCAAGGTCGGCCTGGCGCGGTTTGAGGTCAAGGATCTCGTAGATCATGCGGGCATTGACCGCCGCGCGCTCGAGCGAGACCTGCAGCCGGGCGAGGCGCTTGGCCGGATCGTAGGCCATCAGCAGCGCCGTCACGAAGGAGAAGAACGCGCCCGGCAGGATGCCGCCGTAGATCGAGCGGAAGGCGGCATAGGCAAGGACGCCCGCGATGGTGAAGCCGGCGAAGGATTCGGACATCGGCGCGGTGCGCTCGGTAAGCCGCGCGATGCGGTTCGACCGGTTCTCCGCCCGCTCGATGATGCTCTCGACCTTCTCCTTGAGCTGGTTTTCCATCGTGAAGGCCTTCACGATGGTGATGCCCTGCACCGTCTCCTGCATCGCACCGAGTACGTGGCTGTTCAGCTCGACGGATTCGCGCGTCGCGGCGCGCAGCCGCTTCGAGACGTAGCGCAGGCCAAGAAGAAGCGGTGGAGCGACGGCGAAGACGATGAGCGTCAGCAGCCAGTCCTTCGAGAGCATGACACCGACGAGGGCGAGCAGCGTGAGGAGGTCGCGCGCGAGCGACGTCACCGTCATGTTCAGGACGTCGCGGATGCCGGAGATGTTCTGGTTGATCTTGGCGGCGAGATAGGCCGAGCGCGACTCGTTGAAATAGCTGACGCTGAGCGCCATCAGGTGGGAGAACAGCCGACGCTGGTAGCGGGCGACGATGTTGTTGCCGATCTTCGACAGGATGACGGCCTGGAAATAGGTCGCAAAGCCGCGCAACACGAAGGCGGCGAAGATCGAGCCGCAGATGATGAGGACGAGGTCGGCGCGCTTGTTGGCGAAGGCCTCGTTGACAACCGATTCCATGATCCATGCGGCGTAGGCGGTGGTGCCGGCGATGATGCCGAGGCACAGGATCGCCAGCAGGTACCCGCGAATATATTCGCGGCCGTTTTCGGCGATGACGCGCTTGAGCACGCTGGTGATGGTATCGGAGCTGACAGATGGGTGCTCGGTTCGACTTTTATCGGTCAATAAACTGACTTTCCTGCACGGTCTCGACGGCGGCCGGCGAACCGGCCCGTGGCCGCTCTATAGGGTGTCGGCCCGCTTTTGGCGAGTCCGCGGCGCGGCGCGGGCCCGTCGGAGCGCTCACCTTTTCCAGCGGCGTCCCTCCGTTGCAACACCGAAGCGGTCCGGCATGCGGGCGAAGGCGGCAAGGCCGGCAAGGGCGGCGACGGGGTGGGTGACCACGTAGGTGGGGATCGAACCGAGAAGCGCGCTATGCGGCGCCTTGTCCTCGAAGGCGGCGCGGAATTCGGGCCCGCGCAGCGCCGGCAGGATCTTCTGCGAGATGCCGCCGGCCAGGAAAACGCCGCCCTTGGCCATGAAGATCATCGCCATGTCGCCGGCGACGCGCCCGAGATAGGTGGAGAACAGCGAGACGGTCTCGACCGCTGCACGGTCCTCGTGAGCAAGCGCCTTGGCGGTGACGTCGGCGGGTGTCGCAAGCGTTGCGTCGATACCGTCGGTGGCGCAGATGGCATGATAGATGTTCATGATGCCGCGCCCGCACAGGAGCTGTTCGGCGGAGATGCGCCCTTCGATGGGTTCGAGGAACGGCCAGATCTGGTAGTCGCGCTCGCTGCGCGGACCGACATCGACATGGCCGCCTTCGCCCGGAACCGGAATCCAGCTGTGGCGGGTATGGACGAGGCCGGCGACGCCGAGGCCGGTGCCCGGGCCGAGCACGGCACGCGAGGCCGAATGCCGCTCCACGCCGGGGCCGATCTTCTCGCGATCCTCGTCGCCGAGCGAGGCGACGGCAAGCGCCTGCGCCTCGAAATCATTGACCAGCAGCACATCCTCGAAGCCGAGATTGGCGATCATGTCGCGCGGGCGCACCACCCAAGGGCAATTGGTCAGCGGCACCTCGTCGCCCTCGATAGGCCCGGCAAGCGCCAGGATCGCCGAGCGCGGCTGTACGGAGGTCGTATCGAGGATACAGCGTTGCAGCGCGTCGTCGATATTGGCGAAATCGGCGGTCTGAACGATGGGGAAATGCTTCGGCTCGGCGAAGGCGTCGACCAGCAGCGCGAAGCGCGCATTGGTGCCGCCGATATCGCCGATCAGGATGGGGAAGGGAAAGTTCGTGTCGTTGTCGCCCGGCCGTGCCATCAAGCTGTCCCGTTCTTTATGGTGGATGGTCCGCTTTCGCTATCTGCGGCGAAGGTTGCCGTCAATCGGCGGCAAAGTCGAGAAGCTGTTCGGCGGTCGCCCGGTTCAGCGCCATCGGAATGTCATAGACGATCGCAAGTCGCATCAGCGCCTTCACGTCGACATCGTGCGGCATCGGCGTCAACGGATCGACGAAGAAGATCAGCACGTCCACCTCGCCCGTCGCGATCAGCGCGCCGATCTGCTGGTCGCCGCCGAGCGGGCCGCTTTTCAGCCGGGTCACGTCGAGCCCGGGACAGGCGTCCAGCACCCGGCCGCCGGTGGTGCCGGTCGCAACGATCCGTGCCTGCGAGAGCACGTTTTCATGCTCGGCGGCGAAGGCCGCCATGTCGTCCTTCTTCTCGTCATGCGCGATGAGCGCGATGCATTTCCGGCGCGACATGGGCATTCCCCAGCGATTTTAAATCGATTTGAACGCCTTATACAAAAGCGGCGGGGCGTTGAAAAGCCCCGCAGCCTCCCTCTGTCTGCCGGCATCTCCACACAAAGGAGGACGAAAACAGGAGGTTTGCTGGCGAGAGGGTAGGGAGGGCCCTTGGCCTACTGGAACGGCCGCGGAATCGGGATCGGCACGATCGCGGGAAGGGCCGTATCGGAGGCGATCACCGATTCGATGGTCGCGCTGGCGCCGCCCCCGGCGCTTGCGGAGAAGGCGAGCGCGGTCGAGGCGCCGCCATTGCCGCGATAGGTCACTTCCTGCTCGGAGGAGGGCGAGGCGCTCGCCAGGACCGTGCCGCAGGCTTTCGGCAGGTCCGACATCTTGACATACCAGGGCTTGACCGGCTTGGCGTCCTTCTTCGGCTTGGGCTTTTCCCAGGGCTCCTTGGTGAACCACCAGGCGAGCGATTGATCGCAGCCGTCGCCGGCCGGCACGCGCGCCTGCGGCTTGCAGCCGGGCGCGCCCTCCGGGCACTTGATGCGGATGTGGAAATGCTTGTCGTGGCCGTAGATCGGTCGCACCTTGCCGAGCAGCGAGCGGTCGCCCTGCCAGGTTTCGCAGAGCTTCTTCTTGATCGCCGGGTTGACGAAGACGCGCTCGACCTGCGGGTAGCTCGCCGCCTTCATGACGAGCCGGGCATGGGTCGGCGTCCAGCGGCGCGAATCGACCGTCAGGAACTTGCTCTTGTCGAGCATGGAGGTGAAGGGCAGCTTTTCCCGCTCCTCGGCGGACAGGCGATGGTCCGGCATGGGCGTGAACCAGATATCGGCATCGAGGCCGACCTGGTGCGAGGCGTGACCAGACAGCATCGGCCCGCCGCGCGGCTGTGAAATGTCACCGAGCAGCAGCCCCGGCCAGCCGATTTCGCGGGCGTCCTGCGAAAACTGCTCCAGCAGCGCGATCATGTTCGGATGACCCCAGCGGCGGTTGCGCGACAGGCGCATCGCCTGCCAGGCCGGGCCGTCCGTCGGGATGGCCACCGCGCCGGCGATGCAGCCCTTGGCATAGGACCCGTAGGGGCTCGTCGCCATCAGCGCCGGCAGGCGCTTGGCGCCGAACAGCTCCTTGGCCGGCCGCTCCTCGGCCGCAAGCGGCGAGGCGAGCGCGGTCAGCGCAAGGCCGGCGGCGAGGAAGCAGGTGGGCAGGCGGGAAAGCAGGAAATGGGCTGGCATCGTCCGGTCTCGAAAGTCGCAATGGTTGCGAAAGGTTAAACGACCATCCTTTCGCAGAAGTGAATCCCTTCCCGTGATAGGCATGGCAAAAACCGCCGCTTTCATGGCGGGCCTGTCATTTGCCCGGATTTTGCCTATTCTCTCCCGCATGCTTCGGCAAAGGATACGAAAGGGAATTGGCATGCAGGCAGCCTTCGGGAGAAACGTGTTCACGGTCGCTCTGGCCCTGTCTTTGGGGGCTGCGACCGGCGCCCTCGCGCAAGACGCCAAGGAACCTGTCTGGCACAGCGGTCTTTCCACCATCGGCGAACTGAAGCACCCGAACGGCTTTGCCCATTTCGACTATGTCGATCCCGACGCGCCGAAGGGCGGCGAGCTGAAGCTTTCCGAAACCGGCACCTACGACACGTTCAACCCCATCCTCTCCAAGGGCGAGGCCGCCTCGGGCGTTTCCTCCCTCGTCTTCGACACGCTGCTGAAATCCGCCGAGGACGAGATCACCACCGCCTATGGCCTGCTGGCCGAGGGCGTGTCCTTCCCGGACGACATCTCCTCTGCGACCTTCCGCCTGCGCGCGGAAGCCAAATGGGCGGACGGCCAGCCGGTGACGCCGGAGGACGTGGTCTTCTCCTTCGAAAAGTCGAAGGAGCACAATCCGCTGCTCGCCAACTACTACAAGCACGTCGTCTCGGCGGAGAAGACCGGCGAGCGCGACGTCACCTTCCGCTTCGACGAGAAGAACAACCGCGAGCTTCCCAACATCCTCGGCCAGTTCCAGATCGTGCCGAAACACTGGTGGGAGGGGACGGACGCCAAGGGCAACAAGCGCGACATAGGCCGCACGACGCTGGAGCCCGTCATGGGCTCCGGCCCCTACAGGATCGCCTCCTTCCAGGCCGGCGGCTCGATCCGTTTCGAGCGGCGCGACGACTATTGGGGCAAGGATCTCAACGTGAATGTCGGCCAGAACAATTTCGGCGCGATCACCTATACGTTCTTCGGCGACAGGAATGTGGAATTCGAGGCCTTTCGCGCCGGCAATGTCGACTTTTACCGCGACAATTCGTCCAGCCACTGGATGACGGCCTATGACTTCCCGGCCGCCAAGGACGGCCGCATCGTACGCGAGGAGATCGAAAATCCGCTGCGCGCCACCGGCATCATGCAGGCCTTCGTGCCGAACATGCGCCGGGAGAAATTCAGGGACCAGCGGGTGCGCGAGGCGCTGAACTACGCCTATGACTTCGAAAGCCTCAACCGCAACCTCGCCTATGGCCGGCTCAACCGCATCGACAGTTATTTCTGGGGCACCGAGCTTGCCTCATCGGGCCTGCCGGAGGGCCGCGAGAAGGAAATCCTGGAGGAACTGAAGGACAAGATCCCGTCCGAAGTCTTCACGACGCCCTATACCAATCCCGTCTCCGGCGATCCGAAGGCGGCGCGTGAGAACCTGCGCAAGGCGCTGATGCTCTTCAAGGAGGCGGGCTACGAGCTGAAGAACCGCAAGCTGGTGAATGTGAAGACCGGCGAGCCCTTCGGCATCGAGATCCTGCTGTCCAATCCCTCGCAGGAGCGCACGGTCCTGCCCTATGTGAAGAGCCTCACCGATATCGGCGTCGACGCGCGCATCCGCACGGTCGACAGTTCGCAATACACCAACCGCGTCCGCAGCTTCGATTACGACATGCTCTACGGCATCTGGGCGCAGACCTTGGTGCCGGGCAACGAGCAGGTCGACTACTGGGGCTCCTCCTCTGTCGACCAGCAGGGCTCGCGCAACTATGCCGGCATCGCCGATCCCGCCATAGACGAGCTGATCCGCCGGATCATCTTCGCGCCGAACCGCGCCGAGCTCGTCGCCACCGTCAAGGCGATGGACCGCGTGCTGCTCGCCCATCACTATGTCGTGCCGATGTTCTATTCGAAGTCGCAGCAGGTCGCCTACTGGAACCATCTCGCCCGGCCGAAGGAGCTGCCCTATTACGGCCTTGGCTTCCCGGATGTCTGGTGGTCGAAGAACGCAGCCAGGTGAGACAGGGCAAATAAGCCGGGGCTTGCACAGGCGGTCCGGCTGGGCTCCATATAGCGATGACGAATCACCGGCCGCGCGGCGGCGGAAGAACGGAAGGATCGGGCTTGGACGGCTGGACATCGACGCGGCGCAATCGGGCGGGTAATCGCTGATGGGCGCCTATATCCTGCGCCGCATCCTGCTGATGATCCCGACGATCTTCGGCATCATGGCGATCTCGTTCGCGATCGTGCAGTTCGCGCCCGGCGGCCCGGTCGAGCAGGTCATCGCGGATCTGACGAGCCAGAGCGGCGGCGATCGCCTGTCCGGCGGGGGCGGCGACATGCTGCAGGTTGGGCAGGACAGCGCCTATCGCGGCGCGCGCGGCCTCGATCCAGAATTCATCGCCAAGCTGGAAAAGCAGTTCGGCTTCGACAAGCCGCCGCTCGAGCGCTTCTTCACGATGATGTGGGACTACATGCGCTTCGACTTCGGCGAGAGCTTCTTCCGCAACGTCTCCGTCGTCGACCTCATCGCGCAGAAGATGCCGGTCTCCATCTCGCTCGGCGTGTGGATCCTCATCTTCTCTTACGCGATCTCCATCCCGCTCGGCATCCACAAGGCGGTGAAGGACGGCTCGGCCTTCGACGTCTGGACGTCGGGCATCATCATCATCGGCTATGCGGTGCCGAGCTTCCTCTTCGGCATCCTGCTCATCGTCGTCTTCGCCGGCGGTTCGTTCCTCGACTGGTTCCCGCTGCGCGGCATCGTCTCGGACAATTTCAGCAGCCTCGCCTGGTGGCAGAAGCCGCTCGACTACATGTGGCACATGACGCTGCCGCTGATCACGCTGCTGCTCTCCGCCTTCGCCACGACGACGCTCCTGACGAAGAACTCCTTCATCGACGAGATCAAGAAGCAATATGTCACGACGGCCCGCGCCAAGGGCCTGACCGAGGGGCAGGTGCTCTACGGCCACGTCTTCCGCAACGCCATGCTGATCATCATCGCCGGCTTTCCCGGCGCCTTCATCTCGGCCTTCTTCACGGGCTCGCTCCTCATCGAATATATCTTCTCGCTCGATGGCCTCGGCCGCCTCGGCTACGATTCCATCGTCCGGCGCGACTATCCCATCGTCTTCGCGACGCTCTTCATCTTCTCGCTGATGGGCCTCGTCGTCTCCCTCGTCTCCGACCTCATCTATACCTGGGTCGATCCGCGCATCGATTTCGAGCGGAGGGACGTCTGATGACCGCCGTGACGGATACGAGTCCGATCGCTCCGCCAAGGAAGGGCCTGCTCTCGCCGACGAACAAGCGGCGCTGGGAGAACTTCAAGGCGAATCGGCGCGGCTACTGGTCGCTCTGGATCTTCCTCGTCATCTTCGTGCTCAGCCTCTTTGCCGAATGCATCGTCAACGACCGGCCGATCCTCGCCTCCTACAAGGGCGAGCTGCTCTTCCCCGTCGTGATCGATTACCCGGAGGAGAAATTCGGCGGCTTCCTCGCCGAGACGGACTACCGCTCGGATTTCATCACCGAGGAGATAGAGGCGAACGGCTGGATGATCTGGCCGCCGATCCGCTATTCCTACAGCTCGACCAATTCCAACATCCCGCATTCCGCCCCGACCAAGCCCTTCTGGCTGATGTCGAAGGAGGAGCGCTGCTCCGGCTATCCGGACGGCGCGGCGGACGTGAACTGCAACTGGCACAATCTCAACTGGCTCGGCACGGACGACCAGGCGCGCGACGTGCTCGCCCGCGTCATCTACGGCTTCCGCATCTCCGTGCTCTTCGGCCTCGCGCTGACGATCTGCTCGGCCGTGGTCGGCGTGACGGCCGGTGCCATACAGGGCTACTTCGGTGGCTGGACGGACCTTCTGATGCAGCGCTTCATCGAGATCTGGTCCTCGATGCCGGTGCTCTACATCCTGCTCATCATCGCCGCCATCCTGCCGCCCGGCTTCTGGATCCTGCTCGGCATCATGCTGCTCTTCTCCTGGGTCGGTTTCGTCGGCGTGGTGCGCGCGGAATTCCTGCGCGCCCGCAATTTCGAATATGTCCGGGCCGCCCGGGCGCTCGGCGTCGGCAATGCGACGATCATGTACCGGCACCTCCTGCCGAATGCGATGGTCGCGACGCTCACCTTCCTGCCCTTCATCCTGTCGGGCTCGATCACCACGCTCACCTCGCTCGACTTCCTGGGCTTCGGCATGCCGCCGGGCTCGCCTTCGCTCGGCGAACTGATCGCGCAGGGCAAGGAGAACCTTCAGGCGCCGTGGCTCGGCCTCACCGCCTTCGTCGTCATGTCCGTCATGCTGTCGCTGCTGATCTTCGTCGGCGAAGCGACGCGCGACGCCTTCGATCCGAGGAAGACCTTCCGGTGAGCGCTCCCGAAACCATCCTTTCCGTCCGCGACCTGTCGGTGGCCTTCCATCAGGGCGGCAACACCTCGCTCGCCGTCGACCGCGTCTCCTTCGAGATCCACCGCGGCGAGGTCGTCGCCCTCGTCGGCGAATCGGGTTCCGGCAAGTCGGTGACGGCGAACTCGGTCCTGAGGCTGCTGCCCTATCCCGCCGCAAGCCATCCGTCCGGCGAGATCGTCTTCAAGGGCAAGGACCTCCTGAAAGCGTCGGATGCGGCGCTGCGCAATGTGCGCGGCAACGACATCACCATGATCTTCCAGGAGCCGATGACCTCGCTCAATCCGCTGCATTCCATCGAACGGCAGATCGGCGAGATCCTGAAGCTGCACCAGGATATCGAAGGCCCCGCCGCGCGCGCGAAAATCCTCGAACTCCTCAATCAGGTCGGTATCCGCGAGCCGGAAAAGCGCCTCGCCGCCTATCCGCACGAGCTGTCCGGCGGCCAGCGCCAGCGCGTCATGATCGCCATGGCGCTCGCCAACCGCCCGGAACTGCTGATCGCCGACGAGCCGACCACCGCGCTCGACGTCACCGTGCAGGCGCAGATCCTCGAACTCCTGAAGAACCTCAAGGAAGAGCACGGCATGTCCATGCTCTTCATCACCCACGACCTCGGTATCGTCCGCAAGTTCGCCGATAGGGTCTGCGTGATGACCAAGGGCAGGATCGTCGAGACCGGCCCGGTCGAGGAGATATTCTCCAACCCGCAGCACGCCTATACCCGCCACCTGCTCGCCTCCGAGCCTCGCGGCGAGCCGCGCCCGGCCGACGACAGCCAGCCCGTCGTCGTGGAGGCGGAGGACGTGAAAGTCTGGTTCCCGATCAAGGCCGGCTTCATGCGCCGCGTCGTCGATCATGTGAAGGCCGTCGACGGCATCGACCTGACGCTGCGCGCCGGCCACACGCTCGGCGTCGTCGGCGAATCCGGTTCCGGCAAGACGACGCTCGGCCTCGCGCTGACGCGGCTCATCTCTTCCAGGGGCCGCATCGCCTTCGTCGGACAGGACATCGCCGGCCATACCTTCGCCGAGATGCGGCCGCTGCGCCGGCGCATGCAGATCGTCTTCCAGGACCCCTACGGCTCGCTCTCGCCGCGCATGTCGGTCGCCGATATCGTCGGGGAAGGCCTGACGATCCACGAGCCCTCGCTTTCTGAAGCCGAGCGCGACCATCGCGTCGCCTCTGCACTGGAGGAAACCGGCCTCGATCCCACGACCCGCTGGCGCTACCCGCACGAATTTTCCGGCGGCCAGCGCCAGCGCATCGCGATCGCCCGCGCCATGGTGCTGAAACCCGAATTCGTCATGCTGGACGAGCCGACCTCCGCACTCGACATGAGCGTGCAGGCGCAGGTGGTCGAACTCCTGCGCGATCTTCAGGCGAAGCACAATCTCGCCTATCTCTTCATTAGCCACGACCTCAAGGTCGTGCGCGCGCTCGCCAACGACATCATCGTCATGCGCGGCGGGCGCGTGGTGGAAAAGGGCCGGGCGAAGGACATCATCGAGCGGCCGGGCGAGGCCTATACCAGGGCCCTCATGGCCGCCGCCTTCAACCTCGAAGCCGTCCGCAGCGAGACGATAAGCCAGTAGCAGCAGGAAGCAGCATGTCGACGAAAAGCCCGGTCATCATCGATCTGAAATTCGACCAGGAAGAGGTCGCCGCCGCGCTCAAGGGCGCTTTTCCCGGGCGCGAGGTCATCAACCTGCTGCATCCGGCAAACCGCAACCGCGACCTTTCCGGCATCGACTACGCGGTGGTCTGGAGGCCAAGCGCCGATCTCTTCTCCCGCGCGAAGGATCTCAAGGTCGTCTTCTCCGGCGGTGCCGGCGTCGACCATGTGCTGACGCTGCCTGGCCTGCCGGACGTGCCGCTCGTCCGCTTCGTCGACGACACGCTGACGACCCGCATGAGCGAATGGATCGTCATGCAATGCCTCATGCACCTGCGCCAGCACCAGGCCTATGAGGCGCTGCGGCAAAAGCGCATCTGGCGCGAGCTTCCCCAGCCCGAGGCGAAGGACATCACCGTCGGCATCATGGGCTTCGGCGTACTCGGGCAGGATTCGGCGCAAAAGCTGAAGACGCTCGGCTTCAACGTCATCGGTTGGTCGAAGAGCGGCCGCAAGGCCGAGGGCTTCGAGACCTATGACGAGAAAGGCCTCGACGCCTTCCTCGGCAGGACCGATTTCCTCGTCGGCCTGCTGCCGCTGACGCCGGATACGCGCGATATCTACAATACCGGACTCTTCACCCGCCTCAGCCGCAAGGGCCCGTTCGGCGCCCCGGTCTTCATCAATGGCGGTCGCGGCGGCAGCCAGGTCGAGGCCGACATCGTGGCCTCCGTCAACGACGGCACGCTCCATGGCGCTTCGCTCGATGTCTTCCAGCAGGAGCCGCTGCCGCTCGAAAGCCCGTTCTGGTCGATGGACAGGGTCTTCATGACCCCCCACGCGGCCGCCGCCTCCGACGTCGCCGCCCTCTTCCGCCACGTCGCCCACCAGATCGGACGGCTGGAAAGCGGCAAGCCGCTGGAGCATCTGGTGGATCGCAGCGCCGGCTATTGAGCGTGCCGTGCCGCTCCTCGGGTCGAGCCCGAGGATGACGGAGGGGGGCATGTTTCCGCTTCCCTTGAACGCTGCGGCATGCGGGCCGGCTGGTAGATGCGCCATACTCCCCTTCTGTCGTCATCCTCGGGCTCGACCCATCCGCACTGCAGGACAAACGAAAGACCCGGATGCAGGGAACATCCGGGCCTTCGGGGAGGTCAGTGAGGGGCCGTTTAGCGGCAGACCCTGATCTTCCTGACGATCACATTGCCGTAATAGTCGTAGGTCTTCACCTTCTTGACGAAGCAGTAGGGCTCGTAGCCGTAGCTGTAGTAGCCGGCCTGCGAGGGGGCGGCGAAGGAGATGGCGGCCACGAGGGCGATGGTGGCGGAAACGATGATCTTGCGCATGGGTCTCTCTCCTGATCGGTGGGGATGAGCCTCTCTCATCCGGTGATCAGAAGGTCTCATATCCCTCCGCCGTCCGCTGTTCCCGCGGGAACAGGCGCGCCGTCGCTCACTGGCGCCCCGACCGCATTGACATGCCGGCCCCGCTCCTGCACCCATGCGGACCGATCGATTTCTCATTGATGGCCCGCCATGTCCAAGACCACCCGCGCCACCCAGGCCCTCGCCAAGGCCGGCGTTTCCTTCACCGTCCACACCTACGACTACGACCCGACCGCCGACCGCGTCGGCATCCAGGCCGCCGAAGCGCTGGGGGAGGATCCGTCGCGTGTCCTCAAGACGCTGATGGCGGAGGTGGACGGCAAGCCGGTCTGCGTCATCGTGCCCTCGGATCGCGAGGTCAGCATGAAAAAGCTGGCGAGCGCCTTCAGGGGCAAGTCCGCCAACATGATGAAGCCGGCGGATGCCGAGCGGCTGACCGGCTTCGTCGTCGGCGGCATCAGCCCCTTCGGCCAGAAGAAGCAGGTGCCGACCGCCATCGAGGCGGAGGCGCTGGCGCATGAGGCCGTCTACATGAACGGCGGCCAGCGCGGCCTCCAGGTGCGCCTTGCGCCGCGCGACGTGGTGACGGCGCTGAAGGCGATTGCCGCGCCCGTCGTCGCCTGACCTTCTCATTGCCGCTTCGGCGCACTACGTTTCCCGCATCGATTCCAGAAAGCAGGCTGCCATGACCAATCCTTCCGTCGATCCGCAAAAGCTCGAAAAACTCGCCGAAGTCGCCGTGCGCGTCGGCCTCCAGCTCCGCAAGGGGCAGGACCTCGTGATGACCGCGCCGATCGCCGCGCTGCCGCTCGTCCGCCTCATCACCAAGCATGCCTATATGGCCGGTGCCGGTCTCGTCAGCACCTTCTATGCCGACGAGGAGGCGACGCTCGCGCGCTACCATCACGCCCCGGACGAAAGCTTCGACCGCGCGACGGACTGGCTCTACGAGGGCATGGCCAAGGCTTACGCCAACGGCGCGGCGCGCCTCGCCATCGCCGGCGACAATCCAATGCTGCTTTCGGCCGAGGATCCGGCCAAGGTCGCCCGCGCCAACAAGGCCAATTCCACCGCCTACAAGCCGGCGCTGGAGAAGATCGCCAATTTCGACATCAACTGGAACATCGTCTCCTATCCGAACCCGTCCTGGGCAAAACAGGTCTTCCCGAACGACCCGGAAAATGTGGCGGTCGAGAAACTCGCCAACGCTATCTTCGCCGCCTCGCGCGTCGATGTCGCCGATCCGGTCGCGGCCTGGGCGGCGCACAATGCGAACCTTGCCAAGCGCTCGGCCTGGCTGAACGGCGAGCGCTTCTCGGCCCTGCATTTCAAGGGCCCGGGCACGGACCTCACGGTCGGCCTTGCCGACGGCCACGAATGGCACGGCGGCGCCTCCACGGCGAAGAACGGCATCACCTGCAACCCCAACATCCCGACGGAAGAGGTCTTCACGACGCCCCATGCGCTGCGCGTCGAAGGCCACGTCTCCTCCACCAAGCCGCTCTCCCATCAGGGCACGCTGATCGACGATATCCAGGTGCGCTTCGAGGGCGGCCGTATCGTCGAGGCGAAGGCGTCGAAGGGCGAGGCGGTGCTGAACAAGGTGCTGGACACGGACGAAGGCGCGCGCCGGCTAGGCGAAGTGGCGCTGGTGCCGCATTCCTCGCCGATCTCGGCAAGCGGCATCCTCTTTTACAACACGCTGTTCGACGAGAACGCCTCCTGCCACATCGCGCTCGGCCAGTGCTACTCCAAGTGCTTCCTCGACGGCGCAAGCCTTTCGCCGGATGAGATCCGCGCGCAGGGCGGCAATGAAAGCCTCATCCACATCGACTGGATGATCGGCTCCGACAAGGTGGATATCGACGGCATCCGCGCCGATGGAAGCCGCACCCCGGTCATGCGCGCCGGCGAGTGGGCGTGAGCTTTCGCATCCCATTCCTCCGGCACGCTCATCCCCGGGTTTGACCCGGGGATGATGGCCGCGGGCGGGGCAAGCATCGTCAGCGAGCGGCTGACGATACCGCCTTTCCGCCGGCGGCAGGCTGCGCCACTGTCGCCTGCGTCCGCTGGCTGAGCCACACGCTGCCCAGCACCACGACCATGCCGCCGATCTGCAGCAGGCTGAGATCCTGCCCGAGCAGCGCCCAGCCGAGCACGACGGCGACAAGCGGGCTGAGGAAGCCGAGCGGCGAGACCGTGGCTGGATCGAGCCGCGCAAGGCCGCGGAACCAGACGATATAGGTGAGCGCCCCGCCGATCACGCCGAGATAGAGGAAGCCGACGAGGTTTTCCGTTGTCGGCATCGGCAAGGCCGGCTCGAAGGCCAGTGCGACGGGCACCAGCAGCAGGCCGCCGGCGGTGAGCTGCCAGGCGGTGAAGGTGAGCGGCGGCACGGGCGGCTGCCAGTGGCGTGAGAGCACGGTGCCGAAGGCCATGGAGACCGCGCCGGCAAGGCCCGCGGCGATGCCGACCGGGTCGAGCGCCGCGGCCGGCGTCAGCACCAGCAGCGCGACGCCACCGATGCCGGCAAGGCCGGCGAGAACCGAGAGCGGCCGCACGACCGTACCCATCACCGCACGCGACAGGCCGAGCACGATCAGCGGCTGGATGGCCCCGACCGTCGCTGCGACGCCACCGGGCAGCCGGTAGGCCGAAACGAAGAGCATCGCCCAGAAGAAGGAAAAGTTCAGCGCGCCGAGCAGGAAGGTGCGCGGCCACCAGATGCCGCTGGGCAGCTGGCGAACGAGCACCAGCAGGAGAAGCCCGGCGGGCAGGGCGCGCAGCATGGCGACGGTCAGGGGGTAGCCGGCCGGCAGAAGCTCGGTCGTGACGATATAGGTGCTGCCCCAGACAGCGGGCGCGATGGCGGTGAGGAGAAGGTCGGAAGCGCGGGACATGATTTGTCTCCAATCAAAGAATCTTGACGTCAAGGTACATTGATTTATCTTGACGTCAAGAGAATCTCTGCTTTAGTCGAGCTATGGATCACGTCGACAGAATTCTTGAACAGTGGAACCGCGAACGGCCGGACCTTGATGTCGAGCCGATGGGCCTTTTCGGCCGGCTGGCGCGACTGCGCACCCATGTCGCTCGCGAGATCGAAAAGACGCTTCTGGCGCATGGGCTCAATTCGGCGAGCTTTGACGTGCTGGCGACGCTGCGTCGCTCCGGTCCGCCCTACCGGCTTTCGCCCGGCGATCTCATCGCGACCACCATGGTCAGCTCCGGCACGATGACCAACCGGCTCGACCAGCTGGAAAAGGCGGCGCTGATCGAGCGCTCGCACAATCCGGACGACCGGCGCGGCGTCATCATCGCGCTGACGCCGAAGGGTCTTGCGCTGGTGGACGAGGCGGTGACGGCCCATGTCGAAAACGAGCACCGGCTGCTCGAAAGCCTGGACGCGGGCGAGCGGGCGGCGCTTGACGGCCTCCTGCGAAAATTCCTCAAGGATTTCGAATAGTCAGATCCGGTCGACGAGTTTTTCGACCCGTGCGAGATGCGCCTTGCGCTTCGCGTCGTCGATGCGATCCATGTCGTAGAGATTGACCATCTTGAAATCGAGCCCCTTGGCGCAGAAGGCGGCGATGCCGCGCTTCAGCAGGCGCCGTACCGGGTTGCCCATATAGAGGTTGACCACCCACCAGGGCGAGCCCGTCGTGGTGAAGGCCCAGAAGAGATGGATATTGCCGAGCCGCGGCTGGATGCGCCCGCCGTCCGGATCGTTCTCGAAGGCGACGCCCGGTGCGAAGACCCGGTCGAAGAACCCCTTCAGGATGGCCGGGAAATTGAACCACCATTGCGGAAACACCAGCACCAGCCCGTCCGCCTGCTTCAGCCGGGAGACGAGAGGCTCGGCCTCGGATGGGTCGTAAGCCGGCTCGAAATAGCGCGAGCGTTCCGAATGGCTGAGCCGCGGGTCGAAGTCCTCGCGGTAGAGATCGAGCAGGTCGACGGTATGGCCGTTGGCGATCAGCTTACGGCGCACCGTTTCAGTGACGCTTGCGGCAAAACTTTCCTCCAGCGGATGGGCGAGTACGAGAAGGATGCGCATGGCGGCCTCAGAACAGCGAGCCCTGGCGGGTCGCGGGCTTCTCCGCTTCCGCCTTCGCCGGCTTCTTTCTTGGCGTCCCGCCGCCCGATCCGGTGACGGCATCCACCGTGCCATCGGCGAACTCGATGGCGATGGCGCGGCCGGGGCCGAGCTCGGCGGCGCCCTTGACCGGCACGCCGTCCTCGTCGCGCACCAGCGCATAGCCGCGCTTCAGCACATTGCGATAGGAGAGGGATTGCAGCATGCGGTCCTGCGCCAGAAGCAGGGCGCGCCGCCTGGAAAGATCGCCGGAAAGCGCGCTTTCGGCCCGGAGCGCAAAGCTATTCAGCCGGTCGCGCGCGCGCGCAGTCTGTGTCGTGATGCGGGCGGGCGTCGCACGTAGCGATACGTCGAAGGCCGAGAGGCGCGCGCGGAGTTGGTCGAGCCGGCGCTCCACGATGCGCTCGGCCCGGAGCAGCCGGTCGGCGACACGCTGGCGGCGCTCGGCGATGCGGGTCAGCAGCATGTCGGGCCGCAGATGCGCCGCCGTGCGCTCGAAGGCGCGGCGCTTGTTCACCGTGTTCATCTGCAGACCGCGCCCGAGCCCGGCCGATGCCTCGTCGAAACGGCGGCGCGGCAGGGCGAGAAGCTGGTCGAGCGAGGGAAGCGCGCGGGCAAGCGCGCGAACACCCTGCCGGCGGTTGTCCATCTGGCGGGCCGTCGCCCCGCGCAGCCGCGCGGCGAGCGAGGCGATCTCCGCATCGAGATCGGCCTTCACCGGCACGGCCATTTCGGCCGCGCCCGTGGGCGTCGGCGCGCGGCGGTCGGCGGCGTGGTCGATCAGCGTCCAGTCCGTCTCATGGCCGACGGCGGAGATCAGCGGGATTTTCGAGGCGGCGGCGGCGCGCACGACGATCTCGTCGTTGAAGCTCCAGAGGTCCTCAAGGCTGCCGCCGCCGCGCGCGACGATCAGCACGTCCGGCCGCCGGATCGGCCCGAGCGGGTCCAGCGTGTTGAAGCCCTCGATGGCCGCCGCGACCTCCTGCCCGGAGCCTTCGCCCTGCACCTTCACCGGCCATACCACGACATGGACCGGGAAACGGTCGGCGATGCGGTGGAGGATATCGCGGATGACCGCGCCGGTGGGCGAGGTGACGACGCCGATGACCTTGGGCAGGAAGGGCAGCGGCTTCTTGCGATCCGTATCGAACAGCCCTTCGGCGGCGAGCTTGCGCCGGCGCTCCTCCAGCAGGGCCATCAGCGCGCCCGCGCCGGCCGGCTCCAGCGTCTCGATGACGATCTGGTATTTCGAGGAGCCCGGGAAGGTGGTGATCTTGCCGGTCGCGATCACCTCCATGCCCTCTTCCGGCTTGAAGCGAAGGCGCGAGAAGCTGCCCTTCCAGATCACCGCGTCGATGCGCGCCTTGTCGTCCTTCAGCGAGAAATAGGCATGTCCCGAGGAATGCGGGCCGCGATAGCCGGAAATCTCGCCGCGCACGCGCACCTGGTCGAAGGCCTGCTCGACGGTGCGTTTGATGGAGCCGGACAGCTCCGACACCGAATATTCGGCAAGGTTGCTGGGCGAATCGTTTTCGGAAAAGAAGCTCATGCCGGCAATTGTAGTGCGTTTTCCCGCCGATGGCACGGCAGGGCGCACCGGCATCCCCAGCCGCTTTTCCTATTCCGGCCGGACCCGGTAGAGCTGCAAGGCGGCGTTTTCCGTGCCCGCGACCGGCTCCAGATAGGCCGGCACCCTGCCTTTGAGGAGATCGGCGTAGAGGCCGCCGGGCTCCGCTTCGGCGATGTCGCGGGTCTGCGTATCGTCGCCGCAGAAGGCAAGCAGCGTGACATGCGCGCCGCGCAGGAAGGCTTCCGCCTGGTGCGGGTTGGAAAGGCCGATATGCAGTTCCGTCAGCATGCCGCCCTGGTTGCGGTGATAGGGCGCGGAAAGAACGCGGTGGCTGGTATAGCGCAGAATCGGCGAACCGAGATTGGAGGCGCCGGCCACCACGCCGACGGGCTCGGCGGCGAGCGGGGCGATCGACGCCTCGGCGGTGCAGGAGGGTCGCTCGGCGGCGGTGCTGGAGAGCCCGGCGCGCAGCGTGTCCTGCGAGCGGCCCGGCAGCAGCGCGCCGGCCAGCGCCCAGCTTGCGGGCACCGATGCGAGCGTCACGGCGATGAAGGCGAGCCCGAGCTTGAGGTTCTTCGGCGCGGCGTTGGAGGCCTTCCGGAGATCGGCGATGGCAAGGCCGAGCGGCAGCGCCGAGAGCATGTTGGAGAAGATCGCGCCGCGGATCTGGATCAGCGAGACGGCGAAGGCGACCGCCAGCAGGCCGAGGACGACGAGGTGCCTCTCGGCGGCTTCCCTCCGCCGGATGCGCCAGAGGCAGACCAGCATGGCGAGAAGGCCGGGCGCATAGAAGCTGCCGACCGATCCCGGATCGAGCCTGAACTGCGCGACGGCCGATTGCGCCTCGATGACGCCGGAGAGCCAGAAGGTCTTCAGGAGCGGATCGAGCGTGTCGAGCGGGTTGGCAAGGCAGCCGGGCGCGATGATCAGCACCGAAGCTGCAAGGATCGCGCCGGCGCCGGCAAGCGTCGCAAGCCGCCCGCCGAACGACTGGCCGCTGGCGAGCGAGGCCACCAGGAACAGCACGCCGCCGCCGAACGTCGCCAGCGCATAGAAGCCGTAGGAGAGGCTGTCGCAGGTCACTTGCGTGTAGCGCGCGGGTGCGACGGTCGCGAAAAAGGCGACGGTGATCGTCAGCGCCAGCGACAGGCCGAAGGCGGCCGCCGCCTCGCGGAAGGCTTCTCCGTGCCACACCCAGCGCAGCGCGACGACAAGGCAGACGGCGCCGATCAGCGGCGTCGTCTCCGCGCCGATGGCGATGGCAAGGCCGGCAAGCAGGCCGGCCACCGCATGGTCGCGCGCCCGCTTGCCGGGATCGAGCAGCATGGCCGATATGCAGGCGATAAGCGCGAGCTGGACATTGTGATGGTCGATGGCGCCCGGCTGGAATCGGTTGAGCGCGACGACGAAGACCGTGGTCAGCACCAGCGTCGCATGCATGGCGGCCTTGCCGCCGAGCCGGTAGCCCGCAAGCCCCATGCCGTACAGCACCGGTACGACGAGGAATGTCGGCCAGACGGCGAGCGCGATGGCCTCGGCCTGCCGCGCATCGGTGAACAGCGAGAAGAAGCTGATGAGATTGGCGATCGGCAGGTCGATGAAGCGCGACCAGTGCATCAGCGTGCCGCCCGCAAGGCCGAGGCGGTATTGCGTCGTGTCGAACCAGCTCTGGCCGGCCAGCAGGTCGCGCACCACGACGAGCCGCATCGTGTCGTCATTGTCGGCGCCGACATAGTCCGTGGCGAAGGGCAGCGAAACGACAAGCACGAGGGCGATCGCCACGAGCGCATAGAGGGCGAGCACCTGCAGCGTCATGCCCTGACGCGGCGCGGATGTGCCCGCTGGTGCGAGCGGGAGAGCCGCAGGCATGGTTTTCGACACGGGAAGCCCTTTCCGACGCCATGGGAAGCCTGCCGAAACCTAGCCTTAACCTTCTCAAGAAATAGTAAAACCTGAGGTCGCATGAGCCGGCCTGCCTCGGGAGATCGCGCCGCCATGACGCATGCCTTGCTGGAAGACCTCGATATCGCCGTGCTGCTGCCCTGCTACAACGAGGCGCAGACGATAGGCGAGGTCGTGACCGGGTTCCGCGCCGCGCTGCCGACGGCCCGCATCTATGTCTACGACAACAATTCCACCGATTCGACGGCGCTGCGTGCCGCGCTGGCCGGCGCGACGGTGGTGCGCGAGCGCCGCCAGGGCAAGGGCAATGTGGTGCGCCGCATGTTCTCCGACATCGATGCGGATATCTATGTCATGGCCGACGGCGACGGCACCTATGCCGCCCCGGACGCGCCGGAGCTGATCCGCACGCTGATCACCGAGGGCGCCGACATGGTCGTCGGCACGCGCCGCGGCGTGCGTGCCGATGCCGGCCGCCAGGGCCACGCCTTCGGCAACCGCATCTTCAACACGCTCTACCGCTCGCTCTTCGGCAACGATTTCTCCGATATCTTCTCCGGCTACCGCGCCTTCTCCCGCCGGTTCGCCAAGAGCTTCCCGGCCGTTTCCGGCGGCTTCGAGATCGAGACGGAGATGTCGGTGCATGCCTCGCGCCTGCGCCTGCCGGTCGCCGAGCTGGAGCTCGACTACGGCCGCCGCCCGGAGGGCTCGCATTCCAAGCTCTCCACCTTCCGCGACGGTGCGAGGATCCTCTGGATGTTTGCCATGCTGATGAAGGAGACACGCCCCTTCACCTTCTTCGGCGCGATCAGCGGCGGCTTCATGGGCCTCAGCCTCGTCTTCATGGCGCCGGTCCTGATGGCCTATTTCCGCACCGGCCTCGTCGACCGCATGCCGACCTGGGTCTTCTCGCTGGTGCTGATGATGATCTCCTTCCTCGTCTTTTCCGCCGGCCTCATCCTCGATTCACTCGCCCGCGCCCGAGCCGAGCAGCTGCGCATCCACTACATGAACCTGCCCGCCGGCCGGCATGTCCGGTCCGCCCGAAATGCTGGAGACAAAGCCGTACGCCATCTCGCTGCCTGAGCCCAATCGTTGAGAACAGCCACATGAACCGGGAAACTACCAACCGCATCCGCTTCGTGATCGAGGACGTGCTGCCGCCGATCCTGCGCGATTCCGCGCTGTTCAGGCAAGCCGCCAGCCTCGTCTGGGGCAAGCACATCACCAAGCTGGCAAGGTTCCGCGAGCGCGCGCCGTTCCTTACCGCCGCGGAGTACGAGGACCTGTATCGCGAGCATCCGCGCGTCCACGCCGGCACGGACAATTCGCAGGCTTGCATCGATCGGATCGTCGCCTCCATCGTCGGCAAGAGCGTCTGCGACGTCGGCTGTGGCACCGGCGCGCTGCTGAGCCACATCAAAGTGGGCAATCCATGCCTGGAGCGGCTGACGGGCGTCGATTTCGTGATAGAGGATGCTGCCGGTATCGATGGCGTCGAATATGTCGCGGCGATGATCGAATCGCTGCCCTTTGCGGACGGCGAGTTCGATACGGTCGTCTGCACCCATGTCATCGAGCATGTTCTGGAATACCGCCAGGCGATCGCCGAACTGCGCCGCATCGCGCGCCGCCGGGTGATCATCGTCGTGCCGCGTGAGCGCGAATACCGCTATAGCTTCAATCCGCATTTCAACTTCTTCCCCTACACGCATTCCTTCCTGAGGGCAGTGCATCCGGTCCCAGAGCATCATTTGTGCATCGATATCGGCCGCGATATCCTTTACATGGAAGACCGGCCGGAGCCGATCGCGTGACGACGGGCGGCCATAGCCCTGCCATTTGGGCCGGCCTCGTCGGCACGCCGCTCATGATCGCGGCAGGACAGGTCCTTTTCAAGCTGACGAGCGGTACGACAGGCGATTTCGGCGTCAAGGGCCTCGCCGCGCTGATGGTCAACCCGCTGTTGCTGGTCGCGCTCGCCATTTACGGTGCCGGCACGATTATCTGGATATTCGTGCTGAAGGCAGTGCCGCTGACGGTCGGCTATTCCTTCATGGCGCTGACCTTCTGCTTCGTGCCTGTCCTGGCCAGTATCTTCCTCGGCGAGGCGCTGACGCTGCGCTACGCTCTCGGCGCCGCCCTCATCATCGGCGGCATGGTCGTCATCAACGGTTGATCGCGCCTTCGAAGTGAGCCCGCGTTTCGGCATCGGCCGGGAAGAAGCTCTCGATCAGCACGCCCTGCACCAGCGCATCCTGCGCCGAGCCGAAGGAGGTGAGCGTGGTGATCCAGTTGAAGCGCTTTACGCCGATCTTCATCTCGATGGGCAGGACCGGCAGCCGCTCGCTTTCCGGAAAGGCTTCCAGCGCCGCGCGGATTTCTTCCGCCGCCGCCAGCCGCTCGATGCGTTTTGAAAGCGGGCTGCGCGGCCCCTGCAGCCAGGCCTCGGCGCGGATGCGGTGGACGAGATCGGCCGCCGACTGCGCCCAGTTGACGATTATGGAGCGCAGCGGCGTCGCGCCGAGATAGGCGTCGAGGAAATTGTCGCCCGGCGAAACCGTAATCCCCGCCATGCCGGCAAGGCCGAGAAAGGCCGGGTTCGCCGTCAGCACATTGTATTCATGGTCGAAGACGACGCCCGGATAGGGATCGTGGCGGGCGAGGATGAGGCCGATGGCCTCCGCCACCGCCGGTGGAAAGGCCGAAAGGCTCACCGCCGGCGCAGTGGTAAAGCGCGGCCGGAAGCCGGCGGCGGAGAAGAGCAGGCCCTGGTCGCGCGCCGGAATGTCGAGCACGGCGGAAAGCCGCAGGATCATGCCCTCCGAGGGGCGCGAGCGGCCGGTCTCCAGGAAGGAGAGATGGCGGGCCGAAATGCCCGCCTCGCTCGCCAGCTCCAGTTGGCTGAGGCGCCGATGGCTGCGCCATTCCCTGAGATGTTCGCCGAATTCCATGTCCGCCTCCATGCCTGTCTGTAATAGACAGGAGCGGCGGCGGAATTTCCATTACCTCCAAGGTAATTGGTTTGCCTCCCTCGCCGCGACAGGATGGCCTCATCGACAACGAAAGGAGCCCATCATGATCGCAGCCCTCAACCGCAATCTGCTGAAATCTGTCATGCTCGCCGACGGCGTCTTCTCTCTCGCCGCGGGCATCGCCCTCTTCCTCTTTGCCGGCCCGATCGGCGGCCTCGTCGGCCCGCATGCGACGCCCGCCGTCCTCACCGGCCTTGCCGCCTTCTTCGTCCTCTGGGGTGCCTTCCACCTCGCCGTCGGTCGGCAGGACCGGCCGTCGCCCGCCGCCGTGCGCGTCGCCGTCACGGGAGATGCGCTCTGGGTGATCGGCAGCGTCGCCGTTCTCCTCCTTGCCCGCGGCGGCCTGACGCTGGCGGGCATGGGCCTCATCGCGGTTGCCGCCGTCGCGGTCGCGGATATCCTGCTCCTCAAGCAGATCGGCCTTGCCCGTCAGCGACGGATGGCGGTGGTTTGAAGACCCCTCCTAAGCCCCTCCCCACAAGGGGAGGGGCTTACCGTGCAGTACACTCGGCATTTAATTTCGTGCGATGAGCAAGCCTTTGTCATTCTCCGCCTTGCGGGGGGATGCCGGCAGGCAGAGGGGGCGTGCAAAGCGTCCGCCAAGCTGTGCCGCGAACGCCCATTCCCTACCCCGCGGGAGAGATTTCCCTTCCGGGAAAAATGCACTACCGTCGCGCCGAATGAAAAAGGGGAACCCTTCATGCGCGTCATCTTTTCCGAGGACCACAAGCTCAGGAATGCTCGCAGCGAGCTTTACGGCGGCGAACTGGTGCCGCCCTTCGAGGCACCGTTCCGGGCGGAATGGATTCTGGCCGCGGTCAAGGATGCCGGCTTCACCGACATCGCCGCGCCCGATCAGTACGGCCTGGAAACCGCGCTGAAGGTGCATGACGCCGGCTATCTTTCCTTCCTGGAAACCGCCTGGGACCAGTGGAAGGCCGCCGGCTACAAGGGCGAAGCCATCGCCACGTCCTTCCCCGTACGCCGTACCTCACCGCGCATTCCGACCCAGATCGACGGCCTGCTCGGCTATTACTGCAACGCCGCCGAGACGGCGATCTCGCCCGGCACCTGGGAAGCGGCGCTTTCCTCCATGCGCACGGCGCTGACGGCGGCCGATATCGTCGCGGGCGGCGAAAAGGCGGCCTTCGCGCTCTGCCGCCCGCCGGGCCACCATGCCGGCATCGACAGCTTCGGCGGCTACTGCTTCATCAACAACGCCGCGGTGGCTGCCCAACGCCTCCTCGACAAGGGCGCGAAGAAAGTCGCGATCCTCGACGTCGACTTCCACCACGGCAACGGCACGCAGGATATCTTCTACGAGCGCGGCGACGTCTATTTCGCCTCCCTGCACGGCGATCCCGCCGAAGCCTTCCCGCATTTCCTCGGCTATGCGGAGGAGACCGGCAAGGGCGCGGGCGCGGGCACGACGCAGAACTATCCCATGGCGCCCGGAACGCCCTATTCCGTCTGGGAGGCGGCGCTTCTCGATGCCCTGAAGCGCATCGCCGCCTTCGGCGCGGAGGCCATCGTCCTTTCGCTCGGCGTCGATACGTTCGAGAAGGACCCGATCTCCTTCTTCAAGCTCACCTCGCCGGACTACGTGACGATGGGCCGGGTGGTCGCGGCGAGCGGCGTGCCGGTGCTCGTCGTCATGGAGGGCGGCTACGGCGTGCCGGAGATCGGCCTCAACGTCGCCAATACGCTGAAGGGCGTGGCGGGCTGAGCCCATCAATTTTGCTGAAGCAAGCCGTCATAAATATCAATTTGCCGGATGGCAGGCCCTCCGTTAGAGCAATGTCAGCAAACATGCCCCATGCGCAAGCCCGGGCACAACGGGGCCGGGAGGGCCTTTCATGGCGGATCAGCAGGCAATGCCGCGTCCCGGCAATACGGGGCTTCTTTCGGGCGTGCTGCTCTGTCTTGCCTCCATGTCGAGCATCCAGTTCGGCTCGGCGTTTTCCGCGACGGCGATTTCCGCCTACGGGCCGTCCACCACCACCTTCTTTCGCCTCGTCATGGCGGCGCTCGTGCTGGCGCTCGTCGTTCGCCCGCCGGTGCGCTCCTACAGCCGTGAGCAATGGCTGAGCGCGCTGTCGCTCGGCGCCACCATGGCGGCGATGACGCTCTGCTTCTTCGCCGCCATCGACCGCATTCCGCTCGGCCTTGCCGTGGCGATCGAGTTCCTCGGCCCGCTCGCTGTGGCCACCTGGTCGCTCGGCGGCGGCTGGCGGCTGGTCTGGCCGCTCGCGGCCTTTGCCGGCGTCGTGCTTCTGTCCCATGACGGCGCGGGCTGGGTCGGCGATCCCGTCGGTGTGCTCTTCGCCTGCGGCGCGGGCGTCGGCTGGGGCACCTACATCATCCTCATGAAGAAGACGGGCAGGATGTTCCGGGGACTGGAAGGCCTTTCGATGTCGCTGCTGGTCGCCGCCGTCGTCGCCGCCCCGTTCGGCCTGCCGCGGGCCGCCGAGGCGTTCAACCCCGAAGGCCTCGGCATGATGCTCGGCCTTGCCGTCCTCGTGCCCCTGCTTCCCTATGCGCTGGAGATGATCGCGCTGCGCCGCATGCCGACCTCGGCTTTCGGCATCCTGATGAGCCTCGAGCCGGCGCTCGGCGCGCTTGCCGGCTTCCTCGTCCTCGGCCAGCCGATGACGCCCTTCCAGATGCTCGGAACGGCGCTCGTCGTCGCGGCAAGCGCCGGGGTGACGTCGGGCGGAGAGAGCGAAAACTAGGGGAAAGGCCGGGCGGAAGGGTCTCTTTCATGTTCCTGCCGCAATCGCTAGGTTGAAGCAGAATCATCGAAACCTCCGGGGACCCTCAATGTACAAGAAATGCGCGATTGTCGCGGTTGCCGCGGCCTTTCTTTCTGCCTGCACGACGACCGATCCCTATACGGGCGAACAGAAGGTCTCCAACACGGCCGGCGGCGCGGCCATCGGCGCGGGCATGGGCGCGGTCGCCGGCCTCCTCATCGGCAACAATCCCGTCCAGCGCCGCAACGCGGCCCTGATCGGCGCCGGTGTCGGCGCGCTTGCCGGCGGCGCCATCGGCAACTACATGGACAATCAGGAAGCCGAGCTGCGCGCGCAGCTCCAGGGCACCGGCGTCTCGGTCACGCGCAACGGCGACCGCATCATCCTCAACATGCCTTCGAACATCACCTTTGCGACCGACCAGGACCGGGTGATCCCGCCCTTCTACGAGACGCTCGATTCCGTCGCCATCGTGCTGCGCAAGTTCGACAAGACGCTGATCGATGTCGACGGCCATACCGACTCGGTCGGCAATGCCGGCTACAACCAGGATCTTTCCGAGCGCCGCGCCAACTCGGTGGCCAATTACCTCGCCTCGCGCGGCATCGACCCGCGGCGCATGTCGGCGATGGGCTACGGCCTGGAGCGCCCGATCGCCTCCAATGCCTCGGAAGCCGGCCGTGCGCAGAACCGCCGCGTCGAGATCTCCATCTCGCCGCTGCGTCAGGGATAGAGCATTTCCAGCAAAAGTGCGCAGCGGTTTTGCGTCCGGAAATGCGCCGAAACGCTC
Source organism: Shinella zoogloeoides (assembly GCF_003574625.1). GTDB lineage: Bacteria > Pseudomonadota > Alphaproteobacteria > Rhizobiales > Rhizobiaceae > Shinella > Shinella zoogloeoides_A. Next base: position 87,452 of record NZ_QNUJ01000007.1, read on the forward strand.
CGAGCTCCCGCCACATTGCTGCAAATCTTCGAAGGGCCGTTCTACGGCCCTTCTCTGTCAGGGCCCCATTCCAGCCGCTTGTAGTCGAAGCCGTATTTGAGCGTCGGCTTGACGATCTCGAAATAGGGCGAGAGGTCGAAGTCGCGCGGCGTGTAGAGCGAATGGTGCCGGATGTGCAGGATTTCCTGCCGCGAATAGGGCGAGGTCGCCGCCGCGTGGCCGGGCGCGCGCGTCACATCCGGCAGGATCGGGTAGCGGATCGCCTCGAAGGCTTCCGCGATCAGCGTCGAGCAGATCGCCCGCGTCGGATCACCCGAGCCGAAGGCGATCATGCGGCGCCGCCAGCGCACCGGAATGGGCGGCGTCGGCAGGAAATAGCGCAGCATGTCCGTGATGTTCTTCATGTCGTATTTCAGGCCGAGCCGCGAGATCATGAAGGCGATCAGCGTATCCCGGTCCTCCGGCGTCAGGCCGATAGGGCGGCAGATGCGCGTATTGTAGGTGCGGTACTTGGTGAGCGGCACGGCGACGCACCCCTCGCCGAGATTGACCTCGACGAGCTGCGGCCGCTCGGTGGCCGGCAGGGCCGCCTGGTCCAGCGTCAGCGGCACCGCGTCGCCCACGAAGAGCGCGGCATGGGACCAGGTCGACTGCGTGAGATACTTGATCGCCGCCGAGACCTTCTGGTTGCCCTCCACCAGCAGGATGTCGCCGGGGCGCAGCGTGCGCGCCAGCGTCTCGGGATCGGAGGGCGTATAGGGCTCGTAGCCGGATGTCTGGCTTTGCAGCCGGTCGGCGACCAGGCGGCCGAGACGGTCGAGCAGCGTGTCGCGGCTTGCGGAAAGCGGCTTCAATGCACCGGTCACGTCTCGTCCCTTACAGTCTCTGCGAAGGCCAATCTAGCCTTATGCATCGCGCGCTGTCGAGGTTGACCGGGCCACTCTTTCTCCTATATTTAGAATAGTTCTAAACTGGATGATCGCAGATGTTCTCCCGCCTTCTCAGTTCCGGCAAGCGCAGCCTCGAATCGCTCAGCGAGCAGGAAATCCTCGCCCTCGCCATCTCCTCCGAGGAGGATGACGGCCGCATCTATCTTGCCTATGCGGATGAGCTGCGGGATGCCTATCCCAATTCCGCGCGCATCTTCGAGGAGATGGCGGAGGAGGAGAGCCACCACCGCCAGATGCTGATCGACCGGCATATCGAGCGCTTCGGCGACCGCATTCCGCTGGTCCGCCGCGAATATGTCCGCGATTTCCCGGAGCGGAAGCCCGACTGGCTGATCCGCAACATGCCGCTCGACAGGATCCGCGAGCAGGCCGAGGCCATGGAGGAGGCGGCGCACCGTTTCTACCTGACGGCCGCCGCACGCACGCAGGACGCCCCGACGCGAAAGCTGCTCGGCGATCTGGCGCTGGCGGAGAAGTCGCACGAATCGCTCGCCCACCGGCTGGGCGAGGAGCACACGCCGCAGGACGTGCGGGCGGAGGAGGACCAGACGGCGCGGCGGCAATTCGTGCTGACCTATGTGCAGCCCGGCCTTGCCGGCCTGATGGACGGCTCGGTCTCGACGCTCGCGCCGATCTTCGCCGCCGCCTTCGCTACGCAGGATACCTGGCAGACCTTCCTCGTCGGCCTCTCGGCCTCCGTCGGCGCGGGCATCTCCATGGGCTTCACGGAAGCCGCCCATGACGACGGCAAGCTCTCCGGCCGCGGCTCGCCGGTGAGGCGCGGCCTCGCCTCGGGCATCATGACGGCGCTCGGCGGCCTCGGCCACGCGCTGCCCTATCTCATCCCGAATTTCATGCTGGCGACGACCATCGCCGTCGTCGTCGTCTTCATTGAGCTCTGGGCCATCGCCTTCATCCAGAACCGTTTCATGGAAACGCCGTTCTTCCGCGCCGTGCTGCAGGTCGTGCTCGGCGGCAGCCTCGTGCTGGCGGCGGGGGTGCTGATCGGCAACGCGTGAGGGTTGGGGCGTGGCGATGGCCCCTCATCCCGCTGCCGCGACCTTCTCCCCGCAAGCGGGGAGAAGGTGCCGGCAGGCGGATGAGGGGCTATCGCCCCTCGCCAACTTTACGCCCGCAGCGTGCCGCCGGTGGTCTTCACCACATTGCCGACGATCTTGGCCGTCACGGCCTCGAAGTCCTCGTCGGTCAGCGTCTTGTCGGTCGGCTGGAAGACGACCTCGATGGCGATGGACTTCTTGCCCTCGCCGACCGATGCACCCTCGAACACGTCGAAGACGTTGACGGCCGCAATCAGCTTGCGGTCGGCGCCGGTGGCCGCGCGCACGATGGCGCCGGCTTCCACCGTCTTGTCGACCACGAAGGCGAAGTCGCGCTTCACCGCCTGGAAGGGCGAAAGGTCGAGCGCCGCCTTGGTGCGGGTCGCCTTCTTCTTCGGCTCCGGCATGGCGTCGACGAAGATCTCGAAGCCGCAAAGCGCGCCGGAGACGTCGAGCGCGCCGAGCGCCTTCGGATGGAACTCGCCGAAGTAACCTAGAACGATCTTCGGACCCATCTTGATCGTGCCGGAGCGGCCCGGATGGTACCAGGAGGGTGCGCCCGGTTCGATCTGCACATTGCCCATCGGCAGGCCGCAGGCCTCGATCACGGCGAGCGCATCGGCCTTGGCGTCATAGACGTCGACCGGCTTGCCGCCGCCCTTGGCCGCGTTCGACCAGAGACGGCCGGAGCCCGAAAGCGAAGCCGTACCGCGGCGAACGCCGCCGGCAACACGGCGCTGTCCCTCGGGACGGTCGTTCTCATAGGTGCCGGAGACCTCGAAGATCGCGACGTCCCCATAGCCCTTGTCGGCATTGCGCTGCGCGGCCGCCAGAAGGCCCGGCAGCAGCGAGGGGCGCATGTCGGACATGTCGGCCGCGATCGGGTTCGACAGCGCCAGCGAGGCCGCGCCGCCGCCGAAGAGCTCGGCATGCGCCTTCGGGATGAAGGACCAGGTGACGGCCTCCATCATGCCGCGCGCGGCGAGCGAGCGCTTGGCAAGGCGCGTGCGAATCTGCAGCGTGGTCAGGATGCGGCCGTTGACGGTGCCGTGGCTTTCCAGTGGCGCCGGCTTGATATTGTCGACGCCATGGATGCGCATGACCTCTTCCACGAGGTCCGCCTTGCCGTCCACATCGGGACGCCAGGAGGGAACCGCGACGGAGACGCGTTCTCCCGAACCCGTGACGGTGAAGCCGAGGCGTGTCAGGATGTTCGTGCTCTCAGCCTCGGAGACATCGACGCCCGTCAGGCGGCGGACTTCCGAGAACGGGAAATCGACGACCTTTGCGGCAAAGCCCTTGTAGCCGACGACGTCGGTCTTCGCCGGCGTGCCGCCGCAAAGCTCCAGCACCAGTTCCGTGGCGCGCTCGAGGCCCGGCACCATGTATTCCGGGTCCACGCCGCGCTCGAAGCGATAGCGCGCATCGGTGATGATGCCGTGCGAGCGGCCGGTCTTGGCGACGTTCATCGGATCCCAGAGCGCCGATTCGATCAGCACGTCGACGGTGTTCTCGTCGCAGCCCGAATGTTCGCCGCCCATGATGCCGCCGATGGATTCGACGCCGTTATCGTCGGCGATGACGACATTGGCAGGGTTGAGCGTATATTCGCGCGTATCGAGCGCCAGCACCGTCTCGCCCTCGGCCGCGCGGCGCACGACGAGATTGCCCTTCACCTTGGCCGCGTCGAAGACGTGCAGCGGACGGCCCTGGTCGAAGGTCATGTAGTTGGTGATGTCGACGAGCGCGTTGATCGGGCGAAGGCCGATGGCCAGCAGCCGCTGCTGCATCCAGCGCGGGCTCGGGCCGTTCTTGACGCCGCGCACGAGGCGGAGCGCAAAGCCCGGGCACAGGTGATCGTCGCCGCCAAGCTCCAGCTTCACCTTGATCGGCGTCTCGCCTTCTACCTTGAAGGAGGGCGCCTTCGGGGTCTTCAGCGTGCCGAGGCCGGAGGCGGCGAGATCGCGGGCGATGCCGTAGATGCTCGTGCAGTCTGGGCGGTTCGGCGTCAGGTTGATCTCGATGACCGGATCGTCGAGGCCGGCATAGGCCGCATAGCTCGCGCCCACGGGCGCATCGGCCGGCAGATCGATGATGCCGTCGTGGTTGTCGGAGATTTCCAGTTCCTTCTCCGAGCACATCATGCCGCGGCTCTCGACGCCGCGGATGGTGCCGACGGCGAGCGTCACGTCGATGCCGGGCACATAGGTTCCGGGTGCGGCAAACGCGCCGACAAGACCGGCGCGCGCATTCGGCGCGCCGCAGACGACCTGGATCGGGTCGCCCTTGCCGGTATCGACCATCAGCACGCGCAGCTTGTCGGCGTTCGGGTGCTGCTCGGCGGAAACCACCTTGGCGATGACGAAGGGCTTGAAGGCCGCCTTGTCGTCGACCTCCTCCACTTCAAGGCCGATCGCCGTCAGCTTCGCGCAGATTTCCTCCAGCGAGGCGTCGGTGTCGAGATGATCCTTCAGCCAGGAGAGCGTGAATTTCATTGTCTTTCTCCTTGGATGCCGGTTACGCGCTGAGGCCGCCGAACAGGGTCGGCATGTCGAGCGGGCGGAAGCCGTAGTGGCTCAGCCAGCGGACGTCGGCGTTGAAGAAGTCGCGCAGGTCAGGCATGCCGTATTTCAGCATGGCGATGCGGTCGAGGCCCATGCCCCAGGCAAAGCCCTGATATTCGTCCGGATCGAGGCCACCGGCGCGCAGCACGTTCGGGTGGACCATGCCGCAGCCGAGGATTTCCATCCAGTCCGTGCCTTCGCCGAACTTGACGATCGGGCCCGACGAGCGGTCGCACTGGATGTCGACTTCGAAGGACGGCTCGGTGAAGGGGAAGAAGGACGGGCGGAAGCGCATGGTGACGCTGTCGACCTCGAAGAAGGCCTTGCAGAACTCTTCCAGCACCCAGCGCATGTTGGCGACATTCGCGGTCTTGTCGACCACGAGGCCTTCCACCTGGTGGAACATCGGCGAATGGGTCGCGTCGCTGTCCTGGCGATAGGTCTTGCCGGGAATGATGATGCGGATCGGCGGCTGCTGCGCCTCCATGGTGCGCACCTGCACGGGCGAGGTGTGCGTGCGCAGCACCTTGCGCTCGCCGTTCTCGTCGGCGGGGAAGAAGAACGTGTCGTGCATCTCGCGGGCCGGGTGGCCCTCGGGGAAGTTCAGCGCCGTGAAGTTATAGTAGTCCGTCTCGACATCGGGGCCTTCGGCAATCGAGAAGCCCATGTCGCCGAAGATCGCGGTGATCTCGTCGACGATCTGGCTGATCGGATGGATGCGGCCGCGCTCGGCGGGCGAGGAGCGGACCGGCAGGCTGACATCGACCGTCTCGGCCGCAAGGCGGGCCTCGATGGCGGCGTCGCGCAGTGCGCTCTTGCGCTCGCCGATCGCGTCGGTCACGCGCGTCTTCATGGCGTTGATTGCCGCGCCGCGCGTCTGGCGCTCTTCCGGCGACATGGTGCCGAGCGTCTTCAGGAGTTCCGAGACGGAGCCCTTCTTGCCGAGTGCGCCCACGCGCACGGCTTCGATCGCCGCCTCGTCGGAGGCCGCGGCAACGTCGGAAAGGAGCTGCTTTTCCAGTGTGTCGAGTTCAGTCATCTTTACCTGCTTTGCTTGCGTCGGCCGGGCGGGGAGAGAGAAGAACCCCCTGGAGATAGCGGGTTGCGGCGAGGAAGCGTCGCAGATCACTACTCATGTGCACGCGCCCGATCAATCGGGGGAGCCATAAAAACTTGCAGAGGAACCGGAGCATCGTCTTGAGTTCCGTCTCGGCGGCGGAAGGTGCTGTGGCGCGCCAGGCCGCATAGGCCTTTTCGGCGGTTTCCGTGCCGAGGGCCGCGCGGTCGACGAGCTGGAGGAAGAGCAGCCAGAGGTCGCGCGCCTGGGCCGTCGCCAGCGGCATGGCGGCTTCCGGCTCCTCCTCGAAATCCATGAAGCCGATGCGGTTCCCGGCAAGGAAGAAGTCGCGCGGATGCGGCCTTCCGTGGCAGAGGCCCTTGCCGTGGAGAGCACCGAGCTCGGCGGCGCAGGCGACGAGCAGGTCGTCATGGGCGGCGGGCTCGGCCTTGCGCAGCGCCGAGAGGCGGGCGGTCACGGTCGGCGCGACGTCGGAAAGCACGAGCGCGCTGCCGGAGGAATAGAGCACCCTTGGCACGGGCACGTCCTTTCCGGCGAAGGTCTCGATGCGGCGAACCTCGCGGTCGATCATGCCCTTGCTGTCGAGATAGGGCGAGGGGCGCAGGAAGGGCTGGCGAAGGAGCGCGGCGAGCGCCCCCTGCGCCTTCGTCCAGATCGGCGGGCGTTCCGTGCCGTAGCGCTTGATCCAGACGGCGCCGAAGGACATCTCCACACGCTCGACACGGCGCGCGCCGCGGGCAAGGGTCACGAGAAGCGTCTCGATATCCTTGGCGGTCGCATCCGGGATCGTGTCGAGCTGGGTCGGCTTGCCGTCCATGGTTCCTTCCGAAATCAAACAAAAACCCGCACCGGTTCCCCGGCGCGGGTTTCACAACGAAGCGAAGATTTGTTGTGAGCGCCGGTTAGTTGACGGCGGTCTCAAACTCGTTCTTCGTGCCGGCGTCCTTGAGGTATTCCAGAGCCTTCTTGGCGGCTGCGACGAGCGCGCCGAAAGCTGCGGTCTCATGGATCGCCATGTCCGAAAGCACCTTGCGGTCAACTTCGATGCCAGCCTTGTTCAGGCCGTCGATGAAGCGGCCATAGGTCAGGCCGTGCTCGCGGACGGCAGCGTTGATGCGCTGGATCCAGAGAGCGCGGAAGTTGCGCTTGTTGACTTTGCGGTCGCGGTAGGCGAACTGCTTGGAACGATCAACCGCAGCCTTGGCGGCGCGGATGGTGTTCTTGCGGCGGCCGTAGAAACCCTTGGCTGCCTTCAGCGTCTTCTTGTGCTTGGCGTGGGAAGTAACGCCGCGTTTTACACGTGCCATGTCATGATCTCCTTAACGTATCAAATGCGCGATGAGTCTTAGAGACCGTTCGGCAGGTAGTTCTTGATGACCTTCTTGCCATCGGGCTCGGCCAGCACCATGGTGCCGCGGGCGTCGCGAATGAACTTGTTGGTACGCTTGATCATGCCGTGGCGCTTGCCGGCAGCGGCAGCGACGACCTTGCCGGTCGCGGTGATCTTGAACCGCTTCTTGGCAGACGACTTCGTCTTCATCTTGGGCATTTTGCTACTCCATTCTTCTTGAATTCGAGAGGCACTGACGAAGGCGCCCCTCCAGCGTAAAGAACGGCCACGGCATGCCCTGCCGGACCGTTCGGACGGCGGCTTGTAACCGATGTCCCCGAAAAGCGCAACCGGATTCCTCGGAAAGCGTGGATTCCGGCCGAAATGGAAAAGCCGCCCCGGAGGGCGGCTTGATCCGTTCAGCGCGTGGCGCCGGCGACGGGGCTCACTTGGGAGCGAGCACCATCATCATCTGGCGGCCTTCGAGCTTCGGCTCGGCTTCGACCTTGGCGATGGTCAGGGTGTCTTCCTTGACCTGCAGGAGAAGCTTCATGCCGAGTTCCTGGTGAGCCATTTCGCGGCCACGGAACTTCAGCGTCACCTTGACCTTGTCGCCTTCCTCGAAGAAGCGGTTCATGGCCTTCATCTTCACGTCATAGTCATGCGTGTCGATGTTCGGGCGCATCTTGATTTCCTTGATCTCGACGATCTTCTGCTTCTTGCGCGCTTCGGCCGCCTTCTTCTGGTTGGCGTATTTCAGCTTGCCAAGGTCAAGGATCTTGCAGACAGGCGGTTCGGAGTTCGGTGCGATCTCCACGAGATCGAGGCCGGCTTCTTCGGCCATGCGGAGTGCCTGATCTGTCGGAACGGTGCCGTGGTTGTTGCCTTCGGCATCGATGAGCTGGACGCGGGGAATCCGGATTTCCCTGTTGGAACGCGGGCCGTCTTTGACGGGTGCTTCCGCTTTGAAAGGTCTGCGAATGGTCGTGGTCTCCTCGACTGTTTCGACGGGTATGAATCTGTGCGACGATCGGGCCGTTTCGCCCGAAATGCGGCGTTTGTCGGCAATGTGTTGATCGCGCTTGGGAAGTCAATAGCATGCCGCGCGGAAAAAATCACCACCTGTCCTTGCGAGCGCGAATCTGGTCTAGCTCTCGGCAAAAGACTTGGTGGCGAGCGGTTTTTCGCGATCGGGCAGCATGAAAAGGAGATAGGTATGACGATGGCGAACGGCAATGGCGCGGCGGCGGATTTCATCACGGTCGGCGAGGGGGATGACGCACGGCGCATCGCCGTCTCGCTTGAGGCGCCGGCATCCGGCAACACGCTCGCCCATTTCGTCTGGCTCGGTGGCTACCGCTCCGACATGTCCGGCACCAAGGCGGTGGAGCTTGCCGCGCTCGCCGTCCGTCTCGGCACCGGCTGCGTGCGCTTCGACTATTCCGGCCACGGCGCCTCAGGCGGGGCCTTCACCGACGGCACGATCTCGCGCTGGCTGGAAGAGTCGCTCGCCGTCATCGACCATGCCGCCAAAACCCTCGGTTCGCGCCGCCTGGTTCTCGTCGGCTCCTCCATGGGCGGCTGGATCGCGCTGCGCGCCGTTGCCGAGCTTGCTGCGCGCGGGGATATCGAGGTCGCAGGTCTCGTCCTCATCGCCCCGGCGCCGGACTTCACCTCGGAACTCATCGAGCCGAACCTGACGGAGGCCGAGCGTACGGCCCTTGCCGAGCGTGGTCAGTTCGAGGAGCCGACGCCCTATGGCCCCGACCCGAACATCTATACGCTGAAGCTCATCGAGGACGGGCGGCGCAACCGCGTGCTCGACGGCGTCATCGAGACGGGCTGCCCCGTGCATATCTTGCAGGGCATGGCCGACCCGGACGTGCCCCATGCCCATGCCGTGCGCCTGATGGAGCATCTTTCCGGCGACGACGTGGTGCTGACGATGATCCGCGACGGCGACCACCGCCTGTCGCGCCCGCAGGATATCGCCAAGATCCTCGATGCCGCGGAAGTCCTCGCCCGCGGCGACTGAGGGCGAGCATCGGCGATGCGCATTTTAACCATAATACAGCATCGCCAATTCTGATGATTGACGAGATGGCCCTCTCACCGTTAACTCTTTGTTAACGATTAGGGGACGTTTCATGGCACGAATGATTGGTGCGAAGGCTGGGGCTGCAGCGGTTCTCGCTCTCCTCGTTTCTTCTTCCTCGGCTTTCACGGCACCGGCATCGGCGCTCTCCATGAAGACGGGCGGCGTGACCTCGCAGCCCATCGGTCACTACGAATTCTGCCAGACCCACAAGTCCGAATGCGGCCCCGGCGCGCGCACCGCGCCCGCCAAGGTGACGGAATTCGGCTGGTCGGTGATCCGCGAGATCAATGTTCGTGTCAACCGCGACATCACCCCGATGACGGACAAGGAACTCTACGGCAAGGACGAGGTCTGGGCCTATCCGGACAATGCCGGCGACTGCGAGGATTTCGTGCTCCTCAAGCGCAGGATGCTGATGCAGAAGGGCTTTGCCGCCGGCGATCTCCTCATCACCGTCGTGCGCAAGCCGGACGGCGAAGGCCATGCCGTGCTGACGCTGCGCACCGCCCAGGGCGACTACATCCTCGACAACCTCAACAACGAGGTGAAGCTCTGGACGAAGACGCCCTACCGCTATCTCAAGCGCCAGGCCTCCTTCCATGCCGGCCGCTGGGTCTCGATCGAAAACGGCGACGCCGTCATGGTATCCTCGGTCGGCCAGTAAGCAGGCTGCATCACGGATATGAAAAGGCCGCGGAGCGATCCGCGGCCTTTTTGTTTTGATGACCCTGTGCGCCCGCTGCCGTCATCCTCGGCCTTGTGCTGAGGATCTGCCAACGCGCCGAAAAATTGAACCGTTGCAGATGCTCGGGACAGGCCAGAGCATGACGGAGGAGGGGTATTCGACCCTCAAAGCAAAAAAGGCCGCGGATCGCTCCACGGCCTTTGTCAACTGCAACAGGGAAGTACCCTTACTCGTCGCTCATCTTGAGCGCCGCGATGAAGGCTTCCTGCGGAATCTCCACCTTGCCGAACTGGCGCATGCGCTTCTTGCCGGCCTTCTGCTTGTCGAGCAGCTTGCGCTTGCGGGTGGCGTCGCCGCCGTAGCACTTGGCGGTCACGTCCTTGCGCAGCGCCGAGATCGTCTCGCGGGCGATCACGTTGCCGCCGATGGCGGCCTGGATCGGGATCTTGAACATGTGCTTCGGGATCAGCTCCTTGAGCTTCTCGCACATGTCGCGGCCACGCTTTTCGGCGGCCATGCGGTGCACCATCATGGAAAGCGCATCGACCGGCTCGCCGTTCACCAGGATCGACATCTTCACCAGATGGCCTTCCTTGTGGTCGGTGATCTGGTAGTCGAAGGAGGCGTAGCCCTTGGAGATCGACTTCAGGCGGTCGTAGAAGTCGAAGACGACTTCGTTGAGCGGCAGGTCGTAGGTCAGCATGGCGCGCGTGCCGACATAGGTCAGCTCGATCTGGATGCCGCGGCGGTCCTGGCAAAGCTTGAGGATGCCGCCGAGATAGTCGTCCGGCGTCAGGATCGTCGCACGGATCCACGGCTCGTGGATTTCCGAAATCTTCACGACGTCGGGCATGTCGGCCGGGTTGTGCAGCTCGCGCATCGAGCCGTCGGTCATGTAGAGCTGATAGACGACCGAAGGCGCGGTCGCGATCAGGTCGAGGTCGAATTCGCGCTCCAGGCGCTCCTGGATGATTTCGAGATGCAGGAGGCCGAGGAAGCCGCAGCGGAAGCCGAAGCCGAGCGCCGCCGAGCTTTCCATTTCGAAGGAGAACGAGGCGTCGTTGAGGCGCAGCTTGCCCATCGCCGAGCGCAGGTCCTCGAAATCGGCCGCATCGACCGGGAAGAGGCCGCAGAAGACGACCGGCTGGGCCGGCTTGAAGCCCGGCAGGGCCTTGGCCGTCGGGCGCTTGTCCTCGGTGATGGTGTCGCCGACGCGGGTATCGGCCACTTCCTTGATCGAGGCGGTGATGAAGCCGATCTCGCCCGGGCCGAGCGAATCCATCGCCACCATCTTCGGCGTCAGCACGCCGACGCGCTCGACGGTGTATTTCGCGTCCGTACCCATCATGCGCACGGTCTGGCCCTTGGAAAGCCGGCCCTCGATGACGCGCACGAGAACCATGACACCGAGATAGGTGTCGTACCAGCTGTCGACCAGCAGCGCCTTCAGCGGTGCCTTCTCGCCGCCCTCGCTCTTCGGCGCGGGCAGGCGCTTGACGATGGCTTCCAGCACGTCGGGAATGCCGAGGCCCGTCTTGGCCGAGATGAGCACGGCGTCGGAGGCGTCGATGCCGATCACTTCCTCGATCTGCTCCTTGATGCGGTCGGGCTCGGCCGCCGGCAGGTCGATCTTGTTGAGGACGGTGACGAGCTCGTGGTTGTTGTCGATCGCCTGGTAGACGTTGGCGAGCGTCTGGGCTTCCACGCCCTGGGAAGCGTCGACGACCAGCAGCGAACCCTCGCAGGCCGACAGCGAGCGCGAGACCTCGTAGGCGAAGTCGACATGGCCGGGCGTGTCGATGAGGTTCAGCACATAGGTCTCGCCGTCATTGGCCTTGTAGTGCAGGCGCACCGTCTGGGCCTTGATGGTGATGCCGCGCTCGCGCTCGATCTCCATGTTGTCGAGGACCTGTTCCGACATCTCGCGGTCGGCAAGGCCGCCGGTCGACTGGATCAGCCGGTCGGCCAGCGTCGACTTGCCGTGGTCGATATGGGCCACGATCGAGAAATTGCGGATATGGTCGAGGGGCGTCGAATTATTGGTGCTCATGCGCGCCATATAGCAGCGAGCAGGATTCCCGCAAAGCGGTAAATGAAGGGTTTCGGCTCGGCAAGCGCCGCTATTCCGGGGCTTTCTCGCCTTCCACCAGCGCGCCGGCATTCGGCACCTGCGCGCTCAGCAGCTCGAAATTTTCCCGCGCCTCGGGCGGCACCGTCTCGCGCAGCCTCAGCCGCTGGGCGACGAAGGCGGCATAGGCGAGCGCGACGCCCATCGCGGCATAGATGAAGGTCTGCGGCCCGAAGACGGGCGTCAGCGCCGTCACGCCGAGCGGAACGAGGGTCGCCGAGGTCGACCAGGCGACGAGCAGCGTCGAGGCGAGCGGCACGAAATCCTCCGGATCCGTGCGGTCGTTGGCATGGGCATTGGCGATGGAATAGACGCTCTCGACCGCGCCTGCCCAGAGCGCGAAGACGATCATCAGCAGGACGAAGGCGCTGAACGAGACGAAGAGCGCGGCGATGGCCGCCCCGGTGATCAGCAGGCAGGTGACGACCAGCACGACGCGCCGGTCGATCCGGTCGGAGAGCGTGCCGAGCGGATATTGCACGAAGATCAGGCCGAACTGCATGACGAACATCAGGAGCGCCACGTCGGCCTGCCCGACATTGTTGGTGGCGGCATAGATCGGCGTGAAGCCCTGCACGACCATGGAAAGCCCGCCGGAGGCGAGCACGCCGATGAGCGCGACCGGCGAATTGCGCCAGGCCATGGCGAAATCGAGGCTGACGCGGGCGGGCGCCGGCGGCGTCGGCAGCTTGGTGAGGCCGATCGGCAGGAGCGCGACGGTGGAAACGAAGATGGTGACGAGCGGGGCGAGGTTGCCGTCGGCCGGCATGCGGCCGAAGATCCAGGCGCCCACGCCGAGCCCCAGCACATAGGTCATGTAGAAGAAGGACATGGCCTTGCCGCGCCAGCGGTTGTCCGCCGCGTGGTTCAGCCAGCTCTGGGCGATGATGAAGTTGCAGTTGCCGGCAATGCCGTAGATGCCGCGCGCCAGCACCCAGACGAGCGGATGCATGCCGAGCGCGACGAGGAAGGCGGCGATGATGACGAGCGCCAGCGAGCAGGAGAAGGCGCGCGCATGGCCGACACGGCGGATGACCGGCCCGGCGATGACGCAGCCGATCAACCCGCCGAAAGCGATGGCGGTGACGGCCGCGCCGGGCGTCCAAGACGGCGCGCCGGCGTGCGACAGCACATAGGGCACATAGGCGAGCATGATGCCGTTGCCGATGGCGACGAAGGTCATGGAAACGACGATGGCGGTGATGGAAAAGAGCGACGATGCCCGCTGTGTGCCGCCCATGATCCGTCCCCTCCGCCTGATCCCGGCGCAACCATAGCGAAACCGCCGATGTCGCATTGTCGCCGGAGCGGCATGGCGGGGAATTATTTTGCGATGGGATGATGCGTGTTGACTCCATTATAAAGGAGAATTATTCCATGATAATGGAAAGCGGTATCGATCCCCTCGAAAGCGCCATCGGCGACCGGCTGCGGCTGCTCAGAGCGGCGCGCAACCAGACCCTCGAGGACCTTGCGGCCGCCTCGGGCGTCAGCCGCGCCATGATCTCGCGCATCGAGCGCGGCGAGGCGAGCCCGACGGCGCAGCTCCTCTCGCGGCTTTGCGCCGCCTTGGACCTCACGCTCTCCGCCTTCTTCGCCTTTTCCGGGACCGAGGGCGATCCGCTGTCGCGACGTGAGGCGCAGACCGTCTGGCGCGATCCGGAAACCGGCTACCAGCGCCGCGCCGTCTCGGCGCCCGACACCGCTTCGCGTGTCGATGTCGTGGAGGTCGAGTTCCCCGCCGGCGCGCGCATCGCCTATCCGCCGGAAACCGGCCGGGCCGGCATGACGCAGCATGTCTGGCTGTTTTCCGGCACGCTGCGCATGACGGTCGGCGGAACCGTGCACGATCTTCGCCCCGGCGACTGCCTCTATATGAGCATCACCGAGGGCCATGTCTTCGAAAATCCCGGCGACACGCCGGCCCGTTATGCTGTGGTGCTGGACCGCGGCCGTTCCTGAGAGGACAGATGCGCGATATCAGGCAGCTCGACGAGACCGAGACCCGCGCCCGCATGGGCGAACTTGCCGATGTGCTGGCAGATTGCGTTGCCGGCGGAGCCTCCCTCGGCTTCATGGCGCCCTATGGGCCGGCCGATGCGCTGCCCTTCTGGGACGGCGTCGCGGAGGCGGTTGGGGAGGGGGCGACGCTGCTCTTCGCTGCGGAGCGGGAGGGCCGCATCGTCGGCACGGTGCAGGTCGGCATCCGGCAGATGCCGAACCAGCCGCACCGGGCGGACGTGAAGAAGCTGCTCGTCATGGAAAGCGAGCGCGGCCGGGGCCTTGCCCGCGCGTTGATGACGGCTGCCGAAGCGGAGGCGGCCCGGCACGGCAAGACGCTGCTGGTGCTCGACACCGCCACCGGCAGCCCCGCCGAGGCGGTCTACGAACGCCTCGGCTGGCAGCGCGCCGGGGTCATCCCCGACTATGCGCTCTATCCGGACGGGCGCTTCTGCGCGACGACGCTCTTCTACAAGCGGATCGGAGCGGGGGCTTAGGCCGCCCGACGTTAGAGGATGGCGCAAGAAGAAATGCCTGGCGATCGATGTACCGGTACCGCGTGCCACGCCGCCGGCTAGGGTTCGAAACCAAGCCTCTCCGTCATCCCCGGGCTTGACCCGAGGATCCACACGGCAGGCGCCAGCGCGGCAAGCGTCACACCGCCTCCCAGCCGTCCTTCTCGCTCGCGCGATAGATGGCGTCGATGACCTTCTGGTTGTTCACCGAACTTTCCAGCGTCACGACCTCCTCCTTCTCACCGCGCGCGGCCCGGCTGAAGGCCTCGGCCTCGCGCCGGTACTGGCGGGCGTCCTGGAAGCGGAAAATCTGGCTCTCGCCATGGTTCTGATTGGTGAGTTCGACCTCCTCCACGCCGTAGCGGTCGGCATTGAAGGGCGACTTCACCTCGATGAAGCCCTTGTCGCCGTGGAAGACCATGAACTGGCGCTGGGCGAGCTGGGTGGAGATGTAGAAGGACAGTTCGAAATCGCCGAAATCGGCGCGCACGCTCGAATAGATGTCGGTGCCGAAATCCGGGTCGCGGTCGGTACTCGCCTGCACGCGGACCGGCTCCTTGCCCGTGGCGAAGCGGGTGGTGATCGTCGGGTAGACGCCGATATCCGGCAGGCCGCCGCCGCCGAGTTCCGGCACGTTGCGCATGTTGCCCGGATCGCGGTTGAAATAGGTGAAGGCGCCCTGCACATGGCGCAGCCGGCCGATGGCGCCCTCGGCGAGAAGCGCGCGCACCTTGCGCCAGACGGGGCTGTAGGTGACCATGTAGGCCTCGGAGATCAGCACCTTGTTGCGGTCGCGCGCCTTGATCAGCGCGTCGATCTCGCCGGCATTGAGCGCGATCGGCTTTTCGCAGAGCACGTGCTTGCCGGCATCGGCCGCCTTGATCGACCATTCCACATGCTGCGCGGTCGGCAGCGGGATATAGACCGCGTCGATCGTGTCGGAGGCGAGCATCTCCTCGTAGGAGCCGAAGGCATGCGGCACGGAGAAGCGGTCGGCCATGGCGCGCGCCTTGGCCTTGTCGCGGCTCGCGACGGCGGTGACGACGCAGTTCTCCGCATCCTGGATGGCCGGCACGACGAGTTCGCGGCCGATCTTGGCCGTCGACAGGATTCCGAAACGCAGCATGATGATCTCTCCTCGATTGTGCGGGCCCTGATTGCGCCGGGAAGACTAGTCACGAGGTACGTTCCTCGCAAGCGCGGGACGCCCAAAAATCGACGGCAGGCCACGTGCAAAGCGCCGGGCCGCGCCCTATGTTGGCGAAAAGCCTTTTCAGCACGAACCCCTTGGAGGACCCCATGCAGTTTCGCTCCCTCGGCAGGACCGGCCTTTCCATCGCGCCGCTCGTCTTCGGCGGCAATGTCTTCGGCTGGACGGCCGACGAGAAGACCTCCTTCGATCTCCTCGATGCCTTCACCGGCGCTGGCTTCAACGCCATTGACACGGCGGATGTCTATTCCCGCTGGGTGCCGGGCAATGAGGGGGGCGAGTCCGAGGCGATCATCGGTAAATGGCTGAAGCGCTCGGGCATCGCCCGCGACAGGGTGGTGATCATCACCAAGGTCGGCTCCGATATGGGCCAGGGACGGCGGGACCTGCGCAGGTCGTGGATCGTCGAGGCGGTCGAGAAGTCGCTGAAGCGGCTGCAGACCGACCATATCGACCTCTATCTCTCCCACTGGCCGGATGCCGACACCCCTTACGAGGAGACGCTGGAAGCCCATGCGGGCCTCGTGAAGGCCGGCAAGGTGCGCGCCTTCGGCGCGTCGAACCTCGATGCCGGCCAGCTGCAGGCCTCGTTCGAGGCCGCCGACAAGGCTGGCCTGCCGCGCTACGCGGCGCTCCAGCCGGAATACAACCTCTATGACCGCGGCAGCTTCGAGGGGCCGCTCGCCGACCTCTGCCGCAAGGAGGATATCGGCGTCATCACCTATTACAGCCTCGCCTCCGGCTTCCTCACCGGGAAGTACCGCTCGAAGGCCGATACCGAGGGCAAGGCGCGCGGCGAGGGCGTCGCGCATTATCTCGACGACAAGGGCCAGCGCATCCTTGCGGCGCTCGACAAGGTCGCCGCCGAGACCGGCGCGAAGCCGGCGGAAATCGCGCTCGCCTGGCTGATGGCCAAGCCGGCGGTCACCGCGCCGATCGCCAGCGCCACGAGCCTTGCCCAGCTGGAGAGCCTGACGAAGGCCGCCGATCTTTCGCTGTCGCCCGAACAGATGGCGGCGCTCGACAAGGCGGGGGCCTGACTATGGCGCTCATCCTCCGCGATGCGGCCGAAGGCGACGAGGCGGCCTGGAGAAAGCTTTGGGCCGGCTATCTCGCCTTCTACAGAACCGAGGTACCGGAGGAGGTGACGGCCTTCACCTGGGCGCGCGTGCTCGATCCCGGCTCGCGCGTCTCGATGCGCGTCGCGGAAGAGGACGGCAAGGTCGTGGGCTTCGCCATCCACCACTACCATGATTCCACCTGGGACATCGCGCCGGAGGGCTATCTCGAAGACCTCTTCGTCGATGACACGGTCCGCGGCAGGGGTGTCGGCCGCGCGCTGATCGACGACCTGATCGCCATTTCCAAGCGGCATGGCTGGCGCGGCATCTACTGGCACACCAGCCACGACAACGACCGGGCGAGGAAGCTCTACGACAGCTATGTCGAGACCGACGGGCACATCCGCTACCGTCTTCAGACCTGACCGCGATAGCGGAAGAAATCGACGAAGGCGCGCAGCGCCGGGCGCATCTGCCGGCGCGTCGGATAGTAGATCGAAAAGCCGTCGAAGGCGGGGCACCAGTCCTCCAGCACCGCGACGAGGCGTCCGGCCGCGATGTCCTCGGCAACGCGTTGGTCGAAGACATAGGCAAGGCCCGCGCCGTCCATCGCCGCCGCCCGCATCAGCCGCTGGTCCGAGACGATGAGGGGACCGGTAACGTCGACCGTCACCTGCCGCCCGTCCTTCTCCAGCTCCCAGCGATAAATGCGCCCGCTCGAAAAGCGCCTACGGATGCAGCGATGCTGCATGAGGTCGCGCGGCTGGAGCGGCTTCGGGTGCGTTTCGAAATAGGCGGGCGCGCCGACCACGAGGCCGCGCCACGGCCCGCTCGCCCGCACGGCGACCATGTCCGCCTCCAGGTGCTCGCCGAGCCGGAGGCCGGCATCGAAGCCCTTCTCGACGATATCTTCGAAGCGGTCGTCGGTCCGCAGCTCCAGCTCGATATCGGGATAGGCGAGAAGGAAGGCTCCGAGCCGGGGCATGACGATGTCCTCCGCGGCGATGAGGGGCATGGTGACGCGCAGCGGCCCGGCGGGCCGGCCCTGCCGGTCGGCGAGCGCCTCCATGACATTGCCGATGTCGGACAGGGCCGGCGCCAGCGTATCGAGCAGCATGCGGCCCTCCTCCGTCGGCGAAACGGAGCGGGTGGTGCGGGCGAGGAGCCGCACGCCGAGGCTCGCTTCCAGCGCCGAGACGGCATGGCTGACGGCCGAGGGCGCGATGCCGAGCTCGGCGGCGGCCTTGCGGAAGGAGCGCGTCTCGGCGACGATGGCGAGCACGGCGAGTTGCGAGAGCTGGGTGCGGTTCATTGTTCCAACAGATAGAACAAGCCGTTGGCTTTTGCAGCAATTTTCAGATGAAGCGGCGCGCCGTAGATTGCGTTTCGCCGGATGAGGGCGGGTGAGCCGCCGCCCGGCGCATGGACCGCCTCCCGGTCGCAAGCAAAAGGATCCTGTCATGAAACACAGAAAACTCGGCACCCTCGACGTCTCCGCCCTCGGCCTTGGCTGCATGGGCATGAGCCACGCCTACGGCCCTTCGAGCGACGAGACGGCGGCGATCAGGACGCTGCATCGCGCCGTCGATCTCGGCGTCACCCTCTTCGATACGGCCGAGGTCTATGGCCCCTACCGGAACGAGATCCTCGTCGGCAAGGCGCTGAAGCCGGTGCGCGACAAGGTGGTGATCGCCACGAAATTCGGCTTCCGCATCGACGACACGAAGCCTTCCGCCGACATGATCACGGGCACGGACAGCCGGCCGGAAAATGTCCGGGCCGTCGCCGAGGCGTCGCTGAAGCGGCTCGGCGTCGAGGTCATCGACCTCTACTACCAGCATCGCGTTGACCCGGCCGTGCCGATCGAGGAGACGGTGGGCGCGATGGCGGAGCTGGTGCGCGCGGGCAAGGTGAAGGCGCTCGGCCTGTCGGAAGCCGGCGCGGAGACGATCCGCCGGGCCCATGGCGTGCACCCGATATCCGCCGTGCAGAGCGAATATTCGCTGTGGACCCGCGATCCGGAGGAGAACGGCGTTCTGGAAACCTGCCGGGAGCTCGGCATCGGCTTCGTGCCCTTCAGCCCGCTCGGCCGGGGCGTGCTCACCGGCGCGCTGAAGAAGCTCGACGGCCTTTCCGCCGACGATTTCCGCCGTTCGCTGCCGCGCTTCGAGGCGGAAAACTTCGATGCCAATCTGGCGCTGGTGGCGCTCCTGGAGGAGATGGCGAAGGAAAAGGGCGTGGCGCCCGCTCAGCTCGCGCTTGCCTGGGTGCTGGCGCAGGGCGATTTCATCGTGCCGATCCCCGGGGCCAGCAAGGTGCCGCATCTCGAGCAGAACGTCGCCGCCGCCGATGTCGCGCTGACGAAGGAGGAGGCCGCGCGGCTCGGCGAGCTGCTGTCACCGGCGCGGGTCGCCGGCGGGCGCTATCCGCAGCGCATGGCCTCGATGGCGAACCGATAGAGGATCAGTCGCGCTTGATCGTGGCGAGGACCTGCCAGAGGTCCGCGCCCGTCTCGAAGACGGCGGCATTCGCACGAAAGCCGATCCCGGCGGAGATCATGTCCAGCATGCTCTCTGCCGGGTCATCGGCCCCGGCCGGTGCTTCCGCGATCGTCTGCGCCGCCCGGTCGAGGCGCGCCGTCTCGCCCGCCATGCCCCGGAGGGCCGTGTTCATGATGCCGGCTATCTGCATGGGATGGCCCCGTTGTGATCCATCCTCCCTTTACCGCACGCCCCTTTCGATTGCGTGAACGGTGACGGCGCGGCCCTGTGTATTTTCGGCACAGGGCGGGTTGTCAGTGGCTCGGATGCAGCGCGTCGTTGAGATACATGCAGGTCAGCATGGCGAAGACATAGGCCTGGATGACGGCCATCAGGATTTCCAGCGCCGTCAGCGCCACCGTCATGGCGAAGGGCAGGATGGCGCCCAGCACGCCGAGCGTTCCCAGCCCCGTCATCGAGGCGACGAAGCCGGCAAAGACCTTCAGCGTGATATGGCCGGCGAGCATGACGGCGAAGAGACGGACGGAGTGGCTGACGGGCCGCGAGAAATAGGACATCACCTCGATCGGCACGATGATCGGCGTCAGGACCAGCGGAACGCCGGACGGTACGAAGAGGCGGAGGAACCCCGCGCCATGCCGGAAGAGGCCGTAGAGCGTGACGGTCGTAAAGACCGTGATGGCGAGCGCGAAGGTGACGATGAGCTGGCTCGTCACGGTGAAGGCATAGGGAAACATGCCGATGAGATTCGCGACGAGGATGAACGTGAAGAGCGAGAAGACCAGCGGGAAGAAGCGCATGCCCTGCTCGCCCGCATTGGAGCGCAGCGTCCTGGCGATGAAATCGTAGACGAGTTCGGCGCTCATCTGCCAGCGGCCGGGAACCAGGCTGCCCCGCCGGGTCGCCAGCAGCAGGAAGCCCGTCGCCGTCGCCACCGTCAGCACCATATAGGCGGAGGCATTGGTGAAGCTGAGGTCCACCCCGCCGATTTCGAGGGGAATGAGCGGCTTGATCTCGAATTGCTGAATAGGGCCGGCCATGATCTATCCTCGCAAAGACATGAGTGTACACGCGGATCCGCCGGGCCGCGACCCGCAAAGTCGGCATGCGGCGCGGGGAGGCGCGAGACGGGTTTTCAGGGAAAAAGGGTGAGCGGGGTTCAACGGGCCATCCTCGTCTCGACTGCGAGAAAAGGGGCCGTCCCCGGAACGAACAAAGGCGCGGGCCGTCCCGCGCCGGATCTGTCTACCCGCTGCGCCTGAAAATGGCAAGGACTGACCCCGGCAGGGCCGGAGGTCCGTCGCGAGGATCGGGTGGTTCAGCCGCCGTCGTAAAGGCGCTGGCCGGTCAGAAGCGAATCGTCCAGCCGGCCGCCCTCGGGGAAGAGGGAGAGCGTTTCCGGCCTGTCGACGCCCGGCACCAGCCGGTGGCAGGGCTCGACGGCGCCGAGCACGCTGGTGACGGGGATGACGCCGGCCCAGATCGGAAGGGCGAAATCCTCGTCGTCGTCGCCAACCCCCTTCGCCCGCACCTTGGCGACCGCCTCGTCTATCGGCATGGCGATGATCGTCGTCGCCTTCGCCTCCTGCGGCGTGATGGGACGCAGCAGCGCGCTGCGCTGCGGATAGAACCGGTCGATGACGTCGCGCATCGCCTCGTTCTTCTCCTCCGGGTCCTCCACCAGCCGCGCGGTGCCGAAGCACATGGCGGAGCGGTAGTTGGCCGAATGGTTGAAGCCCGAACGGGCGAGGACCAGCCCGTCGAGATGCGCGACGGTGAGGCAGGCGGGCGTGCCGGCCTTCAGATGCCGCAGCATGCGGCTTGCCGAAGAGCCGTGCCAGTAAAGCGTGTCGCCCTTGCGCCAGAAGAGCGTCGGCGTGGCATAAGGCTGCCCGTCGATGACATAGGCGACATGACAGAGCATGGCCGCGTCGAGAACGGCGTGCACGGCCTCGCGGTCATAGCTGGCGCGCTCGTGCATGCGCTTGACGCGGTTGCGCGGGGTGACGGGATAGGTGGCGGTTTCGGTCTCGACGCTCATGCGGCTCTTGCCTTTCAGGGAATGGAAGGCCAGGGTGCATCATGGCATTGGATCGAAAAAGTACCAATTCAAGGCAAAGAATTCAGACCAATATTCCGGACTGGTCGTCACTCGTTCCCGTCCTGCCGGCGGCGGGGCGGCGCACGCCCGCGCTCTACCGCGAGCTGCGCCGGCTGATCGAGGCGGGCGACATTCCGCCCGGCAGCAAGCTGCCGCCGTCGCGCGATCTCGCGCAGCGCCTGAAGACGTCGCGCGGCAGCGTCGTCGCGGCCTTCGAGATGCTGATCGCGGAGGGCTATGCCGTCGCCCGCACAGGGGCCGGCACCTTCGTCGCCGACCGCGTGCCCAGCATGAAGCCCGCCATGCTCCCGGAGGCGGAGGTCGTCGAGCCGAAGATGCCGCTTCCCGGCACGCTGGGCGTCGCCATGGCGGATGCGCGCACGCTGAACATCTTTCGCACCCTGCTTTCGCGCCATCTGGCGCGGCCGGGGCCGGAACATTTCCAATATGGCGATCCGCGCGGCGGGCTTGCGCTGCGCGAGGCGATTGCCGCCTATCTCCGGCAGGCGCGCGGCGTCCGCTGCGAGGCCCGCTCGATCATCGTCACGACGGGCACGCAGCAGGGTCTTGACCTCGTCATTCGCAGCGCCCTTTCCCCGGGCGACCGCGTGATGGTCGAGGATCCCTGCTATCCGAGCGCCCGCGCCGCCTTCGCCGGCAACGGCCTTCATCTTTCGGGCCTTGCCGTCGATGCGGAGGGGGCCGATATCGCCGGCGCGGTGGCCGGCGCCCGCGCGGCCTACGTGACGCCCTCGCACCAGTTTCCGCTCGGCGTGACCATGAGCATGCGCCGCCGCCTCGCCCTCGTCGACTGGGCGCGGGCGACGGGCGGCTGGATCGTCGAGGACGACTACGACAGCGAGTTCCGCTTCGCCGGCCCGCCGCTCGCCGCCATGCAGGGCATGGATGACAGTGGCCGGGTGATCTATCTCGGCACCTTCTCCAAGGTGCTCTTCCCGGGGCTCCGCCTCGGCTATGCCGTCATTCCCGATCCGCTGCTGGAGACTGTAATGGCCCTGCGCAGCCGCAGCGACCGCAGCCCGCCGACGCTCGCCGAGGCGGCGCTGACCGACCTCATTCGCGAAGGCCATTTCGCCGCGCATCTGCGCCGCGCCCGGCGCCGGGCGCAGGCGGCGCGCGATGCGCTGGTCGCGGGATTGCTTTCAGCGGGAAACCTTTCGGTGGACGTGCCCGATCAGGGCCTCCATCTCGTCGCCGGCCTGCCGGAAGCGCTCGGGGACCTTGCGGCGGTCGAGATCGCCCGGCGCGCCGGGCTCGGCGCCCGCGCCCTTTCCGCCATGGCCGTCACCCGCCCGCCGCGGCAGGGCCTCGTGATCGGCTTTTCGGGCTTTGCGCCGGATGTGCTGGGCGCGGCGGCGCGGCGCTTCGCGGATGCTATGCCACGCGGCGGGCCTCGGCGGCCGTGATCGTGGCGACCCAGGCGCGGGCAAGCGCAAGGCCGGTGGCTTCGGCAACCGGGCCGCTCTCGGCGGCGAGCGCGGCGCGCCGCTCCAGCCAGCCGGGCGCAAGGCCGGCAATATGGTCCGGGAAGATCCGCACCCATTCCTCGACCACGTCGCGATTCGCCTCGAAATGGAACTGCGTGCCGTAGACGGCGCGGCCGAGGCGAAAGGCCTGGTTCTGCGCGGCGTCGTTGGTGGCGAGCCGCACCGCGCCCTCCGGCAGGGAGAAGGTGTCGCTGTGCCACTGGAAGATCGGGAAGGCGCCGGCGGCGGCGGAAAGCACGGGATCGTCCGCGCCCTCAGGGGTGAGCGCGATGGTGCACCAGCCGAATTCCGGCGCGGTGCCGATATGGTTCGCCGCGCCATAGGCCCGCGCCAGCAGCTGGCTGCCGAGGCAGACGCCGAGCACCGACTTGTCCGCCTCGCCGAAGCGGCGCATCAGGGCGGCAAGCGCCGGGAGATAGGCGTGGCTTTCGTCGTCCAGCGCGTTTTGCGGTCCGCCCATCACGACGATGGCGTCATGGCCGCTTTCGTCCGCCGGCAACGGATCGCCGGCATGGGGCCGGCAGATGTCGAGTTCCGCGCCCGCCTCGTCGAGCGCCGCGCCGATCTGCCCGAGCAGCGTCACCCTGTCGTTCTCCACCACCAGAACCCGCATGCCGAACTCCCTTTCGATGTCGCGCGAGACAATCACGTCGCACCGCTTCGTTCAAGGGGAGAGCAAGACGGTATCACGGATAGATCACGCCCTTGCGCAGGATGACGTTGGCATAAAGCCGCGGCTCGCTCGTCTGGACGATGGTGTGGGCGGCGCGCACGCGGTTGTAGAAGTCGGCGCCGACCAGCGGCACCACGGCGCGGTCCGGCTCGTGCCGCGCGCAGCAGTCGATGATCTCGCGGTGTACGGGCTCCAGCCGGTCGCGTTCCTGGCGATAAGTGGAGCGGAAGATCGCCTCCTCGACGAAATCGTCGATGGGCAGGACCGAGAGCATGGCATCGAGCGCGGGAATCAGCGCCACGCCGTCGAGGCGCACCAGCCGGCGTGCATGCTCGACGCCCGGATAGTTGCCGTCGACGATGGCGATCTCGTCGCCGTGGCCCATGGCGCGCAGCGTGGCGAGCAGGTCGGGGCTCAGGATGGGATCGAGGCCTTTCAGCATCAGGCAAGCTCCTTGAAGAGAACGTTCTGGTCGGGAAGATAGCGGGAAAAGAGCGGCAGGCTGGCCCCGCCGATCGAGCGGGCGCTGCTGCCGACGGCGCCCTCGGCGATCTCGGGCAGGGTGACACCCTGAAGGTCGAGCCGGTCGATCGCAGCCTTGGTCTCGGCGACGACGCGCTCGCGCACCCATTCGGGAAAGCCGCCGTCGATGATGACGGCGGAAAAGTCGATAACCGAGGCCGATGCGACGACCGCCTGGGCGAGCGCCGCCGCCATGTCATCGATCCAGATGTCGAGCGGCGCGCCGAAGTCGATCCAGCCGTCCGGCGAGTACCAGAGCGGCGTGGGGTCGATGCCGTGCTGGCGCAGCAGGTTTTCGAGACGGTAGATCGAGGCGATCTTGAGAAGCTGCACCGTCTCGCCGTCGCGGCCCTGTACGGGAAGCGGGCCGATGGCGCCCGCCGTGCCGGTGCGGCCGGTGAAGAGCGCCGAGTTCAGCACCACGCCGCCGCCGATGAAGGAGCCGATGAAGAGATAGAGGAAATCGGGATATTGCGGGCCGCGGCCGAAGACGAGCTCGGCCGCGCAGGCGCTCGTCGCGTCGTTCTGCAGCATGACCGGATAGGGCACGCGCCGGGCGATCTCCGCCCCGAGGTCGACGCCGCGCCACTGGTCCATGTCGGCCTGCGGCGCGCCGACCTCGCTGGCCCAGCTCCACAGCTCGAAGGGCGCGGCGACGCCGAGGCCGGCTATGCGGGCGCGCTCGTTCGGTGTGATTGCGGCCTCCAGCTCGGCAAGCCCCTCCTCGACGAAGGAGAGCAGCGGGCCGGGCATGGGATAGGGGTAGGTGCGGCGCACCTGCCGGCGGATGCCGCCGACGAAATCCATCATCACGAGGTCGGCGCTGCGGCGGCCGATCTTCAGCCCGAAGGAATAGACGGCATCCGGGTTGAGCAGCATGGGCACCGAGGGCTGGCCCACCTTGCCGCGCATCGGCGCGCCGCGCACCAGCAGCCCTTCGGCCTCCAGCGCGCGCATGATGACGGTGACGGTCTGGGCGGAAAGGCCGCTGCGCCGGGCGATCTCGGCCTTGGAAAGGCTGCCGTGCCGGCGCACCAGCGACATGACGAGCCGCTCGTTATAGGCGCGCACGCGCACCTGGTTGGCGCCGCCGCTCGGATCGAGGATTTCGGCCGGCGCGGCGGGCGCCGTCGCAGCGTGCTTTCTCATCGTCTCCTCCCGTGCCGGTTGGCGCCATGCGCCGATCCCGGTCCTCTTACCGGCTGACGCTCCGCTCTTCCACCGGAAACGATGCAGCCAGGGCTTCCACCCCTTCTTTGCCCGCAGCATGCCACATCGAATTAATAATTCAATTCGATTTATTTATTGACAGGCATTTCTTTTGGTGGTCTCATCACCATCGGAAGCACGGTTGGCCGGTGGAGGAACCGCCGGCTCCTGCGACCGGATGCCCCCAGGAGAGGGGCGCATCCCGTTCCGTCCTTGGGAGGATTACATGAAGAAGACCATCGTTTCCGCCGCTCTCGGCGCGCTTGCGCTCGGCGTGGCCTTTTCTTCGCCGGCTTCCGCCGCCGATGTCAGCGCCTGCCTGATCACCAAGACCGATACCAACCCCTTCTTCGTTAAGATGAAGGAAGGCGCCGAAGCCAAGGCCAAGGAACTCGGCGTCACGCTGAAGGCCTATGCCGGCAAGATCGACGGCGACTCGGAAAGCCAGGTCGCGGCCATCGAGACCTGCATCGCCGACGGCGCGAAGGGCATCCTGATCACCGCATCCGATACCAAGGGCATCGTTCCCTCCGTGCAGAAGGCGCGTGACGCCGGCATGCTGGTCATCGCCCTCGACACCCCGCTCGAGCCGCTCGACGCCGCAGACATGACCTTCGCCACCGACAACCTGCTCGCCGGCGAGCTGATCGGCAAATGGGCCGCCGCCACGCTCGGCGATGCCGCCAAGGACGCCAAGGTCGCCTTCCTCGACCTGACGCCCTCCCAGCCGTCGGTCGACGTCCTGCGCGACCAGGGCTTCATGAAGGGCTTCGGCATCGACGTGAAGGACATCAACAAGATCGGCGACGAGGACGATCCGCGCATCGTCGGCCATGACGTGACCAACGGCAACGAGGAAGGCGGCCGCACCGCCATGGAAAACCTCCTGCAGAAGGATCCGACGATCAACGTCGTGCACACGATCAACGAGCCGGCCGCCGCCGGTGCCTATGAGGCGCTGAAGGCCGTCGGCCGCGAGAAGGACGTGCTGATCGTCTCCGTCGACGGCGGTTGCCCGGGCGTGCAGAACGTCGCGGACGGCGTCATCGGCGCGACCTCGCAGCAATATCCGCTGATGATGGCCGCCCTCGGCATCGAGGCGATCAAGAAGTTCGCCGACACGGGCGAGAAGCCGAAGGCCACCGAAGGCAAGGACTTCTTCGACACGGGCGTCGCGCTCGTCACCGACAAGCCGGCAGAGGGCGTCGATTCCATCGACACCAAGGCCGGCAAGGACAAGTGCTGGGGCTAAGCCCCGGCGCCGGCCCGGCATGACCGGGCCGGCCATCCGCCACGGACGGATCGGGTGGTGATTTCCGGGCGAGCGGCCCCGAGCGCACCCTTCTTTTGACAATCGCGAAAAGACGTGGGCACCCTTTCAGGGCGAATGGCGGCAAGGCCGCGTTCGCAGGGGAGGACCGCTTCCAGGCGGCAGGTGCGCGCAATGCGTCCGTGCATCATTTCATCCGGCAATGCCGCGACGGTCGGCACACGGAAGGGAGGAACAGGATCATGAGTGAAACGACGGCGGCCTCGCAGGGCGTACAGTCCTCGCAGCCATCACAGGAATTCGAGAAGGTGCTCACCGGCAGTTCGACGCAGGTGGCCTCCTTCGACACGAACGACAAGACGGCCATCCAGAAGTTCCAGCATTTCCTGCACGGCAGCCCATCGGCGGTGCCGCTGATCGTGCTGGTGCTCTCGGTGGCGGTGTTCGGCGCCGTTCTCGGCGGCAAGTTCTTCTCCGCCTTCACGCTGACGCTGATCCTCCAGCAGGTGGCGATCGTCGGCATCGTCGGCGCGGCGCAGACGCTGGTGATCCTGACCGCGGGCATCGACCTTTCGGTCGGCGCGATCATGGTGCTCTCCTCCGTGGTCGTGGGCCAGTTCACCTTTCGCTACGGCCTGCCGCCGGTGGTGGCGGTCGCCTGTGGCCTCGCCTGCGGCGCGCTCTGCGGCTATATCAACGGCCTGCTCGTCGCCCGCATGAAGCTGCCGCCCTTCATCGTCACGCTCGGCATGTGGCAGATCATCCTCGCCTCCAACTTCCTCTATTCGGCCAACGAGACGATCCGCTCGCAGGACATCGCCACGCAGGCCCCGCTTCTTCAGTTCTTCGGCAACAACCTCAAGTTCGGCAGCGCGGTCTTCACCTATGGCGTCATTGCCATGGTGCTGCTCGTCGCTGTCCTCTGGTACGTCCTGAACCACACCGCCTGGGGCCGCCATGTCTATGCGGTCGGCGACGATCCCGACGCGGCGGAACTGGCCGGCGTCAACGTCAAGCGCATGCTGGTCTCGGTCTATACGCTGTCCGGCCTCATCTGCGCGCTCGCCGGCTGGGCGCTCATCGGCCGCATCGGCTCGGTCTCGCCCACCGCCGGCCAGTTCGCCAATATCGAATCCATCACTGCCGTGGTGATCGGCGGCCTCTCGCTCTTCGGCGGGCGCGGCTCCATCCTCGGCATGATCTTCGGGGCGCTCATCGTCGGCGTCTTCTCGCTCGGTCTTCGCCTCATCGGCACGGACCCGCAATGGACCTATCTCCTGATCGGCGTCCTCATCATCTCGGCAGTCGCAATCGACCAGTGGATCAGAAAGGTAGCAGGCTGATGGCTCTCGAACCCATTCTCACCGCACGCGGTCTGGTCAAGCGCTACGGCCGCGTCACCGCCCTCGACAATGCCGATTTCGACCTCTATCCCGGCGAGATCCTCGCCGTGATCGGCGACAACGGCGCGGGCAAGTCCTCGATGATCAAGGCCATTTCCGGCGCCATCACGCCGGATGAGGGCGAGATCAGGCTCGAAGGCAAGCCCGTCACCTTCCGCTCGCCCATCGAGGCGCGCAAGGCCGGCATCGAGACCGTCTACCAGAACCTCGCGCTCTCGCCGGCGCTCTCGATCGCCGACAACATGTTCCTCGGCCGCGAGATCCGCTCGCCGGGCGTCATGGGCAGCGTCTTCCGCAAGCTCGACCGCAGCGCGATGGAGAAGTTCGCCCGCGACAAGCTGTCCGAGCTCGGCCTGATGACGATCCAGAACATCAACCAGGCGGTGGAAACGCTCTCGGGCGGCCAGCGCCAGGGCGTGGCCGTGGCCCGCGCGGCGGCCTTCGGTTCGAAAGTGATCATCCTCGACGAGCCGACGGCGGCGCTCGGCGTCAAGGAGAGCCGGCGCGTGCTGGAACTCATCCTCGACGTGCGCCGGCGCGGCATTCCCATCGTGCTCATCTCGCACAACATGCCGCATGTCTTCGAGGTGGCGGACCGTATCCATATCCACCGCCTCGGCCGTCGATTGACCGTCATCAACCCCAAGGACTACACCATGTCCGACGCCGTCGCCTTCATGACGGGGGCGAAGGTCCCGGAGGCCGTTGCAGCATGATTTCGCCTGCCACGATCGTGGATGCAGTCCTGCGGCGCGCGGGAGACGCGCGCCGCTTCCTCGTCGGCCTCGCCGGCCCGCCCGCGGCCGGCAAGTCGACCCTGGCGGAAGCCCTCCGGGAGGGCCTTGTCGCGAAGGGCGAGAGCGCCGAGATCCTGCCGATGGACGGCTTCCACATGGATAACGGAATTCTCGCCGCACGGGGCCTGCTGCCGCGCAAGGGCGTGCCCGAGAGCTTCGATGCCCGAGGCTTCATCGATATCGTCCACGCCCTGAAACGGGCGGAGGGCGAGGTGCTGGTGCCGGTCTTCGACCGCTCGCGCGAGATCGCCATCAATGCCGCCCGCGCCATCCCGCGGGAAACGCGCTTCATCCTCGCCGAAGGCAACTACCTGCTTTTCAAGGATGCGCCGTGGGACAGGCTGGACGGCGTCTTTGACTTCACCATTTTCGTCGGCCCGCCCTATGCGGTGCTGGAGGAGCGGCTGCGCCAGCGCTGGCTGGGTTACGCGCTGCCCGAGGACCAGATCGGCTGGAAGCTCTACGGCAACGACCTGCCGAACGGAAAACGCATCCTGGAGAATTCCCGCCCCGCCGATCTCCATATCGACCTTTTTTGAGGAATTGTCGGTCGTCCCTTCGGGTGCTATCGCAACTCCAGAGACTGGAGACACGCCGATGACCACCGAAATCACCATCCGCCGGCCTGACGACTGGCACCTGCACCTGCGCGACGGCGCCATGCTCGAAGGCGTGATCGGCGATACCAGCCGCCACTTTGCCCGCGCCATCATCATGCCGAACCTGGTGCCCCCGGTCGTCACCACCGCCGACGCCACGGCCTACCGCGACCGCATCCTCGCCGCCGTGCCGAAGGGCGATCGCTTCGAGCCGCTGATGACGCTCTATCTCACAGAGCACACCAATCCCGACGACGTCGAGGCCGGCTACAGGAGCGGCCTCATCCGCGCGGTGAAGCTGTACCCCGCCGGCGCGACGACCAATTCCCATGGCGGCGTGCGCGACATGGACAAGGCGATGCCGGTGCTGGAGCGCATGGCGAAGATCGGCCTGACGCTCTGCGTGCATGGCGAGGTCACGACGCCCGAGGTCGACATCTTCGACCGCGAGGCGGTGTTCATCGAGACGGTGCTGGACCCGCTGCGCAAGCGCCTGCCCGAGCTGCGCGTGACCATGGAGCATGTGACGACGAAGAACGGCGTCGACTATATCAAGGCGGCGAAGGACAATCTCGCCGGCTCGATCACCACCCATCACCTGATCATCAACCGCAACGCCATCCTCGTCGGCGGTATCAAGCCGCATTACTACTGCCTGCCCGTCGCCAAGCGCGAGGAGCACCGGCTGGCGCTGCGCGCCGCCGCCACTTCCGGCGACAGCCGCTTCTTCCTCGGCACGGACAGCGCGCCGCATGTCGATCCGCTGAAGGAGTGCGCCTGCGGCTGCGCCGGCGTCTACACGTCGATCAATACGATGAGCTGCCTTGCCCATGTCTTCGAGCAGGACGGCGCGCTCGACAAGCTTGAAGCCTTCGCCTCGCTGAACGGCCCGGCCTGGTACGGCCTGCCGGCGAACGAGGAGACGATCCGTCTCGTCAGGCGCGAGGAGGCCGTGGCCTTCCCGGCCAAGATCGAGACCGGGGCGGGGCCGGTGACGGTGTTCGACCCGATGTTCCCGCTGCATTGGGATGTAGCCTAGCCATCAGATGAAGGGCCGCGGTCCGCGCTGCAGCCCTTCCCAGCCCGCCAGCGCCAGCAGCCCCTCGGGGTCGAGAATTTCGCAGCCCCGATCCTGCCAGCGCATCAGCTTGCGGTCCGCCAGCTTGCGCAACGTCTTGTTCGTATGGACGAGCGACAGGCCGAGCGTATCGGCCACGTGCTGCTGGGTGATCGGGACGACCCGTTTGCCGCCGCTCATGCCGGATAGATGGGCGCGCTGGTGCAGGAAGGAAATGAGATAGGCGGTGCGCTCCAGCGCCGTGCGCCGCCCGACGCTGAGCAGGTGCTCGTCGAGGATGCTTTCCTCCTGCGCCGCGATCCAGGTAAGATCGTAGGCGAGCGAGGCATGGCGCTCGAAAAGCCGTCCCAGCTTGGAGCGCTCGAAGAGACAGAGCGTCACGGATGTCAGCGCCTCGACGGAGTGGTCCATCTCCCCCATCAGGCTGCCCTGGAGGCCGATGAGGTCGCCGGGCAGCACATAGTTCATGATCTGCCGCCGCCCGTCCGGCAGCAGCTTGTAGCGGAACGCCCAGCCGGAGAGCACGGTAAAGAGATGGGCGCTGTGCATGCCCTCGACGAGGATCGTCGCGCCGCGCTCGGCGGACAGTTCCCCGCTCTTGAACTGCGAGACGAACTCCAGCTCCTTCGCTGAAAAATCGCGGAAATCCGGAAGACTGCGCAGGGGACACTGCTGGCAGGGCGTGCGCCATCGGGTTTTCTGGTTGGCCGCCGTTCCGCTCGCCATCGTGCCTCCGCTCTCGGGACTGGCCATGCAAACGCGGCACGCGCGCGCTTGTTCCATCGCGCAGGCACTATGTCTTATTTAAATGACACCCTCTGCCCCCCGGCCCACAGTCCGCCCTCCCGAACCGCTCGCTTTGCGGTTCCACATGGATGACACATGGATAGGAGTGCGGGCGCCATGAAGCCTTCTCTGCCGCACATCTTGATCGCCGAACGCGAATTCCTGATCGCGCTCGATGCGGAGTATCTGATCAAGTCGGCACTCGATTGCCGTATCACGCTGCTCCGGCCGGAGCAGGTCGACCAATGGGACGCGGCGGCGCTGGCGGATGTCGATCTCTGCCTGTTCGATGTGCCGCTCGACGCTTCGCCGGCCGCAAGGCGCATCGAACGGCTGGTCGAGGCGCGCGTGCCGCTGCTGTTCACCAGCCTCGGCGATCTGCATGCCGGCGGTGTGGAGGGCTTCGAGGTCATTCCCGTCGCCCGCAAGCCCTATGACGGCGAGACGCTGCTTGCGCTTGTCCGGGAACGGCTGCGGCAAACGCCGTAGCCGTTCCGTAAGGCCGATCAGAACTGACGGCCGAGCTTCGCGTCGACGGAATGGCCGTTGGCGCCGCGGATTGCGAAGAACAACAGGATGAGCGTCCAGAGGATCGACTTCTCGGCGCCCATCACGCCTTCGCCCTGCACCACGCCGTGGAAATAGATGGTGACGGCCAGCACGATCGTCGCGGCGAAGGCGGCCGGACGCGTGAAGAGGCCGATTGCGATCAGGATGCCGCCGAAGAACTCGGTCGCCGAAAGCAGCGGCGACCAGAAGGCGCCCGGATAGAAGCCGAGGCTCTCCACCATGCCGCTCGCGCCGAAGGGGTTGAGGATCTTGCCATAGCCGTGGGTGGCGAGAAGCAGGCCGGCGGCCACGCGCAGGATCGTTTCGGCGCCGTCATGCAAGGCGGCATAGAGACCGCCCAGCGCGGGAACGATGAGGCGGGGACGGTTGGTGGCAAGCTCGGTCATGGAGGCTCCTGTCGGAATGTTGCAGTGCGGCATCTCTCGGCGATGAAGCCGGCTGCGGCAAGATGTCCCGCGACAAAACTTGATAAATTAAGGTGACATTTACGTGAGCGGCCGCCACGCGCGGCGTGCCAAGCGCGGCCTGCTGCTATATGCTGCGCGGATCGAAGAGGGAGATCGGCATGTCCGGGCAGAAGCCGCGCGTTTCCATATTGTATTGCACCCAGTGCAACTGGCTGCTCCGCGCCGGCTGGATGGCCCAGGAGCTGCTGTCGACCTTCTCCGATTCGCTCGGCGAAGTGGCGCTCGTTCCCGGCACCGGCGGTAATTTCGAGATTCGTGTCGGCGAGGCGCTCGTCTGGGAGCGCAAGCGGGACGGCGGCTTTCCCGGCCCGAAGGAGCTGAAGCAGCGCGTGCGCGACATCATCGAGCCGGAGCGCGATCTCGGGCACACCGACCGCGCCGGCAGCGACCATCCGTGAAACGAAAACGGCGGGCCGGAGCCCGCCGTTCATCGGTGCCGATCCGGCCCCATGGCTTACCGGTAGGGCGAATAGCACACCCGGTAGATGCCGCGGCCCGCATGGTAGCGATTGCTGCCCGGGTCATAGGTGCGGTAGCGGTTGAGGCACCAGCGCACATGCGCGCTCCGCCCGCCGCCATAATAGCGTGGGCGCTCGTAGCGCGGGCGATAGTAGCGCCGCTCATAGCCGTAATAGGGCCGGTAGTGGTGACGCCGGTAATAGGGGCGGCGTTCCCAGCCGCAGCCATAGCCGACGCAGAACTGGGCCTCGGTGACGTTGTTCTGCGCCTGTGCATTCATGGCCGGCACGGCGAGCGGAGCGGCCTCGGCCGCCCCCATGGGCGCGATTGCGGAGGCGATGCCCATTGCGCAACCGAAAACGAGATTTCGAATCTTCGACATGTGATCCTCACTGTTTCTGGCGGGATATTTCCCGGTCACGTCCCTGTTTTGTATTACGTTCACGCATTTTGTTTTATTCATGATCGCGGCCCCGCATGAAGGGGATGTATCGCCGGATTTTCGATCCGCAAGAGGCGTGAGGACAGCATGAGCCTGAAATTCGGAACCAGTGGCCTGCGCGGCCTGTCGGTGGATCTGGAAGGGCCGGCGAGCGCGCTCTACGCCACGGCCTTCGCGCGCCATCTCCTGGCGGCGGGCCTTGCCCGGCCGGGCGACGAGATACTGGTCGGTCGCGATTTCCGCGCCTCCAGCCCCGCCATTTCCGCCATCGCCGTCGCCGCGCTGCGCAAGGCGGGCCTTGCCCCGCGCGATTGCGGCGTGCTGCCGACGCCGGCGCTGGCTTTGCTCGGCCTTCAAGGCCGGGCCGCCTGCCTGATGGTGACCGGCTCGCACATCCCCGCCGACCGCAACGGCATCAAGTTCTACCGGCCGGACGGCGAGATCGACAAGGCGGACGAGGCGGCGATCACTGCCGCCGCCGAGGCGATCCGCGCCGAAGGCACGGTCTTCGACGCCGCTGAGGAAAGCGCGGAGGATCGCCACGAGGCCGCCATGGCGCTCTATGGCGAACGCAACCGCAGGCTTCTGCCGGAGGGCAGCCTCTCCGGCCTTCGCGTCGGCGTCTACCAGCATTCCACCGTGGCGCGCGATCTCTTCGTCTCGGTGCTCGCTCATTACGGCGCGGATGTCGTCGCGCTCGGCCGGTCGGAGAACTTCGTTCCGGTGGATACCGAGGCCGTCTCCGCCGAGACCGTCGCGCTCCTGCAGCAGTGGGCGCTGGAGTATGGCCTGCATGCGATCGTCTCAGCCGACGGTGACGGCGACCGGCCGCTCGTCGCCGACGAGACCGGCGCGCCGATCCGCGGCGATCTCGTTGGCCTCATCGCCAGCCGCTTCCTCGGCGCAAGCGTCGTGGCGACCCCCGTTACCTCCAATTCCGGCATCGAGGCCGCGGTCGGCGGCAGGGTGCTGCGCACGAAGGTCGGCTCGCCCTATGTGATCGCCGCGATGAACGAGGCGGTCGCCGCGGGCGGGAAAGCCGTTGCGGGGTTCGAGGCCAATGGCGGAACGCTGACGGCGACGCCCTTCACGGTGAACGGCGAAACGCTCGCGCCGCTGCCGACCCGCGACAGCCTGATGCCGATCCTCGCCGTGCTGGCGCTGAGGGCGGCCGAGGAGCGCCCGCTCTCGCAGATCGCCGTGGGCTTTGCGCTGCCGGCCGCCGCGAGCGACCGGCTGGAGAATTTTCCGGTCGAGACGAGCGCCGCGCTGATGGCGGAGTTGCGGTCGGGCGCCGCCCCGCTCGCTGCGTTCCTGGCGTCCATCGGCGTACCCCGGAAGGTGAGCGACATCGACGGGCTGCGCGTGACGCTGGAGGATGCAAGCGTCATCCATTTCCGCCCCTCCGGCAATGCGCCGGAAATGCGCTGCTACGTGGAGGCCGCCGACGAGACCGCCGCCGTCCGCTTGCTGGAGGCCGGCCTCGCCCGCATCCGCGAATGGGCGATGAGCCGCTGAGCGGCTTTTCGAAGCTTTTCGCCAAGCTGTTGCGAAAACTTCAAAAAGCCTGTTGACACCGGAGGGCGGGCCTTCTACATGGCTCTCCGTCGCCCAGATGGCGGAATTGGTAGACGCGCCAGCTTCAGGTGCTGGTACTCGAAAGGGTGTGGAGGTTCGAGTCCTCTTCTGGGCACCAAATTCCCGTTCCGGATTTTCCGGAATATGTCAAAAAGCCCGGCCTTGCCGGGCTTTTTTGTTGCCCTGCGGCAGGCTCGCACCGCTTCTTTTCCGGCAAAGCAGAATCTTCCCCTCGCGCCCTTGCGTGACGGGCGCGATCGGCACATAAGCCTTGAAAATAATCAACTGCCTTTCTGACATCAGGATCATCGTGGGCCAATCTCAACACGATGCCCGAAAAGCGGGCATTCTGTCTAAATTCCGGCTGTTCAGTCCCATTCTCGCCGGCGCCACGCTCAAGGAACGCCTCATCGGCTGCCTCGGGGCCCTGATCGGCATTTGCCTCACCGGCCTCGTCTGCGGTTATTTCATGGGCAACGATGTCCACCTGCCGCTGATCGTCGCGCCCGTCGGCGCCTCGGCCGTGCTGCTCTTCGCGGTGCCGGCAAGTCCGCTGGCCCAGCCCTGGTCCATCGTCGGCGGCAACACGATTTCCGCTTTCGTCGGCGTGACGGTGCTGACGCTCGTCAAGGATCCGGCCATCGCCATCGGCCTTGCCGTGGCGCTCGCGATCCTCGCCATGTCGCTCACCCGCTCGCTGCATCCGCCGGGCGGCGCAGCGGCGCTCACCGCGGTCATCGGCGGGGCGGCGGTCACCCGGGCCGGTTTCTGGTTCCCGCTGGTGCCGGTCGCCCTCAATTCGATGATGCTGGTCGCCCTCGGCATCGTGTTCCATCGCCTTTCAGGACGGCAGTATCCGCACCGCCAGACAGTCGCCCCCGTCAATACGCACAAGACGGCCGACCCGCCGGCCGCCTTCCGCGTCGGCTTCAACACCGAGGATATCGACGCCGCCGTCGCCAACCTCAACGAAACGCTCGACATCAGCCGCGCCGACCTCGACACCCTGCTGCGGCAGGTCGAGCTGCAGGCGCTGCTTCGCCAGCGAGGCGAGCTCACCTGCGCCGACATCATGTCCCGCGACGTGGTGACGGTTGAGGCGGGGGCCACCGCCGACGAGGCGCGCACGCTCCTCCTCGATCACGATATCCGCACGCTGCCGGTGCTCGACGGCGGCCGTCTGGTCGGCACGGTGGGGCTGCGCGAACTCGCCGCAATAGTGCCCTCCGCCCATCTGCCGGTGTCCGAGGCCGCGACGGCAAGTCCCTCGGACCGCGCGATCGGCCTCATCCCGCGCCTCACCGACGGCATGATCCACGCCGTGGTGGTGATCGACGAGGCGCGCCGCGTCGTCGGCATCATCTCCCAGACCGATCTTCTGGCCACGCTCGCAAAGAGCCTTTCCCAGACCGGCTCGCCCGCCCTGATGGGCGGCCACGGACAGGGGATTTGAAAATGCCCGCACGATGTCATCCCGCCGCACGGCAGAGCGGCGGCGCCATTCAGAAAATGTAAGACCGAGAGAGACGAAAGGAGTGTCGCCATGGCGACTGTCGACGAGAAGCTTGAACCCATCCTTGCCCAGGTGCTGCAGCGCAACCCGGCGGAACCGGAATTCCACCAGGCTGTGCGCGAAGTGCTGGAAAGCCTCGGCCAGGTCGTCTCCAAGCACCCCGGCTACCTGACGGACGCGCTGATCGAGCGCATCTGCGAGCCGGAGCGCCAGATCATCTTCCGCGTGCCGTGGATCGACGACAAGGGCCAGGTGCAGATCAACCGCGGCTTCCGCGTGCAGTTCAACTCGGCGCTCGGCCCCTATAAGGGCGGCCTTCGCTTCCACCCCTCCGTCAATCTCGGCATCATCAAGTTCCTCGGTTTCGAGCAGATATTCAAGAATGCGCTGACGGGCCTGCCGATCGGTGGCGGCAAGGGCGGCTCGGACTTCGACCCCAAGGGCAAGTCCGACCTCGAGATCATGCGCTTCTGCCAGTCCTTCATGACCGAGCTGCACCGCCATCTCGGCGAGCACACGGACGTGCCGGCCGGCGACATCGGCGTCAGCGGCCGCGAGATCGGCTGGATGTTCGGCCAGTACAAGCGCCTCACCAACCGCTTCGAAGCCGGCGTCTTCACCGGCAAGGGCCTCAGCTACGGCGGCTCGCTGGTGCGCAAGGAGGCGACCGGCTACGGCGCGGTCTACTTCACCCAGGCCATGCTCTCCACCAGGGGCACCGACTTCTCCGGCAAGCGCGTCACCGTCTCCGGCTCGGGCAATGTCGCGATCTACGCCATGGAACAGGCCATCGCCTACGGTGCCAAGGTCGTGGCCTGCTCGGACAGCAGCGGCTACATCGTCGACGAGGAGGGCATCGACCTCGATCTCGTCAAGGACATCAAGGAAGTGCGCCGCGAGCGCATGTCGGAATATGCCCGCGTCAAGAAGGGCTCGCATTTCATCCCGACCGGCAAGGGCTCGATCTGGGACGTGCCCTGCGACGTCGCGCTGCCCTGCGCCACGCAGAACGAGCTGTCCGGCAAGGATGCCCGCACGCTGATCAAGAACGGCGTGATCGCCGTCGCCGAGGGCGCCAACATGCCCTCGACCCCGGACGCCGTGCGCGCCTTCCAGGAGACGGGCGTGCTCTTCGGCCCCGGCAAGGCGGCCAATGCCGGCGGCGTCGCCACCTCGGCGCTGGAAATGCAGCAGAACGCCAGCCGCGACAGCTGGAGTTTCGAGACCGCGCGCGCGCGTCTCGGCCAGATCATGGAAGGCATCCACAACCGTTGCGCGGCGACGGCCGAGGAATACGGCGCCAAGGGCAACTACGTGCTCGGCGCCAACATTGCCGGCTTTACCCGCGTGGCCGAAGCCATGCGCGCCCAGGGCGTCATCTGATCGCCCGGAGCGTTTTCGCGTTTCTCCGAATCGCGAAAACGCTCCGGCTCTTTGTTGTCGCATTTCCGAACGCTAAACCGCTTCGCACTTTTGCTGGAAATGCTCTGGCCTTCAGCCTCATGCAGCCGACGGCCCCGGACCCGATCCGGGGCCGTTTTCGTTGGCGGCAACGAAGCCGCGCCCCGCAAGCCCGCCCGCAATGAGCCGGAACGCCGGCCGGGCGTCGGGCGCAAGGTCGGGTATCTCCGCGGCGGCCGGCTGATAGTGCACCTTTTCCAGCACCAGCCAGTCGCGCCGCTCTTCCGGCCGGTCGAAATGGATCGTTTCGCCCTCGCGCAGCCCGAGGAGGGCAAGGCCGTAGAAGGTGGTGATGGGCAGGAAGGCGCTGCCCGGCGCATAGACGCGCGGCAGGCAGAGCGTGCGGCTGTCGGTCAGCCCGCTGGCGCAGCGGAAGGTGATGCGCGCATCGACTGTCGCAAGCCCCGCCGGCAGCGGGGCATCCAGCGGCAGGCGTCCCAGCGAAAGCTTGCGCTTCAGCAGCCTGAACCATTCGTCCGTCAACGGCGGCCGGTCGTGCAGCAGCTTTTCCAGCACATAGCCGTCCCGCGCCGTGAGCAATCCGGGATCCCGTCCCATCGTCATTCTCCATCCTGCCCGCGTTTGTGCGGGGTGTCCTCTTTCATGGTGGAGACGCCCCCTGGCCGCGCATGCGGCGCAGGGGGTCACGATCCTGCGACGAGGCAACCTCCGATGCGCCCGGACTGGGAAAAGGACAGGAACTTCATGGCGAAGGGCCTTACGAGGCGCGGGCCGTGTCCGGCGCGCCGGCATGGACGGCGATGACATTGAGACGGCGCACGCGCCCGTCCCGGGCGGCCCATTCGATGGACTGGCCGGCGGAAAGGCCGAGAAGCGCGGCGCCGACCGGCGTCAGCACGGAAATGCGCTGGCGCGAAATGTCGGCATCCTTCGGGAAGACGAGCTCGGCGGTCTGCGGCGCCTCGTCGTCGATCTGGAATTCGGCGGTCGAGCCGATGCGCATGACGCCCGGCGCCATGCGGGCGTCGTCGACGACCTTCGCCCGGTCGAGCTCGGCGGCAAGCTGCTCGGCGGCGTGCGGATCGCGCTCGGCCAGCATGTCGGCGAGGTTGGAAAGACGCGCGTGCTCGGAACGGGCGATGGTGATGGAGGGCCGGCGGCCCTTGGTCTTGGTGGCGGTCATGGTGGCCTCGCACGGGTCCATGCGGCCCGGAGGGCTCGCAGGAGTGAAGAAAACTGGGAAATGATGTCGCGCTATTTCGGCGCGGTTCTCGAAAATCACGGAACCGCTATCGCCCCGCGGCCGGGGCGCGACGCGACCAAGCCGAGGGGCTAGTATCCTGCGAGAGGAAACAACCGTTTCAAAAATCGGGCGAGGTCGTGCGTCGTCATCATGCCCTTATGATGGGGTGAGGGCAGGGGCAAGTCAAGCGTCGCCCCTGCGACGCCCTGCCGGTTTGACAGAAGCCAGCTATGGGCGAAAGATCGCGGCCGATCCCCCCGAAAGAAAGGCAGAGCATGATCGAGGACCTTTTCGTCAGGAACAGAGCGTGGTCCGCCGAGCGCAAGGCGGAGCGGGCCGACTATTTCGACCGCCTCTCCAACCTGCAGCAGCCGGAGTATCTCTGGATCGGCTGTTCCGACAGCCGCGTGCCGGCCAATGTGATCGCCGGGCTGGAGCCGGGCGAGGTCTTCGTGCATCGCAATGTCGCCAACCTCATCCACCCCGCCGACCTCAACATGCTGTCGGTGGTCGAATATGCCGTGCACCAGCTCGGCGTGAAGCACATCATCATCTGCGGGCACTATGGCTGCGGCGGCATCCGCGCGGCGGTCAGCGGTGAGCGCTTCGGGCTGATCGACCATTGGCTCCAGCCGGTGCGCGACGTGGCGGACCGGCGCTTCGAATGCCGGGAATGCGGAAGCTGGAGCGATGCCGACCTCGACCGGCTCTGCGAGGCCTCGGTCGCCGCGCAGGTCGAGCGCCTCGCCCGCACGCCGACTTTGCAGGCGGCGTGGCAGGCCGGGCGGGACGTGTCCATTCACGGCTGGGTCTACGGCCTGAAGGACGGGCTGCTTTCCGACCTTCAGTGTACGGTGCGCGGCGGAAAGGGCGTTTAGCCATGTTCCTGCACATCAAGCGCGTCTATGACGAGCCCGGCCCCGACGACGGTGAGCGCATTCTGGTCGACCGGCTCTGGCCGCGCGGCATTTCCAGGGAGAAGGCGGCGTTCGACGAGTGGATGAAGGACGTCGCGCCGACGCCCGCCTTGCGCAAATGGTTCGACCACAGGCCGGAGCGCTGGGCCGAATTCCAGAAACGCTACCGCGAGGAGCTTGCCGATAATCCGGCGATGGCGGCCCTGCGTGAACATGTCGCAGCCGGCCCCGTCACGCTGCTCTACGGCTCGCGCAACCGCGAATTCAACCACGCGGCCGTGCTTGCCGACTTCCTGAGGGAGAATCCGTGATGGATGCGCTTGACTGCAAGTTTCTTGCGGTCAAGCGGCAATAAAATTCATTTGTCAGGGGTCGGCATCGCCGCCATTTTTCTCCTTCAACATGAGGAGCAGCATCGATGTCCGAGCGAACGGCAGTCGAAGTTCAACCGGAAACCGTTGCCGCGGCGCATGGCGTTGCGAGCGATACCGCCTTCGGCGCGATCGCGCCGCCGCTCTATCTTTCCAGCACCTACCAGTTCGCCGATTTCGACACGCCGCGCGCCTATGATTACGGCCGCGTCGGCAACCCGACGCGCGATCTGCTGGCCGAGGCGATCACCAAGCTGGAAGGCGGCGCGGGCGCGGTGCTGACGCCGAGCGGCATGGCCGCCGTCGATCTTCTCCTCGGCCGGCTTCCCGTCGGCAGCCTCGTCCTTGCGCCGCACGATTGCTATGGCGGCACGATGCGGCTCCTGAAGGCCCGCGCCGAGCTCGGCCAGATCCGGCTGCGGCTGGTCGACCAGTCGGACATGGAAGCCTTCAAGACGCGGCTCTGGGACCATCCGGCGCTGGTGCTGATCGAGACGCCGAGCAATCCGCTGATGCGCGTCGTGGATATCGCCGCCCTTTCCGCCTTCGCCAGGGCCGCGGGCGCGCGCGTCGCGGTCGACAACACCTTCCTGTCGCCGGCCCTGCAGAAGCCGCTGTCGCTCGGCGCGGATTATGCGCTGCATTCGACGACGAAGTTCCTCAACGGCCATTCCGACGTCATCGCCGGCGCGGTGATCGCTGCGGATGCCGAGGAGGCCCGGGCGCTGCGCCACTGGGCCAATGTCACCGGGGCCATCGCCGCGCCCTTCGATTCCTGGCTGACCCTGCGCGGCCTTCGCACGCTTTTCGCCCGCATGGCGGGGCAGGAGAGAAACGCGATGGCGATCGCCGAACGGCTCGTCGCCCATCCCGCCGTCGCCCGCGTACACTATCCCGGCCTTGCCGATCACCCCGATCACGCGCTTGCCGCAAGACAGCAGCAGGGTTTCGGTGCCATGATGAGCTTCGAGCTTGCCGGCGGCGAGCCGGCGGTGCGGCGCTTCGTGCGGGCGGTCCGGGTCTTCACGCTGGCCGAATCGCTCGGCGGGGTCGAAAGCCTCGTGGCGCATCCGGCGACCATGACCCATGTCGACATGGGCGCCGACGCC
Source organism: Shinella zoogloeoides (assembly GCF_003574625.1). Classification (GTDB taxonomy): domain Bacteria; phylum Pseudomonadota; class Alphaproteobacteria; order Rhizobiales; family Rhizobiaceae; genus Shinella; species Shinella zoogloeoides_A. The sequence goes on from NZ_QNUJ01000007.1 coordinate 128,668, forward strand.
CGGGCCCGGGCCGGTATTGGCGACGGGCTGCTCCGGCTTTCCGTCGGGCTCGAACATGTCGATGATCTTCTGGCCGGGCTCGAGGCGGGCCTTTCGGCCTGCTGAGGAGAGGCGCGATGGCCGATGACGATACGCCCGGCAGCTTTGCATCCCCGGCCTGTTTCCTGCACGAGGTCGACCCGGCCTATTCCGGCCTGCCGGGACCGCTCGACCTGCAGGCCTGGACGGACGTCAACCGCTGGCGCAAGGCCGAGCGGGAACGGCTGATCGCCGCGCGCCTCGAGGTGCCCGCCGAGACGCGGGCCGGTTGGACAGAGGCCATCGCCGCCGGGGTGCTCGCGGAAATCGGCGATGTCGAGGGACGCATCGTCAGCGCCTACTGGCCGTTTCGCGGTGAGCCGGACCTTCGCCCCTTCATGGAAGAGATCGCCCGCCGCGGCGGGCGCACCGCCCTGCCCGTCGTGATCGAAAAGGGCCGGCCGCTGGCGTTCCATCTCTGGCAGGCCGGCGAGGCCTTGGCACGCGGCGTCTGGAATATTCCCATCCCGGCGGAGCAGCGGCCCTGCATGCCGGATGTCGTGATCGCCCCCGTGGTCGGCTACGATCCCGCCTGCTACCGGCTCGGCTATGGCGGCGGCTTCTTCGACCGCACGCTCGCTTCCCTTCCGGCCCGCCCGCGCGTCATCGGCGTCGGCTACGGCGCGGCGAGGGTCCCGACGATCTATCCGCAGATGCACGACATCCCGATGGACCTGATCGTCACCGAAGCGGGCACCGTCCGCCCTCAGGCGGACGTTTCCACCGTGCGGGCATTGACGTAGAGCGCCCGCCCGGCGAACCAGCCGTTGATCGCCGCGCCGATGCCGAGCAGCACGATGAGCACCGCGCTCCAGCCGAAACTGCCCGTCCAGCCGCGGATGAGACCGACGATCAGCGGGCCGATGGCGGCAAGCAGGTAGCCGACGCACTGCGCCATGCCGGAAAGATGTGCCGCCATGTGCGAATCGCGCGTGCGCAGCACGATGACGGTCATCGCCACCGCGATCAGCCCGCCCTGGCCGATGCCCTGCAGCACGGCCCAGAACCAGACGGTGGAGAGCGGCGCGAAGAGCAGGCCGAGAAGCGCGACGACCGCGAAGCCGCAGAGCGTGACGTTGATCAGCCGCTGGTCCTTGCCGCGCACGGCAAGATGCGGCGCGACAAGGCAGGAGGCCGCCTGCACCATGACGGAGACGGAGACGATGGCCCCGGCGGTCACGCCGTCCAGCCCCCGTTCGCGCAGGATCGGCACCAGCCAGCCGAAGACGCAATAGGCGAGCGCCGATTGCAGGCCCATGAAGAGCGTGACGTGCCAGGCGAGCCGGTCGCGCCACAGGCCCTCCACGCGAAAGCCGGTGCGCTTGACCTGTCGGCGGCTGGCAAGGACCTGCGGCAGCCAGAGCAGCGCCACCAGCAGCGCCGGCAGCGCCCAGATCGCCAGTGCCCCGTCGAGAGAGCCGCCGAGCGCGTGTTCGACGGGCAGCGTCAGGCCGGCGGCGCTTGCCGCGCCCGCGCAGAGCGCCATCGTGTAGCAGCCGGTCATCAGCGCCGCCCGGTCCGGGAAGTCGCGCTTGACGAGGCCGGGCAGCAGCACATTGCCGACGGCGATGCAGCCGCCGGCCAGCGCCGTGCCGAGAAAGAGCAGCGGAATGGAGGAAAGGCCGCGCAGCGCCGTGCCGAGCGCGAGGATGACGACGACGCCGAGCAGGGTGCGCTCGGTGCCGTAGCGCTGGGCAAGGCGCGGGGCGAGCGGCGAGAACAGGCCGAGGCAGACGACGGGCAGCGTCGTCAGCAGGCTGGCGCCGGTCGGCGAAAGGCCGAGCACGTCGCGGATCTCCGGCAGCAGCGCCGAGGCGCTGGAAAAGACCGGCCGCAGGTTGAAGGCGATCAGCACGAGGCTGGCGCCGAGCAGGAAGCGCGCCGCCGAACTTGGCGGGCGGTGCGGCTCGGGTGCGGGCACGCTGTCGGCTTCGGCGTCGATCAGGTCGATGGAGCCGGGATCATCGGGGAGGGGATGGGTCATGAAAGCAGCAACCGGTCGAGAGAGGAAAGGACGGGAGCCATGAAGCGGCGCACGGCGGCATCCGCCGCGTCCGGATCGCCGCTTTCGATGGCGTCGACGATGGCGGCATGCGCTGCCATGTCGGGTTCGGGCAGGTCTTCGCCAAGGCTTGCCTCGATGGTTTCGGCGAGCAGCGTGGAGAAGAAGTCGTACATGCCGATCAGCACCGCATTCTGCGAGGCGGCGATCACGGCCTGGTGGAAGGCAAGGTCGCGGGCGATGAAGCCCGCCCTGTCGCCGCCGTCGGAATTGCCGCGCGCGGCAAGGAGGGTGCGCAGGTGAGCGACGACGGCCGGCGTGCGGCGAAGGGCGGCAAGCCGCGCAGCCTCCGCATCGAGCGCCAGCCGCGCCTCGAACTGGTCGCGAAGCCCGGCATGGCGCGCCATGGCGAGCGGGCGCGTCGTGTCGGCGGCGGACAGCACATAGGTGCCGGAGCCCTGCCGCGTCTCCAGAATACCCTGCGAAACGAGGACGCGCACCGCCTCGCGCACGGTGCTGCGGCTGACGGAGAGCATCGCCGAAAGCGTCGCCTCGTTCGGCAGCCTGTCGCCGACAGCCCAGCGGCCGTTCAGGATTTCGGCGCGGATCGCCTCGCTCGCCGTGTCGGCGAGATTGGTCTTGCTGAGGGATTGCATGGATAATCACCAGGTCATCAGATGACTTGGTGATTATCGCGATTGTGCGGAAAGGTCAAAGCCATTCTGCTGGCTCCGACGTTTCCTTCTCCCTGCGGGGAGAAAGGGAGGGGACAATGCCGGACTCCATAGATGGTAGCTCCGGCCCGGACGGGAGAAGCGGCGCCGAATTTATTCTCCGGCCGGCCGCATCGGCCGTTACTGCTTGCGCGGCCAGGTGTCGGCGAGGCGGTAGCCGGCCGGCCACGGATCGTCGGGATCGAGCATCACCTGGCTGGTGCCGGTGATCCAGGCGCGGCCGGAGATTTCCGGCACGATGGCCGGGCGGCCGCCGACGGTGGTCTCGCCGACGATGCGGCAGTCGAAACGCGAATCGATGATCGAATAGCCGGAGAAGGACTGGCCGACCTTGATCTGGCCGCGGGCATGCAGCAGGGCCATGCGGGCCGAGCAGCCGGTGCCGGTGGGCGAGCGGTCGAGCTTGGCCGGCTGGATGACCACCGTGTTGCGGCCATGCAGCGCGCCGTCGCGCTCTTCCACCGGCAGCGTGAGCTGGCAGAAGGAGATGTGGTTCCATTCCGGGTTTTCCGGATGGGTGAAGCCGAGCTGCTCGTTGGCGGCCTTGGTGATGCGGATGCCGGTTTCGGCCAGTTCCCGCGCCTCGTCCGGCGTCACGGCGAAACCGAGCGCGCGCGCATCGGCGAAGACGAAGCTGTCGCCGCCATAGGCGGTGTCGACGGTGAGCGTGCCGAGGCCTTCCACTTCCAGCTTCGCATCCAGCTTGTCGGCGAAGGACGGCACGTTCGTGACTGTGATGCGCTCGGCCTTGCCGTTGCGGCAGGCGGCGACGACATTGACGAGCCCGCCCGGCGCTTCCAGCACCATATGGGTCTCCGGCTCGACCATCGGCACGATGCCGCTGTCGAGCAGCACGGTGGAAACGCAGATCGAGTTGGAGCCGGACATCGGCGGCGTGTCCTCCGGCTCCATGATGATGAAGCCCATCGTGGCGCGCGGGTCCTTCGGCGGCACGAGGAGGTTGATGTGGCGGAAGACGCCGCCGCGCGGCTCGTTCAGCACGAAGTTGCGCAAGGTCTTGTCCTCGGCGATGAACTTGCGCTGCTCCCACAGCGTCTTGCCGGGCGGCGGGGCGACGCCGCCGACGATGACGTCGCCCACCTCGCCCTCGGCGTGGCAGGAAACGATATGGATGACCTTGCTGCTGCGCATGGCATTCTCTCCGGTTCGCGGTTGTTGCGCGCCGGGAGGGGTGCCTGCGGCGCATTCGCTCCTTCATAGAAAAATTGGATCCAATGTACAATGCGGTTTCTACCGGCTGCGGAACAAAGCCGTTCTGTTGCTCCGTTTCCGGTTTCGACCTATGACCGTAACCTCAATTCATCGGGGTGGGATGTGATGAAATTTTCTGCCGTCGATGTCCGGCAGGCCGCTTCGGCCGCCGACATCGTCTACGAGGCCCTGCGCAGGGCGATCATCGAGGGGGAGATTGTCGAGGGTGAGAGCCTGCGCCAGGAAGAGCTTGCGCGGATGTTCAACACCAGCCGCATTCCGGTGCGCGAGGCGCTGTCCCGGCTGGAGCAGCACGGCCTCATCACCACCCAGCGCTACAAGGGCGCCGTCGTCGCCGGCCTCTCCATCGAGGAGATCGCCGAGATATTCGAGTTCCGCGCGCTGATCGAGGCCGAGGTCATGCGCCTCGCCGTGCCCAATCTCGACCGGGAAACGCTGGAGAAGGCGGCGCAATATTGCAGCGAGTTCGACCGGGAGACGGACCCGCACCGCTGGGGCGAGATCAACCGGCTTTTCCACTACACGCTCTACGAAGCTTCGCAGCGCCCCTATTATCTGCAGAACGTGCGCTCCTCGCTCGACCGGATCGACCGCTACCTACGCGCCCAGCTCACCTTCACCAACGGCGTGCCGCGTGCCGGCCGCGAGCATGAGGCGATCCTCGCCGCCTGCGGGAAGGGCGATGCCGATCTCGCCTCGCGCCTGACGCGCGATCACATCCTCGATGCCGGAAAATCGCTGATGACCTTCCTGCGCGAGCAGCGTGGCTGATTAACCAGTGGTTTACCAAGCCGGCGAAAGATCGTGGAGAGGGGCGTGCTTTGGTGCGCCTTTTGCCGCCCGTTAGCCGGTGGCGTGCTATTTCGGGACAGATCCTTCCGGAGACCGTCCCATGTTCGTTCGCAGCCTCGTACTTCTCGTCGGTTCGGCCATCGCCGCCGCCACCTTCGTGCCCGGTCTTGCGACCCGTTATCTGGACCAGAGCGCAACCGCTTCACCGGCGAAGGTCGAGAAGGCATCCGTGCCGGCGGCCGATGCGGCGCGCTATACCGGCAACCGCAGTGCGGTGATCGGCGCCGATGCGAACGGCCATTTCACCGGCCTGTTCTCCATCAACGGCCGCAAGGAGGAGGGCATGGTCGATACGGGCGCCAGCATGGTCGCCCTCAATGTCTCGACGGCCCAGCGTATCGGCATCGACAAGGCGAATCTCGATTTCCGCTATGCCGTGGAAACCGCCAACGGCAAGGCGCGCGCCGCCTATGTCCGCCTCGACCGGATCGAGATCGGCCCGGTGAGGATCGAGAATGTCGGCGCGATGGTGCTGGACGACAAGGCGCTCTCCGGCACGCTGATCGGCATGAGCTTCCTGAAGGGCCTCGCCTCCTACAAGGTCGAGGACGGCCGGCTGCACCTCACGCGCTGATGCGCGTGCGTATTTCGGACGGTGCCGCCGGGGCGTCCGGCGTGATCCGGTAGAGCCCGGCAAGCCGTTCGGCGGCCCGGGCTGCATCCGCCTCGTTCACTGCATGCACGCGGGCGATCTCCTCGCCCTTTTCCACCTTCACTCCGAGCGGGCGCAGCCGGTCGAAGCCGACGCGGTGGTCGATCATGTCGTCTGGCCGGCTGCGCCCGCCGCCGAGCTCGATGACGGCAAGGCCGATGCCGCGCGTATCGCAGGCGGAAAGATAGCCGGCTTGCGCGGCGATGACAGGGCGGATGACCGGAGCCGACGCCAGGTGGGCGTCCGGCCTTTCCATGATATCGGCCGGCCCGCCCAGCGCGTGCACCATGCGGCCGAAGGTTTCCGCCGCCGCGCCGCTTGCGAGCGCCTGGGCTGCCTTCCCCTTGGCGGCGGCAAGGTCCGTCTCCAGTCCCGAGAGCACCAGCATTTCCGCGGCGAAGGCAAGGACGACGCGCTCCAGCCTTGTCCCGGCCTTCCCGCCCTTGAGGAAGGCGATGCAATTGGCGATCTCCACCGCATTGCCGGCGGCGTCCGCCAGCGGCTGGTTCATGTCGGTGATGAGCGCGGCGGTCCTGACGCCGGCGCCGTTCGCGACCTCGACCAGCGAGCGGGCGAGCGTCTCTGCCTCCGCCGCATCCGTCATGAAGGCGCCGTTGCCGACCTTGACGTCGAGAACCAGCGACTGGAGGCCCGCCGCGAGCTTCTTGGAAAGGATGGAGGCGGTGATCAGCGGCACGGAATCGACCGTCGCCGTTACGTCGCGGATGGCATAGATGCGCTTGTCGGCCGGCGCGAGCGCCGCCGTCTGGCCGATGATCGCGCAACCGACGTCCTTCACCGTGCGGCGGAAGACGTCCGCGGTCGGCATGATCGTGTAGCCGGGGATCGATTCCAGCTTGTCGAGCGTGCCGCCGGTATGGCCGAGGCCGCGGCCGGAGATCATCGGCACGGCAAGGCCGCAGGCCACCGCGATGGGGGCCAGCATCAGCGAGACATTGTCGCCGACGCCGCCGGTGGAATGCTTGTCGGCAATCGGCCGGTCGATGCCGGACCAGTCGAGCACGTCGCCCGAATCGCGCATGGCGAGCGTCAGCGACACGGTCTCCTCGCGCGCCATGCCCTTGAACCAGACCGCCATGGCGAAGGCGGCGACCTGTCCCTCGGAGACGCTGCCATCCGTGATGCCGGCGACGAAGCGGGCGATCTCCTCGCGGGAGAGCGGCTCGCCGTTGCGTTTGCGGCGGATCGTCTCCTGCGGCAGCATCTCAGTAGCTCGCAGGCGCCGAGGGTGCGGGCCGGCCGCCGAGCACGGCGAGAATGTCGTCGAGGAGGCCGGAGGCGCCGAAGCGGAAGGTTTTCGGCGTCGCCCAGCCTTCCCCGAGGATCGCGGCGGCAAGCGCGAGATACTCGCCCGCATCCGCCACGGTGCGCACGCCGCCCGCCGGCTTGAAGCCGACCGGCTTGCCGCTCGATTTGATGGCGTTCAGCATGATCCCGGCGGCCGGCAACGTCGCATTCACGGTGGCCTTGCCGGTGGAGGTCTTGATGAAGTCGCTGCCGGCGGCGATGGCAAGGTCGGAAGCCTCGCGGATCAGGGCCGGGTCCTTCAGTTCCCCGGTTTCAAGGATTGTCTTGAGAAGAACGGGCGGCGGGCAGGCGGCTCTTACGGCCGCCACCATTTCCGTCACGGCCTCTTCGTCGCCGGCAATGAAGTCGCGATAGGGAATGACGAGGTCGATCTCGTCCGCGCCGTCGGCGATCGCCTGCCGCGTCTCGGCGACGACGGTGGCGACCGGCAAGTCGCCGGAGGGGAAATTGACGACGGTCGCGATCTTCACCGCATGGCCGGCGCCGAGGATGCCGCGCGCCTGCGTCACGAAGCGCGGCCAGATGCAGATGGCCGCAACCGGGCCAAACGGCGTCTGCGCGTTGTCGCACAGCGTCTCGATGGCGGCTTCGTCGCAGGTGTCGCTCAGGTCGGTCAAGTCGAGCAGCGAAAGGGCTGCCTTCGCCGTATCCTCATGCATGGTCTTCGTCTCCGCCCGCGATCATCCCGGCGAGGATGGCGGCAAGCCGCTTTCCGCCGATCGGGGCCATGTCCTTGGTTTCGTGATGGCTGAGCTCGGCGCCCGTCATGCCGGCGCCGAAATTGGTGATGACCGAGGCGGCCGCGACCCTGAGGCCGATATGCCGGGCGATCAGCACCTCCGGCACGGTCGACATGCCGACGGCATCCGCGCCGAGGACGCGCGCCATGCGGATTTCCGCCGGCGTCTCGAAGCTCGGCCCGGAGAACCACATGTAGACGCCGCTCGAAAGCGGGATGTCGAGCTTTGCCGCCGCTGCCTCCATGCGCGCGGCAAGGTCTGCGTCATAGGCGTTCGTCATGCCGACGAAGCGGTCGTCGCTTTCGAGGCCGATCAGCGGGTTGGTGCCGGAGAAATTGATGTGGTCGGCAATGCGCATCACCGAGCCGGGCGGCATGTCCTCGCGCAGCGAGCCTGCCGAATTGGTGAGGATCAGCGATGTGACGCCGAGCCCCTTCAGCACCTCGATCGGCGTGCGCATGGCATTGGCGTCGCCCCGCTCGTAATAGTGCACCCGGCCGGACAGCATGACGACCGGCACCGCGCCGAGAAAGCCGATGACCATTTCGCCCGCATGGCCCGAGACGCTGCTCTGCGGAAAGCTCGGCAGGTCCGAATAGGGAATGCGCAACGGGTCGCGCACGGCCTCCACCAGCGTGCCGAGGCCCGAGCCGAGCACGATGCCGTAGCGCGGCGCGACGCCGCCGAGGCGGGAGATCAGGAGATCGGTGGTTGCCGCGCTCATCCGATCGTGTCCGTCGCAAAGCCGTGCGGCAGCAATTCCTCCATGGTCATGGTCTTCTTCACGCCGGTCTCGTCGCACAGATAGATCGGCGTCTTCGCCGCGGCGAATTCCGCGATCTTCTGCCGGCAGCCGCCACAGGGCGGGCAGAGCGGCAGCTTTTCCGCAATGACGGCCATTTCGACGATCTTCCTGTTGCCGGCCATGATCATCTGGCTGATCGCCGTCGGCTCGGCGCACCAGCCCTGCGGGAAGGAGATGTTCTCGATATTGGCGCCGGCATAGATCTTGCCGTCCTCGGCGCGGATCGCCGCGCCGACCGGGAACTTGGAATAGGGCGCATAGGCGAGGCGCATGGCCGCGCGCGCCGCCTCGAAGAGGTCGTGGGACATTTCATCGCTCCTTGACGTAGGGCACGCCGCCGGCCTTGGGCGGAATGGCCTTGCCGATGAAGCCTGCGAGCAGGATCACCGTCAGGATATAGGGCAGCGCCTGCATGAGCTGTACCGGCACCTTGCCGATCAGCGGGAAGGCGTAGCCCTGGTAGCGGATGGCGAAGGCGTCGAGGAAGCCGAAGAGCAGGCACGCGAAGAGGATGTTCTTCGGCCGCCACTTGGCGAAGATGAGGGCGGCGAGCGCGATATAGCCCTTGCCCGCCGTCATGCCTTTGGTGAAGCCGGCATTGGCGGCCAGCGACAGGTAGGCGCCGGCAATGCCGCACAGGATGCCGCAGCAGATGACGGCGCGGTAGCGCAGCCAGAGCACCGAGATGCCGGCGGTATCGACCGCGCCCGGATTCTCGCCGACGGCGCGCAGGCGAAGGCCGAAGCGCGTGCGATAGAGGATCCACCAACTCACCGGCACCATCAGGAAGGCGAGCCAGGTGAGCGGCGAATGGCCGGAAAGCAGGCCCGAATAGATCGGGCCGAGGATCGGCACGTCGCGGACGGCATCCGCGAAGGGCAGCCTGATCGTGCCGAAGCGGCCGCTGTCGGAAAGCGCCGGGGTGCGCCCGCCCTGGCCGAACCAGGCCTGGCCGAGGATGACGGTGGCGCCGGCGACGACGAAGTTGATGGCGACGCCCGAGACGATCTGGCTGCCGCGCTGGGTGATCGAGGCATAGCCGTGCACCAGCGAGAGCAGCACGGAGATGAGGATGGCGGCCGAAAGCCCCATCGCCACCGATTGGGTGAGATAGGAGACGGTGCCCGCGGCGAAGGCCGCGCCCAGCATCTTGCCTTCGAGACCGATGTCGAAGACGCCGGCCCGCTCGGTGAAGAGGCCGGCAAGCGCTGCGAGGATCAGCGGCGTCGAAAGGCGGACGGTCGATTGCGCCAGCTCGATGATGACCTGAAAGAAATCCATGGCGATCAGGCTCCCTTGGTGGCGGCGACGTCGCGCGTCTTCGGCGAGAGGCCGAGGATGATCCGCGTGATGGCCGGACGGAACATGTGTTCGAGCGCGCCGGCGAAGAGGATCACGAGGCCCTGGATGATGACGATCATGTCGCGCGAGATGGAGGGCATCTCGAAGGAGATCTCCGCCCCGCCCTGGTAGAGCATGCCGAAGAGGAGGGCGGCGGGAATGATGCCCGCCGGATGCGAGCGGCCCATCAGCGCCACGGCGATGCCGACGAAGCCGGCGCCCTGCACGAAATCGAGCTGCATGCGGAACTGCTCGCCCATGATCGGGTTCAGCGCCATCATGCCGGCTAGGCCGCCGGAGATCATCATGGTGATGATGATGATCCGCGATTCCTTGATGCCGGCATAGCGCGCGGCGGCTGGGCTGTGGCCCATGGTGCGCATCTCGTAGCCGAGCTTCGTGCGCCAGATCAGCACCCAGACGCCGAAGGCGGCGACAAGCGCCAGCAGGAAGGAGATGTTGAACGGCGCGGTGCCGACGGAAAGCCCGAAGATATTCATCAGCCAGTCGAGCTTGGGAAGCTGCCCGCCCGCTTCGAAGGTGCGGGTTTCGAGCGACATGGAGCCGAGCGGCTTGAACACCTTGTTGAGCAGGTAGTTCATCAGGCTCGCGGCGATGAAGTTGAACATGATCGTCGTGATGACGATATGGCTGCCGCGCTTGGCCTGCAGCCAGCCGGGGATCAGCGCCCAGAGTGCGCCGAAGAAGGCGGCGCCGGCAATGGCGATGGGGAAGAGCAGATACCAGGGCAGCGTATGGTCGAAGGCAAGGCAGGCCAGCGTCACGCCGATGCCGCCGATATAGGCCTGCCCCTCGCCGCCGATATTGAAAAGGCCGCAATGGAAGGCGACCGCCACGGCAAGGCCGGTGAAGATGAAGGTCGTCGTATAGTAGAGCGTGAAGCCGATATATTCGCCCCGGCCGAAGGCGCCGTTGACCATGTGGTAGGCGGCCTGCAGCGGGCTCTCGCCGACGATCAGCACGACGAGGCCGGAAATCAGGAAGGCGACGGCGAGGTTGACCAGCGGAATGAGGCCGTATTCCGCCCAGGCCGGCAGCTTCGCATAGGGAACACTCATTCGGCGGCCTCCTTCGAGCCTTCCACGCCGGCCATCAGAAGGCCGAGTTCTCCTTCAGAGGCATCGGGGGCGCGCTCGCCGACGACGCGGCCGGCGAACATCACCAGGATACGGTCGGAAAGCGCGCGAATCTCGTCGAGTTCGACGGAGACGAGCAGCACCGCCTTGCCCTGGTCGCGCATCTCGATGATGCGCCTGTGGATGAATTCGATGGCGCCGACATCGACGCCGCGCGTCGGCTGGCCGATGATCAGCACGTCGGGCCCACGCTCCATCTCGCGCGCCAGCACGATCTTCTGCTGGTTGCCGCCGGAAAAATTGGCGGTCTTCAGCCGCGGGTTCGGCGGGCGGATGTCGTAGGCGGCGATCTTCTCCTCCGCCTCGGCGCGGATTGCGTCGATGTCGAGCAGCAGGCCCTTCCGGTATTTCGGATCGTCGTGATAGCCGAGGATGGCATTCTCGCTCTCGTCGAACTTCAGGACGAGGCCGACATGGTGGCGGTCTTCCGGCACATGGGCGAGGCCCCGCTTGCGCAGTTCCGCCGGATCGGCATTGCCTGTCACGTCGATGGGGCTGCCATTGAGCAGCACGGTGCCGGCCCGGGCGCGGCGGATGCCGGAGATCGCCTCCAGCAGCTCCGACTGGCCGTTGCCGGCAACGCCGGCGATGCCGACGATCTCGCCGGCGCGGATATCGAAGGAGACGTCGTCGACCATGGTGACGCCGCGGCTGTCGCGCACGGTGAGGTTCTTCACCGAGAGCTTGACGTCGGCGGGCCTGGCCTCGCCCTTTTCGACGCGCAGGAGCACGCGGCGGCCGACCATCAGCTCGGCCAGCTCCTCGACGGAGGTTTCCTTCGTCGTGCGCGTCGCCACCATCTCGCCGCGGCGCATGACGGAGACCTCGTCGGTGATCGCCATGATCTCGCGCAGCTTGTGGGTGATGAGAAGGACCGTCTTTCCCTGCTCCTTCAATTGCTGGAGGATGCGGAAGAGATGGTCGGCCTCGGCCGGCGTGAGCACGCCCGTCGGCTCGTCGAGGATGAGGATGTCGGCCTTGCGGTAAAGGGCTTTCAAAATTTCCACGCGCTGCTGGATGCCGACCGGCAGTTCCTCGATCACTGCGTCGGGATCGACCTCCAGCGCATATTCCTTCTCCAGCCGCTTCAGCTCGGCGCGTGCCTTGGTGATGCCGGCATTGAGGATCTGGCTCTCCTCCGCGCCGAGCATGATGTTCTCCAGCACGGTGAAGTTCTCGACCAGCATGAAGTGCTGGTGCACCATGCCGATGCCGGCCGCGATGGCGGCGTTGGGGTCGCGGATATCGGCGGTCTGCCCGTTGATCACGATGTCGCCGTGGTCGGCCTGGTAGAAGCCGTAGAGGATCGACATGAGGGTGGATTTGCCGGCGCCGTTTTCGCCGATGATACCGTGAATGGTGCCTTTGCGGACCTTCAGGTTGATGTTCCGGTTGGCGTGGACGAGGCCGAAGCTCTTGTCGATGCCCTTCAGTTCGATTGCCAGTTCGTTCATGACGATCCACTCTTACGGGGATTCGGGGCCGGCGGCCGTGGGCCGATCGGTCTTAGTCTTGTTGCTTCCGCAGCGCTTGTCCAGTCCGATTGCGGGCGCCGTCCAGGGCCGCTATAGCTCGTTCGACCGGCCCCGACCGACGAGGAGAGCCCCGACCATGTCCCATCCTTCCCAAGACAGCCAGGCCGAGCGCATCGCCCGCCTGGAGGAGCATATCGCCCATCAGGCGCAGACGATCGAGGAGCTTTCCGACCAGCTCGCCGAGCAATGGCGCGTCGTCGAGCAGGTGCGCTCGAAGCTCGACCGGCTCACGGAACGTTTCCTCGCATTGGAAGAGGGGTCTCTCGATGCCCCGGCCATTACCCGCCCGCCGCATTATTGAGCAGGCAGAACGGAATCGGCCCGCCTGCGTCGCCGCAAGCGGGCCGTTCGACAGGCCTTAATAGGGGCAGGTCTCGTCCGACATGTAGTCGTGTACCTTCACCGTGCCGGCAATGATGTCGGCGCGCGCCTTGTCGATGGCGGCCTTCATTTCCGGAGTGATGAGCGGGGCGTTGTTCTCGTCCATGGCGACGTCGACGCCGTTTTCCTTGAGGCCGAGCACGTTGATGCCGGGCTGGAACTTGTCTTCCTTGGCCGACATGAAGGCATCGTAGACGGCAACGTCGACGCGCTTGACCATCGAGGTCAGGACCTTGCCGGGATGCAGGCCGTTCTGGTTGGAATCGACGCCGATGCCGAGCTTGCCGGCATCCGCCGCGGCCTGCAGGACGCCGACGCCCGTGCCGCCGGCAGCGTGGTAGACCACGTCCGAACCCTGGTCGAACTGCGACTTGGCGATCTCGCCGCCCTTGACCGGGTCGTTCCAGGCGTCCGGCGTCGTGCCCGTATAGGCTTCGAGGACGTTATAGTCCGGGCCGAGGGACTTCGCGCCGCCGATATAGCCGCAGGCGAACTTGTGAATCAGCGGAATGTCCATGCCGCCGACGAAGCTGACGGTCTTGGTCTTGGACGCCATGCCGGCGAGGATGCCGGCGAGCCAGCCGCCCTCTTCTTCCTTGAAGACGACCGAGCGGACGTTCGGCTTGTCGAGCACCATGTCGATGATGGCGAACTTGGTGTCGGGATATTCCGCCGCGACCTTCTCGAGCTGCGCGGCCCAGGAGAAGCCGGCCATGACGATCGGATTGTTGCCGTCGCTGGCGAAGCGGCGCAGGGCCTGCTCGCGCTGCGCGTCGTTGGCGATCTCGAAATCGCGGTATTCGATGCCCGTCTCGGCCTTGAACTTTTCCGCGCCGTTATAGGCCGCTTCGTTGAACGACTTGTCGAACTTGCCGCCGAGGTCATAGATGATCGCCGGCTTGATGTCCGCGGCGAGCGCGCTGGCCGACATGGCGGCCGTGGCAAGAAGGGTGAGAAGGGTCTTTTTCATTGTTCAGCCCTGTTCGCTATTGATCTTATAGGGACCTTCCGCGCAGCGCATGACAGGCGCGCGACGGAGCCACCGACCCGTTCCCTTGGGTCAGGCTGGCGGCATCCTTGCACGCCTCTCGGAAAAATTCACCAGAAATTTTTCAGTTGGTAAAAAATGCGGGGCCGCTGCGATCGGAGGTGGAAAACCTCGTTCGCGGCGGCCCGAACCTGTTGAAAAAGCCGGCCATGTTCAGCCGATGGCGCAGGAGACCCCCGTGCCGCGCAAGCCGCAATAACCGCCCGGATTCTTGGCGAGATACTGCTGGTGCACATCCTCGGCGAAATAGAACGGCCCGGCCTTCCCGATCTCCGTGGTGATGCGGTCCGTCCGCCCCGCCGCCGTCAGCGCCGCCTGGTAGACGTCGCGCGCACGCCGCGCCGTCGCAAGGTCCACCTCGTCCTCGAGATAGATCGCCGAGCGGTACGTCGTGCCGATATCGTTGCCCTGGCGCATGCCCTGGGTCGGGTCGTGCGCCTCGAAGAAGGCCTTCAGCAGGGTTTCCAGCGAGACCTCGGCGGGATCGTAGACGACGAGCACCACTTCCGTATGGCCCGTCAGGCCGGTGGTCGTCTCGTGATAGGTCGGGTTGGGCGTGAAGCCGCCGGAATAGCCGGCCGCCGTCACCCACACGCCGGGGATCTGCCAGAGCAGCCGCTCGGCGCCCCAGAAGCAGCCCATGCCGAGCAGCACGGTCTTGAAGCCCGCCGGATAGGGCCCCTTCAGCGCGCGCCCGTTGACGAAATGCGTGGCGGATGTCGGGATGGGCGCGTCGCGCCCGGGAAGCGCCGCCTCGGGCGCGGGCATGACGGTCTTCTTGTTGAACATGTCGATCAGGAACATCGGGGTCTCCTGCAGGGATGTGGTTTCAGGCCGTGAAGCGGCCCGCGACGGGCGGCCGCTTGTAGGCGATCACCCAGAAGAACAGCGAAAGAACCAAGAGCACCGCGAAGGCGGGCTGCGAGAGCACCCACAGCGCGGCCGGGTCCCAGGCATAGGGGAACTTGCGCATGATGCCGTCGGCGACGAGGGCGATCGTATCGGGGCTCGCCGTGCTCCAGGCGACGGCAAGCGGTGTCAGCACCGGTTCGGAAGCCGAGACGGACTGGATCGCGTCGATCGTGCCCGCCATGACGGCGATGACGAGGGCAACGAGACTGAGGGCTCTGAGCACGAACCGTATCATCGCACCCTCCCGGTGCCGCCTGCCGGAGCCGGAATCCGCTCCGCTTCATTCCTGCCTATAGATAGGAAGACGGCCCGGTTTGCGCAATCCTTCACGGCGGAACGAATAACCTTCAAGAATCTGTCAGAAAGCGGTTGATCCTGCGTGAAACCTCGGTATATATCGCGCCGTCTCGCCGGAATGGAAACAGGAAAGCGACCCGCGCCGGACTGACCACCGGCAGCGAGCGGACGGACAGGTGGCCGAGTGGTTGAAGGCGCACGCCTGGAACGCGTGTATAGGGGAAACTCTATCGAGGGTTCGAATCCCTCTCTGTCCGCCATCATTTCCCCTTGATCCGATAACGGGGTTGAAAACCATCCCGGCTTGATGCCTAGTCGGCTGCAACCGCAGTACAAGTCTTCAGTTTCCAGACGGATTGTTCATGGCCAATATCTCCGTGGCCGGCATCGGATATGTCGGTCTTTCCAACGCCGTGCTTCTTGCCCAGCACAACGATGTCATCGCTTACGACCTCAACGAGCAACGTGTCGCGCAACTGAACGCCGGTATCTCGCCCATCGCCGATGCGGAGATCGAGGATTACCTGCGCACGAAACCGTTGCGTCTCAAGGCCACGAACGACAAGGTGGAAGCCTTCGCAAAAGCCGACTTTGTCATCGTCGCGACGCCGACCAACTACGATCCGACGAGCAACTATTTCGACACGGCCAGCGTGGAGGCGGTGATCGAGGACGTGCGGCAGGTCAATCCGAGCGCCACCATCGTCATCAAGTCCACCATTCCCGTCGGCTATACCGCCTGGCTGCGCGAGGCGCGCAAGGACGAGCGCATCGTCTTCTCGCCGGAATTCCTGCGCGAAGGCAAGGCGCTCTACGACAACCTCCATCCATCGCGCATCGTCATGGGGGCGGATACGCCGGAGGCGCGCCAGTTCGCCGGGCTGCTCCAGCAGGGCGCGGTGAAGGAAGACGTGCCAGTGCTCTTCACCGGCTCGGGCGAGGCGGAGGCGATCAAGCTCTTCGCCAATACCTATCTCGCCATGCGCGTCGCCTATTTCAACGAACTCGACAGCTATGCCATGACCCATGGCATCGATACGCGGCAGGTCATCGAGGGCGTCGGGCTCGATCCGCGCATCGGCCAGCACTACAACAAC
Organism: Shinella zoogloeoides; assembly: GCF_003574625.1. Taxonomy (GTDB): domain Bacteria; phylum Pseudomonadota; class Alphaproteobacteria; order Rhizobiales; family Rhizobiaceae; genus Shinella; species Shinella zoogloeoides_A. The sequence continues at coordinate 144,861 of NZ_QNUJ01000007.1, forward strand.
CCCTCCTTCGGCTATGGCGGCTATTGCCTGCCGAAGGATACGCGCCAGCTTCTCTCCAATTTCAGCGATGTGCCGCAGAACCTGATCCGCGCCATCGTCGACGCCAACACGACGCGCAAGGATTTCCTCGCCGCCGACATCGTCGGGCGCGATCCCGAGGTCGTCGGCGTCTATCGCCTCACCATGAAGAAGGATTCGGACAATTTCCGTGAATCCTCCATCCAGGGCATCATGAAGCGCATCAAGGCGAAGGGCATCCCCGTCATCATCTACGAGCCGGATTTCGCGGAGGATACGTTCTTTCGCTCCGAGATCGTGCGCGATCTCGGGGACTTCAAGCGCCGCGCCGACGTCATCATCGCCAACCGGCACGCCGAAGAGCTCGATGATGTCGCGGACAAGGTCTATACGCGCGACGTCTTCGGTCGGGACTGATCAGGAAAGCCAGGCAGGCAGGCGCGGCGGCACGCGGCCGGTCAGCGCCGCCTCGATGCAATCGGCAAGGTTGCCGAAGCGCACGGTGCGGCCGGAAAGGCCCGGGCCGTAATGGGCATACTTGCCGGAATTGGTGATGAGCGTGCGCGTCTTCGTCGGGAAGACCGGCTCGGAGATCGAGCACCAGCACAGATCCGGCAGGACCTGCACGCCGCTGGCCCTCAGGCGCGTCAGCACGTCGCCCGCTTCCGCCATGACATCGCGGCCCGCCGTGACGATCACCGCAACGCTCTCGTGCCGCTTGCGGTCGCCAAGCGCATCGGCCAGCGCGCGGCATTCGGAGGCCGAGGCATGCGGGCTGCCGATGGCGACGAGTTCCACTTCGGCCGGCCCGTCGTTGAACATCCGCCAGACTTCGACCATGTCGGCGCGGGTGATGGAGACCCGGTCGGCGTCGGCAGCGGCAGCGCCGTCCGCCTCGGGCGTGACGCCCTCGATATGCAGCATCGGCGCGGCGGAGGTAGTGCCGAAGGCGGCGCAGAGGGCCTTCAGGTCGTCGCGCGTCGGCTTTGCGGCGGCAAGACCTCGCAGTAGCGGGATGCGGTCAGGCGCGGCGCGGCCGGCGAGATAGCCGACGAGCGGCCAGAAGGCGTCGTCCACGTTTTCCGGCAGCGTCACGTCGATCACGCGCTTGGCCTTGCGATGCTCTTCCAGATAGACGCCCGACAGCGGCGCGCGGCCGGTGAGCGCGATGCAGAGATCGAGGAAATCCGGGTGCTTGGCCGTGCGTGCGCCGAGCACGGTATTGGCGAAGATCACGGCATTGGATTCCGCCCAGGCGATGGCCTCGCCGGTTTTTGGCGCGCTGTCGAGAAGGTAGGGAGAACAGGTGAAGGTCGGGCGGCAGCCCATGCGGACATAGGCGTCGGCAAGGCGGGCGGCCGGGTCGCCGAAATCATGCGGCACGCCCTGCTTTTCCCAGTTCGCCCGGTCGACGGAAATGGCGTTCATCGTGGTCGGCACGCGCACCTTCGCGCCCATGTCGGCCATCTTCTCCGCGAAGGTAAGATTGGCGGGGCTGGCATAGATGCAGCCGTCGATATGGCCCTGCACCACGTCGACCAGCTTCGTCGCGCCCTGCTGCGCGGCCATGGCGGCGGTGATGCGCAGGGCAAGCTGCACGGCGACGCCGTCGCGGCCATCAAGCATGGCGCGGTCGTCTTCGGTGAGGTCGAGCGCAGCGGTGGCCGGCGGGGCGACGGGGATGGTGAGGCCATCAGCCTCGATGCTCGTCACGCCGATCTTCGCCGTCTTCGCGCGACAGAGCGCATCGAAGACGTCATGCGACAGGCGCAGCACCGGCAGTTCCTTGCCGAACATTTCCGCGGCGATCAGCGCGCCGAGCGTCAGCACGTCCTCGGCCTCGCTGAAGATCAGCGCCGCCGGCGCACGGCCGGTCAGCGCGAGGTCGAGCAGCACGCCGGAGCCCGTGCAGGAACCACGGCTCGACGGCATCATCAGGATGCCGCCGGTGATGGTGGCGCCATGCAGCGGATGGTGCACGTCGATGACCCGGCCCGTCGCCGGATCCACGCCGCCCCAGAAACTCAGCGCCTCCCCGGCTGCGATGATCGGACCGGAGGCTGTTCCGGCAAGGATGCTGCGGGCGGAGAGGTCGACCATGGAGCGGGTCCTTCGGCTAGAAGCGTTGCGGCGAGAAGGAGGCGATGTCGATCGCCGTCTTGCCATCGGTGAGGAGGTCGGCGACGAGGCGGGCGGTGCCCGCCGACTGGGTGAGGCCGAGATGGCCGTGGCCGAAGGCGTAGACGACATCGGGCGTCGCGCGGGCGCGGCCGATGGCCGGCAGGCTGTCGGGCAGCGAGGGGCGGAAGCCCATCCACTGCACGCCGCCCTCGGGCTTGAGGCCCGGCAGGAAGGCGCGCGCCCTTTCCAGCATGGCTTCCGACCGGCGGAAGTTCGGCGGTAGCTTCAGTCCGCCAAGCTCCACCGCGCCGCCAACGCGGATGCCGGTCGAAAGCCGGGTAACGACGAAGCCATGGCCGCCGAAGGTGACCTGCGTGCGCAGGTCGAAGGCATCGGCCGGCAGCGTCGTGTTGTAGCCGCGCTCGGTTTCGAGCGGGATGTTTTCGCCCAGCGAGCGGGCGACCTGGTGCGAGAAGGCACCGGCCGCGAGCACGGCCTTGCGTGCCCGCACCGTCCGGCCGTCCGTCGTGCGGATTTCCACGCCGCCCTCGATGGGGTGCAGGCTGGAAACCTCGGCACGCTCGATCCTTCCGCCCCTGGCGCGGAAATGATCGGCCAGCGCCAGCGTGTAGAGCTTGGGATCGGCGATCGAGTACCAGCCGGGCGTGAAGGTGCCATGGGTGAAGCGCGGCGCAAGACCGGGCTGGATCGTCGCCATCTCGGCGGCGCCCATATGGCGGAATTCGATGCCGTGTTCGGCGCGCGCCTTCCAGCCGGGCAGCGAGGCGTCGAGCTCGGCCTGGCTTTCATAGACCTGCAGGTTGCCTTCCTTGCGCAGCATGGAGAGCGTGCCGGTCTCGGCCAGGAACGGCTCCAGCTCGGCCTTGGAGAGGTCCATCAGCGCGGTCTGCGCGGTCATGGAATGGGCGACGCGGCTTGCCGAGCAGGCACGCCAGAACCGGAACATCCACGGCGCGATCTGCAGCGCATAGGACGGCGGCACGGAGAGCGGCCCGAGCGGATCGAGCAGCCATTTCGGCGCCTTCTTCAGGATGCCCGGAGACGCGAGCGGCAGGATGTCGGTGAAGGCGAAGGCGCCGGCGTTTCCGGCGGACGCGCCGGCCGCCGGGCCCTCGCGTTCGAGGACGGTGACGGTAAGGCCCCGGGCCTGCAAGGCGATGGCCGCGGAAAGGCCGACCACGCCGGCGCCGATGACGACGACGCCGGGCTCGATTTCAGTCTGCATTTTTGCCTCAGTGGGTAGCGGCGAGGAACGCCTGCAGTTCCGGGTCCTTCGGTGCGCCGAAGAGTTCTTCCGGCGGAGCGATCTCGGCCATCACGCCCTTGTGGAAGAAGGCGACGCGGTCGGAGACTTCGCGGGCGAACTTCATTTCGTGCGTGACGCAGATCATCGTCATGCCCTCGGAGGCGAGCATGCGCAGCGTGTCGAGCACTTCGCCGACGAGCTGCGGATCGAGCGCCGAGGTCACTTCGTCGAACAGCATGTAGGCCGGCGACATGGCGAGCGCGCGGGCGATCGCCATGCGCTGCTGCTGGCCGCCCGACATGCGGCTCGGATAGACCTTGAGCTTGTCGCCGAGGCCGACATGGGTGAGCTGCTTGACGGCCATCGCCTCGGCTTCGGCCTTGGACTGGCCGAGCACCTTGACCGGCGCCAGCATGACGTTCTCCAGCACCGTCAGGTGCGGGAAGGCGTTGAACTGCTGGAACACGATGCCGAGCTTGCGGCGCAGCTTGTTGAGGTCCGTGCCCTTGGCATGCACATCCGTGCCGTCGACGACGATGCGGCCGGCGTCGATGGTCTCGAGGCCATTGATGCAGGTGAGCAGCGTCGACTTGCCCGAGCCCGAACCGCCGATGATGGTCAGCACCTCGCCCTTCTGGACGGTGAGGTTGATCCCCTTCAGGACCTCGAGCTGGCCGAAGGATTTGCGGACGTTTTCGATCTCAATCATTGGACCACCGTCTTTCGAGATACCCGCCCAGCCGGGCGATGGGGAAGCTGATGATGAAGTAGATGGCGCCGCAGATCAGCAGGATGAACAGCGGTTCCTGCAGGCGCGTGACGAGGATCTGCGAGGCGCGCAGGAGCTCGATCAGGCCGAGCCAGAGCACGAGGGCGGAGTCCTTCATGACGCCGAGCGTCAGGCCGATCCAGGCGGGCAGCGAGACGCGCGTGGCGAGCGGGGCCACGATGTAGCGCATGTCCTGCCACCAGGTCATGCCGAGCGAGCGGGCCGCGCGGCGCGTGGTTGGCGGAACGGAGGAAATGCCCCCGCGCACGATCTCGGTGCAATAGGCCGCCGTATAGAGCGACAGCACCACGCAGGAGGTGGTGAAGGGCGCCCAGCCGAGCTTCATGATCGACTGCAGCGCATTGCCGAGCACGAGCTGGATGAGCAGCGGCACGGAGCGGAAGATGTCGAGCAGGAAGGTGAGCGGCAGCGACCAGTAGGAGCCGGCCTGGTTGCGGATGACGCCGAAGATGACGCCGAGGATGGTTCCGGCAAGCACGGAGACGGCGGTGACGGCAAGCGTCATCAGGGCGCCTTGCGCGAGGAAGCCGAGATCGGCCCAGGTGAGAGCGGTATCGAACATGGTTTACCCCTCTCAGTAGCGGAACATGCGCGCCGCGGCGAGGCGCGCTGCGAGTGTCACGGCCTTGGCGATCACGTAGTAGATGACCGCCGCGAGCGCGAAGAATTCGAAGGTACGGAAGGACACCGCGTTCAACGCCTGGGTGACGCCTGCAAGATCGGTGTTCATGCCGACGGTGACGCCAAGCGAGGTCATCAGGATCGCCCAGACCATCTGGTTGGTGGCCGGCAGGAAGGCGATGCGCAGCATCTGCGGCATGACGATGTAGCGGAAGGCCTGCAGCGGCGTCATGCCGAGCGACCGGCCGGCGCGGGTCTGCGTCTCCGGGATCGCCTTCAGCGCGCCGCGGAAGTTCTCCGCGAGATAGCCGGCATTGTTGAAGGCGATGCCGACCAGGAGCGCCGTATAGGGGCTGAGGTGGATGCCGAAATTGCCGAGCCCGAAATGGGCCATGTATATCTGGAAGAGCGCGGGCGTGTTGCGCGCGATCTCGACCCAGCCCGTGGCGAAGCCGCTGAGGATGCGGTTGCCCGACAGGCGGAAGAGCGTCAGTGCGAGCGCCACCGCAAGGCCGATGACCATGGACAGGATTGCGACCTGCAGCGTGACCAGCGCGCCGTCCAGCATCTGCGGCAGGGCCTTGAACGCCTGGTTCCAGTGAAAGGAGTAACTGAACATTGCCGTCTCACCCTTTGAAACGATCGGCGGCGCGGAACGGTGTGTTCCGCGCCGCCGGGGAAGCGGCAGATTAGCGATAAACGCCGTTCACGGACAGGGCCGGGACTTCGCCACCAACCCACTTTTCGTAGAGTTCGTTGTAGCGGCCGGTGCGAACCTGCTGATTGATGAAGAGGTTCAGGTAGTTGATCAGGCCGTATTCTTCGCGGTTGGTGAAGAGCGCGACATAATCGATGTCGTAGGGTGCGTTGCCGACGACGGAGATGCCGGCGAACTTGCCGCTCTTGACGTTGGACTGGGCGACCGTCGACGTGGAGACCGTCGCGTCGATCTGGCCCTGGCTGAGGGCGAGGAAGACGTCAGCCTGGGTCTGGTACGGGCGGAACTCGCCGACGCCCCATTCCTTCACCGACTTTTCGAGCGCGATGGCTTCGAACGTGCCGGCGGTGGCGCCGACCGTCTTGCCCTTCATGTCCTCGAAGGACTTGACGCCCGACTTGTCGTTGGCCGTGACGGCCATCTGGAAGGCGAAGTAGGGGATCGTCATGCCGACGGTCTTGGCGCGTTCCAGCGTGTCGGAGGTCGAGGCGACGCCGACGTCGACGCGGCCGGACATCAGGGCCGGGATACGTTCCGGGAAGGGCGTTTCGACGATCTCGGCCGTAACGCCGAGCGCCTTGGCAAGGTCGTTGCAGTAATCGACGTCGAAGCCGATCGGGTTGTTGTTCTCGTCACGGGCGCCCATCGGCGGGAAGTCGAGGACGACGGCGCAACGCAGCGTGCCGGACGAGATGATGTCGTCCAGCTTGTCGGCCTTGGCCGGGCTGGTCAGAGCGGTGGCGGCAACGAGGCCGAAGGCGAGGACCGAGGTCTTCTTCATTACTCTCTCCCTGGATTGATCTGGCAGTTCACGCGGGCGGAGGTCCGTCCTGCGCCAAGAGCGTAAACCCGTCTCATAAAATACAAAAAATATACAAAAAGTATATCCCTATCGGAGAAAATAAATGGGCCGGGTCTCCCTCGCGGAAAACCCGGCCCGGTGCAAGCCAGCGGCTTGAATCAGTTGAGGAAATCCTCAGGCAGCAGGCCTTCCGGCATGTTCTGGTAGGAAACAGGGCGCAGGAAACGGCGGATCGACATGGTGCCGACGCTCGTCGCGCCGAAATTCGTCGAGGCCGGATAGGGGCCGCCATGCACCATGGAATCGACCACTTCCACGCCCGTCGGGAAGCCGTTGATCAGAACGCGGCCGGCCTTGCGCTCAAGGATCGGACGCAGGCGCTTCGCATCGTCGAGGTCGCCGGCATCCATGTGGATGGTCGCCGTGAGCTGGCCCTCGAAATTGCGGGCAAGCTGCTGCATCTCGTCGACTGAGGAAACGCGCACGACGAGGCCGAGCGGGCCGAAGACTTCTTCGGAAAGCGCATGGTCGGCAAGGAACTGCTCGCCGGAGATCTCGAAGAGGTTCGGAAGCGCGTCGCGGCCGGCGGAGTCGGAGGTGAAGAGCGGCTTGACGGTGTTGCGGCTTTCAAAGCGCGCCTTGCCGTCGTGATAGGCCTTGGCGATGCCGTCGGTCAGCATGGTCTGCGCGCCGACCTTGCCGAGGGCTTCCACGGCGGCGGCCGTGAAGCGGTCAGCATCCGGGCCGTCGGCCACGATGGCGATGCCCGGATTGGTGCAGAACTGGCCGGCGCCCATGGTGAGCGAGCCTGCCCAGCCCTGGCCGAGGCCTTCCGCACGGGCTTTCATGGCTTCCGGCAGCAGGAACATCGGGTTGACCGAGCCGAGTTCGCCGAAGAACGGGATCGGCTCCGGACGGGCGGCGCAGAGGTTGAAGAGCGCGCGGCCACCGGCGAGCGAGCCGGTGAAGCCGACAGCCTTGATCAGCGGATGCTGCACGACCGCTTCGCCGACCTGGCGGTTGCCGCCCTGGATGAGCGAGAAGACGCCCGGATGCACGCCGGTCTTCTTGATGGCGGCAAGCACGGCTTCCGCGATGATCTCGCCCGTGCCCGGATGGGCCGAGTGGCCCTTGACGACGACCGGGCAGCCGGCGGCGAGCGCGGCGGCGGTGTCGCCGCCGGCCGTGGAGAAGGCGAGCGGGAAGTTGGAGGCGCCGAAGACGGCGACCGGGCCGATCGGCCGCTGGACGAGGCGGATTTCCTGGCGCGGGGCCGGCTGGCGGTCCGGCAGGGCGGCGTCGAAGCGGCGGTCGAGATAGTCGCCCTTCTCGATATGGTCGGCGAAGAGGCGGAGCTGGCCGGTGGTGCGGCCGCGCTCGCCCTGGAGGCGCGCGACCGGCAGGCCGCTTTCCTGCGTGCCGATCTCGGTGATGGCGTCCGCACGGGCCTCGATCTCGTCGGCGATGGTGCGCAGGAACGCGGCCCGCTCGGCGCGCGAGGAATAGCCGTAGCTGAGGAAGGCTTCCTCCGCGGCTTCCGCCGCCTTGTTCACCAGATCGACCGTGCCGACGGCGAAGGTGTGGGCGGGACCATGGGCCGGCGAGGAGGTGAAGGTGCCGTTGCCGTCCAGCCATTCGCCTGCGACGAGGTGTTTACCGTTGGGGGTGAAAGCCATTTGACGTACCTTTCTTGCGGAATGATGCTCGCCCGATATAGGAAGCGGCGGGGCGAATTGCACTTGTCGAAATCTTGTATACTCTATGTATGCAAATGTTCAATCGCCAACCTGCAAAGGTTGGCACCAGCCGTTGAAGAGAGAAAGATGACGCAAACCACCACTCTGTCGATTGCCGCGCTTCAGGAACGGGTCGAAGCCATCTTCCTGAAGGCTGGCCTGAACGGCGTGCAGGCCGGCGCGCTTGCCCGCGTCATCGTCGCCGGCGAGCGGGATGCCTGCAAGTCGCACGGCATCTACCGCATCGAGGGCGCGCTGCGCACCGTCAAGGCCGGCAAGGTCAAGCCGGACGCCGTGCCGGAACTCGACAGCAACGAGGGCTCGGCCATCGTCAAGGTCAACGCCAAGGGCGGCTTTGCCAATCCCGCCTTCGAGCTTGGCGTGCCCGCCCTTGCCGAACGCGCCCGCAAGCTCGGCATCGCTGCGCTCGTCATCAACGACTGCACCCATTTCTCCGCCCTCTGGCCGGAAGTCGAGGCCGTCACCAGTGAAGGCCTTGCCGGCCTCGTCATGTGCCCGAGCTATGCGACGGTCGCGCCGACGGGTGGCAACAAGCCGCTGCTCGGCACCAATCCCTTCGCCTTCGGCTGGCCGCGCCAAAACGGCGCGCCCTACGTCTTCGACTTCGCCACTTCCGTTGCCGCCCGCGGCGAGATCGAGCTGCACCGCCGCGCCGGCAAGCAGCTTCCCGAGGGCTGGGCGATCGACGCCGATGGCAACCCGACGACGGACCCGGAAGCGGCGCTTGCCGGCGCCATGCTGCCCTTCGGCGGCCACAAGGGTTCGGCCATCGGCACGATGATCGAGCTTCTGGCCGGCATCATGATCGGTGACCTGACGAGCCCGGAAGTGCTCGACTATCTCGGCACGACGACGCTCGCCCCCTTCCACGGCGAGCTCATCATCGCCATGTCCCCGGAAGCCTTCGCCAAGGGCCGCCCCGGCGACCCCTTCGCCCGCGCCGAAACCCTCTTCGAGGCCATCGTCGGCCAGGGCGCGCGCCTGCCCTCCCAGCGCCGCTTCGTCGCCCGTGCGAAGTCCGAAACGGAAGGCGTCACGCTGACGGCCGCCGAGGTGGGACAGCTTGACCACCTGCTGGAAAAGGGGCTGGACGCGATCGCCTGATCGCGCCCTCCCTTCGCCTGCCACCAAAAGAAAAGGCCCTCCTCGCGGAGGGCTTTTCAGTTTTCCGGCATGCCGTGCCCCACCGCTGTCTTCATCCTCGCCCTTGTGCCGAGGATCTGCCAACGCATTGAAAGAATGGAGACGTTGCAGATGCTCGGGACAGGCCAGAGCATGACGGAGGGGGCTACACCTGCGTCAGGAATCAAAAAGGCCCTCCTTGCGGAGGGCCTTTCTCTCATTTGGGAAGGCTTGAAGATCAGGCCTTGTACTTCTGCACGGCGCCCGGCAGCTTGCTCCATTCGCCGTACCAGGTATCGAACAGCTTGAGCTGGGATTCGACATAGCCGCGCTGGCTCTCGGAGAGGGCGTCGGTCTCGTTGAAGTGCAGCGTGTATTCCTTGTCGCCCTTCAGAACCATCATGTGCTTGAAGTAGAGGACGAGGTCCGGGCCTTCGTCGAAGGACGAGAGGACGGCAAGCGCCGATTCCAGTTCCAGCGCGCGGGCGCGGGCATCCGCATCGCCCTTGGCGGCGGCCTGTGCGAGGGCGCACATGTGCAGCACTTCCTTCGGCAGCACGCAGCCGATGCCGGTGATCGCGCCGACGGCGCCGCAATCGACGAAGCCGGTGAAGACGCAGGTGTCGACGCCGATCATCAGCGAGACGTCATCGTCGCGGCTGGTGATGTTCTCGGCCGCATAGCGCATGTCGGCGGCGCCGCCGAATTCCTTGAAGCCGACGAGGTTCTTGTGGTCCTCGCGCAGGGCGAAGAACAGGTCGGCGCGGGTGGCGAAGCCGTAATAGGGGCTGTTGTAGATGACGGCCGGCAGGTCCGGGGCGGCCGACAGGATCGCCTTGAAGTGGTTCTTCTGAGCAGCGACGACGGAGCCGCGGGAAAGAACGCGCGGGATGACCATGAGGCCCTGCGCGCCGACCTTCTGGGCGTGGGCGGCATGGGCGACGGCCGAAGCCGTGTTGACGGCGCCGGTGCCGACGATGACAGGGATGCCGGCCTTCACGAGGCGCTCGACGCCTTCCATGCGCTGCTCGTCCGTCAGGAGCGGCCAGTCACCCATGGAGCCGCAATAGACGACGGCGGACATGCCCTTCTCGATAAGCTCCTTGCCCTTGCGGACGAGCTGGTCGAAGTCCGGCGTGCGGTCGTCCTTGCAGGGGGTCATCAGGGCGGGAATGACACCGGAAAAAATCTTGGCCTTCATGTCGATCTCCTTTGGGCGGTTCGGTCGGGCGGTCGGCCGGCACCTTGCACGAAGCCTCCCCCTCTCTCGATGATGGTTATAGCAGCTTGTATTTTATTTGTCGACAAGAAAAATACACGGCGGTCACAAGGCGATGTCGAGCCTGTCGTTGCGGTTGAAGAGCTTCTGCACCTGCGCGACGATCTGCTCGGCATGGGCCTTGCCGAGCTGGTCGGCCTTCTCCACGTCGCGCGCCTCGATGGCGGCCAGGATGGCGGCATGCTCGTCCACGAAAAGCTGCGGGAACTGTTCGTCGTAGGACTGGTAATAAAGCCGCAAAATCCTCCGGCCCTCGTCCAGCAGCCGGCGGAACAGGCTGGTGAAATAGGGGTTGCGGCCGGCCTCGGCGATGGCCGCATGGAAGGCGGCGTTGTTGGCGATCATGCCCAGCGTGTCGCGCTCGGCGAGCGAGCGGGCGTAGTCCTCGTGAAAGCCGCGGATGATGGCGAGGTCTTCCGGACGGTGATACTGCGCCGCAAGCCGCGTCGTCACCCGGTACATCAGCACCAGCGCGTCGAAGAAGGTGTGGAGGTTGAGGAAGTCGATATTCGCGACCATGGTCGAGCGGTTCGGCAGCGTCTCGATCAGCCCCTCGCCGGCCAGCCGCACCAGCGCCTCGCGGATCGGCGTGCGCGACATCTTGAACCGCTCGGCAAGCTGTACCTCGTCGATCGGGCTGCCGGGGGCGAGCTTCAGATCGAGGATCTCGTCGCGCAGCAGGTCATAGACCAGTTTGACGCCGGAGCCGCGCTTTCGTTCGGGCAGGGAGCTGGAATCGGTATCGGTCATTGAAAATCCCCTTGTCGACAAAAGAAATACAATTCTCTGCCTGCGCTATCAATCGTTTAAAGTGGGCATTTTGACGAAACGCTCGTCAAGCCCGCCCGGTGGGCGGCGGCAAAAGAAAAGGCGGGGTTTCCCCCGCCTGTTTCGCAATCGAGATGACGCGGCCTTCAGGCCGGCCGGCGGATGCGCCTATTTCGTGCCGTACATCCGGTCGCCGGCATCGCCGAGGCCGGGCACGATATAGCCCTTCTCGTTGAGCTGGCGGTCGATGGAGGCGGTATAGACCGGAACGTCCGGGTGATGCGCGCGGAAGCTCCTGATGCCTTCGGGCGCGGCCAGCAGGCAGAGGAAGCGGATATTCGTCGCGCCGCGGCTCTTCAGCGTGTCGATGGCGGCGATGGCCGAATTGCCGGTCGCCAGCATCGGGTCGACGACGATGACGAGGCGCTCGTCGATGCTGTCGGGCGCCTTGAAGAAATACTCGACCGCCTCCAGCGTCTCGTGGTCGCGGTAGACGCCGATATGCGAGACGCGGGCCGAGGGCACCAGCTCCAGCATGCCTTCGAGCAGGCCGTTGCCGGCGCGCAGGATCGAGGCGAAGACCAGCTTCTTGCCTTCCAGCACGGGAGCGTCGATCTCCTCCAGCGGCGTCTCGATGCGTGCCGTGGTGAGTTCCAGATCGCGTGTGACCTCGTAGCAGAGCAGCGTGGAGATTTCGCGCAGCAGGCGGCGGAAGCTGCCGGTCGAGGTTTCCTTCTTGCGCATGATGGTCAGCTTGTGCTGCACGAGCGGGTGATCGATGACTGTGACGCCGTCCATGGCCAACCTTCCGAAAGTAAGTGATGCCTTCTTTTTCCACGGAACGGCCGGGACCTGCAAGAGAAGAGAACAGGCCGGAGGCAACATCCCCAGCCCGCTTGTGCCTCAAAGCGCGGAAAGAAGCCTCTGCCGGGTCGGCTCGTCGACGAAGGCCGCCTCGATGGCGGTCCGCGTCATGCCGAGGATGTCCGCGTCACTGAAACCCATGATCGTCGAGGCGACCTCGTATTCGCGGGCAAGCGAGGTGTGGAAGAAGGGTGGGTCGTCGGAATTGAGCGTGACGCGCCCGCCCGCCTCGTGCAGCGCCCGCAGCGGATGGTTCCGGAAATCGGCAAAGACGCCGAGCGCGACATTCGAGCCGGGGCAGACCTCCAGCACCACGCCCTCGTCGGCCAGCCGCTTCACCAGCGCGGGATCCTCGATGGCGCGCACGCCATGGCTGATGCGCGAGGGGCGGACATGGTCGAGCGCGTCGCGCACGCTGAAGGCGCCGGAAAGCTCGCCCGCATGGATCGTTATGCCGAGGCCGGCGTCGCGGGCGATGTCGAAGGCGCGGGTGAAATCGGCGACGCGGTGCATGCGCTCCTCGCCGGCAAGGTTGAAGCCGGTGATCAGCGGATGCGGCCGGCGCGCGGCATATTCGGCGGCCCTGACCACCCGCTCCGGCCCGAAATGGCGGATGCCGACGATGAGAAGCCGCGTCTCGATGCCCGTCTTTGTCTTCGCCCGCTCCGCGCCTTCGGCAAGGCCGGCTATATAGGCGTCGGCGCCGATGCCGACGGCGTCGCCCTGGTCCGGCGAGACGATCAGCTCGCTGTAGATGGCCCCGGCTCCGGCGATCTCCGTGAGATAGGTTTCGGCGAGCAGCGCATAATCCTCCTCCGTGCGGAAGAGATTGGCGGTCGCGTCGTAGCTGGCGACGAAGCTCGTGAAATCCTGCCAGGTGTACTCGCCGTCACGGATGAAGGCGGACGTGTCGATGCCGTAGCGCCGCGCCTGCGAGAGCGCGAGGGCGGGGGGCGTCGCGCCCTCGATATGGCAGTGCAGCTCCGCCTTGGGCATGGGTTCGGTCACAGGAAGCTCCTTCCATGCGCGCCGGGCGCGATGCCGAGATGCCGGGCGATGCTTTCGCCGATATCGGCGAAGGTCGTGCGGGTTTCGAGGAGGCGTGAGCGGATGCCCGGGCCGAAGCTCATGATCGGGACGCGCTCGCGCGTATGGTCGGTGCCGCGCCAGGTCGGGTCGCAGCCATGGTCGGCGGTGAGGATGACGATATCGCCGGGCTTCAGCTTGCGGTCCACTTCCGGCAGGCGCCGGTCGAAGGCTTCCAGCGCCGCCGCATAGCCGGCCACGTCCCGCCTGTGGCCATAGAGCATGTCGAAATCGACGAAATTGGTGAAGACCAGGTCGCCGTCCTTCGCCTCGTCCATCACGCGGAGCGTCGCGTCGAACAGCGCCATGTTGCCGTTCGCCTTGGCCAGCGTGCCGATGCCCTGGTGGGCGAAGATGTCGCCGATCTTGCCGACAGCATGCACCGTGCGGCCGGCTTCCGTCAGCCGATCGAGCAGGGTCGGCTCCGGCGGCAGTACGGAATAGTCGCGACGGTTGCCGGTACGCTCGAAGGTCTCCGGCGTCTCGCCGATGAAGGGCCGGGCGATGACCCGGCCGATGCGTCCGCCAGGCCGCGCGTCGAGGATCCCACGCACCGTCTCGCAGAAGGCCAGCAGCCGGTCGAGGCCGAACGAGCCCTCATGCGCTGCGATCTGGAAGACCGAATCGGCGGAGGTGTAGCAGATGGGCTTGCCGGTGCGCCGGTGCTCCACGCCGTGCCTGGCGATGATGTCCGTGCCCGAGGCGTGGCAATTGCCGAGGATGCCGGACACCTTGCCGGCGGCGCATATCGCTTCGACGAGCTCGGGCTCGAAGGCGTCGCCCTCCGTGGGGAAGTAGCCCCAGTCGAAGGTGACCGGCGTGCCGGCGATCTCCCAGTGGCCGGATGGCGTGTCCTTGCCGTTGGAAACCTCGCTGGCCGCGCCGTGATAGCCGAAGACGCGCGGCGGCACGTCCATGCCCGACGGAAAGAAGCCGGTCGCCGCGCGCGCCGCATGCAGCAGCCCAAGCGCCGACATGTTGGGAAGGTGGAGCGGCCCCTGTCTCAGTCCCGGCCGGTTGGCGGCTCCCGCCGCGCAGAACTCGGCGATATGGCCGAGCGTGTTGGCGCCGAGATCGCCGAAGGCCGCCGCATCCGGTCCGCCGCCGATGCCGAAGGAATCGAGAACGAAGAGAAAAGCCCGCGCCATATGTCACCCGTCGATCGTTCGCGCCGCCCGCTTGCACGGCGGCTGGACTGTCTGACATGGCATGCCCGCCGAGCGGCGTTCAAGGAAAATCCGTCGCCGGGAGGCGCGTCAGCAATCGCCGCAGGCGATTGCCGTGCCGGTGCGCTGGCGGAAATAGCTCGTCTTGGAGAGATTGATCTTGTTGATGTTCGAAGCGAGCCCCGGCGCCATCAGGAAGAGCGTATGCGGCACCGAGAATTCCGTGCGCACGATGAAGGTGCCCTTCGCGTCCATCTCGGTGGGAAGGGTCACCGGCGTTCCCTTGGCATAGGGAACGGCGGATGCCTGGTCGCGCGACCAGGCGACGGTCGCCTTGCCGCTGCTGTCGATGGCGATGCCGGTGATCTTCAGCGAGTAACCGTCCTGCGAGAAGGGCGCGACGATGTTCTTCGTGACGTCCTTCATCGAATCCAGCGTGGTCTTGTTCGTCGTCTCTGTCCGGGTCAGGAGGTCGGAAACGGTGCTCGAGGCGCGGCTGATCTTGCGCGACATCGTCACCGCGACGGTGATCTCGAAGGCGCCGATATAGGTCATGAGGAGCAGCGGCGCGACGATGGCGAATTCGATGGCGCCGACGCCGCGGCGGTCGTCCACAAAGCGGCGCAGGTGCCGAAGGAGGCCCGATCCCGATCCGGACGTCGCCATGGTCTTGCCCATCACGGATAGTCCTCGCTCTGCATGATGACGGTCGCCACCATCAGGTAGTTCTGCCGCGAGCCGTCGGCGGCGCGGATGTTGGACAGGATCGGGCGGACGAGATCGGTTATGACGTCCCAGCGATAATAGGCGCGGACGATGTTGATCGTCTTCTTGCCGCCGGGATCGAACTTGAAGTCCTTGGTGCTGAGATCGCCGTCGACGAGCGGCACGGTGGACGGAATGTCGGAATATTTGTCGAAATGCCGCACGTCGAGGAACAGCTTGTCCGGCTTTGCCACCTCTGTCGCCGAGCAGGGCATCAAAATCTTGATCTCTTCGCAGAACGCCGTGCGGAACTGCGCCTCCGTCGTGGCGTTCGTCGCGGCCGAGGCGGCGCGGATCTCGCCCGTGCGGATCTTGCGCGCCATCGTGTCGGTGGCGTTGGCGAGCAGCTGGTCGCCCATGAAGGCCACGAAGGTCTCGATCGAGGCGAAGACGATGACGAAGAAGGGAATGGCGAGGATCGCGAACTCGATCGCCGTCGCGCCGTCGCGGCGCCGGAGGAGGCGTCGGAACAGGCCCTTAACCGGCCGCCGCCGGGGGGCTGTGTCATGATCGAGCGACATCGCGAGCGGTTCCCAAGGATCGAGAAGGCCAGACTAGGCGGCAGACCCTTTATATTTCGTGTGTGCGGCCGTGAAGATTCGACCGGTTTCCCGCATCAGGACGCCCGAAGCGGGACCGCGGCTCAGTTGCTGCCGGCCGTCTTGCTGGCATGCTGCTCGCAATTGGGCGTGCAGGAGAGGACGGACCGGTCCGTCTGGCGGAAGACGCGCACCGTATTGCCCTCGTCGATCGATACGAGGACCCGCTCGTCGACGATGGCGTTGCCGTCCGCATCGAGCAGCACGAGATTGGTGGTTCCGAAATTGCGGCCGGTGAGCACGATGGTCTGGGCATCGGCGACGGTCGCGTCCGCCACCGCCGCATTTCCGACGATGACCTTGCTGACCGGACGATCGAGCCGCAGGACACGGGCGTGATCCATATAGACGCGCAGGAATTGCTCCTGCGCTGCCGCATCGGCGGCCGCCGACAGCAACACGAAGGCGGTCGTCGCAAGCGTTGCTGCACCCGCAGCGAAGGTCCGGTCGCGTCCCATAAACAGTCATCCCGATAAAGAAACGCCCACAGCATCGCCAAGAATGGTGAATGAAGGTTTAAGCGGAAGTCCGGCATTCTCGATTCAACCCTGGCGCTCAGGGCGCGTTCTTGCGGCGAAAACGGCCGAAGCGACGAAAGAGCGTGCAAATACCGGCGTTTTACGCATCGTAAACCCTAAATTCAGCGACCTCTTCTTAAGGTTTCGGTAACCCAACTCCTTAAGTCGATGGAAATGGCCTGCCTGTAGGTTGCAGTCATCCGAACAACGGAAACAGTTGGCGGACGTGCTGAACCAACATCGTGGAGCTAGGAGAATACCATGACCAAGATTTTCGCTCGCCTTATGAAGGACGAGTCTGGCGCAACCGCCATCGAATACGGCCTGATCGCCGCCCTGATTTCCGTCGCCCTCATCGCCGGCGCCAGCGCGCTTGGCGGCTCGCTGAATAACCAGTTCACGGGCCTGTCGAAGAAAATGAACATCGGCGCGGACGGTACGACCAAGACCGCCCCCACCAACTAAATGAAACTTGCTTGATGAGAAAGCCGCCTTTCATGCAAAGGCGGCTTTCTGTTTTCGGGATTATCTTTCCTGAAACCTGCCAGATGCATTCTGCTTCAAAATGGAGATCATCATGACTCAGGCGATCATCTTTGTGGTTTTCCCGCTTTGCCTGGCAGTTGCCGCCTGTTCAGATTTCCTCACGATGCTCATTCCAAACCGGGTGTCTGCAATCCTTCTTGCATCGTTTTTCATTGTGGCTCCCCTCGTCGGTCTCGGTATGACAGAGATCGCGATGCATCTTGCAGCAGGTGCCATCGTCTTTTCGGCGTGCTTCGCGCTGTTCGCCTTCAATGTGATGGGTGGTGGCGATGCGAAGCTTCTGACGGCGAGTGCGGTGTGGTTCGGCCTGACATTTTCGCTAATCGAATTTCTAGTCTATGTGTCATTCCTCGGCGGTGTCCTGACCTTGGCTATCCTGTCGCTGCGGGCGCACACCAACTCCATTCTCGCCAGCGGCCTGCCTATGCCTGACTCCCTGGTCATGGCGAAGAAGATACCCTACGGCATCGCCATCGGCATCGGGGCCTTCATGGCCTATCCGTCTTCCCCGCTGATGCTCGCCGCGCTCGGCGGTTGAGGGCGGCGTCAACCTGCCGTTAACCATAGCCGTAAGGCGCTTATTAACCATAATTACACCATTGCCGGTCAATGTGGGCTGACAGGAGACTCCGCAGCTCAGGGAAACCACATGAAACCGGCACGAATCATCATTCTGGCAGTCGCCGTCGTCTCGGCGGGCGTGGCAGGATTTCTTGCCTTGCAGGTTGCCCGCGGCGGCCCCTCGGTGATCGAGACGCAGACCGTCGTGGAGCGCGAACCCACGATCAATGTGCTCGTCGCCAAGGAAAGCCTGCCGGTCGGCGCGCGGCTCAATCCCGATGTGGTCGCCTGGGCGGCCTGGCCGGAAGGCTCCGTCGTCGAAGGCTTCATCACCGACAAGAGCCGGCCGGATGCGATCGAGACCCTCAAGGGCGCCATCGCGCGCATGCCGATCTTCAACGGTGAGCCGATCCGTCAGGAGAAGATCGCCGATTCCTCGAGCCGCATCATGTCGTCGCTGCTTCCCGCCGGAAAGCGGGCCGTCGCGACGGAGATCTCGGTCGCGACCGGCGCCGGCGGCTTCATCCTGCCCAACGACCGCGTCGACGTGACCATGGTGCGCAAGGGCGATTCGGGCGCCTACCTCACCGAGACGATCCTGTCGAACGTCCGCGTCCTGGCCATCGACCAGCAGATCCAGGAGAATCCGGACGGTTCGAAGGCGGTCGTCGGCACCACCGCGACGCTCGAATTGACCCCCGACCAGACCAAGGTGATCGCCGTCGCCCAGCAGATGGCCGAGCGCCTGTCGCTGGCGTTGCGCAGCGTCGCCGACGCCCAGGAAGCCGATACCGGGGCAGCCGATTATCTCCTCAGCGGCGGCGCCGGCCGGCCGCAGATTCAGGTGATCAAGACCGGTTCGATCGTCAACGGCACCACTGCCGCCGCCGCAACCGCAGAGCAATGAGCAGGAGCTGACCCGTGTTTGCAATCACAAGGATTTTTCGGGCTTCTGTCGCGGGCGGGCTGAGCTTCTGCCTGGCCTTTGCCGGTCTCCCGCTTCCCGGCCAGGTCGCCGAGGCGGCGACGTCGTCGATCATCCGCATCCAGGAAAGTGGCGCGGGCGTGCGCAAGTCGGTGCGCCTCGGCCTCAACAAGGCCATCGTCGTGGACCTGCCGACCGACGCGCACGACATCCTCGTCGCCGATCCGGTCAAGGCGGATGCCGTCACGCGCACCTCGCGCCGCATCTATCTCTTCGGCAAGGAAGTCGGCCAGACCAACATCTTCGTCTTCGGCCCCAATGGCGAGGAGATCGTCAGCATCGACCTCAATGTGGAGCGTGATGTCAGCGGGCTGCAGACCCAACTGCGTCGCTTCATCCCCGATTCCGATATCCAGGTCGAGATCATCTCCGACAACATCGTGCTCTCCGGCTCCGTGCGCACGCCGCAGGATGCCACCCAGGCGGTCAATCTCGCGCAGATCTTCCTCAAGGGCGGCGAAGCGACCACCCGCACGGTGGTCTCGCAGGGCAACAACGGCGATTCGGCGATCTTCGGCGAAGGGCGCCAGACCTCCCAGGTCGTCAACATGCTGCAGATCGAGGGCGAGGATCAGGTCACGCTGAAGGTGACGGTCGCCGAAATCCGCCGCGAGGTTCTCAAACAGCTCGGTTTCGACAACACCTTCAGCCGCGTCAACAAATCCGGCTCCAGCCTGGACACCCTGGTTTTCAATGCTGCGGAGGACGGCCTGTCGGGCACCGTTGCGGGAAATATCGGCAAGTTCGGCATCCGGGCGGCCCTGAGCGCGCTTGAGCAGGCCAAGGCGATCCGCACCCTGGCCGAACCGACCCTGACGGCGGTATCCGGCCAGTCGGCAACCTTCAACTCCGGCGGCGAGAAGGTGTTCTACATCTCCGACCGCAACGGCGGCGTCACGACGACGACCTATCAATACGGCATTTCGCTCGGTTTCACGCCGACCGTGCTTTCCTCCGGCCGCATCGGCCTGCGCATCCAGACCAAGGTGTCGGAGCCGGTGGTCTCGGGGGCGAACACCGCGGAATACCGTCGCCGCGACGCCGAGACCGTCGTCGAGCTGCCGTCCGGCGGCTCCATCGCGCTGGCCGGTCTCATCCGCGACGATGTCCAGCAGACCGTGTCCGGAACGCCGGGCGCCTCCAAGGTGCCGGTCCTCGGCGCGCTGTTCCGCAGCAAGTCCATCGAGCGCAACGAGACGGAACTGGTGATCATCGCCACGCCCTATCTCGTCAAGCCGGTCAACCGGAATGCGCTGGCTCGGCCGGACGACAATTTCAATCCGGCGAATGACGCGGCAAGCGTCTTCCTCGGCCAGGTGAACCAGCTCTACGGCCGGAAGAACGGCCTGCCGGCCCAGCGCTACGAAGGTAGCGTCGGCTTCATCTACAAGTGATCGGGTGCGACGTGACGAAGGGACGGACCCAGCCAATGGCAAACGAAATGCACACCACCCGCACCAGGAATGGCCGCACCCGGAACGGCCGCACCGTCGCCGTCTTCGCCGTGGCGGCGCTCGCCGTCGCCCTTGCCGGCTGCGCCGACCGCCGCGCGACGGGCTCGCTGCCGGATGATTACCGCACGCGCCATCCCATCGTCGTCGGCGAGCAGGAACGCACCATCGATATCCCGATCGCCACCGGCGCCAGCCAGCTGACCCGCGGCCAGAGCGAGGTCATCGCCGGCTTCGCCTCCGGCTACTCCGCCGACTCCTCCGGCATGTTCCGTGTCATCCTGCCGCGCGGCGCGCGCAACGACGCGGCGACATCGGTCGCCGGCCGGCAGATCCGCAAGCTGCTCGGGCGCCACGGCATACCGGCCCGCAAGATCATGATCGAAAGCTATTCCGCCGCCGATCCGGATGAGGCGGCGCCGATCCGTCTCAGCTATTTCGCCATCGCGGCCTCGACGCAGGCTTGCGGCCAATGGCCGGAGGACCTGACGATCAATACCTTCGAGAACAAGAACTACTACAATTTCGGCTGCGCCACGCAGAACAACCTTGCCGCCCAGATGGCCGATCCGAACGACCTTCTCGGCCCGCGCCGCATGACGCCGGCTGACGCGACGCAGCGCGGCGAAGCGCTCGATCGCTATCGCGGCGCCTATACCGAACTGAAGGAAATGTGACGATGAGCACGGTCGACTACACCTTCACGAGCGAAACCGCGCAGGATCAGGCGGACGAGGCCGTACGTCCGACGGACCTCGAGGCCGTGCGCCCGCTGCCGCGCATCTCCGTGCACGCCTTCTGCGAGAGCGAGGCCATGCTGCGCACCATGGAACGGTGCGGGCAGGACCGGCGCATGACGAAGGTCAGCCTGCGCATCTCCAGCGCAAGCATCGCCGCGGCGGCCAACATGTTCGCCAGCGCGCCGACGCCGAACCTCCTGATCCTCGAGACTTCGGCGGAGCCGCACGCCATCATGGACGAGCTCGCGCCGCTCGCCGAGGTCTGCGATCCCTCCACCAAGGTCATCATCGTCGGCCGCTACAACGACATCGCGCTCTATCGCGATCTCATCCGCAACGGCATTTCCGAATATATGGTCGGCCCGATCGGCATGGCCGAGGTGCTGAACGCCATGGCGGCGATCTTCATCGACCCGGAGGCCGAGCCCCTCGGCCGCTCGCTTGCCTTCATCGGCGCCAAGGGCGGTGCGGGTTCCTCGACCATCGCGCACAATTGCGCCTTCGATATCTCCAATCTGTTCCAGACCGAGGTGATCCTCGCCGACCTCGACCTGCCCTACGGCACGGCGAATATCGACTTCGATCAGGACCCGCCGCAGGGCATTTCCGAGGCGATCTATGCGCCGGACCGCCTCGACGAGGTCTTCCTCGACCGTCTCCTGACCAAATGCTCGGAGCATCTTTCGCTTCTGGCCGCCCCCTCGATGCTGGATCGCGCCTACGATCTGGAGCGTGGCTCCTTCCAGCCGGTCCTCGAAGTATTGCAGCGCAGCGCGCCGGTGACGGTGCTCGACGTGCCGCATGCCTGGTCAGAATGGACCCGCACGCTGCTGTCCGAGGTGGACGAGCTGATCATCACGGCGACGCCGGACCTTGCGAGCCTGCGCAACGTGAAGAACATGCTCGACGCGCTGAAGAAGCTCAGGCCGAACGACAAGCAGCCCCACCTGATCCTCAATCAGGTCGGCCTGCCGAAGCGCCCGGAAATCGCCCCGGCGGATTTCTGCGAGCCGCTCGGCATCGAGCCGGTCGCGATCATTCCCTTCGACGCGCAGCTTTTCGGCACGGCCGCCAACAGCGGCCGCATGATCGCGGAAATGGACCGCAAGTCGCCGACCGCGGAAACCTTCTCGCAGATCGCCCATCTCGTGACGGGCCGCGCGACGGTGAAGAAACCCAAGAAGGCCGGGCTCGGCAAGATGCTGGGCCTGATCGGACGCAAGTAGGCCCCGAAGGGGCGATGCAACAGACTGGATGACGTGGCATGTTCGGCAAACGGGGCAATGACGGTTTCGGCAAGAGCGGCGCAGCGGGCCAGATGCCCCATGCCGCGCCTTCGGCCGCCGCGACTGTGACGGCCGAACGGCCGGCCGCGCCCACGCCCGCGGCCCAGCCCGTCTTCGAGCCGGCGCCTGCGCCGGTGGCGGCTCCGGCCCCCGCGCCCGCCGGCTCCAGCCGCCGCCGCTCGCCGCGCACGGAAGACTATTACGATACCAAGAGCCAGGTCTTCTCCGCGCTGATCGATACGATCGACCTGTCGCAGCTCGCAAAGCTCGACACGGAAAGCGCGCGCGAGGAAATCCGCGACATCGTCAACGACATCATCACGATCAAGAACTTCGCGATGTCGATCTCCGAGCAGGAGGAACTGCTTGACGATATCTGCAACGACGTTCTCGGCTATGGCCCGCTGGAGCCGCTGCTGGCGCGCGACGACATCGCCGACATCATGGTCAACGGCGCCGGCAAGACCTATATCGAAGTGGGCGGCAAGGTGCAGGAATCGGAGATCCGTTTCCGCGACAACGCCCAGCTCCTCTCGATCTGCCAGCGCATCGTCAGCCAGGTCGGCCGCCGCGTCGACGAATCGAGCCCGATCTGCGACGCCCGCCTTCCCGACGGCTCGCGCGTCAACGTCATCGCCCCGCCGCTCGCCATCGACGGCACCGCGCTCACCATCCGTAAGTTCAAGAAGGACAAGCTGACGCTCGACCAGCTCGTCCGCTTCGGCTCGATCACGCCGGAGGGTGCGGCGCTGCTGCAGATCATCGGTCGCGTTCGCTGCAACCTCGTCATCTCCGGCGGTACCGGCTCGGGCAAGACGACGCTGCTCAACTGCCTCACCAACTATATCGACCGGGACGAGCGGGTCATCACCTGCGAGGACTCGGCCGAACTTCAGCTCCAGCAGCCGCATGTCGTGCGTCTCGAAACCCGCCCGCCGAATATCGAGGGCGAGGGCGAGATCACCATGCGCGATCTCATCAAGAACTGCCTGCGTATGCGTCCCGAACGTATCATCGTCGGCGAAGTGCGCGGACCGGAGGTCTTCGACCTCCTGCAGGCGATGAACACGGGTCACGACGGCTCGATGGGCACGATCCATGCCAACACGCCGCGCGAATGCCTCTCGCGCATGGAATCGATGATCGCCATGGGCGGCTACACGCTGCCGGCCAAGACGGTGCGCGAGATCATCGCCGGCTCCATCGACGTCATCATCCAGGCTTCGCGCCTGCGCGACGGTTCGCGTCGCATCACCCACATCACCGAAGTGGTCGGCATGGAAGGCGACGTCATCGTCACCCAGGACCTGATGCGCTTCGACATGCAGGGCGAGGACGCCAACGGCCGCATCATCGGCAAGCATATGGGCACCGGCATCGGCAAGCCGCACTTCTGGGAGCGCGCCCGCTACTTCAACGAGGACAGGCGCCTGGCGGCAACGCTCGACGCGATGGAAAAGCCGTAAGGGCAGGGGATACCGCGGATGTTCGGGCTGGATATCACCATCGTTGCGATCTTCGCGCTGGCGGCGCTCTCCACCGCCGGCCTTGCCTATGGCGTGCTCTTCTCGCGCATCGAGGCGGAGAAGAAGACCGAAAGCCGCTTCCGCCGCGTCCAGTCCGCCGAAACCGACCAGAACAAGGCCAAGGCGGCGCGCGACCGCATGCAGGAACTCTCCAAGCGCCGCAAGTCGGTGCAGGAATCCCTGAAGGACCTCGAAAAGAAGCAGCAGGAGCAGACGCGGCGCATCGCCACGACCCTGAAGGCCAAGCTGATGCAGGCGGGCCTCTCGATCACGCCCGCCAAATTCTACGTCTTCAGCGCGATCTTCGGCCTCTTCGCCTTCGTGCTGACGCTCGTGGCCGGCGCGGGGCTTCTCATCTCGCTCGGCGTCGCCTTCATCATGGGGGCGGGCCTGCCGCGCTGGCTCGTCGGCTTCCTCGTCAAGCGCCGCATGAACAAATTCCTCGAGGAGTTTCCCAATTCGCTCGACGTGATGGTGCGCTCCATCAAGTCCGGTCTTCCCCTGACGGATGCGCTGCGGCTGATCGCGGCCGAAGGCCAGGAGCCGGTGAAGACGGAATTCCGCAAGGTTGTCGAATCCCAGCAGGTCGGCCTCAGCGTGCCGGAAGCCTGCGCCCGCATGTTCACCAATATCCCGCTGCAGGAAGTCAACTTCTTCTCGATCGTCATCGCCATCCAGAGCCAGGCGGGCGGCAACCTCTCCGAAGCGCTGGGCAACCTTTCCCGCGTCCTGCGCGAGCGCCGCAAGATGCGCGCCAAGGTCAACGCTCTGTCGATGGAGGCGAAAGCCTCGGCGGCGATCATCGGCGCCCTGCCGTTCATCGTGGCCTTCCTCGTCTACCTGACCTCGCCGGATTACATCATGATCCTGTTCCAGGATCCGCGCGGCCATCTCATCCTCGGCATTTCCGGCTTCTGGATGTCGATCGGCATCCTGGTGATGCGCAACATGATCAACTTCGACATCTAGGGCCGAGACCATGGTCGCCATGCTTACCGATCCCGCCATCCTGCTGCCGGCCTTCGTGATGATCGCCGTGCTGGCGACCTTCTACACGCTGGCGGCGCCCTATCTCGACCGCGGCGACCTCGGCAAGCGCATGAAGGCGGTGGCGCTGGAGCGCGAGCAGATGCGCGCGCGCGAACGGGCGCGCCTCAACACGCAGGCCGTCCAGAGCAAGGCCTCGCTGCGCGCCCAGCACAACACCTCCGTGCGCCAGGTCGTCGAACGGCTGAACCTGCGCGAGGCGCTCGTCGACGCCAATACGGTGAACCGGCTGAAGCAGGCGGGTTATCGCTCGCAGAACGCGCTCAACATCTTCCTCTTCGCGCGCTTCGTCCTGCCCTTCGTCTTCCTGACGCTTGCCGGCTTCTACATCTTCTATCTCGGCCTCCTCGCCGACAAGCCGCTGCCGATGCGCATCCTCGCCACCGTCGCCATCGGCTATCTCGGCTTCTACGCGCCGAACATCTTCGTCTCCAACCAGGTGTCGAAGCGCCAGAAATCGATCCGCCGCGCCTGGCCGGATGCGCTGGACCTCATGCTGATCTGCGTGGAATCGGGCATTTCCATCGAAGTCGCCTTCAAGCGCGTGGCCGACGAGATCGCCATGGCCTCGCCGGAACTGGCCGAGGAGCTGGTGCTGACCACCGCCGAGCTCTCCTTCCTGCAGGAGCGGCGGGTGGCCTATGATAACCTCGGCACCCGCATCGGGCTCGACACGGTCAAGTCCGTCACGCAGGCCCTCATCCAGGCCGAGCGCTACGGCACGCCGCTCGCCCAGGCGCTGCGCGTGCTGGCGCAGGAATGCCGCGACCAGCGCATGAACGAGGCGGAGAAGAAGGCGGCCGCCCTGCCGCCGAAGCTGACCGTGCCGATGATCCTGTTCTTCCTGCCGGTGCTCGTCGCCGTCATCCTCGGCCCCGCCGGCATCCAGGTTTCCGACCGCTTCTGACAGCGGTTAACCGAACGAAAAACGCCCCGGTCGAGCAATCGGCCGGGGCGTTGGCGTCTTGGGAGGGACGCTGGGATGAGCTTCAGTTGGTGCTGCCGCTGTCGTCCGCGGCGAGCTTCTTCCAGGCGTTCTGCTGGGTCAGCATGGAGCGCAGATAGGTGACATTGGCTTCGGCCTGCCCGGCGGTCAGCTCCTGCCTTGCGATGGCCTCCGCCTCCTGGAACCGCCCCTGCAGGCCGACGGTGAGCGCCAGGTTCTGGCGCACGCCGCTGTCGGCGCCGGGCTGGCCGGCGGCCGAGCGCAGATAGGTCTCCGCCGTCTTCAGGTCCCGCGTCAGGAGATAGGACATGCCGAGATTGGAGAGCACGGACGGCTCGTTCGGCCGCAGGTCGAGCGCCTCGCGGTAGCGCTGGCGGGCCTCGCCCGACCGGCCGAGCTGGTCGAGGATTGCGCCTTCCGCCGATTTCAGCTTCCAGTCCGGCCGGTCCGGCGTCTGGGCGCGCAGGATCGTGTCGAGCGCCTGCTGGAGCTGGCCGGCCGCCGCCTGCGCCTTGCCGTAGGCGGCGAGCACTTCACGGTTGTCGGGATTGCTGATGGCGACCTGCTGCATGACGGCGAGCGCCTGGTCGTTGCGCCCGTTCATGCGCAGGACGCTGGCATAGTTCATGCCGGTCTGGGGATCGCGCGGGTTCTTCTCGTAGGCCTTGCCCATGCTGTCGGCCGCACCGCGCAGTTCCGTCGCGTTCATCGCGCCGACCGGCTTGGATGTCGTGGGGATCGAGCCCGTGGTCGGGTTGTTCTTGCTGGCGCAGCTCGCCACCGCCACCGTGATGGCAAGCAGCGCCGCCCCTCTCAGAAGCGCCGAGCGAAGTGACGAACGCGTGCGGCTGATAGCCATGATCGGTCCCCGAAGCGATTTTCGCATCCCCGCGGCGTCAAGAATCACGCCGCAATCTCCACTCCAGCAATAATCTGTTAACCCTAACAGAGTGTTAATTGCCCGATTCCCGGCTCTCTCCAAAGGTTCGCCATGGCCCCCTTCCAGTTCATCGACCGGCCCTCTCCCTTCAACACGAAAGGCGGCAGGACGCTGCCGATCTTCGCGATCACGCCGGCCCATATCGAAACCGGCACGATCGACCCGATCGCGCTCGACTGGGCGAAGAAGGCCGGCTTCAAGGCGGAATCGGGCGCGCTGCTGATGGTGCCGACGGCCGATGGCCATCTCGGCGGGGCGCTGTTCGGCCTCGGCAGGAATCCGTCCGATGCGCCTTTCCTGACGGGCAAGCTCGCCCGCACGCTGCCCGCCGGCGACTGGCATATCGAGACCGCGCCGCTGACGGCCAACCGCCTCGCCCTCGGCTACGGCCTCGGCAGCTACCGTTTCGAGCGCTACAAGGCCTCGGCCTCCGAGGCGCCGACCCTGCTCATCCCGACCGATGCGGACGCCGCCGACATCAAGCGCCAGCTCGCCGGCGTCTTCCTTGCCCGCGACCTCATCAACACGCCGACCAACGACATGGGCCCGGAAGCGCTGGAAGACGTCTTCCGCGCGCTCGGCGAGCACTACAAGGCGAAGGTCTCGGTGATCGCGGGCGAGGATCTCCTCAAGGAGAACTTCCCCCTCATCCACACGGTCGGCCGCGCCTCGGAGCAGGCGCCGCGCCTCCTCGAACTGCGCTGGGGCAAGAAGGGCCACAAGCGCGTGACGCTCGTCGGCAAGGGCGTCTGCTTCGACACCGGCGGCCTCGACATCAAGCCGGCCTCCTCCATGCTGCTGATGAAGAAGGACATGGGCGGCGCGGCCAATGTCATGGGCCTTGCGCTGATGATCATGGACGCCAAGCTGAAGGTGGACCTGCGCGTGCTGCTGCCGGTGGTCGAGAACTCGATCTCGGCCAATGCCTTCCGCCCCGGCGACATTTACAAAAGCCGCAAGGGCCTGACCGTGCAGATCGACAACACCGATGCCGAGGGCCGGCTGATCCTTGCCGATGCGCTCGCCTATGCCGACGAGGAGGACGCCGACCTCATCGTCGACATGGCGACGCTGACGGGCGCCGCCCGCGTCGCGCTCGGCCCGGACCTGCCGCCCTTCTTCACCGACGACGACGACCTTGCCCACGATCTCACCGAGGCGAGCCTTGCGGTCGACGATCCGATGTGGCGCATGCCGCTCTACATGGGCTACGACAAGGACGTCTCCGCCCGCATCGCCGACCTCACCAACGCCCCGTCCGGCGGCATGGCCGGCTCGATCACGGCCGCACTCTTCCTCAAGCGCTTCGTCACGCGCAATCGGCATTGGGCGCATTTCGACATCTATGCCTGGGCGCAGGCCGAGCGGCCGCATTCGCCGGTCGGCGGCGAGGCGCAGGCGATCCGCGCGCTCTACCACCACCTGCGCGGCATGACCGCCTGAGCTTTCCTTCGGGCGGTTGATACGGTAGCGTAACAATTGCGGGAAGCCGATGGTCGCGCCCGCGATTGCGCCAGCAACGCCCGGAGGATCCGTGCCGCTCGATCTCACCCCCTCGCAGGCGCTCGGCCTCTGGCACGCGGTCGCCGTGGAGCAGGTCCGCGAAGACGGGCGGGACCTGACCCTGCGCCAGCTCGCCATCCTTCTGGAGATCTATCTCGTGCCCCCGCCGCATACCGTGCGGGGGCTCGCCGCGAAGCTCGGTGTCACCAAGCCGGTGATCACCCGCGCGCTCGACACGATGGGCGAGCAGGGGCTCGTCACCCGCCTGCGCGACGAGCGCGACCGCCGCAACGTCGTCATCAAGCGCACCGTCGAGGGGGCGCTCTATCTCGAACATCTCGGCGATGTTATCATCGCCAGGGCCCGCGCCCAGAATTCCTGAAGGCTTCCGCGAGAACATCATGAACGCCCTGCCAGACCGCCGCCTCAACGCCTTCCGTCCGGACCTCGCCGAAGAAGCCCTCAAGGGCACCGTCGCCGCCGGGCGCTATGTGACGGGCGTGCCGGCCCGTATCGCCGTGCCCGTCGCCGCCCTCCGGCCCCGGCCGGACGAGGCCGCCGGCATCGACACGCAGGTCCTGTTCGGCGAGGGCGTGCGCGTGCTCGACCGCGCCGGCGGCTGGGCCTGGGTGAAGTCGGATTTCGACGGTTACGTCGGCTACCTGCCGGAAACGGCGCTGGATGCGGCCGCGTTGCCCGCCACCCATGTCGTCGGCGTGCCGCGCACCTTCGCCTATACCGGGCCGGACCTCAGGACGCCCGCCGCCTTCGCGCTTTCCATCGGAAGCCGGCTAACGGTCGTCGGCGAGAGCGAGACGCGGGGCACGCGCTATTTCACGCTGGAAGGCGGCCAGTCGGTCATTGCCGGCCATTGCCTGCCGGTCGGCGGGACGGCGGGCGGCGATTATGTCGCGATTGCCGGCCGCTTCCTCGAAACGCCCTATCTGTGGGGCGGCCGCTCCGGCTTCGGCCTCGACTGCTCGGCCCTCGTGCAGCTTTCCATGATGATGGCGGGGCGAAGCGCCCCGCGCGATTCCGACATGCAGGCCGCGGGTCTCGGCACGCCCGTCGCCCGCGAGGAACTGCGGCGCGGCGACCTCGTCTTCTGGAAGGGTCATGTGGCGATCATGGAGGACGAGACGACCATCATCCATGCCAACGGCCATACGATGAGCGTCGCCCGCGAGCCGCTGGCCGCCGCCATCGAGCGCACCGCCTATCTCTACCAGCAGCCGACGGGCTATCGTCGTCCGGTCTAGAATAGCGTCTCGTAGATCTCCGGCTTGAAGCCGGCCGTAAGCTGCCCGTCGCGGTCGAGGATCGGGCGCTTGATCATGGATGGCTGAGCGATCATCAGCGCGATGGCCTTCTTCCCGTCGAGGTCCTGCTTGTCGCCGTCCGGCAGGGCGCGGAAGGTGGTTCCGGCGCGGTTGAGCACCGTTTCCCAGCCGAGCGCATCGACCCAGCGGGCAAGGCTCGCCTCGTCGATGCCTTCCGCCTTGTAGTCGTGGAAGCGATAGACGACGCCCCGGGCGTCGAGCCAGGTGCGGGCCTTCTTCATCGTGTCGCAGTTCTTGATGCCGTAGATCGTGACGGTCACGCGTCTCTCCTCATGTCATGTGCCGCTTTCATAAAGCGCCGCGAGGATCACGTCACCCCGAAATAGCGGCCGGGGCGGTGATTGATGGCGAGCGTCATGTTGACGACGACGGCGCCGAGCACCGAGAGCGCCAGCCGGTCCGCCGGGATGACGAAGAAGGCCGCGGCGAGGATGGCAAGGTCGACGCCGAGCTGGAAATAGCCGGCGCGCAGGCCGAACCGGTCCTGCAGGTAGATCGCCAGAACATTGATGCCGCCGAGCCCGGTGCGGTGGCGGAAGAGGATGAGCAGGCCCGTGCCGGAAAGCGCGCCGCCCATCACCGCCGCATAGAGCGGATCGAGATGGGAGAAGGCGATCAGGCCGGATGTGAGTCGGGTAAGGATCGAGACCAGCGTCACCGCGGCGAACGTCCGCAGTGTGAAGGCCCAGCCGAGCTTGCGCACGGCAAGCACGTAAAAGGGCAGGTTGATGGCGAAGAACAGCCACCAGAAGCCGATGCCCGTCGCATATTGCAGGAGGAGGGCAAGACCCGCCGTGCTGCCGGCGAGCAGCACGGCCTTGGTGTAGATCACCACGCCGAGCGCCACGAACATCGTGCCGACGACGATGGCGATGACATCCTCGTAGACGGAATGGCGCTCGGGCGGGGATGCTGTCTCGGCCGTCATCGCGTCCTCACAGGCTCAGGAACTTCTCGATGACGGCGTCGACCTCCGCCGTCTTCAGGCCTGCGATGTTGATGCGGCCGGAGGTCGGCATGTAGATGGCGTGCTCGGCCCTGAGCTTCATCACGTCCGCCTCCTCGAGCGGCAGCAGCGAGAACATGCCCTCCTGCTCGCGGATGGCGGTCAGCACCTGCCAGCGCTTCGAAAGGCCCGCGGCAAGGCGCTCGCGGATCGCGGTTATGCGCAGCCGCATGGATTCGAGCTCGGCCTTCCAGTCCGCCATCAGCGCCTCGTCACCGAGGATCATGCTGACGACCGCGGACCCGTGGTCCGGCGGCATGGAATAGCTGACGCGGGCGAGCGCCGCGAGATTGCTGCGCACGGTCAGCGCCGTCTCGGCGCTGCCGCAGACGGCATAGATCGCCCCGGTGCGCTCGCGGTAGAGCCCGAAGGACTTCGAGCAGGAAACGGCGACCAGCGCCTCCGGCACGGCGCTGAGCAGGATGCGCAGGCCCGCCGCGTCTTCGTCGAGGCCCCGGCCATAGCCCTGATAGGCGATGTCGATGACCGGCAGCAGGCCGCGCTCGGCGACGAGCGCGGCAACGGCGCGCCATTGCTCGGTATTGAGGTTCGCGCCCGTCGGGTTGTGGCAGCTCGCATGCAGCAGCACGGCATCGCCCGGCGCGGCGCCGGAAAGCGCCTCCATCATCCGCTCGAAGAGAACGGCCTGCGAGGGGATGTCGAAGAAGGGATAGGTGACGACCTCCAGGCCGGCGGCCGTGAAGATGCTGGCATGGTTCGGCCAGGTCGGCAGGCCGAGCCAGATGCGCCGCGTGCCGGTGCGCGCCATGAGGTCGCCCGCAAGGCGCAATGCGCCCGAGCCGCCGGGCGTCTGCAGTCCGGCGGTCGCGCGGCCGCGGCCGGCCTCGCCCGTCGTCAGCGCCCACAGGCGTTCGAGGAAGACGGGATCGCCTTCCGGCCCGACATAGGCCTTGGTCTGCTGGGTCTCGACGAGGCGGCGCTCGGCCTCCTTGACCGCGCGGAAGACCCGCGTGACGCCCGTTTCGTCGCGATAGACGCCGACGCCGAGGTCCACCTTGCCGGCGCGCTCGTCCGCCCGGAAAAGGCCGATCAGGGCAAGCAGCGGATCGTCGGGCTGGCGGGTGAGGGCATCGAACATGGCCGGTTTCCTGTCTGGCTGGAGGGTGGAACCGGTTTAGGACAAATCGCCCGAAAATTCGACCATGATATTGCGGGCAAGGCGCAAGACGCTTGCATTGCCTCCCGGGCGCCGCGCCGCCCCGACTTTTCGGAACCTTCTTGCCGCAGGGCGGTTGCCGAGAGGAAGCCCGCCCCCATATGATGGGAAGGTGCCATGAGGAAGGTCCATTGGACAGGAACGGCAAGATCACGTCGGCCGCGCTGCTTGCGGCCATTCGCAATCGCCGCGGCCACCGGCCGCCGGAAAACAATCGCCCGGGCGACACCGTCATCGCGTCCTACAACGTGCACAAATGCGTCGGCGTCGACCGGCGCTTCGATCCCGAGCGCACGGCGAGCGTGATCGCCGAGATGAATGCCGACATCATCGCCATCCAGGAGGCGGACAAGCGCTTCGGCGAGCGCTCGGGCCTCCTGAACCTGGAGGCGCTGGAGCGCGACTGCGGCCTCGTGCCGGTGCCGATCAACGCGCTGTCCTCCTCCGGCCACGGCTGGCACGGCAACATGATCATGATGCGCAAGGGCGTGGTGGGCGGCGTGCGGCAGCTGAAGCTGCCGGGCGTCGAGCCGCGCGGCGCGCTCGTCGTCCATCTCGACCTGCCGGTGGGGAAGCTGAGGCTCGTCGCCGCCCATTTCGGCCTCCTGAAGCGCTCGCGCGAGCAGCAGGCGATGGCGATCCTCGCTTCCGTCGCGGAAGAGGAGGAGATGCCGACCCTTCTCGTCGGCGACCTCAACGAGTGGCGCGTCGGCCGGCGCTCGTCGCTCTCGCGCCTGCAGCCGACCTTCGATCCGGCCTCCGGCGCGGTGCCGAGCTTTCCTTCCCGCTTTCCGGTTCTGGCGCTCGACCGGGCGCTCGGCCATCCGCACGACCTCGTCACCTCCGTCGAGGTGCACGATTCGCCGCTGGCGCGCGTGGCGTCCGATCACCTGCCGATCAAGGCCCATATCGACCTCAAGGTCGTCTGGGAGCGTGCCGGCGCGTCTACAGATAGGGCGAGCCGAGCCATGTGATGCGCTCGACGAGGCGCTGGGCGAAGGGCCGTGCATTGAGCTCTTCCAGCGTGACCTCCTCGGCATTCGACAGCGCGGCCGTGATGCGCCCGGTGATGCGGTCGGCGAAATCCGGGTCGATCACCTCGATATCCACCTCGAAGTTCAGCCGCAGCGAGCGCGGATCGATGTTCGACGAGCCGACATAGGTCCAGATGTCGTCGATGACCGTCAGTTTGGAATGGTTGAAGGCGCCGGAGGCGCGCCAGATGCGGCAGCCGTATTTGAGCAGCTGGTCGAACTGGGCGGTCATGGCGAGGTCGACGAGCTTGAGGTTGTTGGCCGAGGGCACGACGATGTCGATCTCCACCCCGCGCCGCGCCGCCGTGACCATCGCGCTGATCAGTTCGCGGTCGGGCAGGAAATAGGGCGACATGATGCGGATCTGCTTCTTGGCGACCGACAGCGCACCCATCAGCATGCGGTGGTTGGTCTCCAGACTCTTGTCCGGCCCGGAGGGCACGACGCGGGCGAGCATGCCGGTATCCGGCGCGTCCGGCGGCGGCGGAATGCGCCAGGCCTCGCCGGAAAGGTCGTCGCCGCCGGAAAAGCGCCAGTCCTCATAGGCGATGCGGAAGAGGTCGCTGACGACGGGGCCGGTGAGGCGGAAATGGGTGTCGAGCGCCGCGGCCTGCCCGGCGAATTCCGCGCAGAAGCCGGCGCGGATGTTGAGGCCGCCGGTAAAGGCGGTGGTGCCGTCGACGATGAGGATCTTCCTGTGGGTGCGCAGGTTCGCATAGGGCAGGCGCAGGCCCATGACGATATTGCCGTTGAACACGTCCGTCGGCACCTTCGCCCGTTGCAGCTCCGAGACGATGGAGGGAATGGAATAGCGCGCGCCGACCGCATCGATCAGCACGCGCACCTCCACGCCGCGTGCGACCGCCGCCGACAGCGCCTCGACGAAGCGCTCGCCGGCCTTGTCGCGGTCGAAGATGTAGGTTTCGAGCAGGATGGAGCGCTCGGCGGCGGCGATGGCGGCGAGCATTGCCGCATAGGCCTCGTCGCCGGTCGAGAGCACCGCGATGCGGTTGCCCGAAGTGAGCCGGCAGCGGCCGACGGCGTCGCCGAGGCGCTGCATGGCGGCGAGCGCCCCGCCGAAGCGCACCTGCATATGGGCGTTGGAGACGTCGTATTCGTCGAGATGGTGCCAGCCGGCGGCGAGCAGGCCCTCGCGGCCGAGATTGAGGGTCTTTCGCCGGATACGGTTCACGCCCCCGACGGCATAGATCAGCGCGCCGACCACCGGCGACAGCACGATGACGCCGACCCAGCCGATCGCCGCGCGCACTTCCTCCTTCGTCATCGTCGCATGGATGGCGGCGGGAACGCCGAGCACGATCGACAGCGCGACGAGGATATGCGGCCAGTAGGCGGAGAGCGTCTCAAACATGATGCGTGCGGATCATCCCAAGGCGGCAAGCTCTTTTGCTGCTTCTATATATTGCTTCGGACGATACGAATGCGAGGGGGAAGGCCATCCCCCGCGCGAAGATTTTTGCAGGCCCCCAGTCAGTCTTCCAGCGTGCCCGGCTTGCGGTCCCTGCGGGTGGCTTCGCGGCAGGCGATCTTCATCAGGTCGTCGCCCCGGCGGGCGTAGCGGGCCGAGCAGCGCGTGGCGATCAGCCCGTCATGGCCGGCAGTGACCGCGAGCGTGCCGCCGGGTTCGCCCGGCCGGACGATGAGGGTTGCGATGAGGTCGCCGGCCTTCACCTCGTCGCCGATATCGCGGTGGAAGAGCACGGTGCCGGGCTCGGGCGCCTTGACCATCTCGATATTGTCGAGCGGCACGGCGGGTCCCGCATAGGGCTTCGCTTCATGCGCCGGGTCGGCGACGACGCCGCGGCCGGCGAGGAAGGCCCAGAGACCGTCCGCATCGTGCCGCGCCATGTCGGGATAGACGTCGCGCCGGCCGCGCAGCTCGACGGTGACGGCAAGGCGGCCGGGTACGCTCTTCAGCTTGTCGCCTCCCTGGCGCTTGAAGGCATGGCCGACGGCCTCCTCGAAGGCGGTGCTTTCGCCGTCCGAGAGGAACACGGCCTTCATGTCGAGGGCCGATGCCAGGTCCGCCGCCTCCGGCCAGAAGGCCTCGTCGATATAGGCATATTGCAGGGATTCGTCGTCGCAGTGCAGGTCGAGGACGAGGTCCGCGCCGAGTGCGGTATGGAGCAGCGTCCGCTTCAGCCGGTCGGCGGCGCTGCGGCTTTCGAATTTGTCGAGCAGCGTATCCCGCCCGGCAAGTGCCACCAGCGGGAAATCGCGGTTGAAATTGGTGCGCGAGCCGAGATCGAAGCGGCCTTCCATCTCGCCGAAATGGTACTGGGCAAGGCCGATCGGGTTGGCCTGCGGCACGACGGTAATGTCGCCGCGGATCGCGCCGTCCGCCTCCGCCTTCTGCAGGCCTTCCAGCAGGAAGTGGAGGAGCGCGGTGCCGGGCAGCTCGTTGGCATGCAGCGCCGCCTGGATATAGGCCGAGGGTGCCGCGCTGTCGCTGCCCTTGAAGCGGAAGACCGGCACGCGCCATTCGATGCCTGCCGTATCCCCGCCGATGATGATCTCGGAACGTTCCACGCCGTTTCTCCTCAAATCGTTTGCCGCGTTATGCGAATTGCCTGCGGATGGCGCAAGCCCCGGCAAGAAACGGGTTGAAACCGGCCGGGCAAAGCCCGATCTTGTGACAAGACGGGAACGGGAGCCGAAAATGACCGGCAAGACCCAGTATCATATCTTCGAAACGGCGAGCGGACCCTGCGGCATCGCCTGGACGGCGGCGGGTGTCGTGCGCTTCCAGTTGCCCGGTGAGGACGCCGCCAAGACGCAGCGCCTGCTGCTGCGCCGTCTCGAAAATGCCGAGGCCGCCGAGCCTGCCGAGCCGCCGCCGGCCATCGCCCGCGCCATCGAAGCCGCGCAGCGCTATTTCGCCGGCGAGGAAGCGGATTTTACCGACGTGCCGCTCGATCTTGCCGGCCAGAGTGAGTTCTTCCAGGCGATCTACGATGCTGCGCGGCGCGTGCATTGGGGCGAGACGACGACCTACGGCACGATCGCCCGCGATCTCGGCGCAGGTCCCGAAGGCGCGCGCGAGGTCGGCCAGGCCATGGCGAAGAATCCCGTCGCCCTCATCATCCCCTGCCACCGGGTGCTGGCTGCCGGAAACAAGGTCGGCGGCTTCTCGGCGCCCGGCGGCGCATCCTCCAAGGTGAAGATGCTGGCGCTGGAGGGCATTTCCTTCGCCCCGCCGGAGCCGGCGCAGCAGTCGTTCGGGTTTTAGGCAGGCTGCGTCAGGCTCGTCAGCTTGTCCGGATTACGGGTGATGTAGATCGCGGCGATGCGTCCTTCGACGATTTCCACGGCCGTGGTCTGCATGTGCCCGTCGATGCGGCTTACGAAGCCGGGCAGGCCATCGATCACGGCATGGCCCAGGAATTCCATCCGCGCGCCCAGCTTCCGCGACAGCCCGAGAAAAAGGCGGACCAGCCGGTCGACGCCCTGGATGGCGTTCGGGAAGGTGAGCACCTTGCCGCCGCCATCCGAGCGCAGCGTCGCGTCCGTCGCCAGCATGGAGCCGAGCGCGTCGGCGTCACCGACGCGGCAGGCCTCGAAGAAGGCGCGCGTCAGCGCCTCGCCGTCCTCGCGGGGGATTTCATAGCGCGGCTGGTCGATCCGCACATGGGCGCGGGCCCGCGCCGCAAGCTGCCGGGTGGCCGCCGGGCTGCGCTTCAGCGTTGCCGCAATGTCGTCGAGCGGCTGGTCGAAGACGTCATGCAGCAG
Organism: Shinella zoogloeoides; assembly: GCF_003574625.1. Taxonomy (GTDB): domain Bacteria; phylum Pseudomonadota; class Alphaproteobacteria; order Rhizobiales; family Rhizobiaceae; genus Shinella; species Shinella zoogloeoides_A. The sequence continues at coordinate 180,960 of NZ_QNUJ01000007.1, forward strand.
GAAAGCGGCGCGCTCCAGCGGCGAAAGCCGTTCCAGCGCCATCATGAGCGTGAGGGTGATGTTGTCGGCGCGGGTTTCGTCGTCCGCCGGCTCGATCAGCGGTTCGGGAAGCCATATGCCGGGATAGGTCTCGCGCCGTGCGCGGGCGGATTTCATCGCGTCGAGGCAGAGACGCGAGACGATGCGGGTCAGCCATGCCGCCGGCTCGGCCACCGCCGCGCGGTCGCTGCGGTGCCAGCGCAGCCAGGCTTCCTGCACGACATCCTCCGCTTCCGCGTGCGAGCCGAGCATGCGATAGGCAAGGCGCAGCAGCCGCGGCCGCTGCGCCTCGAAGACGTCCGTTGCCGGGTCGTCACGCCGCATGGCGCCGGTCGACCGGGTGCTCGGCGCGGAAGCCGACCTGCACGCGGTTCCAGACATTGATCGCGCCGATCGCGACGGAAAGCCATGCCTGCTCGTCGGGCGTGAAGGCGGCCTCGAGGGCTGCCCAGTCCTCGTCCGGCGCATGCGTTTGCGCCACCAGCGTCAGCGCTTCCGTCCAGGCCAACGCTGCCCGTTCCCGCTCGCTATAGAGGGAAGAGTCGCGCCAGCCGGCCAGCAGATGGAGCCGCATCTGGTCTTCGCCGTCCTTCAGGGCCTCGCCGACATGCATATGGATGCAATAGGCGCAGCCGTTGATCTGCGAGGCACGCACCTTGACGAGATGCAGCAGGCTCGCCTCCAGCGGGCTGGCCTTGAGAGCGGCTTCCAGCGCGTACATCGCCTTGAAGGCAGGTTCGGCGCGTTTGAAATAATCGGTCATGCGAGCGGACATTCCAGTCTCCTTTTCGATCCTACACCGCCATGACGATGCAGGAAGGCAGGATGTGACATGGTGTTGCGGATTTTTTACATCCATGGCCACTCGCGCAAGCCGGCGCCGTTGCTTGAGGGGGAAATCGAGATCAAGAAGGGCGGGGCAGCCCGAGGATTGCCCCGCCCGGATCTTCAGTCGTGCAGCGAGCGCCTTGTCAGGCGGGCAAGCATGAGCAGGGTGGCCGCCGCCATCAAGGCCGCATAGCCCGCCAGCGGCCAGGCGGTGGTGCCATCGAGCAGCAAGACCGCGGCCGTGCCGGCAATGCCCGTGATCAGGCTCTGCACGCAGAAATGCAGCGCAACCGCGGTGCCGGCGGCATGGGCGAAGGCCTGCAGCGCGCCATTGGCGGAGACGGATGCCGTCAGCACGATGCCGACCGCCATCAGCCACATCGGCGGCATGAGGCTCCAGAAGGACGGCCCCAGCAGGTGTTGCCCGAGGACCAGCAAGGCTGCGCCGGAGAGCAGCAGCGCCATGCCGCGCACCGTGCAGCCGGCAATGCCCCAGCGCCCGACAAGCCTTTCCGCAAACTGCGCCGTCGCGATCATGACCAGGGCGGCGGTCGCGAAGGCGAGGCTGAAGCCCAGTTCGGAAAGGCCGGCGCCATCCATCAGGATACGCGGCGCGGTCGAGAAGAAGACGAAGAACGTCCCCATGGCCGCGCTGAAGGCAAGCGTATAGGTCCAGAAGGCAAGGCTTGCCAGCACGGGACCGAAGGCGCGCTTCTGCGCCATCGCCTCGGCGGGCCGCGTCTCGTGCCATTTCGGCAAGGCCACGAACAGCATCGCGATCGCGGGAAGGGCGAGCGCGATGAACAGCGCCTGCCAGCCGAAGGCGCGGGCAATCAGCGCGCCGGCAATCGGCCCGAGGGCGGGAACGAAGGCCAGCATGGCATTCATCAGACTGTAGATGACGGCGCTTTCCGGCCTGTCGGCATAGACGTCGCGGATCGTGGCGAAGAGCGCCACGAGTGCCGCCGAGGCACCGATGGCCTGCACGAGCCGCAACGCCACGAACAGCGGCGCCGAGGTCGTGAGGGCGAGGCCGAGGGAGGCGGCGGCGAAGATCACCACCCCCGCGATCAGCACCGGCCGGCGGCCGATACGGTCCGAGAGCGGGCCGAACAGCACCTGCCCGACGCCGAGCGCGATCATATAGACCGTCAGGGTGAGCTGCACCACATCCGGTGTCGTCCGCAGGATCGCGGGCATGGCGGGAACGACCGGCAGGTAGATGTCCATGCCGAGCGAAGCGAGAATGTTGAAGGGAGCCAGCAGCAGCAGCGCTGCCGGCAGGCTGTAGGTCCACGCGCGTGGATCACGAATACGCATGATTGATCATCCGCTGAATGAGAAATCCGGCGGCGTCTGCGCTGTAGTCTGAAAGGGTTCAGCAGAACGCCGCAACAACAAGGATGTCGTTGCGGCTTATTTCACTGCTTTCTTGGATCCCCGCATGCGAGCCCCCGTTATTCCCACTCGATCGTGCCCGGCGGCTTCGACGTCACGTCGTAGACGACGCGGTTGATGCCGCGGACTTCGTTGATGATGCGGGTGGCGGCGCGGCCGAGGAAGTTCATGTCGTAGTGGTAGAAGTCGGCGGTCATGCCGTCGACGGAGGTGACGGCGCGCAGCGCACAGACGAATTCGTAGGTGCGGCCGTCGCCCATGACGCCGACGGTCTGGACGGGCAGCAGCACGGCGAAGGCCTGCCAGATCTTGTCGTAGAGGCCAGCCTTGCGGATCTCGTCGAGATAGATGGCGTCGGCTTCGCGCAGGATCTCCAGCTTGTCGCGGGTGATGCCGCCCGGGCAGCGGATGGCAAGGCCCGGACCCGGGAAGGGATGGCGGCCGATGAACGAGTCGGGCAGGCCGAGTTCGCGGCCGAGCACGCGCACCTCGTCCTTGAAGAGCTCGCGCAGCGGCTCGACGAGCTTCATGTTCATGCGCTCGGGAAGGCCGCCGACATTGTGGTGCGACTTGATCGTGACCGAGGGGCCGCCGGTGAAGGAGACGCTTTCGATGACATCAGGATAGAGCGTGCCCTGCGCGAGGAATTCCGCGCCGCCGAGCTTGCCGGCCTCTTCCTCGAAGACCTCGATGAACAGGCGGCCGATGATCTTGCGCTTGGTTTCCGGGTCGGAGACGCCTTCCAGCTCGCCGACGAAGCGGTCGACGGCGTCGACATGGATGAGGTGCAGGTTGTAGTGCTCGCGGAACATGGCGACGACGTCGGCCGCCTCGTTCTTGCGCATCAGGCCATGGTCGACGAGGATGCAGGTGAGCTGCGCGCCGACCGCCTCATGGATGAGGAGGGCCGCGACGGATGAGTCGACGCCGCCCGAAAGGGCGCAGATGACGCGCTTGTCGCCGACCTGCTCGCGGATCGCTTCCACCGCGCGGGCGCGGTAGGCGGACATCGACCAGTCGCCCTTGATGCCGGCGATCTTGTGCACGAAGTTCGACAGCAGCTTGGCGCCGTCGGGCGTGTGCACCACTTCCGGGTGGAACATGGTCGTGTAGTAGCGCTTCGCCTCGTTGACGCAGATGGCGAAGGGGGCGTTTTCGGAAACGCCGATGATCTCGAAGCCTTCAGGGGCGACGGTGACGCGATCGCCGTGGCTCATCCAGACCGGATATTTCTTGCCGACTTCCCAGAAGCCTTCGAAGAGTGGGCTTTCCTTGAGGATTTCCACGTCGGCGCGGCCGAATTCGCGGGCATGGCCGCCCTCGACGGTGCCGCCGAGCTGGGTGGCGAGCGTCTGCTGGCCGTAGCAGATGCCGAGGATCGGCAGGCCGGAATCGAAGACGACCTGCGGTGCGCGGGGGCTGCCCTGGTCGAGAACGGAAGCGGGGCCGCCGGAGAAGATGACCGCCTTCGGCTTCATGCGGTGGAAGGCTTCCTCCGCCGACTGGAAGGGGATGATCTCGCAATAGACGCCTGCTTCGCGCACGCGCCGCCCGATGAGCTGGGTCACCTGGCTGCCGAAATCGATGATGAGAACGCTGTCGGGATGGGCTGTCTGGGTCATGGCGAGCCTTTAAAGAATATCCTTGCGGCGTGCAACGGGGAAAAAGCCGGTTTCTCAGCCTTTGAGCACGAGCGTGCCGTCGGCGGCAGCGGTTTCCAGCCTGTCGACGGCGGCGGCGAGCCTTTCGTCGATCACGTGCAGGTATTCCGTCCAGTCGCCGATATGGGTGAGCTCGGCCTTGCCGTCGGAAATGCCGCGAAGCGCGACGAGCCGGACGCCGAAGGCCTGGCAGGCGCGCAGCTCCGCATAGGTCTCCATCTCCACCATGTCCGCGTCGATGGCGGCATAGGCGGGGCCGGAAACCACGTTGGCGCCCGTCGAAAGCCGGGCTTCCGGCAGGCCCGGCACATGCACGGTCAGCGGGACCTCCGCCGGCAGGTCGAGGAAGGGCGTCGCGCCGCGTGTGAAGCCGAGGGGCGAGGCATCCATGTCGCGGTAGGAAACGGAGGTGGCCTGGTAGACGCCGGCCTGCTCCAGCACCGCCGAGCCGGCCGAGCCGAGCGAGACGACGAGGTCGGGCAGGTTCCCCTCCGCCTCCAGGTGGCAGAGGGCGAGCGTCAGCTGCACGGCGGCCTCGACGGGGCCGACGCCGGTCATCAATGGCGTCATGCGAGCCCTGAGATGCGGGCCGTATTCGGCGTCGACGGCCATGACATAGAGGATGCGGTAGCGGCCGGCGGTCTTGAGGACGAAGCTCATTCGGTAATGTCCTCCCGCCCGCGCATCACCATCATCGTGCCGGTCATCGACGCGATCAGCTTGGCCGGCCCGTCTGTCAGGGCATAGCCGCGCCCGTCGGCGACGATGATGTTGCTGCCCGGCTTGGTGACCTCGCCGCGGAACAGGAAGCGCTCGCCCCGCCCCGGCGACAGGAGGTTGACCTTGAACTCGATGGTGAGGATCGAGGCATCAGCATCGATGACGGTATAGGCGGCATAGCCGCAGGCCGTGTCGAGCGCGGCGGAAATGATGCCGGCATGCAGGAAGCCGTGCTGCTGCGTCAGTTTCTCGTCGAAGGGCAGCTCGATTTCCACCGTGCCGTGGGAAATGCGGGTGAGCTCGGCGCCGATCAGCCGCATGGCGGCCTGCCGTTCGAAACTTCTCGAGACGCGGTCGGCAAAACCCGACGGAGGAAAGCCTGTCATGACCCCACTATCGCCGGAACGCCGGCCCTGAACCGAAGGTGGCCGAGGTTTGCACGGCGCATGCTGCACTGCAAGCGCCGGGCGGCGATATCCCTCAGTTGAGGACGAGAATCGCGCCGTTGAGCGCCGTCGCGAAGAGGACCCAGGCGAGATAGGGCAGGAAGGCGAGGGCCGACGGGCGGTCCTGCCGCCAGGATGCGGCGATGAAGCCGGCGACGGCGATATCGAGGGCGAGGATGACGATCATCGCCGATGCCGGATCCTGAAAGCCGAAGAATACCGGGGTCCAGGCGAAGTTGAGGACGAGCTGCGCGAACCAGAACCGCATGGCCGGGGACCGGCGGAACGTCAGCCAGGTGCGGGCGCCCACCACGCCGATGACCAGGTAGAGGATGCTCCAGACCGGCGCGAACAGCCAGTTGGGCGGGTTGAAGAAGGGCTTGGCAAGCGAGGCATACCAGCCGCCGGGAACCGTGTTGGCGCCGATGACGAGGCCGCCGCCGAGAACGAGGATGATGAAGGCGAGATAGACGAGGGGTTTGTTGCTCATGCCCCCAGAGCTAGTGCGCGCCGTGCCTTCGTCCAGAGCGGCAGTCAGCGCTGTGGCATCAGCCCGGCGATGTGCTGGTCCCAGGCGACATCCTCGCGCCGGCCGGCAAAATGGCCGTCATAGGAGGAGACGGCAAAGCCGTGCGGCGCGGCGGCGATGCCGGCGGCATCCGCGACCGCCTCGTCCCTGACGACGCGGCGGGTCTTGGCGTCCAGCACGACGAAGCGCCCGCCGTTCGGCGAGGTGAGGCCGACGAGCCCCTCGCGCCGGTTGACGGCGATGGCGCCGACATAGTTGGCAAGGCCGATCGTGGTTTCTTCCGGAAGGTCGATGAAGGCGAGGTCCTCGCCCCTGCCGAAATGGCCGACGAGCGGCGGCAGGTCGTTGCGCGGCCCCTCGTACTGGCAGGCGAACCAGATGCGGCCCTTGTCGTCGAGGTCGATATGGCGTGTGGAGAGCTGGCGCAACTTCTCCGGCAGCGCGTGGCGCTCGACAAGTGCTCCCGTCGCCGCGTCGATCAAGGCGAGCGAGGGCTCCATATGGTCGAGATTGAGCTTGGTACGGCCGAAATCCGGATGGGTCTCGATGCCGCCGTTCGCCGCGATCAGGAACCTCCCGTCGTCGCTGACGGAAAGGTCGTGCGTGCCGATGCCGTAGGTCGAATATTCGCCGATGCGGCGGTAGCCATCGCGGGCGTCGTAGAGGCCGATGACGCCGCGATTGGCGTCGAAGTCGTTCTCGCTGGCATAGAGCAGCCTGCCGTCCGGCGAGAAGCAGCCATGGCCGAAGAAATGGCGCTCCTGCGCGGCCGCGATGGTGCGCGGCTCCGCCTGGCCGCTCCGGTCGATGACGAGCGCGAAGGTGCCGGGACGGCGGGCGAAGGCGACGAGATGGTTCGTCGCGGGCGAAAAGGCCATGCCGTGGCTGCGGGCGGGAAGCGCCGTGCGGTCGATCACCGTCCCGTCCTCGGCCAGCACCGCGATGCCGAAGCGGCCGTCGCGGTCCATGTAGCCGGAGGCGAAGACGGCGTCGGTGCGCGCGAGCGCGAAGGCCGGGCCGGCGCCGAGCGACGCCACGAAGGCCGTGCCCGCCATGCGCAGGAAGGCACGGCGGTCGAGCGCGGCGCTGGGCAGGCCCATAGCTTCCATCAGTCGCCGTCCGCGAAAGAGAAGCCGGCGCCGAGGCCGATCGCGCCGCCGAAATCGCCGTTGAGCGCCAGGATCAGGTCGCGGGTATTGGTGAGGAGGAAGCCGATCTTCTTCTCGTCCGCCGGCGTGGAGACAGCCCTCTCGATGTCTGGGTCGACGGTCTGTGCGACGCCGCGTAGTGCCTTCATCGCGAAATCGACATTGCCGCTGAGCGACGTGCGGCCGGGATCGACGAATTCGGCGATGCCGGACCGGTCGAAGAGCGTCTGCAGGCCCTCGAGATTGGCGTCGATCGAGGTCCAGGTGTTGCCGGACCGCCAGAAGACCGCCGATTTCGGCCGCGGCGTGCCGCCCTTGCGGTAGAAGGTCTCGATGCGCTGGTCGCGCACCGCTTCCGTCCCGTGCACGAGGATGCCGAGCAGGGCGGTCATCGCCTCCCGGCCGGTGCGGAAGACGGGGTTCTGCGGTCCCGGATGCTTCCAGTGCTGCTGGACGCCGTCGGGCGCGTCCCAGGCCGCCGTGAGCTGCCCGGCCGTCGTCTCGATATGGCTGGCGACGGCGGCGGCGTAGCGGCAGCGGAAGCTTTCCGGCGTCTTCGCGAGGTCTTCGGAACCCGTGCCGTAGAGCGCGAATTCGAGCGCGCCGAACCCCTGGATGGCGACGCTCTTTTCGCCCATTGCCGCGGCCTTGGTGTCCGCCTCGTCCGCCTTCTGGAGCAGCGCCTGCACCTGCTTGAGGCCGGTGCTCTTGCGGTCGGGGTAGAAAAGGATGCGCTCGAAGCGGTTGTCGTCGAGCACCGGGCCGATGCGCACCATCTCGATGCGGCCCCAGTCCGCGACGGCCTGCCGGAAGGCGTCGTCCACCGCCTTGCGCGAATCGTCCGAAGGCGCCTTGCAGAAGGCGGTTGTCGCCCCTGCCAGCTTGCCGGCGGATGCCTCGAAAGCCCGGTAGCCGGGGCGGATGACGTCGTCGACGGCATGGGTCATGACGCCGACGACGCTCTCGTCGGTGAGTTCGGGCGGCGCGGCCGTCGCCTCTTCCTGCGCCATGGCCGGAAGGGCGGTGGAAAGCATCAGGCTTGCCCCGGCAAGGGCGGCGAAACGCAGCAGGAATGAACGCAGCATCGGCATCTACAGGCTCTCCAGGAAGGTCAGAAGGGCGTCTCGGTCCTGCTTTTCCAGCGCGGCGAAGCGGTCGCGCGCCGCCTGTGCCTCCCCGCCATGCCAGAGAATGGCCTCGGTGAGGTTGCGGGCGCGTCCGTCGTGCAGGAAGAACGTATGGCCGTTGACGGTTTTTGTAAGGCCGATACCCCAGAGCGGCGGCGTGCGCCACTCCCTTCCGGTCGCAACGCCCACCGGCTGCCCGTCCGCAAGGCCTTCGCCCATGTCGTGCAGCAGGAAATCGGAATAGGGCCAGATGAGCTGGAAGGCATGGGCCTTGTTGCCGGCATCGCGCCGGGTCACGAATTTCGGATGGTGGCAGGAGACGCAGCCGGTCTCGTAGAAGACCCGCTTGCCGGCGAGCGTTTCGGGGAAGCTCGCCTTGCGCCGTGCCGGCACCGCGAGGTTCTCGGCATAGAAGGTGACGAGGTCCATCACCGGCGGCGGCGCCTCGGCATCGCCAAGGCGCTTCTGCACGCCGTTGGGCCGTTCGAGGCAGGCGGTCTGGGCGGGGGTGCAATCGCCGTCGTGGAGCGGCACTTCCGGCGTCGATATGCCGATGTCCATGGCGAAGGCCTCGGCGCTCTGCTGGCGCACGGTGGCGGCTTGCGCCTTCCAGCCGAACCGGCCGAGCGTCTTTCTGCCGGTGGCCGGGTCGATGGCGACGGCGGCCTTGCCGCTGATGCCGTCGCCGTCCGCGTCGTCGGGATCGGCTAGCGCCAGGATGTCGGCCTCGTGGATCGCCTGCACGAGACCGAGGCCGAGCATCGGCTGGGTGACGCGCGGCGAGAGCGTCGTCGCCGGATCGAGGTTGCCATAGGCAAGGTCGGTAATGGAATAGGTGGGGCGGCGCAGCTTCACGACCTCGCCGCCGGCAAGCGTCACCGGCTCTTCCCTGTAGTCGATGGCCATGTGGCCCTCGGCCTTGAGGCCGGGAATGGCCTGGTCCTGAAGCTGGCGGCCGTAGATGGGGTCCGGCAGGTTCATCGCATGGAAGCTCTTCAGCGCCGCCTCTTCCTCTGTCGTCGCTGCGGGCCGGGCAAGGCGCAGGAACATCGAGGTCGCGTCCGCCGCGCCCTCCGGCGGATGGCCGCGCCCGTCCTTGATGTGACAGGACTGGCAGGAGCGCGCGTTGTAGAGCGGGCCGAGCCCGTCCGAGGCCTGCGTGGAGGAGGGGGAGGAGACCCAGAGTTTCTGGAAGAGCGCGTTGCCGAGCTTGAAGGTCCCGCGCTCCTCGAAGGTGATGTTCTCGGAGAAATGCGAGAAGCTGTTCACGTCGACGCTCGCAAGCGAGGTGGCGGCGCCGGCGGACATGGCCTCGTATTGCTCGGCCTTGGAGAAATCCGTCGCCGGTGCCGTCACGGCGACGACGCGCTTCAGGTCTTTCGCGGAAAGGTCCCCGCGCTCCCGGGTGGCCGAAACGGCGCTGCCGATGACGAAAACGCCCGCCGCGACGGTGAACGCGGCGGAAACCGCGAGCAGGCGACGGGCGGGGCGTTCTGTCATTGCTGGATCGGGCCGCCGTTCATGCGCGGCGGCCCGCCTTCTATCTTATTTGAAGACCGCGCCAGGATTGTCCAGGCTGTCGGAGCCTTCAAGCTCGATCTTGCCGAGGTCGAGCGCCGTGATGACGCGCTCGATCGTCTTCGTCTGGTCGATCAGGCTGTCGATGGCGGTCTGGACGACCTTGTTGCCCTCCGCATTGCCTTCGCCGATCATCTGGTCGTAGGCTTCGCCGCCTTCCGCACGGTCCACCAGCGCCTTGAAGGCGGTGTGGCTGGCGTCGAGCTTGGCCGTCATCTCCTTGTCGAGCGCGGCGTCCTTCTCGGCGACGAGCTCGTGCAGCGACGGACCGGTCAGCTTGGAGCCGTCCGGGCGGGTATATTCACCCGTATAGACGGTCTGGATGCCGACGACGTCGTAGTAGTGCGAGTTGTGCGTGTTGTCGGAGAAGCAATCGTGCTCCTCTTCCGGATCGTGCAGCAGGAGGCCGAGCTTCATGCGCTCGCCGGCGAGTTCGCCATAGGAGAGCGAGCCCATGCCGGTCAGCATGGCGGTGATGCCGGCCTTCGGGTCGGCCGTCACGTTCTTGGTGGCGTCGCCGTCCGGCGACCAGGCCTTGACCATGTCTTCGAGGTCGGAGACGAGCAGCGAGGAGGCGGCCTTCAGGTAGGCGGCGCGGCGGTCGCAATTGCCGTTGGTGCAATTGGCCGTGTCGTAGTCCGTCGCCGGGCGGTTGCCGGCGCCCGCACCCGTGCCGTTGAGGTCCTGACCCCACAGCAGGAATTCGATGGCGTGGTAGCCGGTCGCCACGTTCGCCTCGACGCCGCCCGCTTCATGCAGTTCCTGCAGCACTTCCGGCGTGATCGTCGTGGCGTCGATCGCCTTGCCGGCGATTTCCAGCTTCGGATTGGCGATGACATTGGCGACGAAGAGCGCGTTCTCGTCGCTTTCCGTGCCGTAGCTCGGGTCGACATAGTCGATCAGGCCCTCGTCGAGCGGCCAGGCGTTCACCTTGCCTTCCCATTCATCGACGATCGGGTTGCCGAAGCGGTAGGCTTCCGTCTGCTGGTAGGGCACGCGGGACTTGAGCCACGCCTCGCGCGCTGCCTTCAGCGTGTCGTCGCCGGGCTTGGCGATGAGGGCGTCGATTGCCGCGTCGAGCGCCTTGGCGGCGTCGAGCGCATCGGAATACTTGGCGTGGGCGATGTCCGTATAGTGCTTGACGATCGCAGCCGGATCGGCAGCCGCATGGGCGGAACCGATGGCGAGGCTGGACGCCGCGGCAGCAAGCGCAAAGGCGGCCGCGCGAAGGAAGGAAGTGGTCATGACGTCTCCTGGTGTCCTGTTTGACGTGTCCCCCCGACACCGGAGCAGCGGCGAACGCCGCCCGGATGGCCCGGCGGTCGGCCGGGTTCGGGTAATTCAGGCCTCGCTGTCATGGACCAAATAAAAACTGGTGTCAAAGTGTATAGTTTAGAATGGTTTCAACCTGTTGCGCCGCTTTTTGACGGAGCACAAGGAATTCAGCCTTTGCGGCCCATGGCGCAGAAGAAGAAACCGTCCGTGTCGGTGGAGGCGGGCGTCAGCGTCACGGTCCTGCCGTCGCGTGAGCGGGGCTGCGGCCTGTCCGCGCCGAAGAGCGCCTGCCAGGTCTCCGTGACGGGCAGGATCTCGAAATCGGAATTGGCCTTGCAGAAGCCGTGGACCTGTTCCTCGTTCTCCTGCGGCAGGATGGAACAGGTGACGTAGATGAGGCGGCCGCCGGGGCGCACGAAGGCGCTGGCATTGGCGAGAGCTTCCTGCTGCTGGGCGAGGCGTTCCTCGAGGTTCTTCTCGGTGAGGCGCCACTTGGTGTCCGGTCGCCGGCGCCAGGTACCGGTGCCCGTGCAGGGTGCGTCGACCAGCACGCGGTCGAAGCGTGCGGTCATGGGGGCGAGGCCGGCAAGGTCCTCGTGGACCTGGACATTGCGCGTGCCGGCGCGCTTCAGCCGCTCGATGATCGGGGCGAGGCGCTTGCGGTCGGTGTCGTAGGCGTGGACCTGGCCCTTGTTGTGCATGGCGGCCGCCATGGCGAGCGTCTTGCCGCCGCCGCCGGCGCAGAAGTCGAGCACCTGCTCGCCCTCCCCGGGCACGACGAGGTCGGCGACGATCTGCGAGCCCTCGTCCTGCACCTCGAACCAGCCCTTCTGGAAGGCGAGGTCCGCGGTGACGTTGGGAAGGCGCGACGGGCCTTCGCCGGCCGGAATGCGGATGCCCTGCCTTGCGATGGCGGAGGCCAGCGCGCCGTTGCGCTCCAGCGCCTTCAGCACCTTGTCGCGACCGGCCTTGAGCGTGTTGGCCCTGAGGTCCAGCGTGGGTCGGCCGGCGAGCGCTCTTGCTTCCGCCAACCAGTCACCGCCGAAGTTCGCCTCGAAAGCGGGCTGGATCCATTCGGGAATGTCGCCCTGCACATGGAGCGGGGCCGTGGCGAGGTCGCGGGCGTGGAAGGCGGCAAGCGCGTCCTGCGAAAGCGGCTGCGGGGCGAAGCGGTCGCCCTCGAATTCGGCGGCCAGCGCCTCGGGGGCAAGTCCCCACTGGCGCAGGAGTACGGCATGGCCGAGGGCGGTGGGGCTGTCGTCGTCCATCAGGAAGGCGTGCGACAGTTTCATGCGCAGCGCGTCGTAGACGATATTGCCGATCGCGGCACGGTCGCCGGAGCCGGCGAAGCGATGGGAAAGGCCCCAGTCCTTGAGCGCATCGGCGACGGGGCGCCGCCGCGTCTCGATATCCGTCAGAACCTCGATGGCTCCCGAGAGCCGCCCACCCAATCGCATCCGTCTACTCCGTTTTGCGTCGTGGTAGCGGCGGAATGCGCGAAGGGCAAGCCGGGCGCCGCAGATTCCGCGGAGCGTCAGCCGATGACTTCGTAACAGATCTTGGCGTGGCCCGAGCGGATCATGCCGATGTTGGAGGCTGCTGCCTTGGAAAGGTCGAGCACCCGGCCGCGGATGAACGGGCCGCGATCATTGATGCGGACGACGACGCTCTTGCCGTTGTTCGAATTGGTGACCTTCACCTTGGTGCCGAAGCGCAGGCTCCGATGGGCGGCGGTCAGCATGTTCGGGTTCATCCGTTCGCCGGAAGCGGTGCGCGAATGCAGCGCATACCACGAGGCGCGGCCGCAGCCGGCGGCTTCAGCTTCGGAGAAAGTAACGAATGTCGAGGAGGCGGCGAGGAGGGAGGCAAGGGCGAGGCTGGAGAGCTTGAGCATCATGTATCGGACGACCTTCCGGGAAAGTTGCGGTTTTCCACTGTGTTGATCGCCCTATGAGGAAGCAAAAGTGGCGAAAACGTGCCTCAACCCGCCACAAGTGCCGGCAAGCGGCCCTCCGATATACAGTCCATCGCCCACGATGGATTTTTAACCTTGGTTAACGGGGCAGGAAAAGCGCTTGCGAATCAGTCGCTAAACTGGATCGACTTGGAAGTTGGAATGTCTGTGCGGCAATCCTGCAAATTTTCGGAAAAAACTTTCAATATTAGCAATTTCTGCGCAGGAATTCGGAGGCGAAAATGGGGCAGATAAATTAAAGGTTGTAGAAAATCGCAAAACGGGCCGCGCGGGCCCGTCCTCCGTCAGCCCCGCCAGCGCCCGGACGAGAGCAGCTCGGCGAGCGACTGGCGGTAGTTCGGGAAGCGGAATTCGAAGCCCGCAGCCTTCAGTTTCGCGTTCGAGACGCGCTTGTTCTCCCCATAGAAAGACCGGGCCATGGGAGAAAGTTCCGCCGTTTCGAAAGGAATGTCCGGCGGGGTCGGCAGGCCCATCAGCCGGGCGGCTTCCGCGACCACGTCCTGCGGCGGGCCGGGCTCGTCGTCGGTGATGTTCCAGACGCCACCGAGATGCCGTTCGGCAAGGAAGAGCGCGGAGCGGCCGATATCCTCGACGCGGATGCGGTTGAACACCTGGTCCTGCTTGATCAGGCGGCGGGCGGTGCCTTCCTCCATGTTGCGCAGCGCGTTGCGGCCCGGCCCGTAGATGCCGGCAAGGCGCAGCACGGCGACGGGAAGGCCGGAGGCCGCGCCATGGGCGAGCCAGCGCTCCTCCGCCTCGACCCGCTCGACGGAGCGGGCGGAAACGGGGTTCAGCGCGGTCCCCTCGTCGACCCAGCCGCCCCTGTGGTCGCCATAGACGCCGACGGTGGAGAGATAGCCGGCCCATTCGAGCTTCGGCATCAATTGCGAAAGCGGGGGAACGCCGGCGCGGAACAGCGGATCGCCGTCGCGGCCGGGCGCGATGGACTGCACGACATGGGTGGCGCGGGCCATGTCGGCGGCAAGGTCGGCGGAAATCGTGCCGTCGAAGAGGAGGGGCGTCATGCCGAGGCCGCGCAGCGCCTCCTCCTTCTCCGCCGAGCGCGTCGTGCCGGAGACGGTGAAGCCGGCGGCCAGGAAGGTTTCGCCGATGGCCTTGCCGGAAAAGCCGGCGCCGAGGATCAGGAGGTGCTTCATGGTCTTTCCGCCTTCGCTCTTGCATATTCCGCGCGCACGTCCTCGTCCGCGTCGTCCGCCCTTCCTGCCGCAAATTCCGCGAATTCGGAAGCCGTCATCAGGCGGGAAAGCGCCCATGCGGCCATGCCGCGCACCACGGGCGCGGCATCGTCGGCAAGGCGGATGCAGGTTTGGATAAGGTCGCGGTCGCCGGAATTGCCGGCGGCGATCAGCACGTTGCGGATGAAGCGGTTGCGGCCGATGCGCTTGACGGGCGAGCCGGAGAAATGGGCGCGGAAGCCGGGATCGTCGAAGGTAAGGAGATCGGCGATGGCCGGCGCCTTCAGCTCCTCGCGGGCGACGAGCTTCATCTCGGAGGCGGCCGCGGCGAACTTGTTCCACGGACAGGCGGCAAGGCAATCGTCGCAGCCATAGATGCGGTTGCCGATCCTTTCGCGGATGTCCTGCTCGATCAAGCCCTTGTGCTCGATCGTGAGATAGGAGATGCAGCGCCGCGCATCGAGCTTGTAGGGCGCCGGGAAGGCATCGGTCGGGCAGGAATCGAGGCAGGCCCGGCAGGAGCCGCAATGATCGCGCTCCGGCTCGTCGCGGAGGAGGTCGGCGGTGGTGAAGAGGCTGCCGAGGAAGAGCCAGGAGCCGTGCGTGCGGCTGACGAGATTGGTGTGCTTGCCCTGCCAGCCGAGCCCGGCGGCCGCCGCCAGCGGCTTTTCCATGACCGGTGCGGTATCGACGAAGACCTTGACGTCCGCCCCGCCGCGTGCGGCAAAGCGCGTCGCCACTTCCTTCAGCCGGCCCTTGATGATGTCGTGATAGTCGCGGTTCTGCGCATAGACGGAGATCGCCGCCCGGTCCGGCATGGCGAGCACGGCGCGCGGATCGTGCTCCGGCCCGTAATTCATGCCGAAGAGGACGACGGAGCGCACGTCGTTCCACAGGACGCGCGGATCGGCCCGGCGCGCCTCCGTCTCCGCCATCCAGTCCATCGTGCCGTGGTAGCCGGCGGAAAGGAAGTCGGCGAGCCGTGCCGGCGCCTGGGGAATAGAATCGGGGCCGGTGATGCGACAGAGGTCGAAGCCTTTGTCCGCCGCCTCCGCCTTGAGGAAGTCGGTCAGGCGGCGCCGGAGCCTGTCGTCGCCCGACATGGCGTCATCCTCAGAAGTCGAGGTCCGCGTAATGCGAGACCGGGGTCACGCCGCGCACGCGCTCGGCGAGCAGCGGGCGGAAGGAGGGGCGGGATTTCAGCCGCTGGTACCAGTCCTTGGCCTGCGGCGCGTCCGTCCAGTTGATCTCGCCCATATAGTCGAGAACGGAGACGGCGGCTGCGGCGGCAAGGTCGGCATAGCTGAGCCGGTCGCCGGCAAGATAGGTGCGCGAACCGGCAAGCCAGGAGAGATATTTCATGTGCTGGCGGATATTGGCGCGCGAATTGCGCAGGATCTTGCTGTCCGGCGGCCCGCCGCCCTGGTCGGAGGTCATCTGAAGCTTGAAGATGCGCTCGCGCACCAGGGGCCGCGTCACGTCCTGCTCCATCTTCTGAAGGAACCATTCGGTAAGGCGGCGGATTTCCGCGCGCTGGAACGGGTCCTCGGCAAGCAGCCGCCGGTCGCGCTTGAGGACGCCGTGCGTCTCGTCGAGATATTCCGAAATGATACTCGCGCCACAGAGCGCCCGCATGCTGTCGTCGACATAGACGGGCAGCGTGCCGGCCGGGTTGAGCGCCAGGAAGTCGCGCCGGTTTTCCCAGGGCTGCTCCTCGGCAAGCTCCGTCTGGAAGCCGTATTCCGCGAGAATCAGCCGGACGAAGCGGGAGGCAGAGGACATCGGGTGATGATAGAGTGTGGGCATGGACGCTGCTTTACTGGTCTTGCGGAAGGGGTTGCCCCGGGCCCTGGCGCGCGTGCGGCGCAGATCCGGATCACGGCTGATTTGACGAACCTATAGAAATTTGATGGTACAAACACAAGCGAATCGGGCTTTTTGCCGTATGCCCGGTTTCGTTTCGTGCCTTTCCTTCCTCCCATCCCAAGGAACATCCATGGCAGACCAGTCCATCGTCAGCGCCCTCGTTCTCGGCCTAATCGAGGGCTTGACCGAATTCATCCCCGTCTCTTCCACCGCCCATATCCTGCTCGCCGGGCATTTCCTCGGCTTCAAGTCGCCCGGCAACACCTTCGCGGTGCTGATCCAGCTCGGCGCGATCCTCGCGATCCTGTCGGTCTACAGCGCCAAGCTGCTGCGCATCGCCTTCGCGCTGCCCTCGAGCCCGGAGGCGCGGCGCTTCGTCATCAGCATCCTCGTCGCCTTCCTGCCGGCCGCGGTGATCGGCGCTCTGGCGCATGATTTCATCAAGACGGTGCTTTTCGAGACGCCGATGCTGATCTGCGTCGTGCTGATCGTCGGCGGCGTCATCCTCTATGCGATCGACCGCATGCCACTGACGCCGCGCTATACGGATGCGATGAAATATCCGCCCTCGCTCGCCTTCAAGATCGGCCTCTGCCAGTGCCTAGCCATGATCCCCGGCACCTCGCGCTCGGGCGCGACGATCGCCGGCGCCCTCTTGATGGGCACCGACAAGCGCTCGGCGGCGGAATTCTCGTTCTTCCTGGCGATGCCCACCATGGTCGGCGCCTTCGCGCTCGATCTCTACAAGAACCGGGACGCGCTTTCGTCCGACGACGTGCTTCTCATCGGCGTCGGCTTTGCCGCCGCCTTCGTCGCGGGCCTCTTCGTCGTGCGCTCGCTGCTCGACTTCGTCTCGCGGCGCGGCTTCACGCTGTTCGCGATCTGGCGGATCGTCGTCGGCGTGCTGGGCCTTGCGGCGCTGCTGATCTGGGGCTGAAAGGCCGGCTTCGGCCGGCCCGACGGGCTGGCCGGGGCTTACTTGACCGAAGCGGTCGTGCAGGGATCGACGCCATAGGCCGGCGAGCAGCCGTGCTTGCTGGCGGAGACCGTCGTGGGCGCGGCAAAGGACCCGGCCACGATGATCAGAGCCGAAAATCCGAAGAAGATTGCAATTGCCTTGCCCATTTGCGCCGGAAGCCTCTTGAAGTGCTGAAATGCGCCGTGTCCGTCTCTTTTGCATGACGCGGCGGGGGCGGTGTTTATTCGCAGGTCCCGTTACAATCAATATCGCGACATGCTGAATCGGGCGTAAATGCCGCAACGCTTTTTTGAACCGCTGCATAAGTGCAACAGCAGGCCGAAGCGCCTTGAAAAAAACGGACCGGCCGCCGCGGAAAGCCTCCCGCGGCGGCCGGTTCTGCATTTCCAAAAGGGGCGATCAGGCCGTGCGGTCGATCTTGGTGAACTGGCCCTGCGGGCGGTAGCGCACGAGATAGCTCGGCAGGATCGCTTCGGCCAGGACCGGCTCGACGCCGAGGCCTTCCAGCGTGCGGCCTTCCTTGCGGGCAGCCTCGGAAACTACGTTGTCCGAACGCAGCAGCTTCACCTGGTCGGAGGTCAGCGGCGGCTTGACGAAGGGGATCAGCGAGGCGATGGAGCCGATCAGCGAGGCGATGCCGAAGGGCAGCGCGACGAGCGGGCGCTTGCGGTCGACGATGCGCAGCATCGTTTCGAGACACTGGCGGAAAGTCAGCACTTCCGGGCCGCCGAGCTCATAGACGCGGCCGCGCCCGATCGTGCCGTCCACCGAGCGGGCGACCGCTTCGGCGACGTCGTTCACATAGACCGGCTGGAACTTCGTGTGGCCGCCGCCGATGAGCGGCAGGGCCGGCGCGAAGCGCGACATCTCGGCGAACTTGTTGAAGAAGCCGTCTTCCGGGCCGAAGACGATGGACGGGCGCAGGATCACGGCGTCCGGCACGGTGCGCATGACCGCCGCCTCGCCGCGCGCCTTGGTGCGCGCATAGGTCGACGGGGAATTCTCGTCCGCGCCGATGGCGGAGATGTGGGTGAGCTTCGCGCCGACGGCACGGGCGGCCTCGGCCACCGCGCGGGCGCCGAAATCCTGAACGGCGTCGAAGGTGTTGCGGCCGGTCTCGAAGAGCACGCCGACGCAGTTGACGACATGGTCGGAGCCTTCGACCGCGCGGTCGACGGACTGGCGGTAGCGCAGGTTCGCCTGGACGAAGGAGATCTGGCCGACGCCGCCGATCGGCTGCAGGAAGCCGGCGAGGTCCGGGCGGCGCACGGCGACGCGGATGCGGTAGCCGCGGCGCGCCAGCGCGCGCACCACATGACGCCCGACGAAGCCCGAGCCGCCGAAGACGGTGACGAGCGGCGGAAGGTTGGACAAGGTCATGAGGCTGCTCCTGAAGACTAGGATAGGTAGGTAGGGCCTACATAGCCCAAACAACCGGCAAGGTGAAGCGCGGCGAAGCGTCTCTCATGCCGGTTTTGCAAGGGCTTGCGGCCGGGGGCTCAGAGGCCTTCGACGACCACCATCTCCGCATCCGCCACTTCCTGGCGGATCGCGGCGGCGATCTGGTATTCCGGCGAGTTGTAACAGTCGACGGCGGCCTGCAGCGAGGGGAACTCGATGATCACGTTGCGGGCGCGCACGCGGCCTTCCAACTGCGCGAAGGCGCCGCCGCGGGCGATGAAGTTCGCGCCGTATTTCTCGAAGGCCGGCTTGGCGGCGGCCACATAGTCCTTGTAGCGCTCGGGATCGCGCACATCGACCTGTGCAATCCAGTAACCCTTGGGCATGTCTGTCTCCCTCTTGTTATGCTGTAAGCGCGCCATCCATCTCGGCGAGGATCGCCTTTGTGGCCGCAAGCGGATCGGCGGCCTTGACGATGGGGCGGGCGACGACGAGGTGGCTGGAGCCGGCCTTCAGCGCATCGGCGGGCGTCATCACGCGCTTCTGGTCGCCGAGCTCGGCACCGGCGGGGCGGATGCCGGGGGTGACGATCGCCATGTCGGAACCGACGACCTTGCGCACGGCGCTCGCCTCTTCGGCCGAGCAGACCACGCCGCCCATGCCGGCGATGCGCGCCTGTTCGGCGCGGCGCAGCACCAGCGTGTGCGGATCGTATTCATAGCCGGCGTCGATGACGTCCTTGGCGTCCATGGAGGTCAGCACCGTGACGCCGAGCAGGCAGAGGTCCGAGCCCTTCGCCGCGGAAACGGCGGCGGCCATCGCCTTCGGATAGGCGTGCAGCGTCAGCATGGACATGCCCATCTTCACGATGTTCTCGACGCCCTTGGCCACCGTGTTGTCGATGTCGAGCAGCTTCATGTCGAGGAAGACCTTCTTGCCGTCCTTGGCAAGGTCGCGGGCGAATTCCAGCCCGCCGGCAAAGACGAGCTGGTAGCCGATCTTGTAGAAGAGGGCGGTGCTGCCGAGCGTCCGGACCACCTTTTCCGCCTCCGCGATGGTCGGTACATCGAGGCCAACGATCAGGCGGTCGCGCGCGGACATGGTCACATCCCTTTCCAAGATTCCATTGCCGTCCAGTCGCATGTGACGCTGCGGTCCGCAAGACGGAAAGCGAAAAGATTGCCGCCGCCCGCCGGCTGGTCGTGGTCGCGGCGGATGGGAGTGCCCCCGAGGTGGCATTTCAGCAGCGTGCCGACGCCGCCATGGCCGACAAAGGCGATCGGAAGGGTCGGGTCATGGGTCGCGAGCACCCGCTCGATGGCGGCGACGATGCGCGCCTGCGCATCCATCGCCCGTTCCCATCCGTGAAAGCTTTCCTGCGGGTGGGCGAAGAACCAGTTTGCGGCCTCTTCGAAGGCGTCCGGCGGCAGGAAGCCGGTGGCGGAGCGGTCGTTCTCGCCCATGGCGTGATCGGTTTCCACGGGAAGGCGGCCGGCGGACAGAATCTCTGCCGTCTCGATGGCCTTGCGCTCCGTGCTCGCGACGAAGCGGCCGATCTGCTGCGCCCAATCGGTGGAGGCGGCAAGCGCGGCGCGTTCCCGGCCGCGCTCGGAAAGGCCCCAGTCGGGCACCGGCACGGCCGGGTCGATGGCGACCTGCGGATGGGTGATGTAGAGCGCGAACATCGCCGCCGCTCAGTGCGTGCGGCGGTAGGTCCAGAGCTGCGCCGGCGGGATGTTGCGCACGACGAAGTCGAGATGGGTGATCTGGTAGCGATCCGGCATGGCGACGACGGGGGAGAGCGGGCCATAGGAGATCTGCACCACCGGCCGGCCGGCGGGGATGCGGGCGAGCAGGTCCTCGATCAGCGCGACGCGCCGGTGCATGGGGAAATTCAGCAGCGGCACGGCGGAGATGACGCTGTCGAAGGTGGCGTCGCGCAGCTCGCCGAGCGTCCTGTCGAGATCGAAGGCATCGCCGTTGATGAAGTTGACGCCGTGAAAGCGCTCGACAAGGTGATTGTAGAAATCCGTCGAGAATTCCACCGAGGTCAGCTTGTCCGGCGTGATGCCGGCCTGCAGGATCGCCTTGGTGATGACGCCGGTGCCGGGACCGAGCTCGAGGACGGGCAGGCCCGAGGCCGGGTTGACGACGCTCGCCATGCGGCGCGCGGTGACGGAGGATGTCGGGATGATGGCGCCGACCGCCTTGGTGTTGCTCACCCAGCCCTTGAAGAAGCGGATCTCGTCGTCGAATTTCCTGCCGAGCCGTTCCTTCACCTTCACGCGCAACGTCATGTCGTCTCCCCCTTCATGGTAGCATTTCCGAGGCCGGCGGCAGGTTTCATCCCGTCCGCATGGTTCGGCCCCGCCGAATATGTGACGCGGTTTGCGTCAAAAACAAGTCTGATTGCGCCGCCACCGGCAAGTTTCTCGAAGATGGCGGTATTGCCTTTTGCAAAAAAGAACCCGCCGGGCGACCGGCGGGTTCCTCGAACGGTTCCCGATGCCGCGACGGCCGGACTATACGCGCATCGGCATGAGCACGTAGAGCGCATCGTCGCCGGCAAGGTCGCGCACCAGCGTCGGCGAACCCGGATCGGCCAGCATGAAGACGGCTTCCGTGCCGGAAAGCTGCGCGGTGATGTCGAGCAGGTATTTCGCGTTGAAGCCGATCTCCAGCGGATCGTTCTCGTAGCCGACCGCCAGTTCTTCCGTCGCGCTGCCCGAATCCGGGTTGTTGACGGTGAGCGTCAGCTGGCCTTCGGTCAGCGCCAGCTTCACGGCGCGGCCGCGTTCGGAGGAAATGGTGGAAACGCGGTCGACGGCCTGCGCGAAGGACTGGCAGTCGATCTTCAGTTCCTTGTCGTTGTTGGTCGGGATCACGCGCTGGTAATCCGGGAAGGTGCCGTCGATCAGCTTGGAGGTCAGTACGATGGAGCCGATGGTGAAGCGGATCTTGGCGTCCGACACTTCCACGGTCACGGTGAGGTCGGGGTTATCGACCAGCTTCTGGAGTTCGCCGACCGTCTTGCGCGGAATGATGATGCCCGGCATGCCCTCGGAGCCCGAGGGGGCGTCCACGTCGGCGCGGGCCAGGCGATGGCCGTCGGTGGCGACGGCGCGCAGCTTCAGGTCGCCCTTGCTCTCGATCGTGTGGATGAAGATGCCGTTGAGGTAATAGCGGGTTTCCTCGGTCGAGATCGCGAACTGAGTGCGATCGATCAGCATCTTGAGGTCCGTCGACTTGAGGCGGAACGTGTGCGAGAAGCTGCCGGCGGTAAGGTCAGGGAAGTCGGACTGCGGCAGGCACTGCAGCGAGAACTTCGAGCGGCCCGAGGCGACCGTCATCGACGCGCCGTCGGCGCTCGTCGCCAAGAGCACTTCCGAACCGTCGGAGAGTTTTCGCACGATGTCGTAGAGGAGATGGGCGGGAACGGTCGTCGCGCCGGCCTGTTCCACCTGCGCCGGCGTCGCCTCGGTGATCTCGAGGTCGAGGTCGGTCGCCTTCATGTCGAGGCTGGCGCCGTCGGCCCGCAGCAGCACGTTCGAGAGGATCGGGATCGTGTTGCGCCGTTCGACCACGCGATGGACGTGGTTCAGCGACTTCAGAAGATTGGACCGCTCGAGAGTAATGCGCATGGAACTGTACCGCTTTCGACCGCTAGCCCGCCGGAACCCGGCGCGGCATTGCCTTGAAGGTCCGGCAGGTGCCGGAAGATGTGGACGGGCAAAATGGCAGAAGTTCCGGCCCGATTGCAAGTGCTAACGGCGCAGCACACACGATAGTCAACCGCCGGACCTTGCGGGGGCATCCGCGCTCGCCCATAAGGAGGGAAAAGTGCGGCCATCCGTGGCCGGAAAGGGACTGACGATGCGGGATGAAGGCTTGGCAAGCGGGGCAGGGGATGGCGCGAAAAGCTTCCGCCTCCACAATGCCGTGATCCCCGCCCGGCCGCTGGAGCCGGCGCTCTATCTCGTTGCAACGCCCATCGGCAATCTCTCCGACATCACGCTGCGCGCGCTGGAAACACTGGCCGGCGCGGATGTGCTCGCCTGTGAGGACACGCGCGTCACCCGCGTGCTGCTCGACCGCTACGGCATCGTCAACCGTCCCTATGCCTATCACGAGTACAATGCGGACGAGGCAGGCCCCCGCCTGATCGCCGCACTCGAAGCCGGAAAATCCGTCGCCCTCGTCTCCGATGCGGGCACGCCGCTCGTCTCAGATCCCGGTTATCGGCTCGCGCTGCTTGCCATCGCGGCCGGCCACCGGGTCGTGCCGATCCCCGGCGCATCCGCCCCGCTCGCAGCCCTCGTCGGCTCGGGCCTGCCGAACGACGCCTTCTTCTTTGCCGGCTTCCTGCCGTCCAAGGACAAGGCGCGCCGCGACCGCCTCGCGGAACTGGCGACTGTTCCGGCAACGCTCCTCTTCTTTGAATCGCCGCACCGCATCGCCGCGACGGTCGCCGCCGCCGCCGATGTGCTAGGCGAGGCGCGCGCGGCCTGCGTCTGCCGGGAACTCACGAAAACCTTCGAGGAATTCCGCCGCGGCACGCTGGGCGAGCTCGCCGCCCGTTATGGCGACGGCGCTTCCGTCAAGGGCGAGATCGTCTTCGTCATCGGCCCGCCGGGTGAGGCGGCCGCGCCGGACGCGGAGGATGTCGACCGGCTGCTGACGATGCTCGCAAAGGACATGTCGACCGGCAAGGCGGCGACCGAGGCGGCGCGCCAGACCGGCCTGCCGCGCAAGGACCTCTACCAGCGCCTTCTCGACCTGAAGGACGCCGATGGGCAATAGGACGGCGGACCCGAACCGGCTGAAAGCTTTCCGCCGGGGGCACGTCTCCGAATATCTCGCCGCGCTCTATCTTCTTTGTAAGGGCTACCGCATCCGCGCCATCCGCTACCGCACGAAACTGGGCGAGATCGACATTGTCGCCCGGCGCGGCGATCTCGTCATCTGCGTGGAGGTGAAAGCCCGCCGCGATGTCGACAGCGCCGTCTTCGCCGTCACCGGAACCGCGCAGCAACGCATCCGCGCGGCGAGCGAGATCTGGCTTTCCCGCCAGCCGGCCGCCCATCGCTTGTCCTTACGATATGATATTGTTGCGGTCCTGCCCTGGCGGCTTCCGAAACACCTTCCGGATGCGTTTTGATTGAAAAGAAAATGTAACGAAACTGACATGAAAGCGTAACGCGTCTGTCATCGGCCGCCCTTAGTGCACCCCTCACACCAAATCCGGTGAAGAGGAGCAACTCATGTTCAAGCCGCTTTCCCTCGCAGGTTTCGCACTCGCAATTTCCGCCACGACGTCGATGGCCGCCACCAACATCACCTGGTGGCACGGCATGGCCGGCCGCAACGGCGAGGTCATCAACGAAGTCGCCAAGAAGTTCAACGACGCCCAGTCGGCCTGCGCCATCACGCCGGTTTCCAAGGGCACCTACGAGGAAGCGCTCGCTTCCGGCATCGCGGCCTTCCGTTCGGGCGAACAGCCGAACATCCTGCAGGTCTTCGACGCCGGCGCGGCGACGATCATCAATGCTCCGGGCGCGGTCATCCCGGCCGAGGACCTGATCACCCAGGCCGGTTACAAGTTCGACCGCGAAGCCTTCATCGAGGGCGTGCGCTATTTCTACGCCGCTCCTGACGGCAAGTTCGTCGGCATGCCGTTCAACTCTTCGGCGCCGATCATGTATGTGAACACCGAAGCGCTCGAAAAGGTTGGCGTCGAAGCGCCGAAGACCTGGGAAGAGTTCGAGGCGATCGCCCCGAAGCTGAAGGAAGCCGGCTACCTGCCGCTCGTGCAGTCGCAGCTCACCTGGCAGTTCACGGAAAACTTCTTCTCGCGCCACAACATCCAGTTCGCGACGAACAACAACGGCTACGACTCGGTCGCCGACACCAAGATCAACATGACGGACCCGAACCTCGTCATGATGTTCACCAAGCTCAAGGCCTGGGCTGACGAAGGCTACTTCGGCTACTACGGCGCCGGCTGGAACGACAACCAGAAGCTCTTCGAAGACGGCAAGGCCGCCTTCTGGATCGGCTCTTCGGGTTCGTTCGGCGGCCTCCAGAAGACCGCGCAGAAGCCGTTCACCGCGACCTTCCTGCCCTACTGGCAGAGTGTGAAGGGCGCCGGCACCAACACCTTCATCGGCGGTGCGGCCCTCTTCGCCATGTCCGGCAAGCCGGAAGCCGAGAACAAGTGCACGGCCGACTTCTTCCAGTTCCTGACCTCGCCGGAAGTGCAGAAATTCTACCATGAGGCCACCGGCTACGTCGCCATCACCAAGGCGGCCTACGAGCTGGCGAAGTCCGAAGGCTACTACAAGGAGAAGCCGGTCGCCGAAGTCGGCATCCAGCAGCTCATGCTGCCCTCGGGCGAATGGTCGAAGGGTTACCGCCTCGGCTTCTACCCGCAGATCCGTGAAATCATGGAACGCGAATACGGCCGCATCTTCGCCGGCGAAACCTCGGTCGAGGAAGCCCTGAAGACGATCGAGACCGAAGCGAACGACCTGCTCGCCCGCTTCGCCAAGACCGCCGGCTGATAGGTCCGCGTCCGGCAAGCCCCTCATCCGGCCTGCCGGCCACCTTCTCCCCGCAGGCGGGGAGAAGGGACAAGCCGCAACATTGCCTCTCCCTCTCCCCATCGGCGGGGAGAGGGTTGGGGTGAGGGGCAACCCGCCCGCTTCTCCCGTTCTTTCAAAGGCCACGCCATGAAGCGCGTCCAGTTCTCCTCGCCCTTTCTGCCCTATCTCTTCCTTGCGCCGCAGATGGCGATCATCTTCGTCTTCTTCTACTGGCCGTCGATCCAGGCGATCCAGTCGTCCTTCTACCTCGAGGACCCCTTCGGCTTCGGCTCCACCTTCGTCGGCCTTTCCAATTATTCGGACGCGCTCGGCTCCGTGCAGTACCAGTCGATCGCCCGCTTCACGGTCGTCTTCACGGCGCTGGTGACGTTCCTGTCGCTGGGGATCGGCATGCTGCTCGCCGTCAAGGCGGATGCGGTGCTGAAGGGCAGCTCCACCTACAAGACGCTGCTGATCTGGGTCTATGCCATCGCCCCGCCGGTCGCCGGCCTCATGGGCATGATGTTCTTCGACCAGCATATCGGCCCGCTGGTGAAATTCGCCGCCCTCTTCGGCTGGGACATGAAGGTCGGCCTCAACTACAACGACACCGCGATTGCGATGATCATCGTCTCGGTCTGGAAGCAGATCCCCTATAATTTCATCTTCATCCTTTCGGGCCTGCAGAGCATTCCCGCCTCGGTGCGGGAAGCGGCCACCATCGACTGCCGTTCCGGCTTCCGCCGCTTCTGGACGATGACGCTGCCGCTGCTCGCGCCCACCGCCTTCTTCCTGCTCATCATCAACATGACCTACGCGCTCTTCGACACGTTCGGCATCATCGACGTGATGGTGAAGGACAAGGCCGCCAACAACCCGATCACGCTGGTCTATAAGGTCTATATGGATGGCTTCCGCGGCAACGACCTCGGCGGCTCCTCGGCCCAGTCCGTCATCCTGATGATCGTCGTCTTCGTGCTCACCGTCTTCCAGTTCCGCTTCATCGAGCGGCGCGTGCACTACAATTGAGAGGACGCCCGTGATGAACCGCATCCGCCTTTTCGATCATCTCGTCCTCATGCTCGGCGTCTTCGTCATGGTGGCGCCCGTCGTGGTCGCCTTCATGACCTCCACCCACGATGCCGCCGACATCCACCGCAACGGCCTGTCGCTCACCTGGGGCGGCAATTTCGCCGAGACCTACAACACCGTGCTGACCCGCAAGGGCGGCTTTACCGGCGAGATCACCGGCGCGCGCATGATCTGGAACTCGCTGATCCTCGGCGTGGGCTTCGCCGCCGGCAAGATCGTCCTCTCCATGCTCGCCGCCTATGCCATCGTCTATTTCCGCTTCAGGCTCGGCACGCTGTTCTTCTGGATGATCTTCACGACGCTGCTGCTGCCGCTCGAAGTGCGCATTGTCCCCTCCTACGAGGTGATGAACAAGCTCTCGCTCACCAACACCTATACCGGCCTCATCGTGCCACTGCTCGCCTCGGCCACCGGCACCTTCTTCTTCCGCCAGTTCTTCAAGTCCGTGCCGGAGGAGCTGCTGGAGGCCGCGCGCATCGACGGGGCGGGGCCATTCAAGTTCTTCATCGACGTGCTGGTGCCGCTCTCGCGCACCATGATCGCCGCCATCTTCATCATCATGTTCGTCTATGGCTGGAACCAGTATCTCTGGCCGACGCTGATGACCACGGACGAGCGCTTCTTCACGCTGGTGCGCGGCATCAAGCAGATCCTGCTCGTCTGGGTCGGCTCCAACATTCCCGATTACAACGAAGCCTTTGCGCTGGCGATCCTCGCCATGCTGCCGCCGGTCATGATCGTGCTGATCTTCCAGCGGTGGTTCATCAAGGGTCTTACCGAAAGCGACAAGTAAGGAGTTCCGTCCCATGGCATCCATCGGCATCAAGGACGTATCCAAGATATACAATGGCGGCGTGACCGCGGTCAGTTCCGTCAGCATCGACATCGCCGACGGCGAGTTCATCGTGCTTGTCGGCCCGTCGGGCTGCGGAAAGTCGACGCTCCTGCGCATGGTCGCGGGACTGGAGACGATCAGCGAGGGTGAAGTCACCATCGGCGGCCGTGTGATCAACGATGTCGACCCGGCCGACCGCGACATCGCCATGGTCTTCCAGAATTACGCGCTCTATCCGCATATGACGGTCTACGAAAACCTCGCCTACGGCCTGAAGAACCGCCGCACGCCAAAGAGCGAGATCGACGCCCGCGTGGCGGAGGCCGCCCGCATGCTGGAACTGCAGCCCTATCTGGAGCGCAAGCCCCGCGCCCTCTCGGGCGGCCAGCGCCAGCGTGTCGCCATGGGCCGCGCCATCGTGCGCAAGCCCTCCGCCTTCCTCTTCGACGAGCCGTTGTCGAACCTCGATGCCAAGCTGCGCGTCTCCATGCGCGGTGAGATCAAGCGCCTGCAGCGCCGCGTCGGCACCACCTCGATCTATGTCACGCACGACCAGCTGGAAGCCATGACGCTCGCCGACCGCCTCGTCGTGCTCTCGGGCGGCCGGATCGAGCAGATCGGGGCGCCGCTGGATGTCTATCACCGCCCGGCCACCACCTTCGTCGCCAGCTTCATCGGCTCGCCGGCCATGAACCTCGTCGGCGGCGAACTGCACGGCAGCAAGCTGGCGCTCGGCCCCGCCCTCCTCGATCTCGGCGCGGCCGTGCCGGCGCAGGGCGCGCTCACCGTCGGCCTGCGTGCCGAGGACCTGCGCCTCCATGCGGGATCGGACGGCGCCATGCCCTTCCGCATCGACTATGTCGAGGAACTGGGCTCCCAGCGCCTCGTGCACGGCTTCGTCGGCGACCAGCCGATGGTGGCGGCCATCTCGTCGGAAATCCCGCTGCCCGAGACCGCCTCGCTCTCCATCGCGCCCTCCCGCCTGCATTTCTTCGACACGGCGAGCGGCCGGCGCATCGACTGGACGATCGCGGAACAGGGGCAGGCCGTCGCCGTTTCCGGTCTGGAGGTCGCCGCATCATGATCCGCACCACCACCGACAGGCTCGTAGCCCCGAGCGCGGAAGACCGCGCCGGCATCGCCACCCTTGAAAGAACCGTCGCCGCCCATGACGCCCGCATGGCGGAGCTGCCCTCCATGAACGTGGTGGAAGCGGGCGGCCGCGCCGAGCGCGCCGAGCCTCTGCCGTTTCCCTTCACCGTCGCCGCCTGGAACCTGGAACGCTGCCTCTTCCCGCTGCAAAGCGCCGAGCATCTGGGCGCGACCGGTGCCGAAATCGTGCTTCTCTCCGAGATGGACGACGGCATGGCCCGCACGCGGCAGGCCCACACCACGGCGGATGTCGCCGAGGAGCTGGGCATGGCCTATCTCTACGGCGTCGAATTCATCGAGCTCGGCCTTGGCTCCGACACCGAGCGCGAATTCTGCAAGGACGATTTCAACCGTCGCGGCCTGCATGGCAATGCCCTGCTTTCCACCGTGCCGCTGCACGAACCCTTCCTTCTGCGTCTGGAGGGCGAACGCCTGTGGTTTACCGGCGAGGTCGACCAGCCGCGCCTTGGCGAGCGCGTCGCCGTCGGCGGCACGATCAACACGGAGGCCGGCCCGCTGGTGCTCGTCTCCACGCATCTCGAAAGCGCCACCACCGCCGCCTACCGTGAGCGACAGGTGGTCGGTATCATCGATGCGCTCGACGCCGCGTTCCCCGGCCGCCCCGTCCTCATCGGCGGCGATCTCAACACCGGCAACCACACGGGCGGCGATTTCGAGGCGGAGGGCCTTTTCGCCCGCGCGGCCGAGCGCGGCTTCATCCGCCACGGCGGCCCGCTCGACGTCATGACCACGCGCCCGAGCCTCATTACCCGCTGGCCCGACCGGGCGATGAAGCTCGACTGGTTCCTCTCGCGCGGCCTTGCCGTCTCCGGGGTGGAGATCGTCTCCTCGCTCTCGCCCACCGGCAAGCCGCTGTCGGACCACGACATGATCACCTGCCGCATCGATGGCCTTGCCTGAGCCCGTTGCCATAGCGCCTGCCGCATCCTAAATGTGTCGGGCAATTCTCAGGGGACCTTTCATGGCAAAGATCAAGAACGTCGCGGTCCAGATGGACCATGTGTCGACCATCAACATCGCCGGCGACTCCACCTTCGCCATGAGCATCGAGGCACAGAGCCGCGGCTACAAGCTCTTCCACTACACGCCTGACCAGCTGAGCCTGCGCGATGGCAAGGTCTATGCCACCGTCGAGCCGATGGAGCTGCGCGACGTGAAGGGCGACCACTATACGCTGGGCGAGGCCGAGCGCATCGATCTGTCGACGATGGACGTGGTGCTGCTGCGTCAGGACCCGCCGTTCGACATGTCCTACATCACCTCCACGCATCTTCTGGAGCGCATCCATCCGAAGACCCTCGTCGTCAACGATCCGGCCTGGGTGCGCAATTCGCCGGAGAAGATCTTCGTCACCGAATTCGCCGACCTGATGCCGGCGACCCTCATCACGCGTGACCCGGCCGAGATCCGCCGCTTCCGCGACGAGATGGGCGACATGATCCTCAAGCCGCTCTACGGCAACGGCGGCGCCGGCGTCTTCCATTCCACCAAGGACGACCGCAACCTCTCCTCGCTGCTCGAAATGTTCGGCCAGATGTTCCGCGAGCCCTTCATCGCCCAGCAGTACCTGCCGGACGTGCGCAAGGGCGACAAGCGCATCATCCTCATCGACGGCGAGCCGGTCGGCGCGATCAACCGCGTGCCCGCCGAGCACGACGCCCGCTCCAACATGCATGTCGGCGGCCGCGCGGAAGCGACGGAACTGACGGCGCGCGAGAAGGAAATCTGCGCCCGCATCGGCCCGGCCCTGCGCGAGCGTGGCTTCATCTTCGTCGGCATCGACGTCATCGGCGACTACATGACCGAGATCAACGTCACCTCGCCCACCGGCATCCGCGAAGTGAAGAAATTCGGCGGCGCCGACATCGCTGCTCTCCTCTGGAACGCTATCGAAAAGAAGCGCTGAGCCGCCACGGCAGGGCGCGCCGGGACCGTCCGTTCGCGAACGGTCCCGGCTTCGTTCCGCAAATGCAACCGCCCACAACCGATGGGCGGAAAATTCCCGCTTCAGTTCTATAATTGTTCTTGTTTCATTCCGTCTTTCATGCCAGATTTGCGGCTGCAACCCAGAGGCGGTTGCGGGAGCGGTTTTCGGCAAAAAGGTGTTGCGGCGTCCCTTGCGCATGAGCGGCGCGCGGCGCTGCACGGCGGGCGGGGGCAGGCATGGTGGCGCGGGTCGGTACGATTGCGTTTCAGGGCATCGAGGGCGTTCCGGTGGACGTCCAGGTCATGGTCGCGCCCGGCAAGGTGGGCATGCAGATCGTCGGCCTGCCGGACAAGGCCGTCGCCGAAAGCCGCGAGCGGGTCCATGCCGCGCTGCACGCGTCCGGTCTTTCCCTGCCGCCGAAGCGTGTTACCGTCAATCTCGCCCCGGCCGATCTTCCGAAGGAAGGCAGCCACTACGACCTTGCCATCGCGCTCGGCCTCATGATGGCGCTCGGCGCCGTGCCCGGCGATGCGCTGGAGGATTACATCGTCATCGGCGAATTGAACCTCGACGGCACGATCGCCTCCGTCGCCGGCGCGCTTCCCGCCGCGATGGGCGCCAATGCGCTCGGCAAGGGCCTCATCTGTCCGGCGGAGAACGGGGCGGAAGCCGCCTGGGCCGGCGGTGGGCTCGGTATTCTCGCGCCGCGCAGCCTCATCGCGCTCGCCAATCATTTCAAGGGCACGCAGGTCCTCGCGCGGCCGGCGCCGGCGATCCGCGCCCCCGCCGCAGGCCTGCCGGACCTTGCCGATATCCGCGGGCAGGAAAGCGCCAAGCGCGCGCTGGAAGTGGCCGCCGCCGGCAACCATAATCTCCTGATGGTCGGCCCGCCCGGCTCGGGCAAGTCGATGCTCGCCGCGCGCCTTGCCGCCATCCTGCCGCCGCTCTCGCCGGCGGAGCTGCTCGAAGTCTCGATGATCCATTCCATCGCCGGCCAGCTTTCCGGCGGCCGGCTATCGGATCGCCGACCCTTTCGCACGCCGCATCATTCCGCCACCATGGCCGCCCTTGTCGGCGGCGGAGCGAGGGCGAAACCCGGCGAAGTGTCGCTCGCCCATAACGGCGTGCTCTTTCTCGACGAGCTGCCGGAATTCTCCCCGCAGGCGCTCGACGCTCTGCGCCAGCCGCTCGAAACGGGCGAATGCATCATCGCCCGCGCCAATCACCGCGTCAGCTATCCGGCGGCCGTGCAGCTCGTCGCGGCGATGAATCCCTGCCGCTGTGGCATGGCGGGCGAGCCGGGCCGGACCTGCGCCCGCGGCCCGCGATGCGTGAGCGACTACCAGGCCCGCGTCTCCGGCCCGCTGCTCGACCGTATCGACATTCGCATCGACGTGCCGGCGGTCTCGGCGACGGACCTCATCCGCCCCATGGCCGCCGAGACCAGCGAAACCGTCGCCGCAAGGGTCGCAAGGGCTCGCGCCCTGCAGATCGATCGCTTCGCTCGCCTCGGCATGGCCGGGGTGACGAGCAATGCCCGCGCCTCGACGGCGCTCGTCGAAAAGATGGCCGAGCCCGATCCCGGCGGCCTCCAGCTCCTGCGGGACGCCGCGGAGAAGATGCGGTTCTCCGCGCGCGGCTACCACCGCGTCCTCAAGGTCGCGCGCACGCTGGCCGATCTCGACGAAGCCTCTATTGTCGGCCGCATCCATCTGGCGGAAGCGATTTCCTACCGCATGGCCGGCGAACGGTTGACGGCGCCGGCGTGAGTGCCGGCCAGCGGCAGACGCCGGAGATTTGTGCGCGCGCCGGTGCCATACGGTGGGGTGGCAGGCACGGAGCCGCTATCGGCCGGCACCGTATCTGAAGTGATTAGCGTACCGGTGCCGGTTCTGTCTCAGTCCGGCCCCTTGAAGACGGCCTCGAGGTGGTGCCCGTCGGGGTCGATGACGAAGGCGGCATAATAGGTCGGGCCGTAATGACTGCGGAGTCCGGGCGGGCCATTGTCGGTTCCGCCGGCTGCAAGCGCGGCCTTGTGGAAGGCTTTGACGGCCTGCCGGTCCGGCGCGTCGAAGGCGACGTGAAAACCGGGGCCCGGCGCGGCGGCGGCGTCGTACTGTTTGAGAGCGAGCTTGTCGCCGCCGCCGGGCAGGCCGTAGCCGATGGCCTGATCCGGTTCGCCGGGCCGGATGTCCGACCAGACGCGCTCATAGCCGAGCGGCGCCAGCGCCGCGTCGTAGAAGGTGGCCGTGCGTTCGATGTCGCGCACGCCGAGGGAGAGATGGTGGAGCATGGGCCGTGCCGGTTCGCTTGGCGAGGCCCGTCGCGCAGGATTACCGCACGACGGGCTGTCCGGTTCAGCCGCCGAGGCCTTCGAAGAGCGCGGTCGAAAGGTAGCGCTCGGCGAAGGAGGGGATGATGACGACGATGGTCTTGCCGGCATTTTCCGGCCGGCTGCCTACCTTCGCGGCCGCCGCCAGCGCTGCGCCGGAGGAAATGCCGACCGGCACGCCCTCGAGCCGCGCGACGAGGCGGGCGTTCTCGAAGGCTTCGTCATTGGTGACGGTCACCACCTCGTCGTAGATCGCCGTGTCGAGCACAGCCGGGGCGAAGCCCGCGCCGATGCCCTGGATCTTGTGGGGGCCGGGATTGCCGCCGGAGAGCACCGGGCTGTCGGTCGGCTCCACGGCGATGACCTTGAAGCCCGGCTTCCTGGATTTCAGCACCTGCCCGGCGCCGGTGATCGTGCCGCCGGTACCGATGCCGGAAACGAGAATGTCGACCGCGCCGTCGGTGTCGTTCCAGATTTCTTCCGCCGTCGTCCTGCGGTGGATTTCCGGATTGGCCGGGTTCTCGAACTGCTGGGGGATGACGGCGCCCGGAATGGTGCTCGCCAGTTCCTCCGCCATGGCGATCGCGCCCTTCATGCCCTTGGGGCCTTCCGTCAGCACCAGTTCGGCGCCGAGCAGGGCCAGCATCTTGCGCCGCTCGACCGACATGGTCTCCGGCATGGTGAGGATCAGGCGGTAGCCCTTGGCGGCGGCGGCGAAGGCGAGCGCGATGCCGGTATTGCCCGATGTCGGCTCCACCAGCGTCGACGTGCCGGGCGTGATCTTGCCTGCCGCTTCCAGCGCCTCGATCATCGCCACGCCGATGCGGTCCTTGACGGAGGCGACGGGATTGAAGAATTCGAGCTTGGCGAGAAGAGTGGCGACGACGCCCTTTTCTTTCGCGAACTTGTCGAGCCGCACGATCGGCGTGTCGCCGATCGTCTCGGTGATGGAGGCATAGATACGGCCACGGCCGGGCTTGCGGGTTTCGGTCATCGGGTGCTCCTCTGTTCTCTTTGCCGGAGAATGTAGGAGGGAACGCGGCCTTAGACGAGTCCGGATTTCGCCGCAGGCGGGCGAAAGCGGAATATTCCTTCGCCGTTTGCGTGCGGCCTCAGAATTCCGCCATCGGCGAAAGGGCGAAGGGTCCTTCCGGCCGCAGGGTCTTCGCCATGCGGAGCATCAGGACCATCTCGCCCGTATCGGCAAGGGCCTCGCCCCGCCATTCCAGCCTGTCGGGCGGGAAATGGACGACGACCTGCGTTTCAGCGGCCTGCACGCTGGCAAGGATATCCGCAAGGCGGGGAATGCGCGTGCCGGCGACGTCCAGCAACTCGAAAGCCCCGTCCCCGGCCACCCGCCACGCGACGACGGCGTCATCGCCGATCAGGTCGAGCCTGACGTCGGGCATCAGGGCGGCGTTGAAGAGGAACATCCCGGTCTGCCGCACCGGCGCGAAGCGATCCGAAACGGGCTGGCGGGCATCGAGCAGCCGGCGCAGCAGCGCGATATCCGCCGCGCTTCCAAGGTCCAGCCGCCGCACCGGGCCCGTCGTCCCGCCGCCGGACGCCGCGCCGGCGAAGCGGTGCTGCGCCAGCGGCTCGAAACCGTAGCGGCCGTAGAGCGCCGGCGTATCGGTCAGGAGGGCGACGACCGCAAATCCTTCCGCATCGCAATGGGCAAGCGCCGCCTCCATGACATCGCGGTAGAGGCCCATGCCGCGATGGCCCGGCCGCACCGCGCCGGATTGCAGGCCGGCCGCGCGCAGGGAAACGCCATCGACGACGAGCGGCAGCGAGAAGGCGCTGATATTGGCGATGCAGGCACCATCCGCATCGAACCACGAGAAGGGAATGCCGGTCGGGTCCGATCCGCCGAGCCGGTCCATGATCGTCACGTCGATCCCGAAGACATCCTGCAACAGGTCCGCAAGGGCGCGCGATGCCGGGGGATCGCCGAAATAGCCGGAGCGGAAGGAAAGACCTGTACGGCCGGACATCGCCTCAGCGAACGCCGGTCGAGCCGAAGCCGCCCGCGCCGCGCGTGGTTTCGCTCGCCTGCGAGGCCTCGCGCACCGCGACCTGTGTCACGGGGGCGATCACCATCTGGGCGATGCGCATGCCGCGCTCGATGACGAAGGGTTCCTCGCCGAGATTGACGATCAGCACCTTCACCTCGCCGCGATAGTCACTGTCGATGGTGCCGGGCGTATTGAGGCAGGTGATGCCGTTCTTGAAGGCAAGGCCGGAGCGCGGGCGGATCTGCGCTTCGAAGCCGTGCGGGATTTCGAAGACGAAGCCGGTCGGCACCAGCGCGCGCTTGCCGGGCTCCAGCGTGAGCGGTGCGTCGGTCGCGACGGCGGCGCGAAGGTCCATGCCGGCGGCGCCTGAAGTCTCGTAGGCGGGAAGCTCGATCCCTTCGCCATGGGGCAGGCGGACGAGGGAAAGCGTGGGCTGGGAGGGGGCGTGCGCGTTCATGCGCCCATAAGCCGGCGCGCGGCGCGCCTCGTCAATTGCGCTTTTTCGGCGGAGCCTGTAAAGACCCCGGCAACTCACAGGATATTGCAGAAAATGGCCGAAACCCTTGCCGAGGCGGTCTCCCGCCGCCGCACCTTCGCGATCATCGCGCACCCGGACGCCGGTAAAACCACCCTCACCGAAAAGCTGCTCCTTTTCGGCGGCGCCATCCAGCTCGCCGGCGAGGTGAAGGCGAAGAAGGACCGCATCCAGACCCGCTCGGACTGGATGAAGATCGAGCGCGAGCGCGGCATCTCGGTCGTGACCTCGGTCATGACCTTCGAATATGACGGCAACGTCTTCAACATCCTCGATACGCCCGGCCACGAGGACTTCGCGGACGACACCTATCGCACGCTGACGGCGGTGGACGCGGCCGTCATGGTCATCGATGCCGCCAAGGGTATCGAGCCGCGCACGCTGAAGCTCTTCGAGGTCTGCCGCCTGCGCGACATCCCGATCATCACCTTCGTCAACAAGATGGACCGCGAGAGCCGCGACCCGTTCGAGATCCTCGACGAGGTGGAGGAGAAGCTGGCGCTCGACACCGCCCCGGTCACCTGGCCGGTCGGCCGCTCGAAGACCTTCTGCGGCTCCTATCACCTCGCCGACCGCACCTTCCGCGGCTCGGACACGCAGGTCCAGCCGACGCGGATGGACGATGCGGCGGAGGTCGCGAAGCACCTGCCGGAAAACGAGCGGGACGCTTTCATCGAGGAGATGGAGCTTGCCCGCGAGGCCTGCCGCCCGTTCGATCGCGAGGCCTTCCTCGAAGGACACCTGACGCCGGTCTTCTTCGGCTCGGCGCTGCGCAATTTCGGCGTGCGCGACCTCATCAACGCGCTCGGCGCCTTCGCGCCGCCGCCGCGCGACCAGGTGGCGGATACGCGCAAGGTCCATGCCTCGGAAGACAGGATGACGGCCTTCGTCTTCAAGATCCAGGCCAATATGGACCCCAACCACCGCGACCGCATCGCCTTTGCCCGCGTCTGCTCCGGCATGCTGGAGCGCGGCATGAAGGTGCGCCTTGCCCGCACGGGCAAGACCATCGGCCTCTCGGCCCCGCAGTTCTTCTTCGCCTCGCAGCGCCAGCTGGCCGACACGGCCTATGCCGGCGACGTGGTGGGCATTCCCAACCACGGCACGCTGCGCATCGGCGATACGCTGACGGAAGGCGAGGCGCTGGTCTTCGAGGGCGTGCCGAACTTCGCGCCGGAAATCCTGCGCCGCGTGCGGCTGGAAGACGCGATGAAGGCCAAGAAGCTGAAGGAAGCGCTCCAGCAGATGGCGGAAGAGGGCGTCGTGCAGCTCTTCTCGCCGGAAGACGGCTCGCCGGCCATCGTCGGCGTCGTCGGCGCGCTGCAGCTCGACGTGCTGAAGGAGCGGCTTTCGGCGGAATACGGCCTGCCGGTCTCCTTCGAGATGTCGCGCTTCTCCGTCTGCCGCTGGATTTCTTCCGACAGCGCGGCCGAACTCGACAAGTTCGTCACCCAGCGCCGCGGCGATATCGCCCGCGACCTCGATGGCGACCCGGTGTTCCTCGCGCAGGACGCCTTCTCGCTGCGCTACGAGGCGGAGCGCTACCCGGCGATCAAGATGGTCGCCATCAAGGAGTATCACGTCACCAAGGCGTAACCGATGCCTGTCACTTTCAGGGTGACAGGTGTCTCGACATTTGCGAAAACCGTTTGAGACAGGGGCGTCCGTCGGAAGGCGGGCTGAGAAGCACCCTTTGAACCTGAACCGGATCATGCCGGCGGAGGGAGTCGAACGGGCCTCAATTTCGTTGCCCGAAGACCGCCTCCGCCCCAAGGAGGCGAAATGGCCATCGCAAACATTCTCTCCATCGCGGGCTCCGACCCGTCGGGCGGGGCCGGCATCCAGGCCGACCTCAAGACCTTCGCCGCCCGCGGCGCCTACGGGATGGCCGTGCTGACGGCACTGACGGCGCAGAACACGCAGGGCGTCTCCGGCGTGCATCCCGTGCCGCCGGCCTTCGTCGCGGCGCAGATTGCGGATGTCTTCAGCGATGTCAGGGTCGATGCGGTGAAGATCGGCATGATCGCCTCGGCGGAGATTGCCGGGGCGGTGGCGGATGCGCTTCTCCCCCATCGCGGCACGCCCGTCGTGCTCGATCCGGTCATGGTCGCCAAGGGCGGGGCTTCCCTGCTGGCGGAAGCTGCCGTGGAGGCGCTGACCCGCCGCCTCCTGCCGCTCGCGACGGTACTGACGCCGAACCTGCCGGAAGCCGCCGCGCTTCTCGGAGAGCCGGAGGCCGCCGACCGGGCCGCCATGGAAGGGCAGGCGATGCGCCTGCTCGCGCTCGGCCCTAAGGCGGTGCTGCTGAAGGGCGGGCACCTGCCGGGCGGCGAGAGCCCGGACGTGCTGGCGACGCCGGGCGGGCTGCGCTGGTACGAGGGCGTGCGGGTGCTGACGCGCAACACCCACGGCACCGGCTGCTCGCTGTCGAGCGCCATTGCCGCCGAACTCGGCAAGGGCAGGCCGCTTGCCGATGCAGTCGCGGCGGCGAAGAGCTTTATCGCCGGGGCGGTGCGATCCTCGGATGCGCTGTCGGTCGGCTCCGGCCACGGGCCGCTCCATCATTTCCACGCGCTCTGGACTTAACCGTCAACGATCCGCCAGCGCCAGCCTGAGGCCCATCACGCCAAGGGCGGCGGCAAAGCCCCGCTGCGTCCAGGCCATGATCCCCGGCCGGCTCAGCACCTGCTGGCGAAGGCTCGCGGCCAGCCCCGCATAGATGGCGAAGACGAGGAAGGTCAGGGCCATGAAGACACCGCCGAGGACGAGCATCTGCGCGGTGGCGTCAGGTGCGTTCGCGGGAATGAACTGCGGCAGGAAGGCGAGGAAGAACAGCGAGAGCTTCGGATTGAAGATATTCGTGAAGATGCCCTTGCGCACGATGCGCATGGCCCTTTCCGCCGGCGCCTGCTCGGGCCCGAGATCGAGCGCATTGCTGTCTTTCAGCAGGCTCCAGGCGATGAACAGCAGGTAGGCGACGCCAATGTAGCGCAGCACCTCGAAGGCAAGCGCGCTCGCATGCAGCACGGCGGCAAGGCCGACGACGCTGGCGAGGATATGCGGGACGATGCCGAGCGTGCAGCCGAAGGCGGCCAGCAGGCCGGCGCGGAAACCGCCGCTGATGCCGAGCGCCAGCGTATAGATCACCCCCGTGCCCGGAAGCAGGATGACGACGAGTGAGGTGATCAGGAATTCGGTGGTCATGACAGGCTCCATGCGACTTGGGAGCAGCAGGAAACACCGGAAGGCTGACCGGGTCTTGAACGAAATTGCGCAATCAGGCGCGGGCGGCGAGCCAGGCGCCCGGCGTATAGCCGTAGCGCCGCGTGAAATTGCGCGTCATGTGGCTCTGGTCGGCGAAGCCCGCTTCCATGGCGGCCTCGGCAAGCGGCGCGCCGCCTGCGATCAGCCGGCGGGCAAGCTCGGTGCGCCGCTGGAGCTGGTAGGCATGGGGCGTAAGACCCGTGCTGCGGGCGAAGTCCCGCACCAGCCGGAAACGCCCGATCCCGCATTCGGCGGAAAGCGCCTCGAGGGTCACGGCCGAAGCCGGGTCGCTGTCGAGATGCTCACGCGCCCGGCTCACGGCCGGCGAGGCAAGGCTTTCGCGGCGGGGCGCTCCCTCCCGCAGGAGTGCGGCAAGGAGCAGGAGAAGCCGCTCCTCCCGGGCGAGGCGCGCGGCGTCGCGGTCCATGAGCGCGGCAAGCGTTGCCGAAACGAGCCCGGCGATGCGCCCATCCTCCAGCACCGGCGCATGGAACTCCTCGCGCGGGTCGCCCTCGAAGATATCCCGTGCCGCGGCAGCGACGACGGCCGGCTGCAGGTAGAGCATGCGCCAGGCACGCGGCGCATCGCCGATCGGCGCGCCGTCATGCACTTCGCCGGGATTGACGGTGATCGTATGGCCGGCCCCCGCCTCGACCATGCCGCGCCCGCTCGCCGATTTCTGCGCCCCGCGCTCGATCACGCCGACGCCATAGGCATCATGGGTGTGGCGGGCGAAGGCATGCCGGCTGTCGGCGAAGACGGCCTCGATGCCGTCGATGCCCGTCCTGAAGATCTGGAAACGCCCGGCGGTCACGGCTCAATCCTTCGGCACGCCGGGAAGCGCCGCCGTCTCGCCGAACCAGTTCATGGCGGAGCCGCACCAGATCTGCCGCTTCGGCGTCAGGCTGGCGCGCTGGTTGATGCTGCCCCAGCGAATGCCCCAGATCGCGGCGTCCTCTCCGGTGCCGGTCGTGAAGAGCGGCGAACCGCATTGCGGACAGAAATATTGCAGCCGCAGGCGGCCGTTCCCGGCGGTCTTGGTATAGAGCCTGGGCGGGTTGCCGGTCAGCTGCACGGCA
This sequence comes from Shinella zoogloeoides, assembly GCF_003574625.1. Taxonomy (GTDB): domain Bacteria; phylum Pseudomonadota; class Alphaproteobacteria; order Rhizobiales; family Rhizobiaceae; genus Shinella; species Shinella zoogloeoides_A. The sequence continues at coordinate 219,962 of NZ_QNUJ01000007.1, forward strand.
CTTTCCGGCACCATGGCGGTGACGCGATAGGGCGAGCCGGTCAGCCTCTGGCAATCCGTGCAATGGCAGATCGAGACCGCCTCGGGGTCGATCTCGGCCTCATAGGTCACGAAGCCGCAATGGCATTGCCCGTCGATCCGCATGACACGTCCTTCCGCCGCAGGATACGGCGGAAGGATAGGGGCTTGTGGCCGCGCGTCAATGCGCCGGCTTGATGAAGGTGCCGTTGCGAAGCTCGCGCATCGCCTGCTGCAGCTCTTCCTGCGTGTTCATCACGATGGGGCCGTGCCAGGCGACAGGCTCCTGGATCGGTTTGCCGGAGACGAGCAGGAAGCGGATGCCCTTCTCGCCGGCCTGCACCGTCACCTCGTCGCCCGTGTCGAAGACGACCAGCGTGCGGTTGCCGGAGAGGTCGCGGATGTTCAGCTCTTCGCCCTGGTATTCCTTCTCCACCTTCACGCCGAAGGGCTTCGAGGCGTCGCGGAACGTGCCGGAACCGGCGAAGATATAGGCGAAGGCCGAGCGGTAGGTATCGACCGGCAGGCGCTTCGTCTTGCCCGGCGGCACGGAGATGTCGAGATAGACGGGCTCGGCGGCGACGCCGTCGACCGGGCCGGTCTTGCCCCAGAAACTGCCGGCGATGATGCGCGCCGCCGTGCCGTCATCGTCGACGACGACGGGAATGTCGCCGGACTTGATGTCCTGGTAGCGCGGCGCGGTCATCTTCAGCGACGAGGGCAGGTTCGCCCAGAGCTGGAAACCATGCATCTTGCCGGCGAAATCGCCACGCGGCATTTCCTGGTGCAGGATGCCGCTGCCGGCGGTCATCCACTGCACGTCTCCCGCGCCCATAACGCCGTGATTGCCGAGGCTGTCGCCATGCTCGACGGAGCCGGCCAGCACATAGGTGATGGTCTCGATGCCGCGATGGGGATGCCACGGGAAGCCGCGGATGTAATCCTCGGGATCGTCGTTGCGGAAATCGTCCATCATCAGGAAGGGATCGGTCATCGACGGATCGCCGAAACCGAAGACCCGGTGCAGCTTGACGCCGGCGCCTTCCATGGCGGGGCGGGCGATGCTTTCGTGTTTTACGGGGCGTATGGACATTTCAAAGGTCCTTTCGACTGGGTTGCTTGGAGCCTTTATACGCCTCCGCCATTGTTCACGAAATCGGGCCGGATCGAAACGCAGTGTTCACAAAACCGGCTTTTCCGTAGGCCACCGGTCTCGTAATGGCACGCATGGCACATGCCATTTACTTTCGTTAACGCATTATTACCCATTTCCATCGAGAATCCGGCCTATGCCATGGTTAATGCGTCGCGGTCGGCAGCGGCTCGCGCCGGTCCTCTCAGAGCGGGAATAGCATCATGTGCCGTTGGGCAGCCTATCGCGGAGAGCCGCTTTTTCTCGAGGAACTGGTGTCCTCACCCGCCCATTCGCTGATCGAGCAATCCCACTGCGCCACCCGCGCCAAGACGGCCACCAACGGCGACGGCTTCGGCATCGCCTGGTACGGCGATCGTCCGGAGCCGGGCCGCTACCGCGATATCCTGCCCGCCTGGTCGGACTGCAACCTCAGGAGCATTGCCCGGCAGGTCCGCTCGCCGCTTTTCCTCGCCCATGTGCGCGCCGCGACTGGCGGCGGTACGCGGCGCGACAATTGCCATCCCTTCGTGCACGGCATCTGGTCCTTCATGCACAACGGCCAGATCGCCGATTTCGAGCACCTGCGCCGCCCGCTCGAGACGATGCTGGACAACGATCTCTACAACGCCCGCACCGGCTCGACGGATTCGGAGCTGCTGTTCCTGCTGGCCCTGCAATTCGGTCTGGAGCGCGATCCGCTCGGCGCCATGGCCGAGGCCATCGCCTTCGTCGAGCGCCTCGCCGCGCATCTGGAGCGCAAGGTACTGGTGCGCTTCACGGCGGCGTTTTCCGACGGCAGGCAGCTCTATGCCGTGCGCTATGCGACGGACTACGCGGCCCCCACGCTCTATGCCGCGCCGATGGGCGAGACGGGCGGCTACTGCCTCGTCTCCGAGCCGCTGAACGACGACACGGAAGCCTGGGTGGAAATCCCCGACGGCAGCGCCGTCGTGCTCGGGGAAAACGGGGTGGATGTGCGCATCTTCTCGCCCGCCGGCCGGCCGGCGAGCACGATGGACGCGGGGCTCGCCCTCGTCAGCTGAGCCGTTCGGCGATCCAGCCGGCAAGGCGCCCGGCGACCTCGTCCTTGGAAAGATCCGGCCACTCTTCGATGCCGGCGGCAGTGATCAGCTTCACGCTGTTGCGCGTGCCGCCCATGATGCCCGTCTCGGGCGAGACGTCGTTGGCGACGATGAGGTCCGCGCCCTTCTTCTGAAGCTTCACCCGGCCGTTGTCCTCGACATCCTGCGTCTCGGCGGCAAAGCCGACGACGACCTTGGGACGCTTTTCATGGTGGCCGATGGTCTTCAGGATATCCGGGTTCTCTGCCAGCATCAGCGGCGGCGGGCCTTCGCCGGGCTTTTTCTTAATCTTCTCGGTATTCGCCGTCGCCACCCGCCAGTCCGCGACGGCGGCGACCATGACGGCGATATCGGCCGGCAGCGCACCGAGAACGGCTGCGAGCATCTCCTCCGCCCGCTCGACCCGGATCACCTTCACGCCGCGCGGATCGGGCAGCGTCACCGGACCGGAAACGAGCGTCACATCCGCGCCGAGCTTCGCAAGAGCGGCGGCGATGGCGTGGCCCTGCCGGCCGGAGGAGCGGTTGGCGATGTAGCGCACCGGGTCGATCGGCTCATGCGTCGGGCCTGACGTGACGACGGCTCTGCGGCCGGCAAGCGGCTTCCTGCCGCCGTCGAGCAGGTCTTCCGCCGCGGCGACGATTTCCAGCGGCTCGGCCATGCGGCCGAGGCCCGCCTCGCCGCCCTCCGCCATCTCGCCGGCATTGGGGCCGACGAAGGCAAGCCCGTCACGGCGCAGCGTCTCGACATTGCGGCGCGTGGCGGCATGCGACCACATCTTCGGGTTCATCGCGGGCGCGACGAGGACCGGCTGGTCGGTGGCGAGCAACACGGTCGAGGCGAGGTCGTCGGCAAGGCCGTTCGCCATCTTCGCCATCAGGTCGGCGGTCGCGGGCGCGACGACGATGAGGTCGCAGTCGCGCGCAAGGCGGATATGGCCGACATCCTGCTCGTCCTCGCGGGAGAAGAGGTCGGTATAGACATGGCCGGAGGAGAGCGCGCCGACGGCGAGCGGCGTCACGAATTCGCGTGCGCCCGCTGTCATGACCGGCCGCACCTCCGCGCCGCGTTCGCGCAGGCGCCGGATGAGGTCAAGGCTCTTGTAGGCGGCGATGCCGCCGGAGATGACGAGGAGGATGCGTTTTCCTGCAAGCGACATGGCAAGTTCCGGGCTCTCATGGTGGCCGTCAAATCCTCCTATCCCTTTGAAAGCGCTTTTCCAAGCCGTTTTGGCTCAGGCCCCCTCGTCGGGAATGTTCAGCACATGGCCGCAGGCCTTGCAGTGCACGGCGTCCGCCTCATGGCGGGAAAGGCCGCATTGCGGGCAGGGGAAGGTCACCTTGTAGGGCCGGACGATCGCCTGCGCGAGCCGCACGAAGAGCGAGATGCCGATGATCATGGTGACGATGGCGGTGAGCTTGCCGAGCGTGCCGGGCAGCACGATATCGCCGAAGCCCGTGGTGGTGACGGTCGCCACCGTGAAATAGAGTGCGTCGACGAAGCCGGCGAAGCCCTCCGCGCCGTAGAAGAAATTGCTGTAGACGAAACCGGCGACGAGGAAGAGGAAGACGAGGAAATTGGCGCAGGCCTGGATGATGTCCTCCTTGTCGCCATTGCCCGTGCGGTACAGCATCAGCGTCACCAGCTTGCTCTGGCTGATCGCCCAGATGCGCAGGACGCGCAGGAACGCGAAATTGTGGAGGTGGCTCGGAACGAGCAGCGTGCCGAGGATGACGATATCCACCCAGGTCATCGGCCGCAGCAGCCAGTAGCGCAGGTTCGGCGCGATCAGCGCCCGCGCGCCAAGCTCGAAGGCGATGACCGCCGCGATGAGATAATCGACGATGACATAGGTCGAGCCGGCGCGCAGATAGGGGCCGGCGACGAAGAAGGCGAGGATGGCGATGTCGAGCAGCAGCATCGCCACCTGGAAGCGGATCGCCTCCCGGTCGCGCCCGAAATAGAGCCCGCGCAACTGCCGGCGCAGCCTTTCGATGAAGGGTTGCGGTTCGGCATCGCTCAGGGGCTCGTCTGTCATGAAGGAGAGACTAGCGCCCGGCCGGCGCCGGTCAAGCGGAGCCGGGTCAGGTCAGCTTCCAGGCGATATAGACGAGCGTGGCGGCGATCACCCAGAGCGCGAGACGGCCGGAGCGGCTGTGCCGCGCCTCGGAGCGGCCGATGGCTTCCGCCGTCTCCGCGTCGAAGCGCAGGCCCTTTTCCGCCATGGCGGTGAGGTCCTGCGAGAACTTCTCCGCCTTGGCGGCGATCTCCGGTGCGGCCTCCGCCAGCCTGAGCGCGGCATGCGCACCGTCGCGCAGGTCCGCCAGCAGGCGCTTGGGGCCGAGATTGTCGCGGATCCAGTCGCCCACGACCCCTTCGGAGGCCTTCCACATGTTGAAGCGCGGGTTCAGCGTGCGTGACACGCCTTCCACCACCACCATGGTCTTCTGCAGCATGACCAGCTCGGTGCGGGTCTCCATGTCGAAGAGTTCCGTCACCTCGAAGAGCAGCGTCAGGAGCTTGGCCATCGAGATGGTCTCGGCCGGCTGGCCGTGGATCGGCTCGCCGATGGCGCGGATCGCCTGAGCGAAGCTCGCCGTGTCGTGGTGCGAAGGCACATAGCCGGCCTCGAAATGCACGTCGGCGACGCGCTGGTAGTCGCGCGTGATGAAGCCGTAGAGGATTTCCGCGAGGAAGCGGCGCTCCTTCTTGCCGAGCCGCCCGACGATGCCCATGTCGACTGCGACGATGACGCCCTCAGGATCGACGAAGAGATTGCCCTGGTGCATGTCGGCATGGAAGAAGCCGTCGCGCAGCGTGTGGCGCAGGAAGGACTGGATCAGCGTGTCCGCCAGCCTGTCGAGGTCGTGGCCGGCGGCGCGCAGCCCCTCGACGTCGGACATCTTGATGCCGTCGATCCATTCCATGGTGACGACGTCGCGGCCGGTGCGCTCCCAGTCGACCGTCGGCACGCGGAAGCCGGGATCGTCCTTGGTGTTCTCGCCGAGTTCGGAAAGGGCGGCGGCCTCCAGCCGGAGGTCCATCTCGACCTTGGTCGTCTGCTCCAGCGTTCGCGTCACCTCGACGGGCTTGAGCCGTCGCGTGTTGGGCAGGATCTTCTCCTGCAGGCGCGAGGCCGCATACATGGCTTCGAGGTCATGGGCGAAGCGCTGGCGCACGCCGGGGCGGATGACCTTCACCGCGACCTGCCGTTCCCCGCTGCCATCGCGCACCGTCGCGGGATGGACCTGCGCGATGGAGGCGGCGGCGATGGGATCGCCGAAGCTCACATAGAGATCGCTGAGCGAGCGGCCGAGCGAGCCTTCCACCGTCGCGACGGCCGCTTCCTTCGGGAAGGTCGCCATGCGGTCCTGCAGGGCCGAAAGCTCGACGGCAATCTCCGCGCCGACGACATCGGGGCGGGTCGCGAGGAACTGGCCCATCTTCACATAGGAGGGGCCGAGGCGCTCGATGGCGCGGGCGAGGTTGTCGCCGCGCACGCCCTTGGCGGCCTTGCGCCGCTCGAAGAGGCCGGCAAAGGCATGGGCGGTGCGGGCAAGCGTCGGCATGCCCTCGGTCGGCAGCGCCGAGACCACGCCCTCGCGCACGAGGACCCAGCCCACGCGGGCAAGGCGGAAATAGGCGCCGACTACGCTCATGCGGAAAGGCCGTCCTTGGTGGGGAAGAGGGCCATGCTCAGAGCTTCCAGCCCGAATGCAGCGCCGCGATGCCGCCGGTATAGTTGGTGTAGGTAACGCGCGAGAAGCCGGCCGTGCGGATCATCGCCGCGAAGTCCTCCTGGTTGGGGAACTTGCGGATCGATTCCACGAGATACTGGTAGGGTTCGGCATCGCCCGTGATCATCTTGCCGAATTGCGGGATCGCGTTGAACGACCAGGCGTCATAGACCTTGTCGAGCAGCGGCATCTCCACCTCGGAGAATTCCAGCACGAGCAGCCGCCCGCCGCGCTTCAGCACGCGGTAGGCTTCCGAAAGCGCGACATCGATGCGCGGCACGTTGCGGATGCCGAAGGCGATCGTATAGGCGTCGAAGGTGCCGGAATCGAAGGGCAGCTCCTCGGCATTGGCCTCGACGAAGTCTAGATTGGCCGAAAGACCCTTCTTCGCCGCCCGGTCCGCGCCGACGCCGAGCATCGAGCCGTTGATGTCGAGCACGGTCGAATGGGCGAGACGGTCGGATGCTTCCACGATGCGGAAGGCGATGTCGCCGGTGCCGCCGGCAACGTCGAGCGACCTGTAGGAGGCGTCCTTGCGCGGGTTGAGGCTTGCGATCATCGCATCCTTCCAGGCCCGGTGCAGGCCGGCGGACATGACGTCGTTCATGATGTCGTAGCGCTTGGCGACCTTATGGAACACGTCGTTGACGAGCGCCTGCTTCTCGCCTTCCCGCACCTCGCGGAAGCCGTAGGAGGTTTCCATGCCGCCGTCTGCGGATGTGCGCTGTTCGGTCATCGTCGTCTCCATGGGCCGGTCTGTCGCAGCCTTAATGCTGGCAAGACCATAGCGAATTGGCTTTGGCCGCGCTATCTGAACGCTTCGCCGGGTATATAGGACATTGATGGCCGGGAGGGAAATGCCGGACCGCGGCAAATGCGCTCAAGGTTAAATCGTCTTCAAGGAGAACGGGATGCCGGAACTGCCGGAAGTGGAAACGGTCAAACGCGGCCTTGCGCCCGTCATGGAAGGATCGCGCATCCGCCGCGCCGAGCTGCGCCGCCCGGACCTGCGCTTTCCCTTCCCGCCTGCCTTTTCCGAGGCGCTGGAAGGCCGCCGCATCGTCTCGCTCGGCCGCCGTGCCAAATACCTGCTGATCGATATCGAGGGGGGCGACGTGGTGATCGCCCATCTCGGCATGTCCGGCTCGTTCCGGGTGGAGGGCGCGCCGGAGGTCGAGACGCCCGGCGACTTCCAAATTCCGCGGAGCAAGGACACGCGCCACGACCATGTCGTCTTCCATCTGGAGACGGCGGAGGGCGAGCGCCGCGTCGTCTACAACGACCCGCGCCGCTTCGGCTTCATGGATCTCGCCCGCCGCGAGGATCTGGCCGCCCACGCCTTCTTCCGCGATCTCGGCGAGGAGCCGACCGGCAACACGCTCGACGCCGACTATATCGCGGCAAAATTCCGCGGCCGCCAGGCGCCGCTGAAGGCGGCGCTGCTCGACCAGAAGAACATTGCCGGCCTCGGCAACATCTATGTCTGTGAGGCGCTGTGGCGCGCCCATCTTTCGCCCGAGCGGCTGGCCGGAACGCTGGTGACGGCGGCCGGCAAGCCGAAGAAGGAGCTGGTGGCGCTGACCGAGGCGATCCGCCAGGTCATCGCCGACGCCATCGAGGCTGGTGGCTCGACCCTGCGAGACCATATCCGCGCCGACGGCTCGCTCGGCTATTTCCAGCATTCCTTTTCCGTCTATGACCGCGAGAAGGAGCCTTGCCGCACGCCGGGCTGCACGGGCACAATCGGCCGCATCGTGCAGAGCGGCCGGTCGACCTTCCACTGCGCCGTCTGCCAGAAGTAATAGAAGAGGAGACAAACATGGCCCATGAAACCCTGCTGGTCGAGACGCGCGGCCGCGTCGGCCTCATCACGCTCAACCGGCCGCAGGCGCTGAACGCGCTGAACCGCCAGCTTCTCGACGAGTTGAGGGCCGTGCTCGCCGGCTTCGAGGCCGATGCCGGTATCGGCGCGGTCGTCCTCACCGGCTCGGAAAAGGCCTTCGCCGCCGGGGCCGACATCAAGGAGATGCAGCCCTACGGCTTCGCCGAGGCAGTGGTGGAAGACCTTGCCGCCGGCTGGGACGAGGTAGCCGCCTTCCGCAAGCCGATGATCGCGGCCGTCAGCGGCTTTGCGCTCGGCGGCGGCTGCGAGGTCGCCATGATGTGCGATTTCATCATCGCGTCCGAGACGGCGAAGTTCGGCCAGCCGGAGATCACGCTCGGCGTCATTCCCGGCATGGGCGGCACCCAGCGCCTGACGCGGGCGATCGGCAAGTCGAAGGCCATGGACCTCATCCTCACCGGCCGCATGATGGACGCGGCGGAGGCCGAGCGGTCCGGCCTCGTCGCCCGCGTGGTGGCGCCGGAGAAACTGCTGGAGGAGGCGCTGGCGGCGGCGGAGAAGATCGCCGGCTTCTCGCTCCCGTCCGCCATGATGGCCAAGGAGGCGGTGAACCGCGCCTACGAGACGGTGCTGTCGGAGGGCATGCGCGCCGAGCGCCGGCTGTTCCACGCGCTCTTCGCCACCGAGGACCAGAAGGAAGGCATGACGGCCTTCATCGAGAAGAGAAAGCCCGCCTTCCGCCATCGCTAGGCGGGCGCTGCCGCCGGGCGGCAGGCGGGAATCGGAGCGCGAAGGCGTGGCCGGCCGATCCAAAGGGTCGCGACACGCCTTCGCGCGGCGTTTCTTGCAGAATCCGCGTTGACGCCATCGCGGTTTCCGGCTATACGCCGCCCACAGTTTGGAAAGCCGCACTCCAAGGTTTTCCGATATTGCTCCCGAATTGCTTTGATGACAGGTCGCAGTGACCCGGCACGGCGAGGGTGGAGTTTGTGTCAGATTTCTGAAGAGAGGCATACATGGCCAATACTACCTCGGCTAAGAAGGCGACCCGCAAGATCGCCGCGCGCACCGCAGTCAACAAGTCGCGCCGTTCGCGCGTCCGCAACTTCATCCGCAAGGTCGAAGAGGCGATCGCCGCAGGCGATCAGGCTGTAGCAGCCGCCGCCCTCAAGGCCGCCCAGCCGGAACTGATGCGTGCCGCCACCAAGGGCGTGCTTCATTCCAACACGGCTTCCCGCAAGGTTTCGCGCCTCGCCGGCCGCGTGAAGGCGATGACGGCCTGATCGGCCCCGCCACAGAGCTATGCAATATTAGTAAAAGCCCGGTGCCTGCACCGGGCTTTTTCTTTGCTTTTCTGGCCCGGCCATGGTTAACGTGCAAGGCTCGATCGTGTCAAAAGAGTGACGAGAAAAATCCTTTAAATTCAGTTATTTGCGGGAGGTTGTCCCCCGCCGTTCGCCCTTTCGTTGCGGGAGTTTGACAGCTTCTGGAGTCAAGCGAATTTTTATTTTTTTCGTTTTCGGAGCCGCCCGAAAGCCACCCGAAAACAAAGCCATTGATTCGTAATGGATTCTCCCCCGAGAGGGCGATTCCGAGTCAAAAACGGCATCCCGAGTCAACGCCCGCCCCTTAATTTTGCGTAAAATTCGTGATTGATCTTGGTGCCTGATCCTGCCTAAATGCTTTCCACAGGGGGCGCGGACATAGCCTTAGAATGATCGCCGACAAGACTGTCTCACGAGGCAGCGGTGGTTGTTTGTCCCCTGTAACGGAGCGGCTCCGCTTCGTAAAATCATCCAATCGGCAGAGCTTGCCCCAGGTGCCCCACGGCGCGCTGGCAAAGGTCTTTGCGACTATCGGTTTTGCCGGTTGAAGGCCGCGAAAGCGGCCGGATGATTGAGGGGCATGCCCGCCGGCGCTCTACGAGGGAGTGAGCGGCGCGGCCACAGACGGGACTGCGGATCCGGCATGACGCCGGGTCGGGTGGGACCGATTTGTGTTTGGCAAACAGGGATTGCGCCGGAAGCAGGGGGCCGGTGCAATCGGGGCACCAGATCCCGGACCGGGCGATGGCTCGGCACGGCCGGGGGACGGCAAACATGAAAGGCGCCGGCAGAAATGCCGACGTGGCGAATTGAGCATGAAAGGCGGCAAGATGCAGATGAATACGGCCAGGACGGCTGGTGCATTCGCAAACGGGGAAAATGCACGACAGACGCTCCCGCAAGAAGGAGCGCAAGAGGCGGCGGGGGTTGCATCCGACATGAAGCATGATGCGCTTTTCGAACGGGTCAGTGCGCGCCTGAAGGCGCAGGTTGGACCGGACGTTTTCGCAAGCTGGTTCGGACGCCTGAAAATCCATTCCGTATCCAAGAGCGTGGTGCGTCTGTCGGTGCCGACGACGTTCCTCAAATCCTGGATCAACAACCGTTATCTCGACCTCATCACCAGCCTCTTCCAGCAGGAAGACGCGGAAATCCTCAAGGTGGAGATTCTTGTGCGGACCGCGACCCGCGGCGTGCGCATCGGCGTGGCCGACGACGCCGTTGCCGTGGCGGAGCCCGCGCCGCAGGCCCAGCCGCGCCGTTCGGCGGGTAGTCCGCAGCCGGTGGCAAGCGTCGCCGCTTCCGTCACCGCTACGGCCCAGCCGCGCGCCCAGCATTCCGGCCCGCTCTTCGGCTCGCCGCTCGACCAGCGCTACACGTTCGACGCCTTCGTTGAGGGCACCTCGAACCGCGTTGCCCTTGCCGCCGCCCGCACCATCGCGGAAGCCGGTGCCGGCGCTGTGCGCTTCAACCCGCTCTTCGTCCATTCCAGCGTCGGCCTCGGCAAGACGCATCTTCTCCAGGCGATCGCGCTCGGCGCGCTTTCCAGCGCCCGCAACCCGCGCGTCGTCTACCTGACGGCCGAATACTTCATGTGGCGTTTCGCCACCGCGATCCGCGACAACGATGCGCTTTCCCTCAAGGAGACGCTGCGCAATATCGATCTCCTGATCATCGACGACATGCAGTTCCTGCAGGGCAACTCGATCCAGAACGAGTTCTGCCACCTGCTCAACATGCTGCTCGATTCCGCCAAGCAGGTCGTGGTCGCTGCCGACCGTGCGCCCTGGGAGCTGGAATCGCTCGACCCGCGCGTGCGCTCGCGCCTGCAGGGCGGCGTCGCCATCGAGATGGAAGCGCCGGACTACGAGATGCGCCTTGAAATCCTCAAGCGCCGCCTTGCCGCCGCGCAGCAGGAAGACCAGTCACTCGATATCCCGGTCGAGATCCTCAGCCATGTCGCGCGCAACATCACGGCCAGCGGCCGCGAGCTGGAAGGCGCCTTCAACCAGCTCCTTTTCCGCCGCTCCTTCGAGCCGAACCTGACGATCGAGCGCGTCGACGAGCTGCTCGGCCACCTCGTCGCCGCCGGCGAGCCGCGCCGCGTGCGCATCGAGGACATCCAGCGCGTCGTCGCCAAGCACTACAACGTCTCGCGCCAGGAGCTGGTCTCGAACCGCCGCACGCGCGTCATCGTCAAGCCGCGCCAGATCGCCATGTATCTGTCGAAGACCCTGACGCCGCGCTCCTTCCCGGAGATCGGCCGTCGCTTCGGCGGACGCGACCACACGACCGTGCTGCATGCCGTGCGCAAGATTGAGGAACTGATCTCGGGCGATACCAAGCTCAGCCACGAGATCGAGCTTCTGAAGCGCCTGATCAACGAGTAATACGGGTCCGACCGGGCTCTGCTTAAAGAAAAGGGGCCGCAAGGCCCCTTTTCTTTGCCGCGGGATCGAAAGTCCCTCTGCGTCATGGGTTGCGTGGGCGCGCGCGGATCCTCGGAGCGAGCCAGGCGGTCGGCGTTCAAGACAGATATGGGAGAGAGCGCCGGCCCTAGCAGGCGAGATCGGCGACGACGGCGTCGAGGATCAGCATCCCGGCCGGCGTGCAGCGCAGCCGCGAATTGCCGAGCCGCTCGATGAAACCGTGGTCGATGAGGAACTGTTCGCGGTCCGGGTCGAGATCGCGGCCGGAAAGGCTCTGCCAGCGGGCGAGATCCACGCCCTCCTTCAGCCGCAGGCCCATCAGCAGGAGCTCGTCCGCCTGCGCCTCGTATTCCAGCACTTCCTGGTCGACCATGCCGTGGCCTTCGGCCTCGACGAGCGACAGCCAGCCCTCGGGCTTGCGCTCCGTCGCGGTCGCGATCTTCGCGCCGCCCGTCGTCAGCCGGCCATGGGCGCCGGGGCCGATGCCGACATAATCGCCATAGCGCCAGTAGGTGAGGTTGTGGCGGCTTTCCGAGCCGGGGCGGGCGTGATTGGAAACCTCGTAGGCCGGCATGCCCTCGCGCTCGGTGATCTCCTGCGTCGCCTCGTAGAGCACGGCGGACTGCTCTCCATCCGGCACCACCAGCTTGCCGGCCTTGTGCAGGCCGTAGAAGGGCGTGCCTTCCTCGATGGTGAGCTGGTAGAGCGAGAGATGGTCGACCGCGTAGGAGACCGCTTCCTTCAGCTCCCGGTCCCATTCCTCCACCGTCTGGTTCGGGCGGGCATAGATGAGATCGAAGGACATGCGCGGGAAGATGTCACGCGCAAGCCGTATGGCCTTCAGCGCATCGGCGACGTCATGCAGCCGGCCGAGGAATTTCAGGTCCCGGTCATTCAGCGCCTGCACGCCGAGCGAGACGCGGTTGACACCGGCGGCGCGGTAGCCGCGAAAACGTTCGGCCTCCACGCTGGAGGGGTTCGCCTCCATGGTGATCTCGATACCATCAGGCACATGCCAGTGGCGGGCGATGCCATTGAGGATCGCGTCCACCGTCTCCGGCGCCATCAGCGAGGGCGTGCCCCCACCCATGAAGATGCTGGTGATGGTGCGCGAGCCCGTCAGCCGGCGCATCGTCGCCATTTCCTTCAGGAAAGCCTGCACGAAGCGCGGCTGGTCGACCGGCTGGTGGCGCACATGGCTGTTGAAGTCGCAGTAAGGGCATTTGGCGGCACAGAACGGCCAGTGCACATAGATGCCGAAGCCGGGATCGGAGAGGTCCGTTCCCGTGCTCGGCCGGATATCGAAGGGCACCGCCGTCATGACGCGTCAGGCTTTCAGGCAGGTTTCGACAAAGATCTTGAAGGCGCGGGCGCGGTGCGAGAGCGCGGTCGCGTCACCCGGCTTCCAGCCATGCTTTTCTTCCGCGCTCATCTCGCCGAAGGTCGTCTCGTACCCTTCCGGCTGGAAGACGGGGTCATAGCCGAAACCCTTGTCGCCGCGCGGCGGCCAGACCACATGGCCTTCCACCTCGCCGCGGAAGAGTTCCGTATGGCCGTCCGGCCAGGCAAGGCACAGCACGGAGACGAAGCGCGCGGTGCGATCCTTCACGTCCGTCGCGCCCTTTTCGGAAAGGGCCTTTTCGACCTTTTCCATGGCCATGGCGAAATCGCGCGTGCCGTCTTCCTTCTCCGCCCAGTTGGCGGTGTAGACGCCCGGCGCGCCGCCCAGCGCGTCGATCACGAGGCCGGAATCATCGGAAAGGGCCGGCAGGCCCGAGGCCTTTGCCGAGGCGAGCGCCTTGATCGTCGCGTTTTCCTCGAAGGTCGTGCCGGTCTCGTCCGGTTCCTCGAACTTCAGTTCCGCGGCGGACTTGGCGGAAAAGCCGAAGGGGCCGATCAGGTCCTCGATCTCGCGGATCTTTCCGGCATTGTGGCTGGCGACGACGATCGTCTTGGTATCGAGCTTGCGCATGAGGGGTCCTAAGCGATGTTCCACAGAGCCGGCTCGGCGCATTCGAGGCTGTTGCCGGCGGGGTCGCGGAAATAGATGGAGCGGGCGCCGTTCGGCCAGCGAAAATCCGCTTCGATGGCGATTCCGGCTTCTTCCAGCTTTTTCACCCAGAAATCAAGCGCGGGGCCGGGAATGCGAAAACAGGCGTGGCCGGGGCCGCTGGTGCCATGCACCGGCACGGGAAAGGCCTGCGGCGGCGGGGGCACGGCGGTCTCCTTCGCATTGAAGATCAGGAGAACGCCCGGCCCACAGCGGAAGAAGACATGGCGGTTGCCGTGCCGGGTGATCTTCTCGAGGCCGAGAATGCCGCCATAGAAGGCCTCCGCCGCGTCGAGGTCATCCGCGTAAAGCGCGGTTTCGAGAATGCCTTCGATCGCGGCGGTCATGGTCTTGCGCCTTTTCTCAGGCGATGGCCTGCTTCTGCATGGCGACGAGGTCGGCGATGCCGTTGCGGGCAAGCGCCATCAGGCTGGAGAATTCCTCCTCCGTGAACGGCTTGCCTTCCGCGGTGCCCTGGATTTCGACGATGCCGCCCGAGCCGGTCATGACAAAGTTGGCGTCGGTCTCGGCGGCGGAGTCTTCGAGATAGTCGAGGTCGATCACCGACTGCGCGGCGAAGATGCCGCAGGAGATCGCGGCGACATGATCCTTCAGGACCTTCTCGACCTTGATCATGCTGCGTGCTTCCATCCACTTCAGGCAGTCGTGGAGGGCGATCCATGCGCCGGTGATGGAGGCGGTACGCGTGCCGCCATCCGCCTGGATGACGTCGCAGTCGACGGTGATCTGGCGCTCGCCGAGTGCTTCGAGATCGACGATGGCGCGCAGCGACCGGCCGATGAGGCGTTGGATTTCCTGCGTGCGGCCGCCCTGCTTGCCGGCGGCGGCTTCGCGCTTCATGCGGTCGCCGGTGGCGCGCGGCAGCATGCCGTATTCGGCCGTCACCCAGCCCTTGCCGCTGTTGCGCAGCCACGGCGGCGTCTTGTCTTCCAGGCTTGCGGTGACGAGCACGTGCGTATCGCCGAACTTGACGAGACAGGAGCCTTCGGCATGCTTGGAAACGTTGCGCTCGAAGGAAACCTTGCGCATCTGATCGGTTTTTCTGCCGGACGGCCGCATTGCGAACTCCTGTCTGAGATATGTGTGAGGCTGCTTTAGACCACTTCGCCGGGCGAGGGAATGCCGGAGGCCGAAGGTCAAGGAAAATCCGTTTTGCGCCGGCCGGCGAAATCACTATATTCCGGGCGGACAACAGGATTGCAGTTCAAAGATGGTTTTGAGATCTCCGGGACCTGACATTCAGGCGGCGCTCGACGAGCGTTCGGGCGAAATCTTCCGCCGCATCGTCGAGACCTATCTGGAAAGCGGCGAGCCGCTCGGCTCGCGCAACCTGTCGCGCATCCTGCCCATGTCGCTCTCGCCCGCCTCCGTGCGCAACGTGATGAGCGATCTGGAAGAACTCGGCCTCATCTATTCGCCGCATATCAGCGCGGGCCGCCTGCCGACGCAGCTCGGCCTGCGCTTCTTCGTCGATGCCTTCATGCAGGTCGGCAATATCTCCGCCGAGGACCGCGCCTCTATCGAGCGCCATGTGCGCCCGCACGGTCAGAAGCACACCGCCGTCGAGACCATGATGAACGAGGCGAGCCAGGCGCTGTCCGGCATGTCGCGCGGCGCCGGCCTCGTCATCACCACCAAGAACGACGCCGTGCTGAAGCATGTCGAGTTCATCCGGCTGGAGCCGACCAAGGCGCTCGTCGTGCTGGTGGGCGATCACGACCAGGTGGAGAACCGCATCATCGAGCTGCCGGCGGGCGTCACCAGCTCGCAACTCACCGAGGCGGCCAATTTCCTCAACGCGCATCTGTCGGGCAACACGCTGCTGGAGGCCCGCTCGCAGCTGGAGCGCCTGCGCGGCGAGATCAGCAGCGAGCTCGACAAGCTGTCGCAGGACCTCGTCGAACGCGGCCTTGCCGTCTGGTCCGGCGGCTTCGACGAGGCAAAGCCGACGCGCCTCATCGTGCGCGGCCGGGCGAACCTTCTGGAAGGCCTTGCCGGCGCCGACGACATCGACCGCCTGCGCATGCTCTTCGATGACCTTGAGCGCAAGGACAGCCTGATCGAGCTGCTGAACCTCGCTGAGACAGGGCCGGGCGTGCGCATCTTCATCGGCTCGGAGAACAAGCTCTTCTCGCTCTCCGGCTCCTCGCTCATCGTCGCGCCCTACAGGGACGGCGACGACAAGATCGTCGGCGCGGTCGGCGTCATCGGTCCGACGCGGCTCAACTATTCCCGCATCGTGCCGATGGTGGACTATACGGCGCAATTGATGTCGCGGCTTTCGCGCTGAGGCATGCCGCGCAAAGGTGCGCGGCGGCCCTGCGAGAACGGCATGCCATCCGTTGCGCCGGCTTTCCGGCCGTCAGCCCTTGATTTTTCAGGCCCGAAGCTCGATATCGAGCGCAACCCCTTAGCAATGCAATTCGGAGTACGTCATGACCGACGAGACCAAGAAACACGGACCTGACGAAGCGGTGGACAGCAACCTTGCCGCTGAAGCATCCGCAGCGGACACCGCCGTCGAGGCGGAAGTCGCGGCCGAACCCGATCCGGTCGAGGTTCTGAAGGCGGAGAATGCCGACCTTCGCGACAAGTACCTGCGCCTCGCCGCCGAGATGGACAACCTGCGCCGCCGCACCGAGCGCGACGTGAAGGACGCCAAGTCCTATTCCGTCGCGGGCTTTGCGCGCGACATGCTGGCTGTGTCCGACAACCTGCGCCGCGCGCTCGACGCCATCCCGGCCGAAGCCCTCGCGGGCGACGATGCCGGCCTCAAGGCGCTGGCGGACGGTGTCGAGATGACCGAGCGTTCCATGCTGTCGGCGCTGGAGCGCCACGGCGTGCGCAAGCTCGATCCGATCGGCGAGAAGTTCGACCCGCATTTCCATCAGGCCATGTTCGAGGTGCCGAACCCCGACGTCGCCAGCAACACGGTCGTCCAGGTCGTGCAGGACGGCTACGTCATCGGCGAGCGCGTCCTGCGTCCCGCCATGGTCGGCGTCTCCAAGGGCGGCCCGAAGGCCCCCGCCGGCGAGACGAGCACCGCGCAGGCCTGACCGGTCTTCCCGACATGTTCCGGCGCCCGCATCCGCAACGGTGCGGGCGTTTTTCCTGTGCCGTTTCCGATGCGCCCGAAACGCGAAGACCGCCGCAGGATTCTGGTCCGCAGCGGTCTTCCCAAGCAATCGAATAGGGTATTGCGCAGCCTCAGGCCGCGGATGCCTGTTCCTCGCTGAGGCAGGCATAGATGGCGCTCTCGCTGTCGGAGGCGCGCAGCTTTGCGACCATGGCCGGGTCGCGCAGCACGCGGGCGATGCGCGAAAGGGCCTTCAGGTGGTCCGCGCCGGCGCCTTCCGGCGCGAGCAGCAGGAAGACGAGGTCCACCGGCTGGTCGTCCAGTGCCTCGAAGTCCACGGGGGTTTCGAGCCTCGCGAAGAGGCCGGTGATCTGCGAAAGCTCCTTCAGCTTGCCGTGCGGAATGGCGATGCCATTGCCGACGCCGGTCGAACCGAGGCGCTCACGCTGAAGGATGACGTCGAAGATTTCGCGTTCCGGAATCCCGGTAATCTTTGCCGCTTTTGCTGCCAGCTCCTGAAGCAGCTGCTTCTTGGAATTGGCCTTCATCGCCGGAATAATCGCACTCTGCTGCAGTAGACCTGCCAATGCCATGCTCTTGTCCTCGTGCGCTGGGTGAAGGGTTTGAAGAAGCGTGGTGCCCGTCCCGGCACCACGCTCCCGTCACTCAGCCTTTGATACTGGCTGCATCGATCCAGCCAATATTTCCGTCGTTGCGTCGGTAGACGATATTGAGCTGCTCCGACCCCGCGCTGCGGAAGAGAAGAACCGGTTCGTCCGTCATGTCGAGCGCCATGACGGCGCCTGCCACGGACAGGGTCCGGAGTTTCTTCGTGCTTTCCGCGACGATGGTCGGCGCGTAGTCCTCGGGAAGCTCTTCGTCTTCGTCGGGGACCGAATCCATCACCGTGTAGGCCACCTCTGCAAAGGCGTCATGACCGTTGCCGTTATGGTGTGCCTTGAGTTTGCGCTTGTACCGGCGCAGGCGCTTTTCGATCCGCTCCGAGGCTGCCTGGAAGGCTGCCAGGGGATCGTTGGCCTCGCCATTGGCCTGCAATGCCGTACCCGTGTCCAGGTGAAGCTTGCAGTCCGCACTGTACCGCGATCCCGCCTTTTCCACGGTGACCTGGCTCGAATATCCTCCGTCGAAATATTTGGTTACGGCCTCCTCCACCTGCTCTTCAATACGCTGGCGGAAGCTGTCGCCGATTTCCATATGTTTACCGGACACACGCACACTCATGGAGGGTACCTCTCTTTCATGATTTGCGTACACCAGTCTATTCCAACCTCATCTGCGTTCCAAGCGTTTCACACACGCGCTGTTTGCTGCATCGCACGCTTGGGAAAAGCGGGGATAGTCTGGAAGTCCGGCCTGCCTTCCCTTCGGAAGTGGGGCGCGCATTAGCCCTTCCAGCCCGCGAAGTCAATCGGCCGATTCAGCCATCGTTAACTTCTCACAGGCCGGAACGCGGCTGTCCCGGGCTTTGTTTCAAGTGGCCGAGGCCTTGGCGAGCGCGCGTTTTTCGCGCCGGCGCTGCACGGAGGAGGGGATGTTCATCGCCTCGCGGTACTTCGCCACCGTACGGCGGGCAAGCTCCACGCCGCCCTTGCGCAGGACATCGACGATGTCGTCGTCGGAGAGCACCGCCTCGGGGGCTTCCTGCGCGATCATGCTGCGGATGCGGTGGCGCACGCTCTCGGCCGAATGGGAATCGCCGCCCTCGGCCGAGCCGATCGAGACGGTGAAGAAATATTTCAGCTCGAACAGGCCGCGCGGCGTCAGCATGTACTTGTTCGAGGTGACGCGGCTCACCGTCGATTCATGCATCCTGATCGCCTCGGCGATCGTTTTCAGGTTCAGCGGGCGCAGGTGGTCGACCCCGTTGACGAGGAAGGCATCCTGCTGGCGCACGATCTCGCTCGCCACCTTCAGGATGGTGCGGGCGCGCTGGTCGAGGCTGCGCGTCAGCCAATTGGCCGTCTGGAGACATTCGTTGAGAAAGCCGTAATCCGCGCTGTCGCGGCTCGTGCGGCTGGAAACGGCGGTATAGTAGTCGCGGTTGACCAGCACGCGGGGCAGGGTGTCGGCATTGAGCTCGACATGCCAGCTTCCGTCGGGCGCGGCGCGCACGACGATGTCCGGCACCACGGCCTCGGAAGCGCCCGTCTCGTAGCGCGTGCCGGGCTTCGGGTCGAGCTTGCGGATTTCCGCCAGCATGTCGAGAAGGTCCTCCTCGCCGACGCCGCAGAGTTTCTTCAGCGTCGCGAAGTCGCGCCGGGCGAGCAGTTCGAGATTGCCGACGAGCGCCGCCATGGCGGGGTCGAGCCGGTCCCTGGCCCTCAGCTGGATCGCAAGGCACTCGCTGAGCGAGCGGGCGAAGACGCCGGGCGGATCGAGCTCCTGCAGGCGGGCGAGCACGCGCTCGACTTCCGCGGCGGGCTTGCCGAGCTTCGCGGCGGTCTCCGCCGTGCTGCCCTGGAGATAGCCGGCCTCGTCGAGCTGGTCGACGAGATGCTGGGCGATCAGCCGGTCGACGGGGTCGGCAAGGGCGAAGGGAATCTGCTCGTTCAGGACGTCGCGCAGCGTCTTGCGGCTCGCCACGAAGTCGTCGAGGTCGTAGCCCTCGCCGTCCCCGCCGCCGCCCGGCATGGACTTCCACTGTCCGATCAGCTCCGGCGCGTCCGCCGCGCGGGGCCCGGCATCGTCGGGAAAGACATTGTCGAGCCCGCCGTCGAGGGTTTCGGGCGCGCTGCCGGCGGTGCCGCTGGTGGCTGTTTCGTAAAGGTCCGCCTGGCTGCCATCCCCGCCGTGCTCGGTGGGGGAGGGCTCGGCCTCGGCGGTAAAGCGCTCGTCGCGCCCACCGTCGTCGTTCGCGGCGATTTCGAGGAGCGGGTTCTTCTCGACTTCCTGCTCGATGAACTGCGTCAGTTCGCCATGCGTCATCTGCAGCAGCTGGATCGACTGCATGAGCTGCGGCGTCATGACCAGCGACTGGTTCTGGCGCAGGAAAAGGCTGGCGGCGAGGGCCATGCGGACGCTCTACTCTCCGGAAATCCGCCCGAAGCCACAGGATCGGGGCGGCAGAAACCAACTGGCCCAAAAATTGCTTTTTAAAAGCGTTTGGTCAAGCGGCGGGCGCGAACTTGATGAAGATCGCGGCAACCGGGCGCGTCCCGCCCTCAGAGGCTGAAATTGTCGCCGAGATAGAGGCGGCGCACGTCGGCATTGCTGACGATGTCGTTCGCCCGGCCGTGGGTCAGCACCTCGCCGGCATGGATGATATAGGCGCGGTCGATGAGGCCGAGCGTCTCGCGCACGTTATGGTCGGTGATCAGGACGCCGATGCCGCGCGAGGTGAGGTGACGCACCAGCGCCTGGATGTCGGCGACCGAGATCGGGTCGACGCCCGCGAAGGGTTCATCGAGCAGCATGAAGGTCGGGTCGGTGGCAAGCGCGCGGGCGATCTCGAGGCGCCGGCGCTCGCCGCCGGAAAGCGCGATGGCGGGCGACTTGCGAAGATGCGAGATCGAGAATTCGGCGAGCAGGCTGTCGAGTTTTTCCTCCCGCCGCGCCTTGTCCTTGTCGTGAACTTCCAGCACGGCGCGGATGTTCTCCTCCACCGTGAGACCGCGGAAGATCGAGGCTTCCTGCGGCAGATAGCCGACGCCGAGGCGCGCCCGGCGGTACATCGGCATGGTGGTGACGTCGTGGCCGTTGATCTCGATCGAGCCCTCGTCGACGGGCACGAGACCGGTGATCATGTAGAAACAGGTCGTCTTGCCGGCGCCGTTCGGGCCGAGCAGTCCCACGGCCTCGCCGCGCCGGACGACGAGCGACACGCCGTTGACGACGCGCCGGTCGCGATAGGTCTTCGTCAGCCCTCGCGCAATGAGGGTTCCCTCGTAGCGCGACAGGTCGGTGCTGCGGTGGGGTTCCTGCGCACCCTTCTTCGGGTGGCGCGTCAGGCGGGTGAGCAGGGAAGATGACACGGGAGAAGCGCTATATCAGTTCGTTTTCTGGCGGGATTTGGGGTCGAGCTGGATCATGACGCGGCCGCCGCAGGCATCCAGCTTCGCTTCACCGGTGCGCATGGTGACGGAGAGCTGGCAGCCGACGAAGACGTTCTCGCCTTCCGACAGCACGACCTTCTTGCCCTTGAGGACCAGCGTCTCGTTGTCGAGGTTGAACGTTCCGGTATCGGCGGTCGCTTCCTGCGTCTGCGACTTCAGGTAGACCTTGTCGAAGACATCGATCTTCTCGATGTCGGCATTGCCGCTGGCGACCGAGCCCTTGCCGCCTGACTTGTAGTGAACGACCATGCGGCCGGCCTGCAGCGTCGTCGTGCCCTGCACGACCTTCACATTGCCGGTGAATTCGGCCTTGTTCTCCTGGTCGCGGATTTCCAGCGCGTCGCTCTGGATCTGGATCGGCTGGTCGTTCGAGAGCTGCACGCCCTTCATCTTGCTCGCCGTCTGCTGGGCGCCGGCATGGCCCGCGGCCAGCGCGAAGCCCGCGGCAAGAACGAAAAGGCTGGCGGCCCGGACAGGGGCGGAGAGAGTGGCGAACATGGCGCTCTTACTTTTCTCGGTTGCGGATGGCGGCAGGGTCGACGTCGACGACGACCTTGCCCTCGAAGACGACGACACGGCCTTTATCCGTCATTCGCAGCGACTGCGCAACAATGGATGCGCCGGGCGAATGGATGGAAACGGGGTCCTTCGTTTCCATCGTTCCGCCGTTGATGTCGAGATGGGCCGAACGGAAGGCGGCGGCAAGGCCGGTATTGAGGTTGATGGTGAAGGGCCGGGTCATGTCGAGCAGGTTCTTGCCGCGGTCGTAGACACCGGTCTCGGCCGTCACTTCCGCGGTGGTCTTGTCGTTGACCGGCATCTTCGCTGTGATGTTCTCGAGCGTGATGACGTCGGGCGTCTTCATGTCCTGCAGCGCCCGCTCGGCCTTCATCGAATAGCTGATGCCGTCCTTGTTGCGGCCGGCGATCGCCGGATAGCGCATGACGATCTTGCCGTCCTCGATGGTGGCGCTCTCCACATGGAGGTCGGAGGGCAGGTAGGTGCGCACGATGGAGACGACGGCGAAGATCGCGGCGATGATCAGGGCGGCGACCGGCAGGGCGATCTTGAGGAACCGCACGCGCGCGGAATGGCGCGTCGCCAGGCGATAAGCCTCGGCGGAAATGCCCATGCCCTGTGCACCCGTCGGTGCTTCTGTCACGCTGTTCAGCATAGTGCCTGCTTGAATGGTCCGGTGTCGGCCCTCGCCGCGCATGCGGGGCCGCAACTGTAACGGGCCCCATATGGCGATTATTCCTGAACAAACAATGGATGTCCAAGAAAGTTCGGCGACGAATTGCCATTTGAGCGGGGAATGCCATATCGATAGGGCCTTCTGCAAGCCACCTTGATGCAAGGCGGCCACCAGCACCGAGGACAGGACATGGAACAATCCGCCATCGCCGACCGCCGGCAACTGCGCCGCAAGCTCACTTTCTGGCGCGTCGCGGCCGTGCTGATCGCGCTTGCCGCGATCTGGGCCGCCGTCGCCTGGCGCGCGCCCGACATCGGCTCGGGCGACCATATCGCCCGCGTCAGCATTTCCGGCATCATCCAGGACGACAAGGACCTCCTGGAGCGCCTCGACCGGATCGCGAAGAACGACCGGGCCAAGGCGCTCGTCGTGACGATCTCGTCCCCCGGCGGCACGACCTATGGCGGCGAGGTGATCTTCAAGGCGTTGCGCAAGGTGGCGGAAAAGAAGCCGGTCGTCTCGGACGTGCGCACGCTCGCCGCCTCCGCCGGCTACATGATCGCGACGGCGGGCGACACGATCGTCGCCGGCGAAAGCTCGATCACCGGCTCCATCGGCGTCCTTTTCCAGTATCCGCAGATGAAGGAGCTGATGGACAAGATCGGCGTCTCGCTGGAGGAGATCAAGTCCGCGCCGCTGAAGGCCGAGCCTTCGCCCTTCCATCCGGCCAGCGAGGACGCCAAGACGATGATCCGCGCCATGGTGATGGACAGCTACGACTGGTTCGTCGACCTCGTCGCCGAGCGCCGCAAGCTGCCGCGCACCGATGTGCTGCGCCTTGCCGACGGCAGCATCTTCACCGGCCGGCAGGCGCTCGCCGCCAAGCTGGTCGATACGCTCGGCGGGCCGGAGGCGATCCGCGCCTATCTCGACACCCGCAAGGTGGCCAAGGACCTGCCCTTCGTCGACTACGAGCCGACGAGCCGGTCGGGCATTCCCTTCATCGGCGGCAGCATCCGGGAACTGGCCCGCTCGGTGTTCGGCCTGTCGCTCGACCTTCAACCGACGATCGAAAAGCTGGCCGGCGAAAAGTTGTTTCTTGACGGTCTTGTTTCGGTTTGGCAGGTTGATCGCGATTGAAAAACAAGAATTTTTAAGGGGGATACCGTGATCAAGTCGGAACTGGTCCAGATCGTCGCAGCCCGTAATCCCCATCTCTATCACCGCGATGTCGAGAACATCGTCAACGCGGTGCTGGACGAGATCACGGATGCGCTGGCCGGCGGCAACCGCGTGGAGCTGCGCGGCTTCGGCGCCTTCTCCGTCAAGAACCGCCCCTCGCGCTCGGGCCGCAACCCGCGCACGGGCGATGCGGTCTTCGTCGAGGAGAAATGGGTCCCGTTCTTCAAGACGGGCAAGGAACTGCGCGAGCGCCTCAATCCCGGCCAGGCCGATCAGGACGATTGAAGCAATTCCGGCGGGCAGCGTGAAACGGCCTTGCGGGGATTGCCAGGGGCAGGGCGGGGCTTCCCGCCGGCGCCGCGCGCAAGAAAGGTGACGCAATGGTCAAGAGAATAGTCAACGTCCTCATCCTGATCCCGATCGCCATCGTGCTGATCGTGCTGTCGGTGGCGAACCGGCAGGCGGTGACGCTGGCGCTCAATCCGTTCCGGCCGGAGGACAGCGTGCTCTCCGTCACCGCGCCCTTCTTCGTCTATCTCTTCCTCGCGACGATCCTCGGCCTCGTGCTCGGCGCGCTCATCACCTGGTTCGCGCAGGGCAAGCATCGCAAGCGCGCCCGCATCGAGGCGAGCGAGGCGGTCAAGTGGCACACAGAGGCCGAAAGGCATCGCGGTCGCGCCGAGGCGCTGGCCTCGCAGGCCGTCGTGCCGGTTTCCGGAAAATGATCAGGCGGCTCCGCCGTTCAGCTTCGCGCCGAGATCGGAGAAGAACTGCGTCGCCAGTTTCTTCGACGTCGAATCGATGAGGCGCGAGCCGAGCTGGGCGAGCTTGCCGCCGATCTGCGCCTTCACGTCATAGGCAAGGATCGTCTCGCCGCCGTCCTCGATGAGGCGGACATCCGCGCCGCCCTGCGCAAAACCGGCGATGCCGCCCTTGCCCTCGCCGGAAATCGTGTAGCTTTCCGGCGGGTTGAGGTTGGAGAGCGTCACCTCGCCGTTGAAGGTCGCCGAGACCGGGCCGATCTTGATCTTCACGGTCGCCTCCAGCTCGGTCGGCGATTTCATGGTCAGCGACTGACAGCCCGGAATGCAGGCCTTCAGGATCTCCGGATCGTTGAGTGCAGCCCAGACGGCCTCGCGCGGGGCGGCAATGCGTTCTTCGCCGGACATGTCCATGGTCGATCCTCCTCCCGGAACGGTTCCAGATTTATCGCAATCGGAAAGCGCTTTGCCAAGTGGGGGAGGGATGGTATGGGAGCCGCTTGTTTTCCGGCTTTGCCGGCAAGGTTTCAACCGACGACGGACGATCGATCGTGAAGGACAAGCACCGCCGGCCGAAGAGCGGCCCCGCCGCGCCCGCCCGGGCGAAGGCCCATACGCGGCCGGCCGTGAAGGCTGAGGCTCCAAGGGCCGCGGCACCCAGGCCGCCGGCCCCGAGCAGGGAACCGCGCCCCGCGCCCGAGGCCCCCGCGCGCCCGCTGATGCGCCGCGAGGGCGAAAAGCCCGCCGAGCGCGTGCCGGTCATCCTCGAGACCGCCGGCTCCGACCAGTACCGCCTCATTGACAGCGGTGCCGGCGAGAAGCTGGAGCAATACGGCCCCTATCGCATCGTGCGCCCCGAGGCGCAGGCGCTCTGGCAGCGAAGCCTGCCGTCCCTCTGGGACAAGGCCGACGCCCTCTTCACCGGCGATACCGACGAAGACGGCATGGGCCGCTGGAAATTCCCCAAGGCGGCGCTCGGCGAGACCTGGCCGATGCAGCTCCTCGGCGTCGATTTCCACGGCCGCTTCACCGCCTTCCGCCATGTCGGCGTATTCCCCGAACAGCTCGCCCACTGGCGCTGGATGAAGGAGAAGGTCGGGACCGCCGGCCGGCCCGTCAAGGTGCTGAACCTCTTCGGCTATACCGGCGTCGCCTCGCTGGTCGCGGCAGCCGCCGGGGCGGAAGTCACCCATGTCGACGCCTCGAAGAAGGCCATCGGCTGGGCGCGCGAGAACCAGGCGCTCGGCCGCATGGAGAAGCTGCCGATCCGCTGGATCTGCGAGGATGCCATGAAGTTCATCCAGCGCGAGGAGCGCCGCGGCAGCAAATACGACATCATCCTCACCGACCCGCCGAAATTCGGCCGCGGGCCGAACGGCGAGGTCTGGCACCTCTTCGACCACCTGCCGCTGATGCTCGACATCTGCCGCGAGATCCTGTCGCCGAAGGCCATCGGCCTCGTGCTGACGGCCTATTCGATCCGCGCGAGCTTCTATTCCATCCACGAGCTGATGCGCGAGACCATGCGCGGGGCCGGCGGCACGGTGGAATCGGGCGAGCTCGTCATCCGCGAGAGCGGCCCGGACGGCGGCGAGGCCGGCCGCGCCCTCTCCACCTCCCTCTTCAGCCGATGGATCAGCGCATGAGCCACGACCACCACGGAACCCGCCGCGTCGGTCAGGTGAAGGAGGTCACGAGCCTTTCGAACCCGATCGTCAAGGATATCAAGGCGCTGTCCGACAAGAAGCACCGCGATGAGACGAAGAGCTTCATGGCCGAGGGCCTGAAGCTCGTCATCGACGCGCTGGAACTCGGCTTCGAGATCAGGACACTGGTCTACGCCAAGAACGTCAAGGACAAGCCGCAGGTCGTGCAGGCCGCGACGAAGACCGTGGCGCGCGGCGGGCTGGTGCTGGAGGTCAGCGAGAAGGTGCTCTCCTCGATCACAAGGCGCGACAATCCGCAGATGGTCGTCGGCATCTTCACCCAGCGCTGGACGAGCCTCCGGGACCTGAAGCCGAAGGTGGACGAGACCTATGTGGCGCTCGACCGCGTGCGCGATCCCGGCAATCTCGGCACGATCATCCGCACGGCGGACGCGGCGGGCGCGAGCGGCGTCATTCTCCTCGGCGAGACGACGGATCCCTATTCGATGGAGACCGTGCGCGCCACCATGGGCTCGGTCTTCGCGCTGCCGCTGGTCAAGGCGAGCCCCGCCGACTTCCTCGCCTGGAAGAAGGGCGCCGGCGTTTCCGTCGTCGCCACGCACCTTGCCGGCGCGGTCGACTACCGCACCATCGATTACCGGAAGAAGCCCGTCGTCCTCCTCATGGGCAACGAGCAGGCGGGCCTGCCGGACGCGCTCGCCAGCGAAGCCGATGCGCTCGCCCGCATCCCGCAGGCCGGCCTTGCCGATTCGCTGAACCTCGCCATCGCCACCGGCATCATGCTCTTCGAGGCGCGCCGCCACCTCCTGACGCTGGAAGAGCGGGCATGAACGAACGCATTCCGCTGTTCTCCCGGCCGCTGCCGGTCGTCGTCTTCATCCTGCTCGCGCTGCTGCTCGATCAGGCGGTGAAATTCGCCGTGGAGACCTGGCTTCCCTTCCAGGAGGCGGTGCATGTCGTGCCCATGCTGGCGCTCTACCGCACCTACAATTACGGCGTCGCCTTCTCCATGCTGTCGGGCATGGAGGGCTGGTTCATCGTCACGCTCCGGCTCTTCGTCGTCGCCTTCGTCGTCTGGCTCTGGCGGCAGACGCCCAAGGCGCGGGGCCTTGCCCATGCCGGCTATGCCTTCATCATCGCCGGCGCCTTCGGCAACCTCATCGACCGCGCGCTCTTCGGCTACGTGATCGACTATGTGCTCTTCTATACCGAGACCTGGTCCTTCGCCGTCTTCAACCTCGCCGACAGCTTCATCACCATCGGCGCGGGCCTCGTCATCCTTGACGAACTCCTGTCGATGCGCCGCGCGAAACGTTAAAATTCGAACGACTTGCTGAAGCCGTTCTGAACGGTCCGCATGCTATGCGGGCCTCATGAGCGAACCTGTCAAGCTACAGAACCGGCTCAAGGCCGAATTTGCCGAGGCGCCGCCCCGTGCCCCCCGCACCCGTTCCGAAAGGGCGGCGACGCCGGATGACCGCGCCGTGGAGGCGCCCGCCAGCGCGCCGGTGCCGGACAAAAATCTTCCATTCCGGGCCATTCTTTCCGGCCTCATCCTGTTCCTTTCCGGCCTGGCGCTGGCGACGGGCCTGTCGTCCGGCTTCCCTATCGCCGCCACGGCCCTTGGCCTTGCCGGTGTTGCGAGCGCCGCCTTCCTCTTCTTCACGCGCGGCGCCGCCACCGGCGTCGAGCACGCGCACGACCGCTCCTGGGAGCGCAGCGAAACCTCGCAGATCCTCTCGGCCATCCATGACGTGCTCGGCGACATCGTCGTCGTGCGCGCGCTCGACGGCCGCATCCTCAGCGCCAACGCCGTGCTCGGCGAGCTGACGGGTATCGTTGAAGTAGAGGGCAGGACATGCGAGGCGCTCGGCCTCACCTTCCGCTCGCAGGCGATCCCCCATCGCTACGACGTCGATGTGGTGGGCCCCGCCTGCCGGCGCGTCTATTCCTGGCACGACGTCACCGTGCGCGATCCCGCCTCCGGCGAACTGGTCGTCCATTCCATCGCCCGCGACGTGACGGAGGAACGCCTTGCCGAGGGCGAGCGCGAACGCGCCCGCCAGCGCGCGGAGGAGGCGAGTGCCGCCAAGTCGCGCCTGCTCGCCACCGTCAGCCACGAGATTCGCACGCCGCTCTCCGGCATTCTCGGCATGTCGCACCTCATCGGCCAGACGCGGCTGACCGCCGAGCAGAAGAACTATCTCGCCGGCATGCGCCAGTCCGGCCATGCGCTGGTGCAGCTCGTCGACGACCTCCTCGATTTCTCGACCATCGAGGCCGGCCGCTTCCAGCTCCGCCCCTCGGAAGAGCCGGTGCGCCCGATGCTGGAAAGCGTCGTGGAGATGCTCTCCCACCGGGCGCATGAAAAGGGCATCGAGATCGGCTCCTTCGTGGCGCCGGACGTGCCGGGCCTCCTGATCTACGATGCGCCGCGGCTGCGCCAGGTGCTCTACAACGTCGTCGGCAATGCCGTGAAGTTCACCCATGCCGGCGGCGTCTCGCTCGAGACCGCGCTGGACCACGGCGCCGTCGTCATCCGCGTCACCGATACCGGCCCCGGCATGAATGCGGAGGAACAGGCCCGCATCTTCGAGGAATTCGAGCAGACCGGCAGCCCGGCCCAGCGCAGCGGCGGCACCGGCCTCGGCCTTGCCATCTCCGCCCGCATTCTGAAGGAGGCCGGCGGCGCGCTGACACTCGAAAGCACGCCCGGCAAGGGCAGCACCTTCACCATCCGCATGCCCGTCGATATCCGCACGCCGAAGCCCGCGCGCGGCGCGCGCAAGGGCATCCTTGCCGGCAGCCTCGTCTTCCTGCTGGCTCCCGCCGGCCCGGCCTCGGCGGCGCTCGCCCGCACCGTGGAAGCCCTCGGCGGCGCTTGCCACCTCGCCACCTCCGCCGACGAGGCGCTCGACCTCGTGCAGCATCTTTCCGGCCGCAAGGCGAAGCTCACCGATATCATCGTCGACAACCGCCTTGCCGGCGCCTATCGCCGCGACCTAGCGGATCTCGCCTTCCTGCGCGACAGCAAAGCGCGCCGCATCTATCTCGTCAATCCGGAGGAGCGCGGCGGCCGGGCGCTCGGCAATGGCGAGGGTTTCGATTCCTGGCTCATCCGGCCGCTGCGCGAGCGCTCGCTGGTCGAGGTGCTGCGCGGCCGCATGAAGGGCGTGGAGGTTCGCGACGCGATCAACGACAACCGCCCGATCCTCAAGGACCTGCCGCAGCAGACAATGTTTCCGATCCCGGCCGAGCCCGCCGGCATCCGCATCCTCTTGGCCGAGGACGATCCGGTGAACGCCATGCTGGTGCGCTCCGTGCTGGAGCGGGCGGGCCACACGGTGCGCCATGTGCCGGATTATCCGGCGCTCGTTGCCGCGCTTGCCGGCGCGACGGCGGCGGGGGCCTTCGCGGCCGACCTCATCGTCACCGACCTCGGCATGCCGGGCGGCGATGGTAGGGAGATGATCGCGCGCATCGTCCGGCGCGACTACGGTAATGCGGCCCTGCCGGTGCTGGTCCTGACGGCCGACAGCCGCGCCGGCCTGCGCGAGGAGCTTCTGGCTGTCGGCGCCGACGCGGTGCTGGCAAAGCCTGCCGATCCCGCGCGGCTTATCGCCGAGATCGCCCGGCTTGCGCGGCGCGCCAGCGCATAGGCGCAGACGCTTTGGGGTGTTCAAGCCTGCGTTGCGTCATTATCCTGTTGCAGAATCGTGGTTAAACCCACGAAGCTTCGCTTGACAGGTACATTGCCATGACGCTCGACCTCGCACAGACCATCGCCCCGGCGGACATCGCCAAGCAGCCGGCTCCGGTCGCGGGCCGCACGGCTACCGACGTGCTCGGCCGCATCGGCAATCTCGAAACGCGCGTCGCCCGCTCCGTCTCGGAGATCGATGCGGCGCAGGCCGTGCGCTACCGCGTCTTCGCCGAGGAAATGAACGCGCAGCTTTCGCCGGATGCCGTGCGCCGCAAGCGCGATATCGACGCCTGGGACATGGTCTGCGACCATCTCCTCGTGCTCGACACCGCCATCGAGGGCGATGCCGAGGAGCAGATCGTCGGCACCTACCGCCTGCTGCGGCAGGATATTGCCACGGTCTCCGGCGGCTTCTATTCCCAGTCGGAATTCGACGTCGATACGCTGATCGCCCGGCATGCGGACAAGCGCTTCATGGAACTCGGCCGTTCCTGCGTGCTGCCGGCCTACCGCACCAAGCGCACGGTGGAACTGCTCTGGCAGGGCGCCTGGGCCTATTCGCTGAAACACGGCATCGACGTGATGTTCGGCTGCGCCTCGTTCCACGGCATCGTGCCGGAGGAGCATGCGCTGGCGCTTTCCTTCCTGCATCACAATGTGCTGGCGAAGGACGAGTGGCACGTCTCGGCCCGCCCGGAGCTTTTCCGCACCATGGACCTGATGCCGCCCGAGGGCGTCGATGCGCGCAAGGCGCTTTCCGCCATGCCGCCGCTGATCAAGGGCTATCTGCGCCTCGGCGCGGCCATCGGCGAGGGCGCCGTCGTCGACCACGGCTTCAACACGACGGACGTGCTGATCGTCCTGCCGATCGGCAAGATCTCCGGCCGCTACCTCAATTATTACGGTGCGGACGCCGGGCGTTTCGCGAGCTAGGAAAAAGTCCGGAATTGTTTGCCGCCCGCCCCGTGACCTCCGGGACGGGCGGTTTTTATGCGTCAGGTGCCGGAATTATAGGCCGCCAGCGTCGCCATGTTGACGATGTCGCTGTCCTTGGCGCCCATGGTGACGATCTGCACCGACTTGTCGAGGCCGACGAGCAGCGGGCCGATGACGGTCGAGCCGCCGAGTTCCTGCAGCATCTTGGTCGAGATCGACGCCGAGTGGAACGCCGGCATGACCAGCACGTTGCCGGGGGCTGAGAGGCGGCAGAACGGATATTGCTCCATCATGCGCGGGTTGAGCGCCACGTCCGCGGCCATCTCGCCGTCATATTCGAAATCGACGCGGCGGCGGTCGAGGATCTTCACCGCCTCGCGCACCCGCTCGGAGCGTTCGCCCGACGGATGGCCGAAGGTCGAATAGGCGAGCATGGCGACGCGCGGCTCGTAGCCGAGGCGGCGGGCGAGGCCGGCCGCTTCCTCCGCGATATCCGCGAGTTCCTCCGAGGAGGGCATGTCGTGCACAGCCGTATCGGCGACCAGCACGGCACGGCCGCGGCAGAGCGCCAGCGAGGCGCCGATGACCCGGTGGCCCGGCTTGGCGTCGATGCAGCGGCGCACATCCTCCAGCGCGGTGGAATAGTTGCGGGTCAGGCCCGTCACCATCGCATCGGCATCGCCGAGCGCCACCATGCAGGCCGCGAAGTGGTTGCGGTCGTTGTGGATCAGGCGCTGGGCATCGCGGAAGAGATAGCCCTTCCGCTGCAGGCGGGCATAGAGATAGTCGATATAGACATTGTTGCGCGTCGAGATGCGGGCATTCACCAGCTCGATGCCGGGGCGGTCAAGGTCGATGCCGGCCCGTTCCGCCGTTTCGCGGATATGCTCCTCGCGGCCGAGCAGGATGGCGGTGCCGAGCTGCTGGTTGGCGTAGGAGACGGCCGCGCGCATCATCTGCTCCTCCTCGCCCTCGGCGAAGACGACGCGCTTCGGCTGGCGCCGGACGCGGGCATAGATCTGCTGGAGCGTCGAGGCGATCGGGTCGCGGCGCGCGCGAAGATCGCGGGCATAGGCGTCGAGGTCGGGAATGTCCTTGCGCGCGACGCCCGTCTCCATCGCTGCCTTGGCGACGGCGACGGGGATTGCCGAGATGAGGCGCGGATCGAAGGGCACGGGGATGATGTATTGCGGCCCGAAGCGCGGGCGCACGCCCTGATAGGCGGCGGCGACGTCGTCCGGCACGTCTTCCTTGGCAAGATGCGCCAGCGCCTCGGCAGCGGCGATCTTCATCGCGTCGTTGATGGTGGAGGCGCGCACGTCGAGTGCGCCGCGGAAGATATAGGGGAAGCCGAGGACATTGTTGACCTGGTTCGGATAGTCCGAACGGCCAGTCGCCACGATGGCGTCGTCACGGATGCGGGCGACTTCCTCCGGTGTGATCTCCGGATCGGGATTGGCCATGGCGAAGATGATCGGCTTCGGCGCCATGGAGCGGATCATCTCCTCCGAAAGTGCGCCCTTGGCCGAAAGGCCGAAGACGACGTCGGCGCCATTCATGGCCTCGGCCAGCGTGCGGCGATCCGTCTTGACGGCATGCGCCGACTTCCATTGGTTCATGCCGTCTTCGCGGCCCTGGTAGATGACGCCCTTGGTGTCGCAGAGGATGACGTTCTCGGGCGCAAAGCCCATCGCCTTGATCAGCTCGATGCAGGCGATGGCCGCCGCGCCCGCGCCGTTGCAGACGAGCTTGGTCGTCTTGAAGTCGCGGCCGGTCAGCGCCAGCGCGTTGATGAGGCCGGCGGCGGCGATGATGGCGGTGCCGTGCTGGTCGTCGTGGAAGACCGGAATGTCCATCAGCTCGCGCAGGCGCTGCTCGATGATGAAGCAGTCCGGCGCCTTGATGTCTTCCAGGTTGATGCCGCCGAAGGAGGGGCCGAGATAGCGCACGCAGTTGATGAACTCGTCGACATTCTCGGTGTCGACCTCGAGGTCGATGGAATCGACGTCGGCGAAGCGCTTGAAGAGGACGGACTTGCCTTCCATCACCGGCTTGGAGGCGAGCGCGCCGAGATTGCCGAGGCCGAGGATGGCGGTGCCGTTGGAGATGACGGCGACCATGTTGCCGCGCGTCGTGTAGTCATAGGCAAGGCCGGGATCCTCGGCGATGGCCTTCACGGGCACCGCGACGCCCGGCGAATAGGCGAGCGAGAGGTCGCGCTGCGTCGCCATCGGCTTGGTCGGCGTGATCTCGAGCTTGCCGGGACGGCCGTTCGCGTGGAAATCCAGCGCCTCCTGGTCCGTGACGGTTGCCCTCTGGCGATCTGATTTGTCGGTACCCGGCATGCTCCCCCCTTCACACTCCTGTGGGCGATAGGCCCGTAGCTGCTGACAGCTGTTGTTTTCTATATCGCTGCGCGGCTAGGGTGGCACCTCTTTTTTGGGAAGAACAGACCCTTCATTTTAGAAGAAACAGAATCTCCGTGAACGATCAGATCGTGCGACCGAACGATATCCTGTCGACGGCCGAGCTCGCCAGCGACGAAAGCCGCGCATCGGCAACGCCGATGATGGAGCAGTATATCGAGATCAAGGCTGCCAATCCGGACAGCATGCTGTTCTACCGCATGGGCGACTTCTACGAGCTGTTCTTCCAGGACGCGGTGGACGCCTCCCGCGCGCTGGGCATCACGCTCACCAAGCGCGGCCAGCATATGGGCCTCGATATCCCGATGTGCGGCGTGCCGGTCCATGCGGCGGACGATTATCTCCAGAAGCTCATCGCCGTCGGTTTCCGCGTCGCCGTCTGCGAGCAGGTCGAGGACCCGGCGGAGGCCAGGAAGCGCGGCTCGAAATCCGTCGTTCGCCGCGATGTCGTGCGCCTCGTCACGCCCGGCACGCTGACCGAGGAAAAGCTCCTCTCGCCGTCCGACGCCAACTACCTGATGGCCGTCGCGCGTATCCGCGGCGGCGGCGAGCCCGCCATGGCGCTCGCCTGGATCGACATCTCCACCGGCATCTTTCGCCTGTCCGAGACGGCGCAGGGCCAGCTTCTCGCCGATATCCTGCGCATCGACCCGCGCGAATTGATCGTGCCGGACACGTTGTTCCACGACCCGGAATTCCGCCCCGTTCTGGACGTCGTCGGGCGCGTCGCCGTCCCGCAGCCCGCCGTGCTCTTCGACAGCGCGACGGCCGAGGGCCGCATCGCCCGCTATTTCGGCGTCTCGACGCTCGACGGCTTCGGCACGTTCTCGCGCGCCGAGCTGGCGGCCGCCTCGGCGGCGATCTCCTACGTGGAAAAGACGCAGATCGCCGAGCGCCCGCCGCTCGGAAGGCCGGAGCGCGAAAGCTCGGCCTCGACGCTCTTCATCGACCCGGCGACGCGCGGCAATCTCGAACTGGTGCGCACCCAGTCCGGCGACCGTGCCGGCACGCTGCTGAAAGCCATCGACCGCACCGTCACCAGCGGCGGCGCGCGCCTTCTCGCCGAACGGCTGATGTCGCCGCTGACCGATCCCGAGGCGATCAACATCCGCCTCGATTCCATTTCGACGCTCGCCGACCGCCCCTCCTTCTGCGAGGACCTGCGCCGGACGCTGAAGCAATTGCCCGACATGCCGCGCGCCCTGTCGCGCATCGCGCTCGGCCGCGGCGGCCCGCGCGATCTCGGCGCGATCCTCCAGGGTCTTTCCGTGTCCGCCGACATCGCGCGGCTGATGGCGGCGGAAGAGCTGGAAGGCGAGCTTGCCGACGCCCGCACCGCCATAGCCGAACTGCCTGTCGACCTGTCGCACCGTCTCGCCGTGATGCTGGCCGACGAGCTGCCGCTCCTCAAGCGCGACGGCGGCTTCATCCGCGAGGCGGCGGATGGCGAACTGGACGAGATGCGCGCGTTGCGCGACCAGTCCCGCCGGGTCATTGCCGGCCTGCAATTGCAATATGCCGAGGAGACGGGCGTCAAGTCGCTGAAGATCAAGCACAACAACGTGCTCGGCTATTTCATCGAGGTCTCCGCCGGCAATGCCTCGGCGCTGACGGACGGCGACGAGGCCAAGGCCCGCTTCATCCACCGCCAGACCATGGCCGGCGCCATGCGCTTCACGACCACGGTGCTCTCCGAGCTCGAAACCAAGATCGCCAATGCCGCCGACCGGGCGCTCGCCATCGAGCTTGCCGCCTTCGACGGGCTGGTCGAGGCGGTCGTCGCGGAAGCCGAGGCCATCAAGGCGGCGGCGCGGGCGCTTGGCGTGGTCGACGTCTCCGTCGGCCTTGCGGCGCTTGCCGAGGAACAGGCCTATTGCCGGCCGGTGGTCGACAATTCCACCATGTTCGCCATCGTCGGCGGCCGTCATCCGGTGGTGGAGCAGGCGCTGCGCCGCCAGCAGGCCGCCGCCTTCGTCGCCAATTCCTGCGACCTTTCGCCGACGGACGGCAAGGGCCACGGCGCGATCTGGCTGCTGACCGGCCCCAACATGGGCGGTAAGTCGACCTTCCTCCGCCAGAACGCCCTCATCGCCATCCTCGCGCAGATGGGCGCCTACGTTCCGGCCGAAAGCGCCCATATCGGCGTGGTCGACCGGCTCTTCTCGCGCGTCGGCGCCTCGGACGATCTGGCGCGCGGCCGCTCCACCTTCATGGTCGAGATGGTCGAGACGGCGGCGATCCTCAACCAGGCGACCGAGCGCTCGCTGGTCATCCTCGACGAGATCGGTCGCGGCACGGCGACCTTCGACGGCCTTTCCATCGCCTGGGCCGCCGTCGAGCACCTGCACGAGGCGAACCGCTGCCGCGGTCTCTTCGCCACCCATTTCCACGAGCTGACCGTGCTTTCGGAAAAGCTCGCCCGCCTTTCCAATGCCACGATGCGCGTCAAGGAATGGGACGGCGACGTCATCTTCCTGCACGAGGTCGGCCCCGGCGCGGCGGACCGCTCCTACGGCATCCAGGTGGCGCGCCTTGCCGGCCTGCCGCCCTCGGTGGTGGCGCGGGCGCGGGACGTGCTCGCCAAGCTGGAGGATGCCGACCGCAAGAACCCGGCAAGCCAGCTCATCGACGACCTGCCGTTGTTCCAGGTCGCGGTGCGCCGCGAGGAGGAGAAGCGCAGCGGCCCGTCGAAGGTGGAAGAGCTGGTCAAGGGCCTCAACCCGGATGACATGACGCCGCGCGAAGCGCTCGATGCGCTCTACGTGCTGAAGAAAGAACTTGGCAAAGCCTAGCGGCTCGGATCATTGTCCTTGCATGCTGAAAGGGTCTATAGGCATGCGAATCGAACGGGCGATGGACGATAAGCGGGACCCGGGCCGGCATCCGATGGAAAAGAAGCTTCTGGCACCGGCCGAATCCGGCCTCCTCGACGTTCCGGCGCTGCGCGCCCGCTGCGAGTTCATCGCCAGCACCAACGCCGATTACCGCGACCGCATGCGTGGCGCGCTTCTGGCCGAGTTCAAGAAGGCCAATGCGGCGGGCCGCGAGCGGGCGCGCGAACTGCTTTTCGAGGACGGCAGCGGCCTGCAATGCGCCGCGCGCATCTCCTGGCTGCAGGACCAGCTCATCGCGGTGCTGCACGATTTCGCGCTCAACCATGTCTTCAGCGCGGGGCAGGCCCCGCCCGCCGCGCGCATCACGGTCACGGCTGTCGGCGGCTACGGGCGCGGCACGCTGGCGCCGGGCTCGGACATCGACCTGCTCTTCCTGCTGCCGGCAAGGCCGGCCGCCTGGAGCGAGCCGGCCATCGAGTTCATGCTCTATATCCTGTGGGATCTCGGCTTCAAGGTCGGTCACGCCACGCGCAATCTGGAGGAGTGCATCCAGCTCTCCAAGGGCGACATGACCATCCGCACGGCGATCCTCGAGGCACGCTATATCTGCGGCTCGGCGGCGCTGTTCGAGGAGATGGCGGTGCGCTTCGACCGCGAGATCGTGCGCGGCACCGGCCCGGAATTCATCGCGGCGAAGCTCGCCGAGCGCGACGAGCGCCACCGCAAGGCCGGCGACACGCGCTATCTCGTCGAGCCCAACGTCAAGGAAGGCAAGGGCGGGCTTCGCGACCTGCACACGCTGTTCTGGATCGCCAAATATTTCTACCACATCAAGGACCCCGCCGAGCTGGTGAAGCTCGGCGTCCTCTCGCGGCAGGAATACAAGCTTTTCCGCAAGGCGGACGATTTCCTCTGGGCGGTGCGCTGCCACATGCATTTCCTGACGGGCAAGGCGGAGGAGCGGCTGTCCTTCGACATCCAGCGCGAGATCGCCGAATGCCTCGGCTACCAGCCGCATCCCGGCCTTTCCGCCGTCGAGCGCTTCATGAAGCACTATTTCCTCGTGGCCAAGGACGTGGGCGACCTGACCCGCATCTTCTGCGCCACGCTGGAGGACCAGCAGGCCAAGGAAGCGCCCGGCATCACCGCCGCCATCAGCCGCTTCACGCGGCGCGCGCGCAAGATCGCCGGCACGCTGGATTTCCTGGAGGATCGCGGACGCATCACCATCGCCGATCCGGACGTCTTCAAGCGCGATCCGGTCAACCTCATCCGCCTGTTTCATATCGCCGACATCAACGGGCTGGAGTTCCATCCCGACGCGCTGAAAGAGGTCACGCGCTCGCTGAAGCTCATCAACGCCGCGCTGCGCGAGGACGAGGAGGCGAACCGCCTCTTCCTCTCCATCCTCACCTCGCCGCGCGACCCCGCCCTCATCCTGCGCCGCATGAACGAGGCGGGCGTGCTCGGCCGCTTCATTCCGGATTTCGGCAAGATTGTCGCGATGATGCAGTTCAACATGTATCATCACTACACGGTCGACGAGCACCTGATCCGCTCCGTCGGCGTGCTGGCGGATATCGACCAGGGCCGCGAGAAGGAGGCCCATCCCCTCAGCTACCAGGTGATGCCGAGCATCGAGGACCGCATCCCGCTCTATGTCGCGGTGCTGCTGCACGATATCGCCAAGGGCCGCCCGGAGGACCATTCCTCGGCGGGCGCGAAGGTCGCGCGAAAACTCTGCCCGCGCTTCGGGCTCTCGCCCAAGCAGACGGAGCTGGTCGTCTGGCTGATCGAGGAGCACCTGACCATGTCCATGGTCGCGCAGACCCGCGACCTCAACGACCGCAAGACCATCGTCGACTTCGCCGACAAGGTGCAGTCGATGGAGCGGCTGAAGATGCTGCTGGTGCTGACGGTCTGCGATATCCGCGCGGTCGGCCCGGGCGTCTGGAACGGCTGGAAGGGCCAGCTCCTGCGCACACTCTACTACGAGACCGAATTGCTCATCTCCGGCGGCTTTTCCGAGCTGTCGCGCAAGGAGCGGGCGCAGGCCGCCCGCGAAATGCTGTCGGAGGCGCTGCCGGCCGACTGGAGCCAGAAGGACCGCAACACCTATGCGCGCCTCCATTACGAGCCCTACCTGCTGACCGTCTCGCTGGAGGACCAGGTGCGCCATGCCGCTTTCATCCGCGAGGCGGACAGGGCAAGGCAGACGCTCGCCACCACGGTGCGCACCCATTCCTTCCACGCCATCACCGAGATCACGGTGCTCTCGCCCGACCATCCGCGCCTGCTGACGGTCATCGCCGGGGCCTGCGCGGCGGCGGGGGCGAACATCGTCGATGCGCAGATCTTCACGACTTCCGACGGGCGGGCGCTGGATACGATCCTCGTCAACCGCGAGTTCCCCGACGATGCGGACGAGATGCGCCGCGCCGGCACGATCGGCCGGATGATCGAGGACGTGCTGTCCGGCCGCAAGCGCCTGCCGGAGGTGATCGCGACGCGCGCCAGGGGCCGCAGGCGCAGCCGCACCTTCACGGTCTCGCCGGCCGTCACCATCTCGAACACGCTGTCGAACAAGTTCACCGTCATCGAGATCGAGTGCCTCGACCGTCCCGGGCTTCTCTCCGAGGTGACGGCCGTGCTTTCCGACCTCTCGCTCGACATTGCCTCGGCGCATATCACCACCTTCGGCGAGAAGGTCATCGATACCTTCTACGTCACCGACCTTGTCGGCCAGAAGGTCACCAACGAAAACCGGCAGGCCAATATCGTCGCACGGCTGAAGGCCGTGATGGCCGACGAGGCGGATGAACTGCGCGATCGCATGCCGCCCGGCATGATCGCGCCCGTTGCCGCCATGGCGAAAAGGATCAGGGCAGAACAATGAGTCTTGTCAGGAAATTCGCGACCGTGGGCGGCGCGACGCTCGGCAGCCGCGTGCTCGGCTTCGCGCGTGAAACGCTGATGGCCGCGGCGCTTGGCACCGGGCCGATGGCCGACGCCTTCTACGCCGCCTTCCGCTTCCCCAACCTCTTCCGCCGGCTCTTCGCCGAGGGCGCCTTCAACGCCGCCTTCGTCCCGCTCTTCGCCAAGGAGATCGAGGAAGGCGGCATAGACGGGGCCAAGCGCTTCTCCGAAGAGGTCTTCGGCGTACTCTTCACCGTGCTCCTGATGCTGACGATCGCGATGGAGCTGATGATGCCGCTCATCGTCTCCTGGATCATCGCGCCGGGCTTCGTGGGCGATGCGGAAAAATTCGATGTGACGGTGAAGCTCGCCATCGTCATGTTCCCCTATCTCATGTGCATGTCGCTGACGGCGATGCTGTCGGGCATGCTGAACTCGCTGCACCACTATTTCGCCGCCGCCGTCGCCCCCGTCTTCCTCAATTTCGTGCTGATCGGCGCGCTCGCCTACGGGCTCTGGCAGGGCGCCTCGCCGCTCGATACGGCCTGGTATCTCTCCTGGGGCGTGCTCGCCGCCGGCCTCCTGCAGATGGCCGTGCTCTATGCGGGCGTGCGTCATGCCGGCATGCGCATCGGCTTCCGCCGCCCGCGCATGACGCCGAACGTCAAGCGGCTTTTGTGGCTGGCTCTTCCGGCCGCCGTGACGGGCGGTATCACCCAGATCAATCAGCTCATCGGCCAGATGATCGCCTCCACCAAGGACGGCGCCATCGCCGCCCTGCAATATGCCGACCGCGTCTACCAGCTTCCGCTCGGCGTCGTCGGCATCGCCGTCGGCGTGGTGCTGCTGCCGGAGCTGGCGCGGGCGCTGAAGGGCGGCCACGAACGCGAGGCGGGCAACCTGCAGAACCGCTCGATGGAATTCGTGCTGTTCCTGACGCTGCCGGCCGCCGGCGCCCTCTGGGTGATGTCCGACGAGATCGTCCGCGTCCTCTACGAGCGCGGCGCCTTCAGCCCTCAGACCACGTCCGTCGTGGCGGGCACGCTCGCCATCTACGGTCTCGGCCTGCCCGGCTTCGTGATGATCAAGGCGCTCAATCCCGGCTTCTTCGCCCGCGAGGATACAAAGACGCCGATGCGCATCACCCTCTTCTCGGTGGTCGTCAACTGCGTGCTGGCCGTCTCGCTCTTCCCGCTCTTCTACGAGCGCGGCATTGCCACCGCCGAGGCCGTCTCCGGCTGGCTGACGGCGCTGATGCTCTTCGTCACGCTGGTGCGCCGCGGCCACTGGCCGCTGGAAAAGGCGCTCGCCTGGCGCGTCGCGCGGCTGCTGGTCGCGACCGTCGTCATGGCGGCCACGATCGAATATGCCTCCGGCTATCTCGCCGACCGCCTCTCCTCCACTGCGCGGCTCTACGAGCAGGTCTCGGCGCTCGGCATGCTCATCGCGCTTGCCATGGTCGTCTATTTCTCCGTCGCCTTCCTCATCGGCGGTGCCGACCTTGGCATGATCCGCCGCAATCTCAAGCGCGGTGGCAAGGCCGAAGCGGCACCGTCGGAATAGGTCCGGCGGGCAGGCGCCCGCCGCGTCAGCGGGCGGCGAAGCGCGCCCGCTTCGTCAGGCGTGCGAGCCCGCCGCAATGGCTCCAGCTCCGCCTCGGCCCCACATCGACATGCACGATGCCGTTGCAATAGGTACCGACACCGCCGATGGCCGGCGCAGAGCGCGCCGCCGCGAGGATCCTCTGCACGGCAACGCCCGGAACGCGAATATCGGCGGCAAGGCATTTGCGGTGATAGGAGCCGCGCCGCCCGTTCGAGCGGTGGCCGGAGGTGACGAGCGGCCGCCGGCCGACCTGCCGCGCGATATGGGCGAGCACCGCCCGCAATCGGCCCGGAAAGCATCGGTGCCGCACGCGCGGCGTCTGGATGGAATAGATCTTCGCCACGCTCGCCTTTTCGGTGCGGGAGGCATGCCTGTGGCTGCGGCCCGCGCTGGTCTCGGTCGCCAGGAGTGATGTCAGCGCGACGACGCAGGCAAGCAGGATGGAACCGTTCTTTCGCACGGGTCATCTCCGTTCTGTGCCCCTTCGTCACAAAACAGCCGATCGGGACCGGCCTTCCCCCAAATCCCCGCCGGGAAGGGACGACCGGAAAATGTCTTTTATAAGGACTCCCTCATGCGCGAGGCGCCCACTTGATCGGGGCTTCGGCGCCGTGCATAAGCGCGACGTATTTTTTACGCAGTTCCGGCTGAAAAATTCCCCGGAATTGCTCGTGTAACAGGGACCAGGCCCTCCACCCGCCTGAAGGAAACACCGTCATGAGCGCATTCAAGCCTCTCGTCTTCTCCGGCGTCCAGCCGACCGGCAATCTCCACCTCGGCAATTATCTCGGCGCGATCCGCAAATTCGTCGCCCTGCAGGAGGACAACGACTGCATCTATTGCGTCGTCGACCTGCATGCGCTCACCGCGCAGCTCGTGCATGAGGACATGCGGAACCAGATCCGTTCGATCGCCGCTGCCTTCATCGCCTCCGGCATCGACCCGAAGAAGCACATCGTCTTCAACCAGTCCGCCGTGCCGCAGCATTCGGAACTCGCCTGGATCTTCAACTGCGTGGCGCGCATCGGCTGGATGGAGCGCATGACGCAGTTCAAGGACAAGGCTGGCGGCAAGAATGCCGAGCAGGTCTCGCTCGGCCTCCTCGCCTATCCGAGCCTGATGGCCGCCGACATCCTCGTCTACCGCGCGACCCACGTACCGGTCGGCGACGACCAGAAGCAGCACCTCGAGCTGACGCGCGACATCGCGCAGAAGTTCAACATCGATTTCGGCAGCCATATCCGCAAGGCCGGCACGGGCGTCGACATCGTCGTCGGCGAGGAGCCGGTGCATGCCTATTTCCCGATGGTCGAGCCGCTGATCGGCGGCCCGGCGCCCCGCGTCATGAGCCTTCGCGACGGCACGAAGAAGATGTCGAAGTCGGATGCCTCGGACCTGTCGCGCATCAACCTGCTCGACGACGCCGACACCATCTCCAAGAAAATCCGCAAGGCCAAGACTGATCCGGATGCCTTGCCGAGCGAAGCCGAAGGCCTGAAGGGCCGCCCCGAGGCGGAAAACCTCGTCGGCATCTATGCGGCGCTCTCCGACAAGTCCAAGGCCGATATCCTGGCCGAGTTCGGCGGCCAGCAGTTCTCGGTCTTCAAGCCGGCGCTGGTCGACCTTGCCGTCAACGTGCTCTCGCCGATCACCGACGAGATGCGCCGCCTGATGGACGACACCAGCCATATCGACGCGATCCTCCGGGACGGCGGCGAAAGGGCGCGGGCAAGGGCGGAAAAAACCATGAAGGAAGTTCGCGACATCATCGGCTTTGTGCAGTAAGGTCGCCGCGAAAAGACCGCATATCAGGAGCGCGCATGGTTTCTCGACGACTTTCCCGCCTTGAAGGTCACCGCCGCAAGTTCCTCGCGGTCATCGACGATACGCCGGAATGCCAGCGTGCCGTCCATTTCGCGGGAATGCGTGCGAAGAACTCCAATGGCGGCGTCGTCCTGCTCTACGTGATCGCCAATGCCGATTTCCAGCAATGGCTCGGCGTCGAGGAGATCATGCGGGCGGAAGCCCGCGAGGAGGCGGAGGCCGTACTCGCCAAGGCGGCGCAGGCGCTGCGCCAGGCGATCGGCATCGAGCCGGAGACGGTGATCCGCGAGGGCGTGGCCAGCGAAGAGATCAACGGCCTCATCGAGGAGGACCGCGACATCGCGATCCTCGTCCTGGCCGCCGGCTCCGCCAAGGAAGGGCCGGGGCCGCTGGTCTCCTCGCTGGCGAGCCGGGCGCAGGCCTTCCCGATCCCGGTGACGGTCATTCCGGACCAGCTCACCGACGAAGAGCTGGACGCGATGAGCTGACCTTCGCCTTGAAGAGTGGCGACTTGAAGAGCGGCGCTGAAGCGCCTATCTTCTTTTGAATTGTTCTAAATGTACGGGGCCGACCCAAGCGCCCGGCCGCACGGAGAGAAAGATGTTCATCCAGACCGAAGCGACGCCGAACCCGTCGACCCTGAAGTTCCTGCCGGGCAAGGTGGTGCTGGAGAACGGCACGGCCGAATTCCGTGACGAGACCGAGGCGCGCGCCGCCTCGCCGCTCGCCGCCCGCCTCTTCGGCATTCCGGGCGTCACCGGCGTCTTCCTCGGCTACGACTTCATCACCGTCACCAAGGACGATGCCGACTGGCAGCACATGAAGCCGGCCATTCTCGGCAACATCATGGAGCACTTCATGTCCGGCCAGCCGGTGCTCGCCGGCGGCGCGCTCGGCGGCAGCGACGACATGGAAGGCGAATTCTTCGACGAGGGCGACGAGACCATCGTCGCCACCATCAAGGAGCTGCTCGACACGCGCGTGCGCCCCGCCGTGGCGCAGGACGGCGGCGACATCACCTTCAAGGGCTTCCGCGACGGCGTCGTCTATCTCAACATGAAGGGTGCCTGCTCGGGCTGCCCCTCCTCGACGGCGACGCTCAAGCACGGCGTCCAGAACCTTCTCCGCCATTTCGTACCGGAAGTGCAGGAAGTTGAAGCCGTCATGTAAGGCCCGCCGCGGGACGCCGGAGTGCCCCGCATGATCGTTCTGGCCATCGATACGGCGGGCGTCGGCTGCTACGCGGCGCTCTACGATTCCGATCAGGATGCAATCCTCGGTGCCGCCGGCGCCGAGATCGGCCGCGGCCATGCCGAGCGGCTGATGGAATTCGTCGACGCGGCGCTCGATGCGGCCGGCATGGACCTTGCGGCCGTCGGCCGCATCGCCGTCACCGTCGGCCCCGGCTCCTTCACCGGCATCCGCGTCGGCGTCGCCACTGCCCGCGGCCTTGCGCTCGCCCTCGGCGTCCCGGCCGTCGGCGTCTCCACCCTTTCGGCGCTCGCCGCCGAGCACGGCGCCGGCGCGCCGCTTCTGGTGGCGATGGATGCCAAGCGCGATGAGGTCTACTGGCAGCGTTTCGCCGCAGACGGCGCGGAGGCGTCGCCGCCGGCGCTCGCCACGCTTTCCGAGGCGCGCGATATCGCCGCCGGGCACGAGGGCGCGCTCGCGGGCTCCGCCGCCGCCCTCCTGCGCGACGATGCGGCGCCCGCGCCCGATGGCGTTTCGATCGTCACCGTCGCCCGCCTTGGCGCCCGGCTCGATCCCTTGCAGCACCAGCCGAAGCCGCTCTATCTGCGCGGTCCCGATGCTAAGCCGCAGGCGGGTTTCGCGATCCGGAGAGCCTGAATGTCCCTCGGCGACTACTTCACCCGCAAGCCCGTCTTCGAGATATTCCCGCTCGAAACGGACGATGCCGGCATTGCCGCGGCCCTGCACCGAACCCGCTTTCCCCAGCCTTGGAACGACGGCGAATTCCATTCGCTGCTCTCGCAGGATCCCGTCTTCGGCTTCCTCGCCCTGAAGGAGGGCGCGCTCGGCCGGACCGCTGGCGGCTTCGTTCTGGCGCGCGCGGCGGCGGGCGAGGCGGAGATCCTCACCATCGGCGTCGACGAACGATTCGGCCGCGCCGGCCTCGGCTGGCGGCTGATGCTGGCGGCGCTGCGCGAGGCGAAGATGCGCGGCGCGGAGGCCATCTTCCTCGAGGTCGACGAGGGCAATGCTGCGGCCCGCGGGCTCTATGCCAAGCTCGGCTTTTCCAAGGTCGGCGAGCGCAAGGCCTACTACGCCGCCGCCGATGGCAGCCGGTCCACGGCGCTTGTCATGCGGCGCGATCTTCGCTAGTCCCCTTGCGGGGGGCATAACGAGAAGGGCTGGTCGCATGGCGGACGCGGAAAAATCGCTGGAAGAGCTTTGTGTCGAGCGTGGCATGCGCATGACCGAGCAACGCCGCGTCATCGCGCGCGTGCTGGAAGCCTCCGACGATCACCCGGATGTCGAGGAACTCTACCGCCGTTCCTCCGCCGTCGATGCGCGCATCTCCATCTCCACGGTCTACCGCACGGTCAAGCTCTTCGAGGATGCCGGCATCATCGAGCGCCACGATTTCCGCGACGGCCGCTCGCGCTACGAGACCGTGCCGGACGAGCACCACGACCACCTGATCGACCTGAAGAGCGGCGAGGTCATCGAATTCCA
This sequence comes from Shinella zoogloeoides, assembly GCF_003574625.1. Lineage (GTDB taxonomy): Bacteria > Pseudomonadota > Alphaproteobacteria > Rhizobiales > Rhizobiaceae > Shinella > Shinella zoogloeoides_A. The sequence continues at coordinate 264,496 of NZ_QNUJ01000007.1, forward strand.
TTCGCCCGAGATCGAGGCGCTGCAGGAGCGCATCGCCCGCGAGCACGGCTTCCGGCTCGTCGACCACCGGCTGGAGCTCTACGGCGTTCCGCTCAAGGAGGGCGAGTGAGGCGGACGAGGTCGCAGCACCCCCCTCTGCCCTGCCGGGCATCTCCCCCACAAGGAGGGAGATCGGCAAGACGCGCAAGCCTTGCTCAATCAGTAACGCTGAAGATGGACGAGACAGCGCCCCATCGAATCTCCCCCCTTGTGGGGGAGATGCCCGGCGGGGCAGAGGGGGATAGCTGCGGAACGCGAGCGGAAGCCTTCCCCCATCCCCCGGTGACCCCGTGATCACCTGGCTGCGCATCGCCCTCGGCCTCGTCATCCTCGCCACGGTCACCCTCGTCCTGCTGCCGGCCCAGCTTGTCGGCCTGCGCTTCAATCTGAAGATCCGCCGCTACCTGCCGCGCCTCTGGCACCGCGTCGCCTGCCGCGTGCTCGGCCTCAAGGTGCGCGTGCACGGCGCGCTGGAGAAAAACCGCCCCCTCCTGATCGCCGCCAACCATGCCTCCTGGAAGGACATCATGGTGCTCGGGTCCGTCGCCGACGTCGTCTATATCGCCAAGTCCGAAGTGCGGGCCTGGCCGGTCTTCGGCATTCTCGCCCGCTTGCAGGCGACGATCTTCGTCGAGCGTGAGCAGCGCCAGAAGACCGGCGACCAGGTGGACGAAATCGCACGGCGGCTGGCGGACGGCGAGATCGTCGTGCTCTTTCCGGAGGGCACCACCTCGGACGGCAACCAGCTCCTGGAGATCAAGTCCTCGCTCTTCGGCGCCGCCGCCTCCGCCGTGCCGCATGCGCCGCAGGGCGTCGTCCATATCCAGCCGGTCTCCATCGCCTATACGGGCCTCCACGGCATGGCGATGGGCCGCTACCACCGCCCCATCGCCGCCTGGCCCGGCGATATCGAACTCCTGCCGCATCTCCTCGGCATTGCGCGGGAAGGGGCGGTCGATGTCGACGTCGATTTCGGCGAGCGCGTCGACTACACGCGGGCAAGCAACCGCAAGGACGTGAGCCGCACGGTCGGCGCGCGCATCCGCGCCATGCTCGGCGCTCGGCTGCGCGGCCGGTAGAGGCGAGATGCGGCGGGGCTTCAATTTCCGGCCTTTTTCCACTATGGAACGGCCATGAGCGAACAGTCCGTCATCCCTTCCCCGGCCGATGCCAAGCCGAACACCCGCAAGGTCTTCGTCAAGACCTACGGCTGTCAGATGAACGTCTATGACAGCGAGCGCATGACGGACGCGCTGTCGAAGGACGGCTATCAGGCGACGGATGTCCTGGAAGAGGCCGATCTCGTTCTCCTCAACACCTGTCATATCCGCGAGAAGGCCGCCGAAAAGGTCTATTCCGAGCTCGGCCGCCTGCGCGAAATGAAGAAGGCCCGCGCCAAAGACGGCCGCGAGATGGTGATCGGCGTCACCGGCTGCGTCGCCCAGGCCGAAGGCAAGGAAATCCTGCGCCGCGCCCCCGCCGTCGATCTCGTCGTCGGCCCGCAGACCTATCACCGCCTGCCGGAAGCGCTGCGCCGCGCCAAGGGCGGCGAGCACGTGGTCGAGACGGATTATGCGTTGGAAGACAAGTTCGAGCACCTGCCCGCGCCGGAAAAGGCAAAGACCCGCGCGCGCGGCGTCACCGCCTTCCTCACCGTGCAGGAAGGCTGCGACAAGTTCTGTACCTTCTGCGTGGTGCCCTATACCCGCGGCTCGGAAGTCTCCCGCCCCGTCGTCCAGATTGTCGCCGAGGCCGAGCGCCTCGCCGAGGCGGGCGTGCGCGAAATCACCCTGCTCGGCCAGAACGTCAACGCCTGGCACGGCCTCGGCCCCGATGGCCGCGAATGGGGCCTTGGCGATCTTCTCTATCGCCTTGCCGAAATCGAAGGCCTCGCGCGCCTGCGCTACACGACCAGCCACCCGCGCGACATGGACGACCGCCTCATCGAGGCGCATCGCGACCTGCCCAAGCTGATGCCCTACCTGCACCTGCCGGTGCAGGCCGGCTCCGACCGCATCCTGAAGGCCATGAACCGCCGCCATACGGCAGCCGAATACATCGCCCTCATCGAGCGCATCCGCGCCGTCCAGCCGGAGCTCGCCATATCCGGCGATTTCATCGTCGGCTTCCCCGGCGAGACCGATCAGGACTTCGAAGATACGATGCGCCTCGTCGAGACGGTCGGTTATGCACAGGCATTTTCGTTCAAGTATTCCACCCGCCCGGGCACGCCCGGCGCGGAGATGGACGGCCATGTCGAAGAGGCCGTGAAGGCCGAACGCCTTGAAAGATTGCAGGCTTTGCTCTTTCGCCAGCAGGGCGAGTTCGCCCTTGGCTGCGTCGGCAAGGAGATCGACCTGCTTCTGGAGAAGCCCGGACGCAAGCCCGGCCAGCTCGTCGGCCGCTCGCCCTGGCTGCAGCCTGTGAATATTGATGCAAAAGGTTCGGAAATCGGTGACATTATCCGGGTACGAATCACCGATGCCGGGCCCAACAGCCTCTTCGCGCAAGCGATCGGTTGACGGGCGGATTTCAAGGAGCTTGACCGCTTGAACGGACACGAACTGACGACGTCATCGCCGCGCCAGTCGAAAAGCCAGACCGACGCCAATCAATTCGTGCTCACTTTCGAGAACAATCGATACGCAAGCGAGCTTTTCGGCCAGTTCGACCAGAACCTGAAGCTTCTGGAACAGCGCCTCAACATCGATGCGCGAGCGCGGGGCAATTCCGTTTCCATCTCCGGCGAAGTCATGGCCACCAACCAGGCCCGCCGTGCGCTGGATTATCTTTACGACCGGCTCCAGAAGGGCGGCTCGATCGAGCTTTCCGACGTCGAGGGCGCCATCCGCATGGCGATCGCGGCGGACGACCAGTTGTCCCTGCCGACGATGGAGCGTAAAGCCAAGCTCACCATGTCGCAGATTTCCACCCGCAAGAAGACCATCGCCGCCCGCACGCCGACGCAGGATACCTATATCCGCGCGCTGGAGCGGTCCGAGCTCGTCTTCGGCGTCGGCCCGGCCGGCACGGGCAAGACCTATCTCGCCGTCGCCTATGCCGCCCAGCTTCTGGAGCGCGGCGCGGTGGACCGCATCATCCTCTCCCGCCCGGCCGTCGAAGCCGGCGAGCGCCTCGGCTTCCTGCCCGGCGACATGAAGGAGAAGGTCGATCCCTATCTCCGCCCGCTCTATGATGCGCTCTACGACATGATGCCGGGCGACAAGGTCGAACGCGCCATCACGGCCGGCGTCATCGAGATCGCGCCGCTCGCCTTCATGCGCGGCCGCACGCTCGCCAACGCCGCCGTCATCCTCGACGAGGCGCAGAACACGACCTCGATGCAGATGAAGATGTTCCTGACGCGTCTCGGCGAGAACGGCCGCATGATCGTCACGGGCGATCCGAGCCAGGTCGACCTGCCGCGCGGCGTGAAGTCCGGCCTCGTGGAAGCCCTGCAGATCCTCAAGGGCGTCGAGGGCGTCTCGGTCGTCCGCTTCAAGGATGTCGACGTCGTGCGCCATCCGATGGTCGCCCGCATCGTCCGCGCCTATGAAGCGCAGACGGCCGTGCAGGACGAAAGCGAGCTGCCGGACCGCTGAGGTCCGGATACCTGATGAGCGAACTCGATATCCAGATTTCCATTGAGGAGGGCGCATGGCCCTCCGAGGAACGCCTTTTCGAAATGAGCGGGCGCGTGCTCGGCGCGGCGGCGGATTACCTGCGAAAGCAGGAAAAGCAGCCCTTCCCGAAGACCGGCGCGCCGGAAGTCTCCCTCGTCTTCACGAATGACGAGAGCATCCGCGCCATCAATGCGGAATGGCGCAGCCAGGACAAGCCCACCAACGTTCTGTCCTTCCCCGCATTCCCGGTGACGCCCGGAAAAATGCCGGGTCCGATGCTCGGAGACATCATCTTCGCCGAGGAGACATTGACCCGCGAGGCGGCCGATCTCGGCAAGTCCTTCGATGATCATCTCACGCATCTCATGGTGCATGGATTTCTGCATCTCTTCGGTTATGATCATATGGAAGACGAAGAGGCTGAAAAAATGGAGGGGCTTGAGACTCGCATTCTTGCCGAGCTTGGCCTATCTGACCCCTACGGGGATGGCCCCGAAGAATAGTTTGGACCAATGAGCGACTTTAGAAATCAGCCGGCAGCGGCGGAAAAGAACGAGGCGGACGCCTCAAGTCAGGACGAGGCGGGCAGTAGTAGCAGCGCGCCGAAGCAGGAAAGCGGGGGCCGGTCATCCTTCTGGTCCCGTGCGACACGGCTTTGGCGCATGACGGGCGCCTCCACGCTGCGCAAGGACCTCGCAGAGGCCCTGATGACGGAAGACACCGGCGGCGAGCCGGCCTTCCTGCCCGAGGAACGGGCGATGCTGCACAATATTCTCCGCTTCCGCGAGGTGCGCGTCGAGGATGTCATGGTCCCGCGCGCCGATATCGAGGCCGTCGACCAGGACATCACCATTGCCGAACTGATGGTGATCTTCGAGGATTCCGGCCGCTCGCGCATGCCGGTCTATAACGAGAGCCTCGACGATCCGCGCGGCATGGTCCACATCCGCGACCTGCTCGCCTATGTCACCAAGCAGGCCCGCAACAAGCGCCGCACGGGCGCGAAGAACGGCAGCGCCGCAGCCGCTACCGGCGAAAAGCCGGCACGAACGCCAAAGGCAGAATTCGACCTCGGCCGCGTCGATCTTTCCAAGACCGTTGCCGAAGCCGGCATCATCCGTCAGGTCCTCTTCGTTCCGCCGTCGATGCTGGCCGCCGACCTCATGGCGCGCATGCAGGCTGACCGCACCCAGATGGCCCTCGTCATCGACGAATATGGCGGCACGGACGGCCTCGCTTCGCTGGAAGACATCGTCGAGATGGTTGTCGGCGACATCGAGGATGAGCACGACGACGACGAGGCGATGATCCAGCGCGTCAGCGACGACGTCTTCATCGCCGATGCCCGCGTCGAGCTTGAGGAACTGGCCGAAGCCATCGGCTCCGATTTCGATATCCGCGAACAGCTTGAAGATGCCGATACGCTCGGCGGCCTGATCTTTGCCTCGCTCGGCCGTATCCCGGTGCGCGGCGAGGTCGTGCAGGCCGTGCCCGGCTTCGAATTCCACGTCCTCGACGCCGATCCACGTCGCGTCAAGCGCGTGCGCGTCACCCGCAAGCGCGCCGGCTCCGTCCGCCGCCGCGAGCGCCGGCCCGGCGAGAGCCTTCCCGCCGACCGCGCCAACCCGGCCGAGCAGCGCAGCGACGAGGCCGGGGCGGAGTAAGGCTCCCTTCTTTACGGAACAGGGCATTGCTTTGCCCCTCACCCTAACCCTCTCCCCGCAAGCGGGGAGAGGGGACGTGCCCCACGAATGGTTGCTGATTGGGGAAAACGGCGCGGCATATCTCCTTCGCCCCGCTTGCGGGGAGAAGGTGGCCGGCAGGCCGGATGAGGGGCAAAGCATCCCCACTACCCTCCAGAAAGCGCCATCCCGACATCCCCCCTCATGACACAGGACAAGACGCTGCTTTTTTGGAACACTGGCGCGGCTGATTCGGGGACATGTGAAGGGGACGGCATGGAGCGGCTGGCGGGCAAGGTCATGCTCCTGTCTGGGACGAGACGGGCGCTGACGGCATTTCTTGCGGGGGTCGCCGGCGTGCTGGCGCTGCCGCCCTTCGGCTTCTTCGCGGCGCTCTTCGTGTCCTTCACCCTGCTCACCTGGCTGCTCGACGGGGCGAGCGGTGCCCCGGAAGCCGGCTTCCTCCGGCGCTTGGCGCCCGCCTTCCGCATCGGTTGGTTCTTCGGCTTCGGCTATTTCGTCGGCGGGCTCTGGTGGCTGGGCAATGCGCTGCTGGTCGAGGCGGATGCTTTCGCCTGGGCGCTGCCGCTCGCCGTCTTCGGCCTGCCGGCCTTCCTCGCCATCTATTACGGCATCGCCGCCGCGCTCGCCCGGCTCCTCTGGTCGGACGGCATGGGCCGCATCGCCGCGCTCGCCTTCGCCTTCGGGGTGGGGGAATGGCTGCGCGGCACGCTCTTCACCGGCTTTCCCTGGAACGCCGTCGGCTACGGTATCATGCCCGTGCCGCTCCTCATGCAGTCGTCCGGCATCGTCGGCATCGCCGCGATGAACGCGCTCGCCGTCTTCGTCTTCGCCGCGCCCGCCCTTCTCGGCACGCGGCGGGGCAGGGGGATCGGCCTTTCGCTCGCCGCGCTGCTCTTCGCCGCCCATGTCGGCTACGGCTACTATGCGCTGAACCTCCTGCCGGCGCCGGACGACGACAGCACCGTCGTCCGCCTCGTTCAGCCGGTGATCGACCAGGCGATGAAGCTCGACGACACAGCAAGGGCCGAGATATTCGAGCGGCATCTGGCGCTGAGCGCCGCAAAGCCCGAGGGCGGCGGCAAGCGGCCGGACATCATCGTCTGGCCGGAAACCTCCATCCCCTTCATCCTGACGGACAATCCCGATGCCCTCGTGCGCATCGCCGCCGTTCTCGACGACGACCAGGTGCTGATCGCCGGCGCGGTGCGCACCGAAAGTGCGGGCTCCGGCAAGGCGCCGCGCTACTACAATTCCATCTACGCCATCGACGGCAAGGGCCAGATCATCGGCGCGGCCGACAAGGTGCATCTCGTGCCCTTCGGCGAATACATGCCCTTCGCCGAGGTCTTCGAGAGCTTCGGCGTTAGCGCCGTCGCCATGCCGGGCGGCTTTTCCGCCGCGCGCGAGCACCAGCTCCTGACGGTCCGCGGCAAGGGGCTCTATCCGCTGGTCTGCTACGAGGCGATCTTCCCCTCCGAGATCAACGGCGCGGGGAAGACGGCCGCCGCGCTGCTGAACGTCACCAACGACGCCTGGTTCGGCAATACGCCCGGTCCCTACCAGCACTTCCTGCAGGCGCGACTGCGCGCGGTCGAGCGCGGCATGCCGCTGATTCGCGCTGCCAACAACGGCATTTCGGCCGTGGTGGATGCCAAGGGGCAGGTCGTTTCCGGCCTTGCCTACGATGTCCCCGGTTTTGTGGATGCAACCCTTCCGGGTAAATTCGCGCCGACGGAACGGGCAACACGGCAGAACCGGGCGTTTCTGATTGCCCTGTCCATTCTCCTCGGGACGGCGCTTATTTCTCGCATGGGTTTTAGAAATCGGATGAATTGACCCAAAACCCCTAAAATAGCATAGTGCACGCCGCCGGCCGTTCTCCTGTATTGTAGCGACCTTCAGAGTCTGCGCATACAACGTGACGTTAAGTTTTCGTTAAGGCTGCCGGTGGGTAGGGGCCATTCCGCGTTAGGACGAAAGTGATGATGGAAAACAAGAAGAAGCCGAATCCGATCGATATACATGTCGGCAGCCGGATCCGGCTTCGCAGGACCATGCTCGGCATGAGCCAGGAGAAGCTGGGCGAAAGCCTCGGCATCACCTTCCAGCAGATTCAGAAATACGAGAAGGGCACGAACCGCGTCGGCGCCAGCCGCCTGCAGAACATTTCGAGCATTCTCAACGTGCCGGTCTCCTTCTTCTTCGAGGATGCCCCGGGCGAGCAGGCGGATGCCCAGGCCGGCTTCGCCGAAGCCTCCAGCTCCAACTATGTCGTCGACTTCCTCTCCTCCTCCGAAGGCCTGCAGCTCAACCGCGCCTTCGTGAAGATCGGCGATCCCAAGGTGCGCCGCAAGCTGGTCGATCTGGTGAAGGCACTGGCCGCCGAGGCCGAGGTCGAGTGACCGGTCCCTGCCGGAACGCATGAAGGAACGGCCCTGCGGGGCCGTTTTTCATGCCTGCCGGCCGCTTCTGCGAGGCGGATGCGGCAAATCACCCGGGAATTTGGGACATAAAGATATACTTATGTCCTTGTCTTTGCCGCGCGAACTGAATAACTACGGTCGTAGTCCATTTCTTTGAGGGGAATTCCCGCATGCGCAGCAGTTACCTCTTCACCAGCGAGTCCGTCGCCGAAGGCCATCCGGACAAGGTGTGCGACCGTATCTCCGACGAAATCGTCGATCTGGTCTACCGTGAAGCCGTGAAGTCGAAGATCGATCCCTGGTCGGTCCGCATCGCCTGCGAGACGCTTGCAACGACCAATCGCGTCGTCATCGCCGGTGAGGTCCGCCTGCCGCCGAGCCTTCTCAAGAAGGACAAGAACGGCGCCGACGTCATCAATCCGTCCAAGTTCAAGTCCGCCGCCCGCAAGGCGATCCGCGATATCGGCTACGAGCAGGACGGCTTCAACTGGAAGACCGCGAAGATCGACGTGCTGCTGCACTCCCAGTCCGCCGACATCGCCCAGGGCGTCGACAACGCCGCCGACAAGCAGGGCGACGAGGGCGCGGGCGACCAGGGCATCATGTTCGGCTATGCCTGCCGCGAAACCCCGGAACTGATGCCGGCCCCGATCTACTATTCGCACCGCATCCTCCAGCTTCTCGCCGCCGCCCGCAAGACGGGCGAGGGCGATGCCGGCAAGCTCGGCCCGGACGCCAAGAGCCAGGTGACCGTGCGCTATGTCGACGGCAAGCCGGCCGACGTCACCTCCATCGTGCTGTCCACGCAGCATCTCGATGCGAGCTGGGATTCCAAGAAGGTGCGCCAGGTCGTCGAGCCCTATATCCGCGAGGCGCTGGCCGACCTGAAGATCGCCGACGATTGCTCCTGGTACATCAACCCGACGGGCAAGTTCGTCATCGGCGGCCCGGACGGTGACGCCGGCCTCACCGGCCGCAAGATCATCGTCGACACCTATGGCGGCGCGGCCCCGCATGGCGGCGGCGCCTTCTCCGGCAAGGACACGACCAAGGTCGACCGTTCGGCCGCCTATGCCGCGCGCTACCTCGCCAAGAACGTCGTTGCCGCCGGCCTTGCCGACCGCTGCACGATCCAGCTCTCCTACGCCATCGGCGTTGCCCAGCCGCTGTCGATCTATGTCGACCTGCACGGCACCGGCAAGGTGAGCGAGGATGCGGTGGAAGCGGCCATCCGCAAGGTCATGGACCTGTCGCCGTCGGGCATCCGCCGCCATCTCGACCTCAACAAGCCGATCTATGCCAAGACCTCCGCCTATGGCCATTTCGGCCGCAAGGCCGGCCGTGACGGCTCGTTCTCCTGGGAGCGCCTCGACCTCGTCAAGGCCCTCAAGGACGCCATAAAGAACTGAGGCCGACATGACCGATGCAGAGCGCCGCAGCCGCGCGACCGAAGCCTTCTTCGGTCGCCGCAAGGGAAAGCCGCTGCGCGAGCGGCAGGCGCAGCATCTCGAGACGCTGCTACCGGTGCTGAAGGTCGACCTGTCGGCCCCGGCTCCGGCGGATCTCGCAACGCTCTATGATTTCACGCCGGCCCGCACCCGCCTCGAGATCGGTTTCGGCGGCGGCGAGCACCTGATCCATCGCGCGGTGGAAAGCCCGGACACCGCCTTCATCGGCGTCGAGCCCTTCGTCAATTCCATGGCGAAGCTGATCGGCAGCGTGGAGGAGAAGGGCGCGAGGAATATCCGCCTTTACGACGACGACGCGACGGAGCTTCTGGACTGGCTGCCGGCGGCCTCGCTCGACCAGATCGACCTGCTCTATCCCGATCCCTGGCCCAAGCGGAAGCACTGGAAGAGGCGCTTCGTGTCGAAGGTCAATCTGGATCGCTTCGCCCGCGTGCTGAAGCCGGGCGGCATCTTCTGCTTCGCGTCCGACATCGACACTTATGTCAACTGGACGCTGATGCATTGCGGGGCGCATCCCGCCTTCGTCTGGACCGCGGAAAACGCGGCCGATTGGCTGACGCCCTATGCCGGCTGGCCGGGCACGCGCTACGAGGCCAAGGCCAGGCGCGAGGGCCGCAAGTCGGCCTATCTCACCTTCCGCCGTCTCTGACGGAAAGCGTTTTTCAGGGCATTATCGTCAGTGCAGGCTGACCGTGCGCAGATCGTCCTCGGCGGCCTTGTAGAAGGTGCTGGAACGGTTGTCGGTGAGCAGGATCGGCGTGCCGTCCGCGCCGAACAGCGCCCACAGGTCGAGGCTCGGGTCGATTTCGGGCGCTTCCGGGAAGACGCGGGAGACTTCCTCGGCCTTCATCTTGCGGATGTAGCCGACTTCGCCGGCGCCCAGATGCGCAAGGTCCGCCTTCGATACGGTTGTGGGGGTAACGGTTTTCAGGCCCATTTTTGCCTCCATGGCAATGCCGGACTTGCCGGCCACCGGACGCTGATGGCCACCATGGCCCATCGGTCGTTCGGCGATCAGGTTATGCGCGAAACGGTCCGGCGGGTGTTCCCGCAGGAACGGCTCACGTTCTAGTCTGGTACGGAAATGTTAATTTTCTTTACCATACGTACGGGCTCCGGCCGGACGAGATCCACCGAGAGCAAGCCGTTCTTCAGTTCGGCGCCCGAAACATGCATGCCGTCGGCAAGCACGAAGGTGCGCTGGAACTGGCGGGCGGCGATGCCGCGGTAAAGATAGTCCCTTTCGCCGGGGTCGGTCTGCCGGCCGCGGATGACGAGCTGGTTTTCCTCCGTCGTCACGTCCAGCTCCTCCTCGGAGAAGCCGGCCACGGCAAGCGTGATGCGCAGGCGCTCCGGGGCGCCCGTCTCGCCGTCCGGCCGAAGCCGCTCGATATTGTACGGCGGATAGCCATCGTTGCCCTTGGCGATGCGCTCGAGGGTCTTTTCCATGGCGTCGAAGCCCAGCAGCAGCGGGCTCGTGAAAGGGGTCATGCGTGTCATCGTCCAGTCCTTGGCTTCAAGCGACTTTGGCGAGGCCCGGCTGCGGCGCCCCGACGGCTGCAATATGGTGATTGCGCGATGCCGGCGCAAGACGCTTGCGAAAGGCGGCCCGGCAAATATAGTCGCCGCTTCCCCGCCGGTCCGGCGCAATCAGAAAACAGGAATGAAGCGGCATGTCCGAGCCAAGGAAAATCATCATCGACACCGATCCCGGCCAGGACGACGCCGCCGCCATCATGCTGGCGCTCGGCAGCCCGGAACTGGAAATCCTCGGCATCACCACGGTCGCCGGCAACGTGTCGCTGTCGCGCACCTCCACCAATGCCCGCATCATCCTGGAATTCTGCTCCCGGCCGGACGTCAGGGTCTTCGCCGGCGCCGACAGGCCGATCGCCCGTCCGCTGGTGACGGCCGAGCATGTCCACGGCAAGACCGGCCTCGACGGCCCGGAGCTGCACGAGCCGAAGATGCCGCTCGAAGCGCAGCACGCCGTCGACTTCATCGTCGAGACGCTGAAGCGCGAGCCGGTCGGCACCGTCACGCTCTGCACGCTCGGCCCGCTGACGAACATCGCGCTCGCGCTGGAAAAGGCGCCCGAGATCGCCGGCCGCGTGCGCGAGCTGGTCATGATGGGCGGCGGCTTCTTCGAGGGCGGCAACATCACGCCGGCCGCCGAATTCAACATCTATGTCGACCCGGAGGCGGCCGCCGCCGTCTTCAGGTCCGGCATCCCGATCGTCATGATGCCGCTCGACGTCACCCACAAGGTGCTGACGCTGAAGAGCCGCGTCGAGACGCTGCGCGCGATCGGCAACCGCCCGGCGCTCGCCCTCGTCCAGATGCTGGAATTCTTCGAGCGCTTCGACATCGAGAAATACGGTTCCGACGGCGGCCCGCTGCACGATCCGACCGTCATCGCCTATCTGCTGAAGCCGGAGCTTTTCGGCGGGCGCGACTGCAATGTCGAGGTCGAGACGGCTTCGCCGCTCACCGTCGGCATGACCGTCGTCGACTGGTGGCAGGTGACCGACCGCAAGCACAATGCGCGCGTCATGAAGGATGTCGATGCGGACGGCTTCTTCGCGCTCCTCACCGAGCGCGTCGGACGCCTTTGATGCGCGGCCCCGCTCCGGGGGCCGAGGCCCGCTTCCACAAGGAGATGGCGGGCCTCTACGACCGCTTCGCCGAACTCGGCTTCCGCCCGGTCCTGCTGCGCCGCTGCGTCACGCCCAACGGCGGCGTGGCGGCGGCGAAGGAGTTCGTCTTCACGCCCGGCGCGACCGGCCTCGAACGTCTTCTCGACGCCGGCAAGCCGGAGCTTTCCATGGAAGCGCTGATGCTGCGCCCCGAATACCGGGGCCTCTTCACCGAGCTGGAGCTGAAGGAGGCCGCCCGCCGCCTCGCCAATGCCGCGCCCGGTCGCTCCCGCGGCCGCCTCCAGCCCCAGCCGACGGAACGCAAGTAACCGGCCCGCGGGCGCGGCGCACGTTCATTCGCCTGTCATCGCGGCATGGTCAAAGAGGCCATGCTCGAAGACATCGCTCCAGATTCGTCCTTCCCCGTCGCGTCCGATGACCGGGCGCCCACCGTCCTCGTCGTGACGGATGCCTGGCGGCCGCAGCTCAACGGCGTGGTGCACACGCTGGAGGAGCTGGCCCGCTCGGCAGCGGAGGAGGGGGTCGACGTCGTCTTCCTGACGCCTGAGAAATTCACGACCATCCCGCTGCCGTCCTATCCGGAGATCCGGCTCGCCATCGCCTCGAGCCGCCAGGTGCTGGCCGAGATCGAGGCCGTCGCGCCGGATTACATCCATATCGCGACCGAGGGCCCGCTCGGCATGGCGGCGCGGCGCGCCTGCCTGCAGCGCCGGCTGCCCTTCACCACCGCCTACCACACGCGCTTTCCCGAATTCATCAGCGCGCGCCTGCCCATACCGGAAAGCTGGAGCTACTGGTGGCTGCGCCGCTTCCACAATTCCGGCGCGGGCATGATGGTGGCCACCAGGTCGCTCGGCGCGGAAATGGCGGCGCGGGGCTTCGTGCGCATCAAGCGCTGGTCGCGCGGGGTGGATACCAAGCTGTTCGACCCGGCAAGGCGCCGCGACCTCGGCCTGCCGCGCCCGGTCTTCCTCAATGTCGGGCGCGTGGCGGTGGAGAAGAACCTGCCCGCCTTCCTCGGCCTCGATTTGCCGGGCAGCAAGGTCGTCGTCGGCGACGGGCCGGACCTTGCGGCGCTGCGCCAGCGTTATCCCGACGTGCATTTCCTCGGCCGCAAGACCGGCGAGGACCTTGCCGCCCTCTACGCCTCGGCCGACGTCTTCGTCTTCCCGAGCCGCACGGATACGTTCGGCAATGTCATGCTGGAGGCTTTGGCGAGCGGCGTTCCCGTTGCCGCCTTCCCGGTCACTGCCCCGCGCGATGTGCTGGGTGAGGCGGGGGCCTTGTCGGAGGACCTGCGGGAGGCGGCCCTTGCCGCGCTCGATATCCCGAAGGAGGTCGCGCTTGCCCGTGCGGCCACGTATAGCTGGCGCGCCTGCGCCCGCGAATTCCTCGGGAACCTCGCCCGCGTGCCGCGCGGTGCTTTCGCGGCACGCCGTTTGAGCCTGCGGTAGCATTTCCAGCAAAAGTGCGAAGCGGTTTTGCGTTCGGAAATGCGGAACTAGTCTAGTTCGCAGCCTTCAGCAGCGCCGCGACAAGGCCCGCCGTCGAGGAATCGTGCCCTGCAGCGCTCTCCTTGCCTTCCACGACCGGCAGCAGGCCCGTCGCCAGCTCCTTGCCGAGCTCCACGCCCCACTGGTCGAAGGAATTGATGTTGAAGAGCGCGCCTTCGACGAAGACGCGGTGCTCGTAGAGCGCGATCAGCCGGCCGAGCGCGAAGGGCGTCAGGCTGTCATAGACCATGGTGATCGACGGGCGGTTACCCGAGAAGACGCGGTGCGGTGCGATCCGGTCTGCCTTTGCCTCGTCCATGCCCTTCGAGGTGAGCTGTGCCTTGGCTTCGGCGAGCGAGCGGCCCTTCATCAGGGCTTCCGACTGCGCCAGGCAATTGGCGATGAGGAGCTGGTGCTGGTGGCGCAGGTTCTTCTCATGGCCGTTGGCCGCGATCATGAACTCGGTCGGGATGATCGAGGTGCCCTGGTGGATGAGCTGGTAGAAGGCGTGCTGGCCGTTGGTGCCGGGCTCGCCCCAGACGACCGGGCCGGTCTTGCATTCGACCGGCGTCGAATCCACCGTCACCGACTTGCCGTTCGATTCCATGTCGAGCTGCTGCAGATAGGCCGGGAAGCGCGACAGGCGCTGGTCATAGGGCAGGATGGCGCGCGAGGGATAGTTCAGCACGTTGCGATGATAGAAGCCGATGAGGCCGAGCAGCATCGGGATGTTCTGACGGATCGGCGCCTCGCGGAAGTGATTGTCGATGGCATGGCCGCCGGCGAGGAACTGCGCGAAGTCCTCCTTCCCGATGGCGATCATCAGCGGCAGGCCGATGGCCGACCAGATCGAATAGCGCCCGCCGACCCAGTCCCAGAAGCCGAAGACGCGCGCTTCGTCGATGCCGAAGGCCGCGACCTTGTCGAGCGCCGTGGAGACGGCGCAGAAATGGTGGCCGACGGCGGCCTCGCCCAGCTTGTCGGCGATGAACCTGCGCGCCGTCGCGGCATTGGTCATCGTCTCGATGGTGGTGAAGGTCTTGGAGGCGACGATGAAGAGCGTCGTCTCGGCCGTGAGCAGCTTCAGCGTATCGGCGATATGCGCGCCGTCGATATTGGAGACGAAGTGCAGGCGCGGGCCGTCATGGTAGGGCGCGAGCGCCAGCGTCGCCATGACCGGGCCCAAGTCCGAGCCGCCGATGCCGATATTGACGACATCGGTGATCTTCCTGCCCGTCGCGCCCTTGAGCGCGCCCGAGCGGATGGCCTCGGCGAAGGCGCCCATGGCGTCGAGCACGGCATTGACATCCGGCATGACGTCCTTGCCCTCGACGAGGACGGGCGTGTTGGAGCGGTTGCGCAGCGCCGTGTGCAGCACCGCGCGCTCTTCCGTGATGTTGATGATCTCACCGGCGAACATGGCGTCGCGCTTCTTCTCGACGCCGGCATCCTTCGCCAGCGCCTCCAGCGCGTCGAGCACCGTGTCGTTCACCGCGCATTTGGAATAGTCGAAGAGAAAGTCGCCGAGCGTGGTGCTGTAGCGGGAGAACCGCTGCGGATCGGCCGCGAAGGCGGCCCGGATGTCTGTGGCATTGGTATCGCGGACGATGGATTTCAGCTTTTCGACAAGCGCGTTCATCGGCGTCTTCCCTGGCTTTGGACGATGCCGCTAGCTAGTCGCTTTGATATGGTCAAATCAAGACCGGAAAGGCCGCTTGCCCGAAAAAATTAAATCGGTTTAACCGCGGCCGCCCGTTAGCCGCGCAGGTCCTTGCGGAGAATCTTGCCGACATTGGACTTTGGCAGCTCGGTGCGGAATTCGACGAATTTCGGCCGCTTGTAATTGGTGAGGTTCGCCGCGCAATGGGCCTTCACGTCGGCTTCCGTCAGCGCCGGGTCCTTCTTTACGACAAAGAGCTTCACCGCCTCGCCGGAATGCTCGTCCGGCACGCCGATGGCCGCGCATTCGAGGATGCCGGGATGCGACATTGCCACTTCCTCCACCTCGTTGGGGAAGACGTTGAAGCCGGAGACGAGGATCATGTCCTTCTTGCGGTCGACGATCTTGGTATAGCCCTCCGCCGTCATGAAGCCGATATCGCCGGAGCGGAAGAAGCCGTCGGGCGTCATCACCTTGGCCGTCTCGTCCGGGCGCTGCCAGTAGCCGGCCATGACCTGCGGGCCGCGGATGCAGATCTCGCCGACCTCGCCGAGCGCCAGCGTGCGGCCGTCGTCGTCGCGGATCTCGATCTCGGTGGAGGGCAGCGGCAGGCCGATCGTGCCGGTGAATTCCGGCCGGTCGAAGCGGTTGGCCGTCGCCACCGGCGAGGTTTCGGAAAGGCCGTAGCCCTCGGTGATCGCGCAGCCCGTCATCTTTTGCCAGCGCTCTGCGACCGGCCGCTGCACCGCCATGCCGCCGCCGAGCGTCAGGACGAGCTCGGAGAAATCGAGTCTGGAGAAATCCGGATTGTTCATCAGCGCGTTGAACAGCGTGTTGAGGCCCGGGAAGATATGGGTGCGAACCTTCGCCAGTTCCTTGACGAAGGCGGGGATGTCGCGCGGATTGGCGATCAGCACGTTATGGCCGCCGAGCGCGATGCCCATCAGCCCGTTCACCGTCAGCGCGAAGATATGGTAGAGCGGCAGCGCGCAGATGAAGGTGAGCTGCTCCGGCCGCTTCTTGATCGTGAAGGTCGGCTCGATCCACAGCTTGATCTGCTCCATGTTGGAGAGCAGGTTCGCATGGGTGAGGATGGCGCCCTTGGAAACGCCCGTCGTGCCGCCGGTATATTGCAGGAAGGCCATGTCGCCCGGCGCGATCGCGACCGGCTTCACCGCGCCGCGCGCGCCCTCCGTCATGACCTGCCTGAACGGCACATGCCCCGGCAGCGACCATTCCGGCACGAGCTTCTTCACCTTGCGCACGACGAGATTGACGATGAGGCCCTTGAGGCCGAGCATGTCGCCCATCGTCGCGACCACAACGTGGCGCACGTCCGTGCGCGCGACGACCTGCGCCACGGTACTCGCGAAATTCTCCAGCACGAACAGCGCCTTGGCGCCGGCATCCTTGAGCTGATGCTCCAGCTCGCGCGGCGTATAGAGCGGGTTGACGTTCACCACGACGAGCCCGGCACGCAGGATGCCGAAGATGATCACCGGGTTCTGCAGGATGTTCGGCATCATGACGGCGACGCGGTCGCCCTTTTCCAGTCCCCGCGCCTGCAGCCAGGCGACGACCATCCGGGAGGCGGCATCGAAGTCGCGGAAGGTCAGCGTCCTGCCCATGCTGGTGAAGGCCGGGCGGTCGGCAAAGCGCGCGCAGCAGCTTTCCACCAGCGCGCCGATGGAATCGTGGGTGAGCGGGGCGATCTCTCCCGCCATGCCGTCCGGATAGGAGGAGAGCCAGAAACGGCCGGACGGCGCGGTGGACGGGTGCATCTGTGAGACCGACATATGTGCTCCTCCTCGTTGGGCGCGGGCATCGTCCGTCCCGCCGCAGCGAAAGGTCCTCCAACCGTCCGATGCCGACAAGATGATGCTTTTGGCGGGCGCCATCAAGGTATACTGCTATCTTACATTGACGTAAACGTCAACGATCTGCATCGTCGCCTTCGACTACCCCTTCGGGCCGCCGCCTGCGGCGTCTCCGCGCGCCGCCACCGAAAAAACCACGTATATGTTTAACATTCTTCCGCTACACCTTATCTTGGTGGTCCGGCGCGGACGCCGGAGCCATGGAGTGGACGAGTTTGTTGCATTCGGAACATCGCAGAAGTGAGCCCCGGTTTCTCGGCGCGGCGCGCCAGGGCGGCGCTGCGCTCATCTCCCCGATCTCGGCGGCGCGGTGGCTTCTCGTCCTCATCGTCTTCGCCGGCATCTATTTCTTCCACGGCTTCGTCGTGCCGGTGCTGGCCGCGCTGGTCATCGCCTTCGCGAGCTGGCCGCTCTATTCGCGCCTGCTGGCGCAGGTGAAGGGCAACCGCACGCTCGCCGCCTCCATCGCCATCCTCCTCATCCTCGCCTTCATCGTCGGGCCGATCGTGATCGCCTCGACCTATGCCCTGCACGAGATCCGCGACTGGATCGGCTGGGCCGTCGAGACGAACCGCACCGGCGCGCCGACGCCGGAATGGATCGGCGCGCTGCCCGTGGTCGGCGGCTGGCTCGATATGCAATGGGCGCGCTTCCTCGATCATCCGGGCGCGATCGGCGAACTGACGCAGATCGTCAGCGGCGCCAATATCGGCAATATCTACCGCGTGGCGCTCGCGGCCGGCGGCAAGGCGTTCAACCTGCTGCTCGCCATGCTCTTCATGCTGATCGCGCTGTTCTTCATCTACCGCGACGGCCAGGCCTTCGCCGGCCAGGTCGACCGGCTCGGCGAGCGCATCCTGCCGATGCGCTGGGAGCGCATCTCGCGCATCGTGCCCGCGACGATCAGCTCGACCGTCACCGGCATGACGCTGATCGCCATCGGCGAGGGCATCGTCCTCGGCGTCGCCTACTGGATCGCCGGCGTGCCCTCGGCCGTCACGCTCGGCGTGCTGACGGGCGTCATGGCGCTGTTCCCGGGCGGCGCGCCGCTCTCCTTCACGCTGGTCTCGGTCTATCTCGTTTCCAGCGGCTCGCCCGTGGCGGGCCTCGCGCTCTTCGCCTGGGGCTCGGTGGAGCTCTTCATCGTCGACAAGACGCTGCGCCCGCGCCTCGTCGGCGGCCCGATCAAGCTGCCGTTCCTGCCCACCTTCTTCGGCCTCATCGGCGGCGTGAAGACCATGGGCTTCCTCGGTCTCTTCATCGGCCCGGTCCTGATGGCCCTGCTGGTCGCCATCTGGCGCGAATGGATCCGCGAGGTCGAAGCGACCGAGCCCGCCTCGACGATCCTGCTCGACCCCCACGCCGAGCCGCCCCCCTTGCCCGACAAGGAACGCAACGTCGGCTGAAGCCCGGCCGCTTAGCCGTCTCCCTCGCCGCAGAACCGGGCGAAATCCGCAAGATAGGCACGCATCGTCTCGACGGCATCCGCGGCGCGCAGCCGCTCGCCGATATCGTCCGGTGAAAGCGCCATCAGGGAAAAGCGCAGGAAAATATCCGCGCTGAACCGCCCGCTGACCGTCGCGAGCACGGTGCGCAACTGCCCGAGCATGTCGTCGCCGCGATGGGAGGCATGGGCAAGTACAATTGGCTTGGCGATCAGCTCTTCGCGGGACATCAGCCAGTCGATCGCATTCTTCATGCCGCCGGGAATGGCGCGCACATATTCGGGGCTGGCGATGATCACTCCATCCGCCGCCGCCACGGCTGCAGCAAGTCCGGCAACCGCTGCCGGCAACGGCGCCGCCTCCAGATCGGGCGAAAAGACCGGCAGCTCTCCGATACGATCATAGACCGCAACGACATGCGCCGCCCCCGCCGCAGCCTGCAGCCCGCGCAGCATCGCCGTATTGGTGGATGCCCGCCGGGCACTTCCCGAAATCGCCAAGAATCGCATGGCCAAACGTGTCCGAGTCCCGCGGGCGGGTCAAGATGCGAAGGGATCGAAACATGTTAGGAGAAATGGTGCCGCTTAGGTGACTCGAACACCTGACCCCATCATTACGAATGATGTGCTCTACCGACTGAGCTAAAGCGGCCCTTCAGCGGTCCCGAAGCGTGTCGGGACCGGAATGGGTGCGCTGATAACCGCATTGGACGGAGATTTCAAGCGGGGAGTTTCAACTTCCGCATTTTTCCCGCGCGGCGCAGCGAAATGACGGGGTCAGGCCGCGATGCGGGCCCTGGCGGCGGCGTATTCGCGGGCAAGGCGGGCGACGAGCGCTTCGACCGGCTCGATGGCCTTGACGGCGCCGATGCCCTGGCCGCAGCCCCAGATGTCCTTCCAGGCCTTGGCGCCGGTCGTGGCCTTGTCGAAATCCATCTTCGAGGGGTCGGCTTCCGGCAGGTGGTCGGGGTCCATGCCGGCGGCCGCGATGGAAGGCTTCAGGTAGTTGCCGTGGATGCCCGTGAAATAGTTGGAATAGACGATGTCGGCAGCATTGCTGTCGACGATCGTCTGCTTGTAGGCGTCGCTCGCCCGCGCCTCGGTGGTGGCGATGAAGGGCGAACCGATATAGGCCATGTCCGCGCCCATCGCCTCGGCGGCCAGGATCGCTCCGCCCGTCGCGATCGCACCGGAAAGCAGGAGCGGGCCGTCGAACCATTCGCGGATTTCCTGGACGAGGGCGAAGGGGGAAAGCGTGCCGGCATGGCCGCCCGCGCCGGCCGCCACCGCGATCAGCCCGTCCGCGCCCTTGCGGATCGCCGAATTGGCATGGCGGTTGTTGATGACGTCGTGCAGCACGATGCCGCCATAGGAATGGATCGCCGCATTCACCTCCGGCACGGCGCCGAGCGAGGAGATCACGACCGGCACCTTGTATTTCACGCACATCGCCAGGTCGTGCTCCAGCCGCCTGTTGGAACGGTGGACGATCTGGTTGACGGCGAAGGGGGCGGCGGGGCGGTCGGGATGCTTTGCATCGTGCGCGGCAAGGCCCTCGGTGATCTCCGCCAGCCATTCGTCGAGCTGCGATTCCGGGCGGGCGTTCAGCGCCGGGAAAGCGCCGATGACACCCGCCTTGCATTGTGCAAGGGTCAGCGCGGGATGCGAGACGATGAAGAGCGGCGCGCCGACGACGGGCAGGCGCAGCTTGTCCTTGAGGATCGCGGGCAGGGCCATGGCGGAAGTCCTGACATTTTGACGTTTACGAAAACGTCAAAACCATACCAGCGGGAATTGTCTCTGAAAAGGGGTGTCGGTGCATCACGGCGTGGTCATCGTGACGGAACGGCAAGACGCGCCTTTCCTGCGAGTGGCGCTGCACGTTGGCCCGCTCTGGGCATCGGGGAGTACGGCCATCGGGATGGGGGCGTCGGGCGCCGCGCCGCAGATGGTGGCGGCGAAAGTGAGGGCGGCGTTATGCTTCAGACATTGGGCGAGCACGGCTGTCGGGGCGTCGGCCCGTCGGGTGCAGGCGGAGGTGGTGCGAGCGAGGGGCAATACCGCGCTTCGAGCATCGGACGAAGATGACCGTCAGGGCGGCTTGGTGGCTGCGCGCGACAACGGCGCAGGCGAGGGGAGATACGGCATTCCGGGGAAGCAGGCGAGCTTGGCTGGCGAGGCATCGGCGCAAGTGGCAACGGCGTAGGCGAGAGGCGTTAATGCGCCCCAAGTGTCGAGCGGGCATGGCTGGCGGGGCGCTGGGCCACCGGGCGCACATCGCAGAGGCGGTCGAGTGGAGTTGCTACATTCCGGGCGTTGGTCGAAACTTAGCTATGAGATGGCGAGGCATCGGGCGTGGGCGGCAACGGTTCAGGCAGGCGGAGGTCGCGCATGCCATGTATCGGGCGAGCATGGTCATTGGGTTGCTTGGCCATCGGGCGCATGCCGCAGAGCTGCAGGCGATTGGACGTTCTACATCTCGGGCCGCTGGTGAGGCCATTGGGCAGCGGCCATCCGGGTGCACTTGGCAACGGGCAGCGAGCAGGAAGTGCCGCGCTCGGGCGGCGCCGATGCATGGCAAGCGGGACATCCGGCCATCGGATGCGGGCAGCGGTGCCACCAAGGCCGGATCGACATGATTCGCCCCGGCTTATCCCCGCAGAAGAACGGGCAGTTTCGGCGGCAAGGCTTGCGAAAATTTCCGTCAAACGTTACGCAAAAACTAACAAAAGCCGGAAAGTAGGGCTCTTTCCACAGATGGATCGTACCGCGCCGTCGCGCGGCTCCCGCAGAAGGGTCGGATGTGAGCGGACTGGAAACGGCAATCAGGAACGCGCTGGCGCGCTCGGAGCGCGGCAATGCCGAGGTGCGCGCGCGCATCTACCAGTCGGCGCGCAACGCGCTCGAGGCGGGCCTGCGCAAGCAGGAGGTCAACGATCCGGGAACCGTCGCCGCGCAGCGCCACCGGCTGGAAGCCGCCATTCACCAGATCGAGGCCGAGGAGCGCGCCGAGATCGCCTCCGCCGCCGCGCGCAATGTCCGCGTCGAGCCGGCGGTCGATGCGCGGCTGGAGCCGGTGCTGCGCGCCGAGCGCGACGTGCGGCCTGAGCCGAAACTCGACGCCGAGCCGCGCCTGGAGGCGGAAAAGCCCGCTGCCGGCGCCGCCGATATCGGCGCCATCCGCCCCGACCGCCAGGACGGCTTTGCTGCCGGCGGCGCGGCGACGACGCCCGCCAAGACGGCAAAGGCCCCGGATTTCCGCCCCGAGCGGGTGGCCAAGGCCCGCAAGCGGCGCGGCCGGCTGTTTTCCTTCCTGCTCGTCCTCGCCACGCTGGTCGCCGCCCTCGGCGCGCTCGCCTGGTGGGTCCAGACGAGCGGGCTTCTCGATGACCTTCGCAGCGGCGCGGACGGCTCCCGGCCGCCGGCCCGCGTCTCGGGCGAGGATTTTTCGAGCGAAGATCCGCTCAAGAAGGCGCTCGACACGCAGAACCACTTCTCCTCCGACTGGCGCAAGGTCTTCACGCCGGCCGATACGGCAAAGATTTCCGCCGGCCCCGCGGGCCGCTTCGAATCGGTCAGCACCAGCGAGGGGCCGGCCGTGCGCGTCACCTCCACCAATCCGGACCGCGACGGCGCGGTGCGCATCGAGGTCTCTCCGGACGTGCTCGGCGAAATGAGCGGCAAGGCCTCCACGGTCGCGCTCACCGTGCAGGCGGTCGGCGACAAGCCGGTGCAGGTCGCCGTCGAATGCGATTTCGCCAGCATGGGCAATTGCGGCCGCCACCGCTTCACCGTCTCTGAGCGCACCGACATCCTGTTCCAGGTGGAGTTCGACCGCTCGCTCTCGCCGAGCGAGCCGGGCCATATCCTGCTGAACAGCGACATTTCCGGCGGCAGTGCCGGCGTCAACCTCTTCGGCGTGCGCATCCAGCCGGGCGAATAGAGCAGTTCCGGCGTGGGCGCCAGGCTACTTGAGGAAGCCCGGGCCGGAGCCGACGATCCTGTCGTCGATCTCGCCGATCGCCTGCTTGTCCTTGCCGTCATAGTCGAGCGATTTCAGGATGTGGCGGATGAGGTTGATGCGCGCACGGCGCTTGTCGTTGGCGCGGATCACGGTCCAGGGCGCGTTGTCCGTGTGCGTTTCCTTCAGCATGCGGTCGCGCTTTTCCGAATAGTCGCCCCATTTGTTGAGCGCGGCGATGTCCATCGGCGACAGCTTCCAGATCTTCAGCGGGTCGTGCCGGCGGTCGTGGAAGCGCTTGAGCTGCATCTCGCGGCCGATATCCAGCCAGAACTTGAAGAGATGGATGCCCTCCGAGACGATCATCTTCTCGAAGCGCGGCGTCTCCTTGAGGAATTTCTCGTACTGCTCGGGCGTGCAGAAGCCCATGACCGGCTCGACGCCTGCCCGGTTGTACCAGGAGCGGTCGAAGAGCACGAATTCGCCGGTCGTCGGGAAGGTCGCGACATAGCGCTGATAGTACCACTGGCCCTGCTCGGTGCCGGTCGGCTTGGTCAGCGCCACGACGCGCGCCGAGCGCGGGTTCATGTAGGAGGTGGTGGCGTGGATGACGCCGCCCTTGCCGGCCGCGTCCCGCCCCTCGAAGACGGCCATGATGCGCTTGCCGGTCTTCTGCTGCCAGAACTGCACCTTGACCAGTTCGATCTGCAGGAGCTTCAGCAGCCGCTCGTATTCCTTGTTGTCGAGCTTCTTGTCATAGGGATAGTCCCCCGAGCCGAAGGCCTTGTCGTCGATCCAGCCGGGCAGGACGGGATCGTCGATATCGAACACGCGCTTCTTGTCGTGGATGTCGAGTTCCACGGCCCGGCTTTCGGCCTTTTCCGCCATCGTCTGCTCCTTGAATGTCGGTTCGCGGCAGGTGGCCGCTTCGGCGAAGGTGGCCACAACCGCATTGCGAATTCAAGCCGGCCGTGAAAAACATGTCATGAAGCCGCGCTATCCATGGAGAATCATGGAGGCGTGGAGGCTACGATGCTTGCAAGGGAATGGGTGGTCGTGACGGATCAGCGCACGGGCCTCGGATGGCTGGCGACGCAACTGTGGGGCGAACGCGTTCTCATTGCCTCCGCCGTCTTCGTCGGCTTCATGATGTGGCTTGCAGGCCTGCATCTCGGCTGGGTGTCCTTCGCGGTGCTGCTCCTCGTCATCGCCGGATTGCTGCGGATGGAGCGCCGCGCCGTCGAGGCAGGCCGTCGCACGATGGCGGTTGCGCCGGCCGCGCCGGTCGTGGAGGTGGCCCCGCCGGCGGAAGATCTCACCCCCATCTCGGCCGTCCTCGGCGCGCTCGACGCGCCGGCGCTTCTCCTTTCCGCCCGCGAGACCGTGAAGCTGCAGAACCGTGCCGCCGAGGCGATCTTCGGGCAGATTCCGCAGGGCAGCGACCTTGCCGGCCGCATCCGCGCACCCAGCATCCTCGATATGGTGCGCGATGCTATCGGCTCCGGCCAGCCGCGCGAGACCGAGCATGCCGAGCGTCTTCCCTCCGAAACGGTCTATGTCGTGCGCGTCGCCCCGCTTGCCGGCCCCACCACCGAGCCGCTCTGGCTGCTGACCTTCCGCGACGTCTCGCAGGCTCGCCGTATCGACCGCATGCGCTCCGACTTCATCGCCAATGCCAGCCACGAGCTGCGCACGCCGCTCGCTTCGCTGCGCGGCTTCATCGAGACGCTGCAGGGCCCGGCGAGGAACGACCTCAAGGCGCATGAGCGCTTCCTTACCATCATGCACGAGCAGGCGACGCGCATGAGCCGCCTCGTCGACGACCTGCTCTCGCTTTCCCGCCTGGAACTGCGCTCGAACCTCGCGCCCGACCAGACGGTGGACCTCGTGCCGCTGCTCGGCCATGTCCGCGACAGCCTGCAGCCGCTCGCGAGCGACCTCGGCGTCGAGATCGCGCTCGACCTGCCGGCGCATCCCGTGACCGTTGCCGGCGACCGCGACGAGTTGGTCGAGGTCTTCGAGAACCTTCTCGAAAATGCCTGCAAATACGGCCAGGAAGGCAAGCGGGTGGACGTGGCGCTGTCGGGCGGGGAGGGCGCGCCCGCCGAGCTTTCCGTCACCGACTACGGCCCCGGCATCCCGCCCGAGCATGTGCCGCGCATCACCGAGCGTTTCTACCGGGTCAATGTGGAGGCGAGCCGTTCCAAGAAGGGCACGGGCCTCGGGCTTGCCATCGTCAAGCACATCCTCACCCGCCACAAGGCGCGCCTCGTGGTGAAGTCCGAGGTGGGCAAGGGAACGGTCTTTACCGTCAAATTCTGACACAAAGGACGGCGCGTTCGTCTTTTTGTCGGAAATATTCTAGTATTTTCAGATATTTAGCTTGTCACAAATGTTTCGTCAAAGTGACATAAAAGGGATGGCGATCGGGGTTTAGAGAAGGGCCGCCGGTCAACGGCAGAGAGCGCGAACCGCGCGCTTCCAACACACGTCCTCTTCGGGAGAACCCAGATGAAATCTCTTAAGCTCACTGTCGCGGCGCTCGTTGCCTCCGCAGCCTTCGCCGGCGTTGCCGTTGCGCGCGACCAGATCCAGATCGCCGGCTCGTCCACCGTTCTTCCTTACGCCAAGATCGTCGCCGAATCGTTCGGCGAAACCTATCCGGACTTCAAGACGCCGATCGTCGAATCCGGCGGCACCGGCGGCGGCCTCAAGGAATTCTGCAAGGGCGTCGGCCCGGACACCATCGACATCGCCAATGCGTCGCGCCCGATGAAGGGCAGCGAAGTCGAGGCCTGCAAGGCTGCCGGCGTCACCGAGATCCAGGAAGTCAAGATCGGCTATGACGGCATCGTCTTCGCCACCGACAGCGGCAATGCCGACCTGAAGCTCGAGCCGAAGGACGTCTACCTGGCGCTCGCCGCCGAAGTCGTCGTCGACGGCAAGCTCGTCGCCAACCCCTACAAGAAGTGGTCGGAAGTCAACAAGGACCTGCCGGACGTCGAGATCGCCGCTTACATCCCGGGCGAAAAGCACGGCACGCGTGAAGTCTTCGACGAGAAGATGCTGGCTGCCGGCTGCGAAGCCACCGGCGCTGCCGAAGTGATCAAGGCCGCCGTTGCCGACAAGGACGAGCAGCACGCCAAGTGCATCGCCGTTCGCAAGGATGGCCTGGCTGTCGACATCGACGGCGACTACACCGAAACGCTCGCCCGCATCTCCGCCAACAAGTCCGGCATCGGCGTCTTCGGCCTGTCCTTCTACGAAAACAACGCCGACAAGCTGAAGGTCGCGACCGTCAGCGGCATCGTTCCCTCGACCGAGACGATCGCTTCCGGCGAATACCCGGTTTCCCGCCCGCTGTTCTTCTACGTCAAGAAGGCGCATCTCGGCGTCATCCCGGGCCTGAAGGAATATGTCGAGTTCTTCACGAACGACGACATGATCGGCCCGGACTCCCCGCTGGCTGAATACGGCCTCGTCCCGGCTCCCGATGCCGAGCGCGACACCGTTCGCAAGGCCTTCGCCGACGGCAAGATCATGTAATGACTTTAGCGGGCGCGGTCTCAAGACCGCGCCCGCCGCTCTCTTCCGGGCGGCGACGCCCAGTCATGGTCTTCGACCGGGAATGGGGCGCCTGTCGAACCTTGCGACACACAGAATGACTGCGCGGATGATCTCGCCGGGGGAATTTCCGAAATGAGTATTTCCATACTATTGCTTATCGTCGCCGTGATCGGCGTGGCGGGCTATCTGGCGGGCAGCTGGCGCGCCAATGCGCTTGCCGGCGGCAAGTCCTCCAGCCTGCATTCGCGGCCGGGCTACTACGGCGCCTTCGTCGCCATCTGGTCCATGCTGCCGGCGGTCATCGTGCTGCTGGTCTGGATCATCGCGAGCCCGATCTATATCGGCTCGACCGTCCGCGCCGGCTTCCCCGACGAGGTGAAGGCCGAGCCGCAGGCGACGCAGAACCTCAACTACAACATGATCGGCGCCATCGCCCGCGGCTTCAGGCTGCTTTCGGTGGAAGAGCGCCAGGCGGTGTTCGCCGACGCCGCGACCGCCCGCACGGTGCTCGCCGGCAAGGGCGTGCCGCTGGCGGCCGATCCCGCGCCCTACATGCTGAAGTCCGCCGACGACCTCAACCGCATGACCACGACCAGCAGCACCATCCTGTCGGCCCTCGTCATGCTTTCGGCCCTTGTCGGCGCCTTCCTCTCCTACCGCGCCATCGCGCCGCGTTTCCGCGCCCGCAATCGCGTCGAGGGCGTGATGCTGGCGGCCCTGATCGGCGCCTCCTCCATCGCCATCCTGACGACGATCGGCATCGTCGCCTCGATGCTGACGGAGGCCACCCACTTCTTCAACATGGTTCCGGCCTGGGAGTTCTTCTTCGGCACGGTCTGGGATCCGCGCTTCGCCGCGGCGGGCGCGACGGCCTCTTCCGGCCAGTTCGGCCTGCTTCCGCTGCTCGCCGGCACGCTCTATATCGGCTTCGTCGCCATGCTGGTCGCAGTGCCGGTCGGCCTCTTCGCCGCCATCTACATGTCGGAATATGCCTCGCGCACCGTCCGCTCGGTCGCAAAGCCCCTGCTCGAAGTGCTCGCCGGCATCCCGACCATCGTCTACGGCTTCTTCGCCCTCATCACGGTCGGCCCGTTCCTGCGCGATATCTCCGCCCAGCTCAACGGCCTCGTCACGGGCAATTACTCGAACTTCATCCAGGCGCAGAGCGTCCTGACCGCCGGCTTCGTCATGGGCATCATGCTGATCCCCTACGTCTCCTCGCTGTCGGACGACATCATCACCGCCGTACCGCGGGCGCTGCGTGACGGTTCGCTCGGCCTCGGCGCCACGCGCTCCGAAACGATCAAGCGCGTCATCCTGCCGGCGGCCCTGCCGGGCATCGTCGGCGCGCTGCTGATGACGGCCTCGCGCGCCATCGGCGAGACCATGATCGTGGTGCTCGCCGCGGGCGTCGCCGCCCGCATGCAGATCAATCCCTTCGAGCCGATGACGACCGTGACGGTCAAGATCGTCAACCAGCTGACGGGCGACCTCGAATTCACCTCGCCGCAGACGCTGGTGGCCTTCGCGCTCGGCATCACGCTCTTCGTCATCACGCTTTGCCTCAACATCTACGCCCTTTACATCGTGCGCAAATACCGGGAGCAGTACGAATGAGCCAGGTCTCCCCCATGTCCTCCACGAGCCCCGCCATCGGCGTCTCCGCCGCGCCCGAACGCCGCGATATCGGCCTTCGCCGCCGCTATGCCGCCGAACGCCGCTTCCGCCTCTTCGGCATGGCCGCCATCGGTTTCGGCCTGCTCTTCCTCTTCCTCCTGCTGTTCTCGGTGGTCTCCAAAGGCTACACGGCGTTCCAGCAGTCGATGATCACGATCCCGGTCGAGTTCTCCGAGCAGATCATCGACAAGAACAACGAGCGCGCCACGAACCCGCAGAAGCTGGTCTCGGCCAATTACCCGGTCGTCGCCCGCAATGCGCTCGCCAAGGTCCTCGGCGTCAGCGAGGACGACCGCGCCGGCCTGAAGGCCGTCAACGGCATGATCTCGGACAGCGTCCGCGTCCAGTTCCGCAACCTCGTCACCGCCGATCCTTCCATCATCGGCACGACGCAGACCGTGACCTTCCTCGCCCACGGCGATCTCGACTCGGCCTTCAAGGGCCAGATCGACCTCTCCGTGCCGGAAAACAACCGCAAGGTCTCCGACAAGCAGGTCGGCTGGATGAACACGCTTGCCGAAAGCGGCGCGCTCTCCAAGCACTTCAACACCGGCCTCTTCGTCAACGGCGCATCGAGCCGTCCGGAAGCCGCCGGCGTCGGCGTCGCACTCGTCGGCTCGCTCTACATGATGCTGATCGTGCTCGTGCTGTCGCTGCCCATCGGCGTCGCCGCCTCGATCTATCTGGAAGAGTTCGCGCCGAAGAACCGCTTCACGGACCTCATCGAGGTGAACATCAACAACCTCGCGGCCGTGCCGTCCATCGTCTACGGTCTGCTCGGCCTTGCCGTCTTCGTCAACTTCGCGGGCTTCCCGCGCTCGGCGGCCCTCGTCGGTGGCCTGGTGCTGACGCTGATGACGCTGCCGACGATCATCATCGCGACCCGCGCGGCGCTGAAGGCCGTGCCCCCGTCGATCCGCTCGGCGGCGCTGGGCCTCGGCGCCTCGAAGATGCAGACCGTGTTCCACCACGTCCTGCCGCTCGCCATGCCCGGCATCCTGACGGGCACGATTATCGGCCTTGCCCACGCGCTGGGCGAGACCGCGCCGCTTCTCCTCATCGGCATGGTCGCCTTCGTCGCCGACGTCCCGGCAACGCCCCTCGATCCGTCGACGGCGCTTCCGGTGCAGATCTACATGTGGGCGAACGAGGCCGAGCGCGCCTTCGTGGAGCGCACGTCGGGAGCCATCATCGTGCTCCTCATCTTCCTCATCCTCATGAACGTCGGCGCCATCCTGCTGCGCCGCCGCTTCGAACGGCGCTGGTAGAAGGACCGATCCTATGAACATGATGTCAGAAGCAGCAGTCGAGAAAGCGCTGGACAAGAAAATGAACGACATTTCCTACAAGATGATCGGCAAGGACGTCTCGGTCTATTACGGCGAGAAGCGCGCCCTCTACGACGTCAACCTCAATGTCCGCGAGAACACCGTCACCGCCCTCATCGGCCCGTCGGGCTGCGGCAAGTCGACGTTCCTGCGCACGCTGAACCGCATGAACGATACCATCGACGGCTGCCGCGTCACCGGCCGCATCACGCTCGACACGGACGATATCTACGATCCGAACATCGACGTGGTGGAGCTGCGCGCCCGCGTCGGCATGGTCTTCCAGAAGCCGAACCCGTTCCCGAAGTCGATCTACGAGAACGTCGCCTACGGCCCGCGCATCCACGGCCTTGCGAAAGCCAAGGCCGACATGGACGCCATCGTCGAGCAGAGCCTCCAGAAGGCGGGTCTGTGGAACGAGGTGAAGGACCGCCTGCACGAGAGCGGCACCGGCCTTTCCGGCGGCCAGCAGCAGCGCCTGTGCATCGCCCGCGCCGTCGCCGTCAGCCCGGAAGTCATCCTGATGGACGAGCCCTGCTCGGCGCTCGACCCCATCGCGACCGCCAAGGTCGAGGAGCTGATCCACGAGCTGCGCGCCAACTTCACCATCGTCATCGTGACGCACTCCATGCAGCAGGCGGCCCGCGTCTCGCAGCGCACCGCCATGTTCCACCTCGGCAACCTCGTCGAGGAGAACGACACCGACAAGATGTTCACCAACCCGGACGATCAGCGCACGCAGGACTACATCATGGGCCGCTTCGGCTGACGTTCTCGTCGCCAAAGCCCCGAATGTCCGCGCGCATCAAGGATAAAGCCATGACATCGACCCATATCGTCTCGATCTATGACGAAGAACTGAAGTACCTCTCCCGCCGCATCTCCGAGATGGGCGGTACCGCCGAGCAGATGGTGTCCGAATCCGTCCGCGCCCTCGTCACCGCGGATGCGGCGCTGGCCCAGAAGGTCATCTCGGAAGACGTGATCCTCGACAATGCCGAGCGCCAGATCAACGAGAAGGCCATCGTCACCATCGCCAAGCGCCAGCCGATGGCGGCGGACCTGCGCGAAATCATGGGCACGATCCGCATCGCGGCCGAGCTGGAACGCGTCGGCGACCTCGGCAAGAACACCGCCAAGCGCGTCATCGCCGTGCAGAGCTCGGGCATGCCCCGCAAGCTCGCCCGCGGCCTGGAGCACCTGGCCGAGCTCGCCCTGATGCAGCTCAAGGAAGTGCTCGACGTCTTCGCCACCCGCTCGGTTGACAAGGCCAAGGCCATCCGCGAGCGCGACGACGAGATCGACGCGATCTACACCTCGCTGTTCCGCGAACTCCTGACCTATATGATGGAAGACCCGCGCAACATCACGCCCTGCACCCATCTCCTGTTCTGCGCCAAGAACATCGAGCGCATCGGCGACCACGCGACCAACATCGCCGAAACCATCTATTACATGGCGACCGGCTCGCAGCCGGAAGGCGAGCGTCCGAAGGACGATACCTCGACCTCCGTCGTCGCCGCCGACGTTGCCGACGCCTCCGAGTAAGCGAGTAGGGTTCGACACATGGTGCCCAGAATAGCCGTCGTCGAAGACGAGGAGGCGCTCAGCGTCCTCCTGCGCTACAACCTCGAAGCCGAGGGCTTCGAGGTCGACACGATCCTCTCCGGCGACGAGGCCGAGATGCGCCTGCAGGAGCGCATGCCGGACCTTCTCATCCTCGACTGGATGCTGCCCGGCGTTTCCGGCATCGAGCTCTGCCGGCGCCTGCGCCAGCGGCCCGAGACCGAGCGCCTGCCGATCATCATGCTGACGGCGCGCGGCGAGGAGAGCGAGCGCGTGCGCGGCCTTGCCACCGGCGCGGACGACTATGTGGTGAAGCCCTTCTCGACGCCGGAGCTGGTCGCCCGCGTGCGCGCCATGCTGCGCAGGGCCAAGCCCGAGGTCGTCTCGACGGTGCTGCGCTGCGGCGACATCGAGCTCGACCGCGACACGCACCGCGTCCACCGCCGCACCCGCGAAGTCCGCCTCGGCCCGACGGAATTCCGCCTCCTGGAATTCCTGATGACGTCGCCCGGCCGCGTCTTCTCGCGCTCGCAGCTCCTTGATGGCGTCTGGGGCCACGACATCTATGTCGACGAGCGTACCGTCGACGTCCATGTCGGCCGCCTGCGCAAGGCGCTCAACTTCGCCAATATGCAGGATGTCATCCGCACGGTCCGCGGTGCCGGCTACTCGCTGGAAACCTGACCGGACGAACTTCCTCCCAAGGACGGAAATGGGCCCTTCGGGGCCTGTTTGCGTTTAGGGGGCTTCCGGCCAGTGCTTCTGGCAAAGCCCGAAACCCTCTCCTTCACTCGGGCCTGTCCCGAGCATCTGCAACGTTTCTGTTTTCCGATGCGTTGGCAGATCCTCGGCACAAGGCCGAGGATGACGCTGACGGAGGAGCGAGGGCCGTCAACAAAAAGGCCGGCGTTTCCGCCGGCCTCTTTTTCTTCATTCCTGTCGCCAGGTCTCAGAACTCTTCCCAGTCATCCTGCGCGAGCGCCGTGTTGCCGGCGACCTGCGGGATGGCACGGGCCGTGCTGCGCGGGGCCTGGTAGGCGGCACGCTGCGGCTGGGCCTGCGGGCGCATGGCCTGCTGGACCGGCTGCTGGGCGGCCATGGCCGCGGCGCCGGCGCGGAAGCGGGCGACAAGCGCCTTCAGCGTCTGCGCCTCGTCGTTGAGCGCCATCGAGGCGGCGGTGGTTTCCTCCACCATCGCGGCGTTCTGCTGCGTGACCTGGTCCATCTGGTTGACGGCCGAGTTGATCTCCTTGAGGCCGACGGCCTGCTCGGAGGCCGAGGACGAGATCTGGCGGATGAGGCCGTTGATCTGGATGACCTGCTCGGCGATGTTCTCCAGCGCGCCGCCGGCCTTGCCGACGAGATCGACACCCTCGCGGACCTGCACCTCGGAGGTGTTGATCAGCGTCTTGATCTCCTTGGCGGCATTGGCCGAGCGCTGGGCGAGTTCCCGCACTTCCTGGGCGACGACCGCGAAGCCCTTGCCGGCTTCACCGGCGCGCGCCGCTTCCACGCCGGCATTCAGCGCAAGAAGGTTGGTCTGGAAGGCGATGTCGTCGATGACGCCGATGATGTTGGAGATCTCGTGCGAGGAGCTTTCGATGCCGCGCATGGCGTCGATCGCCTTCTGCACCACTTCGCCGGACTTGCTGGCGTCGTTGCTGGCCGTATCGACGGACTTGGCGGCGACGCGGGCGTTCTCGGCGCTGGAATTGACCTGCGAGGTCAATTCGTCGAGCGCCGCGGCGGTCTCCTCCAGGCTGGCCGCCTGCTGCTCGGTGCGGTGCGAAAGGTCGGCCGCGCCCTTGGAGATCTCGCTCGTGCCGCCGCCGATATTGCCGACCGAGGCGTTGACCGTCTGGATCGTCTCTTCGAGGCTGGCGATGGCCGAGTTGAAATCGGTCTTGAGCTTGCCGTACTCGCCCGGGAAATCGCCGGAAAGACGGAAGGTCAGGTTGCCGGACGAAAGCTGGGCGAGGCCGTCGCCGAGACGCGCGACGATGTCGCGCTGCAGGGCGCTTGCCTCAGTGCGCTCGGCTTCCGAACGGTTGCGTTCGGCTTCGGTGAGCTGGCGCTGGTTGGTGGCTTCGGCTTCGAGGCGCTTGGTATCGGCGAGCTGGTGGCGGAAGCCTTCGAGGGCCTTTGCTACCGAACCCGTCTCGTCCGAGCGCTGCTGGCCGGAGACCGGCTGCGTATAGACGCCGTCGCTGAGCGTCGCGACGTCGCTGACGAGGCCGGCGAGCGGCTTCTGCACGAAGAAGCGCACGGCGAAATAGAGGCCGGCCAGCACGGCGCCGAGCACGAGGAGGCCGCCGACGATCATCATCGTGGTCTGTTCGTGGATCGGGGCGGTGATCGCCGCGCGCGGCACGTCGACGAGGACGACCCAGCTCGTATTGATGTCCGGCAGGGCGAAGGGATAGACGACGCGGTCGAAGGCGGAAAGCTCGCCGAAGGAAAGGTTCTCGACGCGGCCGGCCTCGCCGCTGGCGAGCGCCTTCTTGACGACGTCGAGGCCCTCGCCGTCATATTCCTTCATCAGGAGGTCTTCGGTGGGGGCGACGATCCATTTGCCGGTCTGGGAGAGGAGCAGCACGCGGCCTTCGCCGAAGGGCTTGAGCTTGCTGAGCTTGTCGTAGAGCGTCTTCAGCGAGACGTCGATGCCGGTGACGCCGATGCGCTTGCCGCCGGAGACGACCGGGAAGGCGATCGAGGCCATGGTGAAGCCCTCGCCGGTGGAGCTTTCCTTGTAGGGCTGGCTCATCGCGCCCTTGCCGCTGCCGGCGGCGAGTGCATACCACTCGGCCTTGTAGTCGGATTCGAAGGTGGAGAGCGTGATGGAGCCATCCTTGCGCTTCGTCCAGTAGGGGTTGAACGAGCCGTCCTTGAAGGTGCCGGTCGCCAGATCCTCGGCCGTCTCGCGCGACTTGCCGTCGAAGGCGTTCGGCTCCTCGGCGAACCAGCTTCCGAGCGCGAAGCTGTTCTTCTCCACATTCGCCTTGATGATGTCGACGACTTCCTTGCGGTCGAAATGCCCGCCGGAATGGCCCTGCTCGATCACGCCGGCCATGGAGCGCGCGGCGCTGGCGAGCTGGCCGATATCGGTCGCGATGTCGGATGCGATCGCCTTGGCCTCCGTATCGGCCTCCGAATAGACGAGATCGGCGACGCGGTTCTGGGACTGGCTGATGAGAACGGTATTGGACGCGAGCATGACGAGGGCAATCGTGCCGCCCGTGACCGCGATGAGCTTCGTCGCAAGCGACTTGGCCTGGAACTTGAACATGAAATCCTCACGATGGGATATGTCCGCGGCCGCCGGCCGCGAAGGGGGCACACTCGATTGCGGGGGTCTCCATCATGGAGTGCGGGGCGCGCGACCAGCGCCAGAGACGGTCCGGCCTGTCGAAGGCGGCATCTGGTGATTTCAGTAACCGGTAGAATATTAATAAAAAGCCAAGTTTCGGGGCTTCGAGCTGCGCCGACAGGCTGAATTTTCAGGCGTCGCGGCAAAATGCGACGCCTGATATAGGCTCGGCGAAACCGACTGACGCGGCGGTTGTGCCGCCCGTCAGACCATCGCGTCGACGGCGGAGGCGAAGGGAATGGAGGGCTGCGCGCCGGGCTTGAGGCAGGCGAGCGAGCCGGCGACCGCTGCGCGGCGCAGCGCATCCTTGAAGGCAAGGCCCGCATCGAGCGAGGCGGCGAGATAGCCGCAGAACGTATCGCCCGCCCCGACGGTGTCGACGGGCTCGATCTTGAGGCCCATCGCGCGGAAGATCTCGTTCTTGCGGATGGCGACGACACCGTCGGCGCCGAGCGTCACGATGATCGTCTGGCCGCTCTCGGCATGCAGGCGCCGCATGGTCGCCTCGCGCTCTTCGTCCGAAGGCTCGCCCTTGCCGACGAAGAGGTCGAACTCCGTCTCGTTGGCGACGAGGATGTCGGCCATCGCGCCGAGCGTCTTGGTGGCGGCGCTGAACGGGGCGATGTTGACGATGGAGGTGACGCCCTTTTGCCTGGCGGCGGCGAGCGCGGCCTCGATGGAGGCGTTGGGGATCTCGAATTGCAGCATCAGATAGTCGCCGCGCGTCATCGCGCCGACCGCGCGGCGTGCATCTTCCTCGCTGACGGTGCCGTTGGCGCCCGGCACGACGACGATGACATTCTCGCCGTCGCCCTCGGCCACGAGGATATGGGCGGTGCCGGTCGCTTCCGCCGCCGAGCGCACGGCGTTGAGATCGACGGCGGCGTCGGCGAGGAGGGCGAGCGCCTGGCTGCCCAGCCGGTCGTCGCCGACGGCGCCGGCCATGCGCACCATGGAGCCGGCGCGGCGGGCGGCGAGTGCCTGGTTGGCGCCCTTGCCGCCGGCGGCAGTGGTGAAGCTGGTGCCCATCACCGTCTCGCCCGGCTTCGGCAGGCGTTCAGGCGTTGCGATGAGGTCCATGTTGATGGAACCGAGAACGGTGATCATGAGAGCTGCCCCTTGTCGTTTCCGCCGGACACTGCCCGAGGCGGTCAGTCTTCGTCAACTACCCTCAGCCGCAACTGGCCCGTCCGGCTCTCCGCCGCCTTCTCCCGTTCGTGCGAAAGCTCCGAAACGGTCTCGAATTCGAGATCGCCGATGCGCGCCCCGCGCCGAGCAAGCTTCTCCGTGGACGTCAGAATCAGGTCCACGTCCTTCTGCGCGGAGGTGAAATGGCCATGCAGCTTGCGCACCCGGTCGTCGAGCCGCGTCAAATCGTCCATCAGCCGCGCGACCTCGCCCTGGATGACATGCGCCTGCTCGCGCATCCGCTGGTCCTTGAGCAGCGCCTGCAGCACCTGCACGGAAAGCATCAGCAGCGAGGGCGAGACGATGACGATGCGGGCGCGGTGCGCGCGCTGCACGACGGGCTCGAAATTCTCGTGGATGCTGGCGAAGATCGATTCCGAGGGCACGAAGAGGAAGGCGGTGTCCTGCGTCTCGCCGGCAAGGAGGTATTTTTCCGAGATGTCCCGGATATGCACCTCCATGTCGCGGCGGAACTGCTGGGCGGCGATCTTCGCGGCTTCCGGCG
The DNA here is from genome assembly GCF_003574625.1 of Shinella zoogloeoides. Taxonomy (GTDB): domain Bacteria; phylum Pseudomonadota; class Alphaproteobacteria; order Rhizobiales; family Rhizobiaceae; genus Shinella; species Shinella zoogloeoides_A. Next base: position 300,046 of record NZ_QNUJ01000007.1, read on the forward strand.
AGCGCCCGTCCGACATGGCGTTCCATGCCTCCAGCGGGAACTTGGCGTCGACGACGAGCGGCGGCTGGCCATTCGGCATGCGGATGGTGCAATCGGGGCGAACGCCGTTGGAAAGCTGGGCCTGGAACTGGTAGGCGCCTGGCGGCATGGCGTCGGCGATGATCGTCTCCATGCGCGACTGGCCGAAGGCGCCGCGCGTCTGCTTGTTGGAGAGAATGGCCTGCAGTCCGACCACGTCCTTGGCCAGTGATTGGATGTTCGTCTGGGCATTGTCGATCACCGCCAGCCGCTCCTGCAGGCGGCGCAGGTTCTCGTGCGTCGCCCGGGTCTGCTCGGAGATCGACTGACCGAGCCGCTGCGTCAGCCCGTCGAGCCGGCTGTTGATCGCCTGGTTCGTCTCGGCCTGCTTGCTGCCGAACACCTCCGCCATGGCGGCGACGCGCCCCTGCATCTCGGTCTGCGCCTTCATGAGCTCGGAAAAGCGTAAGTCCGCCATCGCCGCCGCCTCCCGCTGGCGCGCCTGGCTGCGACGTGCGGAAAGGAGGCCGAAGGCGGCCAGCAGCACGGCCGCAAGCAGCACCAGGGCCGGGCCGGGGCCGCCGAGCCGGTGGAGGAAGGAGGAGACGAGCGTGTCGAAGGCGGGATCGATCATGCCGCGACCATAGCACGGATTGCGGCGGAAAACAGATCATAACGTGAACAAATCGCGCAGGGCTCGGGCGAAGTCGATTGAAAGCGCAAAAAAACCGCGCTAAGGGAGGCACATGACCATCAAGCCGCTGATTATCCTTCCCGATCCGATCCTCCGCCAGGTTTCCAGGCCCATCGAAACCATCGACGGCGAGGTGAAGAAGCTCGCCGACGACATGCTGGAGACCATGTACGATGCCCCCGGCATCGGCCTTGCCGCCATCCAGATCGGCGTCGCGCGCCGCATGCTCGTGCTGGACGTCTCGAAGGACGGCGAGGACAAGAAGCCGCTGGTCTTCATCAACCCGGAGATCGTCACCGCGTCGGATGCGCGGTCGGTCTATGAAGAGGGCTGCCTGTCGATCCCGGATTACTATGCCGAGGTCGAGCGCCCGGCGTCGATCACCGTCCGGCACCTCGACCGCGAGGGCAAGGAGCAGGTGACGGAGGCCGAGGGCCTGCTGGCGACCTGCCTCCAGCACGAGATCGACCACCTCAACGGCGTGCTGTTCATCGACCATATTTCCAAGCTGAAGCGCGAGATGGTGATCCGCAAGTTCACCAAGGCGGCCAAGATGCGCGGCAGCAAGGCGCTCTGAGGCGGCTATAACCGCCCCGCACCCTTTTTCACGGAGGCTGACCGATGGCCCTTCGCATCATCTTCATGGGCACGCCGGATTTCTCCGTCCCGACGCTGGAGGCGCTTGCCGATGCGGGCCACGAGATCGTCGCGGTCTATTCGCAGCCGCCGCGCCCGGCCGGCCGCCGCGGCCTCGAACTGGTGAAGTCGCCGGTGCATCAGGCGGCCGAGCGGCGCGGCATTCCCGTCTTCACGCCCGTCAATTTCCGCGCGGAAGAGGACCGCGAAGCCTTCCGCGCCCATGCGGCGGATGTCGCGGTCGTCGTTGCCTATGGCCTGCTGCTGCCGGAAGCGATTCTCACCGGCACGCGCCTCGGTTGCTATAACGGCCATGCCTCGCTGCTGCCGCGCTGGCGCGGGGCGGCGCCCATCCAGCGGGCGATCATGGCGGGCGACGGCGAGACCGGCATGATGGTGATGAAGATGGACAAGGGGCTCGATACCGGCCCCGTTGCGCTGACCCACCGCGTGGCCATGGGCGAAAACATGACGGCCGGCGCGCTGCACGATGCCTTGATGCAGGCGGGCGGCGCGCTGATGGCCGAGGCCATGGGCAGGCTGGAGGCCGGCGAACTGCCGCTGACCCAGCAGGCCGAGGAGGGTGTGCTCTACGCCGCCAAGATCGACAAGGCCGAAACCCGTATCGACTTTTCGAAGCCGGCTAAGGATGTACACAATCATATCCGGGGCCTCTCGCCCTTCCCCGGTGCATGGTTCGAACTGCCGATTGCCGGCAAGCCGGAGCGCGTGAAGGTGCTGGCGAGCGAGCGGGCTGGCGACGACGTGTCGAAACCTGCCGGCACAGTCCTGGACGACCGGCTGACGATTGCTTGCGGGCAGGGCGCGGTGCGCCTCGTACGTCTGCAGAAGGCGGGCGGCAAGCCGCTCGACGCGGCGGACTTCCTGCGCGGTACGCCGGTTTCGGCCGGCGAGGTGCTGGGCTGATGCCGCGCTACCGGCTTCGCATCGAATATGACGGCACGCCCTATGTCGGCTGGCAGCGGCAGGAGAACGGTCATTCCGTACAGGGTGCCATCGAGGCGGCGATCCTGTCGCTGACGGGCGAGACGGTCTCGATCCGCGGCGCGGGCCGCACGGATTCCGGTGTCCATGCCATGGGACAGGTCGCCCATGCCGACCTTTCGCGGCACTGGAAGGAGCACACGCTGAGGAACGCGCTCAACGCGCATCTCGGCATGGCCGGCGAGCGCGTCGCGATCCTCGATGCGGCCGAAGTGCCGGACGATTTCGACGCGCGCTTCTCCGCGAAGAAGCGGCATTATCTCTATCGCATCATCTCGCGCCGCGCGCCGCTGGCGCTGGAGGCGAACCGGGCATGGTTCGTCGCAAAGGAACTGGATCATGAGGCTATGCATGCGGCGGGACAGGTGCTCGTCGGCAAGCATGACTTCACCACCTTCCGCGCCGCCCAGTGCCAGGCGAACAGCCCCGTGCGCACCATCGACAGGCTGGAGGTGACGCGCAGCGGCGAACTGATCGAGATGCGCGTCTCGGCGCAGAGCTTCCTGCATAACCAGATCCGCTCCTTCGCCGGCACGCTGAAGCTGGCGGGCGAGGGCAAGTGGACGGTGGAGGACGTGCGTGCCGCGCTGGAAGCGCGCGACCGCAAGGCCTGCGGCCCCGTGGCGCCGCCGGACGGGCTTTACTTCATGGCCGTGGATTACTGAGCCGTCTGGAGCGTTTCCGCTTTTCCGGGAATTGCGAAATCGCTCTAACTATTTGTTTCAACGCAATTCCGGACGCAAAACCGCTGCGCACTTTTGCTGGAATTGCTCTAGCCGGGCAGCGTGCCGAGAACGCGCTGCAATTCCTGCGCGACGATCATCGGCGGCAGCACGTAGATCGCGGTGATCGCCGCCGCCAGCAGGTTCTGCTTGCCGACGCACATCCAGACGAGGCGGAACTGCAGCATGACGCTTGCGCCGAACACGGCGTAGAGAAGCAGGCCGGCAAGGAGCACGCTTTGCGGCAGGATGAGCGACAGCGCGACAGGCAGCGCCATGGCATAGGCGAAGGGCACGGAAATCCAGTTGCTCGCCGTCACCACGGTCGCAAGATGCTTGCCGTAGCCGAGCGGGCGCGCCAGCGCGAGAAGCAGCACGAGCGGCAGCAGCCAGCCCGTGATCTCGATCAGCAGCACCTTGCTCAGGAAGCCGAGGCCGGCGGTCGTGCCCGCCGGCATGCCGGCGAGGTAGTAGAGCCGCCAGGAGGCCCAGATGACGGCGAAGGCCGGCAGGCACCAGACGAAGGCCCAGAAGGAGCGGGCGAGCCCGCGGGAGGTCAGGTCCAGCCAGCCGAACCCCTCCTGCTTCTGCTTCAGCAGCAGATAGATGCCGTTGAGGTAGTAGAGGACCTCGTCAAGACCGGGCATCGCCGAACCAGCGCGCGATGAAGGTCTCGTAGATCACGGTCAGCGTCTCGAGATCGGCGACCGCCACCCGCTCGTCCACCATATGCATGGTCTGGCCGACGAGGCCGAATTCCACGACCGGGCAATAGTCCTTGATGAAGCGCGCATCGGAGGTGCCGCCGGTCGTCGAGAGCTTCGGTGCACGGCCGGTCACGGCCTCGACGGCGCCCGACAGCGACGCGATGAGCTGGTTGTTGCGCGTCAGGAAGACATGGCTCGGCCGCTCGGCCCATTTGATGTCGTAGCGCACGGGCGCGCGGCCGGGCCGGAGCTTCTCGTCCCGCGCGGCGGCGTCGAGCCGGCGCACGATCTCGGCCATCACCGTCTCGGCGGTCCAGGCGTCGTTGAAGCGGATGTTGAAGCTGGCGCTCGCCTCGGCCGGCACGACGTTGGTGGCGCGGTTGCCGACGTCGATGGTCGTCACTTCGAGGTTCGACGGCTGGAAATTCTCCGTGCCGGCGTCGAAGGGCGGATGCATCAGCGCGTCGGTGAGCGCGATCACGCCGCGCACCGCATTGTCGGCAAGGTGCGGATAGGCGGCGTGGCCCTGCACGCCACGCACGGTGAGCGTGCCGGAGACGGAGCCGCGCCGGCCGATCTTGATCATGTCGCCGAGCTGGTCCGGATTGGTCGGTTCGCCGACGAGGCAGGCATCCCAGCGCTCGCCCCGCTCGGCCGCCCATTGCAGCAGCTTGCTGGTGCCGTTGACGGCCGGGCCTTCCTCGTCGCCGGTGATGAGGAAGGAGACGGAGCCTTTCGGCGGGCCGTTTCTCTCGATGTGGCGCGCGACGGCGGCGACGAAGCAGGCGATGCCGCCCTTCATGTCGACGGCGCCGCGGCCGAACATCTCGCCGCCGGAAATCTCCGCGCCGAACGGGTCATGCGTCCAGGCGGCCGCATCGCCGACCGGCACCACGTCCGTATGGCCGGCGAACATCAGGTGCGGGCCCTCGGTGCCGATGCGGGCATAAAGGTTCTCGATATCGGGCATGCCGGGCTCGCTGGCGACCATGCGTTCCACCGTGAAGCCGAGCGGCTCCAGCATGGCGGCAAGCGCCGTCAGCGCGCCGCCTTCGGCCGGCGTCACGGAAGGGCAGCGGATGAGGGTTGCGAGATTTTCGATCGGGTCGGCGGAGGTCATGGGCATGCGTCACGGCACCTGAAAGGGAGAGAATCGAGGTGTAGCCGATCGTTCGGGGCCTGTCACGCGCAGCCGATGCGCGCGCTCAGTCCTTTGGCCGGTCGGGCAGGCGGCCGTAGTCGTTGGGGCCGGGCGTGCCGGGCCAGACGAGGAAGACGAAGAGCGCGAAGAAGGAGATGGCGGGAACGAAGAGACAGATGATCAGCGGCAGCGGCAGGTTCATGTCGTGCAGCCGCTTGATCGTCAGCATGATCGAGGAGACCGTCGAGACGATGGCGACGATGAAGAAGGCGAAGGCCCAGAACAGGAAGGCCGGGTCTTCCTTCGGCACGACGACGATGCGGGTGAGCGCCGCCGAGAGCAGCATCAGCCAGAAGGCCCAGCCGAGCGCGAAGGGCGCGCGGCTGAGGCGGCCTGACCAGCCGAAGAAGAGCCAGGCAAGGGTCGGTCCCCGCTCTTGCCCGGCCGCCATGGATCAGTCCCGGAGAAGTTCGTTGATGCCGGTCTTCGAGCGGGTCTGGGCGTCGACGCGCTTGACGATGACGGCGCAGTAGAGGCTCGGGGCCGGAAGGCCGTTCGGCATGGTCTTGTCGGAAGGCAGCGAGCCGGCGACGACGACGGAATAGGGCGGCACTTCGCCATAGGTCACTTCGCCCGTCGCGCGGTCGACGATCTTGGTCGACTTGCCGATGAAGACGCCCATGCCGAGCACGGAGCCCTCGCGCACGATGCAGCCTTCGACGACCTCCGAGCGGGCGCCGATGAAGCAGTTGTCCTCGATGATCGTCGGGCCGGCCTGCATGGGCTCCAGAACGCCGCCGATGCCGACGCCGCCCGAGAGGTGCACATGCTTGCCAATCTGCGCGCAGGAGCCGACCGTCGCCCAGGTATCGACCATCGTGCCCTCGCCGACATAAGCGCCGAGATTGACGAAGGAGGGCATCAGGATGGCATTCGGCGCGATATAGGCCGAGCGGCGCACCACGCAATTCGGCACGGCGCGGAACCCGGCCTTCTCGAACTCGTTGACGCTCCAGCCGTCGAACTTGGAGGGTACCTTGTCCCACCAGGCGGATTCCCCGGGGCCGCCCTTGACGATTTCCATCGGGTTGAGGCGGAAGGAGAGCAGCACGGCCTTCTTGAGCCACTGGTTCACCGTCCAGTTGCCGTCCTCGCCGCGCTCGGCGACGCGTGCCTTGCCGTTGTCGAGCAGGTTGAGCGCGGTCTCCACCGCATCGCGCACTTCGCCGCGCGTGCCGGTATTGATGCCGTCCCGTTCCTCGAAGGCGCGGTCGATGGTTTGGGAAAGGGCGGCGAGGTTGGACGTGTTCATCGGAATTCCTTAAACTTCGAGGCTTATTTTCGATTGTCGGGACGCCGGAAGGTCGATTTCATCAATCAGCAAAATGCTCTAGAGCAAGTGCCGGGAAAGATGAAGCCCCTTTCCGGCAGATACTGTCGCACGGGCGAACGGGTAATCCCGTGAGAGTTGAAAGCAGGAAAGTGACATGGCGAGACTGAAGAAGAAGAACCTGCGCCGCAAGGATGGCGTGTGGGATCCGTTGGCCGACAGCGCGCAGGACAAGCACCGCGCCGCCGTGGTGCCGCAGACGCCGCAATCGGCAAATCCCGCCTACCGGCTCGCCTATGTCGATGACGACTTCCTCTGCCGGGAGGAACTGCGCCCGGTGCGCCTCCAGCTCGAGCTCCTGAAGGTCGAGATGATGCTCGCCGAGCGCGGCATCAAGTCGACCGTCGTCATGTTCGGCGGCGCGCGCATTCCCGCCCCCGGCCAGGAGGCCTGGGCGGCGCGCAACGAGACGCAGCGCATGAACCTCGAGGCGGCCTCGGTCTATTACGAGGAGGCGCGCAAGTTCGCGCGCATGTGCTCGGAAAAGTCGGCCGAGCTCGGCTTCAAGGAATATGTCGTCGTCACCGGCGGCGGGCCGGGCGTCATGGAGGCGGGCAACCGCGGGGCGACCGATGTCGGCGCTCCCTCGATCGGCCTCAACATCGTGCTGCCGCACGAGCAGGCGCCCAACCCCTATGTCACGCCGGAGCTCAGCTTCAACTTCCACTATTTCGCCGTCCGCAAGATGCACTTCCTGCTGCGCGCCAAGGCCGTCACGGTCTTCCCGGGCGGCTTCGGCACGCTGGACGAGCTGTTCGAGACGGTGACGCTGATGCAGACCGGCCGCATGGCGCTGGTGCCGCTGATCCTCTTCGGCAAGGAATTCTGGCACAAGATCATCGATTTCGACGCGCTCGCCGCCTTCGGCACCATCGCGCCCGGCGACGTCGAGCTGATGCAGTTCGTCGAGACGGCGGACGAGGCCTGGGACATCATCGTGAAGTTCTACGAAAACCTGGAAGCCGAGCCCGCAACGGCCCACGGCTGACAGGCTGCGCCTGCTTCATGAAAAGACGCCCCGGCAGAACCGGGGCGTTTCAGTCGGACGTGCTGCCGGCAAGGCTTACTTGTCGCCGCGCTTGCCCATCTCGTCGAGGGTGATGAAGCCGTCGCCGTTGCGGTCGCGCTTCTTGAACATGGCGATGGCGGCGGTTTCCATTTCGGCCTTGGTCAGGGTGCCGTTCTTGTCGGCGTCGGCGCGCTCGAACATATGCATGCCCCTGCGGTCGATGCGGGCTTCGCGCAGCGCCTTGCGGGCGGCGTCCTTCGCCTCGCCGTCAGTCGCCTTCACCGCGCGGAAAGCCTTGCGGGCATCGCGGAAGGCTTCACGCTTCGCGTCGATCTCGGCCTTGGTGACCTCGCCGTTGCCGTCGGTGTCGAGGCGCTGGAAGGTCTGCGTGGCGCGCGCCAGCATCTCGGCCTGCGAGATCTTGCCGTCCTTGTCGGTGTCGAGCCGGTTCAGCATGCGCTCGGCGCGTTTTCCGCCATCCTTGCCATGATGGCCCTTGCCCTTCTTGCCGGGCCGGGCATCCGCCGTGTCGATGGCGCCGTCCTTGTTCGTGTCGCGGCGCTCGAAGGCCTTTTCCGCCACGGCGAGCACTTCGGCCTCGGAGAGCGTGCCGTTCTTGTCGGTGTCGGCCTTTTCGAACATCCGGCCGGCGCCCGGCAGCATGTAGGGGCCGCCGGCGCGCAACGCCTCGCGGGCCTTCGCCCGGTCCGCCTTGGCGGCGTCGTGAACGGCCTTGCGGGCGTCCTTGAAGGCCTCGCGGCGTGCCTTGATCTCGTCCTTCGTCACCTGGCCGTTGCCGTCGGCGTCGAAGGCCTTGAAGGCGGCGGAGGCGTTCGCCTTGAACTCGGCGAGCGAGACCTTGCCGTCCTTGTCGGTGTCGAGACGCTCGATCATCGCGCCATGGTGGTGGCCATGCTTGTGCTTGTGCTTGTCCTTGGCGGCGAAGGCGGGGGCGGCTGCGCCCGAGAAAATGAGGCTGGCCGCTACGGCGCCGAGAAGAAGTTCCTTTTTAGCCATGGTCGTTCCTTTCATCCATCGTCGTCCCTTGAGGGGCAGGATAGGGGGAACGCCGGCCGGCGCCAGTTACAAATTGGTAATTGAACCTTATGACCGGAAAGGGATCTTTCCGTGTCCGGAAGAAGGCACGCCGGGCGGGCCTTAAAGCAACGCGTTGAGGAAGGCCGTCAGGTTCGAGGTCGCATAGTCGATATGCCTGTCCTCGTCCGTGCGCTTTTCCCAGGCGTCGGTGAACTCGTGGTCGATGTCGCGCGGGGTGAGCAGCACGGTCTTCATGCCGAGCGCCTTCGGCACGACGAGGTTGCGCGGCAGGTCCTCGAACATCGCCGCATGGCCGGTATCGACCCGGTGCAGCGCCATGAACTTGTCATAGGTCTCGCCGGCCGGCTTGGGCACATATTCCGCCGCCACGATATCGAAGACGTCGTCGAAATGGTGGAAGATGCCGAGCGCCCTGGCGGCCATCTCGGCATGCTTCACGCTGCCATTGGTGAAGATGAACTTGCGGCCGGGCAGCGCCTGGATCGCCTCGCCGAGCGGAAGGTCCGGCGACAGCACGTCGTAATCGATCGCATGCGCCTTTTCGAGGAAATCGGCGGGGTCGATGCGATGATGGATCATCAGCCCCTTCAGCGTGGTGCCGTGGTCGAAATAATACTGCTTCTGCAGCGCCCGGGCGTCCTCGCGCGACAGGCCGAGCAGGGCCGACACGTAAGCCGTCATGTTCTTGTCGATCTGGGCGAAGAGATCGACATGATGCGGATAGAGCGTGTTGTCGAGGTCGAAGACCCAGTCACGCACATGGGAAAAGTCGGCTTTGTTCGGAAGATCGGTCATGGGCCGTCTTATGGCACGGGTCCGGGGCGAGGGAAACGGAATTTTCCGCGATGGCCCGCGCGGACGATGGATTTGCGGCAAGCCCCATGCTAGCGGGCTGGCATGGAACTCTGGATCCCCATCACCATCGCCGCCGCCTTCCTGCAGAACCTGCGCTCGGCCCTGCAGAAGCATCTTCAGGGCTCGCTCGGAACGCGCGGGGCGAGCTTTGTGCGCTTCGGCTACGGCTTTCCGCTGGCGATCCTCTACGTGCTTGTGCTGCGCCTCGCGGTCGGCCTGCCGTTTCCGGCGCTCAACTGGACCTTCGCCTTCTGGGCGGTGATCGGCGGTCTGGCGCAGATCTTCGCGACCATGCTGCTTGTATACCTGTTTTCGCTGAGGAACTTCGCCGTCGGCACGGCCTATTCCAAGACGGAGCCGGTGCAGGCGGCGATCTTCGGCTTCGTGCTGCTCGGAGAGCGCATCACCTTCGGCGCGGTCGTCGCGATCATCGTCGGCGTCGTCGGGGTGATGCTGATCTCGCTTGCCCGCGCGCCGCTCTCCTGGCGCAACATCCTCGCGGCACTGACAAGCCGCACCGCGCTGATCGGCATCGCCTCGGGCGCGGTCTTCGGCATCTCGGCGGTCGCCTATCGCAGCGCCTCGCTGTCGCTTCAGGGGCCGGGGCCGATCATGGACGCCGCCGTGACGCTTGCCTGCGTCACGACGTTCCAGACGGCCTTCATGCTGGTCTGGATGGGCTGGAAGGACAAGCGGGAGATCGTCGACGTCCTGAAGAGCTGGCGCTCGTCCTCGCTGGTCGGTATTGCCGGCGTGCTCGGCTCGGCCTGCTGGTTCACGGCGATGAGCCTCCAGCAGGTCGCCTATGTGCGCGCGCTCGGCCAGATCGAGCTGGTCTTCACCTTCATGGCGTCGTGGTTCCTGTTCCACGAGCGGGTGAACCGCACGGAGGCGGCCGGATGCCTGCTGATCGTCTGCGGCATCTTCGGCCTTCTCTTCCTGTAGGGCTCAGGGCACCAGCAGCGTGCCCGCGCCGTGCTCGGTGAAGAGCTCCAGCAATACCGAATGGGCGGTCTTGCCGTTGAGGATGACGACGCCCTGCACGCCCGCCTTGATGGCGTCGATGCAGGTCTCGACCTTCGGGATCATGCCGCCGGAGATCGTGCCGTCCTTGATCAGCGCGCGGGCTTCGGCGACGGAAAGCTCCTTGATGAGCTGGCCGTTGCGGTCGAGCACGCCCGGAACGTCCGTCAGGAAGAGCAGGCGCGTCGCGTTCAGCGCGCCGGCGATGGCGCCGGCGAAGGTGTCCGCGTTGATGTTGTAGGTATGGCCGTCGCGGCCGGGTGCGACCGGGGCGATGACCGGGATCATCTCGGATTTGGCGAGCAGGTCGATCAGCGTGCGGTCCACCTCCACCACCTCGCCGACGAAGCCGAGGTCGAGGATGCGCTCGATATTGCTGTCGGGGTCGATGACGGTCTTCTTGGCCTTTTCGGCGAAGACCATGTTGCCGTCCTTGCCGCACAGGCCGATCGCCCATTCGCCCGTCTGGTTGATGAGCGCGACGATCTCCTTGTTGATCGAGCCCGCCAGCACCATCTCGACGATCTCGACGGTCTTCTGGTCGGTGACGCGCAGGCCCCCCTCGAACTTCGATTCGATGCCCATCTTGGTCAGCATCGCGCCGATCTGCGGGCCGCCGCCGTGCACGACGATGGGGTTGACGCCGGACTGTTTGAGAAGCGCGATGTCGCTGGCGAAAGCCTTGCCGAGCTCGGCATTGCCCATGGCGTGGCCGCCGTATTTGACCACGATGGTCTTGTTCTCGTAGCGCTGCATGTAGGGCAGGGCTTCGGTGAGAAGGCGGGCTTGGTTTTCGCTTTCGGATAGGGACATGGCGGCCTCTTGGGAATGGGTGGGGGCCTGTTTAACGCATGTTTCGTGACGATGGAATGATCCCCATGGTCGGTGGCGTAAAAAGCCGATGGGGAATATGATGCGGCTCCGCGCCTGCCCTATAGGCAAAGGCGCATCGGCGTTCCTATATGTGGAAGAGAGGCCAAGTCCTCGCGTCAGTCCTGGAACCGAGAGAGTGGATGAGCCGATGGCGGCGTCCGACCGAGAGATGAGAGAACCGTGCTGCGATCAGGTGATCGCGGGCGAGTACGTACTCGGGGTCCTGTCTGACGAAGACCGCCAGAAGGTCGAGGCGCGGCTGATGCGCGACCGCCAGTTCGCCGCCATGGTGAGCCGCTGGGAGGAAAACCTCGCCACCTTCGGCGACGGCTACGAGCCGCTGCATCTTTCCCCCGGCGCCCGCGCGCCCGTCGAGCAGCATATCCTGACCACCACCCCGTGCGACGCCGTGTTTTCCGGCAAGGTCTCCGGCGGCTGCTGGCATTCGCTGGCGCTCTGGCGCGCGCTCGCGCTCGCCTCCTTCGCCGTCGCCGCCGGCCTTGCCCTTCTCCTCAGCGCGCTTCTGGCGCCGCGTCCCGTCAATGGCGGCCGGCTGGTCGCGGGCATGACGGGCGAGAACGCCGCGATGGGGCTGGTCGCCCGCTATGACGATGCGAGCGGCACGCTCGCCGTGACGCCCGTCGCCGGTCTCGAAAAGGAAAAGTCGCTGGAACTCTGGCTGACCGAGGCCGGCAAGGCGCCCGTCGCGCTCGGCGTCCTGCCGCAGACCGGCGAGGGACGGCTGGCGGTGCCGCGCGAAATGCGCAGCCGCATCGTCGAAGGCGCGACGATCTCCGTCAGCGTCGAGCCGTTCGGCGGCTCGCCGACGGGCAGGCGGACAGGTCCGGTGCTGGCGACCGGCGCCGCCCACTTCGACTGACGGTACCGATTATCGATCGATGGCGCTGAGGATTGCGGCCCGCAGGTCGTCGAGTCCGCGGCCCTTTTCCGACGAGGTGGCGAGCACCTCCGGATAGGCGGCCGGATGCTTCGAGATCTTCTGCAGTGTCTCCTCGATAAGGCGCGGCACGCCGGCGTCCTTGATCTTGTCGGTCTTGGTCAGCACGACCTGGTAGGAGACCGCCGCCTTGTCGAGCAGCGAGAAGACCTCGTCGTCGTTCTTCTTGATGCCGTGGCGGCTGTCGATCAGTACATAGACGCGCTTCAGCGTCGAGCGGCCGCGCAGGTAATCGAAGACGAGCTTCGTCCAGGCGTCGACCTGCTCCTTCGGCGCCTGCGCATAGCCGTAGCCCGGCATGTCGACGAGCGCCATCGGCGGCAGGTCGTCCTCGGCGCCGGAAAAACCGTCCGGCACGAAATAGTTGAGCTCCTGCGTGCGGCCGGGCGTATTGGAGGTGCGGGCAAGGCCCTTGTGGCCGACCAGCGCGTTGATTAGCGACGACTTGCCGACATTCGAGCGGCCGGCGAAGGCGATCTCAGGCGGGCCTTCGGGCGGCAGGAATTTCATCGCCGGCACGCCGCGGATGAAGATCCACGGCCTGCCGAACAGCGGCTTGTCGCCCGTTGCGCTCGTCTCTGTCATTGCTTCCAGCCTTCCTTGTCAGGCTCCCGGCTTCCCGGTTTTGGCCGCGAAAGTCAAGCGCGCGCCCGCCGCCGGGCATCCGGCAAAAGAAAACCCCGGCCGATGGCCGGGGTTTCGCGTGTCGTCCGACGGGATCGTCAGGATGGTTTCGTCTTCTTCCCGAACAGGCCCTTCAGATTGTCGAAGAGCTCGATCTTGACGCCGTGGCGCTTCATGATGATCGCCTGCTGCACGATGGACAGCGTGTTGTTCCAGGCCCAGTAGATCACAAGGCCGGCCGGGAAGGATGCCAGCATGAAGGTGAAGACCAGCGGCATCCAGGTGAAGATCATCGCCTGGGTCGGATCCGGCGGCGTCGGGTTCATGCGCATCTGCATGAACATGGTGATGCCCATGATGATCGGCCAGACGCCGATCAGGAGTGCATGCGGCACGTCGTAGGGCAGGAGGCCGAACAGGTTGAACAGCGACGTCGGATCGGGCGCCGAAAGGTCCTGGATCCAGCCGAAGAACGGCGCATGGCGCATCTCGATGGTGACGTAGATCACCTTGTAGAGCGCGAAGAACACCGGAACCTGCAGAAGGATCGGCCAGCAGCCTGCCAGCGGATTGATCTTCTCCTCCTTGTAGAGCTGCATCATCGCCTGCTGCAGCGCCATGCGGTCGTCGCCGTGCTTGGCCTTCAGTTCCTCCATCTTCGGTTGCATCTTCTTCATGTTGGCCATGGAAGCGTACTGCTTGCTGGCGAGCGGGAAGAAGAGACCCTTGACGACGATGGTCGTGATGAGGATCGCAATGCCGAAATTGCCGAAGTAGCGGTAGAAGAAGTCCATGAGCTGGAACATCGGCTTGGTGAAGAACCAGAACCAGCCCCAGTCGATCATCAGGTCGAAATGCGGGATCGCGTAGGACGTCTTGTACTGGTCGATGATCGGCACTTCCTTGGCGCCGCCGAAGAAGAGGTTCTTGACTTCGATCGTCTGGCCGGGCGCGATGGTCACGTCATCCTGACGATAGTCGGCCTGGTAGCGCGGACGGCCGTCCTGGAAATAGGAGAAGCGCGTCTCGTAGGGGGTCGCCTGCGGCGGCACCAGCGCGGTCGCCCAGTACTTGTCGGTGATGCCGAGCCAGCCGCCCGTCGCCTTGCCGGGCGCGACGGTCGTGTCCTTCTCGGTGTCCTTGTACTTCACCTCGTGCAGACCGAGGTCGCCGAGCTCGCCGATAAAGCCTTCGTGCAGCACGTAGACCGACGGTGTGGACGGCTTGAAGAAACGCGTCGTGCGGCCATAGGCCGAAAGCGCGACCGGCGTTTCCGTGCGGTTCTCGATGCTGTCGGTGACGGTGAACATGTAATGCTCGTCGACCGAGATCGTGCGGGTGAAGGTGATACCCTTGTCGTTGGTGTAGGAAAGCTTGACCGGGGTCGTCTGCGTCAGCTTGCCGGCGCCGTCCTGCGTCCAGACGGTCTGCGGGCCGGGCATCTGGCCGGTCGCCTCGCTGCCGACATAGCCGATTTCGGCGAAGTAGCCGTGCTCGGTCTCGGCGGGGCTGAGAAGCGTGATGATCGGGCTCGTCTTGTCGACGGTCTCGTGGAATTCCTTGAGTTTCAGGTCGTCGAAGCGCGCGCCCGTCAGGTTGATGGAGCCGGCAAGCGCGGGCGTGTCGATCTCGACGCGGGCGGACTTGGCAAGGGCCTGTTCACGCGTTTCGGTCGTGGCAGCCCCGCCGGCAGCGCCCGGCAGCGTGCCGTTCGTCCCGGTGGCGGCGGGCGTGGTGCCGCCTGCGGTGGTGGTGGTCGTCTGCTCGCTCGTCTGGGCGGCCTGCTGGGCTTCCAGCGCGGCGCGATCCTTCTCGAGCTTGGGGTTCACATAGAGGAACTGCCAGGCGACGAGGATCAGCACGGACAGCGCGATCGCCACGAAGTAATTGCGGTTTTTTTCCATCACTCTTTCCCGGGCGCAGCAGGGTGCTGCTGCTTGTGTTTCTTCTGCCGCGTGGTGATCCGGTCCTTCAGACCGGCCTGCAGGGTTTCGAAGGGCGCGCCGAGCACGTCCCGTCTGGCGACAACCACATAGTCGTGTCCGGGCTCCATTGCAAACCCGGCCGATAGCCGCACGGCCTCTTTCAGGCGGCGGCGCATGCGATTGCGTTCCACGGCGTTGCCGTGCTTCTTGGTAACGGTGAAGCCGACGCGGGGCGGTTCGTCCGGCATCTGCCGGTCACGCACTTCGAGAAGGAACAGGGGACCCTTGCGCCTCTCGCCCTCGCGCACAAAAAGAAACTGCGGACGGCTTTTCAGCCGTCCGACAGCAGATTTCTCAACAGTTTTCGTCATTGCCCGTCGCCTCTGTTCGGGCAGGCACGGCCTTAGGCCGAGAGACGTGCGCGGCCGCGGGCGCGACGTGCAGACAGGACCTTGCGGCCGCCTGCCGTTGCCATGCGGGCGCGGAAGCCGTGACGACGCTTGCGAACAAGCTTGGAGGGCTGGTAGGTACGCTTCGACATTTATTTAATACCGCGGTGTGCGGCCCTTCTTGGGTTTGCGTTTACGCAAGGAGCGTGAAAGTCCGGCATAGGCGTGCCCTTACGGGAAGCCGAGCTTTCCGGACGTGCGCGGCTTATAAGGGCAAAGCCGGTCGAAAGTCAATTGCAGCGAAGTTCATGCCATGCGTCTGTCACAGTCGTTAATGGGATTGCTCTTGATGGTTGTATTCTTCTTGCCGATTGCCAGTTTCTCCTTACGCTGCGTGAAGGAATTCCGGGGGCAAATCCCCCGGAAGCAGGGGGTGAGGCAATATTAGCAAGTATTCACTCGCCCGTTGTTTGTGAAGGTTGCATCAAAATCTAATTAACCTTTAGCCTTTACCGTCCCTGCCAAAGGTAAGCCGGATTTCTCCGCTTGCCGATCTGCTATCCGTGCCATTGGGAGTGTGACGTGAAGATACGCGGCAAGATCTATCTCATCGTTGGGGTGATGGGCCTCATTTCGGTCCTCATCGGCGGTATCGCCGTCCATGTCGTCTCCGAATACAGCGACAAGCTTCGCCAGTATGAGAATGCCGCCGACCGCGCCTTCCTCGGCGAGCACCTGAACCGTCAGGTCACCGCCGTCGTCATGGAAGCCCGCGGCATCTATGCCGCCAAGGATGCCGAAGGCGCCGGGAAGTTCGCCGAAGGCATCGCCAAGGAACTGGACGGCATCGACAAGACGCTGAACGAGTGGCGCCCGCTGGTGCCGGCCGAGCAGAAGGCCGCCTTCGACGCCGTCGTTGCCCGCGCCGCCGAATTCCGCACCTTCCGCTCCGAGACCGCGCGCCTCGGCAAGGAAGGCTCCATCGCCGCGGCCAACGAGCAGGGCAACAACGAGGGCAACCGCGCCAACCGCAAGGCCTTCCAGAAGGAAATCGACGCCGTCGTGGAGACGGACAACCAGAACCTCACCGCGATCCGCGGCGATATCGAGGCCTTCGAGACGCTGATGCTGATGCTGGTGCTCGGCACGGTCGGCGCGGGCCTCGTGATCGGCGGCGGCACCGCCTTCTATATCGCGACCAACGAACTCAGCCGCCCGATCCAGAACGTCACCGAGACGATGAAGCGCCTTGCCGGCGGCGACCTCGAGACCGAGGTGCCCTATGCCGGGCGCCAGGACGAGATCGGCGAAATGGCCGGCGCCGTCGCCGTCTTCCGCCAGAACGCCATCACGGTGCGCGACCTCAACGCCCAGGAACAGATCCTGCGCGAGAAGAGCGCCGACCTGCAGTCCTCCATCGCGGCCGTCGTGCATGCCGCCGCCGCGGGCGACTTCAGCTCGCGCATCGCCAAGGACTACCAGAACGACGACCTCAACCGCTTCGCCCGCAGCGTCAACGAACTCGTCGCCGGCGTGGAGGAGGGCATCGCCGAAACCCGCCGCGTCATCGGCGCGCTGGCCGAAGGCGACCTGACGCAGACCATGGACGGCAGCTTCCGCGGCGCCTTCGCCGAATTGCAGCAGAACGTCAACACGACGCTCGCCACGCTCCAGAGCACCATGCGCGAGGTGCGCGCCTCCACCGATGCGATCAACGCCAATTCCGGCGAGCTGCGCACCGCCTCCGACGATCTTTCCAAGCGCACCGAGCAGCAGGCTGCCGCGCTGGAGGAAACCTCGGCCGCGCTGGAGGAGATCACCGCTGCCGTCAAGAACTCGACGGAGCGCGCCAACGAGGCGAGCGTCATGGTCGGCGAGGCGACGCAGAGCGCCAAGCAGTCCGGCGCCATCGTGCGCAACGCCATCGACGCGATGGGCCGCATCGAGCAGGCGTCGAGCGAGATCAGCCAGATCATCTCGGTGATCGACGAGATCGCCTTCCAGACCAACCTGCTTGCCCTCAATGCCGGTGTCGAGGCCGCCCGTGCCGGCGAGGCGGGCAAGGGCTTTGCCGTCGTCGCGCAGGAAGTGCGCGAGCTTGCGCAGCGCGCCGCCAGTGCCGCCAAGGACATCAAGGGGCTCATCACCAAGTCGGGCGACGAGGTTTCCGTCGGCGTGCGCTATGTGCAGGAGACCGGCACGGCCCTTTCCGACATCGAAAGCCGCGTCGTCACCATCAACGACCGCATCCATTCGATCGCCACGGCCGCCCGCGAGCAGGCGACCGGCCTGCAGGAGGTCAGCACCGCCATCAACCAGATGGACCAGGTCACCCAGCACAATGCCGCCATGGTCGAGGAGACCTCGGCCGCCACGCACAAGCTCAAGGGTGAGGCCGACAGCCTTGCCGGCCTCGTCGCCCGCTTCCGCACCGGCGATGGCGCGTTCCAGGCCGCGCCCGCTCCGGTTCGCGCCGATGCGCGCCCGGTCGAATCGCCCGCCCGCCGCATGATGGGCAGCGTCGCCCGCGCCTTCGGCGGCAATCGCGCGACGGCCGCCGCCACGGCCGCGGAAAGCTGGGAAGAATTCTGATCTCCCATCGGGTTCGACGAATGAGGCGCGGCGGTCGCAGGATCGCCGCGCCTTTGTCTTTCCTGCGGCAGCGTTGGAAAAATTGCCGTAATTCTCT
Organism: Shinella zoogloeoides; assembly: GCF_003574625.1. Taxonomy (GTDB): domain Bacteria; phylum Pseudomonadota; class Alphaproteobacteria; order Rhizobiales; family Rhizobiaceae; genus Shinella; species Shinella zoogloeoides_A. The sequence goes on from NZ_QNUJ01000007.1 coordinate 317,763, forward strand.
ATCATGGGCTGTCGGCTGTGGCCGACGGTGTCGTCGATTGTCGGTCGCGGCATCGAGCGCCGCCTTGCGGCATGTCCGGGAGTGGGAGACATGGTGGACAGAGACGGGACGCCGTCCTTGACCGAGACGCCGGTTCCGGCGGTCGGGTTCCTGTCCGGCCTGTCGGGAAAGCTCCTGCTTGTCACCGCCGTCTTCGTCCTCATCGCTGAAGTGCTGATCTTCGTGCCCTCCGTCGCCAATATGCGGCTGATGTGGCTGCGCGACCGGCTGAACACGGCCGCCGCCGCCGCCGTCGTCATCGAGGGCCTGCCGGACCAGGAATTGCCGCGCCCGGTGCAGGAGGAGACGCTGCTGGCGACGGGCACCAAGGCGATCGTGCTGAAGAAGCAGGACGCCTCCCGCATGGTCGCCGCCGTCGACATGCCGCCGAGCGTCGACGCGCAGTACGACCTTTCCGACGTCTCGACGCTCGGCTCGGTCTACGATGCCTTCGACACGCTGCTCTTTGGCGGTGACCGCGTCATCCGCGTCTACGGCCCGGTCGGCGAGACGACGACGCGCATCGAACTGCTGCTTGACGAGGGCGCTCTGCGCCGCGCCATGCTGCACTATGCGCGCAATGTCTTCATCTTCTCGATGCTCATGTCGCTCGCCACGGCAAGCCCGATCTTCTTCGCGCTCAACCGCCTGCTGATCCGTCCCATGCGTCGCATGACGGCCAATATCCGCGAATTCGCCACCGACCCGTCCAACCCGGCCCGCGTGCTGGAGCCCTCCGGCGGCCGCGACGAGATCGCCGTGGCCGGCATCCACCTCGCCGCCATGCAGCAGACGCTCCAGCGCACGCTGAAGGAGCAGAAGAATCTCGCCGATCTCGGCCTCGCCGTGTCGAAGATCAACCACGACATGCGCAACATCCTCTCCTCCGCCCAGCTCATGTCCGACCGCCTGTCGGATGTCGACGATCCCGTGGTCAAGCGCGTCGCCCCGAAGCTGCTGCGCAGCATCGACCGGGCGGTGGGCTATACCAACGAGGTGCTCTCCTACGGGCGCATGCGCGAGCCGGAGCCGCGCCGCCGCTTCGTGGCGCTGCGCCCGCTGGTGCAGGAGGTCTCCGAGGTTCTGGCGCTCGATGCGCGCGGCGATATCGACTTCGTGGTGCAGATCGAGCCGGGCCTCGAGGTCGATGCCGACGGCGAGCAGCTCTTCCGCGTCATCCACAATCTTTGCCGCAACGCCGTCGAGGCGCTGCTGCAGGATGCGGCCCTGCGCGAGCGCGCGGTCCTGGTGACGGGCCTTCGCACCGGCAGCGTCGTTTCCATCTCCATCGACGACAACGGCCCCGGCATGCCGGCCAAGGCGCGGGAAAACCTCTTCGCCGCCTTCCGCGGCTCCGTGCGTTCCGGCGGCACCGGCCTCGGCCTTGCCATCGCGCGCGAGCTGGTGCTCGCCCATGGCGGCACGATCGCGCTGGTGGAGAAGGCGACGCCCGGAACGCTCTTCCGCATCGAGCTGCCGGACCGCCCCGTGCCGCTCGACGCCTTCCGCCACCGCGCCTGATTTCCCGGGCGCTTTGCGCCGCGACAGGACGGCGCGATGAAAAAAGTGCATTTTTTCTCCGAAAGGCGCTTGCAATAAGCCCAAGCACCCTTTAGAGAACCGCCTCGCAGCCGGGCACAACGACCCGCCACTGCCAGCGCACCCGTAGCTCAGCTGGATAGAGCACCAGACTACGAATCTGGGGGTCAGGAGTTCGAATCTCTTCGGGTGCGCCATTTTTTTCTCGCTTCATGAACGCCGGTTCCGTCTTCGACGGGACGCCTTGCCGTGGCCGATCTGCCACGCGGGACGGTCTCTCGCTGGTCGCGTTCTTCCTAGTCCGCACAGCCTCTCTTCAAAACCGCCCGCCGCTCGGCTAAGCAGGTGCGAACGGTGCGTGCACGGCGCCGGCGAAAACAGGAAAGCGGAAGGAAGCGGGACATGACGAGCCGCGTTATGCCGCGCGTATTGCGTCGCGTGATCTTCGCCGGGTTGCTGGTGCTGGCGAGTTGCGCCGGCCGGCCGGAAGGCGTGCTGGTGCCGAGCGGCGAGACGCCGCCGGGTGTGTCCAAGGTCGATCTGCTGGTCGCGACCACCCGCGCGCCGTCGAGCCAGCCGGGCGTCCTCTTCTCCGGCGAGCGTGGCTCCCAGCTGGAACTGCGCGATATCGCCATCTCCATCCCGCCCGACGCCAACCGCAAGGTCGGCCAGGTGCAATGGCCGAAGAAGCTGCCGGCCGATCCGATGAAGGATTTCTCGACCGTCAGCGTGAAGCCCGTCGAAAGCGCGAAAGCCGGCCGCGTCTGGCTCGACCATAACCTGCCGAAGAGCCGGCGCGTGCTCGTCTTCGTGCACGGTTTCAACAACCGCTATGAGGATGCCGTCTACCGCTTTGCGCAGATCGTGCACGATTCGAAGACGGATGCCGCCCCGGTGATCTTCACCTGGCCCTCGCGCGCCAGCATCTTCGATTATTCCTATGACAAGGAAAGCACGAACTATTCGCGCGACGCGCTGGAGGAGCTGCTGCGGGCGGCGGTCGATACGCCCGAGGTCGGCGAGATCACCATCATGGCACATTCCATGGGCACCTGGCTCGCGGTCGAGACGCTGCGCCAGATGGCGATCCGTGACGGGCGCGTGCCGAAGAAGATCCAGCAGGTCATTCTTGCTTCCCCCGACCTCGACGTCGACGTCTTCGGCCAGCAGCTTCGCGCCATCGGGCCGGACAGGCCGCAGTTCACGCTCTTCGTCTCGCGCGACGACCGGGCGCTGACGCTCTCGCGCCGTATCTCGGGCAATGTGGATCGCCTCGGCCAGATCAACCCCGCCGCCGAACCCTACCGCTCCATGCTGGAAAAGCAGGGCATCACGGTGATCGATCTCACGGCGCTGAAATCCGGCGACCGGCTCAATCACGGCAAGTTCGCTGAGAGCCCCGAGGTCGTGCGCCTCATCGGCAACCGCCTGATCGACGGCCAGTCCGTCACGGATTCGGAGGTCGGCCTCGGCGAGCGGCTCGGCGCCGTGGCGCTCGGCACGGCCCAGACGGTCGGCAGCGCGGCGAGCATCGTGGTCTCGACGCCCATCGCGGTCTTCGATCCGGTGACGCGCAGGAATTACGACGACCAGTGGCGCCGCCTCGGCAATTCGGTCGAGGACACCACGACAACGGCCGTCGGCCAGTAGAAAGGCGGCCTCGCAGAGAGCGCCTCGCGCCGCCGGCAAGGCCGCCCACCTTTCCTACGTCATGTTCGGGTCGAGCCCGAAGATAACGATAGAGAGGAAAGAAAGGGTCTGAATAAACAGAGGCGGCCCGCAGGGGCCGCCTCATCGTTTACCAGATGCTTTTAGCGCACCCAGATCACCTGGCGCGAGCCGCGGTCCACGAGAACGGGCCGCTGGTCGACATAGATGTAGCCGTAGTTCGAGTTTTCCGGCACGTCGACGATCTGCACCGTATCGGGGACCACCATGCCGGCCTCGACCGGTCCTTCCAGAATGACGGGATCGACCGGGTGCCGTTCGACATAGGTGATCGTCGCCTCGGGAATGTCGGACGAAATGCTGCCGGTGGCCTGCACGTCCGGCGCATAGATCACCTGACGGCTGTCCGTGCGCACGATGACCGGGCGGTTGTCGACATAGACATAGGCAAGGTCGGGATGCTCGGGGATCGGCGTCAGCGTCACGCTGTCGTCGAAGCGCGTCTCGGCCGTTACCGGACCTTCGAGGACGACGGGCGGTGTCGGGTTCTCCATGACATAGACCCGGGCGTCGTCCGGAACGGCGGCATCCGCGCCGATGGCGAAACCGGCCACGCCGCCGACGACCGCGCCGATCGGGCCGCCGACCACGGCGCCCGCCGCAGCCCCTGCGGCCCCGCCGGCAGCACCGCCGAGAGCCTCCTTGTCGCGATCGTCCGCATGGGCGGCGGTGGCGCCGAGAAGTGCCAGGGCGGCACCGGCCATGAGAATCTTGCGCATGTTCTTCTCCTTCGAAAATCGGGTTTATCACCCCTTCGGCGGAGACAACGTCGTTTGGCCGGACCGGTTCCGGCGGCAGGCGGTTGAGGCATCACGATGTGTAACGCGCGTTAACCGGCGGCCTCAGGCGATTTCCGGGTCGCGCCGCGCGATTTCATAGTCCTCGTTGTGCACCTGCAGGCCCTCCTCGGTCACCACGACGATGCCATAGGCACCGGGCTCGTCGACCGACAGCGAGGCGTTCGGCATATCGAAGGGCATCGGCTGCTGGTGCACCGGGCTCTTGAAGATCGAGAAGGGAATGCCGCGATGCGAGCCGCCGATCGTGCGGTGGACATGGCCGGCGAAGATGTGCCGGACATTGCCGTGGCGCAGCACCAGATCGTAGAAGGCATCCTCGTTGCCGAGGCGGATGGCGTCCATGCCGGTAAAGCCCGTCTTGTGTGGCGGGTGATGCATGAAGAGCAGGACGGGACGGCCGTCCGCGCCGGCAAGCGCCCGGTCGAGCCAGGCGAGGCGCCTTTCGCACAGATAGCCGGCATGGCTCATCGGATAGTCGTAGGGCGGTGCAAAGAGCGTGTCGAGCAGCACGACCCGGCAGTCGGAAAAATCGATGGACTGCTGTACGAAGCCGTTCTCGTCCGGCCGGACATGGGTGAAGGTCTCGAGGAAACGGTCGCGATAGTCGTGGTTGCCGATGGTGATGGCGACGGGCGGCACGACCCGCGCGAGAAGGCCGTGCAGGCGCTCGTAAGACAGGGTGTCGGCCCGGTGCGCGAGGTCGCCGGTGATGATCACACGGTCTGCATCGGGATGGTAGCGGTTGACATGCTCGATGCCGGCCAAAAGCCGCTGGTAGGGGTCGAGGCCGATGATGGTCGCGCCCTCGGGCACCATATGCAGGTCGGTGAAGACGATGAGCTTGGTCATGAAGAGTTCCTGGCGGGACGATCGTGATCCCATCTTCGTAGCGCGCGAACCTGTCGCATGAAAAGCTGTTGGAACGCGGCCCGATCTGATATATCAGAGAGAAGGCAGCCGGGCGGCCGGCGAGAACGGAGCATATCGACATGAGATGGAAGCGCACGATCCAGTTGCTGGACGTTCATTGCGAGGGCGAGATCGGCAAGGTGGCCATCGGCGGCGTGCCGAAGATCCCCGGCAATTCGATTGCCGAGCAGCTCAACTATATCAACACGGTCGACGACAGCTTGCGCCGCTTCCTGTGCCTCGAGCCGCGTGCGGCCGCGACGGGCTCGGTCAACCTTCTGGTGCCGGCCAAGCGTCCGGAGGCCGACGCCGGCTTCATCATCCTGCAGGCCGACCAGGCGCATGCCTCCTCGGGCTCCAACTCGATCTGCGTCACCACGGCGCTGCTCGAATCGGGCATCGTCGAGATGAAGGAACCGGAAACCGTCGTCGTGCTCGACACGGCCGCCGGCCTCGTCAAGGCGACGGCGACCTGCCGCGACGGGCGCTGCGAGAAGGTCAAGCTCACCATGGTGCCGTCCTTCGTCCAGGAACTGGACGTCGAGATCGACACGCCGCACTGGGGCCGCGTGCGCTTCGACATCTCCTATGGCGGTATCTTCTATGCGCTGGTCGATGTCGACCAGATCGGCACGAAGATCGAGAAGGCCAATGCCCGCGCGCTCGTCGATGCCGGCATGGCGCTGAAGGACCTCATCAACAAGTCGATGAAGATCGTGCATCCGGAAATCCCCGAGATCAACGGCGTCGCCTATGTCATGTTCCGCGACCGGGACCCGGACGGCCTCGTGCGCACCGCCACGACCATGTGGCCGGGCCGCGTCGACCGCTCGCCCTGCGGCACCGGCAATTCCGCCAACCTTGCCACGCTGCATGCCCGCGGCCTTGCCAAGGTGGGCGACACGTTCCGCTCGCGCTCGATCATCGGGTCGGAGTTCGAAGTCGGATTGCAGGCCGAGACCGAGGTCGCCGGCCGCAAGGCCATCATCCCCACCATCACCGGCCGCGGCTGGACCTTCGGCCTGCACCAGATCGCGCTCGATCCGACCGATCCGCTGGCGGAAGGTTTCGCCATGACGGATACGTGGGGCCCGCAGGCCGGCGAGATTCGCTGAGGCTCCGGCCCGCCCTGTTTCCGCGGGAACAGAGGCGGCGGGAGCGAGGGCGCATAAGAGTGTCCGGGAGGGCGGCGTGCGATTGACGCGTCGGCCTCCATCAGGTCCAATCCGTTTCCGGCCCGTCCGCGAAAGGCACCCAGATGCGAATGCTCAACGCCCTGAGCCCCATCCAACTCAGCCGGAGGCTCTTCATCGCCGGCGGCGCGCTGGCGCTGACGGGCATCGGCATCCGCGCCACGCAGGCCAACGCGATCATCGGCAAGGCCGTCGAGATCACCGGCAATGTCAGCCGCCGGCAGGCGAACCGTCTGGAGGGCCTGAAGGCCGGCGCCAGCCTGATGGACCGCGACTTCGTCTCGACGGGCAAGGAAAGCTTCGCGGAACTCGCCCTCGGCGAGGATACCAGCCTCCTGCTCGGCAGCGAGACGGAACTCCTGATCGATACCTTCATCGCCGGCCAGGGCGGCACCATCGAGCTCGGCACCGGGCAGATGGTCTTCGACCGGCCGGAAGGCCTCGCCAAGATCGACCTCACCATGCGTACCGCCTTCGGCATGATCGGCGTGCGCGGCACGAAATTCTTCGCCGGCCCCAATCGCGGCGTCTTCGCCGTCTTCGTCGAGCACGGCCGCGTCGAGGTGACGGGCGGCGGCGTGATGAAGGCGGTCGGCCGCGGCGAGGGCGTCGAGATCCGGGCGCCGGGCGAGGCACCCGGCGCGGTCACGCAATGGGGCAAGGCCCGCATCCGCGAGGCCTATGCGAGCGTCGGCATCCGCTAATCCAGTGTGAAGAGCGCCATCGTGCCGAAGCCGCGGATCTCGTGGCTGCCGATAGCGCGCAGCGTCCGGACGGCCTCGCCGGCCGCGCGCGGGCCGACGCAGATCTGCGTGCCGAGGAACTTGTTGGCATCCTGCAGCCGTGCGGCGAGGTTCACCGCATCGCCGTGCGCCGTATAGTCGAGCTTACCGCCGGTCCCCACTTCCCCCAGCACCGCCATGCCCGTCTCGACGCCGATGCGCGTGCGGCCGAAATCCTTGTCGAGGAAAGCGGGGCGGCGGCGCATCTCCTCCGTCAGGGCGCGGATCTCGTCGGCGCAGGCGAGCGCCTTGTCGACATGCCGGTCGAGGTCGTCGGGCGCGTTGAAGAGCGCATGCACCGCATCGCCCACCACCTTGTCCACCATGCCGCCATGGCGCGCGACGAGGGCGTTCACCTCGGAGAAGTAGATGTCGAGCAGCCTGACGAGGTCATGCGGCCCGATCTTCTGGGCGAGCGCGGAAAAGCCCTCGATATCGGTGAAGAGCGCCGTCACCTGCCGCTCCTCGCCCGCCACGCGCTCGAGGTCGGGATTGTCGATATAGCGCGAGACGACGGATTGCGGCAGGTATTGCGCAAAGCGCAGGCGGGCCGTCGCCTCGGCGCGGCGCACATGGGCATATTGCAGGAGGCCGGTGACGAGCGCCGCCGTCGCCACGATCAGCGACATGCCGACCGCATCCGAAAGCAGCGCCGTGCGCAGATAGAGCAGCACGGACGCGCCGAAGACGAGGCCGATGAGGCCGATGCCGGCCATCGCCGCCCCGAGCGGCCGCAGCCGCGCCGCCGCGAGCGCCGCCGCCGCCCCGGTAAGGAAGGCAAAGCCGGCTTCCAGCGGCAGGAGCCCGATTTCCCGCGCCGGGATGCGGTCGGTGAGGATGGCGTTCGCCACGTCCGCATGGATCTGCACGGACGGTTCGAGGGTCATGGAGGCGCTGGTGCGAAGCCCGCCGAGATTGGGCAGGCTGCTGCCGATCAGCACCACCTTGCCGGCGATCCGCTCGGCCGGAACGCGCCCGGCAACCACGTCGCCGGCGGAGAAGGTGCGCGCGGCGATCGCCGCCGGTCCGCTCGCCACGAAGCGCAGGCTGCCGTCCTCGTCGAGCCGCAGGATGCGCGAATCCTGCCGCAGCCAGGCGGGATTGCCGCCGAGGACAGGGGTATGCGCGCCGGCCGCGAGCCGCGCGGCCTCCACGCCGAGCGCCGGATAGGCCGCATTGCCGAGAATGGCATAGGCCTGCACGCGGCGCACCACCGCATCCTCGTCGCCGACGAGGAAGGCGGCCGCCGCCGCGCTGGACCTGTCCTGCAGGAAGGCGCAGGAGCTTTCCGTTCCCTCGATGAACCAGAGGTCCGGCACGCCGACCGGCCGCTGCAGGGCGAGCTTGGGAACGGGATGCGGCGCGCCGTCCGGCGCCTCGCCGATCAGGAAGCCGAGCACCGTCGGCACCCGGCCGATGGCGCCGGCAAGGGCGGCATTGGCCGGCTCTTCCGCCGCGCAATCCGTGCTGAAGATGAAATCGAAGGCGACGGCCGCCGGCCTTGCCGCCGCAAGCCGGTCGACCAAAGCGGCCGTCTCGGCCCGCGTCCAGTCCTTGTTCGGCGCGCCCTGGAAGGCCTTGCGGTCGATGTCGACGACGACGATCCGGTCGCTCTGCACCGTCGGCATCGCCTGCGTCAACGCATCGAAGTAGGATTCGCGCTGGCGCTCCAGCGCCGTCTCGCCGAGGGCGAAAAGGGCGAGCGCGCCGGCAAGGCTGGCGGCGAGGCCAGCGGCAAGGGGCCTGTATCTCTTGGCGATCATCTGGTCGGCGGCCTATGCATCATCCGGCTCGGCAATGCCGTAGAGCCGGCCGACATGGCAATGGATGATGCCGTCGCTGCGGCGGATGGCGCCGGCCTCTTCCAGCACCAGGATGGAGCGGTTGATTTTCGGCCGGCTGGCGCCGAGGATGCCGGCGATCTCCGTCTGGCTCAGCGAAAGCTGGAGATTGGCGCTGTCGGGCAGTTCCTCGCCGTGGATGGTGCGCAGCGTCGCCAGGAAGAAGCGGGCGACGCGGGCGTCGAGATCGTAGAGCGCGATGGTCTCGAGTTGCTCCGTCGTCTCGCGCAGCTTGGTGCAGAGATAGTGGATGATCGCCTGCGCGGCGGCCGGGTGGCGCGCGATGAGGTCGAGGAAGTCGCGCTTGGCGATCACATAGCCTTCCGTGGCGACGGCCGCCGTGGCATCGGCCGAGCGCGGCTGGCCGTCGAGGATCGCCATCTCGCCGAGCACCGCGCCGGGCTCCAACTGGCGCAGTGACAGTTCCTTGCCCTGCGGCGTGATCAGCGAGAGCTTGATGCGGCCGGAAACGAGCGCGATGAGATAGGTGCCCTCGTCGCCGCGCTGGAAGATGACGGTGCCGGCCGGCCATTTGCGGTAGGTCGCAATAGCCGCGATCTCGCCGATCGTTTCCTTGCCGAACCCCTCGAAAATCGGAAAGGAACGCCAGAACGCAGCACTCCTGTTGATCTCGTTCATATCCGCTTTCCCCCGGCCGCTGACGGAGCGGGCACCTCGTGGGGAAATCTTCGCCCAGCCGCCGGGCGCTTGCAACAGAAAAGAGCGGCGTCCTGCGGCCGGTAGCGGATGGTGCGCTACCGGCAGATGCGCACCCGCTTGGTGACGATCCGGCCATAGGCGTCGGTCGTGCGGATGCGCTTTGTGATGCAGTTCTGCTGGTAGTGGCCGTAATAGCCCTCGCCACGGCCACCGGCTTTTCCGGAGGCGGTGAAGGCGAGGGTGACGGCGGCAAGGACAAGGATGGAAAGCAGGGGGCGCATGATGTCTCTGGAGGGGGAAGGGGAAGGGGGGATGCGAGAATGCGGGTCGCCTCCTTCTCGCACGAGGCGCGGTGCGTTTCTGTTCCGCGGGGAACAGGATATCGTTCACAAAAAGAGAACGATCTGTCTTCTGATTGCCCGGCTTCCTTGACGAATGAAAGCTGCTATCTGTCCGCCAACGCAAACACCGAAGCCTCAGGAGCTTTTCATGCCGCAGAACGCCGTCGTCCTCGTCGGACGCATCCTCCTCGCCCTCATGTTCATCACGTCGGGCTATCCGAAGCTGATCGATCCGTCGGGCACCGCCGGCATGATCGCCGGTGCGGGCCTCCCGGCCGCCACCGCGCTTGCTTATGTCGCCGGCCTCTTCGAGCTGGTCTCCGGCCTCTTCATCCTCGTCGGCTTCCAGACGCGCATTGCCGCCTATCTGCTCGCTGCTTTCAGCGTCTTCACCGCTCTCGTCTTCCACAGCGGCACGATCAACATTCCGGACTTCCCGGAAGGCGCAAACGGCCTGCTCACCGTCTTCAACGGCCTGATGATGTGGAAGAACATCACGATCGCCGGCGGCTTCCTCGTGCTCGCCGCCTTCGGCCCGGGCTCCATCTCGCTCGACGCCCGCCGCGCCGCGGCCTGAACGACAGCCATATTCTGATCCTCCAGAAACCCTTCCCGGCCCGCCGGGGAGGGTTTTTCCGTATCTGGGGCCGTGCATCCGCTGGAAAGCCGCCGCTCTTGCTGCTATGCGCAGGCAAAGACAGTCATGCGGGAGATGCCGATGTTTTCCAATTCCTTTCCGGACCGAGACGTGATGGCGGAGCTGATGGCCCGCATGCTGTGGGAGATCAAGGCGGTGCATTTCCGCCCGGAAGAGCCCTACAAGCTCGCCTCCGGCATGGCCTCGCCGGTCTACATGGACTGCCGCAAGCTGCTCTCCTATCCACGCATCCGCTCGGCCATCATGGATTTCGCCGCCGCGACCGTCACCCGCAATGCCGGCTTCGAGCGCTTCGACGTGATTGCCGGCGGCGAGACGGCGGGCATTCCCTTCGCTGCGCTCTTGGCCGACCGCCTCGGCCTGCCGATGATCTATGTGCGCAAGAAGCCGAAGGGCCACGGCCGCAACGCCCAGATCGAGGGCGTCATGGCGGAGGGCGCGCGCGTCCTCGTCATCGAGGACCTCGTGACGGTCGGCGGCTCCATGTTCACCTTCATCGACGCCATCCGCGCGGCCGGCGGCGTGGTGGAGCACGGCATGTCGCTGTTCTACTACGGCATCTTCAGGGAGGCCGAGGCACGCTATGCCAATGGCGGCGTCAGGCTGCACCACATCGCCACCTGGCGTGACGTGCTGGCCGTCGCCCGCAAGGAAAAGCTCTTCGACGACGCGACGCTCGCCTCCGTCGAGGCCTTCTTCGATGCGCCGCTCGCCTGGTCGGCGAAGAACGGCGGCGTCGCGGAACTGCCGACCGCATAAAAATCGCTGGCGCTTTCGGTTGTGATCGTTTAAATCGATTGAAATTCCGATTGGAGGATACCGGATGATCCTGTGTTGTGGTGAAGCGCTGATCGACATGCTGCCGCGGACGACGACGCTCGGCGAGGATGCTTATGCGCCCTATGCGGGCGGCGCGATCTTCAACACGGCGATCGCCCTCGGCCGCCTCGGCGTTCCGGCCGGCTTCTTCACCGGCCTTTCCGACGACATGATGGGCGACATCCTGCGCAAGACGCTGGGCGAGAGCGGCGTCGACTACAGCTATTGCGCCACGCTGTCGCGCCCGACCACCGTCGCCTTCGTCAAGCTGGTCGACGGCCATGCGACCTATGCCTTCTACGACGAGAACACCGCCGGCCGCATGATCACCGAGGCCGAGCTTCCGGTTCTCGGCGCGGATTGCGAGGCGCTGCATTTCGGCGCCATCAGCCTCATCCCGGAGCCCTGCGGCTCCACCTACGAGGCGCTGCTGGCGCGCGAGCACGAAAAGCGCGTCATCGCGCTCGACCCGAACATCCGCCCCGGCTTCATCCGGGACAAGGACGCCCATATGGGCCGCATCCGCCGCATGGCGGCCATGTCCGACATCGTGAAGTTCTCCGACGAGGACCTCGCCTGGTTCGGCCTTGAAGGTGACGAGGATGCGCTCGCCCGCCACTGGCTGCACCACGGCGCGAAGCTCGTCGTCGTGACGCGCGGCGCGGAAGGCGCGGTCGGCTATACGGCGGACCACAAGGTCACGGTGCCGAGCGAGCGCGTGACGGTGGTCGATACCGTCGGTGCCGGCGACACGTTCGATGCGGGCGTGCTCGCCTCGCTGAAGATGCAGAACCTGCTCACCAAGCAGCAGGTGGCAAAGCTCTCCGAAGACCAGATCGCCAGGGCGCTGGCGCTCGGCGCCAAGGCCGCCGCCGTCACCGTCTCCAGAGCCGGCGCCAACCCGCCCTGGGCAAAGGAAATCGGCCTCGCCTGAGAGGGTAAGCCTCTACAGCCTTCCCGCAAAAGAAAAGCAACGGTGTTAGGCGTCAAGCGCCGTTGCTCTATGCTCTCGCATTCTGGCGTTGAGAATGACGATCATCTTGCGCATGACGGCGACGATTGCGACCTTTCCCGGCT
>NZ_QNUJ01000008.1 GCF_003574625.1 Shinella zoogloeoides
GTTCAGGCCCGGAAGGACCAACCGCTCTGCGCATCGTCACCAAGGTGTTGCGATCACCCAAATGACAAACGAGGCCGGATCATCATAACCGATGATCCGGCCTCGTAATGTATAAGGCCGGATCATCTGACGATGGTCCGGCCTTCGATCTATCGGCCCGGCGATGCCAGGCCCCGCTTCGCATCCGCGCGATCAGCGCATCCGGCGGCGCTCGGCCGAGGGCTGGTAGGCGAGGCGCTGGTGGTAGGTGCAGTAGGGCGAGTTGTCCGGGGACTCGTTGCCGCAGAAATGGAAGTCGTCGTTCAGCGGGTCGCCGATCGGCCACTTGCAGGTGCGCTCGGTGAGCTGCGTCAGTTCCAGCTTGCGCGACATCGGCACGACGACCCCGTTGTTGCCGTTGGCCGGAACCGGGAGCTGCGCGCTCTGCATGTCGAAATCGGCGTCGATCTCTTCCTTGGTCAGCGCGTTGCCGGCGGAGCGGGCTGCCGGGCGGGCAGCGACGGGGCGGGCGGCGAAGTTCGACGGACGCGGGGTCGCCGCTGCCGGGCGCTTCGGACGCGAGGCGGTCTGCGTTCCGCCGGCCTTGGCGCGGCCCGGCAGGTTCAGCCGGTGCACCTTGCCGATGACGGCGTTGCGGCTCACGCCGCCGAGCTGGGCTGCGATCTGGCTCGCGCTCAGGCCTTCGCTCCAGAGCTTCTTGAGTTTCTCGACGCGCTCGTCTGTCCAGTTCATCTCTCGTCTCCGTTCGGCGCACGCAATGCGCGAATCAGTCATCGCGCCCCGGACTAGTCCGGGACCTGAACGCCTTGACTCTTTTGGTGACTAGTTCCGCCGCATGCAGTCTAGTAATTGGTCTTTAACCTAGAGACCGGGCGACTCCGTGACAAGAGTCGCGGGAATCGGCGCGAATCGATTTCTAAGTTTTCCCCAACTTGCTGGTCGGGTGTGACTCGATAGCGACACCTTCCGCGCGTGCCGTGAATCCTCACCTTGCGGCAGGTTCAGCGGCATTTCGGCCCCGCGATTTTGTTGACAGGCCGGGGGGAAATGCCGATAGTGCGGCATGCCGCCGAAAGGCGGCTTTTGATTTTTCTGGCGATCGGAAAAGTCAAGCACGAAACTTTTTTCCGCATCTCTTTTCGGAGGATCCGCGCCATGGCCGATGCCGCGCCGCTCTATGAAACCTATATGCGTGCGCCTCTGCGGTTCACGCGAGGAGAGGGCGTCTGGCTCGTCACCGAGGATGGCGAGCGCTATCTCGATTTCGCCGCCGGCGTCGCCGTCAATTCGCTCGGCCATGCCCATCCGCATCTCGTCGCCGCGCTGAAGGACCAGGCCGACAAGGTCTGGCACCTGTCGAACCTCTACGAGATCCCGGGCCAGGAAAGCCTCGGCCGCCGGCTGACGGAGGCGACCTTCGCCGACAAGGTGTTCTTCACCAATTCGGGCGCCGAGGCGCTGGAATGCGCCATCAAGACGGCGCGGCGCTACCATTTCGCCAAGGGCCATCCCGGCAAGTACCATATCCTCACCTTCGAGGGCGCCTTCCACGGCCGCACCATCGCCACCATCGCGGCCGGCGGGCAGGAGAAATATATCGAGGGCTTCGGCCCCAAGGCCCCGGGCTTCCTGAAGCTGCCCTTCGGCGACATCGCGGCCGTCCGGGACGCGATCACCGAGGAGACGGCGGGTATCCTCATCGAGCCCGTGCAGGGCGAGGGCGGCCTTCGCCCCGTGCCGAAGGAATTCATGCAGGAGCTGCGCCGGCTCTGCGACGAATACGGCCTGCTGCTCATCCTCGACGAGGTGCAGACGGGCGTCGGCCGCACCGGCCGCCTCTTCGCCCATGAGAGCGCTGGCGTCACGCCCGACATCATGGCCATCGCCAAGGGCATCGGCGGCGGCTTCCCGCTCGGCGCCTGCCTTGCCACGAACGAGGCCGCCGCCGGCATGGTCGCCGGCACGCACGGCTCGACCTATGGCGGCAACCCGCTCGCCATGGCGGTCGGCAACGCGGTGCTCGACGTCGTCCTCGAGGACGGCTTCCTCCAACATGTGCGTGACGTCGCGCTGGTCTTCCGCCAGGGGCTCGCGGCGCTGAAGGACCGCTTCCCCGAGGTCATCGAGGACATCCGCGGCGAGGGCCTGATGCTTGGCATCAAGGCGAAGGTTCCGGTCGCCGATCTCCTCAAGGCCGTGCGGGCGGAAAACCTGCTCGCCGTGCCGGCCGGCGACAACGTGCTGCGCCTGCTGCCGCCGCTGGTCGTCACGGCGGAAGAGGCGCGCGAGGGGCTCGTTCGCATCGAGCGGGCGGCGGAAAAGCTGCCGGCGGCCGTCAAGGCCGCTTAAGGGACTGGGACAGACAGGACATATCATGGCCAAGCATTTTCTCGATCTTTCCGCCGTTTCGGAAAGCGATCTCCGCGTCATCATGGATGACGCGCACAGCCGCAAGGCCGCCAGCAAGGCCGGCACGGAAGGAAAGCCGCTCGCCGGCAAGATGCTGGCGATGATCTTCGAGAAGCCCTCCACCCGAACCCGCGTCTCCTTCGACGTCGGCATGCGCCAACTCGGCGGCGAGACGCTGTTCCTGTCGGGCACGGAAATGCAGCTCGGCCGCGCCGAGACCATCGGCGACACGGCCAAGGTGCTGTCGCGCTATGTCGACGCCATCATGATCCGCACCACCGACCATGCGCGCCTGCTGGAGCTTGCCGAGCACGCCACCGTGCCGGTCATCAACGCGCTGACGGACCTCACCCATCCCTGCCAGATCATGGCCGACATCATGACCTTCGAGGAGCATCGCGGCCCGGCCAAGGGCAAGACCTTCTCCTGGATGGGTGACGGCAACAACGTGCTGCATTCCTTCGTCGAGGGCTCCGCCCGTTTCGGCTACACCATGAAGATGGCCGTGCCGATGGGCTCCGAGCCGGACGACAAGATCCTCAACTGGGCGCGCGACAACGGCGGCAACATCCTGCTCGGCCATGACCCGGAAGCCATCGCCGATGGCTCCGATCTCATCGTCACCGATTGCTGGGTGTCGATGAACCAGGAACACCGCGCGCGCGGCCACAACATCTTCCAGCCCTATCAGGTCAACAAGCAGCTCATGGCGCGCGCCGACAAGGATGCGCTCTTCATGCACTGCCTGCCTGCCCACCGCGGCGAGGAAGTGACCGACGAGGTGATCGACGGCCCGCAGTCGGTGGTCTTCGACGAGGCGGAGAACCGCCTGCACGCGCAGAAGTCGATCCTTGCCTGGTGCTTCGGCGCCGTCTGACGCGGCCTTGAAATATCTGAGGGCACGCACGATCTAGGTGCCGACACCCGGCGCCGGAAGGCGTCGTCTCTGGCGCTTGCCCGCCCGGTATGGAATGATCGGGCGGCAGGAGCGCGAAATCACGATAGACGCTGTCGGACGTGGCGGGGCGCAAGGCCCGCGGCGCGGCGGTGTGCAAGGAGCAGAACGATGATGGCTGAAAACGCCCTGAAACTCGGTGAGCCCGGCTTTGCCGGCGACGACCATGTCCTGCCGTTCCAGGTGGAAGGCCTCGATGTGCGCGGCAGGGCCGTGCAGCTCGGCCCGATGCTCGATGGCATTCTCGGCCGGCACGATTATCCCGCGCCCGTCGCCCGCCTTCTGGCCGAGGCGATCACGCTCACCGTGCTGCTCGGTACCTCGCTGAAATTCGAGGGCAAGCTGATCGTCCAGACCAAGGGCGACGGCCCCGTCGACCTGCTCGTCGCCGATTTCGCCGCGCCGGAGAACGTGCGCGCCTATGCCCGCTTCGATGAGGCGGCGCTGGAGGCCGCCGTCGCCGAAGGCCGGACGGAGCCGCACGAGCTGCTCGGCAAGGGCATTCTCGCCTTCACGATCGACCAGGGCGCGCATACGCAGCGCTACCAGGGCATCGTCCCGCTTGACGGCCACACGCTGGAGGAGATCGCCGGCGTCTATTTCCGCCAGTCGGAGCAGATCCCGACCAAGGTGCGCCTCGGCGTCGCCGAGCTCTACGACCGCGACGAGGCCGGCAAGGCCCGCCATCGCTGGCGCGCGGGCGGCATGGTCGCGCAGTTCCTGCCGCAATCGCCCGAGCGCATGCGCCAGGCCGATCTTCCCGGCGGCGACGGCGACGAGGCCGGCCACAAGATCGATGACGACGACAACTGGGCGGAAGCCAAGACCATGGTCGAGACGATCGATGCCGACGAGTTGACCGATCCCAATGTCGGCACCGAACGGCTGCTCTATCGCCTCTTCCACGAGCGCGGCGTGCGCGTCTACCAGCCGCAGCAGGTCTTCGACCGCTGCTCCTGCTCGCGCGAGAAGCTGAAAGGCGTCCTTGCCGGCCTCAGCGCCGAGGAGATCGCCCATACGGCGGACGACAAGGGCGAGATCGCGGTGACCTGCGAGTTCTGCTCGACGACCTACCGCTTCGAGGCGGCGGAAGTCCTGCCGCAGTAAGGTCGGCGACTGCCCCTCATCCGCCTGTCGGCACCTTCTCCCCGCAAGCGGGGAGAAGGGAAGGATGCGGCGTCTCGTTTTTCACTTGCGACGATAATTTGAGGAAGCCGGTGCCATGGGTCTCCTTCGCCCCGCAGCCAGGGAGAAGGAGGCCGGCAGGCCGGATGAGGGTCTATCTACTCAATTGAGGGTGCGCGCCTGTCCCGGCGTATCCAGCGAGAACGCCGGAATGGCGACGTCGAAGGCTTCCCCCGTCTCCGCCTCCATGCGATACCGCCCGAACATGATGCCCGACGGCGTCTCCAGCGGGCAGCCGGAGGAATATTCGTAGGTATCGCCCGGCCGCAGCACCGGCTGCTCGCCGATGACGCCCGGCCCGTTGACCTCGTCCACCTGTCCGTTCTGGTCGGTGATGTGCCAGTAGCGCGTCATCAGCCGCACCGCGACGTCGGAATGATTGGAGATGACGACGCGGTATCCCCAGACATAGCGGCTGTCGTCGGGATCGGACTGATCGGCCAGATAATATGGCTCTACGGTCACTTCGATGTCGCGGGTCAGCGCACGATACATGGGAATGCCTTGGAATTTATTAGGCCCAGCTATTCTACAGGAATGTGGCTGCGTCAAGAACATGCAAAGAAGGCACCGGCCGCCCTGGCCGGTGCCTTTCCATCGTTTCCTTGATGGCGCGGTTTACGCCCCGACTTTGGCAAGCGCCCGCGCGAAATCCTCCAGCAGGTCCTCGCTGTCCTCGATGCCGGCGGAGAAGCGCACGGTGCCGGGCGAGATGCCGAGTTCAGCACGGGCCTCGTCCGTCAGGTTCTTGTGCGTCGTCGTGGCGGGATGGGTGATGAGGCTCTTTGCGTCGCCGAGATTGTTGGAGATCTTCACCACCTCCAGCGCATCCTGCAGCGCGAAGGCCGCGTCCTTGCCGCCCTTCAGCTCGAAGCAGACGAGCGTCGAGCCGCCCGACATCTGCCGGGCGATGATGTCCGCCTGCGGATGGTCCTTGCGGCCGGGATAGATGACGCGGGCGACCTGGCTCTGGTCGGCGAGGAAGTCGGCGAGGCGGCTCGCATTCTCCGTCTGCTGCCTGACGCGCAGCGGCAGCGTCTCGATGCCCTTCAGCAGCGTCCAGGCGTTGAACGGCGACATGGCGGGGCCGGTATGACGGAAATAATCCTGCAGGTGCTCGGCGATCCATTCCTTGTCGGAGAGCACGACGCCGCCGAGGCACCGGCCCTGCCCGTCGATATGCTTGGTGGCCGAATAGACGACGATATGCGCGCCGAGCTCCAGCGGCTTCTGGAAGAGCGGGGTCGCGAAGACATTGTCGACCACGACCTTCGCGCCGATCTGGTTGGCGAGCTTCGCCACGCCGGCGATGTCGACGACTTCCAGCGTCGGGTTGGTCGGGCTTTCGAGGAAGAACACCTTGGTATTCTTCCGGATCGCCTTTTCCCAGTTGGCAAGGTCGCGGCCATCGACCAGCGTGCATTCGATGCCGTATTTCGGCGCCAGCGTCTCGACCACCCAGCGGCAGGAGCCGAAGAGCGCGCGGGCCGCGACGATATGGTCGCCGGCTTTCAGTTGGCAGAGGATGGCGGCGGCAACGGCGGCCATGCCGGAGGCGGTGGCGCGGGCGTCCTCCGCGCCTTCCAGCAGGCACATGCGCTTTTCGAACATGTCGTTGGTGGGGCTTGCATAGCGGGCATAGATGAAGCCGTCCGTCTCGCCCTTGAAGCGGGCCTCGGCCGCCGCCGACGTGTCGTAGACGAAGCCTTGCGTCAGGAAGATCGCCTCGGCGGTTTCGCCGTGCTGGGAGCGGGTGGTTCCGCCGTGAACGAGTTGGGTGGCCGGGCGCCAGGACTTGCTCATGTGATCGTGCCTTCAAACAAAAAAACCGGCCGCGTAAGCAGGCCGGTTTGTCACCCGGCCTTTTTAGCTACTTGTTTTACGTGGCTGCAAGCCGGCCGGCCAAATCACCACGGGATAATCTGCTAATACTGCGGCCCTGCGCTTGCGTCAATTGCCGGCATTTGGTTTTGTGCGAGCCCTCTGAGAGGGACGGTACGACCATGGCTTCTGCGACGCGCAGCACGGGCATTCTGGCGGACAACGCCATTCGCGGCTTGTTCGAAAGCGGCAGGCTGAAGAGCGAGGCGGCGCTGGACGGCGACCAGATCCAGCCGGCAAGCCTCGACCTGCGCCTCGGCGCGAAGGCGTTTCGCGTGCGCGCCAGCTTCCTGCCGGGCCCCTCCCATCTCGTCGCCGACAAGCTCGACCGGCTGCAACTCCACGTCATCGACCTTTCCGAGGGCGCGGTGCTGGAGACCGGCTGCGTCTACATCGTGCCGCTGATGGAAAGCCTCGACCTGCCGGCGGAACTCGCCGCCTCGGCGAACCCCAAGAGCTCCACCGGACGCCTCGACATCTTCACTCGCGTCATCACCGACCGCGCGCAGGAATTCGACAAGATCCCGGCCGGCTATTCCGGCCCGCTCTATCTGGAAATCTCGCCGCGCACCTTCCCCATCGTCGTGCGCCGCGGTTCGCGCCTGTCGCAGATCCGTTTCCGCAGCGGCAACGCCTTGCTCGGCGAAAGCGAGCTGCTGGCGCTGCACGCCTCGGACACGCTCGTCGCCAGCGAGACGCCGAACGTCTCCGGCGGCGGCATCGCGCTTTCCATCGACCTCAAGGGCACCGGCCCGGACGGGCTCATCGGCTATCGCGGCAAGCACCACACCTCCGTCGTCGACGTCGATCGCAAGAACCAGCACGACATCTACGATTTCTGGGAGCCGCTGTTCAGCCGTGGCCGCAACGAGCTGATCCTTGATCCGGACGAATTCTACATCCTCGTCTCGCGCGAGGCCGTGCATGTTCCGCCGCTCTATGCCGCCGAGATGACGCCCTTCGACCCGCTCGTCGGCGAGTTCCGCGTCCACTATGCCGGCTTCTTCGATCCCGGCTTCGGCCACGCCCCCGCCGGCGGCTCCGGCAGCCGCGCGGTGCTGGAGGTGCGCAGCCATGAAGTGCCCTTCATCCTGGAACACGGCCAGATCGTCGGCCGCCTCGTCTATGAGCACATGCTGAACGCCCCCGAAGGGCTCTACGGCTCCGGCCTCGGCTCCAACTACCAGGCGCAGGGTCTCAAGCTCTCCAAGCATTTCCGCGCCGGCTGAGACCGGTCTTTTCGCCCTTTACAATGAAGTTAAACGTTTTTATCCTGCGATAGGCGTTTGATGACCTTCGCGCGGGGCGAGGGAAGACGAGCCAGACGGGACGCGATGCCAAGACCCACGATCAAGACCATCGCGCAGGAGACGGGCCTTTCGATCGCCACCGTATCGAAGGCGCTGAACGACAGCCCGCAGGTGCGGCCGGAAACGCGCGCCATCGTCGTGGCTGCCGCTGAGCGCGTCGGCTACCAGCTCAACATGCATGGCGTGCAGCTTCGCACCGGAAAGACCTACCAGGTCGCCGCCATCATGACCGCGCCAGGCCCCAAGCAGAACGAATGGGAAGGCGTCGAATACGCCCAGCTCCTCAGCGGCATTTCCTGGGCGCTGGAAGAAAGCCCCTACCGCGTCTCGCTCTATGCCGTGCGCAATTTCGAGGAGAGCCTCGCCACCATCCGCCAGATCGTCTCCTTGAAGAAAGCCGACGGCATCATCGTGTCCGGTACCCGAGCGGACGATCCGCGCGTGCGCATCATGCAGGAGGCGAGCTTCCCCTTCGTCACCTACGGCATCACGCTGCACAATGCCCCGCATGCCTTCGTCGATGCCGACAACGACCGGATGATCCGCCACTCCGTCGCCCGCCTCGCCGAACGCGGCCACCGCCGCATCGCCCTGATCAATCCCATGGCCGAGCTCAGCTACGCCATCGTCCGCCTGGAAGCCTACCGAGAGGCCCTCGAAGCCGCCGGCCTCCCGTTCGACCCCGCCCTTATCGCCCACGGCCACCTGACGCCCGCCTTCGGCCGCGAGAACGTGCTTGGCATGTCCGCCCTGCCGAACCCGCCGACCGCCTATATCTGCGCCAACGAAGCCTCTGCCCTCGGCGCCTTCTCCGGCTTCCACGAGCGCGGCCTCGTCCACGGCCGCGATGCGGTGATCAACGCGACCGACGACCTCAATGTCAGCCAGTACTTCGCCCCGCCGATCACCACCTACTACCTGCCGATCCACGAGCCGAGCGAGTTGCTCGGCCGATACATCCTGCGCCGCATGGAAGGCGAGCCGCCCGAGGCTCTGCAGGCGCTCATCATGCCCCAGCTGATCGAACGCTCCGACGACCGGCTCGCTTGACACGCTTCGCGAACTGTTGGATGGATGCGCCATCGGCGCTGCCCTGCGGGTATGATGTAATGGTAGCCTGTCAGCTTCCCAAGCTGAACGCGCGGGTTCGATTCCCGCTACCCGCTCCAGCCGCCTGTCCCTCTTCCTTTCTCACCTGAAGCCGTTGATTTTCCCACGCCTATGTCGCGGGTATCCCTTCGTGCGACTCAAAATAAAAACGTTTATATTTCTTCTTGAAAACGTTTATATTCCTTGTTACCGTTTTGTCAGGATGGGAGGAGGGTGCCTGTCCGTGGGATTTGTCGAGTGTCTGCCGTTGTGGCGGAGCCGACGTTGAGGAGGAAGAGATGAGGAAATTCGTTGCAACGCTTGCGCTTGCCGCTCTCGTGGCGGGCGGTGCCCATGCGGCCGATCTTGGCGGCAAGCTGCTGAAGGTCGGGTCCGACACGACCTCGCCGCCGATGGAGAGCGTCGACACGGCGACCGGGCAGATCGTCGGTTTCGACGTCGACGTGGTCAATGCCGTCTGCGCCAAGATCAATTGCCAGGCCGAATTCGTGACGACGGGCTGGGACGGCATCTTCGCCGCGCTCGACCAGGGCAGCTTCGATCTCGTCGCCTCTGGCGTCTCGATCACCGACGAGCGCAAGAAGGCGATGGACTTCTCCGATCCCTACATCATCAACAGCCAGGCCGTGCTGACGCGCGCCGAGGACCAGGGCATCACGCTCGACAAGTTCAAGGCAGAAGGCCGCAAGCTCTCCGCCCAGGCCAACACGACGGACGCGCAGGTCGCCGAAGGTGTGGTCGGCAAGGAAAACGTCGCCGCCTATGACAGCTTCAGCGCCGCCATCATCGCGCTCAAGAACAAGGACGTCGACGGCGTCGTGATCAACGGAGCGAACGCCGCCGCCTATGAGCGCGAATTCGCCGGCGAACTCGTCGCCTCCATCAAGGATCTGGAATCCGACCCGCTCGGCCTCGTCTTCCGCAAGGGCGACGAGAATGTCGCCGCCTTCAACGAGGGCCTGAAGGCCATCAAGGACGACGGCACGCTCGACAAGCTGATCGCCAAGTACTGGGGCCTCAAGTAAGGCTCGCGCGGGGGCGCCGTCTGGCGCTCCCGTTTCCTTCCCGATTGCGCCGCGGAGGCCGGAATGTCGTTCGTCAGAAGCGTGAGGCCCAGCAATCTGGTGATCCTCGCCGCGCTGCCCTTCATCGTCTATCTCTTTGCCTCCTCGGGCGATTACCAGCGCGCGCTACGCGCCATCCTCGGCATCGAGCCGGGCTCGGGCGCCTATGTGCCGGGCTTCCTGCTGCTGACGGTCGCCTTTTCTGCGGGCCTCGGCGTCCTGATCCTGTCCCGGGCGAAGGCCGCGCGGCCGCGCCTGACGATCGCCACCGGCCTCGTCGCCCTCGTCGCGACGGCTGCCATTCTGGCCGGCGATCTCGTCCATCCCTTCATCGCCTCCGTGGTGGCGAACGGCGTCGATGCGTTCAAGTCCGACCTCGTGGTCAAGGGCGTGACGCCCCGTCAGCTGACGGAAGCGGCCGACCTCATGGTGCACGGCGTGGAAGGCTGGCTCTGGCCGGCCTATGCCGTGCTTCTGCTCGCCGGCCTCGGCCTGCTCTTCCTCGGCAGCCGGGCGGCCGTGCCGGCGGAAAGCCGCGCGCGCCGCGCCGGCTCCTGGCTCACCGGCCTGCTCAACGGCGCAGGCCTCGTCTTCGTACTGCTTTTTGCCCATCTCGCCTTCGCCTCGGGCCTTGCCACGACCATCCGCGCCGCCATCGCGGCCTATATCCTCGCCGCCATTCTCGGCCTCGTCTGGGTGGGGCTCTTGAAGCTGCGGTATACGCGCCGCAACCTCGTCACCTTCGCTGTGCTGACGGCCGTCTTCGCCGCCCTTTCGGCCTGGTTCCTGCTGCAGCCGAAGGATGGCTACGTGCTGGCCGGCACGCTGGAAGGCAAGGTCGGCATCATCACCAATACGCCCTCCGGCCTCATCAGTGCCGTGCGCTTCGGCCAGTACGAGGGCGGCCCGACGACCGAGACGCCGGTGCGCACTTTCGTGACGCCGCAGCAGGCCATCGAGGCCATCGGCAAGAAGGAGGATGTCAGCGGCGCCTTGCTGCCGTCGGCCTCCGTTCCCGCCGACTGGCCGCGCCTCTGGCAGATCGAGGCGCTGAACGACCGCGACCGCGCCACCGGCATCACCTTCGCCGTCATCGCCATCATCCTTGGGCTGCTCACCTTCGGCGGCTTCCTGCATCGCCGCCATCCGCTGTCCATCGGCTCGGAATTCGTCGTCGATACGATCCGCGGCATCCCCATGCTCGTCATCGTGCTCTATGTCGGCCTGCCGCTGTCGGGCGCGCTGAAGGATGCGACGGCCGGCGTCTTCGATCCGCCGAACCTGATGCGCGGCATCGTCGCCATGGCGCTCGCCTATTCGGCCTATCTCGCGGAAATCTTCCGCTCGGGCATCAACGCCATTCCGGCGGGCCAGATCGAGGCGGCGGGCAGCCTCGGGCTCAACCGCTGGCAGACGGCGCGGCTGGTCATCCTGCCGCAGGCCTTCCGCATCGTCATTCCGCCGCTCGGCAACGAGCTGATCGCGATCCTGAAGGACACCTCGCTGCTCTCCATCCTGTCGATCCGCGACATCACGCAGCGCATGCGCGAGTTCCAGTCGGCGAGCTTCCTGCCGTTCGCGCCCTACAATTCGGCGGCGATCCTCTACATCCTGCTGACGCTTGCCGCCGCCAGCCTCATCAGCCTCATCGAGAAGAAATATGACGTCAAGCACCGCTGACAGGGGAACGGTCCTCATCACCGGCGCCTCGCGCGGGCTCGGCCGGATGCTTGCCGATCTCTATGCGGCGGCGGGCCTGCGCGTCATCGCCTGCATGCGGCAAGCGTCGCCCGGTGCCGAAGCGCTCGACGTTGCGGATGAGGGCTCCATCGCCGCGCTCGGCGAGAGGCTGCAAGGCCAGCCGGTCGATATCGTCATCAACAATGCGGCGATCCGCGGCGATGCCGGCGGCCTCGGGTCATTGGCGACAGGCGATTTCCTCGAGGTCATGCGCGTCAATGCGCTCGCGCCCCTGCTGCTTGCCCGCGCGCTCCGGCCCAATCTTCTGGCCGGCCGCCGCAAGGTCCTCGTCAATATCAGCAGCCGTGCCGGCTCGCTGGCCGAAGGCACGATCGACGACGATGACGGCGACTACGCCTACCGCTGTTCCAAGGCGGCGCTCAACATGGCGACGGTCAAGCTGGCGCAGGATTTCCGCCGCGACGGCATCGCCGTGATTTCGCTGCATCCCGGCTGGGTGCGCACGGATATGGGCGGCGCGGAAGCCGCCATCGACGTGGCCGAGAGCGCGGCGGGCCTGAAGGCTCTGATCGACGCCACGACACTCGCCGAAACCGGAAGTTTCCGGGCTTACGACGGCCGCACGGTCGCCTGGTAAAGCCCCTCCGATCGTAACGATGACGGCGCCATGGAACCGGTGCCGGGAATGACAAGGACAAGAAAGTGCATAAGCCGCTAGACCACCGGAACCGCTTCGATGCCGCCCGCAAGGAGGCCGGCATGCTGGAGCTTGGCGTCTGCTACTATCCGGAACAGTGGCCGCGCGAGAAATGGGACGAGGACGCCCGCCGCATGGTCGAGCTCGGCCTTGCCTGGGTGCGCATCGGTGAATTCGCCTGGTCGCATATCGAGCCGCAATCCGGCGTCTTCCACTGGGAGTGGATGGACGAGGCGATCGAGGTGCTCGGCCGCGCCGGCCTCAAGGTCATCCTCGGCACGCCGACGGCCGCCCCGCCGAAATGGCTGATCGATCGTTACCCGGATATCCTTCCGGTCGATGCGCGCGGCGTCGTGCGCAAGTTCGGCGCGCGCCGGCATTACTGCTTCTCCAGCCGCCGCTACCGCGTGGAGGCTGCGCGCATCACCGAGGCCATGGCGCGCCGCTACGGCGACAACCCCTTCGTGCACGCCTGGCAGACGGACAACGAATACGGCGACCATGACACGATCCACAGCTATTCCGACGAGGCGAAGCGCGCCTTCCGCGAATGGCTCGCCGCGCGCTACGGCACCGTCGAGGCGCTGAACGAGGCCTGGGGCACCCGCTTCTGGAGCATGCATTACAACGGCTTCGAGGAGGTGGACCTGCCGAACAACCTCGTCGAGGAGCCGACGCCGAGCCATCTGGTCGATTACTTCCGCTTCTCGTCGGATCAGGTGAAGAGCTTCAACAAGGCGCAGGTGGAGATCATCCGTCGCCATTCGCCGGGCCGCCTCGTCACGCATAATTTCATGAACCAGAACACCGACTTCGATCACTACAAGGTCGGCGAGGATATCGATGTCGCTTCCTGGGACGTCTATCCGATGGGCGGTCTCATCAACGGCCGGCTGAGCAACGAGGAGAAGGCACGCTACCTGCGTGTCGCCGATCCCGACCAGACGGCGTTCAACCACGATCTCTACCGCGCCGTCGGCAAGGGCCGCGTCTGGGTGATGGAGCAGCAGCCGGGGCCGGTGAACTGGGCGGCCTACAACCAGTCGCCCGCCGACGGCATGGTGCGCCTGTGGACCTGGCTCGCCTATGCCCATGGCGTCGACATGGTCTCCTATTTCCGCTGGCGCCAGGCGCCCTTCGCGCAGGAGCAGTTCCATGCCGGCCTGCTGCTGCCGAACAGCGAGGCCGACCAGGGCTATCTGGAGGTTGCCGAGGTCGCCGCGGAAATGGCGCGCCTGCCGCAAGGTGAGGTCCGCGAAAAGGCAGCGGTCGCCATCATGCTCGATTACGAATCGCGCTATGCCACCCGCGCCCTGCCGCAGGGCAGGGGCTATGCCGCCTCCGCCATCGCGCTCGACTGGTATTCCGCGGTCTCCCGGCTCGGCGTCGATGTCGATTTCATCGGCCAGCATTCCGATCTTGCGGGCTACAGGCTGGTGCTTGCGCCCGATCTCGTCATCCCCGATGCGGATTTCATTGCCCGGCTAAAGGCCTCCGGCGCCAAGGCGCTGTTCGGCCCGCGCAGCGGCAGCAAGACGCGCGACATGCACATTCCCGCCGACCTGCCGCCCGGCCCGCTCGCCGACCTTATCGATTTCCGCGTGACGCGCGTGGAGTCCCTGCCGGACTACCACAGCGAGCCCGTGCGCTACGGCAATGCCAGCCATCCGGTCACCGGCTGGCGCGAGATGATCCGCACCAGCGAGACGGTACTCGCGACCTTCGAGGGCCCGCACCATGCCGGCACCCCGGCGGTGATCGGCAACGAGCGCGCGCGCTATGCCGCCACCCTGCCGCAGGGCGACTTCCTGATGCGGCTGGTGGGCGACACGCTCGGCTGGGCGGGCGTCGTAAGCCTGCCTGATCTCGGCGACCTCCGGCTTGCTCGCCGCGGCCGCCTGCGCTTCGCCTTCAACTATGGCAGCGCCCCGGCCACCGTGCCGGCCGCTCCCGATGCCGATTTCCTCGTCGGTGCTCGTGAGCTCGCGCCGGTCGGTGTGGCGATCTGGACGGAAGACGGGCGCTGATACCAACCCCGGCCGCTCACTCGGCGGCGGCCGGCATCGCTTCGGGCTGCACCTTCGTCTGTGCCGGCCGGTGGGCCGTCTTGTTCCAGAAGAACGGGTTGCTGTGCAATTCGCGCACGGCGCGCCAGGCGGCTTGCGAGATGAGCAGCCAGTAAAGCGGCGTCAGCAGCCAGCGCGGACCGACCGCCAGCCGCTCGGCCTGCGTCATGCCGATGCGGCCGAGCGCGATGAAGACCGCATAACTGCCGGCGATATTGGCGAAGTCGAGGGCGAAGAGCGTCAGGTCGAGCGGGCCGACGGTGGTCGCCTCCAGCACCGCGAGGCGCCAGACGATGACGCCGATATAGCCGAGGATCAGCGGATGGGCGAGCGAGGAGAGAATGAGCCCGCCCACCAGCACCTGGAAGACGAGGCTCGGCCCGAGTCCCATTTCGCGCACCAGCTGCGCGGGCTTGCGCATCAGCACCAGCCATGTCTGCAGCCAGCCCTTGAACCAGCGCGTGCGCTGGCCGAGCCAGGCGCGGACCTGCGTCGGCGCCTCCTCATAGGTTGGCCGGCTGATCACCCCGCATCGGTAGCCGCGCCGGTAGAGGCGCAGGCCAAGGTCGGCATCCTCGGTGACGTTATAGGGATCCCACCCGCCGACCTCCTGCAGCACCGCGGTGCGGAAATGGTTCGACGTGCCGCCGAGCGGCATCGGCATGCGCGCGGCGGCGAGCCGCGGCAGCAGCACGCGGAAGAGGCCGGCATATTCGACCGCGAAGAGCGCACTGATCCAGTTCTCCCGCGCATTGGTGATGATCAGCGGCGCCTGGAGGCAGGCGATATGCGCCGGCCCCGCCGTGAAGGTGCGCCAGGCCTCCTCCAGCTGCATCGGGTCGACCCGGTCCTCCGCGTCGTAGATGACGAGATAGTCGCCCCGCGCCGCGCCCAGCGCATAGGTCAGCGCCTTCGGCTTGGTGCGCGGCCGGCCGGGTGGCACCTCCACCACCTCGTATTGCGGGCCGAGCGGCATGGCGGCGAGCGCGTCCAGCGTTTCCCGGTCGTCCGCCTCGCAGATCAGCTTGATGTCGAGGCAGGAGGCCGGCCATCGCAGCCGGTCGAGCGTGGCGACGAGCTGCGGCACCACCGCGGCCTCCCGGTAGAGCGCGACGAAGACGGAATAGACCGGCCGCTGGCCAACCGGCAATGTCGGGCGCGGGCGGTACGTCTCCCACCATTTGGCGAAGAGCGCCACGGCGCGGATGACGACGGTGGCGGAAAAGAAGAGGCCGAGCACGATATGCAGCAGCAACAGCACCGTGCCCGGCTGCGTGAGGAGCAGCATGGTGACGAGCGTGAGCGCGGTGCCGATATAGAATCCCTGCTGCCCCCAGAGCGTGATGCGGGCGCTCGCCTCCGGCGCCGTGCCGAAAAGCTGCTCGACCGTCTCGCGCAGCCGGCGGCCGCGGCCCGCCTGCCAGAGGGCGGCGCGCAGCGCGGTGGGCGTGGTGGCGATCATCCGGGAGCGCATTTCCCCGGAAGCCTGCAGCCTCTCGCGAAGATCATCGAGCCGCGCCGCGCTCGGCACGATCGCCGTTATCGGCGCGCGGGCCGGCTGGCGCAGCCGCACCATCACCGGCTCGACGAGCTGGCTGTCCGCCCCGGGCAGGTCCTCGATCTCCTTCGGGTCCAGCGCGGGATGGAAGGGCAGGCCGAGGATATCGGCAAGCGCTTCGTAATAGATATCGTGCGAGACGACGCCGCTCGCCAGCACCTCGGCTTCCAGTGTCGTGCCGTTCCGGCCGGCCTGCACCAGCATGGCGGAAATCAGCGGCTTGGAAAGGCCGAGCCGGCGGAAGAGCCGCGCCTCCTCCATGAGGCGGTCGGGCACCTGTCCCTCCTCGGTCGGCGGCAGGACCGTCTCCTGCCGGACACCGATTGCGGTGGCGAAAGCCATGTCGTCGGGATACTCTGCCAGCGTCATGCCGTCCCACCGTCGCTTTCGCGCCGGCGCCCTCCTAAACCCCAAGTTGATTGTAATGTGGCAAAACAGAATTTCATCCCTTAAAATGCATGGGCTTTTTGCGCTCTGCCTGCTGGCGGCGGCGATGAAACCGCTGTCCCTTGCCGCGGAGGAGCGGTCGCCCGTCGATCTGCCGATCCTCTTCGACACCCGCGAGCGCATCGCCCGGCCCGACCTTTCCGGCCTCGTCCGGCTGCGCTTCCTGACGACGGTGGATTTCCCGCCGTTCAATTTTATCGACCAGACCGGCAAGCTCGCCGGCTTCCATGTCGATCTCGTGCGCGAGATCTGCCGCGAGCTGGCGCTGACGGAGAAGTGCCAGATCCAGGCGGTGACCTTCCCGGAGCTGGAAAAGGCGCTCACCGACGGCAATGGCGAGGCGGTGGCCGCGGGCATCGCTGTCAGCACGCCGCTGCGCGAACGCTTCGCCTTCTCCCGGCCCTTCATGCGCCTGCCGGCGCGCTTTGCCGTCGGCAAGAAGACGCCGCCCCCGGGCGAGACCGCGGCAAGCCTTGCAGGCCGCAAGGTCGGGGTCGTCGCGGCAAGCGCCCATGAGGCGATGCTGAAGGCCTTCTTCCCGAAGATCGAGGCGCAGCCGTTCCCCGACCGGGCGGCGCTGCTTGCGGCGCTGAAGGACGGCAAGGTGGACGCCGTCTTCGGCGACGGCATGCAGCTCGCCTTCTGGACGAGCGGGGCGGCTGCCGCCGGCTGCTGCCGCCTGTTCGACGGTCCGTATCTGTCGGAGAAATTCCTCGGCGAGGGGCTGACGATCATGCTGCGCAAGGAGGACACCGCGCTGACCGGCGCCATCGACCACGCGCTGCTTGCGCTTTCGCGGAGCGGTCGCCTGCAGGAAATCTACCTGCGCTACTTCCCGGTCAATCTCTACGGCGGCTGAAGCAGAACGCCTCTACTGGCTCGCCCAGATGATGCGGGCGATCCAGTCGACCTCGTCCATGTCGAAATTGCGGTTGGGATGCTCGGGATTGAGCGAGACGAGCTCGATGCTGCGCGGGCTCTGGCGGTGCAGCACCTTGGCCATCACCTCGCCCTCGCGGGTCTTCACCACGACACGGTCGCCGCGGCGCACCTGCGCGCCCGGCTCGACGATCAGCACGTCGCCGTCGCGGTAGAGCGGCAGCATGCTGTCGCCCTGTACCTCCAGAGCATAGACGCCGGCCTTGCGGTCGGGCGAGGCGGGAAACTCCACCACGTCCCAGCCCTGTCCGGCGGGAAAGCCGCCATCGTCGAAGAAGCCGCCCGCGCCGGCCTGGGCGAAGCCGAGCAGGGGAATGCTGCCGGGCTGCGGCGGAAAGGCGCCCTGCGGCAGGGCCGCGTCGCGGACGGGGTCGGAAAGGGTGAAGAACTCATCGATGGATGCGCCCGTCGCGTCGAGCACCTTGGCGATCGATTCCGTTGAGGGCCAGCGCTGCCGGCCGTCGACGCCCTGCCGCTTGGATTTGTTGAAGGATGTCGGGTCCAGCCCCGCACGGCGGGCAAGCCCGGACGGGGAGAGCCGATGGCGCTCGGCGAGGGCGTCGATTGCCGCCCAGATCCGGTCGTGGGAGAACATGCTTGCGAAACCCTGCCAAGGCGGCGGACCGGCTGGTGCCGGTCCGAATGGTCGGAAGCATAGCCAAGGACGCCGTCCGAGTAAAGAAAAAAGGATTATTTTCCTGTCTCTGCGCCGGCCGCAGCCTGCTGCGCGCGACGGCGCGCCACCACGCTTTCCCGCCAGATGGTGAAGATGCCCGCGCCGACGACGATGGCCGAGCCGATGACCGTGTTGAGGTTCAGCGTCTCGCCGAAGACGGAAACGCCGATGATCGCCGCCAGCACCACCTGGAGGTAGGTGAGCGGCTGCACCGCTGCCGCATCGAGGAGGTCGTAGGCGCGGATCAGGAAATAGTGGCTCGACATGCCGGTGACGCACAGCAGCCCCATCCAGAGCCAGTCCGTCGGTGTGAGGCTGGCCCAGAAGAACGGGCCGACGAGCGAGATCGCGACGGCACCCGCCACGCCGATATAGAAGAAGCTCGTCGAGGCGGGATCGTCGCGGCTGGCAAGCCGCGTCGCGATCACATAGAGGGCGAACATCAGCGCGCCGGCCAGCGGCAGCAGGACGCTGGCGTCGAAGGCGCTGCCGGTGGGGTCGATGACGATCAGCACGCCGCAGAGGCCGACGGCGATGGCCGTCCAGCGCCGCCAGCCGACCCGCTCGCCGAGAAGCGGCATGGACAGCAGCGCCACGAAGATCGGCCCGGAGGAGAGGATCGCCTGCGAATGGGCAAGGCCGACCGTGCTGAAGGCGGTGATGACGACGACGATCTGGAAGGCGAGCAGCACGCCGCGCAGGATCTGCAGCAACGGCCGCTTCGTCGCCGCCGCGGCCCGCAGGCCGCCGGGGCTGCGCGCACCCAGCACCAGCGCGAAGGCGCCGAAGGCCCAGAAGCGCAGCATGGCGATGAAGACAGGCGGATAGGCGCTGCCGAGATGCTTCGAAATGGCGTCCTGCACGCTGAAGATCATGATCGCGAGCAGGGTGAAGGCATAGCCGAGTCGTTTGGTGTCCATGGTCCGCGCATATACCTCTCCCGCCGCGCTTGCACGCCGGAATTTCAGCGTCTCGGGACATTTCCGGGCTCGGCCGCGGGACGCAGGAAAAGTTTCCTCTCCCTGCGATTTCCAGCCACTTTCGCAAAACGGCGCGGCGCGCTATCAAGAGGGGGCGCGAGACTGCTTGCGCCTTCGAGGTTCCTTCCGTGCACAAGACCGTCTCTTCCGGCATTCTGCTGACGTCCTTCGCCTATTTCCTGTTTTCCCTGCAGGATGCGTCGGTCAAATGGCTCGTCGTGGCCCTGCCGGTCTGGCAGATCCTCTTCGTGCGCAGCGTGACGATCTTCTCGCTGTGTCTTGCCGTCGGCGGGCGTCCGCTGCTGCGGGATGCGCGCCGCTCGCCGGTGCTCAGGCCGCTCTTCCTGCGCAACCTGCTGCTTCTGGCAGCCTGGCTCTGCTACTATACCGCCGCGCGCGATCTCGGCCTGGCCGAGCTGACGACGCTCTACTATGCCTCGCCCGTCGTCATGACGATCCTTTCGGTGCCGATCCTCGGCGAGAAGGTGCCGGGCTACCGGTGGCTCGCCGTCGTCGTCGGCTTCGTCGGCGTGGTCATTGCCTGCGGCATCGCGGCGAGGGGCATCACGCTGTCGCTGCCGGTCTATCTCGCGCTGCAGGCGGCGATCTTCTGGGCCGTCGCCACCGTGCTCCTGCGCAAGACAGCGCTGCACGAGCGCACGCAGGTGCAGATGACCATTTCCAGCGGCTTCTTCATCCTGTTCACCGCGCTCGCCATGCCCTTCGTCTGGCAGCCGGTCACCGCCATGGACCTTGCCCTGATGTCCGGAACGGGCCTCATCGCGGGTCTTGGCCAGTTCGCCATGTTCGAGGGCATGCGCCGCGCGCCCGTCTCGGTGCTGGCGCCCTTCGAATATACCTCGCTCGTCTGGGCCTTCGCGCTCGGCTATCTCATCTGGAGCGACGTGCCCGGCTCGAACGTCTTTGCCGGCGCCGCGCTGATCGTTTCCGCCGGCATGATCATCATCGCCCGCGAGCGCCTCGGCGGGCGTTTCCGGCTTCGCGCATGACGGCTAAGTCCGGACCCTACCAAAAGAATCCACTTTGCGTCGTCACGCCCCGTTGCATGCCGCGGGCATAACGATATTGTCGCCTCGTAAACGGCGAGGTGAACCGGGGGAAGGAATGCCGATATCGAACGCCGCCTTCGTGCGCTCGACCATCGTTCTGCTGCTCGCCGGCATGATCGCGCTGCTCGGCATCGTCGGCACGTCGCTCTGGCTCGCGGCCAAGGTGGAAACCTATTTCACCGGCTTCATCGAGCTGCGCGAGGTGCGCAGCGCGGCGGCCGACCTGCTGTCGACGCTGCAGGACGCCGAAACCGGCCAGCGCGGCTTCGTCATCACCCGCGACCCGAATTTCCGCGAGCCCTATGACGAGGCGCTGAAGGCCGTCGCCGAACGTCAGCAGGCGCTTGCCGAGAAGGCCGCCCGCTTTCCGCATTACGAGGAGCGCGTTCCCGACATAAAACGTCTCGTCTCCGAGAAGCTGGCCGAGCTGGCCGGCGTCGTGGAGGCTGTCGAGCAGGGCCGGGCCGACGATGCGATCAACGAGGTCAGGACCGACCGCGGCCGCCTGCTGATGGACCAGCTCCGCGAGCAGCTCGGTGCCATCATGGAGGACGCCGACGGCCGGCTGCAGGAGAGCGTCGCCGATACGCTCTGGTCGGCCGGCGCGCTGAAATGGACGACGGTGATCGGCGCCATCGCCATCATCGGCGTGCTGGGCGGGGCGATCGTGGTCATCGCGCAATATACCCGCGACATCATCGTCGCCCGCCGCGAGGTCGAGACGCTGAACGCGACCCTCGAGAAGCGGGTGGACGAGCGCACCGAGGAGCTGATCCGCGCCAACCAGGAGGTCCAGCGCTTCGCCTATATCGTGACCCACGACCTGCGCGCGCCGCTCGTCAACATCATGGGCTTCACCAGCGAGCTGCAGGCCTCGCTCTCCGCCATCCAGGCCTATGTGCTGGCGGACGGCAAGGCGCCGAGCGAGGCCGACATCATCGAGGCGCGCCGCGCCGCCGCCGAGGACCTGCCGGAGGCGATCGGCTTCATCCGCTCCTCCACCAAGAAGATGGACGGGCTCATCAACGCCATCCTGAAGATCTCGCGCGACGGGCGGCGGGAACTCAAGATCGAGCGGGTGGACCTCCGGGCGCTGGCCGAGACGGGCGCGGCGGCGGTGGGGCACCAGGTCGGCGAATCCGACGGCGTCGTCACCATCGACCGCAACCTGCCGACGGTCGTTTCCGACCGGCTGTCGCTGGAGCAGGTCTTCGGCAACCTCTTCGACAATGCCATCAAGTACCAGTCGCCGGACCGGCCGCTGCGCATTTCCGTCGCGGCGCGCAATGCGGGCCGGGCCGGCTTCTTCATCGATTTCACCGATAACGGCCGCGGCATCGCGCCGGACGACCATGAGCGCGTCTTCGAGCTTTTCCGCCGCTCGGGAACGCAGGACAAGCCGGGCGAGGGCATCGGCCTTGCCCATGTGCGTTCACTGATGCGCAATCTTGGCGGTGATATCGTGGTCAGATCCGAACTCGGGCAGGGGACGACCTTCGTGCTTCGTCTGCCGCCCGACCTCAGCAAGGTTGTCAGGAGTATGCAGGCATGAACGGTTTGGGCAAGGAAGTCACCATCGTGATGGTCGAGGATGATGAGGGCCATGCGCGCCTCATCGAGAAGAACATCCGCCGCGCCGGCGTGCACAACGAGATCGTGCCCTTCACCAACGGCACCGAGGCGCTCGACTTCGTGCTCGGCAAGGACCGCAGCGGCCTTTCCAGCGCCGGCAAGTTCCTGCTGATCCTGCTCGATCTCAACCTGCCGGACATGTCGGGCATCGACATCCTGCAGAAGATCAAGTCCAACATCCACACCAAGCGCCTGCCGGTCGTCATCCTCACGACGACCGACGACGAGCGGGAGATCCAGCGCTGCTACGATCTCGGCGCCAATGTCTACATCACCAAGCCGGTCGAATATGAAAGCTTCGCCCATGCGATCCGCCAGCTCGGCCTGTTCTTCTCCGTGATCCAGATTCCCGAGACGCAATAAATGAGGGAAGGCCCCGTCCGCATCCTCTATATCGACGACGATCCCATCCTCGCCCGGCTCGCCCAGCGGGCGCTGGGCCGTCTCGGCTATGAGGTGCTGCATGCCGAAGAGGTCGAGCGCGGCCGCGAAATGCTGGCCGAGGCGCGTTTCGACGCCATCGTGCTCGACCATTTCCTGAAGGCCGGCACGGGCCTTTCCTTCCTCAAGGAGCTCGCCGATGCGCCGGACCCGGTGCCGGTCGTCTATGTCACCGGCTCGAACGACGCGCAGGTCGCCGTCGAGGCGCTGAAGGCGGGGGCGGCAGACTATGTCATCAAGTCGGTTGGCGACGATTTCATGCCGCTCCTGGCCAATGCGCTCGGCCAGGCGCTGGAAAACGCCGAGCTGCGGCGCGCCAAGCTGAAGGCCGAGAAGGAGATCCGCGCCGCCAAGGAGCGCGCCGAGA
The DNA here is from genome assembly GCF_003574625.1 of Shinella zoogloeoides. GTDB lineage: Bacteria > Pseudomonadota > Alphaproteobacteria > Rhizobiales > Rhizobiaceae > Shinella > Shinella zoogloeoides_A. Next base: position 22,489 of record NZ_QNUJ01000008.1, read on the forward strand.
TCCTGCTGGCCGAGGTGAACCACCGCGTCGGCAATTCGCTGGCGCTCGCCGCCGCCCTCATCCGCCTGCAGATGTCGAGCGCTCCCGACGGAGCGGTCAAGGAGGCGCTGTCGGAAACGCAGGCGCGCATCACCGCCATCGCCGGCATCCATCGCCGCCTCTACACCTCCGAGGACGTGCGCCATGTCGACATGGGCGCCTATCTCTCGACGCTGCTCTCCGAGCTCGACGCCTCGATAAAGGGGGACGGCCGCAACATCCGCCTCAACCGCACGCTGGAGCCGCTGCATGTGCCGACCGACCGGGCCGTCTCGCTCGGCGTCATCGTGACGGAACTCGTCACCAACGCCTTCAAATATGCCTATGGCGAGACCGGCGGCGAAGTGCGCGTCGGCTTCACCCGCCTCGACGGCGAGAACGCCGTCCTCTTCGTGGAGGATGACGGCATCGGCTGGCGCGGCGAGGGCCCGGTGCGCGGCACCGGCCTCGGTTCGAAGATCATCAGCGCCATGGCCGGAAGCCTCGACACCAAACTCGACTATGCCGCCCGCGCCATCGGCACGCGCGCCGAAATGCGGGTGCGCGTGGCGGAAGTGCCGGGAGCGGCCTAGCGGGCCGCGCGTCCATCCGCATGGGCGCGTGGTTTCCCTCGCGCGGTGGACGGCTTCTCCCCTGCAATACCTTTATCCACGCGGCGGCTTCGCCCGTGGCTTGTCAAAGAGCATCGGACGGGGCGCTGGAAGCTGCCTCATCTTAGATAGTTTAGTGTGGCACCTTTCAGCGCCCCGTTCAGCGGTTTGTGCCCGCGACTTCGGTCCCTCTGCAAAGGCAGAAGACGGGGATGTTGCTCGCCGGTTTCCGGCATGGGCCTTTCCGTTTTTGCATCCGCCCAGCGCTCCATGGCGAAACGGACGGAAGGGGTTTCCTTCCGGACGGTACCCATCCCGGCGGACGATGCCGACGCATCCGCCGTCTCCTGCCCCCTTGTGTGCCGCACAGGCACGCCCGGCGCGCCGTTCGGGGCGTGAAGCGAAAGGGTTGGTCCGATGCCCTGCCGCTTCCCCCGTGTCGCCGGAGGGGGACCATTTTCCGCAGGCCCGGTGCGAGAGGTTCTGCGTCTTCCCCTCCCGCCCCGCGCCGACCCCGCCTCGCTGCAACGCCTTGCAGTGTATCCGTGGCGGGATGAGGGGATTGTAGGCACAGGTTCGGAGGGCGGGGAAAAGGCGGGGGTGTTTTCCCTGGAAGTGAGGGGGTGCCGTGCCGCGTGGATCCACGGGTCGAGCCCGAGGATGACGCAAGAAGAAAGGGGCGAGAGCGAGATGCAACGTCCCCTATGCCGCACTGTTCAGTGGACGGGAACCGCCTCGTCCCCTCCGTCTTGAGCAGAGGGCCCACAGCCGCCGGCGCTTCCCATGATGACGTTTGAAGGAACGTCGTGCAGACGCTCGGGGTGAGCCTCAGGGGCAATAGCCACCCGTCTCCCCATGACGGCAGTCCATCCGGACGCGCGGCGGCTCTATACCTTGTCGGCGGCGGTGGTCTTCCGGCCCTTGCGGGGGGCTGGGGCGGGCTCTTTCGTCTGCTGGTCGAGGCGCATGGCGCGCAGGCGGGCCGTCTTCGCCTCGCGGGCGTTGGTCTCCTGCGCGATGATGCCCCGCGCGGTGTCGTCGGTCCTTGCCGCCTTGTCCTGCGCGGACAGCTTGGCGGGCTTGAAGAATTCTTCCTTGGTTGCGGTCATGCTCTCTGCCCTCCCGGGGCGATGGCCGGGGACGGACGGGCTCTGCGAGGCCGTCCGTCCGGCGGCAATTCATGCGGCGCCGGATGCCCGGCGTGGCAGGCGCGAGGCCGGAGCGTTCCGCTTTTCGAAAAAGCGAGCAACGCTCCGGAACCCGGCATTGGCCGTAATGGTGCTAGCGGGTGCGGGCCGCCTTGCGGGGCGCGGGCAGGAGCCCCTCGCGCTGCATCTTCTTGCGGGCGAGCTTGCGCTGGCGGCGAATGGCCTCGGCCTTTTCGCGGGCACGCTTTTCCGACGGCTTCTCATAGGCGCTGCGGGCCTTCATCTCGCGGAAAAGGCCTTCGCGCTGCATCTTCTTCTTCAGGACGCGAAGCGCCTGGTCGACATTGTTATCTCGAACGAGAACCTGCAATGGATGTCCTTTCTCTTGCGGCCGGAGCCGCGCTGGGTTGAAACGGGCCTTGCAGCCGTGCTGTCCGGCTATCTGCCGACACGGATGCTCGACGGTTTCAGCCAGGAGCCCGCCTTGCCGGGGGACGCCGGGCTGTCGCAGGACACCGGCACGGCGCTCTCGGCCGTATCGATGTCGCTATGCACGATGCGCCGCTCGAAGGTCTCGCCTTCGCGCCGCACGCGATACTGGACTTCGCCATGGTCTGCGGGCAGCAGGCTGACGATGCGGCATGTCCGCTCGCCCGCCGGACTGCGGGACAGGCCGGCCCTCAGGACGATCCGGTCGCCGATGGCATAGGTTTTCCGGCTCATGACGCTTCTCCTTCGAGGATGCCCGCTGGGGCGCTTCCGCTATTCTTCGAATTGCAAAACCGCTGCGCACTTTTGCTGGAATTGCTCCAATGCGCATGCCTGCGCGAATTCCCGGGCGGGTAGCGGAAATAAAAAGGCCGGGGCGTGACCCCGACCTCTCCCGTCATTCGACTCTCTGCTGCCAGTACATCCGTGGTCAGCGAAGAGGAACGACAATCTTCTTCAAGCAGCGCGAAGGTTGTCGGCCGAGTTCTTGCCGGACTTGCGGTCGCGGACGATCTCGTAGCTGATCTTCTGGCCTTCGGCGAGCGAGCCGAGGCCCGCACGCTCGACAGCCGAGATGTGCACGAAGACGTCGGTCGTGCCGTCATCGGGCTGGATGAAGCCGAAACCCTTGGTGCTGTTGAACCACTTTACGGTGCCTGAATTCATAACGATATCCTTTCCATCGCTAGTGTAATCGGACGATATTTTGTCCGTTATTGATCGATCTTGAAAGGAAATCTGACAGAGCTTTTCAGCTCGAAGACAAAGGTCGCAAGCAGTTTTCGATATGTTCTATATAGGGTTTATTTCGAAAAGCGCAATGGCGGGCCGGGATTTTTCTGAAAGGACCCGGAAACCCGCCCGAAAATACGGCCGATTTCGAAGGCTCTGTCGCAGTATTATTTTCACAACTTGAAGATGATGCAAGCAAAAAGGGCGGCGCCAGGCCGCCCTTTCGCGTTGCAAGCCGTCGCGTGGTCAGGCCGCCTGCTTCGTCCCGGCGGCAAAGCGGCTGTAGAAGGTCTCGCCCTTGGCGGCCATGTCCTTGAGGAGCGGCGTCGGCTGGAAGTGACTGCCGTATTTTGCGGCGAGCTTCTCGCAGAGCGCGACGAAGGTCTTCACGCCCATGCCGTCGATGTAGGAGAGCGTGCCGCCGGTATAGGGGGCGAAGCCGAAGCCGAGGATGGAGCCGACATCGGCCTCGCGCGGGTCGGTGACGATGCCCTCTTCCATGGTGCGGGCCGCTTCCAGCGCGATGGTGACGAGCAGGCGCTCCTTGATCACCTTGATATCGACATCATCAGGCTTCTGCTGCGGATAGAGGTCCTTCAGGCCCGGCCACAGCTTCTTCTTCGCCGGCTTCGGCGGGTAGTCGTAGAAGCCCTTGCCGGCCTTGCGGCCGAGGCGGCCTTCGCCTTCCACCAGCTTCGTGACCAGCTCCATGTGGCGCGGATCGACGGATTCGGCGCCGAGATCGGCGATGGAGGCCTTGAAGATCTTGTAGGACAGATCGACGGCGACCTCGTCGTTGAGCGACAGCGGGCCGACCGGCATGCCGGCCATCTTGGCGGCATTCTCGATCATCGCCGCCGGCACGCCTTCGATCAGCATGTCATAGGCTTCGGCCATGTAGCGGAAGACGCAGCGGTTGACGTAGAAGCCGCGCGTGTCATTGACGACGATCGGCGTCTTCTTGATGGCCGCGACATAGTCGAGCGCGGTGGCGAGCGCCTTGTCGCCCGTCTCCTTGCCGAGGATCACTTCCACCAGCATCATCTTGTCGACCGGCGAGAAGAAGTGGATGCCGATGAACTGGTTCGGGCGCCTGGAGTTCTTGGCGAGGCCGGTGATCGGCAGGGTCGAGGTGTTGGAGGCGAAGATGGCGTCCTCGCGCAGCACGGCCTCGATCTTCTCGGTGACGTCTTTCTTGACGGTGCGGTCCTCGAAGACGGCCTCGATGACGAGGTCGGCGTCCGCAAGGCTCGCATAATCAGGCGTCGGGGTGATGAGGGAAAGCAGCGTCTCGCCGTCCTCCTTCGACATCCGGCCCTTGCCTATCGCGCCCGTGACGAGACCCTCGGAGTGTGCCTTGCCCTTGTCGGCGGCTTCCTGGTCGCGGTCGATCAGCACGACCGGGATGCCGGCGGCGGCGGTGACATAGGCGATGGAAGCGCCCATGAAGCCGGCACCGACGATGGCGACCTTCTTGAACTCTGCCTTCGGCACGCCGGCCGGGCGGCGCGCGCCCTTGCCGAGTTCCTGCATGGAGATGAACAGCGACCGGATCATCGAGAAGGCTTCGGTCGTCTGGAGGATATAGGTGAAGTAGCGCTGCTCGATCTTCAGGCCCGTTTCGAAGGGAACCTGCAGGCCTTCATAAACGCACTTCAGGATGGCGAGCGCGCCCGGATAGTTGCCCGCGGTCTCGCGGCGCAGGATCGCAGGAGCAGCCGGCCAGAGCTGGGCGGAAGCCGGCGTCCAGATGCCGCCGCCGGGCGCCTTGAAGCCCTTCTCGTCCCAGGGCTGCACGGGCTTGAGGCCATCCTTGATCATCTGCTTTGCGGCGGGGATGAGCTGGTCGGGCTCGACCACCTGATGCACGAGGTTCATCGCCTTGGCGCGCGCGCCCGTCAGCGAGGAGCCCGTCGTCATCATCTGCAGGGCGTCCTGCGCATTGGCAAGGCGCGGCACGCGCTGGGTGCCGCCGGCGCCGGGGAAGATGCCGACCTTGACTTCAGGCAGCGCGATCTTCACCGACTTGGCATTGGAAGCGACGCGGCCGTGGCAGGCGAGCGACATCTCGAAGGCGCCGCCCATGCAGGTGCCGTTGATGGCCGAGACCCACGGCTTGCCCGAGGTTTCCAGCTTGCGGAACAGCCAGGTCATGCGGCCGGTGGCATCGAACAGCTTCTGCACGGCAGTTGCCGGGTCGGTCGCCTCGGCGTCCTTCAGGAGATCGAAGCTCGCCTTGATCATCGAAAGGTCGGCGCCGCCCGAGAAGGAGGACTTGCCCGACGTGATGACCGCGCCCTTGATGGCGGCATCGGCCACGACCTGATCGATGATCCTGTCGAGTTCGTTCATCACCTCGACGGTGAAGACGTTCATCGACTTTTCAGGCATGTCCCAGGTGACCAGCGCAATGCCGTCGGCGTCGGTCTCGATGGTGAAGTTCTTGTATGCGCTCATGGTTTTCTCCCCCTCAGTAGAGAATGGGTTCGATCTGCAGCGAGGCCTTGCCCCGGCCGCCATATCCCTGTTTCGTCGTATTGGTGGCGATGAGGCGGCCGTGCCGTTCGAGACGGACGGTAAAGCCCGGATCGACCGCCCTGCGCAGCGCCGAACGCTTCACCCGCATCGAAAAGCGGATGGAATGCCGGTCGCCCTTGCTGATGACGGTGATCGCGGCGATGCCCCGCGCCGGCGCGTCCATGATGCCCTGCTCCTCCAGCCGGATCGTCAGGCGGCCGGGCGGAATGGCGCCCTTGGCTGCATAGGTGACAGTGCCCGACAGCACGAAGCTGTCGCTCGCCTCGGCCGAGGAGGCGATGAGACCGGCCCCGATGAGGGTCAGAAAGCTGCGCCGCGTCGGGCTCGTCATGGACGGATCCTTTCGGTGATGAAATTGTCTGTCACGATGGATTCCTCTTTCCAGAAATTTCTTACCAGAGGTAGGCGATGGCGAGGCCGGCGAGACCGATGAACAGGAAGCAGAAGAGCAACTCGCCGCGAAGGCCGGCACGCACTGTGCGGGCCTCCTCCTTGGTCTTGACCTTGGTAAAGGCCGCGTAGTCGTCTTTCATGTCCTTCTCGCGATGGAGGTGAGCGAATTCCTGCTGTACCTCGTTTCGCACCCGTTCATACAAGTCCCGGTCCGGCCGGCCGTCCCCCATCTCAGACCCGTTCGACGATCGTCGCCGTGCCCATGCCCGCGCCGATGCAGAGCGTGACGAGGGCAACGTTGAGATCGCGGCGTTCCAGTTCGTCGAGCACGGTGCCGAGGATCATCGCGCCGGTCGCGCCGAGCGGGTGGCCCATGGCGATGGCGCCGCCGTTGACGTTCATCTTGTCGTGCGGGATGTCGAAGGCTTGGCAGTAGCGCAGGACCACCGCGGCGAAGGCTTCGTTCAGCTCGAAGAGGTCGATGTCGGAGAGCTTCATGCCGGTGCGGGCGAGCAGCTTTTCCGTGACGTCGACCGGGCCGGTCAGCATCAGCGCCGGGTCGGAGCCGATATTGGCGAAGGCCTTGATGCGGCCGCGCGGCTTTTTGCCGAGGATGTTGCCGCCTTCCTTCGAGCCGAGCAGCACGGCGGCCGCGCCGTCGACGATGCCCGAGGAGTTGCCGGCATGGTGCACGTAGTTGATGCCTTCGATTTCCGGATGGGCCTGGATGGCGACGGCTTCGAAGCCGCCCATCTCGCCGGGCATCTGGAAGGAGGGCTGGAGCTGGGCGAGCGCCTGCATGTCGGTGCCCGGGCGCATGTGCTCGTCATGGGCGAGGATGGTCAGGCCGTTGATGTCCTTCACCGGCACGACGGAGTTCTTGAAGTAGCCGTTCTGCCAGGCATGGGCGGCACGCTTCTGGCTCTCGACGGCATAGGCGTCGACGTCGTCGCGTGAAAAACCGTATTTGGTGGCGATCAGGTCGGCCGAAACGCCCTGCGGCATGAAATAGGCCGGGAAGTTGACCGAGGGGTCCATGAACCAGGCGCCGCCCGACATGCCGAGGCCGACGCGGGACATGCTCTCCACACCGCCGGCGATGACGATGTCGTCAGCGCCCTGTGCGATCTTGGCCGCGCCGAAGTTCACGGCATCGAGGCCGGAGGCGCAGAAGCGCGAGATCTGCATGCCCGGCGCGCGGTTCGAATAGCCGGCCTCGAAGGCGGCGGCCTTCGGGATGACGGCGCCGGCATCCATGACCGGATCGACGCAGCCCATGACGATGTCGTCGACCTTGTTGGTATCCAGCCCGTTGCGGTCGCGCACCGCTTCCAGCACCTTGGCGGCGAGGCGGACGGACGGCACTTCGTGCAGCGAACCGTCCTTCTTGCCGCGCCCGCGCGGGGTGCGCACGTGATCGTAGATGAAGACGTCGGTCATTTCAGTTGCTCCTCACTGCGGCCGCTTGGACGCTATCGATGCCCACGCACCGGAAATTTATACTAGGGTCCACTTGCCCCGCCGGTCTTCTTCGGCGGAAACAAGCCTGCCCTTCTTTCTTAGTTCGGTCGCAGCCCAGCGCATGTCGTACTGCCACGAATAGAAAAGGTCGTTTTCGCGAAGTTCTTTTTCGTGATGCGACCAAATATGTTGGGCAACGAACAGGATCGAAGCGGTGCCGTTGTTGGCTTTAAGGGCTTCGACCACCCAATCAGTCAGATCAGCTTTAGTTGCCATTTTTCCTCCGAGAGATGTGGTTTAGAACGCCTCGGCGGCCAGTTCCATCGTCGTGTCCGCGCCGGCCTCGATGCGGGTCTTGCGCAGGCCCGTTTCCGGCATCAGGCGTTCCATGAAGAACTTTGCCGTGATCAGCTTGTTCTTCAGGAAGTCTTCGCGCTCGCCGGCGCCGTTCGCAAGGCCCTCTTCCGCGGCCTTGGCGATCTTCGCCCACATGTAGCCGATGACGACGAGGCCGAAGAGGTGCATGTAGTCGGTCGAGCCGGCGCCGGCATTGTCGGGCTTGGCCATGGCGTTCTGCATGAACCACATGGTTCCGGCCTGAAGGTCGTTCAAGCCCTTCTTGAGCGCCTTGGTGAAAGGGGCGAGCTTCTCGTCGCCGCGATTCTCCTCGCAGAAATCGCCGATTTCCTTGAACAGGGCCATGACGGCACGGCCGCCATTCATGCCGAGCTTGCGGCCGACGAGATCGAGCGCCTGGATGCCGTTGGCGCCTTCGTAGATCATGGCGATGCGCGCGTCGCGCACATACTGGCTCATGCCATGCTCTTCGATATAGCCGTGGCCGCCGAAGACCTGCTGGGCCATGACGGCATGGTCGAAGCCCTTGTCGGTGAGCACACCCTTGAGGATTGGCGTCATCAGGCCGAGGATGTCGTCGGCGGACTGGCGTTCCGTCTCGTCGGCGGAGCGGTGGGCGATGTCGGATTTCAGCGCCGTCCACAGCGTGAAGGCACGGCCGCCCTCCGTCCAGGCCTTGATGGTCATCAGCGCGCGGCGGATGTCGGGATGCACGATCAGTGGATCGGCCTTGCCATCGGGGTTCTTGACGCCGGAGAGCGAACGGCCCTGCAGGCGCTCGCGGGCATAGTTGGCGGCGTTCTGGTAGGCGACTTCGGCAATCGACAGGCCCTGCAGGCCGACGCCGAGGCGCGCTTCGTTCATCATCACGAACATGGCGTTGAGGCCCTTGTTCTCCGCGCCGATGAGGAAGCCCTTCGCCTCGTCATAGTTCATGACGCAGGTGGCGTTGCCGTGGATGCCCATCTTGTGTTCGATGGCGCCGCAGGAGACCGCGTTCCGCTCCCCCGGCGTGCCGTCGTCCTTGAGGAGGTATTTCGGCACGATGAAGAGCGAGATGCCCTTGGTGCCCTCCGGCGCGCCCTCGATGCGGGCGAGGACGAGGTGCACGATGTTCTCCGACATGTCGTGCTCGCCGGCGGAGATGAAGATCTTCTGGCCGGAAATCTTGTAGGAGCCGTCCGCCTGCGGCACGGCCTTGGTGCGCAGGAGGCCGAGATCGGTGCCGCAATGCGGCTCCGTCAGGTTCATCGTGCCGGTCCAGGTGCCTTCCACCATCTTCGGCAGGTAGGCGGCCTTCTGCTCGTCGGAACCGTGCACGAGGATCGCGGCGATCGCGCCCTGCGTCAGGCCCGGATACATGGTCAGCGCCATGTTGGCCGAGGACATGTATTCGCCGACGGCGGTGTGCAGCACGTAGGGCAGGCCCTGGCCGCCGAATTCCTCCGGCACGGCAAGGCCGATCCAGCCGCCCTGGCGATAGAGGTCATAGGCCTCCCTGAAGCCCTGCGGCGTTACCACCGTGGCATCGTCGTTGCGCCTGCAGCCTTCCTGGTCGCCGGAGAGGTTGACCGGGAACAGCACTTCCTCGGCGAGCTTGGCCGCCTCGCCGGCAATCGCCTCCAGCATGTCGCCCGTCGCGTCGGCGAAGCCGGGCAGATTGTTGTAGCGCTCGAGCGAGAGCACGTCGTTCAGGATGAAAAGCGTGTCATTCACGGGGGCCTTGTAGATCGGCATTTCTCGCGTTCCTCACCTATGCCACGGACAGGAGTCCGGTCCTTGGGGAGGGAGTGTATAAAACTTTGACGTTTGCGTAAACGTCAAAAGGTGGCAGTGCGTTGAATTTTTCGTCGCAGGGAGAGGAGGGGAGCATATGAGGCCGGGCTCCATGCTTGCCGACGTTCCCCAAGGGAAGTCCGCCACCCATGGCAAGGCGCCGGCCACATCCTCCTTCTCCCCGCTTGCGGGGAGAAGGTGCCGGCAGGCGGATGAGGGGCCGCCCCGGTTTTCCACGCCCTCCACGGGAGAATGTGCTGCCTGCGCCTCATCCCGCTGCCGCGATCTTCTCCCCGCAGGCGGGGAGAAGAGGCGGCGCGCGCCTTCGTCCCTAAGCAAATCGTGACGGCTGCAACCTCCCCACGTCCCGCAACCGTTCATCTTTCCCTCTCCGGGACCAGTCTATGAGCAAATCGTTAAAAAATTTCCGGTCGAGTTAACCCCTTGTTTACCACGTTTCATGAATTGTGGCGCTTGAGGGCGTGGGATCGGGAATCATTTCGGCTCCCCTCTGTGAGACCCGGGCGGACGGTCCGGGCGACAACAGGGACGATACGGTTTTCCGCCACAACGCAGGAAGAGCGCAGCCGGGCGGGCAGCGCTTTCAAGGGTATCTCCCGACGGGCCGACGGCCGTCAAAGCGAGGCGAAAGATGAACGGATCGCGAAACCCGCAACGTCAAGGCGAACGCTCTTCGCTCGACGCGCTCAATCGCACCATCGAGGGGCTGGAAGCCCGCATCGAGGGCCTGATGGCGAACAGCCGGGATGCGCGCGGGCGCGGTGAGGAGCGCTTCGCTTCCCGCACCGAGCAGGCCCGCTCCGAACAGATCCGCCCCGAGCCGTCGCGCTACGAGCCGGCGCGCGGCGTGCCGCTGCGCGAAGACCCCGTTTCCGAAATCATGCAGCGCCAGCGCGCCATCGAGGGCAGCCGCGAGCGCGTCGCCCAGCGCATCGAGCGCCACCCGCTCTCGGCCGATCACCACGCCGCCGCCCAGCACGCCCACACCGCCTTCGGCGGCCAGCCGGCCGCAGCGCCCGCCCGCGCCGACAGTTCCGTGCAGGATATCGCCCGCTCGCTCGTCTCGCTCCGCCAGGATCTCAAGAAGGATATCGCCGAGGGCCTCGAACGCGAGATGCAGTCGCTGCGCTCGGAAATCCGCGGCATTCGCCAGATGGCCGAGGGCCGCGGCAATGGCGATGACCTGCGCGAGGAGCTGCACCGCCTTTCCGCCGGCATCAGCCAGCTCGGCCGCCAGTCGGGGCATACGGAAGGCCTGCGCGTCGAGTTCGATGCGCTGCGCTCCGTGCTCGACGGGCTTGCCCGCGAGGATTCTGTGCGCCGCATGGAGGACCGCTGGAACGGCGTCGAAGAGAAGCTTTCCGTCTTCGACCAGAGCCGCGACGACGAGCTGGTGGCGCTCGCCTACCGGCTCGACGAATTGAAGAACCAGATCAACGGCATGAGCGCGACACCCGCCATCCGCGCGCTGGAGGACAAGATCGAATCGATGGTGCATGCCGTCGACATGATCGCCCGCCAGGGCGCGCCGGACGACGGACGCTTCGTTTCCGCCGTCGCCTCGCAGTTCGAGGGGCTGGATGCTCGCCTCGACGAGATCAGCCGCGCCATCGCCGCCGCCGGCCGCATGCAGCAGTCGTCCTTCGCCGACCAGGGCATGATGCAGCGCCTCGAAGGCCGCATCGCCGATCTCGCCGGCCAGATCGACCTCATCGCCCACCGCCCCGCGCCCGCCGACCAGAACCTCTCCGCCCGCATCGAGGCGCTGGCAGGCCGCATCGAGGACCTGTCGAACGAGCGCACGGCGCTGCGCCTCGAAGAGCGCATCGAGCACCTGTCGCAGATGCTGGAGCAGGGCCAGCAGGCCGCGCCCGCCCTCGTCGGCGGCGACGAGCTTGCCTATTACCTCTCCGACATTTCTCGCAAGATCGACGCGCTCGACCAGGGCAGCGTCAACAACGAGCTTGCCGGCCGTCTGGATGCGCTCGCCCGCCGCATCGACACGCTGGATACGCCCGTCGGCAGCCCCTTCCAGGAAGACCGTTTCTCGCGCCTCGAAGGCCGCCTCTCGGATATCGCCGACCGGCTCGACGCGACCCGCGCGGCGCCCGCCGGCGACCACGAGGCGCTGCGCAGCCTGGAGGCGCAGATCGCGCATCTCTCCACGCTGATCAGCACGCCCTCCGCCGCGTCCATGGCCGCCATGCCCCCGGAATTCGAGAACCGGATCGCCACCATCGAAGACTATATGGCGACCAATGACGAATATATTGTCGAGGCCGCCCGCCAGGCGGCGGAAGCCGTCATGGAGGCCTATCGCCATGCCGGCCCCGCCTCCGCCGCCAATACCGACATGGAGGCGATCGCCGGCCTTGCGAACGACCTTCGCGCGCTGGAGGAGCTGACCCGCGCCGGCGAGGAACGCACCGCCCGCACCTTCGACGCCCTGCACGACACGCTGGTGCAGATCGCCGGCCGCCTCGAACAGCTCGACGCCCCGCGCGAAACCTTCGGCCGCCGCGAGGCCGCCCAGCCTCGCGCCGAAATGCCCCGCGCCGAGATGCCGGCCATGGGCTTCGGCGCGGATGCCGGCCTTCACCGCAACGACTACCCTTTTGACGACGACGCCTTCGGCGCCGCCGAGCTGAAGGCGGAGATCGCCGCGCCCGAAGAGGAAAGCCGCTTCGCCGAGATCGAGGTCGAGCATATTCCCGCGCCCGTGCGTGCCGAGGCAGGGGATGCCGTTGCCGAGGAGGCCGTGGCGCTTGCCGGCGATATCGCCGAAGCCCAGCCCAGGGCCGGCCTGCTTGCCGGCCTGAAGCGCCGCTTCGCGCCCGGCCGTAAGGATGTGGCCCCGCAGGCCGAGCGCCAGCAGATCGATCCGGCGCCCTCCATCGATCCCGTCGACGAGCTGGCGCCGGAAGAGGCGAACCAGCTTCTGGAGCCGGGCTCCGGCGTGCCGGACGTGCGCCGCATCCTCGAGCGTGTCCGCGCCGGCCAGGCCGCGGGCAGCCGCGCCGCTCCCGGCAGCGAAGGCGAGAAGGCGGACTTCATCGCCGCCGCCCGCCGCGCCGCCAAGCTCGCCGCCGAAGAAACCGACACGATCTCCCGCGTCGCACCGGCCAGAAAGCCGGAAAAGGCGGCCAAGGGCGACACGCCGGCCGCCACTTCCGCCTTCGCGCGCCATCGCCGCCCGATCCTGCTTGCCGTCGGCGCCGTGCTGCTCGCCATCATGTCCTACCCGCTGGTCAACACGCTGGTCCGCGGCGACGAGGCCCCGGCCGTCGTGGAGCAGGCCGCCGTCAGGGAAGAGGCAAGGCCCGCCGCGACGACGGACGGTGCCGACAAGGCCGTGACCGCAAACATTGCCGCAGCGCCCGTCGCGGGGGAAAAGGCCGTGACCGATCCCGCGCCGGCCGGCACGGAGGGCGAGCGCAGCCTCGCCGCGCCCGAAAAGGCGACGGATGACGGCGCATCCCTTCAGGTGACGCCGCTCCAGACGAAGGGCACCGACGCCCTGACGACACCCCTTGCCGCGGATGACGATGCCACCGCCGGCTTCGAGCCGCTGACGACGCCGGAAACCGTGCCGCTCGCCGGCAAGGATGCCAAGGCCGGCTGGGAAGAGGCCGCGCCGCTCGGCGCCGCGCAGACAGCGGCGATCGCCGTGCCGGAAGCGATCACGCCCGCCTCGCTCTCCAAGGCCGCGACGGAAGGTGACCCGCTGGCGCTGTTCGAGATCGGCGCGCGCTACACGGAAGGCCGCGGCGTCGCCACCGACCTCAAGGAAGCCGCCCGCTGGTACGCGCTTGCGGCCGACCGCGGCTTCGCACCGGCCGAATACCGCCTCGCCAACCTCTACGAGAAGGGCCAGGGCGTCGAACTCGACCTTGCCCGGGCGCGCAAGCTCTACGAGGATGCGGCCGGCAAGGGCAATGCGAGCGCCATGCACAATCTCGCCGTCCTGCTGGCGACGGGCTCGGGCGATGCCGCGCCGGACTTCAACGGCGCCGCCAAATGGTTCCAGAAGGCATCCGAGCTCGGCGTGCGCGACAGCCAGTTCAACCTCGCCATCCTCTATGCGCGCGGCAACGGCGTGAAGCAGGACCTGGAAGAATCCTACAAGTGGTTCGCCATCGCCGCTCGTGACGGCGACCACGACGCCGCCGAAAAGCGCGACGAGGTGGCCAATGCCATGAAGCCGGAGCAGCTCTCCAGCGCCAAGGCCAAGGTCGACCTCTGGAAACCGCAGGCGCTCGACGAGAAGGCAAACTCGGCCGACCTGCCGGACGAATGGGTCGGCAAGCCGGTGAAGACCGCCAGCGTCGACATGAAGAAGGCCATCCGCAACATCCAGGCCATCCTCAACAACAACGGCTTCAACGCCGGCACGCCGGACGGCGAGATGGGCAAGAAGACCGTCTCCGCCATCAAGGCCTTCCAGAAGTCCGTCGGCCAGAAGGAAACCGGCGAGATCGACGACGCGCTCGTCACCGAGCTTCTGAAGCGCAACAAGCAGCCGGGCTGACCGGCGCATCGCCGGAGGCCCGCCAGGCGGCGCCTCCGGTCACGTCTCTCTCGATCCAAAGGGCATGACGCCCGCCCATGGCGCCCGCACGTCGCTCACGATGTGCGACGGGCGCCGGAGCAATTTGATCCGCTGCATATTTTCATCCTTAAATCGGCCCCGATTTGCGGATTATGCAATAGAAAATTCATGTCGCTCCAAGATGATAACGCCAGGAAGAAACGTCATCATCCGAAAGGGCTGAGGCACGCGCCGCAATGGCTGCGTTCCAGAACCGGTCCTTGCCGGATGCAAGGCGCGGCCGGCCGCCGAGGGGCACTCCCTTTGCGGCGGGGCGCGTCGTCGTATTCGCTGCCTGCCGAAGAGGAGCCGCGGCAGGGGCGGGAAGGGGTGAAGGCGGCTGCCGAGTATCGTTTGACGCAAGTCCGGAGGCGAGCCGCTTCGCGCGTCCGCCGGAATTGCCTGGGCTTCCGCGCAAGCGGGAATTGCCGATCGGGGTATTGTTGTGACTGTCTATCTGCCCATCGCAGAGCTTTCGGTGAATATCTTCATCATTCTCGGCATGGGCGCGGCCGTCGGCTTCCTTTCCGGCATGTTCGGCGTCGGCGGCGGCTTCCTCATCACGCCGCTCCTCATCTTCTACAACATCCCTCCGGTCGTCGCGGTGGCGACGGGCGCCAACCAGGTCGTCGCCTCGTCGATCTCCGGCGCATTGTCGCATTTCCGGCGCGGCACGCTGGACGTCAAGCTCGGCGCGGTCCTTCTCGTCGGCGGCCTCACGGGGGCGACGGTCGGTATCTGGATCTTCGCGCTGCTGCGCAGCGTCGGCCAGCTCGATCTCGTCATCTCGCTGCTCTATGTCGTGCTGCTCGGCACGGTGGGCACGCTGATGCTGCTCGAGAGCATCCGCGCCATGCGCCGTTCGGCCAACAACCAGCCCGTCTCGCTGCGCCGGCCCGGCCAGCATAGCTGGGTGCACCGCCTGCCGCTGAAGATGCGCTTCAAGAAGTCGAAGATCTATTTGTCCGTCATTCCGGTGATCGGGCTCGGCTTCTGCATCGGCATCCTCACCTCGGTCATGGGCGTCGGCGGCGGCTTCATCATGGTGCCGGCGATGATCTATCTCCTGCGCATCCCGACCAATGTCGTCGTCGGGACCTCGCTGTTCCAGATCATCTTCGTCACCGCCTATACGACCGTCGTGCAGGCGACGACCAACTATTCCGTCGATATCGTGCTCGCCTTCATCCTGATGGTGGCCGGCGTCATCGGCGCGCAATATGGCGTGCGTGTCGGCCAGAAGCTGCGCGGCGAACAGCTGCGCGCGCTGCTCGCGCTGCTCGTCCTTGCCGTCGGCGCCCGCCTTGCGGTCGACCTCGTCGTCACGCCGGCCGACATCTATTCCATCGTCAGCGAGGGGGTCTATCGATGAGAGCCCTCGCGACGCTCCTCTTCGTCCTTGGCCTTGCCCTTCCCGCCGGCGCGCAGGTGCTGGAGGACAGGCCGGTGGAATTTCCCGAGAAGCTGGAGATCGGCATCTCGACGGACGAGATCGCCATCTCGTCGGACTTCCGCGGCGCGGACCTGACGATCTTCGGCGCCATCGAGGGCTACGATCCCGCGCTGCTCGCCCAGAGCAAGTACGACATCGTCGTGGCGCTGGAAGGGCCGAAGGACAACAATACGGTGCGCATCAAGGAGCGCGTCTTCGGCATCTGGGTCAACCGCCGCTCCATGACCTTCGAGCTGGTGCCGGAATCCTACTCGCTGTCGAGCACGCGGGACGTCGAGACCATCGCCGAGCCCGCCATGCTCAACGGCGTCGGCGTCGGCATCCAGCATATCCGCCTCTCGCCCATCGGCTATGTCGGCGACGGCTCGAAGCTCACCGAGTTCCGCGACGCCTTCCGCCGCCTCAAGGAAAGCGGCGGCTTCTACCAGCGCGATCCCGGCGGCGTGCAGTTCATCAGCGCCAGCCTGTTCAAGGCGACGGTCAAGCTGCCGGCCAACGTGCCGAACGGCACCCATGTCGTGCGCGCCCACCTCTTCCGCGATGGCGTGTTCATCGCGGAGAAGGCGCTGCCGCTGCGCGTCATGAAGACCGGCATCGAGCAGATGATCTCGAATGCCGCCTACAACAATTCGCTGGCCTACGGCCTCTTCTCGGTGCTGCTCGCTCTCCTGACGGGCTGGCTCGCCAGCGTCGTCTTCCGCAAGGACTGAGCGGTCAGGACCGGTAGACCAGCACGGGCACCTTCGCGTGGCTCAGCACCTTCGTCGTGACGCTGCCCATCAGGAAGGCGCTGACGCCGCGCCGGCCGTGCGAGGCCATGGCGATGAGGTCGCAGCCGCGCTTTTCCGCCGTGTCGATGATCGCCTGCCAGGCATCGCCCGCCGCGATCTGCAGCGTCTCGACCGGAATGCCGGCCGCCGCCGCCTTCGCCTCGACCGCGCCGAGGATGCGGGCGCCGTCCACCTTCAGATGCGCCTCGTATTCCGCGCGCAGGTTGACGGTGGCGCCGGGCGTCACGGGCAGGAAGTGCAGCGGCTCGGCGACGGTGAGCGCCGTCACCTTCGCCCCCAGCGCCTTTGCCAGTTGCAGCGTCTGGTCGATAGCGGCGGCGGAAAGATCCGAGCCGTCGGTGGGAACGAGGATATGCCTGTACATGGTCGCAGCCTCCTTTTTTACCCAGAGTAGGCCCGGCTTCGGGCCGTGCCTTGATGGAAATCAACCGTGCGGCTTTCGTCAAGTGCCGGTTGTGGCCCGCCTCGCCACGGTCGCCTCATAGGCCGTGCGCAATTCGTTGAAGACCGAGCGGGCGGGCGGCGGGCTGCCGAGATGGATGGCGCGCAGTTCCTCCATGAAGGCCTCCCACATCGCCGGCCCGCCCTCTTCCAGAAGCTCGGCGCGGATGGAGAGTTCCTCCGTCACCGGCAGGAAGCGCCGGCCCCAGGCGCCCATCATGGCGAAGACCGGCACGAGCGCGATGCCCATCTCGGTGAGGCTGTAGAGCGCCTTCTGCTTGTGGCTCGGATCGTCCGCCTTGCTGATCAGTCCCTCCTCTACCAGCCGGCGAAGGCGGTCCGCCAGGATGTTCGAGGCGATGCCTTCCTCCGATTTCGTCAAAAGCTCGCGGAAATGCCGACGGTTGCCGAACATCATGTCCCGCAGCACGATCAGGCTCCAGCGATCCCCGAGGATTTCCAGTGTAAGATTGATCGGGCAGCCGGAGCGGCGGGTATCCTTCATGCAGTCTCTCCAAAAACTGCTTGCATAGTAAAATCGGTTTCTCTATCCATCAACCAGTTGCAATTCGCAATCGGTTTGGCGCGCAGCGGCACGGCCGCAACGGAGGACAGGACCATGGCAAAGGTAATCATCTGGAATCTCGTGACGCTCGACGGCTTCTTCGAGGGCGGGACGAAATGGGACCTCGGCTTCCACGGCAAGGCCTGGGGGCCGGAACTGGAAGCGCTTAGCATGGAGTTCGGCGCGTCCGCGGGCCTCCTCGTCTTCGGCCGCATCACCTATGAGGGCATGAAGGCCTACTGGACGACGACGGAGGACGAGGGCGAGGTGAAGACCTTCATGAACGCCCTGCCGAAGCTCGTCGCCTCGCGCACCCTCGCGTCCTCCGACTGGAACAATACCGAGGTGACGGCCGATATCGTCGGCGAGCTCTCCCGCCGCAAGCAGGCGCTGGACAAGCCGATCTATGTCTTCGGCAGCGCCGAGCTGGCGGATTCGCTGCTCGAGGCGGGGTTGGTCGACGAGGTGATGCTGGGCATCGTGCCGGTGCAGCTCGGCAAGGGCACGCCCTTCTTCAAGGACGGTGCGCGGCGCGACTTCGATCTCGTCGAGGCAAGGCCGCTTTCCAACGGCACGATCCTTACGCGCTATGCGCCGGAAGGCGTCAGCCTCTGAGATTGGAAAACCGCACCGAATAGATGCGGTCGCGGCCGAGCATGTGGGCGACGAGGCTCTGCCGGTCGAAGAGACCGGCCATCGCCTTGTGGCGCAGGTCGAGGCCGCCGGTCATGATGCCGAAGGCGGGCATCAGAAGGCGCCTGCCGTCGGTCGCAAAGCACAGGCGGCGCACCGCCTTCTCGCGGCGGATGACGGTGGCGGCCGGGTGCAGGTGCCCGGCGATCTCGCCGGCCGGCGAGAGGAGCGACGGCTCGTGCCGGAAGGCAAGGCCGGCATAGTGGAGTTCGTCGGCCGATTGGCCCGGCAGGTCCACGGTGCCGTCCGGGTCGTGGTTGCCGTTGATCCAGATCCATTCGCGCCCGCGCGCAAGCTCCGTGATTTTCGTGCGAAAAATCTCCGGCAGATGGGCCGAGCCGACGCGGTCGTGGAAATTGTCGCCCAGACTGACGACGATGGCGGGATCGTGCCGGGTGATGACGGCCTCCAGCATCTTCAGCGTCGCCAGCGTATCGTAGGGCGGCAGCATCATGCCGCGGCGGGCGAAGGCCGCGCCCTTTTCCAGATGCAGGTCCGAAACGACGAGCAGACGCGTTTCCGGCAGATAGAGCGCGCCGAGCGGATCGCACACGGCCTCGACGCCGGCGACGACGGTGCGGGCCGAAACCGCGCCGAAATCCTGAATATCCATCGATGCCAGAGCCAGTCTCTGCATGCCCGTTGCTTTTCCTAAATGCCGGCCTCGCCCATCGCCTCGGCGATCAGGTCCTCGGCGGCTTCCGCCAGCAGCGAATCCTGCGCCTCGCCCGCCACCGTCTCCTTGCCGATTTCCAGCATGATCGGCACGGCGAGCGGTGAGATGCGGTCGAGCCGCCGGTGGGCGATGTGGCCCTTGATTCGCGCCAGCATATCGCCCAATCGCTGAATATCCAAAAGCCCCGCCGCCGCATCGCTGCGCGTGGCCTCCAGCAGGATATGGTCCGGCTCGTGGCTCCTGAGCACGTCGTAGATGAGGTCGGCGGAAACCGTGACCTGCCGCCCGGTCTTTTCCTTGCCCGGATGGCGCTGCTCGATAAGACCGGCAATCACGGCGCAATTGCGGAAGGTGCGCTTCAGCATGAAGCTTTCGTCGAGCCATGCTTCCAGATCGTCGCCCAGCATGTCCTCGTCGAAGAGGTTTTCGAGCGAGGGGCGCTCGACGGCGAACGAGTGACCGAGGTCGTCCAGCGCCCAGATCGCCAGCGAATAGTCGGTGGCGACGAAACCGAGCGGCCGCCGCCCGGCGCGCTCCAGCCGGCGCGTCAGCAGCATGCCGAGCGTCTGGTGCGCCAGCCGCCCCTCGAAGGGATAGGCGACCATGTAGTGCCGGCTGCCGCGCGGAAAGGTCTCGATGAGCAGTTCGTTGCGTTTCGGCAGGCTGGAGACGTCGCGTTGCAGGGCGAGCCAGTCGCGCACCTGCTCGGGCAGCTCGCCCCAGCGATGCGGGTCATCGAGCATGCCACGCACCTGGTCGGCGAGATAGGTCGAGAGCGGGAACTTGCCGCCTGCGTAAGCCGGCACTTTCGGATCGAGCGAGAAGGCCTGGGAAACGAGGCACTCGTTCTCGCGGATACCCTCGAAGCGCAGCACCTTGCCGGAGAACAGGAAGGTGTCGCCGGGCGAGAGCATTTCGAGGAAATACTCCTCCACCTTGCCGAGCGAGGCCCCGCCGCGCCCGACCGCCCCCTTCGCGCCGCGTTTGACCATGCGCACGTTCAGCATCGGCATCTCGACGATGGTGCCGAGGTTCAGGCGATATTGCTGCGCGACCTGCGGGTTGGAGACGCGCCAGAGACCGTCAACGGTCTTGCGGATACGGGCATAGCGCTCGTAGGTCTTCAGCGCATAACCGCCCGTCGCGACGAACTGCACGATGCGCCCGAATTTTTCGCGGGGAAGCCCGGTATAGGGCGAAGCGGAGGTGACTTCGGCAAAGAGCGCGTCCTCGTCAAACGGCGCGGCGCAGGCCATGCCGAGGACGTGTTGGGCGAGCACGTCGAGCGTGCCCTCGCCGACCGGAGGCGTATCCTGCGCGCCGAGATAGTTGGCGTCGAGCGCCGCCTGGCACTCCATCACCTCGAAGCGATTGGCCGGCACGAGGATGGCGCGGCTCGGCTCGTCCATGCGGTGGTTGGCGCGGCCGATGCGCTGGGCGAGCCGGGAAGCCCCTTTCGGCGCGCCGACATGGATGACGAGATCGACATCGCCCCAGTCGATGCCGAGGTCGAGCGTCGAGGTGGCGACGACCGCACGCAGGCGGTTCTCCGCCATGGCCTGCTCCACCTTGCGCCGCTGGCCGACATCGAGCGAGCCGTGATGTAGCGCGATCGGCAGCGTGTCCTCGTTGATGTTCCAGAGTTCCTGGAAGAGGATTTCCGCCTGGCTGCGCGTGTTGACGAAGAGCAGCGACGTCCTGTGCGCCTTGATCGCCGCATAGACCTCGGGCATCGCATATTTCGCCTGATGGCCCGACCACGGCACCCGCTCCTCGCTTTTCAGGATGGTGATGATCGGCTTCGCCCCGCCCGGCGCGGTAACGAGCCCGGCATGGTTTTCCGCCTCCGGCGCCTGCTCGACCAGCCAGCGGCGCAGGTCCATCGGCTCGGCGACGGTGGCCGAAAGGCCGATGGTCCTGAGCCCCGGGGCAAGCCGGCGCAGGCGTGCGAGGCCGAGTGACAGCAGATGCCCGCGCTTGGAGGTGACGAGCGAATGCAACTCGTCGAAGATCACGTATTTCAGGTCCTTGAAGAAGCGCGGGGCCTCGCCGTTGGCGATCAGCAGCGCAACCTGCTCCGGCGTCGTCAGCAGGATGTCCGGCGGGTTGAGGCGCTGGCGCTGGCGCTTGGCCTGCGGCGTGTCGCCGGTGCGCGTCTCGATAGTGATGGGCAGGCCCATTTCGGAGACGGGCTTCATCAGGTTGCGCTCGATATCGACGGCGAGCGCCTTCAGCGGCGAGATGTAGAGCGTGTGGATGCCGGTGAAGGCGGAGCCGGGCGGGATTTTGCCGCGCTGCGCAAGGTCCGTCAGCGCCGGCAGGAAGCCGGCCAGCGTCTTGCCCGCGCCGGTGGGTGCGATCAGCAGCAGGCTTTCCCCCGCCGTGGCGCGCGCCAGAAGCTCCATCTGGTGGGCGCGCGGCTGCCAGCCCTTGGCCGCGAACCAGTCGGCGAAGGGTTTGGTAAGGAGGGAGGGGCTGGCGGCGGAATCGGCGGTGCTCACCGCACTAAGCTAGTGAGCGGCGCGTGAATGTGAAGTCGTGAACCGAAAAAACAGGCCGCCGCCGGGCAGGCGGTCAATCGCGCCACGAAAGGATCGTCATGAAGACGGGCGTCAGGACCAGTAGGCCGGCGATGGAAAACAACGGCCCGTAGAGGAGCGCGCTGAGGGGAATTTCGGAAAGGCATGTCCCGACCCCGTCAGAAAGGCAATTGTACGAGCCGCCTTCGACGATGCCGTAGACGGGCAGAAACAGTCCCGCGACGATCAGGCTGGCGAGGATCGCCAGTATGGCGGAGAGGACAAGGCGGCCAAGGGTCTTCATGCCTCCGCAATACCGGGATTTCCCGCCCCGGCCAACGCCCCTACATGGCGATATAGCGGTCGGCGCGGTGGTTGACGGTGAGGAAGAGGTTCAGCACCACGGCGCCGACCACCGAGCAGAGCACGATGAAGGGCGCGGCGACGGCGAAGGCGGCGGCCAGCACGACGAGGTCGAAGGCGAGCTGGACGAGGCCGGCGGGCCAGCCGAAGCGCTCCTGCAGATAGACCGCGAGCACGCCGATGCCGCCGAGGCTGGCGCGGTGGCGGTAGAGGCCGAGCAGGCCGAAGCCGAGCAGGATGCCGGCCAGCACCGCCGTCCACATCGGATCGATGCTGTCGATGCTGAGGAAGTGCGGCTGCAGCTCGGTGATGAGCGAGGTGAGGGCGACGGCGGCGATGGTCTTGATGGTGAAGGCCCGGCCGAGGCGCTTGAGGGCGAGGATGTAGAACGGGATGTTCACGACGGTATAGTAGAGGCCGAAGCTGACGCCCGTGAGATAATGCAGGATGAAGGCGACGCCGGCGGTGCCGCTGGCCACGAGGCCGGCGCTGCCCATCAGGGCAAGGCCGAGCGCGGCGATCATGCTGCTGGCGAAGAGGCCCTGCGCGTCCTCCAGCAATGTGTGGCGGGTGGGTGTGGGGTTCCAGAAGCCGAAGTGCCGCTTGTCCATGGCCGATCTCCGATGGTTCTCAGTTGCAGGCCTGGCCGTGGCGCCGGGCGAGGAAGAGCAGGCCATGCACGGGCTGGCCGGCATCCCGGCGGATCACGCTTCTTTCGAGGGCGAGAAGGTCGAAGCCGCTTTCGGCAAGCCGCCGGCGGATGAAGGCTTCCGGATGGGCATAGCGCAGGGATGGGCGCAGCAGCGGCGCATCGCCCGTCCCGCCGTCCTCGACCGAAAAGGCGAAGAGCCCGCCCGGCCGCGCAAGGCGCGCCACGCTCGGGAAGACCTCGGCAAGGTCGCCGAGATACATCAGCACGTCCGCCGCGCTGACGAGATCGGCACGCGCCTCGGGCCCGTTCGCGAAAAGGCCGCTTTCTCCGGCGGGAAGCGAAAGGTCGGCCTGGGCGAGATGGTCGTAGACGGCCTTTTCCTCCGCCTTGGCGAGCATGCCGGCGGAAAGGTCGAAGCCCTCCAGCCGCCCGGCATGGGCGCGGAATTCCACGCCGAAAAGGCCGGTGCCGCAGCCGATGTCGCAAACGAGGCCGAATTTTCTGTCCGCGCCGGCATGTTTCAGCACCAGCCGGGCGAGCGTCTGCGGAACGGTATAATCGAGCTTTTCGACGAGCGCGGTGTCGAAGCGGTCGGCATAGTCGTCGAAGAGGCGCTCGACATAGGGCGTCGGCGGCGCGGCGGGCGGTTCGGCGGCGCCGAGCACGGCGAGCTTGAGGCTCGCGCCGAAGATGTCGGACGGGTCGAGCGCCACGACCTTTTCGAGCGCGGCGGTCGCCGCCTCCTTCCGGCCCGATTTCTCGGCATATTCGGCGAGCCGGAACCACCCGGCGGCCCAGAGCGGCACCTGTTCGAGCGCCTGTTCCATGAGTTCCGCAGCCTCCGCGAACTCGCCGGATTCCGCGAACATGCGGGCATAGTCGGCGCGGCGGTCGGCGATGAGATCGCCGGAGGAAAAATGCGGGCTCGTCATGGGCACCTTTGATGCGGGAAAGCTGGCTGAGCTACATGGCAGGGCCGTTGCAAAAGGCAAGCGATTTCTCATGAAGCCCGCTTGCTTGCCGCGGGCGCGGTGACGGCTTATCTGGATGGACACGAATTTTTGGAGAATCAACCGATGTCGAATGGCGTGAACGGCTTTCTCGGCGACACACCGGTCCGCGTGATCGTCAAGCTGCTGATCCTGTCGGTGGCCGTGGGCTTCCTGATGTCGATCTTCGGGCTCTACCCGCATGACATCCTCATCGCCGCGCGCGATTTCGTCATCGACCTGTGGAACACCGGCTTCAAGACGCTGGGCCGCCTCGGCGACTACCTGCTGCTCGGCGCCGCCATCGTCGTCCCGGTCTTCATCGTCATCCGTCTCTTGAGCTACCGTCGCTGATCATGATCTCCCGCAGACACTTCCTTGCCGCCTCCGGGGCGGCCGTCGCCGCGCTTGCCGCCGGCTGCACCACCCGCCCGCCAGCCCCTTCCGCCGGCACCGGCAGCGACCAGACCGCCGCCTCGCTCGCCCTGGTCAACAAGCTGCGTGCCACGCGCGGCCTGCCGGCGCTTGCCGCCGACGGCGCGGCGCAGCGCGCCGCCATGGACCAGGCAAGCCGCATGGCGGCCGTCGGCCGGATGGAGCACAATATCGGCCTCGGCGCGAATTTCGGCAAACGCATGAAGGGCATGGACGTGGCGCTTCCGGCCGCCGAGAACATCGCCGCCGGGCAGGCGGGCGCGGCGGAGGCCTTCGAGGCCTGGCACCAGTCGCCCAAGCACCTTGTCAACATGCTGGGCAACTATCGCGGCCTCGGCGTCGCGGTCGTCTCCAATCCGGCATCCGGCAACCGGCGCTACTGGGCGATGGTGCTCTCGAACTGAGCGGGATTGCCCCTCACCCCAGCCCTCTCCCCGCAAGCGGGGAGAGGGAGCATGTTGTGCATGGGGCGAGGGGTGAGGAAAACGGTGCGGTTTACGTCCTTCTTCCCGCTCGCGGGGAGAAGGTGCCGGCAGGCGGATGAGGGGCTGCAGGGGCAGCGGGGGACGGGAACATGAGCGTAGCGACGATAGAGGAAAACGAAGGGGCCGGCCCCTTCGAGGTGACGCACCGGCTGGTGCTGTCCATCGCCATTCCCATGACGCTCGGCTTCCTGACGACGCCGCTGCTCGGCCTCACCGATACGGCGGTCGCCGGCCGGCTCGGCTCGGCCGATGCGCTGGCCGGCATGGCGGTCGGCTCGGTGCTCTTCGATCTCCTGCTCGGCAGCTTCAACTTCCTGCGCGCCTCCACCACCGGGCTCGTCGCCCAGGCCTTCGGGCGCGGCGACCGGCGCGAGGAGCAGGCGGTCTACTGGCGCTCGCTCACCATCGCGCTCTGTTGCGGCCTGGCGATCGCGCTGCTTTCGCCGCTCCTGCTCTCCGCCGGCCTCTTCCTGATGGCGCCGTCGCCGGCCGTCGCCGAGGTGACCTCGACCTATTTCACCATCCGCGTGCTCGCCGCGCCCATGGCGCTCGCCAATTATGCGCTGCTCGGCTTCGTGCTGGGGCGCGGGCAGGGCATGACGGGGCTCGCCCTGCAGGCGATCATCAACGGCATCAACATCGTGCTGTCGATCACCCTCGGCCTCGGGCTCGGCTGGGGCGTCGCCGGCATCGCCTGGGGCACCTTCACCGGCGAGACGGTCGGCATGCTCGCCGGTCTCCTCATCGTCGTCACCCGTTTCGACCGGGCGCATCGCCCGGCGCGGGCGGAGATCTTCGCCCGTGCGCGCATGAAGGCGCTGTTCTCGCTCAACCGCGACATCATGATCCGCACCTTCGTGCTGATCGGCGCCTTCGCCATCATGACACGCATCGGCTCGTCCATGGGCCCGCTGGTGCTGGCGGCCAATGCGGTGCTGATGAACATCTTCCTCGTGGCCGGCTATTATCTCGACGGCATCGCCAATGCGGCCGAGCAGCTCGTCGGCCGGGCTTTCGGCGCGAATTTCCGTCCGGCCTTCGACCGCGCCGTCCGGCTCACGTTCCTCTGGTCCTTCGGCCTCGGCATCGTGACGACGCTGCTCTTCCTTCTTTTCGGAGCGAACGTGATCGGCTTCCTGACGACGACGCAAAGCGTGCAGGCGGAGGCCGTGAAATACCTGCCCTGGGCGGCGCTGACGGCGATCACCGGCGCGCTCGCCTTCCAGATGGACGGGGTCTATATCGGCGCGACCTGGTCCTCGGCCATGCGCAACATGATGCTGGCCGCCTTCGTCGGCTATCTCGCGGCGCTCGCCCTCTTCGTGCCACTCCTCGGCAATCACGGGCTCTGGCTCGCGCTCAATCTCTTCCTGGCGTTTCGGGGGATTTTCCTGGCGCTCCGCCTGCCGGGGCTGGCGGGGCGGCAATTCGCTTGAGGCCTTTCAGCGGACCGGCCGTTACAGGGGCTGGTCGAGCTGGGCGTCCATGTCGCGCGCGTCGAGAGGCTTTCTGGCGCGGGCGGGTTTCATCTGGGTGATGCGGTCGGGATTTTCCGCCGTCGGGTTTTCCGGCACGGTGCCGGGCGGAAGCGCATTGCGGGCGATATCGGCCCTGGCCGCCCTGTCGAGCCTTTCCTTCGGGTGAAGGTCGGGGCGCAGGATGAGGCCGCTCTTCGCATGGGGGGCGGCGTCGCCGTCCTCCTCCGCTATCTCCGCCCGGGCGCGCAGCCAGTGCGAATATTCGCGGCCCTCCGGGCGGCCTTCCGCCTCCCAGATCTCGTGGACCCTTTGCCTGATACGTTCGTCGTGATCGTTCATCGTATCGTCCCTTCCTGGCCTTTTCGGCCGTTTCGGGCGGGGTCGGCGCAGGCTACCGCGGTGCGAGCCGGCTTCTGCCGAACGCTCCACCCGCAAGGGGAAAACCCCTAGCGGGAAAGTTTGGTTCCCGTGTGACGATCAGAGGGGACGATCGGCCCAATGGGCCGTGCGCGTGCCGCAAAGCGCTGAGATGGAGGCGATCTGCTCGCGATCACAAATGCGCGAGAGGCCGTTCACGATCTCGCCCGGCAGCGTCGGGCCGGCATAGACCATGCAGGAATAGAGCTGCACGAGGTTTGCCCCGGCGCGGATCTTCTCCGCCGCCGTCTCCGCCGAGGAGACACCGCCGACGCCGATGATCGGCAGGCGCTCGCCGACGCGCCGGCGCATCTTGGCAAGCACCACGGTCGATTTCTCGAAGAGCGGCTTTCCGGAAAGCCCGCCCGCCTCGCCCGCATGGCGGGTGTCGCGCAGCCCTTCGCGCGACAGCGTCGTGTTGGAGACGATGAGGCCGTCGAGCGGATGGGCGAGCGCCACCTCGGCGATGTCGTCGAGGCCCTCCTCGGTGAGATCGGGCGCGATCTTCAGGAAGACCGGCACCGGGCGGCCGCTGCGGGCCTCTTCCTCGGCGCGGGCGGCGAGCACGGCCGACAGCAGCGCATGCAGGCTTTCCTTCGCCTGCAGGTCGCGCAGGCCCGGCGTGTTGGGCGAGGAGATGTTGGCGGTGAAATAGCGCGCGACGTCGTAGAAGGTACGGATGCCGGCCACGTAATCGGCGATGCGGTCCTCGCTGTCCTTGTTGGCGCCGATATTGACGCCGATCAGCGCATCGCGCCGGCAGGCCCCGAGGCGCGCGAGCGCGGCGGCATGGCCTTCATTGTTGAAGCCGAGGCGGTTGATGACGGCATCGTCTTCGATGAGGCGGAAGATGCGCGGCTTGGGATTGCCGGCCTGCGGGCGCGGCGTGACGGTGCCGATCTCGGTGAAGCCGAAGCCGAGGCGCAGCAGCGCCTCCGGCACCTCGGCATTCTTGTCATAGCCGGCGGCCATGCCGAGCGGATTGGGGAAGACGATGCCGGCGACGGTCTGCGCCAGGCGCGGATCGGCCTTCACCGGGCAGGCCGGCACCACGCCGGCCTTCAGCGCGGCGATGGAAAGGCCGTGCGCGGTTTCGGGGTCGAAGAGGAAGAGGCCCTTGCGGCCGAGGCTCGAGAGAAACGACATCAGAGGGACATCTCCGGAAACTGGTGGGCGCCGTCGGGGCCGAGCGGCAGGGGCTTTTCCCAGAGCACGGCGGAAAGCGGCAGGTCGGCATAAAGATGCGGGAAGAGATCGCCGCCGCGCGAGGGTTCGAAGACCAGCTTGTCGCCGAGCGCATCGCCGTCGATGGCGACAAGGAGAAGGTCGCTCTGGCCCGCGAAATGGCGGGCGGCGGTCTCCTTCGCCTGGGCCGCGGTGGAGAAATGGATGTAGCCGTCCGCAAGGTCGATGGCCGCGCCCTTGAAAATCCCGGCGTCCTTCGCATCTTGCCACAGACTTGCCGGAACGATCTTGTAGATTGTTTTCGCCATCTCGTCCGTTCCTCCATTGGCTGCCGCGTTTGACGGTAGCGCTTGCCGCAAAGAACGGCGAATGTCCACCGGCGACAGGCCGCAAACCGGCTCTTGGAGGATTTTGCATGCGAATCTCTGCTCTGCCCCTGACCTTCGCCGCTCTCCTTCTGGCAGGCTCCGCCCATGCCGAGGGCGAGGGCCGCTACCGCATGGAGAAGACCGAGGCCGGCCTGGTGCGGCTCGACACGGTTTCCGGCGAGATATCGCTTTGCCGCGAGCAGGACGGCCAGATCGTCTGCCGCATGGCGGCGGACGAGCGCGCGGCCTTCGAAAAGGAACTCGACCTCCTCACGAAGCGCGTCGAAGCGCTCGAAAAGGGCGCGGCGAGCGGCCTGACGGCCGCAAAACCCTCGCTCCCGTCGGACGAAGAGATTGACCGGACCATGAGCATCATGGAAAAGATGATGCAAAGGTTCATGGGCATCGTGAAGAACCTGGAGGATGGCGAGGAGGAAGCCGCCCCCGGCAAGGCGGTGCCGCAGAAGACCTGACGGGCTACCTGCGCCGGCAGAACCGTGCTGCGCCCGTCACATTCCTGGGAGGGAGCGCATGGCATCGGCACTCACGATCATCATCGCGGATGACCATCCGCTGTTCCGCGGCGCTTTGAAACAGGCGCTGACCGGAATGGCGGGCAATCCGAACATCGTCGAGGCCGGCGATTTCGAGGCGGCGCGCAAGGCGGCCGCCGCCAATCCGGGCGCCGACCTCATGCTACTCGACCTCGCCATGCCGGGCGTCAGCGGCCTTTCCGGCCTCATTTCGCTGCGGGCCGAGTTCCAGAGCCTTCCGGTCGTCATCGTCTCGGCGAGCGACGATGCGGCCACCATTCGCCGCGCGCTCGATCTCGGCGCCTCCGGCTTCATCTCCAAATCCGCCTCCATCGAGGATATCCGCGAGGGGATAAGCTTGGTGCTGGAGGGCAATATCTATACGCCCGGCTTCTATGTGCGCGGGCCCGAGCAGGACAGCGAGGTGGCCGACCTCATCGCCCGGCTGCGCACGCTCACCCCGCAGCAGTCGCGCGTTCTCGCCATGCTGGCCGAGGGCCTGCTCAACAAGCAGATCGCCTACGAGCTCGGCGTCTCCGAGGCGACCATCAAGGCCCATGTCTCGGCGATCCTCCTCAAGCTCAATGTCGACAGCCGTACCCAGGCGGTCATCCAGCTCGGCAAGATCGGCGCAGCGCAGGCGGCGGCGTGATCTGGATCATGCGATAAATCCTGCCAACCGGGAGCAAGCGACATTGGCGGCCTTGCGCCACTCGCGGCCATTCGATTGAAATGGCGATTGCGGGCTGAGCAGATATTTCCCGGGGCAAACCCAATGAAATTCGAAAAGTTCTTCATACCATCCGATGAACTTGGCGTCAGATTGGAGATCGTTGCCGCGAGGCCCGAAGGGGATGGCCCCTTTCCGACTGCCGTGTTCAATCACGGCTCTACCGGAAGGGGGCAGAACAGAGCTCTATATTCCAGGACTATGGCTCCGGCAGTCATAGCAGACTACTTCGTTGCGCGGGGATGGATGGCTCTGTTTCCGCAACGTCGAGGACGGGGCAAATCGGGAGGAGCATATGGCGAGGGTCTTGCTCAAGATGGCTCCGGCTATTCCTGCGACGCGGAAATCGCGCTCGCCGGTTTCGAGCGGGCCGTCGATGACGTCGATGCCGTCGTTCGCCATCTGCGCGGTCGATCCGATGTAAATCAGAACCGGATGATCATCGGGGGCGTGTCACGCGGAGGCATATTGTCCATTGCCTATGCCGGGATGAGGCCAGGAATGTTTTGTGGCTGCATCAACTTTAACGGCGGGTGGTTGGGGAGGGGGTGCCTGAGCCACGAACTCGTCAATCCGCTGCTCTTCGAGCGTGGTGCACCGTCGGGAATTTCGACCCTATGGCTCCATGGCAGCTACGATCAATACTACCGGATCGCGCATTGCAGAGGGAATTTCGACCGGTTCCTGTCGGCTGGCGGGCAGGGAAAATTCGTGGCGGCGCCCATGGGGCACGCGCTGATGTTCAAGCCTGCGCTCTGGAAAGGGCATGTCGACCGGTACCTTCTTGCCTTGGGTTGAACCGCTCGAAGTCTTAACCGGTCATTTCTGATTACTCTGCCGCCTCCCGCTGCAACGCCGAAAACTGCGTCAGCCATGCCCGCATCGAGGCGGGGCGGACCGGCTTGTTCTGCACGAGGATATTGTCCCGCTCCGCCTCGGCCCGCACATCGGGCGTGCGGTCGGCGGTGACCAGCAAGGCCGGCACCTCTCGGCCGAGGGCGGCGCGGAGCTTGCCGATGGCGGAAATGCCGGTGCCGTCGTCGAGGTGGTAGTCGGCGATCACGGCGTCGATGGCCGGCGGCTCGGCGGCGGCCAGCGCCTCGACCGCCGCGACGGATTCGGCGAGCGTCACCGTGCAGCCCCAGCCGGAGAGCAGCAGCCGCATGCCGTCGAGGATCTTCGGCTCGTTGTCGATGCACAGCACCCTGAGGCCCTTCAGCGGCTCGTCGCTGGCCGGCACCACCGCCGGCTTGTCGGCGACATGGCGGCTGGCGGCGGCATCGATCGGCACGCGCACCTTGAAGCTGGTGCCGCGCCCCGGCGTCGATTGCAGCTCGACGGGATGGGAGAGGACGCGCGAGATGCGGTCGACGATGGAAAGGCCGAGCCCGAGGCCCGGCGCGGTGCGCGCGCCCTCGTCCAGCCGGGCGAATTCCTTGAAGACCGTGCGGAATTTCGAGGCGGGGATGCCGATGCCGGAATCGAGAACCTGGATATAGGCATGCCCGCCCTTGCGCCGCACGCCGACGAGCACCTTGCCGGAATTGGTGTACTTGATGGCGTTCGAGACGAGGTTCTGCACGACGCGGCGCAGGAGATTGGGGTCCGTGCGGATGGCGAGCGAGGAGGAAAGCACGGTGAACCTGAGGTTCTTCGCACGGGCGACGGGCGCGAAATCGGTCTCGATGCGCTTCAGCAGGTCCTTGAGCGGAACCGTCTGCACGCGCGGCTTCATCGCGCCGGTATCGAGGCGGGAAATGTCGAGCACCGCGCCGAGGATCGCCTCCACCGATTCCAGCGAGGAATCGATATTGTGGATCATCGCCCGGTTCTCCGTGTCGCCCAGCCGCTCGACCAGCGAGGAGGAATAGAGCCGTGCCGCGTTGAGCGGCTGGAGGATGTCGTGGCCGGCGGCGGCGAAGAAGCGCGTCTTGCTGATATTGGCCTCTTCCGCGGCGGCGCGCGCTTCGGCAAGCTCGGTGTTGACGCGGGTGAGCTCGGCGGTGCGCTGGGCGACGCGCTGCTCCAGCGTCTCGTTGACCTGCTTGAGCGCGCGGTCGGCGGCGACGCGATCGGTGATGTCGGTATAGGTGGAGACGAACCCTTTTTCCGGCATGGCATTGGTGCGGATCTCGATGATCCGCTCGCCGCCGGAAAGCACCAGCGCGAAGGGCTCGTCGAAGGTCATGGTGCGGACGATCGCCGCCTCCTGGTCGGCCTCGGCGATATCGCCGCGCTCGACGAGGATCTCCACGATGTCGGCGAGTGGGAAGCCGACCTGGCCGACATATTCCGGCAGGTCGAGGAGCTGGCGGAAGCGGCGGTTCCAGACGGTGAGGTTGCCCTCGCTGTCGAAGACGGCGATGCCCTGGTCCATCTGGCCGAGCGCGGTCTGCAGCATGTCCTGATTGTATTGCAGAGCCTCGCTGGCCTGGTCGAGCAGCCAGTCCGTATCCGTCGGCGTGTCGTCGATACGCTGGAGCACGAGCGAAAGGACGAGGCGGGCGGAGGACGAGCCGATGGCGCTGCCGAGGAGCTGCTCGGAGAAATGCACGATGGCGGCATCGGCCGGCGCATTGTCCTCCAGCCAGCGGCCGACCTGCCGCTCATAGGTGTGGAAGGAGCGCTGCATGCGCTCTTCGCCGAGATATTTGGCGATTGTGCTCTTGAGGTCCTTGACCGTTACCTTCGTGCGCCGGCCGCGGAAGGCCCTTTCGAGACGCGGCTTGGAGCGGATGAAGGTGCCGGCCTGGAGGCGTTCCAGCGAGGTCGGGTTGCGGGTGAGCGAACCGACGACATAGGCCCCGACATTGACCAGCATTGAGATGAGGGTCGCGTTGACCAGCGGGTCGGCGGCATCCCCGGTGAAGATGGTGGAGCCGGGGAAGAGGAAGCCGAGGATGGTTTCGGCGACATAGGCATTGTCCGCGACGCCGATGCTCGGCAGGAAGAGCAGGTAGGCCCAGACGACGAGGCCGGAGATCATGCCCGCCATGGCACCGCGCGCATTGGCGCTGCGCCAGAAGAGACCGCCGAGCAGCGCCGGGGCGACCTGCGCCGCCGCCGCGAAGGCGAGGAGGCCCATGGAGGCAAGGCCCGCATTGGCCGTCGCCGCGCGATAGTAGGCATAGCCGAGCAGCAGCACGAAGAAGATGGCGAGCCGGCGGATGCGCAGCAGCATGCGCGACAGGTCGTCCTGCTGCTCGACGCCGCCGATGAGGTTTCGCCTGAGCACGACCGGGATGACGATGTCGTTCGACACCATGATGGAGAGCGCCACCGAGGCGACGATGACCATGGCGGTGGCGGCGGAGAAGCCGCCGATGAAGGCGACGAGCGTCAACACCGGCTGGTCGAGCGCGAAGGGCAGGGTCAGCACGTAGAGGTCGCCGTCGCCCTGGCCGTTGAAGGTCATCACGCCGCCGATGGCGACGGGCAGGACGAAGAGGTTGATGGCAATGAGATAGAGCGGGAAGAGGATGCCCGCCGTGCGCAACTCGCCCGCCGTGCGGTTCTCCACCACCGTCACGTGGAACTGGCGCGGCAGCATGACGATGGCGAAGGCCGACAGCACGATGAGCAGGATCCAGCGCGCCACCGGTGTCTCGTAGGTCAGCGCCTGCATGACGCGCGGGCTTTGCGAGGCGCGCTGCCACAGGTCGCCCGGCCCGTCGAACATCACGAAGATGACGTAGAGCCCGACGGAGGCGATGGCGATGAGCTTGACCAGCGATTCCATCGAGATGGCGAGGATGAGCCCGTCCTGGTGCTCGGTCGCGTCCGTGTGGCGCGTGCCGAAGACGGTGGCGAAGCAGGCGAGGAAGAGCGTCACGACCAGCGGCAGGTCGATGAGCCCGCCCGAGGCGGCGATGCCGAAGCCGGTCGTATCGACCATGGCGGAGACGGAGCTGGAGACCGCCTTCAATTGCAGTGCGATATAGGGGATGTAGCCGATCAGCGAGATCAGCGCGACGACGGCGGCGACGCCGGGGTTCTTGCCGTAGCGCGCGGCGACGAA
This sequence comes from Shinella zoogloeoides, assembly GCF_003574625.1. GTDB lineage: Bacteria > Pseudomonadota > Alphaproteobacteria > Rhizobiales > Rhizobiaceae > Shinella > Shinella zoogloeoides_A. The sequence goes on from NZ_QNUJ01000008.1 coordinate 55,412, forward strand.
GTCGGCGATGGAGGTGAGGCGTTCGGATTTCGCCAGCGTCACGATGCGGCGGATCAGCGGCATGCCGAGCGTGAACATCAGGATCGGGCCGATATAGATGCCGGCGAATTCCAGCCCGTTGGTGGTGGCGAGCCCCACGCCGCCGAAATAGGTCCAGGAGGTGCAGTAGATGGCAAGGCTGAGCGCATAGACGAGCGGCCGGCCCTTCGACGAGCGGCCGGAATGCTTGGCCTTGCGGTCGCCGTAACTTGCGACCGCGAAGAGCAGGAGCAGGTAGGCGAGCGCCAAGGCGAATATCAGCGAGCCCGGCATGCTTCCTCCCGCAGTCCTTCGGCCTTTCCGGCGAGAATAGGCCAAAGCGGGCGGGAAGGAAATTGCGCCGAAGGTCGGGGTTGGAAATGTTCGCCTGTGCAAAGCGCCTGTAGATTGGCAATTGGCAGTTTCAACCCATGAAAAACTAAATTAGGCTGCTTCGGCCTCGCAGCAACAGGAGACCCTCATGCTCAATGAGTTCAAGGCGTTTATCGCCCGCGGCAATGTCATGGACCTCGCCGTGGGTGTCATCATCGGTGCAGCCTTCAACAAGATCGTCGAATCCGTCGTGAACGATCTGGTCATGCCGATCGTCGGCGCCCTGACAGGGGGAGGTTTCGACTTTTCCAACTACTTCATCGCGCTGTCGAGCAATGTGACGGCGACGTCGCTTGCCGCCGCCCGCGAACAGGGCGCGGTCTTCGCCTACGGCAATTTCATCACCGTCCTCATCAACTTCCTCATCCTCGCCTGGATCATTTTCCTGATGATCAAGGGCGTGAACCGCATGCGCACCTCGCTGGAGAAGGAAAAGGAAGCCGGCGCCGCCGAGCCCGCCCCGCCGCCGGAAGACGTGCTGCTCCTCACGGAAATCCGCGACCTGCTCAAGAGCCGCCCGGCGGTTTGAGGTCTTCAGCACCGCATTCAATGAAGAAAGGCCCGGTTTCCCGGGCCTTTTTGCCATGTATCAGGCCGTCGCGCCCACCGTCTTCGTCTGGTGGATCTCGACGAGGCTCGGGCCCTTGCGCCCGCCCGCCCGCTCCAGCGCCGCCGGCAGGTCCTTGACGTCCGCGAGCCGTTCGGAGGGCACGCCATAGGCGGTGCCGATGGCGATGAAGTCGGGGGCGGAGGGTTTGACGCCCTCCGGCGTGATGCCCGCGTCGATCATGTAGTTCTCGATTTCCTGGTAACCGTCATTGTTCCAGACGAGGAAGATGACGCGCGCCCCGGCATCCGCCGCCGAGCCGATCTCCGATAGCGAGAACTGCAGCCCGCCGTCGCCGACGAGGCAGATGATCGGCGCATCGGGCTCGGCCAGAGCCGCGCCGACGGCGGCGGGCGGAGCGTAGCCGAGCGCGCCGTAGCCCGTCGCGGCGTTGAACCAGCTTCGCGCGCGCGGCGCATCGCAATAGTAGTTGCCGGCATAGACGGCCTGCGTCGAATCGCCGACGACGATCGCCTTCGGCAGCGTGCGCCAGATCGCGTCGAGGACGCCGATCTCCGCCTGCATCTTGGGTGTCAGCTCCTTCCACGCCGCCTTGCGGGCGGTCTCGGCGCGGGATGCGCCCTCGCTGACCGGCTTGTGCCCTTCGAGGAAGCCGAGCATGCCGGCGGCCGCCGTCTTGGCGCTGGAGAAGATGGAAAGGCTGGTCTGCGGCGTGCGGGCGAGCTGCGCGGCGTCGATATCGACGCGGATCAGCGTCTTGAGCCGCGGGAAGCCGCCGTCGACATTGATGTCGTAGTCCGTCGGGCCGAATTCCGTGCCGAAGGCGACGACGAGGTCGGCCTCGGAAAGAAGCCGCCGCACCGCCTTCAGGCTGGGGCTGGCCGGCACGCACAGCGGATGGCCGGCGAGCATGCCGCGAGCGTTGACGGTGGTGACGACCGGCGCGCCGATGCGCTCGGCAAGCGCGCGGATCTCCTCTTCCGCCGTAATCGCCCCGCCGCCGGCGAGGATGACCGGGCGCGAGGCATTGGTGCAGAGAATGGCGGCGCGCTGCAGCGTTTCCGCATCGGCGCGCGGGCGCGTCGCGACGGCGGCGGGGAAGCTGCCGGTCTCGATGGGCTTGGCCATCACGTCGGTCGGGATCTCGATATGCACCGGGCCGGGGCGGCCGGAGAGCAGCACGGCGAAGGCGCGCTCGACGACGAGCGGCAGGTCGGCGGGGTTGAGCAGCGTGTGCGAATAGAGCGCCAGCGTCTTCATCATGCCCTGCTGGTCCGGCAGCTCGTGCAGCAGGCCGCGGCCGTGGCCGAGCGAATCGCGCTTGTTGACGCCGGAGATCACCAGCATCGGCACGGAATCCTGCCGCGCCTGCGCCATCGCCGTGATGGTGTTGGTCAGGCCCGGGCCGGTGATGACGAGGGCCACGCCCGGCTTGCCGGAAACGCGCGCATAGCCGTCGGCCATGAAGCCCGCGCCCTGTTCGTGGCGCGGCGTGATGTGGCGGATCTTCGAGGCGGCAAGGCCCCGGTAGAGCTCGACCGTGTGCACGCCCGGAATGCCGAACACCACCTCGACGCCGTTGGCTTCCAAAAGGTCGACGAGAACTTCACCGACTGTCTTCGTGGTCATGCGTAGCGCTCCTTGGGGCTCGTGGCACGGGTGGCAAGCGCGGTAATGCGCCGGCACGCCTCGTCGATATGGGTGTCCGGAACGGTGAGGCTGAGGCGGATGAAGCCTTCCGCCTGCTCGCCGAAGGAGGAGCCGGGCATCGTCGCCACGAATTCCTCGCGCAGCAGCGCCCAGGCGAAATCCTCGCCGCTCATGCCGGTCTGCGAGACGTCGACCACGATGAACATGCCGGCTTCCGGCGGCAGCGGCACGAGGCCGGGCGCGCGGGAGAGCGCATCGGCAAAGCGCGCGGCGCGCGCCTGATAGCTCCGGCGCATGGTGGCGGCGGTCGCGATGGGATTGTCGAGCGCATAGGCCGTCATGTCGGCGATGAAGGGCTGGCCGCCGAACAGCATGGTCTCGGATACGGCGAGCAGCCGCGCGCAGAACTCCGCCGGGCCGATCGCCCAGCCGCTGCGGAAGCCCGGCGCGGCGTGCGACTTGGAGATGGACGAGACGACGACGGTGCGCTCGGCAAGGTCCTCATGGTCGAAGGGCGAGGCGAAAGTACCGTGGAAGACGAGTTGCTCGTAGACCTCGTCGCAGACGATCCAGAGGTCGTGGCGGCGGCAGACGGCGCCGATTTCGGCGATCTCCTCCGCCGTCAGCACGGCCCCGGTCGGGTTGTGCGGCGTGTTGAGCAGCAGCACGCGGCATTCCGGCGTGATGGCGGCTTCGAGGTCGGCCCCCTTCATGTGGAATCCGTTTTCCGGGCGCAGCGGCACGGGCACGCAGCTTGCGCCCGTCGCACGGATGACGCCCTCGTAGCTGGCATAGAGCGGATCGCCGACAAGCACCGCGTCGCCCGCTTCCACGAGGCCGAGCATCACGGCGAAGAGGGCGGTCTGGGTGCCGGGAAAGCACAGGACGTTCTCCGCTGTCACGTCGCCGCGGCGCTTCTGGTACTTGCGCACCAGCGCACCGACGACGGCTGGCTCGCCCCGGCCGTTGGAATAGCGGTAACGGCCCGCATGCATGGCACGGATGGCTTCGGCGAGCAGCGTCGGGTCGGGCGCCACGTCCGGTTCGCCGATGGTCAGCTCGATGACGGGCTTGCCCTCGGCCTTCATGCGCCGCGCTTCGGCATGGATGGCCCATTTCTCCGAGCCGAGATTTTGAAGCCGGTCTGTGATGGATGCATAGCGCATGGCCGTCCTCCCTGGAAAATGTTGGTTTAGCCCGTCGCGGGCCTGAAGGTCAGTCCGAGAAGCGTCTCGATGGTGGAGAGCGCGATCTCGACGAGTTCGCTTTCGCCGAAGAGTTCGCCGGCAAGGCAGCCCTCCAGCCACAGGCCGTCGAGCAGGCCGTTGATGGCGATGGCGAGCCGCCGGCAACGCTCCGGCGAGGCGTCGACGCCGCGCTCGGCAAGGAAATCCGCGAGCAGCGCTTCCAGCGCGTTGCGGAAGCCGAGATAGCCTTCGCGGTGGATCGCGGCAAGCTCTGGATCGACGCTGACGCGGCTGATGAACGACGCCCATAGCGAAAGGCTGCGGCTGTTGGCGACCGGCTCCGTCAGGTTGATGACGATGAAATCGCGCAGCCGTGTTTCCGGATCACCCGTCACCCGCTCGGCCTTCTCGGTGAGCCGGGCGATGACGACGCGGTAGGCTTCCTGCAGGATATGTTCCTTGGACTGGAAGTAGTGCCGGATGAGGCCCGCCGTGACGCCCGCCTTGATGGCGATCTGCCGGACCGTCGCGCCCTCGAGGCCATATTCCGCGATGCAGTCGAGCGTCGCCTCGATCAGGTCGTGGCGGCGTTCGGCTTCGGGAGCGCGATGGAAGGTCCGGCGGGCCATTTGTCCTCCTGGTTTCAACGCAATTCCGGACGCAAAACCGTTTTACACTTTTGCTGGAATTGCTTTACGCCGCCCGGCGCAGCACCGGCCGCGTCAGGCAGGTCGGGCCGCCCTCGCAGGCGATGCACAGCGCGTCGGCCTCGAAGGTCTCGACCTTGCAGCCGGCCGCTTCCATCGCCGCCTTGGTGGCCGGGAAGCCTTCCACCATGATGACCTCGTGGGGCCGCGTCGGCAGCACGTTGAGCGACAGGCCGTTGCTGGCGTGGAACTCTTCCGCCGGGGCCTCGATGAGGCGCACGCCGCGCTTCTTCAGCATCTGGTAGAAGGCGGCCGGCAGGAGAGGCGCGAAGACGAGAGCGAGGTCCTCGGCAAGCGGGCTCATCACGCTCATCAGGTGGAGGCAGGCTTCCTCGCCCTGCCAGAGCGGCAGGTCGTAGGCGAGCACGCTGACGCCATGCGGCGCGAGCATCCGCATCAACTGGTCGATGCCTTCCTGGTTGGTGCGCACGCCGCGGCCGACGACGAGGGTCTTCGCGTCGAGCCAGATGCAGTCGCCGCCCTCGACGGTGCCGTCGCCCTCGATACGGCCGAGGATCGGGATCTGGCGCTCGGCATAGGCCTTTTCATGCAGGGCCGTTTCGGAAACGCGCAGCGGCTTGCCCATGCGCAGGAGGATCGCGCCGTGGTCGGACATCAGCGACGGGTCGTGCGTGAACATGGCGTCGGCGAGGCCATCGCCCTCGTCCTCCAGCCAGATGATCTCGGTGCCGGACTTTTCCACCAGCTCGGCAAAGGCCTTGTACTGGTGGACGGCGCGCGCGCCGTCGAAGGTCGGGCCGTAGTGCCACTTGGACGGGTCGGCGGCCTTCAGGCTTGCGCCCGGCCGGCGCATCAGCACGCGCAACAGAGGGGCCGACATTTCCTGCGAACCGTAGGCGGTCATTCAATGCTCCTCAAAGGAAAATTCATCTTGGACGGGCGCTGCCGGAAAAGTCAGCGATACGATTATTATACGCTTGAATAATTTCTTAACAAGTGCCACGATGGCTTCAACAAGACGAAACGACGGGCCGAAGATGCCCGCGGGAACGCTGAAAACAGGGGAATTTGGCATGGGTCATGCATCGATTTTCCGTGCGCTGGAGACGTCTCCGCGATGACGGAACGCGCCGAGGCAATCGCGGTCACGGACCTGCACAAGCGCTTCGGGCCTCTGGAGGTTCTCAAGGGCGTATCGCTGACCGCGCATGAGGGCGACGTCATCGCCATCATCGGCGGTTCCGGCTCCGGCAAGTCCACTTTTCTTCGCTGCATCAACATGCTGGAGCTGCCGAGCGCCGGCACGGTGACGATCCATGGCGAGACCATCGCCATGAAGAAGGACGGCCATGGCGGCATGATGCCCTCGGATCGCAGGCAGGTCCAGCGCATCCGCTCGCGCCTCGGCATGGTCTTCCAGAGCTTCAATCTGTGGCAGCACATGACGATCCTCGAAAACGTCATCGAGGCGCCGGTCCATGTGCTGGGCGTGAAGAAGGACGAGGCGGTCGAGCGGGCCGAGGCGCTGCTGCGCCGCGTCGGGCTCTACGAGAAGCGCGACGCCTATCCCGCCTTCCTGTCCGGCGGCCAGCAGCAGCGCGCGGCGATCGCCCGGGCGCTCGCCATCCAGCCCCATGTCATGCTCTTCGACGAGCCGACCTCCGCGCTCGACCCGGAACTGGTCGGCGAGGTGCTTTCCGTCATCGGCGACCTCGCCAAGGAGAAGCGCACGATGATCCTCGTCACCCACGAGATGAAGTTCGCGCGCAACGTGGCGAGCCATGTCGTGTTCCTGGCGGGCGGCGTCATCGAGGAACAGGGGCCGCCCGAGGAGATCTTCGGCGCGCCGAAATCCGAGCGGCTCAAGAAATTCATCAGCTCCATCCACTGAGAACCATAAGACCAACAGAGGGAAGAACATGAAGAATGCCCTGAAGACAATCGCCCTTGCCGCCGCCATCGGCCTTGCAGCCATTTCCGGCGCGGCCGCCGAACAGGTCCGCGTCGGCTTCGCCGCCGAGCCCTATCCGCCCTTCACCTCGCCGGATGCCTCGGGCAACTGGGAAGGCTGGGAAGTGGACTTCATGAAGGCGATGTGCGCCGAGGCAAAGCTCGACTGTGTCATCACGCCGGTCGCCTGGGACGGCATCATCCCGGCGCTGACCTCCAACAAGATCGACATGATCATCGGCTCGATGTCGATCACGCCGGAGCGCCAGCAGACCATCGACTTCTCCGACAAGTACTATAACACGCTGCCGGGCATCATCGGCCCGAAGGACCAGAAGTTCGAGCCGACGCCCGAGGGCCTTGCCGGCAAGACGCTCGGCGTGCAGGTGGCGACCATCCACCAGGTCTATGCCAACAAGTACTTCGCCCCGGCCGGCGTGACGGTCAAGGAATACCAGACGCAGGACGAGGCCAACAACGACCTCGCCGCCGGCCGCATCGATGCGGTGCAGGCCGATTCCGTGGCGATGCTGGAATTCCTCAAGTCCGAGCAGGGCGCTGCCTGCTGCGACATGAAGGGCATGGTCAAGGACGATCCGGAAGTTCTCGGCCTCGGTGTCGGTGTCGGCCTGCGCAAGGGCGAGACCGAGCTGAAGGACAAGGTCAACGCCGCGATCAAGGCGATCCGCGAGAACGGCAAGTACGAAGAGTTCTCGAAGAAGTATTTCGACTTCGACATCTACGGCGGCTGATTTCGCCTGCGGGGCGCTTGCCCCTCACCCTAACCCTCTCCCCGCTTGCGGGGAGAGGGGACGTGCCCAACGCAATGCCGGGGTCTTGGGAAACCGGTGCGGCATATTCCCTTCGCCCCGCAGCCAAGGAGAAGGCGGCTGGCAGGCCGGATGAGGGGCGAGCCTCTCCCCGAAGAAGAAACGCCGCGAAATTGACCTGAAGGAATCTGAACCCCCATGGCCGATGCCGGATCGCTGATCAACTGGAGCCTGCTAGCCATCCAACCGCCCGGCTGGGGCGGGGTCCTGCTCGGCGGGCTCTGGAATTCCATCCAGATCGCCGTCGGCGGCTATGGGCTCGGCCTCATCCTCGGCACCGGCGGCGCCATGGGCAAGCTCTATGGCGGGCCGGTCACGAAGGACCTGCTGGAGGTCTATACGACGCTCGTGCGCGCCGTACCGGAGCTCGTGCTGATCCTCATCCTCTATTATGCCGGCACGGACGTGCTGAACCAGATGTCCGCGGCCCTCGGCTGGGGGACGGTCGATATCAGCGGTCTTGCCGCCGGCATCTTCGTCATCGGCGTCGTGCAGGGCGCCTATTCCACCGAGGTGCTGCGCGGGGCGATCAAGGCGGTGCCGGCGGGCGAGATCGAGGCGGCGCGCGCCTATGGCATGTCGCCGGTGCAGATCATGCGCCGCGTCACCCTGCCCGCCATGTTGCCGCACGCCATTCCCGGCCTCTCCAATCTCTGGCTGATCGCCACGAAGGATACCGCGCTCTTGGCCGTCGTCGGCTTCAGCGAGCTGACGCTCGTCACGCGCCAGGCAGCGGGCAGCACCAAGGCCTATCTATTGTTCTTCTGCGCGGCCGGCGTGCTCTATCTGATGATCACGCTCGTCTCGAACGTGCTGATCGGCTTCATCGAGCGCCATTACCGGCGCGGCATGACGAGGCCGGCCTGATGAGCGAGCAAACCATCTCCGCCATGGCGCTGACCGAGCTGCCGTCCAAGCAGAGCTTCTTCAAGCCGCACCGCATCGTGCTGATGGCGATCGCCGCCATCCTCGTCTTCTGTGTCGTCTGGTTCATGCGCTGGGACTGGGTGCCGAGATATTCCGGCCGCCTTGCCTATGGCGTCGGCGTCACGCTGCTGATGCTGTTCAGCACCGCCTTTATCGGCTTCCTCCTCGCCGTTCCGATCGGCCTCGTGCAGGTGACGGGGCCGTGGCCGCTCAAGATGCTGGCGAAGGGCTTCTGCACCGTCATCCGCGGCACGCCGCTGCTCCTGCAGCTCTGGCTGCTCTATTACGGGCTCGGCTCGCTGTTTCCGCAGTTCCCGAGCATCCGCAGCTCCTTCCTGTGGCCCTATCTGCGCGAGGCCTGGCCCTATGGCGTGGCGGCGCTGACCATCTCCTTCGCCGCCTATGAGGGCGAGGTGATGCGTGGCGCCTTTGCCGGCGTGCCGCGCGGCGAGCTGGAGGCCGCCCGCGCCTATGGCATGAGCCCGTTCACGGCCTTCCGCCGCATCTGGCTGCCGCGCGCCGTGCACCGTGCCCTGCCGACGCTGAACGGCGAGACCGTTCTCCAGCTCAAGTCGACGCCGTTGGTCGCGACCATCACGGTGATCGACGTCTATGCCGTCATCTCCAAGGTGCGGCAGGAGACCTACATCACCTACGAGCCGCTGCTGCTGCTGGCGCTCATCTATCTCTGCCTGACCGCCATCCTGGTGGTCGCCTTCCGCTATTTCGAAAGCAAGATCCCGACGCGTGGTGCCTAGATGACGATCCATACGACCCTGCTCAATTCCATGCCGGAACTGGTGGCGATCCGCCGCGACCTGCATGAACACCCGGAACTCGGCCTCGAGGAGGTCCGCACCTCCGACGTCATCGCGGGGCATCTCGAAAGCTACGGCTACAAGGTGACGCGCGGCCTTGCGAAGACGGGCCTCGTCGCGACGCTGACGAACGGCACGGGCAGCAGGTCCATCGGCATCCGGGCCGATATCGACGCGCTGCCGATCCATGAGGAGACGGGCCTTGCCTATGCCAGCAAGACGCCTGGCAAGATGCATGCCTGTGGTCATGACGGCCACACCACCATGCTGCTCGGCGCGGCCAAGGCGATTGCCGAGCGGCGCAATTTCGACGGCACGGTGCACCTGATCTTCCAGCCGGCGGAGGAGAATTTCGGCGGGGCGAAGATCATGGTGGAGGAGGGGCTGTTCGAGAAATTCCCCTGCGACGCCGTCTTCGCGCTCCACAACGAGCCGAACCTGCCCTTCGGCCAGTTCGCGCTGCGCGAAGGGCCGATCATGGCGGCGGTCGACGAGGCGCGCATAACGGTCAACGGTGTCGGCGGCCACGGCGCCGAGCCGCAGGAGACGCTGGATCCCATCGTCTGCGGCGCTTCCATCGTCATGGCGCTGCAGACCATCGTGTCGCGCAACATCCATCCGCTCGATCCGACGGTGGTGACGGTCGGCTCGTTCCATGCGGGCTCGGCCAGCAACATCATCCCGAGCCGGGCGGAGATCGTCGTCGGCATCCGCTCCTTCGACCCGGCCGTGCGCGACGAGCTGGAGCGCCGCATCCGCCTCATCGCCGAGCGGCAGGCCGAGAGCTACGGCATGAGCGCGGCGGTGAACTACCAGCGCTTCTACGACGCGACCGTCAACCACAAGGCCGAGACCGATCTGGTGCGCGCCCTCGCCACCCGCTTCGCCGGCGCCGACAAGGTGGTCGATCTCGAGCGTCCCTTCATGGGCAGCGAGGACTTCGCCTATATGCTCAAGGCGCGGCCCGGCACCTATTTCTTCCTCGGCGGCAGCACCGGCGGGAACGACAGGTCGCTCCATCACCCCGCCTATAACTTCAACGACGATCTCCTGCCCGTCGGCGCCGCCTTCTGGACGGAACTCGCCGAGCACTACCTGCGCGCCGCCTGAGTTCGGCGGGCCTCCGCCCGCTGGTTCAGGCTCGGGATGTCGATGCGGCTCGCATGCATGGCGTCGGCGAAATGCCGCACGCGGGCGATTGTCGCGCTGCGGCAACGTGGGGCAGGGGGCCGGAATTGACCTTTCCCATTTCCGGTCCACATTCTTGCTGACGGCAGCCGAGAGGACTGCGGCGCTCGGAAAGGATGGGTCGAATGTTCGAAACGCTGGATGCAACGCTGCTCGCCCGGCTGCAATTCGCCTTCACGATCTCCTTTCACATCGTCTTTCCCGCCTTCTCGATCGGCCTTGCGAGCTATCTCGCCGTGCTGGAGGGCCTCTGGCTCTGGACGAAGGACGAAGTCTATTTCGCGCTCTTCAATTTCTGGAAGACGATCTTCGCGCTTACCTTCGGCATGGGCGTCGTGTCGGGCATCGTCATGTCCTACCAGTTCGGCACCAACTGGAGCGTCTTCGCCGACAAGGCGGGCCCGGTCATCGGGCCGCTGATGGGCTACGAGGTGCTGACTGCCTTCTTCCTCGAGGCGGGCTTCCTCGGCGTCATGCTGTTCGGCCTCAACCGCGTCGGCCCGAAGCTGCATTTCTTCGCCACGCTCATGGTCGCCCTCGGCACGCTGATTTCGGCGACCTGGATTCTCGCGGCCAATTCCTGGATGCAGACGCCCGCCGGCTTCTCCGTCAACGCGGCGGGCCAGTTCGTGCCCACCGACTGGTGGGCGGTGATCTTCAACCCGTCCTTCCCCTACCGGCTCGTGCATATGGTGCTGGCCGCCTACCTCACCACGGCCTTCGTGGTCGGCGGCGTCGGCGCCCTCCATCTCCTGCGCGGCGACGCGCCGAAGCGGGCGGGGAAGATGTTCTCGATGGCGATGTGGATGGCGGCGCTGGTCGCGCCCATCCAGATATTTGCCGGCGACATGCACGGCCTTAACACGCTGGAGCACCAGCCCGCCAAGGTCATGGCGATGGAAGGCCACTTCCAGAGCCATCCGGACGGCGCGCCGCTCATCCTCTTCGGCCTGCCGAATGCGGCCGAACAGCGCGTCGACTACGCTATCGAGATTCCTAAGCTGTCGAGCCTCATCCTCAAGCACGACCTGAATGCGCCGCTGGCGGGTCTCGATACGGTGCCGCGCGACCTGCAGCCGCCCGTCGCGGTCGTCTTCTGGTCCTTCCGCGTCATGGTCGCCATCGGCTTCGCCATGCTCGGCCTCGGCCTGTGGTCGCTCTGGTGTCGCTGGCGCGGCACCCTCGGCGAGAACCGCTGGCTGCATCGCGCCGCCGTGCTGATGGGGCCTGCCGGCTTCCTCGCCGTGCTCGCCGGCTGGGTGACGACGGAGGTCGGCCGCCAGCCCTACACGGTCTACGGCCACCTGCTGACGGCCGATTCCGTCGCGCCCGTCGACGCGCCGGCCGTCGCGACCTCGCTGATCGCCTTCATCATCGTCTATTTCCTCGTCTTCGGCGCGGGCACCTTCTACATCCTGCGCCTGATGGGCCGCCTGCCGCGCGATCCCCTGCCCGAGGAAGAAGGCCCCATCCGCACGGCCGGCATCACGCCTGCCGCCGCCGTCTCCAGCAAAGCCGGGAGCCATCGCCATGGTGCTTGACCTTCCCTTCCTCTGGGCGGCCATCATCGCCTTCGCGGTGCTCGCCTATGTCATCCTCGACGGTTTCGACCTCGGCGTCGGCATCCTCTTCCCCTTCTTCAAGCAAAAGCACGACCGCGACGTGATGATGAATTCCGTCGCGCCGGTCTGGGACGGCAACGAGACCTGGCTGGTGCTGGGCGGCGGCGGGCTGATGGCCGTCTTCCCGCTTGCCTATGCGACCATCCTGCCGGCGCTCTACATGCCGCTCATCCTCATGCTGCTCGGCCTCATCTTCCGCGGCGTCGCCTTCGAATACCGCTGGCGCACGAAGCGCGGCGAGTTTCTCTGGGACATCGCCTTTGCCGGCGGCTCCATGGTGGCCGCCTTCATGCAGGGCGTGGCGCTCGGCGCGCTGGTGCAGGGCATTCCCGTCACGGGCCGCGCCTATGCCGGCGGCTGGTGGGACTGGCTGACGCCCTTTTCCGTCGCGACCGGCATCGCCCTGCTCGTCGGCTATGGCCTGCTCGGCGCCACCTGGCTGGTGATGAAGACCACCGGCGAACTTGCCGCCCGCGCGCGCCGCTACGCCTTGCGCGCCGGCATCGGCACGCTCGCCGCCATGGGCGTCTTCAGTCTCTGGACGCCCTTCCTGGAGCCGCTCTATTTCGAGCGCTGGTTCGGCTGGCCGACCATCGTCTTCAGTCTGCTGGTGCCGCTGCTCGTGCTCGGCTGCTTCGCGATGCTGATCCATGGGCTAAAAACCGAGCACGATTCGCGGCCGTTCATCGCCGCGCTCGGCCTTTTCGTGCTCGGCTTTGCCGGCATCGGCATCAGCTTCTATCCCTATATCGTGCCGGCCTCGCTGACGATCTGGGAGGCCGCCGCGCCGGAGGAGAGCCTTGCCTTCCTCATCGTCGGCGCGGTCGTGCTCGTGCCGATGATCCTCGGCTACACCGCCTATGCCTACTGGGTCTTCCGCGGCAAGGTCGACCCGGAAGAGGGTTATCACTGATGGGGCAGGAGCGCTCGACGGTCACGAAACTGCTGTGGTTCGCCGGCCTGTGGGCGGGCGGCGTGCTCGCCGTCAGCCTCGTCGGGTTCGCCATCAAATTGGCGCTCGGGGCCTGACATCACCTTACGTGAGGGCGTCCAGCCTCGCGCCAGCTTTCTTGCCTAGGTTCCGCCTCGGCCAGCATGCAGGCCCGCAGGCGAAAGACAGGACCGCACCCTCCTTTTGCCCACCCCCGGGCCTGCATGTGGCCTTGCGACACGCAGCCGCCTTTTCCCCACACCATTCCTCTGCTATCCGGGTCCGCAAAACAGGAGACCGGAATGGCGAAGACTGCGGCAGACTGCACGACGATGGCGGAAATCCGGGAGAATATCGACCGGGTCGACAACGGGCTGATGGCGCTCTTCGCCGAACGCTGGACCTTCATCCGCCGCGCCGCCGAGATCAAGGCGGGCCTCGGCATTCCCGCCGACGTGCCGGAGCGCGTGAGGCAGGTGCGCGACAACGCCCACCGCAATGCCGAGGCGCACGGTCTCGAAGGCGGTTTCTATGAGGAGATCTGGGCGCAGCTCATCCAGCACGCCATCGCCTACGAGAAAGCGGAACTCGGCGAACCCTGATCGGGAGCGGAAGAGCTAGATCTGGTTGCGCCGGCCGAGATGGTCCTCCCAGTCGAGCGCGGTGCGCACGATGAAGGAAAGGTCGTCATGCTCGGGCATCCAGCCGAGCTCCTTCATGGCGACCGCCGGATCGGCGACGACGAGCACCGCGTCGCCCGGCCGCCGTTCGGCGAACCGCACCGGGAAGTCCTTGCCGGACGCGGCCCTGACCTTCTCCAGCACCTCCAGCACCGAGAAGCCGCGGCCATAACCGCAATTGGCGACGATCGACCCGCCGCCCGCCCGCATGCGCTGCAGCGCCTTCAGATGGGCATTGGCAAGGTCGGAGACGTGGATATAGTCGCGGATGCAGGTGCCGTCCGGCGTCGGATAGTCCGTGCCGTAGACCTCCATGCCCGTGCGCTTGCCGAGCGCGGCCTCGCAGGCGACCTTGATGAGATGGGTCGCGCCTTTGGTCGACTGGCCGGTACGCCCGCGCGGATCGGCTCCCGCCACGTTGAAGTAGCGTAGCGCCGTATAGGTGAAGTCATGCGCGGCGGCGGTATCGCGCAGCATGATCTCGGTCATCAGCTTGGAGGAGCCGTAGGGCGATTCCGGCCGGAGCGCGGCGGTCTCCGACACCGGCTCGGTGCCGTCCGGCGTGCCGTAGACGGCGGCGGTGGAGGAGAAGACGAAATGCGGCACCTTCGCCGCGACGGCCGCGGCGATCAGCGCGCGTGACTTGACCGTGTTGTTCTCGTAATAGGAGAGGGGATCGGCGACCGATTCCGGCACCACGATCGAGCCGGCGAAGTGGATGATCGCATCGATGCGGTTTTCCGCGAATATCTGCGCCAGCAGCGCGGCATCGGCGATGTCGCCCTCGTAGAACCGGGCTTCCGGCGCCAGCGCCCAGCGGAACCCGGTGGAGAGCCGGTCGAGCACCACGACGTCCTCGCCGGCATCGACCAGCGCCCAGACCATGTGGCTGCCGATATAGCCCGCCCCACCCGTTACCAGAACCGCCATGCAAACCTCCGAATCGCAAGAATAGCAGGCATATCAACCCGCCTGCCCATGGGACGCAACCGCAATTGCGCCCGGCCCTTTTCCCGTCCGAGAAAGGTAAGAATATGTCCGATCGCTTCATCGTGCTGTCCGGCTGCTCCGGCGGCGGAAAGTCCACCCTGCTGGAAGAGCTCGCCCGGCGCGGCCATGCCGTTGTCGAGGAGCCCGGCCGCCGCATCGTGCAGGAGGAACTGGCCGCCGGCGGCAGCGCGCTGCCCTGGCTCGACCTTGCCGCTTTTGCCCGCCGCGCGGTGGAGTTGGCGCTCGCCGACCGGCAGCGCATGGCCGGTCATCCCGGCCTCGTCTTCTTCGATCGCGGGCTGGTGGATGCCGCATCCGCGCTGGAAGCGTCCGGCGGCGAGCCGGTCCTGGCGGCGCTTGCCGCGGCACATCGCTACAACCGCAAGGTCTTCCTCACCCCACCCTGGCCGGAGATCTATGCCGGCGATGCGGAGCGCCGCCACGGCTTCGACGCCGCGCTCGCCGAATATGCCCGTCTCGAAAGGGCCTATCCCGCGCTCGGCTACGAGACGGTGAACCTGCCGAAGGCGCCGGTCATCGAGCGCGCCGATTTCCTGCTCGCTTGTCTGGCGGAATGATCAGCGCGCGGCGATGTAGCGGGCAAGCCGCTCGGCCGCTTCCGCGACCTGGCCGCTATCCCGAAGGAAGCAGGCCCGCATGAAGAACTCGCCGCCGGGACCGAAGGCCGTGCCCGGCGCAAGGCCGACATTGGTGCGGTCGACGATGTCGAGCGCGGCAAGGCGCGAATCCGTCACGCCGTCGATCTTCAGGAAGGCATAGAGCGCGCCGTCCGGCTTCAACGTTTCCACCCGGTTGGTGGTGATCAGCGCGTCGCAGAAGATGTCGCGGTTCCGCGCCGCCTTGTCGATATTCGCCTGCACGAAGGCATCGCCCTCGTCGAGCGCCACGACGGCGCCCTGCTGCAGGAACTGCGGCACGCCGGAGGTGGAATACTGGATGAGGTTTTCCAGAACCTGGCCGATTTCCGGAGGGGCGACGATCCAGCCGACGCGCCAGCCGGTCATCGACCAGTTCTTCGAGAAGGAATTGACGAAGATCACCCGGTCGCCGTCCTCCATCACGTCGAGAAAGGAGGGCGCCCGGCCGCCGGCATAGTGATAGAGCGCATAGATCTCGTCGGCCATGATCCACAGATCGTGCCGCCGGGCGATGGCGAGGAGGCTGGCAAGGTCCTCGCGCGTCGCCGTCCAGCCGGTCGGGTTCGACGGCGTATTGACGAAGAGCACGCGCGTCTTCGGCGTGATCGCGGCCTCGACGCGGCCAAGGTCGAGCTGCCAGCGCCCGCCGGTAAAATCGAGCGGCACGGCGATGGTGTTGGCGCCGGAAAGCTCCGCCGCCGCGGCAAAATTCGGCCATGCCGGCGTCAGGTAGACCATGTCGTCGCCCGGCGAGACGAGTGCCTCGATGGCAAGCTTGATCGCCTGCATGCCCGAGCCGACCACGTAGAAATGCTCGTCCGGCAACATCGCGCCGAAGCGCCGCGCATAGTAGCGCGACAGCGCCGCCCGAAGTTCCGGAATCCCCCGCTGCCAGGTGTAGAAGGTCTCGCCCCGCAGCAGCGCATCGGAAGCAGCGCGCGCGATGA
Source organism: Shinella zoogloeoides (assembly GCF_003574625.1). Taxonomy (GTDB): domain Bacteria; phylum Pseudomonadota; class Alphaproteobacteria; order Rhizobiales; family Rhizobiaceae; genus Shinella; species Shinella zoogloeoides_A. The sequence continues at coordinate 71,438 of NZ_QNUJ01000008.1, forward strand.
ATTCCGGCGTCGGCAGGTCCCCTTCGCCGACCCACAGCGGGATCAGCCCCTCGCGCCCGCGCGCATAGTTGACGACTTCGACGATCCCGCTCTCCGGCGCACGGAGCGAGCGGGGGCTGAGGCTTTCGACGATGGTCATGGCGTCACTCCGCAATCCCGCCTTCGCCCGGAACGGCGAGGTGCCCAGGATCCGGAGCTTTGTGTTTCAACCGCATTGTCCGATGCCGAAGCGATCCCGCCTCGGCTGCAAATGCTCTAGCGGTTTTTCCGCGGCCGTTCACGCGAGTTTCGCTGACGGATGCATCGAATTCGGTGATGGGAAGACACTCGCCCCTCGCTCAGCCGTCAAGCCCCATCAGGTCTTCCGCCCGCGGGCGGCGAAGGGGAACGTCCTTGAGGCTCTGGGCGACCTCGGCCAGCGCGGAAAGCGCATGCACGATGTTCTGCATGTCCCTTTCACGGGTGGCCGCGATGTCGATTGCGGGAAGGAAGGCAGGCTCTGACGATTCGGACTTCCGCATTGTCGCATCCTTTTCCGGATTGCTCTGCAAGGAAACGCCGGCTCCCACGACGCCCGGCTCACGAAATGTCACGCTCACTGTCACTCGAATGGTCTTTCACTCTGATTCGCCTAGCTTATCAGTTTTACCTTGCGTGAGAATCCCCTGAAACGAGATGGTGCTGTAAGCCGCGGAGGACGGGTCGGAAAAGCGTGCGATCACGCCGAAACGGCGATGGAATCGCAGGCAAAAGATCAGGAGACTTTGTGGCTTCTTGAGGGAAGAGATGGTGCCCGGAGGCGGATTTGAACCACCGACACGCGGATTTTCAACAGGACTGGGAACTATGACAACTTGGCTCGTCTTGTGCCGATTGGTTTCAACAAGATGTTGAGCGCCTTATATCCAGAGCTGCCGATCCGCATCATCCGATTTCAGCGTCACGCAGTCAAGATCAACGATTTTGACTCCCATAAGTTACCCATAGCTGGGCAAGCGAATAGTTAGCTTGGTGAACGAGGTCGCTCGCGGAAGGCACGTTCAAGAGTGACTGCATTGGGGCCGTGAATGGACAGTCGGCTCGTGGCGGCCGTCGTTCATTAGCATCATTCCTCGCGGACCTGTCACGAGTGTGGTGGTGGGGCCTTTGGCTAAACCTCGAATCCTGCGAAGATGTTTGGGAGGTAGAGGAGAGACTTCAGTTGGCCGCGCGATCAGCAACAGTTACCATTCCAGATGTAGAGGCGATGTCCGATGAAGAATTGGCCGAATTCGCCTTCATGCGCGACGGTAAATGGAGCAATCATACGAAGGCTCTACTGCGCCGGTTTAAGACCGAACGTCTGAGTCTGAACCGAGCATGGGCGGCGACTTGGCACGGTTGGTCATGTCCATGCTGCAAGCGCACGAAGCCGCAGATTGCGCGGCTCAATTCGGCCGGGGTGCTCCTATGCGAGCTTGAAGTGCATCACGATCACCTCGCCGATTGGGCGGGGAAGCTGTTCGAGGAATTGAACCCACTCACTGAAGACAAGGAATTCGCCGTTCAACGGTCGAAGGCAAAGACCGCCTTGCTCCAGTTTGTCGAGCGGTTCGAACGGACGCCCGTCTGCATTGATTGCAATCTGGCGGACAACAGGGCGAAGACGCTCATCGGTAAGGAGGTCGATGAGAACTTCACGTTCTCGCCGAAGGAAATAGCGGCCTTCATCAATGTCACGGACAACCACGTTCATGGGATCGACGTGGACAAGGCTCGCGAGATTTGGACACGCGTGAAGCCGGATTTCGAAGATCGACTCGACTTCACGGAGCGCATGGCGAAGCGTTTCGCAAACGGAAAGAACCGGCGCGAGATTGCACCGGTGCGGGTGAATTTCTGGATGGATGAAACTTCACTCCTCTGGGAACAGTTTTCCCGCGCCACACCGGGTCACGGGAATAGCTTCGGCTGGAGGTTGATCGAACGATCCGTCTCCAGAGACGCGATAGGTAAGTCGGCCAAGCGTAAGGTGATCATTCAGGGCAAACCGCCTACCGATGAAGAGTACGCGCGGGTCAATATCCAGAATAGGGAACAGAAGCATTGGCCGAAGGTCGGCGACGACTGGAAATGCGGATGCTGCCAGCGATCAAAGCGGGAAATATGCCGCAAATCCAGCAACTCCGGGAAATGGACGGCGAGAATCCATATCCTGTACGACTGGATCGCCGAGGAAGACCCGAGCGCGCTCTATTGGCGTGGGGCTGAGGCCATTGCGCATATGGTCATCGGAAGCCATGCCCCGGTGCTCGTCTGCCAAGACTGCCGGGAGGTTCAAACTCAGGCCAGCAAGCTTACGGGGCTAAGTTCGTGGTCCCTCACCGTACAGGACATCAACGCGGCGATCGTCAGCGTGACGCCTTACCAGCGGCACGAGGTGGACGAGGAGTTGGCGAAGGAGGCCGCTGAGAACAACCGCGAATTGGTTGTGGCCGTCACCGACTACCACGAACACGAGCGGGATGCCCGTGCCAAGCTGGGTCGTGCCAAATGGCTCGCTAAGCTGCACAGGTGTTCGTTTGAAGACATCATCCCGACGCTTGCCTTCGAGTATGCCGAAGCCGTCGAAGTCGAGATGGACGAAGGCCAAGCCTACATCACATGGCTTTTCGCAGAAGGGCAACGTTTTGAACAGTTGCGTTCTGCGGAGTAGATAACCGTCGCCTCGCGGAATTCGACCCGCCTCAGCCCGCTTCGCAGGCGACCACGTCTCCTCCTTCAAGCGGCAAGTAAAAATTACGCGCACCCCCACAATTCACAACTGTCCGTGACACTTGGGGATTTCCCGCTTGTTTATGATTTGTTCCTAATCATGTGCTATGTACGTTGCACAATGAACTGAGTCGGAGATTTTGGACCGATGAAGAAGCGTCATGAAGAGTGGTACAAGCTGACAGGTGAAACCAAGCCGAATGCTGCGAACACAGCATTGCCTCCTATCCGCGTGCTCGACCTGCCCGGTTTTCAGGGAATTGAAGATAAGCTTTGCATCTACACCCCGAACCGTGGCGCGCTGTCTCCAGAAATGGACGCCATGATCGATGACCTTTCGACGGCAACGTTCGGCATCACCGCGAACGATACTTTGTTCGAACTGCCTGAGAACTACAGCCGACTTTGCACCCGGAATATTGCATCTGGTCAACTAACAGGAACTTTACATCGATAAACATTCGCGGAAGTTCACATCAATATACCGGAATGGTGGACGATGTAGCAATTGTGGTGGGGCGACGGCTAAGAGGCATACGGGAAGCGGCCGGTCTCACCCAGGCGGAGCTTGCTGCTCTTGCTTTGAAATCTGTCGAGACCGTATCGAATTTCGAGCGTGGTAGGACATTGCCGAGTATTCGGACACTTGCGCTCTTAGCTGAGCGGCTTGACTGTTCGGTTGCTGACTTTTTTGATTTATCCCCCATAGCGCCGCGCCATGATGATCCGTTCATCGCGGCTGTAACCCTTAAGAGCAAACTTCTGAACGAGCGCGACAAGACGCTCCTCTTCGGAATTCTTGATCTCACGACTAACCAGTCGCGGGATTAATCCTGACAACCGAGCTCGTGTTCTCTTATTAGATGGATCGTCCTGAACCGAAGGAGACGATCATGATCGAGAAAGCCCCCGAAATCATCACTCTCAAAGCGTTGTGCGCCGAATTGAAGATCGACGCGAAAGAAGCGGGCGAAAGTTTGCGCGATGCAGTCCGCGATCCGAAGAAATATCCCGAACTGGTAAAGTCGCATAAGCCGCGCGCACCGCGGCAATGGCTGAAAGGATCACCAGGCGAAAAAGAAGCGAGAGGTCTCTTGGCGATAGCATGACAGTCTACCCAAGGTGGCCATGCCAATTCTAGGCAGTGGCCGCTTTGCGCAGTCGTTTCGCCACTCACCCGGCTTGCACGGCCTCCTTAAAACTGCCGCTCGGCTTATGTGGGCTACTTGTCCAGTTTGAGTTGGGGAGCAGCCGAGCCGGCTACGGTAGAAAAGTGCCCATATCGGCGTCTTCTCTTGTTCAATCGCATCATCTGGGCCGCTTTCACACAGAGAAGCTGTGTTTCGGCGTGAAAATAAAAAGGAAAATATTCTAATGAAGCGGGAGAAATAATTCAATTTTTGATAAATTATACTAAATCTATCATGGCTTCTCCGCCGTTTGATTAAGGTGCAGCAGAAAATTCTTATACGGCCGTCAACATTATGTCCCTGAGACCAAGCGCAAGTGCATTCTGACGCTGCCCATCGAGCGTTGGGGATATACAAACCATGACTGTCACGTTCGAGAGCGCGGGAAAGCCGTCGTCAGGTCCCAAAAGTCTTGTGCCGGGTAGTATGTCAGATCGAACAAGCGGAGAAACAGCAAGGCCGGCCTGAACGACAGCTTGAAGAGCGGATATATGAGCGCTCATATAAGCAATCTTGTATTCGCGACCAACTGACGCGAGCGCATTTATCGCCCATTTTCTGAAGATGCAGCCTTCTGGGAAAAGTGCCAGAGGAACCTGCTTGTGAAAATGGACGTTTGAATGCTCGGAGGTCACCCAGAACACAGGCTGCGTCTGCAATACCATTCCGTCTTTCGTATCCGTCTCAGATGAGAGGATCGATAGATCAAGCTCCCCGCGCGTTAGCATGGGTTTGAGTTCAACCGTGGGCGCGCAATGTAAGTATAGGCTAACGCTTGGGAACTCGTTTGAGAAGCGACTGAGAAAGCCTGGAAGAAGCGCTATATAGTCATCAGGTACCCCAAGTCTGACAGTCCCCGTAAGCTCACGGGATGTTGCGCGCTCGATAAGTTCGCCGGAAATTTTAAGTATTCGTCTCGCATCGGAGACGAGGTCACGGCCGCGTTCGTTAAGTTCGATTTTTCGACCTGAACGGACGAACAGGTTGGCACCTAAGTCCTCCTCAAGCTTCTTCAATTTGATGCTGACTGCGGATTCGCTGCGAAAAATGAGCTTTGCTGCTCCCTTGCAGGTGCCGGAATCGGCAAAGGCTACGATCGTCTGAAGTAGGTCGAGGTCAATTGTTTTCATCGCCAACAAGCTTTGGAAAACCGAAAGCTAAACTGAGATAATTTAGTTTTCCGCGAGAAAACCTAGCTGCTTAACTGAGCTCCTGTCAACGCACATGAGGGAGGGAAAGACAGCCTATGATTGCAGAAATCCGTAAAATCTCCGTCTCGATCGAAGAGACGTTGGAAGACATGGGTAAGAGGGTAAATCCCAAGGCAGTCAAGGTTGCAGTCGCAGCCGTGGTCAAGAACCCATTCGCTGGGCAATACGTCGACGACCTTTCCGGTCTTTATGACCTGGGCGCTGAGGTCGCGGACATCCTGACCAAGCGCGCGCAAGAGGCCCTTGGCTCCCTCGCGGGAGAAATCAGCGCTTATGGAAAAGGCGCGATCGTGGGCGTCGATGGGGAAATCGAGCATGCGGCAGCGCTTATCCATCCGAAATTTGGGGCGCCGGTCAGATCGGCAATCGGTGGCGGCAAAGCCATCATCCCATCGACCAAGAAAGTTGGTGGGCCAGGCGCTGCGATCACCATGCCACTCGTGAACCGCGACGACATCTGGGTTTTCGACGACATGGACGGCATCGAAATCAGCATCCCGGATGCGCCCCGGTCCGACGAGGTTGTCGTCGCGCTCGCCTTCGGCGTCAACGGCCGCCCCCTGAAGCGCATCAAGGGGGTATGACGGATGTTCAAAGCCGCAATTCTTCTCAAGCGAAAAGAGGGAGTTAGTGCGGAAGAGTTCGCCGATTGGTGGCTTAACCGACATGCCCCGCTCGCGCGAGACCTCCCGAAAGTTCGCCGGGTCGTGTTCAATCTGGTGAAGGACGGCCCGTACGACGGGATATCGGAACTCTGGTTCGACTCCGAAGAAGCGCTCCAGCAAGCCTACGCCTCGGACCATGGCAAGGCCGTCGCCGCCGACACGCTCTCAATGGTCGCTGAGCGGATACGCCTCCCCGTTTCGGAGCATGTGATCAAGGAGATGACGCCATGAACCAGCCTGTGCTTCAGAATTATCAGGAAACGAACCGAAGCCTGCTTGAGCGGGATAATCGGCATCTTCTGCATGCGCTACATAATCCGGAATCCCACCTTTCCGGTAACGCATGGGTCAAGGGGGATGGCACCGATCTGTACGACGGTGACGGTCGCCGATACATCGACGCAATGTCCGGCTTGTGGAACGTGACGCTCGGTCATGGCCGTAAGGAGCTGATCGACGCTGCCACTCGGCAATTGTCGACATTGGCTTACTGCTCGGGCTATTCGGGAAACACCAATCCGCGCGCGACGGAACTCGGCGAAAAGCTCGCGGAGATCACGTATCCCTCGATCAACCACTTCTTCTTCACATCAGGCGGTGGCGAATCCACCGATACGACGATCAAAGTGGCGCGCTCCTACTGGAAGGCCGTCGGCAAGCCGAACAAGGTGAAGATCATCAGCATGACCGGCGGATACCACGGCACCACGCTCGGTGCCATGTGTGCGACCGGAATGCCGTCCTATTGGGCAGCCTTCGAGCCCCGTATGCCTGGCTTCGTCCACATCCCGCTGCATCATCGCCATAGAGCCACGGCGCAGTCCGAAGATGAAGTCGCGGCTCTCGCCGCTGCGGATCTGGAAAACGCTCTCCTGGAGCAAGACCCGGAAACGGTTGCCCTTTTCATTATCGAGCCCGTCATGGGGGGCGGGGCCTATGTCGTTCCAGACGGCTATTTCAAGCGGGTGAGGGAAATCTGCGATCGACACAACATTCTTCTGGCTACCGATGAAGTCATTACCGGCTTCGGGCGGACCGGCAAAATGTTCGCGCTGGAGCATTGGGGCGTGCAGCCGGACATCGTGCAATTCGCAAAGGGGATTACCAGCGGGTACGTCCCACTCGGCGGGGTCGGCGTGTCTGATCGGATTTCTGAGGCGTTCGGTAACGTAAAAAATGCGCCGTGGATGCACTGCTACACTTACAGCGGACACCCAGTCGCCTGCGCGGTGGCCCTCGCAACGATCAATGTGCTTGAAAAGGAGCATCTTGTCGAACGGGCGGGAGCTCTCGGCGCTCGCCTTAAATCTCGTCTTGAAACACAACTCTCGGATAGCCTCCACGTCGGCGAGATCCGCGGTCTGGGTTTGGTCTTGGCCATTGATCTCGTTCAAGATCGCAGTGCCGGCACCCCCTTCGACGCCAAAGAGAACGCGGGACCGCGCGCGTTGGCGGCTTGCAGGGAGGCCGGCCTCATCACCCGTGGGCGGGGTGACACAATCTATCTCGGTCCTCCGTTCACTATCGCAGAAGGAGAAGTGGACCGGCTCGCCGACATCGTGACCGAAGCCGTGAGAGGTATCTAAACGCCGACCACGGACCTGCGCCCGAAAAATTGCCACTCACTAACAACAGGGGAACAACATGAAGTACGCATACGGAATTGGATTGCTGCTTGCCACTGTCGTCGGTTTTTCCAACCCGAGTCTGGCGGAAATCAAACTCGGCCTCGCGGGACCGCTGACAGGGCCGAATGCCTCGCTCGGCGCGCAGCTCAAACGCGGTGCCGAGCAGGCAGTCGCCGATATCAACGCCGAAGGCGGCATCCTCGGTGAGAAAATCGAAATCGTCGTCGGCGATGACGTTTCCGACCCACGACAAGGCGTTTCCGTTGCCAACCGATTTGTCGCCGAGGGCGTCAATTGGGTCGTTGGCCATATCAACTCCGGTGTTTCGATCCCGGCATCGGAAGTTTATCATGAAAACAATATTCTTCAGATCACGCCCGGATCTACGTCACCGACCTATACGGACCGCGGCATGTGGAACACCTTCCGAACCTGCGGACGCGATGATCAACAAGGCTCGGTGGCAGGCGACTTCATCGCAAAACATCTTGCCGGCAAAACGGTAGCCATCGTCCACGACAAGACGGCGTACGGGCAAGGGGTGGCGCAGGAGACACAGAAGGCACTGAACGGCGCAGGTGTGAAGGAAACCTTCTTCGAGGGTATCAGTCCCGGAGAGAAAGATTATACCGCCTTGGTGTCGAAGCTGAAGGAAGCGAAAGCCGATGTCGTATATTTCGGCGGCATGTATCCGGAAGCGGGGCTCATCATCCGCCAGATGAGAGACCAGAGCCTGGATACGGTCCTGGTTTCCGGCGACGGCATAGTGTCCAATGAATTCGCGAGCATCGCAGGGCCGGGATCGGCGGGAACGCTGATGACCTTTACCGCCGATCCCCGGAAGATCCCGGAAAACAAGCCGATCGTCGACAAATTCCTCGCCGCCGGTTTCAACCCCGAATCCTATACGCTTTACGCTTATGCGGCGGTGCAGATCATGAAGCAGGCCGCAGAAGCCGCTGGCTCCACCGACAGCCAGAAGATGGCAGAGGTCATGCACTCCGGCAAAGAGTTTGACACGGTGGCGGGCAAGATCAGCTACGACGAGAAAGGCGACATGAAGGACCCGCGTTACGTCGTCTATGAGTGGAAGCCCGATGCGACGGGCAAAATCGACTACGCTAACAACGAAGTCGAATGAAGGCGGGCTCCTCGAACCTGCAACGTGACGGTCGAGGGTTTACGTAACGGGCGACGTGGTTGGCCCGGCTGGGGCGACCGACGGGCATATTGCCGTGTTCGATGGAGCAACCGGCAAGGTGTTGAAAGATGGAGGCGCGCCGTTCAGTGGGGCCTACGCTGACCTTTCCGGCAAGCCCTCGCTTGGCGGCGCAGCGGCCCTCAACGTCGGGACCACGGCGGGAACGGTCGCTGCTGGTGACGACGCCCGCTTTTCGGCAGGCGGCAGCAGCAAGAACGAAGCTATCTTCGCGCTGGAGATAGCTGACCTTAAGGGTTCACGTCTCGGGATGGTTGGCGGCGTCGCGGATGCTTTCGATGACGAAAGTGGCGTGAATGTTGGTGGCTCGACAAACCAGTCCTACGATGCTGCGAATGATTGGTATGTGCCCGTAGCAGTGGAATCCAGCCAGATCTCTCCGCCCCTGACGTCCAACACTGGCGTCGGGGTAACGGTTTCCGCCTCGACGGTCTATGGGGCTGGGCAGGAGGCCTGGAGGGCGGCGGATGACGACAGCACCGACACGCATTGGCACTCGGGGAACGTCGCCCTTCCTGCGACTTGGTATTCGACTTTTTCGACGGCGCGTCGGCTGACGTCGTACCGCTTACGTTGGCGCGCAGCGACGTCAGCGCGGCCAACCGCATGGGAGATCTCCGGGTCCAATGATAACAGCAGTTGGACCGTCGTTGATACGAGAACCGGGCAGTCTCCCAATCCAAACGCCGGAGGGACATTGTATAAGATCGCTACCCCCGGATCTTATCTTTACTACCGTATAGTCTTTACCGCCTCCGACAACACTTTTGCGTCAATGCGAAACATCCAGTTGAATGTCGATTCAGCGCTCAACATGAGCTTGGTTTCCACTGCCTATCCGACGCCAATGGTGCCGCCAGTCGCGCGAATCGTTTTGCAGATCGTGCCAACTGACGCCATCGCCATCAATACCGACGTCACCGCAGAAGTGTCACGCGATGACGGCGCTACTTGGACAACCGCCGCGCTCGCCTTGGCCAGCAGCCTCAGCGGCATCGCTCTTTACGAGGACAACGATGTGAATCTCTCCTCCCAACCTTCCGGCACGTCAATGAAATGGCGCGTAAAAACCCTGAACAACAAGAACGTTGCCGTTTCTGGCGTCGTTATGCAGTGGAGTTAAAATGGCACCTCGAATTTTTGGAAATGTCGTGCGCGCTGAATGCGCTGTGATCCGCGTCACCGCCGAAGAGGCGATGGCGCACATGCAAGAGAAAATGAAAAAGGCGCAAGGCGCAGAAGCGGAGGCATTCAACAAAAAGTTGGAAAATCCACTTTCGCTTTTGCCTTACAAGCAAACGTGTCGCACAATGACGGCGTGGGAAAGATGAGAGCGTTCCAGCGCTCTCATCTCCCGCGGGCATAGCGCCAGTAGTCGGGGGAGCGGGAAATGCTGCGGTGTCAACGCACCCGCTTCCTCCGAACTACCCAAGCATTATGGCGCATGCTGTGGTGTGTCGCCTCCCCGCGAAACGAGTAATCCACAGACCAATTGCAGAATTTCGTTCTTGTATTGTTCCGTGCAGACGCGGAAGGCCTTGCGGCTGACGTGGTCTCGGGCGTGAGTACTTTACAAACCCCATTGCAAACCGACGGTTCCCATCCCTATCTGATCTAAGGGCAGAGGGGCGCATCGTGAGTTATCGGATTATCGCAGTTATTTTGCTTTTCGTATTGGTCGGCGCTTTGGGTGCCGCGACTTGGTTCCACGGAACTGGCTCGCTTTGTGAACCCGGAGAAGCATGTGTGCGAGAGTGGATTTCTGCGACAAGCGGGTGGGCGGCTGTGCTAGTGGCGCTGCCCACAATTCTCTATCTTTCACGGCAGGTGCGCGATGCGGACCGTCACCAGAAAACGAGCTTTGCAATCCAGATGCGAAGACATGCGATACTAGCAAATCGCACTCGAGACATTGCCTACACAGCAATTATGATGCTCGACTTGTACCTCAAGCGTGTTCCGGAGGGGCAGGCTCCAGACATCAGAGAGGTGGATAAAGAGACAGTCGTGGGGATTATTCATCACCTTAGAGATACGACTATATCGACTTTTGAGGGCGAAATCGCCAACCCTATGGGGCTGCCGGCCTATGGGACTTCGCTCATCGTCGAGAAAGGTTACGATGGTGACGACCGCGCCGCGTTCGCCGCTCCAGATATGGCAAGATCCTTTTTCGAGAGCATTGCGAAGCAAGCTGAAAGCTATCTATCGGAGGTGAAAACCATCACTGGGACCGGGTAGTTACAGGGCGCCTTTCCGACCAAAGCGACTGCGATCTCACGGTCGGTGGCGATGAGAGGGAGTTTTGAGAGGGGGTCGGTCACTCATACTTCCAGTTCGTCCATGTATCCCACCGCTTTAACTCTGCGCGCCCTTCCTTCGTTAGATACCATTGTTGCTCCCCACGAGGGTCGTTTTCGCCAGCTCGTACAACGCCGATCTCAGAAAGTTTCCGCATAGTCTTTTCGCCAGCCTGCGGGATGCGGTCAATGGTATTGCGTTTTCGGTTCTTGGACATAAAGCGCAGGACGCCCATTTCTCGGCCGTCGAGACCATATTGCGGCCGGTATTTGGCTCGCTCCGCGGTATTCCTTCGTGACCACTCTATCGTGCCTTTTGTCGCAGCGGCCTTCTCATATTCCTCGCGCCTTTCCTGTTCATCGACTTCGCGCCAGAACTTCGTTTCGTCTATCCATTCTTCTGCGACTTTGGTTAGGAACGGCGACGCATCAGTGGCACGTATCACCACGGCCCACCCTTCGTCTCCGTCGGCACTGTCGACGAATATCCGACGCTGAACACTGTAAAACTGAAAGGTCTCGCTGAGGATCTCGCGGCGGGCGATCGTGTCTCCCACGTTGGGGCATGCCCCACCGAAGCGACTGATTGGCCCGCCGCCCAGGGCCTCCAGTTTCCCATCGGGCAACAGCTCATAGAGCCTTATGGTGTAGTCGAGGCTCAATCCTGCCGATCCCGCAGGCGAACGCCGGGGCCGTTGCCGTTTTGGTCTATGAATATGACGCCCGCAGCCACAAGGGCTTGGCGGATGGCGGTGATGGCCTCGTTCGACACGATTCGTCGATTCTTCTCAAAATCGACCACGGTGGATAAGCCCAATTGTGCCGCCTCGGCCAGCGTCGGTTGCGTCCAATCTAAAAGAGCTCTCGCAGCTCGGCTCTGTGCAGGTGTCATCTATCAACATTTTCTGTTGACGCCCTAATGCGTCTGAGCTATCAACATATTATGTTGACGACTCAAACGCAACGAGGTGGTCCGAAATGACGAAGAACACGGTTAATGAATCCTTTCCGTTTGCAGCAATGGCGGCGCTCCATGCCGCGCTTAATGCGGTGGCTCGCGAGTATGAGCCCATGCCGGATGAGGCAATGGACTATATCAATGAGGCAATCGACATCGTTTCCCATGCCATCATAGCGGCTCCGGCAACTACTGAGGCTGAAGTCGCGCACAAGTTCAGGCATGCGGCGACTCTCATTGGTGATGAGGGAGGCATGTTTGTGCACGAACCCGCCGCGGTGCGCGCCGCTATGACTGCTCTGCGCGAACTCCGCTTCCGTGAGCATATTGAGAACTACGGCTGGCCTGTAAGCGGTTAATAGCCTGTCTCCCCAGGCCCGTTAGCTCAACCGGACAGAGCAGCAGCCTTGTTCGAGTCCGGGGCGGGCCACCATATTCGCCGTGACCGTTCCTCCTTTCCGGTCATGACGGCGCGCTCCCGGTTCTCCTCTGCCGGTCGAGCGCGGCCTTTTATTCCCTCGGCGCAAGCTGAGGGCGGAGCGGCGGAAGCCTGTCGGTATGCGAACGCTGTAAGATGCAGATGCGCCCGCTCCACATGAATCCCCGCACCTGCGCGCGATGGGGAGCGCCAGGGTGCGGTCCCGCCTGATAACAAGGGCGGGGGCTGCCGTGTCCTTTCCCTTCTTGTCGGGGACACGGCAGCTACACAGGGCTACCACAGCCTAGCGCGGTCTACCCCGCCCCCACACGTGCGGCGCGCTTGGCGACCCATCCGTGTTGCAAATGTGTTGCACGGAATTAATTGCAACACGTTGCAACCATTGAAAACATTGCGTTTTCTAGCAAACGTGTTGCAAGGCCGTTTTGAAGAGGAATTTAGGCTAAGCCTTTGAATTTTATGGTGCCCGGAGGCGGATTTGAACCACCGACACGCGGATTTTCAATCCGCTGCTCTACCAACTGAGCTATCCGGGCATCCGGCTTGGATTTCGAGTGAAATCCGTGGGGCGTTTGGTTTCGCCCCGGAAGCGAGCGGGGTTATAGCATCTTGCGAAAATGTGTCCAGCCCCATGGGCGGTTTTTTGCGGGAAAAATGGCGGGCTTTTCAAGTTGCGGAAAAGATTGCGTTTTTGCCTTTGCGGCAAGGCGTTACCGGTCGTCTTCGTCGGCTTTCGTCTCGTCGTCGGCGACGGGGATGGCATAGGAGCCGGAGAGCCAGCGGTTGAGGTCGACGTCGCGGCAGCGGTTGGAGCAGAAGGGATAGTTCTCGCGCGAGGAGGGGCGCCGGCAGATCGGGCAGGGGATAGCCTTGCGCAGGGGCGCCACGGTAGCGGAGGGCTTTTCGGTCTCGTCGGCCATGTCAGGCATCCGCCCAGCCGGCATGCACGTCGAAACCCTCGCCGGAAAGGAGGGCGAGCGTCTCGTAGAGCGGCAGGCCGACGACATTGGTATAGGAGCCCACCAGCTTGACGACGAAGCTGCCGGCAATGCCCTGGATGGCATAGCCGCCCGCCTTGCCGCGCCATTGGCCGGAGGCGAGGTAGTGCTCGATGTCGCTGGCCGAGAGGCGCTTGAAGCGCACCTTCGTGTCGATGACCCTCTGGCGCACGGTGCGATCCGGCGTGATGAGGCAGACGCCGGTGAAGACGCGGTGGCTGCGGCCGGAGAGAAGATGCAGCGCGCTGGAGGCCTCGTCGATCATCTCCGTCTTCGGCAGGATGCGCCGGCCGACGGAAACGACCGTGTCGGCCGCAAGGATGTAGCTGCCGGCAAAGGCCGGGTCGCCCTTGACGGCGGCGAGCGCCGCCTCGGCCTTGCCGGTCGACAGGCGCCGCGCCAGCGAGCGGGGATGCTCGGAGCGCTTCGGCGTCTCGTCGATATCCATCGGCATCAGGCGCGTGGGCGCAATGCCCGCCTGCGCGAGCAGTTCGACGCGGCGCGGCGAGCCGGAGGCGAGGATGAGCTTTTCGGTCTGCGCCATGATGTCTCCGGGAAAGCGCCGGGATGCGCCGGTCTTCGCTCTGCGGCGCAATGCCGGGCGAGGGCGCGGCCTCCGGGGCTTGCGGGAAGCCGCTTACTTGAAACGATAGGTGATGCGACCCTTGGTGAGGTCGTAGGGGGTCATCTCGACCAGCACCTTGTCGCCGGCGAGAACGCGGATGCGGTTCTTGCGCATGCGGCCCGCGGTGTGTGCGATGATCTCGTGCTCGTTTTCGAGCTTGACGCGGAAGGTCGCGTTCGGGAGCAGTTCCGTCACGACGCCGGGGAATTCGAGGACTTCTTCTTTTGCCATCTTTGAGCGATATTCCTGTGAGGTGGATTCGGGGAGGCAGGATGCCCGCCTCGAAAAGTTGCCGGAAACTACACAATCCCCGGTGCTTTGTGAACACCGAAGCGCCGGCTTTCTGCATTTGCCGTTCTTGCGGCCGTTTCCGCGTCAGCCGGGGCCTTTCAGCCGCTTCTCGATCAGCATCTTCAGGAACTCGCGAACGTCCCGGTAGGATGCCAGGATCTGCTCGCGCGTGCCGGTGGCGACCGTCGGATCGGGCGTCGGCCAGTACATCACGTCGACGGCCATGGAGCGCGTGAGCTCGAGGGCGGCATGGTGCGCCTCCGGGGCGAGCGTGACGATGAGGTCGAAGTAATCGTCCTCCAGCTCGTCGAGCGAATGGGGCGCATGGCGGCCGAGCGAAAGGCCGACCTCGCCGAGCACCGCGTCGACGAAGGGATCGCGCTCGCCGGGGCGCACGCCCGCCGAGGCGACATAGGTGCCGGGCAGGAGGCTGCGGGCGATCGTCTCGGCCATCGGCGAGCGCACAGCATTCATGCGGCACATGAAGAGGATCGAACGGGGCGTTCGCGGCCGGGCGTCCTGCACTGCCGGGAAGGCACCCTCCATCCGCTCACCCGCGCCAGTAGAGAACGCAGACGAGCGTGAACAGGCGCCGGGCCGTGTCGAAATCGAAACGGATCTTGCCGGAAAGCCTGTCCATTAATGTCTGCGATCCCTCGTTATGGATGCCGCGCCGGCCCATGTCGATCGCCTCGATCTGGCTTGGCGTGGCCGAGCGGATCGCCTGGTAGTAGCTCTCGCAGATCAGGAAGTAATCCTTCACGATGCGGCGGAAGGGCGTCAGCGAGAGGATATGGGTGGCGACTGCCTCGCCGGCCTCCGTGCGGATCGCGAAGACCAGCTTGGAATCGAGAAGCGAGATGTGCAGGCGGTAAGGGCCGCCAGCATGGCCGATCGGCTCGAAGGTGTTTTCCTCGATGAGGTCGAAGATGGCAACGGCACGCTCGTGCTCCACATCCGGCGTGGCCTGGCCGATCGTATCGTCCAGCACCACGTCGCAGAGGCGAAAGCTGCCCTTCGTGCCCATGCCTCACGTCTCCATGTTGAGCCGGATGGCGACGGAACGGGCGTGGGCGCCGAGCCCTTCGGCTTCGGCGAGCGTGACGGCGGCGGGGCCGAGGGCGCGAAGCTGGTCGGGGCCGAGGCGCAGGATCGACGTGCGCTTCATGTAGTCGAGCACCGAAAGACCCGAGGAGAAGCGCGCGGAGCGGGCGGTCGGCAGCACATGGTTGGAGCCGCCGACATAGTCGCCGATGACCTCCGGCGTATGGCGGCCGACGAAGATGGCGCCGGCGTTGCGGATTGCCGGCAGCAGGGCGTCGGGATCGGCGGTGGCGATCTCCAGATGCTCGGCGGCGATGCGGTTTGCCAGCGGCACGGCCTTTTTGAGATCGGGCACGAGAATGGTCGCACCGAAATCGCGCCAGCTTGCAGCGGCCGTCTCCGAACGCGCCAGCGTCTTGAGCTGGCGCTCGACGGCGGCCTCGACGGCATCGGCAAGGGCAGGGCTGTCGGTGACGAGGATCGACTGGGCGCCGACATCGTGCTCGGCCTGGGCGAGAAGGTCGGCGGCGAGCCAGTCCGGATCGTTGTCGCTATCTGCGATGATGAGGACTTCCGAGGGACCGGCGATCATGTCGATGCCGACCGTGCCGAAGACCTGGCGCTTGGCGGCGGCGACGAAGGCATTGCCGGGGCCGGTGATCTTGGCGACGGGGGCGATGGTCTGCGTGCCATAGGCGAGCGCGGCGACGGCCTGTGCACCGCCGATGCGGTAGATCTCGTCGACGCCGGCAATGCGCGCGGCGGCGAGCACGGCGGGGTTGATCTCGCCTTCCTTGGCCGGCACCACCATGACGATGCGCGGAACGCCGGCGACCTTGGCCGGCACGGCGTTCATCAGAACCGAACTCGGATAGCTCGCGGTGCCGCCCGGAACATAGAGGCCGACGGCGTCGATGGCTGTCCAGCGCGAGCCGAGGCCGACGCCGATATCGTCCTCGTAGATGTCGTCCTTCGGCATCAGGCGGGCATGGTGCTTCTCGATGCGCTGGGCGGCGAGCTCGAGCGCGGCGATGATCTTCGGATCGACGGCGTCATAGGCCGCCTCGATCCCCTCCAGCGACACGCGCATGGAGGTGGTCGAAAAATCGAGGCCGTCGAACTTCTTCGTATAGTCGGCGAGCGCCTTGTCGCCGCGGGCGCGCACATCGTCGATGATGGTGCGAACGATGGCGTTGACGTCCTCGGAGACCTCGCGCTTGGTGGTCAGGAAGGCAGCGAACCGGCTTTCGAAATCGCTGCTCTGGTAGTCAAGTCTGATCGCCAAGTCGCAAGTTCCCGTCGTCTCCCGGCGAAAAGCGCCGGACCAATGCCTTAAACCGCCGGATGGCGGGGTTTCAAGCTGGTTTCCCATGCTCCGCCGGTATCTGCAAGCTGAACTTCGACGCATTCCACATCGAGGGCGACGGAAGCATTGCCGGAGAGCACGAGTTCGAGCGTGCCGTCCGGGCCCTCGCCCTTCTGGGCGAAGTTCACGGCGAGGAGAGAGAAGACGCTTTCCTTGTCCTTGCGGTCGATACCGAGGGAGCGCACGGCGGTGACGCGCTTGAAGGCGATGACCGCGCGACGGCGCTCGAAGCTCTTGCCGCGCCCGCCGGCCTTTTCCCAGACGAAGCGGTTGACGACGACCGAAAAGACATGGTGGCGGGCGTCATAGGCAAGGCCGTCGGTCTTGAAGACCGCGTCCTGCAGGTGGGCCGAGACGACGGAGAGGTCTTCCGTGTCGAGGGCGAGCAGTTTCAGGCTGTCCATTGTGCGTCCTTCCCGCGGATATGCGGCATCTCGAAGTGTCAACCACGAGATAGGACGGCGCGCGGCGGACTGCAACTCCGCCGCGCGCAGAAGCTTAGTCGCTGACGCGTTCGACGATCGCACCGCAGCGCGTGAGCTTTTCTTCCAGCCGCTCGAAGCCTCGGTCGAGATGGTAGACGCGCGAGACCATTGTCTCGCCTTCGGCGGCAAGGCCGGCGATGACGAGCGAGACGGAGGCGCGCAGATCCGTCGCCATGACGGGCGCGCCGCGCAGGCGCTCGACGCCTTCGATCTTGGCCGTCTGGCCGGAGAGCGAGATCTTCGCGCCGAGACGGGCAAGCTCCTGCACATGCATGAAACGGTTTTCGAAGATCGTCTCGGTGATGTGCGAAATGCCGTTCGACTTGGTCATCAGGCCCATGAACTGCGCCTGGAGGTCCGTCGGGAAGCCCGGGAAAGGATCGGTCACGACATCGACCGGCTTGATGCCGCCGCCGTTGCGCACGATGCGGATGCCGCTTTCCGTCGAGGTGATCTCGGCGCCGGAACGGCGGATCGCTTCGAGTGCGGTGTCGAGCAGGGAGGCTTCCGTGCCTTCCAGAACGACGTCGCCGCCCGTCATGGCGACGGCCATGGCATAGGTGCCGGTCTCGATGCGATCAGGCAGCACGCGGTGGCGCGCGCCGGAAAGCTGGTCGACGCCTTCGATGGTGATGGTGGAGGTGCCGGCGCCGGAAATCTTCGCGCCCATGGCGTTGAGGCACTTGGCGAGATCCTGCACTTCAGGCTCGCGGGCGGCGTTGCCGATCACGGTCGTGCCGCGGGCAAGGGTCGCCGCCATCATCATGACATGCGTCGCGCCGACGGAAACCTTCGGGAAGCTGTAGCGCGCGCCGATCAGGCCGCCTTCGGGCGCCGTCGCCTCGACATAGCCGCCGTCGATCTCGATCTTCGCGCCGAGCGCGGCCAGCGCCTCGATGAAGAGGTCGACCGGACGCGTGCCGATGGCGCAGCCGCCCGGCAGCGAGACGCGGGCCTTGCCTTCGCGGGCGAGCAGCGGGCCGATGACCCAGAAGGAGGCGCGCATCTTCGAGACCAGCTCGTAGGGGGCGGTCGTATCGACGATGTTGCGCGAGGTGAAGTGGACGGTGCGCGAATAGCCTTCGCCCTGGCGCTCGCGGCGGCCGTTGACGGAGATGTCGGCGCCGTGGTTGCCGAGGATGCGGATGAGCTGCTCGACGTCGGCAAGATGCGGCACGTTTTCCAGCGTCAGCGTGTCGTCGGTGAGGAGCGAGGCGATCATCAGCGGCAATGCGGCATTCTTGGCGCCGGAGATCGGGATGATGCCCCGAAGCTCATTGCCGCCTACAATCCTGATACGATCCATGCGTGACTACGGGCCGTGCCCGCCTTTCCTAGTGAGTATAGGCTTTCGGAGATGGCGGCTTCTTAGAGCATCGCGATCGAAAAATGAAGACCGTGCCGGCCGCATGGTTATTTGCGCCCGGTTCCGGAAACCGTCCCCCGTAGCCTTCATGATGAAGACATCCCGACTAACCGTCCGATTCGTCTTTTTTTGCGGCAGGAAGACCCACCGTCTCGTCCGCATCGCCCGCGCGCCGGGCGCGCGCCTGCTGCTTGCGGCGCTGCAGATTGTCCCGCAGCGTCTTCGCCAGCCGCTCGGCCCGAAGCTCCGCTTCCGTCCTGATCTTCCGGCTTTCCGTCTCGTCTTTCCCGCTCATATCCCTTCTCATAATGAAATCCGCACCCCGAAAAAAGCGCCGCCCATATCAGATTTGTTACGATAATCGCGATTTGGCCGCTTGCACTGCCCGATCACCTGTGGCAATAGGCCCTCGCTCACGCGGAACAGCCCTGTTTCGCAAGATGCTGCTATAGCTCAGGGGTAGAGCACTCCCTTGGTAAGGGAGAGGCCGAGAGTTCAAATCTCTCTAGCAGCACCATTTTTCTCCCTGATAAATCGGCACTTGCGCGCATTTTTGTCATGCGGCGGCCTCGCGTCTCAATGCATGCACAAGCAACCTAGGGCGTGAACTGCACGGACTCAGCCGTGCAAACCTCTCGCAGTCCGTTCCGATCTGTTTCACATCGATATACAATCGGCTAACCGTCCCAATTCCTGGCGCATGGATTACTGGATGATGCCGACATAATGCGGGAGACGAGGATTGCGGCGGAAAGTCGAGCGTAAGGAGACGAACAATTGCGTATGATGATCGCCATCGCCTGTATCCTGATCTCCGGCCTAACCCTGACGAACTGCGCAGGGCGCCAGTGCAGCGATTGGCCGGGGACGTGCATAATTCAGTGATGGGCGCGCGCGCTGGCGCAGGCGTCAGGTCGCGATCTTTCCAGTCTCTCCTGCGCTTGTCGCCACCTTCTTGCGCGTCATGCCCGGCGGTTCTCCGACGATGCGTTTGAAGGCTCGGGCGAAGGCGGCTTGGGAGCTGAAGCCGAGGCGGCGGGCGGCGGTGTCTATGGTGAGTTTGTCGCGGCGGAACCATTGCTCGGCTAGGCGCATGCGTAAGGCGAGGACGTAGCGCTGCGGGGTGACGCCGGTTACCTCGACGAAGCGCTTGGCGAAGACGGAGCGGGAGCTGCCCATTTCCCGGGCCATGTCGGCGAGCGTCCAGTTGCGGCCGGGTTCGCGGTGGAGGGCGGCGATGACGCGGCCGAGCCGCGGGTCGCGCAGGGCCTCGATCCAGCCCGTGGCGTCGCCGCAGCCGCATTCCACCCAGCCGCGCACGATGGAGGCGGCGATGACGTCGGCAAGGCGCGCGAGGATGCCGGCGGAGCCGACGCGTTCCTCGGCCATTTCCCGTTCCATGGCGGCGAGCAGCGGCATCAGCTCCGGCTGGCGGCCGATCAGCGCGCCGACGGACATGACCTGCGGCATCAGGCCGACCAGCGGATGCAGTGTGTCGAGTTCGAATTCCATGCGGCCGGTGAAGATGAGGACGTCGTTTTCCCGGTTGGTCTCCTTGACGCAGGCCTCCACAGCCGCGACGTCCGAGCACAGCGGCTTTCGCGTATAGCTCTCGTAATCGCGGATCGTGACGTTCGCGGCGGTGACGATCTCGTGCATCTCGCCGCGCGGCAGGAGCACGGCATCGCCGCAGCAGAGCTCTCGCTGGATCTGCCCGGGCGCGCGCAGGAAAACGTTGCCGCGAGCGATGAAGTGGAAACGGGCTTCCGCCCGCACGGGAAAGCGGATGCCGAAGGGCGGGCTGAGTTGGAGCCGGCCGTAGCTGGCACCGCGCAGGCGCATGCCCATCAGGAGCTCGCTGACGGGGTCATGCGCATTTTTCGATGGGTCGGACGATCGATCAAACATTGCGGATAAAATGGCATTGTGCGTCTTGTGTTTCAACCCACTTCTGGAGCACGCACTGCAACAGGAAAGGGATGGCAGATGACGGATGCAACAATCGTGGCGGCGGAGAGCGAGGCGGATGCGCCCCCCGCCTGGGGCGCGGTCCTCGCGATGACGCTCGGCGTGTTCGGGCTGGTGGGCGCGGAGTTCCTGCCGGCGAGCCTGCTGACGCCGATGGCGGCGGACCTGCGCATCTCCGAGGGCATGGCCGGGCAGGCGGTGACGGCGACGGCCGCCGTCGCGCTGGTGACGAGCCTTCTCATCACCGTGGTGACGCGCAGGCTCGACCGGCGGCTTGTGCTCGTCGGGCTTTCGGTCCTGCTGATCTTCTCGAACCTTCTGGTCGCGATGGCGTCGAACCTTCCCATGCTGCTCGTCGGCCGTGTGCTGCTCGGCATGGCGCTCGGCGGCTTCTGGACGCTATCGGCGGCGACGATGATGCGGCTGGTGCCGGAACCCTATGTGGCCAAGGCCCTGTCGGTGATGTTCCTCGGCGTGTCGGCGGCGACGGTCTTCGCCGCGCCCGTCGGCAGCTATGTCGGCGACATCGTCGGCTGGCGGAATGTCTTCCTCGGCGCTGCCGTGCTCGGCGCGATCGCGCTCGTCGTGCAGCTTGCCACGCTCCCCTCGCTGCCGCCGCGCGGCCATTCGCGCTTCGGCACGCTCGTGGAGGTGCTGGCGCGGCCGGGCGTGGGTTTCGCGATGTTCGCGATCCTGCTCGTCTTCACCGGCCATTTCGCCTTCTTCACCTATATAAGGCCCTTCCTCGAAACGGTAACGGGGGTCGGCGTCGAGGGTGTCGCGGCCGTGCTGCTCGGCTTCGGCGTCGCCACCTTCTTCGGCAATTATCTCGGCGCGGTGCTGCTCGAACGCTCCATGCGCTTCACGCTCGCGATCATGCCGGTCGTGATGGCCGTGCTGGCGCTGTCGCTCTCGGCCTTCGGCGGCAATCTTGCGGGCGATGCGGCCATGGTCGCGCTCTGGGGCCTTGCCTTCGGCGCGGTGCCGGTCGCCTGGTCGACCTGGATCACCCGGGCAGTACCGGACGAAGCGGAAAGCGCCGGTGGCCTCTTCGTCGCGGCGATCAACTTCGCCATCGCGACGGGGGCGGCAGCCGGCGGAGCGCTGTTCGACGCGAGCGGCGTTGCGAGCGTCTTCGTCGCAAGCGGCGTCGTGCTGATCCTTGCCGCGCTGACCATCGTCTCGGCCGTCCGCACTCGCCCGGCATGACCACAGGCGGCGGCTCCGGCGAGCCGCCGCCACTATTCGGTGGCGCGAAAACCCGATATTGCGGAAGGATCGCTTCACCGGGGACATTTCATGGATTTCATGCGCCTGCTGCAGTCGCTGGAGGAACTGCTCTACGAGCTGGCATCCTGGCTCGTCTTCTATCCGGTGACGCTCTGGCGCACGCTCACCCGTCCGCGCGACATGATGCGCTATGCCGACAGCGAGCTGGGCGATACGCTCGAAAAGCGCTATACGGATACGCTGAGCCCGCCGCTCTTCCTGCTCCTGACCCTCCTCTTCGCCCACGGACTGGAACTGGCGCTGATCGCCCATCGGGACGACGGCATGCTGCCCGCCCTGCTGCGGGACGATGCGAACCTGCTGATCTTCCGCGCCTTCCTCTTCAGCATCTTCCCGCTGCTGATGGCGGTGCAGCTTCTGAGGCGGGCCGGCCTTGCGCTCGATCGCGAGACGCTGAAGGCCCCGTTCTACAGCCAGTGCTACGTCGCGGCGCCCTTCGCCTTCGGCTTCAGCGCCGGCATGAACATCATGCGGGCCGGCCGTCACGAGATGATCGTCGCGGGCGGCGCGATCGCGCTGCTTTCGCTGCTCTGGTATTTCGTCGTGGAGGTTCGCTGGTTCCGGCACGACCTCGGGATCGGGCGCTTCCTGGCGCTCTGGCTCGTGGTGCGGACGGTACTGGCGGCTTTCGCGCTGGTCGTTCTGGCCAGTTTGGCTCTCTCCTATGGACTGGGAAGCGGCCCGCACTGATTGGGCTGTCATCTTCCATCCGTTTCGGTCTAGAACACCGGTCGACGAAACTGGAAGGAGCGTTGCTGCACGATGACGAAGGCTGGAGATTTTTCGCGGGGAACGTTTGTCGGGCGCGTCTGGCGGCCGGATATGCAGGGGCCGGCGGTCGTGGCGCTGCGGGCCGGCAAGCTCTATGACATCACCTCCGGGGCCGCGCCTACCATGCGGGACCTGCTGGAGGCTGACGATCCGGCAGCGATCGTCCGCGCGGCCGGAGGTGAAGACCTCGGCGCGCTCGATGCGGTGCTGGAAGCCTCGGTCGAAGGCGCCGGCGATCTCTCCCGGCTCCATCTGCTCGCGCCCTGCGATCTCCAGGCGGTGAAGGCCTGCGGCGTCACCTTCGCCCGCTCGATGATCGAGCGCGTGATCGAGGAGAAGGCGGCGGGCGATCCGGCGCTGGCGGAGAAGATGCGCACGCGCGTCACGGCCATCATCGGCGACAGCCTGCGCGACCTGAAGGCGGGTTCGGAAGCCGCCGCGAAGGTCAAGGCCGCGCTGATCGAGGAAGGCGTCTGGTCGCAATATCTCGAAGTCGGCATCGGGCCGGATGCGGAGGTCTTCACCAAGGCCCCGGTGCTTGCCGCCGTCGGCTGGGGCGCGTCCGTCGGCTTGCACCCGATCTCCAGATGGAACAATCCGGAGCCGGAGGTCGTGCTCGCCGTCGACAGCGCCGGCCGCGTCAAGGGCGCGACGCTCGGCAACGACGTCAATCTGCGCGACGTCGAGGGCCGTTCGGCGCTGCTGCTCGGCAAGGCGAAGGACAACAATGCCTCCGCCGCCATCGGCCCCTTCATTCGCCTCTTCGACGAGACCTATTCCATCGAGGACGTGCGCAAGGCCGATCTCGATCTCCTGATCGAAGGCGAGGACGGCTTCGTGCTGAAGGGCCGCAGCACCATGCGCGAGATCAGCCGCGACCCACTCGACCTCGTTTCCCAGACCATCGGCCGGCATCACCAGTATCCGGACGGCTTCATGCTGTTCATGGGCACGCTGTTCGCGCCCGTCGAGGACCGCGACGCGCCGGGGCAGGGCTTCACCCACAAGATGGGCGACCGGGTGACGATCTCCAATGCGGAACTCGGCGCGCTGGTCAACACCGTGCGCCTTTCCACCGAATGCCCGC
Source organism: Shinella zoogloeoides (assembly GCF_003574625.1). Lineage (GTDB taxonomy): Bacteria > Pseudomonadota > Alphaproteobacteria > Rhizobiales > Rhizobiaceae > Shinella > Shinella zoogloeoides_A. The sequence continues at coordinate 95,093 of NZ_QNUJ01000008.1, forward strand.
CATGGACCTTCGGTGTCTCCGCGCTGATGCGCAACCTCTCTTCGCGCGGCCTTCTCTGAGGCAATCGCAAATCCGCGATCGGCGGCCCGGAAATTAAGGGGCCGCTCCTCCCAATCCCCGCCAAAGCGACTACATTAGGAGAGTGGCTTTCGTGGAGGAGGGCCGCAGGCCGCGCGGCCGCGAGGGAGGATCGACATGTATGACGCCGGCATGAGCTTCGGGCTTGGCGAGGATATCGAGGCGCTGCGCGAGAGCGTGGGGCGCTTTGCGGCCGACAGGATCGCCCCGCAGGCCGCCGCGATCGACCGCAGCAACGACTTTCCGATGCCGCTCTGGCGGGAGCTGGGCGATCTCGGCCTTCTCGGCATCACCGCGCCGGAAAGTTTCGGCGGCGCCGGCATGGGCTATCTCGCCCATTGCGTGGCGATGGAGGAGATCAGCCGCGCCTCGGCCTCGGTCGGCCTCAGCTACGGCGCCCATTCCAATCTCTGCGTCAACCAGATCGTCCGCAATGCCTCGCCGGCGCAGCGGGAACGGTACCTGCCGAAGCTGATCTCCGGCGAACATGTCGGCGCGCTCGCCATGTCCGAGCCGGGGGCGGGGTCGGATGTCGTGTCCATGAAGCTGCGGGCGGAAAAGCGCGGCGACCGCTATGTGCTGAACGGCAACAAGATGTGGATCACCAATGGGCCTGACGCGGATGTACTGGTGGTCTATGCCAAGACCGATCCCGAGGCCGGCCCGCGCGGCATCACCGCCTTCCTCGTCGAGAAGGGCTTCAAGGGCTTCTCCACCGCGCAGAAGCTCGACAAGCTCGGCATGCGCGGCTCCAATACCTGCGAGCTGGTCTTCACCGACTGCGAGGTGCCGGAGGAGAACGTGATGGGCACCGTGGGACGCGGCGTCAACGTGCTGATGTCCGGCCTCGACTATGAGCGCGTCGTGCTGTCGGGCGGCCCGCTCGGCATCATGGCCGCCTGCCTCGATGTCGTGGTGCCCTATCTTCACGAGCGCAAGCAGTTCGACCGGCCCATCGGCGAGTTCCAGCTCATGCAGGGCAAGGTGGCCGACATGTATGTCGCGCTCAATGCCTGTCGCGCCTATGTCTATGCCGTGGCGAGCGCCTGCGACCGTGGCGAGACGACGCGCAAGGACGCCGCCGGCTGCATCCTTTATTCGGCCGAGATGGCGACCAAGCTGGCGCTGGAGGCCATCCAGTCGCTCGGCGGCAACGGTTATATCAACGATTATCCGACCGGCCGCCTGCTGCGCGATGCGAAACTCTACGAGATCGGCGCTGGCACCTCGGAAATCCGCCGCATGCTGATCGGCCGCGAAATCTTCCAGGAGACGCTGTGATGCCGGTTCTCCCTTCGGCCGTTAACACGCGCAGCGAGACCTTCGCGGCAAACCGCAAGGCGATGCTCGATGCGCTGGCCTTGGTGGAAGAGGCGGCGAGCCTTGCCATGGACGGCGGCGGGGCGAAGGCGCGCGAGCGCCACCTTTCCCGCGGCAAGCTGCTGCCGCGCGAGCGGGTGGCGCAGCTTCTCGACCCCGGCTCGCCCTTCCTCGAAATCGGCCTCACCGCCGGCCACGGCCTTTATGACGGCGCCTCGCCCTCCGGCGGCATGATTGCCGGCATCGGCCGCGTCTCCGGCCGCGAATGCATGATCGTCTGCAACGACGCAACGGTGAAGGGCGGCACCTATTATCCCATCACCGTGAAGAAGCATCTGCGCGCGCAGGAGATCGCGGCGCAGAACCGTCTGCCCTGCATCTACCTCGTCGATTCCGGCGGGGCGAACCTGCCCAACCAGGACGAGGTGTTTCCGGACCGCGATCATTTCGGCCGCATCTTCTACAACCAGGCGCAGATGTCCGCCGCCGGCATCCCGCAGGTCGCCGTGGTCATGGGAAGCTGCACGGCGGGCGGGGCCTATGTGCCCGCGATGAGCGACGAGACCGTCATCGTCGAGAACCAGGGCACGATCTTCCTCGCCGGCCCGCCTCTGGTAAAAGCTGCGACGGGTGAGGTGGTGACGGCGGAAGACCTTGGCGGCGGCGATGTCCACACCCGCCTTTCCGGCGTCGCGGACCATCTCGCGCGCGATGATCGCCATGCGCTCGGCATCGCTCGCCAGATCGCCGCCAATCTCAATACACGTAAGCCGGAGGTTACCACGTCAGGAGATGGCGACGCCCCGCTCTACGACCCGGAAGAGATTCTCGGCATCGTGCCGGCCGACACGCGCACGCCCTATGACGTGCGCGAGGTGATCGCCCGCGTGGTCGACGGCTCGCGTTTCGACGAGTTCAAGGCCCGCTTCGGCACCACGCTCGTCTGCGGCTTCGCGGCCCTCCACGGCCTGCCCGTCGGCATTGTCGCCAGCAACGGCGTGCTCTTCTCCGAGGCGGCGCTGAAGGGGGCGCATTTCATCGAGCTCTGCGCCCAGCGCGCCATTCCGCTTCTCTTCCTGCAGAACATCACCGGCTTCATGGTCGGCCGCAAATACGAGGCGGAGGGCATCGCCAAGCATGGCGCCAAGCTCGTCACCGCCGTCGCCACTGCAGACGTGCCGAAGATCACGGTGCTGATCGGCGGCTCCTATGGCGCGGGCAATTACGGTATGTGCGGTCGGGCCTATTCGCCGCGTTTCCTCTGGACCTGGCCGAACAGCCGCATCGCCGTCATGGGCGGCGAGCAGGCGGCCGGCGTGCTGGCGACCGTCAAGCGCGAGGGCATCGAGCGGGCGGGCGGGAGCTGGAGCATGGAGGAGGAGGCCGCCTTCAGGCAGCCGACCATCGACATGTTCGCTCGCCAGAGCCACCCGCTCTATGCCTCGGCAAGGCTCTGGGACGACGGCATCGTCGATCCGCGCCGGACGCGCGACGTTCTGGCGCTTTCGCTCTCGGCGGCGCTCAACGCGCCCGTCGAGCCCACCCGTTTCGGCGTCTTCAGGATGTAGAGGAGGCAAGTCATGAAACGCGAATCGATCAATGCCAAAAATGCACCCGCCCCGCGCGGCGGCTATTCGCAGGCCGTGAAGATCGAGGATTTCAAGACGCTGGTCTTCATCAGCGGCCAGATCCCCGTCTCGGACGACGACAAGGTGCCGGAGACGTTCGAGGATCAGGCCCGGCTCGTCTGGCGCAATGTCGATGCGCAACTGAAGGCGGCGGGCATGACCAAGGCCGACCTCGTCAAGGTCACGACCTTCCTTTCCGACCGGCACCACGCCACCGCCAACCGCGAGATCCGCAGCGAATATCTCGGCGCCGTCGCGCCGGCGTTGAGCGTCGTCATCACCTCGATCTTCGACGGAAAATGGCTGCTGGAAGTCGAAGCCGTCGCAGCCCAGTGAGAAGCGGAGCCGGGATGTTCAGGAAGATCCTCATCGCCAATCGCGGCGAAATAGCCTGCCGCATCATCCGCACCGCAAGGCGCATGGGTGTCGCGACGGTCGCCGTCTATTCGGATGCCGACCGGGCGGCGCTGCATGTCGGGATGGCCGACGAGGCAATCCGCATCGGCCCGGCGGAGGCGGCGAAGAGCTATCTGAACGGCCCGGCGATCATCGAAGCGGCGCGGGCGAGCGGTGCCGAGGCGGTGCATCCCGGCTACGGCTTCCTCTCGGAAAACCCCGATTTCGTCGAGGCGGTGGAGGCCGCCCGCCTCGTCTTCATCGGCCCCTCGGCCAATGCCATTCGGGCCATGGGCCTCAAGGACGCCGCCAAGGCGCTGATGGAAAAGGCCGGCGTGCCCGTTGTGCCCGGCTATCACGGTCACAGGCAGGAAGCGGCCTTCCTCGCCGGCGAGGCGGCGGCCATCGGCTACCCCGTGCTGATCAAGGCGCGCGCCGGCGGCGGCGGCAAGGGCATGCGGCGGGTGGATGATCCCGCCGATTTCTCCGCCGCGCTGGAAAGCGCCCGCCGCGAGGCCGAAAGCGCCTTTGGCGACGGCCGCGTGCTGGTCGAGAAATACATGGCCAAGCCCCGCCACATCGAGGTGCAGGTCTTCGGCGACGGGCATGGCGATGTCGTGCATCTCTTCGAGCGCGACTGCTCGCTCCAGCGCCGCCACCAGAAGGTGATCGAGGAAGCGCCGGCGCCCGGCATGACGGCGGAGATGCGCGCGGCAATGGGCGCGGCGGCCGTGCGCGCCGCGGCGGCGATCGGCTATAGCGGCGCGGGCACGGTGGAGTTCATCGCCGACGTTTCCGAGGGGCTCCGGCAGGACCGGTTCTATTTCATGGAAATGAACACGCGCCTGCAGGTGGAGCATCCGGTGACGGAGGCGATCACCGGCCTCGATCTCGTCGAGTGGCAGCTCCGCATCGCTGCCGGCGAGCCCCTGCCGAAGCGGCAGGAAGAGCTTGCCATCGACGGCTGGGCCTTCGAGGCGCGGCTTTATGCGGAAAATCCGGCCCGCGACTTCCTGCCCGCGACCGGCCGCCTCTCGGTCTTCGATGTGCCGGAGGGCGTGCGCGTGGATTCCGGCGTGCAGGCCGGCGATGTCATCACCCCCTATTACGATCCGATGATCGCCAAGGTGATCGCCCATGGCCGCGACCGCGCCGAGGCGCTGGCAAGGCTCGAAGGGGCGCTCCGGCAATGCCGTGTCGGCGGACTGGTGACCAATGCCGGCTTCCTCGCCCGCCTGTGCCGCCTGCCGGCCTTTGCGGCGGGGGACGTCGATACGGGCCTCATCGGCCGCGCGGGCGAAAGCCTGCTGGCGGAACCCGATGCCTCCGAGGAGGCCTTCGCGCTCGCCGCCCTCTCGGCGCTCGGCTTCCTCGAAGCCGCCACTGAACCCGATCCCTGGGGGCGGCTGCGCGGCTTCCGGCTGTGGGCCGAGGCGGCGCGAACGGCCTTCCTCGATCACGGCGGCGTGGAACATGCGCTGCGCGTGACGATCCGCGGCAAGGAGAATTTCCGGATCGAGCACAACGGCCTTGCGACGGACCTGCGCCTGCACTCCGTCGACGGATCGTCCCTCCAGGTAGATGTCGACGGCCATATCCTCCCGGCGACGGTTCACCGCGATGGGTCAGCCATCTCCGTCTTCTTCGGCGGCCACGGCCATGCCTTCGCGACTGCCGGAGAGGCCCGCCACCACGGCGAGGCGGCGGCGGGCGGCGACCGGCTTTCGGCGCCGATGCCGGGGCTGGTGCGGATCGTGGCGGTGGAGCCGGGCGCGCGCGTCGCAAGGGGCGAGCCGCTCGTCACCATGGAGGCGATGAAGATGGAACTGGTGCTGGCCGCTCCGCGCGACGGCGTGGTGGCGGCGGTGCCGGTGGCGGTGGGCGACCAGGTGGCGGAAGGCGCGCTGCTTCTCGCGCTGGAGCCCGAGGAGGCGACATGAAGCGGCGCATCGAAATCGTCGAAATGGCGGCTCGCGACGGCCTGCAGAACGAGAAGGCGATCATCCCGGCCGCCGACAAGATCGCCCTGATCGACCTCCTCTCCGGCTGCGGCTTCCGGCGCATCGAGGCGACGAGCTTCGTCAGCCCGAAATGGGTGCCGCAGCTTGCCGACGGCGCCGAGGTGATGGCCGGCATTCGCCGCCGGCCGGGCGTTTCCTATTCGGCGCTGGTGCCCAACATGAAGGGTTACGAGGCGGCGCGGGCGGCCCGTGCCGACGAGGTCGCCGTCTTCCTTTCGGCCTCCGAGGGCTTTTCGCAGGCCAATCTCAACTGCTCGATCGCCGAGAGCATCGAACGCGCCCGCCCGGTGGCCGAAGCGGCGCGGCAGGACGGTATTCCGCTGCGCGGCTATGTCAGCTGCGTCGTGCGCTGCCCCTATGACGGGCCGGTCGCGCCGCAGGCCGTGGCGGAGGTCGCCCGCCAGCTCCTCGACCTCGGCTGCCATGAGGTGAGCCTCGGCGACACGATCGGGCGCGGCTGGCCGAGCGAGGTGGCGGCCATGCTGGAGGCGGTGCTGGAGATCGCCGCGCCGGAAAACCTCGCCGGCCATTTTCACGATACGAGCGGAATGGCGCTCGACAATATCCGTGTCGCGCTCGATCATGGGCTCTCCGTCTTCGACGCCTCGGTCGGCGGGCTCGGCGGCTGCCCCTTCGCGCCCGGCGCGCGCGGCAATGTGGATACGCTCGCCGTCGCCGACATGCTGGCCGAGACGGATTACGAGACGGGGCTCGACCCGGAAAAGCTCGCCGCTGCCGCGGCCTTCGCCCGCCGCATCACCGGCATGCATCATGAGGAGGTGCAGCCATGAACTTCGAGACGATTTCCGTATCCGTCGACCGGCGCGGCGTCGCCGCCCTGACGCTGCGCCGCCACGCCCAGCACAATGCGCTGTCCGGCCTGATGATCCGCGAACTGACGGCCGTCGCCGGCCTGCTTTCCGAGGACCGGGCGGTGCGCGCCGTCGTCCTCACCGGGGAGGGCGAGAGCTTCTGCGCCGGCGGCGACCTCAACTGGATGAAGGAGCAGATCGCCGCGACGCGCGAGGAGCGCATCGCCGAGGCGCGCCGCCTCGCGCTGATGCTGAAGGCCCTGCGCGACCTGCCGAAGCCGCTCATCGCCCGTGTCAACGGGCAGGCCTATGGCGGCGGCGTCGGGCTCATCAGCGTCTGCGATGCGGCGATCGCCATGGAGGGCGCCCGCTTCGGCCTCACCGAAACCCGCCTCGGCCTCATCCCGGCGACGATCAGCCCCTATGTCGCCGCGCGCATCGGCCCCGCGGCCTTCCTGCGCTTCGCCACCTCCGCCCGCCTGTTCGATACGGCGACCGCACGGGACATCGGCCTCGTGAGCCGCATCGTGGCGCCGGAGGCGTTGGACGAGGCCGTGGAGGCAGAGGTCGTGCCCTATTTCGCAGCCTCGCCAAATGCAGTGGCAGCGGCGAAGGCGCTCGCCCATGCGCTCGCCCCGCCCATCGACGACAAGGTCATCGAGATGACGCTGACCCGGCTTGCCGATACCTGGGAGACGCCCGAGGCGGGTGAGGGGATTTCGGCCTTTCTGGAGAAGCGCAAGCCGGGTTGGGTGTTGGCCGACGCGAAGGCGTGACATTGCGGGTTTGGCTTGCCCCTCACCCTAACCCTCTCCCCGCAAGCGGGGAGAGGGGACGTGCCCCACGAACGGTTATTGCTTGAGGAAACCGGTGCGTCATATCCCCTTCGCCCCGCTTGCGGGGAGAAGGTGCCGGCAGGCGGATGAGGGGCATGCCGAAGACAAGAAGGAAATGCCTTCTTGTGCCGCCCCCTCATCCGACCCTTCGGGCCACTTCTCCCCGAGGGGAGAAGGGAAGGACGGCGACGTCGAATTCCATAGGCGATGACCTGGCCGCCTACGGGGAGCAGGGGGCGGGCCATTGGTTGAGGAAACCGGCGCGGCATATCTCCTTCGCCCCGCTTGCGGGGAGAAGGTGGCCGGCAGGCCGGATGAGGGGCAGACCCACCCTAAAATAAAGATCTCCCTACTCGATAAACACCCGCACGCTTGCCGCCCGCCCCGCGGCGTCGATCACCGTCAGCGTCGAGAAGCCTGCGCCTTCCGGCGTCCACTGCGTCGTGCGCCGGCGTGCGGCGTCGGGCAGCACCTTGCCGTTGGCGAGCCAGCGGAAGGGCGCGCGGCCGCCCTGGAGCTTCAGGACGAGCGGCGAGATCGCGCCCGCCGCCGTCGCGCCGAGTTCCACATGGGCGCCCTCCGGCGGATAGACGATTTGCGGCGCGGGCTCGCGCCCGGCGGTCGCGACGAGGCCGTTCGCGGTGGTGGAAAAGCGGCGCATGCTGGCCGGCAGTTCCGATTGCGCGATGCGCACGGCGCCCGCCGGCGCGCGGGGCAGCGCGGTGATGGCGATGCCGGAGCGCGAGAAGGCTTCGAAGAGGATGGGCGCGGCGGCGCCATAGCCCGTCAGGCCCGGCACGGCCCCGTTGTCGGCGCGGCCGACCCAGACGCCGAGCACATGCCGGCCGTCATAGCCGACCGACCAGGCGTCGCGGTAGCCGTAGCTCGTGCCGGTCTTGTAGGCGATGCCGAGCCGGCGGCTGCCGGTCGGCGGGATGACGGCGGACAGCACGTCCGAGACCTGCCAGACAGCGACGGGATCGAGCAGCGGATCGCCGTCGATGACGGCGGCATCGCCCGCGATGCCATCGCCGAGCCGGACCGGCATGCCGCGATTGGCGAGCGCGGCATAGAGCTGGGTGAGGTCGCGCAGCGTGATGCCGAGGCCGCCGAGGCCGATGGCAAGGCCGGGCGTCTCGCCCGGCGGCAGCTCGGGCCGCACCTCGGCGCGGCGGAAGCGCACCATCAGCCGCGTCGGGCCGACGGCGTCGAGCAGGCGCACGGCCGGTACGTTGAGGGACAGCTGCAGGGCCTTGCGCACGCTGATGTCGCCCTGGTAGGTCATGTCGAAATTGCGCGGGCGATAGCCGGAGAAATCGGCGGGACGGTCCTCGACGATGGTCTCCTGCGCGACGAGGCCTTCCTCGAAGGCGAGGCCGTAGATGAACGGTTTCAGCGCCGAGCCGGGCGAGCGGCGGATGCGCGTCATGTCGATCCAGCCGGCGCGGCTGCCGTCGAAATAATCCGCCGAGCCGACCTCGCCGAGGATCTCGCCGGTGCGGGCATCGGCCATCACCATGGCGATGGAGACCTTTGGGCCGAGCCGCTCGGCCGCCTCGCGGGCGACGGTCTCCAGCCCGTCCTGCACCGTGCGGTCGAGCGTGGTGCTGCGCGTGACCGCCTTCGGGTCCTTGCGCAGCGCGAGTTCCGAGAGATGGGCGGCGTAGGATGGAAGCTGCCGGCGGCGGGTGGGGATGGCCTCGGCGCTCGCGCGCTCGGCCTCGCCCTCGCCGATGATCTCCGAGACGGCCATGCGGTTCAGCACGCGCTCGCGCGCCTTTTCCGCGACGTCCCGGTGCCGGTCGGGCCGGCGCTTTTCAGGAAGCTGCGGCAGGGCGACGAGGAGGGCGGCCTCAGCGACGGAAAGCCGCTTCGGCTCCTTGCCGAACCAGGCGAGGCTTGCCGCCCGCACGCCTTCCAGATTGCCGCCATAGGGGGCGAGCGTCAGGTAGAGGTCGAGGATCTCGGCCTTGGAGAGCCGCCGTTCGAGTTGGACGGCGCGCGCCATCTGGCGCAGCTTGGCGAGCATCGACCGGCTCTCGCGCGGCTCGATCAGGCGGGCGACCTGCATGGAGAGCGTCGAGCCGCCCGAAACGATATGGCCGCTGGTGACGAACTGGCCGGCGGCGCGCAGCAGCGCCAGCGGATCGATGCCGGAATGCGCGTTGAAGCGCCGGTCCTCGTAGGCAAGCAGCATGCGGATGAACTGCGGATCGACATCGGCGGCGGTGGTCTTCAGCCGCCAGTGCCCCTGCGGCGTCGCGAAGGCGCGCAGCAGCCGGCCGTCACGGTCGAGCACTTCCTTCGAGACGGTATCCGCCACCGCGACGGGCGGCGGATAGGCGCGGTCCGCACGGTCGAGCCCGAAGGCGAGGGCGGCAATGGCCGCCGCCCCGCTCAGGGAACCGACGAGGAGCTTGCGCCAGAGCGCCATGGCGTCCCCTCCTACTCGGCCTTGACGACCTGCATGCGGCCGGTCGCCGTGCGGGCGGAGTATTGCGGACGATACATGTCCTCCACCTGCGCGGCCGGCAGGTCGTAGGTGCCGGGGGTCACGGCGCGCACGACATAGGCGAGCGTCACCTCGCGATTGTCGCCCTCGCTGCGGTTGAAGGCCGCCACGAAGCGGTCGTAGCGGAACTCCGTATGCGCCGCCTCGGTCTGGCCGAGCCAGTCGAAGTTGGAAAGCTTCGCGCTGTCGACGAGGCTCGGATTGTCGATCTCGAAGCCGGCGGGCAGGAGGTCGGTGATGATGATGCGCGACGGCCAGCTGTTGTGCTCCGTCACCTTCAGCACCACGACGTAGCGCTCGTTCTGCGTCGCCTCCGTGATGTTCGCCTCCTCGCCGTCGAGCGTGTAGTACGTACGCTCGATGGCGAAGCCGTCGCCGCCGGCCGGCAGCGGATCGGCGGGGGCCGCGACGGTGGTCAGCATGGCCGCGACCGGCTCGCCGGTGCGGTTGGCGACGGTCAGCGGATGTTCCAGCAGGGACTTGCCGGTCATCTGCGCGGCATAGCCGCCGTCGCGCGCCGCGCCATTGATCTCCAGCTTCAGGCCCTTGTCGGCATCGCGCACGGAGCGCGCGGCGAGCAGCATCCAGGTCTGTTCCTGCGTGCTGGTCCAGCGCTTGTTATCCCACTCCCTGGCGACGAGCTTGGTCAGGTCCGGGATGACGTCGGGAACCGGCCGGCTTTCCGCGGCGAGCGCCAGGATCGCCGCGCCGTCACGCAGCGACGAGCCGTAGTCGGTGCGCGAGAGGCTGGCATTCATGGCGGTCTCGCGCGACAGGCCGAGCGCGTTGGAGAAGATCGTCATCGAGCGCTGGGCATCGCCGTAGAGGCCGAGCGCGCCGGCGATCTGGGCGCGGGCGAGCGGCGAGGAGAACTCGGGGAGCTTCGTATCCGCATAGTAGCGCAGGTCGCTGATCGCGGCCTTGCGGTTGCGGGCGAGCACATAGAGCGCATAGGCGATCTCGTTGCCCTGGGTCGAGACGTTGACGTCGTAGGAGAGGGCGTTCTGCAGGTTGGAGAGCGCCTGCACCATGGCCTTTTCCGGCACCTCGAACTTCTGCTCGCGGGCGCGGGTCAGGAAGTCGGTGACGAAGGCGTCGAGCCAGAGGTCGCCATAGCCGGGAGACCAGAGGCCGAAGCTGCCGGAGGAGGACTGGTTGGCGAGGACGCGATAGATGGCGTCCTGCACCCGCTTCTGCGTTTCCGTGTCCTCCGGCAGGCCGGACTGCCTGGAAAGCTCGCTCAGATAGAGGAGCGGCAGGGCGCGGCTCGTCGTCTGCTCCGTGCAGCCATAGGGATAGCGGTCGAGCGCCATCAGCAGGGCCGGAATGTCGAAGGCGGCGGCGCGCGAGACGTTGAGGCTCACCGAGGCGCCGGCAAGCTGGCTGTCGGCGAGCAACTGGTCGTCGATGGTCAGGCTGCCATTCGCGGCGATCTCGATGGGCCGGCGCGTGGTGATGGGCATGGCGGCCGGACGCACCGGCACGTTGAGCACCTGCTCCAGCGACATGTCGGCCCCGTTCGTCAGCTTGACGGTGACAAGGCCGTCGCCGGCTTCCCCGCCGATCAGCGGCAGGGTGAGCGCGGTCTTGCCGCCGGGTTCGAGCTTCAGCACCTCGCCGGCGCCGGTCTGATCGACCATGACCGAGGCGTTGTGCGTGACCTCGACCGTATAGTCGCCGGCCGGCGCATCGGTATTGGCGATGTCGAGCCGCAGGTCCGCGCGGTCCCCGGGGGCGAGGAACTTCGGCAGGCTTGCCGTCACCACGACCGGATCGCGGATGACGACATCCTTCGACGCGCTGCCGACGCCTGTCTTCGTCCAGGCGACGGCCATGACGCGGGCGGTGCCGTTGAACTGCGGAATGTCGAAGCTGACCTTGGCATTGCCCTCCGCATCCAGCTTCACCGGACCGGCGAAGAAGGCGACGAGCTTTTCCTTCGGCGGGTTGCCCTGGAGCGCCCCTTCGCCGCCGTCGCCGCCGGTGCGCAAGCGCCCCGTCGTGCCGAGCGAGCCGTCGATCAGGCGGCCGTAGATGTCGCGGATCTCCATGCCGAGGCGACGCTGGCCGAAATACCAGCCGGCCGGATCGGGTGCCTCGTAGCGGGTGAGGTTGAGGATGCCGACATCGACGGCGGCGACCGTGATATAGGCCTCCTCATTCGCGCCGGCGCCCGCGACCTTCAGCGAAATGTCGAGCGGCTGGCGCGGCAGGGTCTTTTCCGGCACGTCGAGCGCGATGTCGAGTTTGCGCTCGGCGGGATCGACCTTCAGCCAGGTGATGCCGATGGCGCGCATCGGCATGCGGCTTTCCTGGTCGGAGCCGGGGCGGAAGAGCGTCGCGGTGACGTAGGAGCCCGAGCCCCATTCCTCGGTGACCGGGATTTCCACCTCGCCGCCTTCGGCGCCGATGGTGGCGGTCTGGGTGGCGATCAGGCTTTCCGCGCCGATGGTGACGAGGAGCTGGCCGGCATGGCGCGGCGAGACCTTGAGCTTCGCCGTCTCGCCGACGGCATAGCTTTCCTTGTCGAGCGAGATTTCCAGCGCGTCGGGCGTTTCCGTCGAGCTTGCCGCGACATACCAGCCGGCGTCGAACTCGATGCTGGTCGCCGGGCCTTCCGGCTCGGGGCTCTCCACTTCGAGGCGGTAGCGGCCCCAGGTGACGGGAACCGAGATGCGGCCGCCGTCGGCGGCGACGTCCAGCGTGCCGTTGGCGATCTGCGTCGTCGAGAGCACCGGCTCGTAGCGCCAGGAGCTGCCGTCGCGATACCATTGATAGTTCCGCTCGACGGAGAGCAGCTTCCAGGGCAGGCCCTGCATCGCCGCCTTCGCGCCGTCCGGATCGACGGCGACGACGTGGAAGTTGGCGACGCTGTTCTCCGAAAGCTCGCCGCCAAATTCCGGCTTCACGCCGATCATCGGGCCGGATGCCTTGACGGGCAGCGTCAGGTTGCGTTCGACGGCGCGGCCGCCCGCTTCCTTCATGCGCAGCGTCACGCGCGCTTCGAGGCGCTGCGTGGTAGAGGGAAGGTCGGAAACGGTGAGGTCGAAGGTCGTCTTGCCCTCGTCGTCGAGCACGTCGAGGCCGTCGAGCGGGACGCGGTTTTCCTCAAGCGCCTCCTCGTCGGCAAGGCCGAAGACATAGTTCGGATAGGCGGCATCCTGGCGCGTCGGCTTCAGGGCGACGTCGCCCTCGATCTCGAGCCCGGCGCCCGGCGCGCCGTAGAGATAGCGGCCCTCGACCGTGATGGGCGCCGGCGTCTCGGCATCGACGAACTTGGCGTCGGTCTTCATGTCGAATTCGATGCGGTCCGGCACGAAGTCGTCGACGAGGAACTGCTTCTCGGCGATCGCCATGCCCTTCGGGTCGGTATAGACCTGCATGGTCCAGGTGCCGCGCATGCTGTTTTCCATAAGCGGCAGGTCGACGGCATAGCCGCCGAGCGTCGCGCCGTCGGCCACCATGCGGCGGTCCTCGACGCCGTCCGGGCGGCTGAAGACGAAGGTGAGCGGCAGCTTCTCGACGGCGTTCGATTCGATATCGCGGGCGAGCGCTGCGACATGCACCGTCTCGCCGGCGCGGTAGATGCCGCGTTCCGTCCAGGTGAGCACGTCGATGGCGCCCGGCGCCGGGCGGCCGGTGACGCCGCGGTCGGAAAGGTCGAAGCCGGCGCGCGTCATGTCGAGGAAGACGAAGTCGCCTTCGCCTTTCTTCGCGAGGATCACGGCGGGCGTGTTGGCGGCGGTGCCGCGGATGAGGCCGGCGGTGAAGCTGGCGCGGCCGTCGGCATCGGTCGTCGCGGTGCCGAGCACCTCGTTGTTCTTGGCGATCAGCTGCAGCTCGACGCCTTCCAGCGGGCCGGCGCTGTCGAGCGAGCGGGCGAAGACGTTGAGGCCGTCCGTGCCGGCATAGGTGGTGAGGCCAACATCCGAGACGACGAACCATTGCGTCGCCTTCGAATCCCACTCGTTGCTGCGGCCGTTCGTCGCCGCGGCGGTCAGCACGTAGACGCCGGGCTTGCGCTCGGGCAGCGCCTCGTCGACCGGGAAGCTGGTGACGACGTCCTTGTTGAGTTCCGGCGAGATGTCGATCTTGCCCTGCCAGACGAGTTCGCCGTTGTCGTTCTCGATGCGGCTCGCCGAATAGCCGTCGAGCTGGGTGAGGAAGCGGCTGTCGGCCAGCAGCCCGGCGATGGCGCGGTCGCCGACGCGGTAGAGCTTCAGGTCGGCGCTGTCGGTGTTGACCGAGACGATGGGAATGCCGCGGCGGACGCTGTCGGGCAGTACGAAGCCGTCGCCGGTGAAGCGCACCATGGCGGTGCGGTCCTGCACGTAGATGTCGAGATCGACGGCAGCCGCGAGCGGCTCGTCGACGGAGGAGGGCAGGCCGGGACGGAAGGCGATCTTGTAGCGCTGGCCGTGTTTCAGACCCTCCACGCAGATCTGCCGGTCCTTGGCTTCCACGGCCTTGGGCGCAGCGCCGTCGAGCGTGACGAAGGAGGCGTAGTCGGCGCCGGACTTCACCAGCGGCTCGGAGAATTCCACGCAGGCCCGCGGGCTGGCGCTGTCGGAATCGATCGTGTGGCTCACCATGCGGAAGCCCTGCCGGGTCCGCAGGTTCAGATAGGCCGAGCGGACGGCGACGTCTTCCTGCTGCTCGAGGCTCGCCTTGTAGGCATTGATGCCGGCGCGGTAGCTGCCGGAAACGTCGAGCGTGTCGCCGAGCACGGCAAGCGCCCGGGCGCGCGTCTCGGTCGTGCGCGAAAGCTGGTAGGCGTTGATCGCCGCAAGCGCGCCCTGGCCGGCGAGATAGCTGTTGTTGGTCGCCCGGCCCATGGATTCGGCCGTCTCGATCCAGAGATAATAGTCGTCCGGAGCCAGCGACAGCGCGCCGCGGAAGGCGGCGAGCGCCTGGTCGAAACGGTCCGATGCGGTCTCGATGCGGCCGAGCGAGGCGAGGCTTTCCGCCCCCTGGCCGACCTGGTCCGCCGGCAGGGCGAGATTGTCGCGGAAGGCGCGGGCATCGTTCAGCATGTATTCGCTGATGAAGGAGAGCGCGGGCGCGGCGCCGATATCGGCGGCATTGTCGGCCTTGACGATCTTGCCGGCGATGGCGCCCTGGAAATGGTTGATCTGGTTGAAGTCGCTCTTCAGGAAGCACCACTTCACCTTGGGATTATAGGTGAAGGCGCGGCATGACATGTCGTCGATGCAGTCGGTCTTGCACTGGTCGAGCGTCACGTCCTGCACGGTGCGCAGGTCGAAGCCGAAATAGTCGCTGTTCTCGGTGGTGACGATGGTGCGGGTTTCTTCCGCATGGGCGGCCAGCGGTGGCGAGGCGACGGCCGAAAGAACAAGAGCCGTGAAACCGAAGAATGCGCGCATAGACATCAAGTCCTCCTACCGCTGCCGTCTCGTTGCCGCCACTCTTCAGACCCCGTCCCGGCTTGTCAATCGAAAGACCGGGCGTTTCGACGGGGCATGGAAGAGGTGACGCAGGAAATCAGGGGGAAGACGTTTGAGATCCGCCGTTCAATCGCCGGAAATGCGAAATTTTTCGATCCCTGCCGCGTTAACCTTTTGTTAACCATATGGACGCAGACTGCAAAACATCGACGGGCGCTCTTCTGTCATATCGCTGTAACAGCGGGCGGCTAGAACCTCGTCAGACACGAAAGTCGTGTTTCGCAAACGCGGTGACCACGGATGTACTGGCACCTGCGCGAAACACTTCCCCGGTCAGGCCGGGATGAGGAAGCGGGGGTTCAACCCTCGCTTTTTTCATTTGTGCGGCCGGGTTCGGCTCCCCCTTGTTGCGCAGGTTCGGGTGAAGGCGTGTTTCCGCGCCGGGCGGGAATTGCTCCGGCCCGCCGATTGCCTTACCCATGAGGCCGCAGGGCGGCCGCCTTGCGGCTCCTGCCTCTCCCGGACGGTTTCATGTCGGACGTCGCCTTCAATGTCCTGCCCATCTTCGCGCTGATCCTGATCGGCTGGCTGCTGGTCCGCACCGGCTATCTCAGGGAGGAGCTGGGCGAGGGGCTCGGCGAGTTCGTCTTCCGCGTCGCGGTGCCGGTGCTGCTCTTCCGCACCATCGCGGAGGCGAATTTCTCCGGCGAATCGCCGCTGCGCATCTGGGTCGCCTATTTCGCCGGCGTCGCCTTCACCTGGACCGTCGCCCATCTCGCGGCGACGCTCGGTTTCGGGCGCGACCGGCGCATCGGCGTGCTCGCCGGGGTCTCCTCCGCCTTCGCCAACACCATCTTCATCGGCCTGCCGCTCGTCTCGCGCATCGTCGGCAACGACGGCGTGGTGGCGCTCTCCGTCCTCATCTCCGTGCATCTGCCGGTCATGATGATCGCCGGCACGGTGCTGATGGAGCGGGCCGAGCGCAAGGAGCACACGCGCGAACCGCAGAGTTTTGCGGCGCTGCTGCTCGGCATCGGCCGGAGCCTCGTGCGCAATCCGCTGGTGATCGGCCTTGTCGCCGGCGCGCTGTTCCATACCGGCGGCGTTCCGCTCTCCGGCCCGGTGAAGGTGGTGATCGACCAGCTCGCGGCCCTTGCCGCGCCTGCCGCGCTCGTCTCCA
Source organism: Shinella zoogloeoides (assembly GCF_003574625.1). Classification (GTDB taxonomy): domain Bacteria; phylum Pseudomonadota; class Alphaproteobacteria; order Rhizobiales; family Rhizobiaceae; genus Shinella; species Shinella zoogloeoides_A. The sequence goes on from NZ_QNUJ01000008.1 coordinate 111,281, forward strand.
TCGGCATGGCGCTCAACAAGTACAAGGTCGGCGGCAATGCCGGCATCGCGCTCGCCATGACCGGCCTCAAGCTCCTCGTCCTGCCGGGCTCCGTCTATGTCGCCTGCCGGCTGCTCGGCCTTTCGCCGGAATGGACGGCGGCGATGGTGCTGACCTCTTCCGTGCCGACGGGCGTCAACGCCTGGCTGCTCGCCAACCATTTCGGCGTCGGCCACGCGCTCGCCTCCTCGACCATCACCATGACGACGGCGTTCGGCGTCTTCACCGTTTCCTTCTGGGCCTGGCTGCTCGGCTGAGATTCCCCTTCGCCGGCAACAAAAAACCCGGCGCGAAGGCCGGGTTTTCCAAATCCGTGGCTGGCGCTCTTTTTACTGAGCGGCCGGCTGTTCCGTCGTGGTGCCCTGCGTCGCGCCGCCTTCGGCCGGAGCTGCGCCCTCGGTCGTGGTTGCCGCGCCGCCTTCGGCCGGGGTCGCTGCGCCGTCCTGCGTTGCCGCAGCGCCGCCTTCGGTGGCCGCGCCGCCCTCAGCGGGGGCTGCGCCTTCCGTCGCGGCCGCGCCTTCGCTAGAAGCGGTCGGCAGCGGCGCCGGATTGTCGGAGAGCGTGCGCAGATAGGCGATCAGGTTGGCGCGCTCGTCGTCCTTCTTGAGGCCGGCGAAGCCCATGGCGGTGCCCGGAACGTGCTTCTTCGGCGCTTCGAGGAAGAAGTTCAGGTGGTCGAAGTCCCAGACGACCTTGTGGCCTTCGGAGAAGGTGGTCATGCCTGCGGAATAGCTGAAGCCCTCATGCGAGGCGATCGGGCGGTTGACGACGTCCCAGAGGTTGGGGCCGACCTTGTTCGGTCCGCCCTTCTCCCCGGTGTGACAGCTCGCGCACTTCTTGAAGACGGTTTCGCCTGCGCCCGCGTCGGCGCTGGCGAGCAGGGTCGCGATCGGAACGGCCTTCGCGGCTTCCTCGCCGCCCGCTGCCTCGCCGCCCGTTTCCTCGGCCACGATCGCGAAGCCTTCCTTCTCGGGAGCGCCCGAATGGAAAATGCCTTCAGAAGCGATCGACACGGACATCAGTACGAAGACGGTGCCCAGAAGGGCACCCACGCCCATGTTCACATAAGAGTTCATCCAAACGCTCCCCTAGCAACCGGCGGACCTGACACCGGCCAGTCTTGAAATCGCGCGGAACCTATGTCTTTTGCTGCTTCGTTGCAACAGTGATTGTAGCCCCCGCACTGAGACTTATTGACACTTTTCCAGGGGGTTTTGAAGGGCCTGAGATGAATCGCGCCAATTTTGACAAGAGCCTCGTCCTCATTCCTGCGCGCATGGCCTCGACCCGGCTTCCCGGCAAGCCGCTCGCCGACATTGCGGGCTTGCCGATGATCGTGCAGGTTGCGCGCCGGGCTGCCGCCGCCGATGTCGGCCGTGTCGTCGTCGCCGTCGATCACCAGGACATCTTCGACGCCGTCGTCGCGGCGGGCTTTGCCGCGGTGATGACCCGTGTCGACCACCAGTCCGGCTCCGACCGCATCCACGAGGCGTTGACCAAGAGCGACCCGGAAGGCCGCGCCGAGTTCGTCATCAACGTCCAGGGCGACCTGCCGACCATCGATCCGGAAACCATCCGCGCCGCCCTGCGCCCGCTGGAGAACGCCGCGACCGATATCGCGACGCTGACGACCGAGATCCGCGACGAGCACGAGAAGACCAACCCCAACGTGGTCAAGATCGTCGGCTCGCCTGTCGGCGAACGCCGCCTGCGGGCCCTCTATTTCACACGCGCGACCGCGCCTTACGGCAACGGCCCGCTCTACCACCACATCGGCCTTTATGCCTATCGCCGCAAGGCGCTGGAGACCTTCGTGACGCTGCCGCCCTCGACGCTGGAAAGGCGGGAATCGCTGGAGCAGCTTCGGGCGCTGGAGGCGGGCATGCGCATCGATGCGGAGATCGTTGACACCGTTCCGCTCGGTGTCGATACTCCCGCCGACCTCGAAAAGGCCCGCGCGATGCTCGCCGCCCATCCCATCTGATACGGATACCTGCCATGATCACGAAGACCAACAAGATCGCCTTCCAGGGCGAGTTCGGCGCGAATTCCGACATGGCGAGCCGCGACATGTTCCCGAACATGGAGCCGCTGCCCTGCCAGACCTTCGAGGATGCCTTCCTTGCCGTCGAGAACGGCGATGCCGATCTCGGCATGATCCCGATCGAGAACACGATTGCCGGCCGCGTCGCCGACATCCACCATCTCCTGCCGGAATCGCGCCTGCACATCGTCGGCGAATATTTCATGCCGATCCGCTTCCAGCTCATGGTGCTGCCGGGCGTGACGAAGGACGAGGTCCGCACGGTCCACAGCCATATCCACGCGCTCGGCCAGTGCCGCAAGATCGTCCGCCTCAACGGCTGGAAGCCGGTGATCGCGGGCGACACGGCGGGCGCGGCCAAGCTCGTCTCTGAGACCGGCGACCGCACCATGGCGGCGCTCGCCCCGCGCCTTGCCGCCGATCTCTACGGCCTGTCGATCATCGCCGAGAATGTCGAGGATACGGAAAGCAACGTCACCCGCTTCGTCGTGCTCTCGCGCGATCCTGTGCCGGTCGTGCGCGACGGCGACGAGACCATCGTCACCACCTTCGTCTTCAACGTGCGCAACATCCCCGCCGCGCTCTACAAGGCGATGGGCGGCTTCGCCACCAACGGCATCAACATGACGAAGCTGGAAAGCTACCAGATCGGCGGCAAGTTCTACGCCACGCAGTTCTATGCCGATATCGAGGGCCATCCGGACGACCTGCCGGTGCGGCGCGCGCTGGAGGAGCTGCGCTTCTTCTCGGAAAAGGTCCGCATCCTCGGCACCTATCGCGCGCATCCGATGCGCAGCGCGTTCTGAGCGATCCGCCGGGAACTTGACGATCGTCAGGCGGCGCGGAACCGCGCCGCCGCGCGGGCATTTTTCATGGAAAGGAGATGCCCATGCGCACGATCACCTATATTACCATTCTCGTATCGATGATGGTGAATGCCGTCGTCTTCGGTGCCGGCACCATCGCCATCCTCACCGTCCCGGTCCTCAACGAGCACGCGAAATACCTGCTGCCGGCCTGGATCGTCGTCACCTTCCTCGTCAGTCCGGTCATCGCGCGCTTCGTGGCGCCGAGCCTCAGGCTGCGCGAGCATCCCGGCGACCAGCCGCATCTCGGCCTGCGCTGATCAGCCGTCCCAGTCGAGCCAGTCGCGCATCAGCCGGTGCGCGATGGCGCCCTTCGGCGGTGGCGTGGTCATGCCGGGCGCGACGCCCGAAAGTGCGCCGCGCGCCACCATCGCCGCCGTCTCCTCGCGGGTGAACCAGCGGCAGTCCTCCAGTTCCGTTTCGTCGCGGCGGATGTCGAAGGAGATCGCCTCGCCATAGCAGCCGATCATCAGCGAATGCGGCATCGGCCAGGGCTGCGAGGCGTGGTAGCGCACGCGGCCGACCCGGATGCCGGATTCCTCGAAGGTTTCGCGGCGCACGGTATGCTCGATCGTCTCGCCCGGCTCCAGGAAGCCGGCGAGGCAGGAATACATGCCCTCCGGGAAATGCGGCGAGCGGCCGAGCAGGCACAGGTCCCGCTCGAGATCGATGACCAGCATGATGGCGACCGGGTCGGTGCGCGGAAAGATCGTGTGGCCGCAGGCCTCGCAGACGCGGCGGTAGCCGCCGATCTCCGAGCGGGTCGGCGAACCGCACTTGCCGCAGAAGCGGTTGTTGCCGTTCCAGGTCATCAGGCTGGAGGCCTGGGCAAACTGGCCGAGCAGGTCGTCGTCGAGCATCTGCTGGCGGTAGAGCGTGCGCCCGTCGGCTGCCTTCAGCGGCTCCTGCAGCGTATCGGGATCGGCCTTGACGGGGATCGCCAGCCGCGGCTCGCCGTTCTTCAGGTAGCCGAGCAGGATGGCGTCCTCCGGCATCGGGCCGAGTTCGGCGAGCTCGTAGGGGGCGAAGAGCGGATCGATGATCTTCTCGTCGTGCTTGACGACCAGCTTGCCGCCGGCCAGCGCGAAGGCATGCACGTTCTGCGCCCTGAAAGCCTGCTCCAGGCAGTCCGGCGCACGGTGCTCCGACTGGCGGTCGAGGCTGTTTTCCGCAAAGGCCACCATGGTGCTGGGTTCCGGATGCGGGCGGTAGAGATCGAAAAGCGATGGCTTCATGGGGTCAGTGCGTCCAGCAGCTTGGCGGTGAAGGCCTTGGTTTCCTCGGCCGAGCGCGGCTCGGCGGTGCCGTGGCCCCAGATGGGGCCGGGCCAGTTCGGGTCGCCCTCGCTGCGCGCGACGACATGGACATGGAGCTGGCGGACGATGTTGCCGAGCGCGCCGGTGTTGATCTTCGTCGCGCCGGTCACCGTCTTCAGCGCCTCGGCCACGAGATTGGTCTCGAAGGTCAGCATGGTCTGGTCGAGCGGCGTCAGGTCGAAGACCTCGCTGACATCCGCGCGCTGTGGCACGAGCACCAGCCAGGGCCAGCGCCTGTCCTTCATGAGGCGCAGCTCGCACAGGCCGATCCTCGTTACGAGATCGCTGTCGCGAACCAGCCGTTCGTCAGGTCGAAAATCGCTCAAGGGGTCCTCCCGAATGCTCATTGCAACGCACTACCAGCAAAAGCGTAAAGCGGATTTACGTCCGGTACAGACGATTCATGCCACGCACCCGATTTCGCTCCAACAGTTTTTTATCGCCTCCGCTTGCATTCGGATGGAATATTGCCGATATGGGGAGCGGGAGGTTGGTGGTGGACGAGCCACTCGCCAACCGGGTCAGGTCCGGAAGGAAGCAGCCCTAACGAGCCCCGGCACGGGTCATCGTGCCAGCCTCCCACCTTTCCGTCCTGTCGGGACAGACGTTCGATTAACGGCAGGGTCGATGAGCGACGCAACCTCAAATCCGTCCACCGAGAAGCCGGCCGCCTACCGGGTGCTTGCCCGCAAGTATCGCCCGAAGGATTTCTCCGACCTCATGGTCGGCCAGGAGCCGATGGTCCGCACGCTGACCAACGCCTTCGAGACCGGCCGCATCGCCCAGGCCTATATGTTGACCGGCGTGCGCGGCGTCGGCAAGACGACGACCGCCCGCATCCTCGCCCGCGCGCTGAACTACAAGGCGCCGGAGATCGACAAGCCGACCATCGACCTTCGTGTGCCCGGCGAGCATTGCCAGGCGATCATGGAAGGCCGCCATGTCGACGTCATCGAGATGGATGCCGCCTCCCATACCGGCATCGACGATATCCGCGAGATCATCGAGCAGGTGCGCTACCGCCCCGTCTCGGCGCGCTATAAAGTCTATATCATCGACGAAGTGCACATGCTCTCCACGCAGGCCTTCAACGGCCTGTTGAAGACGCTGGAAGAGCCGCCGGAGCATGTGAAGTTCATCTTCGCGACGACGGAAATCCGGAAAGTGCCGATCACCGTCCTGTCGCGCTGCCAGCGCTTCGACCTGCGCCGCATCGGCGCGTCGGATCTCGTCGGCCTCTTCACCACCATCCTCGGCAAGGAAGGCGTCGAGTTTGAGCCGGACGCGCTCGCCATGGTCGCCCGCGCGGCCGAAGGCTCGGCGCGTGACGGCCTGTCGCTGCTCGACCAGGCAATCGCCCATGGCGCGGGCCGTGTCGAGGTGGAGGCCGTGCGCTCCATGCTCGGCCTTGCCGACCGCGCCCGCATCGTCGATCTCTTCGAGCACATCGTGAAGGGCGACGCGGCGGCGGCGCTGGCCGAATTCGCCGCACAGTACGAGGCGGGCGCCAGCCCCTCGGTCGTGCTGACGGACCTTGCCGACTTCACCCATCTCGTCACCCGCATGAAATATGTGCCCGATGCTGCCGGCGACCAGTCGCTGAGCGAGATCGAGCGCACGCGCGGCGTCGAATTCGCCAATTCCATCGCCGTCACAGCGCTTTCGCGCATGTGGCAGATGCTGCTCAAGGGCATCCCGGAAACGGAAGCCTCCAGCCGTCCTGCGGGCGCCGCCGAGATGGTCATCATCCGCCTTGCCCACGCCGCCAACCTTCCCTCGCCGGAAGAGGCCGCGCGCCGCCTTACCGAGCTTTCGAGCGGCGAGGGCGGCGGCAATGGCGGCCGCGCGCCGCAATCCGGCGGTTCTTCCGGCCAGCCTTCCGCGCAGGCGTCCGTTTCCGCCGTCGCGCGCCAGCCGGATGCACCGCTGCGCGCCCAGTCGAACGGCGCGACTATGCTGCGCGCCGTGCCGCAGGCCGAGCCGGCGCCCCAGCCCGTCGGCCGCACCGAGGCCGCGCCTGCCGAACAGCCGGCCGTCACGCCGAAAGTGCCGGTCCAGTCGATCTCCGACATCGCCGATCTCTGCACGAAGAACCGCGACATCCGCCTGCGCGCCCTCGTGCGCGCCTTTGTGCGCCCCGTCAGCGTCGAGCCCGGCAAGCTGGAAATCGGCCTTGCTCAGGATGCCCCCAAGTCGCTTATCCCCGATCTCCAGAACCGGCTTCTGGAATGGACCGGCATCCGCTGGCTGGTGATCCTTTCGCGGGAGGCCGGCGGGCCGACCCTGTCGGAAGCCGAAACCATGGCGCAGGAAGCGCGTGTCGCCGATGCGCGCCAGGACCCCGACGTCGCCGCCATCCTGCAGCGCTTCCCCGGCGCCAAGATCACCGACGTGCGCATCAAGGTGCAGGAAACGGAAGACGAGGCCGAGACCGTCGAGGCCGTGGCCGCTGCCGAATCCGCCGAGGGCGACATCCTGCCCGGCGACGATATCGAACATTAAGATAGCTAGAGACGAAGAGGAGAGGCCGATGCGCGACATCATGGGCATGATGGGCAAGGTCAAGGAAATGCAGGCCAAGATGGAGAAGATGCAGGAGGAGATCGCCGCGCTCGAAGTGAGCGGCACCTCCGGCGGCGGCCTCGTCTCCGTAACGCTCGACGGCAAGGGCACGCTGAAGGGCCTGAAGATCGCCCCCTCGCTCTTCAAGGAAGACGATGTCGAGATCCTCGAGGACCTGATCGTCGCCGCCCACAAGGACGCCAAGGAAAAGGCGGAAGCTCAGGCCGCCGAGAAGACCAAGGCGCTGACCGCCGGCCTGCCGATCCCGCCCGGCTTCAAACTGCCGTTCTGATCCTGTAGGTTTAGGGCTCAGAGGAGGAATTCCCATGAGCCTGACGACCCTGCTTGTCTTTGCCGGCGCGCTGATGATGGCGGCCGGCTCGCCCGGCCCGAGCATCGCCGCTCTTGTCGCCCGCGTCTTGTCCCGCGGGCCGAGGGACGTGCTTCCCTTCCTCGCCGCCATGTGGATCGGCGAGGGCGTCTGGCTCACCTGCGCCGTGCTCGGCCTTGCCGCCATTGCCGAAACCTTCCAGGCCGCCTTCGTCGCCATCAAGTGGCTCGGCGTCGCATACCTGCTCTATCTCGCCTGGAAGATGTGGTCCGCGCCGACCGATACGGGCGAGGAGGCCTTGCCTGAGGCGCGCTCGGGCGTAAAGCTCTTCTTCGCCGGGCTGACGGTGACGCTCGGCAATCCCAAGATCATGATGTTCTATGTCGCGCTGCTGCCGGCGATCATCGATCTTGGCGCCGTCACGCTCGCCGGCTGGGCGGAACTGGTGGCGACGATGTTCGTCGTGCTCGTCGCCATCGATCTTGCCTGGGTCTTCCTCGCGTCGCGCGCCCGGCTGTTCCTGAAAAGCCCGCGCGCCGTGCGCATCGCCAACCGTGTCAGCGCCGGCACCATGGCCGGTGCCGCGGCCGCCATCGCCACCCGCTGATCAGCCGGTGAGCGCCGCGCGCAGCTTGTCGTTGATCGGCGCGGCGAGGTAGCGGAGGCGGTCCTCCTCGGCAAGGTTTCGGCCGTAGGTGCGCAGCAGTTCCGGCATGGTGACGGGCTCGCCGTCGAAGGGCGTGTAGGTCACGGCATCGCCGGCCTGGATGACGCCGTCGCGCAGGACGCGGCAGTAGAAGCCCGGCCGGCCCGCCTGCATGAAGCGTTTCGCAAAGGCCGGATCGCCCATCCGGGCGGTCAGCGTGTTGCAGGGAATGCGGGTGGAGGTCACTTCGAGGAGCACGCTCTCCGTCTCGAACCGGTCGCCGACGGAAACGCTGCGGCTGTCGACGCCCGAGATGACGAGGTTTTCGCCGAAGGTGCCGGGCGCGACGGTGCGGCCGAGTTCCTTCGACCACCAGTCGAGATCGACGGAGCCGAGGCCGTAGACCGCCTGTTCCGGCCCGCCATGGTGCTTGCGGTTGCAGATGGCGTCGCCCAGAAGGCCCTCGCGGTCGACGACCAGCGCCGCATCGGTCGGCGTCTTGAAAATGCCGGTCTTGTAGCTTTTGCCGGGAACCGGCCGGGCAAGGCCCGTGCATACCGCGACTATCCTGATCAGCGCTGCCTCCCGGGAGGTGGATTCCGTTTCTCCTTGATATGGGCTAGATACCGGCAATGGCAAAACGAGTCACCGGCCCCGAAATCGAAAAACTCATCCAGCTTCTGGCGAAGGTGCCGGGCCTCGGGCCGCGCTCGGCGCGCCGCGCGGCGCTGCATCTCGTCAAGAAGAAGGACCAGCTTCTCGGCCCCCTCGCCGAGGCGATGGGCGAGGCGCATCGCAAGGTGCGCATCTGCTCGTGCTGCGGCAATGTCGATACCAGCGATCCCTGCACCGTCTGCACGGATGTGCGGCGCGACCAGTCGGTCATCATCGTCGTCGAGGACGTCTCCGACCTCTGGGCGCTGGAGCGCGCGGGCGCGATGAACGCGGCCTACCACGTTCTCGGCGGCACGCTCTCGCCTCTCGACGGCGTCGGGCCGGACGATCTCAACATCCGCGGCCTCGTCGACCGGGTGGCGAAGGGGGACGTGCGCGAGCTGATCATCGCCGTCAACGCGACCGTCGAGGGCCAGACGACGGCGCATTATATCACCGACCAGCTCACCGGCCTCGACGTGAAGATTACACGCCTCGCCCATGGCGTGCCGGTCGGCGGCGAGCTCGACTATCTCGACGAAGGCACCCTGACGGCGGCGCTGCGCGCCCGCACGGCGATCTGAGGAAGGTTTTTGACGATGCTTGGATGGCTGCGGCGTTTCACCCCCCTCTGCCCTGCCGGGCATCTCCCCCACAAGGGGGGAGATCGGCTGGGGGTAAGGCGGTGCCACGATTCAATCTCCCCCCCTGTGGGGGAGATGCCCGGCAGGGCAGAGGGGAGTATCGCAACCCGCCTCGTACTCGCAATTGCCATGACCCTTGCCGCTCTCCCCGCCCATGCCGCCTCCAAGGCCGAGGTGGAGAAGATGTTCCGCACCTGGATCGACAAGGACCTCTGGCCGTCCGCGCAGAAGGCCGGCGTCGGCGAGAAGACTTTTCGCGCTGCGATGGAGGGTGCGACACTCAACTGGGACCTGCCCGACCTCGTTCCGCCCGGCTCCAGGCCGAAGAAGGAGCAGGCGCAGAGCCAGGCGGAGTTCTCCTCGCCGGGCGCCTATTTCTCCGAAAAGCGGCTACAGAGCCTTGCCGGCCGGGGAGGCAGCCTTGCCAGCACCCATGCCGCCACGCTGCGCAGGATCGAGAAGCGCTTCGGCGTGCCGGGCGAGGTCGTCCTTGCCGTTTGGGGCCGCGAATCCGGCTTCGGCAGCGCGAAGATCCCCTATTCGGCCGTGGACGTGCTGGCGACGAAGGCCTTCATGTCGACGCGCAAGGACATGTTCCGCAAGGAGCTGATCGCCGCCCTCCATATCGTCGACGGCGGCGACCGCACGGTGGACCAGCTCAAGGGCTCCTGGGCCGGCGCGCTCGGCCAGCCGCAGTTCATGCCGACGAGCTTCCTGAAATATGCCGTCGATTTCGACGGCGACGGCGTGCGCGACATCTGGGGCTCGGTGCCGGACAGCCTCGCCTCCATCGCCAATTACCTGGCGCAGAAGGGCTGGCAGGCCGGCCGCGGTTGGGGTTACGAGGTCTCCATTCCGGATGGCGTCTCCTGCGCGCAGGAAGGCCCGGACCTCGCCAAGCCGATCTCGGCCTGGGCATCGGGCGGCATCACGCGCATTTCCGGCAAGGCGTTTCCGGCCGGCGAGGCGAAGGCATCCGGCATGATGCTGGTGCCGGCCGGAACGCACGGACCGGAATTCATCGTCACGCCGAATTTCTACGTGATCAAGGAATACAACAATTCCGACCTCTACGCCCTCTTCATCGGCAATCTCGCCGACCGCATCGCCTTCGGCAGCGGCCCGTTCCGGGGCGAATGGGGCGATGTCGGCAAGATGCTGCGCTCGGACGTGCTGGCCATGCAGAAGGCGCTCGTCGCCAAGGGCTACGATGTCGGCAAGGTCGACGGCCTGCCCGGCTACAAGACGCGCCGTTCGCTCGGTGACTGGCAGGCCAAGAGCGGGCTTGCGCCGACCTGCTATCCCGATGCCTCGCTGAAATCCCGGCTTCGCTGATGCTTGAGGCGGCTCCGCCTCAATGGATTTCCATCTGCTGCTTGAACCGCTCGTATTGATGCGGAACGATCGTCTGCCGCTCGATCATGCGGTGGACGCGCGGCGGCTCGGTGCCGCGATGCAGGAGGCTCAGCTTCTCGCCGTTGGCGGCGTCCGCATGGGTGCGGCGCTGGTTGTGGCGCACATATTCCACCCAGGTCGGCACGTGGTAGGTCTCCGTCCAGACCGTCGGGTTCTCCAGGTCGCGCATCAGCGCCCATTGGCCGGCGCCGTCGCGGATGCGGATGCGCCGCCGCTCGGTCATGGTCTCCAGGAATTCGGGGATGTCCGCTTCCGCGATCTCGTAGTCGATGAGGATGACGATAGGCCCGCTGCGCGGCTTCAGGTCGAGCGGCAGGTCCGGTTCGCTGAAGCGGCCCAGCGGGTCGACATTGAGGCTCTGCAGTTCCGGCAGGCCGTAGCGAAGGCCGAGCGCCGCACCGGCGATCATGACGACGGCGGAGGCGAGAAGCGCGGCCTGCGCGCCATGCGTGTCGGCCGTCGTGCCCCAGATCCAGCTTCCGGCGGCGATGCCGCCGAAGGTCGTCGTCTGGTAGAGCGAGAGCGCGCGGGCGACGACCCAGCGCGGCGTCGAGAGTTGCACGGTCGTGTTGAACAGAGAGAGCGCCATCACCCAGGAGGCGCCGGCGATGAGGAGCACCGCGCCGGTGAGGATGGCGGACGAGCTGAGCGCGCAGACGCTCGCACTCACCGCAAAACCCGCAAAGGCAAGGCGCGCGATGGTCTCGCTGGTCAGGCGCTCGCGCACCGCGGCATTCATCAGCGCGCCGCTGATGGCGCCGAGCCCGAAACAGCCGAGCAGCACGCCGAAGGTGAGCGGCCCGCCCGCCACGAGGTCGCGGGCGATCAGCGGCAGCAGCGAGAGGATGGAGCTGGTCGCAAGGCCGAAGGCGAAGCCGCGCAGCAGCACCTTGCCGATGTTCGGCGACATGGAGACGTAGCGCAGGCCCGCCGAGATGGCGCGGCCGAAATCCTCGCGCGGCAAGGCGCGCGGCGAGATGTTGGGCTGCCAGCGGAAGAGCGCATAGAGCAGGGCGAAATAGCTGAGCGCGTTCGCGGCGAAGGCCGCCGCCGCGCCCGCCGCCGCCACGATCACGCCGCCGATGGCGGGGCCGACGCTGCGGGTGATGTTGAAGCCCATGCTGTTGAGCGAGACGGCGGCCGGCAGGTCCTCGCGCGGCACCATGTCGCCGACCGAGGCCTGCCAGGCCGGGTTGTTGAGCGCGGTGCCGCAGCCGATCAGGAAAGTGAAGGCAAGGAGCAGCCAGGGCGTGATGAGGCCGTACCACGCAAAGACCGTCAGGGCGATCGAGACCGCGAACATGAAACACTGCGCCGTCAGCATCAGCCTGCGCCGGTCGAAATTGTCGGCAAGCGCCCCGGCGGCGACGGAGAAGAGCATGATGGGCAGGGAAGTCGAGGCCTGCACCAGCGCCACCATGTTGGCGGAGGAGGAGATCGAGGCCATCATCCAGGCCGCGCCGACGGACTGGATGAGCCCGCCGAAATTGGAGATCAGGCTTGCCGCCCAGATCAGCCGGAAGGTTTCGTTTCGGAAGGGGGCGAGGGGGGATGTCCGGTCCGGCACGATGGGCACTCATTCTCGATGCAGTGTTGTGTGCAATCTAGTCCATGGGACGAAAGCGGCAAGCCGGTGGCGGCGATTGTCTCGAAACTGTTCGTTTGTGGATTGGGCCGCCCCTCACCCTAGCCCTCTCCCCGCAGGCGGGGAGAAGGTGGCCGGCAGGCCGGATGAGGGGTCATCATTGGGCGCTGGTGGGGACGGACGGAATGCCGAACTTGCAATTCCGGCGAACCCGGTCTATATCACCCTCAAATTCTTGATCGTCAGATGAAGAGTGGGCCCGCGAGGACCCGCTCTTTTTTATTGCCCCGATCAAGCGCATCATAACGACTTTCCCGGGAGGGCATGTCATGACCGACACGACCCAGACAGAAATCGCCGCCGAGCCGCGGCTCGTCGTCGAGACCGGCCTCGACCGGCGCGTTGCCGACATCATCGAGCCGACCATCGAGCAGATCGGCTACCGCCTCGTGCGGGTCCGGCTTTCCGCGCAGAACGGCGCGACGCTGCAGATCATGTGCGAGCGCCCGGACGGCACGATGACCGTGGAGGACTGCGAGCAGGTCTCCATGGCCGTCTCGCCGGTGCTCGACGTTGAGGATCCGATCGACAAGGCGTATCATCTGGAAGTGTCGTCGCCCGGCATCGACCGGCCGATGGTCCGCAAGTCGGACTTTTCGCGGTGGCTCGGCCACCTGCTGAAATGCGAGACGTCGATCCTCGTCGACGGGCGCAAGCGCTTCCGCGGCAAGATCGTCGCGACCGACGAGAACGGTTTCACGCTGGAACGCGACCAGCCCGCCGCCGGCGACGAGCCGACGGTCGTCATCCCCTTCACGGCGCTTGCCGAGGGCCGGCTGATCCTGACCGACGAGCTGATCCGCGACGCGCTGGCCGCCGACAAGAAGGCGAAGGCGGCGCAGGCCGCCAACCAGAACGACGAAGACGGCGACGACGAAGAATAGTTTGTGAGTGCGTTCCGCCCTTGCGGCGGAGCGGAGAGGACGGAACCGGAGCGGCGCGCCGCTCCAGATATTGCCGGCGGCGATGCCCCGGCCTGAGACCATGGAGACCTGAAAATGGCAGTCAGTGCGAACCGGCTTGAGCTTCTGCAGATCGCGGATGCCGTGGCCCGTGAAAAGGTCATCGACCGCGAGATCGTGCTTGCCGCGATGGCCGACGCCATCCAGAAGGCGGCCCGCTCGCGTTACGGCACGGAATCCAACATCCGCGCCGACATCAATTCCAAGACGGGCGAAATCCGCCTCCAGCGCCTGCTGGAAGTCGTCGAGCACGCCGAAGATTACTCGACCCAGATCCCGCTGGAACTGGCGCGCGACCGCAACCCGGACGCCAAGCTCGGCGATTTCATCGCCGACCCGCTGCCGCCGATGGATTTCGGCCGCATCGCCGCCCAGTCGGCCAAGCAGGTCATCGTGCAGAAGGTGCGCGAAGCCGAGCGTGACCGCCAGTACGACGAATACAAGGACCGCATCGGCGAGATCGTCAACGGCACGGTCAAGCGCGTCGAATACGGCAACGTCATCGTCGATCTCGGCCGTGGCGAAGGCATCATCCGCCGCGACGAGATGATCCCGCGCGAAAACATGCGCTACGGCGACCGCGTCCGCGCCTATGTCTACGACGTGCGCCGCGAGCAGCGCGGCCCGCAGATCTTCCTGTCGCGTACCCATCCGCAGTTCATGGTGAAGCTCTTCACCATGGAAGTGCCGGAAATCTACGACGGCATCATCCAGATCAAGTCGGTTGCCCGCGACCCCGGCTCGCGCGCCAAGATCGCCGTCATCTCGAACGACTCGTCGATCGATCCGGTCGGCGCCTGCGTCGGTATGCGCGGCTCGCGCGTCCAGGCCGTCGTCGGCGAGCTTCAGGGCGAGAAGATCGACATCATTCCGTGGTCGCAGGATCCGGCCTCCTTCATCGTCAACGCCCTGCAGCCGGCGGAAGTCGCCAAGGTCGTTCTGGACGAGGATGCCGAGCGCATCGAAGTCGTCGTTCCGGATGAGCAGCTTTCGCTCGCCATCGGCCGCCGCGGCCAGAACGTGCGCCTCGCCTCGCAGCTCACCGGCTGGGATATCGACATCCTGACGGAAGCCGAAGAGTCCGAGCGCCGCCAGAAGGAATTCAACGAGCGCACCAACCTCTTCATGGAATCGCTCGACGTCGACGAGATGGTCGGTCAGGTTCTGGCTTCGGAAGGCTTCGCCGCCGTTGAAGAGCTTGCCTATGTCGATCTCGACGAAATCGCCTCCATCGACGGCTTCGACGAAGACACGGCCCAGGAAATCCAGACCCGCGCCCGCGAATATCTCGAGCGCATCGAGGCCGAGATGGATGCCAAGCGCAAGGAGCTCGGCGTCGCCGACGAGCTGCGCCAGATCGACGGCATGACGGGCCAGATGCTCGTCGCCCTCGGCGAGGACGGCATCAAGACGATCGAGGACTTCGCCGGCTGCGCCGCCGACGACCTCGTCGGCTGGACCGAGCGCAAGGACGGCGAGACGAAGAAGTTCGAGGGTCTCTTCTCGAAGTTCGAGGTCTCCCGCGCCGAGGCCGAAGCCATGATCGTGCAGGCCCGCCTTGCGGCCGGCTGGATCACGGAAGAGGACCTCGCCACCGAGGAAGAGGCCGTGGAAGGCGCCGAGCAGGACGCCTGACCGGCGTCCCGCGCGGTTCGACATGCCGTTGGCCACGTTGCACAGCGGTTTGCGTTGGCAAGAGCGGAAACCTATATGGGCAAGAAGGACGACGGCGTGAACGACCGCATGTGCATCGTGACGCGCGAAAGCGGCGATGCGGATGATCTCATCCGCTTCGTCGCAGGTCCCGACGGCAGCGTCGTGCCGGACCTGAAGCGTGAACTCCCCGGACGTGGATGCTGGGTGAAAGCCGAACGGGCGATCGTCGACAAGGCGGTCGCCAGGAAGCTTTTCGCGCGTGCGCTGAGGGCGGACGCCAAGGCGGGCCCGGAGCTCGGGGCCGATGTGGACCGGCTTATCGCGGCCCAGCTCGGCGGCATGATGAACATGGCGCGCAAGGCCGGCCAGTTCATCACCGGCTCGACGAAGGTCGATCAGGCGGTGCGCTCTTTGGCCGCCCTTGCGGTGTTCCATTCGACGGACGCGGCAGAGGACGGCGTGAGAAAGATAGACCAGGCGAGGAAGGCTGCAAGCTTCCTCACCGAGGACGAAACGGAAATACCCTCCTTCAGGCTCTTCTCCGAGGGCGAATTGGAGGGCCTTTTGGGCCAGAATGCTTTTATCCATGCCGCAGCGCTTGCAGGGCAGGCGGGTGAGGGTGTAGTGAAGCGCGCAATCATGCTCGAAAAATACCGGGGCGGCGCCCGGGTGGGAGCACATGGCGGCGCTGGCCAGCCAAACCAATGACGCGGTCACCGGCTTTCGCCGGCCGCTATCGCATTGGACGAAAACAATTGAACGACAGGGTCTGGTGATACGCATCCGGCCCTGATCTTAGGAACGGAACGGAATGACCGACAACAAAGACGACAAGACGATCAGCGTGGCGGGCAAGAAGACCCTGAGCCTGAAGCCTTCCGGCGTCCAGCAGGGCACCGTGCGCCAGGACATGGGTCGTGGCCGCACGAAGGCCGTTGTGGTCGAGACCCGCAAGCGCCGCATCAACCGCCCGGAAGACGAGCGTCCCGTGACCCCGGTCGCGCCGGTGCAGCGCCAGCCCGAGCCGCAGCAGTCGCGTCCCGTGCAGCAGCCCTCGCGCCCGGCCCACCAGCCGCAGGCCGAGCAGAGCCGCCCGCGCGTCGGCGTCGTGCTGAACCAGCTTTCGCCCGATGAGGTCGAGGCCCGTCGCCGCGCGCTTGCAGAAGCGCAGATCCGCGACGCCGCCGAAGCGCGCCAGCGCGCCGAGGACGAGGCCCGCCGCAAGGTGGAAGAGGAAGCCCGTCAGAAGGCCGAGGAAGAAGCCCGCATCATCCGCGAGAAGGAAGAGGCCGAGCGCCGCGCCGCCGAGGCCGCCGCACCGGCGCCTGTCGCCGCGGAAGAGGTTGCCCCGCAGCCGGTGGCAAAGCCCGCCGCTGCCGCAGAAGCCCGCCCGCAGCCCGGCCGCACGCCGGTCCCGGCGCCTGCCGCAACCCCGCTCGCCGGCCGTGGCCGCCGCGAAGCCGATGAGGACGATGACAAGCGTCCGCGCGGTGGCGCGCCTGCCAACCGCGGCGCCGTCAAGCGCCCGGAACCGGCAAAGGTCCCGGCTCGTCCGAAGGCCGACGACGGCCGTCGCCAGGGCAAGCTGACGCTGACCACCGCGTCGAGCGACGAGGACGGCGCGCAGCGCGGTCGTTCGCTGTCGGCCATGCGCCGCCGCCAGGAGAAGTTCAAGCGCAGCCAGATGCAGGAGACCCGCGAAAAGGTCATGCGCGAAGTCATCCTTCCGGAAACCATCACCATCCAGGAACTGTCGCAGCGCATGTCCGAACGCGCCGTCGACGTCATCAAGTACCTGATGAAGGAAGGCCAGATGATGAAGCCCGGCGATCTGATCGACGCCGACCTGGCTGAACTCATCGCCGGCGAATTCGGCCACACGGTCAAGCGCGTCTCGGAATCCGACGTCGAAGAAGGCATCTTCAACGTCGCCGACGAAGAAGGCGATCTGGAATCCCGTCCGCCGATCGTGACCATCATGGGCCACGTCGACCACGGCAAGACCTCGCTGCTCGACGCCATCCGCCACGCCAACGTGGTTGCCGGCGAAGCCGGTGGCATCACGCAGCATATCGGCGCCTACCAGGTCGAGCAGGACGGTCACAAGATCACCTTCATCGATACGCCCGGCCACGCCGCCTTCACCGCCATGCGTGCCCGCGGCGCGCAGGCGACCGACATCGCGATCCTCGTGGTGGCGGCCGACGACAGCGTGATGCCGCAGACGATCGAGTCCATCAACCACGCCAAGGCGGCTGGTGTCCCGATCATCGTGGCGATCAACAAGGTCGACAAGCCGACGGCGGACGTCCAGCGCGTTCGCACGCAGCTCCTCCAGCACGAGGTCTTCGTCGAATCCATGGGCGGTGAGACGCTCGACGTGGAAGTGTCGGCCAAGAACGGCACGAACCTCGACAAGCTGCTCGAAGCCATCCTGCTGCAGGCCGAAATCCTCGATCTCAAGGCGAACCCGAACCGCACGGCGGAGGGCGTCGTCGTCGAAGCTCAGCTCGACCGCGGCCGTGGCTCCGTGGCGACGGTTCTCGTCCAGACGGGTACGCTCAAGCCGGGCCAGATCATCGTCGCCGGCGACCAGTGGGGCCGTGTGCGCGCGCTCGTCAACGACAAGGGCGAACACGTCAAGGACGCCGGCCCCTCCATGCCGGTCGAGGTTCTCGGTCTTTCCGGCACGCCGGCTGCGGGCGACAAGTTCGCGGTCGTCGAGAACGAAGGCCGTGCCCGCGAGATCTCCGAATACCGCCAGCGCCTCGCCCGCGAAAAGCAGGTGGCGCGCCAGACGGGTTCGCGCGGCTCGCTCGAGCAGATGATGAACCAGCTCCAGAATTCCGGCCTCAAGGAATTCCCGCTGCTCATCAAGGGCGACGTGCAGGGCTCCATCGAAGCCATTGCCGGCGCGCTCGACAAGCTCGGCACGGACGAGGTGCGGGTCCGCATCGTCCATTCCGGCGCCGGCGCCATCACCGAGTCGGACATTTCGCTCGCCGAAGCGTCCAACGCCGCCATCATCGGCTTCAACGTCCGTGCGAACGCACAGGCCCGCTCGCTTGCCGAGCGCCAGGGCATCGAAATCCGCTACTACAACATCATCTACGACCTGGTGGATGACGTGAAGGCGGCGATGTCGGGTCTCCTGTCGCCGGAGCGCCGCGAAACCTTCCTCGGCTATGCCGAGATCCTCGAGGTGTTCAACATCACGAAGATCGGCAAGGTCGCGGGTTGCCGCGTCACGGAAGGCAAGGTCGAGCGTGGTTCGGGCGTCCGCCTCGTGCGCGACAACGTCGTCATCCACGAAGGCAAGCTCAAGACGCTCAAGCGCTTCAAGGACGAGGTCTCGGAAGTCAATGTCGGCCAGGAATGCGGCATGGCCTTCGAGAACTACGAAGACATCCGCGTCGGCGACCAGATCGAATGCTTCCGCGTGGAGCACGTCACGCGCACGCTGTAAGCTGCCGGCGATCAGATCATCATGCGGGCGCCGGACATTTTCGGCGCTCGCATTTTTTTGAAGGTGACCACCATGACCAGAGCAACATCCTCGGCGCCGTCGCAACGCATGCTGCGCGTGGGCGAGCAGGTGCGCGCGGCGATCACCCAGGTGCTCCAGCGCGGCGAAGTGCGCGATCCGCTTCTGGAGAAGACCGTGATCTCCATCTCGGAAGTGCGCATGTCGCCCGACCTGAAGCACGCGACCGCTTATGTCACGCCGCTCGGCGTGAAGGACCACGAGGCGGTGATCGAGGCGCTGAACCGCAATGCGAAGTTCATCCGCGGCCGTCTCGGCCCGCAGCTTCGCCAGATGAAGTACATGCCGGACGTGCGCTTCCGCGACGATACCAGCTTCGACAACTACAAGAAGATCGACGACCTCCTGCGCTCGCCGGAAGTCGCCCGCGATCTTGACGCCGAAGACGGCGACGACGATCAATAATCCAGGATACAGATGTCCAGACCCCGCAAACCCAAGGGCCGGCCGGTTTCCGGCTGGCTGATCCTCGACAAGCCGTTCGACTTCGGCTCGACCGAGGCCGTCTCCAAGATCAAGTGGCTGTTCAAGGCGCAGAAGGCCGGCCATGCCGGCACGCTCGATCCGCTCGCCTCCGGCATGCTGCCGATCGCGCTGGGCGACGCCACCAAGACCGTTCCCTATGTCATGGACGGCCGCAAGATCTACGAATTCACGGTGACCTGGGGCGAGGAGCGCACGACGGACGACCTCGAGGGCGAGGTGACTGAGACATCCGAAAAGCGCCCGACCGCCGACGAGATCAAGGCGATCCTCGGCGACTATACCGGCGTCATCCGGCAGGTTCCCCCGCAATTCTCCGCCATCAAGATTGACGGCGAGCGCGCCTATGACCTCGCCCGTGAGGGCGAGACGGTCGAGATCCCCTCCCGCGAGGTGGAAATCCATCGCCTGACGCTGGTGGGCTCGGACGAAAATACGGCCGCCTTCGAGGTCGAATGCGGCAAGGGCACCTATGTGCGCGCGCTTGCCCGTGACTTCGGCCGCCAGCTCGGCTGCTACGGCCACATCTCGGCGCTACGCCGCACCTTCGTCGCCCCCTTCGGCGAGGACGATATGGTGCCGCTCGCGGACCTGACGGCACTGGAGAAGATCGAGGACGACGCAGAACGGCTTGCGGCGCTCGACGTCTTCCTCATCGATACCGGCGAGGCCCTGTCGAGCCTGCCGCAGATCGTCGTCAACGATGACCAGGCGCACCGCCTGCGCATGGGCAACCCGATCATCGTCCGCGGCCGCGATGCGCCCGTTTCGGCGGACGAGGCCTATGCCACGGCGCGCGGAAAGCTGATCGCCATCGGCGAGATCGGCGGCGGCGAGTTCCGTCCCAAGCGGGTTTTCGCAGGCTAATAATAAGGGGGCGGAACGAAACGCCTCCGACTTGATTTCACCACAAGCTATTGGCTTTATGGGCCGGCGAGGTCCGTTCGAGGACGGGCGCGACGGCGCTTGGCCGCCGGGCCGGCTCGCAGGCGAGGGGTGAAGGGGCTGGCCGTTGACGATGACGCCGAACGACCGAACGGTATCCGCCGGAAATGTGGAGAGCGGCGCTGGCGAGGCCCGCAGGCGCATGCATCATCCGGTCGCCTTCTATCTCGTCTGCCTCATCCTCGTCGCCGTCATTCCGGCCTTCCTGTTCTCGATCATCGTCCTCAAGCGCACCAACGAGGCGCAGGAGCGCATCTTCGAATCGCTGCTGCGCACCTCGACGAGCGCCGTGAACCGCGCCGTCGAGCGCGAGATCTCCGGCATGTTCTCGACGCTGAATTTCCTCTCGACGTCGGACAGCCTGCAGAAGGGCGACTACGCCGCCCTGCACAGGCAGGCGAGCAAGGCGCTCGAAGGCACCGACATCTATTTCATCCTCATCGACCCGACGATGCACCAGATCCTCAACACGCGCGTGCCCTACGGCACGGCGCTGAGCGCGGCGTCGGAGCCGGTTTCGGCGGGGCTCGCGCTGTCGCGCGGCGAGCGCATGGTCTCCGACCTCTTCTTCGGCAAGACCGCCCAGCAATGGGTCTTCAACGTCTACCAGCCGATGCGCCTTCACAACGGCCAGCAGGTGCTGCTGACGCTGACCAAGAATGCCGAAGCGCTGCGGCGCGCGGTCAATCCGGATATCCTCTCGCCCGGCTGGAATGCGGCGGTGCTCGATACCGAGGGCAAGGTCATCGTCTCGACGGACGAGAAGCAGAAGGCGGGTCAGCCGTTCTTCCTGCGTGTCGTGCCCTCGCTTCGCCTCGGCGTCAGCACGATGCGCCAGGACGATGTCAACTACCAGGTCGTCACCGAATTCTCCTCGCTGGCCGGCTGGCGGATGATCGCCTGGGCGAAATCCTCCGATGTGCAGGCACCCGCGGTCTCCTCCTTCCTCTGGCTCACCATCGGCGGGGCGGTCTTCGCGGCGCTGGCGGCGGCGGGCGCCGTCGGCATCGCGCGCGTCCTATCGCGCGACGTGCGGCTGCTGGCGCATGACGCGCGCCGGCTTGGCCGCGGCGAGCGCGTCGCCTCGCGCCGCTATGCGATCTCCGAGCTGGAGACGGTCTCCCGCGCGCTCGCCGAGGCGGCCGATGCCCGCGTGAAGTCGGAAAACGAGGTGCGCTTCCTGATGCGCGAAGTCGCCCACCGCTCGAAGAACCAGCTCACCGTCATCCAGGCCATGCTGAACCAGTCGGTGGCGGGCGCGGAGAATGCCGGCGACTTCGCCGAGACCTTCCGCCGGCGCGTTTCGGGCCTTGCCCGCTCGACCGACCTGATGATCGCCAATGCGACGCAGGGCGTGAACCTCGCCGAACTGGCCCGCAACCAGCTCAAGCCCTTCACGCCCGACGATACGAGCCGGGTGCGCATCGCCGGCCCCGCCGTGCTGCTCGATCCGCAGGCCTCCCAGACACTCGGCATGGCGCTGCACGAGCTGTCGACCAATGCCACCAAATACGGCGCGCTTGCCAACGACACCGGCATCGTCTCGCTGAGCTGGGTGACGGCCGGCGAGAACCTCGACCTCGTCTGGCTCGAAAGCCGCGCGACGATCGACAAGCAGGCCATAGCGGACAGCCGCAAGGGCTTCGGCAGCGTGGTGCTGGAGCGCATGCTCGGCATGGCGCTCGACGCGACGCTGGAATTCATCGTGCACGACGACGGCATCGAATGGCGGGTGACGATCCCGCTCGCCCGCCTGCGCGACGAGGAGGCTCACCAGCCGGGTTCCTCCGAATGACGAAAGTTGGTCCTTCCTCCCTGCCGGGGTTCACGCCATGACGCCTCTCCTGCGGGCGGCCACCGCCGCCGCCATCCTTGCGGCCGCCGTAACGCCCGCCCTTGCCGCCGGCGAATGCGTGGTCGACGATCCGACCGGCACGCCGCTCAATGTCCGCTCCGCGCCGAACGGGCCGATCCTGACGACGCTGCGGAACGGCACGCGGCTGGAGGTGATCGAGGAAACGAGGGTCGGCGCCAAGCGCTGGCTTTTCGTCTCGCGCGGGGGCGAGCGGCTCGGCTGGGTCTTCGGCGCCTATGTCGTCTGCCCGAAGGGCGGCGATGCGCCCGATCTGGCGCCGAGCCAGCCGGCCAGCCGCTTCTGACGGGCGCCGGGCGGCGGTTGATCGCGGCCCCTTCCATTTCGCCCGCTAATGGTTTATAGGCACCGCCAGCAATGCGGGCCTGCCCGCTTGCCTTCACGGCCATCGCTGGACGACATCCCGGCTTTTGGCGACCTTTGTTCCCATTCATGAAAGGACATACGATGTCGATCACTGCTGAGCGCAAGGCTGCGCTGATCAAGGAATACGCCACCAAGGAAGGCGACACCGGTTCTCCGGAAGTACAGGTCGCGATCCTGACCGAGCGTATCAACAACCTGACCGGCCACTTCAAGGACCACAAGAAGGACAACCACTCCCGTCGTGGCCTTCTGACGCTGGTTTCCAGCCGCCGCTCGCTTCTTGACTACCTCAAGAAGAAGGACGAAGCCCGTTACAGCAAGCTGATTGCTGCCCTCGGTATTCGCCGCTAAGCAATTTCGGCGGGCGTTCCTCGTGAACGCCCGCCGCTTTCTTTTGCGGAAGAAATTTCCGCCGTACCGCTTCGTCAGTGCCGGCTGCGGCCGCCTCGCGGAACGGGATTTTCCAGCAGGCCGGATGGGCCGGTCCTGCGGAACCAACCGATGGCCTGTCATGGGGCAGGATTGCAGGATGCTTCGGGCGCGGAACGCCACCACGGAAGCCTCCCGCTGTCTTGCCCATGATGCGTCACGAACACGGATAGACCACCTGCGCCTTTTCGGGCGGCGGTGCGCGTATCCGTCAAGAAGGACAAGACATGTTCGATACCCATACGGTTGAAATCGAGTGGGCCGGCCGTCCGCTCAAGCTGGAAACCGGCAAGATCGCCCGTCAGGCTGACGGCGCGGTTCTCGCGACCTACGGCGAAACCGTCGTTCTCGCCACCGTCGTTTCCGCCAAGGCGCCGAAGCCGGGCCAGGATTTCTTCCCGCTGACCGTCAACTACCAGGAAAAGACCTACGCCGCCGGCAAGATCCCGGGTGGCTACTTCAAGCGTGAAGGCCGTCCGTCGGAAAAGGAAACGCTGGTTTCCCGCCTGATCGACCGTCCGATCCGCCCGCTCTTCCCGGAAGGCTACAAGAACGACACGCAGGTCGTCGTCACGGTCGTCCAGCATGACCTCGAGAACGATCCCGACGTCCTGTCGATGGTTGCCGCTTCCGCCGCACTGACGATCTCCGGCGTTCCCTTCATGGGCCCGGTCGGCGCCGCTCGCGTTGGCTACATCAACGGCGAATACGTCCTGAACCCGCATCTCGACGAGATGGACGAGTCGGTTCTCGACCTCGTCGTCGCCGGCACGCAGGACGCCGTCCTGATGGTCGAATCCGAAGCCAAGGAACTGAACGAAGACGTCATGCTCGGCGCCGTCATGTTCGGTCACAAGGGCTTCCAGCCGGTCATCGACGCGATCATCAAGCTCGCTGAAGTGGCCGCGAAGGAACCGCGCGACTTCCAGCCGGAAGACTATTCCGAACTCGAAGCCGAAATGCTCGGCCTTGCCGAAACGGAACTGCGCGCCGCCTACAAGATCACCCAGAAGGCTGATCGCTACGCCGCCGTCGACGCCGTCAAGGCCAAGGTGAAGGCACACTTCCTGCCGGAAGGCGTCGAGCCGAAGTACACCGCCGAAGTCGTCGGCGCCGTCTTCAAGCACCTGCAGGCCAAGATCGTTCGCTGGAACATCCTCGACACCAAGAGCCGCATCGACGGCCGCGATCTCGAAACCGTTCGCGCCATCGTTTCGGAAGTCGGTATCCTGCCGCGCACGCACGGCTCGGCTCTCTTTACCCGCGGTGAAACCCAGGCCGTGGTCGTTGCCACGCTCGGCACCGGCGAAGACGAGCAGTATGTCGACAGCCTGACCGGCATGTACAAGGAACGCTTCCTGCTGCACTACAACTTCCCGCCCTACTCGGTCGGTGAAACGGGCCGCATGGGCTCCCCGGGCCGCCGCGAAATCGGTCACGGCAAGCTCGCCTGGCGCGCTATCCGCCCGATGCTGCCGACGGCGGAACAGTTCCCCTACACGCTGCGCGTCGTCTCCGAGATCACCGAGTCGAACGGCTCGTCCTCGATGGCCACCGTCTGCGGCACCTCGCTCGCTCTGATGGACGCCGGCGTTCCGCTGGCAAAGCCGGTTGCCGGTATCGCCATGGGCCTCATCCTCGAAGGCGACCGCTATGCGGTTCTCTCCGACATCCTTGGTGACGAAGACCACCTCGGCGATATGGACTTCAAGGTCGCCGGCACCGCCGACGGCATCACCTCGCTGCAGATGGACATCAAGATCGCCGGTATCACCGAAGAGATCATGAAGGTCGCGCTCAGCCAGGCGCAGGGCGGCCGCAAGCACATCCTCGGCGAAATGGCCCACGCCATCTCCGAAGGCCGCAGCCAGCTCGGCGAATTCGCACCGCGCATCGAAGTCATGAACATCCCGGTCGACAAGATCCGTGAAGTCATCGGCACGGGCGGCAAGGTCATCCGCGAAATCGTCGAGAAGACCGGCGCCAAGATCAACATCGAAGACGACGGCACGATCAAGATCGCATCCTCGTCCGGCAAGGAGATCGAAGCGGCCCGCAAGTGGATCCACTCCATCGTCGCGGAACCGGAAGTCGGCATGATCTACGAAGGCACGGTCGTGAAGACCGCCGACTTCGGCGCCTTCGTCAACTTCTTCGGCCCGCGCGACGGCCTCGTGCACATCTCGCAGCTCGCTCAGGAGCGCGTTGCCAAGACCTCCGACGTCGTCAAGGAAGGCGACAAGGTCTGGGTCAAGCTGATGGGCTTCGACGAGCGCGGCAAGGTTCGCCTCTCCATGAAGGTCGTCGATCAGGCGACCGGCAAGGAAATCGCCGCCGACAAGAAGGGCGACGGCGAAGCCGCCGAGTAATCGGACAACAATGCATGAAGGGGGCGCGGAGCGGCACGTTCCGCGCCCCTTTTCTTTTTAGTAGACCAATCATCCGCCGAAAGCCGACCATGACCCGCGACGCCCTGAAAACTCTGTTCCATCCCTTCGCCTCCG
The DNA here is from genome assembly GCF_003574625.1 of Shinella zoogloeoides. Taxonomy (GTDB): domain Bacteria; phylum Pseudomonadota; class Alphaproteobacteria; order Rhizobiales; family Rhizobiaceae; genus Shinella; species Shinella zoogloeoides_A. Next base: position 136,206 of record NZ_QNUJ01000008.1, read on the forward strand.
GCACGCTCGGCCTGCCGGGTGAGGGGGAACGCTACCTCTTCCTCGGCGCGGAAGCCGGCCAGCGCCCGCCGGAAGGCTTTGGCGCGTCCCTGGAGGCGGTGCAGCCGCTACGCTCGCTCTATCGCGGGCTGGAAGCCGTGCGCGCACCGGTCAAGCCCGTCATCGAGGGCGAGGATTTCGACGGCGCGCTCATCCTGATGACCAAGCACAAGGGCGAGAACGAGAACCGTATCGCCGAAGCCCTGCGCCGTGTGCGCACGGGCGGCCTGATCGTCGTTGCCGGCGGCAAGGAAGACGGCGTGCAGTCCATGCGCAAGCGTCTCGACCAGCTCGGCCTGACGGGTGACTCCATGCCGAAGTACCACGGCCTCGCCATCTGGTTCGCCCGGCCGGAAGATCCGGCGGAGGCAATCTCCAAGCTCGCGGCCAAGCCGGTGCGCATCGCTGGCCGCTTCACCGCGGCGCCCGGCATGTTCTCGCATGATCGCATCGATGAAGGCTCCGAACTGCTCGCCACGCGCATCCCGGAGGATTTCAACGGCCACGCCGCCGATTTCGGCGCGGGCTGGGGCTATCTCTCCGTCATGTTCGGCGGCCGCGCGCCGCACGCGAAGGGCATCGATGTCTTCGAGGCGCATTACGAGGCGCTGGAAGCCGCCAAGGAGAACATGGCGGAGAACTGCCCGAACATCCCGGCGCGCTTCTACTGGTTCGACCTGACGGCGGAAACGCCGCGCGACCACTACGACCTCATCGTCATGAACCCGCCCTTCCATGAGGGCCATGCCGCCGACCATTCGCTCGGCGCCGGCATGATCCGCATGGCGGCGAAGTCGCTGAAGATCGGCGGCCGCCTGCTGATGGTCGCCAATCGCGGCCTGCCCTACGAGCCGGTGCTGAAGGAAGCCTTCAAGGAAAGCGGTGAGCTTTGCCGCAACGCCCGCTTCAAGGTGCTGTGGGGCAAGCGCTGAGCCTTACAGAGGCAGCGCGAAGCTCTGCTTGACCGTTTCGCTCGGCATATCCGTCTTGACGGTCTGGATGCCGTTCCTGCGGGTGAGATGCGTCGACTGGAAGCGACGATAGTCTTCCAGATCCGAGACGACGACGCGCAGCAGTGCGTCGCTCTCGCCGAGCATGATATAGCACTCCACCACCTCCGGCAGCCGCTTCATCGCGGCGATGAAATGGTCGATGGTCTCGGCATCCTGCGCCGTCAGGGAGATGCGCGCGAACATGGAAAGCTGCAGCCCCACCTTCGCCTGATCCACGACCGCGACATAGCGGTCGATGATACCGGCCTCCTCCAATAGCTTCACCCTGCGCAGGCAGGGGGAGGGCGACAGGCCGACCCGTCTTCCAAGCTCGACATTCTGCAGGCGGCCATCCTGTTGCAGCTCGCGCAGGATACGGCGGTCGATATCGTCGAGCTGCATTGAAATCCTCACAAACGTTCAAGCCATCCAGCGGCATCGAATGCCAAATTCTTCTCCATTGCTGGCATCTTCGCAACCCCGTTGCGCATGGGGCGGCATAGGCTGCCGATGTCTGGGTGAGGAGAGCAGGATGGACTGGGCTTGGATAATGGCGGCATCGGGCTTTGCCTTCGCCATGGCGGGCACGCCGGGGCCGAACAATACGATGGTGACGGCATCGGGCGCCAACTACGGCTTCCGTCGCACCCTCCCGGTCGCAATAGGCATGGGCATCGGCGTGGCAGCCATCATCTTCACTGTGGCGGCGGCAGGCGGCGCGGTTGTCTCGGACCCGCGCGTGCATCTGGTGCTGAAATGGATCGGCATCGCCTATCTGCTCTGGCTCGCCTGGCGCATCGCGACGGCTCCGGTCGGCCTCTCGTCCGGGAGCAGCCGGCAGCGACCGTTCACCTTCGTCGAAGGCGCATTGCTGCAGCTCGTCAATCCGAAGCTCTGGGTGATGGTCGCGGGCGCTGTGGTGACTTATGGCGGGGGCGTTGCCGGGGACCTTGCGATCCCATTCGCCTTCGCCGTCATCTTCGGCGGTGCGACACTGATAAGCACGCTGGCTTGGGCCGGTATCGGCGTCGGCGCGGGGCGCTTCATGACGGGGGAGCGCAGCCTGAAACTGTTCAACAGAGCCATGGCGCTGCTGCTGGTGCTGTCGCTTGTGCCGGTCGTGTTCGACTGAGCACAAAGAGAAACGGCGCGAAGGAGACCTTCGCGCCGTGTGTGCCTTATTCGCTGTCCGCTTTCGCCAGCCGCTCCAGCGTCGGCATGGAGGTGATGTTGTAGCCGGCATCCACATAGTGGATTTCGCCGGTAACGCCGCTCGACATGTCCGAGAGCAGGTAGAGCGCCGAATTGCCGACATCCTCGATGGTGACGGTGCGGCGGAGCGGGGCATTCTTCTGCTGCCAGGAGAGCATGGCGCGGGCGTCGGAAATGCCGGCGCCGGCCAGCGTGCGGATCGGCCCGGCGGAGATCGCGTTGACGCGAATGCCTTGCGGGCCGTAGTCGCCGGCAAGGTAGCGCACGGAGGCTTCCAGCGCGGCCTTGGCGACGCCCATGACGTTGTAGTTCGGCATGATACGAACCGAGCCGCCATAGGTCAGCGTCAGCATCGAGCCGCCGTCCGTCATCAGGTCCGCCGCGCGCTTGGCGATCTCCGTGAAGGAGAAGCAGGAGATGACCATGGTGCGCGAGAAGTTGTCGCGCGAGGTGTCGGCGTAGAGGCCCTTCAGCTCGTTCTTGTCGGAAAAGCCGATGGCGTGCACGACGAAGTCGAGCTTGCCCCACTTTTCCCGGATCGCGTCGATCGTCGCATCCACCGAGGCGATGTCCTCGACGTCGCAGGGAATGACGAAGTCCGAGCCGAGTTCGGCGGCGAGCGGCTTCACGCGCTTGCCGAGCGCTTCACCCTGGTAGGTGAAGGCGAGCTCGGCGCCCGCGCCGGCCAGCTTCTGGGCGATGCCCCAGGCGATGGAGTGGTTGTTCGCGACCCCCATGATGAGGCCGCGCTTGCCGTTCATGATCCCCGTCATGCGTGTCATCCGTTGTGACGCTGGAAGACCAGCGTGGCGTTCGTGCCGCCGAAGCCGAAGGAGTTGGAGAGAACCGTGTCGATCTTCGCATTGTCGATGCGCTTGCGCACGATCGGAACGCCGTCGAATTCCGGGTCCAGTTCGGTGATATGCGCGCTTTCGCCGATAAAGCCGGCCTGCATCATCAGGAGGCCGTAGATCGATTCCTGCACGCCGGCAGCGCCCAGCGAATGGCCGGTCAGCGACTTGGTCGACTGGATATGCGGAATCTTGTCGCCGAAGACTTCGCGGATCGCGCCGATCTCCTTCGAGTCGCCGACGGGCGTCGAGGTGCCGTGCGTGTTGATGTAGTCGACATCGCCCTTCACCGTGGCAAGCGCCTGGCGCATGCAGCGCATTGCGCCTTCGCCGGACGGGGCCACCATGTCGTAGCCGTCGGAGGTCGCGCCGTAGCCGACGATCTCGGCATAGATCTTCGCGCCGCGGGCCTTGGCGTGCTCCAGATCCTCGAGGACGAGGACGCCAGCGCCGCCGGCGATGACGAAGCCGTCGCGGCTGATGTCATAGGCGCGCGAGGCGGTGGACGGCGTGTCGTTGTACTTGGAGGACATGGCGCCCATGGCGTCGAAGAGGTTCGACATGGTCCAGTCGAGGTCTTCGTGGCCGCCGGCGAACATGATGTCCTGCTTGCCCCACTGGATCATCTCGGCGGCATTGCCGATGCAGTGCGCCGAGGTCGAGCAGGCCGACGAGATGGAATAGTTGACGCCGTGGATCTTGAACCAGGTGGCGAGCGTCGCAGATGCCGTCGAGGACATCGCCTTCGGCACGGCGAACGGGCCGATGCGCTTGGGCGAGTTGTTCTTGATGGTGATATCGGCCGCCTCGATCAGCGTGCGGGTGGACGGGCCGCCCGAACCCATGATGATGCCGGCGCGCGGATTGGCCGAGTATTCGGTCTCTTCAAGGCCGGAATCGGCGATCGCCTGCTTCATGGCGACGTGGTTCCACGCACCGCCCTGCGAGAGGAAGCGGGCCGCGCGGCGGTCGACGAGATCGGTCGTGTCGATGTTGGGCGAGCCCCAGACCTGGCACTTGAAGCCATGGTCGGCGAAGTCCTGGCTGAAGCCGATGCCCGAGCGCGCATCGCGCAGCGATGCCGTCACTTCGTCCGCATTGTTCCCGATGGAGGATACGATCCCCAGACCCGTGACAACTACCCGTCTCATATTCCTGACCTTTTCTTGAACGTCTCGTGGCGGGGGCGGCGCGCCGCCCCCGAGGCTTTCCGCCTCAGGCTTCCTTGTCCTTCGACAGGCCGACGCGCAGGTCGGTCGCCTGGTAGATGGTCTCGCCGTCGGCCTTCAGCCAGCCGTCCGCCGTGCCGAGCACGAGGCGGCCGCGCATGACGCGCTTGAAGTCGATGCCGTATTCCAGAAGCTTGGTGTCCGGCCGGACCATGCCCTTGAACTTCACCTCGCCGGTGGAGAGCGCCATGCCGCGGCCGGGCTCGCCGAGCCAGCCGAGGAAGAAGCCGGTGAGCTGCCACATGCCGTCGAGGCCGAGGCAGCCGGGCATGATCGGGTTGCCCTGGAAATGACAGGGGAAGTACCAGTCGTCGGGCTTCACGTCGTATTCGGCGCGGATATAGCCCTTGTCGAAGGCGCCGCCCGTCTCGGAAATGTCAGTGATGCGGTGGACCATCAGCATCGGCGGCAGAGGAAGCTGCGCATTGCCCGGGCCGAAAAGCTCGCCGCGGCCGCAGGACAGGATTTCCTCGTAGTTGTAGCTGGATTGCCTGGTCGTCATCGAATGTCTCATCCCCGGTCTTGTACACGCTTGTTCAGCGCTAGATTTAGAGGAGGCGAGGCGGAATTTAAAGCGCCCGATCCCTCCCGTTTTGTCGCCGCACCCGTTTTGGGCGAGACGTTAATTCAGCAGTCCGCATACATGATGCGTGCGGTGACAGCCAGCGCAAATTGCCTTGGGCGGGGCCAAGGCCCCGGTTTTCCGCATGTTGCGCGCCCATCGGGCGCTGCAATCCTGGCCCATTGGGCGTTGCAATCCTATTGAATCCCGGCAGCGCTAAAGTTATATCGAAAGCTCAAGATTGTTGTTCAAGGCCAGACAAGCGGATCGCTCGCCCATGACGCATGCACACGAGTTGCCCATCGAAGAGCGCCTGCGCCATTCCGGCCTGCGCCCGACGCGCCAGCGCGTGGCCCTTGCCGACCTCCTGTTCGCCAAGGGCGACCGCCACCTGACGGTGGAGGAACTGCACGAGGAAGCCGTCACGGCCGGCGTGCCGGTCTCGCTGGCGACGGTCTACAACACGCTGCACCAGTTCACCGAGGCCGGCCTCATCCGCGTCCTGGCGGTGGAAAGCGCGAAGACCTATTTCGACACCAATGTCTCGGATCATCACCATTTCTTCGTGGAGGGCGAGAACCACGTCCTCGACATCCCGGTGAGCAATATCGAGATCGGCAACCTGCCGGAGCCGCCCGAGGGCATGGAGATCGCGCATGTCGACGTGATCATCCGCCTGCGCCCGCGCAAGGCCTGATCCTTCTCACATGACATCGTCCGGATGCCGCCCCGGCCGGGGCTTGTAGACCGGAAAGCGCCAGCCGAAGCGCAGGGCCCCGCCGCGAACGATGAAGGCGGCGCCCATGCCGATCGCCGAGGCGACCCACAGCGGCGCCCCCGCGACGGTGGCCCCCGTGAAGGCCGCGGCGCCGATCAGCGCTGCCGTGATGTAGACCTCCGGCCGCAGCAGCACCGAGGGCTCGTTGGCGAGGAGATCGCGGATGATGCCGCCGAAGCTTGCCGTCAGCACGCCGGTGGTGATGGCGACGGTCGGCGAGCCGGTGGCCGCATAGCCCTTCGCCGCGCCCATCACGCAATAGGCCGAGACGCCCATGGCATCGAGCCAGAGCAGCAGCCGGTAGCGCGACTCGATGCGGTGCGCGAGCACGAAGACGACCAGCGCCACCGTCACGCAGACGATGAGATAGGTCGGGTTCACCACCCAGAAGACGGGTATCCCGAGGATGACATCGCGGAACGTGCCGCCGCCGATGCCGGTCGCGGCGGCGAGGAACAGGAAGCCGATGATGTCGAGCTGCTTGCGCGAGGCCGAAAGCGCGCCCGTCGCGGCGAAGACGGCAACGCCCGTATAATCGAGCAGTTCAAGGATCGTCACGTCTTCCCCCTTATTCGCCGGGCCCCCAGCAGGCCAAGCCTCGCGACAGCTTTGCTGCCTAAAGCTGTTCCGGCAAGGTGCGTCCGGAATCGCCGACTGCAAAGGTGCGCGCGGCAGAATCACGCCGCATGCCGCACCCGGCCGCATAATGACCGAATCGCCCGCCATGGAAAGGTTTGAGAGATGGCCATCCGCATGAGTTTCCTCGCGCTCCTCTGCGCCGCGCTCGTCGCGGCCGCCACGCCCGTTCGCGCGGCCGAGATCGTGCCGGATGCCATGGCCGCCGTTCAGGCGGAAGTTGCCAAGCGCTGCAAGACGGCCGTCTATGGCGAGGACTTCGCCGAGAGCGTCGATTTCAACAACGACCGGCAGACGGACGCGATCTTCAATCTCGGGGCGGTGAACTGCGACGGCGTCCCGGGCGGCCTGTGCGGCAATGTCGGCTGCCCGCACGAATTCTATATCCGCGTGGCCGAAGGCGGCTATTTCCTCGCCGCCACGGCCGATCTCTACGGCTACGAGATGAAGAAGCGCTTCGGCAACATGGTGCTGGAGCTCAAGGCCAATGCGGCAAGCTGCGGCCGGAGCGACGACGAGTATTGCATCATGACCATCCGCGTGCGGAACACCCGCTTCGAGACGATCTCGAAGAAGTGACCTATTGCGGAAGCAGCGTATGCGTGCGGCCCGCGAGGTAATAGAAGAGCAGTCCCGTCCATTCGCGCAGCGCCGTCGTCATGAGCTGGCTGTTGGCCGATGGCTGGGAGAAATCGAGCCCGAGGCCCGCCCGCCCGCTCGTGCGGTAATCCGTCGGCCAGGGCTGCACGGCAAGGCCGAGCTTGCGGAAGAGGCCGACCGACCGCGGCATGTGGAAGGCTGACGTCACCAGCAGGCAGTTCCCGAGATTGTTATCGGCAAGCAGCGCCTGGGTATTGGCGGCGTTCTCGAACGTGTCGCGGGAGGCTTCCTCGCGGATCAGCCGTGTCGCGGGCACGCCGAACGCCTCGAAGAAGCGCATGCCGACCACGGCGTCACCCTCATAGGCCCCGCTGAACGATCCGTCGCCGCCGGAAATCAGGATGCGCGCTTCGGGAAACTCCCGCGCCAGCCGCAGCGTTTCGACGAAGCGGTCGCCGGCCTGCGTCATCTCGAAGCCGCCGCGCGCCGCGATGATCTCCGATTCGAACCCGCCGCCGAGCGTGATGATGCAGGAGGGTCCTCCGCTGGCAAGCTCGGCGCGCGGAATGCGGTCTTCCAGCACCTGCAGGAGCACCGAACCGGTCGAGGTGAAGAGCGTCACGAAGAGGAGGAGCGCGGCCATCGTCCCCGCCAGCGTCCCGATGCGCCGCCAGCCCAGCCGGCCCGCGGCAAGGCCGATGACGAGCAGCGTAAAGGTGAGGGAAAGCGGCTGGGCGAGAAGCCAGAAGATCTTCGAAATGTAGAAGGTCACGTCACGCCCATCCTACCCGTTCCGTCATGCGGGTGCGGTCGCTGGGGCCGCCCCCTTGCCGCGCCGCAGATAGAGGATGCCGGCGGCAAGCGCAATGCCGGCGGCAAGAACCGCGATGGCGACGAGCGGCCGATAGGCGATCCACGCTATGGCGATGACCGCGGGGCCGACGAGCAGGGTGAGGATGAGCGCGATCGCCGTGGTGCCGAAGCGCACGATGGAACCGACGAAGGGCACGATGTCGGCGACCACGCCGAAGATGGAGAGGATGAAGGCGAAGCCGACGAGGAGCCCGATCAGCCCGCCGATGCGCACCGCCCAGGTGATGATCGTGTTTTCGCTCTGCGCCGCGTCGAACATGGCGGCCGCGTCGGAAATGCCGGCCTCGCTGAGGAAGAGCTCGCGCCCGTTCGTCGTCTTGTAGGGAACGAGACCCGTGCCTCGCTGCGCGCCGACGAAGCTCGCCTCGGAAACATCCGAGCGTTCGAAGCGGATGCGGATGTCGCCGATCTGCGGATCCTGCGGGTTGAGCGAGAAGACGGCCGCGCCGGCCACCACGGAGACGGGCTTGCCGAGCGAAACGGCCTCGCCGAGCCGGCTCGCCTCGGCCGCGCCGAGCGGCACGGTACGTTCCTCGCCGAGGCGGGCGACCGCGCGGCCCTCGATGCTGAAGGCGCCGATCGTCGCCGAGGGAACGGAGAAGCGCGCATCCGCGACCGGCTTCCGCGGATTGTCGTGGCCCGGCTGGCGGAAGCTGCCGGAGCTGATCTCGTCGCGGCTCCATTCCTTGCGGTAGGAATAGGTGGTGACGGTTTCCTCGCTGCCGCCGAGTTGCTTGCGCGTCTCGGACTGCGAGCTTTCGGCCCATTGATACATCTCGACGATGCGCTCGAGGCCGGCCGCGCCCTCGGCGGAAATGCCGAGCATATCGTCCTGCGGCACGCCGACCGGCTTCACCGGCCCGGAAATATGCACGAGCCTGCCGTCATTGGCCGGATCGACGCTGCCATTGTCGAGGGAAACGACGAGCCCGGCGCCCTCGACGAGGGCCCGGTAGGTCTTCACCGAGCGGCCCTCGTTCCAGAAGAGAAGCCAGATGCAGGCGACAAGCAGGATGAAGCCGACCAATATCTTGATCAGCGCCCCCTTCAGCCTGGAAAACCAGGAGGTGGTCGTCGTTTCCGTAAAGCTCATGAAGTCCCCCGACAAGCCCGGCATTTTCCCCTGAAACGCGTAGCACGCCATGCTTATTCGCGGTTCCTGAATTGCGCAAGACGGGAACTTTCAGGCCGGCTCATCCGTTTATTCGACGCGAATAAAAGGGAGCACATCCATGACCGAGAACCGGGAAGACCGCATCCGCAGACGCGCCTACGAACTCTGGCAGCAGGAAGGCTCGCCCGAGGGCAAGCCGGACGACCATTGGCTGCAGGCGGAGCATGAAATCGACCATGGCGACGGCGAGATCGGCGGCGACGACGAGCCGAATCTCGCAGCGCTTCGCGAAGCCGCCCGCCAGCACAACGACACCTTCATCGTAAAGACCGACCTGGAGGACGCCGACCAGCGTGAGGCGACGCCCGGCATGCGCGAGCAGCCGTAAGGCGGCGAGGACATTTTCGGGCCCTTCGACATCCGATCCGTTTCTGGCTGTACAATCGCGACAGTCACGGCGAGACTTTTGCCGATGATTCGGGGGGCACTATGAAAAATGTTCCGGCAACCGCGCTCGTGCTGGCCTTCGCCGGCCTCGGCATCCAGCCCACCATGGCAGGCGACCTTGTCGATGAGGTCCGCCTCGGCGTGAGCGGGGTCGTAAAGGGCGATCACGACAAGGGTGCCGTCGGCTCGGCCGAAATCTACTTCGCGCCTTTCCACTCGTCCGAGACCGGTCTTGCCAAGGCCCTGCTCGAACCGCGCGTCCAGGTCGGCGTGTCGGGTGGCGCGGACGCGACGGACCAGGCCTATCTCGGCCTCAACTGGCACGTGCCGATCACCGAGACCTTCTTCGCCGAGGTCGGCGCGGGCGGCACGGTGCATAACGGCAATCTCGACAGCGGAACCGGCCCGCTCCTCGGCTGCCGCCTCCTCTTTCGCGAGCACGCCGCGCTCGGCATGCGCGTCACCGACAACGTCAACCTGATGGCGACCGTCGACCACTCGTCCCACGCCAACCTCTGCGACGGCCCCAACGACGGCATCACCCACGCCGGCGTGAGCATCGGGGTAAAGTTCTAGGACGGAATACGGCAGCGGTTGTGTAGCGCTGTAGAAAGATCATTCTGCGGGAAGGTTTGGTGGAGCTAAGCGGGATCGAACCGCTGACCTCTTGCATGCCATGCAAGCGCTCTCCCAGCTGAGCTATAGCCCCATAACGGGTCCGGCAGAGCCGGTTTCCGGGAACCGAAGCGGCGTTGCCGTTCGGTGTGCGGCTTATTACTTCCGGGTTTCGGAGATGGCAAGCCGAAAAATGAAATCCGGCCGATTTTTTTGAAACCGGCCGGATTATCAAGGTCTTAAGCTTCGTCTTCGTCGCCGGTGACGCCGATGAGGTCGCTCATGTCGTCATCGTCGTCGTCTTCGTCCTGTTCCAGGAACGTGTCGTCGTCGTCGCCGTCGATTTCGACGTCGTCATCGCCGAGATCCGGCAGGTCGTCGCCGCCGGATGCATCCTCGTCGGCATCCTCGAGCGAGACGAGTTCGACTTCCGTGTTCTCGGTATCGACTTCGTTGGTGTCCTCTTCCTCTTCCTTTTCGAGGACGGCAGCAGCCGAGGTCTCTTCGAAGAAGGAGAGCGGATAGGTCTTGCCCGTGTAGGGCGAAACGATCGGGTCGCGGTTCAGGTCGTAGAACTTCTTGCCCGTTTCCGGGTCGATGCGCTTGGTGCCGAGTTCCGGTTTTGCCACTGTCAAAGCCTCTCAGGTGCCGTTCGTTTGTCGGCGGGGCCGGTGTTTCCGGCGTGTTGAAGGGGAAAATGATTAGCCGGTCCCCTTAATCGTCTTGGGCTATCCTGTCAAAGCCAAACTTCGCGGGACCCGGTGACGGCCTTTCTGCCGAATGTTTTCGGGCAGGATGATGACGCTTTAAATCGTTTGTGATAGCAAGCCCGCACTTTCCCGGGCGATCCCGCCGGGGAACCGTGGAACTACAAGGAAGACGCCCATGTCGCACGGCGCTGTCGCACGGCCCGCAATCGCCCGCAAATCCTCCGGCCTTTCCGGAACCGTCCGCATTCCCGGCGACAAGTCGATTTCGCACCGTTCCTTCATGTTCGGCGGCCTTGCCAGCGGCGAGACGCGCATCACGGGCCTGCTCGAGGGCGAGGACGTCATCAATACGGGCAAGGCCATGCAGGCCATGGGCGCCAGGATACGCAAGGAAGGCGACACCTGGATCATCAACGGCGTCGGTAATGGCGCTCTGCTGGCACCGAAGGCGCCGCTCGATTTCGGCAATGCCGGCACCGGCTGCCGCCTCACCATGGGTCTCGTCGGCGTCTACGATTTCGATTCCACCTTCATCGGCGATGCCTCGCTGACCAAGCGTCCGATGGGCCGTGTGCTCAACCCGCTGCGCGAAATGGGCGTGCAGGTCACCTCTGCAGAAGGTGATCGCCTGCCGGTGACGCTGCGCGGGCCAAAAACGCCGACGCCGATCACCTATCGCGTGCCGATGGCCTCCGCTCAGGTGAAGTCCGCCGTGCTGCTCGCCGGCCTCAACACGCCCGGTATCACGACCGTCATCGAGCCGATCATGACGCGCGACCACACCGAGAAGATGCTGCAGGGTTTTGGCGCGAACCTGACGGTCGATACCGATGCCGACGGCGTACGCACCATTCGTCTCGAAGGCCGCGGCAAGCTCACCGGCCAGGTCATCGACGTGCCGGGCGACCCGTCCTCGACGGCCTTCCCGCTGGTTGCCGCGCTGCTCGTTCCGGGCTCCGACGTGACCATTCTCAACGTGCTGATGAACCCGACCCGCACCGGCCTCATCCTGACGCTGCAGGAAATGGGCGCTGACATCGAGGTCCTGAATGCGCGCCTTGCCGGCGGCGAGGACATGGCGGACCTGCGCGTCCGCTCGTCCGCGCTGAAGGGTGTTACGGTGCCGGAAGACCGCGCGCCGTCGATGATCGACGAATATCCGGTCCTCGCCGTGGCGGCCGCCTTTGCCGAAGGCACGACCGTCATGAACGGCCTCGACGAGCTGCGCGTCAAGGAAAGCGACCGCCTTTCGGCCGTCGCCGATGGCCTCAAGCTCAACGGCGTCGATTGCGACGAGGGCGAAGCATCGCTCGTCGTGCGCGGCCGCCCGGACGGCAAGGGTCTCGGCAATGCCTCGGGCGCTGCCGTCGCGACCTATCTCGACCACCGCATCGCCATGAGCTTCCTCGTCATGGGTCTCGTCTCGGAGAATCCGGTGACGGTCGACGACGCCACGATGATCGCCACGAGCTTCCCCGAATTCATGGACCTGATGACCGGCCTCGGCGCGAAGATCGAGCTTCACGATACGAAGGCCGCCTGATGACCTTCACCATCGCCATCGACGGTCCCGCCGCCGCCGGCAAGGGCACGCTCTCCCGCCGCATCGCGGAGGTGTACGGCTTCCATCACCTCGATACGGGGCTGACCTATCGGGCGACGGCGAAGGCCCTGCTGGATCGTGGCCTGCCGCTCGACGACGAGGCGGTCGCGGCCGATGTGGCGAAGAACCTCGATCTAGGCGGGCTCGATCGTTCCGTGCTGTCGGCCCACGCCATCGGCGAGGCGGCCTCGAAGATCGCTGTCATGCCCTCGGTGCGCCGGGCGCTGGTCGAGGCGCAGCAGGGTTTTGCCGCACGCGAACCGGGCACGGTGCTCGACGGGCGCGATATCGGCACGGTCGTCTGCCCGGATGCGCCGGTGAAGCTCTATGTCACGGCCTCGGCCGAAGTGCGCGCCAAGCGCCGCTTCGACGAGATCGTCGCCGGCGGCGGGGTGGCCGATTACGGGACGATCCTTGAGGATATCCGCCGCCGCGACGAGCGCGACATGGGCCGGGCGGACAGTCCGCTGAAGCCCGCTGACGATGCGCACTTGCTCGATACCTCGGAAATGAGTATAGAGGCGGCGTTTTCCGCGGCAAAGTCGTTCATCGACGCCGCGCTTAAGCACCAGTAACGCCAGGAAAAGTGCGCAAGCGGTTTTCCGTCCGGTGTTGCGAAACATAAGAACAAGGCCTGTCCCCGCGCCGGATTTGCTGCCCAAGGGTAGCGGATTGAGCCTCGTTCATCACCAACGCTAACCCCCGGCGCTCGTGCCTTTGGCACATCAGGAGTTTCAATGTCTCAAGCAAACCCCACGCGCGAAGATTTCGCAGCCCTTCTGCAGGAATCCTTCGCCGCTAACGATCTCGCCGAAGGCTATGTCGCCAAGGGCATCGTTACCGCGATCGAAAAGGACGTCGCCATCGTCGACGTCGGCCTCAAGGTTGAAGGTCGCGTTCCGCTGAAGGAATTCGGCGCCAAGTCCAAGGACGGCACGCTGAAGGTCGGCGACGAAGTCGAAGTCTACGTCGAGCGCATCGAAAACGCGCTTGGTGAAGCTGTTCTCTCGCGCGAAAAGGCTCGCCGCGAAGAAAGCTGGGCCAAGCTCGAAGTCAAGTTCGAAGCCGGCGAGCGCGTCGAAGGCGTCATCTTCAACCAGGTCAAGGGTGGCTTCACCGTCGATCTCGACGGCGCCGTTGCCTTCCTGCCGCGTTCGCAGGTCGACATCCGTCCGATCCGCGACGTCACGCCGCTCATGCACAACCCGCAGCCCTTCGAAATCCTCAAGATGGACAAGCGCCGCGGCAACATCGTCGTTTCGCGCCGCACGGTTCTGGAAGAGTCGCGCGCCGAGCAGCGTTCTGAAATCGTTCAGAACCTCGAAGAAGGCCAGGTTGTTGACGGCGTCGTCAAGAACATCACCGATTACGGTGCGTTCGTCGACCTCGGCGGCATCGACGGCCTGCTGCACGTCACCGACATGGCCTGGCGCCGCGTCAACCATCCGTCGGAAATCCTGTCCATTGGCCAGCAGGTCAAGGTTCAGATCATCCGCATCAACCAGGAAACCCACCGCATCTCGCTCGGCATGAAGCAGCTCGAGTCGGATCCGTGGGATGGCATCGGCACGAAGTACCCGGTCGGCAAGAAGATCTCCGGTACCGTCACGAACATCACCGACTACGGTGCGTTCGTCGAGCTGGAGCCGGGCATCGAAGGCCTGATCCACATCTCCGAAATGTCCTGGACCAAGAAGAACGTACACCCCGGCAAGATCCTGTCCACGAGCCAGGAAGTCGACGTTGTCGTTCTCGAAGTCGACCCGACGAAGCGCCGCATCTCGCTCGGTCTCAAGCAGACCCTCGAGAACCCGTGGCAGGCCTTCGCGCACAGCCACCCGGCTGGCACGGAAGTCGAAGGCGAAGTCAAGAACAAGACCGAATTCGGTCTGTTCATCGGCCTCGACGGCGACGTGGACGGCATGGTTCACCTGTCGGACCTCGACTGGAACCGTCCGGGCGAGCAGGTCATCGAAGAGTTCAACAAGGGCGACGTCGTCAAGGCTGTCGTTCTGGATGTGGACGTCGACAAGGAGCGCATCTCGCTCGGCATCAAGCAGCTCGGCCGTGACTCGGTCGGCGAAGCTGCTGCTTCCGGCGACCTGCGCAAGAACGCAGTCGTTTCGGCTGAAGTCATCGCGGTCAACGATGGCGGCATCGAAGTGAAGCTCGTCAACCACGAAGACATCACCGCGTTCATCCGTCGCGGCGACCTGTCGCGTGACCGTGACGAACAGCGTCCGGAGCGTTTCTCGGTCGGCCAGACCGTCGACGCCCGCGTCCTGAGCTTCTCGAAGAAGGATCGCAAGATCCAGCTTTCGATCAAGGCGCTGGAAATCGCCGAAGAGAAGGAAGCCGTCGCACAGTTCGGTTCGTCCGACTCGGGCGCTTCGCTCGGCGACATCCTCGGCGCGGCTCTGAAGAACCGCAACAACGCCGAGTAAGCCTTCGCTTACGAAATGAAGAGCCCGCGGGGAGCGATCCCCGCGGGCTTTTTCTTTGGAGATTTGTCAGGTCCAGTAGTCGCCGAGCTTCTGGTAGAAGACGAGGCCGGGCTCCAGAACGCCGACCATCTCCGCCGTCTTCTCGCGACGGCGCGCCATGTCTGCGCTTTCGGGCTCTTCGCCCGGGGCGTCGCCCTCCGCTTCCGCTTCCGCCTCGCCGCCGCCGTCTTCGCCTTGGTTTTCCTCGCCAGCCTCGTCCTGCTCCGCCTCGCGCGGTTCCGGCCATTCGACATTCTCTTCGGCCGGCAGGTAGGGCACGAAGGCGAGCGGCACGCCCTCGCGCAGCATCGGCGTTGCCACAAGCCTTTCCGGCGTGGCGTCGGCGAGCACCACGGCGGGGGCGGCCCAGCGCGCCTGCTGCAGGGGCAGCGGCTTGTCGGGCTCGCCCGCCGGGCGCGGCTGTGTCGAATGCGTCGTCTCCGGCTGTGCCTTGCCGCCTGTCCGGGCGCCGTCCTCGGCCTGACCGCGGACCATCTGGGCGAGCTCCTGCTCGACCTCCGGCCCGAAGGGGCGTTCGAGCAGCGTGCGCAGGAAGCTCGCCTCTTCCGGCGAAAGGTTTTCCATCAGATGTGCGACGGCCTGCATGAGCATTTCGGGCGGCATGTCCCGCGTCACGGCCTGCAAGACGCCACGCGCGAGCGCCTGGCCGGCTGCATTGGCGATCTGCGCCCGCACCGGCGTCTCGGCGCGCTTCGCGATGGGGGCGGGTGCATCCAGTTCTTCGGCGCTGCCTTGATGGCGGAGCGTCGCGGCGGCGGCTTCCAGCGGTTCCTGTCCTGCGGCCTTTGCGGCGGGCAGGCGCGGTTCCGCGCGGGCCGACCCGCCGGTCGCGACGGCGGCTCGGCTCTGGAGGGGCAGCGGCTCGTCGGCCTCGGCCGTGTCGGCGGGCAGGGCGCGTGGCCTGCTGTTGCCGTCGAGATCGAAGATGCGCTTCAGCACGGTCTGGAGCGCGCGGGCATCGCCGGGCGTCTGCCCGGCCTGCTGCGTGCCGTCGTGGCGCGCGACCGCGGCAAGCTGCTGGGCGGTGAGCGCGACCGGCTTCTGCTGGCGTTCGGCAGCGCCGCCGGCAAGCGTCTCGGCCGGCAGGCTGGTTGTCAGGAGATTGGCGAGCTTCTGCGCTTCCGGCCCGTTCGGATTGCGCACGACCTCGACGAGGCTGCGCGTCGGCATGGCGGAAAGCACGGTGCCGATCAGCTTTTCCACGCTCGGGCGCAGCTCCGGCGGCAGCCTTGTGATGATGTCGGCGAGCTTGCGGCCGCCTTCCCCGCCGGGCATGGACTTCAGGAGGGTAAGCAGCGTCTCGAGGAGATCGCGGCCGGGATCGGTCCCGCCGGCCGGCGGCATGTGCTTCAGCATGGTCTCGATGAGGCGCAGGAGCACTTCGGCGCGCAGATTGGCAAGGGCGGCGGCGGAAAGCTGCGGCTTGACGGCGGCATCGGCCGTCCCGCCCGCCTGAAGGGCAGGGGTGGACTGCGCTGTGCCGGTCGTCGGTGCCACATGCGGCAGCATGCCCGCCTCCTGTTCGCCCTGCCGATGCCGTCCATCGCAAGGGCCTGCCAATGTTCCATCGTCCGTCGGATGGCGCATCATGCGCGACGCTGCGAAGTGACAAGCTGTCGGCCCGGCGAACCGGGCATTCATGCGGGGGCGGCGGGAAGAACCGGCAGAGCACTGGACCGCTGACTGTGCGGGACGGGAAACCCGGAACGCCGAACAACGCTTTGGTTCCTACCATTGGCATTTTATGGTTAACGAAATGCTAACGGACCATGAATACTTCGCAGATGCAGTAGAACGGCGAGGTTGCTTTCGCAGCGCCCTTGCCCCTTATGCTCGGCTCGCGTAAATCTTCCCGGCACTGTTGGCCGGAGGCGGGCGGCGGATGCGGCGGAGACCCCTGATGAACCTCACCAACCTCATCCTCAATACCGACAGCTACAAGTTCAGCCACTACCTGCAATATCCGCCGCAAACGCAGGCGATCTCCTCCTATGTCGAGGCGCGCGGCCATTCCGACCATGCCGAGGTGCTGTTCTTCGGCCTCCAGATGTTCCTCAAGGAATACCTGTCGAAGCCCGTGACGCTTTCGGACATCGACGAGGCGGAGGCGATCGTCACCGCCCATGGCCTGCCGTTCAACCGCGAAGGCTGGGAACATATTGTCCACAAGCACGGCGGCTACCTGCCGCTCCTCATCGAGGCGCTGCCGGAGGGCACGCTGGTGCGCCGCGGCGTGCCGGTGGCGCAGGTGGTCAACACGGACCCGGCCTGCTTCTGGCTGACCTCCTATATCGAGACCGCGCTGCTGCGCGCCATCTGGTATCCGAGCACGGTCGCTTCCAATTCGCGCAAGGTGAAGCAGATCATCCAGCCCATCCTGGAAAAGACCTGCGAAGACCCGGCCGCGGTGCTGCCCTTCCGCCTGCATGATTTCGGCGCGCGCGGCACGACGAGCTTCGAGCAGGCCGGCATCGGCGGCGTCGCCCATCTCGTCAATTTCATGGGCACGGATACGGTGACCGGCGTGCTCTATGCCCGCCGCTACTACGGCGCGGACATGGCCGGCTTCTCGATCCCGGCCTCCGAGCACTCGACCATGACCTCCTGGGGTCAGGACCGCGAGGCGGAAGCCTATGGCAACATGATCGACCAGTTCGGCAGCAAGGGGCTCTATGCCGTCGTGTCGGACAGCTACGACATCAACAATGCCGTTTCGGAGATCTGGGGCAAGCAGCTCAAGGACCGCGTGCAGGCGGCCGGCGGCACGCTCGTCGTGCGTCCCGACAGCGGCGATCCGGTGGAAACCCCGGTGCAGGTGGTGCGCCAGCTCGCCTATGCCTTCGGCACGCATCTCAATGCAAAGGGCTACAAGGTGCTCGACAACAGCGTGCGCGTCATCCAGGGCGACGGCATCTCGCCCGCCGATATCGGCCTCATCCTCGGCCGGCTGGAGGCCTTCGGCTTCTCGGCGGAGAACATCGCCTTCGGCATGGGCGCGGGGCTGCTCCAGCGCGTCAATCGCGATACCTATTCCTTCGCCATGAAGGCCAATGCCCGGCAGGACACCAAGGGCGCCTGGCACGACGTCTACAAGCGCCCGGCGACCATGAACGTCAAGGCCTCCAAGGCCGGCCGACAGGCGGTGGTCGAAGGCTATCTCGGCCCGGAAGCGGCGCGCGTCGACCAGCTTGCCGGCCGGCAGAACCTGTTGCAGCCGGTCTGGCGCGACGGAAGGCTGCTGGTGGACTGGACCCTCGACGAGGTGCGCGCCCGCGCCGTCTGAGGCCCTTGCGGTCCGGCCCCGGCCGCTCCATCTTCAGGTTCATGACTGGAGACGAGAGATGACGGTTCGCCCGCCGCAGGCGCTCGCCCCTTCCTTCACGAAGGATACGGGGCTCAATATCCTCGAATACGAATTGATGTCGGAGCGGGCGGACTCGCTCGGCCGGCATGGGCTGAAGGTGGAGAAGGCGCTGGCTCTCCTTGCTGAGCGGCTGGCCGCCGGCTGCGGCGGGCAGGAGCGCGAAGACCTCCTCGACGACGCGGCCGACAAGGTCTGGGCCTTCTTCATCCAGCGCGAAATGTGCGGCCTGCGCAGCCAGAAGGACGCGATCCGCCGCTACGGCATTCCGCCGGAGGTCATGGCGCGGCTTGGCATCGTGCGGCGCAAGCCGTAGCCGTCAGGCGACGAGCTGGCGGGTGATGAGGTCGTAGATCCCGTTGTCGTCGACGCGCAGCACGAAGATATCCTTCCTCGCCTCTTCCCGTTCCTGCTGCTCGCGGGTGCCGGCCGTATCGAGATTGCGCACCGCCTCGCCGCTGGTTTCGGCCGGCGTGTCCGTGCCGGATGTAGCATTGTCGTGAGGTTTCTCTGCCGTCCTGTCGGCGATCGCCGTCGCCTCGGCGCCTGAGGCCAGAAGCTGGATCGTGTCGAGCACATCGCCGAACGCCTTGTCGCCCGTCTCGCCCTTTGCGGCGTCCTCATGGGCGCGGCCCACGGCATCCTGAAGCTTCCGGACGTCCTCCAGCCTGTCGCCGGCTTCGAGCTTGCCGATCGTTTCCTCGCGCTCCTTGCGCGTTTGCGCATCCTCGATGCGAGTCGGGTCGCGCTTGCTCCGGTCGAGCCTCAGTTCCTCCAGCGATTTCGGCTTCGCCGTATCTTCGAGGCGCGCCAGCACCTTGCGCATTTCCGGCGTCAGCGCTTTTTCTGCCTCCGCCTTGTCGGCCAGCGCTTCCTTCACGCGCTGGGCGCTTGCCCCATAGGGGTCGCGGATCGCCGCGACGAGGTCGCTCGCCCTGAGGCCGAGATCGGAAAGGCCGGTGGTTTTTTCGAGCGTCGCCACGTCCGCCGGCAATTCGCCGCGCTGGCGCGTGAGCATGGCGGAAAGGCGCTGCTGGAAATCGGCATCCGCCTCGTCTTCGCCCTGTGTCATGCCGGTCGCGAGGGCAAGGCGGGCGACGAGGTTGGCGGCCGCGTCGTCCGAGGCGCCGCTCATCGCCTGCTTTACGGCAGAAAGGGTGGTGCCGAGCGAAAGCAGGGTGACGCCGGACGTGCCGTCCTTGGCCGGAAGCCCGACGCTGTCGATGAGGGTGAGCTTGTCGGCGAGGCGCTGGGCGAAGGCACGGGCGGTCTCGCCGTCCTGCTGGCTGACGCCGAGCGTCTCGCTGAAGCGGGAGATCAGCTTGGCGAGCGTGTCGCCGCCGCGGGCATTGCTGCCGAAGAAATGCTCGTTGATGCGGGCATTGGCCTGGCGTGCGGTATCGTCCGAGCGCAGCTCGGCCTGGGCGCGGATCTCGTCCTTCTTCTGCCCGCTCGCTTTTTCCGCTTCCTCGCGGCGGCGATCCTCGATCGTCTCGACGATCGACTGCATGGCCGAGACGGCGGCGGTGGACTGCGCGCTCTGCAGGGGTGTCAACATGGCAACCTCCGGTCTTGCCCGGAGAATACCGTCGAGGCCGTTAACTGGACGTTAAGCCTGTCCCGCCCGGGCCGGCGCGGCATCCGGCGGCTCCGGCCGGCAGACGATCGTCACGAGCACGAAGCTGACATAGAGCAGCAGATACCACGAGCCGAGCTTGGTGAAGGGCACCATGTGCCATGTCTGCTGGCCCGGATAGAGCCAGACGCCCGTTGCCGTGCCGATGTTCTCGGCGATCCAGAGGAAGATGCTGGTGAAGAAGGCGGCAACCACGAGCGGCATCCAGCGCGGCTTTTCCTCCACCGTGTAATAGATGCGCACGCGCCCGAAAAGCAGCACCGTCGCGGCGAAGAGGGCGATGCGGATATCGGCGAGGAAGTGGTGCAGGTAGAAATTGGCATAGATCGCGGCCGCCAGCAGCGCCGTCGCCCAGAAGGGTGGATAGCGCGTGAAGCGCATGTCGAAGATGCGGATGGCGCGCGCCATGTAGCTGCCGACCGAGGCATACATGAAGCCGGAAAAGAGCGGCACGCCGCCAAGGCGGATGATCGCCGCCTCCGGATAGGCCCAGGACCCCATATGGACCTTGAAGATCTCCATCGCTGTGCCGACGAGGTGATAGATCAGGATGACCTTGGCTTCCTCGACGGTCTCCATCTTCAGCGCGAGGAAGGTGACCTGGATCGCGAGCGCCGACACGAACAGCGCGTCGTAGCGATGGATCGGCCAGTCCGGCTGCCAGACGAGCTTGGTGAGGATGATGAGGCCGAGCATCAGGCCGGCGAAAAGGCAGGCCCAGGCCTGCTTGAGGCCGAACAGGATGAATTCGGCAAGCCCGGGGGGAAGCCTTTCGAGCCGGCCGCGGATCAGCCGGCGCAGCGGCTCCAGCGTCGGCCCGGTCTGGTGCGGCCTGTCGCTCTCCACGAAGGGGCTCAGCTATGGGCGAAGATGTCGGTCTCGTCCCAGCCGAGCAGGTCGAGCTTGGCGCGGGTCGGCAGGAAGGCGAAGCACGCATCCGCATGCTCGGCGCGGCCGTCGCGCAAGAGGCGGGCGGTGAGCTTGTCGCGCAGCGCATGGAGATGCAGCACGTCCGAGGCGGCATATTCGAGCTGCGCGGGCGAGAGCGTCTCGGCGGCCCAGTCGGAGGACTGCTGCTGCTTGGAAATGTCGACCTCGAGCATTTCCTTGAGATTGTCCTTGAGGCCGTGGCGGTCGGTATAGGTCCGGGTCAGGCGCGAGGCGATCTTGGTGCAGAAGACCGGCGTGGTGGTGACGCCGAAGGTGTGGAACAGCACGGCGATGTCGAAGCGGCCGTAATGGAAGATCTTCTGGCGGGCCGGATCTTCCAGCATGGCGGTGAGGTTCGGCGCCTCCTTCTGGCCGGCGGCGATGCGGATGACGTCGGCGGTGCCGTCGCCCGGCGAGAGCTGCACGACGCAGAGCCGGTCGCGGCGCGGCACGAGGCCGAGCGTTTCGGTGTCGATGGCGATGGCGCCGGTATAGCGGGCGGCGTCGGCGGCGGGGATGTCGCCTTCGTGATACCGGATTGCACTTGCCATGAAAAACCCCATCTAAGCTATCTGAATATCCGCTGGCCTATAGCGCATGTTGCCCGCCTGCGGTACCTCTTTGTGAAATGCGGAAGGCCGGCACGCTGCCGGAAAAGACGATGAAGACACCAGCGATCCTTGCCCTCCTTGCGGTCCTGCTGCCCGCCGCCGCCGGTCACGCGCAGGCCTTCAAGGACCTTCCCGGCGTCGTCCCGTCCGACGCCACCGAGGAATACAGCAACAGCAACGGCATGAATTGCCGGCAGGCCATCGAGGTGCCGCGCAGCACGAAATCCCGCTGGATGCCGCGCAATGTCTATGTCTGCGAGGAAAACGGCATCACCTCGAGCAGCACGAGGCTGCCGCCCTCCAGCATCCGCGCCCTGCGGGGCCTCAACTGGTAGGCGGCAGCGCCCGCTGCGTTGTCAGGCGCGCTTGATGACCTTGATGAGCACGAGCAGGATGACCGCGCCGATCGTGGAGTGGATGATCGCGGCGACGATGCCGCTGCCGAGGCTGATGCCCAGCGCGGGGAAGAGGTAGCCGGCGATGAACGCGCCGACGATGCCGACGACGATGTTGCCGATCAGCCCGAAACCGAAGCCCGAGACGATAAGGCCGGCAAGCCAGCCCGCGATCGCGCCGACGATGAGGAATACCAGAATGCTTTCAATGCCCATGATGTGCTCCCTTTGACGGTCTCATTCCGTCGCCTCCCAGAATGTGGCAGGCGCGCGGGGGAAAGCAAGGGGGCGCGTGACGGGGCTTCCGGCGCGATGCGCTAGAAAACCCGTGCCCTCATCGGCGCGCGCCCCGCATCGATCCCGATGAGAAGACAGATGGCCGCGAGCGTTGCCGAAGCGATGGCGGTGGCGCCCAGTCCCAGAACAATCATTGCCCGTTCCTCCTGACGACATTGTCAGTGTGCATGGCCGTCCTACGCGCGCGAGCTTGCCCGTGGCTTGTGCAACGTCGGGTCGAGTTAATTTTAGCGATGCCAGAAGTGGACTATGAACCATTAACCTTCAGGCAAGGAATTAACCATAAACATGGGCTCTACACGTCGGAATGGGAAATTCGCCGTTTCTCACCCAGGCATGACGCCGAACCGCCGTACCGGAACCGAGCCGGTATTCGAGTTTCACCGAATTTGATCATGGATCGTCGAGTGGTGCCGCAGGCCGCTTTGCCGGCGGGGCGCCGCTCCGTGAGCACGGCTCGGCCAGCCCTCCTCCATGAAAGAATTCAGCGGTCGCCGCGAGGCGGCCGGGCATCATGGTTTGGGAGCAGATTGGTGCAGGAAATGCCGGCAGAACAGGCACGAACGGGACAGGCAGCCAGCCTGCGCGACCGTTTGCGCTTTGCCGGCGTCGAGGCCGACCAGGGCGAATTGCTCCGCCGCCACCGCCAGACGCTCGAACGGCATGTCGAAACGGCCCTTCGCGATCTCTTCCAGCGCTTCCAGACCTTTCCCGATGCCGCCCGCCATTTCCAGAGCGAGCGCCAGATCGACCGCTTGCACGACCTCCAGAGTTCCCACTGGAGCGTGCTGACCGACGCCCGCTTCGACGGGCTCTATGCCGAGCGCGTCAAGGTTCTTGCCGACAGCGAAAGCCAGATGGGCCTCGACCCGCGCTGGCGCATTGCCGGCCATTCGGTCGTCGTCGAGACGGTCGTCACCGGTCTCATCGAGGAATATTGGCCGAAATCCATCCTGCCCGGCGGCAAGGCCCGCCGCAAGGAACTGACCGATCTCGTCTCCGCCTTCCTGCGCACGGCCATGGTCGATGCGGAGATCGGCGTCTCGCTGCGCTTCAACCAGATGCGCCACGCGCATAACCGCGCGCTTGGCGAACAACGCAAGGAAGACCAGGCCGAACTCGACCGCGTCTTCGGCGATGCCATCCGTGGCCTTTCGCAGCTCGATTTCTCCGCCCGCGTCACCGGCGAGATGCCCGAAGCCTGGCGCGATCTTGCCGGGACGCTGAACGACGCGCTCGCCGAAATCCAGGCGCGCCTCACCGCCGTCGCCGACAATGCGAACGAGAGCGACCGGCTCGTTGCGACGCTCGCCTCCGGCGCGGGCACGCTCTCGGCGCGCTCCGCCGAGCAGTCCGCCAACCTCATCGAAACCGCCAACGCCCTCGGCGCCATCGTCGAGCGCGTGCGCAACACGCTCGGCGAAACGCGCAAGGCGCAGGGCGCCGCCGCCTCGACCCAGCAGTCGGTCGCGCTCAGCGGCTCCATCGTCGGCGAAGCGATGTCCGCCATGGCGGATATCGAGGCATCGGCGGAGAAGATCGGCCAGATCATCGGCGTCATCGACGAGATCGCCTTCCAGACCAACCTGCTGGCGCTCAATGCCGGCATCGAGGCAGCGCGTGCCGGCGACAGCGGCCGCGGCTTTGCGGTCGTCGCGCAGGAAGTGCGCGCGCTCGCCCAGCGCTCGGCCGATGCGGCGCGCGAGATCAAGCAGCTCGTCACCGGCACCAAGGCGCAGGTGGAGGTAGGCGTCGAGCATGTCCACCGCACCCAGGACGCGATCGGCAACATCGTTCGCCAGGTCGAGGGCATCAACGAGGCCATCACCGGCATCGCGCGCGAAAGCGCCGCCGACGCCGAAGGATTGGAAGGCGTTACCGCCGAGATCGGCCGGACCGGCCGCGCGCTGGAGGCCGATGCCACGGACGCCGGCCGCGTCGGCGCGATGGGCGGCGATCTCCAGACCGTCATTCTCGAACTCGGCCGCACGGTGCGGCAATTCCATCTTGCCCAGCGCGATCCGCGCCCGGCCCGGCCCGCTGCGCGCGCCGTGCCCGAGCGGATCGAGACGCCGGCCTCTCCTCTCGATTTCCTGACGGCGCGCGCCGCCGGCTTTGGAGGCTGAGATGGTCGAAAGGCGGCCCCGGCACTGGTTCTCGACGGCGCGCAGCCGGCTTTCCGATGGAAGCCAGCCGCCCGCGGCCAAGACGATTTTGGACAGACGCAGACAAGGAACACCCTAATGGCGAGCAAGAAAGCCGCTCAGAAAAGTCTAAGCCTTGCCCCCGTTCTCGATCTCAACGAGGCCTCGGCCCTGCACGCGCAGCTCATGAGCCTCAAGGGCAATCCGCTCGTCATCGACGCCTCGGCGGTCGAGCGGGTCGGCGCGCTCTGCGCCCAGGTTCTGATGGCGGGCGCCAAGAGCTGGGAAGAGGACAGGCAGCCCTTCACCTTCAACAAGGTGTCCGACCCTTTCATCAAGACGCTGCAACTCATCGGCGTGAACATCGATCACCTGCTGGCACAGGAGGCTAGGCAATGAAGAAGAAAGTCCTGACCGTGGACGATTCCCGGACGATCCGGAACATGCTGCTGGTCACCCTCAACAATGCGGGCTTTGAGACCATCCAGGCCGAAGACGGCATCGAGGGCCTGGAAGTGCTGGAAAACGCCAACCCGGATGTCATCGTCACCGACATCAACATGCCGCGCCTCGACGGCTTCGGCTTCATCGAGGGCGTGCGCCGCAACGAGAAGTACCGGGCGATCCCGATCCTCGTCCTCACCACTGAGAGCGACGCCGAGAAGAAGAACCGCGCCCGCCAGGCCGGTGCGACGGGCTGGATCGTCAAGCCCTTCGATCCGACCAAGCTGATCGACGCAATCGAGCGCGTAACCGCCTAAATCCAGGATTCTCCCGATGGATATGAACGAAATCAAAGAGATATTCTTCCAGGAGTGCGAGGAGCAGCTCGCGGAACTGGAATCCGGTCTCTTGAAGCTGAACGACGGTGATCGCGACCCCGAAACGGTCAATGCCGTGTTCCGTGCCGTCCACTCGATCAAGGGCGGCGCCGGTGCATTCGGTCTCGATGATCTCGTCTCCTTCGCCCATGTGTTCGAGACGACACTGGATTGCGTTCGATCCAACAAGCTGGAGCCGACCCAGGATGTCCTGAAGGTCATGCTGAAGTCCGCCGACGTGCTGGCGGATCTCACCAATGCGGCGCGCGACGGCGGAAGCGTCGACGAATCGCGCAGCCGTACCCTGATCCGCGAACTGGAAGCGCTGGCCCATGGCGAGGCGCCCGCCGCCGCCGAGCCCGCGCCGAAGCCTGCCGCAGCCCCCAAGGCCGCCGCGCCGGCGCCCGTGGTGGAGCAGCCGCCGGTCAACGACGAAGGCTTCCAGCCGATCCCCTTCTCCTTCGGCGATTTCGACGAGGAACCGGCCGACCATTACGTGCCGACCGTCCAGGTCGCGTTCAAGCCGAAGAAGGACCTCTACGCCAAGGGCAACGAAGCCGTCCTCCTGCTGCGCGACGTTTCCCGCCTCGGCGAGATGAGCGTCTATTGCGACATGGACGCCCTGCCGACGCTCGACAAGATGAACCCGGAGGAAGCCTATTTCTCCTGGAAGATCTCGGTGACGACCGAGAAGGGCGAGGACGGCGTGCGCTCCGTCTTCGAATTCGCCGAATGGGACTGCGACCTGGATATCCAGACCATCGAGGAAGATGTGGTCAGTGAGGCGACCGGTGACGAGGAGCTGCCGATGCAGCCCGTTCCCTTCGACCTTTCCATGCTCGACGACGGTGGCGCCGCTGCCGCCGATGAGCCGGCCGTCATCGAAAGCGATGCCGCCGCTGCCGTCGCCGCCGCCGAAACCGCCACCAAGGTTGCACAGGTTGCAAGCCGCGCCGCGGAAAACGCCAAGGCCGCTGCCGCCGCCTCGGCCGCCAGCGCCGCGCAGGCGAACCAGGCCGCCGCTGCAGGCCAGACGATCCGCGTCGATCTCGACCGCGTCGACCGCCTGATCAACCTCGTCGGCGAGCTCGTCATCAACCAGGCGATGCTCTCGCAGAGCGTGGTCGAGAACGACACGAACGGCACGTCCTCCATCAACATGGGCCTCGAGGAGCTGCAGCAGCTCACCCGCGAGATCCAGGATTCGGTGATGGCGATCCGCGCGCAGCCGGTGAAGCCGGTCTTCCAGCGCATGGCCCGCACCGTCCGCGAAATCGCCGACATCACCGGCAAGTCGGTCCGCCTCATCACCGAAGGCGAGAACACCGAAGTCGACAAGACCGTCATCGACAAGCTCGCCGAGCCGCTGACGCATATGATCCGCAACGCGGTCGACCACGGCCTCGAAATGCCGGAGAAGCGCGAAGCCCTCGGCAAGAACCCGGAAGGCACCGTCCGCCTCACGGCAAAGCACCGCTCGGGCCGCATCGTCATCGAGCTGGCCGACGACGGCGCCGGCATCAACCGCGAGAAGGTGCGCCAGAAGGCCATCGACAACGACCTGATCGCGGCCGATGCGAACCTGTCGGACGAGGAGATCGACAACCTGATCTTCCACGCCGGCTTCTCCACCGCCGACAAGGTGTCGGACCTGTCCGGCCGCGGCGTCGGCATGGACGTGGTCAAGCGCTCGATCCAGGCGCTCGGCGGTCGCATCTCGATCTCGTCCAAGCCGGGGCAGGGCTCCGTCTTCACCATGAGCCTGCCGCTGACGCTCGCCGTCCTCGACGGCATGGTGGTCACGGTCGCCGGCCAGACGCTCGTCGTGCCGCTGACGGCCATCGTCGAGACGCTGCAGCCGGAAGCCTCCGCCATCCATTCCTTCGGCGCCTCGCAGCGGCTGATCTCGATCCGCAACTCCTTCTGCCCGCTGGTGGATGTCGGCCGGATCCTCAACTTCCGCAACACGCAGGCCAACCCGATGGACGGCGTCGCGCTCCTCGTCGAATCGGAAGGCGGCGGCCAGCGCGCCCTGATGGTCGATGCGATCCAGGGCCAGCGCCAGGTCGTCATCAAGAGCCTGGAGGCGAACTACACCCACGTCCCGGGCATTGCCGCCGCCACCATTCTCGGTGACGGGCGCGTCGCCCTCATCCTGGACGTCGATGCGGTCGTCGCCGCCTCGCGCGGCCAGTCCCTGAAACAAGACATCTCGCTTGCTGCCACCGGTTAAGCCATGACGAATGCGGTCAAGACTCTCACCCACGGACGCGAACTGATCGCCTTTCGGATCGGCGACCAGGAGTTCTGCGTGAACATCATGTCGGTCAGGGAAATCCGCGGATGGACCCAGGCGACGCCGATGCCGCATGCGCCCTCCTACGTGCTGGGCGTGATCAACCTGCGCGGCGTCGTGCTGCCGATCGTCGACATGTCGCTTCGCCTCGGCATGAAGCCGGCCGAGCCGACGGTGCGCCACGTCATCATCGTCGCCCAGGTCGGGCCGAAGGTGGTGGGCCTGCTGGTCGATGCGGTCTCCGACATCCTGACCGTGACCCCCGAGAATATCCAGCCGACGCCGGATATCGCGAACGAGGTCGAGAAGGCTTATGCGCGCGGCATTCTCGCCATCGAGGGCCGCATGATCTGCCTCATCGAACTGGACTCCCTGTTCCCGCATACGGAAAGCGAAGCCGCATGACCTATTCCCCGGCCATCGATGTCAGACAATCTCCGGACGAGTGCCTGGCGAGCGGCGAATACCCGCTGACGCGCCGGGACCTCTCCGAAATCGCGGCCATGATCTATGCGGATGCGGGCATCTATCTCAACGAGACCAAGGCCTCGCTCGTCTATTCGCGCCTGTCCAAGCACATCCGCCAGCTCGGCCTCAAGGGCTTCCGGGATTATTGCGCGCTCGTCTCCTCGCCGGCGGGCGCAGCCGCGCGCCGCGAGATGCTGTCGCACCTGACGACGAACTTCACGCGCTTCTTCCGCGAGAACCACCATTTCGACCATATGCGCACCGACGTCCTGCCGGAGCTTCTGGCCCGAGCCCGCAACGGCGGGCGCGTGCGCATCTGGTCGGCGGCCTGTTCCGACGGGCAGGAACCTTATTCCATCGCGCTCACCGTGCTGTCGCTGATGCCGAACGTCGCGGATTACGATTTCCGCATCCTCGCGACGGACATCGACCCGAAGATTCTCGCCATCGCCCGCGCCGGCGCCTATGACGCGACCGCGCTCGAAACCGTCAGCCCCGCCATGCGCAAGCAGTTCTTCCGCGAGAGCGAGAGCGGCGGCCGGCAGAAATGGCAGATCGATGACCGGGTGAAGCGGCTCATCACCTTCAACGAATTGAACCTGATGGCCCAGTGGCCGTTCAAGGGCCCGTTCGACGTCATCTTCTGCCGCAACGTCGTCATCTATTTCGACGAACCGACGCAGATGAAGATCTGGTCGCGCTTCGCCGGCATGCTCGGCGAGAACGGCCACCTCTATATCGGCCATTCCGAGCGCGTCTCGGGCGAGGCCAAGCACCAGTTCGACAATATCGGCATCACCACCTACCGCTATACCGGCAAGCACAGGAGGGGCGCATGATGGCACCCGCGCGCGTCCTCGTCGTCGACGATTCGCCGACCATGCGCGGCCTGATCACGGCCGTGCTCAATGCCGACCCGGACGTCAACGTCGTCGGGCAGGCGGGCGATGCCATGGAAGCCCGCAACGCGATCAAGCAGCTCAATCCGGACGTCGTGACGCTGGATATCGAGATGCCGAACATGAACGGGCTCGAATTCCTCGACAAGATCATGCGGCTGAGGCCCATGCCGGTCATCATGGTCTCGACGCTCACCCATCGCGGCGCAGAAGCCTCGCTGATGGCGCTGGAGATCGGCGCCTTCGATTGCGTCGGCAAGCCGCAGCCGGGCGACGCCCGTCCCTTCGGCGACCTTGCCGAGAAAGTGAAGGCGGCCGCCCGCTCGCAGCGTCGTTTCATCCGCACCGACGTGCCGCCGCTCGCGCCGACCGTCGCCAACATGAACGCGGCGGCAAGCTACAAGCCGGGCCGGCGGATCGTCGCCATCGGCGCCTCGACGGGCGGCGTGGAAGCGCTGATCGCGGTCTTGCAGAAGTTCCCGGTCAACTGCCCGCCGACGGTCATCACGCAGCACATGCCGCCGACCTTCACGAAAAGCTTCGCCGAGCGGCTGAACCGCCTCTGCGCGCCGGTCGTGGAGGAAGCGAGGGACGGTGCGCGGCTGGAGATCGGCAAGATCTATCTGGCGCCGGGCGGCGACCGTCATCTCCAGGTCGCCAATCCGCATGCGCCCTGCTGCCGGTTGCTGGATCGGGATCCGGTCAACGGTCATCGGCCCTCGGTCGACGTGCTGTTCGATTCGGTTGCGGAACTTGCCGGGCGCAATGCCGTCGGCGTCATCCTGACCGGCATGGGCCGGGACGGGGCGGCGGGCTTGCTGAAGATGCGTCATGCAGGGGCGCGAACCATCGGCCAGAACGAAAAAACCTGCATCGTATATGGAATGCCGAGAGTGGCTTTCGAGCTGGGCGCCGTCGAGCACCAGTTTCCGCTCTCCTCCATAGGGGAGGAAATCTTGAAGATCACTGCGGCCCGTAGAGAAGGGAGCGAATAATGTCTATCGCTGAAAAAATCAAAGTACTCATCGTTGACGACCAGGTGACGAGCCGCCTGCTGCTGGGCGACGCCCTGCAGCAGCTCGGCTTCAAGCAGATCACCGCGGCAGGCGACGGCGCGCAGGGCATGGCCATCATGACCCAGCAGCCGCACCACCTCGTCATCTCCGACTTCAACATGCCGAAGATGGATGGCATCGAGTTCCTTCAGGCGGTTCGGTCCAACCCGAACACCAAGAAGGCGGCCTTCATCATTCTGACGGCGCAGGGCGACCGCGCGCTGGTGCAGAAGGCGGCGGCGCTCGGCGCGAACAACGTCCTGGCCAAGCCCTTCACCATCGAGAAGATGAAGGCAGCCATCGAAGCCGTGTTCGGGGCATTGAAATGACATCAGACGCCGGGGCGCGCCGCGTCCATGTCATTCAGGGCGAATACAAGGTCGTCAACGATCCGGATGTGGTGCTCACCACCATTCTCGGCTCGTGCGTGGCCGCCTGCATGCGCGACCCGGTCCTTGGCGTCGGTGGCATGAACCACTTCCTGCTGCCCGGCTCTGCCGAGGCGCTCGCCTCGGGGGGCGATGCCACACGCTACGGCGTTCATCTGATGGAGCTCCTGATCAACGGTCTCCTGAAGCAGGGCGCGCGTCGCGACCGGCTGGAGGCGAAGATCTTCGGCGGGGCGAGGACAATTGCGCGCTTTTCCAATGTCGGCGAGCAGAACGCGCTCTTCGCGCGCCAGTTCCTGATGGACGAGGGCATCAAGGTGGTGGGTGAGAGCACGGGTGGCGAGCACGGGCGCAAGCTGGAATACTGGCCGTCGAGCGGCCGGGCCCGGCAATATGCCCTGACGGGCGTCGAGACGCAGAAGACGGTGGCGCTGGAGCAGCGGCCGGTCCGCCCTGCAAAGCCCGTCGAGAGCTCGATCGAATTCTTCTGAGCGGCGTCTTCGCCGCGAGGAAAAAAGTACGAACTGTATTGCGTTGCCGGCCTTCGCCGGCCGTACGGGAAAAAGGGTAATCCATGCAAGCCGACTATCTGAGTGCCGCGACCGCCATGGAGGAAGCCCTTCCGGATGTCCTGATGCGAATCGTGTCCGAACTGCACGACGTCGCCTACCTGATCGAGCGCATCGAGCCGCAGCTCGCGGCCGTGCACGGGGACACAGCCGAACACGCCAACGAGCGCATGATGGTGATGCAGGGCATCGACCTTGCCGTCCAGAAGACGCGCGGCCTTGCCGAGTTCATCGACACGATCACCGCCAGCATTCCCGAAAACTGGGTCGTCGACGTCACCACGGCGCTGAACCTGGTGAAGCTTGCCGACATGCAGAAGGCGCTGAGCAACGGCATGCGCCACGGCCATTCCCAGCCGATCGGCAAGGCGGCCGGCGATTTCGAGGCCTTCTGAGAGAACTCGATAAAAACACGATCTGTCCGGCGGCGCCCTCGGGGCGCCGTTTTGCGTTCGCCCGCCGGCTCCGCGTGGCACGAAATGCTCGCGCAAGTTTCACGGTCTAGTTTCCGGCCCGGATCAGTCAGGTCCGCGTATTCCATGGGGCAGGTCGGCGCGTGCGGAAATGTGCCGGCTCTATCTCACGAGATTGAAAATGCGTCTGATCGCGCCGGCATGGTAGTCCGGTGTCCAGGCGACTAGTCCGTGCGGGAACAGAATGAATCTGTTGGAACAGTTGACGAAAGTCTACAAGAACCTGGCATCGCTGGGGCAGGCGAAACTCGCGATGCTGGCCGGAGCCGCCGTCGTGTCGATCGGTCTCGTGCTCGCCGCCGGGATCCTCGTGAACAAGCCCGCCTACGAGACGCTCTATGTCGGGCTGGAAAAGGCCGACCTGAACCAGATCGGCCTGGCGCTCGCCGAGGGCAATATCGACTTCAACAACGGAACGGACGGATCGAGCATCGCCGTTCCCGTCGGCCAGACCGGCAAGGCACGGCTCTATCTCGCCGAGCGCGGCCTGCCGAGCAGCGCCAATGCCGGCTACGAGCTCTTCGACAAGGTCGGCTCGCTCGGCCTCACCTCCTTCATGCAGGAGGTGACGCGCATCCGGGCCCTCGAGGGCGAGATCGCCCGCACCATCCAGCAGATCAACGGCATCGCCGCCGCCCGCGTCCATGTCGTGATGCCGGAGCGCGGCAATTTCCGCAGGGCCGACCAGGTGCCGACGGCCTCCGTCATGATCCGCGCCAGCGCGCAGGCCGGCCGTGAATCGGCCGCCGCCATCCGCCACCTCGTCGCCGCCTCGGTTCCGGGGCTTGAGGTCGACGGCGTGACGATCCTCGATTCCGCCGGCCAGCTCCTCGCCTCTGGCGACGATCCGGAAAACGGCCAGCTCAACCGTTCGCTGAACACGGTGCAGACCGTGCAGGGCGAGATCGAACGCAATATCGAGAAGGCGCTCGCACCCTTCCTCGGCATGGATAATTTCCGCGCCAGCGTCACTGCCGCCCTCAACACCGATACGCAGCAGATCCAGGAAACGGTCTACGATCCGGAATCGCGCGTGGAACGCTCCGTCCGCGTGACCCGGGAGAGCCAGAAGTCCAGCCAGCACGCCTCGAACAAGGCGACGACCGTCGAGCAGAACATTCCGCAGGGCGGCCCCAAGGGCGACGGCAACGGCCCGCAGTCGAACGACGAGGCGGACAAGAAGGAAGAGCAGACCAACTACGAGATCAACAGCAAGACGGTCGCCACCGTTCGCAACGGCTTCGCGGTCGAGAAGCTCTCCGTTGCCGTCGTGGTGAACCGCGCCCGTGTCGCCGCCATGGTCGGCGAGCCGGCCGACCAGGCGAAGATCGATGCCTATATCGCCGACATGCAGAAGATCGTCTCCTCCGCCGCCGGTCTCAACCCGGACCGCGGCGACGTCGTGACGATCACCGCCATGGAATTCCTCGACCACCAGCTTCTGAACGACGCGGTGCCGGGCCCCGGCTTCGTGGAGACGCTGACGCGCAATATCGGCGGCATCATCAATGCGCTCGCCTTCGTCGCCGTCGCCGTCCTCGTCGTCTGGTTCGGTCTTCGTCCGGCGGTTCGCTCCGTCACCGGCGGCGGCGCCGCAGCCGGCGCGCTGGAAAGCGATGCGGCGGGCCTCGAGCTCCCCGACTTCTCGCCGGCCGGCGGCATCGGCGGCCCCGGGGCGACGCTCATGGACGGCTTCGGCGCGGACTTCGGCTTCGACAGCACGGACGACCTGCTCAATGCCGGCGACGATGGCGACGGTTCCTTCAACCGCCGCGTCAAGGAAGGCCCGGAGCGCCGCCTCAGCCGCATGGTCGAGATCAGCGAGGAGCGCGCCGCCAAGATCCTGCGCAAGTGGGCGGTGGAGAAGGAAGCCGCCTGACGGCTCCCCACGAAGCAAGACATTCGGGACGCGGCCGGAAACGGCCGCGTCTTTCGTTTTGGTGTCCGGAAAAGTCCGACTTTTCGGTAGGGGTGTCGCTTTTCGGCAACGCTCGTTCAATCCGGTTGCAGCAATTCCTTCGCAATTGATCGGTGCCGAAAGAAAATGACGTTCGTGGCGGCGTGGGCTTGGAAAAAATTTCACGCTCCTGGCCGTTGCGCGCCGTCGCACCCGACCTGCAATTTTACGCGCATGAGCGGTCGCTCATATGGCTGATTGACGGGCGCTTCTTCAAATATTCCATGGTTAACAAGAATTTAACCGACGCTGCCCCGGCGCGGCTGGCATTCGCACGCTGTAAGGCAAATCACTTGCACCGGGCCGACTCACAGAAGCCGGCGAAAGTAAATCCCGAGAAGATGCCGTGGTTTTTAGCGAGGGGAGATGTACACTTTAGTCACTGATTCGTTTGGTGATTCTTGCCGATGCGGCCTGACCGGAGAGGGGTTTGGACGGTTCCAGATCTTTGGCGGAAGGGAGGCAGGATCTCCGCTTGGAATTGGAACAGGGGGCTATCATGGAATCGATCCGGCCGGATGTCGCGGCCTGGGAATCCTATGGATTCTCTGCCGAGTCAGGTGAGCGTAAGAGTGCGCGTGAACTGCTGGTTCAACATCTCGCGCGCTGCGCGGGCCGCGCCGGCCTTCCCGCCGGCCTGAAGGCGCTGACCGATTATGTGAGCGCCTCGCATTATTTCCTCGTCCGTCACGACGTGTCGCCCGAAGCGGGGCTCGAGGCCGTGGTCGCATCCGACTGGCCGTTCGACCTGGTGCGCAACATTGCAAGCGCCATCGTCGTCCGCCAGTCGCGCATGAGCGAGCTGGACAAGTGCCTGACGCTGCTGAAGCCGAGCTTCAGCCATCTTGCCGACGACGTGGCGGTGCCGGCCGGCATCAGCCGGGAATATTGCGTCATCGCCTTCCATGTCGGGCGAGTGCGCATGTCGCTGCTGCTCCTCTTCCCGGAGCATTTCATCCTTTCCCAGAGCAAGCTGCGCGATGTCGGCGTCATGACCGGCTATTTCGCCAGCGTCTGCTGCCGCGGCGCGATCCTGCGGCATGACCGGGAGATGGAGCTGACGGACCGCGAGATCGAATGCCTCTACTGGATCGCCGAAGGCAAGACGAGCGACGAGATCGCCGTCATCCTCGGCATCTCCCGCAACACGATCAACAACTACATCACCAGCGTGATGCGCAAGACGGCCACCAGGACGCGATCGGAAGCGATCGCCTGGGCCGTTCGCAACAACCTGGTCTGAGGAGGGACGGATGGCCGGTCAGTTTTCCGCTCCCGCTGCAGCGGAGCCAGAGATTCGCATTGCGCGTCCCCAGAAGAGCGCGAGCGCCGCGGATTTCGTGTCACGCCTCCTGGTAATGCAGACGATCCTCGGAGCCGAGCAATTCGCGGTCCTGCGTCTCAGCGGCCAGGGCCTGCCGTCCGCCCGCAAGCTGGCGCTTTCGCTGCACAACTGGGCGAGCGACGTGGAGGGCAATGCCCGCCTGCTGCTGGAAGCCTACGGGCAGACGATGCTCGCGCATCTTGAAGCCTCCATGCTGCCGCTGATCTGGGAAGGGGCGGGCGACAGCCAGTTTATCGAGGCGGCCGCCGATCCTTTCGTGGCGCGCCTTCCCGCGCGTCTCCTGCCCTGGTCGGGCATGGCGTTCCCGGTCCGCCTCGGCGCGCATGGCAACGGCTATGTCCTCTTCCTCGGCACCTTCATCGCGCCGGCCGCCGATCTCATCATCGACATGCACATGAAGAGCTGCCAGGTGCTGATCGACATGCTGGCCGGCGAGGAGCGCAAGCTGGCGCCCTCCGCATCGCTCAGCGAGCGCGAGATCGCCTGCCTCCAGATGGCCGGCGACGGCTGCATCTCAGAGGCGATCGCGGAAAAGATGGGCCTCTCCGTGCATACGGTGAACGCCTATCTCGGCACGGCGACGACGAAGCTCGACGCCGTAAACCGCATCCAGGCGATCGCGAAGGCGATCCGCCTCGGCTATATTACCTGACAGGGGAGGGGACGGCCGGCGAACCGGCCGTTTTCGGCGCTCAATGCGCGTGCTGTGGCGCCGAGCCGGATGTCACATAGCGCGCCTCGGCAAGGCTCCTGCGCAGGAAGGCCGTGTTGTCGTCGGGATCGGCGGCCGGATCGTTGAAGGCCACATGGGTGACCTCGACGCCCGCCTTGTCCTTCTGCAGCATCAGCTTGGCATAGACCGTCACGCCCTGCGGGCGCAGCTCCATGTCCAGCGTCACTTCCGGCTCCGTGTCCCAGTCGAGGCGATAGTCGCCGCCGGCGCCGAAATTGACCGTGCCGGGCAGGAAATAGAGTTCGGCCGCCGAGGAGACCAGGTCGGCCAGGTTACCGTAGCACTCGAAACGCAACAGCGAGACGAGATCGGCCGCGTCGAGCAGTCTCAGCTCGGTGGCGACCGGGCAGATTGCTTCTGCGACAATCTTCTCGCGCTCGGCGGAATAGGTGCATTTTCTCATCGGATCTAGTTTACCCGTCTGGTCTGGGGCGAGGCTGCGTAAACCCGGTGAATCAGCTCCGCCACGGCCTTGTAGAACACCGGCGGAATGACACTATCCACCGAGACTTGCGCAAACATTGAGCGTGCGAGCGGCGGATCCTCGAAAACGGGAATGCCGTTCTCCTCCGCGAGCTCGCGAATCTTGAGCGCGATGAGATCCTGGCCCTTGGCGACGACCACCGGGGCATCGCCTTCCTCGCGCACATAGCGCAGCGCCACGGCGAAGTGGGTCGGGTTGGCGATGACGAGGGTCGCGCGCGGCACGGCGGTCATCATGCGGCGACGGATGCGGTCGCGCTGGATCGAGCGCATGCGGGCCTTGACGATCGGGTCGCCCTGGGCCTGCTTCATTTCCTCCTTCACCTCCTGCTTCGTCATCATGAGTTCGGTGAACCAGTGATGGCGCGTCCAGGCGAAGTCGATGGCGGCGATGAGGGCGGTGGCGAAGAGGATGATGAGGAGGACCTTGTTGATGTCCGTCGTCATCATGTAGAGCAGCGCCTGCGGCTCGGAGAACATCGTGTCGAGCGAGGCGAAATAGTTGCCGCGCATGGCGATCGCCACGACCAGCGACACGAGCAGGATCTTGATCAGAGACTTGCCGAATTCGACGAGGCCCTGCTTGCCGAAGAGGCGGCCGAGGCCCTTCATCGGGCTCAGCCGGCTGATCTGCGGGCGCACGCGCTCCAAGACCGGGCTCGGCAGGTTCTGGAACACCGACGAGGCGATGCCGAAGATCATCATCATCAGGAGGATCGGCATCAGCAGCGCACCGGCCTCCCAGCCGAGATGGCGGAAGATGGCGATGACGTCCGTGCCGGTCTTGAGGTTCCAGGCCTCCGGCTGCTCGAAGAAATCGCGCAGCGTCTCGCTCATCCGCGCGATGCCGCCCGGCAGGAAGAAGACCAGGAAGAGGTAGATCGCCAGCGTCGAGGCGAAGATCGTGATCTCGCGCGAGAAGGGCGTGTTGCCCTTTTCCATCGCATCGCGAATCTTCTTCTCTGTCGGGAGTTCTGTTTTACTGTCCTTGTCGTCGTCCGACACGTCGCGCTCCGGGGCAATTCCGGCAGGAGGCTCCGGCCGAAAGCAAACGGCCCGAACCGCCTGTTTGGAGATTCGGGCCGGAAATACGCTCCGCCTGCGGCACTATCGTGTCAAGAAGGATCAGGCGGCCTGCTGCGCCTCTTCCTTCTCCTTCAACTGGATTTGTCCGGCGGCGGCGAGGCGGATGGCTTCCTGCGTGATCGAGCGGCGGGCGATCGCCACCTCGCGCGGATTGACGCCCTGGTCGCCCGCGGCGAGGTCCGATTCGATCATGCGGCGCTGGCGCGCGCCGATCGAGGAGAGGACGGCCTCGCGCAGC
The DNA here is from genome assembly GCF_003574625.1 of Shinella zoogloeoides. Classification (GTDB taxonomy): domain Bacteria; phylum Pseudomonadota; class Alphaproteobacteria; order Rhizobiales; family Rhizobiaceae; genus Shinella; species Shinella zoogloeoides_A. The sequence goes on from NZ_QNUJ01000008.1 coordinate 173,157, forward strand.
TCCATCGAGGCGCCGCGCAGCGCCGCCGTGATGATGTCGCCCGACACGTCGTTGAACAGCGACACCCGGCTTCTCTGCGGCATGAAGAGCACGTCCTCGAAGAGGAAGATCTTCGGGCGCACCTTCTTGACCGATTCGGTCGAGACCGTTTCGAGCGAGGCGAGCATCTCGTCGACCTGCGACTTCTCCAGCTCGTTCATGAGGTCGGCGACCTTGTTCGTGCCGATAGAGTTGCGGTCCGCATCCAGCGCGTTGATCATCTCGATGACGCGCGCCTCGACGATCGCGGTGGCCTTGGGGCTCGCGTCCTTCAGGTTGACGGTGCGGTTGATGATATCTGCACGATGGGCCTCCGGAATCTCCAGAAGCACCTTGGCGCCGAAGGAAGAGGGCATCATCGAGAGGATGTAGGCGATGGTCTGCGGGTGCTCGTTGAGCAGGAACTGCGAGACGAAGACCGGGTCGGCGTCCTGCAGGCGGTCCCAGATCGTCGTCTCGAAAGCCTGGAAGGCGGCGCGGCGGCCGAGCAGGCCGTCCACCTCGTCGGGCGTCAGGCCCTCCTCGAGGATGCCTTCCATCATCTTGGCGTTGTCCATCAGGCCCGCGCCCTCGGTGAACAGGTCCTCGAACTCGTTGACGAGGTCGATCAGCTCATGAGGGGGGATGGCGCGCAGGTTCTGCGCGGCTGCGATGATCTGCTGCAATTCGCTCTGGGTGAAATATTTCAGCAGCTTGCCGGCGACGCCCTTGCCCATGGCGAGAAGGACGGCTGCTGCCTTCTCGACCTGCGAAAGCGGTGTCCCGACCGCCGTGGACGTACCGAAATTTTCGAAATCCATCATGGATTCATCTCCCTGAGACCTAACCGGTCGTCAGATTTTGCGTGTACTCTTTACTTCGATGAGCTTGACCCCGAAGCGGGTGTCGTCGTTTTCAAGAACGGTGATCTCGCCGCGACCGATCACCCGGCCGTTGACCATGACCTCGACCGGCTCGCCGATGCGGCGGTCGAGCGCGATGGTGGCGCCCTCGCTGAGGTTCATCAGGCTGGAGACCTGCATCTGCGAGGAGCCGAGGACGATCTGCAGATCGATCGGGATGTCCATGATGAGGTCCATGTTGGACTCCATCGCGCTGCCCGGACGCGGCGCCTCGCCGAGGCTCTCGGAGAAATCGGCGCCGCCGCCGAAGTCCGAACCGCCGAAGCCGGTATCCGCGCCGAAATCCGACGCGGCCGCGCCGCCGCCGAAATCGCTGCCGGCGCTGAAATCCGTGCTGCCGCCGAAATCGCCGCCGAATGCGGCCAGCGGATCGTCCTCCGCGGTTGCGTCTGCGCCCGAAGCATCCTTCTGAAGAACGCCGCGCAGGTCGTCGATCGCCTGCTCCAGTTCCTGGTCGCCTGCGTTGATGGAAGACATGATGTCGTCAGCGATGGGTGTTTTCTTCGGTGCCATAAGACCACTATTCCATTCGAAACTTGCCTGAGGCGTGCCGCCCCGCAGGCTTCATCCGCAAAACTATCCGATGATGTGCTGGAGAAGCTCTTCCTCCGAGCCGTAGGTATCCTTGACGCGAACCGTGTAGCGGGCGCCCGAGCGGCCGAATTCGCAGACATAGAGGTTGCGGCCGTTCGCATTGACCTCCACGCGCACGTCGCCCGCCTCGTTGAACGGGATGATGTCGCCCGCCTGCAGGCGGCTGATCGTGTCCAGCGTCTGCGCCTCGAGGCGGATGCGCGCCTCCAGCGTCACCTTGGAACGGCGGACCTGCTCGCCGAGCTGCTCGCTCCATTCGACGCGGGTCCTGGCCGCATTGGCCGGCTTCGGCGCAGTGATGACCGATTTCAGCAGCACGCTCTGCGGCACGACGACATGGAAGGTCGAGAGGACCGGGCCGATGCCGACGGCCATGTTGATCATGGCGACGAAGGCCTCGTCGGAACCGTCCTCCGCCGACTTGCGGATCTCCGCATTGTGCGCCGGGCCGAGGAAGGGCTCGAAGCCGTTCGCGCCGTTGACGGAGGTCTTCAGCACGCCGGAGATCCGGTCGAACATCATGGCCGCGACGTCCAGCTCGATCTTGGAGAGCGGGCGCGGCTCGGGATCCTCGACGGCATCGCTGAGCGCGCCGAGCATGTTCTCGACCAGCGTGATGATCAGCGGGCTGTCGCAGATCAGCGTGAAGCGGTCGCACCAGTCGCGCAGCGACGCATCGCAGAAGGCCATGGCGCCGCCGAGCCCCTGGGTGACCTCGGCATATTTTCCGGTGACGAAACCGGCATAGGAAACCGCGACCTCGAAGCCGAGCTCGCTTTCCAGCATGTCGGGCAGGAATTCGGCGAAGACCTCGCCGAGGCTGGCGCAGAGCCGGGAGACCGTGGCCTGGTCGCCAAGCCGGCCGGTCAGCCGTGCGAGGACGACGGGATCCATGGTGGGAAGGGACGTCACGGTTGCTGCGCTCATCTCTTAGGCCGCCTTCGAATCGCCGCCGCCGCCGGGATTCATCATTTCCTGCTCCACCGCGTCGATCGACGGGCGCTCGTAGGAAGAGATGGTCTTGCGGCCGTATTCCAGCGCCACCTGCGGCACGGAGCCGTTCATGTAGGCCAGGAGCGTCTGCTTGACGATGACATAGAGGCGGTTCTGCTTCTCACGCACGGCCTTGATGTTGGCGGTGATCGGCGCGACCACCGAATAGGACAGGAAGATGCCGAGCATGGTGCCGACGAGCGCCGAGCCGATGAGGCCGCCGAGGACCTCCGGCGATTCGTTGATCTTGCTCATCGCCTTGATGACCCCGAGAACGGCGGCGATGATGCCGATGGCCGGGAAGGCGTCGCCCATCGTGGTCATGGCGTGGTAGGGCTTCATCTTGTCGCGCGTGATCGTCTGGATCTCCTCGTCCATCAGCGCCTCGATCTCGTGGGAGCGGGCATTGCCGATGATGATGAGGCGGACATAGTCGCAGATGAAGGCGGTGAGTTCCTTGTTCTTCAGCACGGTCGGCGCGGACTGGAAGATCGGCGATTCTTCCGGATTGTCGATATGCGCTTCGATCTCGTTGCGCGACTTGGTGCGCAGGTCCCGCATCAGGCTGTAGAGCACGCCGAGCGTATCGAGATAGTCGCGTTCCTTCGGCACCTTGTGCTTGAAGGCCTCGCCCAGCGCCTTGCCGGTTTCCTTGATCACCTTCATCGTGTTCGCCACGATGAAGCCGCCGACGCCGGCGCCGCCGATGATCATGAGTTCGAATGGCTGCATGAGCACGTCGACGTGCCCGCCCATGGCCATGAAGCCGCCCAAGACGCAGCCGACGGTGACGATGAGACCGATAATGATGTTCATGAGCGCAGGTGTCCCGACACAATTCTGACCGTTCCGGGATACGGTTCCAGCCTTGCGTGAAGCTGTACCTTACGGCGGGTTAACGGATCAGGTTCGCGCAAGCAAAAGCCCCGAAGATCGTGGTTCAAAACGGACATCCATGTCTTTTCGAACCTGATCGGCAGCCTATCGTGACCACCACCTATGCGAGTTACAAGCTGATTTCCGCCGACCTCCCGACGTCGCTGAAGCGCGTTTCGGAGCAGCCGGACGTCAAGCGCGAGACGGAATATTACCTCTCCAGGATCGGTGGCATTAAGTCGATCGACGCCTTCTTCGCCGATGACAGGCTCTATAACTACGTGATGAAGGCGCATGGCCTGGAGGACATGGCCTATGCCAAGGCCTTCATGCGCAAGGTGCTGACCGAGGGTGTCGACGACAAGGACGCCTTCGCCAACAAGCTCTCCGACAGCCGCTACAAGGAACTGGCGGAATCGCTGAACTTCGCCCGCCATGGCGAGCTCGCCACCACCTTCGACCGCGCCCAGAAGGGCGTCGCCGAGAAATATGCCCGCGAGACGCTGGAGGTCAGCGCCGGCGAGGACAATACGGGCGTGCGCCTGGCGCTCTATTTCGAGCGCATGGCCTCCTCCATCACCTCCGGCTATTCGATCATCGCCGACGACGCGCTGGCGCAGGTGGTGCGCACCGCCCTGCAGCTTCCCGCCGAATTCGCCGCCACCGATGTCGACCGGCAGGCGGCCTATTACGAAAACGCGCTCGATCTCGCCGATTTCAAGGATCCGTCCAAGGTCGGCAAGTTCCTCGAGCGCTTCACCTCGATGTGGGAGCTGGAAAATCCCTCGGGCAGCTACGATCCGCTGACGGTCTTCAGGTCGTCGAGCGTCACCGGCATTTCGACCGACCTTCTCCTTTCCATCAACAACCTGAAACTCGGAGGTCGCTGAGATGCAGACCGGGCTCTATGTATCGCTTTCGTCCCAGATCGCGCTCGACCGCCGCATGGCCACCCTTGCCGACAACGTTGCGAACTCGACCACGGTCGGTTTCCGCGCGACGGAGGTCAAGTTCAACCAGGTCGTCAGCGACCAGAAGAACGCCGACGTCGCCTTCGTCTCGCAGGGCGATGAATTCCTGTCGACCCGCAACGGCGGCCTGACGCAGACCAGCGGCCCGCTCGATTTCGCGATCCGCGGCGAAGCCTGGTTCCAGGTCGAGACGCCCTCCGGCCCGACGCTCACCCGCGATGGCCGCTTCACCCTGACGGATGCCGGCGACCTCGTCACGCTGAACGGCTATCCGGTGCTCGATCCGGGCGGCGGCCCGATCCAGATCGATGCGAATGCCGGCTCCATCACGCTCAGCGCTGACGGCCAGCTCAACCAGAACGGCCGGCCGGTCGCCGCGCTCGGCATCTTCGAGGCGGACCTTTCCGGCGGCTTCGTGCGCGCCGGCAACAGCGGTATCATCACCACCATCCCGCCGCAGCCGGTGACCGACCGCGTCGATGCGGGCGTGGCGCAGGGCTATGTCGAGGAATCGAACGTCAACGCCATCGCCGAGATGACGCAGCTCATCCAGGTCACGCGCGCCTTCGAGAACATCGCCGCGCTGACGCGCAGCAGTGAGGATTCGATGAGCGAAGCGGTCCGCACCCTCGGCGGAAGCAAGTAAGCGATGACAGGCGCTGGGGAAGGGCAGAGCGGAAAAGCGGCAGGCACGCCCGAGGGCGGGCGCATGATGAATGCGCTGGCGGGGCTCGTGCGGCGCTATTCCACGCCGGAATTCTCGGTCGCCCATGGCGGCCATGTGCAGACCATCGCGGCCGGCAACTACACGGTCGGCGGCCTGTCGCGCCATGTGCGCCTCGGCGAGTTCGTGGCGCACAAGAGCGCCACGGGCGTCCATCTCGGCGAGGTGGTGCGCGTCGAACCGGAAACGGTCGTCGTCTGCCCCATCGAGCCGGGCGAGCCGATCGGCATCCACGACACCGTCATCCGCAAGGGCGCCTTCCGCGTCGCGCCGGCCTCGTCCTGGTGCGGCCGCACGATCAACGCGCTGGGCGAGCCCATCGACGGGCTCGGACCGCTGGTGCAGGGCGACGTGCGCCGCTCGATCTCCAATTCCGCGCCGCCCTCGATGACGCGCAAGCGTGTCGAGAAGGGCTTCCATACGGGCGTGCGCGCCATCGACATCTTCGCCCCGCTCTGCCTTGGCCAGCGCCTCGGCATCTTCGCCGGCTCCGGCGTCGGCAAATCGACGCTGCTGTCGATGCTGGCAAGGGCCGACGCCTTCGACAAGGTGGTGATCGCGCTGGTCGGCGAGCGCGGCCGCGAAGTGCGCGAATTCATCGAGGATACGCTCGGCGACAACCTCGCCAAGTCCGTCGCGGTCGTCGCGACCAGCGACGAGAGCCCGATGCTGCGCAAGATGGCGCCGCTGACGGCGGTCACCATTGCCGAGCACTACCGTGACCAGGGCGACAACGTGCTCCTGATCATCGACAGCGTGACGCGCTTTGCCCATGCGATCCGCGAGGTGGCGACCGCCTCCGGCGAGCCGCCCATCGCGCGCGGCTATCCTGCCTCCGTCTTCACCGAGCTGCCGCGTCTTCTGGAGCGCGCCGGCCCCGGCGCGGAAGGCACCGGCACGATCACGGCGATCATCTCGATCCTCGTCGACGGCGACAACCACAACGACCCGATCGCCGACTCGACGCGCGGCATCCTCGACGGCCATATCGTGCTGGAGCGCAGCCTTGCCGAGGAAGGGCGCTATCCGCCGATCAACCCGCTCGCCTCCATCTCGCGTCTTGCCCGCAAGGCCTGGACGCCGGATCAGGAAAAGCTGGTCTCGCGGCTGAAGGCGCTCATCCACCGCTTCGAGGAAACGCGGGACCTCCGCCTCATCGGCGGTTATCGCCCCGGCGGCGATCCCGATCTCGACATGGCGATCAAGCAGGTGCCGATCATCTACGAGGTTCTGAAACAGACGCCGGGCGAAAGGCCCGCCGGCGACGCCTTCGCCGATCTCGCGATCGCGCTGAAGAATGCGGCCGGGCAGGGCGGTGCGCCGGCCATGCGAAGGGGATGACAGTGACCGATTTCGACGCGGACGAAACCATCCAGCCGCTGCGGCGGCCGGGACGGGCGCGGGGCTACAGCTTCGGGGACAAGCTGCTCATGGGCACCGGCGTGATGCTGGCGGCGGGCGCGGCCTTCTTCCCGTGGTACGTTTTCCTCAACCCGGAAAAGTTCTCGGTCCCGACCCTCTGGAAGGGCACGACGCGCAACCTGCCGGAAATGGCGGGCAAGCAGGTGGTGAGCGTTTCGCCCGCCGCCATGGTCGATGAAGACAAGGATCCGGCGCCCGTAAGCCTCGACCCGGTCGCGACAGCCACCACCTCCAGCCTCGGCGCGGAGAAGAAGCTCGGCGTCCCGGTGGAAACCGGTCTTAACCAGCCGCTGCCGGTCAGCTCCGGCTTCCGCCTGATGCATGTGGCGAACGGCCGGGCGCTCATCGAGGACGCCCGTGGCATGTATATCGTGCGCGTTGGCTCGATCCTGCCGGACAACAGCCGCCTTGCCACGCTGGAACAGCGCGAAGGCGCCTGGGTCATCGTGACCTCGAACGGCGAAGTCATCAAGCGCAACTGAGCGCGGGGGAAGCCTCCTTCCCAATCCCTCCCCACAAGGGGGAGGGGCCCGGCGTTGCCGCACCCTTACGCATTCGATTTCGAACGATGGGCAAGCCTCTGACTTTCTCTCCCTCGCAGGGAGAGGCCGGCGGGCAGAGGGAGGGTTCCCTCCTTCGCGATATTTATTCCTCCACGAAATCAGGTGGTTGGCGGGAAACCGCCGCACAGCAAGTCTGACGCAAGATTGGCTCCGTAGGTTCGCCTCGAACAAGGATGGAGCTTGTCATGCAACCGATACAACTGTTTGAACTGGCAACGAAACAGGCCGAATGGCTCGCCGTCCGCCAGAGCGTGGTTGCAGGCAACATCGCCAACGCCAACACCCCCGGGTTCAAGGCGAAGGACGTGACCCCCTTCCAGTCGGTGCTCGAGACGACGGGCATCCGCATGGCGGCGACGCAGCCCGGCCACTTCACCGAAACCGAAATGGCCAGCCGTGTCATCGAGACGAAGCCCACCGAGGAGATCGGCGTGCAGGAGTCCGGCAACACCGTCGGCCTTGCCGAGGAACTCATGAAAGAGGGCCAGGTCAAGCGTGAGTTCGAGTTGAATGCCGGCCTCGTCAAGGCCTTTCATCGCATGATGCTGATGACAGTAAAAAGGTAAGAAATGGATCCGCTCGTAGCTTCCCTGAAAGTCGCAGCCTCGGGACTCGAGGCGCAGTCCACCCGTATCCGCATCGTTTCGGAGAACCTCGCCAACGCCCGTTCGACGGGCGATACGCCCGGCGCCGATCCCTTCCGCCGCAAGACCGTGACCTTCGCCGCCGAGCTCGACCGCGCGACCAACGCCTCGCTCGTCGAAGTCTCGCGCCTCGGCTTCGACGAGACCGACTTCTCCAGCGAATACGATCCGGGCAACCCGGCGGCCGACGAGAAGGGCTACGTCAAGATGCCGAATGTCAACGTCATCGTCGAGATGGCCGACATGCGTGAAGCCAACCGCTCTTACGAGGCGAACCTCCAGAGCATCAAGCAGTCGCGCGACCTGATCAGCGCGACGATCGACCTCCTGAGGGCCTCGCAATGATCGAAAGCGTAAAGAGCATCAATTCCCTCCTGTCCGGCAACGCCGCGACCGGCGTCGAGATGGGGGGCGCCAGCAGCGTTTCCGCTGCGGCCGCGCAGGGAACGGGCACCCAGATGTCCTTCGCCCAGGTCATGGGCGACATGGCCGGCGAGATGGCGAACACGCTGAAGCTCGGCGAGACCAAATCCTTCGAAGCCATCCAGGGCAAGGCCTCGACCCGCGAAGTGGTCGACGCCGTAATGAACGCCGAGCAGACGCTGCAGACCGCCATCGCCATCCGCGACAAGGTCGTCACCGCCTATCTCGAAGTCGCAAGAATGCAGATCTGAGGACCGGACATGAAAGCCCTTGCCATCGCCGCGACCGGCATGAACGCGCAGCAGACCAATCTCGAAGTGATCGCGAACAACATCGCGAACATCAACACGACGGGCTTCAAGCGCGCTCGCGCCGAGTTCTCCGATCTGCTCTACCAGACCGAGCGCGCCGCCGGCGTGCCGAACCGCGCCAACCAGGCGGTCGTGCCGGAAGGCGCGATCATCGGCCTCGGCGTGAAGACCGCCGCCGTGCGCAACCTGCACCTCCAGGGCGGGCTCGTGTCCACCGGCAACTCCTTCGACCTCGCGCTGATCGGCCGCGGCTGGTTCCAGATCGAGGCGCCGGACGGCTCCACGCTCTATACCCGCGCCGGCGCCTTCAACACCAATGCCGACGGTCAGCTCGTCACGCTCGACGGCTACACGGTCGTCCCCGGCATCACGGTGCCGCAGGACGCGACGGAAGTGAACGTCACCAAGTCCGGCCAGGTCTTCGCGACCGTCGCCGGCCAGCAGCAGGATCTCGGCCAGATCACGCTGGCGAATTTCGTCAACGAAGCCGGCCTCGAGCCGCTCGGCGAGAACCTCTTCCGTGAAACCGCCGCCTCCGGCCCGGCCACGGTCGGCGCGCCGGACGAAGCGGGCTTCGCCTATATCCAGCAGAACTACCTCGAAGCGTCCAACGTCGATCCGGTCAAGGAAATCACCGACCTGATCTCCGCCCAGCGCGCCTATGAAATGAACTCCAAGATCATCCAGGCAGCGGACGAAATGGCGGCGGTGGTCAGCAAGAACCTGAGATAGCAACCGGACATGCGGGGAACATGATGTTTCGCCTGATAGCAGCTCTTCGTACGGGAAAGACCCTTTCGGCCCTCCGGCGCGCGGCCCTTGCCGCGCCGGCGGTGCTGCTCGGCCTTCTCGTCGCCGATGCGGCCCTTGCCGATACGCGCACGGCCGTCGTGCCCAAGCGCATCATCTACCCCGGCGAGGAACTGGATGCAGGCCAGCTCGAAGAGGTCGAGGTCACCAATCCGAACATCGTCAACGGCTTTGCGGAAACCATCGCGGCCGTCAACGGAATGGTGACGAGGCGCACGCTGCTGCCCGGCCGGGTCATCCTCACCTCGGCGTTGCGCGAGCCTTTCGCGGTTTCCCGCGGCACCACCGTCCAGCTCGTCTTCGAAAGCCGTTCGATGGTGCTGCGCGCTGCCGGCACGCCGCTGCAGGATGCGGCCGTCGGCGAACTCATCCGGGTCCGCAACAAGGATTCCGGGGTCATCGTTTCCGGCACCGTCATGGCGGACGGAACCGTACATGTGGTGGCGAAATGATGCAGTCCTTCCTTTCCCGCGCGGTCGTCTTCCTCGCCTGCTTCCTGCTGGCGACGGGTCCGGCCCTGCCGGCCGCCCGCATCAAGGACGTCGCCTCGCTGCAGGCCGGCCGCGAGAACCAGCTCATCGGCTACGGCCTCGTTGTCGGCCTCCAGGGCACGGGCGACAGCATGCGCTCCTCGCCCTTCACCGAGCAGTCGGTCCGCGCCATGCTGCAGAATCTCGGCATCTCGATGGTCGGCACGCAGACGCGCGCCAAGAACATCGCGGCCGTGCTCGTCACCGCCAACCTTCCGCCCTTCGCCAGCCCCGGCAGCCGCATCGACGTGACCGTCGGTTCGCTGGGCGACGCCACCTCGCTGCGCGGCGGCACGCTGGTCATGACCTCGCTTTCCGGCGCGGACGGCCAGATCTACGCGGTCGCGCAGGGCTCGATCGTCGTCACCGGCATCAATGCCAGCGGCGATGCCGCGAGCGTCCAGCAGGGCGTGACGACCGCCGGCCGCGTGCCGAACGGCGCCATTATCGAGCGCGAGCTGCCCTCGCGCTTCAAGGATGCGTCCGACCTCGTCCTCCAGCTGCGCAATCCGGACTTCTCCACCGCCGTCGGCATGGCCGACGCGATCAACCGCTATGCGGCCGCCCAGTACGGCTCGCCGATCGCCGAATCGCGCGATTCCCAGTCCGTCTACGTCTCCAAGCCGAAGATGGCGGATCTCGCCCGTCTGATGGCCGATATCGAGAACCTCGTCATCGAGACGGACGCGCCGGCGCGCGTCGTGATCAACGAGCGCACGGGCACGATCGTCATCGGCCAGGACGTGCGCATCTCGCCCGTCGCCGTCAGCTACGGCTCGCTGACCGTACAGGTCAACGAGATGCCGCAGGTGATCCAGCCCGAACCCTTCTCCAAGGGCGTGACGGCGGTCCAGCCGAGCACGGACATCCTCGTCCAGCAGGAAGGCGGCAACGTCGCCATGCTCGACGGCTCCAGCCTGCGTTCGCTGGTCTCGGGTCTCAACAGCATCGGCGTGAAGCCGGATGGCATCATCTCCATCCTGCAGAGCATCAAGACGGCCGGTGCCCTCCAGGCGGAACTGGTGCTGCAATGAGAACAGGCATGACCCTTTCCACGATCGCCCGCAGGCTCGCGCTCCCCGTCGCCGGCTTCGTCATGATGGCCATTCCCGGTGCCTTCGCCGAGGATCGCCCCGTCATCACGACAACCAATGCAAGCGCCGACGAGATCCGCGAGTTCTGCACCAATATCGCGGACGCGGCGCGCGACCAGCGCTATCTCCTCCAGAAGCAGGAGCTTGAAAACCTGCAGAAGGACGTCGACGAGCGCATCAAGACGCTGGAAGCCCGCCGCGCCGAATACGAGGACTGGCTGAAGCGCCGCAACGATTTCCTGAAGACCGCCGAAGGCGGCCTCGTCGAGATCTACAAGAAGATGAAGCCGGACGCGGCCGCCGCCCAGCTCGCCGAGCTCGATCCGGAAATCGCCTCCGCCATCGTCATGAAGCTGGCGCCGCGCCAGTCGAGCACGATCCTCGGAGAAATGCCGGCCGACAAGGCCGCGGCGCTGACCCGCATCCTCACTGCGGCAAGCGATCCGAATACGTCAAAGGACCCGTCATGAAGAAGACCGCCTTCGCACTCTCCGTGGCGCTGGCCCTGTCGGGCTGCTCCAGCCAGGCGATCAACGAGATCGGCAAGGCCCCGGCGATGAGCCCCATCGGCAGCGGCCTCAACTATGCCGAGACGCCGCAGATGGCGGCCTATCCGAAGCAGCCGCGCACGGCGGTTTCCGGCTATTCGATCTGGAGCGACCAGCAGTCGGCGCTTTTCAAGGATTCCCGCGCCTTCAAGGTCGGTGACATCCTGACGGTCAATATCCGTGTCAATGACAAGGCGACGTTCGACAACAAGACCGACCGCTCGCGCACCAACAAGAGCGGCATCAATTTCGGTCTCAGCGGCTCGACCGCCGACAGCAGCGTCGATGCCAAGGGCGACCTGGCCTTCGGGTCCTCGACCAGCACCAAGGGCGACGGCTCGACGGAGCGTTCGGAGAAGCTGAACCTGCTCGTCGCGGCGGTCGTCACCGGCGTCATCGAGAACGGCAACCTGCTCATCAGCGGCTCGCAGGAAGTGCGCGTCAACCATGAACTGCGCATCCTCAACGTTGCCGGCATCGTGCGGCCGCAGGATGTCGATGCCAACAACATGATCGCCTACGAGCGCATCGCGGAAGCCCGCATTTCCTACGGCGGCCGCGGCCGCCTGACCGAAGTGCAGCAGCCGCCATGGGGTCAGCAGGCCATCGACCTGTTCTCGCCGATCTGACGATCTCGGCATCCTCGCAACACGGGAAGAAGACAATGGCGGACGAAGAAGAGGGCGGGAAGAAGAAGCCGTCGCTCGTCATCACCATCGCGGCCATCGCCGTCCTGACGCTGCTTGCCGCCGGCGGCGGCTGGTTCGTCGGCAACATGCTCGCCCCACCGCCGGCCGAAAAGCCGGTCGAGGAGGCGAAGGCCGCGGCACCCGCCGGCGGCGAGCATGGCGCCGCGGGAGAGAAGGGGCAGGAACTCGCCCATATCTCCACCGAGGCCAACGGCATCGTGCTGCTCGATCCGATCACCAGCAATCTCGCCTATCCGTCCGACAACCGCGTTCGCCTCGAGGTCGCGCTGATGTTCAAGGGCGCGCCGGACGTCAAGCTGGCGGAGGAAATCCATCAGGACATCATGGCCTATATGCGCACGGTCTCGCTCCAGCAGGTACAGGGCCCGCGCGGCTTTCAATATCTCAGGGAAGACCTTGAGGAGCGGGTTGACCTCAGGTCGGAAGGGCGCGTAACCAACGTCATGTTCCGGACCTTTGTGATCGAATGATTCGAGCCCTTCTGACCTTCGTCGCCATGATGGCGATGACCGGTATGGCCTACGCCCAGCAGCAGCTGCAGCTGCCGGGCGGCCTTCTCAACGCACCCGTCGATGGCTCGGTCGCCGGCTGGATCATCCGCACCTTCGGGCTGCTGACGGTCCTTTCCGTCGCGCCCGGCATCCTGATCATGGTGACGAGCTTTCCGCGCTTCGTCATCGCCTTCTCCATCCTTCGTTCCGGCATGGGGCTCTCCACCACGCCGTCGAACATGATCCTCGTGTCGCTGGCGCTCTTCATGACCTTCTACGTCATGGCGCCGACCTTCGACCGGGCCTGGCAGAACGGCGTCCAGCCGCTGATGGCCAACCAGATCGACGAGGCCGAGGCCACCAAGCGGATCGCCGAGCCCTTCCGCGACTTCATGGTCGCCAATACCCGCGACAAGGATATCGAGCTCTTCATTTCGCTCGCCGAGGAACGCGGGCAGAAGGTCGTCGAGAACAATGTCGCGGACCTGCGCGTCGTCATCCCGGCCTTCATGATCTCGGAAATCCGCCGCGGCTTCGAGATCGGTTTCCTCGTCGTTCTGCCCTTCCTCGTCATCGACCTGATCGTCGCCACCATCACCATGGCCATGGGCATGATGATGCTGCCGCCGACCTCGATCTCGCTGCCCTTCAAGATATTGTTCTTCGTGCTCATCGACGGCTGGAATCTCCTCGTCGGCAGCCTCGTGCGCTCGTTCAACTGAACGCCGGCCGGGAAGACGCGCGTGCGCGTTTTTCCCGAACCGGCGCGCGCTGAATATCTCTTTAACCATAGCGTTTTACCCCCCGTTCACCCTGTTCTCCGACCTCTCGGATGCGACCTTCCGATTTAAGAAGTTGGCAAGGATTGGCTGCGAGTTTTGGCTCAACACGACGGGTTTGGTATCCCTTCACACGCTGAAGAAACCGAGTTGGCATGATGCCGAACCGCCGTAACCGGTAAGTAATCAGTCCGGTATGTCCCCATCAGTATTTCGTTCAAAGGGACAACTAGAATGTCGAGCATTCTCACCAACACGTCTGCACTGTCCGCCCTGCAGACCCTGCGCTCCATCAACAGCAGCATGGAAACGACGCAGGACCGTATCTCCTCGGGCATGCGCGTCGGTGCAGCCAAGGACAACGCCGCCTACTGGTCCATCGCGACCACCATGCGTTCGGACAACGCCGCCCTTTCCGCCGTACAGGACGCAATGGGCCTCGGCGCGGCGAAGGTTGACGTTGCCTACGGCGGCGTCGAAGCTGCCATCGACGTAGTCAAGGAAATCAAGGCCAAGCTCGTCACCGCCACCGAACAGGGCGTCGACAAGACGAAGGTCCAGGAAGAAATCACGCAGCTCCAGGATCAGCTCAAGAGCATCGGCGCCAGCGCAAGCTTCAACGGTGAAAACTGGCTCGCCGGCGGCGCCAGCGACGCCACGGTTGTCACCGGCTTCGTTCGCGACACCGGCGGCACCGTCAAGGTCACGACCGCCTCCTACGATGCCGAATCCAACTCCCTCTTCGGCGCCTATGACTCTTCCACGGGCGAAGTGGGCACGACCGACGGTATCCTCAAGGACGTTCTTGCGATCGATCTGTCCTCGGCTTCGGACTCCGACGTCGCCGGCTTCCTCGATAATGTCGAAACGGCCCTGACGGACATGGAAAAGGTCGGCTCGACCCTCGGCTCGCTCTCCAAGCGCATCAGCCTGCAGGAAGACTTCGCCCAGAAGCTTTCCGACGCCATCGACAAGGGCGTAGGCCGCCTCGTCGACGCCGACATGAACGAGGAATCGACCCGCCTGAAGGCGCTGCAGACCCAGCAGCAGCTCGCCATCCAGTCGCTGTCGATCGCGAATTCCAACTCGCAGAACATCCTCTCGCTGTTCCGTTAATCGACGGATGGAGGAGGGCGCGGAGGCTGACCCGCGCCTGCCTCGACAAAGGCCGCTCCCGGCAACGGGGGCGGCTTTTTGCATTTTTATTTCCCGGGAAAGATTTCCTTAACTTTATTGCGGTTTTCTTAGGCCATCGAAACGGTGGGTTAACCAAGAAACTTAACCGGTTAGCAGGCATGATGCTGACCACCGTCGCCCGGCGAACCCGGAATGTCCCTTTCTCAGTCAGCCATTCAAGGGGCACCTATACTATGACGAGCATTCTGACCAACGTTGCGGCAATGTCCGCTCTCCAGACGCTGCGCTCTATCGGCAACGACATGGAAACCACGCAGGCCCGCGTTTCCTCCGGCATGCGCGTCGGCGAAGCCAAGGACAATGCAGCCTACTGGGCCATTGCCACGACCATGCGCTCCGACAACCTCGCCCTTTCCGCCGTGCAGGACGCCCTCGGCCTCGGCGCTGCGAAGATCGATACGGCCTATGCCGGCATGAACGCGGCCATCGACGTCGTGAAGGAAATCAAGGCCAAGGTCACCGCCGCCACCGAACAGGGCGTCGACAAGGCCAAGGTCCAGGAAGAAATCACCCAGCTGCAGCAGCAGCTCGTCTCGATCGCCTCCGGCGCGTCCTTCAACGGCCAGAACTGGCTCGTCTATGACAGCACGGACACGAGCGCCGACAACGTCGCCGACAAGACCATCGTTTCGGGCTTCATCCGCGACGCCAGCGGCACGGTCAAGGTCAACACCACGACCTACACCCTGGACGAACTCGCCACCGACGGCCAGAACGTTCTGTTCGGCACGGTCGATACGGACGATCACACGCAGAGCGCCGGCGGCATTCTCGGCACCGCAGGCGATGACATCGACGCAACGGGCAACACCTACACCATCACCGACAGCGTCGTGACCCTCGACATCACCAACTTCTCCGACAGCGACATGGCCGAGGCCCTGAACCTGACGGAAGCCGCGATCCAGCTGATGACGAAGGCCGCTTCGCAGCTCGGTTCGATCTCCATGCGCATCGACCTGCAGGTCGATTTCGCCAACAAGCTGACCGACGCCATCGACTCGGGCGTAGGCCGCCTTGTCGATGCCGACATGAACGAGGAATCGACCCGCCTCAAGGCACTGCAGACCCAGCAGCAGCTCGGCATCCAGTCGCTCTCGATCGCCAACTCCTCGGCAGAAGGCATTCTCCAGCTCTTCCGTTAATCGCAAGCCGCAAGGCAGATATGGAAAGGCCCCGGTTTACCGGGGCCTTTTCGCATGTCAGAGCGGCGATTTGAGAAAGGCCGGCATCGCCGCCCCCGCCGCCCGCCGCTCCATGAAAAGCCGCGCCGTATCCAGCGCCTCGCGGATCGTCACGTCCATGTCGAGATAGCGGTAGGTGCCGAGCCGCCCGACAAAGGTGACGCCTTCCTCCCGTTCCGCCAGCCGCACATAGTCGGCAAGCTGCGCCTTCTCCTTCACGAGGCGAACCGGATAGTAGGGAATGTCGCCGGGCTCGCAGGCCCGCGAGAACTCGCGGTAGCAGACCGAGCCGTCATGCTCTTCCCAGGACGAGAAATGCTTGTGCTCGGTGATCCGCGTATAGGGCACGGAAAGATCGCCGTAGTTCATCACCGCGCAGCCCTGATAGTCGCCGTCATGGGTGAAGCGCTCGAAATCGAGCGTCCGGTAGCCGAGCCGCCCGAGGTCATTGTCGAAATAGCCGTCGAGCGGGCCGGAATGGAAGACATGCGCGAAGCCGTCTCTCGCGTTCCGGCGGAAGTCCGTTTCGAGCCTCACCGCGATGTTCGGATGGTCGAGGATGCGTTCGACCATCGCGGTATAGCCGTGCTCCGGCATGCCCTGGTACCTGTGGAAGAAGTAGTTGTCCTCGTAGTTGAAGCGAACCGGCAGGCGCTTCAGGATCGAGGCGGGCAGCTCGGTCGGAGCGCAGCCCCACTGCTTCTGCGTGTAGCCCTTGAAGAAGGCCTCGTAGAGGTCGCGGCCGACGAAGCGGAGGGCCTGCTCCTCGAAGGTCCGCGGATCGGCGATGGTGCGGTCCGCCAGCGCGTCGATGAAGGCGCGGGCTTCGTCCGGCCGGAAGCACTTGCCGAAGAACTGGTTGATCGTGTGGAGATTGACGGGAAGCGAATAGACCTGCCCGCCGCTCGTCGTCTTCACGCGGTTCTTGTAGGGCAGGAAGGTCGCAAAGCCGTTCACATAGGCCCAGACCTCCGCATCGTCCGTATGGAAGATGTGCGGGCCGTAGACATGCACCATCACGCCCGTCGCCGCATCCCGCTCCGTGTGGCAGTTGCCGGCGACATGGGCGCGCGAATCGACGATCTCGACGCGCCAGCCCTCCTGCGCGAGCGCGCGCCCGATCACCGCGCCGGAAAGCCCGGCGCCGACGATGAGGATGCGCTCCCCTTCCTTCATGGGGCGGCAGGCCAGAGGCGGGCGTCCGGGGCAAGCGGCGCGAAGTCGTCGAGGACGATGAGCTCTTCCCGGTAGCGCGCGCGATAGGCCGTGTCGTCCTCGAATTCGATGCCGCGCGCCGCGAGCGTCGCGCCGATCTCGTAATAGACGTCGAGATTGCGAAGATCCGGCACGGGCGTCTCGCCGCGCTCCGCCTCGCCCTGCATCTGCCAGAAGAGTTCTTCCAGCCGACGGGCAAGGCCCGGCATGTCGCGCAAGGCGCAGGTCTCGCGCTGCTGCGCGAGCGATTCGCGCACGGCGGCAAGGCGATCCGGGCTTTCCGCAAGGGCGATGGCCATGCGCACATAGTCGTCCGGATCGCCGCAGACGAGCTCGGGAATGCCGGCCGCCGTCACGATGCTGGCGCAGAAGCGCGACGCGAAGCTCTTGCCGGCGATCGTCAGGACGGGAAGTCCCTGCGTGATGGCGTCCGCCGCCGTCGAATGGGCGCCGTAGGGGAAGGTGTCGAGGAAAAGATCGGCAAGGCCGATCCGCGCAAGATGATCGGGATTCTGTGCCTTGCCCGCGAAGATGAGACGTTCCTTCGCGACGCCCGCCTCCTCGGCCAGCCGGCGCAGGCGCTCATTGGCGCTCTCGTCGCCGGAAAGCAGCCAGAGCACGCTGCCCGGCGTCGCGGTCAGGATGGCCATCCAGCGGGCAAAGCACGGTGCGGTGATCTTCTGCATGCCGTTGAAGCTGGCGAAGACGAAGGCGTCGTCGGGCAGGCCCGCGTCTGCGCGGGCCGGGCGCTCGCTGACGGCCCGCTTGCGGTCCACCGGCTGGTTGCAGGCGATGCGCAGCACCTTCTCCGTATAATAAAGTTCGTTTTCCGGCGGCACGATCACGTCGTCGGCGATCATGTACTGATGGTAGGGGCTCGCCATCGTGCCGGGATAGCCGCAGAAATTCACGATGACCGGGGCAGGGCGGTAGGCGAAGATCTTCGTGCGGGCATGCTTCGTGTAGCCGTTGACGTCGATGAGCACGTCGATCCCGTCCGCGGCGATCTTTCGGGCGGCCTCGATGTCGCTGAGCGCGGCGATGTCGCGCCAGTGATCGACGGCCTCTTTGATGCGCGCCTGCGTCGGATCGATCGGCGCGGGGTCGCCGCAATAATAGGCGAAGATCTCGACGGACGCCTTGTCGTGCAGTTCGAGGACCTCGCTGAGCGCAAAGCCCACGGCATGCTGGCGCAGGTCCGAGGAGACGTAGCCGACCCGCAGGCGCTCGCCGGTGCCGGTCTCGCGCCGCACCGCCTTGCGCTCGAAGGCGCTGAGGTCGTCGGGCCGGCCGATGGTCTGGCGGCAATAGCGGTGGGCCTTTGCCATCTGGAACAGGGGATCGTCCGCATAGCAGGCGATCGACATGGCGGACATGGCATCCATGAAATGGCGCGGCGTGACATGCAGCGACGGCACGACGACGGGCCACTTGCACTGATGCATCCGCAGGGAGATCCAGTGCTGCGCGGCCTCCGTGCGGGACGGCTGCAGTTCCATGGCCTGCCAGAGCGCGGCTTCCGCCTCTTCGAGATGGCCGGCGCCTTCCAGGACGCGGCCGATATGCTGGAGGCTGAGCAGCCGGTTGCTGATCCGGTCGGGGTTCACCTCCGTCGTCGCATCGACGAAAGTGCGCCACTGCTGCACGGCCTGGCCGGTGAGCCCGCAATCCTCCAGCGTCCGGCCCAGGTTGATATGCGCCTGCCCGAAAAGCGGCTCGATCCGGATCGCCGCCCGCAGCGCATGGAGCGTCGCGGCGACGTCGCCCGCCTTGGAAAGCGAGACGGCATAGTTGAAATAGGCAAGGTGCAGCAGCGGGTTGGCGTCGTTGAAGGCGATCCACGTCTTGTAGAGCTCGATCGCCGCCGCCATCTGTCCTGCTGCGGAAAGAACCTCCGCCGTCTGGAACAGTTCCGCCAGCGAAAGCTGCTGCGTGCGTGCGCGCAGCAGGAGCTGGAGAAGGGGGGCGTTCGGATCCGGGGCGGTGGAAAGGCTGGCGGTCATGGATATCCTGCGGCAAGGGGCCGTCTGGCCGGGGGCATTACACAAGTCTCGGCGAAGTCTACCCTGTAGCGCGGCAGACTTGTCCAGGGCTGTCGTATCCGCGGAGGGCCACGCCTGCAAATTCTGGCCATGAAAAATTCAGGCTTTCTCCATCTGTCTTACCGGTTTCTTAACGCTATTAACCATTTGTTAACCATTGCCCATTAACCAGTCGTTAAGAACGACGGACCGGCGCCCAGGGCAAACGAGCGGCGCCGGCAGCATGAAGCCCTCGGTCGTTACCGGTCTCCGCCTCACTCCGGCATGTCCCGACGAACTCTTTTTCAGGGCAAGTGCCAATGACCAGCATTTTGACCAACTCCGCCGCCATGGCGGCGCTGCAGACGCTCCGTTCCATCGATAACAGCCTCGAAACGACGCAGGCGCGCGTTTCCTCCGGCCTGCGGGTCGAGACCGCGGCCGACAACGCGGCCTATTGGTCGATCGCGACCACGATGCGCTCCGACAACCGCGCGATCTCGACGGTCGCCGACGCGCTCGGCCTCGGCGCCGCCAAGGTGGACACGGCCTATACCTCGCTGGAAAGCGTCATCGAGGTGATGAGCGAGATCAAGGCCAAGCTCGTGGCCGCCCGCGAGCCGGGCGTCGACAAGAGCAAGATCAACGAAGAAATCAAGGAGCTGAAGAACCAGCTCGTCTCCGCCGCGCAATCGGCGTCCTTCTCGGGGGAGAACTGGCTCTACAATACCGGTTCCGACGCCCTCGGCGTGAAGTCCGTCGTCGCCTCCTTCGTTCGCACCGCGGGCGGGAACGTGAAGGTCGCCACGCTCGATTTCGACACAGAGAACTCCGTTCTCGTCGACGAGGGCGATGCCAGCCGCGGCTATCTGACCAAATCCATCGATGCCGACGCGTTGAGCGAAAGCCCGGCCGGCACCGCGCGTGAATACTATCTGATCGACATGGGCTCGCCCGGTGCCGGTTCTCCCATAGAGATCGACACGAACACGAGCTACGACGATCTGGACGACATGATCAGCGTCACGGACTACATCATCAAGGACCTGACGAACGCTGCCTCGACGCTCGGCGCCATCACCAAGCGCATCAACATGCAGGAAAGCTTCGTCGCCACGCTCGGCGACGTGATCGACAAGGGCATCGGCCGCCTGGTGGATGCCGACATGAACGAGGAATCGACCCGCCTCAAGGCGCTGCAGACCCAGCAGCAGCTCGGCATCCAGTCGCTCTCGATCGCCAATTCGAGCGCCGAGAACATCCTCCAGCTCTTCCGCCAGTAAGGGCTTCGGGGACCTCTATCCGCCCGGCCGCAGGTCATCGGCCGAGGCGGGCGGTTGGGCCGCGCTATTTGCCCTGGCGCGGCCCAACACCTTCATCTTCATCCTCGCACAAGTTTGGCCTTCTAGGTTCGGCGGCACGATCAGGAAGATTGTGCGCCTTTCACCTCCCGGAAGGCGCTTTGTCCGGGGAGACAGGTCAGCGGTGTTGTCAGGTAAAAGCGTCTTTGCGAATGAACGTCGAAGCGGCCCGCGGCCTTGCCGCCGGGCCTTCTCTGCATTCATCCGGCACGCAACGGGGCCGGAGGGCGCGCGATGAGCGTTCACCTTGCCCGCTACCTCAAGGATTTCGGCGCGCCCCCGCGCATGAAGCCGCCCGTATTCCCCTCCGCGCGCTTTGCGCCGGAAGCCGAAAGCGCCGAGGCGCAGGCCTTCACGATGGCGCCGGCCCTGCCGGAGGTCGATGTCGAGGCGGAGCGCGCGGAAGCCTTCGCCGAAGGTCGCGCCGCAGCGGAGGCTGAGCTGCAGGCGAAGCACGAGGCGGACATGGCCGCACTCAAGGAAGCGCACCGCGCCGAGATCGAGGCCCTGTCGATGCGCTACGAGCAGGATTATGCGGCGGCGCTCGCCGAGCGGTTCGCCACGCTGACGGGCGAGGTCGCCGACCTCGTCGCCGCGCAGGCGGCCCAGGTGCTGGCGCCCGTGATGAGCCAGGTGCTGACGAAGGGCGCGATCTCGGATCTTGCCCGCCTCGTCGACGAGGGACTCAAGGAAGGCGAGGGCATGACGATCACGGTGAAGGGGCCGCTGGACCTCTTCGAGCAGTTGAAGTCGCATTTCGAGGAGCCAGCGCCGGTCTTCCGGCATGTCGAGATGCAGGATGTCGATCTGACGGTGGAGTTCGGCGACGCCGTCCTGGTAACGCGGATGGCGGCCTGGGCTGACACCGTGCGCAAGGTGCTTGCATGAGCGAAGGCGAAAATCACCACCACGGCAAGAACGAGATCATCATCGTCAAGCGTCATGGCGATCACGACGGCGACCACCATGCGGCCGCCTGGAAGATCGCCTATGCCGACTTCATGACGGCGATGATGGCCTTCTTCCTCGTGATGTGGCTCGTCAATGCCGCGAACGAGGAAACGAAGGCCTCGGTCGCCTCCTATTTCAACCCGATCAAGCTGACCGACGACAAGCCGGCGGAAAAATCCGTCAAGAAGCCCGCCAACAGCAAGGACGGCGAGGCGACGCAGGACAAGTCGAAGGAAGAGGGCCAGCAGCAGGCGAGCGGCAACGGCGCGGAAAAAGGCCGCGACGAGAACACGACCGCCGGCGAGGAAACGAAATATTCCGAGGCCGATTTCTTCAGCAATCCCTATTCCGTCCTGTCCGAGATCGCGCAGGAAGTCGGCCAGCAGGCCAATGTCAGCGCCAAGGGCGAGGGTGGCGCGGCCAATTCCGGCCCCGCCACCGGCGCCGACGGCGGCGAAGCCTACCGTGACCCGTTCGATCCCGATTTCTGGACGCAGCAGGTCGAAATCTCGCAGGCGACGAGCGCCGGCAGCGAGGGCAAGGCCAAGGCCAAGGATGCCAAAGCAGGCCAGCAGCAGATGGCCGCGGTGGACACCGACCGCACGG
Organism: Shinella zoogloeoides; assembly: GCF_003574625.1. GTDB lineage: Bacteria > Pseudomonadota > Alphaproteobacteria > Rhizobiales > Rhizobiaceae > Shinella > Shinella zoogloeoides_A. The sequence continues at coordinate 195,116 of NZ_QNUJ01000008.1, forward strand.
TAGAGGAAGCGCTCGCCAAGGCCGACGCCGATGCGGCGGCACAGCAGGCGCAGGACGCGAAGGCTGAGGCCGGGAAGGCTGCCGCTGAGGAGACGCAGGCCAAGGCCGAGGCCGAAAAGGTCGAGGACCAGAAGAAGGCGGACGAGCTGAAGCAGCAGATTTCCAGGGAGATCGGCACGCTCGGCAAGCTTGCCGAAGGCCTCAGCGTCACCCCCTCCGAAGGCGGCCTTCTCGTCAGCCTGACCGACCAGCTCGATACGCCCATGTTCAATATCGGCTCGGCCGTTCCGCGGCAGGAGATGGTGCTGGCCATGGAGAAGATCGGCAAGATTCTCGAAGGCCGGGCCGGCGCGATCGCCGTTCGCGGCCATACCGACGGCCGTCCCTTTGCCGGTGGCAAGAACGACAACTGGCGCCTTTCGATGGACCGTGCGCAGAGCGCCTATTACATGCTGGTGCGCGGCGGGCTGGAGGAAAAGCGCGTGAGCCAGGTGTCCGGCTTCGCAGACCGCCGCCTCAAGGTGCCGGACGATCCGATGGCGGACGCCAACCGCCGCATCGAGATCCTCATCCAGGCCGAGGGTGGCTGATACGATGGGCTTCCTCCGGCGCATTCTTCTGACGGGAACGGTGTTCGGCGCGGCGCTCGCCGCGGCCGCGCCCGTGCGCGCCGACAGTCCGGACGATCTTGCGCCCTACAAGATGATCCGCTCGCTGCAATATGTGCAGGATACGGTGGTGCTCGGCGACCATTCCGCCATGGAGATGCAGCGCTTCCTGCTCGGCACCATCGACGAGCGGCTCCGCACGGCCGATTCCGCGATCTTCGACGATCCGCGCAATGTCGATGCCGCGCTCGTCTATGCCATGAGCGGCGGCAATCCCGACACGCTGGAGCTGCTGATCCGCAAGGACATTGCCGGCCATTTCGATTCCCGCCTGACGGATGCGCTGCGCAGCTATCTCGGCGGCCGGGGCAGCCAGAGCGTCAAGTCGCTCGCGGAGATATTCCCGGAATACAAGCGCTCGCGGGTCGGGCCCTATCTGGCGCTCGTCTCGGCCAATTCGGTCATCCGCAAGGATCCGAAGCTGGCGCTCAGCTATTTCGACTGGGCGCGCCTCGTCGCGCCCGGAACGATCGTCGAGGAGGCGGCGCTGCGCCGCTCCATCTACATCGCCAGCGAGGCCGGCTGGACCGACAAGAGCATGGCCTATGCCAACCGCTATGCCCGCCGCTTCCTGCGCTCGCCCTATGCCAGCCAGTTCGCCGACCTCTTCGTGAAGCTCGCCGTCGATCATTTCGATGCTCTCAGGCAGGAGGACATCCTCGAGGTCCTGTCCTTCATGGACGTGCCCCGCCAGCGCGAGGTCTATCTGCGCATGGCGCGGCTGGCGGCGATCTCGGGCAAGAACAAGCTGGCCTCGCTTGCCGCCGAGCGCGCCCAGGCCCTGACGGGTGACGGCGAGAGCGTTCCGAAGGTGCTGGCGGACCTCTATTCGGGCCTCGCCTCGGTGCCGTCGGGCGATGTCGCCTCGGCGATGGAATCCATCGTGGCGATCCCCGACGACAAGCTCTCCGCCAAGGATCAGGCGCTGAAGGCCGCCGCCCGGGCGGTCGCCGAAGAGGTGCTGCGCCTGCCGGAGGGCGAGGGCGCCCGGACGATCGCGAAGGAAGACAGCGTGCCCGCCGAGGCCGATAACGCCTCCTACAAGGGGCTGAGCGAGGCGGAAGCGGCGGACCGGTCGATGGACCCGCAGGCGGGCGGCGAGGAAAAGCCGGTCGCGGCGGCAAGGCCGGAAAAGGAAACGACGGGGCAGCAGGAAAAGGCGGGCATCGACCCGGCATTCGACAATTTCGTGTCGACCGGCCGGTCCAAGCTCGACGAGATCGACGCGCTCTTGAAGGGAGAAGGCAGTTGAGCACCATTGCTAGCGGAGTTTTGGGCATCGCGCAGGGCCAGGCGCCGGCCAAGGGCAAGGCCGCCGGTTCCTCCGAGAACGGTGATTTCGAAAAGACGATCGCCAGCCTCCATGCCAAGGACGGCGAGAGCGGCCACAAGGGTGGCCGCACCTCGATCTCCGGCCATGGCGGGAAGGAAGGCGAGGCGATGAACGGCACGCGGACGCATGCCGCGCATGGCGACATCTCCGCGCTCGCCGATGCGCTTGAGAAGGCGGGCGCCAAGGCCGGCAAGGCTGGTGAGGGGAAGGCTTCGCACGCCGAGAGCACCGGCCGTACGGGCAGGAAAGGCCATGCCGAGACGGTCGAGGGTGTCGATGCCGACGCGGAGAAGGTTGCCGTGACCGTCGCCGAAAGCGGCGGGGAGGCGGCAGCCGCGAAGACGGATGTCGGCAACCTCCTCGAACTGCTGAACGCGGCGAACACCGCTTCCCACACGGCCGCGGGCCATGGCGCGGCGAAGGCCACCGCCACGGATGGCAACAAGGCGCAGGCCGGCGGCAAGGTCGCGGGCAAGGCGGACCTCGTGTCGGACCGTACGGGTTCGGCGGGGGAAGCCTCCGAGCTTGCCGGCGCCGAGGGCGGCGAGGTGCCGCAATCGGATACGGACAAGCTCTTCCGCCTGATCCGCGCCGACGGCAAGGGCCGTGGCCTCGACATGAGCCTTTCCGGTGCCGGCGATCGCGCGACCTTCAAGGATGCCGATATCAATGCCGCGCGGGGCGAGACGGTGACGGTGGTCGATGCGCGCCGCTATATCGGCCTCGCGCAGACCGGCAACGCTGCCGCCGTGACGGGTGCGATCACGCAGGACCCCGAATGGGCGGCCTCGCTGAGCGCCACCGGCGGCCTTGCGCCTTCGGAAGCGGCGGCGACCGGCAAGGTCGTCAACACGCTGAAGATCCAGATGCATCCGATCGAGCTCGGCCTCGTGACGGCGACGCTGCGCCTCCATGGCGAGGAGCTCGTCGTCTCGCTGCAGGTGGAGACGGGCGAGGCCTATCGCCAGCTCCTCGACGACAAGGACACGATCGTGCGGGCGCTGCGCGGCCAGGGCTTCGCCGTCGACCAGGTCAGCGTCCAGCTTGCGCCGGCCGACCGCGGCGCCGGCACGCAGCAGGGCGACAGCCAGGGCCAGCAGGCGCAGCAGCAGCAATTCTCCAGCCAGCCGCAGGCCCGCGAAGGCGGCGGCGGCCGTGAGCACGGCGGCGAGCGCGCAGGCTCGTTCGGACAGGAAGGAACGTCTCATGAGGGCAACATCGCGGAAGCCGCTTCTGGCCTTGCTGGCGGGCAGTCTGTGCGCTCTGGCGGCGTCTATCTCTGACGCCGCCGCGTCGACGGGCTCCTGCGAACGGGAAATCCTCGCCGCCGCCGCCAAGTACGACATCCCGGCCGGCATCCTCTATTCCGTCGGTCTCACGGAGACCGGGCGGAAGGGATCCCTCCAGCCCTTCGCCCTCAACATCGAGGGCAAGGCCTATTTCGGCGCGAGCCGGGAAGAGGCGCTGCGCACCTTCGAGGCGGCGCGCGCCCGCGGCGCCAGGCTGATCGACCTCGGCTGCATGCAGATCAACCACCACTTCCACGGCGAGCATTTCGCCTCGGCGGCGGAAATGTTTGACCCGCACAAGAACGTGGAATATGCAGCCGCCTTCCTGGCGCGTCTGCATGCCCGGCACGAGACCTGGACCATGGCCGTCGCGCGCTACCATGCCGGCCCGAACAACGACCCCGCGCAGAAGCGTTATGTCTGCCGGGTGATCGCGAACCTGGTTGCAACCGGCTATGGAAGCTGGACACCGAATGCGAAAGCGTTCTGCCAGTAATTCAATCAAAGATAGAAAATTCAGCCTGTGCCACAATGTGGCAGGAATGCGCCCTATTTTAGAACGACAAGGCTGGGCTGTTAACCTTTGTTAACTTTTCCACGAAAAATTTGTGCCGCCCATGGGTGGAGCTACTAGATGTAGATCAAATCGGCACGCAATCCTTAATCAACTGTTAAAATCTGCCAATTAGTTCCTCTAGTTGCCGGTGATTCGCCCGATTCGTACCACTGCCTGAACGAGGCACCACACTGATTCGGAGGCGGACGAATGATCGTAGTGGTTGATGAGCGCGAGCTCGTTAAAGACGGCTATACTTCTCTTTTCGGGCGCGAGGGCGTGCCCTCGACGGGGTTCGACCCCCGCGAATTCGGCGAGTGGGTGAACACCGCCGCCGATTCGGACATCGACGCGGTCGAGGCGTTCCTGATCGGCCAGGGCCAGCTCTCCATGGAGCTGCCGCGCGCGATCCGTGACCGGTCGCAGGCGCCGGTCATCGCGGTCAGCGATACGCCTTCCCTTGAAACCACGCTCGCCCTCTTCGACAGCGGCGTCGACGACGTGGTGCGCAAGCCGGTTCACCCCCGGGAAATCCTGGCCCGTGCGGCGGCCATCCGGCGTCGCCTGAAGGCGCTTGCCAATCATACCGACATCGGCCCGATCCGCGTCTTCTCGGACGGCCGCGACCCGGAAATCTCCGGCGATGTCTTCCCCCTGCCGCGCCGCGAGCGCCGCATTCTGGAATATTTGGTCGCCAATCGCGGCCGCCGGCTTTCCAAGACCCAGATCTTCAACGCGATCTACGGGATATTCGACGAGGACGTCGAGGAGAACGTCGTCGAAAGCCATATCAGCAAGCTGCGCAAGAAGCTGCGCAAGAAGCTCGGTTTCGATCCGATCGATTCCAAGCGCTTCCTTGGCTACTGCATCGACTGGCAGAGCTGAAACGAACCGCCGGCTGACGGGGAAGGCGGACCCCGGCAGCCAGCTTCACGCAAGGCCCGTCCCATAGGGTCGCGGTGACGAGATGAACGGGGAAACCACATGAGCCTCTACGGTACGATGAGAACGGGTGTTTCCGGCATGAACGCGCAGGCCAATCGCCTGAGCACGGTTGCCGACAACATCGCCAACGCGAACACGACGGGCTACAAGAAAGCCTCGACCCAGTTCTCTTCCCTGATCCTGCCCACCACCGGCGGCGCCTACAATTCGGGCGGCGTGACCACGGACGTGCGCTATTCGATTTCCGCGCAGGGCACCTTCACCTACACGACCTCGGCGACGGACCTTGCCATCAACGGCAAGGGCTTCTTCATCGTCACCGGTTCGGACGGCGTGGAATACCTGACGCGCGCCGGCGCCTTCACCGTCATGGACGACGGCACGCTGCGCAATTCGGCCGGGTTCACCCTCATGGGCTACGAATATTCCTCGACCGAGGATCCGACCATCGTCATCAACGGCTTTGCCGGCCTCTCCGAGATCAATCTCGCTTCGGGCGATCTCAGCGTGAAGGCGTCGGAAAGCGGCTATCTCAACGTGAACCTGCCGGCGAACGAAGAGGACGGCTATTCCAAGGCCACCTCGCTCGTCGCCTATGACAGCCTCGGCAACACCCGCAAGCTCGACTTCACCTACACGAAAGTGGGCGTGACGGCGGGCCCGCCGCCGACGACGCAGTGGGATCTGCGCGTCAGCTACACCGATCCGGAAACCGGCACCGAAACGGAACTCCTCGCGCCGACGACGCTGACCTTCGGCTCGGACGGCAAGCTCCAGACGCCGGAAAGCATCACCACGGACGCCATGACCATCGGCGGCGCGGAACTCAACGCCCTCGAGATCTCCATCGGCGGCAACGCCAAGGGCACGACGCAGCTTGCCGCTGCCTTCGCCGCCAGCGGCGACATCGACGGCATCGGCCCGAGCGGCGTTTCCGGCTACGAGATCAGCGACGACGGCATCGTCTATCTCAAGTACGAGAACGGCGACATGGCGCCGAAGTATCGTATCGCCATGGCGAACGTGCAGAGCCCGGACAATCTCAAGCCGCTTCCCGGCAACGTCTATTCGCAGAGCAGCGATTCGGGCGTCATCGTCATGGGCTATGCCGGCAATGGCGGCTTCGGCACCATCCTTTCCGGCGCGCTGGAGGATTCCAACGTCGATATCGGTGAAGAGCTGACGGCCATGATCGAGTCGCAGCGAAACTACACGGCGAACTCCAAGGTCTTCCAGACCGGTTCGGAACTGATGGAAGTCCTCGTCAACCTCAAGAGATAAGCCGGTCCGGCCCGCACGCGTTCGAGAATTAGGTAGATCCGATGTCGCTTTCAGCAGCAATGAAGACTGCTCAGTCCAGTTTTTCCAACGTAGGCCTGCAATCGGCCGTCGTTTCGAAGAACATTGCCAATGCAAGCAACCCGGCCTACGCGCGGCGTGCGGCGGTTCTCGCCACGGCCGCCTCGGGCGCGACGGTGGTCGAGACCCAGCGTGCCCAGAACGAGGCGCTGCTCAAGCAGAACCTCCTCAGCATCTCCAAGACCGCCGGGCAGGACACGCTGCTCGCCGGTCTCACGCAGATGAAGACGATGCTCGGCGGCGAGGGTTACGAACTCGCCCCGTCCACCTATCTCGCGAAGCTGCGCGACAATCTCCAGGCCTTCGCCGACAAGCCGAACGAGGTCTCGCTCGCCGAGACCGTGGTGGCCGACGCGACCGACGTCGCCAATTCGCTGAACAGCACCTCCGCCGCGCTCCAGAAGCTGCGCGCCGAGGCGGATGCGGATATCGATACGGCGGTGACGGAGCTCAACCGGCTCCTCAAGGAATTCAAGACCTATAACGACAAGGTCAAGCAGAGCACGGCCGCGGGCACGCAGGACAACGACGCGCTCGACCAGCGCGACAAGCTCCTGACGCAGATCTCCGAGATCGTCGGCGTCACCACCGTCACCCGCACCAACAACGACCTTGCGCTCTATACCAGCGACGGCACGGTGCTGTTCGAGACGGTGCCGCGCACCGTGAGCTTCGAGGCGACCACCACCTATACGGCGGCCGTCGACGGCAACCAGATCCTGATCGACGGCGTGCCCGTCCAGGCGGGCGCCGGCGGCAACACCAGCGCGCAGGGTTCGCTCGCCGCGCTCCTCCAGCTTCGCGACCACGCCGCCCCGACCTTCCAGAAGCAGCTCGACGAGATGTCGCGCACGCTCGTCTCCATGTTCTCCGAGAATGTCGAGACTCCGCCCGGCTCCGGCACCTTCCTGCCGACGGACGGCCTCTTCACCTGGAGCGGCGTACCGACGGTCAATTCGCCGGGTCTTGCCGGCGTCATCAAGGTCAATCCGGCGGTGATCACCAGCCAGGGCGGCAATTCGATGCTGCTCAGGGACGGCATCAACGAGACGTTCAACGTCGACAACAATGCGAGCTTCTCGGAGCTCCTGAACGGCTATGCCGCGGCTTTCGAGACGCCGCAGACCTACGACCCGGACGCGGCGATCGACACGACCGGCACGATCCTCGCCTTCTCGACCGGCTCGGTCGGCTGGCTGGAGCAGATCCGCAGCGCCGCGACCACGGCGAGCGACGACAAGAACGCGCTGCTCGGCCGCACCCAGGACGCGCTGCAGAACGTGACGGCGGTCAGCCTCGACGAGGAACTGGCGCTGCTCCTCGATCTGGAGCAATCCTACAAGGCGTCGGCGAAACTGGTTTCGGCGGTGGATGAGATGATCACCGCACTCCTCCAGGCGGCGGGCTAGTCATGAAGGCTTCTTTCGTTTCCAACCTGTCCCTTCAGAACACCATGCGGCTCACCGTCGCGAAGGCTCAGAAGGAGATGCAGCAGCTCCAGGAAGAGACGGTCACCGGCCGCCACGCCGATGTCGGCACCGCGCTTGGCGCCAAGACGGCACGCACGCTCAACCTGCACCGCGACCTCCAGCGCATGGAATCGCTGAAGAGCACCAATGCGCTCACCACCCAGCGGCTCGCCGCCTCGCAGGAAGCCCTCGGCCAGATGTCGTCCGCGGCGAACGACGCGATGGAGGTGCTGATCGCGCTCTCCGGCATCACCTCGGCCGACCAGCTCGATCTCGCCAAGCAGAATATCGGCAACGCGCTGTCGACCTTCACGGCCGCCGCCAACACGTCCTTCAGCGGTGAATATCTCTTCGCCGGCATCAATTCGGACGTGATTCCGTTCAACGATTATTCGGAAGCGCCGCTCTCGGCCGCCAAGACGACGTTCGACAACGCCTTCTTCGCCCATTTCGGCATCACGCAGACCGATCCGGCCGTCGCCAATATCGCCCCGGCGGACATGCAGGCCTTCATCGACGATCTCGAAACCAGCTTCATGGGTTCGGACTGGGAAGCGGACTGGTCGAACGCCTCGGACGAGAACATGCAGAGCCGCATCAGCGCGGCCGAGACCGTCCAGAGCTCGACCAATACCAATGCGACCGGCATGCGCTACATGGCGCTCGGCCTCGTTATCGGGCAGGAACTGCTGGCACTCGGCATTTCGGAGCAGACGCGCAAGACGGTCAGCGATTCGGCGATCGACTATATGGGTCGGGCGATCTCGGGCATCGACGGCGAGCGCTCCAAGCTCGGCATCTCCGAATCCCGCGTCACGCAGGCCAACACGTCGCTGGACGCCCAGATCACCATCCTGAACACCAGCATCAAGGACATGGAGGGCATCGATACCTACGAGGCCGCGACGCGCGTGACCACGCTCGAGTCGCAGCTTTCGCTCGCCTACACGCTGACGTCGAGGATCCAGAATCTCAGTCTGCTGAACTACCTCTGATGAACCAGAGGGTACGGACACACATGAAGGATGTCTGAATGTACCAGTTTTCCTATGCCGAGATCATGGAGGAGGGCGTCGCCGTCTCGAAGGATCGGGAACGGCAGGTCCTCGAAAGGTCCATCGCGCTGTTGCAGGCCGCGGTGGCTGCCGGGGGCAGTTACGGCAAGGAGGCGGTGGAAGCCGTCTATTACACCCGTCGGGTCTGGATCCGCTTCATCGAGGATCTCGGAAATCCCGAAAACCAGCTCGAGGACGAGATCAGGGCCAATCTCATCTCGATCGCCATCTGGATTCTCAAGGAGATCGAAAGGATACGCAAACGCGAATCCACGAACTTCCAGGGCATCATCGACATTACCACCATCATCAAGGATGGCATCAAATGAAAAGTACGCTGCGTATATCGCTGAAATCCGGTGAGCGCATTTTCGTCAACGGCGCAGTTCTGAGGGTCGACCGCAAGGTCGCCGTCGAATTCCTCAACGACGTGACCTTCCTTCTGGAAAACCACGTCCTGCAGCCGGAACAGGCCACGACGCCGCTCCGCCAGCTCTATTTCATCGCGCAGATGGCGCTGATCAACCCGGAAGGCGCCGAGCAGTCGATCGCCATGTTCCGCAAGTCGGTCATCATGCTGCTCTCCTGCTTCAAGAACGAGGAAGTGCTGGCCGAGCTGAAGCGCGTCGACGCGCTCGTCACGCAGGGCCGCGCCTTCGAGGCCCTGAAGGCCATCCGCGCCCTCTACCCGATCGAAGACCGCATCCTCAACAACCACGAGATGGCTCCGGCCACCATCGAACAGATCCGCAGGGAGATCGCACCATGGTAGACGCAGTCGGCACCGCGACCTCTTCCGGCTACATTCCCGGCGTCACCGGCGCGGAATCCGGCGGCGACTCCAAGACCGCGACGCTGAACTACGAGAGCTTCCTCAAGCTCCTCGTGGCGCAGATGAAGAACCAGGATCCGACCGAGCCGATGGACGCCACCCAGCAGATGGCGCAGCTTGCGACCTTCTCGCAGGTCGAGCAGACCATCAAGACGAACAAGAACCTGGAAAGCCTGCTTCAGCGCACCTCGCTGCAGGAGGCGAACTCCGTCATCGGCCGCACGGTCACCAGCGACGACGGCAAGGTTTCTGGCGTCGTCAAGGAAGTCACGCTATATAATGACGGTATCGTAGCAACGCTTGAGTCGGGTGAGAAGATCATCGTCGGCCCCGGCGTAACCGTGAAGTGACCCTATCCCGTGAATGAGGCAGACGCCCTCGACATAGCGCAGGCAGCCATCTGGACTGTCATCGTGTCCTCCGGACCGGCCGTGCTCGCGGCCATGGTCGTGGGCGTCGTCATCGCCTTCATCCAGGCGCTGACGCAGGTGCAGGAAATGACCCTCACCTTCGTCCCGAAGATCCTCGCGATCTTCGTCACCATCGCCATTTCCGCGCCCTTCATCGGCGCCCAGATCTCCATCTTCACCGACCTCGTCTTCTCGCGAATACAAAGCGGGTTCTGACGCTTTTCCGCATTCTGCTTTCCGGCATGTCCGACGCGCCGTCGCCACGGCGCGAAGGTGCTGCGCGCCTGGCTGCCCCCGGTCTTCGGCGCCTCACGTTCCGAGCAAGCTTCAAGTGCGATGACCGGAAATATCCAGATCGTCAGGAATTGAATCGCCATCGTTCACGGCTCGATTCAATCTTCAGGGAGTGCCGAATGAACATTCACACCGGTTATGCTGCCGCTTCTCAGCAATACAAGAAAGGTGAATATCTGGGGGCCCTCCGCACGCTCAACAGTTTGCTCGATACGACCCGGGACGCGAGGACATACTCCCTTCTCGCCAAAACCTTCCTGAAGCTCGACATGAAATCCGAGGCGGCGGAAGCCTATGCCCTCGCCGGCCGCGAGGAAGGCAGCAGGAAGGAAGAGAACCTTCGCAATGCCATGCAGCTTCATTTCGAATGCGGCAATGAAGATCAGGTTCTCGTTCTGGCGAGGAACTTCATATCGATCGCTCCGAAGGACCCGGAGATCGCCTATATCATCGCCTCCATCTTCCTGAGGCGAGGCGAGAAATCCATCCTCCAGGGCCTGCGCAAGCCCCTTCTCGAAAGCAACAATCCCTCGCATATCGCGCTTGCGATGCGCCTCCTTGCCGACGACCCCAGGGACGAGGAGAACCTGAGGACGCTCAAGCGCGCTATCAAGCTCTTCCCGAACCATATCGCCATGCAGCTCTTCTATCTGGTGCATGCGCGCGAATTTGGCGAGTTCGACGACGTGCGGCGTGGCCAGGCGCTCATCGAGAACGAAATCGCGAAGGGCAACCGGGAGGTCGTGCGGAACGACAACCCCTTCCACCATCTGATGTGGTGCGGCGACGAGAGTCTCAACGGAACGGTCGGCTTCTCCGCCAGCGCCTACGATCCGGCCCTGCCGGAGAAGCGACGCGGCATGCCGCATGACTGGTCGGGAAGGAAGATCCGCATCGGCTATCTGTCGAACGATTTCTGGGAGAACCATGCGACGATGAAGCTCGTCGGAAACGTCCTGGAGCAGCACGACAGGGACCGTTTCGAGATCACGCTCTTCTGCTACACCGCCCCGCATCACCTCGAAACCAACAGTTTCGATCGCGGCCGCTGGGGCAAGGTCATTTCGGTTGCCGACGTGTCGAATGCGGAAGCTGCCGCCCTGATCCGCAAGGAGAAGATCGACATCCTCGTCGACCTCAAGGGACACACCAAGGGTACCAGGTCGCATATCCTCAACGAGGCGACCGCGCCGGTCCACGTCGCCTGGCTCGGTTTTCCCGGTACGACCGTCAATATCGATCTCGACTACGTTATCGGCGACCCGATCGTGCTGCCGGAAGCCTCGCGCCCGCACTATTACGAAAAATTCTGCCGCCTGCCGGAAACCTACCAGCCGAACGACCCCGTCAGCCGCCCGCGCCTGCAGCCGTGCAGCCGCGCCGATTTCGGCCTTCCGGAGGACGCCTTCGTCTTCGCATCCTTCAACGGCAACCGGAAGATCAGCCTGAAGGCGATCGATGCCTGGATCAGTATCCTCAAAAAGACCGAGAATTCCGTCATCTGGATTCTCGGGGCGAACGCGCGTTTCCAGACGAATATCCGCAAGGAATTCGAGAAGAACCGCATCTCGCCCAAGCGGGTCTTCTTCACGACGAAGGTCGGCTACGAAGAGCACATCAATCGTATCCAGGTGGCGGATCTCGGGCTCGATACCTATCCCTATAACGGCCACACGACGACGTCCGAACAGCTCTGGGCCGGCCTGCCGGTCCTGACGCTCAAGGGCACCAACTTCGCGTCGAGGGTGAGCGAAAGCCTCTTGAACGCAATCGGCCTTCCCGACCTCGTGGCAGCAGACCAGGCCGACTACATCGACATGGCCGTATCGCTCGCCAAGGACCGGACGCGGATCGCCGAATACAAGAAGCGTCTCTCTGACAACCGCTTCCTGAAACCCTTGTTCGACAGCGAACGGTTCTGCCGCCACCTCGAAAAGGCTTACGAGATGATGGCCGACCGCGCCAAGAGCGGGCTCGGGCCCGATCACTTCGACGTCCCCGTCTTGCCGGAGCGAACGGCCAGCTTCGCCTAGTCCAGGTCCTTGCCGGGCGGCCCACGTCGGGCGCCCGGCAATAGTGATCCGAAACCTGCCTGCTTCAGTGAAACCCGATAATCGAGCGTACCGGTGACGACTTTTCCCCGCACTATCAAACTTGGTCTCGGCAAGGATTTCAGCGAAGATTGCTTCAATATCGACGTTGCCGCGAGCGCAACCGGCGATGCGGTCCTCGACTTTCGCGTCGCGCCGTTTCTGTCGTCGGAAAAGGCTCTGCCCACCCGCCGCTTCGGAACCGTCACCCTCAAGAAGAACAGTTTCCGGGAGATCCTGGCGCCCGGTGTCCTGCAGCAGGTGGATGACTTCCAGGCCTTCATGACCTCATGCCTGGACCTGCTCGTGGTGGGCGGCGTCATGAAAATCACCGTTCCCTACGATCTGTCCTTCGGAGCCTGGGCCGATCCGAGAAACCGGCGTGCTTTCAACGAGCTGACATTCGCCAGCTATATCGACGATCAAGGCCATGCCGCCGGCAGCATGCACTGCTTCGAAATGGTATCCCTCGATTACATACCGGGCCAGATAGCCATGGAGCTTCAGGCGAAGGAAATTCCCGCGCCGGAGATTGCGCGCTATCCTCGTGCCATCGACGGTCTCAGCGTCCAGCTTCAGAAGGTTGTCGACCGGAAGGCCGTGGCGACGCCCGCATCAGCGCAGGATACCAGCCTTCCCCGCACGGCCTCCGGGCCTCAGGCGTTTGCCGGAAGCTGGAGCCAGTTGAAGGACCGCTTCTGCATCTGGATCGTCACGCCTGAAAACTACATTCACACGCGCGCGTTCTACGAGCCGGCCGTCAGCCTTTCCAGTGCGTTCAGGCAGCTTGGAGGCTCGGCGCCGATTACGACGCAACCGGCCGAGTGGAAGGGCCGGATTCCCATCATCTATGGCGCCAATGTCCTGACCAAGGACATCGCCGAGAAGCTGCCGCGCGGCTCGGTGATCTTTAACATGGAGCAGGCGACGACGGATTCGGTGTGGATGTCGTCCAACTATTTCGCATTTCTCAAGACGTTCGCCGTTCTGGAAAGCAGCGCGGCCAATCTCGAGCGCCTGGCAGGCGTGGGAATAGATCATGCGCAGTTGCTGCAGCTCGGCTATTGCCCAGAATGGACCTGCATCGAACCGGAGCCGGTCCAGGACATCGACGTTCTCTTCTACGGATCCATGAACGAGCGGCGGCGCGCTATCCTGCTTGCGCTGCATGAGCGGGGCCTGAAGATCAAGCACCTTTTCGGCGTCTATGGCGCGGAGCGGGATGCTGCGATCGCCCGCGCGAAAGTCGTGATGAACATTCATGCCAAGCCGAACTGGGTTTTTGAAACCGTCCGGGTTCTCTACCTGCTTGCCAATCGCACCTGCGTCCTCACCGAGGCGGAAGGCGACGATGACGAAGCGGAAGCCTATCGCGGCGGTCTGGCGATGGCGGCCTATGACGATCTCGTCGAAAGGTGCGTGGAGCTGGTCGCAAACGAAGAAGAACGCCGCCGGCTGGCGGACACCGGCTTCGAGCTCGTCAAGCGCCGTTCGCAGGCTCAAATCCTCTCCGAAGCATTGGGAATCTGAGCGTCTTTCCTCCGGCCGAAGACCGTTCGTAGCGCCGGCTATGGCGCGAAAGCATGGAAGCGGCCTGCCCTTCGCTTTCGCGCAAGTCCGCAGGCCGCTCGGCATCCCACCTGGTTAAGCTTCCGGGCTTGGCCTTTCCCGCTTTTCCCTGTTCCAGCGCATCAGCACCTCGGGTGTCACCCGGCAATAGGCCGTGGGGCCGAAGGCCCACGGAATGCTTTCCAGCTCCAGCCCCCAGCGTCCGATGAACTCGTCGGCAGCCAGGGTTTCCCCGGGCCATTCAGGCTGTGCATATTCATCGAACACGATGATGCCGTTCGGGACCATATGATCGAGAATGTGGTCGAGCACCGCCTTGGTGGGCTTGTAGACGTCCATGTCCAGCAGAACGAAGGCGAATTTCACGCCCTTCTTTTCCGCGTTGAAGCGGGGGAATGTTTCCGAAACGTCGCCTTCGACGAGGTGGACGCGTTCCGCAATTCGGCTGACCTTCTTGAAGTGTTCGAACGTATGAATGAACACATCCCGGTTCGTCGCCAAGCCTCCGACCCGTCTCTGGTCGTGCGGCGTGGACGATAAATCCTCCTCGCTGATTTCCGCAAAGCCGCCAAATCGCTCGAAGCCGTACAGATGGCGTTGCGAAATGGGCAGCCTCTCGTGCTGGGCGGCGTGGAAGGTCTCGATCAGGCGTGCCAGGAAGAAGAATGTCGAGCCTTTCCAGACACCGAATTCGGCGAGACTGCCGGGTAACCCCGTCGTCTTTCCATAAAGCTCGTACAAGGCCATCAGGCGCGCGAATTCCGACTGGCGCATATATGCGGAAAACTTCGTCACCTCGGTAAAGAAGTCGATGTTTTCCCCTTGGCTGTTCTGCAGGCTGAACAAACTGATTCTCCTATGGTCGAATTACGAAATGCAGGGATGCCGTCGCTACGGGCGGCATGGCGATCAGGACACGCGGACGAAACGGCTGAGTTCGAACGGGATGTCGTAACCGTCCCAGATGAAATCGAAGTCGAGAGCGGTGCCGGCCGGGCACCAGCGGGATACGCCCTGTCCGATATGGCTTGCGGCCATCGCGTTCAGTTCCGTCGATGAGAAGCCGAAATGCACGACGGCCTGGTCGTATTCCTCTATCAGCGAGGGAACGTCATCGGTCGACGGCAGAAAGACGACCTGCAGGAAACCGCCTCCGACACGAAGCTCACGCCGCCCCGGGCCTTCGGCAAAGACGCCGGTCATCGCATCGTCCTGCCAGAGGACCGACGAGACTTCGCCGGTGCTCGCCAAGGCGAACGCTTCGGTCATCTTCCGGATGGCGAGCCCCGCGGCTGCCGGCGGCTGCTTTTCACGGATGCTTCTGCCCAGATCGGTGAGAAACGCTCTCACCGCCTCCGCATGTGTCTCGGCGTCGCCGACGACATAGAGCGTATGAGGCGAGGCGCAGGCCATCTGGTCGAAGACGGCGACATCGTTGGCAAACCGCTGCGCGAGCACATGGCGTTCCTGCGGTGTCAAGGCGGTGAGGGCCTCGCCCTTGAACAGGGCCCAGGAAAACCTGTCGCCGAACCAGAGGGCCTTGCCGCCTTTGCGCAGCGGTAGGGATGCAAAGAGATCGACCTTGGCATCGCCGCCCCAGACGACGCGCGCATCGCTGCAGGACGAAATCCCGGCGCTTATTTCCGATACTGCATCGTAGCGAACGAACAACTGGGCTTCCTCAGCGCGTGCCTCCAGTTCCTCGAGAAACAGGTCGCAGACGGATTGCATCGCGCCGCTGATCGTCGAGGGCAGGCG
Source organism: Shinella zoogloeoides (assembly GCF_003574625.1). GTDB lineage: Bacteria > Pseudomonadota > Alphaproteobacteria > Rhizobiales > Rhizobiaceae > Shinella > Shinella zoogloeoides_A. The sequence continues at coordinate 210,743 of NZ_QNUJ01000008.1, forward strand.
CACCACATTCGCGTTGCCGACCAGATAGGAAAGTATCCAGGAATAGAGAAACACCGTCTCGACATTCTGGGGTGGCAGATGAAACACGAGGCCCCGGGCGCGGGCCTGGGTCGTTTCCGGCATCCGCCGCAGATAGCTCTCCTTCAACCGCTGAAGGGCGGATTTGCGCGTCCAGAAGGCGAAATGCGTGACGAAGGCGGGCAGGCTCGCCTGTTTTTCGAGGAGCTTCGTGCTGACGGCGGCGACGGCGGCAAGCCTGTCGTCGGAAAAGGGCAGGGCGGTGCGGTGCCGGATGCGCCTATCGAGATCCTTGACGAAGTTCGCCTCGGATATCTCACGGACGGCTCCTTTCGTGCCGAGAACCTGCACATCCGTCATCGCATCGCCCTCGTTGTCGCGGCCACCACGTCGCTGCAGCCCCGCAGCTCGGCTCTTGCCACGCGGCCGGTTATCCGGACGGCCTTGCCGAAACGCCCGCCGATGCCGCTGTCCACCTCGACGATGACGCCGCGATCCTCCGTCAGGATGCTGTGCCCCGGATAGGAGAGGGGGAGCAGGGAAAGCGTCTGGACGACGCCTTCCTCGCCGGGAGCGGCCGGCTGCCAGTCGCCCGGCCTCCGCACGATAATGTCGGTGAAATTCGGCGGATGGAGCAGGCCGTCCTCGCCTTCCGTGAAGACGGAACCGATCTGTTCCACGAAGCCGTAGAAATTGCAGATGTTTCTCAAGCCGAACCGCCGGCCGAGGGCCGCACGGAAGTCGAGGTTCGAGACTTTCTGCTCCTCGAGGCTCTTCCACCCGCCGGAATGGACGAGAATCCCGTTCGACAGGTCGAATTCCCCATCGGCGCACATCTGGTAGAGCCTCGACCATACGAGGAAGGTGAAGCCGAAGATCAGGAAGGGCTGTCCCTGGTATTTTTCGATGAAGGACAGAAGCGTATCGCGTTGCAGGTCGAGCTCGCTGTCGAGGGCGAATGTCGCGTTTGCGCCGAATTTCATCATGCCGAGCACGCCGGCACCGCGCGCACTGAGATCGTCCGGCTTGAGGACATCCTTCGTGTCGATGACGAGAAATGGCTGGCGCCTTTCCCCGAGAATGGAGCGGAAGGTCGACACCAGGGCCTGCGACTGGCGTGCGGCGGTGGCCTTGTCGACGACGATGCGGCTTGGCACCTGTCCCGACGTGCCGCTTGAGCGCAGGGTCATCAGCGGCGCATCCGTCGACGACAGTTCGAGCTTCTTGAAGAGGCCGACGGGAAGGAACGGAATGTCTTCCAGGCGCTCGTAGCGTCGTGGCCCGCCCCAGGCGGCATCGATCATGCGGGCATAGGGAGCGCAGCGCTCGTAGTGATACCGTACGAGATCGTTCAGCTCCGGCAGAAGGAGCGCTTCCTTGCTTGCCTGCCTGTGGGAATGCGCCGGTGCCTGGAGCAGTTCTTCAAACATCGCCGATTTCCCGAAGCCGGGCATAGTCCGTCTTGCCGTTCTCCTTGCGGGGAATGGCGGAGACGCGCCGAAGGACGAATGCCGTGGAAGGGATGCGGTATCGACCCGCCAGTATCCGCAGGAACGCCTTTATCGCGCGGGCATCGCCGCTCTCGTGGCAGACGACGATCTTCTCGTCATCGTCGAAACAGCTCACGCTCGCGACTTCGCCGATATCGAGCTCTACCGCGTCGAGAGCGATCCGCAGGCCCGAAACCTTCGCAAATCGCTTCACGCGTCCCTTCAGGAACAGGAAGCCATCGGCGTCGAGCCAGCCTATGTCGCCGGTTGTAAGAACGCCTGCGAGCTCGTCCCCTCGCGCAAGATCACTGCGCGAGGACGCATAGCCCAGCATGACATTCGGCCCGTCATAAATCACATTCCCGACGTTGCCGGCCGGAAGGGCGTTGCCCTGATCGTCGAGGATACGGATTTGCCCGCCCGCCAAAGGCTTGCCGACGGAGCCCAGCTTTTCGGGCAATGCCCCGCCGGGTGTCGTGGTCATGCGCGGCGAGGCTTCCGTCTGGCCGTACATCACGTGAAAATTCCCGTTGCGGTGCCGGACATTCTCAAGGATGCGGTCTTGAATGCGCGTGTCGAGGCCGCCGCCGGCTTGTGTGAACGTCGTGACCGATGCTGGCACCAGCTCGAAGCCGAAACGCGCCAGGGTCGCGTAATGGAAAGGCACACCGGGGAAGTGGGTGCATTCCGCCCCGGCAACCTTCTGCCAGAAGCTCGGGGAGGTGACCGCGTCGTTCATGACGAAAACGCGTCCCCCGACCTGCAGATGGGAGGTGACTACCGACAGGCCGTAGGAATAGTGCAAGGGCAGGTGGGCGATCGCAACGCTCCGGCTGTCGATCCGCAGCACGTCCGCTATCTGAAGCGCATTCGTGACGACGGCGGCCCCGGACAGCCGGACAAAGCGCGCGCTTCCCGTCGTTCCCGACGTCGCCAGCATCAGTTGAAGGTTCGGTGCGATCGGTGCGTTGCCGCGTTCCTCCTGCTGTCTGACGGCCCAGTACGCGGCTGACGCGCTGTCGAAACCCCGGGCGAACCCCTCGGCCTCCGCGATCGGGCTGGAAGACAGCAGGATATCCGGCCGGTATGCGTCGATCAGACCCGAGAGCTTCTCATCGGGCAGGGCCGGATCGACAAGCATGACCGCGTGTCCCGCCGCTGCCGCGGCCAGGATGGAGATCACGGTGGCCGAGCGGTTCTCGCTCGCCAGAAAAACCAGCCCCTTTTCGGGCCGGGCAATGATCTTTGCCAGCGCAATGCTCAACGCGCGCAGCTCTTCCCGGCTGATCCAGGCGCCACCTGTGTCGTCCTGCAGGGCGGGCGCCTTCTCCACCGCGGGAAGGACAGGCAGCAGGCCGCCGCAGAGGGGATCGGGTCCAGCGGGAATGCGCTCCATCATATCACCATGCCGCCATCGACGCCGATGACCTGGCCGGTGACATACCGGGAGAGGTCGCTTGCGAGAAAGAGGATGACATCGGCGACCTCCTCGGCCGTTCCAGGCCGCGCCAGGCCGATGCTGCGCAAGGTCTCCGCCTTGATTTCCGGGCTGAGGCCCTCCGTGAGCGCTGTCTCGATGAAACCCGGAGCGACCGCATTGACGCGAATATTATGGCGGGCGAGTTCCTTGGCCGCTGCCAGCGTCGCACCGATAACGCCGGCCTTCGATGCGGCATAGACGAGTTGTCCCGCAACCCCGCGCACGCCGACGATGGAAGACAGGTTGACGATGCTGCCGCCCGTTCTGGCCATGAGGCGCGCGGCGGCCTGCGTGAAATGTACGACGCCCGCGACATTGGTCTGCAGGCTCTCGTGAATATCCGCATCGGAAATCATGCCGGTCATTGCAGGTCGCATGATGCCGGCATTGTTCACGAGGATATCCAGGCGACGGTAGCGGGAGAAAACCTGCTTCACCGCGGCTTGAGAAAAATCCGCGACGCCGACGTCGCCTTCGATCAGGAGAAGGCGCGCGGGATCGACGCCGGCGAACATGTCGAGGACCGGCTCGCCGATCTGCCGCGCTACGAGGACGACCGATGCCCCTTGGTCCGCGAGCCTTCGGGCGGCGGCAAGGCCGATGCCCCGGGAGGCGCCGGTAACGAGTGCGACACGTCCGGTAAGATCAGCCGGCGTCATATCGCGACATGATTTCGACGGCCTTGTCGAAATTGCTCATGCTCAAGATCTCGCTGGTCTCCAGCATCGCGTCGAATTCCTCCTCCAGCGCCGCCACCAGTGTCATGTGACCCACCGAGGTCCATTCCGGATATTCGAGATAGGCCAGCTCGGACGTCTCTATCGGCTCTTCGAGGTCGAAGGCGCGGATAAACGTTTTCAGGACTCTACTCTGCGTGTTCATCGTGGCTCCTCATTGGCCGAATGAGGCGCGGTGCCCCATTGAGAGCGGTAAAGGGAATGGCTTGCTTGAAACTGGACCGCCCGTTCAGCGGCCCGCCCCAAGTATCTTCTCGGCGAGGTAGCGGCCGTAGGAGCTTCCCCTCATGCCATGCGCAAGCGCCGCGAGCTGTTCCGCATCGATAAAGCCGTTGGCATAGGCGATCTCTTCCGGACTGGAGATCTTGAAGCCCTGCCGTCGCTCGAGCGTGGCAACGAAATTGCCGGCTTCCAGGAGGCTGTCGGTCGTTCCGGTATCGAGCCAGGCATAGCCGCGCCCCATCAGGGTCACGCTCAGGCGCCGCTGATCCAGATAGACCCGGTTCACATCGGAGATTTCCAGCTCCCCGCGCGCCGAGGGTTGCAGGTTTCTCGCTATATCGACGACGTCCGCGTCATAGAAATAAAGGCCGGTTACCGCCCAGTTGGATTTCGGCACGGCGGGCTTCTCCTCGATGGAGACGGCCCGGACCTGCTCATCGAACTCGACGACACCGTACCGTTCGGGATCGTGGACCTGATAGGCGAAGACCCTGGCTCCCTCGCGAAGATGGACGGCTTCCTTCAGCAGGTCGGTCAGGCCATGCCCGAAGAATATGTTGTCGCCCAGAATGAGGCAGGACGGCTTGCCGCCGACGAAGTCGGCCGCGATGACATAGGCCTGCGCGAGGCCGCGGGGCTCGGGTTGTTCCGCATATTGGATCGAAATCCCCCAGGCGGAGCCATCCCCGAGAAGATTCTGGAAGTGGGGCAGGTCCCGGGGCGTCGAGATCAGGAGTATGTCCCTGATCCCCGCGAGCATCAGCGTCGATATGGGATAATATATCATCGGCTTGTCGTAGATCGGCATCAGCTGCTTCGACATGGCGAGCGTCATCGGATGAAGACGCGTGCCGTTACCGCCCGCCAGAATGATGCCTTTCATCGACTGGAACCCCGAAGAATATTGAAGGGAAAATGCTGCATCAGCTGGCGTAAGCTTTCTGGGCGGTTTCCGCGAAGGTATTGTCCGCGACAAGCGGTCCCCACCAGGCCTCGTTCTCGAGATACCAATGGACGGTCGCGCGTATGCCGCTATCGAAGTCGTAAGCTGCCTGCCAGCCCAGTTCGGCCTCCAGCTTCGAGGCGTCGATCGCATATCGGAAATCATGCCCGGGCCGGTCGGCGACGAAGCGGATCAGGTCGGCATGCGGGCCGGATGCCGGGCGCAGTTCGTCCATGATCGCGCAGATGCGGTTTACGACATCGATGTTCCGGCGCTCGTTGCGTCCGCCGACATTGTAGGTGGATCCCGCTCTGCCCTTGCGGGAGATGAGGTCGAGTGCGCGGACATGGTCCGAGACGTGGAGCCAGTCGCGTATGTTGCGGCCCGTGCCATAGACAGGCAGCGGCGCGCCCCTCGATGCCTTGACGATGATCGACGGTATCAGCTTCTCCGGATGCTGGTGCGGTCCGTAGTTGTTCGAGCAGTTGGAAACCAGAACGGGCAGTCCGTAGGTCCGTCCCCATGCCGCGACGAGGTGGTCGGAAGCGGCTTTCGATGCGGAATAGGGCGAGCTGGGATCGTAAGGCGTCGTCTCGTCGAAAAGGCCGTCGCTTCCCAGCGAGCCAAAGACCTCGTCCGTCGAGACATGCAGGAAGCGAAAGGCTTCCCGCTCCGCGCCGGAGAGCGAGGACCAATAGGACCGCGCCTGCTCCAGAAGCACGAAAGTCCCCATGACATTCGTCTCGATAAAGGCGCGCGAGCCGCTTATCGAACGGTCCACATGGCTCTCCGCCGCGAGATGGATGACACGGTCCGGCCGGAAATCCTGAAACGCCAGCCGCATGAGAGGAGCGTCGCAGATGTCGGCTTTCAGGAAGCGGTAGTTGCCCTGCCCGCTTACGGCCGCCAGGGAGGCGAGATTGCCGGCATAGGTGATCTTGTCGACATTCAGGACCTCGGCGCCCTTGTCCAGGACAAGGTGGCGCACCAGCTCGGAGCCTATGAAACCCGCGCCTCCCGTTACGAGCGTCCGCATGATCAGTTTTCCTTCTCAAGGATCGCCAGATCCCGCAACCGCGGATGGCGACCGTCTTTTTCCGAGAGCGTTGCCTGCCGGACGTCGAAGGGCCAGTTTATGCCGAGATCGGGGTCGTCCCAGGCGAGGCCCCGATCATGTTCGGGGCTGTAATAGGCGGTCACCTTGTAGGCGACGAGGCAATCGGGCGTGAGGGTGCAGAAGCCGTGGGCGAACCCCGGCGGAATCCAGAACTGAACGGCATCCCCGCCGCTCATGACGGTGGAAACGTGCTGACCGAAGGACCGCGAGCCCGGCCGGATATCCACGGCCACGTCGAAAATGGTCCCGGCAAGACAGGTGACGAGCTTGCCCTGGGCGCATGGATCCATCTGGAAGTGCAGCCCGCGGACGGTGCCGGGATTCTTGGAATGGGACCGGTTGTCCTGGACGAAGACGTGGTCACCGGCCGCCTCCCGAAACGCGTCCTGCCGAAACGTTTCGGTGAAGTATCCCCGCTCGTCCTGAAACAGGCGCGATTCAAAAAGCAGGGGCCCTTCGATATTCAGGCGTTTTATGTGCATGCGCTCGGCGGACCTCTGGATGACGCTGCCGTTTTATAAACAGCGGCTTGTTTGAAGCTGACCAAACGCATCCTGCGCACCGCCGTCGTCCTTCGGCGGCCGTCGCGGCGGTGCGAGAGGTTCAGCCTCGCGTAAGGGAGCGTTGAAAGAATGATCGGGCTCCCCTCATTCTATCCGGAAGATCGCCTTGGCAATTCAGCTCTTCGTTCCCCGCTTTCATGTCGACGAATGCCTCGAGCAGATTCGGGAGTGCCTTGAGAAGGGCTGGACCGGCATGGGCTTCAAGACCCTCGAAATGGAAGCCGCGTGGAAGAGCTATACGGGGCTGGCGAACGCGCATTTCCTGAGCTCCAACACCGCCGGCCTTCATCTCGCGCTCGAGGTTTTCCGCCGCCGCTTCGGATGGCAGGAGGAAGACGAGATCATCACGACGCCGCTGACCTTCGTCTCCTCCAACCACGCCATCCTCTATGCCGGCCTGAAGCCCGTCTTTGCCGATGTCGACGAGTATCTCTGCCTCGATCCGCAGAGCGTGCGCGACCGGATCACCCCCAGGACCCGTGCCGTGATGTTCGTCGGTCTCGGCGGCAACAGCGGGCAATATGAGGCGATCCGGGGCCTCTGCCGCGAACACGGGCTGAAGTTCATTCTGGACGCGGCGCATATGAGCGGCACGCGGATCGACGGCAGGCATGCCGGGCATGACGCGGACGTCTCGGTCTTCAGCTTCCAGGCCGTCAAGAATCTCCCGACGGCGGATTCCGGCATGATCTGCTTCGCTGAGGAAGAAGATGACGCCGCCGTCAGGAAGCTAAGCTGGCTCGGCATCAACAAGGATACCTTCTCGCGCACCGCAGCGCAGGGCGACTACAAGTGGATGTATGACGTCGAAACGCTCGGCTACAAATACCACGGCAACTCGATCATGGCCGCCATCGCGCTCGTGCAGTTGAAGTATCTCGACGAGGAGAACACGTATCGCCGGCAGCTTGCGGCCTGGTATGAGGAGGCGCTGCAAGGCGGTGATATCGGCCTTGTGCGGGTCGCCGCCAATTGCCAGTCATCCCGCCACCTGTTCCAGGTCCTCGTCCCCCGGCGCAACGAGACATTGGCGCAACTGAATGCCCGCCAGATATTCCCGGGCGTCCATTACCGCGACAATACCGAATACAGCCTCTATGCGTCCGGTGCCGGAACCTGCCCGCGCGCGGCGCAGGCGAGCAATTCCATAATCTCCCTGCCGCTGCATCTTTCCATGACCCGGGAAGATGTCGGGACCGTCGCGGAAAACCTCAGGGACATTGTGTCCCAGGCCTCGCCTACAGGAACCGGGCGTATTTCTGCCTGATCCTGTCCCAGTCGGGGCGCAGGATTTCATGCTCCACCATGCCGTGCCTGCGGTCGCCGATCTGCAAGGCGGCGGGATGGAGGCCGCAGCGGCGCGCGCCATAGATCTCATGAAATGTCAGGACGCGGATATTGCCCTCGGCCGTGTGGGAAAACAGCCGTTTCATGTCCAGCGTCTCGAAGATGAAACGGTGCAGAAGCAGGACCGATTCCAGGAGTACGGGGCTGGATTCCCCCATCACCCAGCGGCCCCACTCCATCTCGCCGTCGCCCACCGGATTGTAGGCGGCGAAAAAGCCGATGGGCGTGTCCCTGTCCAGCGGCTGGATGGCGAACATGTAGTCGTCCGGGCGGGTCATCTGGCGCCTTACCCAGGCGCGCTGCTCGTCCAGCGTAATGTCGAGCGGCGGCAGGAATTCGGTCAGATCGGGACGCTGGCGAAGGGAGAGCATCAACGCTGCGTCCGCCTCGTCGATGGGCCTCAGCATTACTTTCCGTCCGACCAAGGCTGACTGCGTCGCCATTATCCCACCGCTTGAAAACTGGAAGACCGTGCACCGGACCAAATCAGGTCGATGGTCCGGCCGCACTCTAGTTTCTTCTGCAGCTTGGCGAAAGGATTGCAAGAGGCTATCCGGCCGGCGCCGGGACATCGGGGGCCACGCGCCGGCCTGCCACCCTCGCGCAAGCTTCGCCCTCTATGTCGTCATGTGAAATGGGCGACGCGTGTGATGCGTCGCGGCCTCTCATGACGAGACGGGACGCATTCAGATGGCGCAAGTACCGGCAATCAACCTTCCGAAGGTAAGCCCCAGCGGCCGCGATATCGCGTTCGCCGTGGGCATCCTGACGATCCTGTCGATCCTCTTCCTGCCGATCCCGGCCTTCATGATCGACATCGGCCTTGCCTTCTCGATCGCCTTTTCCGTGCTCATCCTCATGGTGGCGCTGTGGATCCAGCGGCCGCTCGATTTCTCGTCCTTCCCGACGGTCCTCCTCATCGCGACCATGGTGCGCCTCGCGCTCAACATCGCGACCACCCGCGTCATCCTTTCCCACGGCAACGAGGGGCACGATGCGGCGGGCGGCGTCATCGCCGGTTTTGCCAGCCTCGTCATGTCCGGCGACTTCGTCATCGGTATCATCGTCTTCATGATCCTGATCGTGGTGAACTTCATCGTCATCACCAAGGGCGCGACGCGTATCGCCGAGGTCGGCGCGCGCTTCACCCTCGATGCCATCCCCGGCAAGCAGATGTCGATCGACGCCGACCTTTCCGCCGGCCTCATCGACGAGAAGCAGGCGCAGCTCCGCCGCCGCGAGCTGGAGGAGGAAAGCTCCTTCTTCGGCTCGATGGACGGTGCCTCCAAATTCGTGCGCGGCGATGCCATCGCGGGCCTTCTCATCACCGCCATCAACGTCTTCGGCGGCATCGTCATCGGCTATTTCCGCCACGGCATGGAGCTTGGCGAGGCGGCCGACGTCTTCGTGAAGCTGTCGGTCGGCGACGGTCTCGTCTCGCAGATCCCCGCCCTTATCGTCTCGCTCGCCGCCGGCCTCATCGTCTCGCGCGGCGGCACGGCCGGCTCCACCGACCAGGCGGTCGTCAACCAGCTCTCCGGCTATCCGCGCGCGCTCTTCGTCGCCTCCGGTCTGATGATGCTGCTCGCGGTCATGCCGGGCCTGCCCTTCTTCCCCTTCATGGTCCTCGGCGGCGTGATGGCCTTCGGTGCCTGGATCATCCCGCGCCGTATCGAGGAGGAGAACCGCCTCAAGCGCGAAGCGGAGGCCCAGCAGGTCCAGGCGACGCGCGAGCAGGAGAAGGATTCCGTCAAGTCGGTGCTGAAGACCGCCGAGATCGAGCTGCTGCTCGGCAAGCAGGTCTCCACGCGCCTTCTCGGCGCGCATCAGGAGCTGGCCTTCCGCGTCGGCAAGATGCGCAAGAAGTTCGCCGCGCAATACGGCTTCGTGGTGCCGGAGATCAAGGTCTCCGACGACATCACCATCCCGGACAAGTCCTACCAGATCCGCATCCACGGCACGACGATCGCCTCCAACATCGTGCGCGTCGGTGAAGTGCTGGTCGTCACCGGCGGCGGGCGCAAGCCGAGCGTGCCGGGCGACGACATCCGCGAGCCCGCCTTCGGCATGCCGGCCGTCTCGATCCTCGAGACCTTCGCCGACGACCTTCGCCGCGAGGGCTTCCACCCGATCGACAACGTCTCGGTGGTGCTCACGCACCTTTCCGAGGTCATCCGCAACAACCTGCCGCAGCTTCTCTCCTACAAGGACGTGAAGATCCTGATCGAGCGCCTCGATCCGGAATACCGCAAGCTCGCCGACGAGATCTGCTCCTCGCACATGTCCTATTCGGGCCTGCAGGCGGTGCTGAAGCTGCTGCTCGCCGAGCGCGTCTCCATCCGCAACCTGCATCTCATCCTCGAAGCGGTCGCCGAGCTTGCCCCGCATGTGCGCAAGACCGAGCAGATCGTCGAGCATGTACGCATCCGCATGGCGCAGCAGATCTGCGGCGACCTCACCGACAACGGCGTGCTGCCGGTGCTGCGCCTCGGCAACAAGTGGGACATGGTCTTCCACCAGGCGCTCAAGCGCGATTCGAAGGGCGAGATCGTCGAGTTCGACATCGATCCGCGCCAGCTCGAGGAGTTTTCCGAGCAGGCGACCCGGGTTATCCGCGAGTTTCTCGACCGCGGCACGCCCTTCGTACTGGTCACGTCGCCCGAATCCCGCTCTTATGTGCGCATGATCATCGAGCGCCTCTTCGCCACATTGCCGGTTCTCTCGCATGTCGAGCTTGCCAAGGGCATCGAGATCAAGATTCTCGGCTCCATTTCATGATCTCCGACCCGCAGGGCACGGTGCTGGCGCTGTTCGCCGCGTTCTGCCGTGTCGGCGGGTGTTTCATGCTCCTGCCGGGCTTTTCCTCCGCGCGCATGTCGATGCAGATCCGCCTGTTCCTGGCGGTCGCCGTGTCCATGGCGGTGCTGCCGCTGATGTGGGATACGATCTATCCGCGCGCCTCAGGCCCGCTCGACGGCTATCTGACGATGATCACCTTCGAGACGCTGACCGGCGCGGTGATCGGCCTGATCGCCCGCTATTACGTGCTCGGCCTGCAGTTCGCCGGCACGGTGCTGACCATGATGATGGGCTTCAACTCGCCGCCGACGCCGGACGTGCTGGAAGACGCGGCCGAAAACCAGCTGACGAACCTTCTCTCCTTCACCGGCCTGCTGATACTCTTCCTTCTGGATTTCCACCACATCGTCCTTCGGGCGCTGATCGATTCCTACAATGTCATGCCGCTCGGCGGCGGCTTCAATCCGCAGAGTGCGCTCATCACGCTCACCGATACGCTGAGCCAGACCTTCATGATCATGCTGCGGCTCGCCAGCCCGTTCATCCTCTACGGTCTGGTGTTCAACGTCTCCGTCGGCCTCGTCAACAAGCTGGCGCCGCAGATCCCGATCTACTTCATCTCGCTGCCCTTCATCATCATGGGCGGCATGCTGCTGCTTTATTTCGGCGTGTCCTCGCTCCTGGAAATCTTCACCGCCGGCTTCCTGCCGGTCTTCCGGGGAGGCTGACATGGCGCAGAACCGCTCGGACAAGCTCAAGCGGCTGGTGACGGTGCAGCGCCATCTGGAGAAGATGGCGGAGATCGACCTTGCCGGCACCACCCGCCAGCGGCAGGAAGTGGCGGAGACGATGACCGTGGTGGTCGATGCGATCAACTCGCTCGATCCGGTGCACCGCAGCTTCTCGCGGCACTATTCCGGCCAGTACAGCAGGCTCCAGCAGCAGGAGCAGATGCTGGCGAACGTGCAGGAAATGCACGAGATGCGGGTGGTGCGCGAGCGCACCAAGGGCGACCGGATGGAAGACCGCATGAAGGAGGCGCGCGACGCCGAGGACCGCGCGGCCGCGGACGACGCCATCTACGATCTCATCGACCAGCATCTCGCCTACAGGTCGGACGACACGTAGGTCCTTTCGACTATCCGGCCAAATATCCGGAAAGACAGGCGATTTACCGTCCTCTCATCAAGCTTGCGTGAAAATGGATTTGGCAGCCGGTAGCGTCACGGCTTCGTCATCCGCCACCAGCCTCCCGTAAGGTTGAGCAGCGATAGTCGCATCAGGACGATGACGAGGTTTGCCGAAGCAGCCGTGGCAATGGCGCGGGCGGACCGGATGTCCACGATGGTCATGAGGCCGGCGGACCGCCATGAGGACGGGTCCGGCACGCGGGAATCACCTGAAAGGCTTTGAGACGTGGCAATAACTCCCCCCAGCGATCTGGTGCTCGACGTTGTGCGCGCCGCCGATCCGGCACAGGTTCAGGAAGCGCAGGCCAAGCTGAAATCGAACAGGGCCGCCTTCGAGGCGACCAGCCTTGCCGAGGCGGGCGCCGGCTTCCAGGCCGCCGTCGGCATTCTCAATCGGGACACGACCACCGCCAGCCACGCGGCGAGCGCGGGCGTTCAGGCTGTCGGCGGGAAGAATATCCCGGAGCACCTGCGCAAGTTCGAATCCATGGTGCTGCAGAATTTCGTGAAGTCGATGATGCCCGCCGAGAGCGAGGAGCTTTACGGCAAGGGCACGGCCGGCGAGATGTGGCGCGGCATGATGGCCGACCAGCTCGGCGATGCGATCGCCAAGGGAGGCGGTATCGGTATTGCCGAAAGCCTCGCCAAGAAGAGCGGCATCACCACCAATCCGCGGGACAAGGATGTCGACCGCGTCGCCGCCGGCATGGTGCAGACCATGCAGCGCGAGGCCTTTGCCGATCTGACGCCCGGCATCAAGGACGATCACAAGAAATCGCATAAGGTTTAAGCGGAGCATAACAAAATGGAACAGGCGAACAACGAACTCCGGATCCGCACCGTTCTCGGCCGACTCGAGACGATCATCGACAACGAGAACGACAGCATCGGCAGCGACCCGGAATTCGACCTGCCGACGTCGAACGCCCACAAGAGCCGCTGCCTCTATGAGCTCGCCATGCTGACGCGTGACGTGCCGCCGGACGAAGTGCCGCCGACCTTCTCCACGCAGCTCGGGCGCCTGCGCGAAAAGCTGGCCACCAACGCCCAGCGCATCTCCGCCCATCTGGAAGCCGTGCGCGAGGTCGTCACCATCCTGAAGAATGCCGTGCAGGACCTCGAGGCTGACGGCACCTATTCGCAGGAACAGTTCCGCCTGGGTTACGGCACATGATCAAGCTCGTCGGCACCGGCGTCTGGATCCTCGCGATCACGCTCGCCTCGGTCTATTTCTCGCTGAAGATGGCCTCGGCTCCCAAGGTCGACACGGCCGCCGCCGCGCGCGAGGCCGCGATGGAATTCGTCAGCGGCTATACGACCACCGTGCCGGTGATCGGCGAGGGCGGCGTCAGCGGCTATCTGCTGACCAAGCTCGCCTACAAGGCCAACAAGGAGCTTGCCGCCAAGCAGGTCGTACCGCTGCCCGAGATGATCACCGACGAACTCTACACCCTGCTCGTCGGCAAGAAGATGATCGATGTCGGGGCGACCGGCAATTTCGATCTCGACGCCTTCCGCGGCGTGGTGAAGGAGGGGCTGAACCGCCGTTTCGGCGCGGAGGTCATCGCCGAGGTCTATGTCGAGCAGATCGACTATCTCACCACCGCCTCGGTGGAGGACCCGCCGCAGAAGAAGGGCGTGACCCTTTTGAAGGGCGAAGTCCCGACCGTCGAGCAGACGCAAAAAAGCGGGCACTGATCCCCGCCATATAGCAATTCCAGCAAAAGTGCGCAGCGGTTTTGCGTCCGGAGTTGCGTAGAAACAAGGAGATAGAGCGTTTTCGCGATTCGGGGAAAAGCGGAAACGCTCTAGGAGTGCAGGAAGGCCGGTTCGTCAGATCGAGCCGGCCTTTGCCGTTGCTGCCGGGCCGTGCGCCGGCCTTGGTCGCGCCAGCTTGTGGCGAAGCACATGGCAAAGGAGGAGGGGAGCGGCGAAATCGGGCTTCCGGGCAAGGCGGGCGGTGATGCCCTGCCTGCTGGCGGCCTCGGGACGCCGGGAACCGTCGGCCGGCACATCGAACAGTCCGCGCACGCTGAGGACGAGCCGCGCATCCCCGGCGCCGACATGGCGGTCGATCCACTTTTCCTGCGCGGGGCTTCCCATCGATACGACGAGGATATCCGCACGGGCGGCGCGGACGCGGTCCATGATCGCGCCGGATTCTTCCGGGTCGAATGCGCCGTCGGCGATCGGCAGGATGGTGTGCCAGGGGGCATGGCGCTGCAGGTCCCCGGCCGCCTGCTTCAGTGTTTCCGACGTGCCGCCGATCAGGGCGACGCGCATCGGCCTGGCGAGGTAGGTCAGGAGCGCCGGAACGAAGGCCGTGCCGGTGAAGCGTGCCGGAAAGCGCTTGCCGTGCAGCATGCGCGAGGCCATGTCGATGCCGCTTCCCTCGGGCATGACGATCTGGCGCTCCAGCACGGCGCGGTATTCCGCATCCCATGTCAGGCGATTGGCGTTTCTTGCATCGAGGAAGGCGATGACGTTCTGGCCGAAGGGCATGGTCGCCACTTCCTCGGCAAGCGAGAAACTTTCGGCCCAGCCGAGATCGCAGACCGCAAGGCCGAGTATCTCCCGCTGGGAGGCGACGATGTTGCCCGATGCGAAGGCCATGGCCCGGTTCCCTCATACGACTTTCGGCAATCCCGCTTCGAACGGATTGCTTCGCGGCCGGTCTAGCAAGTCCGGCTGAAGGGCCGTTTAAGGAATTCCGGAAAAGGTGAGGGAAGGTGTTCATCCTTCGCTAACCATGAGGCCAAGGCATTGATGTTGCCTATCATTTCTTCGAGAAAGGCTGCCGCTGCTGTGAAAATCCTCCGGGCAACATGGAACAAAGGCCGGCGATCTGAGTGGTTTCGCCATGCCGCATAGCGGCTCCCCTCATCGCTGACAGGAAAAAGGGCCTGCGGTCGATTTCGTGTGCTCTTCCCGTCGATGGCGCTTGAATTTATGTGTTTTGGACAGCATAGGGCGTTGAGAGGCCATCCCGCCGAACGGCCGCCCCGTTAGGGTGGCGCAATTCATTCAGGGAGAGAAATGTGACCACCATTATCGATGGGAAGCAGGTTGCCGCTTCCGTGATTGACGCCGTGAAAGCCGCGACCGTCGCGCTCGAAAAGGACGCCGGCTTTAAGCCCGGTCTTGCTGTCGTCATCGTCGGCGACGATCCGGCCAGCCACGCCTATGTTTCCTCCAAGAGCCGCATGGCCAAGGAATGCGGCTTCAACTCCGTCCAGCACACGCTGCCGGAGGAGACGACGCAGGAAGAGCTCGCCCATCTGGTGGAAACGCTGAATGCCGACGAGGCCATCCACGGCATCCTCGTGCAGCTTCCGCTCCCGAAACACCTCGATTCCGACCCGATCATCCAGTCGATCCGGCCCGAGAAGGACGTCGACGGCCTGCATGTCGTTAATGCCGGCAAGGTGGCGACGGGCGATCTCGACGGCGGCCTCGTCTCCTGCACGCCGGCCGGCGCCATGGTCTTCGTGCGCCGCATCCACGGCAACGATCTCTCCGGCCTCAATGCCGTGGTGATCGGCCGCTCCAACCTCTTCGGCAAGCCGATGTCGGCCCTGCTGCTCGCCGCCAATGCGACGGTGACGACGGCCCATTCGCGCACGAAGGACCTCGCCGCCGTCTGCCGCAACGCCGATATCCTCGTTGCCGCCGTCGGCCGGCCGGAAATGGTGAAGGCCGATTGGGTCAAGCCCGGCGCGACCGTCATCGATGTCGGCATCAACCGCGTTCCCGCGCCGGAAAAGGGTGAGGGCAAGACGCGCCTCGTCGGCGACGTCGCCTTCGAGGAATGCGCGAAGGTCGCGGGCGTCATCACGCCGGTTCCCGGCGGTGTCGGCCCCATGACCATCGCCATGCTGATGGCCAATACGGTGATCGCCGCCTATCGCAAGGCCGGCAGGACGCCGCCGAAGTTCTGAACCGCTTTCCCGCAAAAGGCGCCCTCGGGGCGCCTTTTCATCTGGCGGGTGCCGGCCCCGTGGAGGCGCGCACGATGAGGTCCGCCTTCCACAGTTCCTGCTGCGGCACCGTTTCGAGCTGCAGGATCTCCGCGATGAGCCGCCGCGCGATGCGCTGGCCGGCGGCGCGCAGCGACGAGCGCGTCGTCGTCAGCGGCACCATGAAATTCTCCGGCTTCAGCATCGGCAGCACGTCGTCATGGGCGATGAGCGAGATATCCGTACCCAGTTTCAGGCCGGCCTGGTTGATCGCCCGCACGGCCCCGAGCGCCAGCACGGTGCTGGAGCAGAGCACGGCCGTCGGCGGCGTCTCCAGCCGGAGGAAGCGCTCCATGGCGCGGAAGCCGTATTCGTCCGTCATCTGCGAATGCTGTACGCAGTCCTCGCGCAGCACGAGCCCGTATTCGCCCAGCGCCCGCTCGGTGCCCTTGCGGCGGCGCATCGCGAAGGTGAGGTAGTCCGGTCCGTTGATGAGGGCGAAGTGCCGGTGGCCGAGCTGGGCGAGCAGACGCGCCGCATCGTAGAAGACACCGGTATTGTCGATGTCGAGGAAGGGATAGTCGGACGGAATGCCGATGGAACGCCCATGCACGATGAAGGGCGTCTTGAGCGACTTCATCATGGCGATGCGCGGGTCCTTCTCGCGCATATAAGCGAAGAACAGCGCATCCACATTGCCGCTTGCCACCAGCCGCCGGCAGGTGGCGACCTCGTCCTCGGGATGGCTCGGATTGATGACGAAGTGGAAGTCGTGCTTGACCGCCTCGTCGCCGAGCCCGGCCAGGAACTCGCCGAAATGCACGTCGGACTGGATGCCGTCGGCCGTCGGCATGACGAGGCCGATGGAGCCGGCGCGGCCGGTCGCAAGGCGCTGGGCCGCGCGGTTGGGGCGGTAGCCGGTCTCCCGGACGGCATCGAGCACGCGCTGGCGGGTTTCGGCATTGACCTCCGGATAACCGTTCAAAGCCCTGCTCACGGTTGTCTGGGAGAGGCCCAGCAATTGCGATAACTGCTTGAGATTCACATGCTTAGCTTTCTAGAACCATTCAAAGCGCTTTGGATTTCTGGCGCGCATATCTCCGGATTGTCCCAAGGCGCCCCGGCATCTAACATCAGCAAATCCGCGAGTAAAAGCGGATTTGGGCTTTTTGCGTTGCAAAACTACGCTGCGCTGCGTCAGCCTCGCGCCTTTCGTTCAAGTCGGGAAGGGTACTTGACGAAGGCGCGGGGGAAATGGGATGAAAGTGCATCCAAAGCGCTTTGAATTTGGGGGCGTTTTTGAAAATGCCCGCCCGGGGAGAGGGCGGGTTTGCTATGGGAGGCAAATCAGGTGAAGAAGACCTTGTTGATGACCGCTGCCCTCGCGCTCTTCATGGCGGGCAGCGCCGTTTCGGCCGATCTGAAGTTCAAGCCCGGCGAGGATTCCCGGTTCAACTGGCAGAGCCTGGAGGATTTCAGGAAGGGCCACGACCTCAAGGGCCAGACGCTCACCATTTTCGGCCCCTGGCGCGGCGAGGACGAAGCGCTCTTCAAGAATGTCTATGCCTATTTCGTCGAGGCGACGGGCGTCGACCTGAAATACTCCTCCTCCGAGAACTACGAGCAGCAGATCGTCATCGACACGCAGGCCGGCAGCCCGCCGGACGTCGCCATCCTGCCGCAGCCGGGTCTCATCGCCGACCTTGCCTCCAAGGGCTACCTGACGCCGCTCGGCGACGAGACCAAAAAGTGGCTGCTCGACAACTATGCCGCCGGCCAGTCCTGGGTCGATCTTTCGACCTTCAAGGGCAAGGACGGCACGGCCGCGCTCTATGCCTTCCCCTACAAGATCGACGTGAAGTCGCTCGTCTGGTACGTGCCCGAAAACTTCGAGGACGCCGGCTATGAAGTGCCGAAGACCATGGAAGACCTCAAGGCGCTGACGGAAAAGATCGTCGCCGATGGCGGCACGCCCTGGTGCATCGGCCTCGGTTCGGGCGGCGCCACCGGCTGGCCGGCGACCGACTGGGTCGAGGACCTGATGCTGCGCACGGCATCGCCGGAAACCTACGACAAGTGGGTCAAGAACGAGATCCCCTTCACCGATGCCGCCGTGGTCGGCGCGCTCGACGAATTCGGCTGGTTCGCCAAGAACGACACGTTCGTCGACGGCGGCGCGGCGGCGGTCGCCTCCACCGACTTCCGCGACAGCCCGAAGGGCCTCTTCGCCTCGCCGCCGAAATGCTACCTGCACCATCAGGCATCCTTCATCCCGTCCTTCTTCCCGGAGGGCACGGTGGTCGGCCAGGACGCGGACTTCTTCTACATGCCGCCCTATGCCAGCAAGCCGGAGCTCGGCAACCCGGTCCTCGGCGCCGGCACGCTCGCCATGATCACCAAGGATACGCCCGCCTCGCGCGCCTTCATCGAGTTCCTCAAGACGCCGATCGCCCATGAGGTCTGGATGGCGCAGTCGAGCTTCCTGACGCCCTTCAAGAGCGCCAACAAGGAAGCCTATGCCAACGCCCCGATGAAGAAGCAGGGCGAGATCCTGCTCGATTCGACGACCTTCCGCTTCGACGGTTCCGACCTGATGCCGGGCAAGATCGGCGCGGGCGCGTTCTGGACGGGCATGGTCGATTTCGTCGGCGGCAAGTCGGC
Source organism: Shinella zoogloeoides (assembly GCF_003574625.1). GTDB lineage: Bacteria > Pseudomonadota > Alphaproteobacteria > Rhizobiales > Rhizobiaceae > Shinella > Shinella zoogloeoides_A. Next base: position 229,266 of record NZ_QNUJ01000008.1, read on the forward strand.
CAACGACGTCGCGGCCGATATCCAGAAGGCCTGGGACGCCATCAAGTAATCCGGCGAACCGGCCGGCATCCGCCGGCCGGTTTCCCACGCATGCGAAGTGCACCGGACATGCGGCAAGGCCGCGTGGACGATCGATGCGCCTCCGAGGGTTCTTGAGGGGAGCATTCCTGGGGAGGAGCTGCCATGTCGCAATTGTTATTCGCCGTCTTCACGATGGTCGGGGGCGTGCTCGCCTGTGCCGCCTATTTCTTCGGGACCAACTGGCTGCTCGACAGGATATTCCCCTCCAAAGGGCGGACGGGGGCCGAGGCGTCCCGCAACCTCAGGATCACCAATGCCATCCGGCCGTGGCTCTTCATGGCGCCGGCGCTCTTCGCGCTCGCCATCTATCTCGTCTATCCCGTCTTCGAATCGGTGCGCCTCTCCTTCCACGACCGTTCCGGCACCCGCTTCATCGGCTTCAGCAACTTCGCCTGGATGATCAATGACGGCGAGTTCCGCCAGTCGATCTTCAACAATTTTCTCTGGCTGCTGGTGGTGCCGGCGCTCGCCACCTTCTTCGGCCTCGTCATCGCCGCGCTCACCGACCGCATCTGGTGGGGCAATATCGCCAAGACCCTGATCTTCATGCCGATGGCGATCTCCTTCGTCGGCGCCGCCGTCATCTGGAAATTCGTCTACGACTACCGCTCGGAGGGCTCCGAGCAGATCGGCATCCTCAATGCCGTCGTCGTCGCCCTCGGCGGCACGCCCGAGGCGTGGATGACCATTCCCTTCTGGAACAACTTCTTCCTGATGGTGATCCTGATCTGGATCCAGACCGGCTTTGCCATGGTCATCCTTTCGGCCGCGCTGCGCGGTATTCCGGAAGAGACCATCGAGGCGGCCGTCATCGACGGGGCGAACGGCTTCCAGATCTTCTTCAAGATCATGGTGCCGCAGATCTGGGGCACGATCGCCGTCGTCTGGACGACGATCACCATCCTTGTCCTCAAGGTCTTCGACATCGTGCTCGCGATGACCAACGGCCAGTGGCAGACGCAGGTCCTGGCCAACCTGATGTTCGACTGGATGTTCCGCGGCGGCGGCGATTTCGGGCGCGGCGCGGCCATCGCCGTGGTCATCATGATCCTCGTCGTTCCGATCATGATCTGGAACATCCGTAACGCCACCCGGGAAATGGAAGGCCATTGAGATGATCGCATCGTCCCGTTCGCCGCTCATCATCCTCGTCCATCTTTCGGTCCTGCTGCTCGTCGCGCTCTGGACGCTGCCGACCGCCGGCCTGTTGATCTCCTCGCTGCGCGACAAGGACCAGCTCGCCGTCTCCGGCTGGTGGACGGCGCTCTCCACCTCCTCGCAGAACCTCACCGGCCGCGCGAGCGCGCCGGATGCCCAGATCGAGCGTGACGGCAAGTTCGTCATCTCCGGCAACCTGACGGAGGGCGGTCCAGCGAAGGTCTCGGCCTTCGGCGTCCGCCCCATGCAGCCCGCCGCCTTCGAGCCGGGCACGGCCGCCGATATCGGCGACGGCCAGACACTGACCGTCAACGAGGACGGCAGCTACGAGCTCGTCTCGCCGGCGAGAATGGAAGGCACGCGCGGCCAGCGCATCTTCTACACCGCCTCCGTCCCGCCGCGCTTCACGCTCGACAACTATCGCGAGGTGCTGAGCGCCGCCGGCATCGGCTCGTCCTTCATCAATTCGCTGACGGTGGCGATCCCCTCGACGATCATCCCGATCCTCGTCGCCGCCTTCTGCGCCTATGCGCTCGCCTGGATGCCGTTCCCCGGCCGGGCGATCCTCATCGCGGTCATCGTCGGCCTGCTCGTCGTGCCCCTGCAGATGTCGCTGATCCCACTGCTCCGGCTCTATAACGGCGTCGGCGCCTTCTTCGGCGTGCCGGCCAAGACCTATGTCGGCATCTGGCTCGCCCATATGGGCTTCGGCCTGCCGCTCGCCATCTACCTCCTGCGCAACTACATGGCCGGCCTGCCGCGCGAGATCATGGAATCGGCCCGCGTCGACGGCGCGTCCGATTTCGACATCTTCGTGAAGATCATCCTGCCGCTCTCCTTTCCGGCGCTCGCCTCCTTCGCCATCTTCCAGTTCCTGTGGACATGGAACGACCTGCTCGTCGCCATGGTCTTCCTCGGCACGGGCAATGACGAGCTGGTGCTGACCGGGCGCCTCGTGAACCTTCTCGGATCGCGCGGCGGCAACTGGGAAATCCTCACGGCCTCCGCCTTCATCACCATCGTCGTCCCCCTCATCGTCTTCTTCAGCCTGCAGCGCTATCTCGTGCGCGGCCTGCTGGCGGGGTCGGTCAAGGGCGGCTGACGCATACCTATAGGACAAGCAGAATGACGACGTCGGATTCCACCCTTCTCACGCCGGACAAGGACTGGTGGCGCGGCGCGGTGATCTACCAGATCTATCCGCGCTCCTTCCAGGACACCAATGGCGACGGGATCGGCGACCTCAAGGGCATCACCGAGCGCCTTGCCCATGTCGCGTCCCTCGGCGTGGACGCGATCTGGATTTCGCCCTTCTTCACCTCGCCGATGAAGGACTTCGGTTACGACGTCTCGGATTATCTCGATGTCGACCCGATCTTCGGGGAGCTTGCCGATTTCGACGCGCTGATCGCCGAGGCCCACCGCCTCGACATCCGCGTGATGATCGATCTCGTGCTGTCGCACACTTCCGACAAGCATCCCTGGTTCGTCGAAAGCCGCTCGCGGCGGACCAATCCCAAGGCGGACTGGTATGTCTGGGCGGATTCGAAGCCCGACGGCACGCCGCCCAACAACTGGCTGGCGATCTTCGGCGGTTCCGCCTGGCAGTGGGACGCGACGCGCCTGCAATATTACATGCACAATTTCCTGACCTCGCAGCCGGATTTGAACCTGCACAATCCGGAAGTTCAGGACGCGCTGCTCTCCGTCGCCCGCTTCTGGCTGGAGCGCGGCGTCGATGGCTTCCGCCTCGACACGATCAACTTCTACTTCCACGACAAGGAATTGCGCGACAACCCGTCGCTTCCCCCCGAGCGCCGCAACGCGCAGACGGCGCCCGCCGTGAACCCCTACAACTACCAGGAACATCTCTACGACAAGAACCAGCCGGAGAACCTCGAATTCCTCAAACGCTTCCGCGCGCTTCTCGAGGAATTCCCGGCCATCGCGGCGGTCGGCGAGGTGGGTGACAGCCAGCGCGGCCTCGAAATCGCCGGTGAGTACACCTCCGGCGGCGACAAGATGCACATGTGCTACGCCTTCGAGTTTCTGGCGCCCGATCCGCTGACGCCGGCCTTTGTCGCCGAGACGCAGCATGCGCTGGAAAAGGCGGCGCCCGAAGGCTGGGTCTGCTGGGCCTTCTCCAACCATGACGTCATGCGCCATGTCAGCCGCTGGGGCTTCGGCGTGACGGATCACGAGGCGCATGCCAGGCTGCTGGCGAGCCTCCTCATGTCGCTGCGCGGCTCCGTCTGCATCTACCAGGGCGAGGAACTGGCCTTGCCGGAGGCCGAGCTTGCCTACGAGGACCTGCAGGATCCCTACGGCATCCAGTTCTGGCCGGATTTCAAGGGCCGCGACGGCTGCCGCACGCCGATGGTCTGGAGTGCCGGCGAGCAGTCCGGCGGCTTCAGCGATGGCAGGCCCTGGCTGCCGGTCTCGGTCGCCCATCTGGAGCGCGCGGTCGACATGCAGGAGGGGGACGAGGCGTCGGTCCTGTCGCACTACCGCCGCTTCCTCGCCTTCCGCAAGGAGCATGTGGCGCTGGTCAAGGGCGAGATCGAATTCCTTTCGGCCGAAGGGGCGATCCTCTCCTTCGTGCGCAGCCACGGCAACGAGAAGGTCTTCTGCGCCTTCAACATGAGCCCGGTGCCGCGCCTTGCCGACCTGCCGTCCGGCACGCTGGAGGTGCTGGAAGGCCATGGCTTCGCTAGCCTGATGCATGAGGAAAATATAGAACTTCCGGCCTGGAGCGGGTTCTTCGCCCGCTTCGCGTGACGACGGCGCCAAAACGTAAAGGGGAGAGAGACATGACAGGGCTGGTGCTCAGGGATATCCGCAAGTCCTACGGCGCGGTGGACGTGATCCACGGCATCGATCTCGATATCAAGCAGGGCGAGTTCATCGTCTTCGTCGGCCCGTCCGGCTGCGGCAAGTCGACCCTCCTGCGCATGATCGCGGGCCTCGAAGAGATCACCGGCGGCGACATGACCATCGACGGCGAGCGCGTTAACGACGTGCCGCCCTCCAAGCGCGGCATCGCCATGGTCTTCCAGTCCTACGCGCTCTATCCGCACATGACCGTCTACGACAACATGGCCTTCGGCATGCGGATCGCCGGCGAGAGCAAGGAGGAGATCGACCGGCGTGTGCGCTCGGCCGCCGATATCCTCCAGCTCACCCAATATCTCGACCGCCTGCCCAAAGCGCTTTCGGGCGGCCAGCGCCAGCGCGTCGCTATCGGCCGCGCCATCTGCCGCGATCCGAAGGTCTTCCTCTTCGACGAGCCGCTGTCGAATCTTGATGCCGCCTTGCGCGTCGCCACCCGCATCGAGATCGCCAAGCTCAACGAGCAGATGGCCGACACGACGATGATCTACGTCACGCACGACCAGGTGGAGGCGATGACGCTCGCCGACCGCATCGTCGTGCTCTCAGCCGGCCATATAGAGCAGGTCGGCCCGCCGCTCGAACTCTACGAGCGCCCGGCGAACCTCTTCGTCGCCCGCTTCATCGGCTCGCCCGCCATGAACATCATCCCGGCGAAGATCACCGCCGCTGGTGAGGCGACCGCGCTGGAACTGACCGGCGGGCGCACCTCCAGCGTCGATATCCCGACGGCGGCCTCCGAAGTCGGCAAGACGGCGAGCTTCGGCGTGCGGCCGGAAGACCTGCAGATCACCACCGGCGAGGACTTCCTCTTCGAGGGCACGGTCTCCATCGTCGAGGCGCTCGGTGAGGTGACGCTGCTCTATATCGAGGGTCTCGTGCCGGGCGAGCCGATCATCGCGAAGATCCCCGGCATCCTCGCCGTCAGGCGCGGCGACAAGGTCCGCTTCACCGCCGACAAGGCAAGGCTGCATCTCTTCGACGCCGCCGGGAACAGCTACCGCGCCGCTTGAGCGTGGGCGCTGAGACAGGGACGGGCAGCAGGATTTCGCCTTGCCGCTCAACCCGTTATTAAGCCTTGCCGGGCTAGCTTTCCCGCAAATCGAAAGTGCCGGGGCAGCAGGCGGATGAGCATCTATGGGCAAGGGCAGCGGGGCAGCTACCTGAACAAGGAAGAGTCCTTCATGTACGATCGGGAAAAGTCCTTCCCGATGGAGGATACCTGCAACGAGGCCCGCATCGAGTTCACCGAGAGCGGCGGGCTCGTCAACCTTGTCTCCCGCCGCGGCATCATCATCAAACTCTCGCGCAGCGGCGCCGTCATCACCATGACGACCAAGTTCCAGCTGCCGCGCAATTTCTACCTCGACATCGTCAGCGCCCGCATCCCGATGATCGGATGCCTGACACAGCGCATCTATACGAACGACGTGGTGGAGGCCCGCTTCCTGCGGCTCCTGTCCGACAAGGACCTGCAGCGCATCTTCGTCTACTCGACCCACCGGAACCATCAGGGCCGGACGCTGGATATCTATAGCTGAGGGCTTGGGAGGCGCTGCCCCTCATCCCGCTGCCGTTTCCCATGAATTGAAGGAAACCCGTGCGGCAATGTCCCTTCTCCCCGCCTGCGGGGAGAAGGTGGCCGGCAGGCCGGATGAGGGGCCGCCCGCCCGATTACGCGAACAGCACGCTCGCTCCATGATCGGCCGGCCCCGCGATTGCGCGGAAGGGCGCGAAGAGCTCGCGGCCCATGCCGAATTCGTTGCCGGAAAGATCGGTCGTCGCCTGCGGGCGGGCGTCGAATTCCGCGGCTTCCACCAGAACCTCGATGGTGCCGTGGGCGGCGTCGAGCCGGATCGTGTCGCCGCTGCGGATGCGGCCGATCGGACCGTTGTCGACCGCTTCGGGCGTCACATGGATGGCCGCCGGGACCTTGCCGGAGGCGCCGGACATGCGGCCGTCGGTGAGCAGCGCCACGCGCTGGCCGCGGTCCTGCAGGATGCCGAGCACGGTGGTCAGCTTGTGCAATTCGGGCATACCGTTGGCCTTCGGGCCCTGGAAGCGGACGACCGCGATGAAGTCCCCCGTCAGCTCACCGTTCTTGAAGGCGACATTGAGTTCCTGCTGGTCGTGGAAGACCTTTGCCGGCGCTTCGATGACATGGCGCTCCGGCTTGACGGCGGAGATCTTGATCACCGCCTTGCCGATATTGCCCGTCAGCATCTTCAACCCGCCGGTCGGCTGGAAGGGCGCCTCGATGCTGGCAAGGATCTTCGGATCGTGGCTGACCTTCGGTGCCGGCTCGCGGCGCACGCTGCCGTTCTCGCCGAGCCTCGGATCGATCGTATAAGCCTGCAGGCCCTGCCCGTAGACCGTACGCACGTCGTCATGCAGCATGCCGGTCTTCAGCAGTTCCTGGATGAGGAAGCCCATGCCGCCGGCGGCATGGAAATGGTTCACGTCGGCAAGCCCGTTCGGATAGACGCGGGCGAGCAGCGGCACGACGTCGGAAAGATCGGAGATGTCCTTCCAGGTCAGCACGATGCCGGCGGCGCGCGCCATGGCGAGAAGGTGCAGCGTGTGGTTGGTCGAGCCGCCGGTGGCGTGGAGGCCCACGACGCCGTTGACGATGGAGCGCTCGTCGATCATCTCGCCGGCCGGGGTGAACTCGTTGCCCTCAGCGGTGATGGCGAGCGCCCGTTTGGCGGCTTCCTTGGTCAGCGCGTCACGCAGCGGCGTGCCGGGATTGATGAAGGAGGCGCCGGGCATGTGGAAGCCCATGATCTCCATCAGCATCTGGTTGGAATTGGCGGTGCCGTAGAAGGTGCAGGTGCCGGGGCCGTGATAGGACTTGGATTCGGCCTCCAGCAGCTCGGCGCGGCCGGCCTTGCCTTCCGCATAGAGCTGGCGCACGCGGGCCTTCTCGTCGTTCGGCAGGCCGGATGTCATGGGGCCGGCGGGAATGAAGACGGCCGGCAGGTGGCCGAAGGTCAGCGCCGCGATGGTGAGGCCCGGCACGATCTTGTCGCAGACGCCGAGATAGACGACCGAATCGAACATGTTGTGCGACAGGCCGACGCCCGCCGCCATGGCGATGAGGTCGCGCGAGAAGAGCGAGAGCTCCATGCCCGGCTGGCCCTGGGTGACGCCGTCGCACATGGCCGGCACGCCGCCGGCGACCTGCGCCACGCCGCCCGCTTCCCGCGCGGCCTCGCGGATCAGCGCCGGATAGGTCTCGAAGGGCTGGTGAGCCGAGAGCATGTCGTTATAGGCGGTGATGATGCCGAGGTTGGGAACGCGCTCGCCGGCGAGCGCGTCCTTCTCGGCGGGGGAACAGACCGCAAAGCCGTGCGCAAGGTTGCCGCAGGAGAGCACGGCGCGGTGCACGCCCTTGGAGGCGGCGGCCTGCACGCGCTCCAGATAGGGCAGGCGGTGGGGCTTCGAACGTTCGACGATGCGGGCGGTAATGGCTTCGATGCGTTTGTCGGCGGACATGGGATCTATCCTGACTTTCTCGATTGCATTCTTGCACGGCAAGGCGAGCGGGAAAGCTGCGCCATCCGCGGGGGCAATGGCGTCCCTCGACGCCGGTCATGTTCGGCTTCAGCCGGCCGGGTGCTCTAGGGCGCCCAGTAGATATCGAGCGGCGTCGCCGCGCGCCGGAGAATGGCGCGGATCGGCATGTCGGCCTCCGGTCCGTCCTCCTTAGCGGCAGAAAGAACGTCCATCTTGCCCTGGCCCTCGATATGCAGCACCAGAAGGCGGGCATCCTGAAGGCTGGTAAAGGTGAAGGTGAGGCGGGTTTCGCCCGCGCCCTCCGCTTCCATGGTGATCACGCCGCGCGGCGTCTCGGATGAGATCGCCTCGGCAAGGTTGCTGCCGCCGGGGAAGAACGAGGCCGTATGGCCGTCCGTTCCCATGCCGAGAATGGCGACGTCGAAGGGGTGGTCGAGGCTTGCGGCATCGGCCGAGGCGATCTTCGCCGCTTCTTCCGCGCTGCCGGCGTCCCGGTAGAGCGGCAGGAAGGCGGCTGCCTTCGCCTTGCCCTGCAGCAGGTTGTCGGCGACGAGCAGGTGGTTCGAGCGCGGATTGTCCGCCGGCACGAAGCGCTCGTCGACGAGCGTGACCGTCACCTTGCTCCAGTCGATGTCGCGGGTGGAAAGCGCCTTGAAGAAGGCCTTGGGCGTCGAGCCGCCCGATACCGCGATGGTCGCGCGGCCGCGCGCGGCGATGCCGTCCGCGAGCGCGGCGGAAACCCGGTCCGCCAGCCCCTCGGCCAATGCCGCGCCATCCTTGAATTCATGCAGTTGCGCGCTCATCGGGCTTCCTTACGTTTCGTGCCAGGTGCGGCCGTCGCGCTCGATGAGGGCGATGGCCTGGCTCGGGCCCCAGGTGCCGGCGGTGTAGCCCTGCGCCTGCTGGCCGGTCGCTTCCCATGCCTTCAGGATCGGGTCGACCCAGCGCCATGCGGCTTCCACCTCGTCGCGGCGCATGAAGAGCGTCTGGTTGTTGCGGATGACGTCGAGCAGCAGGCGCTCGTAGGCGTCGGCATTGCGCGCGTCGAAGGCCTCGGCGAAGCTCATGTCGAGCGAGACGTTGCGCAGGCGCATGCCGCCGGGACCCGGGTCCTTGATCATCAGCGACTGCTTGACGCCCTCATCCGGCTGCAGGCGGATGATGAGCTGGTTGGCCTCGATGCGGCCCGCCGAGGGATCGAAGATCGAATGCGGGATCGGCTTGAAGGTGATGACGATCTCGGACATGCGCGTGGCAAGACGCTTGCCCGTGCGGATGTAGAAGGGCACGCCCGCCCAGCGCCAATTGCCGATCTCGGCCTTGATGGCGACGAAGGTCTCCGTGTTGGAGACGCCGCCTTCCAGCTCTTCGAGATAGCCCTTGACCGGGCCGCCCGAGGAGGCGCCGGCGCGGTACTGGCCGCGCACCGTCAGGCGCTCGACATTGTACTGGTCGATCGGCTTCAGCGCGCGCAGCACCTTGAGCTTCTCGTCACGCACGGCTTCGGCGTCCATGGAGGAAGGCACTTCCATCGCCACGAGGCAGAGAAGCTGGAGGATATGGTTCTGCACCATGTCGCGCAGCGCGCCCGCCTTGTCGTAGTAGCCCGCGCGGCTTTCGAGGCCGACCGATTCGGCGACCGTGATCTGCACATGGTCGATATGGGCGGAGTTCCACAGCGGCTCGTAGAGCGCGTTGGCGAAGCGCAGCGCCATCAGGTTCTGCACCGTCTCCTTGCCGAGATAGTGGTCGATGCGGAAGATCTGCTCTTCATGGAAGACCTTGCCAATCGTGTTGTTCAGCTCGTTGGCGGAGGCAAGGTCGCGGCCGATCGGCTTTTCGACGACGATGCGCGTCTGCTTGGTGATCAGCTTGTGGTCGCGGATCTTTTCCGAGATGTCGCCGAAGATGGCGGGCGCCACAGCGAGATAGAAGGCGCGCACGCGGTCCTTGCCCTCGTCGAGCAGGGCCTTCAGCTTGTCCCAGCCCTGGTCCGACTTGGCGTCGACCGCGACGTAGAACAGCCGGTCGCAGAAGATCCTGACCTGCTCGTCGTCGAATTCGCCGGCCTTCAGATGCTCCTTCAGCGCATCGACGGCGAACTTGCGGTATTCCGCATCCGTGAAGGCGGTACGCGACGCGCCGATGATGCGCGTCGGGTCCGAAAGCTGGCCGGCGAGCTGCCGGTGGTAGAGGGCCGGAAGGAGCTTGCGTTCCGCAAGGTCGCCGGTTCCGCCGAAGACGACATAGTCGAAGGGTTCAACGGGAATGATCTGGCTGCTCATCGGATATCTCGATCTCGTTCTGTTGGCGGGTGTTATAATCTAATCGATTTAAAAACGCCAGCGTGCAACGCAACAAAATCGGTGTTTCCATTCGATCAGAGCCTGTCGCGCAGCGCGTACCACGTCATGGCGAGGAACAGAAGCGGCGAACGGAAGCGCTGACCGCCCGGAAAGGCCGGAATTTTCAGGGCCTTCATCAGGTCGAGATCGCTGCTGCCGCCCGTTACCTCGTCGGCATAGAGCTTGCCGCAATAGTTTGACAGCATGACGCCATGGCCGGAATAGCCGCCGATGGTGGTGATGCCGGGCATGACCTCGCGCACATAGGGCTTGCGCGGCATGGTGATGCCGACGGAGCCGCCCCAGGCATGGGTGAGCTCGATGCCCTTGAGCTCCGGATAGACCTCCTCGATCTGCCGGCGGATCGGCGGCGTCATGTCGTCGAGGTTTTCCGAATAGGCTTCGCGGCCGCCGAAGAGCAGCCGGCCGTCGCGGGTCTTGCGGAAATAGCGCACGACGAACCGCGTATCGGCGATGGCCTCGCCGCCGGGAATGACCGAGGGGAACCTGTCGAGCGGCACCGTCGCGCCGATGAAGGAGCGGATCGGCATGACATGCGCTTCCGTCTTCGGCTCCAGGTCGCCGATATAGGCATTGCAGGCGATCAGTGCCTTGTCGGCGCGGATCGTGCCCTTCGCGGTGGTGATCACCGCCTTGCCGCCGGCACGCTCGATCTTCAGGGCAGGGGTCTTTTCATGCAGGCTGGCGCCGGCGGCCTGTGCAGCGCGGGCGACGCCGACCAGCAGCTTCATCGGGTGGATGTGGCCGGTGCCGGTGTCGCGGATACCGAAGAAGAAGCGTTTCGAGCCGACGCGCTCCTCCGTCTCCGCCCGGTCCATATAGGTCATGTGCGGATAGTCGTAGCGCGTCGCGGCGATTTCGACGTGATCGCGAAAATCCTTCTCGAAACTCGCCTTGTGGCTGACATTGAGCTGGCCGGGCACATAGTCGATGTCGAGGTTCTGGGAACTGGCGAAGTCGTGGATATGGCGCTTGGCGTCCTCGGCCATGTCGAAGAGGGCCTTTGCGCGTTCGTAGCCGAGTTCGGCTTCCAGTTCCTCCGCCTCGGCGCGCTGGCCGGTGCCGAGCTGGCCGCCGTTGCGCCCGGACGCGCCGTCGCCGAAGCGGTGCGCCTCGATGAGCGTGACGCGCACGCCCTTCCGCGCGAGATTGTAGGCGGCCTGCAGGCCGGTGAAGCCGCCGCCGACGATGGCGACATCGGTTTCGACGGAGCCGTCGAGGGCCGCATATTCGGGGCGCTCGCCGACGCTTGCCTCATACCAGGAGACGCCGGGGGAAATCGGGCTTTGCCAGGGCATTGCACACACTCATGTTCAAGAGGGTGCAGCGGCGTGCCGGGGCGCCGCCGCTCTCAGGGTCTGGTCTCTTGCAGCGGCCCGGACCGCCGGCCGCTCAGACGTTGAGCAGCAGGAACTCGCGTTCCCAGGGGCTGATCACCTGCATGAAGGTCTCGAACTCGCCCCGCTTGACGCCGGCATAGAGGCCGATGAACTCGGCGCTCAGCACCTCGGCCAGAGCCGGATCGGATTCGAGCAGCGACACGGCCTCAAGCAGGCCACGCGGCAGGTCGATAGAGCCCTCGTTGGCGGTGTCCTCCGTCGGCGCGGTCGGCTCGAGCTTGTTCATGATGCCGAGCAGGCCGCAGCCGAGCGAGGCCGCGAGCGCGAGATAGGGGTTGGCGTCCGAGCCGGGAAGCCGGTTCTCGATGCGCCGCGCCGCGGCATCCGATACCGGCACGCGGAAGGCCGTCGTGCGGTTGTCGTAGCCCCAGGCATTGTTGACGGGCGCCGACATGTCGGGCGTCAGGCGCCGGTAGGAGTTCACATAGGGCGCCATCATGACGAGCGTCTTCGGCACATAGGCCTGCATGCCGCCGATGAAGTGGAAGAATTCCTGCGAGGCCGAGCCGTCCGGATTGGAGAAGACGTTCCGGCCTGTCTCGATCTCCACCACGGACTGGTGGATGTGCATGGCCGAGCCCGCCTGTCCCTGCATGGGCTTGGCCATGAAGGTGGCGTAGATGCCGTGCTTCATCGCCGCTTCGCGGATCGTGCGCTTGAACAGGAACACCTGGTCGGCAAGCTCGACGGGATCGCCGTGGCGCAGGTTGATCTCGAGCTGCGCCGGGCCTTCCTCGTGGATCAGGGTATCGATCTCGAGCCCCTGCTTTTCCGAGAAGTGGTAGATGTCGTCGATCAGCTCGTCGAATTCGTTGATGCCGGCGATGGAATAGCCCTGGCCGCCCTGGATGGCGCGGCCGGAGCGGCCCTTCGGCGGATGCAGCGGATAGTCCGGGTCGTCGTTGACGGCGACGAGGTAGAACTCGATCTCCGGCGCCACCACCGGCTTCCAGCCGCGGTCGCTATACATCTTGACGACGTTTTTCAGCACGTTGCGCGGCGTGTAGGGCACGTTCTCGCCGGTCGAACCGACGATGTCGCAGATGACCTGCGCGGTCGGATCGGTCTCCCACGGCACGACGGAAAGCGTCGAAAGATCCGGCACGAGCTTCAGGTCGCTGTCGCGTGGCTCGTAGCGGAAATTGCCGGTCTCCTCCGGATAGTCGCCGGAGATCGTGTGGCGATAGAGCGCCGACGGCAGCGCCAGCGAGGTGTTCGAGGTGAACTTCGACGACGGCATCATCTTGCCGCGCGGCACCCCTGCAAGGTCCGGCGTGATGCATTCGATGTCTTCGATGCCGCGGGCGCGAAGCCAGTCTGCGGCGTCCTTCCAGGTCTTTACCCCGCGCGGCACGCTGATGGCGGGAGGGATTTTAGAGGAGCGTGCGGCCTTTTCGATGGTGGGGGTAACGACTTTCTTTTTGGACGGCATGAGACACCGGGTTTGGTTGACGATGCGCCATCATAGCCGGAGTTTGACCCTTGGCTAGCTCCCCCCGGGGGGTAGAAAAGACGATTTTTCAGGAATTTGCGCGCTTTTCGCCGGTTGACTTTCGCTCGTGATGGCCGAAAGGAAGGCGAAACGGGGATCGGACACGTGGCGGAACGGCGGGACGTCGTCATCATCGGAGCGGGCGCGGCGGGCATGATGTGCGCCATCGAGGCGGGCCGGCGCGGCCGCCGCGTGCTGGTGCTCGACCATGCCCGCGCGCCCGGCGAGAAGATCCGCATTTCCGGCGGCGGGCGCTGCAACTTCACCAATATCCATGCCGGGCCGAAGAACTTCCTCTCGGCCAATCCGCATTTCTGCAAGTCGGCGCTCGCCCGCTACACGCCGCGCGATTTCCTCGACCTCGTCGAGCGCCACCGCATTCCCTGGCACGAGAAGACGCTCGGCCAGCTCTTCTGCGACAATTCGGCGAAGGACATCATCGCCATGCTGCTGGCGGAGATGAAGGCCGTTGGCGCGGACCTGCGTCTTTCCACGTCGATCAGCGCCGTCGAGCATGACGGTGCATCCTTCCGGGTCGTCACTGAAAACGGAACGGTGGACGCGGCATCGCTGGTGATCGCGACGGGCGGCAAGTCGATCCCCAAGATGGGCGCCACCGGCTTTGCCTACCGCATCGCCGAGCAGTTCGGCCTGCCGCTGGTGGAAACGCGCGCCGGCCTCGTCCCGCTGATGCTCGATCCGGCGACGCTCGGCGCCCATGAGGGCCTGCCCGGCGTGTCGGTGGAGGTCGTCGCCCGCCACGGGCGGACGGAGTTCCGCGAGGCGGCGCTCTTCACCCATCGCGGCCTCAGCGGCCCCGCCATCCTGCAGATCTCGTCCTACTGGCGGGAGGGCGAGGAGATTGCCCTGACGATCCGTCCCGATGTGGATTTCGCCGCGATCGTTGCCGCCGCCCGGCGGCAGAACGGCCGCCAGGCGCTGCAGACCGTGCTGGCGGAGCACATGCCGAAGAAGCTGGCGCAGCTCCTCGTCACCGAGCTCGGCATCGACGGCCCGCTCGCCGAGCAGTCGGGAAAGCGTATCGAGGCGCTCGTCCAGCGCCTTCGCGACTGGCGCCTGCGTCCGCCGGCCTCGGAAGGCTACCGCACGGCGGAAGTCACCCTCGGCGGCGTCGATACCGCCGCGCTCGATTCGCGCAGCATGGCGGCGAAGGCGGTGCCGGGGCTCCATTTCGTCGGCGAGGCGGTGGACGTCACCGGCTGGCTCGGCGGCTACAATTTCCAATGGGCCTGGGCCTCGGGCTTTGCCGCGGGGCAGGTGGCCTGACGGGCATTTACCATCCTTTAAGGCCTTGCGGCGGATGCTGTCCAAGGTCGGCGTTTCCGGGCTTTCCAGCCTGACGGGCGGAAAGCGGGGACAACATGATGTGGGCCGGCTGGCCGGTTGATCCGGATTGCCTGTATCTCGTAACGGAGTGTCGCCGCATGCCCGCCAGAAACCGCCAAGCCCGCGCCCTCGCCATCGCCGCCACCGCCGGGGAGAGCCGTCGCCGGCTTGCCGCCGTCGGCATCAATTGCGCCCTCGCCGCCGGCCTCCTCGCGCTGCTCGCCATGCTGGCGTTCTGACGCCCTGCCGGTTGTCATAAATCGGTTTAAAAAGTGAGAGAATTTTAAAGATTGCCGCCGAATATCGCCGGATAGGGTTCCGGATGCCGCGTCGCCGTGAGGGTTGCCGCGCGGCTGGCAATGACTGCTCCCCCGGATGCGCGGCATTGCGGCCGCATGAAAGTCGGTAATCCGGCGTCCGAATCCTGGGGAGGCCCGAAAAGGGCAGGGGTGGAGCACGCCGACAACGGATGTTCCGCCATGTTCATTGATAAGATTCTCGCCCGCTTCAAGATCCAGACCAAGGTTCTTGTCTTCATCCTGCCATTCGTTCTCAGCATCTGCGCGGTCGGCTTCACCGGCCTTTATGCGTCCGGCCTCCTGCAGGGTCGCATGGAAATCTCCAACAGCGTCCTCCAGTCGCTGAGCGGCTTCAAGGACGTCTATGCCGGCATGAACCGGTTCCTGCGCGAGACCTCCGAGGAAAGCCGCGACGCCGTGCACGAGCGGCTGAGCGCGCAGGGCGCCGTCCTGCAGGCGACGATGGATGCGCTGGCGCCCGACGCCGACAAGTCGCGCCTTATCGATGCGCAGGCCCAGACGAAGGATATCGAGGCCCGCATGGACGGTCTCTGGGCGCTCTATGTGCAGGAAAACGACCTGCACGGTGCGATGGGCAACACCCTCAATGCTCTCGGCGCCGACCAGGTGAAGATCCTCGACGAGGCCACCAAGCTCCAGCGCTCCGTGCGGCAGAACGAGAATGCCGCCAAGAGCATGCTGCGCGAGGCCGAACGCCTGACCAATGCCAGCAAGTTCTTTGCCGATTTTCTCGCCGATTTCGGCAAGGGCGCAACCCCCGAGGAGCAGCTCAAGCTCGTCAAGGAACGCTATCCGCTCATTTCCAAGACCGAGCGCTCGATCACGACGATCCTGCCGAAGAGCCAGAAGGTCGTTTCCATCACCATCCGCAACACGATCGACGAGCTCGGCGGCTTCCTGTCGTCCTCCGATCCGGCGGCCGTCACCATTCCGGACATCGGGCGGCGCGTCAGCCGCTTCCGCCAGGTCGCCATCCAGCTCCAGGGCGCGGCCGGCGAGAAGATGCGCGAGGCGACCCGCCTCTTCACCGAGCTCGACGAGCCGATCATCAAGTCCGAGGCGATCCTCGCCGCCACGCGCAAGCTCGTCTCCACCATCGACGACATCAAGGTCGGGGCTGCGCGCTTCCTCGGCCAGACGTCGGACACCAATCGCGTCAAGCTGCTCGGCCATCTCGCCATCCTGCGCATCGACATGAAGGGCCTGCGCGGCAGCGCGAGCGGTCTTGAGTTCTTCGACACGGTCGACGAGAGCCTGTCGCCGATGCTGGAGCGGATGGAGGCCGACAGTGCCGCCCTCGTGAAGATCAGCACCGAGCGCGCCGCCGATTTCGAGGCCGCCGGCCAGTCGATCGACACGATCTGGAACCTCCTCAGCCAGTTCGCCGAGGAGCAGAAGACCAGCGCCGGCACCGAGCGCGAGAAGGCCAACCAGGTCTCGGTGCTCGCGACCGTCGCGGGCGCGGCCATCGCCATCCTCGCCGGCATCGCGCTGGTGCTGACGTTGAAGGGGCCGATCGGCCAGATCACCGGCGCCATGCGCCGGCTTGCCGACGGCTTCCTCGACACGGGCATTTCCGGCGAAGGCCGCGCCGACGAGATCGGCGACATGGCCCGCGCGCTCGGCGTCTTCAAGGAGAACGCCCTGTCGAAGATCCGCATCGAGGAGGAGAGCGAGCAGCAGCGCGCCGCGGCGGAAGCCGAGCGCGCCCGCAACGACGCCGAAAAGCAGTCGCTCGACCGCGAGATCGACTTCGCCGTCAATGCCCTCGCCGCCGGCCTCGGCCGCCTTGCGCAGGGCGATCTGTCGCGCCAGATCGAGACGCCCTTCAACGGCCGCCTCGAGCAGCTCCGCCAGGATTTCAACGTCTCGCTGGTCCGCCTCCAGGATACGCTTGGCCAGATCCGCACCAATGCGCTGTCGATCCAGCGCAGCGGCTCGGACATGCTGCAATCGGCCGATGCGCTCTCCAAGCGCACCGAATCGCAGGCCTCCTCGCTGGAGGAGACGGCGGCCGCCGTGGAGCAGATCACCGCCACCGTGCGCTCCTCCGCCGAGCGGGCGCATGAGGCGAATCTCGTCGTCGGCACGACGAAGCGCAGCGCCGACAGCTCCGCGGAGGTCGTCAGCAATGCGATCGCCGCCATGGGTCGCATCGAGGGCGCCTCGCGCCAGATCGAGCAGATCATCGAGGTGATCGACGACATCGCCTTCCAGACCAATCTCCTGGCGCTCAATGCCGGCATCGAGGCCGCCCGCGCGGGCGAGGCGGGCAAGGGCTTTGCGGTCGTGGCGCAGGAAGTGCGCGAGCTGGCCCAGCGTTCGGCCAGCGCCGCCCGCGAGATCAAGGGCCTCATCGAGAAGTCGACGAGCGAGGTCAGCGCCGGCGCGCATCTCGTGCAGGAGACCGGCTCCGTGCTCGCCTCGATCAGCCAGCAGATCGTCACCGTCAGCCAGCATGTGGACATGATGGCGACGGCAAGCCGCGACCAGGCGGCGGCGCTGCAGGAGGTCAACGGCTCCGTCAACCAGATGGACCAGATGACCCAGCAGAACGCCTCGATGGTCGACCTGACGACCGCCGCAAGCCGCAAGCTGGCGGGCGATGCCGACACGCTGATGATGCTGGTCGAGCAGTTCCGCCTGGAGGCGAACGAAGAGGTGCTGTACCGCGCGGCCTGATCACCGCCGCACAGGAAACGAACCCCCGGCGCGCAGGGAGCCCGCCGGGGGTTTTTGCTGCTTCACGGCTGGCAAGAGCGGCCTGTGACAAACCGAGGACGCATTCGCGGCTATCATCCGGCTGGTGTGAACCATCCAGGCCCTGAGGCAAACGCAATATCAGGGCTTGCAACGGAGGCTGTCATGACCGGAACGAACACATTCGCCCTTACTTTCGCTCTGATGCTCGGGACGGCGCTGCCTGCGCTGGCGGACCAGCCCGGCGCCGACTGGATGCCGCTCGAAGAGGTTGTCGGGAAACTGAAGGCCGCCGGCTACACGGCAATCCATCAGATCGAGGCCGACGACGGGCGTTGGGAAGGAGAGGGCATGAAGAACGGTACGCGAATGGAGTTCAGCGCGGATCCCCGCACCGGCGCGATCCTGACGGAGCACCCGGACAACTGACCGCCTCGCGCATTTCCAACGCGCGAGGCCATGAACGCGGCCGCCGACCTGCAAGGCGCTCGAAACGAAAAATCCCCGGCGCAGGGAACGCCGGGGATTTCCTTTCGACCGGATATCTGCCTGTCAGCCGCGACCCTGCGTCACGATGACCGGGATCAGCAGGTCGCCCCAGTTGCCCTCGCCGCCGTGGTGACGGGCGGAGCGGACGAGCTCCACCGAGACGCCGGCCTCGACCGCCTTCATGACGGACTGGTTGAGGCGGTGCAGGTCGTTGGCGACCATGCGGATCATGGCCTGCTGGTCGGGGGTCATGGCGGAAGCCTGTTCTTCGGCTCGTTCCTTGACGCGGGTCTGGACTGTCATGGCATTTCTCCTCTTGTAACGGGGTTCTTGAAAGTGAATTGAAAGGCTTATTCGGCGGCCGGGCGGAACTGCTCGTGCTCGGTCGATTCATGCATGGCGGTCGTCGAGGACTGGCCGCCGGTAATCGCCATGGAGACGGCGTCGAAATAGCCGGTGCCGACTTCGCGCTGGTGTTTGGTCGCGGTGTAGCCGTTGGCCTCCGCCGCGAATTCCGCTTCCTGCAGTTCCGAATAGGCCGCCATCTGGCGGTCCTTGTAGCCGCGGGCCAGCTCGAACATACCGTAGTTGAGCTGGTGGAAGCCGGCGAGCGTGATGAACTGGAACTTGTAGCCCATCGCACCGAGCTCGCGCTGGAACTTGGCGATGGTCGCGTCGTCGAGGTTCTTCTTCCAGTTGAACGAGGGCGAGCAATTGTAGGCGAGCAGCTTGCCGGGATGCGCCTTGTGCACCGCCTCGGCGAACCTGCGGGCCTGTTCGAGGTCCGGCTTGCCGGTCTCCATCCAGATCAGGTCGCAATGCGGGGCATAGGAGATGGCGCGGGCGATGCACGGCTCGATGCCGTTCTTGACGTTGTAGAAGCCTTCGACCGTGCGGCCCTTGTCCGTGTCGACGAAGGGCTGGTCGCGCTCGTCGATATCGGAGGTCAGGAGTTTTGCCGCCTCGGCGTCCGTGCGGGCGACGATCAGCGTCGGCACGCCCATGACGTCGGCGGCAAGGCGCGCGGCATCGAGGTTGCGGATATGCGCGGCGGTCGGGATGAGGACCTTGCCGCCGAGATGGCCGCACTTCTTTTCGGAGGCGAGCTGGTCCTCGAAGTGGACACCGGCGGCGCCTGCCTCGATGAAGGCCTTCATGATCTCGAAGGCGTTGAGCGGGCCGCCGAAGCCGGCCTCCGCGTCGGCGACGATGGGGGCGAACCAGGTGTCGACCGAAAGGCCGTTGCCTTCCGCCGTCTCGATCTGGTCGGCGCGCTGGAGCGTGCGGTTGATGCGCTTGGCCAGTTCCGGCGCGGCGTTTGCCGGATAGAGCGACTGGTCGGGATACATGGCCGAGGCGGTATTGGCGTCGGCGGCGACCTGCCAGCCGGAGAGATAGATCGCCTTCAGGCCGGCGCGGACCATCTGCATGGCCTGGTTGCCCGAGAGCGCGCCGAGCGCGTTGACGAAGTCTTCCTCGTGGATGAGCTTCCAAAGGCGATTCGCGCCGTTCTCGGCCAGCGTATGGCGGATCTGGACCGAGCCGCGCAGCTTCTCGACCGTCTCGGCCGTATAGGGGCGTTCGACGCCGTCGAACCGGCCCTTCGGTGCGCTCGGGACGAGGTTGTAAAAATCGGTCATGATATCCTCCGGTATGATGTCTCTGGATCGGGATGTCGCTGTCTTGCTGCCCCGATTTCATGTGACACTATTTACATCGCAGCGCACAATACGGCGAGGGAAAACCGGAAAATCAGCGGGATAATCGGGTAATGATGTCTTGTCTTTGACAAGGCGGCTCTGTAAAAAAGTAAAATCTGTAAAATTGACAGCGTGGCCGATCGTGTAAAGGATTTGACACATGGCGGAGAACAAGATCTTTGCCGGGCCGAAGGTCCGGCGCATCCGCAACGCGCTCGGCCTCACCCAGACGGCGATGGCGGAAGGCCTGTCGATCTCGCCGTCCTATCTCAACCTCATCGAGCGCAACCAGCGTCCGCTGACCGTGCAGCTCCTCCTGCGCCTTGCCTCCGTCTACAAGGTGGACCTGGACGAGCTGCAGGGCGAGAGCGCCGGCAATGCGCGTCAGCTCCGCGAGGTCTTCGCCGATCCGCTGCTCGCCGGCGAGCTGCCGGGCGATCACGAGCTGGTGGAGATCGCCGATGCCGCGCCGAATGTGGCGAGCGGCATAATGAAGCTCTATCGTGCCTACCGCGAGCAGGCCGCGCGCCTGACCGATCTTGCCGAAGTCCTCGCCCGCGAAGGCCATGCCACCACGCTGTCAGGCACGCTGCTGCCGATGGACGAGGTGCGCGACAAGCTGGAAAGCCGCCCCAACTATTTCGGCGCCATCGACGAGGCGGCCGAGCGCTTTCATGCGGCGCTGGCGCCGGGCGACGACCTCGCATCGGCGCTCAAGGGCTGGCTGCGCAAGGAGCACGGCGTCGTCGTGCGCCTCCTGCCGGTCCACACCATGCCGAACCTGCGCCGCCGCTTCGACCGGCACTCCATGCGGCTCTTCCTCTCCGAGCGCCTGTCGCCCTTCGACCAGCTGCGCGAGATCGCCATGGAGACGGTGCAGCTCGCCTTGCAGGACGAGATTTTCGCCGAGCTCGACCTGCTCGCCTTCACGACGGCGGAGGCCAAGCGCATCGCCCGCTTCGAGCTGGCGCGCTACGCCGCCCATGCGCTGATGATGCCCTACGAGGCTTTCCATTCCACGGCGCAGCGCGTGCGCTACGATATCGACGTGCTGCGCTCGCGCTTTTCGGTTTCCTACGAGCAGGCGGCGAACCGGCTCACCATGCTGCAGCGGCCGGGAAAGGCAGGCGTGCCCTTCTTCATGCTGGAGATCGACAATGCCGGCCATCGCTTCCGGCGCGCGGGTGCGCAGGGCTTTCCGCAGGCGCGCTTCGGTGGCGGCTGTCCCAAGCTCGGCGTCCATGCCGCCTTTTCCCAGCCCGGGCAGATCCTCGTCGACCGGGTGGAGATGCCGGACGGCGGCACGTTCCTGACGGTCTCGCGGACGCTGGAAGGGCCGCAGGCCGCCTTCGCCGAGCGGGTGCGCCGCACGGCGCTGCTGGTCGGCTGCGATGCCGCCCATGCCGAGGAAACCGTCTATGGCGAGGCGGCGGGGCGAGGGGACGCGATCGCGGTCGGCGCCGCCTGCCGGCTGTGCGAGCGGCAGGGCTGTCTTGCCCGTGCCGAGCCGCCGGTCACGCGCCCGCTCGGGCTGGACGAAATGGTCGCCGGCCTCAGCCTTTTCGACTTCCAGTAAATTTCCGCTTGATTTCCGCCAAGGATGCGGTTTGAAATATGATAGGAATGGGAACAATGTGATATAAAAATTCGCTCTATGTTTGCGTGAATGCAGCTTGTCGCCTCTCGAAAAACAACCATAATCGGCGACTGTTCTTCTACGAACTCATAGGCCCGTGAAAGAAACTGGGAGATAAATCAATGATAAGGCATACTCTTTGGGCGACGGCCGCGGCCGCGGCGTTTTTGGTTGCCGGCGGTGCGTTTGCACAGGAAAAAGTGGTCAACGTCTACAACTGGTCCGATTATATCGACAGTTCGATCATCGACGATTTCACCAAGGAAACCGGCATCAAGGTCGTCTACGACGTCTATGACTCGAACGAGATCCTCGAGACGAAGCTCCTGGCCGGCGGCACGGGCTACGACGTGGTCGTTCCGACCAACACCTTCCTCCAGCGCCAGATCGCTGCGGGCGTCTACCAGAAGCTCGACAAGTCCAAGCTGCCAAACCTCAAGAACATGTGGGACATGGTGGCCGAGCGCATGCAGCCGTTCGACCCGGGCAACGAATATTCCATCAACTACATGTGGGGCACGATCGGCATCGGCTTCAACAAGGCCAAGATCAAGGAAGCGCTCGGCACCGACGAGGTCGATAGCTGGAAGGCGGTCTTCGATCCGGAATATGCCGCCAAGCTCAAGGATTGCGGCATTAACTTCCTCGATTCGCCGACCGACATGATCCCGGTCGTGCTGGCCTATCTCGGCCTCAATCCCGACAGCCATGACCCGGCCGATATCGCCAAGGCCGAGGAAGCGCTGCTGAAGGTTCGCCCCTTCGTCCGCAAGTTCCATTCCTCGGAATTCATCAACGGCCTTGCCAACGGCGATATCTGCGCCGCGGTCGGCTGGTCCGGCGATATCTTCCAGGCGCGCGATCGCGCCGATGAGGCCAAGAACGGCGTGGAAGTCGGCTATGCCATCCCGAAGGAAGGCACGCAGATGTGGTTCGACCAGATGGCCATTCCCGCCGACGCGCCGCATGTCGAAGAGGCGCACGCCTTCCTCAACTACATCATGCGCCCGGAAGTCATCGCCAAGTCGACGGAATACGTTCACTACGCCAACGGCAACAAGGCTTCGCAGGCGCTGCTGCCGGAAGACATCATCAAGGACCCGACGATCTATCCGGATGACGAGACCCTGAAGAAGCTCTTCACCAACACGACGCTGGATTCCAAGACGCAGCGCGTGTTCACGCGAACCTGGACCAAGATCGTGACCGGCCAGTAACCGGCTCGATAAATTGCCCGGAACCGGTTTCCGGGCAATTTCATTTTGTTCGACGCAGTTCCCGCCGCAAGCCGCCGCTTCGTCTCGCCGGAACTGCCGGGAATGCCAGAAAAAGAGAGTTGGGGACAGGCAATGAAATCTCTCGGCAATATCCGTCGTTCCTTCGCGCCCTGGATGGATCCGGACGCAAAACCGTTCATCACCTTCCGAAACGTCACGAAGAAGTTCGGCGATTTCACTGCCGTCGACGACCTCACCCTCGATATCTATCACCGCGAGTTCTTCGCCCTGCTCGGGGCCTCGGGCTGCGGCAAGTCCACGCTCCTGCGCATGCTGGCCGGCTTCGAGCGGCCGACCTCCGGCGAGATCATCCTCGACGGCCAGGACATCGCCGGCATCCCGCCCTACAAGCGGCCGGTCAACATGATGTTCCAGTCCTACGCGCTCTTCCCGCACATGACGGTGGAGAGCAATATCGGCTTCGGCCTTAGGCAGGACGGCATGCCGAAGAACGAGATCGCCGAGCGCGTCGCCCAGATGCTGAAACTGGTGAAGCTCGAGAAATTCGCCAAGCGCAAGCCGCACCAGCTTTCCGGCGGTCAGCGCCAGCGCGTGGCGCTCGCCCGCTCGCTCGCCAAGCGCCCGAAGGTGCTGCTGCTCGACGAGCCGCTCGGCGCGCTCGACAAGAAGCTGCGCGAGGAAACCCAGTTCGAGCTGATGGACCTGCAGCAGGAACTCGGCCTCACCTTCGTCGTCGTGACGCACGACCAGGAGGAGGCGATGACCATGGCCGACCGCATCGCGGTGATGAGCCACGGCAAGGTCATCCAGGTCGCCACCCCGGCGGAAATCTACGAGGCGCCGAATTCCCGCTTCGTCGCCGACTTCATCGGCGACGTGAACATCCTCGACGGCAAGGTCGCGGCGAGCGGCAACGGCAAGATCGAGCTGGCCGCCAACGAGGGCTTCACCATCCGCACCGCCGCCGCCAATGCGCCCACGCCCGGCACCGCCGCCGGCTTCGCGATCCGCCCGGAAAAGCTGAAAGTGTCGCGCAATGCGCCCGCAGACGCCACGTTCAACGCGGCGCAGGGCGAGATCTGGGATATCGGCTATCTCGGCGACATGACCGTCTTCTACGTCAAGCTGGACAGCGGCAAGGTCGTGAAGGCCTCCATGCTGAATGCCCAGCGCGAGGTGGAAAATCCCATCGCCTATGACGAGAAGGTCTGGGTCTCCTTCGGCGAGACGGCCGGCGTCGTATTGAAGGATTGATGCGATGAACAAGCTCGGCTCCGCCATCTTCAGCCGCCTTGTCATCATCGTTCCCTATGCCTGGCTGCTGTTCTTCTTCCTCATCCCCTTCTTCATCGTCTTCCGCATCTCGCTCTCCACCACGGCGATCGCCCAGCCGCCCTACGTGCCGGTCTTCGCGCTGTCGGACGGGCTTTCCGGTCTCTGGGCAAAGCTCGGCGAGCTGCATTTCGACAATTTCGTCTGGCTGACGGAGGATGCGCTCTATTTCAACGCCTATCTGTCGAGCCTGTGGATCGCGGGGCTCTCGACCGCCATCACGCTGCTGATCGGCTATCCCATCGCCTATGGCATGGCGCAGGCGCCGCGCTCGCTGCGTCCGACGCTGCTCATGCTGGTGATCCTGCCCTTCTGGACGAGCTTCCTGATCCGCGTCTATGCCTGGATCGCCATCCTCAAGCCGGAGGGGCTGCTCAACCAGTTCCTCATCGGCACGGGCATCATCGACCAGCCGCTGGTCATCATGAACACCAACTGGGCGATCTATATCGGCATCGTCTATTCCTACCTGCCCTTCATGGTGTTGCCCCTCTATTCGGCGCTCGAGAAGATGGACAACACGCTGATCGAGGCCGCGCAGGATCTCGGCTGCTCGCAGATCTCCGCCTTCTGGAAGATTACCTTCCCGCTCTCCATTCCGGGCGTCGTGGCCGGTTGCATGCTCGTCTTCATCCCGGCCGTCGGCGAGTTCGTCATCCCCGACCTTCTCGGCGGGTCGCAGACGCTGATGATCGGCAAGACGCTGTGGAACGAATTCAACGCGAACCGCGACTGGCCGGTCTCCGCCGCCGTCGCGACCATCCTGCTCCTCATCCTGGTCGTGCCCATCGTGTTCTTCCAGAATGCGCAGGCCAAGGCCGAAGAGCAGGGGAGATAAGCCCATGAACAACTCCTGGTCCCGTTTCAACATCGTCTCGGTCGTTCTCGGCTTTACCTTCCTCTACCTGCCGATCGTGCTTCTGGTCATCTTCTCCTTCAACGAGTCCAAGCTCGTGACGGTCTGGGCCGGCTTCTCGACGAAATGGTACGTCTCGCTCTTCCATAACCAGGGCCTGATGGATGCGGCCTGGGTGACGGTCCGCGTGGGCCTGCTGGCGGCGAGCGTGGCGACCGTCCTCGGCACCATGGCGGCGCTGGCGCTGACGCGTTACACGCGCTTCCGCGGCCGCCTTCTCTTCTCGGGCATGGTCTATGCGCCGCTCGTCATGCCGGAGGTCATCACCGGCCTGTCGCTGCTGCTGCTCTTCGTCGCCATCGGCTTCGACCGCGGCTTCTGGACGGTGACGCTGGCGCATATCACCTTCTCCATGTGCTTCGTGACGGTGGTGGTGCAGTCGCGCCTGCTCTCCTTCGACCGCTCGGTGGAGGAGGCGGCGCTCGACCTCGGCGCGACGCCCGTCAGGACCTTCTTCGAGGTGACGCTGCCGATCATCGCGCCGGCCGTGCTGTCCGGCTGGATGCTGGCCCTGACGCTCTCGCTCGACGACCTCGTCATCGCGAGCTTCACCTCGGGCCCTGGCGCGACGACCCTGCCGATGAAGATCTACAGCCAGGTGCGCCTCGGCGTGACGCCGGAAATCAACGCGGCCTGCACATTGCTCATCGGCATCGTCGCTGTCGGCGTCATCATCGCGTCGGTCATGACGAAGCGGCGCGAGCTGCAGCGGGTGCGCGACGAGCAGGCGGCCTTCGCCGGCCGCTGATACGGCCGGATCACCGGCGGGGCTCTTGCCCCGTCAGGACCGCGATGGGCGAGATCACCGGCTCCGGCCAGGAGCCGCCGACAAAGAAGCTGATCGCCGGACTGGTCGGGGCGCCGCCCTCCTGCGGGCGGTCGGCAAGGCTGCCGGCCAGCGCGAGGCTGCCGGTGCGGTAGGGGATCAGGCCCGAAAGCGTCAGCAGCCTGTCGGTTCCCTCGATCTCCGCCTTGGTGAGTTCGGCAAGCCCGCGATTGAGCTTCGCATCCATGTCCGCCCGCACGAAATCGAACGAGCCGTCGGCGACGTTCGACGTGCTGAAGAAGGTGTTCTGTGCCGCCCGCTGCTCGAAGGCCGGGCGGTTGAAATGGGTGAGGGTGCCCGGCCCCATGCGCAGCCGGAAACGGCCCGACATGTCGGAGACCGTCGTTGCCCAGAGCGGCAGGTCCGTCGAGAGCTCGAAATCCGCCGAGCCGATGCCGGTCGGCAGCGGGCCGGGCAGCGCGAGCGTGCTGACGATGGCGCCGATATCGACATTGCCGAGCGACATCTGCAACTGGCCACCGCCGCGGAAGCCGCTTTCGGCGAGCACGATGCGCCCCGTCATGCGCCCGCCGAGAAACGCGCTGTCGCCGACATCGAAGGAGGCCCGGCCGTTCTCGACGCGCATCCCGGCGGCGAGATCCTGCAGCGAGAACGGTGCGAAGTCCGCGCTCTTTGCGGAAAGCCGCAGGTCCATGGCGAACTGGCGGATGAAGGTGGTATCGATGCCCGGCGCATTCGGGTCGGTGCCGGGAAGAGGCGAGAAGGCGGTGAGGAAGGCGCGCAGGTCCATCTTGTCGAAGGCGAGCGTGCCGTCCACCTTCGGCAAGCCGTCCGCCGGCATGGCGATGTCGAGAACGCCCGTCGCCTCCGCATTGTCGAGCACCAGCTTGACGTTCTCGAGCCGTGCCGAAGCACCCGAGCTGGTGACGTTCGCCTCGGCGCTCACCTGACCAATATTGCCGACCGCCGGAATGTCCTTGCCCTGCCAGGCGAGCAGGCGGCTGAGCGACGGCGTCGAAAGCTGCATGGCGCCGGAGATATAGGCATTGCCGGAAAGATTGGCGGTGCCGTCGAAACCGAACTTCGCCGGGTCGGCGGAAAGGCTGGTCTGGATCTCGGCGTCCCGCCCGGCGAGAAGTGCGAGCGGATGGCCGGTGGTGAAGGACCAATGGGTCATCTCGCCGTTGACGACGCCGGAAAGCGAAAGCTCAAGTGTCCGACGGAGCGCGGGCCAGTCGATGCTGCCGTTGATGTCGGTGATGCGGTAGGGCTTCTCGCCCCGCGCGATGTCGAGCACGCCGTCGCGGATGGAGATCGTGCCGATGCGCTCGTCCTTAATGTCGGCGGGCTGGCCCTCCGGGGCCTTGGCGGTCGCGTCGATCGCCTGGATCAGCCAGCCGCTGTGGCGCCAGTTGAAGACGCCGTCGGCGCTCCATCCGGCATGAACGACGGGGCGCACGAGCTCGAAATCGCTGAAGCCCGTCTGGCCGCGCACGGCGCCGAGGAGGTCGAAGGTCGCCGAGACCTTCTCGACGGTAGCGAGCTCCCCGCTGGTGCCGTCCGCCTTCGCGCCGACGATGCGCACATTGCCGAGCGTCACGCGCGGATAGGGCCAGAAGGAAAATTCCGCTTTCCGGCCGACATGCACCGCAGCGCCGGTCCAGTTTTCCAGCGCCTGCTCGATGTCGCGCTCCACCGCCGCCGTCTGCACGAGGAAGGGGAAGGCGATGCGCCCCGCCGCGACGACGAGGAGAACCGCAAGGATGCCCCGCACCAGAAGCTTCGAACGGAGGAAACGGGATAGGGTCATGCGGGGCGCGGCTCCTCTGCCGGCAATCTTATCTCAAGCGAAACGGGGATAGGCGCTCGTGCGGAAGAAATCAAATGCCGCCATGGCGGAATTGCGTTCGGCGACGGCGCGAACGGGCGTTCCCCGCTTTATAGTGCGACGCAACATGCTATACGAATGCCATGGAGTGGAGGACAGCATGACGTCAGAAATGCCCCTGTGGGAACCTTCGGCAGAAATCCTGGAAAAGAGCCCGATGGCGCTCTTCATGAAGGCCGCCGGCCGGCGGGCCGGGCGCGCCTTCGCCTCCTATGACGAACTGCACGACTGGTCCGTCGCGGACCGGGCCGGCTTCTGGACCGCCGTCTGGGACGAATGCGGCGTCATCGGCGAGACCGGCGCGACGGCGCTCGAAAACGGCGAGCGCATGCTGGAGGCCCGCTTCTTCCCGGACGGACGGCTGAACTTTGCCGAAAACCTCCTGCGGAAGACCGGCGCGGGCGATGCCATCGTCTTCCGCGGCGAGGACAAGGTCTCCTATCGCTGGTCCTGGGACGAACTCGGCGCCCGCGTCTCGAAGCTCCAGCAGGCCTTTGCCGCCATGGGCATCGGCGAAGGCGACCGTGTCGCGGCCATGATGCCGAACATGCCGGAGACCATCGCGCTGATGCTCGCCGCCGCCTCGCTCGGTGCGATCTGGTCCTCCTGTTCGCCCGATTTCGGCGAGCAGGGCGTGCTCGACCGCTTCGGCCAGATCGAGCCGAAGCTCTTCATCGCCTGCGACGCCTATTGGTATGCCGGAAAGCTGCAGGACGTGTCCGGGAAGGTGAAGGCCGTCGCGGCCAGGCTGGAGACGCCCGTCCTCGTGGTGCATTATGCCGGCGATGCCGAGGCGCTCGCCGCCGCGCTGCCGGACGGCCGCACGCTCGACGCACTGATGGCGCCCTTTGAGGCGAAGCCTCTCGCGTTCGCACGGCTGCCGTTCCGTCATCCGCTCTACATCCTCTTTTCCTCCGGCACGACGGGCGTGCCGAAATGCATCGTGCATTCGGCCGGCGGCACGCTGCTGCAGCACCTGAAGGAGCACAGCCTGCATTGCGGGCTCGTCGAGGACGAACGGCTGTTCTATTTCACCACCTGCGGCTGGATGATGTGGAACTGGCTGGTCTCCGGCCTTGCGGTCGGCGCGACGCTCTGCCTCTTCGACGGCTCGCCCTTCCATCCGGATGGCAACGTGCTGTTCGATTATGCCGAGGCGGAACGGTTCGCCGTCTTCGGCACCTCCGCCAAATATATCGATGCGGTGCGCAAGGGCGGCTTCACGCCGGTGACGACGCACGATCTTTCGAGCCTGCGCCTTCTTACCTCCACCGGCTCGCCGCTGTCGCCGGAAGGCTTTTCCTTCGTCTACGAGGGCATCAAGCCGGACGTGCAACTCGCCTCGATTTCCGGCGGTACGGATATCGTCTCCTGCTTCGTGCTCGGCATTCCCCTGAAGCCGGTCTGGCGCGGCGAGATCCAGGGCCCCGGCCTCGGCCTTGCCATGGACGTCTGGAACGAGGACGGCCATCCGGTGCGCGAGGAGAAGGGCGAGCTTGTCTGCACCAGGGCCTTCCCCTCCATGCCCGTGATGTTCTGGAACGATCCGGACGGCGCGAAATACCGCGCCGCCTATTTCGAGCGCTTCGACAATGTCTGGTGCCACGGCGACTTCGCCGAATGGACGAGCCATGGTGGCATCATCATTCATGGCCGTTCCGACGCCACGCTCAATCCCGGTGGCGTGCGCATCGGCACGGCCGAAATCTACAACCAGGTCGAACAGCTCGAAGAGATCGCTGAAGCCCTCTGCATCGGCCAGGACTGCGACGACGACGTGCGCGTCGTGCTCTTCGTGCGCCTTGCGCCCGGCGTCGTGCTGGACGAGGCGCTGGAAAAGAAGATCAGGACGAAGATCCGCACCGGCGCATCGCCCCGCCATGTGCCGGCAAGGATCATCGCGGTCGCCGACATTCCCCGCACCAAGTCGGGCAAGATCGTCGAGCTTGCCGTGCGCGAGGTGGTGCACGGGCGTCCGGTCAAGAACAAGGAGGCGCTCGCCAATCCGGAAGCGCTGGCACTTTTCGCCGACCTGCCAGCGCTGAGATCCTGAGCGTCGCGGTTTAACGGTTTCAGGTCCGCCGCGTTAACCAAGTTTTCGGACAGGTGAACGAAACCTTTGTGCCGAAACCGGCCAGGTAAGCATTTGTTAAGTCGGGATGACGCAAGGTCGTGCCAACTTGAGCATGCCCGATGAGAGGGCTTTCCGGTCGTATCCGACCCCGGTGGCATGAAGCCGTTGACCCTGGCTTTTGTTGGACAGCATTCAAACTATCGGGGCGGCTTCTGCCGCCCTCTTTTTTATCCTTTATTCGCTCGCCTCAGTCCGCCAGCACGCGCGGGGAGGGGAAGACCACCTCGACCAGCGTGCCCTCGTTCGGCGTGGAGCTGATCGCGAAATTCGCCCGGTTGGCGTCGACCATCGCCTTGGTCAGCGGCAGGCCGAGGCCGGTGCCGTCGCCGCGCTTGCGCGCGCCCGTCGTCACCTGGCGGAAGGGCTTCATCGCCTGCTCCAGCTCGCTGCGCGTCATGCCGACGCCGGTATCGCGGATGCGCAGCACCACGCTGCCATTCGCCTCATAGGCGGTGGAGACGACGATCTGCCCGCCGGACGGCGTGAAGCGGATGGCGTTCGACAGGATGTTGAGCGCGATCTGCTTGATCGAGCGCAGGTCCGCCACGATCTGCGGCACATTGGTCGAAAGCGAGGTGCGGATGATGACGCGCTGAGCGTTCGCCTGCGGCTGCACCAGCGAGACGGCTTCCGAGATCGTCTCGTTGAGGCCGACGGCGGTGAATTCCAGCTCCATTTCGCCCGCCTCGATCTTGGAGATGTCGAGCAGGTCGTTGACGATGTCGAGCACATGGCGGCCGGACCGGCCGATGTCGTTGGCATATTCGATGTAGCGCGGATGGCCGATCGGCCCGAAGCGCTCCGTCGCCATCATGTCGGAAAAGCCGATGATGGCATTGAGCGGCGTGCGGATCTCGTGGCTGACGCGGGCGAGGAAATCGCTCTTGTGGGCGTTCGCCGTCTCGGCCGCGCGCTTGGCGTTGCGAAGCTCCTCCTCCGTGCGCTTCCACTGGGTGATGTCGCGGATGACCGCGCAATAGCCGGCGGAAGAGGAAAGGCGCCCCATGGTCATGAAGAGGGGAATGAAGCCGCCGCCCGCCTCGCGGCCGATGACCTCGCGCCCATCGTTGAGGACGCTGGCGACACCATGGCCGGAAAGGCCGGCGAGATAGTCGAGCACCGCCTTCTGGCTCTCATGGGCGAAGAGCATCGCGAAGGGACGGCCGCGCGTCTCGTCCTCGTCATAGTTGAAGAGGGCGCTCGCGGAACGGTTCATGGAGCGGATGTCACCGTCCTGGCCGACGACGACGACGCCGTCGGTGGCGGTTTCCAGAATGGAGCGCAGCTCGCTGACCTCGATGCGCAGCGCCGCGGCGGCGGCCTGGTCGGCAGGCCGTTCCTCGGATTCGGTCGGGGCCGGGGCAGCGTCGACCAGCTTGAGGACCGGCTTTTCCTGCACCGGCGTCAGCGCCAGCATGAGCGCCGTGCCGTCTTCCCAGCGGATCGACTGGAGTCGGGCGCGCACCGCGCTGGAGCTCTCGCCGTCGGCATGGCGGAGCGCCATGGTGCCGCCGCTCTCCTCGGCCTCCTCGTCGGGGCCGGCCAGCAGGATGTCGAGCCCGCCGGAGGCTTCGAGGTCCTTGAGGTCTGAATAGCCCGTCAGGCGGAAGAATTCCGGATTGGCATGGATGAGCCGGTCGCCGACATGGACGAGCAGCGCCACCGGCAGCGCGTCGACGACGGGGCCGGTCAGCCCATAGTCCATCTGGCGGCGCGAGGGGGCAAAGCCCGTGCGCTCGCCGGCAGGCTCTTCGTGCAGCATGTCGTCGGCATGGGGGCCGACTTCGAGGCCGGGCATTTCCGCTGCGGCTTCGTGGGTGGCGGTGGTCGCCACATCGTCCGCATCATCGCCGGCGGCTTTGTCGGCATCATCCGCCGTTTCCTCCGCCGGCCGATCTTCGGGCTTGCGCTTGCCGAAGGTCTCGCCGAGCTGGCGGGCGATCTCGCGGAATGCCGCCTGCTCGCCGGTGGAAAGGCCATCGAACAGGCCACCGCGATTGCGCCGGGTCTCGAGCTGCACGACCTTGTCGGAATGCCGGCGGGCGGGCGTCTCGACGAGGCGCAGCGCAGGCCGTTCGCCCCGGAATGCGTCTTCCTCGTCGCCATCGGGCGCGGGGGCCGCTTCCGCATCCACGCCTTCGGCTTCGGACTGGTCCGTCTCGACGGTCGTCGCTTCTTCGTGATCCGTGGAGGTTGCTTCCTCCGGCGAAATGGCATCGTCGCTGCCCGCATCCGCCATTTCCGGCGGCATCTCGTCCGCGTCCTGCGCCGCCGTCTCCAGCAGGGTGCCGGTCTCCTCGGCGAAGGCCTCTTCCACCAGCGCTTCGCCGGCCGGCTCGGCATCGCCCAGCGTCAGGCCGCGGGCATGCGGGTCCTCGGCCGCATCGGCGATGCGCACGATGCCGAAGCCGCGGAAGCCGTCGAATTCGCGGTTGCGGGAATAGGTGGGCAGGGCGGCGAGGTCGACGGGAACGACGAGGTTCGTGCCTTCGACCGGCCACTGGATCGTCTTGCCCGACCAGGTGTCGCGGCGGCGCAGGAGATCGCCGATCTTTCCGTCCGGGTCGAGATCGAAGCGGCCGGCGACATCGCTGAAGCGCTCGCCGGAAATCGCGGCGGCATGCGGCCCGACGGCGGCGGCGAACTCCTCCGAAATCTCGCTGAACCGGCCCTCGGCATCGATCTTCCAGACGAAACGGATCGGACGGCCCTGCGGGTTGAAGACGAAACCGGCCTTCTCCGCCGTCTCGCTCACGGGGGCAGGGGACTCGACGGCATCGGCGGCCGTAATCTCGGTGGGGGCCTCGACGTTATCGTCGTCGGCTTCTTCGGCGGCAATCTCTTCCGCCTCTTCCGCCGGGGCATCCTCGATGGGAGCCTCTTCGCCGTTCGAAACCGGCTCGGGAGTTTCCGATACTGCCGCGACGGTCTCCGCGGCAGCGGCGGGCGTCTCCTCGACGGCCGGCTCCGCTTCGGCCTGCTGGACAGGCTCGTCCTCCTCTGGGTCGAGATGGCCCAGAATAGTCTCCACGGCGAAAAGCAGGTGCAGGGCGGGGTCGTTGGAAATCTTGCCGATGGCGGCGGGCAGATGCCCGCGGCCGGTGGCGACGGGACGCTTGACGAGGTGTTCGGCGCTACGGCCGGCGGCCTCCACGAGGGCAAGGCGGGTCTGCTGGCTGATGGCCAGCCGGTCGAAGCCGTCCGAGGCGGCGACGACGGCGCCCTCGCCGTCGAGCACGGCCATGTGCGTGTCGGGATCGTCGAAGCCGGCGAGCATCGCGGCGGCCGCGTCCGCGCCGCCCTGGCTGCCGGCGACGGGCACGCTGAACAGGATGGCATCGTCGCCGCGGCGGATGGTGATCGCCTCGACCGACGCATGGACCGGCACGCTGCGGAAGCCGCTGCCGATGCGCATCAGGAAGCTGCGCCGCTCGCCCGGTGCACCTACCTGCCGCGCGGTCGCGGCAAGCTGGCGGAAGGCGACATCGGTGCGGTCCGGGCCGATATCGAGGAAATCGTAGATATTGTCCTGGCCGAAGAGGGCGGCGCCCCGGCCGTTCGACCAGAGCACCCGCGCCATGTCCTTGGAAAACAGCACGACCGCCTCGCCCCGTGCAAAGGGCAGGCGCACCCGTTCATGGACGGCGACGTCGATAAAGGGATACTGTTTCGCGGACATGTTCAGGCCTGCATCTTGCTCCGGCACCCCGGTCTTCGATTAACGCTTTATTAATAGCGGCGCACAGGCGGGGGGTCCAGCGCCGGACCCGCGCAGCCCCGGGCTTTCGGGCGGAAAGGTTAACGGCGTGTCGGATTTATTGTGCATCGCACAAAAATGTTGCAATGCGAAAAGAAATCGCCTATATGGAGGCCATCCAAGAACACGGCGCCTCTAGAGAGGGCCAAACCAAGGAGCGCAGACAATGGCTACCAAGAAGACCGACGACGTATTCTCCATCGCTTCCATCGATCCGGCCAAGCTTTCCGAGAGCTTCCGCGAATTCGCCGAGAAGGGCGCCTCGCAGACCAAGGAAGCCTATGCCAAGATGAAGGAAGCCGCCGAGGACGCAACGAAGACCGTCGAAGCGACGCTCGAAAGCGCGCAGGCCGGCTCCGTCGAACTCGGCCTCAAGGCCATCGAAGCGCTCCGCACCAATGCCGAAAGCTCGCTTTCCCACATGGAAGCCCTGCTCGGCGTGAAGTCCGTTTCCGAACTCTTCGAACTGCAGACCGCCTTCCTGCGCAAGCAGGCCGAAGTCGTCGTCGAGCAGGCCAAGTCCCTCCAGGAAACCTCCAAGAAAGTTGCCGAGAAGGTCGCCGCTCCCGGCAAGTCGGCCGCCGAAAAGGCCATGAAGTCCTTCAAGTCGGTCTGAACCGCCGCGTGAGGCGGGTTCCGACCCTGTGATGGGATGGCCGGGCGATTGCCCGGCCATTTTCGTTTGTGGAGTGTGCAGAAAACGCTTGAAAAAAGGTGCGGCTGCCCGTATGTGACCCACCAAGCGCGCTGGACGCGCCTTGTTGTGCGGTTGTAGCTCAGTTGGTTAGAGCGCAGGTTTGTGGCACCTGAGGTCGTAGGTTCGATTCCCACCAACCGTACCACTCTTCTCCCCCATATTTGAATTTCTGCTGATCTAGGCCCCTGCCGGGCTTCACAGGAACATCGCGTGTTCCTTGCGCACGAGTTCCTGCACGAATTCGGCGACGGTGCGCACGCGCACGAGGTCGCGCGCGCTTTCGTGCCATGTCGTCCAGTAGGCGCGGCGGATCGAGGTGGCGGGGAGCAGCCGGACGAGTTCGGGATATTGCCGGGCGATATAGTCGTGCAGGATGCCGACGCCCGCGCCCGAGCGCACGGCCTCCGTCTGGCCGGTGGCGCTCGAAATCTCGAAGCCGGCGTCCCAGCTGCGCATGATCTCGCCGGTGAAGTTGAGCGAGGCCGTGAAGATGAGGTCCTCCACATAGCCGATGCGCCGGTGCGCCTTGAGGTCCTCGACGCTCTCCGGCGTGCCGTTCTCCGCCAGATAGGCCTTTGAGGCATAAAGGCCGAGCGTATAGTCTGTGAGCTTGGAAGAGACGAGCCGGCCCTGTTCCGGCCGCTCCAGCGTGATCGCGATATCCGCCTCGCGCTGCGACAGCGAGAAGGAGCGGGGGACCGGCACGAGCTGGATCTTCAGTTCCGGGTGCCGCGCCGTCAGCCGGCCGAGCCGGGGGGCGAGGAAGGAGACGCCGAAACCGTCCGGCGCCCCGACGCGCACGGTGCCGGCGACCGCCGTGTCGATGCGCCCGATGCTGGCCTGCACCGCCAGCATCTCCGTTTCCATACGTTCGGCCGCGCGCAAAAAGGCCTCGCCCTCGGCGGTGAGGTCGCAGCCATTGGTGCGGCGGATGAGGAGGCGCGTCTTCAGCGCTTCCTCCAGCGCGCTGACGCGGCGGCTGAGCGTGGCGTGGTTGACGCCGAGCCGGCGGGAGGCGGCAAGGAGCTGCCCCGTGCGCGCCACCGCCAGGAACATGCGGGCGTCATCCCAGTTCATCGCAGCCTCCGACTTTAATTTCTGCACAACGGTTCCTTATCTCAGGCGCTTGAGTTGTGCAAATTGAAGTGCGATCATCCCCTCATAACCACGGAGGACTCCCCATGTACGAGATCGGACACTTCATCAACGGCAAGCACGTCCCGGGCACGAGCGGCCGCACCGCGGACGTCTACAATCCCGCCACGGGCGAGGTTCAGGCCAAGGTCGCGCTGGCGAGCGACGCCGAGCTGCAGGCCGCCGTCGACGCCGCCAAGGCCGCGCAGCCGAAGTGGGCCGCCACCAACCCGCAGCGCCGCGCCCGCGTCTTCATGAAGTTCGTCGACCTGCTCAACCAGAACATGGAAGAGCTGGCCGTGATGGTTTCGCGCGAGCACGGCAAGACGGTCGAAGATTCCAAGGGCGACGTCATCCGCGGCCTCGAAGTCTGCGAATTCGTCATCGGCATCCCGCATCTGTCCAAGAGCGAGTTCACCGAAGGCGCCGGCCCCGGCATCGACATGTATTCGATCCGCCAGCCGGTCGGCATCGGCGCGGGCATCACGCCGTTCAACTTCCCGGGCATGATCCCGATGTGG
Organism: Shinella zoogloeoides; assembly: GCF_003574625.1. Lineage (GTDB taxonomy): Bacteria > Pseudomonadota > Alphaproteobacteria > Rhizobiales > Rhizobiaceae > Shinella > Shinella zoogloeoides_A. The sequence goes on from NZ_QNUJ01000008.1 coordinate 264,764, forward strand.
ATGTTTGCCCCGGCGATCGCCTGCGGCAACGCCTTCATCCTCAAGCCTTCCGAGCGCGATCCGTCCCTGCCGATCCGCCTTGCCGAACTGATGATCGAGGCCGGCCTGCCGGCGGGCATCCTCAATGTCGTCAACGGTGACAAGGCCGCGGTCGATGGCATCGTCTCCCATCCGGATATCGGCGCGGTCTCCTTCGTCGGCTCCACGCCGATCGCCCGCTACGTCTACGGTGCCGCCACCGCCAACGGCAAGCGCGCCCAGTGCTTCGGCGGCGCGAAGAACCACATGATCATCATGCCCGACGCCGACCTCGACCAGGCCGTCAACGCTCTGATGGGCGCCGGCTACGGCTCTGCCGGCGAGCGCTGCATGGCCGTCTCCGTCGCCGTCCCGGTCGGCGAGGAAACCGCCAACCGCCTGATCGAGAAGCTGACGCCGAAGATCGAGAGCCTGCGCATCGGCCCCTATACCGACGAGAAGGCCGACATGGGCCCGGTGGTCACCAAGGAAGCCCAGGCCCGCATCCGCAGCCTCATCGACAAGGGCCTGGAAGAAGGCGCCAAGCTCGTCGTCGACGGCCGCGATTTCAAGCTGCAGGGCTACGAGAACGGCTATTTCGTCGGCGGCTGCCTCTTCGACAACGTCACGCCGGACATGGAAATCTACAAGACCGAGATCTTCGGTCCGGTCCTCTCCGTCGTGCGCGCCAAGAACTACGAGGAAGCCCTCGACCTGCCGATGAAGCATGAATACGGCAACGGCGTCGCCATCTATACCCGCGACGGCGATGCCGCCCGCGACTTCGCCAGCCGCATCAATATCGGCATGGTCGGCGTCAACGTTCCGATCCCGGTTCCGCTGGCCTACCACTCCTTCGGCGGCTGGAAGGCTTCCGCCTTCGGCGACCTCAACCAGCACGGCACGGACTCCATCAAGTTCTGGACCCGCACCAAGACCGTGACGAGCCGCTGGCCGTCCGGCATCAAGGACGGCGCCGAATTCGTCATGCCGACGATGAAGTGATCCGTAACGATCAGAAACAGGAAAGGGCTCCCGTCGGGAGCCCTTTTTGCATGCGCACATTATTTGTGCCTTGCGAAGAATAGGCCGGTCGTTCGGCCCGTTACCTCCTCGGTTCATGCACTGAAGGGGGCAAACATGGCATTGGCAGGATCGCCGCAGGCCGCAGGGCAGGCGGGGGGCTTTCATCGTATTTCCTTTACCGGCAAGGCATCCGAATATTTCGGCATCTGGATCGTCAACGTGCTTTTGACGATCGTCACGCTCGGCATCTATTCCGCCTGGGCCAAGGTCCGGCGCAACCGCTATTTCTACGGCAACACCGTCCTGCTCGGCCGGTCCTTCGAATATCATGCGCGGGGCGTGCAGATCCTCGTCGGCCGGCTCATCGTCCTCGGCGCGTTCGTCGTGCTGAACGTCCTGGCCGCCGTCGTGCCGTTCCTGGTGCTGCTGCCGACCATCGTCGTGCTGGTCGCCTTGCCGTGGCTCGTCGCGAGGGGCCTGCGCTTCGCCGCGCGCGTCACGAGCTACCGCAACGTGCGCTTCGATTTCGTCGGCGGTGCCGGCGGCGCGTTCAAGGCCTTCATCCTCGGCGGCCTGCTTTCCGTCATCACGCTCGGCATCCTCACGCCGCTCGCCAGCCGCTGGGTGTCGCGCTATCTCGGCGCGAACCTGCGCTATGGCGGCAAGTCCTTCGATACCGATCCGCCGCTCGGGCCGCTTTACAAGTCCTGGCTGCTTTCCTTCCTCATCGCGCTGATCGGTCTCGGCATCATCGCGGTCATCGTCGCGGCCAATTTCGCGCTGATCGCCGCGCTGATCGAGACACCCGGCTCGCTGGCGCCCGAGCAGCAGATCCCGCTGATCGTCAGCGCGGTCATCGGCTATATCGTCATCTTCGCCACGATGGGCATTGCCGGGCTCTTCTACCGGGCGGGCGTGCGCAACGTCGCCTGGTCCTCCACGACCTTCGACGGCAGGCATCGGCTGATGAGCGACGTTTCGCGCATCCGTTACACCTGGATCGCCATTTTCAACGTGATCGTGACGATCTTCACCCTCGGCCTGATGCGGCCCTGGGCGGCCGTTCGCCTTGCCCGCTATACGTGGGAGCACACCGGGGTTACCTTCTCGGGCGACGTCGGCGAGCTGTTCAGCAGGATCGAGGAACAGGGTTCGGCCGTCGGCGCCGAGTTCATGGACTTCGAAGGGTTCGATTTTGGCTTCTGACAATGCCGCCATCGCCGGTGGGGAATGGCACCCCGCCGGCTCCAGCCGATCGGTCGAGGCGCATCTCGTCGAAAAGGGCGGCGAGATCGCCGCCGTGCCGGTCGGGGGCGAAAGGCCGCTGGCCGGCGCCGGTCTTTCCTGGCTGGAGATTTCCAGCCGGGTCGGCTCCATCCCCCGCCGGGTGACCTTCCCGGACGGTTCGATCTTCGAGACCTGGGACAACGAGGGCATTGACCGCTACCTCGCCGCGCGGGGCAGGGGCGGGGCCGGCATGGTGCACTGGCTGGAGCAGTTCCGCCTGCGCCTCATCGTCATCGTGCTGCTCGCCTTCGCGCTCGGCAGCGCCGTCTATCGCTGGGGCGTGCCGGCGCTCGTCGAGGTCGCCGTCGTCACGACGCCGCCCATCGTGCCGCAACTGATGGGCAAGGGCACGCTGGAGGCGCTCGACAAGACGACGTTCTCGCCGACAAAGCTTTCCGAGGAGCGCCGCAGGGAGATCGCCGACGGCTTCGCCCGCATCGCGGCGCAGTCGTCGGCCGGCGCGGGCACCTATAATCTCAATTTCCGCGACGGCGGCATCATCGGTCCCAACGCCTTCGCCTTGCCGGACGGCACGCTCGTCGTCACCGACCAGCTCGTCGAGATGGCGGGTGGCGATACGGAAATGATCATCGGCGTGCTGGCGCACGAGATCGGCCACGTCGAGTTGAAGCACAGCCTTCGCCAGTTCTACCGGGCCGCCGGCATGACCGGCCTCATCATGCTGATCGCCGGCGACGTCGGCTCGGCGGTCGAGGATGTCCTGGTGCAGGGCGGCGGCCTGCTGGCGCTTTCCTATTCGCGCGCGGCGGAAGCCGAGGCCGACCGGCGCTCGGTCGAGCTGATGGCGAAGGCCGGCTACGACCCGGCGGCCATCGCCCGCTTCTTCACGCTCATCGAGGAAAAGCTCGGCGACAAGTCCGATACCAATATCCTCTCCACCCATCCGGGCACGCCGCAGCGCAGGAAGGATATCCTCGATTATGCCAGGACCGTTACCGGTCAGCCGGCGCCGGAGGGCCGGTAAATGGTTGCATCCGCTTCAACCGGTGCTTAAACCTTACCGCAAGAGTCGCCTTTAACGGGTTGATTCCCGGCTGCCGCATAACATGAATGTGTTTTTCCGCTTTTTGGAATTGTTCTAAACCGCGATCTGTCCTATATGTGATCCACTTCAAAACCGAATTCGGAGTTTCCCATGCGTCTGACGAAGCAAACCAACTATGCCGTGCGCATGTTGATGTACTGCGCGGCGAACGGGGACAAGCTCAGCCGCATCCCGGAAATCGCGAAGGCCTACGGCGTTTCGGAACTCTTCCTGTTCAAGATTCTTCAGCCGCTGACCAGGGCTGGCATCATCGAGACCGTGCGCGGCCGCAACGGCGGCGTGCGCCTGCCCAAGCCGGCGAGCGAGATCACGCTGTTCGACGTGGTGCGCGTGACGGAGGATTCTTTCGCCATGGCCGAATGTTTCGAGGCGGGCGAGATCGAATGCCCGCTCGTCGATAGCTGTGGCCTCAACGCGGCGCTGCGCAAGGCGCTGAACGCCTTCTTCGAAGTGCTGCAGCAGTACACGATCGACGATCTCGTCAAGGCGCGCCCGCAGATCGGCATGCTGCTCGGCCTCGATCACACCCGCGCCGCCCAGGCTCAGGCCCAGCAGCAGCCGGCGGCCTGAGGCGCGCCGCGCCGGATCGTCAGATTCCTGCGCCCGCTTCGTTCCTCACATATTCCCTGAGAATGAATTCGATGGCCGTCGGATCGAGCTCGGCCTTGTCTATGCGGAAGTCGACGCCGTAATCGTCGATCTTCTGGAAATAGGCATCGCTGATCGACGAGGAAATGACGCCGACCGGGCCGATATAGCCGGCATGGCGCAGCCCCGGCACGGTCTCGCGGAAGTCCGCCTGCGGCTGCAGCCGGTTATCCATCAGGATCATGTCGAGCGTCACTCCGGACGAGCGGATGAAATCGAGCGCCGCGTCCACCGTCTCTACATAATGCAGGGCGATGGCATAGCTCGCCACCTTGCGCATCAGCGCGCTGAGAATGACATTTTCCGCAGGATCGTCATCAACGAGCAGAATATGCACTTGTGCTGTCATGGCGGTGGGTGACCCGATTGGCATTATGGGCGCCGGCCTCGAAGAAAGCCGTAGCTACTCTTGTTCAGGCCGCGAATATTAACAAGTCCCTAACTCTGCTATACCGGACGCCCGGCTCCGTTTTCCCGCTTTACTGGATGATCTGCTCGCGGATCGCCTTGGCGACCATCTGGGTGCGGTTGACGACGTCGAGTTTCTTCAGGATCGTCGCCGTATGCGAGTTCACCGTATGCTCCGAGACGGAGACGATGAGGGCGATCTCGCTTGCCGTCTTGCCGTAGGAGATCCAGCGCAGGATTTCCGTCTCGCGCGGCGTCAGCCCCATGCCGGCCTTGTTGGCGAGTACCTGCCTGTAGAAATAGTCGAAGGTGCAGTTCGCCTCGTAGCAGATCTCGAAATGCTCGCGCCGGCCGATATCCTCGCCGTCGCCGAGGAAGAGGACGACATAGCGCGTACCCGCGACGGAATGCACGGGGACCGCGAGCGCCATGTCGAAGCCGATCTGGTCGAGGAAATCGGCGCCTTCGGTGGAACCGTTCTGCGCCGCGTCCGAGGCGCGCCACACCGTCGGGATCGTCGACTTGTAGAAGCTTTTGAAGAGGGCGGAATCGTTGAGGCGGTGACGCTTGTCATAGGCTTCGGCAAGGCCGGCGGGCAGGTCGTGCAGCACCAGCCGGCCGGCGAGCAGGCTGGTCTCGTGCTCGTTGGCGAGCTGCAGGACGCCGAAATGCTCGAAGCCGTGGCGCAGGGCCATCGTATGGAAGATACGAAAGAAATCGACGCGATTGAGAGCCTTCTCCAGATCGCCTTCGAAATCGTATCGCCTGTAGTGTCTGTTCAATACGGCCACGCGGCCTCCACCCCCGGATTCCACGCGATGCAATCTAGCGCCGCAATCTCTGGCGGCAAAGGCTTTTGCCGGACAATTTAGCGCAGGTCTCTCATTTTCTGCCCGTCACGCGCTGCAAGCCGATGATGGAAAAGGGAAAAACGGCGTCGGCGCTACGGGCGAAAATCCCGGTTTTGCAGGCATTTCGAATGCTGTGGAGAATAATCTTCCAGGGATTTTTCCGTTTGGACAAAATTGTCCGCCGACTTATTGCAATCCTGCGGCAAATGTCGTTCCATCCGCGCAAGGCCGGGGCTGGACCTGCACCCGCGTCCGCACACAACGAACAAAAAAGCAAACCTGGGAAGCTCACTATGAAAAAGCTGACTACTCTCCTCGCAGCGACGGCGCTTGCCTCGATGATGGCAGGCGCTGCCTGGTCGAAGACGCTGGTCTATTGCTCGGAAGCCTCGCCCGAAGGGTTCGACCCCGGTCTCTATACCGGCGGCCAGACCTTCGACGCCACGTCGCGCACCGCCTATAACCGCCTCGTCGAGTTCAAGCACGGCAGCACGGAGCTGGAACCGGGCCTCGCCGAGAGCTGGGAAGTGTCGGCCGACGGCAAGGAATACACCTTCAAGCTGCGCAAGGGCGTGAAGTTCCAGACGACCGAGTACTTCACCCCGACCCGCGAACTGAACGCCGACGACGTCATCTTCTCGTTCGAGCGCCAGTACAAGGAAGACAATCCGTGGAACAAGTATGTCGCGGGCGCTTCCTGGGAATATTTCGCGGGCATGGGCTTCCCGGATCTGATCGAGAAGATCGAGAAGGTCGACGACCTGACGGTCAAGTTCGTGCTGAAGCGTCCGGAAGCGCCGTTCATCGCCAATCTCGGCATGGACTTCGCCTCGATCCTCTCCAAGGAATATGCCGACAAGCTGCAGGCTGACGGCAAGATGGAACTGCTGAACCAGCAGCCGCTCGGCACCGGCCCGTTCACCTTCGTCGCCTACCAGACGGATGCGGCGATCCGCTACAAGGCCAACCCCGACTACTGGAACGGCAAGCAGCCGGTCGACGATCTCGTCTTCGCCATCACCACGGACGCCGCCGTCCGCGCGCAGAAGCTGAAGGCCGGCGAGTGCCACATCATGGCCTATCCGAACGCCGCCGACGTTGCCGAGCTGAAGAAGGACGAGAACCTCCAGGTTCTGGAGCAGGAAGGCCTGAACGTCGCCTACCTCGCCTACAACACGCTGGTTCCGCCGTTCGACAAGGTCGAGGTCCGCAAGGCCCTCAACATGGCCGTCAACAAGCAGGCCATCGTCGACGCGGTCTTCCAAGGCGCGGCAACGGTCGCCAAGAACCCGATCCCGCCGACCATGTGGTCGTATAACGACGCCGTCCAGGACGACAAGTACGATCCGGACGCGGCCAAGAAGATGCTCGAGGAAGCCGGCGTCAAGGATCTCAAGATGAAGATCTGGGCCATGCCCGTCGCGCGTCCCTACATGCTGAACGCCCGCCGTGCGGCCGAGCTGATGCAGGCCGACCTCGCCAAGATCGGCGTCACGGCCGAGATCGTTTCCTATGAATGGGCCGAATACCTCAAGCTCTCCTCCGCCAAGGACCGCGACGGTGCGGCCATCATGGGCTGGACCGGCGACAACGGCGATCCGGACAACTTCCTTGACACCCTGCTCGGCTGCGACGCCGTCGGCGGCAACAACCGCGCGCAGTGGTGCAACAAGGAATTCGACGACCTGATGACGAAGGCGAAGGAAACCTCCGACATCGCCCAGCGCACCAAGTTCTATGAAGACGCCCAGGTCATCTTCAAGCGCGAAGCGCCGTGGAACACCATCGACCATTCGCTGGTCGTCGTCCCGATGAGCAAGAAGGTCTCGGGCTTCAAGATGGACCCGCTGGGGATTCATCGCTTTGACGGTGTAGACATCGCCGAGTAATATCGGGCAAAAGAAAGGCACGCCGCAAAGAGCGTGCAATGGCCGGCGGTCCGAAGGCATTCGGGCCGCCGGTTTTTCAAAAGAAGAAGGGATTGGCTCCCATGTTGCGCTTTATCTTCGGACGGCTCGCCGTCCTGATACCCACGTTCATCGGGGTATCGATCATCGCGTTCGCCTTCATTCGACTTCTGCCGGGCGATCCGGTCATGCTGATGTCGGGCGAACGCGTCATGTCGCCGGAACACCATGCCGAGCTGATGCACCAGCTCGGCCTCGACCGGCCGATGTACATCCAGTATTTCGACTATCTGACCGGCCTGCTCTCGGGCGACTTCGGCTCGTCGATCGTCACCAAGCGGCCGGTGCTTGAGGATTTCATGAACCTCTTCCCCGCCACGCTGGAGCTTTCGCTCTGCGCCATCATCGTTGCCGTCGTGCTCGGCATTCCGGCCGGCGTGCTTGCCGCGGTCAAGCGCGGCACCTGGCTCGACCAGTCGATCATGGGCGTCGCCCTGGTCGGCTATTCGATGCCGATCTTCTGGTGGGGGCTGCTGCTCATCATCTTCTTCTCCGGCTATCTCGGCTGGACGCCGGTCTCGGGACGCATCTCGCTGATGTACTTCTTCCCGCAGGTCACCGGCTTCATGCTGATCGACAGCCTGATCTCGGGGCAGGCGGGGGCGTTCAAGTCGGCGCTGACCTACCTGATCCTGCCGACCGTGGTGCTGTCGACGATCCCGCTTGCGGTCATCGCGCGCCAGACCCGCTCGGCCATGCTCGAAGTGCTTGGCGACGACTATGTCCGCACCGCTCGCGCCAAGGGCCTCTCGCCCTTCCGCGTCATCGGCATCCACGCGCTGCGCAATGCCATGATCCCCGTCATCACCACGATTGGCCTGCAGGTCGGCGTGCTGCTTGCGGGCGCCATCCTGACCGAGACGATCTTCTCCTGGCCGGGCATCGGCAAGTGGATGGTCGACAGCGTCTTCAAGCGCGACTATGCCGTGGTGCAGGGCGGGCTGATGCTGATCGCCGCCGTCATCATGATCGTCAACCTCGTGGTCGACCTGCTTTACGGCTGGGTCAATCCGCGCATCCGGCACTAGGAGGGCGCTCCCATGAGCTCAGTACAGACAACGTCCGAGGCCAAGACGGGCGGCACGCCGCCGTCGGGCCTTTCCGAATTCTGGTTCTATTTCTCGCGCAACAAGGGCGCGGTCATCGGCCTCTTCATCTTCCTGGTGATCCTGTTCGTCGCCGTCTTCGCGCCCTTCGTCGCGCCGCACAATCCGAGCATCCAGAACCGTGAACTCCTTCTCCTGCCGCCGGTCTTCCAGCAGGGCGGGACCTGGGGGCACATCCTCGGCACCGACGCCGTCGGCCGGGACATCCTCTCGCGCCTTATCTACGGCGCGCGCTTCTCGCTCTTCATCGGTCTCGTCGTCGTGACGCTGTCGGTGGTCTCGGGCGTGCTGATCGGTCTGGTCGCGGGCTATTTCCGCGGCAAGGTCGATACCTTCATCATGCGCATCATGGATATCATCCTGGCCTTCCCCTCGCTGCTGCTCGCCCTCGTGCTGGTGGCGGTTCTCGGCCCGGGCCTGCTCAACGCCATGATCGCCATCTCGCTCGTCAACCAGCCGCATTTCGTGCGCCTGACGCGCGCGGCGGTCATGACGGAGAAGTCCAAGGATTATGTCGTCGGCTCGCAGGTCGCGGGCGCGGGCACCCTCCGCCTGATGTTCCTGACGATCCTGCCGAACTGCCTTGCGCCGCTCATCGTCCAGGCGACGCTCGCCTTCTCGGCGGCGATCCTCGACGCGGCGGCCCTCGGCTTTCTCGGCATGGGCGCCCAGCCGCCGACGCCGGAATGGGGCACGATGCTCGCCGAAGCGCGTGAATTCATCCAGCGCGCCTGGTGGGTCGTCACCTTCCCCGGCCTTGCCATCCTCGTCACCGTGCTCGCCATCAACCTTATGGGTGACGGCCTGCGCGACGCCCTCGATCCCAAGCTGAAGAGGTCGTGATGTCGCTTCTCGAAATCAAGAACCTCACCGTCGAGTTCCAGACGGCATCCGGTCCCTTCCGCGCCGTGGACGGCGTATCGCTCAAGGTCGACGAGGGCGAAGTGCTCGCCATCGTCGGCGAATCCGGCTCGGGCAAGTCCGTCTCCATGCTCGCCGCCATGGGCCTCCTGCCCTGGACGGCGAAGGTGACGGCGGACGTCCTCACCTTCAACGGCCGCGACATGAAGGCCATGTCGGATGCTGAGCGGCGCAGGATCATCGGCAAGGATATCGCCATGATCTTCCAGGAGCCGATCGCCAGCCTCAATCCGTGCTTCACGGTCGGCTACCAGATCGAGGAAGTGCTGCGCATCCACACGGACCTCAATCGCAAGGCGCGCCGCGACCGGGCGATCGAGCTGTTCCAGCTCGTCGGCATCCCGAACCCGGAAGAGCGCCTTGGCCACTATCCGCACCAGATGTCGGGCGGCCAGTGCCAGCGCGTGATGATCGCGACCGCGCTTGCCTGCAATCCGAAGCTTCTGATCGCCGACGAGCCGACCACCGCGCTCGACGTGACGATCCAGAAGCAGATCCTCGACCTCCTGATGAAGCTGCAGGCCGAACACGGCATGGGCCTCATCATCATCACCCACGACATGGGCGTCGTCGCAGAAACCGCCGACCGCGTCATCGTGCAGTACAAGGGCCGCCAGATCGAGGAGGCCGACGTGCTCTCGCTCTTCTCGGCCCCGAAAAGCGTCTACACCAAGGCTCTTCTCGCGGCCCTGCCGGAGAACGCCACGGGCGGGCGCCTGCCGACGATCACGGAAAAGCTGACCGACGCCGAGATTTTCGCAGGAGCCGTCCGATGACCCCGGTTCTCGAAGCGCGCGACCTCAAGCGCGACTATCACATCCCCGGCAGCTTCATGAAGCCGTCCAAGACCGTTCACGCCGTCAAGGGCGTGAGCTTCAAGGTCGAGGAGGGCAAGACGCTTGCCATCGTCGGCGAAAGCGGCTGCGGCAAGTCCACCCTTGCCCGCATGGTCACGATGATCGATCCGATCACCGCGGGCGAAATGCTGATCGACGGCCGCAAGGTCGACATCGCCAGCGAGCCGCTGACGCCGGAAATGCGCAGCAAGGTGCAGATCGTCTTCCAGAACCCCTATGGCTCGCTGAACCCGCGCAAGAAGATCGGCGACATCCTGACGGAGCCGCTGGTCATCAACACCAAGGTTCCGGCGGACGAGCGGCGCGACCGCGCCATGGCCATGCTGAAGAAGGTGGGGCTGGAGGAGAAGCATTACGGGCGCTACCCGCACATGTTCTCCGGCGGCCAGCGCCAGCGCGTGGCGATCGCCCGCGCGCTGATGCTCAATCCGCGCCTCCTCGTGCTCGACGAGCCGGTCTCGGCGCTCGACCTCTCGGTGCAGGCCCAGGTTCTCAACCTGCTCGCCGACCTTCAGGACGAGTTCCATCTGACCTATGTCTTCATCAGCCACGACCTTTCGGTCGTGCGCCACATCGCGGACGACGTGATGGTGATGTATTTCGGTGAGGCCGTGGAATATGGCAGCCGCGACCAGGTCTTCGACGACCCGCAGCACAGCTATACCAAGACGCTCTTCGCCGCGACGCCGCGTGTCGATATCGACGCCATCCGCGCCCGCGTCGAGCGACGCAAGCGCGTCGCCTGAGGCGAGCGGCGCGTGACCGACGCCCGCGCCATCGTCGTCATGGGCGTTTCCGGTTGCGGCAAGACCTCGGTCGCCGAGGGTCTTGCCGCAAGCCTCGGCGCCGCCTTCATCGAGGGCGACAGCCTGCATCCCGCCGCCAATGTCGAGAAGATGTCCCGCGGCATTCCCCTGACGGACGAGGACCGCTGGCCCTGGCTCGACATGATCGGCCGGGCGCTGGCCGATGCGCGCGCCGCGGGCAACGGCGTCGTTGTCTCCTGCTCCGCCCTCAGGAAGGTCTACCGCGAGCGCCTGCGCAGTGCCGCCGGCGGCACGCTTTCCTTCGTCTTCCTCAGGGGCAGCCGCGACCTTCTGATGACGCGCATGGCCGCGCGGGAAGGGCACTTCATGCCCGTCAGCCTGCTCGACAGCCAGCTCGCCACGCTGGAGGACCCGTCCGGCGAACCGGGCGTCGTGACGGTCGATATCGATGCGCCCGTCGAGGCCATCGTCGCCGCCGCCCTCCGGGGATTGGCATCCTGAGGGAGAATTTGCGGGGCCGCCTCTGGCGCCCCGCCGGCCGTCCGCCTATAGACGGCGGGCCTGCCGGCCATCGCGTGGCGGTGGGTTTCCGATATTTCCGCGACCTGACAGGAACGAGACATGGATATCAAACGCTTTGAAACCGGCCCGCGCATGAGCCAGGCCGTCGTGCACAATGGCACCGTCTATCTGGCCGGTCAGGTCGGCGAGGCGGGTTCTGACGTCACCGAGCAGACGAAGCAGGCGCTGGCCGAGGTCGACCGCCTTCTGGCGCTCTCCGGCACGGACAAGACGCGCATCCTCTCCGCCCAGATCTGGCTTGCCGACATGGCCGATTTTTCCAAGATGAACGCCGTCTGGGATACCTGGGCGCCGCAGGGCCACACGCCCGCTCGCGCAACCGGCGAATCCAAGCTCGCGACGCCGGATTACCTCGTCGAGGTCATCGTCGTCGCCGCGCTCTGACAAGCACGGCAGACCGGAATGAAAAGGCCCGCTTGCGCGGGCCTTTTTGCGTCATGCGGATTTGGCGAGCCGCGCCTGTTCGTCGAAGAACAGCGCCTGGCTGATCAGCGCCTTCACCATGTCCGGGTTGAACGGCTTGGTGACGAGGAAGGCCGGTTCCGGCTTCTCGCCGGTCAGGAGCCGTTCCGGGAAGGCGGTGATGAAGATCACCGGGATCGTGCTGTTCTTCAGGATGTCGTTGACGGCGTCGATGCCCGAGCTGCCGTCGGCGAGCTGGATATCCGCCAGCACCATGCGCGGCGAGGTGCGGTGATAGAGCTCGACGGCCTCCGAATGGGTGCGCGCGATGCCGGTCACCCGATGGCCGAGGCCCTTCACCATATCCTCGATATCCATGGCGATGAGGGGTTCGTCCTCGATGATCATGATATCGGTCGCCACCTGACGCGAGATGTCGCGCGAGGCCTCGTCCAGCAATGCGCTGAAGCGGTCCTCCGGCACATCCATGATATCGGCGCCCTCGGCAATGTCGAAGCCCTCGACGGCGACGAGCAGGAAGGCCTTGCGTTCTGCCGGCGGCAGGTTGGAAAGGTTCGCTGCCGCCTGCCGCTCCCAGCCGAAGGGCGAGGTGTTTTCCGGCAGGGTGATGTCGAGATTGTCGAAGAGCGTGCAGTAGAGCCGGTAGAGCGCGATGCGGTCGCTGCGCCCTTCCGGATAGAGCGAGATGTCGCTGACGAGTGCTTCGAGCATGGCGGCGACATAGGCGTCGCCGGATGTCTGCGAACCCGTCACGGCACGGGAAAACCGCCTCAGATAGGCGAGATGCGGTGCGATACGGGTGGAAAGTGACATTTCGTTCTCCCTGGCTATGTTCCGTATCGGAACCGTTTCCGCTAGAGTTCACCTTGCGGAAACCTATTGGTAGCATGCTAAGTCTGACTTGCTATTGGGAATATTGGGCAAAAGGAAGATAGCGGGCGGCAAGCGATGGAAACAAGACCATGATAGAGCCCGGTAAAGACAAGAGACGCGGCGCCGCCTCCGCGAGGGCTGCGTTCGATCCCAATGGCCCCGTCGGCCGCAAGCTGAAATCCTTCTACGACGTCATCGAGACCGAGCCCGTGCCCGATCGCCTGCTCGACCTTCTGGAAAAGCTCGACGATGCCGAGCGCAGAGCCAAGGGCGGTTCCTGACGTCATTCGTTTTCCCTGTTCAAGACATCAAGAAACGGGCCCCGGGGCCCGTTTCGCGTTTCTGCTCGTGGTGCCGTTTAGCGGCAGCGGGCTTCGTAGCGGTGACCGTGGCGGTCACGGTAGATGCAGTAGCCGCGCCGGTCCGAACGGGCGATGAGGTAACCCGCGGTGCCGCCGACGGCCGCGCCGACAAGGGCGCCGCCCGCGCGGCCGGTCACCGCCCCGCCGATGATGGCGCCCGATGCCGCGCCGATGGCGGTGCCGCGTTCAGTCTGGGAGCAGGCGGAGAGTGCCACGGTGGAGGCGACGAGGCAAAGCGCGATGATGGTTTTCTTCATGGTTCCGGTTCCTGGCTGGTTGGTCGGGATCAGATGCGTCCCATGAGGACGAGGATGAGAAGGATGACGACGATGAGACCGAGACCGCCCGACGGGCCGTAACCCCACCCGCGGCTGTATCCCCAGTTCGGCAGCGCGCCGATCAGGAGGAGGATGAGGATGATAAGAAGAATGGTGCCGAGCATCTGCGCTTCCTTTCTCGTCCGGTTCGCCATTGAGCGATGCGCCGACAACGTGCCTGCCGAAACTTTGTTCCCGAAATCGTGACAGGGCGTGATCGGAACTTTTCCGTGCATCGTCCCGTTGTCTGGCCAGTTCTATGGGGAGCCCGATCCGACAGGAGATGGAGAGTGACATGGAGCACATCGCCGCAATCATGCTTCTGGTCGGCTGCGCGCCTGGCAGTCTTTCCTGCGAGGAGCTGCAGGCGCCGCAGGTGGCATTCGAGACGATGGAAGACTGCGTCGGCGCCCTGCCGTCTGCCCTCGGCGATGCGGGTGTTGGAAGACGCGTCGTACATGGCCGCTGTGCGCCCTTCGATCCCGCCTGGGAGGAAGAGAATGTCGAGATCGGCTGGCGCATGACGTCGCGGAACCGGCTGGAGGTCCATGTGCGCAAGGTGGACCCGCCGGCGGACGGCATCGTCGTCGCCGAGAACGCCGGCCCGGTCGATATCGGCCTGCATTGAGGAACTTTTCCGGCTCCCGCCGCTTCCCCGTCAATCGATTGCATTCAACCGAAAGGACAGCGAGATGAACTGGGATATCATCGAAGGCAAGTGGAACGAATACAAGGGCAAGGCGCAGGCCCAGTGGGGCAAGCTCACGGATGACGACCTCGACGTCATCAAGGGCCGCCGCGTCGAGTTGTCCGGCAAGATCCAGCAGCGCTACGGCCTTGCCAAGGACGAGGCGGAGCGGCAGATCGACGACTGGGCGCGCCGCCACTAGCGCAATTCCGGCAAAAGCACGCAGCGGTTTGCGTCCCGAGTTGCGTGGAAACGGAATGCTCTGCCGGTCGCAGCCCTCTTAATCACCGCTCATGCCGCCGCAGCCGAAAGGCCGCGGCGGCATCGTTTTGGAAGAATGGAAAGTGTAGCAAATCAACTCTGTTGCACGGCGGTTGCGGGAACCTTTTCGGATGCTTTCCGTTTCTTCTGCGACATAACAAGGAGATTGAAAATGCTGTACTATGCTGTCGTCTTTCTCGTGATCGCCCTTGTTGCCGGCCTGCTCGGCTTCGGCGGTATTGCCGGTGCATCCGCCGGCATCGCGCAGATTCTGTTCTTCGTCTTCCTCGCCCTTCTGGTCCTGTCCCTGATCGCAGGCCTCTTCCGAAGGGCATGAGGAAGCAGCAATCCGGCAAGGGCGGCGTCCGCGGACGCCGCCCTTTTGCATGTGCGAAGACGTCTTGCGGCCCCTCGGGCCTTTGGTTAATCAACGGTGAACCTGACTGATTCCCGCTGGAGCCCGCGCGATGAAATCCCTCGAACTCCTGGTCGAACGCATCATCCTGTCGAGCCGCTGGATCCTCGTGGTCTTCTATCTCGGCCTCGTGGCGGCGCTCGCGGTCTATGCCGTCTCCTTCCTCTACAAGTTCGTCAAGGTCGCCAAGAACGTCTTCGTCTATGACGATGCGCAGATGATCCTTGCCATGCTCGGCCTGATCGACGCGGCGCTGGTTGCCAGCCTCATCCTCATGGTGATGATCGCCGGCTACGAGAACTTCGTCAGCCGCTTCGACGAGGCGGAGAAGGACGTCTCCTTCCTCGGCAAGCTCGATGCCGGCAGCCTCAAGATCAAGGTCGCCTCGTCGATCGTCGCGATCTCGTCGATCCATCTGCTGCAGATCTTTCTCAATGCGCAGCAATATACCGAGAGCCAGCTGATGTGGCTGACCTTCATGCATCTCGCCTTCGTGGTCTCCGCCGTGCTGCTCGGTTTTCTCGAGCAGATCATGGGCAAGCTGAAGGGCTGATGCCGTGCCGAGAGGGGCAGGGGAGGGGCGCCGCGGGGATATCCGCCGGCGCCTTTTCTTTTGCCCGGAAGTCAAGCGAAAGGAGCGCTTCATCCCCGAAATTCATCTTATGCACCGGCCGGTTTCGGGCAATGTGCCACCAATTCGGCTTTCCCAGACCGCTTTCGGCCGCCGGAGCGTGATTTCCGGGAGCGAAAATGCCGAAACGGGGACGCTTGAAGAGGGGATTTCAACAATTTCCTTTTAAAATCAAGTTGTTATAAGTTTTTCCAAAAATCTTCATCCCCGCTGTTGACGGCCTGAAACGTTGGGCCTATAACGCCGCTCATCGAACGAGAGCGGCGGCGCTTCTGGCGGCCGACGAACTCGCTCTAGGGTTTCCTTGAGAAGCTGGTGAGAATTGGGCC
>NZ_QNUJ01000009.1 GCF_003574625.1 Shinella zoogloeoides
GTTCAGGCCCGGAAGGACCAACCGCTCTGCGCATCGTCACCAAGGTGTTGCGATCACCCAAATGACAAACGAGGCCGGATCATCATAACCGATGATCCGGCCTCGTAATGTATAAGGCCCGGTTTCCCGGGCCTTGATCTCGGCTGATGCCGGAAAAGCGGATTATGCGCTTTCCTTCGGCGTCAGAACCTGGCGACCGCGGTACATACCGGTCTTCAGGTCGATGTGGTGCGGACGGCGCAGTTCGCCCGAGTTCTTGTCTTCAACGTAGGTCGAACCCTTCAGAGCGTCTGCGGAACGGCGCATACCGCGCTTGGACGGGGTCGTTTTTCTTTTCGGTACAGCCATTTGACTAACTCCACTTATCGGGCAAACACATCCCTACGGCACCGGATGGGCGACAGGACATGCCTTTTTCTCGGAAATTGGGCCGGCTTATACATGGCAAAACCCTGCTTGACCAGTCCCCGTGCGGATTTTTTCGACTCCGCCGTCAGACCTCGTCTTCCGGCACGATCCAGGGCTCGGCAAGCGCCGCCGCCTGCCACCTCTGCCAGGCCGGATGCGCCTTCATGCGCGCCATATAGGCAAGGATCGTCTCGTCCCGCGTCAGGCGATAGATCTCCAGCCGGTTGACCACCGGCGCATACATCGCGTCGGCCGCCGAGAAGCCGCCGAACAGGAACGGCCCGCCCAAGCGCGCCAGCGCGTCCTTCCAGATCGTCTCGATGCGGGCGACGTCTTCCGTCACGCCATCGGCAAGGTCGATGCTGCCGGGCGTGCGGCGGATGTTCATCGGGCAGGCATTGCGCAGCGCACGGAAGCCGGAGAGCATCTCCATCGAGATCGCCCTCGCTTCGGCGCGCGCCACCCGGTCCTGCGGCCAGATGCCGGCATCCGGAAAGAGCTCGGCGACATATTCGATGATGGCGAGCGATTCCCAGACCTTGACGTCGCCGTGCTGCAGCAGCGGCACCCGGCCCGTCGGCGAAACCTTGCGGATTTCCGGGTTGCCGGCGGCAAAATCGAACGGGATCACCCGGTCGGTGAACGGCACGCCCGCCGCCGCCATGGCGATCCAGGGCCGGAACGACCAGGAGGAATAGTTCTTGTTACCGACATAGAGGACGAGGTCTGTCATTTCAGGCTCCTTTAAGCGGGCAGGACCCTAGGCGCCCAGGACCGCGAGCGCCAATGAAAAGCCCTGAACTCACTCATAAAGGCACTTGATGTATTCGCCGGAACGGTTTGCGCGATGCTCGATCAGCCGCGCCAGCCGCTGCAGGCCGCGGCCCGGCTTGCCGGCATTGCGCTCGTAGGGGTTGGGCAGCGAGACGGCGAGAAGCGAGGCCTGCCGGCGCGAGAGCTTTGCGGCCGGCACGTTGAAATGGTGCTGCGCCGCCGCCTCGATGCCGTATATGCCCGGCCCCCATTCGGCGATGTTGAGATAGATCTCCATCAGCCGCCGCTTGCTCCAGACGAAATCCGCCGCCACAGCCAGCGGCACCTCCATCGCCTTGCGCAGGAAGGAGCGGCCGTTCCACAGGAAGAGGTTCTTCGCCGTCTGCATGGGGATGGTGCTCGCCCCGCGCGTCTGCTCGCCGGCCAGCGCCTCGTTCACCACCGCGCGCATCTCGCCCCAGTCGACGCCGGAATGGCGGCAGAACTGCCCGTCCTCCGACATCATCACCGCCTGCACGAGATTGGGCGAGATATCCTCGAAGGAAACCCATTGCCGGTCGTAGCCGCGCAGCAGCACGAGGTCGCGCAGCATCAGCGTGGAGACGGGGTGGACGAAGGCGAGCGTATAGAGGAGGATCAGCGCATAGGGCAGCGCGATCAGGGCCACAACGGCGAGGACAAGTCGGCGCCTGCTCCGGCGAAGCCGGCTCATCCAGCCGTCCCTCTCACCGGTTTCAACCTCCATGTCTGTCCGTGTTTCCGGTACGATGTCCAAGTGCCGGCGCCCATCCATCCCGCGTTGCGCCTTCATACCGTCCCGGCTCGGCAAAAACCAGCGCCGGGCCGCGATTCTTTGCCGCCATCCCGGCATTCCCGTTGCTTCGCCGGGGAGCCCATGCCAAAGAGCGGCGATGAGCGAACGTCACCAGGAATTCCAGTCCCTTCTCAAGAGCAATGCCGAGGCGGTGGAAGCCCTTCTCGAACGACTGCTCTCGGCCGAGATTGAGGCCGGCGAGATCGCCCGGCCGGAACGCCTGCTTGCCGCCATGCGCCACGGCGTGCTGAACGGCGGCAAGCGGCTGCGTCCCTTCCTCGTCGTCGAGTCCGCCGCGCTCTTCCCCAATGTCGAGCGCGAGGCGGCCCTGCGCATCGGCGCGGCGCTCGAATGCATCCATTGCTACTCGCTCGTCCATGACGACCTGCCGGCAATGGACGACGACGACCTTCGCCGCGGCCAGCCGACCGTGCACATCGCCTTCGACGAGGCCTTGGCCATCCTTGCCGGCGACAGCCTTCTGACGCTCGCCTTCGACATCGTCGCTGCGCCCGAAACGCATCTGCCCGACGCCACCAAGACGGCGCTGGTGCTGGCGCTCGCCCGCGCCGCCGGCATCGGCGGCATGGCCGGCGGACAGGTGCTAGACCTTGCGGCTGAAAAGCAGGCACCCGACGAGGACGGCATCGTCACGCTGCAGGCCATGAAGACGGGTGCGCTGCTGCGCTTCGCCTGCGAGGCTGGCGCGATCATCGCCGGCGCATCCGCGGAAGATCGCCGGACGCTGCGCCGCTACGGCGAGACGGTGGGCCTCGCCTTCCAGATCGCCGACGACCTGCTCGACCTCACCGCCGATGCGCAGACCATGGGCAAGGCGACCGGCAAGGACGCCGAGCGCGGCAAGGCCACGCTCGTTTCCCGCCGCGGCCAGGCATGGGCGGAAAATCGCCTGAAGGAACTTGTCACGGAGGCCGAGGCGCTTCTTGCGCCATTCAGCCATCGGGCCGGAATCCTTGTCGAAACCGCCCATTTCATCGCCAATCGCAGGAACTGACGTCATGAGCAAATTCTGGTCGCCGATCGTCGCCACGCTCAAGCCCTATGTCGCTGGCGAACAGCCGCGCATCCAAAACCTCACCAAGCTCAACACCAACGAGAACCCCTACGGCCCCTCGCCCAAGGCCATCGCCGCCATGCAGGCCGCCGTCGCCGACAGCCTCAAGCTTTACCCCGATCCGGGCGCGCTGGCGCTGCGCCAGTCCATCGCCCGCTTCTACGGCGTGGAAGCCGACGAGGTCTTCGTCGGCAACGGTTCGGACGAGGTGCTGGCGCACGCCTTTGTCGCCCTCCTCAAGCATGAGCAACCGCTGCTCTATCCCGACATCACCTACAGCTTCTACCCGACCTATTGCCGCCTCTTCGGCATCGAGTCGGTCGAGATTGCGCTGAAGGACGATTTCACCATCGATCTTGCGGACTACGAACGCCCCGCAGGCGCGATCATCCTGCCGAACCCGAATGCCCCCACGGGCATCGGCCTGCCGCTCGCCGCCATCGAGAGGCTCGTCGCCGCGCATCCGGACCAGCCGGTGGTGATCGACGAGGCCTATATCGATTTCGGCGGCGAGAGCGCGATCCCGCTGACGAAGAAATACGACAACCTCCTCGTCATCCACACGCTCTCCAAGTCCCGCTCGCTGGCGGGCCTGCGCGTCGGCTACGCCATCGGCCAGCGCCCGCTGATCGATGCGCTGGAGCGCGTGAAGGACAGCTTCAACTCCTATCCGCTCGACCGCGTCGCTCAGGCCGGCGCGACCGCGGCCATCGACGACCGGGAATGGTTCGACGCAACGCGCGGCAAGGTCATCGAATCGCGCGAGCGCGTGACGGGCGCGCTGCGCCAGCGCGGCTTCGAGGTGCTGCCCTCGCAGGCGAACTTCGTCTTCGCCCGCCACCCGGGGCACAGCGGCGAGGCGCTTGCAAAAAGCCTGCGCGAGCGCGCCGTTCTGGTGCGCCACTTCGCCAAGCCCCGCATCTCGGATTTCCTGCGCATCACCATCGGCACGCCCGAGGAATGCGACCGGCTGATCGCAACGCTGGAAGACATCCTCTAGGATCGCAAACCGCGACAGCGCCCCCCTTCCGGCCCGGCGGCTGGAAGGGGGACATGTGGTGCAATTCTCCGGCTTGGAGCGTGCGAAACGCTCCGTTATCGTCCACCGACATTCAGCGGTGGCCCATGACCGATCTTACACCCTACCTGCCCCAGCTTGCCGTCGCCTGGACGGCCTATTTCATCGCCACCGCCTCACCCGGCCCGGCGATCATCGCCATCATCGCGACATCCATCAGTCAGGGCCGGCGCGCCGGACTGACGCTGGCCTCCGGCGTGCTGACGGGTTCCTATATCTGGGCGATCCTCACGGCATCAGGCCTTTCCGCCCTCATCCGCACCTATGGCGAAGCGATCATCGTGCTGAAGATCGTCGGCGGTTGCTATCTGCTGTGGCTTGCCTGGAATGCCTATCGCGCGGCCCGCAAGAGCGAAGAAACCTATCGCGCGCAGATGGCGGCGCTGCCGGCGCTTTCGCCGCGGCGGCAGTATCTCAAGGGCCTCGGCATCCACCTCACCAATCCAAAGGCGATCTTCAACTGGATCATGCTGACATCGCTCGGCATGCCGCCGGGTGCGCCGGGCGGCGTCATGGCAACCTTCATCGCCGGCTGCATGGTGATGGGGGTCTGCGTCTTCCTCGGCTTCGCGCTGATGTTTTCGCTCGGCCCGGTCCACCGCGCCTACCTGAAGGCACGCCGCGGCATCGAAGGCGTGATGGCCGCCTTCTTCGCCTTTGCCGGCTTCAAGCTGCTGACGACGCGCCTGTAACTACTCGGCCGCCGCCTGGCCCTGCCCGTAACGCTTCTCGATATAGTCGTTGACCAGCGCCTCGAACTCGCCCGCGATATCGGTACCGCGCAGCGTCATCGCCTTCTTGCCGTCGACATAGACGGGCGCGATGGGGAGTTCTCCGGTGCCCGGCAGCGAGATGCCGATATCGGCATGCTTGCTCTCGCCCGGCCCGTTGACGATGCAGCCCATGACGGCGACCTTGAGGCCTTCGACACCCGGATACTTCTCACGCCAGACCGGCATGTTCTTGCGGATGTCGTCCTGGATTTTCTGCGCGAGTTCCTGGAAGACCGTCGAGGTCGTGCGCCCGCAGCCGGGACATGCGGCGACGACGGGGATGAACTGGCGGAAGCCCATGACCTGCAGCAACTCCTGCGCCACCTGCACCTCGCGGGTGCGGTCGCCACCGGGCTCCGGCGTCAGCGAGATACGGATCGTATCGCCGATGCCCTGCTGCATGAGGATGCCGAGCGAGGCCGAGGAGGCGACGACGCCCTTGGTGCCCATGCCGGCTTCCGTGAGGCCGAGATGCAGCGCATGGTCGGAGCGTGCCGACAGCATCGCATAGACGGCGATGAGGTCCTGCACGTTGGACACCTTGGCCGACAGGATGATGTGGTCGCGCGACAAGCCGATCTCCTCGGCAAGCTCGGCGGAAAGCAGCGCCGACTGGCAGATCGCCTCGCGCATCACCTGCTGGGCGGTGAGCGGGAAACCCCTGTCCTGGTTCTCGTCCATCAGTCGGGTCAAAAGCTCCTGGTCGAGCGAGCCCCAGTTGACGCCGATACGCACCGGCTTGTCGTGGCGGATCGCCGTCTCGACGATGGCGGCGAACTGGCGGTCCTTCTTGTCCTTGAAACCGACATTGCCGGGATTGATGCGGTACTTCGCCAGCGCCTCGGCGCAGGCCGGGTGATCGGCCAGCAGCTTGTGGCCGATATAGTGGAAGTCGCCGACGAGCGGCACATCCAGGCCGAGACGCAGCAGTCGCTCGCGGATCTTCGGCACCGCCGCCGCGCTCTCGTCGCGGTCGACCGTGATGCGCACGATCTCGGAGCCGGCCCGGTGAAGGGCCGCGACCTGCGCCACCGTCGCATCGACATCGGCCGTGTCCGTGTTCGTCATCGACTGGACGACGACGGGCGCCCCGCCGCCGACGAGCACGCCGCCGACATCGACGCCGACGGACACGCGCCGCGGCTTCGGTTCAAAATCGAAGGAAAAGGACATTTTGGAGCCTCTTGCTCGAAAGCGGCCGCGCGGGCGCGGCCTTTGCCCTCAGGTGGATCAGGAAATGTGGCTTGTCAACCGTCAGGGCAATTTCAGTGCCGCTCGTGCACGTCCGCATGCACCGCGTGGTGCGAGAGCGCCAGCACGACGATGAAGAGGAGCGGCAGGAGCGTGAAGATCATCGCGAAGCCGACATGCTCGGCGATGAAGCCGATGAAGGAAGGCGCGAAGAGCGAGCCGGAATAGCCCATGACCGTCGCGACCGACAGCGCCACGCCCTGCGCATAGCCCGGCAGGTTGCCGGCGGCGGAAAAGGCGATGGGCACCATGTTGGAAATGCCGACGCCGCAGAGCGCGAATCCGGCTATCGCCACATAGGCGTTCGGCGCCGTGCCGGCCACCACCATGCCGAGGATCGCCATGACCGTGCAGAAGCGCAGCGTCTTCACCGCGCCGAAACGGTCGCGCACATGATCGCCGGCAAAGCGCATGACGGCCATGGTCAGCGAGAAGGTGCCGAAGGCGAAGCCCGAAAGCGCCAGCGACGCGCCGAGTTCGTTGCGCACGTAGAGCGCGCCCCAGTCGAGGATCGCCCCTTCCGGCACCATGCAGAACAGCGCCATCAGGCCGATCAGCCAGGGCAGCGGCGTCAGCGGCAGGCGCACCTTCTGGCGCTCCTCGCCCGGATGGCGCGCATCGTGCAGGATGCGCGGCCAGACGAGAACCAGCATCGCCACCCCGGCAACGGTGAGCAGGGCGGCATGGCCCATCACCCCGAGCGCCTCCATGAGAAAGCCGCCGGTTGCCGCGCCGATGAAGGCGCCGAGGCTCCAGAACGCGTGGCAGGACGACATGATCGCCCGGTGCATGGATTTCTCCACTTCGACCGCATTGCCGTTCATGGCGACATCCATCCCGCCCATCAGCCCGCCGAAGAGAAAGACGGCGATGGCGCCGAGCGGGATCGTCGGCGCGGCAGACAGCAGCAGCATGGTGGTAAGGAAGAGGATCGTCGCGCCCTTCACCGTGCGCGTCGTGCCGAAATGGGCGATCAGAACGCCGGCGATCGGCATCAGGATCAGCGAGCCGATGCCGAAGCACATGATCATCAGGCCGAGCCCGGCCTCCGTCAGCCCGAAGCGCGCGGCGAATTCCGGAATCTTCGGCGCCCAGGCGCCGGCGAAGGTGCCGTTCAGCAGGAAGAGGCCCGACACGGCGAGCCGCGTCGGCGGAAAATAGGTCCCGGTGAAGGATTTGCCGGCAAGGGCGGTTTCGGACGTCGTCATGGAAGGTCTTTCGGGATTGCGCCGGACTCAGCCGGCCCGCAGGGTTTCGATGCCGGCCACCTTCAGCGCAGCCGCCTCCTCGTCGTCCGCATCCGCCTCGATCACGACCTGAGCCACGCGGGAAAGCGGCACGACCGAATAGGGGGCTGCGGTGGAAAGCTTGTCATTGGTCGCCACGACCATCACGGTGCGGCTGCGCGAGGCGAGGAAACGCTTGAACTCCGCCTCCTCGAAGCTCCCGGCGGTCACGCCCGCCTCCGGATCGATGCCGCAGACGCCGAGGACGAGGATATCCGGGCGCAGCGCCTCGGCATCGCGCATCGCCTTGGCGCCGATCGCAGCACCCAGGCGGGCGTCGATCAGGCCGCCGAGCTGGATGGTTGTAAGATCGCGCTCCAGGAGCGCGGCGGCGATGGCCGGCGCATTGGTGGCGACCGTCAGTCCTTGGCCGGCGGGCAGCGCGCGGGCGAGCGCAAGGTTGGTGCTGCCGGCATCGAGGAAGACCGTGGCGCCCGCGGGAACCAGCGTCGCCGCCGCCCGCGCCAGCGCCGCCTTGCGCGCGCCGCCGATAGCCATGCGCTCGTTCATCGTGGTCGAAGCCGGCGAAATCCGCAGCGCCCCGCCATAGACCCGCTGGCAAAGCCCGGATGCCGCCATCTCGCGCAGGTCCCGCCGGATCGTATCCTCGGAAACGCCCAGCTCCTGCGCCAGCTCCGCCGCGATCACCCGCCCCGAAAGGTCGAGCCGCACGCGAATGAGCGCCTGCCGCTCGCCAAGAAGAAGATCCTGTACTGACATCACCAAACCAAATCATGCACGATTACGCGTCAATACGCATGAATAGGCATAATCGTCAATGAACAGGCAGGTCACGTTTCGTTGCAGGCGGATGCGGCCCGGCAAGTTTCGAATGGCATAATGAGAAAGAATGTTCATCGTGTGGATCGTCGCGCCGGCGGCCGCCCGCCTGCAAATTCTTTCCCTTTCGCCAAAACATGCGCTAAGGGCATCAGCCATGATCAAGCCGGCCCCCACAGACCAGACTTTCGTCGTCCTTCTCGGCGGCGCGCTCACCGTGACGCCGCGTCTTCGTGCGGATGTCGCGGGGGCCCGGGCCGTGGCGGCGGATGGCGGCATGCGGCACGCCACAGCGCTCGGCCTCACGCCCGAAATCTGGGTCGGCGATTTCGATTCCACGCCGCCGGAGCTCCTCGCCGCCTGGTCCGCAATAGAGCGCCAGCCCTGGCCCGCCGCCAAGAACGAGACCGACGGCGCGCTCGCCGTCTCCGTCGCGGCGGAGCGGGGCGCGAAGAACATCGTGCTGGCCGGCGCGCTCGGCGGCGAGCGCAGCGACCATGCGCTGATGCACCTCATCCACGCCGTCTCGCTGGAAGAGGAGGGCTTTTCCATCAAGCTCACCTCCGGCGAGGAGGAAGCCTGGCCGCTGCTGCCGGGCAGCCGCGAGATCGACCTGCCGAAGGGCAGCCTCTTTTCCGTGCTCGGCCTTTCTCCGCTCGCCGGCCTTTCGCTCGGCAATGTGCGTTACCCGCTCAGCGATTTCACGTTGCCCTTCGGCGCGTCCCGCACCATTTCCAATGTCGCGGAAGGCCCGATCCGCCTTTCGCTCGCCTCCGGCCGCGCGATCCTCATCGCCCGGCCCTATGACCTTTCAGGAGCCTGACCCTTGGCACCGCCGATCCTCAAACTCGACGACATCTTCCTCAGCTTCGGCGGCACGCCGCTCCTTGCCGGCGCGAGCCTGCAGGTGGAGCCCGGCGACCGTATCTCACTCGTCGGCCGCAACGGCTCGGGCAAGTCGACGCTGATGAAGATCGCCGCCGGCCTCGCAGAGGCGCAGTCCGGCGAGGTCTTCCGCCATCCTTCCGCGACGATCCGCTACCTGCACCAGGCCCCGGATTTCGACGGCTACGACACGGTCGCCGCCTATGCCGAGGCGGGCCTCGGCCCGAGCGACGACCCGTACCGCGTCACCTACCTGCTCGAACATCTCGGCCTTTCCGGCAGCGAGGATCCGAAGTCGCTCTCCGGCGGCGAGGCGCGCCGGGCGGCGCTCGCCCGCGTCATGGCGCCGGAGCCGGATATCCTGCTCCTCGACGAGCCGACCAACCATCTCGACCTGCCCACCATCGAATGGCTGGAAGGCGAGCTGCAATCGACCCGCTCGGCCCTCGTCGTCATCTCGCACGACCGCCGCTTCCTCGAAAAGGTCTCCAACGCCACCGTCTGGCTCGATCGCGGCCAATCGCGCCGGCTCAATCGCGGCTTCGGCCATTTCGAAGCCTGGCGCGACGAGGTGCTGGAGGCCGAGGAACTGGAGCAGCACAAGCTCGGCAAGGCCATCGAGCGCGAGGAACACTGGCTGCGCTACGGCGTGACGGCCCGCCGCAAGCGCAACATGCGCCGCCTCGGCGCGCTGCACGATCTGCGCGCCCGCTATCGCGGCCACAAGGGCCCGCAGGGCTCGGTACAGGCCAGCGCCTCCGACGCGCAGGAATCCGGCAAGCTGGTCATCGAGGCGGAAAAGATCACGAAGGCCTATGGCGAGCGCACCATCGTCGCCCCCTTCTCGATCCGCGTGCATCGCGGCGACTGCATCGGCCTCGTCGGCCCGAACGGCGCCGGCAAGACGACACTGCTGAAGATGCTGACCGGCCAGCTCGAACCCGACAGCGGCACGGTGAAGCTCGGCACGAACCTGGAGATCGCCACGCTCGACCAGCGCCGCGAGGACCTCAACCTCGACGACACGCTCGCCCACTACCTCACCGACGGGCGCGGCGAGACGCTGCTGGTCAATGGCGAGCAGCGCCATGTCACCGGCTACATGAAGGAATTCCTCTTCCAGCCGGAACAGTCCCGCACGCCGATCCGCAACCTTTCGGGCGGTGAGCGCGCCCGGCTGATGCTGGCGCGCATCCTCTCGCGCCCGACGAACCTGCTCATCCTCGACGAACCGACCAACGACCTCGACATCGAGACGCTGGACCTCCTTCAGGAGATCGTTGCTGGCTTTGCCGGCACGGTACTGCTCGTCAGCCACGACCGCGACTTCCTCGACCGCACCGTCACCTCCACCATCGCGCCGGCCGATCCGGAGAGCCCGGATGGACGCTGGATCGAATATGCCGGCGGCTATACCGACATGATGGCCCAGCGCCGCGGCGCGATCGAGGAGAAGCGCAAGGCAGAAAAGGCCGAGAAGGCCAAGGCCGCCGACACGCCCTCCGCTGCCTCCGCGGACGGCAAGGGCAAGGCAAAGCTCTCCTACAAGCAGAAATTCGCGCTCGAAAACCTGCCGAAGGAAATGGAGAAGGCCGAAAAGGAAATCGCCGCTCGCGAGGCGAAGATGGCCGACCCGAACCTCTTCAACAAGGACCCCACCACCTTCAACAAGCTCGCCGCCGAGATGGAGAAGCTGCGCGACAGCCTGACGAAGATGGAAGAGGAATGGCTGGAGCTGGAAATGCTGCGGGAAGAGCTGGAAGGCTGAGGCATCCGCGCGCTCATCCGCCAACCTCTCCTCCGTCATGGTCGGGCTTGACCCGACCACCCACGCCACGGACCACGACGTCTCTTCAGAAGACGAAAAAGCGCCGCCGATTTTCCCCGCCCGGCC
Organism: Shinella zoogloeoides; assembly: GCF_003574625.1. Lineage (GTDB taxonomy): Bacteria > Pseudomonadota > Alphaproteobacteria > Rhizobiales > Rhizobiaceae > Shinella > Shinella zoogloeoides_A. The sequence goes on from NZ_QNUJ01000009.1 coordinate 11,019, forward strand.
GGCCTCCGGTAGACTGGAAACCGCCGGATTGATTCGCGCCCGCAGTGGCGTTATCAATATTCCCGTGGTGATTTGGCCGGCCGGCTTGCAGCCACGTTAAACAAGTCGCTAAAGGGCCGCGCGAGGAAGAGCCTTACGTGGACCGGTTGCGACATCGTTGCGGCCGGTTTTGTTTTGGATCGAGTTGAAACATGCCCATCAAGATTCCCGATACGCTCCCCGCCTTCCAGACCCTCGTCAACGAGGGCGTGCGGGTGATGACCGAAACGATGGCGATCCGGCAGGATATCCGCCCGCTGCAGATCGGGCTGCTCAACCTCATGCCGAACAAGATCAAGACGGAAGTGCAGATGGCGCGCCTCGTCGGCGCCTCGCCGCTGCAGGTCGAATTGTCTCTCATTCGCGTCGGCGGCCACCGCGCCAAGAACACCTCGGAAGAGCACCTGCTCGCCTTCTACGATACGTGGGAGGAGGTGAAGCACCGCAAGTTCGACGGCTTCATCATCACCGGCGCGCCGGTGGAAACCCTCGACTACGAGGACGTCACCTATTGGGACGAGATGAAGCAGATCCTCGACTGGACCGAGACCAACGTCCATTCGACGCTGAACGTCTGCTGGGGCGCCATGGCGGCGATCTACCATTTCCACGGCGTGCCCAAGCACACGCTGGAGGAAAAGGCCTTCGGCGTCTACCGGCACCACAACCGAAAGCCCTCCTCGGTCTATCTCAACGGCTTCTCGGACAATTTCGAGGTTCCGGTCTCGCGCTGGACGGAGATCCGCATCGAGGACATCCGAAGCGTGGCGGAACTCGACATCCTGCTCGATTCCGACGAGACGGGCGTCTGCCTCATCCAGGAGAAGGCCGGCAACCGGCTCTATATCTTCAACCATGTCGAATACGATTCGACCTCGCTCGCCGATGAATATTTCCGCGATGTCTCGGCCGGCGTGCCGATCAAGCTGCCGAAGAACTATTTCCCGCACAACGATCCATCCCTGCCGCCGCAGAACCGCTGGCGGGGCCATGCGCATCTGCTCTTCGGCAATTGGATCAACGAGATCTACCAGACCACGCCCTACGACCTCGAGAAAATCGGAACGGGAGCCTGACCCATGAGCCGTGTCGTCGTTCGCCCTCTGCACAAGGATGATGAAGGCGAATGGCGCCGCCTGTGGACCGCCTATCTCGCCTTCTACGAGACGGTGCTGCCCGAGGAGATCTTCGCCAGCACCTTCGCCCGGTTGACGCGCGAGGCGGCGGAGGGCGAGTATCGCGGTCTTCTGGCGACGCTCGACGGCAAGCCGGTGGGCCTTGCGCATTACCTCTTCCACCGCTCCTGCTGGACCATCAACAGCATCTGCTACCTGCAGGATCTCTTCGCCGATCCCGAGGTGCGCGGCAGCGGCATCGGCCGGGCGCTGATCGAAGGCGTCTATGCCAAGGCGGAGGAAGCGGGCGCGCCCGAGGTCTACTGGATGACGCAGGACTTCAACGCCACCGCCCGCAAGCTCTACGACCGCATCGCCGACAAGACGCCCTTCATCGTCTACCAGAAGAATTTCTGAGGCAGTATCAAAAAGTATGACTTTTTGATTGCGGGTGGCGGCAAATAACGGCACGTTGCCGCCACACTAGGCTGAACGCGGAGGAAACGGGCGGTGCGAGCAGGAAACGGGATCTTCGGCCATCTGGAAAACGGCGAGCCGGTCGAGCGCATCACGATCACCGGCGGCGGGCTGACGGCTCATGTGCTCACATGGGGTGCCGTCATTCAGGATCTGCGCCTTCAGGGCCACGACGCCCCACTCGTTCTGGGCTACACGGACCTGCCCTCCTACCGCGCCCACTCCCCCTATTTCGGCGCGACGCCCGGCCGCTGCGCCAACCGCATCGCCGGTGGCCGCTTCTCCATCGACGACACCGCCTACCAGCTCGAATGCAACGAGCGCGGCATCACACATCTGCACGGCGGCAGCGACGGTATCGGCCAGCAGAACTGGCGGATTGCCGATCAGGGCGCAGACTTCGTCACCCTGGCCGTCACGGATCCCGCCGGACGCGCCGGCTATCCCGGCACCTGCGCGATCACCTGCACCTACCGCCTCACCGGCGACGGCGTGCTCTCCATCGTCTACGAGGCGACGACGGATGCGCCGACGCCCGTCAATCTCTGCCAGCACAGCTATTTCATCCTCGACGGCAGCGCCGACGCCTTCGGCCACGAGATCCGCCTCGCCGCCGATCATTACCTGCCCGTCGACGAGAATCTCATCCCGACCGGCGAGGTCCGCCCCGTCGCCGGCACGCCCTTCGATCTCAGGAGCTGGACGCCGCTTTCCCGCCAGAAGGCGGCTGATGGTGTCGCCTTCGACCACAATTTCTGCCTCTCGCCCGAACGGCAGGCCAAGCGTCCCGTCGGCGCCGTGCGAAGCCCGGCATCCGGCGTCTCGCTGGAGGTCCTGACCACCGAACCCGGCGTGCAGCTCTATACCGGCGCCTATGTGGATTCACCCGTGCCCGGCCTCGATGGCCGCCGCTACGGCCCCTTTGCCGGCTTCTGCCTCGAAACGCAGATCTGGCCGGATGCGGTCAACCACGGCAACTTCCCGAAGGCGGTCCTGCGCCCCGGTGAAGTTCTTCGGCAGGAAACGGACTACGTCTTCCGCAAGGGTTGACCACCTCGAACGGGTTGGCAAAACGCAAGGAAATCGAAACTTTTGTAGCGGACAACCGAGCCATATTGGCCCGAAATGACGCCGGGTCGTGCGGGATTGAACGCGCCAGGACAGCGCCGGTCGCCCCCAGGGGACACCTGTCCATGAAAATCTCGGATCTCTCCATTTCCCGGAAAGTCGGCTTCCTGGTGCTCCTCATGGGCATCGCCGCCGGCACCATTGCCACCGTCGGCAGCCGCGGTCTCACCTCGCTCGGCGCGGCCCTTCAGGACACCGGCACGCGCGAGGAAGTCGCCCGCGAAGCCATGGACCTGCGCATCGACGTCATCGCCATCAGCCGCATGACCTACCAGCTCGCGACCGCCCCGGAAAAGGCGGCGGACTTTGCCGCCGAGACGGAAAAGCGCGCCGGCGAAATGCTGGACCGCCTGCCGAAGATCGCCTCGACCGCCGATGCCAGCGAACAGAAGCTGCTCGAAGGCGTGCGCGCGGCGCTGGTTCCCTATTTCGACCAGATCCGCGCCATGGTGGCCGTCGCCTCGCAGAACGGTGCAGACCGCGCCGCGATCCACGCCGCGCTCGACAAGGCGCTGGAAGGCCAGAAGGCCGTCACCGCGGCGCTGAAGGAATACACCAACTACTCCGCCGAGACCCTTTCGGCCTCCCGCGCCGTCGCGATCTCCCGTTCCGCGAACACGCAGGTCCTGCTGCTCGCCACCGCCTTCATCTGTATCGTCGCGGGCATGCTGCTGAGCATGCTCTTCGCCCGCAACGGCATCGTGCGGCCGATCCAGCGCCTGACCGGCGTGATGTCGAACCTTGCCGCCGGCAAGCTGGACGACGAGATTCCCGGCACCGACCGCAAGGACGAGATCGGCGCCATGGCGCGCACGCTCGACGTCTTCCGCGCCAACGAAATACAGATGCGCGAAATGGAGGCGCAGGAAGCGGCCCTTCAGGCACAGAGCAAGGACCTGCAGTCCAACATCAGCACCATCGTCGCCGCCGCTGCGGCCGGCGATTTCTCCCGCCGCATCACCAAGTCCTACGAGGACGAGGACCTCAGCCGCTTCGCCGGCAGCGTCAACGAACTGGTGGCCAATGTCGACCGGGGCGTCAGCGAAGTGCGCCGCGTCATCGCCTCGCTGTCGCATGCCGACCTCACGCAGGAAATGGCCGGCCATTTCCAGGGCGACTTCGCCGAGCTTCAGGCCAACGTCAACGGCGCCATGCTGACGCTGCGCAGCACGATGAGCGGCATTCTCTCGACCGCCGGCACCATCACCGGCAATTCCCGCGAGCTTTCCGCCGCCGCCGACCAGCTCGCCCACCGCACCGAGCAGCAGGCCGCCTCGCTGGAGGAGACCGCCGCCGCGCTCGAGGAGATCACCACGACCGTGAAGACCTCCACGGCCCGCGCCGTGGAAGCCTCGGAGATCGTGCGCGAGACCAAGGAAAGCGCCGAGAAATCCGGCGACATCGTGAAGAGCGCCATCGACGCCATGGGCCGCATCGAGCAGTCCTCGCAGAAGATCAGCCAGATCATCTCGGTGATCGACGAGATCGCCTTCCAGACGAACCTTCTGGCGCTGAATGCCGGCGTCGAGGCTGCCCGTGCAGGCGAGGCGGGGCGCGGCTTTGCCGTGGTGGCGCAGGAAGTGCGCGAACTTGCCCAGCGCTCGGCCAATGCGGCCAAGGAGATCAAGACGCTGATCAACGCCTCGGCTGGCGAAGTGAAAGGCGGCGTCTCGCTGGTCCTCTCGACCGGTGACGTACTCTCCGAGATCAAGGATCTCGTGAACCGCGTCAACGACCATGTCGTCTCGATCACCCGCGCGGCACAGGAACAGTCCGCCGCGCTCGGCGAGATCAACACGGCCGTCAACCAGATGGACCAGATGACCCAGCAGAACGCCGCCATGGTAGAGGAAACCACCGCGGCGAGCCAGGTTCTCGCCAGCGAGGCCGCCCAGCTCCAGACGGCGCTCTCGCAGTTCCATATCGGCGAGGGCCACGCCCACGCCATGCAGCATCGCCGCGCCGCCTGAGCCTCACCTGCCGAATCGCGGCCGGGCGAAAAACCGGCCGCGACTTCCCACGCAAATCATCACAGCCGTATTAAAACAGCCAAAGCGCTGGCCAACCCCAGCGCCCACCCGGGTTTCCCAGCGCCAAAACGCACAAAAGCCCCGGCGAACCGAGGCTTCGAAACTTTGGAGAGAATGGAGCGGGTGAAGCGATTCGAACGCTCGACCCCAACCTTGGCAAGCAAAGAATTTCATTGTTCGCGCGTTGCGCGTCTATATCGCATAGTCCACTAGAGTGCGCAAGAGTGCGCGTTTCGTCGGAGATCGCTATGTCCGTGCGCATCGGATTGGGCAATAACCCTGTGAATTCGAGAGCAATGTCGCGAAACAGGGAAATGGTGACCTCGCAGTGACCGGAGCAGCAGAAAGGGCGACTGTTGGCCAAGAACAAATCTTCATTTCCCCGCCGTTCAGTGCCTCCCCACGCTTGTCTGCCTAGATTCCATCCGCTGATCAAGCGTTTGGCTCGTCTGCGATAGGGCCAAGCGAGTCGATTTCCGCGATCTTCTGAAATTCGCTGAGATAATCCTGCTGATGGTTCGTCAGCCAACGGACGACGCGGCTGTTGGCTAGAAGCTTGGCGATGTAGCCTCGCGCCACGGTCAGGTGCAGATTGTCGATACCATATGTCTCATCGACAGACTTGACCTGCGTTTGGAGTGCCGCCAACTCTCGCTCCATTCGGGCAATCTGCTGCCCAGATGGGGTTTGGGTTCCCGTACCGCGCCCTTTCCTGGCGGTGACGAGTTGGCTCTCAGGCGTGGCGGCCCGGATTGCACGCGCGAACATGATCGAGAAGTTGTTCTGCCCGATCATCAGGTCGGCGGCTTCGATCTGCCTAACTGCAGACACCTGGCGCAGGATGTCGAACACCTTCATCGAGCACGGGGTATCCTTGAGCATCTCGGCGGCCTCGGCACTGATCCCTTCAAGTAGCCGAAATCGTCTGAGAACGGACTGAACCTCAAGATTCAAGGCTTCGGCTATTTCGGTGGCTGAGACGCCTCGCTCCATGGCACGAACGATCATTCGGTGCTCCTGGATCGGCGGAATGCGGTTCACCCGCTTGTTGTAGGTGTAGGTATCATCGTCGGTCGCAAGCAGGCATTCGACTTCGGCGATACCGAGTTCCTTCAATGCCTCTAGGCGTAGGTGGCCATCGAGCAGGAACCATGTGCCAGCGCTTTTGGTATCGGGCAGGACGACGGGCGCTTCGACCAGACCGATCGCCTTGATCGAACTGAGAACCTGCGCATATGACCGGCTTTCGCATGCTCCTTCCGGCAATACCTTGAGGGGAACGATCGCCGCAACCGGAATAGTCACGAAACTCTGATCGAAGGCGAGATGGACGCGACTATCGCTCTCGTGGTGATGTTCGGACCTGTCAGCCATTTTTCTCTCCCGAAATCCGTACGGAGAGAGCCTTCGGCATGGACGCGAGCCCTTCGGCCCTGAGCAGGTTCACGAAGCTTTCATCGGTGAGTAGCTCCTTTAGCGCCTCGACAATGAACAGAAGCCGCGTCTGGGTGAAATCTGACTTCTTGACCAGAAGCCGCTGCTTCTCTGCTTCGCGCTGATACACCTGCATGAGTTCGTTGGCGGTCAGACGACGGCTGAAGCCCTTCCGCCCCAGACGTACGATTGGCAGCGCTCCTTTGCGTTGGCTCTGCATACGCATGTCGAGCATACGCCGGACAGCCGCTAGTTTCTTGCCACGGAGCTGACCCGTCTCATAGGCGTCAAGTAGCAGGTTCTGCGCCTCTTCTGTCTCCGCCTTGGAAATCTCCATCGCCAGCGTGATTGGTATCAAGCCGGTCTCTACCGCCGCCACCAGCCGCTCTTCGCCGCGTTCCAGCAGCGAGGCGATCATATTGACCCAGGAGGCGCCGACGCCGATTTTCTTAGCGATAGCCGCGTCGTTGAAACCACGTGATCTCAGGGCGCTGATTTCCCGCATGAGGTCGATGGGGCGCTGTGTACGCCTCGCGATATTCTCGACGAGGCTCATCACCAGACATTCATTTTCGTTCGCTTCGATCACTACGGCGGGGATTTCGGTCTGGCCGAGCATCTGGAAGGCTTCCAACCGACCTTCGCCGCAGACAAGATCGTACCGCATCCCACCGGGGCCATCATGACGGCTGACCGTGATGGGGCGCTTCAGGCCAACGGCCTCAATATTATTGACGATCTCGCGGTGCTGGCGCTTGTTGCGCGCGCGAGGATTCAGGACGGTAATGCGGGAAATCGGAATCATTTCGATCCGGTTGGGACGAACAGCGGTCATCAGGCGGCCTCGCAAATAGGGATGGGTCTGGCGATGTCGTAGAGAAGGTCGAGATCGTCGAAGCGGTAAGCATCAAGACCGAGGGCATTGTCTTCCGCCAGCCGCACCTTCTCGGAGAGCCTGTCGATGCGCGGAAACAGGTAATAGTCGAGCGGCGTACGATTGAGGCTGTCCATGCGGACGACGACGGTGATATCGGGCATGAGGGAAGTGTCGAAGCGGATATTCCAGCGCAAGAGCCCGGTCGGCGTCTGGAAGCAGCGCGCGATAACGACCGACACACTGAATTCGCCGTTGACGATCATCCGATCGGTCTCGAGATCCTGCCAGGCATCGCTGCCCGCCGTGCGCAGCCCATCGAGCACATCCCGCACGATACCGGGGTGGAGGTTTCGCAGGTCGCGGTTGATTTCGACATAACGATAGTCCCGTTCCGGCTTGAAGCCGACAAGGCTGTAGGCTCTGAGCAGGCTACCGAAGCGCGAGCCGTAGGCGCTGCTTGACGGTAGATCGTCGCATTCATCAATGACGATGCCGGACAGGAGTCCTTGCTTCTGGTAGAGTTCCCGCAGGGCCAGAAGCATTTCTTCGTCGCTCAGGCGGAACGAGCGCGCATTGATGATCGTTCTGGCCGCCTCGAACAGCTCCCGCTCGACAATGGCCACAAATGCCCCCTTGGACCTGATCCACTTGTCGGGGGTGTTGCGAACACGCTTCTTCTTCAGCTTGAAGGAGCGGCGGTTCCACACATTGTCGCCGGCGTATTTCTCGTTGATCAGCAGTTGGTGGATGGTGCCTCTGGTCCAGGGCCGGTCAAGATCGGTCGTGAGACCCCGCATATTGAGGTCGGCGGCAATTTCGCTTTCGCTGCGTCCTTCGTGGACGAAAGTCCGATAGATTTCTCGGACCAGCTCAACCTCTTCGTCCGGCCCCAACGTCAGGATCACGCGATCAGTCTGGAGGCTCTTCTGCTCCCCGCGCCCAAGGTATCCTTTGATCGTTCCGTGTTCGTCGATCAGCGTGCGCCGCAGACCAAAGCCTGCCGGGCCTCCCTGGCGATAGCCCTTTTCGATCAAGCGTCCCTGACCGGCGAACACCTTGACCGAAAGCTCGCGGCTATATTCGCCGGCCATGGCGCTCTTCACGCCCTTGATGATGGCGGCGATCGGGCTGCCGTCGTTCTCGAACTGCTCGGCGCAGTATTGGACGCGAACGCCGGCACGCTTGCAGATATATTCGTAATAGGCGCTCTCGTCCGTATCCTGAAAGCGGCCCCAGCGGCTCACGTCATAGACGAGGATCATCTCGAAATCGGCGCGGCCTTCCGAAACGTCTGTAATCAGGCTCTTGAATGCATCGCGGCCATCAACGCTGAGACCGCTTTTGCCTTCATCGGCATAGGTTCTGACGATCTCGATTCCGCGTTCTTCAGCATATCGCTTGATCGCGTCGGCTTGGTTTTCCGTCGAATACTTCTGATGGTCCGTCGACATGCGGACGTATTCGGCAGCCCGAACAGGACGTTCCGGCTGCTGTGATCGATCGTTGTCGTGAAGTTTCCGGCTCGCCAAAGTTCGCCCTTCTCTCTTTCTGACTGCGGTGATCATGGCGATCAACCGCCGCAGCGTCTGACAGGCTTCTGCCGTGACTCCGCACTGTCGCCAGTCTAATTGCGGAGAAAACGGAAGATGTTGCAGAAAAAGGGCAAGAGATTGCCAGCTTGGAAAGGCGTCCTCAGCAGACGTGAGGTTTACGCCCAGACAATCGCGGAGTTGCTCCGTAAGGAGCATGGCGACAGCCATCGAGCGGTCAAGCAGCTCATGCGCCAGACGGATGCAAGCGAGAGGACCGTGAAGCACTGGCTTTCAGGGCAGCACGGGCCGGATACCGTGTATTTCCTGCGTCTCGTGGTTTCGTCGCCCGTCATCCGGGCATTCGTTCTTGGTCTGATCGAAGGCCCGGCGTCGAGGCGGAGGCCTGACCCGGTGGATCGGTATTCCCTGGCGGCGGCAAAGGACGCCTATGCCGTTGGTGAAGCGGCTCTCAGCCTGCCAAATCAGGGACATCGGAATAATGACCCTGAACATGACCCTGATCGTGACCCAATAGATGACCCTGAAACTGCGGAGCTTAACGAACGGCAGCACTGGTTCCTAGCGCGCGTGGCGGAAGGTGGCCGATGCGGGGCCGCCGAGATCATGGCAATGTGGAAGGTTAGCCTGAAGACCGCTCGGCGTGATATTCGCGGCCTCCAGCAGGCAAGCCTACTGGTGTATGTCGGCTCCCGACGAAAGGGGCGGTACCGCAGGGTTCAATGATGACGCGGGAAGGTTTCCGATCGATTTGATAATGCCTACGTTCGGCGAATTGCGAAAAATGAGTAGTCCCGTACTAAGTGCGCCATCCCTATAATCGGGGATGGCTGCCCTTCTGTCGTCGCATTAAAGTGATGTCGTTGATCGCAACGCGGCCCAACCTAGATCGCAGTGTCCATTGCCAGATTTCCTCACTCCTGAGCAGCGTAGCGCCCATATGGGCAAGATACGCCGAGCCGACACCAAGCCGGAAATAGTTGTGCGCCAGCTTCTGCACCGCCTCGGCTATCGTTTCCGCCTTCAGTGGAAGCCCGCACCTGGTCGCCCGGATATAGCCTTTCCAGGCCGCCGAAAAGTTATCTATGTGCATGGCTGTTTTTGGCACCAACATGAAGGTTGCAAACTAGCAAGAGTGCCCGAGACGAGGAGTTTGTTCTGGGAGGAAAAATTTAAACGAAATAAAGCTCGGGATGCCCGCGATCTCGCTCAAGCGGAGCGAGACGGATGGATGACTCTGGTCGTTTGGGAATGTGAAACGCGGCATGAGCAATCTTTAGAGCGCCGATTGATTGATTTCGTTGGACCGAGGAACAAAAGCCATTCGGCAGCGACCTTGGATCTTGCCTGAGTCGGGGCAATCGCTATTATGCGTCAAATCGATTCACGCCCTCTCACAGGACGATTGGACCACAAATGCGCGCAATAGATTTGTATGCAGGTATCGGCGGTTGGGGCCTAGGCTTGCGATTGGCTGGCGCAGATTTGGTTGCGTCTTATGAGCGGTGGAAGCCGGCTATTGATACCCATAACGGAAATCTAGGCGGTGACATCGAACCTGTTGACATCAGGAAGCTCGACCTTAGTAGCCTTCCGCAAGACATCGATCTGGTGGTTGGGAGCCCACCCTGCACTGAGTTCTCATATGCTAATCGAGGAGGCAGTGGGAACATCGCTGAGGGTTTGAAGGACCTCGTGAAATTCTTCGAGGTGGTTGACTATCTGAAGCCGAAATTCTGGGCGATGGAGAATGTGCCGAGAGTTGCTGAAGTTCTGCGTCACGGGTTCAGTACATCCGACCATGCGCTTTATCGTTTCAGGCACTTCAACCCTGAGATAGCAATCATCGACTTCTCCGAATTTGGTACCCCTCAAGCCAGGAGGCGATGCATAGCAACAAATATACCTTTAAAATATCTGCTGGCATATCGCGAGCGCGTGGATGGCCGGACTCTCGGAGATGTTATTAGCGCAACCTCATCGAACGGGAATGTTATCGATCCCGTATGGGGCGTCTCCATTGCCGCAGAGAAGTTGACGGAGACCGAAGCCGAAGCTCCCCTAAATTCCGAGGAGTTGCGTATGAACAGGGAGGCGAAGGAGTTTCATCCTGTCTACAACAACATGGCCTTCCCCGATCCAATGGATGAAGCAGCGCGCACAGTGACAGCCACATGTACCCGCGTTTCCCGTGAAAGCATTGTTATCCGCGACCCTAATGCAAGGGAGCAGTTCCGTCGATTGACAATCCGCGAACGGGCATCTCTGCAAGGCTTCCCGATAACGTACCAATTCTATGCTCGTTCATTCTCCGAAAAGGCGAAGATGATCGGCAACGCAATTCCCCCGACATTCACTTATCTTCTTGCTCTCGTGGCTCAAGGCCAGAAGGCCGAAGACTTCCACGGCTTCAAAGCGGCCGCTGGCGATCTGGCATTGCCGGCTAAGCCTGCTCCCAAGACGTCTCCTGATGGAGAGGGGAAAACCTATCCGCTTTCCCGAAGCTTCCGTGCAGCGATACCGGGGTTGAGGTTCAAGAGTGGAATGCGCTTTGAATTGGCCAACATCACATCTGGGAAGACCGCCGAATGGCGAATGCGCTTCTTCTTTGGGCCGTCTAAGGATATCCGCGAGATTGAACTTCTGGGAGAAGTGACTGAAGAGATTCAGCACAATCCGCTATTCTCTTCTGTGCTCAATGACTTCAAAGGTGAGCTTACGAAGATCGCACAATTCCTTGCAGGAACCACGCCTACGAAGCTTCAGCTTGCATGGGCTCATAAGGTTGACGGGATTAACCCATATGAAGTTGTGGATAGACTTGGCTCCTTAGCTTCTGATCTACATGATCGATTAACTGCCCGTCTTGATGCAGATGATCTGCCAACTGTAGGCGCATACATCTTGTCTGTTGCCAGCGGATCAAATCCATCAGCTCGAGCTGTGGGGCAGAGTAAGCTAGAGCGGTACGCCCTTCCGATTCTTGCGGGATTAGTGATTGGAGAATGGTTCAATTCATTAGTATGGCACTGCGAACAAAAAGCTGCAGCTTGAGCCGTGCCTGAGCAAAACAGGCCTTATTCATCGTCATCGGAAACGTCAACAATCGGCGTTGCCATGGGGCCTGTATCGCAGGTGTCATCCAGGATCGCGAGATCAGAGCCTGACAGTACCGCGTTTACAACGCGGTAGCGATTCTTCTCAGAACCCCGTGTGGTGAAACTCCTACATGGGATTTTTGTTTGTCGCAAATCTACTACAGTTGTCGTTTCATCCGGCTCGATTCCAATTACAAGTATTGGCATCGTAATTGAGAGATTCGCAGAAGGTAGTTCCCTTATAACTCTTTCATAGCTGACGACATTTGAATCTATCCTTCTCGCGAGGGACCACATTGGGACTATCGATAGTCCTATGTGTGCTAGAGACTGTGCATATGCAGTCTGAAGCTTGAAGATATCCGAGTACCATCGACTCATGTTTCCGAACTGCACTTCAGCTTGAATGGTCACATTGCTAAAGCTCTTCCTAAAATCAGCTGCTAATTTTGATTGTTGGATCAGGGTAGCTAGCGGATGATAAAGCCAATCGTTCTCAACCGCGAGAACTCGATCAAACCATGTGTTCATGCACTGCTGAACAACATCCAACCTTCTATTTTTCTCGCTCTTCCCAGGAAATGTGAAAACTGGGGTATCCGCCACGACCTTCGTGATTTCATCCCACGCCATTTTGTTCGTGTGATGCTCTAATATTTCCTGAGCGTATCTGTAGCTGAAAATCTGATATCGCATTGCCTAGAATCGCTTGCCTCACTAACCATCAATGCCGTGATCAGCGAAGCGCCGTCAACACGTAGAGCGCGAAATGTGATGTCGGCTTCACCGCGACTCCCCTGTACATGTCTCCATGGCAATGCCTATAACCCAAAGGTGTAGGAGCATATCGTTATTATGGCAGATTTGTTTGACAATCTAAGAAGCAAGGGCTTCCAAGTTGAGTTTCGCTCACACGCCAAGGCCATCTTGAGCGTGGATTTTCCTGAAGCTGCAGGTGAAATCGAGGCGGCACTTTTGGCGACAACCATCCCTATTGAGGAGATTATAGCGGGCGGAGGTGGCGAGGCAAAAGGTACTCAACGCCTACGTCGCGGTTTGACTGCGTTGGGATGGACAAAGACGCAATTCATCGTGGAAAAGAGGATCAACGGAATCCCGAGCGAAGCCCAGTCGCATGAGGTAGATCATGTGAAGGAGTTTCCCGATGTGGGCCGGGTCGCCCTTGAAATCGAATGGAACAATAAGGACCCCTTTTACGATCGCGACCTCGAAAATTATAAACGCCTTCATGCAGACGGGGCGATCTCAATAGGAGTGATTGTTACGCGTGGGCGGTCGCTGCATGAGAGTATGCGGTCGCTGGTCCGACGGTTTTTGGATGAACGGCAAATCCAGGGAATCGATGATCTTGTTGAATGGGGCTATGAGCCAACCTCCAGGCAACGTAAGGGGATTGCAGAGCGAATGCAGAGGGCACGCAATCCTTTGACTTTCCGAGAGGCCTTCACTGATAAGTTCGTGGGTGACAAATTTGGGGAAGCGACCACTCATTGGCGGAAGCTCGATGACCGACTTCGTCGAGGGGTGGGGAATCCTTGCCCTCTGGTTTTGATTGGATTGCCCGACACAATTATTACCTTTGATGAAGGGAAAGCTGCCCTGCATGAAGTGGAGCGTGACGAGGAAGCGATTGAATAAAGCGTAGTGTATTAATCCGCAATTGGCACCGATGCTACGGGCCAAGTTCCGAATTAACTGGCTCGCGAGAAGAATGGCTTGTTCGTACCTGGATTGTTGATGGGATGGGCTCCGACGAAATTCTTGGGATGGATGGCGCAGTGCCAACTGGCTGAGCTACTATGACATCAAAAAGGGAGAACGGACTTTCGTCCGATCTCCCTGATTGTGTAGAGGCTTGGCACCCTCAGGCTTCGCGCCGGCTCGGCAAGCCCAACTTCCAGCGGATCATGTCCGCGAGGATAGGGAAAATATCGTTGTGCTTTGCGCCGAAGCGGAAGAAGCTGCCTTGGATCGCACCAATGTCGCGATTGGCGGTGCCACCATCGTCCGGCAGGTAGTTTGCCAGCCTATTGAGCCCCGTATCCAGCCGCTCGCCTTCCGACATCTCGTAATAGCGCCACATTGGATTTTCATGGCTGAAATCGACCTCGGGAATACCTACGAGGAACTGATCATAGAGGGCTTCAGCATTGTCAGGCCGACGATTGTTCCAGTTGAGATCATAAGCAATCTTGGCAAGCGCCTTTAGAACGACGGGTTGCGCCGCTACTGTCTTCTCCTTCGCCCGGTCGTCGCCGAAGCCTGGAATCTGCACAATCTGACCCCATAGCTCGAAGATTGCGTTCTCACGTGGCTCAATGATCGCAGGCGTGGCGCCCGCGACATTGCCCTTATTGAGAAAGGCCGTGGCGTTGATCGCTACCACATCCTTGAGCACCAGTGCGCCGGTATCCTGTGACCAATCCTTCACCTCGGAGTCTATGATTCGCAGACCCAGGTCTTCGCTGAGCCGGCGTTTGATGAAGTGGGTAACAGGGTTCGAACCGTCAAACTGAAATGCAAGCGAAGCGTCGACCTTCTTGCCTAGCCGGTTGAGATCGTGGAACAACTGGCGCTCCTGGTCGATGTCCAAGCCGAGGTGGACCTCTACCGTGAGCGTCGCATAGGCACGAGCTGCCTCATAGGCCTCCGTCCAGACCTGCATGTCGGCATCGGCAACCGGCTTGCCCTTCTCGGCAAACAGTACTGCCCCCTTGCCAGGATATCGGGCGGTCTGACGGACGGTGTCGAGGAAGTTCATCGCCAGTTCAGCCGCGTGGCGGCGATGCTGGCCATCGATCACCCACAGGATGTGTCGTTCGGAGAGGAAGACTTTGAAGCCAGCAGTCTCATCCTGCTTGGTCTCAAGACGGATACCGCGAATGCCGCCTGCACCGGTGCCGCCGGGCGGTACGTTGCGGATGTTACAGACAAGTGGCTGCAGGGAGAAATAGGGCTGTTCCCCCAGGGCGCGGAGCACCCCCTCGAATGCGTCAGGGACGTCCTTGCCCAGTGCGATACGGCGCATTTTTGCTGCGGAGACGAGGCCTTTGACCATGTAAACCGCGAGCTTGCGCGCGTGCCCTTCGTCCAGCGGACGCTGCGCGACCGGGCCGCTCTCGCGATCATTTGCGACATCAGAAATATCGTAGAATTTGCGGAAAGGTACAGACATCGTAAAAACGCGATGGCCGAGATTGTGGCCAATAAAGACGTTGAACGGGGTTTCGTTGATGTCGCCGGAATCGGCAAGGATATCAAGCGTATCAAGCTCGCGGGCGGTCTGGAGGGGGATGGGCAACTCGCCGGACTTAGGGTACATATCTTTTTCCTTGTTTCTGTCGTGCTAAGAGCGGCTAGCTTGCCGGTAAGCGCCCTTGGCATGCTTGGAAATAAGCCCATGGGAGGGGTTTCGTCAATAGAAAAATCTCCCATGGGATTTTATTTTTAATATCCAGGGCGTAACATATTAATTCGGGCAGATATGCAGCTATTGCGATAGAGCCTGTGAAAGCCCTTCAGGAATACGTCTTAATCCGTGTTCTCGGTCGCTACGGTGTTTGCGAACAGCTTCCGTAGGTACGCCATACCCCGCATGCGGTACCGTTCCTACATATGGCAGCGGTCGCCAGCGGCGCAGCTACACGCGGGCGGCGTGCATGCAGCCCCCTAGTATTATTCAGCGGAACGAATGTGAGATGGACACGCTGCCCCGACCCGGCTAACGTGGCGCTGTGAAAATCACGGACGAGGCTTCTCGTGAGGAATTGCTCTAGACAGTTCCGATGCTCGAGTTGCGCCCGCCCAGCTTGCTGGGAGCAAAGGTGGCTAACCTCACAAAACCGGGACCGTAATCTAGATACGGCACTAAGACCCTAACGCTACTCGTTACGGCTGAATCACGTTTTCAAACCCGAATATTAATCGGGGCGGAGGCGTGCGAGCCGTTTTGCCTGTGCGTTAGCCGCTCCCTCTACGAAGGATACGTAGATGGATGCTGTTTTCCATATACCTGAATCTTCCGCAGGCGGCGTTCATGCTGAACGCCTTCTCACCCTCCATCAAGCCGCTGAGGCACTTGGCCTCCACTATTGGCAGCTTCAGCGCGCCGTAAAACGCGGTGCGATCCCGAGCTATACGCCTTTCGGCCGGAAGCTTGTGAAACTGTCCGAGGTCGTCGCCTACATCAACTCCTGCCGTCAGGGAGGTGGCGATGCGTAAGTTCTATTCCCCGCCGAACTATGACGACCCCGTCGAATATCTGACCCCGCCGACGTACTACCATGCACCGTTGCGGGTCGGTGTGCACGTGATGCCGTTCATGCCGGATGTCACGTTCACCCTGACGATGGACCGTGAGACCGGCTCCCTCGCTGTCGTTGTCACGCAGGAGACGTGTGATGACGAAACCTGACCATACGTTCGGCGAACTTGCGCCGCTTTATCGTAAGGCAGGTTTCTGGCCGCGCCCGGTTCGTCCCGACACGAAAGCCTGCCCGTTCAAGAAGTGGAACCTTCCGGACCCCGAGCGTAAGCTCGGGGAACTGGACGGCTGGCTGGAAACCCATGGTCATTGGGGCATCGGCCTTGTCCTCGGTTCGCCGTTCCCGGATGGCACCAAGCTTGCCGCTGTTGACATCGACCATGGCGCTTACGTGCGTGTAACGCAGGCGCTGCTGCGCAATCCGGTCTGCGGTCGGATCGGTGCGAAGGGTATCGCTTATCTCGTTCGCCTGCGCGGCGACGGCAAGTATCGCGGCCTGAAAGTGAAGGGCGAGAATGGGGCCAAGATCGGTGAAATCCTTTGCGACAACCGCTTCCTTGTCCTGCCCCCGACCATCCATCCCGACATCAGACAACCGTACCGCTGGGTCGGTCGCCCTCTGCTTGAGGTCGACTACCGCGAACTCCCCATTATTGAGGCATGAACATGCAAGACACTGCACCGAAAATCCCCATCGGCCTGATCGAAACTGTACTGAATTCCCCCAACGCCGCCGGCCTTATAGCTGGCGGCGAAACGCACATGTCCGCGCTGCATTTCGTCGGCGAGGTCGTACCGTTCACGCCGGACGAGTCTTGGATACTGGAGATCGTCGCTGGCTGCCTTCCGACCAACTACTCCGGCAACACGCTCGGCGAAATCCCCGGCATGATCTCGGATAGCCTCAAAAAGGGCTACGGCGCGCCGTCGAAAAGCAAGAAGGGATCGGCAGCGGAGACCGGGCTGAACATTGTGCGCCAACCCGAAATGGAGCTGTTCCATACGCCGCAAAAGGTCGGCTTTGCTGCTCTCACGCTGCCGGAGCATGGAACGATCTGCCTTCCCATTCGCTCCGACATGATGAAGAACTTCGTCCGTCTCCGCTATTACAACAAAACGGGCAAGACGATTGGCCGCGAAGCCGTGACGGAAGTTGTCGATCAGTTGGAAGCAGAGGCACTGTTCATCTCTCCCGAGGAAGAGGTGCATATACGTCTCGCCGGGCACGATGGCGATGTCTATTATGACCTCGGCCAGTCTGACGGCACGATGGTAAAGAGCACTCCGGCAGGTTGGACGTTGGTGCGAGAAGCTCCGGTTCGTTTCCACCGCCCCAATGGCTTCACTGCTCAGGTAACGCCCGCCCGTGGGGGTAATCTCGATGATCTGCGTGAGCTGCTCCAGCTCGATATGAAGAACTGGGTGCTGCTGCTCGCCTTCCTGATTATCTCGCTCAAGCCGACCCACCCCTATATGGCGCTTCTGCTAAGCGGCGGCCATGGGAGCGGCAAGAGCAAGATCAGCGAATTGGTCAAGCGGATTATCGATCCGAACGCGCTGGAAAAGTTCCGTCTTCCCAAGGACGAACACACCCTGGCCATCCAGGCGGCGATGGTGCGGATGCTGGTCTACGACAACACCTCGTCCGTACGCTGGGACCTGTCGGACGCGCTTTGCGCCATGCTGACGGGCGGTGGCTTCAGCATCCGCAAATACTACACCGACGACGAGCAGCGCATGTTCAAGAATGCTCGCCCCGCCATCATCAACGGCATTGGCGAGTTTGCCAGCCAGCACGACTTGTTGGACCGCGCGATCGCGATAAAGCTGCCGACGATGCCGGCAGGGACCCGGATGACGGAGAAAGCGATCAACGCGCGCTTCGAGGCGATCCTGCCCGGCGTTCTCGGCTGCCTGTTCGACATCGTCAGCGTGGCGCTGCGCCGTTTCGACGAGGTGGAGTCGCCGACGACCGTCAGAATGGCTGATGCGGCACAGTGGCTGATCGCAGCCGAGCCGGCTACCGGCCTCCCTGAAGGCACGTTCCTGCGTGCCCTTGAGGCGAGCGTCAAGGACGTGACCATTGAGAACACGATCAACCATCCGCTCGTGCTGGCGATCCTGAAGCTGCTCGATCACGGTGGCCCTGAACGCGTATTCGAGGGCTCCATGGGCGAGTTGCACGATAAACTCAAGGACGAGTACGGCCGGCTCGGACCGCAAATGCCGCAGACCGCCTCGCACCTGTCGAACGCACTCCAGCGCCTCGCGCATGGCATGGCGGAGATCGGCATCAAGGTCGAGATGCAGCAGCGCACCAACCGGGCTCGCCCTGTGCGCATTTGGATCGAGGCGAACGGTCTGACGCCGGAACCGAGTGAAATGGTCAAGCGGCTTCTATAAGGCGATGCGAGTGGCGGCGGTGGTGCCGGTGGCGCTGCCCTGCACCCCTAGGGGGGTATGGCAGGCGGCGGCGTGCGGCGCAGGGTGGGACCGCGCCGCTGCGCACGGGGCGGCAGGGCACCCACACCGCGTACACGCCGCCACTCGGCCCTCCGTCAGAACACCGTGCGCCGCCCCGCTATCACCGCAACCGTCATTCGCCGAACGCTCCTTGCTCGCGATTTCAACCTCGGCGGTCGCGGAATCCGCACCATTTCGAGGCCCCGTTTCATCGGGGCCTCTGCCTCCCAACACATGGCAAGGTTGCGCGGCCGGTTACAAATCCGGGCCGCAGAGTGGGCTTCAAGGCACAATTGACGATTCATTGTGCCGGTTACAGCCGCCGTGTTTTCCTCGCCATTTTTTCATCTGACACAGGAAACCCGATGACTGATTTCAACGTCTCCATCACCAGCACAACGCGCCGCCGCAAGCTGAGCAGCGGCACGATTGCCTCCTATCCGCAGTACTATTGCGAGTATCGCGATCCCCCCACGGGTAAGCGACGCCGCCGCGCCTTCAATCGCAAAAAGGATGCCGAAGCCTTCCGTAACGCTTTGCTGCTCAAGGTCGCTGAGGGCAACTATGTCGATGAACGCACTGCGCCGACCGTCAGCAAGGCCCTCGACCATTGGCTCGGCACCAAGGAGGACAGCGTCAAGGCTTCGACCCTCAAGGGCTATAAGGTGGTCGTCAATGGCACGATCCGTGGCCCCCTGCTGATCGGCACCAAGCAAGAACGCGCTGACTACACGGAAACCGGTGTCGCTCCCAAGGGGGCTCGTTTCCTCAAGATGCTCGGTGACGTGAAGCTGACCGACCTGACGACGGCAATGATCCGCGTCTGGCATAAGACGGTCATCGAACAGTGCGGCCAGTACACGGCGAATCGTGCGAAGTCGCATCTCAAGTCCATTCTCGCCTTGGCAGAGGAGGATTTCGGCGTCCGCGCTCCCTCCATGCCGACCGGGCTTCCCCGCATACGGAATAAGCAGAAGAAGGCGATCCTGACGCCGGAACACATCGCCAAGCTGATCGCCGTCGCCAAGGACGATCCGGAACACGGCATTTATTACGCTTTCCCCTTCCTCGCCGGCACGCGCCCGTCCGAACAGCTCGGCCTGCTTTGGAACGAGGTCGATTTCGACAAGAACACCATCCGTATCTGCCGCATCCAGGAGCGTGACGGCACGCTGACGGAGATGACGAAGACGGAAGCGGGCACGCGCGACATTCCGATGGGCGCGACGCTGCGCGAGATGCTGCTGGCGTGGCGCGTGCGTTGCCCGAGGAAGGGTAAAGAGCTTCATCGCGTCTTCCCCGGTCCCGGCCGGCTTCAGGAGTGGCCGCTTCCCCGCCTCGGTGGCGGCGGGCCGCTCCTCTATCAGAACTTCCGCAAGCGTTATTGGGCTCCGGCTTTCAAGGGGCTCGGTATCCCCTATGTAACACCGCATTCTGCTCGCCATTCCTTCATCTCGACCTTGCAGGCGCAGGGGATTGAGGTGGGGCTGGTCGCGCAGATCGCCGGCCATGCCAACCCGACGGTGACGCTTGGCCATTACACCCAGGCCGTGCGTGACGGAAGTGTTGCAATCGAGGCGCTGGATCGCGCCTACGCCCGGTAGGCCGCAGCGGGGCGCGGTATAGGCACGCCGCGCCCCGCCGACCGCACGTCCGCGCGCGCGGGCCATAGGGCCGGCCCCACAGCCCCGCCACACCGCAGCGCGCGTCCCCGTACACTTCTCGTGGCAGGGACAGGTGCCAGCCCTGAGAACGGCCCCTTTCGTTACCTTCTCGCCAATAATTGTGCGTCGATTCTCGCCGTGATTTCCTGTCCTGTTGGGCAAAGGAGAACACCATGCACATTCTGGTCAGAGACAAGCGCACCGGGGCCGAGGACTGGATTCTAATTGAGCACGCGGCGATGCTGATGGGGATGGAAGCCGACGACATCGACGCTGCCCTGGAGGAGTTCGGGGAATGTGAGGTCGAGGACTTCATCGCACTCGACCCGGAATAGGCGGCAGCGGCGATCCATCGTCCTGATACAGCAAGGGCGTCGGTTATGCCGACGCCCGCTTCAATTTGTATCTCAGTTTCCGGGGGAAGTGTTCAACCCTCCCCCCTTTCAGCAAGATATGGGTGATACTGCCGGGGGACCCACTCGTCGCTGCGAACGTTTTCCGCCAACCTGAATACACATAGCCGCGCGCCCTATTCGATGACGTAGCTCACCGACGACGGTGCGACACGGAGGACCCGAAGCGTTTTGCCTTCCACGGTCACGCTCTGCCCGGTGCCAATCGTAAGCTGGATAGGGCGCTGCGCCGATGCATATTGCGACGAGCCACGCGGCCCGATGACCTGATAGGAGGTCGAGGTTGCCGTGCCGGACACCGGCACGTTCCCGATGGAGCCTTCGATATTAGTATTTGTCGTGTGCGGAATGATCAGCGGCGTCTCGCTCATCGTCGTAGCATTGCTGTCGACAATGATGTCCGACCGCTCGAAGACGGCCTTGGAACCCCGGATGCCGATATAGCGAACCGTGGTCCTGCCGGCGTTCGTCGTGCGGCCGAACAGATCGGCGCGACCGAAGGCATTGGGCAATGCGCGCTTCGATTGGAACGACATGACCGTATCGCCGGGGCCTGCCGTGCGCACCTTGCCGGCATTAGGCGTCGTCAGCGTCGTCTTTGTTTCGACAGGCGCGCAGGCAACCAGCGTCAGCGAAAGCGGCAATGCCGCGAGGGTGAACAATTTCTTGGTCATGGAATCTCCAACCAATTGAGAAAAAAGCGAAAATGGAAACATGCGGGAAAGCCGCCGTCAATCATGGGGTCGTCGGTTCGATCCCTAAGAACTTCCCGGACATGAACTCGTGCGCAAATCTGGTGCTGGCGACATCTGCGGCAGAATGCAGCTGAGGCGGGCTGTCCGGGTGTAGGAGCAGCAGGAAGACGACGTGCGCGGTGCTGAACGCCCGCAGCGACGCGCCGGGCGCGGCAGCACGTAGCCGTTCGGCGCAGCGGGCTAGGAACACCGCCCGCTCGATCCTCGGAAAATGCTGATAGATGAGCAGCGACTTGCCGGAGCCGTAGAACGCCGCCACCTCGTCAAGGTAGAGGTACTTGGACGAATTCTTGCGGCCCTTCGGCAGCGATGACACCTCAAGGCCGTTGTCGGGATCAAAGAAGATCAGATCAACGTCGCGGAATTCATAGGCGCAGCGCCCCATGAAGGCATGCCGACCGGCAAGTTCATCGGGCAGCAGCGCGTTATGGTAGATCGCACTGGGGACAGCCCCACTGCCCTCTATCGTTGCCAAACGGCGGCGGTCCGGTTCGGCGGCCGCGTCGGCCAATATGTCAAAGAGTTTCGGATCGACATGGCGATGACGCTCGGGCTGCTGCAAATAGGCTAGCTTGTTGCCGTCCGTTCGACCGTCTGAAGCCGTCAGCATCCAGCATACGCCGATGTGGTTCGCGCCGCCCGACGACAGCGCCCGCAGCAGTGCGTATTTCCGGTAATCGTTGATGTCCCCGACGTACTGATCCTTCACGCGCCCCTCCGAATCGTATTGCGCGTGCAGTATCCTCGAATACCCTAATTTGGGGTACTCCAAAATCGGGTCTTATTGAAGAGCTGGTCCTTGAACTGGCGCTTCCTTTGTCTTCAATTCGCTCCGATCTTTACCGCCATATGATCGATCTGCTCATCGCAGCCCGAAAAGACGCCGGCCTGTCTCAAATGCAGGTTGGGGAACGTCTTGGGCAACGACAAACCTTCGTGTCAAAATATGAATTGGGCGAGCGGAGATTGGACGCGGCTGAGTTCGTAGTTATAGCTCGCGCTATTGGCGCCAATCCCTATTCGATAATGGAGCGGTCAGAAAAGGCGGAATAGCAAGAGTGCCAAGAAATTCGCGAACTGCTCATAAAAGTCTGTATTGTCGCGAAAAAAGTGACACCGGCAATGTGTAATCACCTAAACCCGAGTTGGTGTAGGTAATATACCATCCACAATCAACCGAACCACTTCACCGGCTCTATCGCGAACAAAATACGCCTTCAGGTAAACCATATCGCGCTTCATGTTGTCGATGAGTGTTTGCTTGATAGATGGGAGTACATCGTAAGGGATATTGAATCCAACTATCTTCGCGCCACCTTCTATTTTTAATTTCCCCCATCCATTATCTTTATTAAACTGTGTAATGTCTCCAAGTATTGCTATTGGATTTTTGTCAACTACGGCAGTTTCTATGTCCTCAGCCATCTTTCGATCTAGGAACAGGACAGAACGCGTTTGGCCTGCGTTAGATGACCTAACTTCTAACGTATCAGCACTCGTTCGCAATGCCGTTGCCATTTCGTTCATAAGTGGTGCGGACATCGCAATTAATTTCTGACTCTGTGCTGAATCTATTTGAGCTATCATAGCCCCACTGTCAGCTAAACGTGCCTCGCGCTCAATCTCCGCTGTACGCCGCCTAATTAACTCTTGCACTTGCGGTGGCTGATTGAAAATCAACGCACCATTAGCGGCTACTTCCGCTACAAGTTGATCCAGCACCGACATCGGCTCCGAGCTAAATCCGCCGTCTACAGCTTGGCCGCCATCATTTGGGACGTTGGCGCTAGCTATAGCAACTTCGTCTATTTTCTCGATAACCCTCTCACCGACATAAGCAATCAAATCCGATAATGATATATTTATGAAGTTTCCTTGGGAAGATTCCTGACCCGGATCTTCAACATTTATGTTAAAAGAGCCATCAGATTGACTTATTAATTTGATATCAAAGTTTGACTTCGACGTTATATTCTTAGAGAATTTTCCGCTTCGCCGAAATTGAGCCAATTTCACCATTAAACGAGCCGCAGCATATTGAAAGCGAGCAGATTCATAGAAGTTCATTTTATGAGAATCGGCAAGTGCGCCTTCAAAGTGAAAAGTCAATGTCTCCGACATAGCAATTAAATTCCCCTCTAGGATGCGGCCCACATCCTTGCTAATCATGATTGCAATTTGCACTTTGTGCGGTTCTTTACAAACCCTTCTCGCACTTATTGCGTAATTTAATAGCAAGAATAGCTGAAACGGAAAAAATGAACGAAATCAGTATCGGTGCCGTTGGCGCAGCCCTGATAGCAGGCCTTGTATCGCTGCTTGGGCTTATTATAGGAAAAGAGCAAAAGGTTTCAGAATTCCGACAGGCATGGGTCGATGAGCTACGAAAATGCCTTGTTGCTTATTTGGTAAACATCAACGCCATCTGCGATGCTTTGAGATTACGAAAGGCAGGAAAATCGATCGATGACGCCGCTCTGCTTGCAAACTACAAATTGCTCAATGAGGCGAACCATGGAATTCGCTTACGCGTTAACGCCGCGGAGGCCCCGGCGGAGGCCTTGCTGAAATCCATGACAGACTTCGAAGCCCTTTCTACAGACAATGCCAGTTTGACGCCGGATAGAATTCGGGTGGTTGAACAGGCATTCGTTGAAGCCTCCAAGGGTCTACTCAAATTTGAATGGAACCGCGTCAAGCGAGGAGAAAAGACCTTCGTTTGGACTAAACGCGTTGTTTGCTTGATGATTGCAAGCATGCTCGCGATTTTGGTGTACGCTTGGGCCACCACTGCACAAACTAAAGTGAGCCCAAAAAACAATGGACATTTGTTTCAGCTCATTCGTCTCAAAACAGCCGACTCGATGGATTCAGCTGGGTTGATAATCCGCGACTTAGCCATCGAAAATCTACGACCATGGAACTACGCTGTTAGCGTCGGCTATGACGTAACCCTGCGGTAACCGCGATCTTTCCGCCCGCTCTCGTGCCTCGCGATTTCAACCGTGCCAAAACGCACAAAAGCCCCGGCGAACCGAGGCTTCGAAGGTCTGGAGAGAATGGAGCGGGTGAAGCGATTCGAACGCTCGACCCCAACCTTGGCAAGGTTGTGCTCTACCCCTGAGCTACACCCGCTCATCGTCGACGGCCTGGGGTAGTCTGTGGCCGAAGGTCGCTGCGTTGCGGCGACGGGCGGTATATGGCCCAAGCCATTTTCAAATGCAACAGGGAAATGTCGGATTTTGAAGAAAAAATTGCAGCGCCTTGCCAGGCCCCGGTTTCTCAGGTGGTTGCGCGCGGGCGGGCGAAGTCCTAATCAGCGGGCGGAGTTATTCGGGACAGGAATCAGGACATGAGCGAAGCGCAGCCGAAGACGGACAAGGACCTCTTTCAGTTTCTCGACGGGCTGGGCATCGTCCACACGACGAAGGAACACGCCCCCGTCTTCACCGTCGCCGAATCCGTCGCGCTGCGCGACGAGATTCCCGGCGGCCACACGAAAAACCTCTTCGTGAAGGACAAGAAGGACAATTACTTCCTGATGACCGTTGAGGAACATGCGACGGTGGACCTGAAGACCATCCATTCCGTGATCGGCGCGGCAAGCCGCGTCTCCTTCGGCAAGCCGGAGAAGCTGATGGAATATCTCGGCGTCATTCCCGGCGCCGTCACCGCCTTCGGCGTCTTCAACGACGCGGGGAAGAACGTGAAGATCATCATCGACGAGGACCTGATGGCCTTCGACACGATCAACTGCCACCCGCTGCGCAACGACGCCACCACCTCGATCGGCTCGAAGGACCTGCTGCGCTTCATCGAGGCGACGGGGCACGAGCCGCTTGTCTTGAAAGTCACGGCCTGACATACGATTTTGGGCACAGACACGCGTTTGACGGCGCTTTGCGCCACAGGAGAGACCCATGAGTGCAGGCGACAACCCCTATGCATCGTCCTATGGCGGACAGATGAACGTTTCGGCGAACTATGGCGGGGCGGCACCGGCGGATGACCTGATCAAGGACACGACGACGGCGAACTTCTCGCGCGACGTGCTGGAGGCCTCGCGCCAGCAGCCGGTCCTCGTCGATTTCTGGGCGCCCTGGTGCGGCCCGTGCAAGCAGCTCCAGCCGCTCATCGAGAAGGTCGTGCGCGAGGGCGCCGGCCGGGTGAAGCTCGTCAAGCTCAACATCGACGACCATCCGTCCATTCCCGGCCAGCTCGGCATCCAGTCCATTCCCGCCGTCATCGCCTTCGTCGGCGGCCGGCCGGTGGACGGCTTCATGGGCGCGGTGCCGGAAAGCCAGATTCGCGAGTTCATCGACAAGGTGGCCGGCCCCGCGGGCGCCGACGAGAAAGCCGAGATCGAGGCCATGCTCGCTGAAGCGAAGACGCTCTTCGACGCGGGCGACCTTGCCGGCGCGGCCGATCTCTACGGCGCGCTGCTGCAGGCCGACCCGGAAAATGCCCCGGCGCTTGCCGGCATCGCCGAATGCATGATCGCCGTCGGCCAGCCGGACAATGCCCGCCAGGCGCTCAGCAACCTGCCGGAAGCGCTTGCCGCCGACCCGGCCATCGCGGCGGTCGCCAGGAAGCTCGACCAGATCGAGGAGGCCCGCAAGCTCGGCGATCCGGCCGCGCTCGAACAGGCGCTTGCGCTGGACCCGGACGATCACACCGCGCGGCTCAACCTTGCCAAGATCCGCAATGTGGAAGGCGACCGCCAGGCGGCGGCCGACCATCTCCTCCATATCATGAAGCGCGACCGCGCCTTCGACGACGACGGTGCGCGCCGCGAACTGCTGCAGTTCTTCGACGTCTGGGGTCCCAAGGACCCGGCGACGATCGCCGCCCGCCGCAAGCTGTCGTCGATCCTGTTCTCCTGAGCCTTTTTTCAGGGCCACGGGCGCGGCGTCCCTTGAGAAACGCCGCGCCTACCCCACATTCGGGAAAGGGCGCGCTGACGAGGGGCGGGAGATGTTTCGCCGCGCTGCGAATTGGGAAGGCAATGCCATGCAGGTGGGAAATGCGCGTTATCTGAAGCCGGAGGATTTGCCCGAGGCCATTCCCGTCTTTCCGCTGACGGGTGCGCTGCTCCTGCCCGGCGGCCAGCTTCCGCTCAACATCTTCGAGCCGCGCTATCTTTCCATGTTCGACGATGCGCTCGCCTCGCACCGGCTGGTCGGCATGGTGCAGCCGGTCTTCGGCGAGCACCGGGCGGAAGAGCCGGCGGGCGAGACGCCCGCGCTCTGCCAGGTCGGCTGCCTCGGCCGCATCACCTCCTTCGCCGAGACCGGCGACGGACGCTACATCGTCTCGCTCACCGGCATCTGCCGCTACAGGTTGCTGGAGGAGGTGCGGAGCGGCAAGTCCTACCGCAGCTTCCGCATCGCCCCCTTCATCACTGACCTTTCGGCCGGCGACGACGAACAAAGCGTCGATCGCGAGGCGTTGCTTTCCGCCTTCAAGGCCTATCTCGACGCCAACAAGCTGGAGGCGGACTGGGAGAGCGTCGAGCGCGCCAGCAACATGACGCTGGTCAACTCCATGGCGATGATGTCGCCCTACGGCCCGGCGGAAAAGCAGGCGCTTCTGGAGGCTCCCGACCTCAAGACGCGGGCGGAAACGCTGATCGCCATCACCGAGATCGTACTGGCGCGCAGCTACGGCGACGTCGACACCCGCCTGCAATAGGACCCGCCCCATGGATGCCAGCACCAGCCGCGTCGATCCAAAGCTGCTCGAACTCCTCGTCTGCCCGCTGACCAAGGGGCGGCTGGTCTACGACGCCAAGGCCGGAGAGCTTGTCTCCGAAAAGGCGAAGCTCGCCTACCCGATCCGAGACGGGATTCCGATCATGCTGATCTCGGAAGCGCGGGAGATCAAGGATTAGATCCTCTGCCCGACCAGCATGCGCGGGTGGCCGCTGCCGGTGGTGCCCTCGGCCTGCCGGATGAAGAAGGACTTCAGGCCCGGCAGGCGGTCGACGACGCCGAGGCCGACGTCGCGCAACACGCGCAGCGGCGTCACGTCGTTGGAGAAGAGGCGGTTCAGGACGTCGGTGGTCATGCCCATGCGGACCGTGTCGAAGCGGCGCCAGGTCTCGTAGCGCTCCAGCACCGAGACGGCGCCGATATCGAGGCCGAGGCGGTCGGCTTCCACGATGGTCTCGGCCAGCGCCGCCACGTCCTTGAAGCCGAGATTGAGGCCCTGGCCGGAAATCGGGTGGATGCCGTGGGCGGCGTCGCCCGCCAGCGCGAAGCGCGGGGCGACGAAGGCGCGGGCGAGCGTCAGGCCGAGTGGGAAGGCGCGGCGGCCATCGACGACCTTCAGCGCACCGAGCTTGTGGCCGAAACGGCGCTCCAGCTCTTCCTCGAAGACGAGATCGTCGCTCTCGACGAGACGGCGGGCATCCTCCGTGCGCTCGGTCCAGACCAGCGAGGAGCGGTTGCCGGTGAGCGGCAGCGTGGCGAAGGGGCCGGCGGGCAGGAAATGCTCTTCCGCCGTGCCCTCGTGCGGGCGCTCGTGCTGGACGGTGGTGACGATGCCGGACTGGCCGTAGTCGAAGCGCACCACCTTGATGCCGGCCATGTCGCGCAGCTTCGAGCGGACGCCGTCGCAGGCGACGAGGAGACGCGTCTGGCGTTCCGTGCCGTCGGAAAGGGTGACGGTGGTGGAATGCTGGCCGGTTGCAAATCCTTCCACGGAGGTCGACCAGCGAATCGATACGCCAAGGGCTTCCGCCTGTTTCAGCAGGCCGGCGGTGATCGCCCGGTTCGGCACCATATGGGCGAAGGGCTGGCCGTCGTCGCCGGAACCGGCGCCCTCGAAGGTGAGGAAGACGGGGCGGACGGGATCGGCCGTGCGCGAATCGGTGATCACCATGCGGCGGATCGGCTCGGCCTCCGGCTCGATCTCGCTCCAGATACCGAGCACGTCGAGCAGGTTGCGCGCGGCGGCGACGATGGCGAAGGCGCGCTCGTCTTTGCGCCAGGCATGATCGGGCGCTGCATCCACCACCTCGACGGCAAGGTGCGGCGCGGCCTTCTTGACGGCGACGGCCAGCGACAGGCCGACATAGCCGCCGCCGGCGACGAGGACGTCGAGCATCTGGGCTTCGGGCATGGCGGTCTCCACGGCGCTTGAGGTCTTTCCTTCCCCTATATAGAGGAGGAGGAAACGCTTTCCTACCTCGGGTCCAAGAGAGGAGCCACGTCCAAATGTCGCGCCAGACCGCCAACCCCGCCATGGATGTTCTCCTTCGGACGCTCGATATCGAGCGGCTGGAAACCCGCCTGTTTCGTGGAGAAAGCCCGCAGGTCGGCTGGCAGCGGGTGTTCGGCGGGCAGGTGATCGGCCAGGCGCTGGTCGCCGCCACGCGCACGGTGGAGGAAAACCGCTTCGTGCATTCGCTGCACGCCTATTTCGTGCGGCCGGGCGATCCCTCCATCCCGATCATCTACGACGTGGAGAACATCCGCGACGGCGGCTCCTTCGCCACGCGCCGCGTCGTCGCCATCCAGCACGACCGGCCGATCTATTTCATGACCGCCTCCTTCCAGGACGACGAGGACGGCTTCGAGCACCAGACGGCGATGCCCGACGTGCCGCCGCCGGAAAAGCTCATCGGCGAGGCGGAGCTGAAGGCGCAGTTCATGGCCGCCGCGCCGCCGCATATCCGCGCCTACTGGGAGCGCCCGCGACCGATCGAGCTGCGCCCGGTCTCGCTGAAACACTATCTTTCCTCGGAGAAGCTCGATCCGCACCAGAACATCTGGGTGCGCACCACCGGGCCGGTGCCCGCCGACCGTCATCTGCAGGCGGCCGTGCTTGCCTATCTCTCCGACATGACGCTGCTCGACACCTCGCTCTTTGCCCACGGCACGTCGGTTCTCGACCGTTCGCTGCAGGTGGCGAGCCTCGACCATGCCATGTGGTTCCACCGCCCGCCCGTCCTCGATGACTGGCTGCTCTACAGCCAGGACAGCCCTTCGGCCTTCGGCGCACGCGGCATGACGCGCGGCGCGATCTACACCCGCTCCGGCACGCTCATTGCCTCGGTCGCCCAGGAGGGGCTGATTCGGAAAAAGGCAACCGCCTAAATTTTACGCGCCATTCCATTGACGACTATTTTTTGAGCATGTGCGGCGGTGAATTTTTGCACCGCAGCATGCCTGCGATTTTTATCGATTTGATTTCAGGCATTTAGCCAAGGCGTTCGAATCTGGCACGCCCCTTGAATGTGTATCTCCAGTCGTTGCGCTGCCAACGGCCAGAGAGATGGCCCCGGCTGGGGACAAGCACGAAGGATGGGAAACCAGATGAAAATCGTAATGGCCATTATCAAGCCGTTCAAACTCGACGAGGTGCGCGAAGCCCTCACCGCCGTCGGCATCCAGGGCCTGACCGTGACCGAGGTGAAGGGTTACGGCCGCCAGAAAGGGCATACGGAAATCTATCGCGGCACCGAATATGCCGTCAGCTTCCTGCCGAAACTGAAGATCGAGATCGCCGTGCCGGGCGACGTTGTCGACAAGGCCGTCGAGGCGATCGCGTCGGCCGCCAAGACCGGCCAGATCGGGGACGGCAAGATCTTCGTCTACTCGATCGACCATGCCGTGCGCATCCGCACGGGCGAAACCGATACCGAAGCCCTTTAAGCAAACGGCCTGTCAGGGAGCCTTTTCAACATGTCTGCATTCACGCTTACCCGCATCCTTCCCCGCGCGGCCGCAGCCGCGGCGGCCCTGCTTGCGCCGGCTGCCGCCTTCGCGCAGGAAACCGCCCCGGCCGCAACGCAGGCCGCAGCCGCCGCGCCCGTTCCGGACAAGGCGGACACCGCCTTCATGTTCCTCGCGACGCTGCTCGTCTTCTTCATGCTGATCCCGGGCCTTGCCCTCTTCTACGGCGGCCTGGTGCGCGCCAAGAACATGCTGTCCGTCCTCATGCAATGCACGGTCATCGGCGCCATGATGATGATCGTCTGGGTGATCTACGGCTACTCCTTCGCCTTCGGCGGCTCGGCGAGCGCCTATTTCGGCGGTTTCGCCAAGGTGTTCCTCACGGGCGTCACCGTCGAGAGCACGGCCGCGACCTTCACGGACGGCGTCGTCATTCCGGAATATATCTTCATGCTGTTCCAGATGACCTTCGCGGCGCTGACGCCCGCGCTGATCGTCGGTGCCTTCGCCGAGCGCATCAAGTTCTCGGCCGTCATCCTCTTCACGCTGCTCTGGTCGACCTTCGTCTACTTCCCGATCGCCCACATGGTCTGGGACGGCAACGGCCTGATCTTCAAGATGGGCGCGCTCGATTTCGCCGGCGGCACCGTCGTGCACATCAATGCGGGCGTGGCCGGCCTCATCGGCGCGATCATGGTCGGCAAGCGCACCGGCTTCGGCAAGGACATGATGGCGCCCCACTCCATGACGCTCACCCTTGTCGGCGCCGCCATGCTGTGGTTCGGCTGGTTCGGCTTCAACGCAGGCTCCAACCTCGAGGCCTCGGGCGGCGCGGTCCTCGCCACCGTCAACACCTTCGTCGCGACGGCCGCCGCGATCCTCGCCTGGTCGGTGGTGGAGACCTTCACCCGCGGCAAGGCCTCGTTGCTCGGCGCCGCCTCCGGCATGATCGCCGGCCTCGTCGCCGTCACGCCGGCTGCCGGCTCCGTCGGCCCGTTCGGCGCCATCGTGCTCGGTCTCATCGTCTCGCCGGTCTGCTACTTCTTCGTCGCCGTGGTGAAGAACAAGTTCGGCTATGACGATACGGCGGACGTCTTCGGCGTCCATGGCGTCGGCGGTCTCATCGGCGCGCTCGGCACGGGCATCTTCACCGCTCCCTCGCTCGGCGGCACGGGCGCGGCGGACTTTTCCATCGCCTCGCAGTTCATGACCCAGCTCACTGCCGTCGCCATCACCATCGTCTGGTGCGCCGTCGGCTCGGCGATCCTCTACAAGATCGTCGACATGGTCGTGGGCCTTCGCGTCTCCGTCGAGGCCGAGCGCGAGGGTCTCGACCTCTCGTCGCACGGGGAAGCGGCCTATCACGCGTAAGCTCCGCGGCGGCCCGCCCGGCCGCCGCATAACTATCCATCGCGGACATGGCTTGCCATATCCGCCTCTGGCCCGGACTTCGGTCCGGGTCTTTTTCGTTTACGCTGCGGAAACCATGATGCGGCACTGCATGGTTAACATGCCATTAAACCTTCCTTCGTAGGGTTCGCAGTCAGGCACTTCCGCGAATCATGCGGATCGTCGCGATTTTCCTTGTGTGGGCACAGGCTGGAACCATGAGCAGAAGCATTTCGGCAGGACTGGACAACCGTCACGACCGTTTCGTTCTGTCGGCATTCGTCTTGCGGCAGATACAGGTCCTCGCCGGGCTCGGCATCTTCGCCGGCCTCGCGCTCGCCATCGCCGCGCTATCCACCTGGAACGTCTCCGATCCCAGCCTCTCCTACGCTTCAGGAGGCGAGCCTAAGAACATCCTCGGCTATCCGGGCGCCGTCTTCGCCGATCTCTTCATGCAGTTCTTCGGCCTTGCCAGCGTCATCGCGCTGCTGCCGGTCGTCGCCTGGGGACTGGCGATGGTGAGCGGCCGGCGCTTCCACCGCATTCCGCAGCGCGCGGTCGCCTGGCTCGGCGGCGCGATCCTCGCCTCCGCCGCGCTCGCCTGCGTGCCGGGGCCCGTGACCTGGCCGCTGCCGACCGGCCTCGGCGGCGTCTTCGGCGACATGATCCTGCGCTTCCCCGCGCTCTTCACCGGCGCCTATCCCACCGGCGTGTTCGCGACCGTCATCGGCTGCATCGTCGCCGTACCCGCCGCCTGGCTGATGGTGTTCAGCGCCGGCCTCGTCGGCGCCGTCCCGGCCGATGACGAGGACGACCATGCGCCCGCTCCGGCCCAGAGCCGCGCCCGCGCGGTGGCCGAGGAAGACGACGAGGACGACGAGCGTGAAGGCCCGCTCACCGTGCTTGCCGGCGCGATGACCCATGCCTGGTACACCGGGCAGGCGCGCGTGCGCCGCATCTTCGGCCTCTCGAACCAGCGCCGCAGGGCGCGCGGCATCGAGCAGCCCTACGATTTCAACGAGGACGAGTTCGGCACGCTGAACGAGCCGGTGCGCGCCCGCGCCGCAAGCCGCACGGCCGAGCGCGTGGAGCCCTCCATGGACGGCCGCCGCGCCGTCGCCGCACCGTCGATCTCGCTCGACGACGACGACCTGCCCTTCGACATGGGCGACGAGCCGCTCGCCCGCCCGAGCGGCATCCTGCCGGACGAGGACGCCGACGACATCGCCGCCGACTGGGCGCCGCGCCGCGCGCCGGCCCGCCAGGCGGAACCTGCCGCAGGTGCCCGCGTCGTCGCCCCCGCCGCGCGGCCGAAGCCCGGCCAGCGCGCCGACCGCGAAGCGCAGACCTCCTTCGTCGGCCCGGACGGCTTCCAGCTTCCGCCGATCCACCTGCTCGCCGAGCCGAGGGGCCAGGTGCGCGACGCGACGCTTTCCGCCGACGCGCTGGAGCAGAACGCCCGCATGCTGGAAGGCGTGCTGGAGGATTTCGGCGTCAAGGGCGAGATCATCCATGTTCGCCCCGGCCCGGTCGTCACGCTCTACGAGCTGGAGCCAGCGCCCGGCATCAAGTCCTCCCGCGTCATCGGCCTTGCCGACGACATCGCCCGCTCGATGAGCGCGATCGCCGCCCGCGTCGCCGTCGTGCCGGGCCGCAACGCCATCGGCATCGAATTGCCGAACCAGAGCCGCGAGACCGTCTTCCTGCGCGAACTCATCGCCAGCCGTGATTTCGAGACCTCGAAGGCCCGCCTCGCCATGGCGCTCGGCAAGACGATCGGCGGCGAGCCGGTCATCTCCGACATCGCCAAGATGCCGCATCTGCTGGTCGCCGGTACCACCGGCTCGGGCAAGTCGGTCGCCATCAACACCATGATCCTCTCGCTGCTCTACCGTCTGAAGCCGGAGCAGTGCCGCCTGATCATGATCGACCCGAAGATGCTGGAACTCTCCGTCTATGACGGCATCCCGCATCTTCTCTCCCCCGTCGTCACCGATCCCAAGAAGGCCGTCGTCGCCCTCAAATGGACGGTGCGCGAGATGGAGGAGCGCTACAAGAAGATGTCGAAGATCGGCGTGCGCAACATCGACGGCTTCAACAGCCGCGTCGAGCAGGCGCTCGCCAAGGGCGAGACGATCACCCGCACCGTGCAGACCGGCTTCGACCGCCAGACCGGCGAGGCGATCTACGAGACGGAAGAATTCGATCTGCAGCCGATGCCCTATATCGTCGTCATCATCGACGAGATGGCCGACCTGATGATGGTCGCCGGCAAGGATATCGAGGGCGCCGTGCAGCGGCTCGCCCAGATGGCGCGCGCGGCCGGCATCCATGTCATCATGGCGACGCAGCGTCCATCCGTCGACGTCATTACCGGTACGATCAAGGCGAACTTCCCGACGCGCATCTCCTTCCAGGTGACGTCGAAAATCGACAGCCGCACCATCCTCGGCGAGCAGGGCGCAGAGCAACTCCTCGGCATGGGCGACATGCTCTACATGGCCGGCGGCGGGCGCATCCAGCGCGTGCACGGCCCGTTCGTCTCGGACGGCGAGGTCGAGGCCGTCGTCGCCCATCTGAAGACGCAGGGCGCGCCGCAATATCTCGACGCCATCACCGAGGACGACGACGAGGACGGCGAGGGCGGCCACGGCCCGGCCGGCACCGCCAACCTCGACGATTCGGACGATCCCTACGACCAGGCGGTGGCCGTGGTGCTGCGCGACGGCAAGGCCTCCACCTCCTATATCCAGCGTCGCCTCGGCATCGGCTACAACCGCGCCGCCTCGCTGATCGAGCGTATGGAGAAGGAGGGCCTGATCGGCCCCGCCAACCACGCCGGCAAGCGCGAGATCCTCGTGCCGACGGAAGACGAAATTTCGGGACGATGACCGGGAACGCGGGGCCTTCCGCGGCGTTTTCTCCGGCAAGTCTCACGTCAGGAGCCAGTGCCATTATGGCGCCGCGTTTGGCTCGCATGACAGACGCATGAAGGAGACCGACATGATCCGATCCGAACACGGCCGGCCGGCCGGCACACTGACCCGCCGCGGCTTCACCGGCCTTCTGGCCTTCACGCTCGCGGCCGGCCTCTCGGTGCTCGCACCCGCGCCCGCCTCCGCGCAGGCGAGCGGCACCGCGCAGAAGATCGCCGATCACTTCGCCTCCGTGAAGACGATGATGGGCGAGTTCGTACAGTTCGGCCCGCGCGGCGAGCAGACCGGCGGCAAGTTCTATATCGACCGTCCCGGCAAGATCCGCTTCAACTATGAGGATCCCTCGCCGATGCGCGTGATTGCCGACGGCAAGTCCGTCGTCATCGGCAACCGCAAGCTCAAGACCTGGGACATCTACCCGCTCTCCAAGACGCCGCTGAACCTCCTGCTCGCCAACAGGATCGACCTTTCCTCCAAGATGGTGCGCGGCGTGAAGGAGGAGGCGGACCTGACGACCATCGTCCTCGGCGACAAGAGCGTGTTCGGCGATTCGACCATCACCATGATGTTCGATCCCAAGACCTATGACCTGCGCCAGTGGACGATCACCGACGCCCAGGGCAAGGACACGTCCGTGATGATCTTCAACGTCAAGACCGGCGTGCCGCTCGACGACAAGGTCTTCTCGATCCCCTACGATGAAATCCGCAACCGCGGCCGCAACTGACGGCGCGAAAGCCTTCCTGCGCGCCGTGAAGTGGTTCCACTCGCCGGCAAAATGCTTTAAGACCCCCGGACGATTTCCCGGGGGCCGGCATGACACTTTCGATCGCGACATGGAACATCAACTCGGTGCGGCTGCGCATGCCGCTCGTCGAGCATTTCCTGAAGACCTATTCGCCGGACGTCCTGTGCCTGCAGGAAACGAAGTGTCCGAACGACCAGTTCCCGTCAAAGCCGCTGAAGGCGCTCGGTTACGAGCATATCGTCATGCATGGCCAGAAGGGCTATCACGGCGTCGCCACCGTCTCGCGCCTGCCGCTGACGGAGATCGTCGAGCGGCGCGACTATTGCGGCGTCGGCGATGCGCGGCATGTCTCGGTGGTCTTCCATCACCGGAACAAGTCGATCCGCCTGCACAATTTCTATGTGCCGGCCGGCGGCGATGAGCCTGACCGCACGATCAATCCGAAATTCGGCCACAAGCTCGATTTCATCGAGGAGATGAAGCTGCTGCACGCGGAGGCCGAGGCGGGCATTTCCTCAATCCTCGTCGGCGACCTCAATATCGCGCCGCTGGAGCATGACGTCTGGTCGCACAAGCAGCTCCTGAAGATCGTCAGCCATACGCCCATCGAGACCGAGGGGCTGATCGACGTGATGACGAAGGGGGCCTGGGTGGACCTGATGCGCCGCAAGGTGCCGGCGGAGGAAAAGCTCTATACGTGGTGGAGCTACCGCTCGGCCGACTGGCAGGCCGCCAACAAGGGCCGCCGCCTCGACCATATCTGGTCCTCCGCCGATCTCGACCCGCACCTTACCAGCATCTCGGTGATCCGCGAGGCCCGCGGTTGGGAACGGCCGTCCGACCACGTGCCGGTTATCGCGGAATTCGATTTCTGAGGGTGCTTGCGAGAGGTTTCACGCTGGCGTCTTTCGGACAAGGATGATCACCTGCGGAAACCGCCCCTCATCCGGCCTGCCGGCCACCTTCTCCCCGCAAGCGGGGCGAAGGAGGTATGTCGCGCCGTTTTCCCCAATCAGCAACCGTTCGTGGGGCAAGTCCCCTCTCCCCGCTTGCGGGGAGAGGTTAGGGTGAACGGCCAATCCAGCCCGCTACGGAGCTTCAGGCGAAGCGGCCCGCCAGCCCCCGCATCCGGGTGATCATCGCCGCAAGGTTCTCGCGGATGCGCGCATCGACCAGCACGGCGACGTCGGGATATTCCTCCAGCATGCGCCGGAAGAGCGGGCGGTTGATGCGGATGACCTCGCTGTCCTCCAGCGCGACCGCCGTATATTTCCGCTCGACGGCGGAGATCATGGCGAGTTCCGAGAGAAGCGTGCCGGCGCCCGCCGTGCCTTCATTACGCGTCGAACCGTCCCGAAGCGTGGATGTCAGCTGGAACGCGCCATAGGCGACGACGAAGCCGCAATCGGCGGACGTGCCCTCGCGAAACAGCGTCTGCCCTTCCACCAGCCGCCGGCGCTCGGCGCCGAAGGCCATCAGCCGCAGCTTGTCGTCGGAAAGGCCGGCGAAGAGCGGCACGCGGGAGAGAAGGGCGATGTCGTCGCTGAGAGCCACGTCGGGCGCTCCTTACTGATTACGGAACGATTTTATACCCGCCGTTCTCTGTCACGAGAATCTCCGCATTGGAAGGGTCCCGCTCGATCTTCTGGCGAAGGCGGTAGACATGGGTCTCCAGCGTATGGGTCGTGA
Source organism: Shinella zoogloeoides (assembly GCF_003574625.1). Classification (GTDB taxonomy): domain Bacteria; phylum Pseudomonadota; class Alphaproteobacteria; order Rhizobiales; family Rhizobiaceae; genus Shinella; species Shinella zoogloeoides_A. The sequence continues at coordinate 47,787 of NZ_QNUJ01000009.1, forward strand.
CGCCGGAATTGTAGCCCCAAACCTCTTCCAGCAGCACGTCGCGCGTCACCACCTTCTGGTCGGCGCGGTAGAGGTAACGGATGATTGCCGCCTCCTTCTCGGTGAGGCGGATCTTCTGGCCGTTCTCCAGCGTCAGCAGCTTCTGGCCGGGCTTGAACGTATAGGGGCCGACGGTGAAGGTAGCGTCCTCGCTGCTCTCGTGCTGGCGGAGCTGTGCGCGGATACGCGCGAGCAGCACGGCGAAGCGGAAGGGCTTGGTCACATAGTCGTTGGCCCCGGCTTCCAGGCCGAGGATCGTGTCCGAATCGGTGTCATGGCCCGTCAGCATGATGATCGGCGCCTTGAAGCCGCCCTTGCGCAAGAGCTTCACCGCCTCGCGGCCATCCATGTCGGGCAGGCCGACATCCATGATGAGCAGGTCGATCTGGTTGCTGCGCGCCGTCTGGATGCCCTTGCCGGCCGTCGTTTCCTCGAGCGTCGCGAATTCCTCGTAGAGCGAAAGCTGCTCGACGAGCGTCTCGCGAAGGTCGTTGTCGTCGTCGACAAGTAGGATCGTGCGGGATGTCATGCTTTACCTCTCGGCATTCCTCTGGAAAGTAAGGGAACTGGCGCTTTTGGCAAGCCCGCCTGTGGCTTAGCCGATCAGGTTGCCGCATGGCGCGAATATGGCGGACGGAAATGAACCGGATCACATCTCCTGAACATTGCGTGAAGACGATCCTCGTGCGCCCCGCGCCGGGCAGCAAGACCCGTGCCATCGTGCAGGTGGGGCCGCTGCGCATCCCCGCCGCCATCGGCCGCTCGGGCCGCACGAACCGCAAGCGAGAGGGGGACGGGGCGACGCCCATTGCCGCCATGCCGCTTCTTTCCGGTTTTATGCGCGGCGACCGCCTGTCCCTGCCGAAGACCGGCCTGCCGATAAAGCGCATACGCCCGTCCATGCTCTGGTGCGATGAACCGAAGCATCCGAGCTACAACCGGCCTGTCAACGCGCCCTTCCGGCCGAGCCACGAGGAACTGGCACGCAAGGACGAGCTCTACGACATCTGCCTCGTGCTCGACTGGAACGTGTCGGCGCGCCGGCGCAATGCCGGTTCGGCGATCTTCTTCCACCTCATCCGTCCCGGCTACGAGCCGACGGCGGGGTGCGTCGCCATCGCCCGGCGCGACATGCTGCGCATTCTTCCCTATCTCCGGCGCGGAACCGTTCTTCGCGTTCTTTGAAATGACGTGCGGCGCGCCTATATCTGCCTCGACCGTCGCCGGGCTGCAAGGCGCCACGGGAAGCCCTTCGGGTTCAAGCACGCCATCCCTTTTCATGGAGACATTCTGATGAGCGATCAACCGACAATCCTGTTTCACGACGGCAACAGCATTCCCCAGGTCGGCCTCGGCGTCTGGCAGACCCCGAACGAGACGGCCGTGACCGCCGTCAAGGCGGCGCTCGCCACCGGCTATCGTCATGTCGACACGGCGGCGATCTACGAGAACGAGGAAGGTGTCGGCGAGGGTATCCGCGCCTCCGGCGTCGACCGTTCCGAAATCTTCCTGACGACGAAGCTCTGGAATTCCGACCAGGGCCATGACGCGACGCTGAAGGCCTTCGATGCCAGCCTCAAGCGCCTCGGCACCGACTATGTCGACCTCTACCTCATCCACTGGCCGGCGCCGAAGCGCGACCAGTATGTGGCGACCTGGAAGGCCTTCATCCAGCTCCAGAAGGAAGGCCGCGCCCGCTCCATCGGCGTTTCCAACTTCTATCCCGAGCACCTTCAGCGCCTGATCGACGAAACGGGGGTGACTCCGGTCATCAACCAGATCGAACTGCATCCCGACTTCCCGCAGAAGGAGGCCCGCGCCTATCACGACAAGCACCGCATCGTCACCCAGTCCTGGAGCCCGCTCGGCCAGGGCACGCTGCTGGAAAACCCGGTCGTCGCCAAGGTCGCCGCAAAGCATGGCCGCACGCCCGCGCAGATCATCACCCGCTGGCACATCGACAACGGGCTGGTGGTCATCCCGAAATCGGTGACGCCCTCGCGTATCGCCGAGAACTTCAAGGTCTTCGACTTCAAGCTCGACGCCGAGGACATGGCGACCTTCGCGACGCTGGAAAAAGACGGCAAGCGCATCGGGCCGGACCCGATGACGGCGACGTTCTGAGGCGGAAAGCGGGTGGCCTTGGCCGCCCGTTCCACCATACCCGAGATGGCGGCGCTCCTTATGGCAGCGTCTTCGGCGTAATGAAGGATTCGAGGCCGCCCTTGCCGGGTGCGGCTTCGACCCAGCGTTCGATGTTCAGCACAATCACGGCAAGAGCAGCCGTTGTGAATTTCATCCTTAGCCGGCTAATTGCATCCGCATCTCCTGTCGGCGCCAGCAGTTTTGCCAGATCCTCGAAACCGGGATTGTGGCCGATGACGAGCAGCTTTTCGCTTTCCTGCGGCGCGTCGCGGATCACCGTGAGGATCGCCTGCGGCTCGGCCTCGTAGATCGACGGCACCGTGCGGGAGGGGCATGGCTTCGCGAGGGCCGGTTCCACCAGCGCCCATGTTTCCTGCGTGCGCCGTGCGGAGGAGATCAACGCGAAATCCGGCTGGAGGCCCGTTTCGGCCATGTAGGCGCCCATGCGGGGAGCGTCCCGGCGGCCACGGTCGGCGAGGGGGCGGTCGTGATCGGGGACGCCGTCCGGCCAGGCGGACTTGGCGTGGCGGAGCAGGAGAAGCTGCTTCATCGGGATACTCCTAAAAGGAAAAGGCCGGGAGCATGCTCCCGGCCTTTCAGCATATCGGCAAACGCCTGGATTTACTGCCAGTCGCGGATATCGACGAAATGACCGGCAATCGCGGCGGCGGCGGCCATGGCGGGGGAGACGAGGTGCGTGCGGCCCTTGAAGCCCTGGCGGCCCTCGAAGTTGCGGTTCGAGGTGGAGGCGCAGCGCTCGCCCGGCTTCAGGCGGTCGTCGTTCATGGCGAGGCACATGGAGCAACCAGGCTCGCGCCAGTCGAAGCCGGCTTCCTTGAAGATCCTGTCGAGGCCTTCCCGCTCGGCCTGTTCCTTCACGAGGCCGGAGCCTGGAACGATCATGGCATTGACGGTGGGGGCCACTTGCCTGCCTTCGACGACGGCGGCGACGGCACGCAGGTCCTCGATACGGCCATTGGTGCACGAACCGATGAAGACGCGGTCGATGGCGATGTCGGTGATCTTGGTGCCCGGCTTCAGGCCCATATAGTCCAGCGCGCGCCACTTGGACGAACGCTTGGTCTCGTCCTCGATATCATCCGGGTTCGGCACGACACCTTCGACGGAGACGACGTCCTCGGGCGAGGAGCCCCAGGAGACGATCGGCGGCAGGTTGGCCGCGTCGAGCACGACGACGCGGTCGAAATGCGCGCCTTCTTCGGTGTAGAGCGTCTTCCAGTAGTCGAGCGCCATTTCAAGCGCCTTGCCCTTCGGCGCGCGCGGCTTGTCCTTGATATATTCGAAGGTCTTCTCGTCCGGCGCGATGAGGCCGGCGCGGGCGCCGCCTTCGATCGTCATGTTGCAGATCGTCATGCGGCCTTCCATCGACAGCGAGCGGATGGCTTCGCCCGCGAATTCGATGACGTGGCCGGTGCCGCCGGCCGTGCCGATCTCGCCGATGATGGCGAGGATGATGTCCTTCGCCGTCACGCCTTCGGGAAGCTTCCCGTCGACGCGCACCAGCATGTTCTTCGCCTTCTTCTGGATCAGCGTCTGGGTGGCCAGAACGTGTTCCACTTCCGACGTGCCGATGCCGTGCGCCAGCGCGCCGAAGGCGCCGTGCGTGGAGGTGTGGCTGTCACCGCAGACGATGGTCATGCCGGGCAGCGTGAAGCCCTGCTCGGGGCCGACGATGTGCACGATGCCCTGGCGGACATCCTTTTCCGAATAGTATTCGACGCCGAAATCGGCCGCGTTCTTCGCAAGCGCCTCGACCTGGATGCGGCTTTCCTCGTTCTTGATGCCCTGGTGGCGATCCGGCGAGGTGGGGACGTTATGGTCGACGACGGCGAGCGTCTTCTCCGGCGCGCGAACCTTGCGGCCGGTCATGCGCAGGCCTTCGAAAGCCTGGGGAGACGTCACTTCATGGACGAGGTGACGGTCGATGTAGAGAAGACAGGTGCCGTCTTCCTGGCGGCTGACGATGTGGTCGTCGAAAATCTTGTCGTAGAGGGTACGGGGTGCGCTCATGGCTCTTCATCCGCTGGCATGTTGAGGGGGTTCTGGAAATCCGCAGCGCATGGCTGCGGGATCGCGTCTGGAAGCGGCGATCAGGATAGGCGGCTGATGAGCGCCCCGAAGACACGCGCAAAGAAGCGTGCCGGCAGGCGCTTGTGATCCTGCAGCACGACGACATGCTTTTCCGTGCATCCGAACTTGGATTCCATGAACCCGCATATAGCGATTTTTGCGCCTTTCGGCAATTGCGAAGAATCAAGGCGCGATGCCGCGCCTAAGCCGCTTTTCCAGCGCCCGGAGCGCCAGCGAAAGGCCGATGGTCAGGAAGAGATAGACATAGGCGACGATGGAATAGGTCTCGAAGAAGCGGAAGGAGCCGGAGGCATAGACCTTGCCCATCTGGGTGATGTCGGCGACGCCGAGCACGGAGACGAGGGACGAGTCCTTCACCATCGCCACGAAATCGTTGCCGAGCGGCGGCAGGATCACGCGGATCGCCTGCGGGAAGACGACGAGGCGGAAGCGCTGGAAGCGCGAGAGGCCGAGGGCCTTGGCCGCCTCGACCTGCCCCTTGTCCACGGACTGGATGCCGGCGCGGAAAACCTCGGCGATGAAGGCGGAATAGCCGATCATCAGCGCGATGATCGCCCGCCACATCAGCGAGAGGTCGCGCACCTGCACCGGCTCCATGGTGCCGACGGCAACGAGCGGGCCGAGAATGAAATTGACGGCAGCCACCAGCGCCGGTGCGCCGACGAAGGCGATGTAGAACAGGAGGACGAGGATCGGCACCCCGCGGATCACCTCCGTGTAGAAGCGCGCGACCTGGCGCAGCGCCTTGCTTTCGGAGAGCGCCATCAGCGCGACGCCGAGCCCGAGCAGCGTTGCGAGCAGGAAGGCGACGAGAGTCACGAAGATCGTGACCCACAATCCCTTCAGCACCACGCCGAAGACCTGCCGGTAGAGATCGTTCGCGACGATGACGCCCGCAAGCGCCAGCGCGATGACGGCGAGCGCGACCAGCCACCAGGGATAGTCACCCTTCGCCGCGCCGGGGGAAACGGGAGCCATGGCCGCCCGTCACTCCCCCATCTTGTAGTCGAGGAACCACTTCTTATCGAGCGCGCCCAGCGTGCCGTCGGCCTTGAGCGCGGCGATCGCCGCATTGACCGGGGCGACGAGGTCGGAGCCCTTCGGGAAGATGAAGCCGAAATCCTCCGTGCCGAGCGGTTCGCCGACCACCTTGAGCTTGCCGCCCGAGGCATCGACATAGCCCTTGGCCGCGACGCTGTCGGTGAGGACGAGGTCGACGTCGCCGGCCTGCAACGCCTGCACCGTCGCGCCGAAGGTCTCGAACAGCTTGATGCGCGGGTTCTGCTCGTTGCCGTCGAGGATCTCGTAGACGGCGGTGTAGAAGGGCGAGGTGCCGGGCTGGGCGGCGATCAGGCCGTCCTTGAGCGCGGCGAAGCTCTTGGCGTCGGAAAAGCGGTTCTCGTCGGCGCGCACCAGCATGAACTGCTGCGAGCGCATGTAGGGATCGGAGAAGTCCACCTTCTCTTTGCGGTCGTCCTTGATGGTGATGCCGGTCATGCCGATATTGTACTGGTTGTCGGAGACGGCCTGGATCATCGCGTCCCAGGAGGTGTTCTGGTACTCGACCTTGAAGTCGAGGCGCCTGGCGATCTCGTTCATCGCGTCATATTCCCAGCCGATCTGCTCGCCGCTCTTGGGATCGACGAACTGCAGCGGCGGATAGGCGTTTTCCGTGACGACCACGACGGTCCTGCCGCCGAGATCGGGAAGGTCCGAAGCGCATGCCATGGCGGGCGCGAGGGCAACGGCAGCAAGGCCTGCGAGAACGGCGCGGCGGGAAAACATCGAAATACGCTCCTGAATTGTGGCGGCGAAACACTGTCACAGGTGCAGGGCGGCAGGCAAGCATGCCGCTTGCGCGTTAAGGCTTCTCCGTAAAACAAAAAGCCGCCGGCTGGCGCCGACGGCTTTCATGACGGGATGCGCGGCCGGATTATTCGGCGGCGGCTTCCGCAGCCTTTGCGGCTTCGGCAGCTTCAGCGGCGGCCTTCTCGGCGGCAAGCGCCTGAGCGGCTGCAACCTTTTCAGCTTCCAGACGTGCCTTTTCCTCGGCAATGGCCTGGCGCTCGGCGTCATTCAGCTTGCGGGCGCGCGTGCCGGTGTTCTCGACGATACGAGCCGACTTGCCGCGACGATCGCGCAGGTAGTAGAGCTTGGCGCGGCGGACCTTACCGCGGCGGACGACTTCGACGCCTTCGACGAGCGGCGAGTAGATCGGGAAGACGCGCTCGACGCCTTCGCCGTAGGAAATCTTGCGAACGGTGAAGCTCTCGTTGAGGCCACCGCCGGAACGGGCGATGCAGACGCCCTCATAGGCCTGAACGCGGGTACGCGAGCCTTCCGTGACGCGCACGTTGACGCGGACGGTGTCGCCCGGGGAGAATTCCGGGAGCTGGCGCTTGGCTTCGATCTTGGCGGCCTGTTCGGCTTCGAGCTGCTGGATGATGTTCATCGGTCTAACCTTCGGTTCTTCTGAAACAGCCAGAGCGCTCGGCGGTGGCCTTCGAGGTCATGCCTCTCGGGTTGGTCCGTTGCCGGACGGAGCGGATTCGCCATTCTTTGCTTGCAGGTCGGCTGGGTAATCCCAAATCCGTGCGGGCCAATACACCAAACGAGGCGGCTTGTCATCCCCTGCGGCCAAAGAATCGACGGTGGGACCGTCGCCACCCGTCCTTGCGGCTCCTCTGGTGTGACGCTATCACCCTTACGGGAAGAAGAGCGCGGCCCTGCCGGCGCTCCGGGGAGCATCATGACCTTTGCCGACGCCATCTTTCTGTTCGTTGCCGGCTTCCTGTCCGGCGTCGTCAACGCCATCGCGGGTGGCGGCACCTTCCTCACCTTCGGCGCGATGACGATGCTCGGACTGCCGCCCATCCTCGCCAACGCGACCTCCGCCATCACGCAATTTCCCGGTTATATCACGTCCTCGCTCGCCTATGCCCGCGAAATCCGCGCCGACTGGAAGGAGGCGGTCCAGCTGGGGGCTCTCTCGCTGGTCGGCGGCCTCGGCGGGGCCTTGCTGCTGCTTTCGCTCTCCAACCAGTCCTTCCGGGCACTGGTGCCGTGGCTGCTGCTGGCCGCAACCGCCGTCTTCGCCGCGGGGCCCTATCTCAAGCCGAAGACCCTCAGCCCGGAAAAGCCCGTCACGCCGCTCGGGCTGTTCGGCCAGTTCGTCACTTCGATCTATGGCGGCTTCTTCGGCGCGGGCATGGGCATCATGACGCTGGCCGTGCTCGGGCTGACCAAGGGCGGCGACTATCACCGGCTGAATGCGCTGAAGAACTTCCTCGCCGTGGTGATTGCGGCCATGGCCATCGTCGTCTTCGCCAGCGGCAAGGTGGTCGGCTGGCCGCAGGCCGCCGTCATGGTGCCGGCGGCGGGCCTCGGCGGCTGGTCCGGCGTCTGGGCGGCGCGGCGCGTGCCCCAGCCGGTGATCCGCATGCTCGTCGTCGCCGTCGGCCTTGCCCTGACGGCCTATTACTTCTTGACGGGTTGATCGGAGAGAAGGTCCGGCCGACGCTCGAGCGTCAGCTTTTCCGCTTCCTCGCGGCGCCACCTGTCTATGGCCGCGTGGTTGCCCGAGGTCAGCACGCCGGGGATTTCCCGGCCTTCGAAGACCTGCGGACGGGTATAGTGCGGATGTTCCAGCAGCCCGCCCTCGAAGCTCTCGTGCTCGCCGGAAAGCGCATTGCCCATGACGCCGGGCAGAATACGCACGACGGCATCGATGAGGATCATCGCCGCCGGTTCGCCGCCCGAAAGGATGTAGTCGCCGATGGAGACCTCCTCGAGCTGCCGCCCGTCGATGACGCGCTGGTCGACGCCCTCGAAACGGCCGCAAACGATGATCGCGCCCTCGCCGGCCGCAAGTTCGCGCACGCGCTTCTGCGTCAGCGGCTTTCCGCGCGGGCTCATCAGGAGGCGCGGGCGGTCGTCGCCGGCGGAGGCATGGTCGATGGCCTTGGCCAGCACGTCCGGCTTCAACACCATGCCCGCCCCGCCGCCGGCCGGCGTGTCATCGACGGTGCGGTGACGGTCGGTGGTGAAATCGCGGATCTGTACGCAGTCGAGCGACCAGTCGCCGCGCGTCAGCGCCTTGCCGGAGAGAGACTGACCGAGAAAGCCCGGAAACATCTCCGGATAGAGTGTCAGGATGGTGGCGCGGAAAGCCACGTCACTCCCCCTCGCCCTGCGGCGGGCGGCGACGGCGGCTGCCGGGACCGTCCTTGTCGTCATCGACGAGGCCGGCGGCGACGGCGTCGATCAACAGGCGCCCGCCTTCGACGTCGATCTCCAGCACGGCGGCCTCGGAGAAGGGAATGAGCACGGGACGCTTGCCCGGCCCCTTGAGTTCGAGGAGATCGCCCGCGCCGAAATCGAAGATACCCGTCACCTTGCCGTGGCTGCGGCCGGTCGTGTCGACGGCCTCCAGCCCTTCGAGGTCGGCATAGAAGAACTCGTCCTCGTCCAGCTCCTCGTCCGGCAGGTTGTCGCGCTCGATATAGAGATCGAGGCCGTTCAGCGCCTCGGCGGCGTTGCGGTCGTTGATGCCGCGGAAGCGCACGACGACGACGTTCTTCGCCTCGCGCACCTCCAGCACTTCGAAGGACCGGCCGTCCTCGGTGTGGAGATGCCCGTAATCGCCGATGGCGGTCGGGTCGATGGTGTAGGATTTCACGCGGACCTCGCCGCGCAGGCCCTGCGCCGCGCCGACGCTGCCCATGAGGACGGGATTTTCCAGTTTCACCATGGTTCGGTTCCGTGTGGTCTTGCAAAGCCTCTTACGACGTTCGCGCGGAGGCTCCTAGAGCAATTCCAGCAAAAGTGTGCAGCGGTTTCGTGTTCGGAATTGCGGCAGACAAATGAAAACGGGCGGCATGAAGCACGCCGCCCGTCTCCATAAAAAGTCGAGGCAGATTATTCGCCAGCGGCAGCAGCAGCGGCGTCTTCTTCCTTCTGCTTCTTTTCGGCGGCGCGCTCGAGAGCCTTCTTGCCCGGCTTTGCCTTGTCCGGGTTGTTGCGGGCTTCGCGCTTCAGGACGCCGGCGTCGTCGAGGAAGCGGGCAACGCGGTCGGTCGGCTGGGCGCCCTTGGCGAGCCATTCCTTGGCGCGGTCGGCGTCGATCTGGACGCGGGTCGCGTCTTCCTTGCCGAGCATCGGGTTCCAGGAACCGATCTTGTCGAGGAAGCGGCCGTCACGCGGGGAGCGGGCGTCGGCAACGACGATCTGGTAGTAGGGGCGCTTCTTGGAACCGCCACGGGCGAGACGAATCTTCAGGGACATGTCATTTCTCCTTGGGTAGATGGGCCGCTTTTCAAGCGGTGTGGTTTGCGCCGCCATGTTCGGCGGCAATGGCTTCATGATGCCGGATCACCTCGCGGATGATGAAGTTCAGGAACTTCTCCGCGAAATCCGGATCCAGATTGGCATCCTTCGCCAGGCGGCGAAGGCGTTCGATCTGGTATTCCTCGCGCGCCGGATCGGCCGGCGGCAGTTCATGCGTCGCCTTCAGCACGCCCACCGCCTTGGTGCAGCGGAAGCGTTCGGCGAGCATATGGACGAGGGCGGCGTCGATATTGTCGATCGACTGCCGGTATTCCCCCAGTTGCTGCTTGACCTTCGGATCGATCGTCATGCGGCGTTCCTCACTTCTTCTTCGGCAGGCCGGGCAGGCCCGGAAGGCCGCCGCCGAGACCGGGCAGGCGAAGACCGCCGCTGCCGCCGAGGCCCGGCAGGCTGCCCGGCTTGATACCGGCGGCTTCCGCCTGCTTGGCGAGCGCCTCGAGCTGCTTGGGGTCCATGCTGGAAAGATCGGGCATGCCGCCGCCAAGGCCGCCGAGGCCCATCTTGCCGGCAAGGCCGCCCATCATCTGCTTCATCATGCCGCCCTTCTTGCCGCCCATCATCTTCATCATGTCCGCCATCTGGCGGTGCATCTTGAGAAGCTTGTTGATGTCGGCGGCATCGGTGCCGGAACCGGCGGCGATGCGCTTCTTGCGGGAATGCTTGAGCATGTCCGGGTTAGCGCGCTCGGCCTTGGTCATCGAATTGATGATGGCGATCTGGCGGCCGAAGAGCTTGTCGTCGAGGCCGGCGGCCGACATCTTGTCCTTCATGCCGGCCATGCCGGGCATCATGCCCATGATGCCGCCCATGCCGCCCATCTTCTGCATCTGGCGAAGCTGGTCGGCGAGGTCGTTGAGGTCGAACTTGCCCTTGGCCATCTTGGCGGCCATGGCGGCCGCCTTTTCGGCGTCGATGTTCTCCGCCGCCTTCTCGACGAGCGAGACGATATCGCCCATGCCGAGGATGCGGTCGGCGACGCGGCGGGGATGGAATTCCTCCAGCTCGCCCATCTTCTCGCCGACGCCGATCAGCTTGATCGGCTTGCCGGTGACGGCGCGCATGGAAAGGGCCGCACCGCCGCGGCCGTCGCCGTCCATGCGGGTGAGCACGAGGCCGGTGATGCCGACGCGGTCGTCGAAGTTGCGGGCGAGGTTGACGGCGTCCTGACCGGTCAGCGCGTCGGCGACGAGCAGGATTTCATGCGGATTAGACTTCCGCTTGATCTCCGCCATCTCGATCATCAGCGGTTCGTCGATATGGGTGCGGCCGGCGGTGTCGAGGATGACGACGTCATGGCCGCCGAGCTTTGCGGCCTGTACGGCGCGGGCGGCGATATCGGTCGGCGACTGGCCGGCGATGACCGGCAGCGTGTCGATGCCGGTCTGTACGCCGAGCTGGCGAAGCTGCTCCTGTGCGGCCGGGCGGCGCGTGTCGAGCGAGGCCATCAGGACCTTCTTCTTCTCGCGCGTCTTCAGCCGGTTGGCGATCTTGCCCGACGTCGTGGTCTTGCCCGAGCCCTGGAGGCCGACCATCATGATGACGACGGGGGCGGCGGCATTGAGGTCGATGGAGACGCCCTCGGAGCCGAGCATGGAAACCAGCTCGTCGTGGACGAGCTTGACGACCATCTGGCCGGGCTTGATCGACTTCAGGATTTCCGCGCCGACGGCCTTTTCGCGCACCGCATCCGTGAAGGAACGCACCACTTCCAGCGCCACGTCCGCTTCCAGCAGCGCACGGCGGACCTCGCGCAGCGCCGCCGAGACATCGGCCTCGGAAAGCGCGCCACGGCCTGTCAGTCCATTCAGAATGGAGCCAAGGCGGTCCTGGAGTGTTTCAAACATCACGTCTTCCTTCTTGTTTCCACGTCACGCGGAAACGTCGGTGCAATCGGCGTCAAAAACAAGACGCAAAGCCAAAAAGCACCCGAGGGCGCATCGCGCTGTCGGGTGTTGACCTCCGGGATCTGTTTATACCGCAATGGGTCCCGGTCGGCGGCTTCAAGCAGTCTCACTTGTCGCAGATGCGCGGCTTAAACAGCAAAGGGGCCGGAAAGTCAAGGATTGGAGTCCTGCGAATCCTTCGCGCACCAAGGATTCGGCAGCGGCGCGGGCAGGATTCGAAGACTCCGTCTGGTAATCGAGGCCTGTTTGCGCCATATACGCGCAAGAAATCAAAGACTCCACGCTGGGTCTTTACAGGAACATTCCGACATGGCCGCTGAAGCGCAATTCGCCCGTATGAACGGACTGGGAAACATGATCCTGGTCGTGGACATGCGTGGCCGCGCCGATGCCGTGACGCCGGCGGCCGCCATCGCGCTCAATGCTGATCCTGCCACCCGCTTCGACCAGATCATGGCGATCCACGATCCGAAGGTCGAGGGCACGGACGCCTTCATCGACATCCTCAACTGCGACGGTACCAAGGCGCAGGCCTGCGGCAACGGCACGCGCTGCGTCGTGCAGGCGCTCGCCGCCGAGACAGGCCGCAAGGCCTTCACCTTCCAGACGGTTGCCGGCATCCTCAACGCCATCGAACATGCGGACGGCACGATCTCCGTCGACATGGGCAAGCCAGTCTTCGCGTGGGACCGCATTCCACTCGCGGAGGAATTCTTCGACACGAGCCGTATCGAATTGCAGATCGGGCCGATCGACGCGCCGATCCTGCATTCGCCCGCCGCCATGTCGATGGGCAATCCGCATGCGGTCTTCTGGGTCGACCGCGACCCGATGAGCTTCGATCTCGACCGCTTCGGCCCGCTCCTCGAAAACCATCCGATGTTCCCGGAAAAGGCCAATATCACGCTGGCGCAGGTCACCTCGCCGTCCTCCATGACGACGCGGACCTGGGAGCGCGGCGCGGGCCTGACGCTCGCCTGCGGCTCGGCCGCCTGCGCGGCCGGCGTTTCCGGTGCGCGCACGGGCCGCACGGACCGCAAGGTTGCGATCACCGTCGCCAGCAGCCCGAACCGCGGCACGCTGACCATCGAATGGCGCGAGGACGACCATGTCGTGATGACGGGACCTGCCGAATGGGAATGGTCGGGCACGCTCGATCCCTCGACCGGCGCCTTCCGCCGCGACGAGACCGGGGCGGCCGCCCTTTGAGCGGCGTTACGGTCATAACCTTCGGCTGTCGGCTCAACACCTACGAATCGGAAGTGATGCGCGCGCAGGCCGAGAAGGCGGGGCTGAACAATGCCGTGCTGGTGAATACCTGCGCCGTCACCGGCGAGGCTGTGCGCCAGGCCCGGCAGGCGATCCGCCGCGCCCGGCGCGACAATCCCCATGCCCGCATCATCGTCACCGGCTGCGCGGCGCAGACGGAGAAGCATACCTTTGCCGATATGCCGGAGGTGGATGCGGTGCTCGGCAACGAGGAGAAGCTGAAAAGCGCTTCCTACCGGGCGCTGCCGGATTTCGGCGTCTCGGCGGAAGAGAAGCTGCGCGTCAACGACATCATGAGCGTGCGCGGGACCGCGCCGCAGATGGTGAAGCTGATCGACGGCCATGTGCGCGCCTTCGTGCAGGTGCAGAACGGCTGCGACCACCGCTGCACCTTCTGCATCATCCCCTATGGCCGCGGCAATTCCCGCTCCGTGCCGATGGGCGCGGTGGTCGATCAGGCGCGCAGGCTCGTCGAGAGCGGCTACTGCGAGATCGTGCTGACGGGCGTCGATGCGACGAGCTACGGCGCGGACCTGCCCGGCAGGCCGAGCCTCGGCCTGCTCGCCAAGACGCTGCTGAAGCAGGTGCCGGAAATCCGCCGGCTGCGGCTTTCCTCCATCGACAGCATCGAGGCAGACGACCATCTCTGGGATCTCGTCGCCGACGAGCCCCGCTTCATGCCGCACCTGCATCTTTCCCTGCAGCACGGCGACGATCTGATCCTCAAGCGCATGAAGCGCCGCCATTCGAGCGCCGATGCACGGGATTTCTGCGCGCGGGTGCGGACGGCGCGGCCGGATGCCAGTTTTGGCGCGGATATGATCGCAGGGTTTCCGACGGAAACGGAAGAAATGTTCGCCAATGCGACGAGGCTTGCGGAAGACTGCGGCATCGCCCATCTCCACGTCTTTCCCTACAGCCCGCGCCCCGGCACGCCGGCAGCCCGCATGCCGCAACTCGACCGCGCGCTCGTCAAGGACCGCGCCGCCCGGCTGCGCGAGACTGGAAAAAGGCTGCACGAGGCCCATCTCGTCTCGATGATCGGGAGAGAGGAAACAATCCTCGTGGAAAATAACGGCCTAGCTCATACGGAAAACTTCACGCTCGTCGATGCCGCGGGGCTTAAGCCCCGCGATCTTGTGCCGGTGACGATCACCGGACACAATGGCAGGCACCTGACGATGCGGCCCCTTAATGCGGCCGGCGCCGCGTCCCTTCGCAACTAGCGGATACCTTTCATGGCTCTCGGCTTCATCAAGAAGATTTTTACATTCGGAAAAGACACCGCCACCGAGCCGAAGCCGGAGGCGCCCATTGCCGAGCAGCAGGTGGTAGAGACACCTGTCGCCGAGCCGGACATCATCGACCAGCCGGCCGTCGAGCCTGCGCCAGAAGAGCCTGCACCGAAAGAGACCGCATCGGAGGAAACCGCGGAAATCCCCGCCGCTCCTGCCGAGGAAGACGAGGACCGCGACCCGCTGCTCGATGAGGCGGAGGCCGTCAATCCGGAAGCGGACTACCATATTCCGGAAGACGTCGAACCGGAGATCTACCCGCTTCCCCACGCACCGACTCCGCCGGCCGCCCAAGAACCGACCGAAGCGGAGCCCGAGAGCGAGCCAGCCGCCGAAGAGGTCGTCGCAGAGCCGGAAGCTGGGGCGGAAGACGAAACCGTCGAGGAAGAGCCGGTCGAAGAATTCGTCGCGCCCGCGGAAGAGATCGCCGAAGCAGGGTCGAAAGAGGATACGCCGGACGACATCGAGGACCCCGTTCTGGCAGAAGCCCTCCGCGCTGAAAAGCCCGCCGACGCGCCCGCCCTGCCGAAGGGCTTTGCCACATCCGCGAAGGTGCCCGTCGAGGAGGCCGCGCCCGTGGCGCAGCCGAAGCGCACCTGGTTCCAGCGCCTGCGCGAGGGCCTTGCCCGCACCTCCTCGCAGCTCACCGGCCAGATCACCAGCCTCTTCACCAAGCGCAAGCTCGACGACGATACGCTGCAGGACCTCGAAGACCTGCTGATCCAGGCCGATCTCGGCGTGGAGACGGCGCTGCGCATCACCGACACGCTCGCCTCCGAGCGCTACGGCAAGGACGTGACCGGCGCGGATGTCTCGCGCATCATGTCGGCGGAGATCACCAAGGTCCTCGAACCTGTCGCAAAGCCGCTGGAGCTCGATCTCAGCCACAAGCCGCATGTCATCCTCGTCGTCGGCGTCAACGGCACCGGCAAGACCACGACCATCGGCAAGCTCGCCGCCAAGCTTTCCGGAGCGGGCCTCAAGGTCATGCTGGCGGCCGGCGATACGTTCCGCGCCGCGGCCATCGAGCAGCTCAAGATCTGGGCGGATCGCACCGGCTCCGACATCGTTTCCTCCAAGCTCGGCGCCGATGCGGCGGGGCTTGCCTACGAGGCCTACGAGCAGGCCAAGCTGAAGAAGAGCGACGTCCTCATCGTCGATACCGCCGGCCGCCTCCAGAACAAGGCCGAGCTGATGGCCGAGCTAGAGAAGATCGTGCGCGTCCTCGGCAAGCTCGATCCCGACGCCCCGCACACCGTGCTCCAGACGCTCGACGCCACGACCGGCCAGAACGCGATGAACCAGGTGGAGATTTTCCGCAACGTCGCGGGGGTCTCGGGCCTGATCATGACAAAATTGGACGGTACGGCCCGCGGCGGCATCCTTGTGGCGATTGCCGCCAAGCACAAGCTGCCGGTCTATTTCATCGGTGTCGGCGAAGGGATCGACGATCTCGAACCCTTCGAGGCCAAGGATTTCGCGGAAGCGATCGCAGGAGTTGGAGCATGAGCAAGGCAACGCTGGACGCACCGGCCAAGGAAGAGGAGAAGGTCAGCCCGCTCCTCAAGATGGTGCTGGAGCTCGGACCGCTCGTCGTCTTCTTCTTCGCCAATTCGCGCGGCGAATGGCTGGCGTCGCACTTTCCGGTGCTGGCCGAGATGGGCGGGCCGATCTTCATCGCCACCGGCCTCTTCATGGCCGCGACGGCCATCGCGCTCATCGTCTCGTGGATTCTGACGCGCACCCTGCCGATGATGCCGCTGATCTCGGGCGTCGTCGTCTTCGTCTTCGGCGCGCTGACGCTCTGGCTGCAGAACGACACCTTCATCAAGATGAAGCCGACCATCGTCAACACGCTGTTCGGCGCCATCCTGCTCGGCGGGCTTTTCTTCGGCAAGTCGCTGCTCGGCTACGTCTTCCACGCCGCCTTCAAGCTGACGGACGAGGGCTGGCGCAAGCTGACGCTGCGCTGGGGCCTGTTCTTCATCGTGCTCGCCGTGATGAACGAGGTCGTCTGGCGCAATTTTTCGACCGATTTCTGGGTCGCCTTCAAGGTCTGGGGCACCATGCCCATCACCATCCTCTTCACGCTCTCGCAGATGCCGCTGATCATGCGCCATTCGGCCGAGCAGCCGGAAGAAGAAAAGGCGCCGTAAGCCTCACGCGTAGGCGAAATCCGCCGTCTTGCTGATCAGCACGGCTTTCAGCTTTTCCAGCGCCCGGTTCTCGATCTGGCGCACGCGCTCCTTCGAGATGCCGAGGAGAACACCCAGTTCCTCGAGCGTCGCGCCATTCTCGGCGAGGCGGCGGGCACGGATGATCTTCATCTCGCGCTCGTTGAGCTGGCCAAGCGCCGAGTGCAGCCAGTGATGACGGCGTTCGCCGTCGATGCTGCCCTCGGCCTGCTCATCGGGCAGGGGCGCGTCGCTGGTGAGGAAATCGAGGCGGTTCGAGCCTTCGCCGCCCTCCCCTACCGAAAGCGGCGCCTGGAGGGAGACGTCGGAGGCGGAAAGCCGCGCATCCATGGTGCGCACATCCGCCGTGCTGACCCCGAGGGCCGCCGCGATTTCCTGATGGATCGCCTCGCTCGTCAGATGGTCATCGCCGCGGGCGAGCCGGGCGCGAAGGCGCCGAAGGTTGAAGAAGAGCGCCTTCTGCGCGGAGCTTGTGCCGCCGCGCACGATGGACCAGTTGCGCAGCACATAGTCCTGGATGGAGGCGCGGATCCACCAGCTTGCATAGGTGGAGAAGCGCACCTGCCGCTCCGGCTCGAAGCGGGCTGCCGCTTCCAGCAGGCCGATATAGCCCTCCTGCACGAGATCGCCGAGCGGCAGGCCGAAGTTGCGAAACTTGCCCGCCATCGAGACGACGAGGCGCATATGGGCCATGGCGATGCGATTGCGCGCATGCTGGTCGTGATTGTCCTTCCAGGCATGGGCGAGGGCCTGCTCCTCCTCCCTTTCCAGATAGGGGGCGGACATAGCGAGCTTGATCATGCGGCGGTCTGCGGTCGTCGTAGCCATGGCGGTCTCTCCACGTGAACCGAGGCGGCGAGAGGCATTATCTCTCGTCTGCGTGACGATGACGTTTCAGAGGAGCCTGCGGATCGCTCGAAAAGGGCTTCGAGCGAAGAAAGCGGCTGTTCCACTCCCGCGGCCGCCCGGAGCCGGTCGTCCTCGGGCGTTCAAACGGGTGCGGCGCAAAAAAGTTCCAATAAAAAACCCGGCTGTCGCCAGCCGGGCTTTAAATTTCGACGTTGCGCCCTAGATCAGGCCGCTTCGTCCTGCGAGTCGTCTTCCTCGATGGCCTTGCCGCGCTTCGGACCCTTGGCGAGGTTCGTCTCGACGAGACGGACGGCTTCGGTTTCCGACATCTTGTTCACGGCGGCGATTTCGCGGGCCATACGGTCGAGAGCGGCTTCATAGAGCTGACGCTCGGAATAGGACTGTTCCGGCTGGTTCTCGGCGCGATAGAGGTCGCGGACCACTTCGGCGATCGAGATCAGGTCGCCCGAATTGATCTTGGCATCGTATTCCTGCGCGCGGCGCGACCACATGGTACGCTTCACGCGGGCCTTGCCCTGGACAACCTTCAGCGCGCGGTCGACGAAATCGGTCTCCGACAGTTTGCGCATGCCGATGGAAACGGCCTTGGCAACCGGCACCTTGAGACGCATCTTGTCCTTCTCGAAATCGATGACAAAAAGCTCGAGCTTCATGCCGGCGACTTCCTGCTCTTCGATGGCGACGATCTGGCCGACGCCGTGAGCGGGATAGACGATCGACTCGCCGGTCTTGAAGCCCTGGCGCGTGGAAGATTTCTTCTGCTGGGTCGTCATTCTATTCAAATACTCCCTGTTACGCTCCCCGGCGACGGCCGGGGTGGGTCCGGGGACCCGGGAAAGACGGGGGGCACCTTGGGGGTGTCACCACTGGTCCGTCCGCCATGCGCAAAAACGTCCCTTTCGACGCGATCACATTTGAGCAACCGAGGTTGCCTATGGGAGGTGAGCGACGTTGAGGGATCGTTAGCTTTCGTGGTGGTGTTCGGGCACGCAAAATGCCGCGATTTGGATCAGTATCCGGACCCTATCACAAAAAAGTGCCGAAATCAATAATTTGCTTCGCATGGGTCATCAAGCCTGCCCTATCGCGCTTTTCGCGCGAGCATGCTTTTTTCCCCAGCTTCGGTCATTGCCGCCCGGTGCCGGGCGATCGCGCCCGGCCGGCGGGGTCAGTCGCCCTGGCCGGGCTTCGGCGAGAAATACTGCTCGTACTTGCCTTCCACGCCGTCCATTTCCTTGGCTTCCGGCATCGCATCGCGCTTGATCGTGATGTTCGGCCAGACCGAGGCGAATTCCGAATTGATCTTCAGCCACTTGTCGAGGCCCGGCTCGGTATCCGGCTTGATGGCCTCGGCGGGACATTCCGGTTCGCAGACGCCGCAGTCGATGCATTCGTCGGGATGGATGACGAGAAAGTTCTCGCCCTCGTAGAAGCAGTCGACGGGGCACACTTCCACACAGTCCGTGTACTTGCAGCGGATGCAGTTGTCGGTCACGACATACGTCATGCTTCACTCCAGAATCGTCATAAGGCGGCGGAGGCGGGGCCATCCGGCGCCGCAAAACCTGTCACGCAGTCGGCTTGCCGGACAGAAGAGGGCCGCGCTCGCGCAGGCTGTCCGGTGGCTGAGGTAAAGGCTTTGCGGGCGCTTTGCAAGCGTAATACATGCGCCGCCTGACGCGTGCGAGGTATAGAATTCTAATCCTCGTCGTCGCCGGGAAAAGCCTGGAGCCGGTCGGTTTCCCGGCGCTCCCGCTTCGTCGGCCGTCCGGCGCCCCGTTCGCGCGTCGCCTGCGCGAAAAGATTGCGCTCCTCGCGGGACGGAGGGGGCGGCGTCATGTCGCTGTAGAGAAGACGGGCTTCCTCATAGGGACCGCGGCGCACGCCGGGCTGGAGCACCTTGACCACCGCGTCGTGCCGGTCGAGCGAGAGGACGATAACGTCGCCCGGCCGCACCGCATGCGAGGGTTGGCGGACACTGACGCCGTTGACGCTGACATCGCCCGCCTCGACGGACTTCGCCGCGAGCGAGCGGGACTTGCGCAGCCGCGCGAAGAACAGCCACTTGTCGATGCGCTGCCGCGCCTGACCCGCGGGCTGTTCCTCATTATGAGCCATCGGCCTACTTCTTCATCTGCTCCTTGAGCGCCGCGAGCTTGGCGAAGGGCGAATCCGGATCGATCGGCTTTTCCTTGCGGGGAGGCCGGGCCTCGAACTTCGCCTGCTGCGGCTTGCCGCCACGGTCGTTGCGCTCGCCGCGATCCGGGCGGTTGCCGCCCTGCGGCTTTCCGTCGCGGCCCTTGTTCTGGTCCGGGCGGCCGCGGCCGCCTTCCCGGCGCTCGCCACGCTCACCGGCCGGCTGGCCGCGATGACGCTCGCCGCCGCGGCGTTCGCCCTGGCCCTGACGGTCGCCGTGGCGCTGGCCCTGACGCTGATTGTCGTGGCGCGAGCCCGGACGCCAGAGGAGGACGGGCTTGGCCTCGGCCGGCTCGCCTTCGCCGGCCGCTTCCGCGACCGGGGCTTCCGCAGTCTCGGCAACGGGTGCCTCGGTGGCCGCAGCCGGAGCCTCGACTGTCTCGGCCGGGGCTTCAGCCGTCGCTTCGCCTTCGTCGGACGCGTCGGCATCGTGTTCGTCGGAGGTCTCCGTGCCTGCTTCGGCCGGGGTCTCCGCAGCGGCGGCCGGGGCCTGCGCGGCGAGGAAGGCGGCGGCCTCCTCGGCCTTCACGCTGTCGGCGCGGTAGCCAAGACCCTTGAGGATTTCCTCCATGTCATCCGGCGTCGCGCCGAGGATGGAGAGCATGGCGGTCGTCGCCATGAAGCGGCGGCCGTCATAGGCGCCTTCCGGGCGCGGCGTGCCGGGCTTCCACTGCAGGAGCGGGCGGATGAGGTCGGCAAGGCGCTCGAGGATGTCGATGCGCACGGCGCGCTTGCCGAGGAAACGGAAGCCGGCCAGCTTGTAGAAGGCGCGCTCGTAGCTCGGATCGGTGACGACCGAGGTGCGGCCGGCGGCCAGCACCGGGATGAGGTCGCCATAGCCCGGCTTGTCGAGGCCGTCGTTCTTCAGCGCCCAGAGCAGCGTGATGAGCTCGGCCGGGGCGGGCTTCAGCAAGGCCGGCATGAAGATGTGGTAGGCGCCGAAGCGGATGCCGTGCTTGCGCATGGAAGCGCGGGCATCCTGGTCGAGCGCCTTCACGTCGTCGGCGACGTCGCGGCGGAACAGCACGCCGAGGCTTTCCACGAGCTGGAAGGCGAGGCCCTTGGCAAGGCCCTGCAGGTCTTCGGCGCGCGAGAGGTCGTCCAGCGGCTTCAACACGGTCGCGATGTGATGGTTCACGAAGCGCTCGATGCGGGCGGCAACGTGGTCGCGCGCATTGCCCGTCAGCTGCTCGTCGGAGAGCAGGATGACGCGCGGACGCATGATATGGTCGGAGGCCGAAAGGCGGGCGACGGGATCGCCGAGCCAGCGCACGGTGCCGTCCGAGCTCAGCGCGAGATCGGCATTGCCGGCGGCATGCAGGCGTGCGGCACGGGCCTCGAACTCCAGCGCGAGCGCCTTCTGCGCAGCCGCCTGCACGGCCTTCGCATCGGGGCCTTCCGTCCCGGCGGCCAGCGTGAACCGGAAACCGGCCAACTGCCCGACATGATGTCCCTCTACGAAGACATCGCCATTCACACTGATTTCAGCTTCCAGCATCGCATTCTCTCTCAGGCGCTTCATGAGCACAGATGTCCTGCGATCAACAAAGCGTTTCGTCAACCGTTCATGTAGCGCATCGGACAATCGGTCTTCGATTTCCCGCGTCTTTTCCTGCCAGTGTGTCGGATCGGCAAGCCATCCGGGTCGATTCGACACATAGGTCCAGGTCCTTATCTGCGCGATTCGTGCCGAAAGCGTGTCGATCTCGCCATCGGTCCTGTCGGCCCGGCGGACCTGATCCGCCAGAAAATCCTCGTTCACCGTGCCACGCTTTACCAGGTCCGCATAGAGCGTCGAGATGAGATCGGCATGCTGGGCAGGCGTGATGCGGCGATAATCGGGAAGCGCGCAGGCTTCCCAGAGCTTTTCGACACGCTCGGGGGTCGTCGCAAGGTCCCGGACATCCGGGTAGCGCGAAAGATGGTCCAGCGCCTGCTGGTCGACGGCCGGCAGCGCCCGTGTCAGCCCGCCGATCGGCGGCGGTGCGTCGAGCGACTGGCGGAGCGATTGCAGGGAGGAATAGTCGAAGCGGGTCGTGCGCCATTGCAGCACCTTCACGGGATCGAAATGGTGCGTCTCGATGCGCTTGACCAGCTCGTCGTCGAAGGGATCGACGCGGCCCGTCACGCCGAAGGTGCCATCGCGCAGGTGCCGGCCGGCGCGGCCGGCGATCTGGGCGAGCTCGGCCGGGTTGAGGTTGCGGAACTGGTAGCCGTCGAACTTGCGGTCCTGCGCGAAGGCGACATGGTCGACATCGAGGTTGAGGCCCATGCCGATGGCATCGGTGGCGACGAGATATTCGACATCGCCCTCCTGGTAGAGCGCGACCTGCGCATTGCGGGTGCGCGGCGAGAGCGCGCCGAGCACCACCGCCGCCCCGCCGCGCTGGCGGCGGATCAGCTCGGCGATGGCATAGACCTCGTCGGCCGAGAAGGCGACGATGGCGGTGCGCTGCGGCAGGCGCGTGATCTTCTTCGAGCCGGAATAGAAGAGCTGCGACAGGCGCGGCCGTTCGATGACATGGATGCCGGGCAGGAGCTGCTCGAGAATCGGCTTCATGGTAGCCGCGCCGAGCAGCAGCGTCTCGTCGCGGCCCCTCAGATGCAGCACCCGGTCGGTGAAGATGTGGCCGCGTTCGAGATCGCCGGCAAGCTGCACCTCGTCGATGGCGACGAAGGCGGCGCGCGTCTCGCGCGGCATCGCCTCCACCGTGCAGACAGAGAAGCGCGCCATATGCGGCGTGATCTTCTCCTCGCCGGTGACGAGCGCGACATTGTGCTGGCCGACCTTCTCGACGAGGCGCGTATAGACCTCGCGCGCGAGAAGGCGCAGAGGCAGGCCGATAACGCCCGTCTCATGTGCCACCATGCGTTCGATTGCGTAGTGGGTCTTGCCCGTATTGGTCGGGCCGAGCACCGCGGTCACCCCGCGGCCGCTCAGGATCATGGGTGCTTGCGACAAGACATGCCCCGGCAGGTTTCAGTTTCGGGCTCACAGATGCCCATCGGGGCGGCCGATGGCAAGGGGGGAGGTGAAATAGGGCGGTTTTCCCGATGGTTTGGCGCGGGTCTGGAACAGGGCACGAACGAAACGGAGACGAATCGATGACTCTGGGTGATTCAGGGTTTGTTCTTTCACCGGATCGGCAAAACCCACCGGCAAGCAACGTTTGAAGAAATTTTTACCTGGCATTGCAGAATCGTTGTTTTGCAATCTATTATTTAGACAGCGATCCGGAACGGATGCCGGACAAGATTTGGTTGCCGGGAGGGCGACAACTGGAAAAGCGGCGCTTTCTATTTCCCGCGGCTTTGTCCGTGGCGGGCATTTTGCTACTGATCAGCTTCCTGCCCTTCCTTCTTAAATTTCTTGGCTACGAATATGTCCCTTCGGGACAATGGGTATCCGATTCATATCTGCCAAGTCTCGTCGTTGGACTGGGTCTCGCGGCCCTATTCTTCGTGCCCGGCGCCTTTTTCATATATAAAAGACCAAAGAAGGGCCGGGACAATACACCTTATTTGTTATTGTTTCCCTTTGTCGGATATGCCGTCGGCAGAATTATAACCGTGATATCCATCCCGATGATCATAGCTTTATTGTCAGGATATCAGATCGCCCATGTCTTTACCGTAAGCAAGTCCGACGGACTGGCCAGAGGAAAATGCACCTTCCCGGTTTCCCTCAAGGAATTGCCCTGGTTCTACGACAATCTTTGCTACGTCCCGGATGATCTGAGAGCGCGAATGGCACCCGGCGACAAGATCGCCCTTGCCGGGCGCGGCACACGCTTCGGCGTCTTCGTGGAACAGTTGGGCGGGCTTCGCTGAGCGCGCCGCTTTGAAAGCTTGATCGCCCGAAGCCTATACGAGATGGTCGCGCAGATCCGCCCCGTCCCAGCCGCCGCCCGCCTCGTAGAGTGGAAACACCTCTTCCGTCAGATACGGCCCGCCGCCGACCGATTCCTTCGAGGACATCAGCACGAAGCGGTTCACGGTGAAGGGCGCGGTGTGGAAGTTTCCGCGGCCGGAGAGGTAGTGGGCGACGTCCTCGGTGCGGGCGTTGCGCAGGCGCGCGAGCGTGACGTGCGGGGTGAACTTGCGTGGATCGGCGGGAAGGCCGAGGCGCTGGCAAATGCGCTCGACCTCGCCCTGCAGCGCGTACATTTCCGGCGCCTGCGTGACACCGGCGAAGACCGAATGCGGCTTCTTCGAGCCGAAGGAGCCGATGCCGGAAAGCGCGAGCTGGAATTCCGGGCGCTCGATGCGGTCGAGCCGGTCGACCACCTCGTCGGCGGTGCGCCCGTCGATATCGCCGATGAAGCGCAGCGTGATGTGGAAGTTCTCGACGTCTATCCAGCGGGCTCCGGGAAGTCCGCCTCTCAGGAGCGAGAGGCTCATCGCCGCGTTGCGCGGCACTTCGAGGGCGACGAAAAGTCTCGGCATGGCGACTTCTCCCTGCTGGAAAGTAACGTCAGCGAATCACGCAACGGATTTTTGCGCAACCCTAATTTCGCACCCGCGAGAACTACTCCCCTGCCTTGATCGACTTGAGGAAGGTCTCGACCGTCGGCAGGATGGACTGAACCATGACGTCCACGCCCGCCGGGTTCGGATGCATTCCATCCTCGATCTGGAGGTTCGCCTTGGTGACGACCCCGTCGAGGAAGAACGGATAGAGCGGAACGCCGTGCTTTTCCGAAAGGCGTCCGTAGATGCCATTGAAGCGTTCGGCATAATCCGGGCCCATATTGGGCGGGGCGAGCATGCCGGCGAGCAGCACCGCGATGCCGCGCTCCTTGAGCCGCGTCAGCATGGCATCGAGGTTCTTTTCGGTCTCCTCCGGCGCGATGCCGCGCAGCGCGTCGTTGGCGCCGAGCTCGAGGATGACGCCCTGCGTCCCGTCGGGGATCGACCAGTCGAGGCGGGCAAGGCCGCCGGAGGTCGTGTCGCCCGAAACGCCGGCATTAGCGATCTCGACCTCATGGCCCTTCGCCCGAAGGGCCGCCTCCAGCTTCACCGGGAAGGCGTCGGCGGCCGGAAGCTGGTAGCCGGCCATCAGGCTGTCGCCGAAGCCGACGAGCTTGACAGGTTCGGCGCGGGCCATGCCCGTGGATAACAAAGCTGTGATGGCAAGTGAGGCGAAAAATCCGAGCGCCGCTTTAAACGACATGATGCTGATCCTAGATTGCTGGCATTCCAGTCTTTTCCATACATATAGGGCAGAATTCCTTGGCCAGAACCATCATCGATCTGAAAAAAGCCGATCTCACCCTCGGACGGGCGGCCGCATCCGTGCATGTCCTCAAGGGGATCGACCTGACGATCGACGCGGGCGAATCGGTCGGCATCGTCGGGCCGTCCGGCTCCGGCAAGTCGACACTGCTGATGGTGCTGGCAGGCCTCGAACGGCTGGACGGCGGCGAGATCCATATCGACGGCGCCGCCCTGCACGCGATGAACGAGGACAGGGTGGCCGATTTCCGCGGCCGCAACATCGGCATCGTCTTCCAGTCCTTCCACCTCATTCCCAACATGACGGCGCTGGAAAACGTCGCCGTGCCGCTGGAGCTTGCCAATGTGCGCGACGCCTTCGATATCGCGCGGCGCGAGCTGGAGGCCGTCGGGCTCGGCGAGCGCCTGTCGCACTATCCCGGCCAGCTCTCGGGCGGCGAGCAGCAGCGCGTCGCCATCGCCCGGGCACTCGCGCCATCGCCGAAGCTGCTGATCGCCGACGAGCCGACCGGCAACCTCGACACCGAGACCGGCCGCCAGATCGCCGACCTCCTCTTTTCCAAGCAGGCCGAGCGCGGCACGACGCTGGTGCTGGTAACGCACGATCCGGCGCTTGCCGCCCGCTGCGGCCGGCAGGTCGCCATGCGCTCGGGCGAGATCGTCTCGGGCGCCGCGCCCCTGCGCGCGCTTGCCGAAGCGGTGCCGGCATGAGGGTGGGCGCGGTCCTCCGCCAGGTCCCGCTCGCCCTTCGCCTTGCCTTGCGCGAAATGCGCGGCGGCCTGAAGGGCTTCTACATCTTCCTCGCCTGCATCGCACTCGGCACGGCGGCGATTGCCGGCGTCAATTCGGTGTCGAGCGCCATTACGCAGGCAATAGCCTCGCAGGGCCAGACGCTGCTGGCCGGCGACGTGCGCTTCGAATTCCGCAACCGCTTCGCCACGCCCGAGGAACTGAACTATTTCGAGGGCCTCGGCGCGGTTTCCCGCACGACGGGCCTGCGCTCCATGGTGCGCCTGCCGGACGGCTCCGACCAGACGCTGGTGGAGGCGAAGGGCGTCGACGGCGCCTATCCGCTCTACGGCACGCTGGAGACCGAGCCGCAGAAGCCGGCCGCGGCGCTCTTCGCGAAGGAGGGCGACGCCTATGGCGCGGTCGTCGCGCCGCTGCTGCTCGACCGGCTCGGCCTTGCCGTCGGCGACGAGATCCTGCTCGGCACGGCGAAGATCCGCATCGCCGCCACGCTCGCCCGCGAGCCGGACGCCGTCTCTGAAGGCTTCGGCTTCGCTCCCCGCCTGATGCTGTCCGAAGAGGCCCTGCGGGCGAGCGGGCTGGTGCAGACCGGCAGCCTCGTGGAGAATGCCTATCGCATCCGCCTTGCGAAACCCGATCTCTCCCCGGCCGCCATCCGCGCGGAAGCGAACAAAGCCTTCCCGACGGCCGGCTGGTCGATCCGCACGGCCGACAGCGCGGCACCGGCGCTGACCGCCAACATCACCCGCTTCTCGCAGTTCCTGACGCTGGTCGGCCTGACGGCGCTGATCGTCGGGGGCGTCGGCGTGGCGAACGCCGTGCGCGCCTATCTCGATTCCAAGCGCTCGGTGATCGCGACCTTCAAGTGCCTCGGCGCACCGGCCTCACTCGTCGCGCTCGTCTATCTCGCGCAGATCGCGCTGATCGCCTCGATCGGCATCCTGATCGGCCTTGCGGTCGGCGCCCTGATGCCGCCGGTGGCGATGCAGTTCCTCGGCGGCGTGCTGCCGGTATCGGCCAAGGCCGAGCTCTACCCCTCCGCGCTGCTGCTTGCCGCCGTCTTCGGCCTGCTGACGGCGCTCGCCTTCGCCATCATGCCGCTCGGCCATGCCCGCGAGGTGCCGGCCACCGCGCTCTTCCGCGAGCAGGGCTTCGAGGCGGGCCGCCTGCCGGGCTGGCCCTATATTCTGGGCGCTGCGCTCTTCCTTGCGGCGCTGGCCGGCCTTGCCGTCTACACGGCCTATGACCGCTACATCGCGCTCGTCTTCCTCGGCGCCATCGCTTTCGCCTTCGTCGTGCTCAGGGCCGTCGCCATGCTGATCACCGCGCTGGCGCGGCGCAGTCCGCGGGTCAATTCGCCGGCGCTCCGGCTCGCGGTCGGCAACATCCACCGGCCGGGCGCGCTGACCTCCTCCGTCGTGCTGTCGCTCGGCCTCGGCCTTGCCCTCCTCGTCACGCTGACGCTGATCGACGGAAACCTGCGCCGGGAGCTCACCGGCAACCTGCCGGAGCGCGCGCCGAACTTCTTCTTCGTCGATATCCAGGGCAGCGAACTCGACGGTTTTCGCGACGTGCTGAAGGCGAACATGCCGGAGGGCAAGATCATCGAGGTGCCGATGCTGCGCGGCCGGGTGATGGAGCTCGACGGTGTCGACGTCGCCCAGGTCAAGGTTCCGCCGGAAGGGCAATGGGTGCTGCGCGGCGACCGCGGCATCACCTATGCCAAGCGCGTGCCGGAAAACTCGACGCTTTCGGAAGGGACCTGGTGGCCGGAGGACTATTCCGGCGAACCGCTGGTGTCCTTCTCCACCGAGGAGGGCCGCGAGCTCGGCCTGAAGATCGGCGATACGGTGACCGTCAACGTGCTCGGCCGCAACATCACCGCACGCATCGCCAATTTCCGCAATGTCGAGTGGGAATCGCTGTCGATCAACTTCGTCATGGTCTTCTCGCCGAACACCTTCGCCGGCGCGCCGCATGCCTGGCTCGCCACCGTGATCGACCCGGGCGCGACGGCGACGCAGGAGGCCGCGACGCTGAAGGCGATCACCAATGCCTATCCCACCGTCACCAGCGTGCGCGTCAAGGACGCGCTCGATGTGGTGAACGAACTGGTCGGGCAGCTCGCCACCGCCATAAGGGCGGCCGCCGCCGTCGCGCTGGTCGCCTCCATCCTCGTGCTCGCCGGGGCGCTCGCCGCCGGCAACCGGGCGCGCGTGCACGACGCGGTGGTGCTGAAGACGCTCGGCGCGACGCGGGCGACGCTCATCCGCGCCTTCAGCTACGAATACCTGATGCTGGGGCTCGCCACCGCCGTCTTCGCGCTCTTCGCCGGCGGGGTGGCGGCCTGGTTCG
This sequence comes from Shinella zoogloeoides, assembly GCF_003574625.1. GTDB lineage: Bacteria > Pseudomonadota > Alphaproteobacteria > Rhizobiales > Rhizobiaceae > Shinella > Shinella zoogloeoides_A. The sequence continues at coordinate 75,498 of NZ_QNUJ01000009.1, forward strand.
TGGTGAGCCGCATCATGAAGCTGCCGTCGAGCTTCCTGCCCGACGTCGCGGTGATGACGGTCGCGACCGCGCTTATCCTCACCGTCGGCATCGGCCTTGCGGGGACCTGGCGCATTCTGGGGCAGAAGGCCGCGCCCGTGCTGCGCGAGCTCTGAAAAACGACCGGCCCGCACCCTCCGCCGAGGTTGCGGGTCTTGTGCGGAACACAATTCATGCTCATATTCACGTCAGGCAAGCTGGAGCCCCGCAGCGGCTGCCCGGAACCGCCCGCAAGGCAGGGACCGACACCGTAATCCCATGGGGCTTGAACCAAGAGGACAACATGGCTGATCTCCGCAATTACCAGACCCGACCGGCGGGCGCCCAGGCCGGCGCCGTCATCGACGAGGGCCTGCGCTCCTACATGCTTCGGGTCTACAACCTGATGGCGCTGGGTCTTGCGATCACCGGCCTCGTGGCGTTCTTCGCTTCCCAGGCCGCGATTTCCGGCGGCCAGCTCACGGCCTTCGGCCAGGCGATCTATCTGAGCCCGCTGCGCTGGGTCGTGATGCTCGCCCCGCTGGCGCTGGTCTTCTTCCTGAGCTTCCGCATTCACACGATGAGCGTTTCGGCCGCGCAGACGACCTTCTGGGTCTATGCCGGCCTGATGGGCCTGTCGCTGTCGTCGATCTTCCTGATCTACACCGGCGCCAGCATCGCGCAGACCTTCTTCGTCTCGGCCGCCGCCTTCGGCGCCCTGTCGCTCTACGGCTACACGACGAAGCGTGACCTCTCCGCGATCGGCTCGTTCCTGGTCATGGGCCTCTTCGGCCTGATCATCGCCTCGCTGGTCAACCTGTTCCTCAAGTCCTCGGCGCTCGACTTCGCGATCTCCGCGATCGGCGTGCTGGTCTTCGCCGGCCTGACGGCATGGGACACGCAGAAGATCAAGGAAATGTACTTCGAGGCCGACGACGTCGCCATGGCCGGCCGCAAGGCCATCATGGGCGCGCTGACGCTCTACCTCGACTTCATCAACCTCTTCCTGTTCCTGCTGCGCTTCCTCGGCAATCGCGACTGATGCCAGCAGGCCGGATGGCCGATGAAAAAACCCCGCCGGAAACGGCGGGGTTTTTGTTTGCGCATCCGGAAGGCGCGACCGGCAACCTTGCCGTTTATTCGGTGATGATCTTGAACTTGTCGCCCGGCTTAACCGTGCTCGTCGCGGTCATGGCGTTGATCAGCCGGAAGAGATCGAGCTTGCGCTCCGTCCCCATCATGCGCGCCGAGAGCGAGGCGATCGTATCGCCGGGGCGGGCGGTGACGACGCGCACGCGCAACGGCTTCAGCGAGGCGGCTTCCTCCGCGGTCAGCTTGCGGAACGAGTTCCTGAGGATCGCCGCCGTCGGCTCCAGCGCCTTGGAGCCCGTCGGCACCGCCGTCAGGAAGCGGTAGATCTGGTTGTCGATGCGCACGACGGTGACGTCGAATTCCCAGCGGTCGGCGGCGGCCCGCGCGGTCGCCCCCGGCAGGCCGTTGATCGACACCGGCCGGATCGTCTCGGGCCTGAGGCCCGTCACCCAGCCGCTCGAAATATAGTTGACGAGGTCCTGCCCCTTGCTGTCGGCGACGCCGTCGAAGCGGATCGCGACGTCGCCGGGACCGGTCGCCAGGACCGCGTCGGCCTTGTTGTCGATCTGGAAGCCTTCCGGCACGTCGAAGCGGATGCCGAGCTTGCCGTGCAGGAAGGTCTGGCCGCGCACATAGCCCTCTTCCGGCGCGTCGCCGTAGAGCAGCCCGTCGATGCCGGCGAGATAGTAGTCGCGGCCGCGGTCGCCGACCGTGCCCTCCGCCCCGAAGGCGCGGGCGTGCAGGCGCGCCAGCTCGACGCGCTGCGGCGCGTTCGGATGGCTCGACAGGAAGTCGAGGCTCTGGTCGGCCTCCGGATCGACTGCGGTGAAGCGGGCATAGCCGGCCATGGAATCGAGGAAGCGCGCGGCGGCATAGGGATCGTAGCCCGCCTCACCCAGCATGCGCACGCCGATGACGTCGGCCTGGAGCTCCTGGTTGCGCGAAAAGGCGGCAAGGCGCAGCTTGCCGCGCGCCAGCGCCTGCTTGCCGGCGATGTTACTGGACAGCACCTCGGCGACGACGCGGCTCGCGATGACCTCGGCCTCTTCCTTCTTCTGCCGCTCGATGCCGTGGTTGGCGGTGACATGCGCCATTTCGTGCGAGAGCACGGCGGCGACTTCCGAGGCGTCGTTGGCGAGCGCCAGCAGGCCGCGCGTCACGTAGAGATAGCCGCCCGGCAGCGCGAAGGCGTTGATGGCCGGGGAATTGAGGATGGTGATGCGGTAGGACTGGTTCGGGTTTTCCGAAACGGCCGTCAGCGCGCCGGTGATGCGGGCGACGAGGCGCTCGGTCTTGGCGTCCTTGTATTCGCCGCCATAGCTCGCCACGATGCGCGGGTGCTCGCGGGCGCCCATCTGGGCGCGCGGATCGTTCTTCTGCACCTCTTCGACGATCTGCGGATTGGAAGAGGGCGAGATCGTCGGCTCATAGCTCTGCTCGATGAGCGACTGGCAGCCCGAAAGCAGCGTGCCCGCGAGCAGCAGGGCCGCGACGGGTCTCACGACCCCGCGCCCGGATACCATTGCAGCTCCCTGCGTCGCTTTCGCCATGTCTCTTGCCCAAGCCCCTGAATGGGTTCGCGCCCGTGCTACAGCCTTCGGCCGCGGCGCGAGCGCGCATCGCCTTCGAACGGATGAGATAGACGCGCCATACCCGGCCGGCAACTCCCGATTCGACAAACGGTTTTCCTGTGGCTCCGGTGACACAGGGGGGCGACCAAATTGTGGCGTCCGCCCCGGTCAAATCGCCCCGCCCCGCGCTAAATGCCGGAACGGCCGAGGAATTTTGCAACGGGAGGTGGATCGAGGCGTGCAAGGAAATCCGCCGCCGGCGCATCGAGGAGGATCGAGCCGGCCTCCAGGAACAGCACTCGCTCGGCAAGGCGGCCGATGTCCTCGGGCTGGTGGGTGATGAAGAGGAGCGTGCTCTTCGTCTCGGCATGAAGCTCGGCGATCAGCCGCGCCATGTCCGCCCGCATGGCCGGATCGAGCGCGGCGAAGGGCTCGTCGAGCAGCAGGATCGGCCGGCGGCGCACCAGCGCGCGGGCGAGCGCCACGCGCTGCCGCTCGCCGCCGGAAAGCGAGCCCGGCAGGCGCTTCTCGTATCCGGCAAGGCCGACGCGGGCGAGCGCGGCAGCGACCGCCTCGCGGCCCGCCGCATCCAGCCTCAGGCCCGGATCGATGCCGAGGCCGATATTGTCGGCGGCGGAAAGGTGGGCAAAGAGGTTGTTGTCCTGGAAGACGATGGAGACCGGCCGCTCCGCCGGATCGTGGCCGGTCATGTCCTCGCCGAACAATCTCACGCTGCCGCTTGCCGGCTTCTCGAAACCGGCGATGACGTTGAAGAGCGTCGACTTGCCAGCGCCCGAGGGGCCGGCGACGGCAACGGCGGCCCCTGCCGGAATGGCGCAATCGAAGGCGAGGCGTTTTTCCGCGAAGCGCACGGTGATATCGGCAAGGGAAATGGCGGGGTCAGGCATCGGAGCCGGGTCTTTCGGTTTGGCGCTCGGCGGCGGTCGAGGGCAGCGTCAGCAGCAGGCATAGCACGCCGAGGATCAGCGCGATGCCCGCAGCATCGGCCGTGCGGTAGCTCGCCATGCGGGAATAGAGCAGCCAGGGCAGCGTGACGAAGCCCTCCGCGCCGAAAATGGCGACGGCGCCGAGATCGCCGAGCGACAGCGCCATGGCGAAGGCGAAGGCGGTGAGGAAGGGCTTTTTCAGCGCGGGCCAGTCGATGCGCAGGAAGCGCCGCCAGCCGGTGACGCCGAGGCTGAGCGCGAGGCGCGCGGTGCGGGAGAGATGCGTGCGATAGGCGGGTTCCAGCACACGGATGACGAAGGGCAGCGCCATCAGCGCATTGAGCACGGTGACGACGAAGGGCGCGAAGCGGCCCGTCTCGCCGAAGGTGCGCAGCATCAGGAACCAGCCGGTGGCGACGACGACCGGCGGCACGAGCAGGATCAGCGAGCCGACCGCCGGCAGCGCGCGGCCCATCAGCCGCGTCGCCGCCCCGCCGTCGCCGCTTTCGGCAAGGCGCGGCACCAGCACGACGGGAAGGGCGACGGCAAGGCTGAGGGTGGCGGAGGCGAGCGAGATGGCAAGGCTGGTGGCGAGCGCGCGGTGGAGCTGCGCATCGGCAGCCAGCCTGACGAAATCGGCGGCAAGGCCCGAGACGAGAATGGCGGCGAGCGGGGCGGCGGTGAAGAGCGTGAAAAGGAGGATGACGAGGCCATCCGGGACGCGCCGCCGGCGGCCGTCGAAGCGGCGGATGGCGCGGCCGGCGGTCATGCCCTCCTCCGGCGGGCGGCCGAAGAGCGAGATGAGCCAGAGCAGCGCCGCCGTCACCGCGATCTGCAGGAAAGCGAGCAGCACGGCGCGCTCAGGATCGAAATCGAAGCGCAGCGCCTGGTAGATCGCGACCTCGATGGTCGTGGCCGCCGGCCCGCCGCCGAGGGTGAGCACGATGGTGAAGCTCGTCGCGCAGAGCATGAAGACGAGGCCGGCGATGCCGGGCAGCACGCGGCGGATGACCGGCCATTCGATGAGCCGGAAGACCGCGCCGCCACTCATGCCGAGATTGGCCGAGGACAACCAGTATTCCGGCGGGATGCGGTCGAGCGCGGCGAGCAGGAAACGCACGGCGAGCGGCAGGTTGAAAAAGACATGGGCGATGAGGATGCCGGCGAGCCCGTAGACGCTGACCGGGCTTTCGAGGCCGGCAAGGCGCAGGAGATCGTTGACGACGCCCTGCCGCCCCCAGATCCCGACGACGCCGAGCGCGGCAACCAGTGCCGGCAGGCCGAGCGGCACGACGGAGAGGCGGACGATCCAGACGCGGCCGGGAAAGGTCCGCTGCCGGGCAAGCGCCCGGGCGACAGGGATGGCGAGCAGGACGGAGAGCAGCGTGGAAAGCGCCGCCTGCATCAGCGTGAACCGGGCGACGCGGCCGATATAGGCGTCGAGCAGCGGCGCACCGCTGCCGCCGCCCGCATGGGCGAGCAGCACGGCGGTCGCCGCGCCGACGAAGACGAGCACGCCGCCGAGGGCAAGGCCCCCGGCGATATCCAGCATCCGTCGTTCGGCGCGGGCGAAGATCATGCTACTTCGCGCTCATCGCGCCGAGCCATTCGTCGATCCAGGCCTTGCGGTTCGCCGCGACCTCTTCGGACGGCATCAGGAAGGTCTTTTTCGGCTTCACCAGCGCGTCGAAGGCGGCAGGCAGCGGATCGCGGGTCTTGGCGGCCGGCATCATCCAGTTGGTTTCCGGGATGATCGACTGGAAATCCGGCCCTGTCATGAAGGTGAGGAACTGCCGGGCGAGGTCCTTGTCATGGGAGGTGCGCGTCAGGCCGGCGACCTCGATCTGGATGTAATGACCCTCGGAGAAGGCGGCAGCCTTGTAGCGCTCGGTGTTCTCCGCGATCACGTGATAGGCCGGCGACGTCGTGTAGGAGAGCACCATCGGCGCCTCGCCCTTGGTGAAGAGGCCATAGGCTTCCGACCAGCCGGGGGTGACGGTCAGCACGCGGTTCTTCAGCTTTGTCCAGGCTTCCGCCGACTTATCGCCATAGACGGATTTGACCCAGAGCAGCAGGCCGAGGCCGGGCGTCGAGGTGCGCGGGTCCTCGATGACGATCTTCTGCGACGGATCGCCCTCGACCAGCTCCTTGAGGCTCGTTGGCGGGATCTTCAGCGCCTCGGTGTCGTAGACGACGGCGAAGTGGCCGTAGTCATAGGGCAGGAACGTATCGTCGGAGAAGCCGCCCGGAACGGTAAGGCCTTCCGGCTTCAGGCCGTGCGGCTCGAAGAGGCCGGTCGCCTTGGCTTCCGAGATCAGGTTGGTGTCGAGACCGAGCACCACGTCGGCCTTGGTGCCCTCGCCCTCCAGCTTGAGGCGGGTCAAAAGCTCGACGCCGTCGGCGACGCCGACCCATTCGACCTTGCAGCCGCAGGTCTTTTCGAAGGTCTCCTTGACCTTCGGCCCCGGGCCCCATTCGGCAACGAAGCTCTCATAGGTGTAGACGGTCAGCGTCTTTTCCTGTGCGAAGGCGGGAAAGGCGAGGGTTGCGGCGAGCACCGCGATGGAAGAAAGAAATGCCGCGCGCATCAGCGCCTCCTTGTCTGGTCACAAACGGGAATAGGGCGCTGGATTGAGCCGTCTAATCCCTCCGCCGGTACGAGCCGGATCAGGTTCTTCGGGTTGGCAAACGCCTCTCAGCCGGCAGGTCGAAACCCGCGGGGCACCCCGTTAGAGCGAAAGAAGGCATAATCCCGCGCGCTTCGGCGCGCAAGGGGTGGAGGCGGAAACCGTGTAACGGAAGACGGCCCTGCATGGGGCTGCCCCTCACCCTACCCCTCTCCCCGCAAGCGAGGAGAGGGGACGTGCCCCACAAACGGTTGCTGATTGGGAAAACGGCGCGGCATATCCCTTCGCCCCGCAGCCAAGGAGAAGGTGGCCGGCAGGCCGGATGAGGGGCGAACGCTCCCGCGATTACCCAACCCTTTTGAGAGTTATCAGCCGCCAGCAGCGGGCGTCCCGAGCGCCTTCTCGATGGCCGGATAGAGCCCGCCCTTCAGGCTCTTTTCGTCGAACGGACCGACCCGCTTGTAGAGGATCGTCCCATCCGGCCCGACGAGATAGGATTCCGGGATGCCGTAGACGCCCCAGTCGATCGCCATCTTGCCGACGGGATCGAGGCCGATGGCCGAGAAAGGATTTCCGAGCTCGCCGAGGAAGCGCAGCGCATTCTCGCTGCCGTCCTTGTAGTTAACGCCGACGACGGTGATGCGCGGATCCTTCGACAATGCCAGGATGACCGGATGCTCCTGCCGGCACGGCACGCACCAGGAGGCCCAGAAATTGACGAGCGTCAGCTTGCCCTTACCCGTCTGCGCCGTCAGTGCCGGAACCAGCGCGCCGTCCTTCGTGGCGCCGGCGAGCGGTTCGAGATCGCGGAACGGCGCCTTGGTGCCGATCAGCGCGGAGGGGATTTCCGAGATGTCGCGGCCGGAATTGAGCTGCGTCCAGAAGATCAGCGCCAGACCGAGGAAGATTGCCAGCGGCAGCGCGGCGAGGATCAGGCGCGTGCGCTTGCCCGCGCCCTCGGCATTGTCTTCGCTCTCGCTCATGGATTGCCCTCGCTGCGCGCCGAGCGGCGGCGGACGCCGGCGGCTTCGAGCTGCTCGATCTCGCGGCGGCGGCCGCGATGATCGATGAAGACCCAGAGCACGAGGCCGAGCGTGACGGCGAAGGCGGCGATATAGGACACCGCGACGTAGAAGGTATGGCTCATGCAGCGCCTCCAGCACGGCCGGCGGCGCGGGCCGCGTGGCGGCGCAGCACCGCGATGCGGCGGCGCAGGATCTCGTTGCGCATGGCGAGGATATGCAGCGTGAAGAACAGCATGGTGAAGGCGACGGCCATGATGAGGAGCGGCCAGAGGAATTCCGGGTCGATGGTCGGTCCGCCCATGCGGATGACACTCGCCGGCTGGTGCAGCGTGTTCCACCACTCGACCGAGAACTTGATGATCGGGATGTTGACGAAGCCGACGAGGATCAGCACGGCGCTGACCTTGGCGGCGCGCGTCGGATCGTCCATGGCGCGGCCGAGCGCGATGAGGCCGAGATACATCAGGAACAGCACGAAGACGGAGGTGAGTCGGGCGTCCCACACCCACCATGTGCCCCACATGGGCTTGCCCCAGAGCGAGCCGGTGATGAGCGCGACGAGTGTGAAACAGGCGCCGATAGGCGCGGCGGCCTTGGCCGAGACGTCGGCGAGCGGATGGCGCCAGACGAGCGTGCCGAGCGCCGAGAGCGCCATGACCGAATAGCACATCATGGAAAGCCAGGCGGCCGGCACATGCACATACATGATGCGCACCGTCTCGCCCTGCTGGTAATCGCCCGTCGTGGTGAAGGAGAGGTAGAGCCCCGCCGCGAAGAGACAGAGCGTCAGCCCGGCAAGCCAGGGCCAGACGATGGCGACCAGCGCCAGGAACCGCGTCGGGTTGGCGAGGTCGCTGAATTTGCGGATGGCAAGGCTCGGTTCGTTCATGATGGTTCTTTAACGCGGAAGCACCCGGTCTTCAATTGATCTGCCGCAATCACTTTCTCGTCAGTCGCTCGAAAGACGAAGGGCCGCAGCCGCGGCGACCGGGCCGATGACGGCGAAGGCGAGGTTGAGCGCGACGAGAATGAGGAAGGGCGGCAGGAAGGGCGCCGGCTCCTGGATCGCCGCATAGACCGCGCTCACCCCGAAGATCAGCACGGGAATGGCAAGCGGCAGGACGAGGATGGAGACGAGCAGCCCGCCGCGCGGCAGCGCCACCGCCACCGCCGCGCCGGCCGCACCGATGAAGGTGATGGCGGGCGTGCCGGCAAGCAGCGTCAGCGTCGTCGCGCCGATGGCGATCTCGTCCATGTTCATGAAGAGGCCGAGCAGCGGCGAGGCGATGACGAGCGGCAGGCCGGTCGCGAGCCAATGGGCGAGGCACTTGACGAAGACCGTCAGCACCAGCGGCGTCTCCTGCATCAGGAGAAGATCGAGCGAACCGTCCTCGCGCTCGGCCTGGAACAGCCGGTCGAGGCCGAGGAGGGAAGCGAGCAGCGCACCGATCCACAGGATCGCAGGACCGATGCGGGCGAGGAGATTGAGGTCCGGCCCGACGCCGAAGGGGATGACGGCGACGACGGTCATGAAGAAGAGGACGCCGACCAGCGCGCCGCCACCGGCGCGCACGGAGAGCTTGAGGTCTCGGAGGAGGAGGGCGATCATGTGGCGATCCTCCCGCGTTGAGGTCTTGGCGCACCCCCCTCTGCCCTGCCGGGCATCTCCCCCACAAGGGGGGAGATCGAATCCTGGCCGGGTCCCGCCCAGAGCAGACGATGCACATTACGGGATGTCCTCGCCCCCAGCCAATCTCCCCCCCTGTGGGGGAGATGCCCGGCAGGGCAGAGGGGGGTAGCCACGGACACGCCCATCACCACACATCCTCCATGATCCCGGCAAACCCCGTCATCCGCAATTCCTTCACTCCCTCCAGCCCCAGCGGCTGGTGCGTCGCGGCAATCGCGATGCCGCCGCTTGCAAGATGAGCCGTGACGAGACCGGTGAACATCGCCTCGGCTGCCGCATCGAGCGCCGCCGTCGGCTCGTCGAGGATCCAGACCGGCCGCCACGAAACGAGCAGCTTCGCCATCGCCATGCGGCGCTGCTGGCCGGCCGAGAGATAGCCGAAGGGAAGATGCGCGATGCCGCCGAGACCGACAGCCTCGACTGCTTCCATGACCGGCACGCCCGCCCCGCCGGCAAAATCGCCGAAGAAGGATTTCCAGAAGGACAGGTTCTCCTCGACGGTGAGCTCTCGCTTCATCGCGTTGCGGTGGCCGAGATAGTGCGCGGCCTCACCGATCTGGCCGACCGGTTGCGCTGCAGCAAGGAATTTCGCGGCTCCCGCATGCGCCGGCAGGAGGCCCGCCAGAACCCGCAGCAGCGTCGACTTGCCGGAGCCGTTCGGCCCCTTGACGACGAGGGCTTCGCCGCTACCGATTTCAAAGGAAATATCTTGGAAAATCAGGTCTTCGCCGCGCTTGGCGCTCAATCCGTCGGCGACGAGCCGCATGGCTTTTCACTTTCCCTTTACGACCTTGGTCGCAACGCAAAAAAATTGTCCCGATTTACCGTCAGGCGCTCTGGATCGTTTCTTAGAAATTATCTATAACGCCCGCAACACGCCAGCGGTCGGCGTGAATTTCATCCAAGCGCCGAACACGGGAATGATTTCCGCGTACGGACAGCGGAAATGGCCGCACCCGCATCCCATTCGCGCCTCAGGCGCTCGGGCGTTCGTACGTCAGCTTTCTGGCGCCAGACGAGACGGGGTATAAAGTGTCCAAATCCCTAGACAGTTTCAATTGTCGCTCGACCCTTACGGTCAACGGCACCGACTATGTGTACTACAGCCTGCCCAAGGCCGAAGCGAACGGCCTTGCCGGCGTCTCGAAGCTGCCCTACTCGATGAAGGTGCTTCTTGAGAACCTGCTGCGCTTCGAGGACGGCCGCTCGGTCACCAAGGAGCACATCCTATCCGTCGCCGAATGGCTGACGAACAAGGGCACGGTCGAAAACGAGATCGCCTATCGCCCGGCGCGCGTCCTGATGCAGGACTTCACCGGCGTTCCCGCCGTGGTCGACCTTGCGGCCATGCGCGACGCGATGGTCTCGCTCGGCGGCGACCCGGAGAAGATCAACCCGCTCGTTCCCGTCGACCTCGTGATCGACCACTCGGTCATCGTCGACGAATTCGGCACGCCGACCGCCTTTGCCCGTAACGTCGAGCTGGAATACCAGCGCAACGGCGAGCGCTACCGCTTCCTCAAGTGGGGCCAGCAGGCTTTCAAGAACTTCCGCGTCGTTCCCCCGGGCACCGGCATCTGTCACCAGGTCAATCTGGAATATCTGGGCCAGACCGTTTGGACCAAGGAAGAAGACGGCGAGATCATCGCCTACCCGGATACCTGTGTCGGCACGGACAGCCACACGACCATGATCAACGGCCTCGGCGTTCTCGGCTGGGGCGTGGGCGGCATCGAAGCCGAAGCCGCCATGCTCGGCCAGCCGGTCTCCATGCTTCTGCCCGAGGTCATCGGCTTCAAGCTGACCGGCAAGCTCAAGGAAGGCGTCACCGCGACCGACCTCGTGCTGATGGTCGTGCAGATGCTGCGCAAGAAGGGCGTCGTCTCCAAGTTCGTCGAATTCTTCGGCCCCGGCCTCGACAACATGACGCTCGCCGACCGCGCGACGATCGGCAATATGGGCCCGGAATACGGCGCGACCTGCGGCTTCTTCCCGGTCGACGGCGAGACCGTCAACTACCTCACCATGTCCGGCCGCGAAGAGCAGCGCATCGCCCTCGTCGAAGCCTATTCGAAGGCGCAGGGCATGTGGCGTGACGGCGACGGCTCCGACCTCGTCTTCACCGACACGCTCGAACTCGACCTCGGCGACGTGGTTCCGGCCATGGCCGGCCCGAAGCGTCCGGAAGGCCGCATCCCGCTGGAAAACATCGCACCGAATTTCGCCACGGCGCTTGAAAACGACTACAAGAAGCCCGGCCAGCTTTCGAACCGCTACGCCGTCGAAGGCACGGACTACGATATCGGCCACGGCGACGTCGCCATCGCCGCCATCACGTCCTGCACCAACACGTCCAACCCGTCGGTCCTCATCGCCGCCGGTCTTCTCGCCCGCAATGCGGTCGCCAAGGGCCTGAAGACGAAGCCGTGGGTCAAGACGTCGCTGGCACCGGGATCGCAGGTCGTCGGCGAATATCTCGCCAAGTCGGGCCTGCAGGCCGATCTCGACAAGCTCGGCTTCAACCTCGTCGGCTTCGGCTGCACGACCTGCATCGGCAATTCCGGCCCGCTGCCGGCGCCGATCTCCAAGACGATCAACGACAAGGGCCTGATCGCCGCGGGCGTCCTTTCGGGCAACCGCAACTTCGAAGGCCGCATCTCGCCGGACGTGCAGGCGAACTACCTCGCCTCCCCGCCGCTCGTCGTCGCCTATGCGCTTGCCGGTTCGGTCCAGAAGGACCTGACCAAGGAACCGCTCGGCGAGGACCAGAACGGCAACCCCGTCTACCTCAAGGACATCTGGCCCTCCTCCAAGGAGATCCAGGAGTTCATCATGAAGTACGTCACCCGTGAGCTCTATGCCACGAAGTATGCCGACGTCTTCAAGGGCGACGAGAACTGGCAGGCCGTGCAGGTTCCTGAAGGCCAGACCTATGCCTGGGACGACAAGTCGACCTATGTGCAGAACCCGCCCTATTTCGTGGGCATGGGCAAGACCGGCTCGGGCCTCAAGAACATCGAAGGCGCGCGCGTCCTCGGTCTCTTCGGCGACAAGATCACCACCGACCACATTTCCCCGGCCGGTTCGATCAAGGCGGCCTCGCCGGCCGGCGCCTATCTTACGGGCAACGGCGTCGCGGTCGCGGACTTCAACCAGTACGGCACGCGCCGCGGCAACCATGAAGTCATGATGCGCGGCACCTTCGCCAATATCCGCATCCGCAACCACATGCTCGGTCCGAACGGCAAGGAAGGTGGCTACACGATCCACTATCCGTCCAAGGAAGAGATGTCGATCTACGACGCGGCCATGAAGTACAAGGCCGAGGGCGTCCCGCTCGTCATCTTCGCCGGCGTCGAATACGGCAACGGCTCCTCGCGCGACTGGGCTGCCAAGGGCACCAACCTCCTCGGCGTCAAGGCCGTGGTGGCGCAGTCCTTCGAGCGCATCCACCGCTCCAACCTCGTCGGCATGGGCGTCGTGCCCTTCGTCTTCGAGGAAGGCACGACCTGGGCCTCGCTCGACCTCAAGGGCGACGAAGTCGTCACCATCGAAGGCCTGGAAGGCGATATCAAGCCGCGCGAGAAGAAGATCGCCAGGATCGCCTACTCCGACGGCACGGTGAAGGAAGTTCCGCTCCTCTGCCGCATCGATACGCTGGACGAGGTGACCTACATGAACAACGGCGGCATCCTGCAGACCGTTCTGCGCGACCTCGCCGCCTGAGCCACCAACGGCTGAAAACGAAGTGCCGGGGCAGAAAGCCCCGGCATTTTTCGTTTTCGAGGGCAAAAATCTCACTCCATCGTGACTTCCTGTTGAAGCGGCAAGGGCGTAAGACGGCTGAAAAGGCTGGCCTGCGGCCGGCATTGCATTGGAAATGATCATGCCGAGACCGTATGTACCGGAATGTCTGGCGATCCTGCTGACGCTCGGCGCCGGCATCGCCCATGCACAGGAAGCGAACGCGCCGAAGGGCGTCGTCGAGCTTTTCACCAGCCAGGGCTGCTCCTCCTGCCCGCCGGCCGACAAGGCGCTCGAGACGCTTGCACGCGAAGGCAAGGTCGTCGCTCTCGCCTATCATGTCGATTACTGGAACTATCTCGGCTGGGCAGACACGCTCGCCTCCAAGGACAACACCGCACGGCAATATGCCTATGCCCGCATGTTCGGCCGCAACGGCGTCTATACGCCCCAGGCCGTGCTGAACGGCCGCGAGCACATCAACGGCGCCGACCTTTCCGGCATCCGCACCCGCCTCGATTCCCTGCCGAAGGAAGGCAAGGGGCTCGACGTGCCGGTGACTGTCGAGGTGAAGAACGACGAGCTGCGCATCCACGTCGGAGCCGGGCAGGGCAAGGCCAATATCGTGATCGCCTATTTCGAGCGCGAACGCTCGATCAATATCGACAAGGGCGAGAATCGCGGCAAGACCGTCAATTACTGGCACGCCGTGACCAATATGGAAACGATCGGCATGTGGGAGGGCAAGGAGACCAATCTGGTGCTTCCCGCCGACATGCTGAAGAAGAAGGAAAAACCCGGCGGCTGCGCCGTGCTTCTCCAGCGCATGAAGACGGCCGACACGCCCGGCGCGATCCTCGGGGCGACGGTTCTGGCAGGCGACGAGGCATCACGGTAAATCCTCCCCCGCGGGGGAGGTCCGGTCCGGCTTCTTCGAGGGGCTGGGGCTTGAGGGTTCGAAGAAAGACGGACCGGACCGGGACGAAGCTGCCGGCAACGGATACAGGGCAACTTCGACAGTCGCGCACCGTTCCGAACCGGCTTCCTGCTTGAGGCAACAGACTGGTACGGGCCGCGACGGGCGAACTCTCTCTTTTAATTTGGGCTTCTGTTTGTCTGAAATGCGGCGGGACAGATTTTTGCGAAATCGCCGCTTTCGGCCCATCCAGCTTGCATTTCGGCGCCGCTCAGGCACACTGTCACGCAGCCGTCACAGACGAGGTGCGGAGATTCGATGACCGATCAGCCGGATTTGCAGGCGTCCAGTGTCGTGGTCGACCTCAAGGAATACCGCAACAGCAAGGATCCGCTGCCGGTGACCTTCCACCGCCGCGAACTCGATGCGATCCTCTGGGTCTATGGCCGCATGGTGGGTGAAGGCGAATGGCGCGACTATGCCATCGACCATATGCGCGACAAGGCCGTCTTCTCGATCTTCAAGCGATCCGGCGAAATGCCGCTCTACCGGGTGGAGAAGAACCCGAAGCTTGCCGCCAAGCAGGGCGCCTACAGCGTCGTCAACCAGCAGGGCATGATTCTGAAGCGCGGGCACGAACTGAACCAGGTGCTGAAGGTCTTCGACAAGGTATTGCGTCTCGTCGAGACGTAAGCCCGCCCTTCCCCTTCTCCCGCTTCCAATGAAGTCACCCTCGGGCTTGACCCGAGGATTCAAGTAGCTCGGCATTGGCGGCGGGATGCTCTAGTCAGGTCCGAGCATGACGGAGAGGAGGTTACGGCCTACCCCGATCCCCCTTCAATTCACCCCATCGTCCCCGGATAGTCCGCCACCGACGGCTCCGTCTCCGCCCCGTCGCCGAGGGGGCGCTGCATGAAGACCGTGTCCAGCCAGCGGCCGTGCTTGAAGCCGGTCGCCGTCATGCGGCCCGAATGCGCAAAGCCGGCGGCGCTGTGGACGGCGATGGAGGCCGGGTGCGCGCCGCCGATGACGGCCACCATCTGGCGGAAGCCGAGATCCGTGCAGCGGCGGATGAGCTCGGCCAAGAGCGCCTTGCCGACGCCCTTGCCGCGTGCTTCCGGCGCCAGATAGACCGAGTCCTCCACCAGCCAGCGATAGGCCGGCCGCGTGCGGAAGGCCGAGGCATAGGCATAGCCGAGGATGAGGCCGGTCTGCTCCACCGCCACGATATAGGGATAGCCCTTGCCGGTGATCGCCGTGAAGCGCGCTTCCATCTCGTCGAGCGTCGGCGGATCGATCTCATAGCTCGCCACGCCGTTCAGCACGGATTCGCGGTAGATTTCGGTGAAGGCGGCGATATCGCCGAGCGCGGCGGTGCGGATGACGAAGCTCATGGAAGCCTGCGTTTCATTGAACAATTCTGATAGAGTGGCAGCGTTTTGCGGCCGGAATTGCGCAAGCGCAAGGGCAAAGAGGGGATAGGCCCAGCCCATCCCCTGTCATGCGGGCTTCAGGCGCCGTAGACGATCAAAAGGTCCTTGGCGTCGATCTGGTCACCGGCCTTGACCAGCACTTCCGAGATCATGCCGTCCTTTTCGGCATGCAGCGCCGTTTCCATCTTCATCGCCTCGATGGAGAGCAGCACGTCGCCGGCCTTGACCGTCTGGCCGGCCGAGACGGAGACCGTCGAAATGACGCCCGGCATCGGCGCGCCGAGATGGGCGGCATTGCCGCTGTCGGCCTTGCGGCGCACGGCCGAGGTGGCGGCGCGGTTGCGGTCCGGCACCTTGATGAGGCGCGGCTGGCCGTTCAACTCGAAGAACACCTTGACCATGCCCTGCTCGTCCGGCTCGCTTTTCGCCTGATGCAGGATGACGAGGGAAACGCCCTTCTCCAGCTCCGGCGAAAGCTCCTCGCCGGGGGCAAGGCCGTAGAAATAGGCCGGCGTCGGCAGCACGCTGACCGGGCCGTACAGGTCGGCGGCCAGCGCATAGTCGGTGAAGACCTTCGGATACATGAGGTAGGAGGCGAACTCGAAGTCGTCGACCTTGCGCTCCAGCTTGTCCTCGATGGCCTTGCGCTCGGCATTCAGATCGGCCGGCGGCAGCAGCGAGCCCGGCACGGCCGTATAGGGCGTCTCGCCCTTCAGCGCCTTCTTCTGGAGACCGGCCGGCCAGCCGCCCGGGGGCTGGCCGAGGTCGCCCTTCAGCATCGAGACGACCGAGTCGGGGAAGGCGATATCCTTGGCCGGGTTCTCGACATCGGCGACCGTGAGGTCCTGCGAGACCATCATCAGCGCCATGTCGCCCACCACCTTGGAGGAGGGCGTCACCTTGACGATATCGCCGAACATCTGGTTGGCGTCGGCATAGGCCTGGGCGACACGATGCCACCTGGTTTCCAGGCCCAGCGAGCGCGCCTGCTCCTTGAGATTGGTGAACTGGCCGCCCGGCATTTCATGCAGATAGACTTCCGAGGCCGGCCCCTTGAGGTCGCTTTCGAAGGCGGCGTACTGGAAGCGCACGGCCTCCCAGTAGAAGGAGATGCGGCGGATCCATTCGGGATCGAGGCCCGGATCGCGCTCGGAACCCTTCAGCGCCTCGACGATCGAGCCGAGGCAGGGTTGCGACGTGTTGCCGGAAAGCGCATCCATCGCCGCATCCACCACGTCCACGCCGGATTCGACGGCGGCAAGCACGGTCGCCGCCGCGATACCGGACGTATCGTGGGTGTGGAAATGGATCGGCAGGTCCGTCGCCTCGCGCAGCGCCTTGAACAGTACCCGCGCGGCGGCCGGCTTCAGGAGGCCTGCCATGTCCTTCACCGCGATCATGTGCGCGCCGGCCTTTTCCAGCTCGCTCGCAAGGGCGGTGTAGTATTTGAGGTCGTATTTCGGGCGGGCGGAATTGAGCAGGTCGCCCGTATAGCAGATCGCCGCCTCGCAGATCTTGTTCTCTTCGGCGACCGCCTCCATCGAGACGCGCATGTTGTCGACCCAGTTGAGGCAGTCGAAGACGCGGAAGACGTCGATGCCGCCCCTGGCCGCCTGGCGCACGAAATACTTCACGACATTGTCGGGATAGTTCTTGTAGCCGACGCCGTTCGCCCCGCGCAGCAGCATCTGGAGGAGGAGATTCGGCGCGTCCTCGCGGATGCGGGCCAGCCGGTCCCACGGGTCTTCCGTCAGGAACCGCATCGAGACGTCGAAGGTCGCGCCGCCCCAGCATTCCAGCGAAAAGAGCTGCGGCAGGGCGCGGGCATAGGTGCCGGCGACGCGGGCGATGTCATGCGTGCGCATGCGGGTGGCGAGCAACGACTGGTGCGCATCGCGCATGGTCGTGTCGGTCAGGAACACCTGGCCTTGCGCGCGCACCCACTCGGCGAACTTCTTCGGTCCGAGCTCATCGAGCTTCTGCTTGGTGCCGGGGACGATCTCACCCTCGATGAAGGGCACGACCGGCCTGGCGACGTCGGCCGGCGGCTTCGGCCGGCCCTTGGCCTCCGGATGGCCGTTGACGGTAACGTCGGCGAGGTAAGTCAGCAGCTTGGTGGCGCGGTCCTGGCGCTTGACCTGCTGGAAGAGCTCCGGCGTCGTGTCGATGAAGCGGGTCGTGTAGCTGTTGTCCCGGAAGCGCTCGTGGGTGATGATCGCTTCGAGGAAGGTGAGGTTCGTCGCGACGCCGCGGATGCGGAACTCGCGCAGCGCGCGGTCCATGCGGGCGATCGCCTCCAGCGGATCCGGCGCCCAGGCCGTGACCTTGACCAGCAGCGGATCGTAGAAGCGGGTGATCACCGCGCCGGGATAGGCCGTGCCACCGTCGAGGCGGATGCCGAAGCCGGAGGCCGAACGATAGCCGGTGATGCGGCCGTAGTCGGGAATGAAGTTCTGCTCCGGGTCTTCGGTGGTGATGCGGCACTGGAGGGCATGGCCATTGAGGCGGATATCCGCCTGTGCGGGCACGCCCGACTGCGGCGTGCCGATGGCATGGCCGTCGAGGATGTGGATCTGCGCCTTGACGATGTCGATGCCGGTCACGACTTCCGTGACGGTGTGCTCGACCTGGATGCGCGGGTTCACCTCGATGAAGTAGAACTTCCCACTGTCGGCATCCATCAGGTACTCGACCGTGCCGGCGCCGACATAGCTGGTCGCCTTGGCGATCTTCAGCGAATAGTCGGCGAGCTCCTGGCGCTGCGCATCCGAAAGATAGGGCGCGGGCGCGCGCTCGACGACCTTCTGGTTGCGGCGCTGGATGGAACAATCGCGCTCGAAGAGATGCACGACATTGCCGTGCGTGTCGCCGAGGATCTGGCTTTCGACGTGGCGGGCGCGCTCGACGAGCTTTTCGAGATAGACCTCGTCCTTGCCGAAGGCGGCCTTGGCCTCGCGCTTGGCTTCCGTCACCTCGCGGATCAGGTCCTTCGGATCGCGGATGGCGCGCATGCCGCGCCCGCCGCCGCCCCAGGAGGCCTTGAGCATGACGGGATAGCCGATCTCCTCCGCAAGGCGATGGATCTCCTTCTCGTCGTCCGGCAGCGGATCGGTCGCCGGCACGACCGGCACGCCGACGGAGATGGCGAGGTTGCGCGCGGCGACCTTGTTGCCGAGCTGGCGCATGGTGGCCGGGCGCGGGCCGATGAAGGTGATGCCGGCGGCATCGCAGGCATCGACGAATTCCGGGCTTTCCGACAGCAGGCCGTAGCCGGGATGGATCGCATCAGCACCCGAGAGCTTGGCGACGCGGATCACTTCCTCGATCGACAGATAGCTCTCGATAGGGCCGAGGTCGCGCGAAAGATGCGAACCGCGGCCGATCTGGTAGCTCTCGTCCGCCTTGAAGCGGTGCAGCGCAAGTTTGTCTTCCTCGGCCCATATCGCGACTGTTTTCAGCCCCAGTTCATTGGCCGCGCGGAACACGCGGATGGCAATTTCTGAACGGTTGGCGACAAGGATCTTGGAAATGGGCAAGTCGGACTCCTCATTGACTTGGAAAGCGGCGGCTTGGAAAACGGGAAAATGCTGCACCCGCGAAGAGAATTATTAGCGGGTAATTTCCAAAGTGCAATTTTGGAGTCGTCACGGAACAAAAGATTTGCGCCGCTGGAAACAATCGCGACGGGGGCGCGAAGCGTCTTCGCGCCGAAAATCGTTTACTCGCAACCGCTTAGGCGATTCTACGGCTACAAACCTGCTAGGATACCAGCCCCAGCCTGAAGGCGATCGCGATGGCGTGATGGCGGTTGCGCGCGGCGAGTTTTTCCTGAATGCCGTTCATGTACCAGTCGACGGTATGGCTGGATATGCCGAGAGTACGGCCGATCTCGTGCGAGGTCATGCCTTCGGCAAGCAGCGTCAGCGCCTCCATCTCGCGGCGAGTCAACTCCACGTCGACCACCTCGGCAAGCCGGCCGGCGGTCTCCGGATCGACCGCATGGACCAGCTTCCAGTAAAGCCGCCGGGCGATGCTGTCGAAGAGACCGAGTTCCACGCTTTCAAGGTCCACCGGCTTGCCCCCGATGCTGAGGCTGCCGATGAGGCCGCGCCGGCCGTGGATAGGGAACACATAGCCGTCCTCAAGCCCCTTGTTGCGGGCGTCCACCATCATGCGTTCCATGCGCTTGCGATGCGGGCTCGTGCGGAAGGCGCCGAGCGTATCACGCCAGCGAAAGCCCTGCTGGGCATGTCCGAGATAGCGCACGGTCGGGTCGATCTGCATGTAGCGCCTGCGCAGGTAGAGTTCGGGCCAGCCCTCCGGCCAGCGGCCGGCAAGCAGCAGGCGGGACGGCTCGTCCACCGGCCTCGGCGCCAGCAGGAGACCGTAATAATCGAAGCCGCAAAGCGTCAGCAGACGCTCGAATTCGGCTGTCGCCTCTTCCCGATCGCGCAACTCGTCGATCAGTGCAAGGAATTGCACCAGCAAGTTGATATTCATATGCCCCGCGCTTGACTAGCTTTGTTTAACCAACTGATAAAGCTGAACCCGGCCGACAACCGGCCCAAGCGCCCCATTCATATTCCCCGCCTTACAAATGGCAGGATCGCATGCTGAAAATCAATCGTCTTGCATGCATGGCTGCCGTGAAAATGAGAAAATCACGCAAGATGTCAGGGCGGTCATGAAATTTGCTTGACGCGGAAGAACTTTTGTCGCTTCCGCTGATTAATACCCGCAGCGAAGGGACAGAAGGTGCTCGCTGCACCGCATAACTGGTATCGCCGGAAAGGCTCCATTCCCGTGTCTTTGTTTCAGGTCTATGCAAGAGCCCTCAGCTATCTTGGCACCTACAAGCTTCGAGTCGGTCTCGTCGTCGCCGCCAACGTCATCCTGGCGGTCATCACCATTGCCGAGCCCATCCTTTTCGGCCGCATCATCGATGCCATCTCCAGCAAGAGCGCCGTCACGCCGCTGCTTCTGATGTGGGCGGGCTTCGGCCTGTTCAACACCATCGCCTATGTGCTCGTCGCCCGCGAGGCGGACCGGCTGGCCCATGGACGGC
Organism: Shinella zoogloeoides; assembly: GCF_003574625.1. GTDB lineage: Bacteria > Pseudomonadota > Alphaproteobacteria > Rhizobiales > Rhizobiaceae > Shinella > Shinella zoogloeoides_A. Next base: position 95,626 of record NZ_QNUJ01000009.1, read on the forward strand.
GCGCGAGTCTGCTGACGGAAGCCTTCGGCCGCATCATCTCCATGCCGCTCGCCTGGCATAGCCAGCGCGGCACCTCCAACGCGCTGCACACGCTGCTGCGCGCCTGCGAGACGCTGTTCGGCCTCTGGCTCGAATTCATGCGCACGCATCTTGCCACCGCCATCGCGCTCGCCCTCCTCATCCCGACCGCCTTCACGATGGACTATCGCCTGTCGCTGGTGCTCGTGGTGCTCGGCGCGCTCTATGTCCTCATCGGCAAGGCGGTGATGAACCGCACGCGCGAGGGACAGGCGTCGGTGGAGAACCATTACCACACCGTCTTCTCCCATGTGTCGGACTCGATCAGCAACGTCTCGGTGGTGCACAGTTACAACCGCATCGAGGCGGAAACCCGCGAGCTGAAGGGCTTTGCCGAGCGCCTGATCAACGCGCAGTTCCCGGTGCTCGACTGGTGGGCGCTCGCCAGCGCGCTCAACCGCATCGCCTCCACCATCTCCATGATGACGATTCTCGTCATCGGCACCGTGCTCGTCCAGAAGGGCGAGATCCGCGTCGGCGACGTCATTGCCTTCATCGGCTTTGCAGGCCTGCTGATCGGTCGCCTCGACCAGATGAAGGCCTTCGCCACGCAGATCTTCGAGGCGCGCGCCAAGCTGGAGGACTTCTTCACGCTGGAAGACGCCGTCAAGGACCGCGAGGAGCCGAGCGATGCCGGCGAGCTCGGCGAGGTGAAGGGCAGGGTCGAGTACCGTAATGTCAGCTTCGACTTCGCCAATGCCACACAGGGCGTGCGCGATGTCTCCTTCACGGCGGAAGCCGGCCAGACGGTCGCCATCGTCGGCCCGACGGGCGCCGGCAAAACCACCCTGGTCAATCTCCTGCAGCGCGTCTACGAGCCGCAGTCCGGCCAGATCCTCATCGACGGCGTCGATATCGCAACGGTGACGCGCAAGTCGCTGCGCCGCTCCATCGCCACCGTCTTCCAGGATGCGGGCCTGCTCAACCGCTCGATCTCCGACAATATCCGCCTCGGCCGCGAGGGCGCGAGCCAGGAGGAGATCGTGGCGGCCGCCGAAGCGGCGGCGGCGAACGACTTCATCACCTCGCGCCAGAGCGGCTACGACACCCATGTCGGCGAGCGCGGCAACCGCCTTTCCGGCGGCGAGCGCCAGCGCATCGCCATCGCCCGCGCGATCCTGAAGAACGCACCGATCCTCGTGCTCGACGAGGCGACCAGCGCGCTCGACGTGGAGACGGAGGCACGCGTCAAGGCGGCGATCGATTCGCTCCGCCGCAACCGCACGACCTTCATCATCGCGCACCGCCTGTCGACGGTCCGCGAGGCCGATCTGGTGGTCTTCATGGATCACGGCCAGATCGCCGAGATGGGGACGTTCAACGATCTCAGCCAGAGCAACGGCCGCTTCGCCGCGCTGCTGCGCGCCAGCGGCATCCTGACCGACGACGACGTGCGCAAGAGCCACACTGCCGCCTGACGGGCGTCATCGCTTACGGATCGCTTTTGACCGGCAGGGCCTCGAGGCCCTGCCGTTTTGCATTGGCGATGACCGCGGCCTGCCAGTCGAGATAGCGCGCATAGGCGAAGTGAAGGGCGATGCCGAGCAGCACGTAGAGCGTCCCGAGCAGCGGGTTCTTCCCCGTGACGAACATCAGCACCTGCCCGACCATCGCGAGGATCGTACCGAAGATGAAGACGGCGAGCGAATGCCGCCCCACCGCCACCAGCGGATGGGAAAGCGGCAGCGCCGCCCATCCGGTAAGCGCCGGGATCGTCGCCATCAGATAGGCCCCCGCCAGCACATGCAGCAGCCGCGTGGCGGAGAGGAAGGTCTTGTCGAAGCCGGTCAGCACCGCCGGCAGGCCGTAGGAGAAGTCGATGAACCACCAGGAGAGGACCACCCAGAGCATCGAGACGGCGAGATAGGCCACGGCAAGCGCCGTCAGCACCGGATGGCGCGGAATGCCCTTCCCCCTCGCGCGCATCATTCCGACGAAGCCGATGACGAAGAGGAACTGCCAGGACAAAGGGTTGAGGAACCAGTAGCCGTCGTCGAGGAAGTTCGACGGCGCGATCCGCCAGATGCCGGCACAGAGCCATATCGTTCCCGACACGGCGAGCAGCAGGCGCGCGCTCTGCCGGTAGAGCCAGAGGAAGCCGGGCAGCATCAGGAAGACGACGGCATACATGGACAGAATGTTGTTATAGCCGAACTGGTGGCCGAGCAGCACCATGCTGACGACGCCCTCGTCCGTGCGGTCGACGACGGCGCGCAGGTTGATCTCCGAAAGCAGGTCCGGCCGCGCGAACCACAACGCCCCGCCCGCGAAGATCGCGAAGGTGATGATGCTCGTCATGATATGCGCGATATAGAGCGTCAGCGCCCGCCGCAGGATGCGCAGCGTCAGGGCGAGTCGCTCGCCGACGGCAAAGCGCGCGCCGTAGGCGAGCGCGACGGACATGCCGGAGATCAGCACGAAGGCTTCCGCGGAATCGGAAAAACCGAAGTTCTTGTACGTCAGGTGCTCCAGGTACTGGCCCGGAACGTGATTGACGAAGATCGTCAGGAGGGCGAGGGCCCGGAAGACGTCGAGGCGCGTGTCGCGTTGCCGCGGCACGACGCCTGTCGGTCCATGTCTGTCTGCCATGATACTCTGATCCGCGTGGTGCGGATCAGAGCAAATAGCCCTCGTTTGAAGATTTGATGACAGTGCCGTTCACGGTTGCCTGCCATCCACCGTCCTCGCCGCGATCGACGCGGATCGAAAGCTTCCGTCCGTCGAGCGTGAGGGTGGCGCTGTAGCCGTTCCACGCCGCCGGAAGCACCGGATCGACGAAGAGACGGCCGCCTTCCTTGCGGATGCCGAGAATGCCCTCGACGGCCGCCCGGTAGAGCCACCCGGCCGAGCCCGTGTACCAGCTCCAGCCGCCCCGCCCGGTGCGCTCGCCGACACCGTAGACGTCGGCGGCCACGACATAGGGCTCGACGCGGTAGCGTTCGGCCGCCTCCGGGTCGAGGGCATGCCCGACCGGGTTGAGGAGATCGAAGCAGGCATAGGCGTCGTCGCCCCTCCCCTGGCGCGCCAGCGCCAGGACGACCCAGGTCGCCGCATGGGTATACTGGCCGCCGTTTTCGCGCACGCCCGGCGGATAGGCCTTGATATAGCCCGGATCCTGCGGGGTTTCGGCAAAGGGCGGCGTGAACAGGCGGATGATGCCGTTTTCCTTGTCGACGAGTTCGGCCATGACGGCGTCCATCGCCTGCCGCGAGCGCGCGGGCTCGCCCTCGCCGGAGAGCACGCTCCAGCTCTGGGCGATGGAATCGATGCGGCACTCGGCACTTGTCGCCGAGCCGAGCGGCGTCCCGTCGTCGTAATAGCCGCGTCGGTAGTAGCCGCCGTCCCAGCCCGCCGTTTCGAGCGCTTCCTTCAGCCGGCCGAGATGGCCTTCCCAGATTTCGGCGCGGCCGTGATCGTCCCGTTCGCGGGCGATCGGCAGGAAGCCGCGCAGGGTACCGGCGAGAAGCCAGCCGAGCCAGACGCTCGTGCCGCGCCCATCCTCGCCGACGCGGTTCATGCCGTCGTTCCAGTCGCCGCCGAGGATCAGCGGCAGGCCGTTCTCGCCGGTGCGCCGGAGCGCGAGATCGAGCGCGTGGGCGCAATGGTCATAGAGCGAGGCCTCTTCCGACGAGCGGTCGGGCTTGAAGAAGGCATCGTGCTGCCCCTCAGCGAGCTGCTGGCCCTCGATGAAGGCGAGCCTTTCGTCGAGCAGCCCGCGGTCGCCGGTCACCCGGCAATAATACTCCACCGCATGGGCGAGCCAGACGACGTCGTCGGAGATCATCGTGCGCACGCCGGCGCCGGTATCGGGCAGCCACCAGTGCTGCACGTCGCCTTCGACGAACTGGCGGGCCGCCGCGTTGAGGATCTGCGTGCGGGCCAGCTCCGGGTGATGCATGATGAAGGCGAGCGTATCCTGCAGCTGGTCGCGGAAGCCATAGGCGCCGCTCGCCTGGTAGAAGGCGGTGCGTGCCATGATGCGGCAGCCGAGCGCCTGATAGGGCAGCCAGTCATTGACCATCCGGTCGAGCGCCGCATCGGGCGTCTTGACCTGAAGCGTGCCGGTGAAGCGCTCCCAGAAGGAGCGGACCGACGCCATGACCGTATCGAAATCCGCCGCCCGGCTCTTGCCGGCCAGCGCGCGGGCGCTCTCCGCATCGGCGGTGTCGCCGAGCATGAAGAGGAGCTCGCGCTTCTCGCCGGGCTTCAGCGTGATGTCGACGGCGAGCGCCGCGCAGGGGTCGCCAATGCCGTCGACACTGCCGGAAAGCGGCTGCCCCGCCGCGACGGCCGAGGGAAGCACGATATCGCCGGTGCGGCCGATGAAATCGCGCCGCCGCGCCGTGAAGCCCGCGACCGGCGCATTGACGCCGAAGAAGCTGGTCCGGCCGGAGAATTCGAGGCTGTAGGGATTGGTCGCAAGGAGCGCTCCGCTTTCCTCGTCATGGCTCGTCACGACGAAGGGCGCCGTCTTGGCGGAATTGTTGCCGAGCACCCATTCGACATAGCCGTAGACCGTGAGGCTGCGCGCCGTCTCGCCGGTGTTCTTCACGACGAGGCGCGAATATTTCACCGGGTCCTCGGGATCGACCGTCTGGACGAGATCGAGCTCGATGCCGTCCTCCCAGCTGCGGAAGGCCGTGTAGCCGAGGCCGTGCCAAGTCTCGAACTTCACCGTCCGCTTGCGCGAAAGGGCGGCGAAGGGCGTCATCACGGTGTCGCGGTCGCGGTCCCGCACATAAAAGGCCTCGCCGGGGCGGTTGATGACCGGGTCGTTTGTCCAGGGCGTGAGCTGGAAGTCGCGCGAATTGCGGCTCCAGGTGAAGCCGGCGCCTTCCGCCGAGACGTGGAAGCCGAATTCGCGGTTGGAGATGACGTTGATCCACGGCTGCGGCGTCGCCTCGCCGCCGCGCAGGCGCACGGCATATTCGCGCCGGTCGACGTTGAACCCGCCGAAGCCGTTCCAGAAGGAAAGGCCCTCGCCATCGATGGCAACGGGCTCGCCTTCCGGCACCGGAAGCTTCGGCACGATTGCATCCGCATCCGCCTTTGCCTCCTCCTCACCGCGCGGCGTCGAGAAGAGCGAGACGGTGCGGGCGATCTGGTCGGAAAGCGTGCCGTTGCGGGCGTGGAAGACGGCGCGGGCCGTCGCCAGCAGCGCCTGCCAGGTGGAGACCTCCATCAGGTCGCGGCGCACCGTGAAGACATGCTGGCGCACGCCATCCGACTGGCCGCGCATGCGCAGCGCCTCGCACATCTGGTCGAGCGTGTGCTGCATGTCCTGCGCATAGGAGGCAGCGCGCTCGTTGAGGATCACGAGGTCGGCGGTGACGCCGCGGTGGCGCAGATATTCCTGCGCGCGCAACGCCCCGCGGGCGACATCAAGGTCGATCTCGTCGTTGATGCGTACGATGAAGATCGGGAAGTCACCGGAAATCGCCAGCGGCCAGAGCGCCGACTGCGCCTTGAGCCCCGTCTCGATCGTGCCGGTATCGGCCCGCAGATGCATGTCCGGATAGGTCAGGTACTTACCGAGCATCTGGAAGCTCGCCGCCTCCTGCGAGGTGACGCCGACATGGCGCATATGCACCTGCGAGCGCGTCCAGGCATGGATCATCTCGTGGTTGAAGGCATCCGGATGGCGATAGCGGTCGATGGCGGCATCCACCTCGGCGCGGCTCGGCGCGGCGATGGTCCAGAAGATGACCTTGACCTTCTTGCCGGCCGGAACGCGCACCACGCGGCGCAGCGCCAGGATCGGATCGAGCGTGAAGCCGTCCGTGCCCGAGAGCTGAGCGCCGGCGTCGAAGGCGGCGGCAGTCGGCAGCGAGCGCCCGCGGCCGATGAAGCGGCGGCGGTCCGTCTCGATCTCCGTGCGGCGCGAGGGGCCGGCATTGTCGACGATGAGATGGGCGATCGCCATGTCCGGCTCGTTCGGATTGCGCTTCTGACGCTCCGCGCGGATGACGTCGCCGCGCTTGCCGATCTCGGTGCGCACGAACATCTTCGAGAAGAGCGGATGGGCGTTGTCGGCGTCGTCCGTCGCGATGACGGGCTCCATATAGGAGGTCACCTCGATGAAGCGGTCCTCCGTGCCCGTATTGAGCAGCGTCAGGCGGCGGCCTTCGGCATCGTGCTCGGTGGCGACGATGCACTCGACCTCGCTGGTCAGCGTGCCGACGGTCTTGATGAACTCCGCCTTGTCGTCGCCGAACTGGGTCTTCGTCACCTCGCCCTCGATGCGCCGGGGCTCGGCGGTGGCGGACCACCATTCGTTCGTCGCCATGTCGCGCAGGAAGAGGAAGGAGCCCCAGCGGTCTTCCGTCGGGTCGGGCTTCCAGCGGGTGACGGACTGGCCGTTCCAGCGCGAATAGCCCGCGCCGGTCGCCGTGAGCATGACGGAGTAATGGCCGTTCGACAGGAACACGGTCTCACGCTCGCGGGAGATCGGATCCTTGAAGATGCGGATTTCCGGGCGCAGCAGGTCGGCCTGCGTGCTGCCGACGGTTTCCGGCTCACGCTTGGCGTTGATGACCGGGATGTCGCGCGGCGCCTTTTCCTGCAGCAGCAGTTCGGCGGCCTCGATGACGGGGTCCGAATGGAAGCGCTCGCGCAGCACGCCGTTGAAGACGACATTGGCGACGGCGGCGATCGACATGCCGTGATGGTGCGCCATGTAGTTCCTCACCACCGCGCAGGTCTTGCCTTCCGGCACGCGCGTCGGGGTGAAGTCAACGGCGTCATGGAAGCCGTAGACGCCGAGCGCGCCGAGCTTGCGCAGGCGCTCGAGGTTCTCCAGCGCCGCCTTGGGCGCATATTGCGTGGCGAGGAGCGACGCATAGGGCGCGATCACGGCGTTCTGGCCAAGGCCGCGCTTGAGGCCAAGCGTCGGCACGCCGAAATTGGTGTACTGGTAGGTCAGCTCGTGGTCGCGGGCGTTGAAGGCCGCTTCCGAGATGCCCCAGGGCGTGCCGAGGCGGCGGCCGTGGTTCATCTGCTCGACGACCACCAGATTGTTCGTCTGGTTGAGGATGCCGCCCTGGCGCTCCTGCATGACGAGCGGCGGCATCAGGTATTCGAACATCGAGCCCGACCAGGAGACGAGCGCGCCGCGCGAGCCGACCGGAACGACCGGGCGGCCGAGCTTGTACCAGTGCTCGGTCGGCAGGTCGCCCTTAGCGATGGCGAAGAGACTCGTCAGGCGCGCCTCGGAGGCAAGCAGGTCGTAGCAGGCCTCGTCCAGCTCGTTCGTCTCGACGCGGTAGCCGATGGAAAGGAGGCGCCGTTCCTGGCGGAAGAGGAAGCCGAAATCCATCGAGAAGGCGATGTCGCGCGCCCGGTCGCGCAGCACGGCCAGCCGGTCGCGCAGCGCCTCGATGCTCCCGAGGTCGAAGACGCTGTCGGCGATATGCGCCTCGCAGGTCGAGACCAGCGCGCCCGCCCAGTGCACGACCTCCGCGCTCTGCGGCGACTTGATCTCGTGGTCGAGATTGACGATCAGCTTGTTGACGTCGCGCGCCAGCACCGAAAGATTGATGACGCGGATCGAGGCGAATTCGTGCTCGCGCTTGACGGCGGCGAGCGCGTTGTGGAAGCCCTCGATACGCTCCTCGATGAGGCGGCGCAGCGGGCGCACGGTCTTGCGGTCGTCCGGAAGCTGCTTGAGCGTTTCGGAAAGAATCGCGGCGACGTCGCCGATGCCGTCGAGGCTGCCTTGGAGATGCGCCGACGGGGCTTCGGCCCATTCGCGGCACATGGAGGAGATGGCGATGAGATGGCCGGCAAGGTTGCCGCTGTCGACCGCCGAGACATAGCGCGGCCCGAGCGTTTCCAGCGTATTGGTGCGGTACCAGTTGTAGAGGTGGCCGCGGTATTTCGGCATGCCGTCGATGGTGGCGACGGTCTGCTCGAGGCGGCGCACGGTCTCCTCGAAACTCAGCCAGCCGAAATCGCGCGCCGAGATGACCGAGAGCAGGTAGACGCCGATATTGGTCGGCGAGGTGCGCTCGGCCAGAACCGGCTGCGGTATTTCCTGGAAATTGTCCGGCGGCAGGAAATGCTGCTCGGCGGTGACGAAGGTCTCGAAATAGCGCCAGGTGCGCCGCGCGATCTTGCGCAGCTCGGTCGCGACATGGTCGGAAACGACAAGCTGGTCCTCCGTCTCCGCCGTCTGGCTGACGGACCAGGCGATCATCGGCGAGAGCATCCAGACGAGCGCGAAGGGAACGCCGATGAAGGGCAGGCCCGTCTTGGAGATCATGGCGAGCGCGACGGAGAACACCGCGAGCGCCGGCGCCTGCCACATGGACTTGTAATGGGCGAGGATGCCGCCGCGCGCGCCGCTGTCGGCCTGCGCGGCCGTGCGCCATTCCAGCATCAGCTTGCCGCTGATGAAGGTGCGGTAGAGCGAGCGCACGATGGCGTCCGCCATCAGCGCCGCCGAATGGGCAATGAAGACGATGCGCAAGGCGACCTGCGCATTGGCCGCGCGGATATCGGAAAAGACGCGGTGCACATGGGCGCGCGCGACGATGTCGCTGCGGCGCGGCATGATGCCCGAGATGAGCGAGAGCGTCGGCGCGACGAAGAGCAGGAAGATCAGCACGAGCTGCCAGATCAGCGCCTGGCGTGGCTCCATGTAGTACCAGCCCATGACGGAGGCGACGAGCCAGCCGATGGGAATGAGGCTGCGGCGCAGATTGTCGTACATCTTCCAGCGGCCGAGCATGGGAATGCCGCTCGACGGGCCGAAGAGATAGGGCAGCAGCTGCCAGTCGCCGCGCGCCCAGCGATGCTGGCGCGAGGTCTCGACGCCGTAGCGCGTCGGGAAGTCCTCGACGAGCTCCACGTCCGTCACCAGCGCGCAGCGCGAGAGCGAACCTTCGAGCAGGTCGTGGCTGAGAACGGCGTTCTCGCCGATCCGCCCCTTCACCGCCGCCTCGAAGGCGTCGACATGGTAGAGGCCCTTGCCCGTGAAGGTGCCTTCGCCGGCAAGGTCCTGGTAGACGTCGGAAACGGTGAAGACGTAAGGGTCGACGCCTCGGTCGGCCGAGAAGATACGCTGGAAGGTGGAGGCTTCCTTGCCCGTCGTCAGCGAGGGCGTGACGCGCGGCTGGAGGATGGAATAGCCGGCGACGATCTCGCCCGTCGCCTCGTCGATGACCGGGCGGTTGATCGGGTGGTGCATCTTGCCGACGAGCTTGGTCACGGCATCGCGCATCAGGCGCGTGTCGGAATCGAGCGTCATGACATATTTGACGTCGGCCGGAACGACATTGGCGCCCGGCAGGAAGGTCGTGTCGCCGTCGCCGCGCAGCAGAAGGTTCAACTCGTGCAGCTTGCCGCGCTTGCGCTCCCAGCCCATCCACGCCCCTTCGGAAGGATTGTAGAGGCGGCGGCGGTGCAGCAGATAGAAGCGCGTGCGCCCGTCATAGGCATAGCGGGCCGAGAGCGTGGCGATCTCGCGCTTGGCGTATTCCAGGACGTCGAGATCGGCCGGCGTCTCCTCGCTCTGGCTGTCGGCCCAGTCGCTGACCAGCGCGAAATAGATTTCGCCGCGCGGATTGGCCAGATAGTGGACTTCCAGGTTGCGCACCAGCTCGTCCACATGGTCGCGCTTGGAGATCAGACAGGGCACGACGAGCAGCGTGCGCGCATCCTCGGGAATGCCGTCCTTGAACTCGTAGCCGACGAGCCGCGAGGGCGTGACGAAGAAGGTGACGAGCGTGTTGAAGAGACCCGTCGCGCCTTCCGAGGCCGGCAGCGCGAAGAGGACGAGCATGATCAGCCATGCGCCGTTCGGAATGTCGAGCTGGTCGAGGAAATAGTAGACCGCGATCATCGCCAGCAGCGTGAGGATGATGTTCGGGCCGGCGATGGCGAGCCAGTCGAGCTTGCGCGTCAGGCGCACGATGCGCTGGACGAGCGAGGGGCGGTAGCCGATGCGCTTTTCGAGGAGCTTGCGCTTCTTGCCGACGAGGAAGGCGCCGACATTGGCCTCGTAGTCGGGATCGTCCCCATGGGCGGCCGCGTCCTCGGCCGTCATGGCGATGGCGGTCTCGGTGACCTCCAGTTCCGTCTTGCCGGAGCGGCGGGCGAAACGCTCGATCGTGTTGCGGTACTTGTTGCGCGAGCCGAAATCGAGGTCGCTGTAGTCCGAACTCTGGCGCAGCGCCTCGTCGAGGCGGCTGACGCTCTCGAACCAGACCGGCCATTCGGTGTCGTCCACCGTGCGCAGGCTCTTGATGAGCGAGCTCATCGTCACGTTGCCGGAGGACAGGCGGTTGTTCTCCGCGACGATCAGCTCTTCGAGGTCGCTGCCGCGGCTCTCGATCCTGCGCTCCAGCCATTGGATGACCGCGCCGGAGGCCTGAAGGCCGTCGCGCAGGCGATAGAGAAGCTGAATGACGAAGGTATTGTCCTCGACGAAGCTCTCCAGCGAGCCGAGATAGGCGATGCACTTTTCCGGATCGTTGAGGCGGATCAGCTCGTCGGCCACCTCGTTCGCCTTGAAGCGCATCTTGCGCGAGCGCTCGACGCGGCTGGAAATACGCCGCAGATTCTCGAGCAGCACGAAGCGGATGAAGGAGGGCAGCGCCCAGAGTTCACCGATCTTCAGCGCATCGAGCTTCTGGAAGCCCTGCACGAAGGCCGTCAGGCTTTCCACCGACACGCCGCTATGGGTATGGGCGACATAGAGCCAGGCGATGGCCAGCGTGCGGGGAACCGGCCTGCCGTCGATCTCGATGGTCGGCAGTTGCCGGAAGAAGCGGCGGGGAAAGTCGCGCCGGACCTCCTGGATCGCTTCCTCGATGACGTAATAGTTGTCGAGCAGCCATTCGGCCGCGGGTGTGATCTGCGCACCGGCCTCCACGTCCCGTGCGGTCGCCTGGTAGACGCGGAAGATTTCCTTCTCGTTCTCCTTGTGCCGCGGGCGGAACTCGAAGGGCTGGTAGCCGGGCAGGGCCGCCGTCCTGTCGCGCGCAAGCGCTTCGCCGCACTCGGCCAGCTCCTCCAGCGTCAGATAGGTGGCGCGGATGGAATCGTTGTAGTCGATGTGCTTGGCATCGGCATCACGCGGGGCTTGCGGCGTATTGTGAAGGGGCATGTTTCTGATTCTGGATCCGGCCATGGTGAGCCAACCGGCGGCGGCCTTGGCGCCGGAGGGTTTGTCGCGGACAGGCTTCGTCTCGGCGCCGCGATCAGCCATGACACCGGGCGGCGCCCTCGGGGCGCTTCACGGATGGAACTGGCTCAGGCGACACGCTGATTGGCATCCTGGCCGCGTGGTGCATGAAAACGGCATTTTTTAGCCGTAAGGACAGAGACTTGCAACATGTCAACAGGACCGGATGGCGCAGCATGGACCCTCATCTGCGGTTTTGGTGAATCCCTGCGCCCCTCGTTTGACGCGAGGGAAGACAGGATACTGGCGAAGCGCAACGCGCAACCGCGCGAAAAGTTCCTGTGGGGCATTACAACCGCCCTTTCCGGCAACCTTGGGGCAGTCCGCCTGCAATAGCGCTCGCAACGAAACGCCGATCCGGGTATTGCCATGAACAACCCCTTGGCGGCTCCTTCCGCCGGGCGTTGAATCGATCTGCGCGAATGAACACATATTGACATAAAGATATCTTTATGTGATCTCCAACATACGATTTGTCAGTACCGGAGGGCTCCCATGGCCAATTCCCACCTGGACACCCTGTTCGGCCCCGAACAGCCGCCGCGCGACGGCAGCGAAGTCCTGGCCGCGCTCAAGGCTGCCGCGCAGGAGCGCATACTCGTGCTCGACGGCGCCATGGGCACGGAGATTCAGACGCTCAAGCTCGTGGAAGAGGACTTCCGCGGCGACCGTTTCGGCGACTGTGCCTGTCACCAGCAGGGCAACAACGACCTCCTGACGCTGACGCAGCCGGCCGCCATCGAGGACATCCATTACCGCTACGCGCTGGCCGGCGCGGACATCCTCGAGACCAACACCTTCTCCTCCACCACCATCGCCCAGGCCGATTACGGCATGCAGGACATGGTCTATGAGCTGAACCGCGACGGCGCGCGCCTTGCCCGCCGCGCGGGCCTGCGCGCCGAGCAGAAGGACGGCCGTCGCCGCTTCGTCGCCGGCGCGCTCGGCCCGACGAACCGCACCGCCTCCATCTCGCCGGACGTCAACAATCCCGGCTACCGCGCCGTCACCTTCGACGACCTGCGCACCGCCTATGCCGAGCAGGTGCGCGGCCTCATCGACGGCGGCGCCGACATCATCCTCATCGAGACCATCTTCGACACGCTGAACGCCAAGGCCGCGATCTTCGCCACCCGCGAGGTCTTCGAGGAAAAGGGCATCCATCTGCCGGTCATGATCTCGGGCACGATCACCGACCTTTCCGGCCGCACGCTGTCCGGCCAGACGCCGGAGGCCTTCTGGAACTCGGTGCGTCACGCAACGCCCTTCTCCATCGGCCTCAACTGCGCGCTGGGCGCCAATGCCATGCGCGCGCATCTCTCCGAGATTTCCTCGGTCGCCGAGACCTTCGTCTGCGCCTATCCGAATGCCGGCCTGCCCAACGCCTTCGGCAAGTACGACGAGACGCCGGAGGAAATGGCCGAACAGATCGAAGGCTTCATGCGCGACGGCCTGGTCAACATCGTCGGCGGCTGCTGCGGCTCGACGCCCGCCCATATCCGCGCCATCGCGCAAGCCGCCGCGCGCCACAAGCCGCGCCAGATCCCGGATATCCCGCGCCATATGCGCCTGTCCGGCCTCGAGCCGTTCACGCTGACGGAGGCCATTCCCTTCGTGAATGTCGGCGAGCGCACCAACGTCACGGGCTCGGCGAAATTCCGCAAGCTGATCACCGCCGGCGACTATGCGGCAGCCCTCGACGTCGCCCGCGACCAGGTGGCCAACGGCGCGCAGATCATCGACATCAACATGGACGAAGGCCTCATCGATTCCCAGAAGGCGATGGTGGAATACCTCAATCTCATCGCCGCCGAGCCGGACATCGCCCGCGTTCCCGTGATGATCGACTCGTCCAAGTGGGAGATCATCGAGGCGGGCCTGAAATGCGTTCAGGGCAAGCCGCTGGTCAACTCGATCTCGCTGAAGGAAGGCGAGGAAGCCTTCCTGCGCTATGCCAAGCTCGTGCGCGCCTATGGCGCCGCCGTGGTCGTCATGGCCTTCGACGAGAAAGGCCAGGCCGACACCAAGGCGCGCAAGGTGGAGATCTGCACCCGCGCCTACAAGCTGCTGACCGAAGTCGCGGGCCTCGCCCCGGAGGACATCGTCTTCGACCCCAACATCTTCGCCGTCGCCACCGGCATCGAGGAGCACGACAATTACGGCGTCGACTTCATCGAGGCGACCGCCGAGATCACCGCGACGCTGCCGCATGTCCACATTTCCGGCGGCGTCTCGAACCTCTCCTTCTCCTTCCGCGGCAACGAGCCGGTGCGCGAGGCGATGCACGCCGTGTTCCTCTACCACGCCATCCAGGCGGGCATGGACATGGGCATCGTCAATGCCGGTCAGCTCGCCGTCTACGACACGATCGAGCCCGAGCTGCGCGAGGCCTGCGAGGACGTGGTGCTGAACCGCGTGCCCAAGACCGGCGGCACCGCCACCGAGCGCATGCTGGAGATCGCCGAGCGCTTCAAGGGTGCGGGCGGCAAGGAAGCCAAGGAGCGCGATCTCGCCTGGCGCGAATGGCCGGTGGAGAAACGGCTGGAGCACGCCCTCGTCAACGGCATCACCGAATTCGTGGAAGAGGACACGGAAGAGGCGCGGCAGAAGGCCGAGCGCCCGCTCCACGTCATCGAAGGCCCGCTGATGGCCGGCATGAACGTCGTCGGCGACCTTTTCGGCGCGGGCAAGATGTTCCTGCCGCAGGTGGTGAAGTCCGCCCGCGTGATGAAGCAGGCCGTCGCCGTGCTGCTGCCCTACATGGAAGCCGAGAAGCTCGCCAATGGCGGCGGCGGCGACGAACGCCAGAGCGCCGGCAAGATCCTGATGGCGACCGTCAAGGGCGACGTGCACGATATCGGCAAGAACATCGTCGGCGTCGTGCTCGCCTGCAACAACTACGAGATCATCGACCTCGGCGTCATGGTGCCGGCGACGAAGATCCTCGAGACGGCGAAGGCAGAGAAGGTCGACATCATCGGCCTTTCCGGCCTCATCACCCCCTCGCTCGACGAGATGGCCCATGTCGCCGCCGAGATGGAGCGCGAAGGCTTCGACATTCCCCTCCTCATCGGCGGGGCGACGACGAGCCGCGTGCACACGGCCGTCAAGATCCACCCGCGCTACGAGCGCGGCCAGGCCGTCTATGTCACCGATGCCAGCCGCGCCGTCGGCGTCGTCGGCAGCCTGCTGTCGGCGGAGATGAAGCCCGGCTATGTCGACACCCTGAAGGCCGAATACCGCAAGGTCGCCGACGCCCATGCGCGCAGCGAGGCGGAAAAGCAGCGCCTTCCCATCGCAAGGGCCCGCGACAACGCCTTCAAGGCCGACTGGTCGGCCTATGAACCGAAAACGCCGTCCTTCCTCGGCACCCGCGTCTTCCAGGACTGGGACCTTGCCGAGCTCGCCCGCTACATCGACTGGACGCCCTTCTTCCAGACCTGGGAGCTGAAGGGCGTCTATCCCCGGATTTTCGAGGACGAAAAGCACGGCGAGGTGGCCCGCCAGCTCTTTGCCGACGCGCAGGCGATGCTGAACCAGATCATCGCGGAAAAATGGTTCACGCCGAAGGCCGTCGTCGGCTTCTGGCCGGCCGGCACCGTCGGCGACGATATCCGGCTCTTCACCGACGAGGCGCGCGACAAGGACCTCGCCACCTTCTTCACGCTCCGCCAGCAGCTCTCCAAGCGGGACGGCCGGCCGAACGTGGCGCTCTCCGACTTCGTCGCGCCCGTCGACAGCGGCCGCAAGGACTATCTCGGCGGCTTCGTCGTGACGGCCGGCATCGGCGAGATCGCCATCGCCGAGCGCTTCGAGCGGGCGAACGACGACTACAACTCGATCCTCGTCAAGGCGCTGGCCGACCGCTTCGCCGAAGCCTTCGCCGAGCGCATGCACGAATATGTCCGCAAGGAACTGTGGGGCTATGCGCCGGACGAGACCTTCTCGCCCACCGACCTGATCGGCGAGCCCTATGCCGGCATCCGCCCCGCGCCGGGCTATCCCGCCCAGCCGGACCACACGGAGAAGACGACGCTCTTCCGCCTGCTCGACGCGGAGAAGGAGATCGGCGTCGAGCTGACGGAAAGCTATGCCATGTGGCCGGGCTCCTCCGTCTCCGGCCTCTACATCGCCTCGCCCGAAAGCTATTATTTCGGCGTCGCCAAGGTGGAGCGCGACCAGGTGGAGGACTATGCGCGTCGCAAGGGCATGGCGGTCGGCGATGTCGAGCGCTGGCTCGGCCCCGTGCTCAACTACGTGCCGACGACCGTGCGGGAAGACGCGGCCTGAGACCTCTCAGGCCGTCGCAAGGTTGAGCAGCAGCACCATGGCATAGCTGGCGACGACCAGCAGGCCGAGCGAAAGCACGACCGCCACCGTCACCCGCGGCCCGGCGCGCAGGACGCGCTTCAGGTCGATGCCGAGGCCGAGCGCGGCCATGGAGAGGATGGTCAGCACGGTGGCCGCCCTGCTCATGGTCCCGGCGAGCCCCGCATCGATGAGACCGAAGCTGCGCGCGAAAAGCATGGCGAGGAAGCCGAGGATGAACCACGGCACCAGCCGGTGCAGCGCCGGCCGGCGCCCGCCCGCCTTGCCCGAGACGAGCGACAGCACGAAGACGACCGGGCCGAGCATCAGCACGCGCATCAGCTTGACGAAGGTGCCGATCTGGATGCTGAGGGCCGAGACCGGGGCGGTGGCGGCCAGTACCTGCGGCACCGCATAGACCGTCATGCCCGCCATCACCCCGTAGCCCGTCGCCGACAGGCCGAGCAGCGGCACCAGCGCCGGCAGCAGCAGCACCGTCACCATGCCGAGCACCGCCGTGAAGGCGATGGAGGAGGCGACGTCCTCCGCATCCGCATGGATGACCGGCGCGGTCGCGGCGATGGCGGAATTACCGCAGATGGAATTGCCGCAGGCGACCAGCAGCGCGACACGGCGCGAAAGCCCGAGCCCCCGGCCGATCCCGTAGCTGGCGACCAGGACCGTCGCAACCACCGCCGCGATGGCGGCGATCAGCGGCAGGCCCATGCCGGCGATCGCCGCCGCGCTGACGCCGGCGCCGAGCAGCACGATGGCGACCTCCAGGAAATACTTGGCCGAGAAGGCGATGCCGGGATCGAAGGCCTCCGGCCGGCGCAGAAGGAGGCGCACGAGCGAACCGATGAGGATCGCCAGCACCAGAGCCTCGATCCACGCGCCGCCCGTCAGCCTGAGTTCCGCGCGTTCGGCGGCGAGCGCGAGGCCGGAGACCAACGCCGAGAGAAGCACGCCCGGCGCCAAAGCGCGAATTCCAAGGATCGGATGTTTTTTGGGTGTTTTTTCCATGCGCAGATCAATGCGCTTGAAAAACCATTCGATCCATCGGCAAATATCTGATATTTCATTCGATTGGATCGAACGATGATGACATTGGAACAACTTCGCATCTTCACCGCCGTGGCGGAGCGCGAGCACCTTACCCGGGCTGCCGAGACGCTGCACCTCACACCGTCCGCGGTGAGCTCGGCGATCCGCGTCCTGGAGGAGCGCTACGGCATCGCCCTTTTCCACCGTACGGGCCGGCGGATCGAGCTGACGGAGGCGGGCCTTGCCTTCCTGCCCGAGGCGCGGGCGACGCTGGCGCGCGCGACGAGCGCGGACCTTTTCCTCACCGAGATCGGCGGCCTGAAGCGCGGCACGCTCGCCATCGCCGCCAGCCAGACGGTGGGCGGTTACTGGCTGCCGCCGCTCCTCATCCGCTTCCACGAGACCTATCCGGCGATCGACATCCGCATGGTGGGCGGCAATACGGAGCAGGCGGCCGAAGCCGTTCTGGAGGGGCGGGCGGAGCTGGGCATCGTGGAGGGCGAGGTCGATCACCCCGCATTGTCGCAGCGCATCGTCGCCCGCGACCGGGTGCTCGTCGTTGCGCCCCCGGGCCATTCCCTCGCCGGCCGGCCGGTCACGCCGGACGAACTGACACAGGCCCGCTGGATCCTGCGCGAACCCGGCTCCGGCACGCGGGGCGCGCTGACCTCGGCTCTCGACGAGACGGCGCTGGATATCGCGCTGTCGCTGCCCTCCAACGAGGCGGTGCGCAGCGCCGTGCTGGCCGGCAACGCCCTGACGGCCGTCTCGGAATATGTGGTGCGGGACGACCTTGCCGCCGGCCGGCTCGCGCTGGTCGCGTTCGACCTGCCCGAGCGCGCCTTCCGCCTGCTGCGGCACAAGGAGCGCTACCGCTCCAAGGCCGCCCTCGCCTTCGAAAAGCTGCTTTAAAGCAGTTTTACACCCGGAATTGCGTCGCTTCGAGGAAAAGCGGAAATACTCTAGTCGCCCCTGCCGCGGAAACGGCGCTGATAGCCGGGATCGTAGAGCGCGCTCTCGCGAAAATCCTCCGCCGCGAGCGTCCGGCCGACGAAGATCAGCGCCGTGCGCTCGATGGGCTCTTCCGCCACTTTTGCCGCGATATCGGCAAGCGTGCCGCGCACGACGCGCTCGTCCGGCCAGGAGGCCTTGACGACGATGGCGACCGGGCAATCGGCGCCATAGAGCGGCGTCAGCTCTTCCACCACCCTGTCGAGCGCATGGATGGCGAGATGGATGGCGAGCGTCGCCCCCGTCGCACCGAACCCTTCCAGCGTCTCGCCGTTCGGCATGGGCGAGGCGCGGCCGGAAACCCGGGTAAGCACGAGGCTCTGCGCGACAGCCGGGATGGTCAGCTCGCGCCCGAGCGCGGCGGCGGCGGCGGCGAAGGAGGGCACACCCGGCGTCATCGTATAGGCGAGCCCATGTTTCTCCAGCCGGCGGATCTGCTCGGCGACGGCGCTCCAGACGGAGAGATCGCCGGAATGCAGCCGCGCCACGTCCTCGCCCGCTTCGGCGGCGCGGACATATTCCGCCTCGATCTCGTCGAGCGACAGCGGCGCCGTATCGACGATGCGCGCGCCCGGCGGGCAATATTGCAGCAGCTCCGGCGAAACGATGGAGCCGGCATAAAGGCAGACCGGGCATCTGCCGATGAGATCGCGGCCGCGAACGGTGATGAGATCGGCGGCCCCCGGGCCGGCGCCGATGAAGTGAACGGTCATGTCATTCCCCAGTTTGTTGAGCCGGCTTCACCCAGCGCCATTGCGTCACCGGCATGGCCGGCCGCCAGCCGGTCATCTGCCCGACAGGCGCGGCTCGCGCGATGTCGATGCGGATGAGCGACCCGCCGAGCCGGGCATGATGGGCGAGAAGCACGGCTTCCATTTCCGTCGTCACCGCATTGGCGACGAGCCGCCCGCCGGGTTTCAGGCCGGCAAGCGCCGCCTCCATCACCCCCGCCTCGCTGCCGCCGCCGCCGATGAAGATGGCGTCGGGCGCGGCAAGCCCGGCCAGTGCCCCGGGCGCGGTGCCTTCCACGACGGAAAGCCCCGGCACGCCGAAGCCTCGCGCATTGCGGCGGATGCGGGCGGCGCGCTCCGGATGACCTTCGATGGCGATCGCCCGGAGCGAGGGGGCGGTCAGCATCCACTCGATGCCGATCGAGCCCGAGCCCGCGCCGATATCCCACAAAAGCTCGCCGTGCCGGGGCGCGAGCGCCGAAAGCGTCAGGGCCCGGACCTCCCGCTTGGTGATCTGGCCATCATGCTCGAAAAGGCCGTCGTCCAGGCCCGGCGTATAGGGGAGAATCCGCGCCTCCTCGCCGGCCACGACCTCCACGGCGCAGACATTCAGCATGTCCGCATCCGCAAGGGCAAAACGGTCGGCCCGGTGGCTGCTGACCCGTTCCCGCGTGCCGCCGAGGGCTTCCAGCACGGTCAGTCGCGAAGCGCCGAAGCCGCTCTCGGCCAGCAGGACCGCGAGATCAGCCGGGCCATCGCTGTCCGAGGTCAAAGCAAGGATGCCGCTGCCGGGATGGAGATGCGGGCGTATGAGATCGATGGGGCGGCCATGCAGGGAGACGCAGACCGTATCCTGCAGCGCCCAGCCCAGGCGCGATGCGGCGAGGCTGAAGGAGGAGGGGGCGGGGAAGACACGCATTTCCGCCCGCGCGATGCGCCGGCAAAGGGTGACGCCGACGCCATGGAAGAAGGGATCGCCCGAGGCGAGCACCGCGACGGGCCGCCCCCGCGCCGCCAGCACCGCCTCGACGGAGCGCTCGAAGGGGCTAAGCCAGGCATGCCGCTCGCCGCGGATCGCCGCATCGGCAAGCTCCAGATGCCGCGCGCCGCCGAAGACCAGTTCGGCACCCGTGATGGCGGCCTTGGCCTCGTCGCCGAGACCGGCTAGACCATTCTCGCCGATGCCGACGATGGTGAGCCACGGGGCGGGCAAGGGAGCTGGATCAGGCGTGGACAAGAGACGCATCCTCATTCTGGGCGGCACGGCCGAAGCGCGCGACCTTGCGGCCCGGCTCGCCGGAAGGACCGATCTTGCCGTCACGCTGTCGCTCGCCGGCCGCACTCTCGACCCCGCGCCGCAACCGGTGCCGGTGCGCAGCGGCGGCTTCGGCGGCGCCGAGGGGCTTGCCACCTATCTTCGCGGCGAGGCCATCGATCTCCTCATCGACGCAACCCATCCCTTCGCAAGGCAGATCTCCGCCAATGCCCGCGCCGCAAGCGAAGCCACCGGCATTCCCCTGCTGCGGCTGGAGCGCCTTGGCTGGGAGGAGACGGAAGGCGACCGCTGGGAGCGCGTCGCCTCGATCCCCGAGGCCGTGGCGGCGCTGGGCCCGGAGCCGCACCGCGTCTTCCTCGCCATCGGCCGGCAGGAGGCGAAGGCCTTCGACGCCGCGCCGCAGCACCATTATCTCGTGCGCAGCGTCGATCCGGTCGATCCGCCGCTCGATGCGCCCCATGTCGAATACCTGCTCGCCCGAGGGCCCTTCCCCATCGAGGCGGAAGTGGAATTGCTGCGCGAACGCCGCATCGAGATGGTCGTCAGCAAGAATTCCGGCGGCGATGCCACCTACGGCAAGATCGTCGCCGCGCGCATCCTCCGCCTGCCCGTCATTCTGGTCGAGCGGGCGGCAGAGGGCGATGGCCATCAAGCCGGAACGGTCGAAGAGGCATTGCGGCTTGCCGATCATCTGCTCGGTGCCTTCAGGAAGCGCGGCGTATAGACGAGGTCAGGCAGGCCGGGCCGGGCGATGATGCGGGTCTCCGGCGAGCCGATGACGACGCAGGTCGCCATGTCCGCACGTTCCGCCTCTGCTTCTCCAAGCGGCATGACCAGCATGCGCTCGTCCGGCCGGCCCGCCGCGCGGCCGAAAATGACGGGCGTTTGCGCCGGCAGGACCCCTCTCAATATCTCGAAGGCCTTGCCGAGCTGCCAGGGCCGCGCCTTGCTGATCGGATTGTAGAGCGCGATGACGAGGCCGGCCTCGGCGACCATCCGCAACCGCTTCTCGATGATTTCCCAGGGTTTCAAGTTATCCGAAAGCGAGATGGCGCAGAAATCATGGCCGAGCGGCGCGCCGATGCGCGCGGCGACCGCCAGCATGGCCGTGACACCCGGCACCACGACGAGATCGACGGACTTCCATTCCTCCGGCCCTGCATCGATGGCCTCGCAGACCGCCGCCGCCATGGCGAAGACGCCGGGATCGCCGCCCGAGACGACGCAGACATTGACGCCCGCCGCCGCCCGAGCCAGCGCCGCTTCGGCGCGGTTCAGCTCCTCACGGTTGTCGGAAGCGACCTTGATCTGGTCCGGCCGGAGGTTCAGCCGGTCGATATAGGGAAAGTAGCCGAAGAACTCCGTCGAGGCCTCGACCGCGCGAAGCGCTTCCGGCGTCATCTGGTCCGGATTGCCGGGACCGGTGCCGATCACATACAGCCTGCCGGTCATGGGCGGCCGCTCCAGCCGGGCACGAGCACCAGCGAGAAATAGGGCGCGGTATCGTCGAGCTTTTCCGAAAGCCGCATGGATTTTCCGGCCGGCGTGGTGCCGCGCTCGACATAGACCGCCTCGCCGAGCCGGCCGGCACTCGAAAGCGCCCGGCGGATCTTCGGCAGGTTGCGGCCGACCTTCATGATGACGGCGGCCTCGGTATCCCCGAGACGGCGCGACAGCTGCTCCTCGCCCATCGTGCCCGGCAGGACGGAAAGCACGTCGTCGCCCTGCACGATCGGCAGGCCGGAGAGCGACCAGCAGCCGGACATCGCGGTGATGCCGGGAATGACCTCCGTCGGGAAGCGGCCGGCGAGGCGCACATGCAGGTGCATGTAGGAGCCGTAGAACATCGGGTCGCCTTCGGACAGGATCGCGACCGTGCGGCCGGCGGCAAGATGCTCGGCGACGGCGGCGGCAGAGGCATCGTAGAAGGCCGCGATCCGGCTCTTGTAATCCTCGTGCTCCTTGTCGATCTCGACCGTCACCGGATAATGGAGCGGCAGCTCCACCATGCCTGGCTTGAGCAGACCTTCGACGATGGCGCGCCCGTTGCCGGTGCCGCCGGCCTTGGCGAACCAGGCCAGCACATCCGCCTCGCCAATGGCGCGCACGGCCTTCAGCGTCAGAAGTTCCGGATCGCCCGGGCCTGTGCCTACGCCGTAGAGTTTTCCCGTCATGGTCATACTCCCGGCCTTGCCAGCGCATTGAGCGCGGCCGCTGTCATGGCGCTGCCGCCGAGGCGGCCGCGCACGATGGCGAAGGGCACGCCATAGGAATTTTCCGCCAGCGCCTCCTTCGATTCCGCCGCGCCGACGAAGCCGACCGGCATGCCGAGGATCGCCGCCGGCTTCGGCGCGCCGTCGCGCAGGAGTTCGAGCAGGTAGAAGAGGGCCGTCGGTGCATTGCCGATAGCGACGACCGAACCGGCCATGCGCTCCAGCCAGAGGCGGATGGCGGCGGCCGAGCGGGTATTGCCGATTTCCCGGGCGATCTCCGGCGTGCGCAGATCGCGCAGCGTGCAGATCACGTCATTGTTTGCCGGCAGGCGGGCGGCAGTAACGCCGCGGGCGACCATTTCGGCATCGCAGAAGATCGGCGCGCCGGCCTGAAGCGCCGCGCGGGCCGAACCCACGAAATCGGGCGAGAAGACGAAATGCGCCGCCGCCTCGACAAGGCCGGCGGCATGGATCATGCGAACGGCGACGTCCGATTCCGCCTCGGAGAAGCGCGAAAGATCGGCCTCGGCGCGGATGATCGCGAAGGATTTCTCATAGATGGCCGTGCCATCCTTCATGTAGTCGTAGTCTGTCATTGCTGGCCTTGATATGCGGAAATTAGGGCGGCGGGCGCGGTGCGGTCGATGAGGCTCTTCGCCGTCTCGCCCTCCATGCGACGCGCGCGCAAAAAGGTGCCGATGCGCTGGATCGCCGGCTTGAGATCGCCGGCAGGCAGGGTGGCGGCGGGCGCATCGCTCGCCCGCCCATCGAGGATCAGCCCGACGCCGGCGGCCGTGCCGCATAGCGTGACGGCGGCGCGCGCCGGATGGGCGCAGCCCTTCGGGCAGCCGGAAATGTGCACGTCGAGAGAACCGTCCAGCAGGCCTCCCGCCTCCGCTACCACGGCATCGGCCGCGGCACGGGTATCGAAGCGCGCCGAGGCGCAGCCGGCGGCACCGGCGCATATCGAGATGAAGCGGCCGGGCGCGGTCTCCGCGCACCAGAAGCCTTCGCGGTCCGCACAGGCCCGAGCGACCGCCAGCCTCTCCCCGGAAAGCCCGCGCACAAGAAGCGCCCGATGCGGCGCGAGGCGGAATTCGGAAGCGCCGCAGGCGGCAAAGCCCTGCACGAGGGCGGCGAGCCTGTCGGCCTGCATCTGACCATAGGCGGGGGCGATGCCGAGCAGGCTTTCATCGCCAATGCGGTGAATGCCGAAGGGGTGGCTGGGAAGAACCTCGGAGAAGGTCGCTTCCGGAACCGTGCCGAACTGTGCGGCAAGCGCCGCGGCATCGAGGTCGCGCCCTCGGGCGGCCGGGCCGATGGCGGCAAGGGCGGCGACGACCGCCATCGCGCCGGCGATGGCGCGCTCCGCCGGAAGCACAGCGACCGGCCGCGCCGTCCGCCGGTCGCCGCCGACCGAAAGCCGCCATCCCGCACCATCGGCAAGCGCATCGAGCCGGATATCGGCCACCATGTCGGCAAGGGAAAGCACCCCGCCGCCATCGACGACGATAGCGAGCTTGGGCGCAAGCGTGAGCGAGGCCGCGGCGATGGCTTTGCGTAGCGCATCGGCGAACGGCGCCGCATCGGCGATCTCGGAAGGATCGATGCCGGACAGTGGCGGGACCTCGATGGCGACGCCCGTCTGCGGCACGATGCCGGCGGCGGCAAGCCCTTCGGCAAGGCGCGGCACCGAGGCTTCCGTCAAGCCGCGAAGCTGGAGATTGCCGCGGGCAGTGATCTCGATGAGGCCATTGCCGTGCTCGCGGGCGAGACCGGCAAGGGCGAGCAGGTCTTCGGCCGCCAGCGCCGGGGCGGCGGGGCGCAGGCGCACGAGGAGGCCGTCGCCGGTCTGCATCGGCGCGGAAAGCGACGGGCAGGCGCCGCGGCGCAGGGCACTCGTTGCGGGGGTCGTCATGCGGCTTCCTCCTCGCCGGCCGGACGGCGGATCAGGTAGGTGTCCATGATCCAGCCGTGCTCCTCGCGCGCTTTGGCCCGGGTTTCGGTGATGGCCTCGGCCACATCGGCAAGCTTGCCGGACAGCAGGATTTCGTGCGACGTGCCGAGATAGGCGCCCCACCAGATCTCCGCTTCCGGATCCGTCACCGTGCGGAAGGCCTGCACGCCGTCGAGCATGACGAGCGCATCGCGGGCGGATTCCGGCCAGCCTTCCGCAAGGCGGCGGCCGGTGGTGATCTCGACGGGCAGGCCGATGCGGTTGAGCGCGATGCCATGGCCGGCGCAAAGCGCCTGCATGCTGGTGATGCCGGGAACGACCTCCGTCTCGAAGGCGACTCGGCCAGCGTCGCGCACATGCCCGACGATACGCAGCGTGCTGTCGTAAAGCATCGGGTCGCCCCAGACGAGGAGACCGAGCGTCTGGTCCTCGCCGAGCTCGTCCAGCAGCGTGCGCTCGTAGATGGCGGCGATGGCGCGGTGCCAGTCATGGACGCCGTCCTCATAGGAGCCGTCGGCGCGGCGTACCGGCACGGGATAGTCGAGGATGCGGCAGGCGGGATTTTCCAGGAAACGGTCGCAGATCTCGCGGCGCACCTCGGCGAGATAGGCCTTTTCCGCACCCTTGGTGGGGATGAGCAGCACATCGGCCCGGTTCAGCGCCTTGATGGCCTGAACGGTCATGTGCTCGGGATTGCCCGCGCCGATGCCGATGACCAGTATCTTCCTCAAATCCGTCTCCCGTGCGGCTGGCGCTCCCGGCGTGCGGCCCGGTCTGGGTCCCGCACCCCTTCCTAACGCCAAACGCCACCGGAAAACAGTCCCCGATTGTCGCAAGCCTAAGCCGCCTTGCGGCTCGTAAGATAGGCGCGCGGCGAGGTGCCCAGCATGCGGCGGAACATGGTGGTGAAGGCCGGCACGCTCTCGTAGCCGGCATCGAGCGCGACGCGCGTCACCGGCTCGCCGGCGGCAAGGCGCGGCAGGCAGGCGAACAAACAGGCCTGTTGCCGCCAGGTGACGAAGCTGACGCCCATTTCCTGCCGGAAGAAGCGGGTGAAGGTGCGCCGGCTCATGTTGAGGCGCCGTGCCCAGTCGTCGATCTTCGCCGCCGGCGAGGGCTGGTCGACGAAATCGCGGCAGAGGCCGGCCAGCCGTCCGCTCGCCGGAAAGGGCAGGCCGAGCCGGCGCTCCGGCAGGCGGCCGATCTCGTCGAGGAGCAGGGCCATGATCAGCTCCGCCCGCCCGCGCTCCTCCGCCGGCGCGCCCTGCCGCACCACTTCGGCGATGAGCTGGCGGGCAAGATCGGTCACCTCGAGCACGGTCGGCTCCAGCGTGGCGGCACGGCCCTCGGGCGAATAGATATAGACCGAGCGCATGCTGACATCGCTGTACATCTCGACGGAATGCTCCAGCCCGCGCGGAATGACGAGGGCATGGCCGGGCGGGATCATCCAGCGGCCGCGATCGGTCGCAACCAGCACGACGCCGGAAAAGACGCAGAGGAACTGCGTGCGGCGGTGGCGGTGCCGCGGCACGGTATAACCGCCCGGAATATCCGAACTGTGGACGAGGATATCCTCGTTGGATTGCTCCATGCGGGCGAGGTTGCGGATGTGGTCGGCATCCAGCGCCCTGAGGCGCGCGGCGTTGAGTTTTTCCATTTTGGCCCACTCGCGTAAGAAATGGACCTCACCACAAAAGCAGGCCGCAAGCAATCCTTGTATTTCAGCAAAAATCGCCGATCTGGCGGATCATTTCGAGGCCAATATGTCGACTGTCGTTCCTGCGGCGCCGCGCAGCGCCGCCGCCACCACCTATTCCATCATCGTCGCCGTCAGCGCGTGCCACATGCTGAACGACATCATGCAGTCGCTGCTGACGTCGCTCTATCCGCTGCTGAAGGAGAACTACGCGCTCGATTTCGTGCAGATCGGCCTGCTCACCATGGCCTTCCAGGTCACGGCCTCGCTGCTGCAGCCGGCCGTCGGCATCGTGACGGACCGCTGGCCGATGCCGTTCTCGCTGCCGGTCGGCATGGGCAGCACCTTCGTCGGGCTGATCATGCTCGCCTATGCCCATTCCTTCCCCGTGCTCGTCTTCGGCGCCTGCCTGATCGGCCTCGGCTCGGCGATCTTCCACCCGGAATCCTCGCGCGTTGCGCGCCTCGCCTCCGGCGGGCGGCACGGCCTGGCGCAGTCCATGTTCCAGGTCGGCGGCAATGCCGGCACGGCAATGGGGCCGCTGCTCGCCGCCTTCATCGTGCTGCCCTTCGGCCAGACGAGCGTCGCCTGGTTCTCGGCCGTCGCGCTTGTCGGCATGGTCATCCTCACCTGGGTCGGCAACTGGTATGCCGGTGAGCGCCGCCTTGCCGCCGGCCGGCCCGCCGCCAGCCGCGAGCTGCCCCTGCCGCGCGGCAGGGTCGCCTGGGCGCTCGCCGTCCTTGTGCTGCTGACAACGACGAAGAACGCCTATCTCGCCAGCATTTCCAGCTACTTCACCTTCTATACGATCGAGCGCTTCGGCCTCGACGTGCAGCAGGCGCAGCTCATGCTGTTCCTCTTCCTCGGCGCCTCCGCGCTCGGCGTCTTCATGGGCGGCCCGATCGGCGACCGGCTCGGCACGCGCTTCGTCATCTGGTTCTCGATCCTCGGCGTCATCCCCTTCGCGCTGATGCTGCCCTATGCGAACCTCTTCTGGACGGGCGTCCTGACGGTGCTGATCGGCCTGATCTTCTCCTCGGCCTTCTCCGCCATCGTCGTCTTCGCGCAGGAACTGGTGCCGGGCCGCGTCGGCATGATCGCCGGCATCTTCTTCGGCTTCGCCTTCGGCGCGGGCGGCCTCGGCGCGGCGCTGCTCGGCGGCGTCGCCGACAGCCACGGCATCGAGTTCGTCTACAAGGTCTGCTCCTACATGCCGCTGCTCGGCATCCTCACGGTCTTCCTGCCGCGCCTGCCGGCAAAGCACTGAAGGCCCTCCACCTCAAAACAAAACGCCCGGCTCTCGCCGGGCGTTTTCGTTTCTGGACGGTTTTCAAAGCCCGAAGGCGTCCTTGAACTGGTACCACCAGGAACCGATGGTCGAATACTGCGCGCGGAACATGCGCCCGCCGGGGAAGGGGATCCAGGGCAGCTTCTCGAACTGGCTGAAGCGCGACAGGTCGCCGTGGATCGCCTCGCTGAGGATCCTGCCGAAGAGGTGCGAGCCGGTGACGCCGTGGCCGCTGTAGCCATGGGCGAAATAGGTGTTCTTGCCTATCTTGCCCATCTGCGGCACGCGCGAGAAGGAAAGCGCGAAATTGCCGCTCCAGGCATAGTCGATCTTCACGCCCTTCAGCGACGGGAAGACCTTTTCGAGGTTCGGGCGGATTTTCGCGCGCACGTCCGCGGGGTCCGTGCCGCCATAGACGGTGCCGCCGCCGAAGATCATGCGCTTGTCGGCCGACAGGCGGAAATAGTCGAGGATGTAGCGCACATCCTCCACGCACATGTCGCTCGGGATCAACGCGTCGGCGCGCTCGCCGAGCGGCTCGGTGGCGATCATCTGCGTGGAGACCGGCATGACGCGCGAGACGAGCTTCGGCACCACATGGCCGAGATAGGCATTGCCGCAGATGACGGCGGTATTCGCCGTCACGCTGCCCTTTGCCGTATGGATCACCGGCTTTTCGGCCTCGTGCTCGACGCGGATGACGGGCGACTGTTCGTAGATCACGCCGCCGAGCGATTCCAGCGCCTTCGCCTCGCCGAGGGTGAGGTTGAGCGGGTGCATGTGGCCGCCGGTCGTGTCCAGCATGCCGCCGATATAGGCGTCGGTATCCACCAGCTTGCGCATGGCCGCCTTGTCCAGCATCTGGTGGTCGTCCATGCCGTAGCTCTTCCACAGCGCCTTCTTGTGCTCCAGCTCCTTCATGTGGGCGGGCGTATAGGCGGCGTAGATGTTGCCGTTCTTCAGGTCGCAATCGATCTCGTACTGCGAGACGAGGCGGCGGATGATCTTGCCGCCTTCCTGCACGAGGCTGCCGACGAAGGCGCCGGCCTGGTCGCCGTAGCGGCGCTTGATCGTGTCGAGGCTGGCGTTAAGGCCATTGACGACCTGCCCGCCATTGCGCCCGGACGCGCCCCAGCCGATACCCGCGCCCTCCACCATCACCACCTTGTAGCCCTTTTCGGCGAGGTGGATGGCGGTGGAAAGGCCGGAATAGCCCGCGCCGAGCACGGCGACGTCGGCCGTGACCGCGCCTTCCAGCACCTTCGGCGTGCGGATGATGTTGCGGGAGGCAGCGTAATAGCTGTCGGGATAGGCGCCGTTGCCGGCATAGGACTGGTTGTTGGCCATCAGACGATTTCCAGATAGGCGCTGAATTCGAAGTCGGTCACCTGTTCGGCAAAACCGGCTATTTCCTGCCGCTTGCAGGCAATCAGCATGGAGCGGAGGTCCTGGTCGAAGATCTCCGAGACGATCGAGCCGTTCTCGAAGGCGGTGACGGCCGAACCCCATTCGCTCGGGATACGCGGCAGCTGCGAGAGATAGGCGCGGCCGGAGACCGGCGCCGGCGGCTCCCACTTGTTGCGGATGCCGACGAGGGCGGCGCCGAGGATGCCGGCCATGACGAGATAGGGATTGGCGTCCGCGCCGGCGACGCGATGCTCGATGCGCCGCGCCTTGTTGTTGCCGCCGGGAATGCGGATCGCCGCCGTGCGGTTCTCGTAGCCCCAGGAGATCGAGGTCGGCGCATGGGTGTCGGGGCGCAGGCGCCGGTAGGAATTGTAGTGCGGGGCGAAGAGCAGGGTCGATTCCGCCATGCCGCGCGTCAGGCCCGCGACCGCATGCTTCATAATCGCCGATCCCTCGGCGGTGCCGTCGTCGAAGACATTGTTGCCGTCCTCGTCGATCACGCTGAAATGCATGTGCATGCCGCTGCCCGAGCGCATGCCGTAGGGCTTGGCCATGAAGGTGGCGGCAAAGCCGTGCTTGCGCGCGACGCCCTTGATGATGCGCTTGAAGAACAGCGCGTCGTCCGCCGCCTTCAGCGGGTCGTCGGAATGGATGAGGTTGATCTCGAACTGGCCGATGCCGTTTTCGGCGACCGCCGAATCCGCCGGTACGTTCTGCCGCTCGCATTCCGCATAGACGTCGGAGAAGAACTGGCCGAAATCGTCCAGCTCGTCGATGGAGAGGATGGCGTCGGAATCGAGACGCTTGCCGGTATAGGGCGAGATCGGCGGCTCGGCATGGTCCGGCTCGGCGTCGATCAGGTAGAATTCCATCTCCGAGGCGACGACCGGGCGAAGGCCGAGCTCGTGATACTGCCGCACGATATGGGCGAGCGCCTGGCGCGGGTCGGCGAGGAAGGGATCGCCGTTCTCCTTGAACAGCCAGAGCGGCACGACGGCGGACGGCTTCAGCGTCCAGCTGACGGGCAGCGCGCCGCGGCCGGTCGCCGCGCAGATGCCGTCCATGTCCCCCGAGGCGAAGACATGGCTGGAGCCGACGATGTCCTCACCCCACACGTCGACGCCGACGATGGAGAGCGGCATGCGGATTCCGCCTTTCAGCACCTTCTCCGCCTGCCCGACGGGAACGCGCTTGCCCCGCAGGATGCCGTTGAGGTCGCAGACGACGGCCTGGATGCTTTCCACGCCATCGGCATTGATCAGCCATTCGGAGTCTTCGTTGAACGTCATGATCCCCTATCCATATCACATAATTATTTTTGTGATCACATTTTGCAGATATGCACACTTTCTTGTCGCCGGTCAAGCTGCTAGAACCTGTCACAAAGGCAGGGCAGCACGCCATAGCCTGTCACAGGAGGGATGGATTGGGCAACTTGGCGCTTGAGCCGCTGGCACGGCCGGAAGGCATGACGACGCATGAATATGCGCATCGGCGCCTGCGCCAGGCGATCATGGTGGGCTCGATCCGGCCGGGGGAATCGCTGACGATCCGCGGCATCGCCGAAGCCATGGAATCGAGCCCGACGCCGGTGCGCGAGGCCTTGCGCCGCCTTTCCTCAGAGGGAGCGCTGCGCGTTCTCGACAATCGCCGCATCATGGTGCCGCGCATGACGGCCGACCGTTTCGGCGAACTCGTCGCGCTGCGCGCCATGCTGGAGCAGCACGCCGCCCGCAGGGCCGTACCGCATATCACCGAGCGTTGCATCGACCGGCTCGCCGAGATCGACAAGGCGCAGGACGAGGCGATTTCCCGCAAGGACAAGGCGACGGCGCTGCTGCTGAACCAGGAATTCCATCGCACGCTCTATACCGCCAATCCCGAGCAGGTGATCATGCCGATGGTGGAGAGCGTCTGGCTGCAGCTCGGCCCCTTCCTCGGCATCGCCATGGAGCATGTCGCCCAGCTCTATTTCGTCGACCGCCACCAGGAGGCGATCGCGGCGCTGCGCAAGCGCGACGAGGATGCGGTTGCCGCCGCCATCAAGGCCGACATTTCCGAAGGGATCGGCGGTTTCGAGCGCTCGGCCATCGAGAACCTGCTGCGGCTTGCCGGCCAATAGCCTGCACGGCTGTTGCCTTGCCCGAGGCGTCGATGCATTGATGGGCAAGGTAGAATCCTCGGGGCATGCAGATGAAGACGGATGTCATTGTTCTCGGTGCGGGCGTGGTCGGCATTTCCACCGCGATCCACCTGGCGCGGCGCGGCAAGTCGGTTGTGCTGGTCGACCGCCGCGGGCCGGCGGAAGAGACTTCCTACGGCAATGCCGGCCTCATCCAGCGCGAGGGCGTCTATCCCTACGGTTTCCCGCATGATTTCGGCGCGCTCTTCCGCTATGCGCTGAACAACACGATCGACGCGCATTACCACCCCTCGGCGATCCCCGGCATCATCCCCTTCCTTGCCCGCTACTGGTGGCATTCCGGCTTCCGCCAGCACCAGAGCATCGCCCATCTCTATGCCCCGCTCATCGAACATTCGATCAGCGAGCATGCCGACCTGATCGCCGCCTCCGGCGCCGACGACCTCATCCGCAAGGACGGCTGGATGAAGGTTTTTCGCACGGAGAAAGAGCGGGACAAGGCCTATGCGGAAGCGGAGAAACTTTCGGCCAATTTCGGCGTCAACCACCAGAAGCTGACGACCGCCGAGGTCGCCGCCGCCGAGCCGCATATCCGCGCGGAGCTGACTGGAGGCCTGCGCTGGACCGATCCCTGGTCGATCCGCGATCCGCAGAGCCTGCTGAAGCGCTACCTCGCCTATTTCCAGTCGCTCGGCGGCATGCTGAAATCCGGCGACGCGGCGACCATCGAACATGTACTCGAAGGCGAGGGCTGGCGCATCGCCACGCCGGAAGGCCCGCTGGAGGCGAAGGACGTCGTCGTCGCGCTCGGCCCCTGGGCCGATACGGTGACGCGCAAGCTCGGCTACCACTTCCCGCTCGCCGTCAAGCGCGGCTACCACATGCACTACGGCGCGGAGGAAGGCGCGACGCTCAACAACTGGGTGCTCGACGCCGAGCGCGGCTATTTCCTCGCGCCCATGCTGCGCGGCATCCGCCTCACCACCGGCGCGGAATTTGCCCGGCGCGATGCGCGCAAGACCCCGGTCCAGCTTCGCCGCGCCGAAAAGGTCGCCCGCGACTTCTTCCCGCTCGCCGAACGCCGCGACGAGGAACCCTGGATGGGCGCCCGCCCGTGCACGCCGGACATGATGCCGATCATCGGCAAGGCCCCGCGCCACGTCGGCCTCTGGTTCGCCTTCGGCCACGCCCACCACGGCATGACCCTCGGCCCCATCACCGGCCGCGTCCTGGCGGAGAAGATGCTCGGCGAGCGGACGACGATCAATATCGGGCCGTACCGGCCGGAGCGGTTCATCGCCTGAAGGTGACGAGCCTTGCTTTGATTGAGCTTGGCCGCCTCGCTCTTCCCGCTCACCTCCTCGCCTACCGCCGGATCCGCGTCGACAGGATGATCGACGACAGCGTGCGCTCCACGCCGTCGATGGCACCGATGCGGTCGATCAGGTGGTCCAGCTCCGCAATCGACGTGGCCTCCACCACGGCGATGAGGTCGAAGCTGCCGCTGACCGAATGCAGCGTGCGCACCGCGGAAATGGCGTGCAGGTCCGTCGTGATGCGGGCAAGGGTTTTCGGCGCGATGGTGATCAGCACGTGAGCCTTCACCATGCCGCTCTCATAGGCGTCGGACAGTTTGACGCCGTAGCCGGCGATCACGCCGTCGCGCTCCAGCCGGTCGATCTTGGCCTGCACGGTGGTGCGTGACAGGCCCAGCTTGCGGGCGATGGTGGCCGTCTGCTCGCGGGCGTTCTCGCTGAGGATGGCGAGGAGTTCGCGATCCTTGGGTCCTAACGTCGAAATGCTCATTTTTACCGTCGTTCTGCCGATATCGATGACGCATTATGTCAGATGTGGCGCTTTAAATCGACAGTGCCCACCCTCAAAATAGGCGCATCAATTCATGCCGGAGGGTAATCACATGAAGGACATCGTCGTCATCGGCGCAGGCAAGATCGGCTCGACCATCGCGCGCATGCTGGCCCATAGCGGGGACTACCGCGTCACCGTCGCCGACCGCTCGGAAGACCAGCTGGCCGCCATCGAGCAGCACGAGGCTGTTTCGACCGCCGTCGTCGACATCGCCGACGCTGCCGCCATGAAGGCGCTGCTCACCGGCAAGTTCGCCGTTCTCTCGGCTGCCCCCTATCACCTGACGGTCGCGATCGCCGAAGCTGCCGCCGCTGCCGGCGTGCACTATCTCGACCTCACGGAAGACGTCGAATCCACCCGCCAGGTCAAGCGCATCGCCGAGAACGCCAAGACGGCCTTCATCCCGCAGTGCGGCCTCGCGCCGGGCTTCATCTCCATCGTCGCCAACGACCTCGCAAGCCGCTTCGACACGCTCGACAGCGTTCGCATGCGCGTCGGCGCCCTGCCGCAGTACCCGTCCAACGCTCTCAACTATAACCTGACCTGGAGCACGGACGGCGTCATCAACGAATATATCGAGCCCTGCGAAGCCATCGTCGAAGGCGCGCTGATCGAGGTTCCGGCCCTTGAAGAGCGTGAAGAATTCTCGCTCGACGGCGTTACCTACGAAGCCTTCAACACCTCGGGCGGCCTCGGCACGCTCTGCGAGACGCTGAAGGGCAAGGTTCGCACGCTGAACTACCGCACGATCCGCTATCCCGGCCACGCCGCCATCATGAAGGCGCTGCTCAACGACCTCGGCCTGCGCCATCGTCGCGAAGTCCTGAAGGACATCTTCGAAAACGCCCTGCCGACCACCACGCAGGACGTCGTGATCATCTTCGTGACCGTTTCCGGTCGCAAGGGTGGCCGCCTGATCCAGGAAACCTACGCCAACAAGGTCTACAGCGCTCCGGTCGCCGGCGCCCTGCACTCGGCCATCCAGATCACGACGGCAGGTTCGATCTGCGCCGTGCTCGACATGCTGGCTGACGGCTCGCTGCGCGCCGAAGGCTTCGTCCGCCAGGAAGAAATCGCCCTCGACGCCTTCCTCGCCAACCGCTTCGGCCACTACTACGCCCAGGAAAACCGCGGCGCGCACGCCGCCTGATTTTCCCGACTTCTTCAACGCCCCGGCCAGACCGGGGCGTTTTCGCATCGTGGCCCGGCCGCGGGGAAGAGAGAACGCCAGCAAGGCGCGAACAGATAAAAATGGGGCCTCTTCGAGGCCCTTTTCTTTTGCAATCAGGCAGCGCTCGGCCGAAAGGCGATCACGCCCTCCGTCCGCGACCGCACGGCCGGCGTGGCAACGCATGTCGCGACCGCCTCGTAGCCCCGCGCGCCCTTGTGGGGCGCTACGACCATCGGCACGTCGTGATTGGCCGGGCAGTAGAGGATGGTTTCGTCCGCCGAAGTATCCGAAAGGTCGAGGATCGACGAGGAGCGCGTGAGCAGGAATAGCGGGCGTTTCCCGAAAGGCCGGCTTCGCAGGTAGCGCCGTAGCACCTGCTGTGTGGCCTGATCCAGCCCCTGCTCGACCATATCGATGACAAGGGCCGCCGCCTGCGAGGCTTCGATGGCGAGTATCAACGCCGTCACGGCCGGCGAGAGGTTTGCGCCCTGCTCGACAAGCCGGCGAAGATGGCTGTCGCTTCGCGCCTGCACTGCCGCGTCGCTGTCCGCCAGCCGCTCCAGACCGATAAAGGCAGCATCCGGCAAGGCTTCGGCAATCGCCTGCGCCAGCCGCGTCTTGCCGCTTCCCAGGGGGCCGGTGATGTAGGTGACAGGCGTGATGGCCGGAAGTTCGAACCGCTCGCCGCCCCAGGGCCATGGCAATTCCAGCGAAATCGTCCTCTCCGCCACCGATACCGTTTGCTTTCGCACCGCCTCCACGGATCGCACGGTCTCGGCCAGATTATCGAGCTGGCGTTCGAGGCCGGCCTGATGGGCGGCGAGCGCCGCGGCGAGATTGTCGCCACCGGCTGACAGGACGGCCTTGATCTGGGCGAGGCCCATCCCGAGCCGTCGCAAGGCGGCGACTTCCCTTGCGCGGGCCAGTTCGGACGGACCGTATATCCGCCAGCCGGCGGCCGTGCGCAGCGGCGCCAGAAATCCATTCTGCTCGTAGAGCCGGAGAGCCTTGGCCGAGACGCCGAGTTCCCTTGCCGCCTCGGCAGCGGTCAGATGAAGGCCGGACCTGCGCACGAATCACCTCCCTGTCGTTCACCATCCTCTTATGCGGCCGGCCCCCGGGGCCGGGTCAAGCAGACGTTTCGGCAAAGAAAAACCCGCCGCAAGCTGGCTGCGGCGGGTCGAAAAGGCGAGGTGCGTGGGCTGCTCAGGAGAGCCGTGCGCAGGCCTCTGCGATGCGCTTCAGCGCTTCCGTCAGTTCCGCTTCCGACGTGGCGTAGGAGATGCGGAAATAGGGCGAGAGGCCGAAGGCCGAGCCCGGCACGACGGCGACATTCTCGTCTTCGAGGAGGTAATCCGTGAAGTCGCTGTCGGCCTCGATGCGCTTGCCCTTCGGCGTCGTCTTGCCGATCACGCCGGCGCAGCCGGAGAAGGTGTAGAACGCGCCTTCCGGGGTGCGGCAGGCAAGGCCGGGAATGGCGTTCAGCGCGGAGACGACGAGGTCGCGGCGGTGCTTGAAGCTCGCCTGGCGGTCCTTCAGGAACTCCTGAGGGCCGTTCAGTGCCTCGACCGAAGCGGCCTGGCTTACCGAGGACGGGCAGGAGGTCGCTTGGCTCTGGATCACGGCCATGGCCTTGATCAGCGCCTTGGGACCACCGGCATAGCCGATGCGCCAGCCGGTCATCGCATAGGCCTTCGAGACGCCGTTGATCGTCAGCGCGCGGCTTTTCAGGCGCGGCTCGATGGCGACCGGGGTCACGAACTTGAAGCCGTCATAGACGATGTGCTCGTACATGTCGTCGACCATCAGCCAGACATGCGGATGGCGCAGCAGCACGTCGAGCAGCGGGCGGTAGTCGGCTTCGCTGTAGGCGGCGCCCGAGGGGTTGGACGGCGAGTTGAAGAGCACCCAGCGGGTCTTCGGCGTGATTGCCTTTTCCAGCTGTTCGGCCTTCAGGCGGAAGCCGGCCTCCGCGTCGCAGGGGATCAGCACCGGCACGCCGCCGCAGATCTCCACGATGTCGGAATAGGACGTCCAATAGGGCGTCGGGATGATCACCTCGTCGCCCGGATTGACCGTCGCCATGAAGGCGTTGAAGAGGATCTGCTTGGCGCCCGTCGCGACGGTGACTTCGTCGATCGCGTAATCGACGCCGTTCTCGCGGCGGAATTTCTCCGAGATCGCCTTCTTCAGTTCCGGCGTGCCGTCGAGCGCGGTGTACTTGGTGTCGCCCTTGTCGATGGCTGCCTTGGCGGCGGCCTTGACGTTGTCGGGCGTATCGAAGTCAGGCTCGCCGGCGCCGAGGATGATGACCGGCAGGCCTTCTTTCTTCATCGCAGCGGCGCGGGCGCCGATCTGCAGGATTTTCGAAACGCCGATGGCGGCGATGCGCGAGGCGGGCACAAAGCCCGCCTCCTCGATCTTGGTCTGGCTGTTCATGGTCGGTTACTCGATGTCGCCGTTATTCGATATCAAAGGAGACGCCCTGGGCGAGCGGCAGTGCCTTCGAGTAGTTCACCGTGTTGGTGGCGCGGCGCATGTAGGCCTTCCAGGCGTCGGAGCCGGATTCGCGGCCGCCGCCGGTTTCCTTCTCGCCGCCGAATGCGCCGCCGATTTCAGCGCCCGAGGTGCCGATGTTGACGTTCGCGATGCCGCAGTCCGAACCGTCGGCCGACAGGAAGCGCTCGGCTTCCTGGACGTTGAGCGTGAAGATCGACGAGGAGAGACCGGCCGAAACGGCATTGTGGTCTTCCAGCACGGCTTCGAAGTCGGAATACTTCATGACGTAGAGGATCGGCGCGAAGGTTTCTTCGAGAACCGGGCCGGCCTGCTTCGGCATTTCGACAATGGCGGGCTTGACGTAGTAGGCCGTGTCCTTGCCGGCTTCGGCAACGCGCTCGCCGCCGGTGACGGAACCGCCCTCGGCCTTGGCCGCTGCGATTGCCTTCTGCATGCCGTCGAAGGCCTGCTTGTCGACCAGCGGGCCGACGAGAGCGGAGGTTTCCAGCGGGTTGCCGACGGAAACGCTGGTGTAAGCCTTCTTCAGGCGCGGAACGAGCTGGTCGTAGACGCTGTCATGCACGAAGAGGCGGCGCAGCGTCGTGCAGCGCTGGCCGGCGGTGCCCATGGCGCCGAAGGCAATCGCGCGCAGCGCCATGTCGAGGTCGGCCGAGGGGCAGACGATGCCGGCATTGTTGCCGCCGAGCTCGAGGATCGAGCGGGCGAAACGCTTGGCGAGACGCGGGCCGACTTCCTTGCCCATGCGGGTGGAGCCGGTGGCCGAGACGAGCGCGACCTTGTGGTTGTCGACGAGGGCTTCGCCGATGGTGCGGTCGCCGATGAGAACCTGCGACAGGTTCGCCGGGGCGTCGCCGAAGCGGGCAAGCGCGCGCTCGAAGATCGCCTGGCAGGCCAGCGCCGTCAGCGGGGTCTTTTCAGAGGGCTTCCAGACGATGGAATTGCCGGCGACGAGCGCCAGAGCCGCGTTCCACGACCAGACGGCGACCGGGAAGTTGAAGGCCGAGATGATGCCGACGACGCCGAGCGGGTGCCAGGTTTCCATCATGCGGTGGCCGGGACGCTCGGTGGCGATCGTCAGGCCGTAGAGCTGGCGGGAGAGACCGACGGCGAAATCGCAGATGTCGATCATTTCCTGCACTTCGCCGAGGCCTTCGGAGTTGATCTTGCCGGCTTCGATGGAGACGAGGCGGCCGAGATCGGCCTTGGAGGCGCGCAGCTCTTCACCGAGCAGGCGGACGAGTTCGCCGCGCTTGGGAGCCGGAACGAGACGCCAGGCTTTGAAGGCTTCGTGGGCGGCGTCGATCGCCTTGTTCGTCTCGGCGGCGGAGACGGTCTTCAGCTTGCCGATCTCCTCGCCGCTGACCGGGCTGAAGGAGGCCATGTCGCCACCCTGCCAGGCCGCGCGGGCAACGCCCAGCTTGTCGAGAAGGGCTGCGGTTTCGGTTTTCACGTCGACTTTCGTCATCGGGTATCTCCCTGGTTGTCTCTCAGAAGGTGATGGCGCCGAGCGGGCCCGGCGAAGTGATGGTTTTCAACCCGGCCGCAAGCCTGCGGATCTCGTCCGGGGTGTATCTGTCGTAGAAGGCCTGGTTCTTGCGGCCGATGGCATGCTCGGCGGAAAAGCTTCCCTCGAACCGCTCGACCGCGACGGTGAAGACCCATTCGCGCAGGTCCGCCTCGAAATCGGGATCGGCAAGGCGCGGATCGTCCTTGGCGACGACGAGGTTGAAGTGCACGCCGCCATCGCCGATATGGCCGAAGTCGCAGATCGTCACGTCCTCGAAGTGGTTCGGCATTTCCGCCTTCATATGGGCGAGGAAGGGCATGATGTCACCCCGGCGGAAGGCAAGATCGAAGGCGATCAATCGCCCGCTATGCTTCACGCCTTCCGAAAGCGCATGGCGCAGCGCCCAGATCTCGTGCGGCGGGCCGACGAAGGCGTCGGCCAGCGGCGCGTCCTCCCGCTCCCAGATCGCGGCCAGCACCTCCTCCAGCACCGCGTCGAGCGGCTGCTCGCCCTCGCGCGGCGGGGTGGAGCGGGAGATTTCCGCGAGGATCACGAAATCCGGCACGATGCCGCCCTGGAAGGGATTGCGCAGCGAGGGCACATGGTCGAGCGCGGCGCGCACGGCATTGCCGGACATGCCCTCGAAGGCCGAGAGATAGCTGCCGAGCGCATCTTCCATGGCGACCAGCAGGGCCGCGACCTGTTCTTCCGAGGCCGGCACGAGAAGCGCCGTCGCCGACTGTTTCGGCGCGGGTTCGAGGTTCAGCACGCATTCGGTGACGATGCCGAAGGCGCCGGAGGTGCCGATGAAGAGCTGCTTCCAGTCGATGCCGGTATTGTTCTTGCGCAGGCCGGACGAGAGGTCGAGCACGGTGCCCGCCTCGTCGGCAAGAACGACGGTGAGACCGAGCGTGTTGCGGCGAACATCGCCGTAGCGCAGGAAGCGCGAGCCGCCGGTATTCGTCGCGATCATGCCGCCAAGGCGCGGATCGGCGCCGAGGTCGATCGGGAAGAAGAGGCCGGTCTCCTCCAGCCTGCCGTTGAGATCGGAAAGGCGAAGGCCCGCGCCTGCCCTGACCGTGCGGTTGACGCGATCCAGTTCGAAGGGCGCGGTCAGGCGGTCGAGGCTGAGGATGCCCTGGCTTCCGCTCCCGTCCGGCGTCGAGCCGGAAACGAGGCCGGTATTGCCGGATTGCGGCACGAGGGCAATGGCGTTCCGTACGCAGTAGGAAACGACGGCGGAGGCTTGCGCGGTCGTCGCCGGACGGGCGACGAAGGCGGCGCGTCCCTTGTCGTAGCGCGCGCCGGTCTCGTATGCGGCCATGTCGGCGGGCGCGGTGAGAAGACCCTTCTCACCGACGAGGCTTTTCAGCGCTTCGATATGCCCTGCCTCGATCATGCTTGCGTCCATTATTCCGCGGCGGCCGCCATGTTGACGATGCCGAGGCACATTTCAAGCGAGGCGCGCTGGATGCCGGCATAATGTGCGAATTCATCCAGCACCGCGCCGCCGAGATCGCGCTCGAACATCACCTGGTTGGGGCTTGCGACGAAGTCCTGCGTCGCATCGTCGCCGAGGTTCGACTGGAAGATACCCGCGGCGCTGACCGGCAGGAAATCCTCGTAGACGATCGGGTCGAACTGGATGAGGCCGGCTTCGATGGCGGTTTCCAGATCAGTGTTGCGGCCGGTGACGGACATGCCCTTCTCGGTCAGTGAATAGCGGAAATAGCCGAGGCCCGCCTTGCGGATACCGTCCCAGTCGTCCGGGAAGGCCTTGAAGACGTCGGCGAGCGCCGCCTCGTATTCGGCGGCATTGGAACCATCGGCGGCCGGGCGCACGCGGGCGCGGGTCTCGTTCAGCAGCTGGTCGTAGAGCGCGCGGCCCTTCGGCGTCAGCGCCACGCCGCGCTGCTCGATCT
This sequence comes from Shinella zoogloeoides, assembly GCF_003574625.1. Classification (GTDB taxonomy): domain Bacteria; phylum Pseudomonadota; class Alphaproteobacteria; order Rhizobiales; family Rhizobiaceae; genus Shinella; species Shinella zoogloeoides_A. Next base: position 134,955 of record NZ_QNUJ01000009.1, read on the forward strand.
CGCCGAAGCGGGCGGTGTGCGAGCCTTCCTGCCAGCGTCCGTCCTCACCGATAAAGGAAACGGCCTCTTCCAGCGCCTTGAACGAGGTCTGGCGCAGGAGGATCGGGCATTTGCGGGTCGGCGGACCCTCGACGACGGCCTTGGGGGCGATGCCCTCTTCCGGCATGCGCGCCTGCACCTTGTCGATATCGAGCGTGCGCGGCGTCAGGTGGTTGATATGCGGGCCCTTGAAGGAGACGACGTCGGCGACCAGCCGGTGCGCGTCGTGCAGGCGCCTGTACATGTCGGCGCTGACGATGGCGTGGTCGTGCCAGCGGAAGGTTTCCAGCACTTCCGCGACGAGACGGGCGGCATCGACCGCATTGAGGCCGCCGTCGCGCTCGGCCTTTTCGACCAGCGCAACCGCCTCGTCGGTGAAGATTTTCCGGGCCGCCAGAACAGCGGCCGCTTCCTCGCGCAGCGCGGCATCGGCGATGAGATCGAGGCGCAGCAGCGAGGTGAAGACGCGGAACGGGTTGCGGCTGAGGCTTTCCGCGCCGACCGGACGGAAGGCGGTGGAATGAACCGGCACGCCGGCCGTGGAAAGATCGTAGTAGCCGACCGGGAACATGCCCATGACGGCGAAGACGCGGCGCATCATGGAAAGCTCTTCCGGCGTGCCGAGGCGGATGGCGCCGTGGCGCTCCTCGGAAATGCGCTCCAGCGAATCCGTCGCATCGAGACGCGCCTTCAGATGCGGGTCGGCGGCGAGCGTCTCCGCGTTCACATCGGCGACCAGCGACATCAGCGTGCCATAGGCCGGAACCTCGTCGCGATACATGGCGGACATGGCGGCAGAGAAATCCGCGCGGATCTTGTCGGCAGAAACCTGTGCATTTGCTTTCATGGCGAACAGTCTCGTCTCATGGTTGCGCAATTTCCGCCGGAAAAGCGCTCACACTTTTCCGGAAATTGCTTTAGAAGGGTGGGAGGCCCTGATCATTCTCAAAACGGATAATACCGGATCGTTTCTCCAAGCGATTGCGACCGTTCTGACTATGTTGATGCGAGGAATGAATGAAGCTCAGTCGCAGGCTGATCCCGGACGTCACCACGCTGCAAGCGTTCGAATGCGCTGCCCGCCACGGCAGCTTCACGCAGGCGGCGCATGAGCTGAATCTCACCCAGAGCGCCGTCAGCCGCCAGATCAAGGACCTCGAGGAACAGCTCGGCGTTCTGCTCTTCGAGCGCGTGCGCCAGCGCGTCGTGCTGTCCGACGACGGCCGCCGCTTCCTGCCGGAAGTGCGCAAGCTGCTGCACCAGACGGAAGAGACCATGCTGCGCGCCATGGCGTCGGCCTCCTCCGAGCACAGCCTCGCCATCGCCACGCTGCCGACCTTCGGCAGCCGCTGGCTGACGCCGCGCATTCCGGGTTTCCTCGCCGAAAATCCCGGCACGATCATCAACATCGCCTCCCGCTCGGCGCCGTTCGATTTCGACGAGGAGAATTTCGACCTCGCCATCCATTACGGCCAGCCCGTCTGGGCCCGCGCGGCCTGCTCCTATCTCTGCAGCGAGGAGATTCTGCCGGCCGCAAGTCCCGAACTCCTGAAATCCTGGAGCCTTGCCGAGCCGAAGGATCTGGAGAAGGCGCCGCTGCTGCATCTCGCGACCCGCCCCAAGCTCTGGGCGCAATGGTTCGAGCTGAACGGCGGCTTGGCCGACACCGCCTATCGCGGCCATCGCTTCGACCAGTTCGCCATGGTCATCGAATCGGCCGTCGCCGGCCTCGGCTTCGCGCTGCTGCCGAAATATCTCATCGAACAGGAACTGGAGAACGGCCGCCTCGCCGTCGTCTTCGACCGCCCGATGCAGACCGAGAACAGCTATTATCTCGTCGTGCCCGAGGGAAAGCTCGAAAACCCGCTGAGCCAGGCCTTTCGCGCCTGGATCGCCAAGGAGGTTCCCTGAGGGACCTGCGGGACGGCTTGATGCGGCGGGGGCATGACCCCGTTCGCATTTTTTGCTTTAGTCATGGTGGCACTTGGCCGATTGTGCAAGGGAAGATCTTCCTCCTTTAAAAGACACACCACCATGCTCAACGATCCGCGCTCCCATGGCCTTTGGGAGATGACTGCCCCGCCCGCCCCCGAAACCGCCGCCTTTTCCGGCTCGACCGAGGCGGATGTCGTCATTGTCGGCGGCGGCTTCACCGGCTTTTCGACCGCCCTTCACCTCGCCGAGCGCGGCACGCGCGTCGTCGTGCTCGAAGGAGCGGAAATCGGCTATGGCGGCTCCGGCCGCAATGTCGGCCTCGTCAATGCCGGCATGTGGGTGATGCCCGACGAACTGCCCGGCGTGCTCGGCGACGTCTATGGCAGCCGCCTGCTCGAAGTGCTCGGCAATGCGCCCCGCCTCGTCTTCGACCGCGTCGAGAAGCACGGCATCGATTGCGAGATCAATCCCGTCGGCACGCTGCACTGCGCCGTCGGCCAGTCCGGCTTCGACGAACTCAAGCAGCGCGCCGAGCAATGGGCCCGCCGCGGCGCCCCGGTGCGCCTGCTCGACGCCACGGAGACGGCGGTGAAGGTCGGCACGGATGCCTATGCGGGCTCGCTGCTCGACCTGCGCGCCGGCACGATCCAGCCGCTCGCCTATGTGCGCGGCCTTGCCCGCGCCGCCATCACGGCGGGCGCGAAGGTCTTCACCGGCAGCCCGGTGACGGGCGCGGAGCGAAACGGCAAGCGCTGGACGGTCAAGACAACGCGCGGCACGGTCACGGCGGACTGGGTGGTCGTCGCCACCAACGCCTATACGGTCGCCCCGTGGAACGAGGTTCGCACCGAGCTCGTGCATCTTCCCTATTTCAACTTCGCCACCGTGCCGCTCTCGGCCGAGATGCAGGCGAAGATCCTGCCGGAAAAGCAGGGCGCATGGGACACGAAGGAAGTCCTCTCCTCCTTCCGCTTCGACAAGCGCGGCCGGCTCGTCTTCGGCAGCGTCGGCGCGCTGCGCGGCACCGGCACCGGCATCCACAAGGCCTGGGCGCGCCGCGCCCTGAAGAAGCTGTTCCCGGCGATCGGCGACGTCGCCTTCGAGGCGGAATGGTACGGCAAGATCGGCATGACCTCCGACAGCCTGCCGCGCTTCCACCGCCTTGCCGAAAACGTCATCGGCTTTTCCGGCTATAACGGTCGCGGCATCGCGCCCGGCACGGTCTTCGGCCGCACCCTCGCCCAGCTCATTGCTGGCGAGATCGCCGAAATGGACCTGCCGCTGCCCGTCACCGAGCCCGAGGCGCAGTCCTTCCGCACGGTGCGCGAAGGCTATTACGAACTCGGCGCGCAGATCGCCCATTTCGCCGGCGCGCGCCTCTAGAGCATCTCCAGCAAAAGTGCGAAGCGGTTTTGCGTTCGGGAATGCGGCGAAACTTCCAGGCGAAAGCCGCCCTAGGCACTGCAAACAGAAAGGCCGGCATTACGCCGGCCTTTTATCGTTTCAGCCCATGCGCTCGGACTTGTAGGAGCCCGGGCTCGGCGGGAAGACGATGGTCTTGTTGCCGTTCATGAAGACGCGGTGATGGATGTGAGCGTGCACGGCGCGGGCAAGCACCTGGCTCTCAACGTCGCGGCCGATCGAGACATAGTCGTCCGCCGACTGCGCATGGGTGATGCGCGCGACGTCCTGCTCGATGATCGGACCCTCGTCGAGGTCTTCCGTCACATAGTGCGCCGTCGCGCCGATCAGCTTCACGCCGCGCTCGAAGGCCTGCTTGTAGGGGTTGGCCCCCTTGAAGGACGGCAGGAACGAGTGGTGGATGTTGATGATGCGGCCCGACATCTTCTTGCAGACGGCGTCCGACAAAACCTGCATGTAGCGGGCGAGAACGATGAGTTCGGCGCCGGACTGCTCGACGACTTCCATCAGCCGCGCCTCGGCCTGCGGCTTGTTCTCCTTCGTCACCTTGACGTGATGGAAGGGGATATCGTGGTTGACGATGACCTTCTGGTAATCGAAATGGTTGGAGACGACGCCGACGATGTCGATCGGCAGCGCGCCGATCTTCCAGCGGTAGAGCAGGTCGTTGAGGCAATGTCCGAAGCGCGAGACCATCAGCAGCACCTTCATGCGCTCGTCGCTGTTGTGGAACCGGTGGACCATCGCGAATTTCTTGGAGATCGGGGCGAAGCCGGCATCGATATCGTCCTGCGTCGCGCCGCCCTCGCTGGTGAAGGTGAGGCGCATGAAGAACAGGCCCGTCTCGAGGTCGTCGAACTGCGACGAATCCACGATATTGCATTCCTTCTCGGCCAGGTAGCCGGTGATCGCGGCGACGATGCCGCGGGTCGATTGGCAGGTTACGGTCAGCACATAGCTTTTCATCGGTCTCATCTCGCGTTCGGCCGGTGCTGCGGGCAGGCGCCGGCGATCCCCTTTTTTGCGGCCGCGTGAACGGCTCGGTGCATATTTCAGGCCGCTCGCGGCAGCGCAAGCCCCTGCAATGGCGGAAAGCTACGCCTGCTCTTGCAAGGAATCCCTCCGGTTCGCGACATCCAATGCGTCGAAAATGCCAGCAGGCCCGCCCGAAGCCGCCCCGCCGCCGTTCCGGCCCGCTCTGCGTGATCCCGCCTGAAGGACGAAGGCGGCGCTTTCTTGCACAAATGCAAGCCTCGTCCTTTCCGGGCAAAAATCCATATGGACACTATTATGGACATATGTTCTATAAAATGGACAGAATAGACGGGAGCACGCCATGCATCTTTCCATGTGGACCTATCCTTGGGACATCCAGGACCAGGGGCTGGAGGCGCTCGCCGCCGATCTTGCCGGCCGCGCCCGGCTGAACACGGTCAGCATGGCCACCTCCTACCATGCCGGCCGCTTCCTGCAGCCCCGCAGCCCGCGGCAGAAGGCCTATTTCCCGGAGGACGGCACAGTCTATTTCCGGCCGGACGAAAGCCTCTGGCGGGACAAGATGATCCGCCCCCTCATGGCGCAGAACGTCGCCGAGCGCGGCGACATGCTGGCGGCGCTGACGAAGGCACGGGCGCAGACCGGCCTCAAGGTCTCCTGCTGGACGGTCTGCCTGCACAACAGCCGCCTCGGCATGCTGCATCCCGGGCATGTGACCCGCAACGCCTTCGGCAATGCCAACTATTACAATCTCTGCCCCTCCAGCCCCGCCGCGCGCGATTATGTCGTGACCCTCGTCCGCGACATCACGACGAACTACCGGCCCGACATGCTGGAGCTGGAAAGCCCGAACTTCATGGGCTTTGCCCATGAATACCACCACGAGAAGGACGGCGTCGGCCTCAATGCCGAGGACGACTTCCTGCTCTCGCTCTGCTTCTGCGACCATTGCACCGCGCGGGCCGAAAAGGCCGGCGTGCCGGTGGAGGGCGCGCGCAAGACGGTCGCCCGCTTCATCGCCGAGCTTTGCGAACGCGCCGTGCCGGAACGGCAGTTCCCCGATTTCCCGGAAGCCGGCATCGACGCCTTCCGCGCCCATCCCGAGCTTCACGCCTTCCTTGCCTGGCGCAGCGAGCCGGTGACGAGCCTGATCGGCGAGATCAGGGCCGCCGCCGACCCGGCGACGCGCATCGTGCTGATCGACCTCAAGGACGGCTGGCTCGGCGGCGTCGATCTTGCCGCCGTCGGCAAGCTCTGCGACGGGGCGATCCTCTGCTGCTACGACATGACGCCCGAAGCCGTCGGCGAGGTCATCCGCACCGGCCGGGCGCTGCTCGGGCCGGACAAGTTCCTCGGGCTCGGCCTTCGCGTCTTCTATCCCGAGGTCGACGGTCCGGAGATCCTGACGGCGCGCGTGAAAAACGCCGTCGAAGCGGGCGTCGACGGCGTCAATTTCTACAATTACGGGCTCATTCCGGCCAAGCGCCTCGACTGGGTGGGCGAGGCGGTGGCGGCGATCAGCCGCTGATCGGCTCGGCCACCTGGATCAGGCAGTCGCCGGGCTGGCTATCGGTGTGCAGCCGGTGGGAGATGACGATGCCGCCTTCGGCGAAACGCAGCGCCCCTTCCCCGTCGTCCAGCCGCTCCAGATCGTGATACCAGCCGGCAAGGTCGCCGGCCGCCACATGCGCGCCGAGCGCGACGGCCGGCTCGAACCAGCCGCGCCGGCTGGCATAGATGCCCTGGCTGTGCCGCGACAGCGAGAGAAGCTGCAGCGCGGGCGGCGCGGGCAGGGCCTGCCGCGACAGGACGGGCTTCTCGACGATGCCGAGCGCCAGGAGCAGCCGGTCGATGGCGGCCGCCGTGAAGGCCATGCTGTCCGGCGTCACCGTTCCACCGCCGCCGAATTCGCCGGAAAGGCCGATCGTGCCGGCACGGCCCGCCGCACCCATCGAGGTCGGCGCCGCCGGCCCGTTGTCGGCGATGAAGGCATGGGCCGCGCCCATCGCCCGCATCAGGTCGAGCGAGCGCTCGAAACGCGCGGCATCGGCCTGCCGCTCGATGAGCGTGCAGGCCAGATGCGCCATGGAGGTGCCGCCGGAATGGAGGTCGAGCACCGCGTCGTGCTGCGGGAACAGCGTGTGCTCGAGGAAATGCGCCAGCCGCGCCGTCGGCGTACCGGCGGGATCGCCCGGAAAGGCGCGGTTGAGATTGCCGCCGTCGAAGGGCGAGCAGCGCTTCGCCGCCATCACCGCCGGCAGGTTCGCCATCGGCAGGATGGTGACGGCGCCGCGGATCTTCGCCGCATCGAGAAGCCGCATCAGCCGCCCGAGCTGGAGCTCGCCCTCGTATTCGTCGCCATGGTTGCCCGCCATCAGCAGAAGGCTCGGTCCCGCGCCGTTCTTCAGGCGCAGGATCGGAATGCGGATCTGGTAATAGGGCGAGCGGTCGACCGAATAGGGAATGGCGAGATGCCCGGCCTGCCGGCCGTCCAGCGCGAAATCGATCGGGTTGACAAGTCCGCTGTGCATGGGGGTCTCCAGTCCGGGCAGGGGCCGCCCTCAGAGGGCGGCGACGGCGGTCATTTCGACGCGCAGGTCGGGATCGGCAAGGCGGGCCTCGACGCAGGCGCGGGCCGGCGGATTGGCTGGATCGATCCACGCATCATAGACACCGTTCATCGCATCGAAATCCACGATCGCCGGCAAGAAGACATTGACGGCAAGGAGCTTCGAGCGATCCGTGCCGGCTTCCTTCAGAAGGGCGTCGATCTTGCCGAGCACGTCCTGCGTCTGGGCTTCGATGCCGGCCTTGCGGTCTTCGGCGACTTGGCCGGCAATGTAGACGAGACCGCCATAGCTGACGGCCTGGCTCATGCGCGAACCCTTCTGGTAACGCTGGATCATCGCGAGTTTTCCTTTTCTTTATGCTTGCTTGGGGAGGATCAGCCGAAGCTGGTGAGATAGGCCACTGTCACCGTATGGTCCGGGTCGAGGCCGTAGAGGATGGCGTGCCGGTCGAGGCAGGTGCAGGGATGCGAGATACCGAACTCGACCACGTCGCCGACGGCAACGTCGCCTGCCCCCGGCAGGGCGACGAAGGCGTGCTGGTCGTTGAGGCGCAGCCCCTCGGCGCCGGTGAAATCGCCAAGCCGCGCGCCGTTCCGGTAAAGCGCCAGCGGCCGCGGCAGCCCCTGGTCGATGGCGACGTCGCGAAGGCCCATGCCGCAGATCGCAAGACCCGGCTCGGGGCGCGACAGCACCTCCGCCCAGACCCGAAGCGCCGGCCGGAAGCCCTCGGATGCCGACGCGGCCTCCTTGCCGATGCGGAAGCCGCCGCGCGCATCGAGGCCGGCAAGGCCGCGCTCGTAGATGCCGTGGTCGTGGAAGAAGATCGCCCCGCAGCGCAGCACCAGCCGGCAATCGGGATCGGCCCTGACGGCGGCGGAAAGCCCGGCGACGACCCGGTCGAAAAAGACCGAACCGCCCGCCGTCACCAAGAGCGACCGCTCGCTGCCGATGCGGGCGCGCACCTTCGGCAGGAAATCCGCCGTCAGTTGCATCAGGCCGTCGATCCGGCTCAGCGTCTCGTCGGCATCGGCGGTCGCGGCGGCGCCCTCATAGGCGGCGATGCCGGTCAGCCGGAAGTTTGGCGTTTCCGCCGCAAGGATGGCGTCGAGGATCGCCCCGGCGGCCTCGGCGCTGCGCGCACCGGCGCGGCCGGCACCGAACTCGACCAGAAGGCCGAGCGGCGGCAGGTCGCCGCGCTCCCGCCAGGCCGTGCGCAACGCCTCGGCCAGCGGGAGCGAATCGACAAAAATATGCACCTCGGCCGTCGGATAGCCGGCGAGCAACGCGGCAAGGCGGCGGGCGGCGGCAAGGCCGCCGATCTCGTTGGCAAGCAGCAGCCGGCGCTGGCCGGCCTTGAGCAGTACGGCAGCCTGGCGGATATCGGCGACGGTCGTGCCCCACGCGCCCGCGGCCAGCAGCGCGCCGGAAATCGCCGTCGACATCGGCGTCTTGGCATGCGGGGCGATCTCGACGCCCTGGCCTTTCACATAGGCCATCATCAGGTCGACATTGGCGGCGAAGGCCTGCCGGTCGAGCGAGATCAGCGGCAGCGCCATGCTGCCGTCGAAGGGCTTCCAGCCCTGCCTGCCGATGGCGTCGAGCGCAAGCGGCGCATGGCCCGGCGGAAAGCCACGGGTGCGGTCGTCGATCATCGGATTGTCGGTGGCGGCGTGAAGGTCAGACATGGTGTTCTCCCATCCCGAGGCGGTAGGTCTCGTTGGCGGTCGTGAAGAAGAGGGCGCGCTGCTCGTCGAGCGAAAGCGGCGCGGCGACGGTGCGGAAGACCGCGTAGACCTCATCGAAGGAAGCATGCAAGCCGGCCACGGGGAAATCGCTGGCGAACATCGCGCGCACCGGCCCGAAGCAATCGAGCCCGTGCTCGATGACCGGCCGCAGGCTTTCGAGCGTCCAATCGTTGTCATAGGCAACGAGGTCGGAAATCTTCAGCCGCACGTTCGGCTCGCGGCCGAGCGCCCGCAGGCCGCTCCTCCAGAGCACCATGCCCTCTTCGCTGCGATCGGCCGGGCTGCCGGCATGGTTGAGCGCGAAGACCGTGTCGGGAAAGGCGCGCACGAGATCGACCGCCTCGTCCATCTGCCAGGGATAGAGCATCAGGTCGAAGACGAGGCCGAGGCGGGCGAGATGGGCAAGGCCGCGGCGCCAGGCAGGATCGGCCATGCGGTACGGACGAGGCGCAAAACTCTTCGCCGGCTCCGGGTGCCAGCTCACGATGTCGCGAATGCCGACGACGTTCGGATTGGCCGCCTCCGTTTCGAGCAGGCGAAGGACATCGGGGCTGTCGAGGGGGACGCGGGCGACATAGCGCCGCGCGATGCCGCAGGAACGGTCGAACCCGTCCAGCCAGCGGCTTTCCTCCAGCGGATGCGCATCCGACCAGCCGGCCTCGACATGCACCGTGGCGACGATGTCCTGCCGCACGGCATCGGCGCGATATTCGGCGATGCCGTAGTCCTTCAGAATCGGCGCGAGGCTGCCATAGACCATCTCGCCGCCGGTCGCCCGCGCCTTTTCCAGCCAGGGATGACGCCCGAGCGAAAGGTCCCAGAGATGGTGGTGCGGGTCGATGACCGGCCCGCCGTAGCGCACAGTCATCGCCGCGCCTCTCGGCCGGAAATGAGCAGCAGCGCGAGGATCAGCGTGCCGAACATGATCGAGCGCCAGCCGGGCGAGGCATTGACCACCGTGATCAGCGCCGTCGTGGTGACGAGCAGGATCGCGCCCGGAATGGTGCCGGCATAGGTGCCGCGCCCGCCGAGGATGGAGGTGCCGCCGAGCACGACGGCCGCGATCGATGTCAGGAGATAGGGATCGCCGATGCCGACATAGCCCTGCCGGTTCATGCCGAGCACCAGGATGCCGGCAAGGCCGGCGAAGAAGCCGGAAAGCGCATAGAGGATCAGCGTGTTGCGCGTGACGCTGACGCCGGAAAGCCGCGTCGCCAGCGGATTGGCCCCGAGGGCGAGGAAGCGCGCGCCGATGGGCATGCGGTGGATGAGCAGCAGCACGGTGGCCGAGACGACGACCCAGAGGATCACCCCGGCGGGAACGCCGAGCGGCCGGGCTTGCCCGAGCAGGATGACCGCCGGATTGCTGACCGTGACCGCACTGCCGCCGGCGACGATGACGAGCAGGCCCTGCAGGAAGGTCGCCATGGCGAGCGTCATGATGATCGGCGGCACGCGGAGATAGGCCGCCCCCGCGCCGTTGAGGAAGCCGATGCCGGCGGCAATCGCCAACGCAAGGACGATGCCGACGAGGCCCGTCGGGTCCCAGGCGGGGGAGATCAGCGGCAGGAGGATCGCCGTGACGGTGATGACCGCGCCGACCGAAAGGTCGATGCCGCCCATCAGGATGACGAGCGTCTGGCCGGCTGCCGCGATGCCGATGACGGCGGCAAGCTCCAGAAGGTAGCGCAGGTGCCCGTAGGCGCCGAAGCCGCGCAGCGTGAGGCCGGCGACGAGCCAGACGAGCGCCACAAGCACGAAGGTCAGGAGCGGCGGGTTGCGGAACAGGGATCGCACTGCATTCATCGCCTTGCCCTCCAGACGCCGAGAAGTTCCGGCACCGCGACGGCGCCGACGATGATCAGGCCCTGCGCGACATATTGCGCGACGGGCGGGAAGCCGAGGAAGAACATCACGTTGATCATGACGGAAAGCAGCAGGCTGCCGCAGATCGCCCCGCGCATCGTGCCCTTGCCGCCGAGGAAGCCGACGCCGCCGAGCACGGCCGCGGCAATCGAGTTCAGCGTGAAGGGATTGCCGATGACCGGGTCGCCCGAGCCGGTCTGCGCCGCGACGAAGAGGCCGGCCAGCGCCGCCAGCAGGCCGGAAAGCGCGAAGGAGACGATCTTCACCCGTTCGACCGGAACGCCGGAGCGGAAGGCGCCGACGGGATTGTCGCCCGCCGCATAGATGCCGAGGCCGAGCGGCGTTGCCAGAAACGCCTTCCAGAGCACGAGGATGACGACGAGCAGCAGGAAGGCGACCGGCGTGTGGCCGGCGAGCGTCGTCGAGAGCCAACCGGGAATGAAGCCGCCCGGGCGCGGCAGGAGGATCAGCGCGACGCCGGTGATGATGAAGGAGCCGGCCAGCGTCACGATGATCGCCGGCAGGCGCAGATGCGCGACGATGGTCCCGGTGACGGCACCGATGGCAAGGCCGGTGAAGGCGACGGCGAGGAAGCCGCCCGGCACGCCGAGGACACCCTCCATGGTGGTCGCGGCGATGACCGCGCCGAGGCTGACGAGCGGGCCGATGGCGAGCGTGATGCCGCCGTTCAGCATCAGCAGCGCCTGCGCCATGGTGACGAGCGCCAGCGGGAACCAGTTCTGCGTGAACTTGGAAAAGCCGCCGACGGAAAGGATGCCCGGAAAGAGCACGGCATAAAGGATCAGGAAGGCGGCGACGACGAGATAGAGGCCGCCGAGGCCGCGGTTGCGGCGGCACTGGACGGCGCCGTAGAGCCAGCCGGAGGACGAAACGGTGCTCATGCGGCCGCTCCCTTTCTGTCGATGCCCATGGCCGCGCCGACGATGGCCTCTTCACTGATGGCGTCGCCCGACAGCGTCGCCGCGACGCGGCCTTCGCGCAGCACCACGACGCGGTCGCACAAATGCACCAGCTCGGGCGTATCGGAGCTTGCGAGGATGACGAGCCGGCCCTCGGCGGCGAAGGCCCGCAGCATGAGGTAGATCTCGCGCTTGGTCTCGATGTCGACGCCGCGCGTCGGATCGTTGAGCAGCAGCACGGACGGGTCGAGCGGCAGCCACTTGGCGAGCGCCACCTTCTGCTGGTTGCCGCCCGAAAGCGCCTGCACCGGGCGGGCGACGTCGCCCTTGATGGTGAGCCGGCAGGCGAGATCGGCGATCAGCCCGGTTTCCGCGGCCCGGTCGCGCAGGCCCCCGCGCGCAAGCCGACCGAGGGAGGGCAGGATGAGGTTGGAGGCGATGGAATGCGGCAGCACCAGCCCCTCGTGCTTGCGGTCGGCCGGCACATAGACGATGCCGGCCGCATTGGCCGCCTCGACATGGGCGGGCAGGCCGCTCCTGCCCGAGACCTCGGCCCTGTCGGCCCTTGCGGGAATTGCGCCGTAAAGGCCGAGCAGCAGGTCTTCCTGCCCCTGCCCGACGAGGCCGCCGATGCCGACGATCTCGCCCGCATGGGCGGAAAAGCCGATGTCGCGCACGAGGCCGGCGGAAAAGCCCTCGACGCCGATGCGCAGCGCGCCGGGATTGGAAACGGTGCGCGGCGGGAAGAGATCGCCCGTCTCGCGGCCGACCATCAGGCGCACCAGCCCCTCCCCGTCGATGCCGGCGAGCGACTGGTCGGCGGTGACGCCGCCATCCTTCAGCACGGTGACGTGGGAGCAGAGCGCCTGCACCTCGTTGAGACGGTGGGAGATATAGAGCAGCGCCGTGCCGCGGTCGCGCAGCATCTCGATGAGGCGGGCGAGGATGCCGGCCTCATGGGCGGAGAGCGAGGAGGTCGGCTCGTCAAGGATGAGCACGCGGGGCTTGCGGAAGAGCGCCTTGGCGATCTCCACCATCTGGCGGCGGCCGAGCGCGAGGTCGGCGACCGGCATGTCGAGCGGCTCGGTGAGACCCACCATGTCGCAAACCTCCCGCACGCCGCGATGGAGCGCGGCATAGTCGATGAGGCCGAAGCGCCGCGGGAAGGCGCCGAGGCCGATATTCTCGGCGATCGACAGGTCGGCCGTCAGGCTCAGTTCCTGCTGCACCACGGCGATGCCGGCCGCGCGGGCGGCGGCCGGGCTGAAGCGCCCGACCGGCTTGCCGTCGACGAAAATCGTGCCGCTGTCCGGCTGGAGAGCGCCGGACAGCAGATTGATCAGCGTGGATTTTCCCGCGCCGTTCTCGCCGAGCAGGGCATGAACCCGGCCCGGCAGAAGGGCGATATCGACACCCTTCAGAACCGGATTGCCGAAAAATCCCTTGAACACCTGCCGGGCTTCCAGCAGGGGCCTTGGTTCCGTCATGACGGCGTCCTCTTCGGGTTTACTGCGCGATCAGCTTGTCGAAAAGCGCCTGATCGTAATCCGAATAGATGTAGCCGTCGGCCGGGAACTGGTCGGCGCGGGCGAGGTAGCTGTCGATCGAGCTGTCGTCGATGACCGGCAGCGGAACCTTGATGAAGGCGGGAACGTCCTTGCCTTCCAGCGCCTGCACGGCCGTGTAGACGGAAAGCGCGCCGAGCCAGTTCGGCTGCATCGTCGCCCAGCCCTTCAGGCCCTTTTCCTTCCACAGTTCCAGGAACTGACGGGCATTCTCGCCGGTGATCGGAACCTGCTCGCGGCCCTGGCGGTCGAAGGCCATGACGGAACCGGCCGAAAGCGCGCCGCCGAGCGAGAGCACGCCGTCGATCTCCGGATTGGCGAAGAGCAGGCTCGTCATCGCTTCCTGCGCCGGGGCGACGTTGTATTCGGTGTTCGTCTCGGTGATGATCTCGAGACCCGGATTGGCGTCGAGCACCGGCTGGGCGCCCTTGCGGCGGTCATCGCTGACGGAAATGCCGGCCGGACCGTTCATGACGATGATCTTGCCCTTGCCGCCGAGCTGGTCGGCAAGCCACTTGGCGGCGCCCGCGCCCCATTCACTGGAATCGGTGTTGATCTTCGCCGTCACCTTGTCGGTGTTGACGAGGCTGTCGAAATTCACGACCGCGATGCCCTTGTCGCAGGCATCCGAAATGACGCGGTCGAGCGCGTTGGACGAGCCGGCGATGACGACGATGGCGTCGACATTGGCGTCGATCATCGACTGGATGTGCTGGATCTGCGTCTGGGCGTTGCCCTGCGCGTCCGTGATCATCAGGTCCTTGACGAGGCCGTCCTTCTTCAGCGTCTCGACCTCGGCGGCAATCGTGCCTTCGGTCTGCTTCATCCAGGTCGGCACCGAATAGATGTTGGCCCAGCCGATCGTGTAGGGCGCCTTGCGATCGCCCTTGATGCAGTTGGCGGCAGCCGACGCCGTGCCGGCGCCGAAGACGAGGAGAGCCGCGGCGGCAGCGGCACCCGCGAGAAGGCGGCTGCGCAGCGAGGCGGACGGGCGGTGCTTGGAATTGTTCATGTCGATCCCCTTTTTGTGCGGCAGCAGGAACGGGCTTGCCATCCGTTTATGTCCAATATAATGTACATATGATCTTTATAGCGGACGGCGCGATCTTATGCCGATTTTTCCGCCCCGCAAGAGGGGCGTGAAAATTTCCCTGGCGGGGACGGAAAACGAGCGGATTGACAGATGCCGCGGCCGGCGTGACAAGCTGGCGCGACAAAAGAGGATGGACAGGCATGGATGCGATTGCGGACGAAGCAGGCGGCAAGCGGGCGAGAGGGCTCGACCGGGCCTTCGAGATCCTCGATTTCCTGCGCCAGAAGCGCCAGCCGCTGAAGCCGAACGAGATCGCCGCGCAGATCGGCGCGCCGCGCTCATCGGTCTACGAGCTGGTGAACCTCCTCTTGCGCAACGGCATCCTGGAGTTCACCGGCGGCGAGGGCCGCGTCTATCTCGGCCGCAAGCTTTATTTCCTCGGCGCGGCCTACGAGAACCATTTCGACTTTACCCGCGAATGCGAGGCGGCGCTCGACCGGCTTGCCGACGAGACACGCGAAACCGCGCAGTTCTGCATGCTGGACGGCAACAAATATACGGTCGTGCGCATGCGCGAGGGCGCCCGGCCCTTCCGCATCTCCACCGACATGGGCCAGTCGGTGCCGATCCCGTGGACCGCCTCGGGCCGCCTGCTGGTCGCGCATATGACGGATGCGGAGATCCTCGCCTTCATCCCCCCGGAGGATTTCCGCCTGCCGAGCGGCGAATGGCTCGATCCGCAGGCATTCCTCGCCGAGGTACGGCAATCGGCAGCCGACGGCTTCTTCACCTTCAACAGCATCGTCGACAGCTTCACCCATTGCTTCGCCGTGCCCGTCATGGATGAGGAGCGCCATGCCATGGCGACGCTCTGCCTCGTTGCCCCGCGCGCCGACGGCCTTGCCAACCGCGACCGCTACCTCGCCTGCCTGAAAGACGCCGCCGCCACGCTCGGCCACATGCCGGCACGGGCGAAACGCGCCTGATACGGGCTATTATTTATTGGATAGCCAGCGATCCATCCCGAGCGCGGCCGCACGGCCGGTGGCAAGGCACGCCGTCAGCAGGTAGCCGCCGGTCGGCGCTTCCCAGTCGATCATCTCGCCCGCGACGAAGACGCCGGGCAGCGCCCTCAGCATGTAGCCCTCGTCGATGGCGTCGAACCTCACGCCGCCCGCCGACGAGATCGCCTCGGCAATCGGCCGCGGGCGCACGGGGCGGAGCGGCACCGCCTTGATCGCCGCCGCCAGAGCTGCGGGAGCCAGTCCGGCCGCATCGGGAATGCAGGCCCGCAGCAGCGCCGCCTTGACCCCGTCGAGCCCGGCGCCCTTGCGCAGCCGGGTGGAAAAGCTCGCCTTGCCGCCCTGCCGGGCGAGATCCGCGGCCAGCCGCTCCACCGTACGGCCCGGCGCGAGATCGAGCGTAAGGATCGCCGTCCCGGTCCCGTCCAGCGCATCGCGGAGCGCTGCCGCATGGGCATAGATCAGGCTGCCCTCGACGCCCGAGGCCGAGATGACGAATTCGCCGGGGATCGTCCCGGCCGCAGAGCGCGCCGTGACGCCCTTGACCGGCGCGCCCGCGAATTTCTCCACGAAGAACGCCGGCCACTCGACATCGAAACCGCAATTGGCCGGCCGGAAGGGCGCGATATCGACGCCCCTTTCGGCAAGCGCACCAACCCAGGCGGCATCCGAGCCGAGCCGCGGCCAGCTCGCCCCGCCAAGCGCCAGGAGGATCGCATCGAAGGCCATCGTCACCGCACCGTCCGGCGTCTCGACCGCCAGCCCCTCCGGCGCAAAGCCCGTCCAGCGATGGCGCACGCGGATATCGATCCCCTGCCCCTCCAGCCGCGCCCGCCAGGCGCGCAGCAGAGGCGAGGCCTTCATCACGGTCGGGAACACCCGGCCGGACGATCCGACGAAGGTCTGCGTGCCGAGCCCGGATGCCCAATCCCGCAGATCGTCCGGCGGGAAGGCATCGAGCGTCGCGCGCAGATGCCCGTTCGCCGCGCCGAAACGGGTGGCGAAGCGCTCATAGGGTTCGGAATGGGTGATGTTGAGGCCCGACTTGCCGGCGAGCAGGAACTTTCGCCCGACCGTCGGCATCGCCTCCAGCACCGTCACGGCATGGCCGCGCGCGGACAGCATCTCTGCCGCCATCAGCCCGGCCGGCCCGCCGCCGACGATCCCGATCCGCTTTGCCATCCTGTTCCCGCGCAATGACATTTCGATAGAGCGGTCCACCGCCACATTGCCGCCGATGCGCCCGTCATAACGCAATCGCGGCGGCGGCGACAGGTCAGCCTGCGAGGCCCGGCGCCTCGTGCCCGGTCTGGGCGACATATTCGGTATAGCCGCCCGGATACTGGTGGATGTCGTCACCGTTGAGCTCCAGCACCCGGTTCGACAGCGCGCCGAGGAAATGGCGGTCGTGCGAGACGAAGAGCATGGTGCCCTCGTATTCCGACAGCGCCTTGATCAGCATCTCCTTGGTGTCGAGATCGAGATGGTTGGTCGGCTCGTCGAGGATGAGGAAGTTCGGCGGATCGAACAGCATCGCCGCCATGACGAGCCGCGCCTTCTCGCCGCCGGACAGCACCCGGCACTTCTTCTCCACGTCGTCGCCGGAAAAGCCGAAGCAGCCGGCCAGCGTGCGAAGCGGCCCCTGCCCCGCCCGCGGAAACTCCGCCTCCAGCCATTCGAACACGGTCAGGTCGCCGTCGAGGAGATCCATCGCATGCTGTGCAAAATAGCCGACCTTGACGCTCGCCCCGATGGTCACGCTACCGGCATCGGGTACCGCGGCACCGGCGACGAGCTTCAGCAGCGTCGACTTGCCCGCGCCGTTGATGCCCATCACGCACCAGCGTTCCCGGCGGCGGATCAGGAAGCTGAAATCCTCGTAGATCGCCCGGCTGCCATAGGCCTTGCCGACATTCTTGAGGCTGACCACGTCCTCGCCCGAGCGCGGTGCCGGCTGGAATTCGAACATCACCGTCTGGCGCCGGCGCGGCGGCTCGACGCGCTCGATCTTGTCGAGCTTCTTCACCCGGCTCTGCACCTGCGCGGCGTGCGAGGCGCGCGCCTTGAAGCGCTCGATGAACTTGATCTCCTTGGCGAGCATCGCCTGCTGGCGCTCGAACTGCGCCTGCTGCTGCTTCTCGTTCTGCGCGCGCTGCTGCTCGTAGAAGCCGTAGTCGCCGGAATAGGTGGTCAGCGAGCCGGCATCGATCTCGATGATCTTGTTGACGATGCGGTTCATGAACTCGCGGTCGTGCGAGGTCATCAGCAGCGCGCCGTCATAGCCCTTGAGGAACTGCTCCAGCCAGATCAGGCTTTCGAGGTCGAGATGGTTGCTCGGCTCGTCGAGCAGCATGACGTCCGGCCGCATGAGCAGGATGCGGGCGAGCGCCACGCGCATCTTCCAGCCGCCCGAAAGCTTGCCGACGTCGCCGTCCATCATCTCCTGGCTGAAGCTGAGGCCCGCCAGCACCTCGCGCGCCCGGCTCTCCAGCCCGTAGCCGTCGAGCTCCTCGTAGCGCGCCTGCACCTCGCCGTAGCGCTCGATGATCGCATCCATCTCGTCCAGCCGGTCGGGATCGACCATCGCCGCCTCGAGTTCGCGCAGTTCCGCCGCGACGGAACTCACCGGCCCCGCCCCGTCCATCACCTCGGTGACCGCGCTGCGCCCCGCCATCTCACCGACATCCTGGCTGAAATAGCCGATGGAGACATGCTTCTCGACGGAAACCTGCCCCTCGTCCGGTAGCTCCCGCCCGGTGATCATGCGGAAGAGCGTCGTCTTACCCGCCCCGTTGGGCCCGACCAGCCCGATCTTCTCCCCGCGGTTCAGCGCGGCGGAGGCCTCGATATAGAGGATGCGGTGGCTGTTGGACTTGCTGATATTCTCGATGCGGATCATGGAAGGAAGCCTCGTCGTGTCCCGCGCCCTATGCCACGAGGCAGTGCGGCAAGTCCATGCGGGTGCGGCGGCGAATCTCCATGAAATGTGCCGGCTCCGTATCTCGTGCGCGAGACCCCTGCCCGCGCGGCGCGCTGGACCACCGGTCTCGATTGATGTTATATTCAATTATCCTAAAATTAAGAATCTGTCCTGGCCATGGGAGGCTTCCATGCGTGAACCGGATATGCAGAAACTCGACACGCTCGTCGGCCGCCTCGTCGGCGATATCGGCGCCGCGGTAACGGGCGCCCTGGTCGTGCTCGGCGACCAGGTGGGTATTTTCAGGGCGATGGCCGACGGCGAGCCGGTAAACGCCCGGGAGCTTGCGGCGAAAACCGGGCTGAAGGAGCGCTACCTGCAGGAATGGCTCAGCGCTCAGGCCGCCGCCGACTATATCGACTATGACGAAGCAACGAACCGTTTCAGCCTGACGCCGGAGCAAGCGATGGTATTTGCCGAGGAGAACAGCCCGGCCTTTTTCGTCGGCGCATTCGAGGTCGTCCAGTCCATGTGGGTGGACGAACCGAAGGTCGCCGACGCGTTCCGCACCGGCAAGGGCGTCGGCTGGCATGAGCACAGCACCTGCCTTTTCCGCGGAACCGAACGGTTTTTCCGTCCCGGCTACAACAGCCATCTGGTGACCGAATGGATTCCGGCCCTCGACGGCGTCGAGGAAAAACTCAGGTCAGGCGCCAGTGTCGCCGACGTCGGCTGCGGCCATGGCGCATCGACCATCCTGATGGCACAGGCCTATCCGGCATCTCGATTCCTCGGCTTCGACTATCACGGCCCCTCGATCGAAAGGGCAAGGGCAGCGGCCGAAAAGGCCGGAGTGGCCGATCGGGTCACCTTCGAGCAGAGCGCGGCAGCGCAGTTTCCGGGCCGCGACTACGACATGATCGCGATGTTCGACTGCCTGCATGACATGGGCGACCCGGTGGGCGCCGGACGACACGTGCGAGAAACGCTCGCCCCGGACGGAACATGGATGATCGTCGAACCATTCGCGCATGATCATCTCAAGGACAATCTCAACCCGGTCGGCCGTGTCTATTACGGCGCATCGACAATGATCTGCACGCCCGCCTCGCTCTCCCAGGACGTGGGACTCGGGCTTGGCGCACAGGCAGGGGAACTGCGCCTTCGCAAGGTCGCGCTCGATGCGGGCTTCACCCGTTTCCGCCGGGCAACAGAAACGCCGTTCAACATGGTATTCGAGGTGCAGGCTTGAAAGGCGGCAATCGCCACGCGTGAAGAGCGTCTATCCGCAAAAGGCGGATGAAGAACACCCATCGCCATCGGAACAGCCGATGAAGACCCTCACCAGTTGCCGGGATCCGCCGTGTGATCGGTCAGCGCGTATTCCTCCGCCTTTTCCGGATCGAGCACCAGCTCCGTCGTCATGTTCTTCGCGTCGGTGACCCGATAGGTGACCGGCACAGGGTCCCTGCTGAGTTCGCGATACATCATCAGCGCGGCTTCCTCGGCGGTATCCGCTTCGACTTCAATGCCGGTCGTGACCGTGAACATCGCCATGGCATCACCTCGCTGCGCATCGGTTCTCGTCAGCAGCAGTGTAGCCCTCGCGCCGATCGAGCGCCAGACTCGCGCAACGGATCGGAGAGCCATCCCGTCTCGTTCGGAAAAATATCGATCTATTGGAAACTTATGGCGGAGAGGGTGGGATTCGAACCCACGATACCCTTGCAGGTATGCCGCATTTCGAGTGCGGTGCATTCGACCACTCTGCCACCTCTCCGGATGTCGGTCGGCGCCTTCAGCGCGGGGCGGTACATAGCGGGTGTCGGGCGGGGGCGCAAGGGGGCAGAAAGCATCTAATTGCAATGGTGACGGAAATCTCCTTGACAGTTTTCATCGGCTCACCTATTGCGCAAGGTGCAGTGGCATAGGTCTCACCTGTGCCGCGACGATGGTTCTTTGTGCCGTACTTCCTCGCTTCGCGGGGATCATGCCGGCAGGAACCGACCTAACCGGCGGGGCGCCAATGCCTCTCCATTCGTAGCGACTGACAAAAAGACGGCCGTGCCCTCAAGGGCAAAGAGCCGGCACGAACATGAAAGGATATAAAATGTTCGCAGTCATCAAGACCGGCGGTAAGCAGTACCGCGTGGCCGCCAACGACGTCCTGACGGTTGAAAAGCTGTCCGGCGAAGCTGGTGCGAAGATCGAATTCACCGAAGTGCTGATGGTCGGCGTCGGCGCCGATGCCACGATCGGTGCGCCCTTCGTCGAAGGCGCCGTCGTGACCGCCGAAGTCGTCGAGCATGGCCGTGGCAAGAAGGTTATCGCCTTCAAGAAGCGCCGCCGCCAGAACTCGAAGCGCTCGCGCGGCCATCGCCAGCACAACACGACTGTCCGTATCGTCGAGATCGCGGCAGCCGGCGGCAAGGCAAAGAAGGCTTCCAAGAAGTCTGAAGCCGAAGCCGTTGCAGCAGCCGAATAATCCGGACAGGTAAAGGAGAACTCCCATGGCACACAAAAAAGCTGGCGGCTCCTCGCGCAACGGTCGCGATTCCCAGTCCAAGCGCCTCGGCGTGAAGAAGTTCGGCGGCGAAGCCGTCCTCGCAGGCAACATTATCGTCCGTCAGCGCGGCACGCAGTGGCATCCCGGTGCCAATGTCGGCCTCGGCAAGGATCACACGATCTTCGCCCTTACAGCTGGCAATGTGAATTTCCGTACGAAGGCCAACGGTCGCGTCTACGTGTCTGTAATGCCGAAAGCGGAAGCAGCGGAATAAGCCGGTAGCGCTCTAAAACAGCCGGCGTCTCATCGACCCGGCTGACGCTACAGGTTTCGGACCTGCAGGAAAAAAAGGGAGATGAGGCAAGTCCTTATCTCCCTTTTTCCGTTCTGGAGGAACGAGCCATGCAGACCGAATTGTTGCGGGAAGACCAATCAAGGTCTCCCAAGGAAAGGCTGAGGCCTGAACGGTCGAGGACCGATTGCCCGATCTTGCTGTCGCCGAGGCTCGTCATGAGAGCCCCGCACGAAGACGACATCGACGCCCTTGCCCATCTTGCCAACAACGCCAACATCGCCAACATGGTCGCCCGCATGCCGCACCCGTACACGGTTGCGGACGCCGCTGATTTCGTGCGACGCACACGCGCCGGCGCGATTGGCAAGTGCGTCTATGCCATTACGAAAGCCGACAACGGCGCCTTCCTCGGCTGCTGCGGGATCGAACCGCACGAGGACGGACGCACGGTCGAGCTCGGCTACTGGCTGGGCGAGCCCTACTGGAACCAGGGTTATGTCACCGAGGCGGCGCATGCGCTGATCGACATGGTCTTCCGCACCCGCGATGTCGAGCAGATCGATGCGCGCTGCCGGGTCATGAACATCCCCTCGCGCCGGGTCATCCAGAAGTGCGGCTTCCAGTTCCAGGCGACCGGCATGGTGCAGAGCCTCGCCGTCGGCGGCATGGTGCCCGTCGAATGGTACAGGCTCGACCGCAAGACCTGGGTTTCGCTGAAGAGCTGGGGAGGCATGCGATGAACGCCATGCAGACCCAGAGGGACCGCGAGCGCGTTACCGGCCCCGGCCCCGGCCCGACCATCCGGACGGCGCGCCTCACCCTGCGTCCGCACCGCATGTCCGATGCGGATGCCATCGCCCAGTCGCTCGGCGATTTCGAGGTCTCGCGCATGCTGGCGCGGGCCCCCGCCCCCTATGACCGGCAGGATGCGGCCGAATGGCTCACCATTGCGACCACCGATCTCAACGAGGGCTGGGCCTTCGCCATCACCACCGGCGACGACGTGCATATCGGCTGCGTCTCCTTCGAGTGGCTCGGCGGGGAATGGCATCTCGGCTACTGGCTGAACCGCTTCTACTGGCGGCGCGGCTATATGAGCGAGGCGGTGCACGCGGCAACGGCGCGGTTCATGACGCGCATGCCCGGAACGGACATCCATTCCGGCGTCTTCGCCGACAACCCCGCTTCGCTGAGGGTCCAGGAGAAGGCGGGCTTCCGCATCACCGGATGCAGCGACCTCTATTGCGTCGCCCGGGGCTCGATGGTCCCGCATATCGAGACGCGGCTGGAGCCGGGCGACTTCCGCCCGGCAATCCCGCGGCAGTAAGAAAGAACGGGGCGGATCGCTCCGCCCCGCTTCCATGTCAGGACAATTCGAACCAGACCGGCATATGGTCGGAGCCGAAGGCGGTCTCATCGACCCAGGCATCCGTCAGCCGCTCCACGAGGCCGTGGCTGAGGAAGCAGTAGTCGAGGAACATGCGGTCGGCATGGTCCTTGGGGTTGATCCAGCTGAAGCTTCCGGCATGGCGCTTGCCGAGGCCGGCCAGCGCATCCACCGGGTTGGTGGCGCGGATCTGCCGTCCGTAGAGGGGATCGACGCCGCCGGCCATCTCGCAATATTCCGGCGATTCCGGCACCATGTTGAAGTCGCCCATCAGCACGTAATCGTCGGGCGCCAGCGGTTCGGCAAGGCCGAATTCATGCGCGCCGGAAATGGCCCCGCCCTCGTCGCCGTAGAGCCTGGCGCGGTCCTTGAGGTAGCGGATCTGCGCGATGCGCTCGTCGCGGTGGACGTGATCGAGATGCACGGAATAGACGCGGATCGGCCCGCCGGGCGTCGCGATGACCGCCTCGGTCGCGCCGCGCTGCAGGTTCAGCTTGTCGAGGGTGCGCGTGCGCGGCAGGAGGATCGTGCGGGTCGAGAGGATCGGCCAGCGCGAGAAGATCATGTTGCCGAACTGGAAGCGGCGATTGACCACCCGGCCCTTCTCGATCGCCGATCCGGCATCGAGATCGCAGGCCGGGCCGAAGACGGAATAGTGGTTGGCGAGCAGCGTGCGCAACTCGGCGACCATGTCGACATGGCCGTTGCGGTGGAAGTTCCGCGTCACTTCCTGCAGGGCGATGATATCGGCGCCGTGAATGCTGGAGGCGATGCGCGGCAGGTCGAAGCGATCATCGAGACCGATGCCGTACTGGACGTTGTAGCTGACGAATTTCACGATAGTCTTTGACCTCTGCGGGAAGCGGCTATATCGAAGACGGCAAAATGACCATGACGATCAAAGTAAAGCAAACGGCGAGCCAATGAAGTTCCTGGACGAAGCAAAAGTCTATATCCGCTCCGGCGACGGCGGGGCAGGGGCTGTCTCGTTCCGCCGCGAAAAATTCGTGGAATTCGGCGGCCCTGACGGCGGCGACGGCGGGCGCGGCGGCGACGTGTGGGTGGAGGCCGTCAACGGCCTCAACACGCTGATCGATTTCCGCTTCCAGCAGCACTTCAAGGCGTCCATCGGTACGCACGGCATGGGCCGCAACCGCACCGGCGCGAACGGCGCCAGCGTGACGCTGAAGGTGCCGGTCGGCACGCAGATCTTCGAGGAAGACAACGAGACGCTGATCATCGACCTTGTGACCGAGGGACAGCGCTTCAAGCTGGCCGCCGGCGGCAATGGCGGCTTCGGCAACGCCCATTTCAAGTCGGCCACCAACCAGGCGCCGACCTGGGCCAATCCCGGCCTTGCCGGCGAGGAGAAGACGATCTGGCTTCGCCTGAAGCTGATCGCCGATGCCGGCCTCGTCGGCCTGCCGAATGCCGGAAAGTCGACCTTCCTTGCGACCTGCACGCGCGCCCGGCCGAAGATCGCCAACTATCCGTTCACGACGCTGCATCCGAATCTCGGTGTCGCGACCATCGACGGCGCGGAATTCATCCTTGCGGACATTCCGGGCCTTATCGAGGGGGCGCATGACGGTATCGGTCTCGGCGACCGTTTCCTCGGTCATGTCGAGCGCACGCGCGTTCTGCTGCATCTCGTCTCCGCGCAGGAGGAGGATGTCGCGAAGGCCTACAAGACCGTGAAGCGCGAACTGGAGGCCTATGGCGGCGGCATCACCGACAAGCCGGAGATCGTCGCGCTGTCGCAGATCGACGTGCTCGACGAGGATGAGCTGAAGAAGAAGTCCAAGGCGCTGGCGAAGGCCTGCGGGCAGACGCCGCTGCAGCTTTCCGCGGTCGCCAATGTCGGCATGATCGGCACGCTGCGCGCGGTGCGCGACATCATCGTTCAAGCGAAGAATTCCGGATCCGACGACTGAGATGACGAAGAACCGCAAACCGCTCGGAAAATACCGCCGGATTGTGATCAAGATCGGCTCGGCACTGCTCGTCGACCGGGCGAGCGGCCTGAAGAAGGCTTGGCTCGACGCCATGTGCCGGGATATCGCGGCGCTCCGGGCCGGCGGCACGGACGTTCTCGTCGTCTCCTCAGGCGCCATCGCGCTCGGCCGCTCGGTGCTGAAGGTGCCGGCCGGCGCGCTGAAGCTGGAGGAAAGCCAGGCGGCAGCAGCCGTCGGCCAGATCGCGCTTGCCCGCGCCTGGTCGGAAAGCCTTTCGGCTGACGGCATCGTCGCCGGGCAGATCCTGCTGACGCTGGGCGACACGGAAGAGCGCCGCCGCTATCTCAACGCCCGCGCGACGATCAACCAGCTCCTGAAGCTCGGCGCCGTGCCGATCATCAACGAGAACGACACGGTCGCGACGACGGAAATCCGCTATGGCGACAACGACCGGCTCGCCGCTCGCGTCGCCACGATGACGGGCGCGGACCTGCTGGTTCTGCTCTCGGATATCGACGGGCTCTACACGGCCCCGCCGCATCTCGACCCCGAGGCGCGTTTCCTTGAGACCATCGACGCCATCACGCCGGAGATCGAGGCGATGGCGGGCGGTGCGGCCTCGGAACTGTCGCGCGGCGGCATGCGCACCAAGATCGACGCCGGCAAGATCGCGACGGGCGCGGGCTGCGCCATGATCATCGCCTCGGGCAAGGTCGACCATCCGCTGCGCGCCATCGAAGAGGGTGCGCGCTCCTCCTGGTTCGCCCCCTCGGGTTCGCCCGTTACCGCGCGGAAAACGTGGATTGCCGGGCAGTTGCAGCCGGCCGGACGGCTGGAAATCGATGCGGGCGCGGAAACGGCGCTTTCGGCCGGCAAGAGCCTGCTGCCCGCCGGGGTGCGCGGCGTCTGGGGTTCGTTCTCGCGCGGCGACACGGTTTCGATCTACGGCGCGAGCGGGCGCGAGATCGCGCGCGGCCTTGCCGGCTACGATGCCGATGAAGCGCGGCTGATCGTCGGCAGGAAATCGGCCGATATCGCCGCCATTCTCGGTTATGCCGGGCGCGCCGCGATGGTGCACAGGGACGATCTCGTGGTGACCGGGCTGCCTGTCGCCACCGAGGCGGGGAGGGATTTGAGCCATGCTTGACCAGGTGAAGACCGACATCGACAGCCTGATGGCCGAAATCGGCCGCAACGCCCGCGCCGCCGCCCGCCCGCTCGCCATCGCCACGGCCGATCAGAAGAACCGCGCCCTTGAAGCCATGGCTGCGGAAATCCTCGCGCATCGCGAGGCGATCCTTGCCGCCAATGCCATCGACCTTGCCAATGCGAAGGAAAGCGGCGTCGCGGCCTCCTTCATCGACCGGCTGACGCTGACGGCCGAGCGCATCGAAGGCATTGCCGGCGCGATCCGCGACATCGCCGCGCTCAAGGACCCTGTCGGCGACGTCATCGCCGAATGGGACCGGCCGAATGGCCTTCATATCGAGCGCGTGCGCACGCCGCTCGGCGTCATCGGCGTCATCTACGAGAGCCGTCCGAACGTGACGGCGGATGCCGGCGCGCTGTGCCTGAAGGCCGGCAATGCCGTGATCCTGCGCGGCGGCTCGGACAGCGTGAATTCATCGCAGGCGATCCATTCCTGCCTCGTCGCCGGATTGAAGGCCGCCGGCCTTCCGGAACATGCGATCCAGTATGTGCCGGTGACGGACCGCGCCGCCGTCGGCGCCATGCTGTCCGGCCTTGGCGGCGCCATCGACGTCATCGTGCCGCGCGGCGGCAAGAGCCTCGTCGCCCGCGTGCAGAGCGAGGCGCGCGTGCCGGTCTTCGCCCATCTCGAAGGCCTCTGCCATATCTACGTCGACAAGTCCGCCGATCTGGACATGGCGAAGAAGATCGCCGTCAATGCCAAGATGCGCCGCACGGGCATCTGCGGTTCGATGGAGACGCTGCTGATCGATCGTGCCGTCGCAGACACCCATCTCGCCCCGCTGGTCGAAGGCCTTGTCGCCGCCGGCTGCGAAGTGCGCGCGACGGAGGAAATCCGCGCCCACATCCCGAACCTCGTTGCCGCGACGGAAGCGGACTGGTCGACGGAATATCTCGACGCCATCCTCTCGGTCTCGCTGGTCGACGGCATTTCCGGCGCGATCGAGCACATCAACCGATGGTCCTCCGCCCATACGGAAGCCGTCATCGCCGAGAATCCCGCCGTCGTCGAGCGTTTCTTCACGGAAATCGATTCGGCCATCCTCCTGCACAATGCCTCCACCCAGTTTGCCGATGGCGGCGAGTTCGGCATGGGCGGCGAGATCGGCATCGCCACCGGCAAGATGCATGCGCGCGGCCCCGTCGGCGTCGAGCAGCTCACCTCCTTCAAATACCGCGTGCGCGGCACCGGACAGGTGCGGCCCTGAGGTGACGGCGGACACGGTTGCAGAGCGCTACCTCAGGATGCCCCATGTCGAGAAAGGCATGTCGGTGGGCCTTTTCGGCGGCTCCTTCAACCCGCCGCACCAGGGCCATGCGCTCGTCGCGGAAACCGCGCTGCGCCGCCTCGGCCTCGACCAGCTCTGGTGGATGGTGACGCCCGGCAACCCGCTGAAGGACCACCGGGAACTGGCCCCGCTCGCCGAGCGCATCCGCCTCAGCGAGGCCATCGCACCCGGTCCGCGCGTCAAGGTGACGGCCTTCGAGAAGCGGCTCGGCCAGAGCTACACGGCCAAGACGCTCGAACGGGTCCAAGCGCTGAACCGCGGCGTGAATTTCGTCTGGATCATGGGCGCCGACAATCTCGGCACCTTCCATCACTGGCAGAACTGGCGGAAGATCGCCTGCACCTTCCCCATCGCCGTCATCGACCGGCCGGGCTCGACGCTCTCCTATCTATCCTCCCGCATGGCCAAGACCTTCGACCATGCCCGGGTCGACGAGGAGGATGCCATGTCGCTTCCCGGCCGCCCGGCGCCGGCCTGGACCTTCATCCATGGGCCACGCTCGGCCCTCAGTTCCACGGCGCTGCGCAAGGGCGCGACGCTAGAGAAAACCATCCCTCAGAAGTGACGTCTTGAAACTGCCCCCCATCGGTGCCTACATTTGGTAGGTGCCGGCGCGTTTTGCCGGTACGGGACGTGCTGCTTGTATCCAGAAAGGAACGAACCTGACAACAGTGCACGCAAAGGGAAACGTCGTCGGCGTTTTCTCCAGGAGCGCGGGAAGGGGCGATGATGCCGCCGACCGGGCCCTTCAACTGGTCCTCGCAAGCCTCGAGGACTCCAAGGCGGAAGATATCGTCACCATCAACATTGCCGGAAAATCGGCGCTGGGCGACTACATGGTGGTCGTGTCCGGACGCTCGAACCGTCATGTCATGGCGATCGCCGATCACCTCATCACCGATCTCAAGGACGAAGGCCTGGGCAATGCCCGCGTCGAAGGCCTGGAGGCGGGCGACTGGGTGCTGATCGACACGGGCGATATCATCATCCACGTGTTCCGGCCGGAAGTCCGGGAGTTCTACAACATCGAACGGATGTGGGCGGCTCCCGAGATCGAGGACGGCACGGTACACTAATCCAGACGCCGGGCACCTGTCCGGCGAAAGCAGGCGGTGGCGCGGCTGCGCGTCACCCGAACGGACAGGGCTTGAGGCGATGCGGGTTGGACTTTTTTCGGTGGGACGGCTGAAGGCCGGCCCTGAGAAGGAACTTGCGGCCCGCTATATCGACCGTTTCGCGAAGGCCGGTCCCGCCATCGGCCTCGAACTCGGCAAGCTCGCCGAAGTCGGCGAAAGCCGGGCCGGCAATGCCGAGACGCGCAAGCGCGAGGAAGCGGCCATGCTGGAAAAGGCGCTGCCCGACGGCGCCGTGCTGATCCTGCTCGACGAGCGCGGCAAATCGCTCGATTCCCCGGCCTTTGCCGATCTTCTCGCCGGCTTCCGCGATTCCGGCAAACGCGAGCTGATGATCGCCATCGGCGGTGCAGACGGGCTCGACCCCGCCCTTTACGAGCGCGCCAACGCCACGCTCTGCCTCGGCAAGATGACCTGGCCGCACCAGCTCGTGCGCATTCTGCTGGCCGAACAGCTCTACCGCGCCGTCACCATCCTCTCCGGCCATCCCTACCACCGCAGCTGACGGATAGCGTCATGGCCGCGCAAGCCTCGCGCCCCATGATGGCGGAGGCCGTATTTTTGGCGCTGTTTGTTGGCGAAATCGGCAAATCAGCATAGAGCAGGTCCAGCAAAACGTTCGGCCCAAAAAATGTTCGGAACGCGATGAGGAAGACCGGCACAGCCAATCCGGGTGAAGGTGTCAGCCGCCTGCTGCGGCCGGCCATGCTCTCGGCTGCCCTGTCGCTGGCCCTCCTTCCCCACCCGCTCGCCGCCGAGCCCAACGAGACATCCGTCGCGCTGGAAAAGACCGGCTCACTGCCGAAAGCCGAGCCCGATCCCGCCGCGGCGCTCGCCCTTCGCCGCGACAGCACGCGCCGGGAGCTTGACGCCCTTTCCCAGTCGATCACCGTTTCGTCGGAAAAGACCAGGCAACTCGAAGCGGAGATCGCCAATCTCGACAAGTCGCGCCAGAGCCTGCGCGAGGCGATCGTCCAGTCGGCGGCCAGGCGCAAGGCGATGGAGGAGAAGATCCTCGACGGCGAGAAGCGGCTGGAGGGCATGCGCGACCGGGAAGCCGGCGTGCGCGCCTCGCTGCACGAGCGGCGCGGCCTGCTCGCCGAAGTGCTCGCCGCGCTCCAGCGCATGGGGCGAAACCCGCCGCCCGCCCTCCTCGTGACCCCGGAAGACGCGCTTTCCTCGGTGCGTAGCGCCATCCTGCTCGGCGCCGTCGTGCCCGGCATCCGCAAGGAGACGGATGCGCTCATCGACGACCTTGCCGCGCTGATGGACATCAAGAGCAATATCGACCGTGAAAGAACCGAGCTGACCGACGCCATGCAGGTGCGCATCGAGGAGGAGAAGCGCTCGGAAATGCTGATCGCCGAGAACGAGGCGCTGACCGAGACCAATGCCCGCACACTCGCCGCCGAACGGCGCCGCGCGGAGGAACTGGCCGCCCGCGCAACCAGCCTCGAAGGGCTGATCGGCAGCCTGGAGCAGGAGATCGGCTCGGTGCGCGACGCCGCTGCGCTGGCCCGCGCCAGGGAAGAGGAACGGCGCGGACAGAGCGAGGCGGAACGCGAGAAGGCGAGGGCTCTCGCCCGCGACAGCGTGCCCGACAAAAACCGCATTGCTCCGGCATACGAATTTTCGCAGTTGCAGGCAAAACTCGACTATCCCGTGGCGGGAGACGTGCTGCGCCAGTTCGGCGAGGCGGACGGCACCGGCCACGATTCGCAGGGGCTGACGCTGGCGGCCAATCCGGGCGCGCTGGTCACGGCTCCCTCGGACGGATGGATCGTCTTTGCCGGAACGTTTCGCAGTTACGGGCGCATGATCATCCTGAATGCCGGAGAAGGCTACCATCTCGTGCTTTCCGGCATGGACAGGGTGAGCGTGCGGGAGGGTCAGTTCGTCGTGGCGGGAGAACCGCTCGCCGTGATGGGTGAAAAAAGGGTCGCGAGTGTCAACGCTTTGGCGCTGGAAACGGACAAGCCGACACTTTACATTGAATTCCGAAAGAACGGAAAACCGGTTGATTCCCGGCCGTGGTGGTCCGCCAAGAAATCTGGAAAGGCACGCAATGATTCGTAGGGCTTCACTTGTTATTGTCGGTGCACTCATGGGTGCTACGGCCATGAGCGTCATCAACACGGTAACCCTGCCCGCGGAAGCAGCCGGTTCGTCGACCTATCGCGAACTGTCCATCTTCGGTGACGTGTTCGAACGCGTGCGCGCCCAGTATGTGACGCCGCCGAAGGAAGACCAGCTCATCGAGAATGCCATCAACGGCATGCTCTCCTCGCTCGATCCGCATTCCTCCTACATG
Organism: Shinella zoogloeoides; assembly: GCF_003574625.1. GTDB lineage: Bacteria > Pseudomonadota > Alphaproteobacteria > Rhizobiales > Rhizobiaceae > Shinella > Shinella zoogloeoides_A. The sequence goes on from NZ_QNUJ01000009.1 coordinate 165,073, forward strand.
AATGCCAAGGACGCCGAGGACATGCGCACCCAGACGCGCGGCGAGTTCGGCGGCCTCGGCATCGAAGTCACGATGGAAGACGAACTCGTCAAGGTCATTACGCCGATCGACGACACGCCGGCCGCCCGCGCCGGCGTTCTTGCCGGCGACTTCATCTCGAAGATCGACGGCCAGGACGTCCGCGGCCTGAAGCTGGAAGACGCGGTCGAGAAGATGCGCGGCGCCGTCAACACGCCGATCAAGCTGACGCTGATCCGCAAGGGCGCCGACAAGCCGATCGAGCTGACCATCAAGCGCGACATCATCGCCGTGAAGGCCGTGAAGTTCCGCGTCGAGAACGATGTCGGCTACCTGCGCGTCATCTCCTTCACCGAGAAGACCTTCGACGACCTCGAAACCGCCATCGCCAAGATCAAGGAACAGGTCCCGGCCGACAAGCTGAAGGGCTACGTGCTGGACCTCCGCCTCAATCCGGGCGGCCTGCTCGACCAGGCGATCAACGTTTCCGACGCCTTCCTCGAGCGCGGCGAGGTCGTTTCGACCCGCGGCCGCAACGAAGACGAGACCCGTCGCTTCAACGCCTCGCCGGGCGACCTTTCCGACGGCAAGCCGGTGGTCGTGCTGATCAACGGCGGCTCGGCCTCGGCCTCGGAAATCGTCGCGGGCGCGCTGCAGGATCTGCGCCGCGCCACCGTCGTCGGCACCCGTTCCTTCGGCAAGGGCTCGGTCCAGACCATCATTCCGATGGGCGACGCCGGCGCGCTGCGCCTGACGACGGCGCTCTACTACACGCCGTCCGGCAAATCGATTCAGGGCACCGGCATCACGCCGGACATCACGATCGACCAGCCGCTGCCGCCGGAACTGCAGGGCAAGGTCGAGAACGCCAGCGAATCGAGCCTGCGCGGCCATATCCAGGGCCAGAGCGAGACGGACCAGGGCTCCGGTTCCTCCGCCTACGTTCCGCCGGAAGCCAAGGACGACGTCCAGCTTCAGTATGCGCTGGAACTGCTGCGCGGCCAGAAGACCGACCCGTCCTTCCCGGCCAATCCGGAAAAGGCCGAGCTGAAGAAGTAAGACATCTGCGCAGGGCCCGCCGTCGGCAGGCCCTGTTTCCCCCGCACCTTTCGGCCAGCGCGGACTGACCTTGGGCACAGATATTCACGCACCTCTCGGCCAGGACCGCAAGGCAAGGCCCGGACCGGCGGGACCCTCCCGGTTCTCCGCCGGCACCCTTGTGTCCGCGCTCGTCGTCGCCGGCCTTCTCGGCTTTTCCGGCTGGACGGCGCTGGCGCCGAGCAGCCTTGCCACCACGCCTTTCACGCCTCCTTCCGAAGACGCCCATGCGGCGGCCGACAAGGCCGACCAGAAAACCGCCGAGGCGAAGGGCGGCGTGCGGCGCGCAAACGGCCTTTCCGGCGCCCGCGTCGAGGAAACGACGACCGACGACGGCAATGTCGTGCGCACCTATTCTCCCGGCACGCGCGACGGCAAAGGACCGCTCCTCATCGAGGCGAACCGCATCGGCCAGGATCCGCGCACCGCGGCCTTCCCCAACGACGCCCTGCTGGAAGAGACCTCGGACGGCAAGATTCCCGTCATCGGCCTCGACGGCACGCGGCCGATGGACCAGTATGCCCGGCCCTGGTCCGGCGCGCGCGGCACGCGCATCGCCATCGTGGTCGGCGGCCTCGGCCTCAGCCAGACGGGCACGCAACGCGCCATCCGCGAGCTGCCGGCGGAAGTGACGCTCGCTTTTGCCGCCAGCGGCAACAGCCTTTCGCGCTGGATGCAGGAAGCTCGCCGCGGCGGCCATGAAATCCTCCTGCAGATGCCGCTGGAACCCTTCGACTATCCGCAGAACGATCCCGGCCCTTATACGCTGCGCACGGATTTCAGCGAGACGCAGAACCTTGCCGAACTGCACCGCGCCATGGCGAAGATCACCAACTATACCGGCCTCGTGAACTTCATGGGCGGGCGCTTCCTTGCCGATGCCGACGCGCTGGAGCCGGTGATCCGCGATGTGGCCAGCCGCGGCCTGCTCTTCCTCGACGACGGCAGCTCCGCCCAGTCGCTTTCCGGCACGATCGCCGGGGCGGTGGAGGCTCCGCACGCCTTCGCCGACCTCCAGCTCGACGCCGACCTTTCCCGCGAGGCGGTGCTGAAGAAGCTCGACGAGCTGGAGCGCATCGCTCGCCGCAACGGCACGGCGATCGGCATCGCCTCGGCCTTCGACGAAAGTGTGGACGCCATCGGCAAATGGTGCGAGGAAGCGGAGACCCGCGGCATCGAGATCGTCGGCGTCGCGTCGCTCGCAGCCGTTCCCGCCAGAAAATAGGACATCTCAATGGGCAAGGATAAGGACAAGGTGGTTCGGGCCGAGGACCTGCCGTATCGCCCCTGCGTCGGCATCATGGTGCTGAACGCCGAAAACAGGGTCTGGGCCGGCCGGCGCCTGGCTGTCGGCAATTCCGAATATGACGGCTCGCCGCAGCTCTGGCAGATGCCGCAGGGCGGCATCGACAAGGGCGAGGACCCGCTGGAGGCCGCCTACCGCGAACTCTACGAGGAGACCGGCATGAAGAGCGTGTCGCTCCTCGCCGACGCCGGGCGCTGGATCAACTACGACCTGCCCACCCACCTGATCGGGATCGGCCTCAAGGGCAAGTATCGCGGCCAGACGCAGCGCTGGTTCGCCTTCCGCTTCGAAGGCGGCGAAAGCGAGATCGCCATCAACCCGCCGCCCGGCGGCCACGAGGCCGAGTTCGACGCCTGGGAATGGAAGGCGATGCGCGACCTGCCGGAGCTGATCGTGCCCTTCAAGCGCAAGGTCTACGAGGAGGTCGTCTCGACCTTCGCGCATCTGGCGCCCTGATCGGGGCCAAGAGGCAAGCCGCCGCGCCACCGGCAACAAAAAACCCCGGCAAAGCCGGGGTTTTCCATATCTGCGGGAATTGAAAGCCTATTCGGCTTCGTTGGCCGGCGCTGCGTTGAGCTGGCCGTATTTTTCCTCGCCGAGCTTGCCGAGCAGTTCGAGCTGGGTTTCGAGGAAGTCGATATGGCCTTCCTCGTCGATCAGCAATTCTTCGAACAGCTTCATGGTGACATAGTCGCCGGCCGCGTGACAGATGTCGCGCGACTTCTTGTAGGCCGCGCGGGCGTCGTATTCGCCGGCAAGGTCGGCTTCCAGGACTTCCTTGACGTTCTGGCCGATGCGCAGCGGTGCGACGGTCTGCAGGTTCGGGTGGCCTTCGAGGAAGATGATGCGGGCGACGAGCTTGTCGGCGTGCTGCATCTCTTCGATGGACTCGGCACGCTCCTTCTTGGCGAGAAGCGTGTAACCCCAGTCCTCGAGAAGGCGGTAGTGGAGCCAGTACTGGTTGACAGCACCCAGCTCGAGATAGAGCGCTTCGTTAAGCTGCTCGATGACCTTTTTGTCGCCTTTCAAGATCCGCTCTCCTGTTCTCTTCATGGAATTGTTTGAGGCGGGTCATGAAATCAAATATCTCGGCATCCGTCGAGTCACGACGGGCGTGATACGCTTCGGTCGTCCGAATGATGATATCGACCACGTTGGGGAAGCAGCCGCAGCAACGGCCGCGCTTCTGCATGGCGTGATAGACCTTTGCAGGCACGATGAGCTGCCAACAGTCCTCGTCGAGAAGGCCGTTGATCACGTCGACGATTTCTTTTTCGGTGATGAAGTTGCAGCTGCAAACCAGCATTTCGTCTTGCCTGCTATACGCAAAGTCCTGAATTTCCGGGGATTAAGCAAAAGAGGATATTCGTTGTCAAGAATGAACCGGGCAGTCTCGCCGCCCGATTCGTTTAGAGCTGTTCTAATCTTGACAAAAGATATCGCCTTTTCAGTCGGTTACGGATTTTCATCGAATGCAGACCCCGGGCTTGCTGCGGCAAACTGACCGATCACGTTTTGTTGCAGACGACCGTCGGCAAGAGCCTTCGCAGCGCGCAACACGGCACACCCAAATTCGCCCCTCGAAAAACGCTGAAAATCGTCTATATGACGGGCAAAGGAGTGCCCATGGCCCGCATCGACCAGACCGAGGATTGGCAGACCCGCCACGCCCCGACCATCAGCACCTTCGAATCCCTGGCGCTGGAGGCTTACGGCCACCTGCCGGAGGAGTTCCGCGCGCTGACGGGCAACCTCATCATCGAGATCGCCGAATTCCCGAGCGACGACGTCTTCGAGGACATGGCGCTGGAAACGCCCTTCGACCTGCTCGGCCTCTTCGAGGGCCGCGGCATCAGCGAGCGCTTCACGGTCGAGACCGGCGAGATGCCGAACCGCATCACCCTCTACCGCCGCCCGATCCTCGATTACTGGGCGGAGAACGAGGAAACGCTCGGCGACATCATCACCCATGTCCTCATCCACGAGATCGGCCACCATTTCGGCCTGTCGGACGACGACATGGAGCGCATCGAGGCGAGCGCGGAGATCGCGGCAGGGTAGGGCGGCCGTACGAAACCCGCCCGTATCGAAAAGCCTGCTACCTCTCTATCGTCATGATCGGACCTGACCCGACCATCCATACCGCGGATGCCGCGTGGATCCTCGGGTCAAGCCCGAGGATGACAATGGAGAGGAAGGCGACCGACTCTGACAGCGTACAGTCCGCTGTTCCGCAGCGTCTCTTACTGCTCCGAAAGCTTGATATCCGGCGTATACTCCTTGCCGGGCACGTCCTTCACCACAGCCTGGCCGCATTGCATGATCTTCGCCTCCGCATTGTAGGCGTAGCTCGGCGAGCCGTGCAGCTCCCAGCCCTTGTTCAGCGCCAGCGTGACCTTGTGGCAGAAGGAGGCATCGTCGGGGCCGGTCAGGAAGCGGTAGACTTTCATGCGTTCTTCTTTCTCTCGTTGATGAGGTCGGCCTTGGCGAGAAGGCGCTCGGCCTGCTCGGCATGGAGCTTTTCCACCATGCGGCCGGCGATATTGACGACGGCCTTGCCCGCATTGTCGGGCGCACCGAAGGCGGCGACGATGGCAAGAGCCTCGGCGGCCTCCGCCTCCGTCACGCCATAGGCCGCATTGGCCCCGGCGATCTGCGTCGGATGGATGAGCATCTTGCCATCAAAACCCATCTGGCGTCCCTGCCGGCATTCCGCCGCGAACCCGTCCTCGTCGGCAAAATCGTTGAAGACGCTGTCGATGACATCAAGCCCGCAGGCGCGCGCCGCGACGACCGCCTGCAGCAGCAGCGGCACGAGGAAGGGGCGGCCCGGAATATCGGCGATGCCGGTTTCCCTGCGCAGGTCGTTGAGCCCGACGACGAAGCAGTCGAGCCGGCCGCCATGGGTGCGCCCCGTCTCGGCGATGGCCGCAAGGTTGAGGAGCGCGGCCGCCGTCTCGATCATCGCCCAGAGGCGCGGGCCGTCGTCGACGCCCGCCTCGGAAAGCCAGTCGGCGACGGTGAGCACGTCCTGCGGCTCGCTGACCTTGGGCAGCAGCACCGCATCGGGCATGCAGTCGAGCACCGCTTCGAGGTCCAGCACGCCGTCCGGGCCGTCGAGCGGATTGATGCGGATGACATGCTCCCGGCCGCCCGATCGGTCGAGCGTCGAAAAATGCGCGACCAACGCCGCGCGCGCCTCGGCCTTCTTCTCCGGCAGCACGGAATCCTCGAGGTCGAAGATGATCGCATCGCAATCGAGCGAGGCGGACTTGGCGAGCGCCCGCGGATTGACGGCGGGAACGCTCAGTACCGAGCGGCGCAGGCGAAGCGGATGATGGTGCGGTGTCCTGTTCATCCGTCCTTTTTGCCGCGCTTTGTCGCAGCCCGCAAGCGCCTGCAGGTTCGGCCTTGCAATGAACAAAATCACCCCCCACATTGCTGTCATAGAAAGGGCAAATCAATGCAGCGCATCCGCTCCATCGTCTTCACCGTCTTCGCCATGCTGGTCGCCGGCGCGACCTTCCTGTTCGCGGCCTCCATCGGCCTTGCCATCGCCGGCATCGTCACCGTGCTGATGCTCGGCTCCATGCTCGCGAACAAGCTCCAGCCGGCCCCCGTCCGCGCCACCGCGCGCAACGACCGCAGGGCACCCGGCCAGCGCGAACCGCGCATCTGGAACGACGGCCGGGGCACGATCATCGACCTCTGAGGAAGCCTTCTTCCGGCAGGATACCGGGCGTCGCGCACGCCCGGTCTTTGCGTTTGCGGCCGGCGATCAAGATTCTCCTTCAAATTCCGGGGAAACTGATCTAAACGCTTGGCCAACCGACATCACCGCATTTCGAGGGTTTCCGCATGGACAAGTTCGTCAAGCTGACCGGCGTCGCCGCGCCGCTCCCCGTCGTCAATATCGACACGGACATGATCATTCCGAAGGACTACCTGAAGACGATCAAGCGCACCGGCCTCGGCAAGGGCCTCTTCGCCGAAGCGCGCTATAACGAGGACGGCAGCGTCAACGAAAGCTTCGTGCTGAACAAGCCCGCCTATCAGAACGCGACGATCCTGGTCGCCGGCGACAATTTCGGCTGCGGCTCCTCGCGTGAGCATGCCCCCTGGGCGCTGCTCGACTTCGGCATCCGCTGCGTGATCTCCACGAGCTTCGCCGACATCTTCTACAACAACTGTTTCAAGAACGGCATCCTGCCGATCGTCGTCAGCCAGGAAGACCTGGACAAGCTGATGGACGACGCCAGCCGCGGCTCCAACGCCATCCTGACGGTCGACCTGGAAGCCCAGGAAATCACCGGCCCCGACGGCGGCCGCATCGGCTTCGAGATCGACGCCTTCCGCCGCCATTGCCTCCTGAACGGCCTCGATGACATCGGCCTGACGCTGGAGAAGGCGCCCGCCATCGACAGCTTCGAGAAGCAGACCGCAGCTTCGCGCCCCTGGGCGTGATCCGGTGCGCCGGCTGATCTCGTCCGGCTCCCCCTTCGAAACGACGGCGGGCTATTCGCGCGCCGTCGTGGAGGGCAACTGGTGCTTCGTTTCCGGCACGACCGGCTACGACTATGCCACCATGACCATGCCCGAAAGCGTCGAGGACCAGACGCGCAACTGCCTTTCCACCATCGGCAGGGTTCTCGAAGACGCCGGCTTCTCCTTCGCCGATGTGGTACGCTGCCACTACTACGTGACCGAAGCGGCCTTTGCCGACCGCGTCTTCCCGATCCTCGGCGAGACGTTCGGCGCCATTCGCCCCGCCGCCACCATGATCGTCTGCGATCTGATCCGCCCGGAAATGCGGATCGAGATCGAGGTCACGGCACTCCGCCGAGGCTGAGTCCTCCGCGCAAAAATCTTTCCTTTCGGCGATTTTCCTTGAATGGAAGTTGCGCTAAGAAGCGCCCAACCCTTCCGTGACATCAAGGAACATCCCATGACAGCGCGTACCCTCCTCCTTCTGCCCGGCGACGGCATCGGCCCGGAAGCCATGGCGGAAGTCCGCAAGATCATCGCCTATATGAACGCCGAGCGTGGCGCGGGCTTCGAGACCGACGAAGGCCTCGTCGGCGGCTCGGCCTATGACGCCCATGGCGCGGCGATCTCGGAAGGCGACATGGAGAAGGCGCTTGCGGCCGACGCCGTGCTCTTCGGCGCCGTCGGCGGCCCGAAGTGGGATGCCGTTCCTTACGAGGTGCGCCCCGAAGCCGGCCTGCTGCGCCTGCGCAAGGACCTGAAGCTCTTCGCGAACCTGCGCCCGGCCATCTGCTATCCGGCGCTCGCCAATGCCTCTTCGCTGAAGCCGGAACTCGTCGAGGGCCTCGACATTCTCATCGTGCGCGAGCTGACGGGCGGCGTCTATTTCGGCGAGCCGAAGGAAATCATCGACCTCGGCAACGGCCAGAAGCGCGGCATCGACACGCAGGTCTACGACACCTACGAGATCGAGCGCATCGCCGGCGTCGCCTTCGAGCTGGCCCGCACGCGCGGCAACCGCGTCTGCTCGATGGAAAAGCGTAACGTCATGAAGTCCGGCGTGCTCTGGAACCAGGTCGTGACGGAAACGCACAAGCGCAGCTACTCCGACGTGCAGCTCGAGCACATGCTCGCCGATGCCGGCGGCATGCAGCTCGTGCGTGCCCCCAAGCAGTTCGACGTCATCGTCACGGACAACCTCTTCGGCGACATGCTCTCCGACGTCGCGGCGATGCTGACCGGCTCGCTCGGCATGCTGCCCTCCGCCTCGCTCGGCGCGCCGGACGCCAAGACCGGCAAGCGCAAGGCCCTCTACGAGCCCGTGCACGGCTCGGCGCCCGATATCGCCGGCAAGGGCATCGCCAACCCGATCGCCATGATCGCCTCCTTCGCCATGTGCCTGCGCTACTCGTTCAACATGGTCGCGGACGCCGACAACCTGGAAAAGGCCATCGCCGAAGTCCTCGACAGCGGCACCCGCACCGGCGACATCATGGCCGAAGGCTGCCGCAAGGTCGGCACCGCCGAGATGGGCGACGCCATCCTCGCCGCCTTCAGGAAGCTCTCGGCCTGAGCCTTCGCAGATTACTGAAAAGGCTCCCGTTGCACGCGCAGCGGGAGCCTTTTTCGTTTGCCTCCCTTGAATTGCCGGCGGCGGCCAACACATGGAAACAACGCCGTTACAAGGGATGACCATGAACCGATCGCTTGCGACCTCCTCGCTCTGGATCCTCGCCACCACCGCCATCCTCGTCGCGGCCCTTGTTCCTTTCGATCCGCTGCTGTCGGAACGCGCCCAGGGGCTGCCGCGCGGCGTGGTCGCCTTCAACGAGCGCATCACCGATTTCGGCACCTTCCGCTGGATGATCTACGGCTCCGGTTTTCTCGTCATCCTCACCTATGTCGTCGGCCGGGCAAGCGCCGACGAGACTAGAGCAGGGCGGGCGAGGACCGGCGGGCGGCTGTCGCTCTACTTCTTCCTGACGATCGGCGCGACGAGCGCGCTCGTCCATCTCGTCAAGCTGATCGTGGGGCGGGCGCGGCCGGCGCTTTTCGCCGAATACGGCGCCTACAGCCTCACGCCCTTTGCCTATGACGATCTCTATTCCAGCTTTCCCTCCGGCCACTCGGCGGCCGTCGGCGCCTTCTTCGGCGCCTTCTCGATGCTGGTGCCGCGCCTGCGTCCGCTCTTCCTCCTCGGCGCGCTGGCGATCGGCGTCTCGCGCGTTGTCGTCGGCGCGCATTATCCGAGCGACGTGGCCGCCGGCCTGCTGCTCGGCCTCTGGACGGCCATCGCCACGGCCTATCTCTTCGCCCGCGCAAACTGGCTCTTCCGCTTCGACGCGCGCGGCTGGCCCCTGCCGAAATCCGCGACGCCGCCGAAAGGCCAATGAAAAGCCGGCCCGTGTCGCCACGGGCCGGCTCGCCATGAACGGATCGGAAGGGGGGTGATCAATCCATGGCGTGGATGTCGCGGTCCTTCGTTTCCGGCAGGAAGAGAAGGCCGATGACCAGCGTGATGCCCGCGAAGATGATCGGGTACCAGAGGCCGTAGTAGATGTCGCCCTTGGCCGCGCTCATCGCGAAGGCCATCGCCGGAAGCAGACCGCCGAACCAGCCGTTGCCGATATGGTAGGGCAGCGACATGCCGGTGTAGCGGATGCGGGTCGGGAAGAGCTCGACCAACAGGGCGGCGATCGGGCCGTAGACCATCGTGACGTAGATCACGAGGACGGTCAGCACGGCGATGGTCATGACCCAGTTCACCTGCGCCGGATCGGCGACCATGGTGAAGGCGCCGCCCTTGTCGATCGTATAGACCGGCATGTCGGCGGCCCCGGCGGCTTCTTCCGCCGTCAGCAGCTTGCCGGCAACGAGATCGGCCGAAGACATGGTGGCCTTCTCGCCGCCGCGAACGGCAGCCGCATCAAGGCCGAGTTCCGGGTTGGCCGCGATGAAGGCGTCCAGCTTGGAGTCCGGAACCTTCGCCGCGCCGCGAACCAGCGGATAGCCCGCATCGTGAAGCGCGATGTTGATGCCCTTGCGGAAGGCCGCCTCGTGCGCCTTGGCGTCGTCGCCCGAAGCAACGGCGTCGTAGCTGGTGATCGTCTCTTCGCCGATCTTGACCGTGGCGGCCGTTCCGGCCGGCGCCGTGGTGACGACGTCATAGGGAACGGAGTTCTGCGTCAGGAACGAGGTGGCGATATCGCACGAGGTGGTGAACTTCGCCGTGCCGGTCGGGTTGAACTGGAACTTGCAGTCGCCCGGGGCGGCGGTGACCGTGGCGCGGATCGTCGCCTGGGCTTCCGCCAGTGCCGGGTTGCCGGCCCAGGTCATGGCCTTGAACAGCGGGAAGTAGGTCAGCATGGCGAGCAACAGGCCGGCCATGATGATCGGCTTGCGGCCGATCTTGTCCGACAGCCAGCCGAAGAAGACGAAGAAGCCGGAGCCGATGAGCAGCGCGACCGCCACCATGATGTTGGCGGACTGGCCGTCGACCTTGAGCACGCCCGTCAGGAAGAACAGGGCGTAGAACTGGCCGGAATACCAGACGACGGCCTGGCCGACGACGGCGCCGAACAGCGCCAGCAGCGCGATCTTGGCATTGCGCCACTGGCCGAAGGCTTCCGTCAGCGGCGCCTTGGAACCCTTGCCCTCTTCCTTCATCTTCGCGAAGGCGGGCGATTCGTTCATCTTCATGCGGATCCAGACGGAAACGCCGAGCAGAACGACCGAGACGAGGAACGGAATGCGCCAGCCCCAGGCCGCGAAAGCCTCCTTGCCAACGATGAACTGCACCGCCAGGATGACGATCAGCGACAGGAACAGGCCGAGCGTCGCCGTGGTCTGGATCCAGGAGGTGAAGTAGCCGCGCCGGCCGTCCGGTGCATGCTCGGCGACATAGGTCGCGGCACCGCCATACTCACCGCCGAGCGCCAGGCCCTGCAGCATGCGCAGCGCGATCAGGATGATCGGCGCGGCGATACCGATCGAGGCGGCGCCGGGCAAGAGGCCCACGACGAAGGTCGAGAAACCCATGATCAGGATGGTCACGAGGAAGGTATATTTGCGGCCGACGAGATCGCCGAGGCGGCCGAAGACCAGCGCGCCGAACGGGCGCACGAGGAAGCCGGCGGCGAAGGCGAGCAGCGCGAAGATGTTGCGCGTCGTCTCCGGATACTGGCTGAAGAAGGTTGCGCCGATATAGATCGCCAGCGAACCGTAAAGATAGAAATCGTACCACTCGAAGACGGTGCCGAGCGAAGAGGCGAAGATCACCTTCTTCTGCTCGCCCGTCATGGACGACGCCTTGGCGTTGCCCACGGTCGAAACATTGGCCATTTGTTTGTCCTCCACAAAACGGCGTATCGGGGCAGCCCCTATGCGGTCCGGTGTTTCTCCCTCAAACCCCGGACAGGGTGCGCCTGATGGAAGGATGGCAGAAAACCAATTGTCATATCAGCGCTGCTTTGGGCTTATGACTTTCGGCGTAAGACTAAAGTGGAGGCGGGCGGTGAAATGCGCCGGACCGCATGCAACACTTGACTCTTCGGCAGATGAGCGTATTCAGCACGCACGCAAGGGAACCGCCATGTACCGCTTTGGACTGTCCATCGCCCGCATGATCGCTCCGGCCTTCAACGCCGGACGGGTTCGTCATTGCGTATCGATTTCCAAAACAACGGCCAAAACGACGACGAAAACCGTCTGACGTCTCTGGCCCACCGCTCTCTCCCCGGTATGGCCGGGGACCGAAACCCGCGTCACGGCCGGCGGGTTTCCCCTCCTGACCCGCGGAGAGACAGAGAAAGAGAGCTTTAGTCATGGGTTTCAAGATCGCAGTCGCCGGCGCGACCGGCAATGTCGGCCGCGAGATGCTGAACATCCTTTCCGAGCGCGGTTTCCCGGCCGATGAGGTGGTGGCGCTCGCTTCCGCCCGCTCGCAGGGCACCGAAGTCTCCTTCGGCGACAAGACGCTGAAGGTGCAGAACCTCGAGAACTACGATTTCTCCGACACTGACATCTGCCTGATGTCAGCCGGCGGTACCGTCTCGCAGAAGTATTCGCCGAAGATCGGCGCGCAGGGCTGCGTCGTCATCGACAATTCCTCGGCCTGGCGCTACGACGCCGACGTGCCGCTGATCGTTCCGGAAGTGAACCCGGACGCCATCGCGGGGTTCACCCGTAAGAATATCATCGCCAACCCGAATTGCTCGACCGCCCAGCTCGTCGTCGCGCTGAAGCCGCTGCATGACCGCGCCACCATCAAGCGCGTCGTCGTCTCGACCTACCAGTCCGTCTCCGGCGCCGGCAAGGACGGCATGGACGAGCTCTTCAATCAGACGCGCGCCGTCTTCGTCGCCGATCCGATCGAATCGAAGAAGTTCACCAAGCGCATCGCCTTCAACGTCATCCCGCATATCGATAGCTTCATGGAAGACGGCTACACGAAGGAAGAGTGGAAGGTTCTCGCCGAGACCAAGAAGATGCTCGATCCGAAGATCAAGGTGACCTGCACGGCGGTGCGCGTCCCGGTCTTCATCGGCCATTCCGAATCGGTCAACATCGAGTTCGAGAAGGAAATCACGGCGGACGAAGCCCGCGAGATCCTGCGCGAGGCGCCGGGTTGCCAGGTCATCGACAAGCACGAGAACGGCGGCTACATCACCCCTTACGAATCGGCTGGTGAAGACGCCACCTACATCTCGCGCATCCGCGAGGACGCGACGGTCGAGAACGGCCTCAACCTGTGGGTCGTCTCCGACAACCTGCGCAAGGGTGCCGCCCTCAACGCCATCCAGATCGCCGAACTGCTCGTGGCCCGCGGCCTGATCAAGGCGAAGAAGCAGGCCGCCTGATAGCGCAAGAGCGACGGAACGGTGCCTTTCCGCATTTCGGTGAAAAGTGGCAACGTTCCGTTAAGCAAGTTTAAATAAAAGTCCCGGTTGTTCCGTTTGAGAACAATCGGGACTTTGCTTTGAGCCGGAACGGTCCGAAGCAGGGTGCGGTGACAGGAACCGGGGAGCATGCCATGCTCCCGCAGCGGATTTGACGAGAGATCACGGGGTTTTTCATGGGCATGACAAAGAGCGTGGCCAAGGTGCTGGCCGCAATGATCGCCACGGCGGCAGTGCCGGCGGCGGCCGAAGCCGCCCAGTGCGGCAAGGATGCGGGCGGTTTTCCGGCCTGGGTCGAGGCATTCAAGGGCGAGGCGGCCAGCCGCGGCATCAGCCGCTCGACGCTGGACAAGGCCTTTTCCAATGTCGACTATGCCCGCGCAACGATCCGCGCCGACCGCGGCCAGAAGAGCTTCAAGCTCTCGCTCGAGCAGTTCATGCAGAAGCGCGGCGGCCAGGCGATCATCCGCCGCGGCAAGGGCCTGAAGAAGCAGAATGCCGCGCTCTTCCAGCGCATCGAAGCACGCTACGGCGTGCCGGCCGGCCCGCTGCTGGCGATCTGGGGCATGGAAACCGGCTTCGGCGGCTTCCTCGGCAAGGAGCACACGCTCTCGGCCGTGGCGACGCTCGCCTATGACTGCCGCCGTCCGGAATATTTCACCAACCAGCTCTATGCCGCCCTGCAGCTCGTGCAGAACGGCACACTGAGCACGACGGCGCGCGGCGCGGCGCATGGCGAAATCGGCCAGACGCAGTTCCTGCCGGTGAACGTACTGAAATACGGCGTCGACGGCGACGGCAACGGCCGCATCGACCTCGTCGGCTCCAAGGCCGACGCGCTTGCCTCGACGGCGAACTTCCTGCGCGGCCACGGCTGGAGCGCCGGCGCGGGCTACCAGCCGGGCGAGCCGAACTTCGGCGCCCTGCAGGGCTGGAACGCCGCCAGCGTCTACCAGCGCGCGATCGCCATCATCGGCGCGGAAATCGACGGCAACTGACCTGAAGACCGGCCTGTAGGCCGGCGCTTGGGAAATCCGGAAAAGAGCCTGGCGCGGACCCCCGCGCCGGGTTTTTTATGCGCTCGGCCGTTTGAAGTCGCCCGTCGTGGCATCCATGATCCAGAGTTCGCCGGTCGAGATGTCGAACCAGGCGCCATGGAGCTGGATGCGCCCCTTTTCCTCGAGGATGCGCACGCAGGGGAAGGTGCGGAGATTGGCGAGCGAATTGCGGATCGAGACGCGCTCCAACGCGCGCTGGCGTTCGCCCTGCGTCAGGCTCTCCGCGCCCTGGATCTGCTCGGCGACGGGCTTGAGCATGCCCATCCACTTGCCGATGAAGTCCCCGGGCGAAAGCGGCTCGGCATCCGGATCGAGCGCGGCCGAGATGCCGCCGCAGCGGCCGTGGCCCATCACGAGGATGTCGCTGACCTTCAGCGACTGCACGGCGAATTCAAGCGCGGCGGAAGTCGCGTGGAACTGGCCGTCCGGCTCGTAGGGCGGCACGAGATTGGCGACATTGCGTATCACGAAGAGCTCGCCCGGCCCGCTGTCGAAGATCGTCTCCGGCGCGGCGCGGGAGTCGCAACAGGCGATGACGAGCGTCTTGGGCTTCTGGCCCGTTTCGGCGAGCGCCCTGTAGCGCGCGGACTGCTCGGAATAGCGGCCCGACATGAAATTGCGGTAGCCGTTCAGAAGACGATCGGGAAAGCGGTTCATGGTGTCGGAATACTCCCGTGCCGGCGATCTCTACCGGATGAGACCGCATCCGGTTTTGCATAAACCACTCTGAAAGGAGCCGCGCAAGGGCCGATTTACGGACGGCGCATCTGGGTGGGATGCATCAGGCGGCGCATATGCACCATGGCCATGGGCGTCGCGATGCTGGAGGCGTCCTGCTCCAGCGTCAGCTCGTCCGCCCCGCGCTTGGCGGTGCGCGTGACGATCTCGAAGACGCTGGCCGTCGCCATCGACAGCGCCCGCTCTTCCGGCAGGCCCTCCATCAGGCGCGAGAGGAAGATCGCCGAAAGGAGATCGCCCGTTCCGTTCGGCGGGTTCGGCACGAGCCGGTGCTCGGCAAGGAGCGCGTCGCGGCCGGAAAGATAGAGATTGCCCGTGCTGCCGGCCATCATCGGCAGCGCAGAGGTGACGAGCATGCGCGGCGGGCCGAGCGAAAGCGCCGCCTCGATGATCGCCCCGTTCGTCTCCAGCGGCGTGCCGGCGAGCCAGGATAGCTCGAAGCGGTTCGGCGTCGCCACCGAGGCGAGCGGGATCAGGCTGTCGCGGATCGCCACGGCCGTTTCTTCCGGGACATAGAGCCCGCGGTCGTCGCCGCAGACCGGATCGCACATATAGAAGAGGTCGGGATTGTCCGCACGAAGGCTCTCGACGAGCCGCGCGACGGACCGGGCCTGCGCCGCGCTGCCGAGATAGCCGGACAGCACGGCCTTGACCTCGCCGCGCCAGGGCGCGCGGATGAGATCGGAGATAATGGCGTCGAAGTCCTCCGCGGAGATCGGGACGCGCGTCGCGCGCCCATGGCCGGGATGCCAGGGCAGGATGACCGTGGGCAGGGCCCAGACCGGATGGCCGAGCGTTTCGAGTGCGAAGACCGCCGCGCGGTTGCCGACCGTGCCGCGCACCACATGGCTCGAAATCACGATGACCGTGCCCTTTTCGCTCTCGTCCATAGCCGGCTCCCTTTCCTTTCGCCGAGTGATGGCAAGGGGGTTTCGGCCTGTCAACGGCGCCGCCGAAAAACCCGTTGGGCGGAATGGCCGCATTGAACGGCTTCGGCCGGTTTTGGGCTGCTTTTCGACGGAAAAGGCCGGTTTTCGCGTCAAAACGACAGCATAACTGACCTGTTTTGGACAAAATCGATTGAATTTTCTCGCAAATCGACAAATTTCATCGCAGGTATTTTTTCTTCTGCTAACGTCCCGGCATCGGATTCGAGGGAGCATTCCATGGGTGCCAGGACCAACGTGAAGCGAGAAAAACATATCGAGGCCGCAAAGGCCGCAGCAGCCGCCCTCGGCGCAAAGACGCTCCAGCCGGACATCCTTTTCGGACGTGCCAGCAAGGATGATCTGGAGCACTATACGGGCGAGATGCTGGCCGTTGCCGCCGCCCATGCCATGGCCGAGATCGAGGCCTTCGACGGCACCTTGCCGCGCGTCACCGTGACGACGCTGCCGGACGTCACGCCGGCCGGCGAGCCCGTCTCCGTCCTCTCCGTCACCGACCATAACCAGCCGTTCCTCTACGATTCGGTCATGGCCGAGGTGACGAGCACGCATCGCGACATCCACCTTGCCGTCCACCCGATCCTGGTCGTCGCGCCGGGCGAGGCGCCGAAGCTCTTCTCGCCGGACGAGGAGAGCGATCCCGGGCAGCGGGTCAGCCATATCGAGATCCACCTGCCCGAACTCTCGCCCGGCGAGGCCGCCGCACTCGCCGAGCGTGTGAAGACCGTGCTCGCGCAGGTGCACCTTGCCGTCGAGGACTGGCCGGCGATGCTGCAGAAGCTCGACAGCGCCATGGCGGACATGGAGCGCTATGCCAAGGCCAAGCCCGGCAAGGACGAGGCGCTCGCCTTCCTCGACTGGCTGCGCGGCAACAACTTCACCTTCCTCGGCATGCGGGAATACACCTATTCCGGCAAGGGCGAGGCGGCGACCGTCGAGCGCGGCGGCGAAGGCCTCGGCATCCTTTCCGATCCCGACGTGCGCGTGCTGCGCCTCGGCAAGGACGCGGTGACGACGACGCCGGAAATCCTCGAATTCCTCGAAGGCCCGGATTTCCTCATCGTCACCAAGGCCAATGTGAAGTCGCTCGTCCACCGCCGTGCCTATATGGACTATGTCGGCCTCAAGCGCTTCGACGAGAAGGGCAAGGTCATCGGGGAGCTGCGCATCGTCGGCCTCTTCACCTCCACCGCCTATACGCATGCCGCCGGCCAGATCCCGCTGCTGCGCTCCAAGGTGGAGACGGTCATCGAGCATTTCGGCTACGACCCGAAGAGCCATTCCGGCAAGATGCTGATCAACACGCTGGAATCCTATCCGCGCGACGATCTCTTCCAGATCGATCCCGGCCTGCTCGCCACCTTCTGCGAGCAGATCAACGAGCTTTCCGACCGGCCGCGCATCCGCGTCCTGCCGCGCATCGACCGTTTCGACCGCTTCGTCTCGGTCATCGTCTACGTGCCGCGCGAGCAATACGATTCGGATGTCCGCGAGAAGATCGGCAACTATCTGAAATCGGCCTATGACGGCCGCGTCTCCGCCTATTACCCGGCCTTCCCGGAAGGCGGCCTCGCCCGCGTCCACTTCATCATCGGCCGCTCCGGCGGCAAGACGCCGCGCATTCCGCAGAACAAGCTCGAACAGGCCGTGCGCGAGATCGCCACGCGCTGGACCGACCGCTTCGAGGCGCTTTCCGGCGCCGACGGCCTGCAGCTCGTCACGGACCGCAGCTACCAGGAGGACTTCACCCCGGCCGAGGCCCATGCCGACCTTGCCCTGATCACCACGGCAACGCCGGAAAACCCGATCCGCATCGCCTTCTACCGCAAGGCATGGAACACGGACCTCGCCTCCGTCGAGCTGAAGATATTCCATGCCGGCGAGCCGGTTTCGCTCTCCAGGCGCGTGCCGCTCCTCGAAAACCTCGGCTTCAGCGTGGTCAGCGAGCAGACGCACGACCTGACTGTCGCCGGCCTCGACGGCGAAGAGCGCCGCGTCATCCTGCACGACATGGAGCTGCGGCAGCGTGACGGTCAGGAGGTGAACCTCGCCAGACTCAGCCCGATGCTGGAGGAAGCCTTCCTCGCGGCCTGGCACGGCGAGGTCGATGACGACGCGCTGAACCGCCTGATCCTCACCGCCGGCCTTTCCGCCCGCGAGATCATGGCGCTGCGCACCTATTCGCGCTACCTGCGCCAGACCGGCATCGCCTATTCGCAGGGCTATATCGCCGATACGCTCAACAAGTATCCAGCCATTGCCGCCAACCTCTTCCGCCTGTTCGAGACCCGCCTCGATCCGAAGCTCTCGGACCGCCAGCGCGAGAAGAAGTCGGCGGAGGTCGCCGCCGCAATCGAGGAGGCGCTGGCCGCCGTGCCGAGCCTCGACGAGGACCGGATGTTGCGGCGCTACGTCAACGCCATAGAGGCGACGCTGCGCACGAACTATTTCCAGAAGGATCCGGACGGCAGGCCGCGCAAGACGCTGGCGATCAAGCTCGATCCGAAGGCCCTCGACGGCCTGCCGGAACCGCGCCCCTTCCGCGAGATCTTCGTCTACGGCGCGGAAGTGGAGGGCGTGCACCTGCGCTTCGGCAAGGTCGCCCGCGGCGGCCTTCGCTGGTCCGACCGCGCGCAGGACTACCGCACGGAAGTGCTCGGCCTCGTCAAGGCGCAGCAGGTGAAGAACGCGGTCATCGTGCCGGTCGGCGCCAAGGGCGGCTTCTATCCCAAGCAGCTTCCCGCCGGCGGCAGCCGCGACGCCGTCTTCAAGGCCGGCACCGAGGCTTACAAGACCTATATCCGCACGCTGCTCTCCGTCACCGACAACATCGTCGGCCAGGACGTCGTGCCGCCGGCCGATACGGTCCGCATCGACGGGGACGATCCCTATTTCGTCGTCGCGGCCGACAAGGGCACGGCGACCTTCTCCGACACGGCGAACGGGCTTGCCCAGGAAGCCGGCTTCTGGCTCGACGACGCCTTCGCCTCCGGCGGCTCGGCGGGCTATGACCACAAGAAGATGGGCATCACCGCCCGCGGCGCGTGGGAAACCGTCAAGCGCCACTTCCGCGAGATGAACATAGACATCCAGAAGACACCCTTCACCGTCGCCGGCGTCGGCGACATGTCGGGCGACGTCTTCGGCAACGGCATGCTGCTGTCGCGCAAGATCCGCCTCGTCGCGGCCTTCGACCATCGCGACATCTTCATCGATCCTTCGCCGGACACCGACACGTCCTTCGCCGAGCGCCGCCGCATGTTCAACCTGCCGCGCTCGAGCTGGCAGGACTATGACCGCTCGGTGCTCTCCAAGGGCGCGATGATCATTCCGCGCACGGAGAAATCCGTGACGCTGACGCCGGAAGCCCAGGCCGTGATCGGCCTCGACAAAGCCAAGGCGACGCCCTTCGAGATCATGACGGCGATCCTGAAGGCCCCCGTCGATCTCCTGTGGTTCGGCGGCATCGGCACCTATATCCGCGGCCAGAACGAGACGGACGCGGAAGTGGGCGACCGCGCCAACGACCCGATCCGCATCGTCGGCGAGGATGTGCGCGCCAAGGTGATCGGCGAGGGCGCGAATCTCGGCGTCACCCAGCGCGGCCGCATCGCCTTCGGCCTCAAGGGCGGACGCAACAATTCCGACGCCATCGACAACTCGGCCGGCGTGAACTCGTCGGACGTCGAGGTGAACATCAAGATCGCGCTCGCCTCGGCCATGCGCGACGAGCGGCTGCCGCGCGCCAAGCGCAACGTGCTGCTCGCCTCGATGACGGACGAGGTGGCCCATCTCGTGCTGCGCAACAACTACCTGCAATCGCTGGCGATCTCGCTGACGGAGCGGCAGGGCCTTGCCAACCGCGCGCCGCTGACCCGCCTGATGGATCGTCTGGAAGCCGCCGGCCAGCTCAACCGCAAGGTCGAGACGCTGCCCGACGACCGCACCGTCGCCGAGCGCTACCAGGCCGGCAAGCCGCTGACGCGGCCGGAGATCGGCGTGCTGCTCTCCTATGCCAAGCTGGTGCTGTTCGACGAGCTGATCCACACCAGCCTGCCGGACGAACCCTATTTCGAGCCGACGCTGACGGGCTACTTCCCGGCGAAGATGCAGAAGGCCTATGCGGACGATATCCGCTCGCATCGCCTGCGCCGCGAGATCATCGCGACGATTCTCGCCAACGAGGTGATCAACCGCGGCGGCCCGGCCTTCATCAACGGCCTCACCGACGGCACCGGCTTCGGCCCGGCCGATGCGGTGAAGGCCGCGGTCATCGCCCGCGACGGCTACGGCCTTCCGGCGCTCTATGCCGGCGTCGATGCGCTGGACAATGTGGTCTCCGGCTCCGTCCAGAACGACCTCTACGAGGAGATCGGCCGCATCTACGCCTCCGTCACGGGCCTGCTGCTGACCACCGGCGCCGTCTCCGGTCCGCTGGACCAGGCTGTGCACAAGCTGAAGCAGGCGCTGAAACAGCTTCGGCCGAACCTTGCGACGCTCGTCTCGGAAGCAGCGGCCGACGAGGTCCGCCGCAAAGCCCATGCCTATGAGGACGAAGGCGTGCCGGAGGAGCTGGCGGAAGAGATCGCCACGCTTTCCATGCTGACCTTCGTGCCGGAGGTCATGCTGATCGCGGGCGCCACCGGCGATACCCTCGGCAAGACGGCGCAGACCTTCGCCGGTATCAGCTCCGCGCTGAATATCGGCCGTCTGCTTTCCGCGGCCGGCCGCATTCCGACCGGCGATCTCTACGAGGCCCTCGCCCTCCAGCGCAGCCTCACCGACATCGCCAATGCCCGCCGCGATCTTTCGACCGCCGTGCTCGCCCGCCACAAGGGCGACAAGGCGCCGCTCGCCGCCTGGCAGAACGCCGAAAAGGAGCGTCTCGCCCGCGTGACGGCGAACCTCTCGGCGCTGACGGAGACGGGCGAGGCCACGCTCGCCAAGGTCAGCGTCGCCGCGGGCATCCTGAGCGACCTTGCACAGGAAAGGGCGAAATGAGACAGTCCCCTGCCGGCTGACGGGGCCAATTCTCCGTTAGCCGGCTTGAGGACGGGCGCGGTCGTCGCCCCCGCAACAGAGGAGGGGCGATGACGATCGCAACGGAAAGCCGGGAGCCGCGCGCAAGCCGCCTCGGCATTGCGGGCTGGATGCTGTTCGACTGGGCCGCCCAACCTTTTTTCACGGTCATCACCACCTTTATCTTCGGCCCCTATCTCGTCTCGCGCCTGACCGCGGACCCCGTCGCAGGGCAGGCGGCCTGGAGCTACACGCTCACCGTCGCCGGCATCGCCATCGCGCTGCTCGCGCCCGTCATGGGCTCCATCGCCGATGCCTCCGGCGCGCGAAAGCCGTGGATCGCCGCCTTCGCGGTGGTGAAGATCCTGTCGCTTTCCGCCCTCTGGCTGGCCGTGCCGGGCAGCAGCCTCGCTTTTGCCATGGCGTTGATCGTGCTCGCCACCGTCGCGGCGGAATTCTCCATCGTCTTCAACGATTCCATGATGCCGCGGCTCGTGCGCCCGGAAGACACCGGCCGCATCTCCAACATCGCCTGGGGCCTCGGCTATCTCGGCGGCATGATCGTGCTGATCGCCGTCGTGGCGCTGCTCGCCGCCAATCCCGAGACCGGGAAAACCGCCATCGGCATCGCGCCGCTCTTCGGCCTCGACCCGGCGGCAGGCGAGGATGCGCGCATCACCGGCCCGATCTCGGCGCTGTGGTACTTCGTCTTCATCCTGCCGATGTTCTTCATCACGCCGGACCAGAGCCGCGGCCTGCCGATCGCCGCGGCCGTCCGCACCGGCTTTGCCGATCTTTCCACCGCGCTGCGTGATCTCAGGAAGAAGCCCGGCATCCTGCGCTTCCTTATCGCCCGCATGATCTACCAGGATGGCGTCAACGGCCTGCTTGCACTCGGCGGCACCTTCGCCGCCGGCATGTTCGCCTGGCAGACCTTCGAGCTCGGCATCTACGGCATCATCCTCAATGTCGTGGCGATCGGCGGCTGCCTCTATGCCAGCCGCCTCGACAGGCGCCTCGGCTCCAAGGCCGTCGTCGTGATGAGCCTCCTCTGCCTCACCGTCGCGACCGTCGGCATCGTCTCCACCGGCCCCGGCTTCACGCTCTTCGGCCTTATCCCGCTGCCGACGGCCGACAGCGGCGGCCTCTTCGGCACCGCGGCGGAAAAGGCCTATATCCTCTACGGCCTGCTCGTCGGCCTGACCTTCGGCCCGGTACAGGCGTCGGCCCGCTCCTATCTCGCTCAAAGCGTCCATCCGGACGAGGCCGGCCGCTATTTCGGCCTCTATGCCCTCTCCGGCCGCGCGACGTCCTTCCTCGCGCCGCTCTCGGTGGGCATCCTCACCACCGCCACGGGCTCGGCGCGCCTCGGCATGATGGCGCTCATCGTCTTCCTCGTCGCCGGCTTCCTGCTCCTCCTGCGCACGCCCTATCCGGCCGCAAAGGTCGAGGGCTGAAACGCAAGACGCCCCGCGAACGGGGCGTCGATCTGCTTGGACCCGTCGATGAATCCGGCTCAGTGCCGGAAATGCCGCATGCCGGTGAAGACCATCGCGACGCCCGCCTCATCGGCAGCCGCGATGACCTCCGCATCGCGCATCGAGCCGCCCGGCTGGATCACCGCCGTCGCCCCGGCGGCGATGGCCGAGAGCAGGCCGTCGGCGAAGGGGAGGAACGCCTCGGAGGCGACCGCAGAACCACGCGTCAGCGGCTCGGCAAGGCCCATGGCCTTCGCGGCTTCCTCGGCCTTGAGGCCGGCAATGCGGGCGGAATCGACGCGGCTCATCTGGCCGGCGCCGATGCCCGCCGTCTGGCCGTCCTTGGCATAGACCACGGCATTCGACTTCACATGCTTGGCGATCTTGAAGGCGAACTTCATGTCTTCCAGCTCCTGCGCGGTCGGCGCGCGCCTGGTGACGACCTTCAGCTCCAGATCCTCGACCATGCCGTTATCGCGGCTCTGGACGAGGAGGCCACCGGAAACGGTCTTGGCGGAAAGGCCCGGCACGCGCGGATCGGGCAGGGCGCCCGTCACCAGGAGGCGCAGGTTCGGCTTGCCGGCGATGATGGCGCGCGCGGTCTCGTCGGCGTCGGGCGCGATGATGACCTCGGTGAAGAGCTTGACGATCTCCTCCGCCGTCTCGCCATCGAGCGTCGAATTGAGCGCGATGATGCCGCCGAAGGCCGAGACCGGGTCGCAGGCGAGCGCCCGCGCATAGGCCTCCTTCAGCGTCCTGCCGGTGGCGACGCCGCAGGGATTGGCATGCTTGATGATCGCGCAGGCCGGGCCGTTCTCCGGCAGGAACTCGGCGACCAGCTCGAAGGCGGCGTCCGTGTCGTTGATATTGTTATAGGAAAGCTGCTTGCCCTGTAGCAGCGTCGCCGTCGCGACGCCGGGGCGGTTCTCGCCGGTGACGTAGAAGCCCGCCTTCTGGTGCGGGTTCTCGCCGTAGCGCATCTCTTCCTTCAGCACGCCGCCGAGGACGCGGTGGCGCGGCATGGAGATGTCGAGCGCCTCGGCGAACCAGTTGGAAATCGCCGCATCATAGGCGGCCGTGCGGGCATAGGCCTTGGCGGCCATCTTCTGGCGGAAGGCATAGGTGGTCGAACCGTCGGCAAGCTCTTCGAGCAGGGCGGAGTAGTCGGCAGGGTCCGTGACGATGGTCACATAGGCGTGGTTCTTGGCCGAGGCGCGGATCATCGCCGGGCCACCGATATCGATGTTCTCGACCGTGGTCGGATAGTCGCCGCCCTTGGCGCGCACGTCCTCGAACGGATAGAGATTGATGACGGCAAGGTCGATCGCGCCGATGCCATGCGCCTTCATCGCCTCGACATGCTCCGCATCGTCGCGAATGGCGAGCAGGCCGCCATGCACCGAAGGATGCAGCGTCTTGACGCGGCCGTCCATGATTTCCGGAAAGCCGGTGACCTCC
The DNA here is from genome assembly GCF_003574625.1 of Shinella zoogloeoides. GTDB lineage: Bacteria > Pseudomonadota > Alphaproteobacteria > Rhizobiales > Rhizobiaceae > Shinella > Shinella zoogloeoides_A. The sequence goes on from NZ_QNUJ01000009.1 coordinate 188,575, forward strand.
GAGACATCCGTCACCGCAAGGCCGGCATCGGACAGCGCCTTGTGCGTGCCACCGGTCGAAAGCAGCCGCACGCCCTTTCCGGCAAGCGCCCGGGCGAGCTCCACGATGCCGGTCTTGTCGGACACGGACAGCAGAGCCGTGCGGACGGCGACGCGATCAGGGGCGGGGATTTTCTTGGAAATGACGGCCATGGGACGCTCCGTTCTGACGGCCCGGGAGGAGGGCCGGATGGTCATGCGCCCCGTTAACACAGGCGCCGTCCCGAGAAAACCGCGAAAGGGCGGAAAACCGCCGATGCCGCAGCTTTCGAGGCCGGCGCTATCGCCGGCGGACGAGCGACCACTGAACCTCGGGCACCTCGGCAAGCGGCATGGTGAGGGTGAGCTGGCGGGACGCACGCACGCCGGAAGGATCGGCGAAGAAGACGTCGTCCTCTTCCTCCACCGCGACGTCGAGGCAGGTCAGCGCCCAGGCCTCGCCGTCCGGCGCCACGAGCCGCGTCTCGTTTTCCGAGGCATTGTAGAGCTGGATGGACGGATGGATATGGAAGCGCACGACCGCCACGCCTCGCTCGACCGGCACGCCCGGATGGCCCGCCCTGAAGAAGCGCTCTCGCCCGCGGATCTCGTTGCCGGAGGCGGCGACGAAGATGTCGCGCTCGTAGAGAAGGCCGAAACGCTTGAGATAGCCGTCATGGCTCGCCGTGATGCCGTCGGCGCCCGACTCCCGCTCGCTGCGCGACACCTCGACCTTGCCCACGCCGCCGATGATGATCGGCCCCAGGAAGCGGGAGGAGGAGATGCGCGAGGAGGAGGTGTCGTTCAGCGTTGCCACGGAATGGGCGGCCGTCATCCGCGCCATCTGCCGCATGGCATCGCCGGCAAAGCGCGGCCGCCCGGAATTGACGATGAAGCGGTTCCGGCCGGACGACATCTCGATGGAAAGCGTGCCGGCCGCCGCCGTCGCGGAAAGATCGACGGATTTCGGAACGCCGGTATCCATCAGCACCACCGTCTCCTTCACCGCCAGCCGATCGTAATTGATCGAGGGGAGGGCCTTGAAGGGCGCGCCGCCGGTCTCGTCGTAGCGCAGCACCGACATCAGCTCGTTCGCCAGCGTATAGGTCGCCCCGTTGAAGAGGGCGAGTTCGCCGCCCTGGTGGCGGAAGAAGCGCAGGGCCGGAAAGATGCGGTCGATGCAGGGAATGAGCTGCGAGGGCATGTCGTGACCGAGATTGACATAGGTCTGGCGCAGCGGCAGCAGGTCGAGCAGCAGGTCGAGCGCCGCCCGCGGATTGCGCGAGCAATGCCCGCCGTCCGGCAAGATCTGCCGGTCCAGTTCCTCGTCGAGGTTGCGGGCGGCCTTACGCATCTTGGACGCGGAGGTCGGCATGGCGATGGAGGCCATGGCAAGGGCGATCCGCACGCGCAGCCGCGGCTCGCCATCCCGCGTCGTATCGGCGACATGGCGCAGGTAGCGCACCTGGAAGGCGAGGCTTTTCAGGAAGCGGCGGTAGAAGGGATAATCGGCATCCTTCAGCACCACCGGGGAATGGGAAAGCCAGGCGATGATGCGCTGCGCCGTCACATCGGGCCGCCAGGCGAGCCCGCCGATGACCCGTCCATGGCTCTGAAGCCAGTCGCCGACGATGAAGCGCGTCGTCAGCGCCGCCTTTTCGGGATCGACCAGCCGCATGTGCCGGAGCCAGCCGAAGGAATGCAGCCGGTTGGCGAATTCCTCGGATGGAAGCTCCAGCGCGAAGGGCGATTCGCCGTCGCATTCGAGAACGCGGCCCGCGAGCGGGAAGCGCCCGGCGGTAATTTCTTCGCCGGCAAAGGAATCGGCCGGGTGGAGGTCCGTCGGCGCGACGATCAGCCGGTCCGGCGCGCTGCCGGAAAACCGCATGGCGCTGATCCGGCCAAGCGCGAGCCTCCGCGAGAAGCGGCGCCAACCCTCACGCATATACAGATAGGAAAGCCGCTGCCGGTCGGAAAGCTGCATGGTTAACGAATGCCTCCTCACCTATAGGTAGGCCGAGGAGGAGAGCGGCGTCAATTCATCGACCGCTGATGGACTGTTGATGACGATGACGGGCCTCAATTGTTCCTGCGCAGGAGGACGGCGTAAAAGCCATCCACCCCGCCGGCATGGCTATCGGTCGCCGGCAGCATGGCCGGCGTGGTGCGGAACTCGCCGCGCGGTGAAACCGCGGATTCAAGGCCCGGCCAGTCGGCGGGCTCGACGGGTTCGATCCGCCAGTCGGGATTGTCGGCCAGCACGCGCGCCACCATGTCCTCGCCCTCACCCGGATCGAGCGAGCAATTGGAAAAGACCAGTTCGCCGCCGGGCCTGACCAGCGTCAGCGCGTGGCGCAGCAGACGCTCCTGCAGGCGGGCGAGCTTGTCGATATCCTCCGGTCCCTTGGTCCAGAGCACATCCGGATGGCGGCGGATCGTGCCGGTGGAGGAGCAGGGCGCATCGAGCAGGACGGCATCGAAAAGCTCGTCGGGCCGGTAGTCCGCCATGTTGGCCTCGACGGCCTCGACCGACAGGTCGAGCCGTTCGAGATTGCCGATGAGCCGCTTCAGGCGGTTGCCCGACTGGTCGAGCGCCGTCACCTTGGCCCCGGCAAGCGCAAGCTGCGCCGTCTTGCCGCCCGGGGCGGCGCACAGATCGGCGACGCGCTTGCCGGCAAGATCGCGGAAAAGTTTCGCAGGCAGGCTCGCCGCCGCATCCTGCACCCACCATTGCCCCGCCTCGAAGCCTTCAAGGGCCGGGATTGCGCCGGACGCGGCAGGAAGGCGCACGGAGCCGGTCGGCAGCACGCGGCCGCCGAGCTTCGCCGCCCAGCCTTCCGGATCGGATTTCACCGTCAGGTCTATGGCAGAAGGCTCCAGCAGCGCTTCGCCGATGCGCGCGGCGTGCTCCTTGCCGTAGACGGCGATAAGCCGCTCGTGGAACCAGGCGGGAATGACGGAAACCGCGCGGGTGGCCGTCAGATGCGAGGCCTTTTCGCGGGAAAGCCGGCGCAGCACCGCATTGGTGAGGCTGGCGAAGCGGCGGTTGCGCGGATCGAGCTGCGCCTGCTCGACGGCAAGGTCGACCGCGGAATGATCCGGCACGTCGAGATAGAGGATCTGCGCGGCGGCGACCGTCAGAACATGGTGCAGCGCCCGCGCGCCTTCCGGCAGGGGCGTGCCGACCAGCGTGTCGAGGATCGCCTCGATGCGGGGAAGGTGGCGCAGCGCCGTGTTGAGGATGGCGCGCACCAGCGCCCGGTCGGCATCGCCGAGCTGGCGATAGGCGATATTGCCGTTCTCCAGATCGAGCATGCCGTCGAGCGGCGTGCGGCGATCGATGACGGCGGCAAGGATCTTGGCCGCGGCCTGCCGGGCGCGCAGGCCGGGCTTTTCCGGGGCGGCCGCGGCAGCATCGGCGGGCGTCCGCCCCTTGCCGCCATGTCGTTTCGGATGAGCTTTGTTTTTTCGTCTATCGTCGTTCAAGACCAGGGACCTTTGGGCGGTTCGGAACCACCGCGTCCCCAGCCAGTCGTCGGTACGGAGCGCGATTTGCGTACGGGATTATCAGCCCGGACCGGTTCCGTCGAGCGCGCCTGCATGCCGCGAGCCATTTCCTGAAGCGCCGCGATGCGGTTCTCGGTGTCGGGATGGGTCGAAAACAGGCTGTCCATGCGCTCGCCCGAGAGCGGATTGATGATGAACATATGCGCGGTCGCCGGATTGTGCTCGGCCGCTTCGTTGGGAATGCGGCCGGCGGCAATCGCGATCTTCTTCAGCGCCGAGGCCAGCCAGAGCGGGTTGCCGCAGATCTCCGCGCCGCGCCTGTCGGCGGAATATTCGCGCGTGCGGCTGATCGCCATCTGCACCAGCATGGCGGCGAAGGGCGCGACGATCATGGCGATCAGCACGCCGATGAAGCCGAGCGGATTGTTGTTCTCGCGATTGTGCCCGCCGCCGAAGAACATGGCGAAGTTGGCCAGCATGGAGATCGCGCCGGCAATCGTCGCCGTCAGCGTCATGGTCAGCGTGTCGCGGTTCTGCACATGGGCGAGTTCATGCGCCATCACGCCCGCCACCTCCTCGTAGCTCAGTGCATGGAGCAGGCCGGTCGAGGCGGCGACGGCGGCGTTCTGCGGGTTGCGCCCGGTGGCAAAGGCGTTCGGCTGGTCGCTGTTGATGACGAAGACGCGCGGCATGGGAAGGCCGGCGCGTTTGGCAAGATCCCGCACGATACCGTAATATTCCGGCGCCGAACGCTCGTCGACCTCCTTGGCGCCATACATGGACAGCACCATCCGGTCGGAATTCCAGTAGGAGAAGAAGTTCATGGCGATCGCGACGACGAGCGCGATCATCATGCCGCTCTTGCCGCCGATCAACAGGCCCACGCCCATGAAAAGCGCCGTCATCACGGCGAGCAGCATGGCTGTGCGAACGAGGTTCATGCGTTTCCGGCTCCCTTCGGGCTAGCGCCCGCGTTCGAGGCCCTTCCTGTCAAGGGCATGTTTCACGTGAATCAGCGCTTTCCACAGCGCAGGCACGCTCCTATATGATGGTAAGCCAAAGGGAATTCTTCAATATCCGGGAAGGATGCCGCGTTTCATGCAGAACGACAACGACAATCACACCGACGGCCGGAAGGTACTTCCTCCCGCGGCCCTCCGCGCCCTGAAGGAAGCCGAGGAACGGCGCAAGGCAACCCTGCCGGTCGAACGCGCGCCAGAGATCGGTGGACGCGGCGGCGAGGACCCCGCGCGCTTCGGCGACTGGGAGATCAAGGGCCGGGCAATTGATTTTTGAGCGCGGGAATCCGGCTCACGAACGAATGATTTTACTCCTGATCGACCCCTTCTCCCGTCGTGGTCGGGCTTGACCCGGCCATCTGTCGGGGCAGCGAGAATATGGATTCTCACGTCGAGCCCGAGGATGACGGAGGAGGGGGCGGAATCGGCTTCCTGCAACAACCCTCAAACGAAAACGGCGGCCATCGGCCGCCGTTTCGCTTGGTCTTACGGCCCGGATCAGCCGGCGGCCTTGTTCTGCCGGTTGGCGATCAGGTCGTCCACAACGGCGGGGTCCGCAAGCGTCGAGGTGTCGCCGAGCGCGCCAAAATCGTCCTCGGCGATCTTGCGCAGAATGCGGCGCATGATCTTGCCGGAGCGGGTTTTCGGCAGGCCGGGCGCGAACTGGATCTTGTCCGGCGTCGCGATGGGGCCGATTTCCTTACGCACATGCTTGACGAGGTCCTGACGCAGCGCGTCGGTGCCTTCTTCGCCAGCCATCAGCGAGACGTAGCAATAGATGCCCTGTCCCTTGAGATTGTGCGGATAGCCGACGACCGCCGCTTCCGAAACCAGATGGTGGGAGACGAGGGCCGATTCGATTTCCGCCGTGCCGAGGCGGTGGCCGGAAATGTTGAGCACGTCGTCGACGCGGCCGGTGATCCAGTAATAGCCGTCCTCGTCGCGCCGGCAGCCGTCGCCGGTGAAATACTTGCCCTTGTAGGTGGAGAAGTAGGTCTCGATGAAGCGCTTGTGGTCGCCATAGACCGTGCGCATCTGGCCCGGCCAGCTGTCAGTGATGCAGAGGTTGCCGTCAGCAGCGCCCTCTAGCACATTGCCCTCGTTATCGACGAGCTCGGGCTTGATGCCGAAGAAGGGCCGCGTCGCCGAACCCGGCTTGAGGTCCGTCGCGCCCGGCAGCGGGGTGATCAGGATGCCGCCGGTCTCCGTCTGCCACCAGGTGTCGACGATCGGGCAACGATCCTCGCCGACCACGTGGTAATACCACTCCCAGGCTTCGGGGTTGATCGGCTCGCCGACCGAGCCGAGCAGACGAAGCGAGGAACGCTCCGAGCGCTTCACGAAGTCGTCGCCGGCGCCCATCAGCGCGCGGATCGCCGTCGGGGCGGTATAGAAGATATTGACCTTGTGCTTGTCGATCACTTCCCAGAAGCGGCCGGCATCGGGGAAGTTCGGCACGCCTTCGAACATCAGCGTGGTCGCGCGGTTGGCAAGCGGCCCGTAGACGATATAGGAATGGCCCGTCACCCAGCCGACATCCGCCGTGCACCAATAGACATCGCCATCCTGATAGTCGAAGACGTATTTGTGCGTCATCGAGGCATAGACGAGATAGCCGGCCGTGGTGTGCAGGACACCCTTCGGCTTGCCGGTGGAGCCGGATGTGTAGAGGATGAAGAGCGGGTCTTCCGCCTTCATCCTGGCCGGCGGACAATCGCGCGGCACCGTCAGCACTTCCTGATGGTACCAGAGGTCGCGGCCCGGCGCCCAGCCCGTCTTGCCGCCGGTGCGGCGCACGACGAGCACCTTGTTGACGATGACATGCTGCTTGGCCGCGATGTCGATGGCCGTGTCGGTGTTTTCCTTGAGCGGGATCGGCTTGCCGCCGCGCACGCCCTCGTCGCAGGTGACGACGAAGGTCGATTCGCAGTCGACGATACGGCCGGCCAGCGCATCCGGCGAGAAGCCGCCGAAGACGACGGAATGCACGGCACCGATGCGCGCGCAGGCGAGCATGGCATAGGCCGCTTCCGGGATCATCGGCATGTAGATGGTGACGCGGTCACCCTTCTTAACGCCGTGCTTCTTCATCACGTTCGCCATGCGGCAGACGTGCTCGTAGAGCTCGTTGTAGGTGATCTTCTTGTCGATATACGGGTTGTCGCCTTCCCAGATGATGGCGACGTCGTCGCCATGCGCCTTGAGATGCCGGTCGATGCAATTGTAGGAGACGTTGGTGATGCCGTCCTCGAACCACTTGATCGGCACCTTGCCGGTGAAGGACGTGTTCTTCACCTTTGTATAGGGCTTGAACCAGTCGATGCGCATGCCGTGCTTGTCCCAGAAGCGCTCCGGGTTATCGACGCTCTCGCGATACCATTTCTGATAGGTTTCGTTGTCGATCAGCGCGCGGCTTTTTGCGGATTTCAGGACCGGGTAGGTCTTTTCGGACATGGATTCCTCCCTAGACTGCGATGCGCGGGAAACCAGTCTCCTCCGGCCCCCGCCACTCCTTGAGCATACATAACAGGTCAACGCCTTCGGGCAATTAGACAAAAGGTCATTTGCGCTTGAAGAATTGCATTTCTGCGACAGTGGCGTTATAGAGGGCCGAATTCCCGGAAAATAGTGGTTACACCCCACGGCCCGCGACACCGGCGCGGACGGACAGAAGGACTATATCCATGGCTCAACAGCTGCTCATGCCGAAGGCGACCGCGGTCTGGCTGGTCGACAACACAGCGCTGTCGTTCGACCAGATCGCCACATTCTGCAAACTGCATCCACTCGAAGTGAAGGCCATCGCCGACGGCGAATCGGCCCAGGGCATCAAGGGTCTCGACCCGATCTCGACCGGCCAGCTCTCCCGCGAGGAGATCGCCCGCGCGGAAGCCAATCCGAACCACAAGCTGAAGCTTTCCGAACCAAAGGTCCGCGTGCCGGAATCCAAGCGCAAGGGCCCGCGCTACACGCCGGTCTCCAAGCGCCAGGACCGCCCGAACGCCATTCTCTGGCTCGTGCGCAACCATCCCGAACTGAAGGATGCGCAGATCTCGCGTCTCGTCGGCACCACCAAGTCGACGATCGAGCAGATCCGCGAACGCACCCACTGGAACTCCGCGAACCTGGCACCGATGGACCCGGTGACGCTCGGCCTCTGCTCGCAGATCGACCTCGACCTCGAAGTCGAGCGCGCCTCCAAGGGCCGCCCGCTGCCGACCGCCGCCGAACTCGGCGCGACGCTGGAATCGGCGCAGGAAACCGAAAAGCTGCCCTACAGCACCGACCGCGAAGAGGAGAAGGAAATCGACGCCGATGCCGTCTTCGCCAAGCTCAAGTCGCTGAAGTCGTCCACGCCGGACGAGGACGAAGACGACAACTTCTGAGCAAGACCCGCCTTGGGATTATCGGAACCCGGCTGCTTAGCAGCCGGGTTTTTTGTTGCCTCGATAGAACGATCAGGCCGGGTTCGGGCTTCGGCCCGTCAGCGCTGCCGCTATCTCGTCGAGGATGGCCGGATCGTCGATCGTCGCCGGCATCTTCCATTCCTCGCCGTCGGCGATCTTCTGCATGGTGCCGCGCAGGATTTTGCCCGAGCGTGTCTTCGGCAGCCGCTTCACGCAGATCGCCGTCTTGAAGGCCGCGACCGGCCCGATGCGTTCGCGCACGAGCCGCATGACCTCCGCCTCGACCAGCGATGATTCACGTGAAACACCGCTCTTCAGGACGAGGAAGCCCGCCGGCACCTGGCCCTTCACCGCATCCGCGACGCCGATGACGGCGCATTCGGCGACGTCCGGATGGCTGGCGCAGACCTCCTCCATCGCCCCCGTCGACAGGCGATGGCCGGCGACATTGATGATATCGTCCGTGCGCGCCATCACGAAGACATAGCCGTCGTCGTCGACATAGCCGGCATCCGCCGTCTTGTAGTAGCCGGGGAATTCCGAAAGACACGCCGCGCGAAAACGCTCGTCGGCCTTCCAGAAGGTCGGCAGGCAGCCCGGGGGGAGGGGAAGCCTGATGGCGATATTGCCGAGCGTGCCGGGCGGCACCGGATGGCCGGCATCGTCCAGCACATGCAGCTCGTAGCCCGGCATGGGCACGGTGGGCGAGCCGTGCTTCACGGGAAGCCGGCCGAGGCCGAGCGGATTGCCGACGATGGCCCAGCCCGTTTCCGTCTGCCACCAGTGATCGATGACGGGAACGCCCAGCACCTTTTCGGCCCATTGCACCGTATCCGGATCGGCCCGCTCGCCGGCAAGGAACAGCGCCCGCAGGCTGGAGAGATCATGGCGCTTCACGAGCGCGCCGTCCGGGTCCTCCTTGCGGATCGCCCGGAAGGCGGTCGGCGCGGTGAAAAGCACCGATACCCGATAGTCCTCGACGACACGCCAGAAGGCGCCGGCATCCGGCGTGCCGACCGGCTTGCCCTCATAGAGCACCGTCGTGCTGCCGTTGAGAAGCGGCGCATAGACGATGTAGGAATGCCCGACGACCCAGCCGATATCGGAAGCCGCCCAGTAGACCTCGCCGGGCTCGATCCCGTAGAGCGCGCGCATCGACCAGGCGAGGGCGACCATGTGGCCGCCATTGTCACGGATGACACCCTTCGGCTGGCCGGTCGTGCCGGACGTATAGAGGATATAGAGCGGATCGGTCGCCTTGAGCGGAGCGCAGGGCACCGTTTGCCCCTCGGTCGCCGCCAGCGCCGGGCCGAGGTCCACATCCCGGCCGTCCCTCAGTTCGGCCGCCAGCTCCGGCCGCTGCAGCACGAGGCAGCGCTCCGGCTTGTGCCGGGCAAGGTCGATGGCCGCGTCGAGCAGCGGCTTGTAGGCGACCACCCGGTTCGGCTCGATGCCGCAGCTTGCCGAAACGATGAGCTTCGCCGCGCAATCGTCGATGCGCGCGGCCAGCTCGCTCGCCGCGAAGCCGCCAAAGACCACCGAATGGATCGCCCCGATGCGCGCGCAGGCGAGCATGGCGAAAATCGCCTCCGGGATCATCGGCATATAGAGAATGACGCGGTCGCCCTTGACGACGCCCTGATCGGCGAGCACCGCCGCCATGGCATTCACATGGGTGAGCAGCTCGCCATAGCTGTAGCGCGCCTTCCGGCCGGTAACGGGGCTGTCATAGATCAGCGCCGGCTGGTCGCCGCGCCCGGCGGCCACGTGCCGGTCCACGCAATTGTGACAGGTATTGCCCACCGCATCGGGAAACCAGTGGCCGTAGACGCCCTGCGCGGCATCGAAGATTTCCGTCGGCTCGGTGAACCAGTCGATGGCCCGGGCGAGCGCGGCCCAGTGGGCCTCGGGATCGTCCTGCCAGGCACGATAGATCTCGGCATAGGTCTTCTGCATCGCATCCTCCTTGCCGGCCGCCGGGCGGCCGGTTCCTCCGAAGGGAAGAATAGGAGAGGGCGACCTTTCCGCAAAGCCAGACGAAAGCCTGAGGCGGCAAACCCCGGCCTTGCCCTTCGTCAAAAGGAGGGATCAGCGCGTGCCAAAAATCGCCGAGCCGACACGCACGCTGGTCGCACCGAAACCGATGGCGACCTCGTAGTCGCCGGACATGCCCATGGAAAGCTTGTCGAGATTGCACCGGCCGGCCAGCTTGGCGAGCAGGGCGAAATGCGGACCCGGATTCTCGTCGGCCGGCGGAATGCACATCAGGCCCTCGACGGTGAGGTCGAGCTCCTCGCGGCAGAAGGTGACGAAAGCGACCGTATCGTCTGGCGCGATGCCGGCCTTCTGCGGTTCCAACCCTGTATTGACCTGGACATAGAGCCGCAGCGCCCGGCCCTGCCGCTTCATCTCCTCGGCGATCGCGCGGGCGATCTTCTCCCGGTCGACCGTCTCGATGACGTCGAAAAGTGCCACGGCCTCCGCCGTCTTGTTGGATTGCAGCGGGCCGATCAGGTGCAGCTCGATGCCGGCGGTCTCGGCGCGAAGTTCCGGCCACTTGCCCTGCGCTTCCTGCACGCGGTTCTCGCCGAAGACGCGCTGACCCGCCGCGATGGCCGGGCGGATGGCCTCGGCATCGAAGGTCTTCGACACGGCCACCAGCGTCACCGCTTCCGGCTTGCGGCCCGCTTCGCTTGCGGCCTTGCCCATCCGGTTGCGAACATCTTCGAGACGATCCTGAAGGTCCATGGTCACTCTCCATCGGCTATGACGCCCCGGACCTAGCGAAATCGGCGCCGCTTGCCAAGCGCGGCCCGGAAAACTTGACGCTCCGGCGGTTTCATGATGAAGGTCTCGGCACCATATTCGCATGGGCGGATCGCCCGCCAAGACCTCCAAAAGACTCCCGGAAACATCAAAGACATGGCCACCGAACGTTACAATCCGCGCGATGCCGAGCCCCGCTGGCAGGCAAAATGGAACGACGAGAACGTCTTCCTCACCAAGAACGACGACCCGCGCGAGAAGTACTACGTCCTCGAGATGTTCCCCTATCCCTCGGGCCGCATCCATATGGGCCATGTGCGCAACTACGCCATGGGCGACGTGGTCGCCCGCTACAAGCGCGCGCGCGGCTACAACGTGCTGCACCCGATGGGCTGGGACGCTTTCGGCATGCCCGCCGAGAACGCCGCCATGCAGAACAAGGTCCACCCGAAGGGCTGGACCTACGAAAACATCGCGACGATGCGCAAGCAGCTCAAGTCCATGGGCCTGTCGCTCGACTGGTCGCGCGAATTCGCCACCTGCGACGTCGAATACTATCATCGCCAGCAGCACCTCTTCCTCGATTTCCTGGAAAAGGGCCTCGTCTACCGCAAGCAGTCGAAGGTGAACTGGGACCCGGTCGACCACACGGTTCTCGCCAACGAGCAGGTCATCGATGGCCGCGGCTGGCGCTCGGGCGCGCTTGTCGAGCAGCGCGAGCTGACGCAGTGGTTCTTCCGGATCACCGATTTCAGCCAGGACCTGCTCGATTCGCTGGAAACGCTCGACCAGTGGCCGGAGAAGGTCCGGCTGATGCAGAAGAACTGGATCGGCCGCTCGGAAGGCATGCTGGTGCGCTGGGAAGTCGCCGACGCCGCCGGCCTGACGACCGAAAAGGACGTCACCGTCTATACGACGCGCCCCGACACGCTGTTCGGCGCCTCGTTCCTGGCGATCTCCGCCGATCACCCGCTGGCGAGGGAAGTCTCGGCGAAGAACCCCGAGATCATGGCCTTCTGCGAGGAATGCCGTCGCGCCGGCACGTCGCTTGCCGCGCTCGAGACCGCCGAGAAGAAGGGCATGGACACGGGCATCCGCGTCCGCCATCCCTTCGATCCCGCCTGGGAGCTGCCGGTCTATATCGCGAACTTCGTACTGATGGACTACGGCACGGGCGCCATCTTCGGCTGCCCCTCCGGCGACCAGCGCGACCTCGACTTCGCCCGCAAATACGACCTGCCCGTCGTACCCGTCGTCATGCCGAAGGAAGCGGATGCCGCCACTTTCGCGATTGCCGACGAAGCCTATGTCGGCGACGGCGTGATGATCAATTCGCGCTTCCTGGATGGCCTTGGCACCGAGGAAGCCTTCGAGGAGGTGGCAAAGCGCCTCATCACTGCAACGCTCGGCAATGCGCCGGTGGGCGAGCGCAAGGTGAACTTCCGCCTGCGCGACTGGGGCATTTCACGCCAGCGCTACTGGGGCTGCCCGATCCCGGTCATCCATTGCGACGACTGCGGCGTGGTCCCGGTCCCCAAGGCCGACCTGCCGGTGAAGCTGCCCGACGACGTCACCTTCGACAAGCCGGGCAACCCGCTCGACCGGCATCCGACCTGGCGCCACGTCGCCTGCCCGCATTGCGGCAAGGACGCCCGCCGCGAGACGGATACGATGGACACCTTCGTCGATTCCTCCTGGTACTTTGCCCGCTTCACCGCACCGTGGGAAGACAACCCGACGGACCCCGCCGCCGCCAATGCCTGGCTGCCGGTCGACCAGTATATCGGCGGCATCGAGCATGCGATCCTGCATCTGCTCTATTCGCGCTTCTTCACCCGCGCCATGCAGGTCGCCGGCCATCTCGACCTGAAGGAGCCCTTCAAGGGCCTCTTCACGCAGGGCATGGTGGTGCACGAGACCTATAGCCGCGCCATCGACGGCAAGCGCGAATGGGTGATGCCGGCGGAAATCCGCATCGATGAAGTCGACGGCAAGCGCCGCGCGACCCATCTCGAATCCGGCGAAGAAATCGCCATCGGCTCCATCGAGAAGATGTCGAAGTCGAAGAAGAACGTCGTCGATCCCGACGATATCATCGCCTCCTACGGCGCCGATACCGCCCGCTTCTTCGTCCTCTCCGATTCCCCGCCGGACCGTGACGTCATCTGGTCGGAAGCCGGCGTCGAAGGCGCTCACCGCTTCGTCCAGCGCGTCTGGCGCCTTGTCGCCGAAGCCGCTCCCGCCCTCAAGGCAGCCGAAGCCCGTCCGGGCACGCAAGGCGAGACCCTCGCCGTCTCGCAGGCCGCGCATAAGACGCTGAAGGCCGTGCAGGGCGACTATGACAAGCTCGCCTTCAACAAGGCCGTGGCGCGCATCTACGAATTCGTCAATGTGCTCGCCGCGCCGCTGACGACCGCTGCCGCCGGGAAGGCATCACCTGAGCTTGCCGCCGCACTGCGCGAGGCCGTGGGCATCCTGATCCGCATCGTCGCCCCGATGACGCCGCATCTTTCGGAAGAATGCTGGCGCGAGATCGGTGGCGAAGGCCTCGTCGCAGACACCGCCTGGCCGGCCTATGACGACCGGCTGGTGGCGGAAAACGAAGTCACGCTGCCGGTGCAGATCAACGGCAAGAAGCGCGCGGATTTGACAATCGCCCGCGACGCAGACCAGAGTGCGGTCGAAGAGGCCGTGCTCGCGCTCGAGGCGGTCCAGGCCGCGCTCGGCGGCCAGCGCCCCAAGAAGATCATCGTCGTACCGCAGAGGATCGTGAATGTTGTTGTCTGACGGAACCGGTCTCTCGCGGCTCGCCAGGGTGCTCGCCGGCGTCGCCCTTGCCGGCGTGCTCGCTGGCTGCCAGGTGCGGCCGCTCTATTCCACCGCGGCGGGAACGGAAGGCAAGCTCGCCTCCGTCTCGATCTCCGAGGCGACCTCCCGCGTCGAGCAGCAGGTCCGCAACGACCTGATCTTCTTCTTCGGCGGTGGCGCGGGCGAAGCACAGAACCCGGTCTATCATCTCGAGATGGACGTCAGCATCCGCACCGTCGGCGTCCTGAACGACGCCACCCGCGACACGGCCCGCGCCGGGCGCGTGACCGTCTCGGCGGACTATAACCTCACCAAGGCCGACACCGGGGAAACGCTCGCCTCCGGCAAGCGCTCCGCCGTCGCCATGGTCGATTTCCCGACCCAGGAATTCGCCAAGCTCCGTGCCATCCGCGATGCGGAAAATCGTGGTGCCCGGGAACTCGCCGAACTGATCCGAGCGGACGTCGCCTCGGCGCTCGCCCACCGCTGAAACGCCGATGGCTGAGGTCAAGTCGCACGAGTTCGACGCTTTCGTGAAACGCAAGCCTCTGCCCGTGCGGCTCTTTCTGGTTTACGGACCGGATCGCGGCCTCGTTTCCGAACGGGCCGCGGCGCTCGCCGCCGCGAGCGGTGTCGATCTCGACGATGCCTTCTCCATCGTGAAGCTGGACGCCGGCGAAGTCGGCAACCAGCCGGGCCGTCTCGTCGACGAGATGAATGCCATCGGCCTTTTCGGCGGCGACCGGCTTGTCTGGATCCGCAATGCCGGCAGCGAAAAGGGCATTTCCGACGGGCTCGATATCCTCGCCCGAATGCCCCCCGGCCCCTCCACGCTCATCATCGAGGCCGGTGACCTGAAGAAAGGCGCCGCGCTCCGCAAGGCCGCCGAATCCTCTTCACAAGCTGTCGCCATCGCCTGCTATGCCGATGACGGACGCGCCCTGCAGGCTTTGATCGATCAGGAGCTTGCCGCCGAGGGGCTGCGGATCTCGCCCGCGGCGCGCGAGCGCCTCGTCGAGACCATCGGCGGCGACCGGCTGGCTTCCCGCAACGAACTGCGCAAACTTGCCCTCTACTGCCGCGGCAAGGCTCTCGTCGAGGAGCAGGACGTGGAGGAAATCGTCGGCGATGCCAGTGCAATCTCCACGGACGATGCGGTCGACGCGGTTCTCAAGGGCGACCGCGACGGCTTCATGCATGCGATCCAGAAGATCGTCTCGTCGAAGACCCCGGTCTTCCTCGTCCTGCAGGGATGCCTTCGCCAGTTCCAGCTTCTGGAACTGATGCGCGCCGAAATGGATGAAAAGCGCGCTCCCGCCGCCCAAGCCGTGGCGACGCTCGGCCGCCACCTGCATTTCCGCCGCAAGCCGATCGTGGAAAATGCCCTGAAAAGCTGGACGGGGCCGGCCATTCGCCGGGAAACCCAGCGGCTCCAGGCCGCCATCCTGCAAAGCCGCCAGCGCCCGGCGCTGGAAGATACGATCGCCATGCAGACCATGCTGGCAACCGTGCTGCAATCGGCGCGCCGATGAATCCGGCTAAATAAATCAGCGCCGTTCGAGAAGCCGGCAGATTTCCTCAAGCTGCTCCAGCGTCTTGTAAGCGATGCGCAGATGCCCGCCGTTGCCCTTGTGGTTCACGCTCACTTCAAGGCCCAGGACATCCGTCAGCGTGCGCTCCAGCGCAATCGTATCGGCGTCCTTCTCTTCCTTCCGCGGCGTCTGCCCATGGTTCGGATCGCCTTGCGACTTGATGTCGTTCTGGGCCAACCGCTCCGCATCACGAACGGACATGCCCTTGGCAACAACCGCCTTGGCAAGCGCAACCGGATCGGAAGTCGGAATCAACGCGCGCGCATGGCCGGCCGAAAGCGTGCCTGATGCCAGCATCTCACGCACCGGATCCGGCAGCTTCAACAGGCGCAGGCTGTTTGCCACATGGCTGCGGCTCTTGCCGATGATCTCGCCAAGATCGTTCTGCGTATAGCCGTGATCGGCGATCAGCAGCTCGTAACCCATCGCTTCTTCAAGCGGATTGAGGTCCGAACGCTGCACGTTCTCCACGATGGCGATTTCCAGCGCCGTGCGGTCATCGACGTCACGAATGATCACCGGAATTTCGACCAACCCGGCGAGCTGCGCCGCGCGCCAGCGGCGCTCGCCGGCAATGATCTCATAGCGGCTGTCCGCCGTGGTGCGCACCACGACCGGCTGCACGATGCCGTGCTGGCGGATCGACGAAGCGAGGTCCTGCAGCTCCGATTCGTCGAAATAGCGACGCGGATTGCGCGGGTTACGGCCGACGAACTCGATAGGAACCAGCCGATCGGGATTGACCGCCGGCGCCGCGCCGATATCGGCGGCGGGAAGCTGGTCCATTTCACCGATCAGGGCTGCAAGGCCGCGGCCAAGGCGCCGCTTGGAGTTGTCTTCGTTCATCGATTCCACTCACAGATACTGGTTTCAGGCAGCCTTGCGCTGCCTTTCCCGCTGGATCACCTCGGAGGCGAGCTGAAGATAGGCCTGGCTTCCGGCGCATTTGAGATCGTAGAGGATCGCCGGCTTGCCGTAGGAGGGCGCCTCGGAAACGCGGACATTGCGCGGAATGAGCGTGTGATAGACCTTCTCGCCGAGATGGGTACGGACGTCGTTGACCACCTGCTGCGCCAGATTGTTGCGCGAGTCGAACATGGTCAGAACGATGCCCTGGATATCGAGGCGCGGATTGACCGTCCGGCGGACTTGGTCGACGGTCTCCAGCAACTGGCTGAGGCCTTCCAGCGCGAAGAACTCGCATTGCAGCGGCACGAGCACCGAATGGGCGGCCGCCAGGGCGTTCATCGTCAGGAGATTGAAGGACGGTGGGCAATCGACGAGCACGTAAGAGTAAGACAACGCATCGGCCGCCGCCAGCGCCCGCTTGAGCCGGAAGACCCGATCGTTGTGCTGGGCGATCTCCATTTCGATGCCGAGCAGGTCCATGGTCGAGGGAATGATCGAAAGGTTCGGCACTGCCGTTTGGAGAACGGTGTCAGCCACGCTGTGGCTGCCGATCAGCAGATCATAGGATGACAATTCGCGGCTGCGACGGTCGATTCCGAGCCCCGTGCTGGCATTTCCCTGCGGATCGAGATCGACGATGAGCACCCGCTCGCCGATTGCGGCAAGCGCGGTCGCCAGATTGATGGCAGTCGTCGTCTTGCCGACGCCGCCCTTCTGGTTCGCGATGGTAATGATCCGGTTCTTCTCGCCTATCATGGACGCCGCCAGTCACTGAGGTTTGCGCGAAAGCTTGGAAAGTTCGAGCACGACCGAATCCGGCTCGACGATACTGGCGTGTTTTACCAGATCGAATCTCCACCGACCAAGCGCTTTATCGATCTCCCGCTGGTAATCCCGCCCTTTGTGCAGGAAGAACCGCAGATCCGGATTGCGCTCCGCCCAGGGAAAACCGAATTCCATCAGCAGATCGAGATCCGCCAGGGCACGGGCGGAGATGGCATCGCAGCGTTCGATCGCCGCCGGTGCTTCCTCGATTCGAATCGCGTGGACGGACGCGCGCGCACCGGTTTCCAGAATGGCGGTCCTCAGAAAAGCAGCCTTCTTGTTGTTGCTCTCCACGAGATGAACCCATCCATCGCCTTCACCCGCCAGCAAAATACCCGTGACGATGCCCGGAAAGCCGCCACCGCTGCCGAGATCGACCCACTGGCGCGGCCCGGGAGAGAGGGCGTAGATTTGTACACTGTCGATGATATGCCGGTTCCACGCCTCGGACAGGGTCGACGGCGCCACCAGATTGATGGCCTTTGCCCATTTCTTGAAAAGCGCAACAAAGCTGTGCAGCCTGTCCACAGTTTCACGTGAAACATTCAGGCCACTCAATTCGCGAGGCAGGGTATTCATGCGTTTGCAGTCCGGTTCATTGCTTCGGCGGGAAGACGCTTGAGATAGGCAAGCAACAGCGTCAAAGCTGCCGGTGTCATGCCGTCGACCCGCGCCGCCTGTGCCAGATTCGCCGGACGTGCCGCGGTCAGCTTCTGCCGCAGCTCCATGGAAAGTCCGGGTAGGGCGCTGAAATCGAAGTGATCGGGAATCCGCCGCTCTTCCTCGCGCCGTGCCTCGGCAATATCCGTCTCCTGCCGGTTCATATAGACGGCATAGCCGGCCTCGATCTCGATAGCGTCCCGAACACGCGCAGAAAAAACATTCAGTTCCTCGGACCAAACAGCCGCAAGGCGCGCATAGTCTATATCGGGATAGGCCAGCAGATCATAGGCACTGCGGCGCACGCCGTCCTGGTTGATGCGGATGCCATGAGAAGCAGCTTCGTTGGGCGAAAGTCGGAGGTTACGGAGGCGATCTCGCGCCGCATCCATCTCGGCCGACCACGTAGCAAACCTTTCCTCACGTGCGGCCCGTACAAGACCGAGATCGATGCCAAGGGGTGTAAGACGAACATCCGCATTGTCCGCCCTGAGGGAAAGACGATATTCCGCGCGCGATGTGAACATCCGGTAAGGCTCGGTCACGCCCCGCGACGTGAGGTCATCGATCATCACGCCGATATAGCTGTCGGTTCGGCTGAAGATGTGGCCCTCGGCACCAGCAGCGCGGCGCGCCGCATTGAGGCCGGCAACGAGACCTTGCGCTGCGGCCTCCTCATAACCCGTCGTGCCGTTGATCTGGCCCGCCAGGAAAAGGCCCGGCTGCCGCTTCACTTCCAGGGTCGCCGACAATTCGCGAGGGTCGACATGGTCGTATTCGATCGCATATCCCGGCTGAAGAATGATCACGCGCTCAAGGCCGGGAATGGTCCGGATGAAGGCATCCTGCACATCCGCGGGAAGCGAGGTCGAAATGCCGTTGGGATAGACCGTATCGTCATCCAGCCCTTCCGGCTCCAGAAAGATCTGGTGCCCGTCACGCTCGCCGAACTTGACGATCTTGTCCTCGATCGACGGGCAGTAGCGGGGGCCGACACCCTCGATCTGCCCCGAATACATGGCGGATTTACCGATATTCTCTTCAATGATCCGGTGCGTTGCCGGCGTCGTCCGCGTTACCCCGCAGTCGATCTGCGGGGTCGTGATACGATCCGTCATGAAGGAAAAGGGAACGGGATCCTCATCCGCTGCCTGTCGCCCGATAGAATTCCAATCAATCGTGCGGCCGTCCAGACGAGCTGGCGTGCCGGTCTTCAGGCGCCCGAGCGCGAGGCCCAGCCGCTCGAAGGTGGCCGAAAGACCCAGGGAGGGATCTTCGCCAACACGACCTGCCGGAATCTTTTCGTTTCCGATATGAATGAGACCCCTGAGGAACGTACCGGTCGTAATAATGACCGAGCGGCACATCACGCGGCGCCCATCCTTCATGATCACAGCCGACACCTGACCATTCACCAAATCGAGATCGAAGGCATCGCCCTCGATGACATCGAGATTGGGGATAGCTGCGATCTCGGCCTGTATTGCCTCGCGATAGAGCTTTCGGTCGGCCTGCGTTCGCGGTCCGCGCACAGCCGGACCCTTTCGCCGGTTCAAGAGGCGAAACTGGATACCGGCGCGATCGGCAACGCGGCCCATGAGCCCGTCCAGCGCATCGACTTCGCGAACCAGATGACCTTTACCCAAGCCGCCGATTGCGGGATTGCAGGACATGACCCCAATGGTCGACGCCTTGTGCGTCACCAAGGCGGTTCTTGCTCCCAGACGAGCCGAGGCGGAAGCAGCCTCGACGCCGGCATGACCGCCACCGACAACGACGACGTCGTAATTGCTGGTCTCTTTCATATACCACCTACCTGTTTCACGTGAAACAAACCACGCGACTCGCACACGTTGCATTGTTTCACGTGAATCATTTGCCTATGCAGAATTCCGAGAAGATCACGTCAAGCAAATCCTCGACATCAACTCGGCCTGTCACCCTTCCCAGCGCCTGGCCCGCCAATCGCAAGTGTTCGGCTTGAATATCCAGACCTGTATCCATCATCGAAAGCGCCGATGCAATCTCGGCGCAAGCCGCCTGCAAATTCTCCAGATGTCGCCGGCGGGTCGGAAGCGCCAAGGAAGATCCCGCTTCGAGATCGGGGAGATATCGGCTGATCGCATCCAGCAAT
Organism: Shinella zoogloeoides; assembly: GCF_003574625.1. Taxonomy (GTDB): domain Bacteria; phylum Pseudomonadota; class Alphaproteobacteria; order Rhizobiales; family Rhizobiaceae; genus Shinella; species Shinella zoogloeoides_A. Next base: position 208,219 of record NZ_QNUJ01000009.1, read on the forward strand.
TCTGACATGCCCACGCCGGTCTGAACAGAGATCGTAGCATCCACAGCGCCATCGGGCCAAGTCGCTGTTGTCTTGTCCGCCTTCGTGTGAACGCGAATGACCGGGCCGCGATAGGTACCAAGCCAGCTCGCCCAATCGCTCGTCGGCATATCCGACAGCAGGAGGACGAGATGCGCCTCTTCCATGGAAAGACGTGTCCGTCGGATTCCTTCCCGCTCGACGATATCCTCGGTCTCGCGCAGGCCGGCCGTATCATAAAGCCGAACGGCAAAGCCGGAAAGATCGAGATCGATATGCAGAATGTCACGGGTCGTACCGGGAATATCCGTAACGATAGCGACGTCGCGCTTGGCCAGATGGTTCAGCAGGCTCGATTTGCCGGCATTCGGCGGACCGGCAATGACCACCTTGAGGCCGTCGCGCACGATTTCGCCGGCGCGGGCCGAACCCAGATGGTTAATAATCTCTTTCTCCAAAATCCGCATATCCGCCCAGATCGACGATGCGACAGAGCCCGGTACATCCTCCTCATCGGCAAAATCGAGCTCCGCTTCGATCATCGCCCGCGCATGCGTCAACCGTTTCGCCCACGAATCGTAAAGCCGGGAGAGACCGCCGGATGCATGTTCGGCGGCCAGACGGCGCTGCATCTCGGTCTCGGCTGCGATCAGGTCGGCCAATCCCTCCACCTCGACCAGATCCATCCGCCCATTCTCGAAAGCCCGTCTGGAAAACTCGCCCGCCTCCGCGCCGCGCAATCCCTGAAGTTCGCCCAGAGAGTTCAGCACGGCTTTTACAGTGGCATGGCCGCCATGAATCTGCAGCTCGGCGCAGTCTTCACCGGTGAAAGAATTCGGACCGGGAAAAAAGAGAATGATTCCGTCATCCAGTTTCTCACCGTTGCGATCCCGAATCGAAAGCAGGGAGGCGCGGCGAGGGGATGGAACGTGACCGCACAGGCTCGTGACAGCGTTGCGCGCTTCCGGGCCGCTTATACGGATGATCGCGACGCCGGAAGGCAATCCGCCGCTGGAAAGCGCAAAGATCGTATCTGCAACGCGCATGGCATGAACATTCCGGATGCGAATCGAAGAGGTTCGTTACGGATAAGAATCGATTCTGGGTCTTCAAACGAAAATGGCCCCGTCTTGCGACGGGACCATGGCTGTCTTTGCCAAGGCGAGCCTCGATCAGGTGTTCATCGAGTCGAAGAAATCGCCGTTGTTCTTGGTCTGCTTCAGCTTGTCGATCAGGAACTCGATCGCATCGGTCGTTCCCATCGGGGCTAGGATACGGCGCAGGACGAAGATCTTCTGCAGGTCCTGGCGCGGCACAAGGAGGTCCTCCTTGCGCGTGCCGGACTTGAGGATGTCCATCGCCGGGAAGATGCGCTTGTCGGCGACCTTGCGGTCGAGCACGATTTCCGAGTTGCCGGTGCCCTTGAACTCTTCGAAGATCACTTCGTCCATGCGGCTGCCGGTATCGATGAGCGCGGTCGCGATGATCGTCAGCGAGCCGCCTTCCTCGATGTTGCGGGCGGCGCCGAAGAAGCGCTTCGGGCGCTGCAACGCGTTGGCGTCGACACCGCCGGTCAGGACCTTGCCCGAAGACGGAACGACCGTGTTGTAGGCGCGGCCGAGGCGGGTGATGGAATCGAGCAGGATGACCACGTCGCGGCCATGCTCGACGAGGCGCTTGGCCTTCTCGATGACCATTTCGGCGACCTGGACGTGGCGCGTCGCCGGCTCGTCGAAGGTCGAGGAAACCACTTCGCCCTTCACCGAGCGCTGCATGTCCGTCACTTCTTCCGGACGCTCGTCGATCAGCAGGACGATGAGATAACATTCCGGATGGTTCGCGGTGATCGAATGGGCGATGTTCTGCAGGAGAACCGTCTTACCCGTGCGCGGCGGCGCGACGATCAGGGCGCGCTGGCCCTTGCCGAGCGGCGCCACCAGGTCGATGACGCGGGGCGAAAGGTCCTTCGAGGTCGGGATTTCGAGTTCCATCTTGAAGCGCTCGTTGGGATAGAGCGGCGTCAGGTTGTCGAAATGGACCTTGTGGCGGATCTTTTCCGGATCGTCGAAATTGATCGTGTTGACCTTGAGGAGGGCGAAATAGCGCTCGCCTTCCTTGGGGCCGCGGATCGGGCCTTCGACGGTATCGCCGGTCTTCAGCGAGAAGCGGCGGATCTGCGAGGGCGAGATGTAGATATCGTCCGGGCCGGGCAGGTAGTTGGCGTTCGCCGAGCGCAGGAAGCCGAAGCCGTCCTGCAGCACTTCCACGACGCCTTCGCCGATGATCTCGACGTCCTGCGAGGCCAGCATCTTGAGGATGGCAAACATGAGCTCCTGCTTGCGCATCGTGCTCGCGTTCTCGACCTCGAGTGATTCGGCAAAGGCGAGGAGGTCGGTCGGAGTCTTGTTCTTGAGGTCTTGTAGCTTCATTTCGGCCATGAATGGTCCATGCTGCAGGTCATCGGGATGGGAAAAGGCGTGCGGGTCAGGGACGAACTGCGCGGGGTCTGGTGCAGCTCACTGAACGAATACACATGCCACGAAAGATGAGATGCGCGGAAAATAGCGGTTCCGGTGCCGGCCCGCAAGGGGGCGATTCAATTTCGTCCGATTTGTCGCGGCCGATCAGAACGGCTTGACCACGACCATGATGACGATGAGGACCATCAGGAGGGCCGGCGCCTCGTTCCAGACGCGCCATTGCCGCCCGGTTTTCACGTTGCGATCTTCCGCGAAAGCCTTCACCGCGCGGCCGTAATATTCGTGCACGCCGGTGAGAAGAACGACGAAGGCGAGCTTGGCATGCAGCCAGCCGCCCTGGAAACCGTAGACCGACCAGGCAAGGTAGAGGCCGAGCAGCCAGGAAAGGCCCATGGCAGGCTGCATGATGGTCCGGTAGAGCCGTCCTTCCATCACCTTGAAGGTCTCCGACTGGGCGGAACCCACCGGCGCATCGGTGTGATAGACGAAGAGCCGCGGCAGATAAAGCAGTCCCGCCATCCAGGACATCACGGCGACGATGTGCAGCGCCTTGATCCAGAGATAGAGATCCTCCGGCGGATGGAGGACGAGGAGGAGCGCCACCAGCGCGAAGACGGCGAGTGCCACCGCGGCCCGCAAACGGGCGCGGCGTCCGGCGCTCTCGCTGGTCTGCCGCTCGCTCATCGCGCTTGCCCGCGCACGCGTGCCACGAGCCGCGTGACGTTTTCGGGATCGGCCTGCGGCGTGATGCCGTGGCCGAGATTGAAGATCAGCGGGCCATTGCCGAGCGCCTGCAGGATGGCGTCGACCCCTTCGTCGAGCGCAGCGCCGCCGGCGACCACGCGCATCGGATCGAGATTGCCCTGCACCGGCCCGTCCTTCTGCAGTTCGGCCGCGAAGGACAGCGGCACCGACCAGTCGAGGCCGATCGCATCCGCCCGCGTCTCCTGCCGGTAGGTCATGAGCTGAAGGCCGGCCCCCTTGGCGAAGGCGATGATCTTCGCCTGGGGCCTGCGCGAGCGCACCGCATCGACGATGCGCCGCATCGGACGAACGGCGTAATCGGCAAATTCCTTCTCGCCGAGCACGCCCGCCCAAGAATCGAAGATCTGCACCGCATCTGCGCCCGCATCGATCTGCGCCACGAGATAATCGGCCGAAAGATCGGCCAGGAGGTCAAGGAGACGGGCGAAGGCCTTCGGCTCCCGGTAGGCGAAAAGCCGAGCCGGCGCCTGGTCGGGCGTTCCATGGCCGGCAATCATGTAGGTCGCAACCGTCCAGGGCGCTCCACAGAAGCCGAGCAGGGCCGTTTCCTCGGGGAGGGCCTGCCGGATGCGGCCAACCGCTTCCAGGACGGGCCTGAGGTGATCCTGAACGCCTTCTTCCTTCAGAGCGAAGATGGCATCGGCGTCGATCGGGTCCATGCGCGGCCCATGGCCTTCCTCGAAGCGGACATTGCGCTTCAGGGCATCGGGGATGACGAGGATGTCGGAAAACAGGATCGCCGCATCGAAGGCATAGCGGCGGATCGGCTGGAGCGTGACTTCCGTCGCCAGATCCGGCGAATAACAGAGATCGAGGAAACTTCCCGCCTCCGCGCGCGTTGCCCGGTATTCCGGCAGGTAACGGCCTGCCTGGCGCATCAGCCAGAGAGGAGGAGGGGAGACCGTCTTCCCGTTCAGGACTTCGACGATCTTCCGGCTTTTCGCAGACACCGCTGGGGTTCTCCCAATCATGAAATAATCTCTTTTGAAAAGGTTTCTATTTCTTAGAGTCGGTGACTATCAAGGATTAAATCCTGTCCACAAAATCCCCGTCCCGACGCTGAACGGTTGGAAAACACAAAGTTCGCGAAAGCTTTTACGGCGCAAATCCGGCAAATCCGGATTCGCGCTTTTGAATCAAAGGGATTCGAGAGGCGCCTGAAAGTCCCTTCCTGTGGGCAGCTTGTGGACAAGCGCGACACTATGACGTGGCCATGAGTCTTGTCCACAGCATCGGGGAATCCGTTTCCCGCTGTTCGCCGATTGTGGAAAAACCGGCACTTATCCTCTTGCCTCCGTGCCCCTCCCGTTTTTAGCTCACGCTTGTCCCGGTTCATCAACAGGGGCCGGAGGATATTGTGGAAAGCACCAAAAACTACTTTCATCTGCACCTCATTTCGGACTCGACGGGCGAGACTCTCATTGCTGCCGGGCGGGCTGCCGCGGCACAGTTCCAGTCTTCCCAGGCGCTGGAGCACGTCTATCCCCTGGTGCGCAATCGCAAGCAGCTGATGCCGGTGCTCGATGCCATCGATGGGGCGCCGGGCATCGTGCTCTATACAGTCGTCGACCGGGAATTGTCGGAGATCATCGACCAGCGCTGCCGGGAAATGGGGGTGCCCTGCGTTTCCGTGCTGGAGCCGGTGATCGAAATCTTCCAGTCCTATCTCGGCGCGCCCTCGCGTCGGCGGGTGGGGGCGCAGCATGTGATGAACGCGGAATATTTCGCGCGCATCGAGGCGCTGAATTTCACCATGGACCATGATGACGGCCAGTTGCCGGCCGATCTCGACGAGGCGGATGTCATCCTTATCGGCATCAGCCGCACCTCGAAGACGCCGACCAGCATCTATCTCGCCAATCGCGGCATCAAGACCGCCAATGTGCCCATCGTCCTCGGCGTGCCGCTGCCGGAACGGCTGTCGGCGGCGACGAAGCCGCTGATCGTCGGCCTCATCGCCACGACCGACCGCATCGCCCAGGTCAGGCAGAACCGGATATTGGGCCAGACACAGGAGTTTCGCGGCGACGACTATATCGATAGGGCGCAGATTTCCGAGGAGCTGAAATATGCCCGCGCCATCTGCGCGCGTAACAACTGGCCGGTGATCGACGTCACCCGCCGCTCGATCGAGGAAACGGCCGCCGCCATCGTTGCTCTTCGCCCCAAGCTCCGTTAACCCGGAAGGCAACAGGAGATTTTCATGACGCCGCCGCTGATCCTTGCCTCGCAAAGCCCCTTCCGCCGCATGCTGATGGAAAATGCCGGTCTTGCCTTCGAAGCGCGCGCGGCGGAGATCGACGAGCGCGCGGCCGAAGCGGCGCTCGCCGCGCGCAATCCCACCCCGCCGGACGTTGCTGAGGCGTTGGCGATCGAGAAGGCGAAGGACGTGGCAGGCCGCAATCCGGGCGCACTCGTCATCGGTTCGGACCAGACCCTCTCGCTCGAGGGCCGGGTCTTCCACAAGCCCGCCGACATGGCGGAAGCGAAATCCCACCTCATGGCGATGTCGGGCCGCACCCATGCCCTGAACTGCGGCATCGCGCTGGTGCGCGACGGTGAAACCCTCTGGACCCACGTCTCCATCGCGCGGCTGACGATGCGGCCGCTTTCGGAAGGGTTCATCGACCGGCATCTTGCCCGCGTCGGCACGCGCGTTCTCGCCAGCGTCGGCGCCTATCAGTTGGAGGGGGAGGGCGTGCAGCTCTTCGAGCGGATAGACGGCGACTATTTCACCATTCTCGGCCTGCCGCTTCTTCCGCTGCTGGCTAAACTTCGCGATCTCGGTGCCATCGATGGATGATTCACGTGAAACATCCGCCCGCCATGCCTTCGTCACCGGCTATCCGGTCAAGCATTCGCGTTCGCCACTGATCCATGGCCACTGGCTGGAAAAGCTGGGGCTTGCGGGATCCTATACGCGGCAGGAGGTTTCCCCCGAAGATTTCGCCGGCTTCATTTCCCGCCTGAAGAGCGGTGAATCCGGCTTCGTCGGCGGCAATGTCACCATCCCCCACAAGGAAACGGCCTACGGGCTGGCCGACCGGCCGGATGCGCTCAGCGAGGAGCTCGGCGCGTCGAACACCCTCTGGCTGGAAGATGGTCGGCTTTGCGCCACCAATACCGACGGCTACGGCTTCCTCGCCAATCTCGATGCGGCGGCGCCCGGCTGGAACCGGACGGATCGCGCCGTGATCCTCGGGGCGGGGGGCGCGAGCCGCGCGATCATCCAGGCCGTGCGCGACCGCGGCGTCGGCGAGATCCATGTGGTGAACCGCACCGTCGCCCGCGCGCAGGAACTGGCCGACCGCTTCGGGCCGAAGGTGCATGCCCATGGCATGGAAGCCCTTGCCGAAGTCAAAAAGGGGGCCGGCCTCTTCGTCAACACCACCTCGCTCGGTATGGACGGCGAGGCGGCGCCGGACTTCGATTTCTCGCCGCTCGCAAGCGATGCGGTGGTTACGGATATCGTCTATGTGCCGCTGGTGACGCCGATCCTTCGCCAGGCGTCCGCGCAGGGCTTTGCCACGGTCGATGGCCTCGGCATGCTCCTGCATCAGGCAGTGCCCGGTTTCGAAAAATGGTTCGGCGTCCGGCCCACGGTCGATGCCGCGCTACGTAACCTCATCCTCGCGGACATGGAGACACATTGATGATCGTTCTCGGCCTCACCGGATCGATCGGGACCGGCAAGTCGACGACGGCCGCGATGTTCCGCGATCTCGGCGTGCCGGTGCACGATGCCGATGCGACGGTGCACGATCTCTACCGCGCCGAGGCGGTGGCGCCGGTGGCGGCGCTCTTTCCGGACGCGCTGGAGAACGGCATCATCGACCGCAAGGCGCTTTCCGCCGTTCTCGCGCGTTCCCCGGAACGGTTCGGCGAACTGGAGGCAGTCATCCATCCGCTTGTCCGGGCACGGGAAACGGCCTTTCTCGATGCCGAGCGCCGGAATGGCGCGCCGCTCGTGCTACTCGATATCCCGCTCCTCTACGAAACGGGCGGTGAAAAGCGGGTGGACAAGGTCGTCGTCGTCACCTGCGATCCGCAGGTGCAGCGGCAGCGCGTCCTTGCGCGGCCGGGCATGACGGAGGAGAAATTCCAGCTCATCCTCTCGCGCCAGATGTCGGATGCGGAAAAGCGGCGGCGGGCCGATTTCATCATCGATACGGGCCGGGGGCTTGAAGCGGCGCGCGAACAGGTGGAAGAGATAATCGCAAGACTGACGGAACGGCGGAACTGATGCGCGAGATCATCTTCGATACGGAAACGACCGGCCTCGACAACAAGCTCGACCGTGTCATCGAAATCGGCGGTATAGAGCTGGAGAACCATTTCCCGACCGGCCGCACGCTGCACATCTTCATCAATCCCGGCGACCGCAAGGTCCATCCGGACGCGCTTGCCGTCCACGGCATCACCGACGAGTTCCTGCAGGACAAGCGCCCCTTTGCCGAGGTCGCGCAGGAGATCGTCGATTTCTTCGGCGATGCCCGCTGGGTGGCGCACAATGCCAATTTCGACATGGGCTTCATCAATGCCGAGTTCGACCGGATCGGCCTGCCGCCCGTCGCCTCCGACCGGGTGACGGACACGCTGGCGCTCGCCCGCCGCAAGCATCCGATGGGTCCGAACTCGCTCGACGCGCTGTGCCGGCGCTACGGCATCGACAATTCGCACCGCACCAAGCACGGCGCGCTTCTCGACTCCGAGCTGCTGGCCGAAGTCTATATCGAGATGATCGGCGGCCGGCAGGCGGCGCTCGGTCTCGGCTCGGCGGAAATGGGCCGCCAGACGCTTGTCGATGCGGAAGACGAGGTCGTCCTTCCGCTCGGCGTCCGCCCGCGCCCGCTTCCGCCGCGCATTTCGGAAGAAGAGCGCGCGGCCCATGCGGCCATGGTGGAGAAGATGGGCGCCAAGGCGATCTGGGTGAAATACAGCGCCTAAATCCGGCTCACGATCTCCAGAAACAAAAACGCCCGGCTGCGATGCGGCCGGGCGTTTCGTTTAGGGGAATGGCGGCCTTAGTTGGCCTGGACCTTCGCCTTGACCTGTTCTTCGGCCATGCGCTGGGCGAACATCTGTGCGAAATCGATCGGATCGATCATCAGCGGCGGGAAGCCGCCATTGCGCGTGGCGTCGGCGATGATCTGGCGGGCGAAGGGGAAGAGCAGGCGCGGGCACTCGATGAAGAGGACCGGCAGCATGTGCTCCTGTGGGAAGCCCGTGATGCGGAAGACGCCGCCATAGGCGAGTTCGGCATTGAACAGCACCTTGTCGCCGTCCTTGGCTTCCGCGTTCAGCGAAAGGATGACGTCGAAGTCCGATTCGGCGAGCGGGTTGGCATTGACGTTGACGCTGATATTGATCGCCGGCGCCTTGTCACGGGCCTGCAGCGAACGCGGAGCACCCGGGTTCTCGAAGGAGAAGTCCTTCACATACTGCGCCAGAATGTTGAGCGAGGGGCTCGCGGCGTTGTTGTCGGTGGCTGCGTCGGTCATGGGAGTATCCTCGGGACTCTGGAAAGTCAGGCCATCTAGCATTTCGGCAAAAGGCTTACAACCCTGGGCTCAGCGCGGTTCGTCGCGATGGAAGTCGCCTTCGTCGAGGTCGATCGTGCGGCGCGGCCCCGTCTCGGGGCGTGGGCTTGGACCCGTTCCGCCGATATCGACCACAACGACATTGCGGATCAGCCGGTTCCAGAGAAAATTGCGCACCGGCGGCAGGAAGAGCGCAAGGCCGAGAATGTCGGTGAGGAAGCCCGGAATGAAGAGCAGGATCCCGGCGATCATGATCATCGCCGCATCGAGCATCTCCTTGCCGGGCGCGCGGCCTTCCTGGCCGGATTGCCGGAGCCGGGCGATGACGGCGAAGCCCTGCACCCGCATCAGCACGATGCCGGCGACGGCCGAGAGCACGACCAGCGACAGGGTCGGGAAGAGACCGATCCGCCGCCCGACGAGGATGAAACAGGCGATTTCCGCCAGCGGCAGCAGAAGAAGGATAAGGGGAATGAGACGTCGCGACATGGTGTCCAATCTCGCACAGATTTTCCCGGGCCGATACCGTGGCCTGCATATCCGCGCGTCTTCGCCGCATTCACGTCATAGCCATTTGAATGATCCGTCTTTGCGGACTATATGGAAAAGGAATAAAAAATAGGAACCGGCAGCGGATCGATAATGGGCTCATTCGACTTTGTAACGATTTTCTTCCTCGTGGCTGCGGTGGTCATCTTCCTGCAATTGCGCAGCGTGCTTGGCCGCCGCACCGGCAGCGAGCGTCCGCCCTTCGATCCTTATTCGAAGCGCGAGACCGTGGGCGAGACTGATTCGCCCGACCGCGGCAAGGTCGTCACGCTGCCGCGCCGCGATGTCGACGAGGAGGAAAATCCCTACGCCGCCGTCGACAGCTTCGCCGCGCCGGGAACGCCGCTCAACGATCAGTTGCGCGCTCTCGTCAAGACGGACCCCGCCTTCAACCCGAAGGAATTCGTCGCCGGCGCCCGCATGGCCTACGAGATGATCGTCGTCGCCTTTGCCGACGGCGACCGCAAGACGCTGAAGAACCTCCTGTCACGCGAGGTCTTCGAGGGCTTCGACGCCGCCATCTCCGAGCGCGAGGCCAAGGGCGAGGTCGTGCGCTCCAGCTTCGTCGGCATCGAGAAGGCCGACATCGTCTCCGCCGAGGTCAAGGACAGCGAGGCCAACATCACGCTGCGCATCGTCAGCCAGCTGATTTCCGCCACCTATGACAAGGCCGGCGCGCTGGTCGAGGGCGATGCGGAAACGGTGGCCGAGGTCAACGACCTGTGGACCTTCGCCCGCGACATCCGCTCGCGCGACCCGAACTGGAAGCTGATCGCAACCGAGTCGGAAGGCTGAGCGAGGCTCCAATGGATTACCGTCTGGTCCCGGCCCGGTTTTCGGCGCTTCCCGGCTGGGACGAGGACGATCCGACCCCCTTGCTTGCGGCCATGGGCCGCTGCCGCGATCATATCCGCACTGTAAAGCCCTACAAGACAGGCTCGCTTGGCATCACCGCCGGCGAGCTTCTGGCGCTTCTGGATGCCGCCGCGGATGAAAAGCCCGAGGGCGCCGCCGCCGTGCGCGCCTTCTTCGAAACCCATTGCGTGCCCTTCCGCATCGAGAAGGCGGATGGCACTGCCGGCTTCGTCACCGCCTTTTACGAGCCCGAGGTCGCCGTGAAGGCCGAGCCGGATGCCGACTATCGCTATCCCTTCTACCGCCGGCCCGATGATCTGGTCGACATCGACGACGCTAATCGCCCAGCCGGCCTCCCGGCGGGCTACGCCTTCGGCCTTGCTAAGGACGGCGTCGTCGTCGAGCATCCGGACCGCGGCGAGATCGAGCGCGGCTGTCTGAAGGGCCGCGGGCTGGAAATCGCCTATGCACGCTCGAAGGTGGATGTGTTCTTCGCCCATGTTCAGGGCGCCGCGCGGCTCGTCTATCCCGACGGAGCGATGAAGCGCATCACCTATGCGGCCAAGTCCGGCCACCCGTTCTCGGCTATCGGCAAGCTCCTGATCGACCGCGGCGAGATCGATGCAGCAACCGTCTCAATGGCGTCGATCCGCGACTGGCTGGCACGGCACGAGGACCAGGTGGACGCAGTGCTCTGGCACAATCGTTCCTTCATCTTCTTCAAGGAAGCGGCGGTGGACGATGCCGCGCTCGGCCCCATCGCCGCCGCCAAGGTACCGCTGGTCGCCGGCCGCTCGCTCGCGGTCGACCGGCTGATCCACACCTTCGGCCTGCCCTTCTTCATTACGAGCGACAGCCTCACCCATATGGACGGCGGGAAACCCTTCCGGCGGCTGATGCTGGCGCTCGACACGGGAACGGCCATCGTCGGCCCGGCGCGCGGCGATATCTTCACCGGCTCGGGCGATACGGCCGGTGCGCTCGCCGGCCATGTGCGCAATGCCGCGACCTTCCACATCCTCATCCCCAGGGCGGCGGCGGAGCGCTACCTCCATGCCGAAGGATAAGGCGCTTTCCGGCGAGGACCGCATTCTCTGGGGCAAGGTGGCGCGCAGCACGCGCGCCCTGCCGGGAAAGCTCGATGCCCTGACGGAATTCGAAGAGGCCTTCGCCGAGAAGGTGGTGGAGCAGGAACCGGAACCCGCCCCGAAGGCGGCAAAGGCCGAAAAGCCGGTGGAAGGCATCGCGCTCACCATCGGCCGCGGCAGGGATACCCGCCATCACCCGCTGGAGCGCCCCGTCAAGCGCAAGATCGCCAAGGGCCGCCTCGCTCTCGAGGCGCGCATCGACCTGCACGGCATGATCCAGAGCGAGGCGCACGGCTTCCTGCTCGGCTTCCTCATCAAGGCGCATGAGCGAGGGCTGCGCCATGTCCTCGTCATCACCGGCAAGGGCACCTCGCTCGGCAGCGACGGCGCGCTGAAGCGGGCGGTGCCGCTGTGGTTCTCGCTGCCGGAGTTCCGGCCGCTGATCTCCTCCTACGAGCCGGCCGCCCGCAACCATGGCGGCGAGGGCGCGCTCTATGTCCGCCTCGCCCGCCTGCCGGGGGAAAAGCGATGACGACGCCCTTCGGCAAGGCCGTGCGGCACCTGCGTGACCGCAAGGGCGTCTCGCAGAAGGAGATGGCGCTGGCGCTCGGCGTCAGCCCCGCCTATCTCTCGGCGCTGGAGCACGGCAAGCGCGGCATGCCGAGCTTCGATTTCCTCCAGCGCGTCGCCGGCTACTTCAACGTCATCTGGGACGAGGCCGAGGAACTCTTCCGTATCGCCGAGATTTCAGACCCCCGCGTGGTGGTCGACACGGCCGGTCTTCCGCCGGAATACACGGCCTTCGCCAACCGGCTCGCGGCCGAAATCGCCGGCCTGCCGCCCGAGACCGTGCGCCGCCTTGCCGGCATTCTCGAAAAAGCATGCAATTCACGGGTAAAACCGGGGTGATCCCCTGATTTCTGCCGTGTTTGGCCGCTCTCTGGTTTGGAACTTGGGGTCAAAATCCCTATATTCCATGACTTGGAAAGCGGTGATTCGCCGCGCTCCCGCCGACCCGCGAAACCTTTGGCGCGAAACCTCTGGAAAGACGCTTGAATGACTGACACACCCGAGACCGAAAACGGCCCGGCCGAGTATGGCGCAGATTCGATCAAGGTCCTCAAGGGACTCGATGCCGTGCGCAAGCGCCCGGGCATGTATATCGGCGACACCGACGACGGCTCGGGCCTGCATCATATGGTCTACGAGGTGGTCGACAACGCCATCGACGAGGCGCTGGCCGGCCATGCCGACATCGTGACGGTGACGCTCAACGCGGACGGCTCGGTGACGGTGACGGACAACGGCCGCGGCATCCCGACCGACATCCACAAGGAAGAGGGCGTCTCGGCGGCCGAGGTCATCATGACCCAGCTCCATGCCGGCGGCAAATTCGACCAGAACTCCTACAAGGTTTCCGGCGGTCTGCATGGCGTGGGCGTTTCCGTGGTGAACGCGCTTTCCGTCTCGCTGAAGCTGAAGATCCGCCGCTCCGGCAAGATCCACGAGATGAGCTTCACCCATGGCGTTGCCGACGGCCCGCTGAAGGTAACGGGCGAGGCCGGCGACGAGACGGGCACGGAAGTCACCTTCCTGCCGTCGCCCCAGACCTTCTCGAACATCGAGTTCAACTATTCGACGCTGGAACACCGCCTGCGCGAGCTCGCCTTCCTCAATTCCGGCGTGCGCATTCTCCTCACCGACCGCCGCCATTCGGACGTCAAACAGGACGAGCTGATGTACGAGGGCGGCCTCGAAGCCTTCGTCATCTATCTCGACCGCGCCAAGAAGCCGCTGGTCGACAAGCCGATTGCCATCAGGGGCGAAAAGGACGGCATCACCGTCGAAGTCGCCATGTGGTGGAACGACAGCTACCACGAGAACGTGCTCTGCTTCACCAACAACATCCCGCAGCGCGACGGCGGCACGCATATGGCCGGCTTCCGCGGCGCGCTGACCCGCCAGGTCGTCTCCTATGCCGAAGGCTCCGGCATCATGAAGAAGGAAAAGGTGACGCTGACGGGCGATGACTGCCGCGAGGGCCTCACCGCCGTTCTCTCCGTGAAGGTGCCGGATCCGAAATTCTCCTCGCAGACCAAGGACAAGCTGGTTTCTTCGGAAGTCCGCCCGGTCGTCGAAAGCCTCGTCAACGAGGCGCTGAGCATCTGGATGGAAGAGCATCCGACCGACGCCAAGACCCTGATCGGCAAGGTGGTCGAGGCCGCCGCCGCCCGCGAAGCCGCCCGCAAGGCGCGCGAGCTGACGCGGCGCAAGGGCGCGCTCGATATCTCCTCGCTGCCCGGCAAGCTCGCCGACTGCTCCGAGCGCGATCCGGCGAAGTCCGAGCTCTTCCTCGTCGAGGGCGATTCGGCCGGCGGCTCCGCCAAGCAGGGCCGTTCGCGCGAGAACCAGGCCATCCTCCCGCTGCGCGGCAAGATTCTCAATGTCGAGCGCGCGCGCTTCGACAAGATGCTGTCGAGCCAGGAAATCGGCACGCTGATCACCGCGCTCGGCACCTCCATCGGCAAGGACGAGTTCAACGCCGACAAGCTGCGCTACCACAAGATCATCATCATGACGGACGCCGACGTCGACGGCGCCCATATCCGCACCCTGCTGCTCACCTTCTTCTTCCGCCAGATGCCGGAGCTGATCGAGCGCGGCCATCTCTATATCGCCCAGCCGCCGCTCTATAAGGTGGCGCGCGGCAAGTCCGGCCAGTACCTGAAGAACGAAAAGGCGCTGGAGGATTACCTGATCGGCTCCGGCCTCGACGACGCGGCGCTGGAGCTTTCCTCCGGCGAAGTGCGCGCCGGTCAGGATATCCTGGAACTCATCCAGGACGCGCTGCGCCTGCGCGCGCTGCTCGACGGCCTGCATTCGCGCTACAACCGTGCCATCGTCGAACAGGCGGCGATCGCCGGTGCACTGAACCTCGAGCTCAGCCATGACCGCGATGCCTATGCCGCGAAGGCTCAGGATGTCGCCCGCCGTCTCGACCTCATCGCCGAGGAGACGGAACGCGGCTGGGAAGGCTCCGTCGCCTCCGACGGGGGCCTGCGCTTCGAGCGCATGGTGCGCGGCGTCAAGGAATTCGCCCATCTCGACATGGCGCTGATCGGCTCGTCCGACGCGCGTCATATCGACCAGCTCTCGGCCCGCCTGAAGGAGACCTACATGGTGCCGCCGGTGCTGCGCCGAAAGGACGGGCAGGTCGAGATTTCCGGCCCGCGCGCCCTGCTCGACGCGATCTTCGCCGCCGGCCGCAAGGGCCTTTCCATGCAGCGCTACAAGGGCCTCGGCGAGATGAACGCCGAGCAGCTCTGGGAAACGACGCTCGATCCGAACGTCCGCTCGCTGCTGCAGGTGAAGGTCAACGATGCGACCGATGCCGACGGCCTCTTCGCCCGCCTGATGGGCGACGAGGTGGAGCCGCGGCGCGACTTCATCCAGGAAAACGCCCTCAGCGTCGCCAACCTCGACATCTGATCAGGAAAGCCGCCGAAAGGCGGCTTTCTTCTGCCTGCGCCGGTCTGAACCGACCCTCGCCTCCACCTTCACTTCGCACCGCCCTCTCCGCCGTCATGGTCGGGCCCGACCCGACCATCCACGTCCGGGGGGTGATCCTCGGGCAAGCCCGAGGATGGCGTGGTGGGCCTGCCGCAGTAAAGGCGGGAAGACGCCCGTCACTCAGGCCGTGAACCGACCTTCCGAGACGAATTCCGCCACCGGCTTGCGCGTGCTCGGCACCTCGCGCTTCATCAGGTCTTCCGGCAGCGTCTCCTTCGGCGCGATCCTGCCGATGGCGACCGCCGCCTCGACGCGGAAGCCCTCGGGGATGCCAAGAACCTCCATCGCCTCCGCGCGGTCGATGCCGCCCATGCCGTGGGCATGGTAGCCGGCATGGGTCGCCTGCAGGGCGAGATAGGCCCAGGCCGCGCCGGTGTCGAAGGCGTGGGTATAGGCCGGGCGCATCTCGCCGTCGGCGCCCTTGCGGTGGGTCTGCGAGACGATGACCACAAGCACCGAGGCCTTGTCCGCCCAGCGCCGGTTGCCCTCGTCCAGCGTGCTGTAGATCGCGTCGAAGGCCGCGCTGCCGCGGTGGCCGTAGATGAAGCGCCAGGGCTGGCCGTTGGCGGCCGACGGTGCCCAGCGCGCCGCCTCGAACAGCGAAAGCAGCGTCTCGTGCGGCATGGCCTCGCCGGTGAAGGCGCGGGGCGACCAGCGGTCGAGGAAGACGGGGTCGATGGCGTGGTCCGCGGTGCGGCCGGTGGGATGGGTCATTGCAAAGCCTCGAATGTTCAAATCAGCGGCCTGAACCTAAAGCAGTCCGGCCCGTTGCGCAGCGTTTTTGCGACGGCAAGCATATGAAATAAGCCGGCGGATTGGAAACGTGCCGATGGCCGGCCGAAGGTGAAAATCCCGTCCCGTCGCATTGTCGAAACCGGGTGGGACGCAATATAACCGTTGCGACACGTCAGACGGCATCGCGAAATGGGAGATATCCGATGAGCCTCAAAGACCCGAGCCTGCTTCGCCAGGCAGCCCTTGTCGGCACGCGCTGGATCGAAGCGGATGCGAGCGGCATTGCGGTGAAGAACCCGGCGACGGGCGAGCTCGTCGGCCATGTGCCGAAGCTCGGCGCGAAGGAAACGAAGGAAGCGATCGACGCGGCGGCAGAGGCCCAGAAGGCCTGGGCCGCCCGTACCGCCAAGGAACGCTCGGCCGTGCTGCGCAAGTGGTTCGACCTGATGATCGAGAACAAGGACGATCTCGGCCGCATCCTGACGATGGAACAGGGCAAGCCGCTCGCCGAAGCCACCGGCGAGATCGTCTATGGCGCCAGCTTCGTCGAATGGTTCGCCGAGGAGGCCCGCCGCGTCTATGGCGACATCATGCCCGGCCACCAGAAGGACAAGCGCATCCTCGTGATGAAGCAGCCGATCGGCGTCGTCGCGGCGATCACGCCCTGGAACTTCCCGAATGCCATGATCACCCGCAAGGCCGGCCCCGCCTTCGCCGCCGGCTGCGCCATGGTGCTGAAGCCCGCCTCGCAGACGCCCTTCTCGGCGATCGCCCTTGCGATCCTTGCCGAGCGCGCGGGCCTTCCCGCCGGCCTCTTCTCCGTCATCACCGGCTCGGCGCGCGAGATCGGCGCCGAGATGACCGCCAACCCGACCGTCCGCAAGCTCACCTTCACCGGCTCGACGGAAATCGGCGCCGAGCTCTACAAGCAGTGCGCGCCGACCATCAAGAAGCTCGGCCTGGAGCTCGGCGGCAACGCGCCTTTCATCGTCTTCGACGACGCCGATCTCGATGCGGCGGTCGAAGGCGCGCTGATCGCCAAGTTCCGCAACAACGGCCAGACCTGCGTGTGCGCCAACCGGCTCTATGTGCAGGACGCCGTCTATGATGCCTTCTCCGAAAAGCTCGCCGCCGCCGTCGGCAGGCTGAAGACCGGCAACGGCTTCGACGAGGGCGTGGTGCTCGGTCCGCTGATCGACAATGCCGCGCTGGAAAAGGTGGAAGAGCATGTCGCCGACGCCGTGAAGAAGGGCGGCCGGGTCGTGCAGGGCGGCAAGCGCCATGCGCTCGGCGGCACCTTCTACGAGGCGACCGTCCTTGCCGACGTGACGCCGGACATGGCGGTTGCGCGCGAAGAGACCTTCGGCCCCGTCGCCCCGCTCTTCCGCTTCACGGACGAGGACGATGTCATCGCGCAGGCCAACGACACGGAATTTGGCCTCGCCTCTTATTTCTACGCCAAGGACCTGTCGCGCGTCTTCCGCGTTGCCGAGGCGCTGGAATACGGCATGGTCGGCGTCAATACCGGCCTCATCTCGACGGCGGAGGCGCCGTTCGGCGGCGTCAAGCTCTCCGGCCTCGGCCGCGAGGGCTCGAAATACGGCATCGAGGAGTTCACCGAGATGAAATATGTCTGCCTCGGCGGCATCGGCTGAAAATAGCCTTCATCCTGTTTTCCGGCCGGCATCGTCCGGCCGGTTTGGTTTTTGAAGAGGAATATATCGTGGCAGCACCGAAAAACGCCTTCAAGGCCGCGCTTCGCGAAGGCCGGTTCCAGCTTGGCCTGTGGGCGGCGGTCGGCAGTCCCTATGCGGCGGAGATCCTTTCCACCAGCGGCTACGACTGGCTGCTGATCGACGGCGAGCACGGCCCGAATGACATGCCGATGATCAGCGCGCAGATCGGCGCGCTGCGCCATTCGCCGACTCATGCCATGGTGCGCCCGCCGATGGGCGAGGCCTGGCTGCTCAAGCAGCTCCTCGACCAGGGCGCCCAGACCTTCCTCATCCCCATGGTCGAATCGGCCGAGCAGGCGAAGGCGCTGGTGCGCGCGCTGCGCTATCCGCCGCACGGCATCCGCGGCGTCGGCGCCGGCCTCGGCCGCGCCAGCGATTTCAACCGCACGCCCGATTATCTGGCGACGGCCAATGACGAGGTCTGCCTGATCGTGCAGGTGGAAAGCCGGGCGGGCTTTGCCGCCATCGACGATATCGCCGCGGTCGAAGGGGTCGATGGCGTCTTCATCGGTCCTTCCGACCTTGCCGCGGATATGGGCCTCCTCGGCGATCCCGGCGCGCCGGAAGTGCTGGCGACGATCGGCAAGATCTTCGAGCGCACCAAGGCCCATGGCAAGGCGCGCGGCATCATGACGGTCTCGTTGCAGCAGGCGGAGGTCTACCGGGATCTCGGCGCGGACTTCATGGCGATCGGCACCGACGTCAATTGCCTCGTCTCGGCCGTCGAGACCCTGCGCCGCACCTTCCTCGGCGAGACCGTGACGGAAAAGCGCGGCGGCGGTTACTGAAACCGGGCTCCGGAGGCGGCGATTGACGGCAATCCGTCCATTGTCGATAAAGACGAAACAAGCTGGCGGGAGGACGCCGGCCGGGAGGCATCATGCAGACGCGGACCATCGGCAGGACGGATCTTGCCGTGACCGAATTCGGCTTCGGTACGGCGCCGCTCGGCGGGCTCTACCGGGCCTGCCCGCGCGACGTCGCGATGGCGACGCTGGAAACCGCCTGGCAGGAGGGCCTGCGCTACTACGACACCGCCCCCTGGTACGGCTTCGGCCTTGCGGAGCGCTATGTCGGCGATTTCCTGCGCGACAAGCCGAAGGGAAGCTATGTGCTGTCGACGAAGGTCGGCCGCGTCATGCAGCCGGCCGAGGGCGATACGGTGCCGAATTATGGCTTCGTCGATCCGCTGCCCTTCGGTGCGCGCTACGACTACAGCTATGACGGCATCATGCGCTGCCTCGAGCTGAGCTATACCCGGCTCGGCCTCAACCGGATCGATATCCTCTATGTGCACGATATCGGCGTCTATACGCATGGCGCGGAGCGCAATGCGGTCTATCTGCGCCAGCTCCTCGATTCCGGCCTCAAGGCGCTCTCCGAGCTGAAATCCTCCGGCACCATCAAGGCTTTCGGCCTCGGCGTGAACGAGGTGCCCGTCTGCCTCGATATCCTGCGCGAGGCCGATCTCGACTGCATTCTGCTTGCCGGCCGCTACACGCTGCTCGACCGCTCCGCCGTGGAGGAACTGCTGCCGCTCTGCGGGAGGAAGGGGACCTCGCTGGTGGTCGGTGGCGTCTTCAATTCAGGCATCCTGGCGACGGGTCCGGTCGAGGGCGCGCATTTCGACTATATGCCGGCAACGCCGGAGGTCGCGGAAAAGGTCGGCGCGATGATGGGGATCGCCGCGGAACGCGGCGTGCCGCTCGCGGCAGCAGCCCTGCAGTTTCCGCTGCGCCGCCCCGCTGTCACCTCGGTCCTGCTCGGCACCGCGAAGCCGGAAAGCCTGCGCCGCAACATGGCGCTGGCGCGCATGGACCTGCCGAAGGATATTTACCCGGCTTTCGAGCCTCATACGCTGGTGGCGCCCGAGCTGGGGCTCGAGCCCGTCCGCGAATAACATTCGATCGAGGAGGATCGAAATCCATGTTGAAAGGCATTCACCCGCTGCTCGGTCCCGATCTCCTGCATGCCATCCGCACGATGGGGCATGGAGACGACATCGTCATCGCGGACGCCAATTTCCCCTCCAGCTTCCTCGGTCCGAAGGTCATCCGGGCCGACGGCGTCGATGCGGTGGCGATCACGGAGGCCATTCTGGCGCATATGCCGCTCGACACCTTCGTTCCCGAGGCCGCCTGGCGCATGGAGGTGGTGGGCGATCCGGCCGCGGTGCCGGAGGTCTGCGCGACCTTCCAGAGCCTCGTGAACCGCCTCGCCGGCGATTTCACGGTACACGCCGTCGAGCGCTTCGCCTTCTACGAGATGGCGAAGAAGGCGGCCTATATCGTCGCCACCACGGAATTCCGCCTTTACGGCAATATCATCCTGAAGAAGGGCGTCGTGCATCCGCATGAGGTCTACCGGGTCTAGCAGAACCCTTTCGACCATATTGGCAGTCGCAATGCGCCCGGAGCCGATTTCGAGCATCCGTGACGGCCGCTTCCCTCTTGACCTTGCCTGCGGGCGACGGAAAAATCCAGCCGCATCAAGGCCATCGTGCGCGCTGCCGCATAGGAAGGAATGGAATCCATGAGCAATCTTCAGGGCAGGACCGTGCTGGTGACGGCGGCGGGGCAGGGCATCGGGCGTGCGTCGGCGCTGGCCTTCCAGCGCGCGGGCGCGACGGTGATCGCCACGGACGTCAACCCGGAAACGCTCTCCAGCCTTGCGGATGAGAGCGGCATGGCAACGCGCCTCCTCAACGTTCTCGACGATGCTGCCGTTTCCGCCGTTGTCGCCGATATCGGCCGCATCGACGTGCTCTTCAATTGCGCCGGCGTGGTGCATGGCGGCACGATCCTGGAGATGAAGGAGGACGACCTCGCCTTCGCCTGGAACCTCAACGTGCTCGCCATGGTGCGCACCATCCGTGCCGTGTTGCCGGGCATGCTGGAACGCGGCGACGGCGCCATCGTCAACATGGCCTCGGTCGCTTCCAGCGTGAAGGGTGTGCCGAACCGCTTCGCCTATGGCGTCACCAAGGCCGCCGTCATCGGCCTTACCAAGGCGGTCGCCGCCGATTATGTCGGCAAGGGCATCCGCTGCAACGCCATCTGCCCCGGCACGGTGGAAAGCCCCTCCCTGCAGGACCGGATGCGCGCCGGGGGAGACTATGACGCCGCCCGCGCCGCCTTCATCGCCCGCCAGCCGATGGGGCGGATCGGCACGCCCGAGGAGATCGCCGATCTTGCGGTGCACCTTGCCGGCGCCACCTACACGACCGGCCAGGCCTATGTCATCGACGGCGGCTGGACCGGCTGAATCCCGTTCATTCTGGCGAAAGGTTCGCGGGCGTAGGATGCTCCCCGTGGAATGTTGCCACGCAGCGAAAACCTGTTAGTGTTTTCGCAATTGCGGAAACCGGGTGAGACGGCGGGGCATGAGTCCCCGCCGGGAAATGGGATAACGCGCAGATGTACTACCAGCTCTACGAACTCAATCATGCGATGATGGCGCCCTGGCGCGCCGCGGCGGACCAGATGCGCATTGCCTTCCGCAATCCGCTCAACCCGCTCTCCCACACCTATTTCGGCCGCACCATGGCCGCCGGCTTCGAGGTGCTCGAGCGTACCACCCGGCGCTACGGCAAGCCGGCTTTCGGCCTCGATACCACGGTCATCGAGGGCAAGCCCGTCTCCGTGCATGAAAAGGTCGTCTGGCAGCGCCCCTTCTGCAACCTCATCCATTTCGAGCGCTGTCTGCCCGCCGGCCATCGCAAGGATCCGAAGATCCTGATCGTCGCGCCGATGTCGGGCCACTATGCAACGCTGCTGCGCGGTACCGTCGAGGCGATGCTGCCCCATGCGGAAGTGCACATCACCGACTGGATCGACGCGCGCATGGTGCCGCTCTCCGAGGGCACCTTCGATCTCGACGACTATATCGATTACGTCATCCAGATGTTGCATGCGCTGGGGCCGGATACCCATGTCATCGCCGTCTGCCAGCCGGCCGTGCCGGTTCTGGCGGCCGTGGCCGTGATGGAGGCCGAGGACGATCCGCTCTCGCCCGCCACCATGACGCTGATGGGCGGGCCGATCGACACGCGCATCAACCCGACCGCCGTGAACAAGCTCGCCGAGGAAAAGCCGATCGAGTGGTTCCGCGACAATGTCGTCATGCCGGTGCCGTGGCCGCAGCCGGGCTTCATGCGCATGGTCTATCCGGGTTTCCTGCAGCTTTCCGGCTTCATGTCGATGAACCTCGACCGCCATGTCATCGCGCACAAGGAATTTTTCGCCCATCTCGTGAAGAACGATGGCGATGCCGCGGAAAAGCACCGCGACTTCTACGATGAATATCTCGCCGTCATGGACCTGACGGCCGAATTCTATCTGCAGACGGTGGAAACGGTCTTCATGAAGCACGCCCTGCCGAAGGGCGAGATGATGCACCGGACGCGGCCCGTCGACACGACGGCGATCCGCAAGGTGGCGCTGCTCACCGTCGAGGGCGAGAACGACGATATTTCCGGCGTCGGCCAGACCGAGGCGGCGCAGACCATCTGCACCAATATCCCGGATCATATGCGGATGCATTATGTCCAGCCGGATGTCGGTCACTACGGCGTCTTCAACGGCTCGCGCTTCCGCAGGGAGATCGCGCCGCGCATCCTCTCCTTCATCGCCGCGCATGGCCGGGGCGAAAAGGCAAAGACGGTGCCGCGCGTCATCAAGGGCGGGAAATCCGGCGACGCCGCCTGATTTTCCGGGCTCGTTTCAGGCACTTGCCCGAATCTCCCGGGCATTGCCTTGAACGCCCGGGCCGGTCTGCCCACATCGGAATCACCGGAAGCCGGAGTGGTTTCCGCCGATCGTGAGGAAGATTGCACATGAACCAGTCAGCACTGATTCGTCCGGACTGGACGCCTGCGACCATCGCCCTGATGGTGCTCGGCTTCGTGGTGTTCTGGCCGCTCGGCCTTGCCATGCTTGCCTACATCATCTTCGGCGACCGCCTGAAAAACTTCAAGAAAGACGCCAACGACACCGTGGACGGCATGTTCGCCTCCTGCCGCGGCAAGTTCCGCGGTGGCCGCAACCGTGGCCATGCCTTCCGCAGCGCCACCGGCAATGCCGCCTTCGACGACTGGCGTGACGCCGAGCTCGCCCGCCTCGACGAGGAGCGCCGCAAGCTCGACGAGATGCGCGAGGAGTTCGACGCCTACAGCCGCGAACTGCGCCGCGCCAAGGACCAGGAGGAGTTCGACCGCTTCATGCGCGAACGCCGCGCCAGGGGCCAGAGCGACGTCCCGGGTTTTCCGGCCACGTAAGGACGCCTGGGCAGTCCGTTCCCGTCCTCCCGTCCTCCTCGAGCCAGACTCGAACTGAGGATGGAGAGGAAAAGTGACCCACCGTTGAAAATCGACCGGCGCCGCGTGCGCCGGTTTTTCGTCGAGGCGTTTCAGCCGCCACCGAATCGGCTATGAAAGGCAGCATGTTTCCCTTGGCTCGCAAGCCCCGCAAGGCCCTGAAGGCCCCGCCTCCGCCGGAACGGCGCGAGATCGACGTCAATGGCCGGGCCCTGCCGCTCACCATCAAACGCGACCTGCGCGCCACGCGACTGACGCTGCGCATCGAGCCCGGCGGGCGCGCCCTGCGCATGACGGTGCCGAACGGCATCGCCGAGCGCGACATCCGCGAGTTCCTCGCCCGCCATCAGGGCTGGCTGATGACGAAGCTGGCTAAATTCCGCTCCAGTAACGAGCTCGAAGACGGTGGCTATGTCATGATCCGCGGCATCGCCCACCGCATCGAGGCGACGGGCAGGTTGCGCGGGCTGACGGAGGCCGTCATCGTCGATGACGAGGCCGTGCTGCGCGTCGGCGGCATGGAGGAGAGCATTCCCCGCCGGATCAGCGATTTCCTGAAGAAGGAGGCGCGTCTGGAGCTGGACAGGCTGGTCGCCGTCCATGCCGGGCGCATCGGCAAGCGCGTGAAGTCATTGACGCTGCGCGATACCCGCAGCCGCTGGGGCTCCTGCTCGGCCGACGGCGCGCTCAGCTTCTCCTGGCGCATCGCCATGGCCCCGCCGCATGTCATCGATTATCTCGCCGCCCATGAGGTGGCCCATCTTCGCGAGATGAACCACAGCCCCGCCTTCTGGTCGCTCTGCGCGCAGCTCTGCCCCGCGACGGAGGAGGCCAAGCGCTGGCTCAAGCGCAACGGCAGTCTGCTGCACGCGGTGGATTTCGGCTAGGTTTCAGCGACGATCGGCCAGCGCCTCGCGGATTTTCCTGTCCGTATTGTACTGCCCCAGCGCATAGACCGCCCAGATCGCGGCCGGCAGCCAGCCGATCAGCGTCACCTGCAGGATGAGGCAGATGATGCCGGCAATCGGCCGCCCGATGGTGAAGAACACCAGAAAGGGCAGGAGGATGGCGATGATGAGCCGCATGGTCGTCTCCGGTCTTGGTCTCTTCTCAATATGGGCGCGCTGGCCGCCCATGCAAGGGCGCCGGTCCCGGCCCTTTTGCCGCCGTCTTTCGGCTCGACTCTTCTGGTGATTCGTGCGACTCCCTCGACCATGACACTCGACATCAAAATCTGCGGGCTGAAGACCGAAGAGGCCGTCGACAGGGCGGTTGCGCTCGGCGCCAGCCATATCGGCTTCATCTTCTTCCCCAAGAGCCCGCGCAACATCGAGCCCGCCGATGCCGGCCGGCTGGCGGAGCGGGCGCGCGGGCGCGCGAAGATCGTCGCCGTCACCGTCAATGCCGACAGCGACACGCTGGACGAGATCGTCGACCAGCTTTCGCCTGATATTCTACAGCTCCACGGTAATGAAAGCCCGGAGCGGGTGCTGACCGTCAAGGCGGTCTATGGCCTGCCGGTGATGAAGGCCTTTTCCGTGCGCGAGGCGGACGATCTCAAGAAGATCGACCCCTATATCGGCATCGCCGACCGCTTCCTCTTCGATGCCAAACCGCCGGCGGGCTCCGAGCTTCCGGGCGGCAACGGCGTCTCCTTCGACTGGAACCTCATGCATCTGCTTGACGGCGGCGTCGATTACATGCTTTCGGGTGGGCTGAACAAGGATAACCTCGCCGAGGCCATCCGGATGACCGGCGCGCCCGGCATCGACGCAAGTTCCGGCGTCGAGAGCGCGCCCGGCGTCAAGGACCTCGGCCTGATGGAAGCGTTTTTTGAAGCGGCACGACAGGCGGAACGCGAAACCGCCGCCGCAGGGAGAGGCAAGTGAACCAGTCACCCAACCTGAATTCCTACCGCGAGGGTCCGGACGAGGACGGCCGCTTCGGCATCTTCGGCGGGCGCTTCGTCGCCGAGACCCTGATGCCGCTGATCCTCGATCTTCAGGAAGAGTGGAACAAGGCCAAGACCGACCCGGCCTTCCAGGCGGAGCTGAAGGACCTCGGCGCCCACTATATCGGCCGCCCGAGCCCGCTCTATTATGCCGAGCGCCTGACGCAGCATCTCGGCGGCGCGAAGATCTACTTCAAGCGCGAGGAGCTGAACCACACCGGCTCGCACAAGATCAACAATTGCATCGGCCAGATCCTGCTTGCCAAGCGCATGGGCAAGACGCGCATCATCGCCGAGACCGGCGCCGGCCAGCATGGCGTCGCCTCGGCCACCGTCGCCGCGCGCTTCGGCTTCCCCTGCGTCGTCTATATGGGCGCGACGGATGTCGAGCGTCAGGCGCCGAACGTCTTCCGCATGAAGCTGCTTGGCGCGGAAGTGCGTCCCGTCACGGCCGGCCATGGCACGCTGAAGGATGCCATGAACGAGGCGCTGCGCGACTGGGTCACCAATGTCGATGATACCTATTACCTGATCGGCACCGCCGCCGGCCCGCATCCCTATCCGGAGCTGGTGCGCGATTTCCAGGCCGTCATCGGCGTGGAAGCGCGCGAGCAGATGCTCGCCGCCGAAGGCCGCCTGCCGGACATGGTCGTCGCCGCCGTCGGCGGTGGCTCCAATGCGATCGGCCTCTTCCATCCCTTCCTCGACGACAAGAACGTCCAGATCGTCGGCGTCGAAGCCGGCGGCAAGGGCCTCGACGGCGAGGAGCACTGCGCCTCGCTGACGGCCGGCTCGCCGGGCGTCCTGCACGGCAACCGTACCTATCTGCTGCAGGATGCCGACGGCCAGATCAAGGAAGGCCATTCGATCTCCGCCGGCCTCGACTATCCCGGCATCGGCCCGGAGCATGCCTGGCTGCACGAGATCGGCCGCGCTGAATACGTTCCGATCATGGACGACGAAGCGCTGGAGGCCTTCCAGCTTCTGACGAAGCTCGAAGGCATCATCCCGGCGCTGGAGCCGAGCCATGCCGTCGCCGAGGTGATCAAGCGCGCGCCGAAGATGGGCAAGGACCAGATCATCCTGATGAACCTCTCCGGCCGCGGCGACAAGGATATCTTCACCGTCGGCAAGATCCTCGGCATGGAGCTCTAAGATGACCGCACGCATGGACAAACGCTTCGCGGATCTCGCGGCGGAAGGCCGCCCGGCCCTCGTCACCTATTTCATGGGCGGCGATCCGGATTATGCGAGCTCGCTGGAGATCATGAAGGCGCTGCCGAAGGCCGGCTCCGACGTCATCGAGCTCGGCATGCCCTTCTCCGATCCGATGGCCGACGGCCCGGCGATCCAGCTCGCCGGCCAGCGCGCGCTGAAGGGCGGCCAGACGCTCGCCAAGACGCTGCAGATGGCCCGTGACTTCCGCAAGGAGGACGACGCGACGCCGATCGTGCTGATGGGCTACTACAACCCGATCTATATCTACGGCGTCGAGCGTTTCCTGAACGACGCGCTGGAAGCCGGCATTGACGGCCTCATCGTCGTCGATCTGCCGCCGGAAATGGATGACGAGCTCTGCACCCCGGCGCTCGCCAGGGGCATCAACTTCATCCGCCTCGCGACCCCGACCACGGACGAGAAGCGCCTGCCGGCCGTCCTGAAGAACACGTCGGGCTTTGTCTACTATGTCTCGATGAACGGCATCACCGGCTCGGCCCTGCCCGATCCCTCTCTCATCGGCGGCGCGGTCGGTCGCATCAAGGCGCATACGAAGCTGCCGGTCTGCGTCGGCTTCGGCGTCAAGACGGCCGAGCACGCCCGCGCCATCGGCGCGTCGGCGGACGGCGTCGTCGTCGGCACCGCCATCGTCAACCAGATCGCCTCCAGCCTCACGGCGGAAGGCACGGCAAGCGCCGCCACCGTCGCCGGTGTCGAGACGCTGGTCATGAGCCTCGCATCGGGCGTGCGCGCATCGCGCCTTGCGGCGGCGGAGTAAAGTTCCCACATGGGAACCATTGTAACGGGAGCTAGACCGTGAACTGGATCACGAATTACGTTCGGCCGAAGATCAACTCGATGCTTGGCCGCCCTGACCGGGATGTACCGGAAAATCTCTGGATCAAGTGCCCGGAAACCGGCGAGATGGTGTTCCACCGCGATCTCGAGGAGAACAAGTGGGTCATCCCGGCATCGGGCTACCACATGAAGATGCCGGCCAAGGCCCGCCTGAAGGACCTCTTCGACGAGGGCGTCTACGAGTCCCTGCAGCAGCCGAAGGTCGCGCAGGACCCGCTGAAGTTCCGCGATTCCAAGAAATACACCGACCGCCTGAAGGACAGCCGCGCCAAGACCGAGTTGGAAGACACGATCCTTGCCGGCGTCGGCAAGGTGCGCGGCGTCAAGCTCGTCGCCGTCGTGCACGAATTCGCCTTCATGGGCGGCTCGCTCGGCATTGCCGCCGGTGAGGCGATCATCAAGGCCTTCGAGCGCGCCATCGCGGAAAAGTGCCCGCTCGTCATGTTCCCTGCCTCCGGCGGCGCGCGCATGCAGGAAGGCATCCTCTCGCTGATGCAGCTTCCCCGCACCACGGTCGCCGTGGAGATGCTGAAGGAAGCGGGCCTGCCCTATATCGTCGTGCTCACCAACCCGACGACGGGCGGCGTGACGGCTTCCTACGCCATGCTGGGCGATATTCATCTTGCCGAGCCGGGCGCGGAAATCTGCTTCGCCGGCAAGCGTGTCATCGAGCAGACCATCCGCGAGAAGCTGCCGGAAGGCTTCCAGACCTCGGAATACCTGCTCGACCACGGCATGGTCGACATGGTCGTCAAGCGTCATGACATTCCCGATACGCTCGCCCGCCTTCTGAAAATCCTGATGAAGAAGCCGGCTGCATCCTCGGCAGCGAACGGCGCCCTCGCCATCGCGGCCCAGTGACATGACCGGCGTGGTGGCCAGCGAGGCGGCAGTGGAGATCGAGAAGCTTCTCGGTCTCCATCCCAAGGGGTTCGATCTTTCGCTGGACCGCATCACGCGGCTGCTCGCCGCGCTCGGTAATCCGCACCTGAAACTGCCGCCGGTCATCCATGTGGCCGGCACCAACGGCAAGGGCTCGGTCACGGCCTTCTGCCGTTCGATCCTGGAGGCCGAGGGCCTTTCCGTCCACGTCCACACCTCGCCCCATCTCGTCAACTGGCACGAGCGCTATCGCCTCGGCGTCAAGGGCGGGCGTGGCCGCTTCGTCGAAGACGCCGTCCTTGCCGATGCGGTGCGCCGCGTCGCAGAGGCCAATGGCGGCGAGAAGATCACCGTCTTCGAAATCCTGACGGCCGTCACCTTCCTGCTGTTTTCCGAGCACCCGGCGGACGTCGCGATCATCGAGGTCGGCCTCGGCGGCCGCTTCGACGCGACCAATGTCATTCAGCATCCCGCCGTCTCGGTCATCATGCCGATCTCGCTCGATCACCAGGCCTATCTCGGCGATCGCGTCGAGCTGATCGCGGCCGAAAAGGCTGGCATCATGAAGCGCGGGGCGCCCGTCGTCATCGGCTTCCAGAGCGAAGAGGCGGCCCGCGACGTGCTGATCGAGACCGCCGAGCGGCTCGGCTGCCCCTATGCCGTCTACGGCCAGGATTTCATGGCGCATGAGGAATATGGCCGCCTCGTCTACCAGGACGAGTTCGGCCTTGCCGACCTGCCGTTGCCGCGCCTGCCGGGCCGCCACCAATATGCCAATGCCGCCGCCGCCATCCGCGCCGTCAAGGCGGCGGGCCTTGCGGTTTCGGAACATGCCATGGAAATCGGCCTTGCCCGCGTCGAATGGCCGGGCCGGCTGCAGCGGCTGCCGGATGGCGCGCTGCTTCGGCTTGCCCCGCGTGGCAGCGAGATCTGGGTCGACGGCGGCCACAATCCGGGCGCCGGCCAGGTGATTTCCGAGACCATGGCGAATTTCGAGGAGCGCGAGGCGCGCCCGCTCTTCCTCGTCACCGGCATGATCAACACCAAGGACCCGGTCGGTTATTTCGAACCCTTCGGCGGCCTTGCCGAGCGTGTCTTCACGGTGCCGATTCGCGGCTCCGATGCCGGTCTCGACCCGGTCTCGCTCGCCGATGACGCCGCCCGCGCCGGCCTCGACGCTGCGCCGCTCTCGACGGTCGCAGAGGCGCTCGCCGAAATCGCCCGCATCACCGCTGAGGACTCCGTCCCCCCGCGCATCCTCATCGGCGGCTCGCTCTATCTCGTCGGCGATGTCCTCGCCGACAACGGCACGCCGCCGGCCTGAACACGGAAAGCCCATTTCTGCTCGTTATCCTCGGCCTCATGCTGAGAATCTGCCAACGCATCGGAAAATCGAGACGTCGCAGATGCTCGGGACAGGCCCGAGCATGGCGGAGGAGAGGGGGGGGGGGGGCGGATTTGTTGAACGCCGCAAAAAAGCCCGGCACGAAGGCCGGGCTTGATCTTGTCCAATCGCGGTCCGTTCAGGCGGCGCTGGAAATCCACGAGGAGAGGGCCGTCTTCGGCGCGGCGCCGACCTTGATGTCGGCGACTTCACCGCCCTTGAACAGGGCGAGCGTCGGAATGGAGCGCACGCCGTACTGGGCGGCGAGTTCCGGGTTCTCGTCGATGTTCAGCTTGGCGACCTTCACCTTGCCGGCCAGCTCCGAGGAGATTTCCTCGAGCGCGGGCGCGATCATCTTGCAGGGGCCGCACCATTCGGCCCAGAAATCGACGACGACCGGCTCTGCGGAATTGAGGACTTCGGCCTGGAAATTGGACTGGTCGACTTTGACGGTAGCCATGAGGCTCTCCTTGAATGGTGATCGTTGCATAAGATGTGATGCTGCCTGCCGCCGGTTTCAAGGCCGGCCGGGCGGCGGATCGTCCTTTCCGGTATCTCACTTCGAGGCAAGTTCGGCAAGGCTCGCCTCCATGCGGGCGGCATCCAGCCAATAGGTTTTTGCCGCTTCCGTATAGATCAGCCCGCAGCGGATTTCCCGTCCGGGATAGAGCGGGGCAAGGATCGCGCGGTAGATCGCAAGCTGCGCCCGGTGCTCGAACGGAACCTCGTCCGCCGAGCCCGGCGGCACGCGGTTCGTCTTGAAATCGACGATCTCGACCGCGCTTTCCGTCACCGCCATGCGGTCGATGCGCCCCGAAACGGCATAGTCCCGGCCGCCGAGCGCCAGCGTGCCCATGATCGACACTTCCGCCCGCGCTGCGGGCGAAAAGATCGCGGCAAGGCTTTCGTCATCGATGACGGCCAGCGCCGCCGCGATGAGCGAGGCCCGCGCGCTTTCCGGCCAGTTTGCCGCCGCCCGTTCCAGATAGCGCCGCGCCGCCGCCGCGCGCTCCATAGGTTCGAAGGCGGGCAGGACTTGCAGGAAGCGGTGCAGGATGCGCCCGCGCTCCAGCGCGAGCCCGGCCCCCTGAGCGCCGCCCTTCCGGCCGAACAGCGCCGAGGGCACCAGAAGGTCCGCCTTGTCCGTCTCGATCACCGCCGCCGCGCCGGAAGGGCTGAGCGGCCGCGGCAGGGATTTCTGCGGCGGCAGGGGACGTCCCAGCGCCTCCGGCAACGCTGCCTGCGGCTTCTGCTCGGCCGCCGCCGCGATGACCTCGCCGACCGCCGCCGCCCCGGCTTCTCGCCAGGCGAGGCCCTGCCAGCTTTCGCTCGCGGTCGCGAAGTTGGTCTCCACGCAGCGCGCGTCATCGGCGGAAAGCGCGGCCGCGATCATCGGGTGCCAGGTATCCTTGTTCTCCTGCCGGCCGCGATAGCCGCAGACGACGAGCCGGTCGGCCGCGCGCGTCATCGCGACGTAGAGAAGCCGGCGATATTCCTCCTCCGCCCCCGCCTTGATCCGCTCGGCATCCGCCTCGGTCATGGCGTTGCCGAGGTCCTTCAGCGGCAGCCAGGCCGGCAGGCCGCCGGCAAGGCTTGGTGCTGCAAGGAAGCGTAGCTGCGGCATGTGGCTGTGGCTGAAGGCCTTCGCCCCGCCGTCGACGAGGAAGACGACCGGCGCCTCCAGCCCCTTGGCCGCATGCACGGTCATGATACGGATCTCGCCGCGCGCCTTGTCCTGCTCGCGTTTGACGGTCGGCGCCTCCAGCTCCAGCGTCGAGACGAAGGCCTGCAGGCCCGGCAGGCCGTTATCCTCCTGCTCCAGCGCGAAGGTCAGGAATTCGTCGATGATCTCGCCCGCCTCCGCCCCGAGTCGGGCGAGGAAGGCCCGTCGCCCGCCGCCTGCGCCGAGGATGCGGGCATAGAAATCGTGCACGGACTGGCCGCGCGCATCGCGGATGGTGCCCTCAAGCCGGCGAACGAGCGCCGCCAGCCTCTCATCCGTCTCCGCCACGTCGCGAAGCCGCGCCCAGAGCGTCTGCTTCCCGCCGCGCCGGGCGGCAAGCTCGAACAGGGTCTCCTCGTCGAGCCCGAACAGCGGGCTCTTCAAGAGCGCCGCCAGCGAAAGATCGTCCTCCGGCAGCACGGCGAAGCGGCCGAGCGCCATCAGGTCCTGCACGGCGATATGCTTCGTCAGCACCAGCCGGTCCGCGCCGGCGACAGGCAGGTTGTGCCGCTGCTTGAGCGTGCGCGTCAGCGCGTTGACGAAGGCGTCGCGCTTGCGCACCAGCACGATCACGTCGCCGGCCTCCATCGGCCGCACCTTGCCCTTTTCCGTCACCGTCTCGCGGCCGATCCAACCGGCCAGCGTATCGGCGATGCGCCGGGCGAGCACGTTGATCGGCGCTTCCTCGGCGACGGCGTCGAAGGGCGCCGTCCAGTCCTCCTCGTCGAGCCCCGGCGGCGCGGCGATCACCTCCCAGATATCGACCGCCCCCGGCTCGCGCCCACGATTGGAGGCATGCACGATCTCGCCGCCGTCCGGCGTCAGCCCGCGCGCATTGGCGGGGTCGAGAAACACCCGGTCGACGGCCGAAAGCACGTCCCGCGTCGAGCGGAAGGAAAGCAGCAGCCGGATCGGGCTGAACGCCGCCTCCGCAACCTGCGTGCGGCGGGAGACCTCGCGCCCCTCCTCGGCGAACCGTTCCGGCCGCGCCCCCTGGAAGGAATAGATCGACTGCTTCTCGTCCCCCACGGCGAAGATCGTGCGCCCGGCGATCCGCGCCGTTTCGCCGGCGAAGAAATCGTCCGTCAGCGCCTTCACGATCAGCCATTGCCGCGGGCTGGTATCCTGCGCCTCGTCGACGAGGATATGGTCGATGCCCTGGTCGAGCTTGTAATGCACCCAGGCGCTCACCCGCTCGCGCGTCAGAAGCGCTGCGGTGCGGTCGATCAGGTCGTCGAAATCGAGCAGGCTGCGTGCGCGCTTCAGGTCCTCGTAGTCGCCGATCAGCCGCTCGGCGATGACGAGCGCGGCAAGCGTCGCCTCGTACATGCGCAAACGCCGCAGCCGGTCGTCGCAGACGATCACATGGGCCTGCGCGGCCTGCAGCGCCGCTTCGAGATGCGGCGCGCTGTCCTTTACCTTCTTGGAGAAGAACGAGCGCTCCAGGCTGCGCGGCGTGCCGGTGCCGGTGAAGAAGAGGTCGTGCAGCGTTGAGCGCCGCGCCTCGGCATCCGTCAGCCGTGCGACGCCGCGCAGCCCGGCGGCGGTTGCCTTCACCGTCTCACTGCCGAGCGCTTCGGCAGCGGCGAGATAGCTCTCCAGCGTCGCGCCCTGCAAGCCGTCGAGCGGCCAGAAGGCGGCAAGGATGTCCTCCGCTGTCTCGTCCGGCGCCAGCCCGATTTCCCGGCGAAGCGCCACCTCCGCACCGCCCGCCTTCTCGGCGGCTTCGAGGAATTCGCGGATCGGCCCACGGCTTGCGACGATGTCGGAGATCAGCTTTTCCAGCCCCGTATCGTCGGCGATGTCGAGCACGGTGGCGAAGGCGGCGGCGAGCGCCCGGTCGTCCTCGCTCGCCGTCGCGGTCAGCAGCGTGCGCCGGGCATCCGCCAGGAGCACGGCCGCCGCCCGGTCGTCGAGCACGGAAAAATGTCCGGCGACATTGGCTTCCAGCGGGAACTGGTGCAGCAGCGCCTCGCAGAAGGCGTGGATGGTCTGGATCTTCAACCCGCCCGGCGTTTCGAGCGCGCGGGCGAAGAGCCGCCGCGCCTCGGCGAGCTTGAAGAGGTCCGGCCGCTCGCCCTCGATGGCCGCCACCCGGTCGGAGAGCGCCTCGTCGGAAAGCGTCGCCCATTCCGCCAGCCGCTCGAAGACGCGGTTCGACATTTCCGAGGCCGCAGCCTTGGTATAGGTCAGGCAAAGAATGGCCGATGGCCGGCAGCCGGCGAGCAGCAGGCGGATGACGCGCTGCGTCAGCACATGCGTCTTGCCGGAGCCGGCATTGGCCGAGACCCAGGCCGAGCGGCGCGGATCAGAGGCGATCGCCTGTTTCCGCGTCGTCCAGTCCAGCCAGGCGGCGGGTTCGGTGGAGACGGGCCGGTCTTCCTCAAGCATCCTCGCCCTCCCCGCTGTTTTCGGCGGACGACCATTCGGCGACGCGCGCCAGATGGTCGTATTCCCCGCCATAGTCCCGTTCCTGCTCGGGGATCAGCCGCGAGGCGAAGCCGTAGCGCCCCGCGATCAGCCCCGTCAGCAGCTTCTCCAGCTCCGTCAGCGCTTCCTCGGCAAGGTCGGCCGCCGATTTCGGCGTCGCATTGGCGGATTTCGCATGCTCGTTGTTGACCTGCTCTTCCTTGAACCGTTCGCCGGGTTTGAGGCGGACATAAAGAAGGTTCGCCGGCTCGCGGATGCCGGGGCCACGAAACGCCCCGCGCTTGATCGCCGCCGCCTCAAGCGCGAGCTGCGGGTCGAGCAGCGCGCGCGCCACCTTCAGGGAAGGCGTGCTGCCGGTCTTGTAGTCGAGAAGATCGGCGCTGCCGTCCGGCAGGATATCGATGCGGTCGGCAATGCCGGTGAGCCGGACGCCGCTCAGCGCGAGGTCGAGCGAGGCCGGCACTTCCGTCAGGCTTTCCCGCACGCTGTCTGCCCGCTTCAAGTGCCAGTCCACGAAGGCGCGGGCGACGGCGGCAAAGCGCGGTCGCCAGACGGCGTCGATATGCGGCGGCAGGGCGACCGCGTCGAACTCCTCCTTGAGAATCCGGCTTATCAGTGAAAGCGGCTCGCCGGTCGTCTCCTCCCGCACGAAACGGTCGACGATGCGGTGATAGAGCGAGCCGCGTTCGGCCGGACCGGGATCGAGATTGAAGGGCGCGATGGGATCGAGCCGGAGGATATGCTGGGCATAGATCGCGTATGGGTCGCGCCGCAGCCGGCCGATCTGGCTGAAGGAATATTTCTTCGGCTGCAACTCCGCCGGCGGCCGTGGCGCCGGGCGCGGGGCATTCGGCACCGGCGCGCTCCTGTCCACCGCATTCGCCCAGTCGATGAAGCTTCTGCCGCGCGCGCGCAGGTCGCCGGCCAGGGCGGGGCCGCCGACGGCGAGCAGCCGTTGCAGCCAGCGCGAGGCGACGGTGGGGGCGGTGCCGTTGCGCAGCGCCCGCGTCAGGATGAGTTTCGGTGCGCCGGCGGCCATTTGCAGGTCGTGGCCGAGCTGGCCGATGCGCCGCTCCGGCGGCTCCAGTCCGATCTCCACCTTCATGATGCGGGAGAGGAAGGCGTCGTTCGCCGCCTGTCCCGGCCAGGTGCCCTCGTTGAGCCCGCCGATCACCACGGTATCGACGCTTTGCAGGCGCGATTCGAGCGCACCGAAGATGAACACGCGCGGATGGCGCATGGAGCGCGGCTTGACGCTCTCGCTCGTCGCCAGCGCCTCGATGATATCGCACCATTGCGGCCCGTCGGCCTCGATCTGCCCGTCCGTCTCGATGACGCTTTTCAGGAGGTTCGCAAGGCTGTCGCCGGCCTCGCCGGACCAGAGCGCGGCAAGGTCGCCGCGCGCGTCCGCCACCACCGCCTCCAGCGCCCGCCCGGTCCGCTCCGCCCAGTCGGAGAGCGGCAGCTTCGAAGAGAAGCGCCGCCCGGTCCGGCTTTGCTGTACGAGGAGGCCGGTCAGCGGCTCGGCGGCTTCGGCGATCCGGCGCGCGAGGTCACGAGCCAGCGGAAGGGCTTCCGCCGGCAGCGCCGTGCGCCAGAAGGGTGGGTGCCGATCCTCCGCCTGCTGCTTCATCGCGGCTTCCAGCAGCGGCTCCAGCGTGGAAATGTCGATCTCCGCCGTGCCGCCGCGCAGCGCCGTCAGCTCCAGCGCGGTCACGGCCGCGCGCATCTCGGTCTCGGCAAGGCCGAAGCGGGCGAGGGGATGTTTCAGCAGGGCGACGAGCGGCACCGGATCGCCGGGCCTTAGCGCCGCCTCCGTGAGGAGGCGCAGCAGCGTTCCCTGCGGCGTGGAGAGCAGCGGCGTGCCGGCCGAATCGTCCGCCTCGATGCCGAAGCGGGCGAGTTCCGCAGCGACGCGCCGGCCGAGCTTGCGGTCCGGCGTGATCAGCGCCGCCTGCGCGTCCTCGCTATCCTCCAGCGCGAGCCGCAGCGCGATGGCGATGGCCAGCGCCTCCTCGCGTTCGTTCGCAGCTTCCACGAGCGACACGTCGCGGAACGCTTGCGCCATCCGGCCGGCATCGAGCGTGCCGCGGGCCTCGCCCCAGCCGGCCGTCGCCTGCGTCGGCAGGAAGGCGCTGGAGAGGATCTTCGTGCGGTATTCCAGCGTCTCGGGCGGTGCGCCCAGCGTTTCCACATCGGCGCGCGTGCAGCCCATGCGGGCGAGCAGCCGGTGGAGGCCGTATTGCGGATGGCTGCGGGAGGCGGCATCCGGCTTCTGCGCGCCGTCCTGCCGGCCGACCAGCATCCATTCCGTCTCCGACATGAAGCGGTCGAGCCCCGGCAGGATGACGACGCCGTTCGGCAGCTCTGCGACGGCGGCGATCAGCCCGGCCGTTGCCGGAATGGAGCCCGTCGAACCGGCGATGATGACGGGGCCACTGGGCGGCGAATGGCGATAGCGCTCCGTCTCGGCGTGGAGCGTCGCATTGCGCCGCAGGGAGGGCGAGGAGCGGTTCAGCTCCGTCAGCCGCGCCGGCCAGAAATCGCTGGCGATCTTCAGGAATTCGGCGGTGAGCTGCCACCAGAGCGCATGGTTGGAAGTGTCGAGATTCTCCAGCGCCGACCAGTCGAGCTCCTCCGTCTCCATCGCGTCGATGATCTCGGCGAGGTTGCGGGCAAGCCACACGGCATCCGCCGGGCTTGCGGGGGCGACGAGCGGGCTGTCGGCATGGACGGACGTGACGGCGGCCGGCAGCCGGTTGCGCCAGGCGAGGACGAGGCGGGCGAGTTCGAGAAGCCGCGTCGGGCCGGAAAGCGGCTCGGCCATGTCGAGAAGGGCGGGGGCCACCTCGTCGAAGAAGCCGCTGTCGTCGTCCGTCTCGCCGAGCGCCCGGATGGTGGGCAGGATGGCCGAGCGTCCGCCGAAGAGATCGACGAATTCCGAGCGGATGACGCGGGCAGAGCGCCGGGTCGGCACATAGATGGTGACGTCGGCCAGCGCCAGCGGATCGGCGGGATCGTAGGTGAAGCCGGGAACGAGCCGCCCGTCGACGAGGCTTTGCGCGACCGTCTTCAGGAAGGGCAGGCTCGCCGGAATCGAATAGATGCGGCCGCCACCGCGCGTCGTCATGATTGCCTCCGGTTAGGAAGACCTGTGGCTGTGGCCCTCACGCCGCCGCCTCGCGAAAGGCGCCGATCACGGCCTCCGCCGCGCCGATGGCCTCGGGCGTGCCGACGGTGATCCAGTGGCCTTCCAGCATGATGCCGCGCAGCCGGCCCGTCTCGATGGCGCGGTCGAAATAGATGTTGAGGTTGAAGGCGTCGTCCGGCGCATCGTCGAGCAGCGCCGGCATCAGCGCGAGCGCGCCGGCATAGACGACGGGTGTGTCGCTGCCTTCCCGGTAGCGGGTGAGGCGGCCTTCCGTATCGAGCGAAAAGTCCTTCTTGCCGTTGTGCCCGGTCGTATCCTCCAGCTTCACGCAGAGCATGAGGATGTCCATGGTCTCGGGATCGAAGCTTTCCGCCAACCGCTGGAGATTGGTCTTCTGGCCGGGTTTTTCGCCGATCCAGAAGAGATCGGCGTTCATGACGAGCACGGGTTCGCGGCCGAGCAGCTTCAGACCCTTCGCAAGCCCGCCGCCGGAATTCATCAGCCGGTCCGTTTCGTCGGAAAGGACGATCTCCGGCACCGTCCGACTGGCGAGATGCGCCGTCATCTGTTCGGCGAAATGATGCACGTTGACAACCGCGCGCTTCACGCCCGCTTCGGCCAGCGCATCCAGCCCGTAGTCGATCATCGGCTTGCCGGCGATCGGCACCAGCGGTTTCGGCATGGTATCGGTGATGGGGCGCAGGCGCGTTCCAAGGCCGGCGGCCAGCACCATGGCGTCTTCGATCTTCATCGGGGCACTCGCGCTATGATTCGGTCGCGAGGATTCCAGCCTTTTCGCACCAGACGCGCAAGGGGGCGAGGTCGGGATGGGAAAGCGCCTGCGTCAGATAGCGGAAGGTACGCGGCATATGGCGCATATAGGCGGGCTTGCCGTCGCGCTGCATCAGCCGCACCCAGATGCCGACCAGCTTGCAATTGCGCTGCGCCGCCATGACGTGCCAGTCGCGTGAGAAGCGCTGCCGGTCGAAGCCGCTCTGTTCCTCGCGCAGCGAGAGGTAGCGGGCAAGCATGCCGTCCGCCAAGTCATCGGGAATATCGACGCGGGCATCCTGCACCAGCGAGGCGACGTCATAGGCCGACGGGCCGATCATCGCGTCCTGGAAATCGATGATGCAGACCCGGTCGATGCCTGCCGCTTCCGGCCGCCAGATGATGTTCGGCGAATGGAAATCGCGCAGCAGGAGATTGTGCTCGGCGGCCGAAAGGCTGGCGATCAGCCCGTCCCAGATGGCGATGTACTCTTGGCGCTCATCCTCGCTCGCCGGCGTGCCCCGTTTCCAGGGCAGGTACCAGTCGGTGAGGAGGCTCACCTCGATCTGCATGGCGTCCCGGTCGAAATCCGGCACGGTATGGACGATGCCATCCGCTACCGGAAGATCGCGTGCAAAAGCTTGCCCGTGCATATGCGCGAGGCAGGCGGCGCTCTCCAGATAGCGCTCCGCGATCGGTGCGCCCCCCGCATCGAGAACGCCCTCGCTGCCGAGATCCTCGATCAGGAGGATGCCCTGTTCTATATCCGTCTCGTAGATGGCGGGTGCGCGAAGGCCGCGGGAAACGAGGTGCCGGCCGATTGCGACGAACGGCTTCACGTCCTCGGCGATATGGGCGATCTGCTGGTAATATTTGCCATGGGCGAGGATCGGGCCGGGCGTGTGGCGCGGCGCGTCCATCAGCACATAGCGCATGCCGCCGGACGTGACATGCTCATAGGCGCGCACGGACGCATCGCCCGTCAGGTGCCGGCGCCTCGCATCCCGGTAGCCGGCTTCGTCGAGGAAGGCGCGGATGGCGAGGGACCGCTCGATGCGGGCAAGCGCCGGTGCCGGGCCATCGATGATGACGCGCCGGCCCTCGCCTTCATGCGTGAAGGTCAGGGTGATGCCGTCGGCGGGCAGGGCGCCTTCGCCCTTTTCCGGCCATTCGACGAGGCAGATGCCGTCGGCAAGCGCCTCGTCGAAGCCGAGTTCGTCGATCTCGGCGGCATCCGCGATGCGATAGAGGTCGAAATGGGCGACGGGAAGCCTGAGATCGTAGCTCTGCACCAGCGTGAAGGTCGGGCTCGGTACCTCCAGAAAGGCATCGTCCGCGATGGCGCGGATCACCGCGCGCGAAAAGGTCGACTTGCCGGCGCCGAGATCGCCGGAGAGCGCGACATAGTCGCCGCGCTTCAGGGCGATGGCCATGTCCTCGCCGAAGCGGATGGTCGCGGCTTCGTCGGCAAGGACGATGTCGAGCGCCATGCGCCTATTCCGCTGCCGCGAACGAGGTCATCGTCGCCGAGGGAATGCGCACGGTGACGTCCGTGCCGCGGCCCTCGTGGCTGTCGATCTTGACGGTGCCGTGGTGCAGGCTGACGAAGCTCTCCACGATGGAAAGGCCGAGGCCCGCGCCGCCGTGGCGGCCGTGGCTTTCGAAGCGGTTGAACACGGTCTTCAGCACGTCCTGCGGAATGCCCGGTCCCCGGTCGGAGACCATGAAGACGAGGTCGCTGCCCTCGCGCCAGCAGCGGAAGCCGATGGCGCTGCCGGCCGGCGCGAAATTCGCGGCATTGCCGAGCAGCTTGATGAGGATCTGCTTGAGGCGCTGCTGGTCCGCGACGATGGTGCCGAGATTGTCGGGCGCGATAATCTCCAGCGTCACCTGCGCGTCGTGCAGCCGGTCGGCGAACTGCATCGACACGTCGTCGATGAGGTCCGTCAGGTTGATCTCGGTATAGTCGAGTTCCATGATGCCGGCATCGACGGTCGCAAGGTCGAGGATGTCGTTGACGATGGTCAGCAGCACCGCCGAGGAGGTCGCGATATGGTCGACATATTCGGCCTGCCGGTCGTTGAGATCGCCCATGGTCGGCGTCTTCAGGAGGTCGGCGAAGCCGATGATGTTGGTCAGCGGCGAGCGCAGCTCGTAGGAGACGTGCTGCACGAAATCGTTCTTCAGCGCGTCCGCCTTGCGCAACGCCTCGTTCTTCTCTGTCAGCGCCCGGCTGACGCGCACGCTGTCGGTGACGTTGACGAAGGTCAGCATCGTCTGGGCGTTGGAGAGCGGAATGACCGCGAAGTCGAGGATGAGCCCGGTGCGCAGCTCCAGCACGCCCTGGCAGGAGGGGCGCTCGTCGTCGAAGCTGGTGATGATGTGCGCGAAGCGCTTCCAGCCGTCAGGCTTGTCGTAGGAGGGCGCGCAGGCCTGCTCGATGGCGCGGATATGCGTGCCGGACTTCGCCTCGGCCTCGCTGATGCCCCATAGCGCCCGGAAGGCCGGGTTGGAGAGGCGGATGCGCCCGTCCGGGCTGAACACCGCGACGCCTTCGGCGAGGTGATCGATCGTCTCGTCCTGCACCTGCACCAGCGTGTTGTAGCGCGTCTCGAGATCGACCTTTTCCGTCAGGTTCTCGAAGACCCAGGTGGCGCCGCCCTGCGGACGGGCGGTGGCGAAGACGCGCAGCGTCTGGCCGTTCGGCAGATGCCAGAGATCGGTCTGCGTATCGATGGCGCGATAGACGGAAAGCGCGGTTTCCTTCCACTGTTTCCAGTTGAGCTGTTCCGGCAGCTTGCCTGCGGCGCGCAG
The DNA here is from genome assembly GCF_003574625.1 of Shinella zoogloeoides. Taxonomy (GTDB): domain Bacteria; phylum Pseudomonadota; class Alphaproteobacteria; order Rhizobiales; family Rhizobiaceae; genus Shinella; species Shinella zoogloeoides_A. Next base: position 248,051 of record NZ_QNUJ01000009.1, read on the forward strand.
GCGATCGAGCAGCTCGCCGTTGCCGGGCTTGCCTTCGAGGAAGGCCGTGTCGACCTCCCACATGGTCTGGAAGGCCTGGTTGTAGAATTGCAGGCGCTGGTCGCCGTCGAAGATCGCGACGGGCGTCGCGAGATGATCGAGCGTTTCGGCGTGGCTCTTCAGCGTGCGCGCCAGTTCCTCGCGCACCGCCTCGACATCGGAGACGTTGACGGCGATGCCGGCGGAGCCCGTCGCGCTGCGGGCGTCCACCACGTCGAAGAAGCTGCGGTTGCCGTGGACGACGGTCGAGACCTTGTCGCGGAACGGCGTGTCGTAGGTGGCGGTCGAGCGGATCTTTTCACGCGCGATGGTCGGTAGAAGCTCGCGGCCTTCGGTGACGGCGCCGGCAGCGTCCCTCGCCTCGACGGCCTCGGCATAGGCTTCGTTCACCCAGGCGAGCGAACCGTCCGCGGCGCGCTGCCAGACGGGCAGGTCGATCTGGTCGAGCAGGCCCTGCAGCGTCGTCAGCGCCGCGACCAGCCGGTCGCGCTCCAGCTTCAGTTCGGCGGCTTCCGCGCGCAGATTGTTGAGCGCTACGAAGCGTACGAAGGCCTGTCCGCCGGACACACGGCCCTGCGCTTCCAGCACTTCCTCGCGGGTCGTTTCCACGACGAGGTCGAAGCTCTGGGCTTGCGAGCGCAGTTTTTCGACGGCGCGCTCGATCTCGCCGGCGGAGGCCGGCTTCAGCCAGCGGCCGAAGGCGAGGAAATCGCGGTCGGCCTGCGGCGCGCCGGTTTCCGGCGGCAACTGGCCCAGGAATTCCGGCTTGCCGGAAAGGCCGTCCCACATGACGATGCGGCGGTTCTTGTCGCCGATCAGCGCCTGCAGGCGGGAAACGGTGTGGCGTGCGTCGGAAAGATGCGCGCGCAGCTCGCGGTGCTCGGCCTCCATGCGGCCGCGCTGGCGGATCATCCAGAGCGCCGAGATCATCGCCGCCGACAGGACGCCGAGCATCATGGATCCGGTAACGATTTCCGTGGTGGCGAGATGGCCGGCGGCATGCGCCGGGCTGGCAAGGGCAAGCGACGCCAGCGCCGAGCCTGCCGCAAGGATGCGCCTGCCGCGGCCCGTCAACCAGCCGTTAACCATATTCGCATTTTGCGGCGCAAGCCTATGCGCCATATCCCGCCCCGGCAGGCTGAAAGCCTGCCCGGAACGGCCTCGTGTCTGTTCCGCCATCATCCCCGGTATGTCTCCGTCCGTTTGCCGCCTGATCGACAAGACATCCCAATCCGGCGCGCAAGGTCCGCATCTCCACGCCGAATCAACGCTTTAACGATACTTGTTTCACGAATCGTCGGGAAGGGACGGGGGTAAAAAAGAGGCGGCGCGCCTTGTCAAGCGCGCCGCCTCTAGATGTTGTGGATAATCCGGGTAAGGATCAGTACCTGTAGTGCTCGGCCTTGAACGGACCCTGCGGCGTCACGCCGATATAGCCGGCCTGCTCCTCGGAGAGTTCCGTGAGGCGAGCGCCGAGCTTGGCGAGATGCAGGCGCGCGACCTTCTCGTCGAGCTGCTTGGGCAGGATGTAGACTTCGTTCTGGTAGTTCTCGCCCTTGGTGTAGAGCTCGATCTGGGCCAGCACCTGGTTCGAGAACGAGGCGGACATGACGAAGGACGGGTGGCCGGTCGCGTTGCCGAGGTTGAGCAGGCGGCCTTCCGAGAGCAGGATCATGCGGTTGCCCTTCGGGAACTCGATCATGTCGACCTGCGGCTTGATGTTCGTCCACTTGAAATTGCGAAGCGCGGCGACCTGGATCTCGTTGTCGAAGTGGCCGATATTGCCGACGATCGCCATGTCCTTCATCTCGCGCATGTGCTCGATGCGGATGACGTCCTTGTTGCCGGTCGTGGTGATGAAGATGTCGGCGGAGGACACGACGTCCTCGAGCTGCACGACTTCAAAACCGTCCATGGCGGCCTGCAGGGCGCAGATCGGGTCGATTTCCGTGACCTTGACGCGGGCGCCGGCGCCGCGCAGCGATGCGGCAGAACCCTTGCCGACGTCGCCGTAGCCGCAGACGACGGCGACCTTGCCGGCCATCATCACGTCGGTGCCGCGGCGGATGCCGTCGACCAGCGATTCCTTGCAGCCGTACTTGTTGTCGAACTTCGACTTGGTGACCGAGTCGTTGACGTTGATCGCCGGGAAGGGCAGCAGGCCCTTCTGCTGGAGCTGGTAGAGACGGTTGACGCCGGTGGTCGTCTCTTCCGTCACGCCCTTGATCGCGTCGCGCTGCTTGGTGAACCAGCCCGGGGAGGCGGCAAGGCGCTGCTTGATCTGCGCGAAGAGGATTTCCTCTTCTTCCGAACCGGGATTGACCAGCACGTTCTCGCCGGCTTCGGCACGCGCGCCGAGCAGGATATACATGGTGGCGTCGCCGCCATCGTCGAGGATCATGTTGGAGAGGCCGCCGTCGGCCCACTGGAAGATCTTGTCCGTATACTGCCAGTATTCGGTGAGGCTCTCGCCCTTGACGGCATAGACCGGGATGCCGGCGGCGGCGATGGCGGCGGCGGCGTGGTCCTGCGTGGAGAAGATGTTGCACGAGGCCCAGCGGACGTCGGCGCCGAGCGCGACCAGCGTCTCGATGAGGACGGCGGTCTGGATGGTCATGTGCAGCGAGCCGGTGATGCGCGCGCCCTTGAGCGGCTTGGAGGCGCCGAACTCTTCGCGGCAGGCCATCAGGCCCGGCATTTCCGTCTCGGCGATCTGAATTTCCTTGCGGCCGAAATCGGCGAGCCCGATATCGGCGACGTGGTAGTCCTGCGTGGTAGTCATCAAAAATCTCCAGTCGTGATGGCGCTTCCTATCAGGAAACGGCGACTGGAGCAACCGGACATAAAGAAGTCTTTATATCCTTATGTCGACGCGTGGTTTACATTTCCTCGCCGAAGCGGTCGGCAATCAGCGCGTCCAGCGCGTCGAGCACCTCGCGGGCCTGGCTGCCCGTCGCGGTGACGAGCACGCTGCAGCCGGGGCTGGCGGCCAGCATCATCAGGCCCATGATCGAGGTGCCGCCCACCGTCATGCCGTCCTTGGAGACGGTCACTTCCGCGTCGTAGCCGTCGACGGTCTGGACGAATTTTGCCGAGGCGCGGGCGTGCAAGCCGCGCTTGTTGATGATGAGAAGCTCTTTCGAGACGGTCATGGGCGGCAGGGAACCTTACTTGCCGCTGAGGACGCGGCTTGCCACGTTGATATATTTGCGGCCGGCTTCCGACGCGTCGATCAGCGCCTTTTCCATGTTGTTCTCGCCGCGGATGCCGGCGAGCTTGATCAGCATGGGCAGGTTGACGCCGGCGATCACCTCGATGCCCTCGCCGGTCATCACGGAGATCGCAAGGTTCGACGGGGTGCCGCCGAACATGTCGGTGAGGATGATCACGCCATGGCCCTGGTCTGCGCGGTTGACCGCCTCCAGGATATCCTGGCGGCGCTGGTCCATGTCGTCCTCGGGGCCGATGCAGACCGTCTCGATGGCCTTTTGCGGACCGACAACATGTTCAAGGGCGTGACGGAATTCCTCCGCCAGCTTGCCATGGGTGACAAGCACCAGTCCGATCATCAGCAGTCGCTCCAGTTTCCCGACACAAACGGACGGCCCATTACCGCAATGCAACAATTCCGTCCACCGTTGGGGTGGCCATCATGTCAATGAAAAGCCCGAGTGCAAGCCCTAAATGCCCGTTCTGGCGTTTTGCCGGGGCTTTTGCGGTCAATCCCGGAGGATTTCCGGGTGCAGCGTCGCCAATACCGAGAAAGCCGTGCAGCCGGCAAGGAGCGGCAGCCGCGTCAGCGGCAGGAAACGCCCGGGAAGGATCTCCGCCGTTTCCCCGTCCGGGGGCAGGCGCTCGGCAAAGGGCGGGGCGATGGGCCGCACGGCCCGGTGCAGCACGGCCTCGCTAACCGTCTCCATCCGGACTATCGCCGCGCCGCGCACCTCGATCAGCCCGGCGATGCTGGCGGGCGCCCGCGCAATGAGCCGGCCCTTCTCCTCGTGGACGAGAACCTGGTCGTCGCTGACGAGCGCGGCGGACAGCCCCCGCCCGCGAGCCTCGTGAATGCATTGGAGGGCGGCCGCGCTCTTGCCCGCGCCGGAGGGGCCGACGAAGAGGAGCCCCGTCGCGCCGATCACGATGGCCGTTCCGTGCACGTTGACCGCGCCGCTCATTTCTTCGGGTCGGCGGGGAGAGAGAGGGTGAAACGGGCGCCGTGCTTTTCGCCGGTCGCCTTGTCGACGATGTTGTCGGCTTTCAGCGTGCCGCCATGCGCCTCGGCGATCTGGCGGGAAATGGAGAGGCCGAGGCCGGAATTCTGGCCGAAGCCCTCGCTTGCCGGGCGGTCCGTGTAGAAGCGTTCGAAGATGCGGTCGATATCTTCCGCCTGGATGCCGGGACCATTGTCCTCGACCTGGATGATGCAGCGGTCGTTCCGCCCGCGCGAAAGCCGCACGACGATGCGCCCGCCGGGATCCGGCACGAAGGAGCGCGCGTTCTCGATGAGGTTCGTGACGATCTGGCCGATGCGCAGCTCGTAGCCGCTGACCTCGAAGCGCGCTTTCGGATTGTCCTTGCGGTCGACGACGAAGTCGAGCGTGACGGGCTTCTTGCGCGTATTGACCTGGCGGGAGATGTCGATGAGGTCGCCGAGCAGCTTTTCGAGGTCGATGCTGCGGGCGTCGCTGCGCGCCAGTTCCGCATCGAGCCGCGAGGCGTCGGAAATGTCGCTGATCAGGCGGTCGAGGCGGCGCACATCGTGCTGGATGATGTCCATCAGCCGCTTCTTCGAATCGTCCGTGCGGGCGAGCGGCAGGGTCTCGACGGCGCTGCGCAGCGAGGTCAGCGGGTTCTTCAGCTCGTGGCTGACATCGGCGGCGAAGCTCTCGATGGCGTCGATGCGGTCGTAGAGCGCCGTCGTCATCTGGCGCAGCGCGATGGAAAGATTGCCGATCTCGTCTTGGCGCACGGAGAAGTCGGGGATTTCCTCGCGCTCCTTCGCCCCGCGACGGACGCGGATCGCCGCCGCCGAAAGCCGGCGCAGCGGGTTGGCGATGGTGCTGGAGAGGAGCAGCGACAGGGCGATGTTGACGAGGCCGGCGACGCCGGCGACGCGCATGATGGCGAGGCGCTCGGCATGGACGATCTTGTCGATGTCGCCCGCCTGCGTCGAGAGCAGCAGCACGCCGAGCACCGCGCGAAAACGCTGCACCGGCACGGCGACCGAGACGATCAGCTCGCCCTTGTCGTTGACGCGCACGACGGCGCCGCGCACGCCGGTCAGCGCGTTCATCACTTCGGGATAGATCGAGCCGTCGCCGCCCGGCGCTTCCTTGTATTGCGGCAGGTTGCTCGGCTGGAGAATGCGGTTGAACCAGACGTTGAGCTGATCGAGCAGGCTCGGGGTCTCCGGCTCCACGGGCGGCAGGTCGAAGCGCAGCACCTGGCCCTGCGTATAGAGATGGCGCGAATCGAGCAGCAGGTTGGCGTCGGTGTCGTAGATGCGCGCGCGTGTGCGGGTCGGCGAGATCAGCCGCCGGAGGACCGGGGCGATGCGCTCGGGATTGATCGGGAATTCGAGATCGTCGTCGCCCGGCAGGGGCGTGATGCTCTGGCCCGCCTGCAGTTCCAGCAGCTTTTCAGGGTCGATGGTGATCGAGTTGGTGTCGACCGTGGCGGAGGCGGAGATCGCGCCGGCGATGATCTCGCCCTGGGTCAGCAGGCTCTCGACGCGGGCGTCGATCAGGCCCTCGCGGAACTGGTTGAGATAGAGGATGCCCGCGACGAGCACGACCAGCGCGACGAGGTTGAAGAAGAGGATGCGCCGCGTGAGGCTCGAGAAGACGGCATTGCCGAAGATGCGGCGGGCCAGCGTGAAGGGATGGGTCCAGCGGCGTCCGGCGCGCGGCGCGGGCCGGCCTTCGGCGTCCTCTCCATCCCTTTCCAGCACGGTCTGCGACAAGCGGGTGATCCTTCATGCGGCGCAACGCCGCCAACCGCGGCATGCCATCGCTGCCGCGGTCGATGCAAGCAAAATCCGCCTCAGGCGGTTTCGCGGAAGCGGTAGCCGACGCCGTAGAGCGTTTCGATCATGTCGAAGTCGGTGTCGACCATCTTGAACTTCTTGCGAAGCCGCTTGATGTGGCTGTCGATGGTGCGGTCGTCGACATAGACCTGCTCGTCATAGGCGGCGTCCATCAGCGAATCGCGGCTCTTCACCACGCCGGGGCGTTGGGCGAGCGAATGCAGGATGAGGAATTCCGTGACGGTCAGCGTCACCGGCTCGCCCTTCCAGGTGCAGGTATGGCGCTCCTGGTCCATGACGAGCTGGCCGCGCTCCAGCGAGCGGGCCGTGATCTCGCCGGGCTTTGCGGTGCCGGCCGCACCCGCCGAGGCGGCCGCCTCGCGGCTCGAGGCACGGCGCAGGATCGCCTTGACGCGCTCCACCAGCAGACGCTGCGAGAACGGCTTGGTGATGAAGTCGTCCGCGCCCATCTTGAGGCCGAACAGCTCGTCGATCTCCTCGTCCTTGGAGGTGAGGAAGATGACGGGGATGTCCGACTTCTGGCGCAGGCGCCGCAGAAGCTCCATGCCGTCCATGCGCGGCATCTTGATGTCGAAGATCGCAAGCTGCGGCGGGCGGGCAAGAAGGCCGTCGAGCGCGGACGCGCCGTCCGTATAGGTCTCGACCTTGTAGCCTTCCGCCTCCAGGGCGATCGACACGGATGTAAGGATATTCCGGTCGTCGTCTACGAGTGCGATCGTCTGCATCCTGCTTGTCTCCATATTCATGGGCGCCTTTCCCGACCTCGGCCCGACCTCGGATCGAGTTCCTGTCCTGGACGAATGAAGCGCCTGTCTGGGGGTAAAGGTGGAACAAATTGTGGCAAAGATAAAGGGAGACGTTCCGGGCCGTATTTTCCACTCCTTTTTAAATCGATTATTCAAACGATTAAAAAAGTAGGACAAATATTTAAATCGATTAATAGTTTGATATTATTGCCTAATTTCGATTTCACTCTTGTTTTTGTGACAATCGCGGATTAGCTTCCCCGGAAATTCACCTGGCTCTTCGTCCACGGAGGAAATCTGGACCATGCAGGAACTCGGCGTTCGCAACCCCGCTCTGGGGCTCACCGCGATGGGTATCAACACCAGCGGCACGGTCCGGTACAACTTTGCAGCAGAGGCCCTTTATGAAGAGGCCCTCGGCCGCGGCGAAGCGGTCAGGACGGCCCATGGCGCCCTGCGCGCACTCACCGGCCAGCACACCGGCCGCTCGCCCAAGGACAAGTTCGTCGTGCGCGACGAAAACACCGAGGACGCCATCTGGTGGGACAACAACAAGGCCGTATCGCGCGAGCACTTCGACGCGCTGCATGCCGACATGCTGGCCCATGCCGGCGGCCGCGATCTCTTCGTGCAGGATCTCGTCGGCGGTGCCGATGCGGAATACGCCCTGCCGACCCGCGTCGTCACGGAACTCGCCTGGCATTCGCTGTTCATCCGCAACCTGCTCATCCGCCCGGAAGAGAAGGATCTTGCGGCCTTCGCGCCGAAGCTGACGATCATCGATCTGCCGACCTTCAAGGCCGATCCGGTCCGCCACGGCGCGCGCACCGAGACCATGATCGCCTGCGACCTGACGCGCGGCATCGTGCTGATCGCCGGCACCTACTATGCCGGCGAAATGAAAAAGTCGGTCTTCACCGTGCTCAACTGGCTGCTGCCGTCGGAAAAGGTCATGCCGATGCACTGCTCGGCCAATGTTGGCCCGGCTGGCGATGCTGCCGTGTTCTTCGGCCTGTCCGGCACCGGCAAGACGACGCTTTCCGCCGACCCGAACCGCACGCTGATCGGTGACGACGAGCACGGCTGGGGCGAGAACGGCATCTTCAACTTCGAAGGCGGCTGCTACGCCAAGACGATCCGTCTTTCGGCCGAGGCCGAGCCGGAAATCTACGCCACGACCCAGCGTTTCGGCACCGTCCTCGAAAACGTCGTGCTCGATGCGCAGGGCGTTCCGGACTTCAACGACGGCTCGCTGACGGAAAACACCCGTTGCGCCTATCCGCTGCACTTCATCCCGAATGCCAGCGAGACCGGCCGCGCGCCGCATCCCAAGACGATCATCATGCTGACGGCCGATGCCTTCGGCGTGATGCCGCCGATCGCCAAGCTGACGCCCGACCAGGCCATGTACCACTTCCTCTCCGGCTACACCGCCAAGGTTGCCGGCACGGAGCGCGGCGTGACCGAGCCGGAAGCCACCTTCTCGACCTGCTTCGGCGCGCCCTTCATGCCGCGTCACCCGACGGTCTACGGCAACCTCCTGAAGGAGCTCATCGCCGAGCACGGCGTCGATTGCTGGCTGGTCAATACCGGCTGGACGGGCGGCGCTTACGGCGAAGGTCGCCGCATGCCGATCAAGGCGACCCGCACCCTGCTCGCCGCCGCCCTTGACGGCTCGCTGAAGAACGCGCTCTTCCGCCGCGACGACAATTTCGGCTTCCAGGTGCCGGTCTCGGTGCCGGATGTCGACACGAAGATCCTCGACCCGCGCTCGACCTGGGCGAACGGCGCCGCCTATGACAGGCAGGCCCGCAAGCTCGTCGACATGTTCATCGCGAACTTCGGGAAGTTCGAGGACCAGGTCGACGGCAGCGTTCGCGACGCGGCGCCGGGCCTGAAGGTTGCCGCCGAGTAAGGTCTCGGCGATGATTCACGTGAAACCCGGCCCGCAAGGCCGGGTTTTTCGTCTCTGCAGGCGGCTTCCCGTTCACCCCGCCGCCCGCTACAACGGCCTGGAAAGGAACATCCATGGCCAGCGACCCCCTCTATATCAGCCGTTCGATCACGATTGCCGGTTGGGAACTGACCGAGCAGTTCGTGCTGGCCGGCGGTCCGGGCGGGCAGAACGTCAACAAGGTCTCGACTGCGGTCCAGCTCTTCTTCGACCTGCGCAACTCGCCCTCGCTGAGCGAGCGGGTGAAAGAGAATGCGGAAAAGCTCGCCGGCCGCAAGGTCTCCAAGGACGGCGTGCTGATGATCGAGGCCAGCCGCTTCCGCAGCCAGGAACGCAACCGGGAGGATGCGCGCGAACGGCTGAAGGAACTGATCCTCAAGGCCGCCGAACCGCCGCCCCCGCCGCGCCGCAAGACCAAGCCGACGAAGGGCTCGGTCGAACGCCGGCTCAAGGCGAAGTCCGGCCGGTCGGACGTGAAACGCATGCGGGCGAAGCCCTCGGGCGAATGATCGCCGCAACTTGGCCGTTTATGCGTGGAAAGGAAACGACGCCTTCCCTTTGCGGACAAGGTCTGCTTAAGTCGGGAAAAACAGGAGGATGGACATGGGTCTCTTCAGCTTTATCAAGAACGCCGGCAAGAAGCTCGGGATCGGCGGCGACGACGAGGCGCCGGATGCCGAGGCGGTCAAGAAGGAACTGGAATCGCACGGCCTCGGCACCGATCAGGTGCAGGTCGAGGTGGTCGACGACAAGGTCGTGCTGAAGGGCAGCGTCGCGGACCAGACCGTCTTCGAAAAGGCGATCGTCGCCGTCGGCAACACGCTCGGCGTTTCCAAGGTCGATACCGAGGCGCTCGCCGTGGCGGCCGCTCCGGCCAAGGAGCCGGTCTTCTACACGGTGAAGAAGGGCGACAACCTCTGGAAGATCGCCGAGGCCCAGTACGGCAAGGGCAAGGGCGCCAAGCACACGGTGATCTTCGACGCCAATCGCCCGATGCTGTCGCATCCGGACAAGATCTATCCCGGCCAGGTGCTGCGCATTCCCGATCTCGCGGAAGCCTGAGCCGTGACGGCCGAGCGCGGCCTCGCTCCGGGGCTGCGCTATCTCCCCGACCGTTTCGACCGGACGGCGCAGGAAGCGCTCGTCGCTGCCATCAGGCAGGTCGTGGCCGAGGCTCCGCTCTTCGTCCCGCGCATGCCGAAGACGGGAAAGCCGATGTCGGTCCGCATGACCAATTGCGGATCGCTCGGCTGGGTGACGGACAGGGAGCACGGCTACCGCTACCAGTCCGCGCATCCCGAGACCGGCCGTCCTTGGCCGGCCATTCCGGACATGCTTCTGGCCTTGTGGAACGAGGTTTCCGGCTTCCCCGGGCCGCCGGAAGCTTGCCTCGTCAATTTCTACGATCCTGATGCGAAGATGGGTCTGCACCAGGATCGCGACGAGAGCGACTTCTCCGCCCCGGTCGTCTCGGTCTCGCTCGGCGATGAGTGCCTGTTCCGCGTCGGCGGCGTTTCACGCAGCGATCCGACGCGCTCCTTCCGGCTGTCGAGCGGTGACGTCTTCGTCTTCGGTGGCGAAAGCCGGCTGATCTTCCACGGCGTCGACCGAATCTATCCGGGCACCTCCACGCTCCTGAAGAAGGATGGGCGCATCAATCTGACGCTTCGCCGGGTCAATCCCTAGAGAATTTCCAGCAAAAGTGCGAAGCGGTTTTGCGTTCGGAAATGCGGAAATACTGTAGCCAGCTTACAATTTGCGCAGCGCAACCGTCTCGATGAGGTGGTTCCTGCCCTTCTGCAGGATCAGGTCAGCGCGCGGGCGCGTCGGCAGGATGTTCTGGTGCAGGTTCTTCAGGTTGATGTTGCGCCAGAGGCCCTCGGCGATGGCCAGCGCCTCGTCCTCGCTGATCGTCGCATAGCGGTGGAAGTAGGAATCCGGGTTCTTGAAGGCCGTTTCGCGCAGGCGCATGAAGCGTTCTACATACCAGGTGTGGATCAGCTTCTCCTCCGCGTCGATATAGATGGAGAAGTCGAAGAAGTCCGAGACCATCGGCACGATCTTGCCGTCTGCCGGCAGATTGCGCGACTGCAGCACGTTGATCCCCTCGAAGATCAGGATATCCGGCCGGTCGACGGTGCGGAAGCTGTTCGGCAGCACGTCATAGGTGAGGTGCGAATACATCGGCGCCTTGACGTCCTTCTTGCCGGCCTTGATCGCCGAGAGGAAGCGCAGCAGCGCGCCGGTGTCGTAGCTCTCCGGAAAACCCTTCCGGTCCATCATGTTCTCGCGCTGGAGCACGGCGTTCGGATAGAGGAAGCCGTCGGTCGTCACGAGATCGACCTTGGGGCTCGACGGCCAGCGCGACAGGAGCTCCATCAGGATGCGCGCGGTGGTCGACTTGCCGACCGCCACGGACCCGGCAATGCCGATCACGAAGGGCGTCTTCGCCTCGTCGGAGAGGCTGAGGAACTGCTTGCGCTGCTCGAAGAGCATCTGCGAGGATTCGACATGGGCCGACAGCAGGCGCGAGAGCGAGAGATAGATGCGCCGGACCTCGTCGAGGTCGATGGGGTCGCCGAGGGAGCGCAGGCGCTGGACCTCGTCGGCGGTCAGCGTCAGGGGCGTATCGGCCCGGAACCGCGCCCATTCCTCCGCCGGGAAGAAACGGTAGGGAGAATAGTCGCGGTTGCCGAAATCGTCCGGTATGTCCGCCTGGTCCTTGTCGCGCGCTGCCTGGATCATCAGCTCTTCCGGCTGGCCTTTTCCGCAAGGCCGGACTGGCCCGTGCGCCTCTCCAGCTCCCCCATGACATCTTGTAGCGGCACGCCGCCGATTTTCAATACGACCATGAGATGATAGAGCAAATCGGCGGTTTCGCTCGTCAATTCGGCCTTTTTGCCCTCGATGGCCGCGATGACGGTCTCGACGGCCTCTTCCCCGAGCTTTTTCGCCGCTTTCTGCTGCCCGGCCGCAACCAGCTTCGCCGTCCAGCTCTCCGACGGGTCGGCCGCGGCGCGGGCCGCGACGATGGCTTCGAGATCGGCGAGGGTGAAGGTGCTCATGAGATGCTCCTCAGTCGAGCCGCATGGCGATGCCATGCTCGGCCATGTAGCGCTTGGCCTCGCCCACCGTGTAGGTGCCGAAGTGGAAGATCGAGGCGGCGAGCACCGCCGTCGCATGGCCGTCGCGCACGCCCTCGACGAGATGGTCGAGCGTGCCGACGCCACCGGACGCGATGACCGGCACGGAGACGCGGTCGGCAATCGTCCGTGTCAGCGCGATGTCGTAGCCGCCCTTCTGGCCGTCGCGGTCCATGGAGGTGAGCAGCAGCTCGCCCGCGCCGCGCTCCACCATCTTCTCGGCGAAGGCGACGGCGTCGATGCCGGTCGGCTTGCGCCCGCCATGGGTGAAGATTTCCCAGCGATCCTCTTCGCCTTCCGCCGAAACCTTCTTCGAATCGATCGAGACGACGATGCACTGGTTGCCGAACTTGTCGGCGGCCTCGGCCACGAAATCGGGGTTGGAGACGGCGGCCGAATTGATCGACACCTTGTCGGCTCCGGCGAGCAGCAGCTTGCGGATATCGGCCACCGTGCGCACGCCGCCGCCGACGGTGAGCGGCATGAAGCAATGGTCCGCCGTGCGCGCCACGACGTCGAAGATCGTGTCGCGGTTGTCGGACGAGGCAGTGATGTCGAGGAAGCAGAGCTCGTCGGCACCGGCCGCATCATAGGCCTTGGCCGATTCCACGGGATCGCCGGCATCGATGAGGTTGACGAAGCTGACGCCCTTGACGACACGGCCGTCCTTGACGTCGAGGCAGGGGATGACGCGCGCTTTCAAAGTCATGCCGCTTCTCCTCGTGCTTCGCGGATCAGCGCCAGCGCTTCCGCCGGATCGATGCGCCCGTCATAGAGCGCCCGGCCGGAGATCGCGCCTTCCAGCTTGCGGGCGTCAGCGGCGACGAGGCGGCTTATGTCGTCCATTGAGGCAAGACCGCCTGAGGCGATGACGGGAATGGAGACGGCCTCGGCCAGCTCCAGCGTCGAGGCCCAGTTGATGCCCGTCAGGATGCCGTCGCGGTCGATGTCGGTATAGATGATTGCGGCGACGCCCGCGCCCTCGAACTTCCTCGCAAGCTCGATCACGCCGAGCTCGGAGGCTTCCGCCCAGCCCTCGACGGCCACCTTGCCGCCCTTGGCATCGATGCCGACGGCGACCTTGCCGGGGAATTGCTTGCAGGCCTCGATGACGAGCGCCGGATCGCGCACGGCGACGGTGCCGAGGATGACGCGCGACAGGCCGCGCGACAGCCAGCTTTCGATATGATCGAGCGTGCGGATGCCGCCGCCGAGCTGCACCGGATTCTTCGTGGCCTTCAGGATGGCGTCGACAGCCGCGCCGTTGACGCTTTCTCCCGCGAAGGCGCCGTTGAGGTCGACGACATGCAGCCATTCAAAACCCTGGTCCTCGAAGGCTTTCGCCTGCGCGGCCGGGTCGGGATTGTAGACGGTGGCCTGGTCCATGTCGCCGAGCTTGAGGCGAACGCACTGGCCGTCTTTCAGGTCGATGGCGGGAAAGAGGATCATGTCAGGGTTTCCAGCGCAGGAAATTGGTGATGAGGGCAAGGCCGAGCGTCTGGCTCTTTTCCGGATGGAACTGCGCGCCGGCTTTGTTGCCGTTGGCGACGAAGGCGGTCATCGGCCCGCCGTAATCGACGGTCGCGACCACGTCTTCCCGGTTTTCCGCGGCAAGATGGTAGGAATGCACGAAATAGGCGTGCAGCGTTTCCGGGATGCTATCGAAGAGCGGGTGCGGGTGCCTGCGGTCGAGCGTGTTCCAGCCGATCTGCGGGATCTTCAGCTCCGGATCGGAGGGCGTCATCTTCACGACGTCGCCCCTGATCCAGCCGAGGCCCTGGGTCACGGTTTTTTCGAGGCCGCGCGAGGACATGAGCTGCATGCCGACGCATATGCCGAGGAAGGGGTGAGCCCTGTTCTCGACCACGTCGCGCAGCGCCTCCACCATGCCGGGCACGGCATCGAGGCCGCGGCGGCAATCGGCATAGGCGCCGACGCCGGGCAGCACGATGCGGTCGGCGGAGGCGACGCGCTCGGCCTTGTCGGTGAGGTCGATTTCCGCCGCGATGCCGGCTTCGCGCGCCGCCCGCTCGAAGGCCTTGGTGGCCGAGCGCAGGTTGCCCGAGCCGTAGTCGATGATCGCAACGCGCATGTCAGCGTCCTTCCTTGAAACCGACGAGGCCGAGCATGGGAGCGTGCCGGCGCGCGGAGGTTCCGGAGGCCGGCAGGGAAACGCTGTCGCGCGTCTCCGCCTCGCCGGCCGGGGTTTCCATGTAGTAGATCGCTTCGGCCGTTTCCCGGTCATCGGCGGAGATCGCCGTATCGACCGTCCAGCCGCGCCGTTCGAGGCCGGCGACGACCATGGAGGGGCCTTCGAGTGCGACGAGAAGGTTGGTCGCAAGGCAAAGGCCGAGGCCGGCAAGGCCGAAGACGGGATGATCGGCAACGGCCGAGCCGAGCGCCTGCACCGCGAAGGCGAGGGCGGCGGCGAGCCATGCCCTGTGCCAGAGCAGCCAGATCACCGGCAGGAAAAGCGCGAGCCAGGAGAAACGGTCGCGGACGATGCGGGCTCTTTCGTCTTGGGACTTGGCGCCCGGCGGTATCAGAACGAGGAACGTGGCCATGGGAGGCCTCCAACTGTGCCTTCGGTCAGGCCAGCGAACCCTTCGTCGAGGGAACGCGGCCCGCCTGGCGGGGATCGATCTCGGTCGCGGTGCGCAGCACGCGCGCGACGGCCTTGAAGCACGTCTCCGAGATATGATGGTTGTTCGCGCCGTAGATGTTCTGGATATGCAGCGTGATGCCGGCGTGCTGGGCGAGCGCGTTGAAGAATTCGCGCACCAGCTCGGTGTCGAAGGTGCCGATCTTCGGGGCGGAGAAATTCACGTTCCACACGAGGAAGGGACGGCCGGAGACGTCCACGGCGGCGCGCGTCATCGTCTCGTCCATGGCAAGGTCGAGCGAGGCGTAGCGCGTGATGCCGCGCCGGTCGCCGAGCGCCTTGGCGATAGCCTGGCCGATGGCGATGCCCGTGTCCTCGACCGTGTGATGGTCGTCGACATGCAGGTCCCCTTCGGTCTTGATCTCCATGTCGATGAGCGAATGGCGCGACAGCTGGTCGAGCATATGATCGAAGAAGCCCACGCCCGTCGAAATGGTCGACGTGCCGGTGCCGTCGATATCGACGGTGACCGAAACGGAGGTCTCGTTCGTCTTGCGCGAAACGCTGGCTGTGCGGCTCATGGGTTTCTCCGGTGATTTTACCGCCGCTCCTTAACAGGGCTGTCACGAAAACGCCAGTCTTTCACAGGCCTTCGGCGCAGGACGAAAGGTCCTCGCTATCACCCGCCGCTTGCTCCGTTTGCAATTGCCGAGCCGCTGCTTACATAGATGACAACGAAGCCGCCTCGTCGGCGGTGCCCCGCCCGGTATCCGGGCCCGAAAGGTCCATCCATGAGTGAACACGACCCCTACGCTTCCATGCACGCCACGACGATCATCACCGTCCGCAAGGACGGCAAGGTGGTGATGGCGGGCGACGGCCAGGTGAGCCTTGGCCAGACTGTCATGAAGGGCAATGCGCGCAAGGTGCGCCGGCTTGCCAAGGGTGACGTCATTGCCGGTTTCGCCGGCGCAACCGCCGATGCCTTCACGCTGCTCGAGCGGCTCGAAGCCAAGCTCGAACAGTACCCCGACCAGCTGATGCGCGCCGCCGTGGAACTCGCCAAGGATTGGCGCACCGACCGCTACCTGCGCCGTCTCGAAGCCATGATGCTGGTCGCCGACAAGTCCGTTACGCTGGCGCTGACCGGCAATGGCGACGTGCTGGAGCCGGAACACGGCACCATGGCGATCGGCTCGGGCGGCAACTATGCCTATGCAGCCGCCCGCGCGCTGATGGACACCGACAAGTCGGCCGAGGAGATCGCGCGCCGCGCCATGCAGATCGCCGGCGACATCTGCGTCTACACCAACCACAATGTCGTGGTGGAAACGCTGGATGCCGACCGCTGACCTCTACGCCTTCCGGCCGGTGACGGCGGACGACCTGCCGATGCTGGAACGCTGGCTGAACGCGCCGCATGTCCGGCGCTGGTGGGGCGAGCCGGCAAAGGAAGTCGCCGGCATCGCCGAGGATTTCGACGATCCGGCAATGGCGTCCTTCATCGTTCTCCATGCCGGGATGCCCTTCGCCTACCTGCAATCCTACCGGATTGCGGCCGATGATTTCTCCTTCGGCGACCGGCCGGACCGCACTGTCGGCATCGACCAGTTCATCGGCCTTGCCGATATGGTCGGCATCGGCCACGGCCCGGCAATGATCGACGCCTTCGCGGCCAAGGTCTTCGACGAGGGTGTGGAGCGGATCGTGCTCGATCCCCACCCGGACAATGCGCATGCCATCCGGGCCTATGAAAAGGCCGGATTCCATGCTTTCGATCAACGCATGACTGAGGACGGCCCGGCGCTGATGATGGCCCGGGACCGTTGCTAGAAACGGAAAAGCCCATGTCCAATTTTTCGCCCCGCGAGATCGTTTCCGAACTCGACCGCTTCATTATCGGCCAGCACGACGCCAAGCGCGCCGTGGCCATCGCGCTTCGCAACCGCTGGCGCCGCCACCAGCTCGAGCCTGATCTGCGCGACGAGGTCATGCCGAAGAACATCCTGATGATCGGCCCGACCGGCGTCGGCAAGACGGAGATTTCCCGTCGCCTCGCGAAACTCGCCGGCGCGCCCTTCGTCAAGGTCGAGGCGACCAAGTTCACCGAGGTCGGCTATGTCGGCCGCGATGTCGAGCAGATCGTGCGCGACCTCGTGGAGGTCGGCATCGGCCTGGTGCGCGAGAAGAAGCGCGCCGAGGTGACGGCCAAGGCCCATATGAATGCCGAGGAACGGGTGCTCGACGCCCTCGTCGGCGCGACCGCCTCGCCGGCGACGCGCGATAGCTTCCGCAAAAAACTGCGCAACAACGAGCTGGACGACAAGGAGATCGAGATCGACATCGCCGATACCGGCGGCATGCCCGGCGGCCTCGAGATCCCCGGCATGCCGGGCGCCAATATCGGCGTGCTGAACCTTTCCGAAATGTTCGGCAAGGCGATGGGCGGGCGCACCAAGAAGGTCAAGACGACGGTCAAGGACTCGTACAAGGTCCTGATCGACGACGAATCCGACAAGCTGCTCGACAACGAGCAGATCCAGCGCGAGGCCATCCGCTCGGCGGAGAACGATGGCATCGTCTTCATCGACGAGATCGACAAGATCGCCGCGCGCGACGGCGGCATGGGCGCGGGCGTCTCCCGCGAGGGCGTGCAGCGCGACCTGCTGCCGCTTGTCGAAGGCACGACGGTCGCGACGAAATACGGGCCGGTGAAGACAGACCATATCCTCTTCATCGCATCCGGCGCGTTCCACGTCTCCAAGCCGTCGGATCTGCTGCCGGAGCTTCAGGGCCGTTTGCCGATCCGCGTCGAGCTGCGCGCCCTCACCAAGGAGGACTTCCGCCGCATCCTTACGGAAACGGAAGCCAGCCTCATCCGCCAGTACAAGGCGCTGATGCAGACCGAAGACGTCACGCTCGATTTCACCGAGGACGGCATCGATGCGCTGGCGGACGTCGCCGTGCAGCTCAACGCCAGCGTCGAGAATATCGGCGCGCGGCGTCTCCAGACGGTGATGGAACGGGTGCTCGACGAGATCTCCTTCGAAGCGCCGGACAAGGGCGGCAACAGCCTCGTCATCGACGCCGACTATGTGCGCAAGCATGTCGGCACGCTGGCGGCCAATACGGACCTGTCGCGCTACATCCTGTGACGTTTCGGCACCGGTGATCCATTAGCGGGTCGCCGGTGCCGCATTTTTGAAGGCGGGACCTCTCGACAGAAGGGGCGCTCCCGCCTTACGCCTTGGCCGCGCTTGGCATCATTCCGACATGTTCGTCGTGCATCGGTCGCCGCCATCCGCCGACAGATTTGACCAGACGGGAAACGGAATCGTGCGACAGTTCTTGCCTGTGCTTGCCCTTGCAGCCGCCCTTTTTGTCCAGAGCCAGACAACGGCGCTGGCCATCGACGTGGTTCCGCCCGGCAACCGCAATGCCGAGCAGCCGGCCATTCCGGGCGCCTCCACGCGCCGCACCAAGGCCGGCAAGACCTCCTTCGACGCCAAGTACGAGAAGGTGCGCGACCTCATCGCCAACGACCGCCAGCTCACCGGCAAGATCAAGTCGACCGCCGCGAAATACGGCATCGACCCGATCCACATGGTCGGCGCCATCGTCGGCGAGCATACCTATAATGTCGACGCCTATGACCGGCTGCAGAGCTACTATGTGAAGGCCGCGTCCTATACCGGCAACTTCCGCTTCGCCTATGACGGCGAGACGGTCGGCGACTTCATCGCCCGGCCGGAATTCGCCCAATGCGCGTCGAAGAAGGGCTCCTATGCGCTCTGGACCTGCCGCGAGGGCGTCTGGAACAAGACCTTCAAGGGCCGGACGGTCGGCGGCACATCCTATCCGAACAACCGCTTCAGCGCGGTGTTCTTCCAGCCCTTCTATGCGGGCCAGACCTTCGGCCTCGGCCAGATCAACCCGCTGACGGCCCTGACGCTCACCGACGACGTCGCCCGCATCTCCGGCTATGACAGGCTCGACGAGAACGACGCGGCCGGCGTCTACCAGGCGATCATGGACCCGGACACCTCGCTCGCCTACATGGCCGCCGCGATCCGCCGCTCCATCGACGCCTACAGGAAGACCGCCGGCGTCGACATTTCGAAAAATCCCGGCCTGACGGCGACGCTCTATAATATCGGCAATCCCGATGCCCGCGCCGCGGCCTTCGCCGCGCGCCGCGCGGCCGGCGAGGCGACCTGGCCGGAAGAGAACTATTACGGCTGGCTGATCAACGACAAGCTGGCGGAACTGCGCGGCCTGCTCTAGCTTTCCGCAGGTCCGGCCGGAAGGGCGCCGCGCGCTTTTGCGGGGCCTGCCCTGATTTCTGCCTCGCTCTCGGCCCACACTCCGGGCAAGCCGATTGAAAGGAAGAAGACGATGGACATGCGTCCCGAGCCGTTCGAACCGCCCGCGCCCGTTCCCCGCACGGTGCCGCCCTCGAAGATCGAGATCATCCGGACCGTCTTCCGCAATCCATTGGAACTGTGGGGCGTGCCCTCCTATACGCTGCCCTGGATCATGACGAGCTTCTTCGGCGAGAAGACGCTGATCGTCAACGATCCTGGCCTCATCAAACATCTCCTCGTCGACAATGCCCAGAACTACAGGATGGCGACCGTCCGCCAGCTCGTGCTGCGCCCGATCCTGCGCGACGGGCTGCTGACGGCCGAGGGCGCGGTCTGGCGCCGCTCGCGCAAGGCCGTCGCGCCGATCTTCACGCCGCGCCACGCCAGGGGCTTTGCCACGCAGATGCTGGCGCAGTCGGAGCTTTACGCGCAGAAATACGAGGGCGCGGAGGGCGCGGTCTTCGATATCGGCAACGACATGACCGAGCTCGCCTTCGCCGTGCTTTCCGACACGCTGTTTTCCGGCGAGATCGTCACCTCCTCGGACAATTTCGCCGACGACGTGGACGATCTCCTCCACTCCATGGGCCGCGTCGACCCGATGGATCTGTTGCGCGCGCCGTCATGGGTGCCGCGGGTGACCCGGATCGGCGGCCTGAAGGTGCTCGGCAAGTTCCGCCGCATCGTGCGCGACACGATGGAGCTGCGCCTCAAGCGCATAGCGGCGGACGGCGAGACGGTGCCGAGCGATTTCCTGACGCTGCTGCTGCGCGCGGCGGGGCCGGAGGGCCTGACCATGGAGGAGGTGGAGGACAATATCCTCACCTTCATCGGCGCCGGCCACGAGACGACGGCCCGGGCGCTCGCCTGGACGCTCTATTGCCTCGCCAATTCCCCGCATGTGCGGGACGCGATGGAGGAGGAGATCGACCGTGTCGTGGCAAGCGGCGCCGATCCCGTCGACTGGCTGGAGCGGATGCCCTGGACCCGCGCCGCCTTCGAGGAGGCGATGCGGCTCTATCCGCCCGCGCCCTCGATCAACCGCGAGGCGATCGCCGACGATGTGTGGACCAGCTTCTCCGGCGAGGCGGTGGAAATCCCCAAGGGTGTTACCATCCTCGTCATGCCCTGGACGCTGCACCGCCACGAGCTGCTGTGGCAGAGGCCGCGTGCCTATATGCCCGAGCGCTTCCTGCCGGAGAACCGCGAGGCGATCCACCGCTTCCAGTATCTGCCCTTCGGCGCCGGGCCGCGCATCTGCATCGGCGCGACCTTCGCCATGCAGGAGGCGATCATCGCGCTCGGCGTGCTGATGCATCGCTTCCGCTTCGACATGACGGCGCAGACAAAGCCCTGGCCGGTGCAGCGCCTGACGACGCAGCCGGCTAACGGGCTGGCGTTGAGGGTGACGGCTCGTCGGAGCGCTTCTTCGCCTTCTTGATCGTCTTGATTGAGGCGCAGGTCGCCTCCGGGTTCTTGCAGGGCTGGTAGACGACGATCTCGCTGCCGCTGCCGTCGTCCCAGACGGCCTGCACGGCGATGGTCTCGGCCTCGCCGGGCTTGAGGTTCAGGTAGAGCCAGTTTTGGCTGTCGTCCGACGGCAGGTTGAAGGGCAGCTCCGGATCGCATTCCGCCATCGGGAAGGTCTTGTCGAGCGCGTCGGAATTGATCGAGTAGCGCACTTCCTTCAGCCGGCAATGCATGGTCTGCAAGGCCGTGAAATAGATGAGCTGCTGGCCGGCGAATTCGCGGAACTGCACCCAGCCCGTCTGCTTGTTGGCGTCCAGCATCGCCTTGTAGATCGCGACATCGGGGATCTGCGCCCGGTACTGGCCTTCGTCCTCTTCCTGCGCGCCCGCCGGCAGGCTGCCGGCAAGGAGGAGGGCGGCGGCGAGAAGAAGGCTCGCCGAAAACGGCTTCCGGCCCGAAGGGCGTTGCGGCGGGGAAAGGGCGATCACGGGCGGTTCCTCGTTCTTCGGCATGGGCGCGACATAACACCATTGCGGCTCTGTTTTGAAAAGGTTTCCGGCCATTTCCGCAACCGTCCCGCGCCGGCAAAAATATGATTTTATCCGGAGCGGAATAAATTCTTTATGCTGTTGCCGAATTGACTATGAATGAAAGCTCCTGAAAGTGACACCATTCGGGATACTCCCCCTTCGTCCCGTCATTCGGAGTTTTTCAGATGCCTTTTACCGAAAAAGCCGGTCTTTCGATCGACAGCGCGCTTTATGATTTCCTCGTCGACGAGGCCCTGCCGGGTACGGGCGTGGACGCAGAGCGCTACTTCGCCGACTTCTCCGCCATCGTGCATGACCTCGCGCCAGAAAACCGCGCGCTGCTGAAGACGCGCGACGCGCTGCAGGAAAAGCTCGATGCCTGGTACCGCGAGAACGGCGCGCCGAGCGACATGGCCGCCTACGAGGCCTTCCTGCGCGAGATCGGCTATCTGCTGCCCGAGGGCGGCGCGTTCAAGGTGACGACGGAGAATGTCGATCCGGAGATCGCGAGCCTTGCCGGCCCGCAGCTCGTCGTACCCGTCATGAACGCACGCTATGCGCTGAACGCCGCCAATGCGCGCTGGGGCTCGCTCTATGATGCGCTCTACGGCACGGACGCGATCCCGGAAACGGACGGCGCGGAAAAGGGCAAGGGCTACAATCCGGTGCGCGGCGCGAAGGTCATCGCCTGGGCGCGCGGCTTCCTCGATGAAAGCGCGCCGCTCGCCGGCGCCTCCTGGCGCGATGCGGCGGGCTTTGCGGTCGAGGGCGGCAAGCTCGTCGTCGCGCTGACCGGCGGCGGCAAGACGGGTCTTGCCGACGGGAACAAGTTCGCCGGCTATGTCGGCGATGCCTCCGCCCCGACCCATGTCCTCCTGAGCAACAACGGCCTGCATATCGATATCGGCATCGACGCCTCCACGCCGACCGGCAAGGACGATGCGGCGCATATCGCCGACGTCGTCATCGAATCGGCGCTGACCACGATCATGGACTGCGAGGATTCCATCGCCGCCGTCGATGCCGAGGACAAGGTCGTCGTCTATCGCAACTGGCTGGGCCTGATGAAGGGCGACCTTTCCGAAGAGGTCGTCAAGGGCGGCAAGACCTTCACCCGCCGGCTCAACCCCGACCGCGTCTATACCGCGCCCGACGGCTCGACCCTGACGCTGCCCGGCCGTTCGCTGATGCTGGTGCGCAATGTCGGCCACCTCATGACCAATCCGGCGATCCGCGACCGCGACGGCAACGAGGTGCCGGAAGGCATCATGGACGCCATGGTCACCGCGCTGATCGCGCTCTACGACGTCGGTCCGAACGGCCGCCGTCAGAATTCGCGCGCCGGCTCGATGTATGTCGTCAAGCCGAAAATGCACGGGCCGGAAGAGGTCGCTTTCGCCTCGAAGCTCTTCGCCCGCGTCGAGGCCGCCGTCGGCATGGCCCCGAACACGATGAAGATGGGCATCATGGATGAGGAGCGCCGCACGACGGTCAACCTCAAGGAGGCGATCCGCGCCGCCAAGGACCGCGTCGTCTTCATCAATACCGGCTTCCTCGACCGCACCGGCGACGAGATCCATACCTCGATGGAAGCGGGCCCGATGATCCGCAAGGGCGACATGAAGCAGGCCGCCTGGATCGGCGCCTACGAGAATTGGAACGTCGATATCGGCCTCGAATGCGGCCTGTCCGGCCATGCGCAGATCGGCAAGGGCATGTGGGCCATGCCGGACCTGATGGCGGCGATGCTGGAGCAGAAGATCGCCCATCCGAAGGCCGGCGCCAACACCGCCTGGGTTCCCTCGCCGACGGCCGCGACGCTCCATGCGACGCACTACCACAAGGTCGATGTCGCCGATGTGCAGGCTTCGCTGCATTCGCGTCCGCGTGCAAAGCTCTCCGATATCCTCTCCGTCCCGGTCGCGGTTCGCCCGAACTGGACGCCGGAGGAGATCCAGCGCGAGCTCGACAACAATGCCCAGGGCATCCTCGGCTATGTCGTACGCTGGATCGACCAGGGCGTCGGCTGCTCCAAGGTGCCGGACATCAACAATGTCGGCCTGATGGAAGACCGCGCCACGCTGCGCATCTCCGCCCAGCACATGGCGAACTGGCTGCACCACGGCGTGGTCACCGAGGCGCAGATCCTCGAGACGATGAAGCGCATGGCCGCGGTCGTCGACGGACAGAATGCCGGCGACCCGCTCTACCGCCCGATGGCCGGCCATTTCGACACCTCGATCGCCTTCAAGGCCGCGCTCGACCTCGTCCTGAAGGGCCGCGAGCAGCCGAACGGCTATACCGAGCCGGTCCTCCATCGCCGCCGACTGGAGCTGAAGGCTGCGGACGCCTGAGAATGTGACGGCGGGGAAGTTCCCTACCGCTTCGCCCCTTATCCCGCTGCCGCGACCTTCTCCCCACAAGCGGGGAGAAGGCGAAGGAGGCAAAGGCTTCCCGTAATGCGGAAAACGGTGCGGCATATCCCTTCTCCCCGTCTACGGGGAGAAGGTGCCGGCAGGCGGATGAGGGGCAACGCCGCAAAGAAAAAGGCCGCCGGGATGACCGGCGGCCTTTTTCATGAATGCGGTGTCCTGCGCTTACTGCTGGACGACGACGCGGGCGCTGTGGCCGGGGCGGACGCGCTTGTAGAGGTCGATAATGTCCTGGTTCATCAGGCGGATGCAGCCTGACGAGGCGGCGGTGCCGATGGAGGCCCATTCCGGCGTGCCGTGCAGGCGGAACAGCGTGTCCTGGCCCTTCTCGTTGAAGAGGTAGAGCGCGCGGGCGCCGAGCGGGTTCTTCAGGCCCGGACCCATGCCGTCCTTGACGTAGCGGGCGACGTCGGGCTTGCGGTCCGCCATTTCCTTCGGCGGATGCCAGGTCGGCCATTCCTGCTTCCAGGCGACATAGGCCTCGCCCTGCCAGGCAAAGCCCTGCTTGCCGACGCCGATGCCGTAGCGAACGGCCTTGCCGCCCGGCAGCACGTAGTAGAGGAAGCGGTTCGGCGTGTTGACGATGATCGTGCCCGGCTTCTCGCTGGTGGCGTAATCGACGATCTGGCGGTGGAACTTGGTGTTCACCTTGTTGATCGGAATCGCCGGCAGGGCGTAGCCGTTGTCCTCAACAGGGCCATAATCCGATGTGAAGATGGCATTTGTCGCCACCTTTTCGCCCGGCGCGGAGTCGGACGGGGCGGTGGAGCAACCAGCGAGGGTGACGGCCGCTGCCAGGCCGCACAGAAGGAGGGCATTGCGGAAGCGCATGTGATTCTCTTAGGATCAGGAATTAAGAAGTTCCGAGACGCAGAACTTTTATCGACTATGGTTTATTTTCGATTAAACCGGTCAATGCAAGTCTGTGCGGCATGGTGCGGGCTCGCGCGCAAGCAAAAAACCGGAGAAGTGTTTTTTTGCAACAACAATGCCGGTCGACTGCCGCTTTCGCTGGCCCCGGCTCCTTGCCAAGCACGCCTTCACGCGCCGTTCAACGGTCATTCCGCCGGCTGACCCGTCATCGCACAGGAACCTTTTCGCGCGGTTAACGAAGCCTTGCTGCATGATCCGGCGGCGGCCCTCTCTTAACTTTTTCAGGCCGGGCGATTCGCGCTAGACTGCGATTCGCCGAGGAACCCCATGACGATCGTTTCGCTGCACAACGACAATCCGCTGCTCGACGGCCGCCAGTCCGACCGCGCCATGATGGTGCGCCGGGGTGTCCAGCGCATGCTGATGGACATGCGCCATGCGGTCCTGCCCGAGCTGACGCTGGCGAGCGGCCGGCGCGCCGACCTCATCAGCCTGTCCGACAAGGGCGAGATCTGGATCATCGAGATCAAGACGTCGATCGAGGACTTTCGCGTCGACCGCAAATGGCCGGACTACCGCCGCCATTGCGACCGGCTGTTCTTTGCCACCCACAAGGACGTGCCGCTCGACATCTTCCCGGAGGAGTGCGGCCTCATCCTTTCCGACGGCTACGGCGCGCATATGCTGCGCGAGGCGCCGGAGCACAGGCTCTCCGCCCCGACGCGCAAGGCCGTGACCTTCGCCTTCGCCCGCGTCGCCGCGGGCCGGCTGCTGCTTGCGGAATTCTCCATGGATGCCCGGCGGGACGGGCCGGACATCTCGGCCATCGTCTCCGGACGCCGGGACGAGCCGGCCTGATTACTTCGGCGCGCGCTTGGCGAGGATGCGCTGGAGCGTGCGGCGGTGCATGTTGAGGCGGCGGGCCGTTTCGGAGACGTTGCGGTCGCACATCTCGTAGACGCGCTGGATATGCTCCCAGCGCACGCGGTCGGCCGACATCGGGTTTTCCGGCAGTTCGACCTTTTCCCCAGGGCGCTGCGTCAGCGCGGCGAAGATGTCGTCGGCATCGGCGGGCTTGGCGAGATAGTCGACCGCGCCGAGCTTCACCGCGTTCACGGCCGTCGCGATATTGCCGTAGCCGGTCAGCATGATGATGCGCGTGTCGTCGCGGCGCTGGCGGATGGCGGCGATGACGTCGAGGCCGCTGCCGTCACCGAGGCGAAGGTCGACGACCGCGTATTTCGGCGGGCTCGTCTTGGCCTTGGCGATGCCCTCGGCCACCGATTCGGCGGTATCGACGGCAAAGCCGCGCGTTTCCATGGCGCGGGCGAGCCGGCGCAGGAACGGTGCGTCGTCATCGACCAGGAGGAGCGAGGGATCGGGGCCGATATCGTCGGCTGCGGTCTGCGGTTCGGTGTTTTCTGCCATTTTCGTCTTCCGTGGCCGATTTTCGTCCATTCTTGATCGCGGTCAGCTTATCACCTGTAAGATGGTGCGGGTAAAGTCATTTCGCACCCTTCGCCTCCATCCGCGCCCGCGGCCAATCGACCGAGACGCGCGCGCCCGGCCGGTCGCCCGTGCGGTTGCCGAAGGTGAGCCTCGCGCCCGAGCGCTCCAGCAGCGTCTTGGCGATGAAGAGCCCGAGCCCCAGCCCGCCGGCCCGCTCGTCCTTCTGCCGCTTGGTGACATAGGGGTCGCCGATGCGCTGGAGGATATCCGCCGCATAGCCGTCGCCGTCGTCCTCGATGACGATGGTCACCCGCTCCGGCGTGTGGCTGACGGTGACGGTGACCTCCTCGCGGGCATGGTCGACGGCGTTTTCGAGCAGATTGCCGAGGCCGTAGAGAATGCCGGGATTGCGGTTGCCGACCGGCTCGCTTTCCCGCTCGCCGTTCTCGACGAGATTGAGCCTGATGCCGAATTCGCGGTGCGGCGCCAGCACCTCCTCCATGAGGGAGGAGAGCGGCAGAACGCGCATATGCGCCTCGTCCTCGGTGGAAAGCGTCGTCAGCCGGCGCAGGATGTCGCGGCAGCGCTCGCTCTGGCTGCGCAGGAGCTGCACGTCTTCCCTGAAGCGGTCGTCGGTGCCGAGCTCCCGTTCCATCTCGCGGGCGACCACGCTGATCGTGGCGAGCGGCGTGCCGAGTTCGTGGGCCGCCGCCGCCGCCAGTCCGTCGAGCTGGGAAAGGTGCTTTTCGCGCTGGAGGATGAGTTCCGTCGCTGCCAGCGCATCGGAAAGCTCACCCGCCTCGCGCGATACCCGGTAGGAGTAGAAGGCCGCGAAAGCGGTGGTCGAGACGATGGCGAACCAGAAGCCGGCCGTCAGCACCGGCGGCACGACCAGCAGCGTGCCCGGATACCAGGGCAGCGGGAAGGGTGTGAAGGCGAGCGCCGTGATGCCGGCGACGGCGAGCCCGCCGAGCGTCAGGCTGAAGCGCACCGGCTGGAGCGAGGAGGAGATGATGACCGGCACGCAGACGAGCGGCGCGAAGGGGTTGGCAAGGCCGCCGGTGATGAAGAGCAGTGCCGTCAGCTGGCAAAGGTCGAAGGCGAGCAGCAGGAAGGCGGACGGCGGCGTCAGGCGATGGGCCGGCGCAAAGCGCACGGCCAGGAAGAAGTTCACCGCCGCCAGCAGAGCGATCAGCACGAGGGCCGGCAGCAGCGGCAGCGGGAATTTCAGCCACAGCGCGATGACGACGACGCTGATCGTCTGGCCGGCCACCGCCAGCCAGCGCAGGCGAATGAGCGTTTCGAGGCGAAGCCGCCGGCCGGAGCCCTCGAAATCGATATCCTGATAGCCTGTCATGCTTCGTCTCCTTTGAATATCGTCGCCCTCAAGTGCCACGCGGCTTGGCGCGCGTCGTCGGCATGGCCTCGGCCGGATCCTCCGGCCAGGGATGTTTCGGATAGCGCCCGCGCATGTCCGCCCTGACGTCCCGCCAGGAACCGGCCCAGAAGCCGGGCAGGTCCCGCGTCGTCTGGATCGGGCGGTGCGCGGGCGATTGCAGCTCCAGGAGCAGCGGCAGACGTCCGCCGGCAACGGCCGGGTGCTGCTTCAAGCCGAACAGTTCCTGCACGCGGATCGCCAGCACCGGCTCCGCGCCGTCATAGCGGATCGGATGGCGCTGGCCGGTCGGCGCCTCGAAATGCGTGGGCGCGAGCCGTGCAAGGTCGCGCTGCACCTCATAGGGCACCAGCGCCAGCAGCCCTTCCTGCAGGCTGCCCGAGGAAATGTCGTCGATGCCGCGCGTCGTCTCCTGGAAGGGAACGAACCAGTCGTCGAGCCGCGCAAGCAGCGCCTCGTCGCTCGTGTCCGGCCAGGCCTCGCCGATGGAACGGTGAAGGAAGCCGATCCGGTCGCGCAATTGCGCCGCCTCGCGGGAAAAGGGCAGGGCCTGCAGGCCGAGCTGGCGCACTCCTTCGGCAAGCGCCTGCGCCGCCTTCGGCCCGCCCGGCCGCGGAAGCGGCGCTTCCTCGAGGATCATCGCGCCGAGCCGCACGACCCGCCGCGCCCGCACCTGCCGGCTCGCCCGGTCGAAGACGCATTGGTCCTCGCGCACGATCTTATCGGCAAGCTCGGCCTCGACGGTGGATCGGTCGATTTCCGCCGCCGCGAGAATGCGTTGCCGGCCCGCTTGCCCGGTAAGGTCGGCAACGACGATCATCTCCGCGCCCGCCAGCCGTTCCGTCTCCGGCAACTCGCCGCCGCGCCCGTTCGCCATGACGAAGCGCCCGCGTCCGCCGCGCTGCAGGGCGACGCGATCGGGAAAGGCGTGCAGCAGTAGCGCGCCCGGCGTGCTCGCGGAGGGGGAGGCGGCCTTGCCGAAACCATCCGCCATGCGCTGCGCCAATCGCTTCGCCGCTTCGGCCCGCTCGCCACGCTCATTGGCGAAGCGCCGCAGGCGTTCTTCTATATCCACTGCCGAGCCGCCGAGACCCTGTTCGGTGAGCAGCACGGCGAGCCGCGCGGCTGCCGCCTGCTGGCCATCGCCGGCGGCGTGCAGGATCATCGCGGCCAGCCGCGGTGGCAAGGCCAGTTCGCGAATGCGCTTGCCTGCCGGGGTGAGCGCACCCGCCTCATCCAGCGCACCGAGCAGGCGAAGCAGGTTGCGTGCCTCCTCCACCGCCGCTGCCGGCGGCTGGTCGACGAGCCGGAGGTCAGCCGGATCGGTCACACCCCAATGGGCAAGATCGAGCATGAAGGAGGAAAAGTCGCTGGAAAGGATCTGCGGCGGCGTGAAGGCGGGCAGCGCCGCCGTCTGGCCGGCATGCCAGAGCCGGATCGCGATGCCCGGTTCCGTTCGCCCGGCGCGGCCGGCGCGCTGGTCGGCCGAGGCGCGCGACACCCGCACGGTCTCCAGTCGCGTGATGCCGGTCGCCGCCTCGAAGACCGGCAGGCGCTGCAGGCCGCTGTCGATGACGATGCGCACGCCGTCGATGGTGATGGAGGTTTCGGCAATGGAAGTTGCCAGCACGATTTTCCGCGTACCGGCGGGGGCGGGGCGGATTGCGGCGTCCTGTTCCTTCTGGCTGAGATTGCCGTAGAGCGGCACGATCGCCGTCTCCGGGCCGAACCGGCCCTCCAGCCGCTCGGCAGTCCGGGTGATCTCGGCCTGCCCCGGCAGAAAGGCGAGGATCGACCCGCTTTCGCTGCGATGCGCCTCTGTAATGGTACGCGCCATGCCGGCTTCTATACGCTCGCCCGCCGGGCGGTCCTGATAGCGCACATCCACCGGGAAGCTCCGCCCCTCGCTGACGATGGCCGGCGGATTGTCGAGCAGCGCCGAGACCCGTTCCACATCGAGCGTTGCCGACATGACGAGCAGGCGAAGATCGTCCCGGAGAGCCGCCTGCACGTCCAGCGCCAGCGCGAGACCGAAATCCGCATCCAGCGAACGCTCGTGGAATTCGTCGAAGAGCACGGCGGCAACGCCCGACAGTTCGGGATCGTCGAGGATCATCCGGGCGAAGACGCCTTCCGTCACGACTTCTATACGGGTCTTCGCCGAGACGCGGTTATCGAGACGCATGCGGTAGCCGACCGTCTCACCCACCTTTTCACCCAGCAGCTCCGCCATGCGGCCCGCCGCCGCGCGGGCGGCAAGCCGGCGCGGCTCGAGAAGGATGAGCTTCCCGTCACCCCGCCAGGTGGCGTCGAGCAGGAAGAGCGGCACCAGCGTCGTCTTGCCCGCGCCGGGCGGCGCGGAAAGCACCACGCGCGTGCCCACATGAAGCGCTTTGCCCAGGGAAGGGAGAGCCTCCGAAACGGGCAGGCGCGGCAGGCGGTCTATAAGAGATACCGTCATTGCATGCATCGATCGGTGAGGAAGGTGCCTTCTGCAAGGCTGGACATGGATTTCTCCGCTTCTGTTTCCTCCGCCTGAATAGCCGGCTCCGATAGCCGAGAGAAGGGGCGGAGGGTCTCTATGCGGCGGCGAGGACACGTAAAACGATCCGGACGGTCAATTTTACCACCTGGACAAGATTTTCGATGGATTTCCTGAGCTATTCAAGCCATCAAAGCAGCTGACAGCGAAGATATCCGTTGAATTTCAATATCTTGAATGTTTTTTGCATTTTTGTGATTATGCCTGTTGACGGCCTGAAACGTTGGGCCTATAACGCCGCTCATCGAACGAGAGCGGCGGCGCTTCTGGCGGCCGACGAACTCGCTCTAGGGTTTCCTTGAGAAGCTGGTGAGAATTGGGCC